>CAVQTR010000001.1:0-294794 GCA_963716685.1 Bryobacterales bacterium
CAGCGCCGGGCCTCTGACCAATGCCTGGTCGGATGCGTTGGCAAGACCGACGCGCGACGCGCTCCTATCTCCGCGTGCGCCCCGGGCCAACGGAGGATGCGACTGCGAGTCCTCCAGGCTGGACGTCTCCCCCACCATCGGGACCGCTCAGGCTGCTCTTAATGATCTCGCCGTCCGCACCTCTTAGCCCACACTCGTAGGTTGTAGGGTGAGGCAGATCGTCGGTCACCAGGATGTCCTGACCCCCTTCTTCGAATGTGGACGGAGAGAAGAATTGCGGGTCCGTGAAACTGATGGTGATCTTTACAGTCGGGGGAATCGAGCCACGTTCGAACCGAATTTTATGGCCTTTCCTCACGGCAATCGGCAGAGGCCGCTGCAGACGCGGGTTCCCCTGTTGGTCCAACTCATAATTCAATGTTACTTTGTGAGGTTCGACCGAGGGCGTATCGTTTGCCATTTAGTAACTCCTTTTCGGTTCTAGTGATTTTGTAACCCGGCGATCATAACATGGAAGCGCGGATCCCTGCGCAGACTTTGCAGGTCGGGATGACGATTCAGATCCATAAGTACAGCGGGCGGAGCGCTGGCTAGCGCTTTAAGCGCATTCTCCCGGTCGCCCAATATTTCATAAGTAATGACAACGTTGCGTCGCACACTATTGTTCTGTGGTTCAATCTCAAGCGCCTGGGCGGTTTCAAAGGCAGCTTCGCGCATGTCACCGAGCAGGGCGGACAGAATTGCCAGCGTAGCTCGTGCAGATGCCTGGCGAGGATTCCGAGCCACGTCCACCTGCGCGATGCGGAAACCTTCCCGATAAGCCCGCTGGGCCTCCCTTGCGCGGCCGGTGTGGCGATAACCGTCCCCCAGATCACGATATTGCCGCGCAGAAACCGCTCCGTTTGCAATCGTTTCTTCGAAAAAACGCACGGCCTCCGGAAACCGCTCCTGTTCGTAATAGAGGGCGCCGAGGTTCATCAGGCACAGCGAGGACCTCGTGAGCCCGAGCGCCGTCAGCATCTCCCGTTCGGCTTCGGAGTATTTGCCCTGTTTCATTAATGCGAGGCCAAGATTCATGTGTCCCGTGGACAGATTCCTCGCGATGCCGACAACGTGGCGATACTGTTCTTCCGCTTCCGCAAACTGGCTTAAGGTGAAATAGAAGGTGCCGAAAAGCAGGTACGGCTGATAGGCTCCCGGCTGCGTTTCGATAGCTTTGCGGTAAGTGGCCGCGGCATCGGCTGTTCGGTTACTTTTCTCGTATGCCTGGGCAAGATTGCGCCAGGGATCGGAACTCGAAGGTTCCAGTTGAGTTGCCCGCGTGAATTCCGCGATGGCCTGCTCGTAGTGTCCGCGCTGCATTTCAACCGCTCCGGAGATCACCAGGACCGGCGCAGCATCGGGATTGATGCTTCTCGCTTTGGCCGCTGTCTCGGTCGCGCGATCCAGCCACTCGGTGCCGTCCTCGTGCGTGAACTTCTGCAGTTGCGCCAACGCCAGACCGGCGTATGGCAAAGCCGAACGGGGATCAAGTTGAGAGGCTCGGGTGAAGTGCGGAATCGCTTCGTCCGCGCTTACGTCGTCGCGCCGGATGAGGGCCAGGCCCTGCACGTAGTCCTGATAAGCGGGACCGGAAGTGGGCTCTTTGGGCACTCGCGCCCGCAAGCCGAATGCGCGGGTAACGGTCGCGATGAGCGCCTTGGCAATCAGTGCCGTATCGGCGGCGGGATACTCGCCCTTCAGCTCCCTGAGGGTTTGCCCGGAGGCGGCGTCGGCGATGGTTGCTGTGGCGGAGATGGTCTGCCCGGTTGTTCGTAATTCGGTGCGAAGCACATGAGTCGCCCCCAAAACCGAACGCGCTTTTTCCAGGCTGTCGGCGTGATTGCGCTGAGCTTCCTGCGGGCCAATCACGCTGAAGTTGCGCCGCGCACCGTTCAGGCGGTCCGCAACATCTCCGCCTAATCCACTTGCCGCCGGGATCGCCGGTCCGCGTACGCTGATCGGGAGCACCGCCAGCCGCACGGGCGGCCCGGTATCGAGGCGCGAAATCCACAGAGCCGCCGCGAGCACTGCGATCATCGCCAAAGCCGCCGCCATTGCCCATTGGATCAACGCGCGGCTGCGCGTTAGCGCGTGAATCAGCGCGTCTACAGAGGCGAACCGTTCCTCAGGATTCTGCCGCAGACAGCGCGCGACAACCTTGTTCCACGGCCTGGGAAGGGTGCTCTCGGGCGCCGACGTTTTTCCCCTGAACAGTTCGGAAAAGAGTACGCCGAGAGCATAGATATCAGTCGCAACGCTCGCGCGGGCCCCCTCCAGCATCTCCGGCGCCATGTAGTAGCGAGTGCCGCCGATGGTGCCGGATTTGTTGCCGTCCGCGATCAGAGTTGCCAGGCCAAAATCCGTCACCACGGCGCGCAGACCGCCTTCGGGACGGCGCGCCAGGATCACGTTGCCGGGCTTGATGTCACCGTGGACAACGTTCTGATGGTGCGCCTGTGCGATGCCCGCGCAGACCTGCAGCGCAATCTCGCGGGCTTCATCGCGGGAGAGCGGCTCATCCTGCTTCAGCCGCTTCGCCAGGGTTTCGCCCTCGATGAACTCCATGGTCAGGAAGTCGACCGGGCCGGACGCGGTTTCAGCGGTGTGAATCTCGTGCAGTTTACAAACGTTCGGATGGCTGACTTCGAGCGCGGCGCGTGCCTCCGGGGTGAGATGGCTCTGGAACTCCCGCGGGGCGCACTTAATGGCTACGGTGCGATCGAGCTTCCGATCGGCGGCTTCATACACCACGCCCATGCCGCCGCGGCCCAGTTCCCGGATGATGCGAAACCTGCTTGCGATCAGTTCGCCCGGTTGAAAAGGATGCTCCACGCCGCCTCGAGCCAGCACCGGTTCGCGCAGTAAATTGCCCATGCGTTCTTCCCAGGCGACGCGCTCCAGCACTTCGCCATATAGCTCGGGATGGTCGATGCGCACTGTTTCGAGAAAATTCTGACGTGCGGCCGCGTCGCGCTCCAGCGCCGCCTCGACCAGCGTCATCAGGACAGTGTCGAGTTCGTCGCCGGACGGCATAACTGCGATTCCCACCTTTCGTAAAGCCAGCGGCGCGCATCGCCGAACTGGCGCTGCATCGTACGCAGCGGCAGCCCAAGCCCTTCAGCCTTCCCACCGTCAGTGAAGCCGGCGAAAATCTCATTGCGAGATGGCGCGCAGGAGCGTGGTGACGTCGCGCTCATTGTTTTTCTCGAATCCGTTCACGCCAGGCACCCCGGAGTGACTTATCGTAGCGTAACTATCGCAGGTTCGCGCGACAGCAAGTCCACTTACAATGCGTCAAACAGTGATAGGACGAAGCGCCATACCCTGTTTGGGGCGAGCATTGGCCACGGTACTGCCGCCCGAGTGATTTGCGCTGGGGTGTCGAACCTTTGAGGTCCTCCCGTGATCACGAACGCGGTCGAAGGCTGTCTCGAGAGTGGGCAGCGTTGCCGAGTCCTGTTCCCAGTGGGTATACGAAGCTTCGTCGCACCAGTCCAGCAGCCGAGACATCGCCTGCAGATGAGCGGCATGGTTGCGAAAGCCGCGCATGGCCTGTTCGTCGGCCCAGACGGTAATTGTCCAGAAGCCGAACAGCGGTTCAGGAGCGAGATGGCCGCCGACGAATCCGGCCGAACGCTGCACCTGGCGAACGCTCCGCTGGTTATGAATGACGAACGACGGCAGAAATCGCCAGCTCCTGAGATGCAGCCGGGTCACTGAGACGAACATAGGGTACTGGTCCGACGATAGCGCACGGGTTGCGCCCTGCACGCTGACCGGTATTAGAATGTCCCTACATTCACCCATGCGCACGCCACACCGCCGTGATTTTCTGAAGACAGTCTCCGCCGCTGCCACGCTCTCCGCCGCGGCGCAAACAGCAACGCCGCGGCGGCCGAACTTTTTGGTTATTGTCACCGACGATCACGGCGTGGGGGATGTCGGCTGCTTCGGCAACCCCGAAGTGCGCACCCCGAACCTGGACCGTCTGGCAGAGTCCGGCGTCCGCTTCACGCAGTGGTACGCCAACGCGCCGGTGTGTTCGGCTTCGCGCGCGGCCATCATGACCGGAAAGTATCCCGACCGCGCCGGCGTGAAAGGCGCGCTGACGTCGGAGCCTTCCTGGGACATACCCGGCCTGCGCCAGGGCGAAACCACTTTGCCCGGATTGCTGCATGAGCTTGGCTATCGCACCTCCGCGTTTGGCAAATGGCATCTGGGCAGCGCGCCCGCCAGCCGCCCTCGCGCTCAGGGTTTCGACCACTTTTTCGGGTGGTATTCCGGCTGGCTGGATGCCTTCTCGCATCGCTACTACCAACTGGGCTCCACACCCGGCAAGATTTTCCACGACCTCTGGCGCAACGAAACCGAGGTCTTCGAAGAGCCGGCATACATGACCGAACTGCTGGGACGCGAGGCCAGGAACTTTCTCGCGCAGCAGACGCGCCGGACAACCTTTCTTTCAGTACGTCGCGTTTGGGGCGCCGCACTATTCCATGATGGCTCCGAAGAAATATCTGGATCGCTTCCCAGTCACCATGGAACGGGACCGCCGCATGCATCTGGCGATGGTTGCGGCCGTCGACGACGCGGTCGGTTCCCTGCTCGATCAACTCCGGATGCAGGGTCTGGAGAACGACACGGTGGTCTACTTTCAGGCGGACAACGGAGCCACGCGCGAGCAGCGGGCGTCGAGCGATGGCAAGCCGTATCACGGCGGCAGCAACGGTCCGTCACGCGGCTACAAACTGGGACTGTTCGATGGCGGCATGCATGTGCCGGCCATCTTGAGAGCTCCTGGCTACGTGCAACCCGGAACCGTTTGGGACCGGCCCATGATCTCAATGGATCTGCTTCCGACGTTCCTCGCCATGGCCGAGCCTGCCCGCAAACCGCCGGACGGGATTGACGGCCGCAACTTCCTGCCGGTTCTGCGCGGCGAGTCTCCCGCCCACGAGCTCTTATTCTGGAGCCATGACACCCAGCGCGCCGTGCGTCAGGGCGACTGGAAACTGATCGTCAACCCTCCGAGTTATCCGGGAGAACCAGTCACCGATAAACTCTGGCTGTCCAATCTGGAAGCGGATCGATCTGAAAAGACCAACCTCGCCGCTCAGGAGCCGGATCGCGTCAAAGAGTTGATGGAAAAACTCCGCGCGTGGGAGCGGGACGTCAAACTTTCTCCTGCGAAGTGATCTCCTGCCAGACAGCAGGGGTGGGCCGCCGGAATCAGCTCTTCGATCCACCGCAGCAGTCGTCTCAGCGAACGGTCGTTCGCGACACCCGGCTTCTTCCTCTTCCGCTTCGCGCCGGATTGGTTCCGGCCCGCCTGATGCTCTCCGCTTGGCATGCTGATCCTTCTGCTTTCAGCAGAATAGTGCCGCAAACCGGACGTTCGTGTCAGGTCAGGCGTTCAGACGACGGCCGCTTTCGCTTTTTGGTTCCCCTGCGCGCCACCGGACCGAAGTTCCCGTTCCCTTGGCCCGTTGAGCACTCGCCCGATGACGGTATACCGGACCAGCAACTGATAGCTGGCAAGGAGGATGGGAAAGCAAATGGCCAGCACGAGCGTGAACTTGATGATCGCGGGCAGCGCCAGCGGCCCCACCAACCTTTGCGCCCACACCACCAGCGGCAGATGAACCAGATACATCCAATATGATGCGTCGGAGAGATACCGCATTCGAGCGCTCGGCCGGTCCAGATAGCGCAAAAACAGCCCGGTGATGCCGAAGATGAGTAACCACATCATGAGCGATTCGGTGGCGACCACCGAGACGCGGGCTCGCAGGTCCTCAACCGGGAGGGCGCGCAGCAGCTTGCCGAGACTCAGGAAATTGACAGGCGCGATAGCCACAGCAATCAGCACCTGCGTCCAGCCAAAACGCTGGAAGCCGCCCAGCAGGTCCGATTGCCCGTAGAGCAGCCAGCCGAAACCGAAGAAGATGGCGTAAATCGCCATATTTCTTGGTTGCACCAGAAAGCTGGTGTTCAGGTCCAGCGTGCCGCTGCGCATGAAGAACAGCGGGATGCTGGTGGGGATGGCGAACAAAACCGGGCGCCATGCCGACGTGAGGACGCGCCGGAATCCGGATTCGATCCGCTCCTGCCACGAAACCGGGACGTAACGGCGCACCAGCCACCCGGAAAGCACCGCGGCAGGGTACAGATAAATCAGGTAATAGAGGAACCACAGATGCATGGTCCGAACCACCGTCTGAGAACCAAAATGGGAGCGGTCCCAGATATAGAGGAGCGGCCAGGCAACTACGAACGGCACCAGAATGCGCTCTGCGCGATTGCGAAGAAAGACGACTGGGCCTCTGCGCTGCCACAGCAAACGAGCGAAAAAGCCGGCCAGCACGAAGAAGATCGGCATTCGAAAAACATGAATAAACAGTAGAGGAACGTTAAAGAACGCGGTGGTGTGCGTATCTTTGAATGGCCAGTCAGGAGTTCGCAGAGTGGCGTAAGAACAGGACGCGTGAAACCAGATACCCAGGAGCATCATGCAGGCACGAAGGCTGTCGAGAGCATGCAGTCTGGGCGCAGCGGGAGTGGGATTCGGGGATGACTGCATGGGTTCCGACATACACCGGTTCGGTCCAAGTAGTATAGACGATTTTCGCAGCTTCTTCCACCGCAAAAACTGGTGTAGCCTACCATGTACCCATGCATCGATTCTTGCTGCTGTTGCTTGCTGTTCCGGCACTTCTGGCCCAGCGCCACGATGGTTTTCTCCCCTTCACTTATGACGGCTCGCGCGGCCGCATTCTGCTGGAAGTACCCAAACTCAACGAAGACCTGCTTTACTTCGCCGGAGTAGGCAAAGGCATCGGCTCAGTGGAACTCGGTGTGGATCGCGGCGCCAGCTATCTCTCCACGGTCATCTACTTCGAACGCGCGGGACCGCGCGTCCAGATTGTGCAGCGCAACCTGAAGTTCCGCGCTCTGAACGGCAATGCGGCACTGAAACAGGGGATGGAGGAATCGTTCGCGTCCAGTGTTCTTGCCTCACTCGCCATTGACTCCGAAAAAGACGGCAGGCTTACCGTTGACGCGACTCCTTTTCTGATTCGTGACACGGTCAACCTGGAAGGCACTCTGCGCCGCCAGAACCAGGGTGCTTACAAACTCGACGCCGCCCGCAGTTCCATCTATCTCCCGCGCACCAATGCTTTCCCGAAAAACACTGAAGTGGAAGTGACGCTCACGTATGCGGCCGATACACCCGGCCCGCTGGTAAATGCGGTGGCTCCCGACGGCAAGGCGCTCACCGTCCGCCTTCATCACTCCTTCGTACAGCCGCCGGATGACGGATACCGCCCGCGCGAAGGTGACCCGCGCATCGGAGCGATGGGTCTGACCTTTAAGGACTATTCCGCTCCGTACAACCGCGAACCGGACACGCACTGGGTGCGCCGTTTCCGTCTGGAAAAGAAAGACCCCACAGCGCGCCTGAGCGAGCCTAAACAGCAGCTGGTCTATTACCTGGATGCCGGCATTCCGGAACCTATTCGAAGCGCCATGCGCGACGGCATTCTGTGGTGGAACGCCGCCTTCGAGGCCGCCGGATATAAGAACGCCATGGTGGTGCGGGACCCCACCCCCGACATGGACCCCATGGACATCCGCTACAACTTCGTGTTCTGGGTGAACCGTGACGACCGCGGCTTTTCCGTGGGCGGCAGCTACTCCGATCCGCGTACGGGGGAAATTCTGGCCGCCCGCGCCCGCATGGATTCCGCCCGCATTCGCACCATTGCGAATTACTACAAGAGTTACAGACCCGAGTTAGTTACCGATGGCGGCGATGACGATGAAGGCCCGTTTCTGCAGCGCCTCGACTATCTACTCTATGCGGCCAAAGCGCAGCACGTAACGGAGGAGTCGCTGGTCACTTTGCGTCAGGCCCTGGTGACCGCGCATGAGGTGGGCCACACGCTGGGATTCCCGCATGCCTGGAACTCCAGCATGAACGACCGCGCGTCCGTCATGGAGTATCCCAGCCCCCGGCTCAAAATCACAGCCGATGGGAAGATCGACCTCAGCGACGCGTTCCAGCGCCAGATCGGCGAGTTCGATAAGTACATGGTTCGTTACTCGTACACCGAGCTTCCGCCGGGGAGCGAGAAGCAGGGCCTGAACGCCATCGTGGCCGAGATGCGTTCCAAAGGCTATATCTTCACTCCCGCGACGGACCCGCGCTGGAACCGCTACGACGACCTGAGTGATGCCGCCACTTATTTGCGCGAGACCATGAAGCAGCGTAAGATCCTGATGTCGAACTACGGCCTTGCCTCGCTCGCGCCTGGTGAAGACATCAGCCATTTGCGCGGCGAGGGCCTGTGGATGACGTATCTGCACCACCGCTGGGCCATCGATTCCGGTGTGCGCTACATCGGCGGCATGTATCACAACTATGTGGTGAAGGGCGACACGCTGCCACCGACGGAGATTGTGCCCGCGGCTTTCCAGCGCGACATTCTGGGGCTTTTGTTGAGCGCGGTGCAGCCGCAGGAACTGGAAATTCCGGAGTCTCTGCTCGCGCTGCTGACGACTGACCCTTCCGGCCGCGGCGGCGGCGAGTACGGCGGCGTGCGCTCGTCCACGGCAATTGAGGAGTTCAATGTCTCTACCGGTTACGCGTTCGACCATCTCTCAGCGGCGCGCACGCTGTCCGATCTCGTGTTGGGTCAGCTCCTCGATCCCGAGAAGGCGAACCGGCTCATCTCTTTCGCCGACCGGCAGCCCGGCGCGCTGACGCTTCCCGAAACCGTCGGCAAAGTGCTGGACGCCACCTGGAATGCTCCGCGTGATGCGACGCCGATGCTGCGTTCCCTGCGGCGCGTGGCCCGCCAGGTTGCGCTGGACGATCTCATGATCCTCGGCGCGAATCCGAAATCATCGCCCGAAACCCGCGCCGTGGTGATCGAGCAGCTGGTGCAGTTTAAGAGCAAACTGGCTGGCATGCACGACGCCGACGCGGTGAACGAAGCGTCGCTGCGCCAGTCCGAACGTGACCTGACGCGCTATCTGGTGAACCCGGCGATGGCCGCTCCGAAAGCCGCCGCGCTTCCGCAGCCTGCCGGAGCCCCGTTGTAAGCCGCGGGGCTGCGATGTACCAGCCTGAATCATGCGTTCTGGTTCCAGATGTCGATGTGCCACTTCCAGCGGCCGTCTTCCTGGCGCCAGTAGACGACATACTTCACTTCCATCTCGCCCGCGGGACCATTGGCTGGTTCCACGGTGAGTGTCGCCTGTCCGATCTCGACCGCGCCGTCACCGGCCGGAGTGACGCTTTTTGAAACCAGCACCGCGGATTTTGCGTTTACCGATTCGATCAGCCCGGCCCAAAACTGCTTGATTGCTTCCCGGCCGCTCACCAGCGGCATGGAGGGCGGCAAAATGGTCGCATCCGCGGTGTAAACGTGATCCAAAGCCTGGTAGTTCCGCTTTCCGAAAACCTCGGCATTGAAGATTTCGTTGGTCTCGGCCATCGCGGCTCGAATGGCGTCCGGCGCAGTTTGGGCTGATATCATAAGGACCAAACATATCACCCGCTCACGCTCCATGAAGCTATTCACACTTGCTCTGGCCCTGATGCCCGCCACGCTCGCCGCGCAGACTGACCGCGCCGAAGCGCAGAAGAACCCGTTCTCCGGTAATGCGCAGGCGGTCGCCGCCGGTGAGACGCTGTACAACCAGGCGTGCGTCGCCTGCCATGGTTCCGGCGCCCGCGGCGACCGCGCCCCTTCGCTCGCCACCGGAACGTTTTCCCATGGCAATGCCGATGGCGAAATCTTCATCAACATCCGCGCCGGCATCCGGGGCACGCAAATGCCCGGCTTCAATCAGTTCTCGACGGACCAGATCTGGCAGGTGGTCTCTTATCTGCGCAGCCTCTCTGCGCCCGTTGCCGCGCCGACTTCCGCCCATGAGACGGTCGCCGGCTCCGCTGCCGCCGGCCGGCAGCTCTTCGCCGGGAAAGCGCAATGCTCGCAGTGCCACCAGGTGAATGGCGTTGGCATTGCGGTGGGTCCGGATCTTTCGGCCGCCGGGCTCAGCCCCGCGCAGCAGCTGCAGGCTAAAATCACGAACCCCAACCAGTTCATTCCGGGCCGCGGCCGTGGTTTTCGCGCGCGTCCTTCCACCGTAACCGCCCGCCTGGACAATGGCCAGGAACTTCGCGGGATTCAGAAGGGCCAGGATTCCTTCTCCATCCTGATGGTGGACACCGCGGGCAAGTATCACTCGCTTGAAAAATCCCGGCTTGCCGCCCTGCATATCGACCCCAGGTCGCTGATGCCGGACGATTACAGCAAGCGTCTCACGGCCACGGAAATTCAGGACATTGTCGCTTACCTCAAGACGCTCGACGGGCGCGACCTGACGAAGCGCGGCGCCGGCGAAGGCCTGACGTGGGACCGTATCCGCAATGCCGATAAGGAACCGCAGAACTACCTGACCTACTGGGGCGATCTGGGCGGCAGACACTATTCCGGGCTGGACCAGATCAATACTTCGAACGTCAAAAATCTGCAGGCCAAATGGGCCGTTCAGCTTCCCGGGGATGGCATCGTGGAATCCGTGCCCCTGGTGGTGGATGGCATCATGTACACCACGGGACCGGTGGGCGGAACCGCTCAGGTGCTCGCGCTGGATGCCCGCACCGGCCGCCAGCTGTGGCGCTACGAACGCAAGCAGAAGGTCGTCAATCCTTACGAAATCAATCGCGTGAACCGCGGCGTCACCATTCTGGGCAATCGCCTGTTCTTCGGTACGCTCGATGGCGCGCTGGTGGCTCTGGATGCCCGCACCGGCGCCTTCCTTTGGGAAGTGCAGGTGGGCGATTCCATGCTGGGTTACACCATTACCTCCGCGCCGCTGGTGGTGAAAGACAAGATCGTGACGGGAATCTCCGGCGGGGAATTTGGCGTCCGCGCCTATCTGGACGCCTACGATCCCGCTACCGGCCACCGGCTCTGGCGCTGGTACACCATTCCTTCCAAAGGCGAATTCGGCAATGACACCTGGGAAGGCGACAGCTGGAAGCACGGCGGCGCGCCCACCTGGCTCACCGGCAGTTACGACGCGGAATCCAACACGCTCTTCTGGGCCATCGGCAATCCCGGCCCGGACATCAATGGCGATGTGCGCAAGGGCGACAATCTCTTCAGCTGTTCCGTGGTCGCGCTCGATCCCGACACCGGCAAGCGCAAGTGGCATTACCAGTTCACGCCCAACGATACGCACGACTGGGACTCCACCGAAGACATGGTGCTGGTGGACCGCGTATGGCACGGGCAAAACCGCAAACTGCTGCTGCATGCGGACCGCAACGGCGTGTTTTACGTTCTGGACCGGACCGATGGGAAGCTGCTCTCCGCATCGCCGTTTGTCCGCGCCACGTGGGTAAGCGGTTGGGACAAAGAGGGCCGGCCCATCACCACGCCGGGCTGGCGCGCGAACCCGGAAGGCGTGACGGTCTACCCTTCTCTGGGAGGAGGCTCGAACTTTCAGGCTCCTTCTTACAGTCCGCAGACCGGCTGGATGTATTTCATGTACTACGACGGACCCAGCCGCTATTCCATTGGCCCGGCGCCGTTTGAGCCCGGCAAGCAATTTCAGGGGCGCGGCTCCGGCGGGGGCTTCCGTCCGCCCGCCGGCGATGCCGAACCACCCTCGCAGGGTGTGATGGCGTTCGATCCGGAATCCGGCAAAGTGCAGTGGAAGTTCGAACTCGCCGAAAATGCCCTTCAGCCTGGAGTACTCGCAACTGCCGGAGGCGTGGTCTTCGCGGCATCAAACGAAGGGAACTTCATTGCCCTTGACGCTCGCAGTGGAAAAGCCCTCTGGCGGTTCGGCGCTGGCGCCAGCATTCCATCCTCGCCGATGAGTTACTCGATCGACGGCAAACAATATGTTGCTGTCTCGTCGGCGAACGTGCTTTACAGCTTCGCTTTACCGGATTGAAAAATTACTGACAGTTGTGGTGAGCGCGGTAGGAATCGAACCTACAACCTAGTGATTAAGAGTCACTTGCTCTGCCAATTGAGCTACGCGCCCCTGGGTGAGGGAAAGACTCCCTCACTATACCATCCCGTCCCGGCTGGTTCTACAATGGGTGCGGATGTTCAGTAACCAACACCGCAAAGCGCGGCTGCTGTTCGGGTTATCCGACATCGTGCTCGCGGCGGCCGCGTTCCAGGCCGCTTACTGGACCCGCCTTTCCCTCTCGCTCAGCAACACGTTTTTCTTCAGCGCCGAAAAGGAAGCCCTGGTTCTCGGGCTGTGCATTCTGAACTGGGTCCTGGTGGGTTACTGGCTGGATGTGTACAGCAACCTTGGCTCCGGCGACCTTCGCGTAGTTGTCCGCGATTCGCTGCGCCAGTCGATCTACGGCGCCGCTGGCCTGGTGCTACTGCAGTTCCTGCTGCGGCTGGATCTCAGCCGTCCGTTTATCTTTTTCTTTACCGGCTACATGCTGGTTCTGCTGGTGGTGTTTCGCGTGGCCGCGCGCCGGCTGGTCGGAGTGGTGCGCCGGGAATTTGGAGCCCTGCGTTACGTGGTCATCGTCGGCGTCAGCGAGCGCGCCATGCGCCTGGGCCGGGCTTTGGAAGCGGCCCACGACCAGGGCGTTCGGCTTCGCGGTTTCCTGGCGTCCGAACCCGCCGAAGCCACGCGGAAAATCCGCCTCACCGCTCCTTACCCCGTCTTTCCCCTCGCCGACCTTCCCGAAATGCTGCGCCGCGACGTGATCGACGAGGTGCTCTTCGCCGTGGAAAGCGAAACGCTGCGGTCGCTCGAGGACGTGTTTTTGCAGTGCGATGAAGAAGGCGTGCGCACGCGCGTGGCGGTTGACTTCTTCCCTCACGTAAACAGCGAGATGTATCTGGAACGGCTCGGTTCCACTCCTCTGCTGACTTTCTCCGCCACTCCGGAGGACGAGATCCGGCTCCTGGTGAAACGCGCCACGGACATAGCCATTGCTGTGACGGGGTTGGTGGTCACGGCGCCGTTCCTGCTGCTCACCGCGCTTCTGATCCGGCTGACCTCGCCCGGTCCTGTCATCTTCCGCCAGGAGCGCTGCGGTTTGAATGGCCGCCGCTTCACCTTCTACAAATTCCGCTCGATGTGCGCCGACGCGGAAGCGCGCAAGGCCGAAGTGATCCACCTGAGCCATCGCGAACTGGCGACCAAAATTCCCAATGATCCCCGCCTCACCCGGATCGGCCGCTACCTGCGGCGCTTCTCCGTTGATGAATTGCCGCAGCTGCTCAATGTGCTGCGCGGCGACATGTCGCTGGTTGGTCCCCGCCCGGCCATTCCCGATGAGGTGGCGCAGTATAAGGTGTGGCAGCGGCGGCGGCTGCGCATGCGGCCTGGCCTGACCTGCCTGTGGGCGCTGAATGGCCGCGACCGCGTGGATTTCGAGACGTGGATGAAAATGGATATGCAGTACATTGATAACTGGTCTCTGGGCCTCGACTGGAAGATCATGTTCCGCACCATTCCTCAGGTAGTGCTCGGCAAGGGAGCAAACTGAACCCGCATGCATCTTCTTCCCACTCAGGATGAAGTGGTCGCTATTCTGCGCGAAAGCCGGCGCTCTGCGCGATGGCCACTTCGAATATCCCGGCGGCATGCACTCGAACGAATACCTGCAGGTGCCGCTCGCGATGCGGAATTACCAGAATGCGCGTACGCTGAGCGTGGGCCTCAGCCGGCTGCTTCGCTCGAACTCCGGAAATCCGCGCCATCATCCCTCAACTTTCGATCGTGGCGCCGGCCACGGGCGGCCTGCCTGTCGCGTATGGCGTCTGCGAAGCGCTGCGCGCCAAACAGGTCTACTGGGCCGAGCGCGAGAACGAGAATCAGGCCATGCGCTTCCGTCAGTTCGCTCAGCCGGATGAGGGAGAGCAGGTCGTTTTGGTCGACGATATCCTTCGCTCCGGGAACAAGCTCACCGAGATGCGGGCACTGCTGGAGGCCTACGGAGCGAAGGTCGTCGGGCTTGCCGTTATTGATCTATCAGCCCACGCCCCAAACCAAAGAGTTTGGCGACCTGCCGCTTTATTACCTGGCGAAGCTGGAGGCGAGCTATTATGCCGACGCGGCGAGCTGTGAATTGTGCCGCAAAGGTGTTCCTTTGCAACAGGTTTGGGTTTGATTTTGACGCCTGCTGAACTGATGTGCATTTTGTTACGGGAATATTGCAGACCGGGGCCAGACCCTTTCCGCAGCCCTGATTTCACAGAGTTTTCCACAGCCGCCGGTGGAAACCGATGAAGCTGACCCTGCTCGATTGGTCGTGGTCGTCGGGTATTTTCTCTTCAATATTGCGAATCGGCCTTTACTACAAGGCGCGCGCCGGAAAGAACATGAGCGAGTTCTTCCTCGGCGGACGCAACATTCCCTGGTGGCTCGCGGGCACTTCCATGGTGGCCACCACCTTTGGCGCGGACACTCCGCTTGCTGTCACCGGCATGGTGGCTCGCAACGGCGTTGCGGGCAACTGGCTGTGGTGGAACTTCGTCGCGAGCGGCATGCTCACAGTCTTCCTTTTCGCGCGATTGTGGCGCCGCGCCGGAGTGATGACCGACGTGGAGTTCGCGGAACTGCGCTATTCCGGCAAGCCGGCGGCGTTTCTGCGAGGCTTTCGCGCGCTTTACCTGGGCATTCCGATCAACTGCATCATTCTCGGCTGGGTGAATCTCGCCATGGTCAAGATTTTGATGCTGGTCCTTGGCATTGATAAGGATACGGCGCTCCTGATTGTGGTCGGGATCATCGCCATCACATCAGCCATTTCGGTGCTTTCGGGGCTCTGGGGTGTGCTGGTGACGGACATGTTCCAGTTCGCGGTGAAGATGAGCATGGTGATCGTGCTGGCCGTGGCCGCGGTGGCTGCCGTCGGCGGCATTGACCAGATGAAACAAAAGCTCGCGGTCATCGATCGCGCCAAGGGGCTTGCCACGGGTACCGCTGGGTCCGCCCTCAGCTTTGTGCCGGATCTGCATTCCGCCTGGATGCCGATGATCACCTTCCTTGTGTATATTTCCGTCAACTGGTGGGCCACCTGGTATCCAGGAGCGGAGCCGGGCGGCGGCGGCTATATCGCCCAGCGGATGTTCAGCGCCAAGGACGAACGCAACTCTCTGCTCGCCACACTTTGGTTCAATGTGGCGCATTACGCGCTGCGTCCGTGGCCATGGATTTTGGTGGGTCTGGCGTCCGTGATCCTCTATCCGAATCTGGCAGATCCCGAGACGGGTTATGTGCGGGTGATGATCGACTACCTGCCGCCTTACCTTCGCGGGCTGATGGTGGCAGCCTTTGCCGCGGCTTTCATGTCCACCATCGGCACGCAGCTGAACTGGGGCGCCAGCTATCTGGTGAACGACTTTTACAAGCGCTTCCTGAAACCCAGCGAGACCGACCGGCACTATGTGCTGATCTCGCAGTTCGCCACCGTGTTCCTGACCATTGTTTCCGCGGTGATCACGCGTTATATGGATTCCATCGCGGGCGCCTGGAAGCTCCTGCTGCTGACCGGCGCGGGGACCGGAACCGTCCTGATTCTGCGCTGGTACTGGTGGCGGATCAACGCATGGAGCGAGGTTTCGGCCATGGTCAGCGCGTTTATTGTTTCGATCGCAATGCAGACTACTTTCGGCTTCTCCAGCGACGACCCGGTGCAGTTCGCCAAAATCATGCTGGTCACGGTGGGCGTCACCACGGTGGTCTGGCTGGCCGCGACGTTCCTGACAGCGCCCGAGCCCATGCCGAAACTGCTCTCGTTTTACCGGCGCGTGCGCCCTTCCTTGGTGGGCTGGGGACCGGTTGCGGTCCTTGCGCCCGACGTGCCCCCGGCGCGTGACTTCGGCTGGAATCTGCTGGATTGGGCCTGCGGGTGCATCCTGATTTACGGCGCTCTGTTTGGCTCAGGGAAAGTGATTCTGAAGGAAACCGGTACCGGCGTGGCCTTTCTCGCGGCCGCGGTCGTGGCCGGCCTGGTTATCTACTGGGACTTCTCGCGCCGCGGGTGGAAGACCATTGTGGAGTAACATCGCATGAAATTCTGGGTTGCCTTCCTGGTGACAGCAGGTTTGTTCGCACAGGCCCCGGCCAGCGCCCCCCAGGTGGAAAAACTGGCCCCGTATTATCCAACGCCCCTGAGTATCGTCAACCGGATGCTGGAGCTTGGGCACTTGCGGCCCGATGAAAAGATGTACGACCTCGGCAGCGGTGATGGCCGGATTGTGATCGTGGCGGCGCAACGGTTCAAGGCCGAGGCGGTGGGCGTGGAATACGATGCCGATCTTTGCCGGTCCAGCGAAGAGGCCATTAAGAAGCTGAAGCTGCAGGATTCGGCTCATATCATTTGCGGGGACATCTTCGCGCAGGATTACACCACCGCCGATCTGGTGACTGTGTACCTGCTGCCCAGTTCCAACGACAAGGTGCGGCCCATGCTGGAAAAGCAGCTGAAAAAGGGAGCCCGCGTTGTGGCGCATGACTTCGAGTTCAGTGGCTGGACTCCGGTAAAAACCGAAACCATCGACGACGACGGAGAGGGCCGCAGTCATACGATTTTCCTGTATCAGCGCTAGCGCGTATCTCTGCCTGCTGCTGGCCGGGTGCGGCCGCTATGCCGATTTCACGCTGCCGGTGCTTGCGGGCGCGAGCGTCGCCCCGGCAGTTGAACTGAGCGCAGTTCCGGTTCTGGACCCGACAGCCGGTTCGTGGGATTCCGGAGATGTCCTGAATCCGTCCGTGGTGATGAAAGATGGGCTGTACCTGAACTTCTATTCCGGGTTCGACGGCCGCACGTGGCATACGGGCCTCGCGCAATCGTCTGATGGCGTGGCGTGGCGCAAAACGGGCCGCGTGCTGTCGCCCGATTCGCGAACGTGGGAAGGTTCCTACATCGCCGCCAACGGATCGGCTTTGTTTCGTGAAAACAAATTCTGGTATTGGTATCAGGCGGGCCCGCGCGACCGTCCGCAGATCGGACTGGCTCGTTCGCCGGACGGCCGCACGTGGAGCAGGGAGGCGAAGCCGGTGGTGCCATTGGGTCCGCTGGGCAGCTGGGACGAGCGCGCCGTGGCCGATCCGTATGTGTTCTTAATAGGCGACTGGCTTTATCTTTACTATCTGGGGCAGGACCGCGCGCGCGTCCAGCGGCTGGGTCTCGCCCGCTCCCGCGACGGCGTGCGGTGGGAAAAACTCAGAACGAACCCAATTCTGGACCCGGCCGGCGACGCCGAAGCCAACGGACTGGGCGAACCAGCTGTCTGGCAGGCCAATCGCTCCTATTGGATGCTGTACACGGGCCGCGACCCGCACGAGGTTCGGACGCTGGGACTGGCTGGCTCACGGGACGGCGTGCACTGGCAGCGCTTCCGCACGATCGCGGGTGCGCAGGCCTGGAATGCGCGCGTGCTTTGCGACCCGGCGGTGATGGTGGAAAAGGCGCGGGTGCGCCTCTGGTTCGGCGGCGGCGATGTCGCCTCCCCCGACGAAAATCTTCACGGCCGGATCGGCGCAGGAGAGATCAGATGAAAATCGGCATCACATGCTATCCCACGTACGGCGGAAGCGGCATCGTCGCGACGGAACTCGGGCTTGAACTGGCGATGCGGGGCCATGAGATCCACTTCATCACCTACGCGAATCCCATCCGGCTGGACGCCAACGCCGCCAATATCAACTACCACGAGGTGGAAGTTTCCAATTACCCGCTCTTCCAGTACCCGCCGTATTCGCTTGCACTGGCCTCGCGCATGGCCGAAGTGGCGGAGGAACACGCGCTGGATCTGCTGCATGTCCACTATGCGATCCCGCATTCCATCTCCGCGCTTCTGGCGCAGCAGATGCTGGAAGCGAAGCGCCGGCTGCCGTTCATCACCACCCTGCACGGCACAGACATCACGCTGGTCGGTCTCGACCGCTCGTATTTCCCTATCACGAAGTTTTCCATTGAGAAATCTGATGGCGTGACTTCAATCAGCGACAATCTGCGGGAACAAACAGTGCGGGTCTTCGGGATCAGCAACGAAATTCGCGTGATCCATAACTTTGTGAACTGCAAGCTGTACCAGCCGGATCACGACAAGGAAGGCGCGCGGCAGTTCGCACCGGACGGCGAAAAGCTGATCCTTCATCTTTCGAATTTCCGGCCAGTCAAGCGCGTGCTTGATTGCATCCGCATCCTCGCGCTGGTACGCGAGAGTTATCCGGCCCATCTGCTGATGGCCGGAGATGGTCCGGAACGCGGCCCTGCCGAGCATCTGGCGCGCGAACTGGGAGTCTCACGCCATGTCAGCTTTCTCGGCAAGCGCGATCATGTGGAACGCCTGATTCCGCTGGCACACGTGCTGCTGATGCCGAGCGAAATGGAATCGTTTGGGCTGGCCGCTCTGGAAGGTATGGCGTGCGGCGTACCGCCTGTGGCGACCCGCGTCGGCGGCGTGCCGGAACTGGTCAGCGATGGAGTGAATGGCTTTTTGGAAGCTGTGGGCGATGTGGAAGCCCAGGCGAAGCGCGTTCTGGCGCTTCTGACGGATGGCGATCTATTCGCAGGAATCGCGTCAGCGGCGCGGGAAACGGCGCTGACGCGATTCTGTACAGACGAAATCATCCCGCAGTACGAAAAGTGCTACCGCGAGCTGCTCGCTTAGAAGCGGTACTGGAAGCCCATCTCGGCCGAGAACGCGTGAGGAACAATCACGCCGCTCGAAGACAGGTAGCCGGTCGGCTGTCCGAACGTGGACGACCGGATGCTGGTACTGTACGACGTACCGAAGTTGGCGTGGTTGGTCACGTCATAGAGGTTCGCGATCAGTTCGACACGATGCCTCTCGCGAATCATGAATACCTTGCTGACGCGCAGATCGAACTGGAAGAACTTCGCGCCGCGGAACGCATCGTAGGGCAGCGTTTCAAGCGAGCCATCGGCCAGGCCGGCGCGCAGCTGCGCAGCGGTGTAAGCCTTGGTGTAAGTGTAGGCCGCCGGAGTCGCGGTGGGCACCACTGCGCGCCAGGAGCCGTTGCCGCCGCCGAATCCGTACACGTCAACGCCTTCGGTGGCATTGTAAGGACGGCCTGAGGCCCACTGCATAATCGGATCGATGTGGATGCCCCACGGTCCTTCGTAGGTGCCGCTGAAGACGAAACGGTTGGGCTCATCGCTGGGCGTCGGTCCCAGTTCAGACGGGCTGAACAACAGGTTCGGATTGGGCGAGACGTTGCTGAAGTTCGCCGCACCGCCGGTGTAACCCAGCGCGCGCGAGCGGACGTAATTGGCGTTCACGCTGACGTGCCGGCTCATCCGGTGACGGAAGGCAACGTTCAGAGCGTCGTACCGCGAACGGCCGATGGAGGATTCAACCACGATCTGGGCCAGCTTCGGCAGCCCCGCCGCCACAAACGCCGCATCGTAGACGCGCGCACCAGTCAGGTAATTGATCGCGTTGATATTCTGCCGCTTGGATTCGCGCAGCGCGAGCGTATGGATGCCTTCCACTTCGATGACGTCGTTCGGCGTCAGCTGGAAGGAGTAGCCCAGGTTCCATTCCTGGTTGTAGGGGTTGTGATAATTCGGATCCACCAGACGCCCGGTGGCGCCCGCCGGCAGATTGGCGGAAGGCGTGGGGATGGTGGGCAGCGGGTCCACTCCGTAGCGATACTGCGAAAGCAGCTTGCCCACGCCCGGGACCACGGAGGCTCCCGTATCTCCGGGGCCCGAGCTGGTCAGATTGAGCACCGAGGTAAAGATGGTGGAGTTTTCCTGCTGCTCCGTGAACAGGGGAATATTCTGGAAGATCTGATCGAAATAGATGCCGTAGCCGCCGCGCAGCACATGGTGGCCGCTGCCGGTAATGTCATACGCGAAACCGACGCGCGGGCTGAAATCCTTGTTGTCGTCCTTCGGCAATCCTGCCGCGAACGGGCTTCCGACGGCTTTCAACGCGAGGTAGGTCTTGTCCAGCCCCTGCGTCTGGCCGCCGTTCAGATCGAAATCACGGTCCCAGCGAACGCCAAGATTCAGGCTCAGCCGCGGCGTCACCTTCCAGTCGTCCTGGAAGTAGAAGCCCAGCATGCGCGCGTTCTTGCTGGAGAAGTACGCGTTGCCATTCGAGATGGACATCGACGTTACGGCGCCGGGAGTGGAAAAACCGTTCGGGTACTTGGTGAGGTTGCTCAGAATGAGGGTGGGATCGTCCTGAAACCCAACCTGCAGAGTACCGCTGGAGATGAAGAAGCCGCCGAGCTTCGGCAGGTTCACGAAATCGAAGCCCATGCGGAAGCTGTGCTTGCCCTTAGTGACCGAGAAATCGTCGCGGAACTGCCATTTCGACTGATAGGACTGCTGCGGAACGTTGGGGTTCGTTCCGAAGCGCCGCGCTGGGGAACGAGATGTAGGGCACCTTCTTATCGGAATCGATCAGGTTGTTCCAATACTGATAGCCGGCCGTGAACGAATTGACCATGGAAGGGCTCAGCACCGAGTTCAGCGTTGCGTTCGAAAGGATGAGCTGGTTGGTGGTGAAGTTTCCGGCGGTCAGATCGTTGGTCGAACCGGCCTGATCGTTCAGGCCGCGGTTGGCCTGGGAGTTATAGGTGAAGAAGAAAGACTCGCTCGGGCTGAAGCGATGGTCCAAACGCCCGGTGTAGCGCTGATCGTTGTACGGAGTGGGAATCGTCTGCGCGGGAACCGCGCCCAGCGGCACTGCCAGGGTCAGCTGCGCGAATGCGTTCGCATTCACCTGCAGAGCGGTGGCTTCGCGCGTGCGCTCGATGGCGAAAAACGCGAACGTATCGTCCTTGACGATCGGCCCGCCAAACGATCCGCCATACTGCTGGCGGCTGAACGGAGGCGTCGGCTGGTTGCCCTGCTTGGAGATATAGTCGTCGGCGTTCATGGTGGTGTCGCGTTCGAACAGGAACAGCGCACCGTGAAACTGGTTGGTGCCGGACTTCGTTACCAGGTTGATGGCCGAGCCCGAGCTGCGGCCGTTCGCCGCCGAGAAACGCTGCGTGCTGATGCTGAATTCCTGCACGGCTTCGAGCGGCAGCTGCATCACCGGGCCGCCAACGGTGTTGTCCTTGTCATCCACGCCGTTGACCGTCACGTTGACATTGCGGCCGGTGGAGCCGTTCGTGGCGAACACCGCCACGCGGGCTTTGGTGGGGTCGTATGCGTTCACCGGCTTTACGCCAGGCGCAAGAAACGCCAGATTGGCGAAGTCGCGGCCGTTCAAAGGAAGGTTTTCCACCTCGTTCGGCGTGATGGACATGCCGACTTCCGTCTTCTGCGTATCGATCAGCGGCGCGCTGGCATCCACGGTCACCATATCGGTCTGTGCGCCGGCACTCAGGGTAACTTTGAGATCCGCTGTGGTCGAAACTTCCACGTCCACCTTCGGATAAACCGCGGTGGTGAAACCTGCGGACTTGACCGTCACCGAATAAACCGCCGGCTGGATCTGCGTGAACCGGAATGTGCCGTCGTCGCCGGACATTTCCACGCGCTTCGCTCCGTTTGCCGGATTCACCAGCGTCACTTCCGCTTTTGGCACCACCGCGTGTGAGCTGTCAAAAACAGTGCCTTGCAAAGTAGAGGTCGATTGAGCTAAAAGCCCGGGCGCTGCAGCGGCGAGGAACGCCGCGAAAAAGACACTTTTCACGCGAAACATAAGAATTTGCCCCCAAAAATGAAATGAAACGACCGTTCAGACGTGGAAGTGCCGATTTGTTCGATGCTACACGGTTCCGGGCCGAGAGTAAAGGACTTAGAGCGTTTTAGTCAAAACAGTTTACACTAAATGCAGCGGCTGCACGGCCGTACTCTATGCAACCACCCTTCGCCATGCTGGCAGCCGGTGCTTTCGATCAGCTGCGCCATGGTCTGGCGGACCGCACTTTTGCCGACATCCATACCCTGAGTTGGTTCGATTGGGCGATTTTAGTCCCGTACTTCGGCATGCTGTGTATTCTGTCCCTCTACGGCCTGCATCGCTACGAAGTCATCCACACCTATTTCAAGAATCGCCGGAAAGCGACGGGTGAACCACCGTTGCGCTTTACGGAACTTCCGCGCGTCACCATCCAGCTTCCTCTTTACAACGAGCGCTATGTGGTGGAGCGGCTGATCGACGAAACCACGAAGGTGGAGTACCCGAAGCAACTGCTGCAGATTCAGGTGCTCGACGATTCGACCGACGATACGCACCCGTTCGCCGAAGCGCTGGTGCAGAAGTATCAGGCCATGGGCCACCCGATCGTGTACCTGCACCGCACCAACCGCGCGGGTTTCAAAGCCGGCGCGCTGCAGGAAGGCTTGCAATCGGCGACCGGCGAATTCGTGGCGATCTTCGACGCCGATTTCATTCCGCCGGTCGATTTTCTGACCCGCACCGTCCACCATTTCGCCGATCCCACCGTCGGCGTGGTGCAGACGCGCTGGAGCTATCTGAATAAGGATTACAACTTCCTGACCGAAGTGGAAGCGATGCTGCTGGACGGCCATTTCGTTCTGGAGCATGGCGCGCGGTCGCGCGCCGGGCTGTTCTTCAACTTCAACGGAACCGCCGGGATTCTGCGAAAAGCCATGATTGCCGATGCCGGCGGCTGGCAGCACGACACGCTTACCGAAGATTCGGACCTGAGCTATCGCGCGCAGTTAAAAGGCTGGCGCTTCGTCTATCTGCCGGGTCTGCATTGCCCTTCGGAACTGCCGGTGGAAATGCACGGCTTCCAGGTGCAGCAATCCCGCTGGGCCAAGGGCCTGACCCAGTGCGCGCGCAAACTGCTGCCCTCCATCCTGCAGCGCCAAGATTCCGTTCCGCGTCAAGGCCGAAGCTTTCCTGCATCTCACCCCGAACATCTCCTATCCGCTGATGATCGTGGTCTCGGCGCTGATGCTGCCGGTGATGATCGTGCGGTTTTACATGGGCTGGCTGCAGATGGTGTTTCTCGATGTGCCGCTGATTGTCGCGTCGTTCTGGTCGATCTCGGCGTTTTACGTGATCGCCCAGCGCGAACTGTATCCGAAAAACTGGAAGCGTTCGTTCTTCATGCTGCCGATGCTGATGGCTGTGGGCGTGGCGCTCACCATCATCAATACCCGCGCCGTTCTGGAGGCGTTGTTCGGCGTGGAGACCAGCTTCGTCCGCACGCCGAAGTACGCCATCGAAGGCACCCAGCCGGTGCGCCGCACCAGTCAGAAGAAATATCGGCGCCGCAGCGGATGGCTGCCTTATGCGGAACTGCTGTTCGGAACTTATTTCCTCGGCATGGTGATCTTCGCCATCGCAGAGCGCAAACTTACCTGTCCATCCCGTTCCTTGGCCTGTTCGTGGGCGGCTATTACTGGGCGGGGTTCGCGACACTGTACCAGGAACATCAGGAACGCGTTCAGCAGCTGCGTCAGCGTAAGTTGGAATTGCAGACCGCTCGATGACGGCACCCACCGCGACCATGGTAGTCGGAGGCTTCGCTGCGGATCCGTCCGCTGGCGCGCCGCACCCCCGTCATGACATCGCGCAGCGTTGACGAGCGCACAGGAAGCTCGGTTTTCTTCAAATGCGAGAACTTCCAGCGCGGCGGTTCCTTCAAGGTGCGCGGCGCATCGAACCTGATCCTTTCTCTCTCGCCCGAAGAAGCCACGCGTGGCGTGGTGGCGTTTTCCTCCGGCAATCACGCGCAGGGTGTGGCGATTGCGGCCAAGCATGTGGGTGCGCCCGCGACCATCGTGATGCCAAGCGACGCGCCGCAATCCAAGATGGAGCCGACCCGCGAACTCGGCGCAAAGATCGTCACCTACGACCGCATGCGCGAAGACCGTGAGGCAATCGCCGCGCGCCTGTTAGAAGGCACGGGAGCCACGCTGGTGCCTCCTTACGACCACGCCCTGATCGTGGCCGGGCAGGGCACGACAGCGCTCGAACTACTGGAAGACGTTCCGCATCTGGATGCGCTGGTCACGTGTCTGGGAGGCGGCGGACTGACGGCCGGCTGCGCTCTTATCGCGAAAGAGATCAATCCCGCGATCCGCATCTTCGGCGCGGAACCGGAACTAGGGAACGACTATTTTCTTTCATTCCAGGCCGGTGAACGGATCCAGATCCCTCCGCCTAACACCATTGCCGACGGCCTGCGCACGCTCTCGCCGGGTAAAATCACGTTCCCGATTGTGCGGGAACTGGTGGAGAACGTTTTGCTGGTGTCTGACGACGAACTGCGCGAGACGATGCGGTTCCTGCTGCTGCGCATGAAGATTCTCGTGGAACCGAGCGGTGCGGCCGCCGCCGCCGCGATCCTCTTCGGCAAACTGCCCCCGGGCATTGGTGCTGTCGGAGCCATCATTTCGGGCGGAAACGTTGATTTGAACTTTAACGTCTAATTCCCCCGCTGAGTTTACAGACTCTTTACACCTGCCCCGGCGGAAAGCCGATAGGCTGTCTTCATGATGAGATTATTCAGTTACGCAGCGGTTGTTGCGGCTATCTCGCTCTCCACTCTTTCCGCCCAGCCTCCCGGGCCCGGCCCTCGCGGGCATGTAGAAGGTTTGGCCAAGCGGCTCTCCCTCACCGACGATCAGAAAACCCGCGCCACGGCAATTTACGACGCCTCGCGCAAAACCAGCACCGCGATGCACGCCACTATGAGGCAGGCGCATGAAGCGCTGAAGGCCGCGGTGCAGAAGAACGATACCGTCGCCATCGACCAGGCTTCGCTGCAGATCGGTACTCTCATGGCCAAGCAGATGTCCGCCGAAAGCAAAGCAGACGCGGCATTTCGCCAGACGTTGACGGCCGACCAGCAGGCCAAATTCGATCGCATGATGTCGCGCGGCGGCGGCTTCGGACGTCCGGGCGGACCCCCGCCGGCGCCGGATGGCAATGCCCGTCCCGAACACGTCCGTCACGCGCCGCCTCCTCCGGCTGCGCAGTAACCAGCTCCGGCGCGGTGCGGAGAGGCGCCCTACGAAATCAGGCCCTTTCGCACCGCGTAGAGAATCAGTTCCGGCATTCCGCGCAGATTCAGCTTCTGCAGAATGTTGGAACGGTGCGTCTCCACCGTGTAGACGCTCAGGTGCAATAGGTTCGCCACTTCCTTACTCGATTTCCCCTCCGCCACCAGTTGCAGAATTTCGCGTTCCCGCGCGGATAGCAGGTCCCACGAATCTTCCACTCCGGCCCGCTGCAGTTTGCGCACGTAATCGTCCAGCAGCACCTTGCTCACTGCCGGACTGAAGAACGATTTGCCCTCGGTTACCGCCTGAATGGCGCGGCTCAGGTCCGCTTCCGCCGAATCCTTCAATAGATACGCCTTCGCTCCGGACTTCAGTGCGCGCAAGCACATACCCTTCGTCGGAATGCATGCTCAGCATGATGATGGCGATGGCAGCGTTCGCTTCGGTAATCTGCCGCGCCGCCTCAATGCCATTCAGATTCGGCATTCCGATATCCATCACCATCACATCCGGCTTGAGCGATTCCGCCATGGCCACCGCCTGGCGGCCGTCGTCCGCCTCGCCCACCACCACCAGCCCCGGCTGCCGTTCCATCACCAGCCGCAGCCCGCTGCGCATCAGTTTGTGATCGTCCGCAAGCACTACCCGTGTTTCCTTCATCGCGCGGGCAACTCCGCCTTCAGCGTCGTTCCCCTGCCCGGTGCTGATTCCACGGTCAGCGTTCCGCCCAGCCGTCGCACCCGTTCCTCCATCCCCAGCAGACCCAGCCCTCGCGTGCGTTCGGGGTCGAAGCCCTGCCCGTCATCGCGCACCGTCACTGAGATGCCGCTACCGCTTTGGCGGAGGGCGACCCAGGCATGCCGAGCGCCGGAATGCCGAGCGGCATTGTTCAGCGCCTCCTGCGTCACCCGGTACACACAGATCTTCAGTTCCTCCGGCAGATCGTCTGAAACGCCTTCGCTCTCGATTTCCACTTCCATCTGGCTGCGGCGGGACACTTCGCGTCCCTGCCACTCCACCGCGGCGACCAATCCGAGATCGTCCAGCATGGAGGGCCGCAGCAACAGCGCGATGTTGCGCACCGAATTCACTGACCGTTCCGCCACGGATTTGATCTTCCCAATTTGTTCCCGCACGGGCGCATCGTCCTCCGCCACCAAAGTGGAAAGCCGCCCCACATCCACCAGCAGCGCCCCAAGGGACTGGCCCACTTCGTCATGCAGTTCGCGCGAGATGGAGCGGCGCTCTTCTTCCTGCGCGTCCAGCAGCCTGGCCGAAAGCTCCGACAGCGCATTGCGGCTTTCGGACAACTCCGTATAGCGCACGCGCGCCTCGCGATCCTGCCGCGCAATGTACACGATGCTTCCGATGGCAAGCACCAAACCGCAGGTCAGCATGATCACCAGCAGCTTCGCCAGATTTCCCCGCAGCGTGCTGAACTGCGTGAGCAGAGCGGCGTCCTCCCCGCGGAAGCGTTCGTGGTTCCAGATGGCAATCTGGCCGGTGGCTTCCAGCAGCCGAGCGCGCGCCGGCAGCACCTGCTGGCACAAATAGCGGTTCATCCGGTCGTGGTCGATTTGTTTGGCCTGCGCGATGCCACCATCCACGGCCTGCTGCTGTTCCTGAACCATGGCCTGAAGCGATGCCAACAGCGCGCTTTCTTCAGGCTGCCGGTCCGGAGGATAAGAGGCCAGCGCGAGGGCGAGCCGTTTTGCCAGCACGGGAAAGTCGCTGTCCGGCCCGCTCGCCAGGAAGTACTGCTGCACATGTTCGCCGTACTGATCCAGATAAGTGCGAAAAGCGAGAAGCGATTCGTTGCGCGAGAGAAACGCGTTGCTGGCCGCCTCCTGCGACGCGTACAAGCGCTGGAGCACGGAAAGCGCGTCCAGCCCGGCGATGAGCAGAAGGGCGAGCAGGCCGCCAAATCCTGCCAGCAGGATGAGCCGAAGTTGCCGGCCCGGGCGAGTGTCGTTCATAACTCCAGCGTATGCCTATCATCGAACTGTGAAGAAGTGGGATGCGGTGATCATCGGCGGCGGCCACAACGGACTGGTTGCGGCCGCGTATCTCGCGCGCGCCGGACGACGGGTGCTGGTGCTGGAGCGCCGCGAACTGCCGGGCGGTTGCGCCGTGACCGAAAAGCTGTGGCCGGGCTTTCAGGTCTCGACAGGCGCGTATCTGGTGAGCCTGTTGCGCGACGAAATCGTTCGCGATCTCCATCTGGCGGAATTCGGCTACCGCGTGTATCCGAAGGACCCACCCTTCTTCACGCCTTTTCCCGACGGCCGGCACCTGTTTATGTGGCAGCACCCGGAGCGGACGGTCGCGGAGTTTGCGCGCTTCTCAACGCGCGATGCCGCAGCTCTGGCGGCTTATGATGCTTATCTCGAAAGGCTGGCGGAGGAGATGGATACGCTCGAGTTCTCCTCCTCGCCGGCCCCTTCCGCTGAATTGAGTGAGTTGCTGGAACTGAGCGCCGAGGAATTTCTGGATCGCTGGTTCGAATCGCCCGAAATCAAAGTGACGCTGGCGACCGACGGCGTAATCGGAGCAAACGGCGGCCCGCGAACGCCAGGCACCGCGTACGTTCTGCTGCATCACTGCATGGGCCTGGCGGCGGGGCGTCGCGGGCTGTGGGGCTACGTGCACGGCGGGATGGGCGCGCTTTCGGAAGCGATCGCCTCCGCAGCGCGCAGCTTTGGAGCGGAGATTCGTTTGAATGCTCCCGTAAAAAGCATCCTGATGCGTGCGGGCGCCGCGAAAGGAGTCGCGCTGGCAGGTGGCGAGGAAATCGAGGCGGAGGCCGTGCTCTCGAACCTGGATCCGTGCGCCACGTTTCAGCGGCTCCTCGGCCAACCCGATGGACGCACCCACGCGTGGCGTTCCGAAGGTGTCTCGATGAAGATCAATCTGGCGCTCGACGGACTGCCGGATTTTCGCGCTCTGCCCGGCACGCCTGGTCCGCAGCATCGCGCCACCATTCACCTTTGCCCGTCCGTCGACTATGTGGAACGCGCGTGGAACGATGCGCGCGAGGGCCGGCCTTCGCAGAATCCCATGCTCGAGATCGGCATCCCCAGCATGTACGACCCCACGCTCGCACCTCCCGGCAAACACGTGATGAGCATCTTCCTGCAATACACGCCCTACACGCTGCGGGACGGCTCATGGGACGACCTGCGCGACCCCTACGCCGACCGCGTGATGGACGTAATCGAAGAGTACGCGCCGGGCTTTCGCTCGCTGATATTGCATCGCCAGGTGCTCTCGCCGCTCGATCTGGAGCGCCGCTTCGGCATCACCGGCGGCAACATTTTCCACGGCGAGCTGGCGGCGGATCAGCTCTTCCAAAATCGGTTCAGCTGCACGACGCATGTGCCCGGCCTCTATCTGTGCGGCTCCGGAACACACCCCGGAGGCGGCGTGATGGGTGCGCCGGGCTACAATGCTGCCCGCGCTGTGCTGGCAGCGGTTACGCCGTAAGTTCCGGAACCATCGTCTTCAGGAACTGGTGCGCCGTGTGAAAGCCGCGCTTGAACTGCTCCGTGAAATCTCCATTCGTATACGACGGCTCATAGAAGGGATCTTCGTTCTCGATGTTCATCGCGCCGTTGTAGCGCGCTTCGGCAAGCACGGCGAAGAAACCTTTCCAATCCACTGAGCCTTCGCCAGGAATGCGGAAGCGCCACCAGCGCTGGTTATTGGGCGGCTGAATCCCGCGTGCGCCGCAAAACGTGCCACAGAATTTCCGTATCTTTCAGATGCACGTCGTAGATCTTGTCGATGAAATCGCGCGCAGCCTGCACCGGGTCCATGAACTGCCACACCAGGTGCGAAGGATCGAACTGCAGACCCACATACGGGCTGTTGCCGAACGATTTGAACAGCGCCTCCCAGCCCACCGGACC
The DNA here is from genome assembly GCA_963716685.1 of Bryobacterales bacterium. Classification (GTDB taxonomy): domain Bacteria; phylum Acidobacteriota; class Terriglobia; order Bryobacterales; family Bryobacteraceae; genus JALYXI01. The sequence continues at coordinate 28,936 of CAVQTR010000001.1, forward strand.
GGTGCCGATGTTCGGACCGCCGGCATACGGCTCCCACAGAATGCGCACGTTGTTCTTCTGGCACGCCGGAAAATATTTCTCGTTGTAGACGCGGACGATCTCGTCCACCTGCTCCTGCAGCGGCCGTCCCTTGATGGTCCCGGATTGTCCGCCGATATTCGGGATGCCCAGTTTGCCGCACAGCTCGATGCACTTCACCGCGTACTGGTTCTGGCGCGCGCGCGCAGCCGGATCCGGGTCGATATGATTGCCGTCACAGGCCAGCGAGGAGACGTAAAGACCGGAGCGCTGAATCTTCTGTTTGATCGCGGCGATGGCGGCATCGTCCACCTTATCGGGGTTGATGCGCAGCTGCATGCTGGTGAACCCTTCGGCCTTGACGAACTCCAGATTCGCTTCGGAATAGTTGCACAGAACACCCAGACGGGGCTTCCAGCTGACGGCTCGCGTGGTCTGAGCGCTTGCGGCGGCGGCCGCGGAGACGGCGGCAAGTACGGAACGGCGAGTGATGGTCACCAGATGACGATATAGCGGACCGGGGGTCCGCCGCAAGCGAAGCTCGGGCTACCGTCCGGCGATTACGGCGCCCCATTCGTCCGGGCTCACATCGCGCACATGCTGCGAGAAGAGCCAGCGATGCTGCCGCGTCTAGGCCGGGCGGTCGTTTCCGTCAGCCATTCAATCGCCGCCGCGATGTCCTCGTAAACATTGTGCGGAAGCACCACGTTCGCGGGAACCGAGCGGTTGTTCATTGTGCCGAGTTCTGCGCCTTAGACCGCTTGCCTTTGCTAAACCAGGAGTAAAGCGACCAGGCGCTCCCCACAATGGAGATGATCACAAGCCCAAAGATCACCCACTGCACCGCGGGCTCTTTTGCGATCTGCAGGATGCGTTTGCCGAACGTAATCGCCAGCACGCCCTCGATCGCGAAGCGGACGCAGCGCGAAATCCCGACGATGGTCAGCAGTTTGGCGCGCGGATATTTAAGCGCCGCGGCCACCACGATGACCGGCGTGAACGGAAAACCGGGCGGCATCATGGAAGCCACCGACAGCGCCACGCCCCCGCGTTTTTCCATCTGCTTTTGTACATAGGCCAAACGCTTTGGGGAGACGCGGCCTTCCAGTCCCGCTTCCCCGCCCTTGCGGCTCACCCAATCCGTGGTGAAGCAGCCGATTACGGAGCCGGCCGCGCACATGGCCGCATAGTAGGGCATCCGTTCGTGGTGCCTCGCCGTCAGACTGACCAGCAGCAGATCGATGCCGAGCGGCATAAAGAAAAACGAAGAATCGATGATGCCAAACAGAAAGAGCCCAACGCCTCCCAGCGAGGCGAAGAAGGCTGCCAGATGGAGAACAAAGGCCTTCAACAGCACTTCGCCCGGTGATACCTGGCCCCCATGCGTTCGTCGGCGAAGCGCCGCCACTCCGCGCCGGAATGCGCGCGTCCGGTGAGGTGCAGATGCCGGCGGTACGCCGTCTCATCGCCCAGTTCGCGCAGCAGATCGCGCAAAAAACGGAGCAGTTTCATAATTCCTCCGTCCGCAGCCGGGTGGTCTGAAAAGGCGTCTCGCGCACCTGCCGCTCGCCGGTGCCCAGCAGTATTCCCGCCCAGACCCGCAGCGAATCCAGCAGAATCACTGCCACTAAAACCAGGAACACGGCGGTGACCACCGCGTCCAAACGCGCATTGAAAGCGGTGCGGCCGGCTGTTTGACTGGCCTGCGCCAGGAAGCCGACGCGCGGCAGCGGTGAGAAGATCTTCTCGAGGCCCGCGGTGAAAGTAACGGTCACCAGCCAGACCAGCGGCACGAACGTCACCCATGCGAAGCGCCAGCCGTGCATTTTGATCAGGATCGTAGTCGCAACGCAGAGAGCGATGGATGCGAGCAACTGATTCGCGATGCCGAACAGCGGCCACAGCGTGTTGATGCCGCCAAGCGGATCAAGGACGCCTTGCGATCAGAAAATATCCCCACGCGCCCACCACCGCCGCGCTGGCACAGGATCACGCCCGGCATCCAGCTGACGCGCCCGAGCGGTTCGATAGACGTGGCCCAGCAGATCCTGCAGCATGAAGCGGCCCACGCGCGTCCCGGCATCGATGATCGTCAGGATGAACAGCGCTTCGAACATGATGGCGAAGTGGTACCAGAAGCCGATCACCGCGTCGCCGCCGCCGGTGCGCGCGAAGATGTGCGCCATGCCCAAGCGCGAGCGAAGGAGCGCCGCCCGTGCGGTTGAACAGGGTGGTTTCCCCGACGCTGCGCGCCATGGTCGCCATCTGGTCCACGGTCAGACGGGAAGCCCCAGCCGTTGATGGTGGAGACCGCGGCGGCTGCTGTCTTGCCCACCACGCCGGCGGGTGAATTCACGGCGAAATAAACGCCGGGGTCCAGCACGCAGGCCGCGATCATCGCCATAATCGCGACAAAGCTTTCGAGCAGCATGGCGCCGTATCCTACCTGCAGCGCGTTGGTCTCGCGCGCCAGCATCTTGGGTGTCGTGCCGGAGGAAATGAGGGCGTGAAATCCGGAGATCGCCCCGCACGCGATCGTGATGAACGCGAACGGGAAGATTTTGCCGGCGAACACGGGGCCGTTGCCATCCACAAAACGCGTGAAGCGAGGGCATCTGCAGTTCCGGCCGCACCAGCAGGATACCGAGAGCCAGCAAAAAGATCACGCCCAGCTTCACGAACGTGCTCAGGTAATCGCGAGGCGCCAGCAGCAGCCAGACCGGAAGGGAACTGGCGAGAAATCCATAGAGAATGATGGCCCACGCGATGGCAATTCCAGAGAACGTGAACGTGCCCGCCCACGAGGACTGCGAGATCCACTCGCCGCCGAACACCCCGGCCACCACCAGCGCAAAGCCGATGGCCGAACATTCCAGCACGCGGCCCGGGCGCAGGAAACGCAGATACAAACCCATGAACAGCGCGATTGGCATGGTGGCGAGGATGGTGAAAGCTCCCCACGGGCTGCCCACCAGCGCATTCACCACCACCAGCGCCACCACGGCCAGCAGAATCACCATAATCAGCAGCACGGTAAGCAACGAAACGAAGCCACCAACCTTGCCGATTTCATCCCGCGCCATGGCGCCCAGCGATTTGCCATCGCGGCGCAGCGAGGCGAACAGGATCACGAAATCCTGCACGGCCCCACCCAGCACCGCGCCCACAATGATCCACAGCGTGCCCGGCAGGAATCCGAACTGCGCCGCCAGCACAGGGCCCACCAGCGGACCCGGGCCGGCGATGGCGGCAAAGTGATGGCCGAAGACGATCCACTTGTTCGTGGGCTCGTAGTCGTGGCCGTTGCGCAGGCGCTCGGCCGGCGTGGCGCGCTCGTCGTCCAGCGCCATCACCCGCGCGGCAATGAACTTTGCATAAAAGCGATACCCCACCAGATACGTGCAGGAGGCCGCGGCAATCAGCCAGATGCTGTTGATGTGCTCACCACGATTCAGCGCGATCGCGCCGAGACAAAATGCCGCGGCAATGGCCACGAACGCCCAGATCGCCGTTTTTAGCACGTTGGTCATCGAGTCAGAGGAACGACGCCGGAATAGCGCGCCTCCCCGCGGCTGGGTCCAGTCAGCACGACCGAATAGCCGCGCCGCGGATACGCCAGTTCCAGCCGGCCTTTTCCTGGGTCCCAATCCTCGCGCGCGCTGGCGCCCAAAATTCGCTCCACCAGATGCGCATCGTCGCCGGCACGCAGATCCCGCCAGGAAACATCGCGAAGCGCGGCACGGCGCGGGCGAACCTGCGACTGCGCGAGCACCCCCGCCACAGCAAGCGCGCCGATGACCACCGCACCCACGATCATGCGGCCCTTTCCCGCCGTCTCCGGAGAGTGCAGGCTGATCTGAATCACGCGCGCCGGACCACGGCCGGCCACTGCGGCCTGCTCCGCACTCGGCACGGGGCGGCGGCATGGCGATTACCTGCGGACGGTGCGGCCACACCATGCCGTCGCGGTACTCCAGTTCCTTTAGCAGGAAGACAACGGGCAGATACTCACCGGTGCTCGAAACCTCGCCCACGAAGCGCCTGGGAACCCAGATCTCGCGGCCGCTCTCCACGTTTGCGACCAGCATTTCCGACCAGGTGGCCTGGCGGAACAGCCATTCATTTCGCTCGGCGCGCACAATCGGCGGGTGAAACCGGAACCCCCGATTCCCCAGCCTTTCGAGCGGCGTCGGCAGCGGCGCAATACCCATTGTTCGTGCCATTCATCATAGCGAAGTGATAGTTCTCACGGTGTTCGATGGAACACTCTCGCCTCGGCTTTTGCATTTCGCCGCCATGCCATACTGTAGGTTCTGACCCCCTCTATGTCCGGATCTCTCCCCAGAGAAATCGTGAGCGCGCACAGCCCTGACTCCGACGATGCCTTCATGTTTTACGGGCTTGCGACCAGGAAAGTGCGCTCCTCGAAAATAACGTTCAAGCACATTCTTTCGGACATCGAAACTCTGAATCGCAAAGCCGTGGAAGGCGAGTACGACCTGACGGCGATCTCGTATCATGCCTACCCGTATGTGGTGGACAAGTATGTGCTGATGGCCAGTGGCAGCAGCATCGGCGATGGGTACGGACCGATGGTCATCGCCCTGAAGCCGCTCGAAATGGAAGAGCTGCGCGGGAAGAGAATCGCGATTCCCGGGAAACTGACCACCGCTTACCTGACGCTGAAGATCGTGGAGCCGGATTTCGAGCCGGTGGTGGTGCCTTTCGACAAGATTCTGGATGCCGTGCAGGAGGGCGTCGCGGATGCCGGCCTGATCATCCATGAGGCGCAGCTCACCTACAACCGCAGCGGCTTTCACAAGATCCTGGATCTGGGGAAATGGTGGAAAGCCAAATATGAATTGCCCTTGCCGCTGGGGTGCAACGCCCTGCTGCGGTCGCTGGGACAGGACGTGCAAAGCGAGTGCTGCCGCATGATGCGCGAGAGCATTCAGTACGCGCTGGACAACCACGATGAGGCGCTCACCTATGCCATGCAGTTCGCGCGCGATATGGACACGCGCCTGGCGGAAAAGTTCGTAGGCATGTACGTCAACCACTACACGGTGGATGCGGGCGATGTGATTCCCAAGGCAGCCCAGAAACTGCTCGACCTGGGACACGAAGTTGGATTAATTCCAAACCGTGTGCAGGTGGAATTCGTCCGTTAAACATGGTTCGCCGGTTCATCCTCGTCATTTCCTTTGCGGCGCTTGCCGCGGCACAAACTCCGAAAGACGTTCGCGCGCTGGCAAAGCAGGGGTCGCGCGCCTTGCCGGAGCTGCAGGGCTACCTGAAGAATCCGGACAACAAAATTCGCGAGGAGGCCGTTAAGGGCATCGTCGAGATCGGGGGCGCGAAAAGCGTGGATGCGCTGCTCGAAGCCACGCGCGATAACGACGAGAACATTCAGATTCGCGCCACCGACGGTTTGGTGAACTTCTATCTGCCGGGGTATGTGCCAAGCGGCATGACCGCTCCCATCCGGCGTGTCGGCAGTAACATTCGCGCCCGATTTGGCGACCGGGACGACCGTGTGATCGATCCCTATATAAATGTTCGGCCGGAGGTGGTTCGCGCCATCGGAGCGCTGGTGCGGGGTGGCGCGGGTCCGGATTCGCGTGCCAATGCGGCGCGCGCCATCGGCATTCTGCGTGGCCGGGACGCCGAGCCGGAGTTGTACTCCGCGTTGAAATCGAAGGATTCCGATTTACTATTCGAAGCCATTCTGGCCCTGCAGAAGATTGGCGACGCCGGCTCCGCACCTCATGTGCAGTATCTGCTGCGCGATCTGAGCGAGAAGGTGCAGTTGGAAGCGATCGAAACCAATGGCCTGCTACGGAATCGGGCGGCGCTCCCGGATCTGCGCAGCGTCCTGGGTACCACGAGCAAGGCGAAAGTCCGGCGCGCGGCCCTCACCTCCATCGCCATGATCCCCGATGAGGCAAGCCGGCCGTTGTTCCTGCAGTACCTGGCCAGCGACGACGACGGTCTGCGTGCGGCGGCTGCGGAGGGACTGGGGCGGCTCCAATCGCCCGGTGACTTACCCGTATTGCAGAAGGCCTGGCAGGACGAGGGGAAGCGCAACGTTCAGATTTCGCTGGCATTCGCGCTGGTGATGGACGGCCAGACGCAGTTTAACGAAAACGCTCCGCTGCGGTTTCTGGTGCAAAGCCTGGATCTGGCCGCGGCGCGCGCGCTGGCGGCGCCCCTGCTAACCGAGGCAGCGCGCAGTGCCGAGGTGCGGCTGCAGCTTTACGGACCACTGGACGAGGGAACGAAGGAAGAAAAGATAGCGATTGCAGGAATTCTGGCTGTGGACGGGGACGGAGCTGCGGAAGCGCACCTGGAGAAAGCGAGTCGCGATGCGGACCCGCAGGTGGCGACTGAGGGATTGCGGGCCCTTCGCAATCTCCGGGCCCGGCTGTAAACCGTAATTACTTCTTCTTGACCTGTTTCTGCTGACCGACGCGGACCTTGAACATCGCGGTCTTCGCATCCTGAAACGCTTTGTGATCATGACGAGAAACGGCGTCATTCAGGTAGGAATCCACGTTCGCCTCGCGGGGCAGAACGGCCATAACAGTGAAATTATCGTTGCAGGTGGGACAGAACGGCCGAAACCGTTTCACATTTGCGATTGCCATAACATCTCTATTATATCAAACGCATCAGGAGTGCTTTCATGATCTGGGGTTGGCTGTTTTCCATCGCCGTGGCGGTGTGGACCGTGGTGATCTTTTGGATCACCCTCGTCCCGGCATCGTTCCCGCGGACGGTTTTCCGCGCGCCCCCGAGCACAGTGAACGTGCAGGCCAAACCGGTCCAGGTGCAACCCATTGAGATGCCCCCGCCTCTGCCTCCTCCGGACCTTCTGCCGCCCACTCTTCCGGCTCTTCCGCCGGTGAAACCGCCGGCTCGAAACAGGTGATGGCCCTGGGGTTGCAAGCCAAAACGCCACAGTGCCGGACGCTCAACAGCCCCATTCCTTCCGCGAGAACTGGCGAACGCGTTTCCAGGCGCTGAAGAACGTCCCGCCGGTGCTGAAGATGGTGTGGGAGGCCAGTCCCTCACTCACCACGTTCAGCATTATTCTGCGCGTGGTCGCGGCGCTGATGCCGGTCGCGCTGCTTACTGTCTCTAAGATGATCATCGATCGCGTGGCGGCCGTGGTCACGCGACACCAGCCGCCGGCCTCCGATATCTGGATGCTGCTCGGGCTGGAGTTTGTGCTGGCCTGTGCCAGCAACATCCTGTCACGCCTGATCGATTACTGCGACGCGCTGATGGCCGATCATTTCACTAAAAAGATCAGCATTCGCATCATGGCGCATGCCACCCAGCTCGATTTGGCTTCGTTTGAAGATCCGGTGTTCGCGGACAAGCTGGAGCGCGCGCGCGTCCAGAGCACGGACCGGCTCGGCATGCTGTCGGGCATCGGCCGGATGGGGCAGCAGGCTATCACTTTGATCTCTTTGGCCGCGGGCGTTTTCTATTTCTCGCCCTGGGTGCTGCTGCTGCTGTTCGTCTGCACCGTTCCGGCATTTCTGGGCGAAAGCCACTTTGCTTTTCTCGGCTATTCGCTGGCGCACAGCCTCACGCCGGACCGCCGCCAGCTGGACTATCTGCGCGTGCTGGGCGCCAGCAAAGAAAGCGCAAAAGAGATCAAGATCTTCGGTCTGGGTAAATACATAACCGGCCGCTATGCCGAAATCGCCGACCGCGTTTTCGAGCGCAACCGCAGCCTGGTCACGCGGCGCATGTGGGCCGGCGCCGCGCTTGCGGTCATCAGCTCGATCGGCTATTACGGCGCTTACGTGCTGGTCGTGTATCGCACCATTTCCGGCGCGCTAAGCATCGGCACGCTGACTTTCCTTGCCGGCGCCATCGCGGGGACCAGCTCCAACATTCAGGCGCTGTTCTCCACGTTTTCCAGCATTGCGGACCAGGCGCTGTTCCTGACGGACCTCCTGGAGTTCTTCGCCACTGGTCCCTCTATTCACTCCCCCGAGCGGCCGCTGCCCGTGCCCCGGCCGATTCGAGATGGCTTCGAATTCCAAAAAGTCTGTTTTCAATATCCGGGATCGAAGCGCATGGTGCTGCGCGACCTTGACTTCCGACTGGAGCCTGATGCGCGCATCGCCCTGATCGGCGAAAACGGACAGGGGAAAACGACGTTTGTGAAGCTCCTGGCGCGCCTCTATGACCCCACCGGCGGCCGCATCCTGCTGGATGGCAACGATCTGCGCGATTACAGCACTGAGGAGTTAGGGCGCGAAATCGGCGTGATCTTCCAGGATTTCATGCGGTACGAGATGACGGCACGCGAGAACATTGGTGTCGGCCGCATCGAAGAAGTCGATAATCTCGACGGCCTTCAGCTGGCCGCACGCAAAAGCCTCGCCGATGGGGTTATCGAAAAGCTGCCAAACGGCATGGAGCAACTGCTCGGGCGCAGATTCGAAGGCGGGGTGGACCTGTCCGGCGGCGAGTGGCAGAAGTTCGCGCTGGCGCGCGCTTACCTGCGCGATGCCCAGCTGCTGATCCTCGATGAGCCCACGGCCTCCCTCGACGCGAAATCTGAATACGAGGTCTTCCGGCGCTTTTCCGAACTTACCGAAGGTCGTATGGCTCTGCTGATCTCTCACCGGTTCTCCACGGTACGGATGGCGGACCGCATCCTGGTGCTTGAAGACGGTGCTATCCGGGAGCACGGCACTCACGACGAACTGGTGTCCCGCGGCGGACGCTACGCGGAAATGTTTGAACTGCAGGCCGCCGGATACCGTTAGCGGCCCTGAATGTGCTCGAAAAAGACGACATGTTTCAGACCGAAAAGTCCGAAATCGAGCATCGGATCGTCAGCATCGGCGAACCTGCCTCGCGGGCCCGCAATCTGGCTCTGAACCGTACCTTTGGACCGGGCCGCTGTCTCTCCCTCACCTCCAGGCTGGATGAAGCGTGGACCGCCGTACAGGGCAAAATGTCCACAGCTGCCGGCGAAGAGTCCGTCTGGCTTCGCGAAAACCGGCGATATCTGTACTCTCACGTCCGGGAACTGCGCAAGCTGCTACGCCAGATCGAGCGCGAATCCCTGCCCGTGGTGTCCGCGGGTCCCCTGCTGGGTTACCCGAGAATATTCGAAATCGCGGTCGAAATCACCGCGCAATGCGACCTGGTCGTCACCCAGGAAGGAGCGGCTTCGTTCATCGAAGACTACCAGGCCATTCACTCGCTCAGCATGGCCGAACTCTGGTCGCTCGATACCATGCTGCGGCTGGCAGTGGTGGAAGAACTGGCGCGCGCCTCCGGGGAGCAGGTGGCGCGGTGCATCCTGAGCCTGAAGGAAATCAGCACGACGCCGTGGCAGGAGTTTTTCGAGACGCACAGCCGCGCCGAGCAGATCTTGCGCGAGGACCCGGCGCAATGTTACGCGCGCGCGGACTTCAACACGCGCGACCGCTGCCGCCATGTGGTGGAAGGCATCGCGCGGCGCTCGCCGAGTTCGGAAGAGCAGGTGGCGCAGGCGGCGGTCACTCTATCGCATGACGCCGCGCGTCGGCTCGGAGCCGGTGCGCGCGAGGCACACGTCGGTTTTCACCTGATTGATGACGGTGTCGAGCGGCTGAAGGCCGGTCTGCAATATCGGCCGTCCGCGCGCGAGCGGCTGATCACCGCCATCCTGCACTGGCCCACGGCGTATTACCTGATCGGCATTGAGTTGGTCACGCTGGCGCTGGCCACCTATCTCTTCACCTTCCTGCACAGCCATCTCAGCTGGCTCGGACTCATTCTGTTCCTCCTTGCGACGGAACCCGCCATTGCGCTGCTGAATGCCATCACGGTTTATCTAATTCCGCCTCGCCGCCTTCCCAGACTGGATTTCTCCGAAGGCATCCCGGCGGAGTTTTCCACCATGGTGGTGGTGCCGACGCTGCTGCTTTCCGAGAAGTTTATCTCGCAGCTGTTGAACGATCTGGAGGTGCGGTATCTGGCCAATCCCGATCCGCGCCTGAGCTATGCCCTGCTGACTGATTTTGCCGACGCCTCCTCACCCAACGCCGATGCGGACGAGATGCTGGCCGGCGCCTGTGCCGATGGCATTCGGTCACTGAACAAACGGTACGCAACGCCGGAACATGCGCCGTTCTATCTGTTCCACCGGCGGCGTGAATGGAATGCGCAGCAGGGAACCTGGATGGGCTGGGAGCGCAAGCGCGGCAAGCTGATCGCGCTCAACAATCTGCTGCGCGGGGAAGAAGACGCGTTCGCGCTGAAGGTGGGCGATCTCGCGATCCTGCCTGATATCCGTTACATCATCACGCTCGATTCGGACACGGAACTGCCGCGCGGCACAGCCGCTCAGATGGTCGGAACAATGGCGCATCCGCTGAATCGGGCTGTCATCGATCCCCGGACCAACACCGTTTCGCAGGGATACGGCATTCTGCAGCCGCGGGTCGGCATCAGCGTGCATTCAGCTCGGCGTTCCCGGCTGGCGGCCATCTATTCCGGCCAGACTGGCTTCGATATCTACAGCACCGCCGTATCCGACATCTACCAGGATTTATTTGGCGAAGGCAGCTATGTGGGCAAGGGTATCTATGATGTCGACGTGTTCCAGAAGACGCTGGCGAAGCGGTTTCCGCGCGACATTCTGCTCAGTCACGATCTGATCGAAGGAACGCATGCCCGCGCCGGGCTGGTTTCCGATATCGAAGTAATCGACGAGTATCCCTCGCACTACAGTGCATGGTCCAAGCGCAAGCATCGCTGGGTGCGCGGCGACTGGCAGATCGTGCAGTGGCTGTTGCCGCTGGTGCCGGAATACGGCGGCCGGCGGGTTCCCAATCCGCTCTCCATCATCTCGCTTTGGAAGATTCTGGATAACCTGCGCCGCAGCGTGATTGAGATCGCTATCTTTGTCCTGCTGATCGCCGGCTGGACCGTGCTGCCCGGAACGCCTCTGTACTGGACCACGGTAGTGGTGCTGGTCTCGGTGCTGCCGGTCTACATTGGCTTTGTTTTTTCGATTTTGCGGACGCCCTTCAATCACCAGTGGAAAGGCCATCTGCGCGACACGGTTTCCGGCTTCGTTTCCGGCCATGTGGATGTCGTACTTCGGCTGACGTTTCTGGCGCACCAAACCTGCCTGATGCTCGACGCGATCGGACGTTCGCTCACCCGGACGGCGCTCACCGGCAGGCGCCTGCTGGAATGGGAAAGCGCGGCGCAGGCGGAATCCGGCCCGCGTGCCAGGCTTCGTTCGATCGACAGCTACCTGTGGCTGGCAAGTCCGCTGGCCTTGGTCCTTGGCGGGGTGATTGCGCTTCGCTTCCCGTTTGCTTTGCCGGCCGCCCTTCCGTTCCTGATCGCGTGGTTCGTCTCGCCCCTGGCCGCGCTCTGGCTGAACCTGTCCCTGTATAAGCCGAAGCAGCCGCTGACTGCGAAGGATCGCGCGTTCCTGCGCGATGTGGCCAGGCGTACCTGGCAATTCTTTGCGGACTATTGCACCGCGGAACACTCGTGGCTGGTTCCGGATAACGTCGAGGAGGAATCCGGCAGAGAGGCGCGCGCGCACCTCGCCCACCAACATCGGGCTGCTGCTTAATGCGAACCTGGCCGCCCTCGATTTCGGCTACATCGGCCAGCGGGAGTTCATCGAAAAGACGGAACGGGTGCTGCAAACCCTGCGCCGCATGGAACGGCATCGCGGCCATTTCTACAACTGGTACGACACCCGAACGCTTGCGCCCTTACCGCCGCGCTACGTGTCCACGGTGGACAGCGGCAATCTGGCCGCGTCTCTCATCGCGTTGCGCCAGGGTCTGCTGGAACAACTCAAGCGGCCTGTGATTGACGCCTGCGTGGTCGACGCCATCCGCGATCACGGTGGTGCCGCACCGGGGAAAACACCGTCTACGCTGGCCGAATGGCGTGCGTGGCTGAACGAACTGGCTCCCACGGTTCCGCTGGCGCGCACGTGGCGCGAAGAGCTGGATGCACTCGCGCCGGGCGAAGAAAGCGACAGTGTTCCGGTGTTAAGCGAGGTAGCGCCGCCAACGCTCCTCGACCGCCTGCGCCAATGTGCCGACCTTGCGCATGAGCTGCTGCGCGAGATGGAGTTCGGTTTCCTGCTGCACCGCAAACGCAAGCTCCTCCATATCGGCTACAACGTGGACACCGAAAGGCTCGATGTGTCGCGCTACGATCTGCTGGCCTCCGAAGCGCGTATCGCGAGCTTCGTCGCGATCGCGAAGAGCGACATCCCACAGGAGAACTGGCTCCGTCTTGGCCGCGCTCTGGTGCTGGCCGAGAAACAGCCGGCTCTGCTTTCCTGGAGCGGCACCATGTTCGAATACCTGATGCCCCTGCTCTGGATGAAGAGCTTCCCCGGTTCCCTGCTGGATCGCGGCATCCGCGGTGCAGTCAAATGCCAGCGCCGTTTTGCCAAACGCCGCGGCGTGCCGTGGGGTGTCTCCGAATGCGCGTGCTCGGAGCGGATTGAGGGCGATTTTCGCTATCATGCGTTCGGGATTCCCGATCTGGCGCTGCGGCCTGTAACAGAAACGTCCCTGGTAATCGCGCCGTATGCCTCGGTGCTGGCGCTCATGACGCAGCCCTGCGAGGCTGCGGCAAACCTGCAGGCGCAGGCTGCGCGCGGGTGGCTGGGAGCGCTTGGCTTCCACGAAGCTGCGGACTTCGGCGACTCCGGCACGCGGGAAAAAATGGTGCCTGTTTACATGGCGCACCACCAGGGGATGTCGCTGGTAGCTCTGGACAACGTACTGAACGGCGACCGCATGCGGGAGCGCTTTCATCGGGAGCCCATGGTGCAGGCCACCGAACTCCTGCTGCACGAACGCGTGGGCCGTGCGGTGCCGGTGGAAAAGCCGGAGCCGCCCATGCAGGAGGCCGCCGAGGTTTTAACCGAAAAAGCTTCCGCGGCTTAACAGTGAATCAGGCAGGAACGGCTTGTTCCTGCTCGACGTACCACCGGTAGGTCTGTTCGATTCCGTCGCGCAGCGCAATTGCGGGCTTCCAGCCAAGACCCAGCAGCCGCGAAACATCCAGCAGTTTGCGAGGCGTGCCGTCAGGCCGGGCCGAATCCAGCACGATTTCGCCTTCAAAGCCCGTGACCTCGCGCATCATTTCGGCAAGCTGCCGGATACTAACTTCCTGCCCTGTGCCCACATTGATGAACTGCCCAGAGCTGTATTCATTCATGAGAAACACGCACGCGCTCGCCAGATCGTCGACATGCATAAACTCGCGCAGCGGACTACCGGTGCCCCAGATCACCACCTGCCGAGAACCGGACTCCCTGGCTTCGTGGAATTTCCTCATCATCGCCGGCAGCACATGGGAATTCTCGAGATCGAAGTTATCGCCGGGACCGTACAGATTCGTCGGCATCAGGCTGATGGCGTCGAACCCATACTGTGCGCGATAGGCCTCGCACATCTTCAGTCCCGCGATCTTCGCCACCGCATACGGCTCGTTGGTCTGTTCCAGATACCCGCTGAGCAGGTGCTCCTCGCGCATGGGCTGCGGCGCCAGTTTCGGGAAAATGCACGAGGACCCCAGGAACAGCAATTTGCGCGCGCCGTGCCGGTAGGCGGCGTCGATGGTGATTGTTTGAATCAGCAGATTCTCACGAATGAAATCGGCGCGCAGCGTGTTGTTGGCCACGATGCCGCCCACGTAAGCGGCCGCCAGAAAGACGTATTCCGGCCGCTCTGAGGCAAAGAACCGCTCCACCTGATCCTGTTTCGTCAGATCCAGTTCGGCGTGGCGGCGAACCACGATGTTGGTATACCCTTCGGCGCGCAGCCGCCGTAGAATCGCGGAACCCGCCAGACCGCGGTGGCCGGCCACGTAGATGCGGCTGTCTTTATCCATGCGCTACTCCACGTAGCGCGATGCTGTGACCGGCATTGATGAGCGTGGATTCCTGTTTCGCCAGCTCGAGATCGTGGTCCACCATCATGGCCACCAGCTGCTTGAAGCTCACCTTGGGCTGGAAGCCCATGGCCTTGCGCGCTTTCGAACCGTCGCCCAGAAGGTAATCCACTTCGGTAGGGCGCATGTAGCGCGGATCCACCGAGACGTAATCCTGCCAGTTCAGCTTCAGGCGGCCGAAGGCTTCGTCAAGGAACTCGCGAACCGAATACGCTTCCCCGGTGGCGACCACATAATCGTCGGGAGACGATTGCTGCAGCATCATCCACATCGCTTCCACGTAATCGCCCGCAAAACCCCAGTCGCGTTTCGCATCCAGGTTGCCCAGGAACAGTTTCTTCTGAAGGCCCAGCTTGATGCGGCCCAGCGCGCGCGTGATCTTGCGCGTCACGAAAGTTTCTCCGCGCAGCGGCGATTCATGATTGAACAGAATGCCGTTCGAAACAAACATGCCGTACGCTTCGCGATAATTCACGCAATACCAATACCCCGCGACTTTGCTCACGGCGTAGGGGCTGCGCGGGTAGAACTCCGTGGTCTCGCTCTGCGGCGGTTTGGCCGCGCCGAACATCTCCGACGAACCCGCCTGATAGATCCGCGCCTGACGGCCCGTGACGGCCATGTAATCGCGGAGGGCTTCCAGCAGGCGAAGGGTTCCGGTGGCCACCACATCGGCCGAATATTCCGCCTGTTCAAAAGAGACCTTCACATGCGATTGAGCGCCCAGGTTATATATCTCGTCCGGCTGCACCTTGTGCAGAATGCGCCTCAGCGAACTGCCGTCCGTCAGATCGCCGTAGTGCAGAAACAGCCGCGCTTCGGGATCGTGCGGGTCGCGATACATATGATCGATGCGATCCGTATTGAACGTGCTTGCACGGCGCAGGATTCCGTGAACCTCGTATCCCTTGTCCAGCAGAAAGGTGGAGAGATACGATCCGTCCTGGCCGGTAATTCCGGTGATCAAAGCTTTAGGCATGAGTTGATATTGTTTGAATTCTTTTCAATTTGAGTAAGAACCACTGTACCACCGGGTCAGGCGCAAACAGGGACCGTCGGGTCTGAAATGGTGCGGAATCGTTACTTCTTGAACAGGCGGTCAAAGGCGCTGCGAGCGTCGTCGGCTGTTCGGGGAGCAATCGTATTAAGATTCGGGATCGGCATCTTCGGCGCATGGCTCGAAGAATCGCGGGCAACGGTGACGCGAGGAGAGAACAGCGGGCATTCATTGGCTTGATCTTTCAATGGAATGCGCACGGGGATCGGTTTCAAACACTGAAACCGGGTGGAGGGTTCAAAGTGGGCACACTGCTTACAGCAGTGCAACTTGGCGCCGCACTTGGGACATAGAGCGCCAACGTCCGTGCTTGCCGGAATCTGGGTAGCGCAGTTGTAGCATCGAGTTGCCGTTACGGACTGAACCAAACGCGGCAGACGCGGCCCGGTGATGTCGATGGGAGGACGTGGCCCCTGTGGTTTCCGCTCCTCTCCGTTGCGATGCGGACGAGAGCCGTTGCGGTCGGAGTCCTGGTAACCACGTTGCGAATATTTGCGATCGCCGTCCATGAAGGAAGGGTGCTCCTTGCTTAGTCGAAGTCGTAACGCACGGATTTAGAAGTGAAGAACACGGGCGAACAATAATCCTGGATGAGAGCGGTGCGTCGAATCAACGGGAGGGGCAAACAGCGGGTTTTGACCGGGAACACGCGAACAACACGGCACCCTCCGGAAGTGCAAGTACATATTTACCACGGTTTGTTTTGTAAAGCCAATATATCTTCGGCCCAGGCTCCCGGCGGCTTTACAATCTGCCCCATTTCAGCAGGCTCGTACAGGGACGGGTGCGAGAGTCCTCGAAGTGGTTCGGGCTGATGCGCAACGCATACCCCAAACGCCCAGTATACTGCGGTGCAAGCTCAGTGGCGAAAACCGTGACGGAACCGACGTGCTCTGTGGCCGGCAATTGTACTACTTCAGTCTCTTCCAGGCTTCCAGTCGCGCCAACCTTCCCCAGAACTGCTTCCACGCGCACATCCTCGGGTAAAAGCCCGGCCATTTCGACCGCTGCGCGAACCGGAACCGTTCGGCCGCTGGTCACCGGACCGATCGGCGGAGGCGCCGCTTCCACAAAATTCACGCGGCTCCAGACTTCCCGAATCCGTGCGCTCCAGGACGCCAGCTCCCGCGCCTTTTGATAGCTGCCCGCGCGCATGTCGAGGAAGGCATGATGCGCCGGCGTATAAAGAGAGGAATCGTATTCGGCCACCATGCGACGGCAATCGAACCCGGGCGTCAGGTCCATAATGCTTGCTTTCATGCGGCGCACCCATTCGGAAGGGCCGCTCTGCTCGCGACGGTCGTAAAAGGCCGGAACAATCTCCTTTTCCAGCAGGTAATAAATGGCGCTCGCGTGCAGACCGTCCTGATCTTCCGCGTAGTCTTCGCGGTCGCCGATGGCCCACCCGCCGGAAGTCTCGAACGCTTCGTCGAACCAGCCGTCCAGAATGCTAAGGTTCAGCACTCCGTTCATCGCCGCTTTCATGCCGCTGGTACCGCAGGCTTCCTCGCCGCGGCGCGGCGTGTTCAGCCAGATGTCCACGCCCTGCACCATCTCGCGCGCGATTTTCATGTCGTAATCTTCCACGAACACCACGTGCTTCCAAAGCTCGGGATCGCGGGAAAGCTGCACAATCTCGCGAATGAACGATTTACCTGGCTGATCCTTGGGGTGCGCCTTGCCGGCGATCAGGATCTGCACCGGCCTGTCTTTATCCGAAAGAATCCGCTTCAACCGCGCGACATCGCGGAACAGCAGCGTCGCGCGCTTATAGGTGGCGAACCGGCGCGCAAACCCGATGGTCAGCGCATTCGGGTCCAGCACTTCGCCCGCGTACCGAAGCTCCGCGCCCGAAACTTTGCGGCGCTGCGCGGAAGCCGTTTGACGCTCCCGAACGAACCCAATCAGACGGCGCTTGCGGCGGCGATGCGCTTCCAGCAGCTCTTCATCCGGAATTTCCTTCACCAGTCTCCACATGTCGGCAGACACGTGGTGCTCGCGCCAGTCCGGCTCCAGATACTGATCGAACAGATCGGCGAAATCACCGTTGAGCCAGCTCGGCAGATGCACGCCGTTGGTAACGTACGTGATCGGAATTTCTTCCGTGGGAATCTGCGGCCACAGCTCATGCCACATTTCGCGGGAAACTTCGCCGTGCAGCTTGCTCACCGCATTGCGATACGCCGACGTCTTCAGCGCCAGAATCGCCATGCTGAACCGCTCGCCGCGATCGTCCGGATTGCGGCGGCCCAGTTCCATGAACTTATCGAAGTCGATCGCTGCATCGCGGCAGAAGCTCTGGAAGTAGTGATACATCATGCCGGGATCGAACAGATCGATGCCCGCCGGCACGGGTGTGTGCGTCGTGAAAACGTTGTTGGCGCGGGTAGCCGTCAGCGCCTCTTCAAAGGTAAGGCGGTGCTTTTCGATGAACACCCGAATCCGCTCCAGCGCCAAAAACGCGGAGTGCCCTTCGTTCATGTGATAAACCGTGGGCTCGATGTTCATGGCCTGCAGCGCGCGCAGGCCGCCGATTCCCAGTACGATTTCCTGGCGGATACGCGTTTCGTTATCTCCGCCGTATAACTGGTCCGTAATGGTGCGGTCTTCGGGACGCGCATTTTCCGGAATGTTGGTGTCCAGCAGAAACAGCTTCACCCGCCCAACCGCAATCTCCCATACCTTGATGGCCAGCGGACCCGTGGGCAGCGACACTTCCACGCGCAGAGGCTCGCCCGCCGCGTCACGCACCGGCTTGATCGGCAGCGTGTAGAAATCATTTTCGGGATAGCGTTCCTGCTGCCATCCGTCTGCATTCAGAAACTGCCGAAAGTAACCGTGCTGGTAGAGCAGCGCCACGCCCACCAGCGGCAGATCCAGATCGCTCGAAGATTTCAGATGGTCGCCGGAGAGCACGCCCAGGCCGCCGGAATAAATCGGCAGGCACTCCGTTAACCCGTATTCAGCCGAAAAGTACGCGATCAGTTTGCCCTCGGGATTGGGCGTAGAGCGGTTCATGTGCGCGTCATAACGGGCACAGGCCTTCGCATACAGATTGCGATACCGGGGGTCCGCTGCGGCGCGCTCGAGCGACGCCTGCGACACGCGCCCCAGCATCGCCACCGGGTTGTAGCCCACCTGTTTCCACAGCTGCGAATCCAGCCGCCGGAATAGCGCGCGGATGGTGGGCTCCCAGCTCCAGACCAGGTTGTAAGCCAGTTCGGACATGCGCGAAAGCGCGGGAGGCAGAGACGGACGGACGAGAAATTCTCGGATCGGCTGGATATTAAACGGCATGAATGAAATTTGTTTTCTTTGTGACGCGTGGACGGGGGGCGGTCTGTTCATTTTACCAAACAGGAGCGGAAACTCACCGCTGCGCGATAGAGTAATCGCTGGTGAAGATTCCGCAGCTGCGGTGGGTAATTGCCGCCATGTTGTTCCTCGCAACCGCGATCAATTATCTGGATCGCGGCGCGCTGGCCGTGGTCTCGCGGAAGATTCGCGAAGAGTTCGGCTTGAATGAGCAGGACTATTCTTACAGCCTGGTAGCCTTTTTTCTTGCTTACGCCATCATGTACGCTGGCTCGGGCTACCTCGTCGACCGCCTCGGCTCGAAGCGCGGCTTCAGCCTGTTCATCGGCTTTTGGTCCGTCGCCGCAATGCTGCACGCCGCCATTCAGGGCACGTGGTCTTTGGCCGCGGCCCGTTTTCTGCTGGGTCTCGGTGAACCGGGAAACTGGCCCGCCGCCGCCAAAGTGGTCGGCGAGTGGTTTCCGGCGCGGCAGCGCGCTTTGGGCGTCGGCATCTTCAATGCCGGCTCATCGGCAGGAGCGGCGCTTTCCGGACTCGTGATTGCGGCGCTGACCAATGCGTTCGGCTGGCGCACAGCCTTCCTCTGCACCGGCGCCACCGGCCTCGCATGGCTGCTGGCGTGGTGGTTTATCTACGATTCACCGGACCGCAATCGGTGGCTGCGCGCCAGCGAATACGCCGGCTTCCGCGACGAAGTGGCTCCGCCGGAAGAGGCGCGTCCCGCCGAGCGCCGCGTCGACTGGCGGAAGCTCATCGCGGCGCGTGGCTGCTGGACCCTGATCCTGGCGCGCTTCTTCACTGACCCGGTCATCTACTTCGTGATCTTCTGGCTGCCTGAATATCTACAGAAGGAGCGCGGCTTCAACCTGACCATGATCGGCCGCTACGGCTGGGTGCCGTATCTCTTTGGAGGCATTGGCTACGTGCTGGGCGGCTGGCTCTCCGGGCGACTGATGCGCGCCGGCTGGTCGCTGCCAAACGCGCGCAAGGTGGTGATGCTGGCCGGCGCGCTCTGCATGCCGATTGCGATTCTGGCGCCGTACTTTCCTGAGGCCTGGATGGCAATCGGCGCCACCTGCTTCGTCACCTTCGGACATGCGTTCTGGATTTCCAACATCCAGACACTCCCCACCGATCTGTTCCACGGCAGTGAAGTGGGCACCGTCTCAGGATTCGCCGGCATGGGCGGCGCCGTGGGCGGCATGCTCGCCAATCTCGGCACCGGCTATGTAGTGCGCTACTTCTCCTACTCGCCCGTGTTCCTCATGGCCGGACTCATGCATCCGCTCTCCATGTTTCTGGTTTGGAAGCTGCTGCCCAACTCGCGCTTTGCACACAAAGAGTAACGGCCCGGTGTGTTGGCCACACAAGTGCTTCTCGGCACAACGGGAGAAACACAATGCTCTGGACTATTTTCGCCATCCTGTTGGTGCTGTGGCTCGTCGGCCTTGTGGCGGGCGCGGTGTTCGGCGGTTTCATTCACCTGCTGCTGGTGCTGGCGGTTGTCGTTCTGGTGATTCAACTGGTCACCGGCCGCCGGACGGTTTAAACTTTAATACTTTGGAACCGAAGGGTCGACCTTCTCGCTCCATGCGAGGATGCCACCCTTCATGTTCCGCGCGCGCTTGAAGCCGTTCTTCTGCAGAAGCTCCACGGCCTTCGCACTGCGGCCGCCGCTCTTGCAGTGAACCACCGTCTCCGCATTCGGATCAAGTTCATTTAGGCGTTTCGGCAGATCGCCAAGCGGGATCAACTGAGCCTTCGGAATGTTGCCAATGCGGTACTCATGCGGCTCGCGCACGTCCAGCAGCACGAAGTTTTCGCCCGCATCGATCTTCCGTTTCACTTCCGTCACTTCCACTTCGCCTTCGTTCGTCACCGGCGCTGCAGATTGCTGTGGCACGCCGCAGAACTCCTGATAATCGATTAACTTTGTGATCGTTGGATGGTCGCCGCACACCGGACACTCCGGGTTGCGCCGCAGTTTCAGTTCGCGGAACCGCATCGCCAGGGCATCGTACAGCAGCAGCCGGCCCACCAGCGGTTCGCCCACACCCAGAATCAGCTTCACCGCTTCGGTGGCCTGAATCAGACCCACCACGCCCGGCAGAATTCCCAGCACGCCACCCTCGGCGCAGCTCGGCACCAGGCCCGGCGGCGGCGGCTCGGAGTACAGGCAGCGGTAACACGGTCCGCCTTCCGTCGCAAAAACCGTTGCCTGCCCCTCAAACCGGAAAATGGAGCCGTACACGTTCGGCTTCCGCAGCATCACGCACGCATCGTTTACCAGGTAGCGGGTAGGAAAGTTATCCGTTCCGTCCACCACGATGTCGTAATTCCGCATGATCTCGAGCGCGTTCTCACTGGTGAGCGCCACCTCGTGCCGGTCCGTCACCACGTTCGGGTTGATGTCGCGCATGGTCTCGATCGCCGAATCGATCTTCGGGCGCCCCACATCTTTCGTCCCGTGAATCACCTGCCGGTGCAGGTTCGTGTGGTCGACCACATCGAAATCCACCAGACCGATCCGGCCGATGCCCGCGGCCGCCAGATACATCGCCAGAGGCGCGCCCAGTCCGCCCGTGCCCACCAGCAGTACGCTCGCGTTCTTCAGACGGATTTGCCCGTCCATGCCCACTTCGGGCATGATCAGGTGCCGGCTGTACCGCAGAATCTCTTCCTGCGAGAGTTCCGTCGCTGTTTCGGTGATCATGCGGCTCCGCCGGCGATGCTCGGCACAATGGAGAGCGTATCGCCCGCGTTCACGGCGGTCTTCTCCTTGTCGAGGTAGCGAATGTCTTCATCGTTTAGATAAACATTCACGAAGCTGCGCAGTTTCCCTTCGTCCGTGTAGATCTGCTTCCGCAGGTCGGGATGCTGAGTGGTCACCGCGGAGAGCACTTCGCCAACGGAAGAGCCCGCAACTTCCACAGAATCTTTCTTGTCTGCATATTGCCGCAGCGGCGTGGGGATCAATACTTTGGCCATAATAATTCCTCTTTTTCGGCGTGGGTTTGTTCGATGTCGGGCAGCCAGCTGTTGGCATGATCGAAGCGGCCGCTCTTCACGGACAACACCACGAACGAATACCACGAGCACGAGTTCTTCAAATCGGTTTCCGAGAAATACGCGTCGCAATCGGGATGCGAGTGATAGATCCCGATCAGCTCCAGCTTGTGCCGGCGCGCCTCGGCGTCCGCGCGCAGCAGGTCTTCATTGCGCAATTCGTAATAAGCGCGCTGCGAGCCTTCCTTCGCGTTATCGAGCGGCATCGCGATCGTCACCATCTTTCCGTTTTCGCCGGTGGAGCCCAGCATCGCGCCGCAGCATTCATTCGGATAAGCCGCTTCCGCGTGCGCCACCATTTCTTCCCACGGCTGCAATTCAATTTCGATCATTCCGCGTCCCAAAACGATTCACTCAGATATTTGTCGGCGCCGTCGCACAGCACCGTTACAATCACGCCCGTGCGTCCTTCCGCATGCAGCCGCCTGGCAACATGCACCGCCGCCGTCACATTCCCCCCTGCGGAGATGCCCACCAGCAGCCCTTCCTGCTTCGCCAGCCGCTTCACCATCTGATAAGCGTCTTCGGTATCCAGCCACAGGTTCTCATCTGCAATCGCCGGGTCGTAAATTCCCGGCACAATCGCCGTGGGCATGTGTTTCAAACCCTCCAGCCCGTGAAAGCCGGACGCCGGCTGCGCCGAGATACATTTCACTCCTGGAAGATCCTGTCGCATCCGCCGTGTCACGCCCATGAACGTACCGCTGGTCCCCAGCGCCGCAATGAAATGCGTGATGCGCCCGTCCGTCTGCTCAATGATCTCTGGCCCGGTGCTCTCAAAGTGCGCCTGCCAGTTCGCCGGGTTGTTGTACTGATCAGGATAGAAATATCGCTCCGGATCGGCGCTGAAGATCTCCCGGCATTTGCGGATCGCGCCATCCGAACCCTCCGCAGGGTCGGTGAACACAATTTCCGCGCCGTACGCCTTCAGAATGCGCTTGCGTTCGGGCGAGGCATTCGAGGGCAGGCACAGCTTCACCTGGTAGCCGGACGCGGCCGCCACCATCGCATACGCAATCCCGGTGTTGCCGCTGGTGGAATCCAGAATAATTTTCGAGTGGTCCAGCTTACCCTGGCGCTCGCCTTCGCGAATCATGTTGAACGCCGGCCTGTCCTTCACCGATCCGCCAGGGTTGAAATATTCCGCCTTGCCGTAGATCTCGATTCCCGGCAATTCCCGCGTCAGGGTCGCCATGCGCAACAGCGGCGTGTTGCCGATCTGCGAAAGGACGCTGGTAGAGATGTCGCGCGTAGCTGCCGGATTCATTCTCTTGTTCGATGAAGCGAGCGCCCGCGTGGTCGCAGACGCAATGCTGTCATCCATCTTACAAAAGAGATCGAATTGCATTGTTGAGAGGCAAATGGCTGGTATTCCGATGCGTCCCCTGGGCCGCGCAAATGTACAGGTGTCGGCGCTCGGCATGGGCGGTCATCACCTCGGCAACGCGCAGGATGAAAAGACCGCGGTCTCCATGGTGCACGAGGCCGTGGACGGCGGCATCACCTTCTTCGACAACTGCTGGGAGTACAACATCGGCAAGAGCGAGGAGTGGCTGGGCGCGGGTCTGAAGGGCGGTCTGCGCAACAAGGTTTTCCTGATGACCAAGGTCTGCACGCACGGCCGCGACAAGGATCTCGCCATGCGCATGCTGGAGGAATCGCTGCGCCGCCTGCAGACCGACCACCTCGATCTCTGGCAGATTCACGGCGTCACCTTCGACAACGACCCCGATCTGTTCATCCGTCCCAACGGCGCCGCGGAAGCTCTCACCCTTGCGAAAAAGCAGGGCAAGGTGCGCTTCGTCGGCTTCACCGGCCACAAGGATCCCGGCATCCATCTCAAGATGCTGAACACCAACTATCCTTTCGACACCGTGCAGATGCCCCTGAACGCGTTCGACGCACACGTTCCGCAGCTTCGAACAGCGCGTCCTGCCGGAAGTGCAACGCCGCGGCATGGCGCCGCTCGGCATGAAGCCACTCAGCGGTCATGGGGAAGCCATTCAGAAAGGCGTCATTACGCCTGAGGAAGGGCTGCGGTACGCGATGAGCCTGCCTGTCGCGGTCACTATCACCGGCATCGATAAGCCCGAAGTGCTGCGCCAGAACCTGAAAATCGCGCAGAACTTTCAGCCCATGTCGCCGCACGAGATGCAGACTCTGCGCGACCGCTGCGCGCTGTACTGCGACGGCCGCTTCGAACTCTACAAGACTTCGCTGAAATTCGACAACCCGCAGGCCCGCATCGCGCATGGCTTTCCTCTCGACGACCAGCAGGCGGAAGTCAAAGAAATGTTGAAAGAATCCACGAACACAGGAAAGCCTTACTAGCCTCTATGTCGAACTCCAGTGAAACCAGCCGTCGCAGCTTCATCCAGGGCGTCGGCATTGCAGGAGCGGGAATGCTCATGAGCAACGATTTGGAAGGGCAGGGAACGGGCGAGATCCCGAAGCGTCCTCTGGGAAAAACCGGTCTGCGCGTTTCCGCCATCGGCGTCGGCGGATACCATTTGGGCAGCGCGGAAAGCGATGACGTCGCCAACCGCATCATTGCCGAAGCGATCGATGCCGGAATCAACTTCTTCGACAACGCCTGGGATTATCACGACGGCAAAAGTGAAGTGCGGCTCGGCAACGCGCTCAAGGGGAAACGCGACCAGGTGATCCTGATGACCAAGGTCTGCACGCATGGGCGCGATAAGAACGTCGCCATGCGCATGCTGGACGAATCGCTCGGCCGTCTGCAGACCGATCATCTGGACGTCTGGCAGATTCACGAAGTAATCTACGACAACGATCCCGATCTGATCTTCGCGAAGAACGGCGTGATCGAAGCGCTCGATCAGGCGAAGAAGCAGGGCAAGGTCCGCTTCGTCGGCTTCACCGGGCACAAAGATCCCGCGATTCACCTCCGAGATGCTGGCGCACGGCTACCCGTTCGACACGGTGCAGATGCCGCTCAACTGTTTCGACGCCACGTTCCGCAGCTTCGAAACGCAGGTGCTGCCGGAACTGAATCGCCGCGGCATTGCGCCGCTGGGAATGAAGAGCATGGGCGGCAGCGGCGAAGCGGTCAGGAACGGAGCGGTGACTGCGCAGGAAGCTCTGCGTTACGCCATGAGCCTGCCGGTGGCGGTCACTATCAGCGGCATGCAATCGCTCGACGTGCTGCACCAGAATCTGCAGGTGGCCCGCGGCTTCCAGCCGGCCGCCGCGCAGGAACTAAGCGCGCTGCGTGACCGCGTGAAGATGTACGCCTCGGACGGCCGCTTCGAACTGTTCAAAACCACCGTGAAGTACGACGGCGCCCTTGGACGTTCGCAGCACGGCTTTCCCACGCCGGAACAACTGCCGGTTTAGCCCGGCAGCCGGCTGTCGCCCGTCAGGAACTGATCCACGCCGCGCGCGGCCTTGCGCCCTTCGGCAATCGCCCACACCACCAGCGACTGGCCGCGCCGCATATCGCCCGCCGCGAATACACCCGGGACGGAAGACATGTAATTCGCGTCGGTCGCCACGTTGCCGCGCGGATCAAGCGCGACACCCAGCGTATCCAGCAGTCCCGATTTCACCGGCCCCATAAAGCCCATGGCCAGGAGCACCAGGTCCGCCTCCAGCGACGTTTCCGAGCCGGGAATCTTTTCGAATTTCGGCGGCTCGCCGACACTCACCGCGTGCAGCCGCTTCACATTGCCCTGTTCATCGCCCGTGAAATGGGTGGTCGCGACGCTCCAGGTACGGCGGCCGCCTTCTTCGTGCGCGCCTTCAACGCGCAGCTGTATCGGCCAGAGCGGCCAGGGCGTGGAGGGCGCGCGCGTATCGGGCGGCTTCGGCAGCAGTTCAAACTGCGTAACCTTTTTGGCTTTCTGCCGGTGACAGGTTCCCAGGCAATCCGCGCCCGTATCGCCGCCGCCGATGATCACCACGTCCTTGCCCGTGGCGGAAATCTGTTCGCGCACCTGGTCGCCCTCGTTGATTTTGTTCTGCTGTGGCAGAAACTCCATCGCGTAGTGGATGCCCTTCAGCTCGCGCCCCGGAACCACCAGATTGCGCGGCTCCTGCGCGCCTCCCGAAAGCAGAACCGCATCGAAGCGCTGACGCAGGTCCTCGATCGAAACATCCGCGCCTACGTGCTGGTTCACCAGGAACTCCACGCCTTCCGCTTCCATCTGCTTCAGCCGACGGTCCAGGATGCGCTTCTCCATC
Organism: Bryobacterales bacterium; assembly: GCA_963716685.1. Lineage (GTDB taxonomy): Bacteria > Acidobacteriota > Terriglobia > Bryobacterales > Bryobacteraceae > JALYXI01. Next base: position 54,560 of record CAVQTR010000001.1, read on the forward strand.
TTGAAATTTGGAATGCCGTAACGCAGCAGCCCGCCGATCCGGTCGTCCTTTTCGTACACCGTTACCCAGTGCCCGGCACGGCACAATTGCTGCGCCGCCGCCAGCCCGGCCGGACCAGAGCCAATCACCGCGACCCGCTTGCCGGTTCGATGCGCAGGAGGCTCCGGCACCACCCAGCCTTCCTCCCACGCGCGCTCGATGATGCTCTTTTCGATTTGCTTAATGGTGACCGGCGGCTCGTTGATTCCGAGCACGCATGCCGCTTCGCACGGCGCCGGACAGATACGACCGGTAAACTCCGGGAAGTTGTTGGTGGCGTGCAGCGTCCGGATCGCTTCTTTCCAGTGGCCCCGGTACACCATGTCGTTCCAGTCCGGAATGATGTTGTTCACCGGGCAGCCGTTGTGGCAGAACGGCACGCCGCAATCCATGCAGCGCGCGCCCTGTTTCTTCACTTTCTCTTCCGCCTGGTCGAGGTAAATCTCCAGATAATCGTTGACGCGTTCCGCCACGGGACGCCGCGACGGCGTTTCCCGCGCGTATTCCTTGAACCCTGTTGCCTTACCCATTGACCGCCACCCCTCCGCCACTCGCAAGAGCCATCTCCGCCTGCACCGGCTTGTGCTTCTTCTCGCCCAGCACGCGTTTGTATTCGTGCGGGAACACCTTCACAAACCGCTGCGTCATGTTGAGCCAGTCGTCCAGAATCCGCTCCGCCTGCGGACTGCCCGTCGCATCCCGATGCCGCGTAATCCAGTAGCGCAGCAGCTTTTCATCCTGAACGTCCGTCACCGGATACAGCCCCACCGATGCGGGATTACAGTTTTCCTCTGCAAAAGTTTTCCGCTCGTCCAGCACGTATGCGATGCCGCCGGACATGCCCGCCGCGAAATTGCGGCCGGTGCGCCCCAGAACAATCACCAGCCCGTTCGTCATGTACTCGCAGCCATGATCGCCCGTGCCTTCCACCACTACCGTCGCGCCGGAATTCCGTACCGCGAACCGCTCGCCCGCCACGCCGTTGAAAAACGCTTCTCCGGACGTCGCGCCATACAGCACCACGTTGCCGATCAGGATGTTGTCCTGCGGCACGAACGTGGACGCCCGCGGCGGATACACGATCACGCGTCCGCCGGAAAGGCCCTTGCCCACGTAATCGTTAGCGTCGCCTTCCAGTTCGAGCGTCACGCCTTTGGCCAGAAACGCGCCGAAGCTCTGCCCCGCCGAACCCGTGAACTTGAAATGAATCGTATCGTCCGGCAGCCCTTCCTGGCCATACCGCCGCGCGATGGCTCCCGACAGCATCGCGCCCACCGTGCGGTGCGTATTGCGAATCGGCAGCATGAACCTCACCGGCGTTTTCTGCTCGATAGCTTCCTGCGCATGGTCGATCAGTTTGTAATCCAGCGCCTCATCAATGCCGTGATCCTGCTCCTTTACGCAGCGCCGCGCGATGCGCGATGGCATCGGCGGGTTATACAGGATCGCGCTGAAATCCAGCCCTTTGGCCTTCCAGTGCTCAATTGCCTTGCGTGTATCCAGCATGTCCACACGGCCCACCATCTCGTCCACCGTCCGGAAACCGAGAGTCGCCATAATCTGACGCAGCTGCTCCGCGATGTAGAAGAAAAAGTTGATGACGTTTTCCGGAGTTCCGGCAAACTTCCGCCGCAGTTCCGGATCCTGCGTGGCAATGCCCACCGGACAGGTGTTCAGATGGCAGACGCGCATCATGATGCAGCCCATGGCCACCAGAGGCGCGGTCGAGAACCCGAACTCCTCCGCTCCCAGCAGTGCCGCGATCGCCACATCGCGCCCGGTCTGCAGCTTGCCATCCGCCTGCACGCGGATGCGGCTGCGCAGATCGTTCATCACCAGAACCTGCTGCGTCTCCGCCAGTCCGAGTTCCCACGGGGCCCCGGCATGCTTCAGCGACGTCAGCGGCGAAGCTCCCGTGCCGCCGTCATAGCCGCTGATCAGCACCACGTCGGCATGCGCCTTCGAGACACCCGCCGCTACCGTCCCCACGCCCACTTCCGCCACCAGCTTCACCGAAATGCGCGCCGCCGGATTCACATTCTTCAGGTCGTAAATCAGCTGCGCCAAATCTTCGATGGAGTAAATGTCGTGATGCGGCGGCGGTGAGATCAGTCCCACGCCGGGAATGGAATGCCGCACGCGCGCGATTTCCTCGTCCACCTTGTGTCCCGGCAGCTGTCCGCCCTCACCCGGCTTCGCGCCCTGAGCCATCTTGATCTGCAGCTCGTCCGCATTCACCAGGTAATCCGTGGTCACCCCGAACCGTCCGGACGCCACCTGCTTGATCGCGCTGCGCCGGTTGTCACCATTGGGATCCGGCTTGAAACGGTCGGCATCTTCGCCGCCTTCGCCTGTGTTCGATTTCCCGCCGATACGGTTCATGGCAATCGCAATCGTCTCGTGCGCTTCCCGGCTAATCGAGCCGAACGACATCGCACCCGTGGCGAAGCGCTTCACAATCTCGCTCGCCGGCTCCACTTCCTCCAGACGCACCGGAGCCGCCGCTTCCTTGAACTCCATCAGCCCGCGCAGCGTGCAAAGCTGTTTGTTCTGCGTGTTGATCAGCTCCGCGTATTCCTGAAAGGTCGCGTAGCTCGACTGCCGCACCGCATGCTGCAGCTTCGAAACCGTCGCCGGATTGAACAGGTGATACTCGCCGCGCACGCGGTACTGATAGCTGCCGCCCACGGCAAGCTCCGTATCCACCTCCGTTAGTTCCTCGAACGCATGCGCGTGCCGCATCCCGGCTTCCTGCGCAATCACGTCCAGTCCCACCCCTTCGATGCGCGACTGGGTGCCGGTGAAATACTCGTTCACCAGTTCACGGTTCAGACCGATTGCCTCAAAAACCTGCGCGCCGCGATAGCTCTGCAGCGTCGAGATGCCCATCTTCGAGAAAACTTTTAGCAATCCCTTGTTGATCGCTTTTACGAAGTGATACTGCGCCTTCTCTCCCGTCACGCCTTCCGGCAGCGACCCGCGCAGCGCCAGATCTTCCAGTGTCTCGAGCGCGACATACGGATACACCGCGCTCGCGCCATACCCGATCAGCAGCGCGAAATGCATCACCTCTCGCGGCTCTCCCGATTCCACGATCAGCGCCACTTCCGTGCGCTTGCCTTCTCGAATCAGGTGATTGTGCACGGCCGCCAGCGCCAGCAGGCTCGGAATCGGCGCGTAATCCTCATCGATCCCGCGATCCGAAAGGATCAGCACGTTGTAGCCGGATTCGATCGCAATCGACGCGCGCCGCCGCAACGCGTCAAGCGACCGCTTCAGCCCGTCCGCTCCGTCCGCCGCGCGAAACAGCGTCGGAATCACAGACGTCAGAAAGTCGCCCTGCGAGATGCGCCGCACCTTTTCGAAATCCCGCCCGGTCAGAATGGGATGCGGCAGCTTCAGGGTGTGGCAGTGAATCGGCGTCTCGTCCAGAATGTTGCGCTCTCGCCCGATGTAGCTCACCAGAGACATCACCATCTCTTCGCGAATCGGGTCGATCGGCGGATTCGTCACCTGCGCGAACAACTGCTTGAAATAGTGAAACAGCGGCTGGGGCTTGTCGGACAGACACGCGAGCGGCGTGTCCGTGCCCATCGAGCCAATCGGCTCTTCCCCCGCCGCGCCCATGGGCGAAAGAATGATACGGATATCCTCGTCCGTGTACCCAAACGCGCGCTGGCGCCTCAGCATCGTCGAATGGCCGGCGCCCTGCAGCCGCGGAGGCTCCGCCAGGCTCTCCAGCTTGATCTGGTTCTCCGCCAGCCACTGCGCATAAGGCTTGCGCTGGTACAGCTGCTCCTTGATCTCCTCATCGGACACGATCCGGCCCTGGACCATATCCACCACAAACATTTTGCCCGGCTGCAGCCGGCCCTTCTCGCGCACGTTTTCCGGCTTTACCGGCAGCACGCCCGCCTCGGAAGAGAGCACCACCATATCGTCATGCGTCACCAGATACCGCGCCGGACGCAGCCCGTTGCGGTCGAGCGTCGCCCCAATCACGCGGCCATCGGTAAACATCACCGCGGCGGGACCGTCCCACGGCTCCATTAGCGAGCAGTGGTATTCGTAAAACGCCTGCTTGTCCGGATGCATCTGCGGGTTGCTGGCCCAGGCTTCGGGAATCAGCATCGCCATCGCATGCGGCAGACTGCGGCCCGACTGCACCAGCAGTTCCAGCACGTTATCGAACTGCGCCGAATCGCTGCCGTTCGGCTGAATCACAGGGAACAGCTTGCGGATATCGTCCCCAAACAGAGGCGATTCCAGAATCGCCTGCCGCGCCGACATCCACGCCGCGTTACCGCGCACCGTGTTGATTTCGCCGTTGTGCGCGATGTAGCGGTATGGATGCGCCAGCCGCCACGCCGGAAAAGTGTTCGTCGAAAAACGCTGGTGCACCAGGCACAGCGCGCTGGTCACTTCCGGATTCGCCAGATCGCTGTAGAAGTTCGAGATCTGCGGCGCCAGCAGCAGGCCTTTGTAGATAATGGTGCGCGCCGAAAGGGACGGCACGTAAAAGTAATCGGGATCTTCCAGATCCAGCTGCAGCACTTCGGCCTCGATACGCTTGCGTACCACGTAGAGCTTCCGCTCGAGCGCGTCTTCGTCCATCCCGGCCGCGCGGCCCACGAAGATCTGCTGGATATACGGCTGGCTCTTGCGCGCTTCCCGGCCGATGGCATTCGGATTGGTGCGGATATCGCGCCAGCCCAGAACGTGCAGCCCTTCCTCCCGAATCACGCGCTCCACCACGCCTTCGCACTGCAGCCGCTGGTGGCGCTCCACCGGAAAGAAAATCATGCCCGCGCCGTATTCGCCCGGGGCCGGCAGCGTGAAACCCAGCCGCGCCGCCTCCGCCGCGAAGTACTGGTGCGGAATCTGAATCAGCAGCCCTGCGCCGTCACCCGTATCCGGATCGCAGCCGCACGCGCCCCGGTGTGTCAGATTCACCAGAATCTGAATGCCCTTCACAATGATGTCGTGTGATTTCTGCCCTTTGATGTTCGCAACGAACCCAATGCCGCACGCATCGTGTTCGTTCCGTGGGTCGTAAAGTCCCTGTGCAGGGGGGAGACCGGCGTGAAACGGAGAGTCAGTCATGGCTACAGTCCTGGTAGTTTTCGCAGAATAGCAACTTCGTGAAGTATTAGGCAAGAAGAAATTATTGATGGGTTGACATTAGGATTGCTTATGCTACGCTTCTCTTGGTGATCTTTGCGGATTGCAAGCTCTATCGCGACATCGTTCAGTCGCGCAGCCTGAGCCGTGGAGCGGCTCTCAATGGAATCAGCCAGTCGGCTGCCAGCCAGCACATGCAGGAGCTCGAGAAACGCCTCGATCTCATTCTTCTGGATCGCAGTGTGCGGCCGCTTGAAGTCACACCCGCCGGCAAGCTATATTTCGAACTCTGCCGCGATGTGCTGCGCCGCGAAGAGCAGTTCTTCTCCGAATGCGAACAGTTGAAAGGTTCGGTGGAAGGAGCCGTCCGCGTCGCCTCCATTTACTCGGTCGGTCTCTCCGAAATGACCAGCCTTCGGGACGATTTCGCCGCGCGCTTTCCGCAGGCCCGCCTGCAGGTGGAATATCTCCGGCCCGACAAAATCTACGAAGCTCTCCTGGCCGATCAGGCCGATCTCGGAATCGTGAGTTACCCGGAAACCAGCCGCGACCTGGCCGTGATTCCCTGGCGCGAGGAGCGCATGTCCGTCGTGATGGCCCCCGCGCACCGGCTCGCTGGGAAATCCCGCATCGGCGCCCGGGATCTGAACGGAGAAACCTTCATCGCCTTCGATGAAGACCTCAGCATCCGCCGCCAGATGGATCGCTTTCTGCGTGAGAACGGCGTCGAAGTGACAATCGCGATGCACTTCGACAACATTCAAACCATCAAGGAAGCCGTGGCCATCGGCTCCGGCATCGGCATCCTGCCCGATTGCACCCTGCAGGCGGAAATCGCCCAGGGACGGCTGGTGGCGATTCCTCTCGCCGAACCCGGTCTGCTGCGGCCCGTCGGCATCGTTCACCGCCGACGAAAGCGCCTGAACCGCGCCGCTCTCTCCTTTCTGGAACTCCTCGAAGCCCGCGAACTCGTCAGCGCGTGAGCAGCGCGCCGGATCACCCTGAGTTGAGTTACTCAACTTACACAGAACGGAAACTCAGCCGTCCTTTTTATCTCATTTTCCGGGCGATCTTATCCGAAAATACCGCCCATCGTGGAACGAAAAACACAGTTTAATACGAAGTCCAAGTATAACCACTTGAAACTCTTAAGATGGAGAAACCTTCTGTTGTATCCTGATTACACTGCGTCTTGCAGTTAGGGAAGAACGGGCGTAACCCGTTAAAACCAGAGGAGAGTCCATGTTAAATAGAGTTCTGCCGGCGCTGTTGGCGGCGGGCTTCTTTGGCGGTTGTCTGTTTGGCCAGGGAATGAATACAAAGGCATCAAAGAATGACTGGGAAGAGATTAACTTCGAATTCAATTCATCGGTTCTCACCGATGGCTATCCCAGTCTGCTTCGTATCGCCGATCTGTTGAAGAATCACACTGATTATAAAGTCCGCATCGTCGGAAACACCGATTACATAGGCTCGAACCGCACCAACGACCGGCTCGCCCTCGCCCGCGCCAATACCGTGGCGCAGTTCCTGCAGAAGTACGGAGCCGCCGCGTCGCAGATTCAGGCTTCCGGTCAGGGCAAGAAAGATCCCGAAGCTCCTAATCGCGACAAACTCGGCAGATGGGTCAATCGCCGCGTCGTTTTGTCCGTCATGGACGCCAGCGGTAATGTGATCTCGGACGGTCAGAACATGACCGCCACCATCAATACCTTCGAGGAAGATATCAATAAGAAGCTGGATAAGCTCAAGATGCTCGACGACATCATGAGCCAGCTGGATGCCCTGAAGAATCAGGTGGCCGCGCTCAAGGCAAATACCGACCAGATCCCGGCCCTAGTATCTACGTCCAACAGCATCAAGTCGGATACCACTAACCTGGTGGCGCGGCCCGCCCCGCTCACTTATGACCAGACCCAGCAGATTGCCAAATCAGCCGCGGATTACGCGCTGACTCAGGCCGCCATTCGGAACAAGAAGTACTCCGCCGTGGGCGCCAACGTCGGTCCGACGTTCCTCCCGGGACGTCTGGGCAACTTCAGCGCGGGCGGCTTCGCCAAGGCGGTCATCCCCTTCGGCAACGGCAAAACTCCTGACCAGTCCGGCACCCACGCCGTGCTGCTCGGCGGCGAATACCTCTACTGGCCCAACCTGCAGCAGGGACAGTTCGATGTCGGTCTGATGGAACGCTTCCGTTTCTTCCAGGCCACCGTGGCCGGTTCTTACGTCCGCACCAATTTCCGTGAGTATGAAGGCGGCGCTTCGCTGGGCGCGGTCAGCCTGGTTCTCGATTTCCCCTTCTCCTACGGAAAGCTCAGCCTCTTCGGCCAGAAGTCGCTAAAGGACGATTCGGCTATCTCGCGCGCCATCCTGCCCATCGCCGGACAGGTCGGCCTGCCTGACGCTTTCATCAAGATTCAGGATCAGGTGGGAGCCGGCGCCACCATTGGCATGGGCCCGGCTTACCTCGAAGTCTCCGGCGCATATAAGAAATCGCGCGGCGCGGGTGAAAGCGATCGCCCCACGGGCATGGCCAAACTGGTTCTGCCGGTCAGCGAGATGTTCGCCATTACCGCCGAAGCCAGCGTCAACACCACGTTCCAGAATGTCAATGATGGCGGCCGCCTCACCTTCGGCTTCATGGTCGGCAACTGGCTCAAGCCGAAGAACTACAACGACACCACCGCCCCGGTACCCACGGAAGTGCCCAGAATTCACTACGAACTTCTGCGCGCCAACCGCCTGAACACGCCGTAAACCCGTTCCACTCCAAAGCAAAAGGCCCGGCGATCTTTTGGATCGGCCGGGCCTTTTACTTTGCAGACCTGCCGCACTATAAGCCGGTTTCTGTACCCTTGCGGGCGATAGTCATTCATCTCGACCGCCCATTACTGAACGGCTCCAGCAACCTACCCGAGAGTGTAACGGAGCGGGCCGCTCCTTCCCTCCTATTTGGTCTTGCTCCGCGCGGGGTTTTCCCTGTCCGGCTGAATCGCTCCAGCCGCGGTGCGCTCTTACCGCACCATTTCACCCTTACCCCGAACTCCGAAAAGCCCGTGGCGGTATCTTTTCTGTTGCACTTTCCGTGAAAATCCTTTGAAGGATTCCCCCCGGCCGTTAGCCGGCGCGCTGCCCTGTGGAGACCGGACTTTCCTCTCCTTCCGCATTGCTGCGTTGGGAGCGACTATCCGTACGGCAGGCCTGCCCCCACAGTGTCCCACGTCCGCGGTGAAGAGATATGCTGGTGCCTTGCACCAACGAACCTTTGCAGCCCGCATGGCCTCCGCGGCGTACTGGCTCGTGCCTTCACTGTTCTGTCTGTGGCTCTATTGGTACGGCCTGCACACCTGGTTCCTCGAAGACGATTTCGCCTGGCTCGGCCTCAACGCCCAGATTCACGATGCCCGCTCCTTCTGGCACGCGGTTTTCTCCCCTACGCCGCAGGGCACCATCCGCCCGCTCAGTGAGCGCCTGTTCTTCATCGTTTTCTGGCATCTGTTCGGCTGGGATGCCTTCTGGTACCGCGCCCTCGTCTTCGCGACGCAGTTCCTGAATCTGGTTCTGCTGTCTGCCATTGTTTTCCGGCTCACCCGCTCGCGCGTCGCGGCCTTCTTCGCACCAGTATTGTGGACCGCCAACTCCGTCCTCAGCGTCGCCATGGCGTGGAGTTCCGGCTATAACGAAATCCTGTGCGGCACATTCCTGCTGGGTGCGTTCTTCCTGCTGCTGCGCTTGGAAGAAACCGGAAACTGGCGCTGGTACTGGGCACAGATGCTCGTCTTCCTGATCGGTTTCGGCGCGCTGGAGCTCAACCTCATCTACCCCGCGCTGGCACTCTGCTGGGCCCTGCTGCGCGTTCGCCCCGGCCGCATCTCCACGCGAACGCTGGCCCTTTCCACCCTGCCGCTGTTCGTATTCTCCGGCGCTTTTTACTGGATCCATGCCACGGCCGCGCCGCCGCAAACCACCGGCCCTTACTCCATGCAGTTCGACGCCGCCCTGCCCCAAACCTTCTGGACCTATTGCCAGTGGGTCTTCGTGCCGCCGCTCTGGCAGCCTCTCACCCAGCTGGACCCGCGCCTGGGCACCGCCGCTTTTTGGATCCTCGGCCTTTCGCTTCTTGCTTTCGTCGCCTGGCAGGCGGCCCGAGCCAATCGCCTGCCTGCCTTTTTCCTGGCCTGGTTTGTCATCACCATCGCCCCGCTGGTCCCGCTGCGCGAGCACGTGTCGGATTACTACCTCTCCATCCCCTCGCTCGGAGTCGCCGCGGCCGGAGCCCTCGGTATCGCCCGCGCCTGGCACAGTTCGGCCGTGTTCAAATTCGCGGCCGTCTTCCTCGCCACGCTGTATCTGGCCGTGCAGATCCCGGTGGCGCGCTCCTACACCGCCTGGCATTACGATCGCTCCCGCGGCGTTCGCGATCTGGTGCTCGGGGTTGAGCGCGCCCACCAACTGCACCCCGACAAAACCATCCTTCTGAAAGATGTTTCGCCGGATCTCTACGCCAACGCCATCGCGCATCAGCCCTTCCGCCTGATCTCCGGCGCGCGCGTCTATCTCGCGCCCGAATCGGAAAGCTCCATCGGCAATCCGCCCGCCCACCTCGCGCGCGTCTCCGCCTTCTCCATGCCCGCTGGCGCAGCCGGACGTGCTCTGGAAGCCGGGCAGCTGGAAGTCTATTCCACACGCGGCGCGCGGCTGCATAACATCACCGATCTCTACACGCGCTCCGTGCCCCTAACCTGGACCACCGCTTATCCCAGCCACGTGGACGCCGGCAGCTCGTTCCTCGATTACTCGATGGGAGCCGGCTGGTACACCACCGATGGCGCCTATCGCTGGATGCCCGCCCAGGCCACGCTGAAGATGAGCGGCCCGCGCACTCCCGGCGAGCGGCTCTATCTGCACGGCTATTGCGCGCGCCAGCTCATCGCTCAGGGCCCCGCAACCGTGACCGCGTCCGTGGACGGCAAACTCGTGGGCCGCTTCGTCCTGAGTCAGCCCGACAGCATATTCGATGAAAGCTTCGCGCTGCCCCCGTCCACTGTGGGCAAGCCGGAGATCAGCATCCAGCTAAACGTGAATCGAACCTTCACCGAAGAACCCACCGGCCGCCTGCTCGCCCTCGCGTTCGGCACCTTCGAAATTCGCTAAACCCGCGCTCCCGTGCCCGGCCTGGGACCGCGCCGCCGTTCCGATTTCGGCTTGCGTCCGCGAATGGTCAGCAGCACCGGCGTGCCTTCAAACCCAAACCGTTTGCGCAGCTGATTCACCAGATACCGCTCGTGCGAGAAATGCAGCGGGCCCTGTCCGTCTGTAAAAAAGATGAAATTGGGTGGCCGGATGGAAGCCTGCGTCACATACAGAACCTTGCGCTCTTCAAAATGCAGGCTCTCCACGAATCGGTTCAGTTCGCCCGTCGTCACCCGCTTGCTCGCGGAATCGTAAACCGTCTTGATCAGCTTGAACAGCGGCTTCGTGCCCGACCCCGTCTTAGCCGAAAGGAAAATCACCGGCGCGAAATCCACAAACTTCAGCTCATCCCGCAGGTTCCGCTCAAACTCGCGCTTCTTGCCTTCGCCGATCAAATCCCACTTGTTCACGCAGATCACCATCGCGCGGCCGCCTTCAAAGGCATACCCCGCAATGGTCGCGTCCAGGCCCACCACGCCTTCTGTTGCATCCATCACCAGCAGCACCACATGCGCCATGCGGATATTGCGGCGCGCCATTACCACGCTCATCTTCTCCGCCATCTCCGTTGTCTTGCCCTTGCGCCGGATGCCCGCGGTATCCACGAACACGTACTCCACGCCGTTGTGCGTCACGCGCTCGTCCACCGAATCCCGCGTGGTCCCCGCCACGGGCGACACAATGGAGCGCTCGCCCCCCGTCATCGCATTCAGCAGCGTCGACTTGCCCACGTTCGGCCGCCCGATGATCGCCACTTTGATCGCCGGGATCTCGGGTTCCTTCTCCGCCGGTGGGAAGTTCGCCGTCACATGCTCAAGCAGGTCCTCGACGCCCAGGTTGTGCTCCGCTGAAACGGGGAAAATGTCCGCGATCCCCAGGGAGTAAAAATCGTGCGCCAGGTCCTGCTTCTTGCCCGTGTCCGCCTTGTTCACGGCCAGCGTCACCGGCTTACCCAGCCGCCGCAGCATCTGCGCCAGATCGCGGTCGGAACCCGTAATCTCCGCGCGCCCGTCTACCAGAAACACAATCTGGTCCGCCTGCTCCAGCGCGTATTCCGCCTGTTTCAGAATCTGGCTGGGAATATACTCGGCATCCTGCACCACGATTCCGCCGGTATCGATCAGCTCAAAAGGTTTGCCATTGAAAGTTGCCGTGCCGTGAATGCGGTCGCGCGTGATCCCAGGTTCATCGCCCACAATCGAGCGCCGCTCACCCGTAATCCGGTTGAAAAGAGTGGACTTGCCGACGTTAGGCCGTCCGACTATCACAACGGTGGGCATCCCTCAACTGTAGCAAGCGCGGCGTTCCACTAAACTGAAGCAGTGCCTGTCAAAACCAGTGCCGCGCGCAGCTTTTTCGGGCGCCAGGGCACTCTTTCGCAGTGGCATCCCAACTTCGAATACCGCGCCGGCCAGGTGGAAATGGCTGAAGCCGTGGAGTCCGCGCTTGCCGAACGCAAACACCTGATCCTCGAAGCGGGCACCGGCACCGGCAAAACCCTCGCCTATCTCGTCCCCGCCCTGCTCTCCGGCAAAAAGGTGGTGGTCTCCACCGGAACCAAGAACCTGCAGGAACAGCTCTTCTACAAAGACGTTCCCTTCCTGCAGCGGCATTTCGACCGCCCGCTGCAGGTCAGCTACATGAAGGGCCGAAGCAACTTCGCCTGCCGCCAGAAAATCTACGACGCCGAGCGCGAACCCGTGCTCACCGGCCTCGAAGAAGTTGCCGATTTTCAAATCATCCGCGAGTGGGAAAAGACCACTGAGTTCGGCGACCGCGCCGAGATCAAAACCCTTCCCGAGCACTCCACGGCGTGGGCCAAAATCGACGCCCGCCGTGAACTCTGCGCCGGCCAGAAGTGTCCGCAGTTCGAGCGCTGCTTCGTCACTAAAATGCACCAGCGCGCGCATGAAAGCGACATCCTGATCGTCAACCACCATCTGTTCTTCGCTGATCTTGCCTTGAAAGACGAGGAGTTCGCCGGCATCCTGCCCGAATACTGGGCCGTCATCTTCGATGAAGCGCACGAGATTGAAGACATCTCCGGCCAGTACTTCGGTGTCTCCCTCAGCAGCTATCAACTCAAGGAACTGCGCCGCGACACCTCCGTTTTCTCGCGCATGAAGAAGTTCGGTTCTCCCGAACTGGACCGCGTACTCGACCGCCTCGATGAAGTGGCAGACCAGTTCTTCGATTCCCTTCCCTCCATCGAAGGCCGCGCCGCTTTCTCCGGCCGCAGCGCTTATCTCAACGACAACTACAAACAGCTGCAGGACGCGCTTGAACTCACCGGCTCCCACCTGAAGATGCTGCAGGACGCGCCCGAAGAAACCGTTCCCCTCATTCGCCGAGCGCAGGCGATGTCCGATGCTCTGCGCTTCCTTCTCGAAAGCGAAGACAGCTCATATGTCTACTGGATGGAGCGGCGCGGCCGCGGCACCTTCCTCCAGGCCACGCCCATCGATGTCTCGGGCATCCTCGCCGCGCGCCTCTTCGAGAAGCTGGACTGCGTCATCCTGACCTCCGCCACTCTCACCGTCGCCGGCGATTTCTCCTTTGTCCAAAAACGTCTCGGCCTGGAGAGCGCACGCACCCTGATCGTCCCCGGCCATTTCGATTACGAGCGGCAGGCCCTGCTCTACGTCCCCCAGCACCTGCCCGACCCGCGCGACGCAGCCTTCACCAAAAGCGCCTCCGCCGAAATCGTCCGGTTGCTGGAATACAGCCGCGGTCGCGCCTTCGTGCTGTTCACCAGCTACCAGCAGATGCGCTTGATCTACGACCGCGTCTCGTTCGAAGTGGAGTTCCCTACGCTGATGCAGGGCAGCGGACCGCGGACCGCTCTCCTCGAAGAGTTCCGTGCCACCCCCAACTGCGTTCTCTTCGCGACCTCCGCCTTCTGGCAGGGCGTCGACGTTCCCGGCGAAGGTCTCAGCTGCGTCATCATCGACCGGCTGCCTTTCGCCGTGCCCAGCGATCCCGTGGTGGAGGCGCGCATCCGCAACGTGCGCGAAAGCGGAGGCAATGCTTTTTACGATTACCAGATCCCGCAGGCCGCCATTGCGCTGAAACAGGGCTTCGGCCGCCTGATCCGCAGCCGTTCCGACCGCGGCGTGCTGGCGTTGCTCGATAACCGCATCACACGCAACCGCTACGGCCAGGTTTTCTTCGACAGCCTACCGGACTACGCATTTTCGACGAAAATAGAGAAGGTGAAAGAATTTTTCGATGTTTGAAGTTTCTGTGGAAGAAGTGTTCCCCGCCGGCCACGCGCTGCGCAACTATCACGGCAAGTGCGAAAACGTGCACGGTCATAATTACCGCGTGCGCGTCACCATTCAGGGTGAGGACGTGGATGAGAACGGGCTGTTGATCGATTTCGCGGAAGTGAAGCGGCTGGTGCGCGCGGTCAAGGACCGGCTCGATCACCAGTTCCTCAACGAACTGGCTCCTTTCGACGCCATCAATCCTTCCGCCGAGAACATCGCGAAATATTTCTACGACGAGATTCACGGCAAGCTGACCACCGGCCGCCTGCACGAAGTGAAACTATGGGAGACGGATGTTGCCTGCGCCACATACCGCCCCCACGCGCTTACTCTACCCAGTAACTGACCAGTAAGCCCTCGCCTGACACCTGCATGTCGAGCGCAAGCTGCGCGAGCGAGATGGTGTCGCGACCGTCCGCCGAGACAATCTCCCAGCTTTCCTCCACGCCGTTGCTGGTGTTCGGCGAGATCACGCGGACCACGCCGCTCATAGTAGCGGTGTGCATGCCCGGCACGCCGATATAGGCCTTGCCGGTCAGCCCCGGCACGGCTTGAAACAGCACACGGCACGCGCGCGCTTTCGAATTGGTGGAAAGTGGCACCGGAGTGCCGGATGTTGGAACGTTCACACGCCCCAGAGCTGTCAGGTTCAAAGCGATCTACCTCAACCGCATCGTACCCGCCGTCTGGCGTATGTCAGCTCACCGGGCCTCTCCAGCCCTTCAGCCGCAAAGACTTATAAGTGCGCGAAGATTGTGACGCCGGTCTTAGCGCCCGAAAAACGCCGCGTTCTTCTGCGTGAAGTCAGACCACTTCTCCGGAAGATCGTCGAGCGCGAAAATGGCCGAGACCGGACAGACCGGCACGCACGCGCCACAATCGATGCACTCCACCGGATCGATGTAGATCAACTCCACTTCTTCGAATTTAGCTTCGTCTTTCTTGGGATGAATGCAATCCACCGGACATGCGTCCACGCATGCGGTGTCTTTCGTGCCAATGCAGGGTTCTGCGATTACATATGCCATATACGATGAACCCCCATTTATAGCACATCCCCCTGAGGGACAAAGCGCGCCGGACGCCCTATATTAGAAAACATACATTTGGCCAAAGGCGTGCTTATTCTTACGGCAGGAGTGAATCACATGCCACGTTTTCTAACTAGTCTTATCTTTGCCGGAGCCCTCGCCGCTCCTCTGATCGTCAGCGCTCAGCCGCCACACAAGTACTACGACAAAACTCATAAGGACTACCATGAGTGGAACAGCAATGAGGACAACATGTATCACCAGTTCCTCACCGAGCGCCACGTCAAAGTCCATGAGTTTGAGAAGGCCAAACCTTCCGAACAGCAGGCTTACTGGAAATGGCGTCACGAGCACGGCGACCACTAAGCAAAGGAGCCAGCCATCATGAAAAACTACATTGGATCCCTGCTTCTGGGCGCGGCCCTGCTCTCGCCGGTAATCGCGACCGCACAGCCGCCGGTGCGCTATTACGATCGCGATCATAAGGACTGGCACCAGTGGAACGACGCCGAAGCGCGCGCACATCGCCACTGGCTGGTGGAAGAACGCCACCGTCCGTTCATCGAGTTCAAACTCAACACCCGCAAAGACCAGCGCGACTACTGGCGCTGGCGCCACGACCATCAGGACTGGCGCTAAACGCGAACAAACCTCCACAAAGGGCTGGCCCCGCGGCCGGCCCTTTTGTGCAGAGGCCCGTGCTGATTTATACTCAGATGCAACGTCCTGAAGACGATTGCATGAATAAACATCCCCTTAGCGTTGCGGACCTTCGCGACCACTCTCCCTCACCGGGAGATTCGTTCAACGGCTTCTTCGGCGCGGGCAGGACGTTCAGCTTTCCCCGAACGGGTCTGGTCGATTCACGCGCGCGCGGCGTTTTCGAAATGATGAATACCGCCTGCGAAGCCGGTCTCTATCCTTATCAGATAGCCGTCGACAGCCGCTCCGGTCCGTGGGCCGAAATTGAAGGCCGCGAAGTCCTGCTGCTTTCTTCCTACGACTACCTCGGCCTTATCGGCGATCCCCGCATAGACGCGGCCGCCATAGAAGCCATTCACAAATACGGCACCGGAACCGGCGGCGCCCGCCTTCTCAGCGGGACCATCGACCTCCATCGCCAGGCGGAAATCGAACTCGCCGCGTTCAAAGGCGTTGCCGAGGTCATCACCTTCAGCTCCGGTTACCTGGCAAATCTTGCCGTCATCGCCGGCCTGCTCACCCCGCAGGATCGTGTAATTTTGGACTCGCTCTCCCATCGCAGCCTCGTCGACGCGTGCCGCATGGCCGGGGTCCAACTCCAGCGTTACCGCCACAACGATCTCGATTCGCTCCGCCAGGAACTGCTGACCACCCCCACCCGCGGCCGCACTCTCATCGTCGCCGACGGCGTTTTCTCCATGGACGGCGACATCTGTCCGCTTCCCGATCTGATTGAAATCAAGAAAGAATTTGGCTGCTTCCTGCACATCGATGACGCGCACGCCTTCGGCGTCATCGGCGAAACCGGCCGCGGCACCGACGAACACTTCGGCTGCGATACCGCCGATGTCGATATCTGGACCGGGTCGCTCGGCAAATCCATTCCGGCCACCGGCGGCTTTGTCGCCTGCTCTCAGGAAATCGCGATTTACATACAGCATGCCGCCGCGGCGTTTATCTTCTCCGGCGCTCTGAACCCTTCCGCCGCCGCCGTGGTCTGCGAGACCGTTTCCATTTTGCGAAACGAACCCGAACGCGTCGCCCGCCTCACCGCCAATTCCACTTTCTTCCGCGAAGGTCTGCGCGAACTCGGCTTCGATGTCGGCCTGTCCGAAACCGCCATCATCCCCGTCATCGTGCCGGATGAGCCGACTGCCGCCATCTATTGCCGCCGGCTTCGCGAAATGGGCGTGCTCGTCACCCCCATCATGTTCCCCGCCGTGGCGCAGGGCTCCGCGCGTCTGCGGCTATGTGTCACCGCCGCCCACACCATCGAGAATCTGGAGTTCGCGCTGGACGCATTCCGGCAGCTCCGCTGAGCCTCAGCCTTGTCACGGGCGCTGCCGGTTTTTTGGGCGGCCGTCTCGCGGAAATGCTTCGCTCCGCCGGCGAGCCCGTTCGCCTGCTCGAGACACGCCTCTCCGATACCGCCGGACTCGTCGCGGCCGTACGTGATGTGTCCGTCATCTATCACTGCGCCGCGCGCTCCACCGACTGGGCTCCGTGGAACAGCTTCTACGAATCGAACGTCACCGGCGTGGAGAATCTGCTCGCCGCAGCGGCTCAGTCCACCTCCCTTCGCCGCTTCGTTCACGTCAGCACCACCGATGTTTACGGCTATCCCCGTATCCCCTGTGATGAGACGCATCCCACGGTGGATGTTGGCCTTCCTTACAACTGCACCAAGATTCTAGGCGACACGTTGGTGCGCGGTTCCAGCCTGCCATTCACCATCGTTCGTCCCGCTACCATCTACGGCCCGCGCGGCAAGGATTTCGCGACCACCATTGCCGCCCACTTGCGGCAGGGCACCATGGCCGTGATCGATGGCGGCCGCACGCCCGGGGGCTTCTGCTATGTCGACAACGTAGCCGCTGCCATGATCGCCGCCGCTTCTCAGGAAGCCGCGATCGGGCAGATCTATAACATCTCTGACGGCACCCACATGACCTGGCGCGCCTATGTCGACGCCATCGCCGACGGCCTCGGGACGCGTCGCGCCTGGATCAATCTTCCGGCCGCGCTGGCTTTTCCCCTCGCGCGCGCATTTGAGATGCTTCCCGGCCGCCCCATGCTCACGCGCCACGCGGTCTATCTGCTGTCCCGCAATCAGGAGTACCCTGCTGCTCGCGCGCATCGCGATCTCGGCCCGCCCGCCGTTTCCATCGAGGATGGCATTGCGCGCACCGTTGCCTGGCTAAGAAATCTTAGCGTGTAGGCCGGCTCTTATTTACTCCCGTACATCGCGCTGTAACTCAGCTGCTGCTTCACATAATCACGGGGGTAACTTAGGTCCACTCCCGTAACTGCGCCATTGGCATCGAAGCGAGCCGTCAGGTCCGCATTGATTCCCGCCCAGTAAGTGGGTAAGTCCAGCGTCTGATACCGCGCCACCACCTGATCCCGCAGTTTGGGATCGAAATGCACGCCGTATTGATCGATCAGCGCCTTGATCGCGGCGTAATCGCCCTCCGCCTTGATCCGCATCAACTCAGCCAGCAGCATCCCCACGCCCTCGCGCATTTTCTTGTAGTCTTTCACTGCCACATAGGTCTTGCCGCCCCGCTCTTCCATCACGATCGCCCCGGTCTTGTCCATAATGTACCGGGTAATCAGCTGTCGGTCACGCTGGTGATCCTCCTCGATCGAATCGCCCTTGGGAATGCCGCGCAACTGCACCAGCATCGACCGCGCGGCATTGTTATACATCGCGCGTCCGATGTCGTCCGAAGACACCAGCCCCAGTTCTTTCAGCTTCGGATCGAATACATTCCAGAGCGCCATCAGGTCGGCCCGCGCCTCCTCCAGGGTCGAGAAGTACTCTTTCAAATAGAAAGCCGCGTCGTGAGTCAGCTTCGGGCTCAGCTTGCCCGAACCGTGACCAATCACTTCGTGCATGGCGGTCATCAGGTCTTCCGCCCGGCTGCCGTACTTCTTTCCCAGCTCCACATCCGCCGGCGACGCCGCGAATTCCTCCAGCGACTTATACCCGCTCGCCGCGTTCAGAGCCCGAACAGTGCCCGAAAACAGGAAGCTCTTCGACCCGTACTTCTCATGCACCTCGTTCTCGTTCGGAAGATTATCCCCAATCGTCGTGACATGAAAATCGCCCGTCTCTACAATCGTCTCGACGGCCTTAGCGACCGGCGGCTTCACGCCCTGCATCTTGTAACGCGCGTCCCACGGCGCCCGCTCCTCGAAATACTGCGCATTGGAGGCAATCTTCAGCATCGAGTTCGAAAGCGCCTGGTCCGTGATCGAAACAAAACTCTGCGACGTGCCCTTTGCGCCGCGCGCATCCCGGTACACTTCGATGAACGCATTCGCGAAATCCACCGGCTCGTTGTTCTGCACCCAGTCGATATCGAACTGCAGGAAATCCTTGTACTCTCCCGTGCTGTAATACCGCATCAAGTCGGAAATCACCTTCGCCTGCGGCGGTTCCGCGTAGTCGCGCGCATGCTTCAGGCAATCGTTCGCCTTGCTCAAATACTCCGAGTACAAACCGCCCACGCGATATACCTGCTCCACCAGCCGGCCGTTGTCCTTTGTCACGCGCGAGTTCAGCCGGTATCGTTCCGGGAAGTTTTTCAACTCGGGCAGAGTCACGCCGGAGTAGAAGTTGTTGGAACTTGCCTGCAGTACATCCTGCCCGGCCGGCGGACTCTTTACCGTGATCATCGGCTCGAATGACGCGTCGAAGAAAGCCTGCCGGAGCGCATCCACCTGCGTAACCAGATCCTTGCGGCCTGCTTGTTCCAGCGCGTGTTTCAGCTCTTCCGCCGTGAACTGCGGCAAAACCTTCTGCGCGGTGGCCTCGTTATGATTGCCTTTGTTCGCCCAGAACAGCTTGGTGTAATCGCTGATCTTCTGATAGACCGGTCCGTCTACTTTGTCCTTGTTCGCAGTCACGGCTTCCAGCACACGCTTCTGTCGCAGGCCGTATTTGCTTAGCTGGTCGTAGATGATCGGATCGATCGCAATCGAAGCCTGCGTTAACCAGTAAGCCATTGCCTGCTGCTTCGGCGTCAGCTTCCGGAAGCTCTCCGCCTCAATCTGAATGAAGGCCGTCGAGCCCACACGGTCCACCAGAGGCGAAGCCGCATGGCACAGGAAGGCGGATAGCAGCGAGGCTGCCACAGCGGGGAAGGAACGAGTCACGGTGGTGAATGTAACATGAAAAGTGTCGTTCGCGAATGAACTCGCCTCCTTGCTGCCTCCCGATATTCCGAACCGCGATACGCTGATTGCCAAAGCCGCCGGTCATCTGGATCTCATCGTAGAGGTGAACTCGCGCATGAACCTGACCCGCGTCACGGACACGCGCGAAGCCGTGATCAAACACGTAGTCGATTCCGTCACGCCCTGGCATCTCTTCGCCGAGGCGAAACACGTGATGGACGCCGGCACCGGTCCCGGCTTTCCCGGACTTCCTCTCGCGGTCGTTCTACCGGACGTTCGCTTCACGCTCTGCGAATCCACACAGAAGAAGGCCCGCTTCGTCGAGTCCGCGGTGGATGCTCTCGATATTCCCAATGTGGAGGTGCGTTCCGATCGCGCCGAAGATCTGCTGCGTGCGCGGCGCGTGGATCTCATCACAGCCCGCGCCCTTGCGCCCCTCGACCGCGCCCTCGAGTTTTTCGGTCCGGCACTGAAGAAGGGCACCCGCGCTCTCTTGTACAAAGGTCCTGACGCCGAATCCGAGATCGCCGCCGCGGTTCCGGAAGCCCGCAAGTTCGGCGTGGAGGTCCGCATCGTCATGCGCTATGACCTGCCCGATGCCCTCGGCTCACGCGTGATCCTGCAGGCCGGTGTGTTACCGTGAAAGTACCCCGATGCGAAGGGGACTTAGAAGTTCCAGTTACAGGGTCAGACCTGTTCGACGCGGCGCAGACTTCTCGTCTGCTCCAAGGGTCAGGAGCCACCGGCTTCTGGCCCTTTTCTCTTAACCGGAGCAAATTATGAGCGACGCGAAACAGTTCCTCTGTTCCCATCTCGTCACCCTCAGCTCGGGCGGGCACCGCATCCCCGCGAACCTCGAAAAGATCTGGTCCTCCGGTGTCACGCTGAACGCGGAAGAGTGCCTGCCGCCCGGCGCATCGGTGACCATCGAATGCCCTGAGTTCGTTCTGGAGACCTCCGTCGTCAGCTGCTCACTTGCCGATGACGGCCACCTGATCGAAGCAAACTTCCAGGACGGATACGTCTGGTCGCCGGAACTCTTCCAGCCGCACCACTTCACCGATCCCGATATCCTTCTGGTCCGGAAGATGCTCGCCGAGCTATTGCCGTAGATATGGCTGCCCAGGGAAGCCCGCTGTCATTCTGCGAGTGCCGATATCGATCAGTTCGTTCTCGGCTGACGTGCGCCTCCTATACTGAAGTTTGCCCCCAGTAATTCACGTCATTGGCGGCGGTCTCGCCGGATCCGAGGCTGCCTGGCAAATCGCCGAAGCCGGCCTTTCGGTGTTCCTGCATGAGATGCGTCCCATCCAGACCACGCCAGCTCATCAAACCGATCGCTTCGCCGAACTGGTCTGCAGCAACTCGCTGAAGTCGGATCAGCATCCGTCTGCCTCGTGGCTGCTGAAGGAAGAACTCCGCCGGCTAAACTGCCTCTCCATGCGTGCCGCCGACCTCGCGCGCGTTCCGGGCGGGCACGCGCTCACGGTCGATCGCGTCACCTTCGCCGAAGAGATCACCCGCGTCATGGAATCGCATCCGCGCATCGAGATCCGCCGCGAGGAAGTCTCCCGCATTCCGCCCGAATGGATCGCTGTCATTGCCACGGGTCCGCTCACCAGCGATGCGCTCGCCGCCGAAATCGGCCGCCTCACCGGCGCCGGGCGCTTGTTCTTCTTTGACAGCATCAGCCCGATCGTGGAAGGCGACAGCATCGACACCGCCATCGCGTTTCGCGCCTCGCGTTACGGCAAATCGCTCGACGGAACCGACGATTACCTGAACTGTCCATTCGGTAAGACCGAGTACGAACGCTTCCTCGAAGCGCTGCGTGCAGCACAGCCCGTCGCCTCGCACATTCCCGAAGACGTGCCCTATTTCGAAGCCTGCCTGCCCATCGAAGAGATAGCGCGGCGCGGTCCGGAAACGCTGCGCTTCGGTCCCATGAAGCCGATGGGCCTGATCGATCCGCGCACCGGCCGTCGGCCCTATGCCGTTGTGCAGCTTCGCCAGGAGAATCTGCGCGCCGATAGCTGGAATCTCGTTGGCTTCCAGAATCACCTGAAGTTCGGTGAGCAAAAGCGTGTGCTGCGCCTCATTCCAGGTCTGGAGAACGCGGAGTTTCTCCGCTACGGCCAGATCCATCGCAACACCTATATCAATGCGCCCGCGCTGCTCACGCCCACGCTGCAGCTGCGCACGCATCCGCATATCTTCTTTGCCGGCCAGATCTCAGGCGTGGAAGGCTATGTCGAATCCATTGCCACCGGACTGATCGCCGCGCGCCACGCCATCACCGCCGCTCAGGACGAAACTCCGCAGCCGTTCCCGCGCGAATCCGCGCTCGGTTCGCTCTGCCACTACATTTCCGGCGCGGATCCGAAACACTATCAGCCTGCGAATATCGCCTTCGATCTGTTTCCGCCAGTCGAAGGCTTTCGCCACGACAAACCGGCGCGGCAGGCCGAAATCTGCCGCCGCGCGCTTGCCGCCGTGCATGTCTGATCTGCCAGGCTGCCTCGCGCGCTTCCTCGAAGAGTTGCAGCGCCGCAACGCATCGGCTCACACCATTCGCGCCTATGCCGCGGATCTCGGCGACTTTCTGTCTTATTTCTCGCCGCCCGGCGCCACGCCGCCCGCTGCCGGCGAATTCGACGTCCTGAAAATCCGCGAATGGATGGCCGACCTGCACGCGCGCCGCCTCAGCGCCGTTTCCATCCGCCGCCACATCGCCGCTCTGCGCATGTTCTTTCAATTCCTGACGCGCGAAGGCGTCGTCAGCGTGAATCCGGCGAAGCTGGTGCGGCTGCCCAAAGCTCCTGTCAGACTGCCTCAGGTGATGACCGCCGAAACCGCTTCCGGACTTCTGGACAATGTCGAAACACTCGACCGTCCGTATCCCAAACGCGATCTCGCGATGCTCGAGCTGCTCTATGGCTGCGGCGTCCGCGTCAGTGAACTGGTCGGCTTAAACCTGGACGATCTCGATCGCGGCGAAGGCTGGTTGCGCGTCCGCGGCAAGGGCCGCAAAGAACGCCAGGTTCCCTATGCCGGGAAGGCCGCCGCCGCGCTGGACGCTTATCTGCATCTTCGCCATGCCCGGCCGGAGGAGACCGCGCTTTTCGTCAATCATCGCGGACAGCGAATCAGCGACCGCGGCGTCCGTAACATTGTGAAGTTTTACGGAACGTATCTTGCCGGAGATTCCGGCATTCATCCGCACAGCTTCCGCCACGCCTACGCAACGCACCTGCTGAGTGACGGCGCCGACCTTCGCTCCATTCAGGAACTGCTGGGCCATGCTCGGCTCTCCACCACACAGAAGTACACGCAGCTTTCGCTCACTGACCTGATGTCCGTCTACGACAAGGCCCATCCGAAAGCCTGAGCCGTCACTTCGGGATGTAGCCGCGGTCCTTCAACCAGTCTTCCAGACGCGACGGCCACGTGTAAGTCGGCAGCTGATGAAACGCCTCCGTGCGTCCGCGCGTTCCGAAGCCATGACCGGCCTGATTGTAGATATGCATTTCCACGGGCACGCCGGCCTTCTTGAGATCCAGATAGAACTGAGCCGAAGCCAGAGAAAGCTTGTCGTCATCGGCAACAACGATGAAGGTTGGCGGCGTATCCTTGGTGGGCACCGCTTCGCCGGGCTTCAAACCGGGATATCCCAGAACCGCGAAGTTGGGCCGGGCATCCGCGTCCGAACGAGTCTCCACCAGCGCGGTCAGTTCGCCGCCCGCCGAAAAGCCCATCATCCCCAGACGCGAAGGATCCACATTCCATTCCTTCGCGCGGCTGCGAACCAGCCGCATCGCCTGCTGCGCATCCTGCAGCGATTCGCCTTCAACGGTGTAGTGATAGCCTTCGGTGTGCGCCAGCCGGCTCTTGAGCACAAAGCCGGCGATGCCCATGGCGTTCAGCGTTTTCGCCACGTCGGAGCCTTCCAGATCCATCGTCAGATGCGAATGTCCGCCGCCCGGAGCGATGACGAAAGCGGCGCCGTTCGCCTTGTCCTTCGGCGGCAGAAACACCGTGATGCTGGGATTGTGAACATCCGTCACACGGTGAATGCCATCGGTGCTCGGCATCCACTTCTCCGGCGGCCCCTGCTTCAGGTTGGGCCAAAGCGGGATTTCGGGCTGCGAGAAGTGAATCGCATCCGAAGACGCAGCGCAGGCAATGGCGCTGAAAACCACGAAACCGATGCTCGCATACAGGCGCATAACGCACCCACAATATCAGAGGTCAGCCCAGTGAAGCAGGGTTCGCCACCGTGGAGAGATCGCCCAGCGGTTCACCCAGATACCTCTGGCGGAGCAGACGCCGCACAATTTTTCCGCTCTGCGTCTTCGGCAGTTCCGCCACGACAATCACCTCGCGCGGCCGGAAAGCCGGACCCATGTATTCCGTCACCGTGGCGCTCACTTCGCCGGGATTCAGAACCGCGCCAGGTTTTGGCGAAACGAAGCCAATAATCGCTTCGCCCTTCAGTTCGTCCGGCGCTCCGATCACGGCGGCTTCCGCGACGCCGGGATGCCGCATCAGCGCTTCCTCGATCTCGGCCGGTCCCACTTTGCGGCCGGCGACGTTCATGGATTCATCGGCACGGCCGCGCAGAAACCAATGACCATCCGAATCGACGTAAGCCCAGTCGCCGTGATCCCACTTGCCGGGGAATCGCGACCAGTAGGTTTCGAGGTAGCGGGCGGGATCATTCCAGATGCCGCGCGTCATCGAAGGCGCGGGAGCGGCGCAGACCAGATAACCTTCCACGATTTCCGTTGCCATGCCCGGCGCCGGGCCGCCGAGCGAGCACGGTTTCAGGGATTGAATCGGCAGCGGGAACAGGAAAGAGCCGATAATTTCGGTGCCGCCCGAGATATTGATGATCGGGCAACGCCGGTGGCCGACGCGCTCGAAGAACCACACCCAGGCTTTCTCATCCCACGGTTCCCCGGTAGAACCGAGAATACGAATCGAAGCCATTTCCGGCAAATCATGCACAATCCTGCACAACAGCCGAATCGCCGTGGGCGAAATCCCGAAGGTGGTGACGCCGTGTCGCTCGATCATGGTCCAGAGCCGGTCCGGGGCCGGGAAGTCCGGCGCGCCGTCGTAAAGGAAGATCGTGCCGCCGAAAAGGTGGTTCCCGATGATGGTCCAGGGCCCCATCATCCAGCCGAGATCGGTGAGCCAGAAGAACAGGTCGTCCGGTTTGTGATCAAAGCCGAGCCAGATTTCCTTGCCGGTCTGCGCCAGAACGCCGGCGTGCGTGTGCACCGCGCCTTTGGCTTTGCCGGTGGTGCCGGACGTGTAAAGGATGAGCGCGCGATGCTCGGAATCGAGCGCAAGTGTTTCGAACTCAGGCGATTGGCGGCTCAGGAAAGCGTCCCATTCCGGACCCAGCACAAAGGTGGCGTCCATCTTATCCGCCAGCGGGATGCTGCGGCCGCGCCGTTCCACGGTTGGCGCGGTGATCACAATCCTCGCGCCAGAATCGGCGATGCGGGCGGCGATGGCTCCCGCGCCATAGCCCGAAAAGATGGGAACGGCAATCAGGCCAGCTTTGAAACAGCCATACAGAATAGGCAGAATCTCCGGAATCATCGGCAGGCAGATCGCGACGCGGTCGCCTGGCTGCAATCCTTGCGAAACGAACCCATTTGCCACCCGATTCGCCTCGCGCCGCAGATCGGCAAAAGAAAGCTTGCCGGTTGCGCCGTTTTCCAGCTCCCAAACGCAGGCGATGCGATCCGAATCCGCCCAGCGGTCAAGGCAATTGTGCGCGATATTCAGCTGGCCGCCGGTAAACCACTGCGCCCACTCGGGTCCGCGGCTGTCGTCCAGCACCTGCGTGTAAGGCGTAAACCACTCGACGCGCATTTCGCGCATCATCTCGTCCCAGAAGCGACTGGGTTCGTTTCGCGAGAATTCCAGGAACGCCTCGCGGTCGCTGAAACCGAGGCGCTGCATGAAGCGCCAGACGTTGGTTTGCTCAATAAACGCGGGCGTGGGTTCCCAGATCATTTGGGCCGCTGCATGTCGAAGCGATCCGTCGTTCGGACGTAGCTCGGGCCGCCCATGCGGCCGATGGCATGGAGCAGATCGGGGTCGATGGCAAAATTGTGCACAATGGCGTCGTCGACGTGAAAACGGACAACTTCGCCCAGCACGAGGCTGCCGCCCAGCGGTTGTGCACTGACTTGCACAATTTTGCACAATTTGCACTCCATCTGGACCTGCGCTTCGGCCACGCGCGGCGGTCCGACGGCTTCGCTCGGCAGCGGCGTCAGCTTCGAGACCACGAATTCGTCCACTTCGGGCGGATATTCGCCGGACGTGGCGTTCATCGCTTCCGCGAACTCCTCAGAAACGATGTTGACCACGAACTCTTCGGTCTCTTCGATATTGCGGAGCGTATCCTTATTAGATGCGTCGCCCCGCACCATCGGGGAAAAGCAAATGACCGGCGGATTGGCGCTGACCGCCGTGAAGAAAGCTGAACGGCGCCAGGTTGCGGATGCCCGCTGCGCTGACCGTGGAAACGAACGCGATGGGCCGCGGAACAATGGCTCCGATCAGCAGTTTGTAAATGTTACGCGGCTCGGTTTGGCCGGGTGTGATGGTCACTTGTTCTCTTTCCAGCTTGCCCAGTAATCCTTCCACTCGGCGGCTTCCCCGGCTGGGAGGACGTGGATGGGATTCAATCCGTCCAGCATGACCGCATATTCGTCTGTGTGCGTTTTGCGGCTTTGATTGGCCAGTGCCTTGGGATGCGGGCCGTGATGGATGCCGCGCGGATGCAGCGTGGCGTAACCGGGCTTGATGTTGTCCTTACTGAAGAAATCGCCGTCGTGATAGAAGAGGAATTCATCGTAATCGGTATTGCGATGGAAGAACGGCACGCGCAGGGCCTGCGGATCCTGCTCGAGCGGGCGCGGCAGAAAGCTGCACACCACCGCGCCTTCGGTGACAAAAGACGTGTGGGCGCTGGGCGGCAGGTGCGCCCGGTGGCTCATCACCGGGCGGATGTCGCGCATGTTCACTTTCCACACGGTCAGGTCGCCCTTCCAGCCGACCACATCGAGCGGGTTGAACGGATAGACCACCTTGGAGATCTCGTCATCCACTTTGATCCACACTTCCCACTCGCGGTTGTCGTCGAGATTAGGCGCGGGCTCGGGCGTGGTCACCACGCTCGGGTCGTACAACGCGTGCTGCCCGAGCAGCCCTTTCTCCGGCGGATTGAACTCGGTCTTCGACTGCACGATCAGAAAGAAGTTATCGCTGGTTTCGGGAATGAGGCGGTACGTAACGGCGCGCGGAATCACCAGATAATCGCCAGGCTCGAAGGCAAGCGGTCCGAAATCGGTTTCGATGGTGCCTGTGCCGCGATGCACGAACAGCAGCTCGTCACCATCGGCATTGCGGTAGTAATACGGCATGGGCTGCGCGGGGCGCGAGACATAGACCTTCACGTCGTTATTGCCCAGAAACGCGACCGGCAGATCCGGCGCCTCAATGCGGTTCAGGTCGAAAAGGTGAGGCCGCAGTTTGCCTTCGAAACGAATCCAGCCGGTGGGCGCATGCGCATGATACAGGTGCGCGGATTTGCCATAGAAACCTTTGCGCCCGTGCTCTTCCTCGAACGTGCCATCGGGAATGCCGACATGCGCCTGCTGCGTGGTCTTACCCTTCTTGAGCGGATACATACGTGGTCTCCTCAAACGATACGATTGCGCAATACACCGATCTTTTCGATCTCCAGTTCGACGAGGTCGCCGCGCTGAATCCAACGATCCAGTTCCAGGCCGCAACCGGTGCCCACGGTTCCCGACCCGATGATATCGCCAGGCAGAATCTCGTCGTCTTCGGTGAGGAACTCGATCATCTGTTCGAACTTCCAATAGAGTGAAGCGGAGTTGCCGCGGGACCATTCCTCACCGTTCACGCGCGCGACCATCTCGAGAGAATACGGATCGCCGATTTCGTCGGTAGTGACCAGCCACGGTCCGAACGCGGTGCACCAGTCCTTGCCTTTCGCCGGACCGAGGCGGACGCGCATCTCTTTGCGCTGGATATCGCGCGCGCTGAAATCATTCATGACCGTGAATCCGGCGATGTACTGACGCGCGTCCGCAGCGCGAATGTTCCGGCCGCGCCTGCCGATGACGGCCGCCAGTTCCAGTTCGTAATCCAGCTTCTGCGTGAAACCGGGCCAGAGCGCATCCTGATCGGTCCCGATGATGCCGCCGGTGCCGCTCTTGTAGTAGACGGGCATTTCGTACCACTCCTTCGGCATGGGCTCGCCGCGCCGCTCGAAGCCCATTTTGACGTGCGCTTCGAACGCGTAGAAGTCGCGAACTGCAGGCGGACGGGGCACAGGCGCGAGGAGGCGGACGTCCGAGCGATCGTAAACCAGGGTTTCGTCGTTCGGGCCGCGTCCAGTTGGAATGGTGAGCGCGGCAGCTTGCCGCATAGCGCGCTCGCCGGCCTGCAGAAACGAGAGCATATCGGAAGGAGCCATCGCGTCGGCCCATCGCTGCGGTTGGGCCTCGCCACAGCAGGCGGCCGCCGCGAAGTTCACATCCACGATTTTGTCGCCGGCCAGCAAACCGACGCGGCGATGCTTCCCGACATGCGTCGCCACCTCAAAGGTGCACAACCGCATTACAGATTTCCGCGGCGTGCCTGTTCGCGCTCGATAGCTTCGAAGAGCGCCTTGAAATTTCCTTTGCCGAAGCTGCGGCTGCCTTTGCGCTGGATGATTTCGTAGAATAGCGTGGGCCGGTCTTCCACGGGTTTGGTAAAGATCTGCAGCATGTAACCCTCATCGTCGCGGTCCACCAGAATGCCGAGATCCTGAAGCTGCGTGATATCTTCGTCGATGGGACCGGTGCGCGAGAGTAAGTCGTCGTAGTAAGTGGACGGCACTTTCAGGAAGTCGATGCCCTGCGCTCGGAGCTTCGATACCGTGTCGATGATGTTATCGGTAGCCATGGCGATGTGCTGGACACCGGGGCCGCCGTAGAAATCCAGATACTCTTCGATCTGGGACTTGCGTTTGCCTTCGGCCGGCTCATTGATCGGAAACTTGACCCGCTCATTGCCGTTGGACATGACCTTCGACATCAGCGCGGAGTACTCGGTGCTGATGTCCTGATCGTCGAAGTGGCGAAACATCTTGAAGCCCATCACGTGGCTGTAGAATTCGACCCAGCGATTCATTTCGCCCCACCCAACGTTGCCGACCATGTGGTCCACGTGTTTCAGGCCAACCGGCCGGGAAACAGGATCTTCGCCATCGATCGCGACGAACCCAGGCAGGAAAACGCCGTGGTAGCCGGAGCGTTCGACAAAGGAGTGGATGGTATCGCCATAGGTGGCGATGGCCGAGAGGCGAATCTGGCCGCTGGCATCGCGCAGGGTTTCCGGTTCGCGCACGCTGCGTGCGCCGCGCCGGGTGGTCTCGCGCCAGGCGGATTCGGCGTCATCGACCCACAGCGCGACGTCACGCACCCCGTCGCCGTGGACGCGGACATGATCGGCGATTTCGCCCGAGGCCGTAAGAGGCGTGGTCAGGACAAAGCGGATTTTGTTCTGGACCAGAAGGTAAGAAGCGCGGTCGCGCGTCCCGGTTTCGGGACCGCGGTACGCAACGAGGCGGAAACCGAACGCGGAGCGGTAAAAATGCGCAGCCTGGCGCGCGTTGCCGACATAGAACTCGACGTAATCGGTTCCGTTGAGGGGCAGAAAATCGGCGGCAGCCGGCGCGGCGTGCTCGAGAGTTTCGATCATGGAAGTCTCCACCTCCAGTTTCGCACCACCGACGGGAGGTGGCGGATTGTTTTTAGCCCCACCAAGTCTCGCCGGAAGCGAGATGGGCTTTGACGGTGTCCGGGTTCAGGTCGACGCCGAGGCCGGGTTCGGTAGTAGCTTCGATGAAGCCGTCGCGGATGTACGGGCGGGAGCCGAGCAGAAGAAGCTGATCCATCCAGCCGCCCTGACCGGTGATGGTTTCGCAGCAGAGGTAGTCCCGGATGGAGGACGCCCACTGGCAGGTGGCCCAGGTGTGCAGCTGGCTGCCGGTGTTGTGGTTGGCCATGGGGATGCCGAAGCTGTCGGCCATATCGGCGATGCGTTTAGTTTCGAGGAAGCCGCCGCTGTTGCGCAGATCGGGATGCAGGATGTCGCAGCCGTGTTCGACGATAAATTGATTGAAGCCCTGACGGCGGGCGAGATTTTCGCCGGTGCAGACCGGCACCTTCACACTCTGGCAGAGGCGCTTCCAGGCCTCGGAATACTCCACCTGCAGGGGATCTTCGAACCAGAGCGGCTTGATGGGCTCGACAGCGTCGGCGATCTGTATAGCAGTTCGCAGATCGTATTCCCAGTGGCAGTGGACCATGATGTCGTGATCCCAGCCGATGGCTTCGCGGCAGTTCTCAAAGCCCTGACGAATTTGGATCAGTTCCCTGGTGGAGAGCACGCGATTGGCGGTGTCGCGGCCTTTGTCAGTAGCAGGATTGCTATGAGGGAAGCCGAACTTGTGAGCGGTGAAGCCGGCGGGATCCGCTTTCACCTTCTGCGCCCACTCGCGGCAGGAGGTTTTGTCGAGCATGTCGCGCGGCGCGGCATGGTCGTAAACCCGCACCTTTCGGCGAAAGCGTCCGCCAAGAAGAGTGGAGGTGGGAACGCCGAGGAGTTTGCCGGAAAGATCCCAAAGAGCCATCTCGATGGCGCTTGCTGCGCGCATCAGGTTGTGCGCGGAACCGTCAGTGCGGGTTCCGCTGAGATCTTTTACGTGCTCGTCAAAGTGCGTATAAAGGGTGTCGATTTCGAGCGGATCTTTTCCGAGGAGGCCGGGCTTCATCGAAAGTATCTGCTCTTTGACTCCGATACCGGGCGTGCCATAGGCTTCGGCAATGCCGTAGGTGCCGTTGTCGGCGACTACCTTGACGTAGAGATAGGTTCGCGAAGGGCCCTGCACGGTCATGGTGCGAAGGTCGGTTAGTTTGAACTGCTTTGCTGGCGCGGCGGCGAGCACACCGGCTGCCGCCGCCTGCAGGAATGCGCGGCGGGACGTGGGGTTCAGATGTCGATCCTTCCGCGTCTATTAGATCAGATCGCCGCTACTGAGTCGTGACTGTGCCCATGAGTTGCCAGCCGGTGTTGTTGCCGTTGACGTCATCCGCGTACATATAGAGGTTGCGGGTTCCGCCGAACGATGCGTTGAACGTAATGGGCAAAACCACGGTGGTGCTGGTGGCGGAGTAACTGACGCTGGCTCCGCCGGCCGGATTGAGCGTGCACTGGCTGTTGCTCAGAACACCGGCGGGCGTCAGTGGTCCGGTTAGCGCGTTGCCAGCATCGTTGACCAAGTAGATGCCGGTGGGATCGACCTGAACGTAACAGGCGCTGCCGCCCAGAATGGCGGAGTTGATCAGGAACAGGCGCCGGTTGAGCAGTGAGTTGCCGCCCGGATCCGAATAGACGACGGTGAAGGTGCGGCTGGCTCCGGAACCGGAGTTGGGAGTGACGGATGTGTTGGCCGGGACGGAAGCGGTGGAACTGACAGTATAGGTTCCGCGAAGCTGGAAACCGCTGTTGTTACCGTTGGTGTCCTCATCATAGAGATAGATGTTCTTCGCACCGGCAAAAGCGGGCTTGAAGACCAGCGCGAGGGTGACGGTGGAAGAGTTTCCGGCGTTGACCACCGACGTGCCGACGCCGTTGAGCGTGCACTGGCTGTTGCTGACGCTGGAGCCGCCGATCAAACCCGCGCTGAGGGCGCTGCCGCTGTCATTCACGAGATAGATGCCGGTGGGATCGGCTTGGATGAAACAGCCACCGGCGCCATTCAGCGTGGAGTTGATGAGGATGAGACGGCGGTTGAGGAGACCCGCGCCGGAGCCATCGGAGAAGACGGCGGTGAAGGACTGGGCGGCACCGGAGCCGGAACCGGGACTGACGGAATCCGCGGTTGGGGTTGCGGGAGCGCCGGAGGAAACAGTGAACGTTCCTTTGGCCTGCCAGCCGGTCGCGGTGCCCGGGTCATCGGCATAGAGATAGATGTTCTTTGGACCGGCGAACGAGGCCTTGAAGGTGATGGCGAACGTGACGGTGGAGATGAGCCCCGAGTTGCTGATGCCGCTGCCAGCGTCGCTTACGGTGCACTGATTGTTGGTGAGAGTGCCTGCCAGAATTGCCGAACCGGCGTCGTTGACCAGATAGATCCCGGTTGCGTCGGCCTGGACATAACACGCGCCCGCGCCGACGAGTGCCGAGTTAATCAGGAACAGCCTGCGGTTCAGAACGGAGGCCCCGGCCGCGTCCGAATACGTGGCGGTGAAGGTCTGTGTGAGGCCGCTGCCGGATGACGGAGACACAGAGACAGCGGAGGGTGCATAAGCGAGGGCGACAGTAAAGGAGCCGCGTGTCTGCCAGCCACTGTTTCCGGTTGAATCGTCGGCGTACAGGTAGATGTTCTTTGCGCCGGTGAAGGCAGACGAGAAAGTGAGCGAGAGCGTGACTGTGGACGTGGTGCCGGAGTTGACGACACTGCTGCCCGCGCCACTCAGGGTGCACTGGCTGTTCGAAAGGGTGGTGCTGCCGGTGAGCGGACCGGTGAGGGCATTGCCTGCATCGTTGACCAGATAAGTTCCGCCGGAGTTGACGACGACATAGCACGCGCCGCCACCGCCTAAGTAGGTGTTCATGAGAAAGAGGCGGTCATTCAGGCTTCCGGCGCCGGCAGGGTCGCTGTAGACGGCGGTAAATACCTGCGCGGCACCTGAACCTGATGACGGACTGACGGACACAGCCCCGGGCAAAGCGGCTAAGACGCCGGAGCTGACCGTCTGAACGGGCACGGTGCTGGATCCGGGTGTTGCGGCGCCGAACTGACCATAGGTGTTGTCGCCCCAGGCGGAGATGGTGCCGTCGCTTTTGAGGACGACGCTGTGATTCAAGCCGCCGGCAACGGCAACCGCGTTGGTGAGATTCAGCGTCTGCACAGGGACAGTCTTTTGCACAGCGGTGCCATCACCCAGCTGGCCGCTGCCGTTGGCGCCCCACGCCCAAACAGTGCCATCGCTCTTGACGGCGAGCGTGTGATTAGCGCCGGTGGCGATGGCGACCACGCCGGAAAGACCGCTCGCGCGCACGATCTCGGTCTGATAACCGGTATTTCCGTCGCCGAGTTGACCGTTTCCGCTGTAGCCCCAGGTCCACACGGTCCCATCGGCCTTGAGAGCAACGGTGTGGTTTGCACCGGCTCTGATGGCAACAACTCCGGAGAGGCCCGTTACCTGGACGGCGCTGGTCTTGTTGACCAACGTCCCGTCACCCAGCTGGCCGGAGTTGTTGTCGCCCCACGCCCACACGGTTCCGTCACTGCGTAGCGCCACGCTAAAAGCGGAGCCGGCGGCGATGGCGGTAACGTTTGTCAGCTGGATCACCTGAACGGGACTTAACCTTTCCGTGTTGGTGCCGTCACCGAGCTGGCTGCTGCCGTTGTAACCCCAGGCCCATACGGTCCCATCGTTCCTTAGAGCGAGGCTGTGATACTGACCTGCCGCCACCGCTGTGATGCCCGACAGACTCGGTACAACTTGAGCTGTGTTTTTCGAAATATTGGTACCGTCGCCCAGTTCCCCATCACTGTTGTAGCCCCAGCTGTAAACAGCCCCACTGCTCTGAACGGCAAGAGAGTGGTACCAGCCTGTTGAAACCTGTGACACACCCGTCAGTGACGCGGCGGTGACGGGAGTGGAGCGATTGATGGATGTGCCGTCGCCGAGTTCTCCGTACTCATTCTGTCCCCAGCCGAGAACCGTTCCCGCGGAGGTGGCGACGAGAGTGTGGTTCTGGGCGGCGGTGATTCGATCGCGGTAAGTGTCGGCCGCAGGCGTGGTCGTGACGGCAGGCGAACAGGGCTGGGTGGTTACCGGCAGCAGGGCGCTGGTGGTGGAACCGTTCCCGAGCTGGCCATAAGAGTTATCTCCCCAGGATTTTAACGTGCCGTCGGAGAGGAGGGCGGTGCTGTAAGCTGAGCCGGCCCCCACAGCGGTGGCAGGAGCGAGACCGGTAAGTCCGGTTACCTGGACAGGAGTAATCTGATTGACCAGAGAGCCGATGCCGAGCTGGCCGCTGCTGTTCAAGCCCCACGCCCAGATGGTTCCGTCGTTTCGTACGGCGAGGCTGTGGCTGTCGCCGGCGGCGATGGCCGTGATGCCTGTTAGACCGCTGGCGCTGACTATCGTAGTTCGGTAGGTGGTGCTGCCATCGCCCAACTCGCCGCTGCCGTTGTAGCCCCAATCCCAAACGGTACCGTCACCTTTCAGAGCCATGGCGTGCAGACTGCCGGCAGCAATGGCGCTGACATTGGTGAGCCCCGTTACCTGAACCGCGCTGGTGCTGCTGTTGGTGGTGCCGTTACCCAGCTGCCCATAGCTGTTGCTGCCCCACATCCAAACGGTGCCGTCTTTTCGCAGGGCCATGCTGTATGCAGCGCCGGCAGCAATGGCGGCTACGTTGTTTAATTGGATAACCTGAACCGGCACCAAACGCTCAGCGGTGGTTCCGTCACCCAGCTGTCCGGAGTTGTTATAGCCCCAGGCCCACACTGTTCCATCGTTTTTCAAGGCGAGGCTGTGATACTGACCAGCCGCGACCGCAGTAAATCCGCTCAGTCCGGCCAGCGGCATAGGCGTGGGCTTGCCATAGGAGGTGCCGTCGCCGAGTTCTCCATCCTGGTTATATCCCCAGCTCCAGACCGTACCGTCCGACTTGACAGCTACGCTGTGATACCAACCGGTGGCGATGCCACTGGCGGAGGTGATGCCCAAAGTATTTGCGAAGCTGGATCGATTGACGTAAGTGCCGTCGCCCAGTTCGGCGTACTCGTTTCGGCCGACGCCGCAGACGGAACCGCTGCTGAGCAGCAATCCATGTGTCTGGGCGACGGCGAGCGGGCCGGCTGCCGATAAGTTCGCGGCGGCTGCAAAGGTGAGACACAGGGACGCGAGCACACGTGTGCCCGCCGGGACGTAGTTACTTACTTTCATGCGCGCCCTTCCAGTTGCCGGGATGTTTTTAGGTTAGGATCAGGTCGATTATACACGGCATAATCAGACATGCAAGTCTTTTTTATGCGTGTTTGACCCGTGCTGTCCGGCAGCGTGTGGAAAGGTGCGAAAAGAGCGGGATGTTACTGAGCGGTAATACTTCCCATGAGCTGCCAGCCGGTGTTGTTGCCATTGACGTCGTCGGCATACATATAGAGGTTGCGGGTTCCGGCGAAGGATGCATTGAACGTAATGGGCAAAACCACGGTAGTGCTGGTGGCGGAGTAACTAACGCTGGCCCCGCCGGCCGGATTGAGCGTGCACTGGCTGTTGCTGAGCGAACCGGTGGGTGTCAAAGGACCCGAGAGGGAATTACCGGGGTCATTGATCAAATAGATTCCGGATGGATCTACCTGGACGTAACAGGCGCTGCTTCCGAGAATGGCGGAGTTGATCAGGAACAGGCGCCGGTTCAGCAGCGAGTTGCCGCCCGGATCGGAATAGACCAGGGTGAAGGTGCGGCTGGCGCCGGCACCGGAGTTAGGAGTTACGGAAGTATTGACGGGAAGTGGAGCGGTGGAAGTTATGGTATAGGTACCGCGCAGCTGGAAGCCGCTGTTGTTACCGCTGGTGTCCTCATCGTAGAGATAAATGTTCTTCGCGCCGGCGAAAGCTGGTTTGAAGGTGACCGAGGCGGTGACCGAGGAGGAGCTTCCGGAGGTGCTCACGGAGGTTCCGTTACCGTTGAGCGTGCACTGGCTGTTGCTGACGCTGGAACCGCCGCTCACACTGGCGCTGAGTGCATTGCCGGCGTCATTCACGAGATAGATGCCGGAGGGATCCGCCTGAATGAAACAGGCGCCTGCGCCGTTGAGCGAAGAGTTGATGACGATGAGCCGGCGGTTGAGCAGCGCCGCGCCGGAAGCATCGGAAAAGACGGCGTTGAAGACCTGCGCGGACCCGCTGGCGGAACTGGGCGTGACGGAATCCGCCGTGGGCGTGGCGAGGACCGGGGCCGAAGCGGTGAAGGAGCCCTTGGTTTGCCACCCGGTGACGTTGCCAACCGTGTCATCGGCATAAAGGTAGAGAGTTTTGGCGCCCGCGAAAGCGGCTTTAAAGGCAAGGGAAACGGTGATGGTGGATGACGATCCCGAACTGACGATGCTGCTGGACGCTCCGTTGAGCGAGCATTGGCTGTTCGATAGCGTGCCGGTGCCGGCGGGGCCGAGCAGGGCAGAGCCGGCGTCGTTTACCAGATAGAGGTTAGTGGCATCGGCTTCGATGTAGCAGGCGCCGGCGCCGTTGAGAGCCGAGTTGATCAGGAGCAGCCGGTGATTCAGATAACTGGCTCCGGCCGCATCGGAATAGACAGCGGTGAAGGTTTGGGCACTGCCGGAACCACTTGCCGGAGAGATGGAGACAGCGGCGGGGGCGGAAGGTCCGGTTACGGTGTAAGAGCCGAGGGTTTGCCAGTTGCTGTTGCCGGAGGAATCATCGGCATACATGTAGATGGATTTCACGCCGGCGAACGCGGGGGCGAAACCAATCGACAGGGTAATGGTGGACGTGTTGCCGGAGTTCACAACCGAACTGCCGGAGCCGTAGACGGTGCACTGGCTGTTCGAAAGAACGCCGCCGGGAGTGAGCGGGCCGGTAGTGAAGGAGCCGGTATCGTCCACCAGATAAGAACCGACCGTGTTGGTAAGGACGTAGCAGCCGGCGGTACTGCCAAAATACGAGTTAATCAGGAACGCGCGCTGGTTCAGGCTGGCGGCTCCCGCGGGATCGGAGTACACCGCAGTAAAGATCTGACTGAATCCGCTTCCGGCGGAAGGAGTGACAGACACGGCACTGGGCAACGCGAGCAGGAGATGGATCCCGCCCGCGACCCAGAACAATGTCGCGAGGCGACCTGTGGTGGTACCCATTACTGAGTGGTAATGGTTCCCTTCTGCTGCCAGCCGGAATTGTTGCCGTAGATGTCGTCTGCGTACATATACAGGTTACGAGTGCCGCCGAACGACGGACTGAACGTGATGGGCAGAACGACAGTGGTGCTAGTGGAAGAGTAGCTGACACTGGCTCCGCCGGAGGGACTCAGTGTGCACTGGCTGTTGGAGGCCGAGCCGCCGGGAGTAAGAGCAGGGCTGACACCGTTGCCTGCGTCATTAACGAGGTGAATTCCGCTGTTATCCACCTGGACATAGCAGGCGCTTCCACCGTAGATGGCTGAGTTGATCAGCAGCAGGCGGCGATTGAGCAGGGAGTTCCCCGCGGCATCGGAGTAAACAACGGTGAAAGTCTGCGTTGTACCCGAGCCGGAGCTGGGCGAAATAGAGACGTTAGTGGGAACGGAGGAGGCAGAGCCAATGGTGAAGGTGCCGCGCTGCTGGAAGCCGCTGTTGTTCCCGTTGGTGTCCTCATCGTAGAGGTAGATGTTTTTCGTTCCGCCGAACGAGGGAGCAAAGGTAAGAGAGAGCGTGACGGTGGACGTGGTTCCGGAGGTGACGACACTGCTGCCGGCTCCGTTCAACGTGCACTGGCTGTTGCTGGCGCTGCCGCCGCTGCCGACAGGGTTGCCGATGCTGGTGCCCGCGTCATTGACCAGATAGGTACCGGTAGGATCGACCTGGACGAAGCAGGCACTCGCGCCGCTCAGGGTCGAGTTCATCAGGAAGAGACGGCGCTTCAGCAGGGCCGCCCCGGACGCATCGGAGAAGACAGCCGTAAAGGTCTGATTGACTCCGGTACCTGAGCTGGGCGAGACAGAATCCGCGGTGGGAGTAGCGAGCGTTCCGGCGGTCACGGTATAGGTGCCGCGCGCCTGCCATCCCGAGACGTTGCCGACCGTGTCGTCGTCATAGAGATAGACGTTCTTCGCGCCGACGAACGAGTTGTTGAAAGTGAGGAACAGCGTGACGGTGGACGTGGTCCCGGAGTTACTGATGGAACTGCCGGAGCCGCTGAGCGTACATTGGCTGTTTGAGAGTGTGGACGTCCCGGCGGGACCAAGCAGAGCATTGCCTGCATCATTGACCAGATAGAAGCCGGTGTTATCGGCCTGAACGTAGCAGGCGCCGGCGCCATAGATGGCGGTGTTGATGAGGAGCAGGCGGTGATTCAGCATAGAGGCTCCGGCGGGATTCGAGTACACCGCGGTAAAAGTCTGGCTGAGACCGGAACCCGACGAAGGCGCAACCGAAACGGTGGTGGGAGCGGAGCTGCCGGTCACCGTGTAAGTGCCCTCGGCATTCCATCCGCTGTTGCTGTTGGCGTCCGCCGCCAGCATGTAAATGTTCTTGGTTCCGGCGAAGGAAGGAAAGAAGCTAAGCGAGACAGTGAACGTGGACATGTTGCCGGAGTTGACCACACTGGTCCCGGAGCCGTTCACGGTGCACTGGCTGTTGGAAGCGGTTCCGTTGGCGGGGATGGTGTTGGCAGGCAGGTTGCCGGCGTCGGTGACCAAATAGATGCCGGACATATTCACGACCACATAACAGGCGCTGACTCCACCGAGCGAGGAGTTAATGAGGAACGCACGATTGGTCAAGGTGGAAGCACCGGCGGTATCCGCATAGACTGCCGTGAACACCTGAGCGGAACCGGTGCCGGACGAAGGGGAGACGGAAACAACGCTGGGAGTGCCTACATCGTTGAGGCGGATAACCGGGGAAGAGCTGGCACGCTCAGGGGCGGCTTTCGCGGATGCCGAGGGCGTGGACGCTTCTTTGGCAGGAAAGCCATATTCGCTGGAACCACAGCTTTGGGTAAGAACCGGCGTAAGGGAAGCAGTAGTGGCGCCATCGCCAAGCTGGCCGCGTGAGTTGTCGCCCCAGGACCGGATGGTTCCATCGGAAAGAAGAACGGCGCTGTAATCTTCACCGGCTGCGGCGTAAGTGGCCGCGGGAAGCCCGTCGAGACCCTGCACCTGTACGGGAACGCTGCGCTGCACCACCGTGCCATCGCCCAGCTGACCGCTGCCGTTCGCGCCCCAGGCCCAGACCGCTCCTTCAGCGGTTACGGCCAAATTGTGAGCGCCGCCCGCAGCGAGGGCGGTGATGCCGGCCAGCCCGGTGACCGGAACCGGAGAAGAGCTGTCCGCAATGACGCCATTGCCGAGCTCACCACGAGCGCCGCTCCCCCAGGCCCAGACAGAACCGTCGTGGCGCAGAGCGAGAGCGTGGCGGGATCCGGCGGCGATGGCAATCACATCGCTGAGGCCGGTCACAGGAACGGGCGACTGACTGCCCGCGAGCTTACCCCAGCTCCACACGGTGCCATCGCCGCGCAGAGCGAGACTGAACTCGGCGCCGGCAGAGATGGCGGTGATCCCGGTCAGCTGGCTGACCTGAACGGGAGAGAGCCGCTGGGCGGTTGTCCCGTCGCCAAGCTGTCCGTTGCCGTTGAATCCCCATGCCCAGACGGTACCGTCGGACTTCAGCGCCAGGCTGTGATATTTGCCGGCGGCGACAGCCATGACTCCACTGAGTCCTTCGACTTGCAGGGGAGCTGAGCGGCTGTACGTGCCACCGTCGCCGAGCTGACCAAAGGAGTTGTCGCCCCAGCTCCATACGCGACCGTCGATTCCCGCCGCCAGGGAGTGATTCCAGCCCGCAGCGACGGCCTGGGCGCCATTCAGCAAAGCGGCGGGACCAGGAACCGTGCCGTTGTCGCGCGTCTGGGTGAGAGCGCCGGCCTCGAAGTTACCTCCGGCGCAGACGTATTCGCCACGGGTCAGCATGACGCTGTGCGAACGCGAGGCGGCAATCGGACTATCCGCAAGAGCCGGCGGCAGGCTTCCGATGAGAATCAGAAAAGAAAATGTCAGTTTGGAGACAGCAGGAACCCAATTAGTATTCGGCATATCGGAAGCTGGAGTACTTCAGAGGACAGACGATAGAATTCAGAGTAATTGGTGATTATACACAGGCACTATGTCGAAAGATCGACACCAGCTACCCACTCTGTACGTATTTACTCAATCGCCAGTCGAGGGGCCAAGGAAATCGTTATGAGATCAAGCGATATGAATGTGCGTTAACGCCCAAAACGTTCTTCTGGTTCTGCAGTGGTGTGCCGGGAATGGACGATCCACTCGGTGAGCTTGGAGAGCTCCCTGGGCAGCAGACTCCGGCCGATCCGAACGAAATGGCGAAAGCTGCGCCACACGGTCCGGGAAGAATCGAGATGCACGGCAATGGTGGGGATCCAGTGGGCGTAGCGCTGCAGAGGACCGCGGAGCCCGTGCCAGAAGACCAGTTCCCGAACGCCTTCGCCGATCAGCCTTTCAATCAGGTAACCGCGCAGAACGAGCGAGAGGGAGGCATTCGCATGCTTCTTATGGCTGTTCATCTGCAGCAGGATGACCACGCGATTCTGCTCATACCAGCCGCAGACGACGCTGAGCCACTCGCCCTCAACATTCTGCAGGCCGGCGATCAGCGGCCTGTCGGCGGCGTGAATCAACTCGAACGCGCGAGCGATGCTCCGGCGGGAACCGACCGCGCCTTCCCCCAGCAGAATGAGGGCGATGCGCTGAAAGTCCGAAGAAGACAGGTTTGGATGGAAAATGTGGGAAGCGGCGTTCTGGCGGCGGGAATGCCGGAAGTTGCGGCGCGTATGACGGCCGAGTTCCTCAAGAAACAACTCGTAAGTTGCCGCCAGGGGAAGCCGGGAGTGATATTCAATTCGCCGGAAAGAAAGTTCCATTTGGCTGGATAAGTAAGCCAGATTAGAAATCTCATAACCATCGGGGGCGACCAGAAGGCGGATGGCGCGCACGCCAGGCCGGCGACTCAGTGCCCGCAACGCAAGCAGAAACACGCTCTCGCGGAGACCGGCGTCGCTGACCACAGGAGACTCCAGGGAGCCGTCCGCCTGGATGATGCCCGAAGGCAGACCAAGAAACACCCGTTCTTTACAGAAGAATACCCCCACGATGCGGGTGCGATCCCGGACCACTGCCACGCGGGGCTGCCAAACCGGGGCATAGCTGCCGGCCAGGAAAAACGAAGGCCGCGCGAGAGGGCCGCAGGCATGGAACAGAGACGGTGCCAGATCCGGCAGCCTCCGAATCTCCTGTTCGGACGAAATGATGCTGACTGAGTAGGAATCCAGCAACGTGTGGAGGTTCTCAGGGAGGATAGAAGGTTGGGTTGCAGCGGTCATCCGCATTCGTGGGGCGATGCGCAGCGGGCCCCAAAGTTAATCGAAGATAACAATATCCGAATAGCCGATTATACCCGTCCCTGCAACGGCAGCCCTCGTTTGTAACATTCGGCGGATAGGAACAGTACTGTCAGCGTGACACGCCACTCAGTGGGAATCGGATAGAATCCGAGTGCACTGAGCATGCAACTTTCTCCGGTTCTGA
Organism: Bryobacterales bacterium; assembly: GCA_963716685.1. Classification (GTDB taxonomy): domain Bacteria; phylum Acidobacteriota; class Terriglobia; order Bryobacterales; family Bryobacteraceae; genus JALYXI01. The sequence continues at coordinate 95,541 of CAVQTR010000001.1, forward strand.
TCCGAAGCACCGTCGTGGCCGCGCTGGGAGGGCTGCTGTTTGGCTTCGACACCGCGGTGATCTCGGGGATCACGGACGCGCTGACCAAAGCTTACGGGCTGGACCCCGCGGGACTGGGACTGACGGTGACGGCCGCGCTGGCGGGAACGATTGTGGGCGCGATGCTGGCGGGCTACCCGGGGGAGCGCTTTGGGCGGCGGGACAGCCTGCGCGTGATGGCGATTCTGTATGTGGTTTCGGCGGTGGGCTGCGCGTTCGCGTGGAACTGGTCTGCGCTGGTGGCATTCCGGTTTATCGGGGGTCTGGGGATTGGCGGCTCCTCGGTACTCGGGCCGATGTACATCGCCGAGATTGCGCCGGCGAAATGGCGCGGCCGGCTGGTGGGTTTCTTTCAGTTCAACGTGGTCGCGGGCATTCTGCTGGCTTACCTGTCGAACTATCTGATTGGCACGCTGGGTTTCGGCGAAGCCGAGTGGCGCTGGAAGCTGGGCGTCTCCGGGATTCCGGCGGCTCTGTTCTTCCTGATGCTGTACGCGATTCCGCGCAGCCCGCGATGGCTGGTTTCGAAGGGTCGAACCGCAGAAGCACGCGCGGTGCTGGAACTGAGCGGCGCGGAGAACCCGGAAGAAGAGCTGGCTCAGATGGCCGCGACTGTGGATCAGGATCAGAGTCACGAAGCGGAGCGGCTGTTTGTCCGGCAATACCGGGTGCCGATCTTTCTGGCGATCTCGATTGCGATGTTCAACCAGTTATCCGGGATCAACGCAATCCTTTATTACCTGAATGACATTTTCGCCAGGGCGGGGTTCACGAAGGTCTCCGCGGATCTGCAGTCGGTGGCGATTGGCGCGACAAACCTGCTGTTCACGCTGCTGGCCATGTCGATCATCGACCGGGTTGGCCGAAGGACGCTGCTGATTATCGGATCGCTGGGAACGGCTGCGTGTCTGGCGGGAGTGGCGGCGGTATTCCACCAGGGTAGCCATGAGGATTGGCTGGTGTGGCTGCTGGTGGGCTTTATTGCCTTCTTCGCGTTTTCGCAGGGCGCGGTGATCTGGGTCTATATCAGCGAAGTGTTTCCGAACCGGGTGCGGGCGAAGGGGCAGAGTCTGGGAAGTTTCACGCACTGGGTGATGAATGCGCTGGTTTCGTGGAGCTTCCCGATTCTGGCGGCGCGTTCGAAATCGATTCCGTTTGTGTTCTTTTCGGCGATGATGCTGCTTCAGCTGGTAATTGTGCTGACTGCCTATCCCGAAACGAAGGGCGTCTCGCTCGAACAGATCCAGAAGAAGCTGGCGATTGCATGACGTGGACTGCTTTACTGCTGCTGTTGTTTGCGGCGCCCGGCTATGATCAGCCTTTTCGTCCGCAGTTCCACTTTTCGCCGCAGCGAAACTGGACCAACGATCCGAACGGCCTGGTTTACTTCGAAGGCGAGTTTCACCTGTTCTTCCAGTACAACCCTTTTGGAGACAAGTGGGGCCACATGAGCTGGGGCCATGCGGTGAGCCCCGATCTGGTTCACTGGCGGGAGCTGCCGGTGGCGCTGCCGGAAGAGAACGGCGTAATGATTTTTACCGGCAGCACGGTGATCGATACGGACAACACCAGCGGTTTTTGCCGGGGAAACCGGCCCTGCATGGTGGCGATTTACACCGGGCACACGCCGGCGGCGACCGGGAAACCGGCCCTGCAGACACAGAATCTGGCCTTCAGCAACGACCGGGGACGCACATGGACGAAGTTCGCGGGGAACCCCGTGTTGAATTTAAACAAGACGGATTTTCGCGACCCGGGTGTGTTCTGGTCCGCTGAGAGCAAACGGTGGATCATGGCGGTCTCGCTTCCGAACGACCACCAGATCCGGTTTTACGGCTCCGCCGACTTGAAGAAGTGGGAGCGCCTGAGCGAGTTCGGTCCGGCGGGGGCAACGGGAGGCCAGTGGGAATGTCCGGATCTGTTTCCGCTGCCGGTGGATGGGAGCCCGGCCAAGACGCGCTGGGTGCTGAAAGTGGGGCTGAACCCGGGCGGGCTACAGGGCGGTTCGGGCGAGCAGTATTTCGTGGGCCGGTTCGACGGAACGCGCTTTATCAATGACAACCCGACGTCGGTTGCGTTGTGGAGCGATTACGGTAAGGATTGCTACTGCGCGCTGACGTTCAATCATCTGCCGCCGGGCGAGAAGGCGGTGATGCTGGGCTGGATGAACAACTGGCAGTATGCGAACCAGGTTCCGACAAGTCCATGGCGCGGTCAGATGACGGTACCGCGCCGGGTGGCGCTCCAGACGTTTCCGGACGGCATTCGGCTGGTGCAGGAGCCGGTTGACTCACTCAATCAGCTGCGCGGCCCGCAGCAGCAACTGAATGCCGGCAACAGCACGCTCATGAGCGGAAGCGTGGAAATCCATGCGGCGCTGGAACTGCGCGACGCGAAGGAGGCGGGATGGAAACTGCTCGGCAAAGACGGCTCGTACACCGTGCTGGGCTTCGATGCCGTGCGCCGCGAAGTGTTCGTCGATCGGACGCACTCGGGAGTTACGGGCTTCAGTAAGGATTTTCCTGCCCGCACCGCTGCTCCGTTTCCCGCAATGGGCGGGAAGCTCGAACTTCGCATTTTGGTGGATCGGAGCTCAGAGGAGGCTTTCTTCGGGGGTGGCCGCGTGGCAATTACGAATTTGATTTTCCCGAAGGAGCCATATACGCGGGTGGAGTTTTATTCGCACGGAGGCAGAGCCGTAGCGTTGAGCGGAGAGGTGTGGACGCTGCGCTCAATCTGGCACTGAGGGAAAGATGGAATTGGCAGAGGCTTCGGTGATCGGGCTGATTTCCGATACGCACGGCCTGCTGCGGCGGGAGGCGCTGGATGCGCTGCGGGGCTCGGACCTGATCATTCATGCAGGCGATGTGGGCCATCCGGAGATCCTGACGCGGCTGCGCACAGCTGCGCCCCTTGTGGCGATAAAGGGCAATGTGGACAGTGGCGCGTGGGCGGATGATTTGCCGGAGACGGCTGCTGTCCGGACGCCCGCCGCTTCGATCTATGTGCTGCATGACGTGAAACAACTGGACCTGGATCCTGCGGAGGCGGGGTACGGCATTGTGGTCTCCGGGCATTCGCACAAACCTGGCCGAGAGGAACGTGCGGGAGTGCTGTACCTGAATCCCGGGAGCGCGGGGCCGCGCCGTTTCCGGCTTCCGGTGACGGTGGCGCGCCTGGATCTGCGGACGGAACCGTGGAGTGTTTCGTTCGTTGTTGTGGACGCGGCGCGCTAGTACAATCCACTCATGCGCGAACTTCTTGTGCTTTGCTGTCTGGCCCTGCCGGCTTTCGCTCAGAGCGGCGCCCTGGGGCTGTTCACGCATTCCGAAGATGTCGGCGACCCTCCGATGAAAGGCGAGGCGACGTTTGACGCCGCTGCCGGGCAGTACCGCATTACAGGTTCCGGAAGCGACATCTGGGGCAAAGCGGACCAGTTCCACTATGTGTGGCGCGAGATGTCCGGCGATTTCGCGATGGCGGCGACCGCGCAGTTCTTGACGGAAGGCAACGGGCATCGGAAGGCGGCGCTGATGCTGCGGCAATCCGCGGATACGGACTCGCCTTACTGCGATCTGGTGATCCACGGAGACGGGATGCCGGGCGTGCAGTTCCGGAACACGAAGGGCGGCAGCACCAACACGGTCGATTTCCCGGTGCAGGGCGCGGGCACGTTCCGGATGAAGCTGGTGCGGCAGGGGACCACGGTAACTGTTTTCGTGGGGAAAGGCGATGACTCGCTGCGGCAGATGGGCCACACCACCACTCAGCTGGGAAGCCCGGTGCTGGTCGGATTGGGCGTGAGCTCGCATACGCAGACGGCCTCGAACACTGTGCTGTTCTCCGACGTGACGCTGGAGCCGCTGTCCGCCACGGACCGAAAGCTGGGCATCTTTACCAATTCCGGAGATGTGGGAAACCCGGCGAGGAAAGGGTCAGTGGTGTTCGATGCGGCCACCGGGCAATACCGGATCACGGGCTCCGGGGCAAACATCTGGGGGAAGCAGGACCAGTTTCAATATGTCTGGCGGGAGATGACGGGCAACTTCGCGGTATCGGCGACGTTGCAGTTTCTCGGCGAGGGTGCGGAGCATCGGAAAGCCGGCGTTATGCTGCGGCAGTCCCTGGACGAAGACTCGGCGTACGGGGATTTTGTGATCCACGGCAGCGGCATGCCGGGTGTGCAGTGGCGCAGCGCAAAAGGCGACACCACGAACGCATTCGATCTGCCTTACGACGGCCCGGGAAAGTTCCGGCTGAAAGTGGTGCGAAACGGCGTGGGGATCACGGTGTTCCTGGCGAGGGAAGGAGTGGAACTGAAGCAGGTTGCCCGGACGGAGGTGACGCTGCGGAACCCTGTGTTGGTGGGGCTGGCCGTGTGCGCGCATGATGCGAATGCTTCTGAGACCGTGGTGTTCTCCGATGTGTCCGTAGACCAGCTTCCTACGCCTGTGCCCGCCAAGCCGTAGAAAGGGGGCTGCGCCCGCTATAATTGGGCAAGTTCCTTCCACTCATATGCCAACAACTTTTTCGCTGAACGGCTCCCGGCAGACTGTTGACGTCCATCCGGATACTCCTTTGCTCTGGGTTCTTCGCGATCACCTGGGCCTGACAGGCACGAAGTACGGGTGCGGCATGGCTCTGTGCGGCGCATGCACGGTGCACATTAATGGCAGCGCGGTGCGTTCCTGCGTGACGCAGGTGGCGAGCGTGGCTGGCAAAAACGTAACCACGATTGAAGGGCTGTCGGCGGACGGAACGCATCCAGTGCAGCGGGCGTGGGTGGAAGAAGATGTGCCGCAGTGCGGGTACTGCCAGTCGGGACAAATTATGGCGGCCGCGTCACTGCTGGCCAAGACCGCGAAACCGAGTGACGCGGATATCAGCGAAGCGATGAAGGGCAATATCTGCCGCTGCGGCACGTATGCGCAGATCCGGCGCGCGGTGCATCGGGCTGCCGATATGAAGGCGGGGGTGAAGGCATGAGCGCGGTGGTGATGGCGAGCCGCCGGGACTTCTTCCGCACCACGGCGGGACTGGTGCTGACGTTCGCGCTGCCGGAATCGGCAAAGGTTCTGGCGCAGGGGCGCAGGCAGGGCGTGCCGCTGAAACCGGAAGCGTACATTCACATCGCGCCGGACGACACGATCACGTTCCTGATTACCAAAGCGGAGATGGGGCAGGGGCCGGTGACGTCGCTTTCGATGCTGCTGGCGGAAGAGTTGGACTGCGACTGGGCGAAGATTCGGACGGAGTTCGCTCCGGTGGATCCGTCCCTGTATGGATTTCAGGGAGTGGTGGGCAGCGCGAGTATTCGTTCCTCCTGGGCGCCGATGCGGCAGGCCGGGGCCACCGCGCGCGCGATGCTGATGGAAGCGGCCGCCACGCAGTGGGGAGTGGATAAAGCTCAGCTGCGCACCGAGAACGGCTTTGTGGTTTCGGGCAGCAAACGGGCGAGCTATGGCAGTTTGTCCGAAGCGGCGGCGAAGATCGCGATGCCGGAGAAGGTGGCGCTGAAAGATCCGAAAACTTTCCGGTACATCGGTAAGCCGCTGAAGCGTCTGGATACGGTGGAAAAGGTGAACGGCAAGGCGCAGTTCGGCATCGATGCGCGCCAGCCGGGGATGGTGTACGCGGCGATCGCGCGCTGTCCGGTGTTCGGCGGCAAGGTGGGGAGCTTCGATGCGACGAAAGCCAAAGCCATGCCGGGTGTGAAGAGCGTGCACGAGATTTCCACCGGCGTTGCCGTGGTGGCTGAGAACACGTGGGCGGCGATGCAGGGCCGCAATGCGCTTGAGATCAAATGGGACGAAGGGCCCAACGCCAACCAGAACAGCGCCGCGATCAGCCGGCTGTTCCGCGATTTGGCGCAGCAGCCGGGAGCGGTGGCGAAGAAGGCGGGCGATCCCGAAGGCGTGATTGGCGCAGCGGCGAAGAAGCTGACGGCGGAATATGAAGCGCCTTACCTGTCGCACGCTCCGATGGAGCCGCTGAACTGCACGGCGGTGGTGCGCGGGGACACCTGCGAAATCTGGGCATCGACGCAGATGCAGACGGGTTCGCGCGATACGGCGGCAAAGGCCGCGGGGCTGGCACCGGAGAAGGTGAAGGTGAACACGCTGCTGATGGGCGGCGGGTTCGGCAGGCGCGCGCGGGTGGATTACGTGGGTGAGACCGTGGAAATTGCGCGGGCAATGCCGGGCGTGCCGGTGAAGCTGACTTGGTCGCGCGAAGACGACATGCGGCACGATTACTACCGGCCGGCATCGTTCGTGAAGTTTGCGGGCGCGCTGGATGCGGATGGCTGGCCGGCGGCGTTCACGGCGCAGGTGGCTTGCCCTTCATTCGGCGGCGGGCGCGGCGGGGTGGATGGCGCGGCAGTGGAAGGCATCCACACGCTGGAGTATCAGATTCCGAACTTCCTGGTGGATTACCACAAGGCGGAAGCGGGCATCCCAACTTCGTACTGGCGGGCGGTTGGCTACACGCAGAACACATTCTTTGCGGAGAGCTTTCTGGACGAGATGGCGGCCGCGGGCGGCAAGGATCCGGTGGAACTGCGGAAGCGGCTGCTGGCCGGTTCGCCACGGTTGCTGGGAGTGCTGAAGGTGGCGGCGGAAAAGGCGAACTGGGGGAAGGCTCCGGCGGGACGTTTTCAGGGCGTCGCGGTAGTGAACAACATGGGGAGCTACACGGCGCAGGTGGCGGAAGTTTCCGTGGTGGGCGGGAAGCTGCGCATTCACCGGGTGGTGTGCGCCGTGGACTGCGGGCATGTGGTGAACCCGGCGATTCTGCGGCAACAGATCGAAGGCGGCATTGTGTTTGGGCTTTCGGCGGCGCTGAAAGGCGCGATCACAATCGACCATGGGCGCGTGCAGCAGGGGAATTTCGATTCGTACAACATGGTGCGAATCGATGAGATGCCGCAGGTGGACGTCCATATCGTGGAGACGGATAACAACCCGGGCGGCATCGGGGAAGCGTCGGTCCCGCCGATTGCGCCGGCGGTGTGCAATGCGATTTTCGCGGCGACGGGGAAACGGGTGAGGAGCTTACCGATTCGGCTGAATGCCTAGGACGGGGGCCTTCGGGAGCTGCTCAAAGGCCTTACTTCGAGGTGTACGGGAGATTAGTTTGGTTGCGGGGGCAGGATTTGAACCTGCGACCTTTGGGTTATGAGCCCAACGAGCTACCAGACTGCTCCACCCCGCACACCCATCCTATCGTCAAATGACAGATGCGTCAATCGCCTGACCCGGCCGGCGGCTGGAATCAGCTGCGGGCGCTGAAAACGGCCGCCAGGCGGCTGCGGATTTGGTTCATCACCTCGGTGGCGAGGAAGGGTTTGCGCAGTACCGGGAAATCGTGCTCTTCGCAGACGGCTTCGTCTTCGGCAGGCAACACGGAGCCGGTCATCATGATGATCTGCATCTTGGCGGCTTCGCGGCGAAGCTGAACCCCCAGTTCCACACCGTTGCCGTCCGGGCAGCATGTAATCCAGAAGGGCGGCGTTGGGCTTCTCCTCCGAGACAATCTTGCGGGCGTCTCCGGCGGATTCGGCGGTCAGCAGCGCCAGCCGGCTTCCGCCATCAGCCGCTCCAGGAAGTGCAGCAGGTCGCGGTTGTCGTCCACCAGCAAAACCGTGGGATGCGCCGGGGCCGCCGCTTCGCCGATACGCGTGGGGCGCAGGATCAGAGTTGTCGCGCTCGGGTGAGATTTCAACGCGGACACGCGCGCCCGCATCCACCTGTCCGGTCGCCACCATCGTAGCGAGCGGCTGGGTCAGATGCTTGTGAATGGTCCGATTCAGTTCGCGGGCGCCGTATTCCGAACTGGTTCCCTTTTCGATCAGCCATTGCCGCGTTTCGAACGGCACCTCGATTTGGAAGCAGCGAACGCCCAGACGCGTGTTGACGTGATTCTGCAGATCCAGAATCTGGTGATCAACGATGGCGGAAAGCGATTCCGCGGTGAGCGGCTGATAGGTGATGACGCAATCGATGCGGTTGACGAACTCCGGAGAGAACTTCTTGCGCACGGCGACCAGGGCGATGTTCTGGAGCTTGCTGGTGAGATCGTCCACGCGAGTCCTGGGGCGGCGGCGCTGAAGCCGAAATCGGGATTGATTTCCTTCATCATTTCCCGCGCGCCAAGATTACTGGTTAAGAAAACCAGGCTTTTCTCGAAATTAACCGACGAATTGTCGCCCAGCCGCAGAATCCCCTTATCGAGCACGCCCAGCAGCAGGCGGGTGAGCGATGGCGCCGCTTTCTCGATCTCGTCGAACAGGACAAGAGAAAGAGAACTGTTGTCGCTGGTGACCGCGGTGAGCTTCTGCTGCGACAGCATCGGCTGCGTTTCGCGGTGCCCCAGATAGCCCGGAGGCGCGCCGATCAGCTTGGCGACTTCATGCTCCATCTGGAACTCGCCGCAATCGATCTTTAACAGGTTCTTCGAACTGCCGTGCAGCACTTCAGCGAGCGCTTCGACGGTTTTTGTCTTACCGGTGCCCGTGGGTCCCAGGAGCAGGAAGACGCCGACGGGGCGGCCCTCCGGGGCCAGACCAGCCTGAAACATCTGAATGTAAGGGACGATGACGCTGGTGGCGGCGGGCTGACCCACCACCTTCTGGGACAGCACTGCCGTCAGATTTTCCATGGGTTCAACCGCTGCTTTCCTGCGATTGCCGGATCCGGAACTTTTTTTTGCTTCGACCATATAATCCTGGCACCAGTATACTCAGGCCCTTCCGCGCGAAACAGCCGTTATTATTGTTAAACGTCTCAGGATATCAGGAATTCAAACTCTTTTTTTCGTGAAGAATGAATGAATTGCCCCGGCGATCCGTTCGCTGGCGTGTCCGTCGCCATAAGGATTGTGAACGCGGGACATTCGCTCGCGCTCTTCGGGGCTGTCGAGCAGGCGGCAGGTCTCGCGGAAAATGGTTTCGGCACTGGTTCCGACGAGGCGCACGGTGCCGGCTTCCACCGCTTCGGGCCGCTCGGTTTTCTCGCGCATCACCAGAATGGGCTTGCCGAGCGAGGGGCCTTCCTCCTGAACGCCACCGGAATCCGTGATCAGCAAATCGGCACGGCGCATCAGATCGACGAAAGGCAGGTAATCCAGCGGTTCGATAAGACTGACGCTCGGGAGATCCCCCAGAATGCGCTGCACCGGATCCATCACGTTGGGATTGCGGTGGACAGGGTAGACGATGTGCATATCGCTGCGCTGCGCGAGGCGCGCAAGGCCCTCGCAGATGCCTTCGAAGCCCGGGCCAAAGCTTTCGCGACGGTGGGCCGTTACCAGAATCAGCTTTTTGCCTTCCGGCGCACCCTGCCAGCTGCCCGGAGCGGGCTCGCCGGCGGCGAGACGGTCGCGAATCTGCAGGACAGCATCAATCCCGGAGTTGCCGGTGACAACGATGCCGGCGGACGGCACACCTTCCTGGCGCAGGTTCCGGGCAGCGCCCTCGGTGGCGGCAAAGTGGAGCGCGGAAATGCGGGTAGTGAGAACGCGGTTCAGCTCCTCGGGGAACGGCTGGAGCAGATCGCCCGTGCGCAGACCGGCTTCCACGTGGCCCACGGGAATCTGGTGATAAAAAGCCGAGAGCGCGCCGCAGAAGGTGGTGGTGGTGTCTCCCTGGACGATCACCATGTCAGGCCGGGCCGCTTCCATCACCGGCGCGAGAGAAGAAATGATGCGCGCGGTGGACTCGCTGAGAGTCTGGCCAGGCTGCATCAGATCCAGATCATAGTCGGGGACCACCCCGAAGACGCCCAGTACCTGATCGAGCATGGCGCGGTGCTGGGCAGTGACGCAGACCTGAACCTGGAAGCGATGGGGAAGGGAGCGGAGGTGCAGTAAAACGGGGCAGAGCTTGATCGCCTCCGGCCTTGTACCGAAGACGAACAAGGTATGAATCATTCAGAGGTGTTTTAGCGGTGCCGGAACGTAATGCGACCCTTAGTGAGGTCGTAAGGGGAGAGTTCCATGGTGACCCGGTCGCCGGCGAGGACGCGGATGCGGTTGCGGCGGAGGCGGCCTGCCAGGTGGGCGAGCACCACGCGCTCATGCTCCAGCTGGACACTGAAGAGGCCGCTGGGGAACTTTTCGAGGACTGTGCCTGTTACTTCGATACTGTCTTCTTTGCTCAAACCGTTTCCTTTAGTTGATTTCCGTGGGCAGACCCGCGAGTCGTGGCCGGCCTGCCCCTGCGATATCGTTTGAGACTAGCTTACGGTTACGTTGGCTGCCTGGAGACCCTTGGGCCCTTTGGTGACCTCGAATTCGACATGCGCGCCTTCGTCAAGGCTGCGATAGCCCTGAGACTGGATGGCGGAGAAATGTACGAACACGTCTTCCCCGTTCTCCCGCTGAATGAATCCGAAGCCCTTGGCTGCGTTGAACCACTTTACTGTGCCTTTTTCTTTCATGACTACTTCCTTGTGTTGATTTGATGCGATCGACTGACTACGGCTAATCTCAAAGCGATTGCTGAAAAAGCAAGGGGCTGCCATGGTGTGTTTCAACCATGCAGCCCCGTTGCCTGAACTCTGAAATGGAATACCGCAAAACAATCAAACTATGCACCTTCAGTATACCCGATGCGTCATTCGCATGGGTAACAGGTCAGGAGGTGCGGGAGCCGGCGAAGGTCGCCTGGCGGAGGCGTTCCAGCTGGCGGCGCGCGGTTTGCGCCCAGGTACTGCCTGAATCGAGCTTCAAATAGCTGGTCCAGCAGCTAAGCGCCTGAAAATTATCGCCCATCTGCTCGCTGACCAGCGCAAGGTTGAAAAAGGCATCGGCGTAGTGGGGGTTCAGCCGGATCGCGGCGCGATAATACTCGCTGGCGCGGGTGGCGTCGCCCAGTTCGTCATATAGATTTCCCAGGTTGAACTGCGCCAGAGCGTAGCGGGGGTCGGCAATAACGGCCCGCTTATAGAAGGACTCCGCCTTCGCAAGCTTGCCCATGCGGAAATAGATGGTGCCGAGATTGACCAGCGCCCCGGCCGCATCGGCGTTCAGCTCGATCGCTTTGGTGTAGGCCTCCACCGCCTGGTCGACGGGAGCGCCGGTCTCTTCCAGATTCAGGCCGCGCTGAAACCATTCTTCGGCCTCCTGCAGGGAATTGTCCCGCGCCGGCTTCCGTTTCGGCATTGCCGTGGGCGGGGATTGCGCCGCGGCTTCGAAATTCAGCAGCAGCTGGCCGGTCAGGGCGTCCATGGTGGTGCCGGAGAAGTGGACGGAGATTTTTCCGCCATCGGTGGTGATGCGCAATTCGGAAAGCGGCCGTTCCACATGCGACAGCCGGCTGCGCAGCGAATCGAGAGCCTTGCGGATAGTTGCGAGGGAGACTCTCTTCTTGCGCAGCATCAGGAGAGTGCGCAACCCGAGAATATCGGAAAAGGTAAAAATCTGGCCGCCGGAGATCAGGTCCTGCTTCTCCCAGCTGCGCAGCTGGCGCTCGGAAACCCCGAGCATGCGGCGAATGTTCCCGCGGGAGTAATCCTGTTTCGGGGAAACGGGCTCCAGCGCGTGCATGAGCTCAGCCTGCCGTTGAGGCTTCCGGCTGGCCGGTAAATTCCTCAAAGCTCTGCGGCGGATTGTAATACAGGATGCGCTGGCAGCTTTCACAGGTCATGATGCTGTCGCCGCGCTTGAGCTGCTGGATGAAGTGGGGGCGCAACACGATGTGGCAGCTGCCGCAGCGGCCATCCACAGCTTCCGCGATGGCGACGCCGCCGCGGCCCTTGCGGATCCGTTCATAGTTGCTCAGCACGGAGGGGGTGATTCCAGCGACCAGGCCCTTGCGCTCGGCCTGCAGCTCCGCCAGCGCTTTCTGATCGACGGCGGTGCGCTCGCGCGCCTGCTCCTTCTCCGCCTCCACCTTTTTCTTCTCTTCCTTCAGCGAGATTTCAGCGGCTTTGACGTTGCGATCGAGCGGCTCGGATTCCGTCATCAACTCCAGAATGCGATCCTCGCATTTCCGAATTTCGCCTTGGCAGAATTCGATTTCGTGCTGAAATGCGCGGTATTGTTCGTTATTTTTCGCGCCCAGCATCTGGTCGCGCAGTTTGGAGATTTTTTGCTCGTTGGTCTGGATGTCGCCTTCCATCTTTTTTCGCTCGCGCTGATTGGCCGCAAGCGCCGCGCGGTCAGCTTCCAGTCGGCGTTCCCCGCCGCTGAGCTTTTTCTCGATTTCCGCGATGTGTCGGGGAAGGGTGGCGATTTCCTTCATCAGTTCGGCGACGCGATTATCGAGATCCTGTAATCGCACTACCACCTTCAGATCAGAAACCATTTATGAGTCAACTTTAACACGCGGACCGCGGCCAAAGCCGAGTTTCCGGAGCACCGGACCCGCTACCGCGTCCATGGCGGTTTCCAGTTCGGTGATCCGCAAAACCCTTGCGGAGAGGTAAAACGCGGCGACTCCCAGCGGGATGGAGACGCCGAGGTCGAGGAAGCTGACCAGCCGCGAATTCCCGGCGGCGGAGTGAACCAGGAAGCTGGAGACCGCGCAGACCCCGGCGAGTGCAGCCGAAGCCACCACAATCTTGCCGAAGCTGCGGAAGAGCGCCAGACCTTCGATTCCCTGCGTGCGGCCGCGGATTAAGAGCATCAAAGCCAGAAAATTGAACAGCGCAACGGAGGAGGTGGAAAGCGCGAGCCCGGCATGCCCCAGGTGGAAGACCCGGATCATGAGAGTGGCGACGGCAAAGTTGATCGCGATCGAGATCAGACTGACGACCATGGGAGTACGGGCGTCATTCAAGGCGTAAAACGCGGGCGCGAGCACTTTCACGGCAGCGTAGCCGGTGAGTCCGATGGCGTAGCAGCTGAGCGCGATGGCAGTCTGATGCGTGTCATTCGCGTGGAAACGGCCGCGCTGGTAAATTACGGCAATCATGCTTTCGCCGAGCACGGCGAGCGCCGCGGCGGAAGGAACGGTGAGCAGCATGACGAGCGCGAGCGAGTGGGAAAGGGTCTCGCGGAATTCGCGGATGTTGCCAGCTGCGGCGCTGCGCGAGATAGCGGGGAGGGTGGCGGACGCAATGGCCACTCCGAAGAGGCCGAGCGGAAGCTGCATGAAGCGGAACGCATAGCTGAGCCAGCTAACGGGTCCGTTCATCACATGGCCGGCAGCGTCGGTGAGTCCGGTCGCAAAGTTGGTGTTCACCAGAACATTGATCTGCACGGAGGCGTTGCCCAGGATGGCCGGGCCCATGAGCCGCATCACCGTCCGCACGCCGGGATGCGAGAACCCAATCGCGGGAGCGTAGCGGAACCCTGCCTTGATCAGGTTGGGAACCTGAAACAGAAGCTGCATCACTCCGCCGATGACTACGCCGTAAGCCATGCCCTCGATGGCACTGATGCCGATGTGGGGGCCCAGCCATTTGCCCAGCACGAGACCGCATGCCACAGACCCGATATTGAAGAACGTGGAAGAAAGCGCCGGAATACCAAACTGGCGACAGGCATTGAGCACGCCCATCGCCTGCGCCGCCAGCGCGATCACCAGCAGGAACGGGAACATGATGCGCGTGAGGCGCACCGCCGTTTCGAACTTACCCGGGATGCGGTGGTAACTGGAGGCAAACAGCTCCACCAGCTGCGGACTGAAAACGATGCCCAGGACGCAGATGAACCCGACAATCAGAATGATGCCGGTGGCCACCATGTTGTAGAGTTCGCGCGCTTCTTCTTTGCCTTTGGTGGTCAGGTATTTCGTGAACGTGGGGACAAAGGCGGAAGAGAGCGCGCCTTCGGCGAACAGATCGCGCGTCAGGTTGGGGATTCGGAACCCAATGTTGAAGGCGTCCATGGCGGCCCCGGCGCCGAACAGCGCGCTCATGACGATTTCGCGCACCAGGCCCGAGATGCGGCTGAGCAGGATGGCGGCTGACGCCACACCGGCCGATCTCGCGATTCCGGACGCAGGTTTGGTTTCGGGTGTCACTCGGCGGTTCGGATATCGACGTCCTGATAGATCCTGCGCGTTTGCTCGAGCGAAGCGAAGCGCATGCCGGGCAGCGTGGCGGAAGCAGTTCCGGCGGCCACGCCCCAGCGCAGAGCATCGAGGGGGTTGTTGTGGCTCTCCATGGACCAGAGGAATGCGGCAGCCAGCGCATCGCCCGCGCCGATGGGGCTGACGACGTTGACGGCCGGCGGGATTACTTCCAGCAGTTCCTGGCCAAAAGCGCCCACGACGCCGCGGCTGCCGAGCGACAGGATGACGGATTCCGCGCCCATCCGCTGCATCTGCCGCACCGCGTGCAGGTAATGGGGCCGGGCGATCAGGGCGGTGTTCAGCAGGCGCTCGGCTTCCGGCTGATTGGGCTTGACCACCGTGGGTCCCGCTTCGAGGCCCAGCCGCAGCGCTTCGCCATCCGTATCCAGGAAGGTTTTTACCTTCTTCTTATGTGCGAATTCGATGAGGTTGGCGTAGAAATCGTCAGGCACGCCGGGAGGCAGGCTGCCGCAAAGCATCAGCCAGCTGATGTGCTCGAGGCGCGCGCGCACGGCGCGGTTCAGCTTGGCGACCTCATTCGGATCGAGCCGGGGGCCGTGTTCGTTCAGTTTCATGGTGAGCCCGTGGCTGTCCATGATGGTCAGGTTGGTGCGGACGCGATTGCGAATTCGAACGATGGAAACAGGGTAGCCGCAGTCTTTCAGGAACTCTTCAAAGCGCGCGCCGGAAGCGCCGCCGGCGGGGAGAATAGCGAGCGTCTTTCCTCCGAACGCATGAATGACGCTGGCCGAATTGATGCCGCGGCCGCCGGGTGTATCTTTGCTGGAAAGAATATAGGCGCGATCTTCAAACGCGAGCCGGTCTACATTGATGGTCCGGTCAATGGCTGGGTTGACCGTGAGGGTTACGATCACAAGGTTCCATGTTCACACATCCGGTTCGCTGATCCGCCCAACTGGTAATCTGTGACATGAATTCGACAGGCGAAAGGAAGGCATATGCGGCACTGGTCTGCGTATGCATCTTCTGGGGCACCACCTATCTCGGGATCCGCATCGCGGTGGAGTCGTTTCCGCCCGCGATCATGGTGGCCATCCGCTTTCTGCTTTCCGGGAGCATTCTGACAGCAATTGCGCTGGCGCGGGGCGCGCATCTGCCCCGCGGACGTGAGCTGTGGAGAACCGGCTGGCTGGGGTTTCTGATTCTGGGCGTGGGCAACGGCAGCCTGGCCTGGGCGGAGCTGAACATTCCGAGCGGTCTTGCGAGCCTGTTCGTCACCATCTCACCCTTCTGGCTGGTTGGAATCGAAGCGCTGATTCCGGGCGGCGCGAAGCTGCACGGACCCACCATCTGGGGCATGATGGTGGGCTTTGCGGGAACGGCGCTGCTGGTGATGCCCGATCCGCACGCGGGTTACAGCACGCGCACGCTGCTGGTGGGATTCGCGATCTGCCAGTTGGGAGTGGCGAGCTGGTGCGCCGGGTCCATCCTGCAGCGGCGCATGACCATGCTGGCGCATCCGGTGGTGACAGGCGGGGTGCAGCAGCTCGCGGCCGGGATTGGCTTCATTCCAATTGCGCTGCTTCTGCCGAATCACCATGTCGTGTGGAACGCGCGCGGCATCGGCGCGATCTGCTACCTGGCCACGTTCGGCTCCATTGTGGGCTACAGCGCTTATGTGTATGCGCTGGGCAAGCTGCCAGTATCCATCTTTTCCGTATATCCCTACGTAAATGCCGTGGTGGCGGTGGGGCTGGGGTGGCTGTTTTATCGCGAGGCTTTCGGCCTGCGCGAATTCGGGGCGATGATTGTGATTTTTGTGGGCGTCGCTCTGGTGAAATGGCAAAGCGGCAAGGCGCGGGCGGCGCTCGCGGCCAACGCCGAATAAACCACACTGCTAAATTGAAGTTTGGAGTCCACCAGCTTGAAACGTTTTCCCCTGTTGTTCGCGATTCCCCTGCTTGCCAGCGCACAAAACCTTAAGGAATTCGAAAAGAAGGTCACCGAATTCACTCTGCCAAACGGTCTGCATTTTACCGTTTGCGAACGTCATGAAGCTCCTGTGGTTTCGTTCCACACCTACGTCAACGCGGGCGCGGTGAACGATCCGGGCGGCAAAACCGGCCTGGCCCATATGTTCGAACATATGGCCTTCAAAGGCACGCCCACGATCGGGAGTAAAAACTGGGCCGAAGAGAAAAAGGCCATGGACGAAGTGGAGCGCGCGTATGATCAGCTGGACGCGGTCCGGAGCGCGCAAAAAGGTGCGCATGCGGACGACGCCCGGGTCGCGCAGCTGGAAGCGGCTTTGAAGGCCGCGATCGAGAAGGCCAGCTCGTTCGTCGAGCCGAACCTGTATCCGCGCATCATCGAGGAAAGCGGCGGCGTTGGGCTGAATGCGGGAACGGCGGAAGACTCCACGGAGTATTTCTACAATTTGCCGGAAAACCGGATGGAATTGTGGTTCTTGCTGGAATCCGGGCGCTTTCTGCATCCGGTGTTCCGGGACTTCTATAAGGAGCGGGACGTGGTTCGCGAAGAGCGCCGCATGCGCACCGAATCCGAACCGCAGGGCCGCCTGATGGAGACGTTCCAGGCCACAGCCATTGCCGCGCACCCGTACCGGCGGCCTCCCGTCGGCTGGGCGAGCGACATCGAACACCTGCGCATCCGTGACGCGGAGGCCTTTTTCAACACATACTATGTGCCCGGCAACATTAACATCGCGATTGTCGGCGACGTGCAGCCCGCCGAAGTGCGGCGTCTGGCGGAGAAGTACTTTGGACCGCTGCAGAAAAAGCCGATGCCGCCGCCGGTAACGACGGTCGAGCCGGAGCAGGATGGTCCGAAGAACGCACAGGTGGAATCGCCCAGTCAGCCCATCGAGTTCATCGGGTATAAACGCCCCGATCAGTACGACAAAGACGACCCCGTGTTCGACGTGATTTCCGGCATTCTCTCGAGCGGGCGCACCGGACTGCTGTACCGCGATTTGGTGCGCGACAAGAAGCTGGCGCTGGCCGCGGGCGCCGATGCATCGTTCCCGGGGTCGAAGTATCCAGGCCTTTTCCTCTTTTATCTGGTTCCTTCGATGGGCAAAACGCTGGCCGAGAATGAGAAGGCTTTCTATGCTGTGATCGACCGGCTGCGGAAGGATCCGATTGACGACGCGACGCTGAAGCGCGTCAAGACCAAAACGCGCGCAAGTCTGGTACGTCAACTGGACAGCAACTCGGGGTTGGCGCAGCTGCTGACCAGCGCCTACGCAAACTACGGCGACTGGCGCAAAATCTTTACCGATATTGACGACGTAGATAAGGTCACAGCGGCCGACGTACAGCGCGTCGCCGACAAATACTTCACCGATATGAACCGGACCACCGGATTTCTGTTCCAGGGAGGCGCGAAGTGAAGCTGCTCGCCGGTGTTCTGTTCTCGTGCTTGGCGCTTTCGGCGCAGACTCCCGCCTACAAGGCGCTGCGCTACCCGCCGCTTCCGGCGTTAAAGCTGCCGCATATCGAAACGTTCACACTGCCGAACGGCATGCAGTTGGAGCTGCTGGAGAATCACGAGCTTCCGCTGGTGCGCGGGGTCGCGCTGATTCGAACCGGGAATCTGTTCGACCCGCCCGACAAGGTAGGCCTCGCGACCATGACTGGCGAGGTGCTGCGCAGCGGCGGAACCAGGTCGCGGACCGGCGATCAGATCGATGAGCAGCTGGAGAACCTGGCTGCGTCGGTGGAGACGAACATCGGCGAGAGTTATGGAACGGCTTCGTTTTCGGCGTTGAAGGAAAACACAGCGGAGGTGCTGGACGTTTTCAAGGCGGTGCTGACCCAGCCGGAATTCCGGCAGGACAAAATTGATCTCTCGAAGGATCAGATGCGCAGCGGTATTTCGCGGCGCAACGACGACCCAGCGGGCATTGCGGGGCGCGAGTTCGCCAGCCTGATTTACGGAAGCACCACGCCGTACGGCTGGAACATTGAGTACGCAACGGTCGACCGGATTCAGCGCGCTGATCTGGTGAACTTCTATCACCGCTATTTCTTCCCGGCCAATGTCATTCTGGCGGTAACCGGCGATTTCTCCGCGCCCGAGATGCGCGCTTCCATCGAGAAGCTGTTTGCCGACTGGACCGTTACCCAGCCGAAAGTTCCTCCCTTCCCGGCGGTCCGCAAAGAGCCGAAGCCAGGCGCTTTTCTGGTGGTCAAAACCGATGTGACCCAGACCAACTTCCGAATGGGCCAGCTGGGCAGCACCCTGGAAGATAAGGACTATCCCGCGCTGCAGGTGATGGCGGACATTCTGGGCAGCGGTTTCCAGAGCCGCCTGATGCAAACCGTGCGCACGAAGCTGGGGTACGCCTACGACATCTCGGCAAACTGGGGCGCCAATTTCGATCACCCCGGCTTCTTCGAAATCTCGGGCAGCACCAAATCGGCAAACACCGTGGATGCCATCCGCGTGTCGCGCCAGGAGCTGGAGAAGATGCGCACCACCGAGGTAACCGCGGAGGAACTGGAGACTGCGAAGCAGGCTGTGATGAACAGCTTCGTGTTCTATTTCGATACCCCGGCGAAGACTCTGAATCGTCTGTTGCTCTACAAGTACTTCGGCTATCCGGACGATTTTCTGTTCCGCTACCAGAAGGCTGTGGCGGCGGTGACGCGCGCCGATGTTCTGCGTGTGGCAAAAGATCGTCTGGACCCGAACGCCCTGACGCTGCTGGCTGTCGGCAATCCGAAGGACTTCGGGCAGCCGCTGACCGCTCTGGGCATGCCGGTGAAGGATCTGGACATCTCCATTCCCGCCCCGAGGGCGCAGACCAGCGAGGCCAGCGCCGCCACTCTGGACCAGGGCAAGGCCCTGCTGCGCAAGGTTCAGGAAGCGTCCGGCGGCACGGATAAGCTGACCGCGATTGCCGATCTTTCGCAGCACCAACAGATGCAGGTAGACCCTTCGGCGGGCGGTTTGAAAGCCGAGCAGTGGAACCGCTGGATCGCGCCGGGCTCCTTCCGGCAGGACGCCAAATATCCCTTCGGTAATGTGGTGGTCTTTTTCAACGGAACCTCGGGCTGGATCGTGACGCCGCAGGGCGGGGGCGACTTGCCGCCGGCGCAGCGGGCTCAGATCGCGGGCGAGATGTTCCGGATGTATGTGTCACTGCTGTTGAGCGATCGGGACCCGAAGCGCAAGGTGAATCTGGCCGGCCCGGGCGTGCTTGAGATCTCCGACGCGAGCGGGAATTCCGTTCTCGTAACGATCGACCCGAAGACCGGTCTGCCCGCCAGGGAAGAATACGAAGCCGCGCAGGGCCAGGGCCCGCCCGCGAAGATTACCCAGGAGATCGCGGCGTTTCATACGGTGAATGGCGTGAAGCTTCCGGAGAAGATCACCGTGCTGCAGAACGGAAAGAAGTTCGCTGAGGTAACCGTTGCGGATACGGCGATCAACACCGGGCTCAAACTGGACGACCTTTCGAAAAAGCCATGACCCGAAGGAGTTTCGCGGCACTGTCGGCCGTTCTGCCTCTGCGCCTCGGGGCAGACAGCAAGGCCGACCGCGGGAAGCGGGCGCTCGATGAGACTATCGCGGCGCTGGGCGGGGGCAATTTCCTGCGTATGCACGACCGCTTGGAATCCGGGCGCGTGTATTCGTTCTATCACGATCGTTTAAGTGGTCTCTCGCGCGCGAAGATCTACACGCGCTACGTGGACAATCCAGCTCCCGGCCACCTCGGGATCATCGAGCGCCAGGCGTTTGGGAAGAAAGAGGAAGCCGCCACGCTGTTCATCGACGGCGAAGGCTACGACGTGACTTTTCGCGGCGTGCGGCCCCTGCCGGACGCGCTGCTGGAGCGGTATCGCACCTCCACGCTGCACAACTTCTTCTACATCCTTCGCATGCGGCTGAACGAACCGGGTTTGTTTTGCGAATTCCGCGGCACCGAGGTGAAAGAGAACCAGAGCGTGGACATTCTCGACGTGATCGACGCGCAGAATGAGGTCGTGACGGTCTACGTCAATGCGTTTACCAAGCTTCCCATTGAGCAGCGTTACTACCGGCGCGATCCGTTGACGAAGGAGCGCATCGAAGAAGTCACCCACTTTACGAAGTACGCCAGCGCCGGCAACGGCGTGCAGTGGCCGCACGATTTGCAGCGCGAGCGCGACACGGAGAAGCAGACGGAAATCTACGACGACAGCGTAAAGGTGGATACCGGGTTGCCGGACCATCTGTTCCAGCTGCCCGCCGGCGCCAAAATGCTGAAGAAGGAAAACTCCTGAGCGGGAGCGCGCGCGTATACCTCCGTTTGAAAAGGGGATAGTCAGGCGGCGAGGGGAGCGCTGTTAGCCTGAACGAGGCGTATGGCTTCGGCGCTCTTAACCTCACCGGTGGGACCGGCCTCGGCAGTGCTGCAGGCGGTCGAGAGGTTCCTTGCGACTGCCAGCCGGCCGTATCTGCTGGAACCGGGCGAACCCATGCTGCCGCTGGTAACGGGCTGCTGGTCCTGCGAGTTGCGGTCCTCCCATGTGTTACTGCAGGTGTGGGACGAGAAGCGAAGTCTGAGCCGCCGCATTATGGCTGCGCGCGAACAGATGCGGGGCAGGCTGGTGCTGACGGCGCAATTATTCGGCGGCCGCGAAGGCAGGCTGGAGTTGCTGGATCTCGCGTCCCCGCATACCACTGAGTGGAAGCGGCGCGGCGCGAAGCTGGTGTATCGCGAACGGTTCCGGCGCATCCTTTCGCGCCAGTTCCCTGAGTGGCGCGTGGCCGAACTCTCCACCGAGCCCGATCTGCAGCACAGCCTTTCACCGGCTTATCCGCGCGCCCTGCTGCTTCACGGCAAGAGCGCCATTGCCGCAATCGGTGCCGCTCCGGAGGCGCTCGATGTCCCGGGTGTGGTCACGTTTGGGCTGATCTGGCTGGACTACCTGCGGCGGCGCGACCCAAGGCTACGCGTCGAACGTCTGGTGATCTGTGTTCCAGAAGGAAGCGAAAAACCAGTCGCGCAGCGGGCGGCGTTGCTCACCGCGCCGATCGAAATCTTCACCTGCAGCGACGACGATTTCGCCGTCCGCATGGATGTGCGCGACGCCGGAAACCTCGATTCCTCGCTCGAACGCTGCCGGCATGCTCCCGCCGCGGTATTCGAAGCCGGCGAACTGGAAGAGATACCCGGGTTCGAACAGATCGGCCGGCCGGATGGCGCCTGCAGCCTGCGCATCCACGGTCTGGAGTTTGCAACGACACCCGCCCGGAAATCCGCCGCTGAACTGCTGGCGCACGCGCGCGAACTCTCGCGGCTGCGATCCGAACCGGGCGGAGCCCTCAATCAAAAAGACCCGGAGAAGTGGCTCGAGTCGCAGGTGCGTCGCAATCTTCCGGCGGTGGATGCTTCGCTGTGCCGGAATCCGGTGTACGGCCAGGTACCGGCATTTACGGCGGGAGACCGCGGCGTGGTGGATCTGCTCGCGATCGATCATCTGGGTCAGCTGGCCGTCGTGGAATTGAAGGCCTCCGCTGATATCCACCTGCCGCTGCAGGCGCTCGATTACTGGATGCGCGTAGCGAAACACGCGGCCAGCTGCGAATTCATGGGGAACGGATACTTTCCCGGACTGTCTGTCTCGCCGCAGGCTCCGACGCTGCTGCTGGTAGCTCCGGCGCTCGAATTTCATCCGACCACGGAGATCATCCTCGGCTTTTTCGCGCCGCACATCGACGTGCGGCGGATCGGCCTGGCGGCGGACTGGCGCCGCGAACTGCGCGTGATGTTTCGGCTGAACGGCGCGGAACGCCCGTAGCCGCGGAGTAAAATTGCGGGTGCATGACCCGACGAGGCTTCCTCGCATTCTCCGCCGCATCCGCAGGCGCCCTGACCGCGGCGGCGCCCGTGAAACTCGGTATCGATCTCTTCAGCATCCGCTCGCAGAGGTGGACGCCGTTTCAATTCCTGGATTACTGCGCGTCGCAGAAGGCGCAGGTGGTGCACTTTTCGGAAGTCCGCTTCATCGGCAGTCTCGACCCTGAGAATCTGCGTAACGTGCGCCGTCATGCGGAGTCGCTGGGCATCGAAGTCGAGATTGGGATGAAATCCATCTGCCCGACATCGAAGATGTTCGATGCTTCGGCCGGTACCGCGGAAGAGCAACTGACACGCATGATCGCTTCCGCCAATCTGGTGGGCTCGAAGATTGTGCGCGCGGTTCTGGGCAGCATGGAAGACCGGCATCCCGGGCCGATTGACCGGCACATCGACAGCACCGTCAAGGTCCTGCGCAACATTCGATCGCGCGCAGTGGACAGCAACATTCACATCGCGATCGAGAATCATGCTGGTGACATGCAGTCCGGCGAGCTGAAGAGGCTGATCGAAGACGCCGGTCGCGATTTCGTGGGCGCATGCCTCGATTCCGGCAATCCGCTATGGACCCTTGAAGACCCGCACGTGGCGCTGGAGACACTCTATCCTTTTGTGCTCACCAGCCATGTGCGGGATTCGGCGGTGTGGCACGTTCCGGAAGGCGCGGCGGTGGCATGGGTGGTCATGGGCCAGGGCAATGTGGGGATCGACGATTACGTCCGGCGGTACGCCGCGCTTTGTCCCGGGCGCGCGCTTTCCATGGAAACGATCGTGACGCAGCCACGCGTATTTCCTTATCGCAACGCCGCTTTCTGGGAAGGGTATCGCGACATTCCGGCCTGGGAATTTGAGCGCTTCGAAGCTCTGGCGGATGCCGGCGCGGCGCACAAAATCACGCCTGCGGGCGAAAAGGAGGATCTCGAGGCTTCTTTGCAATACACGCGAAAGCTGCTTAACATGTAACAAATCCCAGGCATATGAAAATCCGCCTAGCGCTCCTGCTGCTTACGGCCGCGGCCATTCCCGCCGCAGCCCAGAAAAACGATGAGGAGTACGGCAAACTCATCAAACAATATCTTCAGGACCCGCGCATGACCACGGAGCTGGTGGATCATATGCCGGCTTCCGACACGGTTCCGTCGCCTCTGAAATTCTTTGGTCGCATTCCTGGCACGCCGGGGGAGCTGACGTATGCCAAAGATATCCAGCGCTATTACGAAGCGCTGGCCAAAGCTTCGCCGCGCGCGAAGTTCTGGAAGATCGGGCAGTCGGAAGAGGGACGCGACCAGATCGTCATCGCCATCGCGGATGAGGAAACCATTCAGCGCGCTCGATCAGATACAAGGGCGATGCTCGCCGCGCTGGGCGATCCGCGCCGGACTACCGAAGAACAGGCGCAGCCGCCTGATCCATACTTCGAAGCCGATCTACTGGGCAAACAGCGGCATTCACTCGCCCGAAACCGGCGGTCCGGAGATGCTGATCGAACTGGCTTACCGGCTGATTGTGGAAGAGACGCCGTTCATTCAGGCGATTCGCAACAACGTGATCACCTTCATCACGCCCGTGATCGAAGTGGACGGCCGCGAGCGGCAGGTGGACACCTATTACTACGGCAAGAAGACCGGGAAACCGCGGCCGCCGTTGATGTACTGGGGCAAGTACGTGGCGCATGACAACAATCGCGACGGCATGGGCCAGTATCTGAAGCTCACCCAGAACATCACGCAGGACCATGCTGGAGTGGCATCCCACGGTGCTGCACGATCTGCATGAGGCGCAGTCTTATTTCTATGTTTCGACCGGAACCGGGCCGTACAACACCTCACTCGATCCCATTCAGGTGAACGAGTGGTGGCTGCTCGCGGAGACCGAAGTGATGGAGATGGCCAAGCGCGGCGTTCCGGGCGTCTGGACCTACGGGTACTACGACGGCTGGGTGCCGAATTATCTGTTCTGGATTGGCATCACGCACAACTCCTTCGGCCGCTTCTATGAGGTGCAGAGCTATGGTCCGGACATCGTCGAAAATCTGCGTCTGCCTGCCACCAGCACCAGCCGCGAATGGTACCGGCCGAATCCGCCGCTGCCCTCGATCAAATGGGGGCCGCGAAACAACACCAACATTCAGGAATCGGCGCTGCTGATTGCGATGCACAAGGTGGCGACGAACAAAGAGCTCTATCTGGAAAATTACTGGCTGAAGAACAAGCGCTCCGTCGAAACCGGGAAGAATGGCCCGACGTACGCGTGGGTGGTTCCGGCGGATCAGCGCCGCAAGGCTGATGCCGCCGATCTGGTGAACGAACTGATGCGTCAGGGAGTGGAAATTCACAAGGCCGGTTCCGCGTTCAAGGCCGGCACAACATCGAGTGGCGGCAGGCGATTACATCGTTCGCGCGGACCAGCCGTATCGCACGCTGGCCGAGATGTATTTCAGCGTGCAGAACTATCCGACCGGCAACCCGCGTCCCTATGACGACACCGGCTGGACCATGCAGTACATGCGCAACGTGAAGCTGAACACCGTGACGGACAAGGCGGTCCTGGACCGGCCGATGACGATGCTCACCGCTGACGCAAAGCCCGCCGGCGGAATCGAGGGATCGGGCGGCGTCCTGGTTGTGGACCATACCACCGATAACAACCTGGTGTCGTTCCGGTTTCGCAATCCGAATGTGAAGATGCTGGCGGCTGAGGACGATTTCGAAATGAGCGGGCACAAGTTCCGCGCGGGCGCGTTCATCGATTCCGGATGCCGATCGCGCGAAGCTGGAACCGATGATTCGGGATCTGGGCCTTTCCGCGTGGGCGGTCAGCGCGGCGCCGGCAGTGAAAACGCATGAGCTGGACGTTCCGCGCATCGGCTACGTGCACGCCTGGCAGCGTACGCAGGATGAAGGCTGGGTGCGGGCGGCGCTGGATTACTACGGCGTCCCGTACACGTATTTCGCCGATCAGAAGCTGCGCGACGGCAATCTGCGCGCGAAGTACGACGTGATCATTTTCCCGCACGTGGGCGGGACGTCGCAGTCCATCGTGAACGGGATTCCGAAGACCGGCAACGATCCGATTCCGTACAGGAAAACGGACCTGACGCCGAATCTGGGCGTCAACGATTCGAGCGACGATATTCGCGGCGGCATGGGAATTGAGGGGTTGGCGGAGCTGTCGAAGTTCGTGCGCGAAGGCGGGACGCTGATTGCGGACGGTTCGACCGCGGCAATTCTCTCCGACTACGGGATGACCCCCGGCGTGACGGTGGAGCATCCGGCGCAGCTGTTTGCCCGCGGCTCGATCATGCGCGGAGTATTTGAAGATCGCAAGAGCCCCCTCTGCCTACGGCTACGACGCGAAGGATCTGCCGGTCTATTTCAATCAGGATCCGGTGTTCAACGTGGCGGCTGCCGGCGGGTTTGGCGGAGGTGGCGGGGGCGGCGGCGGCTTCGGCGCGGCGGCGATCGTGGAGGGCGTGGGTCAGAACATCACGCCGAACTCGGTGCCGCTGCGCATCCTTCCGCTCGACCCTGCGAAAGCCGCTCCGGAATCGCGCGCGGATGCGGGCGCGGCGGGACGCGGTGGCCGCGGCGGCGGGGCCGGAGCCAATGCGCTGCCTCAGGATGCGCCGCCTCGCGTAGTGATGCAGTTCCCGGCCAATCCGGCCGAAATGCTGTTGTCCGGCACGCTGGCCGGGGGACAGTCGATCGCCAACAAACCGCTGGCAGTGGATGTTCCGCTGGGCAAAGGACACATCGTGCTGTTCGCGCTGCGTCCGTTCTGGCGATGGCAGACCCAGGGCACGTATTTCCTCGGGTTCAATGCCATCCTGAACTGGAACGACCTCGATGCTGGCAAGGCTCCGGCCCCGGCGAATCGGCGCACGGCAAGCGGCCAGTAATTCGGCCCGGTCACAATGGACTCCGGGGTGCGACACACACGCGTGATGCGCCCTGCCGTTTTTCTCCTGCTGCTGGCATCGCTCGTGGCGCAAACGCCACCGGAGGGCGATAACCCGCTTCGGAGCAGCGCTCAATTGGTGGTCGCTCCCGTCGTGGTCACCGATCGGCAGGGCAGGTTGGTTCGCCATCTCACCGAGCAGGATCTGGCACTCTATGACAACAATGTGCCGGTGAAGATACATCTGGACGATGTGGCTCTGCCGATCTCGCTCGTGGTAGCCATTCAGACCACGGTCAGCGCGCGCGACGTGCTGGAGAAGCTCCGCGGCGACAACTCGCTGGTAGAGCCGATCCTGACAGGCGGCGGCGGCGATGCCGCGGTGATCGGATTCGCCGAAGGCGCGCACGTTATGCAGCCCTTCACACCCAATCCGGACATTGTGGCGAATGCAATCCAGAACCTGGAGGTGATGGGTGAAGGCGGAAGCGGGATTGATGCCGTGATGCTCGCTGTGCGGCAACTCCAGGCGCATGCAAGCGATCGTCGGCGCGTGGTGGTGCTGATCTCGGAAAAGCACGACCGCTCCAGCAGGACGAAGCTGGCAGCCGCTCTCGATGCTGCGCAGCGCGCCAATGTCACAATCTATTCCGTTACCTTCTCGCCGTTCCTCGCGCCTTTCACCAACCGCGAGCCGCAGCCGGCCACTTCCGATATGAACCTGACCGGCGTGCTGGTCGAGATGAAGCGCGCTTCGCAGAAGAACTATGCGGGTGCGTTCGCCAAAAGCACCGGCGGCCGCGAGCTGGAATTCGTTCGCCGGAAGGGCCTGGAAGACGCGGTTCTCGCGATCGGCCAGGATCTGCACGGCCAGTATCTGGCCAGCTTCCAGCCGCGCCATCTCCGGGCTGGCGAATTTCATCAGCTCCGCGCGGAAGTGCCGGGGCACCCGGAGTATGTGGTGCGCACACGCGCCGGTTACTGGGCACCGTGAGGCCGGCGCGGCCGTTCGCGCTAAAATAGAAGTTCCACGAGCACATCCAGTGATTTCAGTAAGCAATGTATCCATGCGCTTCGGCGCCAAAATTCTGTTCGAAGAGGTAACCACTACTTTCGTGGCCGGGCGGCGCTACGGCCTCACCGGTCCGAATGGCGCCGGCAAATCCACCTTCATGAAGCTGCTCACCGGTGAGGACGAGCCGCAGAAGGGGAATGTGGTGCGCCCCAAAAAGCTGGGCGTGCTGCGCCAGGACCAGTTCGCGTTCGATCAGTTTCGTGTCATCGATACCGTGATCATGGGCAACAGGCCGCTGTGGACCGCTCTGGCGGAACGCGAAGAACTCTACAGCAAGGCCGATATGACCGACGAAGACGGCATGCGTCTCGGAGAACTGGAAGGGATCGTCGCTGACGAAGACGGCTATACGGCCGAGAGCGACGCCGCGATTTTGCTGCAGGGTCTGGACATCGACGATTCACTGCACGAGCGCCGAATGAGCGAGTTGCAGGGCGGTCAGAAGGTACGCGTGCTGCTGGCGCAGGCTCTGTTTGGACATCCCCAGGCGCTGCTGCTGGATGAGCCGACGAATTATCTCGATCTCGACTCCGTGCACTGGCTGCAGGAGTTTCTGAATCGATACGAAGGCTGCTTGATCGTCATCTCGCACGATCGACATTTCCTGAACAGCGTGTGCACACACATCGCGGATATCGACTACCAGACGATCATTACCTACACCGGCGGGTATGACGATATGGTGCTCGCCAAGACGCAAATCCGTTCCCGAATCGAGAGCGAGAACGCGCAGCGCGAGAAGAAGATTGAGCAGCTGAACGAATTCATCCGGCGCTTTTCTGCCGGAACCCGGTCAAGCCAGACCACTTCGCGCAAAAAGGAAGTGGAGCGCCTGCAGACCACGGAACTGGCGCGTTCCAACATTCAGCGTCCGTTCATCAAATTCGATATCAAGCGTCCCTCGGGCAAGCACATCCTGGAATTCGAAAACCTGAACTATTCCTACGGCGGCCATCAGGTGGTCAGGAACTTCGGCGCGCGCGTCCTGCGGGGTGAGCGCATTGCTCTGATGGGCCGCAACGGCGCGGGTAAAACATCCGTGCTCAAGGCTCTGCTGGCGAACGCGCCGGGAGTGGCTTTCGATCATGACGGCCAGGGCAGCGGCAAAGTGACCTGGGGCCATGAGGTGCAGATCGGCCTCTTCGCTCAGGACCATCGGGAATCCATCGAGAACGGCCTGACGGTTTTCGAGTGGCTGAACCAGTTCGATACCAATGCCACGCGCGAAGAATTGCGCGGCCTCCTGGGCAAGATGCTGTTCGCGCAGGAAGAAGGCATGAAGCCGACCGACGCTCTTTCCGGAGGCGAAGCAGCGCGGCTGATCTTCTGCAAGCTGATGCTGCAGCAGCCCAACTTCCTGGTGCTCGACGAGCCCACCAACCACCTGGATCTGGAAGCGATCAACGCTTTGAACGTCGCCCTGCGGCGCTATGAAGGCACAGTTCTACTGGTCACCCACGATCACGATCTGATCGACGAGGTGGCGACGCGCCTCTGGAATTTTGAGAACGGCGAGATCGAAGACTTCCAGGGAACGTACGAAGAGCGCAACACCGTGAAGGTGTAGATCCAGCGCCTCAGCAATACTGCCCGGCGCAGTAACCGGAACTCCACGCCCACTGGAAGTTGAAGCCGCCCAGATGGCCGGTGACGTCCACCACCTCGCCCACGAAGTAGAGCCCCGGCGCTTTTCGCGCTTCGAAGGTCTTCGATGACAGCTCCGCGGTATCCACTCCGCCGCCGGTAACTTCCGCTTTCTCGAAGCCCTCCGTTCCGCTTGGCGTAATCGGCCACTGGCGAATCTGTTCCGGCCACTCCTGACCGGCGATGGCATGCAGACGGCCGGCCAGCCGCCGCGGCGGCAAGAGATCCGGCTCCGGCGCGAAATCGAGCGAGATGGTGGCGCCGGGCTTCCAGTAGGAAGAGATTTGCAGAATTGCCGGACCGCTAAGCCCGCGATGCGTAATCAGCATCTTTTCGCGGAAGCGCTGCCCGCAGCAGGCTGCCACCACATCCGCCGAGACACCGCTCAAATCGCAGTAACGCCCGCGGTCTTCTTCCGCCAGCGTGAAGGGCACCAGCGCCGGATACGGCGGGATTACCCGCAACCCGAACTGACGGGCAATGCCATATCCGAATTCCGTCGCGCCGATTTTGGGTATGGACATTCCGCCGCTTGCCACTACGAGCGACGCGGCTTCGAACCTGCCGCGGTTGGTCGCAATCTCAAAGGCATCGCTCCGGCGTACTTCCACCACCTTGTGATTGAGATGGATTTGCACTCCCGCCGTAGCGCACTCCCGTTCGAGCATGTTCAGGATCTCGCGCGCGGACCCACTGCAAAACAGCTGTCCGAGAGTCTTCTCGTGCCACGCGATGCCGTGCTTCTCCACCAGCGCGAGGAAATCCCGCGGCGTGTAGCGGGCGAGCGCCGATTTAGCAAAGTGCGGATTCGCGGAAAGGAAGTTCTCCGGCCGGCAGTGCAGGTTCGTGAAATTGCAGCGGCCACCCCCGGAAATCAGGATCTTCTTGCCAGCCCGGTCCGCGTGTTCGATAACGGCGACGCGTCGGCCGCGCCGTCCCGCCTCCATCGCGCAGAAGAATCCCGCGGCTCCCGCCCCAATGATGACGACGTCGAAAGTCATTCCTGCGGCACAAGGTCTTTGGTCAGACTGGCGCGCGGCGCCACGGTCAGTTCCTGCCCTTTCCCGTCAAGCGATTCCACAAACCGCGGCTTCTGCCAGGCCATGGATTCCACATCGGTCATGGCAAGCAGCCGGTATTTACCAGGCGCAATGCCGGACATTCGGTAATGCCCGGCCTGATCCGAAACGCTTGCTTTCAGATATCCGGGGATGGCGAGATGAGCGCGATCCGGGATGAGAAGAACCGTGGCGCTTTCGACGGCGGCGGGATTGGTTGCGGTGGTCCGAACGGTTCCCTCGAGAGTGCCGCCATCCAGTCCGATCACAACTGACAGAGGATGGATATCGGAGGCGGAGCGAATCGCCACCGGTTGCGACATGGCATCCTGATCGCCGTAGCGCACGGAAGCCAGATATCCGCCGCCCGGCAGCGGTGCGACGCCGAGGGTCCAGCTATCGGGAGACAGATTGGGGATCCGAAAGGTAAGATCAGGTTTTACGGTGGCGTTCGGCTGGGGTCCCCAGGGAACATCCCGAGTCATGGAGATGCGGCACAAGGCAAGGGTGGGGGGAGGATCTCCGCCGGAGAAGTGAAGCGTTCCACTGACTTCCATTCCGTTCACCATCGCGAGGCGCAGGTCGTTGATGTCCGCCCCGCCGGCTTCGATCTCCTCGCGCGCGTAGACAAACCTGCCATCGTTTAAAGCCCAGGCGAACAGAGTCCACGAGCCCGGAGTGAGCCCGACAAATTCGAACTGCCCGGTGTTGGCATTGAAGCCTCCCGCCGACCGGCTGCCGAAATTGATTCCGGCGCGGTCGCTCCTCATGACTTGAATCTGCACCGCGCGCTCCATTCCGGCGGGCAGGTTGACGACGCTCCCCCGAACAGCGGCCGTCCGCACTTTGAACAGATGCAGGTCAATGTCGCGTGCCTCGGCGCTCGAACCCAGGTTTAGCGTCGCCGCCGAATGAAAGTCCGGGGTGGAGGGGTAGAACGTGGAGGGGTAGACCAAATCACCCGATGATCCGCCGACAGGCATCTGACCGGAAGCGAGCAAATAAGTGCCGGGAAGCAGCCCGAACAGCCGGTATTCCCCGACATCGTTCGACACAGCGCTGCCTGCTGGTGTATACCGCGTCAAACCTCTCCCTTCCTCGGCCAGAGCCTGAACCATCACCCCGGGCACCGGTTCCGCATCCTCGTCCAGAATCCGCCCGGAAATCACGCCCGGCGGTTCCAGCCCGACATTGATGCCTTCCAGATGTTGTCCGCTGCTCACGGTCAGGGATTTGCCCGGCCGGTTCGGTCCTTTGGCGCCGTACGCCACCGGAAGAAAACCATTTCTTCTAATTGTGAGCCGGTAGGTGCCGGCGGGTATGCCGGAAATTGAAAAAGAGCCGTTAGAATCCGACAGCGCCGTCGCTTTGAAGACCTCCCCGCCCACTTTCGCCAATTCAACTGTCGCTTTGCGGACGGGGCTGCCCGTGACCAGATTTGTGAGGCGGCCGGATACCACCGCGAGGGAACCCGGAATGCTCTGACCTTTAAGAAGCAGACTCCAAATTAAGAGAGTTGTGGCTCTGAATCCCCGAAAAAAGCAGCGCCTGGTGGTAGTAGCAGTCAAAGGGTAATAGTAACTAACCTAACGAATAGAACGTATGATCAATTGAGCATTCTCTGTTTCGATGTTACAGTTTGCTAATAACGTTAGAGGACGCGAGGTTAACGACATGGAGTTACGACCGGTAATCGAATTTCTAACAAATCAGCGCGCTGCTCTCGATGAGACCATCGCATGCCTGGAACGTCTTAGTGCGGGATCGACACTCCCGGACGTAATCTCCGCGCCGAAACGCCGCGGACGAAAATTCATGGCGGAAGAAGACCGTCAAAAAGTATCGCAGCGCATGAAAGATTACTGGGCGGCCCGGCGTTCTGCCAAGACTCACGCGGCTAGCGGTTACTAACGTAACGCAGTTGGCACCCATAACTTCAGTTAGTATTTGTTTGTTGTCTTCAGCGTACAAGTCCTCTGCGAACCGCGCTTAGGACCAGTTCCGCCGCGCTGTGTACATCCATCTTTTCCATGATCCGGATCCGATGGGTTTCCACCGTGTGGACACTTAAACCCAGCATCGCCGCTATGTCTTTATTCCCTCTGCCCTCAGCGAGCAGTTGATAAACCTGCCGTTCTCTGGCAGTCAGCAATTCATAGCGATCTTCGATTTCTCTTCCGTTTAGTTCACGTGCGTAGCCCTCCAGCAGAATCTTTGCGATTAGGGGACTAAAGAACGACTGCCCGGAATGGACCACCCGGACCGCCTGGAGCAATTCCCCCTCGACGGAGTCTTTCAGGAGATAGCCGCGCGCCCCGGCCTTTGTGGCTTTGATTACATACGGCTCGTCGCTATACATGCTCAGAATCAGCACGGCGATTGCCGGGTTCGCGCGCAGCACCTGCGTGGTGGCTTCGATCCCGTTTAATTCCTTCATGGCGATATCCATAATCACCACATCGGGCTCGAGGCGGCTGCATAGCTGGACCGCTTCGACGCCCGACGCAGCCTCGGCGATTACTTCAAAATCCGGCGCCGCTTCGAGTATTCTTTTCAATCCCTGACGGAGAATCGTGTGATCGTCGGCCAGAAGCACGCGGATCGGCATAGATTAATTTGATGGTACAGCGTTGCTCCTGTTGACACATGCAGGGGGTTGGCGCAAGCTACAGCCATGGGCAAAGCCGGGCGAACGGATGAGAAAGGCGGCTTTTCCTCGCCCCTGATTCATTCGCCGGGCGCCATGCCGGTGAGAATTGGGTTCGTTTTGTCGATTCTTCTCACGGCGGGCGCGTACTTTCTGTTCGCCGAAATCGCGAGAAATTCGCAGCCGGAGGTGGGAGAAAAGCTCAGCGCCGTTGAATCCAGAGACAAGGAACTGACCTCTTTCCGGCGATTTTTCAATCAGGCAGCGCCCGCCGCCCGGGATTTTCTGATCAATAATCACATCAACGCGACCGACGTTTTTGCACAGGATTTGCGCAAGTCAAAAACCGGAATTGCCAAAAGTCTCGAGCAGCTTCGCCAATCGGGAGCGGACCCGGCCAGATTGAAGCAGCTTCAAAGAAATGCGGCGGATTATCTGGCGTTGATTGAAAAAATGGGGTTGTATTCCGCGCGACAGAAGTCCGAGGAGGGCTATGACTATCTGCGCGAAATCGTGCAGCCGGCGCATAATGCCGGTCTTGAACCCCTGCGCGCGCTTACCGAAACGAACAATCAGGAACGGGCCCGCATCATCAAAGATTCCAGCCTGAGAAATGCCAGCCTGATGACCTGGTTCTATGCGGATTTGGCTGCCAGTGTGCTTGCGGCGCTTCTGCTCAGCCTGGGCGAGCCTGCGTTACCGGGCCGTGCTGCGGGCGGAGACTAACGGCAAACTGGAGGAGGTGGCGCGAGCCCGCGACGATATGGAGCACCTTTCCGGTAAGCTGCTCAAAGTTCAGGAGGAAGAACGCCGTCGCCTGTCCCGCGAACTGCACGACGGCATCGGACAGACCCTGACGGCCCTCCGCATGGAGATCCATCAGGCGCATCTGAATGCCGGACTGGGCACAACCGCCGGCGAGCGTCTGATGCGTGCGCGCGTGCTGGCTGAGGAAGCGGTGCACACGGTGAAAGACATCTCCCTGCTGCTGCGGCCGCCGCTGCTGGACGATCTTGGCCTGGAGCCCGCCATTGCGTGGCAGAGCGATCAGTTTACGCGACGCACCGGCATCCCCTGCCGTTTTCGCGCCTCAGGCCTGCAGGAGATGCTGCCGGACGACGTGAAAACCTGCGTGTTTCGCGTCGTACAGGAAGCGTTGAATAACTGTCAGAAGCACGCTTCGCCCACACGGGTGCAGATTCTGATCGATCAGCGGCCCGAGGCTCTCTCCGTGCAAGTAGAGGACGATGGCGCGGGCTTCGCGCTGAACCAGAAGAACGGTCCGGTGCGTCATGCCGGCCTGGGAATCCTCGGCATGCGAGAAAGGGCCGCGATGCTGGGCGGTTCAGTCGTGTTCGATTCCGCGCCGGGCAAAGGCACGCGGATGACCCTGCTGCTGCCACTGGCGCAACTGACCGTCGCCGGTAGCCCGCAGATCGCGCCGCCCGCTTCCATCCCGGCGATTGGGCAGGGCGTGGAACGACAGGCCTGAGCTTATTGCAGGGGAATCCGCGCCGCGAACGTGCGGGCAATCGGATCGGCCTGCTCCATGGGAAGGCCTTTTACAGCTGCCACAAACGGGCCTTTGGCAAACACGTAAAGCGGTTTGCCGTCCGACAGCCCGAAGTAGCCGCCCATGTGCGCCAAATACTGTGGGTTAGTCTCCGCCTTGCGCACGTCGAGCAGAAGAAAAGCGGCTTTATCGTTCGAAGGCATGCGAACCAGCGCAAGCTGCCAGCTTTCGCGCGCGTTTTTATAATCGCCGACCGTTCCGCCGGGAGGCAGCGAGGGAGCGATCGCATGGTCGGGAACAACGCTCGCGCTCAATTGATCTTTCGAGGGAAGCCACCGGCTCTCGTCGACTGGCAGGACCGGCGCCGCAGCTTTGGTTTCCGTCTTCGGGGCGTCCGACGAGCAGCCGCTCAGAAGCAGGAGTGAGATTGCCGCCAGCGCGCGCACCCTTCCAACATACACCGGGGTTCCGACTGATCGACAATAGAGCTTGGCTCCGATCTTCATTCGTGTAAACGAACGCGACAATGTAGCGATCATCGTCAGCCCGGAAGGCGTGGGCGCCGGAATGGATGTGGGCGGCGGTCTTACCGCTCGCGAGCGCATTCCGCAGTCTCACAAAATCGCGCTCCGTGACTTTGACGAAGGCGCGCCGATAGTGCGGTACGGCGTCACCATCGGTCACGCGCTGCGGCCTATTCCGGCGGGTTCCTGGATTCGCGAAGACATGCTGGACCTGCCTCGCGCGCCGCGGCTGGAAGGTCTGGCGCTTGCGACAGCCGTTCCCAAAACGCTGCCGCCGCTGGAAGGCCACACCTTTCAGGGATTTCGAAATGCGAACGGCGCCGCCGGGACGCGCAACATCCTTGGTATCACCACGACGGTGCAATGCGTCGCGCCCACGGTGGACTACGCGGTCAACCGCATCAAAACGGAAATTCTTCCGCGCTTTCCCAACGTGGATGACGCGGTCGCCATCACTCACACCTATGGCTGCGGCGTGGCGATCGACGCGCCGGGCGCAGCGGTTCCCATCCGCACGCTGAAACACATCAGCATGCACGCGAATATCGGCTCCAGGCCGCTAATTGTCAGTCTGGGGTGCGAGAAGCTGCAGCCGCAACGCCTGTTCTCGAGCGATCTTCCGATTTTCGACGACAATCACGTAATCCGGCTGCAGGACCAGCGCGGTTTCGCGGAAACGGTTTCGGTGATTCTGGAAGCAGCCGAGAAACGCCTGGAGCAGCTGAACCGGCGCCAACGCGAGACGTGTCCGGCTTCCGATCTGGTGGTGGGTCTGCAATGCGGCGGGAGCGACGCCTTTTCCGGCGTCACGTGCAATCCCGCAGTGGGTTATGCGGCGGATTTGCTTGTTCGCGCCGGAGC
The DNA here is from genome assembly GCA_963716685.1 of Bryobacterales bacterium. Lineage (GTDB taxonomy): Bacteria > Acidobacteriota > Terriglobia > Bryobacterales > Bryobacteraceae > JALYXI01. The sequence continues at coordinate 130,647 of CAVQTR010000001.1, forward strand.
GACGGTTCTCTTTTCCGAAGTGACCGAGGTGCGCGATGCCATTCACCTGCTGACTCCGCGCGCGGCAAATGAAGAGGTCGCGCACGATCTGATCCGCGAAATGGGCTGGTACGACGAATATCTCGCGCGGGGCCAGGCGGACCGCAGCGCGAACACCACGCCGGGGAACAAGCGCGGCGGACTTTCCAACATCGTCGAAAAGGCGATGGGATCGGTGGCGAAGGCGGGCAGCACCGCGATTATGAGCGTCGCGACCCACGGCGAAAAGGTGACCAGCCGCGGCCTGGTCTTCGCCGCAACACCCGCGAGCGATTTCATCTGCGGGACGCAGCAATTGGCTTCGATGAATATGCACGTCTTTACCACCGGCGAAGGAACGCCGTACGGACTGGCGCTGGTTCCGGTTATCAAAGTTTCCTCGCGCACTGCGCTCGCGGAAAAATGGCATGATCTGATCGATGTCGACGCGGGCCGAATCGCCACCGGTCAGGCGACCATTCAACAGGTTGGCGAAGATCTCTTTTACTTCATTCTTGATGTGGCGAGCGGCCGGAAGAAGACGTGGGCGGAGCACTGGAAACTGCAAAACGCACTCGCGCCCTTCAATCCCGGACCAGTGACATGAGATCGCTCCTCGTATTCTTCGGAGCGGTCCTGGCCATTCAGGCGCAGGCTCCGCAACTGGCGTTCCTGAACCACGGCCTTCCCGTTTTGGACGCCCACAACTGCTATCCCTACGAGGGCCGTTTTGCGGATCGAATCGACCGGGCGCTCGGCACCGGCCGGCCCGTTGGCATCGAGCAGGATCTGGCCTGGTATGTCGATCCCGCGACCGGAAAGGGACGCGTGGTGGTGACCCACACGCCGAAGACGACTGGCGCCGAGCCAACTCTGCGGGACTACTTCTTCGAACGCGTGCGCCCGATTGTGGAAAAGGCGCTGGCCGAGAACAACACCGCGCAATGGCCGCTGATCATCGTGCACTTTGATTTCAAGGACAACCAGGCGCCGCTGCTGCATGCCGTTTGGGATCTTCTTGGCGAATATCAAGACTGGATCACGACCGCTGCGCAAACGGCGGACCCGCACACGCTTGCCCCGTTCGAAAAGAAGCCGCTCTTGGTGCTGACCGAGGATCCGGATGCGCAGGAAGAGGTGTTCTTCCGCCAGATTCCGATAGGCGCGAAGCTGCGGCTCTTTGGTTCGGCGCACACCGCTCCCGTATCGGGCAAAACGCGCGAGGAACAGATGCATCTGGCCGCGACCGTAGCGCCGGAGAAGCTGCTGAACGAGCGGCCGACGAACTATCGCCGCTGGTGGAACAACTCCTGGTACGAGGTGGAAGAAGGCGGCCAGCCGCGTTCCGGCGAGTGGACTGCCGCCTCCGACCGCCGGCTGCGCGCCCTGGTGGATCACGCGCACTCGCTGGGCTTCTGGATTCGCTTCTATACGCTCGATGGATTTGCGCCAGCAGATGACCAGGGCTGGGGCAACGCCTACAACTTCGGCTCGCGCGAAAAGGTCCTTGCGCGCTGGCGAGCTGCCCTGAAAGCCGGGGTCGATCTGGTGGCCACCGATCAATATGAAGATTTGGCCGCGCTAATGCGTTAGATCGTAAATAAAGTAATCCATCGCGATGCGGTAGGCCAGCGAAGCCCACTTTTCCTGATAGCGCGCCTCATCGGAGTGCTCCCAGGCGTCGCCCAGATCCATGTTGTGGCAGATAGCGACCATGATCCTGCCTTTGTCGTCGCGAATGCAGCGCCAGTGCGGTATTTTGCCGCCGCCGTTTTCGCCCTTCTCGTACGTCAGGCCCGTTTCGAAATAGAGCGCGCCCGGCACTTGAAACCGCTCGTTCAGATCGTACAGCGTGTGAAAGATGGGATCGCTGTCCGGTATATCCTCGATCTCGCGATCGGGAAAAACTTTACGCATGCTTTCGGTGAAGATCGCCCACTCCTCGTCTCCGTGGAAGTCGTCGCACATGAAGAACCCGCCGCGCAGCAGGTATTCACGCATCCGCGCGGCCTGCTCGTCGGGCAGGCGCCAGTGCCCCACTTCGACCCCGTAAAGAACCGGCCAGTTATACACCTCGCCGGTGCCATCGAATTCAACTACCTGCTCCACGGAACGCGCATCGATACGCGTCAGCCTGCGGACACCGGCCATCAAATGCCGGTCGGAGCGCGGGTAGTCCATCGTCCAGTAGCCTGGAAACGGACGTCCCCCCTGCATGGTGAGACGCCGGTTAGGGTAGCCGTAAATGTCGGGATAGCGCAGGCGGGCGCGTGTCCACTCGGTCTTTTGCGAGTAATCCGGCGGAAGCGGGAAATCGTCGTACTCGATGGCGGGCCACTCTTTAAATGGCTGCTGTGCGAAGAGCGCGCCCCAGACCGCCAAACCCAGTAATCCCGCCAAAAATGCGGTGCGGAGACGCATAGAAAATTACGCGTGGAGTCAATTCAACGATAACATGTGGTCGAAAGACGGCCCGGATTTACGCCTTCCGCAGGAAGTTGTTGATGGAGCGCGTAGCCTGGCGGATCCGGTGCTCATTTTCCACGAAGGCAAAGCGCACGAAACCCTCGCCCATGGGTCCAAAACCGATGCCGGGAGAGACGGCCACCATCGCCTCGCGCATTAGGGTCTTGGCGAACTCCAGTGAACCCGCCGCGCGGAACGGTTCGGGGATGGGCGCCCAAAGGAACATGGCTCCCCGGGGCTTCTCGACATGCCAGCCGGCTCGGCCGAGTCCACTGACCAGAATGTCGCGGCGCAACTGGTACTGTGCACTGATCTTCTTTGTTTCCGCTTCACATTCGCGCAGAGCAATGATGGAAGCGATCTGAATCGGCTGGAAGACGCCGTAGTCCAGATAGCTCTTTATTCGCGCCAGCGCCGCGATCATCTTCGGGTTGCCAAGACAAAACCCGACGCGCCACCCGGCCATGTTGTAGCTTTTGGACAGGGAAAAAATTTCGACCGCCACTTCCTTCGCACCGGGCACCTGAAGAATGCTGGGCGCTTTGTAGCCGTCGAAGCAGATATCGGCATAGGCGAAATCGTGAACGATGAAGGTGCCGTACCGGTGGGCAAGCTTCACGATCTCTTCAAAGAACGGCAGATCCACGCAGGTGGTCGTGGGGTTGTGAGGGAACGAAATCAGAATAATCTTGGGCCGGTTGCCCTTCGCGTAGAGATCTTCCAGGTGGTTGAGGAAGGTGTTGGCATCCGGCATGGGCAACATGCAGGCATGCCCTTCCGACATGATGACGCCGTATTGATGGATCGGATATGCGGGGTTGGGCGAAACAACCGCGTCTCCGGGTCCTACCGTCGCGAACAGCAGGTGGGCCAGCGCGTCTTTCGCACCGATGGTGACGATGGCTTCGGACTCGGGATCCAGCTCTACCCCGTAGTTCGCCTGATAGCGCTTGACGATCTCCTGGCGGAGGTGCGGAATCCCCCGCGACATGGAATACCCGTGGTTGCGAGGATTCGCGGCGGCTTCCACCATTTTGTCGACGACAATCTGCGGGGTGGAACCATCGGGATTTCCCATCCCGAGATCGACGACGTCCATCTGTGCCGCGCGTGCCTTCGCCTTCATCTCGTTGATAACAGAGAAAACGTAGGGCGGGAGCTTGGCTATTCGATAGAAATCTTCCTGGGGCTGGGACATTAGTCCCAGTTTAGCTTTTCGAGGAGGAGGAGGGAATCAGATCTGCGTGAACGATGAAGCGGCGAGGCGCGGAACCCACGTATTCAAAAGGAAAACAGGTAACCAGGTTGAGGACGGCGCGGCTGGAGGGTTGGAGGCTGTCAGTATTTTCCGGCCGGACCACACTGATTCCGGAGACCCGGTATCGGTATGTACCTTGATGAGACTGGACCACAATTTCATCGCCTTTTTCGATGTTCTTCAGCACACGGAAATGCGTGTCCCGATGACCGGCGATAACGCAGTTTCCTTTCGACCCCGGCATAACGGTTCCTTCCAGATGACCTGGACCGCGCTTGAGATCGTTAGCATCGGTTCCTTCGACGACGTAGAGAACAGTATCGAGTCTGGGAATGGACAGCCGGGCGACAGATGAACCTTTCAGTGGCGCGTTGCGAACCAGCGAAGCAGGGCGGCTCGGCGCAGTGACTTCCTTCTCATCTGGATAGGAAAGAGAACGAACTGTCTGGTTGCTCTGATCCTCCCATTGCAAGGCCTGTTCTTTCTGGGAGTTGACGGATTGGTAGTAATCCGACGCGCCCTGCCAGGCGACATAGATGCCGCCGATCAGGAGAACCCAGGAGAGCAGCTTGAGGAAGATTTTCATGACGCTACCAGAAAAAGCTTCGGCCCGGTACTGGACCGGGCCGAAGCGGTTAACGGAACTAACTACGAACGGATCTTGCGAACCATCATGCCAGCGCCGGACAGGAATCCGCCGCTCAGCAGCATGGTCAGCCAGTTACCAGCAGTGTGCGGCATCTGCGGGGCAGGAGCCGGCGCCGGAGGAGGAGTATTCTGCGCCAGCTGGGTGTTGTCAGTGGGAGCAGGAGCAGGTGTCGCAGCTACAGGCGCGGGCGTGGGCTCAGGAGCCGGTGCCGGAGCAGCCTTGCTAACCGTGGTGTTCTCCGTGTTGTCCTTGGTCTGCTCGTAAGAGGCGGCTACGCTGTAAGAAGCCTGCCGCTCACGTTCACGCGACTTGACGGCCGGCGGAAGCGGGAATTCGTACCCATAATCTTTTCCCTGAATCCAGATCTTGTCGAAGTAATAGTCGTTTCCATAGTGATGCAGAATCACCTTTGTGCTGGAGGGCGTATTGTTGTCCAGCGCCGGGATGGTCAGCGTGGAGGTCTTCAGGCGCATTCCATTGTTGGTGAAGATCTGCAGAACGCGGCTGCCGCCGCCAGGGCTGTCAAGCTGGCGAATGACATAGTGGCCCGGTTCCAAAGTTGTGTTGTTGAGAGTCACGCGGTACGGCAGATCAACGGTTACTTTGTCATACAGCGGACCCTGAGCCTTTACGGTGGCGGTAGTTGCAGCAAACCCAGCCAAAACGAGGCCGGCAAGCGTCAAAGATTTATTGGACATAGTCTATTCCTTTTCGGTAAAAAATTTGTGGGTTGCCGGTAGCTTCCAGCCTTCCTCCCACCTTTCGGCTTGTCTATTTGCACGTCGCGCGCCAAACCGGCCGGAGTCTGACATTAAGCTCCTCTAATAATGGCCAAAGTTGCCCGGTGAACCACGTCAAGGGTAATATTGAGAAGTCCGCCTGCCCTATACGTCCCCATCGTCTAGCCGGCCCAGGACATCGCCCTTTCACGGCGGTAACAGGGGTTCGAATCCCCTTGGGGACGCCAAGACTACGTAAACAGGTCGTAGATTTGCTGCATTCGATGCACGGATGCCGCTGTGGTAAAGCCTTCCCGAATGAAGTTCATCCCCGCGGCTGTCAGCTGCGTGCGTTCTTCCGGATTTGTGATCAGGCGCTCCAAAGAACGCGCCAGTTCCGCTGCGTTCCGGCTTTCGAACAGAATGCCGCGCTCGCCTTGCGTTCCCAGCAGTTCCGGGTTGCCGCCTACCCGCGAGGCCACCGCGCAGCAACCGCAGGCCATCGCTTCCATGAGCGCGTTGGAAAAAGCTTCCGAGAGTGACGGCAGAACGAAGATGTCGATCGCTCGAAGCCACTTCGTGACGTCGTTAGTTTTCGCTGCGAACACACAGTTTTCCAGCACACCGAGTTCACGCGCCTGTAACTGCAGTTCTTCGAGACAAGGTCCGCTGCCTACAATGGCAAGCTTCACACCAGGGCAGCGCGGCGAAACGGCGCCAAAAGCTTCCACCAGCGTCGACAGACCTTTTTCCGGACGAAGGGCGCATACCACTCCGATCACGAGCGAAGCGCCGTTCAGCTCGGCCGGCCGATCCGGCGCACCGGGCGAAAACACGGCCGTGTCGATGCCGTTATAACAAAGGTGGATTCGCCTGGTGGGCACGCGCTCATCGTCGATCAGGTGCCGCCGCATGTACTCACAGTTCACGACGATTCCATCTACCAGGCGGTCGGTTACACGCAGGAGCTTGTGATAAGCGCCGGGCGTGAGCCCTCGGTGCGCGCGCTGGCTGGAGAGCACTCGAGGCCGCAGAGAGAGCCGGCCTACCGGGACAGAGAAGATATTCAACGGAACGTCAAAGCTGTGGACTATGTGGATCCCGTGCTGCCAGATGTATCGCGCCATTTGCGCGGCGCCCCGAACTGCTGAGAGCGAAGCGAATGAGGTGACGGGGAGACGCAGGACGGGTATTCCCGCCCGGTGCAGTTCCTCCGTCCGGATTCCTTCGCTATGAAAACAGGCCACGTGAGGCTGGTAGCGTTCGCGGTCAAGCGCTTTCGCGATTTCGACCATCTGGCGCTCACTTCCGCCCTGATCCAGACGGTGGACCAGCAACATGATCGGGATCGCCATTAGTCCTGGAACACCTCGTGAATGCCGCCGAAGTCCAAGGTAATCCCTGCGTCGGCGCGGGCGACGCTCAATCTGGCAGCGCCCAAGTCACCCGAAAACACAAAGGCTGTGGCACACAGCTGCGGGAATTCGCCCTTCCAGCGCAATTGAATCACCGGGGCGGGTTCCTTGGAGCCCAGAACGCGAGATCGCCAGCCGGCTTTTTCTTCCGGGGTAGCCGGTCCGGCGAAGTACACCTCTGATGATCCGATCCGGCAGCGGCCCCGCTCCGTGAGTGTGACGGGTGCTCCCGCGTGCCAGAACTGTTCCAATTCGCGCCGTCCTGCTGCGCCGCTTACTTCATCCACGATCAGCAGCACCGAGGAACCGAGGAGAAGGAATCGCCGCCGGTGCGTAACGCCGCGTGAGGCGCATTCCGCATCCAGGAAGACGCGCTCAAGTGACGTTTTCCACTCGCGAATGCGCACCTCAGGTTTGTTCTCCCACCGGAATGGTTTCGCCGCATCGCCCTGATCGAGGCCATCCACACGAATGGTGTTGTGAAAGGCCGAGCCGCGGAACGCATCGCGCAGCTGCGGATCGGCGACGTAGGTGAAGGTTCCAGGATCGATCAGGATTTCCTCGGCTCCGTGCCGGATGGTAAGCGAGAGTGTGTCGGAATGGCTGTGCCCCGCCCCGCCCGGCCCGAACGGCCCGGCATCCATCAGAATGTGCAGTTCGCCGCGATTGACCGCAGCCAAGCCGCTGTCCGGGAACAGCATGGCATCCGGGCACGGCGGCGCCGGTTTCCGCATTTCCAATTCATACAATCGCAGGCTGGCCATCCCGAACTGCGCAGGATCCCCGTACGGATGGAACAAACGGCCGCCATCATCGTCGCCGAAGTAATTCAAAGGCCCGACCGTTCCATTAATGGCCGCGAGAAACCCTGCCATTTTCTCCAGTGGTTCTACCAGCCAATCGGGACGCCCGGCAAGCACATGGTAGAGGAGGAAGAAATCGAGCGCGTAGACATGGTAATAAGTCGACTGTTCAAAATGGCTGCCATCCGGTTTGATCTGCCGGCGCAGCTCCTCCTGCACGACACGCTGTCCCAGGGCTTCCCACCCGGAACCCGGGAACTTCCGGCCCAGCGCATAGAGCGCGACCCCTTCGCCAAGCAGATGCGTATTGGGCGAGAAATACGTGGAGAGATTGTGTTCGAGATAGCAGCCATGCTGGTACAGACTGTTCCACAGCCGGCCGCGCAGTTCCTGCGGGAGCGCGCTTCCCGCCAGATCGTCCATCCACATCCACGAGATTGCGCGGAAGGCGACCTCCAGCGCACTCGCCCAGTTGATCCCTTTGACGAACGGATTCTGTGCCCACCAGCTATCCAGCTCACTGGCGATTTCGCTTCGGTACGTCTCTCGCCCGGTGAGAAGAAAGGCCTGCGCCAGCAACACCAGATGTTGATGACGGTTGAGCTCCCAGATGTTTTTGTGATCGCCCGACTTGTTGAAGTCCAGATAGGGAACCAGCCGGAACCAGGTCGGCGGAGTGATTTTCTGATGAACGTAGTCGCGCCGCCATTCGATGTCCGGACCGGTTTCGACGACAGACCCCAGCAGCGGGAATCGATGCTGCAGAATTTCGTCGGCCAGTTCCCGCACCGGCTGCGCGGGGTCGAGCCATTTCGGGAAGACCACATCCGCGACAACCGCCTTCGCAGACAGCGATGGCGGGAATGCAAGGAATCGCGCGTTGGCGATCTGCTGGGCCAGTCGAAACCCGATCTCTCGCGCGCTACGCACAGGGATTTTCCGGGGTTTTCACAGTAGCATAGAGCATCGGGCGCAAATCTTTATGTGTGGGATTGCGGGTTATTTTCTTCGGCAAGGTACGGCGCGCTCGGAAGTCGTTCGCACGATGTGCGACCAGATCCGGCATCGCGGTCCCGACGACGCGGGCTACCACGGTGACGGCCCGTGCGCGATCGGCATGCGCCGCCTCAGCATCATCGATCTCAGCACCGGCCACCAGCCGATGTCGAACGAAGATGGCTCCGTCTGGGTGGTGTTTAACGGGGAAATCTACGACTACCGGGAATTGCGCGCCGATCTGATCGCGCGCGGCCACACGTTCAGAACGCATAGCGATACCGAGGTGCTGGTGCACCTTTACGAGCAGGAAGGCATTGAAGGCCTGCACCGGCTGCGCGGCATGTTTGCCTTCTGCATCTGGGATGCGCGCCGGCGAAAGCTGCTCTTGGTGCGCGACCGCTTCGGCAAAAAACCGCTGTATTATGCCGCTCTCCCCGAAGGCCTCTACTTCGGCAGTGAACTGAAATGTCTGCGGGCGGCCGGTGTGCCGCTGGAACTGGATCGGGAGGCATTGCGGCTCTACTTCCAGTTTACGGATATCCCCGACCCATTTTCGGTTTACCAGGGCATTCGTAAGCTGGAACCGGGCGCGTGGCTGGAATGCAACGCCGATGGCAGCATCCGCCAGGGGCGCTACTGGCGGATGCCGGTCCCGGCGGCGGAGACTCCTTCCGGCTTCTCAGAACAGGATGCCTGCGAACAAATTCGCCGGAAGTTTGACGAATCGGTTCGCATCCGCATGATCGCGGACGTGCCGCTGGGCGCGTTCCTTAGCGGCGGAATCGATTCCAGTTCGGTGGTGGCGTCCATGGCGCTGCAATCGCCCGAGCCGGTGAAGACTTTTTCCATCGGCTTTGAAGAGGCCGCTTTCAATGAACTCGGCTATGCCGCGGCGGTTGCCCGGAAGTATCGAACGGAGCACCACGAAATCGTCGTTAAGCCGGACTGTGTGTCTCTGGTGCAGCGCCTGGTTCGTCAGTTCGATGAACCTTTCGCCGATTCTTCGGCCATTCCCACCTTCATCGTTTCAGAATTCGCCCGCACTCACGTGAAGGTCGCGCTGAGCGGCGATGGCGGCGACGAACTCTTTGGAGGCTACGACAGCTTTCAGATCGTTCAGAAACTCGCGCGGTTTGATGCCATTCCCCAGCCGGTTCGCCGCATGATTTCGGCCGTTGCCGATCGGCTGCCGTACTCGACATACGGCAAAAACTATCTGCATATGATCAGTCGAGCCACGCCGCTCGAGCGATATTTCGAAAGCAATTACGCTCCTTATCTGCTGCGACGGGAACTGTTGCAGCCGGAATGGATGCTGCCGGCCGACGGCGCTTACCTGGCTGGCATCTTCCGCGATTGTCTGCCGCCCGCGGGCTCTGATGCGCTGACCGAGGCACTTTACTTCGAAGCCACTTCGAAATTGTCAGGCGACATGCTGGTGAAGGTGGATCGCATGTCCATGGCGGCCTCTCTCGAAGTTCGCTCACCTCTGCTCGATCACGAACTGGCCGATATCGCCGCCACCGTCCCGCATGCCTGGAAGATCCGGGATGGCCAGGGCAAATACATCCTAATCCGCGCCCTGGGAGACCGCCTTCCGCCTGAGATCCTCAACCGTCCGAAAATGGGTTTCGCAATTCCACTGGCGGGATGGCTGCGCGGGCCGCTGCGCGAGATGCTTTGGGACCATCTGGCCGGACCACGCTTTCTGGAACGCGGAATTGTTTCGCCCGCCTTCGTTCGGCACATGCTGGAGGAGCACCAGAGCGGACGCCGCGATAACCGCACCTGGCTGTGGGCTCTGCTGGTCCTCGAAATGTGGTTTCGTGATTTCGAGAGCCATTCTCAGCCTTGTTCTAGCGAGGCAGTGGCTGGGCAGCGGATCTAGCCGTGGCCGTTGCGCGGGTGTCCACGTCTTCGTGAAAGGCGGGCACTTTGGCAGCCGTGCCAAGCGCCACGCGCAGTTGGATCAGCTGCGTGGAGAACGTCAGATTCTCGGCGGCGGTCGCGGTTCTCAGGTTCGGAATCAGATCCGGTGTTGAAAGGTCCGCGGGTTCGGCCGCCACAGTGGCGCCGTAATATTCTTGCAGCCAGGAAGTGAACCTGCCGGGCTGCTTCTTCCAACCGGACTTGCGGTTGTGGTGAGCGAACAGCACAAGCAGACTAATGGTCAAAATGGAAGCCGCATAACTAGCAAGCAAATAGTGCATCATGACCGTTATTTCGGCGGGCAGACGCGCTTACTTTATGCCGAATAGAATAAGAATTTGCGCAATTGGCGTCAATGGCGTGCAAAAGGAAGCAGCGCGCGCACCCCGTGCAGCAGAATATAGGCATCCAGCGCGAGCGAGATGTGTTTGGTGTAATAAAGGTCGTACTCCAACTGCAGCAAGGAGTCTACCTGCGTCTGCTGCGCGGTATTGATTTGGCTCCAGCCCGTAATTCCCGGCTTAATGGAATGACGCTGCTGATAATAAGCGAAATACCGGCTCAGTTCCGAGGCGAATTCCGGCCGCTCCGGCCGCGGTCCTACCAACGTAATTTCGCCTCGCAGAAGATTAAACAGCCGCGGAAGGTACATCAGCCCGCTGTCTTTTAACCAGCCTCCGGCCCAGGTAAGGGATCCGTCGAGCGACTCCCCGGAGGCCAGCGCCGTTGCCCGGTGAACCCGGAACTGATGGAGGGAAAACGGGATATTGTGCAGACCCACGCGGGTATCCGGCTGCAGCAGAGGTCCGCGGGACGTCAACTTCACGGCCAGGGCGCACAGAATCAGGATGGGCGAAGTCACGATGATCGCCGCCAGCGCCAGCAGGTTCGTGTAGATGGATTGCAGCGCAACGCTGCCCGGCCGGGACGCCAGTTCGTTATGGAAAATAATCTGCGAAGGCCTCAGTTCCCGCGAACAGACGCGGCCGCAAAAGCTCTCGTAGGCGCTAGACGCTTCTTCCACGCTGACCCCGCGTCTTGCCAGATTGAGTAAGGCGGCGACCGGAAGGTCGGATCCGCGTTTGACCATCCCGACAATGATCCGGTGCGCCTTCATTTCGTGCGCAATCGCCTCAATCCGCTCTGTCTCGCCCAGAAAAGGACCCAGCGGGCCTTCTTCCCGGACGTCTTCCATCTCGCTCGCCGGCACCAGGAAACCGGCAATGCCAACGCCGAGTTCGGGGTGCTGCCGGATCCGGTACGCGATTTCGTCCAGGACTGAATCGTGGCCAATGAAGAGCAGGTTCTGCGTTCCCACCATGCGCAGGATTACGGTGCTGTAGAGGATTCGCCAGGCAGTCAGCACAATCAGGGCTAGCCCTCCGCCGCCGAGCATCACTAATCTCGGCATGCTCAGCCCCGAGATCAGGTAAGCCAGAAGGCCCTGAAAAATGAGCGCGATCCCGATTACATTACAGAGCCGCAACACCAGGGAAACGCGGGAATCCACGCGGGGGCGAGCGTACAGGTTGTTGACGAAGATGCCGATCAAAACGCTAAACGAAGCCAAAGCCACGCGCAGCCAGCCGTTTTCATGGTTGAGGTAACTAATCGCGTCGCCCTGCACCAGCAGAAAAGATGCCGCGAGGAAGCACACGTATGTGAGTACGAATTCGGAAAGCAGCAGGCCGGAGACGCGGGACGGTAAAATGACGCTGAAAATTCGCATGAGGCCCGCGAAATCCGGCTAGGTGGTGCCTTCTGATTTCACGAATGTGCCACTGCCGAGAGAACGGCTGGAAACCGGCGCATCTTCGCCCGCCTGCAACTGGGACTCTTCCCGCAGGGCCCGCAGCCGAGCCACCAGATAGCTGTGGATCATTTCGACAAAAGGCCCGACGATGGTGGAGATGGAAGGCGATTTCAGCTCGCGCGAAAATTCGATGTAGCCATTGGCCAGCAGGGGAATGCGCAGCTCCCAGGCTTTCTGACCGGGTCCGTGCAGAGGCGAGTTCTCAAAATACTGACCGGATACTTCCATGCGCAGGCAGTGAAAGCCAAATTTCGCCGAACTTTCGCATACGGCGCGCCAGCACTCTTCCACCGATTGCGCCTTCTCCAGCGCCGTTTCGAGCGCATGCAGATCCAGCTGGGATTTCAGCGTTTTCTGGAAATTCCCGCGAAACAGCAGTTTGCCCGCGACGGTGAACTCCGCATACCCCAGATACTGAATGCCAACCCATGCAACCGCACAGAAAAGCAGAATGATCACACCGGAAATGCGATCATTCCGCGACTCACTCTGTAGAATCGAGAAAACCGCCACGAGACTGCACAAGCCGTAGAGCACCATCACCGCGCGTCTGGGCGTCAGACCCCGGTCCAACAGGCGGTGATGAATGTGGCCGCGATCCGCGGAAAAAATCGGCTGGCGGCGCAGCAGCCGCCTGGTGATGGCAAGCCCCACGTCGATCAGCGGAATGGAGAGCGCCATCAGCGGCGCGGTCATGCCCAGCAGCGTGGCCGATTTCTGCGTCCAGATTACTCCGTAGCAGCCGAGCATGAAGCCGAGTGTCAGGCTGCCCGAATCGCCCAGGAAGATGGTGGCGGGGTTGAAGTTGTAACAAAGGAATCCGAGCAAACACCCGGCCAGCGGAATGGTCGCAAGCGCGAGCGGCATGTTGCCGTGCATTAGCGCGGCGATGAACATGGTCAGCGTGGCGAACATGCCGACGCCGGCCGCCAGACCGTCCATGCCATCCACCAGATTGAAGGCGTTGGTACAGGTGAGCAGCCACATGATGGTCACCGGCAGGCTCCACCAGTTTTGTGTCGAAAACCCGATTACGTCCATGACGCGAACGCCGGCCCAGTAAGCCAGACACGAAGCGATCAGCTGCCCGATCAGCTTCTGCCATGGCTTCAACCCAAACAAATCGTCGATGACACCAACGCCAAAAATGACTCCCGCGGCGGGCAGCAGACCCCATACCAGCGCCAGCTGATCCTGGTACGGATTGTGCCGAAAAAGCGGCACCAGCACGAAACACGCGACGTACGATGAGGCAATCGCCATCCCGCCCACGCGGGGGATCGGGTACTTATGAATTTTTCGGCCATGGTCCGGCTGGTCAACCACACCATAGGATCGGAAAATGTCCCGGAAAATGGGGGTGAGGATGAGCGAAAGCCCAAATGAGACGAAGGCGAACCAAAGCAAAGACGTGGTCATCAGGTGGCCCCGGTCCAGCCATTTTCATCAGGCCGCGCTAATTCCGGTACAGGCTCGATTATAGGGGAAAAGCGGCCCCCCAGCCAGATTAAATAGTGTTCTCGGACTAAGAAAACCATGACAATACGTACGAAGTTATCTATCGGACGTTGCCGTCATGAGCAATAGACCCGCTGCTAAACTGAAGCTCGAATCGCATGCCCACCTTCCGCGGCGTTGACTACCTATTGATTGACAGCCAGTTCGACGCCCAGGAGCTTCTGGTGCGGCAGACAGCGCGCGAATTTGTGGAAGGCGCGGTGATCCCGGTCATTCGGGACGCCTGGCGCGACGGGCGCTTTCCGCCGGGGCTCGATTCCGAACTGGGCCGCATGGGTTTCCTCGGCGCCAACCTTGAAGGCTACGGCTGCGCGGGGATGAGCAACGTGGAGTACGGATTGATCATGCAGGAGCTGGAGCGCGGAGATTCCGGTATTCGCAGCTTTGTTTCCGTCCAGGGCGCTCTGGTGATGTACCCAATCTGGAAGTTTGGGTCCGTTTCGCAAAAAGAGCGCTGGCTGCCGCCCATGCAGCGTGGCGAAGCGCTTGGCTGCTTCGGCCTGACCGAACCGGATTTCGGATCGAATCCGGCAGGCATGCGCACCACCGCGATTCGCGACGGCGACGATTGGATCCTGAACGGCGAGAAGACCTGGATTACCAGCGGCAGCACTGCCGACGTCGCGCTGGTCTGGGCTAGAACCGATTCCGGCATCCGAGGCTTTCTGGTGGAAAGGGGAGCGCCCGGTTACTCCACAGCGGATATTCACGGCAAGATGTCCATGCGCGCCTCGGTCACCTCGAGTCTCTCGTTTTCCGATTGCCGCGTGCCGGATACCGCTATGCTCCCCGGCGTCTCGGGCCTGAAAGGGCCGCTCTCGTGCCTTTCCCAGGCGCGCTACGGAATCGGCTGGGGAGTGATCGGCGCGGCCATGGATTGTTACGAAAGCGCGCGCCAGTACTGCATTTTGCGAAAGCAGTTCGACGAGCGCCCCATCGCCTCACATCAGCTGGTGCAGGAGAAACTTGCGGGTATGATCACCGAGATCACCAAAGCGCAGTTGCTCGCGCTGCATGCCGGACGCCTGAAGGATCAGGGCAAGCTGGAGCCGGCGCACATCTCCATGCTGAAACGCAACAATGTCTCAATCGCGCTGGATATCGCACGGTCCAGCCGGGACCTGCTGGGCGCGAACGGCATCACCGACGAGTATCCTATTATGCGTCACCTATGCAATCTGGAAACCGTCAGGACGTATGAAGGAACCGATCACATCCATGCCCTTGTCATCGGAGAGCGTGTCACGGGAATCCCCGCCTATCGTTGATCGCCGCGGCGGCATCGCGCTGTTCGCGCTCACAATCTTCACCAGCGCCTTCCTCCTGTTTCAGGTTCAACCCCTGATCGCCAAGTTGATTCTGCCTTGGTTCGGTGGTTCCGCGGCCGTCTGGACCACGTGCATGCTGTTCTTCCAGATCGCGCTGTTGCTTGGCTATCTGTACGCGCACGTCACCTCGCGCGTTCTCGCGCCGAAGCAGCAGGCATGGCTGCACATCGCGCTGCTGGCCGTCAGTGTTGCCTGCCTGCCGATCCTGCCCAGCGCCTGGTGGAAACCTTCCGGCATGGACGATCCGCTCTGGCGCATTCTGGGATTGCTGGCCGCCACCATCGGTCTGCCTTACTTCCTGATTTCTTCCACCAGTCCGCTGCTGCAATCCTGGCTGGCGCGGACCAGTTCCGGCGTGGTGCCTTACCGGCTGTTTGCGCTATCGAACCTCGGTTCCATGCTCGCGCTGCTCAGCTATCCGGTGGTGGTGGAACCCACGCTGAGCAACAGCGAACAGGCCTGGACATGGTCGGCCGGTTATGTTCTGTTCGTTGTTCTTTGCGGTCTGGTGGCTTACCGCTCGCGCAACTCGCCTCTTGTGATCGCGGCGGAGGATGATCCCGATACCGCGCGGCCCAAGCTGCGGGACAACTTCCTCTGGCTGGCCCTGGCCGCGTCGGCTTCCGCGCTGCTGCTGGCCGTCACCAACCACCTTTCGCAGAACGTCGCCTCCATCCCGTTCCTCTGGATTCTGCCCCTCGCGCTGTATCTGCTTAGCTTCATTTTGTGTTTTGAGAGTTCGGTCTGGTATCAGCGAGCGGTCTTCCTGCCGCTGTTCGCGCTTTCCATCGGAGCCATGGCTTACGAACTGAGCCACGGCGCTCCCGACGCCACATTTCGTAAGCAGATCGCCCTGTTTGCAACGGCACTGTTCGTCTGCTGCATGGTTTGCCACGGCGAACTGGCGCGGCTGAAACCTTCGGCGAAACATCTCACCGGTTTTTATCTGATGACGTCCATCGGCGGCGCCATCGGCGGATTGTTCGTCGCGTTCATCGCGCCGCGCGTGTTTAACGCGCTTTACGAATTCCCCATTTCGCTGTTCTTCTGCGCGCTCATCGTGCTAATTGTCTATTACCGTGAGGAACCCTTCGGCGCAGCCTGGAGATCGCCACGCCAGCTCGCCTGGGCTCTGGCCTTCGCCGGAGTGGTCGCGCTGGCCATCTACAACACCAGAAACGCGCGTTATGAAGTCAGCGACGCCGTCACTCTGGCCCGCAACTTCTATGGCGCTCTGCGGGTAAACGACAGCCCGAAAACCACAGACCAGGATGCCACGCGCGAACTTACCCACGGCACCATCAATCACGGCGAGCAGTTCCTCGACCCGAAGCGCCGCCGCGAGCCCACCACCTATTACGGCCCTTCCTCAGGCATCGGCATGGTCCTGCGCGATCTGGCGAACGGCGGCCCCATCCGCGTCGGCGTCGTCGGTCTGGGCACCGGTACCATCGCCGCTTACGGGCGCAAGGGCGATACGTACCGCTACTACGAAATTAATCCGCTGGTGATCGGTATCGCCCGCCGCTACTTCTACTACCTTTCCGATACTCCCGCGACCGTGCAGATTGCCCTCGGCGATGCGCGCCTTTCTCTCGAACGCGAACAGCCCGAAAACTTCGATGTCCTCGCTGTGGATGCGTTTTCCAGCGATTCCATTCCCGTCCACCTCCTTACCCGTGAGGCGTTCGCCCTCTACCTGCGCCACCTGAAGCCCGATGGCATTCTGGCCATTCACGTTTCAAACCGGTACCTGGATCTGGCACCGGTGGTAAATCAGGAGGCCGAAGCGCAGCACAAGCCGGTTCTGGTAATCGACAGCGATGCGGATGAAGCCGCCGACACTTCCGAAGCCAGCTGGGTGCTGGTGTCCAGCCGCCCCGGCTACTGGGACAAGCCTTACTTCAAGGACGCTTCTACTCCGGTCCCGCAGACTCGAAAGCTGCGAATGTGGACGGATGACTACAGCAACCTCTGGCAGATCCTGAAATAAATGGGAATCGTCATTGCAATAGATGGGCCGGCCGGGGCCGGGAAGAGCACCATTGCGCGCCGTCTGGCCGCGCAGCTCGGGTTCACTTATATCGATAGCGGAGCCATGTATCGCGCGCTGGGGCTATGGGCTCTGCGGCAGGATCTGGACCCGGCGGATATGCACCGAATGGAGCAGTTGGCTCTCGCCGCGGCCATCGTTCTGGTGCCCGGAACGGATAGCGTTCTCCTGAACGGCGACGATGTAACGGATGCCATCCGTACGCCGGAGGTGGCCCAGGCCGCCTCACTGGTGGCGGCTATCCCCGCCGTCCGCCGCTCCATGGTCGATAAGCAGCGCGCTATTGCAGCGGACGCTAACGTGGTCATGGAAGGCCGTGATATCGGGACGGTTGTCTTCCCGGAGGCGCGTGTGAAGGTGTTTCTGGATGCGGATTCCGGCGAACGCGTACGCCGCCGCGCCGGCCAGACCGGCGACACGGACACCGAAGCCGTGGAACGGCAGATTGTGGAACGCGATCAGCGCGATCGCACTCGAGCCGAAGCGCCGCTCACTCAGGCGCCGGATGCCGTGTACGTGGATTCCACGGATCTTTCGGTCGACGAAGTAGTGGAAACAATCCTGAAGCTGGTTCGCACGCGTATGACGAACGGCAAGGGTTACCACTGATGCTCCTGGTCATGAAGTTCGGCGGCACGAGCATGGGTTCCGCCGAACGCATCCGTGTGGCGGCTCACCTGATTCAGGAACAGCGGGCGCAGCGTCCTGTGGTGGTGGTGGTCTCGGCTATTTCGAAGATCACCGACCTGCTGCTCGACACCATGAAACACGCCGAGGCGCGCGACGAAGCCGGCATCGAGCAGAACGTCCGCCTTCTGCGCCGCCGTCATCATGAAGCGGCGGCCGGGCTGCAGCTCGACATCGCGCCGGAGATTGATGAACTGATTGCGGAGTTCGAACGCCTGGTCGGCGGCATGTTCCTGCTGGGCGAACGCCCCGCGCGCTCCGTGGACGAGGCGGTCGCGACAGGAGAACGCCTCTCGGCGCTGCTGCTCAGCAGGCTGTTGTCGGCTCAGGGAACGCCGGCAGCGCCGGTGAACTCCGCCGGTCTGATTGTCACGGACGCCGTTTTCGGCAACGCCTCACCGCTGATGGAGTTGACCGAGAAAAAGACCCGAGCGCTTTGCAGCCGCTGC
Source organism: Bryobacterales bacterium (assembly GCA_963716685.1). Lineage (GTDB taxonomy): Bacteria > Acidobacteriota > Terriglobia > Bryobacterales > Bryobacteraceae > JALYXI01. The sequence goes on from CAVQTR010000001.1 coordinate 148,751, forward strand.
TGGATGACGGGGTTGTTCCCATCGCCACAGGGTTCAACGCCGCCACCGCCGACGGCCGAAGCACCACGCTGGGCCGCGGAGGTTCGGATTTTTCCGCCTCCATTCTCTCCGCAGCGCTCGAGGCCTCCGAACTGTGGATCTGGACCGATGTGGATGGCATCATGACCGCCGACCCGCGCGTGGTGCCCGAGGCGCGCGTGCTGGAGGAAGTCAGCTTTGCCGAAGCGGCCGAATTGGCCTATAACGGCGCCAAGGTGCTGCATCCCCGAACTCTTGCGCCGTTGGTGGAGAAGCACATTCCGGTCTGGAGCAAGAACAGCTTCGCGCCCGGAGAAACCCGGGACGCGCATCGTACCGTGTTCTCAGCGTTTCCAGCGGTGCGCGCGCGGTTACCTCCATGCGCAGCGTCGCGCTGATCTCGCTCGAACCCGCCCACGCAGGGATGAGCGGCGTCCACCTGCTGGCGCGCGCTATGGAAGCGCTCGCCCGCGCCGATGTCGAAGTGCTGACGGTTTCCGGCTCCAGCTATCGCCAGAGTTTCTGTTTCCTGGTTCGCGATGACGAACTCGCCCGCACAATGGAAGCCCTGGAAGCCGGTCTGGCCCTCGAACTGGCGCACGGATATGTGAGTCCGGTGGTTATCGATCGCGAGGTCGGGCTGCTGGCGGTGGTGGGCGAAGGCATGCGCGGCGCGCAGGGCCTGGCCGCGCGCGTCTTCACGGCGATCTCGCGCGAAAGCGTGAACATCATGGCGATTGCTCAGGGATCGAGCGAACTCACCATCGCGATCGTTGTCCGGCGCGACGGACTGGAGAAAGCCGTGCGCGCCGTACATGCCGAGTGTCATCTCTAATCGGGCTGATATAATAGCGTTTTCAGCACTATTTCTCAGGAGATTCCCGTAACATGTTTGATTTGTTTCGCAGCCGCGATAAGGCTGTCCGCATTCTGCTTGGTGTCATTCTGGTGGTGGTCGCGCTGTCGATGGTCACCTATCTGATCCCCGGCACCGGGGCAGGCGCCACGACGTCCGCACAGGACAACGTGATCGCCACGGTGGGCGACATGAAGATCACCACGCTCGATGCCCAGAAGGCGATGCAGAATATGACCCGCGGCGGTCAGGTGCCCCCTCAGTACCTGTCGATCTACGCGCCTCAGGTGGTGCAATCGCTGATTGCCGATCGCGCCATGGCTTATGAAGCGCAGCGCCAGGGCATTCGCGTGTCCGATGAAGACGTTAACGTTGCAATTCAGAATCAGCTGCCGCCGGGTTTCTTCGAAGACGGCAAACTGGTGAAGAGGGAGCAGTTCGAAGCGGCCCTGGCTGCGCAGAACATGACCATCGCGGACCTGAAGGCCGATACCGCTCGCCAGCTTCTTGCTACGCGGCTGCGCGATATCGCGCTCGAAGGCACTGTGGTCGCGCCTGCGGAAATCGAGAAGATTTTCCGTCAGAACGGCGAAAAGGTCAAAATTCAGTACGTCATTCTCTCGCCTGCCAAATACCAGTCGGAAGTGAAAACCGACGACGCGGCGATGCACGATTACTACGACAAGAACCACGGCCAGTTCCAGATCCCCGCTAAAAAGAGCGTTTCGTATGTGGTCTTCGACCCCGCGCAGCTGGAATCGACCATTCCCGCCTCCGACGCGGACCTGAAACGCGAATACAGCGCGAACATCGACAAGTACCGAGTTCCCGAACGCGCCCGCGCCCGCCATATCCTGTTTTTCACCAACAAAGGCGTTCCGGACGATCAGGTGAAAGCCAAGGCCGAAGGCGTCCTGAAGCAGCTTCGGGGAGGCGCCGACTTCGCCACCATCGCCAAGGCGAATTCAGCCGATCCGGGCAGCGCATCCAAAGGTGGCGATCTCGGGTGGATCACTCACGGACAGATGGTGAAGCCGTTTGAAGACGCCGTGTTCTCGCAGAAGGTCGGCGACATCGGCGATCTGGTGAAAACGCAGTACGGTTATCACATTGTGCAGGTGCAGGAGAAAGAGCCCGCCCATCTCCGCTCGTTTGACGAAGCCAAGCCGGAAATCGCGGCAGCTTATCGCAAACAGCGTCTGAATGACGTCATGCAGAAAGCTGCAGACAAAGCGCAGGCGGATCTTCGCCGCGACCCGGCCCACCCGGAGAAGGCTGCTGCCGATGTAGGCCAGCCGCTGCAGCATGTCGACAACGTTACACCGGGCGATCCGCTGCCGATGCTGGGTGTCTCGAAGGAATTCGATCAGGCGATCGCAGCGCTGGGCAAGAACGAAGTTTCGCAGCCGATCGTGCTGCCCTCCAACAAGATTGCCGTCGCCGTGGTAACCAACGTCACCCCGGCTCATCCGGCCAGCTTCGATGAAGCGCAGCCGCAGATCCGCACCGCCCTGCAGACTCAGGGTATCGAGGTGCTTCTCACCCGGAAAGCCTCCGACCTGATTGCCAAAACCAAAGAGGACGGCGGCGATTTCGCCAAAGCGGCGAAGTCCATGGGACTGGAAGTGAAGTCCAGCTCCGAGTTCGATCGCCAGGGCGCCGTCGAAGGCGTCGGTTCCGCTTCGTCGATTCCTGAAGTGTTCACCAAGCCGGTGGGCTCTTTGTTCGGACCCGTCAATTCTCAGGGAAATCGCGTCATCGGAAAGATCGAATCGAAAACGGAGCCAAACCCGGCCGAACTCGCAGCGAAGAGCGCGACCATTCGCGACGAAATCAAGTCTCGCCGCGCCCGCGAACGGAATTCCATTTTCGAAGACGGTGTTCGCCAGGCACTGCAAAAGAGCGGCAAGATCAAAGTTCATCAGGACGTGATCAACCGCCTGATTGCCTCCTACCAGCAGAGCTAAATGCAGGTCCTGCAAACGCTGATTCACCCGCGCGACCTTGTCCATCTGGTCGTGTCCTTTTCCGGGCTCTGGGTCTACGCGGCGTTGTTCGCGATCATCTTTGCCGAAACCGGCCTGCTTGTCGGATTCTTCCTGCCGGGCGATTCGCTGTTGTTCACACTGGGCGTGGTTTGCGGTTCCGGTGAGTTGAACGTCGTCGCGGTGGTTGTTCTGCTTAGCGCGGCGGCGATCATTGGCGATTCGACCGGGTATCTTCTGGGCCGCAGCGCGGGGCCGCGCATTTTTAGCCGCCCGAAATCGCGCTTCTTTAATCCACAGCATCTTCGCGACACCCATGCGTTCTACGAGAAGCATGGGGGCAAGACGCTGATCTACGCGCGCTTCATTCCGATTGTCCGCACGTTCGCCGCCTTCGTGGCCGGTGTGGCTTCCATGCCGTACTCAAAGTTCATTCCGTTTAGCATCTGCGGCGGCATCGGCTGGGTCACCTTCATGACGCTGCTGGGCTACTTCGTAGGCCAGGTGCCCGCAGTGCAGCAGCATTTCGATCAGGTGGTGCTGTTGATCATCGCGCTCTCTCTTGTTCCTGCCGCCATGCAGGTTTTGAAGAGCCGCCGCGCCGCCGCTTCCTGAAAGGAGCCGTTCTGTGGAGGTACTTCGCAACCTGCCGTACCTCCTGAAACGCACCCTCCTTTCCGCCCTTGATGACGGCTGCTTCGGCATCGCCAAAGGAGCTGCTTACTCCGCGCTGCTTTCCTTTTTTCCGGTTCTCACTTCCGCCGCCACCATTCTGGTGCAGACCCGTGCCGATTTCGTAGCGCGGACCATGTCGCAGTTTCTCCTGCAGATCGTGCCGCCGGGAAGCCAGGACATTGTGGTCAACCAGTTCCGGGTCCGCGGCCAGCGTCCGACGGCGCTGCTGATCGTCGCCGGTGTGCTCTCCATTTGGGCAGCGTCCAGCGTCATCAAGAGCCTGATGGAAGGGTTTCACGCAGCTTACCGGACGCCGCGCTCGCGTTCCTTTCTGCGCGAAACCGTGGTTGCCATTTCGTTAGTTGGCCTGGCGGTTGTGCCGCTGGTTGGCGCGTCCGCTCTGGTGCTTTTTGGGGCGGAAATCGAGCGCGGCGTCATGACCGCTCTGGCGGTCGATCCCATCCTCAATCCGCTGGCCGGCCTCTGGCAGATTCTGAGCCGTATCGCGCGTTACGTGGTTGCCTTTTCCGCGACGGCAACGCTGACGGCGATGCTGTATTACTTCGGGCCGTACCGGCGACAGCGCTGGTCGCGCGTTTGGCCGGGCGCCATCCTCGCTACGTTTCTGTGGCTGGGAGCAACCTCGGGTTTTGCCTGGTACATCCAGCACATCACGAATTACAACGTGCTTTACGGAAGCATCGGAACCGGAATCGCGCTGCTGGTCTGGATGTATGTGCTCGCCGCCATTGCGATTCTGGGGTGCGAATTCAACGCCGAATACGAGCGCATGCTCGCGTAATTACTGCGGCGGAGTTGGAACGGCAGGACCCACAGGAACGCCGGGTACCGGGAGAACCGGCGCGGCTCCCGCCGGAGTGGCACTCTGCGCAGCCGTTCCGCCGATGGGCGTACCGGGCGCCGCCGGGGCCTGCGGTAAATTGGCTGCGGGATTCATCGATGGATCCTTGCTGAGATCGTAGACAAACTCCCACTTCGGAAATTCTTCCTGATCGTGATACAGCTTGACGCCTACGCCTTTGTGCGTGGTGGCCACGCCGGCGATCCCGCCGCCGATGATCTGCTGTCCGCCGGCTGCCTGCTGACCGCCCTGCACGCCGGCCAGTCCGCCCGGACGCGGCGTGGTGAGCAAATTTTGGATCAGATTGGCCGCGTTCGGCGAACTCACTGCGCCGCCGGCAGTTAACCCGGTGCTCGGCACACCGCCGCCGGGCATCACGCCGGTCGGGTTCAGGATTTGCTGTGCAATCGCGGCCGGAAGCTGTCCCGGGCGAGGCGGCGCGCCGGTGGTCGGCGTACTGATCGCACCGCCAAACGCGGGAATTACCGAGATGCCACCGCCGGACGCGGCTGCCGCAGGTGCGGAGCCGTTGACCGGCACGGAGCCTGCCGGCACCGGCAAAGGACTGGGCGGAATGGCGCCGGCTGTCACCTGGCCCGGGAAATTCAGGTTGCCCTGCGCGCTGGGCGGAATCGGCCCGGCGCCTGAACCCGGATCGGGAGGAATGGGCGAGGTGTTCGCGCTCCCCGGAGCGGCGGTCTGATCGCTGGGCCTGCGCCGCAACGCGAGATTGGTGTTTCCTTCCGTGGGCTGCGCACTGCCAATGGGACCAAGCTCCGTTATGAAGTTATCCACGACCTTGGCATCTTTCTTGTCGGTTTTCTTCTCGACCAGCGAATCGATCAGGGTTCCGCCGGGACCGGCATGGATCAGCCGCCATTCATCCTTGCCCGTCATGGGATCCACATACCGCCGGCGCAGGAAGCGGATTCCGTTGGTATTCTCGAGATCTTCCAACTTCGCCGGGAAGCGCTTGTTCTTGCGCACAAACAATTGGATCGCACGTGTGTATTGTTCACCGCGGTCGATCAGCAACTGTTCGCGATCCCGTTCGGATTCGAATGCGACGCGCGGCAGAGCATAGAACAGCGAGATCGCCAGGATGGAAGCCATGGCGAAGACCAGCAGCAGCGCAAAGCCCTGCTCGCTCTGACGCGCGCTCATCCCGTAGCCTCTTCGGCCAGCGGCAGCGTTTGCTTGTTCTTAAACTGCGTGTCTTCCACTTCCACTGAGTTCACGCCGACATGCACCACTTTGTAGCGGCTCTTGATGGTTTCGCCTTCGCGCGCCACGATGATGTCTTCGCCATCCAGGAAGAACGCCTTCTTGCGCGGATCGCCTTTCGCGTTCGTATACCCGTAGTACTTCAACGGAATCAAGGGAGGCGGCGGGGGAGCAGGCGGCCCGCTGGGCGGAGCAGCCACCACGGGCGGCAGATTATTCACCGCAATTTTTTTCTCTTTTGGAATCGGGCCTGCGGCCGACGCCGGCGGGGGAGCGGCGCCGAACTGAAACAGATTGCGCGAACCGCCTTCAAGCGCCACGCCCTGCACTTTGGCAAGCAGATCCAGCCGCAGCGTGGGATCGATTTTCGCCGGATCCGGGCGGTCTTCCGGGCGCGGGCTGCGTAGCACGGGAACGAAAGCAGTACCGTTGCGCCGCGAAGTGATGCCGCGGCGAGGACCGCTTGCCGGCGTGGCGGCGTCGCCGGGAAGAACAGGCGGAGCGACCGAGCCGCTTCGCGCGGCGGGTGTCTCCGCGGTATCGCTCGAAAACACCTGGGTGTAAAGCGTGTACGCCGCGATCACGCCCAGCAACGCCAGAAGCCAGACCTTCTTCTTGTCTTCTTTCTTATTTAAGACCACCTTCACAGCGCACCTTCCACGTCATCGCGCACGAAGGTGTTCAGCTTGACCGTGACCTGCAGATTCTGTGAGTTCGCCAGCGGCGCCGCCTGCAGCCGCTCCACAATCAGGAATCGCGGCGACTGGTCCAGCATGTTCATAAACTTCAACAGATTCGGATAGGCGCCTTCGAAACCCGCCGTCACGGTGAGCATGCTGAGCGAAGAACTGCCCTCCACCGCATCGCGCGTGATGGCGCGCTCGCGCGTTTTGATTCCGGCCGATGCCGCCATCCGGTCCAGATCGCCCAGGATCGTGGAATACGTGTTGCGGCGCGGCGTCATGTACATGTCGATGAACCGGCCTGCCTGCGAACGCGCGGTATCCACTTTGGTCGCCATGGATTTGGAGCGTGCAACCAGGCTGCGCTCAATCACCAGCTGCCGCCGGGTATCGGCCAGTTTGTTCTCGAGCGAGGCCGGCGAATCGTCCCACCAGTGAAACGCAAAGCCCGCCGCTACGATGTTCGCCACCACCAACACTCCGATCGCGACGCGCATCAGCACCACGGCGGATGCCCACGTGACGTTTTTCAGGCGCTGGGTGACGTCAAAGTTTCTGGGCATAAGTCACCGTCAGGCGGTAGCGAAAGAACGGGTCGGTCTGCGAGGGCGCCTGTGAAACCGGCACGGTCGCGGACCCGAACACGTCCGACTGCTCCAGCTTTTGCACAAACACAACCAGCGGCTCGGGATTGTCTGCCGCGACCGTCATATCAAGCGTCACCTGATCCGCCGCGTTCACCTGCGGCACAATCTGCGTGATGCGAACGTTCGGCGGCAGCGTCTTCTCCAGATCCGCGAACATGCGCGTCCAGCTGATCCCTTTGCGCATCAGCAGGGTGTTGATCAAGACACTCTGGTCGAGCACGTCGGAGTTCTCGGGCCTGCGCACCTCGCGATCGTACTTCGTGCGTTCCGCCGTCAGGCGCGCCAGGTCGCGCGAGAGCCGCGCCTGCAGCTGGCGGTCCCGCTGCACCACTCCGCGGTCCATGCGCGCCAGCGAAATAAAGGCGATCAGCGTAACGGTAAGCAGCGCGGTGACCGCGGCCGTTGCAATCAGTACAGGCCGGTCGCGACGGAACGGGACGCTCGCGAGATTGATCCCGATCTTCATGCCGCCACCGCGCTTTGCAGATATCCGAGCAACCCGGCGTTTCTGGCATTCACCGCGCCCAGACGGGAACGGACCGGCTCCACGGGAATGCCGAGATCATCATGGAAGCGGCTGATCGCGGGCTGCTCCAGCTCCGCGAAGCCGCAGAGCAGCAGGCGCGAAGCAGGCGCCAGCAGATTGTCTTCCACGTAAACGAAAGTGGGAAACAGATCGGCGGCGATCTCATCCAGCGAAAACTCGACCAACTCCAGCGAGCGGATCAGCTTGAGATTTCCGGAATGCGTCACCATCACGGTCAGCACGTGGCCGTTCACTTTGGCGATGACGGAAATTCCATCCGCGGGAACCAGTTCCAGAGCCGCCAGCGGCGAGAGCGTGACCACGCCAGGCTGCATGCCCAGAGCGCGAAAGGGAGCTTCGTATCGCGCGATGATTTCGAGCGGCGCCAACGCGACCACCACCTCGTGCGACGTACCGCCGGGGCTGTTCTGCCGCCAGTAACTCAGCGCGGCTGATTCCACGTCGAACGGAACGCTCTTGCGGATGCGGAACCGGACCAGCGCTTCCTGCTCATCCGCCTTCTCCGGAAAGGAATCGAAATCGAGCACGGAGATGCGCGCCGAATAGTCCGGCAGGATCAGCGCGGCTTTTCCGCCTCTGCGCGTGCCAGCAGGCAACAGACCCGCCACAGCGTTCGAAAATTCATCCGGATTCTGGATGTTGTCGCGCAGCGGCGATGCGGAAACCACGCCGCGCGGCATCTCCTGAAAGACAACTCCCGCGCGGTTGCGCGTGCGCGCCAGCGAGATACCGTCTTCGCAGATTTCAAAGACGAAATCCGGCGGCGGGTCCTGGAAAAGTCTTTGGAGCCTAGCCTTCAATGAACGTCACCTTGTTGATTTCTTTCAGCGTGGTGATGCCCATCCGCACTTTATCCACAGCCGATTCGCGCAGGAACGTCATCCCTTCATCGCGCGCCACGCGCTTGATTTCCGCTGTGGAGCGACGGTCCAGAATCATTTCGCGGATCTTATCGCTCAGGTCCAGCAGCTCATGGATGGCTGTGCGGCCGCGGAATCCGGTGCCGCCGCATTCGAAGCAGCCGCTGCCTTCCATGGTCGCGACGTCCCGCCATTCCGCGGGATTCAAACCGCTCGCGATGTACTCGGAATCGGGATAGTGAACGCGATGCGTGCAGTGTTCACAGATCATACGCACCAGGCGCTGCGCCAGAATACAATTCAAAGCCGATACGAAGTTGTACGGCTCCACGCCCATGTTCAGGAAGCGCCCCAGCACATCCAGCACGTTGTTGGCGTGAACCGTGGTGAACACCAGATGTCCCGTAAGCGCCGAGTTGATGGCGATCTGCGCGGTTTCCTGATCGCGGATTTCACCCACCATGATCTTGTCGGGATCGTGACGCAGAATGGACCGCAGACCGCGCGCAAAGGTGAGCCCCTTCTTTTCGTTTACCGGGATCTGCGTGATGCCCTTGACCTGATACTCGACGGGGTCTTCGATCGTGATGATCTTGTCTTCGTCGTTCTTGATTTCACTCAGCGCCGCATACAGCGTCGTGGTCTTGCCCGATCCGGTTGGGCCGGTTACCAGCACCATGCCATACGGCTCGCTGATGTAGCGCCGGAATTTCAGGAGATCGGCCTCTGAAAAGCCGACCACATCGAGCGAGAGCTTGGCGAACTTCTCGCTCATCGATTCCTTGTCGAGAACGCGGAGCACCGCATCTTCGCCGTGAATCGTTGGCATTACGGAAACGCGGAAATCGATCAGACGGCCTTTGTAGCGCACGCGAAAACGGCCGTCCTGCGGGACGCGCCGCTCGGCAATATCGAGTTCGCTCATCACCTTCACGCGGGACAGGATCGTGGACTGCCAGTCCTTGGCGATCGGCGGCATCGCATAATGCAGCACGCCATCAATGCGGTACTTAATCGCAACTTCCTGGTCGCGCGATTCGATGTGAATATCGCTCGCGCGCCGCTCGAGCGCATTGAAGATGGTGGTATCCACCAGCTTGATCACCGGCGCGATGTCGCTGTCTTCCTGCGCAAGCTTATCGATGGAAAGCGTCTCGTCCGGGTTGTCGTCATCGCCGAGGACATCCAGCGTGAAGCCTTCCGTCACCTCTTCCAGAACGCGCTGCGATTGCTCCGTCTTCTTCAGCAGGTCGCCAATCTGCGAAGCTGTCGCCACCTTCACTCGCAGCTTCTTGTTCAGCAGCAGGCCAAGCTCGTCGATCGTGTTCAGATTGCGCGGATCGGCGAGCGCAATATCCAGAGTCCCGTTCACCGCCCGCAGCGGCACGAAGTTGTAGCGGAACATCAGTTCCACTGGCACGCTGCGGAACAACTCGTGATCTATCACGCTCTCGCGCAGATCGACATATTCGCAGCGATACCGCATCGCCACGGCCTGCGCGGCGGCAATCTCCGGACCCAAATCCTTCAATATCGATCGTTCAGCAGCCATAAATTACCGAATGGTATCCGCCAAAGAGAAGATCGGCAGATAGAGCGCAATCAAAACAAACGCGACAAAAATCCCCATGAACACCATGATCGCGGGCTCAATCATGGAGAGCACGGCGGTCATTCGAGTGTTCACATCTTCCTCATAAAACTCCGCGACGCTGGTCAGCATTACCGGGAGGGCGCCGGTGGATTCGCCCACTTCGATCATGTCAATGGAAAGCGAGGGGAAAATCCCAGTGGCTTTGAGGGACGCTGAAAGCGGATTTCCTTCCCGCACCATCTGTCCGGCGCGGCCCAGCATTTTGCGCAGCAAAACAGTGCCCAGCGAATCCGCCGACGTTTCCAGCCCCTGCACCAGCGGAATGCCGCCGGTGAGCAGCGTGCTCAATACCCGCGAAAACTGCGCCACCTGGTATTTCAGCCAGATATCGCCGAAGAGCGGGAACTTCGCTTTGATGGCATCGAGGCGCTCCGAGCCTTCGGGCTTGCGCGACCACCAGACCAGCCCGGTAATGGCTCCGGCCACCGCCAACGCGAGCAGCAGCACGTAGGACCGCGCCGTGGTGCCGATGGCGATCAACAACTGGGTGACTACAGGCAACTTGGCCGACATGCTGGTGTAGAGCTCGGCGAAACTCGGCACCACGTACGTCACCAGGAACACCATCAGCAGAATCACCAGCACCATCAGCACGAGGGATACATCAGCGACAACCAGCACCTTCTTGCGGACCGCGAGCGCCAGCTTCTGATAAGTGATATACCGCTCCAGAACCTCTCCCAGGCTGCCGCTCTTTTCCCCGGCCAGAACGGATGTCACGTAGATCTTGGGAAAAATGCCCTGACGCTCGAAGGCATCCGAAAGCAATGTCCCGCGCCGCACTTCATCCCGCACGGATTGGATGTAGGGCGTCAGTTTCGGATCCGTCAGCCGGTCGGCCAGCAGATCCAGGCCTTTCAGAATCGGCAATCCGGCGCGAATCAGGGTGACGAACTGCTGGTTGAAGATCAGGAACTTCTCCAGGTTGATCTTCTTCTTCCGGCCCAGGCTGATATTGCCGCCAACCGCCAGCTTTCCCGCCCGCGGCTTGATCGAGTAAACCAGAAATCCCTGTCCGGAATAGCGGTCCCGCAGCTCCTGCTCGCTCGCCGCAGTCGCCAGCTGAGAATGAATTTCGCCGCGCGCGTCGGCATATTTCAAAACGAACTCAGACATCCCTATTGCTCAGCCTCAACCACCTGAACGCCCGGCGGAGGACGGAAAACGAACAATTTGGAATCAAGCGGCAGGTTCAGCTTTTCCTGATCGAACTGGAAGTCCATCACGGAGCGGTCCTGTCCCACAACCCGCAGCCGGCGAATCTGCGCGTCGCCGGAGACCAGAAACTCTACTCTCGAGTACGGAAGATTCTGCGAATTAGGTTCAGCATCAATCCACGTGTCTGAACCTTCCGGTCGCAGCACGAACGTCCGGAACTCCTTGTAAAAGTTCAGCTTACCCAGAAGGAACGCCAGCGGCGCGCGCATATCTTCTGTTTCCTTCATCGTGCTGTGTTCCGCCTGGTTGGTGGCCGGGGTGTAGAGGAATACGTTCTTCCCGTCAGACACAAACACCTTCCCCGCAGGAGAGGTGTAATCCCACCGCATGCGCCCCGGCTTGCGGAGGGATAAAACGCCCGATTCCACCTGATCCGCGCGCTGCGGACCTTTGTAAGTCTCTGTAAACGAAAGTCTTAGCGATTGTGCGTGATTGTAGCGAGCTTCCACGGATTTCAGCAGGCTGTCCACGCGCGCATCCGCGCCCGCCGCGGAAACCGTTGCGCACAGGCACAGCAGGGCAAGCTTCGTCACAATTACTAGACGCGCCGGGACCGCTATTCGTTGTAAGCGGGACGCATTCTATAATCCCGGAATGGACAGCTCAGAAGCCATCCGAAATCACGTCGTCACCCTGCTAAAAGGCCGCGGAGCACACGCCGATTTTGAGGCAGCCGTCGCCGATCTCGCTCCGGAATTTCGCGGAACGAAGCCAAAAGGCGCTCCCCATACCGCCTGGCAGCTACTGGAACACCTCCGGATCGCACAATCCGACATTCTCGAATTCACCCGCAATCCCGGTTACCAGTCGCCGAAATGGCCGGAGGGCTACTGGCCCGCGACGGAAGCGCCGCCCAACGAGTCTGCATGGCAGGCCAGCGTCCACGGCTTCACTCAGGACAACGAGGCGTTGCAGGCCCTGGTGAACGATCCGGCGGTGAACCTGACCGCGCCTTTGCCGCATGGCACCGGCCAGACGGTGCTACGGGAAGCGCTGCTGGCGGCCGACCACAATGCGTATCACATTGGTCAGCTGATCCTGGTTCGGATCCTGCTGGGCGCCTGGGAATAGCCTCGTTTACATACCATAGGGGAATGCTTCTCGCCCGTCGCCTTGGTGTGTTCCTCACTTTTTCCGTAGCCGCGCTCGCCCAGTCTCCGCTGGCCACGGTTACCGGCCTGGCGACCGACCCAGCGAACGCAGCCGTCGCCAACGCCTCCGTTACCCTGACGAATACGCTGACCGGCGTGAAGCGGACCGCGTCCACCAACGCGAGCGGGCTCTACAACCTGCCCAATCTTCCTCCAGGCACTTACCAGTTGAGCGCGGCGGCGCCGGGCTTCGGCGCGCTCTCCACGGAAGCCTTCCCGGTGGACCCATACCGCACTATCCGTCAGGATCTGCATTTCGCGCTCGCCGCGGCAACAGCCAACGTGACCGTGAGCGAATCCACCTCAACCGTAATCGCCATGGATACGGCATCCATATCCGAGGCGCTTACCACCCGTCAGCTGATCGACCTTCCCACCAACCTGCGCAGTATTTACGACAACGCGGGCGATTCCGGCCTGATTTTCACCATGCTCCCCGAGACGATTCCCGGCGTGGTGCAGGTGGGTTCCGGCGCGAAGTGGATCACGCCGGGCGGCGTCGCTTCCGGCACACGCCTTTATGTCGATGGCATCGAAACGGATTTCGGCAACTTCGGCGCGCCCGACTCGGTTTCGCAGCCTTCTTTCGAAAGCATTCAGGAGTTCACCGCCAACCTGCTCACCAACAAAGCGGAGTTCAGCGGTCTTGGCAGCATCAACACCACTACGAAATCGGGAACAAATCGCTTTCACGGCGCGATCTTCGGCTATGCGCATAACAGCGCCTTCGACGCTCGCAATGCCTTCCTCTCGGCCAAGGCATACAACAACCTGTGGAACTACGGCGCGTCTCTCGGCGGCCCCGTTATCAAAGACAAAACCTTCTTCCAGTTCGTGTTCGACGGGACGAGGGGAGCCCGTGCCTATCCCGTAACCGCCTCCGTGCCGACTCTCGCGCAGCGATCGGGGGATTTCTCGGCCAATGCCGCCATTCGGAATCCGTTTACCGGCGTGCCTTTTCCCGGCAATGTAATTCCGGCGGCGCTCCTGAACCCGCAGGCGCTGGCGGCACAGGCCCAGTTCTATCCGCTGCCGAACTTTGGGCCGCCGACGCTCACGGCGGGAAACTTTCGCGGTTCTTACGACGGGCCGGAAGTACACCGCATCGTGGAAATCCGTGCGGACCACAATTTCTCCGACCGGCACTCGGCCTTTGGACGCTATGAGGAAAAGAAGGACGATTATCTGATCCCGGGCGCACGTTCCGCGCTGCCGCCGCAATCGGTGGGCACTTCCACCAACATCCGGCGAGTGAACTTCGTAACTCTGGGCGATGTCTTCAGCGCCACGCCAAACCTCTCGAACGAAGCTCGCGCCGGAGTGCTGATTCTTGCCTCGCAATCCGATGCGAACATCCACGGCCAGCAGCTGCTGACGCAGTTCGGCATCACCGGCCTGCCGGATCGCGGACAGATTCACGGAATCCCGAACGTCGCCATTTCGGGTCTCACCACCGCGACGCAATCGCTGCTGAATCCGGTAAACGACGGCCATGCCGAAGTGAGCGACAACCTTACCTGGGTTCGCGGCCGCCACACGGCTAAATTCGGCGCGGACTACGTGAACTGGTTCGTCAATCGATATCTGACGACCAACGCCGGACTGTTCGGCAATTTCAGCTTCACCAACAAGTTCACCGGCAACGCCTACTCCGATTTCCTGCTGGGCCTGCCGACCCAGGTGGTGCGTCTGGACCCGTTCCCGATTCAGTACGACCGCTGGTTCGACGCCGCGCTTTATGCGCAGGACGATTACAAGGTTCTGCCCCGCCTGACCCTGAGCTATGGCCTGCGCTGGGAATTCAACCAGCCCGTCCACGCCAACAATGACAATCTCTACTCGTTCGAAATCCCGAGCGGTTCGATTGTCGTGCCCGGCGCGAAATCGGCCGCCCTCTTCAGCGCGTCTCTGCCATCCGGCCTGCCAATCACAACAGCCGACAAAGTCGGCCTGAACCGGAGTCTGCGCCATTCCGATTACGCCCAGCTCGCGCCGCGCGCCGGCTTCTCCTGGCAGGTGGACCAATCCGCCCGCACGGTGGTCCGCGGTGGAGCGGGCGTCTACTACACCCACCTGAGCGCGAACGTGGCCGGCGACCTCTCGACAGGACCCTACGCGATCTCCACCACGGCGACCAACGCGATCGTCAACGGTTCGCCGCTGTTTACCCTCGGATCGCCATTCGGCATTGCCGGGGGCGCGGGGACGCTGAACCTGACGGCCATCAGCGACACGCTGCGCGATTCGCCGGTGTATCAATACACGCTGACAGTGGAGCGCGAGCTCAGTAAAGACATCGGGCTGCGCGTCAGCTACATCGGCTCGCATGGCTCGCAGCTGCTGTATGAGCGCAACATCAACCAGCCATACCCAAACGGCGCGGCCTTCGCGCAATCGCGCCGGCCTTTCCCGGTCTTCAACAATATTATCTTTGGCGATAACGGCGCCAACAGTTCTTACAACGCTCTGCAAACGCAAATGCAGAAGCGCTTCACTCACGGCTTTCTGTTCTCGTCCGCCTGGACCTGGGCAAAAGAACTGAGCGAGATCGACGACAACAACGATTTCGAACTAAACACGCTGATTGAGAATGCCTACGACCGCCGGCGCGATCGCGGCAACGTCTATTCCGTGCCGCGGCACCAGTGGGAAAACCAAGGGCTGTGGGAACTCCCGCTGGGCACAGGCGCGCTGCGCGGCGGCTGGCAGATCAACACACTGTTCAATCTGGTCTCGGGAAATTTCCTCAATCCACAGTTCGCAGGAACGGACCCCTCAGGCACTAACAACGTCGGCGGCCGGCCCAATGCCGTCGCGCCCATCACCTACCCGAAGGCGCTGACGCAGTGGTTCAACGCCTCAGCGTTCGCCGTCCCAGCCTCCGGTTTTGGCACGGCGGCGCGCAACTCCATCGAGGGTCCCGGCTACGTTCTGTTCAACGCCGGGGTCTCCAAACGGATCACCATCGAGCATCTGGGCGCTGTGCAGGCGGGCGCCACTTTTCAGAACATCCTGAACCACCTGAACCCAGGCGAACCGAACACCGGGATCAACAACGCCAACGCCGGGGTAATCACCGCCACACACGTCTTTCCGCCGGCCGGAAGCCCCCGGACGGGGCAGGTTTTCCTGCGCTTTACCTTCTGACCACGCGAAAGAAAAACAATTTTACGTGAACTCGCTGACATCCTCACTGCTTTGCATATAAAATTTGGGCTGAACTCTGCGTAGGGGTACCAGAGATTCCAAGGGGGTTTTGTGAAAAGTCACGTACGGTACGTAAGGGGAGCCACCTGTCTGCTCCTGAGTCTGCTTTTTTCCGGTCTCGCGTTCGCTCAGGGCGATCTCGGCTCCATTTCGGGTTACGTCAGAGACCCATCCGGCGCGGTCATTCCCAACGCGAAGATCACGCTTCATAATTCGAGCGGTCTGGAACGCCAGACCAACACCAACAGCGACGGTTACTATACCGTTACCAACATTCCGGCCAGCGTCTACTCCGTTTCCGTGCAGGCGGCTGGTTTCAAGAAGTTCGAGAGCACGAACAACACGCTGGAATCCAGTTCGAATCTGCAGCTCGATGCCACTCTGACCGTCGGCGCGCAGACGGATACCGTCGAAGTCTCAGCGACCGCGCAGGTGCTGCAAACGGAATCCGCAGCAGTTCAGACCGATATCACCCGTCAGCAGATTGACGCGCTCGAGATCAATGGCCGCAACCCCATCTTCATGGCCAATCTGGTTCCGGGAACGCGCGGAGGCAATCTTTCGGGTCTGTCTTTCAACTTCAGCCAGGGCCCGAGCAACATCAACGGCGCGCGTACTCCGGAAAGCCTGATCACCTACGACGGCGCCCCCGCGGTTCGCACGCGCTCCAACGGAACCAGCATCGGCGCGGCCGACGTGGATTCCACCTCGGAAGTGCAGGTGCTCACCGCCGATTACGCGGCTGAATACGGACGCTCTTCCGGCGGCCAGATCCGCATCATTACCCGCAGCGGAACCCGTGACTTCCACGGCGCCGCTTACGAATACATCCGCAACACCGTATTCAACGCCAATACCTGGGCCCGCAATCAGAATCCGGCCACCAATTTTGTGCCGCCGATTCATTACAACCAGTACGGCTACAACGTCGGAGGACCCGCCTATATCCCGGGCAAGTTCAACAGCGACAGAAACAAGTTCTTCTTCTATTTCGGTCAGGAGTGGGTTCGCTATCGCTTTCTGGACAACAGCAATCTGACGGTGCCCACCGCCGCAATGCGCACCGGTGATTTCAGTGAACTGCTGAATCCCGCAAACATCTTCTACGGCAAGGCCGTGGTCATCAAAGATCCCAAAACCGGCGTTCCTTATCCGAACAACGTCATCCCTCAGGCGCAGCTCAGCCCGAGCGGTCTGGGCATCCTCAAGGCCTATCCGCTGCCCAATCTGACCACGCCTCTGAACGGCAACCAGAACTGGTCGTTCTATGCGGTCCATCCGCAGAATCAGCGCAAAGACACGCTGGCCGTGGATATGAACCTGACCGACAAGCAGCGCCTGCAGTTCCGGCGCAATAACTTCGCGTTCAACGAATATCAGCCGCTGGATGGCGGCACGCCCGATACGCCGAAGTATTTCAACCGTCCCAACCAGACCAACTCGCTTAACCACGTTTACACCATTACCCCTACGCTGGTAAACGAAGCCTTGGCGACCGTCAGTCTGGACGACGTTTACATCCCGGTGGATTCGGCTCACTTCCTGGACCGCACCACGGTGGGCATCAACTATCCCTACATCTTCCCCACCGGCAAAACGGTGGCAACGCGTATTCCGACCGCCAACATCACGAGCTTCAGCGGATTGAACGGCGGCCCGTACCCTTCGCACTCCTCGGGACCAATCTACGATGTCTCCGACAGTCTCACCTGGGTGAAGGGTTCGCATACGTTCAAGTTCGGCGGCCTCTTCGAGCGTTCGGGCGAAAATGACGGCGACGAGATCAACGTCTCGGCGTGCCCCACCTGTACCAACAACCAGAACGGACAGTTCTCGTTCACCGATCTGCGTTCGGGCCAGCCGACCTCAGGCGCCGCGATTGCGAACGTGGCCCTGGGCCTGTTCGACACCTACTCCGAACTGGGACCGCGCGGCTACACGCCGTTCCGCGGCAGCATGACGGAAGGCTTCGCTCAGGACAACTGGAAAGCCACTCAGAAGCTGAACGTCTACTACGGCGTACGCTACTCCGTCATCGTGCCCTACAGCGCGCTGTGGCGGAATGAAGCCGTGTTCGACCCGACGTTCTACGATCCCTCCAAAGCCGTAACGGTCAGTCCGGTTACCGGCCTGGTCACCATAGGCGGCGGTGACCGTTACAACGGCCTGGTGATTCCTGGCACCGGCTTCCCCGACATCGCCAAAGGGCGTTTTGCTGAAGCCACCAACCCGGCGCTCACCTATCTATTCCGTGGCGGCCAGGTTCCGAATCACTATTCGGATATCCAATGGAATGACTGGCAACCTCGCGCCGGTCTCGCCTACCAGATCAACAGCAAAACCGTTGTGCGCGCCGGTGGCGGACGCTTCGTTACCCGTCTGGGCGTCAGCGATTCCATCTTCCTCGGCGGCAATCCTCCGTTCCAGCCGACCGCGAACGTTTCCTTCGGCAATGTGGACAATCCGGGCGGCATCTCGACCAACGTGCAGCCTCTGACGGTCACCACCCAGAGCAAGGCGTTCAAGAATCCGGAAGCGTGGAACTGGAACTTCACCGTGCAACGCGAGACGTTCTTCAAATCCGTTGTGACGGTAGCTTACGTCGGCCGTCGCGGTCTGCATCTGCAGCGCGAAAGCGACATCAATCAGCCCACCGTTGCGACCGTACTGGCAAACCCGGGCGTGAACCTGGACGCCCTTCGCCCGTACAAGGGTTACAACTCGATTCGCGAAACGGACAACGTCGCCAGCTCCAGCTACAACTCACTGCAGGTCAGCTGGAACCGCCGCTTCGACAGCGGCTTCTCCTTCGGCATGGCGTATACGTACTCGCACAGCTACGATGATGGCTCCGCGCAGCGGGACATCATCCCCGATACGTATAATGCTCACAATCTCTGGGGCCCGTCAGATTTCGACGCGCGCCACGTGATGATCATTAATTACCTTTACCAGATCCCATTCTTTAAGGATCAGTCGCGCCTCACCGGTAAGCTTCTGGGCGGCTGGCAGCTCAGCGGCATCACCCAGTTCCAGACCGGCACGCCTTCCAGCGTAGCCACCGGCAATGACTACGCCGGAGTCGGTCAGGATGGCAGCATCTCCGGCGCCGGACAGTTCTGGTACGTCAACGGCAGCCCGCAGATTCTGGGTCAGTTTGCCAAAGGCGGAAACGCGGCGGACCCGGCGCAGTACTTCACTACGAAGAATGCGGACGGAACGCCCATCTTCACGGCTCCTCCGGTGGGCACGTTCAACACCACGCAGAACGTGCGCAATCTGATTCACGGACCGGGCTTCGAGAACAGCAATATGGGTCTGTTCAAGAAGTTCGCCATCAACGAGCGGACCGGATTCCAGTTCCGTGCCGAGGCGTTCAACGTTCTCAACCATCCGAACTGGAACGGGCCGAATTTCAACCCGACCAGTTCCACCTTTGGCAAAGTAACGGGCAAAACAGGCGACGTTCGTAACCTGCAGCTCTCGCTCCGCTACTACTTCTAAACCCAAGGGCAGGCCATCACTTCCGGTGGCCTGCCTTTTTCACAGCGGGATGTTGCCGTGCTTCTTCTTCGGCGTGGTGTCCACCTTGGTTTCCAGCATCCGCAGTGCTTTAATCACCCTCCAGCGTGTCTCCCGCGGTTCGATGATATCGTCCAGATACCCACGCTCCGCCGCAATAAACGGATTGGCAAATCTGGTGCGAAACTCCTCCGTCTTCGCCTTACGTACTTCGGGATCGTCCCCTGACTGCAGCAGTTCGCGCCTGTAAACGATGTTAACCGCGCCTTCCGCGCCCATCACCGCAATCTCCGCGGTGGGATACCCCAGGTTCACATCGGTGCGCAGGTGTTTCGAGCCCATCACGCAATAGGCGCCGCCGTACGCCTTCCGCGTCACGACCGTAATCTTCGGGACCGTGGCTTCCGCAAACGCGTACAGCAGCTTGGCGCCATGGCGGATGATGCCGCCAAACTCCTGCGCCGTGCCCGGCAGAAAACCCGGAACATCCTCGAACGTCAGAATCGGGATATTGAATGCATCACAGAACCGCACAAACCGAGCGCCCTTAACGGAGGAATCGATGTCCAGGCATCCGGCCAGATGCGCGGGCTGGTTTGCCACAATGCCGACCGGGCGCCCATCCATGCGCGCAAAGCACGTGACGATGTTCATCGCGAAGTGCTGGTGAACCTCGAAGAAGTTGCCATCGTCCACCACACGCCGGATCAGGTCCTTCATGTCGTACGGAACGTTCGGCTCGGGCGGCACCAGCGTGTCCAGTTCCGGATCAGCGCGGTCCACCGGGTCGGCAGTGGCGCGCCGCGGCGGGTCTTCCTGGTTGTTCTGCGGCAAGAAGCTCAGCAACTCCCGAACCATCTGGATGCACTCGGTATCGGTCGCGGCCAGAAAGTGGCCTACGCCGCTCACCGCATTGTGCGTGGAGGCGCCTCCCAGCTTTTCTTTGGTGACGTCTTCGTGCGTCACGGTCTTGAGCACGTCGGGACCGGTGACGAACATGTAGCTGGTCTGGTCCACCATAAAAACGAAATCCGTGATGGCGGGCGAATACACCGCGCCGCCCGCGCACGGCCCCATCACCGCGGAGATCTGCGGGACCACGCCGCTTGCCAGCGTATTGCGAAGGAAGATTTCCGCGTATCCCGCAAGCGAGACCACGCCCTCCTGAATGCGCGCGCCGCCCGAATCGTTCAGCCCGATGATAGGCGCGCCCGTCTTCATCGCAAGGTCCATCACCTTGCAGATTTTCAGCGCGTTCGTCTCGGAAAGCGATCCGCCGAATACCGTGAAATCCTGGGCAAACACGTAAGCGAGCCGGCCTTCGATCTGCCCGTAGCCGGTGACCAGTCCGTCACCCGGAACCACCTGCTCGTCCAAGTCCGAATTCGCGCGAACGGTGCGTCACAAGCTTGTCGAGTTCTTCGAAGGTGCCTTCGTCGAGCAGCAGGTCCACCCGCTCCCGCGCAGACAGCTTGCCCTCTTTATGCTGCCGCTCGCGCCGTGCCGGACCGCCGCCCTCCTCGGCGGCCTGGTGACGGTGGCGCAGTTCCTCGAGACGGGTCATCGGTTCTCAGCGTATCGCAACGACAGTTTTAAAATGGGCATCTGCGCCCGCTTCCCATCGATTCCGTCCTGCCGCAGATTCTGACCGCGCTGCGCGCGTCACCGAACCTGGTGATTGAAGCCGCGCCCGGCGCGGGGAAAACCACGCGCGTACCGCCGGCGCTGATGGGTCCCGCGGGCGAGGTGCTGGTGCTGGAACCGCGCCGCATCGCCGCGCGGATGGCGGCACGTCGCGTATCCGAAGAGCGCGGCGAGCGCGTAGGCAAAACCGTCGGCTACCAGGTACGTTTCGAGGAGGCCGCCGGTCCAAATACGCAGCTGCGGTTCATGACCGAAGGCGTTCTTACCCGCCTGCTGCCTGGCAATCCCGAACTGCGCGGCGTGGCAACGGTGGTGCTGGATGAGTTTCATGAGCGGCACATGGAGACAGACCTCGCGCTTGCTCTGCTGCGCCGGCTGCAGACTACGCGGCGTCCGGATCTGCGGCTGATCGTGATGTCGGCTACGCTCGACACCGGACCCGTGGCGCGCTTTCTGGGGGATTGCGCCGTAGTGAAAAGCGAAGGCCGCCTGTTTCCGCTGGACATCGTCCATCTGCCGTATTCTCCGGCCCCTCTGGAAGAGCAGGTGGCGCACGCGGTGGAACGCGCGCTGCGGGAAGAGAAGCACGGTGACATTCTGGTGTTTCTTCCGGGCGCAGCCGAAATCCGCCGGGCTGCACGCGCCTGTGCCGGGCTGACACAGCTCGCCGTTTTTCCCTTGCACGGCGATTTGTCGCCCGAAGAGCAGGATCTCGCCGTTACGCCTTCCACCCGGAGAAAGCTGATCCTCGCGACCAACATCGCGGAGAGTTCGATCACCATCGAAGGGGTCACCTGCGTGATAGACAGCGGACTCGCGCGCGTCGCCAGCGATTCCCCGTGGACCGGCCTGCCGAAGCTCGAAGTTTCGCGCATTAGTCAGGCGTCGGCGACCCAGCGGGCCGGCCGCGCGGGACGTACTGCGCCCGGCAAGGTGATCCGTGTGTACACGGCCGAAGATTTTCACCGCCGCCCGCAACACGATGCGCCGGAAATCACGCGGCGCGAACTGTCTCAGGTTTGTCTGCAGCTGGAAGCCATGGGAATTTCGGATGCCGGTGAACTGGCCTGGCTGGACGCGCCACCCCGCGCCGCCGTGGCGGCTGCCGAATCGCTGCTGGATCGCTTACACGCCCGAGGCGCTGATGCCGCTCGGCTGGCCCGGCTGCCCCTGCCGCCTCGTCTGGCTAGTCTGGTGTTGAACGCTGAAAAGCGCGGTGCGGGCGAGGCTGGCTGCGCGGCGGCGGCATTGCTGAGCAGCGGAGACCGGCCGGCGTCCACGGATTTGCTGAAGGCACTCGACAGCGAAGGAACGCCGCGCATGAAGGCGGTCGCAGACCAGCTGCGGCGCGCGATTCGCGTCAGCAGGCAAAAACGCAATGACGACGCCGCGCTCTGCATGGCTGTTCTCGCAGGCTTTCCGGATCGTGTGGCCCGCGTGCGTGCCGGCGGCAACGCACTGCTGGCCGGCGGCGGCTCCGCCACAATCGCCGATGCACCCGGCGAATTCATCACGGCGCTCGACATCGAAGAGCGCAGCGATCGCCCGCTTCCCTCCATCCGGCTGGCTTGTCCGATTCAGCCGGAGTGGCTGATCGATCTCTTCCCGGAACGAATCGAAGAGCGGAATGGCGTGGAATGGAATCGCGCGGCAGAGCGCGTGGAAGCGGTCGAATCGCTGCTGTACGACTCGCTCGTGATTCACGAGACTCGCGGCGGCACGCCCGATCCGCAGGCAGCTTCCGCGCTGCTTGCGCAAAAAGCCGCCGAATCGGGCATTAACCGTTTTGTTGCCGCCGATAAGCTGAACGAGTTTCTCGCGCGAGTCGCGTTTGCCTCAGACCATGCGGCCGTTGAACCGATCGGTGAAACGGAAATCCAAAGTGCTTTGCGGGAACTGTGCGAGGGTCTGGTGAGCTTCACGCAACTGAAGGAAGCAGCCGGCCGATTCATTCCGGCTCTCGAACGTGCCGCCGGCCCCGCCTTGCTCAACAGCATCGCACCCGTGCGCCTGCAGCTGCCGGGAGGCCGCAACACGCCGGTGCATTACGAAATCGGCAAGCCGCCGTGGATCGCGTCGCGCCTGCAGGATTTCTTCGGAATGCGCGAAGGCCCGAGGCTGGCCGGCGTTCCTGTCGTCCTGCATCTGCTGGCCCCCAGCCAGCGGCCGGTCCAGACCACTACCGACCTGGCTGGCTTCTGGCAGCGGCTCTATCCACAACTGCGGAAGGAACTGGGGCGGCGCTATCCGAAACATCGGTGGCCGGAGAATCCGTGCTGACTTTCACTTCGAACTTGCCGTTGGGCAACACAGTGTGGCGTTGCCCACGCCATTCGATCGAATTCCCGAAAAAACCCGCGATCCACGTCACGAAGCTCGCGAGATCCTGCAACACCAGCATCGGGAAGTGCCGCAGCACCGGCACCCCAAGAACCGAGCCGGAAACCGCCCACGCAGCCGCCAGCCGGAGAGCGATAACCGCCAGAGGCAGCGGCCAGAGGCGAAAATCCACAACCGGCAGAAGCAGCGCGAAGGGCAGGGGATTAATAAAGATCTCGCCGATGTAGCCCGAGGGCCGTGAACGGCGCGTACTGCGGGCCCAGCGCAGACGATGGCGCCAGTTTGCACCGAAACTCTGCGCGCCAATCCGGTGCTCGATGATATACGACGAAAGAATCACGCGGCTGCCCGTCTCGGCCACCAGCCTGCCCATCATGAAATCTTCCGCCAGGTAATTCTGCAGGTTCTGCAAACCGCCAATTGCCTCCAGCGCCGAACGCCGTACCGCCAGAGTGCAGCCGACAGCGAAATCCATCCCGCTGAGCAGCCGCGCCACCAGCACCCCGCTCAAAAATTCCGTATTCATGCCGATCGCTTCCAGCCGGGACCAGAAGCTATTGCCCGGCACGGCGCGATAGGGACAGGTCACCAGACCGATTGCGGGATCGTGGATCTCCGCTGCGAGAATTCGGACCATCTCCGGGTTCACCCGGATGTCGCTGTCGGCCATGATCAGGATTTCGTGGCGCGCGTGCCGCAGCATGTGCTGCAGACTAAAAACCTTTCCGTTGGGACGCGGCGATTCACCCGTGATCACGAGCCGCGAAGGCACGCCCGGAAACTCCTGCATCACCTGGCGAGCGATGGACGCGGCCGGATCGGCGGCGCGATTCACCGCCATCAGAACTTCAAAATCCGGATAGTCCTGCGCGAAAAAGCTTCGCAGATTGTCCGCCAGACCTTCATCTGCGCCGAACAGCGGCTTGATCACGGACACCGGACGGTACTCGGCGGCGAATCGCGGCGGCGGAATCTTTAGGTAATTGCGCGCGGCAACCAGGACCAGAATGCAGTAAACAACCGATCCCCCAATGATCGGCGCGAGAAGGATAAGGACTAACGTGGTCAAGACGACATTTCATCATAGCGATCCGCAACTTACGATGGAGGGAGGTGTTTAACCTTGTCGCCGGAACTGCCGGCCATATCGATCACGGAAAAACCAGCCTCATTCGGGCGCTGACCGGCATTGACGCGGATCGGCTTGAGGAAGAAAAGCGGCGTGGTATCACCATCGATATCGGCTTCGCCCACCTGCAGCTTACGCCGGAAGTCCGCGCCGGCTTCGTGGATGTCCCCGGACACGAGCGCTTCGTCAAAAACATGCTCGCCGGCGTGGGCGGCATCGATCTGGTGCTTTTCGTAGTGGCGGCTGACGAATCCATCAAGCCGCAAACGCGCGAGCATTTTGAAATCTGCCGGCTGCTGGGAATTTCCTCCGGCATTGTGGTGCTCACGAAATCGGACCTTGTGGATGCGGACATCCTCGATCTCGTGAAACTCGAAGTGTCCGAGTTTGTCACTGGATCCTTCCTGGACAAGGCGCCCATGCTTGCCGTGAGCGCGGAGACGGGCGAGGGCATTGCCGAACTGAAAGCGCAGCTGACGCGGGCCGCCAAAGCAATCCGCGCGCGCGACGCCGCGGGCTTTACGCGCCTTCCCATCGATCGCGCGTTTTCTTCCAAAGGCTTCGGAACCGTGGTCACCGGAACACTGGTTTCCGGTACCGTCGATCGCGAACAGGAATTGCAGTTGTATCCCACCGAGCGCCGGCTGCGGGTTCGCGGCCTTCAGGTGTTCGGCAAAAAGACGGAGCGGGCGGGAGCGGGGCAGCGAACGGCCGTCAATCTGGCGGATATCGAACCGGCGGAAATCACACGCGGAATGGTGCTCGCGGAACCCGGCCTTTTCCACGCGGTGTCTTCCATCGATTGCGAAGTGGAACTGCTGGCTTCGGCGAAGCCACTTAAGCATCGCGCACCCGTTCACTTCCATGCGGGAACCGCCGAAATCGAAGCGGAGGTGCGCCTGTTCGGCACTCATGCGGCAATTCAACCGGGCACGCGTGGCTTCACGCGTCTCGTTTTGCGGGAACCCGCGCTGCTGCTGCCCGGCGACCGCTTCATCATTCGGCGGTTCTCGCCCGTGACCACCATTGGCGGCGGCACAGTAGTCGATATCAATGGTCCGAAATACAAACGCGACGACGACGTCGCGGCGCGGCTGCAATCCCTTGCGGTCGCCGCGCCTGCCGACCGTGTCGCCTTACTCGTGGCTGAAGCCGGCGGCGGAATGAGCGTGGCTGCCGCCGTCGCGCGCACAGGCTTGCCTGCCGCGGCGGTTCGCAAAACCGCACCCGGTGTCATGCTGCTGCGCTCGCGCGACTGGCTGGTAAATCGGCAGCAGTTCCAGGACGCGAAAGCGCGGTTGGTGGAACATGTCGCCGCGTTTCATCAAGCCAATTCGCTGCTGACGGGTCCGCCGAAATCCGCGCTGCCGGTGCCGGCGCATTTGCTGGACGAGCTGCTGCAGACCGCTTCCGAGCTGGTGGCTGATGGCGAAATCGTTCGCCTGCGCGCCCACCGCGTGGTTCTGAAAAGCGATGAGGCCGATGCGCGCGCCGCCATTGAGCTCGCGTTTGAAACCGCCGGCCTGCTTGCTCCGGCACTCGGCGAGGTGCTTGCGAAATCCGGCGTGGAAGAGAAGCGCGCTCGCTCGCTGCTGCAGATTTTGCTGCGGGAGAAGCTGGTGGTGAAAATCTCCCCCGATCTGGTTCTGCACGGGAAAACAGTGGAACAGCTGCGGGCTTTCCTGAACTCGCGCAAAGGAACGCGTTTCTCAGTTGGAGATTTCAAGGAGTGGACCGGCGTCTCACGGAAGTACGCGATCCCGCTGCTGGAATATCTGGATCGTGAGCACGTTACCCGTCGAGAAGGCGATGAGAGGCTGGTGGTATAGCTGAACGTTAGTGGGAACTTTTACTTCTGATCAGATGAGGCGGGGTTGGTAGCGCTAACGAGAATCGAACTCGTATTTAAGCCTTGAGAGGGCTCCGTCCTAACCGTTAGACGATAGCGCCACGAGCAACACCAGTATACCAACGCTCATGCAGTGAGCGTCGCGTGCCCGTGAATCCCGCAGTGCTTCTCCAAACGCGTCCGCAGTTCCGTGCGTGCGCGCAGCAGACGGCTTTTGGCGGCGGCCACTGAAATCCCCAGACGTTCAGCAACCTGCGGCATAGGAAGCTGATCCACATCGCGGAGCACAAACACGTTGCGCAGCAACGGCGGAATCCGGCGAATCTCTTTCTGCAGCAGCCCAGCCACTTCCTGCGCCCCAAGCGTGTCTTCCGGACCGCGCCCCACGTCCACCAATTCCATGGTGCCGCGGTCTTCCCCAATCATTGCGTCGTCGAGGAACAGGAAACGAGCGCGCCGCTGCTGCCGCAAACGCATTAGACATTGATTCACCACAATGCGCGTCATCCACGTGGAAAACTTGGAATCCAGTTGAAACTGACCGATATGCTGAAATGCCTTCCAAAAGGCATTCTGCACTTCATCCTCGGCTTCTTCACGTTCATGGAGGATGGAAACGGCCAGCTTGAAAGCGGACGAGTAATTGCGGCGCATCAACTCGGAAAAAGCATCCTCATTACCGCTTTGAGAAAGCTTCACAAGCTCTTCATCGCCGAGTATCTTCATCTCGGGGCGTCCTGGTAGAAGTGTCATCTATTTCAGACTACGAGCGGAATTTAGTGTTGGTGTGGGAGTGGCAAAGGTCGTTTCAGCGACGGTAAACCACTTGACCCTTATTTCAGCTGAGATAATATGTCTTTAAGCATGCCCGAAGAAGGGGATAAATCCATCCAGAATTTGCTGTCCTCGTACGACCTCGGTCCCAAGATTCGACAGCTTCGGCTCCGCAAGAAAATCGCGCTCGTAGACCTCGGAAAGCACACCGGTCTTTCCGCTTCCATGCTGTCTCAACTGGAGACCGGAAAGATGGTGCCGACACTTCCGACGCTCGCTCGCATCGCCATGGTTTTCGATGTCGGCCTGGAACATTTCTTCGAAGATCGCAAACGGCAGAAGACTTTCGCTCTCATTCATGCCGACGAACGACTGAAGTTCCCGGAGCGGCCCGAAGCCACCCTGCCCAGCTATTTTTTCGAATGCCTGGCCTATGCCGCTCAGGGCAAGGAAATGCAGGCGTACCTCGCCGAATTCCCACGGCGCGAACCGGAAGAGATCTCCGAGCACGTTCACCCCGGAGTGGAATTTCTATATATGCTCGAGGGCTCCATTTCCGTGCGCTTTGAAAATCAGGACCATGTGTTGCGCACCGGTGACAGCCTTTATTTTGATGGAAGCGAGCCGCACAGCTATCGCGGTCTGGGCAAAACCGGCGGAAGCGCTGTCGTCATCACCATGGTGCCGGGTGAGAAAGCACTATAGAAGATAATGGATGTATGCGCCGGTTCGCGCTGAGTCTCTTCCTTTTTGCGGCATGCCTGCCGAACAGTATCTCTGCTGCTGAGGCCCACTGGATTCGTAGCCACACCGGTTCCATCGAGGTGGTGAGCGATGCGCCAACCAAAATCGCGCTTGAAATCTTGGGAACATTCGAGGAATTTCGTTACGCGTTGGGCACCAGTGTGGGGAAGAGCGATGCGGCATTCCACCCCGGTCTGCGCATCGTGCTCGAAAGGAACGCCGCAACCACCACCGCGTTTTCCAAGGGACGTGACCGGTACATGCTGGCTCTCCCGGTGGACCACGCCATTCCTCCGCAGACGCTGCGCGAGTGCGCCACACTGCTGCTGAAACAAAACGTGGCGCGGCTGCCGGAGGGTGTTGTCCGCGGTCTCGAAATCTTCTTTTCCACCCTTCAGGTGAATGGTGTTCATGTCATTTGGGGCGCGCCCCCGCCGCAGTCAGAGCGCACGCTCGATTGGGCGCGCATCCATTTGCTGGCGACCCGTCCCGAATATTACGGCAAACTGAAAATCCTGCTCTTCAACCTCCAAAACGGCAGCGATGAGGACGCCGCCTTTCGAAATTCCATCGGGAAGAGTGCCAGTGAGTTCGCCGCCGAAGCACAGGAATACTGGAAGCGCGGCGCCTTCTCCACAGCTGAAGGCCCCAGCCGTCCACTGAACCCGCTGCGCGATTGGAGAGTGCAGCCGCTGAACGCCGGCGACGTTCGCCTGACGATGGCCGACTGCCTGAACGCGCAATCCGAAGCCGCCTATCAGGCGATGGTGAAGGACGGCGTTCACACCACCGAAGCCTATGAGGGCCTCGGGTTGCTTGCTCTTCGCGCCAACGACACTGAGGCGGCTAAAGACTACCTCGCGAAAGCCACCGACGCCGGAAGCGAGAATGCCGCCGTTTGGGTGGAGTACGCCAAAATCGGTCCGAACCGCGGTGAATCGGTCGCGCGCGCGCTCGAACTGGATCCGGATAACGCCGAAGCCCACTTTCTCGCCGGAATGCAAAAAGACGATCCCGCGCAGTTGAAAATCGCGACGAAGCTGGACCCGCAGAACGTGCGCTACTGGGACGAACTGGCGCAATCCTATGTGGGTCAGCGCAAGTATCCCGAAGCCGGCAAGGCATGGCGCGCCGCCGAACAGGCCGCCACCGATCCGGCGCAGCGCGCGCTCATGCATGAGCGCTGGAGTGGCATTGAAAACCGCAAGCTCGATTTTGAAGATGGCGAACGGCGTCGCATCGCCGACGAGAAGCAGCAGGAGACAGATCGGCTGAAGTCGCAGGCGCTGGCTCAGCTGCACGCCGCGGAAGCGAAGATTAACGCGAAGTCCGCGATTGACCCAGCGGTTCCCGTGGTTGCCTGGGAAGATATCAATCCAATCCATATCGAGGGAACGCTGAAACAGGTGGAGTGTCTGGGCAAGCAGACCCGCATCACCCTGGAAGACGAAGCCAGGAAAGAAATCCGGTTAAGCGTGAAAGCCCGCGCCGGTCTCACCTGCGGCCCGCAGACGCCCAGACACGTTTCCCTCGATTACGAAAAGCGAGCCGACGCAAAGCTGGGCACGGCGGGAGAGGTCGCAGCCGTTCCCAGGTGAGCATAGCGAAGCGCGCGCTGCGCGCGTTGGGTAAAGGCGATCAGAAGATTGCGGTGGTCTTCGCCACACGCCGTGAATCGGCGGACGTTTCCGTCCGACATCTCCGCGCTGGTCTCGACCTGCCCATCTGGCTCTTTTGCCGAGAGCAGCCTTCCGCCGAAACAGCGGCCATCTGTGAACAGGTGATCGTTGAAGCGAATGCCTTTCGCCTGTGGCGGCAGGCGCAGCAACGGCTGTGGCCATTCACAACAGCGCTTGCGGTAGCCGATTGGACGGGCGGAAGCGGCCACTGGCCTTTGAAAGCGGCGCCCTTCTCCATTCCTCCGTTTCGCGTCCTGCTGCTGAACGAGAGTAACGATTTTTTCTCCGGCTCGCCGGTGAAAGTTCTTCATCACGTGCAGAGGCGCATGGCGGAAAGGCGCAAATCGGCGCAAAACCGGGTGGTAGATTTGGCGCGCGGTGCCGGGCTGTTTTGCTTCGCCTTCGTCGCCCAATGGAACTCGCCGCTGTCGCGCTTTGCCTTTCAAAAGCTGCGGCGCGAGGAATCGCTGGAACTGGACATTCCGGAAGCAAGCAACGGCGGAGTGGTTCGCTTCTCTTACCGTAATCGCGAATGGGACAGCGCCGCTTTGGCCAAACTGGTGGCGGAGACCGACGCGCAGTGGATTCTATTCGAGCGCGTCGGAGCGCACGAATCTTTCGAAAACCTGTTGCTGCCGCTTTCCGATCCCCAAACATTTGTAGTGAGCCCGCAGCCCGGGCGGCGCGAGTGGCGCAGGCTTCTCTTCGCTACGGCTCCGTTCCGCGCCCTGCAACGTGACGAGTTCAGCCGGGTACTGGCGCCCATCTCTTCGCAGATGCTGGTGAACCGCGCGAAACTCGCGGCACTGGGCCTTTCCGATCTCAGCTCCTTTGGCGCGAACTGGCTGCTGCTGTTCTGGAAGGCGGCAGCTGCCGGCTGGCACAGCTACAGCGTCGGCGCCGAGCACGGAATGCATCGCCTGCCAGCGGTTCCCTACGATGAGGCCGAGTTCGTCAAGACCCTGCTTGATCGCTCGGAATATCGGCGTCTGAAACCGCGCGCGCCGGAGCTCTCACGCGGCAACATCGCGCAATCCGCCTTCCCCGGCCCTCGTTTCCGCGACGGTTTCCCCCGCGTTCTGGTCGTCTCTCCTTACCTTCCGTACCCGCTGTCCCACGGGGGCGCCGTCCGCATTTACAACCTCTGCCGCGCACTGGCAGACCGCGTCGATTTTCTTCTGGCCTGCTTCCGCGAAGTTGACGATCACACCGACTGGCCAAAGCTGCATGAAGTCTTTCGCGAAGTTTTCGTCGTCGACATCGATGAAAAACACCCTGTCGCGCCGGACCTGCCGAAACAGGTGAGCGACTACGAAAACTCCGCCATGCGCGCCCTGATCGGCGAAGTGTGCCGTACGAAGGACATCGCGGTGCTGCAAATCGAATACACGCAGATGGCGGCGTACCGCGAAGCTGCACCAGGGACGCCGGCCATTCTGGTGGAACACGACCTGACGTTTACGCTGTACCAGCAGTTCGCCGAGCGCGACACCAGCAGCGCGGCGCAGCGCGATTATCAAAAGTGGCTGCGCTTCGAGCGCGAGCGGCTGCGCGCGTTCGACATCGTTTGGACCATGTGCGCCCTCGATCGTGACCGCGCAATCCAGGAAGGAGCCCCCGCGGACCATACCTTCGCCGTTCCCAACGGCGTCGACCTCCGCCGCTTCACCTGTGGACCGAAAACCACCACGGGCGATGAGATCTTCTTCGTCGGTTCCTTCCGGCACCGTCCCAATTATCTTGGCTTCGAGGAATTGCGGAATGTGATCATGCCGCTGGTGTGGCGCAGGTTCCCGGATACGCGTCTGCGCGTAGTTGCAGGCCCGGACCATCTAAAACACT
Source organism: Bryobacterales bacterium (assembly GCA_963716685.1). GTDB lineage: Bacteria > Acidobacteriota > Terriglobia > Bryobacterales > Bryobacteraceae > JALYXI01. Next base: position 179,861 of record CAVQTR010000001.1, read on the forward strand.
GGCCCGGCGCGAAGCAGCTGGACGCACGTATCACCGTCTACGGGTTCGTCGAAGATCTGATTCCTCTCTATCAAGAGGCTTCGCTGGTCGTGGTTCCGCTGCCCGTCTCCGCAGGCACCAATATCAAGCTAATGGAAGCGCTCGCCTGCAAGCGTGCAGTGGTCACGACTCCCGTTGCATGCGCCGGGCTGGACCTGATCGACGAATCGGACGCCCTGATTCGCGATCTCGGTGAGCCTTTTGCGGAAGCCATCGGTCAGCTGCTGGCCGACCCGGCGAACCGCGAAAACCTCGCAGCCTGCGGACGGCGGACGGCAGTGAGGCGCTTCAGCTGGGATTCCATCGCGGCCGAAGCGTGGAAACACTACCAGGCTATGCCGGTGGCGAATCTTTCCGAGTGAAGTGCGCGCCCAGCGCGCCGCCCGCGACGCACGCCGCGGTAAACACCAGAAAAATGAACGCAAGTCCCACCAGAATGCAAATGGCGATCACATACGGGCTCTGGATAAACGGCATCGCCTTCGCAAACTTCGCCGGATCCTGATTCACCGTCGCCGTCAACTGCTGCCGCATGGAAGCGGTGATGTCCGTGGAACTCGCCGCAAAGGTCAGAGTGAGCAGCACCATCACGATCACCGAATTCAGCACGCCCGTAATCCAGCCCATGCGCGCTCCGCTGCGGACGCTCAGCACCTGGCCCGTGCTGCGCCGGTATAGCCACACGGCTGCAAACCCCGCGGCCGCCGACCAGACGACAAACAGCATGTCGATAAAAGGCAGCGCATCCAGCATGGAAGCGACGCTCGCCACGAGCAAACCAATGCGTACCGCGACGATGTTATGGAAGCTGACCGGCACCGTTTTCGGTAGCGCGCCACTCGCCGGCGGCACAACCTCGGCGACCACCGGAACGGCTTCCTCAACAGTCTCTTCCTGCGGAACCAGTTCCCGCGTCGGCTTCCCGCAGCGGTGGCAAAATACAGCGCCTTCCACCAACTGGGTTCCACAACTGCACACTTCAGGCACTCCTTACAGTCTACTATCCGGCGCTAATATATAATCCTCGCCATGCGTCGTCGAACGTTCTTTCAGACCCTTGCCGCTACCTCCGCTCTGCCCTTGGCGCCCGCCGCGCGCGCGGCCGCAATGCCCAAAATGAAGATCACCCGCGTGCGTGCCTATCAGCCGCCGCGCCCCAATCCGCTGTTCAACCAAAGCGACATGGTGGTGACCATTGAAACCGATGCCGGCATCACCGGCGTTGGCGAAGGCGGCTCGAAGGACCTGCTGGAACAGTGCGCCGGACGCCTGATTGGCCGCGATCCGCAGTACATCGAGAAGCTCTGGCAGGATATGTCGCGCGCCTTCTTTTACCCGCCAGGACGCGAGAAGGTCGACGCGCTCGGCGCGCTCGATCTTGCCCTCTGGGACATCAAAGGCAAAGTGCAGAAGCTGCCGGTGCATTCGCTGTTGGGCGGCATGGTGCGCAACTACTGCGAGTGCTATAACACCGCTGGTACCATCCCAGGAATCACTCGCGGCATGAACATTCAGGAGCGCGCGCGCCTCACTGTGGAAGCCGGCTATCGCGCCTTCCGCATGGATGCCGCTTCGAACGGAGCCAACACGGTCTACAACACGCGCGAGCGCATCAACCGTCTTGCGGAAGACTGTGCTCAGGCGCGCGCCGGTGTCGGTAAAGACGGAGACTGGGTGATCGACTTCCACCAGCGCTTCGATTTGGCCGATGCCATGCGCGGCTGCGGCCTCATCGAAAACCTGGCGCCGTTCTTCGTTGAGGACCCCGTGCGCGCCGAGGCCTTCAACCAGGATCTGCCCATTCTGCGCCGCGCGGTAAAAGTGCCAATCGCGGCCGGAGAGGAATGGGGCAATCGCTGGGATTTCAATCAGTTGGTGGAAGCTCACGACATCGACTACGTACGCGCCACGCTTCCCAACGTAGGCGGCATCACCGAGATGATGAAGATCGCCGCCATCTGCGAGACACATTTCGTCGGCATCGTTCCCCATTTCACGGGCCCTATTGCCACGGCGGCACTGGTGAATTGCCTCGGCACATTCTCGGGGCCGGTGCTGATGGAATACAACTTCCAGGGCGCGACCCTGCCCCATCTGCCGGTCTGTCTCGATTTCAAGAACGGCAAGCTATACGCGAACGACCGGCCCGGTCTTGGCGTGGAGCTCGATATGAGTCAGCTAAAGCAGGTTGCCGAGATTACGCAGCCGGTGACCGCTCGCGCTCAGACCTACTTCCGCCCGGACGGCTCCATCACCAACTGGTAGCAGAGTTGGCTGTTATTCTGGGCGGAGATGTTCCTGAAGATCCTGACCCACCCTGTTTTCATTCATTTGAACTTCCACATGCCGATGATTGTGGACCTGTCGCACCCGCTGGTCATGCTGCAGGGGGAAAACGGATCGGGCAAATCGACGCTGCTGCACTCCATCTGGTACGCTCTGCGCGGAGAGAGTGTCGACGGCTACATCTACCGGCTGGAGCGCGGCGGCGTGGATGCGAGCAGCAACTTTCTGTTCGATGCCGAGCAGCACAACCCGCGCACCCAGCTGGATTTCTTCAAAGATCAGCCCGGCATGCTGGAATTCCTGCAGACCGCCAGCCATGGGCAGGTGATGCTTTCCATGTTCCGCGAGAACTTTCCGAGCCTGCCCGATGGCACGGTCCTGCTGCTCGACGAACCGGAAATGGCACTTTCCGTTTCGAATCAGCGGCGAATCCTCAAGATGTTGATGGAATTAGTAGACAAGAAGAACTTTCGCATTATCTGTGCCACCCACTCGCCGGTGCTGCTGGAAGCGAAAGAAACTTACGTCATCAATCTGGACAACCACACCAACAAGAACACGCCAATCGAAGACATGGGTGTGGAAGGGCAGAGCACCATCCAGTAAAACGCGGCCGGTCAGAGAGGAGTGGTGGGCACGAGCAGATTCGAACTGCTGACCTGCCGCTTAGGAGGCGGCTGCTCTATCCATCTGAGCTACGTGCCCGTAGCTTTATCATAAGGCCGCCCGATATCCCGCCGGAATTGCATCCCCGCAAATCGGATCTTGTCGACACCCGCATACGCGTGTTCCGCCGCTTCACGTACGTCCGCTCCCGAGGCGCCGACGCTCAGCACTCTGCCGCCAGCTGTCACACATCCGCCCCACGAGAATTTGGTGCCTGCATGAAAGACGGTGGCTCCCGACGATTCCGCGTCGTCCACGCCTTCGATCAAATCGCCCGTACGGACCGAACCCGGATAGCCTGCGGCCGCCAGTACGACGCAAAGCGACGCCCCCGGCTTCCACTCCATCTCGCACTCGTCCAGCGCGCCGGCGGTGGAAGCCAGTAGAAGATCGGGAAGCCTCGTAGCCAGATGCGGCAATATGGCCTGTGTCTCCGGATCACCAAGGCGTACGTTGAATTCCAGAATCTTCGGACCCGCTGAAGTAAGGATCAGCCCCGCGTAGAGAAACCCAGTGAAGCTGGTGGCTTGCACCGTGGGCCGGATAATCGTATTCAGCACTTGGTCTGTTTCGGCTTCGGATAGGAGAGACGCGTCGCAGAAGGCACCCATGCCACCGGTATTCGGCCCCTGGTCCCGGTCGAACACGCGCTTATGGTCCCGCGAGGGCAAAAACGGAAGGCAATTGCGGCCATCGCAAACCGCAATGAAGCTGACTTCGGGACCCTCCAGGAATTCCTCGATCACCAAACGCGGGCCAAGTGAATCAATCGCCCCGAGCGCCTGAGCACGTTCGTATGCAATAACGACACCTTTGCCCGCGGCCAGCCCGTCGGCTTTAATTACCACCGGGAACGAAAAGCGGGCAAGCGCTCGCACCGCCTCGTCTCGGTCGTCGGCGGTTACAAACTGCGCCGTCGGAATCCCGTGCGTTTCGAAAAACCTCTTGGCGAACACCTTGCTGCCTTCCAGTTGAGCGGCTTCCTGAGTGCAGCCGACAATACGCCTCGCCGAGGCCCTAAACAGATCAACGACTCCCGCTACGAGCGGCGCCTCCGGACCAATTACCGTCAAATCGGCATTGACGGAGTCAGCCGCATCCAGGATCGTTTGCGGGGAGAGTTCCGGGGCGGGAATGCAATGCGCCGTTCTCGCCATCCCGGGATTCCCCGGTAGCGCATAGATATGATGAGTGGAGTTGCGGCGGAGCCCGGAAACAAGCGCATGCTCGCGGCCCCCGCTGCCGACAACCAGGATTTTCATTGCTTTTAACATGCGACGCTACAATAAGGATAAATGCAACAGCAATATGACGTGGTGGTAGTCGGCGCTGGTCATGCTGGCTGCGAGGCCGCGCGTGCGTGCGCGCGCCTTGGCCTGAAAACCGCCATCGTCACCATGAATGCCGATTTGATCGCCCAGATGTCCTGTAATCCGGCGATCGGCGGCATCGCCAAGGGCCACCTGGTGCGCGAAATTGACGCGCTTGGCGGAGTAATGGGCGAAGTTGCGGATGCCGTGGGCATTCAGTTCCGGCTGCTGAACACCAGCCGCGGACCGGCTGTGTGGTCGCCCCGCGCCCAGTGCGACAAGAAGCAGTATCGGGTTCGAATGAAGCAGGTACTTGAACAGGAGCCTAACCTTTACATCAAACAGGCCGAGGTCGCCGATCTGATTCTCGAAAACGGCCGGGTTGCGGGCGTGCTTTTGCGGGATGGACGTTCCTTGTCCTGTGGGGCGGTAGTCGTCACCACGGGTACCTTCCTGAATGGACTGGCTCACATTGGCGAGGAGACGCATACCTGCGGCCGCAGCGGCGAGGCTTCCGCTCAGGTTTTTGGTGACTCGCTGCGCGCGCTCGGGCTTAACTGGACGCGCCTAAAAACCGGCACGCCGCCGCGTTTGGATGGTCGCACGATTGACTGGTCGAAATTCGAAGTGCAAAGCGGGGATGCCGATCCCACGCCGTTTTCGTTCATGACTGAGCGGATCACTCAGCCGCAGATCAGCTGTCACCTGGGCTACACCTCAGCGGAAACGCGAAAGGTGATGCAGGACAGCCTCTCGCGATCGCCCTTGTATAGCGGGCAAATTGAAGGCGTCGGTCCGCGGTATTGTCCTTCGATTGAAGACAAGTTCGTGAAGTTCCCGGACAAGGAGCGTCACCAGATTTTTCTGGAGCCGGAAGGTCTGGACACCCACGAGGTGTATGTGAATGGCATGTCGACCAGCATGCCGATTGATGTGCAGGCAGCGATGGTGGCGTCCATTCCCGGTCTTGAGCATGCGGAAATGATCCGCCCCGGCTATGCCATCGAGTACGATGCGATCGATCCTCGGGAGCTGGATCATCGCCTCGAGGTAAAGAAGATCCCTGGCTTTTTTCTGGCCGGACAAATTAACGGAACCTCGGGATATGAAGAGGCGGCGTGTCAGGGCTTGATAGCGGGTATTAATGCGGCTTGTCTTCTGGGTGGCAGGGAGCCAGTAGTGATCCCGCGGTCAGAAGGCTACATCGGCATCCTGATCGACGACCTGATTACAAAGGGGGCGGATGAGCCGTACCGGATGTTTACGTCCCGGGCGGAGTTTCGACTGCATCTGCGGATTGACAATGCGGATGAGCGCCTCACGCCTGTTGGGCGCCGGGTCGGTTTGGTTCAAGATGATCGCTGGGAGCTCTTCAGTGACCGTCAGGGGCAGAAGGAGCGACTGCAGCAGGCGCTTCGTGGAAGCCAGTACGAGACGTGGATCCGGCGGCCAGAGTCTTCTTTCGCGCAAATTCCCGAGTGGGTTAGGGGCGTTTTGCAGAACGAACCCATTCGGGGCGTTCTGACCACGGTGGAGACGGAAGCGAAGTACGCGGGCTACATTGCGCAGCAGAGCCGGCACATTCAGAAGATGAAAGAGTCGGAGCGGCGGCCCATCCCGTCGGCGTTTGGGTACCGCACGATTCCGGGTCTCTCGCGAGAGGTAGGGGAAAAGCTGGAGCGTGTCAGACCGGAAACATTGGGCCAGGCAGCGCGAATTCCGGGCGTTACTCCAGCTGCAATTGCGATTCTCGACGTGTATCTCAGTCTCCGGTAAGGGTAGGAGTGTTTCACGTGAAACACTTGCTATCCTGAAGTCGCATTGAGCCGGGTCATCGCTATCGCGAATCAAAAAGGTGGGGTAGGGAAGACCACCACAGCCATCAACCTGGCCGCCTCTCTGGCGGCCAACGAACTTCCCGTTCTTCTAATCGACTCCGATCCGCAGGGCAACGCCACCACAGGCGTCGGCGTCGCGAAGACGGAGCAAGCAACCCTTTACGACGTTCTCCTTGGCGGCAAAGACATCTCGGAGGCTATCGTCAAGACCCAACTGGACGGCCTGGACCTTATTCCCGCTGACAAAAACCTGGTGGGAGCCAACATCGAACTGGTTCCTGCGAAAACGCGCGAGATCCTCCTTCGCGGAGCCCTAAACACCGTTCGCGACCGGTATCGCTTCATCATCATTGATTGTCCACCTGCGCTCGACTTACTTACCCTCAACGCGCTGCTGGCCGCTGATTCGGTATTGGTTCCGATCCAGTGCGAGTTTTTCGCGCTTGAGGGCATCTCTGGACTACTGGACACCATCGATCGAATTAAGGAATCGTTTCACCACAAGCTGACGATGGAAGGTATTCTTCTTACCATGTACGACGACCGAACGAACCTCACCCGCCAGGTCGCTGCCGACCTCCGCGAGTTCTTCGGAAATCAAGTCTTTAAAACGATCATTCCCCGCAGTATCCGCCTGGCGGAAGCGCCCAGCCACGGCAAGCCCATCCTGCTCTACGATGTGCGGTCCAAAGCGGCCGAGAGCTACATTCAACTCGCCAAGGAGGTGCTTGCTCATGAACAAAAACCGAGCTCTCGGTAAAGGCCTGCACTCCCTCCTGCCGCAGCGGGACACCCCGGTGCAGCCCGTTACCGAGCTGCCAACCGGCGAAATCGTTCCGAACCCGCGCCAGCCGCGCCTGAGCTTCCAGGACGAGCAACTCCAGGAACTCGCCACGTCAATCCGCACGGACGGTGTGATTCAGCCTCTTATCGTGCGCCGCGTCGAGGGCAAATACGAGCTGGTCGCCGGGGAACGCCGCCTCCGCGCTGCGAAGCTGGTGGGCCTCGATACTGTTCCCGTAGTCGTCCGGGACATCCCGGACGCTGAACTTCTTGAGATTGCGTTGGTGGAAAACATCCAGCGCGAAGACCTCAACCCTATGGAACTGGCGACCGCGTTCGAGCGAATGTGTGTCGAGATGGACCTCAATCACGCGGAAATCGGAAATCGGACCGGCAAGGACCGCGCCACGGTTGCCAACGCCATCCGTCTTCTCCAGCTGCCGCCAGATCTGCAAAAGCTGGTCGCTGAGCGGAAGCTCTCTCCCGGGCACGCCCGAGCCTTGCTCAAGCTCGCCACGGAAGAAGAACAGCGCAACGCGGCCCAATCGGCAATCGCGGAGGGCTGGAGTGTGCGCGAAATTGAGGAGAGAACCAAGCCCGCGACCAGCCAAGCCTCCAGGAAGCCGCGGTCCCCATCAGAACCGACCGGCCCTGATCCGAATGTCAAAGCTGCGATTGCCGAACTGGAGCGTCTTCTCGGCACGCGCGTCCGTGTGTTCGACAACGGCAAAGGAAAAGGCCGGATCGAAATTGAGTTTTACTCCCAGGACGATTTGGATCGGATCTACTCAGCCATCACCAAAACTGCGGAGTAGCTACTTCAAAAAGGCCAGTAAATCCGCGAGTTCCTCGCGAATGCGCTGCAACGGCTCGTCCGGAAACAGGCTGCCTTGTACCACTTGCTTCTGCTTTCGCTTCGCGAGCAGTTGCCTCGCGCCCTCAATGGTGAATCGCTTTTCATAGAGCAGATGCTTAATTTGCAGCAGCGTCTCGACATCCTGGCGTCGAAATCGCCGGTGCCCGGTGTCGCTTTTGCGCGGCGCCAGCATGGGAAACTCACTTTCCCAAAACCGCAGTACATACGGTTCCACGCCCAGAATCCTGCTGACCTCGCCCATCCGGAAGTAAAGCTTGTCTGGAATCTCCGTTGTCGGTCTTTCCTCGCTCATCCCGATTGAGCAATGCTATCACCGCAATGAGACGGAGTGTTGTCCTCGCGGGAGAAGCAGAGTGTTTCCAGCCATTCGCACCGGAGACGGTTTGCCGTCGATAGTAAGACTCTTTGGAGGCCGCTCCAAACACGCCAAGGCCCGGCTGGCGCTCTCATAGTTAAAGTCCAAACCGCTGGCCGTCGCGTTCGCGGACCGCAAACTCCCATTCAGCGAGCGGAGTTGAAGCGGGCTCGATGCAGTTCCGGTCGCGATAGTATGAGCACCTGCCGGCAGCCAGACAGTCGAGCCGTCGCCCACTGGCCAAGGATGACCGTCCACTTGCGCTAACCCTGTCCACCGGATGCCAACGCCGAAATCGGAATCTACGACGGTATTCGCGCCAACGGTGCTCACCCGTTTCGTAACTCCGGCAGCAAAAGGCAGCAAAGGCAAATCCGCAGTCAGTAACGAATTCTCGAAGTAAAGCGCTACCCTCGCAAATGACTGCGAGGCGAGGTGTACCAGCTGAAACAACTCGAGGCCGGTTTGCTGCTTCGTCGGATATACGTCCTGATATCGCGCCACGATGTTGATATCAATGGCTATCTTAGGCGAATGCGGGTAGCGGTCCGCAATCGCCGGATAGCGCTTCGGCCCCAAATTCCACACGGTTGCGGGATCCTCAATTAGAAACGTAAAATCGTGCGCCGCCATGAGCGGCAGCACTTGGGAAGTATCCGCGCCGATCGCGTCATGCATCCCGGTATCGAACCGATCGTCCACATGCGTCAGCACGATATCTAAATCCGGCTTAGCTTTTCGCCAGCTTTCGGCTTCGGTAAGCCAGGTTTCCTGCAGCTGCCGTGCTAATCCGGCGCGAAAATCCAAAAACAACCGCAGAGACGCCGCGTCTTTCCGGGTCGACCAAAGCTCAATTGGGTCAAATCCGCCGGGAACTGTGCGAAATGCTGCCCGAACTGCGGCATTCATAGGCGTGAACCGCGCCGGATTCGAAGCGCCTTCCAGAGATTCATAGTAGAGCTCGGCCAAATTTACGCCGTCCCAATCGAATCGGCTCACCATGCCGGCCACTCCCGCGCTCACCGCGCGAAAGCAATCCGGATCCGCCAGGTTCATCAGCTTGCGCCAATCCAACTGCGCGTCCTGCCGCAAAGCCGTCTGTTCCCGCCACTGCGGATGCTCCGCCCAAAACTTCTCGCTGACGTGCGGCAGTTCCAGCCACGCATACACCAGAATCCCCTGCCGGTGGCAGGCCTCGATCAACCTCCGCAGATAGGCATCGCGTTCGGTGTCGATATCATAGAAGTGCCATGATGCCACGTGCAGCGCGCTGATGCCGGCGGCGTGCCACTTCGCCGCAAAGTAATCCACATCCACGCGAGCCCGGTACGAGTAATCGAAAAACGCCCAGATCCGATTGGACCGAAACGGCGCTTCAAATCCCAAATCAGTCATTGCCTGCGGAATAAACGGGAATCGCTCGTATCCCTCCGGTCCGGGACTTGCCGCTACCCACAGCACCGCCCCGCGTCCTCGCCGAAAACCGGCAATTGCCGGCGCGTTGGTCCATCGTTCGCTGGCGAAGATCCGTGCCTCTGCCGGGACGGAGAAGAGGGGCACTTCCAGCGGCTTCTCGAAAATCAGCGGCAGTTTGGGTTGATGCACATCTACTAAATCCGCCAACTGGGTGGCTTTCGTGCCGGCGTGAAACCCGAAACTCCGCGCAAGCGCCGAATCGCCCTCCAAAATCACAAAAGCGCCAGCTCCCACTTTCTGTTCCCAGCCGGCAGTTAGACCCGTTCCCGGCCGCACCACAAAAACCGACGCCTCGGCCGCCGCCACCTGATGCAGCCCCACGCTGGAAAGCACGCGAGGCCAGGACGAAGCCTCCGTGCCCACCACGGTAAAGCCGCCGAACTGCGCCGCCAGCGGCGAAACAAAAAGAACGCTAACGAGTAATCGCATACCAAAATCCCGCACGCAGATCGTAAAAGTTGGGCCGGTGTGGGTTGCCGGTGTTCACCAAATACGCTCCGCGCAGCCCGTTCACGGAAAGCAGCAGCGAGGGCGATGTGCCAGGAAGGTGAACCCGCACGCCAGGGCCGGCCTCCACGAAGTTGGCCCAGTACTGGTGCTGCAAATCCAGAGTCGCGTTGCCATTCAGCAGCAGCTGCCACGAGCCAAGCGTGTACCCGACACGACTCTGCGAATAGGTCAGCAGATCGTTATTGAAACGGCTGACAAACACCTCATCGGCGTTGGTCTCCGCGAAAAACCCAGCGCTTTCCGACCCAATTGCGCGCCCCCAGCTCCGCGCCCACGCTACACCGCCGCGATAATCCGGCTGAGTTAGCAGGCGAAGGTATCCAATTGAGCGACCCGCCTCGGCCCATGCCGTCACGCCGTGCCACTGCCCGGACGCGCCCACCGCCAGAATGAATGACTTCTCCGAGAGCGACTTCGGCGCCGGACCGCTGTCACCCACAAATCGGACAGACACATAAGGACGGAAGAAAAGTCCGTCGATCCGCACGTCGGTTTTCACCTGACCGTATCCAAACGCATCGCGCCAGCGGGTGGAATAAAACGGAAAAACCCAGGCGGTGGTGCGGAACCGTTCAAAGGCCGGGCGCAACGCACGGTAGGCGCGTCCCGCCTCGGTCGAAACGGCCAGGTCGTCGCTCTGCCGCGCCAGATCGAACCACCGAATGGCCGTGCGGTCGTCATGCAGCAGATTATTCGTCCAGCCCAGATCCAGCAGCACATGCGAATTCTCCGGATCGCCCTCGTGCGCCACCGTTAGATATCGCAGCGCATCCCGCAGATACCCGGCCTTCAGACTCTTCTCACCCATAAGACGCGGGTCCGCATCGGCATGGGAAGAGGCGTCCACCATCTCGCGTGGCAAATCCAGCACCACGCGAACTCGGTTTGCCAGTTCCCCATTCGAATTCGCCAGAACGCGCTGGAGTAGAGGCATGGCCGCGTCTCGATCCCGGCGCGCCAGGTACAGAAACCCCAGCTGCGCCGCGGAAAGCAGGTCCTCGGGCGAGGAGTCGGCAATCAGGCGAAACTCCAGTTCCGCGTCCGCCTTCTGTTTCATGCTCAGCAGCAGGTACGCGAGTTCACGGTGCAGCTCGATATTGCCCGGATCCAGCTTCAAGGCATCTCGAAACTCGTAAACAAACGGATAGCGCCCGGGCAGACGTTCACGGGCCAGAGCAGCCGTGCGCGGTTCGCCTCCTCGCGACGCGGCCAGCAACGCCGCAACGGAATCCTCCGGGCGGTTCAAAGCCTGCCGCACGCGCGCAAGGTCCAGCAGCACGCTCTTCCGCGCCGGCAGCATCCTCCAGGCCGCCAGGTAATGAACATCCGCCAGTTCCCATTCGTCGCGCTGCTCGGCCAGCTGTGCCAGCTCGAAATGCGCGCTGAACGTCTCCGGAGCCGCGCGAAGTGCCTCGCTCCATCGCTCGATTCCCTCCGCCAGCGGCCGGTCAATATTCTGAAAGGCCTGCTCAGCCGTGGCGTCGCCCAGCTTTCGAATGCGGTCGAAAATGCGGCGGGCAGCGGCCTTCGCCGGAATCGAATCCTCTGGCGCTTCGAAGCTCAGGAAGGCGTATTCCAGCGCCACGTGCGTGTCCTGCGGATTCAGCTCCATCGCCAGCCGGAAATGCTCGCGCGCGGCCTCATTCCCGCCGATTTTCAGGTAAGTGTAAGCCAGATCCTTATGAACGGAAGCGCGGCCCGGGTCCGCCTGCAAAGCGGTTTCAAACTCGTGAACGGCAGTTTCCCAGGATTTCGCACGCACCGCATCATAGGCGCGCGTGAGGGATTCATATCCGGGTGCGCTGGCCTGCGCCAACAAGCAACAAAGCGCGACAAACTGCATAAGCGATACCTGGAGAGTGCCGTTGCGAGAAATTCTTCTCGCATTCAGTACCATTCACACGATAGAGCGAAAGAATCAAGGGAATGCGCGCTGGTGATCGACGACCAGCGGCGGCGATGAGAGAATCGTAGGAAAAGAGGTTAAACGGCGCGGCTTCGCCGGGCGTGAATAAACGAATTAACGCACATCGCGACGAAAACCCCGGTGACCAGGGCCATAATTCCCTGAGCGTAAACTGCTGTGGGACGGGTTTGCATCGCCGGCCCGTTCAGGCCTTTAATGAATCCGACAATGCTGCCCAGGAAGCCGAGCAGGCCGATAGTGACCGCGATGTGCATGGCCAGCGCGCGGCGCGCCGGATTGCGGGCAAGGAAGCCCAGTAACAGGATCGGCAGACCGAATGCGACCGGAATCAGTGCCGTTTTGTGCTCGCTGCCGGTTCCGACATATCCGCCGACTCCTAAAGCGATCAGTAGTAAGCCGGTGAGGACGGTAGTAATAGCCATAAGGGTGAATATCCCATTGTAAAGGGATGTGTGATGATCAAACGGGACAGACCCAGGTGGTAACAGCCGATCGTAAATCAAGCACGCCGGACCGCGCTTTCGCGGTCGGACGCAACCTGGGCAGCTTCCCGGATGTGTTGCTCGTTTTGGTCATTGCGCTTGGCTTCCTTTGGGCATTTCGAGACGCCGCGCCTGGGGCACCGTTCGTCTATGACGAATCGGATTACATGACGCTCGCCCGCGCCAATTTCTGGATCAATTACGCCGAACCGCAATCCCAATCCCTGATCTCGTTCATCAATCTTGGCGTCAAAGCGCTTCATGGCCAGGTAAGCCGCGCTGGCCTTTCCGATTACATTCGGGAAACTCATGACACCGCCTTTTACCGGCACTATCACGGACCGCTTTATTACGATTGGCTTTGTTTTGTAAATACGCTTGCGGGTGGCAATGAATCCGGAGTCCGCTACAGCGGTTTTGTGTTTCATCTCCTCACCTTTGGGACCATTGTGCTCGGCATCCCCTGGGCTTTCGGACCCGAATACCGCATGGGCGGCTGGCTTGGCGGCGCGCTCTATCTGTTCTCGCTGAATAACATCCTGACCGCGACCGAGCTTTCCGCTCACGTCATCTTTATGTGGTTGTCGCTGCTCGGCCTGATTCTGATCGCCCGCTTTGCTAATTTCCCAGCGGTTCGCACTTACTATGTGGCGCTTGCCGGCTGCGCGGTTTCCCTGTGCGCGCTGGAGTATGGCGTTCTGCTGTTCGGCTGTCTCGGGCTGGCCTTACTTCTCCGCCGGAAGCAGCTTTTCTGTGCCACCGGCTCAATCGGACGGCTCGCCCTTACGTCCGCGGGCTTGGTCGCCGCCGTCATTCTGGTACTCTGGCCGGCCGGTCTCCTGAAGGGAACCCTGGTCGAAGGCTTTCTCTTCATCGCTTATCTCACGAAGTTCCGCAAAGGCTCCTTCGGCACCGTATCGCCCCTCCAGGTCTGGCGCTGGCGGCTGCAGGGCGACACCGCGGATTGCGTGGTGCTGCTGGTTTGTCTGGCCGTGATCGCCATTTTGATCTGGCGTTCGCCAAGGCGCGATGCTCTGCTGGCTGTCTTTCTTTACCCCGCGCTGATGCTGCTCACTACCTTGAAGAACACCGCCGCCAACCCGCGCTATTTCTCCTCGATTCTTGCTCCGGTGGTGGTCACCGCCTCGGTATTGCTGGTGGAACGGGTGCGCATTCCACGTCCGGCCTTTGCGGCAGCCGCTGCCGCTATCGCCACGCTGCTCGCCATTCTGGTATGGCATCCCGTGATGATGAACGGCGCGGGCGGCGATCCCCTGCTGACCGCGGTGATCGACACGGTGAAACGCGAACCGGCGCATACAGTAGTGGTGCCCAACGTCCTGCGGCCCTCGATCACGTATTACTTTCCCGGCCGTGTTGTAAAGGCTGTGCCAGCCGGCATCGAAGGAGATGCCGTGTTGAATGCCGTACGCCAGGCGAATCCGGACATGGCGTGTCTATATGGAGGCCAGGCGCTGCCAGGCCGTGTCGCCGCCCGCATCCGGACGAACGAAGGTGAACTCATTTGCGCTTTACGGAATTAGCAGGATTACAGGAATTTCATGACCAAGCAGACACAATTTGATTTTTGCGTCGTGGGCGCCGGAGCGACGGGCCTGACAGTTTGCTACGAACTGTTGAAGGGCGGCGCCAGCGTGCTGCTGATCGAACGCGACGACCGGATCGGCGGCCTTGCCAAGAGCCACGAATACGGGGGACATGTCTTCGACACAGGTCCAAAGAGGTTCCATACAGACGACCCCATCGTCATCTCGTTTCTGGAGGAAGTGGCGCGGGACAGCATGTTGAAGATCCCCCGTTCCACGGAAGTTCACTTCGCCAACCGCTACTTCGAATGGCCGCTGCGGCTGCAGGATGTCTGGCGCATGCCGCTGAGCATCGCCATTCCTTCCGTGCTGGATCTTCTGAAGAAGAAAACGCTGGACGATCCCATCTCCTTCCACCAGTACATCCGCTCGCGCTACGGCGAAACGCTGTACAACGTATTCTTCGCACCTTACACGAAGAAGTTTCTGCGCTGGGACGTCGAAGACATCCATTCCGATTGGGCCAGCACCGGCATCAACCGCACCGTGGTCGATAGCCGCATCAACAGCAACACTTCGCTCGACCTCATCAAAGGCGTGCTGCTTCCCTCCAAGGTGAAAACCGAGTTCCTCTATCCCGGAGCGGGCGGCTTTGGCGGCTTCTACGAGCAGTTGTACGGCTTGTGTCAGGCCTCCGACCGCTTCCAGGTGGTTCTGGGTGAGCGGCTCGCCGAACTGCACCAGCGCCCCAACGGCGTCGAAGGAGTCACCGACAAGGGCACACCGTTCACCTGCGGAGATCTGGTCTGGAGCGGTAACCTCAACGATCTTTCGCGCATGATTGGCAGTGATAACCAGCTGCCATACCTGAACACCGTCTTCTATAACGTTATCTGCCGCGATAAGGAAGTCCTGCACAAGGGCTCTCAATGGATTTACGTCAGTGACGGCCGCACGCTCATGAGCCGGATTACGTGTATGAAGGAATTCGCCGATTACACCTGTCCCGAAGGCTATTACAACTTCGTCTGCGAAGTTACCGATTCGCAAAGAAACCCGCTCTACTTCGCCGAACCTGACAAGCTCATCGATACCGTGCAGAAGGAACTGTACGAGATGAAGTTTATGAAGAAGGTCTCTTCATCGGAAGCCGTCTATGTGAATCCTGTCCGCGATACGTACCCTATCTATCACCGCGGATATCTGAAGCAGTTCGCCTCTACCGCCGGCAACGTCAAGAAGTTCTCGAAGAACATCACGCTGGTGGGGCGTTGCGGCGCATTCTGGTACAACAACAGCGACCACTCCATTCGCTTCGCGCTCGAAACCGCCAAGAAGCTGCTGGGCAGGGCCAAAGGCGATGGCGAGTTCGATTACCGCGGCTATTTCGGCGGCGTGCACGGCCGCGCGGCAACTCCCGTCGGAGCCTGACCCAGGTGCAATTAGCAAGGTCCGGGGCTTACACCCGGACCTTGGTTTCCTTCCAGAGTTTGCGCGGCGGGACGAAGAACACCGACAGGCCCATAAATGCCGCGCCCATCAGCACCACGAATGTGCGGATAGGCGACGAAAGAATCTTCACGAATGATCCTTCCGGAACCCAGCTGTCCACCAGTGCGAGCAAATAGAAAAGCAACTGCCCCATAAGCGCGATTTCTGCAAAGGGCTGCGGCAGCCAAAACGTCGAAACCGCAATAGACAACAGGAAGAACGGAATTACCAGGCGCCCGAACTTCGCCGAGAGGAAGTGCATCCGCATCCGGTTCTTAGACGACAGCAGCTCCGGATACTGCCGCAGGATCTGATACAACCCAGCCTGCGTCCGCACCTTGCGCCCGAACTCGGATTTCAGCGTCGTCGGATAGTCGAACGACTTCGCAGAATCCTCCAGAATCATCCGATATCCGCGAAAGAACGCGGCAAGCGGCAGATACACATCGTCCAGCAGCGTGTCGGGCGGAATTGGAACCGCCAGGCTGCGTCGCATCGCGTAAAACGGTCCGTTTGCGCCAAACGTCGAGTGAATGCGGCTCATCTGCTTGCGGATGAACACTTCATACCGCCAGTAGAGCCCGATATCCGCCTCCTGGCGGCTGACGCCTTCCCGGATAAATAATTCGCCGCTCACCACGCCCACCGTCGGATCGCCGAAACAGGCGACCACGTTGCGAATATTGTCGGGATGCACCAGCTGCCGGATGTCCGTGAGAATCAAAATCTCCCCGGTCGAGTTCGCGATACCCAGATTGACCGCAGCCGGCTTGCCGCTTCTTTCGATGCGCAGCAGCTCCACGCCCTCGCCCGCAAACCCGCGCACGATGTCTTCAGTATGATCGAGCGATCCGTCCGAGACTACCGTGATCTGAATCAGCTCCCGCGGATAATTCGCGGCCAGAATGGAGCGCAGCTTCTCGCCGATGAACTTCTCGCCGTTGCGCACCGCAATCACCACCGAAACGCTGCGCAGTACGTCGTCTTTCAACACCTGACCGGTGTGCCGGCTTGCCAACTGCCGCAGTAACAGCGGGTAAATGGCCAGTACGTAAACAATGGCCGCGCCGCTGCAGACAAACACGGCGGCGGCCAGAAGATGCGACTCAGACATTGAGATGACGGGCCGCTTCCTTTACTGGTTTCCCGGCCGGAATCGTCTGACCGGCGCGCTCCAGAATGGATTCGAAATCGGCCGCAACCTGTTCCCAGGAAAAGCGCGCGGAAACCAGCGCGAGCGCGGCGGCCGCCATATCGCGATTCATCGCCGGCGTGGTCAGAAGCTCCACGCACCGAGCCGCGAACGTCTCCGGATCGTCGGCCAGAAACAGATTTTTCCCATCCTGTACATCGAGGCCTTCCGCGCCAACCCGCGTCGACACCACCGGCACGCCCGCCGCCATCGCCTCGTAAATCTTCAGCCGGGTACCGCCGCCAATCCGCAGCGGCACAATCGAAACGGCCGAATTCCAAAGGGAAGGCCGGATATCCGGCACCGTACCCGTCACCCGGATCAGCGGGTCCGCATCGGCCATCGCCTGAATCTCGGGCACCGGCGAGCGGCCGGCCAGCAACAGCGAAGCCTGCGGTACGGAGCGCCGCACAATCGGCAGAATCTTCGTGGTGAAATACCGCGCCCCATCGATATTCGCCAGCCAGTCCATCGCGCCAATGAACACGATGTCGTTCGTCCGCGCGGGCGGCGGCTCGGGCCGCCGGAAATAGTCCAGATCCACGCCCGTCGCAATGTGCGAAACCGGAACCGGTCCAAACAGGGTGCGCATCTGCTCCGCATCCCCTTTCGAAACGGCGATCACATGCGCGGCGGAGAGACAGGCCTCACGCTCGCAGGCAAACATGCGGCGTGCCTGGCTTTGGAAATAGGCGCGGCGCAGCGGGTCGCGCGCATGCTCCGCATGCCGCCGCCAGATCATGGTCTCCACGTTGTGCTGGAACAACACGCAGTCCGAAAGATCCGGAAAATTCGGCGCCACGCTCAGAAAATCGCAGACAATGCGGTCAAACCGGTGCTGCGCCCGGACGGCTGCAATCCGCTCGCGCATCTCCGCCGAGACATACCGGCCCACCGCCAGCGGCAGCCGCGAAAACAGGTTCCCCGCCAGCTGACCAAAAAACGCCGGTGAATTCCGGCGCGGCGTCGGCTTATGCACTGGCCAGGCGCGCGAGCAGTACTCGGCCGCCA
This sequence comes from Bryobacterales bacterium, assembly GCA_963716685.1. Lineage (GTDB taxonomy): Bacteria > Acidobacteriota > Terriglobia > Bryobacterales > Bryobacteraceae > JALYXI01. Next base: position 197,651 of record CAVQTR010000001.1, read on the forward strand.
GACGCACGCCCTCCGGCTGATTCGGATCTTCGTACCCGATGTAATGAATCTCGTGCCGTTGGTGCAGCCGCCGCAGCGTCTCCAGCGTGCGAATCTGGCCGCCCCGATCCGTCGGATGCAGAAAGTCGTTTTTGACCCACAGAATCTTCATACGGCCGCGTGCACGGCAGCCACGGGGAACATCCCTTCCGCCCAGCGTCCCTGCCTTCCGTTTAGAAAAATGTCGCCCCACAGCTGCAGGTTCAGCAGGTTCCAGATTCGGTCGGTGGCGTCCTCGCTGCCTGCGCGATGCCGCGTCACCAGAGATCTCAGCTCGCCGCCGTCCAGATATTCCCCCAGCAGCGACTGCTTCTCCAGCAGGAAATCATACAGGCTCCCGGCCCTCGGTTCCATCAGCCACTGCCGCAGCGGAGTCGGGAAGCCCATCTTCTTACGGTGGATAATCTCCGCCGGCAGAAGATCCCGCACGGCTTCCTTGACGATGTACTTGCCGCTCGTGCCGCGCAGCTTCAAACCCGCGGGCACCTGCGAGGCAAATTCCACAAAGTGATGGTCCAGGAACGGTACCCGGCTTTCGATCGAAGCGGCCATGCTCATCTGATCCTGCTTCATTAGTAGCTCCACAAGATAAGTTCTCTTGTCGGCATAGAGCAGGCGTTCCAGATACGGCAGCTGCGGCACGCTTTCGAAATGCCGCAGGAAAGTGGCATAGGCCGCGCCCGGCTCGAACCCGGGACCCGCCAGCGCGGCTACATCCTGGGCGCAAAACGCCCCGTAAAAGTTTTCGAGGTACAGCGACTGCAGTCCGCCCGTGCGGCCTAGAACAGTGTGCTTCAGTTTGCGCCGCAAATTCCCGCCCAGCAACGGCGAGCTCGCAATCTGTTCGCGCAAAAACGCCCGCACCGGCGCCGGCACAAAACCGTAAGCACGCATGTGCCGGTGGTTCATCAGCTGGTAGCGATAGCGGCCGTAACCGGCAAACAATTCATCACTGCCCTCGCCGGTGAGCACCACCTTCACGCTTTTCGCCGCCAATCGCGAAACGTGAAACAGAGAAATGCTGGAGGGCCAGCTGATCGGCTCGTCTTCGTGCCAGATCATGCCCGGCAGGGTGTTGAAGAAGTCGTCCATCCCGATCACCACCTCGTGATGATCGGTTCCGATGCTCGCCGCCACCGTCCGCGCATAGGACAGCTCGCTGAATTCGGCCTCGCTGTATCCCACCGCGAACGTCTTCACCCGCCCCGGCACCATGCCGCGCATCAGAGCCGCAATCGCGCTGGAATCCAGGCCGCCGCTCAAAAACATACCGAGCGGCACATCGCTCATCAGGCGCGTCCGCACCGCGTCTTCCAGCCGCTGGCGGCATTCAGCAATCCATTCCTGGTCGGAACGCTGCCCCGCCTCCTGCGTCACCGGAATTTCCCAGTACTGGCGGATCTCCGGCACAAACCGCTCGAGCGAAAGGCTCAGCGTGTGGCCCGGCATCAGCTTGCGGATTCCCCGGAACATGGTGGCCTCGCCACTGGTGTAGCCGAACGAAAGATACTCCGGCAGCAGGGACGATTCGAACTGCGCGGAGATGTCCGGGTGCTTCAGCAGCGCTTTGATTTCGGAAGCAAATGCGAACAGGCTGCCGTCCCAGTAGTAATAGAACGGCTTGATGCCCAGCCGATCGCGCGCGCAGAACAGTTCGCCGCGCCTCGCATCCCAAATGGCGAACGCGAACATGCCGCGGAAGCGCGAGACACAGTCCGGCCCGTACTGCTCCCAGGCGTGCAGAATCGTCTCGGTATCGCAGTGAGAGCCGTACACATGCCCGGCGGCTTCCAGTGCCGGCCGCAGTTCCGCGTGGTTGTAAACCTCGCCGTTGTAGATGATCGAGGCGTCGCGCGCCTCGTTGAACATCGGCTGGAAACCCGCCGAAACGTCGATGATGCTCAGCCTGCGGTGCCCCAGCGCTGCATGCGCGTCGCAAAAAATCCCGGTGTCATCCGGACCGCGGTGAGCAATTTCTTCGGTCATCCGCCGGACCGTTCGCGCCATGGCCGTCCCCGCATCGGAGGAAAACCCGCGTGTGACAAAACCCGCTATTCCGCACATGATCAGAAGGGCAGAGCCGTTGCCGAGGGAGCCAGCCGGCTCTTGCCGGTGATGCGTGGCGCCGTCGGCAGGAACGGGCTCTGCGATGCAAACCGTTCGGCCCGCGCCGCATTAATGGCAGGCCGCGAAACCCGCTCCAGAGCGGCCGTCAAAGCAGCCAGCAGGGGAAGCTGGAACGTATACGCGCTGGTGCTGAAGATGCCGCACGTTACAAATGACGTCAGCGACACCATTACGCAAAACGCCATGCCGCTGACCTGCTCCAGTTCCGGCAGTCCTTTCACGTCCCTTTGCAGACGCGCCAGAATCAGGAAGCAAACCGCGATGCACCCGACGTAAAAGATCAACCCAGGCACCCCGGTTTCACTCGAAACCAGCAGGAAGATGTCGTGGCAGGTGAACCACAGCGGCTGCTGTCCCTTCTCGATCAGCAGGTTCGCGGATTGATCCGTAAAGTTGCCCAGCCCTACCCCGAAGATCGGGTGCTTGACGGTAATTCGCACCCCCTGCTTCATCAGTTCACGCCGCGCATTGGTGGATTCAATCGCGGAAGCCGCGTCTGCCGAGACCGAGGGATCCGCAGTGGTCTTCAGCATCGTGGCATAGCGCTCGATCATGGTTCTCGACGCCACCAGCGGAAACAGCAGTACCGCTGCCGCGCAAACTACGAGGATTTTGGCTTTGTTCGCGAATCCCGCCCGCAAAAACGCCAGCAGCATCATGGCGGCAATCGCGATCAAAGCGCCGCGCGACCCGGTTCGGATCACCACCAGCAGCAGTACCAAGGTCATAACCGCGGCGATCAACCGCACCACGGAACTGCGCCGCGAATCCGAAAGCACGTACAGCATGAACGGCGTTCCCATCAGCAGAGCCCCCGCCAGATCATTGGCATTGCCCAGCGTCCCGTAGCTCACGGACAACCGTTCGTCCACCGCGTTTACGCCCGAGCGAAACGCGTAATAAATCACGCTGATTGTCGCCACTCCCAGCCAAAAAATGGATTTTCTGAATTGTTCCACGGTGAAAATCAGCCCACCGATCAGGAAGAACATCAGGAAAGATTTCAGCCACATATTGGAAAAGTTGCGGAAGCTGTTGCCTCTCCAGGCGCTGAACGGAATCCCAAGGACAATCCAGACACTGAACAGCGTCAGCCAGATGCCCGGCCGTGAAAAGAGGGTCTGCCCGAACGCTCCCGAAGCGAAAAGCGCAAAGAATCCGAGGAAGGATATGATCAGCACCAGGTGAAGGTTGCCGGTCGTATCGATGAATTCGGAGGCGCGGCTGAACAGAAAAAAGCTGATCATGGTCCCCATCGCGAAGGCGCCCGGATGGGTGTTGATCGCGGGAGGCAGGACCGGAATCGAGGCCGCAGGAAGAGCTCTGGCGGAAGGCACACGGCCCGGCGCCACGGCAGGTTGATTCTTCAACATCTTGATCGGACGGAACGGAGGCTAAAAACTTTCTTAGTTTAGCAGGATCATCCTGAAGATTGTCCGATCGGGTCTGTATCCCTTTGGCAAGATACCGGGTCACAGAGGGTTTACCCTGTGTTTACAAGCGCTTGTAGTATTCCTAACACATGCGGGGGCTAGTATGATGTCGGGCTGTATTCCCAGTAGCACTGGGAAAAACCACGCAGCCGCGGATTACCAATCAATGACGATTTCCTATACAGCAGTCCGGAATTTCACGTCTTTTGCTCTTTGCCTGATCGCCGGGAGCGGGATCGTGATGGGCCAGACTCTGATCGACCTGCGGACGCAGTCCAGAAGCGTCGACTTTTCGGGCGCCGGCTCTACCAAGCCCATGAGAACCGGTCCGGCGCTTCCGTCTTCCTGCGGAACCGGGGAACTCTTCTTCCTGGTGGGCGCCACCGGCGGCCGCAATACCTTCGGCTGCACCACCCCCAACATTTGGACCCTGCAAAGCGGCGGCTCTGCGCTTCCGGATTCTACCGGCCATAACAGCCAGGTGCTTTCCACGGATGGCACAACGGCGCAGTGGCTTCCCCTCGCGGGCGATGTCTCCGGCGCTCCCGGCGCGGCAATCGTCGGCGGCCTGCGCGGCCGGGCGTTGGCCGGAACGCAGCCGGCTGACGGTCAGGTGCTCACCTGGAGCCAGAGCGGCGCGCAGTGGCAACCCCAGACAGCCGCGGCCTCCTCGGGCACGCAGGCCAGCGCGCTGAACGTCACCTTCGGCAGCAGCACCACGCTCAACCTCGCTGTCGGCTGCTCCGCCGTGGCGCCCTGTAACGTTCGTTTCGGGAATACGGTGTACGCCATCACGGCCGCTTCCACCGTTACACTGCAATCCGGCTCCGGTTCCTCTTATATCTATCTCACCAGCGCCGGCGTTCTCACTGTCGGCAGCACCCTGTCGCTCGCCTGCTCGGCCGGCTGCACGGTGGCTTCCGGCATCATGGCGTTTCCCCGGAATGTCGTTCCTCTTTTTATCTGGAACGCCAACCCCACCGGCTGGGACCCGAACGGCGGCACGGACCTTCGCGCGCCCCTTTCCGCCAAGCTGATCAGTACCGGACTCGGCCTCACGATGGTCGATTCCGGAGTGCAGAGCACGGTCGCCATCGACGCGTCTTCCGTGCCCGGCTATCTCTCCGCCACAGCGACGCTCGTTTTCCCGGCGGTTGCCGCAGCCTCCTGCTCGGCGGAACTCACGATCGGCGTCCCCGGCGCAAATCCCGGCGATGCCGTCGCGCCCGGCTGGCCCGCTACCCTTCCCGCCAACCTCATCGGCGTGATGCGCGTGCCGCTGGCCGGAACCGTGGGCGTGAAGCTTTGCAACCCCACGGGTGCCGCGATCAACGTTCCGACTGACGTATTTACCACCGCCATCATTCGTGCGCTATGATCCGCGCCGTATAATGCGGTTTGTCAACAGGGGCGGAAAGTGCGGGCGAGCGGCCCGGTCGCGGCAGCCGCATCGCTTACCTGGTCAGCCAGTACCCGGCTGTAAATCATACCTTCATCCTGCGGGAGATTCGCGGCCTCCGCGCGCTGGGCATGGACGTCCGCGTGGCTTCAGTTCGCGCCGCGGACCGTCCACCGGAGAAGATGAGTCCGGACGAGGTGGAAGAGGCGGCTTCCACCTTTTATCTGCGCCCGCGCGGCTTTTCCGGGGCAGCTGCCGCCGGGCTGCGCGTGCTCCTTGCCAATCCTGGAGGCTTCTGGCGCGGCCTGAAGCTGGCGGTCCGTACCAGCCAGGGGAGCCTCTCCGCGCTGGTCCGCCACCTGCGCTACTTGTCCGAAGCGATGATGACCGGCTTGTGGATGCGCGGCCTCGGAATCAGCCAACTCCACACCCATTTCGCCTCCACCCCCGCTCTTTTCGCTGCCGAAGCCTTCCCCATCCGTCTTTCCGCCACCATTCACGGCCCGGACGAGTTTAACGACCCAATTGGGTTCGTTTTGTCAAAAAAGGTGGCTGCCTGCCGCCTGGTCGTGGCCATCAGCAGTTATGGCCGCAGTCAGCTCATGCGCTTCAGCCAGTATCGCGACTGGCACAAAATCGCCGTCGTCCGGCTGGGCGTGGACCCCGCGGAGTTTTCCCCCACCCCGCGCGCACCCCGCGGCGAGAGCCCGTTTACGATCATTTGCGTCGGACGCCTGGCCCCGGCGAAGGCCCAGTACATCCTTTTGGAAGCCTGTGCCGAAGTAATCCGCAGAGGTCATCCCATCCTGCTGCGCCTGGTGGGCGATGGTCCCGATCGCGCCGGTCTCGAAGAAGCCGCACGGCCCCTCGGCTCCCACGTGATCTTCCATGGCCCCCTAAGTCACGATCGCGTCCTCGAACTCTATCGCGACGCTGACGCTTTCGCTCTGGCCAGCTTCGCCGAAGGCGTCCCCGTGGTGCTCATGGAGGCCATGGCCATGGAAATCCCCTGCATCGCCACAGCGATCACCGGCATTCCCGAGCTGATTCAGAACGAACGGGAGGGTCTCCTCGTGCCCCCTTCCGATCCCCTCGCCCTCGCCGACGCCATTGAACGCCTGATTCAGGATCCCGCGCTTGCCCACCGTCTGGCCCGGGCCGGGCGCGAAATGGTACTTCATGAATATGATTTAACTGCTAATATTCGGACACTACGGGAGGTTCTCTCTCGGATAGTTTAATCTGAATTGAGTACACCCATGATTGTGGAGAATCCGTCGGGGTCGCTGCCACAAGCTGGAGTGGCGCCTCGGTTCCGGAATTGGCTGCGTTCGCGTGAAGTGAGGCGGAATGCCATCCTGTTCTGTTGCTTTTCTGGGATTGTGCTCTCGCTCCAGGTCTTGAGCGGCGCCTATCACAGCGAATTCGCCGGCTATCCCGACGAGCCCGCCCACTACGTGACGGCCTTGATGGTGCGGGATTTTATTGCGCAGCTGCATTGGTTTTCGCCGCTGCAATTCGCCGAAAATTACTACGCCCATTACCCGAAAGTGGCATTTGGGCATTGGCCTCCGCTTTTATATGTTGTGCAGGCGCTCTGGATGCTGATTTTTTCCGCCTCCCGCGCTTCCATTTTGGTCGAAATGGCCGTCCTGACCAGCTTTCTGGCCTTTTCGGTTTATTTACTGGCCCGCCGGCTTTTCAACTGGCAAATCGGCGCCGCCCTGGCGCTCCTCCTCATCTGCCTGCCAGAAATTCAGCGCTATACGGACGAAGTCATGGCCGAGACCCTTCTAATCCTAGTCAGCTTTCAAGCCGCCGTTTTCTTCGCGCGCTACCTGGAAACCGAACGCTGGCAGGATAATCTCTGGTTCGGCGTCTTCACCACGATGGCGGTGCTTACCAAGGGTAATGGCTGGGAACTTGGCTTCGTTCCGCCAATTGCTCTCGTTCTGACCCGCAAGTGGCGTCTGGTTCAGCGCGCGTCCTTCTGGCTTCCGGCCGCGCTGGTACTGATTCTATGTGTTCCATGGCAGGTCTGGAGCTTCCCCATGGCCCATCGCGGCTGGACCGGCGGCGATCAACCCAACGCCGCGTACACCTTAGCCGCCATGGGGACCTTTGTCCAGATCCTCGGCAGCTTCATGGGTCCCGTACTCACTGTGTTGGCGATTGCCGGGATCTTTGTAACCGTCCTGCTGCCTGCCTTTCGGGACCGCGTGCAGCCAATCTGGGCGGTCCTGCTCGGCCTCATCTTCGGCGTCTGGGCATTTCACGTTTTGGTCCCCGCCGGCATCGAATCCCGCAAGATGATCGTCGCCGTGCCCGCGCTGATTCTGTTTCTGGCTGCCGGATGGAAATGGCTCGAATCTCTGCTGCCCGCCACGCGCTGGCGTGCCGCCGCAATTCCCGCCGTGCTCGCCGTCTGCTTTGCCGTCCAGACCTTCTTCATCCCGCGCGAGACTCGCTACGGCTTCACCGAAGCCGCCCGTTTTATCGATGGCGAGAAAGACGGCCGCGATCAGACCGTTCTGGTGTCCTCCGAAGGCGATGGCGAAGGCCTGCTGATTTCAGAGGTGGCCATGCATGACGCGCACCGTCCGGCGCACACAGTGCTGCGTGGTTCCCGCGCGCTTTCCACCTCGGACTGGACCGGCTCCGCTTATCAGTGCCCGCTGCACTCAGTGGCTGATCTGGAATCAGCGCTGCGCAGGGACGGAGTAGGGCTGGTGGTCATCGATACGTACCCGTCGATGTTGCGCTTCACCCACCACCGCCTGATCCTGAAGGCGATTCAAGAGGACCCCGCCTCCTGGCATCTGGTCGGCAGCTTCCACGGAGGTCCCCATACCGCGGGGCAGGTTCTTACCTATCGGTTCGCGCCGAAGGTTTAGGTGGCCTGAAGAGCTTCTTCCGGTTTCGGCTTCGGCTCTTCCTTCTTGGTCTCGTGGTAATCGTCTTCCGTATTGACGTCCCAGATATTTTGCTTGTCTTCGCGGCCTTCAATGATGTTGTCCACGGAGATCATCGCCGTCAACATGGAATGGTCCTGGTTGTTGTATTTGTGCATGCCGTTGCGGCCCACCAGGAACAGATTGGAATAGATATCGATGTGATCGCGCAGCAGGTCGAATTTCTCGTAAGTCCCGAAGTAAGCCGGATACGTCTTGGGAACGCGAATCACCGTTGCGTCCACCACGTCCGCCTCGTCGATAATCCCGATTTTTGCCAGCTCCGCCTTCGCCAGCTCGATCATCTTCGCATCCGTCAGCTTCCAAAGGTCGTCGGTGTCGTAGCAGAAATATTCCAGCCCCACCCACACCTTCGAGGGATCGGCAACCAGATAGGGACTCCAGTTATTGAAGATCTGCAGCCGGCCCACCTGCACGTCCGGCTCCTGGATGTAGATCCAGTTATCCTGTACGGGAGATCCATCCGCCTCCTTGATCTTCAGGCGGTTCAGCAGCAACCCGACGGTGATGAAATCGCGATACACCAGGCCGTCGCTGATGGCCTGAATCTCGGGACGCGGCTGCACGTCCAACGCCCGGATCAGTTCCTTCATGGGCATCGTCGAGAAGAAATAGTCGCCCTCGAAGATATGCTCCTCGCCCGTCGCGGTATGCACCGCGCGAATCCCGGTCACGCGCGTTCCGTCGGTGAAAATGCGGCGCACTTCCCAGCCGGTCAGCACTTGCCCGCCTTCGTTCGTCACCTTCCGCGCCACTTCTTCCCACATCTGGCCCGGACCGAACTTGGGGTACATGAACTGTTCGATCAGCGAGGTCTCGACGTCCTTCTGCGAAAGGTCACTCTTTTTCGTCTTCGCGAACGTCTTCTTCGCGATGTGCGCGATTGTCTTCTTGATCGAAAGGCCCTTGATGCGCTGCGCGCCCCAGGCCGCGCTGATCTCCCGGCACGGCACGCCCCACACTTTTTCCGTGTAGGACTTGAAGAACGTCAGATACAGCTCGCGCCCAAACCGGTTAATGAAGAACTGCTCCAGATTCTGCTCGTTCCGAATTGGAAACGCCAAGCTGCGCAGATAGCTCATGCCGATCCGCGCCATCTTCAGCGGCCCCAGCTTCGAAACCGTGTCGCCGCTCAGCGTAATGGGATAATCGAAGAACTGCCGCAGGAAGTAAATGCGCGATTTCCGCTTCCGCAGCAGCATCACTTCGTCCAGCCGCTCCGGATCCGGCCCCGCGCCGGTTACGCTGCGTGTCTGGTTCTGGTAGGTAATCGAGTGCGCACCGGCCGACGCCTGCAGCGGCAGGATCTGCAGCCACCAGTTCATCACCCGGTCGGATTTCGAAAAAAAGCGATGGCCGCCGATATCGATCCGGTTGCCCTTGTACTGAATCGTGCGGGAGATGCCACCCATCGCCTCGCTCTTTTCGAGCACAATCGGCTGGACATCCGTCCGTGTTACGAATTCATAAGCGGCAGTTAGTCCGGCCGGGCCTGCCCCAATAATGATCGCTTTCTTTCTTTTCATTGAATTGCGGCTTCTCGGGACGGCCAGATTTCAAATCACCGCCAGTAGTTCGCGCACTATTTCTCAATGCTATCTTGTGCAAAGAAGCGATTCAACCTATCACCCTCCAGGACGGGGCTATTTACAACCGAATATTCGTTCTGAGGGTTACCTCTCCGTCCAAACCGTGGCACCGCCCGGCGCTACCGAGCGCTGTCCTATCAGCACCTGGGCTGCCGCTCCCGCTGGAATCGTCTCCGCTTGGCTCGCAAAGTTGGTCGCCACCCAGAATCCGTCGCGCCAGTCCACCAGAAAATTGGGAGCCAGATTCGCCGGGGCCGCTCCGGCCGCCTGATACACACGCCGCAGCAGGGTTCGCTCCAGTTCACCGTCGATTGTATCCACGCCGATGTAAGTCACCGTTCCGCGCCCCAGCTTCCGCGATACCGCCGCAGGCCGCCCGGAATAGAACTGATCCGCATAGCGCGCCAGCACTTCCGTCCCGGCGTCCGGCTCCAGAATCTCGCCCCACGATCCCCAGGCGTAATTTCGACCGCCCGCCGCAACCCACCCTTTCACCGTGCCTGGCAGCAGATCGTAAAACGGGATCTTCGCGCCAATCAGCGTCAAAATTGGCTGCGCCCACGGCCCTTCCCAAAGCTGCCCGCGCCGGTCTTTCTCGCCCGTGCGGCATGTCAGCACCAAATTCCCGCCCAGCCGGACATACTCTTCCCAGCGTTGCGCCAGACTCACATCCATCAGCTGGTAAGCCGGCGCCACCACGAACGGATACCCGCCGAAATCCCGCTCCGGAGGCAGCACGTCCACCGGTGCCATCATGCTTTTCAGCGCCCGGTAATACCGCATCCAGTGCTCCACGGTGTCCCAGCGGTTCGTCTGCGGGTGGTTCGCGATGTCCCAGCGGTTGTCATAGCTGATCAGGAACGCCGTCCGACGCGCCGCATACGCCGCCGGCTCGCGCGTGCTTGCCGAATAGCTCTTCCGCAGGTCCGCAATCTCCCGCATCGCCTGCGCATACTCGCGGCCTCCCGGCGAGGGAGTGACGCCATCAGTCTCCACCAGACCCTTGTGATACAGCTCGGAACCGTAAAGTGGTTGCCGGTACCGATAAGTGCAAGTCAGCCGCGCACCCGCCGCAAACGCCCGCATCAGCCACATATGGATCGCGCCTGGCTGCGGCCACGGGTTCACCACGCCCCAGTTCACCTGCCCGGGCTGCAGCTCCATCTGCCCGGAAAGGCCCGTCATGGGCCGCATCAGGTCGTGCATGAACGAAAGCTGCGCCCCGTCGCCCAGCCGGAACCCCAGATCGCCCTGGTTCAGGTTGCCATGCACCGGGTACAGCGTCCACGTAAACACGTCCAGGTCCTTCACCGTCAGCGTCGGATCCACATCCTGATGCATGGCCATGAAGTTGGTAGTAACCCACTGGTTCTTCACATACTTCCGCAGCACCGCCGCCTGCATCGCGATGTAATCGGCCGTCTCCTGCGCAAACCACCGGTCCAGATCGAGCACTGCATGCGGATTCGGATCCGCCACCAGCACGTCGCTGTTCGGCATCTCAATCTGATCGAAGTTCTGGTACATCTGCGACCAGAACGCATCGCCCCACTCACGATTTAGCCGGTCGATGGTTCCGTACTTCTCCCGCAGCCAAAACCGGAACTTCTTCGTGGCCGCCTCCGAGTAGGAAAACTGCCGGCCATAATGGCTCAGCTCGTTATCGATCTGCCAGCCCACCACCTTGGGATTGTTCCCGAACCGCTTCGCCAGCTCCGTATCGATCTTCGTCACATAATCGCGGAAAACCGGTGAACTCCAGTCGCCCTGTTCCCGGCTGCCGTGGCGCATCGTCCGGCCCTGCTTATCCACCATCAGCACTTCCGGATGCTCGCGCACCAGCCACACCGGCGGCGTCGCGCTCGGCGTGCACAATACCACCTTCAATCCCTGCGCCGCCGCCAGATCGACATTCTTCTGCAGCCAGTCGAAGTCGAAATGGCCTTCCGTCGGCTCCATAAAATACCAGGCGAACTCGCCCATATGAACGAATTCCATCCCCAGCTTGTGGATATTTGCCATATCCCGGCTCCACTGCGCCTCCGGCCATGCCTCCGGATAGTAGTAGACGCCGATGGTCATCAGGCGTTCTTTCGGAAACCAGGACGGATCGGGCGCGGCGGCCGCGCAGAGCCAGGTGAGGCTAAGAAGGCCGGCCAGGGTTTTGGTCATCACCCAGGATTCTATACCGGGCGGACCGCGTACTACGGCTTCTCCGGCGGGTCCTTCTTCTCGGTTTTGTCGGGTTTCTCGGTTTTGTCGGCTTTGTTCGCGTCGTCGGCGGCGGCCGCCAGCGCGCGGAAGGTGCGCGGCATCGGCTTTACGCTCGCGAGCGTTGTGTACAGCTTGAGGATCTCTTCCTTATGCGCCGGATCCACGGTCAGGGAACGGTGTTTCCCGCCGCTCGTCGCCGCAAACGCCACCCGGCCATCCGCACCGACGGTAATGGTGCCCGGCTCGGAAACCTGAAAATACGCTTCCTTCGCACGCGCGGCATACATCACCGCCGACATCGCCGTCGTCCGCGCGTCGTAAGGCATGGGCTTGTACGCGCGGTACGCCGCGGCAATGGGCTGAATCGGCGAATACGCGAAATCCGTCTCGATACTGCTCGCGGGAAACGGCAGCGCCGCACCCACTTCAGCACCAGCCAGAATTATAGGCGTGGGCCATTCCGCAAACAGGCGTTTCGCCGCAGGCAGATCCGCTCTTCCCACCGCGTCGCCCGCCACCACCAGCATCTTCACCTTGGCCTGAATCAGCGCCCGCGCCCCGGTCAGGTCCAGCAGCCTCACCAAATTCGTCGCCGGTCCCGCCAGCACCACCGCGCCGTTCTCATCGTATTGCGCGGTCAGCGCGTTCCGCATCAGTACTTCCGGCACCGCCGTATCGTTCACGTTCCGCAGCCGCGGCGTGTAAACCGGCTTGCCGGAATCGTCTTTCTTATCCAGCAGCGCCGCCGCCACCGGCACACCGGACCCTTTGTTGTCCGTCGCCAGCCCAATCGGCGAGCTGGCAAAAAAAGTAGCCGCGAGGCCGGTAATCGCGCTCGAGTAATATTTCTCGATCACGTCACACAGCTGCGCGGCTTTGAAGTTGGAGTTGCTGATGGTTAGGCTGGCGATGCGCGCCTGCGTCTTGGATTCGAGGCCGTGCAGCAGCGCCAGCGCGAGCACGCTGTCGATGCTCGTCCCCAGGTCGGAATCGTACACGATCCCGACCGAGGGCTTCCGGCCTCCGCTGAACTGCAGCACTCTATGCCAGGTCCAGGCCCTGAATCGGTCCCGTGGAATCGCCGAAATGTTCGGTGTGCACGCCCATGCGATCCATCATCGTGAGATACAGATTGCACATCGGCGTTTCGCGACGGTACATGATGTGGCGGCCGGTCTTGAAGGAGTTTCCGCCCTTGCCCACCAGCACCGTCGGCAGGTCTTCGTGCAGGTGGCGGTTGCCGTCGGAAAGTCCGGCGCCGTAGACGATCATCGAATTGTCCAGCAGCGTCGAATCGCCTTCCTTGATGGACTTCAGCTTCTCGATCCAGCCCGCGAACTGCTGCACATGGTAGGTGTTGATCTGCGCCACCTTCTCCATGAGCGGAGCCTGGTTGCGGTGATGCGTCAGCGGATGGTGCCCGTCGGGGATGCCGATCTCCGGATACGCGCGCGACGTGCCCTCGCGCGTCATCAGGAACGTGATCACCCGGGTCTGATCGGCTTGGAACGCCACCGTCATCATGTTGGTCATCAGCTTGAAGTGTTCGGCGAAATCGGCCGGGATGCCGTACGGCTTGTCCATGCCGGGAACCAGCTGCGCGTTGTCCTTTTCGGCCTGCGCAATCTGATGCTCAATTTCGCGGATGGAAGAAAGGTACTCGTCCAGCTTGCGCCGGTCCGCCGGACCCAGATCCGTCTCCAGCTTCTTCGTGTCGTCGCTGACGAAATCCAAAATGCTGCGGCGGTAGCTGTTCTGCCGCGCGCGCGCTTCCGGCGTCAGCGCCGTGCCGGTTCCGAACAGCCGCTCAAACAGAATGCGCGGATTCAGAATCGGAGGCAGCGGCTGGTTTTCCGTCTTCCACGCCAGGTTATTGGTGTAAGCGCAGGAGTAGCCGGAATCGCAGTCGCCCGCCTGACGCGCATCTTCCAGACCGATTTCGAGCGAAGGAAACCGCGTGTTGCGGCCCACCTTGGTCGCGACAATCTGATCGAATGAGACGCCCGCCTGAATATCGACCATCGTCTTGCGCGGCTGCACGCCCGTCAGATAGGAAGCGCAGCAGCGGCCGTGGTCGCCCGCGCCGTCCAGCAAGGCGCGGCCTGTGTTGTGGGTCAGGTTCCCCAGAACGGTGATGTCTTCCTTGAACGGCTCCAGTGGCTTCAGAATGCGCGGCAGCGTCTCGAGCTTTCCCTCATAACTCGGATTCCAGTTCCGCATGTCGATGCCGTTCGGGACATACACAAACGCCATGCGCACGGGAGCTTTGGCTGCATCCGCGCGCGCCAGAGCAGGCACCATGGCATCGAGGAACGGCAGCGCGACAGCCGCGCCCGCTCCTCTTAGGAAAGATCTTCGGGCAACCGACTTACCGGTAATCATCTGCTGGCAATCTCCTTGGTCTTCGCTTTTTGTCCCGGAATCTGGGTTGTCACCAGCTCGCCTCTTCGGGACTGAAACGGCAGGCTGCGAATCACTTCGAACACAATCGACTGGAACGGATAATCGGACGCCGCCAGCTTCGTCTGGATGCGGTTTACCGCGGGCCCGTCGTACGGTTGCAGACCACGGCCCAGCGCATACGTCATCAGCTTGCGAATCACACAATTGGAAATTTCAGGCATCTCGCCCAGGAGGGTCTGCTTCAGCTCGGCCGGACCGGAAAAGCTCTTGCCGCCCGGCAGCACTCCGGAGGAATCGATGGCGAACTTGCCGTCCACCGTCCGCCATTTGCCGATCCCGTTATAGTTCTCGAGCGCGAAGCCCAGCGCGTCCATCTTGGAATGGCAGGAGGCGCAAACCGCGTTGGCGCGATGCTCTTCCAACTGCTTGCGCAGGGAGACTTCGCTGCCCACCTTGGCCGCGTCCAGCGCCGGGACATCCGGCGGCGGAGGAGGCGGGGGCGTACCCAGAATGTTATTCAGAATGTACTTGCCGCGGATGGTCGGCGACGTCCGGCTCGGGTAGCTCGACACTGTCAGCACGCTCGCCTGCGACAAAATGCCGCCGCGCTGGTTTCCGGTCAGCTCCACCTTGCGGAACTCGGGACCGGTCACGCCCTGGATGCCGTAAAACTTCGCCAGGCGTTCGTTCAGGAAGGTATATTTCGCGTCCAGCAGCTCCGCCAGCGGCCGATTCTGCTGCAGCACGTAGTTGAAGAAAAGCCGCGTTTCGGTCATCATCGCGTTCTTCAACTCCGGTCCCCACACCAGAAACTTGTCCGGATCAGGCTTCACGGAATCCAGGTTGCGGATTTCCAGCCACTGGCCGGCGAAATTCTCCGCCAGCGCAGAGGAGCGGCTGTCCGCCATCATGCGCTTCACCTGTAGCATCCAGAACGGCCGGTTCGTGCAGTTTGTTCTCTTCCGCCAGCTTCAGCAGATCGTCATCGGGCATGGAGCTCCACAGAAAATAGCTCAGCCTTGAAGCCAGTTCCACATCGCTGATGCGATGCACGCGCGCGGCGTCGGTCGGGTCCGGATCGCGTTCCACGCGGAACAGGAAGTGCGGCGAAACCAGCATGGCTTCCAGCGCCAGCTGAATCCCGTGGTCCACGTCCTCACCATTCTTCTTTGCCAGAGCGACGAACTTCATCAGCCCATCTACTTCCGCCCTGGTTACCGGTCCGCGGTACGCCCGGCGGGCCAGCGTGGTGACAATCCGTTCCACGCACGCATTGCCGGTCTTCGGGTCGCAAACCAGAATCTTCTTCCGGCTGGCCTTTTCCACGTTCGAAGCGAACGGTCCGGAAATCGCGATCGTCTCCGGATACTTGTTCTTTTTCTTCTGGTAGAGGTCCTTCTCCTCCAGCGTCTTCGGGAACTCGTCCTCGATGAAGCCGACGCGAAGCAGGTGATCGCCTTCCGGCAGAAACACCCGGAAATGCGCTTCCGAGTAGGGGTTGAAGTACACCAGGCTCGAAGGCTTGGTCTCCGTTTCCACCTGTTTCAGAAGCTTGCCGTCCATCCAAAGCCCCAGTTGCACCGGCTTCGCATCCTTGGAACGGTTGCCAGGCAATCCAATCGTGAAATCGTAGTCGCCGTCGAAATCCACCCGGTGTTCGGCTTCAATCGTGTTCACGTCGATGCGGTGCAGGTTATGCGCATTCGGCTCGTATACCGATTTCACCGGCTTCGGAAGCGGGGCCGTCCCCATCGCGCGGGCCGAAATTCCCTCCGCGGCGGCTACATACTTCTCCATCAGCAGCGGCGAGAGGCTCAGCACGTCCGCCATGTTGTCGAAGCCGTCGCCTGAATCGTCCGTCGGAAAGTCCTGCGTCGCGCGGAAATCCACCGCCAGCAGGTCGCGAATGGTGTTGGTGTACTCGCTGCGATTCAGCCGTCGCGCCGTCACACGGCCCGGGTCGGGCTTGGCGTTCGCATCGGCCTTCGCAAACTGCGTTTGCAGGAAAGTCAGCAGTTCGTCGATCTGCGGCTGGGGCGGACGCGGCATGCCCTTCGGCGGCATCTCGCCCGTACGGATCTTCTGGGCGATTTTCTCCCAGGCCGCACGTTCCTTTTCCACCGTCGTGGCGGAAGTGTACGCATTGAGGTTGACACCACCGGAAGCCAGGTTATCGTTATGACAGGGCGTACACGACTTGACGATAATCGGCTTCACGCTCTTGTCGAAACCGGCGCTGTCGACGTGCGCGGAAGCGGGTGTGGGGGCGGGAGCGGCCAGCACGAGACCGGTCGCCGCGGTAAACAGGGATACTACGCGCAAATCGAAGCGCATCGGATCAAGTATATTCGTTGCCTGTCAGGATTGCACCTAACTTTAGTTCGGTTTACCATCAACCTCAGGAGTCCCTCCATGCGGCGTACCCTCCTCCTTCTCGCCCTTTTGGCCACCACGGCCTTCGCAGCCGATTTCTCCGGCACTTGGAAAGCTGACGTCCAGACCTCCAGCGGCAAAGTGGTAAATACTCTGGTCCTCAAGTCTTCCGGGACTTCGGTCACCGGCACCATCAGCAACCAGATGGGAAAATTCCCGATCCGCAACGGCTCCGTCGACGGTGAGGACATTTTCTTCAACGTAATGGTCAAAGACGACGGCGACGACTTCAAAATGACCTACCGCGGCCATGTCTTCGGCGGTGAGATCACCTTCAAAGTCGAAGCCGGAGAGCGCGTCATCGAGATGATCGCCAAGAAAGTAACGGCGAAAAGCCCGGACCTGTAAATGCGAAGCCGTTGAATGCTGCTGGTGATTGATCCCGCGCAAGCGCCGGCGCGGACCTGCTGTTCCTGATTCTTAGTTCTTCAGCTCGGTAACCACTACTTCGAACGGCTGATCGCTCAGATTCTGCTCGATGTGCGTCGTCGGCTCGCCCCAGCTGACATCCCCGGCCTTGTGCCGCACGCGCTCCGCCTTCCCGTTCGTCGTCACTTCCATGTCCTGATCGCTGATGTACGTCACCACCCGGTTCAGCGAATGCGTATGCATCGGCGTCGTCACATGCGGCGGAATGCGGACGCGGAGCACGCGCACCTGCTGGTTCTCGAACTCCACATGGTAATGCTTCGGGTCCACGTTCACCGGGTCCATGGGGCCGTCCGCCTTTACCCCCGCCTTCCCCGGCTTCTTCAGTTCCAGTTCCACGATGGTCACCGGGTGATCGGAAACAATCTCCGCGATGTGCATGCCCGCCGCGGGGCTCCACTTCGCCTCGCCCGCCTTCCAGGTCAACACCGTCTTGCGGCCCCCTTCGAAATCGATCGTCTGCCGTCCGGGCTGCAGGTAAATCATCACGCGATTCACCTTGTGCTCGTGCAGCCTGGTTTTCTGATGGGCCTGCACGTCCACCTGCAGCGCCTTCACCTGATCGTTATCAACAGCAACCTTCGAAATCTGGGCCGTCGCAGCCACAGCCACAGCACAAGTCAGCAGAATCCGTCTCATGGAAAAGCAATCATATCCCGCTTAGGCTCCAGCTTCTTTGCCAGCGCGGGATTCATCTTCTCCACATCACCCCAAACTTTAAAATGCCCGCCACCGGCGCGGAAGCGGAGAATTTCCTGAGCCTCCCCGGCGCTCATTCCCAGCGTCTTCTGCATCTCCGCCGGCTCCGCCTGGTTCAGGTCGATTTTCGTTTTCGTCGGGTCCGGCCCGAAGTAGGCCGCCAAATATTCCACCAGCACATTGACGTCGTCCGGCTTCAGGCTCGCGCCTTTCCGGACCATACTGTTCACCGTCTTGCGCCACTGCTCCGCGGAATCGGACTTGTCCGTGATCACTTCCATGCCGTGGCACTCCTGGCAATAGTTGTCCAGAATCTCCTTGCCCTTTCCTTCCGGCAGAGAGACCTGCGCGGGCGCCGCGGCGCCCGCCAGAACCAGCAGAACCAGACCGCTTCTAAACAATCTGCTTGATCACTTCGCCGCGCACTTCCGTCAGGCGCTCGCGCCGTCCCTGATGCATGAAGCTCAGCGCATCCTGATTCAGCCCCAGCTGATTCAGGATCGTCGTATGGACATCACGGAGGTGGTGCGGATCTTTCACCGCCTTCAGCCCGATGTCATCCGTCGCCCCCACAACCTGGCCGCCCTTGATGCCGCCGCCCGCCATCCACATCGTGTAGCCCAGATTGTGGTGGTCGCGGCCCTTGCTGCCCTGCGATTCCGGCGATCGGCCAAACTCCCCGCCCCAGACAACCAGCGTGGAATCCAGCAGCCCGCGCTGTTTCAGATCTTTCAGCAGTGCCGCCACCGGCTGATCCGTCTGCGACGCCATGCGCACGTGGTTCTCTTCGATGTCATCGTGCGCGTCCCACTGCAGGTTGCCCGGACCGCCGCCCGAAACGGGGCACACGAACCGCACGCCCTTCTCCACCAGCTTGCGCGCCAGCAGCAGCCGGCGGCCATAGTCGTCGGTCTGCGGCTTGCCGATACCGTACATCTCCAGCGTGGCGGGCGATTCCTTCGAAATATCGAAAACAGCCGGCGCCTCGGTCTGCATCTTGAAGGCAAGATCGTAGGAACTGATGCGGGCATCGAACTCGGCATCGCCCGGCGTCAGGTCCGCGCGGTTCAGCTTCTTGATCAGATCGAGGGTCCGCACCCGCTTCTCACGCGACGTCCCCTGCGGCAGGTCCAGATTCAACACCGGCTTGTCGCCCGGCCGGAACATCGTCGGCTGGTACACCGCCGGCAGAAATCCGTTGCTGTACATCGGCTGCCCCGCTTCGAGGGCGCCGTGCGGATCGGGCATGACCACGTAACCCGGCAGCGATTCGCTCTCGCTGCCCAGCCCGTAAAGCGACCACGCGCCCATGCTCGGGAACCCCGGAATGATGCGTCCCGTGAACAGCTGGTACTGCGCCGCCGAGTGCACCACCATATCGCCGTGAACCGACCGCAGTACCGCCATGTCGTCCACGCACTGCGCCGTGTGCGGCAGCAGGTCGGAGACTTCGATGCCGCTCTGGCCATACTTCCGGAACGTGCGCTTCGAACCCATCAGCTTGGCGTTTCCGGTGACAAACTGATATTTCGCTTCGCCAAACTCCGCCGGCCGCTTTTGTCCATCCAGCTGATTCAGCAGGGGCTTCGGGTCGAATGTATCGATGTGGCTGGGGCCGCCCGCCATGAACAGGAAAATTACCGACTTCGCTTTGGCGGCCTGCGGCGGCAGCTTCGGAGCCAGCGGATTGGAGCCGATGGTGGCCGCGCTCGCGACACCGCGCGACACCATATCGGCCAGCGCCATGGCGCCGAAACCGCAGAATGCATCGCACAGAAATTCGCGGCGGTTGCGTGTAGGTCGAACGTGTTCAGACATGGAAACTCCTAATTGACGTACAAAAAGCCATTCAGATTGAACATGGCCAGCGCGAACTGCTCACGCGCATCGGCCGTTTCCGCCGCGGTCTTCCCATGCAGAAACTCCAGCGCGGCCTGCAGTTCCTGCGGTTTCGGCGCCCGTCCCGTGGTCAGCCGGTAGGCCAGTTCCACTTCGCGCCGTGGGTTTTTTCCAGCCTCCCGTACCAACCGGTCGGAAAACAGCTTCGCCTGGGCATTCGCGAAATCACCGTTCAACAGCTCGAGAGCCTGCGGAGCGTGCGTGCTCACTTCACGCCGCGGGCAGCTTACCTGCAGATCCGGCGCATCGAAAACCTGCATGAACGGCAGTTCCAGATTTCTCTTGGCGATCAGATACACGCTGCGGCGGCTATACTCCGCCGTATCCTTCGCCGGACGCCACTGCGACGGCTTATACAGCGCGTTCACCAATGTCTTGTCAAGCGGCACCATCACCGCCGGGCCGCCGGTCTTCGGATTCAAATCGCCCGCCACAGTCAGAATAGAATCGCGCAGCTGTTCGGCATCCAGACGCTGCCTCGGGAAGCGCTCCAGATACCGCGCGTCCGGATCCTTCTCCCGCATTTCCGGCGTCACCGCGGAAGCCTGCTGGTAGGTGTTGCTCAACAGCACCAGCCGCTGCATGGCCTTGACGCTCCAGCCGCTCTCCACGAACCGATTCGCCAGATAATCCAGCAGTTCCGGGTTGGTCGGCCTCTCGCCCATCCGGCCAAAGTCGTTCGGCGTGCCCACGATGCCGCGTCCGAAATGGTATCCCCAGATGCGGTTCGCCATGACGCGCGCCGTCAGCGGATTCTCCGGACTCACCAGCCACTTCGCCAGTTCTTCCCTTGGCTTGGCGGTGTTCTCCGGCAGTTCCGGCGCGTTCTCCGCAAGGAAGATTCCCGGAACCCGCATCCCCACGCGGTCACCTTTGTTCAAATAATCGCCGCGCGCCAGAATGTGGATGTCTTCTTTGGTCGCCAGATCGTCTTTCACCGTAAACAGCGCGGGCAGCGGCTCCGGCAACTGATCCATCTTGTCTTCCAGCTGCTTCTGCAGTTCCGTCACGCCTGAGCCGTCCTTATGCTTCCCGATCTCCTTCATCAGGTGGCCGATCTCGGCCTGCACCGGCGCCGCCTTCGCTTTCCAGGCTTTCTGCTCCGCGTCCGACGCCTTCACCAGATCGTTGGTCTGCACCGCCGCGAAAAACGCCTGCATGCGGTAATAGTCGCTCTGCCGGAACGGGTCGAACTTATGATCGTGGCAGCGCGCGCATCCCAGCGTGACGCCCATCAGGCCCGCGCCCACAATGTTCGTCATCTCCGTGATCTGCTCGTTGCGGCTGCTGGCTACGGCCTGGTTTCCCGCATTCTTGCGCAGCGGCCCCAGACGGTTGAATCCGGCCGCGATCAGCGTCTCGTCTTCCTTCGGCGCAATCTCGTCACCAGCCAGCTGCTCCATCACGAACCGGTCATACGGCTTGTCGTTGTTGAACGCCCGAATCACATAATCGCGATACCGCCACGCATCCGGCCGGGTTGCATCGTACTCATAGCCGTCCGTATCGGAGTAGCGCACCACATCCAGCCAGTGCTGGCCCCAGCGCTCACCGTAATGCGGATTGCTCAGCAGCCGGTTCACCACCGTCTCCCATGCCCGCGGCGATTTGTCGTTCATAAACGCGCTGATCTCTGCCGGGGTCGGCGGCAGGCCCGTCAAATCCATCGTTACGCGCCGAATCAGCGTCAGCCGGTCCGCTTTGGACGAAGGCTTCAGGCCCTGCTTCTCCATCCGCGCCAGCACGAACGCATCCACGGGCGACTTCGCCCACGCCTGATCCGCCGCATCCGTAAATACCGGAACCGCCGGCGTCGTTCGCGGCTGAAAAGACCAGTGCTTGTGTTCGGTCGCGGTATATTTTCCCAGCGGCGCCGTCGGAGTGGTGGGCAGCGGCGCGGACGTCAGCAACGTTGCGGACGCTGTCAGCACGCTTACAGTTTGCAGGAACCGGCTCGACATAACTGCAGTCAATAATATCGGTTTTGCTGCCCCGGCGGACCTATCGAAGGTTGGGTAAACTTTGAGTGCGAATGCCCCCTGTGCGCGCTGCTTCCCTCCTGTTCGCCGCGCTGGCTGCCGCCGGGGCCGCCGTTCCCGAGTACAGCCAGCGCATCTGGCGCACCGAAGACGGCCTGCCGCAGAACAAGATCCAGGCCATTTCGCAGACCCCCGACGGTTTCCTCTGGATCGGCACTTCCGGCGGACTCGTCCGGTTTGATGGCGTCCGTTTTAGCGTCTTCGACCGCGCCAACACTCCGGCTTTCCATGACGACAGCATCCTTTCCCTGCTGCCCGGCCGCTCCGGCGCTCTCTGGATTGGCACCGAAGGCGGCGGTCTGGTGCTGCTGCAACACAAGACCTTTACCTCCTTCGGCGTCGAAAACGGGATCGCCAACGGCTTCGTCCGCAACCTTTATGAAGACCGCTCCGGCACTCTCTGGGTAGGCACCGATCGCGGCTTTTTCCGGCGGGACGGCTCCCGCTTCGAACGGCTCGATGGCCGCGGCGGTATCCCAATCTTCGCAGTCCGCTCCATGGCCCAGGACCGGGATGGCGTGCTCTGGGTCGGTTCCAGCGCAGGTACTTATAAGGTGGAAGCGAACCGCCCCATTTCGGCCGGGCCCGCGTTCCACCCGCTCGGCATTAATATCACTTCCATTCGCTCCGGTCCGCGCGGAGATCTCTGGTTTGCGGGCGATACCGGCATCTGGCAGCTCCCGCAGGACCGCTCCGTGCCCGAATCCGTCGAACGGATCAACACCCGCGCCCTCAGCTTCGACCGCGCCGGGAATCTCTGGGCCGCCACCGTGGGCCGTGGACTGCTGCGCATCCATGACGGCCAGACCACCACCTGGCGCGCGCCTCGCGGATTGCCGGATAACACCGTTTCCGCCGTCTTCGAAGACCGCGAAGGGAACCTCTGGGCCGGTACCGAAGACGGTCTGGTGCGCTACACCCATACCGCTGTCGATACCCTGACCACCCGCGACGGCCTGTCCGACGACAATGTTGCCACCGTCTACCAGGACCGCAACGGCACGCTCTGGATTGCTACCGCAACCGGCGAACTCTACCGCCGCGAAGGCGACCGCCTCACGCCGTTCCCGCTGCCTCTGGCCGCCGCTCGTTCCGTCTATCTCGACCGCGCCGGAGCATTCTGGTTCGGCTCTCTCAACGAGGGCGCCATGCAGTACTCCGCCGGCCGGACCCGCAGCCTCTCCATGGCGGACGGTCTGCGCTCCAACCTGATCCGTCAGTTCCTGCAAACGTCCGACGGCATGCTCTGGATCGCCACCGGCAGCGGCCTCTCGCGCTGGGACGGCCATGCGCTCCGCACCTTCTACCTCGAAGACGGCCTGGCTTACGGCGGTGTCCGCGTGCTCGCCGAAGATCGCAACGGCGATCTCCTGGTGGGCACCGATGGCGGCATGAATCGCGTGCGCGCCGGCGTGTTCCTCCGCGACAGCGCCTTTCGCCAGCTTGGCAATGAACGCGTCTGGAGCATTCTCCCCTCCGCCGACGGCACGCTCTGGCTGGGCACGCGCGGTGACGGGCTCTACCGCATTCGCAACGGCTCCGTCACACATCTGACCGTGCGCGACGGCCTGCTCAGCAACTCCATCTATCAAATCCTCGACGACACCCGCGGCCGCCTCTGGTTCTCCACCCCCGCTGGCATCTTCTCCGCTGGCCGCACTGAAATGGAGACCGTCGCCTCCGGCCGCCCGGGGCCCATCGCCATCGTTCCCTATGGGGCGAGTGATGGCCTCGATTCCACCCAGATGAACGGCGGCGTCCAGACCGCCGGCTGCCGCACCACCGAAGGCGATCTCTGGTTTCCCAGCGTCAAAGGCGCCGTCCGCATCGACCCGCGCCAGATGCATCCCGTGCCCGCTCCGCCCGTGCTCATTGAAAGCGCGCGCCTGAATGACCGCCTGCTGCCGCTCTCCGCTCCGCTTGTGATTCCTCCCGGCGGCGGCAAGCTCGAAATCGATTACACCTCCTGCGAGCTCCATTCCCCCGATCGCGTCACCTTCCAGTACCGGCTGGATAATGTCGACCACGAATGGATCTCGGCCCCTCACCGCCGCTCCGCCGTTTATGCCAACCTCTCTCCCGGACGCTACCTGTTCCGCGTGCAGGCGCGCGACGGCGCGTTCCCGGGCACGCAGTCCGAAGCCTCGCTGGCATTCACCTGGAAGCCGCGCTTTTGGGAAACCTTCTGGTTCCGCTGCCTCGCCGCCGCCGTGTTTGTTCTGCTGGGCTGGGCCGGCTTTCAGCTCTACGCCCGCCAGACCCGCGCCCGCTATTCCCTGGTGCTCGCCGAGCGTACCCGCGTCGCCCGTGAAATGCATGACACTCTGCTGCAGGGCTGCGTCGGAGTCTCCACCCTGCTCGAAGCCGCTTCCACACTCCCCGCCGCACAGGGCGAACTGCTCGACCACGCCCGTTCTCAGATCCGCCTGACCATCGACGAAGCGCGGGATGCGCTCTGGGATCTGCGCAACTCCAAACCCGATCCCGAGTTCGCCGCCTCCGTCCGTTCCTTCGCCCAGCAGACCAGCCACGATTCCGGCATTCCCGTCACCACCGAGTTCACCGGCAGCACCGCGCCGCTCGACCCCCACCTCTCGCGAACCCTTCTTCTTGTCGCCCGCGAAGCGATCCGCAACGCCATCGCCCATGCGAAACCATCCGGCATCACCGTGCGCGTGGCCTTTGAACGCGCCGCCGTTTCGCTCGAGGTTTCCGACAACGGCATCGGTTTTCAGCCCGACGCGGCCCCGCAGAATGGCCACTTCGGCATCGTCGGCATGCGCGAGCGCGTCGAACAGGTCGGCGGGGAACTCGAACTCAGGAGTTCCCCAGGGTGTGGCGCAACCGTTCGCGTGGTAGTACCCTTACGCCAGAGTGCAGTCCAAAACTCCAGTCGCGAAGCCTAAGATCCGCGTCGTCGTTGTGGACGATCATCCGGTGGTCTGCGTCGGCCTGGCGGCCATGATTGAATCGCAGCCCGATATGACCGTCGTGGGCCAGGCCAGCGATGGCGCCACCGCCGTCGAGCTCTGCCGCAAGACCACGCCCGATGTCACGCTCATGGATCTCCGCATGCCCAAAATGAGCGGGGTCGACGCTATCCGGGCCATCCGCAGCACTCATCCCGATGCCGTTTTCATCGTGCTCACCACCTACGCCGGAGACGAAGACATCCACCGTGCGCTCAGCGCCGGCGCCCAGGGCTATCTGCTGAAAGGCATGCCGCATGAAGATCTGCTGCAGGCCATTCGCCGCGTCAGCACCGGCAGCCGCTATCTCCCTCAGCAGGTGAAAGAGGTGCTCGCCAACCGCACCCCCGGTTCAGACCTCAGCCCGCGCGAGCTTCAGATCCTCGAACTCATTGTTAAGGGTCTCAGTAACAAACAGATCGGCGATCGGCTCGGCATCAGCGAAGGTACGGTCAAGTGGCATGTCAACGCCATCCTCGGGCGCCTCAACGTCACTGACCGTACGCAGGCCGCGGTAGCCGCTCTCAGCCGCGGCATCGTCGGCTTTTAGAACGTCAGCCGCAGCGAACCCTGCAGGGTGCCATTTTCCCCATAGAAGTTGCTGAACGCGTAGCCCCCGGCATTCGGGAACGTGCCGAACAGCTGCGGGCTGGAGAAGTTCACCGTGGTATTGGCGGTGTGCAGCCACCGCGTTTCCGGGAACAGGTTGTTAGCGTCCATGCGCACCTGGAGCTTGTACTTTTCGTGATAAGCCCAGGTTTTAGTGATGGAATACTGCGGCCACCAAATCCAGCCCGTCCGGGCGATGCCAAAACCCGCGTTCCCCGGCGTGAACGGCGCGGGGTTGTAGAACGCATTGATGTTAAAAAACGGGTTCTGCGCGGCTTGCGGCCACATGTTCGGCCCAATCTGATAATTAGGTACGTTCACCGCCACACCGGTATTCACACTCGGCGCATTTCCTTCACCCGGCAGATACCGGTTCGGACTCCCCGCCAGCGAGAAGCCGACCGGCAAACCGCTGCGGATGCTCTGAATGGTCAGGAACTGCCACCCCCCGATCACCTGATCCAGGATGCCGTTGTTATTCACCCAGCGCCGTCCGCTGCCAAACGGGAGCTCATAAGTCACCTGATTCGTAAACAGGAACTTCTGGTCACTCGAAGCCACAGCCTTCGTCAGATTCCAGTTATAGAACTGCCACTGGTTGCTGCCGCTCGGCGCGCCGCCCGTGATGTTCTTGCTGTACGTGAAAATGAAGTTAGCCGAGAGGCCGTTGCTGTACCGGTGCTGCAGCCGCGAAATCAAAGCATGGTACGTGCTGTGGTTGAAGTTGCTGGTCTCGTTCACCGTACCGAAGTTCGGGAACGCCAGATACGGTTGCGTGTTCGCGTAAACCTGATTCAGCAGCGTGGTGTCGGTCGAACTGTAGATGGAACGCGGCAGCACGTTGATGTTCGTGGTCCCGGTAAGTCCCACGCCGGCTGAACCCGCGTATAACACTTCCGCCAGATAGTTCGGCCGGAACTCATACTGGAATCCCGCCGACCAGTTCATCGTGTAAGGATTGCGCAGATTGGGGTCGATGTAAGTCGCCGTCCGCTGGCTGAAGTTCGATCCCGCATACGGCGCTGTATGGGTGGTGCTGTTGATGTTGTAAGTGATCGGTCCCGGTCCCTGGGAAAGGTAGAACGCCGGAAACGGATTGGCATTGGGCTGCTGCACCGTCGCCTGCGCCGTGTATTCGTCCTGACCCACGTTCTGCACCAGATCCACCGTGAACATATCGAACGATCCCCGGAACACCATCTTCGGCAGGAAGTTCCAGGCCATGCCAAGGCGCGGCGTGAAGTTGTTGTAATCCGCCTTAAACAGTCCTCCGGTCGGATGAACGATGCCGCCCATCATGCCCGTTACTGAATCGACCGCCGTCGGGCTGAAGTTCGATTTCAAGCCATACTGCGTGTTTGCCGGAGTCTCATAGCTGTACCGCACGCCCAGCGATATTGTCAGGTTCGGCCGCGCGCGCCAGTCATCCTGCACGTAGAACTGATGCAGCCACCACACCGGCAGATAGTTGGCCAGCAGCGTTGTGAAGCTGGCCGATGTCACTGCGCCCAGTTCGAACGACGCGAACGCATTCCCTGTGTTTGGCACCAGAGGATTGCCCGTCGCCGCCGTGGAGAAGTTATACACGCCCGAAGGTTGTGAGGGAGTAATGTCGTTCTCCCGCTGCCGCATTCCCTGATAGCCCCACTTCAGCGTATGGACGCCCTTGACCTTGGTCATGTTGTCCGCCAGGTTGATGTTCTCGTTCAGCGTGCGGCCGCTGCCGCCTGGGTTCGCCGTGAAGTTGAAGCTGCTGCCCGTGCCGCCCGCTTCCACGAAGCCGGGGAACGTCTGCGGACCCACACCCGGAATGCCCAGCGTGCCGGCCCAGTTCTGATTCGCCGTCACCGAGAAAACCTGATCGTTGCGCCGCTGATAACCCACCCGCACCTCATTGATCAGGGACGGGCTCATCGTCCAGATATATCCGAACGCCACATTCGTCTCGTCAATCGGCTCAGGTAGTCCGAACGCATATTGCGTGTTATCCAGACCCGTCAGGTGATACAGAATGTTCTCGCGCGCGCCGATGACCCGGTACTTGTTGCGAATGAACCGCACAAAGAATTTTTGCGAGTCGCTGATCTGCTGGTCGATCTTAACCAGATATGCCTGCCGGTCCGAGATGTAATGGTTGCCCGCGTAGTAGTCGTTGTTGGGACCGGTAGCCGTGTAAGTCGGGGTCAGGTTCGGCAGGTTATACGGCTGAAGCGACAGGAACTTCTGCACCACCGGATCAATCCGGCTCTGCGGAATGATATTTCCCGGGAACGGAGAAGCTGTATAACCCGTGCCATTCGCGCAGCCCGCCGGGTTGCCGCACACAATCGTCTTCGGATCGAAAATCGGATAGCCCAGACCGTTGAAGCTGAAGTTCCCGCCTAACTCGGCCGGCGTCGGAACGCTCACCGTGTTGTAGTTCTGTTCGTGGTCGTAATCCAGGCGGTAGCCCAGCAGGAAGAATGTCCGGTTGCGGCCGTTGTACAGTTTCGGAATGACAATCGGCCCGCTCAGCGTGGTGTTGAAGTTGTGATATTCAAACGGCGTCGTCGTCGAGAACTGGTTGAACACCTGACGGTGCAGCCAGTCTTTATTGATATAGCGTTCTTCCGCCGTAAAATGCAGCTCATTGGTGCCGCTCTTCGTCGTCAGGCTGTACGCGCCGCCCGCCGAGTGTCCAATCTCCGCCGGAATGCCCGTCGTGAATACCTGCGCTTCCTGAAGCGAATCCACCGGCGGCGTGATCAGCGTATTCGTATCGCCCAACGCCTTCCCAAGCCCCTGCTTCGCCAGCACGCCGTCGATGTTATAGCTCAGCTGACTCTCCGGCTGACCCAGAATGTGATAACTCCCGTCGTAATTCGCCTGCGCGCCTTCCTGGTAATACAGAAAGTGCTGTGGCTTCGATTGCGGGATCGGGTCATCGTGAATTTCCTTGGCGGTCGTGATGCTCCCCACCACCGCGTTATCCGTGTCCAGCAGCGCCGCCTGCGCCGAGACCTGCACCTCTTCCGAAAGCGACCCGATATCCAGCCGCACATTCACGCGCGGTGTCTCGCCCGCGTTGAAGATGAGTCCCGTCTGCGTGAACCGCTTGAAACCCGCCGCTTCCACCGTGATCGAATAATTCCCGGTGATCAGGAACGGCACATAGTACGCGCCATCACCATTGGTCTTGGTGCGGGTGGCAACGTTGGTGTCCACGTTGGTTACAGTCACCGCCGCGTTCACCACGGACGCTCCACTCGCGTCCGTCACGTTCCCCACCAGCGTGGCCGTTCGCAGATCCTGCGCGAAAACACTGCAACACGTGGCCACAGCAAGGAGGCCCGCCGAGAGCAAAATCTTCATGGATGTACCCTGCCTTCTAATGAATTGGATTCAGGAACTGTTAACCCTCAACCCCGTCTGTGAATAGACGCTATCATTTCCCCGCCCGCAGCGTCCCCTATCGAAAGTTAGGCCAGGTTCACTGGGCCAGCATCGCGAACCCGTAAAGCGTATCTCCCGCCGCCACCACCAGATATTGCGTGTCGTCCAGCTCATAGGTGATCGGACCGTTACTCATTCCCTGCCCCAGATTGGCGTGCCACAAAATCGAACCGTTCGTTGCATTGAACGCCACCAGATTGTTTGACGGGTCCGCCGCAAACACCAGATTCCCTGCCGTGGAGAGCACTCCCGAACGCGGCCCGCCGGTGCCTTCCCACGCATGGCTCCAGCGAATCTTCCCCGTCTGATAATCGATCGCCCGCAGCGTCGATTGCGACCATCCGCCGCGATCGTTGCCGCCCCATCCTTCCGGCTTGTCGTCGTCGTCGAAGATGTAATACACGCTGTATGCGTCCGTCGCATTGACATAGAACAGCCCCGTCGCCGGACTGAAGCTGGGCGGCGGCCAGTTCGCCGCACCCGATTGATTCGGTGCTACCAGCGCCCCCGCAATCTGCGGCATCTTCTCCGGGTTCGGAATCGGCTGCCCTTTCGCATCCATGCCCTTCGCCCAGTTCGCCTTCGCAAACTTGCTTGTCAGCATGTTCTTCCCGTCCGTCCGGTCCAGCACGAAGAAGTATCCGTTGCGGCTCGCCTGCGCCAGCAGCTTCCGCTTCGCACCACCTACCGTTCCATCAATCAGCACCGGCGATTCAATCGCATCCCAATCGTGCGTATCGTGCGGCGAAGGCTGAAAATACCACTTCAGCTTCCCGGTATCCGGATTCACCGCCACAATCGATTCCGTATACAGGTTGTCGCCCATCCGCCCTTTGCCGGCGATCACCGGCTGGGGATTTCCCGTCCCGAAATACAAGAGGTTCAGATCCGGGTCGTATGCCGAGGCGCCCCACGTCATCCCGCCACCGTGCATCATCGCGTCCACATTCGGCCAGCTCTTCGCCTCCGGCTCACCCGGCTGCGGGTGCGCATACCACCGCCACTGCCGCGCCCCCGTCTCCGGGTCGTGCGATTCCATATAGCCCGGAATGTCCAGATCGTCGCCGCTCACGCCCGTAATCACGTGGTTGTTGATCACCAGCGGCGCCACCGTGCCGAAATACATCTGGTCCATGTCGCAGATCGGCGTGTGCCATCTCTGCTTGCCGTCTTTCAAATTCAGCGACACCAGATTGCAGTCCGGCGTCTCGAAGTAAAGCCACGAACCGTAAACCCCCACTCCGCGGTTCCCGATGTGAATCCCGCCCTTCGAATCCCAGGCGAAGTGCCAGATCTCGCGCCCCGATCGCGCATCGATGGCCCATACGTGGTCCGGCACCGTGAAGTACAAAACGCCGTCCACCAGCACCGGCGTCGCCTTTACCGGCCCGCCCAGTCCCGGCCCGGGGTTCGCGCGGTACGCCCACGCGAAACTCATGGATTTCACGTTCCGGTCGTTGATCTTTGTCAGCGGACTGAACCGCCGCCCCGAGTAATCCCCGTTGTAGCTCGCCCACGTGTCCACGGGAGGAGCCAGCAGCTTCGCCCGGTCCAGCGACTGGCCGCTCATTACCACCGGCGCCAGCAACATCGCCACCCTCAGCTGCCATCCGTTCCGCATCATTTCAAAGACTCCAGGTAAGCCACCACGTCGTGAATCTGTTTATCGGTGTACTGGTCCAGCAGCTCCACATGCACCGCATAGGGATCGTGCTTCACCACCTTCATTCCTGGCGTAATCGCGAAGGCCCGGTACTCGCCTTTGCTGTCCCGCAGTGACACGTTGAAGTCGTCCAGCTTATCCAGCACGCCCTCCGTCACCTTCCCGTCGGGCTGCGTCACGGTCACCGTCACCTGTTTCGATTGCGTGGCGCGCGTCCCCGGCCGCCCGAATCCCACCGTGCGCGGAAACAGCACCTTCGATTGCAGCGTTGGGGCATCGTACTTCGCTCCGATCCCCGCCATGTCGCCCTTCGCCGAATGGCACCCGCTGCACCGTCCCGCGCCCTGGAAGTACGCCGCACCCGCCTTCGCGTCGCCCACCAGGATGTTCTGGATCTGCAGCTCCGGCCCGCCCCGCAGCGTAAAGAACACGCGCTGGTGCAGATAATCTGCCAGATCGCCGATCTGCGCCTTCGTCAGCGCCGCGCTCGGCCGGCCGCTCTGCAGGGGATGCCCTTTCGCCAGATACTTCCCGATCTCGTCGCCGTAGCGATCGTGCAGCACCACCAGCGACCTAACCAGATCCGCGCCCTGCTGGTTTGCCGGCAGATTCGAGTTGCCGCCCCGCGCCCGATTTCCGTGGCACGTGATGCACTCCGCGATGTACAGCGTCTTCCCGCGATCCGCACCGGCTTTGTCCACCACGTGCGAGTCCGCCGCCCCGGCACCCAGCGGCCCCGGACCTTTCGTCGCCACTGGCCGGTCCACCCGCCGCGCGCTCGCCGATTCCGTCGCCGGGACGAAGTTCGGTCCAAAATGCGCATTCAGGTACTCGGCAATCTGCACCGTCTCAGCGTCGGTTGCCTTTGCCCCGCGCGCAATCATGGAATTCACCACGGCCGTCCACTGGTCGCGCGAGCGCCCGCTGCTCATGATGATGTCGAGTCCATGGCAGGTGGCCCCGCAGACTCTCCGCGTCACCTCGCTGCCCGGTCCGCCCGGCATATTGACCGCCGCCGGCGGCCCCTGCGCATTGAGTATCGTGCCGTGCGCTGCGGCAATCAGAAACCACGCGAACCGTCCGGAGTGCCTCATCGCCAAACATTCTATGCGTTCGCTACGCATAGTGGGCGGAGGAGATTGGTAGGCGCGGCAGGACTCGAACCTGCGACCCTTTGCTTAGAAGGCAAATGCTCTATCCACCTGAGCTACGCGCCCGCCGGTCGAGTTTCGATCCTCAGTATAGCGAAACCGCTCGCTCCATCAGATCGCACAAGGCCGTCGCGATCCGCCTCGCCACCAGGCAGCGCCGGCTTTACGCCATCGGATGCACATACGGCGCGCGATAAGGCCGCGCCAGCAGCCGGTTCGCCTCCGGGTCGTTCACCACCCGGTGCCCAGCCGCATCCCACGTCAAACTCCGCCCCAGCTTCATCGACACATTCCCCAGGATGCAGCTCGCCGTCGAAATGTACCCCTGCTCGATATCCGACACCGGCTTCCCACGCGAATCGATGTTCGCCAGGAAGTTCTGCATATGCCGCCGAATCGCCGGCGCGACGTGCCGCTCCAGATCCTTTTCCGTCTTGTCTTCCGGAAACTGCTCGTACTCATATTTCACGTCGCGCCGGATCGGATCGCCCTTCTCCGGTTTGAAATCGTAGCCGTACACATCCGCCTTCAGCGTCCCCTTGTCGCCATAAAACGTCGCTGCCCACGGATACTTCGGATCTGCCGCTTCGCCCCAGGAGCGATGCTGCCACACCACATCCAGCTCCGGATACCGGAATGTCACCGTCTGCGTATCGCTGATATTCGCTTTGCTCGCCTTGTCCACCAGAATGCCGCCCACCGACGAAATGCTCGTCGGCCACCCCAGGTCCAGCATCCACCGCGTCATGTCGAACATATGCACGCACATGTCGCCCACGATGCCGTTGCCATACTCCATGAACGCGCGCCATGTCCGCGGATGCACCAGCGAATTGTACGGACGCATCGGCGCCGGTCCCGTCCACTTCTCGTAATCCAGATTCGGCGGCGGCGCAGTGTCCGGCGGATTCCCCGTCGCGCGCATGTGGTAGTAACAGCAGATCTCCACCAGCCCTACCTTGCCCAGCCTCCCGGGCGCCACCACCTGCTCGCGCGCTTCCACCAGGTGCGGCGTGCTGCGCCGCTGCATCCCCACCTGCACCACGCGCCCGTACTTCCGCGCAGCCGCCAGCATCGCGCGGCCTTCTTCCACATCCACGCTGATGGGCTTCTGTACATAGACGTCCAGCCCGCTCTTCACTGCTTCGATCATCGGCAGCGCGTGCCAGTGGTCCGGCGTCGCAATCAGCACCAAATCCAGATCCTTCGCCCGCAGCATCTCCCGGTAATCGGCATACAGACGCGGCGTCCGGTGCGATTTCTGCCGCCCCGCGACAATCTCGCCCGCCTGCGAGAGCATATTCTTATCGACATCGCACAGCGAAACCACTTCCACAGGCGATACCTGAATCAGCCTCAGCAGATCGATCTTGCCGTACCATCCGCAGCCAATCAATCCGACTCGCCGCACCTTATCCTGCGCGTACGCCTGCGCCGCCAGCCCCGCGATCCCAGCCGCCAGAAATTCCCGTCGTTGCATGTGGTGAACCCCCGAATATTCTATCCGAGCCAGCGGCCGTCTTAGTACTGCGTTGAAGGAACTCCGCCCTCCCGAATCAAGATGGTTTGCTGCTCATGCAGCGCCCGTCCACGCGCCCCACACACGCCAACGGTAAGATCTAATCTTGATGAGAATCTTGCGCGTCCTTCTCTTTGGTGCCGCTGCTTCCTTCGCGCAGAAAGCTCCGTTCGACGTCCAGACTCTCCTCCAGCTCACGCGCGTTGCCGATCCCCAGATCTCTCCCGATGGCCGCCTGGTCGCCTTCTCCGCCGTAACGGTCGATACGGCCGCCAACAAGAAGAAATCCCACATCTACACCGTGCCCATCCAGGGCGGCGATCCGAAGGAACTCACCGATCCCGCCGATTCCAACGACCGCCCGCGCTGGTCGCCCGATTCCAAACTCATCTTCTATACCTCCGACAAAGGCGGCTCCTCCCAGATCTGGTCCACCGATCTCACCGGTGCCACCCGCACCCAGCTCACCCATCTCTCCACTGAAGCCTCCGGCGAGCTCATCTCCCCTGATGGCAAACTGCTCGTCTTCCTCAGCGACGTCTTTCCCGATTGCGGCGCCGACGATGCGTGCAATCAGAAGAAGATCGATGACGCCAAAAACAATCCCGTCAAAGCGCGTCTCATCACCCACCTCCTCTACCGTCACTGGACCTCCTGGCAGGGTGCGCGCCGCAGCCACGTGCTCGTCATGCCAGTCGACGGCGGAGACGCGCGGGATCTCACGCCCGGCGATCGCGACGTGCCTCCGTTCTCCCTCGGCGGCCCGGAAGATTACGCTATCTCCCCCGACAGCAAAGAGCTCTGCTTCGCCCGCAATGCCGACGAAGTGCCCGCCACCAGCACCAATTCCGATCTCTATACCGTCCCGCTCGACCGGCGAACCCAAAGCCGTCCCCATCACCACCAACCCCGCTGCCGACAGCTCGCCGCAGTACTCGCCCGATGGCAAATACATCGCGTATCGCGCCCAGGCGCGCGCCGGGCTATGAAAGCGATCGCTTGCGCCTCATGCTGCTCGAGCGCGCCACCGGCAAGGTCAGCGTCCTTACCGACTGGCTGGATCGCTGGGTGAACAGCTTCGCCTGGTCTCCCGATTCCACCCGCATCTTCTTCACCGCCGAAGACCGCGGCCGCCAGGCCATCCAATTCATCAGCATCGATGGCGGCGGTTCCAAAATCGCCATCAGCGGCGACAGCATGCTCGACGACATGCA
This sequence comes from Bryobacterales bacterium, assembly GCA_963716685.1. GTDB lineage: Bacteria > Acidobacteriota > Terriglobia > Bryobacterales > Bryobacteraceae > JALYXI01. The sequence continues at coordinate 231,883 of CAVQTR010000001.1, forward strand.
GTTCACCCACGATGGCAAGACCATTGTCTTCACCCGCCAGACCGGCTCCGCGCCCGTTGAGATCTGCAGCGCTTCTTCCCGCGGGGGCGCCGCCACCGTGCTCACGCACTTCAATGACGCGCTGCTCTCTTCGCACCAGCTCACCCCTTACGAAGAGCTCTCCACCAAAGGCGCCGAAGACGCCAACGTCCAGAGCTTCCTCGTGAAGCCCGCCGGCTTCGATCCGAAAAGAAAGTACCCCGTGCTCTTCCTCATTCACGGCGGCCCGCAGGGCGCCTGGGGGCAGGACTGGTCGCTATCGCTGGAACCCCGAAGTCTTCGCGTCCGCCGGCTACGTCGTCGTGATGCCCAACCCACGCGGCAGCACCGGCTACGGTCAGAAATTCATAGACGACATCAATAACGACTGGGGCGGCAAAGCGTACGAAGACATCATGGCAGTCGTCGATCAGGTAGCCGCGCTGCCTTACGCCGATAAGGACCGCATGGCCGCGGCCGGCGGCTCCTACGGCGGCTACATGGTCGATTGGATCCTTGGCCATTCCACGCGCTTCAAAGCGCTCGTCTCCCACGCCGGCGTCTACGATCTGCGCAGCATGGCCGGCGAAACCGAAGAGCTGTGGTTCCCCAAGTGGGAGTTCAGCGGCATGCCCTGGGAAAGCCCGGAGGTATACAACCGCTGGTCGCCCAGCCTCTTCGCCAATGAATTCAAAACGCCAACGCTCGTCATCCACGGCGAACTCGATTTCCGCGTACCCTTACGGCCAGGGCCTGCAGCTCTTCACCGCTTTGCAGCTGCAAAAGGTACCCTCGCAGCTGCTCGTCTTCCCGGATGAAGGACACTGGGTATTGAAGCCGCAGAACTCCCTGCTCTGGTACAAAACTTTCATCGACTGGATCGACACTTGGACCAAAAAGTAAAATTCACGCTCGTCTTCGTTCTTGTTTTACTCATCGCCGCGCCGCTGCTGCTGCTGGCTCTTTCCACCGAAACGCACATCGCGGTTACTCCCGCCGTTCCCACCGTCGGCATCGATACGCCCGTGCATCTGGTGCTTACCAATCCGCACGGCATCCGCAAACTTCAGGCCTTCATCGAACAAAACGGCCACAAATCCACCGTGCTCCTGCAGACCAAAACGGCGCATCGCTTCCTCTTCACGCGCTATCAGGTCCCGCCCGAAGTGCAGGTCGTCACCTTCGGCAAGAAAGACGCCCCGGATCTGAAAGACGGTAAAGCGAAGATCACCGTCGAGACCACCTCGAACGATTTCCGCGGCGAAGAAAATTCCCTCTCGTGGGACGTTAACGTCGTCACCACCGCGCCCCATGTCAGCGCCGATGGCGAAGAGCACCAGATCTACTCAGGGCGGCTCCGAACTCGTCGTCTTTACGCCTACCGGAGACTGGTCACCGATGCCGGCGTGCAGCTCGGCGAAGCGCGCTACCGCAGCTTCCCTCTTCCCTCCGCGCCGGATAAGCAGCGCTTCAGCCTCTTCCCGTATCCCTGGAACATGCCGGTCACCACGGAACCGCGCGTCTACGTCATGAACGCCGCCGGCACCGTGGCCTACGCATCTTTCCGCACCAAAATCAAAGCCAAGCCCTTCCGCTCGCGCGATATCCAGATCGACGATAAGTTTCTCAAGAAAGTCGACAACCAGATCGAGCCCAACGGCTCGGGAGATCTGCTGCAGCGCTTCCTCAAAATCAACCGCGAGCTGCGCGACAAGAACAACCAGACGCTCGCCGATCTGCGTCTGCAGACCGAGCCCCGCATGCTCTGGTCCGGCGCCTTCCTGCCGCTCGTCAACTCCGCCGTGGAAGTCTTACTTCGCCGATCGCCGCAGCTACATATATAAAGGCAAGAAAGTAGATGAGCAGGTCCACCTCGGTTTCGACCTGGCCAAAGTCGCCCACACGCCCATCCCCGCTTCGAACGATGGCAAAGTCCTTTGGGCCTCCGACCTCGGCATTTATGGCAACTGCGTCGTGATCGATCATGGCTACGGCCTGCAGACCATCTACGGCCACATGAGCGAATTCGCGGTGAAGGTGGGCGACAACGGTCAAGCGCGGTCAGACGATCGGAAAATCCGGATCCACCGGTCTCGCCGGCGGCGATCATCTGCACTTCAGCATGCAGGTGGATGGCGTGCAGGTGAACCCCGTCGAGTGGTGGGACGCCCACTGGATTCACGACCGCATTCTGAGCAAACTCAAATGAGCATACGCCCCGTTGATTGGGATTCCACACAGTATCAGGGTTCGTTTGGCTTCGTTTGGCAGTACGGAGCCGACGTACTCGCACTGCTGAAGCCGCAGCCCGGTGAGCGCATTCTCGATGTCGGCTGCGGCACCGGTCAGCTCGCCTCGAAGATGACCGAAGCCGGAGCCGAGGTTCTCGGCATCGATGCGTCGCCCGCCATGATCGCGCAGGCGCGCCAGAACTTCCCCAAACTCCGCTTCCAGTTGACCGACGCCGCGCTCTTCCGCACGGAACAGAAATTCGATGCGGCGTTCTCCAACGCGGCCCTGCACTGGATGCTCGATCCCGACCCCGTCGCCGAAGCCATCTCCCTCGCGCTGAAGCCCGGCGGACGCTTCGTCGCCGAAATGGGCGGCAAAGGCAACATCGCCGCCATCGTCGGCGCAGTCCAGTCGAAGATGACCAATTACTTTCCGTCCGTTTCCGAGTACAGCGCCGTGCTGGAGCGGCATGGTCTCGAAGTCGAACTCATGATGCTCTTCGATCGACTCACGCCCCTTGAAGGCGGCGAAAGCGGCATGCGCGAGTGGATCGCCATGTACCGTCCCGATAATCAGCGTCCGGTTGAGGAAGTGGAAGCCGATCTGCGCCCGTTGCTCTATCGTGACGGCCGCTGGTTTGCCGATTACCGCCGTCTTCGCTTCATCGCCCGCCGGCTGTAACGTCGCTGCCCGTCAGACGCAGCGCCCATCGAATCGCTTCGGTATACATCTTCTGCACCCGTGGATCGTCCCACGCTTCGTCGGTGTGGCCGAACGTCGAATAGAACACGCGCCCCTTGCCGTACATCTTCGCCCACGCCACCGGAAAATCCCGGTCGCTTCGGTGAATCTCCGGTTTCGTGAAATCCAGTTTGCTCGCATCCAGACGCGCCAGCACGTGCACCTTGTCCCGCGAGAAGTTCTTATGCTCGTAGATCTCGTCATGGATGGTGAAGGCGTGCGGCAGACCCTTCATCGCCGGAAAGTTCGGGTCTTCCACAATCACCGGCGCATCGAACACGCCCCATGGATGGTTGTCGAAATACCCGCCGATCATCTCGCCAAACTCCGGCCACGTAAAGTAAGCGTCGTCGCCCGTGTGCGCGCCGATGAAGCCCTTGCCGTCTTCTTTAATGAATGAGAGCAGATCGCTCTTCTGCTGCGCCGAAAGATCGCCTTCGCCTGTTCCGATATAGAAGATCGCATCGAAGTAATTCAGGTTCTTCCCGTTCACATTTTTCCGCTCGCCCACGGTAATGGGCTGCTTCGTCAGCAGCTGGGAATCCGTGCGGATATACGTGATGAAGTCGCCCGATTCGCGTCCCAGCCGCTCGATCGTCGCCAGCGCATGCGAAACCGAATCGTGCTGAAACCCGGTGCGCACATCGCCGATCGCCAGCAGATGCTTCTTCGGCGTCTGCGCCGGCGAAAACGTGCAGGACAAAACTCCGGTGAGCAGAGCTAAAGAGCGGCGAAACGTCATACCAGAAAGCTTCGCAGATCCCGCTCGTCAATCCGCGGCTCGCCCGGCGCCACGTTGTTCAGCTTCCCTTCCCGCATCCACTTCTCCAACTGGTCCACCAGCGTGAACAGGTGGTCGAATGAATCCACAATGAACAGCAGCGGCTGAAAATGGTCGATCTCGAAGCTCTGGTTCACCGCCCATTCCAGTTGAATCGGATAGCGCTGCACCTCCGGCGAATCGATCGCATGCTCAATCTCTCCAAAGGAACTCAGCAGTCCGCTGCCGTAGCACTTCAGCCCGTTGCGTCCACGCATCAGCCCGAACTCAATCGTGAACCAGAAGAAGCGCGCCATCGCTCGGATGATGCTGGTCAGCCGCCGCATCTGTTCGTGCTCGTCGCGGATGCCCGCCGCCAGCTCCGCCGCCGTATGCGCGCACTCTCCAAAACGCACCAGTGCCTCCGCGAACGCCGGGTCGGTGTGCATCGGAACATGCCCGGCAATGTCGTGGAAAATGTCCGGCTCCGGCAGGTAATCCAGGTTGCCGGAATCGCGGATCGTCACCGTTGTCGGAAACGACCGGTTGCGCAGGCAGTCGAAGAACAGAAACGCCGGAATGTATCCGCTCACCGCCTTCGCCTGAAAGCCCGTCAGCGGACACAGGAACCGGTTCACTTCGTCCAGCCGCGGAACCTGCCCCGGGTTCAGACACAGCGATTCAACGCCGTGCAGGAAATGCGGGTTCGCATACCGCTGCCACCGCGGCAGCATCCTGGCATAAAGCCGGCGCCATGCTTCGTGATTTTCCGGGGTGTAAGCGTCCCAGCGCTGCTGCACAAAAAGCCCGTCGCGCACCATGCCTTCATCGTAACACCACAGCATTGTGGTGTTTAGTCCGTGCGCTATAGTCAGAGCATGGTTGGCCTGGTCTTGCTGGCGGCTGCTCCCTTCGCCATCGGCTGGCTCTATCAGCGATTGGGTTCGTTCCGCGATACCCGCCGCTTCCCTCCTCTAGGCCGGTTGTGCAACGGACTGCACATCAAAAAAGTGCACAATTCTGCACAATGCACAACGCCCGGAATCACCGTGGTTTTGGAAGCGGGAATCGCCGGTTCTTCCGTCAGCTGGCAACCCGTACTGGCCGAAGTTGCTCATTTTGCTGACGTTGTGTCGTACGATCGCGCCGGTTTAGGCTGGAGCGAGCCGGCCCGCTCGCCGCGCACGCTGCACAACATTGTGCAGGAGCTGCACAATCTGCTGCACAATGCACAGGTGCCCGCGCCCTGGCTGCTGGTGGGGCATTCCTTCGGTGGACTGGTCATCCGGCAGTTCGCCGCGCAGTATCCCGCCGAAGTAGCGGGTCTCCTTTTTGTGGACGCCGTTCCCGTCTCCGATTGGTTTCCACTTACTGACGCCAACCGCCGCCGCCTCGCGCGCGGCGTTCAGCTTTCTCGCCGCGGCGCCACGCTCGCTCGCTTTGGCGTCGTTCGTTTTGCGCTGGCGCGTCTGCTCTCCGGCTCCCGCGCCCTGCCGCGCCTGCTTGCAAAATTCAGCGCCGGCCAGGGAGCTTCCGTCGCCGATGGTCTCACGCGCGAAGTCCGCAAGCTTCCGCCTGAACTCTGGCCTGTGGTCCAGGCCCATTGGTGCCAGCCGAAATGTTTCCGCGCGATGGCGGATTATTTATCCGCGCTCCCCGCGAATTCCGAAGCGGCCGCGGCGCTCGCCATTCCGCCCGGCATTCCCGCCCTGGCCCTGTGTTCCGATTACGAACACACCGAGCCCATTCCCGGCGTTGCCTATCGCCGCGTGGAAAACTGCGGCCACTGGATCCAACTCGACCATCCGAAACTGGTCGCCGGTGCAATCGCGGAATTGCTTGCGGTCAGTCGGCGATCGCCAGCTCGCCCGGAACAATCGGCCGCGTGCGCGGAAGCAGCCCTCGTTCCGCCATCTTCCCCACCGCCGCCAGAATGCCGGTGAACACCAGAATCTTGAGAACGTCCGCCCAGCGCGCGTGCGGCAAAATTCTCCACAGGACTCCCAGCACCGGCTGCGCCATGCACACCGCCCAGACCGATCCGTAGAAGTAGCGGCGCTCGTGCCCTTCTCCGCGCGTCGATGGCTTCACTCTTGGCAGCCGTCCCGTCGCGCCCAGCAGCAGAATCACCGACGCCAGCGGAAAGTAAGCCGTGTCATAAATCTGTCGCAGATACCACTGGCCCGTGATTACCGCCAGCAGCAGTCCGGTGAAGTTCAGCAACGCATAACTCACCACGGCGCACCACGCGAACGTGTAGCAAATGCGCCGGTAGATTGGGTTCGGTTTGTCTTCCACAAATCGAATGATGTACGGCGCCGGTTCCACGCCGGGCAGCTTGCCCAGTAATCCCGCCACAGCTGTGCATGCCATCACCAGCCAGAGCCACGCCGCCTGTTTGCCGCTGATGCCGTGCGCGAATAAATCGAACGTCCACGGACCCGGTGCAAGAAAGAACACTGCGATCCAGATTGGCCAGTGCGCCACGCGATACATCACCTTGTTTCGCGTGCGAATCCGGCGGTCGCCGGCCAGTTCCACTCTCATGTGCGCTTCCTATCAGAGTAGCGAACGGATCGGCAGGAGAGATGCCCGGCTTTTCGCAACGTGATGGCACCAGAGCAATTTATCGAAACCCAGGTTCCCGCCAGACTCGATCGCCTTCCGTGGAGCCGCTGGCATTGGATGATCGTGATCGCGCTCGGCATCACGTGGCTGCTCGATGGATTAGAGGTCACACTGGCCGGCTCCCTTTCCGGCATCCTCAAGAATCCGCGTACTCTCGGATTTTCGGATGCGGAAATCGGATTAACCGCAACCTTCTATCTTGCGGGCGCGGTGGTCGGCGCTCTCTTCTTCGGTTACCTCACCGATCGGCTCGGCCGCAAGAAGCTGTTCACCGTCACGCTGCTGCTCTATCTCACAGCGACGGCGGCCACTGCGTTCTCGTGGAACTTCGCCAGCTTCACCGTGTTTCGCGTGCTCACCGGCGCGGGCATTGGCGGCGAATATGCCGCCATCAACTCCGCCATCGACGAACTGATCCCCGCGCGCGTTCGCGGCCATGTCGATCTGCTCATCAACTCCACTTTTTGGATAGGCGCGGGTTTAGGCTCCGGCGCGTCCATCATCCTGTTGCGGCCCGGCTTGTTTCCCATCGATCTCGGCTGGCGCTTCGCCTTCGGCATCGGCGCGCTGCTCGGCACAATCATTCTGTTTATGCGCCGCCACGTTCCTGAAAGCCCGCGCTGGCTGATGATCCACGGCAGCGAAGACGAAGCCGAGAAGATCGTCGGCGATATCGAGGAGCATGTCACCACACACCACCGCGAAAAGCTTGAACCGGTGCATGACACGCTGCGGCTGCAGGTGCGCCATTCCACGCCCTGGAAAGAAGTCTGGGACAGCATGGTGAATGAACACCGCACGCGCTCTGTCCTCGGCTTCACGCTGATGGTCACGCAGGCGTTCTTTTACAACGCCGTTTTCTTCACTTACGGCCTCGTGCTGCTGCAGTACTATCACGTTCCTGCCGAGTCGCTCGGGCTGTATCTGGTGCCGCTCTCGCTCGGCAACTTCCTTGGGCCGCTTTCCATTGGGCGCCTCTTCGATACCGTCGGCCGCCGCATCATGATCACGCTCACGTACGTCACGTCCGGAATTCTGCTCGCTCTCACCAGTTGGATGTTCCGCCAGGGCATGCTGACGCTCACCGAGCAGGCGCTTTCGTGGACCGTCATCTTCTTTATTGCCTCGTCGGCCGCCAGCTCCGCCTATCTCACCGTCAGCGAGATCTTCCCGCTCGAAATACGCGCGCTTGCCATTGCCGTCTTCTACGCACTCGGCACTCTGGCCGGCGGCGTTGGCGGACCCGCTTTGTTTGGCTATCTGATTGGCACCGGTTCCCGCAATGCGTTGTTCTGGGGTTACATCGCCGGTGCCGTTCTCATGGTTGTGGGCGGCCTCGTGGAAGCAAAGCTTGGCGTGGCCGCCGAAAGAAAGTCGCTTGAATCCATCGCCGCTCCTCTTGCCAGCAGGGCCTGAAACATGCCGGAAGAAAAAACCCGAAGCCTCCGCGCGCTCGACGCGCTCAACTTCTGTAACGCGGGCATTCAGACTGGTCTTGGACCTTTTCTGTCCGTTTTCTACACTCGCATCCGTCACTGGAATCCGGGCCAGATTGGCACGCTGCTCGCGTGTCAGTCGCTAACCGGCATTCTTTTCCAGAGCGTAGCGGGCAACCATGTGGACCAGTCGCAGCACAAGAAGGCGCTTACCGCCGCCGCGGCCATCACCGTGTCATTGAGCGCGCTTGCCATTGCGATTTTCCCGTCATATGGAATTCAGGTGGCCGTGCAGCTGGTCATCGGGCTTGCGGTCACCGTCTTTCCCGCTGTCACCTCCGCGTTTGCTCTCGGCCTGGTCGATCACAGCCAGCTGACCGGCCGCGTCGCCCGCAATGAGAGTTTCACTCACACCGGCAACATGATCTTTGCCCTTTCGGCCGGTGTCGTCGGAACCATGCTCGCGCTGCAGGGGATCTTCTTCGCTGCCGCGGTATTCGCAGCCGGCATGGCCGTCGCCGTTATATTCATTCGCGCCGAGGATGTCAGCGATGACGCCGCGCGCGGCGGAACCGGCGAGCAGGGCGAAGTGCGCGGCTTCCGCGAACTCTTCAAGGACAAGCGCATCATCATCTTTACGCTCTCCATTGCGCTGTTCAACATTTCGAACGGAGCGACGCTGCCACTGGTCGGCGAGATTCTCTCGCAGGGAAATAAGAAGGGCTCGGCGTGGCAGGTGGCCGCTTCCGTCGTGGTGGCGGAAGCCGTCATGATCGTCGTGGCGCTCTACGCAGGTAAGCTGGCCGATCGCTGGGGTCGCAAGCCGCTGTTCCTGATTGCCTTCGCCTTCCTCGCCGTGCGCAACGCTCTCACCGTTATCAGCCACAGTCCGTTCTATTTGATCTCGCTGCAGGCCTTCGATGGCGTTGCCATGGCCATCTACGGCGTACTGATGACTCTCGTAGTCGCCGATCTCGCCAAAGGCACGGGCCGATTCAACTTCCTGCAGGGCGCCGTTCAATCGGCGATGGGCCTCGGCGTCTTCGCCAGCAACTCCGGCTTCGGCTGGCTGGCCAAAGCCGCGGGCTTCAACGTCAGCTTCTGGGCGCTTTCGGGTGTTGCCGTCGGCGGAGGTATTCTCTACCAGATCGCCATGCCAGAGACCAAAGGCGAAGGCGAGCAGGAAAACTCGGAAGAGGAGAAGCAGGAGAAACGTGACACGATAGAGCCATCGACTGCTGCATGAGCTCTTTCACTCGTTCCTCTTCACTCGTAATCCTGCTGCTTGTTCCCGTTGCTGCATTCGCTCAGGCGCCAGCCGCCTCGGCAACAGCGGCTGGCCGTGCCAGTTTCGAAGGCCGCTGCTCCGGCTGTCACGGCGCCGATGGCAATGGCGGCGAACTTGGGCCGCCCATCATCCGCCGTCTCACCACGCGCGATGACGCGCAGCTGGCTAACCTCATTCACGAGGGACTTCCCGCGCGTGGCATGCCGCCCAACAAAGTGGACGACGCGGAGATGAAGAACCTGATTACGTTCCTCCGCTCGCTGCGGCGAGTCACCGGAATGAAGCCGGTTCGCGGATCGTTCACAATCAGTGGCGGAAAAACTCTGGAAGGGTTGGTTCTCAATCAGACCTCGGCCGATGTACAGCTGCGAACCGACGACAATCGCCTACATCTGCTGCGGAAGAACGCGAGCGGCTATCGCGAAGTGACGTCCGATGTCGATTGGAGCACCTATAACGGTGATCCCGGCGGCAATCGCTTCACCCAGCTGAAACAGATCGATCCCTCAAACGTCGCCACGCTGGCTCCGAAGTGGATGTTCTCGCTGCCAAACACCGCGAACCTGGAAGTCACGCCGGTGGTTTCGGGCGGCGTGATGTTCGTGACCAGCGGAAACGAATGCTATGCTCTGGACGCGGGCAACGGACGTCAGATCTGGCACTTCCAGCGTCCTCGTACGCGCGGCCTGATCGGCAATGCGGCCAGCGGGATTAATCGCGGCGTCGCGGTGGCTGGCGATCGCGTGTTCATGGTGACCGATAACGCGCATCTGCTCGCCCTCAATCGAGCCACCGGCGACGTCATATGGGAAACCGAAATGGCGGACTGGCACAAGAACTATAACGCCACGTCCGCGCCACTGGTCGCCGGTAAGCTGCTGATCTCCGGGACCGCCGGCGGGGAAGAAGGCGTGCGCGGGTTCGTGGCTGGCTACGACCAGGAGACCGGCAAGGAAGTTTGGCGCTTCTGGACCGTTCCGGCGCGTGGAGAGAAGGGCTCGGAGACGTGGGAAGGCAATGGCATCGATCACGGCGGCGCGGTCACCTGGTTCACCGGAACCTACGATGCCGCTTCCGACATGCTCTACTGGCCGACCGGCAACCCCGGTGACGATTACAACGGCGACCAGCGCGGCGGCGACGACTTGTATTCCGACTGCATCCTGGCCCTCGATGCGAAGACCGGCAAGCTGAAATGGCATTACCAGACAACGCCGCACGATCTGTGGGACTGGGACGCTACGGAAACTCCCGTGGTCGTCGATGCCGACTGGAAAGGGCAACCGCGCAAACTGCTGGTGCAGGCGAATCGCAACGGTTTCTTCTATGTCTGGGACCGCACCACCGGCGAGCTGCTGCTCGGCAAACAGTTCATCCGCACGCTGACATGGGCCAGCGGCATTGGCTCGGATGGACGTCCCGTGAAAATTGCCGGACAGGAGCCGAGCGAAAAGGGTACACGCGTTTGTCCTTCGCAGGATGGCGCCACGAACTGGTTCTCGCCCTCTTACAACCCGGCCACCGGGCTGTTCTACGTGCAGACCTATGAGAAGTGCAGCATCTACAGCAAGCGCCCCGTAAGCGAGTGGGAAGCCGGACGCACGTTCCTCGGCGGGGCACAGCGCGGAGCGCCTGATGGAAAGCCGGAACGCATCCTGCGCGCCATCGACATACAAACCGGAAAGGTCTCGTGGGAAGTTCCGCAGGTTGGCTTGGCAGTTTCGTGGGGTGGAACGCTCGCCACCACTACTGGCGTGGTGTTTTACGGGGAAGACAGCGGTGCTTTCGCTGCGGCGGATGCGCGTACCGGAGCCACCCTCTGGAGCTTCCAGACCAACTCGCTGTGGAAGGCTTCGCCCATGACGTACAGCTTCGACGGCAAACAGTTGGTCGCCGTCGCGGCCGGAGCGAACATCCTCGCGTTCGGGCTGACCCGCTAGCAATTTCGGACATCCGCATCTTATAATTCGGGCAATGACCGCTGCTTCGCTTGCGGCGGTCCAGGGAGACCCATGATGCGTTTGTTTTTCATCTGCACCGCTGCGCTCTGCAGCGCCATGCTCTGTTCCGCCCAGACTTTTGGAACCATCACCGGCGAGGTGAAGGATTCCTCGGGCTCGATCGTTGCCAACGCAAGAGTCACGGCAACCAACCAGGCAACCAACGCCGTCCGCACCGACAAGACCAATGCCGACGGCCTTTATACTTTTCCTTCTCTCAGTCCCGGGCAGTACAACGTCCGCGTGGAAGCCACCGGCTTCAAGGCCTCGGCGCGCACGGATATTCCGCTGCAGGTACAGCAAACCGCTCGCGTCGATTTCATTCTGGAAATCGGAGCCGTCAGCGAATCGGTGGTGGTCAGCGGCGCCGCCGAACAGTTGAACACGGAGAACGCCACCGTCGGCACTGTGATTGAGAACAAACGCGTCGTGGAATTGCCGCTGAACGGGCGCGATTACCTGCAGCTGGTCACATTAAGCCCGAACGTATCCACGGGTTTCGGTGTCGCGCAGCAGGCCGACAATCGTCAGGGCGGCACGCGTTCTCACGAAGAATTCTCGATCGCCGGCGGCCGCTCCACCTCCAACCACTACACGCTCGATGGCATTGAGAACACGGATGTGAACTTCAATCTGTATCTCTTCCAACCATCCATTGATGCCATTCAGGAGTTCAAAATCCAGACCGGCGTCTATCCGGCGGAGTTCGGACGGGAACAGTCGCAGGTAAACGTTTCCACCAAGGCAGGCTCGAACGATTATCACGGCTCGCTGTTCGAGTTCCTGCGCAATTCCAAGGTGGATGCGGCCGGTTATGCCTTCACCACAGCGCACGGGCCCAACCAGCCATTCAAATGGAATCAGTATGGGTTCACGCTGGCCGGACCGCTTTCCATTCCGAAGCTCTTCAATGCGAAGAACAAGCTGTTCTTCATGACCAATTTCGAGGGGTTTAATCAGCGCCAGACCTCGAACGGCCTCTTCAGCTTTCCTACGCTCGCCATGCGCAGCGGCGATTTCTCTTCATTGATCCCGCGGCTCGGCACGCAGCTGTACTATCCGACGGGACGCAGTCAAAACGCTGACGGCAGCTACAACGTCACGCCGATTCCGAACAACGTCATTCCGCAGAGCCTGATTCCCAAGCAGTCGCTGCAAATGCTGCAGTTCCTGCCGGTTCCGAATCAGCCGATTCCGGCCAACGGCTCGCCCCTGAACGATTACATCCAGAACGTGAACAACACGGTGGATAAGGACGAGTTTACGGCGCGCATCGATTGGACCGAGAGCACCAAATCCACTTGGTTTGGGCGCTACAGCTGGACCACCGAAAGCGGCCTTTCGCCCGGCGTGAGCCTTGACGGCGGAACGCTCCAGACCAATGGCTCGCAGTACATGCTGTCGAACATCCGCGTGATCTCGCCCACACAGGTGAACGAGTTCCGCTTCGGCATCAACAAGTTCTATAACGATGTCGGCCTGAATCTGGGCTGCAAGGAGAACGTGGTTGCCGAGCTGGGTTTGCCGGGACTGAATACCGGCAACTGCCTGACGTGGGGCATTCCGAACATGCGCAACCTGGGCGAAATCAGCGGCTGGGGCGACAACACCAACGGTCCTTACGTGATCAACGACGCCATCCTGCAGGGCACCGACAATTACTCGTGGATCAGGGGCAAGCATTCCATGCGCTTCGGCGGCGAGATCCGGCGCGACCGGTATAACCAGCTGGGCAATGAGTTTCCGCGCGCTGCTTTCAACTGGGGCGGCAGCACCACCGCCAACCCGAACACCAACACGGGCGGCTACGGCTTTGCGGGCTTCATGCTCGGCGCTCCCACCGAAGTGGACGCGGCCTTCGGTCTGGCCTTCGAGCAGCTGCGCTCCACCAGCCAGGCGTACTACTTCGACGATACCTGGCGCGTCCGGTCCAACCTGACGATCACCATGGGTCTGCGCTATGAGCTGACTCCGCCCTTCGTGGACCGGAGCGGACATGAGACCAACATCCAGCTGCCTTACTTCTCGCTGACTCCCAATGTGACGGCGCCGAATCTGCAGCCCGTGGATGTGCGCTCCGGTTCAGGCAATTACTATGACGGCCTGCCGTTCGTGTTCCCCAATGTGCAGGTGGCGCGCGACAACCGGCTGGGCAAAGGTCTCTACCAAACCGACTACCGCGACTGGGCGCCGCGACTGGGTGTGGCGTATACGCCGAGCCAGAAGTGGTCCATCCGCGCGGGCGCGGGTATCTTCTATTCGCAGGACAGCTATAACTCGCGCTTCGATCTGGCGCGCACGCTGGGCGGCAAGGCGAACAACGTCAATAACAATCAGCCTTCCGCGTTCCCCAGCCAGAACTGGACGAACTGGGTAACACCCGGCGCCACCATCAGCATTCCGAATCCCACGCTGTTCGGCGTGCTCTACGACGTTCGGACGCCGCGCATTCTGCAGTACATGATGAACATCGAGCACGAGTTCACGCCCAACATGGTGCTCGAAGTGGGCTATCTTGGTTCGCAAGGCCGTGATCTGCAGGGGCTTTTCGACGCCAATCAGCCGGTGCCGGGAACCAGCGCTCTGCCGACGCGTCTGCCGTTCAACACCATCGGGATTATGCAGACGGTGCAGGGCGGCGGCAAATCGAGCTACAACAGCCTTGGCGTGAAGTTTACCAAGCGTCTCTCGCACGGCGTTACCCTGCTGGCGGCTTACACCTGGTCGAAGAGCATCGACGACACCAGCGCCATCCGCGGCCAGAGCGACACCATCTTTCCGCAGAACAGCGCCTGTCTGGAATGCGAGCGTTCGGTCTCGGCGTTCAACGTGCCGCACCGCTTCGTGCTCTCGGCCCTTTACGAGCTGCCGTTCGGAGCGGGTCGCCAGTTTATGAACCGCGGCGGCATTCTGAACGAAGTTCTGGGCGGCTGGCAGGTCGGTTCCATTTACACCCTCCAGAGCGGTCTGCCCGGCTATCCCACGCCTGGCAACGACCAATCGAACACGGGTGTCGGCAACGGCGCGGACCGACTGAACGCGACGGGCATCTCGCCGAACCTCAGCAACCCGACGCCGGCGCTGTGGTTCAATCCGGCGGCGTTCTCGCTCGAGCCGTTTGGCACCTTCGGCAACGCGGGCCGCAACACCATCCCGGAGCCGAAGCGCAACGACTGGGATTTTTCGGCGCTGAAAGACTTCCGGGTGACGGAAAGCAAATACCTGCAGTTCCGGTTTGAGGCATTCAATGTCCTCAATCATCCGAACTGGGGCAACCCGGGCAATACATGGGGTTCGAGCGTGAAGCCGGCGGCCAGTTTCGGCGTCATCAGCAGCACGGCGATTCCCATGCGGCAGCTGCAGTTCGCTTTGAAGTTCGTGTTCTAAATGATTGCGGATTTCAAATCCGTGAAGTTGCGGGGAGCGGTCAGGAGATTTGCCGGGAGGATTATCTCCTTCTGTGGTATCCTGACGCTCCCCAAAGCCGCTAAAAGCAGGGATTCGAAGGAATGTTTCAGCCTCGTGACCAGGCTCCTGAACCTCTCTTAAGTAATTGAAATATCTAGGTTTATAATTTCCTTTTGCTTTCCCGGTTCTGTGTTATTCTACTTTTGCTGTCCGCGCAGGAACCGGGCAGTCAGGGAAAAGTTAGACACCCTCCGCCTCATCACTCTCGGGAGTTCGGGCACCGGAATCAGCGATTTCACATTGTGACTATCGTGAGGGAAAACTGTGCCTTTCCTGTGGATATTCACCGATGAACGCCTGGGATCAGATCAAACAACACCTCGAATCCGTACTGAGCGCGGAAAGTTTTCAGAACTGGGTGAGCCGAACCAGATTCCTGCGGCTGGAGGCTTCCACACTTTTCGTGGGCGTTCCCGACCAGCAGACGCGGCAGTGGCTGGAATCGGAATACGGAGAGCGCATTCGTGGGTGTCTGGATTCGCTCGGGAGCGGCCTGCGCCGAGTGGCATATGAAATCGAGGCGGCTGAGCCTGTTTTTCATTTGTCCAGCAACCTCGAGGAGAAGATCGACTCCGGTTTCGACGCCACGCTGAACAGCCTGAACCCGAAGTTTACCTTCGAGACCTATGTGGTGGGCGCGAGCAATCAATTCGCGCACGCGGCGGCGCGCTCGGTGGCGAGCAATCCCTCGCGCAGCTACAACCCGTTGTTTATTTACGGCGGCGCGGGAATGGGCAAGACGCACCTGATGCATGCCATCGGGCGGGCTTTGGTGTTCCAGAGCCGGCTGCGCGTGGTGTACACCTCGAGCGAGCGATTCACGAACGAGGTGGTAACAGGAATACGGCTGGACAAAATGGCGCAGCTACGGCAGCGCTACCGGTCGGCGGACGTGCTGCTGATCGACGACATCCAGCTGCTGGGCAACAAGGAGCGCACGCAGGAGGAGTTCTTCCACACCTTCAACGAACTGCACGATCACCAGAAGCAGATCGTGATCTCGAGCGATGCGCCGCCGAAGGAGATTCCGGGTCTGGTGGACCGTTTGCGCTCGCGGTTCGAATGGGGCCTGATGGCCGACATCCTGCCGCCGGATCTGGAAACCAAGATGGCCATTCTGGACAAGAAGGCCGAGGCCAACGGGATGACGCTCCCGGAGGACGTGCGGACCTTCATCGCCTCTCGGACGAAGTCCAATGTGCGGGAGCTGGAAGGCTCGCTGGTGAAGCTGATGGCGGTGGCATCGCTGACCGGCGCCCACATCAACATGGCCATGGCGCAGCAGAATCTGAAGCATCTGCTGCATGCGCAGGACCGGCGGGTGACCATCGACGCCATCCAGAAAGCGGTGGCGGACCGGTTCGGGATGAAGCAGCTGGCGCTGAAGGAAAAGAGCAACACCAAAGTGGTGGTCTACCCGCGTCAGGTGGCGATGTACCTGGTTAAGGAACTGACCACGGCGTCGCTGCCGGAGATCGGACGGGCCTTCGGCGGCAAGCACCACACGACGGTTCTGCACTCGATCGAGAAAATTACGAAGCTGCGGCAAAATGATCCGGAATTGAACAGGTTATTGCACAGCCTAATCGACTCATTGCAATGAACTTACAAATTTTATCCACAGCGGCATTCGCGGCCGGAAGGCGGGCCCTGTGTAAATTGCATGACGGGGCCGGGTTTCCCTTGGTTTTGCATGCGTCTTCAACACCCCGGAATGGCGGAAAGTCTCTGAATTTTGTATAATTTAGAGAGACATCCACATTTCCACAGGCTCTACCAATACGAAGTAGTTTTAATAGATCTGTTTCTTCAGTGGAAGTATTAGGAGCGCGTTCATGGAATTTACCGTAAGCAAGGCAGATCTGGTCCGCGAGTTGAGCCTCTCGCAGGGTGTTGTCGAGAAGAAGACCACCATTCCGATTCTGTCGAACGTGCTGCTGGAAGCGCACGGAGACCGGGTGACGCTGACGGCCACGGATCTGGAGCTGGGGATTCGATGCTCCTGTCCGGCGCGCGTGAAAAAAGAAGGGGCCGGCACCGTGCCCGCGCGCAAACTGCTGGACTACGTGAGGCTGCTGCCGGACGCGGACCTGAATATCAAGTTCCTCGAAAACCACTGGGCAAACCTGACGTGTGGCCGGTCGAAGACCAAGATCGCCGGGATGTCGCGCGAGAGCTTTCCGGAACTGCCGGTGATGCCTGCGCCGATCGCGGAAATCCCGGTGAAGCAGTTGTCGTCGATGATTACGCGGACCATGTTTTCCATTTCGATGGAGGAATCGCGTTTTACCCTGAACGGCGCCCTGCTGCTGCTGAAGGACGAAACCATGACCATGGTGGCGACCGACGGCCACCGGCTGGCGTTTGTGGAAAGTGGCATTGCGGGCCAGCAGAGCTTCCGTGCTCTGATTCCGCGCAAGGCTATGGGCGAGATCGTCAAGCTCTCCGATGAAGCGGGTGCGGACGCCCGGGTAGTGGTTTCCGGGGACGACAACCATCTGTTCTTCCAGTTCGGCGACCGCCTCCTGATCACGCGCAAGCTGACCGGAAATTTTCCGGATTACGAGCGCGTGCTGCCGAAGGAGAATTCGCACATCGCCAGGCTTTCGAAGAGCGAGATTCGGTCCGCCATTGAGCGCGTGGCGCAGTTTGCCGACGAGCGGTCGCGGGCCATCCGAGTGCAGTTCGTGGAAGGCGAAGTGAAGATCTTCGCGTCGTCCGTCGAGATGGGCGAAAGCGAAGAGAGTGTGTCTTCGGAGTACACCGGGCCGGAACTGGAGATTGGGTTCAACGCTCAGTACCTGCTCGATTTTTGCCGGGCCATTTCTCAGGACAGCCTGGTGTTTGCATTGAAGGACCAGAAGAGCGCCGGTGAGCTGCAGCCGGCGATGGCGGACGGAGCAGTCCGGCCGGACCAGTATCGCTACGTGGTCATGCCGATGAGAATCTGAACGAAAACGCATTCGATCTTATGTCAAACCAAGTTATTGCACCACCGGAAATTTACGACGCCAGCAGTATCAAAGTACTGGAAGGTCTGGAAGCGGTACGCCTGCGTCCGGCCATGTACATCGGCTCGACCGGAGAGATGGGTCTGCATCATCTGGTGTATGAAGTCGTCGACAATTCCGTCGACGAATCCCTGGCGGGGCACTGCACGGAAATCAACGTAACAATTCATATCGACAATTCCATTACGGTTCTGGACAACGGCCGCGGCATCCCGGTGGGGATTCACGCGGAAGAAGGCGTATCAGCAGCGCAGGTCGTGCTGACCAAGCTGCACGCCGGGGGTAAATTCGATTCGAACAGCTACAAAGTCTCCGGCGGCCTGCATGGCGTGGGCGTCAGCTGCGTTAACGCGCTCTCAGACGTGTTCTCGCTCGAGATCTGGCGCGAAGGGTTCACCTGGACCCAGGAGTATTCGCAGGGCATTCCGAAGCATCCGCTGAAGCAGGCGGGCAAAGCCGGACGCAAGACCGGTACCAAGATCACGTTCCATCCGGATCCGAAGATCATGGATGCGCTGGTGTTCAATTTCGACACACTGGCGCAGCGGCTGCGGCAGCTGGCGTTCCTGAACAAGGGCCTGAAGATCACGCTGACCGACGAGCGCGAAGACCCGGTGAAGAACCACCAGTTTCTTTACGCCGGCGGTATTTCAGAATTCATTCGGCACATCAACACCGGCAAGAACGTTCTTCACGAGAAGCCAATTCACTTCGAGGCGACAGCCAAGGGTCCAAACGGCGGCGACGTCACCATGGAAATCGCGCTGCAGTACAACGACGCGTATTCCGAGACGATTTTCAGCTTCGCCAACAACATCAACACCGTGGATGGCGGCACCCATCTCTCCGGTTTCCGCAGCGCTCTGACGCGCACCATCAATGCGTTTGGACAGCAGGCGGGGCTGTTCAAAGACGTGAAAGACAATCTGACCGGCGATGACGTGCGCGAAGGCCTGACCGCGGTGATCAGCGTGAAGGTGCCGCAGCCGCAGTTCGAAGGACAGACCAAGGGCAAGCTGAACAGTGACATCCAGGGCATCGTCACACAGTTCGTCAACGACAAGCTGGGCGAGTATTTCGAAAAGAACCCCACGGTGATGCGCAAGATCGTGGGGAAGGCGATCGACGCGGCGCGGGCGCGGGAAGCGGCGCGGAAAGCGCGCGATCTGACGCGGCGCAAGGGCGCGCTTGATTCCGGCGGTCTGCCGGGCAAGCTGGCGGATTGCCAGGAGCGTGATCCGGAGAAGTGCGAGCTGTTCCTGGTGGAGGGCGAATCGGCCGGCGGCACGGCGAAACAGGGCCGCGACCGGCGCTTTCAGGCCATTCTGCCGCTCAAGGGCAAGATCCTGAACGTGGAGAAGGCGCGGTATGACAAGATGCTGGGCCACGAAGAAATCCGGACCCTGATCACGGCGCTGGGAACGGGCATCGGCAAAGACGATTTCACGCTGCCGAAGTTGCGGTATCACAAGATCATCATCATGACCGATGCGGACGTGGACGGCTCCCACATCCGTACGCTGCTGCTGACGTTTTTCTTCCGCCATATGAACGACCTGATTACACATAACAACGTGTACATCGCGCAGCCGCCGCTCTACCGCGTGAAGAAGGGCAAGACCGAGAAGTACATCAAGGACGAGAAGGAATTCACGCGCGAGATCATGCGTCGCGCGACGGAAAACCTCACGCTCGAGTACGGCGACCCGGCGTCGCCCCTGAAAGTGGAAGGCGGCGAGCTGCGCAACTTCCTGCTGAGCCTCGACGAGCTGGAACAGATCGCATTCAAGGTGGAACGCCGGCTGCGGGATTCGCGCGTGGTAGACGTCCTGCAGAATGCGCAGCTGCGCATCGATAAGCGGGAAGACTTCCAGGACAAGCCCGGCATGGAGCAGCTGCTGGAGCAGATGAAAGCCGCGAAAATCGACGCGCAGTGGCGTTTCGATGAAGAGCATTCCGCGTGGCGCATTGTGTATCACGATTCCACCAATGCCGAGCGCTTCGTGGATGTGGAACTCGCGGGCCAGCCGGAGTACAAGAAGCTGCGTTCGCTGACGAAGCAGGTGAGCCGCTGCAATGTTCCGCCGTTCGTGGTGATCAAGGGCGACCGGCGCGATACCTTGACGAACTGGCGCGATCTGCTGAATCACCTGAAGACCGAAGGCAAGCGCGAGATCACTGTGCAGCGTTACAAGGGTCTGGGCGAAATGAACGCGGAGCAGCTGGCCGAGACCACCATGAATCCGGAGAAGCGCACGCTGCTGCGGGTGCGGCTGGAAGATCTGGTGGAAAGCGATCTGATCTTCACCACGCTGATGGGTGAAGACGTGGAAAGCCGCCGGAAGTTCATCGAAGATAACGCGCTCGACGTGAAGAACCTCGACGTTTAAGGCTGGGGCGCGCCGTGCAGTTCAAAGCGCGCCTTTTTCTTATCGTGATCCCAGGTCATGAGCGTGTAGTCGCCCGTCTGGATCACCTGCGGGGTCTGCGCCCAGCCCAGAAACAGCGGATTCACTCGGAGGTCGTCGTAGGCGCAGCGCACCATTCCGGTGATTCCCCAGTCGTGGTATCCGCTGGGAGGCGCGTCGTAAATGATCATGCGGCGGCGGGGATGCGCTGCCGCGAACCGCTGGATAGCTTCGAAATAGGGCCGTGATTCTGCTGCCATGGCGAGTGTAGCGCGGCGGTCGACCCGCAGCTGGGAAATGTCCAGCGGAAGCCAGAGCAGAAAGAACACACCGGTGTAGATTGGCCCATAGCGGCCCGCGAGCGCCGCAAACGCGACGGTCAGGAACGCCAGCGGCACATACGTGTAGGCGCAGAACACGCGGCCGGGCAGCAGCAGCAGCGGGATGAACATAACCAGCATGGAGCCGACGCCCCACACCACACGCCGGTCCCGGAAAACGAGCGGCAGCAGGAGGAGCGCCGCACCGGCAAACGGCGCCAGGAGAATGCGCGAAGAGTAGTAGCGGGCCGTTTCCAACACCGCCCCAACGGTCAGGTGGAACGCATACAAGTCCTCGCGCGAGCGATTCGCGAGCATGGCCTGCGTGCCGAAGGATAATGAAACCGCGAAGAACGGCAGCAGCGTCCACCAGCGCTCGCGCAGTTTCCCAAACCAGAGTTCATACGCGGCCAGCACCAGCGGCAGCATGACGGCCACTTCCTTGGCTTTGTACGCGAGCCAGAACGCGACGAAGCTGAGAATCCAGCGGCCATGCGCGAACAGCAGAACGCTGACCAGGCAGAACGTGCAGCAGAGGACGTCGAAGATGTACATCGGCTTCCAGAACGCATCGATGGCTGCCATGTTGAGGGCGAAGAACGCAGCGCCGGCAAACGCGCCAAAGCGGCCAACGCCCAGTCTGCGGGCGAGGCGCCACACCAGAAACACATTGAACAGATGGATCAGCTGGAGCACGAAGACATAGGGCCAAAACTCCAGCCGAAAAATCCGGTGCATCACCAGGTAGTAAAAGTGACCGACGGGACGAAAGTTCTGCGGGCTGAAAACGGGGCTGAACAGACCGTCGATCCACGCCTGCAAAGGCGTGCCGCCGATCCAGCTGAGGGTGTCGAATTCGTCGTCCTGGAAAAAGCTTTGGTACGCGCCGCGGTTCAGGATGAAAAAGAGGGCTGTGATGCTTACGCCGGCAATGGCGTCAATGCGCCACTGTTTCGTCTTTTTCAACCTTTCCGTCCCGTACATGGATGATGCGGTTAGCGTGCATGGCGATATCCAACTCGTGGGTCACCAGGATGATGGTGTTGCCCTGCCGGAACAGCGTTTCAAACAGCGCCATGATCTCGATGCCGGTGGCGCTGTCCAGATTGCCGGTGGGTTCATCCGCCAGCAGGATAGACGGATTATTGACCAGCGCGCGGGCGATGGCGACGCGCTGCCGCTGACCGCCGGAGAGTTCGTTGGGCTTATGGTCCATGCGCTTGCCGAGGTCCACCTGCTCCAGCGCTTTGCGGGCGCGTGCAATGCGTTCCGCCGCCGGAGTTCCGTTGTAAATCAGCGGCAGTTCGACATTGTGGAGCGAAGTGGCGCGGGGCAGCAGATTGAAAGTTTGAAAAACGAAGCCAATTTCCTTGTTGCGAATGCGCGCGAGCTCGTCATCCGTCATTTCGCTGACCAGGTTGCCGTTGATGTAATACTGGCCGCGGGTGGGTGAATCGAGGCAGCCGATCAGGTTCATGAGCGTGGATTTGCCGGAGCCGGAGGGACCCATGATCGCCACGTATTCGCCGCGGCGGATCTCGATATCCATGCCGGAGACCGCGTTGATCTCCTGATCGCCCATGACGTACGTCTTCCAAAGATCGTAGGTCCGGATCACGATCCCCGCGCGCCTGAGCTCTTCGCCGCGGTCGGTGGCCTGTGCTGCCGGTACGTTGGTTACGGTTGCCATGGTATTCTCCCGGTGGCGCTGGTTAGGTGGTGGGCTTGACCACAGGCGGCTTGTTATCCACCTTCACGCTGGTGTCGGGGCGGATGGAACGAATCACCTGGTACGGACCGGTCAGGATCTCTTCGCCGTCCTTCAGGCCGCTGGTCACTTCGATATCGCTGGCGCCGGTAATGCCGGTCTCCACCTTGCGGAACTGCGCTTTGCCGCCGGAGATGACGAACACACCCTGGACTTCCTCGTGCCGCAGCTTTTCCTCAGCAGGGCTGAGCCGCACGCCGGAGGGCGCTGCGGAGCCGGCGGGCTTCTTCTCCAGATCGCCCTTCTGACGGGTGGTCAGCGACTGAATCGGAATGGTAAGGATCTGCGACTTGGTCGCGGTAGTGATTTTGGCGGCGCAGGAGAGGCCCGGGCGAATGTAATCCGGCGGATCGTCCATGGCGACCACCACTTTGAAGTCTTTGGCTTCCTGGCTGGAAATGTTGCTGGCGGACGCGGCTACCCCTGTGGACCGCACGATGGCGGTGTTGCCGATTTCGATCACGTGGCCCTTGAAGGTCTGGTTCGGAATGGCATCGATGGTGATCGCGGCGGTCTGATTCAGCTTCACGTTCACGATGTCGGTTTCGTCTACGCGCACTTCGGCGGTGATGATAGACATATCCGCAATGGTCATGATGGTGCTGCTGGCGGAATTTTGCACGCCGGGCACCACGATTTCGCCCACGCGCATCGGGAGATCCGTCACCATGCCATCGAGCGGCGAGAAGGCATTGTGCTTGGCCAGCACGTCGTTGAAGCGGGCCAGCGTAGCGCGTGTCTGCGCAATGCGCCGTTGCGAAGAAGATGTCTGGGCGGACGCCTGAGTCACCTGCGCGCGGGCCTGCACCAACTGAGATTCCGCCTGACGGAGCGCCGCTTTGGCGCTGTCGTAAGAGGATTTGCGCTGTTCGAAATCCTGCTGCGAAACCAGCTTTTGGGAGTAGAGACTTTGGTAACGCTTGAAATCCAGTTCGGCTTTGTCGAGATCGGCCTTGCTCCGATCGATGCTGGCCTGCAGGGTGAGGAGGTTGTCCTGGGCGGCCTTTTCACCGGCTTCGCTGGCGGCTGCATCGGCTTCGGAGGAGCTCAACGCGGCGCGCTGGGAAGCGACATCGGCCTGGGGCTGGATATTTTCAATCCGCGCAAGGAGCTGGCCCTTCTTGACGTGATCGCCCTCTTTGACCAGGATCTCTTTCAATTCACCCTGGGCGTTGGCGCCGATATTAATGTAATTCCGAGGTTTGATTTCTCCGGAAGCCGTGACAAGGCTGGTGACATCCTGCCGTACCACTTTGCCCGTCTGAATGGTGACGACGCCGCGCTTGCTGTATTCGACGCTGGCGTAAACGCCCGCCGCCACCAGCAGCAGCACAACAATCCCGATGACAATCTTCCATTTGGTTTTCACTACGAAAAAAACTCCTCGTGAGGTTGAGACGCAGACAGCACCTCATTTGTTCGCGGATTTATCGACGAAGTGCTCTAAACTATTGGATCGACAACCATTTTACACTATCGGGAGGCGTGTTCGGGCAGGTCATGCGATCGGTCATGCTATGTTCCATGTCCGCGCAGGCGTTTTCGGAAGCGGTGCGCAGCGCGCCCTGCTTCGAGCGGGCCGAGGCGACGCGGCAGTTCTTCGCGCCATTAAATGTGATGCAGACTTCACAGCGGAACTGCCGGTTTCCAAACGTAGTGTAGACGAGGATGGCAAGGACCGCGATGCCGAAGCAGAAGACGATCCAGCCGCTCTTTTTCAAGCGAAAAAGTTCCCCATTTTGCGAAATTTTTCATACCGCTGCTGTACCAGCGCGTTAGAGGTAAGGGCGCGGAGTTCCGCGAGGGACTTGGAAAGCACGGCGCGCAGCGAATCGGCCGCGGCGTCCGCATCCTCCTGAGCGCCGCCGGCAGGCTCCGGGACAATGCCGTCAATTAGACCGAAGCCGAGCAGATCTTCTGCCGTCAGGCGCAGAGCCGCCGCCGCCTGTTCGGCCTTGCTGGCATCGCGATAGATGATGGCCGCGCAGCTTTCAGGGGAGATCACGCTGTAGACCGCGTTCTCCATCATAAAAACGTGGTTGCCGACGCCCAGGGCAAGCGCGCCGCCGCTGCCGCCTTCTCCGATACACACCGCAATCACGGGAACGGAGAGGCGCGACATTTCGCGCAGATTGCGCGCAATGGCTTCGGCCTGACCGCGCTCTTCGGCATCGATCCCGGGGTAAGCGCCGGGCGTATCCATTAAAGTAATGATGGGCCTGTTGAACTTCGCCGCCATTTGCATGGCGCGAATGGCTTTGCGATAGCCTTCCGGCTTGGGCATGCCGAAGTTGCGCACCACTTTCTGCTTGGTGTCGCGACCCTTTTGCTCAGCAACGATCATCACAGGCGCGGATTCGAACATCGACATGCCGCAGATGATGGCTTGATCGTCGCCAAACAGGCGATCGCCGTGGATTTCCTGAAAGCCGGTAAAGAGACGCGAGATGTAATCCGACGCGTGCGGCCTTTTCGGGTGCCGTGCGAGTTGCACGCGCTGCCATGCCGCTTCCGGTGCCGGTTGTGATTCCATGTACTCTCCTGAGGATAACGCGATGTGCTCAGCCAAGCAGGTCGAGGGCTGCCTGCATCTCGGCGCGCGCGTGGGCGTCGCCCGCGGCAGCCGTCACTTCCACACCGCGCTGGTACAATCCCCGGGCTTCTTCAAGGCGCCCCAGCTTTTCGAGAGTCTGGCCCCCGTGAAAGTAAGCCGCGCTGTAGTTCGGGTCGATTTCGAGCAGGGTGGAAAACGCCTCCACGGCGCCGGGCCAGTCGCCTGAGTTCTTCAGCTCCATAGCCAGGCCATACCGGGCGAAGGAATTGCGCGGGTCCTGCTCAATCATGCTTTGCAGCGTTGCCAAACGGGTACTGGACATCCCATGTGCTACTATACCCGACGTCGATGGAAGGCCAACCCGTCCGCCATTCTTATTCGGAGTATTCCGAACTTGCGCTGCCGAACGATGCGAACGGATTTGGGAACCTGCTGGGCGGCAAAGTGATGCACCTGGTGGATCTGGCAGGGGCGATGGCGGCCATGCGGCACTCGCGGCAGCCGGTGGTGACGGCGTCGATCGACCAGATGAATTTCATTCTGCCGGTGCGTATCGGCCAGTGGGTGCGGCTGCGGTCGGCGGTGAACCGGGTGTTTCGCAGTTCCATGGAAGTGGGCGTCTCGGTCTTTGTGGAAGACCTGATTCGCGGCGAGATGCACCATACGTCGTCGGCCTATCTCACATTCGTGGCGGTGGACGCGGCGGGGAAGCCGATGAGTGTGGCCCCGGTAATACCGGAATCGGATGTGGAACGGCGGAGATACGAGGAAGCCGGAATTCGGCGGGAATACCGGCTGGCGCTCAGGCGAAAGACGTAGAACTACTCGTCCTTATACATGTATTTGATGTTGGGTTTGTAGAGCAGCAGATTCGGCCCTTCCATCCGATTCACCTTCAGGCAGGACTTGTCATACCACTCGATGACGCCGTGGAGCACTTCTCCGTCCCTGAGCACGAAAACCATGGGGGTTTTCGTCTGCATCTGCTTCACGTAATAGAAGTTCTCTGCATTGGTCTGGTCCGGGGGAACAGGCTTTTTCTGGACTTTCCGTGGTGCGGGGGGTTGCGCCTGCGCTTGCTCTTTGAACTCGTTGAAAGACGGCCGGATCAGTTTACGGTTTGCGGACTCCACGATTTCCTTCCCTTAAGGGCGGATGCGGGCTGAGGGATACCAGCCCGGCGATTTGTCTATAAATATCATACCGGGGGGTCACCCGCAAGAGAACTTCCGGAGGCCGGCATCCAGGAGCGGCCTTCGCGCCGGAACCATTCCGCGGGCCCGGCCTGGAACACAGCCGCGCTTTCGTTCCATGAGTAGCGCTCCACGGAAACAGAAGGATAGTCGATGCGGATCACGTTAAAGGAGTTCGCTTCGCCGCGGCCGCGTGTGGAAGTGGCGGTGCCGGCCTGAATTACCAGGGCGGAGTGGCCGGCAATCCGATAGCGCAGCGCCGTTCCCGAGGTGAAGCCGAGGTGCAGATGGCCGGCAAGAAAGAGATCGGCCCCGCAGGAGGCGAGACTGGTCATGGCGGCGTGAGCGCGTCCGACGATGGCTCCGTTTTCCGCTTCGGGCGGCAGCTCGAACGGATGGTGCGTCACGACGATTTTGACTTTCCGCTCCCCGGAAGCGCAGAGCCGGTGGTGGATCCGCGCAATCTGGCTGCGGCTGACCCGGCCGTTCTTGATGGTCGCGGAGCGGGCCGTGTTGATGCCGAAAGCGGCGATCTCATCATCGGTATAGCTCGGTTCCAGATCGGGCGTGATGTACTCTCGGTACTTGTCCAGCTTCTGGACGAAGCGGGCAAACAGATTGTGCAGCGGGACATCGTGGTTGCCGGGAACCACGATCAGCGGTTTGGGCAGAGCGTCAAGGAATGTTCGCGCTTCGCGGAATTCCGCAGTGCGGGCCCGCTGCGTGAGATCCCCAGAGACTGCGACCAGGTCGGGACGGAGTTTGGTGACGGCATCGATCAGCGGCTGGACGGTGGCGTAATCCACGCGGCCGAAATGAATATCGGAGAGATGGGCCAGAATGCGCATGGTTCAGGCAGGCGCGAGGACGCGGAGGGCAGCCGGACGAATCAGGTATCGCAACGGCGGGGCCATATGGACGATCTCGCCATCCAGCGCCACCGCGAGACGGCCGCGGCGCGTTTCGAGGACAAGTTCGTGCGCGTTGAAAACTTCGAAATCGCGATTGCGCCTTAGGTGTTTCAGCAGGGCGGAAGCGGCGATGCGCATCAGGCCAAAGCGGCCGGTGCGGTGGGCGGTGTAAATGGCGAGCGTACCGGCATCCAGGCGGGAACGGCGGCCCAGGCGCAGTCCTTCGATTTCATATTGGTTGTTTCCCACAAAAATGAACGGGCTTTTACGAAAGAGGTCTTTGCCATCCACGCAAAGGCGGGCATTTAGGAAAGGATATCGGCGCAGCGCGGAGACGGTGGCGGCGGCAAAAGCGAGCAGACGGCTGAAGCCGGTGCGCTCCCATATCTCGCGGCGGCGCACGATGCTGGGATAGAGTCCCAGGCTGGAGTTGTTGAGAAAGAAGTGGCCGTTCAGTTCTCCCACATCCACCATTTTGGTGTGGCCGGCGAGGATCAATTGCGCGGCGCCCTCCAGATCGCCCGGGATTCCGAGATCACGCGCGAAGTGGTTCAACGTGCCTAACGGTAATACTCCCAGAGAGATATCCCTATCCGGCAGCAGAGAGGCGATGTTGCTGACCGTACCATCGCCGCCCCCCGCCACGATCACGTTGCACCCCTGCTGAAGAAAAGATTCGGCGGCGGGGCGGACTTCGCCGCCGCTGGCGGCCATTCGAATTTCAACAGAATGGGATCCGGCGTTCAGCAGCATTTCAATACGCCGCAGGAGCTCCTTCCGGATGTGGGAGGGGCCGGCGCGGGGATTTAATACCACTCCTATTCGAAGGTTCATGGCCTAAAAAATTTCCGAAAATAATTGTATTTGATGCTAAACTCCTGTTTAATCGTTTGGATTATGCTGTTATGGTGATATCTTAGGGAGCAACAATGGCCAACCTTCTGTTCTATACCGACCAGCCAACTCTGGCTTTGGGACTGCGGCACATTATGGCTGCGGCCAACGATCTTAATCTTATCGATTCCTGCACAACGCGCGAACAGCTGGTGGAATCGCTGACGCGGAATCAACCGGACCTGCTCTTTCTGGATTTGACGCCCGACTTCACGCTGGAACTGCTGACCAGTGTGCACAACGCGGCGAAGCACGCCCGGATTGTGCTGTGGGTGCATTTCATCTCGACCGAAATGGCGTTGCAGGCTATGGGCGTGGGGGTTCGCGGGATTCTGAGCAAGACCCTGGCTCCGGAAGCGCTGATCAGCAGCCTGCATAAGATTCACGATGGCGAACTCTGGTTCGAGAAAGCTCTGACCGATAGTATCTTAACGGCGCGCCGCTATACCCTGACCAGACGGGAAGGGCAGATTGTTACTTTGGTGGCCCAGGGTTTGAAGAACAAGGAACTCGGCGTAGCGCTGAATATTTCTGAGGGGACGGTCAAAGTTTATCTCTCTCGGCTGTTTAAGAAACTCGGCCTGAAAGATCGCTTCGAACTGGCGCTTTTCGGATTGAAGAATCTTACGACCGGGTATGGCACCCAGAGCAGTCACAAGTCGGGAAACCGTCCAGCGCCGTTCGTTCAGGGTGGAGCCGATCCGCGATCTTTCTTTGTGGAACGGCTGCCCGTGCAGGGAATCGAACCGCGCAAAGCACACTGATTCGAGCGGGGGGTTAGTGGCTCCGGTTGCCTGACTGATGGCGGGAGAGCTCGCGACTCGTCATCCGTAGCAGATTCGGCAAAGCGGATCGCTTGCCATCGCGCTTGTTCCGAAGAATGCCTGAATCAGATCCTTTCCAATCGAGTTCTGGCCGATGGAATCCTTCTCCTCTGGGGCAACCGCGCCAGATCTCGCGCGAATTGTTGTCGAGTTCTTCAGCTGAGATAGATATACTCAGCTGCGCATTAACGCCCTGAAGTCTGAATCAGTAATCTGGCGGAGGAAGAGGGATTCGAACCCCCGGATGGGTTTCCCCATCAACGGTTTTCAAGACCGCCGCCTTAAACCGCTCGGCCATTCCTCCGTTCATCAAGTTAGCACGAACAAACAGCGGTCATGAAGGCTCCGTCGGCACTAATGACTTCGCTCAGGATCTTCATGCCGGCATGTTTTTGCAGGAGCCAGCGGAAGGCTTCGGGCGTGAACAGGTAACGGAAATTCATAAAAATGCGCTCGCCGCGCGCGACCTGGATCTCTTTTCCGGCCACGGAGATGCGCAGATCTCGCTGCGCATGGAAACGCTTCGTTATCAAATGCATGCCGGTGTGGCGGCTGTCTTTCTTCGGCTCGAAGCGCACCTGCCCGTCGTCCTCCTGAACGCCGATGCTGGCGAGCGGAGCGAACGCAAACCGCACCAGCTTCAGGTTCTCTTCGGATCGGGCGGCCTGCTCCGAGTAAATCCCGGCATCAATGATCAGGCGATCATTTCCGCGCAGGCAATCGGCCACGTGGCGGATCTGCTCCATCGGATCGAACCCACCCAGCGTATTGCCGTTCATCAGAAACAGCCTCGGGGATTCGGCCGCATCCGACGCAAGCACCAAATGCATGGGACTCGAAATATCCGCCTTGATGCCGAGCACTTCGAAATCGTCGTCTTCGGCAGCGGCGCACGCGGTTTCGAGAAGCGACTGGCTCGCATCCACGGGAAAGTACTTGACCCCTTTTCCCGCGCTCTTGAGCGCGTTCAGCAGGATGTGGTCTTTGGCGCCATCGCCCGCGCCGAAACTCACCACCGGAACCACATCTGGAAAATTCGCCGCCAGGGAAGCGACGTTGGCGCTGAATCCATCCCACGTGCGCACCAGGCTGCGGTGCGGGTCTTCGGCAGCCAGCTCACGCCAAGCCCGAACGGAAAGCGGGAACCAGTAAAAAAACTTTTCCGGAAGATCACGGGCTTCCATGGAGTCGGCAAATTCCTGCGCTATTTCCGCTTCGGTCAGGAGAACTTCGATGTTCATCTCTATTCCAGAGTAACGAACTGTTTGTTTGATTGACCAATCATCAGATCTGATGTATCTTCCAGCACATTGGTTATCAATCCGCTTAACGTTACCCGAAAGGAGTTATATGAGATTTCTGGCAACGACGGTGCTTGCAGCGACCGCATTCACCACAACCGCGTTTGCAGCTTCTGATCTGGAGGCGACCACCAAACGGCTCGCGACGGCTTCCGAGACTTTGGCTGAAATGATGCACGCCGATGACAAAGGGGTACCCCACGAGTTGTTGGAGACGGCCCAGTGCGTGGTGGTGATTCCCAACGCGAAGAAGGCTGGCTTTATCGTAGGGGCGAAGTATGGCAAAGGTTTTGCTGCGTGCCGCAAACCCGGCGGGATGGGCTGGAGCGCTCCGGCAGCCATGCGCATTGAAGGCGGAAGCTTCGGCCTGCAGATTGGCGCTTCCGAAACTGATTACGTGCTGGTAGTGCGGAATCAGAGCGGCATGCGCAAGCTGCTGCAGGACAAGTTCACGATTGGCGGCGACGCGGAAGCGACGGCTGGTCCAGTGGGACGCGATCTCTCCGCGCAAACGGACGCGCAGCTGCATGCCGAGATTCTCTCCTACTCCCGTTCGCGCGGTGTGTTTGCTGGCTTGACTCTGACAGGTGCAACGCTGCGTCCGGATAACGACGACAATGCGGCTCTGTACGGATCGCCGATGTCCAATAAACAGATTCTGAGTGGCAGCGTGCAGGCTCCCGCAGCGGCGGCTCAATTCGAGCACACTCTCGCGAGTTACTCGATGCGGAAGTCCAAGTAGTTCCCTGATGTTCGTTGAGTGGGAGATGCGCTTAGCGCATTTCCCACTCGTCGGTTCTTACTTCCAGCCATCCCTGCTGCGGCAGAGCATCGACCGGCAATCCCCCATGCCAGAAGGAAGCATTGAACCGCAGTGGTCTTTCCGGATCTTTTTGCACCTTGTGTAGCGGCAGAGCAAGCTCGAGAATCGTCTTGTAAGCGCAGTCTACGGCGAAACCGGCTTCTCTGACGGTGACGCGCCCATGTTCGAGGTGGACGACCACGGTCTCCTCGCCCACCCCGTTCGGGCGGAACACAAAGCGGCAATCAAGCGAACTGATTAGATCTGTTGCATCCTCCCGAAAATCCACCCGCAAATACAGCTTGTCCGCATCGGTGCCGAAGTAGAGCTCGCGTACCAAAAAACGTTTGCCGTGCATCGAGCCGGAACGCTGATCCACGCGGTACACGCCGGCGCCCATCCACTCGAAGTAGGAGCTGACGGAGCCATCCACCACGGCGCTCATTCTGCCGCTTGGGTTGGTCTTCGATTCAGACGGCGTGATGCCGCTGAGGATTGAGCGAGAGAGTTCTTCCGGCGGCAACACGCCGATAGCGCGGTACACGTTCGCAATGTGCGACCGGAAGAGTTCATCGAACTCGACGCGGTTCGCAGTATCGTGCTCCGGCCCGTACCACCAGCACCAGTCGCTGCCTTCGGCAATCAGCAGTTCCTCCCACGCCAGCTTGCGCGATTCCTCGGAGATGCCGGCCTTCTTCAGGTCGTAAGCTTCGCGGGCGGAAACCAGAAACTCCCACGCTTTGTTATCTTCTTCGGCGCCGATCCAGACATCAAAATTCGCGCCGATCCATGATCCGGGAAAGATATGATCCAGCCGGTCGGACTTCAGGCGGCCAAAGGCGTCGCGCACGGTGATGGCTTCCAGCTGCGGGTCGGCGGTGATTCCGGCGTAGAGTTCGCGGAAGAAAGGGCGGCCGTTGCGTTCGTAGTATTCCCACGCATTTTCACCGTCCAGAATGATGGGAACCAGGGCATCGCGGCCGCTGCTCATGATGCCTTTGCAGTTTTCGTGGACGCGGTTCAGGAAGTCGCGCGCGGCCTCACGCGCTTCCATGCCGGAATAGACAAAGCCGATGAGATCACTGAGCAGGTGATCGCGGAAGAGAACCTGCAGCTGCCGTCCGCCCTGCTGCCAGCACCACGGCCGATAGGTTTCCTCCACGCCGGCGCCGCGGCCCAGCGTCCGTGCGAGTACGCCGTTGTCGGTGGCCGCCCATTCGAACCCGAGTTCCGAAGCGATTTGAAAAACTTGATCCGAGACGGACCCTTCGGACGGCCATAGCCCGACCGGCGCTACGCCGAACACGCGTTCGATATACTCGCGCGACATTTGCAACTGCGCGCGCGCATCTTCCGGATAGGAGAACCTGCGCGGCAGCGGCACATGCGGATGGGAGATGCAGGCGATATTGGAATCGCAGAGAAGCGGAAGAATGGGGTGGTAAAAGGGCGTGGTGGAAATCTCAATTTGCCCGGAAGCCGCCAGGCGCTTGTATGCCGGGATTACCTGCGCAATAATCTCGCGCTGCTTGCGGCCCATGAGCGCCTGATCCTCGAGCGAGTAATCGCGGCCCTTTTCCACCAAAGCGCGGACGGAGGGGTCGTGCTCGAGAAACTCCTCATCGAACCAGGTGAGCTGCGAGAGCACCTGCAGATCGCGGAATTCCTGCGTGCCGAAGACACCGCGCGCGCCAGGTGTGGCCTTGTTGGCTTCGCGCGCTTCGAACAACTCGCCATAGCGCGGATACCGGTAAATCATGCGGCCAGGGTGGGCATGGAAGAACTGGCGCAGCAGGAATTCCTTCTCGTCCGGGGTAAGATTTTCGGCTGGCTTGACCGCGGCGTCGAAGAAAGGATCACGCGCTGTTCCGGATGCGTATTCCTCGATCTGCACCATCATGGACGGCACCAGATTGAAAGTCTGGCGGATCTCCGGGAATTCGTCGAGAATTTTTACCATGCCGTAGTAGTCTTTCAGGGCATGGAGGCGGGTCCAGGGTAATTTATACTCGCCGGTGAACAGATCCTTGTAAAAAGGCTGGTGCATGTGCCATAGGAAGCACAGGTAAATTCTTGGCATTAATGAAAGAAACTCCGCACCGGCGGCGGAACGGGGACGCGCGGTCCTTTGATGGCTTCCCAGAGTACGGCGTTCAGGTCGTCATCGTCGTTTAAGTCTTCGGCTTCGAAATTCATTTTGCGCGAGCGCTCGGCTGTGGCCGACGTTTGCGGGTTGCGATCGGTGAGCGAGATGCGAGGCTGTTCCGCGGTATACGGCGCGTTTACGGGGTTAGCCTGGAAGGCTGCGATCATTGGCGACGCGGCGGCATCGAACTGCGTCATCGGCCGAAGCCCCAGGATCATTTCGATGGTGCGCAGCATGGAAGTGGTGTTGTACATGGTGCTGTCGACAATGCCGCGGCGCGTGTAAGGCGAGAGCACGAAGGCAGGGGAGCGGTGAGAATCCACGTGATCGGCGCCGTTCTGCGCGTCGTCTTCCAGCACGAAGATGGCAGTCTCGGGCCAGAAGCGCGACTTCGAAACTGCTTCCACCAGCATGCCGAGCGCGAAATCGTTATCCGCGATGCTGGAGAGCGGCGCGATTTTGCCGGGCGCCGTTCCGGAAGTGTGGTCGTTGCCGAGACGCATCAGCAGCAGCTGCGGCATTTCCCCATTGGCTTCAAACGCCGCGAGATCCTTTTGGAAAGCTTTGACGCGATCGACATCGGGATAATTCAGGTCGAACCCGCGATAGTAACGATCGGTGACGGGTGAGAGAATCGGGTCGCGAACGGACTCGATCTGGATCTCGTCCGCGTCGGGCTTCTCGCGATTATTCACCTGCAGCCCGTAGCTGCGCACCGATTTGCCGGACATCGCGGCGCCTGCCCACAGATAACCCGCCGGCGGAGTGGCGGCGGGTTCGCCTCCCTCGTAGTCATAACGATTCCGCCGCTTGGCGTAGCTGTTGGGCCAAAGCTTCTGGACGTAGTCGTTGGCGATGGCGGAAGTGGACCAGTTGTGCCCGTCGGCGCTCACGTCCGCGCTGACGTAGAAATTGTCGAACAGCACGAATTCGCTGGCGAGCTTGTGCTGGTTCGGCGTGATCTTTTCGCCGAAGAGAAGCAGCGAGGGATCACCGTTGCCCTGCTTTAGATCGCCCAGCATCGGGTCGTACGTGCGGTTTTCCTTCACGATATAGATCACGTGACGAATGCGGGAGAGAACGGCGGGCGCTGCCTCATCGAGCTTCGCATCGCGGTAAGGTGAATCGGCGACCACGGTCTGGCTGTATTCCGCG
This sequence comes from Bryobacterales bacterium, assembly GCA_963716685.1. Taxonomy (GTDB): domain Bacteria; phylum Acidobacteriota; class Terriglobia; order Bryobacterales; family Bryobacteraceae; genus JALYXI01. The sequence goes on from CAVQTR010000001.1 coordinate 265,741, forward strand.
AGCTTCGCCTCGTCGAACGGATCGACAAACGCCACGGTACCGGTCTGAATCCTGCCGACGTATTCATCGCTGCGCAAACCCAGATGGACCGGCTCGGCACTCTTGAGCGGGCTGGGACCTTTCGGATTCGGATAGGATCGCAGGCCCTTGCCGTTGACAATCACGGTGCGGCCATCCGCCAGGCCACGCACAGCCGTGGGATACCAGCCTGCCGGAACGAAGCCAATTACGTGCGTGCGGTCTTCGGAGACATCGGCCACAGCGACGGCATTGGCGTCGGAGCAGACCACAAACAACCGGTCGAGGTTCGCGCTGAGACCGAGTGCGCTGGGCGTCATCCCCAGCGGCTGCCGGGGCGTCATGGCGATGTTGATGGTTTCGAGTTGCTCCAGCACAGCATTCTCGGAAACGCCGATGCTGTAAACGCTGTTGGTATTCGCCGCCGTCACAAAGAGACGCCCCAGCCAGGTGTGACCCGAATCCGTCCCGATGTTCTTGCCAGGCCGCAGAATCATGTCGGTGGGATGCGGACCGAGCCGCAGAGTGGCCATGGGCGAATTGTCGGAAGTCTGGAACTGGCTGACCGTTCCGTCAGCCCAGTTGGTCACCAGATACGTCTGGCCATCGGGCAGGAACTGAATCCGGTAGGGGCGGCGGCCGGTTTTTACGCGCCCTGTGAGCTTGCCGGTGACGCGGTCGAAGACCACCAGGGAATCCTGAAACAGCGTGGCGGCGTAGAGCTGCCGGCCATCCGGCGTGATGGCAACGTCGCCGATAAAATTGCGGTAGGTCGGGTCGTTCGGGCTGTTGGTGGGATACGGAGCCGCGGGCGCGGGCGGAGCGGGAAGCGCCAGCGTTCGCGTGGCCTTCAGCTGGCCGGCGTTAAACGAAAATTCGAACACGGCGCCTTTGGAACCGCCGCCGACATAAACGAAATCGCCGCGGGGCGAAAACGTCAGACCCAGCCAGGCATCCGGCACGGGCACGCGCGCCTGCTCCATCGCGCTTGCGACGTTGATTATCGAGATAGTGGGCGGATTGTAGCCGCCGTTCAGCGTCAGCAGGTAGCGGCCGTCAGGAGAGAGCGCAGTGCGCATGGGAAGCGTATCCACCGGAACCTGCTTTCCCGCGGGGCTGATTTTCCAGCCGCTGACCAGGAGAGTGGAACGGTCGCCCGCCGGCCCTGGAACGGTGCGCGATCCTGTCTGCGAGACCAGCAGGACGGCCGCCGCCGGCGCAAGCGCGGCGAGGGACACAACGGAAATCGAACGTCTGGGAAGCGGCATGAGGAATTATTCGACGTATTTCTGCGCGATGGGGAAGCGTCTGCCGATGCCAAACGCTTTGCTGGTGACTTTCAGGCCGGGTGCGGCCTGCTGCCGCTTGTACTCGTTGCGGTCCACCTTCGCGGCGATATCTTTGACCAGCGCCAGCGGAACGTTGAGCGATTTCGAGATCTCACGAACGGTGCAGAAGTTCTCCACATATTCGCGGAGGATGGCGTCGAGCGTCTCGTAATCGGGCAGGCTGTCCGAATCCTTCTGATCGGGCCGCAGTTCGGCAGAAGGAGGCTTCTCGAAAACAGAATACGGAATCACCGCGTCGCGCAAATGGCTCAGCGCATACACCAGCGTCTTCGGCACGTCGCTGATCACGGCGAGGCCGCCGCACATATCACCATAGAGCGTGCAGTAGCCCACCGCGATCTCGCTCTTGTTGCCGGTAGTGAGCACCAGCGCGCCGGTCTGGTTGGAAAACGCCATCATGGTCACGCCGCGCAGGCGGGACTGCAGGTTTTCCAGCGTCACCCCGGAGAACCCCAGCAGCTCCTGGGCAATCTGCTCATACGCGCTGGTGATGGGTGCGCTGATGCATTCAATCCCCAGATTCCGCGCCAGATCGAAGGCATCTGTGATGCTGTGGCCGGACGAATACGGGCCGGGCATGCTGATGCCGGTGACGTTTTCGGGCCCCAGCGCATCCGCCGCGATGCAGGCCACGAGCGAACTATCGATGCCGCCGCTCAGGCCGATGAGGGCTTGCGAAAATCCGCATTTGCGCACGTAATCGCGCGTTCCCATCACCAGTGCTTCATACACAGCGTCGCATTCATCGTGATGCGTCGTGGGGCAGAACTGCGGCTGCAGTTCCGTATCCACCAGGATCAGATCTTCGGCGAAACTGGCGCCGCTGGCGATCACGTCGCCTTCGGCGTTCATGGCGAAACTACTGCCATCGAACACGATTTGATCGTTGCCGCCCACCTGATTCACCCACAGAACCGGCACGTTGTGACGGCGCGCCTGCGCCGCCACCATATCGCGGCGCAGCCGGCGCTTACCCATGAAATACGGGCTGGAGTTGATATTGATCAGGAAGTCGCCGCCCTTTTGGATTAGTTCGTCCACGGGATCACGGGCGTAAAGGCGATGCTTCCAAAACTGATCGTCGTTCCAGGCGTCCTCGCAGATGGCGAGCGCCAGCTGGCGGCCCTCAAACGGGAAGATCTGCTGCGATTCGGAAGAGACAAAGTTACGCGCCTCGTCAAAAACGTCGTAATTGGGGAGCAACGCCTTGGTCTGGCGGAAGGCAACCAGCCCGTGCCGGATGAGCGCGGCGCAGTTGGCGGCACGGTTCCCGGTAACTGCTTTCGAACGGCCCACATACCCGGCAACCACCGCTATGGGCAGGTGTTTGGTCCGGCAGGCGAGATCCTGGAGGGCCTCTTCAGATCGGGAAAGGAAACTGGGGCGCTCCACCAGGTCGCGCGGCGGATAGCCGGTGACGGAGAGCTCGGGAAACACGATCATCGCCGCTCCGCGTTCGGACGCCCGGGTGGCGTAATCCACCATCTTGGCGACGTTTCCGCTCAGATCGCCCACGGTGGTATTGATCTGGCCAAGCGCTGCGAGCATGAGTCTTCATTGTAGCGGTCCGAGCCTATTCCCTGGCTCGGCAAGGGTGATAAAAGCAGGCTGAAGACGAAGCGTAAGATGAAGGCGCTTTGACCATGTTCACCGCCGCCGCGCTGGTGTGTTTGCTGGGCGTTGCACTCGGCGAAAATACGCTTGAAACGGTTGTACCGGCGCTGGCTTACGGCGGCGGATGCCAGTCATCAATAGAGTTGCGGAACACCGGGCAGCAAACCCTTGCGATCAAGGCGGAGGCGCACCGGCCGGACGGAACATTGGCTTCGTTTCCCGAAATGCCGGGCGAACTCGCACCTGGCCGGACCATCCAACTCTCGCCGCGGATCGAGGATGTCACCACGGGGGCGTGGATATTGCTGCGGGAGCGCCTGCCCGCAGGCGCCCGCGCGGCCCTTGCCGTCCATGGAACCAGCTCTTGCACAGAAGGCGTGCTCCTGCACACCGTCTCCAGGGAAGCCGCCTATCCCATGAAGAACCCCTGGTTCGATGCGGACACCGTCGACATGGCGGACGCATCAATCCTGGTGATCAACACCTCGCGCCTTCCGGCGACGGTCCGGGCCTGCTATTCCGCCGGCGCCGAGTATTCGCTTCCTGGCGAAACGCTGCATCCGGTATGCACCGCGAACACTGAGGAGACCGTCCCGCCGTTCGGGTCGCGCTCCTTTACGGTGAACCGGGAAGGCAGCACGCACCTGAGCCTGCGGACACGCGGGGAAGCCGTGGTACTCCAGATGACACGGCCCATCGCCGGAACCACGAGGATGTTCGCCGTCGATTCCGCCATACGCTTTGGCGGCGCGGAAGGCAAAGACTAAGCCCGGTCGAACGGCCTTTCAATCGAGTTGCTCTGCGGTGTCAGCAGCTCCGCTCCGGATTCCGTGATGTGCATATCGTCCTCGAGCCGGACGCCGAACTCGCCCGGAATGTAAATGCCGGGTTCATCGCTGAACACCATGCCGGCCTGCAGCGGCAGAGGATTATCTTTCACCAGATACGGCCACTCGTGCCCGTCCATGCCCAAACCGTGTCCCACGCGATGGGTGAAATATTTGTAGCCGGGTCCATAGCCAGCGTCTGTGATCACCTTGCGCGCCGCGGCATCCACACTGCCGCAAGGAACTCCGGGACGGGCCTGCGCCAGAGCCGCGCTCTGCGCCTGGTGCACGATATCGAAAACGCGCTTCATCTTATCCGGCGCTTTCCCCAGAACAAACGTGCGGCTGATGTCGGATTGGTAGCCCTCCACGCGGCAGCCGTCGTCGATCAGAATGACAGTGCCTTCACGGATGACCTGCGGCTGCAGAGAACCGTGGGGCAAAGCCGTGTACTCGCCCACCTGCACGCTCGCGAACCCAGGAAAACCCAGCTGATCGTAAGCCGATGAAATCAGATCACTGACGGTCCGCTGCGTCATGCCGTCCCGAATGGATTTCCAGGCGGCTTCGTAGGCTTGCAGCGTCACTTCCGAAGCCAGCCGCAGCAGCTGCATCTCATGCGCGCTCTTGATGGCGCGGCAGCCTTCCGTCACCGGCGTCGCGCTCGCAACGGTGACGCTCGGCGCGGCTTTCGCGATCCCGTCGGCAAACACGAACTTGACGGTCTCCTCGATCCCCAGGCGGCCGGTCAGCAGGCCGCGCTCCTTGAGCGACATCGCCACCAGCGTGTAAGGGCTTTCGTCTTCCTGCCACGTGAACACCTGCGCGTGCTGATGTCCGTTCGCCCGGTCGATCTGCTCGCGGGCGCGTTCCTCCTCAAAGTGCGGTGTCACGTAAAACGGCTCGCCGCGCGCCGGAATCACGAAAATAAACAGCCGCTCGCTGTTGCCCCAGCGCACTCCGGCAAAGTACTCGAGCGTGGTGCCGCCCGCGATGCAGATCGAATTCAGCTTCTGCTCTTGCATCAGCTGCTGCGCGCGTTCCACGCGGCCGCGCCGTTCTTCCGCGGTAATAGGCCGCGCTTCCGCCCGGCGGGATTTGAGCCGACCGATCGGTGAATCGGGAGCGGCACGGGGAGCCGCCACGGTTCGCGCCAGCTGCGGAGCGAAGCCGGCCTGCATCAGGAACGATCGGCGGGAAGACATGAGACAGTGTACTGCGTCTTACCCGGCGGCGTTCGCTAAAATCAGTAGCAGTGCAGTTCCCTGAGCAATTCCAGATCGGTCCCGTCGCCATTCGTCCCGCTACGGTGCTCGCGCCCATGGCCGGCGTGACCGATACGGTCTTCCGCCGTTTCATTCGCAATCTGGGCGGCTGCGGTCTGATCATGACCGAGTTCACCAGTTCGCACGGTGTCAGCGCGTCGCTGCGCGCGCACAAGCCCACCCGCACGCTGACAAGTACCTGGCGTTCGAACCGGAAGAGCATCCCATCTCCGCGCAGTTGTTCGGCGCGGATCCGGACGTGATGGCGGACGCCGCGCGCGTCTGCCAGGATCTGGGCTTCGACATTCTGGACATCAACTTCGGCTGCCCGGTGAACAAAGTGGTGAAGTGCAACGGCGGCTCCGGGCTGCTGCGCGATCTGCCGCTGGTGGAACGCCTGCTGCGCACCGTGCGCGCGGCCATTCAGATCCCCTTCACCATGAAGTTCCGCGCCGGCTGGAGCGACCGGGAACTGGTGACGGTGCAGATGGCGCGGCTGGCGGAAGACTGCGGCCTGCAGGCCATCGCGCTGCATCCGCGCACCCGCGAACAGGGCTACAGCGGCAAAGCGGACTGGACCCGCATCGCGGAAGTGAAAGCGGCGGTGAAAATTCCGGTGATCGGCAATGGCGACATCCTGACGCCCGAAGATGCCGTGCGCATGATTCGCGAGACTGGGTGCGATGCGGTGATGATCGGCCGCGCGGCCTCGTCCAACCCGTGGATCTTCCGCCAGATCGAGCAGTATCTGGCGACAGGCTGCTACGATTATGCCTACCCAACACGATCGCTACGACATGATGCGAACGTATTACGCGATGCTGATGGAGCAGGGAGACCGCGACACGGTGGGCAAGATGAAGCAGTTCGCCACTTACTTCACGCACGGCGTGGCGCACGGCTCGCAGCCTGCGCGGCGAGATCTATCACGTGCACGATCCGCGCGAGATCCTGGACATGGTGGATGCGTTTTTCACCGAGGCTCGGTGGCGCCGTCTTGAGGAGTGTTCAGCTGATTACGGACGGCGCCTGCCTGGGAAATCCCGGACCGGGCGGCTGGGCTGCCATTCTGCAATACGGGCAGCACGTGCGAGAAATCTACGGCTGCGAACCCCACACCACCAATAACCGCATGGAGCTGATGGCCGCCATCGAAGGTCTGCGCGCGCTGAAGGAGCCGTGCTCGGTGGAAGTGGTGACCGATTCGGAATACGTGAAGAACGGAATCACGTCATGGATGGCCGGCTGGAAACGTAAAGGCTGGATGACCGCCGCCAAAAAGCCGGTGGTGAACCGGGACCTTTGGGAACAGCTGGATGAGCAGGTGAACCGGCATAAGGCGAAGTGGGTCTGGACCAAGGGACATGCCTCCCACACGGATAACAATCGCGCCGACGAACTGGCCGCTCGCGCCGCGCGGGAACAACGGCGATCCTGACGGTTACAATCGGCATATATGGCCAATGAGACGTACGCGCTCTTCGATACCACCGAAGGAAAGTTCAAGGCGAAGCTGTTTACCGAAGAGACGCCGAAGACTGTGGAGAACTTTGTTTCTCTTGCCGAAGGCACGAAGACGGGAAAGCCGTTTTTCGACAATTTGATTTTTCACCGGGTGATTCCGGATTTCATGATTCAGGGCGGTTGTCCCGAGGGTTCGGGACGGGGCGGCCCGGGGTACAAATTCGCGGACGAATTTCACCCGAAGCTGCGGCATGCCAAGAAAGGTCTGCTCTCCATGGCCAATTCCGGGCCGAATACCAATGGCAGCCAATTCTTCGTCACAGTAGCGGCTACGCCGTGGCTGGACAACAAGCATTCCATCTTCGGCGAAGTGGTAGAGGGATATGACGTGGTGGAAAAAATTTCCAAGATGCCGCGTGATTCCCAGGACCGTCCGAGAAAAGAAGTAAAGATCAATTCGGTGAAGATCGAGAAGGCCTAAACCTGGCGGGCATTGCGATTTTCGGGGGCACGTTCGATCCGATTCACAATGCCCACCTGACCGTGGCCATCGCGGCCGCCGACCGTTTCGGGTTCGAACGCGTTCTGCTTGTTCCTTCCGCCCGTCCGCCGCACCGGCGCGACGGCCCCTACGCCAGTTACGAGGATCGTTACAGCATGGTGGCGCTGGCGTGCGGCCGCGATGCCCGCCTGGCGCCCTCGCGTCTGGAGGCCGGACCGGAAGTCAGTTACTCCATTGACACAGTGGAGCGCGTGCTGGCCACCGAGACCGGACGTCCGCTTTGGTTCCTGATCGGCGCCGACGCGTTCGCCGAAATCGGCAGCTGGCGGCGCTGGCAGGAGCTGATTGGCTTCGTTTCGTTTATTGTGGTCAGCCGACCGGGCGCGACCTACGAAATCCCTTCCGGCGCGCGCGTGGAGCGTATGGAAGACGTGGAGCTGCCGGTCTCGTCCTCGGAGGTGCGGCGTCAGCTTGCCGAGGGCGGAACCAGTCCCGATGTGCCGGCGCAAGTCGCCCGCTACATCGCGGAGCATCATTTATACCGGCGGGCGGTCACAAATTCGTGAGAATCGCGCAAGTTCTTTAAACCGCGCAATATGCGGCGGTTTGTCGCGTTTAGGGGACGGCGGCCGGGAACTTCCGAAAGCTAGACTTTGGCCAGAACGAAGTCTAATTCCGGGAGGTTCTACATGTTTGCTGGCCGTCTGGTGGCCATTCTTTGCGGGTCGGCGGGTTTGCTGTGCGCTCAGCCCGCGCTGACAACGATTCAGGACACAATTTTCAAAGCCGACGGAACGCCCTTTTCCGGCACCGCCGTGATCGACTGGAACACGTTCCAGGCTGGCGACACCACCGCCGTAGGGATGCAGAGCGTCACCGTTCCGATCGTGAACGGCGCTCTTTATGTGCAGCTGGTTCCGAATACCAACGCCACGCCGGTTAATTTCTACACCGTGCATTACAATAGCGATGGCCTCGAGCAATTCACCGAAACGTGGGCGGTGCCGCCGAGTTTGTCCATCTTGCGCGTGAGTGCAGTGCGCGTGGTCGCGTCCTCCACCACAACGGGCACGGGGACCGGAACGGGAACAGGAACCGGCACAGGTGCAGGGACCGGTACAGGAACAGGTGGGCAAACTCCCGTCTTGGAGACCGACATCGTGGGGCTCGCCGCTGACCTGAGCATTCGTCCGGTGAAGGGTCCAGGGTACGCGCCCAGCCGCGCCGCCGTGATCAACGATCAGGGCGAGGTGGAAGCGGTCGCGGGCAGCACCGACGATTGCGTACATGGCGACGGCTCCACGGGGCCCTGCTTCGATCCCACGCAGCTCGCTTCTTTTGTGGACGCGGAAACACCTGCTGGCACAGTGGATGGCGTGAACAGCGCATTCACGCTTGCGAACGCTCCGGTGCCAGCCATTAGCCTTTCGCTTTTTCGCAACGGGATTTATCAAACGGCGGGCATCGATTTCAGCCTCAGCGGCGCGGCCATTCAGTTTCTGAACGGCGGCACCCCGCAGCCCGGGGACATTCTTTTAGCCACGTACCGCATGGGCGGAGCGGTGGTCAGCGGCGCGGTTCGTTCAGTCAATACGGCTTATCCGCTGACCGGCGGCGGTCCGCTGCAGTCGGATTTGAACTTGTCTCTCGCGGATTCCGCGTTTTTGCGTCGCGGGCACAGGACCATGGTCATCGGCGATTCGCAGACGGGCATTTCCGGCACGGATGAACCGTTCCCCACGGTGACCGCCGGATGGTTCGGGCAGCTGACCGTGGCATCTCAGTCGCGCGTGCGTTATGCCGGAAACGCCGGAATCGCCGGGGACACCACCGCTGGTATGCTCAACCGGCTTTCCACGGACGTGATCGCCAAAGCTCCCGACAAGGTCTTCATCGAGGCGGGCTATACCGATATCAACAACGAGGTGCCTGTCGCCAATATCGCCGCCAACATCGGTTCGATGGTGAGTCAGTTGAAGGCTGCCGACATCCTGCCGATTCTGTGCACGCTGCCGCCGCGGCAACCTGTCGACATCAACGGCGTTTCGGCGCAGAGCACGCGCTCCGTGGTGCAGCTTAATTTTCAGCTGCGGCAGTTGGCCGATGCGCAGGGAATTCCGCTCGTTGATTTCTATTCTCTGCTGGTGGACCCCAAAACCGGCCAGTATCTCGCTGGCTATTCCGCGGACGGGATCAATCCAGGTATGCCGGCCACTCGGCTGATGGCCCAGGCCGCCCTGAAAACAGTCAGTGCGCTTTACGATTCGGTCTCACCCTGGCAGCCAGCGAACGACGCTGACGCCATTAACCTGATTGTCGATCCGCTGTTCGTACAAACGCCGTCAAAGTGGACCCAGACTACCGCGCTCGGGGCGTCCGCGCAGGCAGCTCTGGGCTCCGGCGCGATGACCCTGTCCAAATTGGTTCCGGGCAGTACCGACACGGTTACCGGCACCCCTGTCACCTCCGGATTCAATCCCGGCGACCGGCTTGCCTTCACCGGCTCCATCACGTCGGCCAACTGCGAAAGCGGCAGCCTGGTGTTCGATGTTTTTCTGCGTTTCAGTCCCGGTGCGCTGACGATGTACCCCATCTATCACTGGAGCGTCGACGTGGCCGGCGGGCAGTGGTATCTCGAATTCGTGGTTCCGGCCGGCGCCACCTCCCTGACCCCGGTCTTTCAGTTGAATACCGGAACGGGCACGGTGCAGGTCGGTCACATCGGCGTCGTCAATCTGACGGCGATGGGCTATTAGCTTATTTCAGGTATTTGTCCAGATCCGGATGCAGCACCTTGTTAATCTCCGGGTCTGACAGGTTGTCACGAGTCACCACGCGCGGCGGCAGGTTCTGAATCTTCTGCGGAGTGCCGCCGCGCAGCTTCTCCATTGCCGCCGCTACTGAATCGTGTCCCATGCGAAACGGGTCCTGCACGATCAGCGAATCGATCAACCCGGCTTTCAAATCCTCCAGCAGCGCCGGACTGGAATCGAACCCCACCAGCTTCACCGAACTCTTTCTTTCCTTCAAAGCACGCGCCGCGCCCACGGAACTCGATTCGTTCGAAGCAAAAAATGCGTTCAGAGCGGGATACGCCGTCAGCATGTTCTCCGCAACCGCCAGGGACTGCGCGAAATCCGCATTGCCGTAGCGCTTGTCCAGAATCTGTATGCCGGGCGAATTCTTTTTGATCGCATCCTCAAAGCCGGCTTCGCGCGCCATCGTGGAGGCTGCCCCCACTTCCACCGCGACGATGGCCACCTTCCCCTTACCATTCAGGATTTTGTCCATTCGCTGCGCGGCCAGCTGACCCGCCTGGTAGTTATCGGTTGCCACCTGCGCGACGAAATTGGGCGTATCCACCGGCGAATCGAAGATCACCACCGGAATCCCCTGCGCGGAAGCGCGATTCACCGCGCTCACCATAACCGTCTTATCAATCGGGGCAACCGCGATGGCATCCACGTGGCGGTTGATCATCGCATCGATGATTTGCAGCTGCCCGTTGAAATCGGTTTCGGAGACCGGGCCGGTCCAGATGATGTCCACGTCGGCGTCGCGCGCCGCTGCAATCGCTCCGGCATGCACGGATTGCCAGAACAGATGGGCCTGCCCTTTCGGGATCACCGCGATCCGCTTCTTTGTGCTTCGATTGCAGCTCGCCGATAACAGCGCGCACACCAGCAAAACGCCAGGACCAAACCTTCGGAGGGACACCCGGATATGATATGCGATACCGATGTCCAACAGCCTCTTCGCCGGTTTTCTGCTGCTGCTTGCTCCCCTGCAGGCTGCGCATTTCGTCGAGCATACGGTCGCCACCGGTCTGAAGGGCGGCTATCAGGTGGTGCCGGTGGACGTGAACCACGACGGCAAAATCGATCTGATCGCCCTGGCCAGCGGCATGACGGAGCTGGTGTGGTACGAAAACCCCACGTGGGAACGGCACGTCATCGCCGGGAATCTGGCCCACATGATTAATCTGGCTGCCTGGGATTACGACGGCGACGGCATCCCGGAGATTGTCATGGCCACGGAATTTGCGAACGAAGCGAAGAAGAGCATTGGAATCGTTTCGCTGCTGAAACACGATGGCGACCCGCGGCAGCCCTGGACCGTGACGGAGATCGACCGGCTGACCACCTCGCATCGCCTGCGCTGGGCCGACATTCGCGGGGACGGCAAAAAAGTTCTGGTGAACGCGCCATTGACCGGAGCTGCGGCGGAGGCGCCCGAGTATCGCGGCCACGTTCCGCTGGTCTATTACGAGCCTGGGGAATGGAAGCGCCGCATGATCAGCGACGCAAACGAAGGGGTGCAGCACGGAATTTTCATCACGGACTGGGACCATAACGGCCGTGACAGTATCCTGACCGCCAGCTTTTCCGGCCTCGATCTGCTGCAAATGAACAAGGCCGGGACCTGGAAGCGAACGGAACTGTCGAAAGGCTCGCCCGCAGACTGGCCGAAATGCGGCTCCAGTGATGTGACCGTGGGCATGTCCGGCGGTTCGCGTTTCCTGGCTGCCATTGAGCCCTGGCACGGCAATCAGGTGGCGGTGTATCGGCTCCAGTCCGGCAATTGGGTTCGTTCTGTCATAGACGACTCGCTGGTGGACGGCCACACAATCGCGGCCGGTGACTTCGACGGCAACCATCACGACGGGATAGTCGCCGGCTTTCGCGGAGGCAGCCACAGCGTCTACCTGTATTCCTCGCCTGCCGCCGAAGGTCCCTGGATGAAAACGGTTCTCGACAACGGCGGCATGGGCGCGGCCGCCTGCGCGGTCGCAGACTTAAATGGCGACGGCCGGCCGGATATCGCCTGCATCGGCTCCGCCACCGCAAATTTGAAGTGGTACGAAAACCAGAAGTAAACAGGCGGCATTCGAATTGCTAACTTGCGATCACATGCGCTATCAAGTGACGTTCCGCAAGCGATTCGACAAGGAGGGTGACGGTTCGGACTCTCCGCAAAAGCTCCTCAATCTTCCGGAGGGCGTGGTGGAAGAAGGAGTAATGGTGGAACAAATCGAGCCGGATAGCGTCCACGTGGAAGAAAACATGGAGGAGGACGACGATTTCCTTCCCTTTGGCAGCGAGGTCTGGGAGTACGAAATCGCCGAGGGCCGCGAGAAAGAATTCGAAACGGCTCTGGAGGAAACCGGCGTGGTGCTGGAGTATGACCAGATCGACGATGAGACGGAAACCTAACTGTCACAGCGGCTTCGTATACTGGAGCCATGGCGTTCCGTCTGGTGGTGAATTACCGCCCCCGCGGCGATCAGGTAACGGCGATCGAGGAACTCAGCCGAGGGATTCGGGACGGCGAAAAGCATCAGGTTCTGCTGGGCGTAACCGGTTCCGGTAAGACCTTCACCATGGCCAAGATCATCGAGGCCATGGACCGTCCGGCCCTGGTGCTGGCGCACAACAAAACTCTCGCCGCCCAGCTGTATCACGAGTTCCGCAGCTTCTTTCCCGATAACGCGGTTGAATACTTCGTCAGTTATTACGATTATTATCAGCCCGAAGCCTATATCCCTTCGAGCGACGTTTACATAGAAAAGGAAGCGACCATCAACGACGAGCTGGATAAGCTTCGCCTGGCCGCCACGCGTTCCCTGTTCGAACGGCGCGATTGCATCATCGTCGCGAGCGTGAGCTGCATTTACGGTCTCGGCTCTCCCGAAGCTTACTACGGCATGCTGCTCATGCTGGAGAAGGGGCAGAAGATCACCCGGAAGCAGATCGTTTCCAAGCTGGTCGAGATCCTTTACGATCGCAACGAAACCGATTTCAAGCGCGGCACCTTTCGCGTGCGCGGCGATACGGTCGAAGTCTTCCCTACCTACGACGACTACGCCTACCGCATTGAAATGTGGGGCGACGAAGTCGAGAGTCTTTCGCAGATCGACCCGCTGCTCGGTCAGGTCCGCCAGACTTATGCGCGGCTGCCGATCTATCCGAAGACGCATTACGTCATGTCGCAGACCACCAAGGAAGGCGCGATGGAATCCATCCGCACCGAACTGGCGGACTGGCGGCCGCAGCTGGAGCATCAGGGCAAGCTGATCGAAGCGCAGCGGCTGTACCAGCGCACCATGTTCGATCTCGAAATGATGCGTGAGATCGGCTACTGTCACGGAATCGAAAACTATTCGCGCCATTTCTCAGGAAGGCTGCCGGGAGAAGCGCCACCCACGCTGCTCGATTACCTTCCGCAGGATTCCCTGATGTTTCTCGACGAGAGCCACCAGACCGTGCCGCAGCTGCACGGCATGTATCACGGCGACCGGTCGCGCAAGGAAATGCTGGTATCGCATGGCTTCCGGCTGCCGAGCGCGATGGACAACCGCCCGCTCACGTTCGAAGAGTTCGAACATCGCGTAAATCAGGTGGTCTACGTTTCCGCAACGCCGGGCCCCTATGAACTCACCAAATCCGCCGGCGTGGTGGTGGAACAGATCATCCGGCCCACCGGGTTGGTGGATCCCGAGGTGGAGATCCGCCCGATCAAGGGTCAGGTGGATAATCTGCTGGGCGAAATCCGCCGGCGCGTGGAGGCCAACCAGCGCGTCCTGGTTACCGTATTAACCAAACGAATGGCCGAAGATTTGGCCGAGTATTATTCCGAGGTCGGCGTGAAGTGCAATTACCTGCATTCCGAGGTGAGTACTCTGGACCGCATCAAGATCCTGCGCGATCTGCGGCGCGGCGAGTTCGATGTCCTGATCGGCATCAATCTGCTGCGCGAAGGTCTGGACCTTCCGGAGGTTTCCCTGGTCGCGATTCTGGACGCGGACAAGGAAGGCTTTCTGCGTTCGAGCGGCTCGCTGATTCAAACCATCGGCCGCGCGGCGCGCCACCTGGAAGGGCGCGCGATTCTGTACGCCGACGACATCACCGACAGCATGCGTCGGGCGATGGATGAGACCGAGCGCCGGCGTCGCGCTCAGGTGGAATACAACGAGCGCAATCACATTACTCCGCAATCGATTATTAAGCCGATCGATATGACGCTGATCAAGATCGCCGAAGGCGATTACGTCACCGTGGAAACGGAACGGGATGACGATACCGAGCAGATGTCGCCACCGGAACGCGAGCAGTTCATCACCGAACTGGAAGCGCGAATGCGCGAGGCCGCGAAGAAGTTCGAGTTTGAGAAGGCTGCTCAGATTCGGGACAAGATCAAGCTTCTGCGCACCCGCGACGTCGCCGGCATTGGCATTCCGGTGACTACGTGATGGTACGGAAGTGAAAAAGTGGGGGTTGGCTGCCGCCGGCGGCGTGAGCCGAAGTATTCTCTCGCGCCTGCCGGGTCTGAACCTTCGCCTCGCTCCCATCGGCTCCACTTCGTTCCGCCTCGCGGTCAGAATTGCCAACAGCCTGAACGCCGGAACGCCAGCCCGCAGTCTCGCAGAGCTGGACGCCTGTTCGCTCATTCTGGTCTGCGCGCCGGGCGGCACCATGACGCGTCTGAAGACGGCGTTGCGCGGCGCCGCGCTGAACTGGCCCGGAAAGCTACTCGTGGTTGTCGATTCAGAAAGCTACAGTTGCGATCTTTCCGAGTTCCGGGAGCGTGGAGCGCGCGTCGCTTCGGTGAATCTGATCCAAGGCTACGCCGGCCGCTATGCCATCGAAGGCGATCGCGATGCTCTGCGGCATGCGCGGGTGCTGGTGCGGGATTTGCAGGGCAAAGCGATGGAGGTTCCGGGCGATCGGGTGCGTCTTTACGATGCCTCTCGCACCGTGGCGGGCAGCCTGTTTACACCGCTCATCGAAACCTGCGTGGAGTGCATCCGGCAGGCGGGAATCACGGGCCCGGCATCCGCGGCCATGGCGGAAGCGATGTTTCAGCATTCCCTGCGCGCGTTCATGCACGCGGGGCGGAAGAGCTGGTCGGGACCTATCGCCCGGGCCGACCGCGAGGCCATCGACCGCGAATGCCGTGCCTTGGAGGAAGTTCGGCCGTTGATGGCTCGTTTCTTCGCTAGTTCCGCCGAATTTGGCTTTGATTTGTTCGCGACCTATCCGGAGCTGACACGTTACAACCGTTCGCTCTGGCAGAAACCGGATCACAAGTAAAATGCCGGACCTGCTCTGTCCCGTCTGCGGCAGGACATTTCGCTGCGAACCCGCCGGAGATTGCTGGTGCAAACGGATTCCAGCGACGCTTCCCGTTCCAGCCGATGCCGCGGCGGTTTGCCTCTGCCCGTGCCAGTTAGCTCCCCAGGAACAAACGGATTCCAGCGATTCCGGCCGCGCCGGCGCGCAGACAGGCTGAAGCATTCGCGTCGTTTACGCCTCCCAGCGCGAGCACCGGAATCGCCACGGAATGCGCGGCTTCGTGCAGAGGCCGCAGCCCGAGCGGCTCGCCATATCCGGCTTTCGAGGGTGTAGGAAAGATCGGCCCAAGCACGGCAAAATCGGCTCCCTCTGCGGCTGCCGTGCGGACTTCTTCGGCGGAGTGGCAGGAAACGGCGATCCGAAATCCGGGTGGAACGAGCGTACGAACCAGCGCGGGCGAAATCGAGTGACCCCGCAAATGGACGCCATCCGCGCCACACGCGAGCGCCACGTCGACGCGATCGTTTACTAGCAGGCGCGCTCCGCGCGTGCGCACACGCCGGATCAGCGCCATTAGGTTCCGCGTGCTCAGGTCCTTTTCCCGGATCTGCACGTAATCCACCTCCGCGCGGGCGATGGCTTCGAGCAATGCCTCGGTGGAACCGGCGGCGTCCCGGTCGGAAATCAGATACCGGAGCATCAGCCCGCTACGCGCAGCGAGTCCGGTGGAAACTCGATGAACCACTCCTTGTTGTCCCGGTGCTGTTCGTAGTCGTGGCGGGACATGTCGACCACAATCTCCGGCACGAATTCCAGCCGTACCGATTGCGGCCGATCGATGGTGCGCGCCAGCTTCACCGGCACGCGGTTATCGCCCATGCGCGTCTGAATGTGAAGATCTTCCGGAGGCGCGAACACCCAGACGCGATCGCCCAGCAGCCGGCCGGGATAATATTTCCCGGTCAGCTCGCCGCCCAACGCGCGCAGGCGGCTGGTGTTGCGGCCCGGATCAAGCGCCAGCACTTCCGCCTCGAATAGATTGGTGATTCCCAGAATGCGCGCCACTTCCGGGGTTGCCGGGCGGTCGAGAACCCGGCGCGGCGGTCCGGCCTGCACGATGCGCCCGTCCAAATACACCAGCAGCAGATCCGCGATGGAGAAGCATTCGGTCAGATCGTGCGTTACCAGCAGAATCGGAATGTTCACCTCGGAGCGAAGATCGCGCAACAGGGCGAAGAGTTCGCTCCGCAGAGCCGCGTCGAGTCCACGCGCGGGTTCATCCAGCAGCAGGACACGCGGCGAACCCACCAGCGCGCGGGCAATGGAGCAGCGCTGCTTCTGACCGCCGGAAACCTGATGCGGATAACGGCCCGCGAACTCGAGCAGCCGGAAACGCTCGAGCATCTCGGTGATTTTGCGATGCCGCTCCAGCCGCGGATGGCTTTCCGCGGCGAAGGCCAGATTCTCGCGGAGCGTCATGTGCGGAAACAAAGCGTAGTTCTGGAAAACGTATCCGCACCGGCGCTCCTGAGGGCGCTGGTTCACGCGCGCGGCATCGTCAAACACGATGCGGTCGTCCAGCAACACGCGCCCTTCATCCGGCGTGGCGAATCCGGCGATGCAGTCGAGCGTAAGAGTTTTGCCGGCGCCGCTGCTGCCGAACAGCACGGTGACGCCTGGCGCGGCGCGGAAGTCCACATCCAGAGAAAAGCCGGAAGACTCGCTGCCCGCCGGAAACTTCCTGCGCAGCCGAACCTCGATCACACGCGCACCTGGCGGTGCTCCAGACGGTTCGAGGCGTAGACAATCCCAATCGTCAGTACCGAGATCACCAGGACGAGCGTTCGCGCCACCATGGTGTTGCCCGATTCCACGGCATCGTAGATCGCGATGGACGCGGTTTGGGTGCGGTGCGGAATGTCGCCAGCGATCATCAGCGTGGCGCCGAAGTCACCGAGCGAGCGCGCAAACGCGAGCACAGTCGCGGCCACGATGGAACGCCGCGCGATGGGCATAGTGACGCGCCAGAACAGACGCCACTCGGAAGCGCCCAGCGTCCGCGCCGCGCGCTCATACCGCTGATCGACGCTGAGCAGTGCCGCGCGCGCGGTCTTTACCAGAAGCGGGATAGCGTGAATGGTGGACGCGACGACCGCGGCCTGCCAGGTGAAAACGAGCGGCGAACCGAAAATGCCTTCATAGATTCGGCCAACCGGGCTCGCGCGGCCGAGGGTGACCAGCAGGTAGTATCCGAGCACCGTTGGCGGCAGAACCAACGGCAGCGTAATCACCGCATCGAAGAGTTCCTTGCCCCTGAAATTACGGTTGGCCAGAACGTACGCCAGCGCCAGTCCGACGGCCAGTGAGATGCCGGTTGCAAGAGAAGCCACACGCAGGCTGAGCCACAGCGGGAACCAGTCGATCGGCATCGAGGAACTCAATTATAGCCATGCGGGTCACAGGCTCTTCAGCGCCATGCGGGCAGCGTTATAGCCGCACATGCCGTGAACGCCGCCTCCGGGCGGCGTGGAAGCCGAACACAGATACAAGCCGCGCAGCGGCGTGCCGTAAAACCGGGCTGTGGGACGCAGCAGCAGCTGCTTCAGATCCTGCGCGCCGCCTGTGATATCGCCGCCCACCAGATTCGCGTTGTGGCTTTCCATGGCGGCGGGCCCTGCGACAGCGCGCGCCAGGATCAACGACCGAAAGCCTGGCGCGAAACGTTCCACCTG
Organism: Bryobacterales bacterium; assembly: GCA_963716685.1. Lineage (GTDB taxonomy): Bacteria > Acidobacteriota > Terriglobia > Bryobacterales > Bryobacteraceae > JALYXI01. Next base: position 283,584 of record CAVQTR010000001.1, read on the forward strand.
GTCCTCTATGGCCGCGGTCATATCGACATTCGAGCCGTTGGGCACATGGCAGTAACCCCACGCGGTATGCTTGCCGGCCGGCGCGCGCGTCGGATCGAAAAGGCTTTGCTGGGCCAGCAGAACGAAGGGCCGTTCCGAGGCGCGATTCTCCCACGGCGCTTTCTCGGAAGCGGTGATCTCGGCGAGATCGCCGCCCACATGAACGGTCCCGGCGCGCCGGCAATCGGGGTTGGTCCACGGAATGGGACCATTCAGCGCCCAGTCCATCTTGAAAACGCCGGGTCCGTAGCGGAAGCTCATCAGCTTGCGGCTGAAGTGCTCCGGCAGCCGGCCGCCCGCGATGTCGACCAGTTGCTTTGGCGAGATGTCGCACAGCACCAGCGAGGCACCGCGAACTTCATCGAGCGACCGCACCTTCGCGTTGACGAAGATTTTGCCGCCGAGCGATTCGAAATAGGAAGCCAGCGCGTCGGCGATTTTCTGCGAGCCGCCCCGAGCCATGGGCCAGCCGACGGCGTGCCCCGCAAGAGTCAGCATCAGGGCGAAGGCCGAAGAGCCTGCCTGATCGAGCGGCAGTACAGAGTGCGCCGCCATCCCCGCGAACAGCGCACGCGCTTCCTCGGTCTGAAATAAAGAACGCGCCACCGCGCCGGACGGCAAGGGCGCCAGCAGGCCGAAGCGGGCGAGAAGCAGCGGATGCTTCGGCACACTGAGCAGCGACATCATCGATCCGAAGAACGCGTCCCAGTTTTCCGATAAGGGCCGGAAGGTTCGTTCCCAGGCCGGGCCATCGGGCCCGAGCCGCGCGACCGTCGCGTCAATCGATCGCTCCTGCACACCCGCTCTGCCGCCATCCAGGGGATGAGCTGCGGGGAAATCCGGATGAATCCATTGGAGTCCGTGCTCGGCCAGAGGGAACGAGCGAAACACCGGCGAACTCGCCGCCATAGGATGGATGGCGGAACAGATGTCATGAACGAAGCCCGGCAGCGTGAGCTCGGCAGAACGCGTACCCCCGCCGACTGTGGGCTCGGCTTCCAGAACCGTGGTGCGCAGGCCCGCCTTCGCCAGAGTGATAGCCGCGGTTAAACCATTCGGGCCGGAGCCGATCACGTACGCACTTTTCATTTCCAGCCCTCTCTATCCAGCACAGCACGAAACTCCGGCATATCGAGCGACACCGGCGGGAAATATCCGCCTACCGGCGTGCGCTTCCACCAGTTGCCGGTGCGCCTGCGTTCATCGGGCGAAGTGAAATGGTACTCGTACAGCATCGCGCGTATGAAGTGAGGCGGCTTTCCGGGGAATGGATTGGAGCGCAGCAGGCTAAGGGTATCGGCATCGCCTTGCAGCAGTTTGGCGACAAAATGCACGAACCAGGGATTATCCTGATAGCCTCCCATCGCGGCAAACCACATCAGCCAGCCAAGCCGCAGATGGTAAGGCGCCACCTGAGGAGGCCTGCGATCCAGTTCTCCCGGTTTGGCACGAAAGCCGTATTCCCGCCATTGGGTGGCGGGCGAAAGCGCTGTGTCCGCGGTGCCTTCCACGATCACCTCATTCCTGGTGCGAGTGATGCTGCCAAAGGCGCCGTAGGTATCGACAAGATGCAGCGGGTTGAAGCTTTCATTCATCGCCTGACCAGGCGAAAGCATGTTCCGGATCGGGTTGATGCTGAGGTAAGCGACCAGTAGTGCCACTGCGATCACGGCTACGCGATACGGGATTGCCGGCGGCGTCAGAGCGGGTGGTTTCAAGTGCACAAAGACGCCGAGCACGCGATCATCGAGCATCGGGATGGCCAGAATCATAGTGAGGAAGTTGAGCCAGGACAGATTCCCGCTGGCCATGATGGAGCCCTGAAACACGATGGTGACGATCCCGGCGAAGGAACTGATCGGCTGCGGAAGGAAGTAACCGAACGGCACGATGAGCTCGGAGAAATGGTTGAAAAGCACACCGAAGCGGTGCGTCCACTCCGGACCCCAGTGCAGGTACCAGCTGAGGGCGTTCGGCATCGGCTGCGTTTCGTAGTGATAGTTGAGGCAGGTGAGATCGCGCCAGCACGCATCGCCCCGCAGCTTGATCAGCCCTGCGCCGAACATAATCCGGAACGCCAGCCAGCGCACCAGCCAGAGGGAGATGGCGTCCGGCGTTGTGTTCCGGCTGCCAAGAAAGGCGGCGAAGAATCCACTTTCGAGCAGGAGCGTTTCCCAGCCAAAGCCATAGAAAACCTGGCCGACATTCACGAATGACATGTACAGCGCCCAGAGAGCCGCCCAGAGCAGCATGGAAACCCAGGTGGCAAAACGCTCGGCGATACCAGACATCGCGACGCAGGAGAGCGCGATACCGAGCCAGGCGCCAAGCAGAAAGGCGGTGTCCTTCGGCCAGAAATAGAATAGGCTGGGCGTCTCCCGAAACGGGATCTGCTTCATGAACAGCGGCGCGGGCAGCAGGCCTCGCTCGCCCACGAGGGGCCGAAACTGGTTCAGGGCGCAGATGAAGGCGATCAGGTAGACCAGCCCCAGCGCGCGCAGAAAAATAAGCCGCGTTAGCCAGTAGCGCGTCATCTATTAACGAATCTATAACGAGGGAAGCAGGAAGCGTTTCAGCAGCGGGTGCTGAATGTTACTCAGGCTCACGGCGGAAAACATCGACGCACTCGGAGATGAACAGCTGATAATCGCGGAGCGGAACAAAGCCGACATTGGTTCTGTTGGAAAGCATAAAGAACGTGAAGCTGGCGGCGATGGTGACCAGCTGCATCAGGATAATCAGAAGGGTTCCGGTCGCGGCCGTGGCCCAGTCGGGAAACGACCAGTCGCTGAACAGTTTGGTCAGAACCGCGCCGGCAATCCCGCCGGCGATCAGAAAACAGCCGGCGATGGAGCCGATCAGGACCCGTACGCCGACCACATCGCCATAAACGGCAATCGCCCCCAGCCCGTGAGTTACGGTGGAGACCCAGTTCATGCGCGACGTGCCCGCGATGCGGCGTCCGCGAGGGATCGGCACCAGGCGATACGGCAGACGGGAATGAAAAATAGCTGCGGCGTAGTGGTTCCAGAGTTCCGACAGCACGACCAGTGTGTGGAGATACTTCCGGGGCAGAACGCTGAAATTCCCCACGCGAACTTTTACTCCCGTTAACAGGAAGTGCGCAGTCCGGTACAGCCGGTAAGAACCGCGAAAGGTGCGGGATTCGGAGCGGCGCGTCCGCTCGGCGAAGATCGCCTTCTCACCGCCGGCGCTCGAGAAGGCCAGCAGAATGGCTTTGGCTCCTTCCGGTGTATCTTCTCCGTCGGCATCCATCACCAGGACGGCATCGCAGGGAAGTGAGTGCTCAACGTACGTCAGCCCAATCGCTATGGCGCGCTGGTGCCCGAGGTTGCGGCGCAGTTTCAATATCTGAATGGATTCGATTACCGAGAACGGAAACTGAAAAGCCGAAGTCTCCCAGGTTTGCGCGGATCCATCATCAATCATAAGGATCCGAATGCTATACGGAATTCCTGAGAGGGTGCGGTCAAGCCGGCGGACGAGTTCCGAAGCGGACGGCCAGTCGTCTCGCACGGGCATGACTACTATCGCACGGGGGTACATAAACGCACCTCAAAGGTAACATTGTGATGCAAAGCCCGTTTGTAGAGAGATTCCCATACCTGTGATACGGGGCGCGGGGGCGCAATGGATCGCCGCCGATCCGTTCTGTTTCAGTCGTGTTAAAAATAGCAGGCTTTTGTGTGCCTGCGCATACATTGCCTAGCCGAGAAGGTGGCCCATTCGGTCCTTCTTGGTCTGAAGATAGGCCTGGCGGGAATCGAGCGGGGCCACGAGGCAGGGTACTCGTTCCACGACACGGACCCCGGCTTCCTCCATAGCCTTCACTTTCTCGGGATTATTCGAAATCAGACGGATCTCACTCAACCCGAAGTGGAGAACGATGTTCGCGGGCAGGACGTAGCTGCGCAGATCTGACGCGAAGCCCAGTTCTTCATTGGCTTGAATGGTGTCGCGACCCTGATCCTGCAGCTCATAAGCGCGCAGCTTATTCAGCAATCCAATGCCGCGCCCTTCCTGGTGCTCATAGATCAGCAGGCCGCGGCCTTCTTCCGTAATCGCATCGAGAGCCAGCTCAAGCTGACCGCGGCAGTCACACCGGAGACTATGAAAGACGTCGCCTGTGAGGCATTCGGAATGGACGCGCACCAGGGGAGCGCGAGCGCCGTCGATCATCTCCAGATCGCCCATTTTCAACACGACCGCTTCTTCCACGCGTTCGCCGAAATGACCCTCGAAGCCGAAGATCCGGAAGTGCCCGAACTTCGTCGGGAAACTAGCTTCCGCGATTTTAGCCAGCCGGAAGGAGGCAAGGGTATGCATTTATAAAGAGTTAGGGTACTCCTCCATTATAATGGCACCCAGTGGAACGGCACCTGATCACGCTCCTGGTCAAGCTGGGGGTAGCTGCTTCGATTGCCGGATTCGTGGTGCGCTACGGACCGCTGCGCCGAATGCTGATGCGCGACGGCCGCACGCTGAGCCAGCGGCTGCAACTCTCACTGTGGTTCTCGGGGATCTTTGCGCCAGGCGTCGCCATTCGCGCGCTGGTGCGCTCGTACGAAGCTGTGGACCTGGGCCTCGAAGGCAGTCTGCTCGCCGGAGTGATCGGCGGGTACGTCACCGGTTTGATCTCCGGCATCCTGATCTCCATACCCGCCATGTTCCGGCATGAGTATCTGAGCCTGCCGCTGTTTGCCGGCGTAGGAGTGATGGGCGGTCTGGTGCGGGACGTGGCGATTGACAAGGAAGACATCTGGCGGGTGTCGCCGCTGCTGGACATTAAATTGTTCCGCGCCCTCAGCAGGGGCCATCATTATCCGCGTGCATTTCTCCATTCGTTTTTCTTTGGGTCTATCATGCTGTCGGAGTTCCTGAGGCAATCGCTGGGCGATTTCTTCCCGGGCCGTATTTTCAAGCTGGACGACGACTGGCCGCTGACGATTCCCACGTATGCGAGTACCTTTTTCGCCGTGACGCTGCCGCTGAAGGTTTGGAACAATACCCGCACCGAAGTAAAGCTGGAGGAACAGGAGCGGCTGCTGATGAAGGCGCGGCTGGAAGCGCTGACCAGCCAGATCAATCCGCATTTTCTGTTCAACACACTGAACTCGGTTTCTTCGCTGATCCGCACCGACCCGCAGCAGGCGCGCGTGGTGGTGCTGAAGTTGTCGCGCATTCTGCGGCGCCGCCTCCGCCGCAACGACGACTTCGCCCCGCTGCGAGATGAACTGGATTTTATCAGCGACTATCTTTCCATCGAAATGACACGTTTTGGTGAGAAACTTCGCTACGTCAAGGATGTGGATCCGAATACTTTGGATATGCTGGTTCCGAGCATGCTCCTGCAGCCCCTGGTGGAGAACTGCATCAAGCACGGATTGAGCGGGAAAGTGGAGGGTGGGGTTATTACGATCGAGACACGGCGGGTGGAAAACCGGCTGCATCTAGCCGTTCAGGATGACGGGGTGGGGATCCCGGAAGAGAAGCTGGCGACATTGTTCGAGCAGGGAATCGGCGTGAGCAATGTGGCGCAGCGGCTGAAGGTTCTGTTTGGGAGCGAGCACCGGATCTGGATCGACAGCCAGACCGGGCGCGGGACGCGCATTGCAATCGAGATCCCGGAAATGCAGACCAGTCTCGCGGCGGTCTCCTGAATGTTCGCGACAACCCCCGCGCCAGCGGGCGAGATGCCGGTTACGCTGTCCAACAAGACGCGGCGGGTCTACGACGCGCTGGCGGGAGTGTACCCGCTAAGCACCATGTTGTTCCACTCGCAGGCGCACCGGCAGGCGCTGGCGCTCTCAGGCATCCGGAATGGCATGCGTGTTTTGGAAGTGGCAACTGGTTCGGGCGAGATGTTCCGGCGGCTGGTCCGAGTGAATCCCAATGGCAAGACTTTGGGAATCGACCTCTCGCCTAACATGGCTTCGCGAACGCAGAAGGACACACGCCGGCGGTTTCCTGGAACCGAGGCGCACTGCCAGGCGGTGGATGCGCGAGCCATGCCGTTCCGCGACGGCGCGTTCGATGCAGTCGTGTGCTGTTATCTGCTTGAGCTGCTTTCCACGGAAGATATCTGCAAGACGGTGGGAGAATTTCACCGCGTGCTGCGGCGAAATGGCCAGCTCACACTCATCTTGATTGGGCAGAACGCGGCGTTTTTTAACGCGATGTATCAGGTATGCACGAAGGTGGCTCCGGCGTTCTGGGGGCGGCAGGTGGAAGAGAGGCTGCCGGAGTTGATCCGCTCACACAACTTCGATATTACGCGCGATCAGAAGGTGCGGCAGATCTTCTATCCCTCGCGTGTACTGGTGGCGCGGAAGCACTCGCGTGGCGATTGAAATGCTACGCTGCTGGCTGAGGTAATCACCATGGCCGAAGAAAAGAAGTGCGCTCATCCCGCGTGTATTTGCACGCCGGCAAAAGACAGCAAGTATTGCAGCACCTACTGCGAAGACGCGGGCACCGACGACGTCGAAATTTCGTGCGATTGCGGCCACACCGGCTGTTCACTCGCGGCATAACTCTGTAACTGGCAGCCCCGGGAATGTTCCAGGGCTGCCAATACGCTAAAACTTGTAGTCGGGTGGTTTTACGTTCTTCAGCCGCAGATAAACCTCAGCCTGGCCGCGCGTATGAGCAGCGTGGGTGAAGGCCGACCACAGAGCATCGCGCCCCATCATTGCTCTTGCTCCCTCGCCATACATTTTGTCCAGTTGTTCATCGCTTAAGCCATCGAGCGCCTTCGTGCAGTAGTCATAGACCTCGCTCAGATATTGCACGACCGCGGCTTTTTCAGCGCCCTGCGGACGCGCGGGACCTTTTACGCCGGAGACACGGGAGAAGTAATTGACGTTCGCCTGACCGATGTGGACCATGAGCTCCCCGAAGGTGCGTTCCTGGGGTTCCACGGTGGAAGGCGGGATGTAGCTGTAGCCCTCGGCGGGCATCGCGTTGGCAACGGCCAAGGTGAAGTCTTTGGACGTAACCCAGTGCTTGGCGTAATCGGCTTTCCAGTCGAAGCCGGCGGCAGCCAGGGGTAGAGCGAGAAACGTACAGAGCGTTAAAAAGGCGGGAAGTGTGAGTCTTCGCATGATGTCTCCGGGTTACAATACTAACTAACTTCCGGAGGCAGAATCGAGTGGGTTCCAATTTCCGTCCGCCAGGTTCCTCGCGCCCAGGTATGCAGAGCGCGAGCCGGGCCAGCGACCGCACCTTCGAGCTGAAATCGCAGATTCACCGGAAACTGATCAGCGTACTGAATCTGGAGCGTGTTTCGTCGCTGCCGAAGGACCGGCTGCGCGCGGAAATCGGACGAGTCGTCGAGAAGCTTCTGGACGATGAGCGGGTTCCCATGACCGCGATCGAGCAGAACAAAATCATAGAGGAAGTTCTGGATGAGGTGCTCGGCCTGGGACCGCTCGAAACCCTGTTGAAAGAGCCCTCCATCTCGGACATCCTGGTAAACCGGCACGATAAGGTGTTCATCGAGCGCGGCGGCAAACTGTCGGAAACCAGCGTTCGTTTCAAAGACGACGCGCACCTGCTGCACATCATCGAAAAGATTGTTTCTCAGGTGGGCCGGCGGATCGATGAAGCGCAGCCGATTGTGGATGCTCGTCTGGCCGATGGCTCGCGCGTGAATGCCATTATTCCGCCGCTGGCGCTGGACGGGCCGTGCGTCAGCATCCGGCGCTTTGGCCGGCACGTCATCACGCAGGACGAGATGATTCAGTACCGCACGGTGATGCCGGGCATGCTGCGTTTCCTCGCTGCGTGTGTGCAGGCGAAAACCACGGTGCTGATCTCCGGCGGAACCGGTTCAAAAAGCAGGAGGATTTCCCATCTTTGTGACGGCTGAAGGCGTCCCTTCTCACTCTTCTGCTCGAGTCATGCTCCACACTTCAGCGCTTGAAAAATGCGAGCCTCATACCGTGGGATTGACGAGTTCAGTCTGTGCGGCCACCTCATTGCTGTCGAGAGGTTCAATGTCGTCGCTTTGGCGACTTCTCAGCTCGGAACGGGACCCAGGACTTGAATCTCTGCAAAAGGCTGCAGGAGAAGGTCCTTCTGTGATTCTAGGCGAATGGGAAGGAGAATGGTTGGCTCGTGAATTCGCGCTCAAGCTCTCCGAGATGGCTGCCCTTCGCGTTCCTGTTTATAGTAGCGAGGAGTTTTTTCATGGCCCAGTAGCTCTGTCTCGGTCGTTAACTCCGCCGGATCGGATTTGGAGCATCGATATGCCAGGTGACTCTCGAATAACCGAAGCAGCCTCAAATCATCGAGTTCAAGTCAAACCGTCCCACCCTCTTTCTTGGGTCTCTGCATTAGTCCAGCTTCAGTGGCTTGCGCTTGCTGTGGCTCTGAATCGGGGGAAAAATCCAGACGGAATAGGGAGCACTTGAAGGTCCAAATAGCTAAAATAGCTGGACTTGTATTGCTCCTGATCAGCCTTGTATTTTGTTCCTTTCTTTTCTTGAGGCATGCACCCGAGCACTATGATATAGACGAGCACGACGAGTCAGTTTATTTGAGCGGCGGCACGCAGCACTTCAAGACTCCTGGAGACTGGGCACCGCTTTATTCCTCATTTTACTCGATCTATTTTTTGCAAACTTCGGATCCCCTGGTTGTTTATTTTAGAAACCTGCAATGGCTCTCGGGACTATTACCTGTCACATTCTTTATTCTGATGATTGCCGTGGGCATCGAACCTCTGATTGCTGCCCCACTCAGCCTATTCTTTCTCATCTCGGGTGCAAATCTCCCGCTCATTCCAAAATCCCATCATTTTGCAGCCCTCGTCTCGTGCTTGGGCCTCATCGGGGTTTACAGCCTAAAAAGCTCCCTAGCTCGATCTTGGGCCCTCAGTCTTCTTTGCCTATTTCTTTGCTTTATTCGGCCCGAGTACATAGTTAGCCTGCCCCTAAGCCTTCTTTTTACTCTCGTTCTGACTTTTAAGAGAAAGATCAAAAACTCACGAAATTCCAAAAAGAATTTGAATTGGAAGGTTTTAGCCAGCCTTTTCGTTTTTTTTACAGTGTGTTTTCTGATTCAATTTGGCCCCCCTTGGGGGGATCGTGGGTCACTCGCTTTCCGTCAGAACTTTTGTTGGGCTTATCGAATCAGAGAATTCAACCAACCCTACTCTTCACTTCCAGATCACGAACTCTTTGAGCGCATTTTTGGAAAAAACACAGGACCCCTTTCTTCTTTGTTCTACAATCCCAAAGAATGGTTTCGCCACATTGAGTACAATCTAGGACAGTTGGTTTCACAGCTTTACTCTTTTTCGATCAAAGATCTCATCGAGGTCGCTTATTTTTCTGTGGTGATCGCAGGATTCCTGTTTTTATGGAGGAGAAAGCTGAAGTGGCCATCCTCAAAATCCTTGGCCCCTCATTTTAAAAAGTACATGTTTCCGGTACTCTTCCTTCTTTTCCCATTGATATGCACTTGTATTCTCTATTTTTGCAGAGATCGTTATTTAGTTTTAGGGGTGATCGGTGGCATCTTCTTCATAGGGCTCTGCATGCCCCAAATTCAACTTAAACCTTCTTCGCGCTTATTGGCATCTTTTGTTCTAGCCTGTATCCTGCCTGGAATAATCCGGAGCTTCAACTCGAACCTCGTTTTTCAAGCGCGACCCAATTTGGAGAAAATCCAATATGTCCGAGGTCTCAGATACCACCATCCAGGAAAGTGCCTCAGCTATCCTTTTTTCTTGAGCATCTACTTCTATCCGATTTGCTCTGAGATCGTCCACGTTCAAACTCCAGCAGATCTTCCTAAAAACCTTTCCCTGGAAAAGTACGTATTACAAGATGGAGTTGATTTTATTTTCATCACTCCTGAAATGCTGACGGTTTGGCAAGACTTTCAGGCACAGAAAGATCTTCACGAGTTCCTCTCCCATACTGATCAAATCGGCTACGAAATACGCCAATCCCAGGTGGGCGGCACTATCGTCGTCGCTAAGAAAGGCTTTATTTTATAAAAGACTCAGCAAGTTCAGCAAAAAGATAGACATGACTCACACACGCACTTCGCAGATCACTGAGCAAGACGCTTTCATTTTCTCCATGAGCGTTGGTATAGGGATCTTCTACCCCAATTAATAGAGCAGGAGCCCCCCCTAACGCATCCGCAAATGGTTTTACGAAAGGAATACTTCCCCCCGTCCCAATTTTGAAGGGCCGATGTCCATATCCTTTAAGAAGAGCTTTCTCAGCAGCTTCAAACGCAGGACCCACTGGATCAGTCGCCCAAGGGCCATTGCAAGCTTCAACTTTCAAATCCAATTCCAAACCCCACGGGACCTGAGATTGAAGATGTTTTTTTAGCTGAGACAAGACTTTTTCTGGATCCATATTCGCAACCAAACGGATGGTGACCTTGGCCCACGCCGTATCATTGATAATATTTCCGGCCTGCTGCCGAGAAGAAGCTTGTACTGCATTTACAGTAAGGCTCGGCAACCGCCAGGTTTGTACAAAAGGTGTGGGGTCAGTTCGTAAAAACTGAGCTTGAGGCACCATCCCACATTGTTTTCGAAACTCTTCTGCACTGTACGGAATACGATCGAGTTCAGATTTTTCTTCTTTAGAAATCGGTTTTACGTCTTCTAGTACTCCTGGAATAGCAATCTGGCCATTTCCGTCCACCAGGCTTGCTAATATTTTAGATAGAGCCATTGCAGGGTCGGGTAATGGCCCCCCCCACATTCCTGAGTGCACCGTTTTTGAGAGAGCTCTGACTTCAACTTCAACTCCCACCAATCCTCTTAACGCAACGGTTAAGGCAGGAATTCCACAATCAAAGTTGCCAGTGTCAGTGAGTACAAGAACGTCAGCATCCAATTTATCCCGATAAGTTTCGATGAATTGAGAAAGATGGGAACTCCCGATCTCCTCTTCTCCCTCGATCACTACTTTTACATTAACTGGCAGCTCACCTATCGTACTCAAATAAGCAGCAATCGCGGAAGTATGAACAATAATTCCGGCCTTATCATCAGCGGTTCCACGACCATAGAGGCGATCGCCTCCAGGCCCAGATTTTTTCGTGGGAACAAAAGGAGAAGTTTGCCATAACTCCTCTCTCCCAGGCGGCTGCACGTCATGATGGGCGTAAAGAAGTAAG
>CAVQTR010000002.1:0-456340 GCA_963716685.1 Bryobacterales bacterium
TGTTCAGCGCTCGGTCCAGCGCCAGAAGAATCGAGAAAAGGATTAGTATTTCCGCGATGGCAAAAGCGTGATACCCGGCGGCTTTCTGGTGACCCGGCCGAGCAAATTGAATTGTTGTAGCCCTAACGGGAAAAAGCGTCCGCTCTCCTTCCAGATAGGGTTCGGAAAGTCGATACCCGCGAAGACTGTACGAGTCGTGAATTGCGCATTGCCGTAGCAGTGAAGTACGCAGAGCAGGACACCGCTGTATAACCGGTGAGAAACAGTAACAAGGAGAGCGCAAACGTTGCTAGTACGGCGCGCGAGCGGCCGGGACCGGCTGCATGCGACGCATCGGATCCGGAAGCCGTGGGATTCGTGGGACGCATGCAACGAGTAAGGCCGTCGAGATAAGAGCGACAGCGGTGAGGATGAGCCAAACAGTTCGGAACAATTTATCCCATATATTGGAGTCTGTCGATCACGGGTTATCTTAACGCGTGTCCTGCGCGCCACGCGGGAGGAGCGGGAACTAACGGCGTCTAACCTGCGTACGCCTAAGTTGTAGGACCTCCAGGGCCCGCCTCTGGGACGTCGGGCAGTACCGGCCGCAGAAGCCGTTTTAATGTAAGCACTCCGTGAATCCCTCTGGCGTGTGAGCGCTTTTGGGTTAGCACGCGGATGACCTCGATATTCTGATTTGGGCTCGTCTGAATGGCGAGTCAACCGATTTTCCACCGCTGACGCGCGACGAGGAACCGGCCGACATCTTCGTCGATCTTGTTCGCCGGGATTGGGCCGGAACTCACGGGACTGATTCGAAACAGCAGCGCGTTTGCTCTTACAGAACATATTTCCGCCAGCGGGCCGGAAGTCCGGCCCTGGTCACCTGCTTTATCTGTGTGGCAGAATCGAAGCCACGGGAGCGATCGAATCCCTCCGATCTCTCTTGGAACGGGTGCCGTGCTTAACGCGGAAGTCAGCCGGGGCGAGACGTTGCGGCTCAGAGCGGCCCGGGCATATGTCGGACTACTTGCCGCCGACTTGCGGCGGATCCCGACGAAGTCTCCCAAAGAGCTCTATTTCAGGGATATTCTGGTCCTCGATGACTTACTCGCCGCACCGAATTGCGCCATCGTTGCAGCAACTGGAATAGCTGGACTTCAACCCGAACGACGCCAAATGTTCGAACGCTTCCCTGCCGAATCGATTGCGCGCCGTATCGTCGAGAAGCGGAGTCGACCCCCGGTTTTTCGACAGCACGGCTTTTCTTGTGGAAGATCATCACGCCAGTGACTCTACCAGGACCTACGTTTGCCCGATCCGCACACTCCAGCCTCATGATGTCGCCTCAAACATCTGCCCTCTCTACATACGTTTACCCAATCTTCACACTCCAGCCTCATGATGTCGCCTCAGACATTCTGGCAGCTGATCCGCCCACAAGGCGGTTTACGGAGGGCCACTCGTATTTTTCGATTGAAGGCTGGCAGGGGACTCAGCCCCTGCGAATCCACCTGTATGGCCATACGGACCAATCACCGGTCGAGTGCTTTGACCTTCACTTTCACGTCAGCAGAAACGGAGCGGTACAGAAGAGATCCGAACGGGTTTGGCCAGTAGCGAAAAGCGCGTGCCAAGGATAAGCCTCTCGCGCGGCTTTTCCTGGTTGACCCCCCGCCTGGACCTAAACGGTGGTTTAGATTTGTACAGCTTGCAGATGGGACGGAGGAACGTACCTCTTCGCCGCCCGAACCAGGTGCCTGGGAGTGAGTTCGTCAGATGTCCGGGACTGGAACGCTTCAATCCGCTTGAGCCGTCCTAAGCTAATCAAACTACGGCAGTTATATCTTCATAAGCGGCTTCCGGTCACCTCTCAGGAACGGACATCTGCGGGCATCTGCGCGACAAAGGCCTAGCACCGATGCCATCTGAGCGTGCCTAGGAGAATAGTCGCGCTGGGGATGCTGCCGAAGCAGGCCAACCGCGAAAGAGGATCTAGCCGCTCTGATTGGCGATAATCAAAACTCGCGCGCCTGGACGCATATTCACAAACTCCGGCGCTTCCGCGCCCGATATTGGATATATTTAAACCGATAGACGTTCCCAACAATCTTAGGGGCCTATCTCGATTTAGGCCGCGTACTGGGTGTGAGCCATTGGCCTTCGCCAGCAAGAGCCAACTATCTCCTGAGCAACTCTTATATCGCGACCTCACGGTCATCCCCGTTCTTGCTCTATCGATCCTTGCAGACCGACATCGAAAAGGTTGTCGCGACCGCTCTTGAAAATATGCACATTCAATCTTCGTGGAGCTTCTTCGGATTAGGATCTTCTATCCTTACTGGAAGTGGCCTGCCACTCACGATCCCTCGATCAAACTGACAGGCAACACAGTAGCGCGTTCGAACAGGCCCGGTGCAAAATAGATCGGCTTGGCAGACGACATCGCTTCCTTCACCATGCGAAGCGGCCGAACAACGTGATTTCACTGCCCGATGGCGAGATAGAGTGACTGCGTTCCTGAGACGCCCGCCACGCTGATTGCAAGGGGAACGGCGCTCCAGGAGCGACGGACGGAACCTGGATATCAAACTGATAAAGACCCGTTAATCCCGGTGCCAGACCGGCATAAAGCACTGTGGCCGGTATCCCGCCCATTGACATCTGGAAATTCGTAAGACTCGTCGATTGCCCGACAATCTGACCTGCGGGAATGTTCGGAGTAACTGGCCCAAATCCTATACCGTAAAGGGTGATGAGATCGCCCGCCTTTGCCGGGCGAGAATTTAGACCGGCAATGGCTCCGCTCGGCAACACGAAAGCTCCGTCGGAGAACACCGCAAAGACATACTGATTGCCATTTATCTTGAAGCTGGACGGTGCGAGTAAGCCGGGATCAACCGCTTTCACCATCACGTTAGAGGTGGTGCTTGTGCCTGCGGCGGTGGTTACCGTGAGCGGCTGAAGCCCCAAAGGCACGTCCGAGGGAACCAAAACGTTCACTTGCGAAGGACTGATGAAATTAACAAATGCTGGCCTTCCGCCAATTTTCACATCCATGACATTCAGCCGGAAACCGGAACGACCTCGTATACGTACCAGAGCAACACCTATGGCAGCTATGCTTACCCGGACAGTCTCCTGTCGACGAAAACGGATGCGAACGGCGCGGTGACCACGTACAGCTATGACGCGTACGGCCGGCCAACGACAATCACGCGGGGTTTAGCCAGCCATGGCGCGGACCCGTGCCAGAGCACAAATTACCTTTATGACGTGAACCCCAATAACGCCGGCGCGAATGCCTGGGGGCAGGTAGCCATGTCGTGGTCGGGAGATCTGGATAACGGGAGAACCAATCCGCCGGCGGGGAATCCGGTTTGCGTGGTACAAACCCTGGGCGGAACGGCTCTGAAGCAGGCGTTTCTGGAGGATTACAGCTACACCGCGGCCGGCCAGATGAGCATCAAGACGATGCAGATGCGATCGGTGCAGGGCGGCGGTGCGCTGGCGACGCGCGCGTGGAAGGAAACGGTGACATACGACCCGTACGGGATGCCGGTCCAGTTGAAGTACCCGGACTGGGATAACGGCGACGGATCATCGGTGACCAGTCACACGGTGACGTACGGTTACAATCTGTTAGGCCAGGTCGGCACTTATTTCACGGACCAGCTGCAGAACGCCCAGCACATGACGAACAGTTCGAATGCGATTCAGGGGACCAGCTATAACGCAGCCGGTCAGCCGACCTCGCTCACTTATTCCGGCTACGGCGAGACGCGGACTTACAATTCGCTCAACCAGCTGACGGGCATCTCCGTTTCCGCGGCAAATGTGAATCTCGCGTACATCTATCCGGCGGGAACGAACAACGGGCAGATCACTTCGATGACGGACGGCCCCTCGACGGTGAGCTATGGATATGACGCGCTGAAGCGCCTGACGAGCGCGAGCGCAACCGGCGGGACGGCATGGAGCCAGACGTTCGGGTACGATGGATTTGGAAACTTGGATTCGAAGAGCGGGTCGAGCGCGTGGACAGCGAGCATCAGTGCCACCACAAATCGTGTGAACGGCTACTGCTATGACAGTAACGGGAACATGCTGGCGAGCAACACCAATTGCGGCGCGCCGATGTACACCTACGACATCCAAAACCGAATCACGGGTGGTCTGGCTACGGGCAGCGGCTCGGGCTCGGTCTACCTGTACAACACGGCGAACAAGCGGGTCGCGGTGATCGACGGTAACGGCAACGAAACGGTGTACTTCTATGGGGTGCGCGGCGAGAAGCTGATGACCATGCCGCTCGGGGGAGCAAATCAGGCTGTGAGCAACGTGTACTTCGGCGGGAAGCTGATCGAGCGAATGAACCAGTATGGCGGTCAGCTGATCTGGACGGACCGGCTGGGCTCGGTAAAAAACGGACCAGCGGTGTATCTTCCGTACGGGGAGGAACTCACCTCGACTGCGAACGACACGGAGAAGTTTGGGACGTATACGCGCGATGCGGCAACCGGGCTCGATTATGCGGATCAACGTTTCTATAACAGTGTGTATGGAAGATTCATGAGTCCAGATCGAAAGGGCGGCAACGGCTTAAGTCCGGGTAGCTTGAACAAATATTCATATGTTGGCGGAGATCCCATAAACCGGAATGATCCGAGCGGACTTTGCGCCGTCATGCTGAGTGGAATCACGATGGGACCAGGAACTAACTCCGTGTGGACGAACGAAGCGGTCAGATTGGGAGCGGACAGCGCGTATCCGTACGAGGGGGAAGGAGCAATAAGGTCGGTGGCCAGCGTTGTCAGTCAGGCTTCAGGCCCGAATGACTCCACGGCTGCGGCCCTAATGGCCATCAGGTACTCACTAGCTTCGAATTCGGGCCTAATTTACATCATTGCTTACAGCGGCGGCGCAGCAGCGTTCACCGCCGCCTACGGTCAACTCGACGCTTCCGAGAGAGCGAGAATTGGTCTTGTGCAGTATATCTCTCCAGGCTCTGCCACGGCACTCGCCAATGTCGCCGGCACTACAAGCGTAGTCATGGGAACCTCCGGTTTTGATTGGGCGGCAACTGTCGGAACCCAGGTTCCTCGGGGTGTGCCGATTCAAAGCACTAGCTGCGACCATACAGACATAGGCTGTCTATTAGGACATGCGCAGGCCCTTAGCGCGATCACGGCCAACGGCCCTTGCAATAACCCATTGCAGTTCACCCGAACAAATCCATTCGGTGGTCCGGTTGTAGCCCCAGGCGCTGGCGGCTCGGATATCGGAGGTTCGTCTCCGAAATCTTCTTTTTCGTTGTTCGATCTTCTGGTGGATGGGCCATACGCATTTGTTAACTCGACCATTACTTTCGACATGAACCCGTGATGAGGCGCATATCAACAATGTTCTGCGCCAAGGCTGCGCGCAACAGAAATAACGATGTTCGATAAAATCGACAGGGAGCGCTCATTTGTATCGTGGCTGATCCAACTCTTGATCGCATACAGCGTTCCGGTTATAACATTGGCGATAATACTATCTTACCTTCCAGACACGCCAGACACTATTGTCAATCAAGTTCTTGAATACCTGTTCGTTGCAGGAATAGCCAGCGTATTGGCGCTCTTGGTGTCCGCAATCGCAACAGACTCGTTCGCCGAGGGAGTTCTCATTTGGATTGTGCCGGCAGGCCTTGAATTCATTGCGGTTGTTTGGGGACTTTCCTCGGAAGGACTTGTACCGACTTTGCATGGGTTATTCCTTGTTCCTGGACAGGGGCAAGGAGAGGGCTCTTGGGGGGTTGTTATACTCACACAACCGGCTTGGGGCTGCTGTTGGTATTCGGCGGCCATGTGGTGGCGTTGTCGCAACAAACAGAGAGATGCCGGTGAATCGCGAGTGTCTGACGTGTGAAGACAAGCTGCCGGGAGTGAAGAGCGTGCACGAGATTTCCACCGGCGTTGCCGTGGTGGCTGAGAACACGTGGGCGGCGATGCAGGGCCGCAATGCACTCGAGATCAAATGGGACGAAGGGCCCAACGCCAACCAGAACAGCGCCGCGATCAGCCAGCTGTTCCGCGACTTGGCGCAGCAGCCGGGAGCGGTGCTGAGCTTGAGATCACGGTTCGCAATCAGCAGTTCCTGCACGAGCATCTCGCAGGAGATAAACAGGATCCGGCGCCCTTTTCGAATAAGCTCCTGGCCAACGGCCTGCAACAGATTCGTCTTTCCGCTTCCAGGATTCCCGAATACCAGGACGTTCTCCGTCCTTTCCAGAAAGCCGCCATCCAATAGAGTTCGCATCTGCCGGGCTGCTTTTGGTGGCAGTCGCCGCGTATCGAATGAATCGAGTGACTTCTCGAGCGGAAGTTGCGACTTTCTCAGCATCTTTGTGGTTCGGTTTTCCTGTCGGTAGGAGTACCACCGTCGCTTCCAGCCGTTTGAGCCGACGCACGATGTTCACGCAGTCATCCCTGCATGGTCTGGTTCATGACGCATTCGGCAGCTCCCACCCGCGTGGAGTAGGGGGCATTTTGATCCACCATGATCTTCAAAAGCGTTGTGGCCGCTGCGGAGGAACCCTGCTGCAGGCGTGCCACCGATTGCGAAAAGGCCGCGCGCCGCGCTTCCCGAAAAGCATTCTGAAACTCGGGCACCTTCAACCACCTCAGGAGCGTCTTGGGATCAATCCCGACGGACCGGGCGGCTTCCTCCACATTGCGCTGGGTCAGCAGGGCCGCAACCGCTTCCTCCTGTTTGCGACCGAATTTTGCGCCGTGACCCTTCATCGCGATGCTTCTGCACTCCTCTGATGGCGATGCCGCAGATTTCCTCGAAATTCTTCAGTAATTCGCTTGCCTGTTTTCCCAACCGAAGTGATGAATGTGATCGCGCCAGCAAACGCCGCGCAGGGAGAACCGCAATGACGATCTTTACTATCGACGCAAACGACAACATCACAATCCACGCAACGCCTGAGGAAGCCCAGGCTGTGCCGAATGCCCAGCGCATCACCAGCGCGAAGAAACTGGCCGCGCTGACCGCAGACTGGCCCGCCGCCCGCCTGGTCGAGCTCTGGAACAGCATCCCGGGAAACACGCGGATCAGGAAGTTCACGGACCGCAACAGCGCGGTAACCCGCATCTGGAAAGCGATCCAGACCTTTGGCGAGACGTACGCCCTGGCCGACCGGGCGTCCGCCCCGGCAGCCGAATCCGTCAGGATCGAAGAAGCGCAGGCACCGGCTCAGGAGCCGCCCGCTGTCGAGGTAGAAGCTACCGAGCCCCGCCGGAAGAAACGTCAGACCAAAACCACGGCCGAACCGGCTCAGGAGCGGCCCGCTCTCAAACCACACGTGAATCAGAAAGCAGCCGAGCCCGTAAGCGAGGAAGTCCGACCCGAGACTCCGGCCGGCCACACGGAGGCCAACGTTGGCGAAGAGGCGCCCAACGTCGCGCCCGCGGAAGCCGCTGCGGCCAGGAAGCCCACCCGCAAGAAGAACGCGCCCACGGGCGAAAAGACCGCCAGTGCCCCGCGCGAGAAAAGCAAGACCAGCCGCGTAATCGAGATGCTCAGGCGCGAAGGCGGCACTACGCTCGAAGAGATCATGACCACGATGGGCTGGCAGAAGCACACCACGCGGGCCATGTTGAGCGCGGGCGGCTCGCTCCGGAAGAAGCACGGGCTGGTGGTCGTCAGCGAGAAGATCGGCGACAGGCGGATCTACTCCATCCAGGCCTGAACCAGCACTCAACCGTCCTCGCACGCCGCCGGATTCAGACCCGGCGGCTTTTTCCGTTCCAGAAGAATGCGGCCGTCGATACCGGCGATCTCTTTCCGGCATGGAACGATTCATGCTGCCACTTCGGTCCGCTCAACGCTGATCTCGGCGAACGTTCGCCCGTCCCCGTCGAGGACCGCTTGCTTCCCCGTCATGCCCTGCCAGCGTTGCACCACAACATCCACGAACTTCGGATCGAGCTCCATTCCGTAGCAAACGCGCTGCGTCGATTCCGCGGCTGCCAACGTGGTGCCGCTGCCGAGAAACGGTTCATAGACTAGCTCGCCGCGCCGCGTGTGGTTCAGGATCGGCTTGCGCATAAGTTCGAACGGCTTCTGCGTCGGATGATCAAACTTCTCTTCATCCGATCCGCCCATGATGAACTTCGGGGACGCGGAGTCCCAGATCGTGGAGTTCTCGCCGGCCTTGCCGTACCAGGGCGCATTCTTCTTCCGGACGTACCAGCACGGCTCGTGCTGATACCAGTAGTGCGTCCTGGTCAGCACGGTACGTCCCTTGTTCCAGACCAATTGTTGCGGATACAGGAATCCGATTCGTTCCAGGCCGTTGAGAACTTCGCGCGTAAAGATGGAAGCGTGCCAGACGTAAGCGACCTCGAGGCCTGGCACCAAAGCGAATGCATCAGACCAATCCGCGCGGGTGTCGCTACTGATCGTGGTGTTGTGGTGGCCCTCGGTCCGATGTTTCATGTAGCTGGCTTCCGCTGGTCCACATCCGTTTAGGCCGGCACGATCCCGCCACTCGCTATCGAGCTCGATGCCATACGGCGGGTCGGTGACCATTAGGAACGGCTTGCTGCCGCCCAGTAATCGCGCGACAGCGTCCGGGTCTGTAGAGTCCCCGCACAGGACGCGGTGCGGCCCGCAAAGCCACACGTCACCAGCGCGGCTAACAGGAACGGCTGGTGCCGGCGGCACCTCGTCCGACTCGTCGGCACTATCGAGCGAAGCCATGGGATCTTCGATCTCCTTCGAGTCGAAGCCAGTGAGAGCAATATCCAAGCCGGACTCCTCGATGTCTTTTAGCTCCTGGGCCAGCAGCTCGTCGTCAATTCGCCCAAGTAACCGACCGATTCACCATGAGCCGAAATGCCTTGACCTGCGCCGGGGACCACTCATCGCAGAGGATGACCGGGACTTCTGCGATGCCGAGCTTGTGAGCGGCTTTTAGTCGGAGGTGGCCATCGACTACTTCCCCGTTGCTTCGCACGAGGCATGGAATCTTAAAGCCGAACTCCTCGATGGACGCACACATGCGATCCACCGCGGAGTCGTTTTTGCGGGGATTCCTCT
Organism: Bryobacterales bacterium; assembly: GCA_963716685.1. Classification (GTDB taxonomy): domain Bacteria; phylum Acidobacteriota; class Terriglobia; order Bryobacterales; family Bryobacteraceae; genus JALYXI01. Next base: position 9,076 of record CAVQTR010000002.1, read on the forward strand.
CGTAGGGAACGAGCTTGTCAATCAACCAAACTTCAACCTGATTCTCGACGGTCATAAGCCTCCAAATCGCATTGCAACGACGATTATAGTGACTTGAAAACGGCCTGTAAATTGTTGTAATAACTGTAGTTAAGCCTTGCTAAGCAACACTCATGGCCGCTAGCGCTCCCTGACGGCGACAACCGGATTTGTGGGAAACCCAGATTCTGATTTAGTCGGAGGACGCGCCGTAGGCAACGTTTTTGTCCCGAGTGTCCCGAGCTAGAAAAATAGACTCGGGGCACGACCAACGCCAATGTTTTCAGTGTTGTCCCGACTGTCCCGAGTTGTCCCGACCAAAAAACATGGTGGTCGCGGTTTCTGCGATCGGTATCAGTATGATTGCCGTCCGCGAAACGTCCTAACTGAGAATGCGGCTGTGATGGAGGTAGCAGGGCGTGATAGTGGCGGTGGCGGTCAAACGCGCAAGGCGATCCGCCACTAGCTGCTTGTCTTGTAAGAGGTTGATTGTACTAGGACGAGCGCTTCGAAGTGGCGGTGGGGCGGTAGAGGCGGTGTTTGCGGATTCTATTCAGCCCTGAAACTTGGCGGAAAGTGCGCGTTCTTTCGTGAGTTGAAAACGAAGCTTTTGTGCGGACGTTTGCCACCACTTGCTACCGAGTACCCACAGTATTGAAGGAGCATCCCCACAAAAGTCCCCACAGTCCTGAAAATGAGGGCTTTCTCGGGAGGTGATTTAGCCTGTAAGTCTATGAAAACGTTGGCTCCTCAGGTAGGATTCGAACCTACAACCCTTCGGTTAACAGCCGAATGCTCTACCGTTGAGCTACTGAGGAACAGAGGCGGGCCTCCAGCCATTACACCATCGCCGCGATCCCCTGTCAAACGGCACCTTCCCCGCGCCCCGGCTCCACCCGTAATACAATCACCAATCACACAACCGCGCCACAGGGCGATGATAAAGACATGACCAGAAGAGACTGGATTGGTGGATCGGCAGCACTGATCGGCGCGGCGCAGGCGGACGCCCAAACGCCCAATCCCCGCAAGCCCAATATCGTCTTCATCATCTCGGACCAATTCCGTGCCGACGCTCTCGGCTGCATGGGCATGAATCCCATGAACCTCACCCCAAATCTGGACGCCATGGCGCGGCGCGGCGTCCTATTCCGCCAGGCTATTTCCAACCAGCCCGTGTGCGCGCCGGCCCGCGCCTGCATGTTCACCGGTCAGTACCCCCCGCGCAACGGCGTTTGGAAAAACGGGCTCGGATTGAAGCCCGACGCGATCACCCTCCCCGGCCTGCTTCGCGACCAGGGCTACACCGCCAATTACATCGGCAAGTGGCATCTCTCGGCCCAGACGCCCACGGATAAATTGAGCGGTCCGGTGCCCCGCGCCAACCGCGGCGGCTTTCTCGATTTCTGGGAAGGTTCGAACGCCCTTGAGCTGACCTCCCACCCCTTTGAAGGCGACATGTACGACGCAGACGGCAATCCGCTGCATTTTAACGGCGAATACCGGGCCGATTTCCTCACCGACCGCGCTATCCGCTTCCTTAAGGAGAAGCGCCAGAAAGACCGCCCCTTCCTGCTGGCGGTCTCCTACCTCGAGGTGCACCACCAGAACGATACCGATCTGTTCGTCCCTCCGAAAAAATACGCGAACACGTACAACAATCCTTGGGTGCCGCAGGATTTGCGCCCGCTTCCCGGCACTTGGCCAAGCCAGTTGCCAGGCTACTACGGCTGCGTCCGCGGCATTGACGACGCAGTCGGCACGCTGCTTGCCTCGCTGAGAGAGCAGGGTTTGGAAGAAAACACAATCGTCGTTTTCACCAGCGACCATGCGTGCCATTTTCGATCGCGCAACGCCGAATACAAGCGCAGCCCGCATGAGAGTTCCATTCACATCCCGCTCATCGTCCAGGGGCCCGGCTTTAACCGCGCCCTCGAGATCCCGGAGCTGGTGAGTCAGGTGGATCTGGCCCCCACGCTGCTTGCCGCCACAGGCACCCCGATTCCGGCCACCATGCAGGGCCACAGCGCGCTGCCGCTCCTTTCACGCAATACTGAAGGCTGGCGCAACGAAGTCTATATCGAAGTCAGCGAATCACTGACCGGCCGCGTGTTGCGAACCCCGCAGTGGACCTATGCGGTGGCCGTACCCGCGCGTGAAAAAGCCAGCACGCATTACAACGAATACATGCTCTATGACCGCTTCGCGGATCCTTTTCAGCACGTCAACCTCGCCGGCCGCACCGAAACCCGTGACGTCTCCGCCCACCTTAGGGAACGGCTGATCGCGCGCATCGCGGAATCCGGCGACCCGAAACCTGTCATCGATCCTCCCTTCATCCCTTACGTATGATCAATCGCCGTGGCTTCCTCACCCAGTCGCTTGCCGGACCCGCCCTGCTCGCGCAGACGCAGAGCCCTCCTCCGGGATCGCGCCCCAACATCCTGCACATCATGTCAGACCAGCAGCAATGGGCGTGCATTGCGAATCGCGGTCCGGCGCGCACCCCGAACCTGAACCGGCTGGTGAAGGAAGGCATGCTCTTTGAGAGGAGCTATACGCCGAGCGCGGTCTGCTGTCCCGCGCGAGCCATGCTGCTTTCCGGGGCCTTTCACTGGCATAACGGCGTCTTCAATCAGATTCACTCGTCCCCGTCCGTTCACCGCGATATGTACCCGGATGTGGTGCTCTATGCCAATCGTCTGAAAGACGCTGGCTACCGGCTGGGCTATACGGGCAAGTGGCACGCCAGCTGGACGCGGTGTCCCGCCGATTTCGGCTATGAGATGGCCAAAGTCGCCGGATGCGACCCGGACATCCTGCGCCAATACGATCTCAATCCGGACAAAATCGAGACCCACAAAGGTCTGCGGCAGCACCCTCTGCGTACGATCCAGTGGCCCGGCGACCAGCCGTTCGCCATGTGGGGTTACACCGAAGGCCCGGAAGAGGCGACTCATTCGTGGGACGTGGCCGAAGCCGCCATCCGCATGATGGAACGTTTCGCCCGCGACACGAAGCCGTGGCTGCTGGAAGCGCACTTCCTCGATCCTCATGATCCCTATTTCCCGCTGAAGAAGTATCTCGATCGTTACGACCCGAAGTCCATCCCGGTTCCCAAAAGCTTTGGAGACACCTTCGTGGATAAGCCCGGCATGCACGCCCGCGAGTCTGGCACCTGGGGTGACGTCACTGAAGACGATTACCGCCAGAGCCGTGCCTGTTACTACGCCTCGGTGGAGCAGCTGGACGCGCAGATTGGGCGCATCCTGGACGCGCTCGAAAGGACCGGGCAGGCTGGCAACACCATGGTGGTCTTCACCACCGATCATGGCGACCTCTGTGGCAACCACCGCATGTGGCTCAAAGGATGGATGCCTTACGAAGAAGCCTACCGGGTTCCGCTGGTGGTCCGCTGGCCTGGGCACGCGGCCGCCGGTTCCGTGTCAAAGCATCTGGTGCAGACCCACGATCTGGCGCACACCTATGTCGCCGCCGCCGGAGCGCCGCCGCTGCCCTATGCGGACGGGCGCGGCCTGCAGCCGCTTTTTGCCGATCCGGCGACCCCTGCATGGCCCGATCACATTATGTGTGCCTATTACGGCGGAGAGTTCCTGTACACCCAGCGGATCGCCATCACACAGCGCTTCAAATACGTCTTCAACGGCTTCGACTTCGACGAGCTTTACGACCTCGATCGGGATCCCGAGGAACTGCGCAATTCCGTCAACGATCCCGCTTACGCGAAGTATGCCGATGACATGCGCGCGCGGCTCTACGAACTCATGAACCAGTTCGAAGACCCATACGGCGTGCCTGCCAAATGGACACTGCCAGGCACCAGACCAAACCGTTACGGCGCTCCCCGCTATCTTTCACGCGGAAAGCGCCTGGCCACGTAGCATCAAAAGACCAGCTTCAACGCGATCTGAATCAGCCGGGGATTCCCGATGGTCGACGTGATCTTCCCTTCCTGCGCGGAATTCACCGTCGCATTCGGAAGAGCAAAATGGGGCGTGTTGGTGAAGTTGAACATCTCCCCGCGCAGCTCCAGCCGGTAGCGCTCCCGGAAGTAAAACGATTTGCCCATCTTCAGATCCATGTTCTTTAATGGCGGCCCCTCCACGATGTCACGGCCGGCGTTCCCGTAAACATAAGGAGCGGGCAGGGCGAAGGCCGCCAGGTTGAACCAGTTATGAATCGAGCGCTGGTCCGCGGGCAGGTTGGGGTTCGCCACCGCATTCGGAAAATTTGTCGTCCCTGTGTTCGTCAGATCCACCGAAAGCGTGGGCGTAAAGTACTGCCCGGTTTGCAGCGTCAAAATGCCGCCCAGCTGCCATCCTCCCAGGAACCAGGACACCGGTCCGCCGGAACTCAGCCAGCGGCGTCCCTTCCCCGCAGGCAAGTCATAGGCGAAGCTGGCAACCAGGTTCTGTCGCCGGTCGTACTGGGCGTTGCCGTAATCCAGGCTCAGGTTGTAAGGGTCTCGCACGGGCGAGCTGTTGTCATTGAGCAACCCCGTGCCGTCGTCCAGATCGTGAGACCACGTGTACGACGCAATAAAGACCAGTCCATTGGAATACCGCTTCTCGCCTTTCACGGTGAGCGCGTGATAACTCCCCGTGGAGCCCGCTGGGTACTGAGAGATGGAACTAAAGAACGGATAGGGCCGCCGGTTCTGCAGAGTGCCGGGTCCCGGTCCGTAAGGCGCGTTCATGTTCATCGAATACGGAATCTGCCGGAATCCTTCGCCCAGATAAGACGTTGTGAGCAAAATCCTGCCGGGTAACTCACGCTGAATATCGAAAAACCATTCCATCGTGTATTGGTTTGGCTTCCCCGGCTGTGCCGTACTCACCGACGAGTTCGGACTGATGCTGGTAGCCGGCAGCAGACCCGTGGGGAAACCTTTCGACACCACCAGCGAAGGCGAATATAGTTTGTCGGTGGGAAAGCTGATCTCGGTGAAGTTGGGCGGCTGATTGAAAAAGCGCGCGCCGTCCTCGTTCTCGTAAGTTGGCTCACCATAATAGATTCCGTAGCCCGAGCGGATCACCGTCTTCGGCGTTGCCTGAAACGCGAAACCCACACGCGGCCCGAAGTTCTTGTTGTTCTGAACGCATCCGCAATCGCTCGCGCTTTTGGGCGTCACAATCTGAAAGGTCTGTGTGCCGGGCTGGAACAGCACATCCGCCGCGTAGATGCTGTGAAAACTCGGCGGCCCGAATCGGTCCCAGCGCACGCCCAGGTTCAGGGTCAGGCGCGGCGTAATTCGCCAGTCATCCTGAAAGAAGCCCGAGTAGTTGTGCGACAACATCGATTCGCCGTTCTGATTTCCAATGGTTCCTCCGCTCGCGTCCCCCAGCAGGAAATCGGCAAAGGAGTCGCCGGTCAACCCCCGGTTATTCGGGTCCTGCGTGAACGAACCGTTGAACGATATGTTCCCGCGGGCATAGCGCGAGGCAATGCGGAAATTGTACTCGCGCAGAAACTGAAAACCGAACTTCATGGTGTGCGTACTCAGCACTTTCGAGAACGTATCCGAGACCTGAATGATCCCCAGGTTGTTTTTGTTGGGCCAGAAATTCTGCGTGCCCACCTGCGCGTAATTGGAAGGGGAGAACAGGGTCAGCCCCGTATCGTTGGCGGCGCCAAGCCCCGGCGGCAGCCCCTGGATTCCCAGTTGCTGGTTGTAGTTCGGCTCATTCGGAACCCCAATCAGCGAATTCATGCGCGAATATCCCAGCCGCAGCTCGTTGGTTGCGGAAGGGGAAAGAACAGACTCCCAGCTGCCGGCGAAGCTGTTCGACGTCAGGCCCACCGTCTCCCACAGTCCTCCGTCCGCCGGCAGCGGCAGGGACCCAGGCTGAAGCTCGTTGAAATCTCTCCGGCTATAGCGGAGAAAGAACCGCTGACCCGCGCTCTGGTTGTAATCCACGCGTCCGTCGTATTCATTGGTGTTATTAGTCTGCGGGGAGGAGAAGTAATAATTGTTCGAGATCCCATTCAGATTCGGTAGCGGATACAACGCAATCACCTTGGCGGCAACGGGATCGAACCGGCTCGCCGGAATCTGATTGCCCGGAAACACCGTGCGTACATTCAGGCTTCCCGCCGCCACCGTGGTCGCGGGATCGAAAATCGGTGCTCTTCCCGCGAAGTTGCCGCTGCGTTCCGCGGCCGTCGGCACCGTCGCAATGCTGGTGGTTCCCGCATCGATGCGCGTGGCTTCTGCGCTGCCGAAGTAAAACAACCTGTTCTTGATAACCGGACCGCCGGCGGTGCCGCCGAACTGGTGCTGGTGATAAGCCGGCTTGTTCTGCCCCACGGAGAAGAAGCTGGTCGCGTCCAGATCGCCATTGCGCAGGAACTCATACGCCGAGCCGTGAATCTGATTCGTACCCGATTTCGTTTGCAGAATCACCGTAGCCCCCATGCGCACGCCGTACTCGGCCGAATTGTTATTGGTCACCACCTGAAACTGGTCGACAGCATCAATCGAGGGAGTCACCGCCTGCGCTTGGTAGCCCAACTCACCGCCCGAAGCGCGCGTGCTGTTATCCAGTCCGTCTATCAGGATGTTCGTCTGATAAACGCTTTGTCCCAGCGCGGCAAACGAACCCTGCGACGTGTTGCGGCTGCCGCTCGCGGGTGACACGCCCGCCGTCAGCTGGGCCAGCTGCAGATAGTTGCGGCCATTCAACGGCAAATCCACCACCGTCCGGTTGCTGATCACCTGACCCACCACCGAGTTGTCGGTGTTCAAAGCCGTTGCTGCCGCGGCGACGTCCACTGACTGCGAAAGCGCCCCAGGCTTCAGCGAGAAATCCACTCGCGCAGTCTGGTTCACCTCCAGCGTCAGACTGTTCACCACCGCGGTCCCGAATCCGGTTGCCTGCGCCTGCACGGAATACGCGCCCGGGATCAGTCCTCCGGCCGAATAAAAGCCAACATCGTTGGTCACCGTCTCCAGCGCCACGCCTGTGTTGGTATTGGTCACCCTCACCTGGACCTTCGGCATCACCGCGTTGCTCGGATCGCGAACCTCGCCCTGAATCGTTCCCAGCTGCGCCAGCAAAACCGGCGCGAACAAACTGATCAGAAAAATAAACAGCAGTCTTTGTCGATTCATCCTTATCTCTCGCCCTTACTGTTCAGCCGTTGCCTTCGGTGTTTTCGAGGAAACCGGAAGCGGGATCCCCAGCGTGTCCTTGTCCGGCGTAAAACCATTCCCATCCACGTCAACAAAAATCGGATTGCTCACCGCCGTCGGTGGTTGCTGTGCGTAAGGTCCCTCGAACGGCCCCAGATGAAACCTCTCTCCCGCGGCCACCACGATGATGTGCGCGTCTTGGTCCAGCTTCAGCGCCACCTCGCGCTCGAACCGAAGCGCTCCCGTTCCGCTGTGGAAACCCTCCGCCGAAGAACTGCGGGCAAAGTTCATCGTGGGATCGGGACGCCCGTTTACCAGCACCTGCACACGGTCGATATCCAGCCAGTCCGTGCACATCACCCGGATCTTCAGCCGCGAACCAGATGTCATCCGCACACTGCTTCCCGGCAGCTGGCCATCAATCGAGACGTCCAGGAACGGTCCGTTGCTCATCACCATCTGTCCCGCTTTCGCCGCCGTCGCCAGCTGTGCCGGGTCAAGCAGCGCCGGGTCGTCCGTGCCGGACTTCACCCACGTAAAGATCGATCCGTTGTTGCTGGCCGTAACGTGCGCGTCGGAGTTTGCCGACCCATAAATGCGGTCGCCCTGATTCAGCATCTGCAGCCAGTAAAATGCCCGGTCCGGTTTCTTCGGACCCCCAGGGGCATCCACCTCGTGCAGAAGATTCACAATGTCGCGGCTGATCTCCATCGCCATCGTGAACGGCCGCGTGCCGAATCCGCCGTCGATCTTTCCATCCTGGTCGCGATCGAAGTACAGCCACCCAATGTCCGGATGGTTCTGCTGAACGAACTTGGGCGCGTCGTTGTCGTAGTGAAACAGATGACTGATCTGCACCTTCGGGTCGCGGTCCGTCAGCGGAGCCCCGCCACCCTGCGCGCCTTCCTGAATGCGAAGAGGAAAGGCATTCTGATGATTCAGCGCATTCGGACCTGGCCGCCCGCTCAGTTCCATGCTTCCGGCGGAATGAAGAAACGGAGTCAGGCGCTCGGTCTCAATGTAAGGCGCAAATGTCGAGATGCGGTTATGTTCGGTCGCGGGAGCAAACTGAATCCCACTCGCCGCAATTCCCACCACCCGGCCATACGGATCGGCTATGCTGTCGTTGCTGTTGGTCGTGTGGTTATGGAAGTCCGCCATGATCCAGCCGCTCGGCTGGAACGCGCGGTGGATCTCCGCTTTCACCGGCGTCACCCGGCCGTAAGCTACCTCGAAATCGCGCGTCTCGAGCGTATACTCCGGCCCGCGTCCAATCAACGCCTCGTACTGCCCAGGCGGAAGCGCGACTGTAAACAGGCCATCGCGTGAAAAGCACGAATTCCCGGCCTGAAATGCCAGCGCGTCGGGACCAAAGTTCGGATCCGGTGTCCCCGACGCCCCATGCAGCACCACTTTCACAGGACCGCGAACCCGGCCGCTGGTTGTATCCACCACATCGAAACTGGCCACCGCCGCCGGTCCCATCACCAAGTCCAGGCTCTTCCCCGTCGCTATCTGGTGCACGTCCGCGCGGCCCCGCTGCTTCACCGTCACATCCGCAGGCGCGTTGTCGTTCAGCGCCAGAACAGCCGCTCCGTCCGCATCGGTCCTGCCCTCGGACACCACGGTCCCGTTGCGCAGCGCGACCACCATCGCACCGTCAATCGCATGGCCTTCCGCGTCCTGTACATGGACCGGCAGCGGTACCACCGTCTCGTGCAAAATCCCGGCGATCACCATCTGCACGTCCGCGGGACTTCGTCCCGGTACTAGAAATCGGTCAACGGTTAGGCTGCCCTTCGCGGGGATCGGTGTCGGAATCGGCAACGTCTTCCCGAGCGGCTTTCCGTTCGCTTCAGACCCGCGCAGGTCGGGAAAATCCAGCCGGTTCCCCCCTTCTTCGAAGTACGTCACCTTCGCCGGGTTGGCATACGATTGCAGCGGCGCTCCGCCCGCGCGCACCACGCCGTAAGCCGCGCCGTTCCAGGGCTCGTAGTAAATCAGAGATCGTGTCGTTCCCGCCGCCGGAATTCGGAACAGCGTGTCTGCGCGCATCTTGTCGTAAACCGCGGCCTTGGCCACCTGGGAAGAGCGGTTCCGATACGTCGTCGCAAGCCGCAGGAAAGGTTCGCCATCGCGCAGGGTATACGTGGTCTCCACGTCCACCGGATCTCCCTGCATCCCCGCGGTGCCGGCCCGCGAGAACCGGATTGACACCTCCGGACCGCTCGCCTTCAGAATCTCCACCCGCGTCGGCCCCGGTGAGTCCAGGTAATGCCCCTGCGGATAATACGCATCCAGCAGATCGTTATTGCCGCCGGGCAGATCCAGGCGCACCAGATCCATCACCGCCCCCTGCACCGACTGGGTATTCACGTTCGCATCCCGGAAAGCGGCCACCCCGCCGATCGTCGCGGCGATCCTGTCGCTTCGCAGCAGGTAGTCCCCGTAGACCGCGTCCACTTCCTTCCCGCGCGGAAGAAGGCGCATCTGTTCCGGACCGATCTTTATCACTTCCGCGGCCCATGCCGGCTGTGCACAAAGAATCAGAACAGCCGGGCCAATTCGCTTGATCGAAGGTAAGCGAGAGTTCATCTCTCGAACCTTATCAGATGAATCCTCGCGCGCGGACCTCCTTCACTGGCTTGAAACCGGATGGTAACCAACCCGTTACGCGAAATTTTACGAAGCGGCCAAAGTCGATTTCCAGTCGCCCCACGGGCTCTCGGAGTGCCCCACCGGCATGGTCACTTCGCGATAGTGACCCACGTTCGCCATTCGGATGTAGTCCCGCGCGGGAAGGAACTGGTCCTTCAGTTCGCGCAGCCGCGCTTCCAGCAGCCGGTTCATCTCGGCCTGCGCCCGCGCGCCTGCCGGGCGGTCGCACAGGTTATGCATCTGATAGGGATCCTGCTGATTGTCGTAAAGCAGCCACGGCCCGTGGATGGAACGCACATAGGTGTAGCGGTTGTTTCGCACGCCTCGGTACTCCGCAATCCCGTAGCGGCGCGCCTCCGTAATCGGCACCGGTAAACCAATCCACGCGCCCGCATCCCGAACTCCGTGGGCAAACAAATCCCGGCCCTGCACTGCCTCCGGGATTCGCAGTCCCGCCAGCCCCAGCAGGGTCGGCATGATGTCCGGCATATTCAGAGTGGTTGGCACGCGCCTGCCTCGCCGCCCGAACCTGCCCGGATACCTCAACAGAAATGGAATGCGGACCGATTCCTCCCACGGATACAGCTTCGTTGTCAGCCCCTGCGAAAGCATCATGTCGCCGTGGTCTGACGTGAACACCACAATCGTATCCTCGGCAATCTGCTGACGGTCCAGCGTCTTCAGCAGCCGCGCGAAGCACTCGTCCAGAGCCGCCATATGCGCGTAGTACCCACGCAGAATGCCTTCCGCCTCCGCGCGCTTGTCAGCCGGCACATTCGGACGCAACGTCAGTGCCTGCTTCGCAAACAGCTCCCGGTCTTTCTCCGGCGCCGTGGGATACGGAAAGTGCGGCGGTCCTAAAGACAGAAAGAGAAAAAACGGCTCGTTCGCCCGTTTCTCGATAAACCGGCACGCATCGTCGGTCTGCGCAAACGCGTCATAACCCGGCCAGTATTTCGGCGTCGGATCGTTCCCTTCGAAGTAGAGCGAATGGTTGTATTCATGCGTGCACTCGCACGCCTTCCAGTATTCGAAGCCCAGCCGCTTATCCGGGGGAACGGGCGTCAGCCTCCTGCCATAATTCCCATCCGGACTCCCATGCAGGTGCCACTTGCCGATATAACCGGTCTGGTACCCGGCTTTCGCGAACACCTCGGCCAGTGTCGGCGCATTCGGCCTCAGTTCCACATCATTGATGAACACTCCGTTGGTCAACGGATATTGGCCCGTCATAATGCTGGCGCGAGCCGGGCAGCAGACCGGGCACCCCGATACCGCGTTGTCGAAGCTGATGCTTTCCCCCGCCAGCCGGTCCAGCACCGGCGTAATTACGTTGACGTCTCCGTTATACTTCGTGGCCTGCGCGCGCCATTCGTCCGCGACGATGAACAGCACGTTCGGCCGTCGCTTTGCTCGTGCGGCATAGAGCGGCGCCGCTGCCGTCTTCAGGAACTCTCGTCGTCTCATCGACATTCATCCGAACCTTGACACGCCTGACACTGGTGGCTATGATCGCGTGCAGTTATTCAAATCCAAATCAAATCATAAGGATACCTTTGAGACATCACTGGCGTGCCGCATTCCTGGTTGGCGCAATACTTCTGAGTGTTCGCCCCGGCGATTCGCAATCCAATCTCGCGGCCATCAGTGGCGTGGTGTCTGACCCCTCCGGAGCCTCGGTCACCGGAGCCGCGGTCAGCGCCATGAACCTCCAGACCGGCGTCGCTTCCACCGCCACCACGAATTCTTCCGGTTACTACAACCTGGAGAATCTCCCGATCGCGTCTTACACCGTAACCGTCGCCCATCCCGGATTCCGCGGCTACGTTCGCCGCAACATTGCACTGAGCACCGGTCAGCAGCTGGGCCTCGATATCTCGCTCCAGGTGGGCGACGCCAGCGAATCCGTCACCGTCACGGCGGAAGCTCCCCTCACCGAAACCCGCACCAGCGACATCAGTCAGCTCTTCGAATCCAAAAGCATCGAAGGCCTGCCGCTTGGCAATCGCCGCACCCTGAACGTCCTCCAGCTCAGCGGCGCCGCCGTCTTCGTCAGCTATCCCCTGAACACTCCGTCCAACGTCAACCCAAACTTCAGCCTGGCCGGTGGACGTACTCAGAGCCAGATGGCCTGGATCGATGGCAGCAACGCCCAGAACATCCGCATCGGAGCCGGGCAGATCAATCTCGATCCCCCGGTCGAAGCGGTTCAGGAAGTGAAGGTTCTCAGTAACAACTACGCCGCCGAGTACGGAGGGTCGGCCGGAGGCGTCGTCATCGAAACAACCAAGTCCGGCGGCAATCAGCTGCACGCCAGCGGCTACGAATTCCTGCGCAACAACGATTTCGACGCGCCCGGCTTCTTTGCTCCGGTTATGAACGGCTCCAAGGTAAGCCCTGAGCTTCGCTACAACGTCTTCGGAGGCACCGCCGGTGGTCCAATTCGCAAAGACAAAACTTTCTTTTTCTTCTCCTATGAAGGCACGCGTCTTGTTACCGCGACCACCAACACCCTGACCGTTCCCACACTGCTCCAGCGCACCGGCGATTTCTCGCAAACCTATACCGCCGCCGGCAAGCTGATCCCGATCTACGATCCCAACAGCACCCAGCTCGTAAACGGGTCATACGTGCGCACCCCGTTCGCCGGCAACATCATCCCCTCTAATCAGCTCGACCCTGTCGGTCTAAAAGTCCTGAACTACTATCCCGCCCCCAACCAGTCCCCCACCAACATCGCGGGAGGGAACAACTACAGCGCCAATGAGGTCATCGGTTCCCCCGCCAACTTCTACCTGATCAAAGGCGACCACGGGATCGGCGAAAAAGACAAACTCACCGGCCGCTACATGCGCGTCTCCGGAACCAATTCCATCGGCAGCATCTATCCGCAAAACGGAGCGGCCGACCCCAACAATTACGCTTCGAATACGATTCAGTATGTGTTCGGCTCGTGGACCCACATCCTGAGCCCCACCAAAATCAATGACGTCCGCTTCACCTTCAATGATCGCTCGTTTCATAACCTCAGCGAAGGCCTCGGCGGCGATTACCCAGGGAAGCTCGGGCTCGCCGGCGTCCCCACCGGCGCGTTCCCGCAGTTCACCGTCTCCGGCTTCAGTGGCCTCGGCGCCGCGCAGCAGGAACGCCTGCAAGACCCCATTCAGCAGGAGCAGTTTGTCGAAAATTTCTCTTGGATTCGTGGCCGTAACGCTTTCAAATTCGGCTTCGAAGCCCGCCGCAGCTATGATCGCGATCAGCTGCTGAACTCCATCTCGGGCGCGTTCACCTTTGCCACCACGCCCACCAGCATGCCCGGTAACTCCGCCACCGGCAGCGGCCTCGCTTCGCTGCTGGTCGGCTTCCCCACCGGTTTCAGCGAGCTCGAAACCCAAACCCTGAATCGCCACAGCTGGTACTTCGCCGCGTTCGCGCAGGATGACTGGACCGTCACCCCGTCTCTCACCCTGAATCTCGGCGTGCGCTGGGAAACCGACACTCCCATGGTCGACGCCAACAACCGCATGAACAGCTTCGATCCGAACCAGATCAACCCCGTTTCCGGAACTCCAGGCGTGATTAAATTTCTCGGTCTGAATGGCTATCCCACCAGTCCCTACAAATTCGACTGGAACAACTTCGGACCGCGCCTCGGCTTCGCCTGGAAGCCGTTCCATTCCGATAAGACCGTGGTCCGCGGAGGCTTCGGCATCTTCTTCTCCCACCCGTTCGATGCCGGTGTTCCTACCGCCAACACGCTCGGCTTCAGCCTGCAAGCCACACTCAATTCGCCCGATAACGGAATCACCCCGCCATTCCTGCTGCGCAACGGCGTTCCGCTCCAACTCTCCGCGCCTGCCCTCAATGATTCCTATGGAGCCGTACCCGTCGGCCAGAATCCCAACACCGCCGTCACCTATTTCGATCGCAACCGCGCCACGGGTTACTCGGAGCAGTTCAATCTCGGCATCCAGCACCAGCTTTCCGGCTCCGTGGTCGTCGAGGCATCAGTCCTCGGTAATCTCTCCCGCAAGCTCCCGGTCAGCAATCTGTCGCTCGATCAGATTGCCCCGCAGGTCCTCACCGCTCAGCACAACACTCAGGCTTACCGTCCGTATCCGCAGTTCAGCAACGTCTCCATCCAGAGCCCCACTCTCGGCGTTTCGAATTACTATGCCGGGCTGGTCCGCTTGGAGAAGCGCTACTCCTTCGGCTTGAACTTCGGCGCGAACTACACCTGGTCCAAGCTTCTGGGGAATCTCAACGACGTCGGCTCCGCTCTCGGCAATGAGAATGGCCCGTATTCCAACTTCTATAACCGCTCGGCGGACTACGGCCCCCAGTCGAATGACATCCGTCACCGCGTCAGCCTGAACACCTTCTATGAGTTCCCGTTCGGCCCCGGACGGCGCTGGCTGGCCGATAACGTCTTCGGACAGATCATCGGCGGCTGGTCCCTCGGCGCCGTCGGTACCGTTCAGACCGGGCCTCCCGTCACGGCCATCACGCAAACCAACTCGTGCGCCTGCTTCTCCGCCGGCTCACAGCGCCCCAACGCGCTCAGCAATCCCAACCTGCCCTCAGGTCAGCGCTCCGTCGCCCAGTGGTTCAGCGGCGCGGCTTTCGCGGAACCCGCTAATTTCACCTTCGGGAACGAAGGCGTCGGCATCATCCGCGCGCCGGGTCTGGTGGATTTCGATCTGTCCTTGGCCCGCACCTTCCAGCTCCGCGAACGCTTCCACGCCGAACTCCGCGGGGATTTCTTCAACGCCTTCAACCACACCAACTTCGGCCTGCCTAATACCTCCTACGGCTCTGCCTCGTTCGGTGTCATCAGCAACTCCGGACCCGCCCGCCAGATCGAGTTGGGAGTCCGCATCTTCTTCTAAGTCATCATGACGACAGACGAAAACTCAGCCATGAAGCCATCCGCCCTCTCGCGAAGGGATCTGCTCGCCTCCGCCATCGTGCTCTCCGGTGGACTTCTTCAGTCCGCGCCCGCTCGTCGGCCCAACATCCTGCTCTGCATAGCCGATGACTGGGGCGCCCACCATGCCGGCGCCTATGGCTGCCGCTGGATCAACACCCCCGCGTTCGATCGCGTGGCAAAGGCCGGCGTTCTCTTCAACAACGCCTTCACCTCCAATCCCAAGTGCAGTCCCTGCCGCGCCACTATCCTGACTGGCCGCAACACCTGGCAACTGAAGGAGGCCATTAATCACCAAAGCATCTTCCCGCGCGATTTTGCGGTCTACCCCGATGTTCTCGAGCAGGCCGGCTACTTCTCTGGCTGCACCGGCAAAGGCTGGGGACCAGGCGATTACCAATCAACCGGCTGGCCTCACAATCCTGCGGGCCGCGAGTGGAACGCGTTGAAAGACACTCCACCCACGGACGGCATCGCGCCTGTCGATTACGCCGGCAACTTCCAGGCTTTTCTCAACGACAAGCCGAAGGAGAAGCCCTTCTGTTTTTGGCTGGGCGGCCATGAACCGCACCGGCCCTACGAACCCGGCTCCGGTCTGCGCGCCGGAAAGAAGCTGAAGGATGTGGAGGTGCCCGCCTATCTGCCGGACAACCGCATCGTCCGCAGCGATCTGCTCGATTACGCCCTCGAAGTCGAGTGGTTCGATCGTCACGTCGGCCTCGCTCTCCAGCACCTGGAGACAATCGGCGAACTGGATAACACCCTCGTGCTGGTCACCTCAGACCACGGAATGCCGTTCCCACGCGTGAAAGGTCAGATCTTTGAAGACGGCTTCCACATCCCGCTCGCCATGTGCTGGGGAAAGAACTTCCCCGCCGGTCGCGTTGTCGACGACTTCATCAACACTCGCGATTACGCTCCCACGATTCTTCAGGCCGCCGGTGTTCCCGCACCCGGCACCGTCACCGGCAGTTCATTCCTGAACATTCTGACCTCGAACCAGGCCGGTTCCGTTGATCCCGCCCGCAGCCTGATGCTCACCGGCAAGGAGCGTCATGATATCGGTCGGCCGGGCGATGCCGGCTATCCCGTGCGCGCCATCCGCACGCCGGAATTTCTTTACGTCCGGAACTACGAGCCGGATCGCTGGCCCGCCGGTAACCCGGAAACTGGGTATACCAACGTGGACGACAGCCCCACCAAAACCTTCATTCTTTCCCGCTTCGACGAATTCTACGAAATGTCCTTCGGCAAGCGGCCTATGGAGGAACTCTACCTGGTGAAATCGGACCCAGCGAACATAAAGAACCTTGCGGCGGATCCGAAATACGCCGAGACCAAACGCAGGCTCCGTGAGCGCATGGAAGAACTACTCCGCGGTGAAGGCGATCCGCGCATGCTGGGACACGCCGATTTCTTCGACACCATCGAATACACCGGCCCCAAACCTCACTCCTGGGCGGAGTGGCAGAAACACAACGGCGTCGTCAAATAACAGCAACTGTGCGTCTCAGTCCGATGAAAAACGGTCGGCCTCGCGCATACTGTTGGCATGAACCGCATCGTGCCGCTCGCGCTGTTTCTTGCTTTTACGCAGTCGGCCTGCATCGTCGCCGGCTACAGCAGCCGCGGCGGATGGTTTGTCTGGCCAGGCAGTCTCGGTCTGATTTTTATCTTATTGCTCTTTTATTTATTTTCCCGCGGCCGTTAAATTCCAGTAATTTCTCTCCATTTTCCCTGCGCGCCGCAGAGCTTGTTTGCTTACCTTCGATACTGCGCGCACATCAACTTTTACGGTGTTTCTAAGTTCATTAGCATCCCGGCACTAACTTCAGCCCTATCTGCCGTTCTGCCTGAAATAACATAAGAATAAATGTTTTAAATAGACGACTTATTTGCCTGACTGATATACCCTTGAGTTCTGGCAAACAATGAAAAAAAATAGATATCTTCTGGTCCTGGCCACTCTTTTCACAGCATCCCTTTTCGGGCAATCCAACCCCAAAATTTCAAACGAACTTCAGGCCATGATGGCCACGCCCGCGCTCGCGCCGGCGGTGGGGATCACCAACAATGTTGCTGTAAGCAGCACCGTCAACGTCATCGTCCAGTACAACCAGCCGGTCTCTTCCAGCCTTCATCAGTTGGTCATCAACCTGGGCGGCGTCTTCCAGACGGAACTCACCTCCGGAAATGCGGGTCTCTTCACCCTTCCCGTCTCCCAGGTGAGCAGCGTCGCCAGCCTGCAGCAGGTCCTCTTTGTTTCCTCGAATCGGACTCTCTACGCCAATCTGGATTACGCCAAAACCGCGGTTTCTGTGGCCCAGCTGAATGGCCAGTGGCTGCCTCAGTCCCTGCCATACGATGGCACCGGTGTTGCCGTCGCAGTGATTGATAGCGGCATCGGCAACACGAGCGATGTCACGCTTTCGTGGCCATGGGCTAACTCCGGGGTTGTCTATAACGAGTCGTTCGTATCCAATGATCCCTCGCCGTTCGACGAATACGGCCACGGCACGCACGTTATGGGCATACTCGCCGGCACCGGCGCCGCGTCTACCGGATCGAACTTCACCCATACCTTCACCGGCATGGCTCCCGGCGTCAAAATCGTAAATCTGAAAGTTCTCGATGCCAACGGTCAGGGAACGGATTCCTCCGTGATCGCCGCCATCGATCGCGCCATCCAGCTCAAGTCCGTCTTCAACATCAGGGTCATCAATCTCTCTCTCGGCCGTCCTGTCTATGAGAGCTATGCGCTTGATCCGTTGTGTCATGCCGTTGAGAAAGCCTGGGCCAATGGTATAGCTGTCGTCGTAGCCGCGGGTAACTACGGCCGCAGCAACTCGACAACGGTCAATAACATGGGCTACTTCACTATCACCTCACCCGGCAACGATCCGGCGGTCATCACCGTGGGTGCGGCGAAGACCATGAGCACCAACGGTGTCGGTGATGACCAGATGGCCAGCTACAGTTCCAAAGGTCCCACGGTTCTCGACCACATCACTAAGCCGGATCTGGTAGCTCCCGGCAACCTGATGGTATCGGCCAAAGCTCCTGGCACGACTCTTGCGAATCAGACCGCGACGCAGGTTCCTAACTCCTATTACGTCAAGAACGGCGACGGCACTATCTCCTCGAGCTATATGCGCCTGAGCGGCACCAGTATGGCGACGCCCATGGTCAGCGGCGCCGCCGCCCTGCTGCTGCAGCAGAACGCAAACCTGTCGCCAGATCAGATCAAGGCGCGCCTCATGCTCACCGCGCGCAAGGGAGCGTTCCCGCTCTACAGTGTCTTCACCGATTCCACCGGTTCTTACACCGATTACAGCGATATCTTCACTGTGGGAGCAGGCTATCTGGATGTCTATCAGGCCCTGCAAAGCAATGCCACCATCGGGCCGAAACAAAATGCGTTCTCGCCTGTCGCCGTACTGAATAACGGAGCCGTGACCATCCATGACAGCTCCCCGGCATTCTGGGCGCAATCTGCTGTCTGGGGCGGCTCTGCGGTCTGGGGTGGCAGTGCTGTGTGGGGCGGCAGTGCCGTGTGGGGCGGCTCCGCGGTGTGGGGCGGAAGCGCCGTCTGGGGTGGTTCCAGCTTCGTCGGCAACAGCGCGGTGTGGGGCGGCAGCGTCATCTACGGTAATTCCGCCGTCTGGGGCGGTTCGGCCGTCTGGGGTGGCAGCGCTGTGTGGGGCGGTTCGGCTCCCTGGGGCTTCAGCGCTGCCTGGGGTAACTCCGCTGTCTGGGGCGGTTCCGCCGTGTGGGGCGGCAGCGCGGTGTGGGGCGGCTCCGCCGTCTGGGGTGGGTAACTAATAAAAGCGCGGGAGGGCCGAAGACGATTCGGCCTTCCCATCCCCCGATCTCTTCTACCGGTTGATCTCCCCGTATGCCCCTTGCAGCCAGAATCTATGTTGGCGCAGTCGTCAGTCTCGGCCTGGCCGCGCTGCTTCTTGGGGTACGGGGCTTCGTCGCATCCAATCCCCTCGAATTCGTCGTCTTCCTCATCATTGCCTCCGCCGCCTCAGTCCTGAAAGTACAGTTGCCTGTCGTGACCGGCACTATGTCGGTCAATTCCCTGTTCATCCTGGTCAGCATCGTCCAGCTCCCGCAGGGTGAAACGCTCGCTGTCGGCCTTCTCGGCAACCTAATTCAGTGCCTCTGGAAGCCCCGCTTCGAGGTCAAGTTGATCCGTGTTGGTTTCAGTCTGGCCGCCACTGCGGTTGCCATCGCCGCGGCTTACGCTGTTTATAGCTCCCCGTTCATTTCAGGCAACGAACTGGAAGCGATCCATGTCCTCTCCGCGGCCTGTACTTACTTCCTCGTCAACACTTTCCTCGTCGCGGCTGTGGTGGCTCTCACGGAGAAGCGAAACCTCGTTAAGACTTGGCTCGATTCTTACTTTTGGTGCTTCCCGTATTACCTCGGCGGCGCCGGAATCTCCTGGCTGGCCACCTTCCTCAACAGCCGGGTTTCCTGGCAGGTCTCTCTGGTGCTCGTGCCAGTCGTTTACTTCATCTATCGTTCTTACAAGGTCTACGTCCAGCGTCTCGACGATGAGAAGAACCATGTGGAGCACATGGCCGCCCTCCACCTGCGAACCATAGAAGCGCTCGCTCTAGCCATCGAGGCCAAGGACCACAACACTCATGACCACCTCCGCCGCGTTCGCATCTACGCTCTCGATATCGGCGCGCGCATGGGTCTTGATGACATGCAGCTGCAGTCTCTCCGCGCCGCCGCGCTCCTGCATGACATCGGCAAGCTGGCCGTGCCTGAACACATCATTTCGAAACCAGGACGTCTCACCCCGGAAGAGTTCGAAAAGATGAAAATTCACCCGGTTGTCGGCGCGCAAATTTTGGAGCAGGTACAGTTTCCCTATCCTGTTGTTCCCATCGTGCATTCCCATCATGAGAAGTGGGACGGCACCGGCTACCCCGCCGGGTTGAAAGGCGAAGAAATCCCGATCGGCGCGCGCATCCTTTCCGTGGTCGATTGCCTCGACGCGCTCGCCTCTGACCGCCAGTACCGCCGTGCCCTCCCGCTCGATGAAGCCATGAAAACCGTCGAGAAGGAATCCGGAACCGCCTTCGACCCAAGCGTCGTCGCTCTGCTGAAAACCTGCTATCAGGAACTGGAGCAGAAGGCTCTCTCGCAGCCAGGCTCGGTACGCCTCAAAACGGAAATGGTGATTGAGAAGGGCCTCGCGCCGGCCACCGGCTTCGCGCAGAGTGCCGCTGTGCCCATGCGCGTATCCGCCGAACTGCAGGATCCGCTCAGTTCCATCGCTGCCGCGCGGCAGGAAGTCCAAAGTCTCTACGAACTCACTCAGGATCTCGGCAATTCTCTCAGTCTCAGCGAAACCCTTTCCGTCGTGGGCGAGCGGCTCAAACGCATGATCCCCTACGACTCCATCGCCGTTTACATCCTGCGCGAAGACAAGCTCTATCCCGAGTACGTCAACGGCGAGAATTTCCGGCTTTTCTCCTCACTCAACATTCCAGTGGGCGAAGGTCTTTCCGGATGGGTCGCGAAAAATGAGAAGCCGATGCTGAACGGCAATCCCTCCGTCGAGGCCGGCTATCTGAACGATCCCGGCAAATTCAGTGGCCTTCTCTCCGCGCTCGCCGTTCCTCTCTCCGGCCTTGATGGCTGCATCGGTGTCATGACCCTGTACCGGGCGGAGAAGGACGCGTTTTCCACCGACAATCTGCGCATCCTTCTGGCCATCAGTTTCAAAATCAGCATGGCCATCGAAAACGCCCTGAAGTTCCGGCAAGCCGAGAAGTCCGCCACCATCGATTTTCTCTCCGGTCTCCCGAACGCCCGGTCGCTGTTCCTCTCCCTCGATCGCGAACTTGTACGCTGCCGCCGGCTCGAGCTGAATCTGGCAGTTGTCGTCTGCGATCTCGATGGCTTCAAGCAGATCAACGACTCGTTCGGACACGCGCAGGGTGACCGCGTGCTGCGCTCCATCGCCGCCGGTCTGCGCCAGAGTTGCCGCCATTCCGAAACCGCTGCTCGTATGGGAGGGGATGAGTTTGTTCTGCTGCTTCCGGACATGAGTCCCGACGCGCTCGAGGATCGGCTGGCCGGCATTCGGCAGGTCGCCATAGAGGCCAGCACCCTCACGCCCGAACCCAGCTTTCTCTCGTTCAGCGTTGGCGCGGCCATGTTCCCGCTCGATGGCACCGATGCCGCCACGCTTCTTTCCGTAGCCGATCAGCGCATGTACCGCGCGAAACATGCCAGAGCCTCCATTGCTCCGCGCATGTTCTCCGTGACCATGGCGAACGTCACCGGGACCATTCAGTGATGCGCAGGTTCGCCCGGCATGCCGCGTCTTTCGCTGTCACGCTGCTCCTTGGCGGATTGCTCGGCGCAACCCTGCTGCGCTTCGGACCCGGCTTCGACGCCGACGAGCGCGATCTTGACGCGCGCTACTCTGTGCAGGCGCGCGAAGCCATCCGCACCCAACGCGCTTCCGAACGCAACATCCTCCGCTTCTACGCCGGTTATCTCGAACGCGCGATCCATGGAGATTTCGGCGTCTCCCGTTCGCTCGGTCTGCGGGTCTCGGAACTTATCGCCTCCCGCGGCGCCGTGACGCTCCGGCTCATCGGCATGGGATTACTCTTCGGCTGGTCCGTGGCACTTGCTTTGGCGGTCGCCTCTGTCGTCTGTCGCTGGCCGCTGGTTTCGGTTGCGGCTGAAATGGCAAGCGGCTTCTGTCTGAGCCTTCCGGCGGCGGTAGTCGCCCTGCTCATCTTCCTCGCCAACGGACCGGTGTTTCTGGTCGTCGGCCTGGCCATCTTCCCCCGCGTCTTTCGTAACGCCCGCGATCTGTTTGCGCGCTCTCTT
This sequence comes from Bryobacterales bacterium, assembly GCA_963716685.1. Classification (GTDB taxonomy): domain Bacteria; phylum Acidobacteriota; class Terriglobia; order Bryobacterales; family Bryobacteraceae; genus JALYXI01. The sequence goes on from CAVQTR010000002.1 coordinate 30,702, forward strand.
TCCGCCTCGCAGGTCATCGCGGCACGCGCGCGCGGCGTTCCCGAAAGGTGGATTCTCTGGCGCTGCGTCATGCGTCCCGCCGCCGCCCCGCTGGTTGCCCTCGCCGGAGTTTCCGTTAGTCTTGCCATCGGCGCCGCTATCCCGGTCGAGGTAATCGCCGATCTGCCAGGTCTCGGCCAGCTTGCATGGAAAGCGGCAATCGGGCGCGATTTGCCACTGCTCGTCGCTCTTACCCTGATCGTTACCGCCGTAACCGTTGGCGCCAACAGCCTGGCTGACCTCGTTCTGGAAAGGTCCGCCGCATGATCTGGGTGCGCCGCACCGCTGTTTTCGTGCTTTTTCTCGTCTTTGTGGCCGCCTGCGCGGCGGACTGGGTTCGGCCGGCGTCCACGTCCCGCCAGTTCCGAAACGAACCCAATGCGCGCCCCAGCCACACCTTTCCGCTCGGAACCGACGAACTCGGCCGCGACCGCCTTTCGCGCCTGCTCCAGGGCACGCGCCTTTCGCTGCTGCTCGCGCCCGTCGCCGCCGCCATCGCTTTGAGCCTTGCGGTCCTTATCGGCGCGGGCGCGGGATTTCTGGGCGGCTTCGCCGATCGCGCCGCTATGCGTTCCGCCGACCTCTTTCTCTCGCTCCCATGGCTTTTCCTCTTCCTGATCGTGCGCGCCATTCTGCCGCTCAACACCTCGCCCGAGTTCTCCATCGTGATCACCTTCGTTCTGATGGGCCTGCTCGGCTGGGCCGGACCCGCGCGCGTCGTCCGCGCCGCCGTGCTCGAACTGCGTTCCGCCGGCTTTACCGTATACGCGCGCTCCTCCGGATGCACCGAACTCACTATCTGGAGGCGCCACCTGCTCCCGCATCTGCGTGTCATTCTGAGCGCCCAGTTCTGGGTGCTGGTCCCGGCCTTCATACTCGGCGAAGCCAGTCTCGGCCTGCTCGGTCTGGGCGCCCCGGAACCGCTGCCTTCCTGGGGCAATCTGCTCCGGGAACTCGAAAGCGTTCCTTCGCTGGGCGAAGCGTGGGTGCTCGCTCCGGTTCTGCTGCTCGCCCTCGTCATGGTCTGCTTTCAGGTAGCAAGGTCATGAGATGGTTTCTCGCTCTGGCCCTCGCTTCAGCTCTTTGGGCGCAGGGCGAATTGCGGTTCAACCTGACCCACGAGCCCAAAACGCTCAATCCCATCCTGGCCGCCGACGATTCCGCGCAGGCTGTCGAATACCTCACCGGCGGCGTGCTCATTCGCGTCAACCGCCTTACCCAGGAACTGCAGCCGGAATTGGCGGAATCCTGGAAGGTATCCGCCGACAACCGCTCCATTTCCATTCGCATCCGTCAGGGCATCTTGTTTTCCGATGGCACCCCGTTCACTGCTAGGGACGTCGCCTGGACCCTGCAACTCGCCACTGACCCCAAGCTGCACTCCCCAGCCGGAGAATCGTTTTCGGCCCTCGGCCAGCCGGCGAAATGCACCGTTTCCGGACCCGCTTCGCTCACCGTGACCTTCGCCGCGCCGGTCGCCGGAATGGAACGTCTTTTCGACCAGCTGCCCATCCTCTCCGCCACTTCGCCGCTGCATGAGAAAGCGGCGCTCGGACCGTTCGCCCTCGCGTCTTATCAGCCCGGCGTCGAAGTGCTTCTCAAGCGCAATCCCAACTACTGGAAGAAAGACGCGTCGGGCCGCCGCCTTCCCTATCTCGACTCCATTCGTCTCCAAATTCAGCAGAACCGCGAAATGGAATTCGTGCGCTTCTCCCGCGCCGAAATTCAGCTGATCAACCAGATGCAGCCGGAAACCTTCGACCGGCTTTACAAAACGAACCCAACTGCAGCGCGCGACGGCGGTCCGTCCACCGATGTCGATTTCCTCTGGTTCAATCAGGCTCCCGCCGGCCCGCTGCAACCTTATAAGAAGGATTGGTTCCAGTCGCGCAACTTTCGGCAGGCAGTTTCCCAGGCGATCAATCGTGACGACATCTGCCGCGTCGTCTATCGCGGCCACGGCCGTCCCGCGCGCGGTCCATTCTCCCCAGCTAACCAGTTTTGGTTCAACGCCCGGCTGCAGCCCACCGTTTTCAATCCCGCCGCCGCCCTGAAGCTGCTCGCTCAGGATGGCTTTCACAAAAACGGAAGCACCCTGACGGATGCGAAAGGCAATCCCGTCGAATTCTCAGTTGTCACCAACACCGGCAACCGCCTGCGCGAGCAGACCGCCGAGCTGATTCAGGAAGATCTGAAAGCCCTTGGCATCAAACTCAACATCGTCACCCTCGATTTCCCGTCGCTCATCGAGCGCATCACCAAAACTTTTCAATACGAAGCCTGTCTGCTCGGCCTCACCAACGTTGGGCTCGACCCAAACGAAATGATGAACGTCTGGCTCAGTTCCTCCGAAGATCACGGCTGGAACCCCAGCCAGAAAACGCCCGCGACGCCGTGGGAAGCCGAAATTGACCGCCTGATGCGCGGTCAGGCCGCAACCAGCGACCGCGCCAAACGCAAAGCCCAGTTCGACCGCGTGCAGGAAATCGTCGCGGACCAGCTTCCTTATATCTTTCTGGTCAACCGCAACTCGCTTTCCGCGGTTTCGCCCAGTTTGCACAACGTTCGCACATCCCCCTTGTTCCCGGAGACTTACTGGGACGCGGAACACCTCACCCTAAAATGAGCCTGCTTTCCGTCCGGATTTCCGCCGAATACGCCGGCCGCCGCGTGCTGCGCGACGTCGGCTTTCAAATCGAACCCGGCGAAGTGCTGGGCCTCGTCGGCCAGAGCGGCTCAGGCAAAAGTACGCTCGCGCTGGCGCTTCTCCGGCTGCTCGCCATGCGCGGCGGCAAGGTGGAAGGCAGCATTCGCCTCGATGAACGGGAGCTGAACCATCTCTCGGAGCGCGAGATGCGCCGCGTCCGCGGCCGGCAGATTGGGTTCGTTCCGCAAAGTCCCGACGCCGCCCTGAATCCGGCCCTGCGCCTCCGCACCCACCTCGAGGAAGCCTGGCGCGCTCATGCCACCGGATTGGGTTCGTTCCGTCAACTACTCGAGAGCGTCAGCCTGCCCGGTGATGACGCCTTCCTGAAACGCTATCCGCGCCACCTGAGCGTCGGCCAGGGCCAGCGTTTTTTGATCGCCATGGGCATTCTCCACCGGCCGTCGCTCCTCATCGCCGATGAACCCACCAGCGCGCTCGACGTCATCACGCAGGCCGAAATCCTCGCGTTGTTCCAGCGGCTGAACCGGGAACTCGGCATGGCGCTGCTTTTCGTCTCTCACGACCTTCTTTCCATCGCGTCCCTGTGCCACCGCGTCGCCATCCTGCACCAGGGCGAGCTGGTGGAAATGGGTCCGGCAGACCAGATGTTCGAAAATCCGCGGCACGATTACACCAGGCGCCTGGTCGAGGCCATTCCGCGCAACCCATACGAGCGGCAGCGCTCGCTGGACTAAGGAACCGGCCCGCCGACCGTCGCGGACCCCGTTCCACTGCAACCGGTCGGCCCATAGCGAAGGAACTTCTGGATGCGCTTTCCCGTGTCCACTTCCGCCGTATAGATGTTGCCGCTGCTATCGACACTCACTTGATGCAGCCAGTGAAAATCTCCCGCCATGCGGCCGCTTCGTCCCAGCCGCCCGAGCTCCTGTAAATTGGTCCGGTTCAGGATGTAGATGGTCATATTAGAGTTGTCGCCCACATACAGACAGCTCTGCCCTTTGTCCGTCGAGAAGTTAATGGAGACGGCGGTTCCGGGAATCGAAGTGTTAGTGTGCTCGCTGATGAATTGCTCGGCCACAAAGCCGCATTTCCCCGGCTCGCCGTTCGGATTGCTGCAAATCTTCCCCAGCGCGGGGCTGTTGGTATCAAACACCTGAATCCGGTTATTGCCGCGATCGCAGACATACAACTTGCCGTCGTCGGCAAGCTTCACGCAATGCACCGGCGTGCGAAAGAAGGCGGGTTTTCTGTTTCCCCTGGCGTAATCGCCGCTGAAAGGACCAGCCGCTTTCGCCGCCGCGTCGTCCACCGGATTGTTTCCGTACGCGCCAAAGTGTCCGATGTATTTGCCGGTGGTCGCGTCCAGAATCATGACATGCCGGTTCCCGTAGCCATCCGAAACATACAACCGATTCTTCGCCGGGTCCGACGCCATGTCGGTGGCCTGATATAGAATCGGCGTCCCATTCCATCCGCCCTGCGTGTCGTTGCTGTTCGGGCCCTTCGGCGTGCCGCCAATCCGCATCTTGAAGTTGCCGTTCATGTCGAACTTCAGCACGAACCCGTCGCCGCCGCCGGTATTCGTCGTCCACTCCGTCGCTCCTGGTGCGGCAGCGGCTCCCGCGTTGCCGGAGATCCAGACGTTATCGCTCCGGTCGACATAGATGCCGTGCTCGCTTGTGGGCCAGATGCAGCCTGCTTCCGCTTTGCACTTGCCGCCGAGAAAACCCGGATCCGAAGGACCGCCCCATGAACGGAGCAGCTTGCCCGCGGCATCGAATTCCAGAACCGAGGGAGCCGCTTTGCAGCAATCCGCAATCGGCCCGTACGGACGCGCCTGGCCCAGACCGTTTGCCGGCTGGCCTTTCTCATCGTGAACGCCCGGCAGCGCTGCTTCCAAACCGGCCTCTTCGTTAGTCAGGCTGCGCGCGCGATTATAAACCCACACGTGATCGTGATGGTCCACAAACAATCCGCCCACCTGACCCAGAATCCAGTGATTCGGAAGCCGCTCCGGCCACGCGGGATCGACCACGAACCCCGGCGTGCGGCCGGTCTTCGAAGCGTTGTAAACGCCGGTCTGCTTCAGCAGCCGCTCCAGAATGCCGCTGTTCTTCAGTATGTTTGCGTCGGGATCGGCGGCCGGAAGCGCCGTCGCCGCCAACCAGAAGTAAATCATCGTCCATCGCATAGCGGCTAGAGTATATAGCATCGTTCGGCCGCGCCAGGGCTCTGTTACAATCCGGAACGGTGATGCCCAACTCCGCAGCAGCACAGGGCGTGGACGGAGCCGCGGCCCATCGCGCTTCCCCGCGAATTCTCTCGATTCAGCGATGGTCCATCGCTCTGCTGGTCACAGGAGGCGCGCTCAACTATGTCGACCGCGCCACGCTGTCGGTGGCCAACAAGATGATTCAGGACGACTTGGGAATTCCGGTCGCCAAAATGGGACTGCTGCTCTCGGCGTTTCTCTGGGCTTACGCCATTGCGCAGCTTCCCGTAGGCGGCCTGATCGACCGGTTTGGTCCGCGCAAAATGCTGGGCCTCGGCCTGTTTAGCTGGTCCATCGCGCAGGCCGCCGGCGGCCTGGTCACCGGTTTCGGCATGTTCGTGCTGGCGCGCTTTGCCTTGGGTGTAGGCGAAGCGCCTCTGTTCCCCGGCGGCGCGCGCGTCGTCCGCGATTGGTTCGGCATTCGCGAGCGCGGGTTCGCCACCGGCCTCTGTCAATCCGCTTCGTCGCTTGGAAATTTCATCGCCGTGCCGCTGCTTACGTTTCTGATGCTGCGCCTCAGCTGGCGCTGGATGTTCATCATCGTGGGCGCCATCGGCATAGTGCTGGCTGTCGTTTGGTGGAGCATTCACCGCGATCCTGCAGAGGTGAAGCTCACTCCCGATGAGCGGCTCTACCTGACCGAAGGCGACGAGAATACCTCCACGCGTCCGCCCTCCTTCGCCGAATGGAAGCAGCTCTTCATGCACCGCACCACGTGGGGAATGATCGCGGGTTTCTTCGGCACCGTCTACACGCTGTGGCTCTATACCGGCTGGCTGCCGTTTTACCTGGAGCACGAACGGCACATGAGCGTGGCGAAGGTGGGCATGGTGGCGGCGATTCCGTATTTCTTCGGCTGCGTGGGAGCGGTGACCGGCGGCTGGTTGTGCGATCTGCTCACGCGCCGAGGCTGGACGCCCATCGGCGGCCGCAAGCTGCTGGTTTCCACCGCCCTCTGCGGCATCGCCGCATGCACCGTCGGCGTCGTCTATGCGGAGTCGAACGTTGCGGTTCTGGTTCTCATCTCTTTATCTCTGTTTCTGATCTATATCGCGAGCAGCGCCGCCTGGGCCACCGTGCCGGTCGCCGCGCCCGGGCAGTTCACCGCTTCCCTTGGCTCCGTTCAGAATTTCGGCGGGTACCTGGGCGGCGCGCTCGCCCCCGCGCTCACCGGAATTCTGGTGCAGCGCACCGGAAGCTTTTCACCGGCTCTTCTGCTCAGCGCCGGCCTTAGTCTGGTCGCCGCCGCGGCCTATCTGTTTCTGGTTCGGCGTCCCATCCAGTTCGATTCAGCGCCACTCGCCTAAGCCGTACCGCGGGGCACCTCATCTGCCACCCCAATGTCCTGATTCTTCCGAACTATGGCCGTTATCGTGCTAATAACGGACAGCGGGGAGACGAAATAATGAATCACAAAGTTTTATCGATTGCCCGTACTCTGGCTCTCGGCTCGGTTGTTACATTTGGGTTCCAGCTTTCCGCGCAGAACGCGCCGCAGGCGGACAACACCAAAGTCAACAAGCGGGACACCAGCGCGTCGCAGCCGACCGCGGATCAGGGCAAGAACAATAAGTCAGACCGCGAAATTATGAAAAACATTCGCAGGTCTGTCGTGGATGACAAATCTCTATCAACTTATGGACATAACGTCAAGATTATTGCCCAGCATGGCAAAGTAACTCTCAAAGGGCCGGTCCATACGGAAGAAGAGAAAAAGACGATCGAAGCAAAGGCTACTGAGGTCGCCGGAGCTGGAAACGTCACGAACATGATCACCGTTAAAGGCGATTCCAAGTAGTCATAAAAAGGAGAACATTGATATGGCAGGCAAGAACACAGCAGTATTCGGACTTTTTCCCACGGTTTCGCAGGCGGAGCAGGCGGTCGACGTACTGATCGACAACGGCTTCCGCAGCGATGATGTCTCCGTGCTGGCGCCCGATCAGCAGACCACCAAAGACTTCGCAGCCGAGAAGAATACGAAAGCGCCGGAAGGCACCACCACCGGAGCTACGGCGGGCGGCGCCATCGGCGGAACGCTCGGTCTCCTCGCTGGAATCGGCGCGCTCGCCATTCCAGGCCTTGGACCTTTCATTGCCGCAGGACCTATAATGGGCGCTCTGGCCGGACTCGGCGCAGGAGCCGCAACGGGTGGAATCATTGGCGCTCTGGTCGGCATGGGCATCCCGGAGTATGAAGCCAAGCGCTACGAAGGCCACTTGAAGGATGGCGGCGTGCTTCTCTCCGTCCACTGTGACGATTCCGACTGGGTCGGCAAGGCCAAGGATATTCTGCAGCGCGCCGGCGCTCAGGATGTTGCTTCAGCCGGAGAAAAGGCAGTCAGCACACACACTGCGGATTCCGATCGCGTGCGCGGCGCAGTGGAAGGTTCCAGCTACCGCGAAGGTACGTCGGACACCTCCGGCTATCGCGAAGTGGACGAGCCGAGTTACGGCAACGTAGCCGATCCTACTTATCGGAAGATGTAAGTCAGCGTGATCAAGCGATGAGCTCCCTCACGGAGCTCATCGCTTTTTCAGAACGTCCGCCAGCGTGTCCGCAAGGATGAAGTCGTCGAAGTAAATGGTATCCGTCGAAGGACGGTGCGGACTTCGATGAATGCCTGGCTGGCAAAAGTAAACGCTCTCCGGTCCTTTAGTCTTCAACTTCCTGTCCAGCACCAGGGCTCCGTCAAACCACAGCTTTGTATTACCCTTGTCCTTGTCTTCCGACCAGTGAATGTGCATCGCCAGCTGATGCCACTTCCCGATGGGGAAATCCGCTTCCCATTCGGTACCGTTTCGCCCCAGGTTTCCCGTTCCGTACTTAATCGAAGCTCCGCCTCCTTCCTTCGGCTCAACCCACCAGGTCATCACGTTGTCGTACCTCGGCGGCGGCTGACCTTCCCAGTAAAAAAAGTTATCGCGATCCTTCGGCGCTTCCGCCATGTACAGGTAGAAGGACATATAGGTATCCGATCCTTCTTCCACCGTAATCCTCGGTCCGCCCACCTGCACGCGCAGCTGCGAAGCGTTGAAGACATCGTCCTCATGGATGGTAAATTTTCCCGCGTACTTACCCTGCTCCACGATGTCCGTGACCACCTGGACATTCCGCGGCGTGGCGTTCTGGCTCTTGGTGCCGGTATCACTCCACTGGCTTAGATCGCCTGTCTCAAAATCCGCCCGGAACAGCACCTTCGCATCGGCGGGTTCACACACGCAGAAAATAACGACCAACAGCAGCGGCAGCGACCTCATTCAAGCCCTCCGCGCACCAGTGTGCCACAAACCGCTACGGTTGAAACTTGAACACCGTGTAGGGCAGCGTGCGGACGCTCTTGCCGTGGTTATACGTGGGCTGTTCGTTGATGTGCGAGGCCGTGATGTACATGGTTCCGTCCGCTGCCTGTGTAAAAGTATCCGGCCAGATCAGCCGAGGGTCGGAAGCCACCGTCTCCATCGGCGGATTCGCGTTCCCGTTCGGGGTCAGACGCTTGACCGCGTTCTCATTCAGATCGCTAAGATACAGACGCCCCTGTGAATCCATCCAGAAACCGTCGGTGGGAAACGCGTGCGCCACCTTCTCCACCGCGTTCGCCGCCCCTGCGCCGTTGTTGACGCGAAGTGCGGAAGTCTTTACCCGGTAAACATCGGCGCCGGTCAGCGCTTTGTAGTAGAGATACTCTCCGTCCGGAGACAGTGCGAGCGAATCCGACTGTATGGCCGGCGGCTTTCCCGTCGGTCCGAGTACCGGCTTCCCGTTGATGGTGATCGAGACGTTGTCCTGCTTCATCACCGAAGGGTGCTGGTCGAGAGTGCGGTACGCTTTGCCCGTTCCGAGATCCACCACCACGATGCCGCCTGCCCCGGAATCTGTGATGTACGCAAAGTTCCGCTGATTGTCGAAACGCACGTCATTTAGATAGCTGTTAGCATTCGCCACCTCAGGGCCGAACGAAATCACGCGCGACACCTGATTCGTCATCAGATCGATACGGACCAGCTTGGGACCGCCCGGCACCACGGTCAGCAGCATCGGCGCAGCCGGATCGAGCACCCAAAGCGCATCGCTCGCATCCACCACCACACTCTGCACGCAGACGAAATGGGCGCCGGCCGTGGCGGGCTTCAAATCCCAGTGGTTCCACTCGGCGTTCGGAAAAGGCTTCGCTGAACCGTCCTTCATTACTTCCATCACGGCATTGGTGTAACGGTCGGACCATCGCGGAAAATTGACGAACAGCCGTCCGGTCTTAGAGATGGAAACGCCCGTCAGCTGAAAATCGTTGTTGGTATAAACCGGAGTCAGCGCATGCTCGCCGGCGGAAGCCGCACTGAGCGCCATCGCCGCAGCAACGAGTCCGAAAGAGGCTGCAGGTTTCATTTGTCTCCCCAATTTACAGGCGATGGGCCATAGCGAAAAACAGAACGGAAACGTCAGGTGGGGCGTGTGTCATGATCCAGAGGATGAGGCAGTTCGTTCCGCACTTATCGTGGTCGCACCTGGCGCTGGCGTTTGCGTCGGCTCTCGCTCTGGCCCAGCGCGGCGCGCCGATTCCCCAGCAGCTGACCTTCGCTCCCTATCACGCAAGCGGGATTTACAATCTGGGCGAGACCGTTGGCTGGACCGTGACGCCCGGACCAGTAACACCCACCTACTCCTACAGATGGACCATTCGTCGCAACAATGCAGTGGTTCTGAAGGAAGGCACGCTCGATCTTTCCTCTGGCAAAGACAAGATTGAAATCACCGGCGAAGAGCCGGAGATGATCTATGTCGCGGTTCAACCTGTGGCGCAGGGCACGCCGCCTGCTCCCTTCACCGGAGGTAACACCGGACGCAACAACGGACTTTATGCGGTGGGGGCGGCCGTGGCTCCGGCCAAAATTGGTCTCTCCACGCCGCGGCCGGACGACTTCGATTCCTTCTGGAACGGCAAACTGGCCGAGCAGGCAAAAATTCCGGTTCACCCGGTTCTGACGAAAGTTGCCACGGAAACGCCGGACGTCGAGATGAGCACCTTCGTGCTCGACGCACTCGGTTCCCATGCGCAGGGCTATGTTGCGAGGCCGGCGAAGGAAGGCAAATTCCCGGCGCTCATCCTGCTTCAGTACGCCGGCGTCTATGCTCTGAACGCCCGCGGCGTAGCAGCGCGCGCGGCCGAAGGCTGGCTGGTGCTCGATATCGATTCGCATGACAAGCTTCCTTCCGACCCCGGCGCAAACACCCCGCGCAACTATGCCGCCGTCGGCAATACAGACCGCGAGACTTCTTACTTCCTGAATATGTATCTGCGCGATTCGCGCGTGCTGGATTATCTGCTCTCCCGCCCGGATTGGGACGGCAAGACTCTGGTTCTGATGGGCACCAGCATGGGCGGCCAGCAAAGCCTGGTGCTGGCCGGCCTGCGTCCCCAACGCATCACCGCCGTGCTGGTCTGCGTGCCTGCCGGCGCGGATGTAGATGCCGATCTTCACGGCCGCAAAGCCGGATATCCCAACTGGCCGTCGCAGGATCCCAAGGTCATGCGAACCGCCCTCTACTTCGATCCCGTCAATTTCGCGAGCCACATTCAGGCGCCGGTGCTCGCCGCCCTCGGCTTCATCGACACCACCTCGCCGCCCGCCGGTATCTGGACCGCGCTGAATCAGATTCCTGGGTCGAAGGAACCTCTGCCCATGATCGAATCCGAGCATAACAACCTGACGCCGCAGAAAGAGCAGAACTGGGACGCCCGGTCGAAGGAAGTGCTCGGCATCCTGCTGCACGGCGGAAAGTTCCAACCGAACGCCTTACAGTAACTCCGCGCCTGGGCGCATCGACGCCGGTGTGATAGCTTTGCTTAAGATCGGGAGTCTTTCAATTCTATGAACCGTGCTGTTCTGTTGTTATTTGTGATCGCCGCGTGCGCGTTTGCGCAATCCGACCGGGGAGCTTTGTCCGGACAGGTTACCGACCCTTCGGGAGCGGGCATTCCCGGGGCCGACATTCAGGCAGTCAGTCTCTCCACCGGCGTCAAGAGCGCCACGAAAAGTCAGGACAACGGCAATTACCTGCTGGGTGCGCTGCCCTTCGGCGCGTATAACGTCACCGTCACGGCTTCCGGCTTCAGCAAACTCTCCGAGCAGAAGGTGGAAATCACCATCGGCCAGACCCGCGCGCTGAACTTCACGCTCACCATCGGACAGATCGATCAAACGGTGGAAGTGACCTCCACGCCGACTCCGGTCGACAGCTCGAGCGCGATGACCGGCACCGTAATCGCGCCCGAGCAGGTGCTCGCGCTGCCGCTGGCCATTTCGGGCAACGTACGGAATCCCGAATCGTTCATCCTGCTCACGCCCGGCGTCACCGGTGATACGGGCAACACGCAGATCAACGGCTCTCCCTCGCGCGCGAAGGAAGTGATGTTCGATGGCGCCACCGCCACGGGCCCGGAGAGCGGCGGCACGCTCGCCACCTACCCGTCGGTGGAAGCCATCGGCGAATTCAAGCTGGTCAGCAGCACCTTCAATGCGGAGTACGGCAGAACCGGCGGTGGTTTCGAAATCTTCACCACGCGCTCCGGCACCAACCGTCTGCATGGCGCGCTCTACGACTATCTGCGCAACAACGTCTTCGATGCGCGCGGCTTTTTCTCCGCCACCACGCCGGTCAACCGTCAGAACGAATTCGGCGTCGATATTGGCGGACCGGTCTATGTGCCGAAGGTGTACAACGGCCGCAACCGCACCTTCTTCTACTTTGTCTACAGCGGATTCCGTTATCGCGCCGGTTCCACCAACTCCCTGATCACCGTGGCTCCCACGGCGTTTAAGAACGGCGACTTCTCGCAGCTGGTGGATAAGAACGGCGCGCGCGTGGTGATCTATGATCCGGCAACCGCGCGCCTGGTCAACGGCGTCACCGTGCGCGATCCGTTCCCGAACAACCAGATTCCGCCGCAGCGCTTCAGCAATGTGTCCCGCAACATCCTGCCGCTGCTTCCCACGCCCACGAACGGAAACCTGACCAATAACTTCCTGACTGTCGGCGCGCAGACCTACAACCGCAATCAGTACGATTTCAAGATCGACCACAACTTCACCGAGAACAACCGTCTCTCCGTCTTTACTTACATCAACCGCGAAGACAATATCGATCCGCTGCTGCTCCCCAATCCTCTGAGCAGCGCGCTCGATCAAAGCCGTCCCTCGGTCTGGATCCGGCTGAATCACGACTACATCTTTTCCCCTTCCACGCTGAACCACTTCACCGCCGCTCTCACCCGCGAGCCGCAGATCTGGCACAAGCTCTCAGCTGACCAGAACTGGCCCACCAAACTGGGGCTGCCGGGCGTGAATACCGGTTATGGCAACGCGTTTCCCCTGATCACTTTCTCGAATGGCTACGCCACCCTGGCGGACCAGACCAAGACCGATGGCGAGCAGGTGAACAACAGCTTCGAATACACGGACACGGTGAGCCACACGCACGGCAACCATTCCTTCAAGTTCGGCGCGGACGGCCGCTGGCTGCGCACCAATGGCGCCGATTACGCCGGCACGCAGGGCACCTTCGGCTTCAACTCCAACGAAACCGCTCTCGCCAGCAATGCGGGCAACACAGGCAACGCCTTCGCCAGCTTCCTCCTCGGCCTGCCCGATACCGCGACCAATAAAACGCTGCTGGTGGTTCCCGGCGACCGCTACCGCTACCTCGCGCTGTTCGCGCAGGACGATTGGCGCGTCAGCCGCAAGCTGACCGTCAACCTCGGTTTGCGCTATGAAATCTACTGGCCTAAGCAGGAAGGCCATGACAACATCTCCGGATTCGATCCCACGATCCCCAATCCGGGTGCCGGCAACCTTCTGGGCGCCGTGGCCTTTCTGGGAAGCGGACCCGGCCGTGATGGCCGCACCAGCTTTGCTGATACGCGCCTGGGCGATTTCGGTCCCCGCGTCGGCTTCGCTTACAGCATCAATGACAAGACCGTGATGCGCGGCGGTTACGGCCTGTATTACGGTCTGGGCAATGCCAACGCCGGCCTGCGCGCCTCACAGAACTTCTCTTACGGCTTCAACCCCAGCCAGGCCCTGGCCTCTACGGATGCCGGCGCCACCCCGGCCCTCAACTGGGATCTCGGCTTCCCTCCCGGCATTACCACTTCCACCATCAGCCCGACGGTAGCCAACGGTTCCGCGGTGAATACGGTTCTGCGCAGCGATGGACGCGCGCCTTACTCGCATAACTGGAGCTTCGGCTTCCAGCGCCAGTTGCCCGCCTCCATTCTGGTGGAGGCCGATTACGTCGGCGTCAAGGGCACGCACCTTGGTAACAACCTCATCGATCTGAATCAGCTGAACCCCAGCTTCCTCTCTTATGGCAGTCTGCTGACGCAATCCATCACGTCGGCCGCCGCTGTGGCTGCGGGCATCCCGGTTCCGTATCCCGGCTTCAAGGGAACCGTGGCGCAGGCGCTGCGTCCTTATCCGCAGTTCCTCTCCATTCCGGATGTCGCCAACCCGAACGGCAACTCCACTTACCACGCGATGCAGAGCAAGGTGGAAAAGCGATTCTCGAAAGGCGTCACCTTCCTGGCTGCTTACACCTATTCGAAAACCATCTCCGACAGCGACATTCTGGCGGGCGGCGGTCCCGCCGGTCAGACTTACTACAACCGCAAGCTGGAAAAGGCTCTCAGCAGCAACGATGTGCCGCAGGTCTTCGCCGGCAACGTCGTCTACGAGCTTCCCTTCGGTCCCGGCAAAGCCATGCTCTCTCACGGCGTGCCCTCGCGCGTCTTTGGCGGATGGACCATTACGGGCATCGCGCAGTATCAGACCGGCCGGCCTATTCCTCTGACCGCCAACAACACTTTGCCGCTGTTCAACTCCACGCTGCGCCCCAATGTGGTTTCGGGCGTGCCGCTGCAGAACAGCTTCTCGCACTTCGATCCGGCGGTGAACACGTGGATCAACACCGCCGCGTTTCAGGTGCCCGCTCCCTTCACCTTCGGCAGCGCCGCTCGTGAGTATGCCAACCTGCGCGCGCCCAACTTCAAGAATGAAAGCGTAGGCCTGAGCAAGCGCACCCTGATTGTAGAAGGCGTCTCGCTCACCTTCCGCGCCGAGTTCTTCAACGTCTTCAACCGCGTGGTCTTCGCCGCGCCCGCCGCCAATATCAGCGCCGCCAACTTCGGCAAGATCAGCAGTCAGGCCACGGCGCCCCGGCAGGGACAGGTCTCGCTTCGCCTCGAATTCTGAGCCATGACGCGCAGAGAGGTTCTGATCGGAGCGGCCGGGGCTCTGGCGCTCTCCGCCGCCGGTGCGGAGAACATTGACCCCGCTATCGTGGCGCGCAATGACGATCTGATCGACGTTCTGCTGCAGAAGCAGGAGACCGATCCGAACAGCCGCTGGCGCGGGTCTTACCCGGACGACGCGGGTCTGCACGGAGCCGGAAGCGCCGCCCACATACTGGAGACCTTCAGCGCTTCTTTGGTTTACCCCAAATCGCGCTTCTTCGGCCGGGCGGAGCTGCTGGAGCGCATGCGTCTGGCCGCTGCGTTTCTGGAGCGCACGCAGAGTCCCGAAGGCTTCATCTCGCTGCTCTCCACCAACTTCAACTCGCCGCCCGATACCGCGTTCGTGGTCCACAGCGTGGCGTCCGGCGCGGCGGTGGCCAGGCTGCACGGCAATGAAGCTGCGGTTCGAATCGCGCAGCCATTCCTGCAAAAAGCGGGAGCCGGGCTTACCGTCGGCGGCATTCACACGCCCAACCACCGCTGGGTGATTTCGTCCGCGCTGGCGCAGATCAACGAACTGTTTCCCGACCCGCGCTATGTGAAACGCATCGACCAGTGGCTCGCGGAAGGTATCGATATCGATGCCGACGGCCAGTTCACCGAGCGCAGCATGCTGACTTACAACGTGATCTGCGACCGTGCGTTCATCGTGCTCGCGGCGAAGCTCAAGCGTCCGGAACTGCTTTCGCCCGTGCGGAAGAACCTGCACGCGCTGCTCTACCTGCTGCATGGCGATGGCGAAGTGGTCACCGAAATCTCGCGCCGCCAGGACGTCAACACCCGCGGCGATGCCGGCCGCTATTGGTTCGCCGCGCGCTACATGGCGCTGACCGACCGCGACGGCCAGCTTGCCACGCTCGCCGCAAATCTGACTCCGGCAAACGCGACGCTTTCCGCCATGCTGGAATATCCCCTGCTCACGGAGCCGCTGCCCGCGTTAACCCGGCTGCCGGATAATTACGAGAAAATCTTTCCGCAGATTGGCATTGTGCGCTTTCGCCGCGAACTGACCAGCGCCACAATCATGCTGGAAGGCAACAGCCGGTTCTTCTCCATCCGTCACGGCGACGCGGTCATCAACGCGGTTCGCTTCGCCACGGCATTCTTCGGCAAGGGCCAGTTCATTCCCGAAGAGGGCAAACAGGAGGGCGCCGCTTTCGCTCTCACGCAGCATCTGCAGGCGCCGTACTATCAGCCGGTCGATCACCCGGTGAAGCCAGCCGAGTGGGGAGCCGTTCGTGCGCAGCGCCGCCAGACGCAGATATGCCGGCTCCAGCAGCGCGCCATTCTCACCGAAACGGCAAAAGGTTTTCGCGTGCGCGTGCAATCCAGCGGCACGCCCGACGTTCCCCTGGCCGTCGAGATCAACTTTCGCGGAGGCGGCGAATTGCAGGGCTGCACGAAATCGAAGATCGCGCCGGAGACATGGGTGCTATCCAGCGGTCAGGGCACTTACCGCGCCGGCAACCACGCTATTCGTTTCGGCCCCGGCCTGGCCGAGCAGATGTACACGCAGGTGCGCGGCGCGGAGCCGAAACTGAGCGGTCCCTCCGTCTATCTCACCGGCTTCACGCCCTTCGACCACACGATTGAGTTCGAGTGCCTGTAGCATAGTGCGGGAGGGACCATGCAGCGTCGTGATTTCTGCACCACTGTGCTCGGCGCTTCCGCCGCCATTGCCGCATCCGCTCAGCCGCCGGCGCAGCGCACGGGAGAACGGCCCAACATCGTTTATGTTCTGGCCGACGACCTCGGCTGGGGCGATCTGGAATGCTACAACGCCCGGTCCGCGATCCATACTCCCAACGCGAACCGCCTGGCGTCCGAAGGCATGCGCTTTGAAGACATGCACTCCACTTCGGCCGTCTGCACGCCCAGCCGCTACAGCATCCTGACCGGCCGCTACTGCTGGCGCAGCAGCCTGAAAAAGGGCGTGCTCAATGGCGATTCGCCGAACCTGATCGAAATGGATCGCCTCACCGTGCCCGCCATGTTGAAGTCGCTCGGTTACCACACGGCTGGCTTCGGCAAATGGCACCTGGGACTCGGCGCCGCGGCCACCACCGACTTCCGCAAACCGCTGCGCCCCGGCCCGCTCGATCACGGGTTCGATCACTACTTCGGCATCCCGGCATCGCTCGACATGCCGCCTTATCTCTACTTCGAAGACGACCATGCCGTGGAACAGCCCACCTCGTCCACGCCTGGCAGCAAGGAGCCGCGCGGGGTTTTCTGGCGAGGCGGACCGCAATCGCCCCATCTGCGTCTGGAAGAAGTGCTGCCTACGGTAACCGGCAAAGCCGTCGAGTATATCGAGGCCCGCGCGAAGCTTCCGGCCCAGCCATTCTTCCTTTACCTGCCGCTCACCGCACCGCATACGCCGTGGCTGCCGTTGCGCGAATACCAAGGCAAATCGCGCGCGGGAGATTACGGCGATTTCGTTGCGGAAGTGGACAGCATGCTGGGACGCGTCACCGCCGCGCTTGAGCGAACGGGTCTGGCGAACAATACGCTGCTCATCTTCACCAGTGATAACGGCGCCGATTGGAAGCCCGAAGACGAAGCTCGTTTCGCTCATCGCGCCAATGCCGACTGGCGCGGCGAGAAAGCCGACATTTGGGAGGCGGGACATCGCATCCCGTTCATGGTTCGCTGGCCCGGCCGCATTCGCCCCGGTACGGTCAATCGGGAACTAGGCAGCCTCGTCGACCTGATGGCCACCGTGGCCGCGGTCACAGGATTCGCGCTTCCCACCCAGGCGGCCGAAGACAGTTTCAATCTGCTTCCGGTCTTCCTCGGGACCAACACCCGGCCCGTTCGCGACTCCCTGGTGATGCACTCGAACGACGGCATGTTCGCACTTCGCCAAGGGAACTGGAAGCTGGAAGAAGGTCTCGGTTCCGGAGGCTTCACCGCGCCCCGAACCGCTGAGTCCGCGCTTGGTGGCCCAAAAGGCCAGCTCTATGATCTGGCCGACCGATCCCGGCGAACTTCACAACCTGTATCAGGCCAGGCCGGAAGTCGTCGACCGCCTCGCCAGTCTGCTCGCAAAGTATCAGCAGCAGGGTCACACGCGTCCGTTCTAAGGTGGCGCGGGCCGCTATCTCCCGCCCCATGGGATAGCATGGAAGCCGGTTATGCACAGGTTCGCCGCACTTCTCCTTACCGCTTCGCTTCCCCTCTTCCCCGCCGAACGCGTTCGCTTTGATAAACCCGACCCCGCCGCGGCCGGTATGGACTCCGCGCGACTCGCCCGCATCCCCGCGCGCATGAAGCAGTATGTTGAACAGGGCACCGCAGCGGGCTTCGTCAGCCTGGTGGCGCGCCACGGTCATCTCGCCAGCCTCGAAGCTGTCGGCTATCAGGATCGCGAAGCCAAAATTCCCATGCGGACCGATTCCATCTTCCGCATCAAATCACTCACCAAACCCATCACCGTCGCCGGTGTCATGATCCTGGTTGACGAAGCGCGCATCTCCCTGCTCGATCCTGTCGAGCAATATCTCCCCGAGTACCACGGCATCCAAGTCAATCCATGCGGGGTCAAGCGTCAGGCTGCCGGCTGCGATCCCGTCAAGC
This sequence comes from Bryobacterales bacterium, assembly GCA_963716685.1. Lineage (GTDB taxonomy): Bacteria > Acidobacteriota > Terriglobia > Bryobacterales > Bryobacteraceae > JALYXI01. Next base: position 48,549 of record CAVQTR010000002.1, read on the forward strand.
CCTCCCGCCTGATCACCGTGCGCGATCTGATGACCCATACCGCCGGCATCGCGGACAACACCGCCAAACCCGCCACGCCCGTCGCTACTCTTGCGGATCGCGTCAGGACCGGCCTGCCCGCCACGCTGTTCGCCGAACCCGGGGCCGTATGGCGCTACAGCAATACCGGCTTCGCCTCGCTCGGCAGATTGATCGAGGTGGTCTCCGGCGAGCCGTATGACCTCTTCATGGAGAAGCGGCTCTTCCAGCCTCTGGGTATGACCGACACGCATTTCGTCCTTCCGGCGGGGAAGCAAAGCCGCCTTGCCGCCGTGTACACCCTCGATTCCTCGAATCACCTGAACCGCACCGCCGAGCAGACGGCCAACCCGCCCGTGCGCTTTCCTGGGCCCGAAGGCGGCCTCTTCAGCACCGCCACCGATCAGGCCCGCTTCTATCAGATGCTGCTGGACAAGGGCACCATCGATGGCCATCGCATCCTCTCCATTCCGGCTGTCGAAGCCATGACTACGAATCAAACCGGAGACTTGAAAGGCGCCGAGTTCTCGCCCGGACTCGGCATGGGCCTCGGCTTCGGGGTGGTCAAAGAAGCGCTGGGCACGTTCCGCTACCAATCCGTCGGCACATTCATGAAAGGCGGCGCCTTCCGCACCTTCGGCTTTGGCGACCCCGCGCGCGATCTGGTGGGCGTCCTGATGTTCCAGCGCACCAACGGCGGCGGCGATGTTGCCGAAGAAATCACCGCCTTCGTTACCCTCGCGGAAGCAGCGGTGGAACGCTAAGCTCGTCGCGCAGCCGGCGCGCCAGCGCCTCCGTGTTTTCACGATTCAGCATGGTCACGTGATCGCCCGGCAACTGGTAAACATCGATGTTTCCTTCCACCAGCCGCCGCCATCCGGCCCAGCGATTTTGCGGAAGCAGAAATCCCGTTTCGGACGCCTCCACATAAATTGCCGATCCCGAAAACGGCAGTGGCCGGTGCTCCCTCACCGCTCCGCGAATCGCCTCTCTCACCAGCGCTTTCGGGCCTGAGTCGCCCCGCTGTGGTGGCACGGCTCTCGATTGCAGCCGTCTTCCGCCGCGCGCCGCTTTCCGCAGCAGCGTCCCGCTCAGCCGGCCTTCCCGCACAGCGCGGCGCATGTCCCCCAGCCGCAGGTTGTAATGCCGGGTCAACTGCCAGAATCGGCGGTGGCGCCCGATATCCAGCGCGTCCAGCAGCACCAACCGGTTGACCGGACGCCCCAAGGACGCCAGTTGCCGCGCGCACTCCTGCGCCATAACGCCGCCGAGCGAATAACCCAGCAGATTCACCGGCCGATCCGGATGAATGTTCCCAATCGCCGCCGCGTAATACGCCGCCATCTCCTTCACCGTGCGATGCGGCATCATCTTCCCATTAAGGCCGCGCGCCTCGAGCGAGTACACCGGCTGCTCCCGGCCCAGGCCGCGCGCCAGTTGAAACCAGCTTCCGGCCTCCCCGGACGCGCCAGGAAAGCAGAACAGCGGAGCACGCGAGCCCGTAGATTGAATCGGCACCACACACGCCTCCCGTGACGTTGCCAGCCGCTCGCGAAGAGCGGCGGCTATTCCGGCGACCGTCGGATTCCGGAAGAACACCTCGGGAGAGATCCTCCGGCGTAGCTCTCTTTCCACCCGGGCCAGAAATTGCACGGCCCGCAGCGAATCGCAGCCGAGATGGAAGAAATCGTCGCGGATGCCGAATTGGTTGAGGCCCAGCACCTCTTGCGCCAGAGCCATCAAGGTTTGTTCCAAGGCATCGCCTGGCGCCACCACCGCGGCTTCGCTTGTCAGCCCCAGGCCCGTTGCTGCGGCCAGCTTCTGCGCGTCCGGCTTTCCGTTTGCCAAACGCGGCAGAGCGTCCAGCAGCATCACGCTCCGGGGCTTCATGTAGGAAGGCAGCCGCTGCTCCAGATGAGCGCGAATGGCCTGCAGGACAGGCGGTTCGGTTTTGTCCGAAACCATGTACGCCACCAGCTCCGCCGCGCCCTCGGCATCGTGTCTCACCGCAATCGCCGCCTCCTGGCACGAAGGGAAGTCGGCCAGCGCCTTCTCCACTTCCGCCAGTTCCACGCGGTGCCCGCGGATTTTCACCTGCTCATCTGTGCGCCCCAGGTGCAGCAGACATCCATCTTCCCGCCACATCCCGATATCCCCGGTCCGGTACCAGCGTTCGCCGCCCGCCTCCGTGAACGCCTGCGCGGTAGTTTCCCGCCTGTTCCAGTAGCCCGGTGAAAGGTAGCGCCCGCCCACCACAATCTCACCGGCTTCCCCGGGCCGCGCGGTTTCACCCGTCCCGTCCCGAGCACCACCGTCTTGCCCGCCACCGGCCAGCCCACAGGAATCAAATCGCCCGCGAACTTGGTGTCGTGGCGCAGCAGGAACTGGCTGATGGTGCGCGTCTCCGTGGAGCCGTAACCGTTCTGCAAAACACAGCCGACCGGAAAGCACCGGCGGAAGCGATCGAAATCGCCGCGGTGCACGCGCTCGCCGCCAAGCCCCAGCACCCGCACGGTGTCGGTCGCACCGGTGTCCCTCCCGCACGAAACACCGCACGCACCTTCGGAACTGCCTGTACGATCGCCGCACCGATTCCGAGTCGGCGGGCTCCGCGCTCTTCCTCCGCGCCCGGTATTTCGGAAACCATTCGGCAAGCTTGCTGGCATGGTGCAGCGCCAGATCCAGATCCACAACCTGCTCCGGATACGTGTCGTCATCCGAATACGCCGGGTCGTCCCACACGTAAGGCCCACGCACCGGTTCGCGGTCCCGGTAGGAAGAAACGGTATGTACGGTAATCCCCCGGAGAACATCTCGTTTCTTCCCCGCCAGCTTCTTGATGAACACGGGCTTCCCGGAATCCTGCTCGAGCGCCCTCAGCAGGTGGGGCAATTCCTCCAGAGAGCCCAGCGGATTGGTAACCACATAATGCCGGCGATGGCGTCCCACTGAAACCAGCGAGTTCCCGCTCCGATACTTCAACCCAAGGCCAATACCAGGACCCCGGCAGGCCTGCGTGATGTATGCCCAGCTGTTCGGATAAGCCGCCTCATCGCCCGAAGCCGCGAAATACGACTGGTACAACTCATAATCGGCAGGGCTGATCGGCTCGACACAACTCCGCATCCACGAAGAACTCATCCCGGTAACTGTACCTAATTATACAGTTTAGCTGGCACGCGGAAAAGCTCTCTTTGGTTGCCGTTCCGGCTGTTTACCTGTGCGCCGCCATCGCGTTCACCACATTCCACACATACTCGACAAACGGATACAGCGATGCTTCCGACAACCGTTCCACATCGCCGTGCGGAGGGTAGTGCAGCATATCGTATTCCGTCGATGCCGGACCCACACCGTAGGAAGGGATGCCCTTCGCGCGCAGCTGCGCCATGTCGCTTGCTCCTGTCGACATGGATGGCAGTACCGTCGCACCCGGATAGATCTTCGCCGCCACCTGAGACATCACCCGGAACATTTCCGTATCCAGTCCCGAAGCCGGTGACGGCGGCCGGGTTTGCGGCAGCGGCACAATCTTCACCTCCGGATCCCCAATCACCTTCGCCATCTCCGCATAGAATTCCGGAATGTCTTCACCCGGCACGGCGCGAATATCCAGAACCGCTTCCGCTTCTGACGGGATCACGTTCATGCCCACGCCTGCTTTGAACATCGTCGGCACCACGGAGGTCCGCAGCATGGAATAGAGGCCCGGCTCGTTCTTCCGCAGATACTCCTGTGCCGCGCCCGATGTCGCGGAATTGAACAAAGCTTTGTAGCGCGCAGCCTTCTCCGGCGTGCTGATGGTTGCCAGCTTTTCAAAGTACGTGCGCGTGGTGTCGTTAAGGCGCATCGGCGTCTCCCACATGCCCACCTTCTCCACCGCGCCTCCCAGGTGGATCAGCGCATTGTCCAGCCTGGGCACCGAACCGTGGCCCGCCGTTCCCGTTGCCACCAGCCGCACGCGCGCCGGCAGTTTCTCCGCCGTCCCGATATTTACCGTCGCGACCCGGCCTTCCTTGATCGTCGCGCCGCCGCCTTCGGTCATCGCGAACTCCGCGTTGATCTCGTCGAAGTGTTCGCGCACCATGAAGTTGATTCCCACTCCCGTGGTGTCCGCCTCTTCGCCCGATTCCGCCAGGAAAATCACGTCGCGGTCCAGTTGCACTCCCAGCCGTTTCAACAGCAGAAATGTAATCAGGTTCGCTGTCAGCACCGGCTTATCGTCTTTGCTGCCGCGGCCCCACACCGCCCCGTCCTGGATCACCGCGCCGAACGGATCCACCGGCCACTTTTCCCGCTGCACTCCCACTACATCGGTGTGGGCCAGTATCAGCAGCGGCCGCTTGCTTCCGTTGCCTTTCAACCTCGCCACCAGATTCGCCCGATTGGAATCCATCGAAAACGTGCGCTTTGGAATCCCTTCCGCGTCAAGGATTTTCTTCAGGTACTCCACCGCAAGGGTCTCGTGCCCGGCCGTGGTATCGATCTGGATCAGTTCCCGGTACCGGGCCAGAATCTCCGGCCTGAGTTTTTGCCAGTCCGGCTGGCCCGCGGTCTGGGCCGAAAGCATGCAAACCGACGCCAGCGCAAGGGCGGGAAAACAGCGGAATACCATATTGGTTTGCCAGTCTAGCACGCTGTCGATTTCGCTCGAATGGAATGTCAACCCTCTAACGGACGCCCGCCGTGTCCGCAGTTAAAGAAGGAGAACGTTACATGACATCCACCTCAGTCGCCAGGCAAACAACCATCACTTCGCTCGAACGCGAGCAGGCCCATCTCTACATCAATCAGGCAATTGCCTGCTTCAGGGGAGCCGTCAACGGCCTGTCCGCCGCCCAGTGGACCTTCTCCCTCGCCGGAGCCCTGGTCCATTGGCAGACCTCCGAACACGCGGGAAGCGCGCAGGCGGGAGCGGGGAATCTCGCCTCCCCTGCCGATGCGGTGGCCATGCTCACGAATATCCACGCCGGGATGCGCGGCTTCCTCGAGTCCTCGCCCGATCTGCGCGGCCGCATTCCCGCGAAGTGCGGGGCGAAGAAGGCCGCATCGAATTGCGGGCTCCGCCGGGCTCCCCGTTCAAAACGTCAGCCGCAGTGAAAACTGAATCTGCCGGGGCGGCTTCGCCGAGAAGATCTTTCCGAACGTCAGCGGCTGGTCGGCAAAGGCATCCGGCAAATTGAAATTTGCCCGGTTTAGCGCGTTGAAAGACTGCGCTTCCGCTGTCAGCGCGAGGCCTTCGCGCAGCGCAAATCGCCTGCGAAGCGCAATGTCCGCCGTCGCCAGACCCGGTCCGCGCAGAATGTTCCGCCCCGCATTGCCCCAGGTATACTTCGCCGGAATCGCGAACGCCGTCACGTTAAACCACTCGTTCGGCGTTGGGTTCGCCAGCGCCGGGTTGAACAAAACGTTCGGCCGGTCCTGGCCGAAATTGCCGCCCGTGTTGCCGGTGTTACTGTTGTCGCTCGAAAGCCTCGGCGTAAACGGCTGGCCGGATTGCGCCGTTACAATGCCGCTTGCTTCGAAACTGCGCGTCCATCGGCCCGTGCCCGGGACGCGGTAGAACAGCGCGACCGTCCCCCGGTTCGGCGTATCGAAAGTCGAAAGCCCGCGCTCCAGCCGGAAATTGTGGCTGTCCTGCGGAAAGTTCTGATCCGCCGTGGTCGGCAGGAACGCCGACGTATCGTCGATCGATTTCGAGAACGTATACGCCGCCAGCACTGCAAGCCTGCCCGAGATCTGGCGGTTAAACGTAACCTGCAGAGACTCGTACTCCGAATTGCCGCCGCTTTCCGTCATCAGAATATTGCTGTACGCCGGATACGGCGCCCGCGACCCCACCGCTCCCACTCCCGGAAATGGCTGATTGATATCCAGTGACCGCGGCAGATCCGTCCCCTTTGACCCCGCATACGCCACCGTGAAAGTGCCCGCGTGTTCCACCTCGCGCTGCACGTTCACATTCCAGTGCTGCGCGTAGGCCGGCACAAAATCCGGACTCACGATGCTCAGCGCCGCGGGCGGCACAATCCCGTTCGAAGTGGCAAACGGATTCGCCAGCGTGATCAGCGACTTCGCGCTCGGGAAATAAACTGACGTCGTGAAATAAGGCGGGTTGTAGTACAGCGACGAATTCACCACAAACATCCCGGAATCGAAGTAAAGCCCGTAACCTCCGCGAATCACCGTATGCCCCGCGGGCGACCAGGCAAAGCCCACGCGCGGTGCAAAGTCATCCTTCTTCGCTCGCGTTCCTGATCGCGGGAATCCATTGGTTCCTACCTGCACTGTCTTCCCCGCCGCAAAGTCGAACGTCGCCATGCGATTGGTCGGGTCGATCGCTGGTGAATCGTATTCATACCGCACGCCCAGGTTCAGAGTCAGGTTTCGCGTCAGCTTCCAGTCATCCTGCAGATAGCCGCTCCACGACTTACTTCTAAGTGTTTGCGGCCCGGAGTATTTCGACTGAATGCCCAGCGTCGGCAATCCCATCAGCAGGTCGCCAATGCCGCTGCCCGTCAGCGCGCCCGTGAAATTGATCTGTCCGCGGCTGTAAACTTCCACATACCCGTTCAGCTGCAGGTCGCGCAGTTCGCCGCCGGCCCGAAGGCTGTGCCGGCCGCGAATCAGCGTCAGTGTGTCGCCAACTTGAAACGTGTTGTCTGCGCGATCAATCGGCAGCACCGCTACGTCCCCCACGCGCGAATAACCCGTGACCGAGATCCCCGGATAGCCATAATCGCGCGGCACGGTCGGCAGATAATTTACTCCCCACAGCGTGTCCACATTGGTGTTGTGGTTCTGCACATAAACCTGCCGCACCGTCCGGTTGAAGCCCACCAGCACCGCGTTGATCGTCCGCGGACTAATCACCTGCTGGTGTTGAATCAGCGCGTTGTGCCCGCGGTTATATACGTCGTCCCCAAAGCCCGGCAGCTCGGTCTGGTTCTCGGCATACGGCTCGAAGATGGTCTGCCGGCCATAGCTGTAGCGCAGCGTCAGCTGGGAGCGGTCCGTCAGCCGCCGGTCCATCCGGATGGTAGCTTCGTTCTGCCCGTTGGACCCGATCGGGTTACCCAGATAGTTCCCGGAATTGCCCGGCAGATTCGGCAACGGAAACAACGCCAAAACCTGCGCTGCATTCGGCGAGATCAGCGAAGCCGGAATCCGGTTGCCCGGAAACGGCTGGCCTGTGAACGGATTCGCCACCACGGTTCCCAGTCCCGAAAGGTCGCCTGTCCGCACCGCCGCGCTCGGCACCGTTCCCAGCTGCGTCTGCCCGGCATCCTGCTGCAGACCTTCATAACTCGCGAAGAAGAACGTTGAGTTCCGAATCACCGGACCTCCCAGCGCGCCCCCAAACTGGTTGCGGATGAACTGCGGCTTCGCCGCGCCATCAAAGAAGTTGCGCGCGTCCAGATCGCGGTTGCGCAGGTAGTCGTAACCCGTTCCGTGGAAGGCGTTTCCGCCGCTCCGTGTCACGATGTTGACCTGCCCCGCCGCCGCCGTCCCGTATTCCGCGCTGTACGAATTGGTGGCGATTTTGAATTCCTGAATTGCGTCCACCGAAGGTTGCAGCGTATAACCGCGCGTGTCCGAATCGTTGTTATCCACGCCGTCCAGCAGGAAATTGTTGTTCTCCTCGCGCCCACCATTGGCATGCATTGCGAAAGTCCCACGCGTTGATAACTGCGATCCCGCCACCGGCGTAGTGGTGCCAGGAAGTAACAGTGCCAACTGCAGAAAGTCTCGCTCATTCAGCGGCAAGCCGCTCACCAGGTTCTGATCCAGAACCGCGCCCAGTTCGCCTGAATTGGTATTCAGCGCGGGCGGCTTCGGCGTCACCGTGACACTCTCGCCGCGCGCTGCCAGGGTCGCGTGCAGGTCCAGCCGCATCTGCTGATCCACTTCCACCCGCACAGGTCGCGTGGTGATAGTGGCAAATGAATGGGCAGTTACAATCAACCTGTATTCGGCGGGCGCCAGCCCGTCAAACTCATAAAACCCCGACCCGTTGGTTACTGCCGAACGACGAAAGGAGCGCGACTGATCCTCAAGATTTACCACCGCCCCGGGAATGGCTCGGTTAGACGGATCAAGGACATAGCCGGAAAAGGAGCCGGTATTTACCTGCGCAGAAAGACTCAGGTTTGCAGCCACAATCAGTAGAAAAGCCCGAACCATGATTCATCCTTTACGTCCTGGCAAGTATAGCGTGAGCAAGCTGGCGAGCGCTCTCGAAAGGTATCGGTTCATACCGGTTGTCGCTTAGTCGCGAAATAAAGTGGAAAGCATTTTTCGGGATTCAGGTTAGTCTGTTTACCTAAGCGCCCCGGCAGTGGGAGCCGCTTAAAGTGCGTGGGAGAGGACCGCCTTGATTCCTGACCGGCAACTTAGCCGCTTCTTCTGTCTTCTCGCGCTTAGCAGCTCCGCCGGTCTCACCCAGATCGACCGTGGCTCTCTTACCGGAACCATTCTGGATGCCAGCCGCCGTACCATCGCAGGCGCTTCCGTCACCGCCGCCAGTTCTTCCGGTGAGGAGCGCCGGACGCATTCCACCGCGCAGGGCGTGTACCAACTCGCGGATCTCCCCATCGGCTCCTGGACCGTCACCTTTTCCGCGCCGGGCTTCCGCGGCATCCGTTACGAAGCCATCGAGCAGATCGCGGGTCAGACCCGCACGCTGAATCCGGTTCTCTCAGTGGCCGGCAGCAGCAATCAGCTCACCATCGCCGCGCCCGCCATTCGGCTGGACCAGTCCTCCGCCACGCTAGGCAACGCCGTGGAACAGCGCGCCGTTCAGGAGCTTCCGCTTAATGGCCGCAACTGGACCAGCCTGACGTTGCTTGCACCCGGAGCCATCGATCAGGGCGGCAGCACCCAGCGTTCCATTCGCTTCACAGGCCGCGGCCGCGATGAAATGAACGTAACCTTCGACGGCGTCGATGCCACCGGTATCGTCAATCAGGCGCAGAAAGCCTACGTGCGCCTCGCAATCCCCATCAGTGCGATCGCCGAGTTTCAGGTGGAAAGCGTTCTGCCCACCGCTGAGTATGGCGATGCCGGCGGCGCGCAGATCAGCGTCGTCTCTCCGTCCGGTGCCAACCTGTTCCATGGTTCGCTTTTTGAATACTTCCGCAACAGCGATTTCGACGCGCGTTCTCCTTTCGACCAAACCCGCGGCCCGCTGCCCTTTCACCTGAATCAGTTTGGCGGCTCCTTCGGCGGCCCCGTCCGGCGCAACCAGACATTCTTCTTCATCGATCACGAACAGATCCACCAGGTACAGGATCAGACGCTAATCGGATTCGTCCCCACCGCGGCCGCGCGCTCGCTCGTGGCCACGCAATCGCCCGCGTTAGCCCCGCTGCTCAATGCCTATCCCGCCGGCAACGGCACCATCAGCGGCGGCGTGCAGCAATGGAACGGCGTCGGCAGGTTGACCGATAGCGAATACTCCGAGATGATCCGCCTCGATCATCGCGTCAGCGATGTCACCACGTTGTACGCTCGTTTCAGTTATGACAACGCCGCCACCGTCGCGCCCCTCGGCGTGCTTACTGATCGCCAGCTCAGCAGCTCACGTCCGCTCAACAGCGTGGTGGAAATGCTGCACGTCTTCTCTCCCACGCTGGTGAACGAAGCCAAATTCGGAACCAACCAGCTGGTCTCCCACACGTTCAACCTGACCCAGACGCCCTACACAGTGAACGTCTCCGGCTTCTCTCCGCTGAACACCAGCGAATCCACCAATCAGGATGGCCGCACCTTCAGCTGGCTCGATAACATCAGCCTGGTTCACGGCCGCAACGTCTTCAAGGCCGGTGTCGAAATCCGCCGCGTCGGCATCAATGAGGGCAACTCCTTTTATGGCACCCTGACCTATAACTCACTTGCCAACTTCCAGGCCAACTCCCTCGATTCCGCCACTTACATCGGCGTGCTGCCGCTCAAGCGCATGCGGAAGACGTCTTACTTCGGCTACGTCCAGAACGAATGGAAGCTGCGCCCCAACCTGACTGTGAACGCGGGTCTCCGCTATGAGTTCTACAACGATTTTCACGAGACCACCGGCCGCGCCGCGCCCTTCGATCTCCAAAGCTGCGGCGGCTTCTGCCCGCCCGGTTCCGCCTTCCTGTTCCCGGCCAAAGATAACTTCGATCCGCGCCTCGGCCTTGCGTGGTCGCCCGACCGTCTCGGCGGCAACACGGTTTTACGCGCTGGTTACGGCATCTATCACGAAGACGCGCAGCTGGACGATCAGAACTTCCCCACTGCCAACGACGAACCCCGCTATTCCCTCACACGCGGCTCGCAGTTCCCCAACCTGACTTATCCCTTCGACGCAATGCTCGCGACCGCGACCGGCGCCTTCTCTCCCAAAGACCAGATCCGGCGGCGCAAGGATACCTACGTCCAGCAATGGAGCGCCTCTCTCCAGCAGTCCCTGCCGGGAAAACTCATCGGCACCGTCGCGTACATCGGGAACAAGGGAACGGACATCATGAACCGTTCTTACATCAACATCCTGAATCCCCTCACCGCTTCACGCCCGCTCCCGCAATACGGCCAGATTGAGCTTCGCGCCAAAGACGGCAACAGCCAGTTCAATGCCCTGCAGGTCTCCGTGAAGCGCTATCTGGCGCAGGGCTGGCTGCTCACCGGCAACTACATGTGGGCCCACGCCATTAATGACGGATCGCTCGGCAGCGGTGTGGAAGATGTGTTCCCGCAGAACGTGTCCTGCCGGGCATGCGAACGCGCCTCCAGCGATCAGGATGCCCGTCAAAGTTTCAGCGCCGCGTCCGTCTATGAATTGCCCTTCGGCAATGGTCATGCCGGCATCCTGCGCGCGCTCGCTTCCGGGTGGCAGCTCAGCAGCGTCGCCTCCGGACGCACTGGCCTGCCAGTCAATATCACTGTCGACCGTTCCGCGGCAGTCCTGCCCGATGGCAACGCCGGCAATCAGCGCCCCAATCTGATTGCCGGAATCCCGCTCACACCGGCCGGCGGCTCCACCCCGGCACACTGGATCAATCCGGCCGCCTTGGCCGTTCCCGCTTCCGGCACGTGGGGCAATCTCGGAAGAAATGCCTTTCGCGGTCCAGCACTCTGGCAGGTCGATGTAGCTCTCCAGCGCCGCATTGTCCTCCATGAGCGCGTCGCCCTTACCGCCCGCGCGGAAATGTTCAATGTCTTCAACCGCGCGCAGTACGGAAACCCTTTGGCCGATATCTCCGCCCCGTCCAGCTTCGGCAGAATCACGTCGCTCGTCAACACCTCACCCGTCGGCAGCGGAACCCCGCGCCAAATGGAGTTAGCCCTTCGTCTGGTCTTCTGAGCCATGTCCATCCGCCCGTCTCTCTGCTTCCTCGTCTGCCTCACGGGCCTGTCCGCCCCCGCTCAGGATCTCGTCGTTCCGCGCGCCTGGAGCGATGCCCGCATGGAAGGCTACCGCCTGCCTCTCGCCGGCCTTGGCCACGCTCCCAGGATGATCTCGGGCGATCGTTACTACGCGCTTCCCGAATACAACCTGAAGACTTATCCCGTCTATGCGCCGGACCACGAGCCTCCCGACTACATCGCGTGGCTCAAACAGCAGGACCCGAAACCCCTGGTCGATATCGCGAGCCTTCACACACGCGCCGAGTGGATCGCCGCCGGACGCGAAGTCTTCTACGGCCGCGAACTCCCTCGCTTCAGCGGCAGCGAAGATAACTTCCAGCTGATCCGAGACCCGCGGGTCATCGCCGCTTACCGGCTCCAGACCACCCGCGAGGGCGTGCTCCTCGGGCTCCGCTACGTCGTGCGCGAAAAAGGCAAAATCGAACTCGGTACCGATACCTGCGCTATGTGCCACACCCAGGTGCGCGCGGATGGCTCTGTGGTCGAAGGTCCGCCGAACATCCACACTCCCTTCGGGCCGCTCATGGCCGATCTCACGCGCCGCTATGCCGCCATCGGAACCCAGTTCCTCGAAGAGCGACGCCGCCGCCACATGCGCGAAGACTATCGCGTCCCCTATCTCCATCCCGATCCCAACCTGCCCGTTGCCGACCTGCCCGCCGACGAAATCGCCGCGCTCTACGAACAGAACCCGCTCGGCGTTCACGCGCGAACCAACACCAGTCTTCTCTACCCCGTCAAAATCGCCAACCTGATTGGCGTCGGCGACCTGCGCTTCTTCGACCGCACCGGATCCGCTCGCCAGCGCGACATCACCGACCTCATGCGCTACTGCGGCGCTATCGCCGATGTCAGCGATGCCCTCACCGAGTACGCACCCGGCCCAGAGGGCGTCATGAACCTCGCGAACATGGGGCTCGGCAAAGGCGTTCGCCGCACGCCTGACGCCCTGCTCTTCGCGCTCGCTCAGTTTCTCTATTCCCTGCAGCCTCCGCCCAATCCCAACATTGCCACTGACCAGACGCGCCGCGGCAGTCGCATCTTTGCCGCCGAAAACTGCGCCCGCTGCCATACGCCGCCGTTCTATACCAACAACCGCCTTACGCTCGCGGCCGGTTACCATCCCTCGCCGGAAGTCATGCGCGAAACCGGCGCTCTCGATCTTTCCGTCGGCACCGATCCCAATCTCGCTCTCCGCACCCGCAAAGGAACCGGCTTCTATCGCGTTCCTTCGCTCCGCATGGTCTGGTTGGACGCCGCGTTCCTGCACAACGGTGAAATCGGATCGCTCGACGAACTCTTCAATCCCGTCCGCCTCAAACCGGATTTCCGCTCTTCCAACTGGGCGGCTTCCGCCAAACCTCACGCCGTCCCCGGCCACCCGTTTGGTCTTGCGCTCAAGCCCGATGACCGCGCCGCCCTCGTCGCCTTTCTGAAAACTCTATGACCCCTTCCGCTCAACCAGCCGTAAGCCCGCGCGCCATCATGGATCTCGCCAATGCCTTCTTCGGATCCCAGGTGCTCTTCACCGCCTCCGATGCCGGCATCTTCCGGCGTCTGTCCGAACACGACGGACTCACCGCCGACCAGCTGGCCGCCGATTCAGGCGCGAGCGAACGCGGCATGCGCCTGCTGCTGGATGCGTGTGTTGCCGAAGGCCTGCTAACCAAAACCGGCAGCCGTTACAGCAACTCACCCGAAGCCCGTATCTTCCTGACTCCCGGCAGTCCGGCCGATCTTTCCGGCGCGCTACGCTTCAATCGCGACATCTACAGCGCGTGGGGCAGGCTGGGTGAACTGGTGCGTACCGGCGCTCCCGTCGAGCGTCCGCAAATTCATCTGGGTGAGGATCCCGATCGCACCCGGACCTTCGTGCTTTCGATGCACGGGCGCGCTCTGGCCATTGGCCGCGCCGTCGTCCCGCTGCTCCAGCTCGCCGGAAGAAAACGCCTGCTGGATGTCGGCGGTGGCCCTGGCACCTTCTCCGTTCTCATCACCCGCGCTTTTCCCGAATTGCACTCTACCGTTCTTGACCTGCCCGAGGTCGCGCACGTGGCTGCCGAACTCATCGCGCAGCAGGGCGGATCTTCGCAGATCACGCTGCTCCCCGGCGACTATCACGCCACTGCATTTCCCCAGGGTGTCGATGCGGTTAACTTCTTCGGGATGTTACATCAGGAGTCGCCGGAAGCAATCGAAGCCCTTGCCGCCAAAGCTTTCGAGGCGCTCGAGCCTGGAGGAGTCGTCCATGTCATGGACATGATGACGGACGAAACACATACAAGCCCACAGTTCTCAGCACTTTTTGCACTTACTATGGCCCTCACCACAACCAATGGCTGGGTTTTCTCTTCGACAGAACTTAAAGGCTGGCTGGAGCGCGCCGGCTTTCAGGACTTCACCGTCAGGCCGTTACCGCCGCCGCTTCCCCACTGGCTGGCCAGCGCCCGCAAACCCGCTTAGTGTTGATTTGTGATATACAGAACCCTAACACGTTACGTATTGGTTCAGCTATAACAACGTTATTGACTGAAATATAGGTCGCCCTTACAATCTACTCGGGGTTCTGATAACCCCGTACACCGAAGGAGAGTTATGTGTCGAGAGAACACGGCAAGCCGCCGCTGGCTTGCTCGGATGAAGGTTGTTCTGCACCTGAGCGCGGGCGTATTGCTCATCGCCGGCATGTCGACCGCACGTGCGGGCACTGTCGATCTGTTTGACTTCGCTTTAAACACCAGTACTAATATCTCGGGGGATTGGGCGGATTTGGGCGCCGCTGATCCTACTCTGCTGCTCAACGCCACGTCCTCGATTTACAACAGTACCAACTGCTGCAACGATCCCGGCGGATCCACCCCCGGCCTTGGAGCCCTCAGCTATAACTTCCTCGGTGCCCCTGGCTCCTACACCGTCAGCATGTATTTCGATTTTGACGCCGCCAATCCCAACTTCAATGAATATGGCACGGTCCTCGGAGCCGCGGCCGCTCAGGCAGGCATCACCTACGAAATCTTCAACGCGAATTCCAAAACCAGCAACATCGTGCTCTACGGAGCCACCGGTATCTCCGACACTGAGGTGTATGGCAACGCCGACAACACGAACCATGTGCCCGGCACCACCGACAACTTCCTGAATAACTGCGTTGTCGCCGCTGTTTGCAATGCCGATGTCGGCATGGCGCTCACGTATTCCTTTACTCTCGCCACAGGCGAGTATGCCGTTCTCAGCGCGGTCGCCTCCACTACTGATCCCGGCGGCTTCCGGCTGGAAACCACGCACCCCGTCGACGCCAATAATAGCGTTGCCAGCAACATCTTCCTGACAGGAAGCTACTCCATCGATTCCAACCCGCCGCCGCCTCCGCCGCCGCCCGGTACTCCCGAGCCCTCCACCTGGCTGTCCCTGGTCACCGGGCTTTTGTCTCTCGTCTTCATCAACCGCCGGAAAATCCGGGGCGTCGTCTAACCGGCCCAACAGGAGGAAGTATGAAACTGATCACTCGCGTTCTCACCGGAGCGGGTTTCCTGGCCGCTCTGCCTGGCTTTGCGGCTGTTACTGTCAAGACGGTTCCGTGGGATCCGGCTAACCTCACCAGCCCGCACACGGTAGTCGCGGGTAAGATCGCCACTCTAACCGCCACCGTCGATCTCGGCGGCTCCACTGACAACTTCACCTATTTCTGGAACTTCGGTGACGGCAGCGCCAATCAGACGCCCCTGCCGGTGGTCAAGACGGGCACTTCCGCGACGGTCGGCAATGTCTACAACCTGTCTGTAACCCACAACTATCCCGTAACTACCGGGGTCAACTACACCGCCGTCCTCACCGTTTCTGACGTCACCAATCCCGCGGCCTATACCGGCAACTACTACCTGATCGTCCAGCCCACGTCTCTGGCTTCCAGCGTAAATCAGTCCATCGATGCCGGACTCTGGTATCTGCACACCACCATGGATCGCACCACCACGCCCGTCAACAGCTTGCCGGTTCCCATCGGCGGCTGGGATGGAACACTCGGCAACGGCTGCGTGGGCACCGGCAACGCCTGCCTGAACTCGCTCGGGCTCGATTCGAATAACGTGCAGGCGTTCGAAGTCAGCGGGCACTATGAGAACGGCCCCGGGGTCGATCCCTACAGCGACGACGTGGCGCGGGGCCTCGCCCGACTGATGATGTATCTGCTGCCAGCGGCCAACAGCAAAATCTACGGCGCGTATCCCTCCTACGGTCCCGGCGGATCCAAGACCATTTCCTACAATCCGGCGCTCATGGCGGCCCGCTGCAGCGACGGAACGCAGCCGAACTACACGGCGAAAACCTGCGCCACAGGCACTTACATCAACTACAATCCGAACGCAACCAGCTGCACCACCGCGCCATCTTCCCCCTGTACCTTCGTCTACGACGGGAACAGCAACAGCCAGACGCTGACTTTCGCCAACGGTGCCGATGGCGAAGGCGATTTCGGGTATCAGACAGGCATGGTGGTGACGGCCATCGTGGCGTCCCAGAATCCCAATGGCGTCGCCCGAACCGGTACCGGCGCGGTCGCCGGAATGCCAGCGCTTCCCGGCGTGCTCGGCCAGACCTATCACAACATCGTGCAGGATCTGGTGGACGGAATCGGCTACTGCCAGTATTACGGCGATGCCCAGAATTCCGCCGGCTACAACAACGGAGGCGGCTGGGAATACTATTGTTCCGGAACTGTTAATGAGTACTCAGCTTACGATGACAATTCTCCGTCTCAATGGAATGCCATTGCCCTGATCGCCGCGAACCGGGCCTTCGGTATCGCCATTCCTCCAATTGTCATCGACACCAATCAGGTCTGGGTGACCTGGTCTCAGGACACCTCTTCGACGAACAAGGGCCAGTACGGATACAACGAGTGGAATAACCAGCCGTGGGGCCCGTACGCGGTGACTCCCTCCGGAATGGTCCAGCTCGCCATGGATGGCGTGGGCCGCACTGGAGCTTTGGACCCCGACCAGCGCTGGAATTTGGCCGAAAACTTTTACCGCAAAAACTTCTGCAACACCGCCACGCTGAATACTGCCACAACCTCGCCTCGCGCCTATACCTACGGTCTGTTTTCGTTCACCAAGGCGATGCTGGAGCATGACCCCGGTGGCGTTCTGAATCCCATCACCACCCTGGCCAATCAGCCCGGCAACACCAATCCCATTGATTGGTACGCCGCTCAGGCCAGCGCGGGCGACGCCTGCGACGGCGTGGCACAGACCCTCATCTCCCGGCAGAATGCAGCCGGTTACTGGGGTGGAAGCAGCGTCTATTACGACTACCAATATCCCCAAAGTCAGTTCGAAACCGCCTGGAGTCTCATCATGCTCCAGAAAACTTCGTTCACCCAGTGCGTGAACAACCTGGGCGGCGTCGGCAAAGCCAGCAGCCGCGCCGGCGGCGCACAGGTCAGCCTCACTTGGTCCGGCATTGGAAGCGCCTCCTCTTACCAGATACAGCGCGCCTCCAACGCCGCTGGCCCCTTCAACAACGTGGGCAGCACCACGGGACTCGCCTTTGTCGATCAGACCGCCGGTCTGGTCAACGGCAACACATACTCTTACCGGCTGGAGCCGCTCAACGCATCGAGCGTCGGCATCTGTACGTCAAACGTCACCTCAATCATGGTTCCGTAAGCAGTTCAGGCAGTCGCTTCCGTCGCAGACCCTGAAGGCGTGTTCCAAACGCTTTCAGGGTCTCTTGTTAGGCCCCTTGGTTATGAAACTCCATTCCCTTTTGCTCTCCTGCTTTCTCCTCAGCAGCCTCGCTCAGGCGCAGCCCGCCCCGCCTCGCGAACCGCTCTATATCTTCATCAGTACCAGCGTGGGCGATCATATGAATCACGGCATCACCGAAGAACGCCTGCGCCGCGGCATCGGAGTCATCGAGAAGTATCGCGCCTCCAGCCCAACCCTGAGCTTTACCGTCTGCTTCTCCGGCGCCATGAGCGATGCGCTCGCCACCGGCAACGCTCAGGACCATCTGCTCGATGAGGTGCGCGCCGCCATCGCGCACGGTGCCGTCCGCCCCTGTTACGACGGCTCTGATGAACCCACCTACGAGCAGCGTCCCATGCTGGACTTTTCCCAGGCCCGAAATTCGGAAGACCGCTGGATGGCCCGCACCGCATCCGCGCAGAAACTGCTCACCGAAGCGCGCGATTCTCAGACCGGCGCCCCCAGGACCGGCGTCACCGGCGGCCTGAAACGAATGCAGGAAGTCTTCGGCCCCGCTACCCTCATCCGTGGTGTCGTCCTGCAGTTCTCCAATCTTTGGGGCCAGGTCAACGAAGTCGGCAGCGACAGCGAAATCGTTAACGCCGTCAGGCCGCTGAACCACACCGCCCTCATGATTGGCCTACCCGAAACCGACCTCGCTCATACCAGCGGTAGCCAGTTCCGCTCCTGGGCCAATGTCTTCGGCAAGGTTATCAGTCCTGATCCCGATTCGTCACCCGAACTCTGGTGGCAGGAAGACGTTCTCCGCTTCTCCGAAACCAGCCTGATGGACGCCCGCACGTTCCGCGCCGAGGAAGGCGTCGCCAAACTCAAAGCCGTTCTCTCCGGCATGGACCGCTCCCGCGTTCGCATCCTGCACCTCGAAATCGCTGGCCAGCGAATCTACGTCAAGCCGCCCGTGCCCCCTGCCGGACGCATGGAAATGCCGCTCGCCTGGGCTTACCACCATCCCGAAGATCCGCTCTTTCCCGCCCGCCTGCGCTATTCCCAGGCGGAAGTGGATGCCCGTTACGGGCAGGAAGACGAAGTCATCCGCTATCTCACTTCCGAATTCTTGCCCGCCAATCCCGGCAGCCGCTTCGTTTCCGCTCCCGACCTGAAATCCATGGCCAAACCCGGCCTCGATTACGACATCTCCATAAAGGATCTCCGCGCTTCCGTGAAGAACATGGTCGCGGCCTGGGGCGACAAAACTACCCTCCCCCCTTTCCTGAAAGTAGGCGACCGCTATCTCTCGCTGGCCGATCTCTTCGTCGTCCTCACCGACTCTCTTGCCCAGAGAAGCCGCACCGGCAAAGATCCCTCTTCTCTACGCCTCACGCGCGTCTTCGGCCCCGTCTCCACCCCGCCGCCCGGCACGCCCGTGGAAGACGAAGTCACCGTGCAGGCCGTCTTGCGCCTCTGCGCTTCGCTCAACCAGCCTCTGCACGATCAGACCTGGCGCGCGCGTCCCGCCAACACGGTTCCCTCACCCGTCACCATCGAAGGGGTCAGCATCACTACAGCCCAGTTCCTCCGTCTTATGGCCGAGGCCCTGCTCGCCTCCGCGCCCGAGACCAAACTGCGCATCAAACCGACCGACATGTATGCGGGCAAAGTCATGACCTATTTCACCCGCCGTCTGCCAGCCGATTATGGTGCGCCCTGGACCTACAAGCCCGCCGTCATCGACGCCTCCGGCTACTCTCGCTAGACGCGCGGCGCTAATGCTTTGCGCCTGACCGGTCGATATTCCGTCTATGGATAACGACCGGAAAAAGTTTAGGCTTCTTACTCGCAGCGATTTCGATGGCCTGGTGTGCGCCATCCTCTTGAAGGATCTCGGCATCCTCGATTCCATCCACTTCGTCCATCCCAAGGACGTGCAGGATGGAGTCGTCGCCCTTACCGAAAACGATATCCTCACCAATCTGCCGTGGGCGCCCGGCTGCCACCTCTGCTTCGATCACCACGACAGTGAGGTCACCCGCACCGGCAATACCTCCCGCCCCAACCACATCCTCGCGCCCGATGCCGATTCCGCCGCCCGCGTCCTCTACGAGTGGTACGGCGGCGCCGCAGCCTTCCCCGGCATCGACCAAAGCATGCTGCGCGCTGTCGATAAAGCCGATTCCGCCCGCTTCACCCGCGAAGACATTCTCAATCCGCAGGGCTGGGAACTGCTGTCGTTCCTCATGGACGCCCGCACCGGTCTCGGCCGCTTCCGCCAGTTCCGCGTCTCCAATTTCGATTTGATGATGGCCATGATCGATTACTGCCGCGCGCACTCCAGCGAGGAAACGCTCCAGCTTCCCGATGTCCGCGAGCGGGTCGATGTCTATCGCTCGCACCAGGACAAATTCGCCGAGCAGCTGCGGCGGTGCACCACGGTCTACGGCAATCTGGCCGTGCTCGATCTGCGCGGCGAAGAGGTCATCTACGTCGGCAATCGCTTCATGATTTACGCGCTGTTCCCCCAGTGCGACATCTCCATGCACGTCCTCTGGGGATTAAAGAAGCAAAACACGGTGCTCGCGATCGGGAAATCCATTCTCAACCGCGGTAACCCCACCGATGTCGGCGAACTGACTCTCGCGTACGGCGGTGGCGGTCACTCCGCGGCCGGCACGTGTCAGATTCCCAATGACGCAGTGGAGCCCGTCATCCAGCAGATTGTCGAACGAATCAACGCCGAGTGCGTTCTGGTAAGCTAGCGGGCGCGGGCCAGCAGGGCGGCGCTGCTGCGATGCACCGGGCGGCGCTTTGCCGCCGTGGTCTTCGCATGCTTCGCCGGCATTTCGTTGTGGAAGCTGGCCGGAACCAAGAGGCGGTCGCCCGCCGTCGGCTCGTCCGTCTTCAGCTGATTCGCTTCTGAAATCCGGCTCACCGTCGAACCATACCGGTGCGCGATCGAAGCCAGCGTATCGCCCAGTTCCACGCGATGCATCCGCCACGCCGCGCGCTGCGGCCCCGGAACGCGTTCCAGGAAAGAAGTCAGCGTGTCGCCCGAGCCCTTCGGCACGTGTACCGCGTAACCTTCCGGCGCAATATTGGTCAGCAGCGCCGGGTTCAGTTCCTTCAACTGCGAAACCGGAGTGTCCGTCAGATCGCCAATCAGCGCCAGGTGCGTCGAAGCCGTCACTTCCACCGTGTCGTATTCCAGCGGAGCCTGCGGCGTCAGATCCGTCAGACCGTATTCCGCGGCGTTCTTGGTCATGATCGTCATCGCCAGGATGATCGGCACGTAGTTCGTGGTTTCCGTTGGAATCGCGTGCCGCGCCCGCAACTCCCAGAAATCCGCATAACCCGTGCGCTCAATACCCTTGCTCACATTGCCCGGCCCGCAGTTATAAGCCGCAATCGCCAGATACCAGTTGCCAAATTCCTTGTACAGATCCTTGAGATGCCGTGCCGCCGCGCGTGTCGCCTTTTCCGGGTCCAGCCGGTCGTCTGTATACGCCGTCTGGTTCAAACCGTATTCGCGCCCCCGGAACTGCACAAACTGCCACATTCCCGTCGCGGCCTTATTCGAAACCGCGCGCGGCAGAAAGCCCGATTCCGCCTGGGCCAGATGAATCAATTCCTGCGGCACGCCTTCTTCCGCCAGCACTCGCTGAATCATCGGACGGAACTTGCCCGCCCGCTCGAGCCCCGCTACGATCGTGTTGTGCCCGCGGCCCGAAAAGTAGTTGATATACCCCAGCACCGCGTCGTTCATCGTCAGCGGCAGCTGCGAAGCCGTCGCTGTCAATTCGCCCTGTACCTTATTCTTTAGGCGCGGGTCCACCGGAAACGTCATCTGGAGCAGATCTTCCAGTGGAGCCTTCTCAAACTGCGGCTCTTCCGAAGGAGGCGCGGCTGATCCCAGCCCCGCCAGGTCCAGCCGGTGAATGGAATCGATCAACTGCTCCATCTTCTCTTCATACAGCTGCCGGTCCGACGGATTATCCGACGCCAGCAGCATCAGGTCGATCGCCGCGTCAAACTCCGCGCGCGCGCGAGCCGTATCCTGCACCTGGTAATATTTTCTTCCCGATTGAAACTTTCCCTCAGCCTGTTGGATCAATAGGTCAGACGGCGTGGGGCGAAACGGCTGTGCCTTGCTCTCATTGCGAACTACCGACTCCATATAAGACTCGGCGTGAATATCTGTAACGTCCGCCGTGGTGGCGTCACTACCGGATAGTTCGCTGTCCGTGTCTGAGGTTTGGTAATAAGATTGCTGCGCTAAAAGTGGAGTGACAGGAGTAAGTAGAGCGAAACTGAGGAAACAGGCAACAGGGTTTCGTAAATAAGCCATCCAATGTCCTTGTATGAAGTTGTTGCCCACGGCACCGGCCACGGGACGACTGCGCTCACAGACGAACTCCCAGAATACTAAAATCCATAGACCGGGTCAACCGGATTGTAACCTAACGATACTGTTGTGTGGCATTCCGCCACACACTCTCTGCTCCTCTACTCCTCTTCTTCGTCCTCTCCCGTACGTACTGCCTTCGCCGCCGCTACGATCTTCTCCGCCTGCTGGGGCGGCACAAAGTCATAATGATCGAACTCCATCGTGAACGAGGCGCGCCCCTGCGTCATAGACGTTAAGTCGTTCTGGTAATTCAACATCTCCGACATCGGCACCTGCGCTCGAATAAACTGCGTGCCGCCCTGCGTATCCATCCCCGCGATCCGTCCGCGCCGGCCGTTCAGAGTCCCCCATCAGATCGCCCGCATACTCCACCGGCGCCTGCACTTCCACATTCATCACCGGCTCCAGCAGCGACGGGTTCGCGCCGTCGCCATCGCATTGCGGAACGCTTTCCGCGCCGCCAGCTTGAACGCGAGTTCGGAAGAATCCACGTCGTGATATGAACCGTCATATACCACAACACGGAAATCCACCATCGGATATCCCGCCAGATATCCCTTCTCCGCCGTCTCTATAATCCCCTTCTCCACCGCCGGTACGTAGTTCTTCGGAATCGACCCTCCGAATATCTCGTTCACGAACTCGAACTTCGCTCCGCGCGGCAGCGGTTCCATCCGGATCCAGCAGTCGCCGAACTGCCCATGCCCGCCGGTCTGTTTCTTGTGCCGGCCCTGCACATCCGCCGTGCCCCGAATCGTCTCCCGATACGGAATCTTCGGCGCCTTCAACGTGACGTCCACGTGGTACCGCCGCTTGAGCCGGCTCACCGCAATCTCCACATGCTGCTGCCCGCATCCCGCCAGCAGGAAGTCCTTCGTCTGCGGGTCCCGGTAAAACCGCAGGCACTGGTCTTCTTCCATCAGCTTGTGCAGCGCCTGCCCCATCCGGTCTTCATCTTGTCGGGACTTCGCCTCGATCGCGAACGCAATCGACGGCTCCGACGCCGGCGGCCGCGTATACGCGATCGCCGAGTTCCGGTCCGCCAGCGTATCCCCGGTCAGCGTATCGCGCAGCTTCGCCACCGCCCCGATATCGCCCGCCTGCAGCTCCGTCACCTGCGTCAGCGTCTTCCCCATCGGCACCCCGATGTGCGCCAGCCGCTCATCGCTCCCGTGCTGCACGTTCTGCAGATGCATATCGTTCTTCAAAATGCCAGACTGCACCTTGAAGAACGAGACGCGCCCCGCAAACGGGTCCGCAACCGTCTTGAATACGTAGGCCGAAACCGGCCCGCACGGCGCCACCTGCCGCGTCGTTGGCTGACCGTTTACCGCGCCCTCGCGCGCCACGCGCTCCGTCGGCGCCGGAAAAGTACCCGCAATCAAATCCAGAATCAGGTCCGACCCGATGTTGTGCAGCCCCGAGGCGCACAGAATCGGAAAGAGCCGCATTTCGCGGAACGCCGCATTCAGCCCGTCCACGATATGCTCCACCGGCAGCGTGCCTTCCGCGAAGAACTCCTCCAGCAGTTCGTCTTTGCCTTCGGCCGCCATCTCGACCAGCGCCTCGTGCGCCGCCTTCGCCTGTTCCGCGTACTCGCCCGGAATCTCCCCCTCGCGCCCGCGGCCATCCCCGTCCGGCGTGTAAATGTACGCCTTCATGCGCACCAGGTCGATGACACCCCGGAAGTCTTTCTCCACGCCCATCGGCAGCTGCGTCGCGACTGCCGTACGCCCAAACCGCGCGTGGATGCTCTCCACCGTCCGCTCGAAGCTCGCGCGCTCGCGGTCCAGCCGGTTCACCACAATCGCGCGCGGCTGCTGGTATTCGGCCGCGAATCCCCAGACCTTCTCCGTCTGCACCTCGACACCGGCTACCGCGTCCACAACGGTCAGCAGCGCATCGGCTGCAATCAGCGCCGCCCGCGTGTCGTTGATGAAGATGTTGTACCCCGGCGTGTCGAGAAGGTTGATCTTCGTCTTCTTCCACTCCGCCGCCGCAAACGCGGATGCGATCGAGCACTTCCGCTGAATCTCTTCCTCGTCGAAGTCGGTGGGAGTATTGCCTTCGTCCACTCGTGTCAGCCGTGCCGTCGCCCCGGCTGTATGCAAAAGCGCGGCGGCCAGAGTGGTCTTCCCGCAGTGCCCGTGACCGGCAATGCCCGCGTTGCGGATGTCCTTTGACTCGTAGACTCTCACGTAGGTCTCCTTGTCTGGAAGGGATCGTATCACAACTGTAACCGTCCCGATCAAGCGGAATCTGCAGCGTAGATTCCGAGTCTTGGGCCGTTACGACGCAGGCTCGCGAGCCTGGGGCGACGTCACCTGCAAATTTCTCAGCACATCGAAAGCGTTTTACTGAACCGTAATCGTTACAGTATTTGAAGTGGCGTTGCCCATCGTAAGCACCACCGGGATGGCAGCCCTGCCTTGACTTCAGCCGGCACAATCACGTTTACCTGATACAGACCTACGAAACCCGGCGCTAAACCCGAGAACTGGACACTCACTGAGGTCACGGTGCAGAACGGCGGTCTAGTCCGGCCCCACTCGGCGCGTCGATGCACCAGAAGACCGGCACCGTTCAGTAGTGTTCGCTGCCCGTCGAACTCCGCGCTGCCAGATACTTCACGATCACTTTCACCTGCTGATCCGAAGCTTCCGCCCCGCGCGCCACCATATTCTGGACAATCGCGTTCCAGCCCTTCTCATCGGTCTTCTGACTAATCAAAACATCCATCGAGTGACAAGTCGTGCCACACACCTTTACCACCAGACTCTTTGCGTCCCTGGGAGGCACAGGAACCGGGGCTCCGGCGCGTGCCTGTAACTTTCCTGCTCCGGCATTCGCGGCCGCCGCCGCATCCGTAACCGACACCGGCAGTGGCTTGCGAGCAACGTCAGGCAGGGCGAAAGCCACCAGGCTGTTGCTTAGCCCGCCCCCCAAAAACCCGCCGCCCCCGGTTGCCATCAGGGTCACATACTGCCGTCCATCCCGGCCCATATACGTGATCGGGCTGGTGTGCCCGCTTGCCTCCAGCTTCACTTCCCACAGAACCTTGCCGCTCTTCGAATCGAACGCACGGAATCGGGAATCGTTTGTCGCGGCGATGAACACAACGCCGCCCGCGGTCGCTATGCTCCCTCCCAGATTCAGCGCTCCTGTGTTGTGCACCCCGATCGCGTCCAGCGAGTCCACCGTTCCCAGAACCGATCGCCACGCAATGTCTCCCGATTTCAAATCCACCGCGATCATCTCGCCGAACGGAGGTTTCTGGCATGGAATGTGAGTCTCTCGATTCCAAAATCGCGCATAGGCTCCGAACGCGGAAGTCCTGACATATTCGGCCCCCCGCTTCTCCATGTGACCCCACTGCCCCACGTTCATCACATTCACGAACAGCCGGCCAAGCGCCTGATCCACCGATACGCCGCCCCAGTTTCCGCCGCCTAGAGTGCTGGGGAAGAAAAGCGCGTTGCCGTCGAGCGGCAATGGCGTGTAGGGCCCGCCAATGGTTATGTGATTGTCGGTAAACAGGGCTTTGCAATACCGCGCCTGCGCCTCGGAGAGGTCATACATGTCCTCTATGCGAAACGTATTCTTGCCCAGAGGCGGAGGTTTCAGGGGAAACGGCTGTGTCTTCGATGTCGCCTCTCCCGGCACGGAAGTCTGCGGAACCGCTCGCTCCTCCATGCCGTACACAGGCGCGCCGGTCACCCGGTCGAAGACAAACAGCAGCCCCATCTTGGTAATCTGTGCCACCGCGGGAATCGTTCGGCCGTCTCGATGAATATCAAAGAGCGCGGGCGGAGCCGCCAGGTCGTAATCCCAAATGTCGTGGTGTACCAGCTGCCGGCTCCACTTTCTATTGCCCGTACGCGCATCCAGCGCTACCAATGAGTTGCCGTACAAACCATCTCCCGCGCGATCCGCGCCGTAAAAATCAGATGTCGGCGATCCGAGCGGCGCGTAAACGATCCCGCGCTTCTCATCAATGGTGAAAAAGCCCCACGTGTTCGTCCCCGAGCGGTTTTTCCAGCCATCCGTAGGCCACGTTTCCGATCCCGCTTCCCCCGGCCGCGGAACCGTGTGGAACGTCCACAACAGCTTGCCCGTTTTGGCATCCCAGCCGCGAATGTCGCCATACGCACCTGTCGACGGCGAGCCCTCCGTGTTGTTGCCACCGGTGATCACCACATCACCAAAGACGGCCGGCGGCGATTGCAGGCTGTATTTCGAGTCACTCAGGTCGCCCAGCACGCCTCTCTTGAGATCAAGCCGACCCTCGCGTCCAAATCCTGCCGCCGGTTTTCCCGTGGTGACATCCAGCGCCAGGAGAAACGGACCGTTCCCGGTGAACACGCGAGCGTGCAGCCCGGCGGCTCCGGGCCAGTATGCCAAACCTCGCAAAGAAGTCGGCGACGATTCGTACTTCCACAGCAACTGTCCCGTTTCCGGCACCAGTGCGTAAACGCCGTCAGGAGCCGTGATGTACATGACGCCGCCCACCACGATCGGAATCGCTTCGGATCCGGGCTTGCCGGCGCGAAAGGCCCACGCCAGGTCCAGCTTTGCGACGTTCGACGAGTTCACCTGATGCAGCGCGGAAAAGCGCATTGCCCCCGGGTCGTTGCCAAACCTCGGCCAGTCCGTCTGGGCACCAACAGTGCCTGCAAGCAGAAGCAATCCGAGATAGCGGCTCATTGGGGTCGTACTAAGATGCTACTCTGCGCGGTTAACACCGCGACCAGCTATCTGCCGTCGTTCGGCAGAAGCTCCCACTTTTCCCCAAAGAAACCGGCCGCCGCCACCTTGCCTGGCCACCGCGTGTCCGGTGGCGTCGTGAGATCCACCACCGCATAATCCGGAAGATAGGCTACCTGCAAAGAGTTGTTTGGCTGTGCGTACTCGCGGAACGTAATCCCGCTGTTGATCACGACGTACTTCTTCGGATTCAGGGGATTCGGGTAGATCATCACCGGTGCGTTTGTTGCGGCATCGAATTTCCGCGTGCCCACAGTGACAACCGCCGCCGTCCACTGAATCGGCAGTTTGCCGGCGATGCGGGCCAGCACGCTGTTGCTTTGCGGATCGCCCCAAAGCACCAGATTGTTGGCGGCAATGTCGGCATCCGTCACCGCGGTATCGTCTTTAGCGGGCGCATCCCCGCGCATCTGCGTACGCCACAACCGCGCGGCGTGCTCCTCCTCTGACTTCGTCCACTTCCCCACCACCTCATTCATCGCGGTTCCGGTAGGGCGCACCATCAGAAAGCTGCTCATGAAGGCGTCGTCAATCGGGCCCTGCAGATCGTGCCGCTTGCGCAAAGCGCTCGAATCGTCATCGGCCATCGCCCATTTGGAGCCGTTCCGGCGAAAGTGCGCAACCCACGACCCGTCACTGCGCGCCCCCGCTACCGCGATGTTTTGGCCGTCCAGCGTCACAGTGGTCTTCATCCCTGGATTCACCATCTCCGCCCCTGGCTCCATCACGAAGCTCAGCGCCGAAACATTGGACGTCGTCGCCTTGACGGTATGATCGCCCTCCAGCACCGCATCCACGCGGGCTCTGTCCCAGTGTTTCTCCAGGCCATCCACCTGCACCCAACGCATGCGGTTGTATTTCAAGGTCCAGGTAACGAAACGGACTTCGCGCGGATAGAGCACGCGTCCTTTGTCCGCCAGAGCATCCATCCTGCTGTCGAGTTCCACGATCGCTGCCGGCGTATATGCGTGTCCAATATTCAGGCCTGTTACGCGAGACAAGGTAAGCCCCTCTTTCTCCATACTCACCTGCATCACGTCGGCGGCCTGCTTCTGACCGTCCTTATCGCCGTTGTATGCAACCACCGGAACGTTGAAGAAGTTAGCCGCATAATCGGTAGCGTTGGTCAGGTGCAGCAGCTTGTCTTCATACCAGTTGAGAGTCACGCCCCGCCGCGTGTAGCCAAAGAAATCGACCGTCTCCGCGAATCCCGCACCGGGCGCCACGGCCGCAAAGTCAGTCCCGTAGTGCGCGCCGATATGCCACGCCGACGCCCCACCCATACTGAATCCGCGCACCAGAATGCGGTTTGAATCCACATGGAAGTGCTTCTTCACATCCTCCAGGGCCTCGAAGAAATCCATCTCGCCGGCGAAGGTGCTGGCGTTGCAGTAGCGCCCGTAGAGATGCAGCACGATGGTGTCGCGCGGCGTAAACTGGCCTGGGTTGTGAATACGGTCCCACAGGAAGTTGATCTCGCTCAATGTCTCGCCGCGGCCGTGAAACCAGGCATCCACACGCCACTTGTGCGGACGGTCCGGCGCATAAGAATCGGGGATCACCAAGCCGTACGGTTGAACGCTGCCATCGATCTTCGAAACGTAACCGCGCACCACCAGGCCCGTCGCGCGCGTCCACGGAGCTTCGCCGCGTTCCAGCTGGCTCATCCGCTCGTTCCCTATGCGCAGAAGTTCCTTTCCGCGGAAGATGTCTTCCGGGGTGAAGAACTCGTTGCCCTCCAGCGCGTACTGCACCGCTTTGTGGAAGATCCGTACGTCGGCGAGGTGTGGGTTCGTCTGATTCGCTTCGATGCGCGCGGCCAGCCGAGCGAGTCCCGCGCGCAGCTGCCGCTGATCGTTTTCGGGCACCGAGACGCCCGGGGGAGGAATGGTGTGCGGTTGCTGCCATGCAAATGCGGACACGGCAAAGAAGAGCCAGGGAAGCTGCCGGAAGATCACGCCCGCTATCATACAACGCACAATCCTGAGCGCTCCCGGCGAATCCTTACCGTCACTGAGCCGGAAGAAGAGCGGCGGGAGCGGGCTGCGCGTTCAGCACGCCTGCATCCGGAAACGCGCGCCCGGTCCTTGCAAGCTGCCCTTCGGCGCGCAGGAAACAGATCAACGTCAGCGCCGCCGCAATGTCCAGCCGAACCAGTCCGTTCAGGGGATTGAAGATGAATCCCCAGCTGGCGTTCAGCAAAATTAAAAGCAGCAGAGCGGACAGCCGGTCGATTCTTCTGGTCACCAGCCTCTTGAACGTCGACGCCAGCTGAAAGCCATAGTAGAAGAAGAAGCAGGTGGTCAGGATTCCGCCCTCATACCA
The DNA here is from genome assembly GCA_963716685.1 of Bryobacterales bacterium. Taxonomy (GTDB): domain Bacteria; phylum Acidobacteriota; class Terriglobia; order Bryobacterales; family Bryobacteraceae; genus JALYXI01. Next base: position 77,169 of record CAVQTR010000002.1, read on the forward strand.
GGCCTGCAGCACTTCGGAATGGCCGGTAAAGCGGTCAAACCGTCCGGCAGCGTAGCGGTTCACGCCGCGGGCTTCCATAGCATCGTCGCGCCACGCTTCCATTTGACTGTCCGAAGACCAGGAGCCGCTGCCGATCACGGGAGACCGCATGATTCCATTCAGCAGCGCCATCGAAGTTCCCAGCCGCCACGCGTTCGAAGCTTGCCGCCGTTCACCATGCTCCGCCTGACCGGCGTAATACAGGTAGCCAAGCAGAACCCCGCATGCCAGCGCGCTCGGAATCATAATCGTCCTGCTTACCTTCAGCCGGCCGCCTTCGGTTCGTCTGGTGGCCAGCAGTATCGCGGCGATGACAAAACACATCAGTCCCAGCGACCGAAAATCCAGAATTACATGCACGGCGCCAAGTACGATTAACACCAGCGCACTGAGCCGCACACCCTTTCTTCCCAGCATCGCCAAGGTACACAGCGAGACAACAGTCAAGGGCATGGAGACCCAGAACTTCCAATAGGTCTCGAAATCGAAGGTAAGAGTGCTGTATAGGTAGGCGGCAAGTCCGAGTGCCGCTAACTGGTAACCCAGGAAGAACGTGAGGATGGCGCTCGGGTTCTTTCGGATCAGGTAATACAAGCCAATGAAATCGGTGATGATGAACGCGATCTTGGACCATCCGCGGGCCGCATCTTCGGCCGCCGTCTGCCGAAACAGATCCGACACCACGTAACTCAGCAGCACCAGACAGAGCAGTACGATGAATCGAATCGCAAGCCCACCCCAGAATCGCCGGTTCCCCATTCTGGTGAGCACCACCCAAACCGCCACCAGAAGCAGACCCAGTTCTCCGAGAAAGGTAACTCCCACCAGCTTCAATGCCACCGGTATGCAGCAGCCAATGACAAATGCAAGCGCGGACCTCCGGTTGATCGTCGGCGCGTGCGCTATCGCCCGTTGACTCTCACGATCCATGTCAGGCGCTACCGCAGAGGTTCCACGCCGAAGACATACCGGAATTGCCGCCGCGGATCGAACTTGTGCTGCCACTTGACCAGCCGCGCACGCCACGGCGAAAGCGGCGGATACCCAGCCGCGAAGATCTTTCGCTGCACACGCGGAAGTTCTCCGGCATCGATTTCAGCGAATCGTTTCGACCCCGTAATGGTGCTTTCATGATGCCTGTGATCGCCTAGCAATTTTCTCACATACCCGACTTTTGCACCCCGCAGCACCATGTCGATCACCAACTCGGAATCCCAATGAACGGCATTTGCCGCGTTGAAGCCCCCGACGCTCTCAAACGTTTCCCGTCGAAAAAAAGTAGCCTGCTGCCAGATGAAACACGCGCGGTAAGCGAACCGGTACGGATCGATTCTGTCCGGCGTCCGTTTGCGGAGGTCCGGCCGGCCATTCCGGTCGATAAATCGAACGGCCCCGCACAGCACATCGACCGAGGGGTTCGCGTCGAAGTAATCCAGAACAAAATCCAGCGCCCCCGGGCAGAAGCGATCGTCGGAGTTGATATATCCGAAGACGCTCCCGCTGCACAGTGCGAAGCCTTTGTTCAACCCATCGGCCGGTCCCCTGTCCGGTTCCAGCAGCACGTGCGCGAACCTTCCCCGTTGCGCTTCGATGATCTCGCGGGAGCCATCCGTGCTGCCCGGATCGACAATGACATATTCCAGCCGTTCCGGCCGGGAACAGTTCACCGACAAAATTGCATCGGCCAGGTAACGCGCCTGATTAAAGGAGATGGTGACGATCGAGATCTTTGACTGCGCAGCCGTCATCCGATTCCGCTCAGGTAGCACCGAAGATGGAAGGAAATGGTGCGCCCTGGAAGACTCGAACTTCCGACCCCTACCGTGTCAAGGTAGTACTCTAACCAACTGAGCTAAGGGCGCGAACCGGTGAACCCAAGTATAACATTCTCAATCCAGCTCCTCGTCCGTGATGGCCACGATGGTTCCGATGGCATTGCCTTCCAGCCGGTTGTTCACAAACAGAAACGCCGTGCGCTTTTCCCGCCGCGCCACCTGGATCAGCTCCCGCAATCCGTTGCGCGCGCTCTCATTAGGGTCGCGCACTTCCGCATAGGGCGAGAACAGCTTCACTGCGTCTTCATAGGCGCGGCCCTGGCGGAGCAGCGCGCGCGACACCACAAAGTCGGCGGTGCGCGAACCGGGAATGGCGAGTTGTTCCGGCAGTTCCGGCATTCGCGTCCACGCGTTGTACACGTGCGCGACGTTGTGCGCCGCGAGGCACGCGAAATACTCTGGCAGGAGGAAGTCGCGATTGCGGATCTCCACCGCATACCGAAAGTCGCGCGGCAGCCCCGCGAGAAAAGGATCCAGACGTTCCAGAAAAGCGGCCACAGTGGCGAAGGCGCGCTTCGGAAACGTTCCGAACTCAAAGATCAGCAGCGCGGTCTGCTCACGATAGGGCAGCAGCGGACGGATGAACGCTTCCAGAAACAAATGCCGGTCCAGAAACGTGTAGTTCTCCAAACCGCCCTGCTCGCCGTAACGCGGATGCTCCGGAAACAACGGACAAGTGATTTGCTCCGGAGCCTTGAACGCAAACCGGAACGGCGGCGGCGCCTGCCCGAACAGCCTGCGCCAGAACTCTTCAGTGGGGAACTGATAAAACGCGAAATCGCCGCACGCCGTCGGAAACACCTGTGCGTATTCGCTTAGGCAGGTTTCCTCGAAAGCTTTCTTCGAGAACTTACCGCGCGAAAGGTAGCGCGAGCGGGAGTAAATCTGTCCGAGCCATCCTTCGTACTTCCAGGAACTGCCGCCGATGAAGATGCCTTCGCGCGCCAGAGCAGCCAACCGCTCGGCGAACCGATCGCGATCGAACGACGGCTGCTCGTCGAACAGCGAATCCGCAAACACGCCGTCGGCCTACCAGGCGCGGCCGGATCGATAACCGTAAGGGTCCGCGCCTGCTTCAATCACGCCGTCCGGCAGAATGCGCACCAGCACCGGCGCGGCGCCGCTGGCCCACCGCGACCGCGTTCCCAGCTTGTGATTGCGCTGTCCCAGATCACCCATCACCATCGGACTGATGCGCTCATCCAGCAGCAGATCGCCCGGGTTCATGGCGTGGTTGTCGAAGCTCGAAACCAGGTGGCGCGTCTGGAACCGCGGCGCCTCCACGGCGTTTTCGGCATTCATGTTGAAATCCAGGACCGCCAACAGCACCTGCAGCAGGGATTGCTCCTGGTTGTCGCCGCCCGGCGTGGAGAGCGCGATGTAAGCCTGTCCGCCTTTCGTCACCAGCGTAGGGCTCAGCGTCACGCGGGGGCGCTTGCCGCCCGCCAGTTCATTCGGATTTCCCGGAACCAGCAGGAAGCTCTGCGCTCGCTCGGTCAGCGGAATGCCGGTATCGCCCGCGATCACCGAAGGCAGCCAAGCGCCCGAGGGCGTCGCGGAAAACATGATGCCGTTCTTATCGATCGCGTCCACGCAGGTGGTGTCTTTGGCCATCAGCGCGTCATCGATTTTCAGGCGCGTGATCTCCGAAAGCGAGGGATGCACCGGCGGATGATCGCCGATGTGACCCGGCCGGAAGTCGAGCGATGCGTCGGGACCGATCAGCTTGCGGCGCTCGGCGGCATACTCCTTGGAGAGCAGACGATCCATCGGCACCTTAGCGAATTTCGGGTCGCCGTAATAGGTGTCGCGGTCGGCATAGGCCAGCTTCAGCGCTTCCACCAACGTGTGGATGTACTGGGCGGAGTTGAATTTCATCCCCGCCAGATCGTAGCCGTTCAGGATGTTCAGGGCCTCGATCATGGCCGGACCCTGGCTCCAGAAGCCCGGTTTATAGACTTCGTAGCCCTGAAAATTCGTCGAAACCGGCTCTTCGGGCGTCAGGCGGAATGCGGCCATGTCCTCGTAGCGCAGGAGACCGTTGTTCTCGCGGCTGAACGCGTCGATCTTGTGCGCGATTTCGCCGCGATAGAAGTAATCGCGCACCGCGTCGATGGCGGCTACGCGCGATTTCCCGGAGGCCAGCGCCTGTTTCTCCGCCGCCGCCATGCCGCGCAGCGTCCGCGCCAGATCGGGCTGCCGGAAGATTTCTCCGGGAAGCGGCACGTGGCCGTTCGGCAGAAAATGCCTGCGCGAAGTCGGCCACAAATCAAAAAACGGAACGCTGTGCGCGATGGTGCTCGATCGCATTTCATCGATGGGGGCGCCGTCCGCATCCTCAATGGCGGCGGCGATCTCCTCGCCGAAGGACTTCGTGCCGTAATCGCGCAGCGCGACGAGACCGGCGTCAACCATGCCCGGCACCAGCGCGGGCATCAGACCGGCTACGGGAACCATCCCTCGTAAACCACCCTTCTCCGGCGGCGATTGAATTTCGCCGGGCTGCAGCTTGCGCTCGCGGAAGAACTCCGCGGTCGCGATCTTCGGCATTGTCCCGACACCCGCGATGGAGTGCACCTTGCCATCGGCGGTCCGAATCAGGATGGGCGCTTCGCCGCCGAAGCCGAAGTGCGAATATTCTGTCACCGAGGCCGCAAACATAGCCGCCACACCCGCGTCCACGGCGTTGCCGCCGGCGTAATAAGAGCGCATGCCGGCTTCGGTGGCATACTCGCTGCCGGCCGCGATGGCGCCGCGCAGACCGCGCACTGGAAACTTCACGGAACGCTCATAACTGCGCTGAGCGACCAGGAGAACAGCAAACACAAGCGGCAAAAGAAGGAGGGGGAATTTGCCCTTCATATTGTTTCAGTGTACGGGATTTATGCCGCCTTATAATGAACCTCGAAACCCATGAGCGACATATCCGAACTTCTCGAACGATTCCGCCGCGGCCCGGAGGTGCTGGCTGTTATGCTCACGGGTTCCGCCGGACCGGAGTCCGATTTCATAACCGCGCCGGGCAAGTGGAACATCCGTCAGATCCTGCGGCATCTGGCTGACGCCGAACTGGTGGGCGCGCACCGGTTCCGCGTGATGCTGGCGGAAGACAATCCGCCGATCAGCGCATGGGATCAGAATCTGTGGGCCGCGAATCTGGATTACTCCATCCGCAAGCCGCAGGAATCACTCGAGACGTTTCGCCGCATCCGCGCCGACAATCACGAACTGCTGAAGGGCCTGCCCGAAGCTGCTTTTGAGCGCACCGGCATGCACGCAGAGCGCGGCCCGATCACCGTGAAAAGTTTGCTCGACACCTACGCCGGACACGTGGAAAGCCACGCGCGTTCGATTCAGACAATCCGCGAGGAATACAAGAAAGCCAAAGCGAAAAAGTGACTACGCGATGATATCGTGCAGCACGTTGCCGGCGACGTCGGTAAGCCGGAAATCGCGGCCGCTGTAGCGGTAGGTCAGCTTGGTGTGATCGATGCCCATCAGATACAGGATGGTCGCGTGGATGTCGTGCACGTGGACCGGCTTCTCGATGGCCTTGAAGCCGAAATCATCGGTGGCGCCGTAAATGGTGCCGCCCTTGACGGCTCCGCCGGCCAGCCACATGGTGAAGCCGAATGGATTGTGATCGCGGCCGCGCTTGACGCACGCTTCCGCCGCCGCCCACTTCGCGCACCGGCGTGCGGCCGAATTCCGATCCGCAAACCACCAGCGTATCTTTCCACAGACCGCGTGACTTCAGATCTTTGATCACGGCGGCAAACGCCTGATCGGAATTCTTGGCATTGATTTTGTGCGCGAAGATGTCGGCGTGCGCATCCCACGGATCGCCCTTGGAATAGTAAACCTGCGTCATGCGGACGCCCTTTTCCGCCAGCCGCACAGCCATCAGCGCGCCGCGCGCCACATCTCCGGGGCCGTACATATCGAGCGTGGCCTGCGATTCCTTGCGGATATCGAAGACGTCCGGCGCTTCGGTCTGCATGCGGTAGCCATTTCCATCGACTTGATGACGGCTTCCACCTGCGGATCGGCTCCGGCATCGGCGCTGCGGATCTTTTCCAGCTTGTGCAGCAGATCCAGTTCGCGGCGCTGTTCGGTGAGCGAGAACTTCGGGTTGTTGACGTAGCTGAGGAACTTCTTCGGATCGAAGTTCTTCTCGACCACCACCTTCTTGGGCTTGTCCTTTGCCGTCCTTGTCCTTCGCTTTTTCCATGGCCGCTTCGGCTTCCATCGGCATGCCGTCCGCGCCCAGCGGTTTCCACTTTGTTCGAGATGAAGGTGCCCTGATTGATGCGCGGGCAGGAAGCCGTTGCTCCAGAGCGGCGGTCCGACGGTGGTGGGAACGTCCGGACACAGCACCACGTAGCCCGGCAGATTCTGATTCTCGGTGCCGAGGCCGTAGGTCAGCCACGCGCCCATCGAAGGACGGCCGGCCTGGTTGGCGCCGGTGTTCATCATCAGGCAGGAGGGCTCGTGGTTGGGGATTTCGGTGTAGACCGAACGAACCCAGCAGATATCGTCCGCGACTTCGGCAAGATGCGGCCAGAGTTCGCTGACGTCCATGCCGCACTGCCCGTACTTCTTGAACTTGAAGGGCGACTTCATCAGTTCGCCGGTGCGGCGCTCGGTTTTGATGTCGCCGCCGGGGAGCGGCTGGCCGTCATACTTTGTCGAGCGCCGGCTTGGGATCGAAGGTGTCGATGGTGGACAGCCCGCCGTTCATGAACAGGAAGATCACGCGCTTGACGCGCTGCGGATAATCGAGCTTCGCGACGCCCATGTTGCCATCGGGAAGTGTGACGGCGCCGGCGCGGCTGAGTGAATTTCCAAGCATGCCGGCGAAGGCCATCATGCCGAAGCCATTGCCGACGCGGCGCAGAGCTTCGCGGCGAGTCAAAGGATTGCGGGATTTATGATCGACATGTGTCCAGTCCTAATTGATGAACGTGAATTCCGTGGAACTCAACAGGACTTTGGCGTAGCGGCCCCAGCCGTCGGTTCATACTTGATGTCAGGCGGCGCGCCGGACCACGGCCGCGGCGAGCCGACCCATTCCGCCCATCATCCCCATTCCCATTCCACCACCACCGCCACCAGCTTCCTGCCCGACGGGCATCATATCGGGAGCCGCGGCTTCGGCTTTCTGCCTCGGTCTTGCCGTCGGGTTTGGCAGCATCACTGACGGCACCGGCATCTCGGCGCCGGCGTCCGCCACCAGCCCCTTCGGCTTCCTTCGGCTTGTTCTTGTTCTCTTCGTACTCGCTCAGCGGCTCCGTATGCAGGTAATCGAGACCAAGCTTGACTTCCTCTTCGCTTCGGCTCGCGGCCGTAGGCCAGCAGATAAATCTTACGGATGCGCGCGCGGTTGTCCGGCTTCGGCGGCGACGCGTTTGGCCAGTTCTTCGGCTTCAACCTGCACGAAATCGCTGTTCATCAGGAACAGGCGCTGCAGCGGAACGGTGGTGGTGAAGCGCTTTTCGGCGCTGATGTTGGGGCTCGGGAAATCGAAGAGCTGAAGATAACGCATCCAGCTTGTAGCGGCTGACTTTGCCGTAAACCGTGCGGCGGTGGAACTCGGCGTCAGTTCCTGCGACGGTCCGCCGAGCGTGGTGTCCAGATTGCCGGCGACCTGCCAGAATGGAATCGCGAACCTGTTCCGCATCCATGCGCTTGCGATTCGCGCGCCAGTAGAGACGGTTGCCGGAATCCTTATCGAAGGCGACCTGATCTTTCTCGGTGCTGAGCTGGTAGACCGAGCTCAGCATGATCTCGCGCTGCAGCTTCTTGATCGACATGCCGTTCTTTACGAAGTCGCTGGCCAGGTAATCGAGCAGTTCCGGATTGGTGGGACGTTCGCCGCCGAAGCCGAAGTTGCTGGGCGTGTCGACGATGCCGGTGCCGAAGTGGCCTTTCCAGATGCGGTTCACGATCACGCGCATGGCGATGGGCTGCTTCACGATCAGCTCGGCCAGTTCCATGCGGCCGCTGCCCTGGGTGAGCGGCACCGGATCCTTCTGCGAAAAGACGCTGAGGAAGTGGCGCGGCACTTCGGCCCCGAGGTTTTCCGGATTGCCGCGCAGCGCGAGCTGGATATTGACCGGCTTCTCGGCGTCCTTCACGCCGTGAATGAAGGGATAGTACGGATCCAGCTTCTTGCGCGCGGCTTCCAGATCGCTTCTGGATAGCCTTCATGCGCAGCCTGCGCTTCGGGCCCGACGCGGCTTTCGAGTCCCCAGCCGCGGAACATCAGAACGCCGGGCGTGCCCATGCGTCCCGTATCCATCATGGCGTTCGGATCTTCGTTGTCTTTCAGTTCGCGCTGGAAGATTTCGGTCCAGAAGTTGTTCTGATCGTCCGGCAGGCTCTTGAGGCGCAGCCAGCGAACCGGGATTGAAGTCTTGGTTCGAAACGAAGTTGCTGGGCTTGTCGGTGCGCTTCTTCGGCTTGGTGCCTTCGATGTCCTTATCGGCGATGACCTTGTTTTCGGCGTCGAGCTCGTTCTTTTCGAGCATGACCGCGACCACTTCTTCCTGGAACTTCTCGGCCAGTTTCTTGGCTTCCGGCTGCGTGCCGCCGCCCTTCTTCATCATGGCCTGCCACGCGTCTTTGTTCTTGTACTTGTCGGTGGGCTTCGCCATGTACTTCATCCAGCGCTCGCAGCAGTTCGTAATCGAGCTTGCGCGCTTCCACCACCTGCGTCCATTTCCTTCTTCTGCTTGCCGGTCACTTCCCAGACGCCCTGCAGATAGTTGGAGGTCTGGAAGGCGAGCGAGCGCTGCAAGCTCGTTCAGAAGGTCCTGGTTGCATCTCCTGCGCGATCTTCTGCTTCTCGTCCAGTCTCGTCTTCGAGTCTTCGTGAACTCGTCGACCACCTTCTTCGGGGCGCGCGGATACTCCTCGTAGATCGGTGTTGAAGAAGACGCCGGCCAGCGCGTAGTAATCGGTCTGCGGAATGGGATCGTACTTGTGATCGTGGCAGCGGGCGCAGGCCACGGTCAGGCCCAGGAAGCCGCGGGTGACAGCATCCACGCGGTCATGCCGCTCGTCGGCGCGGGTCACTTCGTTCGAGCCGTTGTCGTAATACCAGGGGCCGAGGCCCAGAAAGCCGGTGGCGGGCAGCATCTTATAGCGGACCTTTTGGTCCATCAGGTCGCCTGCCAGCTGCGCCTTCACGAACTGGTCGTAGGGCATGTCGTCGTTGAAGGCCTGGATCACCCAGTCGCGATAGCCGTAGGCGTTCGGATAGGGCCGGTAGCCGCGCGGATTCGGGTTCAGACTGCGGTAATCGTCTTCGCCGTAGCGGGCGACGTCGAGCCAGTCGCGGCCCCAGCGCTCGCCGTAATGCGGCGAGGCGAGCAGGCGGTCGACTACCTTCGCGAAAGCATCGGGCGAGGTGTCCTTTTCAAACGCCGCGATTTCTTCGGGCGTGGGCGGCAGGCCGGTCAGATCCAGCGTGGCGCGGCGGAGCAGGTCGTGCTTCGTCGCGGGGCGGACGGGCTTGAGGCCTTCCTTTTCGAGGCGCGCGAGAACGAACCGGTCGATGTCCGTCTTGGCCCATTTGGCGTCTTTGACGGCCGGCACAGCGGGATCGTGCAAGGGCTGGAAGGACCAGAAATTGCGCCGCTCGGGAGAAATTACGTATTTGCCATCCGATTTGGAGATGACGGTCTTGGCGCTGGCAGGCCAAACGGCTCCGGCCTTCACCCAGGCTTCGAGATTGTCGATGTCGGCCTGCTTCAGCTTGCCGCCCTTGGGCATGCGCAGGTTTTCGTCCTTCTCCTTGACGCGACCGATGAGAGAACTGGCGGCCGGATCGCCGGGAGTGAGCGCGCTGCCGTGGGCGCCGCCCTTCTTCATGGCCTCCAGGCTGTCGAGACGCAGGCCGCCCAGCGCGGAATTGGTGTGGCAACCGTAGCAGTTGTTGGCGAGAATCGGCCGGACCTTCGTTTCGAAGAAGTCCGGGGATTGTGCATGGAGGGAAGGCGCACACAGAGCAGCGAGAGCCAGAGACAGAGCGCGGAGACTTAGATCAGGACGGTACATAAACCCCTTCAGGCCGATGTTAGATGAACCAAATACCAACCAGGGTTCAGGACTGGGGAACCCAACAAAAGCCGACCGGGGCTTAGGTAATAACTACCACGTAAGTAACATATTTGTCAACGCGTTGTGGGACAGGGCACCCGCCTACTTTCCACGTTCTGTCAGCTGCTGTTCGGCGTTCAGCCAGTCCTCGTCCGGCGTGCCTTCCGGGCAGCCTCTTGCCTGCCATAACTGGTAGGCCAGAAGCGCTGTTTCCTCCTCAGTGGGTTGTGCAGATTGTGCAGAATTGTGCATGTTTTCCGAACTGTGCACAACGTGCTCATGCTGCTGCCGGGTTTGCTCGTGTCCGGTCAGATGCTCCTGCTTGCCGTGGTGCTCACCCACCTCGTGCTGGTGGTACGGCATATTGTGCAGTTGGGTGATTCTGGGTTGGTTGGAATAGCGGGTGCCATTTTGGCTGCGATCCGACATGAACAGGTCTCCAAGTCTCCGTTTACTTCCCTGCACGGGAAGGCCCGATCTTCGGGCTGTGGGCCGCAGCGGCGAACCGGACGCACTTCCTGGAGGCGATCTGGTACCCTGGTACCTTCCTGAACAGTAGTACTTCGCCGGGGCTGTCTGAAGGCAGGTATGTCGGTTCGGGCGAATCACTATGGCGAATGTTCGATTGATCTTACTCATCGCGGCCTCTGCCGCCGCGGCCTTTGCGGCGCCGTCCGCGGATCTGGCGCGGTGGGAGCGACAGGCGCGCGGGATCACCATCGTGCGGGATGACTGGGGCATCGCGCACATCTACGGGAAGACGGACGCCGATGCGGTGTTCGGCGCGGTCTATGCGCAGGCTGAAGACGATTTCAATCGGGTGGAGACCAATTACATCAATGCCATGGGGCGTCTGGCCGAGGCGGAGGGCGAGTCCAAAATCTATCAGGATCTGCGCATGAAGCTGTTTATCGACCCGGAGGTGCTGAAGCAGCAGTACGCGGCAAGTCCGGGCTGGCTGCAGGCGCTGATGAACGCTTATGCCGACGGCCTGAATTACTATCTGGCCAAACATCCCGAAGTGAAGCCGCGGGTGATTGCGCATTTTGAACCGTGGATGGCGCTGAGTTTCACGGAAGGCAGCATCGGCGGAGATATCGAGCGCGTGATCAAGCTGGATCAGCTGGAGGCGTTCTATGGCCGCAAGCCGGTGAGCAGGCTGAAGGTTCGGCCGGAGGAGCCGGAGCGGGAGCCGTCCGGATCGAACGGAATGGCGATTTCGCCTGCGAACACGGCCGCGCACCACGCGCTGCTGCTGATTAACCCGCATACTTCCTTCTTCTTTCGCTCCGAGCTGCAGATGGTGAGTGAAGAAGGTCTGAATGCTTATGGCGCGGCGACCTGGGGACAGTTCTTCATCTATCAGGGATTCAACGAACGCGCAGGATGGATGCACACGTCGAGCGGCGTGGATGCAGTGGATGAGTATCTGGAAACAGTAGTCAGGAAGGGTGACCGAGCCTATTACAAGTACGGCAGTGAGCAGCGGCCCCTTACCACTTCCGTCATCACCGTTCCTTACCGTACGGCGAGCGGCATGGCGGAGAAGAAGTTCACCATCTATCGCACTCACCATGGCCCGGTGATTCGGGAAGCGAACGGTAAGTGGGTCACTATCCGCCTGATGCAGGAGAATATCAAGGCGCTGAACCAGTCCTTTTCGCGCACCAAGGCGAGGGACTATCGGTCTTACCGGCAAGTTATGGAGCTGAAGGCGAACTCCTCGAATAACACGATCTTTGCCGATGCGGATGGGGACATCGCTTATTTCCATGGCAATTACATTCCGCGGCGCGATACGCATTTCGATTGGACCAAGCCGGTGGATGGCAGCACGGCGGCTACGGAGTGGCAGGGTCTTCTGGATGTCTCGAGAGACTCCGCAGCTGCTGAATCCGAAGAGCGGGTGGCTGTATAACTCGAACAACTGGCCGTGGTCGGCCGCGGGAGAGAGCAGTCCGAAGAAGGCGGATTATCCGGCTTATGTGGAGAGCGGGACGGAATCGGCGCGGGGCTTGCATGCGGTGCGGGTTTTGAAAGACAAGAAGGATTTTACGCTGGATTCGCTGATGGCGGCCGCTTACGACAGCTATCTTCCGTGGTTCGAGAGGACGATTCCGGCGCTGTTGAAGGCGTTGGACCAGGCCGCGCCGAACGATCCGCTGAGGGGCCGGCTGGCGGAGCAGATCAGTGTGCTGCGTTCCTGGAATCTGCGCTGGTCAACGGACTCGATCGCGACCTCGCTTGCGGTGTTCTGGGGGGAAGAAGTTCGCCGGAGCAGCGCCGCGGGAGCGAGGACGGCCCATGTCGAGCTGGAGGATTACATCGCAACCACAGCGCCGGGTTCGCACCTGCTGGAGGCACTTGCGGCGGCCTCTGGACGCCTGACGTCGGATTTCGGCACATGGAAGACGCACTGGGGCGATATCAACCGCTTCCAGCGTCTGACCGGCGACATCGTGCAGCCGTTCAACGACGCGGGTCCGAGCATTCCGGTGGGATTTACGTCGGCGGTCTGGGGTTCACTGGCTTCGTTTGGGGCGCGGCCGTATCCGGGGACGAAGAAATGGTACGGAACGAGCGGGAACAGCTTCGTGGCGGTGGTGGAGTTCGGCGACAAGGTGCGGGCCAAGGCGGTGACGGCGGGCGGGGAGAGCGGGCATCCGGCATCGCGCCACTTCAATGATGAGGCCGGGCGCTACAGCACCGGCAGTCTGCGGGACGTTTACTTTTACCGGGCGCAATTGAAAGGACACACGGAGCGCGAGTACCACCCTGGCGCATCCAAGTGAGTATGCGTAGTTTCCTGAGCACCCTGCTGCTGCTTCCGCTGATAGCCTGGGGCAAAGACGTTTCCGGGATGTGGGATGCGACGGTGGTGGCGGATGGCGTGGCCGTGCCGTTCTCCATGCGGCTAAAGCAGACGGGAACGGCGGCCCAGGGCGTTCTCTTCGACGGCCGGATTGAATATCCATCGGACGCCGGGGCGTTCGATGGAAGTAAGTTGCACCTGCACTGGAACATCACCAACGCCGATCTGGACGCAGCCTGGGACGGGACGGAGCTCACGGGAACCTTTATTACGCGTCGTTCCAACAGCAAGCTGCTGAAGAAGACGATTACAGCCCGACCGGCGGTTCCGCCGCCAGCGGCCGGGCCGAAGCCCGTGTCGGTGGCGGGGGCGTGGACTCTAAAGGGGGAGGACGGCAACCCGAAAAATGTCTGGAGCATTCGGATTCAGCAGAAGGGAGCGGAGGTGTCGGGCGCCATCCAGCGGGTGGATGGGGACAGCGGCACGCTGACGGGCCGCGTGACCGGGAATGCATTGGTGATGAGCCACTTTTCGGGAATCCGGCCGGCGGTACTGCGGGGGAAGCTGGAAACCGACGGCATGCTGCATCTGGCTTATAACGATGCGCTGAAGATGACGGGCATCCGCGAGACGGCGGCGGAGAAGCAGGGCGTAAAGCCGGTGGACCCGAAGAGCTACACCAGGATGAAGTACCCGGACCGGCGCTTTCCGTTTGCTTTCCCGGACGTGACTGGCAAGATCGTGTCCGCCGGCGACGCGCGTTTCCGGGGCAAGGTGGTGCTCATTAATCTGACGGGCAGCTGGTGCCCGAACTGCAACGACGACGCGCCGTTTCTGGATCAGTTGTACCGGCGATACAAGAGCGCGGGGCTGGAAGTGGTGGGCCTGAGTTTCGAATCCGGAGATATCGACTATGACCGGCAGCGGGTGAAGGAGTTCATCGCGCGCAACGGGGTGACGTATCCGATTCTGATTGCCGGGACCACCGATAATGTCGCGCAGGTTCTGCCGTTTGTGGAGAACTTCGCGGCGTTTCCGACGACGTTCTTTGTGGGGCGCGATGGCACGGTGAAGGTGATACACGACGGGTTTTCGGGCGTCTCCACGGGCGCCGCGCACGTGAAGCTGAAGCAGGAAATCGAAGCGCAGGTGAAGGAGTTGTTAGCCGACCGGCGGTAAGTTGAGCGCCGCGGCGTGCAGCGCCTGCAGACGGCTCCAAAATCCGGGGAGAAGATCGAGGCGCAAAGCATTGGCGCCATCGGAGAGCGCCTGTTCGGGCCGGTCGTGCACTTCGACAAAGATGCCGTTTACCCCGGTGGCGACGGCGGCGCGCGCGAGGGGTTCGATGAACTGCGGCTGCCCACCGGACGTGCCGCCCGCGCCGGCGCTGGGAAGCTGGACGCTGTGGGTGGCATCGAAGACAACCGGCCCGCCCATGTCGGCCATGATTTTGAGGCCGCGCATATCGACCACCAGGTTGTGATAGCCGAAGGACGAGCCGCGCTCGGTGAGGATGATGCGGTCGTTGCCGGTGGAGCGCACTTTCTCGACGGCGTGGATCATGTCCTGCGGGGCGACGAACTGGCCTTTCTTGATGTTGACGATTTTGCCGGTTTTACCGGCTTCGACCAGCAGGTCGGTCTGGCGGCAGAGAAAGGCGGGGATCTGCAGGATATCGACGACTTCGCCGGCGGGGGCGGCCTGATCCGGCGTATGGATGTCGGTGAGCACCGGAAGATTTGTGGCCGCGCGCACGGCGGCCAGGATGCGTAGACCTTCCTGCAAACCCGGACCGCGATAAGCGGTGACACTGGTGCGGTTGGCCTTATCGAACGAGGCCTTGAACACGGCTTCCGGATTAATCTGCTGAATGGCACGCGCCATGAAGTGCGCGTGCTCTGCGCTTTCGATGACGCACGGGCCCGCGATGAGGAGCAGGTCCGTCCCGAGATCAATCCCCATGAATGGCCACGGCGTCTGCCTGCTGCTCAAGCGGCATCAGGCGGCGCCTTCGGTATTCATAAGCCGCCGCGACGAATGATCGGAAGAGCGGGTGCGGCTCCATTGGCTTCGATTTGAATTCCGGATGGAACTGGCAGCCGAGATACCAGGGATGGTCCTCGATTTCGCAGATCTCCACGTAGGTGCGGTCGGGGGTTTCGCCGGTGATTCGCAGGCCGCCGGCGGTGAGCGCCTTTTCGAATTCGCGGTTGAATTCAAAGCGGTGGCGGTGGCGCTCGCTGATCAGTTCCTCGCCGTAGGCTTCGCGGGCGAAGCTGTTTTCGGCCAGCACGCAGGGCCAGGCGCCCAGGCGCATGGTGCCGCCGAGTTCGTCAATGCCTTTCAGCTCGCGCAGCTTATAGATGACGCGATTGGGGGTGGCCGGATCGAACTCGGTGGAATTGGCGCGCTCGAGGCCGCAGACGTTGCGGGCGAACTCGATCACCATGGTCTGCATGCCGAGGCAGATGCCGAAATAGGGGACCTTCTGCTCGCGCGCAAACCGGATGGCGTTGAGCATGCCTTCGATGCCGCGCTTGCCGAAGCCGCCGGGGACCAGGATGCCGTCGAACTCTTCGAGACGGCGCTGCCAGCCGGGACCATCGACGCTTTCGGCTTCGATCCAGTGGATATTCACTTTCAACTGGTGCGCCAGGCCGCCGTGGAGCAGGGCTTCCTTCAGGCTTTTGTAGGAATCCTCGTATTCGACGTATTTGCCGACGAGGCCGATGGAGACCTGATCGATGGGGTGCTGCATGCGTTCGATCATGTCGGTCCAGCGAGCCAGATCGCTGGGCTTCGGCTCCAGTTTCAGCTGGCGCAGGACGATTTCGTCCACGCCCTCCTCGGCGAAGACGAGGGGCACTTCGTAAACGGAATTGACGTCGCGCGCGGTGACCACGGCTTCCTCGTCAACGTCGCAGAACAGCGCGATCTTCTCCTTCATGTCGGCGGGAAGGAAGCGTTCGGCGCGGCAGAGCAGGATGTCGGGCTGGATACCGAGCGCGCGCAGTTCCTTGACGCTGTGCTGGGTGGGCTTGGTTTTCAGTTCCTGGGCGGCGGCGATCCAGGGGACCAGCGTGACGTGGACGAAGATGCAGTTGTCGCGGCCCAGTTCATGCCGGATCTGGCGGATGGCTTCAAGGAACGGCAGCGATTCGATATCGCCGACAGTGCCGCCGATTTCCACGATGACGACATCCACGTCGCTCGAGAGTTTCTTGACGGCGGCTTTGATTTCGTTGGTGACGTGCGGGATCACCTGCACGGTTTTGCCGAGATAATCGCCGCGGCGCTCGCGCTGGATGATTTGTTCGTAGATGCGGCCGGAGGTGAGGTTGTTGGCCTGGGTGAGTTGGGCGTGCGTGAAGCGCTCGTAGTGGCCGAGATCGAGATCGGTTTCGGCGCCATCGTCGGTGACGAAGACCTCGCCGTGCTGGAACGGACTCATGGTGCCCGGATCGACGTTTAGATAAGGATCGAATTTCTGGAGGGTCACGGTGAGACCGCGGCTTTCGAGCAGACAGCCGATGGACGCTGCCGCGATTCCCTTCCCCAGCGAGGAAACCACCCCACCCGTCACAAAGATGTATTTAGCCATTCTCGCGTCCGCTCTGTCCCCCCACAGCCAGCAGAGAAGCTTCGAATAACTTCTCCACGCGTTCCAGATCTGCCGGCGTATCCACGCCGAGCGATTCGTATTCGGTTTCGACCACGCGGATTTTGTAGTCCGTTTTCGAGCGCGCGCAACTGCTCGAGACGCTCGGCTTCTTCGAGCGGGCCCACCGGCAGGTCCGCGTACTTCAGCAGGAAATCCCGTCGGTAGACGTACAGGCCGATGTGTTTATAGAAGACTGTGGCCGTCGCGCGGGTGCGGGATGGTGGAACGCGAGAAGTAGATGGCGTTGCCAAAGCGATCGGTCACTACTTTCACTACGTTCGGATCGCCGACTTCGCGCGGGTCTTCGATGCGTTTCTTCAAAGTGCCCATCTGAATGGCGGGCTCATGCACCAGAGGCAGGATGGCGGCGTCGATGGCGGCGGGATCGATGAGCGGTTCATCGCCCTGGACGTTAACGATCAGGTCGAAGTCTTCGCGCTGGGAAGCAACTTCGGCTACGCGATCGGTACCGGAGACATGATCGGCGCGGGTCATCTGGACGCGGGCGCCAAAGCGGCGGGCTTCGCGGGCGATGCGGTCGTCGTCGGTGGCGACAATGACGGAAGTTAGATAGGTAGAAAGCGAAACACGTTCATAAACGTGCTCCAACATGCTTTTCGAGGCGAGACGGGCAAGCGCTTTACCGGGGAAACGAGAGGAGGCGTACCGGGCAGGAATAACGCCCAGTATTTTGGGAGGCACAAACGAATTTAGCACAAATTTCCTTGTGTTAGACTGCCATCAAGAGGGTATTTCCCCCCATGCACCCCCGCCGTCGAATCGTTCCGATTCTGGTTGCCGCAGTCTGTTCTGTGTCGTTCGCTTTGGCTTTCCTGCCGGCGGACCGAGATGGAGACAAGGCCGCAGAGAAAGACAAAGTTTCCGCTGACCCTCCCCGGGTCACGATTGAACCGCGAGCACGGCCCACTGCGTCGGCCCCCGCAGGGCCGCGGGCGAACATCCGGATTGATGCCACGGTGGTGCAGATTCCGGTGACGGTAACGGATCCGCTGAACAGATTTGTGACCGGGCTGGACAAAGAGAATTTCCGCATCTTTGAAGATAAAGCGGAGCAGAAAGTGCAGTACTTCGCCAGTGAAGACGCGCCCATTTCCGTGGGTTTGATTTTCGACACATCGGGGAGCATGGGCAACAAGCTGGAGAAATCGCGTCAGGCGGTGGCGCAGTTCTTCAAGACCACCAACCCGGAGGACGAATTCTTTCTGGTGGAGTTCAACGACCGTCCGGAGCTGGTGAACGGATTCACGCGGAGTCTGGAAGAGATCCAGAACCGGCTGACGTTCACGCAGTCGAAGGGACGCACGGCGCTGCTGGATGCGGTTTATCTGGGGCTCCATACGATGAAAAAGGGCCACAACGCGCGCAAGGCGCTTTTGATTATTTCCGATGGCGGCGATAACAGCAGCCGCTACACCGAGAGCGAAGTGAAGAACCTGGTGCGGGAAGCGGATGTGCAGATTTACGCGATCGGGATCTATGAGGATGGAGCGAACCGCGGCCGGTCCGCCGAGGAGCTTGCGGGGCCGGGACTGCTGCAGGAGATTTCCGAACAGACCGGCGGGCGCGCATTCGCGGTGGGCAATCTGAACGAACTGCCGGATATCGCCGCGAAGATTGGCATTGAACTACGGAACCAGTACCTTCTTGGGTATACTCCGAGTAACGCGGAGCGCAACGGCAAGTACCGCAAAGTGCAGGTGAAACTGGTGCAGCCGAAGGGTCTTCCGCCCCTGAAGGCGTTCTGGAGACTGGGGTACTACGCCCCCACGCAATAAGATGAAATCTTTGTTTTTGACCCTGCTGGCGACTTCGCTCGCCTTTTCTCAGGAACCGGGAAAGATTCTGAAGCCGGATGAAGGCCCGGCGATCTTCTCCACCGATACCAAGCTGGTGATTCTGCATGCCACGGTTCTGGACAAATCCGGACACCTGGTGACGAATCTGCCGCAGAGCGCGTTTGAGGTTTTCGAAAACGGCAAACTGCAGCCGATCAAGATTTTCAAGCGGGAAGACATTCCGGTTTCAATGGGAATCATCGTCGACAACAGCGGCAGCATGCGGGATAAGCGGGCCAAGGTGGAATCGGCCGCGCTGGGTCTGGTGAAGGAATCGAATCCGGAGGACGAGGTGTTCATCGTGAATTTCAACGATGAAGCGTATCTGGATCAGGATTTCACGAGCAAGATCGATGAAATGAAGCAGGGGCTGACGAAGATCGATTCGCGCGGCGGGACGGCGATGCGCGACGCAATCCGGATGTCCATCGACCACCTGAAGGAAAAAGGCAAGAAGGACAAGCGCGTGCTGCTGGTGGTGACGGATGGAAACGATAATGCCAGCATGATGAGCCTGGAAAATCTGGTGACAGCGGCGCAGGATGCGGAAACGATCATCTATGCGATCGGTCTGTTGAGCGAAGAAGAGCGGCGCGAGGCGACGAAAGCCAAGCGCGCGCTGCAGGCGTTGGCGGAGGCGACCGGCGGCCAGGCGTTTTTTCCAAAGGAACTGAGCGAAGTGGAGAGCATTACCCACCGCGTGGCGCGGGATCTTCGGAATCAGTACACGATTGGGTATTCGCCGACGGATACGGTGCTGGATGGGAAGTACCGAACGGTGAAGGTGATCGCAAACGGCCCGAACAAGCCGACAGTGCACACCCGCAGCGGTTATTACGCGGCCGGCGGCGCTGGCGGCACGGCTCCCCGATCGGGTCAGTGATTCGGGCGCTCTGGAGAATGACGCGCGGCCACCGGTTGGCGCCGTGGCGCAGCCCGTATCTCCGGTGGCGCATTGAGACGTATTCCGGTATTCAGGCGGACACGATCACGCCGCGGGTGTTCTTTCGCTTCAGCTGGACGCACCGGCGCGATCTGATGCGCTATCTGCGCTGGGCGGCGCGGATGGCGTCCTGACCAGCCACAAAGCGGGGCAACCGAAACCGACCTGGGGCGCGTCCAACGGCTTGTATACTAAATATGAAGGACGGTTCGGCTCAAATGGCCCAGAAACGGCGCTCGCTTCTTTACTTCCCCCTTGTGATTCTCGCCTGTGCACTACTGGGCGGGCTGTACGGTCCGCGCATGGATGTCGCCGCAGCGGCCACCACCGACGATAACGACGTCAAGACCAGCATCAAGAGCTTCACCAAAGCCTACAATCTGGTGGAAGAGAACTTTGCCGACCCGGTGAGCGCGGACAAAGCGATCTACAACGGCGCCATTCCCGGCATGCTGCGCACGCTGGACCCTCACTCGAACTTCTTCGACCCCAAGACGTTTGCCCTGATGCGCGAAGATCAGCGCGGCAATTATTACGGCGTCGGGATGAAAGTGGGACAGCGGCAGGGCAAGACTCTGATTTACGAACCGTTCAAGGGCTCGCCGGCGTTTAAGGCCGGTTTGCGGCCGGGTGACGTTATCATCGCCGTGAACGAGAAGCCGACCGCGAATCTGGGCAGCACCGAAGTGGCGGACATGCTGAAGGGGCCGCGCGGAACGCAGGTGAAGATTACAGTTCAGCGCGACGGTGTGGCCGAGCCGATTTCGTTTGAGGTTACCCGCGACGCAATCAGCCGCGCCAGCGTTCCCGAAGCCATCCAGCTGAAGGCGGGCATCTGGTACATCTACATCGAACAGTTTAATGAGACCACCAGCCGCGAGCTGACGGAGAACCTGACCCATATCGGGGAGAAGAACATACAGGGCCTGATACTGGACCTGCGAGGGAATCCCGGCGGACTGCTGAATGAAGCGGTCGCAGTAGCTGACAAGTTCCTGAACAAGGACGACGTGATCGTTTCGCACCATGGCCGCGCTTCCGCGGAGAAGGTATACACGGCGCGCAATGGCAACCATGGCCGGCTGTACCCGATCGTGGTGATGGTGAACCGCTCTTCCGCATCGGCGGCCGAGATTGTTTCCGGAGCGCTGCAGGATCACGATCGCGCCTGGATCTTCGGCGAAAACACTTTTGGCAAGGGCCTGGTGCAGACCGTGTTCCCGCTGATTGAAAATACCGGACTGGCGCTGACCACGGCGAAGTATTACACACCCAGCGGCCGGCTGATTCAGCGCGATTACAGCCACACCTCTTTCTTCGATTACTACTACAAGCAGAACACCGAAGCGCGCAACATGCAGGACGTGAAGATGACCGACAGCGGCCGCACGGTATACGGCGGCGGCGGCATCTCTCCCGACGAGAAGTACACGCCGCCGAAGCTGGATAAGTTCCAGATCGAGATGCTGCGCGATACGGCGTTCTTCAACTTCACGAGCTATTACTTCGGAACCCACTCGACCAAGCTTGCGGCGAACTGGGCTCCGGACACGGCTATTGTAGACGCGTTCCACAACTACCTGCTGGCGCACAAGATCGAGTTCAGCGAGGCGGATTTCACGCAGCACATGGACTGGATCAAGCACAGCCTGAATCATGAGATGGTGTTCACGGCGCAGAGCAGCGAAGACAGCCGCGTGTTCGACGTGAAGACGGATCCCGCGGTGGCGAAGGCCGAAGAAGCTCTTCCCAAAGCACAGGCTCTTCTCAACTCAGCGAAGAAGATCATTGTGCAGAGAATGGCGAAGTAAAGCTGGAAACGCACCCGCAAATCACTGTTCTGGACGCGGGCGGTCAGTACTGCCATCTGATCGCCCGCAAGGTTCGCGAGCTGGGAATCTATGCGGATGTCCGCCCGAGCGACACGCCAGCCTCTGAGCTGCGCGATCGCCGGGGCTTGATTATATCCGGCGGCCCGGCCAGCGTCTACGATCCTGAAAGCCCGACCATCGATCCGGCGATTCTGGCGCTGCAGAGCCCGGTCCTCGGCATCTGCTACGGGCAGCAGCTGATGGCCCGTCTTCTGGGCGGCAATGTGCGCCCCGGGCAGAAAGGCGAGTACGGCCTTGCCCGGCTGAACCTGAACGGGGCGAGCCCGCTGTTTCTCGACTGGGGGGAAGGCCAGCAGATCTGGATGAGCCACCGGGATACGGTGGAAGCGGTTCCTCCGGGGTTTTCGGTACTGGCGTCGACGCCCACCTGCGCGATCGCAGCCATGGCGGACGGGGATCGCGGACTCTATGGCGTGCAGTTCCATCCTGAAGTGGTCCACACGACCAGAGGCCGGGAGCTGCTGCGAAATTTCCTGTTCGATATCTGTCATTGCGAGCGCGACTGGGATCCGCGACACCGCGTTCCGGAGATTGAAGAAGAGATCCGGCAAATTGTGGGCGACCGCAACGTATTCTTTTTCGTTTCAGGCGGCGTGGATTCCACGGTGGCTTACACGCTGTGCCTGCGCGCGCTTGGCCCTGATCGCGTGCGCGGCGTGTATGTGGATACCGGGTTGATGCGCGCCGGGGAGACCGAGTTTGTCCGGGCCATGTTCGATCAGCTGGGGCACGGCACGGTTTCCATCGATTCCGCGCACCGGCAGTTTCTGACTCCGCTCGCGCGTGTGCGGGAACCAGAAGAGAAGCGGCGGATCATCGGCGAAGAGTTTGTGCTGGTGCAGGAACGCGTGATCGAGAGCCACCACCTGTTGGACGGGCACTGGATTCTGGGTCAGGGGACGATCTACCCGGATACCATCGAATCCGGCGGGACTGCCAAGGCGGCGCTAATCAAGACGCATCACAACCGGGTGGCAGGAATTCAAAAGCTGCTGGCGGCGAAGCGGATCATTGAGCCGCTCAGTTCCTTCTATAAGGACGAAGTGCGCGAGATTGGCACGGAGCTGGGCCTGCCGCAGGAGTTCCTGGATCGCCATCCGTTTCCGGGCCCGGGGCTGGCGATCCGGTGCCTCTGCTCCGAGAGGGACGGACACCTGGAGCCGCTTGGTGACGGCTGGGTGGCACCGATCTTGTCCGTGGGTGTGCAGGGCGATTCGAGGACGTATGCGCCGGTGCTGGCGCTGAACGATTTCTCCCATGAGAATGCGAGCGAACTGGTGAACAGCACCGCCGGGATCAACCGCGTGATTGCGCGCGTAGATTCGGTGCAGCCGCTCGACCGTCTGCGGGTGTGGTCTTCCACGCTCTCAGCGGATCGACTGGCGCTTCTACGGCTCGCGGACGAAGTGGTTCGCCGTCTTTCGAATGAGAGCGGATTCGACGCGAGGGTTTGGCAGTTTCCGGTGGTGCTGATTCCGCTCGGCACGCCGGAGGCGAAGGATTCGGTGGTGCTGCGTCCGGTGGATTCCATGGACGGGATGACGGCGCAATCGGTGGCGATGGAACCGGCACTGCTGCGGCGGATCTCCGATGAGCTGCTGGCGATTCCCGGGATTGCCGGTGTTTTTTACGACCTGACCCACAAGCCTCCCGCGACAATCGAGTGGGAGTGAGCGGCGGCCTTACAGGCCCATGATCTGCAGGCCCGCATCCACGAAGATGACGTTGCCGGTTACTCCGCGTCCGAGATCGCTCGCGAGGAACACGGCGGTATCCGCCACTTCCGCGGGATCGGTATTGCGGCGCAGGGGAGCCTTTTCCATGCCGCTGGTGAGCAGCGCGGTGGCGCCTTTGATGCCTTTGAGCGAAGCGGTTTTCACGGCGCCGGCAGAGATGCCATTCACGCGAATGTTGGCGGGCCCCAGATCGCTTGCCAGGTAACGCACAGAAGCTTCGAGCGAGGCCTTTGCCGCGCCCATGACGTTGTAGTTCGGGACGACGCGAGTGGACCCCAGATAGGTGAGGGTCATGATGGCGCCGCCGCGGGTCATCGCTCCGGAAGCGGCGCGTGCCGCGGCTACCAGCGAATACGAACTGACTTCCTGGGCCAGGAGAAAGCCAGCGCGGCCGGTCTCGACAAAGGGCCGGCTGAGATCTTCGCGATTGGCGAACGCCAGACAATGCACGGCGATATCGAGGGGCTTGCCCATGCCTTCAAGCGCGGTCTTCAGCGCGCCCAGCTGTTCGTCGTCGGTCACATTACAGGGCAGCATCCGTTCCACGCGCAGCTCGCCGGTTATTCCCGCGATGCTTTCCTTCTGCTTCTCATCCAGATAGGTGAGGATCAGCGACGCACCTTCGCGTGAGAATGCCTGTGCGATGGCGTACGCGATGCTCCATTTGTTGGCGATGCCCATGACGAGCGCCGTCTTGCCCTGCAGTAAGTCAGCCATGAACCTCTAGCGTAGCTTCATTGGCGCGCCGCCCGCAGCCTTGCTTCGCTGGGCCGCATCCATGAACGCGAAGATTTCGAGCGTCTCGTCGTTCGGCACCGGCGGCTCTTTGGTCTGGAAGAACTTCACCATTTCCACGAGCAGCGGCCGGTAACCTTCCACGGTTTTCGGCCGGCTCTCCACCACGGTCTTCTCGCGATTCACCACCGCACCATAGGTTCCGTAGGGCCGCAGCGCGCGCACGGTGCCCACGCGGCCGTCTTTCCACCGGCCCACCATCACGTCGTCGTCGCGGCCGGAGATCCGCGTCACTTCCTCGCATCCCGGGCCCATCAGGGTGTAGAGCAGCTCAAGCGGATGGATGGCGTACCAAGACAGCTCCAGCTGGTGATGGGGCTCGAATGGTCCGGGTCCCCAGGTGGAGACGCCGCGGGCATCGGCAAACTTCATGGAAGTGGCCAGTTCGCCGTAGCGAAG
This sequence comes from Bryobacterales bacterium, assembly GCA_963716685.1. GTDB lineage: Bacteria > Acidobacteriota > Terriglobia > Bryobacterales > Bryobacteraceae > JALYXI01. The sequence continues at coordinate 101,240 of CAVQTR010000002.1, forward strand.
GCTGGACGCGCTGAACCACGGCACGCCCGCTTCCTTCGCCAGACGCGCAATCTCGCGGGCGTCTTCGAGCGTGGAGGCGAGCGGCTTATCGATGAATATCGGCTTCTTCGCCGCGAGCGCCTGCTTCACCTGATCGAGGTGCGCGCGGCCATCCACGCTCTCGATCAGCACCGCGTCCACGTTCTTCATCATGGAACCGATGCTGGCGTAGAACTCCACATGCCATTTGGTCCGCAGCTCTGCGCTGAACCCTTCCACACGGGACGCGCTCTGTTCGATATCCCTGCTGGATGCCTTGACCGCGGCGGTGATGCGCGCGCCGGGCAGGTAATCCGGGGATGCCGGGTCATTCAGAATCTTGATGAAAGCTGTAACGTGCGAAGTATCCGTCCCGATCAGACCGAGGCGAAGGTCCTGCGCGCCGCACCGGGCACACCGCGAAGAACAGAACCGCCATGAACCGCATGGGCGCATTGTACACTGTGGTCAGCCGGTTGTCTCTCGATCTCGATTCCCCGTTGAAGTACCTGAAAGGCGTGGGCCCTGGCCGCGCCGCGATGCTGGAGAGCAAAGGTCTTCGAACCGTGGAAGACCTGCTGCAGTACCCGCCGTTTCGTTACGAAGACCGCAGCAATGTTAAGACCATCGCGCAGCTGGCGCCGGGCGAGATGGCGACGGTGATTGCGGAGGTGAGGTCCGCGAAGCTGTCCGGTTTCCGGCGGCGCAACCTCGGCATGTTCGAAGCCGAATTCACGGACGCGTCCCGCGCCATCTTGCTGGGCAGGTGGTTTCATGGCGCGCATCTGGCGGACCGGCTGGTCCCCGGCGCGCGGTTTGCGCTTTTCGCGAAGGTGGAATTCGATTCGTATCGCGGCGAGCTGCAGATGCGGCACCCCGAACTGGAAGCGCTATCCGGCGACGATGAGAGCGAGGAGGCGCTGCATGTGGGCCGTGTGGTGCCGGTTTACGAAGCGATCGCGAAGATTAATCCGCGCATGATCCGCACGCTGACGCATCGCGTGCTGGCGGAGGTGCGGGGTTTGGAAGACCGCCTACCCGAATCGCTGCGGCGGAAATTGAAGCTGCCGGATCTGGACACGGCGGTGCGGGAGGTCCATTTTCCAGGAGCCGATGCCGACCTGCGGATGCTGAACGCCTTCCGTTCACCGGCGCAGTTCCGGCTGATTCTCGAGGAGTTTTTCTGGCTGGAGACCGGCCTGGCGCTGAAGAAGCAAAAGGGCCGTCTGGTGCCGGGCATTGGCTTTCAGCTGAATGAGCAAATCCGCGAGCGCATCAAGGCGATGCTGCCGTTTAAGCCGACGCGCGCGCAGGTTCGGGTGCTGGGCGAGATTGCGAAGGACATGGCCGCGCCGTCCCCAATGAACCGCCTGCTGCAGGGGGACGTGGGCAGCGGGAAGACACTGGTGGCCGCCGAATCCATCGTGATCGCGGTGGAGAATCAATATCAGGCCGCCATTCTGGCGCCGACGGAGATCCTGGCGTCACAGCACTTTCTTTCATTGAAACCGGTGTTCGAGAAGCTTGGGTATCAGGTGAATCTGCTGACGGGCTCGAGCAAGGACAAGGAGGTGCTGAAGCGGGGGCTGCGCGTGGGCATGATTCAGGTGGCGATTGGTACGCACGCGCTGCTGGAGCCCGATGTGGAGTTCCACAATCTCGGCTTCATCGTGATCGATGAGCAGCACCGGTTCGGCGTGATGCAACGCTTCGAACTGGCGCGGAAGGGTGTCTCGCCGGATGTTCTGGTGATGACCGCGACGCCGATTCCGCGCACGCTGGCGATGACCCTCTATGGCGATCTGGATGTGTCCGTGATCGATGAGATGCCGCCCGGCCGCAGGCCGATTGTCACGAAGCACCATAAGGCCGACGAGATCGAGCGCGTGTGGAGTTTTCTGAAGACGCAGATCGATCTGGGGCGTCAGGCGTACGTGGTGTATCCGGTGATCGAGGACTCGGAAACGCAGGCGGTGAAGGCTGCGCAGAGCATGCACGACCATCTGTCTCGCGAGGTGTTCCCGACCTTAAAGGTGGCTTTGCTTCATGGCCGGCTGCCTCCGGCTCAGAAAGAAGCGATCATGCAGGAGTTTAAGAGCGGCGGGATTCAGATCCTGGTGTCCACGACCGTGATCGAAGTGGGCGTGGATGTTCCGAATGCGACGGTGATGGTGATCGAGCAGGCGGAGCGGTTCGGGCTGGCACAACTGCACCAGTTGCGCGGGCGCGTGGGCCGGGGAGCGGAGCAAAGCTACTGCCTGCTGGTGACCGACAAGTTAGGGGATGCGGGCAAGGAACGGATCCGCACGATGGTGGATACGAACGATGGCTTCGAGATCGCGGAGATGGATTTGCGGCTGCGGGGACCGGGCGAGTTTTTTGGGACCAGGCAATCGGGACTGCCCGCACTGAAGTTCGCCAACCTGCTGCGCGACCGGGAAATTCTGGAACTGGCGCGGCGGGAGGCGCTGGATTTCGTAGCCAACCCGCCATCGCGCGAGGATTTGGCGGCGGCGGTGGCGTACATCCGCGATCACTGGCAGCGGAAGTACGGTCTGGTGCAGGTGGGTTAGGCGCTGCTAACCGGCGTGCGACGCGTCTGGGCGAGCACCCACCAGATCAGCAGGCCCTGAAGCGGCAACCGCGCCCACGCGATCCAGGGCGTCAGGATGATGTGATTGGTTGCCATATAAATGTTGGCCGGGAACACGGCGACGAGCAGCGCGGCCAGACCCCAACCTGCGTAACGGCGGAGCGCGGGAATCCACACCGCGACTCCGCCGGCGATTTCACAGGCGCCGCTGATGTACACCAGAGGGAGCGGCGCGGGAAGCCATGGCGGCATGACCCGCAGATAAGTGGCAGCGAAGAAAAAATGCAACAGGCCGGCAAGGACAAAAAAGCCGCCGAGGAACCATGTCACGCGCCGTACTGCTCGAAGAAGTGCGCGACGGTCATGATGCCCTTGTAGTAGTTCTCGATGTTGTACTTCTCGTTGGGAGAGTGCAGACCATCGTCGGCGAGTCCGAAGCCCATGAGGATGGTAGGGATGCCGAGTTCGGCGGCGAAATCGCCCACGATGGGAATGGAGCCGCCCGACCGCGTGAACACGGTGGGCTTGCCGAAGACGTCGCTGAAGGCGCGGGCCGCCACCTGAATGGCGGGATGATCCGTCTTGACCAGCAGGCCGGGGCCTTTGCCCAGCACTTTCACATGCATGGTGATGCCGCGCGGCGCGTTCTTCGCGACGAACTTTTCAAACGCCGCGATGACCTTGTCCGGATCCTGATTGGGAACGAGGCGGAAGCTTACTTTGGCGGTGGCGGTAGCAGGAATCACGGTCTTGCTGCCGGCACCGGTGAACCCGCCGGCAATGCCGTGCACTTCGAATGTGGGGCGCGCCCAGGTTCTCTCGAGCACGGAGAATTTGCTCTCGCCGGTAAGCTTCGATGAACCTACTTCGTTCTTCAGGAATTCCTTTTCGCTGAATGGAAGGCTGGCCCAGCTGGCTTTTTCTTCGGGGGAAGGCGGCAGGATCTCGTCATGCATGCCGGGCACCTTGATTTCGCCGCGCGCGTTTTTGACTTTGGCGAGCAGTTCGATTAAACCGAAAACCGCGTTGGGGGCTGCACCACCGTACATGCCGGAGTGCAGATCGCGCATGGCGCCTCTGGCTTCCACCTCCATGTAGACCAGTCCGCGCAGGCCGACATTCAGGGTAGGCAAACCGGGCGCGTACATGTTGGTATCGGAGACCAGCGCCACGTCGGCTTTCAGCTTTTCGTGGTTCTCCGCGACATACTTCGTGATGGAAGCGCCGCCGACCTCTTCTTCGCCTTCGATCAAAAACTTCAGGTTCAGGGGCAGGGTTCCGTTCACCGCGCGCAGCGCTTCCACGGCCTTAATGTGCATGTACATCTGGCCCTTGTCATCGGCCGAGCCGCGCGCGTAGACATTGCCATTGCGGACGGCGGGCTCAAAGGGCGGCGATTCCCAAAGCTCGAGAGGATCGGCGGGCTGCACGTCGTAATGCCCGTAGCAGAGGACCGTGGGTTTTCCGGGGGCATGCAGCCAATCGGCGTAAACCAGAGGATGCCGATCGGTCGCGATCACTTCCACGTTTTCCATTCCGGCATCGCGCAGTTTGCCGGCGACATATTCGGCGGCGCGCCGGACGTCGCCGGCGTGATCCGGAAGCGTACTCACGCTCGGTATGCGCAACAGCTCTTTCAGTTCTTCGAGTAAACGGTCCTGATTCTGGCGGACGAAGGTGTCGGTGGCGGAAGACATGTTTCCTTCATTCTAGGAAACGAGCGCGGCCGAGAGCAGAACGGCGGCAACCCACAACAAATCCGCCAGCAGCAAATGGGTCAGCTGCAGCCAGAACGGCGCCAGCAGCAGAACATCCAGAGCGCCCAGCGCCCACTGGGTGGCGACCAACCCGAGCAGCGTGAGCGCGAGCGGACGCACCACCACGCCCGAGCGGCGGAGGATCGCGAAGAGAGCAAGGGTGCCCAGGCCGGCGCCGGTCAGGATGGCGATGAGCGGATGGTAGATGCGGAAACGGATGAGCATGTTCGCGGTCGGCGAGAAATCGTTGTGCCAGCCTTCCGCCAACGATTTCGACGGATAGAGCGTGTCGCCTAACGCTGTGACGGCGCCGCTGACGCCGAGCAGCAGCGTGGCGAGCAGCCCGGCGAGAGTTGCCCATCTCCAGTTACCTGCCCGCTTCCAGTCCAACGGAGGCATTCCCGAAGCCCACCATGCGGTAAGAGCGATGGCGGCAACCAACAGGAATGTGTTGACCAGATGGACCGACAAATAGACGACGCGCGCGAAGGATTGATCCTGCGCGACTTTTTGAGCCAGCACGAGCGCCGCGCCGATCAGCGCTTCGAGGAACGTAAACACGACCGCGAAGACCGAGGCGCGCCGTGCCGGATGGCACCGGGGCAGCAGAAGGAAGCAGCCCGCCACCAGGCCGATTACCGTGATGGTGGAGAGGCCCGCCGTAAGGCGGTGCGAAAATTCGATGATTGTGGCGAACTTCGGGCTTTGCGGAAGAACCACGCCATTGCAGAGCGGCCAGTGATTGCCGCAGCCCGCGCCGGAGCCGGAAGCACGAACGTAGGCTCCCCAGGCGATCACCAGCATGTTCCAGCCGAGCACACACCAGGCGTAGACGGCGAAGCGCGACAGCTTGACGGGCGTTCGGGTCTGCTCGAGGGTCTCGATCACTCTACTACCAGTTTATGCCGCGCCCAGCGGCTCCATCAGATGCTCCCGGACGAAGCGCAGCACGGCCGGCGGATCCGTCGCGCCGTCCATCGGGACCCGGAGCACACCGGCGGGCGTGAACTGTGCGCCCTGCATCTGGCTCACCAGCTGCATGAGGCGCGCCGCGTCCACCCGGGTTTCCTGATGGAACTTCACGTTCAGCACATTGTGGCGGCGGTCGATGTTTTCGATTCCCAGCTTCTCGGCTGACGTTTTCAAGCCGGAATAATCCAGCAGATTGCGCACTTCCGCGGGCACGGGACCGTAACGGTCTTCCAGGTCTTTTTCAACTTTTTCGCGCGCTTCCGGGCCGCTGACATTGGCGATCATGCTTGTAGGCGCGCAGGCGCTGGTTTTCATCGCCGATGTAAGTGTTCGGAATGCGGATATCGAGACCGAGGTTGAGTGAAGAATGAATTTCCGGGGCCACCTCTTCTCCGCGCATCTCGCGCACCGCGTCGTCCAGCATGCGGACGTACATATCGAAGCCAACGGTGTTGATGTGGCCGTGCTGCTCGCCGCCGAGCAGGTTGCCCGCGCCGCGCAGCTCCAGATCGAGCGCGGCGATTTTGAAACCAGCGCCGAGGTCGCTGAACTCTTTCAGCGCGGCCAGACGCTTGCGCGCAATCTCGGTCAGTTCGGTATCGGCGGGCACCAGCAGATAGGCGTAAGCGCGGCGGTTGGAACGTCCGACGCGGCCGCGCAGCTGGTACAGCTCGGAAAGGCCGTATCGCTCCGCATTCTCGATGATCATGGTGTTGGCCAGCGGAATATCGAGCCCGTTCTCCACGATGGTGGTGCAGACAAACACATCCACTTCGTGGCGCATGAAGCTGAACATGGCCTTTTCCAGCTCCGCTTCCCCCATCTGCCCGTGGCCGACGCCTACCCTGATGCCGGGAACCAGGCCCTGAATCATGGCGGCACGCTCCCAGATGGAATCCACGCGATTGTGCACGAAGTAGGTCTGTCCGCCGCGCTGGAATTCCAGTTCGATCGCCGATTTGATCAGGTCCTCGTCGAACGGCGCGACCACAGTTTGGATCGACGAGCCGATCCTTCGGCGGCGTCTCGATCACGGACATGTCGCGGATGCCGAGCAGCGACATGTGCAGCGTGCGCGGAATGGGCGTAGCGCTCATGGTGAGCACGTCCACACTCTTCTTCAGCTCCTTCAGCCGCTCCTTGTGCTTCACGCCAAAGCGCTGTTCTTCGTCGACGATGACCAGGCCCAGATCTTTGAACTGGATGTCCTTCGAGAGCAGGCGGTGGGTGCCGATGGCGATATCGACCTTGCCCTTCCGCAATGTCGGCGACGGCCGCCTTGATCTCCTTCGGCGTGCGGAACCGGCTGAGCATTTCGATCTTGACCGGGAACGGCTGGAAGCGCTTCTTGAACGTTTCGAAATGCTGGAACGCCAGCACGGTGGTGGGCGCGAGCACCGCGACCTGCTTGCCATCGCCCAGCGCTTTGAACGCCGCGCGCATGACCACTTCGGTTTTGCCGAACCCGACATCGCCGCAGAGCAGCCGGTCCATCGGCTGCGGACTTTCCATGTCGCGGCGGATATCGTTGATGGCGGCTTTCTGGTCGCGCGTTTCGGTGAACTCGAAGGCGTCTTCGAACTCGCGCTGCCAGTTGCTGTCGGCGGAAAAGGCGAAACCTTCGGCCATGCGGCGGGAGGCGTAGAGCTTGATCAGCTCTTCCGCCATGTCGCGCATTTTGGCGTTGACCTTGGTCTTGGTCTTTTGCCACGTGGCGCCGCCCATGCGGTCGAGCGAGGGATGCCCTTCGCCCTCGCCGCGGAAGCGCTGGATCAGGTCCATGCGCGTGAGCGGAACGTAGAGCTTCGCTTCGCCCGCATACTCGAGGACCATGTAATCGCCCTTGGCTTCACCCTGCTGGATTTCGCGCAGTCCAACGAAGCGCGCCACGCCATGCTCGGCGTGGACCACGTAGTCGCCAGGCTTGAGATCGAACTGATCGGCCGAGAACGTCGCGAGATTGGCTTTGGAGCCGCCGGGCCGCGCGACCAGTTCCGAGGGATCGAACAGATCTTCCGAGCCGATAATGGCAAGTTTCGCGCCTGTCAGGATGGTTCCGCGCGCCACGGCGCCGCGGATCAGGAAAATGTTCGCGACGGCGCCGGACAGATACGGCCGCTGCGCCAGATATTCGGGCGTATTGCCGGTACGATCGAGGCCGAGCTGATACGGCACGCCGTATTCGTGGAAGATGTCCGCCACTCGCTCCACCTCACCCGAAGTGCCGCAGAAGAAGACAACCTGATTGCCGGCTTCCACCAGAGTGCGTGCTTCGGCGATGGCGGCCGGCATGTTCCCGTGAAACGACATGGCAGGGCGGCTGGCGATGTGCAGCGCGTTGGGGTTCGTATCCAGCTCGCGCATTTCGATCTGCGGGAAGGCGGTGGCGTGGCGCAGCTCGTCCCATTCGAGGAACACACGTTCGGGAGGGCAAAGCTGTGCGCGATCGTCGGAGCGCAGGCGTTTCCACAGACGCTCGGCAGCTCCCCGCGCCAGATCCGGCTCATCCCAAATGACGATGGCTTTTTCGAAAAGACCGAGCAGCGTGGAGCCACGCTCCTCCACCAGCGGCGCGAGCAACTCCCAGCCGGCGAAGGGCGCGCCATCCATAGGCAGATCGCGGGAAGGCATCCCGGCCTCGCGTAGCCGGCTGGCCAATTCGAGCAGCGTACCGCGCGATTTCTGGAATTCAGTCAGGGGCAGCAGCGTGCATTCGTTTAGCTTGAGCACGGAGCGCTGCGAATCGGGCTCAAAGCGCCGGATGGTGTCGATCTGATCGCCGAAGAGTTCGATGCGCACCGGCTGTGGCGATTCGGGCGAGAAGACGTCCAGAATGCCGCCGCGCACGGAGTACTCGCCCACCATTTCCACCGGGTCGCGCCTTTGATAGCCGACGCTTTCCAGATGAGCGACCAGCTCCTCCAGGGGAATCTCGTCGCCGGCGCGCAGCGTGGTGTAAAGCTGGCGGTAAAAGCCGGCCGGCTGGATGCGCAGAAGCGCGCTGGAGACCGGTGTCACCGTAATGGAGACTCGCTCAGAGGCGAGGCGGCACAGGCCCACAGCGCGGCGCTCCAGAATTTCCGCGTGCGGCGACATGGCCTGACCGGGCACGACATCGAGCGCCGGAAGGAGTCTGGGGCCGGTCGCCTTCGCGCGAGGGATTCAGGAGGGGAAAGAACGTCTCAATGGCTTCGAAAAGCGCTTCGGCCTGCTTGTTGCCATCCACGACAATGAGCAACGGCCGCTCGGTGACCTGCCACAGGAGCACGGAGTAGATGGCGCGCGCGGTGGTGGTGAGTCCGGCGAGGCTGGCGGTTTCGGGTAGCCGGCGCACCACTTCCTGAAACGCGGGGTCGCGGTTCAGACGGAGGAACAGGTCACGAATGGAAGGATGAAGCACGATTACACGCGCGCCAGAATGGTTTCGACGATCCCCGTGGTGGAGTAGCCGGGCTCCAGCGCGAGAGCCCGCACCTGCCCACCGGCAGCTTCCACTTCTTCCCGTCCGGCGATGAAGTGTGCCCAGTCGGCGCCTTTGATCAGGATATCGGGCAACACGGCGGCTATCAGCTCGCGCGGGGTGTCTTCATCGAACAGCGTCACCGCATCAACCGCGGCGAGGCTGCAGGCCAGTTCCGCGCGATCGTGTTCCGGGAGCAAAGGGCGCGAGGGGCCTTTCAGACGCTGCACGCTGGCATCGGTGTTCAGCGCCAGGATCAGGATGTCGCCGAGCGAGCGCGCCCGTTCCAGCAGGCGGATGTGCCCAGGGTGCAGGATGTCGTAGCAGCCGTTCGTGAAAACGACGGATTTGCCCTCGGCACGCCAGCCGGCACGGGCAGCCAGAAGCTCCGGACGAGGATAGAATAATCCCACTTGCTCAGTAGCGGTCGCGGCATTCGCGCGAACAGAAATAAACGGGATTGCCGGCGACCACCAGCTTGAGAGACGACGCCACGGGAACGAACGTGCCGCAGACGGGATCTTTCTGCAACTCTCCCGCGCTGCGAAGGCTGCCCATATCGGAGGGACGTTCCGGAGCGGATTCAGCTCTGGGCTGGGCCGTGGCGGCGAAGAGACGCACGACCCACGTGATGACGGACCGTACGACCGAAAACAGGACCAACAGCCCGATCAGTTCAGAAACGAAACGAAACATAGAGGGGGCCTCGGCCCCCGTGAACTCTTACTTCTTTTTCTTCTTGGTGGTGGTATCCGGAGCGGAGGGGTTCTTGTAAGTGGTAGCAACCGTGCCGCCGATGGAATCCAGCATGCCCTTCGCGGAATCTGCAAACGGACCCGTGGGCTGCATCTCAAGATACGTCTGGAATGCCTGTACCGTTCCATCCACCGGGGTCACCTTGCCGGTCTTGGGATCGGTATTGGCCTTCGAGAGCAGCACGATACCGTACTGATAATTGGCGTCGGCGAAGTTCTTGGTGATGTCGGCGGGAGGCGTACCGGCAGCCTTGGCCTGTTCGTAAGCGGCAATGGCCTTCTGGAATGCGGCACCCGCGGCTTCGGTCTGGTTCGCATTCACCAGCACCGCGCCCAGGTTGTAGTAATAACGGACGGCACCCGGGGGATCCAGCTGCGCGGCTTTGTTCAAAGCTTCCTGGGCTTCGGGGATCTTTTTGGCCTTGACCAGCGCGAGGCCGTAATTGTTTTCGAGCGCGGCATCGTCCGGCTTCAGCGCAATGGCTTTCTGATAAGCGTCCAGACCTTTCTGGCGCAGGGCATCCTGATCGGCGCCAGTCTTGGTGGTCGCCTGGCCCATGTAGGCCTCGGCCAGCTGTGACCAGATTACGTTTTGGTTCGCATCGAGCTCACTTGCCTTGGTCAGATTTTCGACGGCGGCGTCGTAATTCTTGGCGGCCAGCGCGTCTTTACCGGCAGTGTAGGCGTCGTTCAGTGCTTTGTTTTTCGAGAGATCAGCCTCGCGCTGTTTCAGCGCTTTTTCGAAGGCGGCTTTTTGCTCCGGCGTCATGCGCTGCGCCTGCTCCTTCGTTAACTGGCCGGCATCGTTGGCCGCGGCGGTGGCTGCTTTCTCCTGCTGAGCGGCATGGAGATCGAAATTCAGGGGCGTGGGGTCGCCGAGCTTGCTGCGAACGTTGTCGACGCTGTCGCGAACTTTACCGTCCACTTCGACACTTACTTTGTACGTGCCGATGGGCAGGCCGTAGTGGCCATAGTGCCCCTTCTTGTCGGTTTTTACTTGATAATTTCCCTTGATGTCTTTGCGTTCGATCTTGATGATGGCGCCCTGAATGGGTTTGCCGGTTTCATCTTTGACGACGCCTTCGAGAGCGGTGACTTGGGCGGACGCGGTAAACGCGAAAAGCAGAGTGGCGGCGGCACACAGGGCCAGGTTGCGGAGCTTGGTTTTCATACAGATACCTCTGGATAGGGTTGAAACCGATTCGTCTTTCAGGATACTACAGTAGCGAAATTTGCCGCCCGAAGGTTACCGTCGCTGCTGCGGAACGCGGAAAGCGGGAGTACAGAGGTGATCCTGGGGGTGTCAGGCGGCCGAAGAAGTCCGGGACACCCGCGTACGACTCGCACGAAGCCGGACAAGAGCGGCGATGGTGAATCCAGCGGCTATCAGCGCGAAGTAACCTGGTTCCGGCGTGGCCGTCGTGAACTCGAAATTGGGCCCGTAATAAGCCTTCACCGGAGCGTAGTTCTGGTTGGGGAAAGCCACACCCGATGCATACAGGTAGGTGGTTCCGACGAAGTTGATGCCGCTGTTCACCACCGGCGGTGCGGCATAACTGTAGCCATACCCATCCGGCGCATACGAACTCACGGTGTATGTGGCTCCCGCAGTGAGCAGCACGCTGGGGATAGTGGCGAAATAGTAGCCGTCGACGGCTCCTGGCGTAACATCCACATTCGCCAGGACGTGACCGCTGCTGTCGAACAAATCAACTGTTTCGGGATTCGAGATGGCCTTGATGTTGTAATAGCCAAGTTCCGTGACTCTGATGTTGCTTAGAGGCGTGAAAACCATGCCGAGATTGACGCCGCTGTCAGAAGATTCCACCTCGACCCCGTTGGGGCTGAATGCGGCGAGGTCCCCAAAAACCGGCGCTGCCGCTGCTAAAAAAACGAGCCCTGCCTTCCATCCGCTTTGCATTACTGCTCCTCCCGCTATCCGAGGTACAAATACATACCACTAAGGTTATATTGTATTCTTATTTAGTAAGAATTGCAATGGGCAGAATTGGACATCTGCGGAGGATCACCGCCGACATCCGCCCGCCATCCAGGTGAACTGACGCGGATGGGAGCGACTGCCGCTTCGCTCGTCGTGGGATCTTTATCATTAGCTGCTTTCCAGATCACGACCGCTTCGTCCGGCTGCTCGCTGAACCGCTGTTCGGACGCCTCAAGGGGCAGCATCCCGGCATAGTAGCGCTGAAAAACAGCAGAGCAGTCGAATAAGCCGCCAAGCACGGGATTCAAATAAATCAGATACAATTCGTTCCGCCGCCCGTCACGCCACGCCTTTTCGAGCGCTGCGCGCACGCGTTTCATCACGGGTTTCTGAAACGGGTGATAAAGGAAGACGACCAGATCGCCGTTTGGTACTGGGAACTCGGCGGCATCGGCTTCCACGATTTGTATGAGTGGGCGTTCCGGGAAGCGCTGGGCCACCAGAGCAGCATTCGCCGACGCGGTGGCGCAAAGTGCGGGCGAGAGTTCCACGCCCAGGACAGCGCGGAACGGAAACTCGGAGGCGACGATGAGCGCGCGGCCTTCACCGCAGCCGAGGTCGACAAACGTTCGATCCGCGCCGGCGGGAATCAGCCGCAGAGCGCGGCGGACCAGACTCGGCTGGGAGGCGACGTAAGCAGTCGCATACGCATCCACACGGCGCCCGGAAGCCAGTTCGAAAAAGTGGGCCGCGCCGCCGGTGGACGTGCCGTATTCCGAATCGAAGGCGTGCCCGCCGGTTTGCAGGGAAAGTGCGTCGGGACCTTTGCCGCCGGCAGCCAGCTTTCGAAGACTGGCGGCATGTTCCGCCCAGCTCTTTCCGAACAGGTAACGGCGGGCGTATAAACCCAGGACCCGCAGTTTTTCGGATAGCGCCAGACGCCTCATACTATGACAGCGGCGGAGGGAATCGAAAGCAGCCGGACGCCCGAGTTGTACTGCCGTGCCCGGAACTACCAGGTCTCCCTGCCATCTATACCGACCCGCCGGGATAAACCAGTCCTCCCCCCGTCCGTCTGAAGTAGCGAGGAGAAAAAGATTCCCTTGCAACTGAGACATTACTTGAAAACGACAAAACAGAAGAGCGCGGCGGTTCTGTGCGCGGTGGCTCTTTGTGGCGGAATGGCAGCGGCACGCGCCAGCTTCCAGGCCAATCACATCAACCTTAAACTGGCGGATCCGAACGAAGGTCCCAGCCGCGTGACGATGGCACCCGCCGCTAAAATCGCCATGCCGGCCGTGGTGAAGATCTCGGCGTCCAAAATAGTGAAGACGCAGGCGCAGGAGATGGATCCGATGCTGCGGCAGTTCTTCGGCAATCAGTTCGGCGGCGGCAACGGTCGCGGCGGAATGGAAGCGCCCCGCTCGCATCGGGAAGGCGGACTGGGTTCGGGCGTGGTGGTGAGCCCCGACGGCTACATTCTGACGAACAATCACGTGGTGGATGGCGCGACGGATGTGCGGGTAACTCTGCCGGACCGCCGCGAATTCAAAGCCAAAGTGATCGGCACGGACCCCAAGACGGACGTCGCGGTGCTGAAGATTGAAGCGAGCAGCCTGCCGGTGATCACCGTGGGCAATTCCGCGAAGCTGCAGGTGGGCGATGCGGTGCTGGCGATTGGTAATCCGTATGGCGTTGGGCAGACCGTAACGATGGGAATCGTCAGCGCGACGGGCCGCGCCGGTCTGGGCATCGAAGACTACGAAGACTTCATCCAGACGGACGCTTCCATCAACCCCGGCAACTCCGGCGGTGCGCTGGTGAATGATCGCGGCGAACTGGTGGGTATCAACACGGCGATTCTGGCTCCGGGTTCCGGCGGCAACCAGGGCATCGGCTTTGCGGTTCCGGTGAATCTGGTGCGGCAGGTGATGGACCAGATCGTTACCAACGGACATGTGGAACGCGCTTCCCTCGGCGTGGCGGTGCAGGAAGTGACCCCGGCAATTGCGAAGGCGATCAATCTGGATGGACCGAAGGGCGCACTGATCAGCCAGGTGATGCCGGACAGCGCGGCACAGCGAGCCGGTTTGCAGACGGGAGACGTGATCGTGGAAGTGAACGGCACGCCAATTGTTGAAAGCAACCAGCTCCGCATGGCCATCAGCATGATGAACCCGGCGCAGACGGTGAAACTCAAGGTGTTCCGCAACGGTCAGAATGTGGACGTCACGGCGCATCTGGGAGCCATGGAGGAGAAGAAAGTGGAGCGCGCGGCCAATGACGCTCCCGATTCCGACAAGTCCCTCCAGGGCGTTTCGGTGGAAAGCCTGGACGCCCAGACGGCGAAGCAGCTGGGCTTGCCCGCGAGCACGAAGGGTGTGGTGGTAACGGATGTGGATCCGGGCAGCCAGGCCGCGTCTTCGGGCCTGAAGGAAGGCGATGTGATTCAGGAAGTGAACCGGCAGGCGGTGAACAACACGCAGGATTTCAGCCACGCACTGAAGCAGTCCGGCGGGGAATCGCTGCTCCTGGTGAACCGCGGCGGGAACAAAGTGTTCCTCGCTGTGTAAGTCACTGAGTCAGTTTTTTCATTAAGACCGGCAGTACGTCGAACGGCTCCGGAGGTTGCTTGCAGGTGGTACTGCGAGTCCTCCAGAGCCGTTCGGCGTTTTCGAGCATGGCTTCGGAAAGTTCATTGGTCATGACCACGGGTTTTGCGCTCTTCGCCGGCGGGGCGGGCGCGGGGGCGGCAGCTCCCGGAGCGCAGGACTCAAGCTCGTTCTTCACCATGTTCAGGATGGCCTCGCTGCGATGGAATTTGTCCGCCGTGCTGAGGCGGCGGGGCGTGGGATCGAGGCTGGCGAGCTGCTCCACGCGGTCCAGTTGCGAGGGATAGCCGTCGTTCTCCGGATCCGTTCGAAGCGCTTCGCGCCAGGCGTTGCGCGCGGCCCCGTAATTTCCCAGCAGCATTTCGGAGCGGGCGAGACCGGCGTAATCCTCCGCGGTGACGGAAGCGTTGCCGTGGATCAGCCGGCGATAAACGTCCTCCGCGCGTGAGGCGGCACCGGCTTCGAGAAAGAGAGCGGCGACCGTGCGTTCGCGGGCAGGTTCTGCGGCGGTGTCGTTCTGCAGTAGCAGCACTTCAGAGAGCAGCTTGGCGTCTTCGTGACGCTGGGCGAGCATTCGGGCGAGTTCGAGACGCGCATTGTCGCGATCATTTCGCGAAGAGGCGGGCCAAGAGCCATAAATGGCGCGGTGGTAATAGGAATCAGCGTCGGCGTAGCGGTCTTTCGCCACCATCACCCTGGCCATCAGGAGATTGGCGCGCGCGTCGTTGGAATCTTCCTGCAGAACGTCTTCGAGCGTGGCGCGAGCGGCATCGGCATCGCCCGCGTTGAGCTGTGCGGACGCGAGTTCGGTTTCGTACAGACGGTTGCCGCGTTCAAGCGCGTGGGCGCGGCTGATGCTGCGGATGGCTTCCCGGGGCTGGCCGGCATGCAACTGACGCTCGCCGGCGGTGAACAGGCGTTCGGCGTCGCCTCTGATTTCGGAGCGCTCCTGTGCGGCGAGGAACACATCGAGCGTGTACACACCTGCGACAATGGCGGCGACAGTAAGGATCAGGCGCATCAGCTTTCCTTCACGCCATAGGCTTTCAGAATGTCGGGGAGGGTGACGACGCCGAGGATCTGGCGCAGGTTGGCGCGGCTGACGACCGGAAGAGCACTGACGCCCGCGGTGCCCATGCGTTCGAGGGCGATGCTCAGGGAATCGTCCGGGTGAACGTGAGCGTGGGGTTCATCCCCTTCGACGGCCGGACCCGCGATATCGAGCTCCGGAGCGGATTGCATGACTCCGCCCACCTGAAGACGGGACAGCTGATCGCGCGACTCACCGCCGGGAAGGTGTACTCCCTCCTGGTGCGCGAGGGCTTCATAAATCGGTTCGCGCTGCAGACGGTAGGAAACCAGAAAGCTGATGAGGTTGGAGATCATAAGCGGCACGATGATGGAATAATCGCGCGTCATTTCAAAGATCATGATCACGGAAGTGAGTGGCGTGCGGACGATGCCGGCAAAAGCGGTGCCCATGCCGATGAGGGCGTAGGCGCCGGGGCCGGCCGTCTGCAGCGGGAAGAGCGCGTGAGCGACACTGCCCACGGCGCCGCCGATCATGGCGCCGATGAACAGGCTGGGTCCGAAAATACCGCCGGCGTTGCCGGAGCTGTAGCACGTGGCCGTCGCGACGATCTTCAGCACTGCGAGCATCACCACGGTTTGCAGGGCCAGGTCACCGCCGAGCACGCGCTCCACGAAGTCGTAGCCGACGCCGAGGACTTCGGGAACGTACCAGCCGAGGAGTCCGACGGCGAGACCGCCGATGGCGGGCCGGAACCAGGCAGTCCATCGCGGCAGGCTGCGGAACCAGACGCGAAGACCGAGGAGCAGTTTGACAAAGACGACCGAGCCCAGGCCGCCGATCAAACCGAGCAGGGCATAGATCGCGAACTCCACCGGAGAGACGAGCTGATAGGCGGGAACATGGAACAGCGGCTCGTCGCCCAGGATCAGGTGGAGGATCATCCACGAGGTGGCCGAACCGATGACTACGGAGCCGATGACGGGGGCGTGCAGATCACCCAGGATCTCTTCGAGCGAGAAGAGCACGGCCGCGATGGGCGTATTGAACGCGGCCGCCAGTGCGGCGGAAGCGCCTACGGGCACAAGCGACTTGACGGCCGCGGGGCTCAACCCGAAGCGGCGGCCCAGAACCGAAGCGATACCGGCGCCGATTTGAACCGAGGGACCTTCGCGTCCGAGAGCCACACCGCTGGCGAGCGAAATGGAGCAGCAAACAAATTTTCCTATTACGGTTTTGAGGGAAATGTAACCGTTGTAGATGAAAATGGCGAATTTAGTCTGGGGAATGCCGCTGCCCCGGGCATCGGGAAAGTAGCGGTACAGCATGACGCCCGAGACGAGCGCTCCGGCAGCGGGAACGAAGATTCTCCGCCAGGCCGCGCTGGTGGGCGGATACATGCGCGCAGCAAGGCGACCGGTCAGCAGGATGAAAGCTACAACGACAAGGCCGACCAGCGCGCCGATTACAAAGCTGAGGAGGATAGCAACGCGGTCTTCGCGCTGGAGAGAACGGCTGAAGCGGGAAAGACTACGCCGCCAGAGTGGAAGAGCATCGTTCATTGCCCTCCCTTAGGATACCGAAGTTGTTACGCGGCTGAAGCGGCGAGGTTGCCGATGCTGCCACACTGCTGTCGCATGACTTCGAGCGCCTCAATGAGTGGACGTACTTCGATAGCTACGGTACTGATGCCCAACGCATGAGCAGTCAAGCGGACATTCACTTTCAGGACGGCATACGCGAAGATCGCGCGGGCGCGGAACAGCGCAGTGGCGAGTTCGGGCCGGGCGACATTCGATTCCAGCATGGCGAAACGGATGGCGCTTGCGATATGCGAGAAATCCAGAGAAAGAGCGCGCAGGTATTTCCGAAAGATTGCGCGGCGTTCGGCGCGCAGTTGACGAATCGATCGCGGATCCAGACCCTGTCTTGCCAGAAACTGGAATTCCTCTTCGCGGAGCATCCGCTGCATGGGCAGGTAGCGGGAAGGATCGATCTCCGGGATCGCCGGCCCGGTTTTCCCGGCGGCGAAGCGCAATTGAAACAGCCTGATTCCCAAAACCAGGAACAGGATGACTGAAATTGAAGCCAGCGCGTAAAAGGCGATAGTCATTCTAGTGTTTCCCGCCTCGGTCAGGCAGTGATCGAAGCATAACCGATATTTATGGGAAACGCAAGAATAAGATAAGAGAACCTGAAATTATCTACGACTGGAACCGAGAACGATACCATTCAGCATATCCAGATGGCGAAGCAGATCAGTTTCCGGGAAATTGCGGCGCAACCGGACTACCTTTGTCTCTCCCTCGCGGCTTAGCAGCATAGCCCAAACCGCAAAGCAGCAGGCGTCAAAGATCATAAAGCCGGTGTCAATCCGAATGGTGTTGCGCAGGCCGGTCAGATGCTCGGCCAGGATGCCTCCGGCTTCCACCAGCAGCAGTGCGCTGAAAAAGATACAGTTAATGAGAACATTCATGTGAAGCTGCAGCGGGTAACGGGCAATAACAAGGAGCAGCATCACAATCAGGACAGCCAGGCAAAACACCACACCACGTCCCGCGGACTCGAAAAGGATCAGAATTGTTGCTTTTTGCGAAAGGGATTCGCGGGTAAGAACCTTGCTGGCCGCTGCACCGATTCCGGCAAGAACAACCGCCGCATAGATGCTCCATTTCCCGAACATCGCGATTCCTGGATAATTGGCGAAGATGTGCGCGTAAAGTTCCTTCACCACCAGACAGTAGACCACCCAAGTAAGCGGATATCCGATGATATAAATCCACGCGTAGAGGCCGGAACGCGGGCCGACTATATCCGAAGATACAACCAAGATAGATTGTGAAATTAAGTAAGCAAAAAATGCCGGATATATCTTAACCAATCCTCGCGTGAAAACCAGCCAGGCACATCCGAGCGCAGCACAGGCGGACCCCAGCGATGCCGCTACAAAGAATCCCATGACCTGTCCAGAACCAGTATAGTACGACACCGGACCGATGCAACTAAAGACTTCGGTGGTAAATTCAGTACTACTGAATAAAAGGACAGTTCGGGTCGCATGCCGGCATCGGAATTATGTTGACTGTTTTCGGGGCCACAGCCATTAGCGACATGGCGAAAACCGCGAGCAGCGCGATAGAGCGGATCATATACTCTCCTTCGGCGGTTTCTGAAGCGTCACTTCACAAAGGGGCAGTTCGGGTCACACGCCGGCAAGGGAATGATGTTGACCGTACGAACCGGCATCGAGAGCAGGGATACGGCGAAAACGACGGCGAGAGCGATTGAGCGAATCATATTTTTCCTTATTAGTTAGTTTGAATTTTGGACTGGACCTAAGATTGCCGCCCTTTACTTCACGAACGGGCAGTTGGGGTCGCATGCCGGCAAGGGAATGATGTTGACCGAGCGGACGGGAAGCGCAAGCAGGGAAACGGTGAAAACGGCGAAGACGGCGATTGAGCGAATCATAGTGTTGGGTTCCTTTTTTAAAGTTTTTTGTTACCGGACGAGACGAGTGTGACCCACATCGGCGCAGATTGCGCAGAATTGGATTTTTGTTTTTCAAATCTGGAACATGATTGTGAAAATCCGCGCAAAACCCGGTTTTCTCAATCCTTTCCAGTCGGGAGTGTGACTCAGGTACCCAAAGTTGGTGTATGCTCGAAACAGTTTCATGCTTCTGGATGAAAGCCCGGCTGCGGAACTGTGGCGGCGGACATTGTCACAGATACCCTCCCTTTTCGGGCGGCTGGTGTATCTCGCGACACTCCGCGACCCGAACACGGGCGTCTACCAGCACTTTGGGTTTGCACAAAAATACAGCGATCGCGAAGCGGACCGGACCATGCGACGCAGCCACAGTAATACTTTCGCGGACTGGCTGTGTCTGAGCCTCGAAGAGCAGAAACGGGATTTGGACCGCTACCTGTTGACGATAGACGGAGAACCGGACCTGATTATCTCAAACTGGACCAGATCCCCGCCATTTGCGGCATTCGCGCCGGCGCGAGTCCGGGAGGAAGAGCTCAGTTTATTCCTAAGCGATGTGAAGGCAATCCTGGTTCTGCTCAGGCGTGAGTATTCCGTTTCCGCGGACCTTCCAGACTCATCGCCACTCCGGTGATCTGTCCCAAAACGTCGATCTCATTGGCGGCGAACACCTGAGGGGGCTGTTGGGACGAGGGATGAGACAGAAGAATGACTTGTTTCTCGTTCGAATAGCACCAGCCAATATAATATCCGGAGCGGTGTTCCAGAAAATAGATAGGCCGGTCATATTCATCCGTCCAGCCCGAATTCACTATTTTCTTTTGGGTGTCGTCGATCATTACCAGAGACTCGGGCCGGATCAGCGGGTACATGCTCCAGTCTTCTGAACCCACAAACGCGAACCGAAGGCGGCGCGCTTCGACAGCGCCCAGCAGAGAGAGCGGCAGCTTCCCCCAGCGCTGGACCATGCGACTGAGGAACGTGGTCTTCTTTAGATCGACCCCGGGATCGAGCGCGAGGGGCATTTGGACATCGCCGGACTGGTATGCGCCAAAGCGGATGGGGTGCGTGCCTTTGATTTCGATGCTGGCCGCGTCATTCGCCTGATTCGCAAGGTTAACTCCGTACCACTCCATCACATCCGTAACTTCCAGTCGATATATTGTGCAAAGGGTATAAAGCCGGAAGATGGAGGGGACCGTACCTTTGTTTTCGATGTCAGAGAGGCGGCTGAGCGCAATAACGAACTCGTCGCTGCCGCGTCGCCGGGCGATCTGGTTGCTCGCGTCCTCTACGTCTCGGTACCTGAGGTTCAGACGTTCACGGGCCTGCTTCAGCCGTTGACCTGGCTCGTCCGTCTCCATGCTATGATCCGGGTCGTGGCACGGCGTCCTGCCCTGTACGTAATCGGCTGAATGGTAATTGGATTGTGACCACTATCGACGGCAAGTATACCGTTGGACTTCGTTTACCAGCAAGTCGCAATTTCTTAAATCCGTTCCGGAAATAGAACGGTGCTCGCGCGGAAAGGCGAAAATTGGAAAAAATTGTGGTCGGAGTGACGGGTGCGAGCGGTTCGTTATATGCCATTCAACTGTTGAAGCACCTTCGCCCGGCGGCCGAGACCCATTTGATCCTCACGCGATCCGCGGAAAAGACGCTTTTCATCGAAACCGGAATGCTGGCGGCCGAACTGAAAGCGCTGGCTTCGTATTCCTATCCTCTTGAAGACATTGCCTCTCGCCTCGCTAGTGGATCCTTCCGGACGGACGCCATGGTGGTGGTTCCCTGTTCGATTCACACGATGTCGGCGATCGCGTGCGGTATCAGTTCCAACCTGCTGATCCGGGCGGCGGATGTCACACTCAAAGAACGGCGAAAACTGATCCTGATGGTCAGAGAGACGCCTTTCCACCTCGGTCATCTGCGGACCATGACGTCCCTGGCGGAGATGGGGGCGATCATCGCACCGCCGATTCCGGCTTTCTACCATAAGCCCGAGACCGTTCTGGATCTGGTGGACCAAAGCGTAGCGAGGATCATGGACCTCCTGGGTCTGCCGGTAGACAATACGAAGCGGTGGGACGGTCCGGATGAGAAATAAAGCGAAAATTGCGTTTCAGGGGGAGCGGGGCGCCTTCAGCGAGCAGGCAGTGCGGCAGCTTTTGGGTGACAAGGCCCAGGTTACTCCGTGCAATCGCTTCGACGACGTTTTTCAGTCACTGGCCGGAGGAAAGGTGGACGGCGCGGTGATTCCCATCGAAAACACTCTGCACGGCTCGGTGCACGAAAACTATGACCACCTGTTGAAGTACGGCATGCCGATTGTGGGCGAAACCAACGTTCGCATCGTCCACAACCTGATCGCGCCCCCGGGGGTGACGTTTGGGAAGGTGCGGCGCGTCTATTCCCACCCGGTGGCTTTGGCGCAATGCCTCGAGTTCTTCGCAAAATACCCTGCCATCGAGCGCGTACCCTTTTATGACACAGCGGGAAGCGTGAAGATGATCGTTGAAGAGAAGATGAACGATGCGGCGGCGATCGCATCGTCGGTTGCCGCGGAGAACTACGACGCGCGCATCCTGCGCCGTTCCATCGAAGACGACCGGCGCAACTTCACCCGGTTCTTTTTGCTGCGCCGGCCGGCCGATGCCAGCCTGCCGCCCCCCGCCAAAGCCAAGACCTCTGTCGTGTTTACCACCCGCAACGTGCCGGGCGCGCTGTTCCGCTCGCTCGCGGCATTTGCGCTGCGGGATGTGAACCTGACGAAAATCGAGTCGAGGCCGTTGCGGGGTAAACCATGGGAATACCTGTTTTATTTGGATTTCCTGGGTCATGTGAACGAGCCAACGGTGCAGAATGCCCTGGGACACCTTCGCGAATTGGCCGACATGCTTCAGGTGCTCGGCTGCTACCCCGCGGGCCGGTAAGCGTTTAAGCCACGGCTCGCCGAACAGTGTAAATTGGTTGCAAGCCAGGCTTCAGTCCCGCCATTCTATGCGATGTGTTTACCTGTTTCTCTTAAGCGCCTTCTCGGCAACGCTTGTTTCCGCGCAGGGCGTCGACTACATCAAAGCCAATTACACGAAATACGAACACTATATTTCGATGCGCGACGGCAAGCGCCTGTTTACTTCGGTGTATGTGCCGAAGGACGAGACGCAGCAATGGCCGATCCTGTTCGACCGTACTCCGTACAGCGTTGCGCCATATGGTGAGGATCTCTACCGGCCCACGCTAGGGCCATCCGAACTCTTCGCCAAAGACAAGTTCATCTTTGTGTATCAGGATGTGCGTGGACGATATCTTTCCGAAGGCGAATTCGTCAACATGCGCCCGCAGCAGACCGGCAAAGAAGGCATTGACGAAAGCACGGATACCTACGATTCCATCGAGTGGCTGGTGAAGAACACGCCAAACAACAACGGACGGGTGGGGATGTGGGGCATTTCGTATCCCGGGTTCTACACGGCCGCCGGCGTGATCCACGCGCACCCCGCGCTGAAAGCCGCCTCCCCGCAGGCGCCCATCACCGATTGGTTCATTGGCGACGATTTTCACCACAACGGCACGCTGTATCTGCCGCATGCGTTCAACTTCTTTTCGGGGTTTGGCCACCCGCGTCCGGAACCTTCCATCAAGACGGGAACAAGGTTCGATCCGGGGACTCCCGACGGCTACACTTTCTTCCAGAAGCTGGAGCCGTTGAGCAACGTCAACGAAAAGTATTTCAAGAACGACGTCCCCTTCTGGAACGAGATGATGCAACATCCCAATTACGATACCTACTGGCAGGCGCGCAACCTGCGCCCGCACCTGCGGGATATCCGGCCGGCGGTGATGACAGTGGGCGGATGGTTCGACGCGGAGGACCTGTTTGGGGCGCTGAATACGTATTACTCGATTGAAAAGTCATCCCCGAACGCCACCAATATTCTGGTGATGGGCCCTTGGTATCACGGCGGTTGGTCCCGAAGCGAGGGAGAGGCGCTGGGGAACATTCGATTCAACTCGAAAACCGCTGCTTTTTATCGCGAGAATATTGAGCTCCCGTTCTTCCAGCATTATCTGAAGAACAAGGGAGCGATGAATTTGCCGGAAGCCTATGTTTTCGAGACGGGCACAAACGTTTGGCGGCAGTACGATTCATGGCCGCCGCGGAAAGCAGTGGCGGCGCGGCTGTATTTGGGCGCGAACGGAAAGCTGAGCTTCAATGCTCCCACGGCCGGCGGCGACTACGACGAATACATCAGCGACCCCGCCAAGGCGGTGCCGTTCATCGGCTCGACGGCATACGGCATGACGCGGGAGCACATGACGGAAGATCAGCGCTTCGCGGCATCGCGCCCGGACGTGCTGGTTTATCAGACGGAACCGCTGGAAGACGATGTGACCATCGGAGGCCCGCTGCGTCCGCTCCTGCATGTTTCCACCACCGGCGGAGATTCTGATTTTGTTGTAAAGCTGATTGACGTTTACCCGGACACGTTTCCCGATCCCGATCCGAACCCGACCGGAGTTCACATGGGCGGCTACCAGCAGCTGGTTCGTGGCGAGGCGATGCGCGGGCGTTTTCGCAACAGCTTCGAAAAGCCGGAGCCCTTCGAACCGGGCAAGGTCGCGCAGGTGGAATTCGGTATGCCCGATGTGAATCACACGTTCCGCAAGTCGCACCGGATCATGGTGCAGGTGCAGAGTACCTGGTTTCCGCTGGTAGATCTGAATCCGCAGAAGTTTGTGGATATCTATAATGCGAAAACCGGTGACTTCCAAAAGGCGACTGAGCGGATCTATCACTCGGCCGCCGCGCAGTCTTTCGTTGCTGTGCAGATGTGGCGGTAATTTCAGCGACTCTTTTCGCTGACGTGGATGTTGCCGATCCAGAGTGAGTTGGCCGCCGTCCGGCTTGCGGTGGCACCGGTGATGTCGAGAATCGAAATCACTTTGATCTGATCGAGGTTCAGTAGCCCGTCCGCATCCGCTGGTCCGTTGGGATCCGCCGTAAACGCGGAGAAGACTACCGCGCGATGGTCAACTTTTCCTCCGCCGGAAACCTCTACCGTGGTGCTGTAGCGCGGACCGCGAGCCTTCCCGGGATTGTGTTCTTCCAATGAAAGGACCAGTTGCGCCGGCTGCTCGGATGAGATATCGAAGGCAAGGCGGTTCCAGCCGCGAAGATCCAGAGGCGGCAGGATCTTCGAGAAGATAGGATACCGGTCTGCTTCCTGTACATAGCGTACGCGCATGCCGTGGTTTTCATACGAAAGCTCGGCTCCACCCAATGTGAACCATTGCAGGAACGGCCGGTCGAAAGGATCGAGGGCGATGCCGTCGGGATCAGCCTTGGGAGCCGGCAGTGCGTCGGCGGAGACTTCGAAGTCGTCGAGGAAGAAGCTGTGTTTGCCTGTTTTCAGATCGACGGCAATGGGGAGATCTGCCGATTTGAGCGCGGGGCCGAGAATCTGGCCTAAGTCGAGCAGGCCGATAGAATGCAGGCGGTCCGTGTCGAGGCGATTATCGGGATCGCGCGGGTCTGCGGGCGCTTCGTTCAGAACGAAGTCGGTGGGCCGCAGCGCGATGTACTGCCATGTATTCGCGGGCGACCAGACAACGCTCATGTAACGGCCGCCGGGCTCGTTTTCATTGAGCAAAACAGAGATCGGCGCCGCAGCGTCAGTCTTCAGCCAGAAGCTGAGCGACCGCATGGCGCCCAGCGGCTGTCTCACTGGGAAGACCGCCAGCGAAGGGCTGTGCGCTGCGTCGTAATCGAACGCGAGAGAGCCGTCGCCCGTTTTCACTTCAGCGGGGGTATGTGTGATGCGGACGTGGCTGCCCGCGCCGAATGGGATCCAGCCTCCCGAATCGAATTCAAAAGTTTGATGAATCAGGGGAGCAGCGGCACTTAGGGTGTGCAGACAGACGACGACTCCCAAAATAATAATGGTGATATTTTTTACATTTCCTCTGTTACGCTTGTGGTGGACCGCCATATGATCCGAGTTCTCATTCTCTCCTTATTGCTATCTTTGTCCGCATTTTCCCAGACAAGCACTTACTTTCAGGAATATTTTGATTCGTCTTTGCCCACCCAGCAGTGGACCATTAAGTCCAGCCTTCCAAATACGCTGCGGTGGTGGGACCCTTCCGACAAAGCAACTGTCTACGGAACCACGCCAGGTTTCTTTGGACGAAACGACTTAGGCTCTGGCCTGGCGTACGCGCCGTGGGCGGCCGGTAACTCTCCCTTTCACTTCCAGTTTGACGTGTACCCGGTGAGCATCTGGCAGAAAGCCCAGCCGGGTGGTGTGATTGTGGCGCTAAGCACGGCGGTACCGGGTTCAATGGGTAAAGCCGACAGCGCGATTGTCGTGGCACTGTGGCCGTCAGGGCCAATGGTGGATATGCGTTCCGGCGAGTTGAACAGCATGTTCACGGGTAACTCCTTCGCGAGTCTGAGTTTGAGCCGGGAGTGGCGTTGGATGGTGGGACAGCCCGGCGGTACGGGCGGAGCGCACAACGAAAGCTTCCCGTGGCCGCAGGCGTCCAACGGCGGACCCATTCCTTACTGGCGCTGGACGTTTGAAGTGATTCGCGACAGCGTCAACAATCTGACATGGAACGTGTATACCGATCAGTATCAGAATGGAACGGTTCCGTATTACACCTACACCATGGCGATTCCGTCGGGCCATCTTTTGGACAGCCTTCAATATGTCAGTCTTGTGACGATCGGACCGGCTGGGCTTACGCCGTATCAGGCCGCGGTGAAGGTGACGAATATGCGCGGCCGGTCTGGACAATCCGCCGCAGTCCCGACCATCAGCTCCGTGACTCCGGCAAATGGTTCCACAACGTATCAATCCGGCAATACCATCCTGATCAGCGGTAGTAACTTCAGCGGCGACTCTCCTTACACACTAAGAGTGGGTCAGGCCGGCACTCTGAAAACAGCCACGGCGTCGTTCGTCAGCCCCACGACGCTGTCGGCCATTCTTCCCGGCGAACCGGACGGGAACTACCCGATGCACATTCAGCGCGGTGGCATCGATGCGGAGTACTACCCTGGTCTGACGTATTCGAAGCCGGTCGTGTCGCGCATCGATCCCTTTGAAGTTCCTTTGAACCCGGCGACCACAGCCGACGGAACTGTGCAGATTTATGGCGCGGGTTTCGACCCCACGTCCACCGTGACCATCGCGGGCAATCCGGCGCTTGTCACGTATGTGAACCCGCTGCAGCTGTCCGTGGTTGTGCCGTCAGGCGTCGCCGGGCCGCCGAGCCTTCTGGTCACCTGCGCGAGTGGAACAGTCGTCGCTTATGACAGTTCCAACCCGGCGACTTATCCCGCTTCCGGCAAACTTAGCTTCGGCTATGCGCCGCATCCTTACCTTCAGTTCAACAGCATCACTCTTGCGACATTGCAGGCGCGATGGACCGATCCGAACTTCGCGAGCTATGTCTATCCGATCGTGCAAGGGGTAACGCCGGGGGCGGGTCAGGGTTCCGGAACCGGCGGCGCTCCGGATTTCTGGGATATGGGATACCAGATCGCTCTCTCCGGGGATATGACTCTCTATCCCACCTATAAGGCCTTGCTTTCTTCCGATTCGCTGGGCCAGAACTTAGCCGGGCTGTCAGGACTTCCTACAGGTGAACTGAACCGGCTCCAGTTTACGGTTCCTTATGCATCGTGGCAGATGTATCTGTATAACTACGCGTCCCAGATCGCGCAGTTCTATGATCAGTTCTTTCCGATTCTGACGCCAGCGGAGCGGGCGCAGTATCAAACTTATCTGCGCAACGCCCTGGGATCGTACTACTACGTGGAACATGCCAACGACGATCAGGTCACCGGTTCCGCTGGATGGCCCAATCGCGTGGCGGTCGCCAACGCCGGAGCGGGAATTGTGGCGCTTTCGCTGGTGAACAGCATTCAATCGGTAAGAGGCTATGCGATTGGCGCGCCCTGGGTAGCCACGACTGGTCGGACCGAGGCGGCAAACGCGGTGACGCGGATAAAGAAGTGGCTGACTGTGGCGTGGACGGCGGATGGCGGGTACGCCGAAGGTCCCCTGTACGCGGGTTACGGCATGACCGCCGCGCTTACCTTCACGCACGCTCTGGAAAACACAAACGCGATGCTGGGTGTGAGCCCAGCGGATGGCGGCATGTTTTCGGGCGGCAGCTACTTTGCGAACTTTCAGAACTGGGTGAACTCGATCTGGGACGGCACGCAATGGTCTACCTTCGATGACGCGCAGCCGCAGGCTTACATGCTGGGAATGCTGGTGGACGCGGATAATCGATTTGGCCTGCCAAACCTGACTTACCTGGCAGATTATCTGAAGTCGCAGATTATGAACGGGACCGGCATCTATCAGAACCGGGCGGTGGGCGCCTGGTCAGGAGGCGGAGACTATCCCGCGTTCGCATTCATGTGGCGGAACTCTGTGTTTCCCGCCGCATTTTCCGGGTTTCCAACGCTGCAGGTAAACGATTCGGTGCAACAGGCCGCGCTCCGCTCGGATTCCACAATCGCGACGCCGTTCTACATCGGGATCAAAGGCACTTCCAACCATGAGGTCGCCACCAATCTGCATCACGAGAACGACACCGGTTCGTTCGTGGTGCAAAGCCGCGGCGAGTTGTTCCTCATTGATCCGGGATATTATCTGCCGGACGCTCCGAATCACTCCGTCCTCTCGATTGACGGCAAATTTCCGGGACTCGCGAATTCCAACGTCGCCGTCATGGATACCAGCGCCAGCCTCAACAACATCGCCTTCCGCTCGGCCACGCTGGACGCTTCGAAAGCGTACGCTGGTGTTTCCAGCTTTCGCCGTGTGTTCACGATGTATACGAATGGGTCGTCGCAACTGGGCATCGTCCTCGATGACGTGCAGACGGCGGGAGCGGGATCGATTGTGTCCTACTATCAATCGGGCCAGAGCACCAGCCTGAATGGGTCGAGTGGCTTCACGATGACGGGCAATTCGTCGCAGTTGATCGCCACCTTCGATGGTCCGTCGACAGCAATCGCAGCCGCGGCGGGTAAGCCTTCGTTTCACGCGGGCACATCGGCGAGTTCGTGGGTTTATGACGCGCTTTCCTGCCAGGCTCCGAAGGATCCGTGGTGCCAGACCACCACTGCGCCTTATTTGCAGAAATACACAACGATCCAGGCCGCCTGGACGGCGGGAGCGGGGACGCCTCTGCTCACCATGCTGACGCCGGCGGGGCTGGACGGATCGGGAGCGCTGACGGCCAAGGTGGATCGTTCCACCCCCGGCGTGATCAACGTGAGTATCAGCGACGGCGCTTCACTGCAATTCAGTCAGCAGGCGGGAATCTGGAAACTCAGCGCGACCAGTGCCGCTCCCGCGCCGTGATCCTACTTCCAGACTGCGGAGCGGTTCGCGAAATCGATCAGCGCGCCGGGGAAAATCCCGAGAATGAACGTTCCCACGACTGGAATGATGAGCGCGGCCTTCAGTGAGAACGGCAGCGGCTCGATGTTGCTGGTCACTTCACCCGGTTCGTGCATGTACATCACGACCAGGATGCGCAGGTAGTAATACGCCGCTACCGCGCTGTTCAGCAGGCCCAGGATAGTCAGCAGAATCAGGTTGGATTGCAGCGCGGCCTTGAAGATATAGAACTTGCCGAAGAAGCCGCCGGTCAGCGGCACGCCGATCAGAGAGAGAATCAGGACGGTAAGCAGCGCCGCGGTGACGGGCTGCTTGGTGGCGAGGCCGGAGAAATCGTCGATGCTGAGGCGCCGCTCGCCCTTGCCCGAAAGATGCACAATCACCGCGAACATGCCGATGTTCATGCAGGCGTAAGCAGCCAGGTAGAACATAGCCGCTGCGGTTCCGATCTGTGAACAAGCCGCGAGCGCAACCAGAACATAGCCCGCGTGGGCGATGGAACTGTAAGCCATGATGCGCTTGATGTTGTTTTGCAGCAGCGCGCCGAAGTTGCCGATGGTCATGGACAGCAGGGCCGACAGCCAAACCAGCGGTTCCCAGCTATGCGCCTCGTTCTGGAAAGCCGTCATGAAGATACGCAGGAAGATGGCGAAAGCCGCTGCTTTCGGTCCCGCAGACATGAACGAAGTCACCGGGGTGGGCGCTCCCTGATAGACGTCCGGCGCCCACATCTGAAACGGCGCGGCCGAAATCTTGAAGCCGAGGCCGACGATCATCAGCGCGATCGCGATGCCCACCATGGTGATGGGCGGCGCAGCGGCGCTGATCAGCACGCGGCGAATGTCGGTCAGGTTGGCAGAGCCGGTGGCGCCGTAGATGATAGCGACGCCATAAAGAAAGAACGCCGTGGCAAACGAACCCAGCAGGAAATATTTCAGCGCCGATTCGTTGGCGCGCTTGTCGTCGCGCAAATAGCCACAAAGGATGTAAGTCGCAATGGAGGAGATCTCGAGCCCAATGAAGATGACAATCAGCGAATTCGCCGACACCATCAGACACTGGCCCGCCAGCGAGAACAGTAGCAGGCCGTGAAATTCGCCCGGCTCGGTCTGATCGCGCCGCAGGAAACGGTAAGACGACAGCACCGTGGTCACGCCCACGCTTAGCACCAGAACGCGGAAGAATGTCGCAAAGCCATCCACCACCAGCAGATTGGAGAAAGCCGCTCCGGGGTCGGTGAAAGCGGAAAGGGAAGCAGCCAGCGCGGCCAGAATCGCCAGAATGGAGAAGTTGCCGAACAGGTTCGGATAACGATCCTTCGCCAGCGGGATCAGGACCATCATGGCGGTCCCTGCGGCGGATAGGATCAGCTCGGGCAGCAGCCGGAGCACTTCATCGGCGCCCGGCGTGGTGTAAGTGAACGCTTCAGCGAGCATCGGGAGACTCCAGTTGCACGCGGAGAGGCATGTTGGCTCGGCTCTGCTCCAGAATCTGCGAGTCCGTGCTGCTGACCGCCGGGAGGAAGGTCTGGGAATAAACCCCCATCCAGAGCATCATTGCCGCCAGCGGGACGATGCACGCCCATTCGCGGCCATTCAGGTCTGCAATAGGGGCGCGCGCCTCACCATAGAAAACCCGTTGGTACATCCACAGCATGTAGCACGCCGAGAGAATGACCCCAAGGGCGGCCCAGGCAGCCCAGCTGAAGTTCGCCTGTGCCGTACCCTGCAAAATCAAAAATTCGCCGACGAAGTTGTTGAGAATCGGCAAACCGATGCTGGCGAGCGAGGCAAAGAGAAACGCGGCGGAAAGCCAGGGAGCAACCCCGGCCACGCCGCCGAAATCGGCAATCTCCGTCGATCCTTGACGCTGCTCGAGGAAACCGACCAGAACGAAGAGAGCGCCGGTGGTAACTCCGTGGCAGATCATCTGATAAACAGCGCCATCCATGCCAAGCTGCGTAAAGGAGAAAATGCCGAGCACGATGAACCCGATGTGGCTCATGGACGAGTACGCGATCAGGCGTTTGAAATCCGGCTGCACGATCGCGATCAACGCGCCGTAAAGAATGCTGATGATCGCCAATACCGCAATCCAGGGAGCGCAGCGGCGCGCGGCCACGGGAAAGAACGGAAGGCAGAAACGAATCAGCCCATAAGTCCCCATCTTCGCCATCACGGCGGAAAGCATCATCGTGGCCGAAGCCGGCGCGGCTGTATACGCGTCAGGCAGCCAGGTATGCACCGGGAAAAGCGCAAGCTTGATGGCGAAGGCGACCAGGAACCCCAGAAACAGAAGCAGCTCTTCATTGGTGCTGAGAGCCAGCTTGCCGCTTGTGACCATATCGAGAATGGTGCTGTAGTTCGAAGTGCCCGCGCGGTTGGACAGAAAGATGATGGCCGCCAGCATCAAAACGGAGCCGGCGAAAGTGTAGACAAAGAACTTCAGCGTGGCGTAAATGCGATGCTCCCCGCCCCACACACCAATGAACAGGTACATGGGCACCAGCGTCAGTTCCCAGAAGGCATAAAACAGAACCAGGTCCAGCGCGGAAAAAACCCCGATGAGCGCGAACTCCAGCAGCAGCATCAGCGCGAAGAACTGCTTTTCGTTTTTGCGCACCGAACGCCAGGAGAGCAGAATGGCAACCGGCGTCAGAAACGCCGAGAGCACCACCAGCCAGAGACTGACGCCATCCAGTCCCACGTGATAGTGAATCTCCGGGTTCGCGATCCAGATAACATCAGTGGAAAACTGCTGACCCGGCGCGCCAACGTGGTAGCCGAAAGCAACCGCGAGCGCCATGACGAAAGACAAAAGCGAAGCGAACAGTGCGAAGGCTTTGATGGGGCCTGGGCTGCCTTTCGGCATGAATATAACGACGACGAACGCTGCCAGCGGAATCAGAAGCAGAATATCGAGCGGGTTCATCGGCCGGTCCCCACGATGGTCATGGCGACGATCAGCACCACCGAGCCGAAGACCACCCAGGTGGCGTAGGACCGAATGCTGCCGGACTGGATGCGGCGCAGGAGATTACCGATGCTGCGGGACTGGTGCCCAAAAGCATTGACGATGCCATCAATCACACCCTGATCCATACCGCGCCAGAGCACCGTGCGCGAACCGGCGACCAGGGGACGCACCAGCGCCGCGTTGTAGACTTCGTCGACGTAATACTTGTTGGCGACCAGCGAATAGAGCGGGCCGCCCTGCCCCGCCGGAACCCGTGATTCCCTCAGATACAGGAAGGCGGCGATCGCGATTCCGATGACACCAGCGGACACAGACACGATCACGAGCATCATGTTCTCGGCGGCTTCAGTCACAGGGAAAAGGGTGTCCAGATACTTCGGAATCAGAATGAAGCCGCCCCCCGCGGACAGCAGCGCCAGAATGACCAGCGGACCGGTCATGGAAACCGGAGATTCGTGGGGATGCGCAGTGCCGCGATACTGCCCGAAGAACGTCACAAACAGGGCGCGGAACACGTAGAACGCGGTCATGCCGGCGGTAATCACGCCCACCCAGAACATCCAGGGCGCGTGATGGTAAGCGGCCACCAGAATCGCATCCTTACTGAAGAATCCGGAAAACGGGGGGATGCCCGCGATAGCCAGGCCGGCGCAGATCAGGGTGGCGAAAGTAACCGGGGTAAGGCGGCGGAGACCGCCCATCTTGCGGATATCCTGTTCGCCTCCGCAGGCGTGAATCACACTGCCGGCTCCCAGGAAGAGCAGCGCTTTGAAGAACGCATGCGTCATCAGGTGGTAAATGCCCGGCGGAAAAAGCGCCGCAGCCCAGCGCGAGGAACATGTATCCCAGTTGCGAAACCGTGGAATACGCAAAAATCTTCTTGATATCGTTCTGCAGCAGGCCGATGGAGGCCGCGAAGATGGCGGTAAACAGGCCGATGACCGCCACCACTTCCATTGCCGCCGGCGCATGCGTAAACAGGACGGCCGAGCGCGTCACCACATAGACGCCCGCCGTCACCATGGTCGCGGCGTGAATCAGAGCGGAAACCGGGGTGGGACCTTCCATCGCATCCGGCAGCCAAACATATAGCGGGAACTGCGCGGACTTTCCGCAGGCTCCCACCAGTAGCAGCAGGCAGATGGTGGTTAGCGTCGCTACCGGCTTGCCTGGCGCGGCCGAGAAAACAGACCCAAAATCAAGCGTTCCGAAATTTACGACAATCAGCAGCATGGCCAGCATGAAGCCGAAATCGCCGATCCGGTTGACAATGAAGGCTTTGTTCCCGGCAGTGGTAGCCGCCTGGCGCTTGTACCAGAAGCCGATCAGCAGGTAACTCGCGAGGCCCACGCCTTCCCAGCCGATGAACAGCAGCAAATAATTCGCCGCCAGCACCAGCGTGAGCATGAAGAACATGAACAGGTTGAGATAGGCGAAGAAGCGCGGGTAGCTGTCGTCATGCGCCATGTAGCCGGCGGAATAGACATGAATCAGCGTACCGATGCCGGTCACCACGAACAGCATGATCACGGTAAGCCGGTCGACTGAGAAATCCCAGCCAACCTGAAACGCGCCGCTCCGGATCCACGTGAAATAGCGTTCCACCACGGGCGTATTCAAATCCCCGGCAGTAAAGAACACCTTGAGCACGAGCAGAAAGCTGAGCAGCACGCTGCCGATGGCGATCAGGTTGACCACCGTTTTCGGCAGCCGCCGGCCAAACAGGCCGTTGAGGAAAAATCCGGCAAGCGGAAGCGCCGGAATAAGCCAGAGATTCTGCATCTTAATTTTTCATCGAATCGACTTCATCGATGTTGAGTGTGCCGCGATTCTTGAAAACGGTAAGAATGATCGCCAGTCCTACAGCCGCTTCCGCCGCCGCCACTACCATCACGAAGAAGGCGAACAGGTGCCCGCTCACCTGTTTCAACTGATACGAAAACGTGACAAAGGTCAGGTTCACAGCGTTGAGCATCAGCTCAATCGACATGAACACGGTGATGATGTTGCGCCGTAGCAGGAAGCCGGCAACGCCCAGCGAGAACAGGATCGCGCTCAGAACGAGGAACCACGAAAGCGGCACGCCGGAAGGCAAACTAGTCCATCTCCTTGCGGGCGAGGACAATGGCGCCAAAGATCGCGATCAGGATGAGCACGGAAGTCACTTCGAAAGGCAGCAGATACGTGGTGAACAGTGCGCGTCCGATTTCGCGGGCCGAGCCGCCGGTGAAGCCGCCGAAAAACACATGGTCCGCATGGGGGTAGATGCGCTGCACGCCATAGCTAAGCAGCCCGACGAACACCAGCAG
Organism: Bryobacterales bacterium; assembly: GCA_963716685.1. Taxonomy (GTDB): domain Bacteria; phylum Acidobacteriota; class Terriglobia; order Bryobacterales; family Bryobacteraceae; genus JALYXI01. The sequence continues at coordinate 134,584 of CAVQTR010000002.1, forward strand.
CAGCGGCACTCCCAGAATCTGCGCGGTGCGATAGCGCGAGCCGCCGGTTTCGCCGCCGGTGTTCAGCAGCATGATCACGAAAACGAACAGCACCATGATCGCGCCGGCATAGACGATGATCTGCGCCATGGCCAGAAATTCAGCGCCCAGCAGCAGATAAAGCACAGCCAGCGAACCCATCACGCCAATCAGAGAAAGAGCGCTTGAGATGGGATGCGTCTGCATCGACCACGTTAATGGCGGCGACTACCGCGATGATGGCGAACAGGCTGAAGAGGAAGACATCCATGCCGTTCGATCAGCCCCAGAGCGCCACGAGGAAGCCCGTGACCAGAAGATTCAGGAGTGCCGACCGGAAACAGATACTTCCACGCGAAGCCCATCAATTGATCGTAGCGGAAGCGCGGCAGTGTCGCGCGCACCCACATGAAGGTGAACAGCAGAAATCCGGTCTTCGCGCCGAACCAGAAGAGCGGGAGCAGATACACCTGCAGCACCGGAATCAGGAACAGAGCCGCAATGGCGAAAAACACGAGCGCAAAGATCGGCAGCGTGATGCGGTCCAGCTTCCGTGCAGGGTTCAGGCCGTGATACAGACAAATCGCGCCGGCAATGAAGAACACCAGCGGAGCAACAAAGCCGGAGCCCAGCGAAACCGGGAACAGCGGCTGCCATCCGCCCAGAAACAGCGTTGTGGTCATGGCGCACACCGTGATCATATTGGCGTATTCCGCCATGAAAAACGAGGCAAATTTCATGCTGCTGTATTCGGTGTGGAAGCCGGCCACCAGTTCATTCTCCGCTTCGGGAAGATCGAAGGGCACGCGGTTGGTTTCGGCAAAGGCCGAGATCATGAAGACGACGAAGCTGATGATCTGCGGAAAGGGACCGTGAAAGATGCCCCAGCGCGGAATGACGCCGAGATAATACCCCGCCTGCGCTTCCACAATGCCGCGCAGGCTCAGGGTACCCGCGCTCAGCAGCGGCGCGGCAATGGCCAGGCTGAGCGGAAGCTCATAGCTGATCATCTGCGCGGAACTGCGCAGGCCGCCAAGCAGACTGTATTTATTGTTCGAAGCCCAGCCGGCCAGCGCGATTCCGTAAACACCCAGCGACCCGATGGCGAGCACGAACAGCAGCCCGACATTCAGGTCGGTCAGCTGCATATACGTCTGGTACCCGAACACGTTGACTTCGGGACCGAACGGGATCACCGCAATGGAAATCAGCGCCATGGTAACCGCCAGAAACGGCGCCAGTAGATAGAAGCCTTTGTTGACGTAAGGCGGAAGCAGGTCTTCCTTGGTCATCAGCTTGATGACGTCGGCCAGCGGCTGCAGCAAACCGTGCGGCCCCACGCGCGAAGGTCCCATGCGAACCTGCACATGCGCGATGACCTTGCGTTCCACCCATTGCAGGTAGGCCAGCGTAGTGAGCAGGACCCCGGCCAGCACTGCCGCCTTGACCAGGCTGATGACAAGAAATTCCATTATGTGCCGAGAGTGCTCGAGCACCGAATTCAGGATTCGGGAATAGCGTCCCAGAGTTCCGGAAGTGAACAGTGTATCATGCGCCGATTGAATGAGTTCCGGATGGCTCTCGACGGAGATGCGGCCGTTCAGCGCGGCCGTTTGCGCGGCGCCGCCGGTGGCTACCACGGGCAGCGGAACGTTGTAGCCGCGCACGGCTTCGCGGACCTCGCGGAAGACCGTATCCGGGACCCAGGGGCCCAGTAGTGGGCGCCAGCCCCATTTCCTTTCCCAGCAGGCCCATGATTTCCAGATCGGGCTTGGTGCCCATCACGCGAATGGCCTGTTTCAGCAGCTGCACCTCACCGCAGACGTTCGTCACGGTGCCGGCTTTTTCATAGGCCGAAGCGGAGGGGAAGACAATGTCGGCGCGTTTGGCGGTTTCCGTCAGGAACATATCCTGCACAACCACAAAGGCGCCGGTTGAAGCCAAAGGCGTCGTCTCCAGCGGATTGGCGCCGACTACCCAAAGCGCGTCCAGCCCGGCATCGGCAACCATCTCCGCTGCCGTCATTCCCAGACCGGAAGCGGGAACATATCCAGGCTGCAGATCCGGCAGCAGGCCCATATCGATGGCCCCGCGCGAATTGGAATAGTCCAGCAGCGCGCAGTAACGCACCGGGAACGGAAGCGAGTTGCCGAACTCCACCAGCTGCCGCACCGCGTGTCCCTTAATGGAAGCGCCGAACACGATCAGCAGTTCGGTTTCAGCCGTCAGCATCAGGCGCAGATCCTCCAGCGCGGCAAGCTGGTCCTCGGGAGCGGCGCGCAGGCTCTTCGTCGAGTACTTGTCCTCGCGCACGGATTTCGCCGTCACGGCGTAAAGATGCGCGTTATGGTGGCGCACATTGGCGCGAATCTGGAAAGAAAGCAGCGGCTGTTGCAGATGCCAGATCCGAACCGATCACCAGCACGGCTTTAGACTCGTAGAAGTCGGCGGTCTTCGCCAGGGTTCCGGTGGTGCCGCTCAGCGCGTCCAGCAGCGTGACTACATCGCCTGTGCGGTGGTGATCGATGTTGTTGGTGCCCAGCCCTGCGCGCGCGAACTTCTGCAGATAGAAATTCTCTTCGTTCGTGGTGTGCGTGGAACCGATGACGCCAAAGCGGCCGCCCCGCGCCTTGATCTCGGTGAACTTCTTCGCTGACGCTTCGAGCGCGGCCGACCACGAAACCGGCTCCAGCTTCCCATTCATCCGCATCAGCGGGGATTGCAGGCGCTCGGCATGCTCCACGAAGTCGAACGCGTACCGGCCTTTGACACACAGAAACTCGCCATTGATGCCGGAGCGGTCGCGATTATTGCCGCGCAGAATCTGTTCGTTGCGCACGCTCAAGCGTGGTCTTACAGCCGTTCGAACAGTGCGTGCAGATGGTGCCGATGTGGTCCATTTCCCACGGCCGCGATTTATAACGGTAGATGCCGCTGGTCAGCGCGCCTACCGGGCAGATATCGACACACATGCCGCACTCGTCGCACTCCAGGTGGTCGTGCCGGTTGGGAGCGATTTCCGATATCGCGCCGCGATTGATCACGCCCAGCGCGCCCACTCCCATGCCTTCATTGCAGACACGCACGCAGCGGAAGCACAGGATGCAGCGCGGAGCGATCGAAGAACACCACCGGCGACCACTGCTTCTCGTCCACATGCAGTTTGGTCTCGGCGTAACGGCTTTCTCCCGCGCCGTAGCGGAACACCATGTCCTGCAGTTCGCACTCGCCGCCCTTATCGCAAACCGGGCAATCGAGCGGATGGTTGGTCAACAAAAATTCGAGCGTCGATTTGCGCGCCGCTGTCACCTGCGCGGTCTGCGTGCGCACCACCATGCCTTCGGCCACTGGCAGCGTGCAGGCGGTCTGCATTTTGGGCGTTTTTTCCACTTCCACCAGACACATGCGGCAGGCCGCCTGGAGCGAATAGCCTTCGTAATAGCAAAATGCGGGAATTTCGATGCCGGCCTGCTTGGCCGCATTGATTACCAGCGTTCCCGGCGCGGCCTGCAGCTCGTGGCCATCCACCGTGAATTTAACTAAGATCAGCCATAAGATACTTCGTTTACGCGTAAGCAAGCTCTTCGTTGACGTGCCTTCGGACCATGCTCGAGATACGCTTCGAACTCGTTGCGGAACTTCTCCATGATCGCGATCGTCGGCATGGCCGCCGCGTCGCCCAGCGGACAGAAGGTGCGGCCGAGCATGTTCTTCGACAGGTCGCCGATCATCACGATGTCGTTCGCCTGGCCCATGCCATCCACAAAACGGGTCAGAATCTTCTTCAGCCATGTGGTGCCCTCGCGGCACGGAATGCACCAGCCGCAGCTTTCATGCTGGTAGAAGCGCATGATGCGCAGCGCCACACGCACCATGTCGGTGTCTTCGTCCAGCACCATCATGCCGCCCGACCCGAGCATGCTCTTGGCTTTGGCCAGCGAATCGTAATCCATCGGGATGTCGCACTCATCCGCCTTCAGCATCGGGCAGGAAGAGCCGCCGGGAATCACGGCCTTCAGTTTCTTGCCGTTCCGCATGCCGCCGCCCAGCTCATTGATCACCCGCATCATGGGAAAGCCCAGCGGCACTTCATAGACGCCCGGCGTATTCACATGGCCCGAGAGACACAGCATGCGCGTGCCGCCGTTCTTCGGAATCCCCAGCTCGGCGTAAGCCGCGCCGCCCATGCGCAGCATCGCCGGCACAGACGAAAACGTCTCCACGTTGTTCAGCAGAGTGGGTGAGGCATAGGCGCCCGCCACCGCGGGAAACGGAGGCCGAATTCGCGGAATGCCGCGCTTGCCTTCGAACGATTCCAGCAGAGCGGATTCTTCCCCGCACTCATAAGCCCCCGCGCCGGTGTGCGTGCGCACGTGGAAGCTGAAGTCGGTGCCCAGCAGCTTATCGCCCAGAAAACCGCGGGCATAGGCCTCTTCGATCGCGCGATCCATGATGTCGATCAGATAGCGATACTCGCCGCGGATGTAGATGTAGCCGCGCTGCGCGCCGATGACATAGGCGCCAATCAGCATGCCTTCCAGCAGCTGATGCGGATCGTATTCCATCAGCAGCCGGTCCTTGCACGTGCCAGGCTCGCTCTCGTCCGCATTCACCATGATGTACTTCGGCTTTGGCGACGTGCGCGGAACGAAGCTCCACTTCATGCCGGTGGGGAAGCCGGCGCCGCCGCGCCCGCGCAGATTGGAAGCCTTCAGTTCATCGATGATGGCGTCCGGCGTCATGCCCAGGGCTTTTTGAAATGCCTGGTAGCCTTCGTTCGCCAGATAGGTATCGATGGAAGCGGAGTTCTGCAGGCCGAAGCGCTTCGAAATCACCCGTACTTCGGCCGGGTTGGGTTCGTTATACGGCATGTCTTCCTCAGGCTGTCGATCAGCTGGTCCAGCTTTTCCGGTGTGACTTTATGGTGAAAATCGTAGTTGATCTGAATCGCCGGCGCCCAGGAACACGCGCCGATGCATTCCACTTCTTCGAGGGAAATTAGGCCGTCAGCGGTGACTTCCCGATGGCCCAGCCCGAGTTTGTGGCACGCCCGGTCCCATAACTGCTCGCCGCCCGTAAGCATGCAGCTGACATTGGTGCAGATCTGGACGTGATACTTGCCCCACGGCTTCGCATGCAGCATGGAGTAATAAGACATCACCTCCTCCACCTGCAGGGCTTGTGTACCCAAACGCTTCGCCACTTCCTCCATCAGCTCCGGAGTGATGGAGCCGATCTCATCCTGCGCGTAAGAGCAGCATCGGAATCATCGCCGAACGCTGCCGCCCCTCAGGGTAATTGCTGATCAGCTTCTGGAATTTTTCTTCCAGCGCCGGGGAGAGCGTCATCGGTCCGTGTCTCCCAGGACGAAGTCCATGCTGCCCATCGACGCAATCACGTCGGAGATCATGGTGCCTTTCGACATCTCACCGAGCGACTGCAGATTGCCAAAACTTGGCCCATGCACATGGACGCGATACGGTTTGCTGGTGCCGTCGCTGACCACGTAGTAGCCCAGTTCGCCGCGCGGCGATTCCACCACCTGATAGACCTCGCCTTCCGGCACGCGGAAGCCTTCCGTGACGATTTTGAAGTGATAAATCAGCGACTCCATCTGAGTCTTCATCTTTTCGCGCTCCGGCAGGATCACGTGCGGCGCGTTCGCCTGCCACGGACCCGAAGGCATCCCTTCGAGCGCCTGTTTCACTATCCGCGAACTCTGCCTCATCTCCTCAATACGCACCAGATACCGCGCATACACATCGTTCTCGGTGCGCGTGGGGACTACGAAGTCGAAATGCTCGTAACTCGAATGCGGGTTTTCCTTGCGCGCATCCCAGGGAATACCGGCTGCGCGAATCATCGGCCCGCTGACGCCCAGTTCGATCAGGTCTTCCACCGGAACCGTGCCGACACCCTTCGTGCGGCCAATCCAAATCTGATTATTGGTCAGCAGGTTCTCGTATTCGTCGATTTTCGAAGGGAACGCATCGATGAACTTCTTCACGCGATGCTGCCAGCCGCGCGGCGGCTCGAGAGCGAGTCCGCCAATCCGAATGTAGCTGGTCATCATCCGCTGGCCGGAATACATCTCAAAGATGCGAAGGATGTCTTCACGCTCGCGCATGCAGTAGAGGAACACTGTCATCGCGCCGATATCCAGCGCATGCGTGCCCAGCCAGACCAGGTGGCTGTTCAGCCGCGTTAGTTCCACCAGCATTACCCGCTGCCATTGCGCATGCTCCGGGATTTCGATGCCCAGCAGACGCTCGACCGCCAGCGAATACGCGAAGTTGTTTGAAAGCGGCGCGAGGTAATCCAGACGGTCGGTCAGCGGAACGGCCTGTTGCTAGGTCTTGACCTCGAACTCCTTCTCGATTCCCGTATGCAGGTAGCCGATTTCCGGGGTGGCTTCCACCACGATTTCGCCATCCAGTTCCAGTTCCAAACGCAGGACGCCATGCGTGGAAGGGTGCTGCGGACCCATATTCAGGGTCATCCGCCTGGTCTGTTTCTCGGTTTGCCGTTCGACCTGCGTCTCAGCGGCCTCGGTCAGCGTGATACCCATATTGATCTAAACTCGCGTCCCGGTGACCGGGAAATCCTTACGCAGCGGATGGCCCTCGTAATCTTCCGGCAGCATGATGCGGCGCAGGTCGGGGTGATTGCGGAACCGGATGCCGAACAGGTCGAAAATCTCCCTCTCGAACCAGTTCGCACCGCGCCAAATACCCGTAATCGAATCGATCTCGGGCTCGATGCCGGAGACGCGGCATTTCAAACGCAGCCGCGCATTCCGCGCCAGCGAATGCAGGTGGTAAACCACTTCGAAGCGCGGCTCTTCCGGGTAACGGTCAACTGCGGTCAGGTCCGCCATTCGCATGAACTGCTGTTCGCTTTTCAGCCGGCTGCAGACTTCGACAATGCGCGCAGTTTCAATCTCGAGCGTCAGTTCACCGCGATCGAATTTGCCCGTTACCACGGCATCCTGAACCGCAACGGCGTCCGGATATTCTAAAAGAGTTTCAGGGAGCACAGTCAGGACCTTCGGGCGGCATCGGCGTCCGATCGATCTTCCGACCAATCCAGAACACCCTTTTTCCAGATGTAAAAGAAGCCACAAAGAATCAGAATTACGAAAACCAGCATTTCCAGGAACGCGAACATTCGCAGCTCCCGGAACACCACCACCCAGGGATACAGGAAGATGGCTTCGATATCGAACAGGATGAACAGCATCGCCACCAGGTAAAACTTCACGCTGAAGCGATGCCGCGCGTCGCCCGTGGGAGCCATGCCGCTCTCGTACGGCATGTCCTTGACCTTATTCTTCACTTTTTTCCCCAGCAGGTACGAGAAACCGATCATGGCGGAGGCCACGGCCATCGCAATCAGAATCTGGACGGCGACAGGGAACCAGGTTTGACCGGCGGTTAACGGCATTTGGGTATGAACATTTCGCGAATGCAACTGAGGATGCTAATTTGACTATAGTCAGCCGGGAAAACGAGTGTCAATCATGCAGGTTACCGTCAACGGGGAGTCGCGCGACGTGGAGCACGGAAGAACCATTCTGGAACTGCTGCGTCAGCTGGAGATTACACCGGATCGCGTCGCCGTTGAACTGGATCGCGCCATCGTGAAGAAGGCGCTGTGGGAAACGACTGAGCTCCGCGACGGGGCGAAGCTCGAAATCGTACACTTTGTCGGCGGCGGTTAGGTTTAGGAGAAGCTGCGGACCGCGGTCGATTCGTCGTCGAACACTTCGAAGACCGTGTAGAGCTTGGTGATCTGCAGCAGGTCCTTGATGCGCTTGTTGAGGCCAAGCAGCTTCAGTTCCCCGCCCTGATTCGTCACGGTCGTAAAGGCCGAAACCAGTTCGCCAATCCCGGAGCTGTCAATGTAAGAGACCTCACCAAGGTTCAGCAGGATCTTCTTATTCCCCTTCGTCAGCAAATCGCGCAACGCGTCGCGCATCGTGCTGGAGCCTTCGCCCAGGGTGATGCGGCCCGCGAGGTCTACTACCGTAACGTCGCCAACCTGCCGAGTGTTCAGCTTAATGCTCACTTTGTCTTGTCCTCCAAACTAATATAAAGCGGGATCTCTACTCTGGTTCCGACTTTTTCTTGATCAGCGTGACTTCCGTCCCATGCGGCGACACGGGCTCGATCACCATGTCGTCCATGAATGCGCGAATCAGAAAAATGCCGCGCCCGGAGTGGCGCAGCAGATTCTCTTCCGCCAGCGGATCGGGTACGCTCGAAACTTCGAATCCCGCGCCTTCGTCGGCAATACGGATCTTCAGGGTGTCCCCGATACTGCTGACCGTCAAATGCACTTTCTTGTCGGTACTGTACCGGTTTCCATGCACCACGGCGTTCACCACGCATTCCCGCGCCGCCATGGCAATTTTGTTCATGTCGTCTTCATCAAAACCTGCCCTGGTGGCCGCATCCATGATCAGCGTTTCGGCTTGATCGACGCTTTCGAGAGTCGAATCGAGGAACTGATTGACGATCTCCGTCTCGCCTTCCTCCCGAACATTCATAAGCAGGTTGATGTCTGCGTCCGTTTTCGCGATGAAAGCGAATGTTCACAGTAAGACACTGGTTTGGGGATGTCAAGCAGACGTGTCCCCTTTACCGGTTTCGAAAACGGTTCGCCAGCGCTTCCGCCTGATCCTCCAGCGAAGGCCGTTGCGGACGCGGCGGAGGTGCCCCGTGCCGGATCTTCGGCAGGTCGGGCGCGAGCAGCGCCTTGATGGAAAGCGCGATGCGCTTCGCCTTCGCGTCAGCGCTCAGTACCTTTACTTTTACGATCTGTCCCACCTTCACCGCATCGTTCGGGTCTTTTATATAGCGGTTTGACAGTTCGCTCACATGCACCAAACCGTCCTGATGAACGCCGATGTCCACAAAGGCTCCGAAGTTGGTCACGTTGGTGACGGTTCCTTCCAGAATCATCCCCGGCTGCAGATCCCGGATTTCCCGCAGGTCCGCACGGAACTGCGGCGCGACGAACTGCGCGCGCGGATCGCGCCCCGGCTTGCGCAGTTCTTCCACGATATCCGTCAGCGTGAACATGCCCGCAGCCCCCGTTTGAAACTGCTCGATGCGCACGGAATCGAGCAGCGAGGGTTGCGCCACCAGATCTTCCGGCTTCACTCGCAGTGACTCGGCCATCCGCTCCACCACCGGATAGGATTCCGGGTGCACAGCGGTCATGTCCAGCGGATTCACGCCGCCGCGAATGCGCAGAAATCCCGCCGCCTGCTCGAAGGTCTTGGGTCCGAAACCCGGCACCGACATAAGCTCCAGCCGCGAACGGAAGCGCCCGTGAGAATCGCGATACTCAACGATCTTTTTCGCTGCGCGCTCATTCACACCCGCCACGTAGCGCAGCAGCGCAAAGGACGCCGTGTTCAGGTCAACGCCCACGCGGTTCACACAAATCTCGACCGTGCTTCCCAGCGCCTCGCTCAGTTTTCGCTGATCGACATCGTGCTGATACTGGCCGACGCCGATCGATTTCGGATCGAGCTTCACCAGTTCAGCCAGCGGGTCCTGCAAACGCCGCGCAATCGAGATCGCGCCGCGCACAGTCAGGTCGAGGTCGGGGAACTCCTCCCGCGCGATCTCCGATGCGGAGTAGATCGACGCGCCGGATTCGCTGACCACCACGCTGAAGACATCTGCCAGCTTCTCCGCCCGCAGCATGTCCTGCACGAAACCAGATGCTTCCCGCGAACCAGTGCCGTTACCGATCGCGATGGCACGCACGTTGTGTTTGCGAATCAGGTCCAGCAGAGTGCGCGAGGCGCCGGCCGTGTCGTTCTTCGGCTCCAGTGGATAAATCACGCCGTGATCGAGAAACTTGCCGGTTTCATCCACCACCGCGATCTTGCAGCCGGTGCGCAAACCGGGGTCCACTGCCAGTACGCCGATCATACCGGCCGGAGGCGAGAGCAGCAGGTTCCTCAGGTTCTCCCGGAACACGCGAATGGCTTCCGTATCGGAGCGGTCTTTCAATTCCAGCCGCACATCCGTCTGAATGGAATTGTTGAGCAGCCGTTTCCACGCATCCTCCACCGCTTTCTCGAGGTGCGGAACCCAGTCACCAGGCTGGCGGATCACGCGGCTCTTCAGATAGGAAACGGGCCTTTCCGGATCCAGTTCGATTTGAAAGTACAGAATGTTTTCGTTCGCTCCGCGCCGGATTGCCAGCATCCGGTGCGAAGGAATCTTCGCCGCCGGCTCGCTGTAGTCCGCATACATCCGGAATTTGCCTTCCGGATCCGCCGCACTTTCGACCGTTTTGCTCACCACCATCCCTTCCGCCAGCATCAACTGGCGCAGGTAGCGCCGGAACTCGGCGGTTTCGCTGATCTGCTCGGCCAGAATGTGGCGCGCGCCTTCCACATCGTCGGCGGAGTAGTCCCCCAAACGCAGACCCGTTGCCTCCTGATTCCACAGGTAATCGGCCAGCGGCTGCAGTCCCTTTTCGCGGGCGATGGTCGCTTTGGTGCGGCGCTTCGGCTTAAACGGAAGATACAAATCTTCCAGTTCATTGCGGTCTGCAACCGCTTCGATCCTGGCCTTCAGTTCCGGCGTCAGCAGGCCCTGCTCCTCAATGGTTTTCAGAACCGTCGCGCGTCGTTCTTCCAGTTCGCGATAATAAGCCAGCTTTTCCGCAACCAGGCCAATCACCACCTCATCCAGGTTGCCGGTGGCCTCCTTGCGATAGCGGGCAATAAAGGGAATGGTGCCTCCTTCGTCCAGCAGCGCAATCGTCGCCACCAGACTCTTCAATGGAACGTTCAGTTCCGCCGCGATACGAAGCAAAATCGGGGTAGGCAATGAGGTCAGCAAACCCTCATTTTAGCGGCTTAGTGCGGCGGAGGAGGCGGAGCCGGTGGAGCGCCACCGGTGGGCGTGGGCGCACCCGATTTGTCACCGGCAGCCGTGCTGCCGGTCGACGCAGCAGTGCCCGCGGACCCGGTGCTTCCCGGCGCAGTGCCGCGCGGGATGCGATAGATCGCTTCGTTCATGGCGTCCGAAGCGGCGCGCCACAGTTTCTGATAAATCGCGCCACGGTCCACTGCTTTTGCCTGCAGCGGCATGTTCTTATAAACGCGCACCCACTCACCCGGATTCAGCATCTGCGTGCCCGGCTGTACCAGGTGACTCACTTCCACACGGCCCTGTTCGCACAGGACCCAGGTGGTGAAGTCGGCGTCTTCCACATCCACATCGAAGACCGTCCCGCGCACTGCGATCACCGCGGTAGGTGTACGAACGTTGTTGGGGTTCTGCCCGCCCAGGTGCTCGATCTGTATCTTGACCCGGCCGAGCATGATTTCCAGCAGGTCGCGCCAGTTTCCCCGGTTGTCGCGGAACGCCACGCGCGCGTTCTGGAAAACCTCGAACGTGCTGCCATCCGCAACCCGGAACTGCGCGTAGCCGTCAGGTCCGGTGACGATCATCTGGTCCGGGTGGATCAGGTCGCCCATATTCAGTGCCCAGGTCGCCCCATCCCGGAGGATATTCACCTGACCGGTCATTACGACCAGCTTCGCGTCACCGGCGGTCTGCGCACACGCCAGGCCTGACGATAACAGGAGCCATGCCCCTGCCACCGCGAAACGGCCGCCGCGTGAGAAAATCCCGGTCACTCAGACTCCATAGTCTATCACCTGAGATGCAATGCAGGTGGAAGGCCGGGTAGAGGTTTGCGACAACTCCAAAGATATCAAAGGGTTGGCTCCGTCGACGGCGCTTCGTTGCGGTACGATATGGATACTCAGGTGTGTCCCGTGGATACAGTCCGCCGCAGCCTGTCTCTGCTGGCTGTCCTTGCTGCTCTGTGCGCGGCATCCCCCGCTTATGCCCAAACGGCCGGGCAGGCCTGGCGGAGAATCGGCAATTCTTCGGTAGATACCGGCCTCGCATCTACAGCTACCGGCGCTGTCGCGGCAGTTTGGTTTTCACCCGATGGCAGCCAGCTGTTCGCCCGCACCCAGGCCGGACGCACGTTCGTTTCGGGTGACCTGGAGACATGGAAACCCGCCCCGGCGGATGCCGCGCCAGGCGAGCAACTCGCGCCGGCAACCGCCCAGCATCTTCCGGAAGCCAATGCCGGGCTGCGCGCCGCGCGTGACGGCCGCATCTTTGCGCTGGGCACCGGTCTTTCCGTCTCTGAAGACGGTGGCCGCGGCTGGACTGATCTCACCGGCTTCGGGGACCACTCCGTGATCGGCTCCGGGCAGCATGATCTCGCAATCTCTCCGCTCGATCCGCAGATTCTGGTTGTGGCGAATGATTCCGGCGTCTGGCGCTCCAACGACGGCGGCCTTTCCTGGTCCGGCCTGAACGACAATCTGCCGAATCTGCCTGTGCGGGCAATCGCCGGCTCCGGCCGTCAAATCGTCATCACCGGCATGGGCACCGCCGTTCGCGATTCGGTGTCGCGCTCCTGGCGCATCACTGTTGTCACCCTGCCCGATGACGAACAACGTGCTCAGGCAACCGCGGCTCTGGGAACACAGATCGCTGCGCTTGCCGGTTCCGGCGATACTTGGTACGCCGGCAGCGCCGATGGAAGGCTGTGGGTTTCGACAGACCGCCGCGCCACGTGGACGCTGTCCCTGGTCCGGGCCGCGGGACCCATCGAGCGCATTTACGTCAATCCGGATTCGCCCCGCATCGCCTTTGCAGCGGCTTCGGCAAGCGGTGCGCACATCCTCCGCACCGTCAACGCCGGTCTGTTCTGGGACGACATCACCGGAGCACTCATCAACGCTCCCGCGCACGGCATCACGGCAGATAAAGTCAGCGGCACCGTTTACGTCGCCACGGATCGCGGCGTGTTCTCCAGCCACATGGAGATCAATGTTCTGGGCCCGGTTTCCGCCTGGGCCCCGGTGGGTGCAGGGCTGCCCACCGCGCCTGCGATGGACGTGGCGCTGGACGCTTCCGCTGCCAATCTCTTCGCGGCCATTGATGGCTATGGCGTCTACACTATGCCGGCCCCGAATCAGCCCGGCGCCATCCGCCTGGTGAACGCGGCGGATCTTTCGCAGCGTGCCGCCGCCCCGGGATCGCTTTACAGCATTCTCGGTGCGCAGATTCAATCGGCGCGCTCCGGAACCGCTGTCTTTCCGGTTCTGGCTTCCTCGCCCGATGCCTCGCAGATCCAGGTACCGTTCGACATCGCGCCCTCGCAACTCAATCTGACGGTCCAGCGCACTGCCGGCGCGGTAATTCTCGGTCTTGCTGTCAAAGCAGTTTCCCCGGTTATCTTCCTCGATCGGGACGGCGCGCCCATGCTGCTCGATGCCGACTCCGGGCTGATGCTGGATGCCGGCGCCTCCGTTCACGCCCGCACCCGCGTCCAGGTGCTCGCGACCGGCCTGGGCAAAGTCACCCCCGAGTGGCCGTCCGGCATCCCCGCACCTGCCGAAAATCCGCCCGCGGTCGCCGCCTCTGTCACAGCGATGCTGAATGGCCTTCCCGTGCAGGTGACCCGCGCGACCCTGGCGCCCGGTTACGTGGGCCTGTATCTGGTGGAAATCCAGCTGCCCGCGCTGATGGATTCCGGGACTGAGGAGTTGTATCTCTCGATCGACGGCCAGGAAAGCAACCGCGTGCGCGTCGCGATCGACGCGGTACCCTAACCCGCGTTCTGCGCCGCCTGGGCCAGCGTCTGGAGTGAAGTCCACATGGCGTCCCACCCGGACGTGCCCATTTGTTTCCGCAGCCGCTCTTGCGCTTCACGCCAGTGCGGTTTCGCCGCTTCCAGCCGCTCGCGCCCCTCAGGTGTTAAAGCAAAGCCGCGCTGCCGTGCGTCGGAGGCCGGCGCCGGCTCAATCCATCCTTTGCTCCGCAGCAGTTTTAAATTTCTAGACAGGGTGGTCTTATCTATCGCCAGGATGCGGCAGATCGAAGCCTGGCTCGCACCCGCCGCGCGCTCCAGCAGCGAAAGCAGACCGAACTGCGATGCTTCGATGCCGGCCGGGCGCATGCAGTCATCGTAAAGCTGCGTCACCGCCCGGGCCGCCCGACGGGCGTTGATGCAGGCGCATGGCAAAACAGGGACGCCGGTGATCAGGGTTTGCCTCCGGCCGGCGCCAGCAGCATCCGCAGCGGCATGAGCGGTCCCAGCGGCATGAAATCGAAGTCCGCGAAGTTTTCGCGCCGCAGCGGCAGCGCGTCCGTGAGCGCCTTGGCATCCGCCACGCTCTGGCAGTTCAGGATGAATATCACGCCCTTACCGTCGCCCCGCGAAAACCACTGCTGAATCCTGCCGTCCAGATACAGCTTCAGCGTTTCACGCACTTCGTCCGGCATCACCTTCATCATCGCCGCGCGCTCCACACCGCTGCGGACCGTCAGAGTGGCCATCACCTGCGTGATCGGCGGGGCCGCGGGCGGAGACTGAGCCCCCAGCAGCGGAAGGAAAGCCAGCAGACAGAGGGTGCGAATCATAGATAGTAGTATATGCAACCATCCGGCGCGCGTCAATCAAACGTTTCGGTGGTCGGCGATGTACCGCACCGCGCGCCGCGTCGTTTCCTGATATCCAGCAATGGTTGCATCGTGCCCTTCTCCCACCCAGCGCAGCGCGCGGGTCACGAAGTCCGCATCCGACCGGCAGCGTGAATGAAACGCGCAAAGCGCGCGCTCCACCAGGTCCTGCTTCACGTAAGCCAGCTTATATTTCTCGATGATGTATTCCAGGTTGTCCAGCTCGGAGAACACATACATCGTTTTCAGGTGATCGAGGAGCTGAACCGGGTCGCCGGCCAGCGCCTTTTCGCGCCAGGCGGAAAACCGATCGTTCGTGGACTCCAGCCGCTCGTAGTATTTGTCGAACGAACTTTCCTGACGTCCCGCGCGCCATTGCTTATACGCGCCAAACGCACCAATCAGCGCCGAAAACGCCGCAAGCGCATCCAGCCATCCCTTGGGAGCGTCCTGCAGATTCAGACGAATCACCACCAGTCCGGCGGCGATAGTCAACAGCAGCAGAACCGCTTCGGACGAGATGTAAACGCGGGACCGCTTGCCCTGCAGCTGCAGCTCCTTCAGAGCTTTGCCGGCGTCCACTAGAGCTTTTCCATCTGCGTCAGCAACGCGCCCAGCCGCCCGGCCCCTTCGCGATCGCCGCCAAACCGCAGTGCGTGGTACCGGCTGGTAAACTCCTCCACTGCCGCCGCCAGGTCCGAAACCGGCAGCGTTGCCGCGAACTCCGCCGGCGTAAACCAGGGTGGCTTCTGGTATCCGCGTCTTTTCATGACCTTCAGCATCCGTTCGTAGAGCAGCGTTGCGTCGGCCGGTGAAACACGGCCCTTTCGCAGCCGCCGAATGTGCAGCCAGCCGTAAAGGGAACGCCAGGCGGGAGGGCCCGCAAAGAACAGCAGTGCCAGCGCAGCCAGGAACGCCAGCAGCGCCACGCCGAATCGCGACAGCTCAGCAGCCGTCTTCGTGCGCCACGCGCGAAAGTCCGGCGCGACGCTCCACCGTGCTCCGCGCGTGCTCTCTTCGAGGCGCTCCGCCAGCGCAATCTGCCGGTTCAAATCGTAGTTCACCACCCACTGCTGCCAGAACGTATCCGCGGCGTCCATCACCATTGCGAGGCGCGCCGAAAGTGCTCCGGCCGCAACCGCCGGCGCGGGCGGAGTCGGGTCGAACACCGTCCATCCCGAATGGGGAAGAAACGCTTCCACCCAACTATGCGCATCCGATGCGCGAATCACATACAGTCCCGAAAGCGAATTGTAGCTGCCGCTCTGGAAGCCATTCACCAGACGCGCCGGAATGCCCAGCGTCCGCAGCATCACAGTTAACGACGAAGCGAAATACTCGCAATGGCCTTTTCTGCGGCTGAACAGAAAATCCGCCAGCGGATCCGCCGGTTCAACCGCGGGCAGATCGAGCGTATAGGAGAAGCGCGTACGCAGATAAGTTTCCAAGTGCGCGGCGCGCTCGGCAGGTGTTCCGCTGCCCGCCACGGCACGCGCCAGTTCCGGAATCCGCGGATCGAGCGGCGGCAGCTGCAGATAACGCGTGGCCTCGCGCAGCGTAAGGGTCGGGTCCGGAGCCCAGCGCGTGCGCGCCAGTCCAGGACGGGGCACGAAGCTCGACACCTCATATCGCAGGTCGCCAGGCGGCGCAGACATCACGCGCAAGCCATCCGTCGCGGTACGCACCACGCGAATATGCTCGATATTCAGAAACTCCGGCACGCCCGCCACAAACAGCGCATCGGAATCACCGCCGTTCAGATCCACCGCATAGGAGAAGCGCTGGCCATCGGTGCGGCTGCGCTGCCAGTCGTCCGCCAGCGGCACCGGCGTGCGCTGCGAAAGAGCGACGCGCCCATCGAACCACGGGTCGCTCCATCGCTTCCCGTCGAAATGGCTGAGCGCGGCACCGCGCCATTTCAGGTTGGCTGGCATGCGGTCGGAAAACGGACGCACATGCATGACGGCGCGCGAATCTTTCTGAATTTCGCCGATCTGCCCCAGCGTTACCTCGCTGCCGAACCCGGTCAGGTGATAACGCGCCGGAATCATATGGCGAAACGCCGCGTTCGCCGTGCGCGGCAGCATGATGAACAACCCGGAAGTCAGCGCCAGAATGCCGGCCGTGGTCAGCGCGGTCAGCACGGAAAGCCGAGGCGAGAAGCGAATCTGATGCCCGTGAGCCACGCGCCCGGCCTTCTGCAACGAGCGGCGAATTTCCGCGCTCATGAACGCCGCAATGGCGCAAACCAGATAAATCGCGAGGAAAACGAAGAAATTCAGATTCACTGACAGCATCGCCGCCGCCACAAGTTCCACCAGCGCGATCGCCGACGTATACAGATAATCGCGATTGCTCCGCGCCGTCAGGATTTTCATCACCGCAAGAAAGCAGATCAAATGAATGGTGGCTTCGAACAGCCCGCGCGAAAGATAAAAATAATCGGCGGTGAAGAACGCTATATACGAAAGCGTCAGTATATTCACCGCGACATCCGGAAGGTGGAAAATCACCAGCCCGGAGACGAACAACCCGCGCGCCAGCAGACCCGCGCTCACCAGTATGACCGTTGGCCGGTCGAGCGATCCCGAACCCGCCACCGCCAGAAACCCGGAGGCCACGAGACCCAGCAGCGACAACTGAAAGAACCGTTCCACCGCACCCGCGGCCGTGGAGCTGGACCTTTGCATATCTTCAGTTTAGTCGGATGCCGGCAGGCTCTTTTCGATGCGGGAAACCAGCGCCGTCAGCGCTGCTCGGTCGGCCTTCTCCCACGCGATCACCACGAAGTACTGCGGATTGAAAAACGTCACGGAATCCGCGCGCGGCCGCCACTGCTGCGCCATCTCGAGCCCCGCCGCTTCGGTTTTCAAGGCAAAAATGTCCACGTGAGCGTTCCCCGCGCCCCCGTACTCCGCCCGCCACGATTTGCGAAAGCCCAGCCGCTTCACCGTCTCAGGCGCGCTCTCCGGCCGGCTCTCCTCAATCGATTTCAGCTGCCACCCCGGCGAGACACTGACCGGCAGCTTCGGCGGCGCGTCCGCGCGGCTCGAACAGCTCGTCAGAACCAGTAAACTGAGGAAGGCGCCAAATCCCGAAACGAGCTTCATTGTCTTTATCCATTGTTAACGATCCGTCGCGGGAGTCCTCGCAGCAGCTGTTTGAAAGATTCGCATCCGAGCGGGTGGAGGAGAGGCTGCGCTCCCTTACTCCTGAATCCGACGACGATCTGGTCCGCCTTGGGATGGAGACCGATGCCTCCGGCCACGTCACCAAAAACTTCTACGGCGTCCTGAACCTCGCATGGCAGGCTCAGCAGCACCCCGAATGGCCCGGAATGATTGCGGCTGAGGTGGAAGAGCTTCGGCATCGCATTCAGGAAGCCCACGGCCTGCCACTGCGATTTCTCATCTGGGCCGGCATGGGCGGCTCCATGGAAGACAAGATTCTCTACCAGGCTGCCGGTCTGCTGCGCGGCGGTC
The DNA here is from genome assembly GCA_963716685.1 of Bryobacterales bacterium. Taxonomy (GTDB): domain Bacteria; phylum Acidobacteriota; class Terriglobia; order Bryobacterales; family Bryobacteraceae; genus JALYXI01. The sequence goes on from CAVQTR010000002.1 coordinate 152,606, forward strand.
CGCGCCTCTATGCTCTCGATTCCACGGATCCCGCCAGACTGAAGGCCATCGTCGAAGACATGCAGCGGCTCACCGGAGAGCAGCTTCCGGATCTGCTGCGCTCCACTCTGGTGGTCGGCATGTCAATGGGTATGACGTCGTATGAGCCGGTCCTGAACCTGGAGCGTCTGGCCGGCCTCTACACCAAACTCGGCGTTCCGAGCGAGTCCAACTTCATCTGCCTGACACTCCCCGGCTCCACACTCGATCAGTTCGCGGCGCCGCGCGGCTTCCGCATGGTCCCGCTGCAACCCGATGGCGCCAACTCCACCGCCGGACGCCACAGCGCGCCTCTCACCCGAGGGAGTCTCTACCCGCTCGCGCTCGCCGGCGTGGACCTGAACGCGTGGATGGCCGGTACGGCTCTCACCGGCGACGACATCGCGACCGCCTGGAAGCTCTCCGCATTCCTGCACGCGCAGGGCATGGACGGCCGTGACAAAATCGCGCTTCTCCTGCCGCGTGCCTGGACCGCCGCTGCTCTCTGGACCAAACAGGATTTCGAGGAAAGCCTCGGCAAAAGCGAAGCCGTCGGAATCAAAATCGTGATCGATGAGAAGGTACGTCTTCGCGCGTACCGCCGCGTCGGCGACCCTCTGCAGGACCGTGCCTTCCTCGCCGTGCAGCGCAAAGGCGAGGCGCATCCCGAAGCCGACCGAATAACTGAGCTGCGCCACGCGAGATATCCGCTCGCGATGCTCACGTTTCCATCCGCCGCGCCTCTCTCGCATTACATGCAATTCATGCACTATGTAGTCACCGGTCTCGCCTATCTGCGGCGCATGAACTTCGTCACCCAGCCTTCGGTTGAGTTGTACAAGGCAATCGCCAGCGAGCTTTCAGACGAGGCAAAGCAGGCCGGCGGCGCGGCACACCTGCCCGCCTGGACTCAGCTGAAACGGCCGGACGCGCGCAAGCTGGCCTCCGACGTAAAGAAGCTCGCGGCCAGGCGCGACATCGAATATGGCGAGCTTACTTTCTTCGGTGACATGCGCTACAGCGAAGAAGGCCGGGCCATGCGTGTGGCGCTCGAACGAGCCGCCGACCGCATCTTTCGTTCGCGGCTGAAGATGCCCTGCGACATCGGCGAAGGCCCCGCCATGAACCACTCCTATCACGAGATGATCATTGGACATGGCCGCTGCTTCAGCATCATCCTGATCGCCGCGAGGCCCGCTCACTTTGCGCTCGCGCACGCCGAACCCGATTACCACATAGCGCAGTTTATAGCGACAAAAATGGCGCTCGAGCGGCGCGGCCGGCATGTCGTCGCCGTCCCCGTCGACGACCCGGCCGCTCTCGACCAATACTTTCTCGAAGTGGCCTCTCTTCTCTGAACATGGCAAAATTCAAGCCCAAAAAAAACTCCAAGGTCGTTGCTCCGCAGATGCGTCAGGGCCTGCCCTGTGTCGTTCTGGTGATTCTGATTTTTGTGCTGGTATGCGTACTTCTCTTTCTGGTGATGAAATATGAGAGCTGACGGTCGAACGCTGCAACAGATGCGCCCGGTAAAGATCGATACCGGTTACCTGGCCACGGCGGAAGGCTCGGCGCTCATCAGCGTCGGCAACACGCAAGTGCTGTGCGCGGCTTCCGTGGAAGATTCCGTCCCGCAGTTCCTGCGCGGCACGGGCAAAGGGTGGGTGACGGCCGAGTACTCCATGCTGCCCCGCGCCACAGCCCGGCGCACCCCGCGCGAAGTGACCAAGGGCCGGCCTTCCGGCAGAACGCATGAGATCCAGCGGCTCATCGGCCGATCTCTGCGGGCCGTGGTCGACCTGAACGCGCTCGGCGAACGCAGCATCACCATCGATTGCGACGTGCTGCAGGCCGATGGCGGCACCCGCACCGCCTCCATCACCGGGGCCTTCGTGGCTCTCGCCATTGCCCTCCAGAAGCTGGTGGATTTCCGTGCGCTGAAGAAGCTTCCCCTGCGCGATTACGTGGCCGCCACCAGCGTCGGCATCCTGCACGGCGAAGCCATGCTCGATCTCTGCTATGAAGAAGATTCCCGCGCCGAAGTGGATATGAACGTCGTCATGACCGGCGCCGGCAAGTTCGTCGAACTGCAGGCCACCGCTGAACAGGAAGCGTTCGACGACAGCCACATGGCTTCGCTGGTGAAGCTCGCCCGCGAAGGAATCGTAGAGCTCGTCGCGCTGCAGCGCAGCCTGGTGAAGGTAGGGTGACGCTCTACTGCGCCACCAGCAATCCCGGCAAGCTGCGCGAGTTCCGCCTCGCCGCGCGGCCCGGCATGGTTATCGAACCGGTCACGGGAATTCCCCCGTGCGAAGAAAACGGCGCCACCTTCGAAGAGAACGCCGCCACGAAGGCCATCTACTATAGTCCGCACGCGCCAGGTCTGCTGTTTGCCGACGATTCCGGCCTCGAAGTGGACGCGCTTGGCGGCGCCCCCGGCATCTACAGCGCGCGCTACGCCGGTGACGATCAGGCCAACCTGCGGCGCGTCCTGCGCGAGATGGAAGGCGTGGAAAACCGCGCCGCGCGCTTCGTGTGCGTCATCGCGCTGGCAAAAGGGGGCAGGTTGCTGCAAACATTCCGCGCCGAAGTGCAGGGCGAGATATTGCGCGAACCGCGCGGTGAAGGCGGGTTCGGCTACGACCCAATCTTCTATTACCCGCCCTTCGGCTGCTCGCTCGCCGAAGTCCCGGCGGAAGAGAAGTTCGAGGTCAGTCACCGCGGCCAGGCGCTCGCGATGATGCTCAACTATATCGTCTACACCACCTGAGCCGCAGCTCCCCCGCACGCTCCGTTCCCATTCAGCTCGGGCGCCTCTGCTATACTCGCCCCCGCAGTCGCTGGTTGCTGCGAAGAGAGAGGCGGTACCCATGACAGCTGCGTTTCCACCGCTCGGCACGGAAGTGAAAGCATTGATGGTGTGGCCGCGCTTTCCCCCATCTTTCTGGGGCTTTGAAGGCGTTCTGCAAATGATTCCGGAACGCGCCATGACTCCGCCTCTCGGTCTCATCACCGTGGCTGCGCTGTGCCCCGCCTCATGGAACATCCGCCTGATCGATCATGCATTTGACGAACTGAGCGACGACGACCTTCTCTGGGCCGACCTCGTCATGATCAGCGCCATGCATGCGCAGCGCGAAGATGCGCGCGCCATCCTTGCCCACGCCCGCAACCTGGGCCGCCGCACGTTCATTGGCGGTCCGTGGGCCAGCAGCGACCCGGATGCCGTCACACCTTACGCCGACCACGTGCTGGTGGGTGAAGCAGAAGAAGTCTTCGCCGGCATCGCCGCGGAACTGGAGCACGGCGGCGCGCGCGGTCTCTATCACGCCGTGGATAAGCCCGACATGACCAAAAGTCCGGTCGCGCGGTTCGACCTGCTGAAGCTCAACATGTACACCTCCATGCCGGTGCAGTTCTCGCGCGGCTGCCCGTTCCAGTGCGAGTTCTGCGACATCATCACCATCTATGGAAGGCGTCCGCGCACCAAAACACCCGAGCAGATGATCGCCGAACTGGACACGCTGCGCGAGCTTGGCTGGCGCAACGAAGTGTTCATCGTGGATGACAACTTTATCGGCAACAGCCGGGAAGCCCTGGCGCTCACCCGAGCGCTGAAAGACTGGCAGCACGTCCACGGACATCCGTTCTCGTTCTACACCGAAGCGTCCATCGATCTGGCCGACCGTCCGGAGTTAATGGCCGCCATGGTGGAAGCCAACTTCATGTACGTCTTCATCGGCATCGAAACGCCATCCGCCGAAGCCTTGAAGGGCTCGAAGAAGTTTCAGAACCTGCGGAAGGACAATGTGGCCCAGGTGCGCCTCATCCAGGAGAGCGGGCTTTGGGTGCTGGCCGGCTTCATTGTCGGCTTCGATTCGGACGACGAGACCATCTTCGACCGTCAGCTGGAATTCATCAACCGCACCGCTATTGCGTGGGCCATGGCCGGCGTCCTGCAGGCGCCACCAACCACCGCGCTTTTCGATCGCATGAAGCGCGAAGGCCGGTTGATCGAAAACAGCGCGGCCCTGACGAACTTCAGCGCCCCGAACTTTCGCACCGTGCTCGCGTTGCCCGTGCTGCTGCGCGGCTTGTCCGGTCTGCTCGCTCGGCTGTACGAAGCCGAGCCCTTCTTCGAAAGAGCACTCGAATCGCTCGACCGCTGGCGACCCCGCGCTTCGCAGAAGCCCCCGGAAATGCCGCTCCGCTACAATCTGCGCGTCCTGTCTTCGTCCATCTGGCGCCAGGGAATCTGCTCTCGCTATCGTCTGGCTTACTGGCGTTTCCTGATTCGCCTGCTGACGCGGTGGTCGCGCGAACCCGCCAAGCTGTGGCTGGGGTTCACGGTATTGCTGTCAGCCCACCACTTCCTGATATATTCACGTGAAGTCGCCGACGCTCTGGAAGCGGAGGCGCAGGCGGCACCCGCTCGGGAACCGGTGTACGTCTCCGGCCTCACCTCCATCACGTCGGCTTAAGAACTGCCGGTCAGCGATTCTTCCGCAGCCCGCGCTGCACGAAGATCATCAGCCGCAGGCCGGCCAGCAGACAGACCAGCACCGAAATCCAGTCACGCTGATCCAGCCGCGCATGCCCGGTCAGGCCCTCCGCGCCCAGCCACACGCCCCGGATCAGCAGGAATACCGCGCCCGCGGCGGCAATGGCGATCAGCGTCCTTTTGAAAGCCGCGGAAAAGTTCATGGCCGGCACCGCGTCCTATGCGCCCGGGATCTCGTACCTTCGTAGCACTTCCGCCCACAATCCCTGCGCCTGCAGAATCATCTCGATTACCTCGCGGACCGCGCCCGATCCGCCTGGCTGCTTCGTCACGTAATGCGCTTCCCGCTTCACTTCTTCCCGCGCGTTGGCCGTCGCCACCGCAAGACCCACGCGGTGGAGGATCACCACGTCAGTCAGATCGTCACCGATGTACGCAACGTCCTCTTTGGCAAGCTTGGAATCGGCCAGAATCTCTTCCAGGATCGGGATCTTCTCCGTATGCCCCTGATACACGTACGCCATCTTGCATTGGCGCGCGCGTTCGGCCGTGGCGGGAGATACGCGACCGCTGATCACACCGGCTTTGATGCCGAACCCGTTCAGCCACTGCAGCGCGATCCCATCCTGCGAATCGAACCCTTTGGTTTCCACGATGTGCCCGTCACGGTCCGGAAAGTTATACAGACGTCCGTCGGTCAGGACGCCGTCAACGTCCATCAGCAGCATTTTGACCGGCCGCGCGAGAGAAGCAAGGTCTTGTGACAACCCATGATTGTACCTGCATTAGAGTGAAGTCAGTGTTCGCGCGTGTGGAATCGGCGGTGCGAAAACATCGGTTGCTGGAACCCGGGCAAACGGTCGGCGTGGCCGTCTCGGGCGGTGCGGATTCCACCGCGCTGCTGCACCTGCTGCATGCGCTCGCCGGCGCGTGGGGATGGAAGCTCGCCGTGCTGCACGTCAACTATCGCGTCCGCGGAGAGGAATCGGACGCCGATGAGCAGTTCGTCCGCGAGTTCGCGGCGGAGCTGGGATGGGACGTCCTGGTCGAGAACCCGGTGCTCGCGGCCGGGAATTTCGAGCAGGCTGCCCGCGACGCTAGGTATTCCTGGTTTCGCCGGCTGATCGCAGCCGGGGTCTGCGACCGCGTCGCCACAGGCCACACCCTGTCTGACCAGGCAGAAACCGTCCTTCTCCGGTTTCTTCGAGGCGCCGGCACCTCGGGTCTGGCTGGCATCCGCCCCTCGCTCCCCGAAGGCATCGTGCGGCCGCTGCTGAGCATTTCGCGCAGAGAAATCCGCGATTGGCTTTGTTTTGCGAAACTGGGCTGGCGCGAGGACAGCTCCAATCAGGACACCCGCTTCCGCCGCAATCGCCTCCGCCACGAGCTCCTGCCGGAGTTGACCAGTAACTGGAACCCGGCGATTACCCGGACACTGGCCCAAACCGCGGATTGGGCCCAGGCGGAAGAAGAATACTGGGACGCCGAGATCATCCGTCTGGCCCGTGACTGTCTATCCCTGGAAATTGACGCCGCAACCCTCGACGCAAGCGCCCTGGCTGCCCTTCCCCTCGCCGCCGCCCGCCGCCTGGTTCGTTTTGCGATTTCCCACGTTCGGGGCGATCTTCGCCGGATCGATTTCCTCCATGTGGAGCAGATTCTGCAACTCGCGGCCGCCTCGCGGGGCCATGGACACGTCAAACTTCCGGGCTTCGTTGCGCGCCGATCCTTTAATTGGCTTCGTTTGGATAAACCGCTCCCGCCGGTCCCATTCCGGCACTTTCTCGTGGTTCCCGCCGAATTTCCCCTGCCAAACAGCGGTCCAGTCATACAGTTGGAACTGAAAAAGGCCGATTCCGTATATAATGTTGGTGGGCATCAGCTTGACTGGGGACTTGTTTCCGGTTCGCTGGAATTACGGAATTGGCGTCCTGGAGATCACTACATACCGGCTGGGCACACCAGCAATATCAAGCTGAAACATCTGTTTCAAAAGTCCAGAATCCCCTTCTGGGATCGGCGTCAGTGGCCGGTAATTGCGCGGGCGGACAGCATTCTCTGGACTCGTCGCTTTGGCGTGGCAGCCGGTTTTCTCCCGTCCTCCCGATCCCGCGAGGTTCTCGTGATTCGGGAGATTCCCCCGGATCCGGGCGAAAGATCGAATCAGAATGTGTCATTTTGACGTCTATCCTGTATAGAGGCAGTGTTGTCGGCGCGGAAGAGGCGCGGAGGTATCGTGAATTCTAATATCAAAACGATTATTTTTTGGGCTGTTCTTATCTGTGTGGCTGTCGTCCTTTGGGCCGTGGTGCGGAACAATCACGGGAAGCCTGAAAAACAGATTATGTTCACCGAATTCATGAAAATGGTGGACGAAAAGAACATCAAGAACGTCACCATCACGGGGAATGAGGTGAAGGGCGATTTCGTGAACGCGAACGAAACGTTCCGGACCCTGAAACCGCCAAATTATCCGGATTTCTACAAAACGCTTCTGGATAAGAACATTCCGTTCGAGGAGAAGGATACCGGGGGCCTCAGCCTGGTTTCCCTGCTTGTGAACGCTTCGCCCTTTATCCTGCTGCTCGCTTTCTGGATATTCATGATGCGGCAGATGCAAAGCGGCGGCAATAAAGCCCTCAGCTTTGGCAAGAGCCGCGCCCGGCTTCACTCCACTCAGCAGAAAAAGGTCACGTTTAAGGACGTCGCCGGCGTGGAAGAGGCCAAGGAAGAGCTGCAGGAAATTATCGAATTTCTCCGTGAGCCGCAGAAATTCCAAAAACTCGGCGGCCGTATCCCGAAGGGCGTACTGCTGATCGGTTCCCCCGGAACCGGCAAGACGCTGCTTGCCCGCGCCATCGCCGGTGAAGCCAGCGTCCCCTTCTTTTCCATCTCAGGTTCGGACTTCGTGGAAATGTTCGTCGGCGTCGGCGCGAGCCGCGTTCGCGACCTGTTCGAGCAGGGCAAGAAGAATGCCCCCTGCATCGTCTTCATCGATGAAATTGACGCTGTCGGTCGCCATCGCGGCGCCGGCCTCGGCGGCGGTCACGATGAGCGCGAACAGACTTTGAATCAACTGCTCGTCGAGATGGACGGCTTCGAATGCAATGAAGGCGTCATTCTGGTGGCTGCCACTAATCGCCCCGACGTTCTCGATCCTGCGCTCCTCCGCCCCGGCCGTTTTGATCGCCGTGTGGTGGTAGGCCGTCCCGATGTCACCGGACGCGAAGCCATCCTCAAAGTGCACACCAAGAAGATCCCGCTCGGCGACGACGTGAATCTCTCGGTGCTCGCCCGCGGGACCCCTGGTCTGGCTGGCGCAGACCTCGCCAACCTGGTCAACGAATCCGCCCTGAACGCCGCGCGTCAAAATCGCAAGGTGGTCATGATGATCGATTTCGAGCTCGCCAAGGACAAAGTCCTGATGGGCGCGGAACGCAAATCCATGATCCTGAGCGATGCCGAAAAGCGCAACACCGCTTATCACGAAGCCGGTCACGCTTTGGTCGCCGTCATGCTCCCGCATGCCGACCCGCTGCACAAAGTCTCCATCATTCCACGCGGTATGGCTCTTGGCGTCACCATGCAGCTGCCCATCGACGACAAGCACTCCTATAGCAAGGATTACCTCGAAGACCAGCTCGCGATCCTGATGGCCGGCCGCATCGCCGAAGAGCAGTACATGAAACATCTGACCACCGGCGCCGGCAACGATATCGAGCGAGCCACCGAAATGGCGCGCAAGATGGTGTGCGAATGGGGTATGAGCGAACTCGGTCCCCTGAGCTTCGGCAAGAAGGAAGAGCAGATATTCCTCGGCCGCGAGATCTCGCAGCACCGCGATTACAGCGAAGAGACCGCCATCCGCATCGATGAGCAGGTCAAAAAGCTGGTGCAGCGGGGCTATGACCGGGCGCGCGTCGTCATCGATGAGCATTCGAGCGCCATGGTCCAGATTGCGGAACAGTTGCTCGAACGCGAGATCCTCGATGGCGCCGAAGTCCGGCAGCTGATCGATGGCATTCCGCTAACCCCTATCGCCGCGAAAGCAGCGAAGGACAAGGACTCCGACACGCAGCAGGTAATCCGGCCCGAAGGCGGACGCCGTCTGCCCAACATGGCCGACGGGGAACGGCCGCAGACCGCTTGATTCCGCGGTATCCGGTTTATCTGTTCGATATCGACGGTACGCTGCTGGATTCCGCTGTCGATATCTGCGGCGCGGTTCGCTTTGCAATCGAAGAGGCGGGGCATCAGGCCCCGCCTTTTTCGTATCTGCGCAGCTTTATCGGCTCCCATCTCACCACCGTTTTCTCCGACGTGTTCCCGGGTTGCTCACCGGATAAAATGGCAACCCTGATCCAGAGCTATCGCGCGGAATATCCCTCCCGGGGCCACCGCGAAACCACCATCTATCCCGGCGTCACGGAAGCCCTCGCGCAGCTCGGGGCCCGGAAGACCACCGCAACAACCAAAGGCACCGCTACCGCGCGCGCCATCCTCGAACAGTTCGGTTTGCTGCCGTATTTCGACGGCGTGATGGGTACCGACGGCATTCCCTGTAAGCCCGAGCCCGACGTCCTGTTCGCCGCAATGGCCGCATTGGGCGCCAGCCCCGCCGAGTGCCTGATGGTCGGCGATTCCGCGTCCGACATGGCGGCCGGGCGCAAAGCCGGAGTGAAGACCTGCGCCGTCCGGTATGGCTACGGCACCGAGGCGGACCTCGCGCGCTTTCAGCCGGACTACTGGGTTTCGGATCTGCGCGAGCTGCTCTGACCGCGCAGCCGCGTCAGCAGTTTGCGCCCTCGCGCCCGCATCGCCGCCGTCCCGTTTTCCGTTAAATGCTCGATGGCAGGTAGCACTGTGCGAGTCAGCCGCTCGTCTCCGGCCGCCAGATCGGCAAGGCTCTGCATAGCGAAAGTTTTCACCAGTGCGCTCTCGTGGTTCAGGTATTCGAACAGGATTTCGCTAAGGCCCGCCCGTTCCGCGCGGTTCAGCGGCAGTCTGGGCAGAATCTGCGCCAGATGCCATCGCACACTCGCGCTGGTCTGCGCCATCGCCAGCCGCAGCAAAGCTTTCTTGTGTGAAGCCAGCGGTTCCGGCAGCATCGCGCTGATTTTTTCCGCGGCGTCCGCGCACGGCCCGTTCACCGCCGGGTCGGCGTGCCGCATGCCTTCCACCAGCGATGCCATGCGCTCCGGTTCGCGCAATACTTCCTGGACGGTTTCTTCCACGCCTGTCAGAGAGCGCCGGTCGGAGCCGGCGAACCTTTGCCAAACAGGCTGCATACTACATAAAATACACACGGAGTCATCACAATGCCCGAAGAGTTGGGACGCAGGGATTTTCTTAAGACATCGACAGCGGCCGCGGCCATTGCCGGAACCGTGGCGCGGTCCGCGCAGGCGCAGTCTGACAGAGTGGACATCGGCTGGATCGGCACCGGCATGCGCGGCTTTTACGTTATGGGCCGTGCCTACGAAAGCAAGGACCTGATGCAGGTGGTTGCCGTCTGCGACACGTACGCCGGCAATCTGGCCAAGGGCAAGGATCAGGTACAGACCAAAGGCGGAAACACGCCAAAGACATACGTGGATTACCGCGAGATGCTGGCCGATCCCAATGTCAAAGCCGTCGTGGTTTCCACGCCGGAACACCTCCATTTCCCGATGGCCATGGCGGCGCTGCGGGCCGGCAAGAATATCTATCTCGAAAAACCCATCGCCCACACCATCGAAGAGGGCGCGCAGATTGTCGCCTTGGCGGAGAAGAGCGGCCTGGTCGTTCAGGTTGGCACGCAGAACCGCAGCAACAAGCTTTACAAACGCGCCAAGGAAATGGTGGGCGAGGGCATGATTGGCGAATGCCACTTCACCCGCGCGTTCTGGTACCGCAACTTCGACACCACCGCGCCCATCCCGGCTGCGTGGCGCTACCTGATTCCGGAAGATGCTTCACCCGAGAACACCGATTGGAAACGCTTTCTCGAAGGTGCAAAGGATCAAAAGGTCGCCTTCGACAAGCACCGCTATTTCCAGTGGCGCAATTACTGGGATTATTCCAGCGGCATCTCGACCGACCTGCTGGTTCACCAAACCGATATAAGCAACTTCGTGCTCGGCAAGACCGTGCCCAACACCTGCTCCGCGTCGGGCGGCATTTACATGTGGACGAAGGAAAAGGGAGACGATCGCGAAGTACCCGATACGTTCAGCGCCATCTACGAATACCCGGATAAATTTGAGCTGAACTATTCCAGCTATTTCGGCAACGATCAGTATGGCTATGGCGAGCAGTTCATGGGCTCAGAAGCCACCATTGAAGTAATCAGCCGTCAGTACATGAACTTCTTCCCGCAGAAGTTCAATGGCAAACCGGTGAAAGGCCGGCAGGAGCTGCACCTCGACCGCGTGAAGGATCTGGGCCAGACCGACGACGGCACCGCCGACCACTTCCGCAACTTCCTGCAGGCCTGTCTGGGGAAAGAAAAAGCCATCGCCCCGGCGCGTGCAGGACAGATCGCGGCCATTCCCGGCCACCTCGCCACGCTGTCCTATAAGAACAACAAGAAGATTTTCTGGGACGAGAAAACCCAGAAGTACCACTTCTCGTAGAGGGCGCTTAGCCCATCCGCGCGCGTCGTTCAGCCGGGGAGGTTTCCGACCTCACCGGCTTTTTTGTGGCCAGCTGAAACCTCCGCAACTGATCCGTCACGCAGACCAGGAACATCGGCTGCCGCGCGTTTTTCAGCACGTCCACCACGCGGTCGGGGCTCTCTTCCAGATAAATGCTCTTGCCGTCTGTCAGCAGGTGAACCTCGGAATCGTTCTCCACGGCGTCCGCAATGCGTTTGCCCATTTCCTTCTGCAGGAAGCGGAGCACGCGGCGGATCTTCTGCAGCGAGAATCCCTTGCGGCGCAGCGCCGCGATAACCGAAACTTCGACCACCTCCGCCGGAAGATACACCCGCCGGTGACCGTTCTGCCGCGGAGAGACCACGTTGCGCTCGTCCCACCACTGCAGCTGCCGCAGACTTACTCCCGAGATTCGAGCCACGTCGCTGCTGGTGTAGAACTGTTCCGCCGGGGGCTCAGCGGCTGCCCGGGATTTTTTCGTCGTTACCATGCGTGACGCTCTCCCATTCTCAGGTTATGGCTCCTCAGACTTTACCAGAGTTTGCGCCTCCCGGGACGGACGGGGCTAACTGCCTGAGCATGCTACGATAAGAGTTAAACCTTCCTAAGGATTTTCGTGTCTGATCGAATCACCCGTAAAGACCTCCGTACCGACAAGTTTGCCGTAGCGGTGGAACACAATGTCGAGTTTGTCAACGAACACCGTGCTCAGGTGATTCGCTACTCGGCTATCGGCGTTGCTGTCATCGCGCTTATCGTTGCTATTTACTATTACCGCGCGCACCAGCACGATGTTCGCGAAGAGCAACTGGCTGAGGCGATCCAGATCCAGGAAACGAATGTGCAGCCGGGCGTCGCTCCGGGTCCGATGAGCTTTCCCACCGACGAAGCAAAACGCGTCGCAGCATCGAAGGCGTTCAGTGATCTGGCCGCAAAATATTCCGGTTCGCGCGAAGGCTTGATCGCTGAATATTACCTGGCCTGCATCGCCGCCGACGCGGGCAAACTGGATGAGGCGCGCAAGCGTTTTCAATCCGTCGCGGATGCCGGAGACAAAGACTATGCCTCGCTCGCGAAGCTGTCGCTCGCCGGCGTTGATTTTTCGCAGAACCGCGCGGCCGATGGCGAGAAGCTCCTGCGCGACCTGATGGCCAATCCCACGGTGCTGGTCTCGAAGGAACAGGCCACTATCGCGCTGGCTCACCATTACGTGAACACCAACCCCGCCGAAGCGCGAAAACTGCTGGAACCCATGACTTCGCAGCCAGGCGGTGCCAGTCAGGCCGCCGTACAGCTTCTGGGCGAGCTGCAATCCCAGTAGTTTGCTGCAATCCCTCCGGTTCCCTCAGGCTGCCAGCCGGGGTCGCCGATACCCGGAACCGGAACACCCGTACCGCAATCCTTTCCAGCGCGACCGTCACCGCATTGTCCATGCGCGCGCCTTTCGCCGCCTGGAAGCCAAAACCCAGGTGTTCGCGCCTGGCATTTCCGATCACTTCCGTAACCGACTGACCCACACCATTGAGGTTGCGCAGATCGCCCGCACCATGGCGAATGTGCTGGAGCTGGATGAGGATCTCACTGAGGCCCTGGCTTTGGTTCACGACATCGGACACCCGCCGTTCGCCCACGCCGGCGAAGCGGAGTTGAACGCGCAGATGGCCCATTTCGGCGAGCGCTTCGACCATAACATTCAGGCGCTGCGAATCGTGGAAGCGTTCGAACAGCGATATGCGCGTTTTCCCGGCCTAAACCTTACCTTCGAAGTGCGTGAAGGAATCGTCAAGCACTCCCGCGATTTCGAACGCGGCGAACTGCCCGAGCTCGACGAATATATGCCCGGATTGCGGCCGCCGCTCGAATCGCAGCTGGTCGATCTGGCGGATGAAATTGCCTATGACTCCGCGGATCTGGACGATGGCTATTCCGCGCACCTCTTCACTGCCCGCGATGTGGCCGACGAAGTTCCGGCCTATGCGGAAATCTACGACATGATCGAGACGCAGTTTCCCGGCGCTTCCGAGCGCGACCGGTTTCAGGAAATCCTGCGGCTCCTGACAGACTGGCTGGTCGGCGGCTCAGTCGATGGCACCGTCGAGGCCTCTCGGAAAGCCGGCGTCACCAACGTGGACGACGTGCGCCACGCGGAGAAGCGCATCGCCGCGTTTACACCGGAAGCGGCGGACGCCTCCCGCGGCCTCAAGCGCTTCATGCACAAGTTCGTTTTCTCCTCCACCGAGCTGTCGAGCGATCGCCAGCGGTCCCGGACCATGATGGGCGAGCTCTTCCAGTTTTTCCTCGCGCACCCGGACCGTTTGCCGGAACCCCACAGCGAGCGTGCTCAGGGTCCCAGAGGGCCGCGCGTGGTCTGCGATTACATCGCCGGTATGACCGACGTCTTCTTCCATCGCACCTATCAGCAGGTAATCGGTCTCTGATAACCAGGAATGTCTGAACCTCTTATCCATCCGCCTGTGGCGAAGCGGATCGAGCATCGCGAAGAACGCCATGGCGAAACCGTCGTAGACGAGTATTACTGGCTTCGCGACAAGGCCAGTCCCGAGGTCATCCAGTACCTCGAAGCAGAGAACGCTTACACCGAAGCGGTCACGAAAGATCTCCAGCCCTTTGCGGATCTGCTGTATCAGGAGATGCTCGGCCGCATTCGGCAGACCGATCTCAGCGTGCCGGTTCGGCGCGGCGATTACCTCTACTATGCGCGCACCGAAGAAGGCCGGCAGTACACCATCCAGTGCCGTAAGAAAGGCAACATGGAGGCTGGCGAAGAAATCCTGCTGGACCTGAACGAACTGGCCGAAGGGCTGCAGTTCCTGAGTCTGGGATCGTCCTCGGTCAGTAACAGCCAGGACCTCTTGGCTTACACCACCGACATCACAGGTTTCCGGCAGTACACGCTTCACGTCAAGGACCTTAAGACAGGCGCCACGCTTTCCGATACGGCGGAACGCGTCACCTCGCTCGCCTGGGCGGCCGACGACGCTACCATCTTCTACACCACCGAAGACGCCATCACCAAACGCTCCGACCGGTTCTGGCGCCTTTCTCTCGGCTCCGCCAGTCCGGAACTGGTCTACGAAGAGCCCGATGAGTTGTTCCGCATCGGTTGCGGGCGTACCAAGGACAGGCAGTTCATCCTGCTGGAGAGCGCCGCGACCGATTCACGCGAATACCGGTATGCTCCTGCCAGCCAGCCGCTCGCGCCATTCCAGGTACTGGTGCCGCGGGAGAAGGATCATAAGTACGACCTTGAGCACCGCGACGGACTGTTTTACATCCGGACGAATCGCGACGCCAAAAACTTCCGCGTCGTCACCGCTCCCGTCGCGAATCCGGAACCCGCCAACTGGCGCGAGTTCATTCCTCACCGGCCTGACGTGCTGCTGGAAGCTCTCGAGATGTTTCGGGATTACCTCGTGGCGGTTGACAAGGCGGAGGCAGTCAATCACCTGCGCATCCACAATTTCTCAACCGGAGAATGGCGCAATTTGAGCTTTCCGGAGCCGGTGTATGCGGCCTTTCCTGCCGGCAACGTCGAGTACGATACCAGCCTGCTGCGCTACAGCTACCAGAGCATGATCACGCCGCCCAGCGTCTTCGATTTCGACATGGCGACCCAGGAGAAAACACTCCTGAAGCAGCAGGAAGTGCTGGGCGGTTACGATCCGGCGCAGTATGTTTCCGAGCGGCTCTGGGCCACGGCGCGCGACGGCGTGCGCGTCCCGGTTTCGATGGTCTATAAACGCGGCTTTCCGCGCGACGGCGCATCCCCGCTTTTCCTGTATGCCTACGGGTCTTACGGCATCGGCATGCCGGCGGGATTCTCCTCGCATCGCCTCAGTCTGCTGGATCGGGGAATGGCTTACGCCATCGCCCACATCCGCGGCGGCGACGAAATGGGCGAGGCCTGGCACGACGACGGTATGCTGATGAAGAAGACCAACACCTTCTTCGACTTCATCGACACCGCCGAATTCCTGATTCAGGAAAAATGGACTTCCCCCGATAAGCTGGTCATCGAAGGCGGAAGCGCCGGCGGTCTGTTGATGGGCGCTGTCGTAAATCTTCGCCCGGACCTGTTCCGAGCAGTGCACACTGCCGTGCCGTTCGTCGACGTGATGAACACCATGATGGACGCAAGCCTGCCACTCACCGTTGGCGAATACCTCGAATGGGGCGACCCGAACGAGAGGGCCGCCTACGACTACATGCGCTCCTACAGCCCGTACGACAACCTGACGGCGCGCAGCTATCCGGCGATTCTGGTCACCACCAGCCTGAATGACAGCCAGGTGATGTATTGGGAACCGGCCAAATACGTCGCGCGCCTGCGCACCCTGAAAACAGATAAAAACCCGCTACTGTTGAAGATCAACATGGGAGCGGGCCATGGCGGTTCGTCGGGCCGTTATGACAAGCTCAGGGAAACCGCCTTCGAATACGCTTGGCTGCTGCGCCAGGTCGGCATCAGCAACTGATCACTGGTAAGTGGCAGTCTGCAGGGTAAGGCCGGACGCACCCACGGCCGCCTGATCGAGGCCGGTCGCCGTGAACGACTGCTCTACCGAGTAACCCACTCCCAAAATCCCCGAGGGCACCCCGTTGGAAGCGCTGCCGGCCGGAAGGGTAAGCAGCACAGCCGCCGGTATCGTGAAGGAGCCGGCTTTCTGCTGTTGCAGGCAGACGAACGCCGCGCCGACTGTCGCGTTGCCGCTTCCGGCGCTGGAATAACCGGTGATCTCGACGTTCCCCGCCGGGTCGCCGCCGGTCCAGGTTACAGTCTGGCCGGCACTCCGGTTGATGGTGCTGATAGAACTGGCATTGGTCCACACCAGCGGCGCCGGTATGTTCAGGGTAGTCGAAAACGGACCAACGTCAGCGCCGCCATTGCCGTTGTTGATCTGATATTGTCCCTGGGTCAGATACAAAGGTGTGGACGTGGAGCCCGGAATCCCGGTGACGCCGCCGCCCAGCTGTCCGAAATACGCGCCGTTCGATCGCGTCAGTGTCTGCGTGCCATTCGGCCCGGTGACGGATATGGAAGGTCCCGCATCCAGATTGACCGGCTGCGTCGGATCGATGAAGTTCTGGTTCGTGCCCCGGAACGTGTAAACCGTGCATGCCCCAAAGGTCGCGATCTGCAGCGGATTGGCCTGCTGCGCATACTGCACCGGACTGTAGCGGAAGAAGCTTGCCGATCCGCTGTCCGTCGTGCTGGTACTAGTGCCGAGCGGCGGCGGCAGCGCGAGGGAAATACTGGTGCGGCTTAGGCTGATACTGCCGATGGACACGTTTCCGCCGGTAGTCACGGGGGTTGTGCTGGGAGTCGCCGGGTCCGAGCAGACCGAGCCGGTAGCCGCAATCGGCATGGAGACGAAGTTACTTACAACGTTCCCAATCTGCACGGCAACCGGGACATGGCAGCCGGTCACTCCGGTGGGAACTACGAAGGCGATCTGGTCCACGCCGCCGCAGCAACGGGAACGCGCATAGCCGCTGACCGCGGCTGTGGCACCGCCCACCAGCACCTGCACCGGAAGTGTTCCCAGTGTTGCAATACCATTGGATTCATCTCCGCTAATGGCGGGACCTAGTCCGGTTCCCCAGATGATGTAAACGCCGCCGGGATTTGCTGACGTAGTCAGACCGGCAACGGCGTAGGCCGGATTAGTAATGATGCCGGGTCCGCTGCCGCCCTGATTCACGGAGAAGATTCCGAAGCTGCTGCCGACCACCGTCAGCGGTGAGGTCGCGCTGGTCTGGCCGTTGTAGGAGACGGTAAGAGTGCCGGTGCCCACAGGCGTGTTCGACGGCATCACGGCGGCGATCTGACCGGCCGAAGTATACACAATCAGAGGTTTGGTGGTGGTCCCGCTTACCGTGGCGGTCATCGACGTGCCGCTCAGAGTAGTGGGCAGCGGCAGGGCCGCGGTGGCCAACGCGCCCGGACCCATTCCCGCGCCGTAAACCACAAACAGGGAGCCTTGCGCGATGGCGGCGTTTGGCAAGCCTGGATAGGCGTAACTGGCGGCGTTGAAGATGCCTCCCGCCGTGATTGCCGGCTGCGCATACAGAGTAATCGCCGCTGCTGAACTCAATATCGCAAACTCAAATAATTTTCTGATCATCATCTCTCCTGGGAAGTTCCCCGCTCTTTGTATGTGCAGGCAGCTGGGGTTACGTGTCATCTGACAGCGTGTCCTTAGTCGTGTTCGGGGCTCACGCTCGAAAGCTCTGCCTGGATAACACCGTACACTTTTTTGATTTGCCGGGCAATCTCGGCGGCGAGCCGTTCCGGCGTTTCGTCGCTGCCGTGCTCCACCACCACTTTGATGTAAAGATTACTACGCATGCCTGGCAGTACACTAGAAACGAATGCCGCAGGTCAAGCAGATCGTTGCGAGGGATTTGTACTTTGTCGAACCGTCACACAGCGTCGCGGAGGTAGCCCGGCGGATGGCCGAGCTGCGCGTGGGGGCCATCGTCGTGCTCGAGAGTGGGAGACTGCAGGGCGTTTTCAGCGAACGCGATCTCATGATGCGCGTGGTGATCGAGAGACTCGATCCGGAGGCCACCCCGGTAGCCGAAGTCATGACTACGGAAGTGATCACCATTGAGGCGAGCGACGGCGTCGAAATCGCCATGGAGAGCATGCGCCAGAATCAGTGCCGCCACCTTCCGGTTCTCAATGGGGAAGAGGTGGTGGGCTTTCTCTCCATGCGCGACCTAATGCATTATGAGCTCTCGCGAAAAACCGAGGAGCTGCAGCGGATGCGCGCCTACGTACACGGAACGGCGTGAGAACCGGGATTGTAATTTTTGGGCACGGCTCGAGCGTAGCCTCGGCGAATGACGCCGTTCGGCGCGTGGCAGCGGAGGCCGCGGCGGACGGCGGCTTTGAGCTTTTCGAAACAGCGTTCCTCGACGTTGCTCCCCTCCTGCGGGATGCTGCAGCATGCCTCGCAGCGCGAGGCGCCGAGCGGATCCTGGTGGTTCCTTACTTCCTGACGCTGGGAATTCACCTGCAGCGCGACCTTCCCAATATGGTTCGGGAAATCGAAGCCGCGTGTCCCGGTCTGCGGATTGATGTCACGCCGCCGCTCGACGGACACCCGGCGCTGAGCGGCATTGTGGTGGATCGCGTCCGCGAGGCGACATGAAGGCGCGCCTGCTGGAATGGCGCGCCCTCTCTCCGGAGGTGCGGCATTTCCTGTTCGATGTTCCCGAACAGGAGTACCTGACTTTTCAGCCCGGCCAGTTTCTGTCGTTTACGGCTGAATTTGAAGGCCGGAACATCACCCGCGCGTACTCCATCGCTTCTCCGCCCCACATCAACCGCTTCGAGCTCTGCCTCAATCGGGTGGAGGAAGGGCGGTTTTCCCCTTATCTGTTCCGGCTGCAGCCGGGCGATGAAGTGGACATGAAAGGTCCCTATGGAACCTTCGTGTTCCGGCCGGTGATCACCGACACCCTCATGATTGGCACCGGCACCGGTGTCGCGCCGTTCCGCTCCATGCTGATGGCGCAGCTCCCGCACGATTCCACTCATCAGTTTGACCTGATCCTGGGAGTTCGGCACGAGCATGGCATCCTCTACCGCTCCGATTTCGAGGAACTGGCGCAACACCATGCCAACTTCCGCTTCGACCCGACCCTGACCCGGCCCGAACCGAATTGGACCGGCCTGACAGGACGAGTTCAAAGCCACACGCTAAAGGCTTTGGGGGATCGTCGGGACGTGGATGTCTACATCTGCGGCATGAAAGAGATGGTGGATGATGTCCGTAAACTACTGAAAGAAGAGGGCTTGGAGCGCAAGCGGATTATCGTGGAGAAGTACGACTGACTGGCCCTCCGAAAACTTGACAACACCACACTAAAGTTTGATAATGGTCTTGAACTAACGCGAAGCAGCGTATTTCACCATTTCTCAGGAGTTCAACATGGGCAAAATTATCGGTATCGACCTCGGCACGACCAATTCCGTCGTGGCCGTAATGGAAGGCGGACAGCCGACTGTCATTGCCAATCAGGAAGGCACCCGCACCACGCCGTCTGTCGTGGCATTTACGAAGTCGGGTGAACGTCTCGTGGGACAGGTCGCTAAGCGGCAGGCGATCACCAATCCCGAAAACACTATCTTTTCGATCAAGCGCTTCATGGGCCGCCGTTTCGATGAAGTGAGCGAAGAAATGAAGATGGTCCCTTATAAGGTCGTCAGAGGCGACAACGGCGACGCGCGCGTAGACATCGGTGGAAAGAAGCAGACTCCGCCCGAAATCTCGGCGATGATTCTCGAGCAAGCTGAAGGAAGCTGCCGAATCTTACCTGGGCGAAAAAGTGACCCAGGCGGTAATTACCGTACCGGCGTATTTCAACGACGCCCAGCGGCAGGCGACCAAGGATGCCGGCAAAGTGGCGGGGCTGGAAGTGATGCGCATCATCAACGAGCCGACGGCGGCAGCACTGGCTTACGGTCTCGACAAGAAGAAGTCCGAAACCATCGCCGTTTACGATTTCGGCGGCGGTACGTTCGACGTATCCATCCTGGAAGTAGGCGATGGCGTTGTGGAAGTGAAATCCACGAACGGCGATACGCACCTGGGCGGTGACAACATCGATCAGCGCATTATCGACTGGATTATCGCTGAGTTCAAGAAGGAACAGGGCATCGATCTCTCGAAGGATCAGATGGCGTTGCAGCGTCTGAAGGAAGCGGCGGAAAAAGCCAAGATGGAGCTTTCCACGCTGATGGAGACGGAGATTAACCTGCCGTTCATCACGGCGGACGCAACCGGTCCCAAACACCTGCAGATGAAGCTGACCCGGATGCGCTTCGAGCAGATGGTGGACGACATCCTGCAGAAGACCATGGAACCCTGCAAGAAGGCCATGGCCGACGCGGGCGTGACGCCCCAGAACATCGACGAAGTGGTCATGGTGGGCGGCTCGACCCGCATCCCGAAGATCCAGGCCATGGTGAAGAACCTGTTCGGCAAGGATCCGAACCGCAGCGTGAACCCCGACGAAGTGGTCGCGGTAGGCGCGGCGATTCAGGGCGGCGTGCTTGGCGGCGACGTGAAAGACGTGCTGCTGCTGGACGTAACTCCGCTTTCGCTCGGTATCGAAACGCAGGGCGGCGTGATGACGCGGTTGATCGACCGCAACACCACCATCCCTACGCGCAAGAGCCAGACGTTCTCGACGGCGGCCGATAATCAGACCACGGTCGAAATCAAAGTTTGCCAGGGCGAGCGCACCATGGCCAACGACAACAAGGTGCTCGGCATTTTCCAGCTGGTAGGAATTCCGCCCGCGCCGCGCGGTGTACCGCAGATCGATGTAACGTTTGACATTGATGCCAACGGTATTCTGAACGTCACCGCGAAGGACAAGGGAACCAACAACGAGCAGAAGATCACCATCACCTCTTCCTCCGGCCTGTCGAAGGACGAAGTGGAGAAGATGGCGAAAGACGCCGAAAGCCATGCGGCCGATGACCGCAAGGCCAAAGACCAGATCGAAGCGCGCAACCGCGCGGACTCGATGATCTACAACATCGAGAAGACGCTGAAGGAAAATCGTGACAAGGTGAGCGCCGAAGATGCGAAAGCCATTGAGGACGCTATTGAAGACACGAAGAAGACCATGAACGAGAACGACGCGGACAAGCTGAACGCGTCCACGGACCGGCTGACCGCCGCCAGCCACAAACTGGCGGAGGCGATGTACAAACAGTCCGCCGGAACACAGACCCCGCCGACGGGTGAAACCAACGGCACGGGACCGAAGCATGACAAACCGAAGGACGATGTGGTTGACGCGGAGTTTGTTGACGTAGACGACAAGAAGTAAAAAGGTGAAGAGCGGGTTCCCGATGGAGCCCGCTCTTTTTTGATCAGAATGGCGACCTCAAAAGATTATTACGAGACGCTGAATGTGCCGAAAACGGCCTCGGCGGACGAGATCCGGAAATCCTACCGGAAGCTCGCGCGTAAATATCACCCGGATTTGAACCCCGGCGATAAGTCGGCCGAAGACCGCTTCAAGACGGTTCAGGAAGCGTACGACGTCCTGAGCGATGACAAGAAGCGCTCGGTTTACGATCAGGTCGGGTTCTATTCGGACAACATGGCGCAGGGCGGCGGTCCGGGTAGCGGCGGCGGCGGTCCGCAGGGTTCCGGCCGTCCGAATATGGATTTCAACGGCTTCGATTTTTCCGATTTTGCGCGCCAGCAGGGCGAAGCCCGCAGCGGCGCACGGCAGTCGGAAAATGGCGGAGCCTTTCGCGATTTGTTTTCTCAGTTTTTCCGCGGCGGCGAAAGCGGCGGCGCGCCGGAGCTGGAACCCGAAAAGGGCAGCGATCTGGAGTATGCGGTCAGCATCGATTTCTGGCAGGCCATCCGGGGAACGCAGGCGAAGCTCGATGTAACCCGGCACGAAGTCTGTCCGACCTGTCAGGGTTCAGGCCAGGCGAATACCGGATCAGTGACCTGTCCGCAGTGCAACGGCAGCGGGCAACGTGACCCAGATGGCCGGAGCCATGAAGTTCAATTTGACGTGTCCGCGCTGCAACGGCAAAGGCCGGCTGCGCAATGCCTGCCCGACGTGCCACGGCGACGGCCGGATCGCGAAAACAGAGGTGGTGGAAGTGCGGATTCCGCCTGGAGCGCAGGACGGCTCGCGGTTGCGGGTGCCCGGCAAAGGCAATGCCGGGACGCACGGAGCGCCAGCCGGCGACCTGTATATCACGACGCGGGTGGAAGAGCATCCGTTCTTCAAGCGGGAAGGCGATCAGATCAATATCCGCGTTCCGGTGACGGTGTCCGAAGCCGGTCTGGGCGCCAAGATCGAGGTGCCAACCATCGATGGCCGGGCGCTGCTGAAGATTCCGCCCGGCACGCAGAACGCGCAGAAGTTCCGGCTGCGTGAGAAGGGCGTGTTCAACGCCCGGAAGGATCAGCGCGGCGACCAGATTGTGGAAGTTTCCATTCAGGCGCCGAAGGTTCAGGATGAGCGCACGAAGGAAATTCTGCGCGAACTGGCCCAGTTGCATCCGGAAGACCCGCGCGCGGCTCTTTGGGCCGCGGGCGGTAACGATTAAACTTTGAGGTAATCCGATGCGCAGTAAATCCAAAGCATCCTACATGATCTCCTCGGTTGCGGAGCAGTACGGCGATCCATCCGCAGACGCTGCGCCTCTACGAGCGCGAAGGGCTGCTGAAGCCCTCGCGTTCGGACGGCAACACGCGCCTGTTCACCGAAGAAGATCTGGAACGGCTGGAAGTGATTCTGCATCTGACGCGGGATTTGGGCGTGAACCTCGCGGGGGTGGAGATCATCCTGAACATGCGCGAGAAGATGGCGGAGATGCATCGGCAGATCGAAGACTTCGTTTCCACGGTGAACTGCGAGCTGGCATCGCGGCCGCCGGCCGCCCGCGATTCGCGGGGCAAGAACTCGCTCATCCCGGTTCTGCGTTTCACTACGGTGAGACGATAACCCGCGCGCGACGTCGATAATAGTAGTGATGTCGAAGTTTCCGCTGCTGTTGCTCGCGAGCACGGCGCTCTTTGCCCAGACGCCCGCGAACCCCTTCGAAAAAGCGCCTCCTGATGTGGACGACGCGCTGCGCGCGCGCGTGACGGAGTTCTATCAGGATCACGTGGACAGCAAGTTCCGCAAAGCGGAGATGCTGGTGGCCGAAGAATCGAAGGACGGCTTCTATGCCGCGAACAAACCGGCGCTGAAGGCGTTCCGGGTCACAGACATCGCCTACTCCGAGAACTACACCAAGGCCAAAGTGACCATCGTCGGGCAAGATGATGATCACGTTCATGGGCATGAACGCGCGCCTGATGGACGTGCCGTTTCCGAGCTACTGGAAGATAGAAAGCGGCAAGTGGTGTTGGTACATCTTCAACGATCCCAACCGGATGACTCCTTTCGGCAAGATCAATCCGGAAACCACCAAGAATGCCGAAGCGACCGCGATGTCATCTTTCAAGATGATGGATGTCGCGACGGTGACCAGCGCGGTGAAGGCGGACCGCACCTCGGTGAAGCTGCCGAAGACAGCGGGCGCACAGGAGCAGGTCACGATTCTGAACCAGATGCCCGGTCCGGTAACTTTGCAGCTAAGCGATACGAAGTTCCCGGAGCTCTCGGTTAAACTGGATCAAACGAATCTTAATGCGGGGCAGAAAGCGATCCTGACGATTCGAACGGTGGGACCGGGCGAGTTTGTGTCCCGGATCATCCGGGTTCTGGTACAGCCAACCAACCAGGCAATCGATATTCAAGTTACTTACTAAGTGGACCGGCCAGGTTGGCCGGTCCACTTAGTTACCGCATCCTACTGAAGGAAAATCTGGTTCGGGTCAGAGTAAACCGTTCCGGACGGACCCACGACCGCGATGGACAGAGGCGCCGCTCCCGAAGGACCAACTCCGGCAGCAGGCATCTGCAGCGTAATTTCGTAGGTGCCGATCAGGTTACGCGCATAGATTGCCTGAACAATCGTCACCCCACCATTGTTGACGCCCGCGACGAGAGGCAAGGTAACCGTGGGATCTGATCCGGCCGGCGAGTAATTGCCGGTAGCCACCGAAGGGGTGACCGGACCAAGGCCGGTGAGATAGACGCGGATATTCTCGCCGCGGGCAGCGGGGTTCTGCGCGGTGACGAGCGTTCCGTTTGGACGCAGCGCAATGGCACGGCTGACACCGTCACTCTGGACCATCGAGAAGAAACCCGGGCTGACCGCATTCACGGTCACGAAGGCGTTGTTCGAGCCACCGCCCGCGACGGAGATCTTGATGGGCAGCGTGCCCGCCGCCAGTTCGTACGGCACCTGAATGGTGACGGATTGGGCACCATTCACATTGGCCACGTTAAAGATGGGAGCGGGGATGTTGCCGATGGTGACACTGACACCGGCGACGGTAAAGGGTGGCGGTCCAAACTCGCTGCCGCTGACCACGCCTGTGACGTTACCCGACACAAGGCCCTGAGCCGTGATGGTGACGATGGATCCGGGTGAGAGCGAGTTCGCCACGTTGCTCGCACCGTTGAAGTAGCTGAAGTTGGTCGGGCCGGGAGGATTGGCGGTCAGGTTGAAGGTGGTGGAGAATCCGCCATTGGTGGTCGCCGTGATAGTAATGGGTCCCGCGGTAGGACCGGCGGTGACGGTAGTGGATGCCTGGCCGTTGCCGCCCGTGGCGACATTGGAAGTGCCGAGCGTGGCTGAGCCGCTGGTTACCGCGAACGTCACCGTCGCGCCGGCAACCGGCTGGCTGGTGGGTCCGTTCACCTGCACGACAAGCGGCGCGGAAAACGACTGATTGATGAACGCCGTCTGACCGCCGCCGGAAATTGCAGTAATGCCGGAGACATTGATATTGACGGTTTCGGTGAAGACAGCGGGATTCTTGACGAAGTTATTGACGTCAGTTACCGCGATCTGAATCGCGCCGGGAACGTTGCCCAGAGTCACGCGAGCGGAAACCCGTCCGTTGGCGTCGGAGACGTTCGCGACGTTGCTGAACGTTGCGCCGCCCGGAGTCAGTGACGTGAAGTTTACACCGACGCCGGAGAGGATGTTGCCGGCGAGATCGGCCACCTGGGCGACAATCTGCTGCGGCAGAGCCTGACCGGGAAGACCGGTTTGATTGTTGCCGGAGAGGATGGTGATGATACCGGGATTGCCAACCTGGACGGTGAACCCATTATTCCCGAAGGTAAAGGCTCCACCAACATTAATGGTGAAGGTTCCGCTTCCGGTTTTGCCAAACAGCGGTGTACAGGTCGCGGTGCCGGTGCTGTCCGTCAGCACATACGGACCTTCTTTACAGGAGATAGTGCCGCCGGTGCCGTTCCCGGCATCGGTCGAGATGGAGACGGAGACTCCGGGGATACCGCCGTAACCAAAAGCCTGGCCGACTAACACCTGAATCGGAACGGAGCCAGTGGTGCCTGCAGCTCCGGAAAGGATGGTGCCGGAACCGGTGATTGGGTATAAGACGGTCGCAGTTAGTACGGAGCCTCCGCTGGCCGTGATGTTGGCTGTGGTCTCGATGAAACTCACCGCTGCGGAGCCATAAGTGGCTGTTACGGAATTCGTCACGTAGTTCAGCGTCTGGCCAAAGAGATTCGCGCCGGTATAGGCGACCGAGGCATATCCGTTCGCGTCGGTCACTCCCGAGATCGCGGTCTGTCCGCCAGCGGTTCCGGTCTGGGTAGCGATGAAACTCACCGTCTGACCCGGATAAGGCTGGTTCTGCGAGTTCAGCAACTGGACAACGAGCGGCTGCGTGGCAACCGATCCGGTCTGGACGATCTGGCCGTTTCCGGACACGATGGTCAGGGTCTGCGCGCTGGCGGCGCCGGCAGTCAGGAGGACAACGGCAAAAATAGGCAGTGAATTAGAAGTTAGTTTCGAAATAGATGAACCGATTTTCATGTAATCCTTTCCAGCTTGTACGTCAGTTGTCATCTTACATGTTTCAAGCAAGGCGAGTAAGAGGAACATTCAGGCAATAAAAAAGGGGGAGCCGAAGCTCCCCCTTTGTCGTGCAGACTGCTATGTTACTGACCGTTGGACTCGCCGGAACCCGTAACCGACTGGGCGTTGGCATAAGCCTTACGACCACCATTGGCATTCGGATCAGGCAGAACCAGAGCCAGATAGCCTTCCGACAGACCGCGTCCCGGACCGCCGAAGCCATCCGTGATGAACGCGAAGCCGTGAGCATACTGGAACCGGCACTGAGCGATCATGTAACCCTGGAAGCCAGCCTGAATGGTGGAGACCAGGTTAGTGTAGACCGTACCCGAAGCGATGACCGGGGTGTTGGTCGCGGCGCCCGCACCCGTACCGTAGAAGTTCAGGGTACAGATACCGGACTGAGCGGCCGTTCCGAACGGATCGGTCGAGGTGGAAGCGATGGCAAAGCCCGTATCAAATCCAGCGAGGTTGGACATGAAGGGGAACAGCAGCACGGTCGAGCAGGCATTGAGCGTGAAGCCGTTCTGGGCGGTCGAGGTCGGCACGAACCGAGGAATCGGTCCGGACGTCGCGGTCAGCGTGGAAGCAGTGCTGGGCGCGAAATCGACGTTCACCGTGGAAGTCCCGAGAGCCGGGCTGTTCGTCGACGGGGAAGCCGTGAAGTTAACGAGCACGGGGACGGCGAAGGTCTCGATCGTCGACGGGCTGTTGGTGGTCTGGCCGGTTACTTCGTAAACCGCAACACCGCTGCCGCTCGTGGTGCTGATCTGAGCGAAGCCAGCAGGAATGTTGGTGGTGGTCGAGGGCGAAACGGCCGGGAAGGTCGGCTCCGAAGACGTTTCCGAAGCTACGAGCTGCATGGTTTCGGAGAACGTACCCACGTTGTTGATGCTGGTCGGAACGAAGATCGCGACACCGTTCTGAATGTTGTTGAACGTGATCTTGATGCGCGTTGCGAAATCGGCCAAGCCGAGCTGGGTCGGGCTGGTGGGGAAGCTGCCAAGGTTAGTCGGAACGAACTGCGATTCCGTGTTGTAGAAGTTACCAGGCTGGGAGAGCAGGGTAATGCCACCGGACGGATAGCGCAGCTTGGTCGCCGTAGCGAAGCCTTCCTGGAAGTTGATGGTTTCCACCGCGAGGTTCGAGCTGGTGGTGGACGAGAAGGAAACTCCCGTACACTGCTGCAGCGAAGAGGGCGAACCGGAGGTGGAAGTGAAGACGGAGCCGGCGGAGCCAGCCGTGATCGAGTTCACGATCAGACCACGACGCACGTTACCGACAGTCTGAACCGGGTTGTTGATGGTGAAACCGGCCGAGCTCGAAATCGTTTCGAACGCCGGAATCGTGCTGAAGCTGCCAGCGGCGGGAGCGCCGAGGCTGCTGACGTTCATGCGGACGTTGGTGATCCGGAGGGTGAGGGTGGAACCCACGCCCGGGGGGTCGACAGGCACGCCGAAGAACGTGATGATGTTCGTCGCCGAGCTCGCCAGGACACCGCCGAAGGAGTTGAACCGGCCGCCGTTAACGGAGGGAGAAGCGCCGGGGCTGTACGGATTCAGCGCGCTGCCAACCGGCGACGCGACAGTGGTTCCGCCGGTCGTGGTGCTGACGCCGCCGCCATTGCCAGTACCGGTCAGGGGGCAACCGGTGGTCTGAGCCGAGCAATAAGACTGGTTACCGGTCGAGGGATCGTCGACGAGCAGGAGCGCTTCCGTGACTGAGGAGGATCCGTTGATCAACCGGCTGGTGATGTTTGCATTCGCGGTCACCGTGATATTGACCTGCGGGACAGGGGAGCCAACCGGTGTGGGGGTACCACCGTTGCAGCTGATCACCACATCGCCCGCCTGCTCCGTTACACCTTCCGCGCGCATATCGAACGGGGTGGATGCACTGGCGAAGCAAGTCATACCGCTAAAAGACTGCGCATTGGCCACACCTGAAACGCCTAAAGCACAGGCGAGTCCGGCGGCGGCCAAAACGTATTTTCTGAAATCTGCCATTCTTTTCTCCTTGTAAATTTTCAAAATGTGAATCGGTCGAAGTTCTCTTTCAACCCGAGCCTCAACTACAACAAAACCTGCTGCTACGTTTAGGGAACTTCTCCGTGTCGGGCGGAGATCCAGACTTCCGAATGTCCTCAAGTGGATAAATTCGGGACCGCTTAAAACCAGCCTGCGCGTTCGCCAAAAACTTACTGCTCACAACCTAAATCACTCTCCGTGCTCGCGGGATGAAGCCAAGTATAGCCATGAAACCACGGATGCGCTCATGTCATTGATACCGTATAGCAGTATCCGAGTCAAGACAAATCTTCACTTTTCTCTTTATCTTCAACACGAAAGAAGCCGGAAACCAAGGTTCGAATCATATCGGTTCCCGGGTGAACAGTCAAATTTCGATGGCCGAAAGAGTCCTTTCGTCATTGAATGGCTACTGCAACGGCATTACTCGCCGCGTCACCCTCCGATAAGGATAACGAAAGGGCGAGGCCGGGCGGAGTGGGAAGGGGTACGGAAACGTTCACCTGATACAGCCCGACGAATCCAGGCGTGAGACCGGCGAAAGCAACAGGCAGCGAATTTCCGCCGACAACTGCCTGCACGGGAAGAGCAGCTACCGAGAGATTTCCGCGCGCGGTAACCGCGCCAAGCCCGGTGCAGTAAACGGTGATGACGCTGCCGCGAACAGCCGGATTGGCAGGCCCGTTGATGGTGCCATCCTGATTAACGACGGCGCCGTTCACCGTGCCATCGGCATTCGAGGACAGGACGAAGATGCCGGGCGCGGCGGCCTGAAGGGACGCCTGCTGCGAAACGAAGCCAAATGAGGATGTGACGGCCACGGCGGCGTCCCCGGCAGGCAACGCGGGCGGGACTACCGCGTTGATCTGAAAGGGGGAAGCCAGCAGGACCTGTGCCGGCACTCCACCGACGGTGACGGAGGTGGCGGCGCCCGGTCCGGAAAGACCCGAGCCGAAGATGGAGATCAGCTCTCCGGGCGAAATCCCGCTGTGGAAAGACGCCGCATTCACCACTGCGGCCGAGGTGAAACTAACGGACGGCGCGGAGGCGGTCAGCGCGCCGCCCGTCCGCGTAACGGTGTAGCCGCCCGACGAACCGGCGGAGAGATCGATGTCGGACCCGCCGGATGCAAGATCGGTAATGCCCGCGTGATACGCCTGCGCGGCACTGACGGATACCTGATACGCGGGCTGGGTTCCGTCACAGTAGATGAATTCCGACTGGCGAACGGGATTGGCCGGGGCAGCTCCGGCAACGGCTGCGTCCTGTATATGAAGAGGTGCGGCGCAGACCCCGGCGGCGGCCGAAACACTCACAGCGGGGAAGGTTGCGACCGGCTGCGACACAGCTTGCAAAACAAACCCAATTGGGCTGGAGGCCTGCGGCAGCAGCCGAACGGCGGACAACACCGTTCCTTTCCAAACATGTCCGCCCGCCGAAAAGCCGCCGAGGTAGCCGTTCAGGCTGGTCTGGGCAAAACCGGGATTCGGGTCGGAAATCTGAAGCGAGCCATCGGCGGCGATGCCTGTGGCGACGACGCTGGTGCCGCCCGCAGCCACTCCGTCTTCGGTCAGGGAAAGATTCACCAGCACGGGGTCGCCGCCGGTGATCAGAGCAGCGATGGAGGATAGCGCCGGATTTTCGACGGACACGGTGACGCCGCTGCCGGGGAAATCGACCAAGCGCCAGAGATTGACCACCTGCTCCCCATCGTCAGGATTGGAAACGAACCCATCGCAGGTTTTGGTGCAATCGGCCGTGAGGAACTGGTTGAGTTTAGCGGGATCCGCCAGACCGTGCGCGGAGGGAATGGTTCCGAGGTTTTGATAGTACCGCAGGATAGCGGCAGCGGCGGTGACCAGCGCGCCCTTTTGCGCTCCGGCCGCCTGTCCCGCGCCGAGCGGCGACGTGATCGCAGCCTGGCTGAACTGCGGGAAGTTGGCGATTCCTGTCGATCCGGTAGCCCTCGCGTCGAAGATGGCGATCTGTCCGGCCGCACGTGCGGTAACAGCGGCGACGCCGCCAGCGGGAGGAAGCCGCATGGCGGTGGATGCCCTGCCGGATGCATCGGTCAGAGTGGAAGCGGTAGTGACTACGGCGCCGGGCGAAGCGGTGAAAGTGACGGCGACGTTCGGAATCGGCGTGCCCGTGTTATCGGCCAGCAGGACGACAAGCGGCAGGGTCAACACGGTGGCCGGCGGCCCGGTCTGGTTGTCGCCGCCGGTTTTGGAAAGCTGCGCGTGCGCGTCGAGGAGCGACTTCACCGCGTAGGAGCCGCTGGCGACAGCGGAGCCTGCAGTATCCACGGCACGGACGGCAACCGTCGCGCTCACCGCGGACGGCGAGACGTAGATGTCCCAGCCATAGGAGCCGTTTGGCGTGGTGACGGTGAAATCGGGCTGACCGGTCACGGATACCCGAATGGTGGCCCCGTTGGCAAACCCGCTAATCGCCAGGTGCAGGCGGCTTCCCGCCAGAGCAGTCGTGGGGTTGGCCGAGATGGAAGGAGTGCGCGGGGTGAGCACTTCCTGGGCGGAAGCGGCCCCGGGCGCATAAGATATGTAGCCGTTCTCGAAATTCTGCTGGCTGATTCCGTTGGTGACGAACTGATCGGAAAGGGGCACGCCGAGTTCACCCGAAGGACCGCCGGCAGCGAGATAGCGGGCGAGGACCGGACCGCTGACGAAGAAACCCTGACCCGTTAGATTGCTGTTGGTAATCCCGTAGATGACGCCGCCGGTGAAGGCCTGTGCAACGCCGGAGTATCCGGACTGGCTGGCGAACGCCGTGGCGGCGGCACTCGGACGCCCGGCGGCTCCGTTCTCGTACTTCAAAGCGGCCCACTTGGCGAGCACGGGGTTCATGACCGCCTGGACAGGCGAACCCGCCAGCGCGCCATTCGCGAAGAGCTGGGTACCGCCGGCAGAGGCGTCCGAAATGGGGAAACCAAACGAACCCAATGGACCGCCAAACTGGTTATAAGCGGCGAGGAGCGAACCGGAAACGATGTAGGCGACCGCGCTCGAATCGGATTCGGCGACCAGGTAATGCGTGGTCCCGTCGGTCAGAGAGAAGATCCTGCGTGTAACCAGTGCTGACGCGTTTAGCGGGGCTGGGGCCGGGAATCTGGACGGCAAGTCCATCGCGGGCGACCGCTGATTGGAAGGCTTGCTGGATGGTGAGCGGTGCGCCATCGCCCACCTGGCAGCAGGGAGCGGTGACAGAAACCAGCAGCGCGGCGCTGATCTTGCCTTCGCTGGTAGCGGTAACGGATGCAGTGCCGCCGCCCACAGCGTGGAGCACCGCAACATTGTTAGCAGCGGTCACGGTGACCACTTTGCCGTTCGAGGTGGACCAGCTGACCAGGCGGTTGGTGGCGGGATTACCGTTGGCGTCGAAGGCGCTCTCCGTGACGGTGAAGGTTTGACCGTAGGAAAGGGAAACGGGAGTGGTCTGGCTCAGCTGGATCTGAGAAACGGGGAGCAGCAAAACCGGCGTGCCGCCCGCGACATACTGGATCTTCCCGGTCTCAAAGGACTGCGTGATTACGCCCGTGGAGGCCTGGACCTGATCCGCGGTGGGGAAGCCCAGCTGACCAGTGGGTCCGCCGAGGCTTTGATAGAGGGTGTAGATTGAGCCGAGCACGGCGAACGTGCCACCGTTGTTGACTCCGGAGGTAATGGTGTAAATGCCGCCTCCGTTAAAGCTCTGGCCGCCTCCGGTGGTGGCGGAGGACGACGTCACAGTGGCGGCGTCCGTGTAGACCAGCCCGAGCGGCCCGCCGATGCCGCCGAGCGCCGTCCATTTTGTGTAGTAATTGCCGCTGACGGCGAAATTGGTCCCGTTAGGATTTCCGGAATTAAAGACAAAAAGCGCGTAATTATTGGTGAAAATATCGTAGCTGCAGGTGGTGAGTCCCGGACAGGCGGCGCTGTCCATGGTGGGATACCCGGCCGTGGCGGCTCCGACCGTGGAATAGTAGCCGTAGACATCCGACCCCAGCTGGTAGATGTCGTTGGCATATCCCGAAATGGCTTTGTTTGGTAAAACGAGCGCGAGCTTGACGTTGGCCGCTTTGGTAACGCTGTTGAACTCCTGAACCAGACCGGTGCTGCCGAGCGCGCGGACGTCGGCAATGGGCGGCAGGGAAACGAGGCTTTGGAAGTTACCGCGGTAAAAGGCGAGTTGGAAATCGTAAGAAATCTGTGCTGTTGGAGCTCCGCTACCAACGGACGGCACATAACTGGTCTGCGCGGCTGCGGGAAGAGCAAGGCACACAGACAGAAAGAGAAACCGGGAAAAGAGCTGCACGAGGGATTCTAAATGTTAGTACGTTTTGAACACCGGGCCGCCAGCGAAGTTTCATCCGGCCGGCGGCACCGTTCAGACGGGTATCCCGGCCATTCGTCCGGAAGGAATACCAGCCCGGCGGGAGGGCTCTACACTGGGATACGCCACATGAACACACAGAGCCCGATATTCGTGCAGGATCTGCGCAAACAGTATGGGTCGTTCGAAGCGGTAAAGGGATTGGATTTCGAGGTCCGGGAAGGCGAGGTGTTTGCTTTGCTCGGGCCAAACGGCGCGGGCAAGACGAGCACCGTCGAAATCCTGGAAGGCATCCGCGCCAAGACCTCCGGGGAAGTGCGCGTCCTCGGTTTCGATCCGGACCGGCAGAAACGGCATTTAAAGGATCGAATCGGCGTCTGCCTGCAGGCGACGAATCTGCCCGAGAAGATCACGGTGAAGGAGGCGCTGGATCTGTTCGCTTCGTTCTACACGAAGACGGTGGACGGCAACGGCCTGCTGAAGCGCCTGCAACTTTGGGAGAAGCGCGATGCCGCTTATTCGACGCTTTCCGGAGGCCAGAAGCAGCGGCTCGCGCTGGCGATGGCGCTGATCAACGATCCGCAGATGTTGTTCCTGGATGAGCCGAGCACGGGGCTGGATCCGCAGGCGCGGCTGGAGATCCGGGCGCTGATCGAGGAGTTGCGCGCGGAGCGGCGCACCATTCTGATGACCACGCACTATATAGAGGAAGCGGAACGGCTCTGCGACCGCGTGGCCATCGTGGATTCGGGGAAGATTATCGCGATGGGCACCCCGCGCGAACTGCAGGAACGGAGCGCGGTGCAATCGACGATTGAAGTAACGTGCGACCGCGAGATGCCAGCCGACATTCCGGTCTGGCCGGAAGCGATGAAGACCACGCCGAGTCAGGACCGCCGAAGCATGACGGTGCTCTCCGCCAAGCCGGCACGCACGCTCGTGGAGATCGTGAAGTGGATCGACGGGCGCGGGATGGAACTGGTGGATATCAATCTGAAGCGTCCGACTTTGGAAGACGTGTTTATTGAGCTAACGGGAAAGAAACTGCGCGAATGAAACCTTATCTGGCACTGATCAGAATCGACATGAAACTGGCGCTGCGTAACCGCGCCGCCCTGTTCTTCAATTTTGCTTTCCCCCTGATTTTCTTTTTCATCTTCGCGCAGACTTCGCACGCGGCTCAGAGCGGCGCCATTACGCAGATTGTGGCGATGGTGGCGACGATCGGCATCATCGGCAACGGCTTGTTCGGCGCCGGTATGCGCGCGGTGCAGGAGCGCGAGGCGAATATTCTGCGGCGCTACAAAGTGACGCCGATTACGCCGGTGCCGCTGCTGGTTTCGTCGATCGTGACGGGACTGGCGATTTACCTTCCGTATATCGCGCTGATGCTGTTGCTGGCGAACCGGATTTATCACATGCCCGTGCCGAATCACCTGGTTTCGGTTTTCGTTTTTGTGGGACTGGGCGTGGCGGCGTTCCGCGCGATCGGACTGATTGTCGCGTCAGTGGTGAACTCCATGCAGGAGAGCGTAATCCTGGTGCAGCTGCTGTATTTCACGATGCTGTTTCTGAGCGGCGCGTCGTTTCCGATCGAGATGTTTCCGGGCTGGATGCAGAACGTGGCGCAGTTCATTCCCGCGACTTATCTGGTGACGGGCCTGCAGAGCATTCTGATCCGGCATGAAACGCTGGTTCGCAATATGGCGCCCGCGGGTGCGCTGCTGCTGACGATGTGTATTGGGATGCTGGTGTCGAGCAAGCTGTTCCGCTGGGAGAAGGAAGAGAAGATCCGGAATTCGGCGAAGCTGTGGGTGGCGGCGGTGCTGCTGCCGTTCTTCGCAATGGGCACCTACCAGGCCTACAGCAAGGAGAATATCGAGAACGCGCGGCTGGATGAGCGCCTGCTGCGCCGCAGTCAGACCCGGTTGATCCGCAATGCGCGGCTATTCGTGGGAGACGGTAGCGTAGTGGAGACCGGCTCACTGCTGATCCGCAATGGCAAGATCGCGGAGATCTACGATGGACCAGGACCGGATGCAAAAACGCTGAACGCCGACCTGATTGAGGCAGACGGCAAAACGGTCATGCCCGGGTTGACCGATATGCATGTGCATCTGGGCGCGCCGGGAGGCGTTACGGATGCGAGCTATATGCCGACCGAGAAGGTTCTGGACCGGGCGATGGCGGCCTATCTGTTCAGCGGCATCACGGCGGTGAAAAGCCTGGGCGATTCGCTGGATATGGCGCTGCAGGTGCGCCACACCGTAAACAGCGGGCAGCGTCTGGGGTCGGAACTCTTCATCGTGGGGCCGCTTTTCACGGCGGAGGGCGGACACGGCACGGAATACTTCAAGGCCATCCCGATGAAGCAGGTGCGGGATGCGGCGCTGGCGAGTTTTACGCGGACACCGAAAACGGCTGATCAGGCGAAGCAGCAGGTGGACGAACTAAAGAAGAAAGGAGTAGACGGGATCAAGGCGATTCTGGAGAGCGGATCCGCCAAGTATCCGTTCAATCGGCTGGATGTGAATGTGCTTCGCGCGGTTGCCGCGGAAGCGCACGCGGTGAATCTGCCTATCACCACGCATACGGGCAAGAGCGCGGATGTGACGGATGCGCTGAATGCGGGGACGGATGGGATCGAGCACGGATCGATGACGGACCGGATTGCGGCGGCAGACTTCGCGCGAATGGCGAAGGCGGGAGTTTTCTACGATCCGACGCTGAGCGTGATCGAAGGATTTGAGGCCATGGGCAAGGGCAATCCGGAACTGTTGAACCGTTCGCTGGTGCAGCAGGTTGGGCCGAAGGACCTGATTGCGGCGACCAAAAAGGCGATGCCGTCGATAAAAGAGCACTTCGACTATCCGATGAGCCTCGAGGACGGGAAGGCGAATCTGCTGGCGGCGTGGAAGGCGGGTGTGATGCTGGTGACCGGCACAGATGCGGGCAATCTGCTGGTGATTCACGGGCCCACGGTGCAGAGAGAACTGGAGCTTTGGGTGGAAGCGGGTATTCCGCCGGCGGTCGCTCTGAAGGCGGCCACCGGCGATGCGGCGAAGGCATTGCGCGCGGAGAAGCGCTTCGGGACGCTGCGGAAGGGGATGGACGCCAACCTTCTGGTGGTGGAGGGAAACCCGCTGAAGGACATCCACGCGGTTTCGGCTATCTCCTATGTGTTCTTCAAAGGGGAGCGCGTGGATCGATCGTCGGTGTTGAATCAGAACTGATCGGCGTAGAGGCGGAGACGTTCCACGCCTTGCAGGAATGTCTCCGGCTCAGTCAGCAGGCTGAGAACGAGGAAGGCTTCGGAATCGAAATCGTAAAAATAACCGGGCTGCACCAGGACGTCAAAGCGTTCGAGGAGTTCGATCGCCCATTGCTCTTCCGTGCGGATGCGCGGGACCTGCAGGATAGCCGACCACCCGCCTTCCACTTTGCGCGTGGCGAAGCGCGACTGCAGAACGCGGAGGTTGTGCCGCAGGCGCGCAAGAATCCGGGTCTGCATGGCTTCGCGGACGGCGAGCAGGTGCGGCAGGGCATGCTGGACGGGCGCGCCGACGGATAGGTAGGTATCCGCGATGAGTTCCAGGCGGCGAAAGGAGTCGTCATGGTTGGTGACGATCCATCCGAGCTTCATTTGCGGCAGGCCGATGAGTTTGGAGAGGCCGTTGAGACAGAAGGTGACTGGCTCGGGAAGGTTCATGAGTGTGGTGACGCGGTGAGGGTCGGGCGCGAGCGCGTAGTCGGCAAAGACTTCATCGGAGATGAGCGCCAGGCTGTGCAGGCTGCAGAACGCCGCGAGCTGTTCAAGTCCCGGCTGCTTGAGATAAGAGCCGGTCGGGTTGTTGGGATTGACGACAACGACGGCGCGCGTGCGCTGGGTGAGGGCGGCTGCAAGGGCGTCGAAATCGATGGACCAGGAGCCGTGATAGACGAGCGGATAGGAGACGATGCGAACGGATTCGAGCGCTGCGAGGAAATCAAAGAGCGGGTAGGAAGGGCGGGGCGCGAGGATTTCGTCGCCGGGATCGCACAGGAGCTTGAAGATCCAGGAGTAGGCTTCGCTGGTGCTGCTCGTGAGGAGTACGCGGCCGGGGTCGACATGGCAGAGACCAGCAACGTGCTCGCGAGCGGAGGGGAGACCGGCGGAAGCGGCGTCGTACACGAGCATCTTCGGATCCTGAAAGGCGTTTACGAGATCAGGCGGGTACGGGAAGCCCGCGTGGGTAGGATTGGACTGGGTGAGATCGAGCAGAGGCACGTTGTGGCGGCGCTTGGCTGCGAGGACTTCGCTCAGGCGGTTAGGCGGCGCATCCCAGTTCAGACGAGTGGAAAAGCGTGCTGTCACAGCGGCAGGTACCTATGCAACTTTGTGCGATAAAATAACTCGCGATTGTGAGGGTGATATGAAGCTGGGGCAGGTGGGCAAGGCATGCGTCATTCTACAAATCTCGCTCTGCACGGCGGCGGGGCAGCGAACGGTACAGTATCCCGATCAGGGCCGGCTGTGGGATCTCTCGCTGCGCCAGCGCTTCTGGTATACGGATCAGGGATCGAAGCTGCTGCCCTATGACTGGTTTCTGAAACTGCGGAAGGCGGACGGGACGGGGCGTTTCGCCCAGGGTCTGGACCGGTATGGATTTATTCCGTCGGACTTTAGCGGGAATGCGGGGGTGGCTCTGCAGTTGAATCCGGATCAGCTTCCGATTGGGTTCGCGACGCACGTGGAAAACGACCGCAAGTGGGTGGGGCTCACGTGCGCGGCGTGCCATGCCTCGCGCATCGACTATAAAGGACAGACGCTGATTGTGGACGGAGCGCCGGGGATGTTGAACTTTGACGCATTCTTCGGAGACCTGGTGGATGCCATCAACGCGCCGGTGAACAGCGCGGCGGCTCTGGGGGCGGACAGCGGCGAACTGACACGGCTGCGAACGGCGCTGAATTCGCGGCGCGCGATGAACGCGACGCCGGTGCCGGCGGGATTCGCGCGCGTGGACGCGTTCGGGCAGATCTTTAATCAGATTGTGGTGGGGGCTTTGGGGAACGATCCGGCGAGGGCCGGGGTGCCGAATGCGCCTGCTTCTTATCCTTTTCTTTGGGACATTGCGCAGCACGAGTTTCTGCAATGGAACGGATCGGCGCCGAACCTGGGGGTTGGCGGGACCGGCTCAAAGCTTCGGAATGTGGGCGAGGTGCTGGGCGTGTTCGGGGACGTGACAGTGCCCACTCCGGTGACCGAGATGAAGTATTCGTCTACGGTGAACCTGACCAATCTGGTGAGCATTGAAAAGTGGCTGGAGACTCTGCTGCCGCCCGCATGGCCGGCCAGTTTTCCGGCTCCGGATCCCGATAATGTTCAGGCGGGGCAGGCGATCTACCAATCGGAGTGCGTCAGCTGCCATCAGCTGTTGACGCGCGGAGCATTGAAATATCCGACGCCGATTCACATGACGCCGGTGGACGAAGTGCAGACCGACCGGCAGCTGGTGGACAATTTCCGGCTGCGGACAGCGGAGACGCATCAGCTGGAAGGTTCCGCGATCCATGTGGATGTGAAGCATCCGCTGGAGAAATTTGGACCGGTGGCGCCGGTGCGGCTGCTTGCTGCGCATGTGACCATCGGGACGCTGGAGAATCTGCAGCAGGAATCGGCGATTCAGAAGGCGGAGGATGCGGCGCGGTCGCTGAAGGACGGCACGCCGGATATAGCGGCTTACAAAGCGAGGCCGCTGGATGGCATTTGGGCGACGGCTCCGTATCTGCATAACGGGTCGGTTCCGAATTTGGAGGAGCTATTGAAGCCGGCGCGCGACCGGGTGCGCGAGTTTTGCGTGGGCTCGTTCGAGTATGATCCGCGGCGGGTTGGGTACGTGACCGCGTGTGGCGATCACACCTCACTGCTGGACACCACGCGCATCGGCAACTCGAACGCGGGGCATGAGTACGGAGTGGGATTGTCGGAGAAGCAGAAGGCGCAGCTGATTGATTATTTGAAGACTCTCTAAGTTGGGCTAAGCCGGGCTCATCAGTTTCTTCGTGCTGGCGGGAGCGCTTTCCCGAACGGAGGTAAAGCCGTCGTCGATGGTCTTCCACCTTGCCGAGAGATTGGCTGCCATGGCATGGTGATCTGCGGCGAGATTCTTCTGTTCCGAGCGATCGTTCGAGAGGTTGTAGAGTTCCCAGGGACCGTCGTCGCCGGTAGCGATGAGCTTCCAGTCCTTCTCGCGCAGGGCGCGATTGTGGTTGTGGTTGAAGTACAGGTAATCGCGGGTGACTGAGCCATCCTTCTTAAATGCGGGGACGATGCTTTTGCCGGCCAGACCCGGACCGGACGGGGCGACCGCTTTGCCGCCGGCCAGGTCGACCATCGTGGGCAGAAAGTCGATGAAGTGACACGGGTCTCGCCTCAGTTCATTGCGAGCGGGAATGCCCGCCGGCCACTGCACGATCAGAGGTGAGGAGATGCCGCCTTCGTTGACCCACGACTTGTGAAGCCGGAAGGGAGCATTGGAGCAACTGGCCCAGCCGGGTCCGATGCCGAGGTGGGTTTTGGCGGAACCGAGAGGGCGCGGAGGCATCGTGACCGTCACCGCGGATGAGTTGTTCCGAACTGGCGCCGTTGTCGGAGAGGAAGATGACCACGGTGTTATCGAGCTCGCCCATGGCTTCGATCTGCTTCAGGATCTTGCCCGTCTCCAGATCCATGCGGCTGATCATAGCGGCGTGAATCGCCATCTTGGCGCGCTGGAACTTCTTCTGTACCGGTGTGAGGCTGGACCACGGGACCGCGCGCGTGACTTCGCCGGGGCCGATTTTGGCGATCAACTCCGCATCAGGCGTATTCCAGTTGGTCCACATGTTGGGTTCGAGCGGAGCCAGGGAACAGTTGATGAGCCCCATCTGCGTCATGCGCTGCCACTTCCGCTCGCGCTCGGTGTCCCAGCCTTCGCTGAAGCGATCGGTGTATTTATCGATATCTTCCTGCGGAGCCTGCAGCGGGAAATGCGGGGCATGGAAAGCGGTGTAGAGGAAGAAGGGGCTGGCGGCGTGGTCGCGGGCGTGTTCCTTCAGGAAACGCACGCCGTAATCGGCGATGGCGGTAGTGCTGTAGTAGCCGGCATCAGGCCGGGGCAGGGCCACGCCGTCCAGCAGATGCCGATTCTGCGTGAAGAAGCGCAGCTCGTCCATCATTGTGTAGGAATGGTCGAAGCCGACTCCGCCTTCGCCGGTGACGTGCTTCATGTGCCATTTTCCGGTGTGGTAGCTGCGGTAGCCAAGCGGCTTGAGGTATTCGGGAAGGAAGCGGGTGTACGCCGGAATGTTACCCGGGGTCATGATGTCGCTGGCGGTTTGCTGCGCGTACTGGCCGGTGAGCAGGCAACTGCGCGAGGGACCACAACGGGCGGTGGAGTAAGCCTGGGTGAAGCGGAGACCGGATGCGGCCAGGCCGTCGAAATGCGGCGTATCGATGTCGCCCCCATAACAGCGGGCGTCGGAGAAGCCCATGTCGTCGGCGAGGACGATCAGGAAGTTCGGCTTTTTGGCGGGAGCTGCGTGGAGGAGCGATGCGGCGGTAGCACCGGCGGCCATACCCAGAAACTGTCTTCGGCTTTGCATGGGACCCTCGTGGAATCTCTTCGTTCCATTAGAACTGAAGGCGCACGGCACTGCGTGACCTCGCGATAAGATATCAGAACTTCGCCAGGATGACTCGGATGACTCTGTCCTTCTTCAGCCGCCGTTTGATCCGCCTGGGCGCGGCAGCTGGCCCGCTGTTTTTATTTCTGGCGGGGCCAGGGACGCTCGCTCAGGAACGGACGCGGCAGGTGGAGATCACTCTTGACGGCTCTGCGCCGCGTGTAGATATCAGCCCCACGCTGTATGGCATCTTCCTCGAAGAGATTAATCACGCCGGCGAGGGCGGGATCTACGCCGAAATGGTGCAGAACCGTGACTTCGAGACGAACACTCTGCCCGCGGGCGCCAGCTGGGCAGGAAATCTGCTGAAGACGGTGGGTGGGTGGCAGGAACGGAAAGGTTTTGGCAACAGCCTTTCGCCCTGGCGGCTGGAGGAGAAACAAGGCGCTGCCGGGCAGATCAGGCAGGTGGACGAGCATCCGCTGAACGCGGAGAATCCGCATTCCCTGCTGCTGGACGCCAGGTCGATCGGCGCGGGTCTTGGCGTGATCAACGATGGCTTCTGGGGAATGCATTTTGAGGCGGGCGAGGAGTATGATCTTCGCTTCTACGCGCGGACTGCGGGTGACACGAGGGTGACCATTGCAGCCGAACTGCAGAGCGCGAGTGGACGCGAGATCTATGCGAAAAGCTCTCTGACGGTGAGCGGCGACTGGAAGCAATATCAGGTCGCGTTGCGGCCCTCGCAATCGGATTCGCGGGGCCGGCTTTCGCTTGGCATCAGGCAGCCTGGCAAGGTCTGGTTCGACGTGGTCTCGCTGTTTCCAAGGCGAACGTTTCGAGGACGCGTGAACGGCTTTCGCCCGGATCTGGCGGCGACTCTGGAAGCTCTGCATCCCGCGTTCGTCCGGTTCCCTGGCGGTGCGGTTTCAGGAGGGCTGAACCTGGACGACCGCTTCCAATGGAAGCACTCCATCGGCGACGTGGCGAAGCGGCAGGGCATGTTCGATCTATGGGGTTACTATTCCACGAGCGGACTCGGGTTCCATGAGTATCTGCAGCTGATTGAAGATCTGGGAGCCAGCGCACTGTATGTCTGCAATCCAGGCTTCAGCGACAACTACCGCCATGCCGAGTATGCGAAGCCGGAAGAAGTGCCGAACTTCGTTCAGGAAGCGCTGGATGCACTGGAGTACGCGCTGGGACCGGCCGACTCCAGGTGGGGAGCACAGCGCGCGGCGAACGGGCATCCGGCTCCTTTTCCCCTCCGGTATGTCGAGATCGGGAATGAGACCAGCGGAACCGTGTATGCGACCAACTTCGCCCTCTTCTACACAGCCCTCAAGGCGCGGTACCCCCAGCTGACGATCATTGCGGCGGCCAACGTACCGGGCACGGATATGGTGGACCGGCACTTCTTTGGAAAGTCGATTGAGGATATGTACAGCAGGTGGAGCTTATTCGACTCGCTGCCGCGCACCGGTCCTACTTACTACGTGGGAGAGTATGCGCTTACCTATGGAGTGGGCGAGGGAGACCTGAGCGCGGCACTGGCGGAAGCGGCATTTATGATGGGTCTGGAACGAAACAGCGATGTGGTGCGCATGTCGTCTTACGCGCCGCTGCTGGCGAACGTGAACGATCAGGCCTGGCCGGTGAACATGATTCG
The DNA here is from genome assembly GCA_963716685.1 of Bryobacterales bacterium. Classification (GTDB taxonomy): domain Bacteria; phylum Acidobacteriota; class Terriglobia; order Bryobacterales; family Bryobacteraceae; genus JALYXI01. Next base: position 193,953 of record CAVQTR010000002.1, read on the forward strand.
TTTTGACAGTTCCCGAGTCGCGCCGCGGAGTTCTTACTATGTGCAGAAGCTGTTCGCGCAGAACCGCCCCGACCAGACGCTCAGGACCACGATGGACCCTGCTCCGGGCAAGGGCGCAGGGGACGTCTATGCGCTGGGCGGCTGGGACGCTTCGCGACATCAGGTGGTACTTAAAGTGGTGAACCGCGCGCAGGAGGAGACGAGGGTTAAGCTTTCCCTGCTAAATCTGCCCGCGCTGAGCGGAAACGCGATCCAGACCATTCTCAGCAACCCGGATCCCCGGGCGGAGAACACGGTAGATGATCCTACCGTGGTGGTTCCCGCGGAGAGCAGGCTGCGAGTGCAGGGGAATACGCCGACGCTGACTCTCAAGGGAAATTCGCTTAGCGTCTTTCGGTTCGAGACGGTGCCGGCTGCGCACTGACTTTACTACTGGGCTTCATCGCGGAAGAGCAGCGGAGCGTACTTCGACAGATAGGTTTGCCAGTTCGGCCAGCTGTGACCAGCGCCCGAGGGATTGAAAACGTGTTTGACGTTTTTCTGCGTTAAGAGGTCGTCCATGGCCTTTACGGATGGATAGACGGCGTCTTCCGTCCCGCAGCCCAGCCAGAGCACTTTCAGCTTCTTGTTCAGCATTGCGGAATCGGCCTTCTCCCACTGGGCGAGATTTCCCCCGCCGCTGAACGCTCCGATATACGCGAACTGATCCAGATTGTGGAGCCCGATGGACCACGACTGCGCGGCGCCCATCGACAGGCCGGCGATGGCGCGGTGGTTGCGGTCGAGAAGCACCCGATACTTCTTTTCCACCTCAGGCTTGATGGCGGTGAGCAATTCCTTCTCGATTACCTGACCATCGCCGACGGCGGCTCCGGCGGGCCGATCGGGCTTGATCGCGCGCGGCACATGGCCGTACGGCATCACGACAATCATCGGTTTGACTTTTCCATCCGCCAGCAGATTGTCGAGGATGACGTTCGCGTGGCCGGTCCACGTCCAGGACGCTTCGGTCTGTCCGTTGCCATGAAGCAGATACAGCACGGGGTATTTCAGCCGGCTGGTTTCATAGCCCGGCGGCGTATAAACGTAGAACATTCGCGGCACGCCGAGGTTGCTCGAATCATAGAAATCGACGTGAACGGAACCGTGCGGGACCGCGCGCTCCTCGAACGGGGCCTTCTCCGCGCCGGGCACGATGAACATGCTGGTGTTGCCCCAGCGGCGAAGTTCCACGTCGGCATTCGAGGGGTCCGGCATGCGCAGACCGCGATCGATTGCGTAGCCGTAGGTATAGAAGCCGGCGGGCAGGGGTCCGACAGTCAGGCTCCAGACGCCGTTTTCGTCTTTTTGCAGCGGCAAGGGCTTCCTAGTGAACTCGAGAATGCCCGGCGATCCCATCAGGATAACTTCGGAGGCTTTTGGCGCGAAGAGGCGAAACGTGACGGAGCGATCCGGGTGAATTTCCGGAGACACGGGCACATTGTTGGTGTCTTCGTAATACGGAGTGGGGGCGCGCTGGCCCGGCGCGGGAGCGGCCGATGAGAACAGGAGAAGGCCCGCGATCCAGATGTTCATTTTGCCGCCATCGTTCATGATCCTGCACAGTATCACAGGGTGGGTTGAGGAACGCGCTTTGCGTCAGGTCCAATAACTTCGGTCGAGACTGCGGTACTGCACCGATTCGGCGACGTGCTTGGCGCTGACGCCTTCGGCGCGATCGAGATCGGCGATGGTGCGGGCAACTTTGAGCACGCGATCGTGCGCGCGGGCAGACAGACTCATTTTGCGCACGGCCATTTCGAGCGTGCGCTCGCCGGTGGCGTCGAGCGCGCAGAGTTTGCGGATCATGCGGGAGGGCATTTGCGCGTTGTAGTAGCCGCGCGTTTGCTGGATGAGGCGGGCGGATTCGACGCGTTCCCGGATCTCGGCGGAGGTTTCGGCGACGGCATCGCCCCGCAGTTCTTTATAGGGAACGGCGGGGACTTCGATGTGGATATCGATCCGGTCGAGGAGAGGACCGCTGATCTTACCGAGGTAGCGCTGGATGATGCCGGGGGTGCAGCGGCACTCACGTGTGGAGTCGGAAAAGAAGCCACAGGGACAGGGGTTCATGTAACAAAAACACGAGAGCCTGAAGCCAGAGTGCCGGGCCAAGTGCGACGAACTGGGTGGTCGCAGGGCACAGCGCGCATAGAAGATCACGGCTTCTCGTTATAGCGAAGCAATCATCAACCGTTCTCCAAGATCAGATACTCATCTGTGGACGAATGACAGCCGAACGTGCTACCAATAAGCCAAGCGCACGAAACCTCTTAAGGAGAATTTCATGCGCTCAGAAAACGCAGTCGTACACGCCGCGCCCATCCTGGCCAAGCATATCGAGCATTGGCCGCTTGATCGACTGATTCCCTACGCCCGAAATGCGCGAACACACTCCGACGCGCAAGTGGCTCAAATAGCCGCCTCAATCCGCGAGTTTGGCTTTACGAATCCGATTCTTGTGGATACCAGCGACGGCATCATAGCCGGACATGGACGGCTGCTCGCCGCTCGCGAACTGAATCTCGATCGGGTACCTGTAATCGTGCTCGATCACCTTAGCGAGACACAGAAGCGGGCTTATATCGTCGCCGACAACAAGCTTGCCGAGAACGCCAGCTGGAATGACGAACTCCTTCTGATCGAACTCACGGCTCTGCAGCAGGAGGGCTTTGACCTGGATCTCCTTGGCTTCAACGATTCGGAGCTGGCGGAGTTGCTTGCGGCTCAACCGGCAGACGGGTTAACTGACGAGGACGCGGTCCCGGAGATCACTGAGACACCGGCTACCGCCACGGGAGACCTGTGGCTCATGGGTGAGCACCGCGTACTATGCGGAGATGCCACCACCCCAGCGGATATCAAACGACTGATGGCCGGAGAATCCGCGGATTTAGTCTTTTCCGACCCGCCCTACAACGTCGCCTATACCGGTTATACCGAAGATCATCTGACCATCAAGAACGACAGCATGACTCCGGAACAGTTCCAGACGTTCCTGGAATCGAGCTTCCGCTCCTACCGCGGCCTTGTGAAAACCGGCGCCTCGCTTTACATCTGCCACTCCTCGTCCATGCAGCGGGAGTTTCAGGGTGCAATGGAAGCGGCCGGATTTCAGGTTCGTTGCCAGATTATCTGGGCGAAGAACACTTTCGCATGGGGCTTCGGCAGGTATAAATTTCAACACGAACCGATTTTCTATGGCCATGTGGCGGGCGAGAAGGATCCCTGGTACGGAGACAAAAGCCAATCAACGCTTTGGGAAGAAAAGAAGCCCGCTGCCAACCGTCTGCACCCAACGATGAAGCCGGTCGAACTGGTCGAGCGCGCACTGGTGAATAGCAGCAAGGCCGGCGACATTGTGGTGGATCTGTTCGGCGGCTCTGGTTCCACGCTGATCGGCTGTGAGCGCACCGGGCGCAAAGCGCGGCTGATGGAGATCGATCCGAAGTACGCAGAAGTCATCGTCAAACGCTGGCAGGAGTACACCGGCAAGCAAGCAACGCTGGATGGTGACGGTAGGACGTTCGCAGAGATCAGCGCGGAGATCGCCCAGGCGGCAGCGTGAATCGCGCGTTGCCGCCGCGAGATCGCGGACATCGAGCATCAACTACGCTTGGGCAATCCGGCGCTGCATGGGCTGTGCTTAGGGTTGGCGGATTGGTCAGCAGAGTTGAGAACAATGCAAAAACAACAAAAGCCGCCGAAGTAGTTTCCGGCGGCAGGAAAAGATCAGAATGTTGGTTAGGCTACTTCTATCTCGCTGATCACTCGGTACCCGTTCATCCCGCAAATCCAAACTTTGTATGCATCCGGGCACATCGGGCTATCGCCGTTCTCGACGGCAATCATCCGACTGCGAAAGTTCTCTCCTGCCATGAAGCGGGCCTCCTTTATCGTGCTGACCACGCTCACCGGCTCGTAGCTCCCGTCCTCCGCTTCGGCAACCAGCAGCGCTCCAAAGCCAAGCTCGGCGTTTTCGTCGAGGGCGGGTGCTGCATTCGTTGGTACTGGTTTCGTCTGTGTCATTCGTTCATCCTCTTCGAACCATTCATCGCTCTTTACCGGAAGATCATCAAGAGAAATCTTTCGGCAGCCGCAAGAAAAGCCGCCGGGGTTGAATCCGGCGGCGAGAGAGGAGGGTTGAGTGCTGGTTCAGGCCTGGATGGAGTAGATCCGCCTGTCGCCGATCTTCTCGCTGACGACCACCAGCCCGTGCTTTTTCCGGAGCGAGCCGCCCGCGCTCAGCATGGCCCGCGTGGTGTGCTTCTGCCAGCCCATCGTGGTCATGATCTCCTCGAGCGTAGTGCCGCCTTCGCGCCTGAGCATCTCGATTACGCGGCTGGTCTTGCTTTTCTCGCGCGGGGCCCTGGCGGTCTTTTCGCCCGTGGGCGCGTTCTTCTTGCGGGTGGGCTTCCTGGCCGCAGCGGCTTCCGCGGGCGCGACGTTGGGCGCCTGTTCGCCAACGTTGGCCTCCGTGTGGCCGGCCGGAGTCTCGGGTCGGACTTCCTCGCTTACGGGCTCGGCTGCTTTCTGCTTCACGTGTGGTTTGAGAGCGGGCGGCTCCGGAGCCGGTTGGGCCGTGGTCGCTGGAGCCTCCTGATTGGCCGGCGGTGCGACGGCCGTGGTTTTGGTCTGACGTTTCTTCCGGCGGGGCTCGGTAGCTTCTACTTCGACAGCGGGCGGCTCCTGAGCCGGTGCCTGCGCTTCTTCGATCCTGACGGATTCTGCTGCGGGGGCGGACGCCCGGTCGGCCAGGGCGTACGTCTCGCCAAAGGTCTGGATCGCTTTCCAGATGCGGGTCACCGCGCTGTTGCGGTCCGTGAATTTCCTGATCCGCGTGTTTCCCGGAATGCTGTTCCAGAGCTCGACCAGGCGGGCGGCGGGCCAGTCTGCGGTCAGCGCCGCCAGTTTCTTCGCGCTGGTGATGCGCTGGGCATTCGGCACAGCCTGGGCTTCCTCAGGCGTTGCGTGGATTGTGATGTCGTTTGCGTCGATAGTAAAGATCGTCATTGCGGTTCTCCCTGCGCGGCGTTTGCTGGCGCGATCACATTCATCACTTCGGTTGGGAAAACAGGCAAGCGAATTATTGAAGAATTTCGAGGAAATCTGCGGCACCGCGATCAGAGGAGTGCAGAAGCATCGCGATGAAGGGTCACGGCGCAAAATTCGGTCGCAAACAGGAGGAAGCGGTTGCGGCCCTGCTGACCCAGCGCAATGTGGAGGAAGCCGCCCGGTCTGTCGGGATTGATCCCAAGACGCTCCTGAGGTGGTTGAAGGTGCCCGAGTTTCAGAATGCTTTTCGCGAAGCGCGGCGCGCGGCCTTTTCGCAATCGGTGGCACGCCTGCAGCAGGGTTCCTCCGCAGCTGCCACAACGCTGTTGAAGATCATGGTGGATCAAAATGCCCCCTACTCCACGCGGGTGCGAGCGGCCGAATGCGTCATGAACCAGACTATGAAGGCGCTGGAACTGGAGGATGTCGAGGCTCGCGTCTCGGAACTGGAGCGCGCTGCCCGGATCTCCCGCACGAACGCAACGTCCGTTCGCTGGTAAACATGAAAGTACTTTGCCGCATCGAACGCCTCGAAGCACGCGCACCGAGACAAGTGAGCGATGCCGAACCGGACCGCATCATCGAGAGTCTCGGAGGCGAAGTTACGGTCGCAGGGATGACTGCGTGAACATCGTGCGTATTCGGTCGCAAACAGGAGGAAGCGGTTGCGGCCCTGCTGACCCAGCGCAATGTGGAGGAAGCCGCCCGGTCTGTCGGGATTGATCCCAAGACGCTCCTGAGGTGGTTGAAGGTGCCCGAGTTTCAGAATGCTTTTCGCGAAGCGCGGCGCGCGGCCTTTTCGCAATCGGTGGCACGCCTGCAGCAGGGTTCCTCCGCAGCTGCCACAACGCTGTTGAAGATCATGGTGGATCAAAATGCCCCCTACTCCACGCGGGTGCGAGCGGCCGAATGCGTCATGAACCAGACTATGAAGGCGCTGGAACTGGAGGATGTCGAGGCTCGCGTCTCGGAACTGGAGCGCGCTGCCCGGATCTCCCGCACGAACGCAACGTCCGTTCGCTGGTAAACATGAAAGTACTTTGCCGCATCGAACGCCTCGAAGCACGCGCACCGAGACAAGTGAGCGATGCCGAACCGGACCGCATCATCGAGAGTCTCGGAGGCGAAGTTACGGTCGCAGGGATGACTGCGTGAACATCGTGCGTCGACTCAAACGGCTGGAAGCCATTGGTGGTACTCCTACCGACAACGACCCGCTCTTCTACGTGCGTGTAAACGCGATGCGCAATCTGGCTCCCGCCGACTGGAGAGCTGTATCTGCCATGGCCCGCCGATCCTATTTGTATGGTGACGTTGAGAACACGCCGGAACTCCAGGCAGTATTCGCGCGATGGGAAAAAGCCACGGCTGAATTGATCGCACGGAATGAGCCGCCGACGCTGTAAGCCGCTTCCTCTACGCATCCCCTTTTCTGAGGGGCATTTTGTCAATTGGGATCACGTCTGCGAACTTCGGGGGCGGCAACTCAGAGAATCCAACGTAGGCATCGATCCGAAAGCGCCGGCTGCCGATTGCCAGAATCATTTTGGTTGGCGCATCGTCTGATGCTCTCAGCGGCTTCGAGCCATTTGAGGTTCGGATGGGAATAACGCGTCCATTGTCCATGGTGACAACGTACCTCTTCACCGCCGGAAGCAGGTGCTGGGGAGTGAGTTCGTTAGATGTCCGGGATGGAACGCTTCAAATCCGCTTGAGCCGTCCTAAGCTAATCAAACTACGGCACTTATATCTTTATAAGCGGTTCCGGTCACCTCTCAGGACCGGACATCTGCGGGCATCTGCGCTCGCCGGACAGGCCAACGCTCGCCGGCCGCACCGGAGGCGATGAGATCATCCGGGGTTCTCGGAAAGGGGCGCACAAGCACATATCGCCTTCATGCTTCAGGCTCGCCGTGTTTACCGATATCCTGCAATTGAAATCGCTCTTGTGTCCTGTTTCGCATTCCAATTTGCTACCGGGATCCTCTTGTCATGGAGGGGGATCGCTCGAGGACTGGCCGACGGTTGGATGAAGCGACTCCAAAGGATCTCGGGAGCCTATCTTGCCGTCTTTCTCATGTCGCACTTCAGTGCTGTCGCACGCGCAAGGTATCTCCGACACAGCGACACCAATTGGACTTGGCTTACTTCGTACGATCTCCTCACGGATAAATGGAGTACCCGGCTGACTCCGTATTACTTCCTAGGAATTGTTGCGTTGAGTCTGCATGCCGCGTGTGCTGTGCGCTTCGTGCTTATGGCCCATGGTGTAGGGCCGTCAGCAGCCAACCGGATCTTTGGCGTACTCGTAGGCTCTGGATCGATTGGTGCCATCGCCATCACGGTCGGCCTCGTTCGCGGTTCAATGCATATGTGACGCGTAACTTCTTTCGGGAAAGAGTCTCGGGTGTAAAGCAACTGGCCTAAGAAGTCTCAGCCCCTCGGCACCACTAAAGCCGCAAAAACAACTAATGGCTTTTGTAATAAAAACTGCGCATTTTATGTCCAACGATGCACAATTTGGAACATGAGCGAAGCCGTCAATCTCCACGCGGTACTGGCCGAACTTAAAGAGGAACGCTTAAATCTGGAACGCGCGATTCACAGCTTCGAGCGATTCGTTGAAGCTATCGACGGCACGGGCAGCGCTACCTCCACCATCCGAATGCCCGTAATGGCGCTCGTGAGAAAACGCGGCCGCCCTCCGGGATCAAAGAATACAAAATCCAGGCGAACAAAATACACCCCCGGTAAGGATTCGTGTTGAATTATTGCCAGCCATACCGAAGTGTGCCACAAACGGTCGGTTTTGCCACCCATTTTGTGATAGTAAAACGCACGAAATGCCGACTCTTTTTGTGGGACCGCTATGCTCCCCTTTTTGGCACAGCACCTCGGACCGGGCTCGCGATGCGCTTATCTAAGCAAGCGAACCAACCCAGCGGCGTTCCGGGCTCAGGCAGTCTGCTTGCCGGGCTCGTCGGATTTCAGAACCCGCAGCACTGAGAGTATGGTGCTCCAGCTGCGGGTTGTAGCCGGTGCCCCAAAGAGCCTGTCAATCTGGCCGAGACAGCCGATTGTTTTCATGTGGCGCCGGTATACCCCATACACGAGACGATTCTTCGCGCCCATGATTCGCACGAGCCACTCCCCGCCTTCGGGAAAAGTGACAGGAAGAGAAACTCTGCGGCACCCAGCCTCCGAAAGGATGCTTACGAACGGAACAACATCTGCGCCCGGTGCCCCCGTTCCAAAGGGATTGTCCCTCTCCAGTCGAATCAGATCCTTGCCGTCGCAGCAGGCGATGGTTGCTTCAAACGGCAGCTTCCGACGCAGGTCGTTAAGGAACTTTGCGCGCAACCCGGGCTTGCGAATGATGAGCGTGCCAGCGGCGCCCACATTCACGGCATCGTAGCTGCCAAGTTCTTTGGCCAGCACACTCGGACGGAGAGCCCTGTGTCCTCCCACGTTGATACCCCGGAAGAAAACTACCAAAGCCATGCTGCCCATTGTTCCAGCACCGACCTATCGAAGAGACGCGGCGAGGGGCTCGCTCGACCATAAATAGCCGGCCGCTCGCCTTTCTCTTTTTGCCCAGCATTGAGAGTGTGACAATTCAACACGAACCCTTACCGGGGGTGAAATAGAGAGAGTGGTGTTAAATCCGCATTACACGGGGCGGCCAGCCGTGCTTTTCTTCGCGGTGAAGTTCGAGAGCCTCACGCGCCTCGCGGCATCCAGTTCGAAGCAGCTTGGAGGTCTCACGAATCTTTTCGAAATCCGGTAGATTGACCGCGATACGCAACTGTTCAACTGAGTCGGCGTACACGCGGGCGGCTTGCTGGTACTTTTCCATAAGTGCGCGGCAATCTTCGCACGCCATCAAGCTGATAGTAGCAATTCGGGCAGTGTCCTAAAGGTTGCGTTGATTGAGGTATCCACCATCTGAAACGGTAAACGCGGGAGAAGTTCCGAAAATCTTTACGAGAATTTCACGAGCAAACTTTATTCCCGAATCGGGTGGCATGGATGAAGGTGGCAGCGACACCTGAAATAGGCAATTAACAAACCTGATATTCTCCAGTTTAAATACCCCTCCGGTATACACCAGGATGACATTGGTGAACGTCATGTTCTTCAAACTGAGTCCGTCCAACCAAATTTGCAGGCGTCCGTTAGACCCATGGTGGTCCCATCGAATTGAGCGACGATTCTCCGCACTGGGCTTTTCCCGTCACCAATTTTAATGAATCCACAATCGTGCGCCTGCGCGATTGCCGCATTAGTGAAGAGAGCGGTTTTCTCACGTACAAACGACGCGTAGTTTATCAACGATGCCGCAGCGCGGATTGCCTCCGGCGTTCCTAAAGAAACCTCCCCAAGTTTTCTCTGGACCGCATCGGGGTGCCTATGTCAGTTACGCTGCCGCTTTTTTGTTCCCGTAACGCTCGGTCAGAAATGGCCGATCCCGGCAGATGTCAGCAACGGGCGTTATCCGGCAGTTGACGCGCGGCGACTTCGGCGCCAGGGCAAGCTCAACAGTGCGCTCGCTGACAGGATGATGGAGAACGTCGCGGTGATGCCCAACGCGAGCATTGTCCACACGAAAAGGAAAGCTTGGCCTGAGTTGCCGATGTCGCCACCGAGAAGACCCCGCGTCCCTTTCATGTGGACAACAGGTATCACCAGCCCGAGGACCGACCCGAGGAAAATGATAATGTATCCAGCCCGCCCATATAGCTGGACTACGAAAACGAGCACCACAAACAGATTTATGAGACCTGCCGGAGACATCTTGAATAGAATGTCGCCGGTCATGTGAAGCGTCATGAATAAAATGGAAAGCAGCGACGCTGTGGTCAACCAAGCGGACTGTTTCATGTGAGATTCGCCTTTCTGCACCTAATGTACGCGCACCGAGGTGCGTCGGTTCACTCTTCAAGATTCTTCCCGTAAGGGTTGCGGTCCCATGTTCATCTGCGGTTGCCCACAGCGGGGACAGAAAGCGGCATCTGGTGCAACTCCGCGACCGCAACTGGGGCACGGATGGAGGATCAGCTTTCGCAACAGGAAGTAGAGCACGAAGCCAACGCAGTTCGGAATGACTACCGCGAGCGCCGTCCATGGAATCGGCGGCATACTGCGCCGCGCTGCGTCGGCGTAAACATAGCCGGCGAGAAGAAAGTAAGCGCCGCCAAGCGTGCCGCCCGCGAGACCGATCAAGGTCCCGAGGTCGCTCGCCCGCTCGGCTCGCTCGCGCATTCCCCTTACACCATAGTGCCCTTTCTTCCCCTGAAGAATCATTTCCTGTGCGAACCCAACACCGTTGTCTCGGACCCGCAGCGCGAGGTTGCGGGAATAGGTCAACTCAACCTTGACCGCAGTGCCCTGTGAGTGCTGGCAGGCGTTCCGGATTGCCTCGTTCGAGGCCGTCGAGGACCTTTGGGCCGATCTGGATGGAGCTTTGCGCAAAGCTGGGGATAGGAGCGGCGGCTGTGACATTTAGGTGCGATGAAACTCATCTAGCCCTGCCGCTCGATACCGCGAAGGGGCGAAGGCTCTGCGCGGGGGGTATACTACGGTGCAAAGATGGCTAACCCCTTCAGAGACGTTATCATCCGGCTTGAAAGACAGAAAGCTTCGATTGACCGCGCCCTCGCGGCTCTAAGAGAAGTGGAAGACACAGATGAGGTCACGCCTAAAACACAGACAAAACCTAAGGGCAAGCGCAAAATAAGCGACGAAGGGCGGAAGCGAATGGCAGAAGCGCAACAGAAGCGCTGGGCCGCAAAGAGGGCCGCTGAAACGGGTGCGATGAAGAAGTCTACGCGCAAGGGAACGAAGAAAAAGGCGTCCGCGAAAGAAGAATAGGTCATTCCAACTCACCTTTCAGTTTTGGACCGCTAACGTAAGCGCTAGCGCCTGAGGGTTCCCATTTTCTATCATGCGAGACTAGCAGCGTGAGCGTCATCTTTCTGTCGGGTCCAATCGGAGCAGGAAAGACGACAGTGGCTAATGCGCTGTTACAACTGCTCCCCGCACCGTTAGCTTACATCGAAGGCGACACGTTCTGGTCTTTCATCAGGAAAGCTGGAGAGCGCGGATTAAGAGATAACTTTCCTGTACTTGTGCGATCGATGACCGCGGCAGCGGTTCCATTGGCGCGTTCGGGGTTTCGGGTGTTAATTGACTTCTCGATCCCACCTGCTTATGTGAGTACCGTCCGCAAGATCCTGAAAGAGCTCCCACTTGACTTTGTCCTGTTACGTCCCAGCTTGCAAACCTGTGCAGAACGTGCAGCCTCACGAAAGGAAGGTGCAATCAGCGATTACGCGATGTTGAACAATTTCTACGCGCGCTTTGAAGAAGGTTCCATCGACGCGATTTGCGACGACAAAGCGGACCCGGCCTCTCTGGCCCTCCGAATAGCCGACGGACTTGATAAGGGGCGATTTCGAGTGTCGTAACGGGGCTAGCAGCGTTCGGCGTCTTCGATAGCTCCCCGCTCAGATTCGCAAAACAGCATAGCAGCTGTTCGCTCTTTGTTCGCCTACCGTTGATGATCTGCAACACGGCAAACGGTGGACAATTGCCATGCTGCCCGATGGCGGTATTCTCTCCGACCTGGCGGAAAAACGGTGCTTCTAGTCTTCTTTCAGCAGTGTGTTCAGTCGCGATGGGGCCCGGCGCTGCTGCGATTTGACCGCCAGCGTTGAGAGTGACAGGATTGCGGCCGTCTGGGCAATGGAGAAACCCTTCAGCTCACGCAGCGGTCTTGCGCTCACAGATGACGGCAAGACGCTGTGCGTTGCGGGGCGCGCGTCGGATTACGCCGCGCTGGTCAGTACAGCGGATGGCCTTTTGGAAGTGCGCAGTTTCCGGCTTTGGACGAACACGTTCCGCCCGCAGCAGCGTGAAATCAAAAATCGACGGACCGTCCGTCGGCGATTCGGGACGCCGAGTGGGATTTCCATAGTTGATGGCACGTTGTCGCCCACCACAACCACTTTGACATCTGAATTGCGGCGATCAATTTTTAGACTGCTTGGCCCGTATGGCGGTTAATCAACCGGCTGAATGCCGGGACGCGCGCGAATCTCTCGAAAACAAGCATGGCTTGCCTCGACGACCGGTGTACTCAAGGATAGTTTTCGAGTCCTGCGCCGGGCGAGCATCGAGCACTGGTACGCTTGCGCTCGGCCTAAACTGCAGAACATTGCGTCAAGCCTATCGCGTTGTGCCAGCTAAAGAAAATCTGAAGAGCGCATAGAGTGGCAGTGCGTTACGCCGGGTTTAATCACTCGGAGCAGGAGCAGAAATGTTGGATTTTTTGGGATACGTGGATCGGCATCGGAACGGAACGGTGTGGGGGTGGGCGTGTTGCCCGTCTTCACCCGAAAGCCGGTTGACTATCCGCGTGCTGTGGGGAACGTTGCAGCTGGGCGCCGTTGTGGCAGACCAGTTTCGCCGGGATCTGGCCGAGGCCGGCATTGGCGATAAGAGCGGCTGCTACATGTTCCGCTTTGCGGTTCCGGCGAGTTTGCGGGGCCGCCCTATGCTCGAGTTGCGTTTCGTGGTGAACGATGGAAGTGAACTGACCGGGAGCCCGCTGCCTATTGTGGAACTCACCGGGGAAAGATACCGGCTCGAGGTCGCCGCGGAATTTCCCAAGTCTTCTGACGCGTTCCATGTTCTGAAAGACGACACGGGAGATAAGGCACTGCCGGTGAATAGCGGATTGGCATTTTTGAACGCAAGCCGGCGCAGACCCGGACCGCGGACGGTGATTGTGATTGGGCATGCGCGTAGTGGAACTTCTCTGGTGGCGCGGGCCCTGCATTTGGCGGGAGTTCCGATGTGGCTGCACAGCCCGCTCACATCCAATTACGAGGACAAGGAGTTTGTGGAAGTGTTGCAGGAGACAGTCAAGAGTCCACAGCTGGATGAGGCGCAGCTAAATCGACTGATTGCGGCGCGCAACTGCGCGTATGAGACGTGGGGGTTTAAAGCGCCGACCGCCTTGGAAGCGCTGCCGTATTTGCTGCGCCACACCCGAAACCCGCACGTGATTCTGGTGTTTCGGGACATGCTGGCCACGTGTTTACGAGAAAAGCTTTCTGTGGACTCGGAACCGTGGGAGACCTTTGAATCCATTCTTTCCTACCAAACGAGCATGGTGACGATGCTGCGGAATACCGATGTTCCGTGCTTTTTGGTTTCGTATGAGAAGGCGATTTTGAGTCCCGAGTTTTTCTGCAGGAAGCTGGGCGCGTTTCTGCAGTGGGGCGCGGACCCGCGATGGATTGCCGAAGCAGCATTGCAGATCAATGCAAACCAACGCGACTATCTCGAAAGCGTGGCACTGGTGCGCGAGGATCTGGGGCTTGCGTAGGTGCAGCTGAACAACGGGCGGAGGCCGCGTTTGCCGCAAACGTTCGTGGCCGAAGGAACGTCCATTGGAGTCCCGAGCTTTGAATTTTTTCCTCGATCTGAAATGCTCCGTTTTCCGCCACAAACAACACAGGCGGTAAAGGTCCGATGTTGGCCATACTCCATCCGCCGATTTAGTCGAGTCTCTGCTACTGGTGTAGCCTTTAATGCAACATGAGTTACCGCTTTTCTGCTATGCTGCACATTCCCGGCGATGTTCGCGACGCTATTGCGTTCTATGAGCGGGCGTTTGGTGCTTCAACAGGCTGGACCACGCCTCCGGCCGAGGGCATGGTGGCGCAGCTTTTGGCACATGGCGCAGAGTTTTGGGTACATCCCGCAGGCGAGGCGATCGGCAACCCGCCGCCACAACCCAGCGGGACGGCGGTGCGGCTCATGCTCATCGTAGAGGACCCGGATGCCGTGTTTGACCAGGCCGTGACTGCCGGCGCAGTGGTTCGGTCCCCCATGCAGGACCGCGAGTACGGATGGCGCGATGGCTCGGTCGTGGACCCAATGGGGCATCGCTGGGAGATCGGTAAGCCGCTTTAGCGCACACAGATAAGCGAGCCAGGGACCTTCCTGCCAGCCGTCGTGCGAACCTACATATCGGGCGATTCACAAGGCGACTAAGCAAGATTTGTTGGATCATAAGATAAAAGCTCCAGCACGGACAAAAAGGTCGCAATTTGTGAAATAGCACACTGTTAACGCCTTTCAGGCCCTGTGACTTCGGATAGACTGATCAGAATTGTTCACTCCGTCTCCCGACAGCGGGAGACTACCCTGACCACACGGCGGTCGTCTAAAACCCTGGGCGACCGCTGGTAATCGCCGGGTTCCGTGCTTGGGATCGAACGTCGCCTCAGCCTAAACGCGATGTGCAATCTGGCTCCCGCCGACTGGAGAGCTGTATCTGCCATGGCCCGCCGATCCTATTTGTATGGTGACGTGGACAACACGCCGGAACTCCAGGCAGTATTCGCGCGCTGGGAAAAAGCCACGGCTGAATTGATCGCAAAGAATGAGCCGCCGACGCTGTAAGGCCCGCTTCCTCTACGCATCCCCTTTTCTGAGGGGCATTTTGTCAATTGGGATGACGTCTGCGAACTTCGGGGGCGGCAACTCAGAGAATCCAACGTAGGCATCGATCCGAAAGCGCCGGCTGCCGATTGCCAGAATCATTTTGGTTGGCGCATCGTCTGATGCTCTCAGCGGGTTCGAGCCGTTTGAGGTTCGGATGGGAATAACAAATCCATTGTTCATGGGGACAACGTACCTCTTCACCGCCGGAAGCAGGTGCCTGAGAGTGAATTCGTCAGATGTCCCCGGGATGTGTACATCTTTGGATGTAAAGATTCATTCTTACTTCACCCGCGAATCGACCTGCGTTCACCCCCGACTCGCCAAGGCTGAGCACCGATCACCCCTCTTTCGCGGGACCGCCCGGCTTTTCTCCACGACATCTAGGACATGTTGCGGAATACGAATGGTTCGCTTCAGCCGCTTCCAAGCTCGGACCTGAGAAGCAGCATAGCGGTGGAAAAGCGCAGGGCGGATTCGTCGAGCCGATGCTGCGGTGTTGCAGGTCCGAAGTTCCAAAAGAGGGCGGCTTTCCGACCGCTCTCGGATAGAGGGGGGCACCCGATCTCGTCGGGCATAGGGTTTGGCATCGCGGCGTTCTGCGACATTTCTCGAGAGGCGTCCGCCTCACGTCCTAGGAGGCGCCCCCGACGGGCACCTGCCATCGGTACAGGAAGAAGTGATGACCACAAAGAGAACACCAGAAGGGTAGAAGGAGCCACTGAACAGCCCTCTCGAAGCTGTTTCGAGCTTCTGCGCCTCTAAAATCAATGGATCTGCAATGCGGGCAAGCTGCGGAGAATAGCCCGACGGAAGCGCGAATCATGGACCTACGTCCGCATGGACCGGACCACTCGTGCTAGGGCCGGCACGGTACGGCGCAGGCACGGCGTAGATTGGACTCCGGCTGCCAGCCACAGCGCGGCTAGCTTCCCCCGCTGCCGCCGCTTGTTCCGGTGTTGTCAACTCGGGTTCCGAAAGCTTACCCCGTTCTGTGCGTCGCCCAACTTGCCCTTTGTGTCGCATTGCCTTGTCGCCGGTGAGAGTCTGCGGCTTTTTCTGAGCTGAGTCCGGGATGACGATGGCGTTGCGCGTGGTTTCCTGTTCCTCGATCAGCTTCACCACAACGCAGTCGTATTGCGGTCGAATGTTCATAAAGCGCTTAACCTCGATTTGGTTGGGTCTGTAACACTGGCCGATCGGAGCCCACTGCGTCAGCCGAAAAGACGCCTGCCGTTCTGGAGATGCCGCGCGTGAGCGGAAACACTCACGAGAGACGCCTCTGGGTGCCTGGGTAGGTGTCGATGGCCAGCACGACTTCGTCACCTTCGCAAAATCCTTCATTGTCAGGTCGCCTGCTCATCATCATCGTGACCTCTTAGTCAGCAGTTCCCGTAACTAACGGACGGTGACACGGCACGGGGAGTAGTCCTTTGCGTGGCCTAAGGAAGGTAAAACGGCCTGACTTAACTCAGGCAATGTGCGCCTGGGCGGAGGTGCTCGACTCATTAACTATCATTGGTTAATTTTAATTGCTTGTCAAGCTCAATCGTGAGATAATCGGCCAGCCGCTTTACGGGCGTTAGTTAACCAAGTTAAGGATTTGCTTTACATAGGAATTATGCTTGAACGTCTCCCTCCTGATCCGCCAGCGCTTGGCGCACCTCGGCCTTGACCAGAAAGACCTCGCTGCCGCCGCTCAGGTGACCGAGTCCTACATCTCGCAACTACTCGCCCACAAGAAGGCACCCCCTTCGCCGAAGCGGACCGACATCTACGAAAAACTCGGCAAGGTATTAAAACTCCCCCGGGCGGAACTCGCGAAGCTGGCGGACTTGGAGCGTAACGAGGAATTACGCAAAAGGGTGTCTGAGGTCCCGCGCCCCCTCTTCGAAGCCTGCCGCGAGATGATCGTGCGAAAGTGCGACCCGGCACGGCGTAAGGAAGTGCAACGGATCTTCGAAAAGGAGCCTTTCGGCGAACTCGAACGCCTGGTCACTCAGAAACTCCTGGATTTCGCCCAAGGCATCGCCAAAGAGGAACTGAAAAGAGAAGAGTGGCTCCGCCTGCTGGCTCGACATACCGGCCGCAGCTATGCGCAGGTTCGTGTGTCGATTCTGGAGTTCCTGGATGTGGATGTTTTCGATATCTCGGTAGAGAACTGCATTTCGTTTCTCGATCCGATCGTCGACGGTTGGGACATCGACCTCAAGAGCTTCGGCATGAGCTTCGTACCCAACCGCCGGTTCACGGCTGCCGGTGCGAAGCGCTTTGAGTTTGCCGAGCGGAAGCATCCAGAGCCCGCGGCCATGGAGCCGGCGCTCGAAGCATTCCTAAATGACAATTCTCTCAGTAGCGGAGTTACCGGAGATGAAGTCGCGTTTCTAAAAGCCCTTAAGTTGCGAGGGAGGCGGCCTTCGCCGATTTACTACTACCGGGAACTTCAAAACCTGAGGGATCCTCTTCATTTCCCGTCCGCGGCGCAACCCGGTGAATCGGAATGATGCCAATGGCCGACTGGACAAGCAAGACAATGAACTCATGAAAAGCACATCCACGGTACGCAAGATCGCCTTCGTGGGCGACCACCTGCCGCGCAAGTGCGGCATCGCTACATTCACGACAGACCTGCTTGCCGCGGTTGCCGCGGGGCACCCTCAGAGCGAATGCCTGGCCGTATCGGTCAACGATATTCCGGGGGGCTACGAATACCCCGATGTGGTTCGCTTCGAGATCGAGGAGCAGGACCTTTCATCGTATCTGCGCGCGGCAGACTTCCTCAATATCAACAACGTGGACATCGTGTGCCTGCAGCACGAATTCGGCATCTATCGGCGGTCCGGCCGGCGGGCACATCTTGGCGACTGCTGCGGGAATTGAGAATGCCGGTGGTCACCACGCTTCATACCGTGCTTGCGGGATCCGAGGCCCGACCAGCGGCGCGTGATGGAGGGCTTGGTTTCGCTTTCCACCAGGTTAGTCGTGATGGCCGAACGCGGGCGGCAGATGCTGCAGGATATCTACCACGCGCCGCCGGGCAAGATCGATCTGATCGCGCACGGCATTCCCGACGTCGGCTTTGTGGACCCAACTTATTTCAAGGATCAGTTCGGAGTGGAAGGGCGGGTCGTGCTGCTCACGTTCGGCCTGCTTTCGCCGAACAAAGGGATCGAACATGTGCTGAATGCCCTGCCCGCAATCCTGGCGGAGTTTCCCGAAGTGGTCTATATCGTCCTGGGCGCCACGCATCCCAACGAATTGCGCGAGCATGGTGAAGCCTACCGGCTGAGCCTCGAAATCCTGGCCAAGAAGAACAAGGTCGAGAAGAACGTCATCTTCTACAACCAGTTCGTGGATCTCGAGAATCTCAAGGAGTTCATCGGCGCGGCGGACCTTTACATCACGCCTTATCTGAACGAAGCGCAGATCACGTCTGGCACCCTGGCGTACGCGTTCGGCTCCGGCAAGGCGGTGGTATCCACGCCGTACTGGCACGCGGCGGAATTGCTGGCCGAAGATCGAGGCGTACTGGTGCCGTTCGGCGACTGCACCGGCGATCGCGGACGAAGTGATCGGACTGCTGCGCGACGACACCCGCCGCCACGCCATGCGCAAGAACGCTTACCGGATTGGGCCGCGAGATGATCTGGAGCAACGTGGCGCAGATGTACATGCGCATCTTTCGAGTGTTCGCGCCTGGAAGTGGCGGCGCGTTCGCGAAAGTTCCTGGCCACCAAGACGCTGGATCAGAAGCCGCGGGAGCTGCCGGAAATAAGCTTGAGCCATCTGTTGCGGATGACCGATTCCACCGGAGTCTTCCAACACGCGATTTTCAGCGTGCCGAATTTTTCCGAAGGCTATTGCACTGACGATAATGCGCGCGCTTTCATTCTCGCGGTGCTGCTGGCGGAATTGGGCGAGGACCCGGAACCCGTGCGGGGGCTGGCCACCACCTCCGCCGCATTCCTGCATCATGCATTCAATGCCAAGACGAAGCGCTTCCATAACCACCTGAGTTTCGACCGGCAGTGGCTGGACCCACAGGGGTCCGAGGACTGCCATGGCAGAGCGCTCTGGGCGCTGGGCGTAGGCGTGGGACGTTCGCCCTTCGCGCAGTTTCCAGATGATGGCCGGGCAACTCTTCGCGCTGGCGTTGCCTGCGCTGACGCGATTCACTTCGCCGCGTGCGTGGGCATTCGGCCTGATCGGCATCCACGAATACCTGCGCCGCTGCAGCGGCGACAGCATGGTCAAACAAGACACGGGAGACTCTGACGTTCCGCCTCATGGATTCCTTTCGAAGCCAACGCGCACGCAGACTGGCTGTGGTTCGAAGAAGAACTCTCGTATGACAACGCGAAACTCGCCCACGCGCTGATCGCGAGCGGACGACGCTACCGGACAGCCGGTGGTGCTGGAGCGGGGGCTCGAAGCCTTGCGCTGGCTTACTGAACCTGCAGATGTCCGAGAAGGGCCACTTCCGTCCGATTGGCAGCAACGGGTTCTATCGCCGCGGCGGCACACGCGCGGATTTCGACCAGCAGCCGATTGAGGCGCAGGCAACGGTTTCAGCCTGTCTGGAAGCTTATCGCGCCACAGCTGAAGTCGTGGTGGTACGAACACGCGCAACGCGCCTTCGACTGGTTCATGGGTTGGAACGATCTCGGACTCGGAACTTTACTCTCCCGAGACCGGCGGCTGCCGCGACGGGTTGCATGTAGACGGGTGAACGGGAACCAGGGAGCGGAATCCACTCTGGCGTTCCTGCTTTCGCTGGCGGAGATGCAGTTGGCGCAGAACATAGTGACGAGTTTCAAAGATCCGATTGCCAAGACGCAATAGGCGCTTCCCCAAATGTCAATAAACCTCAAACGCACGGCCACAATTGTCGCTCCCGACCAATCCCATGTTCTTCTACGGCCCTTCAGCCCGGGTGGTCCAGAGCGTATGGCCGGGGTCATCAGCAGGATCATGACGCTCCCGGAGGACCGTGTCGACCTTTTGCTGTGTGACGTCTACGCCGAATTTGCCCAGCGACACGAGGGAATTCAGACTCGCTTTCTGGAGCGCTTCAAACAGGTGTGCGAATCGACAGGGACGAACATAGAACTATCCGAACAAAGAAAGCTCCTGATCGGGTCCTATTTCCTGGCCGAATACTCGTTGGAATCCGCCGCGCTGTTCAATCCTTCGATCGTGCCGCATCCCGACCAGGCGGGGCTGCCGGCCGGCGCACTGCGATTCGTTCTTAGCTTGCGGGCCACCGGGGAAGGGCACATCTCTTCCATCACGTTTCGCACCGGAGTAATCCACGCCGATCAGCGCATCGAGATCCTGCCCTCCACGGGCTTTCTGACCGAGCCGCATCAGATTCCGAACCCTCGCTACGAGAAGGCACTGTTCGAGCGAAAACTCGCTGAACTGGGATTGGCGGGCGAATTCGCGCGCCGGGTCATGCACCACCTCGGGGAGTCGTTTGCGCTGGAAGAACTTCGCGCCATGCTGCAGGGAGAGCAGTTTCGCCTGGCGGATGGGATGTCGCAGGAAGACCAGAGCACCGCGCAGGGCATTTGGATACTGGCCCGGTCCAACTACGAGGTTCAGTTCAAGCCAGACCAGCAGTTGTCCGAGCGCATCTTATTCCCGGCTACCCCATCTCAACGCAACGGGATTGAGGACGCGCGCTTCGCTCGCTTTCCGGAACGATGACGGCAGCGACATCTACTACGCCACATTCACCGCCTACGATGGCAGAATCGTTATGCCGGAACTGGTGGAGACCTCCGACTTTCTCGAGTTTCGCTTTATTACCCTGAACGGCCCGGCGGCGGAGAACAAAGGCATGGCGATCTTTCCGCGGAAGATCGGCGGCCGGTATGCCATGCTCTCCCGCCAGGACAACGAGAACATCTACCTGATGTTTTCCGACAATGTTCACTTCTGGAATGAGTTCAGCCTGCTCCTCAAGCCGGCCTTCCCCTGGGAACTGATCCAGCTTGGGAATTGCGGATCACCCATCGAGACCGATGCCGGGTGGTTGGTCCTCAGCCACGGTGTCGGCCCTATGCGGCGGTACTGTATTGGCGCGTTCCTGCTGGATCGCGACGACCCGTCCAAAGTGATTGGACGGCTCAGCGAACCCCTGCTCAAGCCGAACGAGAACGAGCGCGAGGGCTACGTGCCCAATGTCGTTTATACGTGCGGCGCCCTGGTCCACGGCGGCGAACTGATCATCCCTTATGGCTTGGCCGATCACGCCACCGGGTTCGCGACCGTCCCGCTGGCCGAAGTCTTGGCGGCGATGGAGTGATTGTTCCCAACAAGAGGATCGCGGTTCTCTCTCCGGTGGCCTGGCGAACGCCTCCGCGGCAGTATGGTGCCTGGGAAACGGTCGCCGGAAACATTACTGAAGGGCTGGTCGCGCGCGGCTGGGATGTAACTTTATTCGCCACCGAGGACTCTGTCACGAAGGCTCACCTGCACGCCGTAGTCGCCCGCGGGTATGAAGAGGACAGCGCGATCGATGCCAAAGTCGCCGAGTACCTGCACATCTCGGAACTGTTCGAGCGCGCTGCCGGGTTCGACCTCGTCCATAGCCACTACGACTTTATGGCGCTGTCCTACACGCGGCTGGTGAAGACGCCTGTCCTCACCACGATCCACGGGTTCTCGTCTGCCCAGATCATGCCCGTGTACCAGAAGTACAGTGATGGGTATTTCGTCTCCATTAGCGACTCCGACCGCGCGCCCGGGCTGAACTATCTGGGTACGGTCTACAACGGGATCGATCTTTCGTTGTATCCATTTCAGGAGCGCGTAGGCGAGCACCTGATCTTCCTCGGCCGTATTCACGCCGACAAGGGTGTCCATCTCGCGATCGAGGTGGCTCAACGGAGCGGGCTGCCACTGCTTATAGCGGGGATTATCCAGGATCAGACTTACTTCCGCGAGCAGGTGGAACCGCATCTCACTGCGACAGTCCGCTACATCGGTGCAGTGGACGTGGCAAGCAAGAACGCGCTGTTTGCGCAAGCCCTCGCGCTGCTCCACATGAATACCATCCCGGAACGTTTCGGACTGGTTCTGGCCGAAGCCAATGCTGCCGGCGTGCCCGTGATCGCGATGGATCTCGGCTCGTGCCGTGAAGTGATCGAAGACGGTCATACGGGATTCCTAGTCAACAACGTCGACGAGGCCGTACGAGCCCTTGAGCGGCTGGGTGGAATCGATCGCAATGCTTGCCGTCGAAGAGTCCAAGTGCGCTTCTCTGTGGAAACCATGGTGAAGGCGTACGAACGGGTTTATCAGACGATCTTCGAATTGGAAGCCACGAGGCGATCATGAAAGCGGATATTCTTAGGCGCTACGCTCAAGACTCCATTTTCACATCACTTATCCTGTGGAGACGCTTCACAACGCTCCGGCTTACTCCTAATGACTATCTCACTTCATATGAACGCGAACATTACTGTGGTGGGAGCTTCGGCGGGCGGGTCGAATCCCTTCAAGTTCTGGCCTCAGGTTTTCCCCCCGACCTCCCTGCTGCCCGTCTTGGGTCCGCCTCCCGTTTTATCGATAGCAGCTCAGTTTGGCTGTACCAAACGACAACGCGGGCCGACCTCAGCACAACGGAAAATTAGCGTCCGCCGCTCGCGTCAGGCGGGCGAATCATTTGATACTCTCCAGTTTCATGCGGCCTCCGATACTGAATAGGGGCGTGCAATGGCAGAGGACGAGTTTCTTATAGTTTCGATCGGCTCTTCGGCGGGCGGAGTAGAGCCCTGTGTCCGCCTCGTGCGTGAGGTTCCGGCAGATGCGGGGCTGGCTATCGTTATCGTCAATCACCTCCGGCGCGGCCCTACGATACTGCCCCAAATCCTTGCACGGGCTACCTCAATGCGAACGCAACTTATAACCACCGGAACGACGGCGAAACACTTCACGTCGTGGTTGACGTTGGCGCCGGGTAACAAGATCTCTGGAGGTCGAGTGCTCAGCTCGAAGACCCGCCGATCCTCAAACCGTGCCGCTGCACTGTTGCGGATCGCGGCCGTCAACGTGGGTAAGACGCAGACCGCCCTTGGCGCCTTCTACCGGCGGCTATCGGCGCGGGCAGGAAAAGCGAAGGCCGTGACGGCCACGGCCCGAAAGCTCGCGGTCCTCTTCTATCGCGCACTTCGATTCGGCTTGGCCTACGCGGATCCCGGAGCTGGGTACTATGAGGAACGCTACAAGCAGCGGGCAATTGAAAACCTTCAGCGACGGGCCCGCGGACTCGGGTTTACTCTCGCCGCAATCCCCGAGACGGATGGAGTTTCTTAGGAAAGTGGCTATGCTGCTGGGTCGTCCGCTGCCCCCGGTTCCCGACAGCGAGATCTCCTGATGGCTGCGGCTGAGGAACTCAGTTCACTGGTGGGAGTGAAGCGCGCCTGCCAGGATCTTTCCGTTCCCAGATCCGGGGTTTACCGGCGCCGCCAGCGCCGGCTTTCTCCGCCGCCTGTGGGCGCGCGGCGGACTTCCGCGCGCCGTTTGCAGGATGAAGAGAAGTCGGCGGTGCTGGCCTGCCTTCATGAAGAACGGTTTCAGGACTGTTCACCCGCACAGGTTTATGCCTCGCTGCTGGACGATGGCCGGTATCATTGCTCGATCCGCACCATGTACCGGCTGCTGGATGCCGAAGGCGAGAATCGCGAACGCCGCGATCAGCTCATTCACCCGCCTTATAAGAAGCCAGAGTTGCTGGCCAGCGGCCCCAACCAGCTCTGGAGCTGGGACATCACCAAACTGCGCGGCCCGGTCAAGTGGAGCTTCTATTACCTGTATGTAATTCTTGATGTCTTCAGCCGGTACGTTACCGGCTGGATGATCTCTTACCGCGAAACCGCCGGACTGGCCAGACAACTCATTGAGCACTCGTGCGGGAAGCAGAAGATCGTGCCTGGCCAACTGACCATCCATGCCGACCGCGGTTCTTCGATGACTTCCAAATCACTGGCCCTGCTGCTGGCCGATCTCGGTGTCGTCAAAACTCACAGTCGTCCCCATGTCTCGGACGATAATCCGTTCTCAGAAGCGCACTTCAAAACCATGAAGTACCGGCCCGGTTACCCGGATCGCTTCGGTTCCATCCAGGATGCCCGCCGTTTCTGTCAGGACTTCTTCCCCTGGTACAACCACCAGCACCATCATTCGGGGCTATCCTTGCTGACACCGGCAACCGTCCATTACGGTCAGGCTGCGCAACTGATTTCCAAACGGCAGGCTGTTCTCGACGTTGCTTACAACGCTCATCCCGAGCGGTTCGTCCGCAAGGCGCCACGCCATCCCTCCCTGCCCGAGGCTGTCTGGATCAATCCACCCGCTTCCAACAAGGAAAATACTCCCTAAATTATTAGCAACTGTGTCTCACTCTTGTTGACACGCTCCGATCCGCCTGGCGTGATGACTGTGGGCAGGAATCGGGTAAGGAAAGAATTGTATGGTCATTCTGTGTGCCAGTCGGCACGGGCTCGTTAGTCGGTTAATAGCGCGTGCGGATGGAAGATCACGATGACGAACACGCTCTATAATCAGAGGAGCACCAATAGCATATACTCTGTGCGAGGTGTGTCCCATGGCCGGTGTCCGAGATTTCCAGAAGGTTGTGCTTTGGTCGGTTTTTGCAAGCGCGTTGGTTCCCTTTTCTCCAGCCTATGGCGGGTCGATTTACATTAGCGGTGAAGATCCTGATTTTCATGCACAGAGCGGAAACACAATCGGAGCGCAGCACATTATTCAGGATTCGCTGAGTTTTGCCCGAAATGGGAACACGGCTCCAATCCTTTTGCTCGAAAGCAACCTTACTAACCTCAGTTTGGGAGACCACTTGGACTCGGAGACGGGGCTGATCGACAGCGGTTACATAGCCGGAAACGCTGCAGGAAATGACTATGTGAAGGTGAATTACACTACTTTCCTCAGCCTGAGCGTGACGCAGCTGCTGACCTATAGCGCGATCCTCATTCCCTCCGACCACGGCGGAACCCTGACTGGAAACGATCTTCAGGCGCTTGACAGCCGCGCAACGGACATCATCAGTTATCTGAACGACGGAGGTGGACTGGTGGCATTTGCCGAGGATGGCGATCACCAGCCCCCTACAGCCGGACCCGCTCCAGCGTTGTTCGGCTTTCTGCCATTTCTGGTAAGTTCAAGCGCGCTTGGAGAGTTCGAAAGCGGCAATACCCTCACGGCCCAAGGAACCGCACTGGGCTTGACTACAGCGGATATCAATGGGAACTACTCGCATAATGTTTTCACAGCGACAGGGGGAATGAATGTTGTGGCGTTCGACCAAAATCAGAACGTTCTATCCCTTGACTACCGTGGGCAGATCAGCCCAGGGGGGGTGACTCCAGAACCTGCCACTTGGATGTTACTGGGGACGGGTCTGTGTATCGGCGCAATTGTCCGGCACTGTAAAACGCGCGTTAAGTAGCAGTTGACATGATTCGGCCAGGCGAGGTATCGATGAACAAGCGCAAGATTCTGTTGCCGGCAGTGACAAGTTGTGGCTCCGGCTTAGCCGCTACAGTGACGGAGGCAAACCCGGTCTTTACCTCCGTCCCTTCTTCTTCACGCCGCGATACCACAGCAAAAGCGCCTTTCTGATGGACCGATCATCAGGCCAAGTCATCGCCGGTAAACGGTCGAAGCTCGGCACCCCGGCCTGTGGTTATCCCCGCTGTTCCTGGGGTGTTGGGGTCAGGTGCAAAAATTTGCTCAAGTGCACCTCCTTTGTACACAGAGTAACGAAACACATCATGCCTGTCACTTCAAAACCTTTCACTTCCCGCAAAGCGCATATGAGTAGAACACACAGGCAATCAGTTGCTCCAGCGCCACGCACTGAAACCACTTCGTTGACGGAAGAAGGAGCCGGCGGGAGGGTGAATCCTGCTGAGCAGCCTGGCCGTAATGGGTTTGTTGGCGCATCGTCTGATGCTCTCAGCGGGTTCGAGCCGTTTGAGGTTCGGATGGGAATAACACGTCCATTGTCCATGGTGACAACGTACCTCTTCACCGCCGGAAGCAGGTGCTACAGAGCCAGTTCGTCAGATGTCTTTTCCCCTCCGAAATCCGTTCCATCCACGTAATGTATTCTTCTGGAAGACGCCACGCCCATGCAATACACGACCCCCTTCACCTGCCCCGATTGCGGAGAGCACACTTTTGAAACCGAAATAGAGCCATTATCTTCCGAGGAAGACCTGGTGGGTGCCACATGCACGAACTGCGGCCATGAGCTTATGGAAGGCGAAATCGCCAATGAAGTCAGCAGAGTACCATCCTCTGCTGTTCAGAAGATGGTCTCGGATGCCGAGGTGCTTTTTAAGAAATATTCCGGGCGCTAGGTTTCGTCACCACCAGACAACTGGCGGTTACTGAAATGGTTCCAAGGCCGCTCGCGGATGGAGCTGGGCCGAGCGATGAAAACCTTGCGCTGCACTCGATCTTTCTGCGCCGCGCGTCGTCTTCGCCGCCCGAACCAGGTGCCTGGGAGTGAGTTCGTCAGATGTCCGGGACTGGAACGCTTCAATCCGCTTGAGCCGTCCTAAGCTAAACAAACTGCCGCACTTATATCTTGATAGCGGTTTCCGGTTCAGCGCACAAGACTCGGGCCGTCAAGGACTTCCTCAAACAGAACCCTCGCGTCCGCTTTCACTTCACCCCGACCTACTCGTCGTGGCTCAATCAGGTGGAAATCTGGTTTGCCAAAATCGAGCGCGACGTCATTGCTCGCGGTGTCTTTACTTCAGTCGCCGATCTTTCCCGCAAGCTCATCAAGTACATCCGTCTATATGCTAAAGCCGCCAGACCCTTCCGCTGGAAATACACCGACGCCCGCCGCAGAATAGTCACAAAATGACCGAAACAGTCCACTAGGTGCACCGGTCCAAAAGCAATTCAGTTGTATCTCGATCAACGATTCCTGTCAGCGCTTTCGTCAGATGTCCGGGACTGGAACGCTTCAATCCGCTTGAGCCGTCCTAAGCTAATCAAACTACGGCACTTATCTTTATAAGCGGTTCCGGTCACCTCTCAGGACCGGACATCTGCGGGCATCTGCGAAATCGTTGATTCCGGGCACAAAGCGGAAAGGTATACAGCCGCATACAACGACCACGCCGCGCTTATACGTCATGAACATGGATTGGTATGCGTTGTCCGTAATCAGATATAAGCCTTTGCCGAGAGGCTGCAGTCTGTAGCCCTTCGACGGGTCAATAGCAGGCCCTTTGGCGGATTCAGGAACATCAACGTATTTGCCAATTCGTGTACCGATCGGCGCGATGTGCGGCATGTTCGGGTAGGGAGCACCAACAGTACCGGAACCGCTGTCAGTCGCGGTGGACGCAAAAAGACTAAAAGCACAGAGGGCAATTGTAGCCGGTCGAATATTTGTCATGAATTGCCTCTACTTCTTCCGGCGGCCAAGGAACGTTTTCCCTGTCGACACTCACCTTCTCCGTCTGGTGGTTGGAGTAAAGAATGTAACCCAGGCCCACGATGACGAGAAGCGCTATACCTAGCCCTGATCCACTGCCCGCGGGCGTTTCGCTTGACGATGGAGAGTAGCTACCCGAAGACCCCGACGAATAACTGGATGCGCTGTCATCCGGATGATGATCAGCATGGCTTTCGTCCGGTGCGCTGGACGATGAATCGGCCGCTGGCGGTGCACTGTCATGTCCCGATCCTTTTTGGGCGCCATAACCTCCTGCCAGCAGGGTTGCAAGAACACTGTTATCCGCCTCGTAGGCTTTCGTATTCCCGTGCCGATCATGGTCGGCAAGTTCCACCAGGTCGCCTTTGTGATCGTACAGGTCGGAGAGAATGCTTCCGTCGTACTCATAAAGCCTGGAAGCCCGTCCGTCATCATCGACTTCCCGCACGTAGATGGGTTTGCCGTCATCATCTCTGACAATGCTTCGCTCGGGCATAGGAAGGCCTGTGAGGAATCATGTTATCGCCGGCAGAACATTGACGTCAACCGTTGCAGGGCCGGATAGCTGGGCCAGATCTGGCAAGTGGGCTTCCTAATCCTTACGCGCGGGCATGGGCCTCAAACGCTACAGCGCAGTCACGTCAGGGGTTCGCCTTCCAACTTGTCCGCTGGCGCCGGCGACGGGGTCGCCTTGTATTCCTGGAGCACCGGCGGCACCCGGGCCTCCGGTGCTGCAGGGCCGTCTCCGCTGCCCCCTACCCCCCTGCCAAGCGCAGTTAAGGAATACGCCCGCAAGGGCGGCGCCGCCGAAATCGCCAGCACATCACGACGACGCAGATCTACGACAAGCGGCGGCGCGGCACGTCCGACAGCGCCAGTAACAAGCTGGTGATCTGACGTTCAGTTTGCTAGCCACCAAACACCTGTGTGATCGCAGGCGAATGAGCCTCCACTCGTAAAACGCTGGATTGCTATAATGATAGGTGCTTGTGCATTCTACGAGCATGTTGAATACCGAGATCTGCATGAAAGGCCCCTGCTCGCAGTGGAGGGTGGAGACGGAGTGCTGGAACAATGAGTCAGGCGCAATTAGGCTGGATTGGGCTAGGAATCATCATCTTCGGTCTCCTCTTCCTGGCAGTCGCGTTCTTTGCCATACCAGACTTTAGTCGATCCCGGGCAAATGTCGTTCGCTTTTTTGCCGCAATCGTAGCTGGTTTCGCGGGCGGCTTCTTGACCGGAAGCGCACTGTTCGACGCGAGTTGGACGAGTCCGGGCGGCAAGGTTGCGATCTCCGGAACTGCGGGTTTCGCCCTGTTCCTCGTAGTGATGGTTTTCTATAACAAGTTTGCGCCGGACGGAGATGAACTCTTAGCCGGTGAGAGTGTGCATTTCGACCTTCCGGAGGGCTGGAACTTCCAGCAGGTTATACGCGGGTTGGCACAATATCGCAACTCCGGCGCCGATTTCGTTGGCTTCAAGAAACCGGAGCTTGATGCAGCGATGCTGGCCCAAGCAATCGAAACCAAATCTATGGTAGACGCGATGCTCGCCGCGCGGAGCATTACGGTGAAGATAAGTGCTGTGCGCGCGTATGATGTGCAGAAGGTGGGTGGTATGTACGTCCTGAAGGTAAGGTCCTTATGAATCGAATTTGCCCCTGCTCAAAGCCTCCCGGCGGTACAATCACCTGCCGGATAGACCAGCTTGCCATCTGCGGCATCGTGGATGGCGAGGTGAAAAAGGAATGCATCGATCCGCCCGGGGGGCTCGCCCATCCGCAAGTTGGAGAAGCTTCGAAGCAGCAAGCCCTGGCTAATTGGATTCTTTCGCAAATACTGACTGTCTATCGGGATAGCCAGCAGGACATTTCTGCCGATGAAATGACGATTCTAAGGTCGGGTCAATACGTCAATCCCGATAGAAACACCAATGTGAGATTCGTTGTTCCTGAGGACATGGACTTCACTGAAATCGGAAAAGGTGAGCCGGTGTCCGCCACTCGGTAGTGCGGCGGAAAGCATAACCACGCCATGCTCCGTAAACGCAAATGGTTGATATCTAATGTCTGTTTTCGATGCGGTCGCAATTTGCGACCGCATGACGCTGCCTTCCTGATCCGAGAGCTGGAACATGAATCTATCGGGAAACCGGATTCTCGCGCCTGACCGCCTCATTGAGACGCTTTGTAGGCACGCCGTACAGGTCGGCCAGGTCCCGATCCAGCGTAACCTTCTGGCCCATGAATCAGGTGAATAAGCGCTTCGACAGAGCGAGAGCCGACAGTACGCTTGGTAAGTGGGGACTGCTCATTATCCGGCACTAATCGGTTTTCGCATGGCCCCGTCAATTGAAAATGCAACTCGTGCTGGCCGTCTTGATGAGCCGGATACCACGCAGCTCAGATTCGTGTAGCTAAATGACCCAGTGCGTGGTAAAAAACATCCTGTAATAGCCGGAGAGCGGCCCATGTCCGATGTCATCAGAATCACCCGAGCGAAAACAGTAACTATTACGCTGACACGCGATGAAGCGTTCGCGCTCGACGAACTGGCAGAAATTGCGATGCAACGTCTGCTCAGCAACCCTGCGCTTCTTAAGAGGTACGAGAAACTCGACCTCAACATGGAAACCGCTGCAAACGCATGTGACAAAGTGCGCCAAGCATACCTCTTAGAAGCCGACCCGTTGCCCTGGAAGCGGATTCTAAAAAAAACCGAGTAGGGTACTTTCCGGAAGATCTGGTGTGGCGGTTTCACATGGCTTTGACCGGTGAGAC
The DNA here is from genome assembly GCA_963716685.1 of Bryobacterales bacterium. Taxonomy (GTDB): domain Bacteria; phylum Acidobacteriota; class Terriglobia; order Bryobacterales; family Bryobacteraceae; genus JALYXI01. The sequence goes on from CAVQTR010000002.1 coordinate 223,826, forward strand.
GCAGAAGCATTCCTACAGGTCGGAACGTTAAGCTTGCATGTCCGCGTCACTGCTTCAGATAAAAAGTCGAAAGTCGTAGGTCCTTGGCTCAAATCTACCGAGAAGCGAGCCAATCTTTGCGATTTCATTGGAGGATTGTACGGTCGCTGGAAGTTTGGTATAGAGGTCGAAGGTGTTCCAGTTCATCTTGGAAAGGCCCAGAATCTCCGCAGCTAAGTCCCTGATATCAGATTCCCCGGCGTGCCGCTGCACGCTGAGGGGTGCGGGTATTCTCCGTTTTCCCTGATAATACCGTCGCGTATTGCTGACAGCCGTGCTGACCCCGTGGACCCAGACGAGTGCGGTAAAATCGTCGAGCCTGACGACGCTGCCGCGGGACACAGGATAGTTATCCTCATGCAGTCCGCCTCTGCTGTCAACTGTGGAGGCGATGTATCGCAGCGCATTATCAATAGTGATTTCAAGCATGTCGATGTGCTTTACACCGCTCAAGCCCTCTCTCAGCCCCAGTTGCTCGTCGTCTGTAAATCGTGTGCGTTTATGGATTACGACTCTCTGCGGCAGGACGGAACGTGACTCGAAGAATAGCTCGCGGATTTGTTCCCCTACCCTCCTCGCGTCATCGCGCGAAAGAAAGGGGTTCTTGCCAAAGAAAACGGGGTTTTCGACCTGGCTCAGGCGATACTGCAGACCTTCCCCCTGCGAGCTATAGATATGGCTGCATCCCATCACCACTTTCTTTCCTTGCTCCTGGTTGAGGTCATAGCTCATTCCGAGGCCAACATAAGCGGTGTCTTTTTCAAGATCGTTGAGCAGCCACGGCGTGCGGAGCGCCTTCGTATAAAATGCCAGCGACAGCCACCACCATACACGGCATTGAAGTTTGTCGGCGAGGGTTTCCTGGTCCAGGAACTGCGTGCCGATACCTTTCTGGACGCTGCTCGCCTTCACAAAGTCGTGTACGTCAAAACGCTCCTCCTCCGTATTGAAGCGCCGGTAAGCGGCCCATCGGTCGGGGAAAAAGATCAAAATGACATTCGGGGAGAAGGATGCCTGGAGGGACTCGATACCTCGATTGATTGCTCTAGCGGTTTCTACGGTGCGGGCTCGATTATCCGGCCCCTCTGGCTCGGGGCAGGTGATCCATCCCCGGCCGCCGGGCTCGGCGACTACCAGATCCAGCCCAAACGCGTTCCGAAAGCCCGGATAAGGGGGCAAATAGTCGTCCTCTTGGCGGCTCGGCTGGATCTGCCGCCCCAGATTTTCCAAGAAGGTCTGGAGCATGCGGGATTCCGCTTTGGGGCAGATGACGCCCATGCGGATTTCGCTGCCGAAGCCTTGCATGGTGAGCGGGTAGTCGAAAGGCCGGTTGTTCAGGATGCCCCTGACCGGATGGGCATCCCTCGCCATCGCGGTTCCGGCCCGGTTTGAGAAAAGAAGCTGGGGTTCGGGTATTTGCAAACCTCGATGCTTAATGAGGGGCCGGAATTTTGCCTCAAGGCATATCGTTTGAGACTTTTTTCCGCCCGTAATCTCGGCAAACGCCGGGGTGCGCCGCACCAGGAACCGGAAGCCCGATCCGGAGTTATAGGGATGTTCATAAGCTCGCTGCGGCGTGGGTGCGCCAAGCAGCTTGCCGCGCCAGGAGTTCACCGCTTCGTTGTACTCTTTATTGTGCTGATAGCCGAGGATGCGGGTTTTGATCGTCTTCGCCTTGTCCTTAGCTGCCAAGCCACCTGCTGCGTCCAAGACCCGCAAAGACGGCTCAAGAACGAGGAAGGAGCGTCTTTCAAATTGCCGCAGTGACAAACGGACTGATTGGAACGCCAGAAACAACTCGCCATTAAGTCGTTCTTCCCTCGGAGTATCCATCTCCCAGATTTCCCGCTTGCCATCGGATACCAAACCAGGATTGCCGGTGGCCATTGCGTTGGTGAGAGTGGCGAGCATCAGTGATGTGATAGCGCCATCTTCAAAGCACAGTCCATCTTCCGGCAGCGGCCTGCGCCGGGGACTGTCCTTAAGATTCTCGCCAAAACAGGCTCGAACGTCGTCGACGGTTCCGAAGGCGAAAATCTGCCCTTTGTATGGCACCGCAGCGACATTGCGTTTTGAGCTTAGCTCTCGAACCCATTTCCAGACCTGTTTTTCGGGAAACTTCTTGGGCTCGAAAACGAATGCCTCTGCGGGACACTCGATCTCAAAGGCATTGCTCTTCAGAATCGCCGTCGGCTCCCCCGGTTCGATGCGAAACGGAAGCCTCTCGCTACCGGAACCGCCGAAATTTTTCGCAATGATCGCCTCGGCTGTTTCACGGGCCCGCTTATCGAGACAGTGTTGGGCCAGCCGGACCATCAAGTCGTCGAAGCCCTGCGCCGGAATGAGGTATGCCGTGCGGCCGTGCCGGCGGGCATGCGCGATGAGGTCCCGGACCCGGGGTGAAACGGCGGATGGGTCCTGCACGCACCAATACAGGCTTCCTTGCCGTCGATCCTCCATGCCTTTGAAAAAGGCATCCATGATGGAGGCATCACGGCCGCTGTAACCGGAGACGATGACCGGTGAGCCTCTTAATTCCTGAACAAGGGCTGCTTCGAGTGATTTTTCTTGTGCCTGAAGTTCCAGGTCCGTATTCTTCAGGTGATCGTAACGGTAATCGCCGTGGAGTGAAACGGTCACCAGTTCTCCCGCCGTTGTGCCGCGCACGATCCGGTGAGTGGAATCAAGGCCTACTTCGATCGGGGTGATGTTGCTGCTGGCAAGCGAACGGCTGGTCAGCTGATCGAAGTTCGGGGTCCAGACCGATTTGATCAGGCCTTGTGCTGCCAGCGACGGCAGAAGCTGATAGCCAATATGCGGTTTCGCATTTCGCACCTTGTATTGAAAATAGGCGCGACGGCTCTCCGGAATGGGGTAGCATGCTTCGATATAGACGCCATATTCTTCAGGCACGCCCTCGGTGGGATAGATACCCTGCCGATCAAGCCACCGCTGGATTCGCTGCCGAACGCTCGCGAGCGAGAGTTCTGAGAATTGGGCCTGCAAGCCTAGATTGTTCGTGAGGAAGATCTCGCGCTTCCATTCCCAGATGCACATCTGTGCGGACGGCATGCCGGACGTGATCGAAGCCCCTGCCCCTAAGAAAAACGCATGGGACGTGCCTCGGTTGACCGCCACTGTTCGTATAAATGCATCGAGCGAAAGGATTTCGGTCACTAGGCCTCTTCCTCCTCTTTTGCGCTTACGACCTGCATGCAGTCCGCGGCCGTCTTTCCAAGCATGGCCTTAAGTGCATCAGGGGCGATTCTCGCCGCCTTGAGTCTGTCCGCCGCATCGGTTCGCCAGAAGAGATTTCCAGGACCCGGAAAATCTCGGCGCAGGTCGCGGAGCACTTGCAGAGCGCCTTTGACCCAGGAGCGGAAGTCTTCGAGCGGCCAGCCGCGCACCTGCTTTAGAAAAGGGACTGCTCCCTCCGTGGTGCTTGTACACGGAGTGATGAGAACGGGAATGACGATGGACGCGCACATGCGATCCACCGCGGAATCGTTTTTGCGGGGATTCCTCTCGTAGGGAACGAGCTTGTCAATCAACCAAACTTCAACCTGATTCTCGACGGTCATAAGCCTCCAAATCGCATTGCAACGACGATTATAGTGACTTGAAAACGGCCTGTAAATTATTGTAAGAACTGTAGTTAAGCCTTGCTAAGCAACACTCATGGCCGCTAGCGCTCCCTGACGGCGACAACCGGATTTGTGGGAAACCCAGATTCTGATTTAGTCGGAGGACGCGCCGTAGGCAACGTTTTTGTCCCGAGTGTCCCGAGCTAGAAAAATAGACTCGGGGCACGACCAACACCAATGTTTTCAGTGTTGCCCCGACTGTCCCGAGTTGTCCCGACCAAAAACATGGTGGTCGCGGTTTCTGCGATCGGTATCAGTATGATTGCCGTCCCCGAAACGTCCTAACTGAGAATGCGGCTGTGATGGAGGTAGCAGGGCGTGATAGTGGCGGTGGCGGTCAAACGCGCAAGGCGATCCGCCACTAGCTGCTTGTCTTGTAAGAGGTTGATTGTACTGGGACGAGCGCTTCGAAGTGGCGGTGGGGCGGTAGAGGCGGTGTTTGCGGATTCTATTCAGCCCTGAAACTTGGCGGAAAGTGCGCGTTCTTTCGTGAGTTGAAAACGAAGCTTTTGTGCGGACGTTTGCCACCACTTGCTACCGAGTACCCACAGTATTGAAGGAGCATCCCCACAAAAGCCCCCACAGTCCTGAAAATGAGGGCTTTCTCGGGAGGTGATTTAGCCTGCAAGTCTATGAAAACGTTGGCTCCTCAGGTAGGATTCGAACCTACAACCCTTCGGTTAACAGAAGGCCTATTGGCCTTTTTATCGGTTGCTACGGAGTGCTATAAGACGCTACGTATCAGTCGCTTGCGGAGTTTTCTGCGAGTGTCGTTCATGTAGCGCTTTCGCTGTTTTGCTACCTTTTTTGAAGTGCGACCGCTACAGTTTCCGCTACACTAGAGAGCCCGTTTTCAGGGCCCCAAAAACGGCCGTAAAGACCTAATTTTCGACAAACCGCCGAAAGCTTGTGGGAGGAGTTCGGAGCTGCCGATTGCAGGCAATGACCTCTTGCCTGCATTCGACCGGCATCCCGTTGAGTATTCCTTCTCGAACGGTCTCGTCTGTGTCCGTTGCCTATACATTCCGAAACCATTATCCGTCGACCGCCACCCGGCTAGCGAAGCTGTTAAAAACGTCTGGCTTTTGTATTTCTTCCGATGAGACGGAACATTTGAAGCACTCCCGTCGGCAGACTCGGGGCCCTGAAGATAGCGCGGCTTCGTCATCTCCACGGCGGCAAGACGCGGAACGTTGGGCTGCTGAGGGAACCCCAACGCGTACAAACTCGGGACCACCCAAACTTGGGAACCTAATTCCGCGCTAATATTTGACGTATGTTCTGGACGGGCAGAGATGCTGCTCAGCCTGCATTTTGGCGACAGTTCTTGTGCGCTGCGGGCCGCCCTGTTGCTGGTAAAGATAGCATTGGGCGGAGACCGAATGTCGAGGTTTAGCTCAAAAAAAGTACTTGACGATCCGCTCTGCACGGAAAGAGCGGACGGCGTGTGCGTATGATCGAAGGTTCAGCACTCGTACTCGACCTACTGACCTACATCGAACAGGTCGAAAAGCTGAAGTACAAGCCGGCCTTTACGGTACCGGCGGAATTCTTTGCGGTCTATCAGCACGAACTCAAGGGTCTGCCTGAGCTTCAGTTCAATATCCAGGGCGAGGGCTCGGACGTTTGGCTCCGAATCCCCCGACTTCGTGAAATCGCCCCACCCCAGCCAGACGGGGAGCTCGGGAGGTGGATCACTATTTCGAAAACCCCGGCGAAGGTGCCGGAGCTCAAGACTCAAATCGAAATTCGAGATGCCAAACATCCTCAGGGCAGCGAGTTACTCCGGGATCACCCTGAAGTTACCGAACTCTTCCACAGGTATGTCGAGAACCAATGGCAACCATGGGCGGCGGCGGAAGGGCCCCGACGCAAGACGATTAAACGCTATAACGAACTCTTCTCGCTTCAACAGACAATCTCGACGGAGGGTTCGGAAACTCCGCTTGAATTGGTTTGGGGGCTCGGATACGCGGTCTGGAAAAAGGAGGGCTTCGCGACCGTCCTGAAGCATCCCCTAATTTCACAGTCCTGCGAGGTTACTCTGAACGACAGAAACTTCGACCTCGAAATAAAACCTCGCGACACCGATCCGCGTATCGAGCTCGATACTTACGCGGAGATGGAAATACCAGGTGTCCGGCAACTCGAAGCCTTTTGGAAGGGGGCGATTGAGAATGGGGCGAACCGCCCGAACCCATTCGAAACCTCCACCTATGAAGGCGTTCTCAAAGCCGCCGTTGGCCATCTCGACAAAAGCGGTGCCTATGAGGCGCTCACTGACGATACGACCCCGCCGCCGCCGGGGGAGACGCTAAAGATCACCAACAGCTGGGTGCTGTACGCCCGCAAACGCACGGGCGGCCCGTTCCTTGACGACGTCAAACGTCTAAGGAAAGCCGTCGAAACCGCAAATGTCTTGCCTGCCGTCGTTCGCAATTTTGTCGAGCGCGGTGGCATGCTGATTCAAGAACAGGTTTTGAAGGCGTTCCGAGGTCTCTCGACAAGTGAGAACACTGGGGACGCTATGGAGCTGTACTTCCCGATGGCCTACAACGACGAGCAGATTTCGATTGTACAGAAGCTCGAGCGTGGTAACGGCGTTGTCGTGCAAGGCCCGCCCGGCACCGGTAAGACCCATACAATCGCGAACATCATCTGTCATTACCTCGCTCAGGGCAAGCGCGTCCTCGTCACCTCAAGAGGCGAATCGGCACTCAACGAGGTTATTGGTAAATTGCCGGAACGTATCCGACCGCTCTGCGTTGGGTTGCTTTCAAATGAAAGCGATGGCATGAAAAAGTTCGAACATTCTATTCAGACGATCGCGGCGAACGTTTCCGCAATGAATGCAAGTCGCGCACACGCAGAGATAGTCTCCCTCCAGGAAAGACTCGATCAACTTCACGCCAAGATATCGCATGTCGATCGCCAGGTCAGTACTTACGCGGCGCAACACATGCGGAGCTACATTTTTCAAGGGCAGGAAGTCTCGCCCGAAGAAATGGCCAAGATGGTCATGGCGCAAGCCGACGAACACCAATGGCTGGAAGATGATCTTCCAGAACAGGAAGATGGTCGTTTGCCGTTCAACGAGAGCGACATCAGCGCACTTCGCCTCGGGCGGCTGAAAGTCGGCAGAGATTTGCTGTATTTGAAGTGTTCAGTTCCAGCGTCTGACGACTTTCCGCCGTGGGAAGTCCTGGCTGAATTGCACCGTGATCTGGGGCGGTCCAAAGCGATCGACGCGGACTTGGTGGTGGGGGCGGTCCTGAAGCTAAAGGACTCGACACTCGAGACCTTCGAAGGCGCGAAGCGCCTCATGGATTTCCTCGATTCCAGGCTCGAGCTCCAGAAGAAGCTCACTCAACCCTGCGACCCCGCTCTCGAAGAAATCACACGGCATTTGGGCGATATGCGTGCCGATGATCCGCTGCTCCTGCATCTTATGGACGCTTGTGCCGACGTTCGCAACCTCGAGGCCAGGCGAATAGAACTGGTTGGCAAGGCTGTCGTCGTCCCCGCAGACGCGGAGGCGAGCGATGACTTCCTGGAAGCCGTGAGGCGGCTGTGCGATGGAAAGAGTGCTTTTGCTCTTCCCTTTGGTAAAGGGTGGGCCCGCAAATTGCTGGCCTCGGTCACCGTACTTGGCTCCGCACCTGCCACCTCGCAGGGCTGGGTGCTCGTTCAGCAGCTTTTGGATTGGCGTGTGGACGCGAAGAAAAGTATCGCACGGTGGAACTCTATAGCGACAGAGTTTGGTATCGCGCCGCAGAGCGGCTCTCTAGATACGGCCTGCAAGGCCATAGCGCCCCTGCAGCGATTTATCGAGGATACACATCGGCTTGCATTCAGCTATGACGGTAAACTGCACGGCGAAGTCGAAAAGATCTTTGGCAAGCAGGCTGCGGATGGTGTTTGGGACTCCGTGGAAGCAACTCTCAAGGTTGTCACTGAATCTCTTCATGCCCATGTCGATAAGGGCCGCCTTGCCTATGCTATGGGTCGGGTTCGTGAAATAGCCAAAAAGCTCGACGGCCGCAGTGGCATGGTAGTGAATGACATTCGCCAATTCCTAACGGAATCGCTTGGAAGTGATCGCGCGGATGAAGCTGCGCTTCAAAAAGCCTGGCTGTTATTGCAATCCGAGCTCTCCCGAATCGTAAGTCTCCGTTCCGCGCTCGCTGAAGTAGCAAGCGCGACAGACCTTATTGAGTCCGCTGGTGCGAGGAAGTGGGCCGCGCGGCTGCGAACAGAACCGGCGGCGCAAGATCATGACGCGCTCACGCCGTCTTCGTGGCCGGAGGCGTGGAAATGGCGGTGCGCAGTTCTATTCCTTGAAAAGATCGACGGCCACCAAAGGTTGCGGGATCTCTTTGCACAGCGCAAGGTGCTGACTACGGCGCTCGCCCGAACTTATCAGGACCTTGTAGCGGAGAAAACGTGGCTCGGCGTTTACAATAATTCACCGCCAGCCATTCGGCAGGCTCTGCAGGCTTATCTCAACTCAATTCAGGCGATGGGCGCTGGCACCGGCGTCCGCGCCATCCGGCACCGCCGTAGCGCGCGCGAAGCAATGCTGAGTGCCTACCGCGCTGTGCCTTGCTGGGTGATGCCAGAGTGGCGTATCTGCGAGACCATACCGCCTGAACTTGGACTCTTTGACTTGGTGGTGATTGACGAAGCCTCCCAATCTGACATCTGGGCGTTGCCCGCGCTGTTGCGTGGACAAAAACTGCTGGTTGTCGGCGACCATAAACAAGTCTCTCCGTCTGCAATTGGTGTACCCGAAGAAAAGATAAAGGAGTTGCGCGACCGCTTTCTAGCTAATCAACCATTCGGCTCAGAGATGACGCCGGATAAATCGATTTACGATTTGGCCCGCGTGGTGTTCGCTGGAAACTCTGTAATGTTGCGTGAGCACTTCCGCTGCGTTCCCGCGATCATCGAATATTCAAATCGCGAGTTCTACGAGGGCGACATCAAGCCACTGCGGTTACCCCATGCGAACGAGCGTCTCGACCCTCCGCTAATAGATGTTTTTGTCAGAGGGGGCTCTCGCACAGGCGACATCAATAACGCTGAGGCGAAGGCGATTGTCGATGAGATTGAATCGATCCTTGCCGATCCAGATATGGCTGGGCGCTCAATCGGTGTTGCGACCCTTCTCGGGACGAAGCAGGCAGCGCATATACACGCCCTGGTCGGTAGTCGGATTTCACCGGTCGATGTCATTGCGAGACAGATTGCGGTAGGGCCGCCATCCGTATTTCAAGGCCGCGAGCGGGACATCATGCTCCTCTCAATGGTGCTTGGTCTTGGCGACCGTGGTGCGGCGAATCGTACGGACCTGCAACAGCGATTCAATGTCGCGCTGTCTCGCGCGCGCGATCGCATGTACCTCTTCCGCTCTGTCGAGCAAGACGCCTTTGCGAAAGATACTCTTAGTGGCGCGATTCTTCGGCATTTCAAAGAACCCTTCCGTCAGGATGAACGAAGCACCCAGGTCTTGCGAGAGCGTTGTGAATCGGGCTTTGAGTTTGAGATGTTCGATGAACTGGTGCGACGCGGCTATCGCGTCGAGCCACAGGTGCGCTGCGGCGGCTTCAAAATCGATTTCGTCGTCGAAGGCCGCGAGGGTCGTCGCCTTGCCATTGAATGCGACGGTGACCGCTTCCATGGCCCCGGGCAGTGGTCCGACGATATGGCACGGCAGCGCGTGCTGGAACGAGCAGGTTGGACTTTCTGGCGCTGCTTTGCCTCAAGTTGGGTGCGACGACGGGACGAAGTTGTCGCGGATCTCTTGCGAACGATAGTAGCCCTTGGCATCGAACCGCTTGGCTCTGAGGCTGTCGATAACACCGTCTGGGTCTACTCCAAAGAAGTAGATCCCTTCGATGTCGCTGAGCCGATAGCCGAGGTTCTGTAATTGCGTAGCCTGTAACGGTTATCGTCTCCTAAACCCCGTCAAAAAAATCGGCATCTGCGCGCCGGCCCAAATCAATCCGATTTCGCAAGAAGCAACTTTGACTAGCTCGTTCCGGCCGCGTGGGTTCCTCATCACCATAACTGGGATCAATGAGACCAAAGAGATCGAAGCCGTGTTTGGTTTTGTGGTGAAGTCCTTTTCACGTCGCCCTCGTTGAAATCCCGAGCGAGACCACCACGATGCCGCCGGGTCGCGCCTCGACGATTTACGCTGGGTTGCTCGCGCCTTCGCGCTCCTAGAAAGCCCATGCTGAATTCTATAGCCAGATGAAAGTCTACACAGAACATCAGCCGAAAGTATTCCGTTGGCGTCCTTCATGGGGCCGAGATTTCCCACAAGTTTTCAAAGGTTTTCACCGCTCGGCGGAGAGCTTGGTAGAATTTGAGGCCCACTGGCAATTACTTTCGCGCTTCCGGCGATTGGAATTGGCAGAGAAGACGCTCCCGTCGAAGGGCTCAGGTACGAACCCCTAGCGAAATCCGTCGCGGCCAGGCCGAAACGCTTCAATTCTAGTCGGGACCACCGTAAGTCCTGACAGCGCAACGAAACATTCGCTTCAGCCCGCCACTGGAGCTCAGCACGGCACCAAAGATGCAACCGAGGAATGCGGCCGATTTCCGCCCCGTCCCTCGGAATCGCCGACCGTGCGGCGTCAAACCGCTCATGAAGATATAAGTTCCGCATTTTGTTTAACTTAGGACGGATCAAGCGGATTTGAATCATTCCATCCCCGGACATCTGACGAACTCACTCCCCAGCACCTGCTTCGTTTTGAAGGACTTGTAAAGGGACGGGTTTACCAGCTTTGGTAACCTCCGAACTGACCTGCACCCGTCTAGATCGCTTTATCTCACATTCTCAAACTCCGGATGGCGCTCGGCCCCACACTACTTCACCAACGACTGAATCTGATACGGCAAAGTCCAGGTCGCGCGCTGGTACAACACGATCGCCTTGCGATAGCCGACATTCGCGCTGACCACGGAATTTTCCACCTGTGATAAGCGGGTCTGCGCATCCAGCAACTCGAACGCGGTAATCGTCCCGAGTTCGTACTTCTGTTGCTCCGCGTCCACATTCTTCCTCGCGAGGTCGCGCGCGGTCAGGGCGGCCAGCACCGTTTCGCGCGCCAGTTCGCACTCGTTCGCCGCCGTCTTCACTTCCAGAATGATCTGCTGTTCCTCCTGCCGGACGTTGTAGCGGTCGCGCGCGCGATTCACCAGAGCATCCGCCAGGTTCGCCTTCGCCAAGCTGCTGCGGAACGGAATCCCCACCGTCACCGACAGCCCATAATAGGGCGCTTTCAAGGAAAAGATCTGTCCGAACGATTCGCCCAGTCCGCTCGGGAACACCACCGTCGGCGCAACTCCCAACAGCCCCGTCGACCCCACAAACGGAACCCCGCCTAAACCGCTCGCGCCGCCCAACAAACTGAGATCTACGCGAGGCGTGAGCGCGTTCTGCGCGGCCCGTTCGCTCAGTTCATCGATTGCGATGCGCCGTCCGGCGGCCGTCAACTCCGGGCGGTTCTCCATGGCCTGCGTCACAGCCTCATTCAGCGGCGGCACAGTAAACGCGTCCGGCTGCAGACCGGGATCGTCAGTCAATTCCATTTCCAAATAGCGCGTGTACGGCTTGAGATCCGCCCCAATCAAGCGCCGCAGCGTATCCAGGATTTCCCGATACGCGTACTGCGCCTGAATCAGCGACACCCGGCGCTGCGCCACTTGCGTTTCCGACTGGAAAATATCGAGCCGCGACAGGGCGCCCAGTTCGAGCGACAACTTATCATGCTCATACGCCTTCTGCGCCAGTGCAAGCGATTCCTGCTGCACGCGAATAAAATCACGCGCGCCCACGGCGTCCCAATACTGCCGGATCGCGGCGGAGATGGTATCGCCCACACGTGCGCTGCTTTGCGCGGTGGTGATCACCAGCTCTTGCCGCGCGATCAACAACGGCGTTCGCAGTTGAATGTTTCCGCGGTTCTGCAACAGCGGTTGCGTTACCGCGAAGTTCAGGCTGTCGAAAATGCTCGGGTTGAGATTACTGAATACGCTGTTGGTCGAAGAGCGAACCGCATTAAAACTGGCCGAAACCGTGGGACCTTGTCCCAGCACCTGCTGATAGCCGGCCTGCGAGGTTTGCGTCAAGCTGCTCAGCGTGTCGGCGCCGCTAATCAGATTCGATTGCGGCTGCTTCGAACGCTGCGCGGAAAAGCTCAATAGCAAGCTTGGATCGAACGGCGCGTTTGCAGCCTGAATGGCGTCCGTGGCCGTATAGTAGTCCAGTTGCGTCAACCGGATGTCGGTAGAATTCTTCAGCAGCAGGCGAATGAAATCGTCCACGCGCAGCACCAGCTTGCCGTTCACAATCTGCGCTTCCAGACCTTCCACATCGTGTTCGCTGATCACATCCGGATGCAGGCGATTGTGAAAATACGCCGCTACCGAAGGCGACCCGGCCTGCGCCGAAGAGCAAAGCAGCAACAGCACTGCAACGAACCTATTCATAGCGAAGCGCCTCAATCGGATCGATCCGCGAGGCCTTCATCGCCGGATAAATTCCAAACACCACGCCCACCACCACCGACACGCCGAAAGCAATCACAATTGACGACGTGGTTACAATCGTCTTCCACTCCGCGGCGGATGCAATCAGCCAGCTCAAAAAATAACCAAACGCGATGCCCACCAATCCGCCTCCCACCGAGATCAATACCGACTCCATCAGGAATTGCCGGACGATGTCCGCCCTGCGTGCTCCAATGGCGCGCCGTATGCCGATTTCACGTGTCCGCTCGAGCACCGTCGCCAGCACGATGTTCATGATTCCGATTCCGCCGACAAGCAGAGAAATCGCCGCAATGGCCACCATGACGTAAGTGAAAATGGTCTGCGATCGCTGTTGCTGGGCGAGCAGCTCCGCCGGAATCGTCACGCTGAAATCAGGCGTGTTGTGATGCGTGGAGTTCAGGATCGCCACCACCACCTTGGAGGCCGCGACGCTATCCGCGCCCGTTTTGAGTTGGATATCCACGCCGCCCAACTCGTCTTTGAGACCGCCGCCCATGTCCCAGAATCGATACTGAAAAGTGTTCAGCGGAATGTACACGATGTTGTTCGGGTCGCTGGCCGCGCCCGCCGCCAGGTTCTGCGATCCCGACGCCAACTGACCCCGCAGCACTCCCACCACGCGCAGCCACGTGTCATTCAGTTTGATGTACTTGCCGAGGCCCGGCCCGTAACCCAGAATGCCCACTTTGGCGCTCTCGCCCACAACGCAAACGGCCGCGCTGTTTCGGTCGTCCAGATCGGTGAAGACAGCACCGGACTCCAGCTTCCAGTTATGAATCTGCGCGTAGGAAGCGCGCACGCCGCGCAACTCAGGCGCGTCGTTGGCGGGCTTCGGCAGCACCTTGGCCGGACGCAAGCTGTTGCTCGCGGAGATCAAGTTCAGCCCGTCGAGATTGGCCTGGATGATCCGTACATCGCGCTCGTTCAGCCCGGGAGAAGAGCGCCGGCGCTGCTGCAACTCTCCATCGCTGGTGGCCGGACGCGATTCCACCAGAACGTTGCGCACGCCCAACTGCTCTATGAACCGAAGGGATTCGTCGCGCGCGCCCGCACCGATCGCCAGCATCCCGATCACCGCTCCCACGCCGAAGATGATTCCCAGCGCGGTGAGGATTGTTCTCGTCTTCTGGCTTAGCAGGTTCTGCGCCGCCAGCAAGAAGTCGCTGAAGTAAGCTTTCACTTGGGGAGTGCCGGGCCTTTCGAGCCACCCTCCTTTTTCTTGTTCTCCGATTCCGGATTGGCAAGCGCCACCACCTGCCCCTCTGGCACTCCATCCAGCACCACGCGGCTCTCGCTGCGGCGGACTAGTTTCACATCACGAGTGACGTACCCATCGCCGTTCGGGACATAAACGAAAGTCCGGCTGCCGCTTTCAAAGACGGCCTGCGCCGGCAACCAGAGCACCTTCTTCAACTCGTCGGTCACCACCACCACATTCACGCTCATGCCGGGATGCAGGGTCGGCGTGGGATGGTCGAGATGAACTTTGCACTCAAATTTCCGGTTCCAGGGAGGCCCGGCAGTTCCACCCAGGTCCGCCACTTTACCGGTGAACTTTTCGGCCGGCAGCGCCACCACATCGATGGACACGGGCTGCCCGATGGAAAGGTGGCCGCGGTCCAACTCGCCGAACGTCGCGCCTACTTCCCAATTGGTCATATCGGGAATTTCGGCTACGGCCATCCCGCCGCGAACCGTATCGCCCACCTGGTAATCGGGAAGCGTCATCCCACCGAAAAAGAAGTTTCCGGATTGATTTGGCCGGATCGCCACATAACCCGGATGCGTCGCCTTCACCACCAGCGCGGAGATATTCTTCTGCGCCGCAGCCACCTGAATCTCGGCCTTCCCGACCGCCGCCTTTTGCACCGCAATCGCCGCCAGATTGGTGTCACCGCGGTTCGCCAGATCCGTTTTCAACTGATCGGCGCGATCTTTGGCCGCTTTCAGAATCAAGTCGTTTTGCTTCGCCGTAATTGCCGGCAGAATGGGATTTTTGCGAACGTCTAATTCCGCGACCCGGATATCGGACTCGGCTTTTTGCAGCAAGTACTTCGCCTCTTCCAGGTCCGCCTCCGCCTGCGCTTCGGCCTGCGCCACTTTCAGCTTGTTCTCGGCCAGGTCGGATTGCGCTTCCTTGAGTTTGTATTCCTGATCGGTGGGATCGAACTCCACCACCGGGTCGCCCACTTTCACCAGATCGCCGGTCTTGCTCAGGTAAGTGACGTGCATCTCGCCGCCGCCGGTGAGCGGGGCCGTCAACATCTCGGAATTGCCTCCGCGCAACGCGCCGCGCGCGGCAACGCTCAGCGTGATATCGCCCCGCTTCACTTCCGTTGTGGGAACCGAGGAGGCAGGCTTGGGAGCGACGGCTCGATAGGTGCGGGCCGAAAGCCACGCGGCCACGCCGCCGATGATGACGATCACAAGAACAGTAATGAAATAGCGGCGAATGCGCCCGCGCTTCATTTCTTCTTCTCGTTTCGCGGCGGCTCTACCAAGGCCACCGCGGTTCCTTCTTTGATTCCCGCAACCGCCACGTCATCCGGATTTCGCGCCCGCAACTGCACATTGCGCCGGTCGTATCCTTTGTCGGTTTTGACGTACACAATCGGCTTACCCTGGTCGGTGAACAACGCCTTCGCCGGAACGCTCACCGCATCTGGAATGCGCGAGATGACAAAGTCGGAACTCGCATTCATGCCGGGCCGAAGCCGCTTGCCCGGCTCGTCAATGGCGGAGTAGCTCTTGAAACTACGGGTGGGCGGCCACTCCCAGTTCTGCTCGGTCAGCGGCGAGATCCCACTGATCTTCGCGTTGAACGTCTTCTCGGGAAAGGCATCGATGTGAACCAGCACCGCATCGCCCACCTTGATCCGCCCGCGGTCCACCTCCTCTACCTTGCTTTCCATCGCAATGGTGGAAAGGTCCGGGATCTCCGCCAGCAGCGTGCCCGGCGCCGCATGGTCGCCGACTTTGTACGGCTGCGCGTTCATCCACCCTTGCGAATAGTTGCCCAGGTAAGTGATGACGCCGCGGCCGGGGCTCTTCACCTCCATGGAAGCCAGTTGCTCATTGGTGATCTCCAACTCGCGCACCTCCTGGTCCCGCAGCCTTGTCAAGGACGCGATCTTCGCCTGGTCGGACGTGGCATGCATCTGGCTGGCCGCCGCCTGCACGTTCACTTTTTCCTGTGCCAAGCCGGAATCGATCTTGCTCTCCTCGCCCTGAATCACGCTCATCACCGCTTGCTTCGAAGCTTCGAGCTTGGCCTTTTCCCAATCATAGGTCGCGGTAGCTAAATCCAGTTTGTCTTTTTCGGACGTAATGCGAGCCTGCGCCAGCGCCTGGTCCAAATTCGCTTGCGCCGATTTCAGCGCCGCCGTATGTTCGCTGATCTGCTGCTTCGCCGCGCTCGGATCGAAGCGAATGACGACCTGTCCGGGCGCCACTTCGCTGCCCGTCGGAGCGGTCCATACGATCTGCAAATCCGGCACGTTGACCGGAGCGGTAATCTGCACGGACTTCTCGGCGGTTAGTTCGCCGCGCGCGCGAATCAGCACCAGAAACTCACCCCGGCGCGCGCTGGCGGTCGGCAGACTGGTGGCGGCTTGCGCATTCCGCATACGAAAAAACGCCACGCCCGAGCCCACTGCCAGAAGCAGCGCCAGCCAGGTGAGTGCGCGGCGCCACTTCACCGCACAATCTCGATATCCGCGGCCGCGGAAAGGTCGGGCAGCAGATGCGGGTCGCGCTGATCGAACACAAAGCGCGCGTTGAAGCTCTTGATGGGACTGCCCAGCGCGGACGACGCCACCGGGCTCGCCGAATCGAAATGCGCGGTAAACGTCAGTTCCGGATAAGCGTCCAGGTGGACCACCGCCTTCGCGCCGGGATGCAGAATCGCGCCATCCGCTTCGCTGACGGCAAGCTGCAGCACCATATTGGAAGGATCGAAAATGCGCAGCAGCGGACTGCCCGGCCAAAGCTGATCGCCCTCCCGCGCGTGCCCCATGGAGTTGTTCTTCCAGATGCTTTGCAGGGCCACCATGCCCGGAATGGGCGCGCGGATCACCAGCTTTTCGGCATCGCCCTGTAAACGCGTTAAGGTCAGCTTTTGGCGCTCAGCCTGCAATTTCAGCACCTGCAGCTCGGCCGCTTCCGCCGCTTCATGCGCCTTGGTCGAACGTTTCAAACTGGCTACATGCAGTTCGGCGTTCTTCAGAATCTCGTCCGCCTTGGCGTGTTCAATCTCGCTCAGCACCGGCCCTTTTCGCATCTCCAGCCGGGCCTTGGCCAGATCGGCTTCGGCCTGCGCATAATCCGAGGTCCGCTTGGCGGCGTTGCTCTTGTGTTCGGCGGCTTTCTGGTCCACTTGGTGGGTTAGATCGTCATACTTGGCGGCGGCGTCGCGAGCCGCTTTGATCTGGGTAGTGTGATCGAACTCCGCGATAACCTCCCCCGGCGCAACTTTCGTCCCGTTCAGGACCAGATGTGTCAGCGTGAGATTGCCGCTCTGCTGTCCGCTGATGCGGGGCGTCTGCAAAGTCATGGCGCGGAGTGCTTCCACGGTGCCGGTCGCGCGCAGGACTTGTGGAGTCTCGCCCGCCCAGAGCAAACACTGGAAGCCTAGTAAAGCGAAGACAAAGCGCATCACCAACGTTAGACTCCACGCGGGTCTAATTGGTTGACAGCCTGCGCGACTTTATTTTTGGCCGGTCCCGAGCTGGAGCCTCGTCTGATGCTCGCAGCGGGTTCGAGCGGCATTCATGTTGGTACAGGACCGCCAGGCTCGCCTTACTGGGCTTCAAAGCTTATCGAGCCAGACTCCATAGTCCACTTGGTCTCGAGGAAGCGTTACAGCGGCATCCAAAGCTGCGGCTCTATGCAATGCATGCAGGCTGGCCAACGCTGGATGATGTGCTGGCGATGCTGTGGACCTACCCCCAGTTTATGTGGACATAGGCGTGATCAGCTTTGCGCTTCCACGGCCAGCATTCCACAGTTAGTTGCAGAGGATCGTGGAGGCGGGTTTCGGAAAGCGAGTCTTCTTCGGCTCTGACCAGATGGTGTGGCCTGAGGCGATTGAGGTGGCGATTTCAATCCGTCGAAACGGCAGACTTCCTGGAGCCAGAACAGAAGCGGGATATCCTCTACGATAACGCCGCGCGGTTCTTGCGCTTGAGCCCACAGCAGATCGCGCAACAAGGAACCGATCGCTCCAAGCGACTTCAGGTCTCCAAATTCGTCGGGCAGAGTGCTATCGACGTGTGCTCCACCATCCTTATTTGCGGCCCAGCCGACGAGTAGTCCGGGTTCGGTTAACAGGATGGAGAATTCCGCGGGAACGTCGCAGCAGATGCCCGCAGATGTCCGGTCCTGAGAGGTGACCGGAAACCGCTCATGAAGATATAAGTGCCGCATTTTGTTTAACTTAGGACGGATCAAGCGGATTTGAATCATTCCATCCCCGGACATCTAACGAACTCACTCCCCAGCACCTGCTTCCGGCGGTGAAGAGGTAGGTTGGGGTGAGGAGATGAGAGTTTTCTGGATTCGAACCGCCGACGCTGCTGTATAGTGGCGGGCATGAGTCTGGAGCAACTGTTCTCCGCCGC
Source organism: Bryobacterales bacterium (assembly GCA_963716685.1). Taxonomy (GTDB): domain Bacteria; phylum Acidobacteriota; class Terriglobia; order Bryobacterales; family Bryobacteraceae; genus JALYXI01. The sequence continues at coordinate 241,692 of CAVQTR010000002.1, forward strand.
GGGAACGTCGCACTGCCGTTGAACTGAAGACTGTGACGGTCCCTATCGGCTCCTATCGGCAACTTGACCTCGCTCTGAAGTACGACCACGAACCCCGTTGCCATGCTGTGAAGAACGACAGCTATGGATTCAACATGCTCCAGAATCCCGCATGGCGTCTCGATGCCGGTGACTACCAGATCAAAGTTAGGCTCCGGGGTCCAAATGTAGATCACACGTTTCTGCTGAAGTTCCGTAATCCACCCGGCGATGCTCTGCTGACAGCTTGCCGGGATGCCCTGAATGGTTACCAGAAGGGGAAGTGTTTCTATTGTTTCCGGGACATCTCTGTCGAGAACGCTTCGGCGCTGCTGGCCGATGTGGATCACTTCTTCCCACGAATGCTCCTTCAGGCACGGCTGCGGCTCCCGCTGAACTGGCGACTGGTCTCGCCCGCGCGCCGTTCCATCTCGCCGCCGTCCGCGAAAACGGATCGGGTTTCCGGATGCGCTACCGGCCTGCCAGTCTGCGCACGGCGCTCTGGCAGAGGCTCACCGGGGAAGCGGCAGGTCTCATCCGCTGTGCCCGCTGTCCCGCGCCTTCCTGTGGCCGCTGGTTCCTCAAAGGCGAGGCATCCCGAATCGATCGGATGTTCTGCTGCGACACCTGCCGGGTGAGAGCCTTCCGCCGGAACGGAAAACAGACACAGTAGTGAACGCTCTTACGAGACTGCAGGCCGGGCTTTATGCACGAGGATGGCTCATTGCGCCGTGTACCACATTTCTGGCTTGGCAAGATTTCGGATTGCCACCGAGGGAATCTCGCGCTGGTCGCCATGTTTATCGTAGCTCCAGACCGGACCCATCCCAGATCTGATCTGCCATATCCATTCGACATCGCCACCCTTCATGAAATAAACAAGATAGAAGGGATCGCGTTCACATGCCAAAGGGAATCGCAGCGTAATTCCGCGATTCAACAGGTCTTCCCTCTGCCGCGAACCTACAGCCTTTGTCGCGAGTTGTCGCGTTTGTTCAATGTCGACTTTGCACTCCGCGAGCTCACTTCTTGAGACCGATATTGTCCTGACAGACGGGATTTGCTGCGGCCCTGCATATCGGTGATTCACAAAATCGCGAAGTTCTTCAGGGAAAGCATTGAAGGCGTGCGTAATGTTCGTCGCGGCAGCCGGAGAACCCTGTGGCGTCTCGATATCAATGGCAAGTTTACCCGGTTCACAGTAAGCAAACTGTGACTTGGTAAAAATAGCCACCTTGCAATCCGCTGATCCAGCCGTCACCGGTAACTCAGCAATCCACCGGTAGTACCAGCGCAAAGCCCCGACCAAAGCCTGATCAGCGTCGGACGCCGGGCAACAGCACGCGACGAGAGCGAAAACCGACAGCAGGCGTAGAGTACTCATAACGGGTGAGGTCCCCGACCCGGCGGCCGAACCGGCCCCGGGCGTCTCGTGACTGGTATCGGAACTGGCACCCCATAAAACTTGTTTGCACTGCCAAACTGACCGATATATTGTTCCCAGCTGTACTTCTGGGTATAAGAAAACGAATTGAACCCGGTGAACGCCAATCCAGTCTTCTCGTCGGTGAGCAGGACGTTCTTGCCTTTGTCCGTGAGGTCGTCCAGCGCCGTGAAATATGCTTGCTCCAGCCCCTGACAAGTCGCCGAGTTCGAATCGGAATTCAAAGCGTTATCGAGGGCAACAGCACGCGACGAGAGCGAAAACCGACAGCAGGCGTAGAGTACTCATAACGGGTGAGGTCCCCGACCCGGCGGCCGAACCGGCCCCGGGCGTCTCGTGACTGGTATCGGAACTGGCACCCCATAAAACTTGTTTGCACTGCCAAACTGACCGATATATTGTTCCCAGCTGTACTTCTGGGTATAAGAAAACGAATTGAACCCGGTGAACGCCAATCCAGTCTTCTCGTCGGTGAGCAGGACGTTCTTGCCTTTGTCCGTGAGGTCGTCCAGCGCCGTGAAATATGCTTGCTCCAGCCCCTGACAAGTCGCCGAGTTCGAATCGGAATTCAAAGCGTTATCGAGGCGCGACTGAGCGTTATCCGTCAACGTCCCACCAGCACCCTGCCAAACTTGGAACTGATTCGGATTAATGATGATCGATGCCAGCGTCCCATCCGGATTCCCCCAAGCTGCCGGTGCCGCCTGGTAGGTCCCATTGGAGCGCCCCATCTGGGTGAACCCGTTAACAATGTTGTACCGATTCATAATTACGGCTCCAATGCCAGCCATCTCCAAAGAACCTTGAGAGCTCGCGCTCCCAGCACTTTCAACATAGATTGTGGTGGCCAAAAGGCCGTAGTCTGTGCTGGTATTTAATATCTGCTGGAACGTCCTCCCGGTAAGCCCGCCTGAGTTAGCGCCAGGAATATCGCCACACGTGAGTAATCCAGACGGATCATTGAAGTTAATGGGGTCGCCGTTCGTATACGAATACGCATTCCAACTCACGGGATTCTGGTAGTCCACGTTGTCCATGGACGGGTCTGGAGTATCGAACCTTCCATACGTTGATGCGCAGAATCGCTGATCCGCATAATCGAGCCCGGTTGCCGCATCGCGCGTATACGTCCCAAACTTCTCCGTGTCGTTCGCAGTCGAGGTGAGTTCCTCCCCGTACGGAAGATACACCGCTGGTCCGTTTTTTACCGAGCCCAGCCGGTCCGTCCAGATCAGCTGACCGCCATACTGGTTCATTCGCTCGATCAGCTTCCCGCCGAAGTACACGTTGCTCACAGCCTGATTTGCTCCCCCGAGCGGCATGGTCATCAGCTTCTCGCCGCGCACCCCATAGAAGTACACCGTTTCGTTGCCGTTACCGTCGATCACCGCGACCCGCTTGTTCGCCGTGTTGTACAGGTAGACCGAGCCCGAGCCGCTGCCCGTAGCCAGACCACCCGTAATTCGGTTTTGGATGTCGTAGGTGTACATCGGCGCGCCGCAATTGGTGTTGCTCGCCAGCATGTTCCCGTTACTGTCATAGCAGTAGCCGTTCACACGATTTGTGGTGGCACTGATGCTCGCTGTCCACGCGCTCGACCCGCTCTTCGAATCCAAGTTTCCAAATCCATCGTACCCGAACGTCTGGCTCCATGCCGTCCCTCCGGTTGCGCTCGCGCTCGTCAGGCGCTTCAGCGCGTCATATCCATAGCTCACCGTCGAGGGGCCGTCCGTCATCGAAGTGATCTGCCCGTTGTTCGTTCCCGCCGGATAGATGTACGCGAGATTCACATTTGCCGCGGAAACGGAGATGCCCGTCAGCTGGTTGAGCGAATTGTAAGTCCGCGTCTCGCCGTAGCCGGAATAAGTGAGCGAGGTCGGCTGACCGGCTGCGTTATAGCTGGTCCCCTGAATCGCATTCGAACTGTTCGTCATGTGCTGGGCGTTCTGCAGCTGGTCCGTGAAATAAGTGCCGACCTAGCCTAACAGATTGTAACCGTACGTCACCGTGTGACTGGTCACCGATGATCCGTCGCCGTTATCCCAGTCCGGGTACTTCAACTGGACCGGCATCCCGTACGGGTCGTATGTCACCGTTTCCTTCCAGGCGCGCGTCGCCAGCGCACCGCCGCCCTGCACCGATCGCATCTGCATCGTCTTGATGCTCATCTGGCCGGCCGCGGTGTAGCTGTATTCCTCCAGAAACGCCTGCTTCAGAGCCGTTCCGCCCAGGGTTTGTACCACGCAACTCGTCTGTGCTGATGCCGCGCGTTAGGGCGTAGACGGCGTATGCAAGATCAACTCGCGTTCCATGACCGCCGTAGCGACCGTCCGCGCGGAACGCATCGATGCTCTTTAGATCCCGGAGGAGGATCGCGCGCCCATAATCGAGATGCCCAATCCTCAACTGTTCCCGCTCGGAATTCCGTCGCTCAATCTCCCTTTTCACGCTCACCAGGAACCGCTCAGCCTCGGGATAGACTCTTCCTTCAGCCTCGATCAAACGAACGAACGGAAACAGCCCAGTGTTCGCGTCCCGGTATTTGGTCTTTCGGTTACAAAATCCCGCGAGGCGCCCGAAGTGCCGCCAATCTGCTGCGCCGCGATCACCACCGAATTTCTCCGCTAACTCCCTTGCGGCTGCCGTGCTTACTTGCTTGCTGAGTCGCTCAGGGTGCTTCAGCCAAGCCTGGTAATTCCCCGGAGACGTTTCGACGATAATTGCGGGATTGAAGGCTGCCTCTTTCATTGCCGCTACCGCGCCGGTGGTCAGATCGTCGACCATGCTGAGATCATGCTCACCCTTGGGTCGGATGTAGATGTTCCGTCCTTCGCGATTCTGATGTCGCAACCAAGGCACGGATTTAATGATTGTTCCGGCATCCCACACCCGCGGGATCATGACTGATTTGCCTATGCCGGCGTTTGGGTTGTAAAGCCCAACTTCAAATAACTCGGAACCCATTGCCGCGACCTGTTGCTGAACTACCGCTGCGGTTTTGCCAGTTGTCTTATGTAACTCATGCCATCTCTCAGCGGAAGGATTCATTCCAAAAAAAGCCCCTACTGAGAAAGGGAACGAGGGAGACTATTAGGGACGCGGACACTCGGTCGGTGATCCTCTCGCCTGTTCCGGCAGCGTGGGACATCGGCCAGTTGAGTTGTCCATCAAGGGTGGTACTAAAGCCTTGAACGAGACTACTCACGGGCTCTATGCGAGATAACGCCGCTATTTTGCGCGCCTATCGAGTGGTGACGGCATTCCGGCAACTGGATTCAGCAATCCTGTTTTGTCCAACATTATACTGGAATACGAGAAAGTATGCTGGATTAAAGGCAAAATCAGGGCCTTAGTTGATATCTTTTGCTCTCCCTGAAACCCATCGTCGGAAAGTGGATTCGGACCTACGAATTGCCGTTGTTCGTCATCATCAATTTCGCAAAAAGGTACGACTGATTATAGTAGAATTTGGCAGCACGACACACAGTCAATCCTTGACCGTTACATTCGACGGAAAACGTGTCTTCCGGAAGAGCTGTCACGGGTTTGGAACACCACAGCCAAGCGGCCATCGGCGCTCGACTACGGTAGTCTCTTGGTCCAAGGCAACCTCCGAACACGCGGATTGACATCGGCAGGAAGTCTCGAATTAGCGCTATTCATGATGCCGCGCACTTTCATACTTTATAGAAAAAGCCCTTCTAGCATGGGCGAAGACATCGGGTTTCCAGAATGCTGGACGTCGATTATCCGGGTCGAACGTCGGTGGTGATTTCAGTAGGTGGCAAATCTAGTCTCTCCCAAGACGTGGTCGTGCGTTTATCTTGATTACGGGAAGTTTGCCCCCCCCAGGTTGACACGGAAGGAAAGTCAAGCAGATAGAAAACACGGCCTGAAGCGGTTTCTCCGTTTCTCTCCACGATCATTCGAGGAGTTACTGTGAATGATTATGAATTGAAAGGCAATGAGCCCAAACCTTGTCGCTCACCCATCACGGATGAGGTTGAGGAGATACGGGCGGCGTCAAAGAACGGAGCCCAAGATGCCCACCATAGGCCGGGGCTGGTTTTGGAACTACTGTTCGGCTCGGCTGCGGAGGCGAAGCGACGCTCCCGGTCGGGGGAATGTAACCTGGAGGTGGGCTTTCCAGACGTTTGACATAAGCTGGGTAAGGAATACAAGCGTTGTTCTGCTGATTTCCTGCGTCATACCTGTCAGGAGGGTCTTTAAGCGAACGGGTCTGCTGGCCGATTACTTTCTTGCCATCGATTACGAGAGGTTTTACCGTCAGAATTGAGTTCTGTATTGTGAATCCGTATGAGATGTTCTCAATGGGCTTATAGCTCATTTGGTCACCGTGTGGAACAAGAACAAAATCAAGCGATGACTCCCAGCGAAAGCCCGTCTTATCCAAGCCCCTTTTCTGAATTGAGTTCAAGCTTCGGCTAGGCATATCTCGGAAAACGTAAGTCATCCCCCATTGGCGGGCCGAAGATCCAGTGAAGGCTTCGTCCTCGTCGCCCGGCCTATAAAGAGGTGATGTCGCGGCGCGCAAACGAATAGGAACGCATGGGTCTGTGTGAGGACGATCACCGGAGCAATTTCTTTTCGTAGGATCGTAATTGGTTGTATAAACCTGAACCCAGTTGTAATCCAATAAATGCGGGATGACAGTCGACCAAAATGGAGGCATGTGTACACCCAGATAGATGCAAACACCCATGTTCACCCTTCCATTTGGATCTGCGTAGTACAAGGGTTGGTAGATAAGGCAGTCTACAGGCTTCGCATCAGTAGCTATTGAGATACATGCCTGCTTTTGTGGATTCGCTGGCGCTGGCTGAGCCGACGGGAGATCTGTCGGGCAAAGGCACCACATCGCTAAATATAGAGAATTCCGCAAGATCTTCCAACTTGGCATAGCCCACTCCTTCATAGTAAATAATAAAACATGGCAAGAATGCTCCTTGCGGAGGGTGTCCCGGGTTTAGTTGAAGGTTGAAGCGGTAGCAGGATTTGTTCGGCCGGTCGGGATGCGGCGGAGTCCATCTGCGGACCGACCGCTTCGGTAGGACCACGTCGAGGTGGATACCAGATAGCTGTAGTCCTAATCCTCAAATCGTCGACGAGCGCGAACACTCGTATCGCGCCTTGTAAACTGTGTTCGGAACACCAGTTCCATTCCGAAACCCCTTTGCGCGGCTTCCAGGACATCCCCGGATTCCGATCACAGGTTTCAGCAAAGCGCAAAATAGACTCGGCAGTTCCTAGCAGCATCGATGAGAAAGCGCGGTCCGGCTGGTCGTGGGCGATGTGCGCACCACAGTTAGCGAGCCCTGGGCCATTCAGTCTGAAGCAGGGGCACTCTCAAGTGTGCAATCGCACAATTGTGAAGTCATTCACGTACAGCCCGGAATTGACACATCATCAGATATGGACCTAGTCTTTAATGGGGTCCATCTGTGCTTATCGGCATACGATTTTTGAGTGCTCGGAACGCCGGGTCGGTCGGGTTTTGCTTTATGCTACTAAGCCTCGTCGCATACGCGCAAAGTAGCTCTACGGCCCGGCAGCCCGCTCAGGCCGCGCCGCAAGTCCCGGCGCGCCCGGCCCCTCCTCCCTCGCCTTCCCGGCCCCCGCAAAGGGCTCCGGTTCAGCAACAGATTCCAGCTCGAAGGCCGGGCGTGCAGCCATTAACGTTAGCCGCTCCGCAACAAGCAAAGGCTCCCGGTCGCATCGTTGGGCGTGAGGCGAATGCTGCTCCTGGCGCACCTGCGAGGGGCTTCGGCGCGTCAGGTGCAACCAACGGCCACAGTGTGGCGACGCTTCCGGCATCACGGTTGACGACCGGAGCGCCCCTCCATCGTCCGGCACCGGCTGAGACCTCAAGACCCCTCTCGGGAGGCGGCCGGTCGTATTTCAATTCAGCAAACGGCACGACAGTCAATACTGGCGCCAATGGTCGCGTGATAAGTGTAGAAAGACCGGGTATTAAAGCCACTGGTTTCAGAGAAGACGGCTACGCGGGACACATTGACTTGTTGCGACCGGACGGAAGCAAGATTGTTGTGGATAGAGGACTACGAGGCGACAGACGGATCGAGATGATCAGCCCGGGCCGCGGCAGGGTGGTCTCGGCCGGCAGGGAGGCGTTTGTCGAGCGCCCACTTCGGCCTGGGTATGTGTCGCGCACCTACGTCTTCGTTGGCCGGACAGATGTCCGGGTTTACCGGAGCTACACCTATCACTCAATCCAGTACGTAACCTATGTGCCCGCTGTGTATTACCAACCCGCTTTTTATGTGTGGGCGGGACAATCATCGGGAACGAGGTTTGTATATGACTGGGGATGGGGTCCTGCCGCACCATGGTTCTTCGGTGGCTATTATACCCCCGACGCGTCTTATGCAAGTCCGGCTTTGTGGCTGACCGACTCCGTGCTGGCTGCGGATCTGCGGTCCTCGTATGATAATCAGCGATACGCAGGTGCCCAGCAGCAACCCGCGGACTTGGTGTCGAGCAACAGCAATGCTGTCATAACCCCCGAAATCAAGACGCAGGTAGCGGAGCAGATCAAGCAACAACTCGCGACAGAGCAGGCTGCTGCCAGCCAAGCTTCCGACGACCAGCTCGGAGCGAACCAAGTCGGGGCAAAACAGTACGCACCCAGTCAAGAGAAGATTACCCAAACCGCCGTTCCTGCGCCGAATGCCGGAGTCGATGTGCCGCCACCCGCCTTGAGACAGCGCGTTTTTGTGGTTTCCGAACACCTAGACGTTAGTGTAGTAGGAGGCGGCAAGAGCTGCGTACTTTCGGGTGGCGACATTATCGAGCGGATGCTTGGGCAGCCAATCACGGACTATAAAAAGCTGACAGTGAAGGTGCTGAGCAGCAAAGCCGGCGACTGCCCGGCCGAATTCACTACTCAACTCAGTCTTTCCATCCTGATGGACATGCAGGATCAGTTCAGCCACCAGGTTGCATCCGAAATGGGAACGTTGGCGGGTGACCAGGGGAAGAAAGGATTACCCGTTGGCCCGCTCCCCAACCCGCAGCCAAATCCTGAAGGGACCGTGAAGTCCAATCCTGCATCCGACGCGCAGACGCGAGATCTGGTCGCTAAGCTGAACCAAGCGGCTGACCAGACCGAAGCTGACATGAAACGAACCGCTATCGGTGGACAATAGCAGCCTTAGCGACGAGGCGTTCCGCCGATTTTGATCCTCCCAACGCAGCGGGATCAAATTTAGATCACCCCGGAGACATAAATGTCAATCAATCCCGAATTCGCTGTTAATCCCGATCCCCGGTGCGCCTGCGTGTTGTTGCTGGACACTTCGGGTTCTATGAGTGGCGCGCCTATCGACGCCCTGAATCAAGGTCTCCAGGCATTTCAGGCAGATATTCAAGAAGACCCACTGGCAAAACGAAGGGTGGAAATCGCGATAGTCAGTTTTGGCGGCGTAGTCCGTACGGTTCACGATTTCGTATCCGCGGGCAGTTTTGTCGCTCCGACGCTCTCACCGGAAGGAGGTACGCCGATGGGAGCAGCCATCACCTCCGGCCTTCAGCTTGTCAGGAATCGCAAAGCCGACTATAGATCCAGCGGAGTGCTTTACTATCAACCCTGGGTCTTCATGATTACCGATGGTGCGCCCACGGACGAGTGGGAAGGCGCAGCTCGGCAGGTCCAATCTGAAATGGAAGCGAAAGGCCTCACGTTCTTTGCGGTTGGCGTCGCCGGCGCCGATATGAAGATTCTGTCTGCAATAACTCCCCGTGCGATCAAACTCGATGGACTGAAGTTCAGGGATTTGTTCCTATGGCTTTCACAAAGCCAAAAGCGCGTGTCGGGCAGTAAACCGGGGGAACAAACGGCACTCCCACAAATCGGTTTCTCCTCTCCCGTTTAGGGAGACTTATGGCGGATTTTCGGGTCATTATGTGGCGCTGTATCTCAGCTTCCGTAGCGGGCACGAGTCACATTGCGCGTAACTTACCGTGCCAGGATGCCCGCCTGACCGTGGTGCTCGAGAACGGCGTACTGATCGCAGCGGTCGCCGACGGAGCCGGATCGGTCAAGCGAGCCCAAGAGGGATCGCGTTACGCCGTCGAGTCGAGCGTCGAGCACCTCGCCAATCGTCTCCGAAGTACGCAGCCCACTACGCTTGACGAGTGTGAAGCTCTGCTCGAAGAAACGGTTATAGCCGCAAGGTCGGCGTTGCATGCGATGGCTCCCGGCGAGGAATTTCGAGAACTGGCAACGACACTGCTGCTGACAATCGTTACAGCGGACTGGCTGTCAACTGTTCAGGTAGGCGATGGAGCAGTCGTGTGTCGACTGTCCTCGGGAGCGTTTTCCGTCCTATCTGAACGGGGCCAGAACGAATACGTCAACGAGACGACATTTCTCACGTCGTCGGACTATCTGGCCCACATTCATCGCGCAACGCTGCCAGGCAAGGACGTCAGCGGGTTTGCAATGTTTACCGATGGAATAGAACTATTAGCCCTTCGCTACGCCGACAATACCGCTCATGAGCCATTTTTCGGGCCGCTTTTTGAGTTCGTGGAGAAGGACAGCGCGACTGAGGCGGAGCTAGAGGAATTCCTTCTGTCCGAACGCGTTTGTGAACGGACGGATGACGACAAGACGCTTCTGCTTGCAGTTCGTCATGACACTCACTGACTCTGCGGGCCGATCGGTTACTCTGGATCGGAAATTGGGATCGGGGGGTGAGGCTGACATTTTCTCAGTGACCGGCCAGCCCGATCGGGTTGCCAAGATTTACTTCGTCAACTCCGCGGAACGGTCGGCAAAGCTCCAGTCCATGGTAAGTAGCCCGCCCGCTGACCCGACGAAGAGCCAAGGGCATGTCTCCATTTGCTGGCCCATCTCGCTTTTGTTCGACCACCACAAAGCATGCGTCGGTTTCCTCATGCACCGCGTAGACTTCTCCACCAATGTGCCGGTGCTCCGCCTCTACAATCCGCAGGACCGGCAGCATGTTGCTCCAGACTTTACGTGGGGCTATATGCTCAGGACAGCGGTAAACATTTGCAGCGTAGTGGAGGCGATTCACACTTGCGGGTACGTCATAGGCGACTTAAATGAGAGTAACTTTCTGGTATCCGATCGCGCGCTTGTCACGCTGGTCGACTGCGATTCCATGCAGGTGCCAAAAGCCGGAGGAGGTCTGTTTCGGTGCACGGTCGGGAAGCCGGAGTTCACGGCGCCCGAATTGCAGGGGCGGGATTTCCGACAGATAGATCGAGCGCCCGCGCAGGATAATTTTGCGCTTGGTGTCATGATCTTTCACCTGTTGATGGAGGGTGTTCATCCCTATGCCGGTGTTTGGCGCGGCAGGGGAGATCCGCCCCCACTTGAGCAGCGGATCAAAGCTGGAGATTGCTCATACGCAGGGTCTTCAAATGTTGTACCGATGCCGGCAGCAGTCCCCTATGGCAACCTGCCTTCATCGTTGAAGCCACTCGTAACTCGTTGTTTCGGATACGGTAACAAAAGCGCTGCGACTCGACCATCAGCGCGCGAATGGCGAGATGCGCTGAATACTATCGAGCGAGACCTGCGCACCTGCAACGCGAATACGAGGCACGTATTTTCGAACGATTTGGCGAGGTGCCCATGGTGTGAGCGGACAGTCTTGCTAAGTGGCTTCGATCCCTTCCCACCGCCCTCTGGCCAAAAGCCGCTCAAGGCCCGTCCCTTCGTGCACTCGCCTCCTGCTGGGACACAAACAGGTGCGCCTGCCCCGCCTGCGCTACTTCGGCCACCGCAAGGGACGTCTCCGCTGCCTCAACCGGGCCGGTCTCGTAAGCCCAGCCCCTCAATCGCTCCGACTTCATTGGGAAATGTTCTCCAGGCCGGTCTACTCGGCGCTTTTCTTCTGAGTCTCTCCGGATGCGCCATCTTGCCATTACTGGGATTTACACGTCCTTCCAACGTCTCGCTCTGGCTGGTCGGATTCGTTGCTGGAGTTACTGTCCGTTTCCTGCTGGCCATTTCTCGGCAAAGAGCCATTATTGGAGCCGCGACGCTGGCGTCGCTGTGCTGCCTTGTCTGGTACATTGCCACGAGACGCGAACTTGCACCTGTTTCCCCGGTGCCGGCGCCCTCGGTTTTTCAGAGCACCGGCAGAAAGAAGGTTTCTCCGGCTCCGTCCGTTCAAACGAAACTCACAGCGAAAACAGTCAGCCCCCCAATTACTCCTGGACGAGGCGCTGCAAATTCCGGCGGTTACGGGGCATTGCCTCCGACAATTGCAGCGTTTGAGGTAGTCCCGACAGCGGTCGAGCAGTGCTCTGTAGCGATCATACGCTGGACTGTGAATGGCGCGGCCGGTGTTACCATTGATCCCGATATTGGCGTGGTCGATGCGGCCTCCGGCTACAAGGTAATCAGACCGGTTGAAACGACACAATACACTTTGACCGCCAGCGGGGCCGCGGGCTCGATAAGTCGAGTTGTGACCGTGTCGGTATCAAATCCAATTAGATCGACGTGCGGGCAGTAAGAACGCCCTCGTGTCCGGTTTCCCGGCGGGCCAAAGTTGCGCAGTTCTCGATGACCCTTGCATCGTGGTCCGTCGAAGTCAATGAAGACAACGATTTCACTTCTAGCAAAATAGCCCTAAAACCAGCAACCGCCCAAGTACTGTGAAACCAATAGCGTTGATCGGGAATGCGCGGGCGAAAAACACTCCGGGCAAGGCAGCCCCATTCAACGCCCGCGACATTCACGATAACGGCGTTTGAACTTAGCCGGGCTGTACTGTATGGGGATTGATAGGTTTTGCGATGCGGGAATGACGTTTGTCGGAGTTCGTGCGGCTAAGGTTGCTGCGTGGATTCGTTGTCACAGTAAGCCAGTCTTTTAGATTTCCGGATTCGAGCTGAGATCAGCGTCCCGCCGAGACACACTTCGAGCGGTTCTGCGGGCGCAGTCGCCGATTCGCCGTCAAGGGACCCATGCATCCGGTGGTGGGGAGTCCCGTTGTCAGGATGAATTGACTGCACAAGAAAGAGCAATCGCGAGGCTTGACGGGAGCCATCCGAGCACCGCAAGCCTCCCTACGCCGCATGCAGAGCACGTCCGCTCGACCGCGTTGCGTTGCTCCTGAGTTAACGAGAGTTCCGGTGGCGGCCCACTTGATAGCAGCATCCGAGCAATTAGCAGAGCTTTCTTGCGGCAGGGGTTGGCCAGAAAGCCGAAGTGCCGTATCTTGACGAATCCCACGGGCAGCGCATGCTGGAGGAACCGTCGAATGAATTCAACAGCTTCGAGCGTCATAACTTTCTGCTTATTGCCGTCCGCGGAGTCGCGCCATCGAAAGCTCACTAGTCCGTCTTGAAACGACAACAGACGACCGCTCGATATGGCCACCCGATGCGTGTAGCGAGCCAAATACTTCAGCACATATTGCGGGCCGCTGAATGGCCGCTTGGCATACACCACCCATTTCAATCGTTTTAGTTGAGAGACCAGGCGGTCAAAATCGACGGCGTTCTTTAGATGGGTGAGCGAGCCGGAGAACCGCAGTTTTCTGTCTCGCCACGCTGATTGGAGCAGGTTCACGAATTGATTGCGAAACCTGCTGCTAAGAACTCGAACTGGCAACAGGAACCTCTTTCTGCTGTTGACCCACTGAGACTGATCGCTGGAGAAACCACCCGCCGGCACGAGGCAGTGCAGGTGAGGATGCAAGTTAAGATTCTGATTCCAGGTGTGGAGGACAGCAAGGAATCCAACTCTGGCTCCCATGCGCTTCGGATCGGCAGCGATGGTCAGTCAGCAAAGCTTCCGATGCAGCCTGAAACAGAAGGTTGTAGAGCAGTCTGGCGTTCTGGAAGGCCAGCGAAGTCAATTGCCCCGGTAGTGTGAAGACAACATGGGAGTACGGCACGGGAAGAAGATCCTGCGACATCTTTGTCAGCCAGCGGTCTCTCGCGCTGGATTGACAACGCGGACAGTGGCGATTGCGGCACGAGTTGAAACGCAGCGTTTGGTCGGAGCACTTGTCGCATTGCTCGATGCGCGCTCCACACGCCCCCGTGCGACAGGCGCAGATATCCCGGAATACCTTCCGCTGTTGCGCAGTGAGATGGCCGCCCCATTTCGTAAAGAACTCCTCGTCGTGTCGCCGGAAGACATCGGCAACTTCCAGACGGAGCGCACTCGGTTTTGCCGCCCATCGTCTTCAGACCGATCAAGAGCTTTGACATTCAGCGTGTCGAATGGGCTCTTGATAGATTGCAGCCGCTGGAGGGAGACCCGGAGGTACTTCGCAGTCGTCCGGATATCACCATGACCCAGCAGAACCTGAATCGTTCTGAGATCGGCTCCGGCGTCAAGCATGTGAGTCGCGCAGGCATGCCGAAATAGGTGCGGGTGAACGCGACGCCCGATACCGGCGCGATGGCCAGCCTTTCTGCAGAGGACCCGAATCGAGGCGTCGTCGAGCGGAAGATCCGGTCTCTGTTTGGAGGGAAACAGCCAGTCGGTTGGACGCCGCCATCGGAAGTAAACACGCAAACGGTCGAGCAGTACAGGCGAGAGCGGGATTTCACGCGGAACTCCGCCTTTCGCTTCCCTTACGTAGATCACCATCCGCTTGCTGTCCAAGTCGCAGACCTTCAGGTGACGAAGTTCGTTGCATCTTAGCGCGGTGGCATAGAGGGTGGCGATTATCGTCCAGTGCTTTAGCAGGGTGCTGAAAAATAGCGTTTGTAAGCAGTTCGTCTTGGTCCGTAGGTTGTTGCCGACTGATTTATTGGGTTGTTGCGTCACTCGGCTGGGGATATAGGTGCCCCGAGGGCCTATATGTCAGCGCCCGGGCACACTTCTGCCCGAACTTATGCGGGCTGAACTGACGGACGAATCAGATTCCGCATGCGCACGAGGTTATAAGCAGTGGCTGCGAAGGCGAACACCCAACGCACCTTGTGCAGTCCTCTGTGCCTTGTCTTGCGCAGCATCCCGACCGTCTTGAGCCAGCCGAAGACCTCTTCGATCCGTTTTCGTTTCTTCTGGCTGACCTGGTAACCGGCGTAGTGTGTAGTCCGCCCGTCAATGGCGCTTCCTCCCGGACGCTTTTCGTTTTGTGCCACATGCGGCGCAACGTTCATTGCCCGCAGGCCCCCCACAAAGTCCCGCGTGTCGTATCCTTTATCTCCTGCCACTGTCACTCGTCCGTGGCCAGGAATCCCTCCGGCCATCACCAGCGCCGCTTCCCGTTCCGCAGTGCCGCTGCACTGCACTAATTCTGTAGCCACCACCAGCCCGTTCCGGTTCTCCACCATGGCATTGCCGCAGTAGGCCAGTTTCGCTTCATGGCCTCCACTCTTACGTGCCAGACGTGCATCCGGATCAGTCCTTGATTCGTGCGTGTCGTTGCGGCGTGTTTCCCCATGAAAATTCACTGTGGGATTGCCTGCATCGTCCGGAGGAGGAGCTTGCGGCTTGTCATTCTGTTGAAAGCTCTTCTGGCTTGCCCATGCCTCAACCAGCGTTCCATCCACGCTGAAGTGCTCATCGGAAAGCAGGCCCGCTTCACCCGCCTGCTTCAGAATCAGCGCGAAGAACTTCTCCGCAATATCGCCTTGCATTAACCGGTCCCGATTCTTACTGAACACGGTTGGTACCCACACCTCTTCGTCCATGTTCATCCCCACGAACCATCGGAACAGAAGGTTGTACTGCAACTGCTCCATCAGCATCCGCTCACTTCGAACCGTATACAACACCTGCACCAGCAGTGCCCGCAGCAACTTCTCCGGTGCAATGGAGTGACGCCCCGACTCCGCATACATAAGGTCAAAGGATGCCGACAGCGCTTTCAACGCCTTATCTGCCATTTCCCGGATGGGCCGCAACGGGTGCTCCAGCGGTACCCGTTCCTCCGGGGATACATAACTGAACATCGCGCTTTGCTGTGTGTCTTGTCCTCGCATCGTCTTATAACATTAAGACGTAATTCTGTTTTATTGAGTAACCTCCTGCCAGTTACTTTTTCATCATCCTGTTAGGTTTGTCGTGTGGTCGAGGATGCACGTGATCTGTTCAGCGCTTAACTGACCGGGCCGCTGCTGAAGACAAAGTTCCTCAGCTCCAACTCCAACTCTCGTCGGCTAAACTTTCAGGAGGGGGCTTCTGCGAGTTGACGAGATCTCCCCCGAGGGGCGCACGCCTCCAGCATGATGACGGCTACCGAATATTGGCGCGACTTAGAATCCCGGTTCCAAACACTGCATCGAGCGGACATACATTGCCTCACGGCTCAATGGATTTCAACCTTCTGGATCGAACCCGGTGAACACTGGAAGATTAGCTATAGAGGTATAAACCCTCCGAATCTATCGATACGGAACCACTTCCGGGTTCTCGCCGAGAGTGCCGCAGTCCGTCTGGGGCACGCAGCAGAGAGTACAGCAGAATCTTTTTGGCTTGATGAGATGAGGCGTGACAGTCCCAACTAC
This sequence comes from Bryobacterales bacterium, assembly GCA_963716685.1. GTDB lineage: Bacteria > Acidobacteriota > Terriglobia > Bryobacterales > Bryobacteraceae > JALYXI01. The sequence continues at coordinate 257,650 of CAVQTR010000002.1, forward strand.
CAAGGAGGCGGCGTATACGAAGGTGTGCATGGAAAGGCAGAATGGGGTTTTATGGAATTCGTCTGTGGCGCTTCGGCGAGCTTCTGTCTCAAGTGCGAGACCAGAGAACTTTTGAATGGTAGGCCGAGTCCCTCGGCGCCGTCATCAATGAGAGCCGAAAGGAAACGTTCATTAGATTCCTACGACGGTCAATCGCAGCCGTTAACCGAAGGCGGCTCAACTAACGAGACCACGCCTTCGCTCACTACTACGCCACGGCTCGAATACTCATTTGATTCTGACGAGGAAAGCAAGCGCGATATCACGGTACCAAGGAAAGGTCGGCTGGCGGCAGAGGACAGTTCCACTACAGACCTCGATAACGGCCGTGTAGCAAAGCAGTCTCGCGCTATGACTGTGGCGATCCTGATTGATGAACTCGACATGCTGAAGCCGCAGATGTTTGAAGATGAAAAGGAATACGAGAACCTGCGAGCAAAATACCCGAAGTTTCTAACGTTCAACATTGCGGCAAAACGTCCTGATCTTAAAACGAAGATACTTGGGATCAGAAGTTCTACCCGTCATTTCAGGTTAGCTCAGGAGCTTGCCGGCGCGAAGCATAACCGACAACTTTCGACGATACAGGACGATTGGAAAGACCATAAGCCAGAATCCTTCAGGCGACCGAAGAAGTAAGCGCGAAACCCCAGTTCACCCCACTAAACCCCAGTTCACCCCACCAAAAACCCACGCAAAAACCCGAGTTGCGTGACTTTACGATTTGAGAGGAGGAAATAATTTTCTTCTTGTCAGATCTTAAACAGAAGCGAATACTTGCCGGCATCTCCGGTTCCGTGCTGTGCGCAAAAGTGGCGCTATCACGCAGTCGGCTCAGCCTTATCGAACGTGGATATGTCCATCCACTGGAGGAAGAGCTTGCGCGAGTTGAGGCAGCACTTGACGAATTGATCAGGGCGAAATCCGTCATGGAGCAGGTGGCTGCTTCCATGGGGTGGCCTGTTCCGAGGGCCCGATGACAAAGAGATTGGATGTACTCTCCGCCCCATCTTCTACCCCTGATCGGTTGACTGAGTTGTTGGCAGAACGTCTCCTCGGCTGGCGTGTGACGCCAGATCGTTTCCTTACCGGCAACCGTGGCTGGAGGCCTCGTTGGCGCTTTCAACCGCTCGAACACTTCGCAGACGCGGCGATGGCTCTGGAAGCAGCCGCTCCCGATGAACACGAGATAAGGACCGACCGATGCGGTGTTTGTTGTGTCCGAGTGAAGATCGCCGGAAGAACCGGGGAAGCGCGAGAGCATTCCAAGGCTCGCGCGGTCACTTATGCCTTGGCTCGGGCCATCGGAATCAACGTGGGGGAAACCCATTGAGGTCCAATCAGGCCCCCGACAGGAACCACGGAGGAACAACGGAAGCGCTACGGGCCATCGGCGCGATTTTCGAGCCTGGCGATATCATCGAGATCCGCGCCTTGGACGTTGGACGCAACGAAGATTATGCCGGGAGTACGCGGGCCGGCTACTTCAATGTCGAGAACCGGAATGCAATCGCGGCGGCTATAGGCTCAGTTGACGGCGAATCCGAAGGCGTTTACGTTGTTCTGAATCGAGTTAATCCGGATTTGTTGGCGCGGTCGGACAATCGCTTACGAGTTAAACCGAAGAACACCACAACGGATGCCGATATCCTTGAATGGCGCTGGCTTTATATTGATGCCGACGCCGTTCGACCCGCCGGAATGTCAGCGACGGACACGGAGCATTCAGCGGCGCTCGAAAAGATTTTGAATATCCGGCAGTTCTTATCGGAGCGCGGGTGGCCGGATCCAATTCACGGAGATTCAGGTAACGGCGGCCATTTGTTGTACCGCCTCCCGGTCTTGGAAATCAAAGAGGCCGGCGATCTGGTCAAGCGTTGTCTCAAGGCCTTGTCCGCCCGCTTCTCCGACTCTCAGGTCACGGTCGATGAGTCTACAGCGACCGCCGCCCGCCTCTGCAAACTTTACGGCACGATGGCTCGCAAGGGCGACTCCACCGGAACAAGGCCGCATAGGCGATCCGCCCTCATTGACACTCCTGAGCGAAACATACCAGTAACCGTTGGAGATCTCCAGGCGCTGGCTGCGGAGGTCCCGTCCAAATCGGAGAATCGGAATCAACCCGGGGGCGGCTCGTTCGATGTTGACCTGTGGATCACAACTCACAGCCTGGAGATCACAAAGGGACCGGAGCCCTATGAGGGCGGACGACGCTGGACTCTTCCGACCTGCTTCTTCAATCCCGAACATCAGAAGCCTGTTCTGATTCAGTACTCCAGCGGCAAAGTAATCTACAAATGCCTGCACAACAGCTGTTCGCAGAATGGCTGGAAAGCGCTTCAGCGGCTTATTGATCCCGGCTCTCACGTAACTAGAACAATACAATCCGTCCCGAATCTTCTGTCGTTCCCGCATACCGACACCGGGAATGCTGAGCGACTGCTGTTGCTGTACGGATGTAGTCTTCGTTTCTGCATCGAGATGAAGAAATGGCTGCTCTGGGATGGCCGCCGCTGGTCCATGGCGGATGCACGGCGAGTAAAACAGCTGTTCACCAAGACGGTCCGCGCCATGTACGAGCAGGCTGCGGACATTGCCGACAAAAATCAGCGTGAGGCGGCCGAAAAGCATGCACGGCGATCTGAGTCAGCAAACATGATCAGCGCCGCACTTATGTGCGCTGAATGCGAAGAAGCTGTGTGCGTCTCGGCGGAAGCACTTGACAGTCATCCGTATCTGCTGAACTGCCTGAACGGAACCTTAGATCTCCAGACAGGCAGGCTCCGGGCACACGACCGCGAGGATCTGATCACGCAATTGGTTCATGTGTGCTACCGAGCCGATGCTACCTGCCCTAAGTTTCTCCAATTCCTGCATCGCATCATGGGGCGGAACCCCGGCACTAGCACCACAGCGAGTTCGGGATCGATGATCGCTTATCTCCAGAGATGCTTTGGCTATTCGTTAACGGCGGATGTTTCCGAAAAAGTGGTGTTCTGCTTTTTTGGATCTGGCAACAACGGAAAGACGACACTACTTGAGATCGTTCGTTTCATCCTGTCCGAGTACTCGACTCAGGTGCTCGTAGACACGCTCATGGCCCACAAGTCCAGAGACAGCAGCGCCTCCCTGGCCGATCTTGCCGACCTTCGTGGCGCCCGATTTGTGACAACGTCAGAACCGGAAGAGGGTGGAAGGTTAGCAGTTGCCAAAATCAAGTACCTAACGCAGGGTTCGGGGGAATTGAAAACGTGTCGGAAATATGAGAACCCAATTAGCTTTCTCGCTACCCATAAGCTCTACCTGGATTCAAACCATAGGCCAGTCGTCCGTGGCTCCGAGAAGGCAATCTGGAATCGTCTCAAGCCTATCGCGTTCGAAACTACCATCCCGCCCGAGGAAATCGATAGGCAGCTTCTTGGAAAACTGAAGGAAGAAGCGGAGGGTATTCTCGCCTGGATGGTAGAGGGCTGTAGGATTTGGATGCGGGATGGTTTGGGAGAGCCGCCTGAAGTCTCCGAAGCGGCAACCTCATGGGAAAACGAATCCGATCATTTCCTCACCTTTTGGAATGAACGTTATACCCGCCAGCCCTCTGGCTGGGTCGCTGTCGCTGAGATTTGGGCAAATTACACGGTATGGTGCGATTCGCGCCCTGAGGAAAGCAGACTCGCGAAGACCCAGTTCGACATGCGCCTGAGGGGTATGGGATTTCAGGAAGCCCGCCGCAATTCAGGAACCGTAAGGGCCTGGGTAGGCCTTGAGGCCAGAAATCTGGAAGATTCCGACGGTGACAAAGTGACACCAGGTGACACCAAATGTTGAAAACTATTTCAACATCTGTACGTAAGGAAGACTTTACACAAAATGGTGTCACCGCATGTCACTTTGTCACTACGGATTGCGCTTCTGAACACGCTGACTCGGCAGCCGTTCCCGACTCTCTAACGCCTGTTACCCGCCACTTCCGTGCCGATCCTGCAGCAATAGACAGCCTTGTCGAAGCGCTCTACAAGCTGCTTATTGAAACACCCGACCTTCAACCCGCAAGCGTGCCCGAGCGGCCGGAATCGGCTTGCATTCGTCGGCCACAAGAGTGAGGAATGTGTCCTGATGGCAGTCGGCGTCTACGTACGGGTCTCGACCGAGGAGCAGCGCGAACGGCAGTCCATCGTCACTCAGCGCGAGTTTGCTTCGCGGTACTGCGACCTGCATGCGTTGCCGATTTACGAAGTTTACGCCGACGATGGCGTTTCCGGCACCGTCCCGCATTGAACTTCGCCCCGGCGGCAAGCGGATTCTGGAGGATGCCCGCCAGGCGCAAGTTCGATCAGCTGCTGGTTTACAAGTTGGACCGGCTCGGCCGTGAGACTTTGCTCATCCTGAAAGCAGTAGACGGATTCGATGAGGCGCGGTGTCCGAATTCGCAGCTGACCGAGGAATTCGACCCGGCACAGCGACGGGTAAGTCTGATGCTGACGCTTTTGTCTGGCTTCGCCGCGCACGAGCGGGATGTTATCCGGGAACGTTCGGTGGCGGGGACGAATCGGCTCGCTCTGACTGGTGCATGGATGGGTGGCGTTGTCCCTTACGGTTATGTGAAGGAGGGCGAGCGGGGCCAGCGGCGCATCGTTGTCAACGAAGAGCCGATCGCTGGATCAACGTTCAGCGAGGCGGAGATCGTCCGCACGATTTACAAGATGTCCGCCACCGACCGGAAGTCGTGCCAGAAGATCGCCGACTATTTGAATCGCGCGGGCATACCCTGTGGATCCTGTGTGCTGGACGAATCGGAATCAGGGAAGCGCAACCGGCGAACGGCCCCCATATGGCGGCCTTCCCACGTTCGCAACATGATTGTGAGCCGCACCTATATGGGCGAGCACCTGTTCGGCAAGCGCAGCAAGAATCGCAATCGGGAAATCATTACCCGGGAGGTGCCCGCGATAGTCACTGCGGAACTCTGGGGATCGGCGCAGAATGTCCTTCGTTCCAATCAGATTATGTCCACGCGGAACTGCCGGGAGCCCTATCTACTGCGAGGGCTAATCAAGTGCGGGTTGTGTGGATTGACGTACTCCGGGTTACGCAAACCCAATCAGCAAGATCACTACTACCGCTGCAATGGCCGCCAGTTCGCCCGCGGACTCTACGGGATTGACGGCAAGAAGTGCCCCGCCAAGAGCCTGAATGGCGATTACGTGGAACGGTTGGTCTGGGCAGACATCGAGTCGTTCCTGCGCAACCCCGGCGAAATCCTGGAGCGGCTGCGCGAGCGCGTTGCCATGCAGGATGGTGAGCGGGTGGACAGTGAGAAAGAGCTTGATGATCTCACCGCACGGTTGCAGCAGAAGACAATGGAACGGGAGCGGATCCTCGGTTTATTCCGACGGGGCAGGATCGATGACGCGGAACTGGATCAGCAACTCGATCTCATCGACGCCGAATCCGCCGGGCTAAAGGCTGAGGTCGGAACTTGCAACCCGAGCGCTTTCCGCCGGGGACCGATCAGAGCAGTTCCGCACAGCTGAATCTTTGCTGGCTACATTGCGGCAGCGACTCGACGGACCGGTACCGCCGGAACTGAAACGGAGAATCGTCCAAGTGCTGGTAGAAACGATTCAGGCCAATACAGTCGAGCGGTGGGGAGTGCAACAGAACGAGATCGTGATCACGTACAGGTTTAGCCAGCCGAACGAGGCTGCGGCGCTCGTGCTGCCCAGACTTCATCGTATGAGCAACAGGAAACAGCCGCCAGAAGAGTTGAAGACGTTAGGCGATCATTTACTCCGCCGTCGGCTCGTGCTGAAACTGCTGCAACGCGAGGTCGCAGAGAAACTCGGCGTGGACAAAGCCAGCATCGTCAACTGGGAGTTGAATCGGACGAAGCCGGGCTTCGCGTACATGCCGGCAATTATCCGGTTCTTGGGGTACAACCCACAGCCGCCGGCCGATGGATGGGCTGAGCGTCTGGTACAGGGCCGGACCGCTCTGGGGCTCTCCCAGAAGGAAGCGGCCAAACAGATAGGCGTAGACGCTAGCACGCTGGCTCGGTGGGAGCGCGGGGAGCGCGAGCCTACCGGAAGGTTTGCGGCGCGTGCGTTGGGTTTGGTGACGCGGACAGAAACTGCTTTGTCCGGCATCCCCAAAACGGCTTGAATCTTTCCGCGTGTAAATAAGCAGCAAAGCAAGGTACGGCACCAGATAGTCTTCTCGCATTTCGGCGCTTACGGATGGCACCGGCGAGAGGCGTCGCCGCCAGTTCCCTCGAGTTTCTGGTTCCTGCCAGCCAATTCAGGACAGTCGGACTTTTCTGCTCCCTTCCATTCGCCAGATGCGTCGGGCCATAGTAGTTGATGATCGCCGCGACCCGCCCCGGGCCGCTTGGGTGGAGAGCAAACTCCAGTGCCGCAACCCAACCCAGCCTCAATCGACGCTCCCGCTTCCCACTGACCGCAGTTGTTATATGAATGGGCAGGGGTTCATGGCCGCGACCAGCATGAAGCTGGCTGGGAAGCACAGCGTCATATTAGAGCGGGAGATGGTGACGGAGGAGTCTTCGAGCGGCTGGCGCAGCAACTCCAAAACGTTGCGCGGGAACTCGGGGAACTCGTCGAGGAAGAGGAGCCCGTTGTGAGCCAGGCTGACTTCGCCGGGCCGGGGCGCGCCGGAGCCGCCGCCGATAAGACCCGCGTCCGAAATGGTGTGGTGCGGGGCGCGAAAGGGACGCTGATGCAGGAGCCCGGCGCCTTTCGGCAGGACGCCGGCAATGCTGTGAACCTTGGTGGTTTCGATGGCTTCGGCGAAAGTGAGGGCGGGCAGCACGCCGGCGAGGCGCTTCGCGAGCATGGTTTTGCCGGAGCCGGGAGGTCCGATCATGAGGACGTTGTGTCCGCCGGCGGCGGCAACCTGGAGGGCGCGCTTGGCGGTAGTCTGGCCGCGCACATCGGCGAAATCGGGCGCCACCGATTCGGCATGAACGGCATGCGCAGTGTTCGGGAGCACCGGCGCGAACTCTTCCGGCTTTTTGATCAGGGAAACAGCTTCGGGCAGATGGCGCACTCCGTAGACGTTGACGCCTTCAACAACCGCGGCCTCGGCCGCATTCTCAAGCGGGAGCAGCAGGTTCGGAATGCCTTGCTTGCGGGCGCAAACGGCAATGGAGAGAGCGCCGCGGATGGGACGGATCGCGCCATCGAGCGACAACTCGCCAGCGAGGAGAAACTTCTGCATGTCCTGCGGCGGTTCGCCGAGAAAGCCCAGAGCGCCGAGAATGCCGACGGCCATGGGGAGGTCGAAACCGGCGCCTTCCTTGCGGACGTTGGCGGGGGCGAGGTTGATGGTGACGGCTTTGTTCGGATAGAAGAAGCCGGCGTTCATCAGCGCGGATTTGATGCGCTCGCGGCTTTCGCGAACCGCCGCATCGGGCATACCGACCAGGGTGAAGTTGGCCGCCATGCCGCCCTTGTGCAGATCTACTTCGACATCGACCGGCCAGGCGTCGATTCCGAAGACCGAGGCCGTTCGTGTTTTGAAGAGTGTCAAGAGCCAATGTGGGGCGCGCGGGAACTTCCTCGCGAAAAAAGACGCGATGTATACTCGAAACAGTTGTTGCCCAGTTTTCTGCCGCCCGATTCCATTTTGGGGGAGTGGTGAAATGGCAGACACAGCAGACTCAAAATCTGCCGGGGTTCACTCCCCGTGAGGGTTCAAGTCCCTCCTCCCCCACCAACAGCATGCGAACGCTGACGTCACCAGGTCCTCTCGAAACCAAAAGCATGGGTCCGGCGGAACTCCGGAGTCATTTTCTGATTGACGGGCTGTTCGCGCCGGGCAGGGCGGAGTTCGTGTATACGGGGCTGGACCGGTTGATCGCGGGCGGGATTACTCCTGATCCCGAACTGCATTTGCCCAATCCCGCGGATCTGGGTTCCGATTACTTCACGCAGCGACGGGAGACGGGAGTGATCAACATCGGCGATGCGGGCGAGGTGGATGTGGGAGGCCGGACCTTTGCGGTGGGGCCGCTCGAGTGCCTGTATATCGGGATTGAGGAGCCAAAGATTGTGTTCCGCACGGTGCCCGGCGGCCAAGCGCAGTTTTATCTATTGAGCGCGCCGGCGCACCTGAAGTATCCCACCTGCGCAGCAGGAGCGGCACAGGCGAGCGTTCACCATATTGGTACGCAGCACAATGCTTCGCGACGGAAGCTGGTGCAGTACATCCATGAAGGCGGGATTGCGAGCTGCCAGCTGGTGATGGGCTACACCACGCTCGAGGAAGGCAGCGTGTGGAACACCTGGCCGCCGCATACGCATGCGCGGCGTTCGGAGATCTACCTGTACTTTGGCGTTGGGGATCAACCGCTGATTCACCTGCTGGGGGAGCCGTCGGCATCCCGGCATCTGGTGGTCCGCGACCGGGAGGCGGTGCTTTCGCCGCCGTGGTCTATTCACACGGGCGTGGGAACGGGGCCGTACAGCTTTATCTGGGGAATGGCCGGTGAGAACAAGTCGTTTACCGACATGGATCCTGTGGACTTGACCAGCCTGCTCTGATCAGGGCTTTTCGACTTTTACGACGAAGTACGTGATCTGCTTGCCCGCCGGGACGAAGAACTGGTGCGGCGTTCCCGCGGCGATATGCACGACGTCGCCGGGCGACAGGGTCTTTTTGACGCCGCCCTGAATGGAGGCGCCGCGAAACTCATTCGGGCCCGCGGCTTTCCGGTCGACGATTTCGCCACCCACGACGAGGGTCGCCTCACCGCTCTGCACGACCATGATGTCCGTGTTCTTTTCATGCAGCTCGGCCACGCCGTCCTTATCGCGATGGGAGACCGAGAGAGCATGGTTCTCGAACTTCGCATCTTTCGGACTGCCGGAAGGAACACCCTTGGGCCAGTAGACGAAGCCGGCCGGGTCGGCGGCCCGCATCAGCGTAGCGGAAGCAATCAGGCAGAGGGGGAGCAGTCGCATGGCAAGTATTCTATCTCACGGTAAACCGCGCTGTTTTAAGATGTAAACCGATGCCCGCCAGGAAAGCTGCGCCCAAACAGGTTCGCGTTTTGGAGAAGACGCTCGACATCCTGGAATCCCTAAAACGCGAGGGCCCGGGCGTGGGGTTGGCGGATGTGGCGCGGTCCGTATCGCTGCCGAAGGCCACTGTTTACCGGATCCTGACGACGCTGGAAGCGCGGGGCTATCTTGGACGGGAGGCGGGCGGCGGCTACTGCATCTCCGACAAGCTGTTCTCATTGCAGCGGGACCTTTCGCGGAGCCAGAATCTGCTGCGGGTGGCGCAGCCAGTGATGGAGGAGTTGGCGAATGAGTGCCGGGAGACGGTGAATCTGGGTACGCTGGACGGCGGGGAAGTGGTGGTGATCGCGACGGTGGAAAGCCCGCAATCCGTGCGCATGGCTTCGAAGGTGGGGAACCGGCGATGCGTACACACCACCGGTATCGGCAAAGTGCTGCTGGCGCGCATGCCGGATGTGTCGATCCGGCGGCTGGTGCAGGTGAAAGGGCTGCCGCGCATGACGCCGAACAGCATCGGGACCATTACGGCGCTGATGGCTGAGATTCACCTGATCCGGAAGCAGGGCTTCGCCATCGATAACCAGGAAAACGAATTCGAAGGCCGCTGCGTGGGGATGAAGATTGCCGGGTGCGAAGATCCCGCGGCGGCGCTGAGTATCTCGGGACCGGTGTTTCGGATGGACCTGCGACGGGTGCGCTCTCTGGTTCCGGTTCTGAAGACGGCCTGCGAGCAAATTTCCAAAGCCATCACCGCGTAAGTGCATTTCACATTGTGAACCGCTGTAGGTCGTATCGAAAAACTTACCCTTGACGGCTCTTTGCCGGCTGTGATAGAAATTTGCGTCATAGTCCGCGAGGAAAGCTATGAAACAAACGCTTGTTGGTTGGAACTGCCGTACAGTTCTGGTGGCGGCGATGCTTCTTCCTGTTTCGGTGGTCTCCGTGGTGGCGCAGAGCGTCACGGGATCGATCTCCGGGTCTGTTCGCGACGCTTCCAATCTGGCGATTGTGGGAGCGCAGATCGCGCTTACCGAGGCGGCGACTGGCTCGGTGCGGCAGGAAACCAGCAACCAGCAGGGCGACTTTACCTTCAACGTGCTGCAGCCCGGCAGTTACCGGCTGAGTATCTCCTACGCGGGTTTTCGAACGCTGCAGCGCGATGCGATCCAACTGCCGTCTTCCGAGCGGGTTTCGCTGGGTAATCTGGTGATGCAGCTGGGTGACCCGGGCCAGAAGATTACAATCAGCGCGGAAGGCGCGCTGGTGCAGACAGAAAGCTCAGAGCATTCCGCGGAACTGACGCAGGCGCAGATCGAGAACCTGTTGGTGCGCGGACGCAACGTGACTTCGATGATGCGTCTGCTGCCGGGGATCATCGACACGGCGGAAGGAACGGGTGGCACGGCAAGCGGCAATTCCAACAGTGAAGAGCAGATCTCGATGTTCTTCTACTTCAATGCCCAGGGCAATCGCACGGACGCGTCGAACATCAGCGTGGACGGGATTTCGGAGGGTGAACCGGGCGGCGACACGCAGGTGAATGTTCCGGTGAGTCTGGACGCCGTGCAGGAAGTGAAAGTTCAGCTGAGTAACTATCAGGCAGAGTACGGACGGATGTCCGGGGCGAACGTGCAGATGGTAACGAAATCCGGCACGCGGGAGGTGCACGGAGGCGCGGGTTACTTCTTTCGCAATGAGGACCTGAACGCGAATAACTTCTTCAACAACCGGCAGGGACTTGGCCGAGGCTATTACCGGTTCAATGTTCCGAATTATAACCTGGGCGGCCCGCTGTATATCCCAAAAATCCTGAAGCAGACACGGGAGAAGGTTTTTCTGTTCTGGACCGAGGAGTTCTGGCCATTGAAGATTGTCAATCCGATTCAGAGCGTCACTGTGCCGACAGCACTGGAACGGGCCGGGAACTTTTCGCAATCCATCAATACGAGCGGGGCTCTCTATGTGGTGAAGGATCCGACCACAGGGCAGCCGTTCCCAGGCAATATCGTGCCACCGAACCGGATCGACCCCAATGGGCAGAAGCTGCTGAACATCTTTCCGCTGCCGAACTTCACGAACCGGGCCATCACATCGGGAACTTATAACTACATCTCGCAAATTCCGGCGCTGACGCCCAACCATCTGGAAACGGCCAAGGCGGATTGGAATATCAGCTCGAACGATTTGCTTTCGTTTACATGGTCGACGCACTTCCGGAACGAGTCAGGTGATGCGACGCGTTCCAGCGTGACCTGGCCCATGAACTCGACCACTATCAACAGCAGCGGATATCTTTACGCGTGGCATTACCAGCACATTTTCACGCCTTCGCTGGTGAATGAGTTGATTGTAGGTGGGAATCAGCATGCCGGGTGGGACACGATTCAGCCGAATGAGCTGGCGCGGATTTCGCGATCCGCGCTGGGCATCAACCTTCCGGAGTTCACGCCCTCGATCAACCCCCTGAACGTGATTCCCGCGACCACCTATGGCGGAATTCCCAACGCCGCGACCACCGCTTTCTGCAGCTGCATGCTGCAGAACAACGGACGAAGGATTCTGGATCTGGCCGACAACATCAGCAAGACATTTTCGTCGCATAACATCAAGGCCGGGATCTTCGGCGAGCACCTGTGGGTGCATGAGAGTCCTACTGCCAATAACTTCAGCGGTCTGTTCGATTTCGGCACTAACGTGAACAATCCGCTCGACAGCGGCTATGCGTATGCCAACGCGCTGCTGGGCGTGGCGAATTCGTATCAGGAACCAAACAACAAGCCGAAGCCGGAGCTGCGTGAGACATCCATCGAGTTCTTCGTTCAGGACACCTGGAAGGTGACACGCAAGCTGACGCTGGATTATGGCATTCGCTTCTACTGGTTCCAGCCTTACTATGAACTGCCGGTGGGCAATGCCAATATTTCGGCGTTCGATCCGTCGCTGTACAACGCGTCGCAGGCGGTCCGGCTGATTCAGCCGCAGCTTGTGAACGGAGTCAGGGCGGGTGTCAATCCGGTGAACGGCGCCGCGTTTTCGGCGGCTGCTATTGGAGCGATTGCGCCGGGCAGCGGCAACGCAACGGACGGCATAGTGATCGCGGGAACGATTCCGGGCTACCCGCGGGGCCTGGAGCGGACGCCTCCCATCCAATGGGGACCCCGGCTTGGTTTTGCTTATGATCCGTTCGGCAACGGCAAGACTTCCATCCGCGGCGGCTTTGGCATCTTTTATAACCAGCTTCCCAGCGGCTCCGGGATCGGCAATCTGGATACGCAGTATCCGATTGTGACTACTCCGGTGATCAACTACACGACGCTTTCCACCTATAACAGCGCGGTGGGACTGGTTTCGCCACAGAACGTGGTGGGGTTCGGCGCGAACAACACCGTTCCGAGTGTGATGGACGTCAACCTCTCCGTCCAGCGCAACCTCGGGTGGAGCACGATTCTGGAAGTAGGCTACGTGGGGAGCCTGGGGCGGCATCTTTTGGAGGAGCAGAATCTTAATGCCATTCCTCTGGGCGCGAACTTCGCAGCGAAGAATATCGACCCAACGACGAACAAGGCGCTTCCGTCTCAGTTTGAACGGCCGATCACGGGATACGGATCGATCAACCTGATTGAGTCGGTTTCGAATTCGAGTTATCACTCGATGCAGACCACGGTGAACCGCCGTTTCACCAACAGCCTGCAGCTTGGGGCGGCATGGACGTGGTCGAAGGCGCTGGACTACACCGACAGCGACACGGGGACGGTAAGCGTTCTGACTAATCCGCGCGTCTGGAACTACGGGCTGGCGTCGTTTGACCGTACGCATGCGGTGAAAGTGAACTGGCTCTACAATCTGCCCGAAGAGTTCCACGCAGAACACGCTGGCGAAGGTGGTGCTGAACGACTGGCAGATCGCGGGAATCGCGAGCTTTCAGAGCGGCGCGCCGGCCGGCATTACGTTCTCGACCACGACGAGTATCGACATCACGGGAACGACAGACCAGGGCGCGCGGCCGAACGTCACGTGCAACCCGATTCTGGCGAAGGGCTCCCGTACCTTCGGCCAGAACTTCAACACTGTGTGTTTTGCTCTGCCCGCGGTGGGCACGTTCGGAAACGAAGCCAAAACCGAGGTGCGCGGGCCGGGAATCAACAACTTCGACATTTCGCTTTTCAAGAATTTCATCATCCACGAGCGTTTCCGAACGCAGTTCCGGGTGGAGGGATATAATGCCTTCAATCACACCCAGTTCAGCGGCATCAACACTGCGGCAATCTTCAATGCGGCGGGCGTTCAAACCAATGGCAGCTTCGGCGCCTTTACCACCGCGCGCAATGCCAGAATTCTGCAGTTAGCGTTTCGTATGAGTTTCTGACCATGAAATTTCTCCTTGCGCTTATCACTTCGGGGCTGTATGCGGCCACGCCGGTGGCATTCGACCTGAACTCTTCGGGCAGCCACGCCATTCAGGTGGAATCCACGCCGGATTCCATTCGTGTCGCGTGGCAGGACAAAAGCGGGCAGCCGTGGACGGCTCAGTTTTCCCTGGATCCGGCGAAGCCGCTGATTACTTCGATTGCGCTTCGCGGCAAAACGGTGATTGATCGCGCCCATCCGGTGTACCGGGCTTCCACCGGGAAGCGCCGGGGCGGGTTCGACCAGTTCTTCGATTTTCCGCCGAGCCATCCGGAAGGAACGCGCAGTTTTCTGGGCGAGTTTCATCTGACTGCCGCTCATGGAAAGTTTGAGGGCGACCGTCTGGATTTGGCTTTCGACGGCCTTTCGCTCGGGATCTTCCACGGCAACCTGCACTACATCTTCTTCCCCGGCAGTACGCTGATTCAGCAACGCGCCATTGTCAGCACGGACGAGCCCGATACGGCTTTCTTTTACGACGCCGGCCTTCGGATGGCTGTCGACGAAGACCGCCGGGCGGGCGGCACCATGGAGACGAAGATTTCCTATTTCGACACGGCGGGCAAGGAACAGACAGTTCTGTCTCCGCATGCTTCGGAATGGAACCCGGTGAAGGCGCGGTACCGAACGCTGGCAACCGATACCGGCGCGGGCAGTGTTGCGGTCTTCCCTCCTCCGCATCGTTACTTCATGGCGCGGGATTACACGAGCAACATGGGCTACGTTTGGCATAACTCGTGGCGCGGGAACGTGTCGCTCGGAATCCGTCAGCTGCCGGACGATAACTCTCCTTACTATCCGTGGATGAATGCTCCGCCCGGGACAAAACAGGAACTGGATTTGTTTCTGCTGCTGGACGCGCGACCGGCAGTTACCGCCATTCAATCCGTCCTGCCTTATACCCATCAGGACCGGTTTGTGGCGCTTGACGGGTATAAGACCTTTGCGCCGCACTGGCACTACGCGTATACGGTGCAGGCCATGGAACATGGCAACAGCTGGACTCCGCCTTTCGAACCGGTGCTGCGAGACATGGGAGTGAACATCGCCATGATCATGGACTTCCATGGCGACGGGCATCCGACAGATACCACAGAGGTGCGGCTGAAAGAACTAAAAGCCTATTTCGATGCATGCCGCGCGCGATCCGGGAACAATTTCCTGCTGATTCCAAGCGAGGAGATGAACACGTATCTCGGGGGCCACTGGGGCATCGTGTTCCCCAAGCCGGTCTTCTGGTATATGAAGCGGAAGCCGGGCCAGCCATTTGAAACGGATGATCCTCAATACGGCAAGGTCTATCACGTGGGGAGTGAAAAGGACGCTATCGAGTTGATCAAGGACGAACATGGGTACATGTATCAGACGCACCCTCGTACCAAGGGTTCGACCGGCTTTCCGGACCAGATCAAGGACAGCGAGCAGTTAAGCAGTTCGTTCCATCTGGGCGCGGGGTGGAAGGCGATGAACACCGATCTCTCTTCCCCAAGGATGGGCGACCGCGGGTTCAAGACGGTTGACGACCTGAATAACTGGGGATTTCACAAGCGGCTGATCGGGGAAGTGGATGTGTTCCAGCTGGATTCGACGCACGAGTTGTACGGACATATGAATGTGAACTACCTGCGGTTGCCGGCGACACCGACGTTCGACCACTGGGGCGACGCGCTCAGTGTTCTGGCCAGGGGCGACTACTTCACTTCCACCGGGGAAGTGCTGCTGCCACATACGAGTCTGGCGGGAAGCGGAGACAAGATCACGGCGAAAGCTGACGTTTCGTGGACCTTCCCGCTGCGCATGGCCGAGATTGTATGGGGCGATGGGACCGAGACCCACCGGGAGATTGTGCCTTTGGCGGATACGAAAGAGTTCAGCAAAAGAAGCTTTACGTGGGAAGCGGCGGCTCCGGGCTGGAAGTGGGCGCGCCTGGCAGTTTGGGATATCGCGGGGAATGGCGCTTTCACCACTCCCATTTGGAAGAACTAATGTCGAAGCTCGTTTTGGTTTTCGTTCTGAGCGTTACCGCGGCCAGCGCACAGAAAGTGGTGGCGCTGGACAGCTTTCACAACAATGAATCGAAGATGCCGGATCACTATCAGTGGGACGGCGTTCGCCAGGGTGGCTTTTCGGAACTCGGCAAGGTGATTACCGGCCTGGGCGGTGAGCTTAAAACGGTTCGCCAGAAAGTGACTCCGGCTGTGCTCGCGGGCGTGAAGGTGTTTCTGATTGTGGATCCTGACACACCGGCGGAGACGGCTGACCCGCAGTACATCATGCCCGATGAAATCGACGCTCTGGATGCTTGGGTACGCGGCGGCGGACGACTGGTTCTACTGGGCAATGACAAAGGCAATGCGGAATTCGAGCACCTGAATCAACTGGCGAAACGGTTTGGGATTGAGTTCCTGGAAGAGACGTATCCGAAGGTGAAAGGCAAGGGCATCCTGATCGCGAAGGGCGAAGGCGGCATCTTCACGGACGCACCGGAAGTCTATCTGGTGGAAGTGGCGCCGCTAAAGGTGGCGAGCGGAGTCGATGTGGTGCTTGCCGACCACGGTACACCGATCATGGCGATGGCTCATCCGGGAAAAGGGGAAGTCTTCGCGCTGGGCGACCCCTGGATTTACAACGAATACATCGACCACAAGAACAACCGCGCGGTGGCGACCAACCTGTTTCGCGATCTGCTGAAGTAAAGGTCAGGCCGTGCGCGCTACGCGTCCGGCGGTGGTGACGAAAACCAGGATTGCGGCGCTGATCAGCGGGATGAGTCCGAAGCCGATGAACACCGGCGTGTAGGAGTAATGCTGGACGACCCAACCTGTGATTAAGGTGAAGAGCATGCCGCCGAAACCCGCGCCCATGCTGGCGAGACCCCAAATGGTGCCAAGCGTGTTTTTGGGATAGAGGTCACCCGGAAGCGCCAGCATGTTGGCGAGGCACCCGGTGTAGCCGAAGGTGGCGACCGAAACCATCGCGACAGAAACGCGCGCATCCGCGGTAAGCACAGCTGGGATGGCGGCGGTCATCAGCACGGCAAAGCAGGAATAAGCGATCCGGCGAGTGGGAATGAGCCCGACGCCGCGCCGGAGCAGGAGTCCCGCGAATGCGCCGCCGGCGAGGTTGCCCACATCGGCAGTCAGAAACGGTATCCAGCCGTAGACGCCGATCTTCGCGAGATCGAAATGGTGGACGCTGCTGAGGTACTGCGGGAACCAGAAGATGTAGAAATACCACGCGGAATCAAAGAAGATCTTGCAGACCATGAGGCTCCAGACGAACCGTTCGCGAAAGAGCGTGAGCGGTCCGGGCGGGGGCGCAAGCGTTTCCTTCCGGACCGCGGCGGGGGTGCGATAGAAGCGCAGCCAGAAAATGAGCCAAACGAACCCAATGGTGCCGATGGACCAGAACGCGCCGGGCCAGCCGAAGCGGTAGACGATCCACGCCACGAGCGGAGGCGCCAGCATGGCGCCGATGGAGGAACCGCTGTTGAACAGGCCGGAAGCGAGGGCGCGCTCTTCGTCCGGGAACCATTCGGCGACCACTTTCACCGCCGCCGGCCAATTCCCTGCCTCGCCGATTCCCAGCAGAAAGCGGCAGGCGCCAAGGGAAAAAGCGGACCTCGCGAAGCCGTGCAGCACGCTTGCCGCCGACCACCACAGCATGCAGACGGCGTAACCCCAGCGCGTGCCCAGACGGTCAATGATGGATCCGGATACCGCGTTGCCGATGGTATAAGCAAGCAGAAACGCGGTGACCATCCGCGAATACTCGATGTCGCCGAAATGGAGCTCGGCGCGGAGGACCGGGGCGATGACGGAAAGCGTCTGACGGTCCAGATAATTAATGACCGTGGCAAGGAATGCAAACGCCACGAACGCCCAGCGCAGCCGCAAGAGTTTGATGATAGCGTGGTATCGAATGAAAGCGCTTTTGCTGAAAAACTACAAAGAACTGGAGCTGGTGGATCTCCCCACTCCCGAGATCGGACCGGACGATCTGCTGGTCCGGGTACGCGCCTGCGGGATCTGCGGCAGCGACGTTCACGGCTTTGACGGCAGCACCGGCCGGCGCATTCCACCGGTGGTGATGGGCCACGAGGCGGCGGGCGAAGTCTCAGCCGTGGGAGCGAACGTGAAAGGCTACAAACCCGGCGACCGGGTGACTTTCGACTCCACCGTTTCCTGCGGCAAGTGCTTCTTCTGCACCCACGGCGATATTAACCTCTGCGATAACCGGCAGGTGCTGGGCGTTTCGTGCGGGGAGTTCCGGCGCAACGGCGCGTTTGCCGAGTTTGTGCTGGTGCCGCAGAATATCGCGTATCACATCCCGGATGCGCTCGCTTATGAACATGCCGCGCTGATCGAGGCCGTTTCCATTGGCGTTCACGCGGTGAGTATCTCGGGCATCCGGCTGGGCGACACGGTGGTGATTGTGGGAGCGGGCATGATCGGTCTGCTGACGTTGCAGGCGGCGAAGCTTGCCGGCGCCACACGGGTGATCGCTGTCGATCTGGACGACGCGAAGCTGAAAGTGGCGAAAGAGCTGGGGGCGGATGAAGGCGTGAACCCGAAGACCTGCGATGCTCCGGCGCGGATTGCGGAACTGAATGGCGGGCGCGGCGCGGATGTGGCGATCGAATGCGTGGGCGCGAGCAGTCCCATCAAAACCGCGATTCAGAGCGTTCGGAAGGGCGGCACGGTCACGCTGGTTGGCAACATCTCGCCCGACATCGAGATTCCGCTGCAGGTGGTGGTGAGCCGCCAGATCCGGCTGCAGGGCTCGTGCGCATCGAACGGAGAATATCCGCAGTGCATCGACCTGCTGGCGCGGGGAGCCATCAAGGTGGGCCCAATCATCAGCGCCCTGGCGCCACTGGCGGAAGGGCCGGAGTGGTTCGATCGCCTGTACAAGCACGATTCGAATCTGATGAAAGTGGTCCTGCAGCCGTAACAGTGCGAAGGGAGCGGCGGCCGCTTAGTGCGCGGCTGTCGTTTCCCTGAGTTCGAACTCCCCGGTCTTGGCAACGCCCTCGAAGAACGCGAGGACTTTAGCCACCGGCTGCGGCCCGTATTCCGCGGAAAGCGCGTTGCGGATATCGAGCACCGTGCGCCTGCCGTCCGCGAATCCGCGCATTTCCATGGTGTTGTACTGCTGGCGCGAAGCTTCGGCGGGATCGGCACGCGGAGCACCCGCCGCGGCTCCCGATCCAGCGCCGCCGCCGAAGCTGGAAGGCGCGGGTTTCAGACGGACGGGTACCAGGCGCGCGGCCTTTCGCTCTTCATCGGTCATGGTCCGCGAGACAGTGCTCGCGCCGATCAATTCCGCGTATTGTTTCAGGCGCGCCATATCGCCGGATTCCCCGGTCTCGGCAAAGGTTTTCGCCATTTGCTCGATTTTCGCCGCCGCACCGGCATTCTCTGCGAGCACCGCGGCTGAGCGAATCGCCTCCGCTTCCCGAACGTACGACTGATGTACCAGATTGGCGGCATCCGCCATGGCTTCTCCGTTCCCAACCATTTGCAGCGCGAGACCAAGCTGCGCGCCGGTGCGCTCGGCTGCGTTGCCCGCAGCCACTTCGGCAATTCGCAAAGCGGAGGCGCCCGCCGCATTGGCCATGGTGCTTAAGCTGGCGACACCGATGAAGGCAGCGCGCTTCAGCTGAGTGGGATCGGCATTGTAAACACGGTCTTCGCTGGTGTGATAACCCACATCCGGCCAGTTATTGAACAGCACGGCGGGAATGCCAAACTGCAGGAAGACGGCGTGGTCGCTCGAGCCGTAATGCTTGTCGATGTTGAAGTAGAACTGATCGCGCGTGCCCTGCGGGTCGAGGATCGGAAAGCGATAACTGTAGGCGACTCTGCGGTTTTGCACCTTCTCGCGATTGGTATCGCCCACGTATTCGAAATACTGCTGGGTCACTTCGTTGATGAAGCTGTTGACGGAATACGGCGTGCGCATCAGGTGCAGGCTGTTGTGGTTCTTCGTGACATCCTCGCCCACCATATCCATGGAGATGGCAGCGACCATGTTTTTCGCCTCTTCGGGATAGCGCTCCAGATAGGCCCGGGTGCCCTGAATCTCGGGGATCCAGAGGAAGCGAATAGTGCGGCGCGGACGCGGCAGCACACCGGCATCAATCAGCTTCTTCCACGCACGAGCCACTTCGAGTGCCGTCGCGCTTCCCGAGGCGTCATCGAGGGCGCCCTGCTTGGCAATGCCCTCAAACAGGTGACCGGTCATGGCGAGTTCCTGTTTGCTCTCGCCGTTCCCCTTGATCACGCATGTGGGCACTTGCATTTCGGCGTCGTATTCCGTGGCCTTCACGATAGCGTGGACGTTCAGTGTTTCGTGTTTTTCGGCCATCTCCACCAGTTCCGTGCCTAAGCGGTGGGAGAGGATGATGCCAAAGGTGGTCTTGCCGCCGGCGGCGCCTCCGCGGCCGCCCAGATTCTGCCAGGCGATCTCGTCGGGATGCTCGATGGGCTTGCCGGTTTCGTTGGCGAACGAGACTACACCGGCCGCGCCGAATTCGCGCACCGCCAGATTATGGACGGGGCCCACGCCGCCGCTTGCGAGTACCAGCTTGCCAGCGACGTTCTTGTCTGCGTAATCTTTCTTATCCGTTCCCGCCCCCACCCACACGAGTTCGGAGGTGACGTCGCCGGACTTGCTTCCGGGCGCGAGCGATGCCGCAACATCGCGGTAGCTCATGATCAGTCGCTTCGATCCGTTCTTGCCCAGCAGCCATAACTCGGCCTGTTCGCCGTCCCAGGTTTTGGTGGGGAGCTTGAACCGCTCGATGTGAACATCCTCGAGGTTGTACTGCTTTGCCTTTTGCTCAATGTAGGCGGCTTCCCGATAAGTGGTGCGGTACTCTTCGGCAAGCCGGTCGTGCTCATATCCGGCAAGGTCCAGAATGCTTTGGAACGCGAGGGTACCGCTGACCTCGTTGGCAATGGCTTCGAGCATTGGCTGGGGGATGAGCGTTTTCGGATTGGGTTCATCCTGGGCCTGTAAAAAGCACCACGCACCAGCCGCCAGGATCAGTGATTTCCGTCTCATTGGATTGGTTCAGGGTAACGCAAATCCTGCACCGATGGAGCAAGATCGGAATCATAGTAAAAGTTATGCCAACACTCGTCGATAACCCGATTCACCAACCGTCTCCGGAACACCGCGAAGGTACAATCGCCCGTTCCATTGAACAGCAGACTGCCAAGCTTCCCTCGGACACGTGGCTCTGGGCCGCGATGGGTTCCATCGGCCTCTCTCTTTTCTTCCAGATCACTGGCGACGAAAAGAAGGCCAACTTCGTGGGTCATTGGGCTCCCACGCTGCTGATTCTTGGTTTGTATAACAAGATCGTGAAACTGCAGGGTTCCGACGGCGCTTAGGTTCTTCTCTTAAAAGCGGTTATACTGCGGCGTGTTCGTTTCGAGACGGAGCTTGTTGCTCTCGGCCTGCGCGATACCTCTGCGCGCCGCCGCAACAACCACGCGCCTGCGTATTCTGTTTACCGGCGGCCATCCGGGTGACCCGGAGTGCGGCTGCGCCGGAACTATTGCACGGTACGGGGATCTGGGCCACGATGTGGCAGTGATGTATCTGAACCGCGGACAGGGATGGTGCGGCGGCGCTCCATTGGGCCGGTGCGCGGACATTCGGAGTGCCGAGGCGCAGAAGGCCTGCGAATTGCTGAAGGCACGGCCCGTGTTTGCCAGCCAGGTGGATGGGCATGCGGCCGTTGACGACGATCACTACGAAGCGTTTGCCCGCCAGCTTCGCGCGGAACGCCCGGATGTGGTGTTTACGCAGTGGCCCATCGACAGCCACCGTGACCACCGGGCGGTTTCCACGCTGACACTGGACGCATGGCTTAAGGGCGGCAGGCGCTTTGCTCTTTACTACTACGAAGTGGCTGAAGACACGCTGGCATTCTCTCCGAACGAGTACGTGGACATTTCATCCGTTGAGCCACGCCGGCGCGCAGCCTGCTATGCGCACGCTTCGCAGCAGCCGGACAAGTGGTATCCGAAACAAGTAGAACTGACGCGTTTTCGCGGAACCGAAAGCGGCTTCCCGCAGGCTGAGGGATTTCTGCGGCAGCGCGACAGCAAAGCGGCGCCCCTCCCCTGATTGCCGGCGCTACGCGTCGATGACGCCGTATTTGCCGATCTCAATCAGCCAGCCATCGGGATCGCGGAAAAAGATCTGGTGGATGCCGCGATCGGGAATCAGATTGCGCTGGCAGGCGACACCCAGGGTCCGCAGCCGCATCTCCATGGCATCCACGTCGGCCACGGCGAAAGCGATATGGTTCTCACGCGGGTTGATACCTTCGGGTGGATCGGGCGTGGTGAGATCTTCGATCAGGTGAAACTGCATGCCTGCCAAGTACAGCCATGCGCCTCCGAACGAGAAGCCGGGACGCGAGATTTCGCGGCAGCCGAGGACGTCCACATAGAAACGGATGCTGGCGGCCAGGTTCTTCGTTGTGCGTCCGACATGGTTGAGGCTCTGGATCTCAAGCATTTTTGAATTTCCGGAATTTCTTCAGGGATTGGCCGGCCACACTCTGGACCAGCTGACGCGGCAGGGCCTTCTGAATGGCCACCCACGCCTGGTAGCGCCACCCGGGGATGACATAGAGCTCATTGCGGGCGAGGCCGCGCAGCGAGGCGTCCACCACTTCCGCGGCGGACATCCAGAGATTGCGCGGAATGCCGGAGACGTCCATTCCCACTGCTTCGTGGAACTCAGATATGGTGAATCCGGGGCACAATGCCTGCACGCGCACCTGGGAATCCACGCTCTTGAGTTCGAGGGCAATGCCTTCGGTGAAGCTGTTGATCCACGCTTTAGTAGCGGAATAGCTGACGCTGCCCGCGCCACTCTGCCCGAAGGCGGCTACCGAAGATACATTTATGACGGCTCCGCGATCCCGCGCAACCATGCCGCGCAGGGCGGCGTGGGTGAGGCGCATGGTGGCTATGACGTGGACCTGGTGCATGGCAATCTGGCCGTCTTCCGCGGCTTCCCAAAACCGGCCCTTGGTTCCGAGGCCGGCGTTGTTGACCAGCATATCGACGCTGCCCGAGTTAAGGATCCACTGCTCGACAGATGCAATGCCCTGATCCGTTGCAAGATCGGCGATCAGGATTTCGCCGCCGATCTCGCTTTGCAGCGCCCGCAGTTTTTCTTCGCGCCGCGCCACGGCGAGCACGCTGTAGCCTCCAGCGGCGAGGGCTCTTGCGAAAGCCGCGCCGATGCCGCTGGACGCCCCAGTGACCACCGCGACGGGTTTAGAACCGGATAACGATTTTTCCAAAGTGTGCCCCGCTTTCCATGTGTCTGTATGCATCCCGCGCTTCGTCGAACCCAAACACGCGATCCACCACGGGACGCATCGCATGCAAAGAGATGGCCCGGTTCATCGCTTCGAACATATCGCGCGAACCGACATAGACGCCCTGTAGTTTTATGGTTTTGACCAGCAGCAGAGTGGGATTGACCTCGCCGGTGTTTCCGGTGAGGACGCCGATAAGCGCAATGGTTCCGCCCATGCGAACGGCCCGCATTGATTTTCCGAGTGTGCCGGCGCCGCCGACCTCGATTACGTAATCCACGCCTGCGGCTGGCTTCTCCCAATCGGGCGTGGATTTGTAATTGATGGTTTTCGAAGCGCCCATGGCGCGGACGCGCTCGAGCTTCTCGTCGCTGCTCGAGGTCGCGACGACTTCGGCGCCGGCCATGCGCGCGAACTGCAGCGCGAAGAGGGAGACCCCGCCGGTTCCCTGCACGAGAACGCGGTCACCCGGCTTGACGCCGCTCAATCCGTTCCACGCGGTTACGGCAGCGCAGGGCAGGGTGGCGGCTTCTTCAAAAGACAGGTGCTCGGGTACCCGCACAAGACCATCCTGGGGGAAGACTCTGCGTTCCGCCAGCACACCGTCGATGGCGCCGCCGAGAGCTGAAGCCGCTTTGGCGTCGTCGACGCCGCCGCAAAGCCAGGACTGCATGAAAATGCCGGCGACACGATCGCCGACTTTCCAGCGCGTCACGCCTGGACCGATTTCGATCACCTCGCCCGAGCCGTCGGACAGCGGTACAAGCGGCAGCTTCGCTCCCCGGCCATAGGAGCCTCGGACAACCGACAGGTCGCGATAGTTCAGCGATGCGGCGCGCATCTGCACGACCACCTCGCCATGACCGGGGGGAGCCTCGTTCCGCTCGGCGGTTTGGAGCGAATCGATGCCTTTCGTCTCGCAAATTTCGTAGACTTTCATTAGTTGTTCCCCCACTATTGTGACGTCAGTCTGCCGGTTCCGCTGGATCATCCGTTCACATACTCACTTCCGGTGACGCTGCAGCACCGGGTGCAGCCGGGTTGCCGGATTATCGTTCCATTCGGACCACGGAAACTGACCGGCGTGATTCTGGCGTGCCACAGCGAGAAGCCCGCGGGGACGCTGCGGGATGCGCTTCGTCTGGTGGATTCGGAACCCGTTTTGAGCGCCGACCTGATTGCGCTGGCACGCTGGATTTCCGGCTATTATTGCGCTCCTCTGGGCGAGGTTCTGCGGGCGATGCTGCCGCTGGGCTCGGAAATTCGAACCGGCAAAATCTATTCGCTGACCGACGCTGGGCGGGATGCGGCGCGCCAGCTTACCTTGGATGCGGCGCCGGACGATCAGGCGGCCAATCTGCTTCGGACGCTGGAAGGTCGCTCCCTTTCAGCGGCTTATCTGAAGAAAAAGTTCCCTCTGGCGGACCGGCTGCTGCGTTCGCTCGAGAAGAAAGGCCTGGTAGCGGCTGAGCACACCAGCGAGGCGCGCGACCCGCTGCGGGCGGCGTCGCAGAGTATGCGCATTGAACTGAACGGCAGCGATCCCGCGGGCAAGCTTCCCAAAGCGGAGCGCGAACTGATTGCGTTTCTGCAGTTGCATCCGGGCACGCACAATCTCGGCGAAGTGGAAGCGCAGGTGAAGAATGCCAGCGCCGCGGCACGCGCGCTGGCGCGGAAAGGCGCACTGCATGTGACACGCGAAGTGATGCCTGTTGCGGCGGTGCATGCAGGCGTACGGCATCCTCTGAATGCGGCGCAGAGCACAGCATTTGAGAGCATTCAGGCGGGCATTGAAGCGCGCCGGTTCCACACATTTCTGCTGCATGGGGTCACCGGATCGGGGAAGACGGAAGTTTATCTCAAGGCGATCGACGCCACGCTGGCGCTGGGGCGAAGCGCGCTGCTAATGGTGCCGGAGATCGCGCTGACGCCTGCGATGGCCGGCCAGTTTTTCGCGCGGTTCGGCAATCGCGTGGCGATTCTGCACAGCGCATTCAGCGACTCCGAGCGCACGGAGCAGTGGCGCAGAATCCGTTCGGGAGGGGCGGGCGTGGTGGTGGGAACGCGTTCCGGGGTGTTCGCGCCGATGCGCAACCTGGGCCTGATTGTGGTGGACGAAGAGCACGACCAGAGCTACAAGCAGGAAGAAACGCCGCGCTACAACGGGCGCGACGTGGCGATTGTTCGGGCGCAGCATGAAGCCGCGTGCGTGGTGCTCGGTTCGGCAACGCCGAGTCTGGAAAGCCGCTACAACGCGGAAAAGGGCAAGTACACGCTGCTGGAGCTGCCCGAGCGTGTGGAAGCTCGGCCGATGCCGCGGGTGGATCTGATCGACATGCGGCAGGAGTTTTTGGAGACGCGCAAACAGACCACGTTTTCACGCGCGATGCTCGATCAGCTGCAGGCGCGTCTGGACAATGGGGAGCAGACGATCGTTCTGCTCAATCGACGCGGATTTTCAACTTTCGTCGCGTGCCGCGCGTGTGGCGAGCGGGTGCAGTGCATCAACTGCTCGCTCACACTGACCTATCACCGTCGCGACCGGCGGCTGCTGTGCCACTGCTGCAATTATGCGGAGAAGGTACCTTCGCAATGCCCGAAGTGCCAGAGTGAGCATATCTACTTCCTGGGAGTGGGCTCAGAGAAGGTGGAAGATGAGCTGCACAACCAGTTCCCGACGGCTCGCATCGCACGCCTGGACCGTGACACCGTGGCCGGCAAGCGCCATTACGAAACCATTCTGCAGAGCTTTCGCGATCGTGAGTTCGACATCCTGGTGGGCACGCAGATGATTGCAAAGGGTCACGATATTCCGAACGTGACGCTGGTGGGAGTGGTTTCCGCCGATATTGGTCTGGGCCTGCCGGATTTTCGGGCGGCGGAACGGACGTTTCAGCTGCTGACGCAGGTGGCCGGACGGGCGGGACGCGGCAAGCTGCCTGGCGTGGTGCTGGTGCAGACCATCAATCCCGACCATTATGCCGTTCGTCTGGCGGCGGCGCAGGATTATGCAGCGTTCTATCAAAAGGAACTGCAGTTCCGGCGGTTCATGCACTACCCTCCGTTCACTGCGATGGCGAACATTCTGGTGCGCGGGGAGAAGCAGGAAGATGCGCTGCGCATGAGCGCGGAACTCGGGAGGGAGTTCGACCCCGCGCCTGAGCAGATCAAGATCATGGGACCGGCAGAGGCGCCTGTTCCCCGGCTGAAGGCGGAATACCGGTATCAGTTTCTGATCAAGGCGGCCAGCCGGAAGTCTCTCAACTTACTGCTGCGGCGCGCTGTGGATTTCGGACGTGCGCAGAAGTGGAGCGCAACCGCTCTGGTGATCGACGTGGATCCGTTCAGCCTGAGTTAAGAAAACGACCGATCCTGTCATCCGCGGGCCTGGTTGTGCTAACGTGGGACCAATTGCTTTGTGGGCTTTGCGGCTTCTCCGTGGTTGTTATTAACCTGTAACACGCTGTCTTTTATTCTGGTGAGAGCCGTCAGTTCCGAACTTATTCTTTAGAGGTCTTGCATGAATCTTCGCAGCGTTACGTTAGTAGGTTTTCTCGCAGCAGTGTTACCTTCGGCCTTTGCGCAGGTATCCGGCTTCGGCGGCATCTCAGGAACAGTACGTGACGCCAGCAGTGCATCCGTAGCCGGCGCGAAGGTGCTGATTGAGAATGAGTCCAAGGGCCTTCGGCGGGAACTGGAGACAAATGCAGCCGGTGCTTTCAGCGCGCCGGCACTGGTCCCGGCATCCGGCTACTCGGTCACGATCAATAAGACGGGCTTCGCCGGGTACGCGGTGAAAGACGTGACGGTCGCGGTGGGAGAGAACGTGACATTGAACGCTCTCCTGACGGTTTCGTCGTCTGCCACGCAGGTGGATGTCAGCGCCGAAGCGCCGATCATTGACGACACCAAGGTGGACGTTTCGACTGTTGTCACCAGCCGTCAGATTCTGGATCTGCCCATTAACGGACGGCGCGTGGATTCGTTCGTTCTGCTGACTCCTGGCGTGACGAGCGATGGCGCATTCGGCCTGCTTGCCTTCCGCGGCAATCCGGGCGGCAACACCTTCCTGACCGATGGCAACGATACGACGAATGCCTTTTATGACGAGAATGCCGGCCGCACCCGCGCGTATAACATCTCGCAGGACGCGGTGCAGGAGTTTCAGGTGGTGTCCAGCAACTTCCTGGCCGAGTACGGACGCGCCTCGGGAGGTGTGGTCAACACGGTTACTCGCAGCGGCGGCAACGGCATCCACGGCACGGCCTACTGGTTCTTTCGCAACCGCACCTTGAACGCGACCGACGTGACGGCTCACGGCGTGAACCCACCGGAATGGCGGCATCAGGCGGGCGCCAGCATTGGCGGACCTGTGGTGAAAGACAAGCTGTTCTACTTCTTCAATGGGGAACTGCAGCGCCGCAATGAGCCGATTGTTTCCTCCAACCTAAGTAACACCAGCGGACTTTTCGATCAGAACGGCAATTACATTCCGATCAACGCCAGCACGAAGACGCCGAACTGTACCGCTACTGCCGCGCAGTGCAGCGCTGCCGTGGCCTACCTGCAAAACCGGATCGATACGCAGCTGGTGCCGCGCACCTCCGATGTGAACCTGCTGTTTGGCAAGGTGGATTACCGCCCGAGCGAGCGAAGCTCCTTCAGCTTCAGCATGAACTACGTCGATTTCCGGTCTCCCAACGGCATTCAGACGCAGCTCTCGCTGAGCGATGGATCCGCCATCGGCAACAACGCCAACACCAACGTGTTCGACCGGACCGGACGCGCAAGCTGGACTTATGTGGTGTCTCCCGCCGCAGTCAACGAACTCCGGTTTGGATGGTTTAAGGATCGTCAGTACGATCCGGCCAGCCCGAGCCTGCTGCCTTCCATCGGACCCGTGTCACTCACCGTGAACGGCATCAGCAATGTGGGTTATGCCAACGGTTATCCTCGTCTGAACCCGAGCGAACAGCGTTTTCAGATCGCTGATACCTACTCCTGGATTGTGGGTCCGCACAGCATCAAGTTCGGAGTGGATTATTCGCATGTGGAAGATTATGTGAGCCGTCTGGCCAATCGCTTCGGCACGTATTCCTTCCCTACCCTGACCGCCTTCGCGATGGACTACACCGGGAACACCACCGGTTCCAAGGATTACAGCAGCTACAGTCAGGCATTTGGCAACCCGGTGGTGGATACGAATCTGAACGAGCTCGGATTTTTCGTGCAGGACCAGTGGAAAGCCACGCCGAAACTGACCATCAGCCCCGGCCTGCGGTATGACGTCTCCGTGCTCCCGCAGCCGACCGTTACCAATCCCGCCTTCCCGCAGACCTCCACGATTCCGCAGACCCGGCTGAATTTCTCTCCGCGTTTCGGCGTCGCCTACGCGCTGAATGAGAAGACCGCGCTGCGCGGCGGCTACGGCATCTTCTTCAATCGCTACACCAGCTCCACTGTCGAGAACGCCTTTGTCACCAACGGCGTGTATCAGGCCACTTATACTCTGGGCACGGCGGCGCTGATCGCGGCCGGCGGTCCCGTATTCCCCGCGCCTCTGGCCAGCCAGCCGAGCGTGGCCGGCAGCGCGAGCATCCTGTATCTGGATAAGAGTTGGCGAAATCCGTACTCGCAGCAGGTGGATATCGCGGTGGAGCGTCAGATCGCGAAAAACACCAGTCTCACCGTTTCTTATGTCTGGAGCCGCGGGCTTCACCTTCTGGAAACGCGCGACGCGAACGTAGCCAACCCGACCACCAGCTATACCTTCCCGATTTTGGATGCCAGCGGAAATCAGGTGAGCAGCTACACCACTCCGCTCTACACGCAGCGCATCAACCCGGCGTACGGAGCCGTGTATCAGCTGGAATCGAACGGCAACAGCTACTACAACGCTCTGCTGGTTCAGGCGAACCGCCGCTATTCGAACTGGCTGCAGGGCTCGCTCGC
This sequence comes from Bryobacterales bacterium, assembly GCA_963716685.1. Classification (GTDB taxonomy): domain Bacteria; phylum Acidobacteriota; class Terriglobia; order Bryobacterales; family Bryobacteraceae; genus JALYXI01. The sequence continues at coordinate 286,438 of CAVQTR010000002.1, forward strand.
TTATACTTATGGCCACGCCATCGATTACAACCAGGGCGGCGGCGGCAACACGCTCTTCGGATCTACTTTCCCGACTTCCGTGTTCAACGGCGATTACCGGGACGAAAAAGGCTCCAGCTCCATCGACCAGCGCCACCGTCTGGTGGTCAGCCTGATTGCCTCGCCGACTTTCATGCACGGCGACAGCTTCGCCGCGAAGTATCTGGTGAACGGGTGGCAGATCTCGCTGGTGGATGTAGCGGCCTCCTCGCAGCCGCTGGTTCCGAATATCCGCGTGCAGAGTGGCGCTCCCGGGGTACTTAGCACGGGCTCGCTCAACGGACTCAACGGGTCGAACCGCGTGCCCTTCGAATCCACCTCCGCTCTAAACATCGGGCCGCAGTACCGCACGGACGCGCGGCTCTCGAAGCTGCTTCCGGTATTCGGGGAGCGCCTGAAGGTTTACCTGATGTTTGAGGCTTTCAACCTATTCAATCACGTGATCGTGAGCGGCTCCGGTCCGCTGGTGACGCAGCAGTACACGGCCATCAAGCAGACGGCTGGCGCGCTGAACGGAGTAATCGCTCTGGTGCCCAACGCATCTTACGGCTCCATTCTGCAGACACAGATTGCGCCCGACGGTACCACTGCCCGTCGCGCCCAGGCCGCCGTTCGGTTCGTTTTCTAAAGCGCTGCGCGCGCTTTTTTACTGGCGTTCCCCTTTTCTTCGCCATATGATAGAGCCATGGCGCTCACTCGCAGGCAGAAGGAAGTGGTGGACTTTATCGCGAAGTTCGTCGAGGAGAACGGCTACAGCCCCAGCTATGAGGAAATTGCCGGGGCTTTAAAGCTGGCATCGCTTGCCACTGTTCATAAGCATATCGGCGCCCTGGAAAGTAAGAATTACCTCAAGCGTTCTTTCAACCAGAGCCGCTCCATTGAAGTAGCGCCAAAGTATTTACAGGAGCAGCGAAGACAGAAGCAAAGTGCGCAGATGGAAGTGCCGCTTCTGGGGCGAATAGCCGCAGGCTCACCCGTAGAAGCGGTGGAGCAGCGCGCCACTTTGAGTTTCGCGGATTTCGTGGGTTCGAAGGATACGTTCGCTCTGGAGGTAAGAGGCGACTCGATGGTTGACGATCATATCTGCAATGGCGACATGATCCTGGTGGAACGTGTTCACGAAGCGCGGGACGGGGACATCATCGTGGCGCTGGTTGCCGGGTCAGATACAACCTTGAAACGCTTCTATCGGGAACCCGGTGGGATGGTCAGGCTTCAGCCTGCGAACGCAATGCTGAAGCCTATTTATGTGCATCCTCGTGATCTGCAGGTACAGGGACGTTTGATGGCGGTACTGAGGAAATACTGAGGGGGCGCTACCGGGTTGACCGGGCGATAACTTCCTGTTCGGCTTTCATCCAATCCTCTTCGGGAGAACCGCCGTGTCCATTGCGCGCCTGCCAGTTGTGATAGGCCAGACGTGCCACTTCGGCGTAATCGATGCTTACGGCGGATGCCGCTTCGGGCTCTTCCACGACCTGCTTCGACGAAGGTTCCTGCGGGACTTCGATCCTGGTTGCCCTGGCGTGCTTCGTTCCAGAGCTGCGCTTCGGCTGCAACGACTCCACCCGCGCCGCGGCCGTCCCCAGAGCGCTTGCCACTTCGCTGACTATTGTTTTTTTAGGCATAATGTAGATACGTTCTCAAATAGTTTATCCGGTCATGTAAATAGATGCACGCAAAAGCTTTCTATTGGACCGATAAACGCGTTTTTGCTTACATTCCATCAACGGCATTGTGAGACTGTCATGCGCTGGATATTCAGAGCGATCACTCTGGTAATCGGCTCCGGCCTGTTACAGGCCGCTCCCTCTTCCGTTCTTTCCGTGGAGGTCACCGGACCGATTACCCCCGTCAGCGCCGAACTACTTTCGCATGCCTTGAGAGATGCACAGGAGCGCTCGGCCGCGATGGTGATTGTTCGGCTCGACACGCCGGGCGGCCTGATGGATTCCATGCGGCTGATGGTGCAGAGCATCATCGCATCATCGGTCCCGGTGATCACGTGGGTTGGCCCTGCCGGGGTACGAGCCGCTTCCGCCGGTTTCTTTGTGCTGGAGGCGGGCGACCTGGCCGCCATGGCGCCGGGAACAAACACGGGCGCGGCGCACCCGGTGGCTCTTTCGGGGCAGATGGACCCGGTGATGAAACAGAAGGTGGAGAACGACGCCGCCGCTCTGATGCGCAGCCTGACCACGCGGCGCGGGCGGAACTCCGGACTGGCGGAACAAACGGTGTATGCCAGCAAGTCCTTCACGGACCGCGAAGCGCTGGACAACCATTTGATCGAACTCATCGCGGCAGATGAAAGCGCGCTGCTGCGCCAGTTGGATGGCCGGGTGATCACGCGCTTGCATGGCTCGACGCAAACGCTTCATACCGCGGGTGCGGCTGTGGTTCACTACACTCCTTCCGTCCGCGAGCGCCTGCTGACATTCCTGAGCGATCCGAATCTGGCCCTGATATTCCTGGTGCTCGGCGCACTCGGAATCTATGCCGAGTTCAATGCGCCCGGCCTGATTTTTCCGGGTGTGGCGGGATCCATCAGCGCATTGCTGGCGCTGGCCGCTCTCTCGGTGCTGCCCATCAGCTCTCTGGGCGCATCACTGATGGTGCTCGCGTTTCTGTTCTTCGCGCTCGAAGTGAAATTCGCATCGCACGGAGTGCTTGCGGGCGGCGGCGCAGTGGCTTTGACGCTGGGAGCGCTTCTGCTGATCGACAGCCCTCTGCCGGAACTGCGCATCCGCGTTTCAGTAGCGGTGGCCGTTGCCCTGCCGTTCGCGCTGATCACGGCATTCCTGGTGACCATTGCGGCACGCGCACGCGCGAACAAAGCCATTTCTGGCGCTGCCGCGATGATCGGGGAGGTTGGCTCCGCGGTGGAAGACCTGAACCCCGCGGGCCGGATCTTCGTTCACGGCGAATACTGGAGTGCTTCGTCAGCCGAGCCCATCCCTGCCGGCAGATCTGCCCGCGTGGTCGCCATCAATGGACTTCACCTCACGGTGGAACCAGCGGACGATAAAATGAAAGCCTCATGATGGCCTTACCGCTTCTGGTGGCGTTTGTTGTCGCCCTGTATCTGATCTCGTCGATCAAGATCCTGGCCGAATACGAACGAGGCGTCATCTTTCGTCTGGGCCGCATGCTGCCGAACACGAAGGGTCCCGGCGTGATCCTGGTGTTTGCTCCGCTGGACCGGATTGTGCGTGTTTCGCTACGGGTGGATACGCTCGAAGTTCCGGGACAGGACGTGGTAACGCGCGACAACGTGTCGATCAAGGTCAATGCCGTAATCTTTTTTCGCGTGATCGATCCGAAGCTGGCGATTCTGGAAGTGTCCAATTTCCTGTTTGCCACCTCGCAGCTGGCGCAAACCACTCTGCGCAGCGTGCTGGGGGAAGTGGATCTGGACGAACTGCTCAGCCAGCGCGAGAAACTCAATCTGCGGCTGCAGAGCATCCTGGACCAGCACACGTCGCCGTGGGGCGTAAAGGTCAACATGGTGGAAGTGAAGCAGGTGGACCTGCCGGAGCAGATGGTGCGCGCCATCGCGAAGCAGGCCGAAGCCGAGCGCGACCGGCGCGCCAAAATCATCCATGCGGAAGGCGAGTACAGCGCGGCGGAGAAGCTGGCCATGGCCGCCGAGGTGATTCAGCAGCAGCCAGCCGCTCTGCAGCTGCGCTATCTGCAGACGCTGGTGGAAATTGGGGTGGAGAAGAATACGACGATCGTGTTCCCGCTCCCTCTCGATATTCTCTCCGCGCTGAACACGGCGCTGACAAGCTACAGCAAATCGGCGGACAATAGAGACAGTTGATGACGCGCACGGAGAACGAGCAGGAACTGGTCCTCGGCAACAAGCAACTGCTGAGCGCATTTTTCGTGGTGGTCGCGCTGCTGGGCGTGTTCTTCACCATGGGCTACATCATTGGCCGCAATACCGGCGGCAATGCGGCAAAGGACAAGGACGCGAGTGCCAACACAAGCCCTGCGCCGGAAACCGCGCGGCCGATAGCGCCGGAACCTTCCGCGCCGTCTGCGAGAGATGCCGCACCGCCGCCGGATACGGCCTCGCGGGAGACCGCGGCCGCACGTCCCCCATCTGGCGGGGTGACTCGTTCGGAGCCAAATGTCGCACCGGTGGAAAAGCCGAGCGCAACGGAATCCTCCACGCCGGTCGCGGTGCAGAGCGCGCCGGGCCATCAGTATCTGCAGGTAATGGCGGTAAAGCTGCCCGAAGCGGAGAAGATGGTGGCGCTGTTGCGGCGGCGCGGCTTGAGCGCGCTGATCGGGGAAAGTTCCAAGCCGGAGTTGTTCCGTGTCCTGGTTGGGCCGTTCAGCGACACCCCTTCGCTGGCGAAAGCGAAGACCAATTTAAAGGATCTCGGCTTCGAATCCGTCGTCTCCAAATAGAAGGCTGTGCCGGAAACTCTCGTTCAGATTGCAGCGCCGCGCGGACCCCGGCTTCCGGAGTGGGCGCGCAAAGGGCCAACGCATTTCGAATCGCTGAATAAGCTTAAGTCCGGGCTGCGCGCGCTGAATCTGCATACGGTTTGTGAATCGGCCCGCTGTCCGAACATTCACGAGTGCTTTCATCGTGGCGCCGCGACGTTCATGATACTGGGGAATCACTGCACGCGCGGGTGCGGGTTCTGTTCCGTGCCGAAGGGGCACCCGGCCAAGCACGATATGCGGCTCGACGTGACCGAGCCGGCCAACGTGGCGCGCATGGCGGCGGAGATGAAGCTGCGCTATGTGGTGATCACGAGCGTGAATCGCGATGATCTGAGCGACGGCGGGTCGCATCACTTCGCTGAGACGGTGACCGAAGTGCGCCGCGCGCTTCCCGATGCCCGCGTAGAGGTGTTGACGCCGGATTTTTGTGGCGATACTTCGGCCGTGGCGCGCGTGCTGGATGCCGGGCCGCATGTTTTCAACCACAACATGGAGACGGCGCCGCGACTGTACCGGCGCGTTCGCCCGCAGGCGAACTACCGGCAATCTCTCGAGGTGCTCGAGTTTGCGCGGTGGCATCGGCCGGACGTGCTGACGAAATCCGGTTTCATGGCGGGCCTCGGAGAAACGGACGAGGAAGTGCGGCAACTGTTGCGCGACCTGCGCGAGCGCGATGTGGATGTCGCGACCATCGGTCAATATCTGCAGCCCACCCGGCGCAATCTGCCGGTGCGGGAGTTTATTACACCGGAGCGGTTTGAGGAGTGGCGGGATTACGGGCTTTCGCTCGGGTTCCGCATGGTATTCAGCGGCCCGCTGGTACGCAGCTCATACATGGCCGATCTGGTGAGCGAAGAAGCGAACCGGCAAGCTTGATCGGCATTCTCACCGGACTTCTGCTGGTACTGGCGCAGCCGAAGTGGAATCTCACATACCTCGCGCCGTTCGCGCTGATCCCTTTGCTGTTCGCCGTTGCGCGCGAGCCGCGGGGATGGCGCCGGTTCCTGATTGGTTATGGCGCCGGATTGATTTACTGGTTCGGCGTTTGTTACTGGATTCAATCCACGCTGGGCGAACATGGCGGCATGAGCACTCCGGAAAGCTGGGCGCTGTTTCTGCTGTTCTGCCTCGCGAAGGCGATTCAGATGGGCCTCTTCGCCTGGCTTGCCGGCTTCCTGGTTCGCTTCTGGTGGGCGCCAGCCGTGGTGGCAGCGCTGTGGACTTTGTTCGAGTGGACGCACACGCATACCGGTTTCGCCTGGCTGGTGCTCGGGAACGCCGCGATGGATTGGCCGCTGCTGCCGCGCCTCGCTCCGGTCACGGGAGTCTGGGGGATCTCGTTCGTCCTCGCGCTGCTTTCGTCTTTGCTGACGGCGCAAACGCGGCGAAGCTGGATCGCCGTCTTACTGCTGGTGCCGATGCTTCTTCTCCCGGCTCTTCCGCACCCTGCGCCGGAGACATCGGCGCTCGCGGTGCAGCCGAACATCCCCGACGATTTCCCCTGGTCCGACGACGCGGTGGCGGCACTCGATCGGCACCTGGCGGAAATTTCGCAGCCCGCCGCTCCGGTCGCGATCATCGTATGGCCTGAAGTGCCTGCGCCCCTCTACGACTACGATCCGAATCTCCCGGCCATCGCGCGGCGCGCGCATACGGAATTTCTCGCCGGCGTTGTCAGTCATACGCAAACAGGGGCTCCGCTGAATTCCGCGTTGCTGATTTCGGATGAAGGCCGCTTTGTGAGCCGCTACGACAAGGTGAACCTGGTGCCCTTCGGTGAGTTTGTTCCCTGGCCGTTCGGCGCCGTGACGCGAAAGGTATCCGCCGAAGCGGGAGAGTTTGCCCCCGGTTCACGCGCAGTGGTTGCCGACGGCATCGGTACTTTCATCTGTTACGAATCCGTGTTCCCGAACTACATCCGCCAGTTCGCGCGGCAGGGCGCCACGGTGCTCTTCAATCTTTCGAACGACAGCTGGTTCGGAACCACGGCGGCGCGCTATCAGCATCTGCAAATCGTTCGCATGCGCGCGGCCGAGAATGCCCGCTGGATTGTGCGCGTAACGAACAACGGAATTTCCGCGTCCATCGATCCAGCCGGACGGATCAGGAAAGAAGTGCCTTCCTGGCGCGAACTTGCCGAAGTTCTGCCCTTTGGCTATCTGCGAGGGGAGACACTTTACGCCCGGTTGGGCGACTGGTTCGTCTGGCTATGCGCGATGCTGTCCGCGAGCGGGCTGGGCGCTGCGTGGTTCGGTACGTTTGCGCGATCCCATCAAAAGGAATAGACTTCTGAAAAGAGCCATGCCTGAAAACGCCTCCGACCCCATTGATCTTACCCGCCGCACCGCTGTGAAACTCGCGGGAACGGCCGCGGCTGTTGCCTCTTCCCTGCAGGCCGCTCCTGCCATCCGCACCGTTCGCGCCGCCGCCGATCAGGTGAAGTACGGCATCATCGGGGTGGGCGGACGCGGCCAGTATCTGCTGCACCATTTGAGTAAGGTAGACAACGGCCGCTGTGTCGCGGTTTGCGATGTGGATAGCGACCATGCCGCCATCGGCGCGAAGCTCGCCGGGTCGAATCCGAAGCTCTACACCGATTACCGCAATCTGCTGGGCGATAAAGATGTCGACGCGGTCATCATTGCCGTCCATCTTTCCGCTCACTATCCGGTGACCAAGGATGCGCTGCAGGCCGGGAAACATACATTCTGCGAAAAGAGCCTGGTGTTCCGTCCGGAGGAAGTGCACGCGCTGCGGGCGCTTTATGCGCAGCATGGCAAACAGGTTCTGCAGGTGGGTCTGCAGCGCCGGTACAGTAAGTTCTACCAAATGGCCAAAGAGATCGTGGACAAGGGTCTGCTTGGCGATGTGACGCACGTCCACGCGCAGTGGCATCGCAATCCGGGCTGGACCATGAAGGGCGATGCGTCGAAAGTCGGCAAGTACAAAGCGAACTGGCGCATGTACCGCGAATACTCCGGCGGCCTGGCGGCTGAGATCGCTTCGCACCAGACGGATGTAGCCGATTACATCTTCGGTTCGTCACCGGAGTTCGTCATCGGATTAGGCGGGCTGGATTACTGGCACGATGGGCGCGATGTTTACGACAACATTCAGCTCATTTATCAGTACTCGAAGGGCCGCAAGATGACGTACAGCGCCATCACGACCAACTCGCACCTGCCGATGCTGAACAGCAGCCGGCCGGAAATGGCCGAGTGCATCATGGGAACACAGGGCGCGATCGAAATCACCGTTGGGAATGGCGAGAGCACGCTGCCGACGGCGATGTGGTTCCGCGAACCCGAGACCGCCAAGGTGACGCCGGCCACCGGACCCACGCCCAAGATCGTGGCGGGAGCGACATATGTATCGGGTGTTGCGCAGCGCGGCTTCCCCATCGCAATGGCGTTGGAGAAGATGCCGAAGCCGACCGATCCTTTCTTCGAACGTGAGAGAGGGTTTGCCAAACAGTGGCTGGCGCAGAAGGGGATTCTGACTTCCGACGAAGACCGCAATCCGGTGGAGACGGAACTCGAGAGCTTCTTCAACAATGTCCATAACGGCGGCCGTCCGCTCGCGGATATGGAAGTCGGCCTGTCCGACGCGATCGCGGTGATCATGTCCAATGTGGCGATGGATGAAAATCGCCGCGTGTATTTCAGCGAGATGGACAAGATGGGCCGCAATCCGGGACCGGAGCCGCAGCCGCCCTTCTTCGGTGGCGCGCCCAGCTACAAGCTGAAAGCCTGATCGCGCAGATTCCGATCAGCACGTCTGCAATCAGGAATCCGGCGCGGCGTGCTGACGCAAACTGACCACAAAAAGAAAAAGGCCCCGACGAATCGGGGCCTTGTCGAACAACTCACTATCGTCCTTGCGGACGCCGCGGCTACTTCTTTTTCTTCGGAGCAGCTTTTTTCTTCGCGGCCGGCTTCTTGGTTGCGTTCTTCATCGGATTGATTCTCCCTATGTAAAGTTTGCGATTCGAAAATCGCAATGTGATTCATATATAAGGTTGTTCAAAAAATTTGTCAAGGAAAAAATGCATGAAGAAGCTCTTCGTGATTGCCGCAACATCGAAGCAGCGAAATGTTCTGGGGATCGCGGCCGTTCTGATGACACTCGCAGTCGCGGCGGGGAGTGCGGCCGCTGCCGAATCGGACGGCGTGGCCATCATGCGCAGGTCTCTCGAGGCAGGAACCAAAAACGCGGAGCGGGTGGATACGTGGATCTCCGATTCGCGCGTGGTGGAACGGCAGTATGATGCCGACGGCTCTGTGAAATCCGAAGAAGTAAGCACGTACGAACAGGTGCGCGTGCAGGGGGTGTTGGTGCGGAAGCTGAACTCGCGCAATGGCAAGCCGGTCACCGCAAGCGACCGGAAGAAGAACGATCAGCACATTGCGAAAGAGATCGAGACCGCGCGCGATCCAGAAAAGAAGAAACGCAAAGATCGCGAGTTCAATCAGGAGATCCTCGATGCGTTCGATTTCAAGCAGGCCGGCGAGGAGATAGTGGCCGGCCGCAAGGCGCTGGTGCTGATCGCATCACCGCGCGCCGGCTTTAAACCGCAGGACATGCGCGCCGGCGTCTTCCCACACGTGCGCGGAAAGATCTGGATCGATTCGCAGGATTACGCGTGGGCCAAGGCAGAGGCAGATGCGTTCGAACCCATCTCGATCGGTTTCTCGCTGATCGCGAAGCTGGATGAGGGCGCGCATCTTTTTCTGGAGCAGAGCCGTATGCCCGACGGTGTATGGGAGCCGCTGCGGAATGGCCTGCACGCATCCGCCCGCCTGGCGCTGGTGAAGCGCATCTCCATCGAACAAGTCACCACCTATTCGAACTTCCGGCGAGCGCCGGAGGAGTCGAACCGGCAACGCTAAACCCGATATACTCAAACCACGTCTCTATGCCGCCGCATCCGGCCCGGTGGCCGCAACGTATAAACGTGCATAGCGGCGATTGCTGTCCTGACTAACGCACAATCGTCCAGATGACCTTACTTGGGCTGCTCCTCGGCCTGCAAATTCCGCAAGGAGATCGTGAATTGGTGGAGCGTCTGAAAAGACGCGATCACCAGGCTCTGGCTGAACTCTATGACCGCTTCGGGCGGCTGGCATACTCGGTGATTGTCGCCGTCGTTCACGACACCGCCATCGCGGAAGACCTGGTGCAGGAAACGTTCCTGCGCGTGTGGAACCGGTCGCAGGCATTCGATGCGGAACGGGGAGCGATTGGCCCCTGGCTTCTCACCATCGCTCGTAACCGCGCGATCGACTACATCCGCTCGGCGGGCGCGCGCATGAACCGCAACGCCTTTGAACTCGAGGAGCGCGAACATCCTTCGCTTTTCATCGATGCGGAGCGGGATGTCATCAACTCGGACCACGGCCGCGTCATCCGCGCGGCGCTCGGACGCCTGAACGAAAACCAGAAGAAGGTGATCGAGATGGCGTACTACGAGGGACTCTCGCAGACGGAGATGGCGGAAAAACTCGGCCAGCCGCTTGGGACCGTCAAGACTTGGGTACGCAGCGCGCTTAAGAAGCTGCGTGAAGATCTGGAAAACACGGTCAGCGCATGACGTGCGAATTGCTCGCCGACGAATACGGGCTCTATGCGCTGGGCATCAGCGAAGGTCCGGAGCTTTCCGCGCTGCGCGAGCACTTGGCTGACGGATGTCCCGTCTGCGTTCCTGGTGTGCGGGAGGCCGCTGCGATCGTCGTCGGGCTGAGTGCCACCGTGAGATTGGTCGATCCTCCGGCGAGGCTTCGTCGGAGGATCACCGGCATGCTCGCGGACGCTCCGTCATCGAAACCGGCTGCGGCGGGGTGGTGGCCGCTTGGCATCGCCGCCGCGTTCGCCCTTGTCGCTCTGTTTGCCGTATCCAGTCCGCGGCGGCCTTCCCGCTCCGAAGAGGCCTTGGTGTTTCTCCGTGCGGGTGACGTGAGGCAGATGGTGATTCAGCAGCCGGACTCGCACGCGAGGATTTTCTCCAGCGCCAGCCGCGGCGTGCTGCTGCTGGCCTCTAACTTCGGGCCTGCTCCCGCCGGACGGACCTACGAACTGTGGCTCATCGCGAGGGACGCGGCGCCGGCGCCCGCGGGATTATTCGCGCCGAAAGGGGACGGCTCCGTTGTTTATCTGGCGAAGCCTCTGGGCCAACCCCTTAGCGCAGTGGCGGTGACCGTGGAGCCGCAAACCGGTTCCGACCATCCAACTACTAAACCGTTCCTGGTGGCGACCCCTTGATATGGCACTGCTGATGATTTGGCTTGGTCTTCTCGCGCAGGGGACTCCGGTTGCCAGCGTGGCCACAGCCGAACACTACGTCTGGGGCGACGGCTGCGATGGCTGGTATCTGGTAAAAACGCCGGAGCTGAATGTGATTGAGGAACTGATGCCGCCCGGCACGGCGGAACTGCGCCACAAACACGCGAAGGCGCGGCAGTTCTTCTATGTACTCTCCGGTGAGGCCAGCATCGACCGCGACGGCATTACCACCAAGGTTCGCGCAGGCCAAGGGCTCGAAATCGCTCCGGGTGTTGCGCACAAAGTGGCCAACCGGTCGCGCGCCAGTCTGCGGCTCCTGGTGACTTCGCAGCCGCCGAGCCACGACGACCGAATCGATCTGGAACCGGCGCCTAAAAAGTAGCGCGATCGAGATACATCTCCGGGTAATCGCGCAGCATGTCGTTCGCAATCGCGCTCGCCGTTTCGATCTGTACCAGTTCGCCTTTGCCCATTCCGGGGCAGTAGGCCGCAGCCTGATTCCACTCCTGCTCACTCTCAATCAGTTCCGGCCAGAACGGAAACGTGCGGCACTGCGTCGGTTTTACCGGGTGAATGGCGCAGCGATTGTCCAAATGGAAATGGCATTGCCGGTTGGGAGGCTTGCGCAGCCGGATCGATCGGCTGGTGCGAACCACGTAACGCTCCTCGAACATCTCCGGTGTCAGCGAAAGGAAGGAGGCAATGCGCGGCACGTCGGCTTCCTTCAGGTACACCTGTCCTTCCACCTGGCAGCAGTTCGAGCAATTTGGCTGGCATGTGAAGCGGAACTCCATGCGTTGAGTGTAGCGTCACCGTGGCATAGGAACGAAACGGCCGGCGCAGGACTTTGCCGCCGCGTCGCCAGAATCGCCGCTTACTTTGACATCGTCGCCGGAAGGGTGGAAGTTCGCGCCGTGAAGTGCGATATCCGCGTGAAGCGCAACGGTTTTTATTTCCGAGGGCGCTGCCAGCGTCACGTTGTCAAAGGCAATGCCCAGCCGGTGATTGGCGTCGAATCCCTGCAGCGTTAGCTTGCCGGCGCCCTCGATGCGCACGTCGCGCACCACGATACCGGTGAACACGGGCAGGCGGTCACGCGCGTCGCCGAAGTAGGAATAGTTCGAATCCATAAAGATGGGATTCTTCGTACCGCGGATGCAAACATCCTGATACACGACGTTCTTCACTGGACCGCCGCGGCTGGAATTGGACTTAATGCGAAGCCCGTTGTCCGCGCCGTCTATTGAAAGATCGGTGACCAGGATATCGCTCGCGCCTCCATCTGTCTCACTGCCGATCGACATGCCGTGACCGGTGTAGAAGTGGTTATGCGAGATCGTCATGTGCGATGTTGGACCGGGCGGACCGGCTTTGATCGCGACGTGGTCGTCACCAGTGTGGATGAAGCAGTGAGTGATGGTCACATTGATGGAGTTCCCGGGATCGATACCGTCGGTATTGCGCGCGGTTCTCGGTGTATCGATGATCACTCCCCAAGCCGTAAAGCCGTTGCCGCCGCTGTAGGCTACATGGAAGTTGGGCGAATCCTTCAGCGTGATGCGATACAGCGTGAAGTTGTTGCAGTGCGAAAGCTGCATGAGGCGCGGGCAGTTCTGGTTGAGATTCCTGACTTTGGCCTGTTGTGCCAGGTCCCACCAGCTGACATCTTGTCCGATGATCGTCGAACCGCCGCGGCCATCGACGAGACCCGCACCCATCACTCCGGCATTGTCGGCGTGATCTCCGTTAATCAGCGCTTTGCATCCGTGGCCCTTCTGATTCAACGTTCCGCAGCTGCCCGGCGCGACATCGAACTCGCGCGCATTGCGCGATGCGAGCAGGCTGGCCCCGCTCTCAATGAGGATGGTGACGCCCGAACGCAACTGTAGCGGACCGGAGACAAATGCGCCATCTTTCAGCTGAACAGCGTGGCCAGCAACGCAACTGTCGATGGCTTTCTGGATGCGCGGGGTATCGCTGTTTTGTTCGTTCGCGCCGGATTGCGCGGAAAGGGACTGGCAAACCGGAGGAATGACGGGCTCGGTAACATTGCGGGTATCCTGCGCGCCGGCACAAACGGCCGCAAGTAATCCCAGGAGCAGTAGCCGTTTCATCACTTCACCGCCGTGGGGTCCCAGTGATCGTCTCCGGCGAGAAACGTTTTCACTTCGAACTTTCGCGCCTCTTCGGTCGTGAGCTGGTGCGCATGGGGATCTCGTGCTTTCGGATTCGCGCCCGGGCCAGAAGAGTTGAACTCTGCGTAATAAACGGTCGGCAGCGAGGGCTTGTTGTCGTGCATCCACTCCGCCCATCCCGCGGATTCAATGCGATCCATCTGGGTATTCATGAAGACAACGGTCGCGTACGCGCGCCACGGTCTTCCCAGATAGACGGCCTTCGCGCCTGGGTCCGCCGTGATCCGGCAGTGGTCGAAGACGTATCCGCTGTGCTCGTCCGGAGCGTTCCTGCTCTGGGCCGTGATCATGACGCTGGGATGCGCAAGCGCGTGAATCTCACAGTTCTCAAAAAAGGCAAGCGCGTTGCCGAAGATGAAATCGACGTTGCCTTCGATGTAGCAATCGGCAAAATACTGCCGGCCCGCGTTCGCGTAGAGGGTATCCTGGTAGCCCAGAAAGCGGACATGGCGGAACACAGCGCGATCGCCATTCACCCGCAGCGCCACCGCCTGCGAACCCTCATGAGTCAGAGGGCGTCCGCGGCTGAACGTGTTTTCAACGGTCAGATTCTCCGCGTAGAAGTTATCGCCATTAATCGTAACCGTGCCGGACTTGCCCGTACCGCCCGCCGTTCCCGCGCTCAGGTCGTAACTGAGAATAACGTCCTGAGGAGCGGCGCCGGTGCCGCGGAGCTGAATGGATGGCTTATTGACCGCGATGACTTCGTGGTACATTCCGGGCTTGATCAGGATCACGCCGCCGGTCTGCGGGGCGGCGTTGATGGCTGCCTGAACCGTCTGGAAATCGGCTGAACCGTCCGCCGATACCGTGACAGATGCGTAAGCGGCTCTGCCGATCAGAAGAAGAGCGAGCTTCCATGACCCGCGCATGATTTTACGCGAGCGCCGCCTGGTAAAGCGCCAGCAGTTTGGCCCAGGCGCGTTCCGCTTCCGGCTTGTTATAGATTGGCGTGCCGTTCTGCGGAGGGCATGTCCGGAATGCACCAGCCGTGCAAAGTCCCCGGATAGACCTCAATTTCAGCGGGCACGTTCGCGGATTCAAACGCCTGCTTCAACTTATCTTTTGCGTCGGGCTGACGCTGATCGTCATTGGCCGCGATGCCGATATACATGTGCGCGTGGATCTTCGGCGCAAGCAGGTGCGGGCTGTCGGGCTTGTCGGTCACCAGACCGCCTCCATGGAACGAAGCCGCGGCGCCGATACGATCTGGCAGGGTGGCCGCGGTCTTCATAATCAGAGGTCCGCCCATGCAATACCCCTGAGTGCCCATCTTCTTTGCTTTGTCGACCTGCGGCTGAGCGTCGAGGAAAGCAACATAAGCCGCGGCATCCTTCTCGGCATTGCCCGGTGCGCTCACCGAAGCCATTAGAGGCCGCAGCTTCGCCATGTCTTCCTGACTCTGGAAGTTGAAGCCGGATGCATCGGTAAACGGCGCCTTGCCCATCCGGTAGAACGGGTTGGGTACGAGGACCGAATAACCCTGAGCGGCCAGTCGCTTGCCAATCGCGCGCAGAGAGGGACGCAAACCAAACGCGTCAGGCCAGATCAGTACGCCGGGATGAGTGCCGGATTTGGGATGAATGAAAGCGGCATCGCACACGCCGTCCGGCATGTGGATTTCGACATTCGTTTCCTCGACAGCTGTTTCAGTCGCGCCCGAAGCGAGCGTGACACCCGCCGCAACGGACAGGGCAACGAAGCCTCGCCGGGCCAGATCGCCGTCCTTGTTTTCCGCCATAGGATTCTGTTCCGAGTGTATCGCGGCGGTGAAGTCGCGATACACCCCGGACGTTGGCGGCCCGTGCGATTCAGCTACTTGTCAGTCGCCATCTGCGCGTCGGTGTGGAGATAGGGGATGCCCTTCTCCATCCACATGGGTTTCGGTCCCGCCTTCAGCTCGTAATCAAAAAACTGGGCCAGACGAATGGCGTAATCTTTTTGATTGGCGCGGCGGCGCAGATGGTGCGGTTCTCCGTTATACGTAAACAGGTACGCCTCTTTGCCCAGGCGGCGCAGCGCCAGGAAATATTCGATTCCCTGGTACCACGGCACCGCATCATCGGCGTCGTTGTGAACCATCAGAATGGGGGTTTGAACGCGGTCGGCCATGAAAATGGGCGAGTTCTCGATGAAACGCAGCGGATACTCCCAGATAGTTCCGCCAATGCGGCTCTGCGTCTTTTCATACTGGAACTGCCGCGGCAGACCGGGACCCCACCGGATGCCATCATACGCGCTGATCATATTCGCTACCGGAGCGCCCGCTTCCACGGCTTTGAACCGGTTGGTCTGCGTCACCATGTACGCGATCTGGTAACCACCCCAGCTGTGGCCCTGAATGCCGATGTTCTTCTCATCCACGTAGCCACGGGCCGCGACGGTGTTGACCCCCGCCAGAACGCACTTCAGCGCGCTCTGCCCGGGGTACCCGATTGTATAAACGATGTCGGGAGTAAAGACAAGATAGCCGTTGCTGACGTAATACGTGATGTTGATGCTGTCCATCGGCTTCGGCTCGACATAGTGGTTGATGTTCTGCGCGAGCTTCTCATAGATGTAGACGATCATCGGGTACTTCTTCTGCGGATCGAAGTTTTCCGGTTTGTACAGGATCCCCTGCAGCGGCACGCCATCAAGGTTTTCGAAATTGACCATCTCGGTGGTGCCCCAGTTCAGTTCCGCCTGCTGCGGATTGGCGTCGCTGACCTTGCGCAGCTCCTGCATGCTGGCATTCGTCACCAGGAGATCGGGGAACCTGGCAAAGGTCTGGCCGGTCAGCAGCATCACATCGGCATCTTTGGCTTTGATGGGAAAGCCGAAGTCTTCCGCCGCCATCATGATCTTGTGCGGCGCCTGTTTCGCTTCCGCGCTGCCCGTGAAGAAACCTGTGGCGTGTGTAACCGTGTCCTCGGCGCGCAGGAGCATCGGCTTCGATTGATCGATCGACCGTTCTTCCGGGTCCAGCTTCACATAACGAAACTCGGTGTGAGATTTCCGGCCCGCGCCATCCGTGATGTTGACCGCGCCTGATCCGTCAGGAGCAACCTGCCAGATATCGTAATGATCGTAGAGAAGCACGTGCCGTCCGTCCCGGGTCCAGCCGGCGAGGCCGTAAGGCCGGGGCAGGCCCGGTGTGTCGTTGTCCTCCGTCCAGAACTTCACCGGCAGCTTCGCGGTCAGGTTTACCGTTTTGCCGGAAGGCACCGCGATGGTGCTCCAATCCTTGCCGTCGAAAGTGAGTGCGTACTTGCCGTCCGCGGACCAGAGCACCGTGCCTTCGTGCTTCTTCGCGAGCAGCGTGCGCTTGCCCGTGGCTGTGTCCACCAGGTAGGAATCGGAGAAATGCTCTCCGTATTCCACGGCAGCACGGTAGTCGCGGTCGTCCGTGCCAAGCGCGTAACGGCCGTTGTCACTGGGCACCAGTTCCGCCATATCCTCATCCGCCAACTGGAACATTCGGTGTTCGGGGATCACATAGACGGCGCGGAAAGACCGGTTGCGGTCGGCGGCGGCGCGAACCTTCTGCATGGGCTGAATGTGATCGTCTTTGTAATTCCACAGGTCGAAGGAGGGCTTGTCTTCCGCTATAGCCGTGGCGTGAGCAGGTGGAGGAGGCGGCGCGGCGCCAAAGAAGATGCGGGTGCCGTCTTTCGAGAAAGTCACATTGGCGCGATCGCTGATCACGAAGCCCTGGTGGAATCCCGGCGTGGCGGCGGAAACGATTTCCTCGGCCTTCGGCGCACTGGCTTTCCATAGATACAGGTGTGCGTTTCCGGTGAAGGCCAGCTGGTCGAGTTTGTCATCCCAGGTGAGATGTTCGTACTTGCCTTTGCCGGTCACCACTGCGCGCGAGGCGCCCGGGTTTGCGGTCATTACGGCGAAAACGCCATCGGTCTCGGCTTTCGGGGAAGCCACGGAATAGACCAGTGTTTTGCCGTCCGCAGCCATCTGATACTCGATCACGTCGGGGAACTGGTGCTCGGATTGGTCCGTTAGCTTTCGCAGAACCAGAAGCGATCCGAATTCGCGCGACGGACCGGAAGCGCCGGCGCGATTGCCGCGTCCGCCGCCGCGAGCCTGGTCTTCCAGATCGTCCGCCGGCGCAGCCGCGGCATCACCGGCGGATGCCGGCGCATCTTCCTTCTGGTATGCGATAACGCCATCGGCTCTCCGCGGCAGTTGGAAGCTCTTGATGCCCGTGATACGCGTGGGCGCCGCTGCGGCGAGGTCGACGATCACCAGATCGCCCTTGGCCGAAGCCGGCGCACCCTTCTTTGGATAGGTGATGAAGACCAGCGTCTTCGAGTCATTAGTGAAGTTGAGTTGAATCGCTCTCGGTGCCGGCGGTCCTTCGGAGTTGGGATCGGCAGGGGCGGGCGGCGGCAGTTGCCCGGCGTTCTCGCGAGTTTCTTTGCCAGTCACCAGATCACGGATGACCACCTGTCCATCCCCTTCCTGCGGGAACAGACCGTAAGCCAGGTAGTGTCCGTCGTGCGAAAGCGCCTGACCGTTGATGCTTCGCCAGGAGTCGAAATCCTTGTGGTTGATGGGGCGTTTCGCGGCATACGCGAACGAGACGCATATAAAAAGGATAGGGATCAGGCGTTTCAACTTCATTTCACGTAGTGTAGCGCTAGTGGGGAGCGGGTTGAATCGGCAACCCGATTGCTTTGACGAGTCGGTCAGATAAGCATTTTTGATGAAACAGTTTGGGTCCCAAAAGCACCAAATCACATTATGACTTCGCCAGAGACCACCTCAGCGACTCAGCCGGACATCCTGGCCATGCGGCAGGAAGCAATCCGCTCAGGCGGGCTCGATCCGCTTCACTTTCGGTTCCGGATTGTGGAGTACGAGAAGTCGAGCGGGGAGCTGCTCGGCGTGCCGATGGAGAATATGGGTTTCGTGGATGCCGTGGAGCACACTGCCGGCTTGATTCAGGAGCGCGCGGATTCGCATTTCTGCCTGGAACCGGTCGGGTTCCTGCAATAAACCGCTCGCCCCATCAGCTCTCATCCCCGAAATCACACAGGGATTCCACATAACCAGCCGACCCGTCGCGCAGCCATCCATCCAGCTGCGAGGTCTCTTTCAACTGCTGTCCGCGAAAGCGCGACACTTCGGCATAGCGGCAGGCAAGTTCGGGTAGCGCGGTCATATCGCCCCATAACTTCTCAAATTGACTCACGGGGAAGATGTCTTCCTGTCCCTTTCCCCACCTCTTCTTTACTTCCTTCAGTGTGATGTAAGTCGGCATGCGGGAGGCAAGTCTGCGAACCGCCGCGCTTATCTTACCGGAGTCCTGAAGATCGGCATCCGTCAGCTCGAAAACTTCCAGGATGTGTTCCACTGAAATCCACATCGTGTTCGAGTTGTAATACGACAGCGTCGATTCCAGTTCTTCCGAGGACAGCGCCAGCCCTTCTATCAGCCGCAAACGGCCGTCCACCCGGGCAAGGCCGCCGCCCCGGTCTTCCAAATGACGCGCAATCACTTCCACCGTCATCCCCGCGCTTTCCGAGATGTGATAACCCAGCACCGTGGGATCCACGTTGGCGCCGAGGGTATCCACATTGTGAAGAAGAAGGTACCGCAGGGAAGGCCGCTGCCGCAGCAGCGCGGAGAGCACCCCGTTCTGCAGCATGTTGGGCACCTCATACCAGTGACCCACGGGATGCAGACACTGCGAAGGCAGGTTGTCCTGATAGTCGCTGCCTTCGCCGACGGCGCTCACCCATGCGATCAGCGCGGCTCTGCCGCTTTCGCGCACCTTTTCCGCCTGTTCGTCCAAGCGCTGGCGGGTCAGCTCCTCCCACGCGAAACGAAGATCGCGAATCATCGGCACCATCCGCAGGCCGATATTGCGACCGGGCGAAAGCATGACGGCACCGGGGTAACGATAGTTGTGCGCCTCGGCCAGAGCCTGCTCAATGGGCGCATGCGTCAGATAGCTGGTGGTGACGACGTAAGGCGGGGCCGTGCCGTATTGTTCCCAGGTCCGGCGGTTCTTGGCGGCATGCATTTCCAGAAAACTTCGATGCCGTCCCGCCAGGCGGCAAAACGGATTGAGCGCCTTCACCACACCCGCGCCGCGGGTCCACCGGCTGCCGGCGCCACCCGCCAGCGCGACCACCGCTACTTCGCCGTTGCGAATCGCCTGTTCGCCCACAGAGACGAAGCCGGAATTCCTCAGGTCGGCCACATCGCCCGCGCGAACATCTTCAATCAGCGTGCTTGAAAGTAACCGGTTCTGCGCGAGCCCAAGCCGGCCGATCTTCAGTTCCGCCTGGATGCGATCATGCTGAATTCGGTCAAAACCGAATTCTTCGAGCATCGCCGAAAGCGATTCCCCGCCCTTTTCCTGTTTCGTATCGGCCGCGGGCAGCATCCGGTCAAACAGGCTACGCACCGTACCGGATAAAGTCGTGGAATCTCGGCACGCTTCGCCAAAAGCCGCCAGTTCGGCGCGGCGCGCTGCGGGGATGCTCCGCGGTTCCATCCGCAGCAGGGCAGGCACATGAAGGTCGTAATAAGCCGCGGGCATCAGGGCACCGGCGCCCGCCAGCAACTCCGCATTCGTACCCTTCTGGTTGACGGCAAAGTCGTACACCACAGGCTGCATCGCGAAAGGCACCGATTTTTCCATCCGGCGCCTCGTCTCGCTCATGATCGTCGCGAGACGATCTTGCGCCGAAGCCTTACGCCTGGGGTCGAAGATGAAGCCCATGCCGCCGCCCGACATGCCGCCCAGCATCCAAAATCCCCAGAACTCAGTTCCCATCTCCTGACGCACCGAACGAATCAGCGACTCCGTGTACAGGTTGCTCGCCCACGGAATGATGGTCTGAATGGGGCCGAAGAAATTGCGTTCGGTCGCGCTTCCCAACGCCCGCATATCGCCGGTTTTCAGAATCTGCAGAATCTCGTCGAAGATCGCCAGCGCGCGGCCGCGCGCCTGCCACTCCGCTTCCGAACGAAGCAGATACTTTTCCGTGACCATCTCGAGAACCGGCCCCACATCCTGCGCCATGCCGCCATGCGCCACCACCAGGCTGTCCTGCAGCTTCTGAATAATGTCCGGCGCCAGATCCTCACCTGTCAGCACATGGTGAGACGGCAGCAGACGCCCTCGGCTCACTCCATACTCAGGATCGTCCGGCTGGGCCGCTTCCCCACGCATCGCTTTGATGCCCGGCCACACACCACCTGAATCCTGCCAGCCGCCGCCGGAGCCGCCGATCCACTCGCCCAAAATCGCGCGAGCGGCTACCAGTCGGCGATCTCTTTCACTCAGCGCGCCCGTTAGTGTCTCGATCTGCCCCGTGAAGCGCATGCAAACCGAAATCAAACTGGCCAGCAGGTTGGTGGAAACGGCGAGGCGCGATCCCTTCGGGATGCCCCGCACCACGCTCACCGCTTCGATTCCCCGGCCCTTGCCTACCAGCAATTCAAGCAGTTCGGAGAGCGGCCGCGTATTGCCTTCGAGCGCCTGCGGCACAATGCCCGAAGCGATCACCGCCGCTTTCAACAAACCCAGGTAATCGCGTCCGAAGTCGAACATCTCCTGCAGGCTGGTGATGGTCGCCGTTGCTCCCAGGTCCACGCTGGTGAGGCGCAGCACAGGTTCGTCAATCACGCGAATCCACGCTTCCACCGGCGGCTGCGGCGTTCCTTCGCCTTGCCCGCGCACATGGAGATCAACCGAGATGTTGATCACGCGCGCGGATTCCGGGTAATCCATGCCGAGGAAGAAGATGTCACTCCACGCGCTGTGCGTCAGGTCCATGCGAACTGGCGTAGATTCGCGCAGGATGGGATACAGCTCCGACCCCGGTCCACGGCGGAGCATTTCCGGCCGCACAGTCAACGGGCAATCGGCCGGATGCCCCATGCGCGACATCCATTGGTTGCCGCGAATTGCGCGGACGCTGCGGCGCACCTGCGCGCGCAGCGTTTGGAAACACAGGTTGTAGTAGCCGCTCGCGAGGCCGCTCGAAAGCGAAGAGCCCGGCCCCTCCTTCTCCTGCGCGGCGAGCATTAGATCGATCGCCTCTTCGAATCGCCGGTCCATGATGGCCAGAGCGGCGACATAGGGGATCTTCCCCGCCGCTCTGGTGTGCAACGGCAGATGATAACGGTGGATGGCGTACAGGAAGAGCTGCGCGCGCGAGCGGTGATACAGATTCTGACTTGTGCGGCGAAAATCGTCGAGCTCGCGGCATTCGGCGAGAAGGCCGCTCAGGTCCTGCGTCCGGCAGAACGCATCCATGGAAGCATTGCGAATGTCGGGATCGTCGGAAACGATGATGCCGGTCAGCGTACCCATCAACAGCCGGGGTCCCGCGCGGCCGCGGGCTGCGCCAGCAAATCCACCATCTGTGTCAGCACCTCGTCGCGGTCGCAGCCGCGCAGCGCCAACGCCAGCTGCGTTTTGAACAAGCCGTAACGAACCCCCAGGTTGTAACGGCGCGCTGTGCTTTCCACCGCCATGAATAATTCGTGCCGCGCCACTTCGGCCAGAGCGCTCGAAAGCGTCACGGGCCCGGCCGCCGCTGCCAGCTGCCGCTCCAACACGCTCATCACCCGCGGCGTCAGCACATGCATACCGAAAAAACACAGATAGTAAGCGGAACGAATGCCCGGGATGGACAGTTCCTGCTCCGCGCGGGTAGGCGTTGGTTTCTCGATTACGGTATGAATGCGGTACAGATCGGAGCGGCCTGCCACGCGTTCGCCTCCCACGCTGCCGTAATACCGCAGCAGCGATTCCCTGGTCAGCTGCACCGCCGACAACGCGCATTTTTCGACGCTGGCGATTTCAATCAATTGCCGCGCCGCATCGCCGCGCTTGTCTCCGACGTACAAATGGTCGCCCACCAAATGCAGAAACGGGTCGTCGCCGGTGAAGTGGCGCGCATGGAACAGGGCGTCTCCGTAACCTGCCGGTTCGGCCTGCACCACGAAACGAACGCTGCCGGATCGGTCTCCGGCCGCATCCGCATAATACTGTTCATCGCCCGGCGCTATCACCAGGCAGATCTCTTCGATGCTGGCCGCGGTCACCTCTTCAATCAGAATGCGCAGCACTGTCTTTTCCATGCCGTCGCGATCGATCAGCGTTTGCAGCGGCAAAGCTCGCTGGTTTCGCCCTGCGGCGGTGATCACGGCTTTGCGGATGCGCATGAACCTCAGCCTACCAGTGCATCGAACACGCCGGTCACGGGTTGGCCCGCCCGCTGCATCTGGACGAAGATCCGGTACAACCCCGGCTTCGGAAATCCATAAGGAAACGAGACGGCCGGCGGGATATCACCACCGGCATGCTGCATCGGCATGCGGGTAAGCATGAGCGCGGCCATGGGCACGGAGCCATCGGGATGCACATGCGCAAACACGGAGCCGTCCGCGCTCATGAACTCGGCGTGACCCTGCATGCCCATATAAAGCTGCATATCGGTCGCGGGTCTGCCGGACCCGTCTTCCAGCCGGAATGTGAAGTGCGTTAGCTGGCGTGCCTTCAGCGGCGTGGCCGCCTTTTCCCATACCATTCGATAGCCGCCCGGCAGCGGAGAAACGGTGCGCTCAGCGCTGCCCACCGGCCCCGCGGAGCCTTCCGAATCGTCTCCACTGAGCGGTCGCCCGACAACGTTGGGGAGATTGGTTTCCGCCACAAGCGTTTCGGCAAAGCCATTGGCATGCACCACATCCGCGAACAGCTTGTAGCGCCCGGCGGGAACGCTGGGCAGATTGAGCGCAAAGCCGCCGGTTTCCTGATCCGGATGCAGATGCCACATGCGATCAAGCGCGGGCACGCGCACCAGAAACAGGTGCATCAGGTGGCCGTGGTCGGGGATGAAATCGTCTGTCTTGCGATAGCGGAACAGAAAGGGATCGGTGATGGCCAGATTCAGCCGGCTGCCATCCAGCGTGGGCGTCATCACCAGCGGTTTGTAGACGTGCTGCAGATAGCTTTTTTCGTCGGAGTTCCAGGCCGCGCGGCCAAACCACACAACACCCACCAGCAGCACAGTCGCCCCGGTCATCACCAGCCGCGACTTCCTGACGCGCTCAGGGCTGGGCGTTTCATGGGGTGCAAGGCCTCCTTCCCGAATGGCGGCGCCGGAGATGGTCACGATCCCCGCCACCAGAAGAACCAGCATCCCGCTCAGCAGGAATCCGGTGGTGCGGTCCATCGTCTTCACCAGGGACGCAACCGCCGGCACAGGCACGGCGAGACGGCCGGTGCCCTTCGTCCCATTCACTTCCACACGAACCTGAAAAGAGCCTGAGGCCATCAGCCACACGGAACAGGTGAAGTAGAGCGGATCCTGTTTGGAACGGATTGCCACGTCGGAAGTCGGCGGATGATCCGCGCCAATCCCGGTGAGCGGCAGCGGCACCACACGCACCCCTCGGATATCTTCGGCCCGCACGTCCCCGTTGATTCGAATCTCCACCTCCGCCACGCCCGGGATCACGCCCGGAGGCCGAATGGCAATGGCCGCGGTGTACGGACCGGCCTTTCCATCGAAGAAGACATCGGGACTTCCCACATGGCCCGCCAGCGGAGCGGCAGCCAGCACCAGAATGGCGAGGAGTCGCATCTCAGCGGCGCAGTTTTGCCAGCGAAGCGCCGCGTAGCAGACCGAAATAAACGCTGGCGGTGGCCCACACAATGGCAGCCGCCATGCCGCGCCAGAAAGCGCCGGCGCTGGATTCCATCGGATAAAAGAGGTGCTTGAAATTGTAGGAGTTCGGCGAGGTTAGATAGTCGAAGTAATCCGAGCCGAACACCGCGTTGCGCGCGCCGGGCGACTGCAGAAAATCCGAAAATGGCCACTGCGCCGCCACAAACGCGAGTAAGAATAACGGACCCGAAAGCAAAGCTCTCTTCCACGCCGGCCATCCGCTGGTGCGAGACCACAACAGGTCCAGTACGAATGCCGGAACCACCACCAGCAGCGGAAAAGCGGGAGGGATGAACTGGTGCACCTGATGATACACAGGGCCAAGCTTCGGTTCCGCCGGAAACAAAGGCAGGATCCAAAGCAGACCCAGCATAAAGAGGGTATTCGCGCCCGCTACCGCAGTAGCCGCCCAGCGCGCGCCTGAGGCCGCCGAAGCCACGCCCAGCATGAACGGCACCGTGACACAAACGGCTTCGTAAAAGATGGCGCTGTGCTGCATCGGCAGGAAGTAATACTCCATGGAGACAGCCATGATCGCGATCAGCCCCATGGTGAGCGCGTAGAAGAACAGCACGCCCAGCACTGCCCGGCGCATCCCTTCCGCGCGGTTTCGTTCCGACGCAATCAGCATCACCAAACCGGCTTCCACCGCGAGTATGCCGATCACCAGCACGACATGCGGAGGACTCAGAATCTTCACATCCAGCCCATAAGCGCTGTGCCACCAATCATCGAACGGAGCCGATGTCAGCATCACGAAACCACCCCAAGCGGCAACGAACGCGCCAAGCGGTCCGCGAAATCCCCATACCCGGACCGAAACATCGCGCAGCCTGGAGTTCGTGAACGTAGTGGAAAGAATCAGATACCCGCAGCACACGCCCGCCAAAACGCCGCAAAGGTAGATCGCGATATGAGCGGGAGTCAGAAACGTGTCTCGGCCAATGGAACGGTGCCAGGAAATATCCCAGTGAATCCCGATCATCGCGGAAGTGACGGCGACCACCGAGAGCCAGATATACCAGGGAATGCGCTTTTCCAACGAACTTACTCCTTTCTCAGATTACACTGAGGCAGCGTGATTTCGGCCTATACCCGCTGGACTGCCAACATCGCCAACTCCGGCGGTGTTTTGCGATTCGAACCCAATCAGGTAGAAGTGGTCCTCTGAATCAACCTTCCCTGATCGCCCGAGCCGCATTGCGGCCGGCCTCCGGCGCGTGCTAGCATGCCAGCCATCCCGGCTATGAAACCGACAATCGCTCTGCTGCTCAGCTTCGTTCTCAGTGCCGCGCCCGTTGGCGCTCAGCGCCCGGTCAAGACTATGTTCCCGGAGGTGCGGGCCACTCGCGAAATGGTGGGCGCTGGCAACAACTTCGAGGTGGAAGCAGGCTACCGCATTCTGCAGGCCGGGGGCAACGCTGTGGACGCGGGCGTGGCCGCCACTCTGGCTGCCGCGGTCACGGAAGAGGATCACTTCAGCATGGGCGGCGAGATGCCGCTGATCGTCAAAATGTCCGGGCAGCCCGCGGCCGTGATTTCCGGTGTGGGTGTCGCGCCGGCAAAAGCCACGCTCGAATTCTACAAAAACCGCAAAAAGGAATCCTGGGAAGAGGATGGCCGCATGCCGGTGATTCCAGCACAGGGCATTCTCGCCACCACCACTCCAGGAATGCTGGACGGCATTCTGCTGGCGCTCGAAAAGTTCGGCACCATGTCGTTCGCTCAGGTGGTGCAGCCGGCTCTCGAACGCGCGGATGGCTTCCCCACTACCGAGATTCTGTCGCAAACTCTGCAGCGCGATGAAGCCATGATCCGCCTGTGGCCCAGCTCCACGGCGTTCTTCTTCCCGAATGGCACCGTGCCGAAGCCGGGCGAGATGTTCCGTCAGCCCACCCTCGCGAAAACGATGCGCGAACTGATTGCGGCCGAATCCAAAAAGAAGGGTTCGCGCGCGGCGAAGATCGAAGCCGTTCGCGACTATTTCTATCGTGGCCCCATCGCCAAACGAATTAGCGCGTTCTCCGAAGCGAACGGCGGCCTGGTCACTTACTTCGATCTGGCCGGCTTTCATGCCGAAATGGATACGCCGCGAACCACCACCTACCGCGGCTATGAAGTCCTGAAACCGGGCTTCTGGACTCAGGGTCCGGTCATGCTTGAGATGCTCAACATCCTGGAAGGCTTCGACCTCCGCGGCATGGGGCAGAATTCACCGGAGTACCTGCATACCGTAGTGGAAGCCGCGAAACTGGCCTTTGCCGACCGGGACAACTACTACGGCGATCCGAAGTTTTCCAAAATTCCCGAAGAGCGCCTGCTCTCGAAATCCTACGCTGCCGAACGCCGCAAGCTGATCGATCCCGCGCACGCGTCCATGGAGTCGCGTCCCGGCGATGTCGGGCACCCGGTTCCCATGCCGAACGGCAATCTTCCCTCCGTTGGCGTGCAGGACACCACCTGCGTCAACGTGGTCGATCGAAACGGCAACGTCTTTTCCGCCACGCCCAGCGGCGCATGGCTGCCTTCCGTCATCGCGGGGGACACCGGCATTCCGTTCGGCACTCGCCTCCAGAGTCTGCTGACTACTCCCGGCCACCCGAACGTGCTCGAAGGCGGCAAGCGGCCGCGCGTTACGCTCAGCCCCACTCTGATCCTGAAAGATGGCAAGCCCTTCATCGCCCTCTCCACGCCCGGCGCGGATAATCAGGATCAGGCACTGGTTCAGGTTGTCCTCAACCTCATCGATTTCGGCATGACCTCACAGGAAGCTGTCGAAGCGCCGCGCTTCCAGACGGAGCACTTCTACAGCTCCTTCGCGATGCATGAATTCATTCCTGGCAAACTCAACCTGGAAGCTCGGATTCCGAAATCCACGGCCGATAAACTGAGCGCGCTCGGACACAAGATCACCATCACGGGAGACTGGAGCAATATGTCCGCGCCCACCGTCATCAAGCTGCTGCCGGACGGTGTTCTGGAAGGCGGGGCCGACCCTCGCCGCAGCCGCTTTATCTTCGGCCAGTAATTACGAAGAGTGCTTCTGCTCCAGCATCTCTTCGTAGACCTTAATAAAGAAGTCGCGGGCCGATGGCGAACAGCCAATGTGCATCGTTCCGCCGGACTCCTCCACAAACCCGAGGTAGCCGTCCCAGCCGATATCGTCCAGCACGAAATCGAGACACTCCTTTTCATGCGGCGGCAGAAAGGCATATGCCAAATCGAAGACCTGCCCGGTGCAATGCGCGGGCAAACCGCTGTCTTCGCCATCCTGTGAATCCAGCGGACGCACCAGCGACGTGACTTCGAGAGGCACGAACTTCTCGTTCTTCACCTTCATCGCGTCGAACAGCCGCCGCGTCTCGAAGGAGATGTAGCTCAGGGTGCCGATGGCCGAAGGCGCCGCCTGCAGGTAATGCGTCTGGTTCTTCAGGTCCCATGAGCCGATCGCTCCCGCGCCTTCCATTCGAAGCTGAAAACCAAAGAAAGGCGGATTGTTCGGGACAGCCGCCAGACTCTTGCCTTCCTCTCGAATCAGATCCTCACACGAGTGGTATTTCACGTCCTCCGGCTTCAGCCACACGGCCAGGCGGTCGTGCGCTCGCGCCCCCGGCGCCGCCTGGTTCCGGTAATCCTCCACCAGTGTTCGGAAGGCGTCCGGATCTGTCTTGTACAGGGCCAGCAGCTGCTCAGCGCGCAGCACGCGAAAGTAATACGTGGGCGAGAAGTCCCGGCCCATGTGCTCTCTCACTTTTTCGTAGATGTCGCGCGCGTAAACCGGATTGGCCCCAAAGAACAGCCGCGGCACCGTCACGCCGCGGTTCTGCATATCTTTGGATTCGCGCGCCAGCGAAATGAAGTCGGACACGCAGCCTTCGCCGCAGTGATAAGCGAAGATGGCGAGGTCCCGTCCGCCGAATTTGTCCTGCATCTGGGCCAGATAGCGCGCCGCCGCCGGAACAGCCCGCTCCGGAATCAGCCGCTCGTCGCGAATCAAGGTGGTCACCGGCGTCTTCGTTGTGACGTTCCGGGTCACCAGCTTCCCTTTCACCTTCACGCGTTTCTTCTGCGTTGCGGTGCGGTACCGCGTCGCGTAGACCATCTGCAGACCCGCGCGCTTCGCCGTGGCCTGCGAAAACTGCATAATGCCTTTAGGCCCCGCCGGGCTTTCCGCTTTGGCATCTCCCCAGCTCTCCAGATAAGCTACCGCCGCGATCAGACTGGACGGCATGCCGCTCTCTCGCGCGGCGTCCTCAAAAATCTTCTGAAGTCGGGGACTGGTGATCCGCTGTGCGCCTTCAAGCGCGTGAGGGTCGCGCATGATGCCGAACGTCTGCGAGTCGATCATCAACTCAGTCCGCTGCGCCAGCACCTCGTCGGAGACACCTTTGCGGTCGAGGCCCAGGCCGGACAGACGGTGAATCGGCTGGAAATAATTATCGCGGTGAAAGATGCCGAACTGCGCGTCAGCACTGGCCAGCAGGAGGAAGAAGATCGCGGCCAGGTGGCGCATGACCTATTGTAGTTTCCCTGTTGAAATGTTTTGTGATAGTCTCAAGCCGTTTGTGAAACATTTCGAATTCCCACACTCTTTTTTGCTGTTGGCCCTATCCTCAGTCAGCTGTTTTGGCGCGGATCTGACCGGCAACTGGCTCGTGAAACAGGTATCGGGCGATGGCAATGTGCGGGAAACGTATTACGACCTAAAGCAGGAAGGATCGACCGTCACCGGCTCGGTGCACTCCTCTTCCTTTGACCGAAAAATCGAATCAGGCACGGTGGACGCAGACGGCAAGTTCACTCTGACCGTCGGCTCAGGCGGTCCGCGGCCGCCGATGAAAGTCGAAGGACGGCTCACCGGAGAGGAACTGCACGTCATGATGCGCGGGCGGCCCGGTCAGCCGGCCGTGGAAGTGACTGCCATGCGCGTGGCTCCCGGCGCCGGCGGACCTCCCGAGAAAATCGCGCCTCCCGCAATCCATAAGGTCCCCTACAACGGCCTGGCGAAAACGCCGCCCATGGGTTGGAATAGCTGGAACAAGTTTGCAGGCCGCGTGACCGCCGACGACGTCAAGGGGATGGCGGACGCAATCGTCTCCTCCGGCATGAAACAGGCCGGCTACGTGTACGTCAATATCGATGACACCTGGCAGGGCGCGCGGGACGCTCAGGGGAACATCACACCCAACAAAAAGTTTCCCGACATGAAAGGCCTGGCCGACTACGTTCACAGCAAGGGTCTTAAGCTGGGGATCTATTCGTCGCCGGGCGCCAAAACGTGCGCGGGCTACGAAGGCAGCTACGGCCATGAGGCGCAGGACGCCAGGAGCTATGCTGCCTGGGGAATGGATTACCTGAAGTATGACTGGTGCAGCGCCGGCCGCATTTATCAGGATGACGAGATGCAGGCCGTCTATCAAAAGATGGGTGACGCGCTGCACGCCACCGGCCGTCCAATAGTCTACAGCCTGTGCCAGTATGGCCGCGCCGATGTGTGGAAGTGGGGTCCCGAGGTGGGCGGAAACTTGTGGCGCACCACGGGTGACATCAGCGACCGGTGGCAGTCCATGGCTTCGATCGGGTTCAAACAGAGTGATCTCGCTCCGTGGGCGGCTCCGGGGCATTGGAATGACCCAGACATGCTCGAGATTGGCAACGGGGGAATGACGGAAACGGAGTACCGCACACACATGACGCTGTGGAGCATGCTGGCGGCGCCGCTGCTGGCCGGTAACGATATCCGCTCAGCGACGCCTGCGACACTCGAGATCCTGATGAACCAGGAGGTAATTGCGATTGATCAGGATAGACTGGGGAAGCAGGGCGCCCGGCTCTCGCAATCCGGAGAGCAGGAAATCTGGACGCGTGAACTGGCCGGCGGAGCCCGGGCGATTGCGATGTTCAACCGCGCCTCGGAACCCGCCAAAATGTCAGTCAAGTGGAGCGATGCCCGGATCACCGGCAAACCCAGGCTGCGAGACGTGTGGACGAAACGTGCGGTGGATGCCGCACCCGACGGTTATCAAACGGAAGTACCCGGACATGGTGTTGTCTTACTGAGAGTGACCCAATGAATAGACGAAAATTCGTATCTGTTTCCAGTGCGGCGGCAGCCGTCGTAAGCGCGGCAAATCTGAAGGGCGCGGCGGCCACGCCGAAACGCGCGCTGATGAAGCTGGGCTGCCAGAGCGCGCCGACCAACGAAGCGCATCTTAAGTATTTCGCGCGTTTCGGCGTAAAGAACATCTGTGGCTATCCGGAGACCTCCGGAGGCAACATATATTCCACAGTGGACGAACTGAGCCGCATGAAGGATCTCGCCGAAAAGAACGGCGTCTCCGTGGATTGCGTCGGTCCCCCTGTTCTGACTTCCAGCTACATCGATAACGAACGGCATCCGTCCATCATGCTGGCCAGCAGCCCGGAGCGGGACCGCGATATCGAACAGATTCAGACCCTGATCAAGAACTGTGCGAAGGCGGGTCTGCCGTCCATCAAGTACAACATGAGCATCCTCGGTGTTCTCCGTTCCGGCCGGACCCCGGGCCGCGGCGATGCCATGTACAGCACGTGGAAACTCGCCGAAGCCAAGCCGAAGACACCCATGACAAAGGCCGGCCGCGTGGATGCCGATATGTTCTGGGAGCGGATCACCTATTTTCTGAACCACGTGATCCCGGTGGCAAACGAGTACAAGATTCGGATGGCCTGCCATCCGCAGGATCCCGGCGTGCCGCCCGAAGGTTACCAGGGTATCGATCGCGTTTTGGGCACGGTTGACGGACTGAAGAAGTTCATCAAAATTCAGGAAAGTCCGTATCACGGGTTGAACTTCTGCCAGGGCACCGTAACCGAAATGCTGCGCGATCCGGGCACCGAGATCTTCGATGTGATCCGCTATTTCGGCTCACGCGACAAGATCTTTAATGTCCACTTCCGCAACATTCGCGGTCATCGCAACGAGTTTATCGAGGTGTATCCGGACGAAGGCGATGTCAACTTCGTCAAGGCGATCCAGGTTTATAAAGAGGTCGGCTACAAATACATGCTGATGCCCGATCACGTACCCCAGGTAGCGGCTGATCCGGGCGGACTGCAGTCGTTCGCGTTCTGCTACGGCTACATTCGCGCCCTGATTCAGGCTGTCGATCAGATGGCCTAGAAGTAGAGCTTCAGGGCGAATTGCATTTGACGCGGCGTGTTCGACTGCCCGGTGACCAACCCGAACGACGTGCTGTTCAGGTTGGTGTTCGGATTGGAGAACACGACGCGGTTCAACAGATTGAACGCCTCGGCGCGGAAGTCGAGCCGGATCTTCTCGGTCAGATTGAATGACTTCGCCAGACTGACGTTCTCGTTCAGACCCGGAAATCCGCGGACCAGCGGATTGTATCGGGTGGCATTCCCCAGAAGGTAGTTCGGCTGCGCCGGGAAGGCGGCCGCGTTCAGGTACGTGTCCTTGTTCGGATCGAAACTTCCGCTCCATGTGGACTGCCAGTTGTACGTCGTGATGTACGGCCGGTTGCTGCCGTTGAAGATCGGCAGGGGCGCGTTGCGTGTGACGCTGATCGGGAAGCCGCTCGAATAAATCTGGATCGCGCTGGCCCTCCATCCGCCGAGCACCTGATTGGCAATGCCATGCGTCAGCCACCGGCGCCCCGTGCCGAACGGCAGTTCGTAGAGCGTGCTGATCTTCACCAGATGCGTCTGGTCGAACGCTCCGATGGATTTTTCCAGCTTCCGATTGCCCTGATCCTCCGCAAATCCCGAGTTCGCGTAGTAAGTGTCGGAATCGGTCAGGATCTTCGAGAACACATAGCTCCAGGTGAATGTCAGGCCGTTGGCATACCGCCGGTTCAGCTTGACCACAGCGGCGTTGTAGTTGGAATGGCCGCTCTTGTCGCCTCCGCTCTGGCTGGTGTCCACCGTAAGATACTGCGGGAAGGGACGCAGCGCCTGCGCCACCGACTGCGACCGCTGCACGGCCGAGTTGGTGAAGTTCGGATAAGGAACCGGAATGCCGGCCGCCACCGCCGCGGGAGACGTGATGCTGGAATTCAGGAGACTAATGGCCTGCGAAGGTCCGTATTTCGCAATCAGCTGATTGACCACGGACATCGGAACCTGGTTGATGTTCACAATGCCACTCTGCAGATGCTCACCGACCACGCCGTTGTAATCGACTTCGAGCACCGTATTGCCCGAGAGCTGCCGCTGGATCGAAAATGTCCAGTTATCGTTCGCCGGAGAGCGCGTCGCGTTATTGCCCTGCCAGTAATCCACGTTGCCATTGTTCGCGAACGACGGATTGATCTGCGGCGGCAGCGGATAAGACGGAAGGCCCTGATCCCAGTAAAACGCAGGCGTGATCCCCTGATTCGTGGTGGCGAACGAGTACTGCCCGATAAAGCCTGCATAATGGCTGCTGCTCGCCACGACGCTGACCCGGCTGTAGGAACGCGCGGCACCGGCGCGGATGGTGGTCTTCGAGTTCAGCGCATACGCAACCCCCAGCCGCGGACCCCACGCCCCGTACCATCCGGGAATCAGACTGCTCTGGCCGGTACGTCCCGGTCCGTTGCCGGCAAAGATCAGCGCGCCGGGATAATTGTTCACCGCCGGATTCGGCGTTGTGGGCGAGAAATCCGTATACTGATCGCCGCCCGCTACCGGAGGCAGCGTGAACTCATAACGCAGACCAAGATTCAGGGTCAGCTTCCGCGTCACCTTCCAATCGTCCTGCGCGTAGAACCCGTGGTAATCGAACGTCTGTGGAAGATAGCGGACGGTTTCCGTCGCACCGCTGTCGGCCGCGCCCAGCAGAAAGGAAGCGAAGGAACTGCCGCTGGTGAACGAGGTGGCTCCCGGAACCGCAGTCTCCAAAAAGCTGAAGCTGGCCTGACCCGCGATGTTCTGCTGGCCGAATCCATTGGCGCGCTGGCTTTCAAATGCGTACCCGAACTTAAGAGTATGGGCGCCCCGCACGTAGCTCAAATCGTCCTTGAGAGACCACGACGGCTGTTCCGTGCCGTTATACGCGGTACTGCCCCAGCCCGTAAACTCGGTGAACGACAGGTTCGGGAAGTTCACGTTGCAATCTACCGCGTTCGGGATGCAGACCTTGCTCTTCCAGTTGCCGCCCGAGTTGGGCGAGTAACTATTCTTGTAGAACTGATTGCCGCCGATGGAGAAGTGATTGAACATCCGCGGCGAGATGGTCCAGTCGTAACTGAGCCGGTAAAGCGAAGCGCCGTAGTCGGCAACCTGTCCGTTATACAGAGGCTCCGGCAGACCCGACGGCCCGGCCGGTCCGGGATTGGAATCGTAGCGCGTCTTGTTATAGAAGAAGCCGAGGTGGTGATTGGCCCCCAGTTCCTGATCGATTTTGATGCTGCCTTTATCCGTGGGACTGACCGTGTCTCCGCCATTCGTTACGTAATTGTTGCCGATGTATCCCGGCGTCCCCGGAACAATGCCCGGCCGGTTCGGCACAACCTTCGAAGCGAAGGGAATAATCTGCTGCGACACCGTGCTGAATCGCGAGATGGGAATGATGTTGCCCGGGAACTGGTCCCGGATAAACCCGCTGCCGTTCGGGTTCGCTCGCGTGGTCAGAGGATCGTAGATCGGGATCT
This sequence comes from Bryobacterales bacterium, assembly GCA_963716685.1. Lineage (GTDB taxonomy): Bacteria > Acidobacteriota > Terriglobia > Bryobacterales > Bryobacteraceae > JALYXI01. The sequence goes on from CAVQTR010000002.1 coordinate 319,735, forward strand.
GCACACCCTTCGAGTTCACCCAGTTGGAAAAATTCCCCTGATACATCTCCGGCGTGGGCACCGAAAGAACACTCCCGTTCGCGCCCAGCCGGTTGCGGAACCCTTCATAAGAAGCAAAGAAAAACGTCTTGTTCTGCCCGTGATAGACCTTGGGAATAATCACCGGGCCGCCGGCCGAAGCGCCGAAATCGCTCTGCTTATAGATCGACCGGCTCGCCGCGAAAAAGCTGCGCGCATCGAAATCGTCGTTGCGCAGGAACTCGTATAAAGTGCCGTGAAACTGATTCGTCCCCGACTTCGAAACAAAGGTGATGACACCACCGCCGGCCTGTCCGTACTCCGCTTTGAAGCCGCCGGTGTCGACCGCGAACTCCGTGATGGATTCCACCGAGGGCGTCAGGTAAGCCGTTTCGCTGGCATCGGCTGAGCGGTTGGTATTCACCGAAAGACCATCCAGCGTAGCGCTCCACGCGGCCGCCTGCCCGCCTCCCAGGGACAGCGTATTTCCGCCGCCTTTGGCTTCCGGTACCGTGGAGACAAGATCGAAGGGACTGCGTAGCGCGCCGCCCACCACCAGCGGAAGTTCGTCCACCAGCCTGTTCTGGACGGCATTCGAGAGCTTCGCGTCCTCGGTCTGCATCTGCACCGCCTGCGCCTGCACTTCCACGGTTTCGCTGATGTTGCCCACCTGCAGCTGCGCATCGGTACGAACGGTGGCGCCAGCGGTCAGCGTGACATTTTCAACCGAGAAACCGCGGAAACCGGTAGCGGCGATCTGGATTCGATATACGCCCGGCGGCAGATTGGGCGCGTTATACTCGCCCGTGCTCGTCGTGGTGACGTGTTCGGCGGTGTTTGTGGCGTGATTAGTGATGGTGACCGGAGCGCCGGCAATGGCGGCCCCGCTGGTATCAGTCACCAGTCCGGTGATGATTCCTCTTTCCGATTGGCCCAACAGCAAAAACGCTGCGCCGAGCAGCACGCATACGAAGCGCTTCATCGATCCCTCCAAAGCTCTGATGGGACGATTTATATCAATGTCGGCGGGGGGAGTGCAACTGAGAAGGAGTGGCGGACCACCGGGAGGGCGGTCCGCCGGTGCTGCTTAGAAGAAGAACTTGGCGGTGATCTGCAGGTTCCTCGGATTGCTGCTGAATGCCCGGGTCGGATTATTGAACAGAGGGTTCGCCGCGCCCACATAGCTCAGCACGCTGCTGCTGAACGTATTGGTGAGAGCCGCGTTGTCCACGCTTCCCGGGATGAACTGCGGATGATTCAGCGAGTTGTATGCATGACCCGCCAGTTCGAAGCGGAAACGCTCGCCGTAGCTGAAGCGCTTGATCAGCGACAGATCGAGGTTATCGATCGGACGCGTGGGCTGCGTGTTGCGGCCACCAGTCGCGTATGCGCCGTAGCCCGCCTGAATGTAACGGGCATTCGGATTCAGCGCAAGGTAGGCGACGATGTTATCCGCCGCATTCGCGCGCGCCGCGCTGGTGCCGGGGCTGGCAACCGGAACCTGAGCTCCGGTGGCGGTCAGACCCACCACTCCGCTTCCCGTCCCGGCCACGCCGGCGGGATTGATGATAGTGCGGTCAGGCGCGGAATCGCCATTCAGATTGGAATCGATACCGCTCTGAACCGTATACAGCTCAGGCGATTCGTAGGTGTAGACCGGAGCGATTTCCCAGTTGCCGATGAGGTTCTTGAGCGCCCAGTTGCGGCTGGTCTTCGCGAACGGAACATCATAGATAAGCGTGAGAGTGAAGCGCTGCCGGCGGTCCAGCGCGGAAGAGGCCTTCTCCGCGTTGAGGCTGGCGAAATCCTGCGCACGCCGGGGCGTCAGATACGTGCTGGCCACTTCAGCGGTGCTGTTGTCGATGTTGTGGCTCCAGGTGTACGCTCCCTGGAACTGAAGCCCGTTGGAGAAGCGCCGGTTCAGCTGCGCCGAGAGGCCGTTATAAAAAGACCAGCCGGTCGGCAGGTATCCGGTGATGGTGGAAGTGAAGCCCGCCGCCTGATAGGCCGGCACAAGGCTGCTCTGGAAAGCGATGTTGCTGAGCGGAGGAAGACCGGCCAGCGTTGCCGCGGACGGCATCGTCAGAAACGTCGGGATGTTCTGAGTCGCCGAAACCAGCGAGCGCCGGTCCAGTTGCTCCTGCTGCAGCAGGTGGACGCCGCGCGTGCCCAGATACCGCACCTCGAGCGTGTAATCCTTCGCGAAAACGTGCTGGACGCCGATATTCCAGTTGATGGAGTAAGGCAGAGTCTGGCTCGGCAGGTAAGCCGACGTAGCGGCACGAGACGCCGCCGCCGTGGTTCCCGAAAGACCTTGGTTCTGCGTGATGCCGCCGTTCTGCAGGAAGTTGGTTCCGCCCGTCGCGGCGTTCACCGTGGTGCTGAACTCAGGCGGAACCGCGTTCAGGCCAACATTATCGAAAATCACGTCGTCCGCGATGCCGAAGCCGGCGCGGATCACAGTATTCGCCGAACCGCCGGGCGTATAAGCCACACCGATGCGCGGCGCATAGCCGTTCTTCGAAGCCTGCGGAGCCTGGAACGTAATCAGGCCGGGAACGCTGGCGATTGCGTTCAATCCTTCAGAACGCATTCCCACCGGAACCGTCGTGTATTCATACCGAAGACCCAGGTCGAACGTCAGGTTCCTGCGGGCGCGCCAGGTGTCCTGCAGAAAGCTGTACGTGGCGATTTGGTCGCCATAGTAAACCGCGTTGCCCAGGTTGCGCTGCGCCAGGTAGTCCGGGGACTGATCCAGCAAATAATTCGCGACCGTGGTGTACTCGTAATCCCCGCGCACGCGCTGCGTGAACTGCTCCGGCGCGATGTACTTACGAAATTCCGTTCCGAACTTGATGGTATGCGTGCCGCGAACCCAGGTCACGTTATCCACACCGGAATACAGATTGCTGATCGTCGCCTGCGGGAAGTTCGAGTTGGGGCCAAGCTGCAGGTTCAGATTGTTGAACACCAGATTCGGGAATGCGTCCAGACCAGGGAAGGTCTGATTTCCCACGGGGTCCGAGGAGTTATACCGCGAGTAACCCAGGCGAAATTCATTGGTGACGCTCGGGCTGAACGTATGGTACTCAGCCAGCGTACCCAGATAGTTGGTGGTCGGCACAGAAGTGTAGAACACAGGCAGGGTTGCGCCGGTGTTAATCGCACTGGTGTTGTTGTAAATGAACCGGCCGCGCAGCTGATCTTTGTCGGAGATGTTGTAATCCATGCTGAGCACGCCGTAGTAGGCGTTCGAGTAATTCGGCGCCACGATCGGAATGATTCCGGTCGGCACCGAAACTCCGCCGATACTGATATTTGGCGCGCCCGGCGTCGTCGTGGTTGCCGTCGCGTACTGCTGCAGAACGCCCAGGTTCGTTTTGCTCACGCCCGGCAAACCGGCCAGAGTGGAGTAACCCGCGGAAGTCGGCGCATAAACGGGCGCTGCCTGCGTGCTCGCCTGACCGATGGGATGATACTCAAAGCTGGAAAAGAAGAAGAGCTTATCCTTCTTAATGGGACCGCTGATATTCGCGCCCAGGTGATTGCTGTCGTAGCGGGGCAGCGACAGGATTCCCTGGTTCTTGAATACCTGATCAAGCGCGTTCATGTTGCGGTTCTCGAAGTACTCATACACTTCGCCGTGCAGAGAATTGGTTCCGCTCTTCACTACCGTATTGAACTGGCCGCCGGATGAGTGCCCGTATTCCGCCTGAAACTGATTCTGCAGAATCGTAAACTCCGCAACGGATTCATTCGGAATGTTCACCGTGGGGCCGGTGACGGACTTATTATTGTCGTCGATTCCTTCCACGGTGAAGTTGTTGTTGCGGGGACGCTGGCCGCCTACGGAGGGTCCGGTTCCTACGCCGATTCCGCCGTTGCTGCTCACGCCTGACTGCAGGAGAGAAAGATTGATCACGCCAAGCCCGATGCTCGACGTGGGAACGTCGGCTGCCTCGCGCGCGGTGTACGTATTTTCGATCTGCGCCGTCGTGGTGTCGATGGCCGCAGCGGCCGAGCCCACTTCCACCGCGGTGGTCACTGAGCCCACCTGCAGCGTGATGTTCGCCGTGTTCGTCTGATTCAGCTGCACATAAATACCGCGCAAAACGGAAGTGGTAAAGCCCGTCGCGCCGGCGGAAAGATCGTAAGTACCGGGAGGAAGATTAGAAAGACGGTACTGCCCATTGCTGCCGGCCCTGGCGGCCGTCTTACCGGATGTCGCTGTATTGGTCGCAGTCACGGTCGCATTCGGCACGCCGGAACCGCTGGCATCCAGCACCGTGCCCACCAGATCGCCACTAATGGCTTGCGCCTGCAGGTTAGTTGTGTATACTGATATTCCTGTACCCAAAAGCAGTGGTACAAGCAGAAGTCGAAGCAAAAAGTAAAAACGAGACATTGTTATTAGGTTAGCATTGTTCTCCTTACGTGCGCCCCCCGTTTGACAGCCAGTCGATCTTGAGTCAAAATAAAGTCTTGTTCCGGCTGCGGGAGTAACTCAGCTGGTAGAGTGCGACCTTGCCAAGGTCGATGTCGCGGGTTCGAATCCCGTCTCCCGCTCCAGCACCCTCTCGCAATCCCCTACAATTCAGATAGAGAATATGCGCATTCGATCATTCGCTGTTTGCCTGGCGCTGCTCACCGTCTCGGTCACCCAGGCGCTCGGTCAATATAAGCTCGACGCGGCGGGCGATCCCGTTCCCTCCGAAGTGCCCGCCGCGATTAGCGCAGCCATGCAGGCGCCCGGCGCGAAAATCCTGAACGGCGCAGGCCAGGTGTGGTGCGAAGTTTGGTTCGTGACGAAAGCGCCCGCCGGCCCTCCTTCGAAGGAATCGGATGTCACGCTGCCCACGGTCCCGGTTGGTGCGTTGATTGGCGCCATCAAATTTCCCGGCAAAGGCGCCGATCGCCGCGATCAGGCCATTCAGCCCGGCGTCTATCTTCTCCGTTACGTGTTGATGCCGGTCAACGGTGCCCACCTCGGCGCCGCTCCCCAGCGCGATTTCGCGGCAATGGTTCCGGCCGCATCCGACCCCGGCGTGGCTGCGAAGCCCTCCCTCGAAGAGGTCATCGCCATGAGCACCAAAGTTTCGCAGACTTCCCACCCCGCTGTTCTGAGCCTCGCGCCCGGTAGCGGCAAAGTCGCCTTTGCTAAGGAAGCCGAGCACGATTGGACACTCAACACCAAAATGGGCGACGTTCCGATTGCGATCATTCTGGCTGGCAAAGCGGAGAATTAGGTTCCGTGGAGCGCGCTGATCTGACAGCGGAAGAAGTTCTCGACTGGGCGGTTGAGCGCTTTGGCCCGAGCATCGCCCTCTCGACATCCTTCCAGAAGGAAGGAATGGTGATTCTCGACATGGCCGTCCGCCGTGTTCCGGAGCTTCGCGTCCTGACGTTGGACACCGGCCGCCTTCCCGAAGAAACCTGGCGCATGATCGAGACGGTTCGCGAGCGCTACGGAATCCCCATCGAAACCGTATCTCCCGATGCCGGTGAGGTGGAGCGGATGGTGCTGGAGCATGGGCCGAACCTGTTCTACCGCGATGTGCCGTCGCGCATGCTGTGCTGCCAGATCCGCAAAGTGCGGCCTCTGGCGCGCAAACTGAAAGGCGTCAACGCTCTGCTGTTCGGCCTGCGCCGTGAGCAAAACGAGGCACGGGCCGAAATCGAGCAGATCGATACCAGCACGTCGCCCGCGAAGCTCTCCCCGCTCGCTGCCTGGACCGCCGCGCAGGTGGAGGAATATACGCGCGAGCACAACCTGCCGCAGCATCCGCTCTATGCCGCCGGTTACCGCAGCATCGGGTGCGAACCCTGTACGCGCGCGGTGGCTTTGGGGGAAACGGAACGCGCCGGACGCTGGTGGTGGGAAGAAGGCGTGGACAAAGAATGCGGGCTGCACTTTACCCCGGATGGCCGGGCCCGTCGAAAGGTGGACGTGATGCTGGAGGATGTTTTGGCGGGTGGACGTGGCTGAGGGATCGGGTTTCACACTCTGGTTCACAGGGCTTTCCGGCTCGGGAAAGAGCACCATTTCGCACATTGTCGCTGAACGGCTTCGCGCCGCGGGCCGCCGCGTGGAACTGCTCGATGGCGATATCGTACGCACCAATCTCTCCCAGGGGCTGGGCTTTTCGAAGGAAGACCGCGACACCAACGTCCGGCGGATTGGCTTCGTTTGCGAACTTCTATCGCGAAACGGGGTCATTGCGGTGGTCGCCGCCATTTCGCCCTACCGCGCGGTCCGCGAGGAAGTGCGCTCGCGAATCGAGACTTTCGTCGAGGTTTATGTCGAATGCCCGCTCGAGGTCCTGGCGGAGCGCGATGTCAAAGGTTTGTATAAGCAGGCCATGGCCGGCCTCATCCCTCATTTCACCGGCGTTTCCGACCCCTACGAGCCGCCCGTCAACCCCGATTTGCTGGTCCGCTCGGATCGCGAAACCGTGGAAACAAGTGTGGAGCGGGTTTGCCGTATGCTGGAAGATCGGCGCCTGATTTGATCGATCTTCATTCCCATACGACCGAATCAGACGGAACGTTCTCTCCGGCTGAGCTGATTGCCGAGGCACGGCGCATCGGCCTCGAAGCTTTGGCCGTCACCGATCACGACACGCTCGCCGGCTCCGATGCGGCGCAGCAATTCGCGGGAGATCTGGATCTGGTCCGCGGAATTGAGCTTTCCACGAAATTTCAGGGCCGTACCGCGCATCTCCTCGGCTATTTCCCGTCCCGTGAGCCCGCGCCGGAGTTCCGCGACTGGATTACCGAGATGCAGCGCTCGCGCTACGACCGCAATGTGCGCCTGGCGGAGCGGCTGCGCTCGCTCGGTATCGATATCACGCTGGCCGAGGTGCAGGCCAAAGGTCGCAGCCTTACCGGACGTCCGCATTTCGCGCGCGTACTGATGGAAAAGGGCTACGTCAGCAGCATGCAGCAGGCCTTCGACGAATACCTGGATGAATCGGCAAAAGGCTACGTCGAACGAAACGAAGCCGATTTCGCCGATGCCGTCCAGCGCGTGCGCGCCGCGGGAGGCGTTTCTTCCGCTGCCCATCCCATCCGGCTGATTCGGAAAGGCACCAGTCTGGAGGAAATGATCGGAGAGATGCAGGACTGCGGACTCATGGCGCTCGAGGCTTATCACAGCGATCACAGCCCCTCAGACGTGCGCGAATACGAAGCGATTGCCAAACGCTATGGCCTCGCGCTGACCGGCGGCTCCGATTTTCACGGCGCCAACAAGCCCAATATTCAGCTCGGCACCGGAGCTTCCGGCAATCTGCACGTTCCCGTTTCGGTGCTTACGAACCTGCGCGAACTCGCGCGCTGAAGCCGGCCGTTTCCAGCGCGGCGTTGGGGCCCGCGTTCTGCACTCGCAGCATGGCAATCGCAACCACTTTTCCCGCCGTAGGCGAGTAGGCGGAAGAAGTAATCTCACCCGCCTCAACGCTCGCCGCGGTCACTTTGGTTCCGGGTGCGACTGGCGTCTCTGTATCCACAGTCAACGCCACCAGCGCCTTGTTCACGTGCCCGCGTGAACGGATCCGCTCCACAATTTCCTGCCCCAGATAGCAGCCCTTGTTGAAGTGAAGAGCCTGCGGAATGCCGGTTTCCTGCGGCAGCGTGGTATTCGAAATATCCTCGCCGTAACGCGGAAGCCCATTCCCAATCCGCACCGCCTGCGCATCCTGCATCGTCGCCCTCACCGCCCCCGCGCTCACCAGGCGGTCCCAAATCGCCGGCTTGTGCGCTGCCGGACCAAACAGGCGAAAGCCAGGCCCGCCCGTAAAGGCGATACGCGCCACGGTGTACCCATCCCACACCGTATGCGCCTCCGGTTCGGCCGGAAGCGCCGCGCCCAGGCCCTCCAGCAGCGCCGCTGCCCCCGGTCCTTCCAGCCCCAGCGCGAAGGTCGTCTCGGTTACATCCTCCAGCACCACATCGTCCGCAATGATGTAGTGCTCCACGTGCTGCAGAACGTTGGCGCGGGTCTCCGGCTCCACATCCAGCAACAGCTTGTCGTCGAAACAAAGAATGTGCGCATCCGCCAGGATTCTGCCCTGTGCGGTCAGGAAGAACGCGTACGCCCCCTGCCCCGGTTTCAATTGCTGGATGTGGTTCGTCGTCAGCGCATGCAGCAGCCGCGCGCGGTCATCTCCGGTGGCCTCAATGCGTCCCCGTTCCGAGAGGTCCAGCAGGGCGGCGCCCCTGTGCAGGGCTTCTTCGGCATCGCTCACTATACTTTAATTATCAGTCATGATCCATGAAATCCTGCCGGTCGGCGCCCTCCGCTGCAACTGCTCCATCTTCGGGGAAGAAACCACGAAGGAGGCAATGGTCATCGATCCTGGCGACAACATTCCGCAGATTCTGGGCATCCTCGCGAAGCACGGGCTGCGGGTCACCGCCATCGTAATCACGCATGCCCACATCGATCACATCGGCGGTGCGCAGAAGCTCAAAAACGCCACCGGCGCGCCGGTCTACATGAATCCCAACGATTCAGAACTCAGCGATCGTCTGGATGTGCAGGCCGCCTGGCTCGGCATGGAGGAACCGGAAAACCCGGGCATCGACGTCCCCGCGCGCGATGGCGATACCCTGGCCGTCGGCGCGACCGCGTTTCACGTCCTGCACACCCCCGGTCACACCCAGGGCAGCATCTGCCTCTGGATCCCCGGTGAGAACAAGCTGGTCGCCGGGGACACACTGTTCCGCGACAGCGTCGGACGCACCGACCTGCCCGGCGGCGATGGACCCCAGATCATCGCCTCCATCAAATCGAAGCTGCTGACCTTACCCGAAGAAACCGTCGTGATTCCGGGTCATGGCAGCGCCACCACCATCGGCCGGGAGAAGCGCTTAAACCCGTTTGTCGGCGGCTAGCTCACGCATTACGCCGCCAATCAACTCTTTGGCGTCTTCAATCGATTTGGTGATGATCTGGATGTCCATCGCCGGTTTGCCCAGCTGCCGCGCGCTCTGGCAATACACGCCATGCTGTCCCACCAGCACCAGAGCGTCGGTCAGCACATCCAGCGTGACGGCCAGCCGCCCTCGCGGCAGGCCCATCATGAACTCGTGCTTCTCCAATTCGTCTTTGCGCTCCTGATAGACAGTCACCATCATCTATTCTAACGATATGCAAGTTCCGGCCTGGCCGATTGCGGGAGAGCGCGAAGCCGAACTGCTGCGCGAGGTGATGGCCAGCGACCGCTGGGGCGGCTTCCACCCTTTCGTTCCGCGCTTCGAGCGTGAGTTCGCCGCGTTCCAGCATTGTGCTCACGGCATCAGCGCCTTCAACGGCACCGTAACGCTCGAGATGTTGCTCGAAGCCATGGGAATCGGGCATGGCGACGAGGTAATCGTACCCGCCATCTCTTTCATATCCAGCGCGACCGCGGTTTCCCGCGTCGGGGCGACCCCGGTCTTCGTCGATATCGAGCCGCATACGTTTCACATCGATCCCGAGCGCGTCGCGGCTGCCATCAACGTCCGGACGCGCGCCATCATGGCTGTGCACTTCGGTGGCGCAGTGGCGGATATGGATCGACTGCAGGAGTTCGACGTCCCGGTTATTGAGGATGCCGCTCATGCTCACGGTTCGGAATGGCGCGGCCGCCGCGCCGGCAGCCTCGGGCTGGCAGGTTCCTTCAGCTTCCAAAATTCCAAGGTGATGACCGCCGGGGAAGGCGGCATCCTCACCACCAGCGATGACGATCTGGCGGATCGCCTCCGCGCCATCGCCAATCAGGGTCGCAGCAAAAACGGCGGATGGTTTGAGCACTATACCCTTGGCACCAACTTCCGCATCACCGCGCTGCAGGCCGCGGTGCTCATCGCTCAGCTGGAGCGGCTGCCGGAGCACAACCGCCGGCGCGATGCCAACGCCGCCGTTATCCGCCGCAAACTGGATGGCGTGCCGGGCCTGATGTTTCAGCACATCCGGCCCGAAGCACGCGTGCAAACCAATTACCTGCTTCTCGGCAGAATCCAGGAAGCCGAATTCGGCATGAGCCGAGACGCGTTCTGCAGGTCGATGGTATCCGCCGGCGTGCCCTGCACGCCGTTCTACCCGCACACTCTCTATAACAATCCGCTCTACCGCGCGGGAGACTGCCGCGTGGAGCCCTGCCCAGTCTCCGAGGCCGGCATCCGGGACGCCTTCTGGTTTCCGCACCGGGTGCTCCTCGGCTCTGCCGAGAGCGCCGATGAATTGGCGGATACCATCGGCTTGACTTTCCACACCGCGTCCCACCAAAATCGCATAATCACAACCAGCCGCTAACCAGTTTGTAGCGGCGGCGCTCCGTTGCGCGGAATCGGATTCTGAACAACGAGCGCACTATGTCGATCAAATCTCCCTTACTCTTTCTTCTTGCCGGCGGCTTAATAGCTGCGCAGGCGGCGCCTGTCGACTGGAACAAACTGAACGCGGAAACGTTCCAGCATTTCACCAACATGGTCCGGATTGACAGCAGCAATCCGCCGGGAAACGAAACCAAAGTCGCCCAGTACATCAAAGGCGTCCTGGATAAAGAGGGCATTCCTTCCAAACTGGTCGGCGCGGATCCGGATCGCCTGAGCGTGATCGCTCGCCTGAAAGGCTCCGGCGCCAAAAAGCCCATCCTGATCATGGGCCACACCGATGTCGTCGGCGTCCAAAAAGAACGTTGGAGCGAAGACCCTTTCGGCGCGAAGCTGGTCGATGGCTACATCTGGGGTCGCGGCACTATTGACGATAAAGACGTCGTCGTCGGCGCACTGATGACCATGCTGGTGCTCAAGCGCAGCGGCATTCCGCTCGATCGCGACGTCATCTTCGTAGCGGAAGCCGGCGAAGAAGGTGGCGGCGGCGCTGCCGGAGCAAGGCCTCCTGCTGCAGCGGGCGGCGCGCGGCCGCAGATTGGCTACGGCATCCAGTACATCATTCAGAACAACTGGCCCGATATCGACGCCGAATACTGCCTCACCGAAGGCGGTGAATTCAGCTCCGTCGGCGGAAAAGTTCTCTATCAAAAGGTCGAGCTCTCGGAAAAAGTGGGCCGCGGCATGAGACTCGTTGCGAAGGGTACCGCCGGCCACGGCTCGCAGCCGCGCGAAGACAATGCCATCGCGCATTTGGGTGGCGCGGTGTATCGAATCGCGGAGTGGCAGCCGCCCATGCACCTCACCGACATCACCCGCACCTATTTCGAGCGCCTCGCGCAGGTATCCAATCCGAAAGAAGCAGCGCGCTACAAAGCCATCTTTGATTCCGCGAAAACCTCCGAAGTCCAAAGCTGGTTCCGGAAGAACGATATCGAGACCAACTCCGTCCTGCGCACCACCATCAGCCCGAACATCATCCAAGGCGGCTTCAAGTCGAACGTGATCCCGTCCGAAGCTTCGGCCACTCTGGATATCCGTGCGGTTCCAGGTGAGGACATGGACAAGTTCAAAGCGGAGATGGAGCGCGTCATCGGCGATCCGGAAATCGCGATTGAGGCTTCCAACTACAACGGCGCCGCCGCTCCTCCCTCCGCGATGGATACGGAAATGTTCCGCACGCTGGAACAGGTCCAGAAGCAGCTCTATCCCGGCACCGTCATCCTTCCGTGGATGGCCACGGGCGCCACCGACATGCGCGGCCTGCGGATCAAGGGAATGCAGTGCTACGGAATCGGGGCGGAGATTCCGCGCGAGGACAAACTCACGCACGCCATGCACAGCGACAACGAACGCGTGAAAGAAAGCGGCTTATACCAGTTCGTGCGTTACGAATACGAAGTCGTGGCGAAGATGGCGGCGCACTAAGCTCACCGCCCGCTTCCGGCCGCCATCGCCTTCTGGATAAACTCCGAAACATCGACGCCGAACGGCACGCGTTGCCGCGCCTCAGCCGGCCAGTTCTCCTGGTCCTTCCACATCTCATTCAGGCCCGTCTGCACCCGCGAATCACCTCCGGTGAACCCGCGAACCAGTTCCCGCCAGCGGTCCGCGAGAGTCTGCGCGCGTTCGCCTTCCGGCTTTTCGCCCTTTGCCATGGCGGCCTGAATGTCCCGCGTCAGTTCTTCCCACTGCCGCGAAACTCTGGCCTGCAGTTCGGGCGTCCACAGCGCCTTTCGTTCCTCCACTTTGGCCTTTGCTTCTGAGTCATAGTAGTTGGCCGTCCAGTCGGTTTTATTTTCCATTTCGAAGACCTCGATGATTGCTTGAAATGCTTTCCAGTCCGGTTCGGAGCCGCCTGCCGCGGTATGTTCTGCCGCCGCTATCGCCTCGATCGCCAGATCAATCCTTCGCCGCTGCCGTTCGAGCGCCGATTTTTGCGCGCGCAATACCGCCAGGAGATCCGAAGGGCGCTGCTCCAGCAGCTGCCTGATCTGCCGGAGCGGAACCCCAGGATGCTTGAGAACGACGATCTGCTCCAGCTTCTCCAGGTCGCTACGGTGATACAGACGATACCCCGCATCGGTGCGACCGGACGGCTTGAGCAGTACCAGCCGGTCGTAGTGGTGCAGTGCCCGCACCGTTACCCCGGCCAAGTCCGCAAACTGCTTTGCCCGGTACACAGGAGTATGGTCAGGCCTGACGCAAGGTCAGAGTCAAGCGAAAATTTCGGTGGCGTCAGAATGTCAGAGCGGCGTGCGTTTCCCCGTCCGGCAGCGCCGGGCTCATCTCGTGCAGAGAGCCCGACCGCATCCGTCCATCCGGCAGCATCACCGACGCGATCGCCGGCACGATCTTTTGATCCGGGATGCACCGGATGGAGCAGATCGTGGGCCCGGGAATCGCGAGCGCCGCCGCAACCGACTCACGCAGATTCTGTCTCGCCCTGCATTCCACAAATGGCAGATCGTAGGCCGCCGCAATCCTTGCCAGCGAAGGCAGCGACACACCCGATGCCAGGTCGGAACCTACCAGATGCCCGCCGAAGAACGTCCGCTGCGTGGCCCGGATGGAAGCGTAACCGTCGTTGTCGATCACGAACATCTTCACGTTCAGACGGTTGTGCCGGATGGTTTGCAGTTCCTGCACATTCAGGTGGAATGATCCGTCGCCAGTGACTACCACCGCCGGCCTCCCCGGATGCGCGACGGCCGCGCCAATGCCGAACGGCACCGCCACTCCCATGGCACCGAGCGCGCCGCCCACAATGTAGCGCTGGTCATGCTTCAGCCGGAACGCGTGCGCCATGGTGAAATACGATTGCCCCGCGTCCAGCAAAATTGTCTCGCCGCCGGGCAGCAGGTCGCCCAGCAGATCGCAGAAATCGTAGAGATTGCAAACGCCGTCGGCGCCACCTCTTTCATGCGGCTCGCTCATGGCGGTATAGCGGGCCTTCCATGCCGCGCAACGCCCGCGCCAGTCGGAGAGATCGCGCGCTTCCCAGGGACGAACGCCCCAGCGGCGGCTCACCTCCTCCAGGAACACGCGCGCGTCCATCGCAATCTTGTGTTGGAATCCCACCCGCTCGCGCTGCCGGATAGCCGGATCCAGTTCCACCTGAATTTTGTTCGCCTGCGGCGCAAACTGGTCCGCTTCATATCCAGTGGTCTGGATCTGCAGGCTGCATCCCAGCGACAAAATGAAATCGGCCGACTGCACCGCGAAGTTCGCCGCCCGGTCGCCCTTGTGACCCGGATGGCCTATGAAACCCGGGTCGTGGTACGGCAGAAGATCCTTGCCCATCTGCGTCGTCACCACCGGGATGCCAAGCTGCCGCGTGACCATGCGGAACAGCGCTGCCGCGCCAGCCACACGTATTCCCTGACCCGCGAGAATCAACGGCCTCCGCGCGTATCGCAGTTCGGCAATGGCCTGCGAGACCCCCGGCACATCTACGTATCGCTCTTCCGGTTCTTCGTACCCAGCGAGTTCTTCGGGATCGATCAGCGCCGCCTGAATGTCCAGCGGAATATCCAGCAACACCGGGCCCGGCCGTCCCGTCATTGCCAGGCGGACCGCCCTCTCCAGGTGGTACCGGACCGTCATCGGGTCTCGTAAGAACACCGCGTACTTAGTTACGGATTGCACAATCGGAACAATGTCCACTTCGAACACGCCGAACTGCCGCAGCCCCGAAATGCCGGAGCCCTGAATGGTTTCGGCCAGCTTGCTCTGGCCCGTCAGGAATACCACCGGCGAGGAATCCTGCCACGCGCCGGTAATGCCGGTCAGCAGATTGGTCGCGCCCGGTCCACTGGTCGCGAGGCACAGGCCGATCCCTCCGGTGTGGCGCGCATACGCATCCGCCGCCATCGCGCTCGCCTGCTCGTGGTGATTGCAGTAATAGCGAATGCCGGGACAGCGGCTCACGGCGTCCATCAGGTGCATCATCATGCCGCCCGAAACCATGAATGCGGCCCGGACGCCCATCCGGTCCAGATGCCCCACGATGTAGTCCGCAACCTTTACCTTCATCCTTTCGCTAGTGACGGAACCCCGCGAATCTTCTCAGCACTCCACGCTAGAATGCCTCAGTGATCATCACCGACCAGGACTTTGCCGATGTGCCAACGCCTACCGGCCCGATGCGCACGTTCGTCTTTCAGCCTGTCGCGCCCGGCAAATATCCCGGCCTGCTGCTCTATTCCGAGATCTTCCAGGTCACCGGGCCCATCCGCCGCACCGCTGCCATGCTCTCCAGCCATGGCTATGTTGTCGCCGTCCCGGAGATCTATCACGAATTCGAACCCGCCGGTACCGTTCTGCCCTATGACGCGGCCGGAGCGGAACGCGGCAACGCGCTCAAGATCGCCAAGGAAATCGCCGCTTACGATTCCGATTCGCGCGCCGCGCTCGATTTCCTCACCGCTCATCCGTCCTGCACCGGCCGCCTGGGCGTAATGGGCATCTGCATCGGCGGCCATCTCGCTTTCCGCGCCGCCTTCCAAACCGATGTGCTTGCCGCCGCGTGCTTCTATGCGACCGACCTCCACACCGCAACTCTCGGCAAAGGCATGCGGGACGACAGCCTGGCCCGCGCGGCCTCCATTCAGGGCGAACTGCTCCATGTCTGGGGCCGTCAGGACCCGCACGTTCCGTTCGAAGGACGCTCACTGATCCGCCAGCGTCTCGAAGATTCCGGCGTCCGCTGGCAGTGGCATGAGGTCAACGCCGCGCACGCGTTCCTGCGCGACGAAGGACCCCGCTACGATCCTGCGCTCGCCGCGCACAGCTACTCTCTGGCTCTCGAGCTTTTCCACCGGCGGCTTGGCCAGGGAGACCTGCTGACAAATCACTGAACCCCCGGCCCGCGCTCTGCGTATCTTTTTTCGGAAGCGTATGATCACCTTCGTCCTGTGGATCCTGCTGTTCCTGTTTTCGTGGCCTTTGGCGCTTCTCGCGCTGGTGTTGTACCCCGTCGTCTGGCTCCTGCTGCTCCCGTTCCGCATCGTCGGGATCGCCGTCGAAGGCGTTCTCGAACTCGTCTGGAGCATTCTCACTCTCCCCGTCCGGCTCCTTCGTACCCGCCGCGCCTAGGCTCACCCGGAATTTCGGCCGCGGCGGGGCGCGTTTGTTAAGCTTCGTAAATGGCTGAAAACCACCTTGTTCCGCCCACGGCCGAGTTCGCCCGGCGCGCCCATATCTCGGGAATGGATGCCCGCAACGCGCTCTGTGAAGAAGCCGCGCGCCATCCGGGGGAATTCTGGGGAAAACTCGCCGAAGAAGAGCTGCACTGGTTCCGCAAATGGACCAGCGTCTTCGATTTTCAGCCTCCCAACGTCCGCTGGTTCATCGGCGGCACCACCAACGCCTGCTATAACTGCGTCGACCGCCACCTGCTGACCCATCGCAAGAACAAGGTCGCCATTCTCTGGGAGGGCGAACCCGGCGATCAGCGGATGATCAGTTACGCCGAACTGCACCGCCTGGTCAGCCGCTTCGCCAACGTCCTCAAAGCGCGCGGCCTGAAAACCGGCGATCGCGCCATTCTCTACATGCCGATGGTTCCCGAACTTGCGGTCGCCGTTCTTGCCTGCGCCCGTCTCGGCGTCATCCACAGCGTGGTTTTCGGCGGCTTCGCGGCGGAAGCCATCAAGAGCCGCATTCAGGACCTGGAAGCCCAGGTAGTCATCACAGCCGATGGTGGCTGGCGCCGCGCCAAAGAAGTCAAACTCAAACCCGCCGTCGACGAAGCCGTCAAAGACTGCCCCACCGTCAAAAATGTTATCGTCTACCGGCGCACCGGCTCCCCCGTCGAAATGACGGAAGGACGCGACCACTGGTGGCATGAGCTGGAAGAAGGCGTCAGCGAAGTCTGCCCCGCCGAGGAACTGGATTGCGAAACGCCCCTGTTCGTCCTTTACACCTCCGGCACCACCGGCAAGCCCAAAGGCATCGTCCACACCACCGGCGGCTATCTCCTGCAGGCGCTCATGACCATGAAGTGGGTCTTCGATCTGCGCGATGAAGACACCTACTGGTGCACCGCCGATATCGGCTGGGTCACCGGCCACACCTACATCGTCTACGGCCCGCTCGCCGCCGGCGCAACCACGGTGATGTATGAAGGCGCTCCGGATTCGCCTCAGCCGGACCGCTTCTGGCGCATCATCGAAAAATACAAAATCAACATCTTCTACACCTCGCCCACCGCTATCCGCGCCTTCCTGAAACAGGGTGAACAGTGGCCCGGTGAGCACGATCTTTCCAGCCTGCGCCTGCTCGGATCCGTCGGGGAGCCCATCAACCCGGCCGCCTGGGAGTGGTATCACAAGGTCATCGGCGGAGAGCGCTGCCCAATCGTAGACACCTGGTGGCAGACCGAAACCGGCTCCATCATGATTGCCCCCATGCCGGGCGCCGTGCCGCTCAAGCCCGGCTCCGGCACCTTGCCGCTTCCCGGAATTCTGGCCGATGTCGCCGATATGAAGGGCAATCCGGTCGAAGCGAACCGCGAAGGCTATCTCATCATCCGGCATCCCTGGCCGAGCATGTTCCGCACGCTCTGGAAGGATCCCGCAGCGCTACGAGGAAAACTACTGGTCGAAAATTCCCGGCATCTACTTCACCGGCGACGCCGCGCGCCGCGATGACGACGGCTACTTCTGGGTGCTCGGCCGCGTGGACGACGTCATGAACGTCAGCGGCCACCGCCTGAGCACTATGGAACTGGAATCAGCCCTGGTGCGTCATCCCGCCGTCGCCGAAGCCGCCGTGGTCGGCAAGCCGCACGAAATCACCGGCCAGTCGGTCGCTGTCTTCGTGACTCTGAAATCCGGAGATTGCAACCAGGAACAGCTCTCCGACGAACTGAAGAAATGGGTCGGCAAAGAGATTGGCAGCTTCGCCCGCCCGGAGCAGATCCGCTTCACCGACGCCCTGCCCAAAACCCGCAGCGGCAAAATCATGCGTCGCCTGCTGCGCGAAATCGTGCTGGGCAACACCGTGAGCGGCGACGTCACCACGCTGGAAGATCAATCCGTTCTGGCGCGGCTCTCGAACGACGAAGATTAGGAACTATGCGTGCAATCCGATACGCATGCGCCACGCCCTGTTCCTCCTCACCGTTCTGACAGCGGGTTTGTCCGCCGCGGCTGACAAGCCGGATTTCACAGGGAACTGGGTCTGCAACATGGGCAAATCCAAACTGGGCAAGATGCCGAAGGTGCAGTCCATGGCGCTCACGGTGGTCCATAAAGGCGAAGTCTTCCACTCCGTCCAGACCATTGACGACGGCAACGGCCCAAAGAGCGTCGAAAGCGACTGGTTCATGGACGGCAAGCGGCATCCGATCACAGGCGCCGGCAACTCCGCCGACAAGATGACGAACATGAGTCGCTGGGACGGCAATACCCTCGTCGCCGAGCGCCGGTCTGAGGACAGCACTTACGACGAGAAGATCCGCATCACGTTCTCCGCTGACCGGAAAACCGCCACCGAGCACGTCGATCTGAAATCCCCGAACGGCAACAGCTCCAGCACCCTCGTTTGGGAAAAGAAGTAGCTACCGGTTGGCGAACTTCCACGCCGTCGAGACAATCTGATTCAGTTCGGAGAATTCCGGCTTCCATCCCAGCGTGTGTTGCAGCTTCGTGGAATCGGCCACCAGTTCCGGCGGATCCCCTTCGCGCCGTGGCGAGACCTGGTACGGCACCTTCTTACCCGTCACGCTTTCCACCGATCGAATCACCTCCAGCACCGAATAGCCGTGCCCCGTGCCCACGTTGAAGCGGTTTGAAGGCGCGCCTTTCAGCAGCGCTTCCACAGCCAGAATGTGCGCCTGCGCCAGATCCGTCACATGGATGTAATCGCGCACGCACGTGCCGTCCGGCGTCGGATAATCCTCGCCGAAAATATTGACCGGCTGCCCCGTTTGAATCGCGCGGAACAGCAGAGGAATCAGGTGCGTTTCCGGATCGTGCCGCTCGCCCGCGCGTCCGTCAGGGTCCGCACCCGATGCATTGAAGTAGCGCAGGCACACGCTCCGCAGCTCGTGAATGCGGTCGAACCACGCCAGAATTTTCTCCGTCATCACCTTCGATTCGCCATACGGATTGATCGCCGCATAAGGCAGGTCCTCCGTAATCGGAGAAACCGAAGGCATGCCATACACCGCCGCCGTGGAAGAAAACACCGCGTGCTTCACGCCCGTCTTCACCATCGCGGTGAACAGGGAAAGCGAACCCGCGACATTGTTCTCGAAGTAAATCTCCGGCAGCTTCATCGATTCGCCCACCGCAATGTACGCGGCAAAGTGAATCACCGCGTCGCAGGGCTTCTCTTCCAGCACATGCACCAGCCCCGCGGTGTCGTGAATATCCACAACCCGCAGCAGCTTTGGGTCCACCGCGTCCTTGTAGCCGCGCGAAAGATTATCTACAACCACTACGTCATAACCGCGATCGGTAAGCTGGAGAACGGTGTGGGAGCCGATGTATCCGGCGCCTCCGGTGACAAGTATCCTGGGCACACCCGATTGTACTAAGGCGCCCTGCGATAAATCGCCGTGAACGACGTTCGCGCCACCAGCCGGTAGTGCGAAAACCACTCGCGCAACTCCGGATAAGCGCTCACAGAGAGCTTCGGATTGAAAGCGCTCAAGCCATCCAGTACGAACGTCGGGCCGCGAGCGCGCCAACTCTGCCCGTGCGGCCCGCGGACCCTCCACCGTGACCGGTTCGGATTGCGTCAGGTGTCGGTCCGCCGGGACACCGGTCAACGCCTGCGAATCCAGAAAGCGCGTGGCATCCGGCAGGCCCGTGTACACCCAAAGCTCGGGACGGTAGCCCCAGACGAACATCGTGTCGCCCGGACTGGTAACACGCCTGACCAGTTTCGCCGCCGCGCGGCTGTCGTTGTCCATCGCCACGTCGCTCCACGGCCGGTGAAGCGCGGTCTCCACATACCGCGGCCCAAACCGGATCAGCGGCACCAGCAGCAGCACCCCAACGAGCATCGCCATGCGGCGGCCTTTCGCCCGGCTCGCCAGGATCACCATCGGCGGCAGCAGCTGCAGGTAGTAGCGCGGAAAAAATCGCCAGCCCACCGCCACGGCAACGAACGAAATCCCCAGCCACGCCACGAATTTCCACGGCATCCGGCCCACCGCGCCAGCAACCAGCGCCGCATGAAACCCCAGCCAGTTCAGCGTCCGCACCACCCCGTTCCACAACGGATGCAAAAGGAACGTGCTGCCCGCATACAGCGAACTCCACACCCAGACCTGCGCCACGTAAGCATCCAGCGGAAGCAGCGCGGCGGCGACTGCGCACGGAATGGCGAATCCCGCTGCCAGCAGCGGCAAAGCAGGGAAGGCGAATACCGCGCACCCCGCCAGCACAAACAAACCCTTCACGTTACACAGGAACGCAACGCCCGCCGCCAGACCGCTCTCAAACGCGCGCCCCTTCCACGCCAGCCACACCGCCGTCAGATGCGGCGCCAGCATCAGCAAGTCCGGTCCCAGCGGGATCACCGAAACCGGCAAATCGAACGTCAGGAAGAAGGCCGTTAGCCCGGCCGCCCACAGGCCCTCGCGGCGCGCTCCACAGCTCGCTCGCAAATAGAAACGATACCCAGCAGGCCCCGAGGCAATACACCGCGCCGGCCAAACGCAGCAGCCATCCCCCGCGCGCGCCAATCACGAAGTAAAACAGCGGAGCCATCGGCGGCTTGTCGTACCAGATCTCGCGGTACAGGGCGTGGCCGAAATGCATCTGGCTCGCCGCCGCCATCGGGAACGTCTCGGGTTCCCACAGAATCCCGCGGTGCGTGAGCCGGGTGCTGAGCAGACACGCAAACAGCACCCCGAAGAACACCCAGATTTTCAACCTTCGACTATAGCGTTACAATGGGCGAATACCAGGCGAAGATGGATATCCAGGAACAGCTGACAGCGCTCCGCCAGCGCATCGCCGCCATCGACGAGCGCTACACGGCCGCTGCTACCGCCGCCCCCAAACCGCAGAGTTTCGTGGAAGACATGCTCTCCGGCCAGGTGGTGGAAACGCAGTTCGGCTCGCATTTTGAAACCGAAACCCTGCATCCCAACCACAGCAGCCACGGCAGCTTCGGCATCTCCGATCTTTCCACCATGCCGCCGGATCTGCTGCATCAGCTTTCGGGCGGCGCCATCCCGGACAGCCATCCCGTGCGCTGGGCTTTTCTCGACACCGAAACCACCGGCCTCGCGGGCGGCTCCGGCACTTACGCCTTTCTGGTCGGTATCGGCAGCGTGGAGGAGACCGGCTTTCGTGTGCGCCAGTTCTTCATGCGCGATTACGGCGAAGAAGCTTCCCAGCTGCATGCCGTCGCCGAGCACCTCGCCCGCTTCGATGTGCTGGTCACCTATAACGGTCGCAGCTATGACCAGCCGCTGCTCGAAACGCGCTTCCGCATGTGCCGCGCCCGCCATCCCTTCGCGCGCATGGAACACCTGGACCTCCTGTTCGGGGCGCGCCGCCTCTGGAAGCAGCGCATGGAAAATTGCCGCCTTTCCCATCTGGAGCAGCAGGTGCTCGGCGTGGAACGCGACGGCGATGTGCCGGGTTCGCTGATCCCCTACATCTTCTTTGAATATGTGCGGACGCGCCGCGCCATGCGCCTGCTTCCCGTATTCCGGCACAACGTACTCGATATCGTGTCTCTCGCCTGCCTCACCGCCATCGTCCCGGAGGCCTACCGGAATCCGGAAACCCTGACTGTCCGCCACGGTTCGGATCTGCTCGGCCTCGGCCGCTGGCTGCTGCAGGTGGGCCGTCCCGAACAGGCGTTGCGGCTGATGCGCCGCGCCGTCGACCAGGGTTTGCCCGACAGCCTGCTCTTCCCCACCCTGCTCGAAATCGCCCTGCTGCTGAAAAAGCAGGGCGACGACACCGCCGCCGTGGCGTCCTTCACCGAGCTGGCCGGAACCAGAAACCCCTGCCGCGTGCGCGCCTACGAAGAGCTCGCCAAATACTACGAGCATCGCGAACGGAACTATTCCATGGCGCTCGAGATGACCCGCAGTGCCCGCGAAGAATCTGACAGCCCCGAACTGCGCCATCGCGAGACCCGGTTGCGCTCCCGCACCTCCGCCAGGCAAATCCGCCTGCTCACGCCGCCTCGGCGCGCCAAAGCGTAACCGGCGGCAACGGCTGTCACAACTCGAAACAGCCAGATTTCTGTTTGCCTGCAACAAACTCCGTCCTCAGCCCAGACTCCGCCTGCTAACGTGAGGCCGAAAGGGTACCACCGTGTCATCCGCTGCTCAGATCAACGCAAACCGCACCAATTCCGAGTCCTCCACCGGACCCAAAACCGAAGCCGGCAAAGCCAAATCCAGCCTGAACGCCTTCAAACACGGCCTCGCCTCGGGCAAGCTCATCATCGAAGGCGAAAGCCGCGAAGACTTCAACGCCATGAAGAACGACCTCCGCTTCGAGTACCACCCCAACACCACCACCGAAGAGTTCCTCATCGAGAAAATGGCAATGTCGCTCTGGTTCGCGCGCCGCGCCATGGTCGCGCAATCCGTCACCCTGAACAACGCGCCCGACGACGATTTCTTCCCCGAGAAAAAGCTCGCGCTCATGATCCGCTATCAGGCCGTGCACGACCGCGCCTTCTATAAAGCGCTCGAAACATTGCGCAAACTCCAAAAAGAGCGCAGCCAGACTAAGCTGGTGCAGAACATTGGCTTCGTTCAGAAAGCATCCGCCGAAGAGCTCTGGGACTTCGCCGTCGAGCAACACAAAAAGCAGTATCCCGGCGAACCCTTCCCCGAATTCAGCCCCGAAGAGAAGGCCAAACTGATCGAATCGCTCCGCTAATTTGCAAAACTCCCCTCCAAAGCTAACGGCTTCCCTAACCCGCAAGCCCCAGCTTCGCTCGCACCCTCCCCGTAACTAAATCATCGCGGGCCGAAGTGCGCTCCCACGTCAGTAACATCCAATGTTCCTCGTATTTACAGTAACTTAGGAGCTGGGTAAGTAAATCGCCATGCTAGGTTGAGGCGTGTGGAAGATAAACCTGCCTATGACTAGTAAAATCAGTGTTTTTCTGTTACTTTTCTGTTCGCCTTGCTTACGTGCCGCGGTAGTTGTCTCTAACATCAGTGTCACCGCGACACAGGCGGTGTTGCCATTCACCGCTCCTGACTTCTCCCCCTGTCAGGTAGAAGTCAGCGAATCCCCCGGCTACGT
The DNA here is from genome assembly GCA_963716685.1 of Bryobacterales bacterium. Classification (GTDB taxonomy): domain Bacteria; phylum Acidobacteriota; class Terriglobia; order Bryobacterales; family Bryobacteraceae; genus JALYXI01. The sequence continues at coordinate 342,372 of CAVQTR010000002.1, forward strand.
GCCTCTCGTTCACGATGTCGACCCATCTCTGTTTACCGGTTCCAATCTCGATTCCCGCGCCGGCGGCCTCAGCCGCGGTACAGATCGCATCTTCGTCATCGGCAAGCGTGCCGCCGAGATCGGTCTCGATACCATCCGTTACTCGCGCGCGCTGCAGACCGCTACCCAGCATTACTACCGCATCACCTGCGGCGGACAGGTAGCCACCGGTTCGTTTTCCACCACTACCATTCCCTTCGGCAATGGTTATGCCGAGCCCGAAGCTTCCGATCCGAAGCTGCCCGGCGCTTACGCGTATCCCACGCTTAGCATGGTGGATCGCAACCAGACTGTCATCGACCCGCAGACAGGCGTCCAGATCAAGCGGCTCACCATGCCCACCGATGTGGCGCTTTACGGCGCCAGCCCCACCGCCTTCTCCATCGGCCGCGGCGCCGCGTGGGCCAACACGGCGAAGCTGGTGGCCGGCTCCGGAGCAGCCTCTGTCTCCGGCAGCACCGGTAAGCTGTTCCTCGGTCTCGATATGACGCAGGGCCTGCTTGGCACCATTCATGCCAACGCGCAAGCCTACGGTCCCGTGCCCTCCGCCCTCGCTTACTATCAGGTACATCTCTCGGCTGCGGTCAATCCCTCCGGTAACCTGCCCGCCAACCCCGCCGACAGTCAGTACTCCGTCTGCCTTTCGCTCGATGCGTTCACTTGTTACGCCGGTTCCAGCATCTTCACCGCCACAGCTTCCACGGTGTACACGCAGTCCACCTTCGGCACCCAGAACACCATCGATCTCTGGCAGTCCACCCCAGGCACCAAGGTCCCCGATTACCGCGATCAGGGTCCGCGGCTCGGCACCACATCCTGTGACGGAAGCAGCACCGCCACCCTGACTGGCGGAGAGCCGTTCAATACCAGCTGGGGTCCTGGCAGCACCCTCACCATCGGCGGCATCGATTACACCATAGCCAAAGTGGTTCATACCGCCCTCATCACGCTCACCGGCAATTGTTCACCGGTCACCAACGCCGCGAGCTTTGGTAACAACTTCGGTGTCCTCATCTGGAAGACCACCGCCAGTGCGGATACTCTTTCCATCAACTCGGCTTATGTCGTCGAGGCCCTCAACTCTTATTACGGAACCGGCGTCGGCGGCGGCATCGAATACGCGAGTGCCAAAACCGTCGTGGGTCCGAACGGCAACCCCGGTTACAATTACCGCTCCGGTGATAACAACAGCGGTCTGAATTACTGGGTGGACGATGTCACCGGGCAGGGTCATCTGCGCGGCACCGTTGCCAATCCCACTGCCGGCTGCAACATCTTTACCGGACAGTTCTACGTGTCAGACCCGGACGTGCGGCTCTGCGGCGGCGGCGCAGGCTTGTATCTCATCCACTTCTACTTCCCTTTTGACCCGCCTGCCGGAATCCAGCTCTTTGGCTCCACCGCTCCCTGCAATACGTCCCCGCCCAACGCTCCGCCCTACACCAGTCAGCAACCCTGTGAGGTCGCGCAGACACTCACGCCGGGCACTACGCTGAACGCGCTCGTGCAGGCCTTCACCAGCAATCCCCTCTATGCTCCCCAATTCGATCCCGCGCGCTACACCAATTACTCCATGACCGGCTCGGATAGCCTCGGCAACGTTCTCTTGCAGGCTCAAAGCGGAGGCTACGAAAGCCTGGGCTGGTCTATCGTCTTCAATCCGGCCGCTGTGTCCAATGCCGAAGGCGGCTCCTCCCAGGGCGCTTCCGGCAATCACGGCTGCGTAGGCGGCGGCCAGCCCGGCTGCGTCGTGGCCGCCATGCCCGTGTGGACGCGCCATGGCTGCCGGTGGTGCAACATCAAAGGCCTCGCAGTTCCCTACGATGGCTGGGTGCTGGGCTTCGTCGGACCGTGGACCAACAGCGGTCCCGGCACCGGCCCTTACACCGTTCCCGTAGTCGACGGAACCGCAAACGGCACCGGCAACCTGTTTGATGCGTCGGCCTCTTTGCACGCCTGTCCGGCAAGTCCGCTGGTTACCCCGGGCGGCCTCTGCACCAGCGTCACCGTTGGTTCGGAGCCGGTCAGCCCCAGTCACGGCGGCGTGGAAACCGGACTCCCCGGTGAAATCGGCGGCGTGCTGCCCGGCGACTACATGACCTTCGACTACAACGAGATCATGATGCTGATCACCAAAACCCCCGGCGCCATTGCCGGTACCTGGGTGGAAACGTTTCAGCGCAACATCAATCAGGCCCAGCTCGGCTCCACCTTGGCCAACCCCACTCTGGTCACCTACTGCAGCGCGAATCAAACCCCCTCGGTCGCGCGCACAGGCGCCTCCTGGTATTGGAACGCGCTCGCGGACCCGCACGGCATGAACGCCGATGGCACCACCATTCCGCCCAACGGAGCATCTCAAACCGATCACGAGTTCTGGTCGAACGGCAACGAGGGCACCACTTCGCAGAACGTTCTCGAAGGCCGCTGCGCCGGAGGCATCTTCGCCTGCTACACCACGCGCGTGCGCAGCGGTTTCTCCAGCTTCGCGCAGGAAGTCGCTTCCGGTCCCACGGCTGTCCAAACACGGGATTCCTCTTTTTCGGTTGGCTCGGTGGATGTAGGCTTCATGCAGAGTCATCCCACCGGCGGCGGCATCACGCCTGTTTCCGGCCGCGCCAATTTCATGTTCGACGGCCGCCCATATTACGGCGGCTACGCCTCGGGATCGGTCAGAAACTTCGGTGACGCACCGGCCATTCCCGTGTCGGGTCAGCTCTATAAGCTCACCGCCGCGCAGATGCCGAACCTCGACCTGCCGTTCCGCAAGTGGACCCCAACCGGTGCCTTCACCGGCAATCTTCCCCTGGTGGACGTCAGCAGCCCGGCTACCGGCAATGTCATTCCGACTGACTCCAGCGGCGCTTACACTTACTGCGTCGCCGCCGCCGTCAATGAGTGCCGAACAGGCTCGGCCATCGGCGATGTGTACGTCAACGCGCCTTACATCCGGTACCCGTTCTGCTATATCGCGGCCCAGAATGGCAATCTGTCGGATGAGTACGACATCTGCATCTCCGGCAGTTCCGCCGCGCGTGATGCCGTCAAACAAATCAGCATGACCGAGGTGGATAATCTCGGCACTTACCAGCGTGTTCTCACCAAATTCCTGCGGCCCCGGGTGTTGTCGGTGTTCTTCACCCCCTATGTATTCCCGGACGGCAAGTGGCTCACCTATGAAGCCAATCTGGTTGGTGATGCCAGCGTGAACAAGCCGGAACTGATCGTCAAAATACCGCCGCCCGCAACCGATTCCATCAATCGGACCGGCTTCGAATCCATTGACGTAACGGTGCCAGGCAGCCCTGGCGTCAGCGGCGCTTACATTCAGTTCGGCTATGCCGAGAACGGGCCGTCGGACAGCTTCTTCTGCACCACAAGAGCAGAGACCTGTATCGCCACCGGCACTCCCCTGAATTCGCTCATCCCGTTTCACTTCCAGCAAACCGAAGCGGCTTCCTGGTCACCGGTACCCTGCGCCTCGGGATGCGTCATCAGCATTCCGGCCATCCCGCAGAGGACCCTTTACTACCAATACGTCTACACCGGCGTAAACGGGCAGCGCCTGTACGCTGCCCCGGCCAGCATCGTCTCGATCCCTTAGCGCACAGTCGGGTACTGAATTCCCAGCTGTTCCAGATACGTCTTGTATTTGGTCGGATCGTAGTAATACTGCTTCATCTTCGGACGGTATTCCGCCATGATCTTCTCGTTCAGCCAGATCGCCGGTTTATCGTCCGGACGAAGCAGCGTTTTGTACTGCATATTCTTCGTCTGCACGTTCTTGAAGTAATCCCACGCCGATTGCACCAGTTCCGGTTTCGTCAGAATGTCCAGAATGGTCATCGCTTCCACCTTGGCTCCCGCCGTTGCGCCCTTATGCGCAATCGGTGTAGCCATGGAAATGGCGTTGGCCCAGTTATGGCCCGGCAGGCCAGGAATATTCGACGGGTAGTTCAAAACAATCGTCGGAACGTTCCAGGAGATGTCTCCGATGTCGTCGGAACCGCCGCCCAGCGGCATGGGCTCGCGTTCTCCATCGCCCGCATCGGGTGCGGGCTCCCGGTTCCGCGGCTCCCGGATCTTGGTCGCGAGGCCGGTTTCACGCGTCTTGATTTCGTGCTGAAGCGCCTTCGCCAGCTTCTGATCGTCATCCGACCACGTGGGCAGGCCCACCGCCTTGATGTTTGCCCAGGTCGCATCCGCAATCGGCTTGCTGAAGTAGCCCGGCCAGGCTTCGCCCAGCACGCGCGACGTCACCGTCGTGTTGGTCATCAGAGTGGCGCCTTCCGCCATCTTGTCTCCGATTTCCCAAAGCTCCTTGATGTGATCGTAGTCGGCTTCGCGGAAGTAATACCAGACCGATGCGTTCGGCGGCACCACGTTCGGCTGGTCGCCGCCGTTGGTGATCACGTAGTGGGAACGCTGCGTCAGCCGCAGGTGCTCGCGCCGGAAATTCCAGCCCACATCCATCAGCTCCACCGCATCCAGTGCGCTCCGTCCCCGCCAGGGAGCCCCGGCCGCATGCGCGCTCTCGCCTTTGAACATGTACTCCACGGAGATCAGCCCGTTGCCCGCGCCCGGCCCGGAAGACACCGCCAAGTTTGCGCCCACATGCGTGAAGATGCAGATGTCCACATCCTTCAGCATGCCCGCGCGCACGAAGTAAGCCTTGGTCCCTACATCTTCTTCGGCCACGCCCGCCCACAGCTGCAGCGTGCCCTTCATGTGGTTCCGCTCCATCAGTTCCTTCACCGCCAGCACCGCCGTGATATTCACCGGCTGTCCGGAGTTGTGGCCCTCACCGTGACCCGGTGCGCCCGGCACAATGGGATCGTGATAGCCGACACCCGGCTTCTGTGACGCCTGCGGGATGCAGTCGATATCGGAGCCGATCGAGATTACCGGCTTCCCGGAGCCCCACGTCGCCACCCACGCGGTAGGGATACCCGCGTAGTCTCTCTGAATCTTGAATCCTTCCTTCGCCAGAATCCCGGTCAGGTACTTCGATGTTTCGAATTCCTGAAATCCCAGTTCTCCGAAGCTGAAGACCGTATCCACCATGATCTGGGTCTGGGTCTTCATAGATTCGACTTTACCCATCAGGTCGGCTTTCATCCCGGCCACTTTGGGGTCGTCGGCTGCCATCAGCGGCACGCTCATCAGCAGTGCCGGCAAATATCTACGGAATAAGTTCATAGGTCGTACGTTCCTACCAATGCAGTCTAAGTCCAAATTCGATCTGGCGCGGCGTGTTCGCCTGAGTCGTCACCACTCCGAAGGTGGTCGGGCTGTCGATGCTCAGCGAAGGCGTGCCCGCCTGGTAATGGTTCAGCATGTTGCTGAACTGCGCGTTGAACGTGATGCCGATGCCTTCGCGGTACGGCAGCTTGAAGTCCTTCGAAATCGCCATGTCCAGGTTCCACGTCGGGAAGTTCCGCAGTACGCCTGCTCCGCCGCCGGTCGTGTCCACTCCCAGAATCAATCGGCGAAACTGGCCCAGCACGGCGTTGGGATCGGCGAAGATGTTCAGCCCCGAACCGCCCTTGGCTGGGTTTCCCGAGGAAGCCACTGATGTCGAGCTGCTCACGTTCTCGTGCAGCGAATTGCCCGCTGTATAAGGGCTCGTCAGCACCGCGTTTTCATAAGTGCTGTCGGAACTGCAGTTCGATTCCCCAAAGGCCTGGCAGTCGTTCGTCCCGCCGCCGCTCAGATTCACTTCCAGCGGCGCGCCGCTCTGTGCCGTAAACAGCGGTGAGAAGTTCCAGCCGTCCAGAACCCGGTGCAGCAGTTTTCGGTCGCGGAAGAACACCGGCTGATACACCACGCTCAGGTTGTACACGAAACGGATATCGAACGGCTGCGGCCCGTACATCTGCCCGATGTCGAAGGGGTTCAGCACCGTCGTTGAACTGGTCTGCTGCCCCAGGCCAACCGTGCCCATCGCCCGGCTCCAGGTGAAGTTGGAGCGCGCCGTCAGGCCATGCCAGTCGCGCATGGTGAAGGAAAGGAAAGCGGCGTTGTAGTTGCCCCAGCCGAGGCTGGTGGTCTCATAGAGGGAAGCGGTCTGCGCCGGCGCGGAGCTCGGCAGCGTTCGGCCCAGCGTCCAGCTCGGCGAATTCGCCAGCGTGCCCCACAGCGTGTACACCTGTGTTCCGGTGATCTGCGATTTCTGTTTCGAAGCCACCGCCGCCGTGCAACTCGCGAAGCCGGTGCAGTAAGCTGATCCCGGTCCGCCCAGCGCCGCTTCCAGAAACGGCTGCGTTGTGACAGTTTGGCCGCCGGCCACTTCCTGATAAATCTGCCCGAACGCATTCGCGAAGCTCTGACCGTTCAGCGTGTACATGGTGGGCACCGCGTCGATGTTCACCAGCTGGAACTCATTGCGGATGATCCGCCCGATGTAACCGGCTTCGATCGAGAACTTATTCGAAAGCTGCCGTTGAATCGTCAGATCGAAAACGTCCGAGCGATTCGGCCGGAAGTTGGAATCGAGCACCGTTCCATCGCCCGCCGCGGCGTTCGTGCCCACGCCCGGCAGGTACGGCTGCGACAGCGTCTGGCTCACCGCCTGCAAAGGCGCGCTGAGGCCATCGGCGCCGATGCGGAATGCCGTCGTAGCGTCCACGCCCGCCGTGCCCAGGCACTGTCCGCTCCTGCTCGCTCCGATGCACGAGACCGGTTGCAGCAGGCCCGCGCCCAGAACCGTATTCAGCACCTGCGCGTCTCCATTCAAACGCCCGAAGATGCGGCTGTAGCCGCCGCGGATCACCGTCTTGTTGCCGCCGAAGATCGCGCCCAGAATGCCGTCGCTGATGTTCGGATTCCACGCGACCGCGGTGCGCGGACTGAAGCCGCCGTAGAACGGCTTGTACGGATACTTCAGGCCGGAAACGTTGTTGATCGTTTCGAAGCCCAGCAGCGGATTGTAGGTTTGTCCCTGCACCGCCATCTTGGCCTTGGTGTTCAGATAAGCCGCGGCGCTGATCTGGTTGCCCGCCTGGTCCACCAGAATGACCTGCTGGCTGTTCCGCTCCTGCGGCGGCATTTCAATCTGATAGCCGAGGCCGTAAGTGAACGTCAGGTCTTTGCGCAGGTGCCACGTGTCGCTGAAATACTCGTTGTAGAACGGAGTGCTCACATGCACATCCAGATTGGTGCCCGGCGGCGTCAGCGACAGATTGGCCCCTTTGCGGACATACAGGGTCTGCGGCTGGCTCACGATGCCCAGCACTTCGGTATAGAAGTTGTTCCAGTTCGCAACCTGATTGGACGGCAGATTCGCCGGGATGTATGACGAGAGGAAGTTGATGCCGCCCGTCGCGCCGCCAATCTGGTAAACGGCGTTGTTGAAGATGCCCGCGCCGTTGTCATCGCGTTCGTGGATTACGTGGTTCAGCTGGAAAGAGCCGCCGAACTGAAACAGGTGATTGCCGTGAACCCAGCTCATGTCGTCGCGGAACGTCTGGTCCTTGCCGTCCCAGAAGCGCTGCCGAACGCTTTGCGAGTTGACGTTGTACGGAATCAGAGCATTCGTGCTGGCGGTCTCGCCGCCAATCTCGATCGCTCCGCCAAGACCGGGCAGCTGCGGCGGCGCGCCATCTGTTCCCCACTGCCAGAAGTTACGCAGGTAGTTGTAATGGAAATCGTTTGTCAGCGTCGGCGAGATCGTTGTCGAAAGACCCGTGACGAAGTAAGAAGGCTTCTGGACACGCGGAGCCGTCGCAATCAGCTGTCCGGGCGTGCCGCCCAGCAAGCCGCCGAAGTCCGTCTGGTTCGTGGTGTTCTGCTGGAAGGTGTAGTAGCGATAGCTGGTCATCAGGTGCCACTTGTCGCCGAAGTCATGGTCCAGCCGGATGATGTAATTGTCCGATTGCTGCGGGATGGAGACGTTGCTGTTGTAGCCCTGCGTGTTATATCCGTCACCGGCCTGCGGATCGTTCGGCGCCGGCATATAGCTCCACACTTTGCTCACCACCGGATTCAAACCGAGCGAGCGCGGGTCGCACGAACCCGCCGGGCACACTGCCGGCTGGTAAGTCACGCCGCCCACAGTTACCGGCGTGGGATTCAGGTTGTAAGCCTGATAAACGCCCGCCGAGTTGGGAAGCTGAATGACGCCGGCTTTCAGCAGCGCGGTCGGCACCAGCCGCTCAAATGTCGTGGACTGCGGAAAGCGGCGCGCTTCATAGTTGACGAAGAAATAGGTTTTGCCCCCGAGCCAGTTGGGCAGCATCGGACCGCCCAGCGCAGCGCCATAGCGGTTCTGGTGTGTTTTCGCCAGTGGCGTGTACGCTTTCCCGTACGCGGGCGTGTGATCGTTCTTCCAGGTGTTCGCGGAGAAGTAACTGCTCAGCAGGTACTCGTAAGCGGCGCCATGGAATTGGTTGGTGCCCCGTTTCGTCACCATCTGTACCTGGCCGCCGGCCGATCCGTTGAAGTCCGCGGTCTGGTTCGAAGTCGACACCTTGAACTCTTCAATGCTTTCGATGGGTGTCGGCATGGCGCCGGAAGGCGTTCCGCCGCTGGAACCCGTGATCGTGCCGCTCGACAGCGTGTACGCGGCCATTGTGCCGTCCATGTCGCTCGAGTTATTGCCGCCGTCCAGCTGGTACGAATTCTGGTCCGTCACTGTGCCGCCCACGTTGCCGCCCGGAGCAACGCCCGGCTGCAGCAGAATCAGCGCATTGGCATCGCGTCCCAGATTGGGAAGCGAGTCGAGCTGAATGCCGGAGATCGTGGAACCGACCGTCGCATTCGTAGTCTGCAGTTCCGCCGCGGCTCCAGCCGAAACTTCCACCACGGTCGTGGCGGCGCCCACCTGCAGCGTCGCATTTAGTGTGAGAACCAGACCAACTTCCACGCGCTGCTGCGCAAACCGTGTCTCCGAAAATCCGGGCCGCGCTATCGATACGTCGTAAGTGCCGGGAGGAACGTTGAAGAAGTCATAGCGTCCCGATTCATTGGTCAGCGCTCTCTTGAGAAAGTTGGTAGAAACGTCCACCAGCCTGACCTCCGCGGCGGCTATGGCAGCGCCGGAAGGGTCCGCCACCTGACCCGATACAGTCCCGGTGGATGTGGACTGAGCATGGGTAAGAACGGCTTGAAAATTCAGAAGAATGGCGACAGCTGCCACAAGGGGCAGAAATCCTGCACGAGTTCGAAGCATGTTTTCTCCAGATTGGTGTTACGAGCGAGACCCATCCCAACCTGGGGAAAAATTTACGACGTGGAACCTTCGACGGGGAAATGTTTCAGTAATGGTAAGCGACGAGAGGGGGGGTATGTCAACCGGCGAGGTAGCTCGCCATCCGCGGCTCAATGCGCACGAATTCCTTTGCCGCAATCGCGCCGATTTCTTTGCGGCCAACCGGTCCGAGATGCGTAGTGTCCAGCTTACCGGCCTTATCCCGCGCGCCCAACGCTTCCGCTTTCGCCGGACCAAGTTCCTCGCTCTGCTTCAATGTGAGTGCATACAGATCCATCAGAGGAACGTGCTTCTCCGCGGCCAGCCGGCGCACCGCTTCCACATAAGGCAGCAGCGAGTCGCGCTTGATCCTGCCCTCGGCATCGAAGTTACGCCGCACGATGGAAGTCACCAGCACCGGCTTCGCGCCTGCCGCGCGGGCCTCGTCCACATAGCGAGCCATGTTCTCGCGAAAGGTTGTCTGCGGATCGGTTTCCCGCTCCGGTCCCTTTCCGGGCCCGTCGTTGTGCCCGAACTGGATCAGTACGTAATCCGGCTTGAAAGCCAGTACGGGCGCCCAGCGGTTCTCATCGCGGAAGCTTTTGGAACTGCGGCCGTTCATCGCAAAATTCCGGATCTCCACCTTGCCGTTGAAGGACGCGCGAAAGCCGGTTCCCCAGCCGCCCTCGTCGTTCACGGTCGAGTCGCCTACCAGAGCGATCTTCACTACCGGAGCATCGGCGGCCAGCAGCGCCAGCGGCGCGAGCAGCCAAAAAAAGAGGCGCGCGTACATGCCTTAGAGTTTATCCGCTGCAATCCGGCCGTCGCGCATTAGAACTGTACGGTCTCCGAACGCGGCAGCTTCAGGGTTGTGAGTAATCATCAACACCGTCTGTCCCAGCCGGCGGTTCAGATCGCGCAGCAGTGTGAGAACGGCATCGGAGTTCCGGGAATCCAGATTGCCGGTCGGTTCATCCGCCAGCAGGATGGCTGGACGGTTCACAATGGCCCGCGCAATCGCGACGCGCTGCTGTTCGCCGCCCGAGAGCGCATGCGGCTTGTGTTGCAGCCGATTTGCGATTCCGAGCAAATCCAGGACGCGCGCGAACTCCGCGTCGTCTCCACGGTTGCCGGCGATGTCGCGTGCGATTTCGATATTGTCCGCCGCGCTCAAGGTCGGCAGCAGATTGAACTTCTGGAAAACGAACCCGACGGTTCGCTGCCGCAGCCGCGTTCGGCCCGCATCGGTAAGGCTGCTCAGATTCTCGCCTCCGACAGCGACGGTTCCCGAGCTTGGTGGTGTCAAGCCGCCGACAATATGGAAAAGCGTCGATTTCCCCGAACCCGAAGGACCCACCACCGAAAGAAACTCGCCCGCCGGAACATCCAGATCGACGCCGCGCAGCGCTTCCACATCCACCTCGCCAACCCGATAGATCTTGCGCAGCGCGCGGATGGAAATGATCGGCTCACTCATAAGCGAGAGCCGCGATCGGGTCCTTACGGGCGGCTGAAAGCCCTGGATACAGCGCTCCCAGCAACGCGGCGCCCAGCGCGATGCCGCCGGCGATGGGCCACCACTCGTACACGATGGCCTGCGGCAGTGACGAAGGCACCAGGCTGTGCAGCAGACTGCGCGTGCCGAAACTCAGGCCGATGCCCAGCAGCGTTCCGCCGAGCCCCATGATCAACGCTTCGGCCAGAATCAGCTGCAGGATGTAAACCTTCGGCGCGCCGATCGCTTTCAGAATCCCGATCTCCCGCGTGCGCTGCAACACCGCCATGTACATGGAAAGGCACACCACGACAAACGCTATCAGCACGCCGATCCCGATAATCACGTTGGTGAAAGTCTTCAGCATGGGCACGTTTTCGACCGACATCATCGACACCACGTCGCGCATGGAATAAATCGGATAGCCGGTCAGCTTCGTTTTCAGCTCCTCAATCATGGACGCCGTGTTTTTCGGGTCGTCCAGCTTGAGATAGATCTGGCTCACCTTGCCAGGCGTGCTGAACAGATCCTGCAACACGCCGATCTGCACAAAGATATGCGACAGTTTGCCAGGCTCCACAATGCCCGCGACGTTCCAATCGTGGTTCATGAGGTGAATCTTCTCGCCCACCCGGACTTTCTTCTGTTCCGCATAGTAGCGGTCCAGAATCATGTCGTCGGGATTTTGGAACGAGTGGCCCGCGATGTATTCAAAGCCGCCGCTCATGCGGTAAAAAGTCGCCGGATCAATGCCTGTTACGGTTTCCAGAAGGCCGCCGGCGCTTTGCGTCACCACGCCCGAAGCCAGAACAATGTGCGGAAAGGTCGCCAGCTTCGCGATGAGCGCCTGCGGAATGGTGGCGCCGCTCATGCTCATGATGTTCGAGTTCGGCGCCCGCAGAACGATGTCCGCGCCCACGCCGGTTGCGCGTGTTTTGGAGTCGTTCACCAATCCATGGCTGAGACCCACCAGAATCAGAATCAGCGTGACCGGAACCGCGATCAGCAGAATGCTGAGCAGCGTCGGAATGGGCCGCTGCCGCACATTCTCCGCCACCAGCTTCGCGATCACTTCGGCCCGCCGATCACCTGCAGTTCGGTTCCTTCCGGCCGCGTCAGTTCGAAGCGTGCGTCCGGAACCGGCTTGTTCACCGTCATCTTTGTAATGGCAATGGTGACACCAAAGTCTTCCTGCGGGCGCGACCATTCCACCCGCGCGGGAAAGCGGATGTTGTCGAAGATCTGCCAGTTGCTGTACTGCGCATCGCTCACCAGTTCGCCATCGGCGTTGTATTCGCGCTGCTCCACAATTTGCAGATTGACGCGGTCGAACGTGATGCGGCGCTCCACGCGCGCATCGGTTGCCGAAACCACCTTGATCACGCCCAGCTGATAAAAGGCATTCTTCTCGTTGATGTCGTCGATGCGCGTGGTCAGGTCCGTCGCCGCGATCGGACGCACCAGCATGGCGGAAAGAAAATCCTGCGGCCGCATATTCTCGAAATGCTTGTTGGGTTCGGCGGGCGCATCGTTCGAACCCTGTACAAAGCGGTTTTTGGTGGGCAGGTAAACGCGGAAGGTCTTCCCGTCGGAAACACCCTTCACCGCTGTGGTGCGAACCACCGGCACCAGTGCCACCACGCTGATCTCAGCGGGCGCGCGGTACGCCAGATAACCGGTGAACGACGTGGAATAATCCTTGATGGTGCCCTTATACACGCTGCCGGTGGAAGGCGCGAGTTCCACCTCCGCATCAAAGCTTCGAATCGACTCGTAGAATTCGTCGACCCGCTTCACCAACTCGGCTTTACTTGCGTTCAGCAGAGTTTGCGTAGCCGGATGCGTCCCGCGCGAAACAGGCCGCAGTGTTGCGCACGAAAACGACAGCAGGAGCACCGGAAAAATCCACACCATTACGCCAACACGGCGCGCGGAACACATTCTTTCATTCTAGGATGTTAGGATAAAGGAGTCACGCCGAGTGGGCCTGTGGCGCAGTTGGGAGCGCGCTTCCATGGCATGGAAGAGGTCAAGGGTTCGAATCCCTTCAGGTCCACCAATTTCTCAACCACTTACCGGCACCGCTCGAAAGGACGAGGGTGCTGAAGGGCGCTAAAGCGAGATTCCCTCCTTTTCTCGCGCCTTTTTGCTCGCCCGGACGCTCGGGCGCTTTTCGTACTTCTCCCCATCCTTGATCGCGGCCAGTTCGACCGGTTTTCGTCGCCCTGGTATCTTCGCCGTTGCCAGCATATTCCGAGATCGCGCGACATCTATAGCCTTGTTCAGATTGTCGACGTCGACCGGATGACCCCAGGCTTTCGCATCACTGACGGCGCAGCTCAAATTTTCCCGAGCATCGGCCATTTCCTCCTTTCGCTGGTTGCGTCCATTTCGGATCGCGGCCCTGAGCGTTTCAAACTGTCGCTTCCGTTCTTCTTGATCCACGACTATCCCACCTTCCTTTCCGCCGGCGTTTCCGGCTCGTTATCGTTGGCAGGCGCCAGCACCATGAGACGGGTCACACCATCGTTGGCCGTCCTCTTCTGGCTGGAAACCGCCCGCGTGTAGATATCCAGCGTGGTACGGCTGTTCGCGTGACGCAGAAGCTCCTGGGCCACCTTCACGTCAACTCCCATCGCCCGAAGGTTTGTCGCCAGCGAGTGCCGGAAGTTGTGCCAGCCGATGATCTTGCCGGTTATTCCAGCCCGCTCCACGGCGGGCTTGATGCTTCGCTTCAGCAAGCTATCCGGGCTTAGCGGTTGCTTGCCGTTTCGGCGCAGCGAGGCGAAAAGGAAATCCGCATCATCTCTATAGGCCGACTGTCCGCGCCAGAGCAGTAACCCCTCGAGCACGAACGGGTGAAGCGGAACCGGGCGGCCGGAACACTCCGTCTTGGTGTCCCCGAACCGGTTCCGAACGCAGGACCGGGTAACCGACACCTCCATGGTGACCACGTTGATATCGGCCCATGTCAGGGCGATCAGTTCCGACCGGCGCAAGCCCGTGCTCCCCGCGAGCAGGACCATGGCGCGATCGCGCACCGACAGCTCTTCGAGCAACGCCTGAAATTCGGCCGGGGAGAGGACATCCTTTTCCCGCAGACGTTTTTGAGAGGTCCGAACCTTCGAAATGGGATTGAACGTCAGCCACTCGTGCCGGATAGCGTGGCTGAACATGACGCTGAAGGTGGACTTGATTTTCGTTTTCGATGCCGGGGCAAGGGGCAACGAGTGAAGCCATTCTTCGCATTTCACAGTACGTACATCCGACAGCTTGTACGTGCCCCAGACGGGTTCGATGTATCGCGCCGTCATAACCTTGTGAGTTTCGATCGACGCGAACGCCTTCCGCTCGGGTATCAGTTCATGCTTCTGGTAATGGGCGATCAAGGCCGAGACCGTTGTTGGCGATCCGACCTCGCAGTTGATGTGTCCGCGCAGCCCGGAGGCGGCTTTCTCAGCGTCCTTGCGGGTTGGAAGCTCCGCCAGGGTGCCGAGGATTTTCTTTCGGTATGTGCGCTTGCCGGCGGCCGTTTCGTACCACCTGAAGGCCCACACCTGCCCGGATTTGCGTTTCAATTTCATTAGACTTCCGTTTTGAAAGCGGCTCATACTGTCCTTTCAGTACGAGCGCCGTTGGCAATCCAATCTTAAGCCACCGGCGCTAGCTATCTGGCCGTCACCTCACCCATGTACCCATGCACCATCAGCCACAGCGCCAGAGCATTTTGCGCCAACTCGATCAGCTTCTCTTTCGTCGGTATCTCGGCGCCGTCGCAGACGTGGGTTAGCCAGGCGTACATGTCCCGCTTCGGATAGAACTGCATGTCCGGTGGCGGTTCATCCGGCAGATCGGCATCGAGGGCGAAGATCATCCCCGTGGGAATGTGCTGCATCCGAAAGGGCCGGACGTTCTCTGGCGGCAACTCCAACCACTCTGTTTCGTCAACGGAAAATTGCTGTTGATCTCTTGGCAAGAAAATCTTCGGTGTCATTTTGGTTTCTACTCTCCTTGTGCTTACATCGTTCGCTCTTGCACCCTGCCGTCAGCACCTATTTCCAAAGCACCGATCTCCCGGAAGTACATGAGGATCGCGGCGCGCCCGAGTTTCTGGACCGTTGCTGGAGGGCAAGACACCGCGATGAATTGACCCAGAGGCACTGCGTAGTACGAAAGCACATGTGCTGGATGGCTTTCGTCATCGCCCAGGCCGAACAAGAGTCCGGTAGGCCCGTGCATCATCATCGGCACCAGCAGCCATTCTTCGCCTGCCTTCAGTACCGCCTTCCAATCATCTGGATCGACACGTCCATAGGGATCGGTCACCCGGAAAAGCACGGCGTTGCGCGGGGGCTTCATTGGAGAACGTCTTCCGGCATCACCTTCTCGCCAGACGCAGCATGCTTTTCATTCCGCGCAGCGTCGACGATCGCCGAGACGAATCCAGACGCCCGCTCGGTTGCGAGGTGCTGTCGATGGGTTTGCGCCCCGATGTGCCGAGGGAAGTCCTGCAGGGATTTCACCGCGGCGAACGCCTCCGGGTCGAGTTCGGAAGCAAGTATGATTTTCATATCTTGGATGTTCATAGTTTTCCTTTCTTATCTGGTTTCTGGGTCAAATACCCATCGACCACGTTTCGGTCGGGGAATGAGTTTCGCGCTTTTTCCACGATCAATCTGGCGCGGCCACGTCTGCCGACGAAATGTTCAGGCAGGATCTCGCCGGTCTGGAACAGGTCGAGCAGGTCTACCGACTTGGCTACCGACCGCACCTTGCGAATGTTGGTGGCGAGGATGTAATCGGTGATGATCTTGCTCGTTCCGTTCGATCCGGCGCGGAGCTTGAGCACCATCATGTCGTTGGCGTTCGAGCTGGTTTTTTCGTCGGCGCTGATGATCTCGAAGTCGTAATCGCCCTCGGGAAGAAGGTGTGATTTGTCTTTGGTGTCTGGGTTGAATCGCATACATTTGCACGGTCCTTTCGTTAAAGCGTCGGGCCTCCAATGCCCCTTTTCTTCATTCGTTTGGCTTTGCCGGTAATCAGCTTTTCAGCGGGCCGGTTGTTGATCTGCGTAAGCTGCCTGGCGCCGGTCTGAAGACTGTCCAGCGCGCGGTTGGTCGCTACGGCCGATTTCTTCGCTTCGAACCTTAGAAGCAGAAGCTTGTATTTCTGTTCGCGGCTCTGGCGCTTTCTCTCGAATTCGGCATCCGCCTTGGCCTTCCTTTCCTCGAACTGGCGCCTGGCTTCGCCGTCGTTCATTGCCGGGCCACCTTGCCGTTCTGGCGGCCCTGGACCCAAGCGATCAGCTCATGCTCGAAGTAGCGCCAAATGCGTCTTTTCCCCTCCCCCAAGCCATGTGCTGGAACGTACCCTTCGCGGCTCCATTTCACGAGGGTGCGGGGATTCATTTCAAGCAGCGCGGCGGCTTCATCCGGCGTGAGAAGGCGAGGCATTACCCTGCCCTCCGGAACACCATCTGCGCGCTGCTTTCGACGACGCGGAGGACCGACCGGCGCACCGTTTCGTCGTAGACCATCGCATGCAGGATCAAGTCCCTCCCGGCCGTGATTTCCAGCTTCGCGATAGGCGATCGACCGAGGCATTGGCGGATGAATTTCATCAGCTTCAGCTCGGCCCCGGCGGCCATCAGGAACGGCACTTTCAGGGCGCTGTCGTTGATATCGAGAACGTCGAATGTCGCCACGGGCTCGGCCTCGGCAGCCAGCAGTTCCAGACGGCCGGCGATGGCGAGGACCGCATGATATTCCCGCAGGAGCGCGGGGTTTTTCTTCAGGTTTAGGGCGTGATCCACGTCATAGCGGATTCGCTCATCATGATTTTCAAGGCCCGCGACCGCTGCCGCGAGCCTCACGACGGACACTCTGTCCATCGGCATAAAACACCCCCATATTTTTGTTATTTATTCCGGTGAACGAAGCACAGAGACGGCTACCAGGGCTTTGTCCATCAGGTCATTGGCGTCTTTGAGGCACGCCCCGAAATCCTTCTTGTTCATCCGGCAGGACCGCATCAGGGAAAAGATGATGCAGGACACGGACGCTTCGTAGATCGAGCCGTCCTCGAACATCTCCGCAAGGTTGCCCATCGTGGATGCCTTGATCCAGTGCTGGGCGATGATTTCACTGGTCGCTTCGTCCATCGCGGCCAGCTTGTTCATGAACGAGATTGCTTCGTCCTTGGTCATGGCGATTCGCTATTTCCTGGGCTCCAGCATCCGTCCCGCGGTCCGCTTTGCGACGTCGACCGAATAGCCCTTGTTGATCGCGGCGGTGAATCCAAGGTAATCGGGGAAGTCGGAAAGGCTTGGGTGTATCAGCGCGGCTTCGCACGGATTTTGCCTGATTTGTTTAAGGATCTGCACTCCAAGAGGAAGCCGCATGATTTCGTCAGGCGTGTAAAGCGGGCGAGCGTAGGTGTGGTAGTTTTCGCTTCCCGCGCTGCCGGGCTTTCCATCCGTACCGACGCCACGTGCAACACCCGTTCGAGTGCCGCAGAGCTTTGAGATTTCTTCGGCCGTGAAGACGTCGTTACTGCCCCCGAACACCTGAGTTAGTCCGGCGTTTCCCCGGATGGTTTTCCATGATCCGGGATTAAGTTCCTCCAGTTGGGACAGGTTTTGCAGGAATAGCCATATCCGGCAATAAGCCCGCATCCGCCCCATGGCCTCAGGTACGATAGGGAAATTTCCAAACGTCGCGTATTCATCCAGCAGCAACATCGGTCGGGGGATTTTTGAATCATGCCCCGGCAAGCCTGCCCGTTCGATCTCGCTCAGCACCATGCTGAATAGGACCTTGAGATAACCGGAAAGCGAAGCACCCATGTCTCCCGGGATCACAAAATAAACCGTCGTCGGGCGCGTCACCAACTCTGAGAAATCGATGTTCGATCCCGAAATGGTTTCGAGGATATTCTTCTCCCCGAGAATTTGACTACACGCGGTCCGAAGGTGATTGCGGATAGCCCTGATTTCGTTGTTTTTGCTACCGTGTAGGAACGTCTCCCCTTGGTCTCGGATAAGCGCGTCATCGCTGACAGCCATCAGCTTGAGAACGTCTTTTTCGTCCTCCCGATCCGAGAGAATTTGCCACACGGATGCCAAGGTTCTCGGCATGCCCATCGGCTCAAATCTCGGATCGGTTTTGACAAAAAGCTTAAGCGCGACGAAGAAATTCTGGGCCGCATGCGACCAGTGAGGATCGTGGTGACTTGTTTCTGGATTTAGCGCCTTTGCGATTTTGTCAGCCGCGAATTGCGGTGACCTGGACCTGGCCGCGAAATCTAAGGGGTCTGCCTTGCCATACGAATCCGGTGGTAGAAATCTGTCCTCGATCAGCCTGAAGGCATCGAAAATCACACATCTTTGACCAAGCATGGCCCAACGCCACAGGGCCGTTGCACGAGCATGCTCTCCTTTGAAATCCGCTACCGCAATCGACCCGGGATACCGGATCAGTTGCGGTAAACAGACGCTGCGCGATTTGCCGCTTTCCGGAGGGGCGAGCGTCAATATATGGCCGTCTTTCTGATAGGTCACCGGAACGCGAGTAACCGGGTCGGACGTTGACCAGCCGAGAATTGGGTTGGCCATCTAACGACCCTCCCCGCGAGGCGCATCCATCGCGTTAGGATCGGCCATTCCAACCTGTTCAGGGGTTTCGTGTTGGGCGCTCCCGTGTTCATCGAAGGCAACCAGCGGCTCCGGTCTCTTGGTGAACTGGCCACCGGCCTTTCCGATCGCGATGGGCGAATCCAGCTTCCCGAAATTAAACACCCAGAACGCTGCCCGAAAGGACAGGCCACCAACTAGATATGCCAGGATCATCCAGAGCACGGTCAGCGGGAACACATCGTCAAAACCGCGCATGCCGGTGAACGAAGCCTTCCACAGCAGCAGAATGACGAAGCCGTAGATCCCGGCTCCTATGTTTCCAGCGGTGCGATATCGTGCGCGCACCGCAGGGTTGTTCGGATCATAACCATGCTTGTCGAGGTACTTTTCCAACCTCCTTGTGTTATGCGAGTTCGCCCAGAACAGCACCGCCGGGCCAACGGTCGATACGAGAAAAAATATGGCCTTCATGCCATCGTTACCTCATCTTTCTTGTGTGATAATCGGTTAATTGGCACGCCATTTTGCTGGTATGCCTGCACGCCAAGATTACCACGGAAAAGGAGGTTCGGTGTGTTGAGGGATCGAAAAGAGGAATACGTAAACCGTGTGCAAGGGTCCTTGCACGTTTTCGCAGGGGCTTCGCCCCGTGCACCCCTGGAGGGCTGAAAACCATGCCGAAGAAAGACTGGAAGGCACCCGATCCGCGCGACATCGGCATTCGCATTAACGTGAACCAGTCCGAACTTGCGGCCATCGACGCCAACGCCGAAAGGGCTGCAGTACCGAGGGCGATCTTCATCCGCGAAGCCGCAATCGGATACGTCGTTACCGGCAAGGCGCGAACGGTGACCATGGACGCCATTCGCGGTTCCAAGATCGTCGGCGCGCTGAACAACGTCGGCGCGCAGATACAACGCCTGGTGGACATTCTTGAACTCGGGGATGATCCACGTGCCGACCACTGGCGCGGCATCGAGGGCAAGATCGAAGACGCCATTGAACAAATGGGGAAAGCGCTGCGTGGCGAATGATTGTCGGCGGCCGATATCGCTGCGACGGGAAGGCCCTCGGAGAGTACCTCGGGGACTATCTGAAAGCGGACAAGAACGATCGCGTCGAGCTGATTGAAATCAGAGGCTCGGGGTCGCGTGGACTCACAGCGTCGATCGCCAGCTGGGAGGACGAAGCCCGGGGATCGAAGTGCAAAAGCCCGTTGTGGCACGCGCACCTTCGCGGTCCAAAAGGTGAAAATCTTACGCGCGAGCAACAGGTTGAAGCCGTCGATATTCTGGAACGTCATCTGGGCTTCGTCGGCCAGCCGCGCGCCATCGTTATCCACGAAAACGACGGCCACGAACACGTTCATGTCGTCTGGTCGAGGATCAGGCGCCAGGACGAAACGATCGAGACCAAGCGCCGCGTCGGCAAGCGGAACAAGTCCAAGGCGGTCGATGACCGTCCGATCAAGGTCAAGACGCTGACGGTGCGCGCCGGCACCGCAAAGGACGTGAGCTTCACGAAGAAGAAGAACGTCGCGGCCGCGCGCGAGATCGAGGAGCGTTTCGGTCTGCAGCGTGTCGAGAGTCCGGCCTTCGAGAAAAGCGGCGACCGCCGCAACGACCGCGAGCGTAGCAGTAAGGCATTCGACCAGGACGACTACGCAAAGGCGAAACGCAGCAAACTTGATCCTGCCGAGCGCCAGAAAACAATCACGGCATTATGGCAACAGACCGACGGCGGCAAGGCCCTCCAGGCGGCGCTTCTCGACGCCGGATACGTCCTTGCCCGAGGGGACTCCCGCAACTTCGTCGTGGTCGACAAAGCTGGCGACATTCACAGCCTAGCGCGCCAGATCAAGATCAGGGACGTTCTGAAGGAACAGGTCGACGCGCGTCTATCGGATATTGATTCCGCATCGATCCCCAGGGCCAAGCATATCCAGCTGGAAATGTGGCGAGCGCGCAAAGAACGCGAGGCTGACCTACAGACGGCGCAGGGGCACACGAAAACGCCAGGTGATGTAGGACCGCAACCGCACCCGACACCTGCAAGGTCGCGTTCGGAAAGGCTGGCACCAAAACCTCAGCGCATGCAGGGTTTTGAGGACGATGCACCGGACCTGGACTCCCTCGACCCCGCCGCGATCCTGGCTACCCTCACCCGACAGCGTTCGACCTTCACGAAGACCGATTTGCACCGAGAAATTGCCAAACGGCTGCAGAACGTCGAGGGGCCGGACGATTTGCGGCGGCCCGACTCCATTGCCGAGGCCGTCGGGGAGCATACCAACTACATCGCCCTCGGCGAGGATCGCGCGGGCCGCCATCGATTCACCAGCCGTGACGTGCTGGGCACCGAGCTGGCGATGCGCGACAGTTCCGACGTTCTGGCAACCCGCAAAACGCACCACGTCAAGCAGGCGATCCGCGATGCAGCCCCGTCTGCCCAGAGGCTTGGCGTCGAGCAGCGCCAGGCGTTCGAACACATCACCTCGGCTGATGGCCTTTCCATCGTGATCGGTTACGCCGGCACCGGCAAATCGTTCGCCCTGGGCGCGGCGCGCGAAGCCTGGGAAGGGGAGGGCTATCGCGTTCGTGGTGTGGCCTTGGCAGGTATCGCGGCACAGTCGCTACAACAGGGTTCCGGTATCGAGAGCCGCACCCTGCAAAGCCTGTTCGGCCAGCTGAACCGGATTGCCGAACAGGAGGCCAAGCTTGCCGAAATGAATGCCCGGATATCCGCATTCCCGAGCAACACCGTCGCGCAACGGCACGCCAGGGCCGTGATGAAAGGCAACCGCGACCGCTTCGCCGCCCGTCTCAACAAAATCCGCTTGACGGACCGCAACGTGATCGTTCTCGACGAGGCGGGCATGGTCGGCAGCCGACAGATGAATCAGTTGCTTGCGGCCGCCGAAGAGAGCGGCGCGAAAGTGGTGCTGGTGGGCGATGCAGAGCAGTTGCAAGCGATTGATGCTGGCGGCGCTTTCCGCGCCCTGTATGACCGTCACGGTGCCGTCAAGATCACCGAGGTCCGACGGCAGGAAGCCGAGTGGCAGAAGACCGCGACCAAGCAGTTCGGAGACGGGTTCGCGGACGAGGCCTTGGCGGATTATCGCGCGAAGGGCCATATCCATCAGATCGGCAATGGCGTCGACGCCGACGCGCGCATGGTCGCGGACTGGACCGCATCGCGCCATGCCAACCCGAGTGACACCCACGTCATGCTCGCCTACACCAAGGTCAATGTTGCCGCGCTAAATCAACAGGCGCGCGAGGCGTTCAAGGCAGAGAAGCGACTGGGCAGCGACGAACAGCCGGTCAAGACCGAAACCGGCGTAAAGATGTTTGCCACGGGTGACAGGTTCTTCTTCCTTGAGAATCGACGCCTCGCATCCGCTGATTTGCGGCACCCCGAGGACGTTCCTGTGATGAACGGCAGCCTCGGCACGGTTCAGAGCGTCCAGAAACACGAACGCCAGGATGGCCATCGCATGCGCGTGAAACTCGACACCGGCAAGACGGTCGAGTTCGATACGAACGAGTACACCAAGTTCGATTTGGGCTATGCCTCGACCGTACACAAAAGCCAAGGGATTACGGCGGGGCGTGCCTTCATCCTGGCCTCGGAATACATGGATCGACACGCCGCAGGTGTGTCGATGACCAGGCACGTCAAACAAGCCGATATGTATTATTCGGAAGCGGAATTCAGCGACTTCGGCCAGCTGCTCGGCAAACTGACCCGTGATGGCCGCAAGGATACGACGCTCGACTACCTGGACCGCGCAGAGAAGACCGGCGAACGCGAAAAGTTCCTTCGCCGCGCCAACAAGGTTGTCGAAATCCTGAGCAAAGAAGGGGAGCGAGCGCGCGAGTTCGAGCGGCTAGCGGCAAAAATCCGCCTAGAGCGAGATCCGGCGAGTCGAGCCGAGCGCGATCGACACCGCGCAACCGCCGCCGCCGTGAAACAGCTTCAAGATGTCCTTGGAGATTATCCCGACAGCAAGGAGCGCCATCACACTATCGAGCGTTCGCTTCGACGGTAGGCCATTTCGCCGGTGTACAATATCTCCGTGGATGACACTATAGCGCGTGCCGACCGTCCTGACCGGGCGGGCCTGAAAACACTGGTGACCTACCTGGAGCCGGAGATCGCCCGTCGGATCAAAGTCATCGCCGCGGAGACCGACATGAAGGTTCAGGAGATCGGCAAGGAGGCGGTGCTTCAGTGGCTGGAAAGGTACGACGCCAAACGTCGAAAGAAGATCGGTTAGCGGCACTCTCCTTCTTCAGCTTATGCGGTCTTGTTTGGGCCGAAACCATTCTCGATATACTCGAAACGTGGATGACGAAGAGTGGAAAGAGCGATGGGGCGAGGCCATTGGCATCCTTTCTAGTAATCTCTGGGACGCGGGATTTGACCCTCAAGATGTCCTTGCCTTGGCGAAGGCGATAAGCATCCTTGAGGAAAAAGAGATAACCTGGACAGCCGCCGGTAACGACCTGAATATTGGTGTTTATTTTTCCAAGCCGAACACTGACGAACGATCCACCGGCGTTGTTAGCTACATGCAACTCACCCGCAAGGCCCAGAAACCGGATGAATGAAAGCGCTTTCCCAGCCCAGGCCCAGGTATCAGCGCCAGCTCTCTATCCTGACGGCTGTACGCGCTACAGGTTCGGGCAACCAGTCCGGTACATCCGGCTTATAGTGAATCAGGGCAAAAAAGCCCCAGACCGCTAAGAAAACCAGCGCCAATCCATCCCATTCTAAGAGCCAATACCGCGCCCTCCGCAAGCGCTGTGGGGCGCGCTCCGGGCGCGGCAATACGATCGAATACCAGAGCCGCCAGTACCAATGCCGTCGGCGAACCTCCACGATGCGAATTGCTTTGAGTGCCGTCTGCTTTGCCTTGGCAGCAGAGCATTTGAACATCTCGCTGCCTTTTACGCGCTGACGGTGTAGTAGACGATGTGCCAGTGCTTCGACCGCCCGCCGGTCCGTTGTCCAGTGCTTCGATTCCTTGTCCCATTCTTCTTCCGTCCCATATCCACTTCGTAGCTCTGACTGACGTTTGGAGACGGTTCGCCCAGTTTCCCCGATCTTCCTGTACATCGGAAAGAGCGGATTGGTCATCACGTAGACCCATCCTTCGCGCGTCCTCATTGTGCGTCGAAATAGGCGTAGAGCGCCTGCATCGGCACCCCCGACACCTTCTCGATCTTCCGGGCAAGGTCCGCACCTGGCCGGCGCCGTCTTTTAAGCACGTTGCATAGGGCGCTTCGAGAGCACCCGATCTTCCGGGCCGCCTCGGCCATCGACCTGTGACCTTTTACCCACGCGCTGAAGTCGATTGGATCGCTCATTCCCGACTCCATACGCGAGCCCGCCGTTGTTTTCAAGCGGAAAACATTCCTCTTGACATCTGTTTTCGCCCTGAATACAGTGCGCCATCACCTACCGGAGACGGCTACATGTTCTGCAAACCTGATGGGCACCTTCTAACAGGCCGGCTTGCGTATCTTGTGTGCCGACTGAAAAAACGTGTTCTGGCCAATGACGATTACCTATCGACTGTGAGTCCATACCTGCGCAGACCTCACATCACCCAGCGCCAGGCGCTTCTCATTCGCAACCAACAGAAGGACATGACATCGTGAATTTCCAGATCAAGCATCGCTTCACCGGCAAGGTCCAGTTCGAGATCGAGCTATCCGCCGATATTGCCGGACAGAGCTACGGGCTCCAACTCGGGTTCGCCGTGAAGAAGGCGATCGAGGCCAAAGCCGACCTGAGCGATGCCGTCCTGCGCGATGCCGACCTGAGCGGTGCCGACCTGAGCGGTGCCGACCTGAGCGATGCCGACCTGAGCGATGCCGTCCTGCGCGATGCCGTCCTGCGCGGTGCCGACCTGAGCGATGCCGTCCTGCGCGATGCCGTCCTGCGCGATGCCGACCTGAGCGGTGCCGACCTGAGCGGTGCCGACCTGAGCGATGCCGACCTGAGCGATGCCGTCCTGCGCGATGCCGTCCTGCGCGGTGCCGTCCTGCGCGGTGCCGACCTGAGCGGTGCCGACCTGAGCGATGCCGACCTGAGCGATGCCGTCCTGCGCGATGCCGTCCTGCGCGATGCCGTCCTGCGCGATGCCGTCCTGCGCGGTGCCGTCCTGCGCGGTGCCGACCTGAGCGGTGCCGACCTGAGCGGTGCCGACCTGAGCGGTGCCGACCTGAGCGGTGCCGACCTGAGCGATGCCGTCCTGCGCGATGCCGACCTGAGCGGTGCCGTCCTGCGCGATGCCGTCCTGAGCGGTGCCGACCTGAGCGGTGCCGACCTGAGCGAGTTTAAGCAAGACCTCATAGCCGAAATCCTGCGCGTTCCCGACGAGATCGACGGCTTGCGCCTGGCACTGATCGAGGGTCGTATCGACGGCTCGACCTACTCAGGCGAATGCTCTTGCCTAGCAGGAACCGTCGCCAGACTCCGCGGGGATACCGACTACGAAGGCAACGACATCGCTATTGCTGGGCTCACTTTCCACGCCGATCCCAACTCGCCGCGCGAGCGCTGGTTCATGGGCATCCGCAAGGGCGACACCCCCGAGACGAACCAGATGGCGAAGATCGCTCTGGAATGGATCGACGAGGCGCTGGCGATGCGGGATCATATCCGGGCGACAGGGAAGGCGCAGTCGTGAGGCGCGCCCTCTTCTACATCGGGTTTTCGGCTATCGGCGTTGTTGCCCTTGCCGTCAACGGGCTAATCCTCTGGCTTGGCTACCTGCTTGTGATGGCGCTGATCCACTACCTGAAGGCTCACTCATGAAGCTTCTTCGTTTCATCTTCATCCGCCACCCAGATCGGCACGACAGCATCGCGGAACTCGCCCTCGGCGGCCTCTGCTTGCTCTTGGGCTGGATCGCGGTCATGTTCCTGCCTTTGGTGGTCGGCCGCTGACAGCAGCCACTTTCCGCCCTTCGTCTTCCTCAATACAACAAGGAACTTCCCCGCATGTCCAAGCTCAAAGGTGTCGCGCCGAAGGCCGCTACGCCGTCCAAGCCCAAGATCCTGATCTTCGGCAAGCCCGGTGTCGGCAAAACCTGGGCTTCCCTGGATTTCCCGTCGGTCTATTACATCGATACGGAGGGTGGTGCGAATGGCGACCACTATACCGACCGGCTGGAAGCGTCCGGTGGCCTTTATTTCGGCCCCGAGCATGGAGGCCGTGAGTTTCAAGCCGTCACCGATGAGGTAAAGGCCCTCGGCTCGGAACAGCATCCGCACCGCACCATTGTGATTGACAGCATTTCTGAGCTGTATCTGGCAGAGATCGCAAAGGAAGCAAATCGGCTCGAACAATCGGGCAAGAAAGACGAATATGGCGCTTCGAAGAAACCGGCTGTCGCTGCCACTCGCGAGCTTGTCCGTTGGCTGAAAAAGATCGACATGACGGCAATTCTCATAGCTCACCAGAAAGAACTTCGGGAAGGAGGCGAAGTCGTTGGCGTCACGTTCGACGCATGGGAAAAGTTGGAATACTTATTTGATCTGTCGCTCAACATCTACAAGATCGGCAATTCCCGCAAAGCCCGCGTTGTAAAGTCGCGCCTGATTGGATTCCCTGATGGCGCGGTATTCGATTGGAGTTACGACGAGTTCGCCTCCCGCTACGGGAAAGCGGTGATCGAGCGCCAAAGCGAAGCCCTTCAACTGGCAACTGAGGACCAGCTGGCCGAACTGAAGAACCTGCTTGAGGTCATCCGGCTCCCCGAAACAACGCGGCAGAAATGGTTTGACCAGGCCGACGTTTCGGACTGGCCCGACATGACTTCCGCGCAGATCGCAGGGTGTCTCGACAACCTGCGCGCAAGAACCACCCCCACCAACCGCAAGGAAAATGCAGCATGAAATTTGATCCAATCCCGGTTTCCCAGCTGGAACAGGAGGAAGCCGCTCGTAAGGCTCAATGGGCGCCCTGGCCCAACGGCACTTACGATTTCGAGATCATTTCTTCAACCGACGGCACTAGCAAATCGTCCGGCGCGCCAATGATCACCGTAGAGCTTCGCGTTTTCAGCGCAGACGGTAAACACCGTGACTTGAAGGATTACCTGGTCGGATCGCTGCAGGGCAAAATCCATGCCTTGTGCAAATCCATCGGCATTGAAGACCGCTATCTGGCAGGCGAGTTGGAAGCTCAAGACCTGCTGGGGTGTGCCGGCAAGTGTCGGCTCGGCATCGAAACGGACGAATGGAACGGCGAGCGTCGACAGAAGAACAAGATCACCGGCTACATTCCGCCTACAGCGTCTCCCGTCGTTTCCGCCGCCCCACAACCGGCGCCGAAGTCGGGAACGCTTGCGACAGTCGGAAGGGCTCGCGGGAAGGCCGCGGCGACGGCTACGGCTGATCTCGACGACGAGATCCCGTTCTAGCCAACAGTCCCCCGCAGATAGGCAGTTACCTTAACCGGAGCTGCCTATACTGTGCGCTCCCGCCACCCCTAACGGGCAGCCAGTCATGCCAGATCGTTCCGACGTTGAAACCAACCTGGATTTGTCGCTCGCCCGCGCACGGTACTACAACGCGCGGCCCGATAGCGTCGAAAAGAGCGAGGCGTGGAAGGAATACCGTGACCTCTTGCGCCGCACCATTCCCGCGTATGAGGCCCGCTGATGCGACTGGATCACCTTACCCTCGGGGAGCTTGAGAGCAAGCGCGACGAATATGCTAAGTCCGGCGCCGCGCTGAAGCGCAAGCGAGTGAATCCGGAAACCCGTCGTGCGGCCGAGACGAACAACGAGAAATTTTCTGGCAATCAACCGCGAGATCAACAGAAGGAACGAGGGCCATGGATCGGGAAGTACTGAAGGAAATTCTTAGGCGTGCTCAGGAACGTGGCGCCACGGGCACGTCCCTGCATGCAATGGATTACACCGAGCGCCTTGAGCGCGAAATCGAGCTGGCAGGCTACGAACTCGTGAGGAAGAAATGACCACACCCGCCACGCTTGCCCTGGACTTGGGAACGAACGCCGGCTGGGCGTTTCGTATCGGCCTGGGCGCGATCCACAGCGGATCGTGGAACCTCAAGCCGCAACGCTTCGAAGGCGGCGGGATGCGCTTCCTGCGCTTTCGCTACCTGCTTTCCGAGCTGAACAAGATGACTCCGATCCGGGCCATCTACTTCGAGGAAGTAAGGCGGCATAGCGGCGTCGATGCGGCCCATGTCTACGGCGGCTTGCTCGCAACCCTGTCCTCCTGGTGCGAGGAACAGCTGCCGCCAATTCCCTACAGCGGCGTGCCGATCGGCACTTGGAAGAAGAGCATCCCTGGTCTCAAGGGCAATGCGGGCAAGGAAGTCGTGAAAGCTGAAATCGAGCATCTTGGCTATGCCCCAACCAGCTTCGACGAAGCGGATGCCATAGGGGTGTTGCTCAGCGTCACCGAGTATTCCACATGAGCAGGCGTATCAAAAGTCCGCTGCATGCGCTCTGGCATCGTCGCGTGGAGGGCCAGATCAGGTCCTGTATGCAGGAACACCCGGAATGGTTCAACTTCAGTAACGAAGGCACTAGGGCCAGCTGCGTGAGCAGCCTCGCCAAGCGCATCGTCGGAGAGATTGTCGCTGCCGGTACTGTTGTGGCGACAAAACAAGGGGAACATGGGATTAGCTGTGCCCCCTTGGATGTAAGGTAGGTGCCCCGAAGCTGTGCCTACCTTCGGGCGGGATCGTGTGTATTTTATGCGATCCCACCTTTTCTACCCACCATGAACAACTGAGGCCAACGATGGCGCAAAGCACCCTGGGAGGCGCGATCCGCTCCGCGAAATCCAAGTCCATCGTCGAGTTCGTTCGGCCGCGAAGTCCCGCTGAAGCGCGAGGGGCAGGAATGGGTTGGCGCATGCCCGTTTCACAAGGACCGAACCCCATCCTTTTCGGTTAACGAGAAGAAAGGCGTGTACCAGTGCTTCGGATGCGGCGCCGGCGGGGACATACTCGACTTCGCTCAGAATGCCTATCGCCTCAATTTCCGTGAAGCGGTTCAGCTTCTTTCCGAGGATCGGGATCTTCCCGCAATCGTGCAGCCCTGGGACGGATTGCAGAAGCCGGAGGACACAAGCCGCAACCAGAAATTTGCCCTGAAGATCTGGCAGGAAGCGCAGCCGATCATGGGAACCATCGCCGAAACCTACCTGCGATCCAAGCGCGGATTTCTCGACACCGATCTACCGCCGCCTGAGACGTGGCGCTTCCATCCTCGCACCAGGCACGCCCCGACCGAGATGTACCTTCCGGCCATGGTCGCGGCCGTCACCGTATCGCCATCCCGCCAGATCGTCGCCGTCCACCGCACGTTCCTCAAGCCCGATGGTTCGGACAAGATTCCGCACACGCGGCCCAAGACCATGCTCGGCCCGTGCAAGGGTGGAGCTGTCCGGCTGATGTCGTGGGCTGGTGGTCCGCTGATCGTGTCTGGCGGCCTGGAAACCTCGTACAGCGTCCAGCGCATGACGGAGATCGCCACCTGGGCGGCGCTGTCCGACGGCGGTATCGAGAATCTGATCTTGCCGGAAGACGCCAAGCACATCTTCATCGCCGCCGA
This sequence comes from Bryobacterales bacterium, assembly GCA_963716685.1. GTDB lineage: Bacteria > Acidobacteriota > Terriglobia > Bryobacterales > Bryobacteraceae > JALYXI01. The sequence continues at coordinate 371,334 of CAVQTR010000002.1, forward strand.
TCATGACGAAAACGGACAGGGCCAGGCGGCCGCGCGGCGCGCCGAAACGAAGTGGAGCGAAGAAGGCCGCACCGTCGAGATCCTGATTCCGAAGGAACGCGGCAAGGACTTCAACGACCTGTTCCGCGCGGGCCAGCGATCGTTACATCTGCCGTCTTGTACGCCCTGACCCTCTGATGCATAGTGCCGTGCGGCCTAGCCGCCGGCGGCTAGGGTAGCTCCCGAAAGCGCGTTTCTTCCAACGTGCCGCCGCCGCCCTCTCACACGGAAGCCCTTTTGGAAGAAAGGATTAACCAATGGTCACAACGACCATGACGCGCAAAATGCGTCCACCACCCTCGGCCACAGCCCAATGACAGCCGATGTCACCTTTCTGCCAATCAACATCGGCAGGACCAAGGAAGTCAAAAAACGCCTCGCCACGGACGACAGAAAAAACGTCATCCCCAACCACATGAACGCCGCCTTGATCTTCGCCACCGATGAGCGACTTCAGGGCATTCTCGCTTATGACAACTTCACACTGGAGCGGCGCATCAACCGCGCGGTGCCGGTGCCGGACGATGTTCTGTCCGAGCTACCGGGACCGTATCCAAGGAAACTGACCAACGCGGATGAAACCCGCTTGCTCATGTTTCTGCAGATGTTCTACAGCGAAAAGTACAAGCTTTCGACATTACAGGAATCGATCCACGGCATTATCCGTGAGCATACCTATCATCCCGTCTGCAGCTGGCTCGATACGCTCGAATGGGATGGCCAGGCGCGTCTCGACAGCTGGCTTACGCAGGTCTATGGCGTCCCGCTCGACGGCTATCACAAGGCGGTCGGCTCGCGCTTCCTGATCGCGGCCGTCAGGCGTGTCCGCCAGCCGGGATGCAAGTTCGACCAGATGATCGTGTTCGAGGGTCCCCAGGGCATCGGCAAGTCAAGCTCGCTTGCCACCCTGTTCGGCAGCGACTGGTTCACGGACAGCATAGCCGATCTATCGAAGAAGGAGTCCGCGATCGATCTGCGCGGGAAGTGGTGCGCTGAGTTCAGCGAGATCGAGCACCTGATTCATACCGAGGTCGAGACGGTCAAGGCGTTCCTTTCCCGAAGCGTGGACCACTACCGCGCGCCCTACGAAAAGACCAGCGCCGACTATCCCCGACAATGCGTCCTGGTCGGCACCACCAACGCCACCGAGTACCTGCGCGATGCCACCGGCAACCGGCGCATCTGGCCGATTCGCTGTCGTTCGGTGGGGGCGGTCGACCGCAACTGGCTAGCCGATAACCGCGATCAGCTATGGGCCGAGGCGGCCGCTCGCGAAGCCGATGGCGAACCCATCTGGTTCTCCGAACACGACCTGCTCGACGCGGCCACCGAGCATCAGAAAACGCGCATGTACGAAGATCCCTGGACCCAGAAGATCACGCTCTACATCGAGGGCCGCGATAGCATCACGATCACCGAGATCCTGTCCGAATGCCTGTTGCTCAGCAGCCAGCACCAGACGAAACCAACATCGTCGCGTGTGGCTTCGATCCTGACGCATCTGGCTTGGGAAAACAAACCGCGACACAATTGGGTCACCGGCCTGACCGAACGCAAATGGCGCCCGAGCATGATGCTCGATATTTAAGCTCGATCAGATTTCCGGGGTCGAGGGGCCGGCTGGGGGCGGACGTGGCAGGCTGTCATCGATCCCCGCCTTCTCCGCCTTCGCAATCGCCTTGTCCACGGCCAGCGCCACGGCGTAGCTATCCGTCGACAGATACGGGATGCGAAAGCGCGGCTTGAAGTTGAGGGCATGCTGCGCCAGGCGAAGGGCGCGGAGCATCGCGATTGCGGGGCTTTCTTCAGGATCGTTCATGGGTTGAAGGTTTACCAGAATCCGCTAAAATGGAAAGCATGGACTGGAGCGAATACGACGGCGTTGAAATCATCCCCGGCAAGGTATCGAATGTGCCGGTGCTGAAGCATTCGCGCGTACCTGCGGACCAGGTGGCGGAGGAATTGGACGCAGGCGACACGATCGAGGAAATCGCCTACGATCACGATCTCGATCCGGCAGCGGTTTTGCGCCTGAAGCTCTGGCGAAAGAGTCACGTCGAACCCGCGTTGCGGCGTTGAAGATCCTGTTCGATCAGAACGCGCCGCGCCCCTTGGCCCGGTTCCTGACAAAGCACGTCGTCACCCGATCGGCTGAACTCGGCTGGGAGGAACTTCGCAACGGGGATCTGCTGAGCGCGGCCGAACAAAATGGCTTCGATGTGATGGTCACCGCGGACCGCAATCTCGAATATCAACAGAACCTGAAGGATCGAAAGCTGGCGCTGGTCATCCTGCCGGCAGGCCGGTGGAAGATCGTGCAGGCGCAGCTCGACGAGGTGATCGCGGCCGTGGATGAATCGACACCCGGAAGCTACCGCAAGCTGAGCCGCCCGCGGAAGTCGACAGCGCCGACCCCATAAAAAACCGCTGGACCGAAATCCAGCGGTTAAGTTTTTAGGAACCCTCGCCCGTCAAGTCATGCCCGACGCGGCGCGGGAGGTCAAGTCCTTGGTTTAGCCCGTCACGCTCGACGGGGCAGTTGCCGTCGAAGTCACGGCGCCCTCGACTGCGGTGGCCGTTCCCTTGACGTCGCTGACCGCCGCCTTAACCGAGGTCACGGTGTCCTCGAACTTGGAGACGACATCAGAGAACAGGGCCTTGGCATCAGCCGAAACATCGCCTTCCAGCTTGGAAACGAAGTCCTTCAGAACGGGCAGGGCGGCTTCGGCCGACTGGACCAGGGCGGTGAACTTGCCGATGGCATCGGTCACGCTGCCTTCGATGGTTCCGGCGTTGGCGAGCAGAGAGAGGATCAGGGTCAGGTTCATAACAGGTAGCCTTTCAAGTTGGGGTTCGCCGCGTCACCTGGGGCGGAACAGGTTTACAATCCGCCGCAGTAGACCGCTTAACGGGGTAGTAATCAAGCGGATCTTCGTCGGCCGGCTGGGAGGGTCGTCCGGGTCTTGGTCGGCGTAGGTCAAGCAGGCTGCGACGCGTTGCCATGGAACCAGGCCAGGACGCGTTCGACCAACGACGGGGGAACGGGAACGCCAGGCGGGACGCCTTCAGGGATACTCTTCGTGGTCTGATCCCCGCTTCCACCGGCGAACAAAGCCGCCTCTTTCGCGCGCCGCGCCACCAGGCCCGGCATGACCCTGCCACCCACCCGCGTCCAGCGCATCAACTGGGCAGGCACCGCGTCGTACTTCCCCTGGTTCAGCAGGCGCAGCAGCGTCGATCCCAGAAACGCCCCGGTGCCGATGTTGTAGGTGAACTCGGCCAGCACCGAGAACTGATCGTCGCTGAGCGGCACCTTCACGCGTGCCTCGACAAAGGCCCCGGAGCGCGCCATGTCGGCCGCCCGCCAGGCGTCGGCCTGAGCCTGGCTGACCGTCATCCCCGGCAGTACGTCCGGCCCGGTATGGCCCCAGCCAGCCGTCAGAATGCCCGCGGAGTCGCGGTAGGTGTGCAGCACGCAGCCTTCGGAGGAATCGGCGATCGCCATGGCGGCGGCATTTACGGGGCGGACCATCGCGAACTCCAAAAGCGTGAGGGCGAAACAGGCGAGAACGACGCGGCGCATGGCCGGGCAGTTATTTATGGAAGTCGAGGTAGAGCAGGTGTGAAACGTATAGGCCCGCCACCGCCGCGAGCCATTTCACGATAGAAATCATGCCGTCCGTCACGACGGCTTTGCGCTTCTCAAGGCCATCGGAATAGTCACGCAGATTAATCAGATCGCGGGTGAATAGCCGTACGCCTTCGGGTTCCTTGATATCGACCCCGAGCTGGCGCCACATCTCAATGATTCCTTCGCGAACGCCAGCCTTGGCTGCGCGCATCGCAATTTCCTCAAGCTGCCGCTCAGCGATGACGACGGTTTTCGCCTGCATACCCATTCGGATACGCGGCTCGAAATCGGTGCTGAGACGATCATCATCGGGAGGGTCTTCGCGCTTGCTCATGATGGGACCGGTATACCCGATTTGAGGTTGGTAATCCCTTAACCGAGCCCGTGGATTGATCTGTTGGACAGCAACCCTACGTCCCGTGAATAGAGTGGCAGCGGTCATGGCGGAGAGCCTAATCTGAAACGCGCGCCGAGTTCAAGGGAAAAGCATCCCATCAAAATTGACGGGCGTTGAAGACAATCACGTCTGCGGAATTTGTTGGACCCGTCAGCGTACATCCCGTCGTGGAACTGGCCGTCTGGGTGATGATGTCCGTCGCTGTGGTGATGTCGCTGGCAGAGCAGGCATATCCGTTCGCGGCAATAATATTGGCCGTGCCAAACGGCAGGATCGTCGTGACGCAAGAGCCGGCCGTTCCAGAGGTGAACTTTCCTCCCGTACCCGATCCCACCGGCGTAGTCGAGGCGCAAGCCCCGGACAGGGTGAACGTCGGCTCGCCCAGGTTGTCACGCACCTGACCGCTTAGGGTACCCAGGATGTCGAACGCAGATGTACCAATGCCCGTGAAATTGTTGTTCGTCACCGCCGCGTTGCTAATGGTGGTTCCGGTGTTGTTCGAGAGGCAGTATTTCTGGGCGCCAGTGGCGTTGTCGTAACATCTGTTCGCCGTCATGATCAGGCCAGAAACGTTGGCGTTGAACGATACTGCGGACTGCCTATACGCGCTCGGAGGTGTCCGTCCGCCATTGTTGGCGAAGGTATCGTTCGATAGCGTCAGATTCGTAATACCAGCATTACCGCCAGAATTGAAGGAACCGATCCCGGTCCAACCGTTTCCAGCTATAAAGCTGTTTACGATGGATATCCCATCCATCGCCACAGAACCGTTCGGATTTAGTGCTACCCCCTGAGTTGCATTGTTTTCGATGTCAGCGCCGTTGATCATGATATGAGCAGCCAGGGAACCAGACGGTGCTTTTATCGTGTAATTTACTTGGACGCCGATACCAGCGTTGGCTACGATCAGCCCATTGATTTCGGTTCCCACACCAGCGGAGTTGTTGAAACTGGATGGCAGTGTGCCTTGGTCGATATTCACGCCGTTCCAGAGAGCGCTGGTATTCCCAGTCCCATAAACTTGGTCTCCGTTCATAATCAGGTGCATCGACCCTGAATTGGCGATACCAGCCGCCGAGGTTCCTGATTGGTTTGCGCCGCTCGCTGAGCCACCGAACACGATATCGTTGTTCGCCGTAGCGTAGCTTTGGGCGGTGCCGCTATTCTGTTGCGACTCCCAGAAGATCCCGTAATGGGCGGGGTTTACGACAACATCTCCGGTAACGATGTAGGTATCGCCCCCTCCCGCCGCCAACCCTTCCCCTATGCCGTTTCCGCCGACGCCGCCGCCGCTGCCGGTCCCGCAAAGACGTCCCGGGTTATCCACCTCACTGTTCGTCACCCAACCCGGGAACGAGTAATCTGTAGCGATGCCTGTAGCCGGCGTGTCGTGGACATACATGTGATCGATGACAGAGCGAACGTTGCACTGAAGCTTTATCCCCTTGGCCGAGACGTTGTAGCCTGAATTGGCCGTCGCGGCCGACACATCGATCTCGAAATTGGAGAACTGGTTGTCGACCTGATTGGCAGCGACGGACGCCGTGCATGACACGGCGGAAACGCCGTTGTTTGCGCCCGAGAATACGCCGTCGGTCATGTCCGAGGTCGAAATCCAATCGACGATAGACTTGCCCCACCCAAGTCCAGCGAAACTGATCTCAGTCGGAACGGTCGTTGACGATGCAACCACGCACCTGCCGTTGGGCAGGTATACAACCGCCGATCCTTGCGCCGTACCAGCTGAAACGGCATTGGCAAAGGCCGACGCATCGTTTGTGCCGAATCTGGCGTTCGCGCCGGATACGGTGGTCGCCGCCGTCGCCGCCAATGTCGCCACCCCGCCAACCACGCTGCTTATCGTCGTATTAAGCGGAACGGTCGAGGACGCGCCAGCCCCTGCAATAGTGATGTACTTTCCCGCGTCCGCCGCCGAAAAGGTATAGCCGCTCGGAGTGGCGCTACCGGAGGAAATGCTTATGCCGGCGACTTTTTTCCCGTCGCATTTCGCCCCAAAGTTTGTCACATAAAGTGGCGGTGCACCCAGCAATGTCACGAGCGCACCCTGAGCTGTCGCCGCATTGGTTCCCCCGTTAGCCAACGGAATGATGGTGGTTCCACCGAAAGAACCGCCGTTGTTGTACTGAATTTGACCACTGGAACCACCGGGCGCTGTCGCCGATCCACCGCCCGATGACGGCGGGTTGCTGATGCCGACCGCGAACGCACTTTGGGTAATAAAGAGCGCAATGAGAACCGACAGAAACTTTTTCATTGCGGACCTACTCCACTACTTCAAGAACGGCCACCTGGACGTTCGCCGCCCCGATCACCTTGACGATGCCCTGTGGCACGAAGGCGCTGAAACCGCGCTCGTCGCTGCTGCCCTGGACATTGGCACTGACACCCGTGAGCAAGATCTTGGGAAATACCTGCGTGGTGCCGTTGGCCAGGCGCGCCTCGTATTCCACCGTGACGGTCGCTGCGCTTTGATTCTGTATCGCAATCCATCGCCGGTGCTTGCCAGCGGCCACAGCAGGAACGTCGATTTCACCGCCCGCGCCGAGCGTACCGGTGCCCTCGGTCCAATCATGCGGGAACGCCGTGCTCTGGTAGGGCACGACCTCCTGACCACCCTGAATGTCCACCGCGCCCGCCAGCGACTGCTCGCGCTGAGTTAGCGGCAACGGCGTTTGCTGAGCAACGGCTATGCCGCCTCCAAGCAGGCACAAAACAACGATAGTCACTAAGCGCTGGATCATGCTCGTTCTCCGACTGGGGCCTTGCGGGTCGCGCCAGCTTACGCTTTACAGAGGTCGGGAGACAAGGACGGGATTGCCCTCATGTTCTCGGTAGCTGCGCCCGCAACGCGGCGATCTCGGAGTTCAACTCGACCAGCCGCTGCGTACTCGACGCAACCATTGCCTGATCGACGGGACTTGCCGCCTGGGCCACAAGCAGTTCTCGAAGCGGGCGGGCCTGCTTCGCCTCGGCGGCCATGATCTGATTCAGGATGCCGGCGCGAACCTGATCCGGCGTCAACGGCACCGAGGCGCGATCGACCGCGATAGGGTTTCCGTTGGCGTCAGGCGCTATCGCCTGACCCGATGCCTGCGCCGCCATCATCGCGGCATGAACATCGTCCGCGACCTCGACCGCATTGGCCGGCACACCCTCGACGTGGATATCCGAGTGGTAGAAGCCGCCCGTGGTCTTTGAGTAAAGGTATCCCATGGTTTTAATGTCCTATCGCTAGCCAGGATGCTTGAAGAGGTGTGCCGCTGTTCGACGCGGCGGAAAACAAGGAATCGTTCGAGAAGAATCCCGCGTTGATAACGTTCGAACTGCCGTTTTCCGAGACATGCAGCGACAACACGCTAGTTGGAAAAGTAAGCGGAAAACTGTAATTGGCCGACGTCGAATTCACTGTGATAGTGCCACCCTGGAGGATCAATCCCCCGCCGATTTTCTGCCAGAAAGCGCTGCTGATCGAGTTGGTGAATCCGAGATTAGACAACGCCGTCGGCACGCTCGCCAGATCGGAGAGATTGAGAGCCTTCTTGAGCGCATATCCCTGGATGGCCGCAAGCAGCTGCGAGCGGCTGGACGGGTCGGGCGTGATGCCCAGACCGAAAATGGCGTTGTATATCTCGCCGAGCAGATCGTTGTAGGCGTGGGCGGGAAAGATTGTGCCGGGAGTTGACGTTGCCGGGTTTCCGTCGGTCGCCCAGCCGCCTGTTCCGCTAGTGGGGCTCGCATCAGCAGCTCCTATCGAAACTGTGTTTGTGGCGCGTAATAGATCCATGTGGCAGCCTCAGCTGTAGAAGAAGTTGACGATGGTGTGCGCCGGCGCGATCCGCTGCATCTCGCACTGTAGAACCGAATTCCCCCAGCTGGCAAACGGTTCGCCCAGCGACGACGTGCCGAGGGTGAATCGCTCGATCGTGAACGTCAGCGCATTGACCTGCCACGCATGAGCCCAGGCCTCCCCACCGAATGGCTGGCCCAGCCGAAAGGGAAATCGTGAAGGCGTGAATTGCGTGATCGTAATTGGGTAACCAAGGTTGGCTGCAAAACGAATCAGGTAGGGAATATCCTGACCGCCAGTAGCGCCAGCCCGTGCGACCACCTGCGCCCGGCGCGCCTCGATCGTGGGCGAGAGCCCGGCGCACGGATCAGGCAGGCCATACGTCGCCTCCCATTCAGGCAACAGCTCCAACGTCGAGGACGGCACGACCTCCCTCAACAGATCGTTGGCGCGAGCGGTGGTCCGCTCGTACACGGGCTGCAATCCAGCGAGCGTCAGATTGGTGACGGCGTTGATATCGTCCGGCCAGGCATCGCCGCTAGGCAGGATGTTCTTGAACGCAACCTGGTAGTCGCTAGCGGCATATTGCGGGGTCGACATCGGCTCAGGCGGCCCAGGTGATCGTGCCGAGGACCAGCAACTGACCCGTCGTCGAGGTCAGGTTCGCAGTCGGCGATTGAATCACGAAGCCTTCCGTCAACGGAACCGCCGCGATCGCGCTTTCGATATCGGACAGAGCGATGGTGCCTTTGACATTGCGGCCGATGTCCAGCGCGCCGCCAGGTCCGCCCTTGCGCAACAGAACGCCGGCGATAGCCGCACTGGCCGCGGCCTTGGTCGCGGTCGACCACGAGCTTGTACCGGCGATCGTGAAGTTCTGGGCCGTGCTGATCGGCGCACAAACATAGACCAGTGCCGTGACCGGCTGGCACGCCCCCTTAGTAAGCGCGCGGCCGCTGCAGATGTAATCCGCGACCGTGAGCTGATCGCCACTGGCGACCGTCGCGCGCGGCGCGCCGCCCGGCCCCATGTCGAATTGCGACACGCCGTTCGATCCTTGAGGAAACCCGCCGTCAACCGATTCGCTTTCATCCAGCATCACGTAGACAACCACGGTGCCGGCGCCCATGCCGTTCGGCGTGACCCAGGCGCGGGTGACGCCGGAAACCTCCAGAGCCCAGCCGATGTAGTCGCTCCATGCCCCACCTTGCGGAGGTGCCGCGTAGGCGGCCAGGGCGCGCGGCTTATAGCTGTCTATGACGTCCTCGACATCCGCGCCCGGGGTGACGATAGATGTTACGACGCCAGACGCGGCGGTAATGCCGGCGATGCCTGAACCCAACGTCATCGGCTCGCCCAAGAGCGGCGTCTGAGCGGCCCCCTCGACTGCCGCGAGCACGGTAACGGTGACAACCGCGCCCACAACGGTCGCGTCCGCAGTTGTGGTGTATTGATCTCCGGTTTCGTTCCGGCTGACGGGTGAGTTCGCCGACAAATCCGTGCCATTGATGCCGGTAAATTGCACCTGGACCATCGCCGCGACGGCAGGGTTGAGGGTCAAGCCACGAATCGCGCCGTGTTCGAGGATGACGTTAGGATCGGTCGCACTCGCGAGTGTTGCCTGCCTGGCAATCCAGTCGAGATATCCGTAGTGCCCGTTCGACTGGATCGCCTGAGCCTGCGTAATGATCCCGAGGTTCGACACGCGAAGAAGATCCGGGTTCGCGGCGCGCAAATCGGCCGCCACGTCCTGCTTGATCTGAGTAAGTGTCGGGCGGGAAAATGGCATCCGTTATGTCCAGGCCCATTGAAAGTTGAACGGCTCGCTGGTGCCATCAGGCTTGTGGACGGTAATCCAAATACCCAACCTGTTCGATCCCTCGTATTCGCATACGATGTCGATGGCGCGCGCGACACCATCTCCGACCATCCACGCCAGCGCCAGCTTGCAATAGTCCTTCGCCCGAAGCAAGTTTTCAGAAGTGCGGGGCTGGCGCTTGAGCAGCCACAGAAGGCTACCGAGCATGTAACCACCGCCGATGTCGATTGGTGAGCCCCGCCTGTCGGTAACACCGTTCGGTAGCTTGTCGCCAGGCCGCGCCCGCGCATCGCTGAACAGGCTCAGATAGATCGCCGTTTGCAGGTCGTTACCCATCGCGATCGCGCCAGTACCGTCTACGCTCCAGTCGAAGCCGCCGGTAAGTGGATTGAAGGTCGTCTGAATGTCCATGGGCCGTCAACTCGGCATGGGCTTGCCAGAGAGATCGCTGCCCGCCTGAACCCCGTTCGTCAAGTGGTTCACAAGGCTCACGCCGGCGGCGATCACATCCCCCGAGGCATGGATGGTGCCCGTGACATGGATGTCGCACGCACACGTGACCTGAGTAAAGCCGGTGATTGTGAGCGGAAGCGATCCGTCGCCGATAAGCTGCATGCCCGTGGTCGAAAGATAGAGTTTCTGACCGAGAATGTTGTAAACAACGCTCTCGCCCGATAACAAGTTCCTGGGCCGGCTGGGCGAGTGGCTGGTGGCGATCGCCGCGCCGCCCGTTCGATTTCCACCGAAGAACGCCGCGAGCATCCCCGCACCTCGTGGCGCGTTCGATGAAAAACCGAATAGGCCATAGACGGGCGTGCGGTCGCGGACCTCGTTCGGTCCAAGCTTCACCTGCATCAACTGAAGCGGTCCCGTGTCGTCGACCGAAACAACTACGCCGCGGCCCAGCACCATCATGATGCGGTTATGAAGTCGGCGGATCGCTGATTCGCTCATGGTGTCTCCGCGATCGCCTGCGCGATATCCGCGCCGAACGGTATCCACACGAAAGGCTCCGGCATGAACGCACCCGCCGGCATGGCAACCAGCTCGGCCGTGGTGCCGGTTTCGTTGTTCCGGCTGAATGTAACCTGGCTGAGCAGCAAGTGACTATCGGGAAGTTTCAGGCTGGGAAATCTGACCGGGATCAGCGTGTTCGGGGTCCACAAGGTGCGGGAGCTGTCGCGCCAGTCGTCGATCGTCGTTGTGAGCATCGCCGAACGTCCGATTCGCCGGTTCATCTCCCATATCGCACGGTCGGCCGCGATGTTGCTGCTGATCCCGCCGGCATCCGCCTCGGCAACGATCTTGAGCAAGCGATGACGCGCGACATTGCTGTCGACCGCATGCGCCTGAACGGCGGTATCGTCCGGTATGTCGCCCATCGAATCGAAAGCGAGGAAAAATACCTCGTAGTCGGAATAGCGCAGGTCGTCGGACCAATCCATTTCGTTGATCTGTCCGTTCGCGCCCTCAGACGCGCCACTGGCCGCCGTGACCGTGCCGACCTCCGCGAGGGTCAGGCTGCCGTCGGGCAGCTCGTAGGCGATCAGCTTGGAATAGCGGGCGATGCGCTCAATTACGTCCCACGCGGTCTCGGTATTGATGAGGTTGAACTGCGGGATCTGCACTCCCGCTTCGCCGGTCACGTTGATGCCGTAAGCGTCGGCCAGCTTCTGCGCGATCCCCAGGGCGAACATGCCCCCGATCTGGCTTCCAGGCCACTCCGCCGAGCAATCGACCAGATCCTGGCATTTGCCACGCCCCGCGATCGTGATGGTATGGCTGTCCTTGGTGATGCGCGGTTTGAAGCGATTGATGGCGCCGGTCAGCACAAGGTCTCCGCCCAACAGGACTTGCACCTTGTCCCCCGGCTTGGCAATGATCGCGGCGGAATCCCCAGGGTATCTCTCGGTCAGGCTCACGGCAAAGTTCCGCGTGCATCGCTCGATCCCCGCCGTCATGCGGATGTCGGTCCAACCGGAAATCGGCGTCGAACCGATGATCAGGGTAATGTCGTCCTGGTCGCTCATCGCGACAACGCGTCAAAGGTCGTGGGCATGAACAGCGGATGAATCGGCTCGACTTGCTGGATAAGTTGTTCGGCGCGACTCGGATCGCCGTAGATGCGATTGGCGAGAACGATGGCCGGCACCGGCCCCTCTGTGGTGAACGTGACGATAGCCGCAAGGTTCGCGCCGCGCGCGACCAGATCCTGCACGACAGCCGTGCGCAGCGCCTTGAGGGCCATGAATACATCGTCGTCGAACTGGTCGGCCGCGATTTCGATCTCTGCATCGAGCAGGGCCGTAACCATGTCCATGACGTTGTACGCGTCGGTGGCGGAGCTGGGTTGATAGTTCGCGGCCGCCTGGGCGAGGCTGATCAGCGCGGTGCGCCGAAACAGGTCCACGCAGGCGGAAGACATGCCGTCCATCGCCAGGCCGATCGGGTCGGAACCTGACGCCGAGACCGGGGAGATTTCGGCCATTCTGGTCAGAAGGCGTAGCGTGTCCGATGGATCGGTCGCCATGGCGGCCACGGCACCGATAAACGCCTGCGCGGCGGAAACAAAGTCATCTATCGCTGTCATAGCCCCAAATCTCCCGCTGCCTTGCTCAAGGCATCGCCGGCCCTGGTGACAGAAGCCCGCGCGGCGCTTGCGCCGGCGATGGCGCTGTTAACCGCACCCGAGAGGGCTGCGCCATTGGCGGAAGCCAGGTTCGTAACGCGCGACAGGCCGCCCAGGATACCGCCGCGACCGGCGCCGATCAGCGGTATCCTGATGCCCGTGAATCGGCCAAGACTGCCGATCAAGCTGTTCGGGATGTTGGCGATGCTGATGGCATCGTTCGCAAGGGCTCTCGCCTCATTGACGTATGGCCGCACCGTGTCCATCACCTTCTGTATGACCTCCTGCCCCTGGGCCAGGAAGCCCTTGGCTTTGGCCGTAAAGGTGTTGGCCGTTGCGGCGGTCGCATCCGCCGCGGCCGCCGGTGTAGCGCTGCTGAAGCCGACGGCCAAGGTCGGAAACAGACGGTCGCCGCCCTCGATGAACGTCAGCGAAAACGAAAAATACGTACCATAGCCATCCTCGGTGCGCGAGCGGATCGTCAAGTCGAACACGCTGACCGTGAGCGTGCCCAGCGTCGGATGAACCAGCGTGCCCGGACCTGGCGTTTCGACGGCGGCGACCAGCTGGTCGCGCTGGAACATCGCATCGCCGCCGCCGTTGTAAACGCCGCTGACCATCAGGAAACCGTTGACGGCCATGCGCCGTGTGGCGCGGCCCATGTCCTCGGCCCAGGGCTTGTCGCGCTTGGGATATTCGTGCAGCGCCTGACGACGCCCGAACCGGCATTCCTCGTCATCGACACCGAACGGCACGCCGTTGTAGGACGCCTGCTGCAGGTTGCTCGGGATCGACGCCATGGGTCAAGGTCCGTAGACGGGCATGGCTTCACCGACCGGCGCGCTGGCGGTAATGCCGCCCTTGTTCACGGTGCGGGTGCCTCCATCACGGTCGACGTGAACCGCAACACTGGGCGGGTTATCGGCCATGCGCTGTACCGCCGTGAGAATGTCGCGCCAGATCTGCCCATTGTCGTAGTTGGCGTTGCCGTTTTCCTGCTTGAAGATCGCCGGCAGGAGACGTTTCTGCACCTCGGGGTCGGACAAGTTCAGTTGCTGGTCGGCGGCGAAGCCGGAGTCCTGGGAAATCTTGCGGATCATGCCGGCGGTATTGTTGCCGTCGGAGGACGGCGAAGCCTTCGCGACAATTCCGCCGATGGTGTTGACGCCTTCGCGCTGGTCGGTCATCAGCTGCCGGCTGGCCGCGATGATCCCTTCGTCGTCGTTATCGAACATATCGAAACCGGCGGCATCGTGGCGACCACTCGGATTCCACCCCCTCAGATCCCAAGGGTTGTGATTGCGAACCGGACGCGCGCTGCCCGACGGGCGGCTTTCACCCCCACTCCCGAACGAAACCGAGGAAAGCCACGGAAACGCGGAGTGAAGCACCGAATTGGCCGCCATGCCGAGAGACGGATGATCGTGTAGAAGCGCAACCGCTTGAGGAATGCCCGTGCGTTGCGCCGTTTCGCTCTGCGCCAGCGTTCTCAGATCCTTCGGCAGCCGCGTCAAGCCCTTCAGGCCCTCAACCAGATCGTAAATGGCTACCGTGGCGCCGGACAGCATGCCAAGAGCCGTGAGGCCGCCAACAGCCATGTTCGCTGACTGAGACAACTTCATCAAACTGCCGGAAAGGCTACCCAGGCCAACCGCATCCGCCGCCAACCCACCGGCGAACAGACCGCCGCTCACAAGCTTGGAAGCTCCCGAGACGGCCAGGCCAAGCGGCGCCATGGCGAACCGCGCGGCGGTTATCGCCTTCGGCAGAGCCCATATCGCGGAGCTGATACCCGTCGTGACGGCGATGGCTTCGGAGGCGTGGGCGATGTACCCGCTATTTCCCCCGATCGCCTCGGACGCGGCCTTGATGAAGGGGGTGGTGCCAGATAGATCGGAGCCGAGTTCGTTCTTGAGGCCGACAAGGGAATACCCGAACAGCCGAACGGTTTCCGTAAATTTGCTCGCCTTCTCCTGGTTCTGATCCGACATGATGGCGCCGGTCTTCTCGACCTCCCTCTGGAAGTCGGCGATGCCTTCGCGCCCGCGGCGAAGCAGCGGCAGCATGTCGACGACGCCGAACGCCCCGGCGATTTCCCGCTGGATCTGCGGGTGACCTTCGAATCGCTTGATCTGGTCGGCCAGGTCGCCCATGCCCTGCGCCACATCGACCGCGCCGCTGGCGGTGCGCTCGCTGTGCATGCCCAGCTTGGCCATGAGGTTGAGGACCTGCGGATTTCGCCCGAACGCCGCATCCTGCAGGGTGTCGCCCAGCGTTTGCAGACCAGAGGCCGCGACATCGCTGGAAATGCCCGCAAGCTCGGCCGCGCGCATATGGCTTTGCAACAACTCCCCGGAAATGCCGATATTCCGGCTGGCGACCTCAACCTTTTCGCCCATCTCGCCCCAGCCGATCGCAAGCGCCGCGATGCCGGTCAGCGACCCGGCGCCGGTCAGCGCGATCATGGGGCGCTCGATACCGCCCAGCTTCTCGGTCACCTTGTCGACAGCCTCGCCCAGCTGGCGGGCATGCTCCACGCCACGCTCGAAACCCGTGGCCTTGGCGATTTTTTCGAACTTCTCCTGATACTCGTGAACCGGCCCGAGCATCTTGCGGAACGTTTTCTCCGCCTTTTCCACCGCCTCGGAGTATTTGTCCTTGGCGCTGATCTCGATGGCGAACCTGGAATCAGTCATCGCTTATGTCCCGTTCGGTCGTGGCGGTCGCAAGGGCGCTGATGGTATCGAACCAGGACAGTATCTCGGACCACGGCATATTCCAAAGCTCGGAAGGCTGCCAGCCGTAGTATCGTGCAACCGCTCCGAAGATCAGGCGCCAATCTCTGGGGCGGCGTTCCAAAAACCCGTGACGAATTCCAACGCATCCAGTACGTCGCGTTGAACAAGCTTTTCGATGGTCGGGAGTGGCGTCCCACTAGAAATGGCGACCAACTTGATCACATAATCTTGGCCGCGCAGACTGTCGAGACCCTTCATCTCGCCGGCAGTCGGCTCGCGCAAGGTCAGCTCGCTTATTGTTTCTCCGGCATGCGTAACCGGCTTGCGCAAAGTCAGGGTTTTTTCGGTCGGGTAGTCGTTTCCTGCAACAGCCATATCAGTTCACCAGTACGGAATTGTCGTAGCCTTCGAAGTTCAGCGGAATGCTGCCCTCCATCACATCGGTATCGGGCGGATCGTTCAGCCACATACCCGTGCCGCTGACTTCCTTGCCGTTGTAGAGCGAGAGCTGCAGAGTATTGTTCGGACCCGGAATGATCAAGCCAATGACATCCTGGCCCTGCATATCGCTGACCTCGATCTTAATATTCGGAGCGGCAGGCGTCCGCTTGGGACCGTGAACCCGATCGCCGCCCAACTTGGTTTCCAGCTTGTCGCCGCCGCGATTGAAGGTAACCTTCGCGGTGATGCTGAGCAGGACCCCGTTGAGGCTGCCGGAGAGCAGCCCGAAACCGTCATTCGCCATAGTATGCCTGCCTTCCGCTTAATAGTTCGAGAGCTGAACGAGGATCGCCATGACGTCGATCTGGTCGATCTCGACGAAAGGCCACAGCGTGTCCACGCGATTCGGATTGGTGCTGTTCTGCTGGGTGATAAGCGCGGCCGCGAACCCATCGCTGTTCTGGACAATGCCGTCGCGTTCGAGACCCTTGTAGGTCGCGATGTCGGAGGCATTGATGATCGCCGGCGTCACCACGCCACTGCCGCCCACAAGCTTCTGACTGCTCGCGTTGAACGGTCGGCGAGAGAACTGCGCGCGCGAGGCAATCATGGTGCGCAGCGCGACCATAAGACAGAACAGCTTTTCCGCATCGCGCAGAGTGGTGTCCGGCTGACCGAGGCCATTGGTCAGGTAGCCGGTGACCAGCTTCTCGACACTGACCGTTCCATCCGCCGCGACGGTGAACGTGCTGATCCCGTACTGAAGCAGGGTATTCCGCTGCGGAAACTTGCTGAAGCGCGACTGGGCA
The DNA here is from genome assembly GCA_963716685.1 of Bryobacterales bacterium. Taxonomy (GTDB): domain Bacteria; phylum Acidobacteriota; class Terriglobia; order Bryobacterales; family Bryobacteraceae; genus JALYXI01. The sequence continues at coordinate 387,645 of CAVQTR010000002.1, forward strand.
GGCGGCGCGCCGATACCGACCAGGGCGCCGGTGATGCCCTGACCTGGATTGGCGCGGGCACTGACGGCGGCGGACGCGCAGACCGCGGCGGCCCATTCGTAGGACGCCGACGGCGAGTCGTTGAAGCCCATGGTGATCATGTGGGCATCGTTCGTCGCCGCGCCAAACGTCGTCTGATTGCCGTAGCTGCCGCGATAGCCGTTGAAGGCCATACCGAACAGCATCGAGTTCCACGCCCAGCGCCCAACCGCCCAATCGAGATAGTTCTTGAGCGCCAGACGCGAAGCGCTGTCGTTGTAGGCCAGGGCAATGAAGTCGAACTGAGTATCCAGGGTATTTGCCAGGGCGGTGGTCAAGGTCGCATTGGTCGCGCCGCTTGCCATGGCCGTAACGGTGGCCCCGACCCCAGCCGGGAACGCTTCGGCCCTGATGACTCCGCCATAGTTGAAGCGAATGTCGATTTCATTGCCGATCTGGCCCAAATTCTTCGGCGTGAAGTTGACCTTGGCCGTATTCGTGCCATCGACCGTCGCGGTCACCGGAAGGTCGGTATTCGCGTTGATCGCCGCCGCGAAGGCGGTTGCAATCTGCGCGGCCGTCATCCCGGTAGTCACGGTAACGGGTATCAGATCGTTGCTGATATACGTGCTGAGAACGCCGGTGGCCGTGGCAGGCCCGGTGAAGATGACATTGCCCGCAGAGGCGACGGCGCCCGGGTCGTCGGCAACGGGGAGAACCCACAGCTCTCCCGTTTGATCGATCTGCGTGTACTGATCGGCCATGCGAGCCATCACCGAACCTGCGCCGGCTTGCGCCTTCAGGTTCGTCAAGCCCGTATAGATGACGGGAATGTTCACCATTCCGGAAGCGGCCATGGCCGAACCGGCAAGAACGGGAGCGATGATCAACGCGCGACGAAAGCCGCCCGGGTTTGAAGGCCTGGTCTGCACCTCGACGCCGGTGTTGGGAACGACAAGACCGGTACTCGGCGTAAGGTTGAACGGGATCTGCATGGATCAGGCTTCCGAGCTGGAGGTTGCGTTCGACTTTGCCGAGCCCCTCGGCGCGGGAAGGGCCTCACTTTCCACCAGCACCGCGTCTCTATCGCGAAGCATCAGTTGGAAGGTCAGGTCGTTGTCGGGAACCTCAACCCCCTCGGCCGCCATCGGCAAGCCGGTTCGGTGGTCGATGACAACGAGAGTCTTATCCGTCCCGTCTTCGTGGCGATAGGTGTTCGGTTTGATCTTCATTTGAGCCTCAATCTAGAAGAAAAAGCGGGTCAGAGATAGCACCTTCTGATCTGGTGCAATGGAATTACGACGACGAAGCCAGATCCATGCCGGGCGAAACCCTGGTGCCATTCGTGAAATCACCACTCGACGTCGCGGCCGTTTGCTCCGCGATAGACACGGTTGCGATCGATGCGAAGTCTTCTCCGGTAAGCCGGTATTCCATTGCGATATCGACCGCGACATCGGCAACCGACTGATCGCCGTCGCTGGTGACGCGCACCTGGGAATCGATCGTCGGATACTGCATGACATACGGCGCGACCGCCGGACCATTGATCACGGCGACCTCGACCTGGCGCGCCATGGCCCACGCCTCGTTCTCGGCGGTGCTGGTGCCAAGATCATCATCACCGCCCGGCGCGGCGGCGCGGCATATCACGCGGATGGTGCTGACGGCGATGAAGCTGAGGCTACCGCGTCCCTGGCTTTGCTTGGTATCGCTGAGCACCTGGGTCAGAATGCACGGATATTGTCCGTCCCATGTGGGCCAGTCGCGCGGGTTGAACACGGATTGGCCGGCGTCGGTATGACCCCTCAAGGCCGTGACGATCTGGTCGAGCAGAAACAGCGCTGTCGTAGTGGTCATGGCGTCGACGTCTTCTGAAGAACCAGCTTCCAGTCGCCCATGACCTTATCGGGACGCGGCTGCTTCACGATGTACGTGTCGCCGGTAAGCGGTACGGTAACGCGGTCGTCCTGTTTCGGCGTGACGCCGGCTGGGAACGAGGCTTGCCGCACCTTGAGGTACGGCGCCGTCATTCCGGGCTTGGGTCCATCGTTCGTCAGCATCGTGGTCTGGTAACCGTCCTCGAAAATGGCGTCAGGCATCGTGAAGGGGGTGCCCCCCTTCGGCTGGTAGGATACCGGGCCTCCGAAGGCCGCATGCACGGCAACGGAGACCTCGGCATCCCAATCCGGCGGCACTTAGCCCGTCGCCTGCTGCAGCATCTCGGGACGCGTACAGATGTGCAGCGGATATGCCTTCAGCTCGATATGAACGAACTCATCCCGCTCCATGTCGGGAACGATCAACGGATAGTATTCCTCGCCCAGCGTATTCACCGAGGCGAAGCTTTCGCCAGGCGCGCGCGCTTCCATGAAGACGCCAGGGGCGTCGACCGGGAAGAACTTCGCCTGGTTGGTCCCTATGGCAACCGTGCTGGCGTCGTCCGACCCGCGATAGTTGATCCAGTAGATCCCGCCGAAATAGAACGTCTCGAACGCAGCGCCCTGACCGTTGTTGATGATCGATTCCGCGCCCGCCTGGTAGTTGCGGAAGTACTGCAGAACGTCCGGATGGTTGACGAAATTGTCATAGAACTGATCGCCGCACAGCGCGAAGACCTTGGTGCGGCCCGGAATGAAAGCACCCTGACCGGCGCGCGCCATGGCGCGAATGACCTGATTGCAGAGCGGACGAATGGAGTTCAGGGTGCCCGAGCCGAGGCTGAAGGCAATCGCGCTCGGCCGCGTGATCCCGAATTCCTTGAAGTAGTCGTACATGATCGTGCCGTCCGAATCCAGCAACTGGCCCTGAATACAGGCCAGGCGATGATATTCCTTCGTATACTCCATGTTGGCCTTGAGGCCGGTCGGACCGCTCATGCGACGGGCAACTTCCTCGGCAGCCGTCATCACCTGCTGCTCTTCACCGAAGGCGCGAATGTTCTGCAAGGACGACGCGTACAACGTGTCCTTGTGGTAGAGCCTCGGCACCTTGAAGAACCGAGCCTTGCGCTTTTCCGTGACGCGCTCCTTGCCCGGCGCGCCGCGATCGGAGAAGGGAATCAGCGTCAGGATGCCGTTGCGCTCCTCGACCTCCAGCGCCGTCGTCATGATCGGCTTGGGCTCGAAGATATTGAGCGCCCCGAGGCCGAAAGGCTGGAACGGCACTTTCTCGACAGCCGCCTTGAGGCTGATGAAGCTGAAGGCGTCAGCGGTGAAGATGTCAACGAACATAGTGTCAGGTCTCCCTTTTTTCGGCGCGCGGCCGGATGTCTACAGGTTTGGCAGTGGGTCCGGTTAGCGCAGAATGATGCCGAGAGCCGCCAGCTGGGCCGTCGCAGTGGCCTGCTGGTTGGTCGTGATGCCGGCGGGCCAGATCAGCTCTGCGGCGTTGACCTCGGCCATGCGGGTAATCAACGTGACCTTCGCATCGGCCAGGGTCACGTCGGTAGTCCCGAACAGGATGGCGGCGGCGTTCTCGGTTCCGTCGACACCGGCAGTATTGAGCGGGGCATACTTACCGCTGCCGGCGGGGACATTGACGGCAATGGTGTCGTCGAGAGCCCACGCATTCCCGCCCGCAGCGGTGTTGAACTTGATCTGGTTGTTGAACACGGTTCCGACGGTGCCCACGCCCACTTCGTTTCCGGCTGGGTCGAAGACCGTAAATTTCGTCGCGGAGTCGAACTTGACGCTATAGATGCCGGCCTGCGCGGCCGACTGCTCCGGCGCAGAAATGTCCGGCGTCAGCGTGCCGTTGCCGGCGTTGCCCGCCCCGGGGGTCACCGTGGGCGCCGTAGCGGCCGCGTCCGTGATCTTGCCGAGAATGGTTCCGCCGAAAACCTTGGTGCCGCCCGTGAGGATTCCCTGATCACGCGACAGATTGCGCTCGGCCTCGCTGACCATGAATTCGCCGCGATGCCAGCTTTCCAGAAGCGGAGTCTGGCCGGTGATGGAGTTGCTTACATAGTCGACGGGCATGGGGTACGAATCCTTTCAGGTAAGTGCGGGTTAGCGGCGGTTGGCTTTCGCGATGGCTTTGTCCCAAATACCCGCAGGAGTAGAGCCGGCGTTCACTGCCGGACCCGTACTGGCGGCGATCCTGGGGTTTTTGTCTGCCCGATTGCCCGCTGCCGCTGCGGGCGCGGCACCCTTGGGCAAGGTAGACAGGAGCTTCACCGCTTCGACGCGCGACATGGACGTATCGAAAGCGAGATGCCTTGCGGATTCGACCTGGCCGGGCGCAGCCGCGGCCATGATCGCGGCGCAGCGCGCACGCTCACGCATGCGGGCCTGCGCAACCGGCGAATTGCCGCGCATCTCCGTATCGTCATCGTCGTCCGTGGTCGCGCGACGAGAGCGGGTTTTCGGGTTGCCGTTCTCGTCCTTGTCCCCGTCATCGTCATCCGGGTCCGAATCACTACGCGCATCGGAGCTGTCGTTTTCCTCGTCTTCCGGCTTCGGCTGAGTGTCCTCGGCAACCGTATCCTTGTCGTCGTCCTTCGGATCGTCGGCCTTCGTCGTCTTGGCGGCAAGGTTCGCGGCGGTCTTTCGGCGGGTCAGGAATGCGCTCATCATTGTTTCCCTTGGTGGTCAGGTGAAGGTTTCGATAAAAGCGGCCAGGGCTGCATCCGGCGCCGCAACGGCATCGGCGAACCCGACTTCGACGCCGGCCGCGCCAAGAAAAGTCGAGGCCTCCGTGTCCCGAACATCCGAGACCTTCATACCCCGATTGCGCGCCACGGTGTCAACGAACATTTCCCCCATCACATCGATATCCGCCTGGAATCGGGCAAGGGCTTCGTCGGACAGAGGTTTCACTTCGTTTCCATCAGCTTTGCGCTTGCCGTACTTGATGATGGTCACCTTAACACCGGAGTCCTCCAATGCCTCAGAGAAATCTGCATGCATGTAGATCACGCCTACCGATCCCGTACCGCCGGTACGCGGAACGATAATTTCGTCGGCGGCGCTGGCGATCGCGTAGGCCGCCGAAAAAGCGCATTCGGACAGAATGGCGCAGATCGGTTTTTCGCCGCGCACCTCGTAAATCGTATCGACCAGATCGAAACAACCGCTGCATTCACCGCCCGGGCTATCGCAATCGAATACGATGCCCTGAACACTCGGATCGTCCAGGGCATAGAGAAACTGCTGCCTGATGTTGTCGTATCCCGTAACGCCGCTCATGGCGTCGAGGTAACTCGATTTATGAACCAGGCTGCCGGTAACGCCGATGATCGCCGCGCCACCGACCAGTTGGTACGGGCGACTGTCAGCGTTTGGCGTGTCGAGGGACGGTGACATCTTGGCGAAACCCAGCGATCCACTGCCGGGCAAGAAGAGGCTTTGCAAATCGAATCGGCGCGCCACGACAGATTGAATGATCCGCGCCTTGTTTTCCGTGATCGCGAGGGGCGTATTGAACAGCCTCGATGCAAGGTGCGGATAGTCGATCATGCCGATACGCGCCACGCCTCCGCAAGATCCAGGACCACGATCGCCTCGGCCTTCGCCCGGGCGACCGCATCGATCATGTAAGCCCGCTGGGTGACGATCTCGCGCTTGCCGCCGAACAAGAGAAGCCAGCTCTCAGCCGAAACGGGATGCGAATGCTCGAACAAGGACGACAGAAGCTCGGCGGCCAGGGGTACAATTTCGGGGTCGATCCCCGACCGCAACAACCGCACCATGCACAGGCGCACGAACAGCTCGGCGCGCGCCGGTCGAGAGGCGATCGATTGCGGAAGAATATCTTCATCGAAGATCGCCTTCAGATCAGCCTCGGGCATGAAGGTAAGGGCGGCGAGACGCGTGTAATCGTATGGCCTTGCCCCCTCGGGAGCCTGTTCACGTTCAGTTGCTTTTCTGGTCATAATGCTTCCGGTTTGGTTTCGGGGGTTGATGCCTGCTGGGCGCTCGGCGAATTGAAGAAGGTAGGTGGCGGGATACCGAGTTCCTTGAACTTCTGCAGCTCGATCGCGCGCTGCTCGGCCTCTTCCTCCCAATCGCGGCCATTCTCGGCGCACTCCCGCTTGAGCGTTGTCAGGCCGGCATCCATCGCCATCGTGGAGCCTTGTGGTTCTTTTACAGGATCGATCCATCCTCGGCCAGGCCCAAGCCAGGTGCAGCGCGAATAGGCCGCCCGCGCCTCGGGATACGACGGCGCGCCGCGCGGATTGATGTCGTCGAACTCCTCGCGTTCGAACGCCTCATGCAGCCAGGTTGCGAACCAGGGAGTCGCCGTGCCGTTCGCAAAGTCCAACGAGCGCCGCTCCATGGTCTTCCAGATTTCAAGCATCGAGGCGCGGGCGCTCGAATAATTCATTTCCGCCCAGGTCTGCGACAACTGCTCCGCGGAGACGCCGAGGCCGGCGGCCATCATGCGGTGCATTTCATGGGCGAAGTCATTGAAGCCAGTGTGCGGATGCGCCGACGCGACAGATTCGATACTGTCCCCTGGCGACAGGATCGGCAGCTTGACACCGTTGAACCGAACAGGGTTTTCGCCATACCAGTCGGCACGAAAATCCTGCAACGGCGTGAGCTGGTCGCCCTCACCTCCGATCAGATCCTCCATCATCGCCGGATCTTGCTCGCTGCGAATGTACGTGCCGAACACCGCGCCCAGGGCGGCCGACTGCAATTCGATACCGTAATACGACGCGAGCATTTTTGCGTGAGGAAGAATCGGCGTGAACAGGCCTATGCCACGGTTCTGCCCGGCACGGTCGCGGTCGAAGTCGTGAATGACGCGGCGCCAGCCGTCTTCGTCTTCACGCTCGACGCGATCCCACTCCATCGCCTCCTGAACACTGTAGGTATCGTTCTGGTGCGCCCTGCGGATGTGATAGGCGACGGGCACCCCGTCGTCGTCGATCTCGACACCGCCGCGCATATTGGCGTTGTCCATCTGCTGGTACGGATTGGACAGGCGGTCGGGGTCGACCACAAGGAAGCAGGTCGCATAATCCGCGCCCCCCGCATACACGCGTTCGGGCTTCCAATACGCCAACACCAGATCCTCGCCGTCGATCAGGCGATGCTTGGCGGCAAGCCGCATTTGCTGGCTGACGGTCAGCTGGCGCGAAACATCGTTAAAGCGGCCAGGACTTTGCGAGAACGTGCGCCAGCGCGCTTCGACCGCTCGCCGGTATTCATCCGCCCATACAGCATCGAAGGCCGCATTGCCGGTCAGATGCTTCAGTGCCTGGTAGTCCGGGGCAGAGGACAGGCGATAGTAACCGCCGATCGTGTTGTCGAGGATGCGATCGATCGCCCCGCGCGCGAACCCGTCATTGCGGTGCAGGTCGCGCCCTCTGCCGACCAGGCGGTCGCGGAAGCGGTTATGTTCGCCGTCTGGTGAGCGGATCGTGGGGTACCAGTCGGTGCCCATCTCCTGGCTCTGAAGCTCGGATGCGCGATAGGGGTACACCGCGGCCTTGCTGAAACCGTCGCGAACTTCCGGCGTGAAGGCGCCGGCGCGCCCCGTCCTCCCTACAGACCGTGGCAACGCGGGAGCCAAGGGGCGTCCAGAAGCGTCGAGGATCGTCATCCGAAGTATGGCTTTATCGGGCCATCTGTTCCCCGATTACCGGTAATGATGTCGATCTGGCGCTGTACCAGCCGAATCGCATTCTGCAGAGATGGGATACTAGCGCGCGTGTAGGTCACTGCCTTTGATCCCTCTCCCTGGGTATAGGAAACGCTCTCGCTTTTTCCACCAGCCGACACCGCGAGATAGGCGGTCTGCAGCGTTGTCAGCTGCGCTTGCAGGGTGTTGAGGTCCATGCCGTCGAGGACGGAGCGGCGCCGGGGCATGATGCGTTCCTTTACTTGGCCATGCGGCGCATGAGGATGCGCAGCCTTTCGCGCCGTGCCTCTGCCGGTGTCCTGCCTTCATCAATACCGGATTTCGGTGGCGCTTGTGTAGTAGAAAGTTGAGGACTCAAATCCGGCACCGGCTGGGAAAGCGATATGTCGACGGCGACAGGCGGTTCCGGGGCTTCCCTCTGAGCTCGGTCCGGCAACGAACTGGCGGTCTCGTCGACCAGGCGGTTCAGTTTCAGCCCACGATGAAGCAGGCCGCACAAGGCGGCATAGGCGTACACCCGGCAATCCAGCGCTTCGTTCGCGCGGCCCGGCGGCAGTTCCCACACCCTGAACTTCTGTCCACCGGAAACCTTGACGACAGATCGTTCGCTCGTAAGCTGCGCGAAATAGTTGATGTCGCGGTCGGCCGGAAAGTGCATGTACCCAGCGATCGGCTCCTGGTGGCCTTGTGCCGGTTTCTCGATGTGAAGGCGCGCGCGGATGGAATCCTTGGCGGCGTTCACGCCGATCATGGTCACCTGCCGGGAAGCCTTGTATTTCTTCGCCGGCTTTTTCGTCGGCCATACCGGTGATCGCTTCCCCCCTACCGCACTTTCACCCTTGATCGCCCAGATGTTGCGCCCGACTCGCGCTTTGGCGAAGTCGTAGACCTTTTGGGTATGGTGGCCGCCCGAGTCGATACACGCGGCTTTGACGACAAACGTACGCCCACCGGCGCCGCGCCAGATCCGGCGGAGAAACTGATCTACCCGGTCCCACGTCTCGGGCATTTCGGGATCGCCGTCGAAGGTCTCGTACGCAATGCTCCAACTTTCTTCATTGCGGCCCCACCCAACGATTTCGACTTCGATCCGATCGTCCTGCGTATCGAGGCCAGCCGTGATCAGGGCAACGCCGTCTGGCACGTCGGTATCCCACACCTCGCCGCGCGAGGCCAGGCGAGCCTCGTTCAGCGCCTTCTCGCCGCGATCCTCGTACGGCTCGCCCAGCACCAGGTTGATGAAGGTCTGGCGTTCCAGCGGGTCATCCTTAACCCGCAACCATTCCTCGACGATGTTGGCCCAGGACGCGTTCACGTGCAGGCTGTATCCGGCCCAGATGTGAAATCCGGCATGCCCCTTGAACGGCTTGGCGGCGATCCATTCGCCGCGGTCGATCATTTCGGGCTTCTCGCTTTCGTCGATCACGCAGCCGTTGGCTGCGCAGACGTAGTGGGCGGTGGCCGGCAGTCCCTTGCCCTGTTCGTCCTTGTCCCATTTGATGCCGTGCGGCGTGTCCGGACCACCCCATTCCAGCGGCTGCTTGGTGCCGCATTGCGGGCACGGCACATGATATCGGCGCTGGTCGCTGGCGAGGTATCGCTTTTCGATCCGGCTCTCGCCCTTGATCGTCGGTGTGCTGCCGGTGGCGATCTTGCGGTTCCAGAAAGTTTCGGTCCGCTTGATCCCAAGCGCGATCTGGTCTCCCTCGATCCCGGCGCCACCCGCAAGATAGCCGTCGATTTCATCGAACAGCGCCAACCTGACCGTTATGCGCCTGAAGCCGGCTGGGGTAGTCGGCGCCGACGAATCGGAGGCTCGGCGCCGTTCGAGAATTGCTTCTTGAGGATCGTCTGGTTGCTGTTCTTCGCCTTGGGGTCGCCGGCGATCTCCGCCAACACCGCTAACGTCTCGAAGTAGCGGCTCGATCTCGGACTTGCTGTAATCCTCCGCGTCCTCGATGCGGGGCTGCACCACCATGATCGGAGAAGGATCTTGGTGAAGAAAGTAGCCGATGACGTGATCGAGAACCTTGGTGTACCCGACACGGGCGCTCTTCATGACCGTGATCTGTTCGACGGCGGGGTCGGTGAAGGCGTCCTGCATCCCCCTCTGGTAGGCATAGGCCCGGAAGCGACCTGTTTGCGAACTGGTCTCGGAGGACAGTACGGCGTGTTCGTCGGCCCATTCGCTCAGTGTGAGCTTGGGCGGAGGTTTCAGGTTCTGCGTGCGAGCATCGAGTAAGGCGACCCGGAGTGTTGCCAGGCCCCGCTCGTATTGCCCTGGTTCAGGTGCGCTTTGCTCCGTCATACGCAAGTTCTTCCAGCGCCTCGTGAATGACCTTGCTGAGCGCGTCCTGCACTTCGTTCACGGTCTTCAGTCGATGCAGCCACGGGGACTGCTCTGCCGGAATGGCGAGAAGGCGGGTCCGCACCTTCGCGTATTCTTTTGCCACCGCTTCACGAACAAGGTCAACAGGCACGACCTTCGCCGACTTGATGTCGTAGTCGAGGCGCTTCAGCTGGCCGTCGAAGATCACCTTGTATCGTTCGGCCTCGAGGATCGACATGGAAAGATCGACGCCGGCTGCGGCGGCCAGTTCCTTGATGTGCGCCTTCGCGGACTCGGCTGACGGCTGATCGGGGCGCGCGGACCCGTCCGCGCCTGCCTGCCTCTGGTCCGCGTCCAGCGCCCGGCGATTATTTTTTCGCCAGCCAGTCTTCGCCAGCGCCGGATCAAGATTGCCGTCTGCGTCGGTGACCAAGCGTTTCTGCCGAACCGCGCGCCGTACAAGGGCTTCGTCGCATCCGTCCAGCTCCGCGAACTTTCGCTTTGAAACCCATGGCACAGCGGACACCGCGGACTCCTACAAAAACTTTGTAGCTAGACGCATACCAGGGGAGCGAAATGCCCGTATAGTAAAACCGCCCGGAAGGACCCGACGAATACTTGCCCTCCATTGCTGCCATGGCCCTCCGTTACTTGATGCGGCACTAACTCTCTCCTTCAACACCAACATCTATACTTGCCTTCGCTATCACGTTACTGCCTCAACCCACGCCACCAGCAAATGAGACTGCCCGAGCATCAGCGCCGCGATGTACTCGTGACGCCCATCCTCGATCACGAACCGCTCGCCGTTCCAATGCCCGCGTGGGCAGGGCCACAACTGGTTCGTCCCCAGCTGCAGCCGCTTCTGGAAGGCGCGGTCTACATCGCCCACCGCCATGCGATCGCGACATGCCATCGTTACCATGTCGACGCTGACATAGCCAGTACGAACGACGTGGCCGGCTGGCACGACGATGGAGCGATCTTCAGCGATTGCGATATGACCGAACGCCATGGATCACCGAGCCGTTGACTGCGCTTGCTTCAACGCCTTCTGGAACTCGGTCACCAGATTGGCTTTCACCAGCTTCTCGGCCAGGGCGTGATATTCAAGCTTGGTCTTGATCGGCTTCGGCTTGGTGAACGCTACCAGCAGCTGGATCTTGCGCTGTTGCGTGGCCGTCCCACGTGGTGCGCGCTTCATGCCCTTGGCACCCCGTCCGGCACCGATGTTCTTTACCGGCGCGCGCTTCCAGACACCGCTTACCGCGTTGCCGCCTGCCAGGCCCGATACGTGGCCGATGAAGACGCCATTCTGTGACAGCAGCTGTTTCAGCTTGCCTGCTGGGATATCGCCCGAATTGTTCGTCCTGATATCGGCCGGCGTCCTGATGCGCTTGCCCCGGCCCAGGAACTGGTCGGTATTGAACTCCGAGGGCGCCAGGTAATTCGCCTGCGCGTCCTTCACGAACACCTTGGCGACGGGGTTGTTCTTCCGTGCCGCAATGACGCCAATGGCATTCTTCGTGAACGCCCGCGGATTATCGAACGTGGTCTCGATGTTCTGTCGTTCGCCGGCCGTCACCATTTGTGCCACGGTAGTCAGGGTGCGAGCCGTAGCAAACGGCACCTGCTTTCGTGCAAACTCGTCGAGGTCGCGTGTCAGCTTGCCGATATCGGCGTTGAGGTTGATCGACGTCATGAGGACGCACAACGCTTCAGCCGTGCCACCAGGGCGGCGCCTCTGGTCTCCGACCGCCCGATCAATAAATCCCTTTCCCTGCGCCACGCCAGGAACGCAGCACCGCCCATCGGCATCCTAATCGTTACCGCACCTATCTCTTCGCTTCTAGGTTCTACAACGACGATGACCGCGGCGTCCTCGCCAGCTGGTTCCGTAACTGTGATGCGACCGAGAATATCCGTCAGTCTCTCGATGTGACGCAACAGTGTTGCCCGATCACCGGCGCCGGCCAGATAAGCAATCGTCAGCAGATCCCCGTCGTCAGTAGGTCCATCGTCCTGGCGCACGAACGATCGCAGCCTATCGCGCCAATCATTCGCACGTTGACACACCTGCCGCCACGCGATTTGCACAGCCAGGATCAGCATGTAGAGCGGGGCGAATTTGCTCATTTGCTGGCCTCAATGGCTGCTTGGACGGCTTCCTTGGCGTCTGCCTTCATGTTGAGACAGCCGTTCTTGTGAAGGCTGTTCCAGGCAGCCTCGACGGCAGCATCACCTGTCAGTCGCTCGATCACGGCCTTGAGAGCGTCGCGCTCGGCTTTCGCGTCAGCAAGTTGCTGGCGGAGCTTCGTGAAACTGAAGCGCGGCTTATCCTCGTCCGCCTTGCGATCCTCGGCGGGGCTGGTGTTCCAGTCCCTGACTACGGCAACGCCATTCCGCATCCACTCGGTCGCCATCGCCGGATGACAGGACTTGGAGCAGGTGACACGCCACTTGCTATACGGGTCTTTGCAGGGATCACCATGTCCAGAACTTTCCTGAAGCTCTGCTTTTTCTTTATACACCTCGGACACGCCTTCAGCGCCTCGGGTTCGGGTGACGGATTGGAATGTGATAGATCGGCGTCGGAAACGCTGCCTTTCTGCTGAATGGGCGTTTTCAAGTGTGATAGGTCGCTCACGTTCCGGTCTCCGATGGGTAAAGGAAAGCGTCAGCAGCAGCGCGGGCCGTACGCCAGGTTACGGATCGCTTACCCGTGTATTTCATCAGCCAGCGGCGCAGGCGATCCACGTCTCCCTCGGGCTGCCGATAGCCCATCTCGGCCAGCTTGGCGAGGATGCGCGAGGCCACATATGCAGGGCTTCCACGCACACCAAATTCAGCAAGGATATCCTCCACCGCCTCTCTCGCCGCGTCGTGGGTCATGGCTTTTTGTCCTGCTTTTTGGCGACGTTCCTTGCTTTGAGCCGCGCCACATAGAACGCCAGAAACTCGCCCTTAAGTTCGACATTTTGAAAGATGCGATTGATGATCACAGTTCCGGCTTGGAGAACTAAGGTCACTAAGCCGAGCAACATGGTTGCATAGCCAGTCCACAGAGCTACATAGTCCATCCCTCACCCCTCCCCATCGAGGGCGCGGGTCAGCGCATCGCGGAGATCGCATCCACTGACTTCATGTGGTTCGCATTCTCCGAAAAGGGCAGATCGGCAGAAGCCATACTGGTCACGGTACTCGCATTGCACCGTCACGATCTTCGGCTCCGTCAAAGTCTGCTCCATCCTGAAATAACTACAGGTAAGGCAACATGCGCATACCGATGGGGTATATTCATCACGCCCCATACCATGCTGGAGCGTTTGCCCAAGATTTTCGCAAGGTCGTTATTAGACATTCCTGCCAACTTCATGAGCCTCACAAATCCAATTTCTTTATCGGTAAATCCCATATATCGCCGGCAGCGCGATTTAGTATCATCAGAGTTTTCTTGATGCGTTCCAGTCTCAAGATGACTGGGATTGCAGCACAGGGGATTGTCACACCTGTGGCGAACTATATGTCCCTGCGGTATTGGCCCCTTTGACAATTCATAAGCGATCCGAGGAACGCTACGGTTTTTCCCATTTAGGAAAAACTTTCCCACCGTGTAATTCGGTGTACGAGATGCCGTAGCAGCAAGCCAAGGCCAGCAATCGTCCGATCCCTCTATTTTTACCTTAGACCAGAACCTATCCATGGTCATCCTCCGCGAGCGCGAGAAGGGCTGTTAATGTTTCCCAGTCCGGCTCTTCTTGGCGCTGCATCTCTTCGCCCCACGCCCGCAACTGCGCCTTCAGCACGCGGTCGTCGATGAAATCCTGGCATTCGTCGCGGGTATCGCGATCCTTGAGGTGGATCACCGCCGGATCACGGCCCATTTCAACCACACCCCAAGGGCCATAGGGCGGGTCAAACCCACGGTCCCGATGAAGCGATCCGGCAATCTCGTACCGCCCCCCGCTCAGCCCTCCCGGCGTCCAGCACAGATTTCGGCGTCATGGGATTGGATGGGGAGGAAGCGTCGCATCCAGCCACATGCAAAGGTGCCAAACGCAGATCATAAGCGGAAAGAGCGCGGCCATTCCGAATACCATTAACGGTAAAATCATCCAGGAGAACCATCACCCCGCCCTCCACTTCTCGATTTCCGCGAGGGCAGCTTTGGCTTGCGTGTTTGGGCAGATATCAGGAAAATCGCAGTCCTGATGCTCCGTTTCTTCAAGCATGTACCGCAGCGCCCGTTCCAGCGTGGCTATGAGGGTGTGTAGATCACGTATTCTGTTGGCATCGCGCTGCATCCCTGCCTGCATTCGCTCGATCTCCGCATCCTTGGCGGCGATCCGCGCGGGGGCGGCGGTGGCGAGTTGATGTTCCTTATATGCCAGCAGGCCCTCCAGCATCTTGCGGTCGACCGTGACTTCCCCCACCGCCTGCTCATCGGCCAGCAGTTCGCGGGCATGCTGCTTATCAGCCTCGGTTGCCGAAGCGCGGAGGTCAATAAGCTGCTGCTCCGTGAACGGCTCACCCACCGCCTGCTCTCCAGCCGGGGCGGGAGTTGGGCGGGTGTTAGACATGGTTGCCTCAGTTTCATCGCACAAACCAACGAAAGCATCACCGGTGTAGCCGTGCGCTATGTCGGAGGCTGCGCCCCTGATTAGCAACCTCAAACGCTGGTTCTCGCCACGTAAGAGATTTATTTCCTGCTCAGGATCAAGCCTCAAAGGGACTTGCGCCATCAGTGCCGGTAGTTTGCTTCGAGCGCGTAGGTAGCTACACGTTCTGCAATCCGGTTCGTTCCCACCACAGAGCGGGCACGGCTCCAGGTCGGGCAGGCCGGGGGCGGGGGCGGGGGCGGGATCGGTACCCACCGTGAGACGGCGAATGCTCTCATTGGCCGCGCTGAGCGCGCGAAGATCGGCACTTTCACCCGCGCTTGTGGCAGGTCCAGCCTGCACCCCGGCCGTGAGGGGTTGTGGGGGATTAGAGTGGCCGACATCCCATAGGTCCATAGCCTGCTCTTTTCCAAACCCCTCCGGGCCTAAATACTCGTCATGACCGATATCACGGCACACGACTGCATAAGGCTGGTCAGGCATATCGGCGGTGAAGCTACCGACGCGTTTTAAGCCAAGGCGATTATTGCGCCCACACTTTGGGCACGGCTTCAGTTCGCTCATGACCCACCTGCCCTGCACAGTTTGTCGTTGCAATTCGGCGCACCACATTCGCGGCAGCGGGGATCGCGTGATCCACCTCGCAGGTCGCGTGCGAGGGGCTGGACCATCTCGCCAATCTTTGTGATGACGTGCCGCATGCAACTCGCAGAGATCGCGTCGAGCGTCATGCCGTTGGCTGTCAGAACCTCGTGCGCCTTCTTCCAGTCGGGCTCGGGAAAGATGTCGGTAGGGTACGCCTGGCACCAATGGTCGATCGCCTCGTACACCTCCGCCACGCGATCCAGCAGGGCTTTCTGCTCCAACAGCCGCTCGCCCATCACGCGGTTCGTTTCCATCACGCTGTCGGCGTTCTGGGCGAGCAAGCGGAGCGTCACCAATTCAGCGGTGGCTGGATCGGCGGCGACGAACGACCGCGTTATCTGGCCGATCAGAAGCCGCAGATCGTGGATCGACAGCTTCTTACGTACAGCCGCAAGATGCGGATCGTGCAGCAACTCGTTCCAAATGGCGTCGAATTGCGCCGTGGTTGGCAGACGTTCCGTTCCTGGTATGGGCGCTACAGTTTCCCTGCGCTCCGTCAGGTCCTGCGGTTTAGGGGTCATGGCTCACCTATGCGTGTGAACTCAACATGATTAACGTTCTGAAAACGCACGGCATCGTAAGCTAATTTCAGCAATTCCTTGCGGCTTAGCTGGTCAAGCGGCTTTCCATCCTTCAGGATTTCATGCGGCTTGTGATCGTATCTGTCCATCACGCCTTCTCCCCCAGAACGTCCGTGGGCGGCTCGGGAAGCAACATGCAGTGGGTCGGCATATCGCTGGCAAGGTCTTCTCCGGCGCACGAAAACAGCGTTGGCTCGCTATCCCAGTCCAGTCCGCCATCCTCGTGTGGCGGATGCTGCCATAGAGCAGAAAACACGCCAGCATCCTCGCGGTAGACGATGAACTCAGTCCCATTCCTTCGAGCCGTCTCAATCAGCTGCCATTGTGCCCCAATGCAGGCGCGCGCAGCTTCGCGGTCGATCCAGGCTTGGCATTCGGCTTCTGAACCATAGAACGGCCACCCGAACGGCGAGTGCTTCAGCCAAACCCCGTGATCGTTGCCACGAGCGCCTTGGACAACCGCGTACCGCCCCCGCACCTCGGCAATCGCCGTGGCGCACCGATCAAGCGTTTGGGCAGGATTGGCGGTCTCATTCATCCGATACGGCATATCCTGTACCCCTTCACGCCGTTTTCTTCGACCTCTCTGGTCGTAAACGTTTTGCTGTGTCGCTTGCCCCAAATGTGGCACGACTTACTGGCGTTCAGGCCGGACTGCCCAGACTCAAAAAAAGAATGTCCCACTTCCATCATGGGAAACGGCCATTTGCGATACCGCTTTTTTTCGGGCGGCGTCCAGTCCATATCGAGATCGATGTTGCTCATGGAGCCGGATCTTACACATTGCGGCAGACAACGCAATAACATTTTTCATCGCAAAAACATCAAAAACTAAGCCATTGTTTTTGCTTACCTTACACGTCTTACGCAAGTTTCTTATATATAAGCTAATAGCACTGCTTCACCTATAGCGTAAAAACATATGTAAGATGTGTAAGGTATGTAAGATCGAGTAATTACAGTAACTTAGTTCTTACACAACACCTTACACACCTACACATCTATTGATGTGCCTAGACATCATTTGTTGTGCCTACACAACATTGACCCTCTGAGAATGATGTGTGCGGTACTGCAAAAAACGCTGTTGCTCCCACATCACACTTCACACATCGGTTTCGCTGAAATTCCGTCTTTCGACACCCGATAGGGCGCTGCCTGACGGCTCACTTGCGCGATCAACCCCGCGAGGGGGTTGACCCGCGCTCGCACGTCAGGCAAAGGGCTTGGCATCACCATCAAGGCGGGCTCCCGCCTTGAATGGCGGCCTATTCAACGGAGAACGACAAGTGAAGACCCAGCAGCACCCGCACCGCGACCACTACCAGGAAGTGACCGACCGCATCATCACGGCGCTGGAAGAAGGCCGGAAGCCCTGGTCGCGGCCTTGGGACCCCGACAAGGCGGGCGGGCCGCAGGCACCGTTCAACCCTACCACCGGCAAGCGGTATCACGGCATCAACACCCTGATCCTGGGCATGGACCTGCGCGCATTCGAGACAGACGACCCGCGTTGGATGACCTACCAGCAAGCGCAGGAAAAGCACTGGCAGGTACGCAAGGGCGAGAAATCCACCGGCATATTCTTTTTCAAGCCCATCGAGGTCGAGGACGACAAGCGAGGCGAGGATGGACCGGCCGCGCGCATGGCGGCGGTGCTGCGCAGCTATTCCGTGTTCCACGCCAGCCAGATCGACGGCATACCGCCGTACAAGGCTCCCAGCATCGAGGAAGCCCCATGGACCAGGCCCGAGGCGGCGAACATCATCCTGACCAATAGCCGCGCCGTGGTGCGCGTCGGCGGCGACAGGGCCTTCTATTCGCCCGCTACCGATCACATCCAGCTTCCGCCCGAACATGCCTTCGTCGGCCCGCATGAATGGGCGGCGACGGCGCTGCATGAACTGGCGCACTGGACCGGTCATCCCTCCCGGCTGAACCGCGACCTGAAGCATAAGTTCGGCTCCGCCGCCTATGCCCAGGAGGAACTGCGCGCGGAACTGGCATCGGCTTTCGTCGGCAACGAGCTTGGATTGCCGACCGACATTCCCCAGCACGCAAGCTATATCGCCAGCTGGGTCAAGGCGTTGAAGGAAGACAAGCGGGAAATCTTTCGGGCGGCCGCCGACGCGCAGAAGATCGCGGACATGCAGCTTGGCTTTCACCCTGACTATTCGGCAACGTTGGAGCCGGAGGAAGCGCCGAAGCCGCTGGATCACGTCACGCTGGCGAGCGCGCTGGCGCGACCGAACGAAACAGCTTCAAGGGGGTTGACAGCCTGACACAACTCAGGCACAACAAGCGGGACAGACAGCGCGCAACTTCCCAGGAACGCGCCGTCTGGCCCTACGACCAACATGGAGCCACCATGCCGACCGATGAAGAAAATATCTCCGCGTCTGCCGATTCAGTCAAGGCTGCTTTCAAGCTCTCACTTGGAGATCGCGTTGCTTATTCAGTTCAATTCCTTCGATCTATAGGTATGACTCATAGTCATATGGCCCAAGCTAGAGGCAAAGTAACTCACATCGACGATACATTTGCAGACTTCGTTCTGGTTACGATCGATTGGGAAAACTGGGGGAGCGAAGACGGAACATCATCAAAGGTGAACGTCAAAAATCTCGCCAAGGTCGGTCCTAACCTTCGATTTTGTGCTGCGTAAAAGGGTATCTCGACATGACCGAAGAGCCCCCAAAACTCTGCACCGAGTGCAAAACCCGCCCTACGCGCTCGCCCACGACCTCGTACTGCTTCGAGTGCTTCCATGGGTTCGGCCGCGTAACGGACGGGAAGGGCCTCGACGATCCACGCAGCATCAATGGTGACAAATGACCGAAGCGAAATTCACAAAAGGCGGCTGGGGCCGGAACATCAAGCCGATTTCCAAATACCCAACGATCTTTGCCGGTCGCAATACTCACATCGCGGTCGTGAAAACTGATGGCCGCATGCCGCTCGAAGAGGCCGAGGCCAATGCCGATCTGATCGTAGCTGGCCCCAAGCTATTCGCCGCACTTGAGAAGTTCCTCGCCATCGAGTTCGCGAACCTCGACGAAGACGAGGAACTGGCTGAAGCCTACACCGAAGGCCGCAAGGCGATCAACGCCGCCCTCGGCAAACAATCCCCGTAATCCCCGGAATTATCCACAACCAAGAAAGACCCCCGCACCATGTCCGAAGAACTGATCCCGCTGAGCAAGCTTGTCGTATCGAAAGCCAACGTCCGCAAGACCGGCGCCGAAACCGACCTTGGCGAACTGAAAGCCTCGATCCGCGCCCATGGCCTGCTGAACCCGCTGACCGTCCGCAAGGGCGCAAAGGGCAAGTACGAAATCCTCGCCGGCCAGCGCCGATTCCTGGCTCTCTCCCAGATAGCTTTTGAAGACAGCGCAGGCGATGCCGCCGCCCGCTGCACCATCGTTTCCGACAAAGCGGACGGCGCTGAAATCAGCCTGGCCGAGAATGCCGTGCGAACCGACATGCACCCTGCCGATCAGTTCCAGGCGTTCCGCGACCTGATCGACAAGGGATCGAGCATCGCGGACGTAGCGGCGAGGTTCGGCGTCAGCGAGGCCACCGTAGCGAAGCGGTTGAAGCTGGGCCGCATCGCACCGAAACTGCTGGACCTGTACCGCAAGGGCGAGATGAAGCTTGAGCAGGTGCAGGCTTTGACCCTAACCGATGATCACGTTGTGCAGATCGCGGCCTGGGAAGGCTCCATGGGCTATCAGAGAGAACCCTTTAATCTCCGCCGCGCTCTCACCAACGGCGAGGTGGAAGCAACGGATCGTCGCGTTCAGTTCGTCGGGCTGGATGCCTATGAGGCCGCCGGCGGAACGATCAGGCGCGATCTGTTTGATGGTAAGAATGCCGGATACATTTCCGATACGGCCTTGCTGGACAAGCTGGTTACCGAGCGGCTGGAAGGTCTTGCGGAAATGGCCCGCGCCGAGAAACGGTTCATAGACAGTTCCGCAAGAGCATGCAACCGGTTCGCGTCCTGAACGGCGCCGAGTTGATTCCATGCCTGCGCCATCAGAAACTCCTGGTTTTCCTGCACCCACGTAGTGCCGAAACTGGCGGCAATTCGGTGCCGCGGTTCCAGATTGAGTGTCTGCAACCACCCGGGGAGCTGCGCGGGAAAGTGGTCCACCCCCGCGTGACGGCCTGCGTAAATGGGCGGTGCCACAGCGGAAGCGCTGTCTTGTGGGGTTGCGTTCGCCGTCTTTAGATCTCCAGGAAAGTTCAAAACCTTCGTCAGCCTGTCCGTGAAATCGGGGGACAGTGGATCGGCGCCTGGATCATCGGCGCCGAAGTGGAGGGCTCCTCCCAGACTGAACGTCGTGGTTCCCGGCGCGGGCGGAGGACCCTCCTGCTTCAGCCACGGCGACGAGACGTCTACCGTCCGAAGCCCGAAGCCCGTGACCTCGTTGGAAGCGACTCCTTTCAAGAGCTGCACAAGGGACTTGAAATCGCCGCCGTCCCCGGTGGTGAACTGCCAGGAGTAATAG
Source organism: Bryobacterales bacterium (assembly GCA_963716685.1). Lineage (GTDB taxonomy): Bacteria > Acidobacteriota > Terriglobia > Bryobacterales > Bryobacteraceae > JALYXI01. The sequence goes on from CAVQTR010000002.1 coordinate 407,944, forward strand.
ACCGGCAGGAGAACATCCTGCCCGGCGCCCACAACCCAAGCCTGGTGGATAACGGGATCCTGATCGAGCGGCATTCCAAGACCGGCCTGGGCGCCCTGGCGTGTCGCCGGCACCACACAGGCCAGATAAGTGGTGTCCGCTTGAAGACGCCGCGGACAGAGCAACCGCGAAATTGCCGAAGTGCCCGTGGCGGGAATCAACTCCTCTTCCGCCTTTGCGGCATCGTCCACTGTGATCTGCGCGTGTGCCCACGCCCATGAGTCGTTCAGATCGGGCAGTTCGGAATCGTTAACCGAGATGCTGGGCAAGGGTGTGCCTGGCTGCACCTGCGTTGCGGCAGCATTCACGACAACCAATACCAGCCACGGCCGCAGCCGGTTTTTTGCTCCGGGTGCGGCGGGTGTAAACATCCATGGAAGATCGGCCCGCGCGAACTCGATTTGGGTGAGATAGTTTTCTTCCACACCGCGTGCGCCGTCAGTCGGATCGGTTCGGAGAATCATTTTCCGATTGAGACCGATAACCGCTCCGGGCCCGAGTACAGACAGGTCAGTCGGCGCCGTAATGGTGGTCGAATCTCCCCCGTTTTTCATGATCGTCAGGGACGGCTTGAAGGTCGCGGGCCCCAGCCATGGCCCCGAAACGGGATCCGGCTCCGTTATAGCGCCCGCGACTCCGCGCCGAACCCACGATGTGAAAATCAGATTGCTCACAAACCTGCCTCCCAACTTTCGACGATCTGAAATGATGCCGCATGCCCCAGCGTGCCGAAGCTTGCCTGCGCCGCCTGAAACGTTTCTGTAAAGCTTCGGGGAGTACCGAATTCGGGTCGCGGCGTCATATTGTCGGTTGTTGCCACCGTCAACGGCTGCGCAAACGAAACGGCCACCCCCTGTAGATCGGGAGGATGCCACAACGCGGCGATCGACTGAATGTTACCGACCGCCAGGAGAAACTCGGTATCTCGCCTGACTTGTGAAAGGTCGGGTCCCACAAAAGACGCTAAGTCAGGAACCCGCTTGGACTCGTACGCGACATTCCATGCGGGGGGCAGTTCGGAGTGTTCGACCCCGGCTGCCGTCAGCGCCGCGCCACACGGCCAGGATTCAAATGCCTGCGACGAGAACTTCTGGTCTTCCGTCAAGTCAATCAGTTCCCCTGGCGGGAAGAAGTCACGAACAAGACTGCCCTCTGAGCTGATGTGCCAGGTTTGCGGCTCAATGGGCTGTTGTTGGAACCGGGAAATCATTATGTCGAAGGGCACGGCCCGCTGCTGCGCGGTCACGCTTCCCAGGGGATGAACCGTGTTCCCGCTGCCGATCAGATCGCGGGCGTGGTCAGACAACGAAACGGCAGTCGTGTCCCCGGATGGCGGACTGCCTGTCCACGCAGAGGGATCTGCGAGCGCCTTTTCGAGAATTTCTCCCAGATCTACCTGCAGTAAAGCCGGAGCGGGGTCCGGACCCCATTTGTGTTCAAAGTCCAGCGATACGTGAAAGAGGAACAGGCGAACGGAGCCGGTGCCCTGTATATGCCACGGCGTAGGGCCTTCCAGGAATAACTGGAGATCCACGCCCATCAGAGTCTTCCCGAACACCTGTACGGCCACGCCGGCGCTGGCGCCGATGGAAAACGAGAAGTGGGGGTCCCATTTAAACAGGGTGTCGAAGCCGAACCAGCCCTGGACGCCACAGCCGGCGATTTCATCGTTCAGTTCCAGCTGAGCGCCGAATTGTACCGTGTTGGTCGTGATCGCGAGATAGGCTTCCGCGCGAAGGCCAGGTACCCCAGGAGGGGTCATCGACAGTTGAATCCGGTGCAGGCCGGGCGGAACGCCCTGGGGTGGAACGAAACGGGGATGAAAGCCACCGGCGCTGAATACAAACTGGGGGTCCGGCGCGCCTCTCAGCAGGAAGAAGATATCGCCGCTGAGCGGCATGCCTGAAAGATACGACCCGTCCAGACTGGCGACTATAGTAGAGCCGGGGTTGGGCGAAAGCTCGAAGGTTCCGGCGAATGTCGCCTGCACCAGAACCTGCGGCACGAGGGGATCGGGCAATGCCACAACAATCCTGCCGAGAACTACGAACTGCAAAGGATTGGGGAAATCGACCACCACCGCGACCACCATCTGCACGATGCGCCCACCCCACGTCACCTTCAAAATGGGGCCTACAACAATATGGTCCGGCGCCTCAGGAAAAACCCGTCCCATAGTCGCGATAATCGCCGGTGCGTGCGCGGCCGGATCCACGGGAAACAGCAGTTGGGCGGCGGAGCCATCCACTATAGCGGCATTTAGTGCGTCCCTGTCGAGACGCCGGTTGATCCCGGCAATGCCCCCCACACCCGCGAGCGCGAATCCAAAACTGAGATCGATGCCGGGGAACGGGAACTCCACGCTGATGATTGCGATAAACGACAGCAGTTTGCCCGGTACCGGTAGCTGCAGCAGGCCGAAGGCTTTGATGGAGACTTCGAGCAGATTCAGGTCGAGCACGCCCCCGTAGCCGCCGGGCCCGGTGCTCTTAAGGAAACCTCCGCCGGATACCACTGGCAGTGCGAGGTCGAGACCGATTCCCGTTAGTGTCGCCGGATGCACAGGGGGATTCAGCCCCAGCCTGGCCGCCCCTGTGGAGAAGGGAAATGAAGCGCCCAGCCCTGAGGCCGTCACGGTGAGGAGAGGGAAACCCGGCAAAGACGCCGTGAAACCAAGGCCGAAGCCGAATTGAACGTCTCCGCCGACGATGGAAACTTCAAGGTCTACCGATCCGATATCAACGCCGGGCAGACTCACGCTCCCTGGCAGGCTGACTCGCAAACCACCACCGTTCAGAGCGAAACCCACTTCGGCATCGGCCGTAATTGTCAGATTTACCGGGATTGCGAGGACATCGCCAAGTAATCCCGAAACCTGATCCGCAACAAGGGAAAGTTGTGCCTGCGGCAGGGAAATGGTCCAGGAGACCTTGGGGTTCCCGGCGGCGTCGATGGTCGTTGCCAGACCCACCGAGAAGCCAGTCAAAGCAAGATGTGGCCCGTTTTCAAGGCCGAGGTCAAGTGCTGGCCCGCTGTAGCGCAGCATAAGCCCAACACTGATTGCGGCCACTGCATCGAGAGCTTTGGGTACGTCATCGCGGGGATAGAGCAGTCGCCCACCTGCGTTGGCGTCGCCCGAAACAACCAGTGACCAGTCCGCCGATAGCTGAAGAGTACCGCCGAGATCGCCGTTACCAATCACAGCGAACTCGATCGCCAGCGCCCTCGGTCCGTCGCCAGTCAGGGCAGCCACGAAAGTGCTTCCCGGGCCCGCAACCGCCAGGGCCAAACCGCGCGGTTGGCCCCCGCCGGGGTCAAATCCGTGCAGTGTCACCTTCGGGTCCGGGCCGCTGTCTGGCAATATCGTCAAGAACCCTTTGATCAGGGAAGAGACAGCATCGTCGGCAGAGGGGATATCATCGGCATGCAACGTCTCGAGCATGTTTTGTCCGAGCACCGTAGCCGCGAAGGCGGGATCCAGATTAAGGCTTGACAGTTTGAGTGCAGCTTGGGCGCGGTAGCGGTCCAGCACGCTCCAAAGGCCATCCGCGATCTGATCGAACAACTGCTGTCCGGCTTTGCTCATGAAGCAATCTCTCCTGAATTGCGCCTCGTGAGCACCGGGCAACCGGCGACGTCAAATACCGCTCTCGTTTTGCCGACGGTTCTATGTGTCCCGCCGGCTCGCAATCACTTGCAGACAGAGAGCTGCAAGCGCCGCGGCACCGTTCGTTGGCCACGAGTATATACTGAAAAGCCGATTAACCCGAAGCCCGCCAAATGAGTCATGTAGTTCGTTCACGTTGCTCGTCACCGTCCGTTAGTCGCTGACTACCTTTCCAGGGGCTGACTTCTCTATGCGCAGTTTGTTTAGCTTAGAACGGCTCAAGCGGATTTGAAGCGTTCCATCCCGGACATCTGACGAAACTCACTCCCGATCACGTGGGACACCGCGATGCTCGCGCGCGAACCATGAGATGCAGATACATCGAAATCACGCGCGGGAGAGTAAAACTGAACAAACTGTCGCCGAACACTCACGCGGACGGCACCGGGAAGCGAATCAGAAATCGGATGAACCACTCCGTCCTGGTTGAACACCAATAACGACCGAACTCAGGAAAGTAAAGCGGAATATAGTGCAGCAGCAGACTGTGCTGAAGGCGAGTTCGAGCCAGCGTCACTTGATAGTAGGTGTTGGAAAGTTCTTGTAAATCATGGTCTCCATGAAAGAGCGGGTCGTGATAGATCTGCACCAGACCGTGGATCAGCATGGCCAAGATAACCCGCGCATCTCTGGGGTCATTTTTGTCCCAAGTGCCATAACGGGCTTCTCGGAACCGGGCTTGGGCCACCGATGAGACCGAAACAACCTCGAACCCGGCTTTCAAGAGACGAAAGGCAAGTGGGCGATGAAAGTCGCCGGTCGGCTCAAATGCGATCCGTGTCCGGCCAGGCAAGGACGAGAGATACAGGAGCAACTGGTCATGGTCGGCGAAATTGTTAGCGACCTTGAAGTTTCTTTTTTGCCCTGAAGATTCCTGCACCAGGACAACATTCCATGCTTTGGCGATGTCGATTGCAACCAGGTTAACGTTTGCTGTAGAGTGCGATTGGTCAGTCATGAAAGTGGTTTCTCCTTTGGGAAATTAGGCCTTTCTAAGGATGTTGTCACTGGAAATGACTGGCCACCACACCACATGTTGGCACTGCCAATACTGGAGGACGCTTGGATGGGGACGCTGTCCCCAAGCCCCTGGGGTTTAACGCTGCCCGGCCAGAATGCCTGAGCGGACAGGGCGGCGGTTGCCGCCCTGCATTCCGGCACTTGAACGGCGCTCCGGTCGCATCCCTGCGGTGCCGTATCCTCCGGCCAAGCACTGAGAAAGATAACAGAAAAGTGCCCCCACTTTCTGATTGTGCTTGTACTGTGGCAGCGAACTTACCAGCCGTCACTTTCTTTCGTGGGGGACCGATCACCGGATTGAACTCGATCACATCGAACCGGTAAAACCGGTGCAGAACGCGTCTATTGAAAGCTTTAACACACGCCTGCGCGACGAATGTCTGAATACAAGCTGGTTCCGCAACCTCTGGGAAGCACGGCGGCGCATCGCCGCCTGGAGACCTGAATACAAGCCTCAAGATGCTCGACGATGGCGTCAATGTGCCAGCCGGGAACGAACGGCGTCAACGGCTCGATGACGGCCAAAGCCTGGCGCACGAACTCGCGCAGACTGCGGCACGCCTGCTCCTGCTCAGTAGTGCGCGATCTGTTCTGCGATCGGAGGACCTGCTTGCAACGCCAACGGTACGCATGATCACACATAGTATAGACCCGCAACGAGTAGTGATAAAAAAGTCTGAGATCCCATTGAAGATGGGGGTATGCTCGTGCTAATGACAAAGAGCCCCTCCGGACAATCCACGGCTTCGCTGGATCTTGTCAGGCTGACAGCGCTGATGGAACTCACTCGCGGGACGCCGGAGGTGAGAATAGGCCTTATTGATGGGCCTGTTCTCCGGGACCATCCAGACTTGGTGGAAAGCCCTATTCAGGAGATCCCTTCCAGCGCGAAATTCCCTTGTCAGAACTCCTCGAGTTCCGAGTGTATGCATGGCACCTATGTTGCCGGGATATTGTCTGCGAGACGCGGTTCCGATGCACCAGGCATTTCTCCGGGCTGTACTTTACTGGTACGACCGATTTTGTCCGAGAGCACCCCATCCAATGGAATGTCCGGCTCCAGCACTACTCCCGAAGCGCTTGCGGCTGCGGTTTTTGATTGTATCAACGCCGGCGCCCGCATCATTAATTTGAGTCTCGCCCTTGTTCGGTCATTGAGGGACAGGGATCTTGCACTAAAATCCGCGCTTGATTACGCCTTGCTGCGGGGCACTATCGTAGTCGCCGCCACGGGCAACCAAGGGATGGTTGGCAGCACCCTCATAACGCGTCATCCTTGGGTAATTCCAACTGCCGCCTGCAACCGCGAAGGCATGCCGTCGGCTTATTCAAACATTGGGCTATCCATTGGCGCCCGTGGTCTGCGCGCGCCGGGCGAAGGCGTAGTCAGTTCTGGCACCGACGGCAAATCATTCTCATCGAGCGGAACCAGCGCCGCAGCTCCGTTTGTAACCGGCACAATTGCTTTGCTCTGGTCCCTGTTTCCTTCTGCAACCGCGCGGCAGGTGCAGTCCGCCGTGGCACAGCCCGCGGTCAGGCGCGGCAGTGTCGTTCCACCGCTGCTGGATGCGTGGAGCGCGTACCAGACGATGAAACTCGCCTCATGAAAACGAGCGCCAGACCGAAAACGGAATCCCGCCCGGGTTCCTGAACGACAAGGACGTCGGCATGGGCGATGCGATCAAACGTGGCGCCGCTTATATCGGAATTATGCCGTGCGGGGGCTGTGAGGCCCGGGCCGCGGCACTGAATCGGTGGTTCGTGTTCCAGGCGGACTCTCGATAGCGCGGTTAGTTTCATTCATTCAAGGAGCCAGATTATGGCCGTATCTGAGACAAACGAACAATCGGCTCTACCCACGAACGTTCAATGCACTGCTGCAAGGCCGCGGTCTGGTTCGAGCCGTTCAGGCTCGACTATCTCGCCGCAGACCTGCAGCAGTTGCCAAACTCCCGCGGCGACGAATGTGGACGTTCAGGGCGCATCTCCTTCGTACGTATATGCGTTGGGACGCATACAGGCGCGATTTCCAAGAGTTTCCGTCGAGAAGGAATTTGCTCAGGCGGTTGGCAGAACCGCTACCACCGGACAAACCGATCAGGAGGTGTTTAAGGCAGTTCTCTCGAAACGCGAAAACCGCTACCTCGCCCGGCACTTGTGTTGGGTAATGACGGTACAGGGAATCGATACCTATATCCTGCAGCCACGTGACCCTGCCGATCTCGATTTGCTTGTGGCGACTCTGAGGAGTGCAGCGAGTCCGCTTGAGATCGATGCCGTTATTGGCCTGCTCGGTCCGATCGCCGGGCCGGAAGTGTGCAATGGTTTGATGATTCCTATTTTGTCGTTCGATCAAATCTATTCTTTTGGGCGCGATGCATTGATCCAGGCGATTCCCAGGCCGGATGAGCCCCCCAAGGGATTTGACGCCGCAGCAGGCGAAGTATTCGACAGGGTCATGCAACTTGCCGACAATGCAGGCGGCACCGACGAGCACCGCGCCCTCAACTATCTGGTGATGCGCTATCCAAAAATCTACGGCACAGTGGCGGACGCCCATTCGCGGAATGCATCGCTGACAGGCGTTGACGTTCAGCCTTCACCATTGAGCGGCGCCCGCAGAATGGTGGATGTGATTCTTACGTTCACCAATCGCAATAATGATTTTACGGAGAAGTACTGTACGCGCGTTGATGTGACCGAAGAGTTTCCTTTTCTGGCCGCGCGGATGTCGGAATATTTCGATCGCTGAACTAAGTAACCGCAAGGAGAAACGTGAAATGAAAACCAACAACACGCCGGGATTTACCGCAGAGGCTTCGCTCTTGACCACTGACGAGCACTACTGGCAACCGAAGACTCTCAGACTAGCTAATCGTGATGGCGTCAGACCGGCAACCTGCTATCACGATTGCATCTCAGACTGCATGTCCGAAGGCCACGTGCATCCCGGCGTCTGCGTCAGACTCTGTCGGAACGAATGCCGATAGAGCGCTTTGAGAGTAAACCGTAACCCCATAACAATGCCGATTGATGCCTTGAGGAATAACTGAAATGAATCTACCAGGTTTTACTGCTGAGACTGCCGTGACTGACAGTGCCATGCATTATCGGGCGGCCGCAAATCGCGGCGAAAACACAGCAACCGTTCAACCCGCTTCTCTATTCATTCAACCCCCGGTCTGGTGCCTGAAGCATTTGTGCAAGATCTCAGTAACGGGGGTAGTTTCCTGCGCTTATTACCTGGGAAGGTGGAACTCCGCCATGGGTCATTGTGAATGAATTGCGGGGCCAGAGAGGGTTGCTGCATCACCCGGTAAGCCCGCCGTAGCTCAGAAAGAACATAGAGAGAGGAATTTTCGAGATGCCACAGATACAACACACGGACTTCGCCATTCCGCACGCGGATAGCACACCGCATGCCGACTTCAGCTCCGCACATGTCGATAATCCGGGTCTCCACACGGACACCAAGAACCATTCCGATACGCCCAAGCGGCATGAGGATTCGGTTCCGTCGCACCATACCGACACCGTCAGTAACGGCCACCACGCCGACATAATTACCCTTGGAGGTGAAGAACCGCCGCAAAAATAGGGCCCTTACAATCACAGTAGAGTTCCGGTTCAGACACGGGGGTTCTTAATGAGTATCGAATTGCGTCCGCTGGGTGTTGCGTGCAATCTGGCTTGTACCTACTGTTACCAAAATCCGCAGCGCGACGCGGGCAACCAACGCATGACCTACGACTTGGAAAAGATGAAAAAGGAGGCTGCCCACATTGGCGGCCCTTTCACTCTGTTCGGGGGAGAACCGCTTCTGATGCGGTTTGAGGATCTGGAGCACCTGTTTGCGTGGGGTCTGGAAACAACCGGGCAGAACGCAATCCAGACGAATGGGGTCCTGATCGAAGACCGTCACATCGATTTATTTCGGCGTTACAAAGTGTCGGTCGGCATTTCGATAGACGGGCCTGGCGAACTGAACGATGCGCGCTGGCATCGCGGGCTCGAAAAGACCCGCCAATCCACCGCGCTCGTGGAAGCCGTGATCGAGCGTTTGTGCCGCGATTATCAGGCGCCGGGCCTGATCGTCACGTTACACAGCGGGAACGCGACCGCGGACAAGCTTCCCGTCATGGCGGACTGGATGCGGCGGCTGCGCGCGATGGGTATCAGGAACGTGCGCCTGCATTTGCTCGAAGTCGATCACGATTCGGTACGCAACAGCCTGGCATTGTCGGCGCGGGAGAATATCCAGGCGCTGCTGGCGTTTGCCGAGGTTCAGAAAAGCGTAGCCGGGCTGCATCTCGACCTGTTCGAAGAGATGGAATCGTTACTCAGCGGACAGGATGGGAATGTTGGCTGCACCTGGCGAGCGTGCGACCCGTACACGACGGAAGCGGTGCAAGGGATCGAGGGCAACGGGCAGTCCAGCAATTGCGGCCGCACCAACAAGGATGGCATTGGTTTTATAAAGGCCGGCACGGCGGGGTACGAACGTTACCTTGCCCTGTATCGGACGCCGCAGGCAGATAACGGCTGCGCCGGATGCCGCTTTTTTCTGATGTGCAAAGGACAGTGCCCGGGGACTTCAATTGAAGGCGACTGGAGGAATCGTACTGAGCACTGCGAGGAATGGAAGCATCTGTTCAACTTGATCGAGCGGCGCATGATTGTGGCCGGTAAGATTCCGCTGACGATTCAACCTGTGCGCTTCGAGCTCGAGCGCCGTCAGATCGATGCCTGGGAACGGGGAGAGAATCCGTCAATCAGCCGCAGTCTGAAAGTGTTGTATGCGGAACAAGCCGCTCAGAGCGAGCCCCCGGCCGCGGCCCCCGCTGTTAGCACACCTCATCCTAGGAAGCCGAAAGCGCGCATCAGTTGGGTGGGAGAGGCAGCACGCGAAAAATGGAAGGCGCGACTCGAAAGGCTTCCGGCTGCGATCGAAGAGTTAACCGTGCATGCAGCGGTCCGCCTGAACGGGGAAGGTTGCGCGGTGAGATTGGTTCCCCGCTCAAGCTTCGATCGTCTTTTTGGCCTTGCTGCCCAACACGGCCTGACTGCGGCCATGCTTCCCGTCGAGGCTTTACCCGGAGGCATCTGCACACAACCGGCGGAAGAAGTGACGGGCGTTTTTCTGGCGGGTACTCAAGCCGCTGTGGCCCATGCGCAGAGGGAATGGGCGAGGCAAGATCTACCGGCGTTCGACTCATTGCTGGATTTGCCTGCCTGCTGCGTCAACCGTTGGCAGGACACAGCAGCCGAAGATATTTTCCCCGCTCACCACTTCCCCGCACATCAAGGGACCATCGATTTTCCGGAAAGCATTCGCACGCATTCGTTGTTGGCGCCCCTGGGTATTGCGGCGCTGCCTATCGTGCCGTGTCGCTTCGACTGCCCGCCGGCTCTGGAAGCCGCAGCCCGTTGGCTTGCACTCGCGGACGCCGAAGGTTATGGCGCCGAGGCCGACTGGCTGCGAGAGTGCTTTTCGTGGGCTATGGCGTGGTCTGAACTCCATGGCGTGACGGAGGTGAAGACACCGCTGTTCAAGATGTGCTTTCAGGGCGGTCTGAAGTCCGGTGCGCGGCTCATCCACCGTACCGGATCCGTGGCGAGGGTGCCGGAAAGTGTCGCGGGTCTTGGCTTTCCGTATGCCGCGCCGGCGAACCATGTGCGCATTATTGAAATCGGGGGGCTCCTCTGAATAAGTTCGACCAGATCCTGGGAATGGTGGACTGGAGTCGCATGGCCGAGCCGCAGAAAGACGGCTATGACACCGAGATGACGTTGCGCATGGCGGGGCATGGCGTTACGCCGCTGCGGACCCAGCCTTACCGGCGGCGCCCGATCGATGGAGCCGCTACATTCTGCGATGGCAACGTGGCAATCCGGCCTGCGCCGGAACTCGGCCTGATGACTGATAAGATTCTACCCGCAGGGCTCGATCATGCGAATCTTGCCGCCGGGGCGGCGCTTCTGGCACGATGGCCCACTGCATACGCACAGTTCAGGCGGTTGGTGGACACCGTTTACCCTTATACGGATCCGCAGCAGGCCCGCATGGGCGAAGCGGCGCTGGGGTCAAGCAGCCACTCGTATGAGGAGGATTTCGGAAGTATCCACGCGACAGTGGATAACGCGCTGGGATTTGCGCAAGCACTCATTCACGAAATGGCGCATCAGAAGCTGCGCGCGCTGGGCGTTTCGATCGAAACCGCGGATCGTATCATCGCGAACGATCCCTCGCAGCGATTCGAAAGTGCCATCCGCAAGGACCAGATGCGGCCTATGACGGCAGTGTTCCACGCGCAGTATTCCTTCATCCATGTAACGGCGCTCGACCTCTACATGCTGGCTGCGTCGCAGTCAGAGCGGGAACGGCAGTACATTCTGATGTTGCTGGCACGCAACGTACCTCGCATGCAGGAGGGGTATGAAGAAGTCTCCCGGCATATTGAAACCGATGCCGCGGGCCGCCTGTTTGTGGACGCTTTCATGAAGTGGTCCGCGGACATCTTGCAGTGCGGTCATGCCGAACTGAACGCCAGTGGCTATGGCGTAGGTGGAGGCGGAGGGATATTGCCGGTTCGGGGGCAGGATCGCCGCGCAGAAGGCTCATCCCGAGGCGAATCGATCTCGCAATGACTCCGCTTCCAGATCAATTGATCGACCTCACGCTTGCACTCACACCGGCCGCCAAGAAGAAAAAAAGCAGCAGGCCCAGCCCGCCGAATGCTGCTGTGCCTATGACGGTTCGGTACCTCGTATTCACCCAGACGCTGTTCATCCGCCCGTGTTGCAGGCGGTGACGGCGCACGGGCACCAGATCGCAAGCTGACACCCTCGATTGTTGTCATTCCTCCCAGGATTACTGTCACGGTCTCCTCTTTTGGGAGAATTCGGTGTAACTTTCGCTCGCTTCGGCGGTACTCGTTTGTAGCGGCCTTCTACGCCGAAGACTCGCCTTCCTGGAGCGGTCCGAGCCCGCGAATGCCATCGGAGGAATGAAACATGTTCGACCACGTGCTTCAGGATGTCCGCTACGCCCTCCGTGCCTTGCGCTTGAGTCCCGGGTTTGCCGCCGTCGCCATTCTGTCGCTCGCTCTCGGCATCGGCGCAAATACGGCCATCTTCAGTCTGATCAATGCCGTCATTCTAAAGACGCTGCCCGTGAGCCATCCCGAACAACTCGTCGAACTCAGCTTGAAAACCGAAGACGGCCTCTCGTTTGCAAATCCAGTTTGGGAGCAGGTGCGCGACCGCCAGGATGTCTTCTCGGGGGCCTTCGCTTACAGTCCCACCCGCCTCAATCTGGCCATGGGCGGCGAAGTTCGCAACGCAAACGTAAGTTGGGTCAGCGGAGACTTTTTCCGCACGCTCGGAGTGAACCCTCTTCTTGGCGGAACCATCGCCGCCGTCGACGATAAGCGCGGCTGCCCGGTGATCGGCCTGCTCAGCTACGGCTTCTGGCAGAGGGCGTTCGGGGGCGCGGCCGACGTCCTCGTCCGGCGCTTGACCCTCAACACCCATCCCGTTCAGATCGTCGGTGTCGTTCCGCCGGGATTTCCCGGCATCCAGGTTGGGGAAGCGGTTGACGTCTACCTGCCTCTATGCGCGGAGGGCACTGTTATACGCGAGAACTCCGCGCTCGACAAGCGGGCTAACTCGTGGCTATGGATTTTTGCGCGCCTCAAGCCGGGTGTCAGCAAGCAGCAGGCCCTGACGCGGATGAATATGCTTGCCCCGCAGATCTTCGCCAACACCCTTCCTTCCAATTTCCCGCCCGATGCACAGAAACGTCACCTGGGTAAAAGGTTTGATCTTCTTCCGGGCGCGAAGGGGGTTTCCAGCGTTCGCCATGACTACAAGGCCGCCCTTTACACATTGATGGTCGCTGTCGGGATGGTGCTGCTGATCGCCTGCGCCAATGTCGCCAATCTCCTCCTCTCCCGCGCCGCTGTTCGCCGCAAGGAGGTGGCAATCCGGATGGCGATCGGCGCCAGTCGCGGCCAGCTGATTCGGCAGTTGCTCACTGAAAGCGTCCTGCTCTCCTCGATGGGCGCGATCCTGGGTGTGATATTCGCCCGGTGGGCAAGCCGGTTGCTGATTCAGTTCCTTTCGACCAGCAACTCGAACGTCGTTCTCGATCTGTCGATTGACATCCGCGTGCTCGCTTTCACCACGGCGGTTGCCATCGCCACCGGAATCTTTTTCGGACTGGTGCCGGCCTGGCAGGGTACCCGCGTCGATCCGCACTCGGTTATGAAGGCCAACGCGCGCGGAGTGGTGGAATCGCAGTCTCGATTCAGTCTCGGGAAGATGCTGGTCGCGTCCCAAGTAGCGCTCTCGCTGGTCCTGCTGATCGGCTCCGGGCTGATGCTCAAGACATTCGTCAAGCTCGCCACGCTCGATACAGGCTTCGACAAGAATCAGGTTCTGCTGATTCGCATCGACCCTCGTTACGCTAACGTGCCGCTCGACCGCCGGCTGCCACTGTATCAGGAATTGCAGCGGCGTTTCGTCGTTCTTCCTGGCGTCCGGTCGGCGAGCTTCGCCGACGTCATCCCGGTCAGCGGAAGTTCCTCGAGCCAAGTCGTCCACGTCGACGGGAATTTGGCGAAGGTGCGCGAGGGTTCGGTGTGGACCAATTCGATCAGTGCCGGATTTTTCGCCACCATGGAGACGCCTTTCCTAGCGGGACGCGATTTCGACGCGCACGACACGCTTGAGGCGCCGCTCGTCGCGGTGGTCAATGAATCGATGGCCAACAAGTTCTTCGGTAGCCCGCTGGAAGCAATGGGCAAGACATTTCGGCAAGGCTGGAATGGGACCGGCAGTCCAGTCCAGATCGTCGGCGTCGTCAAGGATACCAAATATCGGAGCTTGAGAGCGGAGGGCGAAGCGATTGCGTACTACCCGCTCTCCCAATTGCCTCCGATGCGCTGGGCCAATTTCCTGCTTCGCGCCAACGGACCCGCCGCCTTCCTCATCCCGAGCGTCAAGGCAGCCGTCGATGAAATCAATCACGATATCACCCTGCAATTCCGCACTCTCTCTGTTCAGCTCGATGAGTCATTGGGCCGTGAGCGCCTTTTGGCAAAGCTCTCCGGATTCTTCGGCGCTCTCGCTTTGGCTCTTGCCGTCATCGGGCTCTACGGCGTGATGTCTTACAACGTCGCCCGGCGGCGCAGTGAAATCGCCATTCGCATGGCGCTCGGCGCTGAGCAGGCTCGCGTGCTCCGCATGGTCCTGGGCGAAGCGGCGATTCTTATTGTGGCTGGCCTTGCGCTCGGGTTGGGTATCGCGGTCTTCTCGACGCGCCTCCTTGCCAGTTTCCTCTATCACCTGGAGCCCAACGATCCCACAACTCTGGTCATGGCCTGCTTGGTTCTCGCAATGTCGGGCGTCGTCGCCGGACTCCTGCCGGCCCGGCGCGCCGCCAGACTGCATCCAATGACGGCTCTGCGAGAGGAATAAGCTGGTCCGCTATCTCGGCGCGGTCGCTGACGATACGCCCCTGGAGCACATGGCTCTTCAGCTCACCCGCTCCACATCGAGCGAGCAGGCGCTCACTACATCCAGGTGAATGGCGTCCGGCATCTTGCCAATGTCACCGACCCGCAGACTCCCGAGGCATTCTTCGCCGGCATCCAGCGCAGATTTCAGGATCAGGGGATGCGTTGAATTTCAGATAGCCCACGTTTTCCGGGAGAATCTCGAGCTTCTCGAACCTGCAATTGTTGTGCTCCAGTTCTTTCTGCATTCGGGGTTCAGCAGCGGGATCGGGACCTTGCCCCTGCGCTGGCCGCTTGAAAGGACTCGACAGTTCACGATGTTGGAGTATTGTTTGACGATGCGGGCTTGGATGGATCCGCTTAAGCCCTCCTAAGTTATTACAACTACAACAGTTATATGTTCAAGAGCGGTTTCCGGTCACCTCTCAGGAACGGACATCTGCGGGCATCTGCGACGGGTTTCGTTTTGGCTGGCGGTACGAACCCTCCGTCGGACATTTACAGATATCGGCAGACCCGTTTGCCGTTAACTGTCACACACTGACCTCCATTTTCTATACACACTTTGCAGCTCGGAGGTGGCGGTGGTGGTGGAGGTGGCGGGGGAGTTACTGGCTTGCAAAACTGGCTCTGGCTTACCTGTGTCGAATTACTCGAGCACTGATTGATGGTTCCGGGAAGGCAGGCCGCGACAAATTGCTGCTCAGTCGTTGTTACACCGGATGCGCTATTCGCCCCTTTCGAAATCGGCATTAGGCCGCTGGGGTTAGGGGTGGATATGTTTATCGGTGGACTGGCATCCGAGTAAAAGTCTGTTGGCTTGCCGCAGCTCAGTGTCCAAGTGGGTGGGTTATTTTGATGAATAGGGCAACTGAGTGAAAAGGAACAAGCTATCGGGATATAAACGGAAGTCTGACTACACACGCTAGCATTATTTGGCTGAGTAATGTCCTGGAGACAGACGGAATAGATTAGAGTTTTTCCGATTGGGGCATTGGTATCTGTCGCTTTGTAGCTCGCTCCGTCAGCTACAGGGGTAGAGAGTACGTTGCCTGAGGTTGACGAGACGAACTGAATAACTTGAGACTGCTCCGCAATCGGCACTGTCCATGTGAAGAGAACATTGAATTGACCGGGTGCGCCGCCTTCTACAATTGCCTGCAAACTCTGGGCTGCAGCCACTGGAGTGCGGGCGCGGTGATAATTTGAAAGTCTGGACTAAAGGTTGAGCAGTTGGAAGGGTTCTCGCCCTGTGGGATACAGCCTTGCACTCTGACGTTATGGGGTTCACCAGGCATTAGATTGTTGTAGGTGAAGGGAGGACCTGCGGGCGAATGTTGATTTGCATCGTCGAGCTGTACGTTGTAGACAGGGTATTGCGGGAATGTAGTCCATCCAAACGTCACGCTTGTCTCTGTGGACGAAGGCGAATTGATCACGGGCGTCGGAGTTCCGACCGGGGGCGTCCACACCATGTGATATTCCGCGCTGCAGTAGATTTTCGGAGCAGCGCCGTAGATCGCACACATGCGAAAGGCATAAGACTGGAAGGCCGTCAGGCTGGTTGAAACAACCGTACCCGTATTCTGGAACGCACTCAGTGGACCTTCGGTTCCAAGCAGCGTTCCATCTTGATAATAGGGCGCAGTCCCTCCCCCGCGAAGCTCCATCTTCATTGGGCCTCCACAGGTTTCAACCCATGCGACGGAATTAGTCGGACTAGCCGTGTTCGGGACTGGTGATTCTACCGCGTCCACTGGGGCACCGAGTGAGCAGGCGTTTTTTGAGGACGTATACGAGGAAACGCGCGACTACCGGGACGGTAGCGCGAAAATTGCCCTCGCTCTGCCGGAGCCGTTCGACGGCTATCTGTTCATTGAAAAGTCCAAGGGCCGGGTCGGCCAGTTGAAAGAAGCGATAGAGCGAGACTATGCGGAACTTTTGCCGCGCTGCGATTTCCGGCACGGAGACGCGAACGACGTGCTCAAAGTATGGTGCAAGGAACGCGATTGGAAGAAGGAGCGGGCCGTAGTCTTTCTAGACCCCTATGGCATGCAGGTTGAATGGACCACTATTGAAGCGCTCGCCGAGACGAAGGCCATAGACCTCTGGTATCTGTTTCCGCTCGGTGTCGGCGTCGCGCGACTGCTTAGGCATGATGGCGATATCCCCGAAACGTGGAAGAAGAGGCTAGACATGCTCCTAGGCACGGATGCGTGGCGCACGGAATTTTTCCGTGTGACCCCCGGCCAGCCCGATTTGTTTGGGGAGAGCCATGATGTTATAGAACGTGACGCGCCGGTTGAGAAGATCGAAGCCTTCATCCACGAGCGTCTCGCCCGAACTTTCGTTAAAGCCGCCAAGGGGATACTTAGGAACTCCCGGCAGAGTCCGCTTTATTTGCTGTGTTTCGCGGCGGCGAATGAAAAGGGCGCACCGACAGCGATCAGGATCGCGCAAGATATTTTAAAGGACGACTGAAGCGAGGGAATTAGGGCCACCACATCCAGCATTGAATGGACAGAGATGACATGGAACCCCGTGACCGGCTGTTTGAAAGTCAGTCAGGGTTGCAAACACTGCTACGCCGAGGGGATGGCGAAGCGCCTGCATGCAACGGGATCGCAGCGCTACGAGAACGGGTTTAAGCCAACGCTCCATCACGTGCCCGCAGCACACGTTTCAAATCCTCACAAAGCGGAGCGAACGGCTCCGCGAGCTTGGATGTAAACTGCCATGGCCTTCCAATGTCTGGATGGGGGTGAACGTTGAGGATGTGCGTGTAATCCATCGGATCAGCGATCTTGCTGCCGTTCCTGCACAAGTCCGTTTTCTTTCCTGTGAGCCGCTTATCGGGCCGCTCGAAAACCTGCCTCTAGATGGCATTCATTGGGCGATTGTAGGCGGGGAGTCCGGGCCGTTCGCGCGTTCGATGAGGGCCGAGTGGCTTGACTCGATCCACCGGCAATGTATTCGCAGCAATGTTGCCTTTTTCTTTAAGCAGTGGGGCGGCGTTCGGAAGGACATGACCGGCAGGGAGCTACACGGGCGGTCCATTGAAGCTTTCCACGTGGCCATTCTGCATCGGCTTTCCTGGCTGGATATGAACCAGGTTGATCTTCTTCTCCTCCGACGAGAGAGCTTGATCGCGCGAACTATGCAAACTTCTTAGAAGATGACAGAACGTCCATGTTTAGTACCGCCTGGAGCGTGGTCATGATTCGCGAAACAAGCCTGGACGGACGCGCTGCACCTGAGGTGTCCGGAGCAGACGCGCGGGCTACACCGACTACGACTCGCAAGTCTTTTGATAAGAATGTTCTATGCCGATTCGGCGGCAGCTCCAAGACGATCCTGACGTTACCGGGTTGCCCAATAGGGCTTGCAGTCCAACAGTAAGGGGCACCGGACAGATCAAAATTGTTGCACAATCAGTGACGTTTTGGGGCAGACCGCTGGTGAACAAACTCTCGCAGCAACTCCCACGTGGCACCCCGCTTGCGCCATACGAGGTTGTAGTACATGGGCTCCCATCCGCTTCCGAGATCTTTCACCCGCGTCATAAGCACGAATCCCATGTCGCCGATCACCTCAGCATGCTGTATGACTGTTTCTTTTGTTGGGATAGATTGAATGCCTGCGGCCACGGCCTCTCCCGTCGGCTTTAGCATTGCTAGAATTTGCGCACCGCTCAATCGCACAAATCCCCCGTCATCGGCGACACGAACGTTCAAGAATTCAGGGCTGTATGTGGCAGCTACAGCCGCTACGTCCCTATTTTCTACGGCTTTGATAAACTCTTCAACGACACGCCGAAGCTGCGGATCCACGGTGTGTTCTGTTGGTGCAGGTTGTGCCAGTAACGTGCCTCCTAAAACGACGTTCTCATCCAGGACAACTACGGCGTGAATAACTTCCAGCAGTTCGAAAATCAGATTCGCCTCATTGCGGAGAAGTTCGCGGAGCGCGAGAAGTCCGCGGGGCTTACGCAGTTGAAGGCGGCCATCCGGCATGCCGATGAACAGCGCAAGCCGCTGGCTCAATACCGGCACGAGGAACTCGAACAAATGAAGCGCAATTTCTGGGGTGCGGATCGCAGTTATCACCTCGCTCGTGAGGCCTTCGTGCGCAAGGAAGCTCGCCAGAGCGGCCTGCTCCCCAATTGTTCCACGGTGGGCTCGCGCCGTTCCGCCGCAAACCGGCTCGCCTACGAAACCACGGGTTGGTCGAGCACCATCGGTAATCTGTAGCGGCGGGCTTGTAGCACCTGCTTCGGGCGGCGAAGAGGTACGTTGTCACCATGGACAATGGACGTGGTATTCCCATCCGAACCTCAAATGGCTCGAGGCCGCTGCGAGCCTCGGTGGACACCCAAAACCGGCCATACAGGGACACCTGAAAACCGGCCAATGCGATAGCTGAATCAGGACATTGAACTGGCGGGGAGATTACTCTCCGTCACGTGAGCAATGTCTTGAGCGAAGAAAAGAAACAGCAAGTCATCGCGCTGGGACGGCTGGGATGGTCGTTGCGACGCATCGAGAGAGCGGCGCATCTTCGGCGCGAAACTGCCGGGGCATATCTCCGAGCTGCGGGAATCGCGGTGCGTCCACCGGGCGGGTGGGGACGGAATGCGGCAAAACCGGCCATAGAGGTGTCCACCGACTCTGGCGCCGAAAAACCGCCTCGACATCAATTCAGCCGTGGCTTTTTCCCAGCGCGCGAATAGTGCCTGGAGTTCCGGCGTGTTCTCCACTTCACGTAGAAGAGCGGGTCGTTGTCGGTAAGAATACCACCGATGGCTTCCAGCCGTTTGAGTCGGCGCACGATGTTCACGCAGTCATCCCTGCAACTATAACGGCGCCTCCGAGACTCTCGATGATGCGGTCCGGTTCGGCATCGCTCACTTGCCGGGATGCGCGTGCTTCGAGGCGTTCGATGCGGCAAAGTACTTTCATGTTTTACCAGCGACCGGACGTTGCGTCCGTACGGGAGATCCGGGCAGCGCGCTCCAGTTCCGATACGCGAGCCTCGACATCCTCGAGTTCCAGCGCCTTCATAGTCTGGTTCATGACGCATTCGGCCGCTCGCACCCGCGTGGAGTAGGGGGCATTTTGATCCACCATGATCTTCAACAGCGTTGTGGCAGCTGCCGAGGAACCCTGCTGCAGGCGTGCCACCGATTGCGAAAAGGCCGCGCGCCGCGCTTCCCGAAAAGCATTTTGAAACTCGGGCACCTTCAACCACCTCAGGAGCGTTTTGGGATCAATCCCGACGGACCGGGCGGCTTCCTCCACATTGCGCTGGGTCAGCAGGGCCGCAACCGCTTCCTCCTGTTGAGAGGCTCGCAGATGCCCGCAGATGTCCGGTCCTGAGAGGTGACCGGAACCGCTTATCAAGATATAACTGCCGTAGTTTGATTAGCTTAGGACGGCTCAAGCGGATTGAAGCTCTGCGACGCACCATCCATGCTTCGACCACATCGTGCGCAACAACCTTTCTTTGGTCCGCACAGAGATCAGAAAACGTGAGCCTTAGAGCGTGTTTTCGACCTGTTATACAGAGAAGTGAACCCAGCGGCTGTGGCGACGATCATGTTCGCTGCGATAACGGGTGCCGCGTGCATCAAAACTCCATACGCTATCCAGAGGAGAGCTGCGAGTGCCTGGATCGCTCGCAGCAACCGCGAATTGCGAGAAAGGTAGGAGCACGAAAAGACCCCGGTGGCCATCCATCCCAGCCACTCGGTGGGACTGTTATGCCACTGCATGCTCGCCCCCCGGAGTGCGGGAGATGGTCAGGGTGTCCGTCCGAACCTTATCCCAATCCTGCACGATGAAGCCATGGGCGTGAAGCAGTGCCCGGATCCGGATTGAGTCCCAACCCAGAATGTCTTCAAGAATCGGGACCAGGACGCTCAAGGCGTTGTCGCTGAGGATCGTGCGCTTTGCGATCTGCGTGATGTAGCGATTTCCCGAAACCGCGATCGTGAGCCCGTCCAGTCGATTGACGTGCAGCATCACGTGAATATCGGAACTGCCATCTCCTACGTAGACCAGTGAGTCATGGCTGACCTCAAGTTGCGCCCGCAACTGCTCCACGACAGCGACCTTGCCATAGCCTGCGCGCAGGCACTCGATCGAGCTTACGCTTCCGGTCTCCCCGTCATAGGCCAATTGCGTGCCATATATGTGGTCTGGCGGCACAATTCCTTCGAGGGCAGACTGAATGACTTCCTGCGGAGCAGCCGAGATCACATAGAACGCAAATCGATGGCCTCCGAGGGCTCCCTGCAGCACCTCTGACAGCATCAGAATGTTGCTCTTCAGACGTATGCGCCTGCCCGCTTCAATCAGGTGTTCCTTGCGTACACAACGGAAATCAGGATCGTGCAGGAGGAGGTACGCCAATTCGCCGCCCTGCTGAACCAGATGTGTCTCCGAGAGCGCATTTACGCGCCTCGAAAACCCCGGAATGCCGAGCATCTCGCTGAGGACCAGACCAGAGTCGTTGAAACTAAGCGTCTGATCGAAATCTGTCATGAAAACGTATTGCCGGTTGTGAGGCTCAAGTTCAAAAATCATAAATTCATCTCCTCTGGTGATTCAGATGGCGGGTGGAGATATCAGGTTCCTAATCTGCCATAATTCCTGTTATGGCAGGTTTTTGAATCGATTGGGTTTATCGGCCAAATCATCGCGCCCGCGCTACCTGCAGGTCGAAGAGACACTGCGCCGGGAGATAGCCGCGGGCAAATACCATCCAGGGCAGAAGCTGCCAAGTGAGGCGGCTCTGGTGAACCGGTTCGGCGTCTCTCGCATTACTGTGGGACGGGCTCTGCATGAGTTACAGAGGGTTGGGCTCATTGCCGGCATTGCCGGCTCGGGCAATTTCGTGCGGGAGGTTTCGGCGGCCCCCGAATCGCCACTGTTCGGGCTGCTCATTCCCAATCTGGGTGAGACTGACATCTTCGAGGCTATCTGTCGAGGAATGGCGGCTTCGCCGGAGCCACATGCACTCCTGTGGGGTTCGAACGACGCGGATTCCGATCGTGAACCCGGAGAACAAGCGCTCGACCTGTGTCGGCAGTTCATCGACCGGAGGGTGAAAGGCGTTTTGTTCGCGCCGCTCGAGTTCGCTCCGAAGAGCACTAAGGTCAACAAGGAAATCTGCGACTCGCTCAGCGCAGCTGGAATCCCGATCATCCTCCTCGACCGCGACATCGCGCCCTATCCGGAGCGGAGCGGATTCGATCTGGTGGGAATTGATAACCATTTGGCGGGTTATCTTGCGACGGACCATCTTCTCTCGCGAAACTGCCGCGAGGCTGCATTTCTTACGATCGCCGAGGCCGCGCCGACGGTGCGTGCCCGGATGGCAGGGTGGCGAGAGGCGCACGCGGCGCACGCCGTTTCACCGGGTCACCTGCTGATTGCTGTGTCAGATGAGCCCGATGCGGTGGAGCGGGCGTGGAAGGACGCTCGCGCAAACGCGTTCGTGTGTGCTAACGACCGGGTAGCGGCGCTGTTGATGCGGACAGTGATCGAGGCTGGCAAGCGGGTACCTCAGGACGTACGAATCGTCGGGATCGACGATGCGGGATTCGCGAAAATGCTGCCGATTCCACTTACGACAGTGCATCAGCCTTGCCGCGAGATCGGGCTGATCGCAATCTCGGCGTTGATCCAGCGCATCAACTCGCCCGGATGCCGGCCAGAGAAATACTTTTGCCGTGCCGGCTGGTCGTTCGCCGCTCGAGCTAGTTGGGGATTCCGGTGAAGCTGAAAGCTCATTCCGGAGGGAAGCCGAACGGCATTCCGGGATGATCCCGAACACCATCGGAGCGCAGCGACGCTGGCATCTCGATTGTGCAAGAAGTGTTCGGCTTCGTCAAGAGAAACCTGTCCGGAGCGAAGTGAAGGCGGGATGGTGGTGGCGAGGATGGGGGTGTGGGGCAAGGGGCGCAGTCCCTTGCCCCGCCCAGTACTGTAGCAACCCGCAGTCCGGGAGAAGCAGATTCGTTCTACGGACTTATCAGTTCGGCTCACTGAGCCACCTCTGACTTCACTCGCAGATCGCGAGCGGCTTTTGAGGGCGTAGCTTCGGATCGCAATTTGTATGCGGACAGCTCTCGACGTACAATGACCAGCTCGTTTCGAGCCCTTCACGAACCTTATAGCCAGACTCTTTCAACGGGTAGAATCCTGCGCGGTTGACCCGAACTGAAAACGTTCCGGGGGAGAGGCCAACGAACACAAACTCGCCCTTTGAATCGGTTTTCGTTTTACCGCAAGCAGCGCCTTCGGCGCATATCAAACTCACCTCAGCGCCAGCTAGTGGCCGACTCTTGCTCAACGTTGGGCTTGGCTGTACACCTACACTTCCGGCAAGATTCCCCACACGAGTACCGGACGGCAGCAGGCGATAATACTCGGGTAGTGGAGTGCTGTGATCGCTCCAGCACATCCCACCAACAGTCAGTTCAAGAACTGGCATCGACTTCTGTTCGCCATCCGAAATATGGATCGACTTGACAGTTAACGAAACGAAGCCAGATTGGAACATTCTCAAGGTGTAATCATCCGGGGTTACATCGGAGAACGTGTATACGCCGGAATCGTCGCTGCGACTTTTAAACGCTCGGCCGCGGTCGGATCGCAACTCCGCTGTGGTGCCCGAAATTCCAGCTCCGGTAATGTCCTGAACCTTCCCTGTTACCGTCCCTGGTCGATCCTGTGAGATAGAGGGCAGCACCAGCAGGCACGTGCCAATCGCAGTGGCCCATAGCACTCGCATTCGAAGACGATAATAACAGCGGGCGGCTCATTCTTCATCCGGGCTTCGGTTTATCGCCTCGGTTTTTGCGCATCGAATCGCCACGCATCTCGATGCGGTGGGCGTTGTGAACCAACCGGTCGAGGATGCCATCGGCCACGGTCGGATCGCCGATCTGTTCGTGCCAGCGAGTCACCGGCACCTGCGACGTGAGAATCAGCGAACGAACCTGATAAGTTCGGGGCAGCTCCAGAACATCTCAAATCGGGACATCTGAGGACATTCCAGCGTGTTGTCAGACGGCGTCATAAATACTCTGACGGGTCAGTTTCTCAAAGGCGGCCCCGGCCGCATTGAAGTCCCAATTGCTGTAAAGGTAATGCGCTCCGGGTGCTTCCGATCCTCGCGGCGGAAGATAGCCCCTCTGTCCGAAGCTGCTGGTCGGTAAGTACACCCCGGAACGGGCGGCCAGCAATTGCCGCAAAGTCGCCGCCTCTTCAATCGAAAGAAAAGCCTTTTTATCATCGAGTCCGAGCTGCTTGACGGCTGTAAACGCGGTGATCGCCGCGATCGGCGTCGATACCATCGGTTGTTCTGATGGCGAGAACTGTGCCAGGTTCGATTCGGCTGAAACTGTGCTGATCCCGATCGCGGTCCCTATTAGTCCGCGCGTCTGCCCCGGACACCTTCTCACTTCTGGATTGTCGACCACTCCGGGATTCGCGGGACATAAGGGCGTTTACCGGTCCCGATACTCCCAGCCAGCGCATTGTCTAACCGAGACGTTTACCCTGAGACCATGACCTTTGTTCCGCTGTATGACAACGCGTATCGCGGAGACGCTCAGGAAGTCTATCGCCAAATTCGAGCAGAGACCTATGACATCGATCTCGGGCAGACCGGCTGGATGAACGCGGAGGAACTGCGAGGGTTTCTGCCGCTGCTGAACTTGAAACACAAAAGCCACGTTTTGGAAGTCGGCTGCGGCGCAGGTGGATGCGCACTCTATCTAAGTAGGCTGACTGACGCGAGGGTAACAGGAATTGATGTTAATGCGAACGCCATCGAGGAAGCCCGGTCTGCTGCTGGTTCAGTGCCGGGCGCACGCATCGCTTTCGAGCAGATGGATGCCAACGAGAAGCTACCATTCGAAGATGGGTCGCTCGATGCGGTGTTCTCGAACGATGCCATGTGCCATATTCCCGATCGCAACGGCACGTTGAAGGAGTGGTGTCGGGTTTTGAAGCCGGACGGCCGGATACTCTTTACTGACGCAATGATCGTAACTGGTCCAATCACAAATGAGCAGTTGCTGACGCGCAGTTCGATCGGGTTGTACGTCTTCGTTCCGCCGGGAGAAAATGAGCGCCTGATTCGCGACGCTGGATTTGAGCTGATCTCGAGCGCCGATCTAACGTCGAATGCGGCCGCGATCTCGAAGCGCTGGCACGATGCGCGTATGCGCAGATATGAGGATCTGGTCGTGATCGAGGGGAGGTCGACCTTCAAACGTCTACAAGAGTTTCTATCCTGCGTTCATCAGGTGTCCGAGAAGCGCCTTCTGTCTCGATTCGTGTACGCAGCACGCCGGCGGACATCAACGGTGGCCTGACTAACCAGATTGCCCGGGCACGGCAATTCTACGGTGTTGCCATACTTAGCTATGGTTTGCGTCCCACGGAGATAACGATCATTGTTGGCGTTTTACTATCATGCGGCTGAGAAACGTAGTCCAAGGTCAGGCCGCCAAGCAGTTTTGCCTCAATCCGGTTTTCATTCAAGGCGTTCACCACCTCTAAATCGAGTCTCGCCCGGCTACTTCCGGACAATTGGCACGAAGGTTCTGTGGGGCCGTACCTTCGATGAACGCCATGGACCGGCCAGTCGTCGCGTAGCGGTGGTGAGCGAAAAATTTGTGCGTCGCTTCCTCGCGCGCGAAGATCCCATTGGCAGACGTTTTGGCATCGGCGGTCCCGCCGACGCGGGCGATCTGGAAATTGTGGGCGTAATGGCGGATGCCAAATACGAAAGCCCTCGCGAAGTTTTGGACCGGTGCATCTAGTTCAGGTGACGTTGGGACATTCAACCGTGGCGACCACGGGCCGGTGTATCCGGCGATGCGGTTATCACCCATTCCGAAAAACAGAGTGACGGCAAATGGGAAAAGAAGGAACGCGATGTGTCCTTCCAGGTGCCTGGGAGTGAGTTAGTCAGATGTCCGGGACTGGAACGCTTCAATCCGCTTGAGCCGTCCTAAGCTAATCAAACTACGGCAGTTATATCTTGATAAGCGGTTTTCGGTAAAGTGATATAATCTGCAACATACATCTCAGACAGGCTCGGAGATAGGGACTGCCTTCCGAAACTGGTGTTTACACCGCCTCCGCGAACAGGATTCCGGGGCTGCCAAAGGACGGGCGATTCCCGAAGACGAGCACCGGAGGGAACGGTATGAAAGTCGCCTGGTGGCTGATTCTCCTGATTCTAACAGGCTCCGCGCAGCACACCGCGCGCGCAGCACGAGCAACGCCTGAGCAGATTCGACTGGCAGCGAGCCGTGCTGTGGCGATCGTCGAACGCGGTGCGACGGGCTTCTACAAATCGCAGAATTGCTTCTCTTGTCACAGTCTGGCGCTTCCGATGATGTTGTTCCAGGCGGCGCGCGAGCACGGAGTGCCCGTGAACGAAGGCGCGGTCCGGGAACTGGCTCTGAAAGCGCTGCTGTCGTTTCCGAACCGCAGCTCGGTCGACGCGGCGGCGCAAGACTTTCTGATGTTTGACCCCGCGACCGACGACGGCTGGGCACTCATCGGAATGCACGCCGCCGGGGTCGCGCCGAATTTCGTGACGGCAATTTATGCGCAGCGTCTCGCCAGTCTCCAAGAGGCCGACGGGCACTGGGCGAGCGGCGCGATTCGTCCACCCCAGTCGTACAGTTTGTTCACGGCGACGGCGCTAGTGGTGAGAACGTTGCAGTTGTACATGCCAACGCAGGGCCGCGAAGAGGCCCGGGCACGCCTTGCGCGCGCAAAACAATGGCTGCTTACGGCACAGCCGCGAGAAACGGAAGACTACACATTTCGCCTGCACGGCCTGCTGTGGGCTGGCGCATCACTCGATGAAAGAAGGCGTGCTGCGCGAGACCTGGTTTCGCTGCAGAAGAATGAGGGTGGATGGTCTCAGCTTCCGCACATGCAATCAGACGCCTATGCGACGGGGGAGGCTCTGATGTCCCTCGATGAAGGCGGCGGACTCCCACCAGCCACACGGCTTGGCAGAAGGGACTGGAATTCCTATTAGCGACGCAGGACCGCATCGGCGCCTGGCATGTACCTACCAGGATGCTTTCGCCTGCTCCCGTCAGCCCACCGTATTTCGAGACTGGATTTCCGTATGAAAAGGACCAGTTCATTTCCGCAACCGGAACGTGCTGGGCCGCGATGGCACTACTGGCTGCGTTGCCGAAAGTGGACCGTCCCGCCGTCGCTTTGCCCCTGCCGGAACTTTCTCCGCGCGGCGTAGAACCCTAGATGGAAACCGCGTTGTTTGGAACCGTTGCGGAATTGAAGTCGAAACTCGACGGCGGTCTGGACCCGAACATCAAAACAGCCGAAGGCACGACCCTGCTCATCATGGCAGTCCGCGATGCGGAGAAGGTAAAGCTGCTCGTTGGCCGCGGAGCGGATCCGGAAGCGAAAGCAAAGACCGGTTTTACAACATTTTCGGTGGCGAGCACCTATGGAGGAACTTCAGGCTCACTGATGGCGTTACTGCGAAGCGGGGTCGAGGCGCGGCGCAAAGCAGGGGTAACCTCCGGCGCAGCCCCGCTCGTGCTGTCCGTCCTCGCGGGTGACCGGGCCAATGTCGCTCTCCTGCTGTCCCGCGGAGCGGATGTGCGACAGAAGATGATGGTGGGTGGATTGTTTCCCGCCAGCGCTCTGTCTATAGCGGTGAGTCATGGGAATAACGAACTGATCGGCGTTCTTCTGAATGCCGGGGCAGATCTCCACGAGAAGGACATGAACGGGATGACGGTAATTCATTGGGCTGCACTCGCCGGCCGCGCGGAGACGGTGAAATTGCTGGCAGCCCGAGGAGCGGATGTAAATGCGGTCGATAATTTCGGCTACACGCCGTTGCTCTATGCAGCTACAGTCGATTTCGGAGATGCACGGACCGCATCCACACTCCTGAATGCCCGCGCCGATTGGAGGATCGCAGATAAAGGCGGCCAAACCGCATGGACCCATTCCGTCAACTTTCCTTACATTCGCGCGGTTCTGGAAAAGGCAGGCGCAAAACAAATAGCGCCAGGATCAATTCAGCAACGCTTCCGAACGCGACGTTTACCAGCCCTCCAATTACGGGCCCGGTTCGTTTTGCGAGTTGATTGGTTGCCCGGCGCATCCAGTCGGCGATCGGAATGATCGCAGCGCCGGAAAGCACAAAATCCAGATCGCAGAAACCGGCTACTAAAGCGCCAGTGCCAGCGAAACGGAAATCAGGAGGAGCAGAACCGAAACGATCATTCAAACGCGCCATTCACCATCTGGACGAACCGGGGTGTGAGTTCCTTGAAGCGGTCCCGGTCGTGGGATGTCGATTTAACTCGTCTCACGGTTAAGCGATCACATTTTTTCCTTCCACCCATTTCGAATCAGCCACCAGTTGGCGGGAAACGCCGTGGCGAAACCGACCACCATGGCAATCTGCATAGAGAACCAGTAAACAGAGCTGGTGGGCTCGACGCGCGGCCGGAAAACAGCAACGTTCGCAAACCACATCCAGGCAAACATACCTATCTCGAATGCGATAAGCGATACGGTGTCCGCTTTCATAGCCGCTTTAATGGCCGGCCAGCCGGATAAATGGCGCATCGGCGCGATCGCAAAGTATTGGAAAATGATTCCCAACAAGTACGCGCAGATGAAATCCACCGCAAAATCAGCCCAGAGTACGGAAGAGGCGATTGTAATTCCGGAGAGAAAGACAAGCCATTCTCCGGCGAAGTCGCCCAGAGTGCAACCAGCTCCGCAATGGCATACTCCGGCAAAGACCATTTGCCAAAAAGGCTTTGAAACGGTCTGCTTCCGCTCCGTTCCTTCTCCTGTTCTGTTGGCCCGCCCGAAGCTCCAGTATGCCCAGATCGCCAGCGGCCCCAAATACATCGCCGTGATGGGCCATACGGCGTTCATCACCTCCATCTTTTGAGGCCGACCGCGCAGAATATCAATCAGAATGATCAGCGCGCTGGCGCAGGACAAGGCCAGAGCGACCATCGACAGTGCCAACAGCCAGGGAGGGAGATTAGTGCCGGAAAACATCCCTTAAGGTATCCCGAAACCATCCATTCTATTGACCGAAGCAAGAGTCAGGCTGTCACAATCCGCACCACAGAAGCGCCATTCGTCTACTCGGATGTGAAGGGAGGCGGACCCTGGAGCATGAGCTGCTCGCGCAGGGCAGGGGTGAAGCCGTGGCGCGTGCGCGCGGCGTACATCCGCTGCTTGCCTTCTTTGAGCGCAAAATCCAAGGTGGAACAATATGCTGAAAGAATGACAGTCGCCTCTCCTGAAGATAGGCAATGCTGCCCGGTACCGTGAGGGCCAATTCCGTCCCACGCGCCTTCCCGGTAATCAGCTTCAGATGGGCCTTCAGATTCCCGGCACGCTCCTGCATGCCGGCGAGTCCCCAATGGTTGGGCTGGCCCTTCTCACTCAGGAATGCAGGATCGATACCCTTCCCGTTGTCGGCGATTCGGAGACGCAGCTGTTGCGCAGCATGGTTTTCAGCAGGTAGCCGACCGCACCGGCTTTGAACGCGCGCGACGCCTGTACATCGCCGCGATAAGTCGTCAGAACGATACAGCGCGCCCGGGGAGAGATGTCGCGGATCTGTTTGATAGTCTCGATCCCATTCAGCTCAGGCATCTGCAGATCGATCAGGGCTACGTCCGGACGATGCTGGCGAAAGGCGGCTACGGCGTCGCGTCCGTTCATCGCTTCCGCAACAAGGACAATACCGGGCTCCCGCTCGATGCAGCGGGCCACACCATCCAGTATCAGCGGATGATCGTCGGCGCAAATTACTCTGATGAGATTTGTTGTTGCGGGTGTAGTCGCTTCCATTTCCCGTCACCTCAGCCCTCTATAACCACCGGTCCGGCCGTGCTCCTTTGAGCGCAAAAATCCCAGGTGGAACAATATGCTGAAAGAATGACAGTCGCCTCTCCTGAAGATAGGCAATGCTGCCCGGTACCGTGAGGGCCAATTCCGTCCCACGCGCCTTCCCGGTAATCAGCTTCAGATGGGCCTTCAGATTCCCGGCACGCTCCTGCATGCCGGCGAGTCCCCAATGGTTGGGCTGGCCCTTCTCACTCAGGAATGCAGGATCGATACCCTTCCCGTTGTCGGCGATTCGGAGACGCAGCTGTGCGCGGTCGAAATTTAACTCGATTGTTATGGAAGACGCCTCGCTATGGTGCCGCGCGTTTTGCACGGCCTCTTTGGCGATCGCGTAGATTTCCTGATAGCTGACCGGCTCGAGTTCCCTCGGAGATCCTACACTCGAAAACTGGCACCGGCCCGGCTGGTCTTCGTTGCAGTCTTCGCAGAGGCACATGAGCCCGCTGGGAAGTGAGCTGGCATCGAGCGCCTCGTAGCGAAGATCTCGGATGCGGTCCCGGCTTTCGATCAGAAGTAGATCCGCCCGATCCAGAGCCTCCGCCATTTCCACCTTTGCGTTTTCTTCTGACGGGATCGATTGAGCGGCGAGGTGAAACCGCATCATCAGTCCCTGGAACCCCTGCAGAAGCGTGTCATGTAGTTCCCGCGCCACGCGCTCGCGTTCGGCCAAGCGTTCGGAACATCGAGAATGAACCTGTTCGGTGACAAAGCGCATCCTTGCCCGAAACGAGAACCAGACAAGCCACGCGAGGAACAACACACAGAGCAGTCGGAACCACCAGGTCTGGTACAGTGCCGGCGCCACGTCGATCTGCAATGGACTCGCGAGGTCGCTCCAATCTTCGCCATTGCTCGCGGATACCTCGAACTTGTAAGTCCCAGGACTCAGCCGCGTGTAGAAGGCTTGCCGACGGCTCCCCACATCCTGCCAGCCCTTGTCTTCATTCAGAAGCCGGTACCGATAGGACACCCGTTCCGGAGCGCCCACCAACAAAGCGCCAACAAAAATGTTCCTCACTATTGGTAGCAGGCGGTTTCAGATCGATGCCGCGGTTCGACTGTCAGAACTGCCGCCTATCAAGAGCGCAGACGTCATCCCAATCAATAGACCGCACGACAAAAAAGGCTAAGGCGTAGATCGATAATGGTCTCTGATTCGTAAACAAATTGTACTTGTAAGAACTGATCAGTCCTCCCAAATCTTCAGCCGATATCGATGCGGCGGCACATCGGGGAACTTTCCGCCAACAGGAAATGTCTTCTGCGGTATGGTGATGATCGCGTAGTCGCTGCCGCCTTTGTGATCCTCGCTGTAGGTGACACCGCCAACACCATCCTCGCGGCCCAACAGCTCCGGCACTCCTTTCTGGAACTGTGCAACTAAAGTGGGGCTGCTACTGCCAGCAGTCATCTGCACGACGATCAGAGTCCCGGTCTGAATCAATAGCTCGACGTGCGAACCGGGTTCGACAAACGATGGCGTGTTCGCGTTCGCTTTGAATGCCAGAAGCTGAATCGAGCCACCCCCGTCATTACAGGAGCGAATCTCAAACCGGGGGCGTTGCTTTAGCGGCTCATCGATCTTGAAGTCCACCGGATAGATCCCCAGCAGTGTGGGGCAGAGGGCGGGAACGGATCGCTGTTGCGCGGCCAAGACCGCACATACTAACCAACTCAGTGCGACACCGCAAAGAAGACGTTTCATTATGGAACAGGATATCGAGCCTCATGAACGTGTGGGGTTTCAGTTGCGGATAAGGTGGGGTTATCGAAAAAGCGGCAATTCCCGACTACTGGCTATAGAGGTCGGGGTATGGCACATCGGCGGCGACTCCGCTGATCTCGGGCCGGGTGGCCCACAGCAGCCGTAGCGCCCTTGCCGCGCGGCGGTGGGAAGGAATGCCGGTTAACGAACAGGTTGGGGCGGCTTGATCAGGTTTGTACCGGGGGTGTTTGCCGCGCCGTTGCGCGCCAACCATGTAGGATTGTGATTCAACGTATACCGAACACGCTCATCCGGGTCCCGGCTCAATTTCAGCATCACCGCGAGGCTCGTTCCTCGATTGCCGGCAACACCCTGCCGCACGGTCGCGTCCTTATCCGTGCTGAGCTGCTCCAGGAGCTCCGGGTCGGCCGACACGTTACGCGCAACATAGAAGCGCACTTCACGGGAGGGAGCAGTAGAAAGTATCTGCAAGGTCGCCAGGGAACAATGACCGGAACCGCTTATCAAGATATAACTGCCCTATTTTGATTAGCTTATGACGGCTCAACCGGATTGAAGCGTTCCAGTCCCGGACATCTGACGAACTCACTCCCAGGCACTTGGTTCGGGCGGCGAAGAGGTACGTTCCTGACGCATCCCCTTTCAAATCGCCTTAAGTGATGGCCCGCCAGTCGCCGCAGGCTATTTGCCCGCAGAAAGGGACACCCGGGAAGAGATTTTTAAGCAGATTAGAGCACGGCGGGGTCAGCGGGTCTTCCGTGACGACCTCCGAGCGCGCTACGGAGACCGCTGCCTCGTCTCTGGCTGTAAACTCCTACATGTCCTAGAAGCTGCCCATATCTGCCCTTACCGGGGAGAGCAGGACAACCACGCGGAGAACGGGCTGTTGCTCCGCTCTGACCTGCATACACTCTTCGGCCTTGATCTTGTGGGCATTGAGCCCTCCAACCTGACAATCCACTTTCACCCGGACGCCAGTCACGAATACAGGGATTTCGAGGGTAAGACCTTGTTGTGTGTGTTGGGTCTCCGGCCCAGTTGCCAAGCATTGGAGGTCCGCTGGCGCGCCTTCCAAAAACGCCTCTTTTTTTAAGTTGGCGTCCATCGTCGTCAGCCGGAGAGGCCTACGCTTTTCTTTGCCCGGCGGTCATAGTCAGCATGGGTCATACGAGACTCGGGAATTTAAATCATATCACCGGGGAAAGGACTCTTACGAGCGCAAGCGCGCGGACCTGTTTGCTGCTTCAATGATGCCCCAATCATATGACCGGGGCCTTTGAAGGGATTCGTCACGTACCGCTGCTGAAGACAAAGTTCCTCAGCTCCAACTCCAACTCTCGTCGGCTAAACTTTCAGGAGGGGGCTTCTGCGAGTTGACGAGATCTCCGCCGAGGGGCGCACGCCTCCAGCATGATGACGGCTACCGAATATTGGCGCGACTTAGAATCCCGGTTCCAAACACTGCATCGAGCGGACATACATTGCCTCACGGCTCAATGGATTTCAACCTTCTGGATCGAACCCGGTGAACACTGGAGGATTAGCTATAGAGGTATAAACCCTCCGAATCTATCGATACGGAACCACTTCCGGGTTCTCGCCGAGAGTGCCGCAGTTCGTCTCGGGCACGCAGCAGAGAGTACAGCAGAATCTTTTTGGCTTGATGAGATGAGGCGTGACAGTCCCAACTACCAAGGAGGCGGCGTATACGAAGGTGTGCATGGAAAGGCAGAATGGGGTTTTATGGAATTCGTCTGTGGCGCTTCGGCGAGCTTCTGTCTCAAGTGCGAGACCAGAGAACTTTTGAATGGTAGGCCGAGTCCCTCGGCGCCGTCATCAATGAGAGCCGAAGATGCATCAGTTTCACGCTTCGAGGCCCCGTTCTTTCACCGCGAATCGGCCGCCTCAGGAGATCTCAATGCGGCCACCCGGCCTGAGACCAGCGGAGTCGCCGCCGATGTTCACGACAACCCGGTGAGCGCGCCTAGCTCGGAGGTGAAGTGTTCTGTGGCCGTGTGCCCCCCGATCCTCCTTCGATTATGCTCGCTTTCGCCGAAATTCTTCGCTAGCTACGCTGAAGCCAAGGAATGGCAAGGGCGCGTGAACCCGATGAAACCAGGTTCAGAAGTTACCTTGGTGCCCGGGCCTAACCGTTCCCTCAGATTCATGCGGCAAATTTCGTTAGAGGAGCAGGGTTGGGGTCCGATTGTGCCTGTTCGGTCACTTGCCGACTATGCGCCGGGCCCAGCCTACCGCGAGAGCATTCAGGAATACCTCCCGCTTCAGTTGAAGCACTCGCCGGAGCCTGCAAATGTAGAAGAGGCTATCGACGATTTCTCCGAGGAGCGCACGGCTGAGATCCGTTGTTCGCTTGGTGAGGATTGGAATTTCGCAGGAATTCGGATTGCTCCAACTATTCGCTCCGGGCTCATAAATCTGGTTAGCGATATGCGTTTTACCGGCGTAGTGTTCAAGTTTGCGAAGAAGATAGAACATGCGCTGAATATCAAGTTTCCTGAGCTTCCTCCGGCTGCGTACGCAGATTTCTGGCAGTCCTGGGAAGTGCACAAACACATTGCAGAGTTCTGTTACGAGTTAGGAGTGCATCGAAATGCCGTGCAATTCGCCGGCGATCAATACACTGCGGAAACCGAAGCCCGCAAAGCCCGCTCACTTGTAGCTACCCAGATCGCGGCACTAGCCCAAAGCGCAGCCTCGGCAGTAGGTAGTAAAAAGAATCAGTCCAAGGCTTCGGAGACTGTTCTTCAGCCAGCTGACCAATCCCTCCCCCAGGATAGTTCGAAGGCGGTGTCGATTCACGAATCACTTCAACTTGAGTCCGAAAACTCGAAAGCAGGCGGCACGGTCGAGGAGTCGCGATCTCTACCGAATGGCGAAAACAGTGCTGGCGGCACAAAGGGACGGAAAGGGGACGCCGCGATTCTTGCAAACAAGGATGCCGTTGTCTTTCGAACTGCCGAGACATACCTGGGCATGACAGATCGGCAACGTCACAAATTGGTGCAACGAGGTGTCCTCATCATTCACGGCAAGGGGAGTAATCGCAAGATCACGACGGCATCGCTCCTTGCGTACCTGCCTCCGGAGAAAAGGCGAACTGATCCGAACTAACCCGAACCAACCCGAACTTTTCCCCATTTTAAATCAATCAGTTGACAGCTAATCTCGTCCTGTGAGCTTGATGCGCAGCCACAAGATAAGATGACGGACGAGACATTAACATCGCTGCTGGCGGAACGGGTCCTGGGTTGGGGGACGGGTCCGGACCGCTTCCAAACTGGCAAACGCGGCTGGATTCCCCGGTGGCGTTTTCAGCCGGTGATGCGGTTGGCGGACGCTGTTCGCTTGCTCGAAGCAGCAGCGCCTGAAGAGCAGATCATAAGCTCAAGCGCTCCAAATGCTTTCTGGGTGCGGGTTTGCATTCGGGGCGTAAATGGCGAGGCGCGGGAAACGTCTCGCGCACGCGCTATCACCTATGCGGTCGCCAGGGCTGTTGGCATAGGGATTGAGGGAACCCGTTGAGCGCCAGCCAAACATGCGGCGCGAACCAACACGCAGCGGCAGAAGCATTGCGAGCTATCGGCGCAATGTTCGAGCCAGGGGACGTGATTGAGATTCGCGCGCTGGATGTCGGTCGCAACGGAGAACACGCCGGCAGCACGCGAGCGGGCTACTTCAATTTCGAAAGCGAGCGGGACATCAGCGTAGCGGTAAGGTCCCTTGAAGGGCGCGCAGAAGGTGTCTACGTCATTCTCAATCAACTGAACCCTGACCTGCTTTCAAGGTCAGCGAATCGTCTCAGAGTCAAGCCTAAGAACACGACGACTGATGCGGACATCATCCAGTGGCGCTGGTTGTACATAGACGCAGACGCCTGCCGGCCGGCTGGAATCTCGGCGACGGACGCGGAACATGCGACTGCCCTCCAAAAGGTCATTGCAGTGCGGGATTTCCTGTCAGAACGCGGGTGGCCAGACCCAATCCTCGGTGACTCCGGCAACGGGGGACATCTGCTGTATCGCCTGCCTCCCTTGGAAATAGAGGTGGCCGGGGATCTCGTCAAACGATGTCTGAAGGCTTTGTCCACCCTGTTTTCAGATGCGCACGTCAAGGTAGATGAGTCCACAGCGACTCCGGCGCGTCTGTGTAAGCTTTACGGCACCATGGCGTGCAAAGGCGACTCGACAGTGGAGCGTCCCCATCGACGGTCGCATCTCATCGAGACCCCTGAGCGGATCGAATACGTAGCGGTCGAGCACCTCGAAGGCTTGGCAGCACAGGTACCAAAGCAGCCTCCCACAACCGTTCGGGTCGTTAAAGGGAAATCCGCAATCGATGTTGACTTGTGGCTCGCGACGAACGGACTGGAGATTCTGAAAGGACCGGAATCATATCAGGATGGCCGTCGCTGGACGTTTCCAACCTGCTTCTTCAACCCGGAACACGAAAAGCCGGTTCTGATCCAATACGCAAGTGGCGTAGTCATTTACAAGTGCCTTCACAAGAGCTGCGGCGAGAATGGCTGGAACGCCTTACGTCTCCGCCTGGAGCCAGGCTACCAAGCGTCACCTCAATCTGACACCACTGAGAGCTCTGCTGGCGGCTTGATCACAGATCTATCTCAGATCCCCAGCGTGTTCACAATCGAAAGCAAACTTGATTGGTGTATCGAGGGCATGATCGCGCAAGGTAGCGTCACCTTGATTTGTGCCGAAAGCGGTACAGGCAAAACGTGGCTTGGCTACTACCTGGCCGGATGCGTAGCGCATGGTAAGCCCGTACTTGGCCGCCCAATCCGCCCTGGCAGGGTCCTCTACCTTGATGGCGAGAACCCGCTCTATGTTGCAAAGCAGCGATTTCACGATTTAGGAATCACAGACACACTTAACCTAATCGTCTGGGGCGGATGGAATAATTCTCGACCGGTCGGTCCTAACCATTCCTTAATCGTCGAGTTTGCCCGGCAACACAGAGGCGTGATCATCTATGATTCGCTGATTGAGTTTCACTCCGGTTCCGAACAATCGTCAACGGAGACACGCGCCTTCATGCGTCACTTCCGAGCCCTCGCGGATCTGGGCGCGACTGTCATCGTTCTTCATCACTCAGGGAAGTCCGAGACTGCAAAGTTATATCGGGGATCGTCGGACATCAAAGCGGCCGTGGACACTGCCTATGCGCTGGTACGGACCAGTGAAGAGGCTGTGGAGCTGGCGGGATTGTCAATGACTTGCTTCAAAGCCCGCCTCGCACCGGGCCAGGCCTTCGGAATGAAGTTTGTCAAAGGGCAAGGATTTGTTGCTTCCGATGACTACAAGCGGGCGGCAACGACAGAGGAGGTCATCACCGATATTCTCGCAGCAAATCCTGGATTGAACCAGAGCGAGATTGTAGGTTTCGCAAAGGCGCACGGCTGCACCAGAACTCAGGTTGAGAACTGCCTCAAATCGGGGGGTTGGAGCACCACCAAAGGCGACAAAAACGCCACGCTATATAGCTTGCCGCAGAACACCGTGGAAGTGGAGCCTGTCCTTGTCTGATCAGGATCTGTTTCAGTTTCCCAGTTTCCCGCTCCCAGGGGGTGGGGAACTGGGAAACTGCAGCCAACGAGCTCAAATTAAAACACTTGCTGTTTCCCGAGGGGCTGGGATTGTTGACACCGGCAAATGCCCGCCGGAGTTCAGCATTCCCGGCCTTCAGCAGCTTCCGGACACGCCCGAGATCCGGCAAGTGACCCGCCGCTTCCACCCCGATCCAGCCGCTGTCGATCAACTGGTAGAAGCGCTGTACCGGCTTCTTGTGGATGTTCCTTCCGAGTCTTTGACAATCGTGCCGGCTCCACCGGATTCAACTTGCTTTCCTCCGCGACACAAGTGAGGAATGTGTCCTAATGGCAGTCGCTATCTACGTCAGGGTTTCGACCGAAGAACAACGCGAACGGCAGTCCATCGTCACGCAGCGTGAGTTTGGAACTCGGTACTGCGCCTTCCATGAACTCGCCGTCTACGAAACCTATGCAGACGATGGCGTGTCCGGGACCGTCCCGCTTGAACTTCGCCCCGGCGGCAAGAGGATGCTGGAGGATGCCCGCCGGCGCAAGTTCGATCAGCTGCTGGTTTATAAACTGGATCGGCTGGGCCGTGACACGCGTCTGATTCTGAACGGAGTAGCGGAGTTCGATAGGTACGGTGTTCGGGTCCGCAGCGGCACAGAGGAGTTCGACGCCGGCACATCCACGGGTCGGTTGATGTTGACTTTGTTGTCGGGATTCGCTGCTCATGAACGCGAGTCGATTCGCGAGCGGTCTGTGGCTGGCACGAACAGGCTTGCTCACACTGGCGTGTGGCTGGGTGGCATCGTCCCGTACGGCTACCGTGGGCAAGGTGAACGCGGCCAGAGACGGATCGCTGCTAACGAAGAAGCGATCCCCGGGCTTGACATCAGCGAAGCCGATGTCGTGCGAACGATCTTCAGGATGTGTTCGTTCGAGAGGCAATCCTGTCAGAAAATCTCGGATTACCTGACCAGAACCGGTGTGCCGTGCGGCTCCTCAGAAAGCCTGGCGGAGTCGACTTCCGGAAAGCGCAATCGGCGAACTGCCGCAATGTGGCGTCCGTCGCATGTGCGCAACATGATCGTCAGCCGGACCTACATGGGCGAGCACCTGTTCGGCAAGCGCAGCAATAATCGCAATCGGGAGATTATTACCAGAGAGGTGCCCGCGATCGTCACGGAGGAAACCTGGGAAGCGGCGCAGAAGGTCCTGCGTTCCAACCAGATCATGTCCACGCGGAATGCGAGTGAACCGCTTCTCTTGCGCGGACTGATCAAGTGCGGACTTTGCGGGCTGACGTATTCCGGAATGCGGGTGCAAAAGCAGCGGGATCACTACTACCGCTGTAATGGCCGCCAGTTTGCGAGGGGGCTGTACGGACTCTCCGGCAGGAAGTGCCCGGCTAAGGGACTGAATGGCGACTATGCCGAACGGCTGGTGTGGGCGGACATCGAGTCATTCCTACGCGACCCCGGCGATATTCTGGAACGTCTGAAAGCTCGTGTCGCTATGCAGGATAGCGAGCGTGTGGACCACGAGAAAGAGTTGGACGATCTAACCGATCGGCTGCAGCAGAAAAGTGCAGAACGGGAACGCGTTCTCGGACTCTTCCGCCGAGGGCGTATCAATGATGCAGAGCTTGATCAGCAACTCGATCTGATCGATGCCGAATCCGCAGGGCTGCAGGCGCAAATCGAAACGGCCACAAGCGCGCTCTCCGCCGGCGACCGCTCCGAGCAGTTCCGCACCGCGGAAGCCTTGCTGGCGACATTGCGGAAGCGATTGGATGGCCCTGTCCCGGCAGAACTGAAGCGGCGCATTATCGAAGTATTGGTCGAATCAATTCAGGCGAACACGGTCGAGCGGTGGGGTGTGCAACAGAACGAGATCGTGATCACTTACGGATTCAGCCAGCCGAACGAACCAGCAGCCCTTGTGCTGCCGAGGCATCATCGTATGAGCAACAGGAAACAGCCGCCAGAAGAGTTGAAGACGTTAGGCGATCATTTACTCCGCCGTCGGCTCGTGCTGAAACTGCTGCAACGCGAGGTCGCAGAGAAACTCGGCGTGGACAAAGCCAGCATCGTCAAGTGGGAGTTGAATCGGACGAAGCCGGGCTTCGCGTACATGCCGGCAATTATCCGGTTC
The DNA here is from genome assembly GCA_963716685.1 of Bryobacterales bacterium. Classification (GTDB taxonomy): domain Bacteria; phylum Acidobacteriota; class Terriglobia; order Bryobacterales; family Bryobacteraceae; genus JALYXI01. The sequence continues at coordinate 446,597 of CAVQTR010000002.1, forward strand.
TTGGGGTACAACCCACAGCCGCCGGCCGATGGATGGGCTGAGCGTCTCGTACAGGGCCGGACCGCTCTGGGGCTCTCCCAGAAGGAATCGGCCAAACAGATAGGCGTAGACGCTAGCACGCTGGCTCGGTGGGAGCGCGGGGAGCGCGAGCCTACCGGAAGGTTTGCGGCGCGTGCGTTGGGTTTGGTGACGCGGACAGAAACTGCTTTGTCCGGCATCCCCAAAACGGCTTGAATCTTTCCGCGTGTAAAATAAGCAGCAAAGCAAGGTACGGCACCAGATAGTCTTCTCGCATTTCGGCGCTTACGGATGGCACCGGCGAGAGGCGTCGCCGCCAGTTCCCTCGAGTTTCTGGTTCCTGCCAGCCAATTCAGGACAGTCGGACTTCTCTGCTCCCTTCCATTCGCCAGATGCGTCGGGCCATAGTAGTTGATGATCGCCGCGACCCGCCCCGGGCCGCTTGGGTGGAGAGCAAACTCCAGTGCTGCAACCCAACCCAGCCTCAATCGGCGCTCCCGCTTCCCACTGACCGCAGTTGTTATATGAATGGGCACTGATTCATGTAGCGAATTCGCTTCAGCCTAAGCTAGAGCTACGGGCCCAAAAAGCTACGGTCACCCATGAAACTCTTTGGGTCGCGGATGCTATGGCTGAATGCTTATCTAAAAATTTGGCGACGGGCCGGCTCCATGCCGGAGCCAGTTTCGGTAGGTGGAGGGGGTCACTCGGGAGTCAAAACCCTCTTTTCGCTCGTTATGGGCCTCACGCCTGAAGACAGGTGTAGAATTCAACCCATGAACTCCTTCTGGATCCGCGCCGCCGCCTTCGGTGTCTCCGCCCTCCTGTTGACCGCCGCATACAAGCGCGCCGAGCCTTCTTCCGTAATGGCCGATGCCGCCAACGCGTTTCTAAATTCGCTTTGGCCCGATCAAAAAGCAAAGGTTTCTTACGCCTTTGACGACGACGAGCGGCTTAGCTGGCATTTTGTGCCGACCGGAGCGAACTATAAGCCAGGCGACCGCGAACTGCGCAAAGGTATGCCCTTGGGCGCGATGCAGCCCTTTCAGCGTGAACTGGCCACCGCTTTGCTTGCCGCCGGCCTGAGTCAGCAGGGTGTAATAAAAGCTCAGTCGATTATGAGCCTTGAGCAGGTTTTGCTGCTTCTCGAAGGCGCCAAGCCAGCCAACCGCCGCGACCCCGATAATTACTTCATTACTATCTTCGGCACTCCTTCCCCCAAGGGCACGTGGGCCTATCGCATCGAGGGTCATCACCTGGCGCAAAACTACACCATCGTTGATGGGAAGGTTTCCGACTCGCCTTCGTTCTTCGGAAGCAACCCGGCCGAGGTCCGCATCGGACCCCGTAAGGGACTCCGCGTTCTGGCGCTTGAAGATGACTTCGGCTACGACATGATCGAATCGCTGGACAAGACCCAGCAGGACGTGGCCGTCGTGGACAAGACCGCTCTGAAGGACATTATCACCGGAGCCTCGCGCAAAGCTGCTCTCGCCGGCGCTCCGAATGGGCTCTCCGCTGTGAGGATGACCGCCCCGCAGTACGACAAGCTTATGAACATCGTCGAGCTATACGCGTCAAACGTGCCGTTAGCGATGGCGGAAAAGCGCCTCGAACTCGCGCGCAAGCAGCCCAGGGAGGCGACGTTTTTTGCGTGGACCGGAACAGTTGCTCGCGGTGGCCTGCACTACTACCGGATCCAGACGCCCGGCTTCCTGATTGAGATGGATTGCACGCAGGATCAAGGAAACCATATTCACTCAGTGTGGCGCGATTACGAGAACGACTTCGGTATGGACCTACTCAAAGCTCATTACGCCGCAAGCCACTAAGGCCCCTAACGCTTGCGAGTTCCACATTGCTTAAGCCGGCGCTTTATGTAATCTCCAGTCTCGCCGTCCATGATCATCTCGCTGTGGACCTCGCCACCGAGAGTTGCGTTGGTGGAGTATTTCGAAGAACCAGCGATCTCCCCTCTCCACGGGACTTTGCGCGGGCTGTGACGATCAGATGGCAGCAGCCGTGCCGCATCAGAATCGGTACCATTCATTTGTAAGCGACATGGTGAGATCGCACTTTCATGAACAAGCCCGGTCGCGGCAGGATTCCACCGCAGGCCGTGGACTTCGCCGAGATTTCACTCCTGGTTCTCTCCTGCTGATTTCCTCCTTCTCTCTAAGCCGCGAACCGAGAGATGGCATATGAACCAGCGACCGGTATCATTCTCTGCGATTTGAGCCACTTAAAGAGGAAGACCTAACCCGGTTGTATGCATGGTTGAAGACGCCGCATATCCGAGGTTTTACCACACGCTGCCTGTACCTGAATGGGAACATATGCGGGCCGAGTACCGCAGGCGCCTTGATCGGATTACCCGGAATACGCGGCCATCATCGGCGACAACGCGGGGATAAGCCTGGATCTTTCCTTGAAGACGCAGGGTGCCTGGGCCAGGGGTTTGGCCGTGCCGTCCTCGTGAAGTTTTTTACAGATATTGGCTTTTCACTCTTCTGTTCGGAAGAGGTCTCTTAGCTTTATCACGATATGCGGAACAGTCGGGGCTCAGGGGTTCTGCAGCTGCCGGCTTCGCTCGCGTTCGGCAATTCACCGTGAATGGCGATTCGAAACAACTACTCAAATTGTGCGGGGCGACGTATCAGCCCTCGCTGCCCGACTTAAGAACCAGCGGGGTGTATGTTGATCCGGGCCGCCGCCCTCAGCTGGAGGAGGAACCGTTCTAAAGGCGGCATCGAAGCTCCCCAGCGACTGCCTTGGAAGATAAGTCGCGGCATCTCGAGCCGAAGTCGATAGGGACAACGCCACGCGGATTGGCCTCCGAGAGAGTCGCGGAAACGCGCCTGTTGCGGTCTCTGAAGTACGAGCCGTTCCATGTCAAGTAGTCTGTTCTACATGTTTCCGAGGGTCTCGCCTGTACATCACAGGCCGCCTATGCGGTAGCTACGATTCCATCGAAACTGCCTTCGGCGAGAGCGCCGGTCACAGCCCGATAACATCAAACGGGAGGACATCGGCGGCAACGGGAGGAGTAGGGAACAGCCAATCGCGTAAGCATAATTATGATAGTGGCGATTTAGGCGGTTTTTGGTGGTTTATTCTGGGCAGATCCCCAATACGGCCACCCGGTGGCTGCGCACTGATTCTGGTTGTGTGCGCGGCAGCACGCAGCGCATAACTTTGTCTTGTAATACCGAGTTCGTTCGGTTATATTCCTCGCGTACTTACTTTCTTTCCGTAAAGCGTCGAGAAACGCTTCATCCTTTGGAGGAAAAGCAAGATGCCTATACAAACGGTGCTAGACCTAAGCGGTCAATGGGCAAGCGGGGGTGCTCCCGGGCCGGTTATTTCCGTCAATGGCAACGCCCTTTCCGTCGATATGTCGGCTTATAACCGTCCCACGGCGAGTGGTTCCATACTTGATAGTTCGGACATCAGCGTACACTTCCCCGACGACAAGACCTATACGGGGCAACTCCAGGCACCGTCGGTAATCCATTGGTCGAACAACTCAACATGGATCAAGGTTCCCATTCTCACGACAATAGATCTGAATGGTACTTGGGCCAGCGGAGGTATTCCGGGTCCGCATATTTCCGTGAACGGCGCCGCCATCTCAATCGACATGTCCGCCTATGGACGTCCCAAGGCCAGCGGCACTATCCTCGATGCTTCTGACATCACCGTAACTTTTCCCGACGACAACACCTATACCGGCAAACTTCAACCGCCTGCTACCATTCAATGGTCGAACAACTCTGCCTGGACAAAAGTCGCGGTTTCGACGAGCACTCTGGTCGATCTAAATGGGCAGTGGGCCAGCGGAGGCGTTCTGGGGCCGCAGATCTCCGTGGACGGCAAAAAGATCTCGGTCGATATGTCGTTTTACAACCGCCCGGCTGCGAGCGGTTCGATTCTGGATTTCGCGGACATCACGGTAACCTTCCCCGACGATAAGAGTTACACGGGTAAACTTCAGCTGCCCGGTACGATCGCATGGTCGAATGACTCCACATGGGTAAAGGTCAACACACTGTTCAGCTCGAATTTCGATTTTGCGTCCGCTGGCTCTCCGCCGTTACAGACGGAAGCCGTGGGAACGGCGAGAGTCGAGGGGCCGCCGAATAGCGTTACTGTCGTCAATCCGCCATTCAGCAGCAGCTCAAGATGGTTAAAGATCACAGGATCGCCGGCCTCCGAGGAGCAAGTCGCAAACTTTGTAGGTCAATTTACACAGAGCGACGGGGTTGGCGTTTACGACTTTTCAGCCGAGTTGTTCGTGCCGACAGGCTCTACCGTGTGCTCGATCAGTTTCGAGACGCCAGACGCCGAGGAAATTATGCATGTCGATTTCACATCCGACAACAAAATTAGAATCGACGATTTAGTCGAGTTCGGTTCCTTCAAGCGCGATCAGGTCTTCATCATGCAGGCGAGCCTCAATATCTCCGCGACGCAATCCACGGCGCATGTCGCCGTTTCAGGAGGTGGCGCGGTAGGTTCCATGGACTATAACATCCCTGAGTTTGGACAACGCCTCTCCCTCCAATTTAGTGCGATCAGAGTATGGAAAGGGGTTGGGGATGTCGGCGTTTTCTACGCTACCAGAATTATTGCGGGACGCGAAGCTTAAAACGACGCGTCCGCATGCTGTTAAGTTTTAGTGGATAGTAAGAGATACGATTGTCACTTAAGGCGACAATCAACATCACAAACGCCACGGCAATGCTTGGATTCTTCTCTCTAGCAACCTTAGACGGCACGCAGTCCAGCAGGTGGAGCGCCGCCCCGGGCGCAAACCCTCGGACCGGTCAATACAAACTTGGGCCCCTTATAAGGCGGATGCATTCTTACGATCCTCCCACGGGTTATCCAACCAACAGAGAGCGGCTGCCAGACCGCCGACAACAACGAGCCAAACAAGCGTTACAATCCCTAACGCTGTTAAGGGAATTGACGTCGAGAACCCGCTCTGAATGTCGAAGGCGAGAGCGCACATGGCCATCAGGAAGGCGGCTGACGCCCAACTGCGTGGCGCCGAGCCGTTCATACGCTGGTACACACGCTCCAGTGTTTTCCGATCACGCGCGCCAGTTCGGCCATGCGTGATTGAGAAGTATTGAAATGTCTGCAGATGTCCACATTGGGCAGATCTTAAGCTGCGCCCGGAATCAGAAAGCACCCTGTTTATGAACCAGTTAAAGCTTGTAGCCGCAGCGTCCCGGGCGCTGATTCCGTTTGTACCGTAGCCGCCGTAAGTAGCGGATCCGAACCGAAACGATCCCGGGCCGGAACAGCGCAAAGAACATTGCCGCGGAGCGATACTTCGCCGTCCGTTCCGCCACAAGTTGTGGATCTTAAAACGCCACCCTGACGCCAAACTGCAAGTTGCGAGGAGGTTCAGCTGACGAAATCGTGCCGTAGGATCCTCCGCCACTGGTGCTGACGTTCGGGTTGTCGAAATTGGTGTGGTTCGGCGCGTTGATCATATCCGCCGTTAAGCGGAGAGTCCACCCTTCGCGAATTTTGAATACCTTGCGCAAGGAGACGTCGCACTGGACCCAGTCCGGTCCCTCGATCACCCCGACACCCGCATTGCCCAGTGCAGTGGCCGGCGCATTACTAAATGCCGCGGTGTTGAACCATCTGGCGGCCCCAGGATTGTTGATGCTAACGTCCTCGCCGTCGTACGACGAACGCCGCGTGACGCCGGTCGAACTGCCGGTCGGCGTTAGGTAGGCTCCGGTCTGGAAGCGTATGATGCCGCTCAACTCCCAACCGGCAAGCGCGCCGCCCACGACACCTCTGCGGCTGCGCAGGAATGGCATCTTATATGTGTACGTCGAGACAATCAAATGCCGCCGGTCGAAAGTTGTCGGCCCATAGTTATATTTGCGATCCAGGAACTCGACCGCGTCGGAACCGCTGTTGTAGTTCCCAGACGAATCCGCCAGCGCCTTCGACCAGGTGTAATTGACCGTGTACACCATATCGCCCTTGCGTTTGGTCAGGTGAACCTGCAGAGCATTGTAATTGGAATTTGAGTCGCTCATGTAGTAGTTGATCGTCGAATACCCTTTGTACGGAACCATGGCGTTGAGCACCAACTGCTGGGCAGCCGGCAGCGCGCTGTTCGCCGTCAGCGTCGCAAAGGACGGAAAGTTGATGTTTGGAGACCGGATCAAGTGCCGCCCTTGGTTCCCCGCGTATGTCACATCGAGGAACATTCCATGCCCTATCTCCGCTTGAATGCCGGTATTGAACGTGTACACCGTAGGCGTCTTCATCTCCGGATCGATGCCGTGGATGGCGCCGAGGGGCGCCGGCGCGGCGACTGAGCCCCCGCCGGGGTTTGAGAGACTACCGCTGGTGTACTGCGAACTCACGTTGTACGGCGGCACCGTGGTTTGCGGAATGATGAGGTTGCCTTCCGGGCGGTCATGGAACACTCCGAAACCGCCGCGTACCACGATATTCTTCCTGGCGAATGGCCGGTAAGAATAACCGAAGCGCGGCATGAACTGTTCCTGAGTCTTATAGAGTCCGCGAGGTGCTCCTGCCGGAACGGCGAGAACAGCCGGGCTATTCGCGTTGAGAACGCGTCCTGCTTCGTCGGCCGGAATACCATTGCCCGCGCGGATTAGTCCGTCGTAGGGGTTGCCGGAACCCGGAACGATCAACCCTCCCGGAGTTATCGACACTGCGGTTGCCGGATTATAAAGCCCCGGAACGAAATTGGCCATGTTGTTGGCCGTGGTGTAGGTCGGGATGAAGTGGCTGTACCTCAGGCCGATTTCGAGACTCAGGTTGTTGGTTACCTTATACGAATCCTGCAGATACCCGTCAAACAGTGAATAACGGAACCGTCCCCACGGATCATACGCTGCTTCGGTATAGGTGTAGTATTGGCCCAAGATTGTGTCAGCGAGTGCAGAACCGGTCGTCATGGTGTTGGCGCTGGTGTTGTTGAACGCGATGTTCCCCAGGTATGCCGCCTGTCCGTTCTGGTCCAGCCGGTCGCGAACCGCAGACCCGCCGAACTTGAACACGTGCGAGCCATGAATCCAGGTCAGGTTATCGACGACCGCCATATTGGTCGGCCCCGATTTCTGGTACGAGTTATACGGCCCGTAAAAGCTCGCGAAACCGTTCACCGCGACGTTCGGTATTCCCGTGGGATATTCGCCTACCCCGCCATAGATCAGCGGGAACTGGAACCCGTAGGCGCTCCGCTGCCAAGTGTCCCCATACATCGTGATTTTCTGGCCGTTAAAGGCGATGTTATAACGGGCTTCGTTGATGATCGTGGGGCTGATCGTCCAGATCCAGCCCAACTGAGGGTTCCAACCGGGCCGGCTGCGGAGCGTCGGATCAGTTGGCAGCGGGGACGCCGCGAACGTGCTGAAGGGGTCGATGATGTTGTAGGCGTCGTGGATGTAGCGAAAGTAGACGGAATGACGCTCGCTCTGATGCCAGTCGACGCGGAAGATGTCCTCGCGGTAATTGAACGGGTTGGGTTGCTGGAAGGTGGCGTTGTTCCCGGTGGGCGTGTTGGAATAAACCGACGCCAGTTTCGACATAGCCCTGTAGACATTCATGATGGCCTGGCCGTCTGGCGTGATCAGGCTCGCAGGAACGATCCTATTTGGGATGGGGGTCTTGGTCCCGGGGAAATTAATAACAGTCGTGCGGTCTGAGAAGTCGCCTGTCATTTCGGCGAGAGTGGGAATGGTCTGGCGGCTGGGATTACTCGTCCTGCGGATCTTCTTCCATTCTTCGCCCTCGAAAAAGAAGAGTTTACCCTTTTTGAGCGGGCCGACCGCAACCGGACCGCCGATGCTCCAGCCGTAGTCGTTGAACCGCAACTCCGGCTTGACCGCGGCGAAGTAGGCGTTGGCGTCCAGAGCGTCGTTGCGGATCGTCTCGAACATACTGCCGTGGAACTGCGCGGTACCGCTTTTGGTCACGACGTTGATATTGGAACCTGAATTTCGACCATACTCGGCGGAGAATGATGACGTTTGCACGCTGACCTGCTGAATGAAATCCACACCGACATTGTTAATCTGGCTGGTGTTGCTGCCCGACACCAGATTGGCGGCGCCATCTACAGACATGTGATTGGTGTCGGACCGGTTGCCGTTGATGGACTGGTTGGAGACACTCAAGCCGGTCGTCATGGCCATCTGATCCAGGCTGGTGACCGCAACCCCTGGGATTAGGGTAATTAACTCGATATAGTTCCGCCCGTTGAGCGCCAGATCGTTAACCTGTTCGGAATCGATGGTGTGGCGGATCTCGCCTGAGACCGTATTCACGGTCTCGCCCCCTGCCTCGGTCACCGTCATCGTCTCGGTAACAGCGCCAACTTCCAGTTTGAAATCGGCGGTAACGCGCGCCGCATTATCGACAGCGAGCCCGGTCTGCTCCGCTTTCCGGAACCCCGCCGCTTCCACCGTAACGCCATAAGTGCCAATGGTCAGATTGACGATCACATATCGGCCGGAACTATCTGTCGTCGCTTTCGATGCCAAATGTGTTTCGTTGCTGAGAGCGGACACGGTGGCGCCGATCACGACCGCTCACCGCTGCTGTCCTTTGACAGTGCCGTTGGAGCTGTCACGGTATTGGCCTGCGGGAACGCCGGGGTCCCCAAAAGGAGAATAGCTCCTAAAACCGGTAAGTGTTGCAGCGCAATCCAGCGTGTTCTCTTCGTAGACATCGTCATCGATATGGCTGCCCCCGAAATCGTCTGCGGATACAGGTCTGGGCGCGGGGCAGCAGTCCCTGCCCAGGCTTGACCTCGACACTGGCGGACGGATTCGGAATGCCAGCGAGAACCGAATGTGCTCGGTCATTATATTCCCTGGCGTTCTGGGAATGTCACCCAACCTGGCATGGACAATCGAAAGATTTCCGTATCCGCCCGCGACGCACTCTTATCGCTTCCGGTCTGCGTCAACCCGTCTGCGTCGATACGATCAGCACATTCCTCTGCGTTGGTTCCGCTTGGGCTAAATACCCTCACTGCCACGCAATCATGTCTCCAGTTTCCTCACTTGGATGGGGGATCTACCCTCGGGACAGCGACAACGTCCGCTGACTTTCCTTTTGCAGCGTTTGTCGACGATTTTTCGGGCCCAGCAATTCAGCCAGTTTTGAAACCAGCCGTGGTGTTTCCTGACGTCCCGGATCGTGGAAACAGCCAAACCACTGCAAATACGCGCGCGGGATCCCGCTTCAAGAGGTCAAACCTCACGGCCGTGTTCGTGATGAAAGAAGGGGCGGTGATCTTAAGGCGTTGAAGGAGGCGGAAGGCGCTGGAGAGGCGGGGTCCGGATCTTCGTATTGAGCTGCATGAAGAAATCAACTACGATCGCTTCACCAATGCGCGTGACGTGTTGCGTCACGGGACAGTGATGAGCCAGCGCAGAAGCCTGCGAACTGGCTCTCATTGCCCAGTCGAGCTATAGCGGCCGGCCGGACGAAGAAAAAGGGCCATCGCGCTGAAAGAGAACGTGCGTAAGCCGGCCGACGAAAAGCCGCGCTACGGCTAGCGGCGGCTGGGTGTGCTGCTGAAGCGGAAGGGAGAAACGGTGAACGCAAACGCCTCCCAGGGTAGACCGGGGTAGAAAACACTTTACCTGGAAAACATAAGCGGACGCCTGCGCGACGAACGTATTAACACAAGCTGGTTCCGCAGCCTCTGGG
>CAVQTR010000003.1:0-3393393 GCA_963716685.1 Bryobacterales bacterium
GCCGCTCACGGCAGCAGAAAGGCGGAAGCTGTCCGCCAGATTTCGTCGAGCGCGCCCGTCAGTTCATGGTCGGACTCGAGCACCGTGAGTTGTACGTGTGGGTGGCAGCCAACATAGTGTTCAGAGAGTTCAACCGGGACGACTGTGCCTGCCGGCCGTGGTAAATCTGGGCAGGCAGTGAGAAAGCTGGACAGGGCTCATAAGCCCGGCTCTCTTCGCAGATGCGGAAGCTCAGGTCCCGCTGGGCTCCTTCGGAGTAGTGATAAATCGAGAGTTTGCCCGTCCGGCGCCAGTTCGCGAAAGCCTCTTCGCCCACCAGCGCAGGCCAGCGTTCGTTAAAGGCAAATGCCGGCGCAAGGAGCACAAGGCGCTCGGTTTCGGGATGGCGCGAAGCGTAGAGCGCCGCGAGATAACCACCCAGGCTCGACCCAATCAGCGTAACGGCTTCGCCGCGGACAAGATCCTCGACCACCGCGAGTTGCCCGCCGATGGTCAGGTTCTCGAAATCGCCCGCCCCTAGGTCGGGTGTCTCCAGAGGGTAGCCGGATTCCGCCAGGCGATCCCGAAAAAACCGGGCCTTTCGCGAGTGCGGACCGGAAGCGAACCCGTGGAGGTAGACGAATCGACGCATTCAGTGAGTACCGGCTAGGGCAGCTCTGCGGAACGTTCGGACATTCTGCGGAACGGCGTATAGAAGTAGGTATCTTCGCTGATCAGAGTGTCCTTCAGGTATTCCCGGTGAACCACGCTGGCCGGGAGCACAACGCCTAGATCGCTGTCGGCGTAATCCACAGTGGATTCGTCCCTGACCGTGAACTCCTGAGTGGTGCTGAGAGCCGTCATCGTGATGCGCATGGGGACGCCGTCCCGGCTGCGAACCATGATTTCACCCTCAATCGGCTCGCGTTTGGCGGTGTTTCCGCGAAACACTGTAATGCCGCCGGAACCTCCCAGCTGCCGGTAGGAAACCACCAGCAGACGGTCGGCGCCGATCTGACGCTGCCCTTTCATTTGGAAGGCGTAATCCTTCTGGTGCGTTGGGGTGAAAAGAAGCAGGATCTGACCGAAATCGGTGGCAGCGCCGTGCAGACCATGGCGCTCCAGATCTTCGAGCAGGCGCTTTTTGAGCTTCATGTCCGCGGAGTTCAGGCCGAGTGTCATGGCATGGCGGGCCTTTTCCGTCGAAGTGATCTGCTTTCCGTCGACGCTAATCACCTTGCGAATTTCATGGAGAGCGCCGGGAGCCGCAGGTGGGCTGGCGTAGCCATACTCGGAAAGCACCTCGTGGGTCTCAAAATTAGAGCCAGCGGGTCCATTCAGAGCAACTGCTTCGGGTGCCTGCGTAAAGACAAGGGAGCGCTGCTCCAGCGTTTCCTCAGAAAGCGCCGTGGGAGCGACGCGCCGGAACGCTTCGGCTTCCCGGCCGACCCGTTTTAGGATTGGATCGAGAGCGAGCGGGGGCTGGGCGAGGCCGCTGCCTGTCATTGCCGTGAAAACCAGCAGGAGCGGGGCGCTGCGCATGTGCGTATTGTAAGCCGTTGAACTTTTATTTTCGAAGCGAAAAAAACTCTTGCCAGACCCGAAAGCCGATGCTATTCTGAACAAGTCGCCCGAAGAAAACCGCTGAAAAGCGGTGGTGAGCAGAAAAGAGTTTGTAACCTTCTCAATTCTGCGAACATCTTTATGGGTGGCGGTGATCGGCAGTTGATGCTTCTGTAACCTTCTGGGTTTTGGTTGCGTCCTGTTGATTGAGCGGCTGGAGCGAAAAATCGAAGTGAGCCGAGGGGCTTGCAAAGATGTTCCGGTTGATGTAGAGTGGTTGAAGAGACAAGTACGGAATGGTAACAAACTGCGACCGGGCCACCGGCGCGGTGGTTAACGGCCTTCCTGTTGGTTCTTTCAAATAAAACTAAAGTTTAGCAGTCCCCCGGATGTAATCGGCAGTTGCTGATTTTCCGGACTGCAACAAGTTTCGAGGCCTGTGATCCGGTCGACGTCGAAAGATTTCGATTGTGGTCATACAGATCTTTGACAATCTGATTGGATGCACTATATAAACTTCGTCAGAACTTTGAGTTCTAACCGGACGATCATAAACTCACAAATTCAAATGAGAGTTTGATCCCGGCTCAGAATCAACGCTGGCGGCGCGCTTAACACATGCAAGTCGAACGAGAAAGTGGAGCAATCCATGAGTAAAGTGGCGTACGGGTGAGTAACACGTGGATAATCTGCCCTTTAGTGGGGAATAACGATGGGAAACCGTCGCTAATACCGCATAATCTCGAGAGGGGAAAGCAGCAATGCGCTGAAGGAGGAGTCCGCGGCCGATTAGCTAGTTGGTAGGGTAAAGGCCTACCAAGGCTGCGATCGGTAGCCGGCCTGAGAGGGCACACGGCCACACTGGCACTGAAACACGGGCCAGACTCCTACGGGAGGCAGCAGTGGGGAATCTTGCACAATGGGGGAAACCCTGATGCAGCGACGCCGCGTGAGCGATGAAGCCCTTCGGGGTGTAAAGCTCTTTCGGCAGGGAAGATAATGACGGTACCTGCAGAAGCAGCTGCGGCTAACTACGTGCCAGCAGCCGCGGTAATACGTAGGCAGCAAGCGTTGTTCGGAGTTACTGGGCGTAAAGGGTGCGTAGGCGGCTTTCTAAGTTTGGTGTGAAATCTCCCGGCTCAACTGGGAGGGTGCGCCGAAGACTGAGGGGCTAGAGTGTGGGAGAGGAAAGTGGAATTCCTGGTGTAGCGGTGAAATGCGTAGATATCAGGAGGAACACCGGTGGTGTAAACGGCTTTCTGGACCATAACTGACGCTGAGACACGAAAGCGTGGGTAGCAAACAGGATTAGATACCCTGGTAGTCCACGCCCTAAACGATGCATATTTGGTGTGGGCCATTCATTTGGTCCGTGCCGGAGCTAACGCGTTAAATATGCCGCCTGGGGAGTACAGTCGCAAGGCTGAAACTCAAAGGAATTGACGGGGGCCCGCACAAGCGGTGGAGCATGTGGTTTAATTCGACGCAACGCGAAGAACCTTACCTGGGCTCGAAATGCTTACGGACCATCTTATGAAAGTAGGCCTTCCCGCAAGGGACTGTAGTATAGGTGCTGCATGGCTGTCGTCAGCTCGTGTCGTGAGATGTTGGGTTAAGTCCCGCAACGAGCGCAACCCTTGTCCTGTGTTGCCATACCGAAAGGTGGAACTCGCAGGAGACCGCCAGGGATAACCTGGAGGAAGGTGGGGATGACGTCAAGTCCTCATGGCCTTTATGTCCAGGGCTACACACGTGCTACAATGGACGGTACAAAGGGTCTGCCAACCCGCGAGGGGGAGCCAATCCCAAAAAACCGTTCTCAGTTCGGATTGCAGGCTGCAACTCGCCTGCATGAAGCTGGAATCGCTAGTAATGGCGGATCAGAACGCTGCCGTGAATACGTTCCCGGGCCTTGTACACACCGCCCGTCACATCACGAAAGTGGGTTGTACTAGAAGTCTGCAGGCTAACCCGCAAGGGAGGCAGCGGCCCAAGGTATGATTCATGATTGGGGTGAAGTCGTAACAAGGTAGCCGTAGGAGAACCTGCGGCTGGATCACCTCCTTTCTAAAGAGACCGTGGCTGGAGTCGCTCGAGTGTACAGAGCGGCAGCCGTTCCAGTCCAAATTCGTTCCGTGAATCTCTTGCTCGAAGTTCGGAAGTATGTATAGAGTGGTCGTGCCTGTCTGACAGGATTGCCCTGCATCCAATCGGCCTCGATCATTTCGTGGGCCGGCCTGCTGACAACACCGGCAACCTCACGAAGGGGCTGTAGCTCAGCTGGGAGAGCGCCTGATTTGCATTCAGGAGGTCGCCGGTTCGATCCCGACCAGCTCCACCAGTTTACGGTTGTGTGGTTCAGCAAGCCGGGCCTGTAGCTCAGGTGGCTAGAGCGCACCCCTGATAAGGGTGAGGTCGATAGTTCGAGTCTACCCAGGCCCACCATTGAAACCATCAGAAATCGAGTTGATCCGTCATATGAAGTGTGGCAAGTGATGCTCGGTTGCTGATTGAATCAGCGGCTCGAATCTGATCTTTGACAATTGAATATTTGACGGGCATTACAACTTACAAGTAATGCTGCTTTCGGAAGCCGCCTGTACGGGTGTGGAAGAAAGCGAAGCGCACAAGAATTGCATCTTTGTGTTCGAAGTAGATTTTATGGTCAAGCTACTAAGGGCGTGTGTGTGGATGCCTTGGCGCAAAGAGGCGATGAAGGACGTGGTCAGCTGCGATAAGCTTCGGGAAGACGCTAACAGTCTGTGATCCGGAGATTTCCGAATGGGGAAACCCAGCATGTGTGAACACATGTTACGTTCATCTGAATACATAGGGTGATCGAGCGAACGAGGGAAGTGAACCATCTCAGTACCTGAAGGAAGAGAAAACAACAGTGATTCCGCTAGTAGTGGCGAGCGAACGCGGAACAGTCTAAACCGGGCGATTCGAAAGGAGAGTCTGGGGTTGCAGGACCACAATAATCAACAGTGGACGGCATGCGCGAGTATGCGGCCTCTGTTGGTTAAACAGAGGATAGGAAAGTGTTAATCGAACGGTCTGGAAAGGCCGGCCATAGAGGGTGACAGCCCCGTAGGTGAAAATGCAATCCTCCTTTTAATGGCTCCTAAGTACTGCGGGACACGTGGAACCCTGCAGGAATCCACCGGGACCATCCGGTAAGACTAAATACTTACTTTCGACCGATAGTGAACAAGTACCGTGAGGGAAAGGTGAAAAGTACCCCTGCGAGGGGAGTGAAATAGTACCTGAAACCACACGCTTACAAGCAGTTGGAGGGCTATGCCCGCAAGGCAATGCCTGACATCGTGCCTATTGCATAATGAGCTGGCTAGTTATTCTCAGTGGCGAGGTTAAGCGTAAGCGAGCCGAAGCGAAAGCGAGTCTGAATAGGGCGTTCAGTCGCTGGGAATAGACGCGAAGCGGGATGATCTATCCTTGGCCAGGATGAAGGTCGTGTAACAGCGACTGGAGGTCCGAACCAGTGTTGGTTGAAAACAGCTTGGATGAGCTGAGGATAGGGGTGAAAGGCTAATCAAATTCCGTGATAGCTCGTTCTTTCCGAAATAGCTTTAGGGCTAGCCTCGCGTGGTCCGTCGCGGTGGTAGAGAACTGATTGAACTAGGGGCCTTCCCAGGTTACCGAATTCAACCAAACTGCGAATGCCATGAACGTGTAGCGCGGGAGTCAGACTGTGGGGGCTAAGCTTCATAGTCGAAAGGGAAACAGCCCAGACCATCAACTAAGGTCCCAAAATTCATGCTCAGTGGGAAAGGAAGTCGGGAGACTCAGACAGCCAGGAGGTTGGCTTAGAAGCAGCCATCCTTTAAAGAAAGCGTAACAGCTCACTGGTCGAGTCGCCCGGTGCCGACAATATAACGGGGCTCAAGCATGATACCGAAGGTATGGGTTCGCGACGTTCAGTCGCGGACGGTAGGAAAGCGTTCTTACAGCAGTGAAGGTCGAGCGTAAGCACGGCTGGAGCGGTAGGAAGTGACTCTGCCAGCATAAGTAGCGAAAAACCAGGTGAGAACCCTGGTCGCCGTAAGTCTAAGGTTTCCTGAGAAAGGTTAATCCGCTCAGGGTTAGTCGGTTCCTAAGGTGAGGCCGAAAGGCGTAGCCGATGGACAAACGGTTAATATTCCGTTACTACCGAAATTCGATCAAGACCGATGGGGGGACGCAGACCGTAAGCCGGCCGTGCAATGGTTTCAAGCGGCATGGTGAAGGGAGATCCGGATTGGCAAATCCGCCGGGTCGTCTGCCAGGAAAATCCTCTAAGGAGAATTAGGTAACCGTACCACAAACCGACACAGGTGGACGAGATGAATATTCTAAGGCGCTCGGGTGATGGTTTGTTCAGGAACTAGGCACATTAGCTCCGTAACTTCGGGAGAAGGAGTGCCCACGCAAGTGGGTCGCAGTGAATAGTCTCAGGCAACTGTTTAACAAAAACACAGGTCTCTGCTAAGTCGAAAACGACGTATAGGGGCTGACGCCTGCCCGGTGCCGGAAGGTTAAAGGGAGAGGTTAGCGCAAGCGAAGCTTTGAACTGAAGCCCCGGTGAACGGCGGCCGTAACTATAACGGTCCTAAGGTAGCGAAATTCCTTGTCGGGTAAGTTCCGACCTGCACGAATGGCGTAATGATCTGAGAACTGTCTTAACAAGCCGCCCGGCGAACTTGTGGTCCCGGTGAAGACGCCGGGTGCCCGCCACTAGACGGAAAGACCCCGTGCACCTTTACTATACTTTTTCATTGAACTATGGGAACATCTGCGCAGGATAGGTGGGAGGCTTTGATTCCGGATTCTTGGATTCGGAGGAGCCAACGGTGAGATACCACCCTGATGTTTCTGTGATTCTAACCTACACCCGTAATCCGGGAGAGGGACAATGGAAGACGGGTAGTTTGACTGGGGCGGTCGCCTCCTAAATTGTAACGGAGGCGCGCGAAGCTTGGTTCAGGCTGTTTGGAAATCAGCCGACGAGTGCAAAAGCATAAACCAGGTTAACTGCGAGACCTACAAGTCGAGCAGATACGAAAGTAGGCTTTAGTGATCCGGTGGTTCTGTATGGAAGGGCCATCGCTCAACGGATAAAAGGTACGCCGGGGATAACAGGCTGATCGGAGTCAAGAGTTCACATCGACGCTCCGGTTTGGCACCTCGATGTCGGCTCATCGCATCCTGGGGGTGTAGAAGCTCCCAAGGGTTAGGCTGTTCGCCTATTAAAGCGGTACGTGAGCTGGGTTCAGAACGTCGCGAGACAGTTCGGTCCCTATCTGTGGTGGGCGTAGGAGATTTGAGGGGGCTTGCCCTTAGTACGAGAGGACCGGGGTGAACGAACCTCTTGTGTTCCAGTTGTCACACCAGTGGCATAGCTGGGTAGCGAAGTTCGGTCAGGATAAACGCTGAATGCATATAAGCGTGAAACCTTCCCCAAGATGAGATCTCCCAACGATAAGTATTAGAAGAGCACAGGAAGACTACCAGTTTGATAGGACGGATGTGTAAGCGCAGTAATGCGTTGAGCTGACCGTTACTAATTGCTCGTTCGGCTTAACCATAAAATTTACTTTGCACGCAAAGATGATGCTTCTCGCATCACTTGTAAGTGCTAGTGGCCCGTCAAAATATCCAATTCCAGAGTTATGGGGCGGCTTAAAACCCGTCCCGCCAAGTTCTGGGTGACCTTAGCGAGGGGGTCCCACCCGTTCCCATCCCGAACACGGAAGTTAAGCCCCTCAGCCCCGATTGTACTGCACGCGCAAGTGTGTGGGAGACTAGGAAGTCGCCCGGTTAATTTAGCAAAAAGCCCAATCTCACAGGTTGGGCTTTTTGCTTTTCCGTTTACCTAATCCCAGCGCAAACCCCAGTTCTCCTTCCGCCTCGTCAGGTTCGGGTTATAAAACGGATCTCGCTCAATCACCTCGCGCCACCGTGTCTTCAGCGCCATCGTCTCCGCCGGATGGGGATGGTAATCCGCGCTGCTCTTCGAGTACGCCTCATAGTGATAGAGCAAGGCATGCGGGGTATACAAAATCCGGTATCCCGCCGCCCCAATCCGCAAACACAGGTCGATATCGTTGTACGCGATCGGAAACGCCGCGCCGTCGAACCCGTTCACCTTCTGAAATACTTCGGACCGCATCATCACGCATGCAGCGGTCACCGCACTGACGTTCCGGATCATGTCGGGGAAATCGTAGTAGTGCCGGTTATCCCCCGGCAAACCCTTGAACGAGTGCCCGCAAATCTCCGAAAGGCCCATCGTCACCCCGGCATGCTGGATTTTTCGATCCGGATACAGCAACTTCGCGCCAACCGCCCCCACTTCCTTCCGCGCCGCCAGCTCGGCCATCGCGTCCAGCCAGCCGTCGCTGATTCCCTCTGTATCGTCATTCAGAAATAACAGCAGCGGCGCGTCGCACTCCTGCGCCGCCCGATTGTTGAGAAACGAATAATTAAATGGCTCGTTGCGCTGGTCAAAACGCCGAACCGGCCGGCCCTTCGCCTGAAGCCGCTCGACATATCGCACGAGAGTCGCGTTATTCTCGCCCCGGCAGTTATCAATGACCACCACCTCAAAAGGTGTCTTGCCCGCCGTCGTCCAAAGCGAATCCAGATTCCGGTCCAGAATCTCCGTCTTGCCCGCACTCGGGATCAGGATGCTGACCCGGGTTCCCTTCGGAATCGCATAACGCACCCGCCAGCGCCCCGGGTAACGCCCCTCCTCCACGCTCCCGTCCACCCCGGATTCCCGCAAAAAGCTTTCCACTACGGCCCGCGACGAACCGAGCGCCCGGTCTTCCGCAAGCGAAGCTCGTGACTGGGAAATCTGGCTGGTCCGCCAATGGTAAAGAATTTTGGGAATGTGAACGATCTTCTCCGCATGCCTGCTCATGCGCAGCAGAATGTCGTGATCCTGGCTGATATCGAACGCGCTCCGAAATCCGCCTGCCCGGAGGCAGAGCTCGCGGCGGAATACCAGCAGGTGACAAATATAGTTCTCCGCCAGGATCAGATCGGGTGACCAGTCGGGCTTAAAAAACGGCGAGAACCGCCGGCCCGTCTCGTCCATATGGTCTTCGTCCGAATAAAGAAGGTCAGGCCGGGGCTCACTTTGCAGCGCATCCGCCACGTGAAATAGTGCGTCGTCAGCCAGGACGTCGTCATGGTCCAGCAGCGCGACATATTCCCCGGCCGCCAGTTCCAGCGCACGATTCGAGGCCGCCGAGATGCCGCTTTGTTCCTGCGCGGCATAGACAATCCGTCGATCCGAGGATACGGCTTCGGTCAGAACCTCGGTGAGCTGCGGGTGTTCCGAGCCATCGTCCACCAGGCAAAGCTGCCAGTGCGGGTAGCTTTGGCGCCGCACCGAAGCGATAGTCTCCCGCAAGATGTCAGGCTTGGTGCGGAACACCGGAACCAGCACGCTGATCGTCGGGTGGCACGTCAGTCCCATGACGCGAAGGCGCATCAGCTCGGGCTGCGGCGGGTCGAACACTTTAAGCCACCGCCAGTACTCGCTTCTCTGGGCCGCCAGCTGATTCACCAGCAGAGGAAACTCGATCTCGCGCGATGTCCCGTCCGCGCAGCAGGCCCGAATCTGGACCTGGTGCATCCCGTCAGTGAGCGACCGCGTGTCGAACTCCAGCGAATAACCGCAGTTCGGGTCCGGACGTTCGCGCCACGGCAACTTCGCCGTATCCGGACGGGGCAGGCTGAACTGCGTCGGCATCGCGGCTTCGCCATCAATGGTGACTTCCACCTTTTCAACCCGCGAGGCCGCATGCGCCCAACCCTTGATCTCGATCAGGCCCGAAAACGGATCGACTGGCGCTGGCGGCAGCGTGTCGCAGTGGATCTGAATCGGATGCGTATCTTTTCGGGTCTGTGCGGTGCGTCCCAGCCGGATTCCGCGCTTGTTCGCCATCTCCTGCAGTTGCAGAAGAACTCCGCCGCCAGCCTGGAGCGTTTTCCAGATTCTGCTTTCCAGAATCAAATCCACGACTTCGCGCACCGTCTCGACGGCATGCTCCACCTTGGAAACGCGCGCTTCCAGGTCAGACCGTCGGCCGGTCTGCGGCCTCACCAGAACCTCGCGCATCGCCGCCACCTGACGTTCGGTCGCGGCCTGGGCTGCCGTCAGACGCTGGACTTCGGCCTCTAACGTGCGTATTCGCGCTTGTGAATCACGGTCGCGTGAATCGTCAATTAACGGCATCTCCTGAAACAGGTTCGCACAAGGGGTTTTTATGTCCAAGACGATCGTCGTAATGTTTCTGGCCGCCGGAGCGGCTGTTGCCCAGATTCCGGCCGATCCCGAACCGGCAACCAAAAAGACCGCCGAGCAAAAGGGATATCACATAACCAAGCCAAAAAACACCGGCGCAACGCCTGACTCCGCGAAGCAGAAGAACAAAACTGACACGGATGACTCCAAAAAGAAGCGCGACGGCCTGAACACGCAGACCCCTCCCACGCGGCAGCCCACCGTGAACCCTCCCGGCAAACCCTGACGGTTATACAATAGCGGCATGCAGCACCCTACACGCCGCTCTGTCGTCAGCCTCCTGGCATCTGCCCCCATCATTCTGGGCGCGGAGAATAAATCCGGCAGCGCTAAGCCGGTCCTCGGAGAAGGCGATCACCAGTATGAGGTCACCCACGACTGGGGTGCGCTCCCGTCCAACATCAAGTACGGCAATACCCACGGCGTCTGCGAAGATTCGCAGGGCCACATCTACATCCACCACACGGTGAACGCCGCCAGCGAAAGCCACGACACCATGGTCGTGTTCGACGCGCAAGGGAAATTCGTGAAATCGTGGGGCAAGGAGTTCATCGGCGGAGCCCACGGTCTCCACATCCGCAAAGAGGGACCGAACGAGTTCCTGTATCTGTGCGACACGAAGAACGGTGTCGTTTGCAAAACCACTCTCAATGGCGAGTACGTCTGGAAGCTGGGCTATCCGGAGCAGTCGCAGGAATACAAGCCCGGCGCCGATGGGAAGCCGATCAAGTACAGCCCGACCAATGTCGCCGTCTCGGCGAAGGGCGACGTGTATGTGGGCGATGGCTACGGCTCCAGCTATATCAACCAATACGACAACAACGGCAAGTACATTCGCACCTTCGGCGGCAAGGGTGCCGAGGCCGGTAAGCTGAATTGTCCGCACGGCCTGATCATCGACGAACGCGGCGCCACACCCACGCTAACCGTCGCTGACCGGACGAACAAACGGCTTCAGCGTTTCACGCTCGACGGGCAGCATATCGATTTCATAGAGAATCTTCCGGCGCCCTGCCATTTCGGTATCTATAAGAACGGCGACATGGTGGTCCCCGACCTGTTTGCGCGCGTCACGCTCCTCGACAAAAACAATCGTGTGATCACCCAGCTAGGTGACGATTCCACCAGCAATTACCGCAAGACCCGCACTATGCCCCGCGAGGCTTTCACGCCGGGTAAATTTGTCTGCCCGCACGGCGCCTGTTTCGATCACGCGGGAAATATCTTCGTCGTCGAGTGGGTGGAAGTCGGGCGCGTCAGCAAGCTGCGCCGGCTTGCCTGAAACGCACTGGCTCCGCTGATAAACTGAGGGTTGCGCCTCCTTTGTATTCTGTTCGCGGTCATCTCCCTGGCCGGCGCGGCGCTTACCCCGCTTGAGCGCAAACAGAATCTCGATTCGTTCGAATACGTCTGGACCACTATTCGCAACACCCACTGGGATCAAACCCTTGATGGCGCCGACTGGCTGAAAGTTCACGACGAGTTCCGTCCCCTTGTAGAACGCGCCGCAACCCTCGGCGAGGCGCGTAAAGCCATGCAGGAGATGATCGCGCGCCTGCATCTCACTCACTTCGGCATCATTCCCAACGATCTCTATTCCCAGTTGCACGAACGCGGCACAGCCAATCTCGACGTCCGCGTGGTAAACGCCCGGGCGCTGATCGTGAGCGGCCCTCACGCCGGTTGGGAAGTGGAGCACGTGAAGGAGCCGATCGCCCGCGTTGCACAGCTCTACGAACACTCCACGCTCCGCGACATGATGCTGGCGCGCGCTGTCCAATCCGCGGTGGCGCAGCAGGCCGTCGAGATCACTGATGGCCGCGGTGCCACCGCCACTATTCATCCCGACGACCAGCCGCGCAAGGGCGAGCCCGTGCAGTTCGGCAATCTCCCCACGCAGTACGTTTGGGTGGAAACCAGGAAGATCGGTCAGGTCGGTTATGTCGCGTTCAATCTCTTTCTGGACATCGAACGAATCATGCCGGCGATCTCGCATCAGGTGAGTGAATGCGATCACTGCAAGGGTTTCATCGTCGATCTGCGCGGCAATCCCGGCGGAATTGGCGGCATGGCAATGGGTGTCGCCGGCTTCTTCGTTGCCAAATCGGGCGAGCGGCTGGGAACCATGGAAACCAAACAGGGCGCACTCAAATTTTTCATCAACCCCAGACAGCCGCGCTTTGCTGGACCGCTGGCAATTCTGGTGGATGGCCTCTCCGCATCCACCTCTGAGATTTTCGCCGGAGGCCTGCAGGATTTGGGCCGTGCGCGCGTGTTCGGAACCCGTACCGCCGGTGCCGCGCTTCCGTCTGTCATCGAGAAGCTGCCCAACGGCGACGGCTTCCAATACGCCATCGCCAACTATGTTTCGGAGGGCGGAAAAGTTCTGGAGGGCCGCGGCGTCACGCCGGATGTCGTCATTCCTCTTGATCGGAAGGCGCTTCTTGCCGGCCGCGATCCTGTCATGGAAGCCGCGCTATCGTGGTGTAACCAATGATTTCCGCACTTTTGGCTTTGTTTCTGTTTGCGCCCGTGGATTTGCCATCCGCTGAAAGCGTGCTGGCGCGTTACCTCGAAGTCACCGGTGGCCGCGCCGCCCATGAACAGATCCACGGCACCATTCAGAAAGGCTGGGTGGAAATGCCCGCTCAGAATCTGAAGGGCGAAATGACCACCTATGAATCCGAACCGGCCAAACAGGTGGTGGTGATTGATTTCCCCGGTATCGGCAAAGTCGAGGAAGGAACGGATGGCAACATCGCCTGGTCGTACTCGGCGCTGCAGGGCGCTCGGTTGAAGGAAGGCGAGGAGAAATCGGCGGCATTCCGTTCTGCGAATGCCGAAGGCAAATTCCTCGATTGGAAGAAGCAGTATAAGGCCATTCAGAACGCCGGCGTGGAAGACGTGGATGGTAAACCCTGCTATCGAATCGTGATGACCCCGCTGAGCGGCCGGCCCGAAACGGAGTACTACGACAAAGCCAGCGGGCTGCTCGTTCGTCAAACGGCCACGGCGGTCACCCCGATGGGCGAAATTGCCGTCGATGCGCGCGTCAGCGACTACCGCAAAGAAGGCGCGCTGCTGATGCCGCACAAGGTGCAGCAAACCCTGGCCGGACAACAAATCCAGCTCAGCATCGATTCCGTCCTGCAGAATCCCGAATTTCCCAAAGGCCGCTTCGAGCCGCCGCCCGAAGTGAAAGCGCTGATCAAGTAAGTCAGCGTTCCAGATTGCCGCCGCCGTTTTCGCGGAAGCTGTTGAGTCGGTGGCTGCGGCTGGGATGACGCAGTTTGCGCAAGGCCTTCGCTTCAATCTGGCGGATTCGCTCGCGCGTCACCTGGAAATTCTGTCCCACTTCCTCCAGCGTGTGCTCGCTGCCGTCTTCCAGTCCGAAGCGCATTCGGATGATCTTCTCCTCGCGCGGAGTCAGCGTTTTCAGCACTTCCGCGGTCTGTTCCCGCAGGTTCAGTCCAATTACCTGCTCGGAAGGCGAGAGACCGTTGCGATCCACCAGAAGATCTCCCAGATGCGATTCGTCTTCTTCCCCGATCGGCGTTTCGAGCGAGATTGGCTCCTGCGCGATGCGCATCACTTTGCGCACCTTATTTACTGGCAGTTCCATGCGCATGCCGAGCTCCTCGGTGGTAGGTTCGCGGCCAAGCTCCTGGAGCAAAGTGCGCGAGGTGCTGATCAGTTTGTTGATGGTCTCGATCATGTGCACGGGGATGCGAATGGTTCGCGCCTGATCGGCAATCGCGCGTGTAATGGCCTGCCGGACCCACCACGTGGCATACGTGGAAAACTTATAACCCCGCCGGTACTCGAACTTATCCACGGCCTTCATCAAGCCGATGTTGCCTTCCTGAATCAGGTCCAGAAACTGCAGTCCGCGGTTGGTGTAGCGCTTCGCAATGCTCACCACCAGCCGCAGGTTGGCCTCGATTAGTTCCTGCTTCGCGCATTCGGCTTCCCGGTCCGCCCGCGCCATCACATCGAAGGTACGGTGCAGTTCCGCCGCGGAGCTTCCCAGGCGCTCCTCGCAATGCTGCAGTTCCTGCGTGAGCGAACGCTGCTCCCGGTGCAGATCGCGCGAACTCTCCGGCGCCGATTCTATCCGTCGCTGGTTGCGCGCAATCGCGCGTTCAATCGGCTTCACTTCTTCCAGAGCGGCTTGCACCGCATTCATCATGTCGCGCGTTGCGTAGCTCTGGAACCGCAGGGACCGGATCTCACGCGCGATCCGGATCATCAGCCTGCCTGCTTCCCAGCGCATGTGCCGGTGCTGTTTGGGTTTTAGTCCGCGCGGAACCGCCAGCAGCTTTTGCCGAAGCTGCTGTACTTTGCGGCTCAACCGCTCCACCGTGATACAAACCTGCTGGAACTCGCTCGCGCGCTCGGCCACAAACTGATCTGTTGGCATCGGGTCGGAAATCAGCAGCACCTCGCGCACGTCAATCGTGCCGCGTTCCACCTGCGCCGCCAGATTCAGAATGCGGCTGATCACCAGAGGCGAACGGGACAAAGCTTTCAGCACGGTCATCTGTCCGCGCTCCATGCGCCGCGCAATATCCACTTCGCCTTCGCGGCTCAGCAGCGGCACCGCGCCCATCTCGCGCAGGTACATGCGAACCGGATCGCTGGTCTTCTCTCCTACGCCCGCTGGAAGTTCGAGTTCGAGTTCCGCCTCGTCGGGTTTCTTCCCGTCCTCAGGCAGTTCCACCTCGTGCGGATCGAGGCCGGCGAGCATCTCATCCAGATCCGCCGCGCCCGCCAACTCTTCGGGCATCACATCGGCAACTTCGTCGAACATGACGAATGACTTATCCCCGCCCGAGTGAGTCAATGAGTCCACCCGATCGTATTCATCGTCGATTGCCACTGTAATCCCCGAGCGCCAATCCGAAACGTTTTCCACATTGTACATGTATTTATTGCGTAACGGGTCCGGGAAAACGGACTTGAATGGAAGTGGCGGGAATATCGAAAACGTTACAACAATTGCATTAATTTTAGAGCTTCCTGAAAATTGCCAGCGCGTTCGGCGTCGCGGATACGCGCTTTTATATCCGCCGCTTTGCCTTCGCGATCCCTGTCTTCAAGTGTTTGTACACAACACAGCGCGGCCTCCAGAGTAAGTGCGGCGTCGTTCGTGTCTCCGCCCAGTAATGTAGCGGAAAGCGCCTTGCGCTCAGCTTCTTCCAACTGATCGTGCAAGCTGGCATACTGTACTCCCGCGCCCGCTTCATGCAGCTTGAATAAGGCTTGATAGATGCGGTGCGCGGGAGAATTCTGCAGAGCCGCGATCTGACGCAGCATAGGCACCAGCTGTTCGCGCGCAGCCGCGTCCAGAAGCATCACGCTAATCAGGATGCGATCCGATTCCGGTAACCGGATGGGCGCCTGCTGTACGGACTGGTCTCGTTTATCCGCGGCTAATTTTCGGAAATTTTCCAGTACTAATCCGCTTGTGACATTTAAATACGCAGCCACGTCATTTGCTATCGCCACGCGCTCCAGCTTATCCGTAATGCCCTGCACGGCCGGCAGCAGAAACTGGAACGCATCCACGCGCCCTTCCGCGGTGCGCATGTCGAATTTCGCGCGCGCGCGATCGGCCAGCCAGTAGAAATAAGTCTTGGCCCGCCCCACGCACTCGGCGTACACTTCGCCGCCGTGGCGCTTGCAGTACTCGTCCGGATCCAGCCCGCCTTCCAGTTGGACGATATGGATGCGCATGGATTCGGCCAGCAGTAACTGGATGGATTTTTCTGCCGCGTTGGAACCCGCATTGTCCGGATCGAAGTTCAGCGTCACCGCCGGGGAATGCCGCTTCATCACCTGGATCTGCTCGCGCGTCAGTGCCGTCCCGCAGGTAGCGATGACTTCTCTCAGGCCCGCGCAGTAAACGCCTACAACGTCCATGTACCCTTCCACCAGAATCAGCGCGGCCGCTCTGGCGCGCCGCTTCCCGGGCCCGGTGCAGATTGTAGAGAACGGTCTTCTTTTTGTAAATCGCCGTCTCCGGCGAGTTGATGTACTTTGCTTTCTCGTTCGGGTCCAGTGCGCGGCCCCCGAAGCCTATTACTTTGCCCTGTTCCGAATGGATCGGAAACATCAGGCGGTTGCGAAACAGGTCATAGTGACTGCCGTCTTCGCGCCGCCCCACCAGACCCGAGGCTTCCAGCTGCGCTTTGGTGAACCCTTTGTTCTCAAGAGTGCGTTCCAGCGATTTACCGGCGTAACCAATGCCAAACTGTTCAACGCCTTCCTTGGAAACGCCCCGCGTTGTCAGATACGCTCTGGCTTCAGCGCCCTGCGGGGAGAAAAGCTGTAAACGAAACTCCTCCTGAGCGGTTTCGTGCATCTGATACAAAGTGGCGCGGAGTTTGGTCTCGTCATCGGCGTATTCGGAGCGTTTCGGAATTGGTATGCCGTTGCGTTCCGCCAGTGTGTTGCGCGCTTCGTGAAAGCTAAGATGCTCAATCTGCATCAGAAAGTTAAGAACGTCCCCGCCGGCGTGGCAGCCATGGCAGTAGTAGAATTGCAGGGCCGGGTTGACGGAAAAAGAAGGAGTCTTTTCGTTATGGAAAGGGCACAGACCGGTGTATCGCGTTCCCACCTTTCGCAGTCTCACGTAATCCTGAACCACGCGTACGATGTCCACCGACGCCTTGAGCTGTTGTACGAAGTCCATGAGCCGGTATGTCAACCCATTATCGAATGACTTCCGGTAAGGCGCGGCGATCTCCCAGGCGTCTGGCTCTGGTACCGCTGGCGGGCGGGGCTCTGGCAGGCTTTGGTCTGGCCGCTATCCGGTCCCGCTTTGTGAGGCTCGGGGCTTCTCCCGAAACCCGCTGGTATTGTCACGCGTTCCGGAACAATCCGGTAGGCATGGTCGTGCTTGCGGAAGACGGGCGCATCGTGGAGGCGAATCCCGCCTTTTGCCGCATGCTGGGCTTTACGGAGACGGAGATTCATCGTAAGACCATCCTCGATGTGACACATCCCCAGGACGTTGCCATGACGCGGGAAATGATGCGGCAACTGGCTGACCGCTCTTCCGAGTGCCGCGAGTATGAGAAACGCTACGTTTCCGGAACCGGAGCGACGGTCTGGGCAAAGGTCACGGTCTGTGTTCCGCACGAGGAGAACGGACCGCCCGTCTCCTATGTCGCCGCTGTAGAAGACATTACCCGGCGGAAGGACGAGGAGCGCCAACGGGGGCGGCTCACCCAGGAACTGCAGCGCACGAGCGCCATTCTCGACACCGTGTTCGAGAATGCGCCGGTCGGCCTGGGAGTCTGGGATCGCGAGCTTCGGTTTGTCCGGGTGAATCAGGCTCTGGCTGAGATCAACGGCCTGCCTGTTGACGAGCACCTCGGCAAAACCATTGAAGAGTTGCTGCCCGATCTGGAACCGCGGATTGCGGCCCTCTTCCGTCGCGTCTTCGAGACTGGCGAAGCGTTCCTGAATCAGGAAGTGAGCGGCGTGACACCGGCCCAGCCGGGCCGCATCCGGCATTGGAGCACCAGCTACTTTCCCATCGTCCTGAACGGGGAAATCGCGGGCGCGGGAATCGTGTGCGAGGAGATCACGGAGAAGAAGCTGGGGGAAGAGCGGCTTCGGCAGACGGCGAAGCTGGAAAGTCTTGGCGTGCTGGCCGGAGGGATCGCGCACGATTTCAATAATCTGCTCACCGGCATCCTGGGTAACGCGAGTTTGCTGGCCTCCGAGTATCCGCCGCCGTCCGCCGGCGCGCAACTTCTCGATGGCGTTGTCAAGGCAGGGGAGCGCGCCGCCCAACTGACGCGGCAGATGCTCGACTACGCTGGCAAGGGACGCTCCTCCGTGGAACCGGTCAACCTGTCGACTCTGGTGGAAGAAATCAAAGGTCTGCTGGCTGTCTCGATCAGCGACAAAGTCGCCTTTACCTTGAATCTGGCCAAAGGCCTCCCTGAGATTGAGGCCGACCGGGGACAACTGCAGCAGATCGTCATGAACCTGGTGATGAATGCCGGGGAGGCTATTGGGAATGGTTCCGCCGGGACCGTGAAGGTCGCGACCTGTCTGAAGGAGATCGATGCGGTCGATGCCGCCAGCCTCTCGCCCGGACCCTGTACACCCGGCCGCTACGTCTCACTCGAAGTGGAAGACAGCGGCTGCGGTATGGACCGCGCCACTCTCTCCCGAATCTTCGATCCGTTCTTTTCTACGAAATTCGTCGGCCGCGGGCTTGGCCTCTCGGCCGTGTTCGGCATCGTGGGCGCCCACGCAGGTGGGATGCGTGTCGCCAGCGTGCCCGGTCAGGGAACTGCTTTCGAGGTTCTGCTTCCGGCTGCCGGCGCCCGAGTGGCCGCCTCACACGTCTCCGTTCTTGTTGTGGATGATGAGGCCTTCGTACGGCGCATGGCCCGCGCCATCCTGGAGCGCTCCGGCTACCGCGTGACGCTGGCCGAGGATGGGCAAGCCGGGCTCCGGCTTTTCCGGGAGATGTCTTCCGAGATCGATGTGGTCCTGCTCGACATGGCAACGCCTCTGCTCCGCGCCGAGGAAGTGCTGCGCGAAATGCAGTCCATTGCGCCCAGAGTCCCGTTCGTGCTCTCGAGTGGTCACACTGAGGCCGAAGTCGCGGGTCGGTTCTCCTCCTTTAGACTGGCCGGCACCATTCAAAAGCCCTACACGGCTTCACAGCTGGCGCAGAAGATGCGCACGGCTCTCACGGAGCAGGTCACCCGATAAAGTTTTCACTACACCGAAAACGCGATACGGCCGATAGCTAGAATGGGGAAGCCATGAAGGTTGCGGTTTTGGGTTTAGGATACGTGGGTTGCGTGACGGCGGCATGCCTCGCGAAGCTGGGGCATCAGGTAGTGGGCGTCGATCGCGATGAGTTCAAAGTCGGCAACGTGCTGGCGGGTCGCGCGCCCTTCTATGAACCCGGTCTGGAAGAAATCGTGCGGGAGACGGCTGCATCCGGAAAGCTGAGCGCTTCTGTTTCCCTCGACGAGGGCATTCGCGACGCTGAGGTGGCGCTGATTTGCGTAGGCACGCCCTCGGAATCGAATGGAAATCTCGGTCTGGACCAGCTGAAGCGTGTGTCGGAGGAGATCGGTGCGCTGCTGCATGCCAGCGGCAGCCGTTTGATTGTGGTGGTGCGCAGCACCGTCTTCCCGGGAACGTGTGAAGAGGTGGTCATGCCCGCGCTGCGCGGCCTGGCCCCCGTCGTTTCCAATCCGGAATTCCTCCGCGAAGGCACCGCTGTTCGGGATTTTATGGAGCCTTCGCTGCTGGTGGTCGGCGGCTCTGATTCGGGAGCCGTTCACTCCGTTGCCGGGTTGTACAAAGGGCTAGCCGTGCACTCGTGTCTGGTCACGCTGCGCACCGCCGAGATGATTAAGTACGCGTGCAATTGTTTTCACGCTGTCAAAATCGGTTTTGCCAACGAGATTGGGTCCCTGTGCGCGGAACTCGATATTCCGGCCGGCGAGGTGATGGATACGCTGTGTCGTGACGAGAAGCTGAACATTTCTCCCGCTTACCTGCGTCCCGGTTTCGCCTTTGGCGGAAGCTGCCTGCCTAAGGACCTGCGCGCGCTTACCTATCGCGCTTCCCGCCTTGACCTGCGCCTCCCGCTGCTCGAAAACGTGCTGCCGGCAAACGAGCAGCATCTGCGCCGCGCCATCACAAAAGCTCTGGCGTTACCTGCTGGCCGCATTGGCATCTACGGCCTCGCCTTCAAAGAGAATACCGACGATCTGCGGGAAAGCCCCATCGTCTCGATGATTGAGCATCTGCTGGGCAAGGGAAGGGAACTGCTCGTCTACGATCCGCACATCCAAATGGATCGCATCTACGGCGCCAACCGCAATTTCGTTCTGAACGCCATCCCGCACATCGGACGGCTGCTCACCGGCAGCCTGGACGAAATGCTGGCCGGCTGCGAGAACGTGATCATCGCCCAAAAGCCGACGCCGGACGCCATTACGCGCATCGAAGCGAGCGGCCGCCCCGTCCTTAACGTGGTGAATGGCTAGCAGCTTCGCCAAACACTTCGATGGGAAGAGGTTCTACAACCCCGGATCGCCTCAGGCGAACGGCCTTGGCGCGGTGTTGCGATGGAAGCTCACCAGCCGTCCGCAGCCGTCGCCTGCCTTCGTCGATGACGTAATTCCGACCGTGCCGCCCGGAAGCGTGGAGCCCGGCAGCGTGCATTGCACCCTGGTCAACCACTCGACGGTGCTCCTGCAAGAAAACGCAGCCAATTTCCTGACTGACCCGATCTGGTCCGAGCGCGCGAGCCCGATCTCCTGGGCCGGCCCGAAACGCCGCAGGGCGCCAGGCATCCGGCGGGAAGAACTGCCGCCGGTCCAGGTCGTTCTGCTGAGCCACAATCATTACGACCATCTGGACCTGCCTACGCTTCGATGGCTCGCCCAGAAGGGCGGCACCCAGTTCGTGGTCCCGCTCGGCGTGGCGAAACTGCTGCGCTCCGAAGGCATTCAACCGGTCCACGAACTCGACTGGGGCGATTCCTGGCAATTCGAAGGCGGCGCCGTCCACTGTGTTCCTGCCCTTCATTTCTCTGCCCGTGGAGTCTCCGACCGGAACCGCACGCTCTGGTGCGGATACGTGATCCAAATCCGGGACCTCATCCTCTACTACGCCGCGGATACCGCCTTCGGCAGTCATTTTGAAGAGATCCGCGCCCAGTTCGGCCCGCCAGCGCTGTCCCTGCTTCCGATCGGCGCCTACGAGCCGCGCTGGTTCATGTCGCCGGTCCATATGGCGCCGGAGGAAGCGCTGCAAGCGCATCGGGTTCTTGGATCCCAACACAGCATCGCCATCCACCACGGCACTTTTCAACTGGCGGACGAAGGCCTGGACGCGCCGGCGGAACTGTTCTCCTCCCTCGCGCCGCCCGATTCCTTTCAGATCTTGAAAAACGGAGAATCTGCCGATATCTTCGATGTACCGCTCCGTAACGTTCCGGTGCGGTAAGGGTCACTTCAGATAAGCGCGCAGGGCGTGGATCAGATCATCTGCCGCCTGGGTCTGCTCATCGGTAGCGACTGTCCTCGGGTCCAGAACGTGAAACCGAATGTGGCCTTCGATGACCTCCGCCATTAGCGAATCCATCGCGCCCCGGCACGCCGAGATGCTGTGCAGCACATCCGAGCATTCCGCCTCCTGATCGAGGGCACGCTCGATGGCATCCAGCTGTCCGCGAATCCGCCGTACCCGGTTGAGGAGTTTCTTTTTCTCTTCCAGGGTATGCGCCATTACTGGTAAGCATACCCTGTAGTGTATTTGCAGGAACTAGACCAGAATGTCTTTTACTACCTCGCCGTAGACGTCGGTCAGCCGGAAATCCCGGCCTGCGTAACGATACGTCAGCTTGGTATGGTCAAGGCCCATGGCGTAAAGCATGGTGGCATGCAGATCGTGAATGGAAACGCGATTCTCCACTGCCTTAAAGCCGAAATCGTCGGTCGCGCCATAAGCCAGACCGCCTTTGAAGCCGCCACCCGCCACCCACATCGTAAAGCCATACGGGTTATGATCGCGGCCGCTGCCGCTTTCGGAAACCGGGGTGCGGCCGAATTCTCCGCCCCAGACCACGATCGTGTCATCCAGCAATCCGCGCCGCTTGAGGTCGCGGATGAGCGCGGCAGCCGCCTGGTCCATCGACGGGCAATGCGAAAGGTAGCTCTTCTGAATGTCCTTGTGATCGTCCCAGCCGCCCGATCCCACGTGTACGAAGCGAACTCCGCGTTCCACCAGCCGGCGCGCCAGCAGACAGCCGTTGGCGAACGGAGTGGTGCCGTACTCCGCACGAATGGTTTCCGGCTCCTTGCGGATGTCAAACGCATCCATCGCTTCGAACTGCATGCGATACGCCGCTTCCATGGATTGGATGCGGCCGTTCAGGTAGTCGTCCGAGCCGAACGAATCGCTGAAGTTCTTGTTCAGGGCCTGCACCGCATCCAGCTGGCGCCGTTGCGTTTTCGCGTCGAGCCACTTGTTCTGCAGGTTGGGAATCATCTTCTCCGGCTCCGTTTCGCCGTCGTTGAAAGGCGTTCCCTGGTGCTCTGCCGGCAGGAAGCCCGCGCGCGTCACCGAACCGCCCAAACCGCCGCCGCCGCCCTGGCCGGAGTCGAGCGCCACAAACGAAGGCAGATTCTGGTTTTCCGTGCCGAGGCCATACGAAATCCAGGAGCCCATCGAAGGCCGATTCAGCAGAATCGTACCCGTGTGATAGAGGCTCAGACTTGGCGTATGCGTCGGGTTGAACGAATACATGGAGCGAATGACGCAGACATCGTCAATCACCGAGCCGGTCTTCGACACGATGTCGCTGACCTCAATTCCGCTCTGCCCATATTTCTTGAATGTGAACGGCGACGGCATCAGACCGCCAGTCTGACGTTCGGTCCGAAGGTCCACTGAGCCCGGGCGCTGGCCCTCGAACTTCGAAAGCAGCGGCTTCGGGTCGAACATATCCACCTGCGAGGGGCCGCCCGAGAGAAACAGGCTGATCACATGTTTCGCTTTGCCCGGTGTGCGCCCGCCGGCATAATGCCCGATGGATGCCGCCTGCGCCTGCTGTTGTCCGCCGATCAGCGCGCTGAGGCCTACAGTGCCCAGCCCGCCAAAAACACTCTGAATCATTTCACGACGCGAAAGACGGTGAATCATGGCCAAAAAATCTCCTCGTTAGTGGAAAGCAAAACCTGTGCATACTGCTCAACCGTCCCGCCGGCAAGATAACTGACGGCGAGATCCAGTTCCTTCGGACTCGGATCGCGCGACAACACCTTTCGGTACAGCAGCTGAACCTTAGCCGCGTCTCCCGTTTCCGCTTCCGTCAGCTTTGCCAGCGTGGCGGCCTCGTCATGCATAAAGCCGCTGTTCATGATGAAGAACTGCTGCAGCGCCGTGGTGGTCAGATCGCGTCCGCCGCTGGTCTGCATCGGGTCCGGGAAATCGTAATTTTTCATCAGGCTCGCCATGCGTCCGCGGCTCACTCGGCCGTAAACGGTGCGGCGCAGGTTGGTGGTGGCCTCGACATCCTCCGACGGGCCGTACATTTTCGTGTCCAGACGGCCGGCGGCGCGCAGCAGGGAATCGCGATACGATTCCACATCCAGCCGCCGCGGATTCATGCGCCACAGCATCACGTTCAGCTGATCCACTTTCTCCGCTTCCGGACGCGGACGGCTCGACTGCTGATAGGCAGCCGACAGCATAATCTCGCGATTCAGCCACTTGAGCGACCAGCCATGCGCGATGAAACGCGTAGCCAGATCGTCCAGCAGCTGAGGATTGGACGGTTTCTCGCCCTGTACCCCGAAATCGCTCGGCGTCGCCACCAGCGCACGGCCAAAATGCCAGTCCCACACCCGATTCACAATCACGCGCGCGGTAAGCGGCGCGGCATCGGTAAACATGCGATCGGCCAGTTCCAGACGGCCCGAGCCATTCTTGAACGTGCTGTCGCCTTTCGAAAGCACAGTCAGGAAATGGCGGGGAACCACGGGGCCGGGCGTCGCAACGTTGCCGTGCAGCAGCACCGGGAAGTCGCGCGCCTCGTTCGGTTTGTAAATAATGAAGGTGTATTGCGGGTCGCTGCCATCGATGTACTGGGCCGCGTCATAGACCGAGTTCATGAAAGGCTCGGTCGAGGTCAGCGCCCTGCGTCGGAACTGACCGCCGGCCGCGGGCGCCTTCGGCTTATCGCCGGCTTCGGCTGCTTTCGGATCAGCTGCTTTCGCATCCAGGGTCTTGCCGTCCGGGGTGGTCCTGCTATCCAGCGCTTTCGCATCCGGCGCCTTGCCGTCCGGCGCTTTTGCCGATTCCGGCTTCGCATCCGCGTCCGTCTTCGCCTTTGAGGCCGGAACCCGGGGAGGCGTGAACGTCCAGTACCGTTCCAGGCTCGAAACCAGTTTGGGGTAACGATCCTGCATCGCTTCCATCTCGGTCTTGAGGCTTTCGATTTCCGCCTTCCACTTCGCGACGCGTTCCGCCGAACCAACAACAGTGGAAGCTTCGTTGGTCAGCAGGCTGGCCGAGTACTTCAGATCGAACAGCCGGTTCTGAACCCACAGGTAACGCTCTTCGATCTTCGGATCCACCGGGAACATGGGCCGCTCAACGCGCATCGTCGAGGCGAACACGCCCACCAAACCGTAGTAATCCTTCGTCGGAATCGGATCGAACTTATGGTCGTGGCAGCGTGCGCAGGCCACCGTCATGGCCATCACTCCGCGCGAAACGGCATCCACGCGCTCATCCCAGTCGTCGGTGGCAAAGCCGCCGATCACGTCTTTCGAAAGCCGCTGGTCCTTGTGATAGATCGGCGCCGCTCCCAGGTAGCCCAGCGCCCGCAGATCGTCTCGTTCCACGCCCGGCATCAGGTCTGCCGCCAGCTGCAGCTTCACGAACCGGTCATATGGAACATCTTTGTTCACCGCTTCAATAATCCAATCGCGATACCGCCACGCGAACGGGTAGGCGGGGTTGGTGGCTTCAGAAGTCGGATTGTCTTCTCCAAAACGCGCGACATCCATCCAGTGCCGGCCCCAGCGCTCGCCGTACTGAGGAGATGCCTGCAGTTTGTCCACCAATTTGGCGTAAGCGTCCGGCGATTGATCCGCGGCAAAAGCCTCCACCTCCTCGTAAGTCGGCTTGTAGCCCACCAGATCCACATACGCACGCCGCACCAGCGTCCGCCGGTCCGCCGCTTCGGACGGCTTCAGCTTGTTCGCTTCCAGCCGCGCCAGGATGAACGAATCGATTTTGGTCTGCGGCCAGCGCCGGTCTTTCACCTTCGGCGCCGGCACTTCGTGGATCGGCTGGAAGGCCCACCACTTCAGCCCGTCCGCAATCGACATACCCCGCAGCGGAGCCGTCGCCGGTCCGCCCGCCGCCGGTCCGGTCCGCGGGTCCGGCGCGCCGCTGGCAATCCATTGCCGAAAATCCGCGATGACTGCATCTGGAAGCTTGCCCGTCGGCGGCATCTGCAATTCGTTATCGGTATAAGAAAGTGCTTTCAGCAGCCGGCTGTCGTCCGGCTTGCCCGGCGTCAGCACGGGTCCCGAATCGCCGCCCTTCAACAGCGCCGCTTTGGTGTCCAATGCCAGGCCGCCCATCGGAGCCTTCAGGCTCGACGCATGGCAGCCATAACATTTCCCGGCAAGCACCGGCCGTATCTTGGCTTCGAAAAAGGCCGGGTCCGGCGCCTGCGCCAGCAACCCCAGAGGGAATAGGAGAAGAACAAACAGAGGACGGGCCATAGCAGTCGGTAACGGGGTCGGTCTAATGATTATATCTCGCATTTGCTTAAGTTTGCCGGGTTGCAGTACAACAACAGGAACGTGAAAGCACCATTCTGGATCTTATTGCCGGCTCTGAGCCTGGCGGCCCTCGCCGAATCGGACGCTATCTGGAAATTCGACAGCATCGCCCGTATCGCCGGCCATCCCACCACCGTGCTCGGGCACCCTTCCGTGATTCAGACGCCTGCCGGGAAAGCAGTTCAATTCAACGGGGTTGACGACGCGCTGTTTATCGGGGTCCATCCGCTGGCGCATGCCGCCACGTTTACCTGGGAGGTCATTTTCCGGCCTGATCCCGGCGGCCGGCCCGAACAGCGCTTCTTTCATCTGCAGGAAATCGATCCGGCAACCGGAAAAGACACCCAGACCCGCATGCTCTTCGAGATACGCGTGATCGGCAATGAATGGTGTCTCGACAGCTTCGCCCTCACCGGCTCTGAGTCAAAGGCGTTGATGGACCGGGCGAAGTTACATCCGCTGGGCCGCTGGTATGATGTGGCCGCCATCTACGATGGGCATGAATTCCGGAATTACGTCGACGGCGTTTTGCAAAACAAAGCCAATCTTACTTTGGGCGAGCAGGGCGACGGGCACTCCTCGGCTGGCACCCGCATTGACCGCCGCGATTTTTTCAAAGGCGCGATCCTCGAAGCCCGCATGACCCGCCGCGTTCTGACGCCGGCGGAGTTCCTGAAGCCGCCAAGCCGCTGATCCGGCCCGTAAACTGGCTCGATAATGACGCGGGTGCTCGTCGTAAATACCCGGCGTGACAAACCCACTCGATCTTCGTTCGATGAATTTTGAGCCTTAGGCGCTTGTCTCAAGCGATGGCGACCCTCACACGAGGCACAAACCGCTTCTTCCCAAACTGCAACAGCGGCTTTTCGACAAGGTGATAGGAAGCAGCAGCGGCCCCTAGAGCAAGTACGACCCGAGGAACCAGCGGCATGCCCCCACCGAACTCAGAAAACAGTTCCTGGTAGAGGTACAAGGAGTAAGAGATCCGCCCTAAGTAGACAACCGGAGTGAGTTCAAGCCAACGGATAACCGGGAACTTGCTCAAAGCTACAAGTTGAATCAACAGTAAGGCAACAAGCAGGGGTTCAATAATGAAGCTTACTGAATCAATGACCTTTGGATCCAGGTAGGGATGAGCGGCCACACTAAGAGCTACGCTTCCCATCACACAGAAGGTAGCGCCGGGGCTGCAAACCAACTGCCAAAATCGTGGAACTACCCCGTACTGCAAGAGGCACGCCAGCAAGCAACCGACAAGCAGGTGATCGCAACGAGTATCAAAAGCCTCGAAAATCCATATTTGATTCACGTGCCATGCCCAGATGAGGAGAGCACGGTAACTCCAGACCGCGACAATCGTTGCGGCCAGAACGGAAATACGCCGCTTGCAAAAGTAGATAAGGGCCAGCGGCCACAATAAGTAGAACTGCTCTTCCACGCCGAGGGACCATGTATGGCTAAACCCGTCGACTACCAATCCTTTCAGGGCTTGATAGTAGTTGCACACGTAAAGCAACGAGCTTGCAATATGATAGAAGTTAAGTTTAATTCCCGCCAGATACGCAGTGAACATCGCAATCGGAGCGTAGACATAGAAAGCTGGAAGGATTCTTATACTGCGGCGCAGATAAAACAGCCGCAGAGAAATGCGGCCCGTTCGGCCCTCTTCTTTCAAGAGTAGGAGCGTAATCAGGAAGCCTGAGAGAACAAAGAAGATGAGTACACCAAAGTTTCCCGAAAACCCAGGCAGGCCGAAATGATGAAGCATCACTTCAGTAACTGCAATGGCGCGAAGGCCATCTAACGAAGGAATCCGTTCACCTGAGAGTGTTTTTCTTATTGCTAAGTAGCGGTCCAATGGTGTTGGATAAATCATCTCACGTAATTCGGGCCATGGCCGCTCAGCCGCTGCGGCCGCGCGCCACAACCCGCGCGATGATCAACTTCAAATGATTGGGCGCGATGAAACGGAGAGCGACAAAACCAAAGGCTGTTTGAAATCCCGGTCAAAACCACAATCTCCTTACTCTGATTGGCGGCCACTCCGGTGCCGAAGTTCGTCGAGAGGCCCAAATACAGGTGAGCCCACGCGGCTCCGCCTGTTCCATCGGCGCATAATAACGAAGTGCGCCTCGTCCTGCTGCTCCTCGCGACCTGCGCCATCTGCGTAGCCGATGAGAGCTGGGTGGAACTCGGGCCGTCCGGTGCCATCGCCCGATACGCGTCGCGCACCGCTTCCGCATGTCCGTCGGTCGTGATCGACGGACAAACCGCGCCCATGGTTCGCCGGGCCGCAGTGGGCACTTTTGCGGCCCTGGTATGTGAAGCGGCCATTCCGCAGGGGGTAAGAACCGCGTCGCTCGCAGGCGCTAAGCTGCCGCTGCCCAATTGGGCGCCGAAGACCAGACCGAACGTGGTCGTGATCGGAGACACCGGTTGCAGGGTGAAAAGAGGGAGCGACGAAGCCCCGCCTTCCGCCGACGCCCGCTGGAACATTCAAAATTGCGCCAGCCCCGCCGATTGGCCGTTTCAGGAAGTCGCCGAACACGCCGTGGCCGCGCATCCTGATCTGGTGATCCATGTCGGCGATTACCTCTACCGCGAAAAGGACTGTACCGGCGTTCAGGACTGTCCCGGCGGCCCTTCCGGCGATACGCTCGAAACCTGGGAGGCTGACTTTTTCACGCCGGCTCGCGCGCTTCTGGCCGCGGCGCCGTGGGTCTTCGTGCGCGGCAATCACGAAGACTGCAATCGCGCCGGAAATGGCTGGTTTACGCTTCTGGAACCGCGACGGTTTCCTGCCTGCGCCGTCTTCACGGCACCTTGGCAGGTCCACGCAGGAGCTTTGTCGCTGGCCGTGCTCGACGATTCCACTGCCACCGACGCAGCCTGCGCCACGGACAACTCGGTGTGTGCCACTGAGTTCGCCCGCGAAGTCAACGAATTCACAGGGGAGTTCCGCGCCATTTCGCAGTGGCACATGCAACACGCGTGGCTGCTCTCCCACCGGCCGGTCTGGGCACTGAAGCGCGGAGGCGTTTTGAACGCGGCACTTGAAGCGGCCTGGGCGAAACAACGCCCTGCCGGTATCGACCTGCTGCTCGCCGGTCACACTCACCTGTTCGAAGCCATCGGCTTTGAGCCCGGCTCCGGCCACGCCACCCAGCTGGTGGTCGGCAACAGCGGAACGAAGCTGGCCCCCTCCGCCGCATTCCGGCCGCAGGACCCGGACGTGCGCACGGCCAAAATCCGCGACGTGAAGGAGATTCAGGATTTCGGCTTCACCACCCTGCGCCCCGCTGGGAGCGCATGGATTGCGGAAGCGCACGACCGCACAGGCGAAGTGCATGTTCGCTGCACGGTTCCCATGAAGGCGGGCCGCTGCGCCGGATAGGCATGTCCTCCTTTCGCGACAACGTGCGGGTGGTGCTCTGCCAGCCGCGTAATCCGCTCAACATCGGCGCGGCTGCACGGGCGGTCAGCAACTTTGGCTGCTCGGTCCTGCGCTTGGTCGATCCCTTCGATCTTGCCTTCCGCGAAGCGGTTTCAGCGGTAGGAGGCGCCCATGTTCTGCGCGCCGCTCAGGTGTTCCCAACGGTGGCGGCGGCTGTGCACGATTGTGCAGTGGTTGTCGGTACGTCCGCTGTCGGAAACCGCGAATTGCAGCAGCCGGTGCAGCGTTTGGAAGCCGGAGGAACGGTATTGCGCGAAACCGCCGTTCGGGTTCCAGTCGCCATCCTGTTCGGATCGGAAAAGTTCGGTCTCACCAACGACGAAATGAGCCACTGTCACTGGCTGATGCGCATCCCCACTTCTGACCAGACACCGTCAATGAATCTGGGGCAGTCGGTCGCGGTATGTCTGTACGAACTGGTGCGCGATGCGGAAGTGGGCTTCCAGAAACCGACACCCACGCTGGTCTCCGGCGCGGATGCCGAGCAGATCACCCGCATGCTGCTGGCCGTGCTGCAGGAGAGCGGGTACACCAACCGGATCGTCGCCAGTTCCACCGAACGCAAAATCCGCCGTTTCCTTCGCCGCGTTGGCTTCACCGCGCGCGATGCGCCGCTGGTTCTCGGCATCCTGCGCCAGATACTCTGGAAGTTCCGGCACCCGCAATGAATATCGTCGCGAGCGAGTTCGCCCTCTCTTCGTTTATTGCCGCATTTGAGGCGGGAACCTTCCCGGTTGCAGAATTTCACCACTCCGAGCATCTGGCCGTTGCGGCCTGCTACCTGCTTGCCCACACTGATCGGGAAGCCGCCCGCCGCGCGCGCTCCGGAATTCGCGGCTATAACCTGGCGCAGGGCGGCAGGAACACGGATGAGGCGGGTTATCACGAGACGCTAACCGTCTTCTGGCTTGCTCTGGTGCGTGCCAATCTCTGCACGACCATTTCTCGGCTGGAAGCCGTGCGTTGTATCCTCGACAGCTTCGCGCCGTTCCGCGACATCGTTCGGGACTTCTACAGCTTCGACGTCGTCAAATCGCGTGAGGCGAGGTTATCGTGGGTCTGTCCTGATCTGCCTGACCCGGCTGTTTCTTTCGTATTACCGGTTTGGAAGAGTATCCAAATGTAAGCGTCACGTCGACGGCGTGGGTCACGTCGTCCACTTTGGTCGTCGCTTTGGTCGTTCCCAGCCCGTCGAACATGCCGTCTTCGCGAATGCGGTCGAGGAAGTAGTCCGGATAAGTCGAATTGAATGGTTTGCCTTCCTGAACTCCCCAAAGCTTGCGCACCGCGGGCTCCCCATTCAGATCCAATCCTTTGATATCCAGCTTGCCCATGGTGTAGAGCGGACCGGTGTCGAACTGGAGCACCACGTCGACTGTGTGCGCCTGATCGTCAATGGTCCTGTCCGTGGAACCCCGCGCTTCCATATAGCCTTCGCGCCGGAGTTGGGTGCGTACGCGCTCCAAACCCTCATTGATTTCGTCGAAGTTCACCACATTGCCGGTCTTGATCTTAGCGTTGCCCAGAAGCTCGTCCGCCGCGCCGGTGATGATCACCTTGTGCAGCTTATAGGGAACGCCTTCTTCCACCGTCACATGCACAATCACGCCCTTCACTTTGGGATCGGGTTCGGTGGTAAACAGGGGGAACTTTACCCGGACGAATCCCTTCGCGTCATAAAGCGGGCGAATCTGGTTGTCCAGCAGCTGCCGGAAATTGTCCTTCGTGAATGGTGTTCCAAAGGCAACGTCGTTGATTGCGTTCTGCAGCCTGATCTCCGAGATGACTTTGTTCCCTGTAAAGGTGACGTGAGAGACGGGCGGCAGCCCGTCCGCCAGACGGTACACGATCTTGTACTCGTCTTTGCCGGTGGGAATCACCTCGCCCAGCACGCGATTGGGTTTGTTTTGCGAAGCCAGATACTCCTCGATCAGACGCGTATAGCTTTCCAGCACGGTTTTGGTGCCGGGCAGCGAAGGGCTGTATAACGGATTGCGCGACTTCAGGAACGCCTCGAGGCCGGGCGTCGCAACCCCAAGTTCTTCAAACTGAACGGGAAAGCGGCCGGTTGTCTCCGACACATCGAAATTCGCGGCGTAGCCCTGGCCGCCCGGTCCGGGACCGAACTGATATCCCACGGTTTCGAACATGCCGGTCGCCAGAATGCGGTCCCGGGCAGCGTCGAATTCCGGTTTAGCCACCACCTGTCCCAGCTGCAACCCGGAGACGCTGAGAATCTGTTCACGGGTGTAGAGCCGGTTTCCACGCACAGTCAGGGAGCGCAAAGGAAACCGGCGCTCGACTGCCTCCTGCTGACCCAGTGCGGCAGCGACAATCACCAGCCAAAGCGCAAGAGTTCGGGACGGCATACGAACAGTTAAAACCCTACCCTACTGTAGAATACAAGTAGTGACATACGATCTGATTGTGATTGGCAGCGGGCCCGGCGGCTACTCTGCCGCAGTCCGCGCGGGCCAGTATGGACTGAAGACGGCCCTCATTGAAAAGGACAACAAGCTGGGGGGCACCTGCCTTCTGGTCGGCTGCATCCCCACCAAAGCACTGCTGCACACCGCCGATGTCTGGAACTATATGCAGCATTCCGAAGACGAGGGAATCAGCTGCGCGAATCCCACGCTGAATCTGGCGAAAGCCATGGACCGCAAGAACTCCATCGTGAACAAACACGCCAAAGGCGTCGAGTTCCTGATGAAAAAGAACAAAGTCCAGGTGATCAAAGGCCTGGCGACCCTCAAGGGCGGCGGGAAAGTCGAAGTTAAAACGGATAAGGGCACCGAAATCCACGACGCGAAGAATATCCTGATCGCTACGGGATCGACGGCGCGCATGATTCCGGGGTTGCAGCCCGATGCGGAAACCATCCTGACCAACGTCGAAATTCTCAACCTGACGAAAGTGCCGAAGTCGCTCGCGATCATCGGGGCGGGCGCCGTCGGGGTCGAATTTGCCTCCATGTTTAAGCGCTTCGGCTCGGAGGTCTCCATCTTCGAACTGCTGCCGCGCATTGTTCCTGTGGAAGACGAAGAAGTTTCGAAGGAACTGGAGCGAGTCTTCAAGAAGCAGAAGATCCGTATTGAAACCGGCGTGAAATGCGAAGACATCCGCAAGACCGCAAACGGCGTCTCTATGCAGGTTTCCTTCAAGGACGGCAAGACCGAGCACGTGGAAGCCGAAAAACTGCTGGTTGCCGTGGGCCGTGTGCCCAATACATCCGGCATCGGCCTCGAAAACACCAAAGTGGAAGTGGACCGCGGTTTTATCAAAACGAACGAATACCAGCAGACCGCGGAACCGAATGTTTACGCCATCGGCGACGTGGTTGCCGGTACTCCGCAGCTGGCCCACGTCGCGTCCGCGCAGGGCATGGTGGCCGTTGCCAAAATGGCCGGCAAACCCACGACGCCGCTTCGGCGGAACCGCATCCCCGGCGCAACCTATACCGAACCGGGCATCGGCAGCGTTGGGCTAACGGAAGCGCAGGCGCGGGAACAGGGCTATCAGGTTAAAGTCGGCAAGTTCCCGTTCGTCGCCAACAGCAAGGCCACCATTCTGGGTAACCACGATGGCTTCGTAAAGATCATATCCGACGAGAAGTACGGCGAAATTCTGGGTGTTCATATCATTGGCCCGCAGGGTTATGAGCTGATCGCGGAAGCTGTGGCGGCAATGGAAGCCGAGGCCACGGTCGAGACCATGATGAACACCATCCACGCGCACCCCACCATCTACGAAGCCCTCGGCGAGGCTTTCAACAACGTCTACGGCCTCGCGATAAATGCCTGATTCTTTGGAGATTCGGGATCTTGGCCGGTTGGATTGGCTTCGTTCCGCGGAATACCAGCAGCAGCTGGTTCAGGAGCGCCGCGCCGGCCTGATCCCGGATCAGCTTCTCTTCGTTGAGCATCCGCACGTGATCACCCTTGGCCGCAACGCCCACCGGGAGAACCTGCTGGTGAGTGAAGAAGCACTGGGGCGCGCCGCTATTGCCCTGCATGAAACCAATCGCGGCGGGGATGTGACGTATCATGGTCCGGGGCAGGTGGTCGGCTACCCGATCCTCGACCTGAATGAGTGGAAGCGCGATGTCCATCTATATGTCCGGGCTGTCGAGCAGGTAATCATCGATGCGCTGGCTGATTTTGGGATTGCGGCGGAGCGGATTGCCGGTCTCACCGGCGTGTGGACGGGCGGAGCCAAAATCGCCGCGATCGGAGTTCATCTGAGCCGCTGGGTGACTTCCCACGGCTTCGCGCTGAACGTGGATACCGACCTTACGTATTTTCAGTACATTGTGCCGTGCGGCATTTCGAAGCCCGTGACGTCCCTGCGGACGCTGGGTTGTGAGGCTTCGCGCGCGGAAGTAATCGACCGGCTCGGCCGGCATTTTGCCAAAAATTTCAATCGGGAGAGCGTGACGTATGGATGTAGTGATGCCGCAGATGGGCGAGAGTATCGTCGAGGGAACGTTGACGAAATGGCTCAAGAAGCCCGGCGATACTGTTGAGCGGGACGAACCGCTGTTTGAGATTTCGACCGATAAGGTAGACACGGAAATCCCGTCTCCCGGCGCCGGGACTCTCTCAGAAGTGCTGGTGCAGGAAGGCCAGACGGTCGGGATCAACACCGTTGTGGCACGCATCGGCGAAGCCAATGGCGCCGCGGCTTCCGCGCCGCCGAACCCCGTTGTGGAACCAGTTGCGAAGGCGGCCGAGCCCGATCCCGCTGTGGCCTCTTCCGCTGCCCCGGAGACCAGCGCGCCTGGACCCGCTGTAGAGCCTGAACCCGAGCCGAAGGAAGAAGCTTCCTCTTCAGCAGCTGCGGAGCCCG
Source organism: Bryobacterales bacterium (assembly GCA_963716685.1). Taxonomy (GTDB): domain Bacteria; phylum Acidobacteriota; class Terriglobia; order Bryobacterales; family Bryobacteraceae; genus JALYXI01. The sequence continues at coordinate 33,512 of CAVQTR010000003.1, forward strand.
CCGGACCCCTGTCTCCGCTCGTGCGCAAAATGGCGCGCGAAAACAACGTGGATCTCAACAAGGTCACCGGCACCGGAGCCGGCGGCCGTATCACCAAGCAGGATGTGGAAGCCTTCATGAGTCAGAAGGCGGCCCCGGCGGAAGCGCCGAAGCCCGTCGAAGCGCCGAAGCCGGTCGAAACGCCCAAAGCTGCTTCCGCACCCGCACCCACGCCTTCGAAACCACCGATGGAGGCGCCGCCCAAGGTCGCGACACAGGCCAAAAACCGCATTGAACCTCTCAGCACGATGCGGCAGAAGATCGCCGAGCACATGCTGATGAGCCAGGCGACTTCCGCCCACGTCACAACTGTTCACAAGGTGGACATGACGAAGGTGGCGAAGATGCGCGCGAAACACAAAGCCGATTTCACCTCGCGCTATGGCATGTCGCTGACGTTCCTGCCGTTCGTGACCCGTGCGACGGTCGAGGCGCTGCGCGAATTCCCGCTGTTGAATGCCTCGATCGAAGGCAACAACATCATCTATCACAACGAAATCAACATCGGCATCGCGGTTTCGCTGGAAAACGGGCTCATTGTGCCGGTAATCCGGCAGGCCGATGAGAAGAACGTGCTGGGTCTGCAGCGCTCCATTGTCGACCTTGCGGCGCGCGCGCGCTCCCGCCAGCTGAAGCCCGACGAAGTCGCGGGCGGTACGTTCTCCATCTCGAACTTCGGCAGCTTCGGCAGTGTTTTTGCCACGCCGGTCATCAACCAGCCGCAGGTAGCCATTCTGGGTGTCGGCGCCGTGGAGAAGGTTCCCGTAGTTGTGGACGATGCCATTGCTATTCGCAGCGTCATGTACCTTTCGCTTAGCTTTGACCATCGTTTGATCGATGGCGCGCTGGGCGATCAGTTCACCAGTAAGGTGAAGTCCGTGCTCGAGAGCTGGTCCGAAGAGGTGCTCTGATTTGGTCGACCGGATCTTCGTCGACTATTCGATTCAGAAGCTCACGCAGGCGTCCGGAAGAGTGGATGCCTGCCTGGGCAGGCTGAACGACGACCAGATCTGGATGAAGGGTGGCCGCAACGAGAACGCGGTCGGCAATCTTGTGCTGCACCTTTGCGGCAACATCCGGCAATGGATTGTGTCCGGGGTTGGCGGCGCGCCCCAAACGCGTGATCGCGATGCGGAATTCGCGGCAGCGGGCGGCACGAACATCGCCGGTCTTCGGCAGGCAATGAGCGAAACGGTCGAGGAAGGTCTCGCGATCATCCGCGTTCAAACGGCGGAGACGCTGGCCCGTCCCATTGAGGTGCAAAGCTACCACGTCACCGTGCTCGAAGCCATTTATCACGTGGTGGAACACTTCGCAGGTCATGCCGGGCAGATCATCTTCGCGACGAAAATGCTAACCGGCGAAGATCTTGGGTTTTACCACCACCTGAAGTTTCGAGCGCATGTGGAGCGCACGCCTTAGCGCGCGAACCAGGCGCAGGCCGATCGCATGATCTCATCGATCCCGGAATGCTTCGGCGTCCAGCCGAGAACTTCCTTCGCGCGGGCTCCATCAGCTATCAGCACGGCAGGATCGCCGCTTCGTCGGGGCGCTACGTTTGCCGGTACCGAACGCCCCGTTGCCGCCTCTACTGCGTTCACAATCTCGAACACCGAGTAGCCGCTGCCCGTGCCCAGGTTGAAAGCGCCGCTTTCGCCCCCGGCCAGCAAATGCAGGAGCGCTAAATGGTGAGCGGACGCCAGATCGGTCACATGTACGTAATCGCGAACGGCGGAGCCGTCGGGTGTCGGATAGTCGCCACCGAAAATGGAGAGTGGCGGCGCTTTTCCGAGTGCGGCCAGAATCGCCAGCGGAATCAGATGTGTCTCGCGATCGTGAGTCTCGCCCAGTTCGCCATCCGGATCGGCGCCAGCGGCGTTGAAGAATCTCAGCGCAACCCAGCGGAGCCCGTACGCGCGCCCGTACCACTCCAACGCGCGTTCGATAAACAGTTTTGATTCTCCGTAGGGATTCAGCGGGCGTGCGGGTGTTGACTCGGTCAGCGGCAGGTTCTGCGGCTGACCGTAAATGGCGCAACTGGAGGAAAAGACGATTGTATTGACGCCCGCACTGCGCATGCTGTCCAGCAAATTCAGCGTGCTAACTACGTTGTTCTGGAAGTATTCGCTGGGTTGCTCGATCGATTCGCCGACGTACGTGCTGGCGGCGAAATGAATGACAGCCTGCGGACGGTGCTCCTCGAGAACCTGGCGAACAGCCTGGGTGTCGCCAATATCGCACTCGGCCAGGGGTCCCCAGCGTACCGCCTCGCGGTGCCCGGTGCGCAGATCGTCCATCGCTACAGGTTGAAATCCCAGCTTCGCCAGATACTTGGCCGTGTGGCTGCCGATATAGCCAGCCGCGCCTGTCAGGACTATTTTCAATAGAAAAGAGTAGCAGAATTAAATATGGGGAAATAAAAACCCCTCTAACTGCAACTCGCAAATGATCCGAATAACGGGCTTTGATTGCTAATGACACCGGCTCCCGCAAGCACGACGTTCATAGCCCGTTCCCGAACCACCGTGCCAATTGCAGCAGAGGGCAGGTTGGAAGTACTTCTCTGATTCTCTCTAGGGATAGCAACCTGAACGCCAGGTGTCAATGCCTGCAACTGATTGATTTCACAGCCCACAAAGTGCCCGGCCATGGTGCATTGAGTCGCCCGGTGGTGCACCCGCTGTGTCGCTGTGACACAATCGGCGCATGGCACCGGGTTTTCTGCGGGGAATTGTGCGAATTTTGCTGGGCGCGGCCCTTGGATCCGGCCTGATTCCGGCCAACGCGCAGCAGGAACCGGAAATCCCGGCCACAACAGGGATTGAAACTTACAAAGTTTATACCGAACACCCGCGCCTTTTTCTTCGGCCCGGCCGCCTGCGGCTGCTGCGCCGGGAACGGGAACGCAAATCGTTGCGCTGGGAACAGTTCGTCCTTCTACTGAAGGGTGGCGCGCCCATGCCGGAGCCGGCCTTCGCATTGGCTTTGTTTTATCAAATTGCAGAAGACAGGGATTCCGGGCGCAAAGCCGTGGCCTGGGCGCTGAACCCGGCCAACACCGATGCTCGGCAGCTCGCCCTGGTTTTCGACTGGTGCCAGGATTTGCTGAGTGAGGCCGAAAACCGGAGCCTGCGTGCCAGGCTGGAAAACATCGCTCAGGCACCGGGCGATTCGTTTGAAGCGCACCGCGGCAAGGTTCTGGCCGCCATTGCGATTTCGGGCGACTCCGCCATCGCCACGCCGGTGCTCACCAAATTCATCGAAATGGTGTGGGAACCACGGATGCGCGCGCTCCGGGATGGCCGCGAACCCATTGCTCGCGACCAGGCCTTCGCCCTCTATGAAATCCTGCACGCGATACGCGACAACCTCAATGCGGATCTGCGCGACCAGTCTCCGGCCTATTTTAAGGATTTCCCGATCGAGCACCTGCTTGCTTATTACCCCGCGCCGTTTCCCGCTGCCGAGAACGAGTTTCACATTCAGGCCAGCAAATCGAACGGCGAACCGGACCTGAAGCAGGCTGCGCTGGCGCGCGCGGCCGAACTCGAAATGGTTGCGTACGATGCCAACGCCCCCGCAAGTCAGGTCCTTCAGGGATGGCTGATGAACGACCGGTTCCTGATGCGCGGCCCGTTCGGCAACCCTTACGAGCTTTTGTGGGCCAACCCGTACCAGCCGGGCCTGAGCTATTACCACGTGCCGCTGGTCTTCCATGACGAACGGTTCGGTCACCTGTTTGTGCGCTCCAGCTGGGACGATTCCGCTTCCTGGCTCGGGTATTTCGACCGCCAGCTCGAGTTGTTTCAGGATGGCCGGATTACGATCCTGAATCCGGATCGCTCGCGCGAACCGGTGGATCTGGATGAGGCCGTCGTTTTCTTCGCGAAAGATGCTCGCCGGTTCCAGGTCCCCGCGAAGGAGGTCAATGACGCGTTTCTGGTCGGCCTGGAACCTAACCGCGTCTACCAGGTGGAAATTGACGATCAGGAACTGCGCGAAGAACGTTCGGACCCCGGCGGGATTCTCTACTTCCCCGGTGTGCGTGGCGGTTCGGGCATCCGCTTCAAGCCCGCTGACGCTGCTCTACACTGAGAAGGAATGCTTGCTGAAGCGATCGCGAAGTATGAACCGGTAATTGGCCTGGAAGTTCATGTTCAACTCGCGACGGAAACGAAAATCTTTTGCGGTTGTCCCACCAGTTTCGGCGCGCCGCCCAATTCCAACGTTTGCCCCGTATGTCTGGGTCTGCCCGGCGCGTTGCCGGTGCTGAGCAGGAATGCAGTGGAACTGGCGATGCGCGCCGCCATGGCGCTGGGCTGCCGCATCAACCCGCTTTCCCGCTTTGCCCGCAAAAACTATTTCTACCCCGATCTGCCGAAGGGTTATCAAATCTCGCAGTATGACCAGCCGCTTGCTGAGCATGGGTTCCTCGATATCGAAGTGAATGGCCGGCATAAGCGCATCGGCGTGACTCGTGTCCACATGGAAGACGATGCGGGCAAAAGTGTGCATGAGGGCTTTCGCGATTCGGACAAATATTCGTATGTGGATCTGAACCGCTGCGGCATGCCGCTCATCGAGATCGTGAGCGAGCCGGACATGCGCTCGGCGGATGAAGCGCACGCTTATCTGAGCGAGTTGAAGCAGGTGATTCAGTTCGTGCAGGCATCCACCTGCGATATGGAAAAAGGGCATCTGCGCTGTGACGCGAACGTCTCCGTTCGACTCAAAGGCGCCCCGCAGTTCGGGACGCGCGCGGAAGTGAAAAATCTGAACTCCTTCCGCTTTCTTCGGCAGGCCGTGGATTACGAAATTGCCCGTCAGGTCGAGATCATCGAAGGCGGCGGGCGCATCCATCAGGAAACACGTCTTTTCAATTCGTCCAGCGGCGAAACCGTGGGGATGCGCAGCAAGGAAGAGGCGCACGATTACCGCTATTTCCCGGAACCCGACCTGGCACCGCTTCGGATCAGCGACGCCTGGCAGGATTCCGTCCGTGCAACGCTGCCTGAGCTCCCGGCCGCTAAACGGACGCGCTTCGTGGAAGCGTATGGATTGCGCGAGAACGATGCCCATGTGCTGACCGCCACTCGCGCGATGAGCGATTACTTCGAAAAGGCCGCTGAGGTCTCGGGCGATCCGAAAACCGCGGCGAACTGGGTGATGGGCGACCTCCTGGGTGCTCTGAAGGGCGGCGACATTGAGGAGTCGCCGGTCTCGGCGGAACAGTTGGGCGAACTAGTGGCGCTGATGAAATCCGGCGAGATTTCCGGCAAGCTCGCCAAGGAAATCTTTCCCAAGATGATGGCTGGGAGCGAGAGCGCCGCGGTGATCATGGACCGCGAAGGGCTGCGCCAGATCAGCGACTCGGGGGCGCTCGAAAAATTTGTGGATGACGTGATTGCCGCGAGCCCGAAACAGGTGGAGCAGTACCGCTCGGGAAAGACAGCCGTCATTGGGTATCTGGTTGGTCAGGTGATGAAAGCGTCGCGTGGGCAGGCGAATCCCGCCGTGGTGACGGAGATTTTGAAAGGAAAACTGTAAATGCTCAAAGAAGGCGACGTCGCGCCCGCAATTCAACTGGAAACCGATCGAGGCGAGCAGTTCGATCTGGCAGAGCAAAAAGGCCGGAAAGTGGTGGCCTACTTCTATCCGCGCGCGGATACGCCCGGCTGCACCATCGAAGCGAAGGAATTCAACGACGTCTATCAACAGATCGCGGATAAGGGAGCCGAGGTGGTGGGTATCTCGCCCGACACGGCCAAAGCGCAAACGAAGTTCAAGGATAAGTTTGGGCTCGGCTTCACGCTGCTGTGCGATGTGGATAAGAAGGTCGCGGAAGCCTACGACGTCGTGAAAGAAAAGAATATGTACGGCAAGAAGGTGATGGGTATTGAGCGAACTACGTTCGTGATCGATGAGCAGGGTAAGATCGCAAAGATCTTCAACAAGGTGAAGCCGGAAGGCCACGCCGAAGCCGTCCTGGCGATTCTGTAGACCTGCCATGAGCACGCAGCGCCGCGCGGCCCTGATTGCGATTCTGCTTGCCACATGCCTGACCGGCACTATTCGGGCGCAGGCCCCGCCAACCTATCAGGTTTACGCGATCCGCTACGCCACGCTCCGCGACTTCTCCGTTGCTGGCCTGGTAGCGGGAGCTGACCCGTCGCGCAAGATGGATATCGCGATGATGGTGTGGCTGATCAAAGGCAACGGCCGCAATATTCTCTTCGACTGCGGCTTCTACCGCGAAAAGTTCATGCGCCAGTGGCATCCGGCGGATTACGAAACGCCTTCTTCCGCGGTGCAGCGCGCCGGGGTGAAACCGGAGGATGTGACGGACATCATCATCAGCCACATTCACTGGGATCACGCGGACGGCTTCGACCTTTTCCCTGCCGCCCGAATCTGGATCCAGAAGGAAGAGCTTGAGTACTACGCCGGCGAGGCATGGCAGGGCCACAGGCGCACCGCCGCCGACGCCGAAGACATTCTGGGACTCATCCGGCTAAACATCGATGGGAAAGTGAACCTGGTCCACGGCGACGCGCAGGAAATCCTGCCGGGCATCGTCTGTAACACCGGAGGAAAGCACACGTGGCAGTCTCAATTCATCACTGTGCGGACGGCGGCCGGCACCGTCGTTCTGGCCAGCGACAATGTGTACCTGAACGAGAACCTGGAGAAGCACGTTCCCATTGCCGCTACTCTTGACCCGGCTTCGAATCTGCGGGCGCAGGACCGAATGAAGCAGCTGGCTGCCAGCCCCAGGCTGATTCTCACCGGCCACGATCCCGCGGTGATGAAGAGCTTCCCGGAAGTCGCGCCGGGCGTGGTCACAGTGCAGTAACCCGCCTGCTAATTCTTCAGCTCGGCGATGGTAGCGCCGGAACCGCCTTCGCTCTGCGTGGCCGGGTAGTACTTCTCGACGTGGGGGTTTCGCGCCAGCAGGTCGGCGATGGTTTTCTTCAGCACGCCCAAACCGTGCCCGTGCACGATGCGGACGCGGCTGGCCGTTGCCATCACTGCATCGTCGAGGAATTTCTCGACGCGGTCGCGCGCTTCTTCGGCGCGTTCGCCGATCACATTCAGCTCCTGGAAAATGGGCGCCAGCTGCGGGCCGGATTGATAAGTCACGCCCGGGGGCAGCCGCTTCGAATCCGCGGCGCCTTCCGGCAGCACCTCGACAATGTCGTCGGTCAAAACCTGCATTTTCATGAAGCCGGCCTGCACTTCCACACGGTCGTCACTCAGCAGGCGCCGCACGGTGGCCGGCTCGCGTACGTCCTTCAGGCGGACTCGCGCGCCCGGTTCAATCCGCAGCGTCTTCACCGGAACCGCGGGCTTCGGCAGCACCGCCGCTTCAAACTGTTCGCGCAGCTCCCGCTTCGCTTTCGAGATACTGCGCTGCGCCTTGTCGGCCGTTTTGGTTTCCATACGCGCCAGGGTTTCCCGCGCCTGTTCCTCGAAACGCGCCTGTACCTCGGCGTAGCGCTCCTCCAGTTCTTCCATCTTCGCGGCTTCGGTACGAATGGCTTCCGCGACCATGCGCTTGCGGCGTTCTTCCAGTTCCGCCAGTTTGGCGCGAAGATCCGCTTCCAGAGCGGTGCTGGCCGCGAGCCGCTCATGCAGGTCCGCCAGAAATTTCGAGACATCGCGTTCCCGGTCGCTCAAAGAAGCGCGCGCCCGTTTCATGATGTCTTCCGGCATGCCGAGCCGCGCGGCGATGTCCAGACCGGCGGATTTCCCCGGCAGCCCGAGCCGCAGCTCATACGTGGGCTCGAGCGTTACCTCATCAAAGCCCATTGACGCGTTCAAGACGCTTTTGGTATTCGCGCCATAGATCTTCATTGCCAGCAGGTGCGTGGTGGCCAGCGTGTATGCCCCGGCGGCGCGGAAGTGGTCCACCAAAGCCACACCCAGCGCTCCGCCTTCCTCGGGATCGGTGGACGAGCCAATCTCATCCAGCAGAACCAGCGAGTCCGGAGTTACGTCCAGCGCCATCTCCCGGATGTGCGACATGTGGGCCGAGAAGGTGCTCAGGCTGGCCTGGATCGATTGATGATCGCCGATATCCGCCAGCAGTTGTTCGAAAACAGGAAGCTCGGCTTCCGCGCACGGCACCGGCAACCCGGATTGCGCCATCAGAACCGTGATCCCCACAGTCTTGAGCGTCACTGTTTTGCCGCCGGTGTTTGGGCCGCTGATCAGCAGAGTTTTGCAGTCGCGATCCAGCGTCAGGCTGATCGGCATCACGCGGCCGCCGCGCCGGCGCAGCACGTCCGTCAGCAGCGGATGGCGCGCCTCCCGGAGCAAAAGACGGTCCGAGAACTTCGGAATACTGCAATCGAAATCGAGCGCGAACTTGCCTTTCGCGAAGATCAGGTCCAGCTCGCTCATGGAACGGAACGCGGCGAGGATGGCGTCCGCGTGCACCCGCAGCCTTTCCGTCAGCTCCCGCAGGATGCGCTGCACTTCGCGCATCTCTTCTTCCGTCAGGCGCACCAGTTCGTTGTTCAGATCGATGGTCTCGATCGGCTCGACAAACAGCGTATGGCCGCTGGAACTGGCGCCATGAATCACCCCGTTCATCTTGCGGCGCTGTCCGGAGATCACCGGAACCACGAATCGCTCGTTGCGGATGGTGACGATTTCTTCCTGCAGAATGCCGTCGTCGCGGTGCGCGCGCAGGAACCGTTCGAGGGAATCCTGAATCTGTCTCTTCTGTCTATCGATGTCGCGGCGTAGTCTGCCGAGAGCCACACTCGCGGTGTCCGCGACCGAACCATCCGGCAGGATCTTGCCTTCGAGCATGTTTAGCAGCTCGCGAAAATCGCCGATCGCCGCTCCGCGCGCGCCCAGCAACGGAAAGCGCTCGGCGACCACATTCAGAATCGATTTGGCATCCGAGGCGCGATCCAGCAGCGCCAGGATGTCAAAGAGCTCGCGTGGCTCCAGACCGGCGCCTTCGATCCGCAGCTTGTGCACCGTGCCCGTGAGTTCCGGAAGGCCACCGAAATCGATGCGAATAGCCGACCCGCGCTGAGCGGGCTGCGGTTTGGAGGCGCTGCGCAGAAATTCGATTGCCTCCGACGCTTCCGCGAGGTCTCGCTCCAGCCGCGGCCTATCGGAATGCGGCTGTATCTTAGCCAGCTCGCCGCGTCCGGGCGGGCTGGCAACATACCGGCCCACCAGCTCGCGGAGAGCTTCAAATTCAAGAGTCTGAGCGCTGGTGGATTGCACTAATTCTATTAAACGCCTTCTCGATTACCGGTACAGTGCCTTCGGTGATCTGATACTTTGCGAGATTGTCTCGCGCAATCCACTCGGCCCGGCCCGCGTCATCGGCCGCGCACAGGTTCCCTCCCACCACATCGCAGAGGTAATCGATCAGGATGTAGTGGTATTCGGCGCGTCCGGCGTGGTCTCGTATCAGCCGTTCGAAAATTTCGATTACTTCCACCGGCTCGATCACAAGTCCGGTTTCTTCCAGCACTTCCCGCCGGATGGCCGTATCCAGCAGTTCTCCGGGCTCCACTACCCCACCCGGCAGCGACCACCAGCCCTGCAGCGGAGCTTTGGCCCTCTGCACCATCAGGATGGAGTCTCCCTGGATGATGAGCGCGCCGACACCGGGGACCGGAAACTCAGGATAACGACGGCCGATAAGGCACCCGCTTAATACTGAACCGAACCTTTGATGTCCAGGCGGATCCGGTAGATGGAGTTTCGCGCGGTCACAAAAAGGGAGCCAAAATCGGCATCCCCAAACGCGCAGTTCGAAGGAGTTTCCCCCAGATTGATGGTTCGTTTGGGCTTGCCGGAGCTGTCGTAGACGAAGATGGATTTCGCGGCCAAATACAGATTTCCTTCGTCATCAGTGCGCAGGCCATCGGGGACGCCAGCAATGTTGCTGACCACCACGCGCTCGTTCGACGCCTCACCGTTTTTATCCAGATCGTAGGCCCGCACATTTTTTTCGTCGGAGTTCGCCACGTAGAGCGTGCGTCCGTTGGCGGAGAGCGCGATCCCATTCGGCCTTCCCGCGGGTTTGGCAACCACGCTCAAGCCTTTATTCGGATGCAGGTGATACACACCGTAGAAATCCAGTTCGCGCGTGTCCTGTTGATTTCCGAATGCCGGATCTGTGAAGTAAACCTGACCGTCTTTCCGCACCACCACGTCATTCGGCGCGTTCAGACGCTTGCCCTCGAACTTTGCAGCCAGTACTTCGATGGCACCTTTCTTATCCATACGCGTCAGCTGGCGCGACCGGGTTTCGCACATATACAGCCGGCCCTGGGCATCGAAGGTCATGCCGTTGGTGCCTTGCGAATTCGAGCGCAGCACCGCCAGTTTTTCGTTGGGAGCCCACTTCAGAATGCGCTGGGAAGGTACATCGCTGAAGAACAGCGCGCCTTCGCGCGACCACACTGGTCCTTCCGCGAACGAGAGCCCCGTCTGGACTTTCTCGATCTTGTATTCCTGCGCCTGCAGGAAGAAAAGCGGGACCAGAAGAAGCTTAGTGCTGCGCGACCTGAACCTGGTTGTCGACACTCTTCACGCCATCGATCTTTTTGGTCAGTTTTTCGGCACGCACTTTTTGTTTCTCGTTCTCTACTTTGCCCGACAGCGTGACCGCGCCGTTCTTCACGTCGATGGTGAGGCCGCCGCCTTTGACGATCAGGTCTCCCGCCAGTTTGATCTGAATGCGGTCGTGCAGAACATCGTCAGTGACCGGACCCTTGCTGCCTCCCCACACCAGAGCAGAAAACAACAGAAGCAGGGGCAGGAGTCTACTTGTCATCTGTACCTGCCATTGTACGCCAGTCCAAAGTGTTCAGAAACGCAGCTTTCTCTCGCCAGTTCGGCTGCACTTTCACATGCAGCTGGAGGAAAATTTTAATTCCGAACAGGTTTTCCATCTCTTCCCGCGCCGCCGTTCCGATCTGCTTCAGCATGGCGCCACGCGAACCAATAATGATTCCTTTCTGTCCTTCGCGCTCCACGTAGATGGTTGCGTAGATCCGGGTGATATTCGGCGCCTCTTCCCAGCGATCCACCAGAACCGCCACGGAATGAGGCACTTCCTGTTTCGTCTCGTGCAGAATTTTCTCGCGGATCAGCTCCGCCGCCAGAAACCGCTCCGGCTGGTCGGTGACGTGATCTTCCGGGAAGTACAACGGCCCTTCTGGCATCCGCGAAACAATGGCTTCGCGCAGTTTCTCCAGATTGTTTTCCCGCAATGCGGAGATTGGCAGCACGTCCGCGAAATCATGCTGGCGGCGGTACTCGTCAATCAGCGGCAGCACGGTTTCCTGATGCTTCACCAGATCGGTTTTATTCAACACCAGCAGAGCGGGAGTCTCCGCTTTCCGCAGCAGACTAACCGCATGCCGGTCGGCCTCGCCGAATGACTGGGTCGCGTCCACCACGTACAGCAGAAGATCGCGTTCGCTCAGCGCGTCGCGAACACTGTCCATCATGCGCTTCTGGATAGACGTTTCGGCTTTGTGAATGCCGGGCGTGTCCAGGAAAATCACCTGAGCCTCGGGCTTCGTCATCACGCCCTGAATGGATGTCCGCGTGGTCTGCGGCTTGGACGCCACAATCGCCACCTTGAACCCCACCAGCGCATTCAGCAACGTGGACTTCCCCGCATTCGGCCGCCCCAGAATCGAGACGAATCCGGAAACGTGAGCGCTCAAGCCGCACCGTCCGCGCGCATCAGATCCGGAGCTGCTATCTTGTGCACCCGTACCTTTTCCACCCGCAGTTCGTCGCTTGCCAGAATTTCGATGCGCACTCCATCCTTTTGCACGGCTTCACCCGCCTCGGGGACGCGCCCCAGCCATTCGGTCACCAGACCGCCCACCGTGGTCGATTCGATTTCTTCCTCCGGATGAAAATCCAGGATGTTCTCGATCCGAGCCAGATCGAACGTGCCCGGCACGACGTACACGCCCGGACTCTCCTCGATGACTTCCGGCTCGGGCTCGTGTTCGTCACGGATCTCGCCCAGAATCACTTCTACCAAGTCTTCCATGGTGGACAGCCCCGCCGTGTTGCCGTATTCGTCCACCACGATCACCATGTGCGCGCCTTCCTGCTGCATCTCGCGCATCAAATCGTTGGCGGGCTTAGTCTCTGGCACGAAACGGATGGGCCGCATCAGCTCGCGGATCTTCAGCGTCCTGCGCTCTTCCTCGCCCAGCTCGAACATGTCGCGCACGTGCACAAAGCCCACCACCTGATCGATGGAGCCTTCAAACACGGGTATGCGCGAATACTGCTCGTGAATAACTAACTGCCGCAGTTCTTCCAAGGTGGCATCGGCGGACATCGCCACCATATCGGGACGCGAGGTCATCACCTCGCGCACCACTTTGTCCCCGAACTCCACCACACTTTGAATCAGTTTGCGGTCGTCCTCTTCGATGAGCCCTTCTTCTGTCCCTGCGGATATCAGCGCATCGATGTTTTCAGCCGAGGTCGGCGGGTCCGCATCGCTGTGCTTTTCATCGGCCAGCTCCACCAGGGATTGCAGAAAACCCAGCAGCGCGACCACCGGCCTCACCAGGTAGGCGAAGGCGCGCAGCACGGGAACCATGGGCAGGAGCAGCCGCCCCGAACTGCGCCGGTAGAGCATCTGCGGCACTACATACGCCACCAGCATCATCAACAGCCACGAGGTGAAGGCAGCTTCCGCGCAGGTCAGCCATGTTGCCGAGCCATCCTGGATGTAGGTCAGCAGGACGACGATGGTCAGCAGCAGCAGGGAACCGTGTTTCAGCAGGGAGAAGCTGAGCGTGCCCTCTTCGGTATCGAAGCCTATCCGGTCTTCCACCGTGGATTTGAAGAACTGCAGCGACGGCATGTCCCGTGTGCGCAGGCGCATGGTTTCCAGATACAGGGTCTGGACGAACGTGACCAGGCAAAGCAGCACTCCCAGAGCAAAACCGGCAATCAGCAGCAGCGCAGTCATGCGTTCGCTCGGGCAATCAGCCCGGTGGGAAGCCTGAGCCGGCTCCGCCATCGCGCTTCGGCACGCGCCATGCGGCCGCCATCCGTTTCATGATCCATGCCCAGGAGATGCAGGGCGCCATGCAGCATGAGGATGCGGATCTCATCTTCCACGCGATGGCCGAATTCCCGAGCCTGAGCCGCCGCCCGAGGCAGTGAAATGGCCAGATCTCCGGATTCCGGAAACGACAGCACGTCAGTGGGGTAATCGCGGCCCAGAAAGCGCGAGTTCAAACGCCGCAGTTCGGCGTCCGTCGTGATGAGGCAGTGAAAGGTCAGACGCTTCGCCAACCGCTTCCTCAGCGTCTCGGCGAAGCTTTCGATTTGGGAGCGGTCGAGCGAAGACGGGACGCGTCGAAACGATACGTATGGTTCTGAAGAAGGCATACGTCTCCGCTCAGGCGCTCAATTGCCCGGGCGGAATGGCAGCGGCCGCGAGCGGAATTTCCGCCGGCACATCCGACAGTTTCAACGTCATCTGGCGCCCGCTGGCTTCGTTATGGCGCTCGTAGGCTTTCACTATTCTCTGCACCAGGCTGTGGCGCACCACATCGCGCTCACTAAACTGCACAAAGCTGATGCCTTCCACGCCCACCAGGATCTCGGAAGCATCCAGCAGCCCGCTGCGTTTCCCCAGGGGCAGGTCGATCTGCGTAATGTCGCCGTTCACTACCATTTTCGAATTGAAGCCCTGACGAGTGAGCACCATCTTCATCTGCTCCGGGGTGCTGTTCTGCGCCTCGTCCAGAATGATGAAGCTGTCGTTCAGCGTGCGGCCGCGCATGAAAGCCAGCGGCGCTACTTCGATCACGTTTTTCTCCAGCAGCTTCTCTACCTTGTCCGCTTCCAGCATATCGTTGAGCGCGTCATACAGCGGCCGCAGATACGGGTCGATCTTCTCCTGCAGCGTGCCGGGAAGAAAGCCCAGACGCTCCCCCGCCTCTACCGCCGGCCGAGTCAGAATAATCCGGCTCACCCGTTTGCTCAGCAGCGCGGAAACCGCCATCGCCACCGCCAGGTAAGTCTTACCGGTACCAGCGGGTCCGATGCCAAACACCAGATCGTTTCGTTCGATCGCTTCCAGATACCGCCGCTGATTCACCGTCTTCGGCGCCAGAACCTTTTTGCCGAAACTCCGCTGCCGGCCGCTGTTCACCAGCGCGCGCAGCGTGACATCGGGATCTTCCGTTACGACCCGCAGGTAGTTGTGAAGATCGCCGTTGTTGAACACGGCTCCTTCCCGAATCAGCGTGACGTAATCCTGCAGAATGCGTTCGGCGCGCTGGACGTTGTCCGGCTCGCCTGTGATTTCAAGGGAGTTTTCGATCAGGTGGGTGCTGACATTCAGGCCTGTTTCGAGCAGGCGAATATTCTCATCGCGAGTCCCGTACAAACTCTCGATGCCGCGGGCGATCTGCACACTGGTTGTCATTTAAGTTGGGTGTAAAACCTCCGGAACGAAAGATGAACGAATCATCAGGCCTGAGAGAGTGAGAAAACGTGGCTGGGGGAAGGGAAGAACTCAGGCCGCGATAATGCGGGGTGGCGGAAAACCATCCAGCCCGATTATATCAGAATGCCGATTTTGGCAACCCCCGGTCTGGCCGGGCCCGGCGGTACACTACCCTCATGATTCACCCTCTTGCATGGCCTTCGTCAAAGTAGCCCAGCTCCGGGAGGTTCCGGCCGATTCCGTTATTGAAGTGATGTGGAACGGCGAGCCCGTGGCGCTCTGTAACATCAAAGGCGAAATCCGCGCAATGGGCGGTACTTGTCCCCACCAGGGCGGCCCGCTCGGCCAGGGAATGGTCAACGGCGACAGCATCACCTGTCCCTGGCACGCGTGGGACTTTGACTGCCGCACCGGCGAAAACGATTTCGACCCGTCCGCCAAAGTGGCGGTGTTTCCAGTCCGGATCGAAGGCGCCGATATCCTGATCGACCTTCCCTGATGCCGGAACTGCCGGAAGTGGAAACGGTGGTTCGCAGCCTGGCTCCGCAGGTGACCGGGACGCGCATACTCAACGCGGAGTTCACGAAGAAACGGGTGTTCCCGGGCGACATGGCGGAAGCCGTTGCCCTGCTGCGCGGACGCCGGATACATAGCGTGACGCGCTACGGCAAGTTCATTGTCTTCGAACTGCGCCCCACGGGGTTTCTGATTGTCCACCTCGGTATGACCGGGAAGCTTTTGTGGAACGGGGAGCCGGCGAAACACACGCATGCCGTTTTTACGCTGGATGCGGGGACGCTGCTCTACAACGACAGCCGCCAGTTCGGCCGCATCGAGTGCGCGGAAGAACTGCCGGCGCGTGTGCAAAAGCTGGGACCGGATGCGCTGGACGTGGGTGCGGAGGAGTTCTCAAGGCTGCTGCGCCTTCGCAAAGCGCGTGTGAAATCTGTGCTGCTGAACCAGGTGTTCGTGCGTGGGATGGGGAATATTTACGCGGACGAAGCGTTGTTTCGGGCGAGAATTCACCCGCTTGCGATCGCTTCGAAATTGCGTAAGGACCGAGCGCGCACGCTTTATGATGCGATGCGGGAGGTGCTGCAGGAAGCCATCGATCGCCGCGGCTCGTCGATCTCCGATTACGTTGACGCCGACGGCAATCGCGGCAGTTTTCAAACCCTTCACCGGGTTTACCGCCGCACCGGCGAACCGTGCCTCAACTGCGGATGGGCGATTCAGCGAACGCTCGTCGCGCAGCGCGGCACGCATTTCTGCCCGAAGTGCCAGAAGCATTAGCTTCCGGCACTTCGGATTGCAAAGCTACTTCAGCACCGTTTCGGTGGACTTCGACTGGTGCCCGTTGCCCTCGCTGGTGGAGCGGGTACCCGCCTTTTCAGAGGTCATTTCCTGAAATGCCGGCGCATTGACGAATTCCCAGTCGCCGCCTTCATTCCATGGCCCGCGAACGTCCTTCTCGCCCTCGTCGCCGGTACCAGTGGAGTCATTGAAGTACTGATCCACAAGGCCCGAGGTCGGCGGAATCTGGCCAATCACAAACCGGCCTTTACCGAGACTCTCCAGACCCGCGGTGAACGCTTTCATATGCGTGATCTCGCGCGTCATCAGGAATTGCAGCGCATCGATGCTGCCCTGGTCCTCGCAGAAATCAATCAGGCGCTCGTAAACGATCTTGGCGCGAGCTTCTGCCGCGATGTTGCTCCGCAGATCGACATCGATCTCGCCCGTGATCTTCAGATAGTCGGCCGTCCATGCGTTGCCCATGGAGTTGCGCAGGTCCACGCCGCCGCCTCCAGCGATGGCGATAAGCGGATCGGCTTCCGCCGCGTGACGATCGGTTTTCATCGGCTTCAGATGCATGCGCGCGAGGGTTCCAACCACCTCCAGGTGACTCAGTTCCTCCGTCCCGATGTCCATCAGCAGGTCTTTGATTCCGGGATTGGTGCAGTTCAGGCCCTGAACGGAGTACTGCATCGCCGCGGCCAGCTCTCCGTTCGCCCCGCCAAATTGCTCGAGCAGCATGTTTCCGAATTTCGGGTCAGGCGTACCTACCCGAACCGTATACATTAATTTTTTTAGATGATGATACATAGGACCTCGGCTGCTAAACAGCACATCCTAAGCCGATGTCAGAAAGATTACTTAAAGCGTTTTTTGTACAGGAAATCGATTCCAAATGCGCTGTTCTCTTCGCGCAAAATCACCGCCGACCATTGCCGGCTGAAATCCCACTCCACGCGTACCAGCTGTGAACTGGTGCTGTTGGTGTTCACCACGTAATCGAACACAATATTAGGTGTAATCTGCTGCTCGAGTGAGACGCGCGCGCCGGGGCTGCCGGAAGAGGCACTGCTCCCTCCGCCGCCGAGGCCCGGAAGCAGCGGATCGATCTTTAGTCTGCTGACACCAAAGAATCGCTGGAGTCGCCCGGACACCGGATTGGCAATTGCCTGACCCACCAGCGCATTCGCTCCCATTTCCTGCCAGGATTGCGTCGTGGTGTCTGTCTGACGCGCCGCCAGCGTCGGGTCGGAAGGAGTCTTGCCGGTCGCCAGCAGGCCAACGATATCCGCAAACTGCAGCGGCGGATCAGAACTGTACGTCACGTTCAGCTTGGTCATGGGACCGGAGACCGTCAGCGTGACATCCACACCGCGCGCCTTGGTTTCCAAATCGATATCCAGGATGGGATCGATTTTGACAGGATTGAAGAACGAAATGGTTCCCTGGTTGATCACGTACTTGTTTCCCAGGAATGTCAGATTCCCCTGATCGATGATGATGCGGCCCAGCAGCGCCGGGCTGCTTGCGGTGCCCCGCAGCCGCAGGTCCGCTTCTGTCTCCAGATCTTCCACCAAGCCGGTCTGGAACTCGATGTCCGGTGAAGTTTGGATGCGCACGTCAAACTGCATGCCCGCCAGAACGCCCGTGTCCGCCGATTGCGTGGGAGCGGGCTGCGCTGCTGAAAGAATCGAGCTCAGGTCCGAACGCGGGTTGTAGGCGAGCTTGTTAATCGTGACATTGCCCGCGAGCAGGCTTCGCTCGGAAGTTCCGGTGAGGCTGAGGCTTGCGTCGGATACTGAGCTCACGCCCTCCGGGTAACGCACGCGCACAGTGCTCGCCGTTACTTCCAGCCGGAATGCGAGGGTGGAGCTAAACGCCGCGAAGCCCGTTGCCTTAAGCTTCCCGCCGCCGGTTTCCGCCGTCAGGGTTTCAATGGTTGCGCGGCTGCCATCGAACAGGACGCGGCCGTTGGCGTTGTAGATCCCGTTCGGCAGTCCGGCGACAAACACGTTGCCGTTTTTCAGGTCCGCCCGGCCGGAAAACTGCGGCGCGTCGAGCGCGCCGGTGATGGTAGCATTCGCTTCGAGCGTGCCCGAGGAAGTGAGATCGGTATCGAACACCTGCGCGATGCTCAGATCCAGGCCGCCGTTCACGCGCAGGTTCAGGGCATTTTTTTCGGCAAGCCGCACCTGCCCGGCAAGCGAGAAATCGGTGTTGCGCGCCGTCACCGTGGCGCTTTGAATCCGCACCACCTGATTGGCCATCGTGATGCGAATCGGTTGTTTGTTGCGGATGGTGATGTCGCCTAGTTTGGCGGCGGCCGTGGGAATGGGGTCCGGCCGCACCTCCAGCTTCGGAATCTCGAGTTCGGCGGTCATCAGCGTCGGCTTCGCCGCCGGCCCGTCCACCTTCAGACTTCCCTCCAGCGAGCCGCCCACCGTGGTGTTCTGCCCGGCCTTCGGCGGCATTGCCAGCCGGGTCACCGTACCCAGATCCACCTGCGAGAAGTTCACCTGCGCGGTGGTTTGGTAATCGCCAGTCAGCTGCACCTTTCCATCGCCTCGGATGGAAGCCTGAGCGGCATTCGATTCCAGATGAGCCGTGAGTGTCTGGCCCTGCGTGACAGCAGTCAGGCTGGTGTTGCCGAGCGCGCGTCCATCCATCACCACGCCATTTGCGGAGACATTCGCGTTCAGGCTTCCGATTTCCACTTTCGTGGTGGAAGGCTGCTTCGGCGTCGCCACCGTCTGTGACAGATGAACGTTGCCGCTGGCATTCAACTGGATATCGCCATCCATGCCAGGCCTGTACTTCTTCAGATTCTGAAACTGGCTGAGGCGCATGCGGTTGCTGGCTACCTGGAACTCCATCCTGCCGGTGAGAAAGTCGGACGCCGCGTGCTGGTAGGTGGCCTTTAAATCCACCTGTTTCGGCCCGGCCCGCAGCTGCAGCGTGCCCACCTGCGTTCCGCCATTGACGTAATCCAGTTTGCCCGTCATTCGGTCGAACGGCTCTTCGTAGATGGATCCCTTCATGACGGTCAAGTTCGCGGTCGCCCGCGGGTCGCCCAAGGTTCCGCTGACCGTGGCGGTGGTCGTTAGCACGCCGGTTGCGGGAACGGCCTTTTGCCCCGCGAGGGCCAGCAGATCGGCAATCTGGGCGTTCTGCAGGGAAAGATTCGCGGTTACCGGGTCGCTGTTCTCCGGTTTCCAGTTATGCAGGCCCACGGAGCCGCTGAAGGATGCGCGCTGGTTTCGGTAGGTCACGCTGGCCCGTGAAACCGTAGCATTGTTGCTCTGTGCCGTGAAATCCGCGTCCGCAGCACTCACCACCTCACCTGCGTAAGCGAAGTTCCTGCCTGTCACATGGCCGGCCACGCGAGGTGAAGTGAGTTTGCCTGTTACCGTGCCGTCGAAAATCAGAGCGCCAGGTGCAGTGGCGGTGCGCTGCAGAGAGACCGGCAGGGTCTTAGGCGCATTCGGTCCGGAAGCCGCGATTGCCGGCATCAGATCGTCCAAGTTCCGCGTTTCCGCGTGGATCTTCAGTTCCTGCCCGAGCGTTCCCGAAGCCTCTAAACGCGTATTTGGCAGTGCCACGAATGATGGCGCCAGAGCCAGCACCTCGCGCGCGCCCTGATACTTTGCGTCAATCAATCCCTGTACAGGCACACCCCGCCCGGCGGGAGTCAGGGTCAGCCTCGTCGAAGCAGTCAGATGGTCGTTGCGCCGATCGGAAAGACGTCCGCTGACTTCAAACGGACCGCTGATGGAGGCGTCGTACGGCAGTTTCTGCTTCGTTTCGAGGCTCGCCAGCGTGGCGACATCAAAGTGCTCCATCCGGCCTTTCGCTTCGAAGGCATCGAACTCCCGCAACTGCGCCTGGCCCGCAATCGTGCCGCCCAGCGCGGCGATCCGGAGACCGCTCAGACTAACTTTCTTTGGGTCGGCCTCCACTGCCGAATCGGCGCGGACGTTGCGCACACTGAGACCCGGCTGCGCGTAACTGATGTCCTTCGCATGCAGATTGCCCGTGACCAGATAGTTCGTCGCGCTTACGTAGTGCGCGTCGCCCGCCATTTGTACCGTGCCTGATTGTTTGGACTTCAGCTGGAGCGTGTTGCCCAGTTCCGCGACGGAAAGCGTGGCGTCGTACCGGGCCGTGATCACCGGGCTGGTGAAGCTGTCCATCGTCCCGGTCAATTCGACGTGCGAAGCCGGGGTTTCCATTTTGGCGCCCGTAAGATTCAACCGGTTCTTCTCGATCTCGGCGGCCAGAGTCACTTTCACCGGCAGGGGCCGATTCAGCCCGTAGCGCAACTCCAGAGGGTCGGCCGTGAAGGTGCCACGATAATCCGGCTTGCCTGCCTCGTACACAAATTTTGATTGCAGATCCCGGGCGGTCGCGTCGTAAGAAGTCACCTTCGGCTCCTGACCCGCCGCATGTACCTCCGCGAAGCCGTTGTTCAGAGCGAACTGCGCGATCTTCAAATCCAGAATGGTTTCCACGCCGGATTTACTGCTCTTGCTCGGCGTCTTCGGGTTCGGAATGTTGGTCGTGCCATCCGCCGCGATCAGCAGATCCACGCGGGGCTCGTCGATGCGCATCAGTGCGATGTCGAAATCTTCCTTCCACAGCGAGATGATCTTCAAACCGACCACCAGCGTCTTCACCTGCAGCAGCGGAGCTGCGGTTTTCGGTTCCGTTCCGTGGATCACCACGTTGTCCAGTTCCGCCGTCAGCGTGTGCCAGTCGAACTTGAATTTGCCAATCTCGACGCGGCCGCCGGTTGCGTCTTCCATTGCCGCGATGATTTTGACGCGCGCCTTCTCCCGCAGCCACTGGCTTTGCGCGACGAATACACCGGTGACGCCGACCACTATCAGCAGCAGCAGAATCGCACCAATCACCCAAAGCGTGATTTTGACCGGCCGCTTCATTTTTTGGCTGCCTCGAACGCAGCGGGATGAAAGTCGATATGCGCGCGGGATTTCGCGTCTTTCAACCATTCGTCCAGTTGTTTGTCGGCGCGCTCGGCCGTCAGTGTCTGTTCGATTTGAGAACGCACGTCTGACAGGCTGGTCTTTTGCCCGGGCTTCGTGGCCGGCAAAATCTTGTTCTGATAGTAGTCCTGCACGTCTTTTCTCGTTACCTGCACTGCCGGGCGGAAGCGCAGATCGATGAAGTTTGAGAGCGTCAAGCCCCACAGCAGGTGCTCGCGCAGCTGATCGGCGGTGATCCCCGCCTTCTTCAGCGCGGCCGCAAATTCGCCCTGACTGCGGGCCCTCGTCTTTTCCAGTTTGTCCATCATGGCGCCGGCTTCCTGCGACGACGCCGGGGGGTAGCGCCCCATCTCGATCTCCCGGTAAATCAGTTTCTGCTCGATGAGCCGATCAGCCGCTTCGCGTTTTGACTTCTCGCTGAAGTTCGGCGGCTCCTGATTCAGAAAAGCATCCATGCGGATCTCGTTGGCGATCTCGGTTTCCGTAATCACCTGAGTCCCGACCGTCACGGCCACGCGGTCGAGCAGTTCCGCATTGGCGGCGGCGGCGAGCAACAGCAAAAGTGTGGCGCGCAGCATCAAAACGCCTGCCCGATCGAAAAGAAAAACTGGAACCGGCTTACCCGCTGCGGCGACGCCACACAGGTATTGTTGATGGCGCACTGTACCAACTGCTGATAAGTGCCCCCGAATCCATTGAAGCGCGGCGCGTTGATGCTGTCGGCCACGTCCACGCGCACCGGCCCGATTGGCGTCTTATAACGGATGCCAAAACCAACCGCGTGCACCATATAGTCGAAATCCTGATCGTTTCGCTGCGAAAAGCGGAAGGAGAAGTTGCTGAACCGGTCAAAGACGTTTCCAAAATCGTGAAATACCACGCCGCCGATGCTGTCCCCAAACAAGGGGAACCGCAGTTCGGTCGTGTTAAAGAACAGGGCCGACCCTCCCAGCGGAAACCCGGTGTCCAGATCCCGCGGCCCCGCCTGATTCTCGGGGAAGCCGCGCATGGAGTTGCCTCCGCCGCCGTAGAAACGCTCCGGCAGCGGGATCGGATCATTGGGGTCCGAAGACTTCGAGACGGAGAACGCCGGCTCCACGCCAAAGGACGTCTGCCGCGCCAGCACCAGCTTCTTGCCAATTGGGTGATACGTGGCGTTGCGCCCCAGCAGCCGCGCGAAACTCGTATTCGAGCCGAATTGCCTCGCCGCCAGACCCACATCCAGCGTGTTGTAAAGACCTCGGTGCGCATCCGTTGGGTCGTCCCGGCGGTCCTGCACCAGGTTGACAGATACAATCCCCACTCGTACGCTCTGCGAGAGCAGGGGCAGCAGTTCCGGCGCGATTTTCAAATTGCTGACCATCACGTTGCGGTAAGTGAATCGCAGGAATGCCGTCAGCGACTTTGAGAATCGGTCGGTCAGCTGCACGGACCCTTCTTCCCGCCGCGCCGCGAATGTCCTCACATCGTGCGCATCGTCGAACAGCAGTTCGAACTTCAAATCCGTTTTCGTGTGGCCCAGAATCTTCGGCCACAGATAATCCACCAGGCCGCGCGTGTCTAGGCTGGAGTAGCGGGTGCTGAAGCGAATGGTGTGGCCCAGGCCGAGGAAGTTGATTCTCGTCACATCGAGCGACACGCGCGGGCTGAACCCCGCCGCGCCGGCCGGATTGGCCAGACTGTCCGCTGCATTGCTGCCGCCGATGTTCGCCAGCTGCGCGCCGAAGCCCACCGTCACGGAATAGCGGCGCGCTTCCTGAATGTCGTAAATCACGTACTTGCGCTCCGTCGAGCCGTCCTGATTCTGAACCGCCATATTCACCCGGGCGAACACTCCCAGGTCGTACAAGCGCTTCTGGATATCCGACATCGCAACCGGCGAAAGCGGATCTCCCGGACTCAAGGAAACATTCCGCGCCACCAGCTCCGGGCGCGTGTGAACCAGGCCGGAAGTAATCACCTCGCGTACAAACTGCCGGTTTCCTTCGGAGATATGAAACTGCAAATTCACCAGCTTCGGATTCGCTCCCGGCGAGGTGGCGAAATCGAAGGAGGCATTGGGAAAGCCGTTCTCGAAGTAGTAGGTCAGGATGGTGTCGCGGTCTTCCGCGACGTTGAAGTCACTGTAGGGCTGGTCCTCTGCCGAACTCAGCAGCGGCAGGACGCTCTTCAAATCCAGCAGCGTGTTCCCGGTGACCTTCAGGCTCGATACGATGTATTGCTGTCCCTCCACGATCTTGAGCGTGACCGCGACATTGCCCTGCTTCCCGCCGTAGTTATCCTGCGTATCTGCGCTCACCGCCACGTCGCGAAAGCCGTTGGACTGATAGAGATTCGAGATGGATTGCTCATCCCGCCGCGTAAACGCCTCGCTGTACCGCCCGCGGCGGAACTGAAACGATTTCGGCTGCAGAAACAGGCGCTCGCGAATCGCATCAGTAGTGAAGTACTGGTTGCCCTGAATGGAGAGCTTGACGAAGGTGTGGCGTTCGCCTGGCGAGATGATGTAATCGATCTCCTGCTTCCCGTTCACCACACGCTGTTCGTTGTACCGTACCGTCGCCTCAAAATATCCTTTGGCCTGAAATTCTTCCTGCAGGTTCCGCCGGCCTTCCTCGAGAAGGTCCGGATCCACCGCGTGCTCCTGAAACACGGGGACGTTTTCTTCCAGAACCTTGCGCTTCACTTTGGCTCCGACGCCCTTGATCGAGACCACCGGCCCGGCCTGGATCTCCAGCCGCGGAGTTACTGACAAAGTCGGCTTGTTGAAATCCAGCGCCTTGAGTTCCACCGTGGCCAGCAGCCGGTCCGACTTCGTAAACTTGTTGCGGACTCCGTCAAGCCCCTGCCGCACCCGCGCCTGGGTCACCGGATGCCATTTCTTCAGAATCAGTTCCTTCCACCGCGTGGCCTTGATGATGGTCTTATTCGGCAGCTCCGGATTTCCTGTGATCACCGGCATGCTGAACCGCGCTCGCTTGCCGGTCTCCACGTGGTACACGACATTCACCTGCTGTGCCTCATTCGAGTAGTCCAGAGAGGAACTCACGGCCGATTCGTAGTAGCCGTTCTGCACCAGCAGGTGAGTGATGTTGGCTTCCCCGGTCTTCACATCCGCCGCGTGGAAAGGCGTGCCCAGGTCCAGCCGCGCCGCGTTCACCAGTTGTTCCGCGTTCGGGGGCTCGCCCAGCTTGCCAGCAACGGAAACTCTCCCGATAAACCAGCTGTTCTTTGTCGCAATTCGGATTGTGACAGCGTTGCCCGCGGCGGGTTCCGCATCGATCGCGATGTCCTGGTAGCGCCCGGTCGCGTACAGCCTGTCGATGGTGCTGCGCACATCCGCCAGGTGCAGCGGCGTGTTCACTTTCAGCGGGAGAATGTCCTTCAATTCGACCGGCTCCACGCTCTGAGAGGCAATGGGAGGATCGAAGTTGATCGCGGCGATTGTCAGGCCTTCAAACTGTTGAGGATCGGCCTGCAGCAGGCTGCCGCAGAGCATCCACCACAACGCGCCGGCCGTTGCTCGGCGAACCTGACCCCAATGCAGGAGAGTGCGAAGACTATGGCGTGGACGCACTACCGCTATCGTAGCGTTGTTACCATCTGAACATAAACCCACCGAAATGAAGGAACGTTATGAAAGGCAGATTCTCTGTCCTGTGTGGGGTGAAAACGGACAGTCCCATCTGAGCGCCGCGCACGCCATTATCGTCGGCTGCGGCGCGCTCGGCAGTGTCCAGGCGGAGGTCCTGGCGAGGGCCGGTACCGGCCGTATCAGCCTGATCGACCGGGACTTCGTGGAAGCGAGCAACCTGCACCGCCAGGTTCTGTTTTCGGAAGCTGATGCCGCTCAGTCCCTGCCCAAAGCGGTGGCTGCTGCCCGCCGGCTGCGCGAAGTGAATTCCACCATACGCGTGGACCCCGTGACCGCCGATCTGGAGCCGGGAAACGCGCGCGATCTTCTGGAAGGCGCCGATCTCATCCTGGACGGTACCGATAATTTTGAGACCCGCTACCTGATCAACGATTTCTGCGTCGAGTCGCACATTCCCTGGATCTATGGCGCGGCGGTCGGCACCGCCGGACTGACTATGTCCGTGCTCCCTGGTGACACTGCGTGCCTTCGCTGTGTCTATCCCGATCCGCCTTCAGGCGCTCAGCCCACCTGTGAGACGGCTGGCGTGCTGGCGTCCATCACAATGCTGATCGCTGGTTTTCAGGCTGCTGAAGCCCTCAAGTACCTTTCCGGCAATGCGGGTGCCATGAGGCGTTCCATTCTGTCCCTCGACACCTGGAGCGGTGCGATTCGCGAAACCGCCACTCCCGCCCGCGATCCGGATTGCCCGGCCTGCGCCCGTGGACGCCTGGATTGGCTGAACGGCCTGCATCGGCCTCCCGTTAGCCTATGTGGCAGAAATGCCGTACAGATCCACGATCAAGCGCGCCGTATGGACCTTAAGGATCTTGCTTCGCGGCTGGCGACTCTCGGCGTGGTCCGGTCCAACGAATTCGCCCTGCGATTCTTCCGCGACCCGTACGAACTGACTGTGTTCCCCGATGGCCGCGCGATCGTTAAGGGGACAACGGACCTGTCGGTGGCGCGCTCCGTCTACGCCCGGTACCTCGGAAACTAAAAAAGCCCGAGGCCGAAGCCCCGGGCCTTGATACGTACAAACGTCGCAACGTGCTTAGGCCTTGCGGCGGCGCAGTCCGAAGCAGCCGACGGCCAGCAGTCCAGCGCCGATGCTGAACATGGTTCCCGGTTCCGGAACGCTTGTCGGGGCAAACCCGGGTCCCGTGTTGGACACGCCGTCCTGAATCGAAACCGTGCCCGTAGTAAACGAGCGTGCGTTGGTCTGGATTTCAAGAAAGACACTTGATTGTCCAGGGTTGATAGCGGTCGGGAAGAAGTTGAACCCGATCACGTTTCCGTTCGTGCTCCGGTCCACGGTCGCAGGTACCACTTCAGTACCGTTCGAATTGGTGGTGTTGTAGCCCACGTCGGCGGAGAAAGCCCCGAACGAACCAGCCGTAACGCGTTCGATAATCCCACTCGCCGAGCTTGAGTCGGTAACCACGCCAATCAGAAAATCCAGGCATCCTGCGCAGAATACGTTGTTAGCGTCCATCACAACCGTTTCTGTATAGGTCGCGATAAATGTTGGGGAGAACGTTGTCGTCACCGTCTGCATGCCGGTGGTCGCCACCTGCGTGAAAGCTGTGGTTGTAAACTGATCCGGAGCGACGGGAAGTGCCCCCGGCACGATCGTGGTGGCAAACGTCAGGGGCAGTGTAGCAGCTGTCCCTAGAAAAAGCATAACCTTTGAAAACCGAAACATCTTGAACTCCTCCGATTTGGATCTTCGTCAGAAGATACCTCCCGAGGATACAGGGGTCCCATTATCGAAAGGAGTAAGAATTGTTATTTCGGGTGTGATACAACACAAATGAGCCGCTCTGGCCTGTGTGGAGCAACACATTCCTGTGTTTTCTTAAGGTTAAATCGAAAGAGGACTAGTACCCTCGGTGCTTGTCCACCAAATTTTCTAAGGGTTGTCCCTTACGAAATCTTTCCAGGTTGGAATAGAAGAACAGCATAGCCTGGTCCAGCCAGTCCTCGGTGTTGTCCGAGCAGTGCGGCGAGACCAGAACGTTCTCCATGTGGTAAAAAGGATGGCCTTCCGGAAGCGGCTCCACTTCGAACACGTCCAGCGCCGCCCCGCGGATCTCCTTGTTCCGCAGCGCCTCCACCAGCGCTTCCTCGTCAATCACCGGGCCACGCCCCACATTCATAATCACAGCGGTCCTCTTCATCGCCGCAAACTCCGCAGTGGAAAGCATATGTTTCGTTTGTGGGGTCAGTGGGGCGGCCGCCACCACGTAATCGCTCTCGCGCAGCAGCTCGTGCAGCCCGTCAAACCCGAAGATACGGTCGGGCACCGTGTCCCCCTCGGAATGCTCCGGATTCCGGCGCAGCGCCAGTACGCGCATCCCCATACTCTTCGCCCGCTCTCCACAGGCGCGGCCAATGTCGCCGTAGCCCACAATCCCCATGGTTTTGCCCCGCAGTTCCTCTACATTAAACTGCTCCCACCGCCCCGCCTTCTGGTTCCGCATCATCCGCGGAATGTCCTTAGCGAAAAACATGGCTCCCGCAATGGCAAATTCCCCCAGCGACTGGCTGAACACACCCTTTCCGTTGGTCAGCGGTACCGCACTTTCCACCAGCGCCGGGAACAACAGGCTGTCCAGCCCGGCCGAGCGCGAATGAATCCACTTCAGCTTCTTCGCCCGCGCTAAAAGCTGCTCCATCACGTCGCGCTTTGCCCCCCAGGTGAAGATCACATCGGCGTGTTCAATCACGCCGGCGAAGTCCTCCGCCGTAATGCCGACAGTGGTCCGGACGTTCGGAGGCATGCGGTCCAGCAGGGGCGGCCGGCCCTCTTTCGCGTTCGTCACAATCAGCAGCGAGAGTTGATCCATAGGAACGAAACTAGCACGCCCCTCCCGCCCCCGGCCGCACGGCCGATATAAACTGTGAGGCGATGCAAACTTCCAAAATGCTGACCGCCTTCGCGGCAGGGCTGGGGCTGCTCGCCGCCGCGGAGTGGCCCACCGACGGCGGCAATTCGCAGCGGACCAACTGGCAGCGCGATGAGAAACTCCTGAACCGCAACAACGTCAAAGGCCTGAAGATATTGTGGAAGCTGCAACTCGATAACGTGCCCCACGAGATGCACTCGCTGTTCCCGCCGCTCATCGTGGAAGGCGTGCCCGGCCCGGGGGGCCCCAGGCAGATTGCCATCGAAGCGGGGGTGGCCGATAACATCTACGCCATCGACGTCGAGACCGGCAAAGTTCTCTGGCGGAAACATTTTGAATACCCCACCCCGGCGCGCGCAGGCCGTCCCGGTGACCCGTTATGTCCCACCGGCCAGACCGCCACGCCCGTCATCGGCCCAGCCGATGCTTCCGGCGGTCGCGCAGTTTACGCGCTCGCCGGCGACGGCAAGATTCACTCCCTCAACGTTGCCAACGGGGAAGACCTGGCCCCGCCGTTCGCCTTCGGCTATCCGAATGGTAAGTCGTACGCGCTGAATCTCTGGAAGAATCTCATTTTCACCACCACCTCCCAGGGCTGCGCCGGCAATCCCAATCAGATGTGGGCGGTCGATCTCACCGATCCCGAAAAGAAAGTGATGACCGCCAATCCCAAAAGCGGCGGCCTTTGGGGCCGTCAGGGCGCAGCCATCGATTCCACTGGCACCGCGTGGGCTCCCACGGGAGACGGGCGCTACGACCCCGCCAACCGCGTCTATGGCAACGGGCTGATCGGCGCTCGCGTGGAAGATAAGGAACTGAAGATCGAAGACTGGTATATCCCGTCGAATTCGGTCTGGCTGCAGAAGCGCGACCTCGACATGCAGGTCACTCCCGCCATCTTCCCTTTTAAGGGCCGCGAGCTTATGGTTACCGGCAGCAAGGAATGCCGCATGATGCTGCTGGACACCAAATCCGCCGGAGGGGCCGACCACCGCACCCCGCTCGACCGCACGCCGCTCATGTGCAATGAAGAGACCGATTTTCAGTCCGCTGGGATCTGGGGCAGCATGGCGTCCTGGGAGGATGGACGCGGCACCCGCTGGGTGCTCACTCCCTTCTGGGGGCCTGTGCACCCCGAGTTCAAAGTGCCGGTTTCCTGGGGTCCGGTGGTCCACGGCGCTGTGGTCGCGCTGAAAGTCGAAGAGAGCAACGGCAAATTTCACCTGAACCCCGCCTGGATGTCGCGCGATATGGATCAGGCTGAGCCGCCCGTGATCGCCAACGGCGTCATCTACGCTTACGGCAACGGCGAAAATACGCGGCAGGCCTACGCCGATCGCGGTCTCTACGACGCCAGCCCGGAGCGGATCAAGAATTCCACTCACGCCGTGCTCTACGCGCTCGACGCGGAGACCGGCAAAGAGTTGTATTCCAGCGGAGACCAGATCAAGTCGTTCAACCACTTCAGCGGCCTTTCGGTCGCCAACGGCCGCGTATACATCGCCACTTACGACAGCATTCTCTACTGTTTTGGCCTGGAGGGAAGCGCTCGATGACACGCTTCCCGGCCGCGGCACTGCTCGCCGCTGTCCTTGCCCCTGCCGCGTTTGGCCAGGGGCGGCCTCTCGACTGGTCCTTCTACGGCGGCGACGCCCAGCACACCAACTGGGAAAAGGCCGATTCGCGCATCACCCGCGAAAACGTCAAGGACTTCCAACTGGTTTTGAAACGCCGCCTTGAAACCGCGAAGGGCGGCCTACGCACGCTCACACCTCCGGTGGTCATCGGCCAACTCATCTCCTACCGGGGATTCAAGGAGCTTGCCTTCGTCACCGGCAGCTCCGACACCATCTGGTCCATCGATGTAGATACCGATCGCATCTTCTGGCAAAAGCGCTTCAGTACAGCCGCGAAATCCGGCCCCTGCGGCGGAGCCACCGCCGCGGCCGCGCTCACGCCTCCCACCAACTTCGGCGCCCGTCAGCGTCCCGCGCCCGGCGGAGCGGCGCCTGTCAATCGCGGAGTGCTTGCGGCCGGCGGATTTGGCGCGCCCCGTCCCGCCTTTTCGGTTTCCCGCGACGGCAAGCTTCACCTGCTGAATACCTCCAACGGGGACGATCTGCTCCCGGCCATTCCCTTCCTGCCGGCCGATTCCGAAGCGTCCAGCCTTACCATTGCGGATGGCGCGATCTACACAACCACCACAGCCTGCGGCGGAGCCCCCGCGGGCGTGTGGGCCCTTGATCTTTCCGCTGTGGATCCCAAAGGTCCGGCTTCCGCGCCGCCCGCGCCTGCTACGTTCCACGGCAGCACCAGCGCGCTCGCCATCGGCAACGATGGAGCGGTCTACGCCTCCACTGCCGACCATCCGCTGGTCGCGCTCGCTCCCCGCACCCTCGCCCTCGAGCATTCCTTCTCCGGCGCGCCCGGCGGCGTAGTTGCCCCAGTGGTCTTCACCCATAAGGATCACGAATTCGTCGTCATCGCCGCCCATGATGGCTCGCTGTATCTCTTTGATTCCACCGCCTTCGATGCCCCGGTCTCCAAAACTCC
Source organism: Bryobacterales bacterium (assembly GCA_963716685.1). Taxonomy (GTDB): domain Bacteria; phylum Acidobacteriota; class Terriglobia; order Bryobacterales; family Bryobacteraceae; genus JALYXI01. The sequence continues at coordinate 63,425 of CAVQTR010000003.1, forward strand.
CGTCATCGGCACCGTTTGGGGCGGTCTCTCGAGCTGGCAGGACCCCGCCGGCACGCGCTGGGTACTCGCGCCGGTGTGGAAATCCGCCGCCACTGGGAAAGGCGCCATCGTCGCCATGAAGCTGGAAGAGCAAAACGGAAAGCCGGTGCTCTCCCAGGCCTGGACCTCGCCCGACATGGATTCCCCGCAGCCTCCGGTCATTACGGCAGGCGTGGTGTTCGCCCTTGCCAGCGGTACCGGCGCGAAATCGCATGCGGTGCTCCATGCCTTCGATGCGCTCACCGGCTCGGAGATTTACACCACAGGCAATCAGGTCACTTCGCCCGCCAACCTCACGGGCATCAGCATCGCCAACGGGCGCGTCTTCTTCACTACCGGCGACGGCACGCTCTACGCCTTCGGCGTCTACATGGAGCGGTGATGCGCCTGCTGTTCGTGCTTCTCTTTCTAGCCCAGCAGTCCGGCCCCCAGCCGCCCAAACCCGGCCCTCAAAAGATGCCGGACCCCATGGTGGCCGATGACACGGGCTTCACTCAAATCTTTGACGGCCGAACTCTCAACAACTGGGACGGCGACCCCATGTACTGGCGCGTGGAGAACGGCGCAATCACCGGCGAGACCCTCGCGGGGACCATTCCAAAGTTCAACAGCTTTATCATCTGGCGCGGCGGTAAGACAAAGGATTTCGAACTAAAAGCGGAGTACCGGATCACCGCCAAAGGCAACAGCGGCATCAACTACCGCAGCGTCGAACTGCCCGACGTCCGCTGGGTGATGGAAGGCTATCAGGCCGATATCGACGGCCCCGAGTTTCACCAGGGCCTGCGCTACACCGGCCAGAATTATGAAGAGCGTGGGCGCACCTTTCTCGCGCTGCGCGGCCAGTTCACGCACATCGCTGAGGGCCAGACCCCGCGTATGATTGCCTCCGTCGGCGATAACGCCGAACTGGCCGCCTACATTAAAAACGACGGCTGGAACGAATACCACCTCATTGTTCGCGGCAATCTGCTGATCCACATTCTCAATGGGCATGTGATGAGCGTGGTCATCGACGATGACGCGCCCCGGCGGCGCATGGACGGCGAATTGGGAATGCAGGTTCATGTGGGCCCGCCTATGAAGGTGGAGTTCCGAAACCTGCGTCTGAAACCGCTCTAAAACGTCTTGATCCGAATGTTTCGCGTCTCGATCTTCATCGCATTCGCTGTCTTGTGCAGCTGAATTCCGATCTCGCCTTCCATTTTCCGATTGGCTTTGTCGTCATCCACCAGCGCGCTCATTACGCGGCCGTTGATCAGCTGCACCAGCACATTCCCGCGCGCAATGATTTCGATGTCGTTCCAGTCGTTCACCTTGATGAGGCTTTTCAGCTCATTGCCGTCACCCACTGATCCGATGGACCCGACCTTCTTTCCATCCGGTACGTAAGCGATCTGCCCGCGCAGAGCCAGGAAGGCGCGATTCCGCTCTTCATAGATCTGTCCCGTATACTGCTGCTTGCCGTCGATATCCGCCTGATAGCCCTTCAGCACCCACTTCGCCACTTCCGGCAGTTCCACGCTGCGGTACTGCACGCCGCTGTTTCCGGTGTCCGCTCCCGTCAACCGGTACTGCAGCTTCAGATCGAAATCCGCCGGGGACCCGCCCTTCCAGATACAGAAGATATTCTGCTTTGGCTGGTGGTCCGCCCGCGTCTCGCCCACCATGACACCGTCGCGCACGCTCCAGAAATCCTGGTCGCAGTCCCATCCCGCCAGCGATTTCCCATCGAAAATCTCGTGAAAACCGGTCTCCTCCAGCGGCTTCACCGCTTGCGCGCACAGCAGCGCCGAAAAGCTGACCAGCAACAGAATTTGTCTCATATCAGTTCGTGACCTTGATCCATTTCCGCTCCGCCGCCGAGCGCAGCACCGCGTCCGTTACATAGTCCGTCCGCAGCGCCTCTTCAAAATTTGGCGACGCTTTCTCCGGCGCCGCCAGAAAGTCGGCCGCCTGATGGATGAACGTATGCTCGTACCCGATTTGCAGTCCCGGCACCCACCAATGCTTCATATATGGATGTTCGCTGTCGGTGACGTGAATGTCGCGCCAGCCGCGCAGCCGCCCCTCATCCCCGTGATCGAAAAACTGCAGCCGGTGCAGGTCGTGCAGATTCCACTGGATCGACCCGCGCTCGCCATTGATCTCCAGCGTGTACAGCGCCTTGTGCCCGCGCGCATAGCGCGTTGCCTCGAACGTCGCCAGAGATCCGTTGCCGAAGCGCGCGAGAAACGCGCTCGCATCGTCGATCCGCACCGGCTCGGTTCTACCGGTCAGCGTGTGCTTCCGTTCCTTGATGAACGTTTCCGTCATCGCGGAAACTTCGTCAATCCCGCCGTTTAGCCACATCGCGGTATCGATGTTGTGCGCCAGCAGATCTCCCGTCACACCGCTTCCCGCCACACTCGCGTCCAGCCGCCACAGCCCCTCGCCGCCCTGCGGCAGCTCCCGCGAGATAGTCCAGTCCTGCAGGAACACCGTGCGGTAGTGGAAAATTCTTCCCAGCCGGCCTTCTTCGATCAGCTGCTTCGCCAGCATCACAGCCGGCACCCGCCGGTAGTTGTACCAAACCATGTTGGCGACGCCAGCCTTCTTCACCGCTGCGGTCATCGCTTCCGATTCAGCCGGATTCCGGCCCAGCGGCTTCTCGCACATCACCATCTTGCCCGCCGCAGCCGCGGCTATCGCGATCTCCGCGTGGGTATCGTTTGGGCTCGCGATGTCGATCAGATCGATGTCCGGAGCCTCCACCAGCCGCCGCCAGTCGGTTTCCGCTCGCTCATAGCCCCACTGACCGGCGAACGCCTCGGCGCGTTCGCCGTTGCGCGCACAGATCGTCTTCAGCACCGGCCGCAAAGGGACATCGAAGAAATTCGTCACCCTGCTGAATGCGTTTGAATGTGTGCGGCCCATGAAGCCGCCGCCAATCATCCCGATATTCAAATTCTTCATTGCGGGTCTTTAGTCCCAGCCGTGCGCATCGCGCACCGCTATCATCGTGCGCAGCACGTCATTCCACGTTCCCTGCTGAAGCATCACCGCATTCGGGAACATGCAGCCATCCCAGCAGATGTGCTCGAACGCGCGCGTCAGCCTGTCCATTGTCGTCGCGCATCCACGCGCCTGCCTCGCGCACAATGTCCAGCTTGCCATTCGGATCGAACGGTAGACAGTGCCGGCCCGTCTTGTCGTGCGAGCCCGAGCCCTTCACCGTGCCGTCGTTCTGCGCGACGTGGAAATCGAAGGTCCACGGCCGCAGCGCGCGCGCCATCTCCCGGTAAGCCTCGGCCAGCCGCTCGCTCTGTTCCCATTCGAAATCGGGCGGCAGCAGCCGGTCCTCCGGCGCGTTGTGGCCCATCGTAAACAGCATGGTGTGCGCCATGTCCGCCTGGAACCCAACGGCTTCCGGCATCCCCACGGCCTCCAGCAGTTCCACATTGCGCCGCCAGCTGTGCATGCCGGCCCAGCAGATCTCGCCCTCCGCCGCGAGCTTCTCTCCGTGATCCATTGCAATCGTGCCTGCCTCGCGAAACGTCTCCGCAATCCGCTTCGTTCCCGCCGCCGGATCCTTCGCCCACTCCGCCGGGCTCGCCGCCGAATCGATCCGAATCACCCCATACGGCCGCACGCCGAGCTTCCGCAGCTGCTGTCCCGACCGCGCACGCTTTTTTCACCTGGGTCAGAAAGCGGCCGCGCTCTTCCTCATTGCCCATTGCGGATCCGCCGCCCGTCGGCGGCCACACCGGAGCTACCAGCGAGCCTGCCCGCAGATGTAAGCCCTGCAGCTTCTCCGCAAGGCGCGCCAAGTCGTCGTCTGAAGAATCGATATCGGTATGCGGCGCCGAGAGAAACAGATCGACGCCATCGAACCGCACGCCGTCCACCTCCGCGTCCGCCGTCAGCTTCAGCATCGTGTCGAGATCGATGAACGGCTCGGAATCCGGTCCCTTGCCGACAAGGCCCGGCCACATCGCGTTGTGCAGCGCGGGATACGTATGATGCGAAATCGCGGAATCCATCGGCGCTTAGCCCTTCACCCTGATATGCGCGGGCGTAATCTCCGAAACGGCCCGCACCCCGCACTGCCGCATCGTCAAATCCAGCTCGGTGCGCAGAATGTCCAGCACGCGCTCCACCCCTTCCTGGCCGAACGCTCCAAGACCCCAGATATACGGACGCCCGATCCCCACGGCCCGCGCCCCCATCGCCAGCGCCTTGAAGATGTCGGTGCCGCGCCGGAACCCGCCGTCGATCAGCACCGGGACGCGGCGGTTCACCGCTTCCAGCACTTCCGGCAGACACTCGATCGTGCCGCGTCCGCTCTCTTCCGCGCGTCCGCCGTGGTTCGAAACCACAATGGCGTCCACACCGTGTTCGCAGGCGAGTTTGGCGTCCTCGTGCGTCTCCAGTCCCTTAAGCACCAGCTTCATCTTCGTCAGCCCGCGCAGCCGTTCAATGAATCCCCAGGTCATCGCGGAGTTGTACGTCTGCATGCCCGTTGTGTCCACGCCAGTGAACATTGGATACCGCGCATAGGAACGCTGCGCACCCACCGGATGGCAGGTTGAGCACTGCCGCGAATCCGCCCTCCTGCCTCGCGTCAGCGTCTCCGTGTTCCGCCCCACCGTCAGATCCACCGTGAGCACCAGCACGGGCGAGCCCGCGTCTTCCGCCCGCTTCACCATCTTCTGCGTCGCTTCCCACTTTGACGTTGCGTAGAGCTGAAACCACGGCGGCCGGCCCGCCGCCTCCGCCACTTTGTCAATTGGCGAGCTGCTCATCGTCGAGAGGATCTGCAGCGTCTTTCTCGATTTAGCCGCGCCTGCGGTCGCAATTTCCGCATCCGGATGAAACGCCCGCTGGCTCCCCACCGGGTCGATGAAGATCGGCGTCTCCCACCGGGTGCCAAACAAATCGACGTGCAGATCCGACGTGCTCACATCCATCATCCGCCGGGGCCGCAGCTGAATCTGGCTGAACCCGGCGCGGTTCGCCCGCAAAGTCGCATCGTCGTCCACGCCCGTCGCCATATACGCGAAATGCGCTGGCGGAACCTTCGACCGCATCACCGCCTCGAAGTCCATGACGTTAATAGCGCCCTTTGGGTCTTTGATCAGCTCGTTTACATCCGCCAGGCTCTGTCCCCGCATCACGTTCCAGAGGGGACTCGCCGCCATAAATGCAAGCAACTCGCGCCGGTTTGTCACAGCCCCGAGTCTATCGCAATGGAGCAATAATGAGGGTGTGCGACTCACGCTTATTTCCGCAGCGGCGTTCTCTCTGAGCGTTTCCGCGTTTCCGGCCTTTGCACAGGCCCTCAAGCTCCCCGATGGCCCCGGCAAGGAAACCACGCAGACCATCTGTGGTTCGTGTCATGGCGCCGAACTGGTCATCGGGCGCCAGGAAACTCGCGATACCTGGGCGGCCATTGTCGACGACATGATTCAGCGTGGCGCCAACGGCTCCGAGGAAGAGTTCTACAAGGTCGTCGATTACCTGGCCAATAACTTCGGCCCCAACTCTCCTGCCGTAAAACTCAATGTAAACAAGGCCTCCTCACAGGACCTACAAGCCGCCCTGCGGCTGCCGGAAAAGGAAGCATCCGCGATCATAAAACAACGCGCGGAGAAGGGCGACTTCAAGACCATCGACGACCTCGAAAAAGTTCCCGGAGTGGACGCGAAGAAGATCGAAGCCAATAAGAACCGTCTTTCCTTCTAGCCCCATGAATACCCTCTCCGGCTTCGTCCCAGTCTGAGCGCTGTCGCCTCCCGCATGAAATCCGATCGTTTGGTACGCCTGCTGCTGCTGCTGTTCTCGAAGCTTCTCTTCCGGATCCGCGTGGAAGGCCGCGAGCACATTCCGGCCACGGGCCCGGCGCTGCTGGCCGCCAATCACATATCCTACGCCGACTCCGTCATTCTCGGGCACGCCACCACTCGCATCCCGCGTTACCTGATGTGGCAGCCCATCTACGATCAGCCGCTCGCCCGGCCCTTCTTCCGCATCCTGCATGCGATCCCGATCGCGCTCGAATCGCCCAAGAACACCATCCGCGCTCTGCGTGTGGCGCGAGCGGAACTGGAACGCGGCGAATTGGTGGCCATCTTTCCCGAGGGCCGCATCTCGCTGGACGGTGACCTGCAGCCTTTCGAGCGCGGTTTCGAGCGCGTGGTCGCGGACACAGGCGCCCCCATCATCCCGATGCACGTCCATGGATTGTACGGCCACCCGCTCAGCCGCAAGGGCGGGGAAGTCTTCAGGAGCTGGGAAAACGTCTGGAGACCTATCGTCACGGTGCGCGTTGGCCCGCCGGTCTATGGCCCGATCACTCCGGCCGAACTGCGCCAATTGGTGCTGGACCTCGCGTCAGCTGGTCGCGAGACCGCCGTCGCAGCGCGATGATGAAATAGCGGAGTCTCCGGACTCCGGATCTCACCCACCGACGCTTGGTTTACGCATGCGCCGCGCCGGGCGCAATTCTTATGGCCAAACAATCCTTCAACCTGAACATTCTCTGGAGTTCGCTTACCAAGCTGTGGGTGGGACTGATCGAACAGTCTCCCTTCATCCTCATCGGCCTGGTGGTCTTCGTGGTGTTCCTGCTGATAGCGCGGCTGATCAAGAACGTCATCATCGTCGCGGGGAAGCGTACGCGCCTGCAGGAAAACCTGGCGGAACTGCTCGGTCGGCTGGCGTCGGCGGCCATCACCATCATCGGTCTCTCGGTGGCGGCGGTCATTGTGTTTCCGAGCTTCAAGCCCGGAGATTTAGTCACCGGCCTCGGCATCACTTCCGTCGCGGTGGGTTTCGCGTTCAAAGACATCCTGCAGAACTTCTTCGCCGGCATTTTGATCCTACTGCGACACCCATTCATCGTGGGTGACCAGATTCGTTCCGGAGACTATGAAGGGACCGTCGAGGAAATCGACATCCGCGCAACCCGCCTGACCACCTACGATGGCGAGCGCGTGATTCTGCCGAACGGGGATGTATTCACCCGCGCCATTCTGGTACGAACCGCGTATGGCCGGCGCCGCGCCAAATTCGTCGTCGGCATCGGATATCCGGACTCCATCGAAAAAGCGCGATCAACCATCATGCAGGTCCTGCGCGATACGCAGGGTGTGCTCGAAGAGCCGCCATGCGCGGTCTATGTGGACGAACTGGCCGCGTCTTCTGTGAACCTGGCCGTCTATTTCTGGACCGAGGCGCAGCAGGCAAATGTCATGCGCGTCCGCGACAAGGTAGCGACAGGAATCAAGCTGGCCCTCGATGCCGCCGGAATTGACATGCCGTTCCCCCACAATGTGGTGCTCCTCCAGGAGCAGACGGAATCGCGAGCGGGAGACCGCGAGAGTCGTTCATAAGTACAAGCCGGCTCGATTACTGGCGGGAAACGGCAGTGATGGCTGCTTTTTCAAATCCCGTGACTTACCAGATTGGGCCCTGGTGTCGCATGCGTACACTTGTCTAGCAGGCCCTAGGTCAACGATTCGGAGGCATGAGCGCCGCATACGTTGGCTGGTCCCGTCATCCGCAACTATCGGGCGAATATCAGCGCAAGATTGCTTTTGTGATGATGGCCACGCTGACGAAGATAGCGATCTTCTGCACCTCGCAAACTGCATCATTGAACACCCACACCTGGCCAAAACCGACTTTAAACTGAGAGCAACCGGAAGGAGGCCAGCGATGGCTACAACAAACGCTCCTGTCAGTCCCGGTCCTTCAGGCGATCGTAGTTCCGCAGATCGCCTGACCAACGGCCTGGGATGGTTCTCTGTAGGTCTCGGCTTGGCAGAGGTGCTTGCGCCCGAAGCCATTGCCGCCATATGCGGTGTTAGCCGCAATTCAAAACAACGAACACTTCTACGTCTGTACGGCGCCCGCGAACTTGCCGCGGGCCTCGGCATCCTTAGCCAGCCCAGGCCCGCAGGCTGGGTCTGGGGGCGGGTTGCCGGAGATGCTGTAGATCTCTCGTCCCTGGCGGTCGCGCTCCGCGACGATCGAAATGACAGGGCGCGGGTGCTTTTCGCCCTGGCAAGCGTCATCGGCGTCACCGCGGCTGACATCTACTGCGCGCAATCACTACGCGCAAACGGGGATCAAAGCAACGGCGCTTCCCGAGACACTCGCGTGGTGCGAACCATCATGCTGGACAAACCCATCGAAGATGCCTACGCATTCTGGCGCAACTTCCAGAACCTCCCGCGGATTATGGACTACCTGGAGTCGGTCCGCTATACCGGCGACCGGCGCACGCACTGGATCGCCAAAGGTCCCGTGGGCGCACAGGTCGAGTGGGACGCTGAGACCATCATCGACACTCCGAATGCCATGATCGGCTGGCGCTCGGTCGAAGGCTCCGCGTTTGACAACTCCGGCGTCTGTGCAGTTCGAGCGGGCACCCGGGGGGCGCGGCACGCTGGTCCGCGTCACGATGGATTTCTCGGGCAACCGTGGCGCCGCCACCGTGGGCAAGCTGCTGAAAATGGATCTCGGCCGGAGGATCATGCACGACCTCCGCAACTTCAAGCAGGTGCTCGAAGTGGGAGAGGTCACCCAATCCGACGCGAGCGCCCAGCCAGGCATGCATCCGGCGCACCCGCCTGAACAGCCTGCGTATCAGCATTAATCGCACGAAAGGAGACACCCGATGAGAGCCAATTGCTGGATGGGCAAGAACGACGTTCGTGTGCAGACGGTCCCCGACCCTCAAATCATGAACCAGCACGACATCATCATTCGCGTCACTTCCACCGCGATCTGCGGGTCGGACCTGCACCTCTATGGCGGGTTCGTTCCGACTATGGAGGCGGGCGACATCCTGGGCCACGAATTCATGGGCGAGGTCGTCGAGACGGGCAGGGAGGTTCGAAAAATCAAGAAGGGAGACCGGGTTGTCACCGCGTTCCCCATCGCCTGCGGCGCCTGCTTCTCCTGCCAGCGCCAGATGTATTCCGTTTGTGAAAATTCCAACCCCAATGCTGAAATTGCCGAAGCCATGCTGGGCCACTCAATCTCGGGGGTGTTCGGCTACTCGCATATGCTTGGCGGCTTCGCCGGAGGGCAGGCCGAGTATGCCCGCGTTCCGTTCGCCGACATCGGCACCATCAAAGTCCCGGAGGGCCTTCCCGACGACAAGGTGTTGTTCCTCTCCGACATCTTCCCGACCGGCTATATGGGCGCCGAGATGTGCGACATCGAGCCGGGCGACACTATCGCGGTATGGGGAGCGGGACCGGTCGGTATGTTCGCCATGAAGAGCGCCTACCTCCTGGGCGCCGAACGCGTGATCGCGATTGACCGTTTTGCCTACCGGCTCCGGATGGCGGCCGAACGGACGGGCGCCATTCCTGTAAATTACGCCGAAACCAGCGTGATCGAAACGCTGAAAGAAATGACCGGGGGACGCGGACCAGACAAGTGCATCGACGCAGTAGGCATGGAGGCTCACGCCCACGGATTGCTCGGGGCATACGATCGGACCAAGCAGGCCGTCATGGCGGAAACCGATCGTCCGATCGCGTTGCGGGAGGCGATCTACGCCTGCAGGAACGGCGGAACCGTTTCGGTGATCGGCGTCTACGCCGGCCTGATCGATAAGTTTCCCATGGGATCGGTAATGAACCGGTCGTTGACGATCAAATCCGGCCAGTGCCACGTTCAGCGCTACATGCAGCCGCTCCTCGATCGCATTGTGCGAGGTGAGATCGATCCCTCCATGGTCATCACGCATCATTTGCCTCTGGATGAGGCCCCCCGCGGCTTCGCGATGTTCCGCAACAAAGAGGACAACTGCGAGAAGGTCGTCCTCAAACCGCATTAATTGGATGGCTTCGCTCCTCGAGATCTCGGGCGGCGCAGTCCTGATGTTCATCGCGCTGCTCGATGTCTTCCTCACAGTTCTGTACGCTCGCGCCGGGACGGGGATCGTCAGCCCGTTCGTAGCGAAAGGCACGTGGCGGCTCTTCCGGGCCGTCGCGCGCCACGGCGGAAGCCATACGGCTGCGATCCTCTCGATGTGCGGGCCGGTGGTTGTCATCTCGCTTGTTTTCTTTTGGGCCGCGATGCTGACCCTCGGCGCCGCCTTTATTTTTCACCCGTATCTGGGCTCTGCCATAACAAGCAGCAGCGGACACACTCCCACCGATCTGGTTGCGGCGCTGTTCGCGGCCGGTAACAGCATGTCGATCGTCGGCTCCGGCGACTTTTCGCCTCGCACCTCCGTCTTTCGTCTGCTCTACCTGTTCAACTCGCTCGTCGGGATGTCCGTCATCTCGTTGACGCTGACTTACCTCATGCAGGTCTACAGCGCTCTGCAAAAACGAAATGCCGCCGGACTTCGGCTACATCTGTTGAGCAGAATGACGGACGACTCCTCCGAGTTGCTGCTATCCCTGGCGCCGCAGGGAAGGTTCGAGTCGGCCGAGTCGGCTCTTTCGGAGATCGCCTCGGAGATCGCGAATCTGAAAGAGGCACACCACTTCTATCCTGTGCTCTTTTACTTCCGGTTCCCCGAACCGTACTACGCGCTTTCCTATACCGTCGGAATGGCGCTCGACAGTGCCTCGCTCATTGCAACCGCGCTGGATTCCGGCAAGTATGGATGGCTGCAGCAGTCCGGCGCCATCCAGGCACTCTCTGAGGCGTCGCTGCTTTTGCTGAACATGGGCACGCGACTGTTACATCTGAAGGGACGCGAGGATGCGGGCCGCCCCTTCGCAGGCCGGTTCCGCGCGGTCCTCGATCGCTTCAGCAGTGCGGGCGTCGCAGTCCCGGCGGACCGGGATGAGGCAGCTGACCGGTATGCGCGCCTGCGGCAGGAGTGGAATGCGAAGGTTATCGCATTAGGCGGGGCGATGCTCTATCCGCCCCCCGACATCAACCCTGGCCAGACCGCCGCTCCCGGCCACCGGAATATCACCACCTTTCCCGAGCGGCTTGGGAGTGCGGGCTGACGTGGACATCGCGAGCGCATGAATGATGTTCTTGTGCAGCGTGGCCGTCCAACTCCGGGTCACGCTTAAGTCCAGTCACTTCGCCTCGATAGCTCCTCAACAGTTGCGGTAATTTTATCGAGTACCTGATTCCAGCCCTCGAGCTGACCGCTGTTCTCAGCGTCCTCCATGAGTTCGTTTCCGATGAAGGTAAGCCTGGTCTGGCCGCTTCCGAAGTGCTCGAAGAGCGTCACGTCGCGCGCATCGTCTATGGCCTGATGTTCGATTCCATAATGCGCGGGCTTAACCTTGTTTCCCTTCGAGTCGGAAAAGTACATGGAGGAGACGATCTTCTCGTGCAGAACAATCTCGTGATATTCGCCGGCGTTCCAGAACTCCTGCCCCTCCGGCGATTTCATGCAGCAGAGAAATTTTCCGCCCACGCGAAAATCGATCTCGCAGACGGGCGCCGTAAAACCCTTCGGTCCCCACCATTGCATGACATACTTCGGGTCTGTCCACGCCTTCCAAACCAATGCGCGCGGGGCATCAAACACTCTCGTGATCGTCATCCGCTCTGTCTCGTTAGCCGTGCTTTTTTCCATCGCTGGTCTCCTCTTTCTTGATTTGACTGACAACTGCTTCCAGCTTGTCCAGGCTCTCCTCCCAAAATCGGCGATAGGTAAAGGCCCAGTCGCTGACTGTCTTGATCGCCTCTGGCCTGTGCGTGCACACACTCTCCCGTCCGCGCTTCGTCTTGATCACAATCCGCGCCCGCATTAGATAGGCAATATGCTTGGAAATCATCTGCTGCGAGAGTGCAAGCGGCTCCGTCAAGCGGAATCGACAGAAACAATCCGCCCGTCTGCGGTAACGACACGGGCGGACAGCAGATTGTCGCAGGATGCTCCATGAAGTCCGGAAAGCCATCCCAGGCCGCCACCGAGAGTCACGCCCGCGGCGTCAACACGGGGGCACTGCCGGACAATGGGCGCAAGCCTGCAGTTTCCGGCGGCCCGCATGACTTCGCCTCCCAGCACGCCTGCATCGATTCGGGCGATGCGCTTCCCGGGTCGACCGTCACGCGCTTCATACCGGTCAAGTCGATGACGAGGCCGTTCGATGTGACAAAACCCATCGAACTGTGGCCTCCCCTACGCACGGCAATCTCCAGTCCGCCTCTGGTCGCAAACTCGGGGCGAGGATGTTTTTCTCATAAACTCGCGAATGTCGTCGCGACCCGTGAAGCACGGGGGCAGGGCACCTGCCCCAACTAAACCTTTAACGGGTCGAGTATCGAAATCGGATCCACGGAGGCGATCTTCCAGCCTTTGCGCTCCCTGACGAACGTCAGTTTGACGTTCGTCTCGCGGCGCTCCGTGGGTCCGTCGTTTTCAAGAGACCGGATTTCGAAGTACCAGTCCACTTCCGCGGCGCGCTTCTGCTCGTCGCCGCTTTCATCCAGTACTTCGATGTTGCACAGAATATCGGCTTGCGCCGTCAGCGCCCCTACGTTGGCTTCAATCGCGCCATACCTCGGCATGGCCTTAGAGAATGCCGACATCACACCCACCGCATTCCTGTCGCTGAAGTAAGAAGCCAGCGAAGAAAGCAATTCGTAAACCGGCGGCTTGGTGTCGCCCCGCAGGGCCATCGCAGCAAGCGCCAGAAAGGTTCTTCGCCGCATGTGTCTACGTCCGGTAGCTCGCGTTAATCCGGATGTAACCATCCGTCAGATCGCATGTCCAGAACTTCGCTTTGCCCTTCCCGGTTCCCGCAATCGTGAAACGGATCAGGCACTCCGCGTCGTCCAGCTTTGCCTTCAGTTCGTCTTCCGAAAACGGCGCGGCCAGACCATTCCGGCACACCGCGATGCCCTGCATCTCAATCGATACCTTCGCCGGATCGAATGCCACGCCGGCATTCCCTGCGGCGCAAATCACGCGTCCCCAGTTCGGGTCTGATCCCGCAACCGCCGTCTTCACCAGCGGCGAGTTCGCGATGGTGCGAGCGATAGCCGCCGCCATCTCGTCCCGCGCCGCGCCTTCCACCTCGATCGTGATCAGTTTTTTCGCGCCCTCGCCGTCGCGCGCGATCTGCCGCGCCAGCGATTGCAGCACGGCCGTCACCGCCTCCTGCACCAGCGGCATCTCCTTCGGGTCCGGACGAAAGCCGCACGCGCCGTTTGCCATCAGCACCAGCGTGTCATTCGTCGACGTGTCGCCATCCACCGAAATGCAGTCGTAGCTCCGCGCGTTCGCCGCCCGCAGCATCCGGTTCAGCGCTGCCGGCGCAATCAGCGCGTCGGTCATCGCGAAACCCAGTGTGGTCGCCATCCGTGGCTGAATCATCCCTGAGCCTTTGGTCATCCCCGCAATCCGAACCGTCCCGCGCCGCAGCTTCACCTCGGTCGATTCGTGCTTCGCGACCAGATCAGTCGTCATGATCGCCCGCGCCACACGCTCGAAGCCGTCCTCCGCCAATCCGCTCGCCAAAGCGGGAATCGCCCGCACGATCAGGTTGGCATCCAGCTCCACGCCAATCACTCCGGTTGACGCCGCCAGCACCTGCTTCGGCTCCAGACGAAGTGCCTTTGCTGCGGCTTTCACCGTCGCCGCCGCAACCTTCTCGCCTGTGCGCGTCGCGCAGTTGGCATTGCCCGCATTGATCAGCACCGCTCCCGCAACACCCCGCGACTCTTTCAGATTCCGGCGCGAGAGCCGCACCGGAGCGGCCGCTACTCGATTCTGCGTGAACACCGCGGCCGTCGCGGCCGGGATGCCCGAAACGATCAGCGCAACGTCGTCCCGCTTGTCTTTTCGGATGCCCGCGTAAGTCGAGGCATAGCGGTATCCCAGCGGCAGATTCACAGGCTCACGGCTCCCAGGACCACATTCTCTTCCAAATGCAATCCGTTCATAAATGCCGCGCCCGTCACCCGCTTACGGCCTTCCATCTGCATCTCAATCGCGTCCAGCACAGTGCCTCCGCCGCAGGAAATCTGCGCCGCTCCGCGCCCGTGCTTCGCTAGCAGCAGCCCCGGGGGAAGCTCGGTCCGTGTTTCAGGAACCCGCGACTTCCACACATGCAGCAGGCGCCCGTGGAACTCGGTATGCGCTCCCGGCCACGGCACCAAACCCCTCACCTGGTTATGGATCTCTTCGGCCTCGCGCGACCAGTCGATCCGCCCGTCTTCCTTCTTCAGGATCGGCGCGAGCGTGGCCTCGGCATTGTTTTGCGATTCCGGTGCCAGCGTATCGATCCGGTCCAGCGTTTCCACCAGCAACTCCGCCCCCAGCAGTGAGAGCCGCTCAGCCAATTGCACGGCATCCTCTTCCGGCCCAATCTCCGTCTTGCTGCGCAGCAGGATGGCGCCCGTGTCCAGGCCTGCGTCAATCTTCATCGTGGTGACACCCGTCGTCCGGTCCCCGCGCACAATCGACCACTGCACCGGCGCGGCGCCCCGCAGCCGGGGCAGCAGCGAAGCATGCACATTAATGATGCCCTTTGGCGGAATGTCCAATATCGATTGCGGAATGATCTGCCCGTAGCCCACCACCACCATGATCTCCGGCGCCAGCCCGCGAATGTGTTCCACAGCTTCCGGGCGCCTGACGCGTTCCGGTTGATAGACCGGCAAACCATGCATGAGCGCGCACTGTTTCACTGCGGACGCCGCGGTTTCCTGATGCCGCCCCTTCGGACGATCCGGCTGTGTGATCACGCAGTTTACCGGGTAGCCCGCCGCGAGCAATGCTTCCAGTGTGGGAACCGCAAACGCCGGCGTGCCGAGAAAAATTACTCCCATTCGCCGGCTTTCACCAGCTTCCGGATCTTGCGCTTGATCACGTCCCGCTTCAGCGCGCTGATGTGGCTCAGGAAAAGTTTCCCGTACAAGTGATCGATCTCATGCTGCATAGCGCGCGCCAGCAGGTCCTCGCCCGTCACTTCGAAGATCTCACCCTTCGCATCCTGCGCCCGTACAGTTGCCCTCTTCGCTCGCTTAACCTCTTCGCGAAACCCCGGAATGCTCAGACATCCCTCTTCACCCACCTGCTTGCCTTCCAGATGGATCACCTCCGGGTTGATGAGCACAATCTGCTCCGGCTCGCCCTCGCCGCCGGAGCAGTCGATCACGGTCAGCTTCTGGCTCAGGCCCACCTGCGGTGCCGCCAGGCCCACGCCCTTCGCAGCGTACATGGTCTCGAACATGTCCGCGATCAGCTGATGCAGTTCCGGTTTGTCGAATTCGGTGATGTTGTCACCCTCGCGCTCCAGCACCGGGTCGCCGTACTTCACTATCCTGTAAACCATTTCTCAGTACTCGGCCACCTGCCGCTGGTAGCCCTCGAAATTGCGCCTGGTCTCGCAAAGCGAATCCCCGCCGAACTTCTCCAAAAACGCGCTCGCCAGCACGATGGCCACCATCGCTTCCCCAATCACGCCCGCTGCCGGCACCACGCAAACATCAGATCGCTCATACGCCGCCTTGGCCGGGTCGCGCGTGTCCAGGTCCACCGATTCCAGGGGCCGCCGAAGCGTCGAGATCGGCTTCAGCATCCCTCGCACACGGATGTCCTGCCCGTTGGTCATGCCGCCTTCGATGCCGCCGGCGCGATTATCCCCTCGGAAGAACCGCCGCTCCGTCTTCTCGTAATGAATCGTATCCTGCACTTTCGATCCGTAGCTCGCCGCGCCTTCCTCCGCGAAACCCACCTCCACACCCTTCACCGCCTGCATGGAAACAATCGCCTGCGCCAGCCTTCCATCCAGCCGAGTATCCCAGGTGACATGCGATCCCAGACCCACCGGTACGCCATGCGCCACCACTTCGAAAACTCCGCCGATGGTGTCGCCCGTCCGGTACGCCACATCCACCAGTTCCTTCATCGCGGCTTCCGTCGGTCCATCCACGCAGCCGAGAAGAATCTCGTCACGCCGGCTGAGTTCCACGATCTCCTCCCACGACGCGGCCCGTTCCATCCTGCACGTCCCCACCGCCGTCACATGGCTCAGCACGCCGATACCGAACTGCGCCAGCAGTGCCTTTGCCACCGAACCTATCGCCACGCGCGCGGTGGTCTCACGCGCGCTTGCCCGCTCCAGCACATAGCGCGCATCGGGGAAGTTATATTTGATCGCGCCCGCCAGATCGGCATGCCCCGGGCGCGGCCGCGTCACCCGCTTGAACTTTTCCGCGCTCGCGTCGTAGTCTTCCACCGGCAGCGCTTCCGTCCAGTTCTGCCAATCCTTATTACGGATAATCATCGCCACCGGTGACCCGATGGTCTTTGAATGCCGCACTCCCGCCACGATTTCGGCTCGATCGGTCTCAATTTTCATCCGGCCGCCGCGGCCGTATCCCTGCTGCCGCCGCCACAGTTCACGGTCGATCAGCGCAAGGTCAATCGGGATGCCCGCCGGAAGCCCCGTGAGCGTGGCCACCAGGCATTCGCCGTGCGATTCGCCGGCGGTTTCAAATCGTAACATTCGTTAAATTTGATCGTAGCAAACCGCTGTTTCATCCATTGTTTTCAAGGCGGATCAACCCCGTCCGACCAGCGGCATAGTCGTGGCCATCACCGTCATGAACTGAACGTTCGCCTCCAGCGGCAGACCCGCCATGTAGAGGATGGCGTCCGCCACGTGCTGCACATTCATTCGCGGTTCCACCATCATCGTTCCGTTCGCCTGCGGCACACCGGATTTCATGCGCTCCGTCATCTCCGTCGCCGCATTGCCGATATCGATCTGGCCGCACGCGATGTTGAACTTCCGCCCGTCAAGCGAGATCGATTTCGTCAGCCCCGTGATGGCATGTTTCGTCGCCGTGTAGGGCGCTGAGTTTGGCCGCGGCGCCGTGGCTGAGATCGAGCCGTTGTTGATGATCCGTCCGCCCTGCGGCTGTTGCTCTTTCATCAGCCGCATTGCTTCTTGAGCGCACAGGAATGAGCCGGTCAGGTTCACCGCCACCACAGCGCTCCACTGCTCAAAAGTCAGTTCTTCCATCGGCACAGCGGGCGTTCCCATGCCGGCATTGTTGAACAGCAGATCCAGCCTGCCAAAGTTCTCGCGAATGCGGCCGAACAGCGCGCGCACGCTTTCCGGTTTTCCCACGTCCGTGGGAACGCCGAGCATTCCGTTCCCCGCAGCCGCGGTCTTCCCTAGTTCTTCCGCGCGCCGTCCGGCTAGCACCACCGAATAGCCCGCCGAGGCCAAAGCGATGCTGACTGCCCGTCCAATCCCGCTGCCCGCACCGGTGACCAGGGCGATTTTTGCTGTCGTGTTGTTCAAGCTTCCAGATTAACCCTTGTTCATTCGCCGTTCCGGCGGAATCTCATAGAATGAAGGCTGTAGCGCGATGAACCCCGAAAACCCGCCTGTCACGCCGGCCGAGATCATCGACTTGATGCTCGAAGAGATGCGCGCCGAGATCCTCGAGATGCGCTACTCGAACGTGGTGCGCAGCGTTTACCACGTCTATCTCAACGGTCGTGAGCTGCGCCGCCTCGGCCCGGTTCTGCAGCGCACCAAAGTGGAAGCCACTCGCGCGCTGAACGAGGAACTGGCCAGCCTGAACAAGCGGCGCATCCGTCTGCCTGGCTTCGCCACCAACCACAAGCGCTACGAAACCATCGGTGACGGCTGGATCATCGAATTTCACGAAAACACCGATGATGACGCGGAACAGAATCCTCTGATCGTCCAGTCCGAATTCGCCGCGCCGGAGGCGCCCTCGAGCGAGCTCGACGACCGCGTCGGCACCGACACCGTCCGCATCACCCGCCGTCAGGTTTCCGGCCTCACCACCACCACCACGGAAACGGTTCGCAGCCCAAATCTGATGAACCGCAAGCCCAGCGGCATCGTATACGCAACTATCCAGTATGAGGACGATCGCGGCAGCCAGTCTTACGAAATGACCAAAGACCGCATCAAGATCGGACGCGGCGCGTCGGATTGCTGGGTCGATCTGCGTCTCCATTCCAAGCAGGATATTTCGCGCGAGCACATCCAGCTGCGGATTGATAACGACACCGGCAAATTCTTCATCAAAGATCTGAGCACCTATGGGACGACGGTGGATGGCAAGCGCATTCCCCCCTCCATGGAACGCGCCGGCGGCGAGGAGAACGACAAGAACATCGAAGTCCCCCTGCCGGCCAAAGCCCGCATCGGTCTGGCGGGCGTTCTCGAACTGCAGTTCAAGGCGGTGAAGCGATGACCACCGTCTTCCACATGAGTCACCTCTACGTGGGCGCGTTTCTCGCCTTCGCGCTGGCACTGGTTGTGCTGAATCGAAACTGACCGCCGTGCCCCAACTGCTCTCAGCCGGCCTGACCGATCAGGGCAATGTCCGCGGAAATAACGAAGACCGGTTCCATATCGACGACCAGCGCGGCATATACATTGTGGTTGATGGAATGGGCGGCCAGGCTGCCGGTGAGGAAGCCGCGGAGATCGCCGTCAAGACTCTGCGCGCGCGCTTGGAGCGCCTCACGGACAGCCCTGAACTGCGCGTCCGCGAAGCCATCGCACTCGCCAATAACGCCATCTATGAAGCCGCCGGCGGCAATCCGGAGTGGCGCGGCATGGCCTGCGTCCTTACCGTTGCCGTCGTGGAGGATGGCACCGCCACCGTTGGTCATGTCGGCGATTCCCGTCTCTATCTGATTCGCGGCGGCCGCATCGAGAAAGTCACCAACGATCATTCCCCGGTCGGCGAGCGCGAAGATGCCGGTGAACTGACCGAAGATGCCGCCATGAAGCATCCCCGCCGCAACGAGGTTTATCGCGACGTCGGCTCCGCGGCGCACACCCCCGACGATCCGGATTTCATCGAAGTCCGCAAAGTTCCCGTCGCTCCCGACACGGCTCTGCTGCTCTGCAGCGATGGCCTGAGCGATGTGTTGCCTTCCCGGCGAATCCTGCAGATTGTGGAAGAGAATGCCGGCGATTGCCAGGCTGCGGTGAAAAAGCTGGTTAAGGAGGCTGTGAGCGATGGCAAGGACAACGTGTCGGTCGTGCTGGTGGAAGGGACGCAGTTCACCAGGCCGGTAGCCACTTCGCCTGCCGCCCCAGCCATCGCGTCCTCGCTGCGCGACAAACGCCGCACGCCTGCTGCCGCCTGGCTACTCCTCGGCGCTCTGCTCGGCCTCGCCGCCGCGACCGCATTCTTTCATGCAAGGCAGCCGGTGCCGTCGAGCGGACCCAAAACGATTCACGTCGCCGCCACCGGCGCTGAATTCAGTTCTGTTCAGGAAGCCATCCAAAGCGCCGGCGAGGGAGATCACATTCTGCTCGCGCCGGGACATTACACCGACCGCATCCTGCTGCGCAACGGCACCCGCATCATGGGAGATCCCGCGGGCGGCTCCTCGCTAACCGGTGGTGTCTTCGCCGACGGCATCCGCGGGGCATCCATTCAGAACCTCACCCTCCGAGACGATCAGGGGATCACGATCCGTAACTCCGAGGTCGAGATCGAACGCATCTGCGTCACCGGTGTCAAAACCGCCGGCGTCGTCTTCGAAGGCAACTCCGGCGGTATCCTGCTGGCCTCGCGCATCACCGGCAATGCGGGTCCGGGCGTCGTTGTACGAGATACCGCGTCACCTCTGATCGAAAACAACTTTATCTCCGGAAACCAAAAAGGCGTCGAGTTTCTCTCCACGGGAACGCTGCGGCTCATCGGCAACGGAATCACCGGCAACGGTGCCGAAGCCCTGTGGATGCCCGGCGCTCCGGATTCCGCCGTGCTGGCTCAGAACGCCATTGACTCCGGCAAGCGAGCCGTTAAGGTGGTGAGGCCATGAATCCCGGCGACGTTTGGGGTCCCTTCCGCATCCTGCACTATCTCGGCAGCGGTGCCATGGGCGCAGTCTACTTCGCGCGCAATGAACGCGAAGGCCGCGATGTCGCGCTCAAGCGTGTGCGCCGCGACCCAGGTTCCGAAGGAGAGGAAAAGCTCGCGGCCGAACGCCTCGGGGCCGAACTGGAGAAACAGCTTTCCGCCATCGACCGCCGCGTCACCAAAGTCTACGGCTATGGCGACATCGGCGGCGATCTCGCCATCGAGATGGAATACATCGATGGCGAAGATCTTTCCACTCTTCTGACCCAGGGTCCGCTGCCTGCCGGACGCGCGGCCGTCATCGCGCTCGAGCTTTGCGAGATGCTCGAGAACCTGCGCTCTTTCGAAACCAACATCGATGGCAGGCAGCTGAGCGGAGTGATCCATGGCGATCTGAAGCCGAAAAACATTCGCATCGACAGCCAGTCCCGGATTCGCGTCATGGATTTCGGCGTGGCCAAAGCTCTTTCGCGCACCCGCGATTTCACCGCCAGTCTCTTCGGGAGCATCGCTTACTGCTCGCCTGAACGTCTCGATACGGGCAGCATGGACCCCCATTCCGACCTGTGGAGTGTCGGCGTGATGCTCTACCAAATGCTCTCCGGCCGCCTGCCCTTCGAAGGCGAGACGCCCGAGCTTCTGGAACGCCGCATCCGCTCGCAGCAGCCTCCCAACTCGCTGCCCACCACCTGCCCGGCTCCGCTCGCGAACATCGTGTTCCGCATGCTGTCGCGTCAGTTGGGGGACCGGTATCCCACCGCCATGGCCGCGCACGCCGATCTGCAACGCTTTCTTAGCGGCCAGCCGGTAGAGGCGAAAGCGCCGCAGCCCTTCGACGCCACGCGGCGCACCGTTCTCTCCGAAGATGCCACTCGGCGCACCGCGCGTCCCGCAACCCCGGCGCGCTCGGCTCCCCGGGTCCCCGGCGTTCTCACCAGGCTGGTCGCGTCCGCTGTGGCGGTACTGCTCGCCGTTGGCGTGTTCCTGTGGATGCTGATCCAGCCGCAGTACAAGGTCTGGGCCGATACGCGCCAGCTTAAGCACGATATCGAGACGGAACATATCGACGCCGATGCCGCATGGCGCCGCTACGAACAGATCGTTCAGCGAAAGCACCTCGGTGTGACCACCTGGGGCATCGGCGGCCCGCTCAAGTCCCGGCTGATGGCTGCCGGCGAAGCGCCAATTGTGGATTTCCGCGAGAACGACTTCCCAACCGCACGCGAAAGCAACTGGCGTCGCTCGGTCAATTACTTCTCCCGCGCGCTCGAACTCGCCCCAGGCGACAAGACCGTTCAGGGCGACCTCCGCCTGGCCGAAGGGCACCTGAAACGCATCACTGCCGCGGGCCAGAACCGCCAGCAGATGCTGAATGACGCCGCGGAGAAGTTTCGGGAAGCCGCGGCCCTGCTTAAAAAATCTCCAGACCCGTACATCGGCCTCGCGCGCCTCTATTCCTATAACCTCGGCGACTGCGATCGCGCCGAAGATGCCCTGCAAAAGGCGGTCAAATACGGCCACGCCGAAACACGCCGGGAGATCGCAACCCTTGCCGACGCTTATCTGCGGCGCGGCGCGCAGACGGTGCGCGATTCGCAGAAGCTGCAAGGCATGCCCGAAAATGAGCGCGATTACCTCAGGCGCGCACGCCGCGATTTCGAACATGCGCAGGATCTGTATTCCCGCCTCGGTTCTTTCGCGAACGCGCCGGTGAACCTGATCGGATCCGTCCGCGGAATCAGCCAGGTGGACAATCGCCTGGAAGAGATGGAGATCGTAAACCGATGACGATGACGCGCCAGACCGCGGCTGTCCGGATCACCGAGCGACGCGAGCGCGAAGCGCGGCGAAGCGCGTCCTTCCGCCTGCGCGAGTTGATCCTGCTGCTGCTCTCTTCGTTGCTGGTGGCGCTCGGGCTGTGGCTTGTGTGGTCCGCCAAAACACGCGGTTTCGCCAATTTCGAAACCGACGTTTCCGCCGGACATCTGGCAGACATCAACCGCCTCACCAGCGCGCAGCAGCTGCTGCCGTTTCTCAACTTCATTCCCGGCAACGAAGACCGCGACTTCATCGCGCATCGTATCTTCGCTGCGCGCGGTCGTAACTTCGCCAATGTCGGCGCAATCGGCAATGTCCGCGTGACCGCGAAGGAGATCGCCGCCCATCCGCATCTCGAAACCTTCCCGAAACGCATCGCCACGGCCGAGGAGCGTGAGTCGAAGCGAACCCGGCGGCTCTTCGCACCCGAACCCGGGCCGCCCTCCGTAGCCCTGCTCACTCCCGAGCAGATTCGCAGCCTGAAACCCGCGCTGGTGGTGCGCTCCCCCGCCAATTTCCGCCGCACATTCCTCTTATGGACCGGCTTCTGCTTCCTGGCGTTCTACCTGATCCACATCACCTGGCGCGTGCGCGGCTTCGGCGGCGATAACTCCATCCTCCCCATCGTCCACCTGCTCTCCGGCGTCGGATTGATCCTGATGGTCAGCCTGCGCGATCCGCTTCGCGACACGCTGATGTTTCAGGAATTCGCGCAGGGGCTCATCCTCGGCTGTGCGTTCCTGCTGGCTTTCAGCCTCTTCGATTTCGAGCGTGAATTCAAACAGCTGAGTTATGTCTGGCTGGGCCTCAGCGTGCTGCTGGCGGTCGCGCTGGCCGTCTTCGGCTCGGGACCTGGCGAGAGCGACGCCAAAGTCAATCTGTTCTTCTTCCAGCCGGTCGAAGTAATCCGCATCCTGCTCGTCCTGTTCCTGGCCGGTTACTTCGCGCGCAACTGGGACGCGCTGCGCGATCTGCGCCAGCAGCGTGGATTGCCAGCCGGTCTGGCCTCGCGCTTCCACATCCCGCGGCTCGATTACGTGCTTCCCGTCGTTGTCGGCGTTGGCGTGGCGGTGCTCATGTTTTTCCTGCTGAAGGATATGGGGCCCGCTCTCGTCATCGGTTGCCTGTTCCTCGCGCTCTACAGCGTGGCGCGCAATCGCGCGGGGCTCGCCATCGGTGGCGTCTGCGCCATCATCTTTGTGTTTTGGTTCGCCCACACCATGGGTTATCCCCAGACCGTTACCCAGCGCATCGCCATGCGCGCGTCTCCCTGGGACAATCACGTGCGCGGTGGCGATCAGCTGGCCCATTCGCTCTGGGCGCTGGCCAGCGGCGGTTTGGCCGGAGCCGGCATTGGGCTCGGGAGCCCCGAATACGTGCCCGCCGCCCATACCGATCTGATTGTGTCCGCGCTCGGCGAAGAGTGGGGGCTCCTCGGCATTCTCGGGGTCTACGTTCTTTACGGACTTCTGCTCTACAAGAGCCTCCGCATCGCGCTGCGCGCCAACGGCGTCTATTCATTCTTTCTCGTCGTGGGTCTCGCGATGGTCACCGCACTCCAAATCCTGTTGATCACCGGCGGCCTGCTAGGCGTCATTCCGCTCTCCGGCGTCGTTTCCCCGTTTCTGAGTTACGGACGCAGCTCTATGGCCGCGAACTTTGCCCTGTTCGGCATCGTGCTCGCCGTTTCTAACCGAGCGCGGGGCAACCAAACGGCTCGCTTCGGCCGTCCTGTCGCCTGGCTCAGCTATCTGCTCGGCTTTGCCTTCCTCGGCCTGATGGCGCGCGCCGCCGTAGTTCAGGTTCAGCAGGCGGACGACATCGCCGCAAAACCCGCGCTCGTGGTGCAGGCTTCCGGGCCGCGCCAGTACGAATACAATCCGCGGCTCACCCAGCTTGCTCGCGAGTTGCCGAAGGGGGAAATCACGGATCGCAATGGTCTGCCGCTCGCCTCCAGCGACTGGGCCAAAGTGGCTGCCCATCGCGCCGACTACGCGAAGCTCGGCGTGGTGCTCGACGCCACCGCGCCCGCCAAACGGCGCTTTTATCCCCTCGGTCCGAAGATGTTCTATCTTCTGGGCGACGTGTTGACACGCCGGCGTCAGGGCGCCCCCAACACCGCGTTTCAGGAGCGTGCCTCGCGCGTTCGCCTGCAGGGCTTCGACGATTACGCCGAACTGGAACTGGCGAAGGACGAGAAAACCGGTGAGACCATTCGCCGCGTCCGCTACGATTATCGCGATCTGGTCCCGCTGCTCCGTCACCGCAACGAACCCAATAACCCTGCCGTGAAGGAAATCATGGACCGCAATCGAGATGTGCGAATGTCCATCGATGCGCGGCTGCAGATGCGCGCCTCCGCTATTCTCGAAACCCACCTGCATCAGCTGGGGAAGGAAGCCGGTTCGCTCGTGGTGCTCGATCCCGATTCCGGTGACATGCTCGCTGCCGTCAGCTATCCCTGGCCCGCGCCTTCCGAATTCCTCGCAATGCAGACTGAGCCCGCTGTGGATGTCAACGACCAGCAGCTGCAGGACCGCGCACGCTACGGCCTTTACCCGCCGGGTTCTTCGTTCAAGCTCGTCACTTCGATCGCGGCCTTGCGCAAAGATCCCGGACTGGTGCACCAGCGCTACGAATGCATCCGTCTGCCCGATGGACGCGCCGGCAACTACGTCGGTAAATCCAAGCGGCCCATCCGAGACGACATCAAGGATCATCCGCACGGATCGGTAGACATGGAGCAGGGCCTCGAAGTCTCGTGCAACGCTTATTTCGCGCAGCTCGGCGCTTACAAAGTAGGCGCCCGGGGTCTCTTCGATACCGCCGCGCAGTTCGGCATCCAAACCGCCAGTCCGAACAAACCGGAGAAGCTTCGCGAGAATTTGCCGCAGGCCTCTTACGGCCAGGGCCAGGTGGTGGTCTCACCATTTCAAATGGCGCGCGTAGCGGCAACCGTGGCGAACGGCGGGTCCGCGCCGCTCGGCCGCTGGGTCATAGACGAAAGCAACGCGCGAACCCGTGAGCCTGTGCGTGTGCTGCCGCCCGAACTCGCGAAACAACTGGGCGGCTTCATGCGGGAGGTGGTAACCGTGGGCACCGGCAAAGTGCTGGCGGGTTCGCCCGTTCCCATCGCCGGCAAGACCGGTACGGCGGAGCTGGCCAATCAGGAGTCGCATGCCTGGTTCGTCGGCTATGCTCCCTACGGCGCGCGGGCCGGCAAACGCATCGCGTTCTCAGTCTTGGTCGAGCACGGGCAGTACGGCGGAACCGCTTCCGCGCCCATCGCCGGTGAGGTCGTGGCGGCGGCGCGGGAATTCGGCATCATCCAGACGGAAGGCGCAAAATGAAATCTCTCGAAAGCGTGGATCGTTGGCTGGGGCGGCACTTCGAACGCTGGAGCGCCAATCTGGCGGGCGGCGCGCACCCCAAGGAAGCCCTTGAAATCCGCCGCGAGATCCTCTCCGCCGTGCGCGACCGCATCGAACCGAAGGGCGATGGCGAATACCTCTTTCCGTATCAGGAGATCGTGGTCCGTCTCGCCGCGCGCGACCCGGAACATCGGGATTCCCTGACCGCGGCCTTCGTCGACGACAACGCTCTCGAAACACAGACACGCGAATTGCTTACCGAAGCCGGCTGCCGCGCGGACAACGTCTCCGTTGCCGTGGAGATCGCCGAAGACCCCGCTGCGGCTCCGTTTAAACTCGAGTTCCGCCGCGCGGATAAAACCAAAGCAGCCGCGCCGGAAGCAGCTCAGTCAGGCGCCAGCCGCCGTCCCGCTGCATGGCTCTACGTGACCAGGGGAAACAGCGATCAGAACGAACACTTCATCGCGCGCGACACGGTCTTTCTCGGGAGGCTCAAGGAAGTAAATTCCAAAGATGGAGGCCTGCGCCGCCGCAATGACATCGCGTTCGACGACGCCGAAACCACCGTCAGCCGCGAGCACGCGCACATTCAATTTGAGGACGGCAAATTCCGGCTTTATCATGATTTGGGCGAGCGGCCGACCCGGTTGTTCCGCGAAGGCCGTGCGATGGAAGTGCCGGCGCGCGGTGGACGTGGCACACAGCTGAAGTCGGGCGACGAGATCCATCTGGGCGATGCGCGGCTGCGCTTTGAATCCAGTACGGAATAATTCTCGCGAGCCCGGCGCCCGCTTACACGCCAAACATTTCGCGATATTTTTCCGGCAGTCGCACCACGCTCATGTCCCGGTTCACGTATAGATGCTTGGTGAATCCCGTCGCCAGTAATTCGCTGTCGCGGCAGATCTCGTAACCGAACCGCACCATCTTCTGATTAGATTCCTTGATTACCGTCTGTACCCGGACGTGATCGTCGAAACGCGCCGGGCGCAGATAGCGGCAATTCGCTTCCACTACTGCCAGAAACACGCCGTCGTCGCGTTCCATATCGCGGTAACGAAACCCCAGCGCGCTACAGTATTCCACCCGCGCCACCTCCATCCAGATCAGGTAATTCGCGTGGTAAACCACTCCCATCTGGTCGGTTTCGGCATAGCGAACCCGGATACTCGTCTGGTGATCCTGCAACCCGTTAGTATAACGAGGCGTCTGTTAGACTCAGGCAAGCAAATGCGCGTAAGGGTACTGTTTTTCGGGAGTTTGAAGGATGTCACAGGCCGCGCGCAGGAAACTATCGAGCTGCCCGAAGGCGTCCGCCTGGCGGGTGTTTTCGAACACTACGCGCGTTTGTTTCCCCAGCTGAGCGCCATGTCCGGCAGCATCGTGATGGCGCGCAATCACGAGTTCTCCCCGCTCGCCAGCGCCGTTGCCGAAGGCGACGAAGTCGCGTTTCTCCCTCCCGTCAGCGGAGGGTCGGCGGATGCTTACCATCTAAAGATTTCCGATGACGCCGGTCACTTCTTCGCCCTGACCCGAACCGCCATCGATACGCGCGAACTCACCACGCGCATGCTGGCTGGAACCGACGGCGCCGTGGTTGCCTTCGAAGGCGTGGTTCGCGACAACACCAAAGGCCGCGCGGTGCGCTTCCTGGAATACGAGTGTTACGAGGCCATGGCCGTGAAGACCATGGCCGCGATTGGCCGCGAGATCGCTGCCTCGCTCGCGATCGGAAGGATCGCGATGGTCCACCGCCTCGGCCGCATGGAAATCGGCGAAGCCAGCGTGCTGGTGGTGGTCACCGCGCCACATCGCGGACCCGCATTCGAAGGCGCGCGCCAGGGCATCGACCGGCTGAAGAAAACCGTTCCGATCTGGAAAAAGGAATACTTCGCGGATGGCGAAGTATGGGTGGAAGGCGAGTGGGATGACAAGCTCCGGATTCAACCCGCCTGATTTCACCCGGCGTCATTTCGTTCGCGCTGGGTTGACTCTGGCCGGAGGCGCAGCCTTCGCACAGCAGCCCGATATCCGCGTGGATGTCAGCCTCGTGCGCGTTTTGGTCACCGTAACGGACGCCACCGGAGCACTAGTCGGCGATCTGGACCGCTCTGATTTCGCCGTGCTGGACAATGGCGCCAGTCAGGAAATTTCCGTCTTCGAACGCCACACCGAACAGCCCCTCTCCGTCGCGCTTCTGGTGGATACCAGCGGTTCCACGGCGAAGGATTTGAAGTTCGAAGTGGATTCCGTGACGCGCTTTCTGCATGCGTTGTTCGCCGGAGGAAACCCAGAGGACAGCGTCTCGCTCTACAGCTTCAATTACGAAGTTGTCCTGCAAAAAGAATTCACGCGCAACGAAAGCGGGCTGGAGCGCAAGCTCCGCCAACTGCGCGGCGAGGGCGGCACGGCGCTCTACGATGCCATGTATCTGGCGTCTCGCGATCTGCAGCGCCGCAGGGGCCGCAAAGTCCTGCTCATCGTCACCGATGGTGGCGATACCGTGAGCTCCAAGGATTACCATGCCGCGCTCAACGAAGCGCAGCTGGCCGATTCCGTCATCTATCCCGTTCTGGTCGTCCCCATCACCAACGATGCGGGGCGGAACATTGGGGGCGAGCACGCCCTCACCACCTTCGCCAAAGGCACCGGAGGACGCGTCTTCGAACCCACTCTGGGCGCCGCGCTCGATGGCGCTTTTCAGCAGATCCTCCGCGAGCTGCGCACGCAATATCTCCTTGCCTTCTATCCCCGCGAGGTGCCGTTGACCAAAGACCGCTTCCACCAGCTCGAAGTGTTGGTCCATCGTCCGCGATTGCAAGTAATCACACGCAGCGGCTACTATGGGGAGTCTTTAAAATGAGTGCCAGCAAAGCGGGCGCGAAGGCCCCGGAACAGACCTTCGAAGAAGTCCGCTACCTCAAACATTTGATCGAAACGCAAAAGCCCGTGCGCCTGAAGCTGAGCGACAACGAAGAGGTGCGCGGCATGGTGGAATATTTCGATTCCCGGTTCCTGCGCATCACCCGCGCCGGCCAGCCCAACCTGTTCGTGTTCAAACACGATATCAAGTACCTGATCGAAGAATAGCGCCCATGCTTTTCCTCGAAACCGCGGAAGCAATCGCTCGCGAAGCCGGTGCGCTCCTGCTGGAGATGTTTCATAACGGCGTCGCCTTCGAGCTGAAAGGCGAGTTTGATCTGGTCACCCGTGCCGACCGCGCTTCGGAGAAGCTGATCGTCGAGCGCCTCAAGGCACATTTCCCGGAGCACGGTATTGTTGCCGAAGAAGGCGGCGGCCATGAGAGCCGCTCCGAATATCGTTGGTATGTGGACCCGGTGGATGGCACCACCAATTTCGCCCACGGCTACCCGGTCTGGAACGTTACCCTCGCACTGGAAAAGGGCGATGAGATGATCGCCGGCGTTACCTTCGATCCCACGCGCGACGAAATGTTTCGCGCCGGCCGCGGAAGCGGCGCTTATCTCAACGGCCGTCAGATTCACGTCTCACAGGCGCGCCGGCTGCAGGACAGCCTGGTCTCCACCGGCTTCCCGTCAGGTCACCGTGCGCAGAATCCGAACATCCACTTCTATCACCAGCTCGCGATGGCGACACACGGCGTTCGCCGCGGCGGTTCCGCTGCGCTCGATCTGGCATACGTCGCGTGCGGTCGCTTGGAAGCTTTCTGGGAACTGGGCCTGAAGCCGTGGGATCTGGCCAGCGGCCGTCTGCTGGTTGCCGAAGCGGGTGGCTCGGTGTCCGATATGCTGGGTGCTCCGCACCGCATTGGTGTATCGGCTCATCTGCTCACGGACAACGGTCTGATTCACCAGGAAATGCTCGAGATCTTCGCTGAAACCTTCCGCGGGGAGATGCGCTACCCCATGCCGCCGCTCAGCTAGACCGCTTCCGTGCGTTGCGGGGCCTGCGGCTCTTTTGCAAATTCGGCGCGCGAAGAAACGCTTTCACCGTGCGCACCAGCTTCTCCGCCACAAATGGCTTCTGAATAAAGGACCATCCCTGATGCGGCAGCACCAGATCGCGCCCGGGGAAACCGGACATCATCATCACCCGCATCTCCGGGCGTTGCTCCTTCAGCAGGTGCCCCAGTTCCAATCCCGGGATCTCCAGCAGTTTCAGGTCGCACAGCAGCAGATCAATGGTCCCCGTAAAGGCCGAAGCCAGCCCCATTGCGAGGGGCCCGGTAGCGGCCTGGAGCACGGTGAACTTTGCGCGTTCCAAAATGGCTGCCACGACGCGAAGCACCAGGTCCGTGTCGTCGACCACAAGAATTGTTTGCAACTTCCCTCTCGATAAGCCCGCCATCCCCATGGCGAAGCCTTATTCCGGTCCTTATCGCCGGCACCGGCGTAAGAGGATGGTGGCTGACGGAATTGTCAGGCACGGTCTCCGCGTGGCGATGTTAGCCGCGTTGACAGTATGGCATAGTAATTCTTCTGAAGCAGCGGCGGTAAGATCGAATTACTCGTCAGTTCATGGCCTTGCTCATCACAGGATTTCCATTCGCAGTGCCGCATCTGACGTTAACCTCGTTCGTCGATATTTTTGCGGTATCGCTGCTCATTTACGAACTGCTGCTGATCATTCGCGGAACGCGCGCGGCCCATGTTCTGGGCGGCATCGGTGTGTTGGCGCTCATCTACGCGGCCGCTGTTTATCTGGGTCTCGAGGCGCTGCGATCGGTGCTGGCATACTTGGTCCCATACTTCCCCATCGCGCTGATCATTCTGTTCCAATCCGAGATCCGCCGCACACTGGCAAGGCTGGGCCGAAAACGAATGTTCGGCTTCGGTTATAAACGGCTGGAATCCACCGATGAAATTCTGCTGGCAATGAATCTGATGGCTCAGGATAAAGTGGGCGCGCTGATCGTGTTCGAACGTGACATCGGGCTGCGTACATTTATCGAAAGCGGAACACGCATGGAAGCGGTGATCTCGCGCGATCTCCTGCTCTCGATCTTCCGCTACGGTGCGACGCTGCATGACGGCGCCGTCATCATTCGCAAAGACAGGCTGGCCGCTGCGGGCTGCTTCCTGCCTCTCAGCACCAATCCCGCTCTGTCGCCCAAGCTCGGAACACGCCACCGCGCCGCCATCGGCATCACCGAAGAGACCGATTGTCTTTCCTTGATCGTGTCCGAACAGACTGGCTGGATGTCCGTTGCCGCATTTGGCGAAGTCGAGGTCAATATGACGCTCGAACAGGTCGATCGCCGCATCAACATGCATTTTGGCGTAGGCAAGTTCAAGTCGCAGCGGCCCGAACTGCCCGTGGCGCCGCCGCAGCCCGAACAATCGGACGAAAAGGTCATGCGCCAGTGATGTGGTGGCTGGAGAAGAATCTGGGCTGGCGCCTTCTGGCGCTGGGCATCGGGCTGGCTATCTGGCTCAGTGTGGCAAGTGAACCCGAGATGGCCACGCTCATCTCCGTTCCGGTGCAATACAAACCGCCTCCCGGCCTGGAAATCAGCTCACGGCTCACCAGCACGGTACAGCTCGAAACCCAGGGTCCGTCCGGCCGCCTGCGCGACCTCGCCAGCTCGCGCACTGCGGTCATTCTCGATTTCAGCAACGTGACCAAACCCGGTGAGCGGACCTTCAACATCACCCGCGCCGATACGAATCTTCCCCGCGGCGTGGAACTGCTGAGGGCCACCCCGGCCCAGCTTCGGTTCTATTTTGAACCGCGTGAAACCCGTACCGTGCCTGTCGTGGTACGGTTCTCCGGCGCTCTGAAAAGCGGAGCCATGGACAACTTCATTGCTTCTCCTTCCCAGAAAGTCATCGTAGGTCCCGCCTCCAAGGTCCGGCGCGTGCAATCCGTTACGACCGACCCTGTTGACCTCGCCGCCATGGTGCCGGGCCATGCACAGGCAACTACCACCGCATATATCACCGAACCCGAAGTGCGATTCGTCACAGCGCCGCAGGTTACTGTCAAAATAGTTTTGAAGTAACGGCGAATGGCAAAACAACTTTTCGGTACGGACGGAATGCGGGGAGTCGCGGGCGAGCCGCCTCTGGACCCGCGGACAATTTTCTCCTGCGGCCTCGCCCTCGGGGCGGATCTGCGCATGCGCTCGGATCGTCCCATGGTGCTCATCGGTATGGATACGCGCGAGTCCGGGCTCGGCATCGCGGAGCAGCTGGCCGGTGGGCTGGCATCAAAAGGCGCGGAGGTCCGGTTTGCCGGAGTGGTCACCACTCCGGGAGTGGCATATCTCGCCAGATCCACCCCGTTCGCGGCGGGAGTGATGATCTCGGCGTCGCACAATCCGTTCCGCGATAACGGCATCAAAATCTTCGCTTCCACCGGATTTAAACTGCCGGACGAGGAAGAGCATCTCATCGAGCAGGTGATCTTTCAGGAACTTGCCCAGGGCGTGGAGCCGGCTTCGCATACGCTGATTGCCGAACCCGAGCTGGCCGCCCGGTATTTGGAATATCTGCTGTCAACCGCGCGTACGCCGCTGGCCGGAATGCGGCTGGTGATCGATTGCGGCAACGGTGCCGCCTACCGGCTCGCCCCTGAGCTTTTCCGCCGCGCCGGCGCTGAGGTAATCGCAATTGGTGACCAGCCCGATGGCCGGAACATCAACCTGAACTGCGGCGCTCTTTATGTCGAGGCGCTGCGCGAGCACGTGCTTCGTACCGGCGCGCACGCCGGCCTCGCCTTTGACGGTGATGCCGATCGCGCGATCCTGGTCTCGGGAACAGGCAAAATCATCGATGGCGATGCGGTGCTGTTAATTGCCGCGGGAAGCCTGAAGCGAATCGGTGCGCTCACGGGCGATACCGTGGTTTCCACCGTAATGTCGAACTTGGGTCTGGAGCGGGCGCTGCAGGCGCTCGGCATCCGCATGCTTCGCACTCCGGTGGGTGACAAGTATGTGCTGGAGGAGATGATCCGGACCGGCGCGGTGCTGGGCGGAGAGCAGAGTGGCCACATCATTTTCCGCGAGTTCGCCACCACCGGCGATGGCATGATGACCGCGCTGCGAATTCTCGAAATCGCACAGGACTCCGGTAAAAATCTGGACGAGCTGACCAGCGATCTGGAAATTTACCCTCAGCGCCTCGTCAATGTGCGGGTGAAGGAACGTCGCGC
This sequence comes from Bryobacterales bacterium, assembly GCA_963716685.1. Taxonomy (GTDB): domain Bacteria; phylum Acidobacteriota; class Terriglobia; order Bryobacterales; family Bryobacteraceae; genus JALYXI01. Next base: position 95,587 of record CAVQTR010000003.1, read on the forward strand.
TCTGGAGACCATGCCGGCTGTGCAGCAGGCCATTCAGGAGTGCGAGCGCACCATGAACGGTTCCGGACGCGTGCTCGTGCGGTTCTCCGGCACCGAACCGCTGGCGCGCGTGATGGTGGAAGGCGCCGATCTGAACGAAGTCGAGCGCCACTCGGCGCGCATTGCCGACGCGATTCGCGCAGAGATTGGCTGATTGTCTGTCCGGTGCTGTTCTACTGCGATCATTATCCGATCCCGCTGCCGCCCGGGCACAAATTTCCGATCGGCAAATATCGAATGCTGCGGGACCTGCTCACCGCCGACGGGGAGCATGCGTTCACCCCCGCGCCCCTGGCCGGTCCCGATTCGATTCGCCTCGCGCATGACCACGAGTATGTAAGCAGTTTCCTCGATGGCTCCATCGATCCGCGAGCCATGCGGCGCATCGGCTTCCCGTGGTCGGAAGATTTGGTTAGGCGCACTCTCTGCTCCGCCGGAGCCACACTCGCGGCCTCCTCGGAAGCGCTGAGCTCGGGCTTTTCCGGTGCCCTGGCCGGAGGCACGCACCACGCATTTCGCTCCGAAGGTTCCGGTTTCTGCGTATTCAATGATCTGGCCATCGCCATCCTGCACCAGCGCGCCGCGAACGGAATCGAGCGCGGCGCGGTCATCGACCTCGACGTCCATCAGGGCGATGGCACCGCCGCGATCTTCGAAGGTGATCCTCAGGTTTTTACGCTGTCGCTTCACGGCGCGCATAACTTTCCCTTTCGCAAGAAGACCAGCACCCTCGACATCGCCCTCCCGGATGGCACCGGGGATCAGGAATATCTCGCCCGGCTGGCACAGGCGCTCCCGCTTGTCTTTGCTTTCGGCCCGCAGCTTGTCTTCTACCAGTCCGGCGTCGATGGTCTCGCCAGCGACAGCCTGGGCCGGCTCGCCCTCACCCATGCAGGATTGCTCGAGCGCGACCGCATGGTGCTTACTGCCTGCCGCGATGCTCGGATTCCCACAGTTCTCGTTATGGGCGGTGGCTACTCAGACCCGATTGGCGATACAGTAATGGCTCATGCGGGAACCTTCCGCCAGGCGGCGCGCATCTTCGGGCCAGGCTGAATGCGCCCGCTAGCTCTGCTGCTTACGGTCGCTCTCGCGGCAGTGGCGCAGACCACGCCCGAGATTCGCGTCGACGTCAATCTGGTCAACGTGGCGTTTACGGTTCGGGACGCCTCGGGAAAGCTCGCCTCCGGCCTCGGTAAGGATGAACTGGAGGTCTGGGAAGACGGAGTTCCCCAAAAGATCCAGTTCTTCGCCCGCGCCGAAGACACGCCGCTCACCCTCGGCCTTCTGGTGGACGGCAGCGGCAGCCAGGAGCACTTTTTCCGGCAGCACCATAAAGACCTGCAAACCTTTCTGCAGGAGGTGCTCCAGCCGCGCGATCAGGCTTTCCTCATTGGTTTCAGCAACAGTCTGCGGCTCGCAAGCGATCTGACTCCTTCGCCTTCCGCCCTGATTGAGGGTCTAAAGGCTTATGAGCACGATGTCTCTAAAATTCCCACCATTGGCCCGCGCGAGATCCGCGTACTGGGCACCGCCTTCTACGATGCGATTTATTACGCCGTGGCGGAGCGCCTGGCCGGCATACCGCGCGGCCGCAAGGCGCTGGTCCTGCTGAGCGATGGGGAAGACAATTCCAGTGCTCACAACATGATGGAAGCCGTTGAAGCATGCCAGCGCGCCGATGTGCCGGTTTTCGGCATCCGCTATACGGAGCGCCGGCGCGGCATGCTGACCGCTCGCAACAAATATGGAATCGGCGTCATCCACCGGCTCGCCACAGAAACCGGCGGCGAGGACTTCGATGCCGAAACCAGCGACCTGCGCTCTTCATTTCAGCGCATTGGCGCGGATCTGCGGTCCTCCTACGAACTGGCTTATGCCTCTACCAGCCCCGTTCGCGACGGCACATTCCGCAAGCTTCGTGTGCGCGCCCGCAGCCCGAATTACACAACCAACTGCAAAACCGGGTATTTCGCCGACCGATGGCATTGAAATTGCCCCACGGATGTTATGAAACGAACCATCCTTTCACTTTCTCTCCTGACATGCTCGCTGGCTTGGGTGGCCGCGGCTCAGGATGCGATCCCGGCGGGGACCCGGATTGCAATTCGAACCAACGACCGCATTCGGTTGAGCGACGCTAACGGCCAGATCTTCGGCGGCACTGTGGCCAACGATGTTGCCGACCGCAACGGTCGTGTCATCGTACCCGCTGGCTCAAATGCCGAATTGATTGTTCGGCGTCTGGACCGCAATCAGATGGCGATCGACCTCGATTCCGTGACCATCGGCGGCAGGCGCTATGCAGTGGCAGCTACCGAAGACACGCGCAACGAAAAGAACGGCGTGGGTGCCAACCAGCGGACTGGTAGATATGTCGGCGGTACGGCGGTCCTTGGTACCTTGCTGGGAGCGATTGCGGGCGGCGGTCGTGGTGCGGCAATCGGAGCATTGGCCGGAGCCGGAGCAGGCGCGGGAGCGGAAACTTTGACGCGTGGCAGATCGATCAACATTCCGGCTGAAACCGTTCTCACGTTCGAGCTGACCCAGACACTCGGAGTGAACGTTCAGGATCTCGGCCACGACCGCGATGGCCATCACTATCATGATAACTACCGGCCGTAACACAGTGTTACCGCATAGGCATCCGCCGGGTGCGCCATGTTAAAATCCCCACAGTGCTGGGCGAAGCCGTAGCAGGGTCAATTGGGGGATTTTCGGCGTTGATGGCGTATGCCGTGCGTGCCCCCGGTTCCAGTCTTCTGGGCCCGTCCGTGTACCGCGGCTGCCCCGTGCGCAAATCGCTCGCGCTTACTTTTGACGACGGTCCCAGCGAGGGCACGCCGGAAATTCTTTCCGTGCTGCGCGGCCATGGTGTTCCCTCCACTTTCTTCCAGTGTGGAGCCAACGTGCGGCGGCTTCCCGATGTCGCCCGCCTGGTCGCCGATTCCCACCACGAAATCGGCAACCATACCGAAACGCACCCCCTCCTCTCCTTCCACTCCGCCGCTTCCATCGAAAATGAATTCGCCCGCGCTCAGGACACCATCCAACAATTTGTCGGGCGCGTTCCCTCTCTGCTTCGCGCGCCGTTTGGAGTACGATGGTTTGGCTTTCGCGAAACACAGGCGAAACTGAGACTGCTAGGTGTCATGTGGACCTGTATTGGAAAGGATTGGAAGCTGGAGCCGGCTGCGATTGCCAAACGTCTGTTGCGGGGAGCCGCGCCCGGCGGAATTTTGTGCCTGCACGATGGCCGCGAGCTCACCGTTCAACCCGATACACGTGCCACTGCGGAAGCGCTCCGCATCGCATTACCCGCCCTGCTGCAACAGGGCTTTCGCTTTGAAACGGTCAGCCAAATTCTATGTCCGACGAATTAACCGAACGTGTCCTGAAGACTATTGCGCAGGCTCAGCGCATCCCGCCGGACAAGGTTAAAATTGACAGCACGTTTGAAGAACTGGGGATCGATTCGATGGACGGCGTGAACATTCTCTTCGCGCTCGAAAACGAGTTCGACATCACCATCCCCGACGAAGCGGCCAAGCAGATCCGCAGCATTCGCGAGATGGTTGCCGGCGTCGAGAAGCTGGTCGATGGCGGTGATGGTCCGGCCCCTGCGCCGGTGGCCGCTCTTTGAATCACCGCGTTGCTGTCACCGGAATCGGCGTCATCTGCGGAATCGGTTCCAACCGCGTGTCCTTCCGCGACAGCCTGCTCGCGGGAACTCCCGGCATCGGCCAGATTCGCTCTGCTGACGTCTCCCAGATCCGTTTTCAAAACGGGTCCGAAGTTCCCGATTACTGCGCCGCCGGGTTTTTCGACGAGCGTCACGCCGATTTCATGGACCGCTTCGCCCAGTTCGCCGTCATCGCCACGCGCGAAGCCGTCGCTCAGGCCGGCATCGAGTGGACTTCTGAACTGCGCGAGAACACCGCGATCGTTACTGGCAGCTGTGTCGGCGGCCAGTCCAGCGAAGACGCCTGCTTCTGGGATGTCTACCGGCTGCACAAGAACCGCGTGCCGCCGCTCACCATACCGCGCATTATGGCCAACGCCGGCGCCAGTCACATCTCCATGGATCTCGGCATCACCGGTCCCGCGTATACCGTTTCCACCGCCTGTTCTTCGGCCAGCCACGCCATCGGCCAGGCCTATTGGATGGTCCGGTCGGGCTCAGTCGACCTGGCGCTTGCCGGCGGCAGCGAGGCGCCCTTCAGCTTCGGAATTCTGAAAGCCTGGGAAGCCATGCGCGTGGTCTCGCCTGATACGTGCCGCCCTTTTTCTCAGGATCGCAGCGGCATGATCCTGGGCGAAGGCGCGGCCATGCTGGTTCTGGAGCCCATGGACGCCGCTCTCGCTCGCGGCGCGACCGTGCTGGCCGAAATCACAGGGTTCGGCATGTCATCCGACGCCAGCCACATCACGCAACCCTCCGCCGCCGGTGCCTCCCGCGCCATGCGCGCCGCGCTGAAAGATGCCGGCTGGGCTCCCGAGCAGGTCGGCTATGTCAACGCGCACGGAACCGCCACGCTGGTGAATGACGTCATGGAAACCAAAGCCATCCGCGACACCTTCGGCGCCCATGCGGATAGGCTGGCCGTCAGCTCAACCAAATCCATGCACGGTCACGCGCTCGGTGCCGCCGGTGCTCTGGAGGCCGCCGCAACCATCATCGGTCTCAGGGAAGGATTTCTCCCACCCACTGCGAATTTCCGTCAACCTGATCCCGAGTGCAATCTGGATATCGTGGTCAATGCGGCTCGGCCTTCGCAGGTGGAGTGTGCCATCTCGAACTCCTTCGCCTTCGGGGGGCTGAATGCCGTGATAGCCTTTCAAAAAGTGTAAGGTCTAAATAGTTATGGTGGAATCGTCCCGCAGGCGCTTTTATCTCAGCTTCATCTATGGATTGTGGGGAGTCATGGGGGCCGCCATCGCGGTACCCGCTGTCGCCTACCTTTTTCTTCCTCCCCGGCTGCGTAAACAGCAGGACTGGGTGGAGGCCGGCAACATCGGCCAACTGATGCCCAAACAGCCCGTGGAAATGATCTTTCGTCAGACCCGCACGGATGGCTGGAAGGTCATCACCGAAAAGCGCACCGCCTGGGTGGTCAGTCTCCCCGGTGAAGGCGTCGTGGCTTACGGCCCGCAATGCACCCACCTCGGCTGTGCCTATCACTGGGAAGCCGCGCAGGGCCAGTTCTTCTGTCCCTGTCACAATTCGGCTTTCGCGCTCGATGGAAAGGTGCTCTCCGGCCCGGCCCCGCGTCCCCTCGACCGCTACGCCACGAAGGTGGACAATCAAAGATTACTTCTCGGTGAGCTGCGGGAGTCGGCATAGTTCATGAAGGAAGCGCGCGACCGCGGACTTGCCTGGCTCGACCATCGCACCGGTCTCGAGACCGCCGTCCGCAAATTTCTTTACGAGGACATCCCCGCTTCCAGCGGCTGGCACCAGGTTTTCGGCAGCGTGGCGATGTTCTTGTTCCTGGTTCAGGCATTCACCGGCGCGCTGCTGGCATTCAATTACGCGCCCACACCCGGCGAGGCCTACAGCAGCCTGCATTACATCCTGACCGAAGTCACCGCCGGCCGTCTCGTCCGCGCCCTGCATCACTGGGGCGCCAGTATGATGATCGTCGTCGTGGTGCTCCACATGGTTCAGGTCTTCCTTTTCGGCAGCTATAAAAAGCCGCGTGAAGCCACCTGGATCGCCGGCGTCGTGCTGCTGCTCCTGACCATGGCTTACGGTCTCACCGGCTATCTGCTTCCCTGGGACAATCGCGCGTACTGGGGAACAGTAGTGGTCACCCAGATCGCCGCCGGCGTGCCGCTCATGGGCCCCTATCTCAGCCGCCTGCTGGGCAGCACCGGCGATATCGGCGTCGTCACTTTCGCGCGCTTCTACGGCCTGCACGTCCTTCTTCTGCCCCCAGCCACCACCATCATGATCGCGGCCCATGTGTACCTTGTGCGCAAGCATGGTGTCGCGCCCGTCCCCGGCGATGAGGAACAGCCGGCCAAAAAGTTTTATCCCCGCCAGGTCTTCATCGACACCATCGCCATCTTCATCGCCTTCACCGCCTTATTCCTTCTCGCCGTCGTGGTCCGCCTGCCTCTCGAACGCCTTGCCGACCCGAGCGACACCGCTTACATCCCGCGCCCGGAGTGGTATTTCCTCTTCCTGTTTCAGATCCTCAAGTTCTTCAACGGTCCCATGGAAGTGGTCGGCACGGTTCTGCTGCCCACGCTCGCTATCCTGCTCCTCATCGTCACGCCTTTCCTTGATCGCGGTCCGCTGGTGCGCATCTCCAAACGCGTCTTCGCCATGGCCGTGATCCTCTTCACCGGAATCGGCTGGGGAGCGCTGACGCTCGCCGCCGTGAAGAGCACGCCCGAACCCAGCGCCGCTGCCGAAATCGACTATTCCGGTTCCACCGGCTGGATGCAGCTCAGCCCGGCTGAGGTTGCCGGCATCGGTTATTTCCGCATGGCCGATTGCGCCCGCTGTCACACCATCGGCGACGGGCCACCCAAAGCCGGTCCCGGCATCGGCAATACCGTAACGCACAAACCGGTGGACTGGCTGGTGGATCATTTCACCAAGACCACGAAAGCCGCGCTCACCGGTCCCCAGCGCACCCAGCTGGCCGGCTTCCTCATGAAGCTGAACCCGGGCGACGCCGAAGCCTTGCGCGCCGCACCGAACTTTGCTACCCACGGCGCCGTCTTGTTCCAAACCAACCATTGCGGCAGCTGCCATCAGGTGAACGGCGTGGGCATGAAGATCGGGCCGGTCTTGAACGGCCTTGCCTCTCGCCGCACCGAAGCATGGGTGGAGCAGAACTTCCTGAATCCGCAGAAGATGGCGCCCGGCACGTTCATGCCGGCCTATCACTTCCCGCCGCAGGACATGAAGGATATGATCGCGTATCTGTTTACGCTGCCGGAATAGTTTCCGCCGCCGGCTCTCGCTGGCGCCGCGGCTTCGAATCCGTCAGCCTGAACGGCTCCAGCAGCTGTCCCAGCATATGCGGCGAAAGCTCCTGGTCGATTCCATAGCGCCCGGGGCTCTGCCTCCGCGGCAGATACAAGGTGCCGAAAAGGCGGTCCACCCACGGCAGCATCGGTGCATAATTGCGGTTGATGTAGGCCGGTCCGTCATTCGTGTGGTGCCAGTGATGAAACGGCGGCGTTGAGACCAGCCATTCCAGAAGTCCGAAGCGCCACCGCAGGTTTGCATGGATGAAGAATCCCCACACCGTGCCCAGAAGGACCACCAGCAGCGGAATCAGCGTGGTGCTGCCGCGCATGGGCGACGCCAGACCGGTAACATACAGCAGCGTCAGACCGCATAGACGCGTAAACACCATGTCCACTGGATGAGCCCTCGTGGAAACCAGCCAGTGCATATCTTCCGCGGCATGATGCACCGCATGAAACCGCCACAGCAGCGGGATTTCGTGGGTCCAGCGATGCCCCCAGTAAAAGCCGACTTCGCCCACCACCATCGCCGCCGCCACACGCAGCCAGCCCGGCCATGCGGCCACCGCATCCGTGTAGGCGACGGGCGTGAAATGGTGGACGCCGCGAGCCAGCAGCGCCAGTGGCACGCTCAGCAGAATCGCCGGAGCCAGACTGCTCAGGAAATAAAAGCCGATATCTGTAAGAATTGCTTTCTGCAAAAACCTGCGGGGGTGAAGAGCAAACAGCCGTTCCAAAGGCACGAAAATGATCGATAACAGCGCCAGCCAAATACCAAGACGCACAACCTGCAATGCAAATGGTGGCAGCTGCCCAACGTAGCGGAGCGGGCCCATACCCGTGATTATAATTACATTTAAAAAGAAAAAGGTGTAAGCCGAAAAGATTTGACTCACACCTTTCAAAGGTTACCAGACACTATACGCCTATTTCAAAGCTTCCAGCGTCGGCGCTACCCACGACATCAGAAATCGCGAAATGGAAGGGAACTCCGACGCCAGCAGCCCCACCACCGGCAGAGCGCCATAGCCTGCCAGCTTAACGTAGAACTCGCTGTTGAGCTTCCCTGCTTCACTCCCCGCAATGCGGCTCAGGATCGCGTCGCGCTCGATCCCCGTCAGGCATTTCCACAAAACAGCGCCCGACACCACGAACAAAACCAGCAGCAGCCGACCCGCAAACTGCGGAGACTGAATGTTATAAGAATTCAATGACAGAGTCAGTAAAACAAACCCCAGCGATAGAAACAGCATCAAGTTCTGAATCTGCCGGACACCATAAATCACAAAAGAAGAGAAATGAAAGGCGACAAACGTCTCGCACAGGTCCGCCGCGCTCCGCGGATTGCCGCTGAATCCGATTGGCTTCGTTTCGTCCTGCGCCTTCAGCTCCCAAACCTGAGCGTTCCGCCGCCATTGCCTGTCGATTGATCCCGCCAGCATCCCGCCGGCGATCTTCTTGCTGGTTTCCCGCAAGGCCCGGTATTCCATCAGGATCTGCTGCCGTGTTTTTCGAATGGCGGACCCGCCCGGAACGTCCACGGTCGGCGTCGCCAGATCGCTTACGCGCTGGTTGAAGTCCACCTGCCACTGGTTCCGTTCCTCCGGCGTTTCCACCGCGTAAGGCAGCAGCACCAGATCGTGCAGCACCGTCAGCTTTCGCATGTGAATGTCCAGCGATTGCAGGTTCAGATGCCGCACCCAGATCGGCCGGCCCGCGCCGGTCCGGCTTGGCGGCAGAAAGGCCCATGCCAGAGGCAGCGTTTCCAGCGCAGCCAGGAACTGCCGCAGCATGCCCCACAGCACCACAATCTCCCAGCAGGTAAACGCCAGCGCCGCGGCCACGGTGAACTGCAGCGGCATAGCCAGCAAATCGTACGAGAGCGTATCAATGGCGCTGAAATGCCGGTAAGCGCTGAAACAGGCGATTAACGCCAGCGCCAGACCCAGTGCAATCGCCGCGTACATCTTGCGCCTGCCATCGGCAAACCCAATGGCCGAAAGCAGAGAGCGGTTGAACTCGTCGTGCGCATGCTCGAGCCGTTTCTGGAGCAGCGGATGCACGTCCCTCGTAATCACCTCGGGCTGCTGGTAAGCGGCCAGGAAGAGACGCGTCACCTGCACCCACGCAAACACCAGCAGCGCGCCGCCCGCCGACAAAATCGGCCACAGCGGAGAGATGCCAAATCGCAGATCCACCGCGCGCGAGCAGAAGAAGAACGATCGGTAGGGCCGTGAGAAACACGAGTGGTACCAGAGCAGCAGCGCCCCGCCGGACACCGCCAGGAACGCCAGTGCCGTCCAAAGAACCGGCAGCCGGCCGTGGCGTTTCAGGAACACCAGAATCCGGAACACAACTACCGCGAGCGAGGCGCTGCCCAGCAACGCGAAGGAGATCCACAATTCCACTCGCGCGCTCCGCGCCCGCAGTGCTGGCATACACACCACCGCCTGTACCCCGATCACGGTGACCAGCAGCACCAGCACATAAAACAGTCGCCAGACATCGCGCCCCTTCCAGTCGGCGCCGCAGGGAACGTCGAACCGCGCATCCAGCCGCAAAGCCTTGTTGGACCACAGCGCCCCAATCCAAACTGCCAGTCCCAAACTAAAGAACGTGATGGTTGCGGTCAGCCCCGTCCACAGAGGAGACGGGCTGAACGGAATATCCAGGTTGCCCGCAGGCGAGTCGTTTTCGAACCAGGCCGCGCCCCCGTCCGTCTTCCTGCCCTGTTTCGACCGAGCCGGGTCCGGTATCCAGACGCGCACCGGCGAGTAGCCCTGCCGGTCCAGCGCCAGCAGCCACTGCGGCGGATGCCCCACCTGCTGCCATCCATAGTCGTTCAACGCGTGAATGCGAAGCCATTGGTCTTCCGGATTGCGCGTCAGCAGCAGAGCCGCCGCGTTCATTGTGCCCTCCGCATTGGAACCCGCGTGAATTGGCACCATCGTGCCATCCACGGACGGACTGTGCGGAAAAATCGGGTAACTCGAAATCGCCAGCACACCGGACAGCTGATCGTTGCGGGCCGCTTCCGCAAACAGAAGATCGGCATATGGTGTAATCACCCGCGTATCGGGACAGGCGCGCCGCAGGAACCGCGTTAAGAAGAGAACGTCCAGAACATTTGTCGCGTTGATCTCCGCCAGTTCAATTCCTTCGTCCCGAATCGCGCCCGCAATCTGATCCAACACGCCGTTCTGCGAGACCGGAGTTTGCGCCGGCGAAAACATCGTGATGGTGTCTTTGCCGGTGCCCGCGTCCTTCAACGAAAACTGCAGGTCCGGCGTTGCCGCCTGCCCGCTGCCGCCCGAATCACTGCTCACCTCGCGATACGCATTGCGCAGATGCGAGATGTCGCGCGGAAACCGGAACACCCGAATCTGGCTCGGGTGCCCCTGCTTTACGGCCTGCTTCACCGCACGGCCGTAGCCCGATTCATCCTCCACCAAAATCGCCGCATGTGCCGGGTCAATTCGGTAGTCGGAAAGGATTCTTCCCAGAAATCCGTCCTGCTCCGCAGTGCTTGCGGTTGCGCTGCGAAAGTCGAATTCCTTCGCAAACTGCTCCGCCGCGCCGTAGCTCGTCGCGGTCCCGCTGCGCACCACATAAGGCAGCGCCGGCGCTTTTCCGCGATCGTCCCGCAGCAGCGCCGCAAGGCTGCCAAAGCTTCCCGAAAAGGTCGGCGCCAGCAAGCGCGTTTCGCCGTGCTCGCCCAGTCCGCGCATATATGCTCTTGCCAGTTCGAACTGCCACGGATTCACTCCCGCCGTGGGCGTCTCTCCCACCAGGAACACCATCAGCACACGCTGGCTGCCGCCAGTCTCGTCGGTTTGCCGGAAGGTCATCAGCCCCGGCTGACGCTGCTCCTGACGCACCAGCGCCCGCTGCGCGCGTCGCGTGCCGGGGTTCTTCTCGCCCGGGTCCACTGTGTCTTCCCACGGCAGCCAGTCTGTCGCGAAATCCCACCGCGTGGCTTCGGCCGCCTTCTGAATCGCCTGAAGCGACGCATCCGTCGAGAGTCCCAGCCGCGTCCGTAGAGGGTCCGGCACCGTGGCCAGCAGGAAGTCTACCTGATACCCCGGCTTCAATCCAAAGTAACTTTTCACCTGCGCCGGGTCCGCGGTGTTTAACTTCGCTCCCGCGGCAACATGCGATTGAAACAGATGTCTGCTCGCCAGCCACGGTCCCTCGGTCGGGCTTGCCGCTTCGTCTGAAGGATTATCCGCTTCAGAGGATACTTCCGGCTGTGCTGTCACCGCCGGCGTTCCAGCACCGGACTGCCGTCCGGAGGGAGACGTGGGCATCGCGAAGTGCGTCGCCACCGCCACAATCGCAACGAAACCGGCAGATGCTCCGACATTCTTCATGAGCTCATCACCTTGGGTACTACTCTAGTGAATGGCGGGAGCCGTTCGTTTCGTCAGCGCAGGGGCGCCTGCCTAGGCGCTTCGCAGATAGGCATCGTCGCCGCGGATCCAGTCTTCGCGGCGCGGCGTGAAGACGTCTGTCGCTTCCGTGTCTTCCAGAGCTTCGGCGGAGTGCGGCACGTTCCCCGGAATCTGCAGCGTCTCGCCCGCCGCGACAATCTGCTCACGGCCGTCCAGCACGAATTTCAGCACTCCCGATTGCACCATCGAGATCTGTTCGTTCTCGTGACGGTGCGTCGGAACCAGCGCGCCTTTCTTCATTACCAAACGTGCGATGGTCATGTTATCCGAATGAATAGCCTGCCTCGAAAGCAGCGGATTTAATTGCTCCAAAGGCACTTCCAACCACTGGTAATGTTGCATTTTGTACGATATCCTATCATGAGATCCATGAAGGGTATCGTACTCGCTGGCGGAACCGGTAGCAGGCTGTTTCCGCTGACAAAAATCACCAACAAGCACCTGCTTCCCATCTACGACAAGCCCATGATCTATTACCCCATCCAGACTCTGGTGGATGCGGGTATCGAAGACATCATGGTAGTCACAGGCGGCAAGAACTCCGGTGATTTTCTTCGCCTTCTTGCGAATGGAAAACTCTTTGGCCTGAAGCATATCAATTACACCTATCAGGAAGGCGAGGGCGGCATCGCCGATGCTCTCGCGCTGGCCGAGCACTTTGCCGACGGTCACAAGATTTGCGTGGTCCTCGGTGACAACATCATCGAAAGCGATATCCGCAAAGCCGCTGACGATTTTCGCCAGCAGCCTGCCGGTGCGAAGATCCTGCTCAAGCAGGTGGATGACGCTGAGCGCTTCGGTGTGGCCGAACTTTCCGGCGACACCATCATTGGCATCGAAGAGAAACCGCGTAAGCCGAAATCGAATTACGCGGTAACCGGCATCTATATGTACGACGGAACCGTGTTCGATAAAATTCGAACGCTGATTCCTTCGCGGCGCGGTGAATTTGAAATCACCGATGTGAATAACGCGTATATCCAGGAAGGCACCATGAGCTTCTCCTTCCTCGAAGGCTGGTGGACGGACGCCGGCACCTTCGAGTCGCTCCTGCGCGCGGCCAATCTGGTGGCGCACTCGCGCGCAATCCAACCTGAGTTACTGGAGAAAGCCGTTTGACTGCGTCCGGCATACTGGCTGTCGAAGGGATTGCCGATCTCGCGCTTCCCAAAAACCCAAAAGGCCTGGGCGACATTATTCTCGCGCCCGATTCCCCCAAACTGATCCCCGGCGTCAAAGTAGAGCCCATAAAGCTTTGGCCTGACGATCGCGGCTACTTCCTCGAAATTCAAAGAATGCGCCACGGCCTCGCCGCGCATTTCCCTCTCGAAACTTCGCAGGTCTCCGCCGCCCTGAATTATCCCGGCACCATCAAAGCCTTCCACATTCACTTCGAACAAACGGATTGCTGGACGCCGGTGATGGGCATGATGCAGGTTGCCCTCGTGGATCTTCGTCCGGATTCCCCCGCCTACGGAAAGCGCAACACGCTTTACGTCGGCAGTCTGCGTCCCTGGCAGATCCTGATTCCGCCGCGCGTCGCGCACGGCTACAAGGTCGTCGGCATGGATCCCTCCATGCTCGTCTACATGACGGATCACTTCTACAATCCCGCGGACGAGGGACGCATCGTCTACAACGACACTTCGAATCAACTACGATTGGGAAACGCAGTATAAATGAAGCTGATTGTCACGGGAGGCGCGGGCTTCATCGGCTCCGCTTTCGTTCGCATTGCCATCCAAAACTCCGTCTCCGTCGTCAACCTGGACAAGCTGACCTACGCCGGCAACCCAGAGAATCTCGCCTCGATAGCCGATAGTCCGCTTTACCAATTTGCGCATGGCGACATTTGCGACGCCGCCTTTGTCAGTAATCTGATCCGCGACCACCAGCCTGACGGGATCCTTCACTTCGCCGCGGAATCGCACGTGGATCGCAGCATTCTCTCGCCGGGAGATTTCTTCGAAACCAACCTGCGCGGCACCTTCACCCTGCTCGAAGCTGCCCGCGCCGCCAAAATTCCGCGCTTCGTTCACGTCTCCACCGACGAAGTATACGGAAGCCTCGAACCGCCTCATGAAGCCGATGAGGAATACCCGCTGCAGGCCAACAGTCCGTACTCGGCTTCCAAAGCGGGTTCGGATCTGCTGGCGCGTTCTTACTTCAAGACCTACGGCCTGCCGCTGCTGATCACGCGCGCCTCCAATAACTACGGCCCGTATCAGTTCCCGGAGAAGCTGATCCCGCTCATGGTCCTCAATGCTCTCGAAGACCGGCGGCTGCCCGTCTATGGCGATGGCCAGCAGATTCGCGACTGGCTCTACGTGGACGACCACTGCCGCGGCATCTGGGCTGTCTTCAGTAAGGGCAGGGAAGGCGAGATCTACAACATCGGCGGCAACCGCTCCCTCCCCAACATGGATGTGGTCCGCAAGATTCTCTCGATTACTGGCAAGCCCGAGTCGCTCATCGAATACGTTACCGACCGGCCCGGCCACGACCGCCGTTATGCGCTGTCCAGCGCGAAGCTGATGCGCGAAACCGGTTGGGAACCGAAGATGGCGTTTGAGGATGGCCTCGCGCAAACCATCCAGTGGTACCAAAACAATCCGGAGTGGGTGGAGCACGTGCGTTCCGGCGCTTACCGCGAGTACTACGCACAGAACTACGGCAGCCGCTAAGGCATGCGGGTCGCCCTCGACGCCGGGCCCCTGGTGCTCACGAGCGGCGGTCTCCAGCGGTATGTCTCTGAACTCACCGCAGCGCTGAGCCGCGCTTTTCCCGACGACGAATGGTTGCTTGCCAGTGACCAGCCGTTCCAGCTTCCCCCTGCCTGCGGACCCAACGTGCGCGCCGGCGCCCAACCGTCCACCTGGCTCGAGAAACGGTGGTGGGCGTGGGGAGCCGAACGGCTCTGCCGCCGCGAACGTATCGCCGTTTTCCATGGGACCAATTTCGCCGTCCCCTACCGCTCCGGCCGACCGTCGGTCGTGACCCTTCACGATCTCTCGCCCTGGATGGACAGCGCCTGGCACTCCGCCTCTGATCGGGTGCGTTCCCGGGCCCCGCGCATGATCCGCCACGAAGCCACCCTGATCCTCACGCCCAGCGAGGCGGTGCGCAAACAGGCCATTGCCCACTTCTCGCTCCCGCCCAACCGCGTGGCCGCGGTGCCCCATGCCGCCTCCGCCCACTTCCGCCCGGTGGCGCCCGCCTCTCGCGCGCCCTACTTTCTATTCGTCGGGACACTCGAGCCGCGCAAGAACATCTCCGGTCTGCTGGAAGCCTGGCGCGAGGTTCGGCACGATCTTCCGGCGGACTGGCGCCTCCTGATTGCCGGCCGCCGCCGCCCCGATTTTCCCCCATTCGCGCCCACACCCGGCGTCGAATACCTGGGCGAATTGCCCGAGTCCGACTTGCCGTCGTGGTATTCAGGTGCTGTGGCTGTACTCTATCCTTCGTTGTACGAAGGCTTCGGATTGCCGGTGCTGGAAGCGATGCAATGCGGGGCCTGCGTAATCACTTCGCGCGATCCCGCCATTACCGAAGTCGCCGGCGGAGCCGCCATGCAGACCGCCGGTACCGCCGAACTGGCCGTCGCCATGCGCGCCGCGTTCCAGAATCCCGGGCAATTGGCTTCGTTTCGCGAAAACGCTCTCGAGCGCGCGGGATCCTTCTCCTGGGAGCGAACTGCCCGGTCCACCTTTGACGTCTACCGGGAGGCGATCGCCCGTTTTGGCCGATTCTGATTCACCCCGGCCGCGAGCCCTCGTGCTCTCGCCGGAAACGCCGTACCCGCTACACGGCGGCGGAGCACTCCGCACGTCTTCAGTCCTGAACTACCTTTCCCGTCAACACGATGTCGATCTCCTGGTATTTCGTCACCGGCCGGAGCAGGACCCCGTCTCCGCCCTCCCACCGGGCCTCGTCCACCGGGCCGAAGTGATTGATTTGCCCCACCATCGCAAGGACTTCACGGCAAAGCTCTGGCGCAATTGGGTTCGTTTTGTGAAAGGTGCGCCGCCCCTGGTGGACCGATTCCGCGGCTTCGAACGGGAAATTTCGAAGTTCGTCGCCGGCCAGCATTACCGCGTAGCCGTGGTTGAGCACTTCTGGTGCGCGGAATATGAGCCGGTTCTGCGCAGGGTTAGTAACGCTGTTGTGCTGAATTTGCACAACGTGGAATCGGCCCTCCACGCCACCTCCGCCCAGGCCGGAAGCAATTGGGTTCGTTTTATACACCGACGCTTCGCCCGTGAATCCCGCAAACTGGAACAGCTTTGGCTGCCCCGCTTCACCGAGGTCCTGACCGCATCCCGGCCGGACGCCGAACGAGTCTGCTCGCTCGCGCCCGGCGCAAAGCCGCGCGTCTTCGCGAATTCCATCCCGTGGACCGAACGGCGTTCACACACCGAAGAAAGGATAGTCGCCTTTTCCGGAAATCTGGAATATCACCCGAATCAGGCGGCAGTCGCCTTCTTTGGCCGCGAGGTTTGGCCGGCGCTGGCCGCCCGCTGGCCGGAACTCTCCTGGCGTCTCATCGGCATGAATCCGGAGGCCGTGCGTGCCGCAGTTTCTTCGCTGCCCCGGGTGGAAATGACCGGTTCCGTGGCCGATGCCGTAGCCGAACTCGCCGCTGCCGCCGTCGTCGTCGTCCCACTGCTGTCCGGCAGCGGTACACGCCTCAAAATCGTGGAAGCATGGGCCGCCGGCAGAGCGGTGGTTTCCACACACTTGGGCGCTGAAGGATTACCGGCAATTCACGGGGACAATATCTTACTGGCCGATACCCCTGATACCTTAATTAGATGTATCAATGAGGTACTCTCAAGTCCATTTCTGCGCCGGAATCTGGGTGAAGCCGGACGTCGAACCTACGAACGGGAACTTTGCTGGGAGGCCGCCTGGAAGGCGCTTGACGGTACATCTTTGTCAACAGCGGGATAACCGCTGAGGGGCTCCTCTTTGAACTCTCTATACTGGAGTAGTCTGCATGCGCTTCGCCATTGACGCTCACGCGATCGGCCGGCACCTGACTGGTAACGAAGTCTACGTCCGCAGTCTCCTGCAGGCATTCGCCGCGCCGGACCGCGAAGCCGAATTCGTAGCTTACGTCACGGGTCGGGATGCCGAATCGGCCATCCCGGAGCGCTTCGAGGTTCATCACGTCTCGGCCAATCCGTTTCTGCGCCTTGGGTTCGATTTGTCACGCCAGCTGCGCCGTGACAAAGTCGACCTGCTGCACGTGCAGTACACGGCGCCGCTCGCCTGTCCGGTTCCAGTCGTTGTCAGCGTGCACGATGTAAGCTTCCTGGAACATCCCGAATATTTCACCCGCGGCAGAGCCCTGCAGCTGCGGGTAACTGTATCGCGAACGGTCAGAAATGCGGCCAAAGTGATCACCGGGAGCGAGTTTGCACGGGATTCCATCATGCGTGCCTACCAGCTTCCGACCGACCGGATCGCCGTCATCCCGGATGCCGCCAACCCGGTATTCCGCGCCGTGAATCGCAGTGCCGCCGCACGCAAAGTCCGCGAGCGTTTCTCTGTTGAGGGCCCCTTCGTCCTGTGCGTTGGCGATCTGCAGCCGCGCAAGAACCAGATTGGGTTGATTCAGGCGTTTGCCAAACTGATGCGTGCCCACCCTCATCTGAAGCATCGGCTGGTGCTTGCCGGTAAGGACACCTGGTTTGGCGGCCGCGTACGCGAAGCCGCGCGCGAATCCGGCATCGAAAATCGCATCCTCTTCACCGGCTTTGTGACGGATGACGATCTCCTGCAGCTTTACAACGCCTGTGAGTGCTTTGCCTTCCCGTCCTTTTACGAAGGTTTCGGCATCCCGGTGCTGGAAGCCATGGCCTGCTGCCGCGCGGTAATCGCGTCCAATGCCGCGTCCATTCCGGAAGTGGCGGATGGGGCCGGCATTCTGTTCGATCCGTATCGCATCGAGGAAATTGTTCGCGCTCTGGGTGACGTGCTGCTCGATGCGGAACTGCGCGCCCGTCTCGAACGTCTCGGTGGACAGCGGGCCACGCTGTTCAACTGGCAAAAGACTGCCCAGGCCACGCTGGAGGTTTATCGTGAAGTGGCGGAAAGAAAACTGTTGCCCTGGGGAGCGCAGGCCGCGTCGGCTTTCCGTCAGTGAAGCCGAGATGAAACTTCCAGCCCTCGCGCTGCTGGCCGCTGCCGCCTGCTGCGCGGCCACCACGCCTTCCGGCTTCCCGTTCGCTGACGAAACGCTCAACTACTCCATCGTCTGGCCCAGTGGTCTAAGCCTGGGAGAAGCTCACCTTCAGGCATCGCACTTCGATTCCGGTTGGAACTTCGACCTGCGCGTAAATGCATCGCTGCCCGGCTACGCGATTCTGGACCATTACCGCGCCGCCGCTTCGAACGAGCTTTGTTCTTCGCTGTTTGAACGCGAGACCGTGCATGGTGCCAGGAAAACTTCCGAGCGGACGTCCGTCTCCGGCGCCCTCGCCACGCGCGCCACCGCGGGCGGCGGAGGCAAAGCCGAGTTTCCGGTTGCCGCCTGCGCCCACGATGCACTGACCTTCCTGTTCTTCGTTCGCCAGGAACTGGGGCAGGGAAGAATCGCGCCCCCGCAGTCCGTTCTGTTTGGGCCGCCCTATCCCATCCAGCTGGAATACCTCGGTCGCCGCAGCGTTCCCGTTAACGAAGTGGCAACCGACTCCGATCTGGTGGTCGCTACCCTGCGCCTGCCGAAAGGGAGCGATTACCGGATCGAAATGTATTTCGCCCGGGACGCCGCCCGGACACCGCTGGTGATGCGGGCGCCGTTTGCGATTGGCACGTTCTCGGTGGAGCTGCAGCGCTGAGACTTGCCTTTTTCTCGCCCATGCCGCCCTCGCGCAGCGGCATTGCCGACTACTCTGAAGCGCTTGTCGAGGAACTTAGCAAATGCGTTTCGGTCGAAGTCTTCGATTCCGGGGCCAAACCCTTTTACCCGGCGCGCTTCGATCTCGTTCTCTACCACCTCGGCAACAACCCGCATCACGATTTCGTTTACGAAACCGCGCTGCTGCATCCCGGCGTCGTGGTGCTGCACGAATCCAACCTGCACCATTTGATCGCCCATCGCACCATCGTCAAAGGCGATTGGGACGCCTACGTCGCGGAAGCCGAATACAACGGCGGCGAGGAAGCGCGCAAACGCGCTGAGCGCGCGCGGACGCTGACGATCGGGCCCGATTACGAAGGCGTCTCAATGACCCGGCGCGTGCTGGAATCCGCGAAGGGCGTCATCGTTCACAGCGAGTTCATGCTACGCGAGCTGCGCGAGAGTGGCTACAAAGGTCCGCTCGCGCGCATTCCCCACGGCGCGTGGATCCCGCACGTGGACCGCGCCGCTTTTCGCGCCCGCCTCGGACTGGATGAAAGCACGCCGCTCGCCGGCGCATTCGGCTTTCTGAAGCCCTACAAACGGATCGCCGAATCGCTTCGCGCCTTCCGCCGCGTAGTGCGCGACCAGCCGCGCGCGAAGATGATCCTGGTGGGCGAGCCGCACCCTGAATTTCCCGTCGAGTCGCTCATCCGCTCGCTCGGTTTGGAGTCGCACGTCCGCCTGCTCGGCTTCACGCCCATCGAAGACTTCGCAGGCTACATCGCTGCCTGTGACATCGTGCTCAACCTGCGGTTTCCCACTGTGGGCGAAAGTTCCGGCAGCCTGCTGCGCGCGCTGGGACTCAGCCGCGCGGTGCTGGTTTCCGATATCGGTTCTTTCGCCGAATTCCCCGACGATATCTGCCTGAAAGTGCCGGTTGGCGCAGGCGAGGAGGAAGTTCTCTACGAATACCTTCGCCTGCTTGTGGAACGCCCCGATCTTGCGCAGGCCATGGGCGCCCGCGCGAAGCAGTGGGTCGCGAGCGAATGCAGCTGGAGCCGCGTCGCCGAACAATACGAAACCTTCCTGCAAACCCTGAGCCCGCCTCCGGCGAAGCCTTCCCGCGTCACCGTCGATTACATCAAATCGTGGGTGCCCGGCGAAGACGCCCGCACCTATATCGAAACCCACAAGACGCGCCTGGTGAAAACGCTTGACGTCATTCCCGATGGCGCGCCGGATCAGTCAATCCTCGAAATGGGCGCGTATATGCAAATCACGCCCGCGCTCAAAACCCGGCTCGGCTACGGCTATGTGCGCGGCTGTTATTACGGTAAAGCCGGACGCGTCGATCACAACGCCGCCGAAACACCGTCCGGTGAGCGCTTCGAATGCGACATCGATCTATTCGACGCCGAGCGCGATCCGTTTCCGTATGCCTCGGAATCGTTTGATACCGTGGTGTGCGGCGAACTGATCGAGCATCTGTTTCAGGATCCGATGTTTATGATGAGCGAGATCAACCGCATCCTCAAAACCGGCGGTCACCTCATCATCACCACGCCGAACATCTGTTCGCTGCGCGGCGTTTCCGCCATCCTGCAGGGTTATCATCCGGGCTTTTTCCATGCCTACATCAAGCCGGGCGACGACGGCACCGTGGACGCGCGCCACAACCGCGAATACGCGCCCGGCGAAATTTATCGCCTGCTGCTGGATGCCGGCTTCGAAGTGACTCTCATCGAAACCGGTGCTTTCCGGGAAGAGCCGCATCCCGAGCACGACTGGGCATGGGAAGTTCTGAAGGAGCGCCAGCTGCCGATGGACCTGCGCGGCGATGGCATCTACGCCGTTGGCCGCAAAACCAGCGGCGTCCTGCAGCGCTGGCCGGACTGGCTTTACTCCTAAATGAGCTCCGCGTGGGGCACTCCCGAAGTGCGCGCTTCGGCGCTGCGGCTCACGGTTGTCGCCACACTCGAAAACCAGTCCGCGGAGACCTGGCAGCCTGCTTCCGGCTTTGCCGTGGGCTCACACCTTTTCGATCGCGAAACCCACGCGCTCATCGACGAGGGTCCGCGAACCGTGCCGTCCCGCGATCTCGCGCCCGGCGGTAGCGAGCCCGTTGTGGTGGAAATCGATCTGCCTGCGGAATCCGGCCGCTACCAAATCTACGTTTCCGCCATGTCCGAAGGCGAAGCCTGGTTTTATGAGCGCGGCTGGCCGTTTCTGGTGATCGATGCCGCCGTGGATCACGGCACAGCGCGCGTCGAACGAACGCGCGTCACCACGCTGGCGAAACTTCGGTCCGCGCGCGTCTGGCGTTCCGCGCGGCGCGTCTTTACGCTTCCCTTCCAGATCATCTGGCGCAACCGGAAACTGATGCGCAGCATGGTGCGCCGTGATATTCTGGGGCGCTATCGGGGCTCCTTCGGCGGCTGGTTCTGGACCATCCTGAATCCGCTGCTGTTGATGCTCACCTACTTCTTCGTCTTCGGTGTTGTGTTGCAGGCGCGGTTCGGGTCGGACCCGAGCAAAACGGGGTTCGCGCTCTATTTTCTGGCGGGCATGCTGCCTTGGCTGGCCTTCAGCGAAGCCGTCGGCCGGTCGCCGGTGAATATGCTCGAGCATCGCACCTTCATCAAGAAGCTGCGATTCCCTGTCGAGACGCTGCCGGTCAACCTGATGCTCGCGGGTCTGGTGAGCGAGGTATTCGGGCTGCTGATCTTCGTTCTCGGGTTGGTGGCCGTACGGGGTGTTCCGCCGCCCACAGTAATCTGGCTTCCGGCTCTGATTGTTCCGCAGATGCTGCTGACAGCGGGACTCTGCTGGTTTCTGGCTGCCCTCGGTGTTTTTGTACGCGATCTGGCGCAGATCAATGGCTTCGTTTTGACAATCTTGTTTTTTCTGACGCCCATCTGCTATTCCGAAGCCGGAATGCCGGCCGCTGCCCGCGGGCTGCTGAAAAAGAATCCGCTGTACGTTCTGGTAGCCGGGTATCGCGCGATTTTCCTCGAGGGCCGCGCACCCGACGCGGGGCCGTTATGGAAACTGTGGCTGCTGGCGTTTTTTGTATTCCTTGCCGGGTATGCCTGGTTTCACAAGCTGCGCAGATCGTTCGCCGACGTCATCTGACCGCCCATTCGCGCCATTTCGTTATGATGGCGTCGGATCCTCTGCATGAGCGAAGCGGCCGGGCAATATCCGTATACACGCGGCATTCATCGCGACATGTACCGCGCGCGGCTTTGGACCATGCGTCAGTTTTCGGGGTTCTCGACTCCGGAGGAGACCAACCGGCGCTACCGCTATCTGCTCAGCCAGGGACAAACCGGCCTCTCGGCGGCTTTCGATCTCCCGACCCTGATGGGCTGCGATTCGGACGACCCGATGTCAGAGGGCGAGGTGGGCAGGTGCGGCGCCCCGGTCAGTTCGCTGGAGGACATGGAAGCTCTGCTCGACGGCATCCCGCTCGGCGAGATCAGCCTTTCCATGACGATCAATTCGCCGGCGGCCGTGATCTGGGCAATGTATCTGGTTGCGGCGGAGAAGCAGGGTGTGGAATGGGCCCAACTCGCCGGCACGCTGCAGAACGACATCCTGAAGGAGTACATCGCGCAGAAGGAATTCATCTTTCCGCCGCGGCCTTCCGTGCGGCTGGTGACCGACACGATCGAGTTCGCTGCCAGTCACACGCCGCGCTTCAATCCGGTTTCGGTGAGCGGCTATCACATCCGCGAAGCCGGCTCGACCGCCGCGCAGGAACTGGCGTTCACCCTGCGAGATGGATTTGAATATGTGGATTGGGCGCTTGCCCGCGGTCTGGCGATCGACCAGTTTGCGCCCCGGCTCAGCTTCTTCTTCAACGCGCACAGCGATTTCTTTGAAGAGATCGCTAAATATCGCGCGGCGCGGAAAATGTGGGCCGAAGCGATGAGAAATCGTTACGGCGCTCATGATGAGCGAAGCTGGAAGCTGCGCTTCCACGCGCAAACTGCCGGATGTTCGCTGACCTGGCAGCAGCCGAATAACAACATCGTTCGCACCTCGCTCCAGGCATTGGCCGCAGTGCTGGGCGGCGCGCAATCGCTCCATACGAATTCGCTGGATGAAGCCTACGCGCTGCCCAGCGAGCATGCCGTCACCATCGCACTGCGCACGCAGCAGGTGATCGCCTTCGAATCCGGCGTTGCCGACGTTCCCGATCCCTTGGGCGGCAGTGAGTGTCTGGAGCGGCTTACCAGCGATCTGGAGGCAGCCGCGCTCGCCTACATCCAGAAAATCGACGCTATGGGCGGCATGATCGCCGCCGTCGAGAATGGCTTCCCGCAACGAGAGATCGCCAACGCCAGCTACGCCTGGCAGCACAAAGTGGAAACGCGCGACCAGGTCATTGTGGGCGTGAACCGCTTCGAATCGAAGGAGGAAAGTCCTATCGAGACGTTGCAGATCTCCCAGGCCGCCGAGCGGCAGCAGCGCCGGAAGCTGGACGACCTTCGCGCCCGGCGTGATTCGGCCGCCGCCTTCCGCGCACTGGACTGTTTGCGTGAAGCGGCAGCATGTTCACAGAACACCATGCCGTCCATTCTGCAGGCGGTCCGCGCATACGCCACGCTTGGCGAGATCTGCGCGGCGCTGCGGGACGTGTTTGGCGTCTATCGCGAACAGAGTGTGATCTGACGCTTAGAAAAGAATCTTCACGCCGAACTGAACCTGGCGCATATTGTTCGCCAGCGACGTAATCGTCGCGCCCTGCGGCAAGTCGACCCGCGCGTTCGGCAGAGAGAACTGCGGATGGTTCAGCATGTTGAAGCTTTCGGCGCGAAGCTGTACCTCGCCGGATTCGCCCAGCTTTCGGACCGCGATGCGCTTGAACAGGCTGAAATCCAGATTGACCGCGCCCGGGCCGGTGAGAATATCGCGTCCCGCATTTCCGTACAGGTACGAGGCAGGCACGGTGAACGCGGTCTTATCGAACCAGTCGCTGACGCTGCGCTGATCCGAAGGAAGATTTCCATTCGCGATGCGATTGGGCCGGGCGTTGCCCGTGTTAGCTGAGCTGACGCCCAGCTGCGGCGTAAACGGCTGGCCGGTCCGCATGGAATAGATGCCGTTCAGCTGCCAGTTGCCCACCACCTGATTCAGAATGGAATTCCCCAGATCGAAGCGCTTGCCGGTGCCCACCGGAAGATCGTAGAGGGCGCTGATCACCAGACTGTGACGCACATCCTGCGAGGAAAGCGCGTGCTCCAGCTTCACGTTATTGACGTCACGCAGATTCAGGTCACCGATCAATTGTTCGCCGCCGATGTCCAGCGTCTTGCTGAATGTGTAACTTCCCAGCACAGAGAACCCGTTGGCGTAGCGCCGCTCCACCCGAAGCTCCAGCGCGTTGTAGCTGGTGTCGTCCATCGGCGTGGTATAGGTAATGGTGTTGAAGCCCTGAAACGGCCGCCGGGCAGCGACGGAAGTGCCGCCCGCCACATCCTGATTCACGTTGTAAGTCAGGGGCAGCTGCGTTCCCTTGGTGCCGACATAGTTGGCCTCGAACACAAACTGCCTCACTTGCTGCTGAATGCCGCCGCTCCAATGAAACACATAGCCCTGCTTGAAGTTCGGGTTGAACGCCGTCAGCGTCACCGTTCCCGGGTTCACCACTCCGCTGAGAGAGTTGGCCGGGAACCCGCCGCTTAGAGTGAGCACCGGATGGACATTGTCGGTGGAGAAAGTATTCTGCACGTTGAAAGGAGGGTTGGCCGGAAGGCGTCCGGAAGCACCGATGAAGGGATCGTCCGCGAAAAACGTTCCGAAGCCCGCGCGCAGCACTGTGGAAGATTTCACCTGGTAAGCCAGCCCGAGGCGAGGGGCCAGGTTGTTCGTATCCGTGATCAACAGAGACCGGCTGTCGATATTGGAGGGAACCGGCGCAACGAGATTTGCCGGGATGGTGGAAGGCGTCTGATTTCCGGCAAAGACCAGCTTCTGTAGATCGAGCAGGAAGTTGGCCTGCTGGTTGTTCCGCTCCACCGGCTGTGTCCACAGCTCGTAGCGAACGCCTAAGTTCAGAGTCAGCTTCGAGGTGACTTTCCAGTCGTCTTGAACGAAGGCACCCCAGTACCGGTAGCGGAGGTCGCCCACCAGCAGATCGCTGAGGCTGGAACTGGCCGGGATGCCGACCAGGAAGTCGGCGAGGCCGGAACCAGTGTTTGCTGTCGCCTGCGGATTATTGGTGAATGCGCCGGTGAAACTGAAAGCTCCGCGCGCCGAGTTGGAGGCATCGAAATAGCTTCGAACCCATCGATACGTTCCACCCATGGTGATGGTGTGCGCGCCTTTGATCCAGGAAATGTGGTCTTCGAAGGTAAGCGCCTCGGAGATCTTGCCGTTCGGCAGGGACGTGTTTTCGCCCAGATTCGAGAAGCCGGAGATCGAGATGTTCGGCAGACCGGCAACGCCCGCCTGATTCGGAATACCGGAGAAGCCAAAACTCTGCGGCGTGACGCCGGTTCCAAAAGGCGACAGCGTGGAATTCAGGCGATTGTACCCGGCGCGAAACTCGTTCACCAGGGCTGCCCCGAAGACGTGGGTCTCTCCCAGCGCCGCGCCCTGACCTCCATTTAGAACATTGGCCTGCTGGGAGGAATTGCCGCCGACGAGAGGCGGCGCGAACAGCGCCGGGTTCACGCTCGGATCAGTGAAATAGCTGTACCGCGCAAACAGCTGGTCTTTGTCTGAAATATGTTTATCGCCGCGCGTGTCCAGCCGCTTGGCGCGATCGGTTTGCGTCGGGCTGATCACGTAGTTGTAGCCGGGCTGACTGGTGTTGGGAAGCGGCTCGAGCGCGAGCAGCTTCGCGGCCAGCGGGTCGATGCGGCTGGCGGGCACCACATTCCCAGGAAACGCCATTCGTGTAAAGGTCCCATTGGCGTTCTGGCCCAGCGTATTGGGATCGTAAATGGTGTTGCCGCCCGCAAAGTTGCCGGAGCGTTGCGCAGCCGTCGGAACCACCGTGGTCAGCGTCTCGCCCAGATTCTGGCTGGTTCCTTCGTAGCTGACGAAGAAAAACGTGTTGTTCCGGATAACCGGTCCGCCGACAACCCCGCCGAACTGGTTCCGCTGCAGAATCGGCTTTTTCGCCGTGGGGTTGGCGAAGTAATCACGCGCATCCAGAACGTCGTTGCGCAGGAACTCGAAGCCCGCGCCATGGAAGTGATTGCCGCCGGATTTGATGGTGGCGTTCACCACCGCGCCGGCTGAATAACCGTACTCGGCGGAGTAGTTGTTGGTTTCCACTTTGAACTCCTGCAGCGCGTCGATGGAGGGCTGAATCGCCACGGGGGAACTATTCTGCTGGTCCACGATTTTGGCATTGTTGTCCACTCCGTCCAGCTGAAAGTTATTCAGTTGCGCGCGAACGCCGTTGGCAGCAAAAGAACCGCCCTTCACGGCGCGGTCGCCGGGTTTGGCGGGCAGAACGCCGGTGGACAGCCGGGCAAGGTTCAGGAAGTTGCGACCGTTCAACGGGAGGTCCTCCACCTGCCTGGTGCCGATTACCTGACCGAGCGACGCTGTGGAACTTTCGAGCACCGGCGCTGCGGCGCTGACGTCCACCGTTTGCGCGGCGCTGCCCACCGTCAGCTGGAAATCCAGACGCGCCACCTGGCTGACCACCAGTTCCACGCCCTTGCGCGTGGCTGTGCCGAAACCCTGTTTGCTTACCGTGATCTGGTAAGTGGAGGGCTGCACCACTGGGAACACGTAGTTTCCGTCGTCGTTGCTTCGCGTCCGCGAATGAACGCCGGTGGTCTGATTCAGCAGATCGATATCGGCGCCGGGCACCGAGGCGCCGGAAGCATCAGTGATCAGGCCGGTGACCTGGGCTGTCGGCAGCTGTGCCGGAAGCAGACCGGCGAAGATCAGAAAAAAAATAAGAAAAAGTGAGATACGCATAAGGAGGGACCGCAAGTCAGTCATAGCATTCCGGCCTTTCCCGGCGCAACCTGGCGGCAGTGGGCCTGATATGATCTACGCAAAGCCATGTCCAGCCGTCCGCGTGTTCGCCCCGTTTTCTGTGTTTTGCTTGCCGGCTTTCTGTCCGCGCAAGCCGGTGATAAAGGCAATTACTTCCCACCCTCTGACAAGGATGGCGGCTGGCGGGTACTGACGGATGCCGCGAAAATCCGGAGCATGGCGGGCATGGATAAGACGCGCCTGGATCAGGCATTTGAGTTCGAAAAGGAAACCAGCGCGCATGGCGGGTTGGTCGTGGTGCGCCATGGGTACCTGGTCTACGAACGGTATTTCGGCCGCGGCAACCGTGAGGCGCATCCAGACATGGCGTCCATCGGAAAGGCTTTCACCAGCGTATCCTGCGGCATCATGCTGAAGGAGAAGCACGATCAAATCCCGGACGGGCTGGAAACCAAAGTATTCACGCAGCAGTATCTGCCCGAAGCGTTCCCGCTGAGCGATCCGAGGAAAGCCGATATCAAGCTTGGCCAGCTGCTTTCCATGACCTCCGGAATGCATGGCGAGGGTGGGAATCCGGGCATCGTGAATGGAGTGGATGAAAAGCTGCAGCCCGTGCCGCGGCCCACGGAACCGCAGGATCAGGACACCAGCGCGCTGCGCGCGGCCATGTGGACTGCTCCCGGAGGGGGCTATTCCTACAGCTCGGGGTCGCCGCATGTGGCGTCCATCGTTCTTCGGCATCTGACCGGCATGGAGATGCAGCAGTACATTCAGGAAAAGCTCGCGGGTCCCATGGGCTTCGGATCGTGGGGATACGCGCTGCATCGCAACGGTACGACACTGCCCCACACGCCGGGCGGAGGCAGCATCGCACTGCGAGCCACGGACGCGGTGCGGATGCCATATATGATGCTGCACGGAGGCCGCTGGGGCAATCAGCAGCTGGTGCCGGCGGAGTATGTCGCCATGTGCGGAAGGCCGTCGCCGTATGATCCCCACGCGCCCATGAGTCTGATGTTCGAAGTGAACGCCGATGGTCATGTATTCGGCGCGCCGAAAGATGCGTACTTCAAGTCCGGTGCGGGCGGCTCGGGAATTTACGTTGTGCCTTCGCTTGATCTCGTCCTGTACAAAATGGCCGGCAGCAATGCCCAGTTCAATCCCGAGCTTACGGGCATCCCTGATACGTATGAGGTGGATCATTCGCGGGACGACTGGAAGCCGGGTCCGCACGATCAGTTCCACGATGGTCCGGTAGGCGGCGACGACGGCGTCCGACGGCTGCTGGAGATGGTGGTTGCGGCCGTGGTGCAGTAAGCGGGCGCGCCCATGCCTGCAACCGAGAGGCTGACAAACTGGTCGGGCAATCTGGTGTACAGCACCACGCGCGTACACCACGCGGGCTCGCTCGAAGAGATTCGAGCCGTTCTCCGCTCCTGCGACAAGGTAAAGGTACTCGGCTCGCGGCACTGCTTCAATTCAATCGCCGACAGCCGCGAAAACCTGCTGATCACGAAGCCGCTCTACGAGGTGGTCTCGCTCGATCAGGCGGCGCACACGGTCACCGTGGACGCGGGCATTACCTACGGAAAACTCGCTCCTTATCTGGACGCCCGCGGGTTCGCGCTCCACAATCTGGCTTCGCTGCCGCACATCTCCGTCGCCGGAGCATGCACCACGGCGACGCACGGCTCAGGCGAGAAGAACGGCAATCTGGCGAGCGCCGTTACCGGTATCGAAATGGTCGCGGCGAATGGCGATCTGGTGAAACTGACCCGCGCTTCGGACGGCCATGCGTTCGCGGGAGCGGTGGTTGGCCTCGGCGCGCTGGGCGTGATCACGCGAGTGACGCTCAGCATGCAGCCGACCTACAGAATGCGGCAGTATGTCTACGAGAATCTGCCGATGGCTCAGATGAAGGCGCACTTTGACGCCATTCAGGCAAGCGGCTACAGCGTCAGTCTGTTTACAGATTGGCAAAAGGGGAACTTCAGCGAAGTGTGGCTGAAGACGCGGGTGACTGGCGAGCAGATGCCGGCTGCACCTCACGAATTCTATGGCGCGACGCTGGCCCGCCGCAATCTTCATCCCATCGTCGAGCTTTCCGCCGAGAACTGCACGGAACAGATGGGCGTGCCGGGGCCGTGGTACGAAAGGCTGCCGCACTTCCGGATGGGTTTCACCCCGAGCGCGGGAAAGGAACTGCAATCTGAGTATCTGCTGCCTCGCCGGAATGCTGTGGAGGCGATTTTGGCTGTGGAGCGGCTGCGGGACCAGATCACGCCGCACCTGATGATTTCGGAGATCCGCACCATTGCCGCGGACGATTTCTGGATGAGCACATGTTACGAGCAGCCGAGCGTTGCCATTCACTTCACGTGGAAGCAGGACTGGCCGGCGGTGAGCCGCGTGCTGCCCGTGATCGAAAAGGAACTCGGTCCGTTTCAGCCACGGCCGCACTGGGGCAAGCTATTCACGCTGTCTCCGGCGGCCATTCAGGGCAGATATCCGAAGCTGGCAGCATTTCGCGAACTGGCGGCGAAGTACGACCGCAAAGGGAAGTTTCGCAACTCGTTCCTTGACACCAACGTTTTCGGGAAAACGGCGTAACGCGTTTACGCCGTGGTCAGCGCTTCCGCCAGCGGCAGTTCCGCTGCATGGACCAGACAATCCGGCGTGAGCCAAACCAGCTGGAAGCGTATCAGGAGATCACGCGCAGCGGTACGTTCCTGTTCGGACGGGACTTTGTGGGCTTCGTGCATCATGCGAACGAAGTACGGCCGAGCCGCTTTTTGTCTCCCAATTTTTATCGGGTAGTCACCTCTTCCCGCTCGCCGCGACGGAGGTAGTCGTCATCTTTCGATAACCAGTCGGTGCGAATGGGAGAAAAGATGTCCAGATCCAGCGTGTCCTCGAGAGCGATGGCGCGATGCGGAACATTCGAAGGGATGTGCAGGATCTCGCCCTCATGCACCACCACTTCGCGGCCCTGCAGCTCGAATTTCAAAGCGCCTTTCAGAATGTAGGTAATCTGCTCGCTTTCGTGCTGGTGCAGAGGCACAACGGCGTCCTTGTTGAGAAAAACCTGCGCGACCATGGCCTTTTCCCCCGTGAAAATCTTGCGGGAGATCACGTCGCTCATCGTCTCCAGAGGCACCGCTGCCCAGCTTGTATGTCGATGTTCCATGGAAACGATTCTACTTCTCCGCCGCCCACGGATCGTATTCGCCGATCGACCAGATGTGTCCTTCGGGGTCGCGGCAGGTGAACGCTTTCCCGCCGTAATCCATTTCCTTCAGGTCGAAGATCATTTCCGCCCCTGCTGCTTTCGCCGTTTCGTAGATGGGCAGGCAATCGGGTACGGCCAGGTATGCCGACTGCGTTTCTCTGTTGCCAACTTCGTCCGGCTGAACCATGTTCGCCGCGGACGGCGACCCGTTCTCCACCGAGCCGAGCATGATCATGCCGGTGCCGAACGTCATCTGCGCATGCGCAACAGTGGTTTCACCCGCCATATAGACGGCGTGCTTACGAAATCCAAATGCGCTCTCGAGCCAGGCGATCATCCTAAGCGCGTCGCGGTAGCGCATCCCGGGAATGACAGTGGAATTGTTCATGCCGACATGCTGACACGGCGTGAAATGCTCCGGCTAGGAAAAATCGGAAGTCAGGTAAGCGGAACGTGGTTCAACCACCTTCCGCGCGCGGCGCTATACGTGGTCGGATCGATCCCGGAGAACGCCCGGAAGTCTTTGCTGAAGTGCGACTGGTCGTAATATCCGCAATCAAGCGCGAGCCTGTCCCAGCGCATCTCCGCTCCGGTGTGGAGGCGCCGCAGTGCACGCTGGAAACGATCGATGCGGCTCCAGAGCTTGGCTGAGATTCCCGCGTCTTCGCAAAAGATCTGATGGAGGCGGCGTTCGCTGATGCCGAGAGAACGGGCAACCGGCCGCACTCGGTTCTCGCGAAGCGCGAGCATCGCAGCTTTCAGGGCAGGCCTCCGATCCACATTTCGGCCTCGCAGACACTGCACCAGAGAAGCATCCAGCTGAGCGAGTTTCTGTTCAGGCGTTTCCTGTTCGCGCAAGCAGTGGCGCAGACGCCCTAAATTGCCCAGATCGTCCAGTGAAACAGAGAGCTCGAAGAACTGATCCGCCCGTTGTCTGAGCCATGGACCGAGCCCGCCCGGATGGAAGATCACGCCGACCAATTCGGCCATATCCCGCGTGTGAATCACCTCAAAGCGCGCACGCGGCCCTACCAGAATTGCCGGAGCGATGGACGTGCAAATGTCCGAATCCGAGGCACACTCCGTCAGGCAATCCGAAGCGAGCGAAATCACCATCTGCACACAGCCGTTGGGCAGCACCCGTTCGCGCTGATGCGCAACATGCGGAGCGCGGGTAAACCAGAGCGAACGAATGCATCCCTCGAGCGGAAGCGATGGCCGGCGCTCCAGGTAGATCATTCGGTTCTAGTGAATCTCAGGTTCCGGCGTAGCGCCGCCCCGTTCCAGGAAATCGAAATCGCAGCCCTCGTGCGCCTGCATCACGCGCTCGTGATAGAGAGCTCCGTAGCCACGTGGATACTGCGACACCGGCGCCACCCACAGCGCGCGCCGGCGCGCGAACTCTTCGTCTGAAATCAGCGCGTTCAGAGTACGCGCGGGAACGTCGAGCGAAATCAGATCGCCATCCTGCACCAGCGCGAGAGGCCCGCCCGCATAGCTTTCGGGAGAGACGTGCAGGACGCAGGTTCCGTAAGATGTGCCGCTCATGCGCGCGTCGGAGATGCGCACCATATCGCGAACCCCCTTCACCAGCAGTTTCTGCGGGATTGGCAGCATGCCCCATTCCGGCATGCCGGGGCCGCCAAGCGGGCCCGCGTTCTGCAGAATCAAAACGGAATCTTCCGTCACCTCGAGATCGTCGCGATTGATTTTGGCTTCCATATCCGCATAGTTGCGGAAGACGACCGCTGGCCCGGTGTGCTGCAACAGCCGCGGATCCGCCGCAGACGTTTTGATCACCGCGCCATCGGGTGCGAGATTTCCATACAGAATCGCGGTGCCGCCGCTCGCCACCAGCGGATTGTCCCGCGGCCGGATGACATCCGGCTGATGCACCGCTGCGCCTTGCAGATTTTCGCCGACGGTGCGGCCGTTTACCGTCATGCAGTCCAGGTGCAGCAGTTCCGGAATCTCCGCCATCAGCGCCAGCAGGCCGCCGGCATAAAAGAAATCCTCCATCAGATACTTGCCGGAGGGACGAATGTTCGCCAACACGGGAACACGCCGCGAAATGTCATCAAACCGATTCAGCGGCAGATCAAGACCGCAGCGCCGCGCCAGCGCCACCAGATGGATGATCGCGTTCGTGGAACCGCCGATCGCCATGTCAACGGTTATGGCATTCTCGAAGGCATCCATGGTCAGCAGGGCGGTCGGCGTGACATCTTCCCAGATCATTTCCACGATGCGGCGTCCGCAGTCCATCGCCATGCGCACGTGGTTGGAATCGGCGGCCGGGATGGAGGAAGCACCGGGCATAGTGATGCCCAGAGCATCCGCAATCGCCGTCATGGTGGACGCCGTTCCCATGGTCATGCAGAAACCGGGGGAGCGCGCCATGCCGCCTTCCATGTCGTTCCACTCCTGATCGGTGATAGCGCCGGCGCAGCGCTCGGCCCAGAACTTCCAGATATCGGTACCGCTTCCGAGCGGCTGCCCTTTCCAGTTGCCGCGCAGCATCGGGCCGGCGGGAAAATAGATGACCGGCAGATTCATGCTGATCGCGCCCATGAGCAGGCCTGGCGTTGTCTTGTCGCAGCCCCCCATCAGCACCGCGCCGTCCACCGGCAGGCTGCGCAGGTATTCTTCCGTCTCCATTGCCAGCAGATTGCGGTACAGCATGGGGCTGGGCTTCATATACGTCTCCGTGATGGAGAACGCAGGCACTTCCACTGGAAAGCCGCCGGCCTGCCAGACGCCATTCTTCACCGCCTCCGCGCGCTCGCGCAGGTGCGAGTGGCAGACGTTGATTTCGCTCCAGGTGTTGAGGACCGCCACCACCGGGCGGCCGGTGAAATCCTCGCGGCGATAGCCAGGCTGCTTCATGCGCGAGCGATGCGCTGAATCCGCGCATGGTGGCCGGACCAAACCAGCGGAAGCTTCGTAACTCTTCGGGTGCTTTTCTCATGAGACGCGGGAACTAACTTACTCGCCAGCAGATCAGCTTCGGTTCAGTCATTTCTTCCACCGCATAGCGCGGTCCTTCCCTTCCGATGCCTGAGTTCTTGACGCCGCCATATGGCATATGGTCCGCGCGGAAGGTGGGGACATCATTGATGAGCACGCCGCCCGCGCGAAGTTTGCGCGCGGCCTGGAAGGCGCGCTGCAGATGCTGCGTGTAAATGCCCGCCTGCAATCCGAAAGGCGTCCCGTTCACCAGCTCAATCGCGCCATCCAGGCTGGTGTAGCGATTCACCGCGACCAGCGGGCCGAACAGTTCCTTCCGCATAAGCGTGCTTTGCTCCGGCACATCGGCCAAAACGCCAGGCTGAATGGTCGCGTTGGTTCGGTTCCCTCCCGTAAGCACCTTTGCTCCCTGGCTTACCGCTTCCTGCGTCCAGCTTTCCACACGGCGCGCTGCGTCCTCGCTGATCAGGGATGCAATCTGTGTGCTGTCTTCGCCCGGAGGCCCGACGCGCAGCTTCTCGACCGCGCCAACCAGCTTCTCCAGCAGCGCCGGAGCAACACTCTCGTGCGCATACACGCGCTGTACGGAAATGCAGATCTGCCCGCTGAACCCATAACCGCCCTGCACGATGCGCGTGACCGCGGCATCAAGATCGGCATCCGGCTCAATGATCACCGCCGAATTTCCGCCCAGCTCCAGCGTGACTT
This sequence comes from Bryobacterales bacterium, assembly GCA_963716685.1. GTDB lineage: Bacteria > Acidobacteriota > Terriglobia > Bryobacterales > Bryobacteraceae > JALYXI01. The sequence continues at coordinate 128,783 of CAVQTR010000003.1, forward strand.
TCTTCAGTCCGGCTGCGGCGCGAATGGTGCGTCCCGTCTCCACGCTGCCGGTGAACGTAATCATGTCGATCTCGGGACATTCGACCAGCGCTCGGCCCACTGTTTCTCCGGGGCCGGTGACCACGTTGTAGGCGCCCGCCGGTGCTCCCGCTTCGTGAAAGAGGCGGGCCAGCTTCAACGCGCTCAACGGTGTCTGCTCCGAAGGCTTGTGGACCACGGCATTGCCGCCGGCCAGCGCCGGCCCCAGCTTGTGCAGCGCCAGGTTCAGCGGAACGTTAAACGGAGTAATGATGCCAATCACGCCGAGCGGCTCCCGAATGGTCATCGCCATTCGGCCGGCGCCGATGGAGGCTCCATCGATGGGAACCACTTCGCCATGCAGCCCGCGCGCCACGATGGACGAAGCCAGCAGCGTCTGCAGGCCGCGATCCACTTCCACACGCGCCTCCGAAATCGGCTTGCCCGTTTCGAGGCTGATGGCGGAGGCAAACGCGGCGTGGTCGCGGCGCAGCAGGGCGGCTATGCGATCCAGTAACTCGGCGCGCTCGTAATTGCTCCAGTTGGCCAGCACCGCGGCTGCCTGGCGGGCTGAATGCGCGGCGCGATCCACCAGCTCCGGGGTGCCCTGCGGTACGGTCGCAACCGGCGAACCGTCGTAGGGAAGGCGAATGGTGTCGCTCGTTTCCGTCCGAATCCACTGATCGCCGATCGGCAGCAGATAATCCTGCGAAACTTCTTCGAGTACTTGCATGCGTATGTGCCCGGAGCCATCATAACCCCGGAGTGACGCGGCGTCAGGTGACGATGCCGAGGCCGCTCAACCGCTCCACCAGGTAATCCTGATAGAAGGTTTCCGGATCGAAAGACCGCAGCGTCGCCGGGTCATGCAGGAACGAGTGGTCGAGCGGGTGCATGCCGTCATAATGAACGTGCCACCCGCGGGCGCGCAGTGCCGGACTGAAGCGCGGCAACCGCTCGCCGAAGACTTTGCGCATGCCGTGCTCCTGCGAACGAATGGGGTAATGCCGCAGCAAAAACTTGAAGGGAGAAATGCGGCGGCCCGGGAAGGTCGCATCGTGGCCGCCGCTTTCGGCGCACTCAAATTCTCCCTCCTGCCGCTTCCACGCTCTTATCTGAAGGAAATACGCCGGGAACGTGGGGAAGTGGAACGATCGGAACTGCCCGGCGAGCGGCTGGTCGTCGCGATACCCGTCTCCCACCGGCGGAAATGTCGCGCAGATATGATTGATCGCATTGAACCCATCCATTTCTGCGCGATACAGCGCCTCCCGCATCGGTACTTCCGGCCATGGCGATTCGCGAATCTCGTCGGGGTCCAGATGAACGAACCAGTTCGCATCGGTCTCGCGCGCCAGAGCCTCTTTGCGCTGCAGCATGCGGTGCCACTCGTGGGTCGCCGTGGGACCCTCGGGCGGGAATTTCTCGATGCGAATGAGGCCGTGTCCCAGAAATGCGGCGGCTCGGGCCGCGGTTTTGTCCGTGGACCAGTTGTCCAGCAGGATAACCTCCAGGCCCTGCGCGATGGTGTGTTCCAGAAAGGATTCGATTACATCCTCTTCGTTGTAGGCGCCGGCCAGACCTACCACGCGAAACGTGGAGGGCGCTTCCATGGCGCGGGGGCGGCGCACCACGCTAAGAATCGTCCGCTGCCGGTCGTCCGAACCTGCGGTGCCGCAAAAGCCATGGAACATCACTTCAAGGCCCGCCTCTTCCCATGTGCGGCGGATGCCGCCGAGGCTCTCTTCGTCTCTGCGCGCCGTCAGAACCGCAAGAGGAGCCTGTTCCAGCAGGAAGGGCAAACGAGCCAGCAAATGGGCGCCGATTTCCGGGCAGAACAATACCGCCTTTCCGAAATCGTCATTGTTTTCCGGGTCGGCGGACTCCAGACGAGGGCCGGTGACCACGGCGCAGCCATAATGTTCCGCCAGATAGGCTGCGAATTGGTAGGGAATCAATTGGGGTTCATTATCGCACTGCGCCACCAGCACCGCCGGTGAGAGCATTCAGAATGGGTAGGGGGATTCGGCATGAGCGAACAACAATCGGCAACGGACCATCTGAAGCAGGCGGCTGCCACCCGCGCGGCTGAGCAGCTGCAGGACGGCATGATCGTAGGCCTGGGCTCGGGCAGCACGGCGAGACTCGCGGTCGACGCGATCGGCCGCCGTGTAAAAGCCGGGCTGCGCATCGTCGGCATACCCACTTCGGAACTGACGGCGGAACAGGCGCGCGGCCTCGGAATCGTGCTCTCGACTTTGGGAGAGCACCCGCGCATCGATGTAACCATCGACGGTGCCGATGAGGTGGAACTGGACACGCTGAACTTGATCAAGGGCGGTGGCGGCAATCTGCTGCGCGAGAAAATCGTGGCGACCGCGAGCCAACGTCTGGTCATCGTGGTGGACCAAAGCAAGCTGGTCAGGCAGCTGGGGACGGGGTTCAAGGTTCCGGTGGAGGTCGCGCAGTTTGGCTGGCAATCGACGGCTCGAAACATGGAGCCGCTGAAAGCCAACCCCGGGCTGCGAATGCAGGCGAACGGAAGCCCTTACATCACCGATGGAGGAAACTATATTTTCGATTGCGCCTTCGGCCCGATCCCTTCCCCCGCCGGGCTGCAGCAGCAGCTGGACGGCGTTGTTGGCGTGGTGGAGCACGGTCTGTTCATAGGGATGACTTCTCAGGTGGTGATCGGAACCCGCGACGGCGTGCAGCAGATGGAACGGCGGCCGCCCGGAAATTGACCAGGCAAATTGCCAGGTTGTATAGTTGCTCATGGCACTCCGCCACAGTCTCACGTACGTCATGTTCCTTCCGCTGAGCGCGGCCGCACTGGCCGGTCAGTCCGGCGCACCCATGGTGCAGCCTGGCGCTCCGGGGAAGATGAACACCACGCTCTCGCCCGAAACTGTCATCAACCCCCAGCGGGCTCCCTCCGCCGGCGATATCAGCTTTATGCAGGGCATGATCATGCACCATTCGCAGGCCGTGGAGATGACGGAACTGCTCCGCGCTCGCACGCATAACAAGGCTCTGCTCGCACTGGGAAACCGTATCAGCATCTCGCAGACGGACGAAATCAAATACATGAAGCAATGGCTGACGGATCGCGGCCAGCCGGTGGACGGCGGAATGGATCACATGCATCACATGGCCGGCATGAAACCCGGCATGAAGATGGACATGAGTTCCATGGCCATGATGCCTGGAATGCTGACGCCGCAGCAGATGACGGCACTGCGGAACGCTACCGGCCGAACCTTCGACCATCTGTTCCTGACGGGCATGATTCAGCATCACACCGGGGCGCTGATCATGGTGAAGGAACTGTTTGACACACCGGGAACCGGGCAGGACAACGTGCTGTTCGATTTCGCGACGGACGTAGACAACACACAGCGCGCGGAGATCGAAATTATGCGGGGAATGCTGAAGGAGAAATCATGATCGTGGAACGTAAGCTGGGTCTTTCGCGCGGGGCCGTTGCTCTGGCGCTGTCTTTCTCCTTTCCGGTGCTTTGTCCGGCGCAGACCGCCAAAGCCGCGCCTCCGGCATCGTCGGTGTACTCGAACCCGCGCGCGGCAGCCGGAGACCCGCGAGTGGGCCTGAAGGGCGGACTCTATGACGCCGGGGAAGCAGCTTTCGGCCTGGAGAGGATCACCTCTCTTCCAAAACCGCCCGGCTTCGCCCCGGGTAATTTCATTGCAACGCCCGTCCCGCCCGCGCCTCCGGTGGCAGCGACAGACGGGCACCCCGCGCCGACTCCGCCGACGCAGTATGGTTCCACGAACTCCGACCTGGCTTTCAGCGGGAATCACATGTTCGTCGGCAACTATAACGGGATTAATTTTTATGACATCGACAGCCCGCAAAAAGTGAAGCTGCGGGCCTCGCTGGTCTGTCCCGGCGGCCAGGGCGATGTGTCGGTCTACGGGCACCTGCTGTTCATGTCCGCCGAAGCGATGAATGGCCGCACCGATTGCGGCACGCAGGGTGTTCCCCTTCCGGCAGGCTATGTGGCGCCGCCTCCTCCGCCCCCGCCCGCACCCGCCAAGCCTGGCGCTGAACCCGCGCGCGTGCCCCGGCCGCTGCCTCCGCCCAGTCCGGACCGCTTCCGCGGCGTGCGCATTTTCGATATCAGCGACCTGGGAAATCCGAAGCAGGTAGCGGCTGTGCAGAGCTGCCGCGGGTCGCACACCCACACCCTGGTCATCGATCCAAAAGATAAGGACAACGTCTACATCTATATCTCCGGGACCGGCAACGTACGCCAGGCCGAAGAGCTTTCCGATTGTTCGGGAGGTGATCCGGAAAAGAACCCGAATACCGCGCTGTTCCGCATCGACATCATCAAGGTGCCGCTGGCGCATCCCCAGGACGCGAAGATTGTTTCCAGCCCGCGCATTTTCACCGATGCTCAAAGCGGAGCGCTGAACGGATTGTGGAAAGGCGGCAATCATGGCGAGGGCACGCAGACCACGTCAGAAACCAACCGGTGTCATGACATCACGGTCTATTCAGCGATGGGTTTGGCCGCGGGCGCCTGCTCCGGCAATGGAATTCTGCTCGACATTTCCAATCCGGTAAATCCGGTCCGCATCGCCGCCGTGAGCGATCCGAATTATGCGTTCTGGCACTCGGCCAATTTCAACAACGCCGGCACCAAGGTTTTGTTTACGGATGAGTGGGGCGGCGGTGGGCAGCCCCGCTGCCGCTCCACCGACCCAATGAATTGGGGTGCGGACGCGATTTTCACCCTGTCGAAAGGCAAGCTGACACTCGCGTCCTATTACAAGATGCCCGCGCCGCAGACGGAATTTGAAAACTGCGTAGCCCACAACGGTTCCCTGGTTCCCATTCCCGGACGCGACATCGAAGTGCAGGCGTGGTATCAGGGCGGCGTCTCGGTTGTGGATTTCACGGATGCCTCGCATCCATTTGAGATCGCGTACTTCGATCGCGGGCCCATCGACGGCGGCAAGCGCGCCATGGGCGGGCAGTGGTCCACTTACTGGTACAACGGCTATATCTACGGGTCCGAGATTGCCCGCGGCGTGGACGTCTTTCGCCTGGTTCCCAATCAATTCATCACGCAGAACGAGATCGATGCATCGAACCAGGTGCACTTCGATGAGCTGAACGTGCAGAACCAGCCGAAGATAACGTGGCCTTCGAACTTCGTCGTCGCGCGCGCTTACATCGATCAGCTGGCGCGAGGCAAATCAATCTCACCGCAGCGGCTCAATGCGCTCACCGCGGCCATGGCCAAAATGGAAGGCGAGTCTACGGAACGCAACCTGGCCCAGCTTCGCGCCATGGGAGCGAGTCTCGAAAAAGACGCCGCTTCCGTGAAGGTTCCGCAGGACGCGGAGCGCATGCGTGCCCTGGCGGCGATTGTGCGCGCCGAGCGATCGCGGCTCTGAGGAACACCCTGCTCTGAAGGCGCTCTACATTGAACAGGGCACCGTGACGGTCCGTGAGGCGCCGGCGCCGGAACCGCTGCCGGGGTTCGCACGCATACGCCTGCTGGTAGCGGGTATCTGCAATACCGATCTGGAACTGCTGCGCGGCTACCATGACTTCACTGGCATTCCGGGGCACGAATTCGTCGGCGAAGTGGTCGATGGCCCGGCGGAGTGGCTGGGCCGCCGCGTAGTGGGCGAGATCAATCTGGCGTGCGGGCACTGTGAGACATGCGCTGCGGGCATGCGCCGCCACTGCCCGAATCGAACAGTGCTGGGGATCGTGCGGCACCCCGGGGCGTTCGCGGAACTGCTCACCCTGCCCACTGAAAATCTGCGCGCGGTGCCGGACGATCTCTCGAACGAGGAAGCCGTATTTGCGGAACCCGTAGCCGCCGCGTGCGCCATCCTGGAACAGGTGACAATCAGGCAGGGTCAGGGAGCGGCTGTGCTGGGCGATGGCAAGCTGGCGCTGCTGATTGCGCAGGTGCTGCGCTCGGCTGGAGCGCGCGTCCGGCAATATGGGCGCCATCCAGAAAAGCTGGCCATCTCGCAGCGCAACGGAATCGATACCGAACGGAATGACGGCAATCTGCCAAAAGCCGAGTACGAACTGGTGGTGGAGGCGACCGGCTCTGCCTCCGGCTTAAGCGAAGCGATTCGGATGACCAGACCTCGGGGAACCGTGGTCATGAAGTCGACCGTGCATGGCGAGGTGGCCTTCGACGCCGCCGCTGTGATCGTGAACGAGATCCGGCTTCTCGGCTCGCGGTGTGGTCTGTTTGAGCCTGCTTTGGAACTGCTGCGAACCAAAGCCGTAGCGGTCAGCGGCATGATCGACAGCCGTTATGCGCTCCATCAGGGCGTCGCCGCGTTCGAGCGGGCGCAGACCAGAGGCGCTCTGAAAGTGTTATTGCAGTAGGCATGGCAGGCACGAAGCAGTCCATCCAGTTATCGGATCAGCAGGTGCACCTCATCGCGAAAGCACTTGCCGACCCGCGCCGCTACGACATTCTCCGGAAGCTGGGCGGGCGCAATCAGTCCCGAACCTGCACCGACATGCGAGAATGCATCCACGTTACCGCGGCCACGTTCTCGCATCACATGAAAGAGCTGGAGACGGCGGGTCTTGTGCGGTCCGAGAAGGAAGGCAAATTCGTCCGCTACTTCCCGCAGGACCGGGTGCTGCGCGCGTATCTCGCCCGTCTCCGATCAGACCTCGGCTGACTGCGCTTGAAGCGTTGAATCTTTCCTGTTCCAGACGCAATCAATTAGACGCTTGTCGAATTGTCAAAACGACGTTCGATGGCGGAAAGAGGGAATGGGTATGAGCAGGCTTACGGGCAAGGTTGCGGTAGTCACCGGAGCATCGAAGGGCATTGGGGCGGCGATTGCGAAATCGCTGGCGGCGGAAGGCGCTTCTGTTGTGGTCAATTACGCCTCCAGTAAGGCGGGCGCGGATGCCGTGGTTGCTGCCATTGTCGCAGGCGGAGGCAAGGCCGTGGCCGCGGGCGGAGATGTCGCCAAGGCGGCGGAGGCCAAAGGGATCATCGACACGGCCGTCAACACTTACGGACACGTTGACATTCTCGTTAACAATTCCGGCGTTTACGAATTCGCGCCCATCGAGGCAGTCACCGAAGAGCAGTTTCACAGGCTTTTCAATATCAACGTGCTGGGTCTTCTGCTCACCACGCAGGCCGCCGTGGCGCACATGAGCCAGGGTGGCACTATCATCAACATCGGGTCAGGAGTCAGCCGCATTACGCCGCCGAATTCGGTGGTTTACACAGCCACCAAGGGAGCCGTGGATGCCATTACGGGGGTGCTGTCACGAGAACTGGGACCGAAGAACATCCGCGTGAATTCCATCAATCCCGGAATCGTCGTCACCGAGGGTACACAGACGGCGGGATTCGTCGGTTCCGATTTCGAAAAGGGTCTGGTTGGGCAGACGCCGCTCGGCCGTGCCGGCCAGCCCAGCGATATCGCTTCCATTGCGGTCTTTCTCGCGTCCAACGAATCGGGTTGGCTCACCGGTGAGCAACTGATCGCGTCCGGCGGAATGCGCTGACCGGCAGTTCCGCATTGTCATGGATTTGTTGTTGTCGCAGGAGAACCGTCTGCTAATCTCGTAAGTTGAATGTGGCCAACGCGCGCCTTCATCTTATGAGAATGTCTTGTGGTGGTCTTATCGTATCGATTGCGGCGGTTCTTCTTGGAGTTCCCACCGTTGACGGCCAGGTCATCATCAGCCAGGTATACGGCGGAGGTGGGAATTCCGGCGCAACTTACAACAGCGATTTTATCGAGCTCTACAACGCCGGCGCGTCCCCGGTTGTCATGTCGAACTGGCAGGTAGCCTATGCGTCGGCTGCCGGTACCAGTTGGACGAATAGGACCATCTTCAGCGGCACAATGGCCGCAAACAGCTATTTCCTGATTCAGGAGTCGACCGGCACTGCTGGTGTAGCCCTGCCTGCCGCGGATATAAGCGGCGGCACGATCAACCTGTCCGCTACGGCGGGAAAGGTGGCGCTGCTGAACAACAACACCGCTATTGGAGCGGTCACCTGTCCTTCGGGCGGAAACGTATTGGATATCGTTTCCTACGGTTCCACGGCGACCGCCTGCGAGGGCCCTCAGGCGCCCGGCCCCTCATCCGCCAACTCCGCCAAAACCTCGGTGGCCAGGTTGGCCTGCGGCGCCGGCGCTGCCGACAACAGTCAGGATTTCCAGCTGGTGAGCCCGCCTAACCCGCGGAACTCCGCCAGTCCGGGCTGCTCAAACGCTCTCTCCCTCACGCAGTTAAATCCTGCCAGTGTTACCGCCGGAAGTTCTGCTGTCAATGTCACCATCAGCGGCAATGGCTTTGGGGCTGATTCCACGGTAAACTTCAGCGGCCAGCCGCAGCTGATTCCTGCGTCGGCCAACATCACAGCTAACTCAATTGTCGTTACCGTACCGGCCAGTTACATTGCAACGGCAACCACTGCGTCCATCTCGGTTACCTCCGGCGGCCTGACCTCCAACGCACTTACGTTCACGGTTACTTCCGGCACAATGACCTGTACCGAGACCGCCACCATCGCCCAGATTCAGGGTACCGGCCGGACGTCCAGCTATGTCAGCACGACCAGTAAGTATACGTCGCAGGGAATCGTGACTTATAAGAAGTCGAACGGCTTCTTCATGCAAATGGCGACGGGTGATAACAACGTCAATACGTCTGATGCCATCTACGTCTTCACCAGCAGCGCGCCCGCGGTCAACCTGGGAGACAGCGTCTGTGTGACGGGGCTGGTCTCGGAATATTACAACGGCGGTCCGGTGATTCTTACCGATCCCGATAACACGCTCACTGAATACACCTCCGTCAGCGTGGCTACTATTTCCACCGGCAATGCTCTTCCGGCGGCAATTACCCTTAGCCCCGATCCGTCCGGTTCGTTTGACCAGCTGGAAAAGTACGAAGGGATGCGGGTGAAGATTCCCAGCCTGACCGTAACGGGACCGGGAGGTGTCAGCGCTGTCGGTAGCAACGCGGAGGCGACTGGCACCTATGTGGCCTCCGGCGCTTTCTGGGGAGTGGTCACCGGCGTTGCGCGGCCTTTTCGCGAGCCAGGCATCGACGCCTCTCATCCTATTTACGTGGAGAACTCCACGGGCGCCAGCTATGGGCTGCTTCCCGCCGGAGTGACGGTCTTCGACAGCAATCCCGAGCGGATTCAGATCTACACCGGTAACCCGGGCGACACCATTCTGGACGTTTCGGTGGGCGCTGTGGTCGCCAACATCTCCGGTGTCCTCGACGTCTACTATGGCGATTTCGAATTGGATCAGGACCCCACAGCGACGCCGGGGTACGTGGCGCCTTCGGTATCCAACAACAGTCCAACCTACACGGCGGTTCCGCAGCAGAACGCATCGGAGTTGACGATCGCCAGCTTCAACCTGGAGCACTTCTACGACGATCAGCAGGATGGCGTCAACACGCCTTTCGAAGTCGTCCTGACGACGCCTACCTACCAGGGCCGCCTGGCCAAGGCATCCATGGCGATTCGGAATGTGCTGCATACCCCCGATATCCTGGGCGTGCAGGAAGCGGAGAATCTGGGCGTACTTCAGGCTATTTCGGCAAAGATATCGAGCGACGCTGTCGCGGCGGGCCAGACCGATCCGCATTACGCTGCATACCTGGTTCAGGGTAACGATCCCAGCGGCATCAACGTGGGATTCCTGGTCAATGCGGGCCGCATCTCTAATGTTTCGGTTACACAGTATTTCGCAACGGACATCTACTCCGGCTCCACACTGACTTTTGACAGGCCGCCGCTGCTCCTGAGCGCGACCGCGACCATGCCGGGCAGCGCGCCATTGCCGGTCACCGTTATCGCCAACCATCTGAAAGCCCTTCCGGATGACGATCCGACAGCGTTCAAAGCTGCCACCGGTACGCCGCAGAAGCGCCGTGCCGAGGCGCAGGAACTGGCGCAGCTGATTCAAAACCTCCAGACGGCCAACCCGAAAATCGTTCTCGCTGTTTTGGGTGATCTGAACTCCTTCGAATTCAACGATGGCGTGGATGACGTGGTGGGCGAGCTTGTGGGCAACCCTGCAAATGCCAGTCAGGTGATTCTCCCGAACACGAACGTGGTGTCGCCTGCTCTGACGGAACTTTCCAGCGCTTTCCTTCCCGCGAATCAGCGCCAATCCTACACGGAATCCGGGAATGCACAGCAGCTGGATCATATCCTGGTCAGCTCGTATGGTCTCCCGCGCATCACGCGCTTTGCGATCGGCCATTTGGACGCAGACTTCACCCAGACTCTTCATTACGACTACACACGGCCGGAGCGTCTGTCCGATCACGATGCCGAAGTGGCATACCTGGGCTTGCCGTCCGCCCTCGACGTCACATCCTCGATGAAACTCTCGGTGTCGGGACTGGCATTCAACCGGGGTACCCAGCTGTATACGGGGACAGTTACCCTGACGAACACCGGATCCACCTCGGTCACCGGCCCGGTGCAGCTGTTCTTCAACGGTCTGCCCTCCGGCGTCGCACTGGCAAACGCCACCGGAAGTCAGGGTGGTGTGATCCCCTTCATTACTTCGTCGGGAACTTTGATGCCGGGATCGTCAGTAACCATTCCGGTCCAGTTTCAGATGCAGGGCAGTGCGCGCGTCACTTACTCCAATACTGTTTACTCGGGGACTCTTTGATGAAACTTCTACCGGCCTGTTTCCTTTTTGGCGCCTTCGCTGGCACTTCCGCACTGAACGCTTCAACGTTCAACTATCAATTCGTGGTGGATACGAGCTCATTAAATGGGCAGGCTGGAAATCTGGATTTCCAGTTAAATCCCGGTGGAATGAATGCGCCCGCGGTCACCGTATCAATCAGGAACTTACTCGTCGGAGGCGGAAGCTTTAACCCGGCGGATATTCAATTAACGAACGGGGCAGTCGGCTCTCTTTCCTCCAGTCTGACGTTGACCAATACCGGCGGCTACAACGATGCCTTTCAGCCGGTGACGCTCGGAAGCTCCGTCGACTTCCTCGCTGTTGTGAGCGGAGCCGGTATCGATACTCCGGGAAATCCCGGAACGTTCTTCGGGTTCTCCATATACGATGCGGCTGGTGTAAATGCACAGCTAACCTCTTCACCTGATGGAACAATCAGCGGTTTCAATGCCGATAGCCTGAACGGTGTGGTCACATTCAGCAACGATCCGGGCGCCACAGTGACCACCGTGCCTGAACCCTCCAGCGCGGTCTTGCTCCTGTTCAGTCTCGGAGTGCTCCTGTTTCTCCGGGTGCGAACAGGCGGCAATCCGAATTACGGATCGTGAGACCTAACTGGCCGGAGTGCCGCGCGTGTCTGCCGCGGGTTGCCGTTGCCGGTCCTTGCCCGAAACCCATACCGGGTAATATCACCTGAGACAAACAAGGGGGTACGCGCACCAGTAGTTCGATTGCGCGGATTCGCTTCACTCGACCAGAAAGCCAGCCGCATCGAGGATGGAATTGCGCGGTTGCAATTCCTTCGCGGCGCCGCCCAACGCCGCTGCCGGCGTACGCTCACCGCCGGGCGGATTGTCAGAATTGCGGCAGCAGTATCAATCCTGGTTTTCAGCCGTCAGGTCACCCGCGCCAGAGCGAGAGTCTCCGAACCACCATTGCTTTCCGTTCAGAGAATCGCCTCGCGGCCGAGCGCGCCGCCGGTTTGGCTGGTGGAAGACACCGGCGCGCGCCGCATCTACAGCAACGGCCTGCAGGTGGACCTTCGCTACGCCGCGCAAAGTGAGACTCGCCGTTACCGCACTTGGTCGCGGGATGGCGTGCTCGCCACCGGTGTGGCTTCGTCGCCGGCCGGAATCGTTTTTCATACCACCGAAAGCCTCATTGTGCCGCTCGAGCCCGCCTGGAACCAGGCTCTGCAAAGAACCCGTGTGGATTTGCTCGAGCATGTTCGCCGGGACCGCCTGTACAACTTCGTCATCGATCGATTTGGCCAGGTGTGGAGCGTCGTTCCCGAGTCGCAAAGTGCTCACCACGCCGGCCATTCGGTATGGGCTGACGGCAGCCGCGTATTTGTGGACCTAAACGAAAGCTTTCTTGGCGTTTCTTTTGAGGCTGAAACCAACGCGGCGTTCTCACCGTCCGCGGCACAAGTCCACGCCGGGCGGCTTCTGACGGAAATGCTGCGCAGCCGCTACGAAATCGCGGAGATCAACTGCGTCACGCACGCTCAGGTCTCAGTAAATCCCGACAACATGCGCCTCGGCTATCACACCGATTGGGCCAGCAATTTCCCCTTTCGCGATCTGGGATTGACTGATGGCTACACCACTTCCGTTGCTGCAGTCGCCGTATTTGGCTTCGTTTGGGATAACCACCTGATCGCGGCAATCGGCGGGCGCCCGTGGCCGGGATTGGTCGAGGCGGAAGAGCAGTTACAGCGAAATGCCGCGGTGCGCGGCGCCAGCGCGGCTGCCTATCGAAATCTCCTGCAGAGAAATTACTGGAACAACCGAGGAAACCGAAATGAACGAACAGACTAAAGCCATCGGGCTGGATATTGGCACCAGCCGCATTGTGAGCGCGCGCCGCGAAGGCGATCGCTACGAATTCGCCACCCAGCTGAACGCGTTCCTGCCCCTGCCCTTTTCAAAAATCACGCAGGGAGCGTTGCAGAAGGAGAACGTGCCTCACCAGATGGACGGCTCGGAATTGGTCGTCTACGGCAACCAGTCCGAGCGCTTTGCCAATATGCTCCATCTGGAAACACGCCGGCCGATGACGCGCGGCGTTCTCAATGCAGGCGAACCGAACGGATTGCCCATGATCCGGCAGATCGTGTCGTCTCTGGTAGGCGATACAAACCGGCACGGAACCAAGCTGTGTTTCAGTTTGCCCGGCGCTCCCATCGGGGCTCCCGACGACCTCACGTATCACGAAGCCACTATCCGCTCCGTGCTGTCCGAGATGGGTTTCCAGGTGACCAGCGTCAATGAAGGTCTCGCCGTGGTGCTGGCCGAGCTCGAAGATTCCAATTACACCGGCATCGGCATCAGCTGCGGCGGCGGCATGTGCAACGTCTGTTTTTCCTGCCTGGCTATGCCGGTGTTCAGTTTCAGTGTCCCCAAAGGCGGCGACTACATCGATGCCAGCGCGGCGTCCGTAGCCGGCGAAGGGCCCACGCGCATTCGCTCCATCAAGGAAGCGTCCTTTCACTTCAATGGCTTCTTCAGCGATAAGGTGCAGCAGGCGCTAACGGTCTACTACGAAGACATGATCCTCGCGGTCATCGCCGGCTTAAAGGAAGTGCTCTCCCACTCGCGCAACGTGCCGCGTCTGGATCGTCCCATTCCCATCGTTGTCGCAGGCGGCAGCGCCATGCCGGCCGGCTTCCGCGATCGCTTCGAAAAGCTGCTCGCTCCGTCATCTTTGCCTATCGCCATTTCCGACGTTCGCATGGCCTCCGACCCGCTGCACGCCACGGCCAAAGGCGCGCTGGTTTCGGCCTTGGCGGAAATCTAGCGCTGCGTTACTGCCCGCCCAGGTATAGCTGAAACGCGCCCCAGTAATAAGGGTCCGCATACTTGCTGCCTGGCTCCAGCAGTTTCAGCTTCGCAAAGCGCAGAGCGTCCGCCGGTTCCTTCCCGGCCGCTAGTCCTGCATACAGCTTCTCCATCAGGACCGGCGACGAGTAGTCGCTCACGTCCCACAAACCAGCCACAACGCCATGCGCGCCGGACTGCAAAAAGGCCCATGCCAGGCCTACCAGGCCCTCGCCCGAATAGGTACGCGCGCCCGCGCTGGAACATCCCGACACGGTCACCAGGCGCGCATGCACCGGCATTGACAACACATCCTTCACCGATAGCCGCCCACCCGAAAGAATGATGGACGAGTCCAGAGGCGCGTTCCCGTTGGCAAACGCGTGCGCCGCGAAATGAATGTAGGCAAACTTCGCCGGGTCCGACTGCAGGAATAGCGTGGGAGTCGCCTGCGCGCCTGCAAGCTGCAGCTGCTCTTTGGGAGAAAACTGGCGCCCGATCCGCGCCATCTCTTTTCCGGCATTCAACAGCTTCGGAAACTCGGACGAAGTTTCGAGCGCATCGCCCACAATCAGAGCCATCCGCTCAGAGCGCTCCGGCGAGCCCCGCCGCAGCATCAGTTCCAAAGACGGAGCCGCCGCAATAGTGGCATCCTCAATCCAGTAGCGGGAACCCGAACGCAGCGTCTCAAAATTCAATCCATACAGCGGACCATCAGGCACAATCACCAGCCGCTTCTTCGCGGGCAGCGCTTTCTGCAACGGACCGGCCACAACGTCGAACAACTCTTCCGCCGCCTTCAAGGCATTGGCGCCGCCCGTTCCGCCACGCTCCAGAGTGCGCTGATGTCGCTCCACCAGGTCGCGAATGCGCTGTTCACCGGGGAGCGGAAAACACTGGAAACTCGTGCCGGTAATTACCCAGACAAAAGAGCGTTCCGGCGCCACCCAATACGCAATGTAGGTGGATCCGCTGTCACGCGCCGCCTTCTGGTAATCCGCAACCGAATACTTCCGCGGTGCGCTCCTGTTCGCAGCCAGCCGGTCCCGCAACACGCGCGCGCGGCTCATCTCGCTTACCTGAAAGGCGCCTTCCACATCGTTGCGCTCCATCAAAAATTCCACGTACTGCTGGTTCAGCCGAATCAGGCTCTCCAGGTACGTGAGTTTGTCCTCGTCCTCCCGCAGTTCCGTTCGCGCCGTATCCACCAGATGAAGCGCCGTTTCGAACTGCCGCTTCGCCTCCGCCGGACGATTGGTCTGCGCATACACGCGCGCCAGTTCCGCATCCGCATCCAGCAGCGGCGCCGTCCGAACTCCCGGCACTTTGGACACTTCACACAGCACTTGCTCCGCCGTCGCGTAATCGTGCTGGCCGGCCGCAATCCTGCCGGCGTTTACCAAAGCATGTGGCAAAGCCACCGAGCCCGAGATCTCGCGGCCAATTGCCAGCGCTTCGGAGTTGTAACGGGCCGCCTCGCTCCAGTGCTTTTCGTCCGTCAACGTAGTGGCCAGGTTGGAGATCCACGTCGAGTAGCTGTCTTTATCCAGGTTCCGCGAAAGCTCCGCCGCCTTCTTGTAATTCGCCGCCGCCTTGGCCAGAAGGCCTCGATCGTAATAGATGTTCCCCAAATGCCCGATGAACAGATAGCGGTCTCCCGGCGTCAGGTCGCGTTCCGCATTCTCGTAAACCTGCTGGGCTTTGTTCAACTGCCCCAAACGGTAATACGCCCAGCCGAGGTCCACCGCCACCTTGGCGGCTTCCGCGAGTTTTTTCTGCTTCTTCAGCTTTGCGTACGAAGCTTCCAGCGGAGCAATCGCCGGCTCAAAGCGGTTCGATTCCAGCAGGATCCGAATCTTATATTGCTCAATGTACTGGTCCAGCGAGTGATCGTTGGATGTTTGGCTGTACCGCTGCGCGGAATTGAGACACGCCTGCGCTTCATCCGCGCGGTGCAGTTTCAGCAGAATGCGTGACCGCGTCACCTCCGTTCCCGCCACCTCTTTGGGCTTTCCCGCCGCGCGCGCCAACTCAATGGCCTGCAGCAAATGCCCGTCGGCGGCCTCGAACCTGCCCAGCTGTGCTTCGAGAGCAGCCAGCTGCCTCCGGATGCGGTATTCGGCGAAAGGAACTTTCATCGGCGGAAGGGAATTGAGATAGCCGATTGCCTTCTCCCCTCCTTCGCGCATCTGCACGATCATCGACTTCCGGACGCACAGCTTGGATTCCAGATCGTCGCCGTGCGAGTTTTTTCGCAGAGCCGCGTTCACGGCCCCCAGAGCCGCCCGCGCATCCGTCTTTTGCAGTTCCTCAATCCGCTGCAGCAGGGCCTCTGCATCCGGCGGCGGACCCGGTCGCTCGCAGCCCGCGAGAACCACGCAGAGTATCAGCGCGCCGCGCTTCATCCCGCTATCTAATTGCCAACCGGCGGATCGTTAGTGCTCCCATTACAGCCAACGGACGAAGCGTCAATCGTTCCATCCACCGGCGAACCCAGATCGATATGCAGCGCGTTGACCCTGCGCTCGTAAGCCGAAACCACCAGCTCCCCTACGTGAATGCGCCCGAAGTTCTGCACATAGATCACGTTTCCCAACACGGTGAAGCCTGGCGCGCTTTGGTTCAGGATGCGGAACAACGGCAGAATGGTGCTGTTTCGAAAAGTTGGCAGTTTGTCGGAACGCTCACGATGGCACCACGGGAAGAACTTGTGCAGCCGGCTGTCCTCCATCTCATCCTTCCGGCCTATCATCATCAGATCCTGCAGTTTGGTCCGGAAGGCGGCGTCGGATTCGTAGCGCTCGCGCAGCGAAGTCATCGTGCTCAAGTCGGAATAATCATCCACCAGACTTTCCAGCTCAATGTCGCGCCCGGCCACGCGTAAGTTCACAATCCCGGTCCCCAGCAGCACAATGGTCGGCTCCACATCCTGGCCGGTCGGGTGTGAGGAACTTACACGAGCAGTGATATTGTCGGCGGTTACCACGTCCTGCAAATTGAACTGTTGAGCGCTCGCGGTTGCGGAGGTGTCATGAGCCTCCTTATCGTTGTTGAACGCGCCCGTTGCCTCCGTGTGCGTCTCTACGCAATGAAAGATGCGCCGGATGCGAACGTTTCGCCTTCTTGCCGAACTGTAACCGCCGGAAGTGGGAAGCGCGCTGGGCGCCTGCACCTCAAGGGTTGCCGGGAATGGCCTCGTAATCTTGCCGGACAGCCCAGCGGCGTGTGCGTTGTAAAGAAATCTCGTTTTTTGCATGACACCCCATCACGTTACGGATATCGGGTATCGGACTATCGCCTGTTTCTGTCCCGTCGTCGATACGCCATAGAGAATGATAGTGTATTTCCCGGCACCTAAGTAAGACACGGGAATTCTGATTACTAAAGATGCTGCCCCTGAAACTTCACTGCTGCTTAAAATTGCGCGGGAGTTTTCGCTCTTTTGAATCTCGACAGCATATTTCGGAAAATTTTCTTCCCACTCGTTTGGCACCACGACGGTGTCGATTCCGTCCCGGGTGGAGAACACGGTATGGCTCGCTGCTCGCCTCGCGCTGATCGGTTCTGCTGCCGTGACGGTCAGTTCCGCCGTAGTCGCTGCCGCAGATCGCAGCCGGGGAATCTCGACTAAATTCTGATAGCCGCTCACTCCGGTCAGCACCAGCAGGCAGGCAAACACCCCCTGCGGCGCAAGACGCCACCCAAACCATCCCGGGGAATCGGCCCGTTTTGGCTTCCTGGCCGTCACCTGGTCCATCTGCGGCAGCACTTCCCGTGCGCTGTCCACGAACGTGGCAGCCGCCTGGACGTGATCCGCACATTCCGGGCAGGAAAAAAAGTGATCTTCAAAGACGTCCCGCTCTTCGGCGGTCATTTCTCCCAGCACGTATCGCTCGGCAGCAAACCGGGACGTGGAGTGTACGTCGCTCATAGTCTATGTAAAGGTGTATTCAGAATCAATTGCGTTACAAAAACGCCACCGCTGTCAATAAGTTAAAACCGGCGCGCGGTAAAGATATTGGTTGCTGGTGATTTGTTTCACAACAAACGCCGCTGTGTCTGCCCGGGAGATGCGCGTGGCCTGCAAACCTTCCATTCTGGTCACCGCACCGTAGTGCTCGCGCTCCTTCTCCGCCGTCAAACGGGCCGGGCGCACAATGCACCAGTCCCGATCTGACTTTCGCACCAGCTGCTCCTGCCTCGTCTTGTCTTCGTAGATCGACCGCAGCAGCAGCGGCTGGAGCACCCGGTTATAAAAAAATCCTCCGTGGCCTTTGCTGTTGCCCGCGCCCACTCCGCTGATGCAGATAATCCTTCGCACGTTGTGCCGCTGCATCGCCCGCAGGATGATTTCCGTGCCACGTGAGAACAGGTCTATGGGACGCCACGCCGGCTTCGTACCCAGACAGCAAATCACCGCGTGCTGCGCCACCATCGGGGCATCAATCGCGCCCATCTGCAGCACGTCTCCCAGCGCCACCGTCAGCTGCGGATTCCGTAGCGGCAGGCGCGCGGCGTCGCGCACCAGAGCTGTCACGGCATGCTCCTCCTGAAGAGCTTTGCGCGTGATCTCCTGCCCCAGAGGTCCGGTGGCCCCGATAATCAGAACCCTCATCGCGCGTTCATGGTACCAGGCGGCGGTAAAGATCGGCAAATTGGGCGATCGACAGCTGTTCCGCCCGCAGCGATACCTCCGGCTGCGCATCCAGCCGGCTCCGCTCCACGATGCCGCTCAGATTGTTCCGCAGCGTTTTGCGCTTCTGGAGAAACGCGCGGCTCACGAATCGCAAAAACGCCTCGGCATCCAGTTCCGGAAACAGCCGGCGCGGTGTCAACGTGATCACAGCGGAATGAACCAGCGGTGGGGGCCGGAAAGCGCCCGGCGGCACAGTGAACAGCAGCCGCGTCTCGGCGAACAGCCGAACTTCCACCGAGAAATAGCCATATTCCTTCCGGCCCGGCTCGGCTGCGATCCGTTCAGCTACTTCCTTTTGAATTAGAAAGACCGCTGGACGCGCCAGCCGAACCACGCGCGAAATGATTGGTGTCGCCACGTAGTACGGAAGGTTGCCCGCAATCGGCGCGCCCGGCCATTTCCCGAAGTCCACCTGGAGAGCATCTCCGCGGACCAGTTCGAGCGCCGGGAAGCGGGTTTCAAGAAAAGTTGCCAGCGCCGGATCAATCTCCACAGCGGCCACGTGCCGGGCACGGCTCAGTAAATATTGCGTCAGCGCACCCTTGCCCGGGCCGATTTCCACGACGCACTCCGCGGCCGGCACGCATGCCGCTTCCGCAATGCGCCGCAGCACCGATTGGTCCGCCAGAAAGTGCTGGCCCAGCTTCTGTCGCGCCAAAGGATCGGCGATCAGCCCCGGACGTTGATCCGGTGCGACCTCACCAATACCTTGCCCGAAGTCGGACCGCCGAAGGAAGTTGCCGGTTCGAAAGTGGTGAACAGGATCAGATTTCCCAGCTGCCGCAGATCGTCGCGCGTCAAGGTCCCGTGCGGCACCGAGTAGCTGGCTACGTGCCCATCTCTGTCGATCGTCAGTTCCACCACCTGATCGTGGCTGGAAAAGCCGAACGGCGAAAGCTGATCCACCGTCACCTGCGTATATACACCCAGCGGAATATCGTGAATGGGTACCTGCTGGAAGCCCAGCGTATCCACCAGCATCACGAAGAAGAATACGGAGGAGAGCAGGCCGCCGGCAGCAGGCAGAGCCAGCGGACGCATCAGGTCCTTCATGCTCATCTGCGCATGTCTCGCCCAGCGCAGAAAGGTGGAATGCACGTCCGGAGCGCCGCGCCTGCGCGCGATATCGTGTGAGGCAATCACGCGGAGACGGCTGGTCAGTGTCTCCGGCGCCGGTACGCTGCCCAGCCGGCGTAACTGCCCGCGCATATCCCGAAGGTCGCGTTCCTGCCCGGCACAGTCGCGGCACTCGGCCAAATGCGCCGAAACCGCCATCTGCATGCTATCCGGCAACTTGCTGTCAACAAACGTCGAGAGCGAACTCCGCACTTTGTCGCAACTCATAGGCACTCACGTAACTGCAGCGCGGGGTTCAGCCTGGCGGAGAGTTGTCCGCGCAATGCTTCCCTCCCGCGTAAAATGCGCGATTTCACCGTTCCCAGCGAAATCTGAAGAATGTCGGCAATCTCCTCGTAGCTGAAATCTTCCACGTCGCGCAGCACCACCGCTTCCCGGAAGCAGGGGTTGATTCGCGAAAGCGCTTCCTCCAGCAGAATATGCTTTTCGCTGTCGAACGCCCGGTCGAAAGGTGAGCGCGAGCCATCCGGAATCGCCCGCTCGCGCGGTTCCGAATCCTCAAACTCTTCCTGCAGTCCCACCTCTTTATGACGGTGCCGGAACAGCCAGCGCCGACGGTTGTGCGATTCATTTACCGCAATCCGGTAAATCCATGTCCGCAGGCTGCTCTGTCCGCGAAAATGACCGATGTTCCGGTACACCTTCAGAAACACTTCCTGCGTCACGTCGCACGCATCGCCGGAATCGCTAAGGAGCCGGAAAGCCAAGCTGTAGACCGGCTGCTGGAAACGCGAGATCAACGCTTCGTAACAGCTTTCCACTCCCTGCTGCAAACCCGTGATTAGTTGCTGGTCTTCCAGAGAAACCAGTCCCTCTTGCGCCGGCAGACCGGATTCGAGAGTGAGAGTGGTGGTCAGCAGCTGCCCTTCTGTCCAATTAGACAACAGATCCCCTCGAAAGTTCCCGCTCTACAAATCCAGCTTCTCGCGGCCGTGGTTCAGGCAGGCTTTCACGTTCTCTTCTTCCAGACGCAGCAGGCCCGAATGGTCCAGCATATCCACGCGGGGCAACGTTTGCAGACGCTTTCCCTCGCGTTCCACCACCTTCAGCGTCCGCGCCAGAAAAAGCCCGTTTCGGTCCGGCAGTGTCGCCCAGTATTTGTCCGTGAGACACGGGACCTTCAGCGGATCGCGCGTGATCATCTCCAGCGTGAAGCGCGTTTTCGGACGTGCGGCCCGCACCGTCGCAATCATCCGTTTCAGGTCCAGATAGCCCTCGCCCAGCGGCACCTCGGAAAGAAGGAAGCCGTCGGTGTAAGGCTCCAGGTCCATGTCCTTCACGTGAACAGAAAAAGCGAACGGCGCCAGTTTTTCCACCACGTCCATCGGCTCGTCCAGCAGCGCAATGTTGTTACCAAAATCGACGCACGTGCCCAGGTACTCGCTCCCATAGGTCTTCTGAATCACCAGCATCTCGTCGGCGGTCCAGTCTTTGTGGTTTTCGAGCGCGATGGGCATCTTCAGCTTTTCCGCGATCGGGACCGCGGCCTTGATCGCCGCTTTGCTCTGCGCCGCGAACTGCTGCCATTCGGCAAAGGTGGCGAATGTCTCGTAACGCCGCCCGCTCAGGCATGCCGAACGGACACAGAGCGCGCCCGCTTCCTTGGCATTTGTCAGCGCCTGCTCGAATGTCGACGTGTCGCCATTCCGCGGAAGAGGCGTCATCCCTTCGATGTACATGCCCAGCTGTTCGGCCCTGGCGCGCAGCTTCCGCATGTCGCCGTTCAGCGCGGATTGAATGCCCGCCGCGCCCAGCGCATGGCAATGCTCCAGAAACTCGAAGGTATCCTTCGGCCGCCCCGCCGTCATATAGGACGTAGTCGCGATGCCCATCCGGCTCGGGGGAGGCGTCCCGTTGAGTCCATCGGCGCCCGTTAGCAGCGGCGCGGTCGCTGCGGCAGCGAGAAAAGTTCGTCTGGTCACGTGATTTAGGCCGATTATACGCCAGCCAACAAAAAAGCCGGGCAGTGTTAAGCCGCCCGGCTTCGATTGCTTGGTGCCCAAGAGAGGACTCGAACCTCCACGGAGTTACCCCCACTACGACCTGAACGTAGCGCGTCTGCCAGTTCCGCCACTTGGGCTGGCCTTTCCGTATTCTAACTGAAACGCGGGACCGTTCACAAAACACGCAAATTTTTCCGGCCGCCGCAAACCAAACGCTGGCAATGGCGGCGGGCGTTCCGCGCGTCCCGACGCGGGCTGACGCTGCGAATCGCCGCCCTACACTGTGGTCGAATGCTGAAATCCATCGACACGCTGCTGGGCGTCTCTCTCGTCATGCTGGTAGCGAGCATGGGCGTAACCGTTCTCACCCAGATCTGGACCACGATGCTGAACACCCGGGGACGGCATCTGCGCGACGGGCTCGCTGCGCTGATTCACCAGCTGGCGCCTGGATTGACCTCGACGTGCGCCTGTCAGGTTGCCGGACACATACTCCGGCATCCCCTGGTCGCGAACGGGAAGCGCCTGGGGTCGCTGATCCACCGCGAAGAATTCACCAGGCTGCTGTCCGAAGCGGCAGCAGGCGAAGGGCCGCGCCGCATACCCGAACCCGCGCGCCACATTCTCGCCAATGCACTGAAGGCGAGTGGGACAGGCACCAGTTCTACCGATTTTCTGGCAAAAGCAAACAGCTGGTTCGAACCTGCGATCGAACGGGTCAGCCTGCGTTTCACCGCGAGTACCCATAAAACCACTCTGGCTGCCGCATTCGTATTCACCTTTGCCATGCAGCTGGATGCCGTTGCCCTGATCAATCGCCTTTCCACTGATGACAGCCTCCGCACCGAATTGGTGGGACAGGCCGCGGCTCAGCACACGCTGCCCGCGGGCAGCTTATCGGAAATTGAGGAGCTGGCCGGCGGGAAAGTTCTGCCGGTTCCGCGTAGTGCCGCCGAGTGGAGCTCACAATGGACTCCCTCGCGGTTGCCGGGCATGCTGCTCTCGGTCTTGCTGCTCAGCCTGGGCGCGCCGTTTTGGTTCGAGGTGCTGAAAGACCTGCTTCGTCTCCGGTCCACAGTGGCCCCGCGGGATGGCGAACAGCGTGCCGAAGGCTTTGACTTGGCTGGCCCGGATTTGTTAAAAGAGAAAGCTGATTTGCAGCTTGGTGAGGCTGCACACAAATGTCTGTGAAGAAGAAATCAACACCCGCCGACCCCTCGAACGTTACTAATTCTCATTCGCCCAACGTTGCCGATGGACGAGTTTCAGTACGCGGATCCGCTTTGGACGGCGCCGATCCCGACAGCCAGCTCCGCACTTTTGAGCAGGCCGTAAAAGATTTTCGCGCTCATAAATTCAAGGAGGCGCGGGAACTCTTCAATCAGGCCATCGACGGTCCGCACAAAGAGATTTCGCACAATGCGAGGCTGCACGTTTTAGTGTGCGACCGCCGGCTCACCACTCCGGTGCTGGACCTGCGCGACCTGGACGACCATTACAACTACGCCATTGAGCGCATCAATGCCCGCGATCTGGAGTGTGCGCGCAAGCACCTCGATACCGCAATGAATCTCGGCGGTACAGATGGCCCTTCCGTGGATCATGTGTACTACGCGCTGGCTATCTGCGCCAGTCTCGCGGGTGATCTGCGCGGCGCGTATGAGAACCTGAAGCGTGCCATCGAGCTTGACCCCCGAAATCGGATCTCGGCTCGCAACGATTCCGATTTCTCCAGCGTGGCGCAGCAGCCGCTGGTGCAGCAGCTTCTATATCCCGAGAAGTTCGCGAATTAAGCGCTCCGCACAATCGTAATGACAGAGCCGTTGCGCGTAGTCGCAATTGGAGGGGGAACCGGGTTGTCTGCGCTGCTCCAGGGCCTGAAACAGCATGCGCGCGCCGCGGCCCCCGGTGATTCGCCTCTCGATATCACCGCTGTCGTCACCGTCACGGACGACGGGGGCAGCTCAGGCCGGCTGCGGCGCCACTTCGATGTGCTGCCGCCTGGCGATATCCGCAATTGCATGGTGGCTCTCTCGGAAGACGAGGCACTGCTCTCCAAACTGTTTCGATACCGTTTTCAAAGCGGCCATGGTCTGGCCGGTCACAGCTTCGGGAACCTGTTCCTCACTGCTCTGACGCACATTACAGGTGAGTTCCCGGAAGCGGTCAAGCAGTCGTCGAAAGCGCTGGCGATTGTGGGCAGCATCTATCCCTCCACCGGTGCCAATGTCCAGCTGGAAGCGGAACTGGCGGGCGGCACCGTGGTCCGCGGTGAAACCCGCATTAGCCGAAGCCGCCGGCGCATCGAACGGATCCGGCTGATTCCTTCGCGCTGCAAGCCGATGCCGGAAACTCTCGCCGCCATCGCCCAGGCGGATTTGATCACCCTGGGGCCAGGCTCGCTGTTTACCAGCGTGATCCCCAACCTGCTCGTAGCCGGAATCTCGAAAGCGATCCAGGATTCGAAAGCCATGAAAGCTTATTTCGTGAACCTGATGTGGCAGCCCGGAGAAACCATCGAGTTCAGCGCCTCCGATCATATCCGGGCCATCCGCAAACATACGCGCCGGCACCTGATCGATTACGCCGTGGTGAACACCAGCCCGGTGAGTGCCGCGGCCCTCCGCCGTTACGGCCGCGAAAATGTAAAGCCGGTGGAAAATGATCTCGACGCCATCGAATCGATGGGCATCAAGGTTGTAACCGCCGAACTTTTGCAGCGAACTGCACAAGTCCGGCACGATCCCGCCATTGCCGCCGAGGTGGCCATGGATCTGGCTCGCAAAGGCCGCCAGCGAAGGAACGATGAATCCAAATAACGACGTTGCGATTGTGATTCTGGCCGCCGGCCTCGGAACACGCATGAAGTCCCGGCACGCCAAGGTGCTGCACTCGGCGGGCGGCCGAACACTGATTCAGCACAGCGTGCGCACGGCCCTGTCGATCGCTCCCCCGGAACGGGTGTTCGTCGTAGTAGGGCACCAGGCGGAGCGGGTGCGGGCCAGCGTCGCGGCCACCGGAGTCCGCTTCATCCACCAGGTGGAACAGAAGGGCACCGGCCACGCCATTTTGTGCGGCCGTGAGGAATTGGCTTCGTTCCGCGGAATGCTGGCCGTGTTCTACGGGGATTGTCCTCTTATCCTCCCGTCCACCCTCCAGGAAATGATCGCCTTGCAGCGCTCCAGCGAATCCGGCGCCACCATGATCACCACGCGTCTGTCTGAACCCAGCGGTTACGGCCGCGTGATCCGCGACACCCAGGGGAATGTGCAGGGCATTGTTGAACAAAAAGCCGCTTCGCCCGATCAATTGAAAATCAATGAAATCAATGCCGGCATTTATTGCTTTCAGTCCGAATTGTTTTGGCGTTATGCCGGCCAGCTGACCACCAATAATCCCGCTGGCGAGTACTACCTCACGGACATGATTTCGATCCTGATTGACGCCGGGCACTTTGTGCATGCTATGCCGGTGGCGGACTCGGCGGAGCTGTTGGGCATAAATAATCGGGTGGAACTCGCGACCGCCGACAGTGTCCTACGCGGGCGTAAAGTCAAACAGCTCATGCTCGAAGGGGTGACTATCGAGAAACCGGAAACCGTCACGATTGACGATCAGGTGCAGGTGGGCATGGACACTGTGATTGCACAATTTGCACAACTGCGCGGTGAAACCGTAGTCGGCGAAAACTGCCGGATCGGCTCCTCTTCCATCATCGAGAATTCGGTTTTGGCCGACGGCGTCGAAATCGGAGCATTTACGATCGTAGGAACTTCCCGCTTAGAGCGTGGCGTAAGTGCCGGTCCATTTGCCCGCCTAAGAATGAATAACAAATTGGGCGAAAATGTGCACATCGGAAACTTCGTGGAATTGAAGAACGCAGGCCTGGGCGAGGGGGTGAAAGCAGGTCATCTGGCTTATCTCGGAGATGTCACGATTGGAGAACAGACCAACATTGGCGCCGGTTCCATCACCTGCAACTTCGATGGCGTAACCAAGCACCGCACCCACATCGGCAATCGCGCATTTATTGGGAGTAACTCCACCCTGGTGGCGCCGGTGGAGATCGGGGAAGGGAGCTATATAGCGGCAGGCTCGGTGATCACCGAGCCGGTGCCAGGCGAAGCTCTCGCGCTCGGCCGCTCGCGGCAGACCAATAAAGAGGGATATGCTCGAAAAATCGCGGAATCGCGGAAGAAGCCTGCCGGCTAAGCCGTGGCTGCGGAGGTCTTCCGGCTCTGGAAGCATTCGCGGCAGAACACCGGGCGGCCCTGAGTGGGTTTGAATGGCACGGTGGTTTCTCTGCCGCACTGGGAACAGTTGGCACTGGTCTCCACGCGGCCCGGAGTTCCGCCTCCCTGCCTTTTCGCTTTACACGCCTTGCAGCGTTTGGGTTCGTTTTTGAAAGCTTTGTCGAAGAAGAAATGCTGTTCGCCCGCGGTGAATATAAAATCTGCGCCGCAGTCCACACACTGTAGAGTTCGATCCTGGAACTGTGCCATGGCCCATCTGCTCCCGTTTGACCGGACGATGACGACTGTCGTCGCCGCTCATCGCCCGGTGTTGTTGTGACAAGTTACTCGACTTCGCGCCGGCTCTTCTTACGGTTGCGCTTGCGCGCCAGTGCCTGTTTCACGCGTTTCTTTTCGCCGGGCTTCAGGTAAAACGAGTGACGCTTCACTTCTTTGATGATGTCCTCGGTTTGCACCTTCCGCTTGAATCGGCGCAGGGCGTTTTCGATTGTTTCGCCCTCTTGCAGCTTTACTTCTGCCAACTAAAATACACCCCCAGACGCATCATAAATTTACCGCGCGGCCTCCGCGCAAGGTACTGATATCATATGTATTTGGTTACAAATGTCAAGAGTTTTTTGCTCGATGGGCCGTCGCAAATGCGCTCTCCACGTCGTAACTGCTTCCAAATTCGACACTTAGGCTTGTGATGGATAACGTTTTAGCGATTTTACTGGCAGGCGGGGCCGGAGAAAGGCTGTTTCCGCTTACCCGGAACACGGCCAAACCCGGAGTCCCATTCGGAGGCGCTTACCGCATTATCGATTTCACGCTCTCCAATTGTATTAACTCGGACCTGAGACGAGTTTTCATCCTAACACAATACAAAGCACTGGAACTGAATCGCCATATCCGCGATGGGTGGAACATCCTGTCCCCCGAACTGGGCGAGTACATTGAGCCGATCCCGCCGATGAAGCGCATCAGCGACGACTGGTATTTGGGTACCGCCGACGCCATCTACCAAAACGCTCAAAGCGTTGTGGGAGAAACCCCCGATCAGGTCCTGGTGCTCTCGGCGGATCACATTTACAAAATGAACTACCACCACATGGTGGAGTGGCACCGGAGCCACAACGCGGACGTGACCATTGCCACCATCCAGATCACGCCGGAGGAGGCCACGCGGTTCGGTGTCGCCAAAATCGCGCGGGACTACCAGATCACCGGCTTTGAAGAGAAGCCCCAGCACGGAAATCCGGTCCGTTCCATCTTCAATCCGGATATGGTGAGCGCTTCCATGGGCATCTATATCTTCAACACGGATGTGCTCATGGAGGAATTGCAGCGTGACGCCGAGACGCCGGGTTCCACCCGTGATTTCGGCAGAGATGTTCTGCCAAACTGTGTCGGGCGCCGGCGCGTGATCGCCTATGATTTCCTGGACATCAACGCCAAGGCGGCGCGCTACTGGCGCGACGTGGGAACGCTGGATTCGTATTACGAAGCGAACATGGATCTGATCTCAGTGACGCCGGAGTTTAACCTCTATGACCAGAAGTGGCCCATCCGCACGCGCATGGTCCAGCAGCCGCCGGCGAAGTTCGTGTTCGCGCAGGAAGGCCAGCGCATGGGTCTGGCACTCGATTCCATCGTTTCCTCGGGTTGCATCATCTCCGGAGGCCGCGTGCAGTCCAGCGTGCTTTCTCCCGGCGTGCGCATCAACAGCTTCTGCGAGGTGGACCATTCGATCCTGATGCCGAACGTGAAAGTCGGCCGCAACAGCCGCATCCGTACTGCAATCATCGACAATGATGTTTGTCTGCAGGAAGGCAGCCGCGTGGGTTACGACGCGAACGAAGATCGTGCCAACGGATATCTGGTTACAGAATCCGGAATCACCGTGGTGCCCGGCCCGGCACAGGGAATCGCGCGCGCCGCTTCGTAGCGCCCCGCTACTTCCGTTGTAATTCCGCCGCGACCCTGGTTCGGTCAAACGGTTCCACCCGAATGGTCCACTTCAGCGGGATGGTTTCGGGGATGTAGCAGAGGCGGTCGTCGCAGGCCTGATAGCGAAGCGAGCCCTCGATGGTCAGATTTCCCGAGGAATCCAGCATCGGACGGATCGTCTTGTCGTTCGCCAGCGTAATTTCGCGTTCCAGGTGAAAGTGGCCGGTGAACACGGGGACCGTCTCGTTAATCGCGTCCAGTTTTAAATTGTGCGCCGCCGGAAAGTTTACGGCCCCAGCCTGCCAGGCAGCGGAGTCCGAAAGGTTCCAGGCAATCGGAATGTAGCCCTGCACTCCGGGAGCGTAGACATGGACTTTGTCGTCGAGCGAAATGTCCACGACCAGTCCGAGCTTTAGGCCGGGCCTCGCCAGAGTTTCGGTGGCGGACGTGGTCACAGCCAGGTGCTTTCCCCGCCTCGAATCGTGAGGCGTTTCGGGTTGGATCCCGAACTGACGGAGGAGAATCAGGCCAGGGCTGTTGCGCTCCTGGTAATTGGTCTCAAAGTACTTCCCGGTGATTACGCCTTTCGGATCCACGATATAAATCCCGGGATACGGAATGCCGAAGAAAGGCGTACCTTTCGGTGTTTCCTCGTTCAGAATTCCAAACTCGCGGATGATTTTGGAATCGGTGTCCGACAGGAGCGGATACGTAATATGCTGGCGCTCGGCGAAAGCTTTCAGAACGGGCAACGAATCGTAACTAATCGCAGCGAGACCCAAACCGGCGGCATGAATCTGGTTGACGTTGCGTTCCAGCTCCACGAGCTGACCTTTGCAGAACGGTCACCAGTCGGCGGAGCGGTAGAAGACCAGTAGCGCGCCCTTTGGACCGATCACAGACTGCAGCGTTTGCCGCTTTCCGGTCTGGTCTTCCGCTTCAAAAGCCGGAACCCGAGCGCCGACAGCCGGACCGCTCTTCGGAGCCGCGCCCGCGAGGTTAGCGAGCGCTGCGCCAGCCAGTAGAAAATAGAAGGTTCGTGACGTACTGCCAATCATACCGAGATTTCCGGAGAGGTTTGTGAATCGCCGCGCCGTGGCGCTGCTGGCCGGTTCACACCTTTGTACAGATATCAATCAAGGCGCGCTTCCTGCGCTGCTGCCCCTGCTGATCGCGAATAATCACTGGAGTTACGCTACTGCTGCCACTCTGGTGCTCACGGCCAACGCTTCGTCGTCATTCCTGCAACCGGTTTTCGGGCACTTTTCCGATCGCTTCCCCGCGCCTTGGCTGGTCTGGACCGGGCTTCTGGTTGCCACGTTCGGCATGTCCATGCTCGGCATCGCGCCGGGTTACCGCGCCATGCTCGCCTGCGTAGCAATCAGCGGGATCGGCAGCGCCGCCTTTCACCCCGAAGTCGCGCGACTGATGAACCGTGCTGCCGGCGATCGCCAGGCGACGGCCATGAGCCTGCTCTCGTTCGGCGGGAACGCCGGGTTTGCGATCGGCCCGCTACTCGCGACCGGACTCACGCTCGCGTTCGGCCTGCGCGGAACGGTGCTGCTGTTTGTTCCGGCGATGGTTCTCGCGGCGGTGCTGTACGCTCAGCGAAACTCCATCCAGCAGCCTGCCGGCGACTCCGCGCAAAAGAGGCGTGGCGCCTCGGGCGAACTGGAAGACGCGTGGGGTCCGTTTGGCTGGCTGACCGCCACGATTGTGTGCCGCTCGGTGATCTTCTACGGCTTGAATACCTTCGTACCGCTTTACTTTGTCACCATCCTGGGACAGAGCCGCGTAGCTGCCGGACGCGCGCTGACGGTGCTGCTGGTTTCCGGCGCGGCGGGAACTTTGCTGGGAGGCCGTTTATCCGACCGGTTCGGGAGGCTCAGCACGATCCTGACCTGTCTTGCACTGGTGCCCTTACTCCTGATTTGCTTCATCCGCTCGTCGTCGCCGGCGCTGGCTTACGCCGCCTTAATTCCGCTGGGCGCGATCCTTTTCGCGCCGTTCAGCGTGATGGTTGTATTAGGTCAGGAATATCTGCCCAACCGTGTGGCCATGGCTTCCGGCGTGACGATGGGCCTTGCCGGAAGCATCGGCGGCCTGGCCGCGCCGGCGCTCGGCTGGATTGCCGACCATCACGGCATGCGGGCTTCGTTTTGGGTGCTGGTCGCGCTGGCGGCTGTCACGTTCGGCCTCGCCACCACGCTGCAACGCAGGCACGTGGTGCGCAAACGGGAACTTAATCCTGTTTCAGCTCTTCAATGATTTCCGCGGCCACTCTTCGTGCTTCCGTCAGCGCGCCCGGCTCGAGACTAATGGCGCCCACGCGCGCGTGTCCGCCGCCACCGTAGCGCTCGCAGATAGTGGCCAGATTGTGACTCGGCTCCACCGGAGTCCACGGATTGGAGCCCACCGAGATCTTCGTCCGGAAGCTGGAAGGACTCACCGAAACCGTATACACGCTGCTGGGGAACAGAAAATACGGGATGAACTTGTTGTAGCCCTCCACGTCGTAACCCGCCAGATCGAACGTGACAACCGGCCCTTCCTGCCGCGCCCGGTCGCGGATGATCTCGAGGTTCCGCAGATGGCGATCATAGAGCGGCTGATAGAGTTCCTGAATTTCCGGCTGCTGGACAATCTGGTCGAGGGGAATTTCCCGCATCCAGCGGATGATCTTCTGGACCACGTCCGAGCCTTTCGAACCCTCGATTACCAAGGTTAACTTCATCGCGGGTGCGCCCAGCTCCACGGCCGTGCGGGCATCGGAATACTGAGCTCCGTCGATGATGTTGGCCCACTTCACCAATTCGTCGAGATCCGGGGCGGAAAATCCGAAACGCTCCTTCGCTACCGTACAGATGAACAGTGTGCAGCTCTTGAAGGAAGGATCATACAATTTCTTGCCGCTGTGATCGAGCGAGAAATGCCGGGCGTCGTCGGGAGTCAGAAAGGCGCTCTGGTGATGATCGAACCACCAGGTCAGCTTGTCGTTGCTCGAGTATTTGAAATCCACAATGGCGTTGACATCACCGTCGAAGAGCGAGTCTTCGAACAACTGCGACGCTTTGTGGGCCATGCCGGTGTAATCGAAAGTTGCGTCGGGATAGAACTTCCCCTGCATGAAGCGGGTGAAGAAAGCAGCCGACGCGGCGCCGTCGAAACAGTGGTCGTGGTAGAGGACTCGGACTCGCATCGGGAAAACCTCTCAGCATGCCTGAAAATCGTTTCAAATGCAAATCTCGTAACATTGCAGAATAGCTGGTATGAGGAAGATCCTGACACGCCGCGAGGCGCTGCTCGCCGCGGGCGGCAGTCTGCTGGCCGCGGCTTCGCCCGAGGTCATTGAAACTCACGCCCATTTATTCGATCCGGCGCGGGTGCCTTATGCTCCGGACGCGCCTTACAAACCGCCCCCGTACACGCTCGAGCAGCACCTGGAACTGGTCCGGGCTGCCGGTTTCGCTCACACCCTGATCATTCATCCGGAGCCGTATCAGGATGATCACCGCTACCTGGAATATTGTTTCGCACACGAGCCTTCGCCCGGCTACTTCAGAGCCACATGCCTGTTCGACCCGTTGCGTGAGGACACGCCGGCGCGGCTGCGAGCTCTCTCGTCGCGTTGGCCGAAACGCATAGTCGCGATGCGAATCCACGCGGTGAAAACCACGCCGCAATCCGGCGGGTCGATTGCAAACCGCGATCTGCGGGATCCGCGCATGCTGGCCTGCTGGAAGGCGATCGCGGGCATGGGTCTTGGGATCGAGATGCACTGCATTCCGATGCAGGCCCGCAATATCCGTTCGCTTGCCGAACAGCTTCCGGGAGTGCGGGTGACCATCGATCATATGGGACGTCCTGGCCAGGGCACCGAGGCGGAATACGAGGACATCCTGCGCCTGGCCGAACTACCGCAGGTGGTGATGAAATATTCCGGCTGGGAGTATTACAAAGGGGATTTAGGCCAGCTGACAAAACGCCTTTACCATGCGTTTGGGCCTGATCGCATGGTGTGGGGCACGCTGGGTAACACGCTTGCGGAATATCAGCAGCGTTCGCGGCGCTTCGAGGAAATGCTGGCGTTCGCGCCTGAGAGGGATCGCAACAAGATTCGGGGCGGCACGGCGCAGCGACTCTTCTTCAACAGCTGACGGCGCTACAGCATCTCAAGTGGCTGTCGATTTTGAGGACGCGGAAAGGCGGAGTCGAGTGCCTTCAGTTCCTCTGGCTCCAGGACCAGATCCGCCGCGGCCCGATTCTCTTCCACATGGGCGACGCTGGCGGCTTTGGGAATGGCGATCAGTTGATCCTGCATGAGCAGCCATGCGAGGGCAATCTGCGCAGCCGAAACACCACGTGCCTCGGCGACCTTTTGCAGAGGCGCTTTGTTCAGAATGCGGCCCTGCTCCACCGGTGAGTAAGCCATGATCGGCACTTTGTGTTCGCGGCACCAGGGAATCAGATCGAGTTCGGGTCCGCGCCGGCTTAAGTTGTAGAGAATCTGATTCGCGCCGATATCGGCGCCGTGCGGGAGCCGCCGCGCCTCGGTCAGGTCGGAGGTATCGAAGTTACTGACGCCGAAAGCGCGAATCTTCCCCACATGCCGCAGCTCCGCAAAGCCCTCGAGCGTTTCTTCCAGCGGCACCGAGCCACGCCAGTGTAACAGGTACAAATCGATCCGGTCGGTGTGCAGGCGCTTGAGACTACGCTCGCAGGCGTCGGCCACTCCCCGGCGGCTCGCATTGTGCGGATACACTTTGCTGACAAGGAACACCGAATCGCGCCGGCCCGCGACAGCTTCCGCGATCAGCTCTTCCGATGCGCCTTCACCATACATCTCCGCCGTATCGATCAGCGTCATCCCGAGTTCGATGCCGCGCCGCAGCGCGGCAATCTCTCCCGGGCGGGATCGCGGACTGTCCCCGATCTTCCACGTTCCCAGGCCGGCTGCGGGAACCATCACGCCATCGGGCAGGGCAACGGTCTTCATTTATTGCGCGGCTCCCACCTCTTCGGGCGCGATGTTGGCATCCGCGACGGCTTCGTTGAAGCGCTCACCGGAAAAGCCCGTGGCAGGGTAATACACCATGTGGATGTGGATCTTGGTGCCGCGATCGCCCTTTTTGCGTTTAAAGCGAATAACGGCAGAACTGCGAATGGGCGAGCCCTCGACAGAGCGCCACTCCAGAATGTGTCCGGGCTGATCGTTGACGATCTCCGTTTCCCAGCGGACGGGGACACCCAGCTTGCCGCGGACGGCCCACGAATGCCGGTTGCCGCCGAGATGGCTGACGCTCTGAAAGCGGGAGAAAAAGCGCGGAAAATTCTCCAGATTTCGCCAAAGCGTATAAGCGTCCACCGGGCTCCGCGACACGGTGAGAGTCCTCTGGACTACGACAGGCGCAGCCGAGTCCGAGGACCGCGTCCGCTCCGGCGCCAAAGCCAGCGCCGCAACGCCCGCGCCGGCGATGGCCGTCAAAAGGCCCTTTAGATCTTTTCGTGCGATGCCGTATCCCACAAATGCGGTCCCGGCGATCAGATATCCCGCTCGACTTGCCATGGGGATCGGCGCTGCACGTCAACGCCCAGAATTGAATTCCGCCCACATCACGGTGTGGTCAGAGGCACCTTCGGCCTTTCGCGCGTCCAGGTCGACTTCGGCGGCGGTGCAGAGCGACGCCAGTGGCGGAGTCGCCAGGATGTGATCGATTCGCCAACCGTAGTTATGTTTGAAAGCGTCTCGGAAGTAGTCCCAGTAAGTGTACTGGACGCGATCGGAATGAAGGGCGCGAAAAACATCGACGAAGCCCCACGCCACAACCGCCTTGTAAGCGTTCCGCGCGTCGATATGGAAATCTACATCGTTGACGCGGCGGTCCGGGTGATAGACGTCGATCGGCTCCGGCGCGACGTTTAAGTCTCCCAGCCAGATGGTAGGTTGATTCGGGTCCAGATGATTGTCGAAATACTGACGCATGCGCGCGAACCAGGCAAGTTTGTACTGATATTTTTCGGAGTTGATCATGTAGCCCTGTGGGACGTAGGTGTTGATGATTCGCACGCCCGCCACAACGGTCTGAATGATGCGGAAATCTTCGTCATGCCGGGGATCGCCCAGGCCGTGGATCACCTGCTCCGGCTTTTCGCGAGTGAGTGTGGCGACTCCGTTATAGGCCTTCATGCCGCGGATCGCCGCGTGGTAGCCAAGCTCCTCGATGGCCGCAATTGGGAACTCGTGATCCTGGACCTTGGTCTCCTGCAGACAGAGAACGTCGGGCTGGTGTTCTCGCAGCCAGCCGAGCACGATTGGCAGACGGCGGCGAACGGAATTGACATTATAGGTTGCGATCTTCAAGACCCTTCGATTGTGCAACAGGGGAAGCGCGCGAGTGAATATACTACAGGCGTGCGGACTCCCGAGATATCGCGACGAAAGCTTTTGGGAGCGGCGGCCGGCTTCGCAGCCGGAACCGCTGCTGCCCCTCTGAGCGCCACGGCGTCTTCCGGGCCGTTGAAGATCTCGATCTTCTCCAAGCATCTGCGATTCCTGGAAGGCGAAGCGCTTGCGGCCGGCGCGGTCGAGATTGGCTGCGACGGCGTGGATCTCGCCGTTCGCAAGGGCGGACATATCGAGCCGGAGCACGTCGCGCGGGAACTGCCGGCGATGGCAGAAGTTTTCCGCGCGCACAAACTGGCGCTGCCGATGCTGACGACGGACATCGTGGATGCGGACACACCCTACGCGGAGGACATTCTGCGTTCCATGCGGGAGCAGGGAATCGCGTACTACCGCTGGGGCGGCTTCAAGTACGATTACGGCAGACCTCTCGGGCCGCAGCTGGAAGCGTTGAAGCCGCGCGTCGCCCGCCTGGCTGCTTTAAACCAACGCTACGGCGCCACCGCGATGTACCACACGCACTCGGGCGTGGGCGTCGTTGGTGCGCCAATCTGGGACATCGATTTCGTGGTGAAGGATTTCGATGCGAACGCGGTCGCGGTGAATTACGATATCGGCCACGCCACCATCGAAGGCGGGTTTGGCGGGTGGATCGACAGCTTCTACTTCACGCAGCCTCATCTGCGCGGGATCGCTGTCAAGGACTGCATGTGGGAAAAAGATGCGAACGGAAAATGGCGTTCCGCGTTCGTCCCCATGGGAACGGGCATGGTGCAATTCCCGAAGTTCTTCCAGATGGTGAAACAGAGCGGATTCAACGGGCCGCTGCAGATTCATTTTGAATATCCTCTGGGCGGAGCCGAGAACGGGAAGACACAGCTCACGATGCCGCCGCAGGAGGTGCTTGCCGCCATGAAGCGCGACGTCAGCCAGCTTCGCCGTTATTTGAAGGACGCGGCGCTATGAACCGGCGCATGTTCATTCTGGCGGGCGGCAGCATGCTGGCTGCGCAGACTGCTCCATCGGATCGGGTTTCCCTCGGGGTAATCGGCGCTGGCAGCCGCGGCACGTTCGTCATGACGGTGTTTCAGAAAGACCCGGCGCTGCGCGTTGATGCGATTTGCGACGTGTATGAACCCAACCTGGAAAACGGGGCGTCGGTCGCGTCCAAAGTGCCGGGCAATCATCCCAGGCTGTACCGCAGCTATAAAGAACTGCTGGCGGATCAAACGATTCATGCCGTCCTGATCGCCACGCCGGAACACTGGCATGCGCAGATGGTGCTGGACGCCATGGCGGCCGGCAAAGACATCTATGTCGAGAAGCCGCTGTGCCAGACGCCGGAAGAAGGCAGGCGTCTGGTGGAAGCGGAAAAGCATTCCAAAAGCATCATTCAGGTGGGCATGCAGCGGCGCAGCTACGATCTGTATTTGCAGGGACGGGACATCGTGAAATCCGGCAAGCTGGGCACCGTGCGCATGGTGCGCTCCTGGTGGCTGAACAATTATCTGGGAACGCCGCCCGCAACCAAGCTGGACGGCAGGCTCGACTGGGAACAGTGGCAGGGTCCGGCGCCGCGGCGCCCGTTCGATCCCAATCGCTTCCGCAACTGGCGGTTTTACTCAGACTACGCCGGTGGCATCGTCGCTGATCAGGGCGCGCATGTCTTCGACGGGATTCATTTGCTGATGGGAGCCGGTTACCCGGCAGCGGTCAACGCGTCCGCCGGAAAGGTTCACAAGGCGAGCGTTGATACACCCGAAAGCGTGGTTGCGATTGCTGAATACCCGGAAGACTTTATCGCGGCGTTTACGGTGAACTACGCCGCGATGCAGTACAAAAGCCGTAACGATCAGTTGAACCAGCTGGATGGCGACCAGGCCCGCATGGATATCGGGCGCGAGGATTTGAAGGTCTTTCTGAAGGGCGCGGAGGACGAGCCTGCGATTGCCGCGAGGTCGCCGAAAGGCTTTGGCTACGCGACCGACCTTCACGTGCAGAACTTCCTGGAATGCGTGCGCACGCGCCAGACTCCGACCGCGCCGATGCGCATCGCGTTCCAGGCAGCTTTGGTGGTCCAGATGGCGAATATGTCGCTCAAACAGGGCCGCCGCATGCGCTGGAACGCGGCTACACAAACCGTTTCTTAATTACCAGGGCAGGGGCTTGCCCATGTGAGAGTAGGTGCCGTTCGGTCCGTCTGCGCCAATTGTTGCCAAGCCAACGGAGGTCTTCGCGCCATCTTCGATTTCCATGGTGGCGGCGCTGGTTCCCATATCCGTTTTCACCCAGCCAGGATGAGCTGAATTCACCTTGATGTTGGTTCCTTTTAGTTCGTGAGCCAGGTGAATGGTAAACATGTTCAGCGCCGCTTTGGAGGCGTTGTAGGCGAACGTCTTACCTTCGTAGATGGGCGATTTCGGGTCGCTTTGGAGCGTCAGCGAGCCGAGAATGCTGGACAGGTTGACAATCCGGCCGGCCTCACACTTGCGCAGCAACGGCAGCAGGGCGATGGTCAACGCGACGGGCGCGAAGAGGTTCGCCTCGAAGGTTTTTCGAAGCATGTCCGTTGTGGTTTCGCTGGTGTGGTTCTCTCGCAGGTTCTGGTCCAGGAGAACGCCCGCGTTGTTCACCAGCACATCCAGCTTGCCGTATTTCTCTTCGATAAACTTCGCGGCCGCGGCCTGGTCGGCTTCGCTGGTGACTTCCAGTTTCAGCGGCGCCGCATCGATGCCCTCATCCCGCAGCTTTTGCGCCGATTCCTCCGCCTTCGCCAGATCGCGCGCGCTGACGATTACGGTGTAACCTTGCTGTCCCAACTGCCGCGCAGTTTCGAAGCCCAGACCTTTATAGGCTCCTGTAATCAGTGCAACTTTGCTCATGCCCCATCAGATTGCCCGGCTCTCAAAAGGATTCCGGAAGTTCCCGGGCGTCCCAGAAACGCGGCGAGCTCGTTGCGTAATTGCTCCGGCTGCCGCATCGAGCATTCCCAGACCACCAGCGCCTGCCAGCCAGCGGCGTCCAACGCAGCGAGCGCACGGCGGTCGCGCTCCACGGTGCCGTTGCGTTTCCCGCCCCAAAACTCCGCGTTGGTGGCGGGCTCCACGCGACCCCACCGGCAATCGTGCATGTGCCAGAAGCAGCCGTGCACAAATATCGCTTTGCGCCGACCCGGAAACACCAGATCCGGCTTGCCAGGAAGATCCCGGCGATGCAGCCGGAAACGGTAGCCCATGCGGTGGAGCAACTGACGGACAAACATTTCCGGCCTGGTGTCCTTGCCTCGGATGCGCGCCATGTTCCGGCTGCGCTGTTCCGGCGTGTGCACGTCGGCTGTCACAGTTTTGAGAGTAATCCTGAATTTGATAGGATGCACCTCGAATGGCACGAACCTTGTTTTTGGTTGCTCTTCTGCTGGCGCCGGCTGCGATGGCGGCGGAACGCGGGGAGGAAATTCGATTGTGGGCGAATGGCGCTCCCGGGTCTGAAGGAGTCACGGCCGCGGAGGTGTCGAAGCCTTCCGTGAACCCGAAATACGGAAAGCTTCCGGGTAATTTCACGGTGACGCATTATCCGTCGGTTTACGTTTTCCTGCCGCCCAAAGGCAAAGCAAACGGCTCCGCCATGGTGGTGGGCCCGGGCGGCGGTCACAGCCAGCTGGTGATGGAAAAGGAAGGCTGGGAAGTGGCCGATTGGCTGAACGATCACGGCATCGCCGCGTTTGTGCTGAAGTACCGGCTGGCCAGAGCGCCGGGCGGCTCGAAGTACACGCTGGGCAAAGAGGTGTATGCGGATGCGGCGCGTTCCATGCGTCTGGTCCGCAGCCGTGCGGCGGAGTGGGGTGTGGATCCTAATCGGATCGGCTTCATCGGCTTCTCCGCGGGCGGCGAGGTTGCCGGGATGATCGGTGTCCGCTATGACGCGGGAAATCCCAACGCGACAGACCCTGTGGAACGCTTCAGCTCCCGTCCGGATTTCAACGTGTTGATCTATCCGTTCTACCGGCCCGGTTCGGCTCCGCCGAGAGATCCCTCGACGCCTCCCGCGGGCTCACCGGCCCTCCTGCCGATCGCCTCCAACACCGAGTTCCCCATTCCGGCAGACGCGCCGCCGGTGTTCATGGTGTGCGCCAACGATGATCCATCGCATGTGGTGCCGACGGTGAAGTTCTATCTGGAGCTGGAAGCGAAACACATTCCGGCCGAGATGCACATCTACGACTACGGCGAGCACGGCTTTGGGCTGCGTCCGACGAAGAAGCCGGGGTCGCCGGTGGAGAACTGGCCGGCGCGGTTGGCCGAGTGGCTGGCGTGGCGCGGAATTACGAAGACACCCTGAGCGCCTCCCGCCGCGCCCAGTCCGGTCCCAGAAAGCTGTGCCGCACACCGAGTCGGTAAGCGATGGCAAGAACCGTGATGACGGCCAGCAGCGTCTTGCCCGCGAGTTCGTTCGGCGGCATCACAAGCACGGCGCAGATTACCACTGAGTAGCCGATCGCGATTGCGTTAATGGCGGAGCCGAAGCGGCCCAGATTCCAGACGGCCAGAGATGTCCATGGTGCGGCGCGGTTTCGCGATCGCAGACCCAGAACAACAGGAATGATGTAAGCAAGGTACAACGCCACTGTGCTGAGCGAGGTGACAACCGGCACCGCACCCGACCACGCCATCACCACAATGCTGGCGATGACGATCGCCCAGATTGCCGGGCCCGGTGTGCCATGCCGCGGCTTCACGCGAGCGAAGAACCCGGACCAGGGAACACCGTGATCTCGCGCGAGTGAGTAAGCCGCGCGCGAGGCGGATGCCACGCACGCGAGCCCGCAGAACCACATGGCCATGGCTGCCAGGGCGCCGATGGCGTTGCCGAATTTCGCGCCGAGCGCCGTTTGCAGAATCGCGATCGCCGCGGGTACCACATTGCCCTCCGCATCTTTGGCGGAAAGTACGGCAGGAACGGATTGAATGGCCAGGGTGATAGCGATCAGCAGGGCGTAACCTACCAGTCCGGAGATCGCCACCGCCAAGACCATGCCCCATGGCGCTTTGCGATTGGCGCCGGAGGTTTCCTCGGCCATGTGGGCGGAGCCATCGAAACCCGTGTAAGTCCACTGTGCCTGCAGCAGACCCAGCATGAAGGCCCAGGGGTAAAACGTTCGGCCGTTGCTGTTACCCGCCTGCAAAAGGAACGAGACCGGCTGTGTAGGGGCAAACCAGAACACCGCGGCGACGATGACCAGTACCCCGGCAATGTGCACGATGACGCTCCAGTCATTCAGCGTGGACATGAGGCGCACGCCGTAATGGTTGATGGCGCCGTGGGTCAGCAGCGTAAGCGCAAAGGTGACGAAGACATGCACAGGCGATGCGGAGATTCCGAGAAACGGCAGAATGAACTGCGCACAGCTGAAATTGATTGCTGACAGGGCGGCAATCAGGCCCACGATATTCAGCCATGCCACCAGCCAGCCCGTGCCGCGATTACCCAGTGCGACCGTCCAGTGGTACATGGCACCGGAGGTAGGGTAAGCCGAGCAGAGTTCGCCCATGCTGGCCGCAAGCGCGAGCGTGAACACCGTGGCCACAGGCCAGCCGAGGCCCATCTCACGGGGGCCGCCCATTTCGAGGCCGTATCCATAGAGAGTCACACAGCCCGTGAGGATGGAGATGATGGAGAACGATACCGCAAAGTTGGAAAAACCTCCCATGGTGCGGAAGAGTTCCTGGGCATAACCAAAGCGCGTGAGACCTTGTTCGCTGTCTGGAGAGGGACTCATGGGCGGAATCATCCGATAATAGCGGCTTGCTGGTTGCCGCAGTATGACTTACTCCGCCGTTGCCGCTGGCACGCGATATCGGTTTGAAAATCTAAGGAGTCTGCTGGCGAAAGCGACCCCCGCCCGCTCCGGTGACGAACTTGCCGGCATCGCGGCGGAAACAGCAACGGAACGCGCGGCTGCGCAGATGGCGCTTGCCGAAGTTCCGCTGCGCCAGTTTCTGAACGAAGCCGTGGTTCCCTACGAGGCCGACGAAGTCACTCGGCTGATTTTCGATTCCCATGACGCCGCTGCGTTCGCATCGATCGGTTGCCTGACCGTAGGCGACTTTCGAGACTGGCTTCTGGGCGCGGAAGCCACAGGCGAGATGCTTTCGCGTATTGCTCTGGGAATCACGCCGGAAATGGCGGCGGCTGTGTGCAAACTGATGCGCATTCAGGATCTGGTGACAGTCGCTTCCCGCATCCGCGTGGTTACGCGCTTCCGCAGTACGGTCGGACTTCCGGGCCGGCTCTCCACGCGCCTGCAGCCGAACCATCCCACCGACGATCCTCGAGGGATTCTTGCGGCGGTGGCGGACGGTCTGGCGCTTGGCAGCGGCGACGCCGTGGTCGGGATCAACCCCGCGGCGGATAACGTCGGGAGTGTGGAACTGCTGCTGCGACTGCTCGATCACCTGCGTGAGACCTATCGAATCCCCATGCAGAGTTGCGTGCTGGCGCACGTGACTACCCAGATGGAAGCGCTGCAACGCGGCGCTCCGGTGGATCTGCTGTTTCAATCCATCGCAGGGACGCAAGCGGCCAACGCTTCCTTCGGCATCAGCCTCGCGCTTCTGGATGAAGCACATTGCGCGACGCGTGAACTCGGCCGCGGACCGGCGGACGGCAACATCATGTATTTCGAGACCGGACAGGGGAGCGCGCTGTCCGCGGATGCGCACCACGGCGTGGACCAGCAAACATGCGAGGCGCGCGCATATGCCGTGGCGCGTCGTTACCGTCCCATGCTGGTAAATACAGTGGTGGGCTTCATCGGTCCGGAATATCTGTATGACGGCAAGCAGATTATGCGCGCGGGGCTGGAAGACCACTTCTGTGGCAAGCTGCTGGGGCTTCCCATGGGCTGCGATGTCTGTTATACGAACCACGCGGAAGCCGATCAGGACGATATGGACGTGCTGCTCACGCTGCTGGGAAACGCCGGGGTGAACTACATTATGGGCGTTCCCGGCGCTGACGATGTGATGCTGCACTACCAGAGCACTTCATTTCACGATGCGCTTTATTTGCGCGCACTGCTGGGGCTGCGGCCCGCGCCGGAATTTGAGGAGTGGCTTGCGGGCTATGCGAACGAACTGCCGGGCATGATGGCGCTGCTGGTATGACCGACTTGCGCGCGTTTACCATGGCACGTGTCGGGCTGGGCCGTGCCGGCAACGCTATCTCCACTCGCGATCTGCTGGCGTTTCAGCTTGCGCACGCCCGGGCGCGGGACGCGGTGCATCACCCCCTGCATCTGCGGCTGGACCTGGCGCTCCACAGCGCGGCTCCGGACCGGCCTACTTTTCTGCGCCGCCCGGATCTGGGACGCCGCTTGGATATCGCTTCTCGAGGCGCTTTGGGTGCATGGACCGGTCCTTACGATTTGGTGATAGCGGTCAGCGACGGCTTGTCGGCTCTGGCGGTGGAGCGTCACGCGCCCGCGGTGCTCGAAGCGTTGCTGCCGCTGCTGGATGGAGCGCACTGGTCCCGCGCGCCGTTGATTACTGTTTCTCAAGGCCGCGTGGCGATTGGCGATGAGATTGGTTCGCTGGTTCAGGCGGCGATGTCGCTGGTGCTGATTGGCGAGCGGCCCGGGCTCAGTTCCCCTGACAGTCTCGGCGCGTATTTGACATGGAATCCGAAGCTTGGCCGCACCGAGGCTGAGCGGAACTGCATCTCCAATATCCGTCCCGAAGGCCTGCCTTCGGAGCTTGCCGCGCATCGCATCTTCGCTCTTCTTACGGAGGCTCACGCGCGGCGGCTTACCGGGTTCGAGTTGAAGGAGGACGGTTCCCGGCTGGCCGCGACACTTGATAAACTACCGGGCGATGAACTCCGATCGTAGAGAATTTATCGGTGGGCTCGGAGCTGCCGCTTTCCTGGCCGCCGCAAAGAACAGTCCGGCTACGGTGCACAGCAGTCAGCCGGGTATCAAGCTTTGCGCACAATCCTCAGCTAAGCCTACCGACGACGAACTGTTGTTTCTGAAACAAATTGGCGCGGATTACGTCAGCGTGGCTTCCACGCCGGACCTCCGGACGGCCGAAGGGTTCCTGCAGATCAAAAAGCGTTACGCGGACGCGGGAATCACGGTCTGGAATATTGGTAACACCGACGTGCACAACATGCCGGAGGTCACGCTGAATCTGCCGGGGCGCGACCGGAAGATCGAGGAGTATAAACAGTACCTTCGCAACCTGGGCAAGGCAGGCATCTACTACACCACCTACGCCCACATGGGCAATGGCATTTGGAACAGCGGCCGCGCGACCATCCGCGGAGCTTCCGCCCGCGAGTTCGATATGGCCAGCCCCAACAAGGTTGGCGTCTGGATGGACGCCCGCTTCCACGAACCGCTTTCGCATGGCCGCGAGTTCAGCAAAGAAGAGATCTGGGCCAACTACACCTATTTCATCAAGCAGGTTGCGCCGGTGGCCGAAGAGGTTGGCGTGCGCATCGGCATTCACCCTGACGATCCGCCCGCTCCTGTGCTGGCGGGAGTTCCCCGCTGCATCTTCGCCAATTTCGATGGCTACAAGCGCGCGCTCGAGATCGCGAACAGCCCGAATGTGGGGATCTGTCTTTGCTGCGGGACGTGGCTTGAGGGCGGACGCAATCTGACCGGCAAGGATCCCGAGGAAATGATCCGCTATTTCGGCGCAGACAAGATCTGGAAGATTCACTTCCGGAACGTGAGCGCGCCTCTGCCGCACTTTGTGGAAACGTTCATGGACAACGGCTACTACGACATGTACAAAATCATGAAAGCTTTGCGCGATGTGAATTTCGACGGCATTGTGATCCTGGATCACACGCCGTCGATGACCGGCGGCCATTATGCGGAACAGGCTTACGGCTTTGCTTATATGAAGGCGCTGTACAATCGCGCAAACGCGGAAGCACGGGCATGAGGAGATTTCTTTTCGTGATGGCGGCGTGTATCGCGAGCGCTGCCGAACCGCCGCAGGCCGACATCTCAAACGGCGCGATCAACGCCAGGCTCTACCTGCCCGATCCGGTGAACGGATACTACCGCGCCACGCGGTTCGACTGGTCGGGCGTGATCGCCAGCCTGAGCTATGCCGGACACAACTATTTCGGCCAGTGGTTTCCTAAGTACGATCCCAAACTGCACGATGCGATCAGCGGTCCGGTGGAAGAATTTCTTACCAACGGCGCAGGTCTCGGATACGCCGATGCCAAACCGGGCGGGACTTTTATCAAGATCGGCGTGGGCGTGGTCCGGAAACCGGAGGAGTCCCAGTTCCACCAGTTCAACACCTACGAAATCGTGGATCCCGGGAAGTGGAGCATCAAGAAATCATCCGATGCGGTGCGCTTCACACAGCAGGTGAGCGACCCGTCTTCCGGTTATGGTTACCGTTACACCAAGACCGTCCGGCTGGTGAAAGGGAAGCCGGAA
Organism: Bryobacterales bacterium; assembly: GCA_963716685.1. Lineage (GTDB taxonomy): Bacteria > Acidobacteriota > Terriglobia > Bryobacterales > Bryobacteraceae > JALYXI01. The sequence continues at coordinate 172,153 of CAVQTR010000003.1, forward strand.
ATGATGCTGGAACACACGCTGCGGAATACCGGCACGAAGGTGATTGAGTCGAAGGCCTACGACCACAACTTTTTCGTGATCGATAATCAACCCTCCGGCCCTGATTTTTCCGTGAAGTTTGTCTTTCCGCCGAAAGCCACTCGCGACCTGAAGGGCGATGCGGAAACGCGCGGGGATGAACTGCTCTACCTGCGCGAATTGCCGCAGGGCACCAGCATCTATACCGGCCTTGAAGGCTACAGTGAGACACCCAACAACTACGACATCACGGTGGCGAACAGCAAAGCCGGAGCGGGCGTACACATCACCGGCAACCGTCCGCTTGCCGAAATGGTGTTCTGGTCCATCCGCACCACTGTGTGTCCGGAAGCCTACGTGAGTATGCGGATCGAGCCGGGGAAAGAGTTCACCTGGCGGATGGCCTACGACTTCTTCACCACGAAAGAACATCAATGAGCACAGGTTCCCTTTCCCGCCGTGCCTTGCTGGAGACTTCGCTTGCCGCCGGCCTTTCTCCCCTGCTGCGGGCCATTCCTCTGGCGCAGATCAAGCTCGGCGTAACCAGCGACGAAATCGATGACGACCCCGCCGCGGCGGCCGCATTCCTGAAGCGCTTCGGTTTGCACTATGTGGAAGTGCGCAATCTCTGGGGCAAGTACAACACCTCGCAGCCCGTCGACAAGGTGAAAGACGCGCGCGCGGCGTTCGATGCCGCTGACATCAAAACGTCGGTGGTGGATACCGCATTCTTCCGAGGCGCGATTCCGGCCAGCGACGACGCGCTCGAGAAAGAATGGAAGCTGCTGAACGACGCCATGGATCGCGGCGATATCCTGGGATGCAAGCTGCTGCGCATTTTTGCGTTCATGCCGGCGGATAAGAACACCGCCGATACGTCCGTTCTGCCGCGCATTCGTGAATTGTTGACGGAAGCTGCCAAGCGAGCGGATGCCCGTGGTTTCCGGCTTGCCATCGAGAATCTTCTGGGGAGTTATGTGCAAACCGGAGCCGACTCGGGACGCCTGATGAAATCCGTATCCGCGCCGAACCTCGGCATCAACTGGGACCCGAACAATGCCGCGCAGGCTGGCGAGAAACCGTTCCCGGATGGCTATCGACAACTCGATCCGAAGCGCATCTTCAGCGTCCACCTACGCGACTTCAAGCACATGCCTAATGGCAAGGTGGAATGGTCGGCCGTGGGGGATGGGGAGTTCGATCATGTCGCGCAGTTCCACGCGCTGATGGCAGATGGCTATCGGGGCACGTACACGCTCGAGACACACTGGCGCGCGCCTCAGGGCAAGCTCTATTCCACGGAGACTTCGCTGACGGCGCTTCTAAAAGTGATTCAGAAGGTCTGATTACGCGCGCCTGACGAACACAAGCGTCGCCTGCACTAAGCCCATCATGGCGGAGCGGAACTGCAGTTCCACGGTCTGCGTCTTACCGTCTTCCGAAAGCGAGCGCGTCCACTTGCCGTCCGAAGGATCGTGCAGGGTTCGGATGGCCCAGCTGGTCACCAGCTTTTGGCCGCTCCACAGGGCGTGGGTTTCGCGCTCGCCACCCTGAATTTTCACCGTCTCATAATGACCGTCGGTTTTCGTCTCGCCGTTGGGCGCGGCGAACCCGGTCAGAAACATCGGCACCTTCACGCCGTCCTGCCGGATCTGTGTGGTCCATTTAAAGACCGGATCCTTTTGCTCGATCACCTGCGTCATCGCGGGGGGCGTGAAGGGTCCTTCCACACGGTCCAGATCCAGTTCCCAGGTGCCCGAGAAATCCGGCCGGGTCTGCTGCGCCGAACCGCGCCAGGGCGCGCTGAGAGAAACACCAACAAACGCACAGGTAAATTTCCGACGTGTGGTCATCTAACGGCACCAGTGTAACTCTCGGCTATGCTGGATGTGCAGGCAATGCCGCTCGTCCCCGACTATATCGCCCGGCTCAGGCCCTATCAGCCCGGCCGCTCCGCCGACGATGTCGCCCGCAAATACAATCTAAAACGCGTCATCAAACTGGCCTCCAATGAGAATCCGCTGGGGCCCTCTCCGCTGGCTGTTGAAGCGGTTCGCGAGTGCGCGGCACGGCTCAATATCTATCCCGACAGCGAATCGCTTCGCTACGTTCTGGCGCGCGAGTATGACGTGAAAGTGGAAAACGTGATCGCCGGCAGCGGTTCAGAGGCGATCATCTCCAACATCATCCGGACGTTCCTCTGCGACGACGACGAAGTGCTGACCACTGAGGCGGCGTTTGGCGGCTTTCAGGTGCTGGCGCGGTCGCGCGGCGTGCGCTATCGAACCGTGGCGTATCACCACTGGCATTACGATTTGCCAGCTCTGGCTCAGGCGATCACCGACCGCACCAAAATCATTTATCTCGCGAATCCGAACAACCCCACCGGCACGTTCTTCAGCCGGCAGGAATTCGACGCCTTTTATAAACACGTGCCGGAGCGCGTGCTCATCATTCTGGACGAGGCGTATTTCGAATACGCGCGCTACAACCCACGCTATCCGGATTCAATGAATTACCGGTACGACAACGTGATCACGCTGCGCAGCTTCTCGAAGGTTTATGGCCTGGCGGGAGCGCGCATCGGCTACGGCTTCGCGCATGAGGAGCTGATCGCAAACCTGCTCAAGGTGAAGCTTCCGTTCGAGCCTGGCACGCCCGCTCAGGCCGCTGGAATGGCTGCGCTGATGGATCGCGTATTCCTGCACCGGTCGCTCGAATCGAACGCGCGCGCCATGACTTCGCTGGTCCGAATACTGAATCACGCCGGAGTAGAATTCGTCCCCTCCCAGGCCAATTTCGTGATGACGGTCTGGCCTTCGGAGGAGCTGGCCGCGGCGGTTGTGGAACACCTGCTCACCCAGGGAATTATTGTGCGTCCACTGGCTGCCTGGGGGCTTCCGCGCTGTGTTCGCATCAGCGTGGGGACGGAAGAAGAAGTGGCCGCGCTGGAGCCGGCTTTCGCGGCTTTACATGCAACGTCTCTGTAATCAAAGCCGTCGTAATTGTACTTGCTCCTTCGAACCATTCCGAAGGACACTTAGCTTTTAGGAGAAGAATTGGAAAAAAACGGCCGTAAGGGTTCCACGCTTCTGGAGCCGACCGAACGCTGGAGCCCGCAGGACGCGAAGGAATTGTTCGATATCTCCAGCTGGGGCAAAGGATACTTCTCCATCAGTGACGAAGGCCACGTCCTGGTTCATCCCGACAAGGACACGGCACGTTCCATCGATTTAAAAAAGCTGGTTGACACGCTGATTCTGCGCGGCATCTCGCTGCCCATCCTGATCCGCTTTACCGAAATCCTGAAACACCGCCTGGGCGAGATGCACGACGCCTTCGAAACGGCTATCACGGAGCACAAGTACCAAGGCCGCTATTGCTGTGTCTATCCCATCAAGGTGAACCAGCAGAGGCAGGTGGTGGAAGAGGTTTTGGAATTCGGACGCCCGTATCAGTTTGGCCTGGAAGCGGGCTCCAAGCCGGAGCTGCTGGCAGTGATGGCGGTGGCCGGGAACGACACGCCCATCATCTGCAACGGCTTCAAAGACGATGAGTACATCGAGATGGCGATGTTGGCGCAAAAGATCGGCCGCCGCATCATCCCGGTGGTGGAGAAGTACACCGAACTTTCGATGATTCTGCATTACGCGGAGCGAGTCGGCGTACGCCCGGTCATTGGCATGCGCGTGAAGCTGGCCAGCCGCGGTTCGGGCCGCTGGAAATCGTCCGGTGGATTCCGTTCAAAGTTCGGTCTGACCACCAGCGAACTCATGCTCGCGTTGGCGGAACTAAAAACCCGCGGCATGGAGGACTGCTTCCAGCTTCTCCACTTTCATCTGGGAAGCCAGATCACAAATATTCGTCAGGTGAAGGGCGCAGTGAATGAGGCCGCTCGACTGTATGCCGAGCTCAGCAAAGCGGGCGCCGGGTTGCGCTTCATGGATGTGGGCGGCGGCCTCGGCATCGACTACGACGGATCTCAGACCGATTTCGAATCGAGCGTCAATTACACGCTGCAGGAATACGCCAACGATGTCGTTTATCACATTCAGAATGTGTGCGACGAGGTCGGCGTGGCGCATCCCACCATCATCACGGAAAGCGGCCGCGCCATCGCCGCGTACCACAGCGTTCTGGTCTTCAATGTTCTGGGCGTTTCCGGTCTGGGCGATGGGGAAGCAAATCTCGAGCTGCCGCCCGAACCGGAACAGCCGCTGATCGATCTGCAGGAGACCTATCGCTCCATCTCGACGCGCAATCTGCTGGAGAGCTATCACGACGCCCAGCAGGCGCTCGACCAGGCTTTGAACCTTTTCAGCCTGGGTTATCTCTCGCTGGACCAACGCTGCCTGGCGGAGAATCTGCACTGGACCATTTGCCGCAAGGTGCTGAAGCTGGCGAAGGATCTGGATTACATGCCGGAGGAGTTGGAGCCGCTCGAGGCTTCGCTTTCCGACACCTACTTCTGCAACTTCTCGCTGTTCCAAAGCATGCCCGACAGCTGGGCCATCAAGCAGCTGTTCCCGATTATGCCAATCCACCGTCTGGGCGAACGACCCACGCATCCCGCGGTCCTGGGCGACATCACCTGCGATTCGGACGGCAAAGTGGATCAGTTCATCGATCGCCGCGACGTAAAACGAACACTGCCTCTGCACACGTACAACGGCGAGAATTACTACCTCGGTGCTTTTCTGGTGGGCGCCTACCAGGAAATTCTGGGCGACATGCACAATCTGTTCGGCGATACGAACGCAGTGCACGTGCGGCTCGATTCCAGAGGCGAACCGGTGCTCGAAGCGGTAATCAAGGGCGATACGGTTCGGGAAGTCCTGAACTACGTTCAGTTCAAGGCCGATACGCTGGTTACCCAGCTGCGGCGTGACGTGGAAATGGCTGTCCGGGAGGGCCGCATCGGCTACGAGGAATCCGGCCGGCTGCTGCGTTTCTACGAAGACGGCCTGCACGGCTACACGTATCTGGAAGATCCGCACCAGCAGTAATCCCGCTGCGTTCGGGTCCACTATACTGATCCGAACTGCATGGTGCCTTTTAGACTTCTCGTCACGCTGGCCCTCGCCGCGACCTGCTCGGCGGAGACTCATCGTCTTCAGCCCACGGAATTCTTCAACACTTTCTCGGGCTCGCATAAACCGGCGCTTCGCATCAAGCCGGGCGACCACGTTGTAACGTTCACCATCGATGCCGGCGGCACGGATTCGGCCGGGGTCAAACGGGGGCAGGGACCAAACCCGCAGACCGGCCCGTTCTATATCGAAGGGGCGGAGCCGGGTGACACGCTGGCGGTTCACCTGCTGCGCCTCGAAACCAATCGCGCCACCGGCTATTCCGCATCCCTGCTTGCGCCGTACACGGCTGATCCCGGTTTTCTGCGTTTGGAGGCCCTGCGCGAACCAAAGTCGGCGGCCTGGCGGATCGATCGATCGAAAGGCGTGGCTACGCTTGCTTCGCCTGAGGTGAAAGGCCCGCGCATTGAACTGCCACTGCGCCCCATGCTGGGGTGCGTCGCCACCGCGCCGTCGAATAAAGCCGCAATTCCCACCAGCTACCCAGGCAACTTCGGCGGCAATATGGACTACAACGGCATGGGCGCTGGCGCCACTGTGATGCTGCCTGTGTTCGAGCCCGGCGCGTTGTTCTTCTTAGGCGATGGTCATGCCACGCAGGGCGATGGCGAGGTTTTGGGGAGCGCAATTGAGACTTCGCTCGAAGTAGAGTTCTCCGTCGACCTGATCAAGGGCAAAAAGATCAATTGGCCGCGTCTGGAGAATCAGGATTTCGCATGGCGCTCGGCAGTTCGCGTGCGCTCAACGAGGCTTTGCAGCACGCCACCACGGAACTAATGCGCTGGCTGATGGACGGCTACGGTTTCGACGAACGCGGCGCCAGCCTGCTGCTCGGGCAGGCAATGGAGTTCGAAATTGCCAACGTTGTGGACCCGGAGTTTACGGTTGTCGCAAAAATGCGCAAGCGCTATCTAGCGCCGCAGCCTTAGAGCGCCAGCTTACCGTTCCACATCATTTCCTTCGGTTCAAATTTGGCGTGAACGGCCGCCCCGCCAAGCTGCATGTGAAACACGAGTTCGTGATCGTCCAGCGAGAAAGGCTGGGTCTTGCCGAAACCGAAGATCAGGGAGGTGAGATCGTTCGACTGCACCACGAAGGCAGCCTTCTGCGGTTCACGGCCCTTCGCGGTCAGGGTGGTGGCTGCCAGCAGCCGTTCGACTCCTGCTCGCTGGCGCGCGGCGGGATCGTCGGGCAGGTTCTCACCCGCACGCGCACCCATCATGAGCACCGCCGGCGGCAACCCGGTCACACTGACGGCATAACTGTCCCGGAATGCCGGGGGCAGCGTCAGCCGGGTGGCATCCAGCACAGGCGGCGCGCTCTCCCATCTGACAGTCACCGGTGGACCGGCATTTCCGGGCACGCCTGCGCCGCCGTTGCCCCGTCCGCGGCTCAGACTCAGTCCGTTGCTGTCCGCGCCGTGCATACCTCCGAAAGTTCCCCGTGATCCCGCGGAGTCCATGGTGGAGCTTTTGCCGTTGCGCATTCCCTTGAGATCAAGAGGTACGGTCCGGGCCCACGGCGAACTGGTCTTCATCTTCTCAATTTCGTCCGCGGACCACTCTGACGGCGGCTTCCTGTTCCAAAAGGCCGAAGCGGCGAAAGCGCTTGAGCAGAACGAAAAACAGACCGGGAAAAGAGCGCCTTGCAGCAGGGTGCGCCTCAGAAGGACGGGATGTCGCATGGCTGCAGTTTACGTGATTCGCGCAAGAAGTTCGCTCACATGAATTGGGTTCGTTTCGCTTTTACCGGGTTCGAACGAAGGGGCAATAACCATCGCCTGGTTGCCATACAAAGCCAAAAACGCGGCCTGCTCAGCGCCAGCCAGCCGTTGCTGGTTCATCCACGTGTAATAAGCTCCCTGGTCCGCGTCAATCAGGGAACCCCGCGGGTCCAGTTCCGGCGGGCGCTGCGACTCTGCCAAGAGTTCGTTCATGGGCTTTTCCTTCTGGCGAGGAGCGAATTGCGCCAGAAGGGTCAGCGGCTGCGCCCGCCGCATCGCCTCTCGCGCGGTCCACTGAACGAAAGTCGTGGAGAACACTTGTGTGCCGGAGCCTTCGGTCAGCACACTGAGTTGAAAGTGTCCCAGAACCGGATCCGGCGATGATTCGATACCCAGGTCCTCCGGCCGTGTGCGCGCCAGCATGGAGCGGAATGCCTCCGCGTCAAACGCGCCGTTTTCGTAGCTCTTTTGCATGCGGATCTGCAAAGCGGCGCGAACCGGCGAGAGCGCTCCCCAGGAGACGCGCGCAATTTTCTCACCCGGCATGGGCACGTCTCGACCGCCATCGATGTACCAATGAGCATATGGCTCAGGGTGCGCAGCCGCTCTTTCCGCCAACGCCTGCACCAGCGACTCCATCGAGTTGCTCCCTTTCACGTTCGTAAACCGAACGCCGTGGGGACTCAGCTTGCGAAACAACGGGTACTCGCCGCCAGCGTCTTCCCGCGCGAGAACCACAATCCCCAGCCGGTGCGTGGGCAAGGGCGGATCGGGACGGCCAGCGCCGGACTCGCGCACATACGCCACAGCGGCGGCGCGAAATTTCTCTATCTGATGCGTCGCCCAAAGATGCGCGGTCAGCTTCTCGGAGAATGTAGAAGGCGACGCAACCCAGTCGGTGCCCTCCAGTTCGGGGGAGAGGCGCAGCGCGGTGAAATTCGCCATCGCGCGCGTGAAATCCCGGTCGGAAAGGGCGCCCAGATATTCAAACTGGCGGTCCAGATCGCGGCGCTCGGCGGGAAATTTGTAATCAAAGACGATCAACTCGCGCAGGAGCAGCGGAAGAAAACTCAACGGCAAACGCCGCAGCAGGGGAAGCTGTCCGGCTGCGAGCTCACGCGCTTCCGGAGGATAGGTGGAAAAGCTTTCGCGCGTCAGCTGGGAGGGCGCCAGCATCGCTAAGAAACTCCCGCCACCGGTTTGCCCCTTGCAAAACGCGCATCGAAGCCAAAGAGGGAGCCGAGCGTCGGAACCAGGTCCACGGATTCAATTGGTTGATCCACCACGGCATTGCGACGCACGCCGGGGCCAAGCGCGAGCATCCAAGTGGTGCGCGACATCGCGTCCCCGGTGCGATGGTGCTGAAAGCCGTTACCGCCCGGATCGATATCGGAATCACGGCCGAAATCAGGCAGGATAAACATCGCCGTTTTGTTGGCGTATTCGGGTTCGTTTTGAATAGTACGCCAAAGTTCAGCGCACAGCCGGTCTGAGCGCTGGATGCCCTCCAGATAAAGCGAAAAAGCGCCGGAATGCGCGATGTCAATGTCGTGCAGCGTGATCCACAGCAGGCTGGGCGCCAGCTGACGCATCAGGTGCTTCGCGATATAGACCGACATCTCGTCCGGGCTTGCCAGGTTGCGCGCGTGAGCGGCGAAATCGTGAACCGAAAGCTTCAGGATGTCGCCCATCTGATGCAATTCGGTGTGGTGACCGGCCAGCGCCGGCACGTAAAACGGCGCCTCGTAGTTATCCACCAGCAGGTGCCCGTGGTCGCCGCCTGTCGCCGTAGCGGAAAGCGCGGCGGAGAGCAGCCGCTTGGGGAGAATGACACCCGCGCCCAGGCCGCTCCCGTACGCTCTGCTGCCGCTCTCGCCAATCAGGCCGAAGCCATTGCTGGGTGCAACTACCCAGGCGTCCGTGATCGGGCGCTTCAAATCTTTGCGAAAGTATTCGAAAACGGTCGGATTATCCGGCTTCAGCGCGGCGAAATTGTTGAAGCTTTCGTAAACGCCGGTCACGATGCTCGCGGTCGCCACGTAGTGTCCCAGGATCCCTCTGTTCACCACCTGGGAAAAGAACGTCCCCTGCGGAAGAAGTTCGTTCAGCAGATTCGGAATGTTCCGCTGACCGTCCGGCATGAACGTTTCTTCGTCGCGCGCGCCCCCGCCGAAGGTGACCACCACCGCCTTCGAGGCTCGCGAGGGTACGGCGCCGCGAAGCGACGCCGCGGCACAGGCGCCGGTTACCGAGCGAAGGAAATTGCGGCGGCTGGTGGAGATCGCCTGCGAGATTTCAGAGATACTGCCCACGGGAAAACTACCCGGATTATATCCTTAGCGCTTCAACCACGGGATCACCTGCGGCTCCTGCCTGCCTTCCGTCAGCAGCAGTGTGCGGTTCACGGCAAGGCGCGCCCAGCTTTGCCGGTCGCCGTTTGGCCAGCGTACTTCCACGCGGTCCAGTTGCTCTGCCCGCGCTAAACCGAAGTAGAGGGTCAGGGAATTCTGAGAGAAGTAACTCCCGCCGCCCATCACTTCGGCCATCTGTTTACGTCCACCGGCTTCCACCGTGCAGCGCGCGCCAATGGCGCTGCGGTTGGACCTGGTGCCGGCAAGCCGGATGGCGACGCCGTTCTGTCTCGGGCCCCGGTTCTTCAGCAGCGAAGGCTTGTCATTCATGTTGGCGATCACCACCTCCGGCCGCCCATCGCCGTCCAAATCGCCGGTCGCGAGTCCGCGCGAAGGTCGCGTCACGGCAAACGCGGGCCCGGCGGCATTTGTAATATCGGCGAATTGGCCGTTGCCCAGATTACGGTAGAGCAGCGTCTTCTGCCGGTATCGCTCGCCAATCGAGGAGCGATCGATCTCGGGGTAAACGTGACCGTTCGCCATAATCAGATCCGGCCGGCCATCATCATCCACATCCAGAAAAGCGATGCCCCAGCCAAGGAGCATGTTCCGGCCAAGGCCCGCTCGTTCGGAAACATCCTCGAAGAATTTTCCGTTTTCATTGCGATACAGTGAAGGCCGGTCACCCGAGAAGTTGGTTTTTGCGATATCAAGGAAGCCGTTCCCATCAAAATCGGCGACCGCGACCCCCATCCCCGACTGAAGCTGTCCATCGGCATCGTACGCCACGCCGTCGGCCTCGCCGATCTCCTCGAAGGTACCGTCGTGGCGATTGCGGTAGAGCAGGCTGGGGGTTTGATCGCATGCCACATAAATGTCCGGCCAGCCGTCATTATCGAAATCGGCCGCCGTTACGCCCAGACCGAAACGTGCTCCCGGCTTCAGGATGCCCGCGGCCTCGCGAAACATCGGTGAATGTTCCATCGCGATTGTTGTGCAACAAAAGATTGCTCGCAAGAGGCAGACCGTGCGGCCCGCACCAGACGGTCATTCCTTTCCAGTTGCAGGTACGGTTCTGATCCGCAACAGCCGCTAAATCGATGTAATTGGCAATAAATATATCGAGATATCCGTCGCGGTCGTAATCCAGAAAAGCGCACCCGGAACCCCAGCGCGTGCCTGTTACCGGCAAGCCCGCTGCGCTCGTCACATCCACAAACCGCCCCGCGCCGTTGTTGCGGTACAGAGCATTGTGGCCGTAGTAAGTGACCAGTAAATCGGGATGTCCGTCGTTGTCGAAATCGCCTGCGCATGCGGCCTGGGCCCAGCCGCTCCGGGTCAGCCCAGCCTGTTCGCCGACCTCCGTAAAGTGGCCTTTACCGTCGTTCCGATAGAGCTGCGAACGGGGCGCCGTCGACCCCGGAATGAGCAGCGTGCCGTTGGCGATGAACACATCGTTCGCTCCGTCGCCGTTGTAGTCGAAAATGGCAACGCCGGTTCCCGTGCTCTCTAAAATGGAGGTTTTCGCGTCTTTGCCACCGAACGTGTTTACCTGATCCAGACCGGATTCGGCAGCGATATCGACGAACTGAATGGAGCTTTCCGAGCTGCCGTGAATAAAAAAGAATGGCACGGCCAAAGCCGCAAATCCACACAGCCACGCCTTCACGGGTTGAAGATTAACACACGGAGTTTGCAATCGCCGTTTGGATGATGATAGTATCCTCACCAGTCGATCCAAGTGGGATTGAGGGGGATTTATGAGACGTTTAGCCGCATGGGCGCGTTACGCCCTGCTGACTACATTTTTTGCGTTTGCAATGTTTGCACAACGCGATCTTGCAACGATTACAGGAACGGTCACCGACTCCTCTGGCGCAGTTGTTCCTTCCGCCAAGGTCGTCATCACCGAACAAGGCACCGGCCAATCGTATGAACTGACCACCAACGCTTCCGGTGAGTTCACACGTCCCGCCCTGAAGCCATCCACTTACACCGTAGTGGTAACCGCTTCCGGGTTTAAGAAATTCGAACAGCGCGGCATCATTTTGACTTCCGGTGAACGCACCGGCGTGAATGTAGCCCTGACCATCGGTGACATCGGGCAGACGGTCGAAATCATCTCCTCGGCTCCCGCGTTGCAGACGGAAAGCACCCAGGTAGGCGCCTCCATCAACGCCAAGACGCTTTCGGATGTTCCGCTTGGCGGCCAGCGCAACTTTGCTTACCTGGCGCGTCTCTCGCCGGGCGTGGTGCCGGCAGAAGCGGGCGCTCGCGATGCCAACAACGGCGGTATGTCCGCCAACGGCGTGCGTGGCAACGGGCAGAACAACTTCCTTTTGAACGGCGTTGATAACAACGTCAACACCATCGACTTCCTGAACCAGACCTCTTACGCGGTCGGGCCTTCCGTGGAAGCTATCGGTGAAATGACCGTGCTCACCAACGGCTACAACGCCGAATATGGACGCGGCGCGGGCGTGGTGGTAAACGTCAATCTAAAGTCCGGCAACAAATCAATTGCACGGCAGCCTGTTTGAGGTTCTGCAGAACAAAGAACTCGATGCCAACACCTGGAACAACAACCTGGCGGGCGCGCAACGATTGGTCCTTTTGTCGGCAATCAGTTTGGCGCCACGGCCGGCGGACCACTGAAGAAGAACAAGCTGTTCATGTTCGGTGATTACCAGGGCACGCGCATTGCTTCCTCCGGCGGTTCGGTAGCGGGCCTTGGGCGCTCCGGCTTCCTGCAGGTTCCCACCGCGGCCATGAAGAGCGGCGATTTCTCCAGCCTGCTCGGCCAGAATATCACGGTTAACGACCCGCTCGGAAATCCGGTGACTTATGCCAAGGGCGCGATTTTCGACCCGAAGAGCACGGTTTACGCAACCGCCGCTAATGCCACGGCCAGTGTACCGATCGGGACCCCGATCTCGCGGCAGATGTTCCCGGGCAACATCATCCCCCAAAGCCGGATCGACCCGGCATTCGCAAAGATCCTGCAGCTCTATCCCAATACCAATCAGCCCATCATCACGGGTAACGGTCCCACCCGCGATTTCTACTACATTTCACCGGGCGGGCAGGCAACGGACCAGGGTGATGGCCGCGTCGATTATCGCCTGAGCGAAAAAGACAGCCTGTTCGGATCGCTGAGCTGGTCGAATACGGGCAAGACCAGCGGTTCTCCTTTCCCTGGTCCTCTCGATGGCGCCGATTTCAACGGAGCGCAGGAAACCGATCTCAGCCGCAACGCGCAGATCAGTTACACGCGTGTCTGGACCCCGACCCTGATTTCAGAAACCCGCGTCGGCTTTACCCGTCTGGTTACTTCCCGCCTCGGTCTGAATCCCTCCACCGATGAATTCGCGGCTTTTGGCATCGGCGGTTATAACCCGACGCACGCCGCCGCCAACAACGGCGGGCTGCCGCAGATCAGCTTCAGTGGCTACCAGCAGACCGGTGCCAACGACTGGATTCCCACCAAGGAATACAACAACGTTCTGGATTTCGTTCAGAACGTGGCGTTCACCCGCGGCCAGCATTCCATGAAAATGGGCGCCGAGTTCCGCCAGGTCAAGTTCCCGTTCTTCCAGGTTCCCGATCCGCACGGCAACATCGGCTACAGCACTAATGAGACGGCCTTCCCCACCGCCAATAATCAGTCAGGCGACGCGGTTGCATCCGCTTTGCTGGGTCAGATCGACAGCGGCAACATCTCGACCACCAACTTCGTTTCCTCGCAGAAGGTAGCGTGGGCCGGTTACGTTCAGGATGACTGGAAGATCACGCCGAAGCTGACCGCCAACATCGGGCTTCGCTACGAACTGTGGTCCCCCATCAATGAACGATTTGGTCGTCAAAGTAATTTCGACCTGCAATCGCTCACGTTGTACATCCCGAAGGGCAACAACCAGGATGCGCCTCTGCCCCCGAATTTCGCCACCGCGTTCCCAACGGTGAAGGTGGTGCGCGGAACCGTGCCAAGCACTCTGATCCCGTGGGACAAGCTGGATTTCGGCCCCCGCATCGGACTCGCCTATCAGTGGAAGGAAAAGACGGTGATTCGCGCCGCGTACGGCATCTTCTACGGCGGCGAAGAGAATCAGGGTGGCAGCCCCAACCGCGGCGAAGCCGTTCCTTTCAACGAGACAGTAAATCTGACTCGCTCAGCCGGCATCAGCGGCTATGTCGGTGTCTCCGACCCCGCCTGTACCGGTTGTAACTATTTCCCGAACGGTCTGACGGGCGGTTATCCCACCAACGTATTCTCACTTCCGGCACCGCTTTCTCTGCTGGGTGTCCAGTCCGATTTCCGTAACGGCCTGGTGCACAAGTGGAACCTGGTTGTGCAACATGAGCTGCCCGGCAGCATGTCGATCGAAGTTGGGTATGAGGGCAACCACCAGGCCCACCAGCTGATCCTGCTGAATACGGACCCCTGCCCAAATCTGGGCTTCGTCAACAACCCTCTGCTTAGCTGTGACAGCAGGCGCGTCGTGCCGACACCCTACACCAACGGCGCTGTTTCCGTCGGAAACAGCCTGACGGAAACTTCATCGTTCGGCTATGGCAACTACGCCGCGGGATCCGTCAAACTTGAGAAGCGGTTTTCTCAGGGTCTGCAGTTCCTTTCGGCTTACACGTTCTCCCATGCGCTGGCCAACTCGAACACGCCACTGAGCGGATCGACGAACCTGGGCGCTCCAGACCCCACCAATCTGGCGTCCGAATACTCCACCGCTTCCTGGGACATCCGGCACAGCTTCACCACGTCTTTCAACTACGAGCTTCCTTTCGGTAAAGGCAAGCGTTTTGGCGGCGGCATGAACCGCGCTGTCGATATGGTGGTTGGCGGATGGCAGTCGAACGGAATCCTGACGCTGCGCACCGGCCAGCCTTTCACCATTTCCGGCACGGCGTGCCAGGGACAATGGGGCCGCTGCGTTCCTGACCTCGTTGCGGGCCAGAATCCGCAGGCCGCGCCTGCCGGAGGCCGCACGCCCGGCACCAATGGTCTCTGGTTCAACACCAATGCGTTTGCTGTTGCGTATCAGAATCCGGCGACCGGCGTTTACACCGGCGGCAATCTGGGTCTGCAGAGCAACACCGGCCCGCCCACTCGCACCATGGACTTCTCGATGTTTAAGAACTTCTCGATCACCGAGCGGATCAAAATGCAGTTCCGGGCTGAAGCGGTAAACCTGGCCAACACACCGCAGTTCAGCACCCCCGATGCTTCTCTTGGGGATGCGAAGCTGGCGGCCACGGCTACGGCGCCCGCTGTCAACGGCAACGGCAACTTCGGCAAGGTGCTGGGGGCGAACGTGGGCACCGAACGCCACGTGCAGTTCCAGCTCCGGCTCTCGTTCTAGTCCGGACCGGCAGCAAGTAGGAAAAGGGCTCGCTTCGGCGGGCCCTTTTTTATTGTTCGCGGATCATAATCACCCGGTCTGCCGTCACCTTAGTCTGCACCTGCTGCCCGCCACCCGGCCAAACCACCTCGATCCGATCCACGGTCGTCCGCGAACCCAAACCAAAGTGCAGGCGCAGATCGTTCTGCGAGAGATAGCTGCCGCCGCTTCTTACTTCCGCCGTCTGCCGGAGCGAACCGGCTGTAACCGTCACACGCGCGCCGATCGCGCTGCGGTTGGCGCGCACTCCTTCCAGTTTCAGGCCCACCCAATGATTTGACGGCCGGACTGTCTGCCGCAGCAGCGAAGGCGCTTCGTTCTGATTGTTCACGATCACTTCCAATGCGCCATCGTTGTCGTAGTCGGCGAAAGCGGCGCCGCGCGAGGAATGCGCTTCCCCAAACGCGGGACCGGCCGACTCCGAGATGTCGGCAAATTTTCCTTCCTGATTGCGGTACAGAATCGCGCGCTCGCGGTAATGGATGTCTGATGTGCAAGCTGGTCGACTTCCGGAAAGACATGCCCGTTCACCACCAGCAGATCCGGCCAGCCGTCGTTATCGTAGTCGAAGAAACCCGCAGCCCCAGCCGACGAAGCGGGTGTTCTGTCCGAAGCCGGAGCCGACGCTTTCATCCTCGAAATCGCCTTTGCCGCGGTTGCGGTACAGGGTGTAGAGCTCATCGGAAAAGTTGGTGCGGAAGATGGAAGGCAGATCCTTGGCGCAGGTAATCCGCGCGCGGCAACGCCCATGCCGGACAGCGCGTTGCCGTTGTCGTCCAGAGCCGCGCCGCGCAGAAGCGCTTCGTCGACGAATTTTCCGTTGCCTTGGTTGATATAGAGGATCGACGGCGTCTGGTCGCAGGCCACATAGATATCGGTAAGCCCGTCGCCGTTGAAATCGCCGGTCAGCACGCCCAGCGAATAGTTGCCGATCGGGCTTCGAGATGCCGCTCTCATCGGAGACATCGCGGAAAGCGTCGCCTTCGTTGTGATAGAGAATATTGCGGTCGAACGGCAGCCCGCGCGGACCGCAGTTAACCGCCATCCCCGGTAGAAGCAGTAGGGATTCGCGCCCGGCTTCGGCGTGGTCTCGAGGATCGAACTTCAGGTAATTGGCGACGAACAGATCGAGCTTGCCGTCGTTGTCGTAATCGATGAAGGCGCAGCCGGTGTTGTAGCGGATGCGATCCTGCGTGAGGTGCGTTTTCGCGGTGACATCTTCGAAGCGTCGCCCGCCGATGTTGCGGTACAGCGGGTTCTGTCCCCAGTAGGTGACGAACAGATCGGTGAAGCCGTCGTTATCGTAATCGCCGGCGCAGACGCCCTGGCCCCAGCCGCTGCTGCGCATGCCCAGTTGCTCCGTGGCATCGCGGAACTGGCCGCCGCCCTCGTTGTGATACATGCGGCTCGGCGCACCCGGGCCGGAGACGAGGAAGATGTCCGGCAGCCCGTCGTTATCGTAGTCGATGAAGGCGACGCCGCTGCCGGTGGTCTCGACGATGAACTGCTTCGATTGATCGCCGCCGTTCGGGATGCTCTGTGTGAGTCCCGCGCTCGCCGCCACATTGCGAAAGTCCGGATAGGGACCGCTCGCGCCGGTCAGGTTCAGACACAACAGGGCGGCGGCGACTCTTCTCACTTCGGAGGAGCTTTCCCGTCCAGACGTTTCAGGAAATCGGTGAACTCGCCTTCCGGCGGCTTTTGCAGCTGATCGATCGCCGCCTTTTCGCGCTGCGCATCCGCTGCCCGTCCCGCATTCCGATACGCGATCATCAGGTTGTAATGCGCCGCTTCGCCGCGCGGCTGCAGCTTCACCGCGCGTTCCAGTAGAACCACCGCGTCATCGTAGCGCTTTGCCTCGGATCGCAGCTTGGCGACGGCAATCAGCGCCTCGGGGAAGTCCGGCCGCAGTTCGGCAGCACGCTCAAAATGGGCCGCGGCATCCGCTGGTTTCAGTTGCGCTGCCAGGATTTGCGCCACCTGGTACTCGGCTACCGCATCGTAAGGATTCAGCGACAATTCCGCTGTGAACTCCAGCCGCGCCTGTTCCAGCGCCGCGGGCTCGTGCGACTGCATCAGGATCGCGCGCGCCAGTCGAAAGTGCAGATCGATCGCTTTTGGATTCTTCTCAATCGCCCGGCGATATTCCGCAATGGCTTCGGCGTATTTCCCCTGCGTCTCGAAAACTTCAGCCGAGAGTTGATCGACACGGTACGATGCGGGCGCATTCTTATACATGCGGTAGATGCGCATCGTTCCACGCCTTTAGATGGAAGTTCGCCGAGATATATAAGACGTCTGCATCGGCGGGAAACAGCGCTTCCAGTTTGGCAACGGTCTCACCGGCAACACCGAATTGCTTCGCCGAGATCTGGCACTGAGCCAGAGCCAGACCGGCAAGGTGCTGCAGCCGCTTCTCACCCGCGCCTGCCGAAAACTGCTGTGCCAATTCCGGCAATGCGCGGTCGCATTCACCCAGAGCCGCGCGAGTCAAAGCCAGCATGACGGACGACTGCGGCGTGCCCGGCGCTTGTTCGAGATGTGTCCGCGCGGCGCGGTAATCGCCCGCGTTGAACTCCGCCACACCCTGCGACACCGGGTCGGTTTGCATCAGGGCGAGCAGCAAAACAAGACTAATGCCCGGCATCATCTGTCATCAGGCCAAGGTTGCCGAAGCGTCCGCGTTCATTCGCGTCGAATGTGCGAAAACTCAGAACAGGCGGCGCTCCCGGCGCAATCAAACGCGGTGGCGCCAGACGATTCGAAGGAAGCTCGGTAAGTCCCGCAATCCGCCCGGACTGCTCCCATTCGCGCCACCAGTCTGCCGGCGCGAAGAAGAAAAGATACATCAGAAAGATCGCCGTCATCTCGCTTCCAGTTCGGCCAGCGCCCGCATGGCAACGGCGTTGCCCGGCTTGCGTTGCAGCAATTGATTCAGCACAGCGCGGGCCGCCTCGCGATCGTTCATCGTGATGTAAATGCGCCCTAGATTCAGGTACAGGGTCTCGTCCTCAGGCGCCATTTTAATACCATAGCGAAAGGCGGCGATCGAGTCATCGCGCCTACCCATCTTTGCGTAGAGCACGCCCAGATTGTTGATCGCGCCGGAATGGTCGCGCCTGGTTGTGATGGCCTTTTGAAACCAATCGCGCGCCTGGACGAATTCGCTGGCCTCGGCGGCAGCCAGCCCCAGCTGATTCATGGCGTCGGCGGACGCCGGATCCACTTCCAGAGCGCGCCGGAACATCCGGTCGGCCGCGGCGGAGTCCTTTGTGCGCTGATAGACTTCGCCCATGCTCACCAGTGCGGGCGCGTAGTCCGGACGAATCTGCAATAGCCGTTCATAGGTGCGGATCGCTTCCGGGTCTTGCCCCAGTTCCTCATGGATACGCGCGATGGAAAGCAGTACCTTCCAGTTCTCCGGCTGCGTGCGGCGGGTCTCTTCCAGATACGGCAGCGCCAGACCGGGATACCCTGCCCAGTAGAAAGCCGCGCCCAGTTTGAAATAGTTCCGGCGCGGCTCCGAATGGTACACGCCTGCGAACGGCAGAGCCAGCTTTCGGTGATCGCCCAGTCTTGCCAGGTCGGCGGCCAGCTCACCGGAAGCCGGAATCCGCGCGTAGATCTTGCGTGCGCTGCCCCGGTCATCGATCAACAGCAGCAGAGGCAGCGAAAGACCGGTCCGGTATTCAAAAAGGTACCTGCGAAAAAGAGCGTATCCGGCCGCGACGGGCTGCTCCTCTCGGCGCAGGTCCACGTACTCAATTGGTAAGGACGACGCGAGCGCCGGACGGTCCCCCGCGTACAACAGCACGAATCCGGGACCCCGATGCGCTCGCGGCAGCGGCACCGGCTCCAGCAGCCAGGTGTCGGCGAACTCGGGTGCGTTCTCCGGCTGCACCACCGCAGCACTGTACAGCTTCCGCGCACCAAATGGCACCCGCCGCGTTTCCTCTGCGCCCTCCGTCAGGTGATAGGTGTACCCCGGTTCCAAGGCCGCAAACGCCTGCTTCAGGCCCGATGGCCACCTCACCGTGATCTCGGCGCTGGCTTTCCCCACCAAACCAAAATGCAGCTTCTTCGAATGTTGCGAAAGGAAGCCACTGCCCGCCTGCAGAAACTGCACGTGCCCGTTCACTTCCACTCGCGCCCCAATGGCATCGCGATTCGATTTCGTCCCTTGCAGAACGAACCCAATCGCCGGTCTGCCGTCAGCGCAATCGTTTTGCAGCGCGCGAACCTGCGGCCCCAGCCGGCTTTTCAGCAGAACGTCCGGATAGCCGTCGCCGTCGAAATCCGTTACCGCAAACGCGCGGGAATCGTCCGCGAAATCGAACCCGCTCACGCCCGACGCATCCTGATACCAGCCGTCGCGGCGTACATAGAAAACATTCGGCTGGTGCCCGGACCACGAGTAATCCTCGCGGATCAATTGATTGATCGCGCTCCAGCCATTTTCATATTCCGGAGCCGCGGCCTGAGTCGCTGGCGTCTTCGCCACCACCTGCCGCCAGAAAAAGCTCTCGGCATCCTGGCTCGACGCATTGGTCGTCATCCCCGCGGCGATCAGGATCTCCGGCACGCCGTCCAGATCCAAATCGAAACCGCCGGAGCCCCATGCCCAGCGCCCCATCTCAACGCCTTCCCGCGGCTGTTCTTCGAACGCGCCATCACCCCGATTCCGGTAAAGCGAATTCCCCTTTGTGTGACGTCGGAACGCCTCCGCATGCTCCTCCGCGGGATGGAACGCCGGGTCCCTGACCACGCGCTGTCCCGCCGCGGTCCACATGTTCGATACGTAGAGGTCCGGGCGTCCGTCGCCGTCGTAATCGAACCACGACGCGCTCATTCCCGGGCCGATATCTTCCACGCCGGCGCTCGCGGCCTCGTCGCGAAAACGGCCGTTCCGGTTGCGATAAAGATTGTTGACGCCAAAATCGTTCGCGACGTAGAGATCCGGCCAGTCATCGCCATCCACATCGCACCACGCCGGCGCAAAACTAAAACGGTCGTTATTCTGGTCGATGCCGGTCGCCGCTGTCACATCCTCGAAAACAATGCCGCCTGGGCCAGCCTGGTTTCGGAACAAAAAGTTCGGCGGACCATTGCGCGCGTCATAATACGGGGCGGGGAACTGATACTGGTCTTCGCTCTGGAAATACACGTAACAGCAGAGATACAGATCCAGGCGGCCGTCGCGGTCGTAATCCGCCGCCGCCATTCCCGTAAAAGATCCCTTCGGCTTGGCGGCGAACCGAAACGCGTCCGGCTGCTGTTGAAACACCCCGTTCCCCTGGTTCAGAAACAGCAAGGGTCCCAGAGCTCGCAACACAACCAGATCCTGCCGGCCCGAATTGCGGAAATCAGCGAACAACGCGCAGGTGGTATCGTCCAAAATCGCCAGGCCCGCGCGTTCCGTGATGTCTTCGGCAATTCCATCCGCCCTGAACTTATAGAGCCGGTTCGGCAGTCCGCCCGGTTGGCAGACATACACTTCATCCACGCCGTCGCCATCGATATCTCCTACCGCGATGCCCTGATTGCCATAGACGTCGACACCAACTGCCGAATCCAGCCGCGCGCGCCAGTAAGGATTTCCCTGGCGCAGCTGTTGCTGGAACGATGCCGAGCTGCCGAATACATGCCCGGTGACATCGCGCAAGTACGGCCGCGCCGCAGCCGCGGAAGTCTGCGAAATTGGTTGAAAGTCCGGTAGCTGCCACACGCCCGTGTGATATTGCAGGCCGGTGGCGTCCGCCAGTTTGATCTCATACCGGACCTGGTTGGCCGGCAAAGCAAAGAATCGCGCCGCCTGAATGCGTTCCCGCTGCGCCACCCACTGGCGCAGCCCGGCAGGCGCGGGTTCCTGACCCGCGAAGATCTTTCGCAGCCGCGCCTCCAGTTCCGCGGCCGCTTTCTCGCCTTGAAATTCGTCACTCCCAGGTTCCAGAAAGCGCAGCGCCGCGTCATACGGATTCGCCCGCGCGTAGTGCACCGGGAAGGCCGCGGCTTTGCTCCTGGCCGACGGCATCAGACTGGCCGCCGCGATGGCAGAGGCGAACTGACGCCGCGTCATTGTGCGACGTTCTGCCCAGCCACCAGAGCGCGGTGGCGCTCCCGCTCAGCGGCGGCGGCCTGCGGCTTGTTCAGTCGTTCATAAAGGCGGGAAAGACGGTAGTGGGTGGCCGGATCTGAGGGAGCAAGCGCAGCCGCTTTTTCGAACTGCGCGGCCGCCGCGGCAAACTGCTGCTGGCGATCCAGTAACGCCCCCAGTTCGGTGTGTGCCGCGGCATCGCTGTCGTTCAGCGCAATAGCCTTTTCCAGCAGGCGCCGCGCCGTGTCCGGCTCCAGTCTCTGTGCGTCGAGAGCCCTCGCATGCAGCAAAAACCCTTCGTAATCCTCCGGATGGGCCTTTTCGAAAACAATAAACAACTGCGTCACTTCCGGCAGGCGTTCCGGGATTTGATCGAGCATCCTGCCCAAAAACACATAGGGCTGTCTTTCCTGTGGGGCCAGCTCGATCGCACCCAGAAAAGCATCCCCCGCTTCCCGAAACCGTCGCTGCCCGTAAAACGCGACCCCCAGCGCCAGCTCAATCTGCGCGTTTGGGCCGATGCTGCCGGCCGACGACTGCAAAATGCTGACGGCCTCCTGAAACTGCTCCCGCTCCAGCATCGGTTTCGCTGCTTCGAAGTAGAGAGATGCCGCGCGCTCCTTCGCCTCCTCGTCGCCGGGGCGGTCCTTCGCATATGCCGCCTGGGCCTGAGCCGCCTTCAGCGTCTGTCCGGATTCCGCGTAATACACCGCCAGCGTACGCAGCACCACCGCGTCGCCCCCAGCCAAAGTCAGCGCCTTCGCCGCCGATTCGTTGGCTTTGCCGGACTCGTGCTCTTTGGAATAGGTCTGAGCGAGAGCCACCCACAAGCGTCCATTCTCTGGCTGCAATTGCGCCGCCTGCTCAAGATCGGTCTGTGCGGAACTCAGTTCACCGCGTTGCAGCGCCAGCAGACCGGATCGGAACAGTTCTTCGAACGTCGCGGAGACAGCAGGAGAGACAGCCAGGGACAGAAGGAGAACCAGTCGCACCGCCGCTCGTCCATTCTGATTGCACATGTTGCTGGAGCCACCCGCCGGAGTTGAACCGGCGACCTACTGATTACGAATCAGTCGCTCTACCAACTGAGCTAGGGTGGCCTGCCTGAAGGGTCTCTACCTTTATATCACCCGCGCTCGCCGCGGCTCAACCGCCCTCCTGCCGGGTGATAAAATTCAGGCTGTATGCGCCTCGCCCTGCTCGCCGTTACGCTCGCCGCGGTGGCGGGTGCTCAACCCATGCGTCAGCCGCAGACTTTCGACACCTCCGCCGGACCTCTGAAGATTACCCCCGTTTTCCACGCCAGCCTGTTGATGGAAGCCGCGGGCAAAGTGATCTATATCGACCCGGCTAAGCCGTCCGATTTCACCGGGTTGCCCAAAGCCGATCTGATCCTGATCACCGATATCCACGGCGACCATATGGATGCCTCCGCCATTGCCGCCGTCAGCAAACCAAGCACCGAGATCTGGGCACCATCCGCCGTGGCGCAGACCGTCACCAGCGCGAAAACGATTGGGAATGGCGAAACAAAATCGTGGGACGGCTTCAGCATCGAAGCCATTCCGATGTATAACGTGGTGCGCGGTCCGTCCGCCGGCAAACTCTTCCACGACAAAGGCCGCGGGAACGGCTATGTCGTCAGCTACGGCGGCAAACGGTTCTACTTTTCCGGCGACACCGAGAACATCCCGGAAATGCGCGCCCTGCGCAATATCGACGTCGCATTCATTTGCATGAACCTGCCCTACACCATGCCGCCCGACGAGGCCGCCGCCGCGGTGAAAGCCTTTCATCCCCGTGTCGTGATTCCTTATCACTACCGCGGCTCGGATCTCGCGGTTTTTCGGAGGGATCTCGCCGGTTCCGGCATCGAAGTGCGCGAACTCCAGTGGTATCCCGCTACTTCTTCTGCTCCTGCAGAATAAAACTTTTCTCGCCCGGCTTTACCAGCTTGAGCCTCTTGCGGATCTCCAGTTCCTGCTCTTCCGGGTTATCCCGCAGCCGCTCAATTCGCGCCTTCTTGGCTTCGATTTCCTTGTGCAGAACCTCGTTCTGCTGCTCGAGCGCGTGCATCTCCTGCCGCTTCTCCATCAGAGCTGAGATGCCATTCGCGCCTCGCATCTCCATAAACCCGTACGCTCCACCCGCGAGCACCATCGCCCCGAACATCACCTTCCAGAATGAAATTTTCATGGTGCGGCCTTTGGAAACTCAGTTTAACATCGCGGTCTCTTTCTGTTTTGGCGATAATGCGGCATGACGGACAAAATTGTCGTAATCTCCACGTGCGGCTCGCCGGAAGAAGCCGAGCGTCTCGCCCGTCTGCTGGTGGAGCGGCGCCTCGCCGCATGCGTCAACATCCTGCCTCCGGTGCGTTCCGTTTATCGCTGGCAGGGGAAACTGGAAGATACTTCTGAATGGATGCTGCTGATCAAGACGGCCGAGTCCCGTTTCCCTCAAATCTCGGAAACACTGCTCGCCGCACACTCTTACGAAGTTCCCGAAATCATTGCGCTTCCCGTTCTCGCAGGCTCCGCGCCTTACCTGAACTGGCTGGCAACCGAAACGCATGAATAACTTCCACGCGCTCATCTTCGATATGGATGGCGTGATCATCCATTCGAATCCCTGGCACCGTGATTCGTGGGTGGAATACAATCGCCGCAACGGTCTTGCGACCACGCCCGAGATGCTGCAGTTCATGTACGGCAAGCGCAATGACGTCATCGTTCACAATTTTTTCGGCAGCCACCTCACCGACGCCGAAGTCTTCGCTCACGGCGCCGCGAAAGAGGCGCTCTATCGCGAGATGATCCTGCCCTCCATCCACGAAGCGCTGGTGCCCGGCATCCGCGAATTTCTGGAGAGCCATCAGTCCATGCCCACCGGCTTGGCTACCAACGCCGAAGCCGAAAATGCGCGGTTCACGCTGCAGCAATCCGGTCTCGGTCCGCTTTTCCGTGTCGTGGTGAATGGCCAGCAGGTGCGTCACGCGAAGCCACATCCCGAGATTTATCTGCGCGTGGCGGAACTGCTCGGCGTCCCGCCCGCCGAAACCCTCGTTTTCGAAGACACTTTTACCGGCGTGGAAGCCGGTCTCGCCGCCGGAATGCAGGTCATCGGTCTTCGCACCACCCACTCCGAGTTACCCGGCACTCTCTTTACCATCGACAACTTCTTCGACCCGCGGCTTGCCGACTTAGTCCCTGTTTCCTGATTTAGCGGAACCTTTGCCTGGCAGACGCGAGTCTATCCTGCTATGCGGAGTCACATTCCTGCGCTTTGTGCGTTTGTCTGTCTCGCGGCAATTGGTTTCGCCGCCGAACTGCCGGTAAGGGAAGTCGTGCTCTACAAGCACGGAGTCGGCTTCTTCCAGCGTTCCGGAACTCTGGCGCCGGGCGAAACCGCGCGCCTGGATTTCAAAGCAGCGGAAATGAATGATGTGCTGAAATCCCTGACCATCTCGGAAAAGGGTGGCGGCAAAGTCTCCGGGCTGCGCTACGATTCCAGCATTCCGCTGGTCCGTAAACTCGCTGACTATCCCTTCAGCATCGAAACGGGACAGCCGCTTAGCGGCATCCTCGACCAGATGCGCGGTGCGCGAATTGAAGTCCAGTTCGGCACGGAGAAAACGGCAGGTGTCGTGGTCAGCGCGCGCAATACGGCGGCAACGAAAGAGGCACCCGAGCGCGAGCAGTTGACGCTGCTTCTGGATGCGGGGGAACTGCGCACTTTCGATCTTCTTGCCGCAGCCGCCATCCGGTTCAGCGACCCAAAGCTGCAGGCGCGGTTCAAGGACTATCTCACAGCCGTGGCCGACTCGCATTCTTCCGATAAACGCAGCGTCTACGTCGATTCCACCGGCAACCAGACACGGGATATCAGCGCCAGCTATATCATCCCCAGTCCGGTTTGGAAATCCAGTTACCGGCTGATTTTTGAAGGCCCGCAGCCCACCTTGGAAGGCTGGGCGATCGTCGACAATACCACCGGCGAGGATTGGACCGGCGTGCGCATGTCGCTGGTTTCAGGTAAGCCGATTTCCTTCGTCAGCGCGCTTTACGAGCCACGGTATGTGGACCGGCTCACCGCTGAACTCCCCGAATACCAGGGTCTGACCCCGACAGTGTATGCCGGTTCCATGGCCGCTGAGGCGGAGGTGATGCCCCGCGCCAAAATACGGGGAAGCGGAGTCTTAGGCGGCATTATGGGAGGGTTGCCGAGCGCGGCTCCCCCGGCGCCCAGATCGGAGCCAAGTTCCATTGCGGCGCAGGCAGGCAGCCGCGAAGTGGGCGAGCTGTTCGAATACCAGATCTCGACGCCTGTCACCATCCGGAAGGATGAGTCCGCCATGCTGCCGTTTCTGCAGCAAAAGATCACAGGCCGCCGGCTGTTGATCTATTCCGATCCTGCCAGGCAGAATCCGCTTCAGGCTGCCGAACTCACCAACTCCACCGGCAAAACTCTGGACGGCGGCCCCATCACCGTGTTCGACGGCGGCGCCTACGGCGGCGAAGCCCTCGTCGAAACGATCAAGTCCGGCGACAAACGGCTCATCAGTTATGCCGTCGATCTGGGAACGCGCATCACCACCGCTTACGATTCGAAGAACGCCATCGTGCGCGAAGTGCATGCCAGCCGCGGCCTGCTGACCACGCGCATGGCTGCGGAAGAAATCAAAACTTACACGATTCACAACGTAGACCCAAAAACCAAAACACTGATCGTCGAACACGTGGTGCGGCCGCAGTACAACCTGCTCTCGCCCAAACCCACCGAAACCTCGCCCACGGCTTACCGGTTTGAAGTGGCGCTGCCGGCTGCGGGCACGCAAAAGCTCGCGGTCTCCGAAGAGCGGGTCTATTCCACCAGCATCTCGATCCTGAACTTCACACCCGACCAGCTTGGTTCCTACACGCAGAACAAACTACTGAGCGATGCCGCCACCCGGCAGCTCCGTCAGGTAATGGAAGCAAAGCGCCGGATTTCCGATCTCGACGCACAGGCGAGCGAACTGCAGTCTGCCCTCGAAAACCTGAACGGCGATCAGAACCGCCTGCGCGAAAACATTACCACTCTGAACAATGTCAGCGGCCAACAGCAGCAGGTACAGGGATATGCCACAAAGCTGGGTACTCAGGAAGCCCGGATCGCCACGCTCCGGGACCAGCAAACGCAAGTTCGCCAGCGCCGGGCGGAGGCGCAAAGCGCACTCGACAAACTCGTCCAGGCGCTGGATTTCTGATACAACAGCAAAGGCGTGAAACTTTTAACTTTCCTGTACAGCGGTCAAAAGCATGCGGGCGTGCTGGTGGAGGGCGGGGTGGTGCCCGTGCTCGATATCAACTCCAAACACCGCACGCGGCTGCCCAACAATCTCCTCGAGATCATTCAGGCCGGCATCAAAGAAATCCCGGTGAAGGGAGTGCCGCCCATCCCCCTCGAGCAGATCAAACCCCTGCTGCCCTACGATGTGCCGCCGAAAATCTGGTGCATCGGGCTGAATTACCTCTCGCACGCCGAAGACATCAACGCCGTGCAGCCGGAAGAGCCGGGGAGTTTCATGAAGCCGGCCTCCTGCATGTTTCAGCCCGGCGGTGAAATCGTGCTGCCTCCCGAACACCTCTCCAGCGATGTGGACGCCGAAGGTGAACTGGGCGTCATCATCGGCCGCACCAGTCGCTTCCTTACCACCGAGCGGGTGCCCGATGCCATCTACGGTTACACCACCACGCTCGATCTCACAGCGCTCGATGTTCTGAGAAAAAATCCGCGTTATCTGACGCGATCCAAGAGCTTCGACACGTTCTTTAGTTTCGGCCCGGTGATCGTGACGGCCGATGAGGTGCCGGATGTGGATGCGCTCGAAGTGATCACCGAACACAATGACGGCGTCTGCTCCCGCGATTTCGTCCGCCACATGCGCACCCGCCCTTACGAGCTGGTACGGTTTCACAGCGACTACATGACTCTTCATCCGGGCGACCTGATCTCCACCGGCTGCCCCAAAGGCGCCCGCATCAAGGCCGGAGACCGCGTGCGCGCCCGAATCGAAGGCGTGGGCACCCTGGAAGCGTCTGTAAACGGACACGATGCTAGACTGAGTTAAGTGCTTTCCGGGCTGAAACGCTTCATTTTGTGGGATTACCCGCGCGCCTCCTGGCAGTATGACGTCATGGTCGGCCTGATCCTGCTGTTCATCTTCCTTACCCCGCGCGACTGGTTTCGCGATTCTCCGAAGGTTCCCAAAGCCAGTGAAGTCGTGCTCCTGCCCGGCACCCACGATGGCGAGGTTTTTTGGATCGAACCAGCCCTGGTTGCTCCCATTCCGGAAGGCCAGCGCCTCTCGCGCGTCAGTGATATTCTCCGCTCCACCTTCCATCGAAACAGCAAAGTCACCCGGCTGGAACCCATTTACGATTCCGAGCAGACCGTCGAAGGCTATATGGCTTTCGCCCGGCCATGAAACTTCTGGCCTGCGCCGCCTCATTTTGCATGGCGGCGTGCTTCGCGGCAGACCCGGTCTCCACCGCGCTGGCCAGGATGGATCAAAACGCTGCTTCCTTTTCCGGCGTCACCTGCACCATCAAGCGGGTGACATATACGGCGGCGATCGGCAGCGATACCGGTACCGAGACGGGAATCATGACCTTGAAGCGCCCGGCCGCGCACGATATGCGTGTGTTGATTCATTTCGCGCCGCCGGAGGAAAAGTACGTCTCGCTGCAGGATAATCTGGCGGATGTCTACTATCCCAAGATCAACACCGTCCAGGAATACGACGCCACGAAGTACCGCGGTCTCTTCGATCAGTTCTTTCTTCTCGGGTTCGGCAGTTCGGGGCGCGAACTGGCCAGTTCTTACGACATCACCTCGCTGGGCGGCGACACCATTGAGGGCGAGAAGACGCTGCATCTTCAACTAATACCCAAATCGAAGAAAGTTCTGGAGCAGCTGCGCAAAGTGGAACTGTGGCTCTCTGAGAAGAGCGGCTATCCCGTGCGGCAGAAGCTGTATTTCCCCTCAGGTGACATGCAAACCGTCACCTACACCGATCTAAAAATCAATCCCAAAATCTCCGATTCCGCGCTGCGACTAAAACTGCCGAAGGGTGTTCTAAAAACGAATCCCGGCAGATAGCCATCCCACAATTGGCCCGAATGCTGCAAACGTACAAACCTGTGAGTTCCTCTTCGCGCCTGCTCTACCTCGACTGGGTGCGCGGAGTGGCCGCAGTCATCATGCTGCAGGGCCACGTTTTCAACTCGTTCACCCGTCAGGATCTGCGGTCCGGCGGTCCTTACATGCTTTCCCAGTTCGTCGGCGGCATGCCTCCGGCCATCTTTCTCTTCCTCACCGGAGTGACCCTCGCTTTCCTGATGGACAGCACGGAGCGCAAAGGCTTTTCCCCTGGCCGCCGCGTCTGGGCAGCGCTCAACCGCGCCGGATTCCTGCTCGGCATCGCCTTCGCCTTCCGCATTCAGCTCTGGGCCTTCTCCTCCTCACGGCAGTGGAGTGATCTGACCCGCGTCGACATTCTGAACTGCATGGGTTTCGCTATCGCGATTGCCTCCGTCATGGCGCTCTTCCGAACCGTGGAACGCATCCGGCTGTGTGCTGTGCTCGGCATCGCCATTTGCTCCGCCGCGCCGCTGATCTCGCAGGTGGATTTCTCCGGAGTCGCGCCGGTCGTTCGCGACTACATCGTTCCGAACTTCAACTTTTTTGGTTTTTTCCCCTGGGCTTCGTTTCTCTTTTTCGGCATCAGCTTCGGCAGCCTGCTGCGGACGCTGAAAGAAGAAGAGATTGGGCAAACCATGCAGTGGACCGCGCTCGGTGGAATTGCTCTGGCCTTCAGCGCTTACACGCTGTCTTCTATGTCGCTTTCCATTTACTCGAAAGTCGATTTCTGGCTTAACAGTCCGGCGCTGGTGTTCATCAAGATGGGCGCGCTGCTGATCGGGGTTGCTTTCGCCTACGTCTGGACGTTACAACCGGGTGTACAGGGATGGAGCTGGGTCAGGCAGTTTGGTACCACTTCGCTGCTGGTTTACTGGGTCCACATCGAACTCGTGTATGGAAGATGGTTGGGATTCTGGAAGGACAATCTGACGATTGGAGAAACCATCGCGGCAGCTGTTGGTATCACGGTATCGATGCTGATTCTCTCCGTCGCGAAGACTACTTACCCGGTCTGGAAGGCATGGCTTCTCCCCACGCCCCCCGTCCCGAGTGGACAACTTCCCCCTAAACTGAAATCGAATTAGTTAGTTGGGCATCAACACGGTGTCGACAACATGAATGACACCGTTCTTCTGCATCACATTGGCTATCGTCACGGTCGACATCCCGCCCTTTTCGTCCTTGAGAACGATGTTGGTGCCCTGGATCATCGCGGTCAAAGTACCACCCTGCACGGTCTTCAGTGACGCGCTGCCGTTGCCGGCCTTGATCATCTTCTTAAGATCCGCGGCGGTAACTTTGCCGGGGACCACGTGGTAAGTCAGAATCTTGACCAGAGTGTCCTTGTTTTCCGGTTTCAGCAGAGTATCCACGGTGCCAGCCGGCAGCTTCGCAAACGCCTCATTCGTCGGCGCGAACACCGTGAACGGGCCAGCGCCCTTAAGCGTTTCCACCAGTCCGGCGGCCTTGACGGCGGCCACCAGTGTGGTGTGATCGCTGGAGTTCACAGCGTTGTCGATGATGTCTTTCTCGGGCGACATGCTGTGTCCGCCCACCATTGGATTCTTCGCGGCAAACATACCTACGGAGGCCACGGCAAGTACAAGCACACTTCGGGTTAACATACTACGTCGTTTCATTTCTTCTCCAATCCTGATTCGGGTTGTTACAAATGGTGTGAGCGGGCTATGTTACCGCGGAACGGCAACTTACGCCCTGCCAACTCAGATGAGCGATTACAAAAGCCGTACTTACTTTATTTCAAAAAATCGCAAAAGAAACCCTTTCCGCGCCCGCGCCGGGAGCAGGCCGGGGAACCCAAAATGTTAAGATTCAGATGTCCCCCTCATGGATTTCCTGAAAGGCCTCAATCCTCAACAGCATGACGCCGTCGCCTTGACGGAAGGACCGATGCTGATTCTCGCCGGCGCGGGTTCCGGCAAGACCCGCGTGATCACGCACCGCATCGCCCACCTGATCAGCGATAAGCGTGTGCCGCCCTCGGCCATTTTGGCCGTCACCTTCACCAACAAGGCTGCGGCGGAAATGCGCGAGCGCGTGGCGTCGCTGCTTGCCGGCATGGAAATCGGCAGCGGTCCCAACCTCGCTACCTTTCACTCGTTCTGTGTCCGCCTGCTGCGCCGCGATGGCACACCCCTCGCGCAGATTCGCCCCGGTTTCACCACCAGGTTTTCCATCTACGACGATGACGAGCAACTCGCCGTGATCAAAGGCGCTTACAAGCGCATGGGCCTCGATGACAAGGCGCTTCCCTATCGCGCCACCATGTCCGTCATCAGCAAGGCCAAGAACGAAAGAAAGAGCCCGCAGGACCTCTACAGCGAATCCACCGACCCGAAGATGACCCGCATCGCCGCAGTCTTCGAGGAGTATGAAAAGGGTCTGCGCCAGGCCAATGCGCTCGATTTTGACGACCTGCTGCTCGAGACTGTTCGCCTGCTTTTCCACGACGCTGCGACGCGTGATGCCTGGAACCGCCGCCTCAGTTATCTGATGATCGATGAGTATCAGGACACCAACCGCACGCAATATGACCTGATCCGCCTGCTCTCCCGCTCGCACGACAATGTCTGCGTAGTAGGCGATGAGGACCAGTCCATATATAGCTGGCGCGGCGCCGATATCCGCAACATCCTCGATTTCGAAAAGGATTATCCGAACGCAAAGGTAATCCGTCTTGAGCAGAACTACCGCTCTACGAAGAACATCTTGGAAGCCGCCAGCGCCTTGGTGGCCAATAACAAGGAGCGCAAGGGCAAGTGGCTTTGGACCGCTGCGCAGTCCGGAGAACTGATCGGTGTCTATGGCGGCTACGATTCCAACAACGAAGCGCTGTTCATCGCCGACACCATTGAGAAGCTGCTGCGCCGGCACCCGGAAGAGCGTGTCGCGGTGCTCTACCGGACCAACTCGCAGTCACGTCAGATCGAAGAGGCGCTGCGCCGCTACGGACGCCGGTACATCGTGGTCGGCGGCATCAGCTACTACGGCCGCGCTGAAGTCAAAGACGTTCTGGCATACCTGAAAGCCGCCATCTCGCCCGCGGATTCCATCAGCATCCTCCGCGTCATCAATACGCCCGCCCGCGGAATCGGCAAGACCTCGGTCGATCAGGTGGAAGCTTTTGCGCTCGAAAACAACCTGAGCGTCTACGATGCCATCAGGCGCATGCTCGACGAGCGCATATTCTCCACGCGCGCGCATTCCGCTCTCTTCGCCTTCATCAACCTGATCGACGAACTGGGCAAGGCAGCGGAATTCCTCCCGCTCAATGAGCTGATCAAAGCCATCGAAGAGCGCACTGGCTATCGCAAGATGCTGGAAACGGAGAACACGCCCGAATCACAGGCGCGCCTCGAAAACCTGGACGAACTCGCGAACGCCGCCGCCGAAGCGGTGGAACGTGGCGAAACGCCTCCCGAATTCCTCGACCATGCTGCCCTCGTTGCCCAGGCGGACGCGCTGGAATCCGATTCCCAGGTGACGCTGCTGACCATGCACAACGCCAAGGGTCTCGAGTTCCCCTTCGTCTTCGTCGCCGGTCTGGAAGATGGCCTGTTCCCGCATAGCCGTTCCCTCAACTCCGAAGCCGCCATGGAAGAGGAGCGTCGCCTCTGCTACGTCGGCATGACGCGCGCGGAAAAGCGCCTCTACCTCACCTGGGCCAAATACCGTCGGCGCTTCGGCGGCGGTGAACTGGAGCGCTCCATCCCCTCCCGCTTCCTGCGCGAAGTCCCCGCCGAACTTACCGTCAACCTCGGCCCGGAAGACCGAGAGGATGTCCCCCAGGTGGACCTCACCGCCGAGCGTTACGACGTCCGCCAGGGCGCGAAAAAGAACCTGTATACCGGCAAGACTTACAATTCGCTCAACAACATTTCGCAGTTCTTCTCCGACCGCGGAATTCCCATGTCCCCGACGAGCGTGCCCCCGCCGCCCCCGGGCGCCCCACCCCGCGCCGCCGCTCCGGTTGCCACGCCGCCGGGAATTGCGGCCAAAATCCCCCCGCCGCTTTCCCGCACCCCGCTTCCTACGCCGCCCCCGCGCCCAAAAACCCCCGCTCGAACAGGTACAGTAGTAGAACATCCCAAATACGGGACTGGTACGATTGTCCGGCGCGAGGGCGAAGGAGACGACGCAAAGCTCACCATTCATTTCCAGCGCTACGGACTCAAAAAGCTGGTGGAAAAATACGCAGGACTGAAGAAAGATTAATGAACACGAAAAACCTCGAAGATAAAGAAGAACGTAAAAAGCTGAAGCGTGTCGCTCGCAAAAAAGCCGCGCCCAAAGCCAAGCGCAAGGCGGGCGAAGCCCGCGGCTCCAATAAGAAAAAGGTGAAGAAGCTAGCGCAGGGCCAGCGGAAGCGTTAGTGAACGCGCTCCTTCGGACCAAGAGCATCGACGATTTAATCGCCGCTTCCGAGTTGCCGGAAAACCGGCTGCGCAAATCTCTTGGTCCGTGGAGCCTGACTGCCCTCGGTGTCGGAGCCGTGATCGGCTCCGGCATCTTCACCCTTACTGGCACCGCCGCCGCCGGCAAAGTCGAAAAGATCGAATCCGTCCTCCATGCGACGATTCTCGATCTGGTCGTCAACGGCACTCACGCCGGTTCCATGATGGGGCGGCCCGGCGCCGGTCCGGCCATCGCGCTGTCATTCGTCCTCGTCGCCATCGCCTGCCTGTTCGCGGGACTGTGTTACGCCGAAATGGCGTCCATGATCCCGGTCGCCGGTAGCGCGTACACGTACGCCTATGCGATCCTCGGTGAAATCTTCGCCTGGATCATCGGCTGGGATCTAATCCTCGAGTACGCCGTCTCCAACATGTCCGTCGCCGTGGGTTTCTCCGCCTACCTCCAGGATTTGGGCGATAACCTGTTCGGCGTGCACCTGCCCGCCGCTGTCGCTTTCCCCATGTTCCCTGCGCCCGGCCAGCCCAGCGGCTTCTTCAACATTCCCGCGCTGCTGATCACGCTCCTCGTCACGTGGGTGCTGGTCCGCGGAATCAAGGAAAGCGCGCAGACCAACACGGTGATGGTGATTGTGAAGATCGCCGCCATTCTCCTGTTTTGCATCGGTTCAGCCAGCGCTATTCACACTGAAAACTGGAAGCCCTTCGCCCCCAACGGGTTTTCCGGCGTCCTCACCGGCGCATCCATTGTCTTTTTCACCTACATTGGCTTCGATTCGGTTTCCACCGCTGCCGAGGAATGCAAGCGGCCCCAGCGCGACATGCCTTTCGGCATCATCGCCACCCTGATCATTTGCACCATCCTCTACAGTTCCGTCGCGCTGGTGCTTACCGGCATCGCCAAGTACCAAACCCTGAACACCGATTCGCCCGTTGCCGACGCCCTGAAAGCCCTCGGCTACAACCGCCTGCGCGTCGTCGTCACCTTTGGCGCCCTAATGGGCATGCTGTCTTCGCTTCTGGTTTATCAGTACGGTCAGGCGCGCGTCTGGTTTGCGATGTCCCGCGACCGTCTGCTTCCGCGCATCTTCAGCCGGGTCCACACAGTTCACCAGACCCCTTACATCAGTACGTGGATCGCCGGATTCGTGGTTGGCGTGCCCGCCGGAATCTGGGACATCGACACCTTCGCCGAACTCTCGAACATCGGCACCCTCTTTGCGTTCATCGTCGTCTCCGCCGGAGTCATCGTGCTCCGAAAGAAGCAGCCGGATCGTCCCCGCAGCTTCAAGGTGCCCTTCGTCCCGCTGCTCCCGCTCCTGTCCATCGCCTGCTGCCTCGTCCTGATGATGGGTCTGCCCCTGGTCACGTGGATCCGCTTCTTCGTATGGCTCGTTCTCGGCCTTTTCGTCTACATGCTTTTTGGACGAAAACATAGCACTCTCCAGCCAGGATGATCGAAGTAATTCAAACGCATCCGGGAGATGCGGAAGACCTGCTGAATCTGATCGACGCGCTGGCCGCCTACGAGAAGCTGACGCCGCCCGATGCCGCCGCTAAACAGCGTTTGGTGCGCGACATGTTCGCCGAGCGGCCGCGCATCGAATCACTGATGGTCAAGGTGGACGGCGTCCCCGCCGGCTACACCCTGTTCTTTGAAACGTACTCGAGCTTTCTCGCCCTCCCGACCCTCTATCTGGAGGATCTGTTCGTCCTGCCGGAATACCGCAGCCGCCGCGTCGGTTCGGCGATCTTCCGGCGCATGGTCTCCGAAGCTCATCTCCGCGGGTGCGGCCGCATGGAATGGTCCGTCCTCGATTGGAATCAGCTGGCCATCGATTTCTATGAACGCTTTGGCGCCACCAGGCTGCGCGAATGGTATTACTACCGGCTGGTTCGCGAAGACATGGAGCGCATCCTGACTTCGGCTTCGTAAACTTAATTAGAAGTTAATTCCACTCCCCGTTACTTCCAGATAAGAAATCGCGTAATGTAAACAGGAGGCTTTACTCATGAAACAGAAGATTGCAGCCGCGCTCCTGGCCGGTGCCCTCTATATGGGAACCGCCAGCGCTGCCGAGGTGTTTGTCACTGTCGCTCCTCCGCCGCCCGTCCGGATGGGCGTGGTCGGCGTCGCGCCTTCCCCGAATCACGTCTGGGTCAACGGTTACCACGAGTGGGTGGGAAACCGCTATCTCTGGCATGAAGGTGCATGGGTTGTCCGGCCCCGGCCGCGAGCCGTTTGGGTGGACGCTCACTACGTTCCCAGACGCGGCGGATTCGTCTTCGTGCCCGGCCACTGGCGCCGTTAAGCCAGATCCGCCAGCACCGCTTCTGCGGCGCGCCGGCCCGATACCAGCGCGCCGTTCAGCGATACGTCCTGAGCGTAATCCCCGCAGATATAGAGTCCCTTCCGGACGCGAGACGGCCGTTCCCCAATCGCTTTAGCTGGCTGCGCATATGTGATGTCGTACGTCCGCAAATGCTGCCACCGCGCCACTTGGGCTCCGAACCACGATGTCAGATGCGCCCGTACTTCACTCTCGGTTGCACTGCCCAGCACAGAAGCCGAAAGCAGCAGCGCTCCCGGCGGTGAGTACGAAGGCAGCCCGCAGAAGTTATTCACGGGTCCCGCGCCATCGCCGTCCAGCACCAGAATCTGTTCATCCAGCGGCGAACGGTCAGCCGCGAAGTAGAAGCACTGCACGCTTCGGCCTTTTTCCGGAGGTTCGAAGCCCAGCAGTCGCGCCGCTTCCGGCTCCTCCGTGGTAACCACCACCGTTCCCTCCGGCAGCTTCGTCACCTTCGTGTTGAACTGAATTCGCGCCCCGGCGCTCAGTTGCTTCGGAATCTCCTGCATCCCCGCCGCCGGCACCGCCGTGTCGCCCTCCGCGAACATGCGAAAGATGAACTCGAACTGACGGCTCGACGTCCCCAGTCTCCGATCCAGAAAAATGCCTCCGAAGAACGGGCGAAAGAACCGGTCGATCATAGCTTCGCTGAAATGACGTGCCCGAAGTTCGCCAAGCGTGGTGGTTTCCGGACGCTCAAACAGCTGCTCCACCGAACCCTGCATCACCGATGTCCGCAAACCCGCCACCCGCAGCTTATCCGTGAAAGTTCCAATCGGTGAGCCAAGCGAGGCCACCGCGTCTTTCGGCCGCCGCACCGGGTCCGCAAGCTTGTGGAACCGGCCTTCTATCCGCACCAGAGCGCCTGGGTAGAAGCTCTGCAGCCGCAGCGCCGGGTAATCCAGCTGACGGCGGCATTCCGGGTAAGCCGCCAGCAGCACCTGAAAACCGCGGTCCAGGAGAAATCCCTCGTGCTGGTCGGTGCGCACCCGTCCGCCCGCCTGATCGGAGGCCTCCAGAATCTCCGCTTCCACGCCGTGGGCGGCCAGTTCCCGCGCGCAGGAGAGCCCCGCAAGGCCCGCGCCGATGATCGTAACCTGCGAGGTCACTGCTCGAGTTTCGGCATGCTGTCGGCGGCCAGAATCTCAACCTGATTCCCCGCCGGATCGCTGACATAACAGGAGCGCGTGCCGTCACGATGAGTTTTCAGCGCGCCGAAACGCTCCGCTTCCGGGCTCACAAAGCCGATGTGCGCCGGGTGCTGGCTCGGAATCACCAGCGCCAGGCTGATGTTGGCAAACTTCAAAAGCGCCCACGTCTCGTCCTGATATTTCACTTCGCACTGAAACGTGCCCCGGTACCAGTCGACGGCGGAACGAATCTCCGTCACTGGCACGGCGACATGATCGATCGCGTTCAGTTCGCTCATACTCACGATGCTAACAACTCCCGGGCGGCTGCCAGTCCGGACAGCGCAGCGCCTTCCACGCGCGGCGTTTCAAAAGCGTCGCCTGCAAACAGCAGAGGGCATTCCGTGCCCCCGCGCAGAAAAGGCGCGGGATGCGGATCCACCGGCATGCTGAACCGCCAGCGGTGCAGTGTGGAAGAGCGCACCGCACTGCCCAGATAGTCCGCCGCCAGCTTCAGCAGCCACGGCCGGATGTCGCCTTCATGCGCATTCCAGTGCTCGCGGCTGAAGGCCGCCGTGGTGTGCATCGTAATCGCGGTCGCGTCGGGCGAGATACCTTTCACGTGGTTATCGCACAGAAACGAGATCGGGCCTTCCTCGAATCGCAGCGCGCCAGGAGCAGGTAAATTACTTCTTCCCTCGAGAACCGCCAGCAGCGCGATGCAGGGGTGGTATTTGATTCGATCCAGTTCTGCCCGCGAGCTCGTCGACAACTCGCAGCCGCCCAGGTCCAGCAGATCGAGCGTCTGCGGCACGGGCGCAGTACAAATCAGAGCGTCCGCCGCGATGGCCGAAGACGCTTCGACTGAAACCGTCCACTTCCCATCGATACACTTCAGTTGAGACACACGATGCCGGATCCGCACGTCCAGACCATGCGACAGGTGTTTGGCGATCCGCGCCATGCCACCGGTCCCCTGGTACCGCGGATGCCCGTCGTCCGGAGGCGGTTCATGCGGGTGCGGGATTCCCCGGCACCACTCATAGACCACGCCGTCCGCCCGCAAGCCGTCCACCAGTTCCTTGAAAGCGGGATCGCGAACCGTAATGAACTGGGCTCCGTGGTCGAAGACCGCTTCTTCGATTCGCCTTGTAGCAAGACGGCCTCCGACACCACGCCCCTTGTCCAGCACCGTGACTTGCCAGCCGCCCTGCTGCAGAGTGCGCGCCGCGCTAAGACCCGCGATGCCCGCACCGACGACTATGCAACTCTTCACGCTATCGAGATGCGGGATATCCGCGCAGGGAGAGAAAATTGTTAGATTCAAGAGGATGAACGCGCAGGAAGTTCTGGAGTTTGCCCGCCGTAACGAAGCTCGCATGGTGGACCTGCGGTTCACCGATATTCCCAGTCTCCAGCACCATATCTCCTACCCTATCGGGCAGTTGAGCGCCGCTTCCTTTGAAGACGGATTTGGGATCGATGGCTCCAGTATCCGCGGATGGGCGGCCATCAACGAGAGCGATATGCTCCTGATTCCCGACCCCGCCACAGCCATCATGGACCCGTTCATGGAAACCCCCACTCTGGTCATGCTCGGCAACGTGAAGGATCCAATTACCCGCCAGAACTACGAACGGGATCCGCGGTGGATCGCACAAAAAGCCGAACTGTTTATGAAAAACTCAGGCGTTGGTGATACCGCGTTCTTTGGCGCCGAAGCGGAGTTTTTCATCTTCGATAACATCCGCTTCGACCAGAATGCGCACAGCGGATTTTATTTTATTGACGCGGAGGAGGGCAGATGGAATTCCGGCCGCGAGACCGGCAATCTCGGCTACCGTCCCCGCACGAAAGAGGGCTACTTTCCGGTACCGCCAACGGATCATTACCAGGACCTTCGCACCGAAATGGTGCAGACGATGGAACGCTGCGGCCTCACGATCGAGTGCCATCACCACGAGGTAGGCGGCGCAGGCCAGTGCGAGATCGATCAAAAATTCGACACGCTGGTCAAAACCGCAGACAACATGATGCTCTACAAGTACATTGTCCGCAATGTCGCCAACCAGTACGGGAAGTCGGCGACGTTCATGCCCAAGCCAATCTTCGGCGATAACGGCAGCGGCATGCACACGCACCAGAGCATCTGGAAAGACGGGAATCCGCTTTTCGCCGGCGATGGATACGCCGGTATCAGTCAGCTCGCGCTTTACTACATCGGCGGCTTGCTG
Source organism: Bryobacterales bacterium (assembly GCA_963716685.1). Classification (GTDB taxonomy): domain Bacteria; phylum Acidobacteriota; class Terriglobia; order Bryobacterales; family Bryobacteraceae; genus JALYXI01. The sequence goes on from CAVQTR010000003.1 coordinate 210,176, forward strand.
CGGCACGCGCGCTCTCTCTCGGCGATCATCGCGCCTACTACCAACAGCTACAAGCGCCTGGTTCCCGGTTACGAAGCGCCTGTCAATCTCGCGTACTCGCGCCGCAATCGATCGGCCGCCTGCCGGATTCCCATGTACTCGGCCAGCCCCAACGCCAAGCGCGTGGAATTCCGTCCGCCGGATCCGTCATGCAATCCGTACCTCGCGTTCGCCGCGATGCTCATGGCCGGCCTCGATGGCATCGCCAACCGCATCGAACCGGGCGACCCTCTGGATAAGGACATTTACGATCTCTCGCCCGAGGAAATGAAGAGCGTGCCGTCCATGCCCGCGTCTCTCGATGAAGCTCTCGATTGTCTGCGCGACGACCACGAGTTTCTCCTCAAGGGCGATGTGTTTACCGAAGAGTTGCTCGAGACGTTCATCGAGTACAAGCGCCGGAACGAGGCCGAAGCGGTCAGGCTGCGGCCGCACCCCTACGAGTTCCAGCTCTATTACGACATCTAGATTCCCCGCCTGCCCGCCATGCCGCTGCCGCTCAGGATCACCAGATCGACGCGGCGGTTGTGCGCTCTGCCGGCTTCTGTTTCGTTCGAATCCGCCGGCGCCGTGTCAGCATAACCGGACGCGGATAATCTGCCCCGGCTCACCGAATACTTCTCCTCCAGAAGAGTGAGCACCGCCAGCGCGCGCGCTGTCGACAAATCCCAGTTACTGCGAAAGCGCGAGTTGTGGATCGGAACCGAATCCGTATGCCCTTCGAGGCGGATGGGATTCGGCAGCGCGAGCAACGAAGCTGATACCTTCTCCAGTGCCGAGTACATCGCCGGGTTGATGCGGTCGTCGCCCGGATGAAAGAAACCGGCTTCACTCAGCGAGACCACCAGACCTCGCTCGCCCAGATCCACCTTTACCTCACCGGCTTGAATCTCCCGCGAGAGCTGCGTTCTCAACAGAGCGAGAGACGGGGAGAGATCCGCGGCTGTGTCTCGAAATGCGGCCTTAGCCGGGGACGCTGCCGCTGTGCGCGTGACCGCCCCGCTCCCCGGACGAGCACCCTGCGTGAAGGCCTGTTCCACGGCCTGGGACACCAGTTTTGCCTTACCCTTATCCGCCTGCGAGGAAGCGAACATCACAACAAAGAAGGCAAACAATAACGTGATGAAATCCGCGTACGAGACCAGCCAGCGCTCATGATTGGCCGCCTGCGCTGGCTTTCGCTTTCGGCTCCCGGCGTGTCTCATCTCGGAAACGCCGGGACCGCAACCGGACCTGCCGCCGATCGCGCGTCCTGCTCCGAACTCTTCTGCAGATAAGCATCCAGCTTCACCCGGATCATGCTCGGATTCATGCCCTCCACGATGCCGATCGCTCCTTCGAGCGAGAGTTCCCGAATCTGAATCGCCTGCGACGCCCGTGCCTTCAACTTGTTCGCAGCCGGCAGCAAACACAAATTTGCCAGTGCGACTCCGTACACTGTGGCCACGAATGAGGTGGCGATGCCTCGCCCCACTTCCGAGATATTCTCCAGGTGCTTCATCACCTGAATGAGACCGAGCACCGCTCCGATGATCCCTACCGTCGGCGCATATCCGCCGGCCGCTTCGAACACCTTCACATCAGCTTCCAGGCGCAGCTCCTCCTGCGCGATTTCGAGATCCATAATCTGCCGGATCTCCTGAACGCCCATGCCGTCGATCGAAAGCCGGAGCGCCTTTTTCAGGAACTCATTGTTTATTTCGCCCAGCTGCTTTTCCATGGAGGCGATGCCACTCCGGCGCGCGATGACAGCCAGTGCAAGGATCTGTTCCACCGTCTCTTCCGCCGGCAAGTGGCACTCGCAAAAGATCGACGGCAGCTTCCGTGCCGCATCCAGGAAGCCGCGAATCGGTGTCGTCACCAGCACCGCGCCCAGCGTGCCACCAAGGACAATCAGCGCTGCCGTCAGCTGTGCCAGGTCGGCCACCTGGCCGCCCTCAAGGACCAACCCTCCCAAGATGCTGCCGAAGGCCAGTAGAATCCCCGCGATCGTCGCTGCATCCGGGGTGAATCGTGAACGGGACGAAGTTGGCTTCTTCACTCGGAGCCCCGTTCGATCACCGTCACGTTGCACAGCGACCTGCGGTAATCGCGAACCAGACCGATCAAGTTTTCGGGCGACTCGAGCGCCGTAATCTTCTGACCGTTGGTCAGAGTGATCACCGTGTCCGGCGTGCTTTCAATGTGCTCGATCAGATCCGCATTCAGCACGATGCTTTTCTGATTCAGACGCGTAATCCAGATCACAAATTCTCCCAGGCAAACATACGGGGTAGATCGTCGGATCGCGCCGGAACTTTATGTAGCCAGTTCGGAAAGAAATCCTCGAAAACGCGCTCCTGCCGCCGATAAGTTGGACAGGAGAGTTCGGGTGGCAATGAAACAGATGGGTGGTTCGCAACAGGCGGCGCGCCTGATCCTCGACGCGCTCCAGCTTGGCCGCGCGGATGAGGTGAAGGTGGCGCTCGCCGCCCTGCACCGCTTTTTCCCGCCCGAATGCATGCCTTGGGATTACGAGCTCCGGGATCTTCTGGAGGGCGTAGGTCAGGAGGCAATTGCCATCTGCACAGCAGAGCAGGATCAGACTCCAGCCGCTGCGCAGGCAGCCTGCCGCGCCGTTCTTGAGCACATCGCCGGACCGGGCTTTTCCGGGATCAGTCGGTACCTGCAGTAGTGTCCTGCGGCTTGCCCACTTTCTCTTCCACCAGAAAGCCGAGCTTGCGCCCGACGGACGCGATCTGTCCGCGGAATTTCAATTTCCCGTTGACGGTCAAATCCAGCGGCTTGTGAGTCGGGTAATCGAAACTCACCACATCGCCCTCTTCCAGATTCATCAGGCTTTCCAGCGAAAGCGTCGGGCCGTCCAGGCAAACATCGATGTCCACTTGGGAATCGCGAACCAAATCCAGTATGCGTACCTGCTCCGAATTTGTCGATTGCGATTTCCGCACCGACCACTGCTGATCGAATTTCTGCCGCATCATCTTGATGATGATGGACGGCATCGCAATGTTCATCATCCCGATGCTCTCGCCGATTCGAACTTCCACCGCGATGGCCACCACCGCTTCACTGGGAGCCAGAATCTGCAGAAACTGCGGCTCCGTTTCCAGAGCCTCGATGCTGAAATCGATGTTCGTGACGCCCTTCCAGGCCTCCTTCAGATCGTGCAGAATGATGCGGAACAAGCCGTCCAGAAGATTCTGTTCAATCTCCGTGATCTCGCGCTGTATGGTGGCCGACGCTTTCCCATTGCCGCCCAGCAGCATCTCCAAAACGGGAAAAATCAGCGAAGAGTTCAGCTCCAGGACCGCGTTCCCGTCGTAGGGCTTCAATCCCAGAGAGACGATGCACGTGGGCGAGGGCAGACACTCCAGAAACTCCGCGTAGGACAACTGCTCCACGCTTACCAGATTGACGATCAGATACGAACGGAGATACGCGGAGAGGCTCGAAACCAGGTTGCGAACGAAGTTATCGTGCAGCAGTTGGATCGACCGAAGCTGTGACTTCGCGATTCGATCCGGCCGCTGAAAATCGAACGGGACGGCCGAGCTTGAGAGATTTTCGCTGCCCTTTTGCTCCTGCAGGGTTTGGAAAACGTTGTCGATTTCCTTCTGTGACAGCTGCCGGTCCATTGGTTATCCCAGATAGCTGAACAGGCTGTTCTGCGAAACTTTCGCCTGGCCGGCAAGCGCCGCCTGCTGCTCGGTGCTCCCCGCAGTCAGCTGCAGCGAAGCGGCCGTCAAATCGGCATCGCGGATACCGGAGATGGCAGTCTGCAGGGAGACGCCGCGGTTCTGCTGATCTTCCACCGCCGCGGCCACGCGGTCCTGTGTCCGGCCATAGAAGCTAAGCTGCGCGTTCAGATAGGTTGAGGACGTGTGAATCGAATCGATGGCGCTGTTGATGCCCGCCGTATCGTTGGCAGTCAAAGCAGTTTGTAGACTGGTCAGCGCGGCGAAAACGTTATCGGGCGCCAAGGTGTCGTCCGCGTTGCGGTGGTCGAAAATGGTTTGCGCCGTTTCGCTGACCGCAAACGCCTGGCCGTTCGAATCGAGAATCTGCCGGGTCGCCGCCGAGTTCGTCAGCCGATCGACACCGTTGGCATTTGCCGGGTCCAGCTGATACGGCAGTTGCGTATCCTGGTCGCCACCAAAGATGTAGCGGCCCTGAACGTTGGTGCCCGCGAAGCCGACCAGCTGCTGCAGCAGTCCCTGCACCTGTGTGGCAAGCAGGGTACGGGTGGCCGCGGTGGCTGTCGTGCTCGCGCCCTGCGATGCTATCGTCAGCGCCTGATCGAGTACCTGCACCGAGTTGCTCACCGCGCTCTCCCCGGCATCCACTTCCGCTTTGACGTTGGTCAGGTTCGTCCCGACCTGTGTGTTGGCCGAGTTCTGTGCCTCCAGCTGGAGCAGCTGGCTGATCTGGTCGGGAGCGTCCGACGCGTTCTCTACCTTAAAGCCCGAGGAAATCTGTTCCTCCGCCTGCGCCGTTCGCGCGTTGAGCTGCGAAAGCTCGGAGAGGAAAAGCTGCGAAGAAGCGCTAAGACTGGAAACCATAAGTTTAAGGGAGAATGGCGAGTGCGCTCTGCGTTACCTGATCCAGAATGTTGATCAGTTTCGACACCGCTTCATACGACTTCTGATACTGCAGCAGCAACACCGCTTCGTTGTCGAGAGAGACACCCGACAGCTGCGTCTGCAAAGTCTTCGCCTGTGCCACCAGCTGCTGCGCCACCTGGCTGTTGTCCGACGCGTTCGAAAGCTGGCTCCCCACCTGGGAAGCGATTTGACCGAAGAACGCAGTGAAGCCCACGCCATTGATTTGGTCCGCCGGATTTGCGCCGGCCGCAATCTGCGCCAGGCTGTTCGCAATGCCGTTGCTGGATGCCGGCGGTCCCGGATCGATCGTCGCAATTTGAGCTGCGGAAATGGCGGAGTTCACCGCGAGAGAGCCTGCTGTGTTGGTGGCGTTCGTCGTGTCGTAAGTGAACAGGGCAACGCCAGGCACCGCGGGAGGTCCGCTGCTGATATTCCCGCTGGTCAGCAATGTATTCACCCGATCGGCAAAGGCCTGCGCCAGTTGATTGAGAGAGCCCTGCTGGGATCGGTCTCCCCGAATCGATGGAATGATCGAATTGCGAACCTGCAGCAGCCCGGCCAGTGATCCGTCCGTTACCTGCGACGTGATGTCGTTGCCGTACTGATCCTGGATCTGAACCGCCGGTGCCCCACCCGGATTAGGCGGAGTGACCGCGCCGTCCGGCGCGTACGCTGATTGAATCGAGAAGAGCTGCGCGCCCTGCACCAGCGGCGTCTGACCGCCCAGCAGCACCGTCGTGGTGCCATCGGCCGCCGTGCTCGCCGAAATATTCACCAGGCCGGAAAGTGTCTCGAGTGCCGCCGCGACATTGGCGTCCAGGCCTGCGTTGTCCGCCCCGCTCTGCTGCCGCGCGATGTTATACGACTGGATCTGCTTCGCCAGCGTATTAATCTGGTTTACATTCGCAGTGATGCCAGTCTCGGCATCCGTCGCCGCGCTCGCCACGGAAGCGGATAGCTGCTGAAAACTCGCCGCCGCCGCGTTCGCACTGTCGATCACATTCTGCCGCGCGGTGGAATCGCTCGGCGTAACACTCAACGCGGAGAAGCTGTTCTGCAGCTGATTCAGCGAGGCGGCAATGCCGGTCTGCGCCGTGATATCAAACAAGCTGTTTACGCCGGTTAGGCTGGACGTCAGCTGCTGAACGGTTCCCTGCCGCGACACTTCCTTCCGCACAGATTCGTCCGCATACCAGTTCCGCGTGCTGGAACTCAGAGTCTTGACACCGCCCGACGCGCCAGCCGCGGGATCGAACGACAGTGCCTCAAAATCGGCGGTTTGCGCGGCGAAGCCCGGAGTCGAAGCGTTGCCGATATTGTTCTGCGTAATATCGAGCGCCCGCGATGTCGCCGCCAGGGAGTTCGCGGAGGTCGCCAGAGATGCAAACAGACTCGACATCGAATATGTGTCAGCAGTCGAGCGCGATGCTGTTGAAGTCCGCGCCCCTGTTCTCACAACCGCGCGTCGAGTAGCCCTGCGACACCACGCCGGAGCGCTCGATCCGCACCTGAACGGCGGATGACAGCGCTTCGCCAAACGCTTGCACGCGCCGCAGGCTCGCGCCGAAACGCTTCAGTCTCTCGCGCACGGCCGGAGGCCAGTTCTGTCCCGATTGCTGTGCGCTGCCTTTCACCCGTTGCAGATCTTCAATCAGGCGCTCCAGCGTTTTTTGGGATTGCGGTAGCCGCGCAATCTCCGGCGCCAGCAGGAAACGCGAGACACCGGCCAGATCCGTCTCGGCGCAGTCCAGCAGATCGAGTACATCATTAGGTTTCATAACGATCTACTTTCCATCCGGACCGGCGCCATTCGCCAGAGTCTCTTTCACCAGCGCAGCGCTGATGGCCTGCGGGCTCACCGAGTAACTTCCGGAACGGAATGCCTGCGTCAGGCTGGCGATTCGGCTCGCGCGCGTGGATTCGGAACTGCGCACAATCTGAAACGGACCCGATAAATTGACGCTGTCTCCGCCGTGATGTCCCTCCGGCCTGCTGCTCTTTAACGCAGAACCGGATGTTGCCTGCGACCCTTGCGCTGCCGCAGTGGAAGCCGTGGTTCCGGCCTGAACCTGCTGATCGATTTTCATAAAGCGCTCTGCCTTTCCGCTCTGACTGACATATCGGCTGAAGTGAGCGAATGTTTAGCGAAGCTCATCAGATATCCGAAGCGGAGCGAATGCCCGAAGCCCGCAGGTCGCGCGCCATCCATTGCAGTGCGGATTTGTGAATCTGCGAAATCCGGCTCTCGTTAACCCGCAGCAGTCCGCCGATCTCTTTCATCGTCAGATTATGGAGATAGTAGTATTCGATGACCTTCTTCGAACGCGGCGGCAGTGTGCCCACCGCCCGTTCCAGAAACTGCGTCATCTGCCGCTTTTCCTGAATTGAGTCCGGCCTTGCCTCTAACCCGGTGGCGACCGGCGGCGCGGCAGTTTCATGGTCGTCCGCATGACTCGCGCCGGAACACGAAGCCGCATGCCACAACGCGAGCCTCTTTTTCCGCAGCCGGGAAACTCCCACCCCCAGCTTCGCGCTGACTTCTTCGTCGGTGGGATCGCGGTTCAGCTTCAGGCTGAGGTCGCGCGCCGAATCGTCAATCCGCCGCTGCCACCAGCGCAGATTGCGCGACGCAGTGTCCAGCTTGCGCAGGCTGTCGAGAATCTCGCCCCGAATCCGGTGCCTCGCGTAACTGGCAAATGGCACCCGCAAACCCGCACGGTAAGACTGACTGGCATTCACCAGCCCCAGATGGCCTGCTTGAACGATATCGTTCAGATCGACGAACGCATGGCGCGGCAGACTTCCGTAAATCTGCCAGGCAATCACCTTCACCAGCGAAAGGTACTGGGTGATCAGATGCTCGCCGGAAAGGTTTTCCAGAGTTCCGCCGAGGGTTTCGCAGCGCGTCCTCGGCTGACACACCGGATGATGAGTAAGAGCAGCGTTAGGCACAGTGTTGACGAATCTATGGTCGCGGGCTGAGCGCAACTTCTCAGAGAACGTTCTGTTTCATCCCATCTTCGAAAATATTTTCTAAAGTTCCGCCGAAATGGACCGATTGCTCCTTCAGCGACAGCTATGATCACTCCCCACCTCAACGAACGATCCCTCACGCCCCCTTGGAGACATTCCATGGTCGGCACGAGCAGTTCGATGGAACAGATTTCGGAGCTGATCCGGCTGGTCGCCCCGCGCCGGTGTACCGTTCTGATCTCCGGCGAAACCGGAACCGGCAAAGAAGTGGCTGCGCGCGCCATCCATGCCGCAAGCCCGCGCGCTGCCGCGCCGATGGTGTCCGTCAACTGCGCCGCGATCCCCGCCAATCTTCTGGAAGCGGAACTGTTCGGCCATGTGCGCGGCGCTTTCACCGGCGCCCAGCAGCTGCGCATCGGCCGTTTCGAACTTGCCAGCCGCGGCACTCTCTTTCTGGACGAAATCGGCGAGATGCCGTTCGATCTTCAGGCCAAACTGCTGCGCGTTCTGCAGGAGCGCGAAATCCAGCGTCTCGGCAGTTCTGAAACCGTGCGCATCGACGTTCGCATTGTCGCCGCATCCAATCTGGATCTGGCGGCCCGGGTACGCGAAGGCATGTTCCGCGAAGACCTTTACTACCGCGTGAACGTTGTGCCCTTGAAGATGCCCGCTCTGCGCGACCGGCGCGAAGACATCCCGCTTCTCGCCGAGCACTTCGTCGCCGCTGTTTGCCAGGCCGAAAGAATCGCGCCAAAGGCAATCTCGCCGGACGCGTCGGCAAAACTGACCGCTCATTCCTGGCCGGGAAACGTCCGCCAGCTCGAAAATGCCGTGGAAATGGCCACCATCCTAAGCGGTGACCGCGCCGTTCTCGAACCTCACGACTTCGTTCTCCCGCACATTGCCGGTGCGCGCGAACAAACCGCCCCCGAATCCATCCGCGTCCCGGCCTCCGGTCTCGATTTCGAACAGACCGTCAGCAGCTTCGAGCGCAGCATTCTCTCCCAAGCGCTGCGCATCACCGGCGGTAATAAGAAGCTCGCCGCGGACATGCTCCGTCTGAAGCGAACCACCCTCTCCGCCAAAGTCCGGATGCTGGAAGCGGAAACCGGATACCCGCTGATCTAATCCGCGTTCAGTCCGGCATCAATCGACCGGATTGTAAGCGCGAAGCGCCGCACCGCTTGACGATCCTGTGCGCAGCCGTTCCTGCCGGCTCACGATACGGCTGATCCGCACTCCGTAGTTTCCTTCCACCACCACCACTTCTCCCCGCGCGATCACGCACTTGTTCACAATTACTTCCACCGGCTCGCTCACAGCGCGGTTCAGTTCCACAATCGATCCGGTCGTCAGCTTAAGCACATCGCGCACCGCCATCTCCGTGCGTCCGAACGATACGCTTACCGGCAGCGCCACATCCAGCAGCAAATCAAAGGTCTTCGATCCCGAAGCGGCGTTCTCCGGCTCACCAGGCACGTGCTCAACTGATTCCGCGAAGCTCTCCACCGTTTTCTTATGCACCACATCGCCGATGCCCGCGCTCACCTCGCGCGCAAACGCGATCCGAATAGAAGGCAGCAGCGTTTCCCCGCGCGGCCAGGAAACCTGCACGATCGCGATGCCTTCGGGAAGACCGGCTGTGTCGCGCCATCCCGATGCCCGAATATCGCGCTCCAGCCGCTTCGAAAGCGAATGCGCCAGCCGCCCCGTAGCCTGCTGCAAAACCTCACGGCAGGTGTTTTCCGCCGCTTCATCGGAAACCGATTCCACGCCGGCCGTTTCCAGCACACGCGTTCCCATGTCCCGCCAGGTTTCCGCCGCCACCGACACCCAGACTGCCGGTTCCGCGACACCCGTGAAATCCTGCTCCAGCAGCAGCGTATCCGGCTCGGACCCGTCCGCGCTCCCCAGCGACCACGTCAGCATCGGACGCTGGTCGATCATGGACTCAACCACCTGACCGAACTGCTCGACCCACTCCTCGATGATCCACGTCTCTGCGGATCCCGTCTGATGTTCGCCGCTCATTGGATTCCGCTCGATCCCGGCCAGCGCTTCGTCAGCACCGTTCGCAGCCGCAAGATGGCCTGTGTCTTCAATTGCGAGATTCGCGACAGGTGTAAATCCATAATTCCCGCGATCTCACGGAGATTCATTTCCTCGAAGTAATAAAGACTCAAAACCGTTCGCTCCGTTTTCGGCATGTTCTCAATCGCACTCGCCAGCACGCGCTCCAACTCCGCGCGCTCCAGCAGCCGCGAAGGCTGCTGCGAATCGTCCGCGGCGGCGAAATTCAGCAGCGTGAATCCCTCTGCGCCTCCCGCGGAAAACTCCAGATCGGCCACCTGCAGCCCCTCTGTCTCCACCAGCCATTCGTGGTATTCCGCAATCGGAATCCCCAGCTGCGCCGCGATCTCCTCTTCATTCGGCGAGCGTCCCAGCCGCTGCTCCGTCAACGCGATCGCCGCCTGAATTTCCTTACCCATCCGGCGCTTCTGGCGCGGCGCCCAGTCCAGGCTGCGCAGGCCATCCAGAATCGCACCGCGAATGCGGTACTCCGCATAGGTCTTTAGCTTCACGTTTTGCGAAGCGTCGAAATTGTCGATCGCGGAAATCAGGCCGATGGTGCCGTTCGAGATCAGGTCCTCGATCCCCACGTTTTCCGGCAGTCGCTCATGGATCCGGCGCGCGATGATGCGCACCTGCGGAAGATGCTCCAGAATCAGCATCTCGCGCTCCTCGGTGCTTCTTTCCTCCGCTTCGCACACGTACATAGAAGTCCGCATCAACCGGCTAAGCGGCCGCCCGTTCCGTCGACCGCACTTCCTGCAGCACCAGCCCCACGATGCGCTGGGGCGTCGCACCTTCCAAATCCTCCGGAATCGCCTGACCGGAGCAGAGAAAGGACACCGGCAGCCGCGCTTCCACCGCCGTCGTAAACAGGTTTCCAAACGAAGCCGATTCGTCCAGCCCCGTGAAGATCAGCCGCGTCGGCTGAAACATCCGGAAACGTTCCACCGCAGCCAGTAGTTCGGCAGTTCTCGCGTCAGACCTTAGGGTCAGATGCGTTTCGGCCCCGTGCTCGCACAAACACCGCGCCACGTCCGCCCCGGATTCGACGTCCTTTGGGCCGTAACCGGCGGTATCGATCAACGTCAGCCCTCGCCATCCCCGCACGCCTTTTAGCGCCCGGTCCAGTTGCGCCGCTGTCTGGACGAACTGAAACCCGGCCCCCAGCTTCGAACAAAACGAAGCCAATTGCCTTCCCGCGCCCGCATGCAGGTTGTCAATCGTCAGCACCCGCACCGGCAACCGCGCCCCTGAACCGTGCCGTACCGCGAGTTTGGCCACAGTGGAAGTTTTCCCGCGCCCCGGAGGTCCCACGAGCGCGGTCAAACGCCCCACCACCGGTTCGGTCGCGATCATCCCCTCCATGCGCGCCGCCAGTTCCCGCCGCCCCGGCGCCAGGCCCTTCAACACATCGCGAATCAGCTCCGGGCCCACGCCGTTCCGCTCCAGCAGCAGGTCCAACTGCGCCGCGGACTGCTCCTGAACCGTAGCTGGATTGGCCGCGAACACCACTTCCCACTTGCCCAGATGCTGCGCGTCGGCGGGAGCCTCCCGCGAATTCATTAGCACCGCGTCCGGCCCCAGCTCATAACGCGCCAGCGCCACTGCCGCCTGCACGGATTTCGCGAAATACGTCTTGATGAACAGCGAAGGCGTCATTGAATGGTCCCCAGAGACTGCACCTTGATTCCCGGCGGCACCTCGTTATGCGACAGAAAAAACAGGTTCCACGCCACCGGCTCCACAATCTGCCGCAGGAAATACCGCGCCGTCGAACTGGTAATCGCGACCGTCGGCGCTTCGGGTGTTCCCACCGTGCGCGTACACTTGTTCAGAATGTCCCGCAGCAACTGCGGCGCAAGGCCCACATGGCTGTTGTGCTCGCCATGCTCCACCGCCGCTTCAATGCTCTGCTCCAGCGCGGGGTCCACAAAATAAGCCGCCAGATCGCCGGCGCTGTTCAGATACGGTCGCGCCACGGCACGCCGGATCGATTGCCTCACATATTCCGTCAGCAGCACGCTGTTTCGCGTGGTGCCGGCCGCCTCGCCCAGCGCCTCCAGAATGGAAACGCAGTCCCGAATCGAAACCCGTTCGCGCAGCAGATTCTGCAGAACCTTCTGCACCACCGCGAGGGAAAGTGCTTTTGGCACCAAATCCTCAACCACTTTCGGATTCTCAATAGCCACGCGGTCCAGCAGCTTCCTGGCGTCCTGTCGCGAAAACAGCTCCCCGGCGTGCCGCTTGATTAGCTCCGAAAGATGCGTGCCCAGCACGCTGACGGCGTCCACCACCGTATAGCCAATTGACCGCGCATGCTCCGCTCGCTCGAGCGGAATCCAGACCGCGTTCATCCCAAACGCCGGGTCTCGCGTCTTCACGCCGTCCAGCGCCGCTTCCACTTTGCCGGTTGCGATCGCCATCTCGCATCCATGCGGCAGCTCATACCGGGCCAGTTCCACGCCCTTCAGCGAAATCACATACTCGCGCCCGCGCAGCGCAAGGTTGTCCATCACGCGCACCGGCGGCAACAGGTACCCCAGATCCCTCGCCAGCTGCTTGCGAATCCCGGAGATCCGGCGCAGCAGCGGCGAGTGGATGCCCCCTTCCACGAATCCCACCAGTCCCAGACCCACCTCAACCGAAAGTGGCTCCACCTTCAACAATGTCTCCAGATTCTCCTTCGCCTGCGGGGGAGCTTCGGCCACGGCCATCTGTTCGGCGGCTTTTCCCTGTTTGCGCATCTGCCATCCGAGCGAACCCAGACCGGCGCCCAGCAGCAGAAACGGAATCTTGGGCAACCCGGGGAAGGCCGCCAGCGCCACCAGGACGCCGCTCGCCAGCAGCAGTGGCTGCGCCGCGCCAAATACCTGCTTCTTGAACTCCGCGCCCAGCTTCGCTTCGGAACTGGCGCGCGTCACAATCAGGCCGCCGGAAATCGAAATCATCAGCGCCGGGATCACCGTCACCAGGCCGTCGCCGATGGTCAGCACGGTATAGGTCTGCAGCGCCCGCAGAATGTCCGTGCCATGCTGCAGAACGCCGATCGCCAGACCCGCCACGATGTTGATGCCGGTAATCAGAATGCTGGCTACCGCATCGCGCTGCGTGAAGCGCGAGGCTCCGTCCATGGCGCCGTAGAATTCAGCTTCGGCGGAAAGCTGTTTGCGCCGTCTGCGCGCCTCGGCTTCGTCGATCAGACCCGCGTTCAGGTCGGAATCGATGGACATCTGTTTGCCCGGCATGGCGTCCAGAGTGAACCGCGCGGTCACTTCGGAAATACGCACCGCGCCATGGTTGATGACGACGTACTGAATCGCGATCAGCACCAGGAAAATCACCACGCCGATGATGTAGTTCCCGCCCACCACGAAATTTCCAAACGCCTCGATCACATTGCCGGCCGCGCCCGTGCCCGTATTGCCGTTGAGCAGAATCAGCCGCGAAGACGAGATGTTCAGCGCCAGCCGGAACAGCGTAAGCAGCAGCAGCGTGGTGGGGAACACGCTGAACTCCACGGGCTTCGTGATGTACATCGCGACCATCATCACGATCACCGACATCATGATGTCCGTGACGATCAGCAGATCCAGAAGGAACGACGGCAGGGGCGTGATCAGCGCCACCACGATGGCCAGCACCGCGATCGGTACTGCCAGTTCGCCCAGGCCCGCAAGGGAGAATCCGGCGAACGTCCCGCCAGCCGGAACGCTCTTCGGAAGCGCCAGTGTTTTTGTTTCCGCCATGGGTCAGCGAGGGAGACGGCCGTTCATGATCTTGTAGATGTAAGCGAGAATCTCAGCGACAGCCCGGTAAAGATGCGCGGGAATTTCCTGTCCCACGTCGGCTGACTTATAAAGTGCCTGCGCCAGAGGCGGATTCTCAATAATCGGAACCTGATTCTCGATAGCGCGCTGCCGGATGCGCAGCGCCAGATAGTTCTTGCCTTTCGCCACCACCGTCGGCGCCGCCATGGATTCCAGCGAGTACCGGATCGCCACGGCATAGTGCGTCGGATTCACGATCACCGCCGTGGCCGTGGGGACTTCCTTCATCATGTTGCGGCGGCGCAAGTCCCGCTGAATACGGCGCACCCGCTGCTTCATCTGCGGGTTGCCCTCGGCCTCTTTGGCCTCGTCGCGGATGTCGTGTTTCGACATCTTCAGATCGTTCGCGTAATGCCGCCGCTGGCGCACGAAGTTGACGAACCCAAAGAGCAGGAACAGGCTTACCGCGCGCCACAGCAGATGCTGAATGGAGGCGCCCACCCACGCGGCTCCGGTCTCCACGCTGCCCAGCGGCAGCAAAACGGCACTGTCGGCTTTCTCTTTGGCGATCAGCCAGATGGTGTAGCCCACCAGCGGCAGCATCACCACGGCTTGGAGAAGCGCCGGAAGATTTTGGCGCGGCAGTTCCTTCAGCTTGCCCATCGGACTCAGCCGGCCCAGATCAGGCGCGAGCTTGCCTGGGCTGAAGCCGAAGCCGGTCACCGCCAGTTGAGTCGCGAGAGTGGTGAGCAGCAGCGCCGCGCCGGCAGTCGCAAGCGGCGCCACATTGTTGGCCGTCACCCACCAGACCAGGCTCATCAATGAGGCGACGGTCACTTCCGTGTGGAACGCGCGCTCCAGAATCACGCGCGTACCGGCCCGGTACTGCGAAAACCAGCGGCCGAAATACGAACCCAGAATGGCTGTGAAGACGGCAAACTGCGCCGCGCCCACCAGGTCTCTGGCGCTGGGAAACTGCCCTTCCTTGCGGGCCTTTTGGAGCCGCCGCGGGGTTGCTTTCTCAGTCTGTTCGCCGCCAGCCATTCGGTCAACGGATCAAAACGGTTCGTAGGAACTGCACCACCTGCCCGGAATACTGGGAGAACACACGTTCGAATAACACGCCCATCACAGCCAGCAGCACCAGCGCCGCCAGCATTTTGATGGGGAACGCGAGTGTCAGCAACTGCAGCTGAGAATTCAGACGGCCCAGCAGGGCGAGCGAAAGGTCCACCATGCCGAGCAGCGCCACTACCGGCAGCGCCAGCCGCAGCCCCATGGAGAACACGCCGCTGCTGAGGCGGATCATGCCGTCGGCCAGGCCTGAGGACAGCAGGAATCGCCCCGGCGGAAACGTCTGGAGACTTTGCGCGCACACGCGAATCACCTCACGGTCCAACCCAGTCGCGAAGAACAAGAGGCCGGCGAAGAGCTGGGCAAACACCAGCAGCACGCTGGAATCCGCCTGCGAACTCGGGTCCACGGTTGACGCGTAGCCATAGCCTGCCTGCAGACCGGCCACCTGTGCCGCCATCTGCATGCACTCGGTTACAAACGCAACCGCCAGACCGATCGTGAGACCCACGGCCGCTTCGCCAAACAGAACAGCGGTCAGCGCGGCCATGCCCTGCGCGTCACCTGGCACGCGCGGCCACAACGGATACAGCGCCACTGTCACGGCGAAGGCCAGGATGGCGCGAACGGATTCCGGCCCGTCTTTCACACCTGGAATGGGAACGAAAACGAAGATGCCTGCGACCCGAGCCAAAACAAACAGGAACCCAAACAGCCGCCCAGGCGCGAACAGTGTCTCGCTCCCCACGCTATTTCGCGTAGCGCCCCAGATCGCCCATAATGCCTGTGGTGTAAGTCATCAGCTTGTTCAGCATCCACGGCAGCAGCAAAATCAGTCCTGCTAAAAACGCCACCAGCCGCGGAATGGCATTGAAGCCGGAATCCTGAATGGACGTCACAATCTGCAGCAGGCTCACCGTAATTCCTACAACAAACCCAATTGCCAGCAGCGGCGCACTGATCCAGAATGCCGCCAGGAACATATCGCGCGTGATCTGCACTGCCGCGTCCGGCGTCATGCGAAGCTCTTCATCAACGAACCCACCACCAGATTCCAGCCATCCACCAGGACGAACAGCAGAATCTTGAAAGGCGCCGATACCATCACGGGAGGCAGCTGCACCATGCCGATGGAAAGCGTTACCGAGGCCACCACGATGTCGATGATCAGAAACGGCAGGTACAGCACCGCGCCAATTTGAAAGCCGGCTTTCAGTTCCGAAATGATGTAAGCGGGAATCAGGACGGTGAGTCCCAGATCGGCGGGCGAACGCGGCGCGGGCTGGTGTGAGATCTCGAGAAACAGCTTTACATCCTTTTCGCGCGTGAACTTGATCAGGAAGTGGCGCAGCGGAACAGAGCCCGCATCCACACCCTGCTCCCAGGTCAGTTCGCCTTTCTCAACGGGCTGCCACGCATGCCGGTAAATATCGGAAGCCACAGGCTGCATGATCAGCGTGGCCAGGAACAGCGAAAGACCAATCAGCACCTGATTGGAAGGAACGGTCTGGGTCCCCAGCGCCTGCCGCAGGAAATGCAGCACGATCGCGATGCGCAGAAACGGCGTGATGGACATGATGATGGCCGGCAGCAGTGTCAGCGCGGTCATCAGCAGGATGATCTGCACGGGCGAGCTGAGGCCCGCGCCCGTGAGCGAAGGAACGGCCGCAGCCAACATCACGGCAGCTTCTCCGTGAACGTTTCCGTCACCTGGCAATTGCCCGGAGCGGTCGTCACCATCACCACGCGATCGCCCACGCGCACCAGGCAAAGCGTATGCTGCGGGGTCAGTATCACTCGCTCCAGCACCTGCAGGCGCCGCTCGACCCCGAAGCGAGCATCGCCCCCGAGACCGGCCAGCTTCTTCTTTTTCAAAACGTAGAGAGCCGAGGCGAGCAGCCCCAGAACCAGCAGGATTGCGCCTGTCTGCTGCAAATCTTCCATCGGCTATTCTTCGATCCGGAAATCGGTGATGCGCACGCCCATGGTGTTCTCGATGATGACGATTTCTCCATAGGCCACGAGGCGCCTGCCGACGTAGATGTCGATATTCTCGCCGGCAGAGCGCTTCAGCTGGATGATGCTGCCCGGCTGAAGGTCAAGGAGTTCGCGAATGGTCAGCATTCGCCGGTCGAGCTCGACGCCGATCTCCATCGGCACGTCGCAAATCGGCGCGATCTGCTCCATGGGGCTCATTTTATTGCTTGAGGCTGATGGTGTCCTGGCTGAGCTGGTCTTCTGTGTTGATCACTTTGGCGCTCGCCTGGTAACCGCGCTGGTACACAATCAGGTTGGTGAATTCCTTCGCGATATCGACCGTCGATGACTCGAGCGAGCCGCCCACAATCTGTCCGCGGCCGCCGGTCTGCGCTGTTCCGATCACGGGCGCCGTGGTTTTCGAGCTGATCTGGAAGTTGTTGTCTCCCACCGCGGTAAGCGATTGCGGATTCGCAATGGTCGCGAGCGCAAGCTGACCCACGGTCTTCTGCTGGCCGCTCGAGAACGAAGCCACCAGCAGGCCGCCGTCTTCGATGCTGACCTTCGAAAGCTGAGCGGCGGCGGAGCCATCCTGCGTGGTGGCCGATGCCGTGGACGGATTGTCCACCTGCGTCAGATTCGGCGTTCCGGCGGCATTGTTCAGATTCCAGTTGAGCGCCAGATCCGCGGCGCCGTCCGCCAATCCGCTGACCGTCACGGGCACCTGATTGGTTGTTGCCGGAGGCGTTGCGGCGGGACTAAGCAGCGTGCCGTCCGTGCCGAAGACGAGCGTGCCCGACGCCAGCGGCGTGGTTGAGGGATTCGTTTGCGCCGAGGCGGGCATGGTGATCGCGTAGTTCCAGGTGTTGGCCGCCGTCTTGGTGAACGTGGCGGTCAGGTTCTGAGGATTGCCCAGAGAATCGTAGACCTGTACCGGTTGGGAAAAAGTGCCACTGGCTCCTCCCACCACGCCCGCCGAATCCAAATTCATGCTGAGCGCGAAGTTCTTCGTCGCCACCGGCTGCTGCAGAGAGCCGGCCGGCAGCTGAATGTCCGTTACCGGCCCGTTGGTGTTGATGCTGCCGTCGGCATTCAGCTGGGTCCAGCCTTGTACGCGCAGGCCGGTCAGGGTGGTCACGTATCCGTTGGCATCGCTGCTGAAATTGCCTGAGCGCGTCAGCATCTGCGCGTTGTTGGGTCCGCTCACCACGAAAAACCCGCCGCCCTGAATCCCCGCGTCGAGGGCTCCTGACGTGGTTTGCAGCGAGCCCTGAGAGAAGTTCTGGACGGTCACGGCTTTGGTCCCCGTTCCGGCAGCTGAGTTACCCACGGTGCCGAACGACTGTGTGACCAGATCGAGAAATGAGACCCCGGAATCCTTGAACCCGGTGGTGTTCAGATTCGCCAGATTGTTACCCGCCACATCGATGCCGGTGGAGGTGGCGTTCAAAGAAGAAAGTGCGGTTTGGAATGCGGTGAACATATAAAGATAAGGGCTCCTGGTTTTTACGTTGCCTTGCCTGCTGCCTGGTTAGCTGAAGGTGTTGCCGAAGCTGCTGCTGCCGGCGCAGCGGGCGCCGGGTCGATATTCTTGACGCCGGCATTGATCTGCATCAACTGCTCCAGTTCGCTGTACTGCGTCAGCTGGCCCACAAACTGAGTGGCATCAGTGGGATTCGTGGGGTCCTGATTCTTCAGCTGCGCAACCAGCAGCTTCAGGAAGGTGTCTTCACTGGTGAGCGGATCAGCAGCGGCCGCTCCGCTGCCGGTTGTGGATGCTGAAGCTGCGCCGGTGGCGGCGGGAAACGTTGTACCAATGGAACTCAAGCCGTTCTCCTCGTGATGTCGGTAGGTAGTGTGTCGAGCCTGCCATCTATCTCTTTCAACCAATCCGGTTTATTCCTGCGCCGCGTCGGGACTATGTGCTGTTGGTGTTGCTGCTGTTCCCGCCACTGGCGCCCGGGCGAGCCGTCGCCCTGCGACTGCGGCTGCCCGTTTTGTCCGCCTTCCGCGCGCTCTGCCGGAGCTGCGCCGGAGCCTTCGTTCGCCGGCTTCCAGGTTTCCGCATGCATACCGCGGCTCTCCAGCCTGCCAACCAGATCGCCAAGTCCCTGTTGCAGCGATACCGTGAGTTCGGGGTCGGCAGAGCGTACCGCGACGCGAACTTCGCCCGCGCTTTGCACCACTTTTACTTCCACCTTGTCCTGATCGGCCGCGGAAAGATGCAGGGAGATGTCGCGCAACGGCGCCACCGGTCCGGCGGACGGCGGTTCCGCGGGAGTCTGGATCTCGGCAGGTTTACTCGGCACTTCCGGCTTCGCGGCTGGTTTTGCGGGCTCGTCGGAGTGAGCCGGCGGAGCGGGCGCGGCAAATGGTATGGCTGGCGCTTCGGCCGCAGCGACAGTGGTTTTGGCGCGCGGTTCCGGCTCACTTTCAGCCGGAAGCACGGGTAGCGCGGCAGCGGTTTTGTGGGGCTCCGGAGCGGAGTTGGTCACCTCCGGCTGCTGCCGCGGACCGGGGCCTTCTCCGTCGCGCTGCTGGTTTGGGTTCGTTTCGCGTTCCGTCACTGGAGCCGTCTGCGCTGTGTCTGTGTGATTCGCCGCCAGCGCAGTGACGCGCGCCGCGAACGCGAGTTCCGCGTCCGGAAGCACCGGAGCGGCGGACTGCTTCCAGGGCGAGCCGCCGGCGGCCGTCAGCGCGGGAGGTGCTGTGGGCACTGCCGCGGGAACCGGAGCTTCTTCGCCCGGCGGTTTAGCCCCGCTCGGCGAACCCGCCGCCGACGGGGCAGGGATCTGTAAGTTCAGGACAAGCGGTAGCACCGGGCAGGGCAGTTCGGCCGCGGGAACGGCCACCGGAGGCGCTTGCTTATCCTTCTGATCCGGTGTGTCGTCCGCCTTCGGCTCCTCGGCTTTCGCCTTCTGGAAACGAGGTCCCGTGGTTTTCACCGGCAGCGCCAGCGCCAGCGGCGAAGCCGGAGCGGCATCCGCATCGGCATCGATCAGCAGATCCAGCAGCTCGGGGAAGCCGCCAAACGAAGCCAATCCCGCGGGAGCGCCGTTCCTGGCGGCGGGCAGCGGCGGAAGAGTGGCGGGAGCGACCGCGGCAGGAACAGGCGTCACGGCCTATGGAAATGCAGTCGAGAGCCCATTCAAAACGTGAATGAATTCAGCCACTTAACCTATGCGGCCCCGCCATTCCCTTGCCGCCTGCGCCGCTGCGACAAAAAGCTGGCGCGGGCGCAGCCGACCTTATCTTTCTCATCGGCTTCGTTTCGATAAATTCGAGAGAATTTCTCGCCGGCTGGCTCACGCTTGCTCAGACAGGCCGCCCAAACTACCATGGATGCACTTTCTCTCACCGCCGCCAGCGGCATGCGCGCCAGGCTCGATTCCCTGGAAATGCTGGCGAATAATCTTGCCAACTCCTCCACCGGCGGATACAAGACTGATCGCGAGTTCTACAGTCTCTATGTCTCCGCGGACGCGAACGATGCCGTGGATTCCGGGCTCGCAGCTTCGCCCGACACCCTACCCGTGGTAGACAAGCCCTGGACGGATTTCTCTCAAGGCACGCTGCAGGTTACGGACAACCCGCTCGATTTCGCTCTCTCCGGCAAGGGCTTTTTTGCGGTGAACGGCCCCACCGGCGTCCTCTACACAAGGAACGGGAAGTTCAAGCTGACGCCAGCGGGAGAGTTGGCGAACCAGGACGGGATGACCGTGCAAAGCAAAACCGGCGGGACCATCAAAACCGTCTCGTCCACTCCGCTGCATGTGGGGCAGGACGGCACCGTGACTCAGGATGGCCAGAGTCTCGGACAATTCAACGTCGAGGCTTTCGACGAGCCGGCGGATCTGAGCAAACAGGGAATGAACTACTTTTACAAGCGCAATCCGCTGCAGGCTGCGCAACCCGCCCGCGCGGAAGTCCATCAGGGCAAGCTCGAGGGCTCGAATGTAGGCAGCGCGGAAAGCGCAGTCCGTCTCGTCACTGTCATGCGTCAGTTCGAAATGCTGCAAAAGGCCATGAATATCGGAGCGGACATGAACCGCCTCGCCATCGAAGAAGTCGCGAAACCAAGTTAATCCGGAGGATCAATCTATGATGAGAGCACTTTACAGCGCCGCAAGCGGGATGACGGCGCAGCAAACAAACGTCGACAACATCGCCAACAATCTGGCCAACGCGAACACCAATGGCTATAAGTCGCGGCGCGCTCAGTTCCAGGATCTGCTGTACCAGAATCTGGTGACGCCCGGCGCCGCCGCGGGACAGCAAACCACCGTGCCCACGGGGCTGCAGGTGGGTCTGGGAACCCGCGCGGCTTCGAACGAAATCGTGTTTACGCAGGGCAATTTCCAGCAAACCGACAACCCGCTCGATATGGTGATTCAGGGGCGCGGCTTCTTTCAGGTGCGCAAGCCTTCGGGCGAGATCGCTTACACCCGCGCCGGCTCATTCCAGCTGAATAAAGACGGCAACGTGGTGACTTCGGACGGCGATCCCATCGAGCCCGCAATCACCATTCCTCCCGGCGCGCAATCCATCACAATCGCGACCGACGGGACCGTGAGTTATACCCTGCAAGGGCAGGCCGCCTCGCAGCAGGCAGGGCAGATCCAGCTGGCCGACTTCCAGAATCCGGCCGGCCTGAACAGCATCGGACGGAACCTGTACCTGCCCACGGACGCGTCCGGCGATGCGGTGGTGTCCGCACCCGGCAGCACCGAAGGGTTGGGCACCATTCAACAGGGCTATGTGGAGGGTTCGAACGTCAGCGTGGTCGACGAATTCATCAATATGATCACCGCCCAGCGCACCTATGAAGCCAACGCCAAGGTGGTCACGGCGGCGGATCAGATGTACCAGGACATCAACAACCTGACGCGATGATCCTGATTGGCTTTGTTTTGTTGTTTGCCTGCCACGGCGTTGAGAGTGACTCGATTCTGGGGCGCGACCTGGCCGCCGCGGATTCCCGGTTTGCGCCGGTCCCCGACGATCTGCGGCTCGGTTACGCTCCCGCGCCGGGTCTACGCCGCACTCTCGGCGCAGCTGAGCTAAAGCGGATCGCCGGGCGATTCGACATTAGTGGAGAGTTTACGAATATCTGCTTCGAATACCCCATGCGCGACCTTACTTCCCAAGAGATTCTGCAGAGTTTACTGACGGGCTTGAACACGGAACGCGCCGAAATCGAGATCGCGGAGTTCAGCCGCTACCCGGCTCCGAAAGGGGAAGTCGTCTTCCCAAGGAATATGTTGAGCCGTCCGTCGCCGGTGCGTCCGGGCGAGCCGGTTCTGTGGCGCGGATACGTGAAGTATGCCGGTGACCGGCACTTCACCGTGTGGGCTCGGGTGCGCATTCAGGTTCCGGAAGCCCGAGTAATTGCGCTGGAAAATTTGGATGCCGCGCGCCCGGTACGCGCAGAACAGCTGCGGGTGGAAGTGGTGAACGGCTTTCCCTCGCCGCAGCCGCTGGCGAGTTCGGTGGAACAGGTGGCCGGCAGAATGCTGCGGCGCGCGGTCCGGAGTGGCGCGGCGGTATCGCTGGACGCGGTGGATGCGGCCGCGCAGGATGTGAATCGCGGGGACAAAGTCGAAGTGCGGGCCGATTCCGGGCAGGCGCACCTTACCTTTGAGGCGCGAGCTGAATCGAGCGGTGCAGTGGGCGATGCCGTGAAGATACGCAACGCGAAGTCGGGCAAAATATTCCCCGCGCGCGTGGTGGCGAAGGGGAAAGTCGCCGTGGTGAGCGAGTGAAAACGAGCTGCCTGCTGCTCCTGCTGGCTGTCGCGGCGCTCGCGGGAGCTGCGAAGGACAAGAAAGTGCCGGTCGCGCCGAAGGCTCCGCTCGATATCTACGTCGATGAGGCCACCGCGCGCGCCTCGGAGGCGACGGTGCGGGAAGTTTCTCCGGGTTCGCTGTGGAGTCCCGTAGCTGGTCTGGCCGACCTGGCGCGGGACCACCGCGCGAGCCAGGTGGACGATCTGGTCACGATCACCGTGGTCGAATCGGCTTCCGCGGTTGCGACGGGCGCAACCAAGACGTCGCGCGCTTCTTCTTCCGCAACGTCCATTTCGTCGAGCGCGCTTCCCGCTTCGGTGAACGCCAAACTCGGCAACGTGCTGGGGCTGACTGGTTCAAATGCGCTGAACGGCCAGGGTTCCACCTCGCGCGGCACCACGGTGAGCACGAGCTTGAGCGCCCGCGTGGTGCGCGTGCTGCCGAACGGCTATCTGGTGGTGGAAGGCGAAAAACAGATTCAGGTGGATTCGGAGAAGCAATCCATCCTGGTGCGTGGTGTGGTGCGCCCAGCGGACATTACGACCTCCAATACAGTCACCTCGACCCGACTCGCGCAGCTCGAAGTTCGAATCAACGGAAAAGGGGTAGTCGCCGATTCCACACGCCGGCCGGCGCTGCTTTACCGACTCCTGATGGGCATCCTCCCCTTTTAGAATGAACAAAATCATCGCGGTTGCGCTCGTTTGGCTTTGTTTTGTACGCGGCGGTGCAAGCGCGGCCACGCGGCTGAAAGACGTCACGTCATTCGAAGGAATGCGTGAGAACCAGCTGATTGGGTATGGTCTGGTGGTCGGATTGGCGGGAACCGGCGACCGGCGGCAATCCGTGTTTTCCACCCAAAGTCTCACCAACATGCTGCAGCGCATGGGCGTGTCCGTGGATCCGACGACGCTGACCGTCAAGAACACGGCGGCGGTGATGGTGACGGCGACGCTGCCGGCCTTTGCACAGCCGGGCAATCGCATCGATGTCAGCGCAGCCGCGATCGGCGATGCCGCCAATCTGCAGGGCGGCCTGCTGGTGCTGACCAGTCTGCGTGGTCCAAACGGGCAGGTTTACGCCGTGGCGCAGGGCGCGGTAGTTACCGGCGGCTTTGTCGCCGGCAAAGCTGGAAACAGCCAGACACTGAATCATCCCACCGTTGGCCGCGTTCCGAATGGAGCGCTGGTGGAGCGGCCGGCTCCGTCGGTAACGCCTGGCGGCCAGATGAAGCTGCAGATGCAGCAAGCGGATTTCACCACCGCCTCTCGCGTGGCAGCGGCAGTGAACCAACGCTTTCCATCGCCGGTGGCGGTGGCTCACGCCGACAATCCCGCTGTCGTCAGCGTCACCGTGCCGCCTTCTTACGTGAAGCGGCCGATCGAGTTTATGGCAGAACTGGAAAACGTCACCATCGATGTCGATCGCGTGGCGCGAGTGGTGGTGAACGAGCGCACCGGCACCATCATCATCGGCAAGGAAGTGCGTATCTCACCCGTGGCGATTCTGCAGGGTAATCTGACGGTGGAAATCCGAACCAGCCTCGACGTTTCTCAACCCGCGCCGCTCTCGAAGGGTACGACGGAAGTGCTTCCGCAGGTCTCAACGCAGGTAAAAGACGAAAAGACGCGCAACGTGGTGTTGAAGCAGGGCGCGACGGTAGAAGATCTGGTCCGGGCGCTGACCGCAATCGGTTCCACCTCCCGCGATGTTATTGTCATTCTGCAAAGTCTGCGCGCGGCCGGAGCTCTGGAAGCGGAACTGGAGGTTCTATAGATGGTGATCGGCTCTCTGGTAATGCCGCCGCAGCCGGACGCGCCTGTGCCCGACGGCAAGTCCGCCAAAGCGGCGAAGCAGTTCGAATCTTTGCTGATCGAGCAGATGTTGAAATCCACTCACCCGAACGGTTCCGGCTGGCTGGGTACCGGAGACGATCAGTCAGGTCAGGCCGCGGTGGGCTTCGCGGAAGAGCAGTTCGCTTCGGCGATTACGGCCGGCGGCGGACTGGGGCTCGCCCGAATCATCGAAGCGAGCCTGAATGGTCAGAAGCTCCAGGACTGAGCGGCCGGTTCGGAAGCCTGCGCCGCGAAGAAGTGCGTCTTAACGGCAGCCGCGGCGGTGGTGACTTCGCGGCGATTGCTGGTGAGGACGCCCTGCCAGCCCTCGTTGAGAGTGGTCAGGAGCCCGAGCACCTCGGCGAGCGGCGCATCCTGCTTTTTGAGGTTCGCCTCCAGCAGCCGGTTCATACTGTAGGTATACAGGCGGCTGAGGTTTGAAACAATTTCATCCTGGCCTTCCGAAGCCTGCAACGACCCGAGCAGTTCACCGATGATGCGGCATGCCTTGCTGATGGCCGCGCAGCGCGCCGGAACGTCTCCGGCCGCCAGACCGCGCCGCGCTTCGCGAAGTTCTACGATGGCGGCCTGGTACAGCAGGCAGACCAGTTCGACCGGACTCGCCGAAAGAACTTCCTGCTCCAGATAAGCGCTCAGTTTGGTTGTCATATTCCTCCGTAAGAAGTCTTATCGAACCGTTCCGGAGTTGTTCGAGCGGAGTTCCGCAAGATTTCGGGAAACCTCAAGCAGGTATTCCGACGGAACCTCGTCGATCACTTCGCGAGTTCCGGCATCGATGATCCGAACCACGGGCTGATGCGATTTGGGGTCAAGGAAGATGGAAAATTCCCGGCCCTTGCCCGCGCTACCATCGTTGTTCAGGGTGCGGACGGCGCGCACCAGTTCACGATTTTGAGCACTCTGGTCAGCGGCAATCGGCTTAGGCGCAACTGCCGAATTGACTGGCGTGATCTGCATAGAAAGGTTCCTCAGGTATCTCATCGTCCGCGCCGCAGAATGTTTTAGCTTTCCTGCTAAAGCTCCATGCGCGGGACGCCGATTATTTCAGTGGTGGTTCTTCTTCTATGGTTCCTGGTGGCGCAGCAAAGCGACTCGCTCGCGGCGCAGCAGCGGTCGGTCGCGGCTCAGATCAGCGCTATTCGCAAACGGGCAAAGCTGCCGGTGAAGACTGTTCCGGCGTTCTTCGTGATGCAGCAGGCCGAGGAAAACGGGCCGTGCGAAGCTCTGCCGCCGATGCGGGTCGGAAGACTGGTGGAGGACGCCGCAAAGCGCACCGGACTCGATGCCGGTCTGATTCATGCGGTGATGGAGCAGGAATCGGCATTTCGGCCATGCGCGGTTTCTCACCAGGGCGCGCGCGGGCTGATGCAACTGATGCCGGCGACGATGGAGCAGTTCGGCGTAACTGACGCCTTTGACCCGGAACAGAATGTCGGGGCCGGAGCAAGCCTGCTGAAAAACCTGATGACGCGCTATGCCGGAGATCTCAATCGCGTGCTGGGAGCCTATAATGCGGGAACGGCACGCGTCGACCAAAGCGACGGCGTGCCGATGATTCCGGAAACAATGAACTACGTTGAGCGGATACTGGGGCGGCTTAGCGCCCCGGAGCGGTGATGTTGCGGGTCAGCAGATCCGACATGGTGAAGAACACCATGACCAGAAGGAAGATGAAGCCGCTGGCGACTACGGCCTTGGTCAGGGTGGTGCTGTACTTAACGTGCATGAAGAAGAGCACCACCAGGCTGGCCTTGAACACGGCGATGGCCATGGCGACCAGAAGATTGAACGGACCGAGATCCACGTAAGCAATCCCGGTGGTGACCACGGTCATGACAAGCAGGGTGAGGAAGACACCCCAGTAGACTCTAACAGGTACGATGTGTTCGGCTGACATGGTTCATCCCTTGCGCGGATCGATCAGGTACAACAACGGGAACAGGAAAATCCAGACGATATCGACGAAGTGCCAGTAGAGCCCGAACATTTCAATCGGCGTATGCCAGTGCGCGCTGAACTGGTTCTTTGACGCTTTGACAATCAGAATGATCAGAATGACCCCGCCGATGATCATGTGCGAGGCATGCAACCCGGTAAGACCGAAGTACAGGGAAAAGTACAGGGCCGCGTGCTGCGCGTCGGGACCCTCGAATTGGAAGTTTGCGCCGGGTATCTCGTGGTGGACGTACTTATCGTGATACTCGACGCCCTTGATTGCTGAGGAAGACGCCGCCGAGAATCAGCGTAGCGATGAGAAAGATGATTAGCAGATTCTTCTTCCCCAGCGCCGCCGAGTGAACCCCCATAGCCATGGTCATACTGCTGCAGATCAGCACGAGCGTGTTGATGGCGCCCAGTGTGATGTTCAGTTTCTGACTGGCCGCCGCGAAAGCGAGCGGATAGGCATGCCGGTAGGCGATATACGCCATGAACATGCCTCCGAAAAACATGACTTCTGTGACCAGGAACGTCCACATGCCCAGTGTGGACGCCTCTTTTTGCTGGCTGGCATTTTCGAAGTGGTGCCGAACGGCGACCGCGCTGCTATGCGACGACAACTGTCTTAGCCCCCTGACCTGCCGCGTAATCGTAAGCTTCCGTGGTCACAACAGGTGTAATTGCGAAATTTTCGGTGGGAGGCGGCGAAGTGGTCTGCCACTCGAGACCGGTCGCGCCCCACGGGTTGTTCCCGGCTTTCGCACCGTATTTGATGGATAAAGCCAGGTAGATAAACGGCAGAAGCAGACCGATACCCAGTACGGACGCTCCGGCCGAAGAGAGCACGTTGTAGATCTGAAATTCCGGCGGGTACACGTGATAGCGGCGCGGCATCCCGAGATAGCCGAGAACGAACTGCGGGAAGAAGGTCAGGTTGAAGCCGATGAACACGATCACCGCGGAGAGCCGCGACCAGGCTTCCGAATACATGCGGCCCGTGATCTTCGGCCACCAGAAGTGCAGGCCGGCGAGGTAACCCAGAATGGCGCCGCCCACCATGACGTAGTGGAAGTGCGCCACGACGAAGTAGGTGTCGGTCAGGTGGACGTCCATACCCATGGCGGCGAGGAAAAGTCCGGTCAGACCGCCGATGGTGAACAAACCAATGAAGCCGAGCGCGTACAGCATCGGCGTGGAGAGCCAGACCGAGCCCTTGTACATGGTGGCCGTCCAGTTGAACACCTTGATGGCTGACGGAATCGCGACCAGATAGCTGAGAACCGAGAAGACCATGCCGGCGTATACGGACTGGCTGCTGACGAACAGGTGATGGCCCCAGACGAGGAAGCCGAACACGGCGATCGCAACGCTCGAGAACGCGATGAACGTATAGCCCATGGGAGCGCGGCGGCAGAAGGTGGAAATCACTTCGCTGATGACGCCCATAGAGGGCAGAATCATGATGTACACGGCCGGATGCGAGTAGAACCAGAAGAGATGCTGGAACAGCACGGGATCGCCGCCCAAAGCCGGATCGAAGATTCCGATGTGCAGACCGCGCTCGAGGCCGAGCAGCAGCAGAGTAACGGCGAGCACCGGGGTTCCCAGAATCTGCAGCAGGCTGGTGGCGTAGTGGGCCCAGACGAACAGCGGCAGGCGGAACCAGGTCATGCCCGGAGCGCGCATGCGGTGGATGGTGACGACGAAATTCAGCCCGGTCAGAATGGAGGAGAAGCCGGCCATGAAGATGGCGCTTGCGGTGGCGATGACGTAGCCGTTCGAATACGTGGAACTCAGCGGAGTGTAGAAGGTCCAGCCGGTATCCACGCCGCCGGTGAGCATGACATACAGCGTCATCAGGCCGCCGAGGATGTAGATGTACCAGCTGAGCAGGTTAATGCGGGGAAACGCCAGATCCTTGGCGCCGATCATGGGTGGGATCAGGAAGTTGCCGAGTGTCGCGGGAATCGACGGCACCAGGAACAGGAAGATCATGATGATCCCGTGCATGGTGAACAGCTTGTTGTAGGTGTTCGATTCCACGAGATCGGCCGCCGGCGTGGCGAGTTCGAGGCGGATCAGCGTGGCGAAGATGCCGCCGATGATGAAGAAGAACGTGATCGAGATGAGATACAGGACGGCAATGCGTTTGTGATCCTGGGTGAAAAGCCAGCTCTTCAGCCCGTGTTCCGCATTGATGTAGTTCTTTGGAGTTTCGACCTCTGCGGGTGCGGTAATAATCATAGTTCTTGTTCCCTGTTATTTTAACCAGTGGCCAGGTTACTTGTTCTGTGGCGCCGTTCCGCCCAGTGGATCCGGGTCTACGCGCCCGGCGGGCAGGGAATTGCCTCCCCGTGCCGCTCCTCCGGGCTGCAGCCGGTTGTTGTCGCCGGCTGTCGGGCCCAGAGACTTGACGTATTCGATTAACTGCTGCAAGCCTTCTTCGGTTACCAGCCCCTGAAAGACGGGCATGATGTTCTGGTACCCTTCTACAATTTTCGCACCGGGGTTCAGAATCGATTCGCGCACGTAGCTCGCGTCCGCCGTGACGATGCCGGCGTTGGTACGAACCGGCTTGCCGAACACCCCGACCAGATTCGGGCAGCGGCCCTGACCATCGGTCTGGTGGCAGTTGACGCAGCCCAGCTGCTGAAAGAGCGCTTCGCCTTTTTGGGCGAGGCTGCCCTGGGCGCCGCCATCGGCCAGCCACTGAGCAAACTGGTTCGGCTCCATCACGTAGACGGTTCCGATCATGTTCGAGTGGCGCGTGCCGCAATACTCGGCGCAGAAGATGTGATAAGTGCCTACCTTGGTGGGCCGGAACCATTCGGTGGTGTATTTGCCGGGAACCACGTCGGACTTCGACCGGAACGCCGGGACGAAGAAATCGTGGATGACGTCTTCGGACGTCATGGTCAGCTTGATGTTGCGGTTCACCGGGATGTGCAGCTCGTTCATTTCCCGCTGCCCTTCC
Organism: Bryobacterales bacterium; assembly: GCA_963716685.1. GTDB lineage: Bacteria > Acidobacteriota > Terriglobia > Bryobacterales > Bryobacteraceae > JALYXI01. Next base: position 239,237 of record CAVQTR010000003.1, read on the forward strand.
ATGTGCTGCAGTTTCCACATCCACTGCTTGCCGGTGACGTAGATCTCCATGGAATCTGCGGGAGGCCGCGATTCGGTGAAGAACAGGCTGGCGCCCCACGCGAACATGACCATGGAAAGGCCAAGCGGGATGACCGACCAGATGATTTCGAGAACGATGCCGCCGTGCACTCGGGCCGGGATGTAGTTCTTCGGAGCGGCGACGGTATTTGATCGCGAAGTAGATGATCAGTACCGCGATCAGCAGCGAAAAGAACGCGGTGGTCAACACCAGAAACGCGTAGAGCCCGTCCACGCTGCCGGCGATGGCCGAGGCTTGTTCCGGGAAAACCGGTATGTGAGATTCGTATCCATGTGTGTCTGGCTAATGCTTTACGGCGCGCTCCCTCGCGTCACGCCGGAAGTTGATGAAACAGAACCCGCCGAGCAGAAGCAGCGTGGCCGCGCCGGCGACCCGCAGGGCGCCGAACGCCATGGGCGTGTATTTCCCGGTTGTCGGGTCGTAGTGGTAACAGAACAGCAGAACCTGATCGACCGGGTTGCCGATTTTGTTCTTGGCGGCTTCGATGAGACCGAGGCGGATATCCTTCGGCGAGTATTCCACGCCGTAGAAGTAGCGCGAGAGCTTGCCCTTCGGGCGTCAGGACCATGATGCCGCTCGCATGCGCGAACTGGTTGGTATGGACGTCGTAGCTGTAATGGAAGCCAACGGCGTCGGTCAGAGCTTTGATGGAAGCCAGGTCGCCGGTCAGAAAATGCCAGCCGTTCGCTGGTGCCGGGCGGTGGTAGAAGTTCATCATGGCCGCCTTTTTTCGGCGGCGAGCGGCGGTTTTTCGCGCGCATCGAAGCTGACGACGACTACCTCGAAATCCTCGCCCGGGTTAAAGGTGACTGCCTTGAGGCTGCTGACCACGCCGTTGAGGATCTGGGTGCACAGCATGGGGCAGGAATAGTAAACCAGCGCGAGCACAACCGGTCTTTTGCCGAAATAGTCTCCGAGCTTTACGTCACGGCCTGCATCGTCGCGAAACGGCAGATCGAGCGGGACCTGCGCGTTCAGGCGTCTGATCGATCCCGACATTCTTGAGCGGGACCGGACGGTCCACGCCTTTCATGTTCAACAGATCCTGCTGGGCGTACGAAGTGCACGCGGCCAGCAGAAACAACGATGGAATCCACTTTCTCATTGAGCGATCTTTTCAACAGTGCGGCCGCTGCTCGATTTCTCGGGAAGCAGCCGGTAACCCTCGGCGTCCAAACCTTCCGTACCGGCGAGCGGCTTCGAAGGCAGGCCCTGCTTAGCTACTGCGTCAATAGCCTGATCGATCGGGATATGCACAATGCCTTTCGCCTGATCGACCCATCCGTAATTATTCAGATGATGATCTTCGGCCGCGCGATAGTCTTTCAGGTCCCGCTTGGGGAACATCTGGAGGCGCGGCGTGGGCGGCAGTGTGGGCCGTTCCGCGATGACGGCCTTGGATACCGGACTTTCTTCGACATTTTGGTTGTGCTGGAACCAGACAAACAGGCCCCACATGGCGCTTGCGGCAAAGATGACGCCGAAAACGAGGGCGATGCCGTACTTCGATACGGTAAATACGTCCGCATCGCCGTGTTCGTAGGCTACGCGCGGGTTTTCTTCGGGATCCACAGGCTCGTTCGAGTCGTGATTTAGTGGTGATGTCGTCCATGATTCAGTGCCTTTTGCAGATCCGGTGCGTTCACCGGCAGAATGGGCCGCTGCCGCAGATGGTAGAAGAAGTAGGCGAACCAGAGACCGCCGATGCCGACGGGCGCGGCGAGATCCAGCCAGTGCAGCGCAAAATGGCCGCGATTGAAGTTCGGTTCGACAAGCCAGAATACGTCGATGATGCGGATGACGATGATATACATCGCGATGAGGCGCAGCGTCCGGGGATTTTTCTTCAGCGCCTGCGAGAGCAGAAGCAGGAAGGGGAAGGCAAAGTGAAACGCCAGCAGGCTGCCGCCCACCTACTCCCAGCCGCCATTGAGGCGGTTGATGTAATAGGTGATTTCTTCCGGCAGGTTGCCTGACCAGATCAGGATGAGCTGCGAGAACGAGAGATAAGCCCACAGCATGGTGAGGGCGAGCATCAGCTTGCCCAGGTCGTGCAGATGGCGTTTGGTGATCAGGCCGGTAAGAGGCGGCTTATCCCGCCATCAGAATCAGCACGGCCACGATGGTGGCGAGCGCCGAAAGACACTGACCGACGCACAGGAGCAACCCGAACACCGTCGAGAACCATGTGGGATCAAGCGACATGATCCAGTCCGTGACGGCGAAGGTCATGGTGAAAACGTAGATGAGAATGCCGGGGCCGCTGAGCTTTTCCAGTTTGCGGGCAATATTGATGTCTCCGGTGCGGTCCTGTTCGAGCGACCAGCGGTTCAGCAGGAACATCAGAAGCCACCACACGGCAAAAAACAGGACGGCGCGGAAGATGAAGAACGGAATGTTCAGGTAGAGGCGCTTATCGTGCACGGCCTTCATGGCGTCGGCGCCGGGAAAAGCCCAGGGATAGAGCGCGGTGATGCCCAGAAGAATGGGGATGACCAGAACCATCATGAGGGGGATGGTGCGGGTACCGGCTTCGAGCGAGCGGCGGATCATCATGCCCCACGCGCCGCCGGACATGTACTGGATCATGATGAGGCCGAGACAGCCCATGGCAGTGCCGGTCCAGAACATAAAGCCGATCAGATAGGAGCGCATGAACTGCGCGTGACCGGTGATGAAGAATCCGACGATCAGCGCCAGCATTCCCACCAATCCAATGATCAGAGCGGTGCTCTGATGCCGGCGCAGGTCGCCGATGACGGAGGGAGAAAGCGAATATTGATTTTCAACGATCATTGTTTGGCTGCTCCCGTCCGCGCCGCGGGCGCGGGAGTGGGCTGCAGGACGGAAGGACTCATCGGGTTGGCCGGCGCACCCGGAGGCAGCGGTGCTACTCCGGGAAGATTCGTCTGGTCGGGCGAGTTCGGTGCGAGGGGGAGATCCGGGATGGATTCCTCACCCGGCTCCGGCTTGGCGCCGGGCGTGGGTATCTTGGCGACGAGTTCCGCCGGCAGACTGCTCTTGTTCACGTTCTGGCTGTACTGCAGTACCCGGATGTACGAGATGATGGCCCATCGATCGCGCGGTGGAATCTGCGCCGCATAGTTGTACATGGCGCCATAGCCGTTCGTGATGACGTCGTAGAAGTGTCCGGGAGGCGCTTTGCGCAGCCGGTCGGTGTGATAGGACGGCGGCTGTTTCATGCCGCGCTGCACGATCATTCCCAGACCATTGCCGAGGCGGCCATGACAGGGAGAGCAGAACACGTCAAAGCGCTGGTGTCCGCGCTCGATCACTTCCCTGGTGATGGCGATGGGGAAGTAATCCAAATCGTCGGTTCCGTTGGCGGCGGAGCCGGTGCCGTTCTTGCCGGTATAGAAGTCGGTGGCCTCGCGGAGATCGCCGCGCGCGACAGTTCCGGCGACCAGCGGCCGGGATTCGCGATTGTCATTGAAGAACTGAGTTTCGCCGAGCGGCTTGTAGCGCGGCTGGTCGTGCATGTCCTGCCGGCAGCCGGCAAGAGAGCAGACCGCAGCGGCCACGAGCGGCGAGGCGCGGGGTCTTAATTTGCAACTTCGGATACCTCCATGGCGCCCAGGCTGTCCAGAAACTGCGCGGTCTCATGCCGGTCGAATTTCGGATCACGCGCTTCGATGCACAGGAAGAAGACCGATCCTGCGAGGCGCGGACAAACCGGGGAACGTTGAAGACCGGATGGTATGGCATGGGCAGACCGTTCAGGAGCAGCATGCCAATGGCGGACGTGAGTCCGGCGGCGAGAATGGTGCACTCGAACGTAATCGGAATGAACATGGGAGCGCTGATCAGAGGCCGGCGGCCACATTCAGCGGATAAGAAACGGTATTTACCCAGGAGAGGAAGCCGAAACCGAAGGTGGCGCCGCAGATGCCGGCCAGCAGAACGAAAAGCGAGATGCGGTTGTCGTGCAGGTCGAGCGGTTCTTCCAGATCTTCGACGGGGTAGGGAGTATACGCGTCCATGCGCCGGTATCCGGCGGCTTTGGCCTTTTCGGCAGCGTTCACCAGATCGGCGGCATTGCTGAACTCAGCCATGACGCCGTAAATAGGTGTGGTATCAATAATTCCGGAATGGCTCATACCTGGCTCACGGGCTGCTTGCTGACGGGTGTGACGACGTCGGTTCTTCCGGGCACCAGCACGCGCAGTTCGTGGATGGTGATCATCGGGATGGCGCGCATGAACAGGTAGATCAGGGTCATGAACAGCCCGATGGTTCCGATGTAAATGGCCCAGTCCCACGCCGTCGGAGAGTAATAGCCCCAGGACGACGGCAGGAAGTCGCGGTGAAGGCTGGTGACCACGATAACGAAGCGCTCGAGCCACATGCCGATGTTGACGATGATGCTGACGAATCCAGAGAATGACCAGGTTGGTGCGCACCCGCTTGATCCAGAGGAACTGCGGGGTAATGATATTACAAAAGACGAGACACCAGAAATAGGGCGCATAAGGACCCGATCATGCGGTTCCAGTACATGAACCCTTCATAGGTGTTGGTGCTGTACCAGCGAGTAGAAGGCCTCCATCATGTAGCCGTAGCCGACGATCAGGCCGGTGGTGAGCATGACTTTCGCCATGTTGTTGATATGGCGCATGGTGACCAGCGATTCGAGGCTGTAAACCTTGCGCACCGGGATCATCAGGGTGAGCACCATGGCGAAGCCGGAATAGACGGCGCCGGCGACGAAGTAGGGCGGGAAGATGGTGGTATGCCAGCCGGGCAGGATCGCGACGGCGAAGTCGAAGCTGACGACGGTGTGAACGGAGAGCACCAGCGGCGTCGCGAGACCGGCGAGCAGCAGAGAAGCCTTTTCGTAACGCTGCCAGTGGCGGGCGGAACCGCGCCACCCGAGTGCCATGGCGCCGTAGAACACCTGCTGCCAGCGATGCTGGGCCTGATCGCGCAGAGAAGCGGCGTCCGGAATCAGACCGACGTACCAGAAGACCAGAGAGATGGTGGCGTAAGTGGAAACCGCGAAAACGTCCCAATCGAGCGGACTGCGGAACTGCGGCCACAGCTGCATGGTGTTGGGATAAGGCAGCAGCCAGTACGCCAGCCACGGGCGGCCCATGTGCATGATCGGGAAGAGACCGGCGCAGGCCACCGCGAACAGCGTCATGGCTTCGGCATAGCGATTGATCGCGTTCCGCCAGGACTGATTCAGCAGCAGCAGGATGGCGGAGATCAGCGTTCCGGCGTGGCCGATACCGATCCACCAGACGAAGTTAACGATGGCGAAGCCCCACGCCACCGGCATATTGATGCCCCAGATGCCGACGCCCTTGAGGAAAAGGTACGTCATGGCCATGAGCAGCATCATGGTCAGCGCGAACGCCACCGCGAAACCACCCATCCAGCCATAACCCAGTTTGCGGCGAAGAACGATACCCGCCAGCGTATCGGTTACGGAAGTAAGGTTTTCTCGCGGCCCGATAATGGGCCCGACTTTTACATCATCCGGTAATTCAACTGGTTGCAGTGGAGCAGACATTCCCTAGCTTGCCTCTGTAATTTCGGGGTTCGGATTCCGCAGTCCCGCCATGTGGGTGGTTCTGGGCCGCGTGTTCAGCTCGCCCAGCAGAGCGTAGGTCAAACCTTCCTTCTTTTCCTTGTTTACCCGGCTGCCGGGATCATTCAGGTCGCCGAAGACGATTGCCCGCGTGGGGCAGGCCGCCTCGCAGGCGGTAACGATCTCGCCATCGCGCACCTTGCGGTCTTCTTTTTCCGCCGAGATTTTGGCGTAGTTGATGCGCTGGACGCAGTAGGTGCACTTTTCCATGACGCCGCGGCTGCGCACCGTGACATCCGGATTCTTCTGCAGCTTCAGGCTTTCCGTATTCCAGTCGGAATAGAGATAGAAGTTGAAGCGGCGTACTTTGTAGGGACAGTTGTTGGAACAGTACCGCGTGCCGACGCAGCGGTTGTAGATCATGTTGTTCAGGCCGTCCTGATCGTGGACGGTTGCGGCGACGGGGCAGACCAACTCACAGGGAGCGTTTTCGCAGTGAACGCAGGCGACGCGGCTCAAATACGGTTCGCGGATTCTCCGCGGCCCGCAGGTTGTCCTTCTCGTCCGATTCGTAGTAGCGATCGATGCGCAGCCAGTGCATGATGCGCTCGCGATTCACCTGATCTTTGCCGACGATGGCGATGTTGTTTTCCGACTGGCAAGCGACGACGCACGCATTGCAGCCGACGCAGGCGCCGAGGTCGATCGACATGCCCCAGGCGTAGCCTTCGTACTGGAAGGTCGCGGGATAAATGGTGATTCCCTTGCCGGGCACTTCTTCGCCCATTTCGCGGGCGAATTCCGGGTTTTTCTGATAGTCCGCGAGAGTTCCGACGCGCGCCACTTCGCGCTTCGCCGTTGTGCTCTGGTGCTGGGTGGTCGCCAGAGTGTATTTCTTCCCGAGCTTCTTTATCTCGACTCCGGAGATATAGATCGGAGCGCCGCTGGTGCGCAGCGGGTAAAAGTCGAAGCCGGCGCCATTTCCGGCGCGGCCGGCATGGGTCCGTCCGAACCCAAGGGACACCGAGAGCGAATCATCGGGCTGGCCGGGCATGACCCAGACCGCCGCGGCGACCATGCGGCCTTCGTGCCGCAGTTCGACCAGATCCTCGGGTTCAAGGCCCAGCCGCTTGGCGGTAGCCTGACTGATCATGACGGCGTTGTCCCAGGTCAGACGGGTGAGCGGCCGCGGACATTCCTGCAGCCAGCCGTTATTGGCGAACTGCCCATCATATATATAAGGATCGGCGTGGAAAGAGAGTTCGAGTCCGGAGCCGGCCGGAGCCGGAGCGGCAGGGGGAACGGAAGCGGCCGCTAAGGTGAGCGGCGGGAGCGCGAGTTCCGGCAATGACGCCGTCATGCACGGATTTGCGCCACCAGGTTTCAAAATCGGCACCCTTGTGCTGCCCCATCCAGTAGGCACGGACGGCTTCGTAATCCGACTGTTCGGGTGTTTCGGTGAAAAGCGCCGTGAATTCCATGAGGCGATTTTCCGCCATACAGCGGCGCGATCAACGGCTGCATGATGGTGACCGTGCCATCGAAAGCACGGCCGTCACCCCAGCTCTCGAGAGGATGGGCGGCGGGCACGTGCCACTGGCAGAGCGCCGACGTTTCATCGTCGTACAGGCCGAGACGAACGCGCAGCTTTGCTTTGGCCATCTTGTCGGCGAAATCGAGATCGGCCGGCGCGTTGTAAGCCGGGTTGCCGCCGATGATGAACAGCGCTTCGACCTTGCCCGACATCGAGATCGGCCGCGAGAGCGCGGATATCGGAGGTGTGATCCGCCGGATTGACATCGATGGGATCGGTGTACATGACGGTCTTGCCGCCATTGCCGAGCGCCCCGTTGATGGCATGCACCAGAGCGTGCACTTCCGGCGACTGCTCATCACCCGCGATGACGATGCTGGAGCCGTGGTGCGCCTGCAGATCCTTCACCATGGCGTTGAACCAGTTGCCCGAAGGAGCCGCACCGGAAGCACCGGCAACGCCGACGGAACCAGCCAGGGCACGCACGAAACCGGCAACCTGCGAAGGTTTCATGCGGAACCGGTGATCCGCTTTGGCGCCTGTGGGAGTGGGCGTGCTCTCGATCGAGTACATCCGGTTCATGCTGAGATTCTGTTCGCCGCGGACACGCCGCCTGGCCGTGAAATCCCGGGCATAGCGTGAGCTTGCCGGGCCCATGCACAGGAAATCGGAATCGATGGTAACGACTACGTCGGCCGCGTCGAACCTGTAATAAGTGTTGACGAACTGGCCAAACGCAAGCTTCGAACCGAGGCGCGAGTTCTGCGCCCCGAGCGGTTCATACTGATACCACCTGGCCTGCGGATTCGCAGCCATAATGGTCTTCATCTGCGCGCCCAGGGTAGGGGAGCCGATGGTTTCGGTCAGGATGCGGACGCCGTTGCCGCCCTTCATCGCCGGGCTCGCCAGAACTTCGCGAACGGTGGTCAGGAACGAGGCGTAGGTCCGGATTTCACCAAGAAAGTTGAGCGTCTGGGAGCGATCGGGATCGTAGAGGCCAAGCACAGAAGCCTGGGTTATCACGTCCGTGCCGCCCAGACTGGCCGGATGGAGCGGATTGCCTTCCACCTTGGTGGGCCGGCCCATATGGCTTTCCATGAGAATGCCGGTGGAGACGCCGCTCATGGTGAAAGCAGTCGCGTAAAACAGCGGCTTGCCGGGGATAATGGCTTCCGGCGCGTTGACGTAAGGATAAATTCGTTCGGTAGGCTGGCGCGTGCAGGCGCCGAGACCGCCCAGGGCGAGCGATGCGCCCATGAGCTTCAGGAAATTGCGCCGGCCCTCGTCGCCGGAATCCCACTCGGAAGCCTGGCGGGGAAACTCACGCTGCAGCAGTTCCTCAAAGCCCTTCGCAGCCGAAAGCTCCTCGAGGCTGCGCCAGTAGTGCGGACCTTTGGCCTTTTCCAGCTGCCCTTGCACGGACGCCAGATCTAAATTGTCGTTTTCACTCGGCATTTAATTGTTGTGCTGCTGACGCTAACGGTGGCACGTGTAACAGGTCTCAAGCCGCTGGATCTTATACTCTTTGATCAGTTTCAGGCCAACCTCTTCCTGGTTCGCCGGATACTTGTAGCCCATGGTGAAAATCTCGTTGCGCGGCCGCACATACTTCTGCGGATTGCGGTGACAATCAAGGCACCAGCGCATTTCGAGCGAATTCTTTTGGTAGACAAGGGGCATCTGATCGATTCGGCCGTGACAGGATTCGCAGCCCACGCCCTTTTTCACGTGGATGCTGTGGTTGAAGTAAACGAAATCCGGGAGGTCATGAACGCGCACCCAGGGGATCGATGTGCCGGTCCGGTAGCTGGCGCGTACCATTTCCAGTTCAGGGCTGCCGGTCCAGATCTGCGAATGGCAGTTCATGCAGGTCTTGGTCGGCGGAATATTGGCGAAGCCGGAATTCTCGACTGAGGTGTGGCAGTAGCGGCAATCGATGCCCATGGAACTGACGTGGTGCGAGTGGCTGAACTGCACCGGTTGCACGCGGGCCACTCCCTGATTCGTGGCATAGGAGGAGTCCGCGCCAAGCTGGAACAGCATTCCGCCCACGCCGACCAGGGCGATCAATCCAACGATGATTCCGACTCTGGTGTAACTGTTTGAGCTGTAGCTAAAGATCTGAGGCATTTAGCGTTCTGTAGGCAAATACCGGCGCTGCGCCGTCCGGGTCGTCCAGGCCAAGAGAGTATTATGGCGTATTTTTAATCCGAATCCCAAACCAGGTTTTTCTATCCGTTCCATCACGCACGTCCGGCCAAGAATCAATGTAACGCAATCGCGGGGTACACTCGTATTTCCCGATGATCATCCGCCCCGCAGGCGCCGTTTCCGGCTCTCTCACCCTTCCCGGAGACAAATCCATCTCTCACCGGTACTCTCTACTTTCTTCGATCGCACAAGGGCGCTCGGTGATCCACAACTATTCCACAGGTGCCGATTGTCACTCCACTTTGGGTGCTCTTCGCGGGCTGGGCATCAGCGTGGAGGAACAGGGGACCGACGTCACCATTATGGGCCAGGGGCTTAATGGCTATCGCGCGCCGTCAGCCGATCTGGATGCCGGGAATTCCGGTTCCCTGATTCGCATGATCGCAGGGATTCTGGCCGCGCAGCCGTTCACCAGCCGGATTATTGGTGATGAATCGCTCTCAGGCCGCCCCATGCGGCGGATCATGGACCCGCTGGCGCAGATGGGCGCGAACATTGAGGCGCGTGATGGCAGGTTTCCTCCTCTGACGATTCACGGTGCGCAACTGCGCTCCCTGGATTACACGCTGCCCGTTGCCAGTGCTCAGGTGAAGACGTGCGTGCTGTTCGCGGGGCTATTCGCGGAGGGCGAAACGACGGTCCGGGAGCCGGTGCGGTCGCGCGATCACACGGAGATTGCGCTGCGGGAATTTGGCGCGGACATTACGGTCAACCAGCGCGTAATCACGCTGGCAGGGCGGCCGACGCTTGAGGGCCGCGAACTGCTGGTACCGGCGGATCTTTCCTCGGCCGCGTTCTTTCTGGTTGCGGCGCTTCTGGTACCCGGCTCAGACCTGATTCTGGGCGGCGTGGGTCTGAACCCGACACGCTCCGCGCTACTCGATTTCCTGCTTTCCGCGGGCGCGTGGCTGAAGGTGGTGAACCTTGAGCAGGTCAACGGGGAGATGATCGGGGACATCCACGTCCGGTATGCGCCGATTCGCGGCGGCGTGATTGAAAAGGACGTGACGGCGGCGCTGATTGACGAAATCCCGGTGCTGGCGGTTCTGGGGGCGGCGAGCGAGGAGGGTCTGATCATCCGCGACGCTCAGGAGCTGCGCGTCAAGGAAACCGACCGCATTGCGACGGTGCTGGACAACCTGCGGCGGATGGGCGTGGAAGCGGAGGAGCTTCCGGATGGCATGCGCATTCCCGGCCGCCAGGCGTTTCGCGCCGCCACCTTCGATTCGTTCGGAGACCACCGCATTGCAATGGCATTCGCAGTGGCTGCGCTGCGCGCGGATGGCGAGTGCACGATCCACGGAGCGGAAGCGGCGAGCGTCTCGTTTCCTTCTTTTTACGAACTGCTGGGCAGCGTTACTTAGTTCCGCGCAGCTGCAGGATCAGGTCGTCCAGTGCGATGGTTTTCTGGATGTTGCGCCGCAGCAGGTCCACGATTTCGTCGACCTGCCGGACGGCGCGCACCAGCCATGCGCCGGAGACACGCGCCGCGATGGTTTGGAGGTCGGCGCGCAGATCGATATTTCGGATTTCGCCGGCGCCTTCGCGGAGGATCATGACATCACGCAGCAGGTCGTAAAGCAGGCGCAGGTAGAACTCCAGCTTTTCATTTTTGCTGCGGGAAATGGCTTCCGAGTGCGGCAGCCATGCCGCGAACGGGCTTGCGCCGGAAGCCACTTTGAGCAGCGTGTGCATGGCGCCGCGCCGCTTCTCATGCACGGCCAGGTCGAGCGAGAGAGCGACTCCGGGACACCCGGCTGAAAGAGCGATGCGGCGGTCCACGTGATCGAGGTGGCGGGCCGCGGCAAATGCGCGCATGTCCTCGTTATTCAGGGGCGAGAAGGAGAGAATCACGGAGCGCGAACGGATGGTCGCCAGCAGATCGTAAGCGTTTTCCGCGGTCAGGATCAGGATCAGGTGCGCGGGCGGCTCTTCTAGGATCTTGAGCAGCGAATTCGTGGCATTATCGCCCGCGCGGTCCACATGGTCGATTAGAAAGATGCGGCGCGTTCCCTGGCTGGGCTTGAAAGGCGCGCGCTCCTTGAGCAGTTTCATCTGCGGAATGGTGAGCTGCCGCAGCGGTCCGTCGGGTGCGAAAGTGACGAAATCTGAATGCGAGGCGAACAGGAGCGGATCTTCGTTGCGTTTCTCGGCCGTCCACTTCTCCCGGCCCTGCACGATGGTGACGTTGTCCGGCAGGCTTAAATCATCCTGCTCGATTCGCTCCGGATGGTTCAGAAGGCGCGCCGCGAACCGGCGTGCGAGGGTCGCTTTTCCGACGCCTTCGGGCCCGGCGAACAGGAGAGTTTGGGGAATGCGCTCGTGAGCAATCATCTGCTCGAGAGCGCGCGCAGCGTGTCGATTACCCCAGAATTGTGGAAACATTGCTCTCGATGTGTGAGTGAACGGCCCGCCAGATGGCTTTCCCCACGGCGCTGATGGACTGCGCGCCGTTGACGACCAGGATGCGGCCGGGGTGCTTCGCCGCGAGCGCATGATAGCCGTCCCGAACGCGCATATGGAAGGCGGCGGATTCATCGTCGATGCGCGTTTCCGCGCTGGCCAGGCGCTCGTTGCGCTGCTGCGACCGCGCCATGCTGGTGGCGGGGTCGATATCGATCAGCAGGGTGAGGTCCGGCTGCAAGCCGGCGCACGCAATCCGGTCCAGCTCGAGAATGGGTTCGGGATCCAGACCACGGCCGGAGCCTTGATAAACCAGCGTGGAATCGGTAAAGCGGTCACACAGCACGATGGCGCCGCCGGCCAGCGCCGGCCGGATGATCTCCTCGACGTTTTGCGCACGGCTCGCGAAATACAACAGGAGCTCCGCGCGCGGGTTCAGTTCGTGATTGCAGGGGTCGAGCAAAATTCGGCGGACTTGACGGCCAATGAGCGTGCCGCCAGGCTCGATTGTTTCCACCACGTCGCGGCGTTCCGCGCGCAGCCGCTCCCCCAGCAGCCGCAGCTGTGTGGATTTACCGCAGCCATCTATCCCCTCGAACGTGATGAACGTTCCCCGTTTGTGCATCGTGAGAACCTAATTGTCCCAGACCGGGCAAGCCGCCGAAGCGCCGCTCACGGGCGTGGAACCATGCGACGGATTCCCGCAGCTCGCGGGCGCGGAAATCGGGCCACATGCAGGGGTCAAAGCGCAGCTCGGCGTACGCACATTCCCATAGCAGGAAGTCGCTGAGGCGCTGCTCGCCGCCAGTCCGGATGAGCAGATCGACATCCGGCCCGACCTTGCCTCCGGCAATGGCTTCTCTCGCGGAATAATCCACGGCGAGACGCAGATGGAGAACCGTTCCGTTCGCGGTGGCTTCTTCTGCAGAGGTGATTCTGCGGATGAGGGAGGCGGGCAGCCGGTCCCTTCGGCCGATGACCGAGATGCGGACGCCTTCGCTTCGGCAGCGGTCGGTCTCAGCATCCAGATGGAGGCGGAAGAGCTGCATGAGAGCGCGAACTTCGGCGGAAGGACGTTTCCAGTTGTCGGAAGAGAAGGCGTAGAGCGTGAGCGTCGAAATTCCAAGTGCGGGAGAACTCTCCACCGCGTGGCGCACGGATTCCGCGCCCTTGCGGTGTCCGGCGATGCGCGGCAAGCCGCGGCGCGCCGCCCATCTTCCGTTGCCATCCATGATGATCGCGACGTGCATGTCAGCCTTTTCGCATGGTGCGGATGAGCGCTTCCATGTGGTCCAGATATTTCTCGAAGGCTTTACGGCCGGCAGAGGTCAACCGGTATTCCGTCTTAGGCATGCGGCCCTCAAACGATTTGTCACAGGAGAGGTAGCCGGCGTCCTCCAGTTTGCGGGCGTGCACGCTAAGGTTTCCGTCAGTGGTTTCCATCAGCTTTTTCAGCTCGTTGAACGTCAGGCTGTCGTTCACCGCGAGGGCGCTCAGGATGCCAAGCCGCAGGCGCTCGTGAATCAGCCGGTCCAGCTTTGGGGCTGAGGCATTCTCGGGCGTGTCGTCGGATTTGTGTGCCGCGCCGGATTTAGCCACCGAACCTCCGTGCGATCACCGTCCCGAAGATGATGTGAACAAAGCCGAATCCCGCCGCGAGGAACCAATTGCCCCAGGCCGCCGGCGCGCACACGGCCGCGAGGCCCAGCGCGAGGAAACAAACGCCCATTACCGGCACAATGCGAACGGAGAAGGCGCCGCCGGACAATACGCCCGTACCGTAGACCAGCAGCCAGAGGCCGGGAAGTTCGCCCGTGAGACCGGCGCGGAAGAAAACCAGCGTCAGCACCCCGCCGATGAAGATGGAAGGCAGCAACGCGAGAACGAATTTCCGTGCCGGGCCGGCGATGACCGGGGTTTCCGCGCGGTTCAGTTTGATTCTTGCCGAAACGAACCCAATTGCCATGGCGAGCAGCGCTTCCCCAATCCAAATGGCGAGCCAGCTAAGTGGATCGTGGCGGCTGGCCGCGGCAAAGGCTGCTTCCAGAGCGCTGATTCCCATGAACACGCCGCCCTTGCCGGGAACCGCGGTGAAGGCCGCCGCCGATTCCATGGTGCGGCGGATGAAGCGGAGATTATCGAGTGCTTGTGCGTCGAGCGAGTGCGGAGGCAGCCGGGTCTCGCGAATCGGGTGAACGGAACCCATAGCGCCAGTGTATGTCGATGCAAATCACTTTGCAACTAAAAGTAGTACATAATCGTTTCGATGCTTCACCACATGTTCCACCTGGATTTGCCGGTGCTAGAAAAAATGCTGCGTCCCATGATTGTGTACGCGGCCATCATCATCCTGCTGCGGGTGTTTGGAAAGCGGGAACTGGCACAGTTGAATCCCTTCGATCTGGTGGTGCTGCTTTCGGTTTCCAACACGGTTCAGAACGCGATCATTGGTGACGACAACTCGGTAACGGGCGGACTGATTGGCGCGCTCTCGCTGTTTGCGACGAATTACCTGACGGTGCGCTTTCTCTTCCGGCATCGCCACATGAATGAAGTGCTGGGAGGGTCGGCAACGCACCTCGTCGTGAATGGAGTGGTTGACCGGAAGGCGCTCGCGAAGGAACTGCTGACCGAATCGGAACTGGATGCCGTGATCCACCGGCAGGGCTTCAACGATATGGAAGACGTGGAAAGCGTGACTCTGGAGCCGGGCGGCGTGTTTGCGATGAAAGGCCGGAAGCCGGGTTCCGATGATCGGCAGCATGCGGAAGTGATTCAGAAGATTGAGCAGCTGCAGAAAAGCATCGAAGTTTTGCAAACCAGTTTGGCGAACCGTGTAGACTAGAAAGTTCGGGCTGTGGCGCAGCCTGGTAGCGCGCCTGCTTGGGGTGCAGGAGGCCGTGGGTTCGAATCCCGCCAGCCCGACCAATTCCGTTCAACCGTTTCAGCTAAGTTTTGCCAAAGCGCGCGCCCCGCTTCGGTCAGCGTCTTACTGGCGTGGAGCGCTGGCGCGTAATCGTCAGCAAACCAGCGCCTGTGCCGCTGGTATCGCGCACGGCTTTCACGGCTGAGCTCCATTTTCTGTTCCAGCTGCGCGTAGTAGAGGATCATGTTTCCCACCGCATGCGCGCCGGTCAGCACGCGATCAGTGGTGCGGTTGGCGCGCTTAATGGGAGAGTACGACATCTCGCTCGTGCCGCTGACGACCATCGGCGCCGCCATGCTGTAAAGCATCAGCTGCTGGTGGGAACACTCATGCACCAGGACCTCGCCGCAGAAGACCGGGCAATCCGGCGGTGAGAGGGCGATCAAACCCGGATGGTCGAAGGAACTCCCCGATTGCGCGACGCCGTCCCTGCCACTTTCGAGAAGCAGGCACCCCTGCGCGGTCGCGGCGATCCAGAGGTCGAAAACCGGAGCGTGATCGAGGATCAGCTTCCAGGCCTCACGGATCACGGCGGCAGGGTCATCGTTCCCAGCCGCCGCAGTTGACTCAGAGCAGACGGGCTCGCTTTCGATCCACGGGAAGCCCTCCACCGTGTGAGTCAGGCCGCTGACGGTTACGTATCGCGGGGCCAGTCCGCCGCTGGCGTGCGCGGTCCAGGGTCCCGCGTTGCTTTCCACTGGGGCCCAGCGGTTTTGATTTATCACGAACGAGCGGCCGGAAATGCGAATACGGGTTCCGTCGCTTTGAACCGCGCAGTCGCCGTTTGCGGCGATCAGCCAGCCATCCAGATACAGCCACTCCGGGCGGTACAGACGAAACGCCACGTCCGCGGTTCCTCCCGTTCCGGCACAGGCTAAAGCGAATTGCAGGGCGGCGAGTTGATGCCGCTGGCGTTCGTGTGCTAAAAGCGCGAGGCCTGTCTCCGGACGCCACGCCGACTGCTCGCCTGCGGTCAGCATGAGTACGGATGCCGCCAGCTGCGTTCGACCGCTCTCGGCCAGGGAACCCGCGATCAGCCGCTGCGTGCTTTTCAGCCGGCCGGAAGCCAGCGCGCCTGTGAGGCCCGAAGAGTCTCCACAAAGCGGGCTGGCAAATGCCGGCGCCCAGGATAGCAGATCGCTCATTTCACCCTTTAACTCGCCAGCCGCTGCGTCAGTTCGGACATCGGCATACCGTTGCGTACCAGAAACGCGCCAATCTCCGCATACATGTCCTGCAATCCCGCACAGTAAAGGGAGCGGTTGGCAAACCCGCTGCCGAACGAGTAGCGATTGACAGGACGGCCGGCTTTGCAGAGCTTCCACCATCCGCAATCGCGACAACCCGCGGGCTTCAGCGTGGCCGCTTCATCTTGTTCGCGCCATGCCGCCGATTCAAGAAGGTCCGACAGATTGCCGGTCGCGACATTCAAATTGAGAGACCGAAAGCGCGGATCCAAGGTCTTCAACGTGTCTTCAGGGCCCAGGTCTCCATTGGACGAGACGGAAATGATGTTCCGGTAATCGTCGCGGTGCGCCTGGACGAGTTCCATTGCACGCACGTCCACCATCGCGGCGAGCAGTTCCGAAAACAGCCGAATGGTGACCTGAGGATTCTTGTCCTCCAGCCAGGCCCGCAGCGATGTCCGCAGAAACTGTTCGACACCACGCACTACCGGTTCGGCGACTCCGGAATCCCACGTGTAATCCGGCGTCAGAAAGCTCATGCGGCGCACTCCGAGATCGTGTGCGAAATGGCGGTAAACCTCCGCGCCATCGGCTTCCGGATTGATGACGGACAGCAGTCCGGGTTCCGGGATGCGGCCGCGGGCAGCCGCTTCCTGCAGAAGCCGTAGGCCCGCAACTGTCCTTTCATAGGAACTGCGCGCTTTGAAATCCAGCCGGTGCAGATCATTAACGGCACGCGGTCCGTCAAGCGAGAGCCCGACCGATATCTGATGCTGCTCGAAGATGCCGATCCATTCTTCATCCACGAGGACGCCGTTGGTCTGCAGGCCGAAGCTGAAGCGGAAGCCCTTTTCATATCGCCGCAGAGAGTCGCACATCTCGGTGAACCGGGGCCGGCTCAACAGCAGCGGTTCGCCGCCGTGAAAAATCAGGGTGATCCTTCGCAGATCATGGTCACGCGCCGCACGAGCAGAGAACGCGCCAAGGTCTTCGATCACCTGGCGAGGCGCAAGCGGCGGGTGTTGTTTCCATGTGTTATCCCCGCTGAAGAAGAAGTAACAGTAATCGCACTTCAGATTGCAGCGCTCGCTGATCTTGAAAACAATATTCAGGTCCGTAATCGATGGCTGACTCATAAGAACTCTCCCGAGTGATCAAGCAATGCGCGCTTTCCGGAATAGTCATGCGCTAAGCCGGGAAGCGCGCCTTGCGGGGCCCAGGTTCAGACGCCTACTCCTCGCCGGCTGTTGCAGCTGCACCAAACTGAATGTGCAGGCTGAAGCCGGGGCGCGGCAGGTTGCGGAGTTGCGCGTCAACCATCTCCTGCGCACCTTCCAGTTCCGCGTTCTTCGACAGCTTTACGCTAATCTGCTTTTCTACGTCAGACATTTTGTTTCCTCCTTGTTGATTTAGTAAGTCCCTTAGGACTTTACGCGAGGTGGTGCGCGGGGATGCAACATCGTTACATCCGGACTTGACCGCGAGGCACCGAAGCTCAGGTATGCGGGTGAACCATTTGGCTCTCACACCGGCTGTTCTCCTCTGCTCCTCCGTGGCGCAGGAAAAGAACAGCAGGCAGCCGACTTAGTGCGCGCACTAACAGGTTCGTGGGTCGGCACGCTCGAATACCGCGTTCGCGCAGATTGATGGGGAAGCCGCACGCTACACCGTGAGCAATGGCGAGGGAAAGGTGGAGGAAAACGATTCCATTGGCGTACTGGCACAGCTGCGCGACGGGCGCGGCACACTGGAACTGAACGGAACCGGCAGCGAGAACAAGGCTCCTGCGGAAATCCGGACCACCCTGCGGATTGGCCGGAACATTCTCGAGATGACGCGTGAAACCGCGGCGCCGGGGAGGGCGTTTGCCTTTCGTCACGCGTATACGTTTGTCCGGACGTCCGCTCCGGCAGTCACCAAATAAGCGATACCCTTGAAGCATGCGCGTCACCATGCCTCACCGTACGAGCAAGCAAGAGGCGATGCGCGCGGTGGATCTATCGTTTGACGATCTCTTCCGAGGTCTGCCGATCGCCGCGCTGCAAATCACCAACACGCAGCGAAGCTGGAACGGCTCTGTGATGAGCTTTGCGTTTCAGGCGAAAATGGGGTTCCTGCACAACCCGATCCACGGGACGGTGGAGGTGACGGACAAGGAGATCACGGTGGACGCGGATCTTGGCTTCCTGGAACGGCTGATTTCTCAGGCAAGCCTGAAGACCAGAATCGAAACCAGTTTTCAGAAACTGCTGCCGGGTTCCGGTTCGAAAACGTAAACCTGCGTGCAGCCGGTGCGGTCGCTGGCGAAGCTGACCAGCTTCTCATCGGGCGAGAACGAAGGATGCGGATGCGTCCATTGCGGGCCATAGACCGAATCCGCCGCAGTTTCCATCCAGCTCAGCGCGCCGGAAGCAGCAGCACTTCGCGCCACTTCGAAATCAGCGGGCAGGGCGTACCGCGATCTTCTCCACTGCGTCCCCTGATTGCTCGATTCCGTCAGACAGACGAACTTCGCCGCTCCCGTGGCGACATCGATCAGAAATAATCCGCGGTCGGGATGATTGGTGTCGCAGAGAATGCGGTCGCCGGCTCGGTTGGGGGTGATGTGCCAGGCGTTCACGGTATCCGCGTACTCGGTAATGGTGCGGATCTGCCGCGAAGTCCAGTCCATGCGGCGCAGCGCGCGCGGCCAAACGGTAAAAACCAGATCGCCGGTATTGCCCAGAAACGTTTCGTGAACCACGAATTCGTCGTTGCCGTGCTGGTACAGGCACTCGAGGCCCGAGCCATCGCGCCGAACGCGGTGCATGCGCGGCGCGGGATCGCCTGCAAATTCAATCCACTCGGAATCGAGCGGATGATACTGCGGGTGAATTACGGTTCGGGGAAACGGGATGCGGTGCGCGCCGGACCCATCGGTACGGCATACCAGAAGCCCTGCCTGCGTTCCCTCTTTCATCGCCGCGACCAGCCATTCGCCGCTACGATCCAGCGAACATTCGCCCAGTTGCGCGCGGCCGGTGTCAATTACGGTTTGGGCAATGCCCGTTCGATAGTCTACCCAGCGCACGGCGCCCTGCGCGACGTAGAAGATGCGCAGGCCGTCCGGATGAAGTGCCGGCGAGAAAGGATGGATGGATTCGGCGCGCGTGAGTGCTCTCACCTCACCTGCTGGAAACCCGGTGATGTAAAGTTCAGGAGTCCCGGTGCGATACCCAGTGAAGAACAACTGCGAGCTATCCGGGGTAAAACTGCTTTGCAGAAAGTAAGCCGGATGACTGATCGAAGGTTCGTTCGTAACCTGATGCAGCCTTCCGGTCAAGCAGACTCCATCATTTCGAGAAGCGTTCTGACGGTGCGCCAGTTGCGGCACGTGCTCACGGTCTTCAGTTTGGAATCGAACCACGCGTTGGACAATTTCGTGTTGCCCAGGCCATTGGGGCATTGGACATACACTTCACGGCCGCGCACCAGGAACGAATCTACCGATGATCGCTTTGGGTCGAGATCCGCGACGCGCTGGTGTTCGGGCAGGGCGTCCAGAAAGTACACGTGCAGGGTTTCTTCAGGCGAGCCCTGCAGGAGAAACGGGTTGCCGGTCCACACGGAGCGGAGATCTTCCTTTGACCTCACGATTACCGGCGACTCAAAGCCAAAGCATTCCCGAATCTGCTCCGGGACCAGAGTGGAGCAGCGCCGCGCCACAGCCGCGGGAGCTTCGAAGACGACGTTGCCGCTCTGGATATAGGTTCGAACGCCCTTGCAACCCGCTTTTTCGAAGATGGCGGCGAGATCTTTCATGGGCAGCCTGTTCCTGCCCCCCACATTGACTCCACGCAGCAGCGCCAGGTGAACCATAACAGGGAAATGATACGCTGAAATTTCCCCATGAGTGTCAGCGCCGAACAAAGCACCATTCAGATTACGTTGCCCGATGGCTCCATCCAGATGGTGCCGCAGGGAACTACGCCGCTCGACATTGCCCGATCCATCAGCCCGCGGCTTGCCGACGCGGCTCTAGTCGCTAAAGTGAACGGCGAAATGTGGGACCTTTCGCGCGCGCTGGACGGCGATGCGACGGTGCAGATCCTGACCAACAAGGATCCGGATGCCCTCTACGTCTACCGCCATTCGACCGCGCATCTGCTGGCGGCGGCGGTTCTGGAACTTTTTCCCGGAACACAGCTCGGGATCGGTCCGCCGATCGATAACGGTTTCTATTACGATTTCCTGCGCAGCGAGCCGTTCAGCAGTGACGATCTGGAGAAGCTCGAGAAGCGCATGCACGAGCTGCAGAGTCAGGATTTGAAGTTTGAGCGCGTCCTGACGCCCAAGGAGCTGGGCCTGGAGAAGTACCGCGCTCAGGGCGAAGGGATGAAGGTGGAACTGATCGAGGAACGGGCGGACAGCGTATTTTCCGAATACACGCTGGGACCGCACTTTATCGATTTCTGCCGCGGCCCTCACGTGCCTTCCAGTTCCAAACTGAAAGTGTTCAAGCTGCTTTCAGTGGCTGGCGCCTACTGGAAAGGCGACGAAAAGAACCAGCAGCTGCAGCGCATTTACGGCACAGCCTGGTTCACCCAGAAGGAGCTGGACGAGTATCTGGCGCGGCTGGAAGAAGCCAAACGGCGCGACCATCGGCGTCTGGGCAAGGAGCTCGATCTTTTCAGCATTCAGGATTTGGCCGGTCCCGGGCTGATCTTCTTTCATCCGAAAGGCGGCACGGTTCGGCGAATCATTGAAGACTGGATGCGCGACCAGTACGTGAAGCGCGGCTATTCGCTGGTCTACACGCCGCATGTGGCGCGTCACGACCTGTGGAAGACTTCGGGCCACGCTAATTTCTACAGCGACAACATGTTCAAGCGGATGGAGCTGGACGATGCTGAATACCAGCTGAAGCCGATGAACTGTCCGTTCCACATTCTGATCTATGCCGACAAGCCACACAGCTATCGCGATTTGCCGGTCCGGCTGGGCGAACTGGGAACGGTTTATCGCTATGAGCGCTCAGGAACCATGCACGGGCTGCTGCGCGTCCGCGGATTCTGTCAGGACGACGCCCACATTTTCTGCACGCCTGAGCAGATCGAGGACGAAATCGTTAACTGCCTCGAATTTGCGGTGGACACTCTGAAGACGTATGGCTTCACCGACTATGAAGCGGAGCTTTCCACCTGGGATCAGGGTGCAAGCGGGAAGTACGACGGTTCGCCCGAGCAGTGGGAGTTGGCGGAGAAATCACTCGAAGAGGGCGACCGAGCGCCTGAATCTGAAGGTGAAGCTCATGCCGAACGAAGCCGCCTTCTACGGTCCCAAGATCGACATGAAGCTGGTGGATGCTATTGGGCGGCTCTGGCAGCTCTCGACCGTGCAGTTCGATTTCACCCTGCCGCGCCGCTTCAATCTGGAGTACATCGCCGAGGATGGGAAGAAACACCAGCCATATATGGTGCACAGGGCGCTCTATGGTTCCATCGAGCGCTTTTTCGGCATTCTGATCGAACAGTATGCAGGAGCTTTCCCGGCGTGGCTGGCGCCCGTGCAGGCCGCTGTGTTGCCCATTACGGACAGGCAGCTGGAGTATGCGCGGGAAGTGCGGCAGAAGCTGGAAGACGCCGGCATGCGCGCCACTCTGGACGACCGCAAGGAAAAGGTGAACCTGAAAATCCGCGATGCGCAGATGCAGAAGATCCCGTGGATGCTGGTGGTTGGCGACCGGGAAGCGGCGAATGGGCAGGTTTCCGTTCGAAATCGCAAACATGGCGACCAGGGTGTTCGCAGCATTGAAGAATTTTTAACCGAGGCGAACAAAATCATCGCCGAAAAAATTCCTTACGAATAGAGGAAACATTTTCGTCAAACACTCGTCTTAGCTGGTAAGGACAATCCCCCTTGTCCCAACCGTCCACATGGGGCGACTCGCGCACGGGCGCAGCTCCATGTGGCCCCTATCTTTACGCCTCGTTTGCTTCGGCTAAACCATTTTTTGTATTCTGCCGATTACTGTGGCATGACGAATCAGGAAAACGTTGTGCGCGACGTTCTGGTGCGCTCCCTTGCGGAGTTTTCCGAAAATCAGCTGGCACCGCGGACCATTCGCCGTTTTGCCACAGAGACACCCGGCCTTTTCGCTCCGGCTGCGGCGTCCATCCTGATGAGGAGCACCGACAGCCCCGGTCATCGTTTTTTGGCCATGCTGCTGGTTCGTCAACCGCGCCTGTTTCAGCAGCTTTCGAATCCTGCGCTGTTCACGCGTCCGCAGGCGGTGTTGCTCTCTCGCAGGCTGATGGCAGTGGATGCTTCGCTCGACATTCGGTTTGCGCGGCAGTTGCCGGCACGCAACGGAGCCACGCCGGACACGCTGACCGGCGAACAGGCCGAACGCACGCTCGACATTCTGGATGAAATTTCACCAGGCAGGCGAGTGGTTCCCATTTTGAGCCATCTGACTCGCTATCCGGATCAGAAAATTTCGTCCAAGGCTGCGCTCCTGATCGGCAAGCGGGTGCAGAATGTCGCTTTCGCCAAGCGGCTGATTGTCGAGACAAAGGATCCCCGGGTGCGCGCCAACGCCATTGAGGCCGTGTGGGGGAATGACAGTCCGGACGTTGTGGCACTTTTCCGGGCCGGCATTGAAGATCAGCATAACCGGGTGGTCGGCAATTCAATTATGGGTCTGTATCTGGCAGGACAGGAAGAGGTCAGCGACATTGTGAAGCGCTTCGCGCACGACAACAAGGCCGATTTCCGCATGACAGCCGCATGGACCATGGGGAAGATGGGGGACACCGACTTTATTCAGACGCTGACCATGCTGATGAAGGACAACCACCCAGGCGTACGCACCGCCGCCCTACGTTCGCTTCAGAATATTCGACGGATCGAGAAGATGCGGCGGCCGAGCGAGGCGTCAGCTGGAGAAGCCATGCCGGCGGAGCCGGATGCCGCTGCACCCGCCCAGATGCCGGGAGCGGTGCCGGCACCCGCGGCCCGGGATTTGCGGCTGGATGGGACGTGTTACAGCCAGACACGCTGATTTTGCCGCGGGCCGGGGCGGTGGTGACATGCTGTAGAGAGATGGAGGTTGCGCTCGAAGAAGCCGCCCTTGCCGAAGTCCCTGACCGGCCCGCCGTGTTTCTGCTGCGCGTGAGTGAGGGCGAACCATACCTTGCCCGCACAAGTCTGCTGCGGCGCCGGTTGCGGCGGCTTTCCCGCATGGAAAAAGTGCGGAACTCGTCAATTGGTGTTCAATACTGGCTGACCGGCTCCACGCTGGAATCCCAGATCACAATGTACGAGCAGGCGCGCCGCCTGTTCGCCGAGTAGCTACCTCGAATATCTGCACCTGCGGCTGCCGCATTATGTCAGGCTGCAGCTCGCAAATGCGTTCCCGCGCAGCCAGGTGACGTCGCGCTTCCCGCGCCGTCACGGGCTCCATTTCGGACCTTTCCGCAGCAGGGCTTCAGCCGAGCGCTTCGAGTCCCAGTTTCTCGATCTCTTTCAGATCCGGCGCTGCCAGGAGGATCTTGCGCCATCTCCCGATCACCCCGGCTGTCTCTATGGCGAAATGTCGATGTGTCTGCGCCCGTGCCAAGGCGCCGTGGGTGAGGACGAGTACCGCCATGAGGTAAACCGCGCGGCGGAGTTTCTCTCGACCGGCGGGCAGTCGCTGCTCGCACCGGTTCTCGCGGCACGCGATCGTTTAAGTCAGGAGATGGATTTCGAAGAGGCCGCGCGCCAACACAAACGCGCGGAGAAGATCGAAGAAGTGCTGCAGCTTCGCGACGAAATGGTGCGCGACCTCGATCGGCTTCACGGGGTTGCGGTCACACGAAGCGTCGAGTCCAATGCTATGGAGCTGTCCTTCGTGCGCGGCGGCCACTGGCAGGGGATGCACCGCATCAACTTCGAGCTCGCGGAAGGCAAGCCCGTATCGCTTGATCAACGGCTGCGGGAGGTTTTCGCCGGGGCGGGGAATTGCGAGCGCGCGCCGAAGGAACGTCAGGAATACCTGGCGATCTTAGCGCGCTGGTCGTATTCCAGCTGGCGCGACGGCGAGTTCCTGCCGTTCGATCACTTTGAGAATCCGCCGTACCGGAAGATCGTGCACGCCATTTCGCGCGTTTACCGTGGCGTCGTCTGAGCAGTTGTTGCGCTCGATGGTATTGGCTTCAAGGGTGACGCCCGGTCCGGCAACGATGCAAAACCGGCCCATCTGGAAGCCGCTGATCTCATTGTCTTCCACCACATTGCCTTTTGCCACGTCAGGCCGCTCCGCTCCGCGGCCCAGATAAATGCCGGTGCGCAGAATATCCGGTTCGTCTTTCCCCAGAAAACAACCGAACTGAGCCGCGCGATTGGGGCAGTGCGCCATGTTGATGTTCAGCAGATGATTGTGCGTGATCCGGTTCCCCGACCCGATCACGAAGATGCCGCCGAACACCGTCCCGTCGAGAACGTTATCGGTGATCGTTATGTTCCGGGACTGCATGTCCGGGTTACTGTTGTTCATGACAATCCCGTAGTTTCCAAACCGATACGCTTCGGGCTGCTGGCGATTTTCACAGCTGTTGCCGCGAATCTCGCCATCGTGGAAACCGTCGAGATCGATGCACTTGCCGTTCACTTCGGCGAATCGGTTATCGGCGTAAATCGAGTGGTCGGTATTGCCGGCGGTGTCCAGCGCCGCGGGGATGGCGCCGCCTTCCACATCCACCTTCGCGACAGGAAAGCCGATGCGCTCGCCCGTGTTTTTCTCCACTCGAATGGCGGTTGCGTGCCCCACTTGAATTCCGTCGCGGGCGACTCCGGAGATGGTATTTTCGGCGATTCGTCCCCGGGCATTACGCGCCGATCGGTAAAGGGAATGCGTCCAGATGCCATTCCCCAGAACATTCGCCACACTGCAGTTGAGTACTTCGAAATCGGTGGTACCCTCTTCCAGCAGAATGCCGCCCGTCGCATTGTTCCGCTTTTTGGCGTTTTCTGAACCGCTGTCCTGAATATCCACTTTCTCGATGCGCACGTGATTCGATGCCGAAACCAGGACAGGAAAACCGGCGATCTCGCGCATGCTCACCGCGGATATGACCAGTCCCGAAACATTCTGCGCCAGGATGCCGCTATTCCTGGTGAACCGCACGAAGGGAACGTCTGAAGGCGGCAGCCCCGCGGGAGACTCCAGGGCTTCGCGATTCCCGGCCATCTCGAAGCCCGTGAACCGGATGTTTTTTCCGCCGAGGCAGACGAACAGCGCGCGCCCTTTGAACGCGGTCGACGCCCGGACTACTGTTCCCGCCTTCGCACCGCGAATCTCCAGGTCGTGCGCCGTGGTCGGGATCACGATTTCGGAAGAAACTTCCACCACGCCAGCCGGCAATTCGACCACGCCCGTGCCCGCCCGCAATTTGTCCCGCACGGCAGTCTCGTCGCTGACCGCGAACATCAGCAACGCCAGAAGAAGCGTCATCCGACCACCTCGATCGGAATCGGCGCCAGCCTGCGCTCGCCCAGCTGCATTTGTAACTCGTGGCCGCCCGGGAGTATGCCCTCCGGCAGCAGAAAGCTGATATCCCAGCGCTGGTTCCGCGGATCGATGCAAAACATTTCCGTCCCGCGGACCGGCGCGCCGCCTACCCAAGCCCGGAATCCCTCCGGTTCGGCCACTTCTTCCATCTGAACCTTCACTGATCCGCGCTCAATGCGCCGGTAAGAAAGCAGGTTGGTCCCGTCTGTCACAGCCTCGACTCGCGGCACGGCAGGTCCCGGCGGAATCACACGCATCCAAGCCTTCTCACAGAGCGGATGTCCCATCCAGTCAATCTCGACAGGCACGAGACCCGTGCGTGTTCCGGGCGGCAGCAGCACGTTGAATTGCGAGAGTCCGTTCACGAGCGGCCCGACATAGACGCCCACAGCCGGCAATCCATCCACCGTTGCTTCCAGCGTATTCAGGTCGCATCCCGCCGGCAGATTTTCAATCCATAACGAGGCGCAGGCCAGGCGGCCCCGCTGCGGAATGGCATGCTCGCCGCTGTGAGCATTCGAGATGGCGCGCACGCGCGGTGCCTCCATTTTGCGCCACGTGGTCCACATATACTGCGTGTCTACGCCGTCCAGAGCCAGCAGCTGCAGGCCATTGTCGCGGGCAAAGTCGCGCACTTCCTGCGCACTAATGCGAAACCCGCTCCAGGTGGTGTAATTCTGGGAACTCTTCGGCAGGCCGTTCAGCTGCAAATGCGCGACACCGCCGGCTTTCAGGACACGCGCCACCTCGCGCAAATAGCCGAAAACCACTTCGCCCGAGGGAATGTGCTGAAAAACGGCATAGGAATAGACGAAATCGAAGTAACTACTGGCAAACTGCGCCAGATCGCTGCCAGCGGCATGATGCACATGCGCGTGCGCGATTCCGGAGAGATTGCGCTCGGCGCGCCGGATCATTTCGTCCGCTACATCGATGCCATGAATTTCCGCGAAATGCCGGCTCATGGGCCGCAGCAGCCGTCCGGGTCCGCACCCGATCTCGAGAGCCGTCCTCGCGCCGGGAACCCGTTTCAACTCCGATTCGAGCGCCCGCACGACATCCGCGCCGGTGGCGAAGAACTCTTCGTCGTCCTGTTCCCGCCTTCCGAAGGCAACGTAATAATGCGCATCTTCCCGGGCTCTCTCGTTCCATTCCGAACGCATTTGCTCAACGATTTCGGGATCGTGCATCGATAATCATCTTAGCTTGGCGTGGTTTTTCCCCATCTTCGTGCTGGCGCTTGCCGTACGCGTCGCCGCGAGCCTGACATCGCTTGGCTTCGTCGACCAGCAATACGAGAACGTTCGCGTTGCGCTCTCGCTCGCGCACGGGGCGGGCTTCGCGGACCCGTTCGGAATCCCTACCGGACCCACCGCGCACATCGCTCCCGGCTACCCTCTGGTGCTGAGTGCGGTTTACGGCCTCTTCGGGGACGCACTGGCGGGGGACACTGCGAAGCGGGTGCTTGCCTGCGTGATGAGCTCTCTTTCGTATGCCTTCCTGCCATTGCTGGCACGCGCGTGCAGCTTTCAGGCGACGGTCGGAATCACGGCAGGTCTTTTTGGCGCGATCTTTCCACTGAACCGATACGAAGAAATCTCCGGAAACTCGGAATCCCCGTGGGCAGCGCTGGTGCTGATGCTGTTCTTTTACTGCGCCCTGACCCGGCCGCACCTGCCCATGGCCGCGGGGCTTCTCTTCTCCCCGGTCACCGCGCCGGTTTTCGCCGCCCTGGCGATTGCGAGGCGCTGGTGGCTGCCGCTCACTCTTGCGCCGCTCTTTCTTTTGCCGTGGGCGTGGCGGAATCATCAGAGTCTCGGCAGCTGGATCTGGAGCCGGGACAATTTCGGTCTCGAACTGGCCATCTCGAATCGCGACCAGGCCGCACCGGCGCTGCGGGAGAATCTGCGTCTGGGTCTGCACCGCGCTGCGCACCCCAGCTTGTCGCTCGCGGAGGCTGATCGCGTCTGCTACTACGGCGAAGTGGCTTACAACAGGCAAAAGCTGGATCGCGCATTCGCCTGGATGGCGGACCATCCGGCGCGCTTCATCGCGCTCTCGGTCACCCGCATTCGCCTGTTCTGGTTTCCTTCCGCTTACTTCACCGTGTTGGTTGTGCTCGCGCTGTTCGGGGTTTACCGGTCGCCCGCGGCTTGGGTTTTCGCTAGTATCTGGCTGCTGTTCCCGCTGGTTTATTACGTGGTGCAGTACGATCCCCGCTACCGGCATCCTCTGGAATGGTCGATCCTGCTCGCGGCAGCCAAAGGCGTGGATGATCTGCGACGATTGCTGTTGCCCCACCTTCCGCCGCCGCATGCGTAAACGCGCCTACCTCTACGCCGCCATTCTTTTCACCATCAACGCTTATATCTGCTGGAGGCTCTTCGGGCTCGAATGGAGCCACCGCATGGATTCCATCGAGGGCGCGTATATCGGCATCAGCCGGCACATCCTTTCCAGCTGGCGCGATCTGGCGTGGTGGCCTGCCTGGTATGGCGGCATTCCGTTCCACAATTCCTATCCGCCCTTGCTGCACGTGCTGACCGCGCTTGCGGCGGCAGGTTTCCGCGTCTCGCCGGCGCGCGCGCATCACTTCGTCACAGCGCTGTTCTATTGTGCCGGTCCTGTGTTTGCGTACCTGCTGCTGGGCCGGCTCTCTCGCCGCGGGTTCGAAAGCTTTTGCGCCGCGCTGTTCTATTCCGTGTTCTCGCCAGTAGGCCTGCTGGTCCCCAAAGTGGCTGCCGATATGGGGCATCCATTGCGGCCGCGCCGTCTCGGCACTCTGGTGGCTTACGGCGATGGACCGCATGTTGCCGCGCTGGCGCTTCTGCCGCTTGCGGTTTACTGTATCGATCTTGCACTGGAGAAGCGAACGCCGCTCTACTGGGGCCTGGCCTCGCTCAGCTTAATTGCCGTCGTCTACACCAACTGGCTTGGCGCGTTTGCGCTCGCCGCCCTGGTGTTCTGTTATCTGGCTGCGGGTGCGACGCGGCGTGATTGGGTCGCGACAGCCGCTCTCGGCGCTGCCACATACCTGGTCGCCATGCCGTGGATCCCCCCCTCGCTCATCCGCACCATCCAGTTCAACGCGCAGACTATCGGCGGCGATTTCACGCATGCCACTTCCGCGATGCTTAGGGCGGCGCCGCTGGCCCTTCTCGCGCTTGCCGCCTTGAAGTATGGGATGTTCCGCCTGCGGACGCCTGCTTATCTTCAGATGCTGGCCCTCTTCTCGGCGCTGGTGAGCTGGATTGGTCTGGGCTCTTCCTGGTTTGGATGGAACGTGGTGCCGCAGCCCGAGCGCTATCACCTCGAAGTGGATTTCGGCCTGACTCTCACCCTTGTAATGTGCGTCGCCTTCGCGCTGCGCCATGCGCCGCGACGCTTGCCGCAGCTTTCGATTTGTGCTCTGTTCCTTTTCTCCGCCGCCCAGATCTACAGAGCGCATTACTATGCTCGCGGTACCATCTACCCCGTCGATATCACCACGACAGTGGAATACCGCGTGGCTCACTGGCTGGATGAACACATGAGCGGTTCGCGCGTAATGGTGCCTGGCAGTATCCAATTCTTTCTGCAGGATTTCACCGAAGCGCCGCAGCTCGGCGGCGGCTTCGAACAGGGAGATCCGAACTACGTGGACCGGTTTGCCCAGTATCAGGTTCTGAGCGGCGCCGGTGCCGGCACCAACGACGTCGAGATATCGGTGCTGTGGCTCAAAGCGCTGGGCGTTCAGGCCATCGAGGCTGGCGGGCCGGGGACACGGGAGCACTATCATGCGTTCACCAATGGCGCGAAGTTTCAGGGTGTACTGGCGGAAATCTGGCGCGAAGGCGACGACGCGATCTATCGCGTACCGCAGCGCAACAACTCGCTTGCCCATGTGATGCGCCGACCCCATCTGGTGAGCCGGCGTCCCTCGAACGGCGTCGATGTCGAACAGGTGAAGACCTATGTCGACGCGATAGACGATCCCGCTCTCCCCGAAGCCCGTTTCCTTTGGAGGACGCAGCACTCGGCTGAAATTCTCGCGACAGCGCAGCCCAACCACATCGTTTCCGTTCAGACCAATTTCGATCCCGGCTGGCATGCCAGCGCCAACGGCCGGCCCGCGCGCACCTTCGCCGATGGCCTTGGCTTTCTGGTGGTGGAGCCAGGCTGCAATGGTGAATGCCGAATTGAGCTGGTCTATGATGGGGGACGCGAAATGCGCGTGGCAAAATGGCTTCGCGGCATCACAATCTTATGCTGGGTGATCTGGATTTGGAGTACGCGAAAGCAGCCGTTTATGGCATTTTGGGAGAGCCGCCGGGCTTAGCAGACGCGCGCACGATTGGGCCGCAGCAGGCCCTCGACATTGCGGGAAGCAGTCCGCTGGTTCTGAACCACGCGCTCGCCTTGCGCAGCCGTATCGAACGCGAACGCGCGATCACCGCTTTAGATGCGTTTCGGCGGTCGGGCGGCCTTGCGTTTCTGGTGTCTTACGACGAGGAACTGCTGACCCGGATTGCCGACGAGATCTGGTGGTTTGAAGACGGCAAGATGCGGCAGCGCGGCGCGCCGGAAGACGTGCTTCGCGTTTACCGGTCCCACTGCGCCGACGAACTTCGCCACGACGCAGACGGAATCGCGCCGGCCATAAACCCCGCGATGCGCCGCGGCGACGGCCGCGCCCAAATCGAAAACATCGAACTGCTCGGCGAGAGCGGCCGGGCGACGGTTCTCTGGCGCAGCGGCGAACTTGCCGTAGTGCGGGTAACTGTAAAATTTCATGCGCCTGTGCCGGATCCCGTGGTGGGCATGCTCGTCCGCACGCGCGTCGGCCTGAACGTCTACGGCACCAATACGGAACTGGAGCGGCTGCATTTCGGTCCCTGCACTGCAGGCGAAGTGATTACGCTCGATTTCGGCTTCCGCTGTGAGCTCTGCCCCGGTGAATATACGCTGACGATAGCGTCCCACGATCCCGATGGTGTCTGGCATGAATGGCTGGAAGATGCCGTTGCGTTTTCGGTCACCGACAGTCGCTACACTGCCGGCGTGGCGAACCTCCGCGCCACCGTCGCCCTCACATCGAAAAGAACGTAAAATAGAATTTATGTTCTGGTATGCCGTTTTCTGCGCTGCCGCGGCCGGAGCGCTTGCCGCGTGGCTGGTCCTGCGCGGGGCCTGGTCTGCGGAGCGGGCCACCCTGCTCGAACGTCTTCGCGCGGAACAGGAGAAACTGCAGGCCGTTACGCAGGCCCGTGAGCAGCTGTCCCACGAATTTCGCTCCCTGGCGGCCGACGCGCTCAGCCGCAACAACGAACAGTTCCTGCACCTCGCCGAGACGGCGCTGGAGAAGAAACAGACCGCCGTGGACGAGATGGTCAAGCCTCTCCGCAGTTCTCTGGAGAAGGTGGAAGCGCACATCCACGCCATGGAAGTGACGCGCAGCGGCGCTTACTCCTCGCTTTCGTTGCAGGTGAAGCAGATGGCGGAATCGCAACTGCGCCTCTCGGAGGAGACGCGCAAACTGGGCGATGCGCTGCGGTCCCCCACAGCGCGCGGACGCTGGGGCGAATTACAGCTCCGCCGCGTGGTGGAGATGTGCGGCATGCTGGCCTACTGCGATTTCACCGAACAGGCCATGCTTACCGGTGAGGCCGGCCGCATTCGTCCCGATCTGATCGTGCGCCTTCCCAACGAGAAGCGCATCGTGGTGGATTCCAAGGTGCCGCTGAAAGCCTATCTGGAATCGCTTGAAGAGACCACGGAAGCCGGACGCGCCGCGAAGCTCAAAGAGCACGCCGCCCAGATCCGCCGCCACCTGAGGAGCCTCGGCGAGAAATCCTACTGGGCTCAGTTTCAACCGGCGCCGGAGTTCGCGATTGCCTTTCTGCCCGGCGAAATCTTTTTCAGTGCCGCGCTACAGCAGGACCCCGAACTCATCGAATACGGTGTCGCGCAGAACATTATTCTGGCTACACCCACCACGCTCATTGCCCTGCTGAAAGCGGTCTCTTTTGGCTGGCGTCAAGAGCAATTCGCGCGCAACGCGCAGGAGATTCGCGATCTCGGCTGCACGCTCTACGAGCGCATCCGCGTTTTCGCGGACTACTACAACGACGTCGGCAAGAGCCTCGGCAAAGCCGTGATTGCCTATTCCAAAGGCAAGACCTCGCTCGAAACCCGGCTGACCAGTACCGCGCGGCGTTTCGAAGAACTGGGTGTCAGCCGCGGGCCTGAAATCCCCGATGCTTACGCGATCGAAGCAGGCGATCTCACCCTGCTTGCCTCCGAGTCAGTTAACGGGTCGCAGCCCGCTACGATCTCGTAAACCGCCTTACCAGGAGCCGGTTTTCGGGCCAAACCACCACACCAGGCCCAGAGTTGCCGTGTTCTGTTCCTTCTTCAGCCGGCCCAGCTGGCTGGTCAGGAAATAGGCTTGGTTCGACGAATCCCGCCGCCATTCCAGGCGGGCCAGAAACCCTTCCGCAAACTTGTACTCGGTGGTGAAGGTAGTCTCTTTGAGCGCCTGAGTTGCTCCGCTGAACAAACCGCCGCGGTCGGAAAGATACTCGGCTCGCGCCGCCCACGCGATCTTCGGAGTCCACTGGTAGCGCGCAAAGATCGCGCCACCGGAAACTTGCGCCGGAGCCGAGTTGACCTGTTCGCGGCTCACCACGTAATCACCCTCGATCGCAGCCGTGAACTTCGGTGTTACCTGCCAGGTGACATAGCTGTCGAAGATATGCAGCTTGCCTTTTGGCGCGTTCGGAATGGGAGCGAACGGCGTGCCCTGGATGCTGGGAAGGTTGGCCGGCAGCCCCGTCGGCACTCCGTTGGGGTAGTAAACGGTATCTGGATGTTCCTGGCCCAGATAGTAGTTTATGTTCCAGTTGACTGTCTTCGCGGGCGCCAGTGCCAACCCAAAAAACTGATCTTTGAAGTCATTGATCGATTCGGTTTGTTGTGTCCCATTCACCGCCCAGTAATTCAGCGCGACATGATCATTGACTGTGTAATTTACTCGCGCCCCTGTGTGGTAGAACGGCAGAGCATTGAAGAGATAGCCGCGCGAGTAGTTCATCTGATCCTTCGTGTAATTGCCTTCGACACCCAGGGAACTCGCCCATTTGCCGAAGTCCACCTTCAGACCTGTACCGATGGGAAACACATAAGTTCCATAAAGCTGGAAGATGTTGCGATAGATTTCAGGACGGGGTTCGTTATTGGGATTACCCTGCAATGTGGAAGTTGCCTGTCCGAACTGCAGGTCGAAACGCGCTCCGTAGCGCTTCCCGTTTGCCACATCGGGGGCGTTTTCCAGGATCACGGCTCCCTGGCTCAAATTGAACCCGTTGCTGACATCGTATGCACGCAGCAGATTGTCCCGTCCCACCGGGTTACTGAAGTTGAAGCCGTAATATCCATCGAACATAAAGTTGACTGTGGTCCCTCGCAGCAGGTCCGGCGACGTCGCGGATGGAGCGGGAACTGCCGCAGCGGGACTCGACACAGCTTCGTGCAGGGTGGTCGCAGGCTGCGCAGCGGGCGCCTGGCGGCCATGGCTTTCCAATTCATCCACGCGAGCCTGAAGCTTCAACACCATGGCTCGCAGCTCCGCCACCTGACCGCTGAGATCCGGATCGGTTTGAGCGCTCAAACTTGAAGACAGAAACAACAGGACAAGGGGCCAGGCTCGGACAGGCATGGCACCATTTTCGCGCGGCAATGGGTCGCCTGTTTATACCAGGCGAACCATTCGACCGAGCGCACTTACTTCGAATCGATGATGAACGTGGGAGTCAGCCCGGACGAATTGGAGAATGCAGTGGCGTTCGCGGCGCTCACGTAACTGGAACAACCGGAGACCTTGCCAAGGAACACCTGCGGATGTACGTCCACCTGCATCTCCTTAAATTCCAGATGGCCGTAATTCAGCATGGGGAACAAAAAGCGGGCCGTTTCCACGCGTTCCTGCACCACGTAAGGCGAACGCTGCGCCTGCCGGACTGCGCGCTCCCATGCAGTCTGATCGAGCTCTGAACCATAAAAGCTGGGGTTGTCGCCGCTATCGTCATTCGGCTTCAGCACCAGCTTTTCGCGCTGCTCGTGAATGAGATCAAGCAGATTGACGGTTTCGCCGTTGTAGGTGGCCGTCCCTGACTTTACCATCCGCGTCCACGGCAGATGTTCTTTGATGGCCTTGCGTTCTGCGGGCGGAAATTTGGCCGTCAGCGTCTCATCGGTCAGCAGGCTGAACATCGCGCGCTTCTGCGCCAGCTCCGAACGAAAGCTGTTCACCATGCAGACGTTGTGGTCGCGATAGGCGCATACCAGCGGGTGCGAGAGATCGAACTTGACCAGGAATTCCTGCACGCTGATGCGGCGGTAAATCAAATTGATATCGAACGTACCCGCCTTCAGAACGCCATTGCGATATTCCAGCTGCTCGGGAGAGACAATCTCCGTGTTAAAGCCTTCTTTGCGGAACATATCCCGGAACAGCTCAAACTCGCTCGAGCCAGACGGATTGCGAAACTCCAGGATCGCGATATTAGGTTTCGCGGAGCCTCCGAACTGCTTGTACGCTTTAAGCAGCGCAGCCAAAAACGGACGCTTGCCGCCAACCCGGGTTAGGTTGTACTTGCGGCGAAATTCCTTGACGGGCGGACAATCGTAGAAGATATCCGAGAGGCCCTCAGAATAAGCAACTCCGGTCGGCGAATCCGGGTTGTACTGAAGAACGTGGAGAGACCCGTTGTTAATCTGCAGGTCCAGCTTGCTCGCCACTTCCGGCACGTCATACCCGGGATCGATGGCCGCCAGCATCTTCTCCGCAGGCAGCAACTGCATGCGGCTAAGCAGAGCCGGGTTCGCGAGCGCCATTTTTTGCATGCGGTCAATGGCGGACATCAGCGCCTCTCCCGCTTTCACCAGCGTGTCATACTGTTTTTGGGTGACGAAGTTGGGACGGAGAAACGGGCAAAGCAGGCGTCCTCCGCTCGAGAGGTTCTCGGCGGTCATCTGCTGCTGCATCGTCTTCACCCAGGAGAGGTCCCGGTAGGGTTCAGATTCCAGGATGCGGTGGTATCGGGCGATCGCTTCGTTCAACTGAGACATACTGCGTCATCAACCATTCATAAACAATTATGGCACAGGAATTGGGCCATTGCGTGCAAGGGAAGCTCAAATAGGCTTGTAAGCTGCACAAATCAAACCAGTTATATTCTCAGCGGATGCGTTTGAAGCAGCTGTAAACAAGCCAACACGTTAACTTTGCTTAACGAACCAGGCCGCGAGTTCCCGGACGGGAACGGCAAAGCGCTTCCGTCCGGGTACGTCGAACTGTTTACCGGGAATCCCTTACTGCTTTGTTTCCTTAGCGATTCGAACCCGCGCGCCTTCCAGCTTTTTCGCCACTTTGGCAATGTCCTGCGGGTCGGAATCGGGTGAAGGGGAGCTGTCCCACTCCTTCAGAGAAATCTGCCACTGCAGAATCGCTTCCCGCACCTTGCCTTCCTTCAGGTACACATCGCCCAGATGGTCGTGGACCGTCGGGTCATCCTTAATCAATTCGAGAGCGCGGCGCAGATTATCCTCCGCCTGCTCGAGATGATTCTGCCGGTACAGCACCCAGCCGAGGCTGTCCAGATACGCGCCGTTTTGCGGATCGAGCTCGAGAGCCCGCGTAATCATCTTGTGCGCTTCATCCAGCCGTACATCGCGATCCGCCAGCATGTAGCCAAGATAGTTCAGCGCGCCCGCGTTGTCCGGTTCCAGGGTCAGAACTTTGCGGAATTCGGCTTCAGCCGCTTCGAAGTTCTTCATGCGCTCAAACATGGCGCCGCGGGCAAACTGTACCGCCTGTTTCTCCTGCGGTGTGGCCGCCAGCGTCTGCGCCTCGTCCAATGCCTTGCCTTCTTCGGTGAACTTCTTACCTTTTTCGTAGACCTGGGCGATGGTCATCAGCATTTCGGTATCTTTTTTGCCGTTCATCTGGGCACGCAGTTCCGCCGCCGCCTGATCGGTTTTGCCCATATCGGCCAGAACCGATGCGTGAATCATCGCCAGATTCCGATCCTTCGGATACTTCTTCAGCGCGCCGTCCAGTTCAGTCTTCGCGCCGGCCATGTTCTTCGAAACGCGATAGGTTTCGACCAGCTGGCGGTAGGCCTTGTCGCGCGCGCCCTGATCGGTCGGCTCCAAATCCAGCACCTGGTGGAATGCCGCGAGTGAGTCGGTATATCTCTCCGACGACCTGTACAGAATGCCCAGACGCTCCAGCAGGCTTCCGCGTGTGGCTTTATCGGCTTCCGAATATTCCTTCTTCGAAGTCGATTCGAGCATCGTCTTCAGGACGTTGATCGCGACGTCGGTCTTGCCTTCCGCGTCCAGCAGATTCACTTCTTCATACTTGATTTCCAGATTATCGGCATCGGCCTGTTTGGCTTTCTCAAGTGCCGTGCGGGCCGAAACGAAATCGCGCTTGTCGCGATAGATTTCCGCCAGCCGCAACTGCACCTGCGCATCGCGGGGATCCTCGTTAGCGATGTCCTTATAAAGGACCAGCGCCTCGTCGGTCTTCCCGCCGAACAGCAGATCCTGCGCCAGTTGCCGCTTTACGCGGTTGCTGTTGCTGTCTCCCACCAACGGCAGCAGCTTCTTCCATGTCTCCGCGGCGTTCACATAGTCGTTGGTCTGCTCATAAAAACCGGCCAGCGCGCCCAGTGTGCGGGGATTCGGGTCCTTATCGCTCGCCCGCTTCAGCATTTCAATGGCGCCTTTGGTGTCGCCTACATCGGAATAAACCAGCGCCAGCCCGGTGAGTGCCTCGTCGTTATCCGGCTCCTGTGCCAGCACCGCTTTGTAAGCCTTTTCCGATTCCACGGAATTGTGCGAGAGGCGGTAAAGCCGGGCCAGGATCAGCTCGCTGTCGTAGTCCTTGGGATCTTTGGAGACAATTACCTTGTACTGCTCGATCGACTTCGCGAGCATCTTCTCATCGATCTTGTTGTCCTTCGTGTCCCCGATCAGCCGCGTATATATGCGGCCCAACACGCGCCGCGCGTCCAGGTTATCCGGGTTCTGCCGCAACAGTTCTTCGGCTTCCGTCACCGCGCGATTCAGCTGTCCCGACTGGATATACAGATCCGTCAGTTCTTCCGAAAGGAAGGTTGCCGACGGGTCATCTTTCAGAGCCTGTTTATAGAATTCGATGGCCTTATTGAGGTATTCGCCACGATTCCCGTAAGCGCCTGCCAGTTCCGCATTGAGATGGCCCATCGCGAAGTTGTAATAAGCGGCGCTCTTGTCGGAAGGAGCGGCTTTGGTCTCCGCTGGCTTGGTATCCGTTTGAGCAAATGCCGCGGGAAGCAAAATCGCGGCCACAGCGGCCGGAATAACCGAAGAGTAGAGTGTATTGCGGAGCGCACGAGTCATGAGTGTGACTTTCTTTCTCTGCCCGGGGGACAATCGGAACAGGATGGGTTCTCCTTCGTATTGTATAACGCGTCGAATCGAGAGCATTTCACGCCGCTTCTGGCGGTAACTGGTCCCACCGGAGCAGGCAAGAGCGAGCTGGCGATTCGCATTGCTGAGTGGTTTGACGGCGAGATTGTCAATTGCGATTCATTGCAAATCTACCGGGATTTCGACATTGGAACCGCCAAAGTTCCACCCGCGGCACGCCGTAATATCCCACACCATTTGATTGGCGTGGCGGCCCCGGATGAGGTGTTCACAGCAGGGGATTACGTCCACCTCGCCCGTGAAGCCGTACACGGGATAGTGGCGAGGGGTAAAACGCCCGTGGTCGCCGGCGGAACGGGCTTTTACCTCCGCGCTCTCCTGAATGGCCTGCCGGAACTCCCCGCGCGAGACGAGCAGCTGCGATCCCGCTTGACCGCTCGTGAGCACCGCCGACCGGGTTCGCTCCATCGCGTGCTGAGCCGCCTGGACCCAGCTGCGGCAGACCAGATCCACAGTCGGGATGTTCCTAAAACCATGCGCGCCCTCGAAATCCGCCTGCTGACCGGCCGTTCGCGGCACTGCCAGGCGCCGCCGGACCCTCTCACTGGCTTTCGCATCAGAAAAATCGGGCTCTTCCCGCCCCGAGCTGCGCTGTACTCCCGGCTGAATGACCGAACGGCGTGGATGTTCGCGAACGGTCTGGTGGAAGAAGTGGAGGGACTGCTCGCGCGAGGCGTTCCCCCCGGTGTCAAACCGTTTGAATCGCTGGGATACCGGCAGGCTCTGGCCGTGGTGCGCGGGCAATCCACTCTGTCCCAGGCCATCGCCGACACGCAGCAGGCCACACGCCGCTACGCCAAGCGCCAGGTAACCTGGTTTCGCCATGAGCCCGGCATTGTTGCGCTCGAGAAGTTCGGGTCAGAGGTGGATTTCCTTTAGTGGGTAAGATTGGAAGTGTGATCCGCCTTCTTCCGGTCCTCTTTGTGACCGCCAGTCTGCTTCCCGCAGCGGACACCATCGCGATTCTGCCTCTCTTCAATTATTCTGCCCTTCCCAATCTGGACTGGATCGGCGAGAGCGCTGCTGAGGCGATTCGCGAGTCCCTGAGCTCCGAAGGCGATCTGGTCCTGAAACGCGAGGACCGCGTCGAAGTATTCCGCCGCCTCTCGATCCGCCCGAACGCCACCCTGACCAAAGCCTCGGTCCTGAAGGTGGGTGAAGCTCTCGATGCCGGCCAAATCATCTTCGGCGAATTCGAGGTGAAAACCGGTGCGAAGAACGACCGCACAATCCGCCTGACCGCCCGCATGGTGGATCTGAAGCGCATGCATGAGGGCGTCGAGTTCGAACAGACCGGCCCTTTGGAAGATCTCAGCATGATCGAGACTCGTCTCGCCTGGAACTTCGTTCACATCCTGGGACCCAAATCCGTCAGCGAAGCCGATTTTCTGCGCCTCCGCCCGCCCGTTCGTATTGACGCGGTGGAACCTTATATCCGCGGCCTGATCTCGCCCTTGCCGGAACAGCGGCTGCGGTTGTTTACGCAGGCTGCCAATCTCGATCAGCATTTCTCCCAGCCCGCCTTCCAGCTTGGCCGGTTCTATTGGGAAAAGAAGGACTATAAGCAGTCGGCGCACTGGCTGGAACGCGTCACCCGCGCCGATTCCCACTATCTCGAAAGCATGTTTCTCCTGGGGCTCTGCCGTTACAAGGAAGCCGACTATGCCGATGCGGCTAAACAGCTGCAATCCGTTTCGGCGGAGATTCCCCTCAACGAAGTCTTCAACGATCTGGGGGCCGCGCAGTCCCGTCTCAACCTCCCCGACGCTGCGGAAAGCTTCAAGAAAGCGCTGGCCGGTGACGAAGCCGATCCCGACTACTGGTTCAACGTCGGCTACTGGGAGTGGAAGAATGCTTCATTCTTTACCGCGGCCGACCGGTTCCGCGCTGTCCTCGATCGCACCCCTGGGGATACGGAAGCTACGTCTTTTCTCGGCCGCTGCCTGCGCAAAGAAGGCCCACGCCCGGGGGATTCAAGGACGGAAGGCCGCGAGCGTCTGAAAACCAGCTTCGAAGAGACTGCCTTTCGCCAGTTGCAGGCCGAAATGAAAAAGAAATGACACGGCGCGTTCTTCTTGCGGTGCCGCTGCTGCTGGCCGCCTGCGCCAAACCCCCGGCGGCGAAGGAACTGCACGTCGCGGCGGCAGCAAATCTGTCGATCATGTTCCCCGACCTAGCCCGTGCCTGCGAAAAGGCAACCGGCATTCGTCTCGTTCCGAGCTTCGGGGCCACCGCACAACTCGCTCAGCAAATCGAAAATGGCGGTCCCTTCGACCTTTTCCTGGCGGCAGACGCCGAGCACGTTGGGTCACTCGCCAAAGAGGGCCTGATCGCCGAAGGTTCGCGAGCCGTCTACGCGCGAGGCAGGCTGGTCATCTGGGCCCCGCGCCGCCCGGATCTCCATTCGATTCAGGACCTAATGCGCGCGAACGTGAAGCAGATCGGCATCGCGCGTCCCGAACTCGCGCCCTACGGACAGGCCTCCATCGAAGCTCTCCGGACTTCCGGTCTCTGGCCCGGAATCGAAAAGAAAGTGGTGTACGGGCAAAATATCCAGGCGGTGAAACAGTTCGCGGACAGTTCCAATGCCGATGCCGCATTTACGGCTCTGAGTCTGGTCAAAACCTCCGGCGGACACTACGTCGAAATTGATGCCCGCCTGCACAACCCCATCGATCAGGAGATCTGCATTGTGAAGGCGACAAAGCACGCGGACCTCGCGCGGGACGCCGAAAGATTCCTGCTCAGTTCCCAGGCTGCTGCCATTTACGAAAAATTCGGGTATGAAATCCCGGCCTCTCAGCAAGCTGGCGAAATACCCGCCACGAAGTAGTGCCTGAGCGATCATAGAAGCTTGGAACAGTACGCGCTCCTCCTGCTCCCCGAGCATCAGGTCTATACCGTTACCGAGCTGAACGCCTCCATTCGCGCGACGCTCGATTCCGAATACCAGGACGTGCGCGTGGCCGGGGAAATATCCGGCATGCGCATGGCGGCCAGCGGGCACTGCTATTTCACGCTCAAGGAACGGGAATCGCAGATTAAATGCGCCTGCTTCCGTTCTTCTTACCGCTACCTGAAGTTCAAGCCGCGGGACGGTATCGCGGTGATCGCACGAGGCCGGATCGACGTCTTCGAAGCCCGCGGCGAGTATCAGCTCCTGGTCGATTCACTCGAGCCGCAGGGACATGGTGCTCTGCAGCTCGCCTTCGAAGAGCTCAAGAAAAAGCTCAAGCTCGAAGGCCTCTTCGAAGCCGAACGGAAGCGTCCGTTGCCCCGTTATCCCATAAGGATCGGCATCGTCACGTCGCTGCGCGGCGCGGTCATCTCGGACATGCTTCACGTGCTGGAACGGCGCTTTCCCGGTCTGCACATTCGCCTTTTTCCCGCGGCCGTTCAGGGCGAAGGCTCTGTCGAGGAAGTGTGCCGAGGGCTGGAATATTTCAGCGCGAAACCCTGGGCGGATGTCGTTATTTTGGCCCGCGGAGGAGGCTCGCTGGAGGATTTGTGGACCTTCAATACCGAGGCCGTAGCGCGCGCCATCGCCGGCTGCGCGGTTCCGGTCATCTCCGCGATTGGCCACGAAACCGACATTACGATCGCCGATTTTGTCGCCGACCTTCGCGCCCCAACGCCCTCCGCCGCCGCGGAAGTTCTCTGTTGCACGCGCACGGAACTGCTCGACCGCATTGGTGGCTGCCGCCAAAATCTGTCGCAGGCCATTCGCTACCGGCTCGCAATGAGCCAGCAGCGGTTGCAAAAACAAGGAATCGAGCGCGCCATTTCGGTACTGCATCGCGGCATAGGCCGACAGTTGCAGAATGTCGATGAGAAGGCGTACCGCATGCGCGAAACCGTCCGGGCCGCTATCGAGGCACGCCGCCGCCGCCGCGTTGCCCTGGAGGAGAGGCTCCGATTCTATGATCTGCGCCCGCGCCTCGCCCGCGACCGCCGGCGCCTGGACCAGGCGAGGACACGTGTCGCTCAGGTGCTGCCGCTCGCCATCGCGAGAAAAAGGCAGCGCCTCGAAACGGCCGCTGCCAAGCTAACGCAGTTGAGTCCGCTGCGCGTTCTCGACAGAGGCTACGCCATCGTCACGAATGAGCGTGGGATCGTGACCGACGCGGCCGCGGCGCCGCCCGGATCTCCCATCACAGTGCGCCTCGCAGCAGGCCGCCTCGAAGCGCACGTGACGCAAAGTTCGGATTCGAATTAACGCTCCCGATCCTTCGGCTTTTCCTTTTCTTCCTTTTTGTTCTCGCGCTTTTCAGAAGGCTTTGCAGACTCGTGCCGCTCGGCCGGCTGCGCGCGCTGCTCCACCGCCCGGGGCTGCACGTTCTCCCGCGGCTGCACAGGCTGCGCCATCTGCTGACGTTCGCGCACCGCCGGAGCGGCGTTCGGAGCAACCGGCCGCGCATTCATTCTTTCCGGCGACACGGTCTGGTCCGAAATCGCAGGCCGCGGCGCGGGTGTACTGGCCGAAGGAGGACGCGAATACATCCGGTCCTGCACTGCGGGCGCGGCTGCCGGCCCATTCGACGCCGGACGCCCAAAGTTATTGTTTGTCTGCACCGGCGGGGCTGCTCCCTGCCTGCCGAACCCACCATTTACCGCAGGCGAACCAGGCTGCGAAGCCATCCGTACCGCCGGCCGCGCCATTTCAGGCTGCGATTGTCGCATGGTATGCAGAACGGCCGGATCGATTGGCCGCCCGCCATTTGCCTCGAGCGCCTGCTGTTTTGCCGCAAACTGCACCGGCGGAGGTGGAGGCGTCGCCCGCGCAATCACGGGCCGATTGAACACTGCAGGCGCCGGACGCGCAACTGCCACCGCCCCCCCAGCCCGGCCAAACACACTCACGCGCTCCGGAGCCACGCCCGGAACCTCGCTCACGCGTGCTGACGCGATGACGTTGACATCCACCCGCACCGCCACGCGCGCCACCGACCGCGCGCCAACGAAATCGGTCCGTGAGACCGCAACCACCGCCCCCGGCACACGCTGGTTCACGTAAACGCGATTCACATTCGTGATATTGATCGTATTGATGTTGGTCACGTTCATGACGTTGACCTGCCGCACATACACGGGCGACACATGGTACGCAGGCACGAAGACTTCCCGCGGTCCCAGCGGGAACCACGCGACGCCAGCTCCGCCGAAGCCCAGCGAAGCGCTCCATCCGCCGCCACCCACGAAGGCCACCAGGGCTGGAGCATAAACCGGCCGCGCGACAACCACAGGGCCCGGGCACCATCCCCAGCCTCCTCCGATATACGCCCACCGCCCGTAGTGAAACGGCGCAAAACCCCAGGGCGCATCATCGATCCACGTCCATCCCCATGGCTCCACCCATGCCCAGTGACCGTTATGATAAGGAGCCCATCCCACCGCCACCGCGCGCGGACGCCATACCGGACCATAATCCGGAGTTTCCGTCCAGACGCCGTTCGCCTCCAGGTCCTGGTATCCCTCCATGCTCCGCGATACGTAGCGCGGTGGCGGCAGCGTATCCTCGCGCCGGTCGCGATCAAAACAGTAGCCGTCGAACTCATCCGGCGGATTCGCGCTCTGCACATTCTGCTGCGAACCGTCTCCGGTGAAGTAAGCCGTCTGGCCCGGACGAATCGGGAAGCTCTGGCCGTTGGCGGTCACTTCCACCTCGCCCGAACGCACCGTGATCATCGTCGCATTGCGCGTCGGATCGGTGTCGATGCGGTAATCACCTGTTCGCAGCAGCGAGACCGCGCCGTTCGGAGTATCCACTTCCCAGGCATCGGCGTCCGGCAGCTCCCGCAGCCGAATCTCCAGATTTCCCTCCGTCAGACGCATCTGTACCGCGCGATCGTCCAGATTCAGAAAGCCAAAATTGGTCAGCGCGTTCAGCCTGAGCGCGTTCGGCCCGATGTGCATTTCCGCCCGCGCACCCTGATCGGCATACAGGTGGTCTCCCGTGGTCAGCGGATAGTTGAGGGTCGCCGCCGTCCAGTCATCCACGGTCGCCGGCTGAAACGAGACCGGCCCGTTCAGCAGATTCAGGCGGGCTACCCGCGACGGCGGGTCCTGCGCGGCGGCGCTCCCCGCAAGCAAAAACAAACTGACAGCAATCGAGGATAGCTTCATAGAAACCTCTTTTCGAACAATGTAAATGGATGACTTCACCGGCGCGCCCGTTACTGCTAACACGGCCCCGGGGCAAAATCCTGCTATTAAATTTGCTTTAGAAACACCCTATATACTTTCCTTCCCACCCCGCCGAAAAACAACCATGTGTTGCTCGCACTGCGAAAGCGCGGAAGTGCGGCGGGGCATCCGGAGGGGATGCCTGTCCGCCATCATGAAGGTGATCGGGTTATGGCCCTACTGGTGCCGCTCCTGCGGCTGCATTTTCTATGCCCGAGGCCGGTCGCTGCCGGCGCGGATATGCCCGCTGCCCGACCTCGTCCGCGAGCGCATGTCTGTTCTTTACTGGATGGGAGCAGTCGGCCGCCCAATCTCCCATTGATGCCCAAACGGGTCCGCGACCCGGCCGATGCGCCAGCCATGCTCCTCGCCAACGGGATAGATTTCAAACGCACCGGCCGCCAGCGCCTGGGCAAATACCGCGTCGGGATCCGGCACCGTTAAGATCATTCGAATCGCGGGAGCGCCGGAAGATTGCGGGCTCAGGTTTTCCTGCGCCGGCGACTCATCGGCTACCCAGAATTCGGCGCCATCTACCGAAAGCCGGGCCACAATGCTGCCGTCCGGGCCGGACATGCGATAAACCTCCGTCGCGCTGAAAGCCGCCCGATAAAACTCAATCGCCGCTGCGCATCCCCGAACGGCCAGCCAGGGAGCAATCGAGGTCGTCAACATTCCACACTCCAGGAAAGTAGCTTATACCCCTGGCGGATGCCCGCCTGCGCCCTCCCGAAACCGGCCGGCTTTAAGATGAGGAAGTGAGTGAACTTCGCTGGCATCCGATCCTCAGACAATGGGTAGGCGTCGCGGCTAACCGCCAGGATCGCCCACAGATGCCGAAGGATTACTGCCCCTTCGACCCGGGTTCCGGCAAAGTGCCCGACCACTTCGACGTCTTCCTCTATCCCAACGATTTCGCCGCGTTTTCCGAAAACTCCGAGCCTTTCGACCCTTCCGTCTCCGCCGATCTGTTCGGCGAAACCGGCGCTCGCGGCTCGTGCGACGTCGTCATCTATTCACCAGACCACAATTTGCCGCCCTCGCAGCTCGGCCCCGACCGCTGGCGCCTTGTAATCGACCTCTGGACCCGCCGCTCCGTCGAACTGCAGGCCAATCCCGAGATCGCCTGCGTCTTTATCTTCGAAAACACCGGCGTTGCGATCGGCGTCACCATGCCGCATCCCCACGGTCAGATTTACGCGCTGCCATTCGTACCGCCCCTGCTGCAAACCGAACTCACCAACAGCCGCGAATACTCCGAA
This sequence comes from Bryobacterales bacterium, assembly GCA_963716685.1. Lineage (GTDB taxonomy): Bacteria > Acidobacteriota > Terriglobia > Bryobacterales > Bryobacteraceae > JALYXI01. The sequence continues at coordinate 283,624 of CAVQTR010000003.1, forward strand.
ACCCGTGGCGAGTGCCTCTATTGCAATCTATTGGAAGCGGAACTGGCCGACGGCCGCCGCATCGTTTCGCAAAACGACCATTTCGTCGCCTTCGTGCCCTTCGCCGCCCGCTTTCCCGCCGAAATCCAGCTCTACGCACGCCGCCACGTCGATCGCCTCGATCATCTGACTGATCCGGAGAAAACCGGCCTCGCTGAAATGCTCGACGTGGTCCGCCGGAAGTACGACAAGCTCTATCAACTACCCATGCCGCTGATGATGATCGTGCGCCAGCCGCCAACCCATGGGGACCATCCGTATTTCCACTTCCACATCGAGTTCTACCCGATTCAGCGCAGCCCAACGAAGCTCAAATACCTCGCCGGTGTCGAAACGGGAGCGGGCACCTTCCTGAACGATACGGTGTCCGAAGACCGCGCAGCCGCCCTCCGCGCCGTCTGAGCTAGCGTGCTTCCACCAGGCGTGAAGCCGCTTTGTCCGTGAACCATGAAACGCCGCGCCCGTGGTGCGCCACCAGCTGCGAGGGGTACAAATGCGGATCGTATTCCCCTTCGAATACGTTCTTCACCGCTTCCGCCTTATCCTCACCCGTCACCAGAAACACTGTGTGTTTAGCGGCAAGCAGCACGCCGGGCAGCAAAGTGATGCGCCACTGCTTCATCTTTTCCACGTAAGTCGCGGCGGCGATCCCATGCCTGTCGTCGATCAGCGGCTCTCCCGGAAACAGACTCGCGGTGTGCGCGTCCGGGCCCATCCCCTGCTCCACAACGTCAAAATGCGGCAGCTCGCCGGGCTGCAGGCCGAAGAACTCCGCAATCTCCTGCGCGTACTGCTCGGCTGCCCGGTCCGGCGTCAGTTCCGTGCGCACGCGATGCACATTCGCCGCCGGTATCTTCGCGGGAACCACCAGATGATCCTCCGCGAGCTTATAGTTGCTCTGCGGATCCGTCGGTGGCACGGCCCGCTCGTCCACAAAAAAAATGTGAACGCGGTTCCACGGAAACGGCCGTTTGGTCATTCTGTCGAACAGTAGCTTCGGGGTCGATCCGCCGGAAACCGCGAACGTGACGAACTCCTGTCCCCGCAGCGCCTCATCCAGCAGTTCCAGAATGTGATGCGAGCAAGCCTCCGCCGCGCTCTCGGGATCGGCATTAATGAACCACCGTACACTCATTCGTTGTCCTTTCTAAACAGCCGCGCAAGCCGGACCGCTCCCGCCAGCGTTCGCTCAAATACAGGGTCCCGGCCCGGAATGGAAAGCTCCTCCCGCAGCAGCGAGTAGTCGGTGAAGGCCGGGAACAGAGTGCGGCTCTCCCGGTTGGGCATCTGGACGTAGACAGTCTCTTCATCCGCCTGCCGGATGCTGGTGTGCATCCCGCCCGCAGTATCCAGGATGATGCAACTTTCCCCGCCCCGCTCCCATACCAGCGCCGGGTCCGCGCCCGCCTGCCGCAGGCACTCCAGAAGCCAGGCGCCCATATAAAATGCGGAAGGCGTCGGATCTTTCGCTTCATAAAGAATGCGCGCCTGCGTGATGTTCCGCAGATCAGCCAGATAGCACCGGTTTTCGTAAATTTGCGCGATCAGTTCGCGCCACCGCGTCAGCCGTGTCCAGGCCAGATCGGAAACACGATGCTTCCGCGCGAACTCCTGCACCCGGTCCAGTGCGCCTGCCGGGCTCGCGAACCCCGCCGAATCGACGATCACCTTCTGCGCCATGCGCGCCAGCACGCCGAAAGCCGGAAGGCTGAACATGCGCGCGCTCCGGCACCACAGCATCACCGGCAAATCAGGCACTGCGAGGGGCAGCACCACCGCGGGCACGTCCGCCAGCGACACATCGCTCGCCGTAATCTCTACCTGTTCGCAGCAAATCTGCCGCCGGTATCCGAAAGGCATCCAGCATTGCGCGAACACGCGCGAGCTCAGCACCATTTCTTCGGTCGCGCGCAGCCGCAGCACAATAGCGCGGCTCGGATGCTCGCGCATCAGCGCCGCCAGCGTCTCCCCAATCCGCGCCGGGTCGTCGCTCTCATCCACCCCGGTAACCAGCGTCATGGAACAGGCTCGCAGCACGCCGCCGTCGGTCTCCGAACCGGGGTCCTTTGCCGCCGTAATCCACAGATCCGAAAGCTCCTGACGGATCTTTTCCGAATCGATGGTCGGGGCCGCCGCCATCAGGGGCGCCTCCACGTGTGCCCGCGCCGCGCCAGCATCTCTTCGGAAGCCAGCGGTCCCCATGTGCCCGCGTCATAGTTGGGGAAGGCGAACTTCTGCTCCGCCCATACTTCCTGAATCGGAGCCACCGCCGCCCAACTCGCCTCCACCATGTCCTGCCGCGTATATAAGCGTTGCGTCGCCCACAATGGCATCCAGCAGCAGCGTTTCGTAAGCCGAAGGCGAGCGCTCCCCGAAACTCGACCCGTAGTTGAAATCCATCGAGACCGGACGCAGCATCATGCCCGCGCCCGGCCGCTTCGAAAGGAACTTCAGCGAAATGCCTTCCTCCGGTTGAATGCGCAAAATCAAGATGTTGGTGGTGGTGCCTCCGCCGTCCGTATGGAAAACGCTGTGCGGCGCTTCATTGAACTGGATCGCGATTTCACTCACGCGCTTCGGCAGATGCTTCCCGCTGCGCACATAAAACGGCACGCCCGCCCAGCGCCAGTTCTCTACAAAGAAAGTCGCCGCCGCGTACGTGTCCGTCTGCGAATCCGGGTCCACGCCCTTCTCCTGCCGGAAGCCCGGACGATCCTGATCCCCCGATTCTTGCCGGCTCCGTATTGCCCTGCCACGCTGTGCGCCAGCACATCGTCGGACTTCATCATGCGAATGGACCGCAGCAGCTTCGCCCGTTCATCACGCACCGAATCCGGATGAAACGAAGCGCTTGGTTCCATCGCCACCGTCGCCATCACCTGCAGCAGATGGTTCTGAATCATGTCCCGCAGCGCGCCCGCTTCCTGGTAGTAAGCGCCGCGCCCTTCCACCCCGATCGATTCCGCAGCTGTGATCTGCACGTGGTCCACGTAGCGCCGGTTCCACAGGGGTTCAAAGATGCCGTTGCCAAACCGGAAGGCCAGAATGTTCTGCACTGTCTCTTTGCCCAGGTAATGATCGATCCGGTAGACGTCTGACTCCGCAAACACCCGGTGCAGATCGTTGCTCAGCTGCTTCGCGCTCTCCAGATCGTGGCCGAAGGGCTTCTCCACTACAAGCCGCCGCCAGCCCGCGCCGTGCGCCAGCCCGGCATCGCCGATTCCGAGCGCCGTCTCCGCATACTGGCTCGGCTGCGTCGATAAGATAAAAGAGAACGTTCCCCCCGGTCTGGCGTTCGCGCTCCAGCGCCTCCAGACACGTGGCGAGCATCGCATAACAGGCCGGGTCGCTCACATCGCCCGCCATATAGAACAGGCTTTGCGCAAAGCTGTCCCAGACTGTCGCGTCGAAGTCGGAGTGCTCTTGGTAGCGCTGCACGCTTTCGCGCATCTTCTCCCGGAACTGGTCGTTCGACATCGGCGTTCGCGAGATTCCCAGCACCGCGAAACCAGGCGCCAGACGCCTTTCGAGCGCCAGCCGATACAATGCCGGCACAAGCTTGCGCTTTGTCAGATCGCCATTCGCCCCGAAGATGACAACCGCGCATTCCGGCATCTTGCGCTCGAAGCGCAGCGGATCCTGAAAGGGGTTATCGGGCGACATGCCCTACAACCGTAACATGGTGAGGAATGGAAACTAAGCGCGTCATAGCAGTGGTAAGCGACCTCATGTTCGTCGTGAAGATTGGAGATGCGGCGAAGCGCGCCGGGGTCGCGGTGAAGTTCGTTTCCGATGCCCCGCGGGTGCTCGAAATGGCCGAAGGTGCCGCCCTCGTTTTGATCGATCTGAATAACGATAAGGCGCAGCCGCTCGAACTCGTCCGCGAGCTCAAAGCCAGACGTCTGCCGGTAATCGGCTATCTGTCACACGTACAGCTGGATCTAAAACGCCAGGCCGAAGAAGCGGGATGCGATCGCGTGATCGCGCGTTCCACCCTGTCGGACAGGATCAACGAGATCATGAGCTCATTGCCGTAAGTTTAGCGGCCGCCGCGCCGCTTTCGATCGAGTGCGCGGCGAGCGCCATACCTTGCTTCACATCCGAAGCCCGCCCTGCCGCCACCAGCGCCAGAGCGGCGTTGGCCAGAACGATGTCGCGCCGCGGTCCGCGCTCGCCTCCCAGCACCGCCCGCGCAATGGCCGCGTTCTCCGGCGGGCCGCATCCTGCCAGGTCCTGTGCCCGCGCCCTCTCGAGGCCGAAGTCTTCCGGCTCGAGAGTCTGCTCAGTCACGTGCCCGTCCTCAATCGCGAAGACCGCCGTCGATCCCGTCGTGGTGACTTCATCCAGTCCATCCGAGCCGTGCACAACAAAGCCGCGTTCCAGCCCGAGCCTCGCCAAAGCGCCCGCCATCAATTCCGCCGCGCGCCTGGAGAATGCTCCCGCCAGCTGCGCCGTCGCTCCCGCCGGATTCGTCAGCGGCCCCAGCAGATGAAAAATCGTGCGCATCTTCAGCTCGGCGCGCACACCCTGCACGTGCCGCGTGGCCCGGTGAAAAGCCGGTGCAAACAGAAAGCACATCCCCGCCGCGCGCATGGATTGCTCCGCTTCCTCCGGCGTCACCGCCATCCGGACACCCAGCTCCTCCAGTACTGCGGCGCTGCTGCACCGGCTCGTGATCGACCGGTTGCCATGCTTCGCCACACACACTCCGGCTCCTGCGGTAACAAATGCGGCAAGCGTCGAAATATTGAAGGTTTCCACCGAAGTGCCGGCCGTGCCGCCTGTTCCGCACGTATCCAGAACCGGCCTCTCGAATTTCAGCGGCAGCGCGGCTTCGCGCATGGCGCGCGCGCATCCGGCCAACTCTTCCACCGTCTCGCCGCGCATGCGAAGCGCCACCAGAAAGGCGGCGATCCGCACCTCGCTTTCCCCGCCTTCGAGGATCAGCCGCATCGCTCCGTGCGCCTCCTCCTCGCTCAACCCGCGCCCTTCATTTACAAGGACATGGATCGCATCAAGGAGTGCTGGGAACGGCATGATATAGTGTGGAAGCGAATCGAACCCGAATCGTAGCACAAGCTATATTCCATGAAAATCCATGAGTACCAGGGCAAGACGATCCTCGCCCAATACAACGTTCCCGTGCCCCGCGGCGAAGTGGCGTTTACCGTCGCCGAAGTCGAGGACGCGGCCAAAAAACTGGGCGGCAGTGTCGTAGTCAAGGCGCAGATTCATGCCGGCGGCCGTGGCAAAGGCGGAGGCGTCAAAATCGCCAAAAACGCCGAAGAGGCTGCGGAGATCGCCAAGCACATGCTCGGGATGACGCTGATTACGCATCAGACCGGTCCGGAGGGCCGCGTCGTGCAGCGGCTTCTGGTGGAGGAAACGCTGCCCATCGAGCGTGAACTGTACCTGGGTGTCGTCCTCGATCGCGTGGTGGGAAAACTGGTGTTCATGGCGTCCGCTTCGGGCGGTATGGAAATTGAAGAGGTGGCCGCCGAAAACCCCGACGCCATCCTCAAGGAAGTGATCGAACCGGGTTACGGACTCATGCCCTGGCAGGCACGCAAGCTGGCCTTCGGTATTGGTGTGCCGGCCGCCAGCGTGAATGCCGCGGCTGCGGCCATGATTGCCCTGGTGAAAGCCTGCGAGGCCACTGACGCCACGCTCGCTGAAATCAACCCTTTCATCCTGACCCAGCGACGGCAAAGTGTACGCGCTCGACGCCAAGATCAACCTCGACGACAACGCTATGTTCCGGCATAAGGATCTGCTGGAACTCCGTGACCTCGCCGAAGAAGATCCGCTCGAAGTGGAAGCCTCGAAGTTCGGCCTGAATTACGTCAAGCTCGATGGCACCGTAGCCTGCATGGTCAACGGCGCCGGTCTGGCCATGGCCACCATGGACATCATTAAGTTTGCCGGTGGAAGTCCGGCCAACTTCCTCGATGTGGGCGGCGGAGCCAATGCCGACCAGATCAAAAACGCCTTCCGCATTCTGCTGAGCGACACGCACGTCCGCGGCATTTTCATCAACATCTTCGGCGGCATCCTGCGCTGCGATACCCTTGCCAATGGCGTGTTGGCCGCGGCCCGTGACTTGAATGTCAAAGTTCCCATCGTCATCCGCATGGAAGGCACCAACGTGGAACTCGGCCGCAAAATCCTCGCCGAATCCGGTTTCAACTTCACCGTCGCTGAAGACATGGCCGATGGCGCCGCTAAAGCCGTGAAGCTTGCCGCTGCATAAGAAAAATCATGAGCGTACTCGTCGATAAAAACACCCGACTGCTGGTGCAGGGCTTCACCGGAAGAGAAGGCACGTTCCACGCGCAGCAGGCTGTCGCCTACGGCACCAATGTCGTCGGGGGCGTCACCCCCGGCAAAGGCGGATCGAAGCATCTCGATCTCCCGGTTTTCGATACGGTGGCTCAGGCGGTGAAAGAAACGGGAGCCAATGCCTCCGTCATTTTCGTGCCGCCGCCTTTCGCCGCGGACGCCATCATGGAAGCAGTGGATTCCGCCATTCCGCTGGTCATCTGCATCACCGAGGGCATTCCGTCTCTCGACATGATCAGGGCCTGGAAATATCTGCAGGGCAAGCAAACGCGCCTGGTCGGTCCCAACTGCCCCGGCGTAATTTCACCGGGCAAGTGCAAAATCGGCATCATGCCCGGCCATATTCACCTGGAAGGTCATGTGGGCGTGGTTTCCCGCTCCGGCACCCTCACCTATGAGGCCGTTGGCCAGCTCACGAAGCTGGGCATCGGCCAGTCCACCTGCATCGGCATCGGCGGCGATCCGATCATCGGCACCACCCACACCGACGCGCTGAGGATGTTCAACGAAGACCCCGACACGCATGCCATCGTCATGATCGGCGAAATCGGCGGCGATGCTGAGGAGAAGGCGGCCGCTTACGTGAAAGCGCATGTCCGCAAACCCGTCGTCGGCTTCATCGCCGGACAGACTGCGCCTCCGGGACGCCGCATGGGCCACGCGGGCGCGATCATCTCCGGCGGCTCGGGAGCCGCGCCGGACAAGATTCGCGCCATGGAAGAAGCCGGTATCACCGTCTGCGGTTCGCCTGCCGAGATCGGCGCGAAGGTGCAGGAACGCCTCAAGAGCTTATAACCAACGAATGCCTATTCAACGTACCTTCTCCATCATCAAGCCGGATGCCGTCGCTTCCGGCAAGGCCGGCAAAGTTCTGGCCGTCATCGAAGACGCCGGATTCAAAGTGCTTGGCCTCCGCATGGTTCGGCTGTCACAGCAGCAGGCCGAAACGTTCTATGCCGTTCATCGCGAGCGCCCGTTTTTCAACGGTCTGGTGAAGTTTATGGTGGAAGGGCCGGTGATTGTTATGGCTCTCGAACGCGAAGACGCGGTGGCCAAACTGCGCGAGATTATGGGCGCTACAAATCCCGCCAATGCCGCCGAGGGAACCATCCGCAAACTCTACGCGGAAAGCATTGAGCGCAATGCTATTCACGGCTCCGATGCGCCCGAAACCGCCGAAGCCGAACTGCAATTCTTCTTTACTAAGCTCGACCTCAACGGCTAATACATTGTTGTTGCAAACTCGTGTAAACGAGTTATGCTATGGGAGTCCGTGCCCAAACAGGAGGTGCCGTGAATGTTTAACGATCTGATTCTCGCCGCTCGAGACGAAGACGAGATCGACGATTTTCGGGAGTACGACGAAGAATCCGAATCTGACTCCAAACTCGACGAGTACAGCGACGACGAGGATGATGACGATGAGTCCGACGCTCCCTCCGGCAAGCCCGCGCATCACACTCCCGCACCGGCCGCCAGCGAATCCGACGCGGTAAAAGAACCCGAGACCGAAGAGCCCTCCGAAGAAGAACCGCCGGCCAGAAAACCGGCACGGAAAGCTTCGGCAAGCGTCTCCAAAAAACCGGCAGCTCCTGCTAAGAAAGCGGCCGTGAAGAAGGCGCCAGTCAAACAGGCCGCCGTGAAGAAGACTGCGGCGAAAGCGCCCGCCACGAACAAGGCCCCGATGAAAAAAGCGGCTGTGAAGAAGACCGCCGCCACCAAAAAAACGGCTCCCGTCAGCAAAGCGGCAGCCAAGAAGGCTCCCATGAAAAAAGCAGCCCCGAAAAAAGCCGCACCCAAAAAGGCAGCGCCGAAGAAAGCTGCATCCACAAAAGCGGCCGTGAAGAAAGCGGCAGTCAAGAAGGCCGCGCCGAAGAAGGCGGCCACAAAAGCTCCTGCTAAGAAAACCGCTACAAAGAAAACAACTACCAAAAGGCGGTAAGTAACGCCGGATTTTTTCCGGAAAGAAAGGACCGGCCGCAACGTAAGTCGCGGCCGGTCTTCTTATTTGCTCACTACTTCGCGGCAGCGCGTGAACAGCTGAAGCAGCGATTCGGCATACGCCTCGGAGGTCTGCGTCGGCTTACCGGAAAAGCCGGCCGACGTCGTCGCTCCTTTGCCGTAGCCCGTGGTAACCGCGATGAACTTCATCATCTCGAGCGCCACTTCGTTGTTGGTTCTGGTCGCGTCTTTTGGTGTTTCGGTTGTCGGTACGGCGGGATCCGCCATAAGTATCGTAGGTCTCCTGACCTCAGCTTACTGCAATCGGATGGTAGTTGAATTGCGACTGTGGCGGACATGAAGCTAACTGTCCTGGAAGACCTGTTTATCCGAGAACTGAGCGAGTTGTATGGTTCGGAACAGCTGATCCTCAAGGCATTGCCGAAGATGATCAAAGCATCTTCGAGCAGCAAACTGAAGGACGCGTTCACCACGCACAAGACCCAGACCAAGACGCATGTGGAGCGCCTCGAAAAGATATTCGATTCCCTCGGTGAGAAGCCGGAGAAGCTGAAATCGTATCCAGTCAAGGGAGCCATCATGTATGGCGAGGAACTGATCCACTCGGAATCCGACCCCGCCGTGCGCGATGCCGGGCTAATCGCTGCCGGACAGAAGGTGGAGCACTACGAAATTGCGGGCTACGGCGCGGTTCGTACGCATGCCTCGCTGCTCGGCTACAACGATGCCTCCTCGATGCTGCAGGACACGCTGACGGAAGAAGAGGAAACGGACGCGCTCTTATCGCAGCTCGCGAAGGAATCGGTCAATCCGGAAGCGGCGCGGGCGCCGTATGGCAACGCTCGCACCGGCGTTCGCGGAAGCGGAGCGTCCATCCCGTCTGAAGGCTCCGGCGCCGGACGGCTGCTGATCGGCTTGAGCCTCGGCATGGCGCTGGCGTTCTTCCTCGGGTCGGCCGACTGGCGCAAGGAATCGCGTATCGTTCAGGTCTAGAACGTGATTTTCGATTCGCCAATGTATTTGTGGCAGTCTCGAAAGTCCGTGCGGTTCTGATCCTCGCTTCCGTTGTCCCCGATCGAAGTGATGACAGCGGAGGAGGGAATCAGATACCGGTGCTCTTCGATCCTGGGCGAGTTGTAACGAATGACCGTTGAGGTTCCGCGCATCCGCAGCTGCGGAGGAATCTCGACGCCGTGTACTTCCAGTTCCAGCACGTCATAAGTGGCTGGGTCGGCCCAGAATGAGCCCACCATGGCCACGCGTGCCCGGTACCCGTTCGACACGATCTGATAAGCCGAGAACAACTGGGCCACCTGAAAGTCGTAGCGAACGGCTTTGTGGCCCATCTTTTTCTCCTCCCCGTGATACTCGAACTTCGTCGCCTGATCCAGGAAAACAGCGTTAGCGAGGATGGAGAATACACCCGTGGCGACCATACCGGGCTTCACCAGCTGCGAGAGCGGCTTGTCCTGAAACTGCTTGTCACCCGGTCTGGCGAAGAGTTCCCGGTTTCCGATCTCCGCCACCTGCACCTGAAAGCCATCGATTCTGCGAAAATTCCTGCGCGGCGAGGAGCGGCTGAATCGCTCCACTGTCTCCTGGCAGGCGTAAGCCGGAATTTGTGAAAGGGATTGTCGCGCCGCCGTCCTGATATGAGCCAGCAGCAGGATCTCAGGCGCCAGTTGATCGTCGCCGGGCAGCAGTGCGGCCAAAACCAAAAACAGCGCCAGAGCGGGACAGCGCGGAATCACAGATGCCGAAAGGATATCATGCGGCCATGCGGCGATTCCTGATTTTAGGTGCGGGTTTCACCGGCGGCCGCGTAGCCAGCCTGCTGCGCGCGCGTGGGCTCGATGTGCAGGTGACCAACCGTGCAACCTTCGATGTCAGCGCGAGAAGTTTCCAGCCCGTTGCGGCGGTGATTACGCCGGAAACCGTCGTTCTGCACTCCATTCCAACCATCCGAACAGAACAGGGATTGTGGGACCCAACTCCGTGGATCGTCCAGTCCATGTCTCCCCATCCACCGGTACGCGTGATTTACCTTTCCACCACCGGAGTCTACGGAGCTCAGCATCAGGTGAACGAAGCCACCGCTCCGGCGCCCCGAACCGAACGCGAACTGCTGCGCGTGGCCGCCGAACAGGCGGTCGCGAGCGGCCCCTGGCAATCGCTGATCCTTCGCCCGGCGGCAATCTATGGTCCCGGACGAGGTGTCCACGCCGCTATGCGCGCCGGAACGTTTGTGCTCGCGGACGGCGGAAACAATTTCGTCAGCCGCATTCAAGTCGACGATCTCGCGCGGCATGCGGAAGCCGCGATGCTCAGCGACGTCACCGGCGCCTTTCCCGTAGCGGATGAGCAGCCGTGCTCCTCCCGCGAAGCGGCGGCATTCTGCGCGGAACTGCTGGGCCTTCCGCTCCCGCCGGCGGCGCCGCTGGAAACGCTGAGCGAAACGCGCCGTGCCGATCGCCGGGTCGACGGCTCCGCCATACGCCGCCTGCTTGGTATTTCGCTTCGCTATCCGAGTTATCGCACCGGATTTCCGGCCTGTGTCGCCGAAGAGGCTTTGGCCCGGCCGATATCCTGAATCAATTGCTTCACCAGCTTATCCGCCACATCCGCGCTGGCGCCTCGGAACTTTCCGCCAAAGCTCTCCTTGGTTGACGACCAGATAACATCACCGCTGCTGTTCACCATTCGCACCGAAGCCGAGGCTTCATGTTTGCGTTCCACGATATGGCTGGACTCGCTTTCGCCCGCGTTGATGCCGCTCGAACTCCCACTCGATATGTCCAGATTCCGGTTGTTGGCGGTGCCGTAGAGTCCGACATTCAACCGGTCGTTCAACTGATGCTGATCGGTGAACACCAAATCTTCTCCCGAGCCGCGGAGAATCACGTCCGCGCTTTCCTCATCTTCGGTGACCTGAAACAGGTGAGCATTCGCCAGACTGCTCAGGACCATGTCGCGCAGCTGCGCAGCCGTTTCTCCGCCCGTAAAGCGATCCACGAAGACGCGCTTGATGTTCACCAGCGTGGCGGGCGCATCCGCTCCCGCTTTTTTGATGGCGCCGAGCGAGCCCGCCAGCGCGAGCAGAATGCAGATTCCGGCTCTCATCCCTTGCCCGCCTTCCGGGCTTCTTCGTCCTGATACTCCACTTTTCGGCCGGTGCGCGCTTCCAGGCTTACCAGCACGGAGCGTACGTCTTTCTGGCTCACCTGAAACACCATCGCCTGCTGGTGGCCTCCGTTATCGGTGTAGCCAACCGTCAGGAAGTGAGTACGCTTCTTGCTGAGCAGCAGCAGCGGCGAAATCAGAATGGCTTCGACGTAGCGCCGCTCCACCTTCTGCCCGTACTCGAGGTTGGTGATGTCGGTGTAAGGAACCCGGAGCGTCACCCTCTTCGCGGCGAAGAGCATCTCACTCGGGTCCGTGGTCTGAATGATTCCTTCCGCTTTACTGGGAAGTTCGGCGACAGTGCCGCCCACATAGTGGGCGTGCCCGCCGGGGCCACCCGCCTGGAGCAGAGGCGAGGGCGCAACGCTGCTGACAAGCAGCAGCAGAACGGCAATACGGTTCATGCGCGAGAGCTCCGGTATCTGTATAAACCACAAGTACCATTAGCCTGAGCGCAACATGCATCTCCCCGCAAGGAGCAAGGAGTATCGGTTTAGTGAACGGTCGGGTACTTGATCCCCAGCTGTTCCAGATAAGTGTCGTATTTCGAAGGGTCGTAGTACAGAGCCTTCATCTGCGGCCGGTACTCTTCCATGATCTTCTGATTCAGCCAGATCGCCGGCTTGTCTTCCGGACGCAGGAAGCTCTGGTACTTCACCGTCTTGGTCTGGACATTGTTGAAGTAGTCCCAGGCCTGTGTCACCAGCTCCGGATGCAGCAGGATATCGAGCATGGTCATCGCCTGGACCTTGGCGCCGGCAACCACACCTTTGTGCGCGATCGGCGTCGCCATGGAAATCCCGTTGGCCCAGTTGTGACCGGGTCCGCCGGGAATGTTCGACGGATAGCGCAGACGTCACGGTCGGCACGTTCCAGGAAATATCGCCGATATCGTCCGAACCGCCGCCCGTGGGCTGCGGCACCGCAGCCTTCGCCTTCTTCACCGTCGCTCCGCTCCGGCGCGGGCGCGCGCATCGGCGGAATCTTCATCGCCAGACCGCTGACGCGGGACTTTCAGCTCCTTCTGCAGCGCCTTCGCCAGCGTCTGGTCATCCGCCGACCACTCCGGCAGACCGACCTTTCGAATATTCGCATCCATGGCTTCCGCGATCGGCTTGTTGAAGTATCCCGGCCAGGCGGTACCGAGCATGCGCGAAGTCCAAGTCGTATCGGTCATCATCGCGGCCGCTTTGGCCATGTTGTCGCCGATGCGCCAGAGATTCATGATGTGCTCGTAATCCATCTCGCGGTAGTAATACCAGACGGCGGCATTCGGCGGCACCACGTTCGGCTGGTCGCCGCCATTCGTGATGACGTTATGGATGCGCGTGGCAAGACGCAGATGTTCGCGCCGGAAGTTCCAGCCGACGTCCATCAGCTCCACGGCATCGAGCGCGCTTTTGCCCGCGCCACGGAGCCGCCGCCGCATGCGCGCTTTCGCCCTTGAACATGTATTCGAGCGAGACCAGCCCGCTCTGACCGCCAGGGCCGTACGAAACGCCCAGGTTGTTGGCGACATGCGCGAACAGCACAGACGTCCACGTCCTTAAACACTCCGGCGCGCACGAAATGGGCCTTGGTGCCCAGTTCCTCTTCGGCCACGCCCGGCCAGATCTTGATGGTGCCCTTGCAGGTGCTCGCGCTCCATCACTTTCTTCACGGCCAGCGCCGCGATGATCTGCAGCGGCATGCCGGAATTGTGTCCTTCGCCGTGACCGGGCGCGCCCTCGATCATCGGATCGTGATACGCGACGCCGGGCTTCTGCGAGGCCTGCGGGATGTCGTCGATATCGGAACCCAGCGCGATGACCGGCTTTCCCTCGACCCCACGTCGCGACAAAGGCGGTGGGAATGCCCGCCACATTGCGCTGAATCTTGAAAGCCCTCCTTCTCCAGAATGCCCGTCAGATACTTCGATGGTTTCGAACTCCTGAAAGCCCAGCTCGCCGAAGCTGAAGACGCTGTCTACCATCACCTGCGCCTGTTTCTTCATCCCATCGATCTGGCCGGCAAGATCGGACTTCATCGCGGCTTCTTTTTGCGGCGTGGGTTTGGATTGCCCGTACGCAACAAGGGGCAGGAACAGTAGCAGCAGCGGGGTTCGGGAGATCATGGCTTCGTCGTAATATAGCACCCGCTGCCAGATATTGACGTTCCGCCGCCGATTCTGTAAAAGTAGAGTACAGGCGAACAAAAGGAGAAAATGGGGAACACGGCGGCGGCGCTCCGGACACAAATTCAGACTGCGCTGGGAGGGCGCTTTGAAGTTTCCTTTGCTCTTCGCGAAAAGGGAAACGCGGAACTTCTGTGCGGGGAAATTCCGCGCGGGACACTCACGGAGATTTGCGGACCGGCGTCATCCGGCAGAACCAGCCTGGTGTTGCGTGTGATGGCGCAGGTAACACGGCGGCCGGAAGTGTGCGCGCTGATCGATGCTGCCGATGAGTTCGATCCGGCCTGCGCGGCAGCGGCGGGTGTGGAGCTTCGGCATGTGCTGTGGGTGCGGTGCGGCGGAAACGCAGAACACGCGCTGAAAGCCGCGGACCTGCTGGTGCAGGCGGGCGGTTTCGGAATGGTGGTGCTGGATCTTGCGGGTGTGGCGGAAAGGGACGCGCGGCGAATTTCGCTGGCTTCGTGGTTCCGGCTGCGAAACGCGGTGGAGAAAACACCGACGGCGCTGGTGGCCGTGGCGCGGGAAGTGAACGCGAGATCCTGTTCCGCGCGGCAGATTGAGCTGCGGCCGAGAACGGGGAAATGGACCGGAAATCTGCTGCGGAGGCTGAGCGCGTGATGTTTGCCTGTCTGCATGCCGCAGGAAATCCGGAATTACTAGTGGAGTGCGCGCGGCAATTTTCTCCTCGCGTGGAGCGAACAAATGCGGACACCGTTCTGCTGGATATCAGTGGCTTAGGACCTTTATTCGGGGAGCCGCGAGAGATCGCGGAGGCGCTCGCGAACCGGGTGGGAATTCCGGCGAATATCGCGGTGGCGGCGGACGCCGACGCGGCGATGCATGCGGCGCGGGGAATTCGCGGGATTACCGTGATCGCGCCGGGGCAGGAAGCGAAGGCGCTGGCGGAACTGCCGGTGAATCTGCTGCCGGGCAATCCGGATACCGCGGCGCTGCTGGATTCCTGGGGAATTCGGACGTTCGGACAGCTGGCGGCATTGCCACCGCTGGGCGTGGCGGCGCGGCTGGGAGATGAAGGAACCGCTCTGCAAAGACTGGCGCGCGGCGAAGCCGCGCGGCAGCTTCGGGCGGAAGTGGATCCGCTGTTGTTCGAGGAGGAACTGGAACTGGATTATCCGGTGGAACTGCTGGAGCCCCTCTCGTTTCTGATGGCGCGGCTGCTGCACGATCTATGCGGCAGGCTGACCGCGCGCGGACTGGCAGCCAACGAAATCCGGCTGGTGCTTACCCTGGAAAATGCGCCGCCGCATGCGTGCCGGCTGAATCTGCCGGTGCCGATGCGCGACTCGCTGGCCTTCCTCAAGCTGCTGCAACTGGAACTGGAGGCAAGACCGCCGGGCGCGGCGGTCCTGAAAATCCATCTTTCACTGGGACATGTTCCGCCGCGGACACTGCAGCATGGCTTGTTCTTACCGCTTTCTCCCACGCCGGAAAAGCTGGAGATCACGCTGGCACGGCTGGGGAATCTGCTGGGCGTGGAAAATGTGGGGACGCCGGAACTGCTGGATACGAGCCGCCCCGACAGCTTCCGGATGAACCGGTTCGCGGCGCTGACGGAGACTGTGAAGGAAGTGTCGCCCGGCGAGGAAGGATTGGTGCTGCGGCGTTACCGCCCGCGCAAATACGCGCAGGTGATGCTGCGGGAAGACCGTCCGGCGCACGTGGCGAGCATGCGGATTCAGGGGAAGGTGCTGGCCTGCGCGGGGCCGTGGCGGTCTTCCGGGGATTGGTGGAAGCGGGAGCCGTGGGACCAAAAGGAATGGGACGTGGCGCTGAGCGATGGAGCGCTGTACCGGATCCATGAGGATGTCCGGACAGGGCGATGGTTTGTGGAAGGCAACTACGACTAAGTCGCGACAGCGCCGCGCCGTTATGAGGCGTGAGCTTCGCAGTTATCGCAGTTGCCGCAGTTGGGCGGCGCGTCTTCGCCGAAATAGTTGAGCAGGTAAGCGCGGCGGCATTCGCGGAGCTCGGCGTAGGCGCGCATGCGCTCGATGCGAAAGAGCTCAGCCTGATGGCGCGCTTCGCTGTCGCTTCCCGCCACATGAGCGGCTTCCTTGAGGGCTTCGGAGTTTTCCGCCACCGCCACCACGCCTTCTGCGGAACGCTGTACGGCGCCTGCATCTTCGAGACGCTGCACGGCTTTGGTTACTTTGGACTGCGAAAGGTCGGTTTCGGCAGCCAGTTCCTTGACACTGACAGGCGCGTCTTTCTGTTCCAGAACTTCCGCGACGCGTTCGATCTTTTCGGTGTCCAGTTTTCCTCCGCCGGCGAAGAACTTATGGATGTTCAGATCTTCGGAGCGGAAGAACAGGACTGCTTCGGCGGGTTCGCCATCGCGTCCGGCGCGTCCGATTTCCTGGTAATAGGAATCGATGGAGTGCGGAATGTCGTAGTGGTAGACGAACCGGATATCGTGCTTATCGATGCCCATGCCGAATGCGGAGGTGGCGACGATGACTTTGGCTTCACCGCTCATGAAAGCGTCCTGAACGGGCCCACGATCCTTCGCGCTCATGCCGCCGTGATAATGAAGCGCGCCGGGAATTTCCTGAGCCAGATCCTGCGCGTGGCGCCGGCTGGACACATACACGATGCCTGAGCCATCGGACCAGGACACGCGGCGCAGAAGCGCTTCTTTCTTATCGGCTTCGGTTTGAAACACGTCAACGCGGAGCTTGATATTTGGCCGATCGAAACCCTTTACGATGACGCGGGGTTCGCGCATGCAGAGCCGCGAGATGATTTCGTCGCGTACCGGCTGCGACGCGGTGGCGGTGAGCGCCAGAACGGTCGGATGGCCGAGCGCTTCGATGGCGGAACCCAGTTTTAGATAATCAGGTCTGAAATCGTGGCCCCACTCGCTGACGCAGTGCGCTTCATCGACAACGAACAGCGAGGGTTTGGCTTCGGATACGCTCTGCATGATGTCGGGACGGGCGAGTTGCTCGGGAGTGACGAAGAAAAATTCCAACTCGCCGTGCTGCAGTTCATCCAATGTCTCTGCCTTGGCGCGGACCCGCGTGTGCGAGTTGACCACGGCGGCGCCGCCGACGTCCTGAGCGGCGAGAGTTTCCACCTGATCCTTCTGCAGAGCGATGAGAGGCGATACGACGACTGTCGGGCCGTCAAGCAGCAGGGCCGGGATTTGGTAGATTGCCGATTTGCCCCCGCCGGTGGGCAGGATTGCGACGGTGTCATGCTTTTCCATGACGGATTCCATGGCTTCGCGCTGGCCGGGACGCAGGTGATCGAATCCAAATTTCTCACGCGCCGTGGAAGACAGCTCTGGCGCCCTCGTTGATTGCATGCACGTGAACGAAGCAAGGCTCATGCCAAGGTAAGAGAGGTGAACCTTTCGGAATTTGGCTATGACCTGCCGGAACATTTGATTGCGCAGGAACCGCCGGCAGAACGGGACGGCGCGCGCATGCTGGTGATTGATCGCACTCGCGGCACGTGGGAGGACAGATGGTTCCGAGAGATGCCGGGATACCTGTTGCCGGGCGATTGCGTGGTGTTGAACGATTCGCGCGTACTTCCCTCGCGCCTTTTCGGGCACCGCCCCGAGCGCGACGCGCGTCTGCAAATTTTTCTGATCCAGCCGGTTTCGGAAGATGCACTGGAGTGGAAGGCGCTGGTGCGGCCGGGGCGCAAGGTACGCAGAGGCGACCACATTTTATTCGACGGAGATCTGGAGGCGGAAGTCACGGCGTGGGGCGAACGCGGCGAGCGCACGCTGCGCTTCCTGGGTGTAACGGATGTTTACGAGCATCTGGAACGGATTGGGCACATCCCGCTGCCGCCGTATATTCACCGCGCCGATGAACCGCGTGATCGCGAACGATACCAGACCGTGTTTGCCGCTGAGCGCGGGTCGGTTGCGGCTCCCACCGCCGGCCTGCACTTTACGGAAGACACACTCGCGGGCATCCAGGCTGCCGGCGCGGAGATGGCGCGCGTTACGCTGCACGTGGGGCTCGGAACGTTTCAGCCAATCCACGCGGAACAGCTGGAAGAGCATCGGATGCATGCGGAAGCCTATTCGGTGAAGGAACAGGACTGGGCGCGCATTGAAAATGCAACGCGCGTGGTTGCTGTGGGGACCACGAGCGTGCGCACCGTAGAAAGCGCGGCGGCTTCCAAACGGCTGAAAGGCGAGACCGATCTTTTTATCTATCCGGGCTATCGGTTTTTACGCACGGGCGCGATGCTGACGAACTTCCACCTGCCGCACACCAGCCTGCTGGTGCTGGTTTGCGCGTTCGCCGGAAAAGAATTGATGCTTGCCGCGTACCGGCATGCCGTCGAGAACGAATACCGCTTCTTCTCTTACGGCGACTGCATGCTGATTCTGTAAGCGCCTACATCTTCGGCGCGTAATAGCCCTTGCGGGCGCGCACGACCAGATCTTTACGGCCTTTTACTTTCAGCGTGACGGCATGATAGAGACCGTCTCGCGGCAAGGGCTCCGGACGGTAGAAAACATTGTATTGGTGGCGCAGCTCGCTCGCGATGTTTTCGAAGGACTGGGCGAGATCCTCGACTTTGAAGGGGAAGAACGCCTGGCCTCCGGTTTCAGCGGCGAGGTAGCGAAGCACCTTGTCGCCATCGCTCTCCGTGCGGGTGATGTTGGTGGAGATGGCGTAGACCACGACATCCGCCTTGAGCGCCATTTCGAGCGCCTGATCGCGGGTGACGCGGCTCTGGTTATCTTCGCCATCGGTAACCAGAATGATGGCGCGGCGGTATTTCTCCATCGGCTGATCGAGCGCCAGCTTGTCGCGACAGGCGTAGAAGATGGCGTCGTATAGAGCCGTGCCGCCGCCCGGCCGGAGGTCACGAACGGCCTTCGCCAGTTTTTCGGGATCGTCCACCAGATCGGTCACGAGTTCGGCGGAGCTGTCAAAGCTAACGACCATCAGTTTATCGACGCGCTGGCGAACGACGCTGTTGATGAACTCGATGGCAGCCTGCTGTTCGAAGCGGAAGCGGTCGCGGATGCTGTTGCTGGTATCGATCAGCAGCCCGAGGCGAAGCGGCAGGTCGGTTTCGGCGGTGAACTCCTGAATGACCTGGGGCTTTTTGCCTTCGGTCACCTGGAAATCTTCGCGGCCCAGGTCGGTGATGAAGCGGCCCTTCTTATCCGTGACCGTGAAGAGCATGTTGACGCGGTTCACGTCGAGGACGATGCGGTGGGCGCCGGGATCCGGCTCGGGATCGGTTGGCTTCTGGGCCAGTAAAGCGGACAGGAAAAACAGTACGGGAAACAACGGCTGCATTTCTCTTGATTGTACGGCGCGGGCACGCACGCCTGCTGCGTCCCCGCGCCGCGGCAAGGGTTTACTGGTCGAGATAGTAGAACACGATGGTGGACAGATTCACCGTGCCGGGCGGCACCGATCCCTGGTTCACGTGACCGTTATGCCAGGTGAGTTTATACGACTGATCGAAGATCATGGGATCTTTGTTGAACAGGCGATAAACGCCCGTGGCGTAAAACGATCCGCCGAAGGAAGCGTTTTTGATGACACCCCAGCTGTCAGTGGCATAGGACAGCTGGTTCCAGTAATACTGACCGCCGAAGAAATCCTCGGTGCCGCCGACGTCGCCCGCGAGAACGCCGTCGATGGTCCACGACATGTCTCCTTCGAGCCACGTGGGGCTGCTGATTCCCTGCTCATAGACGAAGAAGTGAAGACCTTCAATCTGGCCGCGCCCGGTAATGTTAATCAGGTCAATGGGCGCATACTGATTTACGGCCGTGAACGGAATGGTTGCCATGTGGAACGTCTTCTTGCGAGTACCGGAGATCTGTGGTCCGGGAGGCCCGGGGTAGTAATAGACCTGCGAATAAATGGAGCCGCCGGCCACCGTGCTGCCGTTGATGATGCTGATGGTGATGCCGTTCGTGAACGGAATCATGATGCGGCGGAATGCGCCGAACTGGCCGGTGTTGTACTGCGTGACGGCCATGTTGTCGGAGTAATTGAAAGGGGGTGTCGGGACGCCATGCAGCAGAAAAAACGTGCCGAGGTCGGCATGCTGGCAGGGCGCGGCTTCGCCGTTGGTGCAGATTTGAATAGTTGCGTTGATGGTGGCGTTGTTTTGATCGGCCGCGCCTCCGCCGCTGGCGGCGATTGCCAGCTGAATCATGCTGACGTTCCCCGCGCCGGTGAGGTTCAGGAGCTGAGTGGTGGCGCCCGGCGCCATGTTGACGGTGGTGGCAGTTGCGGGCTTGAGTGAACTGACCTGCAGATTGCGCGTCTCTTCCTGAACGAAAGTGGTGGGTTCATACTGCGAATCGGCGGCGTGAAAAGCCATGACCTGGCCATCGGTGGGAACGGCCGAGGAGACTGCCTGACCGCCCAGATTGTTGTTCGGTCCGGCGGGCCCGGTTGCTCCCGGAGGCCCAGTGGGTCCGGTTGGCCCCGGAACGCCGGCGGCACCGTTGGCGCCCGCGGGACCAGCCGGCCCGGCCGCTCCGTTCGCGCCTGCGGGACCCTGGGGTCCATTGGCGCCGGCAGATCCCGCCGGACCGGCGATACCGGCTCTGCCCTGCGGACCAGTGGGCCCGGCAGGTCCGGCCGGGCCGGAGCCGGAGGGCGCAGCGAGCCGGCGCCCACTGCAGAAGCGAATTCAGCGTGAGCACCTGTCCGGGAACGCCACCGGAGGGCGCGATGCCCGAAGGGTCCACTTTATAAGCTCCGGTAAGGGCGCCGGGGGCCATCGCGGGTACGACGATGATATTCGCCAGCGTCAAAACCGGGTTGGAATCCGGAACATGCCAGGTCTGCGTGAGCGTCTTCGCACCCAGATAAAAGATGGCCGTGTAATTCACACCGGCCGGATTGGCTGCGAGCGTAACGTCAAGGATGCCATTGTTAATGGCGACGGCCCGGCGGCCGGCTTTGACGAGTACTGTATCGGTGCCGCTGAAGGTGGGCCAGGAAAGAACCACTGACCCTGTTGCTAAAGTTCCGTCCGCGTTGGCAGGAAGAATGTCGTGGATATGAGACTGGCCGGCGTGCGCCATGCGCGCCGCCGCCGTCAGCAGCAAAGCTGCTCGGTACAAGTTCCGATTCATGGGATGGTTTTGGCTCCTGTGCAGTACGCGAGTGAACACGTACCTACGCCGAAATGCTAGCAGCGGGGTGTTGCGATTCCGGCTGCGGTGACATCGGTGTGATTTGACGGGAGGTCCGCGGAAGACACGGAGCTGGAATCACTTACAGGGACTCTGCAGGAATTTGAGGAAGCGTGTGAACGGTGACGGGGCATGCATCGCTTGCGGTTTGCCGGTTATGGGGTGTGCATGCAGACGGAGCTGGGGCTTGCGGTTTGACGAGGCCGCTGGTTTGGAGGGGGTTTTTGCAAATTAACGGAGCGATTCGATCAGTTTGGCCTTCTCTTCGGGGCTGAATTCGGGGAACGGTTCGCCGGGATACTGCTTTTTGTGCTGTTCGACGGCGAAGTCCCAGAGCTCCTCGGCGGAGGCTTTCTGAACGAAGCCAATGTTCTGCACCAGCTTGTTCTGGCTGCGCTCTTTTTGCAGTTTGCGCAGTGTTTCCAGCGCTTTGTAAAAGGCGCGGTCATGGACGGCCTGATATCGGATCATGAGCGCGAGTTTCTTTTCGGGGAAGAAATCGTCGTCCGGAGCGTTGTTGAGGGTCACCGATTGCGCGACCATGGCGCGGCGCGCGAACCAAAGAGACATCGCCATTTTTTCGATGAGGAACTCTTCAGTGGTGGTGTTGGGGTGGTACTCGAAGCGGAGGTCGTTCTTCATCGCGTTGAAGTCTTCACGGCTTTCGCCCTCGATGATGAGTTTGCCACTGGCGAGCCCGTGCTTGAAGGCGTTCAGGCTGGATTTGGCTTTGCCGGCTTCGGTTTTGGGTCCGGTGGAGGACTCGGAATTGGTGCGATTGGCGTTGATCTGAGCAGCGGATGACATGGTTGTACCCTTTCGGCCTCACGTTAGCAGGCGCGAATCGAGCGGGCCGCTGCGTTTGTTGAAACCAAAAGGAAATCCGGCTGTTTCGCGCTGTGAACGGTGCTAATAGAACTCGACGTTGTCGACTTCCAGCCACGCTTTCCGGCCGGCGGGACGCACGATCTCGAAGCCGACCATCAGCAGGTCCGCGCCGCTCCACTGCGCTGATTTCTTCGCCGCTTTCATCTCGGTGAACGGAATGCGCACGGTATGCCATTTTGGGTTAGCGGTGAACGCGGCAGACCAGCTGGCGGTGGCGGACGGAGCCAATAGGCCATACTGGCCATCACCACGCGCCTCGAACTGGATGCCGTGGAATGCACGGGCGTCCACCGGTTCGATGGCTCCGCGGCTGAGCGGGATCAACACGCGGGCGGCGGGAGCGTCCTTCTCAGACATCTGGCCGCTGATGCTCAGCGCGTGATTGTCCGCTGTTCGCGCCACCGTCAGATACATCATGTGGGAATGATCGTTGCCCGTGTCGGTGTTGTTGATGCGCAGGGTATCGAGGCGGCTGCGATCGGGATTTTCGAAATCATCGATGACGCGGGACGCTTTGATCGCGGGGAAAACAGTGGGGCCGGGAGCGGCAACTTCACGGGCCAGTTTGTCGCGATCCATTTCGATGCCGCTGACGAAGACGCGGCGGGTCTTGCGGATATCGGAAATGTTGCGCCACGGTTCGCCCTCGACGAGCAGGAGGTCGGCGCGTTTGCCTTCCTCGATGGTCCCGCGATCGGCGAACACGCGGACGGCTTTGGCACTGGACGCCGTGGCCGCGACGAGCGCCTCTTCGGGAGTGAGGCCGCCTTTGACGAGCAGTTCGAGTTCGTGCAGCGACGCCGTTCCGTGCGGCGTACCGGGCATGCCGGCATCAGTGCCGACGGCAATGGAGACTCCGCCAGCCTTCATTTTGGAGACGCTGGAAAGCAGATGGTCCCAGCGGGCGGAAGGCTTGCCGGCGTTGGCGCCCTTGGGTTCGAAAACCGCGAGCGTGGGCGCGTAAGCGGTACCGTGCTGCTTCATGAGCGCGATCAGTTCGGCGTCGGTTTCTTTGTCCTGGATGCCATGGGCAATTACATCCACGTTGGCGCGGGCGGCGCTTTTGCCGCGATCGAGTGTCAGGGTGTGAGTGAGGACGGGCAAGTTATTGCGGTGCGCCTCATCGACGGTGGCCGCGATGGTTGCCTCATCCATGCTGGTCATGTCAGGCGCCACGCCGTACCGCCAGCCATCGGTAAAGATTTTGATCACGTCGGGATGGTAAGGCAGCACGCGATCGATGGCGGCCTTCCCTTCACGCGGTGTCAGGACCTCCTGGGAGAAGAAGTCGCCGCGGCCCGCCTCATCGCCATGGCCGCCCGGTGTGGTGACGCGAGCGGCAAAGTTGACGTGGGGCGAAGGAAAGGTCTGGAGCAGGCGGCGCTCGGGCTCATAGGTTTCGGGATACGTGCCAAATTCGTCGATGGTGGTGATGCCGTTGAGTACGTAACTTTTGGCGGCCTTGGCCCAGTCCGGCGGCGTGCCCGGAACGGCAGACGCGGTGAGATGCGTATGAAGGTCAAACAGGCCGGGGAGCAGCGCGAGACCATCGGCGTGGATCACGGTGGCGTCCGGCGGGACCGTCAGGTTCGGGCCGAC
This sequence comes from Bryobacterales bacterium, assembly GCA_963716685.1. Lineage (GTDB taxonomy): Bacteria > Acidobacteriota > Terriglobia > Bryobacterales > Bryobacteraceae > JALYXI01. Next base: position 306,969 of record CAVQTR010000003.1, read on the forward strand.
GCCGGAGATGCGGCCGCTGCGAATCAGTACAGTGGCCGCATGGGGCGCGGCGCCGGTTCCATCGAAAACGGTAGCGCCGACGATTGCTGTGGTCTGCGCCTGAAGCGCGGATGCGAACAGAAACAGGAAGTGCGAAGTTCTCATCGGATCAGAACGTCAGCTTCAGCGCGAGCTGGAGTACGCGGCCCGGCTCCCCGGTCTGGATGATGTTGCGGGTGGCAGCGGTGCCGATGGTAGATAGATTCTGACCAAAGGTGGGCGACAGATAGCTGATATCGCCCGTGCCGAAATTGGTGTGGTTGAATGCGTTGAAGGCTTCCGCGCGGAAGATCAGGTGGAAGCGTTCGGTGATGATGAAGGTCTTGGTCGCGCTGAGATCAAGGTTGTAATAGGTCGGTCCTCGGAAGGTGTTGCGGCCGATACCGTCAGAACCCGGCGTGGGGAGTGCGAAGCCGGTGTTATTCGGAAACAGAGCGGGCCCGACCACGCCGGGAAGGTATTGCACCGAAGGGGTGGGCTGGGTGGCGCCGGAGAGGCCAACGCGGGACTGGTGAGACGCGTTTTCGGTGAAAGCGCCCGACAGCACGCTGAAGGGTTCGCCGCTTTCAAAGATGCCGATGCCGTTCAGGCTCCAGCCGCCGACGACAGCGTCCACGGGGCGAGGCACGTTGTTGAAAAAGCGCTTTCCTTTGCCGAAGGGCAGATCGTAGATGGTGTTCACGCTGACGACGTGTTTGCGATCGAAATCGGAAAGGCCGCGGTTGTTGCGCCAGTTGCGGATATCGACAGTGGTGCCCGCGCCGGTGGTGGAAAGACCGCCGCCGGAAGACGAGCCCACTGGATCGGTGGATTGATCGTCCATGGATTTGCCGAACGTGTAAGCAACGCCGAGAAGAAAGCCGGAATCAAAGCGTTTCCGCGCTGTGGCCTGGAGGCTGTGATAGTAGGAATCGCCGCCGGAATCGAGATAGGTGATGGTGGCGAACTGCTGGTTGGGACGCAGGTGCGCGGCGAGCGTGGTATTTTCGATGGCTCCGGCGAAGCTGCCCGCGGCGTTCTGCGCGAGATACGTGGAATAGGTGCTGCTGGTGGCGGTGGCGCTGCTGATGATTCCCTGCGTGATGATGGGGACGGCGATGCCGGTTACTCCCGTGGGGCAGCCGGTGCCGTCAGCCTTGCACTTGTTGGCGACGTTCTGCTGCATGTCGAGGAAGGAAGGCATAACCGGGTCGGCATTGATCTGGTTGATATCGTAGGCGCGGAAAAGGCGCGTTCCGCGGCGGCCGACGTAACCCACGGAAGCGACGATGCCGGAAGGCAGCTCGTGCTGGATGGTGAGATTCCATTCGTGCACGGTGGGCAGCTTCAGGTTGGGATCGAATACGGTGGCATTGGGCGCGTTGGTGCGGAGCTGCGCCGGAAGAGTGAGATAGCTGGAAGGCTGCAGCGAAGGGGTGGACAGCACTTCGGGGAAGCCCTGGCCGATGCGCGTATCGGGAGCGGTGGCGCAGCCCGCGGTGCTGACGCCGCCGGGGGTGGCACTGCAGTTCGTGACGAGGCCGGGAACCTTACCGGCTACGGCGGTGAGCTGGAAGAGCGAGATGGTGTCGAACGACATGCCGTAACCGGCGCGCACCACTGTTTTCTGACTGCCGCGCGGACTCCACGCGATGCCGAGACGCGGCGCGACCGCGCCCAGATTGTTGTTCCGGAACCAGGAATCGGATTTGACGAAGGTGACAGGACCCTGCGAGCCATTGATGGCCACGTTGGGCACATATACGCGCCCGGCAGCTTCCGTGGGCGCCGGATTCACTTCCCAGCGCACGCCATAGTTGATGGTCAGGTTGTTGCGGGGCTTCCATTCGTCCTGGATGTAGGAATCGTACTGCTTGGCGCGCTGCCCTTCGTCCCAAAGCGTTACCTGATTGTTGGCGATGAAGGGAAGAAAGGTGTTCGATTTCAGGTCGCCGAGGAAACGCTGGGAGATGTTGGCGGGGATGCCGAGCAGATCGTTGATGGCGCTCTGCAGGTGAGACAGGTCGGTACTATTGATCCCGGCGGTGGCGCCTGAGGCGACGGAGGGAAGGTTGAAACCGGAGGGCGCGCGAGTAGTGGCGGAGAGAGAAATAGTGGGGGTCACGTTATCGCCGCCGGGCTGGCCGCGCAGATCGTTATCGCGGTAGAAGCGGAAGTTGAAGCCGGTGCGGATGATATGCGAACCGCGGACGATGTTTAGGTTATCGAGCACCTGCGGCGTGGTGACGGCGCGACCTCCGGGAGGCGTGTTGTTGTACGGCGTGGTTTCCAGGTTGAACGAATAGGAAGGAATGTTGGGGTAAGCCGGGTTGGCTGCGCCCTGCGTGAAGTTGAAGAAGAACCGGGAGAGTCCTGCGGTGAGCTCGTTGACGATGCTGGGCGAGAACACGTGCCGGAAGCTGAGCACAGCGTTGTGCGCCGGGCGGAACACTTCACCCAGAGGCGGCTGGCCGGGAAGCACCTGCGGCCTGCTGTTTAAAGGGTCGCCATTGAGGGTGCTTTGCTGCGCGTAGGTGTAGCGTCCAAAGATGGTGTTGTTGGCATCGATGATGTGATCGATGCGCGCGAGGTAGTGCGGGCCGCGCGTGCGGTTGGGGGAATTCCAGTAATAGTTGCCGATGTTCAGGCCGTCGGTGACGCCCGCGCCACTGAAGCCATTGGGATTCGGGTAGCTGGCGAGCTGGGCCGCGATGGTGGGATCGAGCCCGATGTGCTTCGGATCGTTCGCGGCGAAGTTATAGCTTTGGACGCAGTTGAGATCCGTGGGGCTGCCGCAGTTGCGCACGCCGGGATTCAGCGCGCCGGTGAGCGGGTTTACGAGGGCGGTGCTGTTGCCTGTAATCTTCTGGCCATTGATGGTGAAGGGGTTTGAGGGGTCGGAGACGAAATAGCGGAACGTGCCGGCGCGCGCGGTGGGCGTGTAGAGATAGACGGTACCGAAGGACGCCGTGATGGGCAGAGCCGTTTGGACATACTGCGCTTCATAACTTCCGAAGTAAAAGGTCTTGTTCTTAATGACGGGTCCGCCGACTTCGCCGCCGAACTGATTCAGCTGGACGATCTGTTTCGCGGTGCCGCGCGCGTTGGCGTAATAGTCTGTGGCATTCAGGTCCGTGTTGCGGAAGAACTCGTAGAGGGTGCCATGAATCTGATTGGTGCCTCCGCGGGTGGCGATGGAGACATTCGCGCCGCTGTTACGTCCTTCTTCCGGCGTGGGATTGCTGGTGGTCATCTTGAACTCCTGAACGTTGTCAGGGCTCAGGCGGAAGACGTTGTTCGTGATGCTCGGAACGGACGCTTCATTGGCCTCAATGCCATCGATGGTGACGTTGGTTGCGGCTGCGCGCGAACCGTTGACGTTCACGCCACCGCCGGAAGTCTGAACGACGCCAGGCTGCAGGATCACGAGGTTCAGGGGATTGCGGCCGTTTAAGGGCAGGGTGGCAATGGCTTTCTGCGTGACCACATCGCCCAGAGTGGCATTGCTGGTTTCGATGTTGGCGACGTCTGCCTTCACATCGACGGTGTCGGTGGCTTGGCCGACTTCCATTTTGAAATCGATATTCAGCGGCGTGCCCACGACGAGCACCGCGCCGGTGCGCTTTTGCTGTTTGAAGCCTGCAAGTTCGGCTGAGACCGTATAACGACCGACGGTGAGGGCGGGGAAGGCGTAGACACCCGCGCCGGAAGTGGTTTGGCGCTGTACCGCACCGGTTTCTTCATTCGTAACTGAGACGTTCACTCCGGGGATAACGGCGCCTGATGGATCTGAGACTGTGCCGGTGATTTGGGACGTGGAAGTCTGAGAATACAGGGAGACAACTGTTAAAAGGGCCAGGCCCGCTAAGACAGGAACGCTTGAAGTCATTTTGGGTATTACCGAATTGTAACCAGAAACTTGGCCGGGCATGGCTGTTTGACAGCCGACGGCGCAATCCGATAGGGTTTGGTAGCCAAAACATTTACGGAGCCCCTATGAGTTCATCCCTTACCCGACGCGACCTTGGCAAAGCAGCACTTGCCGCCCTGCCGCTTTCCCGGCTGCTGGCCAAAACCAACTCCCGCTTCGGCGGAGTGGTGATCGGAATCAACGCGCCTTACAGCTTTCACGGCAAGTTCAACAGCGGCGATGAGTGCCTGGGCGCCATCGAGAAGCTGAATCTGAGTTCGGTGGAGTTGCGGGCGCAGCCGATCGAGCAGTTCATGGGAGCTCCCGCGGAGCTGGTGGCCTACCCGGCGGCACGGCGCCCGGGAGGACGCGGACCCATGACGCCGGAGCAAACCGCGGCGCGGAAAGCGGCAGCGGAGCAGTTGCGCAGCTGGCGGCTGGCGGCGCCAATGGACAAGGTGAAGGCGTTCCGGCAAAAGTATGAAGACGCGGGCGTGAAGATCGACATCGTGAAGGTGGATGCCATTGACACGTTCACCGATGAAGAGATCGATTACATGTTCGGGCTGGCGAAGACTGCCGGCGCGCATGCGATTTCCTGCGAGATCCCGCTGAGCCATACGAAGCGGCTGGGGCAGTTTGGCGAGAAGCACAAGATGATGATTGGGTATCACGGACACGCGGATGTGACCAGCCCCGAAGCGTTTGGGCGGCCGGAGAGCTGGGAGACTGCGATGAGCTACTCCAAATACAACGGGATCAATCTGGATATCGGGCACTTCATCGCGGGGAACAGCACCTCGCCGATTCCGTTCATGGAGAAGTATCACGACCGCATTACGCATATTCATCTGAAGGACCGGAAGATGCACGATGGCCCGAATGTGCCGTGGGGGACGGGCGATACGCCGATCCGCGAAACGCTGCAGGTGATGCAGAAGCGGAAGTACGCGTTCCCGGGGATTATCGAAATGGAGTATCCGGTTCCGGCTGGCTCCGACCTGATGACCGAACTGGCGAAGTGCGTCGATTTCTGCCGGGAATCGCTGGTGAAGGGCTGATATGGGGCGCGTGACGTTTCGGCGGATGCCCGCAGTGTTGTCGGCAGCGCTCCTGGCGTCTGCTCATTTGGCGGGAGAGACCGCGGTGGTGCCTACGGGGCCCGCTCTTCCTTATCATGTGGTGGCGGACTGGGCCAAACTGCCGGCCGGCTGGAACTTCGGGGAGTGTTCCGGGGTGGCGGTGGATCAGAAGGATAACGTCTGGGTGTTCAACCGCGGCGCGCACCCGGTGATCGAGTTCGACAGTTCCGGGAAGATGCTGCAGGCGTGGAACGACGTTCCGATCAAGTCATCGCATGGCATTCGCGTGGACCCGGAGGGGAATGTTTGGCTGATCGACGTGGCTGGACACAAGGTGCTGAAGATGTCACCGACGGGCCGCGTGCTGATGGCGATTGGCGCAGTGGGCGGGGCGGTGGGAGACCAGACGGCGCCGTATGCGTTTAATCGGCCGACGAACATCGGGTTTGGGGCGGATGGCAGTTTCTTCGTGACGGATGGCTACGGAAACTCGCGCGTGGCGAAGTACAACAAAGATGGCGACTACCTGAAGCAGTGGGGGTCGAAGGGGACGGGCGACAGCCAGTTCAATATCGTTCACGACATTGTGGCGGACAAGGCGGGGAAGCTGTTCGTGGCGGATCGCGAGAATCACCGGATTCAGATCTTCGATCAGGACGGAAAGTTTCTGGGGAAGTGGTCGGATTTGGGCGCGGCGTGGGGTCTGGCGTATGCGCCCCGCGAGAATGCGTTCTTTCTGAGCGATGGCGTGAACGATCAAGTGATCAAGCTGGACCACGAGGGACACGTACTGGGCGTGCTGGGTTCGCATGGCAAGATTCCCGGGAAGTTTCATTACCCGCACAGCGTGGCGGTGGACAGCACGGGCGCGGTTTACGTGGCGGAAATTCAGAACTGGCGCGTACAGAAGTTCGTCAAGTAAGCCTTTAGACCAGGACCAGGCCTCTGCGGATTCCCTGCATCACGGCGTCGGTGCGGCTTCCGGCGCGCAGCTTTCCCATGATGGACGTGACGTGGAACTTTACGGTGTGTTCGGAGATGCTTAGCCGGTAAGCCATGGCTTTGTTGCTCAGGCCTTCGGCGAGAAGGGCGAGGACTTCGCGCTCGCGTGGACTGAGTAGTTCTTCGGGCGGTTCGCCGGGTTTTGCGGGCGGTTGCGGACGGCTTTCCGGGAGCACGGTTTCCAGCGCGGCCGCGGGCATGGTGACCAGACCCAGAGCAGAGGACTGGAGAGCGGCGGCGATTTCGGCGGAGGTCGCATCTGGTGGGAGGATGCCCCGGATGGCGCCCCGCAACATTGCCGCATCCGGGTAGGAGGTCAGCAAGACTATAGGGACGGGGCTGGACGAAAGCGCGGTGAGCGCTTCGTCGTCCGGGTGAGGCAGTTCCAGCAGCACGACATCGGCTGTGATCTCGTCGAGGCGCGCTTCGAGTTCGAGCTCAGTGAGCGCGCCGGCGAACTCGAAGGCGCAGTTGGACCGCACGACGGATTCCAGTCCGGCGCGCATTACGGCTGATGCCGCGGCAATGCAGACGCGGGTCACGGAACCAGTGTCAGGGCCGCTCAGCGATGGTGACCGTGATCTGATGGAGCACTCCCGCGCGCAGGACGGAAGCGGTCATCTGCCGGCCTACGGATGACGGATTCAGGATGGCATGCAGCGCTTCGACGCTTGCGGTTTCGTGGCCGCCGAGCGAGAGGACAACGTCGCCCATGAGCATGCCGCCGCGCGCTCCCGGGCCACCGTCTTCCACCGTCAGGGCCATGATTCCCACTGGCTGTTGGATGCCGAGCTGCTGGCGCAGGGATTCAGCGATTGCCACGGGCTGCAGGCCGATGCCGAGGTAACCGCGGGCGATGCGGCCTTTGGTGGAGAGCGCTTCAGCTACGCGATCGATGGTGGTCCGGGTAACGGCGAGCACGGAACTGCGGGAGAGGCCGGCGGCGACGATGCCCAGCACCGTGCCATCTGTGGCGGCGACGGCTCCGCCCGCGGAAGTGGGATAGACGGCGGCGTCGAGCCGGACGAACTGATCGAGCCGGCCGCCACGCCAGGTCTTCCATTCACCGGAGACGCCGCTGACCAGTCCCATGGTGACGATGGGTCCGGTGTCCGAGGTGCGGCCGACGGTCAGGACGATGTGGCCGGGTTTGACCGGCGCTTCGGAAAACGTGGCGGTAACCGCAGTTCCGGTATCGCAGGCCAGCAGCGCGAGGTCAGTGGAGGGATCGCGGCCCTTGAGGGTGGCCGGTACGGTATTGCCGTCGGGAAGAGTGATGCGAATTTCTTCGTCGCGGCGGAGCGCGGCGTCGGAGGTGACAACCAGACCCTGGCGCCAGACAAGGCCGCTGGACGAAAGGCGGGGGCGGCCGTGAACAGTCACGACGGAAGAGGAGATGCGCTCAACAGCAGCGGCTGTATCGCGAGAGAGATCGGAAAGAGTGTTGGACATGATGTGCTCTAAACCCAGTGTGTTGCTTCGCTGGGTTTGAGCACATCGGAAGAACAGGCAGGTTGAGCCTGCCCGAAAGGTTGGTTTTAGAATCCGCCGGAGACAGTCTTTGAAGGTTCGAACACCAGGTTCATCTTTTTGCCGCCGAGGTGGATCTCTTCGATGCTGTACTTGCCGCCGGCCTGAGTCAGCTTCACCGAAGTGGAATCATTCTTCTTAGCGGTTGTTTCGACCTTAACTTTGGTCTCCACGGTCTTTTTGCCAGCCTTGATGACGGCCGTGGTGTCGTTCACATCCACGCTGTAACTTCCGGCTTTCAGTACCTGTCCCTCGATTGTGGCGTCAAGGGGAAGATCGAAGCGGTAAGTGGCGGCGTTTGCGAGCGCGGCTGCGGCCGTAACGGAAAGAAGCGCGATGCGAAATGTTTTAAACATGTTTTCTCCTGATTGTATATACGATTGTCTGGGTTACTTGTTCCGTTGACTTACGGAAGATTCGACGCGGAAAGTAACGATTGGTTAGTGATTAATGCATGGAAACAGGTTTGTCATAACCTGTCATCTCGAGATAGCCGGAACCTGTTCTGGTACCTGAATAAGTGGCTGCACCTTCCCAGTAACTGGTACGACCAAACTTTGTGTTCAGTTCCTGATTATTTATCGCGGCCACACAACTAACATCGATGCCAAGTGCAGGCACATTGATTCGCCATTCAACAGGGTAAGTTGCTTTCGTACTGGAACTGGTCCAGTTCCGCACGGGTTTCATACTAAAATCGTTCGACGTAATGTGCCGCGCAGTTCCGGCGCGATCAACAAACGTGCCGGAAGAATAAGGATCGATCGAACCATCTTTGCGGCGCAGCTCGAACATCATCAGTTCCGTTCCATCATTAAACTGCGCGCTGAACCAATCCCAGCCCTGCTGCGCGGGATCGAGCTGTTCGGTGAACCATTCATGGTCCATCCAGGTGAGCCCCTCCACCTGATATGACGTGGAACCGGCGCGAAGGGTACCGCTGGTTTGCAGCCTGGTGAAAGAAACGTAATGGGACGCGCGTCCGGCGCCTTCGGCCTTCTGGCTGACGCCATTTACCCCGTGGATGACGTACGGTTTAGCTGGGTTTAGGGCGAGGGAGAAGGAGTAGTCGTCGGAAATGGCTTCGATTTGCTGATAGTCGCCCTTCCAGGCGGCTTTCCAGTTCCCGTTCCAGACTCTTCGTTGCGCGAAACTTGCGCCCGCGATGCCGGGACCGGACCGGTTGAGGCGTTCGGAATACAAAAACTTCCCGGTACTGATATCGGTGACCGCGGAATGCGCGAGGTAGATATCGTCCACCCGCCACTGCGAACGATTATTGTCCCCCGAAGCGCGTTCGCCGAGGCGAAAAAAGACGAGCTCAAAGCCGAAGCGGTGACCGGCGGCATCGTGAACGTTTCCGGTGTAATACCACCACTCGGTGCGGTAATCAGAGTGTTCGAAATGGTCGCGAGGGAACTGGTAGGAAGAGCCGGGCAGCGCTTCTTTATAAGGAAAGTTGCCGGCCGCAAGCAGCAGCGCATTCGCAAGACAGACAAGGGCTCGCAAATCAACATTGTAGCGTGCCCTGCTAACATAAGGGTTGCAATGATTGTGGATACGCTGGTGGCTCGCTTCGAGAGCATTGCTCTGGAAAGCGGCGCCACACTCTCTCCGGTCGAGGTTGCGTATGAGACCTACGGAACCCTGAACTCCGCAAAGTCCAACGCCATTCTGATTCTGCATGCGTTCTCGGGAGACGCGCACGCGGCGGGCATTGGAGCGGAGAGCGGCAAGCCCGGCTGGTGGGATAACATGATCGGCCCCGGTAAGGCGTTCGATACGGAAAAGTACTTCATGATCTGCTCAAATGTTTTGGGCGGATGCCAGGGAACCACCGGGCCCGGTTCGGTCAATCCGGCGACCGGCGCACCCTATGCGATGTCGTTTCCGGTGATTACGATCGCGGACATGGTGCGTCTGCAAAAGATGCTGGTCGATTCGCTCGGCATCTCGAAGATGCTGGCGGTGGTGGGCGGTTCCATGGGCGGCATGCAGGCGCTGCAGTGGGCGGCATCCTATCCGGAAATGACCAGATCGGTTGTGCCAATTGCTTCCACGGCGCGGCACAGCGCGCAGCAGATAGCGTTTAATGAGGTGGCGCGCCAGTCGATTATGGCGGATCCCGACTGGAACGGTGGTAATTATTACGACAGCAAACCGCCGGCGCGCGGTCTGGCGATAGCCCGCATGGTGGGGCACATCACTTATATGAGTGATGAATCGATGCGTGAGAAATTCGGGCGGCGCCTGCGGGAAAAAGAGAAAGTTGGTTTTGATTTCTCGGTCGACTTTGAGGTGGAAAGCTATCTGCGCTATCGCGGCAGCCAGTTTGTGGGCCGGTTTGACGCGAATTCGTACCTCTATATCACCAAGGCGGAGGATTATTTCGATCTGACCGCGGGAACGGGCTCGCTGCAAAGTCGCATTCGCGGCAGCCGACACGCGCTTTCTGGTGATTAGTTTTACTTCGGACTGGTTGTATCCCAGTTATCAATCGCAGGAAATCGTGCGCGTGCTGCGACGTCGAAATCTGGATGTAGCGTACTGCGATCTGGAATCGAACTACGGCCACGATGCCTTTCTGGTGGACGTCGCCGAAGAGACGGACGTCCTGCGCGGATTCCTGGCCAGCACGTTCAAGGAGAAGCCGCAGTTTGCCCGCGTCTGAAGCGGCCGCCACCGCAGTTGCCACAGACCATCTGGGTCGCGGCGACTATGCCATCATTGGCGAGATTGTAAAACCCGGCGCGCGGGTGCTGGATCTGGGCTGCGGCGAAGCGGAACTGCTTGCCTGGCTGGTGGACAACAAACAGGTGGAAGCGCGCGGTGTCGAGATCTCGGCATCGAAGGTGCGAAAGGCCATTTCGCGCGGCGTCTCGGCCTATCAGGGCGATATCGATGAGGGTCTGGCCGATTATCCCGATCAGGCGTTCGACTATGTCATCCTCAGCCAGACGCTGCAGGAAACACGCGCTCCGGTAAAGGTGCTGCGGGAAATGCTGCGGGTGGGCAAACAGGCCATTGTGGCGTTCCCGAATTTCGGGCACTGGCGCGTTCGGCTCTCGATGCTTTTCTCCGGGCAGGCTCCGCGGACGCCGCTCTTTCCGTACAAGTGGTACGAATCGCCGAACATTCATTTCCTGACGGTGAAGGATTTTGAAGAACTGGCGAACGAACAGGGCTTTCAGATTGAGCGCCGATATTTCCTCTCGGGTTCCAGCCGGATTTCCGCGCTCCCGAATCTGATGGCCGAAGTCGCGGTATTTGTAATCGGCTGAGTTGGAGCTACTTCCCGGGAACGACCGACTTCAGGTGTTTTTTCGTTTTGGTCGGGGCCTTGCGGGCCTTTCCCGCCGGAGCCTGCTGCGTTGCCGCTGCTTTCTCCGGATGAACGATATGGTAGCCGTCGCTCACCGTCGCCGTGGTTTGCTGCTGGGACTGCGCCACCGGCGCTAACAGCGCGAGCAGAACTGCACCTCTGATCATGACCGCCATTTTAAGGCAGATTCTGATAGCTTGGTGAGTCGATGAAGGCACCGCGTTTCGGACTGCTTGCCGCGTTCGCGGCGATTCCCGCACTTGCTCAGCTTGCTCCGCCCAACGATTTGGGCGTCTCAATGGGCCACGTCCATCTCAATGTCAGTGACATGGCCGCCGAAAAGCATTTTTGGGTGGACGTGCTGGGCGCCACCCCGATGACACTCGGCACCATTGAAGGCGTGCGCGTACCTGACATGATCGTGCTCTTCAAGCCGGGGAAGCCGTCCGGCGGGACGTCCGATTGCGTTATGAATCATCTGGGCCTGAAGGTGAGGAACCTGGCCGATTACCCGGCTCGCCTGAAAGCCGATGGCATTCCCTTCGAAACCAACAAGAATGGCGTGCAGCTGATGGTGACAGGACCGGATGGCCTGCGCGTGGAACTGACCCAGGTGGACGGAATGACCGTACCCGTGGCGAACCATCACATCCATTTCTATACGGCGGATCTGCCGGCGATGCGGACCTGGTACGTGAAGACGTTTGGCGCTATACCGGGGAAGCGTGGGCCGTTCGAAGCGGCGGATTTGCCTGGTGTCAATCTCAGTTTCTCCTCGGCCGCAACGGCTCCCGCGCCAACGAAAGGGCGGGCGCTCGACCATATCGGGTTCGAGGTGAAAGATCTGGAGGCGTTCTGCCGCAAACTGGAAAGCCAGGGTGTGAAGTTCGATGTTGGCTACCGCAAGGTTCCGGCACTCGGAATCGCGGTCGCGTTCTTCACTGATCCCTGGGGTACGTACATCGAACTGACCGAGGGGCTGAAGTAGCGGAGCTGAGATTTCGGCGGACGCCTCGCACTACTGAGTGAATGCGAAGCATCCACCTCCTGATAGCCTCTGCCCTCTTTACGGTCGCCCTGTTCGGCGCCGCTACTCCCGCGAAACCGGTAACAGCCGCCAGGCCGAAAGCCGCGCGCGCAGCCGGAGCATCCGATTCGGACATTGAGAAAGCGATTCGAGCGAAGTTCGCCAAGTCCAAGATCTCGACTGACAAATTTACAGCCCACGTGCAGGGCGGGGTGGCAACCATCACCGGCCATACAGATGTGGTGCAACACAAGGGAACGGCCACACGGCTGGCGAAAACCGGTGGTGCGCTGGCGGTGGTGAACAACATTGAAATCAGCCAGGCGGCGAAGGACAAAGCGGCCCAGAACCTTGCGAGCGGACGGCGGCGCGCTCAGGTGAAGCGCAGCGAAACGGTCGCGCGCAGCAAGTAAATGTCGACGCGATGCTAAAATAAGGGCTTACTCGTCTAAGCTCTGATGAATCGTCGCTTCCTTGTTCCTGTTTGTTTCACCGCGGCTCTGATCGCGCAGGTGAAAACTCCTCCCGCCGAATTGAAACCGGAGACGGTGATCGCGACGGTGGGCGACCGCAAGCTGACCTACGGAGAGATCGAGGCGTACGTGAATGGCCTGCCGCCCGAGCAGAAGGCTCAGGCGCTGGCGGACAAGAAGCAGCTGGTTCAGCAATACGCATTGATGTCCAAGCTGCTGGAGTACGCGGAGAAGGACAAGCTGGCGCAGCAGAGTCCTTATAAGGAAGCTCTCGAAACCAACCGGCGGCAGATTTTGACGCAAGCTGAGTTGAACGACCGGTACCTGCACACGATCGTCACTCTGGACGACCAGAAGAAATTCTTCGAGAACAATAAGGATCGCTACACGCAGGTGAAGCTTCAGGTAATCTATCTGGGTTTTGTGAGCGACTCGGCGGCAAAGGAGTCTGCGGGCAAGTACCGCAACCAGGCCGAAGCCAAAAAGCAGATCGAGGCGTTGCGGGCACAGATTCACACGGGCGACGACTTTGTTCGGCTGGTGAAGCAGTACTCGGAAGATCAGGATTCCAAAGCGCGCAACGGAGATTACGGCACGCTGAAGCGCAGCGACAACCTGCCGCCTGAAATCAAATCCATCGTTTTTGCTCTGAAGCAGGGCGAAGTCAGCCAGCCGGTGCTGCAGCGGAACGGCTACTACCTGTTCCGGGCGGATTCCGTGGGCCTGCGGCCCTTCGATGAAGTGAAAGACGAGATCTACAACGAGTTAAAAGAGAGCCGCGTACGCGAGTGGATCGGGGAGACGGAAAAGAACCTCTCCGTAAAATTTGAGAACGACGCGTTCTTCGCGCCTTCCTCCCCCGTAGCCCGGTAGCCCTCCGAGGCGGCTTCGCCTCTTCTTCGCCAAACCTTCCACCTATTGTGGTTCCCTCATGTGATCCCACACTTGAGGGTATTCTCTTAACTACAACTAAACACAACACTTCGCCAAAATAACTCTTGCGCACGAATTTTTTTCGTGTGTACAATCGCTTGTGGACTGAAAGTGGTCCGAAACTGGTAAAAACGTGGCAGATGCTCAAGTTCAGACGCCGTTGGAACCCCCGCGCGGGATGCACAACGGAAAACTGGACGATAAGGGCCGCGTGAAGCTTCCTGTGCAGTTCCAGGAATACCTGAACAGTTTTGCCGAGCGGAAATTATTTGTGACCAGCATCGATCGCAGCACTGCCCAAATATACCCGATCAGTGTCTGGCGCAAGAACGAAGAATTGTTAAAAGACTTTAAGGCGGACCCGCGCGTAGCTAAATCGGTCGCGTTCAATGCGAACGATTTAGGCGGCGATGCGGAGATGGACGCTCAGGGACGCGTTCTGCTCAACCCGGAGCTGCGGCGCGAACTGGATATGGACGGGCAGGCGCTGCGGGTTTATAGTGAGCGCGGCCGAATTCAGATTCTGACCGAAGTGGTTTACCAGGCGCAGCGCCTGGCCGCGCAGAAGGCGGCTCTGGAGAACGTGGAAAAGATGGAGAGGGAGGGGCTCCTGTAATGGCTTATGCCGGACCCACCCGAACCACCGCCCGCGCATTTCCCGGTGATGCTGGACGAGGCGCTGGAATTTCTGGCGATTCGTCCCGACGGAATTTATCTGGATGCCACCGCCGGTATGGGCGGGCATACGGGAGCGATCGCGCGCCGGCTTACCACCGGGAAGGTGATTTCCTGCGATCGCGATGCGCAGTCGCTGGGGATGGCGCGGCAGAATACGGCCGATGCCGCGGCGCGCATTCAGTTTTTTCACGCGAGTTTCTCGGCGCTGGCGCAAACCGTGGAGCAGGCGGGCTATGGTCCGCCGAATGGATTGCTGGCCGATTTGGGAGTGAGCCGGTTTCAACTCACTTCCGGGCCGAGGGGATTTTCATTTATGGCCGAGGGGCCGCTGGACATGCGCATGGATCAAAGCGCGGAACTGACAGCGGACGACCTGGTCAACAGGAGTGCCGAAACGGCGCTCGCCGACTGGATCTACCAGTTCGGCGAAGAAAGGAGGGCGCGGAAGATAGCCAGAGCAATCGTTCGGTCACGGCCCATTCGGAGCACATCACACCTGGCTGGTGTAGTGGAGCGGGCCGTGCATCGGACGGGCCCCACGCATCCCGCGACTCGTACCTTTATGGCGCTGCGCATGGTTGTGAATCAGGAGCAGGACGAACTCGACGCTCTGCTGGAAACCGCTCCGCGGGTGGTGGCGAGCGGCGGGAGAATCGTGATCATTTCGTTCATGTCTCTCGAGGACCGCAAGGTCAAGGAAAAGTTCCGAAGTCTGGCAAAAGAGTCGCGCGCGTTGATTTTGACGAAGCGGCCGCTTGAACCTTCCGAGGATGAAGTAAGGCGGAATCCTCCGTCGCGGAGCGCGAAACTCCGGGCGCTGGAGATGGCGGGAATCACCGTCGAGGTGTAGGGCAGTACGGGCAAATGGGGCGGGGCAGAGAAGACAAATGGGGACACTGGCAACTTTTTTTCGCAGGAATGATTTCTTTCCGGTCGTGGAGCCTTCCGCGGTTCGGGATAACAGCCGGCAGGCGGCAGCCGAAGCCGGCCGAAGCAAGGCGGTCAGGACGGCCGTGAAATCAAAAGATGCGCTGGCGCAGTACAAGCTGCGCGGCCTTCCGAATGACGACGTTTACTTCTTTTGCAAAAGGATTGATAACTCGCGTCTGGTGCGGCAGACGGATCCGGGCACGAAAGGACAGTGCTGGTCCGCGATTGGAGCGGCGTGTGTGTTCGCCGTTCTGGCGGGCAGCCTGATGGCGCCGAAGGTTGCTTCGGTGATTGCCGGATATAAGGTTCAGGAACTGAAACACGAACAGGCGGAGCTGATGGAACAGCGGCGCAATCTGGATGTGGAGGAAGCGACTCTGCTGAGCCCGGGCCGTCTGGATGTTCTCGCGCAGAAAGAGAAACTGGATCGTCCTGCTGCCGGCCAGGTGGTTCACCTTCAGCCCCGCGGCGAAGGCGCGTATGCATCCGTCATGGTCCCGACAGGCTTGAAAACCCGCTAGGAGCGTGTTCCGGTGGATGCGGCCGTTGCAAGATCAAATGCAGTCCGTCGTCTGACTTTTCTGGTGGCTCTGCTCCTTGTCTGGAGCGGGGCCATCCTTTACAAGCTCGTCTCCATTCAGGTTTTCCACCACCAAAAGTACCTGGCGTCAGCGCGTAAGCAGCAGGAAGTGAAGATCAACCTTCCTGCCGTGCGCGGCAGCATCTTCGACCGCAACGGCCATCCGCTGGCGCTCAGCGTGTCAGTTGATTCGGTTTCCATTAATCCGCTGAACGTTCCCAATGCTTCAGTTGCAGCCGAACTGCTCGCCGTCAATCTGAACCTAAATCAACAGGAACTGTACGACAAGATCGAGTGGTGCCGCAGGAACAAGCAGGGCTATCTGGTCATCAAGCATAAGCTGACCTATGCCGAATCGGCGCGTCTGCGCAGCCTGCCGGTGAACTGGATCGACTTCACCACGGAGAGCCAGCGCCACTACCCGGGCGGGCAGATTGCTGCACACGTAATCGGCGGAGTCTATAAAAAGGAAGAGGGCGCCGCCGGAATCGAAAAGGGCATGGACACCGTCCTGCGGGGCCAGGGCGGCATGATCCGCATGCTTACGGACGTGAAGCGCCGCGGAATCGACTCGCGAGTGGAGACACCGCCGCGGCCGGGCGCTTCGCTCGAACTCACCATTGACGAGCGCATTCAGTTTGTAGCGGAGCGCGAGATTGCGGCGGCTGTCGCGAAGCACCATTGCCGCAGCGGCTCGGTGGTGGTGATGAATCCGTACAACGGGGAAATTCTGGCGCTTGCGAACTACCCGACTTATGATCCCAACACGCAGCCGAAGCAGGGGGACAACCCCATGTCTCGCTTCGATCTGGGTGTTTCGGTGCCGTTTGAGCCGGGCTCCATCTTCAAGGTGATGACGCTTTCGGCCGCGCTGGAAACGACAAAATTGAAACCCGAGACCATGATCGCGACGGGCAATGGCGCACTGGCTCTGCCGGGCCGCGTGGTGCACGATACGCGGGCGCACGGCACCATCAGCATGGAGGAAGTGCTGGTGGAATCCAGTAACATCGGCGCGATCAAGATCGGGATGGAAGTCGGGCGCGAAAAGATGTACGAGTATGTGAGGCGATTTGGGTTTGGCGCACCTTCGGGCGTGCCGCTGCCGGCCGAATCCGGCGGTAAGCTGCGCAAGCTGGATAACTGGGGCACCACCTCACTGGCCTCCGTCTCCATGGGTCAGGAAATCAGCACCACTTCCATTCAGCTGGCGCGGGCCTGCGCGGTAATCGCGAATGGCGGGCTGCTGGTCAAGCCCAGGTTGATTCTGAGGCGCGGGGATGTGGCCGAACCGGTAGAGCCGCCGGTCCGCATCATCAAACCGGAAACGGCGATCACGATGCGGCGAATGATGGAGAGCGTGGTGGTGAGTCCGCATGGTACGGGGCACCGCTACTGCCGACTGGATGGATATACGTCCGGCGGCAAGACCGGATCCGCGCAGATTTTCGACACGAAGACGCACCACTACACTCACAGCTACAACGCATCCTTCATGGGCTTCGCGCCGGTGACGAATCCCGCGGTCATCGTGATGGTGACGCTGAACGGCACGGTGGGGGAAGCCGGTTTTGGCGGGCCATCCGCGGGCCCGGTATTCAACGTGGTTGCCACGGAGGCTCTGCGTATTCTGGACGTGCCGAAGGATCTGCCGGAGACCGAGCCGAAGACGGAACCGATGCTGACCGCGAATGCCGCGGAGAGCGTCAACGATCTGCCGATTGCCGGCCTGGACGGCGACCACAGCATCCTGGAAGACGACCCGACCGCCAACCCGGCGACGCTGACCGCCGCGGCATGGCCGCAGGAGCCCGCGGGACCGGTGGTGCCCGATTTCCGAGGCAAGACGGTCAGGGAAGTAGTGGAAGAGAGTTCCGAATCCGGATTGCCGGTATTGGTGGCGGGTTCCGGGATCGCGCAGGCGCAAAGCCCGCTGCCGGGAACGCCGCTTACCTCGGCCACCAGAGTGCGGGTCCAGTTCCGGCGATGACCATGATCGAAGTGCTCAGCGGCATTCCTCTGCAATCAGAAATCCCGGCGGCACTTGCTCAAACGCAAATCACTGGTCTCGATTACGATTCCCGGCGCATTCAGCCGGGATTTCTGTTTTTCGCGTTTTCCGGCGCGCGCGCGGATGGACGCGGCTTTTGCCGAAGCGCACTGGCCAGCGGCGCAGTCGCCATCGTCAGTGAACTGGTGGCGCCGGAAGGGTTTTCGGGAACCTGGCTGCGGGTTGAGCACGGCAGGCAGCGCGCTGGCCCAGGCCGCGCGCAACTTCTACGGGCAGCGGGTGAGCCTGACCGGCATCACCGGGACCAACGGGAAAACGACGACCGGCTTCCTGATCGATTCCGTGCTGCGGGCGGCGGGCCACACCACGGCGCTGATCGGAACCATCGAATATCACCTGGCGAATCAGGTTCTGCCGGCGGTGAACACCACGCCGGAATCGGTGGATCTCTACCGCATGTTCGATCAGCTGGCGGAGACTGGGCGGCACCCACGCCACCATGGAAGTTTCGTCGCATGCGCTGGCGCTGGGGCGGGTGTACGGCTTGCAGTTTCATACGGCCGTTTTCACCAATCTGACGCGCGATCACCTGGACTTCCACCACACGATGGAAGAGTATTTCGCCGCGAAGCAGATGCTGTTCGAGGGCACGGGATCACCGGCTCCGGCCTTTGCCGTGGTGAATAAGGATGACGATTACGGAGCACGGCTGAAGACCGGGTCCGGATCGCAGGTGCTCTGGTACGGTTTGGAATCCGACGCGGCGGTGCGGGCGCGCGGCGTGAACTCGACATTCAACGGGCTGCACTTCGAGGTGCAGTTCGGGAAGCTGCGATTCCCGGTGGAGTCGCCGCTGATCGGGCGGATCAACGTGTATAACATTCTGGCGGCGTGCTGCGCCGGGTTTAGTTACCAGATTCCCGCCGAAGTGATTGCTCGCGGGATTGCGCAGTGTCCGGGCGTTCCGGGTCGCTTCGAGCGGGTGGATGAAGGCCAGCCGTTCGCGGTGGTGGTGGATTACTCCCACACCGACGATGCGCTGCGCAACGCCATTCTTGTGGCGCGCGGTCTGCATCCGAAGCGCGTAATTACGTTGTTCGGATGCGGCGGAGATCGCGATCGCACGAAGCGGCCGATCATGGGACAGGTTGCCGCGGAGCTGAGCGACTCAGTGGTGTTGACGAGCGACAACCCGCGCTCGGAAGATCCGCTGCAGATCATGAACGATGTGCTGGTGGGCCTGCGGCGCAACGGACACCCGCCTGATTGTGGAGCCGGACCGCGCAGTCGGCGATTCGCAAGGCGCTTAGTGAGGCTGCCGCGGGCGATATCGTGATCCTCGCCGGAAAAGGCCACGAAACTTATCAGATTCTGAAAGACCGCACGATTCCTTTCGACGACCGGGCGGTGGCGCGTGAAGTGCTCCGCAGTTTTGGCTACGGCAAAGTTTGATGCAGATGAATCTCAGCCAGGTGGTGCAGCAACTCGACGCGCGCGCGGAAGCGGGCGGCGTGGTTGTGACTGGCTGGAGCATCGATTCGCGCACGGCTGTTCCGGGCGATCTTTACTTTGCGCTGCGCGGCGACGTGCACGATGGGCACGATTTTCTGCAGGACGCGTTCGATCGGGGCGCGGTGGCCGCGGTGGTGGAAGAGCAGACGTTTGCGGATGGCTTGCAGCTGCCGGTCGAGAGTTCGCTGGCGGCTTTGCAGAAGCTGGCGAGCGGAGCACGAACTGCCTGGGGCGGAAAGATTGTCGGGGTCACGGGGAGCGCGGGCAAGACTTCCACCAAGGACGCGATCGCCGCCTTGTTGTCTTCGGAAATCCGCGTTGGCAAGACGGAAGGGAATTTCAACAATCACATCGGTCTGCCGCTTTCGGTGTTGCGGCTCCCGGACGACGCCAAAGTTGGCGTGCTCGAGATGGGGATGAACCATGCCGGGGAGATCCGCGCGCTTGCGGCCATCGCGAAGCCGGATGTCGGTGTGGTGACCAACGTGGGCCATGCGCACCTCGAGTTTTTTGATTCGATTGACGGCATTGCTCTGGCCAAGCGTGAGCTGATTGAGGCATTGCCGCGCGATGGAGCCGCTGTGCTGAATGCGGATGACGAGCGCGTGGCGGCGTTTGCGGACATCCACCCGGGAGCGGTGGTGACCTACGGGTTTTCCGAGCAGGCCGAAGTGCGGGCGGAACCGATTGACTCGTCGCACTTCCGCTGTCTCGGCGTGGAGTTCGAGACGCAGCTTTCGGGTCGCCACACCATTTCGAATATCCTGGCGGGAATTGCTGTTGCGGGTGTGTTCGGGATTGCGCCTGAACATTTGACCGATGCGGTCCGCGCGCTGGCGCCGGGCAAAATGCGCGGCGAGCGCATGGAAGTCAACGGCATTACGATTTTGAACGATTGCTACAACTCCAACCCCGGCGCTGCCCGATCCATGATCGACGTGCTGCGGGAGATGCCAGGAAGGCGAAAGATCGCCGTCCTGGGGGAGATGCTCGAACTCGGGCGTGGAACCGAGAGCTTACACCGCGACCTGGGTCAATATGTCGCGGAAAGCGGGATCGATGTGCTTATCACTATACGCGGCGCCGCACGTTTTATGGCTGAACAGGCCGGAAAAGCGGGAATGTCGGTTGGCGCCGCGTACTTTTTTGATGATCCCGTAAAAGCCGGTGAGGTTCTGCGCGAAACCGCCCGCGAGGGCGATGTGATTTTGTTTAAGGGTTCCCGCGGTGTGCATGTGGAGCGCGCGCTTGAGACGTTTTTGCAGTCCGGGCAGGCGGCGCACTGATGCTGTATTACCTGCTTTACGATCGCCTGTATCCGGCAGTCAGCGGCTTCCGCGTTTTCCGGTACGTTACGTTCCGGACCACCTTCGCGAGCATCACGGCGTTTCTGCTATGTGTGGCGCTGGGCCCGTGGCTGATTGCGAAGCTGCGCGAATTTCAGATCGGCCAGTACATCCGCGAAGAAGGGCCGAAATCGCATCAGAAGAAGGCTGGCACCCCGACCATGGGTGGTGTGCTGATTGTGATCTCGATTGTGGTTCCCACGCTGCTTTGGGCGGACCTGCGCTATCTGTATGTCTGGATTGCCGTGCTTTGCCCTGCTGGCATTTGCCGGCATTGGGTTCATCGACGATTACGCGAAGGTGCGCAAGCAGCGCAACCTGGGTCTGAGCAGCCGCGGCAAGCTTCTGCTGCAACTGCTGGTGGCCGCGCTGCTGACCGCGGTGCTTGCGGTAATGTCGGCGTACAACAATTACGCCACCAGCATGAACGTGCCGTTCTTTAAGAGCTGGCAGCCGGATCTGGTGATACATTCGCTGCTGAACAACCCGTTCACCTATCCGCTGGCGTTCATTCTTCTGTTCCTGTTCATCACGCTGGTGGTGGTGGGCTCTTCGAATGCCGTGAACCTGACGGATGGTCTGGACGGCCTCGCGATTGGTCTGATGGTGATCGCGGCAGCCGCCCTGACCGTACTGACTTACGCCGGAGGCCACCGCGAGTTTGCGGCCTACCTGCAGCTGGCGCGCAACCCGCGTACGCGCGGAACTGACGATCTTCTGTGGCTCGATGACGGGCGCCTGCCTTGGCTTCCTCTGGTACAACGCCCACCCGGCAGATATCTTCATGGGCGATGTGGGATCGCTGTCGCTGGGCGGAGCGCTGGGGGTGGTGGCTATTCTGATCAAGCAGGAGATCCTGCTGCTCTTCATCGGCGGCGTGTTCGTGCTGGAAACGCTGTCGGTGATTCTGCAGGTGGGCAGCTACAAGCTGCGCCAGAAACGCATCTTCAAGATGGCCCCGCTGCACCACCATTTCGAAGCTCTGGGCTGGCAGGAATCGAAAATCATCGTGCGTTTCTGGATGGTGGGGCTGATCCTGGCACTCTTCGCACTGACCACTCTGAAACTGCGATGAACCTCTCCGGGCGCAATGTGTTGGTGGTGGGCCTGGAGAAATCCGGCCTCGCGAGTGTTGCCTTCCTGCGGGAGCTCGGCGCACACGTGACCGCGACGGATGTTCAACCGCACGAAGTGGCAGGCGTGCCGTTCGTGCTGCAGGCGAGCGCGCCGTTTCTCGAGAGCGATCTGATCGTGATTTCCCCCGGTGTGCCGGTGGATATCGAGCCGCTGAACCGGGCACGCGTGGCGGGGATTCCGGTGATCGGCGAAGTGGAACTTGCCGCGCCGTTTCTGCTGGGGAAGACCGTGGGAATCACCGGGTCGAATGGAAAGACCACCACGACATCGATGGTGGGGCACATCCTGGAACACGCTGGAATCCCGGTTCAGGTGGGCGGCAATATCGGAACGCCGGTCACTGCCATGGTGGCGGCTTCGCGTCAGGACAAGTGGAACGTGCTCGAGCTTTCCAGCTTTCAGCTCGAGACCATTCATACGTTTCGCGCCAATGTGGCTGTCGCGCTGAATGTGACCCAGAATCATCTGGACCGTCACCATACTTTCGAAATTTACGCCAACGCCAAAGGCAACCTGTTCCGCACTCAGCATGCGGAAGATTTCGCAGTGCTGAATGCCGATGACCCGGTGTGCCGCTCCTTTGCGGAGCTGACGCCGGCCAGCAAAGTTTGGTTCGGGAGTGCTCTGCTGAAAGACGGAACCGTCTACGTGGGTGAGGAGCCGCTGATGCGCGCGTCTGACATTCCCATCCGTGGCGCGCACAACGTGGAGAACACGATGGCCGCCGCCTGCGCCGCGCACCTGACGGGAGTCGGAATGGCGGAGATTGCGGAGGCTGTTGGGACGTTCAAGGCAGTCGAGCATCGCTTGGAGTTCGTGCGCCATGTGAGCGGCGTGGATTTCTACAACGATTCGAAAGCGACCAGCGTGGATGCCACGAGGAAAGCGCTCGACTCCTTCCCTGGCCAGCTCTGGGTGATTCTGGGCGGTAAGGACAAGGGGAGCGACTACACCGCCCTCACGGATCTGCTTCGGGAAAAAGCGCGCGGAGTCCTGCTGATTGGAGCCGCGGCTCCGATTATCCGCGAGCAGCTGGCGTCGCGGGTTGCTTTGACAGATTGCGGCACTCTGGAAAACGCGGTTGCGGAAGCGTACCGGCAAGCGATGGCCGGCGACACGGTGCTGCTTGCGCCGGCGTGCGCCAGCTTCGACCAGTTTAAAAGTTACGAACACCGTGGCCGCGTCTTCAAGGCTTTGGTTCAGGCGTTACCGGCAAGATAACAATGGCACTTCGTCTCAAGATCGATTGGATTCTTTTCGCCACCATCGTGTGCATCGTCTTCTTTGGCGCCGTGATGGTCTACAGCGCTTCGTCCGTGATGGCCGAGTTGAAGTACGGTTCGAGCTACTACTTCGTTCTGCGGCAGGTGTTCTGGGTGGTGGCTGGCATCGCGGTAATGATGATCATGAAGCGCACGCATTACCGGCATTTGCAGCAACCCGCCGTGGCCTTCAGCGCCATGAGCGTCACGCTGATTCTGCTGCTCGCCGTGTATTTCATCGACGGACACCAGCACCGCTGGATTCGATTGGGACCGCTGGGCGGCATTCAGCCGTCCGAACTGGCCAAGCCGGCGCTGGTCGTGTTTCTTGCCTTTTTTATCTCGCTCCGCTCGCGCGCGATCAATAACAAACACACGCTGCTGCCCGCGGCGATGGCGGTCGGACTGGTCGCGGTGGGCGTCGTGGTGGCGGATCTGGGCACCGCGGTGGTCCTGATGTTTACGGCCGGGACGATTTTCTACGTGGCGGGCCTGGAGTTTCGCTACTTCGTAATTGCGGGAGTGATCGCGATGTGCGGCGTCGCGTATACCGTCTATCAGAAGCCGTACCGGCTCCGGCGCGTGGTGGAATACATCGACCACGATTACAAGTTCATCAACAAGTTCGATAAGAGCGGTTTCATCAAGGCCCGTCTCGAGAAAACGTACACCACCAAGGACACCAATTACCAATCCGAGCAGGCGAAGATCGCCGTCGGCGTAGGCGGAGTCACGGGGCAGGGAATCACGCAACGGCCGGCAGAAACTGCTGTATCTTCCGGAAGCTCACACGGACGAAATTTATGCGGTGGTCGGCGAAGAGCTGGGCCTGTTCGGGTGCGCCGGCGTGGTTCTTGCATTTGTGTTGATCCTCTGGCGCGGCATTCGCGCCACCATCCTGATTCCCGATGATTTCGGCCGCTATCTGGCACTGGGCGTAACCACAATGATCGTCGTTCAGGCACTGATGAATATGACCGTGGTGCTGGGGCTCGCCCCCACCAAGGGGATTCCGCTGCCCATGATCAGCTATGGCGGCAGTTCGCTGATCAGCACCATGGCCTCGCTCGGCCTGCTGCTGAACATCTCGGAGCATGCCGGATGAGCAGGCTGTTCCTGATGGCTGCAGGTGGAACGGGAGGCCATGTCATTCCGGGCATCGCGGTGGCACGCGAGTTACAGCAGCGCGGACACCGGGTCGTCTTCATCGGCACGGAGCGCGGTGTGGAAGCTCGTCTGGTGCCGGAGGCAGGCTTCGCGCTGGAGTTTATCCGGGTTGGCGGCATGCTCGGACTGGGGTTGCTGAAGAAGTTCCGCAGTGCGCTGCAGCTGGTTTCCGGTACGTTCCAGCAATCGCGCCGGTTTTCATCCGAACGGCCCGCCGCGGTTTTCAGCATGGGCGGCTACGTAGCAGGTCCCCCGGTTCTCGCGGCCATCCTGAAAAAGATTCCCATTGTGGTGATGGAGCCCAACGCCGTCCCTGGTTTCATGAACCGCCGCACGGCGCGCTTCGTTTACCGCGCGCTGATTAATTTCCAGGAGACCGAACGCTACTTTCCGAAGGGACGCACGGAACTGACCGGTCTTCCCGTGCGCGAAGACTTCTTCCATCTCGCGTCGAAGCCTCAGGTTCCACCGTTCACTATCCTGATCACCGGCGGCAGTCAGGGTTCGCGGACACTCAATAACGCAGCCCGCGCCAGCTGGCCGCTGTTCCGCGATGCCGGCCTGCCTGTCCGGTTTCTGCATCAAACGGGTCTGGCCGATTTCGAGACCATCCGCGATGAGTTCGCCGCATCCGGCCTCTCCGGTGACGTGAGCGCATTTTTCCCGGACATGCCCGCGATGTTCGAGCAGGCCACCTCGTTGTTTGCCGCTCGGGCGGAACGGTGAACGAACTGGCTGCCGCGGGCAAACCATCCATTCTGATTCCGTTCCCGTACGCGACGAACCAGCATCAGCTGAGGAATGCGGAAGCGTTCGAACGGGCGGGCGCCGCGCGCCTGGTTTCTGGACAAGGATTGGAACGGCCAGCTGTTCTTCGATACGGTCTCAGCGCTGCTGCGGGAACCCGAAAAGCTGACCGAGATGTCGGCCGCGGCGCGTAAACTCGCCCATCCCGGCGCGGCGAAACGTGCCGCCGACATCCTCGAAGAAATTCATTGACACTTTCGAAAGCAGCCGAAACAATAGCATAGGCAAATGTTTTTTAACAAGCAGCATCTGCATTTCACGGGGATCGGCGGGATCGGAATGAGCGGGATCGCCGAAGTGCTGCTTAACCTCGGGTATCAGATTAGCGGGTCCGATTTGAAGCTGTCGTCCACCACGGAGCACCTCACCAGCCTGGGCGCGAAGATTTACGCCGGACATGCCGCGGCCAATGTAGAGGGAGCACGCGCCCTGGTGGTTACCTCCGCGGTAGATGAGAGCAATCCGGAACTGGTGGAAGCGCGGCGGCTGCAGATTCCGGTGATCCCGCGCGGCGAGCTGCTGGCCGAACTGATGCGCCTGAAATACGGCATCGCCATTGCTGGCAGCCACGGCAAGACCACCACCACTTCCATTGTTGCCACCATCCTGAACCACGCCGGTCTGGATCCCACCGTTGTTGTCGGCGGCAAAGTCGGCACCATGGGCGGCGCTAATGCCCGTGTGGGTCACAGTGATTTTCTGGTGGTGGAATCCGACGAGAGCGACCGTTCCTTTTTGAAACTCGCGCCCATCCTGGCGATCGTGACCAACATCGATCGGGAACACCTGGACACTTACTCTTCAATCGATGACATTCGCGACAGCGTTTACGGAATTCGTCAACAAAGTTCCTTTCTATGGAGCCGCGATCCTATGTATCGAAGACGAGAACGTGCAGTCGATCCTTCCGCGTGTCCGCCGCCGTACCGTCACCTACGGACGCAGCGCGCAGGCGGACTTCGTGCCTTCGGATTTCACCTGCGGGCTGTTTCACAGCGAATTCGAAGTGCGCGCGCGCGGCGAGGCCCTCGGAAGGTTCCAGATTCAGGTACCCGGTGAACACAACATTTTAAATGCCACCGCCGCGATCGCCGTGGCTTCCGAGCTGGGTGTAAAGCCGGACGTCATCCGCGCCGGTCTCACCACATTCAGTGGCGTGGAGCGCCGATTTCAGAAACGTGGCACGGAGCGCGGGGTCACTGTGATCGACGATTACGGTCACCACCCTACGGAGATCCGCGCAACTCTGGCGGCGGCGCGTTTCTGCAATGCGCGGCGTGTGCATGTGCTGTTTCAGCCTCACCGCTATACGCGTACGGCGGCTCTGATGGATGAATTCGCAAGGGCGTTCAATCAGGCGGACCGTGTCTTTTTCCTGGATATTTACGCCGCATCGGAAAAGCCGATTGAAGGCGTCACCGCTGAAGCGCTGGCGGAACGGACCCGGCAGTTCGGCCATCGTTCCGCGGAATATGTGGGCTCCATGGACCGCGGAGTCGCGGCCATTCTGGAACGTCTCGAAGACGAAGACATCGTGATTACGCTGGGCGCCGGCAGCGTTACCCAGGCGGGCGACCTGATTCTGGAGAAACTGCGGCATGCCTAAGGTAATCAAGCCAAAGCGGCTCCCGTGGAAACTCACGTTCACCATCGCGGCCTGGAGTTTCGCCGTCGGTTCCGCACTGGTCGCAGCGCGCACCGTGCAGAAGTTCGTGGTGACGGATTCCCGGTTCCGCTTGACATCCGTTCCCCACGGCATCTCGTTCGAAGGCGCGCGCTACACGTCCCGCGTACGGCTGGCTCAGATGTTTGCGTCCGATGTGGGAAAGAGCGCGTTTCAGACTCCGATGGCGGAGCGGCGACGCCGCCTGCTCGCCATCGACTGGGTCCAAGGCGCTTCGATTTCGCGTATCTGGCCGAATCACCTGACCGTGCATGTGCAGGAGCGTAAGCCGGTCGCGTTCGCCAGCCTGGACACTGGCCGGTATATGCTGATCGACAGCGCGGGTGTGCTGCTGGCCCCGCCGCCCAAAGTTCGATTCGATCTCCCCGTATTGAGCGGTCTCTCGGAAGATTGGCCGGAGAGCACCCGTGCCGAGCGTGTTCACGCCATGTCCGAACTGCTTCACGATCTGGGTCCGCAGGCGAAACAGGTATCGGAGATCAATGCGGCGAGCCTGGAAGATCTGCGTCTCACTACTGAAATCGATCACCATGCCATTGAACTGTGGATGGGCGATCGAAACTACAGTTCTCGCTTTCAGAATTTTATGGATCATTACCCGGAGATACACAGGAACTCTCCGCAAGCCGCTGTATTCGACCTGCGGCTTGATGACCGGATTACTTCGAAATAGGTACGTATGAGCGACAATCATCAACTGGCCGTCGGACTGGATGCCGGCAGCCGCTTCACGCGCGCGGTTATCTGCCGGCTCGAGAAAGATCGTCTTCGCTTTCTGGGTTGCGGCATGGTGGATTCACGAGGATGGGCCAAGAGCCGCATCGCGGATCAGCAGGCAGTGTCCGAATGCATTCTGGAAGCGGTACAGCTGGCCGAATCGGCGGCACACGTTCAGGTGGAATCGGTGACGGCCGGTTTTGGCGGCCTGAGCGTGCGCGGCGCCAATACACGCAGCAAATTCGAACTCGGCCGTCCCCGCGAGATTCAGCAGAGCGATGTCAACACCGCTCTCAAACGCGCGTCCAAGGTCCAGTTGCAGGAAGATCGCATGATCCTGCAGCTTTTCCCTCAGGATTTCGTGGTGGACGATCACCCCGGCCACCGCGATCCGCGCCGCATGCTTGCTTATTCCATCGAGGCCAACGTTCATCTGATCACCGCCTCGGAACGAGAGCACAGCGCGCTGGTGGGCGCAATCAATCAAGCGCATCTCTCCGTGGATGAAACGGTGTTTGAGGGCATCGCTTCCTGCTACGCCGCCGTGCTGCCGGAAGATCGCCATGAAGGCCTTGCGTGTCTCGACATCGGCGCGCAGTCTTCGGAACTGGTGATCTATTACGGCGATGCGCTGTCGCTCGCCGCCACCATCCCCATCTGCGGCGATCATTTCACGCGCGATATCGCCCACTTCCTGCGCATCAGCGCCGAAGATGCGGCACTCGTGAAGGAGGAGTACGGCAGCGCCGTGGCGCGCTGGACCGCCAGCAACAGCTTCATCGAACTGCCGTTTGCCGAAGGCCGGGAAGCGCGCGAGGCGTCGCGCAAGCGGCTCAACGAAATCATCGAAATGCGCGCGGAAGAGCTGTTCAACCTGGTGAAGAAGGAACTGACGCGCGTCGGCATGCACCGCTCTCTCACCAGCGGACTTGTGCTGACCGGCGGCGGTTCGCACCTGCACGGGTTGTGCGACAGCGCGGAACATGTACTCGAGTGCCAGGCACGGCTTGGCCTCGGCATCGGCATTCAGGACTGGCCGGCGGATCTGGATTATCCGTCGTGGAGCACGGCCGCCGGGCTGGCGATGTATTCGGCGCGGCTGCATACGCAGGTTGATCTGGAGCGGCAGTCCATCGGATTGCTGGGGCGAATTCTACGGTAAGGGGAAACTATGTCGACAATCGAAATCACCGCGCTCGATGGCTTGAAATTTGAATTGCAGGATGAGAGCCGCAAGGGCGCGCGCATCAAAGTTATCGGGGTCGGCGGCGCCGGCGCCAACGCGGTTGCACGCATGCTCGAAGAGGGGCTCGACGGCGTCGAGTTCCATGTCCTGAATACGGATCTGCAGTCTCTCGCCAGCTCCAACGTGCCGAGCAAGATGCAGATCGGCACCAAAATCACCAAGGGTCTCGGCGTCGGCAGTGATCCCCAGATCGGACGTCAGGCCGCGCTGGAAGACACCGAACGCATCTGTGAACTGCTGCATGGGGCCGATATGGTGTTCGTGACCGCCGGACTGGGTGGAGGCACCGGAGCCGGCGCCGCACCCGTAGTGGCTTCGCTCGCGAAGGAGATGGATGCTCTCACCGTCGCGGTGGTCACTAAGCCATTCAGCTTTGAAGGCCCAAAGCGCATGAAAGCGGCGGAGAAAAGCCTGGTGGAACTCGCGTCTACGGTCGACACGCTCATCACCATTCCGAACGACCGGCTGCTCACCATTCTGCCGCGGGGCACCAGCATGACCAATGCGTTCCGCATGGCGGACGACATCCTGCGTCAGGCCGTTCAGGGCATCAGCGACATCATCGTTACCCCGGGACTGATCAATCTCGATTTCTCCGACATTCGCGCCACCATGCTCGGCATGGGCCACGCGATGATGGGCACTGCTGTGGCCAAGGGAGAGAACGCGGCAGTGGAAGCGGCCAAACAGGCTATCGCCTGCCCTCTGCTGGAAGACACCAAGATCGCGGGTTCGCGGCGCATCCTGATCAACATCACCGGCTCCAGCGCGCTCGGTCTGCATGAAGTAAACGAAGCGTGCAACGTTGTTCGCGAAGCCGCCAACTGCGAGGACCTGCAGATTAATTTCGGCGTGATCGCGAACGATGCCATGGGCGATTCGCGTCAAGGTAACCGTCATCGCCACCGGCTTCCACGGCCCGGAGCCCGTCAAAGAAGACGCGTTTTTTGTTCCCGTCAAGGTTGTCGAGCCGGCACAGCAGCACCAGGAACCTGTCGCGGCGGCGCCTCAGGAAGAACCGGAACCGGTGTTTCTGGATCCCGACGATCTGGACGTACCGGCGTATCTTCGCAACAGCAACAAGATGCTGAACTAAAATCTCAGGCCGACCAAAAACTCGGCCTGGTTCGTCTGCAGGATATTGCTCGCTCCGCTGCCCAGGTCGTGGGTGTATCGAATCTCCGGGCTGATTCGGATGAACGGAATTTTTACATCCACGCCCCCGCCCAGCACGAAGCCATGTTGCGAGGTGATGGAGTAATTGGGCGCGACCGTCAGGTTGATGTGGTCGTACGAATAGCCTGCTTCCACGAACGGCTTCAAAATCGGAGTGCCCAGGCGGTATTGCACCAGCAGCGGAAACCGCCACTGCGACGCGGAATAGCCGGCTGAGCGATACAGCGCATCGGCTTCCACACGAAGGCCCAGAGGCAGACCGAACTGAACGGTGGGACCGATGGTGAATGCGGTGCTCTTATCGACAACCGCCGCGCCCGTTGTCAGATTGCTGAAAGGCACGCCCGCGATGATTCCGTAGGAAAGCTGAGCCGGAAGCGGCAGGCACAGCAGAAAAACCAGAAGGAATGATTTCACAACCGCAGTATAGCGGCGGGCTATTCAATCTCCAGCGTGTACACAATAATTCCGCGCTCGCGGTTGTCCGCCGCATCACCGGGAAGCGCTTTGCTCAGTGCGAATCGAACGGTCGCGGCTCCTTCCGCTGTGCCGCCCACACAATCGGTGAACTCGTGATAGCCGGTGGTCTCAAAAGTCGCCGAGCCGCCTGTGGAAGACGTTAGCGACAGAGGCGCGAAACCCTCAGGCACATAGACCTTCATTCGCAGCTTCCGGTTGGCGTTGCCTGCAGCCAAACGAATGCGAGCCGCAAAGCGCTGCCCGGTCCATCGCCAGCCGCTGTCTTCCGGCGAATGCCAGCCTTCCAGCAGTTCCACATGCGACAGACCATACCGGCTTTCCGCACGGCAGAATACCCGTTCGTCGTGCTCCAGGCTGACGGGGTCTGAATCCTTCCGATCCCCGATGGTCATGTAATCCCCAATGTGCCAGTTGGTGCGCGCCAGCATTCGCCGGAATCCCGCCTCGGTGAAGATCCAGAAATTGCTTTCGTCCGCGTTCAATTCATCCGCACCCAGCAGGTAAGCCATCGGCACATCTTTCGCCGAGGGCTGAAGGCCTGGAATGCGCCGCGCCAGACGCGTGCTGATCAGCGCCTGCTGCGCATGCCGCGAAACCGTTTCCAGGAGGAACATCGGGTTTTTCAGATGGTAGAGAGCGCCCAGAATCAGTGCCAGGCTGAAGTCGTTCCGCGGCAGCGTAAACTGCGCATCCACATCCATCGGCAGAATGGTGATTCGGGAATGCAGGGCTTCCTTCAGCTTCCGAATCCCCGCCATGTGATTGTGGTTCGTAACCGGGTGATCCACCGCGGCCACTTCATATCCCAGCGATTCCAGGAAGAACGCCAGATCGCCATCGGCGGACCCAATGTCCAGGATCGGACCGTCGGGCAGTTCTCGTCCGGCGCCCGTGAGCAAGGCGTCTAGATGCGCGATGTTGGCGAGCGAATCGTACCGATACCACTCGAAGGGCTGCGGAGCCATCGCTCGCTTCACCTCGTCGAGTCGCCTGCGAAACGCAAGCGCCTTTCCCGCCAGCTCCGAGATGTTCATTCGCCTAGCAGATGCAGCGCTACCTGACGCTTGTGCGGTACTGCCCGGTGTTCAAAAACGAAAAGACCCTGCCACGTTCCGAAAGCCAGCCGGCCATTCATCACCGGGATCGCGATCGAAGTCTGTGTCAGCGCGGAACGAATGTGCGAGGTCATATCGTCCGGTCCTTCGGCATGGTGCCGGTACCAGGTGTCGCTTTCCTTCACCAGACGGTTGAAGAACTCTTTCAGATCCGCGACCACGTCCGGGTCGGCATTCTCCTGAATCACTAGCGATGCCGAGGTGTGCTGAATAAAAGCCGTCAGCAGACCAGTAACAATCCTGGTCTCGGCGAGCCAGACTTCAACCTGCCGCGTAATCTCGTAGAGCCCCTTACCCCGCGTGGAAACCGTAATCTGTTTTGTGAATTGGTTCACTCGACCGTAACGCTCTTGGCAAGATTGCGCGGCTGATCGACATCACAGCCACGCCGCACAGCAATATGATAGGCCAGCAACTGCAGCGGCACCACTTCCAGAATCGGCAGCAGCAGCTCGCTGGAGGCGGGAATCTCAATCACATGATCGGCGATCCTGGAAGCTTCATTGTCGCCTTCCGTGACAACCGCCACCACGATGCCCTCGCGCGCCTTCACTTCCTGAATATTGGAAACGGTCTTCTCGTAGAGCACGCGGCTTTCGAAACTGTTGGGGTCGCGCGCAGCCAGAATCACCACCGGCAGTTTCTCATCAATCAGCGCATTAGGCCCGTGCTTCATCTCACCGGCCGGGTAACCTTCGGCGTGAATATACGAAATTTCCTTCAACTTGAGCGCGCCTTCCAGAGCGATGGGAAAATGCACCCCGCGCCCCAGGAAGAGGAAGTCCGTTGAGCGGAAAAGCTTGCGTCCCAGCTCTTCATAGTCCGCATTGCGCGCAAGCACCGTCTCCAGCTTGCCGGGCAGCCGCAGCAACTCCTGCACATAGGCGAGTGACGTTGCCTCATCCAGAGACCCGCGCGCCTGGCCCAGGTACATGGCCAGCAGAAAAAGCGCCGTCAGCTGACACGTAAAGGCTTTGGTGGAAGCGACCCCAATCTCCGGCCCCGCGTGGGTATAGATGGAACCCGCGGCCTCGCGCGTAATCATCGACCCCACGACGTTGCAGATTGCCAGCGTTTTGGAGCCTTTGATTTTCGCTTCACGCTGCGCCGCCAGCGTGTCGGCCGTTTCGCCCGATTGCGAGATCACCACGGTCAGCGTTTTTGGCTGCAGGATAGGGTCGCGGTAGCGGAACTCGCTGCCATAATCCACTTCCACCGGCAGCCGCGCCAGCTTCTCCACCATGAATTTGCCGGCCAGAGCGGCATGCCAGCTGGTCCCGCACGCAATGATCTTCACCTGCTCGAAATTCCGGAATTCTTCCGGTGAGATGTCCATCTGATCAAGGAAAATCCGGCCAGTTTCCTGGCTCGCGCGCCCGATCGTTGTATCCTTCACCGAACGCGGCTGCTCAAAAATTTCCTTGAGCATGAAGTGCTTGTAGCCGCCCTTCTCAGCCATGATGGGGTCCCACAGGATGCGCTGGACAGGCCGCTTCACTTCATGTCCGCGGAAATCCGTAACCTGCACGCCCGCCGGGGTCAGAATGGCCATATCGCCATCTGAAAGGAAGAACATGTCGCGCGTGTGGCTCAGAATCGCCGGTACGTCCGATGCAACGAAGTACTCGCCGTCACCCAGTCCGATCACCACCGGCGGTCCGGAACGCGCGGCCACAATCTTGTTTGGGTCGCGGCGAGAAAGCACGGCAAGAGCGAAGACACCCGTGATGTCGCCCAGCGCCTTACGCACCGAGCTTTCCAAGTTGCCTTCGAAATACTTCTCCACCAGATGGGCAATGATCTCAGTGTCAGTTTCCGTCTTGAAGACGTGACCCTCGGCCTGCAGCTGCTCCTTCAGCGGAATAAAATTCTCAACGATTCCGTTGTGAACCACCACTACGTCCCCGGTGCAGTCGCGATGCGGGTGCGCGTTTTCTTCCGTCGGACGGCCGTGCGTAGCCCATCGGGTGTGGCCGATTCCATATTTACCGTCCAGCGGTTCCAGCCGGATTGCCTCCTCCAGGTTCCGCAGCTTCCCGGAGGCACGGCGGACATTGATTTCGTCGGAGCAATAAACCGCAATTCCGGCGGAATCATACCCGCGGTATTCAAGGCGTTTCAGGCCTTCCAGAATGATTGGCGTCGCCTTGGCATCCCCGACATATCCTACGATTCCACACATATTCTAAAGGTACTCGATCTGATATTCCTCGATCACCGGATTGATTAAAACCTCACGCGCAATCAGGTCCAGATCCTCGCCGGGTTCCAGCGAAATCTCGAAAACCTTGCCCTGGCGGACATCCTGGATTCCGCTGTGCCCCAGGCCAATCAGCGCATTCCGGACGGCCTGACCCTGAGGATCGAGTACCGTTTTCTTGAGCGAGACATACACGCGAGCGTTCATCGATTCAGATTACCCCGTCAGGGTGCGTAAACTGGATTTGTGCCCACTTCGCCCGTCACTCTGAGTGAAATTCTGGAGTCCGCGGACCCAGCCCTGTATAAAGTTGCCTCAAAGACGGCCGTCTCCCGCGGTCTGGTTCCCATCACAGCGCAGATGCTGCTGGAGCGCCCTTCCGGCGATCTCTTTGGCTGGGCGCAGAACGCCGGCATGGGGTGGAACCCCGCCCTTCTGAACGGCAAGGAAGTTTTGATTCTCAGCACCCACGGCGGCATTCGCAGGCCGGACGGCACCCCGGTAGCGCTTGGTTATCACACCGGGCACTGGGAGGTGGGGCTGCTGATGGAAGCCGCGGCCGAAGAGTTGTCCTCGCGCGGCGCCGTCCCGTTCGCCGCCTATTGCACGGACCCTTGCGATGGCCGCACCCAAGGCACTCCCGGCATGTTCGACAGCCTGCCGTTCCGCAATGACGCGGCCACCATTTTCCGGCGCCAGATTCGCTCTCTACCCACCCGCTCCGCTGTAATCGGCATCGCCACCTGCGACAAGGGGTTGCCGGCCATGATGCAGGCGCTTGCTTCCATGCACGATTTCCCGTGCATTCTGGTGCCGGGCGGCGTTACCCTGCTGCCGGAAGAAGGCGAGGATGCCGGACGCGTGCAATCGGTAGGAGCGCGCTTCGCCCATCACCAGATCACGTTGCAGGAGGCCGCCGAAAACCTTTGCCGGGCCTGCGCCAGTCCGGGCGGCGGATGCCAGTTCCTGGGTACCGCCGCCACTGCTCAGGTGGTGGGCGAAGCGCTGGGCATGTCTCTCACGCACTCCGCGCTTGCGCCTTCCGGACACCCGATCTGGCTGGATATGGCGCGCCGTTCCGCACGTGCCGTGCTGGCGCTGGAGTCCCGCGGGATCAATATCCGCGACCTGATTACCGATGCGTCGGTCCGCAACGCCATGACGGTCCACGCGGCATTTGGCGGGTCCACGAATCTGATTCTGCATTTGCCCGCGATCGCGCACGCCGCCGGTCTGCGCCGCCCCACCGCAGAGGACTGGGCGGCCATCAACCGAAAAATTCCACGGCTGGTTGACGCTTTACCAAACGGACCCAAAGGCTTCCCCACTGTTCAGGTTTTCCTCGCCGGCGGTGTTCCCGAGGTGATGCTGCATCTGCGCCGGGCTGGCCTCCTCGAGACGGGCGTGCTGACCGCCAGCGGGGAAACGCTCGGGACGATGCTGGACTGGTGGGAGGGTTCGGAACGCCGACAGGAACTGCGGCGCGTCCTGCGGGAGTCCGAAGGAATCGATCCGGACGACGTCATCATGGACCAGGAGGGCGCGCGGCACCGCGGCCTTACCTCCACGGTCACGTTCCCTCACGGCAATCTCGCGCCCGGCGGCTCAGTCATCAAGAGCACGTCGATCGATCCCAGCGTCGTCGGCCCCGATGGCGTCTATCGCATCACCGGCCGCGCGCGCGTATTCCGGACCGAAACCGCCGCAATCGCTGCGATTAAGAGCGAGGGCGCGGATCAGATCCAGCCGGGAGAAATCATTGTGCTCATGTGCCGCGGGCCCATGGGTTCGGGCATGGAGGAGATCTACCAGATCACCTCCGCATTGAAGCATCTTTCCTTCGGGAAATATGTTGCCGTGATTACGGACGCCCGCTTCAGCGGTGTGTCCACGGGTGCGTGCATTGGCCACGTCAGTCCGGAAGCGCTGGCCGGCGGTCCAATAGGCAAGGTGGTTGAGGGCGATGTCATTCAGATTCACATCGATCGCAACCGCCTGGAAGGCTCCGTTGACCTCGTCGGCGCGGACGGAGTGGAGTTCGGCGTGGAAGAAGGCGCGCGCATTCTGGCCCAACGCCCGCCACGGGCGGATTTGGCTCCGGACCCGGGTCTGCCGCTGGACACGCGGCTCTGGGCCGCTCTGCAAAACGTGAGCGGAGGCACCTGGGGAGGCTGCGTATACGACCTGGAGAGCATCGTGGCCGCACTAACCCCGAAGCAAGGGTAAACTCCCCGCCTGTTCCGTCCGATAGAGGAGTAATGTTCGCCCTTATCGGTATCGTGGTCGTTTTGGGGGCCGTCATCGGCGGCTACCTCATGGAAAAAGGCAATCTGCTGGTGCTGGTGCAGCCGGCCGAGCTGGTGATTATTGGCGGCGCTGCTATTGGAACGCTCCTGATCGCCAACCCGCTTTCGGTAGTTATAAAGATTGCCAGCGGAATCATGGGGGTAATTGGGGGCAGCAAATTCACCAAGGCGTACTACCTTGAAACGCTGAAAATGCTGCTGGATATTTTCACTTATGCGCGAAAAGCCGGAATGGCCAAGCTGGAAGCGGATGTGGAAGATCCCGCCAAGAGCGAAGTATTTAAAAAGTACCCGAAATTCCTGAAGGACCACCACGCGCTCGATTTCGTTTGCGACACCATTCGCATGTCGCTGTCCGGCTCGATCACGCCATTCGAGCTGGATCAAATGATGGAGCTCGATATGGAAGTGCATCACGCGCAGGCCTCGCGGCCGGTTTCCGCGCTGATTACGGTCTCGGATGCGTTGCCCGGCCTTGGCATCGTCGCCGCTGTTCTGGGGGTGGTCATCACCATGGGTGCTCTCGGTGGCCCGCCGGAGGAAATTGGGCATAAAGTCGCCGCCGCGCTGGTGGGAACGTTCCTCGGCATTCTGCTCTGCTACGGCTTTTTCTCTCCGCTGGCGGCCAACATGACCAAGATCAACGATGCCGAAAGCGAGTACTATCACGCGCTTCGGGTGGCGCTCAGTGCATTTGCGCGGGGCTCCGCGCCGGTGCTGGCGGTCGAATTCGCTCGTCGCACCGTGCCCGCCGAGTGCCGCCCCAGTTTCAAGGAGTTCGAAGTGGCCTCGAAAGGCGCTGCCGCGCCGGATACGGTGAAGGCGGCCTAAATGTCGGAAACTGCCAAGCTCGCGCCGGTTTACATCGTCAAAAGAAGGAAAAAGGGCCACGGCGGCCATCATGGCGGCGCGTGGAAAGTGGCCTACGCCGATTTCGTGACAGCCATGATGGCACTGTTCATCGTGCTGTGGCTCCTCAGCAGCAGTGCGGATGTTAAACAGGCCGTTGGCGGATATTTCCAGGATCCGAAGGGCATCGGCAAGCAGGTCGGCAGCGCGATGGCGGGAAGCGGGGAAGCGCTTTCCCTGAATAAGGACGATATGCCCAAGCTGAAGGAAACCCTTTCGCAGGCGATCAAACGCGCACCGGAACTTACCAAACTGAAAAAGCAGATTGAGCTGCTGATCACTGGCGAAGGGCTGCGAATCGAAATGCTCGAAGGCAGTCAGGACTCTTTCTTTGAAAGCGGACGCGCCAGTCCAACGCGCGGCGGAGCCGATCTGATTAAGTTGCTTTCGGTGGAACTGGGGAAGCTGCCCAATCGCCTCCTGATTGAGGGACATACGGATGCCAAAGCCTTTACCAGCGTCGGCGGCTACAGCAACTGGGAACTTTCGGCCGACCGTGCCAATGCGGCGCGCCGGTTGATGCAGGACAGCGGCCTGCGCCCCGGCCAGGTGGCGGAGGTGCGCGGCTTTGCCGATCAGCAGCTGCGGCACAAAAAAGATCCCGAAGATCCGTCAAACCGGCGCATTTCGGTGATTGTGCAATATCAGGTTGCGCCCGACGCTCCCGCAGACCCGAAGCATCCGAACGCCGCGCCCAAAAAGGAGGGAAGGTAGAATAAAGAGTTAACCGTTCAACATGAACCCCGCCCAAGTGGATTTGAAACAAAGTATCAACCTGCCGCGCACCGATTTTTCGATGAAGGCCAATCTTCCGCAGGCCGAACCGAAAATGCTGGCGCGCTGGGATGCGGAGGATTTGTACGGCCAGATTCGTAAAGCGCGCGCCGGCAGCCCGCAATATCTGCTGCATGACGGCCCGCCTTACGCCAATGGAAAGATCCACCTCGGTACGGCGTTCAATAAGATCGTCAAAGATTTCATCGTCAAATCGAAGACCATGTCGGGCTTCGATTCGCCCTATGTCCCTGGCTGGGACTGCCACGGGCTTCCCATCGAATTCAAGGTCGCGGAAAAACTCGGCTCCAGGAAGGCGAAGATGTCGGCTTCCGAGATCCGCCGCGAATGCCGGAAATACGCTCAGAACTGGGTGGATGTCCAGCGGGAAGATTTCAAGCGGCTTGGCATTTTCGGCCGGTGGAACGATCCTTACACCACCATGAATGCCGGCTACGAATCAGTCATTGCCGGGGCGTTTGTCGAATTTCTGGATAAGGGCTATGTTTACAAAGGCTTAAAGCCGGTCAACTGGTGCCTTTACGACCGCACTGCCCTCGCAGAAGCCGAAATCGAGTACGAAGATCACGCCAGTCCGTCAATTTGGGTTCGTTTTGCGATGTCCTCGGACCCGGCTCTTCTTGACCCCGCTCTCGCCGGGAAAAAGGTCTACGGACTCATCTGGACTACGACGCCGTGGACCATTCCGGCGAACATGGCGATTGCGTTCCACCCGAACTTCGAGTACGTTGCCGCCGAAGTGGACGACGCGGTCTACATCGTCGCTCTCGACCTGCTGCCGGTGACAGGCGCCAAATGCAACTGGGGCAACCCGAAAGTGCTCGCGGCGTTTCCCGGCGAAAAGCTCGATCACACGGTTTTTCGCCACCCTTTTCTCGATCGCGATTCCCTCGGCATTCTGGGTGAGCACGTCACTCTTGAACAGGGCACGGGCGCTGTCCATACAGCTCCGGGCCATGGTAATGAAGACTATATCGTCGGCCGCCAGTATGGAATTCCGACCTACTGCCCGGTGGACGCGGCAGGCCGTTACTTTTACGCCGAGGGCGCCAGCGGCGAACTGCCGCTCGAACTGATCGGCAAGACCGTCTGGGAAGGCAATCCCATCGTCATCGACCTTCTGACCGCGACTGGCGCACTGGTCGGCCAAGAGAACATTCAGCACAGCTATCCGCACTGCTGGCGTTGCCACAACCCGACCATCTACCGTGCCACTGAACAGTGGTTTATCGGCATGGAAAACAACGATTTGCGCGGCCGCGCCCTCACAGCCATTCAGGGCGTAAAGTGGATGCCGGACTGGGGCGAGCAGCGCATCTCCAACATGATTGCCGTCCGTCCTGACTGGTGCATCTCCCGCCAGCGCGCCTGGGGCGTTCCGATCACCGTTTTCTACTGCGAACGATGCCGCGAACCGTTAACTGAACGCCACATCCTGGACAGCGTGGTTCAGCTTTTCGCCCAGCATACCTCCGACGTCTGGTATGACCGCTCAGCGGCTGACCTGATCCCGCCCGGAACCACCTGCCACAAGTGCGGCAACACCGAATTCAGCAAAGAAAACGACATCCTGGACGTCTGGTTCGATTCCGGTTCCAGCCACCTCGCCGTACTCAATGAAAAGAACGGCCTGCGCTGGCCGTCCGATCTTTACATCGAAGGCGGCGACCAGTACCGGGGCTGGTTCCACAGCTCTCTGCTGGTCGGCGTCGGCCTGCGCGGCGGCGCCCCTTACCGCGAGTGCGCCACCACGGGGTGGGCGCTCGACGGGCAGGGCAAGGCGATGTCGAAATCCGTCGGCAACACGATCGAACCGGAGGAAATCAACAAGCGGTTCGGCGCCGAAGTCCTGCGTCTCTGGGCCGCTTCAGTGGAATTCAGCGAAGACGTGCGGATGTCCGAAACGATTCTCTCGCGTCTCACCGAAGCCTACCGCAAACTGCGCAATACCTTCCGCTACGCGCTCGGCAATCTGGATGGTTTTTCCATCGAAACGGATGCCGTGCGCGGCGAAGATCTCCATGAAATCGATCAATGGATTCTGCTGCGCGGCGAAGACCTGATCGCCCGCTGCCGCGCTCATTTCAACGACTTCGCCTTCCACAAGGTCTATCGCGCCGTATACGATTTCGCCACCGTGGATCTCAGTTCCGTCTACTTCGACGTGCTGAAGGATCGCCTCTACACGTCCGCTCCGAAATCTGCCGCGCGCCGCAGCGCGCAAACCGCGCTCTACCGCTTGTCGCATGCGCTCGTGCGCCTCCTCGCGCCGATCCTCTCCTTCACCACTGAAGAGGTCTGGCCCTATCTTGGTTTGCCAGGCAGCGTTCATACCACCCTGTTTCCGGAACCCGAAGAACTCAGCTCCGGCATTCAGCAGAACCACCGGGCCCGCGCCGCCAACTGGGACCGTCTCATGGAAGTGCGTGAGGGTGTCCTCAAGACGCTCGAAACCGCGCGCCAGGAGAAGTTCATCGGTGCTCCGCTGGAAGCCCGCGTGCGGCTATCCGCGAACGGGACGCTCTACCCTCTGCTTCGCGAGTACGAAACCGAGCTTCCGGGCCTGTTCATCGTGTCTCAGGTGTCTTTGGCGTCTGCTGCAGATGCCGGCGATCCGCCCGCCGTGACGGTCGAGCGCGCCACTGGTGCGAAGTGCGAGCGTTGCTGGAAGTACAAGGAAGACGTCGGTTCCTCGCCCGAGTTCCCCACTGTGTGCGCGTTCTGCGCCTCCGTCCTCGAAGAGCTGGTGAATGGGGCGTAAGACCTTTGTGTTCGCCATCGCCGCGGGTGTGTTCGTGCTTGATCGCTGGTCCAAATGGCTGGTGGAATCGCGCCTGTCTCCTTACGACACCAAAGTCGTGATCCCCGGCTTTCTCAACATCGTCAGTTCGCAAAATCCCGGTGTGGCCTTCGGGATGTTCGCGGAGTCCGCGTCCCGATATCGAACGGCGGCGCTCATCGTCTTTTCCCTCGCGGCCGTCGCTGTTCTCGGTTCCATGCTCTGGCGCGCTAATAAGGTCGATAGCCGCACGGCCGCCGGGCTCGCCCTGATCTTCGGCGGGGCAGTCGGCAACGTTTTCGATCGCATCCGCACCGGCACCGTGACCGATTTCCTCGATGTCTACCTCGGGACCTGGCACTGGTACACCTTCAATGTTGCCGACAGCGCCATCTGCGCCGGCGCCGGTCTGCTTCTGCTCGGTATGCTGAAACCGGCCACCCATGCTGCCTAAACTCTTTTCCTTCGGCAGTTTCTATCTGCCCACATACGGGGTGCTTGTCGCCATCGCGTTCCTCACGGCGCTCTGGCTGGTCTCCGGCCTGGGGCGGCGCGCCGGACTGAATCCCGAAGCCGTCGTTAATCTCGGTGTCTATTGCGCACTGGCCGGAATCATCGGAGCCAAAGTGCTGATGATCGTCTTGGATCCGGAATATCGGCAGCACCCTGGGGAAATCTTCTCCCTCGCCACTCTCCAGTCAGCCGGCATCTTCTACGGCGGCCTGATCGCCGCGCTGGCCACCTCTTGGTTTTACATGCGCGCGAATGGCCTGCCGGTTCTCCTTACCGCCGATATTTTTGCTCCCGGCGTGGCTCTCGGTCACGCCATCGGCCGCCTGGGCTGCTTCGCCGCGGGATGCTGCTGGGGCAAGCCCACCCATTTGCCCTGGGCTGTCACCTTCACCAACCCCGATGCCCGCAGCGTCGGCGTCCCTATGGGCATTCCTCTGCACCCGACGCAGCTTTATGAAAGCTTTTCGGAAATGATCATCTGCGGCATCCTCTATGCTCTCGCGCGCCGCCGGCACAAGCCCGGTTCCGTGATCGGGACTTACCTGATTCTTTATGGGATTGTCCGCGTTCTGGTCGAATTCCTGCGCGAGCATGACGAATCGAACCCACTCGGCGGTCCGCTTTCGCTGGAACAGTGGATCTCCGTGGCCCTCGCGCTCGCGGGTCTGTGGCTGGTGGTCGGTAAAAGCCCGCTGCCGCAACCTGTCCGAACCCCGGTAGGCGCCCGTTGACCCGCATTTCCATTGTCATCGTCTCGCGCAACCGCGCCGCCCTGCTTCGTCAATCGCTCGAAGCTCTCGGTACGGAACACCAGGTCATTGTGGTCGATAACGGCTCAAGCGATGGCACTGCCGCGCTCGAGTCCGATTTCCCGGCCGTGCGCTTCATCCGCCTGCCCAAAAACTTCGGCCTGACGAAGGCCATGAATATCGGCCTGCGCAGCGCCGAAGGCGAATTCGTTCTCTTCCTGCACGACGACG
This sequence comes from Bryobacterales bacterium, assembly GCA_963716685.1. Taxonomy (GTDB): domain Bacteria; phylum Acidobacteriota; class Terriglobia; order Bryobacterales; family Bryobacteraceae; genus JALYXI01. Next base: position 348,596 of record CAVQTR010000003.1, read on the forward strand.
CGCGCCTCCCCGGGGACGCCGTCACAGAGCTCGCTTCCGTGCTGGAGTCTCACCCCGAAATCGGAATCGTAGCGCCACTTCTGGTGGATACCTACGGCAATGCGGTTCCCCAGGTGAGCGATCTGCCTTCCCCCTCTGTTCCTTACCCGCAGTGTCGAGCCGTTTCCGCCGCGGCCGATGAAGACGTCCCCTGCGCTTCCGGCGCGGCGCTCATGCTCCGCGGCTTCTTCCTCAAAGCGATGCGCCACATCGACGAACATTACGGCAATTACGGCAGCGCTCCCGACCTGTGCGCTCAAGCCACGAGGCGTGCCGGCAAAACCGTGCGGATCATCAAATCCGTGCGTGCTGTTCACGCCGAGTCGCCAACGCCAGCCTCTTCCGTCTCTACCGCTGATCGTGAAATTGGCACGGCCGTATTTCTCGGCAAATTCTATGGCGCCGCCGCGGGCTGGAAGTTTCGGATTGCTTCGGCCTGCGGATCCGTTTTCGGTTTCCGCTGGGGGATTGCAAAAAACCTGCTCTCCGGACAGAAGATCGACGGCACGCAGCCCGGTGCGTGAGCCTAATACCGCGGTACTGCCGGATCCACTTCCAGGCTCCAGCGGTCGATGCCGCCAGCCAGGCTGCGGCAGTCCTCGATTCCCTGTTCACGCAGCCAGCACACCACCTGCATGCTCCGCACCCCGTGGTGACAGAGCACCACGATGGGGCGATTCTCATCCTCAAAAGAATTCAGGTTCGCCGGAATCTGCCGCATTGGTATCGCTTCGGCGGTATCCAGATGGCCCAACTGTAGTTCGAATGGCTCACGCACATCCACCAGGCGCAACGGAGCTTTCGCCGCCAGCAAATCCGCAAGTTGTTGAGGGGTAATCTCGAAATCGTGAGGCAATCCCTTCCGAGTGTACCGTCAAACGGATTGGAACGAATGGTGCTTCTGCATACGTCTCTACCGGGTTGATACAATTGGTAGTTTCGTTCCCATCATGAAAAGTTTTTGCCTTTTCCTCCTGGCTGCACAACTCTGTCCTGGCGCCAGTTTCTTCACCGGCCAAGCCGCGCGACTGGTAATCGGCCAGACTACGTTTACCGACGCCAACGAAGGGGCGACCGACTATCTGCTGGGAGCCGCCGGAGGAATCGCCTACGCCAACAACATTCTGTTTGTCGTCGACAGCAACCGCTTCTCCGCCGATCCGCTGAACAACCGCGTACTCCTGTTCCCCACGGCGCCGCTCCCCACTCCCACTCAGGCGCTCTCTTTCCCGGCTCCGGCGAGTTCTCCCTCGGGCGTCACCTGCCTGGTGTGCGCCAACACCCGCGCCACCGCGATTCTGGGCCAGCCGGATGCCAACAACAACGCCGTGAATCTTTCGCAAAGCGGAATGCGCACCCCGACCGCGGCCGCTTCCGACGGCGTCCACTTTGCCGTAGCCGATACCGACAACAACCGCATCCTCATCTGGAATAGCATTCCGACGCAGGGCGTACCGGGTTCGCCGCGCTACAACCAGCCAGCCGATGTGGTGGTGGGCCAGCCGGATTTCACCCACAACACTCCTGCCGTTCCGCCAACTGCCAGTTCCCTGCGAGGGCCCAACGGCGTATGGTTCCAGAATGGCAAGCTGTTTGTCGCTGATACGCAAAACAATCGCGTTCTGATCTTCAACAAGGTGCCCACTTCGAACGGGGCCGCTGCCGATGTTGTGCTCGGCCAGCCCAGCTTTACCGCGTCTGTACCCGCCACGCAGATTAACCCGATCCCCACCGCTACCACTATGCTCAGTCCGGTGTCGGTGAGTTCGGACGGCCAGCATCTTTTCGTGGCCGATCTGGGTGAAAGCCGCGTCCTGATCTGGAACAGCATCCCGACATCGAATGCGGTCGCCGCGGATGTGGAAATCGGGCAGCCGGATTTTGTCAGCTATGCCGATAACAACGTGCTTGCCATGTGTGCGTCGAACGGTACCGATACCAGCGGCGACCTTTTGTACCCTGGCCTGTGCGGCAAAACGCTGTCCTTTCCCCGCTTTGTTCTGTCCGATGGCACCCGGCTCTTCGTCGCCGATGGCGGTAATGACCGCGTCCTGGTGTACGAACACATTCCCACCACCAACGGTGCGGCGGCCGACGTCATTCTGGGCCAGCCGGACGAATTCACCGACAATTCCGGAGCCGCCGCAGATCAGTTCCAAACGCCGACTTCCCTCGCCTGGGACGGCACGAACCTGTATGTCGCGGACGTGTTCAACCGGCGCGTACTGGCTTACTCACCTGCCAATCTCAACATCCCCCTCTCCGGCATCCGGAATTCCGCCAGCCTCGAAGTCTTCGCGCTCGGCAGCGTCGTCATGACCGGAACCATCACGGAAAAGGACACAGTGACCGTGACGATTGCGCTCGGTGACGGGAATGGAAACACCGTCAACACCAAGGATTACACCTACACCGTCGCCAAAACGGATACGCTCGCGGACGTCGTCAACGGCCTGGTCGCGCTGATCAACAAGGCGCCGAGTGATCCCAATGCTACTGCCCGGCCGGATATCGCCAGTGACGGAAGTCTGTTCTCCCTGATCCTCACCGCGAAAATCGGCGGGTCGCCGGGAACTCTGGTCAATGTCAGCACCAGCACGTCCACCAACGCTACCGAGGTAGCAACGGCCAGCAACACGGCGCTGAGTCTTAATCTGCAGGACGCGGCCCAGATCGCTCCAGGCTCGCTGCTCACCATTTTCGGGAACAACTATTCCGATACCAGCGCCGTCGCGCCTCTTAATACACAGTATCTTCCCAGCACTCTGGCGAACACGCAGGTTTACATCGATGGCTATCCCTCTCCCCTGCTCTCCGTAACCCCGTCCCAGATCAATGCGCAGATGCCCTTCGAAGTCGGGAACCGGACGAGCGTGAGCGTTTACGTTCGCACGGTGCGTTCGGATGGCACCGTTCAGGTGACCACTCCGGAAGCCGTGCCCATTGTGCTCGCCAATCCTGGTATTTTTGCCCAGCCGGGCACCGATCCCCGCGTGGGCTTCGTCTATCACGCATTCACGAATGCCACCGGCGCCATCTCGGTCGACGGAACCATCAACGCGGGTGATGTCGGCACTATCACCATCGTCAACACCGATGGCAACAGCGTTACTTACACCTATACCGTGCAGGCCAGCGATACGCTGAATACGGTTCAGCAGGCGTTCGTCACCCTGATCAACTCAGACGATTCCTCGCCGGTGACTGCTGTACCGTCCAATGTGTTTACGCGTATCCTGCTGGTCGCGAAGCAGACCGGGACTGCTCCCCAGGCAGTTACCTATTCCGTCAATGTCACGACAGGGACCGGGCTGATCCTTACCGCTCTTACCTCCCAGCTGTGCTGCGCCAACACCGGCGATGCGCAGGTGAGCGACGACAATCCCGCGAGCCCCGGCGAGGTGGTTTACATCTATGCCACGGGCCTTGGACCGTCTGTCTCGGAAAGTGTGGACACCGGCTTCATCCCGACCACGGACAATCTAAACGATCCGCCCGTTACGCCGGTCGATTCGATTCTTGCCGGCGGCTCAACCGCCAACATCATTTCGACGAATTACGTTCCGGGCATGGTGGGCGTTTATCAGGTTACCTTTCAGCTGAGTTCCAGTCTGCCGCCGGACCCGCAGACGCAGCTGACCATCGCACAGCAGGATTTCGTCAGCAACGTCGTCACATTCCCGGTGGCCACTCCCACCTCGCCGTAGGCGCTACTGCATCTGAATGTTCACCAGATCGGTGAACGTGTCGATGGTTTCAATCGCCACCGGCAGGCTCCCGGATCCGGACAGCGTGGCGGGGATCGTTACGTTGAGCTGGTACAGTCCCGGAAAACCCGGGGCCAGCCCTGCGTAGACCAGCGTCACTGCTTGGCCGCCGATGGTGACCGTCACGGCAGCATTGACCGCGCTCAGCGTGGTGGAAGAGGCGCCGGCGCCATCCGCCGGCTGCGGTGTCACCAGCCCTAATCCCGCGGCGTAAATCGTGACGGTCTCCCCCGGCTTGGCCGGACTGCTCTTGCTCACCAGGGTGCCGCTCGCATGCGTGATCGCGCCATCCCCGGTTCCTGAGCCATCAACGGAGAAGATGCCGGGCGACGTGGTCTGCAGAGCGGCGATCACGCTGTCCGATGCGGTGCCGTCCTTCGTCACGACAATGGTGGCCGAGTCTCCGGTCGTTCCAGACGGAATCAGGAAGTTGATTTGGGTCGCGCTGACGAAATAGACCGGAGCCGCTACGCCGTTCACGGTAACCACCACGCCGCCCAGCGTGACGGGATACGGTGCCCCAGCGGCTGCCTGCTGGGACGCCAGCCCGGAACCGAACAGGGAGACAAATTCGCCGGGAGAAACAGCCTCGTCTGCTGGCGCAAGGCTTGCTGCATTCACCACACCCGACCGGATTGATGTACACGCCGGACCCGCTGAAAGTGGGCGTCAGCATCGCAAACTCGATCGAATATCCGGTTGTGTCGTAAGAACTGATGTCCGCGTCAACGAAGGTTCCCGAGTTCACTCCCACGCCCGCCAAGTCCAGCTCAAGCGATAAGGTCCCATTCGGGAAATTGCCGGCTGCGTTCACGACCACGTCGTTCTCGCCCGTGAAGTCGTAGCCGGAAGAGATGCCGATCTGATGCAGACGCTGTGCGAAAACCACGCGGCCGGTGGATGCAAGGCCATTCAGCGCGCCCACATAGGCCTCGGTGCTGACGTGCGCCAGGTCCAGCCGCAGACCGCCCTGCCAGTAAAGCCCGGAAATGCTGGACGTGGCGGGTGTAGTGCCCAGCGCGCGCACGCCAATCAGCAGGTCCTGCGCGCCTGCCGTCAGGGAACCGCCGAGCACCACGTTTCCGCTTTGCGAAACGTACAGGTTTTTGGTGCCGTTCAGGTTGTTGTTCTGGCTTCCGAAGCTGGCCGTCCCCGATCCGTCGGAGGATATCGCGTACGTCAGACCCGAAAGACTCTGCGTCGAGATCGCGCCGTTGCCAAGGGCGGCGGTATGCCCGGAGATGGTACAGCTCATGGTGCCGTTGCCCGCGGATGTCACCGAAGTCAGGGCGCTACGCACCGCGGTGCCCCCGCCGCCCGGAAACTCCAGACTGGTGAAGTAATAGTTGCCGGAGAAAGACGAAAACGACTGCGTCGTCGTGGGACGGGGAATCGCGACGAACAGGTCGAAGGTGTTCGCCTGGCTCTCAGTAGTGGAAGCGATCAGCGCTTCCACGCCGGCACGCCCGTTCATCAGGTAAGCCGTGCTTTGCGGATTCGTCAGGATTAAGGTGCCGGAGGCGTACAGGCTGTAATCGCCGTTTACCGCGATGCTGATCGGTGACAGGGCGTCTACAGTCTGGTAACCGGAAAGGCCGTAGTGCCCCGCGCCATCGAAGGTGAGTGTTCCCAGCGCCGCGCGGGAGTCAATGATGTTGCCGGACGTGTCAGTGCTGAACTGCAGATGTCGGAAGAAGTACGTTCCCTGCAGACTCGCGTTGTTCAGCGTGGAGAAACTTTGGGCAGATGCGGAACCAATAACCGTGGCAAGCAAAGCGAATCGCAGGCAGTTCATCCCGTAAGGACAGACGGGCGGAACGCGGAATGTGTTGTCCGTAAAGCGAATTTTGCGTCCGATTTGCGAGACTACCCGGATCCTAAAGTGTTAGCTTATCTTGAACGAAAGCTTTCTGGAGGGGGACCAACGGTGCGGGGGATAGGTTTGATCTGGGTCAAAAGGACCGGTTTGCTCGCGCTGTTCGCTTCGTATGGGGTTTTTCCCCTGCCGGGGCAGCAGGACGGCACGGCGCCGCAGCTCGCGGTCGATCATTCGGATTGCAGCTTTCTTGGACCTCAAAGAGAACGGTTCATTCAATCGACGCTGAATGCGGCCGGAGTTGCAAAAGAGCACAGGCTGACGGCTTCCACCAGGGCGGTTACCGAGATGATGGCGCCGCGCTCCGGGCCGCGCGTGGCCAGCTTTGAAGCTACTCCCCGGCAGGATTCCATCGATTTCTACATCCTGAACGCTCTCCAGTCCAACAACATCGCTCCTGCCGACAAGACCGACGACTACACGTTCATCCGCCGGGTGACGCTGGATTTGACCGGACGGTTGCCGCTGCCTGCTCGCGTTATATCGTTTGTCACAGACCCAAATCCGGTGAAACGCGCCGCGCTGATCGAAGAGCTGATGGCGAAGCCGGAGTGGGTGGACAAGTGGACCATGTATTTCGGCGATCTCTACCAGAACAACGCGTCGAATCAGCAAGTGCAGCGCAAGGCGGAAGGACGCAATGCTTTCTATAAGTGGATCCACGATTCGCTTGCCGCCAATAAGCCATACAACCAAATGGCGGGCGAGCTGATTTCGGCTCAGGGTCCCAACAGCTTCGACCAGTCCAACGGTCAAATGAACTGGCTGGTTGGCGGAGTTGTGACCGGCGGACCCAGTCAGGACATCTTCGATCAGCAGACCGCCAATGTCTTCGAGCAGCTGATGGGGATGACGCATGTCAACTGTCTGCTGTGCCATAACGGCGCCGGGCACCTCACCAGCCTGAACCTTTGGGCCAGCACAGTGACGCGTTATCAGGCGTGGCAGCTTTCCGCTTTCATGGCAAAGACGTGGGTAAAGAGCGTGAAGATCGTGGACCCCGCGCAGCCCACCAACAACAATCTTTACTATTACTCGCTGAGCCAGTACACCACCGACTATGCTCTGAACACGACGACCGGCAACCGGCCGGCGCGTACGCCGCTCGGCACGGTTAAGACGGTGACGCCGGTTTACATCTTCAACGGCAAGGCGCCTGCGTCGGGAGACGATTACCGCAACGTCGCTGGCTGGATTCGTCACAGGCGATTTTCAGTTTGCCCGCGCGACCGTAAACTACCTGTGGGCGTACTTCTTCGGCAGGGGAATTGTGGATCCACCGGATCAATTCGATCTCGCCCGCCTCGATCCCAACAATCCTCCGCCGGCACCGTGGACGCTACAGCCTTCGAATCCCGCGCTGCTGAACGCTCTCGCTCAGCATTTCATTTCCAGCGGCTACGATCTCAAGGCGCTAATGCGAGAGATCACGAACTCGGAGACGTATCAGCTCTCCTCCGTCTACAGCGGCCAGTGGAACGCGGCCTACGAGCCATTCTTCGCACGGAAGTTCGTGCGCCGCCTATGGGCGGAAGAGGTTCATGATGGCGTGGTTCAGGCGACGGGACAGGTTCCTGGCACAAACGGCGCTCCGGCTTATACCGTTGCGGGCTTCTCCGCGGCCTCCACCACATACAGCGTGAACTCACCCGGCTTCGGACCTGTTTCCTATGCCATGCAGCTGCCCGACGTAACAGGCATGCCCGACAATGGCGGTCCTGTCAGTCAATTCCTCGATTCATTTCTTCGCGGCGATCGCGACAGCAACCCGCGCCGTCAGGATGGCTCGATCCTCCAGGCCCTCTACCTGATGAACGATCCGCTCATCGAAACGCGCGTGAAAGCCACCTACGCCATTGATCCGAAAAAGGGCTACATTCCCGCCGGGCTTCTCTCCGCTAATCTGAATCTCTCCAATACCCAGTTGATCGACCTGCTGTACATGAACGTGCTTTCGCGTCATCCCACCGGCGTTGAGGTGAATGCCGCGGTCGCCGCTCTGAACGTGCCTGGAACGCGCACGGCAGCGGCGGAAGACCTTTTCTGGACCCTCTTTAACAAGGTCGATTTCATCTTTAACTACTAAGAGGCCGCCATGTACGGACAGGCAAAATTCGAACGACAGTTAACCAAATACGGTCTGCCGCCCAAGCCCTTTTTCGAGCGGCCGCATCTGACCCGGCGCCATTTCGTCCAGCTCGCCGGGGCCGGCGTCACGGCGTCCTTTTTGCCCCGGCGTCTCCGCGCGGGATCGGCCACCACAACTTCCGGTTCGGTCACGACGAAGAACACGGCGAAAAACGTGATCTTCATCCTGCTTGCCGGCGCTCCCAGCCATGTCGATACGTTCGACCTCAAAATGTTGAACGGCGTGACTCCGGCTTCCTTTAAGCCGGCCACCATCAACGGTATGCTGTGGCCCACCGGCACCATGCCCAAGCTCGGCGCGCTGCTCGACAACATCGCGATCGTGCGCTCCATGCGTGCCGCCGCTCTGGTGCACGGCCTCGGTCAAAACTGGGTGCAGATCGGACGCAACCCCGCCGCGGTTCTTGGCAACATTTCACCGAATATCGGCAGCGTCGTCGCAATCGAAAAGGAGCCTGAGCGCCGCGCCGGTCAGGTGTTTCCCACGTTCCTTGCGCTCAACTCCTCCAGCGGCGCCGGGCAGGGGTATTTCAACTCCGAGTTTGCGCCGTTTCGCGTTTTGCCGTCTTCCGCCGGTATCAAGAACACCACAAACAGCAATGGGCAGGCCCGGTTTGACAGCCGCTACAACTTTCTTCACCAGATCGACGATACTCTGCGCGTAAACTCCCCTTACGGAACCAAGGTGGAAGACTACGACGCGTTCTATCGTTCGGCCGAAGGCATGATGTACAACCCCACCGTGTCGAAAGCTTTCGCTTACTCCGCGGCGGACAGCCTGCGCTATGGCAACACTTCGTTTGGCAACGCGTGTCTGGTAGCGCGGCAGGTGCTTGCCAGCGATCAGGGGACGCGCTTCATCCAAATCACGCAGGGTGGCTGGGATAATCACGTCAACATCTACCAGGCGGGCGTTCTGCCCGCGAACCTCGCATTGCTCGATAACGGACTCAGCTCGCTGATCTCCGATCTGAAAGCCGATGGCTCGCTCGCAAACACTATGATCGTGATGCTGGGTGAATTCGGTCGCACGGTAGGTCCGCTTACCGCGGCCGCGGGACGGGATCACTTCCCTCAGCAGTTTGCCTTCTTCGCCGGCGGCGGCATTCAGGGCGGCCGTGCCGTCGGGTCCACCAACGCCGACGGGTCCAGCACGGTAGACCCGGGCTGGTCCCGTCAACGCAACATCTCTCCGGAAGACATCGAAGCCACCATCTATTCCGCGATGGGAATCGACTGGACCACGGTCCGTCACGACGACCCGCTTGGGCGCGGCTTCTACTACGTCCCCAACTCCGATCAGGATATCTACGGCCCCATCAACGAGCTCTGGGGCTCATAGATTTATTTCAGCCGGAAGTTCACTTCAATCCGCGCGGTGACCGCGACCGGCTCGCCATCCTTCATTCCCGGCGCAAACCGCCATTTCCGGATTGCCTCCACGGCTTTTTCGTTCAGGCCTGATCCCAGTCCCTGCAATACCTGAATGTCCTGCGCCATGCCGTCCGGCGCGACCACCAGGGACAGCAGGACGGTGCCTTGCAGCCCGGCATCGTGTGCCTCGGCGGTGTAGTCCGGATCGATCTTGTAGAGCACTTTCGGCGGTGTGACACCTTCGCCCACCTTGTAGATCTTCGGTTTCTCCGTAGTCTGCGCGATCGCAACCCCGGCGAAAAGAACGATCGCGGCGCCCGCGACCGATAGGAAACATCGTCGTTTTGACATGCTGACTCTCCGTCCTTTCACTTCAATCGGAAATTCACTTCAATCGAAGCCATTACCGCGACTGCCTGGCCATCCTTCGTTCCTGGGACAAACCGCCATTTTCGGATTGCCTCCACAGCTTTTTCATCCAGACCGTCGCCCAGACTTTTGTAAACCTGAATGTTCTCCGCGGTTCCCCGGTCCGAAACCACCAGCCTTAGCAGGACGGTGCCCTGCAGGCGGGCAGCCCGGGCCGCTTCCGCATAATCCGGATCCACTTTGAATTGGACCCGCGGAGGCATAACGCCATTTCCCACGCGATAGACTCTACGTAAGTCCGCGCCTTGTCGCGGGAAAGCCAGCATGGCGGCGCGGCCTCCCGGAATCAGCACAACTGCGGCAAGCGCGAAGGTAGCGACGATCCGCCGCCGGGACATGTGGGAATCCCGCATCAGGTTCCGGATTCGCTCCACCAGCTGGTGGCGGCGCGCGAAACAGGGAGCCGGCAGGGGAAACACGCCGGCGCGTGAGCGGACTGCCGTGCTGACCAAAGCCTCCACATAGGATTCGCGATGACCGGTTTGGCGCACGACCTCCTGATCCACAACCTGTTCCCGCACGCCCCGGATGCGCTCAACCACGTACCAGACAGCCGGCTGAAACCAGAGCGTCGCGCAGACCAGTTCCTCGGCGAGATGCAAAATCCAGTCGTGACGCCGGATGTGGGCCTGTTCATGGCAGAGCACTGCGGTCTGAAGCTTTGGCGCCATGGCCGGCCACGCAGACGGCACCAAAATGACGGGCCGCCAAAGCCCAAAACTGACCGGCCCCTTGATTTCGCGGCAGATGCGGACTTCGACCGGGCAGGCGCAATCCAGCAGTACGCCGCTCTTTCGGTATCGCCGGAGCATCGCCATGCCCATCAGGAGCCAGCAAATCCGAAGCGCGGAGACCGCGTACAAAACAAAGCCAATCGACCGTCCGGTCAACCAGTGGCGCGAGTTTGCGGTGACCGTCGCGGTAAAACGCCAGATCGGAAAAGCGCCGGAAGCCGCCGCCGGAACAGGCATCAGCAGCGGCATAAACGGAAGCAGCAGCATGACCGCCAGCAACGCCTGCCAGTACGCCAGCAGCGGACGCGGAGCGCGGATCCGAAAAGCCCACGGCAGCAACGCCCCGATTGTGCCCAAAGCCGTGACCTGAAAAACGGCAGCGGTCACATCGATGTTCACTCGCCCGCCTCCATCAGCTTCCGAATTTCGGCCAGATCCTTCTCGCTGAGACGTCTGTCTTCCACCAGCTGCATCATCAAAGGCCGCGCGGAGCCGTTGAATACGCGGTCCACAAACTCCGATACCATCGCGGCAATCACCCCGCGCTGCGATTCCACGGGCGAATACACAAAGGCCCGGTCCGCCTCGGTCCTACGGAGATAGTTCTTCTTCTCCAGAATCTTCATCATGGTCATCACGGTGGTGTAGGCGATTTTCCGCTCTTCCCGCAACGCTTCGTAGACCTGCCGCACCGTGGCGTTCTCCAGCCGCCAGATCACTTTCATGATTTCGAGTTCCTGCGGCGTGAGAGTCGTTGAACGCGGTCGCATACTAATTATTTAGTACGTATTCGCTGCGATGTCAAGAACAAAGTAGAATAACCTTCAGACCATGCCTGCACTTACCTGGGATCAGACGGATTCGATCGCCCTCGCGCTTCACGAACAGTTCCCGGAGCTCGATCCGACGCACATCCGTTACACCGACCTGCACAAGTGGATCACCGAACTGCCGGACTTTAAAGACGATCCGCAGGCGTCCACGGAAGGCAAGCTCGAGGCGATTCAGATGGCCTGGCTCGACGAGTATCAGGACAATCTGTAGAAATCGTGCTATCCTGCGGTATTCGGACACAGCCATGCCTAAACTAAAGACGCATAAAGGCGCGGCCAAACGATTCAAGAAGACGGGAACGGGGAAAGTGGTTCGTGCACACGCTTTCGGTCGCCACATCTTGACGTCGAAGGCGCGTAAACGCAAGCGAAATCTGCATAAGACCGTGGTCGCGGACGAGGCGGATCAGCAAAAGCTCAAGCGGATGATCCCCTACTAACTGGGTTCGTTTCGCAATCAGTTATTCGAGTGTGGACGGCGCTATCGCACGTGCCCGTTCCGCCTCATTCACTAAATCAATCAGGAGTTGAAACGTGCCTAGAGTAAAACGCGGTACCAACAGGCGGGATTACCGCAAAAAGACATTAGAACGTGCATCCGGTTTCTTCCTTACCAAGAGCAAGCTCAATCGGGCGGCCCAGGAAGCAGTCGAGAAAGCGCAGAAATACGCTTACGTCGGCCGTAAACAGAAGAAGCGTCTGTTTCGTTCGCTTTGGATCGTCCGCATTGGCGCTGCGTGCAAGGCGGCGGGTGTTTCCTACAGCCGGTTCATGCATGGCCTGAAGCTGGCGGGCATCGAGCTCGATCGCAAGGTCCTGGCGGAAATCGCCTATGACGATCAGGCCTCCTTCGCCGCACTGGTCAACCAGGCATCCGAAGCGCTCAAAGCGAAGCCGGCAGCTTAATCCTTATGGCCAGCGTGGAACCGGAATCCGACTCTTTAGCAGGTCTGGAAGATCGCATCGTTAAAGCGGTGCAGCTGGTGCAGCGCCTGCGTCAGGAAAAGGACGCGGCATTGAAGGAAAATGCCCGTCTGAACGAGGAACTGGAAGCGCTGCGGTCTGAGCGCAAACAGGTCCGCGGGCGCATTGAGAAACTGCTCGGCCAGATCGATACGCTGGGCCAGTAGGGTGGCGTGTACGTGGATGCCAAACAGCCAGTCCGCGTCACCATTTTCAATCAAAACTACTCTCTTCTCGCTCAGGGCGATCCGGCAGATTTAAGCGACGCGGCCAATACCGTCGATGAGCTGATGTGCTCCATCGCGGCCAGGTCTCAAACGGCGGATTCCACCCGAATCGCCGTCCTCGCTTGTCTGCACCTTGCTGATCGGCTCCGCCAAGCCGAAGAAGATCTGGCGTCCCTCAAAGAAAAAGCCGAAGCTCTGGTGGTCAGCCTGAATCTTTAGCGCATGCTGGCCCGGCGAGCGGCTTCGAATTCGTCGCCTGACTGCCACTGCACCGGAGATTTCGCCTCCAGCGCGCGCCATCCCAGAACGAACCCAAACTTTGCCATCTTCGCATTGCCCGTGAAGTTCATCGCGGGGTCGTACTGATCGGTCGGCTGGTGATAGCGGTTCTTGTTGAAGTCCTGATATTGCTCTTCTCCCCACGCCGCCGGGTGTCCGGCATACTGTGTTCCTTCCCCGATGGAAAAAGCGGGGATGCCGACTCGCGCCAAACTGAAGTGGTCTGACCGGTAATAATGGCCGGCCATGGGGTTCGCATCCGGCTCAATTGCCAGATGGAACTCTTTCGCGGCGGCTTCCACCTGCGGATAGAAAGTGGTGCGCTCGGAGCCGCCCAGTTCGGCGGAAACGGGATCTCCAAGCGGCAGCAGCATATCGTAGTTCAGGTCGAGCGAGATCTGCGCGGCCGGAACCGGCGGATGCATGCCGAGATATTCCGACCCCAGCAATCCCTGCTCTTCCGCGGTGACAGAGGCGAAGATCACGCTGTGCGGCGGCCGCACGCCGCTGCGGCCGAAGGCATTCGCCAGCTCCAGCAGAACGCCGCAGCCGGTGGCATTGTCGGCGGCGCCGTTGTAGATGTGGTCGGCCGTCTTGCTCGGCCCGACGCCGAAGTGATCGTAGTGCGCGGTATACATCACCGCCTGTTCGTGGCCCCCGGCGTTGATGCCCGGTAGAATGCCGACCACGTTCGTGGAATCAAAACGCCGCACCTTGTCGACGATATGCGCCTTCAGCCGAACCGGAAGTTCGCGAGCGGTGAATCCGCGCTTGCCCGCAGCGGCGATTTCCTGGCTGGCATCGAGGCCCGCCGCCGCAAACAGACGATTCGCGATATCCAGCTGAATCCAGCTCGCCGCCTTCAGTTTTGCCAGTGGATCGTTCTGCAGATAATCGTGCTCGCCTGACCATGAATTGCGCACGACTTCCCAGCCGTAACTCGCGAGATCCGTGCGGTGAATGATCAGAACGCCAACCGCGCCTTTGCGCGCCGCTTCCTCGAATTTATAGGTCCAGCGGCCGTAGTAAGTGAGCGCTTTGCCCTTGAAGAACTTCGGGTCGTCACTCGCGGGCTCATTCACCAGGACCAGCAGCACTTTCCCGCGTACATCCACGCCCTTGAAATCGTTCCAGGCGTATTCGGGCGCTTCGATTCCGTGGCCAACCCACACAATCGGCGCATCGATATCGGCGGTGTCGGTCTGCGTTTGATTGCTGGCGACGAAGTCATCGCCGAAGCGAAGTGGGATGGGCGAGCCGGATTTCGGCGTCAGCGTGAATTTGGTTCCGTCCGGAACGGTGGTCACGCCAGCAAGCGGAACGCGCTGCAGGAACGTGCCGTTGTCGCCCGCCGGCTTCAAGCCGTCGAGCATGAACTGCGTCGCGATATACTCGGCGGCAAGTTCGCCACCGCGCTGGCCCGGACCACGGCCCTCAAGCAGATCGTGAGCGAGAAAACGGACATGCGCCCGGATGCGCTCGGCGGAGATGCCGTCTTCGGCTGCTTTTACTACCGGCGGAAGCGCCTGCGCGCTCAATAACGAGGTGAAGATCAGGCTGAGGCTGAGGCGAGCGACCATACTCCCACTTTAACCAGTGGATGCGACAGGCGCGAGTACGTGTTCGGACATCGCAAACTTCAGCTCCGGGATTCCCTGACCGGTGGCGCTCGAAATCTCGAAGAACGGCAGATTGCGTTCGCCCGCGAGTTGCCGCAGTGCGTCCACGCGCTCGCGATCCTGCGCTGCATCCATCTTGCTCGCGACCACGAACATCGGTTTCTGCGCGAGCTCTTCGCTGAAGCTCGCAAGCTCAGTCATCAACGTGGAGAAATCCTCCAGCGGATCGCGCCCGGTGTCCGACATATCCACCAGATGCACCAGCAAATGCGTTCGCTCGATGTGCCGGAGGAACTGAATGCCAAGGCCGTGCCCGAGATGGGCGCCTTCGATGATGCCAGGAATATCGGCAACCACGAAGCTGCGGAAATCTTCCATCTGCACGACACCCAGATTCGGTTCGAGCGTAGTGAAGGGATAATCCGCGACCTTGGGGCGCGCCGCCGAAATGCGCGAAATCAAAGTGGATTTGCCGGCGTTCGGAAAACCGACCAGACCGACGTCGGCCAGCAGTTTCAGCTCGAGCCGCAGCCGCCGCTCCTGTCCGGGTTTTCCTCCTTCGTGCTCGGTGGGCGCCTGATGAGTGGAAGAAACGAACCGCGCGTTGCCTCGTCCGCCACGTCCGCCGCGCGCCGCAATAAAGGTCTGGCCGGGCTCGGTGAAATCGAACAGCTGCTCACCGGTTTCGTCATCCCAGGCCACCGTGCCTACCGGCACGGCCAGATGAATCGACTTGCCTTCGAGACCCTTGCAGTTGCTGCCTTCGCCGTGACGTCCGCGCTGGGCCTTATGCTCCGGATTGAACCGGTAGCGGAGCAGGGTGTTCTCGTCTTTGCTGGAGGTGATGGTCACGTCGCCGCCGCGTCCGCCATCGCCGCCGCTGGGGCCGCCGCGGGGAACGAATTTTTCCCGGCGAAAGGCCAGGCAGCCGTTGCCGCCGTCGCCGCCCTTGACCAGAATGCGTACTTCATCGATGAACATAAATAGAAAGCCGCCGGCCTGCGCGAGCAGGTCAGCGGCCGTTACTGCCTTTGGAGGTGAATGGGTTAAATGACGTGAGCTTTGACTTCGACGAAGCGGCCCATGTTGCCGCGATCGCGAAATTCCACCACGCCGGTTACCTTGGCAAACAGAGTGTCATCCTTGCCGCGGCCCACATTCAAGCCGGGCTTCAGAGGCGTGCCACGCTGCCGCACGATGATGGAGCCGCCGGGGACCAGCTGTCCACCGAAAACCTTCACTCCCAGCCGCTGCGCATTCGAATCGCGACCGTTTTTGGAACTGCCTAAACCTTTTTTATGTGCCATGACCTATACCTGACTAAACGACGATGTCGCCGATCCTGACCTCGGTGTAGTTCTGCCGGTGTCCCTGGGTGCGCTTGTACTGCTTTTTCCGCTTGAATTTGAACACGATAATCTTCTTACCGCGTCCGTTTGCGGAAATCGTCGCTTTTACCGTCGCCGAACCGACATGGGAGCCGGCCAAAGTTTCACCTTCACCCTTGAAAACGGCCAGAACGCGTCCCAATTCCACTTCCGAGCCAACATCGCCCGCGAGGGTGGGAATCCGGAGGGTGTCACCCGGGGAAACACGAAACTGCTTTCCACCGGTCTCAATAATTGCTTGCATGGATTTACCTTTTCTGCCGGACACACGTATGCTCCGGTTGGGAACTCGTAAATAACGAGTTTACCGAAAAGCCGCCGGGAACGCAACGGTTGTAATTTGTCCCACTTTATCCTTTACTTTGCCGGCTCACTGAAATATAGTTCCCACAAGATTGTCGGAGTGCGACTTTTCACCAAAGGGGATTCTTCTATGAAGAAGCAGTTCATTCGTGCTGTTCTTGCATCCATCATTCTGGCCAACGCGCTGTATAGCCAAATGACCGTTACGGGATCCATTTCCGGGACAGTCATGGATCCGTCGGGCAAATCGATACCCGCGGCCAAAGCCACGCTGGTCAGCCAAACAACCAAGGAAACGCGAGACGTCACCGCCAACGAATCCGGCGTTTTCAATTTTCAGGCAGTACCGCCGGAAACGTATTCACTGCGCGTGGAAAGCCCCGGATTCAAGGTAGCCGAAAGAACCGGCATCGTTGTTTCCGCGAATGAGCGCATCGCTCTGGGACAAGTGGTGCTGCAGGTGGGAGCGGTGTCGGAAACCATTACGGTGGCTTCGCAGTCGGCGCATGTGGAAACCGAGAGTTCGGAAGAATCGGCCGAGATTACCACCGATCAGATCGGGAATCTGACGGCGCGAGGGCGCGATGTGGTGTCGCTGCTGCGAACCATCCCCGGAGTCGCGTATCAGGCCGATCAGGATTCGGCGGGCGGCAGTTACGGCACGTCCACGCCCTCCATTCGCGGCGCGAGCGCGAACTTCAACATCCTGGCGGTGGATGGCGTAGTGAGTAACGACATGGGGACGCCCAGCGTGTTTTCGAGCGTCACCACCATGGACTCGATCGGCGAAGTGAAGGTGGTGCTCAACAGCTATCGCGCGGAATACGCCGGGAACGGCGGCACCGTGGTGCAGGTGGTGACTAAGTCCGGCGGCTCCGAATACCACGGCACCGGCTACTGGTATGTTCGCAACGAGGACCTGAACGCGAACGATTTCTTCAACAATCGCAATGGCGTAAAGCGTCCGGAATACCGCTACAACACGTTCGGCGCGTCGCTTGGCGGGCCCATCTACGTGCCGGGTAAGTGGAATCGCGACAAGAAGCGGCTATTCGGGTTCTACAACCTCGAGCAGTTGCAGGATCGCATCCCGGGTAACCTTTCTCAGTACACGATGCCCACCGCGCTCGAGCGGCAGGGCGACTATTCGCAGACGTTCGATACAAACGGCAAGCTGATCCCGATTACCGATCCAACGACCCACGCTCCCTTTCCTGGCAACGTGATTCCTTCCTCGCGGCTGGATCCCAATGGCCTGGCGCTGATGAAGATCCTGCCGCTGCCCAACTTTGTGAACCCCGCGGTCACCGGCTACAACTACAACTATCAAATTCAGGAAGTGCTGGTATTCCCCAAGCGCAGCCAGCTGTTCCGTATCGATTATGTGCCGACGGAGAGGGACCGCATTTTCGTGCGCGGCAAGACCTGGCTCTCCACTCAGCAGGGTTATGGCGTATCGTCAGGGGCGACTCCGGTTGGCTTTTTCGCGCAGTGTTACTGCTTCTCAGAAGAGGGCATTGCGACCGGGTGGACCCACGTCTTTTCTCCCACGGTGGTGATGGAAATGACTGCTGGTGTGCGTCGCAACCACGAAGGATGGAAGCCCTATAACGACACAGCCACGCCCACGCAGCAGGTGCCGAAAGCGGGCAACCCGCTCTCCACCGTGCTGCGCTCGGCAGTCGGGTTCAACGCCGGTCAGTGGTTTCCGTCCTCGAATCCGGACGGGATCATTCCCCGCTTCAGCTTCAACGTTCCCGATTCTCCGAACGTTGGCTTTGATGACCGGTTCCTGAAGAACGGCACCGACTTTACCTTCAGCTTCAACGACAACGTGACCTGGACTCGCGGCTCGCACATCATCAAAGCCGGGATCGACGTCTACCGCATCCGCGAGTATGAGGGGGAGCGCAGCGTTTTCAGCGGCACGTTCAATTTTTCGAAGGACACCAACAACCCGCTCGATACCAACTATTCCTTCGCCAACGCGTCGCTGGGTGTCTTCGACAGCTATACCGAATCGAACGCGCGGTATGGCGCGAACGAGCGTCAGGCAGTAGTCGAATGGTTCGTGCAGGACACCTGGAAAGTTTCGAAGAGACTGACTCTGGATTACGGAATGCGCATGACCTGGGCGAACCAGATGTATCCGCATTATGCCGGGCAGCAATCCGTGCTGGCGCTGGGCCAGTACAACCCCGCGCAGGCGCCCGCGCTGTATCAGCCGGTGCTCGCGAACGGCGTCCGCATGGCGCAAAATCCGTTGAACGGCGCGCTGCTGCCGCAGGCCTACGTGGGCGATTTTGTTCCGGGAAGCGGCAATTACGCGGATGGCGGTGTGCTCTCCGGAGCGCCGAATTATCCGCGCGGCTTCATGAGCCAGCAGCCGGTTCACTGGGGTCCGCGATTGGGGTTTGCCTACGATGTGTTCGGGGACGGGAAGACTGCGGTGCGCGGCGGAATCGCCATCCTGTACAGTCCGCGATTTAGCGTGTGGAGTCCTACGACGGAAAATCCGCCGGCCATCCTTACGCCGATCGAGTATTACGGAACCATCGGCACGCTGTTGCAAACGGCCGGTACTTACGCGCCCAGCAACACCAACGCTTTCAATGTGAACAACAAAACTCCGCGGAACTATAACGGGTCATTCGCGGTTCAGCACGATTTCGGCCGCTCGCTGCTGCTCAACGTTTCGTACGCAATGGTGCTCGGACGCGACATTCAGCAGAGCATCAACATCAACGAAGTTCCGTACGGCACCGAGTTTCTGCCGAAGAACACCGACCCGACTACCGGCAAGCCTCTCTCGGATAACTTCTTCCGGCCCTATCCGGGTTACAACAATATCAATTACATCAACGATGCTTTCAGCTCGAACTACCATGCGCTGCTGGTCTCTTTGAATCGCCGCTTCGCGCGCGGCCTGCAGCTGGGCGTGAACTACGCGTTTTCGAAGTATATGGACCAGACCAGCGGCAACACAGGGCTGCCGGTCTACCAGAATCTGCGCAAATGGTCTTACGGCGTGGATCCGGCCGATCAGACTCACAATCTCACGATCAACTTCATTTACAACGTGCCGGCCGCGTCTAAATTGATGGACAAGCCGCTTGTGCATTACATGCTGGACGACTGGATTCTTTCCGGCATCGCCCAGTTTGCCACCGGACAACCGGTTGCTCTTGGGTTCACCACGACCGATGGAACCAACCTGCTGGGCGGCGGCGATGCGCAGCGCGTGGATGTCTGCGGCGACTCCAACACGGGCGGGCATACCTTCTATCGCTGGTTCAACACGGGCGCCTTCTGCCGTCCGGGCCTGAATGATCCCGGCAACGCGGGCAAATACGACGTGCGCAATCCCGGGGTGAACAACTGGGACGCGGCGTTGGCGAAGAAGTTCCCCATTCGCAGTGAGAAACGCTTCCTGGAATTCCGCTGGGAAGCGTACAACGCGTTCAATCACACGCAGTACTCGGGCATCAATGCGACGGCTCGCTTCGACCCGAGCGGGAACCAGACCAACGCGCTTTTCGGCCAGGTGACGTCCACACGAACGCCGCGCGTGATGCAGGGCTCACTGCGGTTTTCGTTCTAAGTATTCCGAGCGGCCGGCCTAATGGAAGTCATGGGAGGCCGCTCGAATGGAGCGAAATGGCAGCGGCTCAATGTGGATGGCCCGCACGTGGATGACGTTGTCCACATTTTGAATCGGGCCTTCCACCAGCAGCCAGGGGTTTGAGATCACGGTAATCCGGTCGGCATCGAACTTTTCGGACATCACCACGATGTTGGAAATTCCCGTTTCGTCTTCCAGGCTGAGGAACACAATGCCTTTTGCCGTGCCTGGCCTCTGCCGCACAATCACGCATCCCGCCACGCGCACATAAGCTCCTGGCCGGACACGCGGTAAATCCGCCGCGGGCGTTACGCCCAGGGCATCCATCGCATCGCGGCGGTGCGCCATGGGGTGACGGCCGATATTGATGCCGGTGCCGCTGTAATCCGCCGCCAGCCGCTCCTCAATGCTCATCTGCTCCAGCGGTTCGGCGGGATCGTTCTCCGGCACCTCTTCCAGCAGCGGTCCCACATGCCGCGCCGCGCGTGTTGCTTTCCATAGTGCATCGCGGCGGTGCGCGCTTTTCAGCGGATTCAACGCTCCGGTTTCCGCCAGCTTCGCCATTTCGTCTTTGCGCAGCTGCGGCACGCGCCGCGCCAGGTCGTCGATATCCGTAAAGGGCGATTGCTCCCGCGCCAGCACCACACACGCCGCAGCCTGCGCGCGCAGACCCTTCACATAACGCAGCCCGATGCGCAGCTGCCGGTCTTCCAGCGTGCAATCCCATTGCGATTTGGTGATGTCCACCGGCAAAACCCGCAGCCCGTGCCTTTGTGCATCTTTGATGAGAACGGCCGGATGGTAAAACCCCATGGGCTGGTTGTTCAGCAGCGCGCAGGTGAACGCGGCCAGAAAATGGCATTTCAGATAAGCACTGGCATAGGCCAGCAACGCGAAGCTGGCTGCATGCGATTCCGGAAATCCGTACAGAGCGAACGAAGTAATCGATTGCACGATCACGTCCTGAGTGGCGCCCATGATGCCGTTCGCGGTCATGCCCGCGCGCAGCTTCACTTCGATTCCCTTCATGCGCTCCTGCGATCGTTTAAAGCCCAGCGCGCGCCGCAGTTCTTCGGCTTCGCCTCCGGAAAAATTGGCCGCGACCATGGCGATGCGCAGCAGCTGTTCCTGAAACAGCGGCACTCCCAGAGTGCGCCGCAGCACCGGCTCAAGCAGCGGATGCAGGCACTCCACGGGCTCTTTTCCCTGCCGCCGCGCGATGTAGGGATGCACCATGTTTCCCACAATCGGCCCCGGCCGGATAATGGCCACCTGCACCACCAGGTCGTAAAACCGCACCGGCTTCAGGCGCGGCAGCGTCGCCTGCTGGGCGCGGCTCTCCACTTGAAACAGACCGATGGTGTCGGCTTTCTGCAGTCCCGCGTATACCGCCGGGTCGTCGGGCGGAAGCTGTCCCAGATCCACTTCCTGTTTGTAGTGCTCGCGAATCAGCACCAGCGAATCTTCCAGCACGGCCATCATGCCGAGCCCCAGCAGATCCACTTTGATCAATTTCAGATCGGCGCAGTCTTCCTTGTCCCACTGCACCACCACGCGGTCCGGCATGCTCGCCGGCTCCAGCGGCACCACGGAATCCAGTTGCCCCTGACAGATCACCATGCCGCCGGAATGCTGGCCCAGATGGCGCGGCATGTCCTGGATGCCGGTGACCAAGTCGAGGAATTTGCGAATTTTGGGATGGTCCATATCCAGCCCGGCATCCCGAAACTGCTTGTCCGTGGTGTTCGACGGGTCCTTCCATCCCCACACCGGCACCAGGCTCGAAAGCTGATCGAGCGTGCCGGTTTCAAACCCCATCACCTTGCCGACTTCGCGCGCGGCCGACCGTCCCCGGTACGTGATCACATTTGCTGTCATGGCCGCGCCCAGTTTTCCATAGCGCTGGTACACATGCTGAATGACGCGCTCGCGCTTCTCGCCTGACGGCAGATCGAGATCGATGTCGGGCCATTCATCGCGCTCCTCTGAAAGAAAGCGTTCAAACAGCAGTTCCATGCCGATGGGATCCACAGCCGTAATACCCAGCGAATAACACACGGCGCTGTTTGCGGCCGACCCGCGGCCCTGCACCAAAATGCCTTCCTCGCGGCAGTAGTTCACGATGTCCCAGACGATCAGGAAATAGCCGGCGAGGTTCAGCTTCTCGATGATGTCGAGCTCATGATCAATCTGCGGCCGCGCGCGCTTGTACCCCGATTGGTAGCGCAGCCGCGCGGCCTCCCTGGTGCGCTCGCGCAGGAAATCCATTTCGGTCTGGCCGCGCGGCACCGGGT
This sequence comes from Bryobacterales bacterium, assembly GCA_963716685.1. Classification (GTDB taxonomy): domain Bacteria; phylum Acidobacteriota; class Terriglobia; order Bryobacterales; family Bryobacteraceae; genus JALYXI01. The sequence goes on from CAVQTR010000003.1 coordinate 370,491, forward strand.
AATGCGGAAATTCATAACCCAGATCCGACAGCCGGAACTCCAGTCGCGAGGAGGCCTCCAGCGTATTGGCGATGGCTTCCGGGTAATCGGAGAAAAGGCGCGCCATTTCCGACGCCGGTTTCAGGTGGCGCTCCGCATTGCGGGTGAGCAGACGGCCGGCGGTTTCCAGGGTCACTTTGTGGTGCAGACAGGTGAACACGTCCAGCACCTCCCGCTGGTGCGGCTGAACATGGCACACGCCGTTGGTTGCCACCAGCGGAACCTGCAGACTCTTCGCCAGCCCGGCCACGGCCTGATTGCGCGCTTCTTCCTCGCGGTCGCAGTGCCGCTGCATCTCCGCATATACGTTGCCGCGCCCAAATGCGGCAATCAGCCGCTCCAGCCCGGCGCGTCCTTCGCCCCTGTTGAGAGCCAGAGCAAGCGGTCCGTCGGCATCGCCCGTGAGGCACAGCAGTCCCTCAGAGAATTCGGCAAACTCCTCCGGCGCCGCCGCTGCTTCCTGTCCCGGCTTCGGATGTTTTTCGGTGCGCAGTTTGGTGCGCGTAATCAACCGGCACAAATTCTGATAGCCGGTCCGGTTTTTCACCAGCAGTGGGTAGCGCGATCCATCGGTACACAGAACTTCCGCTCCCGTATGGGCGCGCAGTCCCAGCTTTTGCATGGCCATGTAAAACCGAGGCGACCCGTAAACGCCGTCGAAATCCAGCAGCGCCATGCCTGGCATGTCGAAGGAAGCGGCCGTCGCCGCATATTCCTCGGGCAGGGAAGCGCCCTGCAAAAAGCTGAAAGCAGACCGCGCGTGAAGTTCAGTGTACATTCGCCTTTTGTTCGCCTGTAACCGTACTTTAGCAGAATCGCGGCGAGGCTTTCGGGAGTGCACTGGAAATTGCGCGCACCCTTGCCCTGGCTTAGAATGTGAACACTCATGACCCTTCTGGATCAGGTGCAAAACGACATCGTGGCGGCCATGAAAGCGCGCGATGAGAACCGGCTCAGTACGGCGCGCATGATCAAAACCGCCCTCAAAAAGCATGAGGTGGATTCCATGAAGCCGCTGGATGACGCTTCGGGCCAGCAGGTTCTTCGCAGTCTGGTAAAGCAGCGTCTCGATTCGGCCGAGATGTTCCGCAAGGGAGGCCGTCCGGAGCTGGCGGACAAAGAGGACAGCGAGCGCCGCATCATCGAAACCTATCTGCCGGCGGCCGCATCCTCCGAAGAAATCGATGCCGCCGTTGCCGCAGCTATTTCTGAAACAGGCGCGAATTCACCTAAGCAGATGGGCCTGGTCATGAAAGCCGCGCAGGCGCATCTGACCGGCAAAACCGTGGATGGCAAATCGCTGAGCGAGAAAGTGAAGGCACGGCTGGCATGAGTGTTTTCCGTAAGCTGTTTAAACCTCCCATGAAGGAATGGGAGATGGAGTATGCCGATCGCGGCGTTGCCCCCCGCGTGGCCGACCCCGCGGTGCAGGTTATTACGGAAGCCGAACCGGAACTGCCCGGCGCCTTCCGTCCCTATATTCCTTCGCGCGTCCACATGCGCGAGTTGACGATGCTGCCGCTGGTTGTGGGCACGCTGCTCGGCATCATCTTTGGTGCTTCTTCGCTGTATCTGGTTTTGAAAGTGGGGCTGACCGTCAGCGCCTCGATCCCGGTTGCGGTCATCTCAATCACTATCTTCCGGCTGCTTTCCAAGCTGGGTTTCCGCAACAGCACCATCCTTGAAAACAACATCGTACAGACGGCGGGGTCTGCCGGTGAATCCATCGCGTTCGGCGTCGGCGTCACCATGCCCGCGATCATGATTCTGGGTTTCGATCTGGAGATTGGGCGCGTTCTGCTGGTGTCGGTTCTGGGCGGACTGCTGGGAATCCTGATGATGATCCCGCTGCGCCGCGCTCTGATTGTGGACCAGCATGGCCTGCTGAAGTATCCCGAGGGCACGGCGTGCGCGGAGGTCCTGAAGGCCGGAGCGTCCCGTGAGGACCAGATGGCGGCCAACGGATTCTCGGAAGGCTCAGCGGAAGCCGGTGCGCTGCTCGAAACCGACAGCGGCGCCAGGACCATCTTTACGGGTTTCGGCATCGGGCTGGTTTATAAAGCGATGAACGTCGCTTTCAAGCTCTGGAAAGATGTCCCCGAAAAGATTTTCGGCGCGCCATTTACCGCCGGTTCCGTCTCGGTCGAAATCTCTCCCGAACTGCTGGGCGTTGGCTACATCATTGGACCGCGAATCGCCGGAATTATGTGCGGCGGAGGCGTGCTGGCGTACCTTGTCCTGATTCCGCTGATCAAGTTCTTCGGGTCGGCTATTCCGGGAGTGCTGGCCCCCGGGACTGTTCCCATTTCGCAGATGGGTCCGGGCGCCATTCGCGGCGCGTACATTCTGTATATCGGCGCGGGAGCCGTGACGGCGGGCGGCATCATCAGCCTGCTGCGCTCGGGAGGAACCATCTGGCGCGGGCTAAAACACGGACTGGGGGATTTCAATCGCGGCACCAAGGCGCGCGCCGCCGCGGTTCCGCGCGTGGATCACGATCTCTCGATGCAGTTCGTTCTGGGCGGCATCATTGCGCTGGTTGCGATGATCATGCTGTCGCCCTCTTTAAATCTGTTCCTGAACCCGCTGGGCGCCATTCTTATCATCATTTTCGGGTTCCTGTTCGTTACGGTTTCTTCGCGGCTCACCGGTGAGATTGGTTCGTCATCGAACCCGATTTCCGGCATGACCATTGCGACCGTGCTGTTCACCAGTCTCATTTTTCTGGTGCTGGGGTGGACGGGTCCGACGTACTTCGTAACCGCGCTCTCCATCGGCGGCATTGTTTGCATTGCGTCCTCTAACGGCGGCACCACGTCACAGGATCTGAAGACGGGTTTCCTGCTCGGCGCCACGCCGCGCAACCAGCAGATCGCCATTCTGGTTGGCGCGCTGGCTTCGGCCATTGCACTGGGCCCGATTCTAATGCGGCTGAATGAAGCGGCCACGGTGTATGTTCCGGGCATCGACTTTCAGCCGGTGGAACGATCGATTTATCAGGACCCGGCACCGCTCGATCCGTTTCTCGGTCCGGCTCAGCCGCCCTCAGGCATGTACTATCGGACCTGGATCAACCGCACGGGCGAACACCAGCTTCCGAACGGCGAGTACGTCGTGAATCCGTACGGCAAGATCAACTATCGCGTCGTTCGAAACTTTCCGGCCAACCTGCATGCGGATCCCAACCAGATTGGAAGCGCAAAGGAGCCGCTCCAAGGGGTGCAGCACGCGTCGGACGGCGCTCTTTACCGCGTGTGGCGCAAGACGGACGATCAGGGCGCTCCCGCCGGCCGTTATCTGGTGAACGATGCGGGAGATGCTGTTTATTTGGTAGATCCAGGTATTAACGGCACGCATAACACGCGGCCGGACGGAACCACGGTGACGAAATTCGACGCCCCGAAAGCGACACTGGTCTCTTACATCATCAAGGGGATACTCAGCCGCCAGCTGCCGTGGGGACTGGTGCTGCTCGGCGTGATGATCTCGTTGACGCTCGAAATCAGCGGCATTCCTTCGCTCGCGTTTGCGGTGGGCGTGTATCTGCCGCTCTCGACGTCCACGCCGATTCTGTTCGGCGGCCTGGTGCGCCATTTCGTGGATCTGTATTTGCGGCGGCGTCTGGCTCACCGCCAGATGACGGAGGAGGAACTGGTAGCGGAAACCGATCGCAGCCCGGGTGTGCTGATGGCTTCCGGTTACATCGCGGGCGGTGCGATTGCCGGCATTCTGATCGCGTTCATGGCCGGCGTGCTGTCGCAGGCCGATAAGTCGCTGACCGACTGGTCGACGGCGCACAATCCCTTCTTCGAAGGGCCGTGGTCGGACTTGCTTTCGATGTTGCCGTTCGTCGTTTTGGTGGTGCTTCTTTACCTGGTGGGAAGAGAAAAACTACTTAATAAAAAGCTGGCTTGAGGTCGAGTGGATGGTGAACCGAGGGGATGTAAGAAACTGCCGAGGGGATAGATTCGCAGAGTTTGGATCGGGGTTCAACCTCAAGCCTTTGTAAGATTCACGCTCTGCTTACAGCAATCGGCTCGCCAAAAATCATCACAGCTTTTGGTTTGCTGATTGCATCCAAAGTGGCATGAGCTTGAAACACAATCACAGCAAGGGCGGCACGGCCGTGCTCGAGCGGGCAGAGCCGCATACCGGGCAGCGTGGCGTTGAGGTGCAGAAATTTGGATCGGTGGTCCCGATGCGAATCGGTCTGTCTCCGGACGTGTGCCGCAAGAGCGTGGAAGCGTTGAATCAGGTCCTGGTGGACACCATGTCCCTGCGGGATCTTTACAAGAAGCACCACTGGCAGGTCTCCGGACCCACTTTTTACCAGCTCCATCTGCTGTTCGACAAGCACTACGGCGAACAGGCTGAACTGGTGGATGCGATTGCCGAACGAATTCAGCTGCTGGGCGGCCTTGCCATTGCGATGGCGGCCGATGTTGCGGAAATGACCAAAGTGGAACGGCCGCCGAAGGGACGCGAGGAAGTGCCTGTCCAGATTTCACGGCTGCTCGAAGCGCACGAACTGATTCTGAAGCAGTGCCGCGACTTCGCAAAGGAGGCGGATGACGCCGGCGACGACGGCACTAATGATCTGCTGGTCAGCAATGTAATTCGGACCAACGAACTACAGGTCTGGTTTGTCTCCGAGCACCTGGTGCAGCTTCCGCTCGTCGAAGCCGACTAACTAGTTACCGAACTGCCGGAATGGGCGACGGCGGACGCGGAACAGAACCCTTGAACGCTTCGGCGATTGAGATGTTGTTCCTGTCAAGCGTTTGTCCCGTCGCTCGATCCAGTTCCACTACCGCTTTTTGATAGGTGTCGGCCGCGGCTACTTCGGTTGCCTGCGCGTTGGCCAGATCGCGCTGAATCAGAATGACATTGAAGATGGTGGATGCGCCAAGTGCCAGCTTCTTCTGCTCCGCGTCCAGTGTTTGTTCCTGGAGGATGCGCGCCTTCACCGCAGCTCGGTACCCGGCGCGGGACTGTGTGACGCCGATGATGGCATTTTGCACTTCCTGCCGCACCTGATTTTCCAGACGCTGCAGGGTTAGTTGACTCTGCCGGATGGTGAGCTGGTCGAGGATGTAGTCGGCTTGAGCAGCCCGATTGCGAAGCGGGATGTTGAGGTTAAGGCCGACGGTGTAGTCCGGGAAGTTACGGCTAAATACCTGACCAAGCAGATTGCCGGCGCCGCCGACGAAGAACGTGTTGACGTTGCGCACGGTTACCGGAACGTTTCCGGTTTGGCCAGCCGGATTGTTGATTACTGTGGCGCCGTTAGGGTTTGGAATCGCGTTAGGCGCGCCGGCAAGACCGTTGTTGTCCATGGTGACAAAGGCGTTCAGGGTGGGCAGCAATTCAGCTTTTGAGCCGCGCGCGTTGACGCGATTGATTTCCACGCCGATGCGCTGCTGGGCGAGTTCCGGGCGGGAACTAAGCGCCATCGCGACCGCGTCCTGGTAGGGCTGAATGGGCTCCACGTCCGGAACGCGGATTCGATCGGTGGGAATGACATGTGCTTCCGCCAGCGACGGGCTTTGCACACCGTTCCGGCTGATAGCGCTCTTGATCAGCGTTTCCTGTTGCAGCACCTGCGTCTGCGCCACAATTAACGCCTGCTGCGCGGTAGCGACCGCAGCCTCCGCCTGCACAATCGCAATCGGCGCCAGCGTGCCGACTTCCACCTGCCGCTTGTTGTCGGAATAGAGGCGCTCGTTATAGGCCAGCGACTGTTCGTTGGATTTCACGTTGTCCACAAAGCTGACCAGATCCCAGTAAAGATCCATCACCGAATTAACGGTTGTGATTACCTGCTGCCGGAACTGCAGATCCGCCTGCTCGCGGCTGTGCTTGGCGATGACAATGTTGCGGTCATTAAGCGCGCGCCCCCAGCCCTGCAGCAGACGCTGCGTGACGGTCAGGGTGAGGCTGCCCGAAAGATACGGGTTGTAGGTGTAGGTTCCGGAGTTCACGGAGTACCTGTATTGCGAATACCCGAGGCTGTAAGTGGTGCCGGTGGCGAAACCCTGGTTCAGAGAGAACGTGCCCAGATCCTGCTGCTGCTGCTGCGCAATAACACCGCTGACGATGGAGATGTTCTGCGGGGTGGTGAGATGGCCGAACTGCAGCGTGCCGGTGAGCGTGGGATCGAAATTCGGAATGGTGGAACCGGTCTGCTGGACGAGGGCGCCCTGGGTGTTGGACGTCGAAGTGGCGGCGGAAGCGGCCGCGCTGGTAGCGATTCCCGCCGTCACCGGTGTCGCGCTCACGGGTCCTGACTGCAGATTTGGTGTGACTCCGCGCAGCGCGCCTCCGGCCTGAGCGCGCAGGATGTTTGCGTCCTGTTCGAGCGCCCCGTACCGCTGCAACTCGATATCAATGTTGTTCTCTAAAGTCAGCGCGATGGCATCCTGCAGCGAGAGGTAAATGTTACCGGCGCGCAGCAGTTGTTCCAGCCGGTTGGAGTTGCTCAGATTAATGGGGGGAACATCGGTCGGCCGGTAGGTTTTCAGGATGCGGCCGAAGTGGCCGGAATCGTCGCGGGTCAGGGGCGGCATTTCCGGCTGTGAACGCGCGGCAGGGACGGCAATTTGCGCGAAACCCGGCGGTGTCACCAGCAGGAAAATACACACCAAAGCAAGGATGGGTTGGGTACGGTCCATGAAACTCCCTCAATGCTATAGTAGGCGAAGTTACGCTCGCAACCACACTCCCAGGAATGCCGGACGACCTTGAGATTCTTCGTTTATTCGAAAGTGCCGGCGCCTATTTGAAGGGCCACTTTCGCCTGACCAGCGGGATGCACAGCGGCGAATATATGCAGAGCGCACTGGTGCTGCGCTTCCCTGCGAATGCCGCCGAACTGGGACAGCGCCTGGCTGGGACGCTGCGGACGGCGGCAGGCCAGATTGATGTCGTGGTCTCACCGGCACTGGGCGGGTTGATCATCGGGCACGAGGTGGCGCGCGCGCTCGGCACGCCTTTCCTCTTTACGGAGCGTGACGCGGAAGCGAAGATGACGCTGCGCCGGGGGTTCACTGTCGGCCAGGGATCGCGCGCAGTGGTGGTGGAAGATGTGGTTACCACTGGCGGCAGCACGCGCGAGGTGATAGCCGTGCTTCGCTCGCTGGGCGCGGAGCCGGTTGCGGCTGGCTGCATTGTGGATCGCAGCAACGGCACGGTTCAGCTGGATGGCCTTCCGCTCGCGGCGCTGCAGAGCATGGAAGTGGTCGCGTATCCGCCGGAAGCCTGTCCGCTTTGCGCTGCCGGGCTGCCGGTTACCAAGCCAGGCTCGCGGCCGGCTGCCGGCAATGCGCCGGCTTAAGCTCACAGTCGCCTACGACGGAACCGATTTCCACGGATGGCAGGTGCAGCCCGGCCGCGCCACCATTCAGCACGCGCTGCAGGAGATTCTTTCGGGAATCGATGGAAAGCCGGTTCTGGTGGCGGGAAGCGGCCGTACCGATGCGGGTGTACACGCGCGCGCGCAGGTAGCGGCCTGCACGTTGGAGCACGCCATTCCACCTGAAAATCTGCGGAAAGCCATGAACCGGCTGCTGCCCTATGCCATTCGCGTCTCAGGCATTGAAGAGGTTCCGGAAACCTTCCACCCCCGTTTCGATGCCACGGCGAAGACGTATGAGTACCGCATCTTTCGCGGCGAGATCTGCAGCCCGTTCGACTGGCGGTACGTTTATCATCATCCGTTTCCGCTGGATGTAGAATGCATAGCGGCCGTGGCTCCGCTCTTTGAGGGTGAGCACGACTTTACCGCGTTCGCGGCCGCGGACCCGAAGGAAGATGTTGAGAAGTCAAAAGTCCGCCGCGTCTTTGAATCCCGCCTCGAGATTTCACCGGAATGGTTGGTATACCGTGTGCGCGGCAGCGGATTTTTAAAACACATGGTGCGGAATATCGTGGGATATCTAATTGAAACCGGTAAAGGCAATGGCGGCGCGGAACAGTTACGACTCCGGTTAACTCCCGGTTGTATCTTTCGGCCCGTGCTTCGTGTGCCAGCGAAAGGCCTTACACTCCTCGACGTGGAATATGGTGGAAACCAGCGGACTTTCTGATACGCTGAGGCGGTGTCCACGATGCTCTACGATATCGATCCCGGTCCTGAATGCCCCGAAGTCGTTCGGGCCATTATCGAGATTCCGCAGAACTCCGCGAATAAATATGAGTACGACGGCAATCTGGGCGTTTTCCGGATGGATCGGGCACTTTACTCGCCGATGCACTACCCCGGCGATTACGGTTTCATCCCCGGCACGCTGGCGGATGACAACGATCCAATGGACGTGCTGGTGCTGGTGCAGCAGCCCAGTTTTCCTGGCTGCCTGATCGAAGTTCGTCCCGTGGGCGTCCTCAACATGGTGGATAACGACGAACGCGATCAGAAAGTGCTCGCGGTGCCGACCAAGAATCCCCGGTATGACCAGATCCACACAATGGACCAGATCTTTTCGCACGTGAAGCGCGAGATCGAACATTTCTTCACGATTTATAAAGAGCTGGAAGGCAAAGTAACGAAAATGCAGGGTTGGGGCGGCCCGCGCGAGGCGCGGAAGGCGATCCAGGAATCGCGCGCCCGCTATCTCGAAGTGAAGCTCCCGACCGCCACCGCGCAACCCGCCTAGCCGAGTGGTCCTATTCCTGCATATTTGCAGGCATGGGAATGAATGATGGCGGCATCAAACGCGGCGACCGCGCCGAAACCGGCGATCTGGCAGCACGCGAAACGGACACAGTCGACGAGCAGGGTTCCGGTTCGGAACAGGGCGTAATCACAGCAAGGCCTGACGCTCTGGCTGGCGGGCCGGAACACACGAAGCGGACCAAACTGGACACGCTGCAGGATTCCACGCTGGCTGCGGCGAAGGAATAGCGCTTAGTCCGGCGGAAGCTTCTCACCCGGTTTCAGCAGGGTGGGAGCCTTCCGCTTCTTGGAATTGTCGTCTTCCTCTTTCTGCGCGGTTGCCTTCTGTTCGGCCCGATCTTCCGGACGCATGGTGGACTGGATCTCCTTGCGCTCCTTCTCGTCTTTCGCCTGCACCTCCACCGCGCGTTTTCCGAGATCCGAGCCAGCGAGCTCGATTCCGTCTCCGGTCTGATTGATGGCCTGCTTCAGCACGAAATCGTAGCGGGAGATATCGTTCGGGTGCATCTCCACAATTTTCTGGAGCGTCTCCATCAGCTTTTTCTCGCCCGAGGCGACGGCGGCGTTACCGAGATCTACGTTCACCTTCCGTTTTAGCGCGTCATCGGAAACGGTATCGATAACGTCGAGGATCTGAATGTAATCGTCGAGCAGATCGTGCACCAGGATGGAACGGCCGGCCTTCTCTTTCGAGAGAAGCGACTTAACCTGGTCGATGCGCTGACGCGCGAAGTTCAGGTAAAGCTTCAGCCGCTCGTTCGGTTCCTGCGTTTCGCGCACCTGATCGGCTTCGTCGGAGGTCAGAAAATCACGCTGCGCCGCCGCGGGTGCGCAGGCCAGTAAGATCATCAGCCAGAGTCTTTTCACTGATCGCCGCCTTTGTCGCCCTTTTCGCCCATGATTCCGAGCAGCCAGGCGTCGTGCACCTGCTGCACTTTGGCCTTCGGGGTTTCGATCATCTGCCGGTCGTCGATGTCCATGGCGTTTTCCAAAGCTTCGAGGCGCCGCAGCAGTTCGCGCGTCTTCGCCTCGCCATATTTGAAGGGACGCGAGCGCTTGCGCGCATCCTTCCCGGTCTCGGTCAGGGACGCCCGCGCCATTTCCACGGAATCCCGCATTTCGTTCAGATCGGCGCCTGTCCCTTTCAGATCGCCCTTGGCGTATGCCGTTTTCGCCTCAGTGAGCGCGTTATCGGCATTGGCCAGCGCGAGTTTGGCGCGCTTCTCCGGATTGGGTTCATTTTTGATTTCCGACAACCCTTCCGCCCGAAGCCCGACCGCGAGAACGAAAAAAAGTAAGAACTTCACCGCTTGTTCAGCTCCTGCGTAATGATGCGAACCCGCTGCCGGGCCTGGAATTCCTGGTCCGGGTTCTTCCCGTTGTCGGATGCCAGAAACTGCTGATAACTTTCCACCGCCGGCTTACGCTGCTTCAGCCTGTCCAGCGTGATGGCGCGCAAAAACAAGTCTCCCGGGGTCTCCGCGCCAAGCGCCTTCAGCTTATCGAGCGCTGCGAGTCCGGGGCCGTAATCCTCATGCAGAATCAGCACGCCGGCGAGTTCGTTCCACGCTTCCACGGATGTGGCTTTGATCTGCGCGGCCGCGTAGAATTGCTGCGAAGCCGGCACGTACTGATGCTCGTCCCGCAGCGTTCTGCCGTAAACCATGCGCAAATCGTAGTCGGAAGGGGCGCCTGCCACCGCTTTCGCCATCTGGTCCAGACTCTTCTGCGGCTCCTTGTTCATGCGGTACGCGGTAGCGAGCGCCAGGCGATTGGCGGGCGTCGGGGAATCCGCAACCGCCTTTTCAAGGCGGGGTATCGCATCGGCATACTGTTTCGATTCCAGCAGCAGTTCGCCGAGACGCTCCTGCGCAGCGGGATTCTCCGGAAACTGCCGGTACAGCGCCACTGCCTCGGTGGGCTGCCTGGCCTTTTCATATGCGGCAGCCAGCTCCAGCAGAACATCGCGATAGTTCGGATCGAGTTCGGCGGCCTTCCTATACTTCTGCGCGCCCTGCTCCAAGTGCCCCTGCGCCAGAAGCGCGCGGCCCAAACCGAGCTCCGCCGCCGCGGATTTCGGTTCCAGCTCCAGGCTGGCGGTGAAGTGGGGCTCGGCTTTGTCCGGAGCACCGGCTGCCAGGTACGCTTCGCCCAGCTGATACTGCGGTCGCGCTTCCTTCGGTTTTTGGCCGACGGCAGCTTCCAGATGGGGAAGGGCATCAGCCGCACGTTTCTCGCGCACCAGCAGAATGCCCAGATTCAGTTCGGCCTGATACAACCCCGGTTTCAACTCCAGCGTTTTCTGGTATTCGGGAATGGCATGCGCGGAATCGTTTTGCAGGCTGTACGCCAGCGCCAGATGGAAGTGGGCGGCATAATCCTTCGGATCCTGTGTCACTGCCTTTTGAAACAGTTCCACGGCGCGCGGGTACTGATTAGCATCGAGAGCCTTGCGGCCTTCTTCCAGCGGATCCGGTGTCTGGAACAGCAGCAGAAACGCTGCCAGCAGCCACATAGCTTTAGTTTACAGCCGCGCCGATCAGGGCAAGATATCTGCCGGTGTGCGATTCCGGCGTGCTCGCAATCACCTCGGGCGGCCCCGTAGCGACGACGCGCCCACCCTTTTCCCCACCTTCCGGCCCGAGGTCGATGATCCAGTCCGCCGCCCGAATTACGTCCAAATTGTGCTCGATAATCAGCAGACTGCCGCCTTGTTCGATCAGCCGCTCAAAGGCCGCCAGCAGTTTGGCGATGTCGTCGAAGTGGAGGCCGGTGGTCGGCTCATCGCAGATATACAAGGTGCCGCGCGAAGTTGCCTGGGAAAGATGCGAAGCCAATTTAACGCGTTGCGCCTCCCCGCCGGAGAGCGTGGTGGCGGATTGGCCGAGGCGCAGATAACCAAGCCCCACATCGTCCAGCACTTTTAACTTCGCAAGCAGGCGCGGCTGGCTGTCGAAAAAGCTCATGGCCTCGCGTACCGTGAGCTGCAGGACTTCGTGAATATTCCTGTCCTGATACTTGATTTCCAGAATGCTGTTTTTAAAGCGCGTGCCCTTGCATTCCTCGCAGACCAGCTCGACATCGGCCAGGAACTGCATTTCCACGGTGACGGTGCCATCGCCCTGGCACGTCTCGCAACGCCCGCCGGGGATGTTGAACGAGAAATGGCCGGCCGTGTAGCCGCGCTTTTCGGCATCGCGAGTAGCCGCAAAGATGCCGCGGATGATGTCGAAGGCTTTGATGTACGTGACCGGATTCGAGCGCGGCGTGCGTCCGATGGGCGATTGATCGATCATGATCACTTCGGTGACGCGGCCGGCGCCTTCCACCCTTGTGCAGGAAAGCGGTGCCGCTGATTCCGTGCCCTCTTCGGCTTCCGCCTGGTCATCGGCTGCGGGATTGTGCAGCGCGCGGTAAATCACGTCGTGAACCAGCGTGGATTTCCCCGAGCCGGAAACACCTGTCACAACTACCATCAGGCCGAGCGGGATCTCCACGTCGACGTTCTTCAGATTGTGCATGCTTGCGCCGAAAAACCGCAGCATCTTATGGGGATCGGCTTCGCGGCTCTCACGGGGCGCGGCTACCTGCAAAGCACCGCTGAGATATTTGCCGGTCAGCGATCCATTGCGCGAGCTCGCCAGCTGCGGGTAGGTGCCTTCGAAAATGATGCTGCCACCCAGCTCGCCGGCGCCCGGTCCCAGATCCAGGATGTGGTCAGCGGCGGCCATCACTTCCGGGTCGTGTTCCACCACCAGAATGGTATTGCCCAGATCGCGCAGCTCTTTCAGAATTTTGATCAGGCGATCTGTATCGCGCGTGTGCAGACCGATCGACGGCTCGTCCAGAACATAACAGGCGCCCACCAGGCGCGAGCCCAGCGACGTCGCCAGCTGAATGCGCTGGGCCTCACCGCCCGAAAGAGTGGAGGCGAGCCGATCAAGCGTCAGGTATTCCAGACCGACATCATTCAGGAATTTGACCCGCTGGCAGATCTCGACCAGGATTTTTTCGGCGATGCCGGTTTCCTCGGGAGTCAACCGCAGGCCGGAAAAGAAAGCAGAAGCATCGGCGATATTCAGCTTCACCACCTGTCCGATGGTGCGGCCATTGATGCGCACGTAAAGAGCTTCCTTCCGCAGGCGCTGGCCGTTGCATTCCGGGCAGCGCGCATAGCCGCGATACCGGGCCAGCAGCACGCGGACGTGCACTTTGTACTTTTTGGTCTGGAGAAAATCGAAGTACTTCCGGATCGCGGCCGTGAGCGTGTCCTGTTCGGCTTCGGTCAGTTCGCAAACAGGCACCTGAAATCGAACCTTGCGCTCCAGCGAACGAACAAAATCACGCGCCCACTCGCGGCCTTTCGGCTTGGTCCACGGCTCCACTGCGCCATTCTCGAGAGAGAGCGAGCGATTGGGCACCACCAGATCCATATCGAAATCAATGGTTTTGCCGAAGCCCTGACACCGCGGGCACGCGCCGGAGGGACTGTTAAAGCTGAACAGATTCGGCATCGGCTCGATAAAATCCATGTGAGCCGAAGGACAGGTGAAGCGCTCGGAAAACCGGTGGCGTTCCGTGCCGTCCGCGGAAAGCAGGATGGCCTCGGCGGCTTCCCGGTAACAGATCTCCACCGAATCCACGATGCGCTCGCGCATTTGATCCGTCAGCGCAAGCCGGTCCACCTGCACGAACAGCGGCTGCTCGAAATCGATCTCCAGCAGCGATTCAGGCGTGGAGAATTCGAACGTTCGCCCGTTCTGAAAAAGGCGCGAAAATCCCTTTTTGCGCAGGTCGAAGAGATGCGCTTTCAAATCCGCGGAAGCGGGGTCGGCGGCGCGAACGGGGAACAGCATGTACCACCGGCTGCCTTCCGGGAGCGCCAGGATGCGCTCGGCCACACGGTCGATTGTGTCCCGTTCCACGCGCTCCCCGCATACCGGACAGAATGTCTGGCCGATGCGCGCGAACAGCAGCCGCAGGAAATCGTAGATCTCGGTGGATGTGGCAACCGTGGACCGCGGATTCCGCGTAGAATTCTTCTGCCGGATCGCAACGGCGGGCGCGATGCCGTCGATTTCGTCAACATCCGGCTTTTCCATGCGTTCCAGAAACTGGCGCGCGTAGGCAGACATGGATTCCACGTAGCGGCGCTGACCCTCCGCATAAACCGTATCGAACGCCAGCGACGACTTACCCGAGCCGGAAACTCCCGTCACGACGGTAATCTGGTTGTGCGGAATGGAGACGGTGACGTTCTTCAGGTTATGAACGCGCGCTCCTCGAATGTGAATCTGTTCTTCCAAGATGTGGCGGGTGGAACTTTCAGTTTAGCAGGGGGCCCGATTCTGAGCTTATGATGTACTCGGTGTCCACCCTCGCGCCCGCACCTGCTACCTCTGTGATGACCAGTTGGCGCTGGAGGATCTGCGCGCTTCTGTTTTTCGCGACCACCATCAATTACATTGATCGCCAGGTGTTCAGTCTGCTCGCGCCGGAGCTGCAGAAATCCATCGGCTGGAACGAAAAGCAGTACGGCTACATCATCACCGCGTTTCAGGGAGCATACGCCATCGGCCTGCTGGTGATGGGCCGGCTGATGGACTGGATTGGGACGCGGCGCGGCTATGCCGTGGTGATCTCCTGGTGGAGCCTCGCCGCGGCGGGACATTCACTCGTGCACTCGGCGTTCGGCTTCGGCGTGGCGCGGTTTTTTCTGGGTCTTGGGGAATCCGGAAACTTTCCGGCCGCCATCAAAACGGTGGCCGAATGGTTTCCGCGCAAGGAACGCGCGCTCGCCACCGGAATCTTCAATGCCGGCGCGAATATCGGGGCGGTGATCGGTCCGATCATGGTGCCGTTTGTCGCCATTCATTACGGCTGGCGCGGCGCGTTCATTGCGACCAGCATCTTCAGCTCGATCTGGCTGGTTTGCTGGCTGATTTTCTACCGGCGCCCGGAAGATCATCCGGGCTGCTCGCCCGCGGAACTGGCGTACATCCGGTCCGATCCGCCCGACACCGATGAACCGGTCAGCTGGGGTCAGTTGCTCGGCTTTCGCCAGACCTGGGCGTTCATTCTAAGCAAGCTGCTCACCGACCCAATCTGGTGGTTCTATCTCTACTGGCTCCCGAAGTTCTTCAATTCGCGCTATGGCCTGACTCTGGATAAGATCGGGCCGCCGTTGGTGATCGTGTATCTGGCTGCGGATCTTGGAAGCATCGGCGGCGGCTGGCTTTCGTCATTTCTGATCGCGCGCGGCTGGAGCGTGAACAAGGGCCGCAAAGCCGCGCTACTGCTCTGCGCCATCTGCGTGGTGCCGATTGTCACCGTCGCGCAATCGTCTAATGTCTGGTACGCCGTGGGCGTCCTGAGCCTCGCGACCGCTGCTCACCAAGGCTGGTCCGCGAACATCTTCACCACCGTATCGGACATGTTCCCGCGCAAGGCGGTGGGCAGCGTGGTCGGCCTGGGCGGGACGGCCGGCTCTATCGGCGGAATGGTGGTGGCCACCCTGGCGGGTTTGATCCTCGACGCGACTCATAGCTACGTGCCGCTGTTCGTGATGGCGGGAACGCTTTATCTGGTGGCGTTCGGGCTCATGCAGATTCTGGCGCCGAAGCTGGAGCCTGTTCGCTGAACCGGAAGACTTCCGAGGGCAAGGCTGCTCGCAGGTAGTCCTCCACGCTCATGATGATGGAACCCGTGAGCGAACCGGCATTGAAAGCGATCTTCTGATTCTGCAGAATGGACTCGTCTACATAGAGTTCGAAGGGCAGAATCGGCTGACCGAAGGGCGGTACGGAACCCGGAACCAGGCCCGTCAGCTGCAATAGCTCGTCGGCGGACGCGAAGCGCAGCTTCTTCAGGCTGAATCGGGACTTGATGGCGGCGGAATCCAGCTTGCAGGCGGCGCTTAGCACGAACAGGCGAAACACATCGCCGGGCTTGATCAACAGGGCTTTGCCGCCGATGCGCAGATCTTCTCCGCGGGCGCGGGCCGAATCTTCCGACGTCAGCGTCGGGCCGTGCTGCACTTCGCGGTAAGAAATCCCCAGACTCTCCAGATGCCGGCGAATGGCGCTCCCGATCATGAACCGATTCTGCCTCCCTCGCCATGGCAACACGGTTGGCAGGCAGGCGTCTACTATAATTGCGGCGATGCGCCTGGTGGCTTTGTTTTCGTTAGCGACACTCGCCTGCGTTTCGGCCACTGCGCTGGACCTTCGCAATGCGGTGATCGTGGTTTCTGCCGCGAGTGCTTCTCCGGAACGCAAGGCGGCGCAGGTGCTGACCGAGGAAATCGCAAAACGAACCCAATTCCGTTTGCCCGTCGCGGCATCGGCGGCGGCCGGCCGCCCTGCCATTTACCTGGGAACTACTCGCGAACTCGGCGCGCAGACGGCGTCACTTCCGGCGGAACCGCGCGGCGCCGACGGTTACCGGGTTAGTGTACAGCCGAGCAGCATCGTGGTGGCTGGGAACGACGCGCGCGGCGTGCTGTTTGGCGCCGGATATCTGCTGCGGCATCTCCACATGGAGCGGCAGGTTCTGGAAGCGGCGGACGATCTGCGGATTTCCTCCGCGCCACGTTATCCGCTGCGAGGCCACCAGCTGGGCTACCGTCCCAAGGTGAACGCCTACGATGGCTGGACTCCCGCGCAATTTGAACAGTACATTCGCGACCTGGCGGTGTTTGGCACGAATGCGATCGAGTTGATTCCGCCCCGTTCCGACGACGAAGAAGACAGCCCGCATTTTCTGCTGCCGAAGATCGAAATGATGGAAGAGGTCTCGAAGATCTGCGACCAGTATGGACTGGATGTCTGGATCTGGTTTCCGGCCATGGACAAGGACTATTCGGATGCCGCCACCGTCGATTTCGCGCTGAAGCAGTGGGATGAGGTGTACCGCAGGCTGCCGCGAATCGACGCCATCTTCGTTCCCGGCGGCGATCCCGGGCACACGCGCCCGAAATACCTGATGGCCCTGTTGGAGAAGCAAACGGAACTGCTGCACAGGACGCATCCAAAAGCCCGCATGTGGATGTCACCGCAGAGCTTCAGCACCGAGTGGATGAACGAGTGGTTCCAGATTCTGAACCAGAGTCCCGCGTGGCTCAGCGGCGTGGTGTATGGACCGCAGGTGCGGATTCCGCTGCCGGAGTTTCGCGCGAAAGTGCCCGCTAAGTATCCGGTGCGCTGGTATCCGGACATTACGCACAGCCGGCACAGCGAGTACCCGGTGCCGGACTGGGACCTGGCCTTCGCGAGCACGGAAGGCCGCGAGGTAATCAATCCGCGGCCGGTGCAGGAGGCGCGCATCTTCCACCTTTATGAGAAGTACACGGCTGGCTTTCTGACCTATTCCGAAGGCGTGAATGACGATGTCAACAAGTTCGTCTGGAGCGGCCTGGGATGGAACCCGGACACGCCCGTGGTCGATATTCTTCGTGATTTCGGTCGGTACTTCCTTGGTTGGCGACTGGCCGATCCGTTCGCCCAGGGGTTGTTGTCGCTGGAACGAAACTGGACAGGTCCGCTGCTGACCAACACCGGCGTGGATACCACGCTTGAACAGTTCCAAAGCATGGAGCACGGCGCTTCTCCGCAGGTTCTGGAGAACTGGCGCTTCCAGCAGACGCTGTATCGCGCCTATTACGATTTCTACACACGCGCGCGCCTGTTGTTCGAAACGCAGCTGGAAAGCGCGGCACTGGACAAACTGCGCGCCGCGGAGCGCATTAGCGCGCCGCTGGCGGTGGACGAAGCGGAAAAGATCCTGAACCGGTCAAGGACGGAGCCGCCGGCGGAGTGGGCGCGCGCTCGCGTGTTCGAAATGGCGGAAGCGCTGTTCCAATCCATTCGCGCGCAGCTGAGTGTGCCGCGGTACAAGGGCGAAGCCTCGGAGCGCGGGGCCAATCTCGACATGATCGATATCCCGCTGAACAATCGCGGCTGGCTGGAGGCCAGGTTCACAGCGATTCGGCGAATGGAGGACGAGCGCGAGCGGCTGAAAGCGATCGACGAGATCGTGAATCGGACCAATCCAGGGCCGGGGGGATTTTACGACGACCTGGGCGATCTGACGAGGCAGCCGCATCTGGTGCGCGGGCCGGGGTTCGAACAGGATCCGGCGTACTTTGAATCGTCGCTGGTGGGCTTTGCGTTTCGTGGTCTGGGAGGCGCGATGCTGCAGATGCCGCGCTCGTGGTGGTCGCACGCGGAAACGCTCTATGAGGCGCCCCTCCGGATGCGCTATCCGGATCTCGATCCAAACGCGCAATACCAGATCCGTGTGGTGTACGCGGGCGATGCCACCGGTCCAAAGATCCGGCTCGTGGCCGGCGATGGCATTGAGATCCATCCCCTGATGCAGCGCCCGGTGCCGTTTCGACCGCTGACCTTCGACATTCCTCACGCGGCCACGGCGAGCGGAGAGCTTAACCTGCGATGGAATCGCGAAACCGGGCTGGGCGATGCCGGCCGCGGGATGCAGGTTGCCGAAGTGTGGCTAATGCGCAAATAGGCGGAATTACTCCGCCGGCAAACGATCGATCTTTAGACGCAGCGGGGTGTCCACGGGCAACTCCAGATTCCTGCCAGGCGCGAAGATGGTGAAGTAAATTCCGTTGGCTGCGCGGTACGCCGCAATGGCCGTGGCGGTGGTGGGGCTGGCCTGGGCAGCGATTCCTCCCACCAGGCCAAAGCCCGCGCGCGCCCGCTCCCATGCAGTTTTCTCAAGCGACGGATCGAGCGACGAGCGGATCGGGCTGTAGATGGTGGAAAGACCCACGGCCTGTCCCAGACGCGAAGGGGTCGGCTTCAAGCCGCCTTCCGCGTCCATCTTCACGCGATCGGCGCCGCTGGTTTCGATGCTCTCAAGAGATGCCCCGATAGGAACAGGAACGCCGCCAGGCGCCTGCGCCGAGGAGAAAAAGAACCGGATGTAACCCTGGTGCTGGAAGCTCGCGGCAGGTTTCACCTCCATGATGCGGCCGCTTACTCGCGTGCCCTGCGGGAACAGCAGCGTGCCATCAGCGCGGTAGAAAGGCGCGGTTACCTCTGCCTGCACCGGCGTGTTCGCCTGGGCGCTGTCACTGTCCAGCTTTGTCAGCAGGCGCACGCTCATGATGCGATCGGGCGGCGGCATGCCGGTTGTGGGCTGAGCCTGCACGGTCACCGGATCGGCCAATTCGGCGTTGAAGGCGGTGCCACGCTCGATGTGCTGCGGGTGGTAAGGAAGCTTTGCCTGCAGCAGGTCGGTGGTGTGTTCGATGGTATCCGGCGCGTCGATGTGTCCGCGGTTCTTCTCTCCGGCTCTTACTTCGCGCGCGCGGTCGATGCCCAGTGCCGGGCGGGTGCGAATCGCAATCGTGCGGCCGTCATGCAGCAGAATGCTGTCAAACACCAGCACGGCGCCGTGCAGCGGCGTGAAGTCTCCCGCCAGCACGGAACGGATGCGTCGCGCCTTCTCGGCATCGTACAGCTGCGAGACGTGACCGGTGACCAAACACCCCGGCGGGATAGCCAGCTGATCGCCAACGTAAATGGGATCGTCGAGCACGCCGGAGACAGGTTCTCCAACGCGCATCTTCACTTTGTGATCCAGTTTGACGCTGAGCGCCTCGCCCGGCTGAATGGTGACCTGGGTTTGGGCAGCCAGGAGACCGCAAGCCGCAATGCCTAATAGAAAAGGTACTTTCGCCACTGCTCGTCGCTCTTTCCCAACAGACGCATCAGGTGCCGGCTGGTATGCAGACTAAATGGCCGCGGCAGTCTCGCCAGTTTCATACCCGCTTCTTCCGGGGTGCGGCAACCTTTTTTATTATTGCAGTGGTGGCAGCAGGCGACCAGATTTTCCCAGGCGGTTTCGCCCGCGCGGGAACGGGGAATCACGTGGTCAAGCGTCATCTCCGACGAGGGCAGCGTCTTGTGACAGTACTGGCAGGTGTAGCGGTCGCGCATCAGGATGTTCTTGCGCGACAGCGCGCGGGTCTGGTGCGGGATGCGGCGGTATTCCAGCAGCCGGATCACCGAAGGCACCGTGACCGTGCGGCGCGAGGAATGCACCGAAGCCGGGCTTAGCTCCTCGGCGGACGCTACACCCTTGAGGACCAGCACCAGCGCCCTTCGCGCGGCGCAGACATTGATCGGTTCATAGCTTGCGTTCAACACAAGCACGGGCTTTTGCAATCTCGTCGAGTGGACCATCTAGGAAGCTCCTGAGGACGTCATTCTGGCGGAAGGCGCCGCCAATCGGCGATCGACACGTGCAACCGTCAGGAGCGTGACCTGCTTCGCCCCTGCTCGTTTCAGCGCGATGGCACACGCGCCGGCGGTGGCGCCCGTGGTCATCACATCGTCTACCAGCAAAATTCGCATTCCCGCGAGCGAGGTTTTCGCCCGGAACGCTCCGGCCACATTCAGCCTTCGCTTTGCGTTCGAAAGACTGGCCTGGGACTCGGTCTGGCGCCGCCGCTGGAGCGCGCGCAGCACTTTAATGCCGCGCCGGCGAGCGAGACACCGCGCCAGGATTTCCGATTGGTTGAAGCCGCGCGCCCACCGGCGGCGCCAGTGCAATGGCACTGGCACCACGGCATCGAAACGTTCGTCCACCGGCAGCGCGCGCCACATCAGGTCTGCCAGCCGCGCTCCCAGAGGCTTTACGTGCCCATATTTAAACACGTGGATCATCTCCCGCAGCGATCCTTCATAGGAACCGAAACAGTACACCGAATCGAAGCCGCGAACGCCGGCGCGGCACAGCGCGCACAGGCCGTTCAGGTCCAGCGGAAATTCGTTCGCGAACGGGGTTTTGCAGGCGGCGCAGAAGTATTCGGCTGCAAAGGGCTCGGCTTTCGCCAGGCAGGCGTCACAGACAGGGATTCTGGTGACTTTTGTTAACGCAAGATGACAAATGCGGCAATCATCGGGAAACAGAACGGAAAAAAGACCGTGGGGGACCTCGGAGAGAACAAAGAGGAGGGAAGAGGATCGACGGGCGGGCAGAAGCGCCGCCGCATCGCGAGTCTTTAACAGACTACTCGAGAAAGCGCACCTCCCCAGGTTTTGGAGTTTCCGGGATTGTCATGACCGATTAACAGCCTCATCGCACCCTGCTAAATCGAGTGTAAGGAGCGCGTTAACTACTTGTCAAATACCCCTGTGGAGCTACAGAGGTAAATACTGGCGCAGCACCGGGTAGATGGTTTCCACGAAACGGGTGCCTGTTTCGACGGCCTGCTGATCCTGATCCCGGGTTACCGGGACCACGATGCGCACGAGCGACGTATCACTGCGGTGGGTCATCACGGAATCGGCCACGAGCCAGAACTTGGCGTGGTATTCATCGGCGATCACGCGTTTGGGCGTCTGGTACCAATACAGAACCGCGCTCTTGGATTCGCCCTTGGAAACGATATAGCGGTTGATCTGTATGGTTTCATTGCGAGACGCAATCGGCACGTCGATATAGCCGGCGATGGTTTGTGACCACCCCGCGCCGGGCAAACAGTTTTTGGGTGAATGCGGCGACTGGCCGGTGCGCTGCGAATGGAAGTAAGCCACAAACAGGTTGGCGGTTCCGATGCCAGGAGCGGAGTAAGTGCGCGAAAGGGTATCGTCCGCGCGCAGGATGTCCAAAACTTCCTTCTCGACGACACCCTGTTCCGTCATCTGCCACTGCCCGATGTGAGTCGGAAATTGCGAAAGGGGCTGCTCCGGCGGCGCGCTTTCTCCGCGGGACGCGGTGTAGAACATCACCGCCTGTGCCACCAGAACCACGGACAGGATTCGGGTGTACCGATTGTTAAGAATGGGCCGCAGGCCGGGTTCTGGCATGAATAAATTGATATCCGCGGATTAGAATTTGATGGACGCCCACCATTATCGCAAGCGCAATCATAAAAATAACCCAGCCCTGAAACTCGTGGAAAAATCCTTCAGCGAGATCCGGCCGTATCTCGCTGAGCATCCCCGTCATAGTCACACGGGCGGCGTTCGCCACAATGGCGATGGGAATGGTGCTTAGGAAAAGCACCGTCCGGATCCAGGCTTTCTTTTCAAAGAAATAGCCATACACAAGGGAGAGAAACGTAAGAGAAAGCAGAGACCGGATGCCGCTGCAGGCCTCCACCACGTCCAGACGCTGGCTGGGCAGTTCCAGAATGTTGCCTTCACGCAGCACCGGATACCCCATCAGGCCGAGCGCCGCGTCCGCCGCCTCCGTTGCCAGAATCTGCAGAGGGAAGGTGATCCGATTATAAAGAATCGCCGGGATGGGGATCATGAAAATCAGCAGAAACAGGGGAAAGGCGAAAATTCGAACGTACTCACGTCCGCCCAGCAGTAGGACAATCCCCGTGAGGGTGATGACAAAGGAAGTGCGCGAAAGGAAGTTTTCGGCGCCCAGCGTCCCGATGTAAAACTGCAGCGCTCCGTAGAGCACAAGCGCCAGCCCCCACCAGTTCGGAGCCGCTTTTAGCCCCGTCGTCTCCGGCCATTTTTGCCAGGCGATGTAGGCTGCGATGGCTGGCACGAAGAAAGCGTGCCCCATGTCCGGGTCGATATACCAGTTCTTGACGAGAGCAAGTAAGACAGGGCCATAACAGACCAGCAGCAACGCCCCGAACCACGCGACGGACGTCCACGAGAACACGATCCGCTCACGCTCGGGAGGCGCGGCACTCAGCACCGATGACATGATTGATCGTCCGCTATCATATCATCAGGATGTGGCGACCCCCGCGTTCTCCTTGCGTGTAACGGCTATACTTCCGTTAGCTTTATGGGTAAGTGCCGCATGCGCCGCCGACCCCGTCATGCCATTGCGCGAGATCAAATCGGGCATGCACGGAATCGGCAAAACGGTCTTTTCCGGCGACAAAATAGACGAGTTTGACGTCACCGTTCTGGGCGTCATTGAAAACATCGGTCCAAAACAGTCCCTTATCGTCGCCCGGCTCTCCGGCGGACCACTGGAACACACCGGAGTGATGCAGGGCATGAGCGGCAGCCCGGTTTACATTGATGGCAGACTGATCGGCGCGGTCGCGCTCGGGTTTCCCTTCTCGAAGGACCCGATAGCCGGAATTCGGCCGATTGAAGAGATGATCGCCTCGGCTCCGGCTGCAGCCGCGCCATTGCGTGCCGTTCGCCGTAACCCCGAAGACCTGCTGGCCGGCCTTCCGGCTCTGTCGCGAGCCGCCGGCGGGATGTCCGAGATTGCAACCCCCGTCTCCTTTGGCGGATTTACTCAGAACACGCTGGATTACTTCGGTCCCCGGCTGCGGTCACTCGGTCTCGAGCCAAGGCAGGGAGTTGGTGTGGGCGGCCGTATAGAAAACCGGCTCGGCAATCCGGCCGATTTGCACCCCGGCTCCATGATTAGTGTTGAATTGATGACCGGCGATCTGGGGGTGGGCGCCGACGGCACCCTGACCTATATCGATGGCGACCGCGTGTATGCGTTCGGTCATCGTTTTCTCGGCGTCGGTTCCACCGGGATTCCGTTTACAAGGTCGGAGGTGATTGCGCTGCTGCCCAATTTGAATTCCTCGTTCAAGATTTCGGCTCCGAAAGAATTGATGGGCGTCATCTCGCGGGACAGCAACACGGCTATCTCCGGACGTCTGGGCAGCCGGGCAAGCACGGTTCCCGTTTCCATCGCCATAAACCGCGCGGGGACGAACGTCAACACCTGCCACATGCAGATCGTCAACGACAGCTACCTTTCGCCAATTCTGATCCAGATGGCCGTGTTCTCCACGATCGACGGAACCGAACGCGCCGCGGGCGAATCTTCGCTCTCAGTGAGCGGGCAGATTCAGCTGGAGAACGGCACAGCGGTACCCATCCGCAACGTGTACTCCGGTCAGGGCGGGCTGGCGCTGCAGGCTTCTCTGGCCGCTGCTCTTCCGCTTTCATATATTCAACAGGCCGGCTTCGCGGGAGTGCAGGTCAAAGCCATCAACCTGACGATCGATTCCACCGAGAAGCGCGGGCAGCTGCAGATTGAGGATGTCACGCTCTCGCGGCGCGACGCGCATCCGGGCGACACCGTGGAGCTGTTTGCCCGCATGACCGCAGAAGACGGAACCCAGCTCAACCGTTCCGTGCGGTATCGAATTCCGACCGGCGCCGCGCCTGGAACCCTGTTCTTCAGCGTGGCCGATGGGCCGCAGACCAGCCTGGCCGATCTGCGTTCGCTTTACGGAGCGAACCCGCGCACTCCCGAACAGTTGATCGATGCGGTGAACCGGCTGCGGCCGAACGACAAAGCCTACGTCCGCGTCTGGCGCGCCGACGCCGATTTCCTGATCTCCGGCGACGATCTGCCGGATCCGCCGCCTTCCGTCTCCATGATTCTCGCCACCAGCACCAGCAATCAACAGGTGAAGAATTCCAAGGTCGCCGAACTGGTTCTGGACGCGAACGGCATGATGGTGACGGGTGCGAAAACTGTACAGCTCGAGGTCAGGAATTGATCCTGCGCCGTCTTACCGCCCTGTTCTGGGCGTCAGGCCTGCTTGCGTCTTCTCCCGCATTCTGGGAGATGTCGAGCTATCAGGATTTCGTCAAAGGAAAGTTTGAATCGGTTGCGCTCGGGCGCAACGGCGCGCTCTCCGTGGCGCCGAAACTCGATCCGCTCTTTACCTCGGGCCAGGCCTATATCTGGAGCATCGCGCAGGGCCCGGATGGCGTCATCTACGCGGGAACGGGCAACAGCGGCAGGCTGTATCAGCTGAATGCCGCCGGCCAAAGCTCGGTCCTTTGGAGTGCGCCGCAGCCGGAGATCTTCGCCGTGGCCGCGGGACCTGCGGGCGTCGTGTATGCCGGCACGTCGCCAAACGGAAAAATCTACCGCATTCAAAACGGCCAGGCTTCCGAATTCTTCGACCCGAAGAGCACCTACATCTGGGCACTGGCGGTGGCGCCGGACGGTTCGGTCTTCGCCGGGACCGGCTCCGAAGGAAAGATCTTCCACATCACTTCGCCGGGCCAGGGCGAGGAGTATTACGCCACCGGGCAGGCCAATGTCACCGGGCTGGCGTTCGATCGTGAAGGACGCCTACTGGCGGGTTCCGAGCCGAACGGCATTTTGTATCGCATCACGGCGAAAGACCGAGCCTTCGTTCTCTACGATTCCAGCCTGCCGGAAATTCGCGCGATGGCGGTGGCGCCGGATGGCTCTGTTTACGCGGTTGGCCTCGGCGGCTCGGTGGCAAAAAAGTCGCAAAGCGCATCGCAGCCGGCCGCCGGAAGCACCGTTACGGAAACACCCACAGTCACAACTTCGATCACTGTTACCGCGGAGGCCGCACAGGCCGGATCGGAAATCAAACCTGCCGAAGCCGCCAAACCACCCCCTGCCGCGCAACCCGCAGCCGCTCCCGCCGCCACCACGGTTACGGCTGAACTCACCGGCATCGAAAAATCCGCCATCTACAAGATTCATCCCGACAACACCGTCGAGACCCTCTTCAGTTCGAAAGAAGAAAACGTCTACGATGTCCTTGCGTCCGGCGCCGATCTCCTGTTCTGTACGGATGTCAGCGGCCGCATTTACCGGCTGACCGCCGACCGCAGGCTAACGTTGGTGGTGCAGACCAACGACGCCGAAGTGACACGGCTGTTTCGCTCCGGCAATTCCGTCCTCGCCGCCACTGGAACCGGCGGCCGCATTTACCGACTGGGCGACGCTCCCGCAGCCTCCGGCAGCTACGAATCCGCGGTCTATGACGCCGGCAGCATTTCCCGCTGGGGCCGTGTGCACTGGCAGGGTACTGGCGACGCCACCCTTCGCACCCGCACCGGCAATTCTCTGCGGCCGGACCGGACGTGGACGGAGTGGTCAGCGCCGCTCACCAGCGCCTCGGGTTCGCCGGTCACCAGTTTCAACGCCCGGTACATTCAGTGGAAAGCGGACCTGCGCAACGGCGCGGTGCTCGAAAGCGTTAGCGTTGCTTACCTGCCGCAGAACAATCCTCCGGCGGTCCGCTCGATTACGGTGCTCACCACGGTGCAGCCAGCCACGCAATCCGCCAAAGCCTCGCCAGCCAGTTCAGCCGCTGCCACGCCCTACACCATGACGGTCACCGATACGGGCGACCCTGGCGCTTCCGCTTCCACCGGAACTCCCACCCAGACACTCTCCCGCGCCGCTGCGCAGCAAATGATCCTGAGCTGGCAGGCCGACGATCCGGATGGCGACAAACTGGTCTACTCGCTGTTTTTCCGCGGCGAAGGCGAACGCGACTGGAAGCTGCTGAAAGACAATCTGCACGAGAACACCTTTACTCTCGATGGCGACGGTCTCGCCGATGGCCGCTACTTTTTCCGCGTGCTCGCGTCAGACCGCGAAGTGAACCCCGCCCCCGGTGCGCTGCAGGCCGAACTGGTGAGCTCACCGGTGCTCATCGACAACACACCGCCCGTTGTCACCATCGGTTCCCTTTCCGCCGCCGGTCTGGATTTCGAAGCCGCCGATTCCGCCTCACCCCTCCGGCGCTGTGAGTACGCCCTTGATGGCGGTCCCTGGACACCAATCGCGCCCGTCGATGGCATTCTCGATTCCCGCTCCGCGCACTTCCATATCGATCTGACCAAACGCCCGCCCGGCGAGCACCTGCTGGTGGTTCGCGCCTTCGACAGCGGGAACAACGCCGGCCTCGCGAAGATTGTTTTGCATTGAAACGCCTGAAGACACTGGAGCGTGTGCTTTCGAAAGCCGGTCTCGGCTCACGCACCGAGGCGCGCGCGTGGATCGGCGGCGGCCGCGTCCGCGTCAATGGCAAGGCGATTCTGAACCCGGATCACTGGATCGATCTCGACCGGGACCGCGTCGCCTTCGATAATCGGCCGCTCGAATCCGCCGAAAAACTGTACCTTCTGCTCTACAAACCCAAGGGCTACCTGACCACCTACAAGGACCCGGAAGGCCGCCCCACGGTTTACGATCTGCTCGGAGACATTGAAACCTGGGTGTTCCCGGTCGGCCGCCTCGATCTGGATACCAGTGGCCTGCTGGTGCTGACCAACGATTCGGGTTTCGCGGAACTGCTCACCAATCCGCATTACAAAGTTGCGAAGACATATCAGGTGAAGTGCTCGACGCGGATTACGAACGAGCAGATCGACCGGCTGCGCGCGGGCATCGAACTAGGCGATGGTCCCACGCGTCCCGCCATCGTCAATCATCTGCGCGATTCGGAAAAGTACTCGTTCCTTGAAATCACCATCACCGAAGGCCGCAACCGTCAGGTTCGCCGGATGATCGAAGCGATTGACAGCAAGGTGCTCAAACTGGTGCGCACCGCCATTGGGGAAATTCGAATCGCCGACCTGCCCATCGGCTCCTGGCGTCCGCTCACCGAGGCGGAGATTCGCGGCCTCACGCATGCGGGCCGTCTGAGCGGGAAAAACTGATTGTCAACGTTGCAAACCCGAACAGAACAGTCCCAAAACTGGGAATCTTCCGCCCGCTGCCTACCCATAATCCCCGCGATTCCACAGCTGTCCCGATGGCTTGCAACATGCGAAGTGCAAGTCGTTCATGGATTGTGCCCACAAACTTCTCTCGCTTCTTCTTCTGGCCACCGGGGCATTCGCGCAGTCCAGTGAAATCACGATCGGCCCCGCTAAACCCACCATCTTCGGCCCGCTCATCCGGCCCTACCAGCGCCGTTACATCTCGCCCGCCAACCTAAGCAACACTCCGCGGCTGGAATTGCTGGTGCACGCAGGAAATTTGTATCTGACGGTGGACGACGTCATTGCGCTCGCTCTTGAAAACAACATCGATATCGCTATACAGCGCTACGGACCCTTCCTTTCGCGCGAGGTGCTGGGCCGGGCGCAGGGCGGCGGTTTTCTCCGCAGTGTCGGCACGCCGCTCCAGAGCGGACCCGTCAGCGTTAGTCTTGCTGGCGTCAGCGTCAACACCAACGGCTTGGCAACCGGCTCAGGCGGCATCGGTTCCGGCGGCGGAATCGTCATCCAACTCGGTCCCACGCCGCCGCTTCTGGACCCGCAGGTTTTCGCCTACGCTAACTTCCAGCACAGCACCAGCCCGCTGAGCAACACGGTGCTCAGCCAGACTACCGCGCTCACCAATGACACGCGCACCTTCCAGGTTGGAGTCGCGCAATCGTTCCTCACCGGCTCCACCGCGCAGCTTACGTTTTACACCTCGCGCAGCCGCGTGAACAGCCCGGCCAATCTCCTGAACCCCGCGACCTCAGCCTATTTAGATCTCTACCTCACGCAGAACCTGCTGCAGGGTTTTGGCCGGGCGGTGAACGACCGCAACATTCGCGTGGCCCGCAACAACATGAAAGTCACAGACCTGCAACTGAAGCTGCAGGTCATCACCACCGTTTCCGCCATCCTGAATCTCTACTGGGATCTGGTCAGCTTCAACGAAGACATGCGCATCAAGCAGCAGGCGCTCGCCTCCGCGCAGAAACTGTTCGAAGACAACAAAAAACAGGTGGAGATCGGTTCGCTTTCACGCATCGAGATCACGCGCGCGGAGGCCGAGGTCTCCGCCCGCGAGGAAGAGCTGCTCATCTCCCAGACCAACGTCGCGCAGCAGGAAACCATCCTGAAGAATACGCTGAGCCGCACCGGCGCTACCACCGCCGATCTTGACGAAGTGCACATTGTTCCGCTCGATCACATCACCGTTCCGAAGCAGGAAGCGCTGAAGCCCGCCGCGGAGCTGATGTCTGATGCTCTGGCCTCCCGCGCCGAAGTTCAGCAGTCGCGGGTCAATATCGAAAGCAGTCTCGCAAATTTGGCCGGTACCAAAAACTCGCTCAAACCGATTCTCCAGGCGTTCGCCGAATTTACGAATCACGCCCTTAGCGGTGACTTGAATTCCCTGTACAACGGCGCCAGCGGCGCGCCCGATCCGTACTTGCTCGGTGGCTACGGCAACGTCGCCGGGCAGCTGGTGCGTCGCAACTTCCCCGATTACTCGGCCGGCTTCGCGCTCAACATCCCGTTCCGCAATCGCGCCGCCCAGGCCGACTACGTCACCGACCAGCTCACTCTGCGCCAGAGCGAACTGCAGCTGCAGCGCGTGATCAACCAGGTCCGCGTAGACGTCAAAAACGCGGTGATCGGCCTGCAGCAGGCGCGCGTTCGTTACGAAGCGGCGCTACGCACGCGACTGCTTGCCGAACAAACGCTGGACGCCGAGCAGAAGAAATTTCAGTTCAGCCTTTCACCGGATCTTTCGGGCGTGGTGCAGGCGCAGCGCGATCTCGCTCTCGATCAGAGCGCGGAGGTCCAGTCGATGGCGAACTACACCCACGCGAAAGTCGCATTCCAGCAGGCGGTGGGCACCACGCTGGCCGAAAACCACATCTCTATGGATGAGGCAACCTCCGGCCGTGTCGCGCGCCAATCGCTTCTCCCGGAGTCGGTCAAATGAAGTTCGTTGCGATCTGCATGAGCGTGCTGACGGCCAGTGCGCAGGTATCCGTCGACCGACCAACCGGCCCCGTCCTGATTCGGCCTTACGAAGCGTCAACCGTGCCGCCGCCAAAACTCACCAACTCGCCGCGTCTGGCGACGCTGGTCCGCGCCGGGAAAATCTATCTCAGCGCCCAGGACGCGATTACTCTCGCCATCGAGAACAACCTGGATCTGGAAGTGGAGCGCTACGCCACGCTTATCTCCGAGTGGAGCATTCAGCGCGCCCAGGCCGGCGGCTTGCTGCGAGGAGTCAACAGCGGCGGCGCACAGATCGGCCAGGTCGCGAACGGTCAGGGAATCAGCGGATCCCAGCGCAGCGCGGGAGTCAGCAGCAATACCGGCGGTTCCGCGGCGCCCGCCGGCAATGCGATTGTGGCGCAGATTGGCCCGGTTACCGCGAATTTGGATCCCGTTCTGCAGAACACCACCGTCTTCTCACACACCACCACGCCGCAATCGAACGCCGTGCAAAGTCAGACAGCCTCACTGGTGGATGGCAGCCGCATTTACAACACCTCGCTCCAGCAGGGTTTTCTCTCGGGCGGGTACATCCAAGGCTCGTTCAATGAATCCTGGCTGCGCGAAAACACCCCGACGGACGTTCTGAATCCTTCCGTTGCGCCGCGCGCGCAGATCTATCTGCAGCATGCCCTTCTGCAAGGTTTGGGAACGGCTGTGAACGGGCGCTTCATTCGAATCGCGCGCAACAACAACCTCGCCTCGCTCCAGACCTTTCAATCGCGGCTGATCAATGTCGTCACAGATGTGCTGAACGCCTACTGGGATCTGGTGAGCGGCGATGACGACGTCGCCGCCCGCCGCGCCGCACGCGATGACGCCCGCCAGTTCCTGACGGCTACCGAACGCGAAATCCAAATCGGCACCGTTGCGCGAACCGATCGCTTTCGCGCAGCTGCCGAACTTTCCCTCCGCGATGAAGCGCTGGCGCTCGCGGAGAGCAACGCCGAGCAGCAGCAGAACTTCCTCAAAGACCTGCTGAGCCGGAACGGCCTCGCGGATCCGATCCTCGCGAGTCTGCCCATTGTTCCGGTAGACCGCCTGCATCCTCCTGACGATGTCGAACTTCCGCCGCTCCGCGCGCTGCTCGCACGCGCGATCGCTCGAAGGCCCGATTTCGCCGCCGCGCGAATCAATCTGCAATCCGCGAAGATCGCCACGCTCGGTACGCAAAATGGCCTGCTGCCCACGCTTCAGGGATTCGCGTCCGTGACCGACAGCGGCCTGGCGGGCCAACCGGTTATTCAGTCGGATGGCAGCGGCCCCGACCCGTACTTTCCCGGCGGTCTGGGCAACGCTCTTGCGCAGGTATTGCGCCGCAACTTCCCCAATGAACGTGCCGGGGTGATCATGCAGTCCGTGCCCGTATTTGTCGACCATATCGACCAGGCAGATTTCGCCATCGAACAGCTGCAGTACCGGCAAACCCAGCTAAGTCTTATCCGCGACCTGAATCAGCTGGTTGTCGATATCTCGAATCAGGCGGTTGCCCTGCGGCAGGCGCGCGCACGGTATCAGACCGCCCAAAAATCGCGCGCCGTGCAGGAAGCGCTGCTTGCGGGGGAGCAGAACAAGTTCAATCTCGCCAGTTCGAATCTTTACAACATCGTGCTGGCGCGGCGTACTCTTTCGGCCGCGCAGGCTGCCGAGGCAGCCGCGCTGGCCTCCTGGGTTCGTGCCGGCATATCGCTCGATCAGGTTTTGGGAGAAACCCTCGAACGCAACCATATTGAACTGCGGCCTTGATAAATCCTTTCGAGGCTGAAGTTATATACTCAGTAGAGGCCCGCCCGCCGCATGCGCAGCCCTCTCTTTCTTCTCCTCCTCGCTGTTCCTCTTGCCGCGCAGACTGCGCCGGAATTCGCACGGGATATCCAGCCCATCCTCGGTCAACGCTGCATTTCCTGCCACGGCGAAAAGATGCAGATGGCCGGCCTGCGCCTCGACACCAGGCCAGCCGCAAAAAAAGTGATCGAGTCCGGTCTGCTGCTGCGCAAAGTTTCGGGGCAGGAAAAAACCCTGATGCCGCCCGTGGGCGCGCCGCTGACTCCTACGCAGATCGCCACTCTGAAAAGCTGGATTGACAGCGGCGCCAACTGGCCCGCTTCCGCCACGTTTGCGAAGCACTGGGCATTCGAACCGGTCAGCCATCCGGCTCCGCCCGTGACGGCTGATACCTCGTGGCCCGCTAACGACATCGATCGCTTCGTGCTGGCCCGTCTGGAGAAAGAACACATTGCGCCCTCGCCCGAGGCCGATCGCGCCACCCTCATCCGCCGCGTCTCGCTGGACCTCACCGGCCTTCCGCCCACGCCCGCCGAAACCGCCGCCTTCGTTGCTGATGGGAAACCCGGAGCCTGGGAGCGCGTGGTCGACCGCCTGCTTGCCTCGCCTCACTATGGCGAGAAGTGGGCGCGCTACTGGCTGGATCTGGCTCATTACGCCGACAGCGACGGTTACGAAAAGGATCTGGTCCGTCCCAACGCCTGGGTTTACCGGCAGTGGGTAATCGAAGCCCTGAACCAGGACACGCCGTATGACCGGTTTACGGTGGAGCAGATCGCCGGCGACGAACTGCCCAACGCCACCACCGAACAAAAGATCGCGACCGGTTTCTTCCGCAACACGCTCACGAATCGCGAAGCGGGCGTGGACCGTGACGAGGCGCGCTTCGAACAGCTGGTCGACCGGACTGGCACCGTGGCCACCACCTGGCTCGGGCTAACCGTTCGCTGCGCCCAGTGCCACGACCACAAGTACGACCCTATTTCGCACCGCGATTACTACCAGATTCAGGCGTTCTTCAATCGCTCGGAAGAAGCCGAAGTGGATGCGCCCATGCCCGGCGAACTCGGGCCGTGGCTCGCCGCCATCCCCGAATATCTGAAGAAACGCAACGCCATTCTGGCGGAGTATCAGATTCCGAAACTGCAGACCGAATGGGAAGCCGCCATCAAACAGGCCATGCGCGAGCCCGGAAAGGTGCTCGACTGGGATTTCAACGTAACCGAGTACCGAGCCGGCTTCGACCGCGCTAACAAAGTAATGAATGCCGCGCCGGAGAATCGCAACGCCCGCGACCAGTACCGCCTCACGAAATTCTTTTTGGGACACGTCGGCCCAGTGTTCTCTAAGGATAAGGAACTCTCGGCGCGGCTGAAAACAGCCAAAGAGCAGATAGACAAGCTGGATGCCGAGTTCCCGAAGCCCGCCGAAGCTCCGGTGATGGAAGACGATCCTGCGGCGCCCAAAACCTTTATCCATCTGCGCGGGGATTACAAGACCTTTGGCGCGGAAGTAGAGCCGAACAGCCCGCACTTCCTCCCGCCCATGAAAGCCGCGGGACCAGCCAACCGCCTGGCACTGGCGCAATGGATCGTCGCGCCGGAAAATCCGCTCACGGCGCGTGTGGCCGTCAATCGCTTCTGGCAGGAACTATTCGGCCGCGGCATCGTCGCCACTTCCGACGATTTCGGTACGCAGGGCGACCGGCCCTCTCACCCCGAACTGCTGGACTGGCTTGCCGTGCAATTTCAAGATCGCGGCTGGAGCATGAAGCAGATGGTGAAAATGATGGTGATGTCTTCCACCTACCGCCAGTCTTCCCACGCGCGGCCCGATCTGCAGGAACGCGATCCGGCTAACATATTGCTGGCACGACAGTCGCGGCTTCGTTTGCCCGCTGAATCGATCCGCGATGAAGCGCTCTCCGCAAGCGGTCTCCTGAACGATGCCATTGGCGGCCGCAGTGTTCGCCCTCCGCAGCCGGCGGGGGTTGCCGAACTCGGCTATTCCAACAGTGTCAAGTGGAAGGACAGCACCGGACCGGACCGTTACCGCCGCGGTCTTTACATTCACTACCAGCGCACCACGCCTTATCCGTTCCTGAACAACTTCGACGAACCCGATTCCGATCTTACCTGTACGCGCCGGCGCACTTCCAACACCCCGCTGCAGGCCCTGAATCTGTTGAACGATCCCGTGTTCTACGAAGCGGCGCAGGCACTCGCTTATCGGGTGCAGAAGGAAGCTCCGGCTGCCTTCGATCAGCGGCTCGATTACCTCTTCGCACTCTGTCTCGATCGCAAACCGGACACGCGCGAACGGGAGCGCCTTGCGGCTTACTTCAAGACGCAGCCGCCGGATTCCGCTTGGCTCGGTTTGAGCCGGGTTGTGCTCAACCTGGACGAATTCATCACGCGGGAGTAACCATGAACTTTCAGCAATTCCAAAAGATCCAGAGCCGCCGCCGATTTTTCGAGACGTGCGCCGGCGGCATCGGGACCATTGCCCTGGCCAGCATGCTGGAACGCGACGGCCTGGCCGCCGTGGGCGCCGCGAATCCTCTGGCTCCGAAACTTCCGCCGCTTCCCGCCACCGCCAAGAACGTGATCTTCATGTTCATGGAAGGCGGGCCCAGCCAGCTCGATCTGTTCGACCCCAAGCCGGAGCTCGCCAAATGGAATGGCCAGCCGCTGCCGCCTTCCCTTACCAAAGATCTCCAGCTTGCCTTCATCAAGCCCACGGCGGCTGTGCTCGCCAGCCAGCGTGAATTCCGCCAGCATGGCCAGTGCGGCATGGAAATCTCGGAATACCTGCCCAACATCGCCAGTTGCGCCGACGACATCTGCCTGATTCGCTCGATGCACACCGATGCCTTCAATCATCATCCGGGACAGCTGCTGCTTTTCAGCGGCACCACGCAGGTAGGCCGGCCGACGCTGGGCGCATGGACTGTTTACGGACTCGGCAGTGAATCGCAGAATCTGCCCGGCTTCGTCGTGCTCAGTTCAGGCGTGGGCACCAGCGGCGGGGCGGGCAACTTTTCCAGCGGCTTTCTCCCCTCTACCTACCAGGGCACCATGTTCCGCGGCTCCGGTGATCCCATTCTTTACCTTTCCAATCCCAACGGCGTTACACCCGCCACGCAGCGTGCCTCGCTCGACGTCCTGCGCGATCTCAATCAAAACCACTATGCGCGCACCGGGGATGAAGAGATTGCCTCTCGGATCAACTCTTACGAACTCGCGTTCCGCATGCAAAGCGCCGCGCCGGAGCTGCTCGACTTTTCCAAAGAATCCCCCGCCACGCTCGAGATGTACGGGGTCAACAAGGAACCCACGCGCGCCTACGCCACGAACGCGCTGCTGGCCCGCCGGATGGTGGAACGCGGTGTGCGCTTCGTGATGCTGATGCACGCCAGCTGGGACGACCATACCAGCATCAACACCAAGCTCAAGCAGCATTGCGACGCCACTGACCAGCCAGCCGCCGCACTCATCAAAGATCTGAAGCAACGCGGACTGCTGGATTCCACGCTCGTCGTCTGGGGCGGGGAATTCGGCCGGACTCCCATGTGCGAAATCCGCAAGCCCGAAGAAGCGGGCAATGCCGGACGCGATCACCACCCGGTCGCCTACAGCATGTGGATGGCGGGCGGCGGCATCAAAGGCGGTCAGGTGGTCGGTAAAACCGATGACCTCTGCTTCAACATCGTGGAAGACCAGATTCACGTGCACGATTTGCAGGCCACCATCCTGAATCGTCTGGGTTTCGATCATACGCGCCTTACATACCGCTACATGGGCCGCGATTTCCGCCTGACGGATGTCGCCGGAAACGTCGTAAAGAAACTGCTGGTCTGAGTCCGGCGTTCTATCCTATAGGGCAATGCGCAAAGCCGTTTGCCTGTTGCTCCTGAGTCTCCCTTCTCTCCTCGCCCAGCGCACGGTGACGCGCACAGCTCCCGATGCGCCCGCTCCTGGCCCCATCGGCGCTCCTTACATCCGCGAGAACTACACCAAATTCGAATACCGCATTCCCATGCGCGACGGCGTGAAGCTCTTCACCGCCGTTTACGTGCCGAAGGATGCCGCCTCTGACGGCCGCACCTATCCGATGATGATGACGCGCACGCCGTACAGCATCCGCCCGTATGGCGTCGACCAATACCCAGCTGCTCTGGGACCCTCTGAATTCTTCACGCGCGAGAAGTTCATCTTCGTCTATCAGGATGTTCGCGGGCGCAACATGAGCGAAGGCGAGTACATCGCCATGCGCCCCTATAAGCCCGGGAAGAAAGCTTCCAAAGACATCGATGAAAGCTCCGATTCGTGGGACAGCATCGACTGGCTCGTGAAGAATGTCGCCGGCAATACCGGAAAGGTCGGTATCTGGGGGATTTCGCAACCCGGCTTCTACGCCACTGCGGCCATGATTGACGCGCATCCCGCGCTGTTCGCCGTCTCCCCGCAGGCCCCGGTCACCGACTACTACATGGGCGACGATTCCTATCACAACGGCGCCTTCATGCTGGCCCACCGCTTCAGCTTCTATCAGGGCTTCAAGCTGCGCGAGGGCGATCCTGCGCTGCCGGCCGCCGCCCAGCCTTTCGACTACGGCACTCCCGACGGCTATGAGTTCTACCTGAATATGGGCTCGCTGGCGAATGCGGACGAGAAGTATTTCCTTCACAAGCATGCCCTCTGGACCATGAACGTCCAGCACTGGACTTATGACGATATCTGGCAGTCCCGCGCCATCTGGCGCCATCTGCAGAACATCAAGCCCGCCGTCATGCTGGTCGGCGGATGGTTCGATCAGGAGGATCTGCAGGGCCCGCTCCGCCAGTTTCAATCGCTGGAGAAAGACTCCGCCTCCACGCCCGACACGCTCGTAATGGGTCCGTGGATCCACGGCGGTTTCTCGCGCGGCGATGGCGACCGCGTCGGCAACGTCACCTTCGGATCCAAAACCGGTCTCTATTACCGCGAGAAGATCGAGTTCCCGTTCTTTCTGCACCACCTGAAAGGGCGAGGAGAGTCCATTTTTCCCAAAGCCTGGGTCTTCGAAACGGGCCTGAATGAGTGGCGCAGGTTCGATTCCTGGCCGCCGCGCGACGCCAAACCCACCAGCATGTATCTCGACGCGAAAGGCAAACTTGGGTGGCAACAGCCGGCAGCCGCCGCCTTCGACGAATACCTCTCGGACCCGAACAAACCGGTGCCGTACATTGGGCATGTCCTCATGGGCGTGCGCAACGATTACATGAGCGAAGACCAGCGGTTCGCCGGAACGCGGCCCGACGTGCTCGTCTATAAAACCGAGCCGCTGGATCATGACGTGACAGTGATGGGTCCGGTGTCCGTGGATCTGAAAGTCTCGACCACCGGCACCGATTCCGATTTCGACGTCAAGCTGATCGACGTCTATCCCGGCGATTATCCCGAGCCCGACGCGCCCGCCTCCGCGCCTGGCATCACGGCCGCCATCGCCGCGCGCAACCAGCCAGCCAATACCATTCACCTCGGCGGTTATGAGCAGCTGGTCCGCGGCGAACCGTTCCGCGGCAAGTTCCGCAAGGGTTTTGAGAGTCCCGTGGCGTTCGAGCCAAGCAGGCCCGATCGCATTTCATACAGCATGCCGGATGTCTGCCACACCTTCCGCGCCGGCCACCGCATCATGGTGCAGATCCAAAGCTCGTGGTTCCCGCTCACCGATCGCAATCCGCAGAAGTTTATGGACATCCCGAACGCCCTCTCGTCGGACTTCGTCAAAGCCACCGAGCGCGTCTACAGCGGCGGCGGGGACGGCTCGCGCATTGGCCTGATGGTCCGCTAACGGCGCAAACTGCTAGACTAAACTCCTGTCCGGTGGCGTAAGCCTCCGGCCGTGTGGCTCTTCGGGAAACTCTCGCAGCTGCGCAAAGTAGCGCCTGGTCCGCTGCCCCGTTCGAACACCATCCCGGGATCACGCCTCTGCTTTACGATTTCTGTTTTCGATGGAATACTAGGTTAAATTTCCGGAAAGTGACAAAGGGATCACAATTGATGAACGTTCGCGTGTGTCTTCTTACAGTCTTTTTACCCATGACTTTGCTGGCGCAAAGCAGCACGCCGGCTGCCGCGCCCACCGTTGAACAACGCCTCGCCACTGCCGAAGCAGCGCTGAAATCCGCGCAAAGCGCCGGGGACAACGCCTGGATGCTGGTGTCGGCCGCTCTGGTGCTGATGATGACCGGTCCCGGGCTGGCGCTGTTCTACGGCGGTCTGGTCCGCCGCAAGAACGTGCTCAGCAGCATGATGCACAGCTTCGTGCTGATGGCCGTGGTCACGGTGCTTTGGGCTCTTGTCGGCTACAGTCTGGCGTTCGGAGAAGGCAGATTCGTCGGCGATCTCCGCTATCTCTTCCTCAACGGCGTCGGGACCGCTCCCAATGCGGATTATGCCGGCACCATCCCCCACGCCACTTACATGATCTATCAGCTGATGTTTGCCATCATCACGCCGGCCCTGATCTCCGGCGCTTACGCCGAACGCATGAAGTTCAGCGGTATGCTGATCTTCACCACCATCTGGATGTTCCTGGTCTATTTTCCTATGGCTCACATGGTGTGGGGCAAAGGCGGTCTCCTGAATTTCTCGGGCGGCGCCTTTCCCTGCCTCGACTTCGCCGGCGGTACCGTCGTTCACATCACCTCGGGCGTGTCCGCCCTCATTTGCGCTCTCTATCTAAAAAAGCGAATTGGTTATCCGAACGAGCCCATCCGTCCGAACAGCCTGGTCATCAGCGTCATCGGTGCGTCTCTCCTGTGGGTCGGCTGGTTCGGCTTCAACGCCGGCAGCGCACTGGCCGCGTCGGGTCTTGCCACCAGCGCTTTCGTCGCAACGCACTTTGCCGCCGCCTCCGCCGCGCTCGCATGGATGTTTGCCGAGTGGATCCAGCACGGCAAGCCAAGCATCCTCGGCGCGATTTCCGGCGCGGTCGCAGGCCTGGTTGCCATCACGCCCGCTTCCGGTTACGTTCAGCCCATGCCCGCACTTCTCATCGGCATCGTGGCCGGAGCGCTGTGTTACTTCATGGCCACCGCCGTCAAACGTACATTCGGCTATGACGATTCGCTCGATGCCTTCGGCGTCCACGGCGCGGGGGGCACCATCGGCGCCTTATTGACCGGCGTGTTCGCCACCAGCGCCATCAATGAAATGAAGGACGCCTCCGGCAAGGTGATTCCGCTCGGCCTGGTAGACGGCCATGCCGCTCAGCTCGGAAACCAACTCGTCGGAGTCCTC
The DNA here is from genome assembly GCA_963716685.1 of Bryobacterales bacterium. GTDB lineage: Bacteria > Acidobacteriota > Terriglobia > Bryobacterales > Bryobacteraceae > JALYXI01. The sequence continues at coordinate 408,773 of CAVQTR010000003.1, forward strand.
ATCTCTTTTGCTCTCGCCATCGTCGGCACCCTGATTGCTCTCAAGATAGCCGACATTGTCACCGGCGTTCGCGTTTCTCCAGATGCCGAACGGGAAGGTCTCGACCTGAGCCAACATGGAGAAGAGGGCTACCTGCTCGAAAGCTAACGCTATGAAAAAAGTTGAAGCGATTGTTCAGCCGTTCAAAACGGACGAAGTGAAGGAAGCCCTCAAAACCATCGGCATCGATGGCATGACTGTTACCGAGGTCCGGGGTCACGGCCGCCAAAAGGGTCACAAGGAAATCTACCGCGGGCAGGAATATACCGTAGACCTGCTGCCCAAGGTGAAGTTCGAGATGGTTGTCCAGGATGCGCGCCTGGAAGAAGTTCTGGCCGCGCTTACCGCCGCCGCGCGGACCGGCAAAATCGGAGATGGCAAAATCTTTGTAATCGATGTCCTCGATGTCATTCGCATTCGCAACGGTGACCGGGGCGAATCCGCTCTCTAGCGGCCTCGTCTCGGAGTGGCAGGCCCGCACTGCCGCGGTCGATGCCCTGGTGCGCGAGCGCTTCCCCGATCGCAGCGGCCTCGCACTCCTGGCCGTCGGTGGATACGGGCGCCGCGAACTTTTCCCTCACTCCGACATCGATCTCCTGATCCTCGCGGATTCCGAAGAACGCATCGCATCCACCCGAGAAGCCGTTTCTGCTTTCCTGCAAAGCCTGTGGGATTCGAAGCTGCGTGTCAGCCAAAGCATCCACACCGTCGCCGATTGCGTCGTGCTCCACGAAGGCAACCCGGAACTCACCATTAGCCTGCTCGACCGGCGCTTTCTGGCCGGCGATCGCGACATGTGGCACGCGTGCAGCAACCAGTTCGATTTATTTCTCGGCCGCCGCAAAGATGAACTCACCCGCCGTCTGGTGCGTGTGACCCGCGAGCGACACCAGAAATTCCAGAACACCATCTTCCACCTGGAGCCGAATATCAAAGAGGGGCCCGGCGGCCTGCGCGATTACCAGGTAATCCTGTGGCTCAGCCAGCTGCACAGCGACGGCTATGCGCCCCCCGAAGTCGCGGCCTCCGCCCTCTACCTGGCCGATCTGCGTTTCGCGCTGCATGAGTGGTCCCACCGCGATAACAACGTCCTCACGTTTGAGGCACAGGACCGCATCTCCGAAGCGCGCGCCGTCTCTTCTGCCGATCTGATGGCTGGCCTCTATCGCGCTGCCCGGCGCATCCAGCGCTGTCTGATTCGCACGCTCGATTCCACCGAAGCGCAGAACAGCCCGCTGTTCGCTGCCATGCGCGATCGCTGGTCGCGTCTCTCCAACGCGGATTTCAGCGTCCTCCACGGCCTGGTGTACTTCCGCGCGCCGCAGCTGGCCCAGACCGATGACGCCGTCGTGCTCCGCTTGTTCACCTTCGTTGCCCGCCATGGCGTGCGGCTCTCGCCCGATGCCGGCAAGCGCATCCACAACCACCGCGACGATCTCGCGCGCGCTCTGCAGCGGCGACCCGGCCTCTGGCGCGACCTGCACGAAATCCTCAATCTTCCGCATGCGTCGCTCGCTCTGCGTGAACTGCACGAAACGGAACTGCTTACCGCCATATTCCCCGAGCTTGGCTCCATCGAATGTCTCGTGGTGCGCGATTTCTACCACCAGTACACCGTCGATGAGCATACGCTGGTCGCCATCGAAACCGTGCTGGCGCTGCGCACCTCCGGCGATGGCGGCTTTGCCGAACTTGCGCGCGAGACCGAGGATTTTGGTCTCCTGGTTCTCGCTCTGCTCTTTCATGATTCCGGCAAAGGCAGCGGCGCGGAGAGCCATTCGGCAGCCTCCGCGCGTCTCGCGCAGCCTGCTCTGCAGCGCATCGGGGTCGGCGCACGGGATAGCCAGACGGTGCTCTTCCTGGTGGAAGCCCATCTGGAAATGTCCGCTGCCATTAACAGCCGCGATGTCTCGGATCCGGTCACCGCGCGCGCCACGGCGGAGCGCGTCGGCACAGTCGAGCGGCTGAAATGCCTGACACTGCTTACCTATGGCGATATCAGCGCGGTCAACCCCACCGCCATGACCGCCTGGCGCGGCAGCCTGCTTTGGCAGCTCTACACCGCCACATATCACGAACTCACAGTCGAACTCCAAAGCCAGCGCATCGCCGCCGACGTAGGCGATACGCCGGAACGCCGCGCCTTTCTTGAAGGCCTGCCCGTGCGCTATCTGCGTACTCACTCTCCGGCTGAGATCGATGCCCACATGCGCATGGAGCGCCAGGGAACCGCGGTTGCGCTCGATCGGGCCCAGGGTGTTTATGTGCTGACCCTTGTCACCCGCGACCGGCCTTTTCTTTTCGCTTCCGTCGCCGGTGTCATCTCCAGTTTCGGCATGGATATCGTCAAGGCCGAAGCCTTCGGCAACGCCCGCGGAGCCGTCATCGAGCTTTTTACGTTTGACGATCCAATCCGTACCCTGGAACTGAATCCTTCGGAAGCCGATGATCTGCGCAGCAAGGTGAAAGCCGCCGCGCTTGGGACGCTTGACGTCGATCATCTGCTGGCACGCCGACCCCGGCGCGTCCCCAGAAACCTGCCGCCGCGCGTCACCATCGACGATTCCGCGTCGGCCTCGGCCACCCTGATCGAGATCGTCGCCGAAGATCGCCCCCGGCTGCTCTACGACCTCTCGTCGGCCATTTCCCGCGAGCAATGCAGCATCGAGGTGGTCCTGATCAACACCGAAGCGCACCGCGCCATTGACGTTTTTTACGTCACCTGCCACGGAGGTAAACTTCCGCCCTCTGTCAGCCAGCGCCTCTCCGCCGCTTTGATGGACAGCAACCGGCCTGAGACGGCGCGCTGAGTCTCGTAGTATGCTCGTCCTTTATTCATGGCGAATTCCTACGTTTGCATTCTCGTTTTCCTCGCATTTTCTTCGAATTTCTATGCACTCGCCGCGCGTTCACGAGTAACCAGCGCGGTGGATGCCCGCCGCATGCGGGTCGTGGCTGGCAACCGGCATCGCCTCGCCACGGCGGACAATGACATCGGCCCGGTGGAGCCCGCCATGCGCCTTGACCATGTCGTGCTGATGCTGAAGCCCTCAGCCCAGCAGCAGAGCGAACTCGACCAGCTGCTTCTGGACCAGCAGAACCCTTCGTCGCCGTCTTTTCGCCATTGGCTCACCCCCGAGGAATTTGCCGACCGCTTCGGCCTGACCGGCGCCGACCACTCCAAAGTCGCGGCATGGCTCTCCTCCGAGGGCCTTACCGTGCAGGAGAGCGCGCGCGGGCGCAACTGGATCGCCTTCGCCGGCACTGCCGCTCAGGTGGGAAACTCGCTGCACACTGCATTTCATCGATACCGCATTGCGGGCGCGACCCACGTCGCCAACAGTTCCGACCCATCCGTGCCCGAAGCGCTTTCGGATGTTGTCGCGGGGTTTCTGGGACTCGATGATTTCGTCCCGTTTTCGAACGCCCGCCTGGTGCCCCAGTACAACAGCGGCGCCTCGCATTACCTGGTACCCGAGGATTTCTCCACCATTTACAACATCAAACCGCTCGCGCAGGCCGGGATCGATGGCTCCGGCCAGAGCATCGGCATCATCGGTCAGTCCGACGTGCTGCTTACGGATCTGCGCTCCTTCCGCACCCGCTACGGCCTGCCCGCCGCCGACCCCACGCTGATTGCCTATGGAACGGATCCCGGCTTCAACGGAGCGCAGGCCGAAGCCAACCTGGACTTGGAATGGGCGGGCGCGATCGCGCCCAAGGCGAGCCTCTTTTATTACTACGGGCCCAATGCGTTCACCGCACTGATCACGGCTGTGAATCAGAACGCAGTCAAAGTCCTGAGCTCCAGCTTTGGGGACTGCGAAATCAATCTCGCGCCTTCTTACTACCGCTCCGTCGCGCAGCAGGCCAACGCGCAGGGAATCACGGTCCTAAGCGCCTCCGGCGATGCGGGCGCAGCCGCCTGTGACAGTCAGGGCTCGCAGCCGCTGGCAAGCCTGGGTCCCACTGTTTTGTTTCCAGCTGTGCTGCCGGAAGTCACCGCCGTAGGCGGCACGCAATTCATCGAAGGTAACGGCGTTTACTGGGCCGCCGCCAACGACACCGTTTTTGGTTCCGCGCTTTCTTATATTCCGGAAGCAGCCTGGAATGAAAATGCCACCTCGGGTCTCTTCGCCACAGGCGGGGGCGCCAGCCAGCTTTATCCCAAACCCGCTTGGCAGACCGGACCCGGCGTGCCTTCCGACGATGTTCGCCACATACCGGATATCGCTCTCTCAGCCGCCGGCCACGACGCCTACATCGTTACGTACAACGGCAACACTGTGGCCATCTACGGCACCTCCGCGTCCACTCCCTCCATGGCCGGCATTGTCGCGCTGCTGAACCAATACCAGATTTCCCACAAGTTTCAGGCCCAGCCGGGACTCGGTAACATCAACCCGCAGCTTTACCGTCTGGCCCAAAGCGTTCCCTCCGCATTTCACGACATCACGGCCGGCAACAACTTCGTGCCCTGCGTGCAGGGCAGCGTGGGCTGCCTCACCGGCTTCTTCGGCTCTGACACCGGTCAGGGCTACGACATGGCTACCGGCCTCGGCTCCATCGACGCCAACAATCTGGTAACGCAGTGGAATACCGCCACCAACAATGCCGCTGTCAGCCTAACCCTGAGCGCCACCCGCGCGACCGTGAACGATATTGTGCAGCTCACCGCCACAGTAACGCCCGCAACCGGTACGGGAGACCCCACCGGCTCCGTCGATTTCAGCGCGGGTACGGTCGCGCTCGGCTCGGTTCCGCTCAACGGCGGCTCCGCCAGTCTCAGCTTCCCGCTCTATCAGCTGCAGGGCACCGGCACTTTTACTCTCTCCGCCGTGTATTCCGGCGATGCCGCGTTCGGCAGCCGCGGCAGCACCGCGCGCCTCCAGATCACCGCTCCCACTGCAGCCGCCGGGATCGTTGTGTCCGCGCCGCCGGTGGTCTGGCCCCAGCCCGCCGACGCGCAGGGCCTCAGTTGGCAAACCACCCTGACACTCCGGGAGGTCGCTGGCATCCCGGCGCTGATCACCGGCTTCAGCATCGATGGCAAGCCGCAGCCCCTTGCGCAATACTTCCCCTCGCCCAACGTTCCGGCGAGTTCGTCTGTTACCGCTATCGTGATCTTCCGCGGCCTTACCTCACCCGTGAACCGCACCTTCACCTTCATCGGCGTGGATTCAGCCGGAAACTCGTGGTCCCGCCAACTCTCCGTTACCTACTTCTCTATCCCCGACTACGAATATTTCAATCTCACCGCCACACCCCTCACCGTTTCGCAAAACACCGCTGCCGACCCGTCCTGCCAGTGGCCCGTTCAGCTGAATGTCGACGATCAGGGCGGGGGACTGCTCGCCGTCGTCAACCATCTCTATGCCGGCGGCATCAACCTCACTTCACAGATTCCGGCGATTTTCGGCTCCACGCGGCTCAATCCTCTGGGCGGCCTGCAGGGAACCGTTTGTTTCGGGAATCTCACGGCTCCGTCCAGCAATGTCATCGAAATCGTCCTCAGCAGCGGCGCCACCCAGGACGTCACCGTGGCCTTTGCGGGTCCGCCGGCTAAGCCAGCCAAACTCACCGCCGCGCCTGCCGCCCTTACGCTCGCATCGGCTCCCGCCACGGTCGCTGTCAATCTCTCGGATTCAACCCAGACCTGGACCGCCGCCGTCTTCCCCGCCAACCGCACCACCGCGTGGCTGAACCTCTCCCGCATCACGGGTACCGGCTCCGGACAGATCAATCTCACCACCAGCGGCGCTGGCTTCCAACCCGGTGTCTACCACGCCACCATCGTGCTGCAGTGCTCAGGCGCCATCCCGCAGGTGGTCAACGTGCCCGTGATGTACGTGCTGGGTGGTAGTTCGTCCGGCACTTCCATCGTGGGTGTCGCCGATCCCGCCAGCGGCCAGACCACCGGCAGCCCCGGCATGATTCTGTCCGTCTTCGGTTCCGGTCTGGCCGAAGCACCGCTGGCTTCGACCGCTTCCCCGCTCACCTATTCCCTCGCGGGTGTCAGCGCCACAGTAAACGGCGCCGCCGCCCCTCTGCTCTATGTCTCGCCGAGCCAGATCAACATCCAGATTCCCTATGCCGTAAGCGCTGGTCCCGCCACGCTCGGCATCAACAACAACGGCCGGATTGCCGGCTTCGCCTTCCAGGTGGCGCCTGCCTCGCCGGGCATCTATAAAACCATCACGGCGCCCCCCGGAGGCAATGTCACCCTTTACGTCAACGGCATCGGCGAAATCTCGCCAAACACGAAAACGGGTTATTTTACCGCCGCCACCACTGCGCCAGCCAGCGCGCCCAGACCGGTGCTGCCCGTCTCAGTCACTGTCGGCGGCATTCCCGCCTTCATTCAGTACGAAGGCATTTCCGCCGGCCTTATCGGCACCATGCAGATGAACCTCGTCGTACCGGCTTCCGTTTCTCCTGGCCCGCAGCCCGTCGTCATCACAGTGGGCGGCTTCTCCAGCCAGCCGGTCACGCTCGCGGTTCTTCCGTCTCCCTAACCGGACTGTTGTATACTGCTCGAACAGTTAACGTTTTCTGAGGGGGAAACTTGAAGTTTATTTCTTTGGGCGCCATCGCCCTGATGCTGCTCGCCACTGGTCTGGCCCACGGGCAGGGTTCCGGCGGAGGCACGGTTCGCGGCACAGTGAAAGACGCGTCGGGCGCGGTCATTCCCGGCGCCGTCGTCACCATCACGCACCTCGACACCGGTGTAAAAAGCATCAGCAAATCCAATAACGACGGCTACTTCACCTTCCCACCCGTGGAAATCGGCAGATACCAGGCGCGCTGCGAAGCTCCCGGCATGAAAGCCTGGGAACAGAACGTAGTGCTCGAAACCGGCCAAACCGTGGAAGTGAATCCCGTGATGACGCTCGGCCAGATCAGCGAGACCGTTCAGGTAATGGAAAGCATCCCGCTCGTCACCACCACCGATCCCACCGATGCCACTACCCTCGACGCTAAGCGCATCAAAGAGCTTCCCATCAACGGCCGCGACCTCAACACGCTGCTCGCGGACGTCACGCCCGGCGTGGAACAGGTAATCGATGTCAACGGCGGCGTCCGCACCGGCGGCCTGATGGTGTACTCCACCGAATATCAGCAGGACGGCGCCTCCGCGAACAACCGCGAGTTCGGCGGCTCCACCGGCCTGCAGGGTCTCGAATCCATCGGCGAGGTGCGCGTCGAAACCAGCACGGGCAACGCCAAATCCTCCAGCCCCACCTCCGTCATCATCACCACGCGTGGCGGCACCAACCGTTTTCATGCCGGCCTCTATGAGACGGCGCGTAACAACGCGTGGGGAGTCGCCAAACACCGTCAGGACGTCAATCCCAACGGCACGCCCTTCACGCTTCCCAAACTGATTCGCAATGAATACGGCGGCTCTGTGGGCGGCCCGATCATTTTCCCGTCATTCGGTCTCAACGGCCGCAGAGTTTACGACGGCCACAATCGCACGTTCTTCTTCGTCTCGCGCGAAGGCGTCGCCCTCCGCCAGGGGCTCACGAAGGATTATTCCGTGCCCACCGCCGCCCAGCGCAACGGCAACTTCAGCGGTCTCGAAACCAACACCGGCCTGCCGATCACCATTTACGATCCCCTCACCAGCGCGGTGCAAACCATCAACAACCGGCCCATCACCGTGCGCCAGCCGTTCCCGAACAATACCATCCCCATGAACCGCATTTCGCCGCTTGCGAAATATATCTACGGCATCACCCCGGTCCCCACCGACATCACCGAGCCGAATATCACCACCAACCTGAAGTACGCGTTCGCCACCAACGCGCTCGGCAACGTCAACGACAATCCCACCACCGTTCGCGTCGACCACCGTTTCTCCGATCGCGATAACTTCTTCGTCAAAGCCAACTGGGGTGTCCGCACCGCTTACTTCCAGGGCACCGGCTCCAGCACCGGCGTACCCACGGCCAATCTGGAAGCCAACGTCACCTATCTGCCCATGCAGTCCTGGGGCGCCGCCTTCAGCGAAACGCATATCTTCACGCCCACGTTCTTCGTCGAGACGCTGCTCAACCGCACGTGGCAAACTACGCAGACTATCGACGGGCCTATTGGAGCCCAGAAAAACTGGTCGGCAGTCCTGGGCCTCCCCAATCCTTACGGCCAGATCGGCTGGCCGAGTATCCTCAACACCGGCCTCACTCAGTACGTGGAAGGCGATAACCGCCGCGCGCTCGGCACCACGCTCACCAGCTTCCAACAGAACTATACGTGGATCAAAGGCACTCACGCCATCCAGTTCGGCGGCACCTGGCACGATGAGGTGCAGCGCCTCCAGCCCGATCAGGGCAACATCTCCGGCACGGCCAATTTCAACAGCCTTGCCACCGCGCTCGAAAGCTCCACCACCGGGTCAACCTCCGCGCCCGGCACCGTCACCAACACCGGCTTCGATGCCGCCAACTTCTTCCTCGGCGCCGCTGCGAATTACAACGTCTATCTCTCGCGCGGTGTTATGAAGGTGGATGAGCGAACCTATGCCAGCTACATTCAGGACAGTTACAAAGTCAACGGCCGCCTGACCCTCACTCCCGGACTGCGCTGGGATGTTAATCCGGCCTTCAATGACCAGCACTATCTGATCAACACCTTTGACGTTGCCAATCACGCCGTCGTGCTGCCGCAGCCGCTCAGCTATTACTACGACATCGGCGCCACCACTCCGCAGGTTGTCAACAATTTTCAGAAGGTGAACGTCAAATTCGAATCGGCCAAAGATGTCGGGCGCTCCACCAATCTCTTCCCGAGCAATCTCTTCGATTTCGGTCCGCGGATCGGCCTCGCCTACCGCGTGTTCGACGGCCCGCGATCGTTTGTCATTCGCGGCGGCTATGGCTTATATGTTTCCGCCCTGCCCCTGCGCACCCTGCTCTCCCAGTTCTCTTCCGAGGCGCCGTTCAAAGCCACGTTCAGCTATAACCCTAACAGCGCCGCGCAGAGTCCGGATGGCAATTCCAACTATCTTCTGACGCACGCACCCACGTACATCGCCGGCCTGAACAGCTCGAACGCCGTCGACGTCACCAGCCCCACGGCACTGGGCGTCGGCCAGAGCATCACCGCGCTCGCGCCCAACCTGCCCAGCTCCAAAATCCACGAGTGGAATGTCGAGATCGAAAAGCAGATCGGCTATTCCATGGTGTTTCGCATCAAGTATGACGGCAAGCACGGCTCCAATCTCGATCAGCTGGATAACATCAATCCGCAGCAGACCGACTATCTCTACTACAGCAGCACCCTCCTGCCGACTCCCTCGGGTACACTGTCCTCCGTTGCGCGGCGCGCCTACGATCAATCGGCTTACACCACGGTCAACTTCCTCTCAAAGACCGGTATGAGTAACTCCGAAATGGGCGCCGTTGAATTCGAAAAGCGCTTCAGCCGCGGTCTCCAGTTTCAGGCCTTCTATACGCTCATCAATGCGTACCGCCTTGGTGGCAATTCCTTCCGCGATTCTCCCGGCACTGTTCCCGCGCAGTACGCCCCCGGCGCCGTCCCCACCGATCCCGCCGCCCTGAATCACTTTCTGAATTACCAGCGCGACACCGGAGTTCCCAAGCACCGCGTGCGCTGGAACTGGATATACGAGCTGCCCTTCGGCCAGGGCCGGCAGTTTGTCAGCGGCGCGCCGAAATGGCTTAATGCCGCTATCGGCGGCTGGACCATGACCGGCAGCGGCACCATCGTCAGCACCTGGTTCGCGCTCGATGCCGCCGATTGGAACATCACCGGCAAACCCGAGGTCTACGGCACCAAATACCCCATCACAGATTGCAGCGCCACTCCCGCCAGCGCCAAAACCTCTGCCGATTCGCGCTGCTACGCCGGTTACCTCTACTGGAACGGTTATATCTCGCAGAAGCTGATCAACAGCTACAACGCGAATGGCATTCCCAACGGCATTTTCGGCCTGCCCTCCAATTACAAGCCGGCCGTTACTCCCCTGAATCCCTGGCCGGTCGGCGGCAGCGCGGCCGACAAGAACTCAGCCGATTACGACACCAACTATGTGTACGTCCCGCTGAAAAGCGGCACCATTCAGCGCGTTCTTTACGACACCGGGCTGAATCCCTGGCGCAACCAATACCTGCTCGGGCCATTCAACTGGAACGTGGACGCCTCCATCCGCAAAACCTTCCGCTTCGGGGAAAGAGGTACGACGCAGCTGCGCGTGGGCTTCGACGTTTTCAACGTGTTCAACCTGCAGGGTCTGAATGCCCCCGCAACGAACGGCATTGCCAGTCTGCAAAGCTCGTTCGGCGGCTTCGGTTTCCAGCCCAGGCAGGCGCAGGGCAGCCTGCGGCTTGATTTTTAGAACCGCACCAGACCGTCGCTGTCTACCGGCGGAAACAGAACTTCGGCGCCGCCCGCGAACGCCCGCACACAGTCTTCGCGCCCGCTTTCGAAGAACGCCAGGATCGAAGGTCCGGCGCCGCTCAGCGCGCACCCCAGCAGCCCCGGCGTGCGATGCGCCAGCATCTCCGGCAGGCCCGGCACCAGCGCCGCGCGATAGGGTTGATGCAGCGCGTCCTCCAGCGCCGTCGACAGGGCATGTGTCGATCCGGTGGCCAGTGCGGCTACCAGCAGCGCCGTTCGCTGCAGATTGAAGACGGCATCCGCTCGGCTGTAGCACTCCGGTAGAGCCGCGCGCGCCTTCGATGTCGGAAGATCGAAATCGGGAACGATCAGCGCCACCGAAATGCCCGCCGGCAGCGGCAGCCGGACTGCTTCCGTCAGCCCCGCGCGAGTCGTGGCGCTCGCCACAATCCCGCCCAGTGCGCTGGCAGCTGCGTTGTCCGGATGCCCTTCCAACCGCGAGCATTCATGCATCACCCGCTCGCGCCCCCAGTCCGGATTGCCCAACGCGATTCCCGCCGTCAGCGCTGCCGCGCTCGATCCCAGCCCCTTGCCAAGTGGAATGTCGTTGTGAATCCGCAGGTGCAGCGGCGCGTTGTTGTAACGCGCAATCGTCCTCCAGATGAGATTTGTCTCGTCCGCGGGAATGCACCCGGCGTCGCGTCCGCTCACTTCGACGCGCAGTTCCTTCGCCGGTTCTGCGTGGCACTCCAGGTAGATCCCGAGAGCCATGCCGAGGGTATCGAAGCCCGGCCCCAGGTTGGCGCTCGACGCCGGAACGCGAACCGATTTCACGAAGCGGACACCGCGGCTTCCTCAATCACCAGCTGTTTCGCCCCCGCGTCCAGCGATGCCATAACTCCCAACGGCATCGTTACCTGATCCGTGGTGTGGCCGAAGCTCAGTCCATACAGCACCGGGATTCCCAGATCGCCCAGCAGGTAATCGATCACCTCGCCTAAAGAGTACGCGGAATCGTGCCCGGGCGGCGGGCAGTCCTTGCACTCTCCCACCAAAATCCCCGCAGCCTGCTGCAGCTTGCCCGCCAGCCGCAACTGCGTGAACATGCGATCTATGCGATAAATGTCTTCCCCGATGTCTTCCATCAGCAGGATGCGCCCGGCCGTCTCAACCTCAAACGGCGTGCCCAGCGTGGTGGAGAGCAGTGTAAGATTGCCGCCCGCCAGCGGTCCCCTCGCCGTCCCTGCGCGAACGGTGCGCATCGTATGCGCCGGCTGCAACGGGTTTGCGTCCGGAGGATTGCTCTGTGCGCCCAGGGGCGCGCTCTCAAACAGCGCCTTCCGTAGATGCTCCTCCGACCAACGGCTCGCATGGCTCAACGACACCGGCCCGTGAAACGTCACCAGTCCCGTACGACGCCCAATGGCGGTATGCAGCGCTGTGATGTCGCTGTAGCCCAGGAAGATCTTTGGATTGCGCCGAATCAGCTCGTAATCGATCAGATTCAGCATCTGCGCCGAGCCATAGCCCCCGCGAATGCAGAACACCCCGCGAACGTCGCTGTCGGAAAACATCGCGTGCAGGTCGTCCACTCGCTGCCGCGCCGTTCCCGCCAAATATCCATACCGCTGGCCGACATTTTTTCCGACTTTTACTTTCAGCTGAAAGAATTCGCAAAAACGCCGCGCGAAATCCAGTTCGTCGGGATCGGAAACGTAACTCGAAGGAGTGATCAGCCCGACCGTGTCGCCCGGCTGCAGAGGTTTTGGCTTGAGGAGTTTGACCGGCGGAGAGGCCGCCGCGGCCAGTCCCATTCCGATATGCGCCGCTGCCAGTGTCGGGAAGAATTCGCGGCGGCGCATAGGAATAGTTTAGACCGCCATGATTTCTTTTTCTTTGGTCTTCGCGGCGTTGTCCAGTTTGGCGATCGCGCCGTCGGTCAGCTTCTGGACTTCCGCCACCGCTGCGCGCTCGTCGTCTTCGGCAATTGCTTTGTCCTTCATCAGCTTCTTGATCTGCTCGTTGGCATCGCGCCGGATATTGCGAATGGAAACCCGGTGCTCTTCCGCCACATGATGCAGCCGCTTCACCAGCTCCTTGCGGCGCTCTTCCGTCAAGGGAGGAACGGGCAGGCGGATCATCTTGCCGTCATTCGACGGATTCAGCCCGATGTCGGATACGCGGATCGCTTTCTCGATGGCGCTGATCAGCGACGCATCCCACGGCTGCACCGTGATCAGCGCCGGCTCCGGCACATGCAGATTCGCTACCTGATTCAGCGGCGTCGGCGTACCGAAATAGTCCACGCGGATGTGATCGAGTACGTTGATGGAGGCGCGGCCCGTACGGATGGAGGTCATATCGTGCGACATGGCCGCAATAGCCTGGTCCATCCTGGCCTTCGATTGCGCTTCGATTTCTTTGACAGTAGGCATGTTATCTGAATTACGGTTCCGATGGGTTCTCCCATCGACATTCGCATTATATTTCCGGCTGTGTTCAGATTGAAAACCAGTATCGGCAGCTTGTTATCCCGGCACATGGCAATGGAAGTCGAATCCATCACGCCAAGCGATTTCGCCAGCACTTCCGTATACGAGATCTCGCGATACATCACCGCATCGTCATGCTTCATCGGGTCTTTGTCGTAAACGCCGTCCACTTTCGTGGCTTTGGCAATCACTTCCGCGCGAATCTCCAGCGCCCGCAGCGTCGCCGCCGTGTCGGTTGAAAAGTACGGATTGGAAGTGCCCGCCGCGAAGATCACAACGCGGCCTTTTTCCAGATGCCGGATAGCCCGGCGGCGAATATACGGTTCGCACACCTGATGCATTTCGATGGCGCTCATCACCCGCGTGTGCACGCCGGCATGCTCCAGCGCATCCTGAATCGCCAGCGAATTGATCACAGTCGCCAGCATTCCCATGTGATCGCCCGTGACGCGGTCCATCTTCCGCGCCGCCAGGGCAATGCCGCGGAAAATGTTTCCGCCGCCGATCACCAGCCCAACCTGCAGGCCCTTCTTGCGCGATCGCACCCACCTCCGCCGCCAGCGACTTGACTCGTTCCGGATCGATCCCGAACGTGCCGGCGCCGGCCATCGCTTCGCCGCTCAGTTTGAGGAGGATGCGCCCGTACTGCGCCATTTATTCGGCCGGCGCCGTTTCCGCCGCGGCCGTTTCGCCCACCTTGAAGCGGACAAACCGGGCCACGCTGATATTTTCGCCGAGCTTAGCGATTTTGGTTTTTATCACCTGATCCACCGACATCGTGCTCTCTTTGACGAAGGGCTGCTCGTACAGGCAGATCTCTTCGTAGAATTTCGCCATGCGGCCTTCCACAATCTTCTCGGCTACCTTTTCCGGTTTGCCTTCGTTGATTGCGCGCGCTTTCTGGATTTCCTTCTCGTGCGCCAGGGTTGCATCGTCCACATCTTCCTTGCGGATGAACTTGGGGTCCGCCGCGGCGATGTGCATCGCCAGATCGCGAACCAGCTCCTGGAAATCTTCCGTCCGCGCCACGAAATCGGACTCGCAATTCACTTCAATCAGAACGCCCAGCTGGCCGCCCGGATGGATGTAACTCGATATCAGTCCCTGCTTGCGTTGCGCGCGAGGACTTCTTGCCCGCCGACGAAATGCCGCGCTTGCGCAGAACCACTTCGGCTTCCGCCAGATCGCCCTTCGCTTCTTTCAGCGCGCTCTTGCACTCCATCATGCCGGCGCCAGTGCGCTCGCGCAGTTCTTTCACTCGTTGTGCGGTTATTTCCGCCATATAGATGACTTTTCCTTAGCTCGCTGTCTCAACCGCTTCAGGCTCGGGCTCGCTGGTTTCAGCGGCCGGACCCTTGCGGTGAGCGGGTTCTTCACCCATCAGGCTCTCCGCCATGATCTGCTCGTTGAATTTCGGATCCACGTACTCTGTGTACTCGGGAATCGCTTCTTCGGCCGGTGTTTCGTCCGTGATGATCTTCTCCGCCACGAACTCCTGCTCCGTCGCCAGCGCGCGGCCTTCAATCACCGAATCGGAAATCTTCGTGGTGAACAGCCGGATGGCGCGCAGCGCGTCGTCATTCCCCGGAATCACCCAGTCCACTTCATCGGGATCGCAATTGGTGTCCACAATCGCCACCACCGGAATGCCCAGACGCCGCGCTTCCTTCACCGCGATCGCTTCTTTGTTGGAATCGATCACGAACAAAATGTCCGGCAGCCCCGGCATATCTTTGATTCCCGCCAGGTTGCTCTCCAGCTGCTTGCGCTCGCGCTCCAGCCGGATCACTTCCTTCTTCGGACGCGCTTCATACCCGCCGTCCGTCGACATCGTGTCCAGTTCCTTCAGCCGCTTGATGGATTTCTGCACCGTCGTCATGTTGGTCAGCAGTCCGCCCAGCCAGCGTTGATTGATGTAATACATCTGGCAGCGGTTCGCTTCTTCCGCGATGGCTTCCTGCGCCTGCCGCTTGGTGCCGACGAACAGAACCGTCTTGCCCTGCGCGGCCATTTCGCCTACAAAACGTGCCGCGTCTTTAAACAGCTTCAGCGTCTTCTGCAGATCGATGATGTAAATTCCGTTGCGCTCGCCGAAGATGTATTCCTTCATCTTGGGGTTCCAGCGCTTGGTCTGGTGCCCAAAGTGAACGCCGGCTTCGAGCAGTTCTTTCATGGATATGGCTGGCAAATGAAATCTCCTGTGTGTTGAGGGGAAGGCGCTGGAGGCCTCCCGGGTTGAGGTTTGGCGTTCTTGAGACCCGCGCAAAACGGGCAGAAAGCCGCGAATACAAGAGGCGCCGCAATGGGAAACGGCGCCCCCGAGTGAAATTGACAGTTAGCGCTTGGAGAACTGGAACCGCTTGCGAGCGCCCTTTTGGCCGTACTTCTTGCGCTCGTGCTTGCGCGGATCGCGCGTCAGAAAACCGGCCTTCTTCAGGGGCATCCGCAGCTCGGCGTTGAACTCCACCAGCGCCCGCGCAATCCCCAGACGAATCGCCCCGGCCTGCCCGTTCGATTCCCCCGCCGTTCGCCAGAATCAGCACGTCGAACTTATCCGCGTTCTCCGTCGCCAGCAGCGGCTGACGCACCGGCGTACGGCCCGCGTCGGTCGGGAAATAGTTCTCGAACGTCCGCCCGTTCACTGTGATCACGCCCGTGCCCGGACGAAGAAAAACACGGGCAATCGCCCGCTTCCGGCGGCCCGTGCCGAGATACTGCGTAATTTGCTTTGTTGCCAAAACGATACCTGTCCTTATCCTGTTAACTGTTACGACGCTTTCCGAACCAGTTCTTTCGCCACCGGCTTCTGCGCCGAGTGCGGGTGCTTGTCGCCCGCGTATACCTTCAGCTTGCGGTACATCTGCTTGCCCATCTTGCTCTTCGGCAGCATGCCGAAAATCGCGTCTTCGATCATCCGCTGCGGACGCGTGGAACGAACGCGCTGCACCGTCCGCTCAACCAGTCCGCCGGGATACCCGGTGAAATGGCGATACACTTTCTGGCCTTCCTTCTTGCCCGTGAGAGCTACTTTTTCCGCATTAATCACAATGACGTGATCGCCCGCGTCGATGAAAGGCGTATAGGTCGGCTTATGCTTTCCCATCAGAATATTGGCTGCAAGACTGGCCAGCTTGCCCAAGAACTTCGCCGTCCGCGTCGATCACATGCCACTGCCGGGGGATCCCATTCTTAGTTGGGAATTGGGTACTCATGAGAACACACTACTCCACTTGAGGTTGCTTACCTAAATAGAGTAGCCAGTGGGGGTGCCGGATGTCAAATGAGTCCGCTCATTCCAGCAGACTCCGGCGCTTCTTCGCCACCACCGGTTGGGCGGTCCCGGCCGGCGGACGCGACCGCGCCGTCACGTTCCCTTCGCTGTCCACGCGCTCCACCGTCGCGTGCTCGCGCCCCAGCGTTATCTCCGCTGTCGTATTCTCCCGGACGCGCCGCCGCTGAATATGAATTTCTTCCTTCAGCACCAGCCGGGTCTGCACCACAATTTCTTCCTCCACCACCGGAATGATCGTGATGTCCCCCTCTTCCCGAATCGGCGGCATGCTCTCCACCATCCGGTTCATCGGAATACGGCTTACCTTCACCACGTCCCGCAGCGTCGGCATCTCGACGGTTTTCCGGATACGCTCCACTTCCTTGCGCACCCGGATCGTGCCCGTCTCCACCTCGCGGGTGCCGGTGACGAGTTCTTCCTCGATCACCGGCACCGTCGTCTGTTTCAGCTTCTCTTCGTCCATGACGCGGCCTTACCGCTGTCCGGTCACTTTGTCCCAGCCCTCGCGGACCGATTCCTTCACCTGTTCCCACTTGCTGCCCGGATTGCTGCTTTCGTAATCCGCGCGGACGTCGTTCTCCACTTCACTCCACGACCGGCCCCGATATCGCGCATCCGCCGCGGTCCGGTATCCATAGTCGTAGCCCGGCTGAGACTCGGCGTTTCTCGCCCCGCCCAGTTGTTCCACTTCCACCTCGGTGTGGCGAACCGTGTCGCGGATCGTCTCCGTGCGCTCAGTAGCTTCCTTGCCGATCACCACTTCTTCGCGCACCCGCGCCCGCTTCCCAATCACCGCTTCCTCGGCCATCTCTTTCACTTCGATGGTCTGATCGCGCAGTGCCGAGACTTCTTCCGGACTGATCTCGCGATTCACCGGACGCCGCTGCACGTTTACGTGCTCCTCGCGCAGCCGCACCTGCTCTTCCACCGGCTGGCTCACCATGTGGCTGTAGATCCGAACGCCGCCGCGCTGCACCGCGCGCTTGCCCACCTGTAACTCTTCTTCAACAAGCTGAATCGGTCCGCTGCCGGTGGTCTGAGTCTGCGCGGTCTGCGCCGTTCCCGTGCTCGTCCCGGTCTGCCGGCCCTGCACATCCACTGTGCCGTACTGGTTCAGAATGTCGGAAGCCATCTCCACCTGAGCCTCCGGCACGGTCGCGCGCAGAACCGCGTTGCCGCTGCTCAGCGCTCCTTCATAGCTGCTTCGTTCTTCATCGTCGCTGTCGTGGCCGGAACCAAACAGGCTGTTCCACCAGCCCGAGAAGCCGCCCTCATGCTCCCCCCTCTCGGAATTGTCGGCCTGGTAGCCGCCTGACCCTGCGCCTGCTGTTTTCTGATTGGAATCTACGTGGATTGCGTCCGACGAAATTCCGCTGCTGCGGAGTTCGTTCGCGGCCTGCTGCGCCGTGCTGTAATCCCGAAACGTTGCGATAAGAGTGCGTGTACTTTGTTCGTAAGGCATGACACAGAAGCTGCACGACGTGCGCCAGTGTGTTACCGAGAACCTAACCGAGAATTCACATTCCGGCGCGCACGCGCCGCCTCGCATCTATGCGTAATAATTTCGGTCCCACATATGATTCTTCAGAATCGCCAGTGAGTTCGCCGGCAGCGGTCCCAGCCCTGAGTAGCTGGCGTTCGCTTCCACGCTGCGCAGGCTGCGCATCCCCGGAATCACAGTAGACACCGCGGGATTTGAAAGGCAGAAGCGGATCGCCACCTGCGGCAGATCCGATGCAACCAGATCCAAATCAGCCAGCAGCGCGCTCACCCGTTCCGCTACTTCCACTTTGCGTTCTCCCCGGAAATAGCTCTCGCGGAAGTCTCCGGGCGGAAACACCGTATCCGGCGTGATCGCTCCTGTCAGAGCTCCCTCGTCCAGCGGAACCCTCGCGATCACGCCAACGTTGTGTTTAACCGCCGCCGGAAACAGCTTCGACTCCGGCGATTGATCGAAGATGTTGTAAATCACCTGCACCGTGTCCACCAGGCCGGTCTCAATCAGTTCCAGCGCCGAATCCGGCTGGTGATCGTTGATCGAAACGCCGAAGTAGTGAATCTTGCCCGCCGCCTTCAGGTCGCCGATTGCGCGCTTCCACTCGTCCCGCGCCAGCCAGTCCGGATTCCACACATGCAGCTGCTGCACATCCAGATACGGGACTCCCAGATTCTTCAGGCTCGTCTCCGTGCTCTCGGTAATATAGTCCGCCGGAAACACGTCGTCGATGCCGATACCCGGGCGCGCCGGCCACACCCGGTTCTTCGGCGGGATCTTCGAAGCCACATGGATCTTGTGCGCGTGCTCTGAGATCACCTTCCCTACCAGACGCTCGCTGTGGCCCTCGCCATAAGCCAGCGCGGTATCCACGAAGTTGAGGCCCAGATCCACGGCGCGGCGCAGCGCCGTCAGCGATTCGTGATCGGAGCCGCCCAGCCACTGCTTCTGGCCGATCCCCCACGCTCCATATCCAATCTCACTGACATCGATGTTCGTCCGTCCCAGTTTCCGATAGTGCATGCAGCCTTATTATAGGAATATATGCGGCGCCTCTTAGCTGCTCTTCTGTTCTTCTCCTCACTCGGGTTCGCGGCTACTTTCAAGCTCTATCTCACCGCCGGTGATTACCACCTGGTCAAGGAATATAAGGTGGACGGCGACCGCGTTCGCTATTACAGCGTCGAGCGCAGCGACTGGGAAGAGATCCCTGTCGCGCTCGTCGACCTGAAGCGCACCGAGACCGAGCGCGCCGAACACGCCAAAGCCATCGCCGCTGAAACCAAAATCATCAGCGAAGAGGATAAGGCCGTGCGCGCTTTGCAGGAAGAAATCCTCAAAATCCCGCAGGATCCGGGCGTCTATTCGCTCGATGACGGCAAGACCCTCCGCATCTTCAAACTCGCCGAATCGAACCTCCATACCAACAAGGGACGCCAGGTGTTGAAGGTGCTGTCACCGGTCCCGCTCGTCCCCGGCAAAGCTACCGTGGAAATCCCGGAGAGCCACTCCCTGAATATCCTCAAGGACAACCGCCCGGACCTTTACATCCAGCTGTCGAAGGAAGAGCGCTTCGGGCTCATCAAACTCACCCCGCACATGGGCGTCCGCATCGTCGAGCGCGTCTCCATCGTGCCGGTCACGAAGGAAGCTGTCGAAGAAGTGGACGAAGTCAAGTTCTTCCGCAAACAGCTCACGGAAAGCTGGCTCTATAAAATCTGGCCCGAAGAACCGCTCGAACCCGGCGAGTACGCCGTCGTCCAGTACACCCCCGGCAAGCTCGATATGCAAATCTGGGATTTCGCGGTGAAAAAGTAATCGCGCGACGCTCTGTTATGTGACCGGAAGTTCCGTGCCCGCCGAACTCACATCCCCCCGGAAATCCGTCAACGCCCAGACCACCAGATAAATCACCCCCAGCACGATAAAAAACATTCGTTCCACATCCGCCGTCTGATAGTAAAACGTCCGCTCAATCTGAATCTGGTGGAACCGGAACAAGAAGGGCGTGGCAATCAGCGCAATCCCGCTCACCAGATCGATCATCCCGTGCACCGGGAAGGGAAGCTGCCGCGTCGCGCCCAGCGGATACCGCGTGATCACCGCGAGAATAAACTCGAACAGTGCAAACACGATCACCAGGAACTCCGGAAACCCATTCATCTTGATCGTCAGCGGCACAATCAGCAGCATCATGAACGTAATGTAGTCGAGCCAGCCGTGCAGGTAAGGGCTTATCAGTTTCATTCCGACCACTATTATGCAACGCTATACTGGCCTGTTGATGTTAAGGCTTCGTTTCGCGCCATCTCCCACGGGTTTTCTGCACATCGGCAGTGCCCGCACCTTCATCTTCAATTGGCTGTACGCCCGCCGCCACGGCGGCACCATGATCCTGCGCATCGACGATACCGATGTCGAGCGCAACACCCAGGCTTCTCTCGATTCCATCTTCGAAGGCCTGAACTGGCTCGGCCTTTCCTGGGATGAGCAGTACCGCCAGTCCGAACGCCTCGAACTCCACCGCTCCGTCGCCCACTCCATTCACGCCAAAGGCCTTGCCTACCGCGATTTCACACCCGCCGGTGAACAAAAGGAAGACCAGCGTTGGCTGTTCCATGCCCATCAGCGCGACATGCCGGCTGCCGAATCCGATCGGCGCGCCGCCGCGGGCGAACCTTTCGTTCTCCGCTTCCGCGTGCCGCGCGATACGGAGGGCGAAGTGAAATTCCGCGATCTCGTATACGGCGAACAATCCAAAGCGCTCGCCGATATCGAAGATTTCGCGCTCCTCCGCAGCGACGGCATGCCCACCTACCACCTCGCCTCCTGTGCCGACGATGTCGACCTTCGCATCAGCCACATCGTCCGCGGCCAGGATCACCTCACCAACACTTTCAAGCACGTGCTCATCTTCGAAGCCGCCGGAGCCGCCCCGCCCGCCTTTGCGCACCTCCCGCTCCTGCTCGCGCCCGATGGCACCAAGCTCTCCAAGCGCCGCCACGGCCCCGTCGTCAGCGTCACCACCTACCGCGACCTCGGCTTCCTCCCGCAGGCCTTCGCCAACTTCATCTGCCTCCTCGGCTGGTCCCCCAAAGACAACCGCGAACACCTCTCCCGCCAGGAGATGATCGATGCCTTCTCCTTCGATGGCGTCAATCACAGCAACGCCGTCGTTAACTTCACCGAGGCCGATCCCATCGATCCCAAGGCCGCCTGGCTGAACTCGCAGCACATCCGCACCATGCCCGTCGCCGAACTGCTCCCCTACGTCAAAGCGGAACTGGCCGCCGCCTCGCTGCTCCCGCGCTTCGATGACGCCTGGCTCGCCTCCACCGTCGACCTCATCCGCGCGCGCTATTTCTCCCTCCGCGACTTCACCACCCGCGGCCGCGCCTACTTTTCCGACAGCTTCGCGATCGATCCCGACGCGCTCAAAAAGCTGGATGTTCCCGGCGCCCGCGAAGGTCTCCGCGAACTCGCCTCGCGCCTCGCCGCCGCGCCCGAGTTCACCGAAGCTTCCGTCGAAGCGGAGTTGCGCAAGCTCGCCGAAGAGCGCGGCCTCAAAGCCGGTGTCCTGATCAACGGCTCTCGCGCCGCCCTCACCGGCCAGACCGTCGGACCCAGCGCATTCCACCTCTTCCTCGCCATCGGGAAGGAGCGCGTCGTCGCGCGCCTCTCCGCCGTATGAACATCGTCGGAATCGGCGGCCTGCCCGCCGACGCCTCTACCGCCATCCTCAAAAACGGCGTCGTCGCCGCTGCCATCGAAGAGGCCAAAATCTCGCGCCGCCGCCAGGCCCGCGCTCTTCCCGAGGAATCCATCGCCGAATGTCTGCTTCTCGCCCAGCTCAGGCCCGAAGACATCGATATCGTCGCGCTCGTCCGCCCCTTTCCTGAGCCCGATCTGCCCCTCCAGCTCCGCGAGCGCTTCCCCAAAAGCCGCATCGTCCTCGTCGAGCACCACCTGGCCCACGCCGCGTCCGCTTACTATGCCTCGCCTTTCGAAGAGGCTACCGTCCTCACTCTCGACCGCACCGGCGACCTTCGCTGCGGCGCGAAGTGGCAGGCGCGCGACAACCGCCTTACCCTTGAAGACGAATTCTTCTACCCCGATTCCCTCGGCGATATCTACGGCCGCGTCACCGAACTTCTCGGCTTCACCGCCCGCGCCGACGAACACAAAGTCCAGTGGCTCTCCACCGCCGGCGAACCCGTCTTCCGCGATCTCTTCCTCGAAATGCTCGGCGACGGCCTGCGCATCGACCGATCCTTCTTCGATGCCGGCCGCCTCTCTCACGGGGGCTTCAGCCGCAAGTTCCACGACCGCATCGGCGATATCGATAGTCCGAAGCGCGCTGCCATCGCCGCCAGCCTCCAATCCGCCATCGAAACCACGGTCCTGCGCCTCGCTGGCTCCGGCGGCAATCTCTGTCTCGCCGGCGGCCTCGCCTTCAATGCCCTGCTTGTCGCCGCGCTCGAGCAATCCGGCCACTTCGACGGGGTCTTCGTGCAGCCCGCCGCCGGCAATGCGGGCACCGCGCTCGGCGCCGCTCTTTCCGTCCATGGCCGCTCATGTCGATGCCGGCGATTACTGCCTCGGCCCTGCCTTCACCGCCGAAGCCATCAAGCAGGTGCTCGAAAACTGCAAGCTCCGCTTTCGCTATCTCCTCACCACCGATGAGGTCGTCGATACCGCCGTCGCCGCCCTGCAGGACCACCGCATCGTCGCGTGGATGCACGGCCGCATGGAGTTCGGCCCGCGCGCCCTCGGCAATCGCAGCATCCTTGCCTCGCCGCTCGATCCTTACTCCACCGAGAACCTTAACGCCTACATCAAGCACCGCGAAGGCTTCCGCAAATTCGCCGCCTCCGTCCCTGCCGAGCTCGCCGACGACTATTTCATCATCGGCCCCAACGCGCGCCACCTCGCCACCGTCGGCCGCGTGCGCGAACAGCATCGCAAAACCTTCGAAGCCGCGCTTCTCGGCTCGGATCTCATCCGCGTCCATGCCGTGCGCACAGCAGGACAATCCGCTCTACTGGAAACTCCTCCACGCCGCCGGGCAAAAAACCGGCCTGCCTGTCCTCTACAACACTTCGTTCAACCTCTTCGGTGAGCCGCTGGTCTGCACGCCGCGCGATGCCGTGCGCAGCTTCTACTCCTCCGGCATCGACGCCATGTTCGTCGGCAACTTCTACCTCACCAAATAAAAACGGGTGCCCCGCCGTTAGGCGAAGCACCCGCATTCCCTGCTAACCGATCAGCTTGCCCTTACCGCGGGCAGCCCAGTCTCTGCACTCCGTAGGTCGTGGCGTCCTTCGACGTCGTGACCGAACTCGGGAGCTGCGCGTTCGTCGGTACCCACCAGATTTCCACCCGGCGGTACTGTGCGCTCGTGTCCTTCGAGGAGATGCGCGCACCGCCCCGTTCTTTCGTCATCGGGCTTGTCGAGGTGCCGCAGAAGAACGGTTGATAGTCCACGCCGTTCTGCTTCGTGCCTTCTTCGTCGATCAGAATCTGGGTCGCCGAGAAGTTCGAACAGATGCCCTTGCCCGCGCTGATGATGGCCGCTGCGTTCATCGCGCGCTGGCGGTCCAGATGCGCATTGCGTCGTTCGCGATCGGTCATGTGGCCCACAAACACCACGCGTCCCGTCGGATCCTTGTCCGTGTACGTCTTCAGCTGTTCCAGCAGCAGACGCTTGCCGCAGTTGTTGACGCGCGATTGATTCGGCGCAAACAGCAGATCCTGCAGGCGCACCGCCTTCGGATTCGCCGGCTTGCGTACCGTGATCGTCGTCGTCGCCGTGCCGCTGCCCTTGTCGTCGGAAGCCGTGGCCGTGATCGTCACCGTCTTGTTCTGTTCGTCGTTGTTGGACGCGTCAAACTGCACGTTGGTCGAATCGAACGTGTTGCCGTTTACCGTGCCTTCGGAAGCCGAGTAAGTGGCCGCCTTGATCGTGCCGCCGCACTGTCCGTCAAACGATGAGTTCAGGGTAGCCGATTGCCCCACCGTCAGCGAATTCGGCGAAGCCGTCACGCTGCCGTTCGGCGCAACGTACGGACGTACCGTTACCGTGGTGCTTCCCGTCGCCGTATTGAACTTCGGCGCGCTCGCGCTCACCGAAACCGTGGTCGTGCTCTGCGGCGTGAACTGATAGCTGCTGCCAGCCGTCACCGATTGGCCGCCCACCGTCCAGGAATACGTCGGGCTTGCGCCACCTGAAGCTGATGCCGTTACCGTCACGCTCTCGCCTGCGCAAACCGTCGCCGGGCTCGCGCTCAGCGTCACGCTGAAGTCGCGGTTCGGCTCGGGTGCCGGAGCGGGCGCGGGTGCCGGCGGCGGAGGCGGTACTTTGTAACCCCAGCGGAAACCGATTCCCGCCGTCACCTGCGAACCCAGCTGCGTGCCGCCCGAAGGAATATATGCCGAACCCGGGCCCGTTGTCAGACCCGGCAAACCGAAGTGCGGGTTCTGCGTCCACATGCCGCGCGCGTCCACACGAAAATCGATATGCTTCGACATCATGAACTTCACGCCGCCGCCAAACACCAGCGCCACGTCCGAAGAGTCGCCGAGGGCGTTCGCATGCACCTGGCTGTAGGAGAGCCCGTTTGCCAGCGTCTTCGCGTTCGAAGTCGGCCAGAAATACTGAAAAGCCGGTCCCACCGTCACAAACGGACGGATGCGCGATTCCGGCGGCGTCATGTAAATCATTGGTCCCAGATACACCTGGCCATTGCGTGCGCCGAACGCCACACTGTTCACCGGTGTTCCCGGCGTCGGCAGCATGCGCAGATTGTTAATGCCCCACACGGTCCAGCTCTCTTCCACGCCCAGATGCCTCGTGAAGTCAATGCCGAATCTTTGACCGAAAGCTACGCCATTCACCAGCTTGTTCGGAGCCGGATCGCCCTTGTGCTGGAGAGCCCAAAACTGGCCCCCTCCAAAAATCCCGAGCTCAAACCGCGGTGAAACCGCATTGTCCGAAGACGCGCTCATCTGGGCGTTGGCTCCCAGACAACCCCCCAGTAGCAGTGCTGCGGCCATCAGCGGAGTAGATCGGCCATATCTCGTGTGTATTGTCTTCATTTGTTATCCTGTCGGCGTTCGTGCTGTTTGTGGTTCTCCCCTGAGTTGGAAACTGTGTTGGTTACTGCATTCGAACCCGCTGGTGAAGCGGGTAATGGCAGCAGAAAAATCCCTTGATGTTGTGTAAGAGCATAAAGTCGCTCCGGCTGGCCCCGCACCACCGCCAGCGCGCGCACCGAGATCATGCCGGACGCCTCCGCTGCAACCGGCGACCAGGTCGCTCCGGAATCGGGGCTCTCATATATAGTGCCGTAAACCGCCGTGAAAATGTGGTTACGGGCTTCCGCATCCAGGCAAATTGCGCTCACCGTGCTGGCTCCGGGTGCCCAGCGCACCGGTTCCCAGGAGGCTCCCGCGGAATCCGTTCGCATCAGCCCGGCCGACGTCGCAGCCAGGAACACGCCCGGCATTGGCGAAACTGCGTGATACATTGCCGCGTGGTTCGGCAAAGGCGCCGCCGCGGTCCACACCAGGCCGTCAGGTGACGTCACCAGCCCCGCCGCAGTTACTATCCCCAGCATCTCCGGCTGCAGCGTCGTCAGCGATCGGATCGCGCCTGCTCCGGCCGGCAGCGTCGAGCGCGCCCAGGTCCGGCCGTGATTTTCGCTGAGGAACACACCGGCTTCCGTAGCCAGCACCAGCTTCCCTCGGAATTCCTCTGTTCCCGTGTACCGCGCCGTCCCCGGCGGACCCGGCACGCGTGTCCAGACCTTTCCGCCGTCCATCGACGCCAGCACCGCGCGGTACGCCGTCGCATATAACGTCCCGCTCTCTCCTGAAGGCGCCGTCATGCTCAAGATCTGCTCGCCCAGTAATGCCGATGCCGCCGCCGTCCGCTGCCACTGCGCATCCGCGCCCACCCGGAAAACTCCCCCACTTGACGCCTCGTAAATCGAAGCCGCAAACAGATTGTCACCCGACACCGCCAGCGAAGAGAAATACCGGTTGCACAGTCCTTCGCTCGCGCCGGTCAGCGTATCGCCGCCGTTGTCGCTGCGCAGGATTCCATGCTGGTCGGTCGCGACGAAGAGGCGCCCCGGTCGCGCCGGATCGAACGCAACAAATCGCGCCGCGTCATCCGAAAGCTTCTTCCACGTCCGTCCCCGGTCCGTCGACCGGATCAGACCGCCTGCCGTTCCCGCGAATACCGTGTCCGCGCTCTTCGGATCCTGCGCCACCACATACGTGCGGTACGAAGCCGAGGAGGATCCCGCCAGCTTGCTCCACAGATTTCCGCCGCTCCCGCTGAAGTAGATGCCGCTGCACGCCGTCGCGAACACATGCTGAGGAGTCGCCGGGTCCACCTGAATCGAGAACACGTCGGAATCGTCCAGCATTCCGGAATGCACCGAATGCCAGGTCGCACCGCCATCGGCCGTTTTCCACGGAAGATGCGGCGTTCCCGCAAACAGAATCTTTTGGTTGGTTGGATCGAAAGCCAGTGAGACCACCGGCTGCAGCTCACGGTTCGCAGCAGGAGAGATGCGCTTCCAGGTCGCGCCGTCGTCGGTCGTTAGGTATACACCGTCGCGCGAACCAGCGGCCATCACCGCCGTGTCACCCGGCCACACCGCCAGGGACCAGATTTCCCGGTCGCCCAGGCCCGGCAGCCTGCTCCACGTCCGTCCCTCGTCGGAACTCTGAAAAAGTCCGCTGTACGCCGCCGAGTCGCTGCCCAGCCCCGCGAAGTACCTGCCGTGGTTCCCGATGAGAAACGAATGCAGAACCGCATGCAGCTGCGGAGCAAAAGGAAGAGGTTGCCAGGAGTCGCCGTTATCGCGCGAACGGAACAGCAGCGCGTTGCGCGTCGCTGCCATTACCGTGCCCGGGTGCTCAGCGTCCACCTGCACCACGGCCACAGCTCCGCCAAACGGGCCGATAGCCCGCCACTGCGCATCCAGAGGACGCCCTGCGAGAAGAAAAAGGACCAACGTCAGAAGCAAAAGCGATGACGCTCTTCCCACTCGCCAGCCGTACGTGTGCATCCGCACAGTACCACCAGCAGATATGTGGCCAATCTGAAAAGAAAGATTTTTCAGGCCGAAAGCCGTCTACCGCGCAGCCATCAAAGCCCGCAGCCGGCGCGCCCGTTCGGGTGCCCGCAACTGCCGTAAAGCCTTGGCTTCAATCTGCCGGATCCGCTCTCGCGTCACGTCAAACTCCTGCCCGATTTCTTCCAGGGTATGTTCCCGCTCACACCCGATTCCGAAACGCAGCCGGATCACCTTCTCCTCTTTCGGCGAAAGTGTCTTCAGAATCCCCGCGGTCTCGTCGCGCACGTTCGATTCAATCACGGCATCCACCGGCGAACCCACCCAGCGGTCCTCGATCAGATCGCCCAGCGCTGATTCTCCGTCGCGGCCCACCGGCGTTTCGAGCGAAACCGGATCGCGCGAAATCGTCTTGAGCTTCTGCACCTTCTCCACCGGAATGTCCATCCGGCGACCGATCTCGTCGTTCGTTGGTGTCCGTCCCAGCTCTTTTTCCAGTTCACGAGACGCGCGCAGAAACTTGTTCATGCTCTCGTTCATGTGAACGGGAATGCGGATGGTGCGTGACTGGTCCGCAATCGCGCGCGTTATCGCCTGGCGGATCCACCAGGTCGCATATGTCGAAAACTTATATCCCCGGCGGTATTCAAACTTGTCCGCCGCGCGCATCAGGCCGATATTGCCTTCCTGAATCAGGTCCAGCAGGTGCAGCCCGCGGTTGACGTACTTCTTCGCCACCGACACCACCAGCCGGAGGTTCGCTTCCACCAGGTCCTTCTTGGCCCGCTCCGCTTCCTGCTCGCCGTGCCGGATCACCGTCAGCGTGTGCTTCAGTTCGGTGATCGAAGCGCCCGCCGTTTGCTCGTGCTTGCGGATCTCGCGCTTCAGCTCACGGATGCGCTGCTGGGCCGTCGGACCCCCGCGCGCCTCCGTCTTTTTCATCTCCCGGTCCAGGTGGCTCAGCTCTTCGAAAGCCCGGTCGATCTCCTTGCCGAAATCCTTCCACTTCCGCAGCAAAAACGGCGTCCGCCGGATCGCGACAGATGTCTCCACCATGGCCCGCGCCAGTTTGCCCGCCAGCTTCTTGCGCGGCTTCTTGTTCGCTACCGGAGCCGCCTCCAGTTTCTCCGCCAGCTGTTCCTGCTTCTTGTAAGCGTTGACGATCTCCGTGAAATAGGCCAGCAGCTCTTCCCGACGGCGGTTGTCCGCCGGAGCCCCTTCCTCCATCTCGCCCATATCCACCACCTGGTCGAGATCGATCGCCCCCTTCCGGATCTGCTCGGAAAGTTCCAAAACCGCCAGCTGCACGATCGCCGACCGGCTGATCGCCTTCTGCATCCGGAGCTTGCCGCGCTCCATGCGCCGCGCCAGGTTCACTTCCCCTTCCCGCGTCAACAGCGGCACCGCGCCCATCTCGCGCAGGTATACCCGCACCGGGTCGTCCGTGTAAATCGACTCTTCTACGGGTTGCTGCGGGTGGAGAAAGTCGGCTTCCTGAGCCGCTTCCGGATCGAAAAATTTAGTCGCTTCTTCATCAAAATTGATGTTGAGCGGACTTTCGTTCAAAAACTGGTCTTCAAACTGATCCACTGAGACTCACCTCCCCCTGGAGCGTACACTGCTCATAATTGCCTGTGTTTGGTATGATTTGGAGCGCAATGCAGGGAATGATATTCATCTGACTATAACACTAATGCGAGGGAAGGTAAACCCTACATTTAGAAGATGTTTCAGAACGCAATCGGTTACATTCATTGGGGTGTTTTCTGCCGCATCAACGTTTTCAGTTCGTTGAAAAATGCCTCTTCGTCCTGAAAGTCCCGGTACACCGACGCGAATCTCACATACGCGATTTTATCCAGTTCCCGCAGTCCGTCCATCAGCTGTTCGCCAATCTCAATCGTCGAAATTTCCCGGTCCGGCGACTCCGTCAGCCGCGCTTCCACCAGATCCACCATCGCCGCCAGCTTACCCATACTGATCGGCCGTTTTTCCCCGGCCTTTAGCAGCCCCGACAAAACCTTCTGCCGGTCGAACTTCTCCCGCCGCCCGTCCTTCTTGATCACCATATATGGCACCTCGTCGATGCGCTCATACGTGGTAAACCGCTTTTCGCACCCCAGACACTCCCGCCTGCGCCGGATTGCCTCCCCCACCTTGCTCTCGCGCGAATCCACCACCTTGTCCTCCAAATG
Organism: Bryobacterales bacterium; assembly: GCA_963716685.1. Classification (GTDB taxonomy): domain Bacteria; phylum Acidobacteriota; class Terriglobia; order Bryobacterales; family Bryobacteraceae; genus JALYXI01. Next base: position 437,734 of record CAVQTR010000003.1, read on the forward strand.
GCCGCAGAAAGGGCATTGCACATTCGTAATCTTATGAAAAAATGAACCTCTGCGGGGCAGTTGCCGTAAACCTGGGTATGGCGGCCGCGGTCATGACGCTGGTGGAAAACCTGGATACGGATAAAACTCTGGTGGAGCGCTGTCTCACGGGCGATGAAACCGCCTGGGACGAGCTGGTCAGGACTCACACCCGGCGCGTTTACAACCTCTGCTACCGCTTCACCAACAGCGATGCCGCCGCTCAGGACCTCACCCAGGAAGTCTTCCTGCGGATTTTCAAATCCATCCGCAGTTTCCGCGCTGAGGAGGGCGCCTTCGGCACCTGGCTGGCCCGGCTCACCCGCAATCTGCTCATCGACAACTACCGCCGCTCGCGCCTCGACCGCGTCACGGACTCCATTGAGTCGCAGCTGCCCGCCTTTGAGGAAGAGCTCGCCTCCGGAACCCGGCCGGATGGCATGGTCGTCGGCCGCGAAGCTCGCGAACAGCTCCAGTGGGGCCTCCAAAAACTCTCGCCCGAGCTGCGTGAAACCCTGATCCTCCGGGATCTGGAAGAAATGGAATACCGGGAAATCGCCCAGATTCTCAAAATCCCGGAAGGTACCGTAAAATCACGGCTGAACCGCGCGCGCTCCGAGCTGGCGCGGGTCCTGCGGAAGAAGCTCGGGATGGGACTGGGGGCGGCGCAATGACATGTAACGATTTCGATGCCCTTTTGTGCGATTACCTCGACGGCGTATTAACTCCCGCCCGCCGCCAGCTGATGGAAGTGCACCTTTCCGGCTGCCCGGCCTGCGCCGAGCTCACCCGCGACGCTCGCGACGTCTTATCCTTCGTCGATCGCAGCGCCGATGTCGAGGTGCCGCCCGAACTGGTCACCAAAATTCTCCACCAGGCGCCTCAGGGCGGCTGGCTCGCCGGTCTCTCCAGCCGCTGGCTCGCGCCCCTCGTGCAGCCGCTGCTGCAGCCGCGCTTTTTCATGGGCGCCATGCTCACTGTTCTCTCGCTCACCATGATGACCCGCTGCGCCGGCGCTCCCCGGCACGCCCTCACCGCTGCCGATCTGGACCCCGCGCGCCTCTGGATGAATCTCGACGACCGCGTCCATCGCGGCTGGGAACGCTCCGTCAAAGCGTACGAAAGCATGAAGCTTGTCTATGAAGTCCGCAGCCGCGTCAATGAATGGAAACTGCAGCAGCAGGAGGAAGAGGAGCAGTCCAAACGGCTGCCCCCCGCCCGCGCAACCCAGGTGAAAGAAACCCAAAAGGCCCAATAACATGAACTGCGCCAATCATCCCGATGTCCCGGCAGCCGCGTACTGCCGCACCTGCGGCAAACCCCTTTGTGTCAATTGCAAACGCGAAGCCATGGGCACCATCTTCTGCGAGGAACACGTCCCTCCCGTACCCTCGGCCCACTTCACGGCACCCCCGTACTCTGCCTCCGCGCCGCCGCCCCCCGCTGAACCCGGCAGCTATGTCCCGCCCGGCGGCGCTCCCTTTACCGCCACCGCCGGTGCCGTGGTTCGCAAAGGCGGCCCTTCGCCCGGCCTCGCCTTCCTCCTCGGCCTCATTCCCGGCGTCGGCGCCATCTACAACGGCCAGTACGCCAAAGGCCTGATCCACGCCGTCGTCTTCGGCATCCTCATCAGTATCATCAACAACCACCCGCATAACGGTCTTGAGCCCCTCGTCGCGATCCTGATGGCCGTCTGGTTTTTCTATATGGCTTTTGAGGCCTACCACACCGCCCGTAAGCGCCGCGAAGGCGAGCGCGTCGACGAATTCTCCAGCCTCGTCGAACTCAATCGGCCCGCTGCCGGCTTCCCCGCCGGAGCCATCGTCCTGATCGTTCTCGGCGCCCTGCTGCTGCTCGATCAGACCGACATCGTCCCGCTCGAACGCCTCATCCGCTACTGGCCCGTCGGCCTCATCCTCATCGGCGTTTATATGATCTACGCCCGCACCGCGTCCGTCGAGCCGCACCGCCTCGATTCGCCCGCGCTCCGCGATGAAAGGAGTCCGCGATGAACCAGGACAGCGCCACTCTCCTCCGCGCCATCCGCGGCCCGGTGCTCATGATCACCGTCGGCACCCTGTTCGCCCTCGATCAGTTTGACATCCTCAGCTTCCAGAGGTCGTGGCCGCTGTTGCTGATCGTCGCCGGCATCCTCAACCTCGGCTACTGGTCCACTGCCGGAAGGAACCAGCCATGAGGCAGCGCTCCCTCACCGGGCCCATCGTACTGATCGGCATCGGTGTGATCTTCCTGCTGAACAATCTGCGTCCCGATTTCGTGAACTGGGACATGCTGCGCCATTACTGGCCGTTTCTGCTCATCGCTATCGGTCTCGCGCGCCTGGTCGAAGTGCTCATCGATGCCGGCCGCGGCCGCCCCCTGCCTGTCCGTCGCGGCGGCAGCGGCATCGGCTGGATCTTCCTCGTGCTCGTCGGCTTCGCGCTCCTCGCCGCGTCACGTCACAACCCCCACATCCGCCTCGCCGGCCTCGAAGGCGGCAGCCTCGAAATCTTTGGCGACCAGTTCGATTACCCCGTTTCCGCCAAGGGTGACGCCACCGGCGTTACCATGCTGGTCCTCGACAACCTGCGCGGGAATCTAACGGTCACTGGCGGCGACAGCGACCAGTTCACCGTGGAAGGCCACAAGCAGGTCCGCGCCTATAACCGCGCCGCGGCCGACGATGCCGATCGCAAAAGTCAGGTCCGCTTCGTCCGCGAGGGCACCCAGCTCATCGTGCGCGCCGATGAAAACGCCATCCCGCGCGACCGCCGCTTCTCCGCCGATCTCGACATCCGCGTTCCCAAAGGCGTCAGCGTGGAAGCCCGCGGCCGCTCAGGCGATCTCAGCGTCAGCAGCGTCACCGGCTCCGTCGATATCGCCAGCGACCGGGGCGAGGTGCGCCTCGCAGGCATCGGCGGCAACGCCAAAATCGATCTCACCCACAGCAGTCTCGTCCGCGCCGTCGATGTCCGCGGCGATGTCGATCTGGAAGGGCGGGGAAATGACGTGCAGCTGGAAAACATCGCGGGCCAGGTCACCATCAACGGTGCCTATTCCGGCACGCTCGATTTCAAGAACCTCGAAAAGCCCCTGCACTTCGAATCCGAGCAGACCGATCTCCGCATCCAGCAGATTCAGGGCTCCTTCACCATGGATCTCGGCGACATCCGCGCCGACAACCTGATCGGGCCCGTCCACCTGCGCACCAAATCACGCGATATCCACATGACCAACTTCACCGACACGGTCGAAATCGATATCGATCGCGGCGATATCTCGCTCACGCCCGCCAAACTGCCGCTATCCCGCATCGATGTCCACTCCCGGAACGGCGAAGTGGAACTGGCGCTGCCGGCTGCCGCCGAGTTCGATCTTCGCGCCAGCACCTCCCAGGGCGAAATCCACAACGACTATGGCGATTCCCTGAAGAGCGATACCGAAGGCCGCTCCTCCACCCTGCGCAGTTCCGCCGGCCGCGGCCCGGTCCTCACCATCTCCACCGAGCGCGGCTCCGTCACCGTTCGCAAATCCTGATTACGGGTTCACCGTAATCAGGTCGGCTTCCGGACTCTTCCCGTCCGTGTACATCAGCAGAAATCCCGTCTGCGATTTCGAGCTTCCACCCGGGAATACCGGGCTCAGCTGCACGGTCGTGCTGCCGCCCGTCGGCACCGCGAAGGACATCGCGCTCGCCGAAAACCGCGGCGCGTCCAGCACATACTGCATCGGCCCAATCTGGTCCGTCAGGTTGCCGGTCAAGAAGTTGTCGAATGCATCCACCGTGTAGGAGAACGCTCGGGCGAACTGCAGGTTCAGACCCGTCGATGTCGTCAGCGCGCTCACGGGTGCCGTGAGAATCACATTGGCCGAGTCCAGATCCGCCTGGGTGTAATAGTAGGGCCCGTACGCGGTCTTCGTGGTCAGGTCTTCCACAAACACCCCGTTCTGCCCGTTGAACACACCCGTGGTGAAGTACCCGATGTCCGTATTAAAGACGACCAGATCGGGCGTCCCGTCGTTGTTTACATCCAGATAAACGTCGAATTCCGCCGGCACATCGGGATGCGACCGCTGCCCGAACGTATTCACCGCGAACTGCACCGCGTAAGCCGTACAGATCTTTCCCGTCATCGCGCTGCACGCCAGCCGCACGCCCACCGCCCGCAGATTCACCAGCACATAGTCGCTCCCGGGAGGCGGCAGCGTCGAAGCCGGAAACTGCGTACCCGTTCCCGTAAGTGCAAATAGGTCCACCTGCCCCTGCACCGCGCCGGTCAGATTGCTCAGGTTGAGCAAGCCGTTCCCGGCCAGCGTCAGCGTCGTGGTTGAGGGCGTCACCGCCGCCGCCTTGTGCGGCAAAATGTGCCAGGGAATGTGAACGTTCTCTGCGCCGCTCGCGAAACTGAGATATCCCGCGTATTCCACCGTGTTCAGCAGCTCGCCGTTGCCGCCCTGTGCCCCGCCGTTCAGCGTCCACGTCGGCAGCGCCGGCGGTGTCACCACCAGCGACAGCGTGAACTGCGCGCTGCCATTCGCCGGAACCGTGATGCTCGAAGGCATCGACAATGTCACGCCCGTCAGGTTCGGCGCGTTTCGCGGCGTGTTCGTAATCGAATAGGTGCGGCTCGCGCTGCTGTAATTGCGCACCACCACTTTCTTGCTGTAGGCCGACGTGCTGTTCAGCCGGTACGTGCCGAATGAAAGGCTCACCGCCAGCGGATCGCTCGCGTCCCACACCGCCGTGCTGGCCGCCGTTGTTTGATTGATGCGCAGCTCGCCCGCGCCCATCCGGCTCATCGGCGCCAGGTAGCCCGGCTGCGTCGCCGTGTTGTTATAAACCGTCGGGTTCGTCGTCTCCATCAGCAGCGCTTTAACATCCAGCGGCGTCAGCGTCGGCGTCTTCGACAGCAGCAGCGCCGCCGATCCCGCCGTCAGCGGACAGGCGAACGATGTCCCGCTCTCCGTCGTCTGCCCGTTGCCCGTCCCCGGCTGCGCCGCATCGATCGTGCCCGGCGCGCTCATATCCGGCTTCAGCAGGTTATAGCTGTAGTTCGGTCCTCGCGAAGAATAGCTCGCCACGTTCCCCGGAACCGGAATATTGTTGTTCGAGCTCAGCGTCACGTTCACCGTCTTGCTCGTCAGCGTGTTCTTAATCGACGTGCTCACCGACTGCGTAATCACCAGCGAAGGCGCGAAATTCGTCCCGCCTCCGTTCGAAAACGGGATCGCATCCCCCGGAGCCACCAGACCGATCAGCACCCCAATCGCCCCAGCCGTGGTCGCCCGGTCGATCTTCAGGCTCACCGAGCAGGTGCCCCGGTCGATCAAAACCACGTTCCCGCTCACGTTGTTGTTCAGGTAGGTGTCGCCCGGACAACCCGTCCCCACATACACCACGTTCCCCGTCACCGTCCCGCTGATCGGCGCGAAATCCAGGGTCGCCGTATTCGTATACGTCCCCGCAATCGATGCCGGCGAGTTAATCACCAGCGGCGTCACCGTCGCAATCACACTCGTGGTCGCTGCCACCGAAATTGCCTCCGGCGTGGTGGATGGCTCCGCCACGATATACGGGATATCGCCGTCGTTCCCCGCCGAGACCACCGTCACCACCCCGAACTGCACGATATTCGTGACCGCCTCGACATCATCCTCTTCCCGCTGCCCGAACGATCCGCCGATCGACATGCTGATCACGTCCACCGGGCTGTTCAGCGTCCCCGTGTTATTCGGGTCCAGCGCAAAATCGAATCCCTCCAGAATCGCGATCCCGCTGCAGGAAGACGCGACCGAGCTGCATACCTTCACCGCGTAGAGCTGGCTGCCCGGAGCCACGCCTACATGCGCGTTGTCCAGACTGCGCCCGCCCGCAATGTCGGACGTGTGCGTGCCATGGCCATTCAGGTCGAGCGGGTTCGGGTCCGGCGCCAGTGGCCCGTTCGGCCACGTATCGCCCGTGAAGTCAAAGCCGCCCACTACCTTGCTGGTCGGAAACAGATTCGCCGGCGGAGTTCCGCTCGCCACCGCCGCCGCAGCCGTGTAGTCCGCCACGTTCCCCGAGCCGCCCAGATTGTAGTGCGTGTAATCGATGCCCGTGTCCAGCATCGCGATCTTCACTCCCTGACCCGTGTACCCGGTGTTCTGCACCGCCGTCGCCCCTATATAAGGAAGCGTCGTCGGCAGGTCCGGCTGCTGCGCCTTTGGCGTGAAATCGAAATCCACCAGCGGCCGCACCGCCGTCACGCCGCTGATGGTCTTCAGCGCGTTCACCCGGCTCGCGTCGATCCGCACCATCACTGCGTTGTGCGCTTTGCTCACCCGCCCCAGTTCCACCGCGCCCTGCGCCGCCGCCTGCGCCATCACCGCGTCCTGCTGCTGTTTGATCTGCGCCAGATATGCCTGCTGCTGCGCCGCCGTCATCTGAATTCCGGTCTGCTTTGTTCCCGGCCCCACCGCCACCACCAGCGGCGCCATCTGCAGCCGCAGAATCAACTGCACCGGACCCTGCGCCGTGGTCTGCGTCAGCGGCGGCTTCCCCTTAACAACCGGCCCCGCAGTCAGGTTCGCCGGAACCATCGCAATCCCCGGTTGTGCGGTTTGTCCCGCGCTGATCACGGGAAAAAGAACGAATGCAAAGGGCCTGAAGTTACGTAAGTGCAACAAAGTAATTCTCCTGATAGTGGATAGCAGTCTTCCTGATATAAGCCCGGATTCCCGGTTAAGTCAAGAACGTTGGCTTGCGTTTCCGGGAATCGGCGCTATAAACTGGCGCGAGGAGTGTGTACATTGGTGCGTAACATCCGGCGGCTCGGCGCGGTCTGTTCTTTCCTGTTTCTCTCAACTCCCGCGATGGCCGGAGTCATTTACACCTACAGCGCCGCCAACCCGGTCACCCCCGCCGGGTCCCTGCCCGCCACCTCCGAAAATCTCCTCGGCCTCTACCCCAACATCATCTTCGGCAACCTCGGCACCGACCCGAACGCAGTCGACGTGTTCGCCATCTCGATCCTTAATCCTCTTGATTTCTCCGCCATTACCGTGAACTTCGGCGCCTTCGGCGTGCCCGATCCCGAGCTCTTCCTCTTCAACAGTGCCGGCCGCGCGGTCTACGCCAATGACGACATCTCCGCGCAGAACACGCTCTCCTGCCTGCCCTCCGCCGATGCTGCGAACCCCTGCCCTTCGGCCGCCCCCGGCCTCGGACCTGTCGCCATCGGAACTTATTACCTGGCTATCACCCGCTCCAACCAGCTTCCGGTCGACGCCAGCTCGAACCTGATCTTCGCCGCCGCGGCCTCCACCAGCGTGGTAGGCCCTGCCTCCGGGCCCGCCGGAACCGACGCGGTCGCGGGCTGGAACGGCGGCGCCTTCACTAACCCCAATTACGACAACAGCTACTACGAAATCTCCCTCACCGGAACGGTCCCCGAACCCGGCACCTTCCTGCTCCTCACCGGAGCCGGCGCGTTCGCCTTGCTCCTCCGCCGCCGCCGCGCTGCCTGATCGGCTACGGGTTCTCCCGGCTGCTCCCCATCCCAGGTAATCGGACTAGAGCCATCGCGGTCTCTAAGACCGCAAAACCGGCTCCGGCACCGCCGCCCCATCCGTCCGCGGGTCTGACGCCCCATAATTCACCTTCGTCCGCGAATGATGCAAAATCGCCTGCCCCCGCCCCATTTGCTGGTTATACGCCCGCAAAATCTCAAGCCGATGCCCGCGCTCCGATAACTTCTGAAGCGTCGCCGACGGAAACCGCCCCTCCACCTTGATGTCGCAACCCGCCGCCACCGCCTTCGTAAACCGCGCAGTTCGTGTCGAATCTGGTGGATTACGGGATGAATCTTAGGCGGCGATGGAGGCGCCGCGACCGTCACGCCCGACCCAAAAACCGCCGAGATCCTCTGTCCAGCTCGCAATATTCCCGTCGCGGTCCACCACCGTCAGATACGTCGTATCTCCCGAAACCGGCTGCCCGTCAGCCACCTCGCAGTTCGCCTGATTCATCTCGATCAGCGCCGCCCGTTGCCACATATGGTCTGCCGTCATCACGGTTCGAGCCAACTCGAATCACTACAATGGCAGCCACATTAGATCAACTCGCTCTCGGTAATAACAACAAGTCATAACTGATTACTTTTGCGGCTTACTTTGAGGAAATTGCAACGCTTAGGAAGCCCTCTGGTTGGCTCATTGATCCTGCGGCCAAAAACCTCTGTAATTCCGCCAACCTGTATCCCTGTAGCGCCGCACGTGCGATGAAGGTTCGTCACGACTCTCTGAAAAACATCTCGTTACGGGGTGGCTTAACATTTGTCAAAACGTAATACAAATAAGTCATCTGAAGCATTAGTTCCGTGATAGCATCGAAACCTTATGTCCGACCAAACGAAACCCGAGAAACATTCCCACAAGCCCCTCCCCACGCACGAGCAACTGGAAAAAATGGTTAACGATGCGTTCCCTCCTCCTAAGTCGATGTGTAAACCGTTGTGCGATGAATTTGCCATCGCCTGGGAGGCACTACAGAATAACGGTGGGCTTCCTGGCAGTAAGCAACACGCTCAACTCCTGGCAAGACTTCACGCAATCGAAGTTCAGATGATCTTGAAGCATTGTACCTGCACACCGGAATAAAGGGGCGTTGTTATGAATGAGAACAGGGGGGACCATTGTGTCTGAAGAACAAACGAACCCACGCGGGAAGGCTCTGCCAACACATGAAGAGGTAGAGAGAATGATACACGAGGCGTTTCCGGCGGCGCATTCGATGTGCCCGCTGTTGTGCAACGAATTGCAAAGTGCTCTTGACGCCGTGGACGATGCCCCGACGCCGCAGGCCAAAGCCCACGCTCTCATAAGGCTGCACGCGATTTCCGCGCAGGTAAAGGCGCAGAAGTGTCATTGCACGCCGCAATAGATGTTTGGCCATCGCGGCTAATCGGCAAGGACCTGACCTGCCCCGTTTTTCCGGGTTCTTATCTCAGACTGGGACGCAGATCTTATGACGACCGGCGCCCGCTGAAGAACGGGCCAGGGAACATGCCGAGGGCGAGGCCGGCGCAAAACCCGATCGCCGTCAGTTGAAGAACATCGGGACCATGAAGCTCTGCAAGCCGCGGGTTCCCGAAACTGTTCACCAACGGGGCAACACCTATCGCTAAGATGGCGAGATACACGAACAAGGTTCGCGTTTTGCGCGTGCGTGTATTGGCGTCCATGGCAACACAGCATAGCATTGAGGGGTTCCCGATATTGCTCTCTTGCTTGCGCCAAACTAAGGCAGATGGACGCCTTGAGGCGGTCACCGCGAGCGACGATCTGCGCAATGCGCGATGGAAGGCCGGGCGAAGGGCTGAGGTGTTACTTACTCAATCGCCGGCTCAGCCAGGCTTGAGCCAGTTGCAAATCATGCCGCACGATGTGGACGGACTTACCGAGCGCCTCGGCGGCTTCCTCCGCGGTCATTCCTCCGAAATAGCGCATTTCGATAAGTTGCGCGAGTGAACCGTCCTCACGGGCGAGCGCCTCCAGAGCGGCATCCAAATCCAGCAGTTCCACAGGTGCGGCACCCATTTTCGGCTCCACCTCATGCCCGTCAGCGGCTCATTGATCCCGTGCTCACTGGCGGCGCGCTTCTTGGCTACTCGGGCCAAAAGCGATCCAGAAACAATGATCCTCAGGGTTGGTAAACGCTGCGCGACTACTCGCAACCCAGATTACAAACGCCCACTCGGTTTCCGGGTAGCCGATCATCCGGGAACAACTTTGAAACAATTCTGGGCAGCCTTTACTTTTCAGAAAAGGAACGTCAAACGGGTTAGCCCGCGCCGGAGAACGTCACACTGCGCGATGTGGCACGTCGGCCTTCAAATGCTTGACTCCAAACGGGTGAGCTTTGTAGAACATACCACGGCGCAATGATGGGCACCGTCTCGACGAGTTAGGACAATCTATTTAGAGCAGCCTCCCCGAGTTTTTGAGTCGCCGACCGTGATAGAAGGAAACAGGAACTTGACCGCATTCCGATCCTGTACTGTTCCACTGCCCGGCGCGTTGACGGGGTGCCTCCCGCGATGCGACAATAGCCGGGTTTCCGGAACTTCGACCGACCAACTAGTATTCTCCATCCGGGGGTCGGAACTTACCGCATGAACGGGATCACCACTGGCGGAGGCCGCTTACATGAGCAGATTAAAAACTTTGCAGCTTGGAACCATGCTACTGATGGCAATTGCGAGTACCAGCGCTGGCTCGACGATTACGCTCGACGCTAATGGAGCGCAGGACGTACAGAATCTCCAGCAGATCGCGCTCGCGCTCAATGACTACCGATCCACATACCAAAGCTTCCCTGCCCAGTATGTGGGTCCTGTAGGCACGCCGCTGTTGAGTTGGCGGGTAGCGATACTGCCTTTCCTGGGACAAACTGCACTCTATGACCAATTCGATCTCTCGAAAGCATGGAATGATCCGGTGAACATCGGCCTGCTCGCGCAAATGCCGGCGGTGTTTCGCAACCCCGTAGCTCCTATCGGATCGACAAACACGGACTACGCCGCCGGAGTAGATCCCAATTCCATCTTTCCAGGCTCCCCGGGTGTCAACGTTACCTCAATTACTGACGGCACGAGCAACACCATCCTTGTCGGCGAGAGTAGTGGATCCGCGATTGCTTGGACCGCACCGGTCGACCTGCCGGTCGGGACATGCCCTACTCTCGGCGGGAGCGGCTTCTCGAGCAATGTCAGTGGCGCAGTGCCCTTTGCATTCGCCGACGGCAGCGTCAAGTTCCTACCCGACAGCATCGGCTGTGCCGCGCTCCGGGGACTGTTGCTCAGGAACGACGGCGTCGGGGACACATCGATTGCTCTCGACTATGTAGTCGCTCAGGCTCCTGAACCGTCGAGTCTTCCGCTCGTTGGAGTAATTCTTTCGGGTCTTACGTTCGTAGTGTCCAGAAACCGCCGTCGAACTGTGCTACGTTCCATCACGAATCCTGAGTAATTGGCGCGGCTGCGCCGCTTCCAGGCAGTCGGGTCATTCCGAATCAAGCGTAAAGCCCCTCAAAAACTGAGTTGACGCGGATCGGCGACGCCATAATTGCGAACGAATTAGATAGATCCTAAGTGGCGCAATTCACCCGTTTGCGGTCGCGAACAGTTGCTCACGACGCCGGATGTAACATCCCTTATCAGGGGGTTCCACTCGAGCGAAAGTCATCGATCTGGAGAACTGGATCGCCCGAGATAGCCCGTGGGCGTAATGGCCGTTTGTGCATCCGTCCTGAGGCGTACTGCCAAAAATCCCAGAGACGAAGCTATCATAGTGGGTCCATCCGATCATGCGTGCAATCGATTGAGCGCACCACTGTTATGCGTGCTTGAATCTAGTTCATCCTAAACGCTGCCGGACTAGGCGGGATCTATCGGGAGTACTAACCCTCTACTGGGGCGCGTCGACGTCCGACATACCGACACACACAAGTAGTCGCGCCCCTTCTCCGCGGCGGCCGGAGGGATGGGCGGTAAGCGTATGACGTCGGAGGCGAGTTGCCGAATGGTGCACAGTCGTTAAACTCGAAGGAGTTGCCAAACTACAGAATTCGGCCCGCAGTGGGCTTCCGAAGGATGAGGGAACGGCCAGGGAGGAGCGAACAAGCATGGCCGTAAACGTGTGTCCGGCCGACCGGGTGCAGGCCCCGGTCGAGGTCGTTTGGGAGTTGCTGATGGACCCGGCCGGGTACGGGGGGTTCTGGGATATGACGGTCGATCGGGTTGAACCGGCAGGACCGGCGGCGGTAGGCCAACGGTTCTTCGCTTGGACCGTGTGCCGGCGGCTGCGGATCGACGGCGAGATTTTGGAAGTGGACGCGCTGCGGCACGCAATTCGATTCCACACGATGCTGCCGTTCGGGCTGCTCGGCGACAACCGGATCGTTTGTTCGCCGATCGACGCGGGTAGTTGCATGCTCCGCTACGGCTGAGACTTCTCGTTCCCGCCCGGGTGGCGGGGCCAATTGCTGAATCGCGTGGGCGAGCGTGCGCACAACAGCGTTGCGGACTCGCTCCAGCGTCTGAAGCGCGCAGCGGAGGGTCGGGCGCGAAAGGCGGAGATTGGGAAGACGGACGACGGGGCTGCGTAGGCATTCGGGCCGGCATTCGCGTTGGGCGCGATAGATCCTCCCTGACGCGAAGCCTAGATCTATCCTTGTGGATCGTCGGCAGACGCCTGCGGGTCGCCCGTTCCGCTGACCCCGCACCAATTTACTCCCCGAAGGGCTCTTGCGAGTAACTTTCCTTCTGGGAACACCATGTCCCCGCCCCACAGTAGCGCGACAAAATCTATCTCAAGTCCTTGCATCTCAAATTCACTCATCGCAACCTCGAGCTGATTGGAAGATCTGTGGTCACCCGCGGGTTCGAGGAACCACTTCACGTAGTCGATTCCTTGAAGGAATTTGTATGCAGGAGCTTCGACGCCATCTGCCCGAAGTCTGGCGGCTCCCGAGCTTGCTATGAGGCCGGCACGACGGTCACCCTTCGCATTCGCCCTCAACCAGGATCGAGCAACGTCTAAGTCGCGCGTGATGTAAATAGGCAATCCTTGAGTGCTAAGCCTGTGAGCCTCCTCTGATTTGCCATCGAGGACAGCGTTTACCCATGCTGCCGTCACGACACTCTCGTATGAACGCTTCGAGATTGCAAGATGAAGGGCCGGCTCTTGTTTGATTTGCGTTGGAGCAATAAGTCCGTCACGAAAGAGCCGCGAGCCTGCGACGGATGAACCACCCAATATTGCCTCGGGCGATGTGATGACATTCCACTCCGGATGCCTCCCAATGGCGTCACCCCAGGCAGCTAGCCCAGCTTCTCCTGTGTGGATTTCCTGGCCTCCCCCGACCAATGCGACAATAACAGCCCAACCGTCATGGCGCCCCATGATCTCAAGGACCAGCTCTGGCTCTGAGCAGTTGCGGCCAAAATTCTTGAGATTATGTGCCGCGGTCCAGGCTCGCTGCGCCTCATCGAAAACTACGAGTCGATCAGCAGGAGCACGGCCGTTTTCATAGCTGTCTTTTATGAATCGATGTATCTCCCGGATTCGCGACCGTATCGAACGCGCTGCACCTTTCTTCCTGCTGCCGCTCCGCCGCAGAGCCGTTTGAAGTACGTTAACCAAGGGCTTATTGCCGGAAAGGAATGATGCCTGGTCTTTCTCAAGGTTAAGTTCCCTGGCAAGAGCTTGCACCACGTTGAGGCCAGCTAAGGTCTTTCCAGCACCAGGTACACCTGTCACTATGATCAGCTGTTTTAGGCCTTGCTTCTGAGCTTTTGCTACCAATTGGGTGATCGCCTGTTGCGTCGTTTTTAGGTGGTCCTCCCCCGCGCAATTATGGGCGAGGTCGCGTATATCATGACCCGCATAGACCTCCGAGGCGGCCTGAATAATGCCGGGGACCGGGAAATAACGCGAGGCGTTCCATGAGAACCCGTCTATCGCAGTATCGATTCCGCCCCAAACCTCGAAGCTACGCAGAATCGTTTCCGAGAGCACCTCCGGGCGAACCGCAGCGCCTTGGTGTTTGGATCCGGCATCCAGTTGAATGAAGGATTTGAACCTGCCCAACGCGATGGGAATAGCAGTACGGCAGCGAGATTCTTCATGGAAGTCAACCAGGTTCAATGCATACTCCTGCGCTTGTTTGAGTGCCGCTTGAGGCGACTACACAGGGTTTATCAACGGCCAGCACTTCGCTGCAATTCCATAACAGACGCCGTCTTCTCCAATCCCATGCGCGCGAGACATGCAGAAAAGCGGCGGTCCGGACGTAGTGGATCCCATTGGGGCGCTACGGCCAGGTGAACGAGCCATGGATCCCGGCTGTCGAGCGCACGCGACAAATAATCAAACGACGCGTCCAGATTGCCAAGCTCACCATGGAAGATCGCGAGCGTGAACGCCGAGCCCGGCTGATCAGCGGCGGCTAACTGCCCGATCAGATTCTGGGTGATCGCGATTCGGCCGCCCTCGGCGTAGAGCTGGCTGAGAGCCCCGATCACTTCCTCAGAGACGCCACGGTCCTGGTAGCCGGACAGGAGAGTCCACATGAAACGATCGAAGTCGCCCCTCATCTTGTAATTGCCTAAAATGAGTTTGCGGGCCAAGAGGTTGCGCCGGTCCGCTTGCAGTGCCTTCTCCGCCCATTGCAGCGAATCTTCGTATCGACGCAGATGCCAATAGGATAGAGCCATCTGCAGGTGCACGAGTGGGGAGGATGGGTAACTTTCAAGCACCCTCTGCTTGAGCCGAAGCCCCTCTTCCAAACGCCCGAGCGCTTCGGCCAGCTGGCCATACGTCAAACAACCTTCGCTGTGATTCGGCACCAGCTCGAGAGCCCGTTTCAGGGCGGCTTCGGCTTCGGCCCAATTCCATTCGCTAAAAAACAAAACGGAGCCGAGCGCTACCCAGGCGTCGGCGCAGAACTGATCTAGAGTCAAAGCAGCCAGCGCTGCGGCCTTAGCCTTTGGGTATGGCTCCCTGAACCGAAACTGAGCTTCAGCGCACCAGGCCAGCGCCAACCCTCCCTGCGCGGGGGCGTAGAAAGGATCGAGAAGCACCGCTTTCTGAAAAGCGGCGACCGCTCGCTGGGCATCCTCGGGCGACGCTGCCAACAGGTGTACCCGCCCCGTCCCAATCAACTCGTGAAGTTCGGCGCTATGGACAATGGCAGCGGATGATTCGCGAACCCAGCGATATCCGGAGCCCGGTACAGTCTCGATAAGGTGGCGAGCGCCACCCAAAGCCTTCCGCAACTGGGAAACATGCACAGCCAGAATGCCTTCTTCCACCACCACCTCAGGCCAAACAGTGGTTAGCAGATGGTCTTTGTCGACGAGGCGGCCCTCGCTCCGGATCAGGGTAATCAGGAGATCGATGGCCTTCGGCGAAACGCGGACGCGCTTGCCGTCCTGCGTGAGGATGCGGTCTTCGGCATCGAGAACGAACGAGGCGAACTTGTAAATTTCCCGCACGATCATGTTCATCGTAGAACATGCCGCAGCTGCCGCCGCAGGCGAGAATTAGGAACTTCTTAAGGACACAGAGCGCGGACCGCCTTACAAGTAAATCTTAAGAGGTTCGACACAACATTGTGATCCCCATGTGGAGCTTGGAAAAAATTCCGGCAGAATCTCAGCTCGACCAAAACCAACAACCATCGGAGGGGACGATGCACTCCGTTCGGGAAGATAGATGACTATTGGTAAAGCATGTCTGTTTTCTGTCGGGCTGGCTGTAAGCGTCGGCAGTTTGTGGCGCGCATCCGGGGATGGGCCCCCGCTCGCCAGGCCACCAGTGCGCTTGGCTGCGGAGGAGTATTTCGGCCAGCGCGTAGTCGATCCCTACCGGTGGATGGAGGACATGAAGAATCCAGAGTTGCTGGTCTGGATCAAGAACCAAAGCGAATATTCTCGGAGGTATCTCGATGGCCTCTCCTCTCACCAGGACTTCCTGAAGCGCCAACGAGAAGTCGAAACACAAGGCACCGTGATCGAGCGTATTCGGCGCGAAGGCGAACGGTACGTCTACGTCAAACAGGAATTTGCGAGCCGTTCTGCCAGGCTCTGCGTTCGAGATCGTCTGACAGGGCCCGAGAAAGTTCTGGCGGCGACTCCCGAAGGTTCGGAGCACCCGGCGATTGACGAGTTCGACGTTTCACCCGATGACCGGTACGTTGCCTATGTAACGTCAACCGCGGGGCGTGAAGTCGGAGACTTGCACGTCGTGGATGTGAACTCCGGGTCATTGCTGCCAGACGTGATCAAAGAAACCGACATGATTGAGCCCCCAGGGATCAAGAGCTTCAGCGGAACCTGGTGGGCGCCGGACAGCCGTTCTCTCGTTTACAGGAAGCTCGGAACAAGCGGCTCACTGCAGGGTAGCCAGGTGATGCTGCATACGCTCGGTATGAAGCAAACGGAAGACTTGCCGTTATTCGAGCCTTGGACAAGGTCAGACGGCCCATTGCAGTCCGGCCTCTCCTTTGTGTGGTTCACGAGAGATGCTTCATACCTGATTGCGCAAATCGGTGCTGCCGGTGATGGACGAAAAGAATTCTTTATCGCGTCCACTTCTCACTTACGAGATAAACCCATCCCCTGGCGCAGGGTGAACAGTCGCGATGATCAAATTCGGGATATCTCGACACACGGCGCCACGCTGTTCCTCCGCACCTCGAAGAATGCGCCGAGATTTGAGATTTTACGCGTGAGTGCCACAGATTCTGGTGTTGCCTCCGGCCGAGCGATCTTTCCCGCAGGCGACGCGGTGGTTGAAGCAAGTGTACCGGCGAAGGACGGCTTGTACGTACAAACCTTGCACGGGGGCGAGCGTACACTATACCGGATTGACTATCAATCGTGGACGCGGCAGATGCTGCCCATTCCTCCTAATATTTCAGCCAGGATCATGGCTGCCGATCCCGCAAAGCCGGGTGTTCTATTACAGCTGGAATCCTGGACAGAGCCGCCCTCAATAGTCGCCTGGGATCCCGAGGCAAAAAAACTCACGAATACAGAGTGGCTTCCACAAACTGCGATCAAAATGCCTGCTTTGAAGGTGGAGAGGATCAATGTTCCAAGCCATGACGGCGTCCTGGTGCCGCTCGTAATCATTTCCCCGCAAAATCGGGATCCACGCAGGCCGACCCGGACAATGATGTTCGGCTATGGCGCTTCCGGCGTGGAGTGGACCGCCCCGTACTTTGCGTCCCGAGCGATTCCCTGGTTTGAGACAGGCGGTATCCAGGCGTGGGTGGGAGCGCGCGGGGGCGGGGAATATGGGGAGGAGTGGCAGAACGCGGGTACAGGCGTGAATAAACCCAACACATGGAAGGACTTTATCGCTTGTGCGGAGTATCTCATCCGGCGCGGATACACAACGTCACATCAGTTAGCAGCTGTGGCCGTGAGTGCGGGAGGAATCTTAGCCGGGAATGCCCTGGCTGAGCGGCCGGATCTCTTCAGCGCAGTGGTAATCAGCGCGGGACTTATGAATCCGTTACGGCTGTCCTTCACAGAATTTGGCAAGGGACACCCCGAGTTTGGACGTATCGGATCGGAGCAGGAGTTTAGGGCGACCCTCGCGATGGATCCTTATCAGAAGATCAGAGACGGCGTGAACTACCCTGCTGTCTTGCTCATTCACGGCATTAACGATCCCCGAGTCCCTCCGTATTTCTCCGCGAAGTTCGCAGCTCGGTTGCAAGCAGATACTACGAGTGGAAAACCTATCTTACTTGACATAGACTACGGAGTTGGGCACGGTGTCTTGTCAGCCGAAAATGTGGCAGACCAAATGGCCTTTGTGTCTGCAAATACCTCAGAGGGGCCGGAACGATAGGTCTCAGCCACGCGCCGCAGCCAGTCACTGCCAGGAGGAGCATTCTTGCCAACTTCACATCGAAACAGGTACTCCGTTCATTTGTCTCCACTCACTTGGGTTTGCCTTTCAATCTTGATTTTCCTGATGCCAGTGAGTTTGTCCGCGCAGGAGACTCCAGCGGGAGGCAGCATGCCGGTCATAGACATGCATTTTCACACGATGTGGCTCGGGCCCAACATGACCAGCCGGAGAACGGGCTTTGCTTCCGGCGAGACACCCGAGGAGATGTACCGGCGTAACGTTGCCGCGCTGGATCAGAATCATATTGTCAAGGCAGTTGCGAGCGGTGATCAGCTGCAGTTGTACGCGGGCCAGGTAGGCGGAAGGCTGCTTCCCGGAATTATTTTGCCCACTGTTGGAGAGAAACTAGCGGTCGAACCGCTCAATGTTTCACCGGCAACACTAAGGCAGATGCACAAGGACGGAAAACTGGCCGTACTTGCCGAGTTCTGTCCTCAATACCTGGGTCTTGAACCCGCTTCGCCGAAACTGGAACCCTACTGGGCTCTTGCCGAAGAGCTCGATATTCCCGTAGGCATTCACATGGGCCCGGGGCCACGCGGCGCCGCGTACGGTGGTTTTCCGGAGTATCGGATGCGGCTTAGTAATCCGCTGCTCCTCGAGGACGTGCTCATTCGACATCCAAAACTACGGGTGTACATCTGTCACGCAGGATGGCCGTTCCTGAACGAGCTGCTCGGCCTGCTATGGGCTCACCCGCAGGTCCATGTTGATCTCGCAGTCATCAATTGGGCACTGCCTGAGGCCGAATTCGACGCCTATTTGCGTCGCATCGTCGAGGCAGGTTTTTCAGATCGCATCATGTTTGGAAGCGACCAAATGGTATGGCCTGACGCCATCGAATTGGCAATACGCCGAACCTCCGCGCCGTCGTTTCTTTCAAATGATCAGAAGCGCGATATTCTCTGCCGGAATGCCGCGAGGTTTCTCCGGCTGGGTGACGATGTGTGTCGACCATAAATCTGTGCGGATCGCTGCGACCTGCAAGTTACGCTCGAATACGGCTTACCGGGTTCTGATGGGAACTTCCAGGATACAGGCAACCAGGATCGTCGCGCTCGCTGCCGCTGTTGCCGAAGCCACCGCCAACTTCGCTGCATAGGTGCAGCCCGCATGCTACAGCCAAACTGGTAAGCTGGCTTGAGCAAATCCTCAGAGTGCCATGCGCCACAACCGTTCCGTCCCGCCCTGTCCTGTGATTCCCGTTCTCTACTACCCCGATCCTGGTGTTGCAGCGTCTTGGCTGGGGAATGCTTTTGGCTTTACCGTGCGTTTGCGGATCGCGAATCACCGTATTCAGATGCGCGCCGGCGAGGGCTGCCTCACCATCGCCGAGGGCAATGTGGTGCCGAACCATTCGTGCGTTGTTCAGGTTCGCATCGCCAACGCATGGGAGCACTGTGAGTGCGCGCGGTTGGCGGGTGCTCACATCCTTTCGGAACCGACTGACCACGTTTATGGTGAGCGCCAATATAACGCAGAGGACTTCTATGGACACAGATGGGATTTCACCGAATCCATGGCGGATGTTGAGCCGGAGAGTTGGGGCGGCACGTCCGTGAACGTGTAACGTACCGGATAACTCGTCCCTTCCGGACCACACACGGTTCATTGACGCTGAGCGTCCACAGCAGCAACGCGAGTAAGGCAGTTGCGCCGAGGTTAACGGTGAAATGCGCGCGCGAGCATAACGTGTCATGCCGCCGGGCCAACGCGTCACGTTGCACGCGTCGCGCTGCTTCACAGCATCACGGCGGCCCTAATCAAAACCGTAGCCTGTCACGAGCGCTAACCTTTCCGTTTTCAGTCGGGCGAGTTGGCCGAATTTTATCGATGAAATAGATACCGTCGTACGACTCGGGCATAACGTACGGCTTGTAGAGCGTGTCATCCTGGGGCGACCAGGCAACCTTATCCATCATCTGAGGCTTATCGATCCAATCCGCTACTGCTTTTCTGGTGGATGGCTCTCTGAAATCGAGCAGCAGCGATCCTTTCCCCGACCGGGCGAGATACCACGGGACGCTTCGCTCCGGAGCCGGCCCTGGCGTAATCTCACGATAATTGCTGAAGAAATTGTCTGAATCCTTCGTGCGGACGCGGAAAGTCCCGGCTCCGAACTCAGCTCCCAGAGCATAGTAGCTCTTCCCCAGTTTCTCTTTCGCTAAGCCTCCAATGGTGCCTGGGGTGTGCGCGACGTGGTTGTTGAAAGCCGAAGTCAGCACCTTCATGCCCGGGTAGCAATCCAGCAGGCGATTCAGGTTACGCCCCATCCACTCAGTCCGGTCCACGCCACCGCTGTTGGAGATCACCCATTGTTCAATCACGGTCATATCCCAAACCGCATCATCCATAGGGTCGGCCGCGGCTGGAACCTTCCGGCCCGTCTCCCGCACGAAAGCAGCTAAGGCCTGAACTTCGGTGAGCATCTCTTTGACGCGAGCGTGGTCCGTGCGTCCGGGCCATTTGCCATCTTCCTCTGCCATCGCAACGAACAGCTTCTCAGCCATTGCCAGTCGGTCTGGCGCATGTCGCTGCAGATATGCCAGCACGTTTGTCCGGCCGCGTTGGTTGTAGGAAATATCCAGACCGAAGAACCGCAACTTCTTCAACCCTGTTTTCGGGGACTGGTTGTACTCACGCATCCATGCCAGCAGAGCGGTCATCTCCAATGTGTCCCACACTGTATAGCCCTGGCCGGTGAGCGCGTCCTCAAGCCGGCCAGTACCCTTTACGACGTAATCATCGATCGCTCTGCATGACGAGTAGCTGGCTTCGAGGGCGAATGCGGTGAACCCCATTTCCTCGGCCAGAAAGCGGAATAAGCGGTGCTTAAAGCTTTGGTAGTCGCTGGTGCCATGGTTACTTTCGCCTGCGCCCACTACTTGTACACCAGAGAGAACCCGCTTCAGCGGCGCAAGATCAGCATGCGGCAGATCGGGAAAGACCCCGCGCAGTGGCAAACCTCGCTGACGGATCCATTTCACAATCGAGTCTTGCGAATCGTCGGCGCCCAACATTGCCGCCGACCACCCTGGAACAGCGGACAGTATGGCGCATCCAAATTGGCGTCGATGCAACGATAGCCTTCGTTCCATTTGCATCATGGTATCTATTCTTGACCCCGGCGACCTTGTCTGCGACGGACACATTGCATCACACCAGGTACGTTGTCACCAGGGATGGACGTGTCATTCCCATCCGAACCTAAACGGCTTGCGGCCGAGTGGAACGAGACTGCCAACGGCGGCCGCCCTGGATGCACATCGCTTCGCGTCTGGCCTCGAGCGGCGATCCGGCAGGTACGCCGGCTGCGGACGGCACGTATCGCGTGGTCAGGACCGTTCACGCCGTGCAGGCTGCCCGGCTGGTGGGCGAAGGCCGCGCCGAAGCAGTTGGGAGCCGTAGGCAGCTCCGGAAAGCGTTCCGTCTGCCATGTGGTCCGGCTGACCGATACACTCGAGCACCACTCGATCCGGCCCGGCACGCCACTCCCCCCGAACACGCGCGGCACCCGGTATTCCTACCTCGGAAACGTGACGGCCGCCCGCCCCTGCAAAGCCTGCGCGGGCGTCCCGGGCCTGCAGTGCCGGCAGTGTGGGAATACCGGAAATCCGCAACGAGGACGGGTGGGCGTATCGGCTGAGCGTTTCCGATTGCCTGAAGGAGACTTCGCCCTGCCAGCTAAGATCGTCCCGGTGTTCAGGCTGACGCGACTGAATGATCGAAGCGATTCGTCAATTTAAGAAACGGCTTCTCGAAGTATTGATACGAAAGATGCGCGGCAGCGACACAGAACGTTTCGACCGGTATCACATCGTGTCCCTTGCCGACATTCAGGAAAGGCGGGCAGAAAATGGATAAGTGGATAAAGGCCCAACGGGCCGAACAGAGGTGAGTTCCTCTGTCTTCCCCGACAATCAGGGAGGGTGACTACAAGATCACTTGCAGTCCGTAAACAAAACCGCTTGCCTCTCGATTGACGGGAACTTCCTGTCCTTCAGCGCTCACTCGCCATACTGGAATGGACGGGTTTAATAAGCCAACAAGTAACGAGCAGAGGCTAAACAGTTTCGGACCGAATGGCAGAAGAACGGGATTTCTCTCTTGACTCAATCCAAAAGTAAGGGATTCTAGCCTTGCGAAGCAAGCCAGAGGATCTTGCACACGATAGGCAAGTTGGTGGTTTGGTGGAACGCCTTCGAGTAATGTTCTGTTCGCGCGTACGAGCGCGGGCGAGTAGGCCGTGACTTCTGACACAGGAACAAAAGTCCATACCTCGGCGGCCTGTAGATGCTCAACCGCTCCTAATGCCTTATCCTCTTCATATCCTAAGCCTACGACAGCGACCAACGCCCGGTCCGGCTCTTCCCACCAACCAGCAAATTCGGGAGTCAATGGACCAACATGGGAATTGGCTTGAATTATTTCTGGTGGCGGAGTAAAGGCGGCGAGGGAATAGACGAAGGAAATGGTGAGCTTGGCTCGACCACATTCCCGCAATTGTACGAGCAAAGTCGCCATTCTGAAACGAGTGACACTAGAGATGTCAACAAGGACGCGAATCGACGATTGATCCGAGGGTACTCGGCGTAGGACAGCTTGCGCCCAATCGCTGTATCCAGCCTCCGGCGGGTGCTCGACTTCGAATCCCTGCGACTTAAAAAAGTCGCTGTTTCGTGAGTACTCTAATACTTGTTGGTCGCGGAAGCCACAAGCGACTTTGATTTCAGCTTTAGGCCTGAAGTGTTCGGCGATATAGCGGGCTCGGCGCTCGTAGCCGACTGTCGTGATACAGAGATCATAGTCCTGCGCGCCCCAATCTTCTGGAAGACTGCGTACGCCGACGTGATTACTCAACATCTTCGCCATCCATAAAATCTAGTTGCCCATTCTCAAAATCATCGGGTTTGTTATCGTTCGACCGGAGGACGGTGCTGAGGGCAACGTCCTTTCCCAAACGTACTGGAAAGCCGTAGAGCGGCGCGAGGAGGTACGAAAGTCTGAAGCGCTTTCCCCTCAAAGAGGTGAGGATCAGTTGGCCATCGTCGTCTGGCACGTAGACGAGCGCGCCAGCATTGAGAGCTTGGGTTAGGACTTGGAGAGTCTGCTCTGGAGTCTTTGAGTCCACAGTGAAGCTACCTGGGGGTTCGGGACGAAACACACCGCGAACTGTTTCAAAATGGAAATACCGGCCTGCGACTCGGACGATTTGCATAACGCCCACGGACAATGAACTTCCCGAAGTCACGACCGGTATTGTACGCAAAGTGGCCGTGAATCTTTGGGCTGCATCAAACAGCTCCTTTCCCTGTCGGTGTGGCGGGATGCGCGGCGCATCTTGTGCCAAAGTGGCCAGCAGTCGTCCCATTAATCCGATGAACCACCTGGGATTACCTTCGGTGATTGCAAAGATGGAATCGGCACCAGCATACAATTCCGCCGTCTTGCGGCCACGCAAGCCGGCTTCCGCAGTCTTTGGGTCTTTAGGATTCTTGCGATAGAAGTTTCGCACTGCAACGATGGGAGCAATTTTCCGCACTTCGGAGGCGCGTTCGGCTCCTTGCTTCGCGTCGAGGTTGTTTGGCGTTAGCTGATGATGCGTCAAGTAGTCTGTAAAAGTCTGATCTTTAGCAGCGAGTGCGGCGAACCGTTTGGCCCATCGAGAGCCCGGCCCATAAGCCGAGCCTGTTTCGGAAACATCTTGCGGGTCGGACTCGAAATATGAACGGCCTAATACCGAACTCGCATCCAAGCCTCCCATACCTTTGTCCTTCAGTAATTGGCTCCACAAACTTTGACAGAAGGAATATGCATCGCGTTTCTCTGCATACCAGAGTGCAATCTGATCGAAGTCCTGACCAGCTGCCGGTGAGGTCGCGGCCTGCATCAGATGGTTGTTGCTTGTGAAAGGATTCAACGCGAGCTTGAAGAGAAATCGATCATCGGTAGATCTGAGGGATTTGACTAATTCGTCCTGAACCCAAGCAGGGGCTAATTCAAGTTCGTCAAAAAGGTAGGCCCACTTTCCTGCCACTAGTTCACCGTAGTGCTCTAAGGCCTCAATGGCGACGCCCGCCGCGCTAAGGAAGTGGAGGTGGAGCGACTGGTTAGTCGCGAGACGCTCATTCCGCCCATCCACACCCAACAGGACCTCTTTGCTGGCGATCTCGCGAATCTCTGAGAGCCGTCTCGTCAGAGCTTGGCGGAGGGCAAATAAACTAGCGCCAATTCCGGAGATGTGCCATGCCGCCGCGATTTCCTTAACGATTTCGGTTTGTGAGGCGCCGGCAATTTGGACGCGGTTAATTCTGCGAGCATGCGACGCATCCGCCGATCCGCACCGTTGCTGGAAGGCGATTATAAGAGACCGCAAAGCGTGGGTCGTGAAGCTCGCGTTCGCCAGCAGTCTTTGCGTGTCTGGCTCCAACCGCCCGTGCCCGAGCGCCGAGAGTTGTTGGCTCCAGCTAATGTCGGTGGCGACAAAAACACCGGTGAAATCAATCCGAGAAGCAACCTCGTCCGCGAGTGGGTTTCTCCAGGCCTCTAGCGCGGCCGGTTGGAGCATCTTTAACAGAGTGGTCTTACCGCTACCGCGCGGCCCCAAGACGATCGTGTGACACCGCTTGCACAGGTCCTGAAACTGGCGAGAGGGAACAAAGGAGGCCGCAACTTGGTCGGGAGTCAGCGCGCGAGCATTGAACGACTCAAAAATAGTCGGGAGCTGGGCTGTCATATACACCTGCTGATTTCAGAGGGCCGCGAACCGCTCTTCGTAATTTGGATTGTGTATTTCGCCTTCAGTTCGGCTTGTATCCTCTCGAGGTCTTGGGGCAGCACATATGTGAGGTCAGGGACGCTGGCCAACAAATCCTCCCATTGCATCGAGTCCGGTCCCGTGATCACCGCTGCGATTCGCTTTGCTAAAAGTTCTGGGTCCGCCCTGGTTCCGAAACCGAATTCAGACGGTAATCCAGATCCATCTCGAGCCTCAATCCAACCACTGCCAAGCGCCCAATCCCAGGCTCTAACGTTGCCGACGAGTCCGCGCTCTTCGCATTTCTCAGGATCAACCTCGATGAGGTAAAACTGATTACGCGCCACAGTCTGAAGTCCCGGATACAAGGTTGAACAGAGACTTCCAGCAGAAAATACCACCGCCGAACCCCCGCCGCCAGCTGCGTATGAGATTTTTGGGTGGTGCTTGTGTCCGTGGATCACCAGCCACCGACCATAAGCACCGGACCCAAGCATGTCGAGCAGGATTTGCCCCTGTTTCATGACGTCATCCTCACCCAAGCCGAGTTCTGCCTGCTGGTGCGGGTGATGATGACATAACAGCACATTAATGTCCCGTCGAACGCGCTGTGCAAGGTCTTTGCGTAAACACTCGATCGTGCGTTTGTCGACTCGCCCGTGGTTTTTTTCGGTTGCGGTATTTCCGTGGTACGCGCTGCTGTTCAGTACGAGCAGACGAAACTGCTCGTGGTCTTTAATCGCATATGCACGCGCCCAATAGCGATCATCCATTGGCTCGTCGTTGAAGGGGAAAGTCGGCGTGAGCGATTTTAGAATGTGTTCTGGGTCGTGATCATCTCCTTGAAAGCGCGAATCGATGTCATGATTGCCCGCGGTTGCGGTGAAGAAATCAACCCCGAGTGCGCTCGCTACCCGATCCAAGGCGGACCAGGCATATCGAATACCGCTCGGGTCAGCCTGATGCCCCAAATCCCCTGGGCACAGCAAAGCAGTAGCGGTCAGTGAATCCCGCTTAATTAGTTCAAGTAAGCCCACGATCGGATGTTGAGTCGCAAAGTCTTCAGGTGCAGAAGCGTTAAGATGAGACGGACTCTGAGCGTGGTTCGAGTGCGCATGCAGATCGCTGGCGATTGCCAATCGCAGGAGTTTCGCAGTACTCATCGGTGCCTTTGCAATTCCATTGGGCGATTTGAAATCAGCATTTCCCGTACGTCACGGCGATCCTCCGAAAATCCCGCAACGTGGCGCCGGACCGTCAATGTTCGCTGATGCCAGTTCCGGAATCGGGTTCTGACCGTCTTGCTGCACCGGTAGGACAAAACGAAGGTTGCTTTTTCCCGGTCAATCCTGCGGAGCGATTCTTCCAATCTGTCCAAATCGTCGGAAGAAAAGGAGCCATAGCCATACTCGCCACGGTTCCGCTCATCCGCTGAAGAGTATGGCGGATCAAGGTAGACAAAGTCGCGGGACTTTACATGGTCTATCGTGCGTTCGAAATCGCCGGCGATCAGAGTTGCTCGCTTTAAGACCTGGGCGCACGACCGCAGATCCGTGCCCGTGGGGAGCTGTCCGGTTTTTGTTCCTCGGGGCACGTTAAACTCGCCGCGCTGATTAGTTCGGAAGACGCCATTGAAGCAAAAACGGTTAAGGTAGACAAATCGCGCTGCTCTTCCTATTGACTTTAGCGAAGCGGGATCTTGTGAGCGCAGTTCGTAGTAGTAACTTTCGCTGACGGCCATCGTTTCGAGCTTTGCTGCCACCGCATGCGGTGCCCGAGCCACAGTTCTGTACGTTTCGATCAACTGTGCGTTGAAATCTCCGAGGATGGCGCGGTGTGGCTGAAGCAAAAAAAACAAGCATGCTGACCCCGCAAACGGCTCAATGTACGTGTTGAACTCGGCGGGACAGTAAGCAAGTAACGTCGGGAGTAACTTGCGTTTACTACCAGCCCAGCGAAAGAGCGGGGGCACTGATCTCGCAGTTTCGCTGGATTCTGATTTTGGAGCCATCAACCGTCAGGCCTGCTTTTCGAGAATTGGTCTATCGGTGATCGGCGCGTTCAATCGAGTTCCCTTAGTCGTTGCGTAAGATTGCTTGTTTCCATTATCTTTCAACGATTTACCAGTGGCAACGGGATGTTGACAACTGTGCCGGCACCCCAGACGCCGCCGGGGTGCCAAACCCGCTAATATGAAGATCCGTTTTGATTGGGCCTCAGCGGTCCGAGGTGTTCTCGGCCGGGCTGGGGCGGTCCTGACAAGCATAAGGTCTAAAATAGGGTCCAAAACGAAAAGAGCGACCAGGTAACCGGGTCGCTCTTAGAGCCGAACTGCTTTATTTTCAATGGTGCGGAGAGGGGGACTTGAACCCCCACGACGTATGATGGGCGTATGGTAGAGGGCACAGAAGAGTTCAGCCTTCCAGACGGAAGGCTCATGCACATCAAATTCGACGGATACGCAGACACATTCTGCGTTTAGGAAGACCCACAATGCATGACGTTCCGCACCCGAGAACACGCGCAGGATCGCGCGTTGCAACTGGGCGAGGAAGCCGAAGACGGTAACTGATTTTACACCTCGGGGGCGGCTGCAATTTCAATTGTGATTGTTACTACGCAGGCTAACCGTCAGTCTCAGTTACATTCATTGAATGGAGTCGCCCTGCCCTGAATGTGAACGGCTTAGACAAAGGGTGCTCGATTCCGCCGAGGTACACGTGGGATCAGTGAGGGCGTGGAGACGTACCCCCCCCCCGGCGTCTGATCGCATGTTGTCGGTCCTGCAACTGAATGCGGAAGTTGTTCACGTTGCCCTGCATGACTACGAGTCGCACGTTGAAGCTGCGCACCGCTTAATTTCAGCAACGCAGTTTTAGGCCAGTACCGCCCTGCTCTCAACACTCCAACCAGCCACAATTAAGTTCTCCTGCGCCCTAACCCGCCCCCCAATCACAACCCCCAAAAACAATTTCCCCGTTGATTCCATTCACCCACTGTCCCCAAACTCCTAAATCACCCATCCCCCGCATGCTCCATTGAAACCAGGCAAGCCCAGGCCTGCCTACAAAGGAGCATCACTCATGGCCAGCCCCGCGCGCATCACCGCCAACCTCGAAAACGCCGCCCATTCCACCGGACCCCGCACCGAAGCCGGCAAAAAGCGTTCCCGCTACAACGCCCTGCGCCACGGCCTCACCGGCCAGACCGTCCTGCTCCCCAATGAAGACGCCACGCGCTATCTCAACTTCACCAAGTCCTATCACGACGAACTCGCGCCCAAAGGCGTCGTCGAGACCCAGCTCGTCCAAACTCTGGGCGACATCCAGTGGCGTATCAACCGCGCCCGCGCGCACGAAACCGCCATCTTCGCCATGGGCGCCGGTGAAATCGATCCCGCCGAATCCGCCGCCGATCCCGCCCACCTCGACACGCCCGAAGACGTCCGCATCGCCGCGCATGAAGCGCTGGTCCGCATCGGGCAGAACGCCGCCCTCCATTCCCTCAGCCTGCACGAGCACCGCTGGCAGAAACTCTACCTCGCCACGCTGCGCCAGTTCACTGACCTCAAAGCCGCGCGCCTCCGGCAGGAAGCCGCCGAAATGCAGCAGGCCGTGGTCCTGTTCAAGTACCACAAAAAGGAAAACTTACCCTTCAAGCCGGAAAACTTTGGCTTCGTTTTAACGGAAGCCGAAATCGACCACTTCCTCTGGCGTTCCGGCACCCTCCGTTACGCCGAATCGTCGCTCCAAACCCCCGCAAGAGGCGGCCGTCTCAACCTGTGACTGCTGTCAGCGCTCCGTCAATCCAGATCGAACGCTCGTTTGGGCGGAGTCTTGTCCGTACTCTCCTTGGCCTGCTTCAGCAGCTCGTCGAACTTCTTGTTCAACACCGCGCCCTGGGATTTCTCCGCCTCCACGCTCTTCCGGAACGTCTCCTCGCGCCGCCCCGACGCGCCTTTCAGCTTCGCCACCTCAGCCGCCAGATCCTCGATCGGCCTCGGCTTCTCCACCTGCTTGTGCGAAATCACCGCGCGCGTCTCCGCGTCCACCTTCAAAGTCGCCTGGCAGCAGGGGCAAGTCACTTCAAACATATCGGCAGTCTATCACCCCGCTCCCGCTGCCCCGCGCTGTTACAATCG
Source organism: Bryobacterales bacterium (assembly GCA_963716685.1). Taxonomy (GTDB): domain Bacteria; phylum Acidobacteriota; class Terriglobia; order Bryobacterales; family Bryobacteraceae; genus JALYXI01. The sequence goes on from CAVQTR010000003.1 coordinate 466,116, forward strand.
TTACTTATGTTCAAAGGCCTCGAGCACACTGCGATCGCCTCGCCCGACCCCGAAAAGCTGGCCAACTGGTATGTCGATCACCTCGGTTTCATCATCAACTTCACCTATGCCGGTAATTACTTTGTGAAGTCTCCCGATGGCTCCCTGATCGAGATCATCCCCTCCGAAGGCGACCGCGTCCCGCAGCAGATGAAGTCCCCCGGCATCCGCCATATGGCCGTTATCCCGGAGAACTTCGATGAGGCGCGCAAACAGCTTCAGTCCAAAAACGTGACCTTCCTCGGCGAGCCCTTCACCACACAGGGCAACCGCCTCGTCTTCTTCGCGGATGGTGACGGCAATATCCTCCACCTCATCGAACGCGAAAAGCCGCTCCCGTAAAGCGAATCAGTGCTCAAACGGGTCTTCAAAGCATTTCAATACCGCGATTTCAGCCTCCTCTGGGCCGGAGCCTGCACCTCCAGCATCGGTACCTGGATGCAGATCGTCGCCCAGAGCTGGCTCGTTCTTGAAATCTCGAAGTCTCCGTTCTTCCTCGGCCTCGATACCTTCCTCGCGCAGATTCCCATCCTCTTCTTTTCCCTCATCGGCGGAGTCGTCGCCGATCGCATGGATCGCCGCCGCCTGCTTCTCGCCTCCCAGTACGGCCAGATGTCCTGCGCCTTCATCCTCGCTGTCCTTATCTATACCCACACCGTCCAGATCTGGCACATCCTGATCCTCTCCTTCTGCACCGGCACGGCCCAGTCCTTCGGCGGCCCCGCCTATCAGGCCCTCGTGCCCAGCCTTGTCAGTAAGGAAGATCTCCCCAACGCTATCGCGCTGAACTCCATCCAGTTCAATCTCGCCCGCGTCATCGGCCCCGTTCTCGGCGGCCTCGCGCTTGAAAAGCTCGGTGCCACCTGGTGCTTCGCCCTTAACGGCCTTTCCTTCATTGCCGTCATCATCTCCCTGCTCCTCCTCCGTATCAACTTCAAGCCCGCCAAGACCGGCGAATCCGTCCTCACCAGCATGCGCCAGGGCTTCGGCTTCATCCGCAATCAGGGCGCGATGGTCGGCCTGATTGTTCTCGCCTTCCTGATGACCGGCCTCGCGTTCCCCATGATCACCTTCCTCCCGGTCTTCGCCAAGAACGTCTTCCGCGGCGGCCCTGAAACTTACACCTTCCTCCTCGCGGCCTCCGGTCTCGGCTCTGTGGCCGGCGCGCTTACCGTCGCCGCCGTCGGCCACGTCAAGCAAAAAGGACAGCTCGCGCTCTTCATGCTCATGCTCCTCGGCGCCGGCATGGGTGCGTTTGGCCTTTCCCGCATCGTCCCGCTCAGCTGTATCTTCCTGTTCATCGCCGGCGCCGCGCTCATGGGCGCGTTCGCCATGATCAGTTCACTTGTACAGCTCATCACGTCCAATGAAATGCGCGGCCGCGTGATGAGCGTCTATAACGTAGCGTTCCGCGGCGGCGGTCCCATCGGCAGCCTGGTCTCCGGCTGGCTTGTACCCATCTATTCCGCCCCGGCCGTCATGGCTGTCAATGGTGTGGCGCTGATCGTGCTTGGAGCTTATTTCCTGTTGCTCCAGCGCCGCGTCGCTGCCTTATAACCTATGCGCATCCTTGCTCTCGCCTTCGCTTTCGTCCTCGGTGCGTTCGCCGCCGATCCCGCCCTCGAAGCCGCGCGTGATAAACAGGATCGCCCCGCTCTCGAAAAGCTCGCATCGACATACGAAGCCGCCGCCAAAGCCGCGCCCAAAGACGCCGAAGCGCAGTATCGCGCCGCCCTCGCCTCCTGCTATCTCGCCGAGGTCGCCATCGAAGTCAAAGACAAGCTCGCCGCCAAACGCGCCGCCGATTCCGGCATTTCCATGGCCGAGCAGGCCGTTGCGCTCCAGCCCAAAAATGGGGAATACTATCGTGTTCTGGCAACCCTTTACGGTCAGGTAATTCCCGCCAACCCGCTCGCCGGCATCAGCTTCGGCCGCAAGGCCAAAGACGCCATCACCAAAGCGCTTGAGCTCAGCCCCAAATCTGCTTCCGTCCACGTCGCCGCCGGCGTCGGCAATTACTATCTGCCCGATATGTTCGGCGGCGGTCCCGCGCTCGCCGTCAAAGACTTCAACCAGGCCGTCACTCTTGACCCGCGCTCCGCCGAAGCCTATCTCTGGCTGGGCCTCGCCGAACGCAAGCTGCATAACAACGCTGCCGCCCGCCAGGCCTTCGCCAAATCCGTCGAGCTCAATCCCCGCCGCGTTTGGGCCAAAGAGCAACTCGAAAAGACACCCGCCCAGTGAAGACCAGGGTCGGGACCGCTCTCGCGCTTACCGCCCTCACCCTTCTCACGTACTTCCAGTTCCCCGGCCACACTTACCTCACGCAGGATTCCCAGATCTACGTTCCCATCCTCGAACACCTCCACGATCCCACCGTCCTCACCCGCGACATCCTCGTCGAGCGTCCCCATGTCGCCTTCACGGTCTATGACGAAGTCGCGCTCGGCCTCCGCGCCCTCACCCACGCCGGCTTTCATCCCATCCTCGCTATCCTCCAGATCCTCTTCCGCGGCCTCGGTCTCTGGGGCATTTTTCTCATCGCCATGGCCGTGCTCGGCCGCCGCGGCCAGGCCATTCTCGTCACCGCCATCTTTGCCCTCGGTGCCGAAGTCGCCGGACCCGCAGTGCTCACTGTCGAGTACGAGCCTACTCCGCGCGCCTTCGCCATCCCGCTGCTTTTCCTCGCCATCGGCTTTCTTGCCCACCGCCGCGACCTCGCCGCCGGAATCGCCGTCGCCGTCGCCTTCCTCTTCCATCCGCCTTCCGTCTATCCCATCCTGATCATCCTGCTGCTTCGCCCCAGCCTCGCGCGCCTGGTGCCGCTCGCGGTGGCCGTCGGAATCCTCCTGATCGCGGCCTACTTCCAGTCAGGAGTCCGCGAAACGCAGGACTTTTTCGCCCGCATCAGTCCCGCTCTCGAAGCGCTCCAGCGCCTCCGCGCTCCTTACAACTGGGTTTCGCTCTGGTGGCGCGGCCAGATACTGCACTATCTCGTGCTCCTCGCCGTCGCGTATATCGCGGTTTGGCGCATCCGCGCCGCCGGCGAACTCCGCCGCATCCTCGTCGCGCTCCCGCTTATCGGCCTCGCCAGCATCCCGGTTTCTTACCTGCTGCTCGAACGCCTGAAGTGGAGCTTCATGCCGCAGCTCCAGCCCACGCGCGCGCTCCTCTTCGTCACCGCCTTCGCCATCCTTACTGCCGCTCTCGCCGCCTGCCGCGCCGTTCGCTGGACGGAACGTCTCGCGTGGTTCACGCTCGCGCTTATCCCTTCCATGCACGCGGGCATGAATTACGCCGTGCTGCTCGGGCTCGCGCTGCTGTGCACCGCGGCCCTCTTCTATCGCCGCCTCATTCCCGTCGCCGCGCTCGCGCCGTTCTTCGCCATCCCCCTTCTCGCCCACACCGTGAATTACCCGGACCTGCACCGCCCCACGCTGCTCGCCCTGAGCGAATGGGCCCGCGGCTCCACCCCGCGCGACTCCGTCTTCCTCTTCGCCGGTCCGCCAAAGAACCTCGACCCCGGCGTCTTCCGCGCCCTGGCTCTCCGCGCCGTCTACGTCGATTGGAAAGGCGGCGGTCAGGTCAACTACCTCAAAGATTTCGCCGCTGAATGGTGGACCCGCTACCAATCCGTCCTGCTTCGCCCGTTTTCGCCATCCGACATCTCCCGCTACGCCGCCCTCGGTATCGACTACATCGTCCTTACCAGGCCGGACCACAGCTATGAGATCGTGACCACTCACTCCAGTCGGTAAACCCGCACGAACATCCGGCCCGCGTTCTGCGACACCGGCGTGGCGTTCTCCAGCCCGGCCAGCCGCTCCGAACCCGGCTCGCCGATGAGCACCACGTAGTCCAGCTTCACCGGCAGGTTGCCCCGCAGCCAGTCCAGCTCCTTCTTCCCGCCATCGCCCGGCGATTCCAGCTGCCACAGCGTGCTCCGCTGCCCATCGCCAATCGTCGGCTTATAGTCAACGCCGAACGTCCCCGTCGCCGATTGATAATCCGACAGCGCCACTGCGTGCCGCCGCACTGCCGCCAGGGCATCCAAATGCAGCATCGGGAACACGTACATTTCGTCCAGTCCGTATTTATGCGCCGCCGCCGGAACCGGATAATACACCCGCACAAACCGCGCGCCCGGCTCGATCTTTTCCGTTGCCGCCAGATACGCATCCGCCATCGCGCTGGTTTGCTGCACGTGTTCGTAGACTTCGGCCAGCTGGCACAGCAGCAGCGCTCCGATATACACCGCGATGCCGCCGCGCAGCATTCGCAGCCGGTCGACCGTGCTCACCAGCAATCCGCCCAGAACGAACACCGCCAGCGCGAACCGCAGCTTCACCACGCTGCCGCCAAACCCCGCGTCCGGAATCACCAGGTAGATCGCGAATGCCAGCAGCATCGCCACCGCGAGACCGCCTTTGGCCGATCGCCATTCGCGCCGCCGCATCGCCACCACTGCCGCGACAATCAGGAACAGCGCCGCCGGCCACAGCAGGCTCGCTTCGCCGGCCTTGCCTCGCGCAAACGAGAACGTCACCTCGGGAAAGTTCAGCAGCGCATGCCAGATCTCCGGCTTGAACTCCGCCGCCTGCCGCGACCCGCTCGCATACAGCGCCACCAGAACAAGCGCCGGTATGAAGGTCAGCGTCACCATTCCGATCCGGCGCCAGCCGTTCCATCGCCACCGCCACACCGCCAGCACGAAGATGGTCATCACCGCCAGCAGCGTCGGAATCAGATGCGTGAAGTAGAGCGCCACCAGTCCGAGCGCCAGCTTCCCGGCACGCTTCCAGTCGAACGCTTCAGTGTGCCGAACGTAGTAGCCAATCGCCAGCGGCAGCACCGCCATGCCCAGACAGAAGTTGTAGAACCCGCTCCACAGAAAGACCGTCTGCAGCAGCCAGTTGCCCATCACCAGCCATGGACTGCCGCGCACTCCGAACGCCTTCGCCGCATAAGCGAAAGAGAAGTAGCCCGCCAGCAGGCACACGCTCATCAGGAACGCCTCGGCGCGGTTCGGCCCGAACACGCCCATGAACGCCGCCGCCAGAATCGTGCCCGTCCAGTTCGGCAATGCGGTCTTCTTCACCGTATACACCGCGTGATACGGCGACGTGTGCCGGTGGAACAGAAGATCCTGAGCCATGTACGCGGTGTACAAATGCGAAGGACCGTCCTGCGTCACCACATGGTCCACGCTCCACGGAATATAGATCTGAAACGCCAGCAGCGCGAACGAGAACGCCGCGGCCAGTCGCTTCACAGCCGGCTGATCTCGGCCATCAATCCTGCCAGCGCCTTTCGGAACTCATCCGGCGACCGGACTTCCACCAATTCCGGCTGCAGCGGCTTCAGTTTGTCGAACAGCTGGTCAATCGTTGGCCGCGGCCCGTTCAACACCGCCGGCCGCCCCATTCCCACGCGGCCCATGCGCGCATCCGGCGGCATCAGCGCCAGCCGCCGAATTTGGGTCTGGAACCGGATATATACGATGTGCGCAGAACCCGGCGCCGGCTGCGGCACGCGCAGTTCCTGGCCGCTCGCAAACTCCACCGCGCCACTCAGCACCACCACCAAACCGTCCTTGCCCGCCTCATGCGCCAGGCGCTGCACTTCGGAGACGAAGAACTGCGCGTTATGCGAGCGGTCTTCCAGACTCTTCACATCGATCGCGCCCGGCGTCGTTTCCCCCAGCGCGCCCCGCATCTTCGGCCAGTCCGGCTCGTGCACGCTTTCCTGCCGGAACGTCACCTTGCGGCGCGCCAGATCCAGCAGGGAAACGTTCGTCGTCAGTCGCGCGCTCTCGATGTCCGAAATCGCCCGCAGCGAGGGAAGCAGCGCGCTCAGATTGCGGTCCTGCGTGCGGTACGATCCGGACGCCCGCTCCGAAGGCGTCAGGTTCACCAGCACCTCCACACGCGCCGGCGTCCGCGTCTCGAGCGGCAGATGAAGACGGTCCGGAATTTCCGGCAGATACCAGCTGTCCGGCGTCTCCGAAGCCGGAATAAACTCTACCGGCGGCAGCCCGTCCCACGCCTGCGGCAACGGATCGTTCTTCAGCGGCGCCACGCGCAGGTTCTCGCGCTTGACGGCATGCTCTTTGGTCTCCGTCGAGTAGATCGCAACCGCCACTCTGTAGTCACCCGGCCGCACAAACACCGGCTGCGAATAGGTCACGTCGGATTTGCGAATCCCTTCTTCCACCTTCGCCAGATCGATGGTGCCGTGGTCCTGAAACACCCGCCCGTCGCCGTCCGTGATCTGCACCAGGATCAGCAGCTCGCCACGGCCGCGGCGCTTTTCCAGATCGGCTCCATCCACCGCAACGTCCACCACCGTCACCAGCCGCTGCTGGCTCGAAAGATGCGGCTGCCGCAGCGCCGCCCTCCATCGGAACGGCCCCTGCTCCGCCGTGTTCAGCCACTCGTCGAATGGTACGGATCGGAACGCCGGGTCGCGCGCTCCTTCCGGAGTGCTCGCCAGCAGCGCCATTATCCAGGTTAACAACCAGATCACGCCCTCATCGTACCGCCTGGGGGTAAAGTAAATCCCGCTTAGGCCGATATACCGGATGTGACCAACTGGCACGCGGACCTGGCCGCGGTCTCCATCCCGATCGCCGCCTTCCTTCTCGCCGCGGCGTCCGCCGTTTACTACCGCCGTGGCAGGCTGATGCGGGAGCTGAACCGCCGCAGCCGGCTTGAGCGCGGCAGCCAGAGGATTCTGCAGCTGGTCGCCGCGCGCGCGCCGCTTGCCGTCGTTCTGCAGGGCATCGCCGCTTCGGCGGCCGAAGTCTCGCCCGGCGCATCGTGCGTAGTCTTCCACGACAGTGATTCCGTGCTCGACTACTTCGCCGCACCCGCGCTCCCCGATCCACTTCGCGCGCCCGTCCGCATGCTGGTCGACGAATATCCGCCTGCCGACTGGTGGCAGAGTCTGCGCGCGCTCACCTCCGGCGCTTCCTCCGGAAGCTGCCCGCTCGCTCCCGTCCGATCCAGTGAAGGCGAATTGGTCGGCGCAGTCGTTCTCTTTGGAGCGCGCGGCGATGCCGGCGCGCTGCTCGCAACGTTCACTGATCTCGCCGCCACCGCGATCGAGAACGCCAGGCTTTATCAGCGGCTGGAATACCAGGCGTATCACGACGCGCTCACAGCACTTCCCAACCGCCAGCTGTTCGAACGCCGTCTGCAAAGCTGCATCGCCGCCGCAAAAATGCAGGATCGCCGCCCCGCGGTTCTGTACCTCGATCTCGATCGGTTCAAGCGCATCAATGACACGCTGGGCCATCGCTCGGGCGATCTCTTCCTGAAACAAGTCGCGCTTCGCCTGTCCGCGGCGCTCGGCCCCGGCGCGATGCTGGCGCGCATCGGCGGCGATGAGTTCACCGTTCTGATCGAGCGTCCCGCCAGCCGCGCCGACGTGGAACAACTAGCTTCCGCGATGCTCGCCGCTCTGCGTGTCCCGATGCAGATCGAAGGCCGGCAGCTGTTCGCCAGCGCCAGCATCGGCGCGGCGTTCTTCCCCGAAGATGGCGAAACGCCGTCGACGCTGCAAAAGCATGCGGATGTCGCGATGTACCGCGCCAAGTCCGCCGGTCGTAATCGCATCGAATACTTCTCAGCGGAAATGGAATCGGCTCACGCGCTCTCCATCGGCATCGAGCAGCTGATCCACCGCTCGCTCGAAGAACAGCGCTTCGAGCTGCAATATCAACCGCTGGTCACCCTTGACGGCGAAGTCCGCAGCTTCGAAGCGCTGCTTCGCGTGCGCGATTTCGACGGCGCATTCGTCAGCCCCGCCGAACTGGTTCCTGTGGCCGAGGAGACCGGCTTGATCGTGCCCATCGGCAGCTGGGTTCTGCAGGAGACGTGCCGCCAGATTCGCCGGTGGAGCAGTGAAGGGCTGGAGCCGCGCCGCATCTCCATCAATGTTTCGGCTGTCCAGATCGCGAGGCGTACCTTTGCCGACGAAGTCGCCGCCACGCTTGCCGAGACGCGCGTGGAACCACGCTTTCTGGAGGTCGAGCTCACGGAAACGGCCATCATGAGCAACCTGACCGAGGCGAAGCGCCAGATGCACAAGCTCCGACTGCTCGGCGTGCGCATCGCCGTAGACGACTTCGGCACCGGTTGTTCGTCTCTGGCGTATCTGCAGAACCTTCCGGTCGATTGCCTCAAGATCGATCCGTACTTCATCCACGCGATTACCGGCACGGCCGGCGGCCTGCCTATGGTGCACGCCATCTTTGCACTGGCGCGCAACCTCGGTTTGCAGGTGGTGGCCGAAGGCGTTGAAACCCACAGCCAGTGGCTGGCGCTGCAGAACAGCAGCTGCGATTATTTGCAGGGCTATCTGTTCAGCCGGCCGAAACCGGCGGACGAACTGCGACCGCTTCTCCGCTTACGCGAAAGCCAGTCCCACGCGGCGATGCAGGGGGCCGCGATCGCCGGATGACTATCCGTCTGCTAGCTCAGGCCCTGTAGCACGCCGGTGCTGTCACCGAAGGATTCCCGAGCCACTCCCATGCGGTTCAGCAGCGCCAGATGCAGATTGCACATCGGCGTCTTTTCCGGAGCCCGCAGGCGGCGGCCCGGCCGCAGCGTGCCCTTGCCGCGCCCTGCGAGTAGCAACGGCAGGTTCTCGGGATCGTGACGGTTGCCGTCCTTGAGCGAGGAGCCGAACAGGAACATGGAGTTGTCCAGCATCGAAGTGCCTCCTTCGTCCAGGTTCTTCACCTTGCCAAGAAAGTACGCCACCTGCGCGGTATGCCAGTCGATCACCTTCTCGTACTGCGTCCGTTTCGCCTCTTCGTTCAGATGGTGCGAAAGACCGTGGAATGCGCCTTTCACGCCCGGCAGGAACGAGTAATCCTGGCCCGTCTGCGCGTCGCCGAACATGAACGTCGCCACGCGCGTGGAATCGGACCAGAAGGCGAGTACGAGAATGTCCAGCATCAGGCGTACATGCTCGGCGTGCGAATCCGGAATGCCGGGCGCGGGACGTTCAGATGGCGCCTTGCCAGTGTTCACCCATCGCGGCTGCGGCTTGCCTGCCGCTTCCACGCGCTGCTCCACGGCGCGGACGGATTCGAAGTACTCGTCGAGCTTCACCTTGTCGGAAGCGCTCGCCGTCTTGCGCAGCGATTTTGCATCGTTCATTACCAGGTCGAGCACGCTCGCGTCATCCGCTCCAGATGCAGTCGAGCCGCTGCGGAACAGGCGATCGAACGCCATCTGCGGAACGACCTCCTTCGCCACCGGGGTGTGCGGATCGCGCCACGAAACGTACGAGCCCAGCATACGCGGGAAGCCGCCGCCGGCATTGTCGATTCCGGTTCGCGGCGTATCGATGCCCAGCTCGAAGCTCGGCAGCGGCGTGCGCGAGCCAATGTGGTCGGCTGCCACCTGATCCACCGACGTACCACCGCTGTCCAGATCCTTGCCGTTCGAGCGTTCCACATAGCCGCCCGAAAGCCATGCCGGAACCTTCGGCCAGTGCCCGTTGCGCCCCACCGTGTTCTTGTTCCAGAGATTTTCCAGCAGAAGGATGTCGTTCTTATATGCCGCGAGCGGCCGCAGGTGCGGCGTCAGCTCGTAATCCTCGCCGTCACCCGCGGGCGTCCAGTAATCCGGCCGAACGCCGTTCGGCATGAACAGGAATGCCATGCGCAGCGGTGGCTCCACTAAGCGGGACGGCGTGGAGGCCGCCTTCGACATGATCTCGAGCCACGGAAGCGAAAGGGCCGCTCCCGCGCCGCGCAACAGTGTTCTGCGGGAAATCGGCCTGAACATAGTTACCGCTATCGTATCAGAAGGTCAGGCGAATGCCGGCGCGGAAAACGCGCTGATCGATGCCCTCTCGCCCGGTGCCGAGTGTGCTCGAAATGACCGTGTAGCTGCCCAGGCTTTTAATGGAGCCGTCGGAATTCAGCACCAGATCCGAGGCGGATGCGCCGGGAGCGCTGAAGTGCGGCGTGTTGGTTACGTTGAACGCTTCCGCCCGCACCTGCATGGTCAGCCGTTCCATTGGTTTGAAGTTGCGGAACAGCGAGAGATCCGCGTTGAAAGTGCCGGGGCCGCGCAGCGTGTAGTATCCGGCGGTGCCGAAACGGGGCGCGTTCACGGGAGCGAAAGCCAGCGGGTCGAAGTAAGACTGGCCCGGACCGACGCCGCCCAGAATGGCGACATTCGGCTTCACCTGATCAGCGCGCTGCGTACTGCCGGGCGCGTTCAGGGCGGTGGCGGAAGTGGTGACGGAGAACGGCCGGCCCGAGTAAGCGGACACCAGCGTATTCAATTGCCAGCCGCCGGCAATCTTCGCCGCCCAGCCTTCCCTCAGGAACGGCTTGCCTTTGCCGAAAGGCAGTTCGGCGGCGAGCGACGCGCTGAAGACATGCGTGCGGTCGAAGGGTTCGAGCGAGCGGTTTAGCTGGAAGTACTGCGGCAGGCTGATGGCCGGCGGCTGGTCGGCTATGTCGTTGCAGCAGTACCCGGTGTTCTTCGAAAACGTGTACGCGAGGTTCAGCAGAAAACCCTGCGCGAAGCGCCGCGAAAGGTTGGTCTGCAGCCCGTCATAGTGCGTATGGTTCACTTCGGTGATGTAGTACAGGTTCGCGGTGTTGCCATAGAGCGCATTGAACGGCTGGCTCGCCGCGCCGCCGCCGGGAAGCCCGGAATTCACGTTCAGCTCCTGTGGGATGGCCACGCCGCGCGTACCGGAATAGGTGGCCCGCGCCAGCATCGACCAGGGCAGCTGTTTTTCCAGAGTGAAGTTCCAGCTCTCCACGTAATCGCGGCGGATGTGCGGGTCCAGGGTCGCAATGGTGAAGCCTGGCGGCACGTTCACAAAGCCGGTGGAAGTATTCGGAACGGCAATCGCCGGAATGCCGGCGGCCAGCGTGGTCGCGGCCTGGTAGCTGTTCGCGCCGTTGAGCGTGAAATTCTGATCGTCCGGATAGTTGGTCATCAGGTCGCGGCTGAAGGCCAGCGGTTCGGGATCGAAGTTAATGCCGAAGCCCGCGCGCACCACGGTAGTGTCGTTGACTCGATAAGCCAGTCCCAGATTGGGTGAGAAATCCTTCCAGCTGACGCTGTAGCCGCAGTTAGTCGGGTTTCCGGCCACACCGCAGATCTCCATCTGGTTGGTTTGGAAGTTGTACCGCTCCATGCCGCGGCCGTTACGCGTGCCCACGGGGAAGTAATTCCAGCGGAGCCCGTAGGAAACCGTCAGTTTGCGCGCCGCCTGCCACTGGTCCTGCAGGTAAAGCGAGTAGAGCCACATGTTGGCGATCAGGCGGCCGTTGTCGAAGGGCAGGCTCTCCTTGTTGATGGAGGTCGGGAGCCCGAGCAGGAACTCCGCGTAGTTGCTGTAGGCGTTGGGCGAAGCTCCGCCCTTGAGCGATGTGGGGCCCCCGGCGAAATTGAATTCGCCGGGAGCGGACGTGGTGGCGAACTCGGCGTGATTGATTCCCTGGCGATCGATCTCGCCCCCGAAACGAACGCTGTGCGAGCCCTTGACCCAGGTGGAATTCAGAGCGTACTGATACTGCCGGTCATCGTAATCGATGGGGCTGCTGCCGGTGGAAATACCGAAGTTGCTGAAGCCCGAGATGTTAAAGTATGGCCAGCCGCCGTAGCTGCGGTTAGGTCCGTTGGTTCCGGGAATGCCGAGGTTCAGGCCCACGTTCTGGTCCAAATCCGGGGGCGCGGAATCCGATTCGATGCGCGTCAGGCTGAAGTAGCCGTCGATGACGAAGTTAGGCCGCAGGATGTAAGTGCCACTGACGGTGGAGTTATACACCGCCCCGTAAGCGTTGCCGCCGCGACCGCCGGAACTGCTGATGGGCGGCCCGTTGTCGCCGAAGGCAACCGGATTGACGAAGTTATACTTTAGCCAGCCGATGCGCGTCGCGAGTGACAGCTTCTCGGTGGGCTTGTAATCCACTTTGCCGTCAGTGGTGTTGCGGTTGACGTTGAAGTCTCCGGTGGCGAAATAGTTATTGCTGATGCCAGGCAGGTTCGGCAAAGGCACGCTCTGCTGCACCTTCAGCGCAATGGCGCTTTGGCGGCTGGCAGGGACGATGTTGCCGGGAAACGCGGTGCGGCCGGTTCCGTCGGGATTGCCCGTCGCCGGGTCGTAGATGGGGACCGGGGAAGCCGAGTAATCACCGGTGCGCATTGCCGCGGTGGGAACGCTGGTGAAGGTTGACGCGTAACTGCGAAACAGGTTGCCGTCGTAACTGCCGAAGTAGAAGAGCTTGTCTTTGATGATGTGGCCGCCCAGCGTGCCGCCGAAGTTATTGTTGATGTACTTCGGGTTGTTCTGTCCGGGAAGCGTGAAGAACGGCTTGGCCGCGGTGGCATTGTTCTGGTTGTATTCAAATGCCGAGCCATGTAACTGATCCGTGCCGCTCTTGACGTGCGCGTTCACAGCGGCGCCGCCGGCGAGGCCCTGCGACGCATCGAAGGTGTTGGTCACGACGCTCACCTGATCGATGGCTTCGAGCCCGGGTACATAAGCGGTGAGATAAGGCAGCCAGATGTTGTTGGTGCTTGCGCCATCGATGCGGACGTTATTGGAATTGCGCGTGGTGCCGTTGGCGCTGAAGGTGAGGCCGCGCGCGGGATTGGCTGCCTGGGAATTGGAGTTCTCGGGCGGCGAAATGCCGGGGATGGTGATCAGCAGGCTTTCAAAATTGCGGTTCACGGGAACCGGGATGTTCTCGAGCGCCTTCGCGGTTACTTCGCCGCGCACCTCGGCTGAATCGGCCTGCAGCATGGCGGTTTGCGCGGAGACCTGTACGCTTTCCGAGACCGCGCCGACACTGAGCGCCGCGTTGACGCGCGCCACCTGATCCACGGAGACGTTCACACCGCGCGTGGTGAAGGTTTGGAAGCCTTCTTTGGTAACGGAAACGTCGTAGTTTCCGGCGGCCATCGCGGGCAGGCTGAAGTTGCCGGATTCATTGGTGGAGGACGTGCGCGAATCGCGCGTGGCGGTGTTGGTGACGCGCACATTGGCGCCCGCGACGGGCGCGCCGCTGGGATCGGTTACGGTGCCCACCAGCGTGCCGTAGAGCACCTGCGCATGGAGGCTGTGAACACAGGAAAAAACGACGAGGGTCGCCAGACAGAGGCGGATGAATTGATTTCGCATAACTCCCGGGAGCCCTTTTGCGGGCTGCAATGACTCGATTATAGACACGATGCCGCGCCCTCGCGACATCCTGATATCCTTGAGGATTCGCAATCATGTCAAACAAAACACCTATAACAGTCGCGCATGGGGACGGCATCGGTCCGGAGATCATGGACGCGAGTCTTCATATCATTCAGTCCGCGGGCGCGGCGCTCGAGATCGAACCCATTGAGATTGGGGAGAAAGTTTACCTTCGCGGAAACAGCGCGGGCATCGACCCGAGCGCGTGGGAATCGCTGCGCCGCACGAAGGTGTTTTTCAAGGCGCCGATCACCACCCCGCAGGGCGGCGGCTTCAAGAGCCTGAACGTGACCACGCGCAAGCGGCTGGGCCTGTATGCCAACGTGAGGCCGTGCGTTTCCTATTCGCCGTTCGTGGATACCAAGCACCCCGGGATGGACGTGGTGATCGTTCGCGAGAACGAAGAAGATCTCTACGCCGGGATCGAGTATCAGCTGAGCCCGGAAGTGATGGAATGCCTGAAGCTGATTTCGCGCCCCGGCTGCGAGAAGATTGTGCGCTTCGCGTTTGAATACGCGCTGCAGAACAACCGCAAAAAGGTGACCTGCTTCACCAAGGACAACATCATGAAAATGTCCGACGGTTTGTTCCACAAGGTGTTCGACGAAATCGGAGAGGAATATCCGAATTTGGAGAAAGAGCACTGGATTGTGGATATCGGCGCGGCGAAGCTGGCGGATACTCCGACGGCGTTCGACGTCATCGTGATGCCGAATCTCTACGGCGACGTTCTTTCGGACGTGGCGGCACAGATTGCGGGATCGGTTGGCCTGGCGGGTTCGGCGAACATCGGTCTGCAGTGCGCGATGTTCGAAGCGATCCACGGCTCGGCGCCGCGGCGCGCGGGACAGAATCTGGCGAACCCCACAGGGCTGCTGCTGGGCGGCGTGATGATGCTGGTGCATATCGGGCAGGCGGAGATCGCCGAGCGCGTGCACAACGCGTGGCTCAAGACCATGGAGGACGGCATCCACACCTATGACATCTACGAAGAAGGTGTCAGTAAACAGAAGGTGGGCACGAAGGAGTTCGCGCAGGCCGTTGTGGATCGCCTGGGCCAGACGCCGCAGACGCTAAAGGCGGTAAAATACGGCGCTGCCGGCAGCACGAAGCAGTGGTCGCCCACGCCGTACAATCCGAAGGTGGAAGTCGTCGGCGTGGATCTTTATATTGGGTCGCAGGGAAAAGCTCCGAAGGCTTTCGGCGATGCGCTGTCGCAGGTTTCTCACGACGCCCTGAAGCTGCAAATGGTGGACAGCCGCGGCGTGGTGGTGTGGCCGGAAACTTTCGCGGAGACCTTCTGCGTAGACAATTTCCGCTGCCGCTTCACGGCGCCTTCGGTGACGCACAAGGATATTCTGGGTCTGATGGCGAAGGTGACGGATGCGGGCTACGACGTGGTGAAGCACGAATCGCTGCGCAACTACGACGGCAAGGCCGGCTTTACGCTCGCGCAGGGTCAGTAGGTTGAAACCGCTGGTGGCCGTGATCATGGGAAGCCGCTCGGACTGGGACACCATGAAGGCGGCCGCCGAAACGCTGCGGGAGTTCGATGTGCCGCATGAGACGCGCATCGTCTCGGCACACCGCACGCCGCAGTTGATGGCGGAATTTGCGGCTGGCGCGGAAGCCCGCGGCCTGGAAGTGATCATCGCGGGGGCGGGAGGGGCGGCGCATCTGCCGGGCATGACCGCCGCGCACACCGTGGTGCCGGTGCTGGGCGTGCCGGTGGAAAGCCGCGCGCTGAAGGGCATGGATTCGCTGCTTTCTATTGCGCAGATGCCGGCGGGCGTACCGGTGGGTACGCTGGCGATTGGCGCCGCCGGAGCAAAGAACGCGGCATTACTGGCGATTCAGATTCTGGCGAATACGCGGCCGGAACTGCGGGAGAAGCTGCATGCCTTCCGCGCGGCGCAAACCAAAAAAGTGACGGACGAGACGCTCGATTGACGCGAACCGTGCTTCCTGGAGCGACGATCGGCGTGCTGGGCAGCGGGCAGCTGGGGCGCATGTTCGCGATTGCGGCGCGGCGCATGGGGTATCGCGTGCACACGCTCTCGCCGGATGAAGATACGCCGACTGGTCAGGTGGCGGATGTGGAAGTGAACGCTGCGTATGACGATCTGGATGCGATTCGCTCCTTCGCGGCGAACGTGGACGTGGTGACGTTCGAGTTCGAGAACGTTCCGGCGGCGACTGCGGCAGCGGCCGAAGAGATGGCGCCGGTAAGGCCTTCCGGCGAAGTGCTGCACATTACGCAGCACCGGCTTCGCGAGAAAACCTGGCTGGCGAAGCATGGGTTTCCGCTCACGCCATTTCAGGCTTATCCGGCGGACGCGTCCGCGTTTCCGTTTCCGGCGATTCTGAAGACCGCCGGTTTCGGGTACGACGGCAAAGGCCAGACGCGCGTGGCGGGCGTTGCGGAAGCGGCAGCCGCGGTGACGGGGGAATCGGTATTGGAATCGGTGGTGGATTTCGAGTACGAGCTTTCGGTGGTGGCGGCGCGCACGTCGAATGGCGATTTCGTGCACTACGCGCCGTCGCTGAACCGGCACGAGAATGGCATTCTGGATCTCTCGATTGCGCCGTTGTGGAACGACGAAGCGGTGGCGATAACGCGCGAGGTGCTGGAACAGCTGGATGTGACTGGCGTGCTTTGCGTGGAGTTCTTTCTGACGAAGTCGGGCAAGCTGCTGATCAACGAGCTTGCGCCGAGGCCGCACAATTCGGGCCACCTGACCATCGATTCGTGCGTGACCAGTCAGTTCGAGCAGCAGCTTCGCGCCGTGTGCGGATTGCCGCTGGGTTCCGCACATATGTTTCGCCCGGCGGCCATGGCCAATCTGCTGGGAGATCTGTGGCAGCGAAGGCGAACCGAACTGGAGCGCGGCGTGCCATCATCCGGAAGCGAAGCTGCATTTGTACGGCAAGATGGAACCGCGGCCAGGACGCAAGATGGGCCACATCACGGCGACCGGGGATACGACAGAGGCTGCCGAAGCGCTGGCGCGCAGCGCGCGCGCGGACCTGCTTACTTCAGCGAGCGGATAAGGTCGCGAACGAATTCGGCGCAGTACTGGCCCGCGATCGGTTCGTAATGCGGGTGCGTGTATTCGGAATCCGAGATGATGCGGATGGCCAGAAACGGCACGCCCATGCCGGCGGCGACACCGGCGATGTAGACGCTTTCCATGTCTTCGGAATCGGTGCCGTAGGTCTTCCGAACCCACGCGAGGCGGTCCATCTCGCGGTTGAATTCGTAGGCGGAGCCGAGATTGCCTTCCACCACGCGCGCGCGCCGGTAAGGCACCTTCTTCGCGAGAGCAATTAGCGCGGCGTCGCCGGGGAAGAACGGATAGCGGTGCCCCGCGATCTCATGCGCAATCGGCTTCCAGCGCGAGGGATCGATACCCGCGCCGGCGCCGGCCTGGTCGGATTTGAAGGCGCCATAATCGGTGGTCTTCGCGCCGAGCACGATGTCCCAGAGGTGCAGTGAAGGATTGTGCGCGCCTGCGGTGCCCTGGTCGATGACGGCGCCCGGATGAAAGTGTTCGATGGCAATGGCGGTGGCAGCGGCGGCATTGATGGGACCCATGCCGGTGCGGGCGATGACCACATGCTTGCGTCCGATGGTCCCGGTGCGGAAGGTCCATGCGCCGACCTTGACTTCGGCCTTGTCGGCGAGGGCGTCGACCAGCGGTTGCAGTTCGGAATCTTCGGCGCCTTCCACCAGCACATCGAAGTTCGCGGCCTGAGCGGTGAGCGCCAGCGCGAGGAACAGAAACAGCTTCATCCTTAGACTCCTTTCCCGAGGTAGAAGAACCGGGCCATGAACAGGGCGGTGAGCACGTAGACGAACCAGTTGACCTCGCGCGCCTGCGCCGCGCAGCAGCTTGAGCAGCGTGTAGGCGGTGAAGCCGAAGGCGAGACCGTTGGCGATGCTGAAGGTCAGCGGGATGGCGAGCATGGTGAGAAAGGCGGGAATGGCGATCTGCGGATCGGTCCATGCGATCTCTGTGACGGTGGTCATCATCAGGCTGCCGACCACGATGAGCGCGGGCGCGGTGGCGGACGCGGGAATTACGCCGACCAGCGGGGCGACGAACAGGGCGACCAGGAAGAGCAGCCCGGTGACAACGGCGGTGACGCCGCTGCGTCCGCCTGCCGCAACGCCGGCGGAGCTTTCGATGTAACTGACGACGGTGGAAGTGCCGGTGAGCGCGCCAAGGACAGTGGCGGAAGCGTCACTGTACAGGATGCGGTTGACGCGCGGGATTTCGTTGGCCGAGGTGAACAGGTCGGCCTTTTTGCCGACGGCGACAAGCGTGCCGACGTTATCGAAGAGATCGACAAAAAGAAAGACGAAGACGATTTCCAACGCGCCCAAGCCGAGCGCGCCGCGGATATCGAGCTGGAATGCGGTGGCCGTGATTTCGCCGACGCTGTAGCTTTGCGGCTGCCAGTGGACGACTCCGGTGAGAATGCCGAGAAGCGTGGTGGCGACGATGCCGATCAGGATCGCGGCGCGCACGCGCCAAACCAGCAGCGCGGCGATGGCGACGAGGCCGAACAGGGCGAGCGCGGTTTTGGGATCGCGAAGATTGCCGAGCGCGACGGTGGTGGCCGCATCCGGCACGATGATGCCGGAGTTACGGAAGCCAATCAGTGCGATGAAGAGTCCGACGCCTGCCGCCACTGCGGCGATAGAGCTCCCGCGGAATCGCTTTGAGGATGAGCTGGCGCACGCCGGCGGCGGTGAGGATGACAAAAAACACGCCGCTGAGGAAGACCGCGCCGAGCGCCGTCTGCCACGGCACGCCCATGCCTTTCACGACGGAGTAAGTGAAGTAGGCGTTCAGGCCCATGCCGGGCGCGAGCGCGATGGGATAGCGGGCAAGCAGGCCCATGAGCAGGCTGCCGAACGCGGCGGAGAGACAGGTGGCGGCGGTGACAGCCGCGAGCGGCATGCCGGTTTCGTGCAGAATGGCCGGGTTCACGAACACGATGTAGGCCATGGTCATGAAGGTGGTGATGCCGGCGAGCGCTTCGGTGCGCCAGTCGGTACGGAGCGAAGCGAAATCGAAGTAGTGTTCGGCTCGTGCTTTCAGGCTTGTCGTCCGCATGCGCGATCAGGGAACCGCGACGACATCGAGCTTCTGCAGCATGCGGATGGACCGCGCGCCCTTCTTTTCCTGGGGCGCGACGATGCGGAACGGGCCCTGATAACCGAACAGCGGCTTGCCATCGATGGTATCGGCAACGATCATGCGATTGTCAGTGAAGCCGGGGTCGAACTCGGCGAGCGCGTAGACCACGCGGTAGCCGTCGCGGGCGGTGGCAATGACGCAGACGGCGAGATTTTTTCCGGTCAATTCTTTGTCGAGCGGCGCGCCGGCCTGCTTCAGTATGTCGTAAACGAGCACGCCGTCATATTTGACATCGCGGCCCTGATCTTTGACGATGGCGCTGGTGCGCGGCATTTTCGCGAGGTCGGCGGCGGTGAGCTGCAGCGGCGTTTTGACCAGTCCCGTAACGCTGAGCGGTGCTGGCGCTTCGCCCGTTTGAGCTGCCGAGCAAGCCGCCGCGAGGACCAGTGCGAAAATGGCTCGAGAGATGGGCATTGCCTCCACTTTACGATGGCTGCTGCTGGTGTTTGGATTGCCCGTGGGATTTCCGCCGGCTCTCGCGCCGTCCGACAACCCGGTGACCCCGGAAAAGGTGGAACTAGGGCGGCGCCTGTTCTACGATAAGCGGCTTTCGGTGAACGGGACGCAAAGCTGCGCGACATGCCATCAGCAGGCGCATGCGTTCGCGGACAACCGCGGGCACGGACTGGGCGCGACCGGAGCGCTGCATCCGCGCGGAAGCATGAGCCTGGCGAATGTTGCGTACAGTCCGCTGCTGACGTGGGCAAATCCGCATCCGCAGACTCTGGAAGAGCAGGCGCTGATTCCGTTGAGCGGCGCGCATCCGGTGGAGATGGGAATGGCCGAAGATGCCGGAGCGTTCCTGAAAATGGCGGCCGGCGATCCGGTTTACAGCAGGCTGTTTCCGGCGGCGTTCGGCAGGGAAGCGTTCACGGTGGTGAATATGACGCGCGCGCTGGCGTCATTTGAGCGAACGCTGATCTCGGGAAGTTCGCCGTATGACAGGTATCATTATGGCGGCGATCGCGGGGCGGTGACGGAAAGCGCGAAGCGCGGGGAAGAGTTGTTCTTTAACAACAAGCTGCAGTGCTTCCACTGTCACGGCGGGTTTACGTTCGGCGGAGACGGCCGCGAGTTTCACGATAACGGGCTGGATTCGGGGCTGTTCAAAGCCCCAACACTGCGGAACATCGAGCTCACCGCGCCTTACATGCATGACGGGCGATTTGCCACTCTGAATGCGGTGATCGATCACTATGCGCGCGGTGGTCTGCACGGACCGAAGCAGAGCCAATTCGTGAACGGATTTGCGATCACGGCGGCGGAGCGCGCGGACCTGATCGAGTTCCTGCGATCGCTGACGGATCGCGAGTTCGTGAGCGACCCGCGCTTTAGCGATCCGTGGAACTGACGTTCGCCTTCGCGATCTCGACGGCGAAGGCGTAAGTCGGACCGAACATATTGGAGCGGAAGACGATCCACTTCTGATCGGGCGTGAAGCTGACGTTGGGTTCGAGGCGGTATTTGTGCTTCTTCATGTTGACCAGCTTCTCGGCATGAAAGACTCCGGGCTGAAGGAAATCCTTCTCGTTGAGCATGCCTTCCATGCGCAGCATTTCGGGGCGGAACAGGTAGAGCCATTCGCCGTCGGGAGCGTGCGCGACCTGCCCGGGATCGCCGCCATCGCCGCAGAAGAACCGGCCATCGGCGGAGACGTTGAAGTGAATGGACCACTCGTTGCGCTGCAGGTGGTAACGGATGCGCTCGCCCGTCTTCACGTTGTAACCGGCCACCCAGAAGTCTTCGCCGCGCGGGGTTTGCAGATCGTACCAGAGAACGCTGCCATCGTGGCTCCAGAATTCGTGGCCGGCGATCTCCATGGCCATGACGCGCTTGTGGACCAGCTGGACGTGCGTGCCATCGGTCTGCATCAGCCAGATGCGGTCCACTTTGTGCCAGGGGCCTTCGTGGCAGAACATGAGCAGCGAGGGATCGGTGGGCGAGAATTCAAGATGGTTCAGCCAGTCCGTGCTGCGGTGAATGGTCTTCACCTCGCCTGTTCGGGTGTCGATGGTGAACAGGCCCATGGGCAGATGCGCGGCGAGGCGTTCTTCCATCATGCGGCCTTTCGAAACCGGCTGATCCAGGATCTGCGGCTGCGCCTGTCCGGCCGGGGCGGCGGCAGGACGTTGATTGTAATCCGCGCCGTTGCCTTCGATATACGTACCGGCGAGCAGCGTCTCATCCGCGTTCACGGTGGAGACGGAACCGCGCGGCGGCAGCTTCGCGACCTCGCGGGTCACCAGAGAATCGACATCCGTGGCGAACACCGCGTTGTCCTTCGTGTAGTAGACGTTCTGGGTTTTGTGGCCGGTGACGATGATGCGCACGTTGCCCTGCACCACCGGTTTGGCGACGTGAGTCTTGAGGTCGAGGACCGATATGCCGTGCGGGACGGTGTAGACCATCTTGCGGCCATCGGCAGTGTAGCCGTTCTGGTTAAAGTAGAGGCTGGCGCTGCCGGGCTCAGTGGTCAGCCGGACGATGCGGTGACCGGTGTCGGGATCGATCCAGCTTTTGGGCGGTTCGGGACCGGGCTGAGCGCACAGCGGAACAACGGCGGCAATGGCAAAGAAGCGCGCGGCGTGCATGACGCCATTATGCTCCCTGGCGAACCGTTGATTAGATGCCGTCGCTCTTGCGGCGCTCGTACGGAGTGCGGATCAGCTTGGCGACTTCGTCCTGCGCGCCCTGCGTATTGTCGCGGGTACGCTGCGCCTGGGTGTATTCGTTAACCGCGCGCTCACGCTGGCCGGTGATGTCAAAGATCTTCCCGAGGCTGATGTGCGACCAGACCTCGACCCACTTGGGCGAGAGATCGCCATTCAGCACTTCGCGGAACTCGTTGGCCGCCGACTGATAGTTGTTCTGCAGGAAGTAAACCTCGGCAATGCGGTAGTGCGCGAGGGAACTGTTGCGCGCGGTTTCGAGCGCTTTCTGGTATTCACCGAGCGCCTGAGAGAACTCACTGATTTCGGCGAACTGCTCGCCTTTGCGTATGGCGACCGCGACGCGCTCGGCATTGCTGAGGCGAAGCAGATGGCCGTTCGGATCGATACTGACGGACTTGGGTTTGCCGAAGGTGTCGACGGAGAACTCGGAGGAGGTGCCGACGACGTCGACGCGCTTCTCTTCCGGATTGCCTTCGGTTTCGATGCGCAGATCGACAGGCATGCGGAAGGTGTCCATATCCTGGGAGACTTTTCCCTGCACCCGGAAGCCTTTCTGCGTGCGGAAGACGGTATATTCCAGCTTGAATTCGGGCGCGCCGCTTGATTCGATCCATTCGATGAAGAACCATTTCAAATCCTGCTGCGAAACGGCTTCGGCCACCTTGCGGAAATCTTCAGTGAGCACTGGCTTCCACGCGTACTGCTGTGCGAACTGCTTCAGGGTGGCGAAGAACTTCTGATCGCCCAGAACATAGCGGAGCATGTTCAGCACCTCGGCGCCCTTGCTGGCGCTGAGCGCCCATAGCTCAGGCGAATAATCTTCGAGGCGGGCTTCCTGAATCACCGGGATGTTGTCCACGGTAAGAGCCTCAGTGGATGCTGCTTTCATCTGGAGTTCGAGCGCGCTCTGACCGCCGTTGTGCTCAGCCCAGAGAGCTTCGGAATAAGCGGCGAGCCCGTTCTCCAGCCAGAGATGATTGCGCAGCGCGGGGGAAAGCTCCACTCCCCACCACTGGCGCGCGATCTGATTGGAGAGCACGCGCTGGTTGACGTCGCGGCCGATAGTGCGGGGAGCAAGGAAGATAATGCCAGGCGCGGCATAGCCGTTGGGTGCGCCGTTCTCCGTTTCGACGACGGCGAGATTGGCATACGGGGCAAGACCAAACAGCCCGGTGAAATAGTTCACCATCTTCGCTGTTTCGGCTCCATAGGCATTAGCGGCGGCGAGTTCAGAACCGCGGAAATACAGAGTGGTGGTCAGGCCGTCGGTGGAGTTTTTCACGCCGCTGTCATGCACCACCGCAATGCTGCCGGGGAAGGACGGCTTGTTGAACTGGAAGCTGTAAGTGACTTTGTCGCCGGCGGGCTTCGAACTTTCGGTCCCGCTGGCGATCACACGAAAGCCCTGGGGAACAGTGATGTTAAGGTTGGCGGTGAAGCGATCGGTGGTGTAGCCGCTCACCGGGAACCAGCGCGAGGGATAAAGCAGAAAGGCGAAATCGTTCTGGATGGCCGCGAACTTGATGCCGTAAACGGGGGAGTCTTCGTTGCCGGTCAGGTGGCCATCATATTGGAAGGTGAGGGTGACCGGAGTGTCCTTCGGGAGAGGAGCGGGGAAGTTGACCTGCACGGAGAAATCGTTCTGGGAGCGGGAGGGCGAGAGCTGGTTGCCTTTGTCATCCGTGACCCGCGAGACACTGAGGGCGTTGTTGAGTTCGAAGGTAGCGGAGGTGACGCGATCGTCCAGCGGGATGAAGCGAACGGCTACCTTGGCGGCGAGCGCCTGGGTGCGGCCGTTGACGTCGGCATCGATGGTGTAGTGTTCGACACGGATATGCGAGCGGCGGTCCTGCGCGTGCAGAGCGGCGGCCGCGATCAGGAAAACTGCCAGATACTTAGACAACCTCAACCTCCATGATTCGTTCCACTTCGTCGGCGGCGCGCCCGATGGCGGCGCCTTCCTGAGAAAGCTTTTCTTTGACTTCGGACAGTTCCTGCCGCATGCGCGCGCGCAGGCCGGGGTCGAGCAGCAGGCTGCGGGCTTCCGCGCTTAAGCATTCGCCGGTCATCTGATTTTGCATGAGTTCGGGTACGATGCGGCGCCCGGCGATCAAATTCACCATGGAAAAGAAAGGTACCCGCACCAGAAATTTACCTATTGCCCAACTCACCGGATTTACCCGGTAGAACGTTACCATCGGCGTACCCAGGATGGCCGCCTCTACTGTTACCGTACCACTGGCGGCCAGAGCCAGATCCGCATGCGCGATGGCGTCCCAGGCCTCCCCCTCAATCACTTGCACCGATGAGTCGCCCAGCCTTTCCCGAAAAAACGCCGACCCGCTGTTGGCGGACGCCGGCAGCAGGAAGTGAGCCGGGAACTCGTTACCTAAAATTTGAACGGCCCGCAGCAGTTCGGGGAGATGACGGGCCGCCTCCCCGCGCCTGCTTCCGGGGAGGATCGTAATGAGTAGACGGTTCTCCGGGATTCCGTGTTTCTGAAAAAATTCGGGTTTGGTGAGTGAAGGGCTGACCAGCGTGGCGAGCGGGTGGCCGATGTAGCGCGCGGAAACGCCGTGACCGGTGAAGAACTTCTCTTCAAAGGGAAAGATGCAGAGGAGGCGGGAGACCACTTTGCGGATGAGTTTGACGCGGCCCTGCCGCCAGGCCCAGACCTGCGGCGCGACCAGATATACGACGGGAATGTGCCATTTCAGGAGCTTGCGGGCTACGCGGAGATGGAAATCGGGGGAATCCGTCAGGATGGCGAGGCCGGGTTGCTCACGCCGGATGGCGCGGAGGAGGCGGCGGTATTCCCGGTAAATGCGAGGCAGGTGGGCGATGACTTCGACCAGGCCGACAACAGCGAGGCTCTCGGAACGGACCGCCGTTTCCACGCCGGCGGCTCGCAGGCGGGGGCCGGTACAGCCGAAGAAGCGGGTATCCGGCCAGCGGCGGTGCAACTCGGTGACCAGAAGGGAGGCGTAGAGATCGCCGGAAGCCTCCCCGGCGGAAACCAGGACGGCGCGGGGGGGCTGGATCATCTTCTGTTAAAATCGCATAGCTTCTGTGTACCAGCCAGCCCCAACCAAACGCGCCCGCTTGAACCGCCTCCGCATGCCCGCTGACACGCCTGTCCAGGTGAAGGTCGAAGATTTCGCTGCGCTGTTCCGCGGCAAGTTGATCCCGATCAACGATCAGTTTTCCTACTTTGCTTCACCTGCCATGGCGGAAGAGGATGTGAGGCCGTACCTGCACGAGCCCATCGCCGCGCTGCCGCCTGCGGTTTGCTCGGTGCTGCCGCGAGTCACTTTCGTGCTGGTGCCGTTTCTGGAGCAGGCGGGCGGGACGAGCGGAGTGCGGGTGAGTTACGAGCGCGTGGCGCTGCCGGACCAGACGGGCGTGTACCGGATTCAGACGAAAGAATCGGCAACCATTTTCTTTTCCGTGAAGGAGGAGGAGATTTCCGAGTACCACTACACCTTCTATGGGGAGATTGCGGCGATGGTGGCGCGCGTATGGACGCCGGAGACGCGCGATGCGTTTCAGTCCATTGTGCGCGGGGAATTGACGGAGAAGGTGAGCGGCGAGATCGATGAGACCAGCTGGTCCATGAAGCAGGGGCTGCTGCGCCGATCGGGACAGCGCGAGAAGGCGTTCCGGGATTATGCGCGGCAGGCTTTTCAGGACACGCTGACCCTCTATCTGCACGGGATTTGCTGCGACATCGATGTGGAGACCGGACCGCGCCAGATGCCAAGCCGGTATGTGCGCAAGCGGCTGGAAAGGCTGCATGGGCTGTTCCCGCCGCCGGCCGGGCATGCGGTGTTTCCGGAAGAGCTCAACCGGGTAGTGCGATAACGATCACCAGCTCAGGCGGAGCATGATGTTCATCAGCGGTTCGCCGTTGAGGCTGGCGGTCGCGACGTCAGACGTGATTTTGCCGAACAGCTGCGGGTTCTTGAAATCCACCGACGAGACCGGGGCGGAGAAGCCGAAGTTGTGGAACGGGTTCTGGAAATCGAACCGGAACTGCAGGTTCACGCGCTCGCTGATCCTGAAGTTCTTTTTGGCCGACATCATGGAATAGATGGAACCGGGACCGGTCAGGATATTGCGTCCAGCGTTGCCGGGTGTGAATGGCGCGGGCGCGGCGAAGGCCGAGATGTTGCAGAGCGGCGGAGCGCAGTTAGCGTAAGACGCGGGTGAGCCGCCGGAGGCTCCCACCACCACGTATTCGTTGGACTGGTTGAAGCGGCTTGGCCCAATATCATTCCCGAGTCCGAACTGCGGCATAGTGGGCGTAGCCACCAGATTGGGAACGCGCGTCCCGATGTTGGTGGGGTAGTAGTTGTTCGGACTGTTGGCGAAGGTGAAGCCGAAAGGATTCCCGGTATCGATCGTCTGGATCCACGAGACGTCGTAACCGCCGATGGCGAGATCGAGAAAGCGGTTGTGATTCATGAACATTCGGCCCCTGCCAACCGGCAGCTCATAGCTGAGGCTGGTGACAAAGCGATGGCGCATGTCGTAGCCGGCGCGGCCTTTGTTCAGGTTGCGATTGGACACGGGGGCGACGCCGGTGCAGGTGCCGTAATCGGAATCGCAGTCATCCAGGACTTTCGAATAGGTGTAGAAGGAATCAAGGAGCAGGCCGTGCGAGTAGCGTTTCGAGAACTGGACCGTGCCGGAGTGGTAAGTAGAGTGTCCGGTGTTGGCCATGTGATTGATGGAGCCGAACTGCGGATAGGGCAGATAGGCCTGCGGGTTGGCGAACGCGGCGGCCTGAAGCGTGGTGTTGCCTGCGCCGAAGTCGGTTGGGAAGGCGTTGATGTTCCAGCTTTCCACTAAATGCACACCGGCGGAACCGGCATAGAACAATTTGAGTAAGTTGTTGGCGCTGATCTGGTATTCGATCGTGGTGTTCCAGTTCATGACATAGCCGGGACGCAGCGTGGGGTCGAGCCAGGTCACGTTGCGCGAACCGTAGTTCGTTCCCACATAAGTGGCGGTGCCGTTGGGCTGGATGTTGTAGGAGACGGGAGGCGGACCCTGACTGAGCTGAAACAGGGGCAGGGGATTGTTGGCGGCGCGCTGATCGACCACCTGCGCCTGATACTCATCGAATTGCATGCCCTGATTGGGCCAGCGGATATCGACGGTGTTAAGACCGAAGCCGCCGCGCACCACCCACTTGCTGAAGGGATGGTAAGCGAAGCCGATACGCGGCTGAAAGTTCAGGAGGTCCCGATTGTTGAGTCCGCCGGTGGGATGGACGATGGCTCCCATCATGCCGGTTAAGGAATCGGTGGAAGTAGGGCTGAACTGGCTTTCCTGGCCATGGGCAGTGTGATAGGGATCTTCGGTAGACCAGCGCAGGCCAAGGTTCAGGGTTAGCTTTGGTGAGAACTTCCAGTCGTCCTGGAAATACAGGCTGTTAATGGAGGAGCGGGGCTGCCAGGTGTTGGTGTAGGTGGTGAAGTTGACCGAGGCCACCGCGCCGAGTTCGAAACCGGCGAAGGTGTTACCGGTGCTGGGAATCGGCTGGCCGTTGGGCTGGAGCCCGGCGGTGGTGTTCGCAAAGTTGAACTGTCCGCTGGGATAGCCCTGCTGGTAGAACGTATCGGTGAAGTGCAGGATCTCATAGCCCATCTTGAAGGCGTGGGAACCATGAACCTTGCTGAAATCGTCGCGCAGAGATTCGCTCTGGCGCACCTGACTGGTAGCGCCCTGAACGGTAAGCCCATAAAGCTGGCCGTAATCCGGAGCGGAGGTGTAACTGCCGACACCAAGTGCGCTGGGGCTGAATGATGGCATCAGCGCCGGACTGATGTTGGGGATGCCGAGGATCTTACCCCAGTTCTGATTTTCGGAGGGCACCAGCATGTCGTTGCGCGGGCGGAAGAAGCTGATGCGGAATTCATTGACCGCGGTGGGACTTACGACCCACGTAGCGCCGGCCGATGAGTTCTGCTGCGTGCCGGGCGTATTGTAACCGGTGGTGCCGTCGAAAGCCGCGACTTGGATGCTGGTGGGACGTTCCAGGCCATTTTCGTGGTTGTAGGTCCAGCTTCCGTAGAGACGGATGGCGGAATTCACCTGGTGATCGACACGTTCGGAGAAATCCTCGTAGAAGGTGCGGGACGGCGGATCGTAAGTGAAGTTACTGACCGGGCCGGTGCTGCTGAAGGAGCCGGGCGTGTTGGGCGCGCGCCAGATGTTATACGACAGAATCTTCGCAGAGACCGGGTCAAAGCGGCTCATGGGGATTACTCGGGTGGGGAACGGCGCGCGGGACCAGGTGCCGTCGGAGTTCTGGACGGTGGTGGCGGGGTCATACAAGGTCTGGCCGGCGCCGCCGAAGGTGAAATCACCCTGAAGTTCCGCAGGCGTGGGCGTGACGCTGGTGTAGGCTTGGGTTTTCTTCTCGATGAGCTTGTTGTAACCGGAATACCAGAAGGTCCGGTTACGGCCGTTATAGATCTTCGGGATGACGACGGGACCGCCGCCGTTGCCATCGGGCTGCATGTAATAAGCCGGTACACCGTTGGGGTTGCCGGGCTGTGCCTGTGCCGTGGTGTAAAGGCTGAAGTACTGGCGCTGCGTCATGACCCGCGTACGGCCGTAATCGGAAACCGCTCCGTGGAACTCATTGGTTCCGCTCTTCTTGACCGTGGTGATTACGCCGCCGGTGGAATGGCCGTACTCGGCGGGAAGGGTTCCGGTGAGGACCTTGACCTCATCCACGGAGTTCATGATCGGCTTGATCACCAGATTATTGCTGGCCACGGGGTCGTTGGCGAATACGCCGTCTTCGAGTACCGCGGTGCCGGAGGTCCGCTGGCCATCCACGTTGAACGCGCCTAACCCGTTGGTGCCGCCCGTGGTCAGGTTGGTAGCGCCGGGCACGATTGAAAGTGTGTTGGTGATGTACCGCTGATACATGGGCAGCTTATACAGCTGCGCTCCTTCGGTGACCGTTCCGGTTGCTGAGGTTTCTGTCTCAAGCAGGGTACTGAACGCATTGACTTCGACTGAATCGGTGACAGCGCCGATCTGGAGCGTGGCGTTCACCGGCAGCACGTCGCCAACGCGAAGCGCGACGTTGTCCTGCAGCAATCGCTTAAAGCCCTGCGCTTCGACGGTGACCTGATAAGTGCCGGGCGGCAGGGATTGCACGCGGTAAATGCCTTCGTTGTTGGCGACGGTTTCGAAGTGGAATTTGGTCTGGGTCTCGACGATGGAGACTCTGGCATTCGGGATGGCCGCACCGGTGGTATCGGTGACGGTTCCTGTAATGACGCCCGTGTCAGCCTGTGGGAAGGCGACAGCGGCAAGAGCCAGACAGAGAACGGGCAAAACAGCGCAACTTCGGAGTTGCATGCGTTTCAACCTCCAGAACTAATCAGCCGGAAGCAAGCTAACTTCGGAACAATTCTACTTTAAAATTCGGAGACTGGAATGGTAAAAGCGACGGTATTTATTTTTCCCAGACGCTGGAACTGAACCCAGACGCGATAGGTGCGGGCGCGGGGGAAGAAGATATCGAACTGCATCTCCGGGCCGCCGGTGGCGATCGAGGGATGGTCGTGGATGGTATCGATCAGGTCGTCGCTCATGATCAGCATGTGGGCCCACGCGCCCAGATAAGGCTGGATGCCATCACCCGGCTTGAGGTGGAAGAACAGCAGGCTCTTGCGGCCGGCGGCGGGTTTTTCCATCGTGAGTTCCACCGTCAGGTTCTCACTGTGCTTAGGAGTCAGGTCCTCCGTTAGATGGGCGACCGTTTCGGAAAGGCCCTTGTTGAATCCGGCGGTGGTGATGAACTTTTCGGCCAGCTGCGGAGTTCCGCCGGTCGGATAGAAGTCGGCGACCAGCTTGTAATTGCCTGGTCTGGGCAACTGGGTGTGCAGGACGAAGTTCGCGTCGGGGTGTTCATGCGAGAAGTAGTTCAGGTCACTGCTTACCAGGAACAGGTGCATGAACTTTTCATGGATGGTCTCGAAGGCGGCAGCGGGTTTACCCGTTTTGGGATCGGCGACAGAGATGGCGATGGCGAGCGGTTGGCCGGCGGGAATGGATGGCGGACTGAACGCGAAGCGCACCGGCCATACGCTAAAATCGGCGATCCGGGCTTCCAGTTTCATGCCGCAGCGGGGACACTTCCCAGGACCTTTGGCGCGAACGTCGGGGTCCATGGGACAGGTGAAGTCGGGCGTCTGCGCGGCCAGCGCCGTCGCAACCAACGCGATGACTAATCTGCCGGCTGAAAAGGCCATACTGCCGTGGTGGTGTAACCGCCGTCGACCGCGATTACCTGACCGGTGATGTAATCGGCGCCGCGTCCGGCAAGGAAAACAGCGAGCGGCGCGATGTCCTCCGGCGCACCCATGCGCGGGTTGGCCTGACAGCCGCGGAGCCAGTCGGCCATCTTTGCATCCTTCCACATTTCCCGGTTGAGATCGGTCAGGATGAAGCCGGGCGCTATGCAGTTGACCTGAATGTCGTAGCGGCCCCATTCGGCTGCGGTGGTGCGCGTGAGGCCGGCCAGCGCACCTTTGGTGATGGCGTAGACGGTCAGGTAGGGTACGCCCAGCAGCGACATCAGGCTGCCGATGTGGATGATCTTGCCGCCTTTGCCGCGGGCAATCATTTTCTTCCCTACGCGCTGCGTCAGCTGGACGATGCCATGCAGATTGGTCTGCAGGATGTGGTTGTACTCTTCCGGCGTATAGTCTTCGAAGCGGCGGCGAACATTGGTGCCGGCGACGTTGACCAGGATATCAATGTCGGCGAGTTCACCGGCGGATTGAATGGAAGCGGTATCCGAGAAGTCGAGGGAAAGGGCTTCGGCGGAGTGTCCCTGAGCCTTCAGCGCGTTCGCGTGTTCCTGGAGTTTGTCGTGGGACCGCGCAGCGAGGATGGTGTGGGCTCCGGCTTCCGCCATCGCCCTGGCGATGGATAATCCGATGCCCCGGCTTGCGCCAGCCACGAGCGCCCGCTTACCGGAGAGTGAAAAGATGGACACGCTCTATAGTAAGAACTGCAATGGATAACTTCAAGATAGCGGTGATCGCGGGCGATGGCGTGGGGCAGGAAGTGATCCCGCTGGGGAAGCGCATACTCGACCGCGTTGGCAGCTTCGTCTATACGGACTACGACTGGGGTTCGGAAATGTACTTCCGTACAGGCCGCATGGCGCCGGAGAACTTTCTGGAACTGCTGCGTCCCGCGGATGCGATCTTTCTAGGCGCGGTGGGGCACCCGGAAATACCGGATCATGTGACGCTAAACGGGCTGCTGCTGCCGATCCGGCGCAAGTTCGACCAGTATGCGAATGTACGTCCGGCGGTGCTGTATGAGGGCGTGCAATCTCCGCTGGCGCTGCGCCGGGGCGAGAAGATCGACATGGTGGTCGTACGCGAGAACACGGAAGGCGAGTACGCGCAGGTGGGCGGCTTTGTGTACCACGAGCAGCCCGATGAAGTGGCAATTCAGACGGCGGTATTCACGCGGCGCGGGTGTGAGCGGATCATCCGCTATGCGTTTGAGCTGGCGCGAAAGCGGGACCGGAAGAAGCGCGTGGCGTCGATTACGAAATCCAATGCGCAGGGCTTCGGCATGGTGTTGTGGGACCGCGCGTTTCAGATTGTAGCGTCGGAATATCCCGATATCTCAACGGAATCGCTGCTGGTGGATGCGGCGGCTATGAATTTCATTCGACGGCCGGAGAGCTTCGACGTTGTGGTGGCGTCCAATTTGTTTGGCGATATTCTGAGCGACATCTCGGCGATTCTGGTGGGCAGCATGGGGCTGGCGCCCAGTGCGAATCTGGACCCGAGCCGGCGTTTTCCTTCGATGTTCGAACCGGTGCATGGATCGGCTCCGGATATCGCGGGGAAGGGAATTGTGAATCCGCTGGCTACGTTCTTCAGCGCGGCGCAGATGCTGGAGCATCTGGGCTTGCCGGACTCGGCGGATCGGGTGAACGGCGCAATTGGGCGCGTGCTGGCGGAGGGGAAAGCGTTGCCGCCCGATCTGGGCGGCAAGGCCACCACGACGGAAGTAACTGAAGCGGTGTTGAGCTACTTGTGAGGGCTTTCGGTCGCTAGCTCAGCGGAAGGCGGGGTGGCCCGCCGTAATACCCGTTCCGATCCATGGCGGTCTTGAGCGCGGAGATGGAAGCGGGATCGGAGATGCGTGATTGCCAGTCGACGCCGGCGTCTTCCTCGCGGGTGCGGAACGCTTCCCAGACGAGTACGGCGGCGTAGGGATCGGCGCTGGCGGAGGCGAGGATCGCGCCATTGGCGCCGGCGTGCAGCGATTCCCACAGATGCTCGGCAGAGCCGGTAAGCCGCTGTTTGCCTTCGATGGCGCGGGGAACGCCGGTATCGAGGATGGCGATGACATTGGGATGCGCGGGCAGTTCCGGCGCGTCGCGAAGAATGACGGGGAGAGGCGACTGATCGGCAACGGCGCGGCAGTAGAGATTGACCGCGGCGGGGCCGTACATGCGCGGCATGCGGCAGAGCGCGGCGTGATAGCCGAGTTCCTGCGCGCGCTTTGCCAGCGTGGCCGATTCGCGGACGCCTTCCGCGGAAACATCGGCTATCAGGGTTCGGCCGGGAGCGGCGGACTGGGCCACCAGCGCCCATAGATCGGCCTTTTCCACGGCCATGAGGAGCGGACCTTCTCCGGTCAGGGTGGCTACGGCGTATCCGGCCAGCGCCGTCTTGTTCCATTTCTCCACGTTGTGCTGTACCTTGGCTTTGTAGATGTCGCCCTTGTAGTCGAACGGCGTGGCAATGGCCGCGAAGATTCCCTGAAGTTTCATCGATTCCCTATGTTCTCTCTCGATCTCGAATGCATGCAAGACAACAGAGAGATGCTGATTGCGGAACTGTGGGAGCAGGGATCGAGCGGAATCATCGAGCTGGACAACGGACAGGTGCGCGCGTTTTTCGACGACGACGGCGAAGCGGGAAGGCTGACGGCGCAGTTCGGCGGAACGGCGGCAGCGGCGGATGAACGGGACTGGGTGGCGCTGGCCCAAGACCGACTGCAGCCGATAGAAGTGGGCGAGCGGTTCTTTTTAGTGCCTTACTGGCGCGAGGACCCCACACCGGCGGGGCGCTTTCGCATCGAAGTGAATAACGGCCTGGCGTTTGGAACGGGCGCGCATGAGACCACGCGGCTCTGCATCGGGCTGCTGGAGGAACATGTCAAGCCGGGCGCGGTGGTGGTGGACATTGGAACGGGTTCCGGCATTCTGGCGCAAGCGGCGCGGCTGCTGGGGGCGGCGCGCGTGATTGCCTGCGACGTGGACAGCACGGCGATTGACGTGGCGCGGGTGACGGGAATTCCGATGTTTGTGGGATCCGCCCCGGCGGTGGCGTCGGGAGTGGCGGATGTGGTGGTGGCGAATATTAGTCCGGAAGCGCTGACGGAGATGGCGGGAGAATGGACGCGGATGCTGAAAGCCGGTGGAGTGGCGATTCTCAGTGGGATTGAACTGGCGGACCGTATTCCCGTGGATGCTGCCGACGAGCGAATCGATGGGCAGTGGAAGGCGCTGGTGATGAAGAGGGGGCAGGAATGATTGCGCTGTATGGATTGTTTGTGGCGGCGTTGATGCCGGTTCCGGCGAAGATGACGAGTGGTTCCGGGGAGCTGCCGATTGCGCAGAACTTCAGCATTTCGGTGACGGGTGCATGCGATGGGCGTGTGAAACGGGGAGCGTCGCGGCTTGTTTCGCAGATTTCGCAGCAGACGGGCATGCCGATCGCGCCCGACGCCGCGCGGCCGGCGCTGACGGTAACGTGCACGGAAGCAGGGAAGCCGGTGCAATCCGTGGACGAAGACGAGAGCTACCGGCTGGCGGTGTCGGCGGATGGGGCGAAGCTGACGGCGCCGAACTCGCTGGGCGCGCTGCGCGGGTTTGCCACGTTTCTCCAGTTGATCGCGCCGGGCAAATCCGGCTTCGCCGTGGCGGCCACCACCATTGACGATCAGCCGCGGTTTCCGTGGCGTGGTCTGCATCTGGATGTCTCGCGCCACTGGATGCCGATGGAGGTGGTGCTGCGCGAACTGGACGGAATGTGGGCCGTCAAACTGAACGTGTTTCACTGGCATCTGTCCGACAATCAGGGCTTCCGGGTGGAGAGCAGGCGCTATCCGAAACTGCAGCAACTGGGATCGGACGGTTTGTACTACACGCAGGACCAGGTGCGTGCGGTGATTGCGTATGCGCGGGACCGCGGGATCCGGGTGCTCCCGGAGTTCGATATCCCGGGACACACCACGGCGCTGCTGGCGGCTTATCCCGAACTGGGTTCGTCGCGCGGACCGTTTCAGATTGGCCGCACATGGGGGATTTTCGATCCGGTGCTCGACCCTACGCGGGACAGCGTGTATGAGTTCCTCGACGGACTGATTGGGGAGATGGCAGGGCTGTTTCCGGACGCGTATTTCCATATTGGCGGCGACGAAGTGAACGGCCGGGAATGGAACACCAACCCCGAAATCAAGGCGTTCAAGGGCGCGCATCATTTCACCAACAACGACCAGCTGCAGGCGTACTTCAACAAGCGTATTCAGCCGCTGGTGACGAAGGCGGGCAAGAAGATGATGGGCTGGGATGAGATCTTGCAGCCCGATCTGCCGAAGGACATTGTGATCCATTCCTGGCGCGGCGCGAAGTCGCTAAAGACGGCGATCGGAATGGGGTTTCAGGGTTTGGATTCGTCGGGTTACTATCTCGACCATATGCAGACCGCGGGTGAGCATTATTCGGTGGAGATTCCGCCGGGAATACTAGGCGGCGAAGTGTGCATGTGGACGGAATATGTGGACGCGGAAAATTTGGATTCGCGTATCTGGCCGAGGACGGCTGCCATCGCGGAGCACTTCTGGTCGCCGCGCGAGGTAAAAGATGTGTCGGCGATGTACGCGCGTCTGGGGCAGGTGGATCGCGAACTGGACTGGCTGGGACTGCAGCAGAACCGGAATTACGCGCGGATGCTGGAGCGGCTGGCGGGAGGCGGTCCGGTGGCGCCGGTAAAGGCGCTGGCGGATATCGTGAGCCCGGTGCCGCTGGGCGGACGGGCGCGGGCCGGGAAGTACACGCAGCAGACTCCGCTCAATCGTTTGGTGGATACGGCGCGGCCCGATCCGGCTGCGGCGCGGGAGTTTGCGGCGGAAGTGGATGCGCGGAACGATGAAGCGCTGCGGATTCGGTTCGCGTTGTGGAAAGACAACGCGCAGAAGCTGGATCCGATGATCGCGCAGTCGCGGCTCCTGAGCGAGGTGGCGCCGCTCTCGCGCGATCTGACGGCTCTGGGGACCATCGGGCTGACCGCGCTGGACTACCTGTCGAAGGGCCAAAAAGCGCCTGCCGGATGGATTGGCGAGACCGAGAAGAATCTGGCCGAGATGAAAAAGCCGCGCGCGGAGGTGCGCTTCGCGGTAATCGATTCGATGCTGAAGCTGGTGAACGCCGCGAAGTAGCGGGCGCGTCGCTAAATTTTTGTTCCTTTGAGCGCTCCGCGCACGGCGGTGTTCATCATGTTCTCGGCGAGCGTCGTGGTGGCCGCGTTCAACTCTTCGATTTTCGCGCGAATCAGGCGATGGTCGTCGGAATGGTAAGCGAGTAACAGCTGGTTGGTGGCCGCGGAAATCGTTTCGCGATCTTCGTCCGGCAGATCCGTCCAGGCATCGCTGCGTTTGGCTTTGTCGGTGGCGGCCATGATGGCGTCCGCCTCCACGCGCGCCTCGGCTACCTGGCGGGCGTGCAAATCGGCCTCGGCGTTGGCGAAGGAAGCTTCGATCATGGCTTCCACTTCTTCGTCGGTCAGGCCGTAAGTGGGCTTCACTTCCACGGAGGTTTCGCGCCCGGTACGAGCGTCGCGCGCGGTCACATTCAGGATGCCGTTGGCGTCGATCAGAAAGCGCACTTCGATGCGGGCCAGGCCGGCCGGCAGCGGGTCCAGCCCTTTCAGATCGAAGCGTGCCAGCGGACGGCAATCCTGGACCAGTTCGCGCTCGCCCTGCAGCACATGGATCAGAACATTCGTCTGACCGTCGACAGAGGTGGTGAAATGCTCACTCGCGCTGGCCGGAATGGTGGAATTGCGCGGGATGATTTTGGAGACCACACCGCCCATGGTTTCGATCCCGAGTGAAAGCGGCGTCACATCCAGGAGCAGCTGATCTTCCACGTCGCCCGAGAGAATGCCGGCCTGAACGGCTGCGCCGAGGGCCACCACTTCATCTGGGTTCAGGCCGGTGTGGGGCTTGGCGCGAAACAGGACCTCGACGGCGTTGCGCACCATGGGAATGCGGGTTGAGCCGCCCACCAGGACGACTTCGTCGATCTGCTCGACCGTGACGCCCGCGTCTTTCACGCAGCTCCGGCACGGCGTGAGAGTGCGGTCGACGATATCAGCGATTAGCTTTTCGAAAAGTTCGCGGGTGATTTCGCGCTGGTAGGAACGTCCATGCCAGGCAAAGCTCAGCTTTACGGCAGGAGCGAAACTCAGTTCTTCCTTGGCACGGATTACATCGCGGCGAAGCGTTTGGACGGCTTCCGCGCTGGCCGATATGTCTTCGCCCCATTCCGACTGAATGTCCTCGAGCGCGATGCTCATCAGGCGGTTGTCAATGTCGTCGCCGCCGAGGTAAGTATCACCGTGGGTGGCCAGCACCTCGAAGATGCCGTTATGCAGCTTCAGAATGGAGATGTCGAACGTGCCGCCGCCAAAATCGTAAACAGCGACAATCCCTTCATTGCGCTTATCGAGACCGTATGCGAGCGCCGCGGCGGTGGGTTCATTGACCAGACGCAGCACGTCCAGTCCGGCGATGCGGCCGGCGTCTTTGGTGGCTTGGCGCTGCGCGTCATTGAAGTAAGCGGGGACGGTGATGACGGCTTTGGTGACGGGCACACCGAGATCGGCTTCGGCGTTTTTGCGCAGCTGGCGCAGCACCATGGCGGAGATTTCGGGCGGTGTAAAGGTGCGGTTACCGAGCCCGATGCGGATCACCGATTCACTTCCCTCCGCGATATGAAAGGGAAAAAATTTGCGCTCTTCTTCGATATCGGCAATGCCTTTGCCCATCAGGCGCTTTACGGAATAGACCGAGCACTCGGGATGCTCAATCAGGAGCTGCCTGGCGGCGTTGCCCACCGTAATCTCACCGCTGGCGGCCAGAGACACGACGCTGGGGACCAGCTTGTCGCCATCCTCGCCCACGATCACCCGGGGGGCGCCTGCTTCCATTACTGCGACGAGGCTATTGGTGGTGCCGAGATCGATACCGACGATCCGGTCGGTGTCGCCGAAATCAATTTGCAGCATTCAGGGTCTTTTCCACTTCGCTAATCAGATTGCGGATGTAGTTGCGGCGGTTCAGGATGGCACGAATTTCCGGCAGTGCCTGATCGCCTTCCGTGAACTTCCGTTCGAGTTCCGCGTCGATCCCGGCCCGCATGTCCAGGAATTTCGTCCGCGCTTCTTCCAGCTGCGGACGGGCGTCCTCATCGCCGGAACGGAGCTCCTCGAGCGCCATGTTCAACTCGAAGACTTCTTCGAGCAACTCAGGCGGCACTTTGCCGGACTTCTGTTCCGCGGCATCCATTCCCGCGGCAGTCAGAGCATACTCGGCGCGGCGGACGGGGTCCTTCAGTGTCCGGTAAGCGTCGTTGAGCAGCGCAGTGTTATCGAGCGCCTGCTGCTTTTCGGCTTCGCTGCGGCGCGCAAAAAGATCAGGATGCCACTTCCGGCTGAGCTGGTAATAACGCTTTTCCAAGTCGGCGGCGTCGATGCTCAGGCTGTGTGGAAGGCCGAAGAACTCGAAGTAATCGGGACTACCCGGCAAAGGAGGAACCGCAGCCACAGTTTTTGGTGGCGTGGGGGTTGTCGAAGGCGAAGCCGGACTGCATCAGACTTTCCTTGTAATCGAGCGTCAGGCCGGAAAGGTAGAGATAGCTCTTGGGGTCGACGATGACGCGAACGCCATCGAACTCGAAGACCTTGTCGGTGGGACGCGTTTTGGTTTCGAACTTAAACTGATAGCTCAGACCCGAACAGCCGCCGCCGAGAATGCCCAGACGCAGATATCCCTCGACTCCCTGCTTTTCGAATGTCTGGCGAATTTTCTGAATGGCCTTGGGCGTGACGGTGATGCCCGCCGCGCCCGCAACCTGACTTTCCGGCCGAACCTCGGTCATGACAGTTTAAGCGTGAACCTTCTCAGCAAGGTCTGCCGGCTTGCGCGAGGCCTGCTTGGTTTTGTAATCGGAAATGGCGGCCTTAATGGCGTCCTCTGCCAGTACGGAGCAGTGAATTTTCACCGGTGGCAGGCTCAGTTCATTCACAATTTCCGTGTTTTTGATGCTGAGCGCTTCATCAACGGTCTTGCCTTTCAGCCATTCCGTGGCCAGCGACGAGCTGGCGATTGCGCTGCCGCAGCCAAATGTCTTGAATTTCGCGTCTTCAATGATGCTGGTCTGCTCGTTTACCTTGAGCTGCAGCTTCATCACGTCTCCGCATTCGGGTGCGCCAACCATTCCGGTACCAACGTTGGGATCGTTCTTGTCGAGCGAGCCCACGTTCCGCGGGTTGTTGTAGTGGTCCAGAACTTTATCGGAATATGCCATGTTGTTCTCCCTATCAGTCTAAATTAGTGCGCGGCCCACTGCACCTTGGTCAGGTCCACGCCTTCTCTCGCCATCTCATACAACGGTGAGAGATCGCGCAGTTTGCGAACCACATCGATCACCCGTGCAGCCGCGTAGTCCACTTCTTCCTCGGTGGTGAAGCGGCCCAGACCGAAGCGAATGGAAGTATGCGCGAGATCGTCACCCACGCCGAGCGCCTTCAGCACATAGCTGGGCTCAAGCGTTGCCGAGGTGCAGGCGGAGCCGCTTGATACCGCGATATCGTTGATGCCCATGAGCAGCGATTCGCCTTCCACGTACGCGAAGCTGATGTTCAGGTTGTGGGGCAGACGGTGTTCCATGCTGCCGTTGATAAAGACTTCGTCCAGTTCGCTGGTCAGTTTGTCTTTCAGTTTGTCGCGCAGATGGCTCAGGCGGCTGGATTCCTCGGCCATTTCGTGACGGCACAGCTCAGCGGCCTTGCCCAGACCGACGATCCCGGGGACATTCATGGTGCCGGACCGCATGCCGCGTTCGTGACCGCCGCCATCCATCTGAGCGGTAATCTGCACGCGCGGGCTCTTGCGCCGCACGTAGAGCGCGCCAACGCCCTTCGGGCCATACATCTTGTGAGCGGTGATGGAAAGCAGGTCGATGTTGTCGGCGATCACGTTAACCGGAACCTTGCCTACGGCCTGGACTCCATCGGAATGAAACAGAACGCCGCGTTCCTTGCAGATTTTGCCGATCTCGGCCACAGGCTGGATGACGCCGATTTCGTTGTTAGCGTACATGATCGAGACCAGAATGGTCTTGTCCGTGATGGCCGCGCGGAGCTGATCGAGATCGACAAGCCCGTCCTCTTTCAGAGCGAGATAGGTGACCCGGCAGCCGCGCTTTTCGAGATGCTTACACGTATCGAGCACAGCTTTGTGCTCGGTGGCCGCGGTGATGATGTGGTTGCCTTTTTCGGCATACATTTCCGCAACGCCCTTAATGGCCAGATTGTTCGATTCCGTGGCTCCGCTGGTGAAGATGATTTCCTTGGCGTTCGCGCCAATCAGATCGGCGACTTGTTTGCGCGCATGCTCCACTGCCTGTTCGGCAGTCCACCCAAAGCTGTGATTGCGGCTGGCCGCATTGCCAAAATTCAGCGTGAAATACGGGACCATCGTGTCCAGCACGCGCGGATCCACCGCTGTGGTTGCGTGATTATCGAGGTAAACGGGTGTTTTCATTTGGGAATTCCTTAAAGAACCGGTAAAGCCAGAGCGGAACCTTCAACTAATGGATGACGCGCCGCCGGATGAGTTTCAGTTTCACACGCGCTCTTGGCATCGGCGGCCAGTTCACGGATGGTCATTTTCGCCAGCAGATCCAGTATGGATTCATGAACGCGGCGCAACGGTTCACGCACGGTGCAACGATCGGACTGGTCGCAGCTCTTTTTCTGAGAAGTGAAGCAGGACGTTAGAACGATAGGGCCGTCAATGCACCGAATCACTTCGAGCGCCGAAATCTGTTCCGCATCGCGCGAAAGCTTATAACCGCCGTTGGTCCCGGCGAGCGACTGCAGCAAGCCACTCTTCGTCAGGGTCTGCAGCACTTTGGCCAGCAACGGCAGCGGAATGCCGTAAGCATCGGCGATTTCCTTAGCGCTGGCCGCGCCGCGCGGGCTCACCGCCAGATGACGGAGAGCAATCAATCCGTAATCGGCCTTTTTGGTGAGCTTCAGCATGATTTCGGACCTAATTAGTCCTGTATCAGAGTACAGTGGAAATGGCACTCCCGTCAAGGGCGGCGCACGCGCGCGCCGGACCTCCGGGGAGCTATTTTTCCTTTGAAGCGCGGTAGCCAGCCTGAATCGCCGCCGCTTCCGTCATATACGCGCCCTGCTTCGTGCGCCCGTACCAGCGGTCGCCCTGCTTGTGGTAAACCTTCGTTTCCTTATTCACCCAGACCATACCGGCGGAGGGCGGCGGCGTAAAAGAAGCGGAGGGCTGATTTTTGCCCGAGTTGTTGCCGGTGATCCCGGGAGGCATGGAAGGCGGCACCTTGGGCGTTGCGGCCGCGGGCGCCATGGGTGCGGAGGGCGCCATCTTCGGGCCGGTGGGTGTCGCGATGGTCGCCGGTCCCGCGCCGGGCACTCCCTTCACGGTCACCATGGGGGAAATCTGCTGAATCTGGCGGGCGCTGATGCCCGCCTTGCTCAGATCCGAAACGGACTTGTACGGGCGACCGGCAATGATCTTCTTCGCGGTGGCCGCGCCGATCCCGGGCACGCTGTCCAGTTCCGCGGCGGTGGCGGTGTTCAGATCCACCGGTCCCGCCGGTCCCCCTTTCTTTGCCGCCGGAGAGGCGATGGAAACCAGAATGAACAGGAGCGCGAGGAGTCGGAGTTTCATGATCTGTCGATAATGTATCGCATCGGCACGGCAAGCGTGACTAATGGAGCGAACGGGTGGAGACCT
Organism: Bryobacterales bacterium; assembly: GCA_963716685.1. GTDB lineage: Bacteria > Acidobacteriota > Terriglobia > Bryobacterales > Bryobacteraceae > JALYXI01. The sequence goes on from CAVQTR010000003.1 coordinate 506,389, forward strand.
TGTCCGCAGTGGGGAAATCCGCGGGAACTTTCTGCGTGACTTTGCCGGTTGCGGCCCACTCGGTGCCGCGCTGCAGTGTGGTGATAAACCCAACGCACTCCATCGCCGGCACGTCGTGACCAAGAGTGGTGTGGAAAATTCGGCCCGCGCCATAGGGCAGTGCCATCAGCATCGGTTCGTTGCGACCGGAACCCTTGTTGTCAGGGTCGGAATAAGCCGTGGCGAGAAGGACGATGCCTTTACCGGGTCCGCGCAAATGGGAATACAGCTCGTCCGCCGCATGCATCCAGACCTCCGGGAGGCCTCGGGTGATGGGATGCGCGCGGCGGTCCGTCACCTGAAACGGTATGCGGGCACCGTGGCTCCCGGCTTTGCCCGGCGTGTGGCTGTCGAAGACCAGGCCACCGTCCTTAAAGAACCAGAACGGCCCCGCGCTCAGGTCGCGATCGCCCCACCCGCCGATCCCGATCATCTCGTTATAGACCGGCCACTCGGGGAAGGCGTTGTCGGCGGCATGATACGAAACGAAGCCGCCTCCCGCGCGCATATATTGTTCCAGTGCCGCCTTGGCTTCCGCAGGCCAGGGATCGCCGTTGTAATTCGACACAATGACCTTATACTTCGAGAACTCCGGCCGGAATCCGCTCATGTCTTCCCCTTTCGGAGGCGATGTGAGCACGTCCACCTGAAACAGACCGGTCTCTTCCAGCAGCTTCTTCAAAACCGGCGTGGTCTTCTGCCAATCATGGTTGTTCTGCCCGTCGATGATGAGCGCGGGCATAGGAGCCGCTGCCGCGAAGGCGGTCAACAGCAGTGAAACGGCAAAGAGTTTCATAAGATCACCCAGGAGCCGAATAAAATGGCCGGCCATTTCCCCTATGACCGCTACTCAACACCATGGTAAGGCATACGTTGGTCTCGAAAGTGCACCAGCGGACCCGATGACTGGAAAGAGTAAGGCGATTCTTGCTGCTGCCAGCCTGGGCGCGGGCGTGGTGTTGCGCGAGGCGTTCGCGCGGTCAAATGAGGAGAATCTGAAAGGTCAGGTGGTTCTGATCACCGGCGGATCGAAGGGGCTGGGGCTGGCGCTGGCGCGCCGGTTCGCAAAGGAAGGCTGCCGCGTGGTGATCTGCGCGCGCCACAGGGAAGAGCTCCATGGGGCGAAGCGCGAGCTGGAGAACAAGGGAACGGAAGTTCTGGCGATCCCCTGCGACGTGACGGACGAAAGGGCCGTCCGCGAGATGGTGGCAGAGGCGGAAGAGCACTTTGGCGGGATCGACATTCTGGTGAACAACGCCGGACAGATCTCGGTGGGACCGTTCACCAGCATGACTGTCGAGGATTTCGATTCGGCAATGAGGGTGATGTTCTGGGGCGTCGTCTATCCCACGCTGGCGGTTCTGCCCTCGTACCTGAAAAAGAAGAGTGGACGGATCGTGAACATCACGTCCATCGGCGGGAAGGTCAGCGTGCCGCATCTGGTTCCGTATACCTGCGCCAAGTTTGCCGCTACTGGTTTCTCGGAGGGAATCCGCGCCGAGCTGAAGAGCGAGGGCATCACGGTCACCACGATCGCGCCCGGCCTGATGCGTACGGGTTCGTTCGTGAACGCGCTCTTTAAAGGCAACCAGGAAGAGGAAGGGCGGTGGTTCAGCCTTGGGGCCAGCAACCCGGTACTCGCAATGGATGCGGATACGGCGGCAAAGAAAATCATCACCGCAACCAAACGCGGGGAATCGGAGCGCGTTCTGAGCGGTCCGGCGAAACTGCTATCGGGCATGCACGGAGTGGCTCCGGGCGCCACGGCGGATCTGCTGGGCGCCCTGGCGACGGCGTTGCTGCCCGTGGCCATGGGCGAAAAGAACGAAGCCCGGCCCGGTTCGAAATTGGCGGCGCTGCAATCCCCGGCCATGCGCGCGCTGCTTACGTTCGGGCAACTGGCCGCGAGGCGTTACCGGCAGCGGCCGGCCTAAGGCGGCTTCGTTAGAACCAGACGTTTTCTTCGTCGCGGCGCTTGCGGGTTTTTGGACGAGCGGGGCCGCCTGAGAGAAACTTATCCAAAATCAAGGTCAACTCGCCCGGTTGATCCAGCTGCGGCGCATGGCTGCAGCGGTCCATCACCACCAGTTCCGACCCGGAAATCCGGCTGTGGATGCGATCCGCCAAAGCGACGGGGGTGAGCCGGTCTTCGCGTCCCCAGACGATTAGCGTTGGGTGATGAATCAGGCCGACATCGGGCAGATCTTCACCGCGCGCGAGCGATTCGATCAGCATCTGATTGGCAAAGCCGGAGCGCATGGATTCCGCAAAGACGCCATCGGCAACCAGGCCATCCGCTTCATGGCGAGTGAGGAAAACCAGCCGCCGCGCTTCCTCACGCGTGGCCGGATTCATGGGCGCGGCGTTTTGGCCGTTCTCCAGGAACCCCGCACTCAGCAGCATCAGGTGATCCACCATCTCCGGGTGCGCCAGCGCGAATGCGGCGGCCACGTTGGCCGAGATGCCATGGCCGATCAGGGATGCGCGGTCGATCCGGAGTTCGCGGTACATGCCTTCGAGGAACGATACCAGCGTGCCGACCCGGTAGCGCATCAAAGGCTTGTCGGATTCACCGAAGCCAAGCTGGTCCGGTGCGATGACTCGCCGCTTCCGCGCCAGAGGTCCGGTGACACGGCTCCACTCGGAAGCATCGGACGCAAGACCATGCAGCAGAATGAGTGCCGGACCGTTTCCCGTTTCCGTGCAGTGGATGCGCTGCCCGAACACCCTCATTTAGCGCGGGCCGCCCACTTCTTCCACATCTCGGGATCGGCCAGCATCTTCATGTAAACGCCGCCGACCACGGAGCGCGCCTGAAAGCCGCGATGGCGTCCGTCCATGGTTTCGTACCAATCGGAAAGCGGGACGCGGTCAGAAGTCTCATTGGCGAATTTCCAGGCCGGCTCAGCGATCGTGAGGAAATCCTTTTGATTGCCGGCAAGCGTCGCAGTCCAGATCACCCAGTCGAGCTTGGTGTAAGTCGCGCGATTATCCAGCGGCAGGCCGAACGCATTTTGTTTGGTTTCGTAAAAAGCGATTTCCTTCTTCGTGACGTTGTCGTCGAAGATGTGAAAGCCCAGCACTTTGTCCCAGACCAGGTTGTACTTCTGGCTCCAGGAAGCTGGGTTGTCGAAGGTCAGGCGGTAATGCGTTCCGGCATCGGCTTCCGCCGCCCACGCATTGGCCATGGTTTTCGCCGGAGCCTGGCTGGCGTCTTCCAGCCTTTCGTAACCGGCAATGCCCAGGATGGCCTTGATCGCGAGATTGGTGTTGTTTGCGAGATGTCCGGCGAAATCGTCAGTGCTGAGCTGATTGCCGGGATGCAGGCCGTTTTTCTCCAGATACTGCTCCCATTTGGTGAGCACGGGCCAGTATTTCTTCGCAAAGGAACCGTCGTGCTCGGCTTCAGCGAGGGCGGCGAGCATGATGAGCATGTTGCCGCTTTCTTCCACCGGCATTTGATTTTCTTCGCTCTTCTCACCGCCGCCGTAGAGCTGTCCATTGGCCAGCGGGTATTTTCCCAGATCGTGCGGGGCGTAAGGCCAGGGCCAGCGCGGGAGCGATGCGTAATCCAGCACCGGTCGAAGCTGTGCTTTCAGCAGCTGCGGGTTGAGAAGCAGGAAGAACGGCGACGACGGATAGGTGACATCTACCGTATCGATGGAGCCGTTGCTGAAGTTTTCCTTGGAGAAATAGAGCGGTGTGCCATCCAGATCCGCCACCAGCTTGTGCGCTGCCAGCGTTTGCCGGTACGCCAGTATGGCCAGTTCGGCATATTGCGGGCCGCCCGCTTTGGTTAAGTCGCGGGTCAACTCCGCATCGAACTGGCGGCAGCGCTCGCCCAGGGACTCGTAATCTTTTTCCGCCGTGCGCAGCAGGGTGTCCGGACCGCTCCCGTTGCGCCGCCAGTATGGCCGCAGCCGGCGCTGAAAGTATTCGACGGAAAAAACGTCGTCATACGCCAGAAGCAGGTGCTTGGAAATCGGAGTCGTGCCGACCTGTCCCAGATCAAACCGGGCCGCGGCCACCGGCGCATTGTCGTTGGCCGCACGGGGCATATCCAGATCATCGGCATCGGCGAAGGTTCCGGCGGAGGCAAACTGGTCGCGGGTCGCCCGATTTCCGGCCAGCACGTCGCCTTTCGGAACCGCGAGGTACAGGTATCCCCAGTCGATCCGCAGATTGTCGCCGAATTTCGCCAGCACCGGCTGTTCCGCGGATCCCATTCGGATTACCTCGAGATCTCCCACGTGATGGCGTGACCACAGGACTTTTTGTTCCGGAGTGTTAACCGTAATCTGTGCGGCTGCGTCGAAGTAAACGGAGACCGTGTGCGGGCTGGCATCAGTCGCGCGAGCTTCGAATGAAAGGTAAGTAACCGGCCGCGACAGGATCTCCATATCCGAGGCGATTGCCGGCGTGAAGAAGGTCAGGTTGAGGTGAACGCCCCCGCCTTCAAAGCCGTAGATGGTGTGAGTGGGAGTCAGGTCCCGCGAGACCTGTTGCATAGCAGGAGTGTTGCGCGGCAGGGCGCCCATAAAGCGCATGGGGTGGCCGTCAATGCGGATGAGGCCCGACAGGGGCTGATCGACGCCGGTCCAGTGCTTGGTAGGCGAATCGGTCAATTTGTCGCTCATGGACCAGATGCTGAAGTATGGATCGTGCGTGATCAGCGGAACCGCTGGCGGGCGCAGTGCGCCTAACAAAGCGGAGCCGAAGACCAGCCCAATCAACCATTTCGACATGAATGGATTGTATCGTCACAGTGGCGATGCGAATGCGGTAGAGGGGGCAGGGAGTAACTTTTATGACCAAAAATAAGAATGGCGAAGTCACGGACGCGTCGGTACCTGCGGGCGGAGATGTTTCGGAAGATCTGGGCGGACCGGGCGCGAACATTGGCGGACCCGGCGGCATGGGCGCGGATTCCGGCGGGACCGGAGCCGGAACTACTGCGCTCGATGCCATCGGGACTCAGGGCAACCGCGCCACTAAGGTGGGCAGTCATTTAAAAACGCGTACCGCCGGCGAACGGCGCGGTGAATCCGACACAGACACAGATAAGGACCTGTAAATGAAATCTGTATTCGCACTGCTGCTGCTCTCCGCATGGTGCGCGGCGCAGGACGGCGTGCCCGTTCACATGTTGGTAACCGTGGAAGGGGAACACAACCGTCCCGCGCCGGAAATTACGCAGCAGGACGTAATGGTTTTCCAAGGCAAGGAGCGCCTGAACGTCACTTCCCTGACGCCGCTCAGGGGGAACGCCGGCGCTTTGCAGCTTGCGATTTTGATTGATGACGCCGCGTCTTCCGAATTGGGCGTTCAGTTTGGCGACATCAAAAACTTCATCTCTTCTCTTCCGTCGAATACGGAAGTGGCTCTGGAATACATGCGCAACGGCACGGTGCAGGTGGCGCAGCAGTTCACCACGGATCACGCCGCCGCCGCGAAGAACCTCCGGCTGCCGCTTGGACCGTTTGGCGGAGCGAATGCCAGCCCGTATTTCTCGCTGCAGGAAGCGATTAAGAGATGGCCAGGCGGTTCCGCCCGCCGCGAGGTGCTGATGATCTCAAGCGGCATTGACCCCTATTACCCGGTGGGTCCTGAAAACCCGTATTTGGCATCAGCCATTTCGGATGCACAGAAGGCCGGCATTGTGGTTCATTCCATCTACTACCATTCCGGCGGGCATCTGGGCCACAGCTTCGGCCCGAATACGTGGGGTCAAAGCTACCTCTCGATGCTGGGGGACCAAACCGGCGGCGAAGCATACTGGCAGGGCCCGCTTAACGCCGTTTCCTTTGAGCCCTATTTCAAAGACCTGAGTATGCGGCTGCAGCACCAGTATCTGGTTTCGTTCCTGGAGCGTCCGGGCAACAAGGCCGAGTTTCGTTCCGTTAAGCTGCGAACCGAAATGAAAGGCGCGGAACTGGTAAGCGCCGACCGCGTTTGGGTGCCTGCCGGACGTTGAAGCCGATCATCGTTGCGTTTTACAGCAGTCCGCGCGTGCAGGAGATTCTGGGGTGGTCGAATGACCGCCTCGAATCGGTACACGACTATATCCAGCTGCTGTTTCCGTTGCAGGAACCGAGTCCGGTAAATCCGGCGGCGCCGGTATTGGATGACGAGACGATCTCAGTCTTTCGCGCGTCGCCGGAGTTGATGGGCACCCTGCGTGAATCGTTTCTGCGCATGTTGAAGTTCTACGGTCTGCACTATGAAAACGGAGAAGTCCGGCGCGCTCCGGACTTCCGCGAGCGCGCCGCGAACTGGCTGCACCCAGGCAATCACAATCACCTGCGCATCACGCGCATTCTGAAGTGCCTTGGGCTTCTTGGCCTGGAGCCGGAAGCCGGCGCGTTCTTCACCGCGCTTCAATCCATTTACAAAGAGTTTCCGAACCGGATCACCGGGCGCACCTTCCAGTTTTGGCGCGCGACGCAGTAGCTGCTAGACCATCTCGCGAATCTTCTCCTTGACCACGGCTTCCACAATTTTGGTGCGGTCAGGCGTGCCCCGCGCGATGGATTCGGCGAAGTGCAGCGCCTGCTCGGGTTTGATCTTCGCGGGCAGCGGCGGAGCATTCGGGTCCACTACCACTTCGATCAGCACGGGGCCGGGCGTGGCCAGCGCCTGCTCCATGATGCTGCCGCAGGAAGCCTGATCGGAGATGCTGAAGCCGGTCGCGCCGAAAGCGCGCGCCAGCATGGCAAAGTCGATGGGCTGAAGATCGCAGGCGTATTCCGGATTGCCCAGGAACACCATCTGCTCCCACTTAATCTGGCCCAGTGAGTTGTTCTTGACCACCACGACTTTGATCGGCAAATTGTATTTGACACAGGTCGCCATCTCCGCCATCAGCATGGAGAAGCCGCCATCGCCGACGAAGGCAATTACCGGCCGGTCGGGGTAGGCCACCTGCGCCGCAATCGCATACGGAAACCCGCAGGCCATGGTGGCAAGGTTTCCTGAGCACGTATGCATCTGCCCACGCAGCGAAGGGATGCCGCGCGCCCACCATGTGGTGTTCGTGCCGGAATCGCCGGTCACCAGCGCGTTTGCGGGCAGGCGGCGGCCCAACTCGTAAGCCGGCACTTCCGGTTGCATCGGTGAGCCCGGGGCGGTGCCGCGCGTTTTCATCAACTCGTTCCAGTCCTTCATCCCCGCCTGCGCCTTTTCGAGGAAGTCACGGGATTCGTTGCGCCTCAGCAGCGGCAGAAGCGCCTTCAGCGTGCGGCGCGTGTCCCCCACCAGACCCACTTCCGCCGGGTAACGCAATCCCAGACGTGCGGCGTCCAGGTCGATTTGTACGCAGCGCGCGCTCCCGGGTTTGGGATAGAACTCGATGTACGGCATGGAGGAACCCGCGATTAGCAGTGTGTCGCAGTTCTGCATTGCGTCTTCCGAGGGTTCGGTGCCCAGCAGGCCAATGCCGCCTGTCGTGTAAGGGCTGTTATCGGGCACGCACGATTTTCCAAGCAGCGACTTGAGAATGGGCGCGCCCAGCAGTTCCGCTGTCTGTTCCAGTTCCTGTCCCGCGCTCAGCGCACCCTGACCCGCCAGGATGGCAATCTTCTTCCCTGCGTTCAGGATCTCGGCTGCGGCACGCAGATCCTCTGCGCCGGGCACCCGCGCACTGCGGGCGAAAACGTCGGAGTTGTGGTGCGGCAGGTTCCGCTTCGATCGCTCATCGTCGGCGGTAGTCTGTTCCTGCAGATCGACGGCAAAGGTCAGGTGCGCCACGCCGCGTCGGCTCAGAGCCGTGCGGCACGCGAGTGCGGTTAGGTTCTCGACGTGCGCCGCGCCCATGATGCGTTCGTTGAAAACGGACACATCCATGAACAGCTTGTCGAGCGCGACATCCTGCTGCGTGTGCGTGCCGATTAGGTCATGAAACTGAAGGCCGGTGATTGCAAGGACCGGCTGGCCATCCAGCTTGGCGTCGTAGAGGCCGTTCAGCAAGTGAATGCCGCCGGGTCCGGAAGTTGCCATGCAACAACCCAGCTTCCCGGTAAACTTGGCATAGCCGCAGGCCATGAATGCGGCGGATTCCTCATGCCGCACCTGAATGAAGCGAATCCGATCCTGGCGCTTGCGCAGGGCCTCCATCACGCCGTTAATGCCATCACCGGGAAGGCCGAAGATCGTGTCCACGCCCCACGCATAGATGGTTTCCACCAGGATTTCGCCCGCAGTCAGAGCCATGCACGGGCGGCAGCAATCGAATGGCCGGGTACACTAAGTCTCAATGCTTACCCGAGAGGACGCCCTCGCTATTCTGCATGAGTTCACACAATCCGAAAGCCTGCGGCGGCACGCTCTGGGAGTGGAAGCCTGTGTCGCGGCTTACGCGCGGAAATGGGGCGAGGATGAGACGAAGTGGCGGGTCACCGCGCTGCTGCACGATTTCGACTACGAAATGTACCCCAGCGCGCCGGACCATCCGATGAAGGGGGAGCCGATTCTGGCCGAGCGGGGCGTGCCCGCGGACATCCGGCGGGCGATTCTCTCGCACGCCAACTACAGCGGAGTGTCGCGCGATTCCGCCCTGGAGAAAACACTGTTTGCCTGCGACGAGCTATCCGGCTTCATCACCGCGATCTCTCGCGTGAAGCCGGCTGTGGATGTGGCGTCCGTGCGGAAAAAGATGAAAGAGAAGAGCTTCGCGCGCTCGGTAAGCAGGGAAGATATCGTGGAAGGCGCGGCTGCGATGGGTGTGGAACTGGACGAGCACATCCAGTTCTGTATCGACGCGCTGAAGGGTGAGCTTAGCTCTTGATCTTTTCAGCGGACGACGGCGGCGTGTCCGTATGAGCTTCTTCCGTGGCGCTCTTGATGCCGTCCTTGAAGCTCCGGATACCCTGGGCCAAACCCTTTCCGAGTTCCGGGAGTTTCTTGGGTCCGAACACCAGGAGGGCGACGGCCAAAATGATGAGCAGGTGAGAGGGCTGGAGCAATCCTTCGATCATAGGTATATCCGTTCTTATCTATTTTTACACGTTTAGGCCCGCGCGGTTCCGGAAACTTTTCGATCATGTGAATATGCGGCGCGAGACCCTACTCGATTTCTTCGACAGCGTCAGCGCTTCGCCGGAGCCCTGGCTGACGTTTGACGATGGCTACCGAAGCTGGACGTACTCCTACGAACAGATCCGATGGGCAGCCGAGGCGTTCGCCGGCCAGCTCTCCCCGGACCAGAAGGTGGTGGTCTGGAGCGAAAACCGGCCCGAGTGGATCGTCGCACTGTGGGGCTGCCTGCTCGCGGGAGCCGTGCTGGTGCCGGTGGACTACCGCGCATCGCCCGAATTCCTGGAGCGAGTCCGGCAGCTGACCCGAGCAGCGCTGGTGCTGGGCCAGACCGAGCTGGCGGGGCTGCTGCCCCAGACTGCCCCTGCCATTCCGAACCAGCGACCGCCGATCACGCGCGATACCGTCGCCGAAATTATCTTCACCTCCGGGGCGACGGCCGAACCAAAAGGCGTCATCATCACGCACCGCAATGTCCTCGCGAATATCGTTCCGGTGGAATGCGAAATCCGCAAATACCGCAAGTGGGGCCGGCCGTTTCACCCAATTCGCTTTCTGAACCTGCTGCCGCTCAGCCACCTGTTCGGACAGGCGATGGCCGCATTCATCCCGCCCATGCTTCCCGGCGAAGTAGTGTTCATGCGCGGCCACAATCCGAAGGAGATTGTGCGCCAGATCCATTCGCGCCGTATTTCCGTGCTGGTTTGCGTGCCGAAGATGCTGGAAGTACTGCGCGAGTACATCGTGCAGGCTGTTCCGGAAGCTGTCGCGGCACCGCCGGCCGGTGAACACTGGATGGCGCACTGGTGGCGCTACCGCCGCGTTCACAGATTGCTTGGCTGGAAGTTTTGGAGCTTCATTGTCGGCGCCGCGCCGCTGGATTCCGCACTGGAGCAATTCTGGTCGGGACTGGGATATCTGGTCATCCAGGGGTACGGTCTCACCGAAACGGCCCCCATCGTGACGCTGAATCATCCATTTCACGCGCGCCGCGGCAGCGTCGGCAAGCCGATCGCCGGTGTCGAAGTGAAGATTGCGCCCGATGGAGAGGTGCTGGTGCGCGGCGAGAACGTCACCTCCGGCTATTTCAACAGCGCCGCTGCTACCGAAGCGGCCTTCGAAGACGGCTGGTTCCACACCGGCGATATCGGCGCGCTGGACGAAGACGGTCGCTTGCAGATCCGCGGCCGCAAGAAGGAAATGATCGTCACTCCCGAGGGCCTGAATGTCTTCCCGGAAGATGTGGAGCGCGTCCTCAATCAGCAGCCAGGCGTACGTGACTCCGCGGCGATCGGCACGGACCGGGTGCATGCGGTAGTGGTCCTCGAGACCGGTGCGGATGCGCGGGAGATCGTCCGGCAGGCCAACCAGCAGCTCGAGGATCACCAGCAGATCCGACAGCTTTCCCTCTGGCCTCAGCGCGAATTGCCGCGCACCGAAGGCACGCGCAAACTGAAGCGCGCCGAGATCGCAAAGACGCTCGCCTCGGGCGCCGCACCGGTTACAGCGAATACAGCAACGGGCGTGGCGGCGCTGCTCGCCCGCTACGCGCCCGGCAGGGAAATCGGTCCGGATACGTCGCTCGCCGAACTGGGACTCAGTTCACTCGAGCGTATCGAGCTGATGACTTCCATTGAGCAGCAGGGCGAAGGAACCCTGGACGAAACCACCTTTACCGGTGCGCGCACGGTAGGTGAACTCAGTGCTCTGGCGCAGAGTCCGCGCGCCATTCCCGAAGCTTTTCCGTGGCCATCGTGGAGCCAAAGCCGCTTCGCCAAACTCTCCCGGCGCCTTAATCTGCCGCTATGGATCCTTCCGCTGGCGCGCATCTTCATCCACCTGCGTGTGGAAGGGCGCGAGCATCTGGACACGATTCGCGGGCCTGTGCTGTTCGCCGCCACGCACCAAAGCCATTTCGATGTTCCTGCGATCCTGATGGCGCTTCCCGCGAAGTGGCGCTACTCCACCGCCACGGCCATGTCGAAGGAATTCTTTCGCGCACACTTCTACCCGCGCGAACACTCCTGGCGTGAATGGTTCACCAACAGCCTGAATTATTACCTCGCGTGCTTCTTCTTCAACGCGTTTCCGCTGCCGCAGCGGGAAGCCGGAGCTCGGGAGGCCATGGCGCAGATGGGCGCGCTGGCCAGTTCGGGCACCTCGATCCTGATCTTCCCCGAGGGGCGCATCACCGATGATGGCTCGATCCGTCCCTTTCAGCCCGGGGTGGGAATGCTGGCGTCGCGGCTCTCACTGCCCGTTGTTCCCATTCGGCTGGAGGGCCTGAACCACGTTCTCCCGCGGACGAAGCGCTGGCCGCGACCGGGAAAGGTGCGTGTTATCATCGGCCAGGCGATGGAAGAAAGAAGCGAAGACTACGCAGCAACGGCCCGCGCAGTGGAACAGGCCGCTCGCGCTTTGTAGCACTTTCCCGCAACCGATCATCGTTCACTCGCGTCCGACATCAAAATGCTTCGTCAGGGTTTACTGCTCTCCGTCTTCCTCCCCTTGTGCTGCGCACAGACCTATACGTTTTCCACCTTCGCAGGTAATGGAACAGCGGGTTTTTCAGGAGACGGCGGGGCCGCCGCCAGCGCCGAATTCAGCAACCCTTTCGCTATTGCGGTGGATACCGCAGGCAACATCTACATCGCTGACGAGTTCAATAACCGCATCCGCCGGATTACGCCAGGCGGCACAATTTCCACCTTTGCGGGCAACGGCACGGCCGGCTTCTCCGGCGATGGCGGGGCAGCCACAAGCGCCGAACTGCAGAATCCTTCGGGCATCGCCATTGATGGGGCCGGGAACGTCTATATCGCAGATACCGGGAACAATGTCATCCGCCAGGTGACGCCCAACGGAAACATCAACACCTTTGCCGGCAACAATGCGGGCGGGGCGGGGTTCACTGGCGATTACGGGCCCGCCACGGCCGCCCAGCTGAACAACCCATCCGGTCTGGCTGTTAATTCCCGAAACGAACTCTACATAGCCGACAGCAGCAACAACGCCGTCCGCATGGTAGATCTGCAGGGCAATATCAGCACCGTGGCCGGAAGCGCATCGGGCACCATCGGCTTCTCCGGCGATAACGGCCCGGCAACCAACGGGCTTCTGAACAATCCCATCGGTCTTGCCATCGATTCCGCCGGAAACATCTATATCGCTGACGGCGGCAACAATCGCATCCGCGTAATTTCCTCGGGCACGGGCAACATCTCGACCGTCGCGGGATCCACCGGGAGCGGCTACTCGGGCGACAACGGACGCGCGACCTCGGCCAAGCTGAACACTCCCAAAGGCGTTGCGCTGGATGCCGCGGGCAACCTCTACATTGCCGATCGATTCAACAGTGCGATTCGGCTGGTTAATCCGCTCGGAACCATCTCGACCATCGCCGGACCATCCACCGGCGCGGCCCTCTATATCCCATGCGGTGTGGCGGTGGACGCGGCAGGCAAGGTCTACATCGCCGATACGGGCGATAACCAGATCCAGTTGCTTACGCCTCAGCTGCAGGCGCCTTCCATCAAATCGAGTGGTGTAATCGACGCCGGTTCGTTTGGTGGCTTTCGCAGCATTGCCCCAGGCTCATGGATTGAGATTTATGGCGCTAATCTCGCGGCCACCTCGCGCGGCTGGGGTGCTTCCGATTTCAATGGCAACAGCGCGCCCACCTCGCTCGACGGAACCAAAGTCACCATTGCCGGCCAGGCCGCGTTTGTCGATTACATCAGCCCCGGCCAGGTTAACGCGCAGGTGCCCGCCAATGTTGCATCCGGTACGCAGTCACTCACCGTCACCAACGCCGGCGGCACCAGCGCGGCCTATTCCGTCAATGTCAGTACTACCGAACCGGGGCTGGACGCACCGCCGGATTTCCAGGTCGGAGGCAGCCAGTATGCCGCGGCGCTGTTCACCGATGGCGTCACCTATGTCTTGCCGCCTGGTTCGGTAACCGGAGTCACTTCGCGTCAGGCAAAGCCAGGCGATACGATCACCTTTTATGGCGTCGGCTTCGGCGCCGTGACCCCCGCCGTTGCGCCGGGCCAGATCACACCGGGGAACAACTCCATTGCCGGCACGTTTCAGTTGTTCTTCGCCGGCCAACCAGCCACTCTCCTCTATGCCGGACTGGCGCCTGGCGCCGTGGGCTTATATCAATTCAACGCCGTGGTCCCGAACGTCGCTAACAGCGATTCGGTCCCTCTCACGTTTTCGCTGAACGGAATCCCCGGAGCGCAGACCCTGTTTACGGCAATTCACAACTGATTCCACTTCACCCAGCGAAGATCGAGCACGAACACGGCATAGAGCACCGGGACCAGCAAGAGCGTAACCAGGGTCGCCGCGCTCAGGCCGCCAATCTGCGCATAACAGAGCGGCTGCCACAGCGGACCGCCATGGGACGCCAGAGGAATCAGAGCGATCACGGTGGCGCCGACAGTGATCAGCACCGGGCGCAGGCGCAACACCCCTGCATCCAGCAAAGCCTCCCGCAGCGGCGCGCCCGCTTCGTGCATCTCCTCGATGTAATCGAACAGCACGATAATGTGGCTCACGATAACGCCGATTAGGCTGGCCACTCCCAGGAAAGCCATGAACCCAAACGGCTGTCCCATGATCCACAGCGCGGCGAGCGCCCCCACCACTCCATAAGGAATCGCAGCGAACACAATCAGCGGTTTCGCCGCGTGCCGAAACTGAATCACCAGCGCCAGAAAAATCGCACCCACGGATACGCCCATCACCACCGCGAGATCCGAGAAGCCATGGACCTGCTCCTTGTACTCGCCCGCGACTTCCAGGCGGTAGCCGGGCGGGAGCGTGCGCTCGATCTCCCGAATGCGCGGCATCGCGATGTCCGTCACCTGGCTCGGCAGCGAACCCGCGGCCGGAAATGCCGAGACCGTAATGGTGCGGAACTGGTTGTAGCGTCGAATCTCCGCCGGCTCCATCCGGTATTCCAGGGACGCGACCTGCCGCAGCGGAACGCGCTGTGAATTACGCCGCGCGAACACGTATAGGTTTTCCAGGTCTCCCAGATGCGAGCGCTCTTCTACCCGCGCCGTGGCGATCACCGGAATCTCCCGATCCCCTTCGCGCAGGATGCCTACCGGTGTCCCGCCCAGCGCCGCGGCTGATGCATTGGCTACGTCCTGATTTGTCACCCCGGCCAGATTGGCCCGATCGGGATCCACTTTCAGGCGCACGGCCAACGTGTCTTCGCCCCAGTCGTCACGAACGCGCTCCGCAATGGGAATGGAACGCAGCACCTGCTTCAGCCGATCCGCTTCCCGCCGAAGGGCCGGGATGTCGTTGCCCGACACGCGGATCGATACGGGGATGCCCACCGGTTTGCCCGTCTCCAGCTCCCGCACGTCCACACGCGCGCCCGCCACGCGTTCCGACAGCGCGCGTTGCAGCGCCGGCGCCAGTGCCCCGGTATCGCGCTTGTCCTTCACTTCCACCACGATTTGCGCGTAGTTCAGCTGCGGCGGTTCGGGTGGCGCGGAAAACCAAAATCGCGGACCGCCTCCGCCTACGAAACTCGTCAGCGTTTGCAGCCGCGCGCCCGCAACATCACGGATGGTTTGTTCAGCCGTTGCCGCCGCCTGACGTGTTGCGGCGATCGAGGCATCTTCCGGAAGCCAGACGTCAACGTATGACAGGTATTGCAGATCCTGCGGAAAGAACTGCGGCTTCAGCGCTGTGAGCAGCACACCGCCGACTGCCAGCAGCAACAGCGACGCCGCCAGCAGCACCTTACGGTGATCAATCGCAAATCCGCCCACGCGATAGTAAAACTTAGCGAAGCCCCGGTCGCGGCGTTCGGTAATGGGCTTCTCCGGTTTCGCCCGCAGCAGAACGCGCCCCAGCAGCGGAATAAATGTCATCGTGACCAGCCGCGACGCCACCAGAGAAATCGTGATCACCACCGGCAGCGTGAAGATGAACCGGCCGGTGTCCCCGCTGAGTAGTAAAAACGGCAGATAGGCCACGATGTTCGTTAACGTCGCAAACAGAATCGCGCGGCTGAGGCGAGTCGGTCCCCACCACGCCGCTGTGGCGGCAGGCAGCCCCGCGCCCAGATCACGCTTGATGGCATCGCCGGCGACAACGGGATCGTCGACGAGCAGGCCGAGCGCGATGATCAGCGTCGCGATCGAAACCTGCTGCAGATCGATTCCGAGCATCTCCATCATGCCGAACGTCATGGCCAGAGTGATCGGAATAGCCATTGCCATCAGCAGCGCTGACCGCCATTCCCAAAAGCCCACCAGCGAAACCAGAACAACCAGCGCCACTGCTTCCCACAAGCTCCGCATGAACAGATCGACGTTCTCCTCCACCTGCTTCGGCTGGTCGGAGGTATGCGCAAGAATCAAATCCGCCGGCAGCCGTGTCCGCAACTCCCGGAGGTTTGCATCCACGGCGCGGCCGAACTCGCGGATCTGCTCGCCCTGACGCATATCAAGCGCCAGCGTGATCGCTCTGGTTCGCTGCCATTGTCCGTCCTTCCCGCGTATGGTTAGAAAGTTCAGAAATCGTGGCGGACTCTGGTAGCCCCGGCTGATGTCTACCAGATCCCGCAGATACACCGGTGCGCCGCCCGACGTCTGCGAAATTACCACGTTGCCGATATCGTGGTCGCTGCGGAATTCACCAGTCGGGTTTACGAACACATTGCGTCCGCCCACGTTCAACGTCCCGCCGGCTTCGCTGGTGTTCCGCGCCGCCAGAATCGCGGGAAGCTGGCTCGGCTGGATGTCGTAAGCCGCCAGGCGGTCGCGCGAGTAATTCAGAAACACGGTCTCGTCCAGCACGCCCGAACGCGCTACTTTGGCCACCTGCGGAACGCTTTGCACGCTCTTCCGAATGGCATCGGTGTAATCGTCCAGCTGCCGGTACGTGTACTTGTCTCCCGCCACGGCGGCGAGCCGCGCACGTGCCTGGCCGGGATCGCCAATCACCACCGGATACCAGACATCCGGATCGAAATCCGCCTGCTGCAGCGTGGTGTCGATGAACCGCGTTACGTACGCGCCGACCTCTGTCTCACTTGCCCCGGTGGCGAAATCGAGGAGCGTAAATCCGGGTCCCTCGGCAAGTTTCAGTTCCCGGGCAACGCCTTCCTCCTTCATCCGCCGCTCCAGCAGTTCCACCGGCCGCCGGACGATTCCCGGATCCAGGGTCTGCGGATAACAGACCGCCACACTAAGCCGGCCCGGTCTGCCGGCGCGTATCTTTTGAATCCCGCTGCCGATATCGCGCGCACGCAGATCGATTACAAGCGGATCGGCCGGGGGACTGGCCACCGTCAGCATCAGAGCGGATGTGTCGCCGAAGTCCTTGACGAACTGAATCGGCCCGGCGCCCTCCGGCAGATCCCCAATGCTGTCCAGCCGCAGCTTGATGTCTTGGAACTCTTTTTCGGTGTTGCCGGTGCGCTCGTCCAGCTCCGCGTAGATATACGCGATGCCGTTGCGTGACACCGAACGAAGATCGGTCACCTGATTGTTGCCGGCGATCTTCTCCTCGATCTTCTTTGCGACCAGCTGCTCAACCTTTTCAGCCGACTGGCCCGGCCAGGGCACCACCGTCAGGCAATCGCGAGCCGGCACATCCGGATCTTTGCGCTGCGGCATTCGCAGGTAGCCAAACACGCCCCACGCCAGCACGAATGCCAGCAGCACCCAGCCCACCTGCGGCTGCTCGACAAAATACCGCGCCGTGTTCCAACCGCTTTTGGCGGCGTGCTCCACATCCGGAGGCGCGGCACCGGTCACGGAATCTCCCTCACCGGCTCGCCATCAGTCAGCAGGCTGCCGCCGCTTGCCACAATGCGCTGCCCCGCCACCAATCCCTCACGCACGGCGATGCGGTTCCCCTTCACATCACCCAGCGCAACCCGCTGTCTCCGTGCCAGCGTTTTTCCGTCGTGCCGTTCCAGCACAAACACCGCGTACCGGTCGGCGTCCTGAGCCGATTGCACCACCGCCGAAACCGGCACCGCGGCCATCATGGGCGAGCCCTGCGCCACCACGGCGACCGACGCCACCATTCCCGGCTTCAACAGTCCGCGCGGATTCGCGATCGTCAACTCCACCGTGAAGACGCGGCCTTTCGGATCTGCTGCCGGCGAAATCGCGGTGATGCGTCCGTGAAATTCGGTCTGCGGCACCGCTTCGGTGGTCACCAGCAGCACTGCTCCCTGACGAAATGCCGCAAGCGAAACGTCCGGCACGCCCACGTCCACCTTCACGCTGCGCACGTCGGCAAGCGTGAACGCGGGTGATCCCGCCACAGCCAGCGCTCCCTGCTCCACGCGCCGCGCCAGAACCACTCCGGTAAACGGAGCTTTCAATTCCGTATCACCCAGTGCGACTTCCGCTTCGGTCTGCTGGCCTTGCGCCCCGCCGATCTTCGCCGCCATGGATTCAATCTGCGCGCGCGCCGCCACCACGCGTGCCGCTGCTGCGTCGTGCTGCGCCTGCGCCGCCTCCAGATCGGGAAGCGTCAGGCTCTTCGATTCGTACAGGCTGCGCGCCCGCGCCAGATCCTGATCCGCTTTGCGGAGGCCGGCTTCGGCTTCAGCCAGCTGCGCGCGTGCCCCTCTTTCCGCCGCTCGCGCATCCTCCACCTGTGTGCGCGCCTCGGAAACCTTGTTGGTGTAGTCGACCGCGCGAACCCGTGCCAGCACCGCGCCCGCTCTCACCACATCGCCTTCCTGCACGCTGCGACTGCCTACGGTGAGCAGGCTTTGCACATAGCCGCTGACGCGAAAAGCCAAATCCACCTGATGGTCCGGGGAGACATCCGCGGAGT
Source organism: Bryobacterales bacterium (assembly GCA_963716685.1). GTDB lineage: Bacteria > Acidobacteriota > Terriglobia > Bryobacterales > Bryobacteraceae > JALYXI01. The sequence goes on from CAVQTR010000003.1 coordinate 524,290, forward strand.
AGCGCGTTTCTTCGCGGCTTTCCTGCATCTCTACGACCCCCGCGTGCACGGGAACGGGCGTCTTCTCTTCCGGCTTCGGCGGCGCGGCGTGGCAGCCAATCAAAACAATTAGCAACGCCGGCCAGGCTTTCATTCGGTTTCTCCCACCGCGTGTTCGAAATCCGCGCGCGCCGTCCAGAATTGTGCCAGCGCCTGCCGGTACTGCGAGCCCGCATCCGCGCGCGAGGCCTCGGCCTGCAGCAGATCCTTCAGCAGCGCCGCCTGCAGTCCAAACTTGTTCTTCACCACCCGCAGATTCTCTTCTGCTGTCTGCTCCGCGAGCCGGTTGACCGCCAGCTGCCGCCTGGCTTCTTCCAGCTTCCGGAACTGCGCGCCCACATCGCGCAAAATGCGGCTTTCGGTCTCCTGCACCGCGAGCTGCGCCTGCTCTTCCACGCGCTGCTTTTCCGCAATCTCATGACGCCTGCGGCCCCAGTCGAACGGCTCCCACGAAATCTGCAGTCCCGCGGCGGCGACATTCGCCGGAACCACGCCGGTCAGGTGCAGCGTCGAAAAGTAATCCAGAGCCAGACTGACATCCGGCAGATATTCCGCCTTGCGCGAACGCCGGTCGAGCGTTGCTTCCTGCAGACGGATGCGCGCCTGCGCCAGTTCCGGCCGCGCCGCAATGGCCCGCCTCCGCGCTTCCGACACATCGGTCACCTTGCTGTCCGCCTCAGGCAGCGGGTCCGTGCGAAACGGCGTGGTGATCTCGCGCCCCAGCAGTTCGTTCAGCTGCTCCCGTCCGGTCTCCAGTCCGTTGCGAAGCTGAAATGCCTGCAGTTCCGCCCTCGCCAGCCTGGTCCTCACCTCCAGCAGGTCGCCGGTCAGAACGGTCTCCAGCTTCAGATTGTCCTCCGTCACGCGCAGCGCCTCCCGGTACAGCGCCACCGCGCTCTCCGCCCCGGCAAGCTGGCTTTCCGTCTGCTGCAGCGTGTAATACGTCCGTCGTACGTCGCTCGCCACCGCCTGCCGCCGCTCCCGGCTTTGCTCGCGATTCAGTTGCTGCTCCATCTGCATTCCCTGAATGGTCAGATGAATTCGAATCCGCTGTGTCAGAGGCACGCTGGCCTGCGCCAGAACAGCCCCGGCCGGTGTGCGGCCGCTGGTGATGTCCGTGCGCGTGCCGGGAATGGGTCCGGTGCTCGGGTAGGTCCCAAGTACTCCCGCATCGAACCGAATGCTCGGCCGCGTCAGCAGCTGTCCCCCCAGAGCCCACGTGGAAAGCGCGGGCAGCAGGCGCGTTCTTTCCATCGCAATGCGCTCCGTCATCCGGCTGCTCTCCAGGTCAGCCGTGCGCACCGTGCGGTTGTTACGAAGCGCCATCGCCACCGCGCCGTCCAGACTCAACACGTCGGCTTCCTGAGCGACGGCCATGCCGCACCACACCAGCGCCCATAGTGCTCGCATCATGTTTGCAGACCAACGCCTCCCGGTCTGCAGGCTACCACCCGGAGAACGCCGAGATCTGTCCGCCGGAGCCGCGCCTCACACCCACCACGCGGCGGCCGGGCTCTCCTTGATCACAATCGAATCCAGAAAGCTGATTGCCTTCGACAGTCCTTCATCGGGCGAGAGGATGCTGTCCTCGTGTTCGATCGAGAGCACGTAGTCGTAGCCGAACATGCGCAGCGTGGAGATGAATTCACTCCACCACTCCGCGCCATGTCCGTATCCGCAGGTGCGGAAGATCCACGCGCGGTTACGCTCGTCGGTATATTTCTTCGTGTCCAGAACGCCCGTCAACGGCAGATTGCGGGAATAAATCTGCGTGTCCTTGGCATGAACGTGAAAGATCGCGTCGCCAAGAACCCGAACCGCCGCAATGGGATCGATGCCCTGCCAGAACATGTGACTCGGATCGTAATTGCAGCCGATCGCCTTCCCCGCAATGTCGCGCAGGCGCAGCATCGTTTCCGGACTGTACGCCACGAAACCGGGATGCATCTCAATCGCGATCTTCACTCCGTGATCTTCGGCGAACTTCGCACGCTCCGTCCAAAAGGGAGTCACGCACTTGTCCCATTGCCATTCCAGAACCTCCAGGTACTCCGGGGGCCACGGACACGTCACCCAGTTCGGATGTTTCGCTCCCGGCTGGTCTCCTGGACAACCGGAGAAATCGATCACCACGGGCACGCCCAGCTTCTCAGCGAGCAGAATCGTCCGGCGGTTTGTCTCCGCGAACGCCTTGGCGGTCTGTTCATCGGGATGCAGCGGGTTGCCATGGCAGCTCAGCGCGCTGATGGTAAACCCGTTGTCGTCCAGCTTCTGCTTGAACGTTTTCAGCTCTTCCGGGTTGTCCAGCATCGAGAGTTTGCAGTGCGGATCTCCCGGATAATTACCGGTCCCCAGTTCCACAGTGCTCACTCCTTTGCTCTTCAGCTTGCGGAGCACATCATCCAGAGGCATCTGGGCCAGTAACGCGGTAAATACGCCGACTCTCATGATCAGCGACTAGAATATCATCCGGCTTTGTGCCCGGCCGCCGCTGGGGAAGCGATGCGCTGCTCCGCCAGGATCTTCTGAATTTTGGCCCAGTTTGCCTGCACGAAAGCCACATTTTCGCGGCGTACATGGAAGCTCGCGACATACTGCGGCCGCTTATAAGCCTCCGTCGTGATCACCAGACAGGCCTGAAACACGATGTATTCGCGGAAGGGAATCCCGGCTGCCTCCACCGCGCTGACATACGCCGGGACATGCGCCTTCGCCCACGTGACAGTCTGGTCCACGCTTTGTGGCGCATCCTTTTCACCGGGGATCATCTTTGCCCGGTAGCCGGGATCCTTCGCGATCAGGGCCGTCACATTCCGGCTGGCCTGCGCATAGCGATCCAGCTTTTCGGTAGTCAGAACGTAGCTGACCGCCTCTTTCACCGCCGGGTTTACCGGACGGGCCGGGGCCTGCGCAAACGCGCTCACCGCCGCAGTCAGGCACACCAAAACGCGGGTCACGCGCGTCAGTCCTTGCGCAGTTCGGCGTTCAGATCCGTCACTGCTTCCCCGCGGCGCTCTGTCTCCAGGTCCCGCTCCAGACGCCGCAGCGCCACTCCCACCACATCGCGATGATGCAGCTTCGAATCGAACTCCTTGGACGTCAGGTCCAGCCAGAGATCGTGCAGCCGCTCCAGATCTTCCGGCCACAGCCGCGGCGGATGCGGTCCCAGATTCACATAAAACGAAGCGCGCCCCGGACTGATCACCTCGAGTGAAAACGGATGCCGCGGCTCCGGCAGTCGCTTCCCACGCCAGGCCGATGCGGCTCGCAAGTTCCGCCGAATCCATTCGCAGCGAAACCCCCGTTACCAGCCGCGACACCTTCAGCTTCGAAGCGGTCTGCACCATGGCATCGAACGGATCGTAGCCTGGAACCACCACCAGATCCACGGTCTTGCCCTCCTTCTCGGCGCGGCTCACCACCTTCGAGAAGAGTTCCTGTTCGTAGTCGGTGAATAACTGGTTTTCGCCTAACTTGTATTCGCCGGCGCCCGTCGAAACCGGTCTGACTGTCATTACGACAATGTCATGCCGCCGGATGTTGGTCTTATGCAGCACGCTGTCCAGATGGGCCATTGTCGAGTTATCGCGCACGGCTACCAGCACGCAGCCAGGACGCGCATGCAGCGCTTCGATGGCCACCTCCGGCCGCATGTCCAGGTTGAATTTCTCCAGATCTGATTTCTGGTCGTGCCGCTTCCGGCTGTTGATCCGTTCGGAGACGGTAAACAGAATAAATAGAAATGCGGCGAATGCCACACCGTAAATGGTCGCAATCTTCTTCGAAAAAACGATCGCGATCGCCACAGCGAACAGAATGATCGTCGTGGCGATCAGGCCAATGGGCCACTCGCGGCCGAACACCGTAATGTTCGGCGGCGTCTTGTATTCCTGATCGTGCCGCGTGAAACGCAGCACCAGCACGCCAAGAGCCTTCAGCGCGAAACTCCAGACCACGCCGAACGCGTAGGCCTCGCCCAGCGTGAACGTGTCGCCCTTGCTCAGCACGATCGCCAGAATCTGCAGCAGGGCAATCAGGTTAATGATCCGGTAAGTGGTCCCGAAACGCTGATGCGGCTTGCGGAACCAGTCCAGCAGCACGCCGTCTTCGGCCACGCGATTCATCACGCCGTTCGCTCCGATGATGGCCGTGTTCACCGCTCCCGAAAGAATCAGCGCGCCTACAAACACCACGAAGACATGGAAACAAAGGCGGAGCAACGGCGGACCCGCCAGCCACATCGCCAGGCCTCCCAGCAGATTGTCCTGGAAAGTGCCGCGCACATTATCCGGTATGATCATGCCCGCGAACAGCGTGATCACGCCCGTGCATACCAGTGCATATACGCACACCAGCTTGCCCGTGATCTTCAGGTTCTTCAGCTTCGGATACGCTACTTCGCGATAAATCTGCGCCAGTGTTTCAAAGCCGCTCATCGAGAGCAGGGAATGCCCGAACGCGATGGTCAGCGCGATTGCGGGAATCGAAGGAAATACCGTGCCCTTGAACCAGCCCAGCGCATCGTCGTTGAAATGCAGATTGTGGGGCAGGGGAGCCGGCGGCATCTGCGCCGGGCCGCCGCGCAGCAGCAGCGTCAGCGGGCACCAGATCAGGAACGCCACCACCATCACGGTGGTGATCTGCATAATCCGCAGCGCTTTCGAACTGGATTCGTGAATGCCTTTGGTGTTCGTCCACCAGAAGTACACCGTCACCAACACAGCGAACCCAGCCGAAAACTCATTGGCCGGAATGCGGAAGGGCGAGTGCATCAGCTCGCTCACTTCGTTCACGAGACCGGCGACATACTGGCCAGCAACCACCACGCTGATCGGGCCGGTGAGAACGTAGTCGAACAGCAGCGACGAAACTGAGAGACGCGCCACGAACGGTCCCATGGCATCGCGCACCACGACGTAGACGCCGCCGCGCACGAACATGCTGCTGCTTTCCATATACACCGAGCGCACGGCGAAGCTGAACAGCATGACCGCTAGGATGAACCAGGGTGCGCTGCGCCCGATGGAGTGCTCGGCAATACCGCCCGCGTAGAAAGCCGAAGAAGCCAAATCGCTGAGGACAATCGAAGCCGCTCGCCAAAATGAGATAAAGGAGAGGGCGACCGTGGTGGCTACAACGATTTTCGCGCTGCCCGCTGTGGATCCTTTAGGGGAATCCGAAGGCAAAGTCTTCGTGGACATCGGTTTTATTCAAACGACTTACGTTTCGATATTAGTGGATTCCCCTGCTGGCCGCAGCATCGCTTTTCTTTATGGGTTCCATGGGATTTTCAGACGGAAGCCCTTCCCGGGCACTCGCCATTAGAATTATCGAGACGCTCCGCGCCTCGGGGCAGCAGGCCTGGCTGGTGGGCGGATGTGTCCGCGATCTGCTGCTGGGCATCGAGCCCAAAGACTACGACGTCGCCACCGACGCGCTGCCGCCGCGCATTCTCGAGCTGTTCCCCGGCTCCAATCTGGTGGGTGCGCAGTTCGGAGTCGTCATCGTGAATCGCGATGGCGCCGCCGTTGAAGTCGCCACATTTCGCAGCGACTCCGATTACGCAGACGGCCGCCGCCCCGGCGCGGTTGCCTTCGAGCGCACCCCCGAACGGGATGTGGCTCGTCGCGACTTCACCATCAACGCGATGATGCTCGATCCAGAAACCGGCGCGGTGCTCGATTTTACCGGCGGCCAGCAGGATTTGCGCGAGCGTCTCATTCGCGCCATCGGCGACCCGGACCGGCGCTTCCAGGAAGACCACCTGCGTCTGCTGCGCGCTGTCCGCTTCGCGGCACGGCTCGATTTTCAGATTGAAACGTCCACGCAGCAAGCCATTCAGCGGCTTGCCGGCCTGATTCGCGACACCTCTGCCGAACGCGTGCGCGACGAACTCTCCCGCATCCTCACCGAAGGCGGGGCTCGCCGCGGCTTCGAACTGCTCGACGAAACCGGGCTGCTCGCGCAGCTTCTGCCCGAAGTCGCCGCCATGAAAGGTGTGGAGCAGCCGCCCGAATTTCATCCCGAAGGCGACGTCTGGACGCATACCCTGATCATGCTGGAGGGCCTCGAAAAAACCTCGCGAACGCTCGCCTGGGGCGTGCTGCTGCATGACGTTGGCAAGCCTCCGACCTTCCAGCGCGCCGACCGCATCCGCTTCAACGGCCACGCCGAACAGGGCGCCCGCATCACCCGCGAAATTATGGGACGCCTGCGCTTCCCGAACAGTGAAATCGATCAGACTGTCGCGCTCGTCGCCAACCATATGCGCTTCAAAGACGTGCCGAATATGCGCGAAAGCACGCTCAAACGCTTCATCCGCCTCCCTGAATTCGACGACCATATGGCGCTCCATCGCCTCGACTGCGTTTCCAGCCACGGTCACCTCGAGCACTACGAATTCGTGCGCCGCATGCGCGAAGAAACGCCGCCCGAACTAATTAAGCCGGTTCCCCTGATTACCGGAAGAGATCTAATCAAGGCCGGTTTTTCACCCGGCCCGGCATTTTCTAGGGCGTTAAAGCACGTGGAAGATGCACAATTAGAGAGAAAAATCAGCACTCCCGAAGAGGCTTTACAATTGGCCCGGGAGCATTTAGTGGCATGAAAATTGCACGGTTTATTGCGAGCCGCCGGTAAGAATTTCTAGTTCGCCGCCGGCTCTAAACCGGCAGACGTACCTCCTCCGGCGTCTGCCGGTTTTCCTAGTGATCCCGATCGGTCACCAGATCAGTCAATGCAAAAAGAGCACTCTGATACGGCGAATCCGGAAATTCATTAATGATCTGCCGTGATTTTTCAGTGAACTGCTGCGCCCGTTCCTGAACGCGCGCCAGGGCTCCGTGCTTTCCAATCATGTTGCGAATGTGCTGAAAAGGCACCGTGTCGTAGTTTCTCTCGGACAAAATGATCCGGACTTCTTCTTTTTCAAAAGGTGAAGCTTTTTCCAGCGCATAGACCAGCGGCAGGGTAACTTTTCCCTCCCGCAGATCAGATCCCACCGGTTTTCCCAGCGTTTTTTCAGCAGCCGTAAAATCCAGCAAATCGTCGATTAGCTGAAACGCCATTCCCAGATTCCAGGCAAATTCGCCCAGTTTTTCTTCTGTTGCGGAATCCGCTCCCGCCGCGACCGCGCCCAGCTTCGCGCAAACCGAAAACAGGCCGGCGGTCTTGCGATCCACCAGTTCCATGCAGTCCGCTTCCGTCACGCCGATCTTTCCAATCCTCTCCAGCTGGATCAACTCGCCTTCCACCATCATCTGCGTCAGTCCAATCAGCAGGTCCAATACGTGGAAATTCCGATCCCGCAGCGCAATCTGAAACGCCTGCATATACAGCCAGTCGCCGGCCAACACGGAAATGTGATTGCCCCACTTCGCATTAGTCGAAGGACGGCCGCGCCGCGTTTCCGCGTTATCGATGATGTCGTCGTGCACCAGCGTGGCGGAATGCAGAATTTCCACCACTGCCGCCAGACGGATCGCGCTCTGCCCCGCGTCCCCTGCCAGACGCGAACACAACAGCAGCAGCGAAGGCCTCAGCCGCTTCCCTCCGCTCGCGTTCAGATATCGCGAAATCGTCGTGAGCGCTTCCACCGACGCCACCGATTCCAGGCCAATCTCGCGCTCCATCAGGCGCAGATCGTCCCGCAAAAGGCTCGCGATCTCGCGGGCGCTCAGGATTTGCCCCAACTTACCGGGTTCCATGGGAACTCCCAGTGTACTCATTCGATTTTGAGCCTTGCAAACAAAGGCGTTCGAAATTGGCCGTTGTCACGCGCCCAATCTCCTCGGCATCCACCCCGCGGACTTCGGCCAGCTTCCGCGCGACATGCGCGGTGAAAGCCGGCTCATTGCGCTTCCCCCGATGGGGCACGGGCGCCAGATACGGTGCATCCGTCTCGAGCAAAATCCGGTCCTCCGGTGTGGCGCGCGCAGCCTCGCGCAGGCTCTCCGATTTGGGAAACGTCACAACGCCGCCGAATCCCAGACAGAACCCCATCTCCACCGCCTCGCGCGCCTGCCCGGCATCTCCCGTAAAACAATGGATGATTCCCGGCAAACCCGGCCACTCAGCGCGCAGCGTCTCCATCGTCTCCGGCCAGGCTTCCCGCGTATGTATGATGACCGGCTTGCCGGCCTCGCGCGCAATTTTCAACTGCTCCCGAAACACATCCTGCTGAACTTCCGGCGGCGAGAACTTGTAGTGAAAGTCCAACCCGATCTCCCCCATTGCCAGCACCTTCGGCTCACGCATCAGCGCGCGCAGATCGTCGAACGTTCGCGAATCCGCCTTCGACGCGTCGTGCGGATGAACTCCCACCGTCGCCCAAACCTGTGAATACTTCGCCGCGAGTCCCACCGCCCGGTCCAGTTCCGGCGGCCCGTCGCCGGTGCCGATCGAAAGCATCCTGGTCACACCGGCATCCGCCGCCCGCGCCAGCACGCCTTCGAAATCGGCTGCAAACTGCTCGTTATCCAAATGGCAATGAGAATCGACGAAACTCACTTCAGGCGCGCCCCGATCGGGACGTCTTCCAGGAATCCGGCCAGCACCGGCTTCTCGCCTTCCAACGACGCGGCGACAATCATCCCGTTCGATTGGATGCCGCGTAACTTGCGCGGCTCCAGATTCGCAACAATCACCACTTTGCGCCCCACCAGCTGTTCCGGCGGGTAAGCCAGCGCGATGCCCGCCACAATTGTCCGCGGCTCGGGCTCCGCAATATCCACCTGCAAATGCAGCAGTTTGTCCGCGCCCTTCACCCGCTCAGCGGACAGCACCACACCCACGCGCAAATCCACCTTTCCGAAATCGTCGATGGAGATTTTGGGCGAAGGCGGCGCGACGTTTGCCCTGGCAGCTACCGGTTCTGCCTCCGGCTTTCCCAGCAGTTTCGCCTGCTCGGCCGCTGCCTTCGTCTCGAGGGCGCGCATTCTCTCGACCGCTTCCTTCATCTCGATCCGCGGATATACAGCCAGAATGTCCCCGATCTTCTGACCTTCCGGAATCTGTCCCCATTCGAGGGTGGCGTACCGCACGCCTGCAAGGGGTACCGTCATTCCCAGCTGCGCCCAGATTTTCGCCGTGGAATCCGGCAGCACCGGGTATAAGAGACTACACGCCACGCGAATCACATCCGCGGAGACAGCCAGCACTTCGTCCAGCCTCGCCTGCGATTCGGCGTCCTGCGCGCGCGCCAGTTTCCACGGCGCCTGCTCCACAATGAACCGGTCCACCGTGGACAGCAGACCCCAAATGGCTTCCAGGCCCTTCGAGAACTCGAACTTCTCGAAGAAGAGGCAGACATCGTCGATCACCTGCCGCGACTCGCTTCCCGCGCGCCGCGGAATCACCCCGCCGCGGTACTGGTTGATCATCGTCAGCGTGCGGCTCACCAGATTTCCCAGGCCGTTCGCCAGGTCGGAGTTGTAACGCAGAATCAGGGCATCGTAGCTGAAGCTGCCGTCCTGCCCGAAAACGATCTCACGCAGCAGAAAATACCGTAGCGCATCGAATCCCATCACGTCCCGGATGGGCTCCGCGCGTACGATGTTCCCGCGCGATTTGCTCATCTTGTCGTTCTCGAACAGCAGCCAGCCGTGGGCAAACACGCGCTTCGGCAGCGGCAGGTCCGCCGCCATCAAAAACGCCGGCCAGAATATCGCGTGAAACCGAACGATTTCTTTGCCCACCAGGTGCAGATCCGCCGGCCACAGGTCCAGGCCGGAGACCGCGCTCATATATCCGATCAGCGCGTCAAACCAAACATAAAAAACGTGGTGGCCTTCCACCGGCAGCGGAATGCCCCATTTCAACGTCGTCCGGCTGATCGAAAGATCGTTCAAGCCCTGCTTGACGAAGCTCACTACTTCATTCCGTTTCGATTCCGGCTGAATGAAGGTCGGATTCGCCTCGTAGAAATCCAGCAGCTTCTGCGTAAATGCAGAGAGACGGAAGAAGTAGTTATCCTCCGTGACCGTCTCCGTGGGCCGGCCGCAGTCCGGACAGTTATCGCCCGGCTTCGCGTCATTTACATAAAGCTCATCGAAAACGCAGTACTGGCCGGTGTAGCTGCCCTTGTAAATGAAGCCGTTGTCCAGACATCGCTGGAACAGCCACTGTACGGTCTGGTGGTGTTTCGGATCGGTCGTGCGGATGAACGCGTCATACTGAATGCCCAGCGTGTCCCACTGCCTGCGGAACTCATCCGCCACCGCCGTCGCAAACTCATCCGGCGTCTTGCCCGCGGCAATCGCCGAGCGCTCCACTTTCTGTCCATGCTCGTCGGTTCCTGTGGTCAGGAACACCTCGTCGCCCAGCATCTGCCGGAACCGTTTGATGGTGTCCGCGGCAAGCGTCGTGTAGGTGTGGCCGATGTGCGGCGCTGCATTCACGTAATACAGCGGCGTCGTGAAGTAATATTTCATTTCGAGTGAGTCAGGTAGCTTTGATTCGCCGCCGCGATAATCTGCTTCAGCGGAACGCCGGTCGCGAGTGCGATCTGCCGGCAGTCTTCATACTCCGGCGCGTACGACCCATCGCTGCCTACCTTTATCCTGATCTTACCGTGCGGGGTCTCCGCATCCACCCAGTGCCGCGCCTGCACGCGCCGCTCGGCGTCGTAGATCCTCAGCCCCAGCGTGGACGTTTCGGCAAATACAATCGCGCACAGCGCTTCCCGCGTTTCCGCCGTTGCGATCACTCTCAGCAGGGAACCCGGGCGGCCTTTCTTCATTTCAAGCGGCTGCAGCGTGGCATCCAGAGCACCCGCGGCCAGCAGCCGTTCCATCGCGAAGCCCAGCACCTGCGGACTGGAATCGTCGATATTGGCTTCGATTACGGAAACGGTTCGCGCTTCGCTCGCCCCGGTCGCTTCGCCGATTAGCACCCGCAGCACGTTGGCATGTTCGCGGAAATTCTTATCGCCCGCGCCGTAGCCGATCTTCGCAATCTTCATCGCCGGCATCGCGCCGAAACCGCTCGCGAGCGTGGCCGCCACGGCAGCGCCGGTCGGCGTCGTCAGCTCCACCGCGGGGCCGCGCGAGTAGATCGGCTTCCCCGTCAGCAGTTTTGCGGTCGCAGGCGCCGGCACCGGCAGCACGCCATGCGCGGTGTTCACGGTCCCGCTTCCCACGTTCACCGGCGAGCTGAAGATGGTGTCCACGCCCAGCAGATGAAATCCCAGGCACGCCCCCACAATATCGGCAATGGAATCCACCGCGCCCACCTCGTGAAAATGAACCTGCTCCAGGCTCTGCTGGTGGACAGAGGATTCTGCTTCCGCCAGCTTTTGAAACACGGCTGAGGCGGTTTCCTTAACCGGGTCCGGTAACTCGGCCTCGGCAATCATCCTCAGAATGCCCGCCAGATGCCGGTGTTTCGGCCGCTCTTCCACCGTCACGCGAAACTTGGTCGCGCCGAGATCACGCCGCCTCGTTGTCTCGAAGGAGACCTGCGCTCCGGCGCTCAGCGAATGCAGCGCGGAAGTGAGAGCGGCCTGATCCGCACCCGCATCCGCGAGCGCACCCACCAGCATGTCCCCGCTTAGCCCGGAGAAGGCGTCCAGAAAGCAGATGGTAGCCAAATCCGATTATCCCAGCTTCGCTTCCGCCGCTTCGATGGTGTTCCGCATCAGCATCGCGATGGTCAGCGGTCCCACGCCTCCCGGCACCGGCGTCCAAGCATCCGCCACCGCGGACGCTTCCGGGTGCACATCCCCCACCAGCAGACTGCCTTTCTGGTCGAATGCGGCCACGCGCGCAGAACCCTCGCCAAAGATCCGCACCGCCTCCGCCCGGTCGTCCACGCGGTTGGTTCCCACGTCGATCACGGTGGCTCCAGGCTTCACGAAGTCACGGGTAATCATCGCCGGCCGGCCGATCGCCGCTACCAGAATGTCCGCGCCGCAGCACACCGCCCGCAAGTCCCGCGTCTTCGAATGGCAAACCGTCACGGTGGCGTTCTCCTGCAGCAGCAGCAGCGCCGCCGGCTTCCCCACGATGTCGCTTCGGCCCACCACAACGGCGCTCTTGCCCGCGATCGGAAGCTGGTACCGCTTCAGCAGCTCCAGAATGCCCGCCGGCGTGCACGCGCGTGGCCCCGGCCGCCCCGTCGCCATTCTCCCGATGTTGCATGGATGAAATCCATCCACGTCTTTGGCGGGAGAAACGCTCAGCAGCACCGCCTGCGCGTCCACCTGCGCCGGAAGCGGCAGCTGCACCAAAATCCCATCGATATCACCGCGCAGGTTCAGCGCTTCCACCATTTCCAGCAGTTCCGCGGTGGTCACCTCCTGCGTCGGCCGCAGTGTCTCGCTCAGAATCCCCAGCTGCCCGCATGCGCGGATCTTGTTGCGGACATATACCTCCGAAGCCGGGTTGTTCCCCGCCAGAATCACGGCCAGCCCCGGCGGCCTGCCGTAACGCTCCGCCAGCGCCCGCACACGCGGCGCGCACTCCACCAGAATCGCGTCGCGTACGCGGTTTCCATCAATCAGCGTGTTCATCCATTTCAGTGTAGAGGCATCCTTTTGCGCAAACGCTTTCCCGTTCCCCCGTGTTACCGTCGAAAAGCATGCACCGGGAAAGCGAGCACAGGCTCCTCGTTGAGCGGTCGGCGCTGCTGGAATCGGCGGCGGACGGCATCTACGCAATCGACCGCGAGGGTTTCTGCACCTTCATCAACGGCGCCGCCAGCCGGATGCTTGGATACGAGCTCGACGAATGCCTCGGCCGCAATATGCACGCGCTGGTGCATGACCGTTTCGCCGATGGCTCCGCTTACCCCGTCAACCAGTGCCCCATCTTCCAGTCCGTTTCCACCGGCTTTGGCGCGCGCGTGGAAAATGAGGTCGCGTGGCACAAAGACGGCCATGCCATACCGGTGGAATATTCGGCCCAGCCCATCGTGATCGATGGCGTGGTGGAAGGCGCCGTCGTCACCATGCGCGATGTAACGCTCCGGCGCGAAGCCCAGGAAGCGCTCGCTTCTTCGGAACGCCGTCTGCGGCTTGCCTTAATGGCCGGACGCATGGGCACGTGGTTCTGGGATTCCCGCACGAACCGCGTGCAGTGGGATGCCGCGCTCGAAGTGATCTATGGCCTCGAGCCCGGCACCTTCGGCGGAACGTACGCTGCGTTCCTCGAACGGGTTCACCCCGACGACCGCGCCCGCGTCATTGCGGAAGTCACGAGTGCCGGTGAGAAAGGCTCCGATTACGAGATCGAATTCCGCACCATTCGCCCCGATGGCGAAGTCCGCTGGATTGCCGACCGTGGGCAGGTGCTCCTCGGCACTTCCGGCCGCGTCGGCATTTCCGGCGTGTGCTGGGATTCCACGGAGCGGAAGCGGGCGGAGCAGGAACTCACCGAATCCCGCGGCCAGGTGGTCAGCATTCTCGAAAGCATCACAGACGGTTTCGCGGCTTACGATCGCGACTGGCGCTGCACGTTCGTCAATCACGAAGGCGCGCGGCTGCTGCACCGCTCTCCGGAGGAACTGACCGGCAAGGTGATCTGGGAAATCTTCCCCGAAGCCGTCGGCTCGGCGGTGTATCAGGAGGCGCAGCGCGCCGTTCGCGACCAGGTTTCCGTCGAGCTGGAGCAGCCGTCCCCTCTTTTCGGCGTCTGGTGGTTCATCCGTATCTTCCCCTCGAAGGACGGCGCCACCATCTACTACCGCGATGTCACCGGACGCCGCCGCATGGAGCGCCGGCGTCTTGCTCAATATGGTGTCAGTCGCGCTCTGGCCACCGCGCCTGATGTTGCCGAGGCGCGCCGCCGCACACTGGAAGCGGCAGCCACCAATCTGGAATCCACGTTTGGCGCGTTCTGGATGGTGGATCCCACGGCCAATGTTCTTCGCTGCACCGACACATGGGTCGTTCCCGGCAGCACCGCCGAGCCCTTCGCCCAAAGCTGCAGGCGTGCCGAGTTTGCGCGCGGAATCGGCTCACCCGGTCGCGTATGGGTCGCGGGCGAACCCATCTGGATCGAGAACCTCGCAGCGGATGAGACTTTCACCCGCCGCGAAACTGCCGCGCAAGCGGGTCTGCACAGCTGCTTCGGCTTCCCCGTAATCGCCGGAGGCAGCGTCCTGGGTGTCGTCGAACTGTTTACCTCAGCTATCGCCGAGCCCGAGCCCGAGCTGCTGCTCACCGCCACCGTTCTGGGCAATCAGATCGGCCAGTTCCTGCAGCGCAAACAGGCGGAACAGGATCTGCTGCAGAGTGAGGCGCGCAACCGCGCAATCCTGCAAACCGCGCTCGACTGCATCATCACCATTGACAGTTCCAGCCGCATTCTGGAGTTCAATCCCGCCGCCGAACGCACCTTCGGCCATACCCGCGATCAGGTGATAGGGCGCTTCCTGCCCGATTTGCTGATCCCGCCAGGCTTTCGCGACGCGCACCGTGCCGGCATGACGAAGTACTTCCTCACTGGCGAAGGCCCGGTGATCGGGAATCGCATCGAAGTGCCTGCCCTGCATGCCGATGGACACGAATTCCCCATCGAACTGGCCATCAACCGCATTCCCATTGATGGCGAAGCTCTCTTCACCGCCTACCTTCGCGACATCACCGAGCGCAAGCGCCACGAAGAGGAATTGAACAAGGCGCGCAACGCGTCCGAAACCGCGAGTCACGCCAAGAGCCAGTTCCTCGCCAGCATGAGCCATGAACTGCGCACGCCGCTGAACGCCATCATCGGCTACAGCGAAATGCTGCAGGAGGAAGTGGAAGATCTGGGCGTCGGCCAGCTGCGTCCCGACCTGCTGAAGATCCACGGCGCCGGCAAACACCTCCTCGAGCTGATCAACGAAGTGCTCGATCTCTCCAAGATCGAAGCCGGCCGCATGGAACTCTTCGTCGAAGAGTTCGACGTCGCCGACGCCGTTGAGGAGATTGCCGGCACCGTGCAGCCGCTGGTGCAGAAGAACAGCAACCATTTGGAAGTGGTCTGCGCTCCCGGCGTGGGCGCCATGCGCGCGGATCTCACCAAGTTCCGCCAAAGTGTGCTGAATCTGCTCTCAAACGCTTCCAAGTTCACGGAGAAGGGCGCTATCACGCTCAGGGCGGAGCGCCTGACCCGCGACGGCAAGGACTGGATCCGGATTCAGGTTTCCGACACGGGCATCGGAATCGCCGCCGATAAGCTGGAGCAGCTTTTCGAACCGTTCCTGCAGGCCGATGCTTCCACCTCGCGCAACTACGGCGGAACAGGTCTTGGCCTCGCACTCTCGCGGCGGTTCAGCCGCCTCATGGGTGGCGACGTCAGCGCGCAGAGTGAAGAGGGGAAAGGCTCCGTCTTCACCATCGAGCTTCCGGCCAGCGGCGCCGAGCGCCCGGAGGATCTCACCGAGACGCCCCACGCCGATCCCGCAATCGGCGCGATTCTGGTGGTGGATGACGACCCCACCGCGCGCGATCTCATTCAGCGCTCCCTCGAACGCGAAGGCTTCCATACCGTGGCCGCGGCAAGCGGCATCGACGCGCTGCAGCTGGCGCGCAAACTGCGGCCCCGCGCCATCACGCTCGACGTGATGATGCCCGGCATGGATGGCTGGGCGGTGCTCGGCCAACTCAAGGGCGACCCCGAAACCTGCGATATCCCGGTGGTGATCGTCACCATCCTCGAAGACCGCAATCTGGCCTATTCGCTCGGCGCGACCGATTACCTGACCAAGCCGATCAACCGCGAGCGTCTCGCCCACATCGTGCGCAAACACCACTGCGTTAACCCGCCTTGCCGCGTGCTGGTGGTTGAGGACGATCCGGACAGCCGCGGCCTGCTCTGCTCGCTGCTGGAACGCGAAGAATGGACCGTGGTCGAAGCCGATAACGGCGCGGCCGCTCTCGAGAAGCTGGAGGAATTCATCCCCGAGCTCATCCTTCTCGATCTGATGATGCCCCGCATGGACGGCTTCGATGTGGTGGCGGCTCTGCGGCGGGATGACCGCTGGAAAGAGATCCCCGTCGTCGTCATCACGGCCAAGGATGTTACGGAAGAGGACCGCCGGCGGCTCAATGGACAGGTGGAGCGCATCGTCTCCAAAGGCTCGCTCGACCAGGAAGCGCTGCTGGCGGAAGTCCGGCGTGTGGTGGCTAGATAACCCGTTCCAGCAGCTTCTCGATGCGGCACTGCGCGATCACGACATCCGGTGAATCCTGGATCGCGGCATAATAGCGCTGCTGAAACGCATCGCCGTTCTCCCTCACCACCAGCAGCTGCTCCGTCTGTTTGAATGCGGCGGCGACATCCTCGTCCGTCGCCCGGCTCCGGCGGCTCAGCATTTCATCCATCTGCACAATCACCCCGGAAAGCTGCCGCAGCCATTCAAACTGCTCGTTCCCGATGACGATTTGCAGAAACGTTCCCGGCGAACCCACGGGGCCGTTGGCGTGCTCGTATGCCGCGCGCTCGCGGTCCAGAAGCAGCTTGTGCAGATCCAGCAACTGCAGCCGGACCGCCTTCAAAGTTTCACGCTGTTCGTCGGACATGCTGCCTTCATCATACTCAGCGATACTGAAATTTGCCCTCAGCAATCATCATTGGCGGCGGTCTGGCAGGCCTCTCGGCGGCGGCTGCGCTTGGCGGCGAAGGCTGGCAGGTCGATCTGTTCGAATCCCGGGGCTTTCTGGGCGGCCGTGCCACTTCCTGGCCGGTGTCGCCCTCGGACGAAGCTTCGGAAGTCATCGACAACTGCCAGCATGTGCTCCTCCGCTGCTGCCACAATCTGCTCGATTTCTATCACCGTCTGGGCGTCGCCGGAAAAGTGCGGTTCTACTCCGAATACTTCTTTCTGGAACCCGGCGGCCGTCTTTCGACGCTCCGCCGCGGAACGCTGCCGCCTCCGATGCACTTCACAGGGTCATTTGCCGGCCTGAAGTTCCTGAACTTTCTTGACAAAGCGGCCATCGCCCGCGCCATGCTGGCCATTCCGAAGGAACGCAACCGGCCGGATCTCGATCGCATCACCATGGCGGCCTGGCTGCGCGAGAAGGCTCAGACGGCGCGCGCCATCGAACGCTACTGGCGCCCGGTGCTGGTCAGCGCTGTGAACGAAGAGCTGGACCGCATGGCAGCCCTGCACGGGCTACAGGTGTTCTGGCTCGGCATGCTCGCGCGGCGCGACGCCTATGAGATGGGCATCCCCGACGTACCCCTGCGTGATCTCTACGGCGAGCAGTCCTGGGGCCGCATCGGCCCGGTTCGCATTCATGCGCGCTGCCCCGTGAGCGCCATCGAGACGGAAGCCGGACGCGTCACCGGCATCCGCGCCGGCGATTCGCTGCATCAGGCCGATCACTACATCTCGGCTCTGCCGTTCGAACGTCTGGCTCCGCTGGCGCCCGCGCTGCACCTGGACACCGGCGCCTTCGAGCACTCCCCCATCACCGGGATCCACCTCTGGTTCGACCGCTCCGTTACCGAGCTGCCTCACGCCGTTTTGCTGGACCGCACCATCCAGTGGATGTTCAACAAATCCGGCGGCCGTTACCTGCAACTGGTGGTGAGCGCATCGCGCTCCCTCACCGAAATGCCCCGCGCGCAGGTGATCGCTCTCGCGCTGAGAGATCTCGCCGAATTCTTTCCCGCGGTTGCTCAGGCAAAGCTGGTGAATTCCCATGTGATCAAAGAAATCCGCGCGACTTTCTCCGCGCGCCCTGGTCTGGAAGCCACCCGCCCGCTCACCGATACCGCCTTTTCCAACCTTTCGCTCGCCGGCGACTGGACGCGTTCCGGATGGCCGGCAACCATGGAAGGCGCGGTGCGCAGCGGCTATCTGGCGGCCGAATCCGCCTGCCGCGCACGCTCACAGCCGGCCCGGTTCCTGATCCCTGATGGCGCATAATGACCATATGCGCTCCCTCGTGCTGCTGCTTTTGGCGTTTTGCCTTTCGGCAAATCCGGTCTTCGGCGACCCTCCCATGAGCCAGCTCAGCGTGCACGTGCTCACCCCGACGGGCAAACCGCTCGATCGCGCCAGCGTCATCGTTCGCTTCCTCTCCGGCCGCGAGAAGCTGAAGTTCTATCTCAAGCACCGCACGCAGTGGGAAACCAAGACCGATCAGGAAGGCCTGACCCACATACCAGCGATCCCGCAGGGCAAGGTGCGGATCCAGGTAATCGCGTCCGGGTACCAAACATTCGGTCAGGATTATGAAGTCGACAAAGACCAGCAGGTCATCGACATCAAGATGAATCCCCCGCAGGCGCAGTACTCTGCCCACTAAGCACGTCGAACAACATTTCACCGCTTCGGAAACCGTTCGCGACGCGGTGATCGGTACGTCAGACGGACTCACAGTGCCGTTCGCCCTTGCAGCCGGGCTGTCCGGCGCCGTGGCGTCTTCGCAGATCGTGGTCCTCGCCGGGCTGGCCGAAATCGCAGCGGGCGCCATCGCGATGGGCTTAGGCGGCTATCTCGCTGCGCGCACGGACCTCGAGCACTATCACTCGGAACGTCAGCGCGAGATCGACGAAACCCGCGACATGCCGGAAGAAGAGGCGGCCGAAGTGGCGCGCGTCTTCGAGGGCTGGGGCTTGACGGAAGAACAGATCCGGCCCATCATCACGGCCATTAGTTCGGACGAAGCGCGGTGGGTGGATTTCATGATGCGCTTCGAACTCGGCCTCGAAGAACCCGCGCCTGGCAGAGCCGTCCGCAGCGCGGCTACGATTGCGTTCTCGTATGTGGCCGGCGGGCTGATTCCGCTGTGCCCGTATATGCTGACCCGCAACATCGAACAAGGCCTGCAGTGGTCCGTTGCTCTGACGGTGGTGGCGCTGTTCGCCTTCGGCTGCGTGAAGGCTAAGTTTACCGCGCTGAATCCGTGGCGCGGCGGGCTACAGACCGCTGCTATCGGCGGACTCGCAGCTGCTGCCGCCTTTGGGATCGCCAGATTTTTTCGCTAAGTGCCGCTTTTTGCGAAAGAAACAGTCACTCAGTGTTTGCCTTTATCGCGCCAAGACCGATAGACTGAAAAAGTGTTTTTCAGTTGTCATAACCCGCCTTGGGAGGGCCTCCACAGATGAGTATGTGGAATAAACGCCAGGATGATCCTATGCCTCCGCCGCGCCCGGCAGCTCCGACGCCGAGTCCGACCGCAGGTCCAAGCATAAATACGAGTCCGTCAGAAATCAGGAAGGAGCCAACAACACCTATGTCATCAATGCCGTTCAAGAGCCCGGAACCGGACTCAGCCCGTAACTCCGCCACCATTGGCAAGGCGGTCAAAATCATCGGTCAGATCTTTAGCAAGGAAGACCTTTACGTCGACGGAGACGTGGAAGGGACCATCGAGTGTCAGGACAACAAGCTGACCGTCGGGCCTAACGGCAAGCTCCAGGCGGGCGTGCGCGCGCGGGAAGTGGTGGTGCTCGGTCAGGTGAAAGGCAACGTGGAAGCTAACGACCGCATCGATATCCGCAAAGACGCGCGACTGGTGGGCGACATCAAAACCGCGCGCATCGTGATCGAGGACGGCGCATACTTCAAGGGCAGCATCGATATCGTCAAGCCGGAGCCGGCCAAGGCGGGTGGTTCCGCGCCCGCAGCCGCGGGTTCCGCCATTCCGCAGCAGAAGCCCGCGCAGGCGCCTCCAACGCCCGTGGGAGCGGGAATGGGTTCGGGCGACATCAAGCGTTAGCGTTTTCCAGTGGCAGGGGGCCAGAGTTTGCTGTCAGACCGCTTGAAAACAATGTTCCGTGTTTCGGGCGCGACGGCGCTTCAGTCCGGTCCCTCGTCCCTCCACTCCCGCGGTAATGAGAAGGAGATCATCTCCAATCGCCAAAGCCGCGGACTGGAGCAGTTCTTCGATTACATCAGCGACCAGGTCGGTCTTTCCATCCTCGATCTCGCCGGGATCAGTCAGGAGAACGTCAGCTTCGTAACCGATCTCGGCCACAAGCTTACCACTCAGGACTTCCTTCGCAGTCTGGACGACACGTTCGAGCACGGCGAGATCGCCGAGCAGGCCAATGTCGGCCGGATCGAATACTTCCTTGAACAGAACCTCGACTTCAAGGACGATTCCTTCGACGGCGTTCTGATCTGGGATGTGATGCAGTATCTTTCCCCCGCGCTTTTGAACGCGACCATTGAACGCCTGCATCGCATCGTGCGGCCCCGCAGTTACATGCTGGCCTTCTTCAATGCGGATGAGAAATCGCTGGTTTCTCCGAACACCACATTCCGCATCAAGGACCGCTCGTCACTCGTGCTGACTCAGCGCGGTACCCGAAACCAGGCTCAGGTCTTCAATAACCGCAGTCTCGAAAAGCTGTTTGGCCAGTTCGAATCGGTGAAGTTCTTCCTGACGCGCGAACACCTGCGTGAAGTGATCGTGAAGCGCTGATCGCTAGAACGTAAAGCTCAGGCCGCCGCGGAAGGAACGCGGTGCGCTGGTCAGAACAAACCGGCTTCCGTCGGTCATCAGGAACGGCAGATAACCCTGCGCCAGCAGATTGCGGAAGTCGCCAGTCAGTTCCATGCGCGTCGGCAGGCCAAACATGCAGGGCAGCGGCTGGCGGATGTAGACGTTTAGTCCCGGTTCCGGATGCGTCGGATCCGTAGAATAGACGTGACCCGAAGTTACCGCATCGTAAGCGGTCCACTGATACGAAGCCATGAATCGTGTTCCGGTAACTGGCGCGGTGCCCGAAGCCTGGGTCGTTAAAGCATCGCGGTGCGCGGAATGGATGTGCGCGCGCAGATTGTCAGCGCTGCTGACCACCAGACCGACCGCATCCGGAACCAGCACGCCCACCGAACCGTAGATGACTGAGACTTTGTAGCGATCGCCCGCCAGATTCTGGGTGACGGAAGTAGTGTAGCCGAGCGTGTGATAATTGCCCGCATCGAACACGGCGGTGTTGGAGAACAGGTCCGGCAGCACGTCGCCGGCAAAAGCCTCACCCGAGCCGGAAAGTGTCAGAGCGGCGTTACGGACGGATTCGCGATATCCCGTGAAGCGGTACTCGCGTGAACCCTGACGGCGCGTGACACCAAGCTCAAAATCTTCTCCGCGCTGAACCTTGTCATGACCGTCTTCCATGCTGATTCGCGGTATGCGCGAGAGCGCAGCCACGTCGCGATCCAGGCTGTCCTGTTCCGGGCCCGGCGCCGAACCCAGATCCGGGCGCGCATTGCCGGACGTGTAGGTGAGATCGACGTTGGTCTTCTCGTCCAAATGGTAGGTGAGGCGCGCATACGGGCTCAGGTAATGCAGCCGATCCACATACGAAATGGAATCCATTTCAAAGCCGTATTCCAGATCGACGGAATCGGTGATACGCGCTTTGTCGCCGATGCTGGCAGACATAGTCCGGAGCCGCGGAACGCTGCTGTCCGAACCCGGCGTCCCGATGAAGCCGGGCCGGTCCGGCATGGAAAGCTGCCGCATGGTGACCGAAATCTCGGGTGTCGCGCCCAGAAACGGCCGGCTGAAGGTGGTCTGGAAGGCGGCTGAGGGCAGACCTGTGCCGGAGGCGTATCCCAGATTGCCGGTAAAGGCCAGCTGGTTCGAACCGTAAAGCGAAGTCGAAAACGCGAACGCCGTTCCCATGTCCGCCTGATCGCTGAAAGCCGCGCTGGCGCCCGAATCGCCGCCGGTCAGTTTGACGAGACCGCGGGAATCGGTGAAGGCCGAGTTGTGCGACGGTCCGGGAGTTCCGGGCAGAATACGCAGCACCGGGCGCAGCGGGCTGCTGCTGCGCAGAACCCACTTCCAGTCGTCGTTCATCAGAACCGGCGTGGCGCTGTTAGGCGACGCGAACTGCACTGAGCTGAACAGCGTCGACAGGTTAACGTCCAGAAAGCGCTTCATCCCGGCATCAATTTGGATGCCATTACGCATCGCGGGGAGGAAACTGGTGAGTGTGATGCGAACCGAGTACAGGTCGGGATTCAGACCGGCGAAGGCGAATGTGCCTTCTCCGCTGGTCAGCATGCGGGCCAGCAGTTTGTCGCGCCGATCGTAGAGGAACACCGTAGCGCCCAGCTGAGGCTTGCCGAGTACGTCACGAACAGTGCCGGCGAGGGATCCCGAGAGGGAAAGCGGAGTGACCGCCGGAGCCGATGCGGGCAGGCACAGCAGCAGTGGAATAAGGAGTCCGACTACCTTGCCTGAGACCGGGATGGCTGCCCCGCGGGTTTTCATGTGAAGAAACTGCCGGCCGCAGCCGGATTTATTCTTAGGTTACCGTAAACGTCGTTGACGGTGTTAACACCTGATTACTGTTCTTGTCCGTGACTTTCAGCTTCAGCGTGTACTGCCCCGGCGCGAGCGACTTCAGGGGGAGCAGTTTCTCGATGGTCACCTGGCTGGAGGACGCCCCAGGCATACTGCTTACCACTTCGCTGAATTCGAAAACACGCTCGTTCGAGCCCTTCTTCACCACTTCGTAATCCACCTGGGCGTTGGGCTTTTTGGTCTTCTCGTCGGGAGCGAAGTTGTACACCTGCATGTAAAGGCCGAGCTTTTCATCCCGCTTGAAGGTGTCGTTCAGGCGCGGGCGAACCTTAGAAGAGCCAATCACGAACTGGCCCGTTCCGATGCTCCTGGTGGGCACGGTTTCCAGCTGATCCGCCAGGATCAGGCTGCTGGCCGAGAGTTTCTCGTCATCGAAATGCGGGACGGTAACGGCGACTTCATAGTTCACCATGTTCCCGGCCGTGATGTCTTTCGCGACCACGTTCAGACGGTACATGCCGGGGGCCAGCGGAACCGATTCCTGAAAGATGGAAGACCGCGCCGCCGCGTCCTGCAGAAACTGCTGAGGGGTATCAATGGTGACCGTGCGTTCGAACGTGTTGATGGGCCTGCGGGACATGGTCGTCAGGCGGCCCAGAATGTTCACCGTTGCCTTCTGAATGCCGTCCTTGGCCTGAAACTGCAGATCCTTGTTTTCGAACTGCAGCGTGATGTTGGTCAGGACCGATGAATTGGTGACCCGGATGAAATCCACGCGTGCCTTCATCGGCAGCACGTTATAGGTGATGCGCGTGTTGATGGCTGCTTCCAGATCCTTGAACTTCACCGCGGGCGGCTTCTGCAGTTTGGCGAACTGCTCGAGACGCGTGAACTCGTTCATGCTTTCCGGCGTTCCGCCGAAAGAGGTGCCGAGGTGCGTGCCGTCCGTGCGATTGAACCGATCGTTTTTCGAGGCGAGGCCCATTTGCTCCATCAGCGTGAGACCGGCGCCGGGAACGTACAGCAGGGCGTCCTTTTCAGACGGATCCATGGTCATGCGGTACTCACCGCTCATGGTGGTATCGACGAACTCGATGATGATGTTGTTGCCGATGCCGTCGAGGTAGCGGTACCGCCACTGCTCGAAGGGGTACGTGGAAGTTTCGCCGCCGCCTTCTTCGGCCGGGCGCTGATAGCTGCCGCCGGAGGGGTGCGATTCGATTTCATCGGGCGGCCCGAAGGTGATGTAAATGCGGCCGCGATCCGCTTTCCAGCCGGGAATGCCCGACGCGTAGTGCTCATTCGCGTAGGCAATACGGCGGTAGTGCTCTTCCTTAAACTCGTTCTCCACGGTATCGGGCGTGGGGTCGCGACGCAGCCAGAACTGCTCGATGAACTGCTCGCGCTCCTCGTCCGTGCTCAGGTGCTTGAACGCCTGGCGTTCCTCGTCCGTGATGATGTAACCGACGTCTTCGTTCAGCCACTTCTTGTAAGGCGTCTCCAGCTCTTTCTTGAGCTTGGCTTCGCGCTTTTTCTTCTCTTTTTCACTGAGTGGCTTCGCTACAGTTTCGCGCGCCTGAGGGGGATCGGTCTTCTTCGTGTCATCGAAGGCCGGTGCGGGACCGGCGAGAATACCCGACAGAGCGAACGGAAGTGCGGCGCGGGAAATCCGAACACGGGTTGATTTCATACGCGAGGACCTTTTTGTGGAGAACTCCATTCAGTATACCCCTAACGCCTGCGATACAGATGCGCCGGTGCCGGGGCGGGTTCCACGTTTATTCTCCTGTGGTAATCTCCCGTCATGACGATCAGCGAATTGCTTTTGCCTGAGTTCGATTCCGAAATGGCAAACACGCGCAAAATTCTGGCCATCGTTCCCGAAGACAACTGGACGTGGCAACCTCACGCGAAATCCATGACGCTCGGACGGCTGGCCGGCCACGTGGCCGAAATGCCGAACTGGGCCAAACACACATTCGAAACCGAAAGACTCGAGCTGCCCAAAGGCATGAAAGGTTTCGAAGCCACGTCAAGGCAGGAACTGCTGGACCGCTTTGATGCCGAGGTGCCCGTGGCGCGCGGGTTCCTTGCCCGGGCTACCGATGAGGAGTTCGCCAAAACATGGACGCTTGTCTACGACGGGAAGGTGATCTTCTCGATGCCGCGCACCGGAGTGATCCGCGCGACCGTGTTGAATCACATGATTCACCACCGCGCGCAGCTGGGCGTCTATCTGCGAATGCTGGAGGTGGAAATCCCCGGCATGTACGGTCCCTCCGCAGACGAGATGAAATACTGGGCCGCTCAGACGGCCTGACATCTCAGTGAGCAGGCGGGGCGTCCGCCGCGGCGGCTTTGGGTGCCCGCTTCATCAGAAAGACCAGCGGGATCAGGGCGGCCACAATGGCCGCCATCACTGTTACCACATCGACGTAGGCCAGCGTGTAAGCCTGTGCCTGAATGGTTCCATAGATGCGGGCGTAAGCCTGCCGGGTCGCTATCCCGGCGGCTGCGCCGCCCTGGGTCATGCCCTGCATCATGCGGTCGAAGGTGTAGTTTCCAGTGACCGCGTGGGCCACCATATAGTTCTGATGCTGCTGGGAGAGCCGCGTCAGGAATGTGCTGATGACGGCGATCCCAATGCTGCCGCCGATGTTGCGGATGAACGCGTTCATTCCCGAGACCTGATTATTCTGGTGGCGTGGAATGCCGACATACGCCAGCGTGTTCGACGGGATGAAGATGAACGCCAGCCCCAGCGTTTGATAGACGCGCAGCATCGCCGCCGTATGGAAATCGATCTGCAGATTCAGGTGTGTCGCCATGTGATAGAGCGACATCGCCGTCATCGCAAAGCCGGTGGCGATCATGTAGCGGGCATCCACGCGGGAGACCAGAACGCCCGCGATCGGCATCATGACCATCATGGCGAAGCCGCCGCCCGACAGCGCCTCACCCGCCTTCACCGCTGAGTATCCCATCAGCGATTGCAGAAACTGCGGAATCACCACCGTGGTTCCGAAGAGCACGATGCCCAGGGTGAAGGTAAAGAACATGGCCGTGGCGAAGTTCCTCTTCTGGAACAGGCGGATGTTCACGATGGGATACGGATGCCGCCACTCCCAGATGATGAAGCTGGTGAGAGTGATCACCGCGATCAGTGACGACGCGATGATGTAGTTCGAGGCGAACCAGTCCGCTTCCTGCCCTTTGTCGAGCACCAGCTGCAGACTGCCGATGGCGAGCGCGATGAGCCCGAGGCCGACGTAATCCACCCGGAGCTTCCCGCCCTTTTTGTGGCGCTCGGCTATCAGATAGGGCGGATCTTCCACCATGCGATGGGTCAGGAAGAGCGAAAAGATTCCGATGGGGACGTTGATGTAAAAGATCCAGCGCCAGTCGAAGTTGTCGGTAATCCAGCCGCCGAGGGTGGGACCGATGGCGGGCGCGACGACCACAGCCATCCCATAAACCGCGAAGGCAATGCCGCGCATGGCGGGCGGAAACGTATCGGCGAGGATGGCCTGTTCGCTCGGCGCCAACCCGCCGCCACCGAAGCCCTGCAGGATACGGAAGCACACCAGCACACCGAGACTAGGCGCAAGGCCGCATAAAAAGCTGCTGACCGTGAACAGCGCGACGCAGGACATGTAAAAGCGCTTGCGTCCGAAATTGGTGGCGAGCCAGGCGCTGATGGGCAGAATGACGGCGTTCGAAACCAGATAGCTGGTCAGCACCCAGGTGGACTCGTCCTGACTGGCCGAAAGATTGCCGGCGATGTGCGGCAGAGCCACGTTGGCGATGGAGGTGTCGAGCACTTCCATAAATGTCGCCAGAGTCACGGTGAGCGCAACCGCCCAGGGGTTGTGCCTGGGTGCCCAGCCGCCCATCGGGTCGGCCGGCGCACGGGACGTGGCTGTAGCGGGTGCGGTACTCACAAGGCCTTCCGGATACCTTCATTATCGCGTCATCGCTGGCTGGCCGCGACGGGTTTACGGCTGCAGGGCCGGTGAACCGGGCGGAATCAACACGTCGTAGACGTCATAGTCTTTGTACGCGACGGCTGTGACGCGGGCGACGGGCTTCACGTTCGCGCCCTCTTTGACCAGCTTGCGGAGCAGCCAATCTTCCGGGAAATCCATCGTGCCGAGCACCAGAAAGTGCGGATGCGCGGCGACGAACTGCGCATAAGGCTCGACGTTGGCGCGAATGGGAAAGTATCTTTTCTCAAACGGCATGCCTTCGAAGATGGTGGCGTGCGCGTATTCAATGGCTGCTTTGCGATCGGTCAGATAGTAGAGGCGCGAGACGAAGCCGGGATGCTCGTAGTGGTCCATCTCAAGGAACGTCAGGCCGCTGGAGGCGACGAATGGCAGGTCCGGGCGCAGAGCGTCGAAGGCTCCAGGATCGCTCCGCAACTGGTGTCCGAAAGCGGGCGGAACGAAATACAGCCAGAGACCCGTGCCGAGCAGGACCACGAGGGCACAGGCGCCGGGGACGCGGCGAAACCCAGCCAGCCTTCCGAGCGCCAGAACGCAGGCCGCGGCAAACGCCAGCGCGCTGGTAACGCAGTACCGCTCGAAGAACGCGGCGTGGGTGCGCATCAGCATGATGTTGATGAGGAACACCGGCAGCAGCATGCCGATCCACAGGCCCCAGTCTTCCCAGTGAACCGCGGGCCTTTCAGCCGCCGAACTCCGGTGGAACCAGCCGGCGGCCAGAACGGCGACGCAAAGCACCTCGACCGGGGTGGCGATCCCCAGGGCGGCTTTGGCGAAGAACACAGCAACCTTGCGCGGGCCGCCCTGATAG
Organism: Bryobacterales bacterium; assembly: GCA_963716685.1. Lineage (GTDB taxonomy): Bacteria > Acidobacteriota > Terriglobia > Bryobacterales > Bryobacteraceae > JALYXI01. Next base: position 551,342 of record CAVQTR010000003.1, read on the forward strand.
CGAAGCGGGAAGGCGCCGGCTTCGAACCGCTGCATTAGGGGAATGTACGTGATTCCGGTGGCAAGCGGCAGGAGCAGCATCGCCCAGATGGGCCAGTCGACGCGGCGGAGCCGAGCGGTGCGGACGAGTTCGGCCAGCAGAAGCGCGCCCACGGAAAACAGACCGAAGACATGGCTGAGCATCATAATCACGATGCCGGCGAAGAGACCTGCGAGCGCGAGGGCCCGGCGGGTGTGCGAGATGGCGTGGTCCCAGGAGACCAAAGCCAAAGAAAAGCCCAGAAGCAGTAAAGCGTAAGGCCGAATTTCAGTGGCGTACTGAAAATAAGGGCTGCACCAGAACAGGACCACAGCAGCCGAACCCCAGAGGATACCGACGCGCCTCGAAAGGAAGCGGATGAAGCCGAGCGAGGCGAGCAGGAAGCAGATGGCCGAAGGCGTTCGGGTGGCGACCTCACCGGTTCCGAACAGATGCTGCCACCAGCGCGTCACCAGATACACCAGCGGCGGATTCAGATCGAGATTGCGAATTTCCTCAACCAGGCGTGAAAAAGTGGGCGCCTGCGCCATGTAATAGGTAAAGAGCTCGTCATGGCTGAACAGCCGGTGGAGCGGACCGGTGATCATCAGGGCGTAACTGAGTACAACGGCGCACGTAACTGCTACGGCCTGGCTTCTTTCCCGCGCCGACGCCGTCAAATCTCGCGCCGGCCTTCCATGGCTTTCCACATGGTGACTTCGTCGGCGTATTCCAGATCGCTGCCGACGGGAATGCCCATGCCGATGCGCGTGACCATCATGCCGATTGGCCGGAGCAGTTTCGAGAGATAGACCGCAGTGGCTTCTCCTTCGACATTCGGGTTGGTGGCGACGATGATTTCCCTGACGCTGCCGTGCGCGATACGATCGACCAGACTTTTGATCTTCAGCTGCTCCGGTCCGATGCCGCGCAGGGGCGAGAGCGCTCCGTGCAGCACGTGATAAAGGCCGTGAAACTGCCGCGTGGTTTCAATGCCAACGATATTGTGGGCCTCTTCCACCACGCAGATGGTGCTTTGGTCGCGGTTGGGGTCGCGGCAATACTGGCACTGCTCGCCATCGCTGATGTTGTTGCAGATCTCGCAGAGGCCGAGCTTGTCCTTGACGTCAAGAACCGCCTGGGAGAGGTGCTGCGCATCGTCGCGACTGGAGCGGAGGATGTGAAAGGCGATGCGCTGAGCGGATTTTTGGCCGATACCGGGCAGGCGCTTGAATTCGGTGATCAGCCGCGCGAGCGGCTCGGCGAAATCGGACATTGCGGGAGGTTAGAACATCCCGGGGGGCAGGCCCATGCCGCCGAGCATGCCGCCCATTTTCTGCTTGCTCTCGTCGTCTACTTTTTTGGCGGCCTCGTTGAAAGCCGCGGTGACCATGTCCTGCAGCATTTCGACGTCGCCTGCGACTTCCGGGTCGATTTTGACACCGAGCACGTTTTTGTGTCCGTCCATTTTGACGGTGACCATGCCGCCCCCGGCAGTGGCTTCCACGCGGATCAGCGCGATCTCGGCCTGCAGGCGCTCCTGCATCTGCTGCGCCTGCTTCATCATCCCCTGCATATTTCCCGGCAGTTTCAAGACATTACTCCTTTAAATTGCGAACGGTGCGGATTTCCCCGCCGAATACTTCCCGGAAGCGGCGAACTTCGGGATTGGCCAGCGCATCGCGGGTGACTTCGTCTTCAGTGGCCGCGGGCTTCACGAGCTGAGGGGCGGCGGCGACTTCCCCAATCGTAAGCTTCAGACGCGGCGCGGCGACACCGAGATGGCGGATGGCGCGCTGCAAGTCGCTGTCCTTCATCGCCAGTTTGAATTCGCGCGGCGTTGTGATCAGCAGTTCGCCATCGGCGAAAGAGAACTCGGAATGCTCGACGGCGTCGGCGGTGAAGGCCATGCCGAGTTCCATCAGGGCGGTGTGGATGCGGTCGCGCCATTCGGAATCGGCCGGCGCCGGGGCTGTGGCGATGGGAGCCGGCGATGGAGTGGGGGGCGGCGCAGCTCGTTTTCGCTGATCCAGTTCGAAGGGCGACGGACCGCTGCGGACAGGCGGCGCGGGCGGAGCGGCGGTGCGGGCAGGTGGAGCGGACGATTTGGGCGCGGCGGCCGCCGGTTTGGGAGGAGCGGCGCCAAGATCGGCGAGGGCCTGCTCGATTTCCTGCATGCGGCCGGCCTGCACCATTTTCAGAAGGCCGATTTCCAGGTGAAAGCGGGGCTGCAGGGAAAATTGCAGATCCTTGAAGAGATCAAGCGAAAGCTGCAGGTACCGCGTGAGGTCTTCTTCGGCGAAACCGCCGCGCGATTTCCGCCATCCGGGCGCGTTCCGCGGGCGAAGCCGCGATGAGACGCGTATCCGGTCCTGAGATTTTGGCCACCAGCAGATTGCGGAAATAGCGGGAAAGCTCGCGGCTGAAATGCTGCAGATTCTGGCCGTTGCGCTCCAGTTCGTCCACAATGTGCGAGCATGCGGGCGCCGGCATTCTCGGAAAGGGCGGTGCTGACCTGTTCCATCGCTCGGAGAGACTGAACGAACCCAAGCAGTGCGCGAACCTCTTCGGCGTTCAGGGTATTGCCGCAGCAGGCAATGGCCTGATCGAGGGCGCTGAGGGAATCGCGAACGCTGCCTTCGCCAGCCTGGGCGATGACGGCGAGGGCTTCGGTATCGGCGGTGATGCCTTCTTCGCCGCAGATCCATTGCATGCGCTCGACCAGGTTTTCAAATTCCACGGAGCGAAAGCTGAAATGCTGGCAGCGCGAGGCGATGGTGGCGGGAATTTTGTGCGATTCCGTGGTGCACAGGATGAAAACTGCCCAGGCTGGCGGTTCTTCGATGGTTTTCAGGAGCGCGTTGAAGGCTTCGCTGGTGATCTGGTGCGCTTCATCGACGATGAAAACCTTGAAGCGGTCGCGCGCCGGGCGGTAGCGGACGTTTTCGCGCAGCTCGCGCATTTCATTGATACCGCGGTTGGAGGCTGCGTCGATTTCGATGACATCCACCGCGCCGCCCGCCTGAATTTCGAGACAGCTGGCGCAGACGCCGCAGGGGGTCTCGGTGGGACCCTGGATGCAGTTCAGGCAGCGCGCCAAAATGCGGGCGAGGGTGGTTTTGCCGGTGCCGCGCTGGCCGGAGAAAATATAGCCGTGCGCGATGCGGTTCTGGGTGATCGCATTCCGCAGGGTGGTTTTGACGTGATCCTGATTGACCACGTCGGCGAAAGTCTGCGGACGGTACTTTCTCGCGATTACCTGATACATGTGGGGGGAAAATGCCAAGCCCCGGGTGATCCGCGGCACACAGGGTAAATCACTACCGTTGCTTCCTTCCGGACCTGGCGGGGTTCGCGACCGCCTGTTGCACGGAGCCCGGAACCTGACAAACTCATCCTAGCACCAAAAGCGGTGGTGGCCCGGCCGCGGCTTCGTTGTGCAGGATTGTGCAGAATTGTGCATCTTTTTGGATTGCATTGTGCACAATCGGGTGGTCAGCCCGGCCGGTTTTGGTGGGCGGCTTGTGCATTGTTGTGCAGAATTGTGCATTTGTGCATGAAATTCGAGCGCCCAATTGACCCATTTAGGACTCTTCGCACAGGAGTTTACACTGTAAGCCTATGTTTCGACTCGCTTTACTGTTCGCGCTGCTGGCTCAACCACCGGAAGAGTCGGCGATCCGCCAGGTTTTGACCGACCAGGTGACTGCCTGGAACAGGGGAGACATCCCGGGGTTTATGACGGGTTACGAGAATTCACCCGAAACCACGTTCATCGGCAAGACGGTGCAGCACGGATGGCAGCAGGTGCTGGACAACTACCGGCAGCGCTACCCGACGAATGCAGCGATGGGCACCCTGGATTTCTCGGAACTGCGGGTGAAGATGCTGGGGACTGGCTATGCGGTGGTGACGGGCCGGTTCCACCTGGCACGCACGGCTGCTGGAGGCGGTGAAGCGTCCGGAGTGTTTTCGCTGGTGTTCCGGAAAACACGAGAAGGCTGGAAAGTGATCCTGGACCACACCAGCTGACGCCCCTACTGTACCAGAGCTTTTGCGATGGCCCGCTCGGCTAAGGGCGCGATGGCTGCGTAACCGGCGTCATTCGGATGCAGCCCGTCATCGGTCCATTCCTTCTTGAGCATTTGCTTCTCGTCCAGCATGGGGGTGTAGTAATCGAGGTAAACGAAGCCATTTTTGCCGGCATAACTCTCGATCCAGCGGTTGAGAGCGATGATCTTTTCGGGCGGCCGGTTGGTGGATTGTTTCCGGATGTAGTCGCAAATGGGCATGACGGAGGCGAGGACTACCTTGATGCCATTTTTTTGGGCGATGTCTGTCATCGCCATCAGGTTGTTCTCAATATCCTCGAGGGATTCGGGACCGGTGTTGCCGGCGATGTCGTTGGTTCCGGCCAGGATGACCACCGCTTTGGGCCGAAGCGCGACGACATCGGGATAGAAGCGGATGAGCATCTGCGGGGTGGTCTGCCCGCCGATGCCGCGGTTGATGTAGGGCTTGGACGGGAAGAATTTGCCGTATTTGCGGCCCCAGTTGTCGGTGATGGAATCGCCCATGAACACTACGCGGTTTTCGCCGGCGGCGGGCGCGGAGACGGTCGCGTTATCCGCGCGGTAGCGGCCGAGCGCGGGCCAGTCCTGCAGCTTCTTCTGCGCGGCCGTGAGGTCTTTTTGCAGCTTTTCGGAATCGGGAGCGGGCGCGGTTTGCGACCAGGCGAGCGCGGCCACGAGCGGGGTGAGCAGAAGGAAGCGGGTATTCATCACGCCAACACGGTATCACTTTTATTAGACTGAAGCTTCATGTCCCGACCGATCCGCCATGCAATGTGTAACGAAGCTTTCGGGGAAATGCGGCTGGCGGAAACGTGCCGCATTCTGCGCGCGGCCGGGTATAGCGGGATTGAGATCGCGCCGTTCACGCTGGCGCCGGATCCGGTGGACATCACGGCGGTCCAGCGACGGGAATACCGCGGGGTGATGGCGGCCGAGGGGCTGTCGTTCGTGGGGCTGCACTGGCTGATGGTGAGCCCGGGGGGACTGCATGTGACCACGCCGGATGCGGCGCTGCGTGAGCGAAGCTGGGCGCATATCCGGAGCCTGATCGATCTTTGCGCGGATCTGGGGGACGGCGGGGTGATGGTATTCGGTTCGCCCAGGCAGCGCTCGACCACGGGAGGCATCTCACGGGAAGAGGCGACGCGCAATTATGTTGAGGGGCTTCGCGCGGTGGCTCCGCAGGCGGAAGGCCGCGGAGTGACAATCCTGGTGGAGGCGCTGCCGGCGGAGCAATCAGATGTGGTGGTGACGCTGGCCGAAGCGGCGGCGATTGTGCGGGAGATTGGCAGTCCGGCGGTGCAGACGATGTTCGACTCGCATAACGCCGTGGACGAGACGGAGCCTCATGTGGAACTGGTGGAGAAGTATTTCGATGTGATCCGCCACGTTCACGTGAATGAGATGGATGGGCGGTATCCGGGAACGGGAGATTACGACTTCGGCGCGCTGCTGCGAAAACTCGAGGAGCTGGATTACCGCGGCTGGGTTTCGCTCGAGGTTTTCGACTTTCTGCCTGGCGCGGGTGAGATTGCGGCGCGGTCGATAGACTATCTTCAGAGGATCCGGCGGGAAGCATGAGCGAGGTAACGAGGCAGGACCTGCTTGAGTTGCGGGCCGAAAACATGTCCAGGCGCATGGACGACCTTAAGCAAAGCATGGGCATGCAGATGTTCGAATGGGAGCAGCGCATGGTCGAGAACATGCGTAATGTGGAAACCGCGCTGCTGACCGCTTTCCATCGCTGCGCCGGCCCGGTGGAAATGCGGGCGGGGGCGCAGACGGCGCTTCTTCGCGCCCTCGATATCGAAGTGGCAGCACCAGGGGAACGGCTGAAGCGACTGGAAGACAAGTAGCCGCATGAGCCGCCGTTATGTAGTGACGGGCGGGGCCGGGTTCATCGGTTCTGCGATTGTGCGGGGTCTTCTGCGTGACGGTGCATCCCGGGTTGCCGTCATCGATAATCTGTTTTCCGGTCACGAACGCAACCTCGACGAAGTGCGCGGCGCGGTGGAATTTCATCATGCCGATATCCGCAATTTCGAAGAGATTGCGCCGCTGATGCGCGATGCCGATGTGGTGTTTCATGAGGCGGCGATACCTTCGGTGCCGCGATCGATTGCGGATCCCGTGCCTTCGCACGACGTCAACATCAACGGCACCTTCAACGTGCTGCGCGCGGCGGCGCAGGCGGGCGTCCGGCGGGTGGTCTATGCGGCTTCGTCCTCGGCCTATGGCGACACGCTGGTGCTGCCGAAGGTGGAGACGATGACGCCGAGCCCGAAATCGCCCTATGCGTTGCAGAAGCTGACGGGCGAGTATTACGCCTCTGTGTTTGCGGGCTGCTTTGGATTGGAAACCGTGTGCCTCCGGTACTTCAATGTGTACGGGCCCAGGCAGGATCCGGCGAGTCAGTATTCCGGCGTGCTTTCGCTGTTCATCAAATGCATCCTGTCCGGCACGGCGCCCGTGATTTTTGGGGATGGCGAGCAGTCGCGCGACTTTACTTACGTGGAAGATGTGGTGGCACTGAATCTGAGAGCCGCGCATGCGGAAGGCGTTTCCGGCAAAGTAGTCAACGGCGGCAATGGCGGGCGCATCACGCTGAACCAGGCGTGGGCGCTGCTGCAGCAGTTTGAAGGGAAGAAGATCGCGGCGCGCCATGCGGAACCGCGGGCGGGGGACGTTCGCGATTCTCAGGCGGACACGCGGCTGGCTGCCGCCGCACTCGGTCACATGCCGAAGTACAGCTTTGAGGAAGGGCTGCGCCTTACGCTCGAGTGGTACCGACAGAGCGCGGCTTAAGGACCTTCTGACTCAATCCGGGGATGGCGGAGAGGGTGGGATTCGAACCCACGTTAGAGTTTCCCCTAAACACGCTTTCCAAGCGTGCGCCTTCAACCACTCGGCCACCTCTCCTCTTGGGAATCTTCAGAATAGCATCAACCGCGCAGACCGCTTGCGGTTCGGCTCACGAATCGCGCGTGGACGATGAAGCGCTTTGGCGCGTGGCCGACGTAGTAGAAGGGATAACACGTGACAAGCGTCATCTCCGGGCGGCCCGCCGATTGTAAAACGCGGACGTCGGTGGGGCGCACAACTTCGGTTCCGCTTACCCGATAACGAAAAATTCCCGCGGGGGTTTCTATCAGGATTTCTTCGCCGGGAGCGATCCGGCTGAGGGCCCGAAAGTACGTGTCGCGGTGCGCGGCGATGCCGACGTTGGCGGCATCGCCCGGATAAGCGGTGCCGATGATGTGAGCGGCACCCATCTTCAGACCGGCATCATCCGCGCCTTCCACAATCGGGACGGAGATGTGCACACCCGGGATTTCGATGCGGCCAAGCAACTGGTGCAAACCGGGCGAACGCCGAACCAGCGGAGGTGCGGCGGGGGTGGCGCGCGCGAGTCTTTGCGCGATTTCGTCTTCAGCGGTCGGCAGAAAGGCAAGATTCCGCGTTTGCTGCCGTTTCAGCACGACTGCCAGCGTGCCACACACGAGAACAAGTAGAACAACTAAGGGTTTCCAAACGCGCACGACCATCAAAATGCAATTCGGCGTCCATTTTTTAATGTGCGTGCGTTAACAATTTGGCCAGCGGAATGCTTCCTCCCTGGAATGACGCCCACCGAGACCGCGCCCTTCGAACAGCAGACTGAGGCTCGGCCGAATTGGGTGCAGCGGCATCCGGTGTTGCTCACGGGTTTGGTGTCCGTTGCAGGGCTATTGATTTTCCTGGTTGTGGCGTATGTCCGCTTTTCGCGAACGGTTGAAGCGCGTCTGCAGCGTGAGCCACAGGGCAACGTCGCGGTCTATTACGCAGCGCCGCGCCTTCTGCACAGGGGCGATTCCATCAGCGCGGCTGAGATCGCAAATGCGTTCCGGCGCGCGGATTCCTGCTACACCGTTTTAGATCTTGGCGATGCCGCTGAAATCCGGCCGGGAGCGGGCAGCGCGGGACCCGTTCGGGTTGCGCTCCGCGATGGGCGAATTGCGCGGATGGTTTCACTGCCGAATCAGGTGGTCCTGACGGAATACGCGCTGCCGGCGCAGCCCTTCGCGAATCTGCAGGGGCAGAACAGAGAAGCGCGCGCAAATCTTCGCTTTGACGAGATTCCTCCGAACCTGATTCACGCCATTCTTTCCGCCGAAGACAAACACTTCTTCCAGCATGCCGGGTTTGACCCGGGCCGCATTGCCAAAGCCATTTACGTCAACTGGAAGTCCGGGAAGAAGGAGCAGGGCGGCTCCACGCTGACGATGCAACTGGCGCGGAATCTTTGGCTGGACCGCGAAAAGACGTGGCGGCGCAAATCGATGGAGTCGCTGATTACGGTGGTGCTGGAACAGAAGCTGACCAAGAAACAGATCATGGAGATGTACTGCAGCAAGATCTATCTGGGCCGGCACGCGAACTACAGCATCTACGGGTTTGGTCCGGCGGCGCGGGCTTATTTCGACAAGGACATCCGCGACCTGACTCTGCCGGAAGCGGCGCTGCTGGCGGGGATGGCGCAGCGGCCTACCTACTTCGATCCCATCCGGAACCCGACGCATGCGCTGGCGCGGCGCGACCTTGTGCTGGAGCTGATGCGCCAGAACGGCTACGTGACACCGGCTGCCTTCGAGAGCGCCACGGCGGCCCCGCTCGCGCTGAAGCCTCACAGCGTGGATGCCTCGAACGCACCGTACTTTCTTTCTCTGGCGAGCGATGAAGCGCAGTCGTCGCTGGGGACGGATTCCGCAGAATTTGCCGGCGCGCGCATCTACACCACGCTGGACGAGGGTCTGCAAAGCGATGCGCGCGAGGCAGTAGAGCAGGGCATAAAGACCGTTGACGCTGAGATTGCGGCGAAGCGGCGGAAGAACGCGGATGGCGCGATGCCGCAGGTAGCTTTGATTGCTCTGGACCCAAAGACCGGCGAGGTGAAGGCCGTTGTGGGCGGGCGCGACTACGCGGAGAGCCAGTTGAACCATGCGCAGTCCAGGCGGCAGCCTGGCTCGGTGTTCAAGCCGTTTGTCTATGCAGCGGCGCTGCAGGGCGCCATTTCCGGCTTCGGCGAACTGATGACGCCGAGTACCACGGTAAACGACGCGCCAACTACGTTTCAGTTTGGCAGGCAACGGTACACGCCGGGCAACTTCGGGCAGAAGTTTTACGGAACGGTGACGCTACGGCAGGCGCTGGCGCACTCGATGAATGTGGCGACGATCAAGGTGGCGGAGAAGATCGGGTATCAGCGGGTGGTGAGCCTGGCGCAGAGCGCGGGACTGAACGATGACATCAAGCCCACACCAGCGGTGGCGCTGGGCGCTTATGAGGCGACACCAATGGAGATAGCCGGCGCTTATACCGTCTTCGCCAATCATGGCGTCTACGTCAAGCCGGTGTTTCTGGAGCGAGTGCAGACTCCCGATCGCGGGCTGAGCGCAATGCCGGATCGCGCCGCCCACCAAGTGCTGGACCAGCGCGTGGCCTTCCTGATGGTGGACATGCTGCAGGAAGTGGTTCGGAGCGGGACGGCGGCGCGAGTGCGCGCGATGGGGCTGAAGGAGCCGGTGGCGGGCAAGACCGGCACGTCGCGGGACGGATGGTTCGCGGGTTTCAGTTCGGGCCTGCTGTGCGTTGTGTGGGTGGGTTATGACGATAACCGCGAGCTAAATCTGGAAGGCGCGAAATCCGCGATGCCTATCTGGGTGGAGTTCATGAAGCGCGCGCTGGCGCGCTACCCGGGCGATGCCCACGCGTTTGCCGGCCCGCCCACGGGCGTAGCTTCCGTCGCAATCGACCCGGCGACGGGGCAGCTGGCCGGACCGAGCTGTCCGACCCGCGTCAAGGATTTCTTCGTGGAAGGGACGGAGCCGGGAGACATCTGCAAACTGCACAACGGCGATCCCGATGCTCCCGCGGAGGAAGTCTCCGGCGGGGGTTCGACGGAAGCGGCGGCCGAACTGGCGCCGGTGCCGCCGCCCCGCATGGAACGTTAAAATTAAGACAGGATGCGCTGGCTTCTGGTATTTTGCCCCCTGCTGTTAGTGGCGGGCGATGAGATCGCGCAGCGCGGATTCGACCACTTCTACAATCTGGAATACAACCAGGCAATTGCGGATTTCCAACTGGATGCGCGCGCGCATCCGGATGCCGCGGCGCCGCACAACAACATCGCGCAGGCGATTCTTTACCGCGAGATGTTCCGCAACGGAGCGCTGGAAAGCGAGTTGGTGAGCGGCAACAATTCCTTTCTCCGGCGGCCCAAACTGAACCCTTCGCCTGAGATCGAGAAGCATTTCGAAAGCGAAGTGGGCAAGGCGATGGAGATAGCCCGGACGAAGCTGGACAAGAATCCAAACGATGTCGCCGCCCTTTATACGCTGGGCGTTTCGAACGGGTTGAAATCCAACTACGATTTTCTGGTGCGCAAGGCGTGGAAGGACGCGCTGAGCGAAGCGACGGCGGCGCGGAAGCTGCACCACCGCGTAACGGAACTCGACCCCGCGATGGCGGATGCCCGGCTGATTGCCGGAGTGCATGAATACGTGGTCGGCAGCCTTCCGTGGATTTATCGCTCGCTGGGATTCCTCGCGGGCTTTCACGGTGACCGCGAACTGGGGGTTCGCACGCTGGAAGAGGTGGCGCAGAAAGGCACGTTCAACCGCACCGATGCCGAGGTGCTTCTATGCGCGCTGTACCGGCGGGAAGAGAAGCCGCGCAAGGCGCTGCCATTGCTGATCGATCTGGCGAAGCGCTACCCGCGGAACTACCTTTTCCGTTTCGAGATTTCGGAGATGTACAGCGCTATCGGCGACAAGACCAATGCGCTGGCAACCCTCGACCGGATTGCCGAGCTGAAGCGCGCGCAGGCTCCGGGTTATGCCGAGATTCCCTGGGAGAAGATTTACTACCAAAAAGGGAACGTGCAGTTTTGGTACAGGGACTGGACGGCGGCGCTGGAGAACCTGAGGAAGGTGACGGCATCGCCGAAGGAACTGGATCTGAACACCGGCGTGCTGGCGTACATGCGGCAGGGACAGATTTACGACATGACCAATCGCCACGAGCTGGCGGTGCAGGCCTATCGAAAGGCCATCGATTTCGCGCCGGAGGCCGAGGCCGCGAAGGAGAGCCGGCGATACATCGGCAGCCCGTACAAGCGGGCTACTTAGCGGCCATCAGCTTTTCCATTTCGGCCAGATCTTCGGGCCGCCCGACGTCGCGCCACGTGCCGCGCACTTCATAGATGCGGAGGGTCTTTTCGGCTGCGATCATCTGCTCGATGGCGCTTGTGATTTCATACTCGCCGCGCGCGGATTTCTGGACGCGATCGAGTTCCGCGAAGACATCGGGACGGAAACAATACAGGCCCGCGCTGTTCCAGTTCGTTTGAGACGTGCCGCGCTCCGGTTTTTCGACGATTTTCCCGACGACGCCCGATTGTTCATAGACCGCGGCGCCCTGCCAGGGATCGTCCACTTTGCGCACGCCGAGAACGGCGGCGGTGTCTTCGACGAGCGTGGCGATTAGCCCGCGGTAGTCGGCCGGTTCGCACCAGATGTCTCCGAAAGTGAGCAGGAAGGCATCCTGACCCACGGCGTCTTTGGTCAGCCGTACCGCCGTCGCGGTTCCGTTGAGCTGATCCTGATGGACCCACGAGATCGGGATGGGGTACTGCTGAAAATACTCCTCGACCAGCTCATGCCGGTAGCCGGTGACGACCGCGGCGCGCGCGATGCCCGCTTCGCGCAGGCCGTCGAGGACGTGCTCGAGCAGCGGCTTTCCGGCCACGCGGATCATGGGTTTGGGGATCTGTTCGGTGAGGCTGCCCATGCGCGTGCCTTTGCCGGCGGCGAGGATGACAGCGGTGTGAACGTCAGGCATATAACAGCGCTCCGCCGTCGCGCAAAACGGCCGCGCCGGCTCCTGGTCCCATGGTGGCCACGGCCATTTGATACTCCTCCTCCACCTGAAATTCGCTGAATTCCCAGTCGCTGGAGGGCCAGACGCGGACCCCGTCATTTCGCAAATCAAACCCAAATTCGCCCAGCGGCAGGCTGAAACCGCGGCCGCAAACCTTTATATAGGCTTCTTTTAACGTCCAAATGCGAAAGAAAGCGTCGCGGCGGAGCTCTTCGTGGAGGGATTCGATGTAGCGCGCCTCCGGCTCCGAGAAGAAACGCTGCGCAATTTCGGCGGCTGCCACCTGGCGATCGATTTTCTCCACGTCCACACCCACCTCGCACGTCTGGGTGACGGCACAGGCGACCAGGCCGATGGTGTGAGAGAGATTGAACTGGCACCCGGATTCATTCGTAACAAAGGGTTTGCCCCACGTTCCCGTGCCGAAATCCCAATCTCGCGGAGCCACATCCCGATATTGGGAGAGGGCCAGCCGGACCAAGGCGTGAGCGCACAGGAATTCGCGCCGGTTGCGCTCGAAAACGAACTGATTCATGCGCCGGCGCTCCTCCTCCGAGAGAATTTCGTTCAGCGCGGTGACGTTTTCGCTCCCGGAAATCCGATAAATCCAGACGTCCACCATCTCTCCCACCTTACTATGTGTGGATTCGTGCGACTTCAAACGACCCATCAACATCAAAACACTCTCAAGAGGCTAAATTTACGACGAAGGCAAACCTATATACCTGCGTGGCGGCTACGGCTATTGCCGCTGCTTCATGCCTTTCCTGCGGGACGAAGGTGGGCGCCGCCAACCCCGCCGGGGCGCCGCCGCCGACGCCTGTGTCCGTGGTGGAAGTGCAGCCGCACGATATTCCGATCTACCACGATTATCCGGCGCAGACGTTCGCGAGGGACATGGTGGAGGTGCGCGGGCGCGTGGACGGCTATATCGAAAAGAGATTGTTTCAGGTGGGCGCGGATGTGAAAGCGGGGCAGGTGCTCTACACGCTGGACGCGCGGCCGTACCAGGCGGACGTGATGAAGGCGCGCGGCGATGTGGCGCAAAGCGAAGCCAATCTGGAATACGCCAGCAAGCAGGTTTCGCTGCCGCAGGCGCTGGCGGATCTCGCGCAGGCCGAAGCCAATCTGGCAAAGGCGCAGCAGGACGTGAAGCGTCTGCAGCCGCTGGTGAAACAGGAAGCCGCGCCGCAGCAGGATCTGGACGACGCGCTGGCAGCGGTGCAGGCCAACCAGGCAAATGTGAACGCCAAGAAAGCGAACGTAGAGCAGAACCGGCTTTCGACGCATTCGCAGATCGGCACGAACACGGCGCAGCTGGAAGCGAACAAGGCGCTGCTGCGGAGCGCGGAGCTGAATGTGGAATACGCCACTATTCGTGCGCCCATCAGCGGGCGCATCGGCGATTCGCTGATTCAGGTGGGCGGCCTGGTGAGCAAGACATCGTCACAGCCCCTGACCACCATCGTTCCGCTGGACCCCATCTGGGTGCGTTTCAAGATTAGCGAAGCCGAATATCTGGCTTATGAAAAGCGCACGGGCGGCAAGCACATCACCAGCGTTCCACTGCAGCTGATTCTGGCGGACGGAACGGAATATCCCGCTGCCGGCCACGTACAGAACACGGTGAATCAGGTGGACCCGAAGACCGGTACGCTGGAACTGCAGGCGACGTTCCCGAACCCGCGCCACACTTTGCTGCCAGGGCAGTTCGGCAAGGTCCGGCTGCGGACGGACGAGCGGCCTTCAGCCATTGTGGTGCCGCAGCGAGCCATGCAGGAAATGCAGGGCATGCAATCGGTTTTCACCGTGAGTCCGGACAACAAGGTGGTGGTGGTCGGCGTCACCGCGGGTGACCGCGTGGGGTCCGATCAGATCATCGAAAGCGGCCTGAAGCCTGGCGACCGCGTGATTGTGGAAGGCACGATGAAAGTGCGGCCGGGCGTCCCGGTGGCTCCGCAGCCGTTCCAGCAAACGAGCAAGTAAGCAATGGCTAAATTTTTTATCGATCGGCCTATTTTCGCGATCGTGATCGCGATCGTCATCACGCTGGTTGGCGCGGTGGCGATCCCTTCGCTGCCGGTGGCGACGTACCCCGAAGTGGTGCCGCCGGTGGTGCAGATTACGGCGGTTTATCGCGGCGGCAACTCGCAGGATCTGGAGAAGACGGTGGCGCAGCCCATCGAGCAGCAGCTGGTGGGGCTGGACGGCATGCTGTATTACTTCTCGCGCAGCTCAAACGATGGCACGCTGACCATCGACGTGACTTATCAGCTGGGCACGGATATCGATCTGGCCACGGTGAAGACGCAGAACAAAGTAAGCCTCGCGCTGCCGATTCTGCCGCCCGAAGTGCAGCGCCAGGGCGTCACGGTGAAGAAGGTATCGTCCGCGTTCCTGATGGCCATCAGTTTGACGGCGAAGGACGGGCGCTACGACGATCTGTTTTTGAATAATTACGCCACCATCAACCTGGTGGATAAGGTGGGAAGCCTTCCGGGCGTGGGTGACTCGCGTCTGGCTTCGAACCAAAACTACGGGATGCGCGTCTGGGTGAACCCGGACAAGATGGCGAAGCTGGGCCTGACCGCGACCGACATCACGAACGCCATTCAGGCGCAGAACCGGCAGAATCCGGCCGGCGCAATTGGGCAGCCGCCGGTGCCGCGCGGGACGGATTTCCAATATCCCGTGAATGCGGTCGGGCGGCTTCTGAGTCCGCAGCAGTTTGATGACATTGTGGTGCGCGCCGAGCCGGACGGCTCCCTGCTGCGCGTGGGAGACATTGGCCATGCCGAACTGGGAGCGCAGGATTACAAGACGTACAGCCGCACCCAAGGCCGTCCGGCATCGATTCTGATTGTTTACCTTTCGCCAGGCGCGAACGCTGTTGACACGGCGAACCGCGTGACGAAGTTTATGGAGGAGGCGTCAAAATCGTTCCCCTCCGGCATCGAGTACGCGGTGCCTTATGACGCGACGAAGTTTGTGCGCGCGGCGATCTCGGACGTGGTGACCACGCTGTTCATCGCCGTGGTGCTGGTAATCTTCGTGGTGTTCGTGTTCCTGCAAAACTGGCGCGCCACGCTGATTCCGCTGCTGACCGTGCCGGTGGCAGTGGTGGGCACCTTCGCGCTGTTCCCGCTGCTGGGCTTCTCCATCAATATGACCAGCATGTTCGGACTGGTGCTGGCCATCGGCATCGTGGTGGACGACGCGATTGTGGTGGTGGAAGCGGTGCAGCTGAATCTGGACCGCGGGATGAACCGGCGCGAGGCCACGCTTCATGCCATGGAAGCGGTGTCGGGTCCCGTGGTGGCGATCGCGTGTATTCTGGCGGCGGTGTTCATCCCGGTGGCTTTCCTTGGCGGCATCAGCGGGCAGATCTACCGGCAGTTCGCGCTTACCATTGCGGCCTCTGTGCTGATCTCGGCATTCAACGCGCTCTCGCTCAGCCCGGCGCTCAGCGCCATGCTGCTGAAGCCAAGGCAGGAATCGCGAGGTCCGATGGGCCGCGCTTTCGATCTGTTCAACACAGGCTTCGACAAAGCGCGTAACGGATATCTGAGCGGCGTGAAGGTGCTGCTGCGCCGCAGCGTGCTGGCGTTCGCGGGGCTTGCGGTGTTTTATCTGCTGGCGGGCGTGCTGTTCAAAACGCTGCCCACCGGCTTCCTGCCGGACGAAGACCAGGGCGTCTTTTTTGCGGCCGTGCGGCTGCCGGATGGCGCGTCACTGGAACGCACGCGCGCGGTGACCAGCAAGGTGGAGAAGATTCTGCAGGGCACGCCGGGAGTGGAAGCAGTGACCATCTTCGGCGGCCTGGATATTCTGACCACCACTAACAATTCGAATGTGGCGACCGTGATCGCAACGCTGAAACCATGGGAGGAGCGCAAGAGCAAGGATCTGCAGTTCGCCTCCATTCTGGGCGGCGTGCAGCAGAAGCTCGCAGGGATTCAGGAGGCGATTGTATTTGGCTTCGGCCTGCCGCCGATCCTGGGCCTGGGCACTTCCGGCGGTTTCGAATTCATGCTGGAAGACCGCTCAGGCGGCGATACCGCGCAGCTGGCGCAGGTTTCGGATGCAGTGGTGGCGGAGACGCAGAAGCATCCCGAGTTCGCGATCGTCAACAGCATTTTCCGCAACACCGTGCCGCAGTACAAGGTGGAGGTGGACAGCGACAAGGTGCAGACGCTCGGCATTCCGGTGACCGACGTTTACAACGCGCTGCAAACGTTCCTGGGTGGTCTCTACGTGAACGATTTCAACCGCTTCGGCCGCACCTGGCAGGTGCTGCTGCAGGCCGATCCGGATTACCGCGACCAGCCGAACGACATCAGCCGCTTCTATGTGCGCACCGCGTCGGGCGACATGGTGCCGCTGAGCACGCTGGTGAAGGTAAACCTGACCAGCGGGCCGGAGGTGATCTATCGCTACAACCGCTACCGCGCCACGAAGCTGATCGGCGTGAACTCGCCGGCGTATAGTTCCGGGCAGGCGGCGGCCGCGATGGAGAAAATCGCGCACGACGTGCTGCCGCCGGGTTTTGGGTACGAATGGACCGGCACGGTGTATCAGGAGAAGCTTTCGGAAGGCAAGGAAGGCTTCATCTTCGGCTTCGCGGGCATTCTGGTGTTCCTGTTCCTGGCCGCGCTGTATGAAAGCTGGTCGATTCCGTTCGCGGTGATGCTGGCGGTGCCGCTGGGTATCTTCGGCGCGCTGGCGGGCATTTGGATGCGGTCGTTCGCGTATGACGTATATACGCAGATCGGCATCGTGACGCTGATCGGCCTCGCCGCCAAGAACGCGATTCTGATCGTGGAATATGCCAAGATGCGGCGCGAAGAAGGTTTGTCGATTCAGGATGCGGCGATGGACGCGGCCAACGCTGCGGCTTCGGCCCATTTTGATGACGTCGTTCGCGTTCCTGCTGGGCGTCGCGCCTTTGATGGTCGCGAACGGAGCGGGCGCGGCGGCGCGGCGGGCGCTGGGAACGGCGGTGTTCAGCGGCATGGTGGCGGCGACCATTCTGGCCGTATTCATCGTGCCGGTCTTGTATGTGGTGATCGACGGATTTGCCGAGCGCGGCAAGGACCATGCGCCTATCGGCGCGCCCACGCCGGCACTGGGGAGCGGAGATTGATGCGACGCGGCTGGTTGGCAATTTGTCTGGTGGGTTTGGGCGGCTGTATGGTGGGCCCGAACTACCAAAGGCCGGCGGTGACTCCGCCGCCGCAATTCCGCGCGGGAGAAGCGGCCGCGGCCAACATCGCGGATACCAAGTGGTTTGATCTTTTTCAGGACGAACAGCTGACCGCGCAGGTGAGACTGGCGCTGGCGCAGAACTACGATCTGCAGGCGGCCGCCGCGCGTGTTCTGCAGGCGCGGGCGCAGCTGGGAATCACGCGCTCGCAGCTGTTTCCCACGCTTTCGGGCGCGGCGTCGTTCAACGCGGTTCGCGGTTCCTCCATCGGATCGTTCAATTTCATTCCGAGCGGCACGGATCTGAACGTCAGCTATACGCAGGCCGGCTTTTCGCTCGGCTGGGAGCTGGATGTATGGGGACGGATCCGGCGCTTGACGGAAGCGGCGCGCGCGGATTACTTCAGTACAGAAGAGGCGCGGCGCGGTGTGATCACCACTCTGGTGGGCGACGTGACATCGGCTTATTTCGGGCTGCGCGAGGAAGATCTGGAATTGCAGATCGCCCGCAGTACGCGCGACGTGGCGGAGCGCAGTCTGAATCTGACCACGGTGCGCCGGCAGGGCGGCGTGGCGACTTCGCTCGATGTGCGGCAGGCGGAGCAGTTTCTCTACACCGCGACCTCGCAGATTGCGGCCGATGAGCGGCAGATTGAACAGAGTGAAAATCTCATCAGTTTGCTGACGGCGCGCGATCCGGGGCCGATTCCGCGCGGCAAGGCGCTGACGGAGTTCGCGGTGCCGGCCACCGTTCCCGCCGGGCTGCCTTCGGCACTGCTGGAGCGCCGTCCGGATATTCGTCAGGCGGAAGATCTGCTGATCGCCGCCAATGCCAACATCGGCGCGGCGAAGGCGCAATACTTTCCGCAGATCACGCTTACCGGATTCCTGGGCGGGCAGAGCCGCGCGCTCACTTCGCTCTTTACTGCGCCTGGCCGCGATTTCAGCATCGTACCGAACGCCGCGGTGCCCATCTTCGAAGCGGGGCGCATTCGGAACAATGTGCGGCTGACGGAAGCGCAGCGCACGGAGGCGATTGCGAACTACCAGAAAGCCATCAAGACGGCGTTCCGCGAGGTTTCGGACGCGCTGATCGGGCTACGCAAAACCACCGAGCAGCGGACGCAGGAAGAACTGCTGGTGAAAGCACTGGAAGATGCCGAGAGGCTCTCCACGCTGCGCTATCGGGGTGGACTGAACAGCTATTTGCAGGTGCTGGACGCCGAGCGCAATCTGTTTCAGGGCCAGCTGGACCTGGCGCGGCTGCGGCTGGGCGAACTGAATTCCATCGTGACGCTGTATCGCGCTCTGGGCGGCGGCTGGCAGCAGTAACGCGCGCTACTGGTGAAGGATGGAGTGCAGGTCGATTGAGACCTTCGTCGCGGGCGCGGGCAGCGTAAATTCAAACGCTTCCGGCTCCACTCCGGCACTTACGGTACGCATAACGCTGCGGCCGCGGCCCAGCTGAATTTCGATGGGAACGGTAGCGGCGGAATCGTCCGGCATGCCGCTTTCCGCGACCGTCCCGCTCACATGAACTCCGCTGATCCTGGAAGTGAGTTTCAGCGACGGAATGCCGGTGCTGTAGACCCACTGATCGAAGAAGGCTTCCAGTTTGGGATCGGCGGATTTAGGCGGCAGGAAGCCGGCGCAGAAGATACGGAACTGTTCGGTGGTGATGGTCTTATCCTGAAACTCGCGCCGCAGCGCGCCCAGCATGCGATTGAACGCCTCATCTCCCATGCGGCGGCGCAGCATGTGGACAATCCACGTTCCTTTGCCGTACATAACCGCCTGCCAGGCTTCGCCCAGACGCATGCCCTGCACGATGGGACCGGCGGAATCGGGTGCCTTACCGCCGGGGCCGCCTGCCAGCAGACGGACGCGATAATCCTCCAGCAGCAGATCCACGGCGCGCGCGCCTTTGCGTTTCTCCAGATAGAGCAGCGCGGAGTAATTCGCAAGCGATTCAGTGATCCAGTCGTCGTGATAACCGGCGGAAGTGACGATACTGCCCCACCACTGATGCGCGGCTTCGTGCGAGTGCAGCAAATCGGAGAAAAAGATCTGTTGCTGCTCATTCATCGACTGGCTGGCCGGAAGATACGACGTGGTGGAGAGATAGATCATGCCGGGAAAGCCCTGGCCAAAGCGGCCGGGCACCGGTGACACTTCGAGGCGCTTCAGCGTCAGCGGTCCGAAGCGGGCGGTATAGAAATCCATCACGTCGCCGATATCCACGGCCAGCGCTTCCAGGCGCGCTTTGGAACTGCGCACGGGCACCACCGAGGGCGGCGGCAGGGGAAGCGCGGGAGTGGCGGCGGCGCGGCGCGTGGGCCGGGGGGGAACGGCGGACCAGGTGATATCAGGAACGCGCACCGGCTGCAGCGCATCCTCCACGCCGCGATTGGCGCAGACTTCGATGGTGAGCGCGCCGCGATGCAGCTGCGCGCGATCATAGACGCCCAGGTTGAAGCCCACCAGGCGAATGGGCACCGGAACCCGCCGGCGCGTGATCTTTTGATCGCCGTCCAGACGATCTTCGACGGGGTCCCCGGTGGCCACCAGATCCAGATCGCGCGGTGAGCGAAACGTAAGGTCGTAAGTGGCGAACTGCATGCCGCGGCCCGGATACCAGCTGCCGCGCGAGCCGACGTAGAACACCTGGTTGCCGGCATCGGCCACCACCTTGCCTTCGTGATGAATCTCGATCTCGTGCGCGCGAGCCGGCGCCAGCGGCTGCGCGGGCACCAGTAGAAACACCTGATTGCCGCGCCCCGTTTCGGCGTTCTCCTCCGTGCCGCCGGCCAGCACCTCGACTGGTAGGCCGTCCACGGTGGCTGAGGTCACGCTCATCAGCTCGGAGATTTCGAACGGCAGCGCGCCCGCTGATCCCGCTTTCCACTGCGCCTGCACGCGAGTGACGCAGTGCATGGTCAGGTCGGTGTCCAGCTTCGATTCGATGCGGTAATCGCGCAGGGAAAACTCGGGTTCGAACGGCTTGCCGCGATAGGAACGGGAAGGGAAGCTGGCCCACACATCAAAGCCGCCGGTCTTGCCCGCCGCGCCCACCAGCAGCTGTTCCGGGACTCGCGAATCGAAGACCACGTCGAAGGTGCCAAGCTTGCGGCCGCCCAGCGCCGCGGCGAAGAAGCCCTTGCGCTGAGTGCCGGGCGAGAGCAGATCCGCAGCCAGCCGCGGGCCGAAGCTGCCGCTGAGCGTGCGCGCGGGCGCGGACCATTTGTCAGCCAGCAGAGCGCCCATCTCGGCGGACTTCCTGTCGTAGGGGTTGGCTTTGATCTGTTCCAGGATTTCGCGGTAGGTGTCGTCGGCGAATACCATTAGCGCGGCGGAAAAGTGTTCTTCCAGATTGGGCGCGCCGGCATGAGCGGCCATGGCGCGGCGCTCGCCCCGCGTGGGCGGCAACAGCAGCAGTTCGCCATCGCCGCCTTCCACATCGGCGCTGAAAACGGCGGTGACGCGCGTGGAGCCCACAGGCTTGCCGAAGATCAGGTAGCCGTCTGTGAAATAAAACTGCGCCTCATCGCGCACGATGCTGATCTCGCGCACGCGGTAGCATTCGCCCGGGTCCAGAGCGGTTTCGCGAATGCCGTGGAGAAGCTCCTCGCCGCGGCCGGCGGTTCCCTCCGCGCGCAGCAGCGCGCATAGCAGAAGCAGAAGGGCGGGCACGCGCATGAGTTCAGTTTATGCTGCGAAGATGGTGGCGTGACGACGAGGGAAGAAGACGAGAAGTTCATGCGCATGGCGATTGAGCAGGCGCGCATCGGCATGCAAAGGCCGGGCGCGGGCGAAGTGGGCTGCGTGATCGTGAAGGATGGAGAGGTGGCGGCGCTGGGCCACAACGAGGCAGAAGGCACCTATGACTGCTCGGCGCACGCGGAGATTGTGACACTCCGGAAGCTGGGGCAGAAGCTCAAGGCGATCGAGTTTCCGGGCCACACGCTCTATTGCACGCTGCAGTGCTGCGGCATGTGCACCATGGCCTGCGTGTGGGCCAAAATCGGACGCATCGTCTATGGCGCCACGCGCAACGACGTGAACAGCATGTACTTCGAAGTGCGCCATTTCAATACGGCTGATTTCATACGCGACGCTTTCCAGGAGGACATTCAGGTGACTGCGGGCGTGCTCGCGAAGGAATGCGCGGAACTGTATCTGCGATAAACTGAGGACTCCTTCCTCATGAAATTTGTCACCTTCCATCACGACCACCATGCCCATGCGGGCGTTCTGCAGGGCGAGCAGGTGATCAGCCTGAAAGAGGCCGGCTTCCACACCCTCCTCGATGTGATTCAGGGCGGCCCGGAGGCCCTTCTGCGCATTCAATCCGCGGTGGAAACGAACGCGCCGGGCGGCATCTTCCCGCTGAGCAGCGTGAAACTGCTGGCGCCTATCCCGAAGCCTGCGAAGATCATTTGCATCGGGCTGAATTACCGCGAGCACGCCATCGAATCGAAGATGGAGATTCCGAAAACGCCGACGGTTTTTTCGAAATACGCTTCGTGCGTGATCGCAACCGGCGACAACATCGTGCTGCCGAAAAACTCCACGAAGCCGGATTATGAAGCGGAGATGGCCGTGGTGATCGGGAAGAACGGGCGCCATATCAAAGCCGCGGACTGGCAGGAATACGTCTTCGGGTACACCATCATGAACGATGTGAGCGCGCGCGATTTCCAGATGGCGACCAGCCAGTGGATGATCGGCAAAACCTTCGATACGTTTGCGCCGATGGGTCCCTGCATCGTGACTGCGAATGAAATCGCCGACCCGCATCAGCTGGATATCAGCCTGACCATTAATGGACAGACGCTGCAAAATTCCAATACGCGGGAGCTGATTTTCCGCGTTCCGGAACTAATCGAGTATTTGTCCAGCGTATTTACTCTGGAGCCCGGTGATATTATTTCCACGGGAACGCCGAGCGGAGTGGGTCTGTCGTTCAATCCGCCGCGATGGCTGAAGGCCGGGGACCAGGTGACTGTGAAGCTGCAGGGCGTCGGTGAGCTGGTGAATCCGGTGGTTGCCGAGCAATAGGAGGAACGGATGATTTGCCTGCTGATGGTGGCGGCGCTCGCGGCGGAAGTGGTGCCGCTCTACCCCGGTACGAAGGTGGCGGGAGAGGAGATTACGGACCCCATTGCGGAGGGCCGCGATTCCACCCGCGTTCACAACATCAGGAACCCGTCGATTGAAGTGTTCCTGCCGCCGAAGGAAAAAGCCACGGGAGCGGCGATGGTGATCGCGCCGGGCGGCGGCCATCAGTTTCTCTCGATCGACACCGAAGGGTACAACGTCGCCAAATACCTGAACAGCATTGGCGTAGCGGGGTTTGTCCTGAAGTATCGGCTGGCGCGGGAGGCAGGATCGACGTTCACCGTGACCGACGCGGTGCACGATGCCGAGCAGGCAATCCGGCTGGTTCGCGGGCGCGCGGCGGAGTGGGGGATCGACGCGGGGCGCGTGGGGATCATCGGATTTTCGGCCGGCGGAGAAGTGGCGGTTCGCGCGGCGACGGATGCCGAGGCAAATGGCGGGCATCCCGATTTCGAAGCGCTGATTTATCCCGGCGTTCGGGCCGAGACGGTGCAGATTACCAAAGAAGCGCCGCCGACGTTTCTGCTTTGCGCCGACAACGATAAAGGTCCGTCGGTGGCCGTCGGAGAATTGTACGTGGCTCTAAAGAAAGCGGGCGTACCCGCCGAAGTACACGTATACGGAAGCGGGGGGCATGGGTTTGGGATACGCGAGAATCCCAAGCCCATGCCAATACAAATGTCGTGGTATTTGCGCCTGGGGGACTGGATGCGGGACCGCGGGTTATTGAAGAAATCCTAGTCTGTCGGCAGTCGTACGTTCGTGCTAAATTTTTTCCTAGTGGAGCGTTTTTATTGACCGCAAGGATTTTGATCGTGGATGCCGAACCGATCGTCAGATCCACCGTGCAATCGATTTTGGAGCGTGCCGGCTATCAGGTTACCGGGACTGACAGTGTGGACAAGGCTCTGGCCGTGATTCGCATGGACGCGCCGGATCTCCTGATTACCAACGTGTCGCTGCCGGGAATCACGGGCCACGAGGCCATGCGCAAATTTCGGGAAGAGAATTCTAATATTCCGGTTCTGATGGTCTCCGGGCTGCCCGACAGCCAGGTGATTCGGGAATGGGTGACCGAGATCGGCTTCGACGCGTTTCCCAAACCCTTTGCCGCCAGTCAGCTGGTGGAAAAAGTTCGCAATGTACTAGCGCGGAAACAGGCAAGATCCGACGCGCGGGCGTAGCCCGTTGTCACGCGCTGGTGCTCGAATCGCGGTCGCTCTGGCCGCAGCCGTTCTGGCGTTCGGAACCATCGTTGAAGTTGTCATCCACCGAGCCGGACCCATCCTCAAGGGCCGCGTAATCGAAACACTGAGCACGCGTTTCGGAAGCCGCGTGGAACTGCGCACGCTGGACGTTTCCGTCATCCGCGGTCTGGAAGTAAGCGGCGCCGATCTGCGCATCTACCCGCCGGACGACGTCGTGGCCGCGGGCGCGAGTGAACCGCTGATCGCAATTCCGCTATTCTCATTTCACGCCGGCATCATTGGTCTTTTTTTCAAGCCGATGCATGTGGGATTGGTGCGCGTGACGGGCATGCAGATCCATATCCCGCCGGCGGAGATTCGGGGCCAGGCCGGCACGAAGTTAAACGGCAAAATGCAGATCGCCGTAGATGAGATTGTGTGTGAGAAGTCGCGGCTGGTGCTCGAGAATTCCGATGCATCGAAAGATCCCAGGACGTTCGAACTCACGCGCATCGATCTGCGCGGCGCGGGCTCCGGCGAGCCGTGGAAGTTCGATGCCGTGCTGACGAACGCGGTGCCGCGAGGGGACATTCGGGCGGCCGGCAGCTTTGGGCCGTGGAACGCGGAGGACCCGGGCGACTCGGCCGTGGCCGGGCGTTACACCTTCGATCACGCCGACCTGAACACCATTAAAGGCATCAGCGGAACGCTGTCATCCGCCGGAGAATTCCATGGGCGGTTGAACCAGATCGTGGTGGACGGAACTTCCGAGACGCCAAACTTCTCGCTGGATATCGCGAACCATCCGATGCCGCTGCATACGCGGTTTCACGCCATTGTGGATGGCACGACGGGCGACACGTATCTGCGGCCGGTGACCGCGACGCTGCGCAATTCCATCTTCACCACGACCGGCGCGGTGATCAACATCAAAGGCCAGGGGCACCGGATCGAACTGGACGTGGATGTGCCGGGCGCGCGGGTGCAGGATTTCCTCAACCTCGCGGTGAAGACCCGGCCGGCGGTGCTGACCGGGCGCATCAGCATGAAGACGAAACTGGAGCTTCCGCCAGGGAAGGAGAGCGTTCCGGACCGGCTCCGTCTGCGCGGCACGTTTGGGCTGCAGGCCGTCCATTTCAGCAATCCGCAGGTGCAGGACAAGGTGGATATGGTAAGCCTGCGCGCGCGCGGCGAGCCGAAGCTGGCAAGAGCCGGCGCGGCAGATGTGAATTCCCAGATGAACGGGACATTTCGCATGGCCGGCGGCGTTCTGCAGTTCAGCGATCTCCGTTACACCATGCCGGGGGCGCGTGTGAATCTGACCGGGATCTACTCGCTCGATGGCCGGCGGTTCGATTTCCACGGAGACGTGCTGACCGAGGCGCCGCTCTGGCGCATGGTGGATTCGCGTCTGGGCTCGTTTCTGCTGCGGGCGGTGTCGCCCTTCTTTCGCGGGAAGAACGGCGGTTCGAAGATTCCAGTGAGTATCAGCGGCACGCAATCGGCGCCGAAGTTCGGGCTGGATCTGATGAAGCGCTAAGCGTCAGGTATTCGACTGGATCAGTTCCGCGACCTGTTCCCATTCGGCCATCAGGGCTTCGAGATCGGCGCGGCGGCTTTCGACGAGTTGGTTCAGGCGAACGGTTTCTTCCACGCTTTTGAAGCGTCCGAGCTCCTGCTCGTGTTTGGAAATTTCGTCTTCCAGCAGCGCGACGCGGGTCTCAATCGCCTGATGGCGTTCATGCATCTGCTTCAGCTTTACCGGATTCACGCGGATGACGGGAGTTGCCGGCTTCACCGGCGCGGGCGGCGGCGGAGGCGGAGCGGCTACGGCCGGACGCAGCGAAACCTTGCCGGCGAGCGTATCGGCATCGGCAGTCTTGCGCCATATGTAATCTTCGTAGTTGCCGGGGAACACGGTAACTTCGCCCGAGCCGACTTCGAAGACGCGCGTGGCCACCTGCTCGAGGAAGTAGCGATCGTGAGAAACGAAAACCACAGTGCCGGTGAAGGAGCGCAGGGCTTCCAGCAGCACGTCCTTCGAACGCATGTCGAGGTGGTTGGTTGGTTCGTCCAGCAGCAGAAAGTTGCCGGGCATCATCAGCATTTTGGCCAGCGCGTAGCGGTTGCGCTCGCCGCCCGAGAGCACGCCGATGCGTTTGAACACATCGTCTTCAGTGAAAAGGAACGAGCCCAGAACACTGCGCAGCTCCGTTTGCGTGGAGCGCGGAGCCACCTGGCCAAGATCGGTAAGAATCTCCGCGTCGGTGTTTAATTCCTTGTACTGATCCTGCGCGAAGTAATCGACGATCACGTTGTGCCCGAGCGTGAACTCGCCGGAAGTGACCGGCTCAGCTCCTGCCAGCAGCTTGATCAGCGTGGATTTACCCGCGCCGTTCACGCCCACGAGGGCGATTCTGTCGCCGCGCTCAATGGTGAAGCTGACGTTTCCCAGAACGTGCTTGGCGCCATAGCTCTTCGAGACGTTCTGGAACTGCGCCACCACGCGGCCGCTCTGTTTTGGCTGCGGGAAGCGGAAGTGAATGGTGCGTTCGTCGGGCGGGATTTCGATCTTCTCGATCTTCTCCAGCTCTTTGATGCGGCTTTGCACCTGCTTGGCTTTGGTGGCGGTGTAGCGGAACTTGTTGATGAAGGCTTCCAGCTGCTCCACCTTGTCGCGCTGGTTCTTGAAGGCGGCTTCCAGCTGCGCGCGGCGCTCCACTTTCAACACCTCGTACTTCGAATAGTTGCCGGAGAAGAAGTGCGCCTTTTTGTTCCACAGTTCCACCACTTTCCGGACCGTGACATCCAGGAAATAGCGATCGTGCGAGATCAGAATAAACGCGTGCGGGTACTCGTTGAGATACTCCTCAAGCCAGTCGCGCGCTTCAATGTCCAGGTGGTTAGTGGGTTCATCGAGCAGCAGCAGATTGGGCTTTTGCAGCAGCAGCTTGGCGAGCGAGATGCGCATCTGCCAGCCGCCGGAGAACTCCTCGGTGCGGCGGTCCCAGTCGTCACGATGGAAGCCAAGGCCGGTGAGAACTTCGCCCACTTTGGCCTCAATGGAATAGCCGTCGCGCGCAATGAATTCGTTCTGGATGTGGTGGAAACGGTCTGCGACGTCGCTGTACTCGGGGCTTTCATGGTCGAGAGTCGCGAGCTTATGGGTCAGCTCCTCCTGCTCGATCTCCATGGCGCGCAGTTCGTCGTAGACGGACATGCACTCAGCGAAAACCGTGCGGCCGGAAAGCGACAGTCCGTCCTGCGGGAGATAGCCGGTCTTGACACCTTTTTGATAGCTGACTGAACCGTAATCGAGAGTTTCGATCCCGGCCAAAACCTTGAGCAGTGTGGATTTGCCGGTGCCGTTGCCGCCGACGATCCCGACCTTTTCCTTAGGCCCGATGAGCCAGTCGAGGCCCTCATAGAGCATTTTGGGGCCGAAACGCTTTCCGGCTCCTGAGAGTTGAATCATTGCGGGGGAATTCCTATTTTACTACAGCCAGTACTGCCACTGACCGTACGCGAGCACATACCAGGCGAGGACGCCGTTGGTGACCGCATGCATTAAGATGCAGTCCCACAGGCTTTTGGTGCGTACCATCCACCAGTTGTAGATGACGCCGGTCACCAGGCCGACATCCCAGAACGGGCCGTGTTCGGAGGCAAAAAGCACCGCGACAAGCCAGAACGCCTGGACGTCGTATGTGCCCAGCGGGATGCGTTCGAAGTCACGGTCTATGATCCAGCGCATCAGCCAGCCGCGCCAGAACAGCTCTTCCAGAATGGGCACGGCGACGATGCTGACCAGGATGCGAAATACCAGAAATAGCGGGTCGGCATGGTTCGCGGGCGGCGTGTGGATAGGTTGGCCCAGCACCGGATTGGAGAACAGCCAGAACGAGTGGTAGCCGGGAAACAGGACTTCCGGGCCTACCCAAATTACGAACACCGCAATGCCGAGAGCGATGCTGAGCAGCGGCTGCACCAGTCGCGCCGCCAGCACGCGGCGGGAAACCGCCAGAATGACAACCATCGGCAGTGCGAAACGAAGCCATTGCGGCACCGGAACCACCGACTGCACAGCCAGCAGTGCGATGAAAACGAAGAACGGGGCGACGTAGGGAAGCGCGGACATACCCGGTTCTGCGATCATAACCCGGGCAGCCGGACTTTTTCGTACAAAGCGACCGGATTAGTTGGAATGCGAGGCTTCGACGTACTTCTTCGTTTTGGAATTCGCTTCGTTCCAGTGCGGCGGCACAGTGCGGTTAGCAATGGTGAGCAGACCGAGAGTGATCATGCGGTCTACTTTGGCCATATTGTCGTAGTCGATCTTCTGCCACTCATCACCCACGCCGTGGTAGTCCGGAAATTCGAACGCGACCGCGAGCGTGTGGGCCGGAATGCCGGCATCGGCGAGCGACTGATTGTCGCTGCGCGCGAAAAAGTCGTCACTGTTTTTCTCGTTTTTGTAGACACGCACACCGGTCAGCTTGCCGGCGGCGGCGAAGGTGGCGGGCAGGTCGGAGAAATCGAAGCCGGTGAAGGTCGCGGTGCCGATCTGCGGGCCTTCCGTATCGTCCGTGCGGCCGAGCTGTTCGAGGTTAATCTGCGCGATGGTCTGCTTCAGCGGCACCAGCGGATGCTGTGCGTAGTAGCGGGAACCGTAGAGCCCCTTTTCCTCGCCGAAGAACGTCATGAACAGGATGCTGCGTCTGGGACGCTCTTTCATGGCCGCCAGCGCGTTGGCGATTTCGATGACGGAAACGGTGCCGCTGCCATCGTCATTCGCGCCGTTGTAAATGCGGTCGCCCTCGCCTGTGGTCTTGACGCCGATGTGGTCGTAATGAGCCGTCACCAGAAGCCAGGTCTTGGACAGCACGGGGTCGGAGCCGCGGAGCGCTCCCGCGACATTCCGCAGTGGCGCCGGCGATTCCTTCGGCTGGTTGGCATGCAGGGTCAGCGTGGCTTTCGTCTCGCCCGCCTTGAATGCGCTCAGGATCTTCACCGCTTCGGGGTCGGCAACGTGAATGGATGGTGGCGCGGGCGTGCTCTTCACTTCCATGAGCGCGGTGGAGGGGCCCCGGCGCGCCTTGCCATAGGTCAGAATCGCGGCGGGATGCTGCTGCTGCGCCGCGCTCACCAGCGCGAAGTACTTCGGCGAGATTTCGATCAGCGCGACTTTGCCTTCCAGTGACGGAACCTTGTCGGATTCGACTTTGAAGATCGGCGCCGCTTTCAGATCAATCGCAGCGATGCTGCGCGTCGAGAAATCCTTCAGATGCAGCGATTGCTTTTCGTCATCGAGCGTGGCGCTAAGCCCCTGGGGATCGGCGGTCACCTGCAGGTAATCGGCTACCTGGAAGTAATCCTTGGTTCCGACCGGTTCCAGTCCCGCGCGGCGAAACTGCGAGGCAATGAACTCGGCCGCGATGTCGAGACCGCGGGACGGCGAGTCACGCCCTTCGAGCGCGTCCGAGGACAGAAACGAGAGATTGCCGCGCATGTCGGCGGCGGAAATGCGATCGAGCGCCGCGCGTTCCGCCGGGTCCATCGAAACGGCAAAACAAAGGGCGGCGGTGAAGAAAGGAAAAACTCGTTTCATTTACCGAAGCTGGGACGCCACTTCCACGGCGCGATCGTACAACATGGTCATTTCATTGGAGCAGCCGAGGAACAGCATCCCGCGCTCCTTCCAGAACCGGGCCAGAGCGGGCGAGCGTGTCTGAGTGCCCGGTGCCACTCCTTTGGCGAGACAGGTGTCGCGAATGGCTTCCATGGCGGCGACCATTTTGGGATGCTGAAAATCGCCTGGAACGCCGAGTGAGATGGAAAGGTCGGCGGGCCCGATCATCACGGCGTCGATACCGGGCACGCTCAGCAGTTCTTCGCGCGCGTCAACGGCGCGCTGCGTCTCGATTTGCATCACCACCATCGTGTTAGCGTTGACATGTTCCAGAATCTGCGGGAACGTCATCGGTTCGTAATTCACTGCCTGATTGGTCAGGCCATAGCCACGCACGCCTACCGGCGGAAACTTCGTCCAGCTGACCGCCCGTTCCAGCAGCTCGGGCGATTCCACGCGCGGAAAGATAATTCCCTGCGCGCCGCAATCGAGCGCGCGCGAAACCAGCGGATACTGCAGATCCGGCACGCGCACAATGGGGCACAGGCCTGAAAGATTGGAGACGCGGCAGATGTCCTGAATGGTTTCAATGCCGAAGCCGCCGTGCTCCATATCGACAAAGGCCCAGTCGAAACCGGCCGCAGCCAGAATGCGGGCGATTTCCGGCGAGCGCAGTTGCCAAAAGCCAGTGCCCAGCTGGAGCCGTCCGGCCTTCAGGGCCTCTTTCACGGAATTGGGTTTCATAAAGCGGGTGGGTCAGACGACCAGCAGCTGATGATCGGGGCAGTCCAGATGGACGTTCGCGTAAACTTCATCGATCAAACCGGTGCCGTGCCGGGCCACAAAAGGCAGAATCGAATAGAAGCGCTCCTGCAAATGTCGATGCGGGAAAATCAAGCCGGTGAGAGAGGCAGCGTCGCGCGTAGCGCGCCTATCGCGCATCAGTGTCTCGCGCGCGATCTTGCTTTCCATTTTCGTGAGCTGGTACTCGATCTTGCGCGTGCTGCGGTTCAGCGCTTTGGAAAGCGTCACATCGAAGCGCGTCAGTTCCGATTTCAACTTCGACAGTGCCTGAGCGGCGGTGTGTTTCGTCGCGGTCATCACGGCGGTGAGTTCCGGAGCCACCAGGCTCGCGGCCAACTTTTCGCGCAGCTCCTGATCGCCCTGAAAGAAGCTGTTAAGCGTCAGGTGGTAGCGGCTCATCAGCTTGCGGCTGTGCTCGTCCAGCAGGGTAAACCCGGAGCGGTGGATGGCCCGCGGCTGCCGCCCGAGCAGCTCCTGATAAATCACGTTCGATTGCGCCAGATACGAAAGCTCCGCCGGCCCGCCGATATAGGCAATGGTCGGCAGCATGAAGTCCTGCAGCACGGGCCGCAGCAGCGCATTGGGGGAAATCTCCGCGGCGCGCGACCGATATTCACCGTAATTTGCCGATCTTAATGCGGTGCGCTTGCCATTTTCGAGCAGGAAGAACAGCGAGGTCTTCTCATCCACATGCACCTGCGCATGGTAACCGGCGGCTTCCAGTTCCTTGTTCCGTTCGCGCAGTTTGCGATTGAGCTCCGGCGCGGCATCGAGCGCGCGCTCCATCATGGGCGCGGCCAACTGCCGAATCGCGGGCGACATCGGGTCCAGCTGGATCACGCCATAGCTGCCCAGAATGGCATTCAGCAGCGCGCCGAAGCTTTGTCCCAGCGTGCGCCCGGGCCGGTACGCGGCTTCCACCATTTCCACCACGTCGTCCGCAAACGGCAGGCCGGAAAGCGCGGCGCGCAGTTCGGTCACGGGAACGGTCGAGAGCGGAATCTGCCCCACCGGACGATTGGCTTCGCCCGATGCCGTAATACCCACCCGTGCCGGCTGGTGCGCGGAGTTGAACACCCACGTGTGATCGATCTCGGCAAAATCGTGATCTTCCGTCGCGAGCCAAAACACCGGCACGGCGGGGATGCCGCTCGCGCTCAGTTCGCGAGCCAGCTTCACCGCTGTCAGCGCCTTATAAATGGTGTACGCGGGTCCCGAAAACAGGCCCACCTGCTGTCCCGTGACCACAGCGACCGTTCCTGGCTGCGCCAGGCGGTCCAGCTGTTCCGAAGGTCCGTTCTGTTCGGTTAACGCGCTAACCAGTGCCGCTCGCCGCTCCGGCGGCAGATCGATGCGGCCATGCGCTTCCTCCCACGAAGGCGCAAACGAATAGAAGCGGCTGGTGCGGTCCGCGTGATACGTAAGATCGGCAAACAGGCGGGTAGTGCCTGGAAGGTCGGTCTGGCGGACACAGGAGCACTCCATTGGTCGCTTCAGGGTAGCAGACTAGCCGGGAATCAGCTTGGAGATATCGTTGTAGAGAACAAATACGACGATCATCATCAGGAAAACAAAGCCAACCTTCAGGATGTTTTCCTTCGCGGCCAGACTGACATCGCGTCCCATCACCATTTCCACTACCAGCAGGACGATCATCCCGCCGTCCAAAATGGGGATCGGCAGCAGATTGAAGATCGCCAGATTCAGGCTGACGATGGTCATCAGCGCAAGGAACGCCAGCGGACCCTGGCTGGCCGTTTCTCCGGCGCGCCGCGCAATGCCGATGGGCCCTTCGAGCGATTTAGCGGGGAGCCGCCGTTCGATCATGCCCTTCAGGAATGAAACTATCAACGTGGCGTTTTTGGTATTTTGCGCGACCGATTCTCCCACCGCGGCGGCGAGCGACAGCCTCGTCGTTACAATATTGCGCTTTAAATCGGGATATACGCCGATAATCCAGCGCGGCTTGGCTTCGGCCTTGCTGAACACCGGAGTCACAGTGAACGTCAAAGTCCGATCGCCGCGCTGCACCTCGACCGCAACGGGTTTGCCGCCACCGTTCTTGATGTAATCGCGGAACATCGCGCTCGAGCGCAGCGGATGCCCATCCACCGAGAGCATGATGTCGCCATTGCGCAGACCCGCTTTGGCAGCCGGCATGTCGGGCGAAACGCTGTACGCTTCGATGGGCCCGTCTTCATCCCAGCCCGCCTCACCGATGCCCTCCCGGTCGTCCAGCACCGGAGTAATCTTGGTTTCAATGCGCCTGCCGGAGCGCAGCAGCGTCAGATCCAGCGTCTTATAAGCGTTCTGCAGCGTCTGCAGATTGATATCTTCCCAGGCGGGGTTGGTCTGCCCATCGAACTTCGCGATGATGTCGCCCTTTTCGGCTCCGGCTTTCGCGGCGGGCGAATTTGCTTCCACATGCCCGATCACTGAAGGCCCCTCCTGCACCACGCGCTGGTAATTCACCATGTACATGCCGGCCAGAATTCCCACTGACAGCAGCACGTTCATGAACGGCCCGGCAAAGGCAATAATCAGCCTTTGCCAGCGCGGCTTGCGCAGAAACGAACGCGGGTCGCTCGCGGATTCCTCACCCGGCTGTTCCCCCGCCATCTTTACGTATCCGCCGAACAGAATCGCGGAAAGGCGGTAATCCGTCTCGCCGCGCTGGAAGCCAAACAGGCGTGGTCCAAACCCAAAACTAAATACGTCTACCCGGACATCGAAAAAGCGCGCGGCCCAGAAATGCCCCAGCTCATGGACCAGAATCATCACGCCAATGAGCACCAGGAGCCAGATAATGTTATGAATTGCTGCCATTGCTTACACCCTTATGTGGACGGCGCTCCGGCCCACCAGTTCACGGGCAGCCGCCCGCGATTCCCCATCTATCGACAGGATATCGGAAACGGAACACGGCTGGCGGTTCGGTACGCGGCGGAGAGTCTCTTCTACTATGGATGCGATATCGGTGAACCCGATTCTCTCTGTCAGGAACGCGTCCACCGCAATTTCATCCGCCGCGTTCAGCGTACACGTCGCCGAACCGCCGGCTTCCATGGATTCATAAGCGAGCCGCAGGGCGGGGAAGCGATCGAAATCGGGCGGCGCGAAATCCCAGGTGCGCGCTGTGCCCCAGTCGATCTTCGGAACCGGCGCCGGCGCCCGGTCAGGCCACGTGAGCGCGTATTGAATCGGCATCCGCATGTCGGTGGTGCAGACCTGTGCAATAACGCTGCCGTCATTGAATTCCACCATCGCATGCACCGTGGATTGCGGGTGCACCACCACCTCCACCTCCGCCGCAGCGAAGTCGAACAGCCAGCACGCCTCAATCACCTCGAAACCTTTATTCATCAGCGTGGCGGAATCGATGGTAATCCGGTTGCCCATCTTCCATGTGGGATGTCGCAGCGCCTGAGCCGGAGTCACGAATGCGAACTCGGATTTTGGCGTCTGCCGGAATGGACCGCCCGAAGCTGTCAGAATCAGGCGCGTGGCGTCAGCGCGGCGCCCGGCGCGGAGACACTGGTGGGCGCCATTGTGCTCGCTGTCCACTGGAATCAACTCGCAGCCGGATTCCTTTACCGCTTTCATCACCAGCGCGCCGCCGGAAACCAGGACCTCTTTATTCGCCAGGCCAATCCGCTTGCCCGCGCGGACCGCTTCATAGGTTGCTTCCAGCCCCGCAACCCCCACGATCGACGACATCACCGTATCCACCGCCGCATCCACAGAAATCGACACGAGGTCTTTGGTCAGCTCCGGTACCGGGATGCCGCGGTCGCGCAGAATCGCCGCGAGTGCGTCCGGTTCGGCAACCGCTACAAGTTTTGGTGCGAATTCCGCAATCTGGGAGGCAAGCAGGGACAGGTTCCGTCCAGCGGCCAGTGCATAAATGGAAAAGGAGCCCCGATTCTGCCGGACTACATCAAGCGTGTTAGCACCGATGGAACCCGTGGAGCCGAGAACGGTAAGATAACGCAAGCTTGGAGGATTTTACCAGATCAGTTGTTTGCGAGACCCATTGGACCCTTGCGGGCGCCGGGAAGGTTTGCTTCAGGGGTCTTTGATTAGAGGTTAGTCTCGCTTTGGTGGGAGTTACCTCCCCGGCTTGATTCCAATATTAGTATATTGATTTTGGGATTGCAACCAAAATCTGTAGCCGATTATGGAAGTTTTACCTCGGTACCGGCAATTTTCTCCAAAACCTGTATCGTCGAGCACATATCCAGGTCTTCCAGCCCCGAAGAGATGGCGGCCTGGAACATCTGATGGGTTAAAGCGGTCAGCGGCAGGGGTACCCGCAGGTCTTCGGCGCTATCCAGCATCAGCCCTATATCCTTATGCATCCACTTTACGGAGAAGTTCGTCGAGAAGTCGCGCCGCAGCACAAATGGCGCTTTGTACTCGATCAACCCGCATTTGGCGGCGCTGTTCGAAAGGATGTCCAGCATCAGCGTCGGGTTGACTCCGGCCTTCGAGCTCAGAACCATTCCCTCGTTGAACGCATGCAGAATGTTGCAGAGGATCAGATTTTGCGTCAGCTTGGCATTCAGCCCCATGCCCGCTGAGCCGCAATAATACAGTTTTTTCCCCATTGGCTCGAAAAACGGCCGCACCCGGTCGAACACCGCCTGCTCGCCGCCCACCATAAAGGTAAGGGCTCCATTCTCGGCACCCGGCTTCGAGCCGGTGCAGGGCGCGTCAAGGAAGGAAATACCGGCAGCGGCCAGTTTGCTGCCGATCGAGCGGCTCTCCACGGGGCTGATTGTGCTGGCATCGGCGATCACCGTGCCTGCGGCGGCTCCGGCGCGCAGCCCTTCCGGACCCAGAATCACGGCTTCCGACATCGCGGTATCGCCTACACATAAGAAGATGCATTCGGCCCCGCGCGCCGCCTCCGCCGGTGTGGAACAGGCGCGCCCGTTTTCGGCCTTCGCCAGTTCTTCGGCCTTCGCCGCGGTGTTCGACCACAGATTCACCTGATGACCGGCGCGCATTAGATTGCACGCCATTGGATAGCCCATGATGCCCAGGCCCAGAAACGCCAGATTTGCCATAACCTGAGTTTACCCGCCTCGTAAGTCCAAAGAAAATAGGATCGCCGGATCAAAATACCGAAAAATTTAGTAGTATTTCTTCCCGTATTTCGGCCTATAATTGACATTGAATCCACGGAGGATTGTTAAGAATGATTCATAGCCGCTATCTTTTGCCAGCTATTGCTTTTCTGGCCCTTTCCCTTGTCCCGGCGTCTGCCTCACTGATCGTTACGAACGGTTCGTTCGAAACGGCTCCGGGAGGCGGATATCCACTAAGCTGCGGCACCGGCTGCTCCTACGATATCGGCGCGATTCCGGGATGGACCAACAGCGGCACCTCCGGCCAGTTTCAGCCCGGCACCACGGCGGGAGTCTTTAGTTCCCTGCCAGACGGCCCTACCACCGCGTTTACGAACGGCCCCACCATTTCCCAGGTCGTCGAACCGACGGTGGTCCTCGGCACCCTGTACACCCTGACGGTCGATATCGGCTACCGCAGCGATGCGGCGGCTTTTGGCGGAGTGGCCGATCTACTGATTAACGGCACTCAATACGTCGCCACCGGATCCGCGGTAAAGGGGACATTCGCCACGTTCACCGCCTCCTACACGGGGCTGGCTGCTGACG
Organism: Bryobacterales bacterium; assembly: GCA_963716685.1. Classification (GTDB taxonomy): domain Bacteria; phylum Acidobacteriota; class Terriglobia; order Bryobacterales; family Bryobacteraceae; genus JALYXI01. The sequence goes on from CAVQTR010000003.1 coordinate 586,968, forward strand.
TCGGCGATGCCATTACTATCGAACTGCGCGACCCGAACTCCAGCCTGCAGGGTAATTTCGACGGCGTCGCTCTTACCACCATGACGACTGCGGCCACCCCGGAACCGGGCACCGCGAGCATGATCGCGCTCGGCGCCGCCGGTGTCTGGCTGGGCGGCCGCCGCCGCTCTCGCCACACAGCGTAAGCGCTTTCCATTTCCGCGTTTCTCTCACGGGCTGCCCCCACGGGCAGCCCCTTCTTTTTGGGATTTTGCTACGATGAATTTCCATCTGTTCCGTGGCATGGCTCTCCGTTCGAGATGCGCACAGGACATCCTGAAAGGCTGACCCTATGAATCGTTGTTTTTCCCGCATGCCTGCCGCGGTCCTGCTGCTCACCTCCGCGCTGGCCGCCCAGACTCCGGCCTCCCGTAAGATCACCACGCCACAGGAAGCGCTTGGATTCAACATCGGCGACGATTACCACCTCGCGAACTATACCCAGTTCGAAGCCTGGTGGAAAAAGCTGGCCACCGAATCCAACCGAATGAAGCTGGTGGATATCGGCCGCACCGAGGAAGGCCGCACACAGTACATGGCGATTATCACCTCGCCGGAAAATCAGAAAAAGCTGGCACATTATCAGGACATCGCCCGCCGCCTGGCGCGCGCCGAAAACCTGACCGATGAAGAAGCGCACGCCCTCGCGCGCGAAGGCAAAGCCGTCATCTGGATCGATGGCGGCCTGCATGCCACCGAGGTTCTGGGCGCGCACCAGCTGATGGATTTCGTCTACAACATGATCACGCGCACCGATCCCGAAACGCTGCGCATCCTGAACGACGTGATCATCCTGGCCGCCCACGACAACCCCGACGGCATGGAGCTGGTTTCCAACTGGTACATGCGTGAGCCCGATCCGCAAAAGCGGAAGCTGGAAGGCGTTCCGCGTCTGTGGGCGAAATATATCGGCCACGACAATAACCGGGATTTCTATATGAACAACATGAAGGAGACGGCCAATATCAGCCGTCAGTTGTTCATCGAGTGGTACCCGCAGATCATGTATAACCATCACCAGACCGGCCCGGCCGGCGCGGTGATGTTTGCGCCGCCCTTCCGCGATCCGTTCAACTATCACTTCGACGCTATCGTGCCCATGGAACTGGACCTGGTAGGCGCCGCCATGCACAGCCGCTTTGTGGAAGAAAACAAGCCCGGCACAACCATGCGCACCGGCGCGGCCTATTCCACCTGGTACAACGGCGGCCTGCGCACCGTGACGTACTTCCACAACATCATCGGGCTTCTCACTGAGACGATCGGCAGCCCGACGCCGATGCATGTGCCGCTGGTTCCCGACCGTCAGCTGCCGAAAGGCGATCTGCCGCTGCCCGTCGCTCCCCAGACCTGGCACTTCAAGCAGTCGATCGATTACTCCATGACCGCGAACCTGGCCGTGCTCGATCTGGCCTCGCGTTACCGCGAAGAGCTGCTCTACAACATCTACCGGATGGGCAAAAACTCCATTGACCGCGGTAATAAGGATTCCTGGACCATCACCCCGAAGCGCATCGCTGCCCTAAAAGCCGCGGCAGGCGCGGGTGGCGCTCCCGCGGGCGGCGGCAGTGGACGGCGCGGAGGAGCAACCGCGGCAACAGCATCTGCAACGGCAGCTGGCGCCGCCGGCGCAAACGCGGACTTCTTCAACCAGCGCGGCGCCGGATCAGTGCCGGCGAAACTCTACGAAACGGTGCTGCACGATCCCGCCGAGCGCGATCCGCGCGGCTATATCATTCCTTCCGATCAGGCCGACTTTCCTACCGCAACCAAATTCATCAATGCTTTGATTAAGAGTGGGATTACCATAGAAAAAGCAACAGCGGCATTTACGGTAAATGGCAAGCAGTATCCTGCCAATTCCTGGGTAGTGATGAGCGCCCAGGCGTTCCGCCCGCATGTGCTCGACATGTTCGAGCCGCAGGACCATCCGAACGATTTTCAGTATCCGGGCGGTCCGCCGATTCCTCCCTACGATGTCACCGGCTACACGCTCGCTTTCCAGATGGGCGTGAAGTTCGACCGCATTCTCGAGGGCTTCACCGGTCCGTTCCAGCGGGTTACGGGCGAGCAGAATCCGCCTGCCGGAAAGATCTCCGGTCCGGCGAAACCGGCGGGATATCTTATCAGTCATCAGCTGAACGATTCCTTTATCTTGGTTAACCGCCTGTTGAAAAACGGCGACGATGTTTACTGGCTGAAGCAGCCTGTCACCGTTGCCGGCCGCACCATGGGTCCGGGAACCATGTATGTGCCGGCCGGTCCGCAGACCCGCGCTTTGCTTGAGCGCTCCGCGGCGCAGTTCGGCGTCGGCGTCACCGGCGTGGAAACCCGTCCCTCGGGAGAAGCTTACAAGTTGAAGCCGGTCCGCATCGGGCTGTGGGATCAGTACGGTGGCTCCATGACCTCCGGCTGGATCCGCTGGATCTTCGATCAGTTCGAATTCCCCTATGAAGTGGTGTATCCCGCCGCGCTGGACGCCGGCAACCTGAAGAGTAAATTCGACGTGCTGGTGTTCCCCAGCGGAGCCATGCCGCGCGCGCCGGGCGCCGCGGAAGGCCGGGGCGGCGGCTTCGGCCTCCAGCAGCCCTCAGCTTCCGAGCTGCCCGCCGAATGGGCCAGCCATCTGGGGCGCGTGACTACCGACAAAACCATTCCGCAGCTGAAGAAGTTCGCGGAAGCCGGGGGCGATATCGTTACCATTGGCGATTCCACCAGCCTCGGCCAGTTCTTTGGGCTTCCCGTGAAGAGCGGATTGACTGAACTTGGCGCGGATGGCCAGGATCGTCCGCTGGCGCGCGAGAAGTTCTACGTCCCAGGCTCGGTGCTCGAAGCAAGCGTGGATAACACCAACCCCGTGGCTTACGGCATGGGCAAAACTGTCGACGTGTTCTTCGAGAACAGTCCGGTGTTCCGGTTCGCTCCCGATGCGGAGGCCAAAGGCCTGAAACCGGTGGCATGGTTCCCCAATGCCGCTCCGCTGCGCAGCGGCTGGGCATGGGGCCAGGGCTATCTGGAAAATACCATCGCCGTTGCCGAGGCTCCAGTGGGCGAAGGCAAAATCTTCATGCTCGGCGCGGAAGCGGCATTTCGCGGGCAACCGCATGGAACCTACAAGCTGCTGTTTAACTCCATTTACTTTGGACCGGCGCAGTCCGCCTCTATCCCATAATTGTGTTGGATCGTACGATGGCCCGGAACTCTCTTGATAACTTCTTAATGTGCGGGTGCGCCTTACCATCTAACGTCCCGCATAGCATTATCAAAACGACGCGAAGATAAAACATGGGTAACAAAGAACCCTCCACGCTGGAGCGGGGTGAACAGGTCCTCCTTCCGCCCGGTCCGCCGCCTCCCCCTGTCGCTCCGAAGGCGCGCCGCCGCAGCTATTCCTGGGTCTGGCTGCTGATTGTCGGCGGTCTGGCTTATGGCGGCTACACCTTTTTCCAGGCCACCAAGGGCAAACAGGATGCGGCCAAGGCACAAAAGGAAGCCAAGAAAGGGCCGCGCTCCACTCCGGTGGCCGTCGCGTCTGCTCGCGTGGGCAATATTCCGGTATATCTGCGGGGTCTGGGTTCCGTTGCCGCCTTCAATACCGTTGCGGTGAAAAGCCGCGTAGACGGGCAGCTGGATGCCATTTACTTTTCCGAAGGGCAGTTCGTTAAGAAAGGCGATGTGCTGGCACAGATCGATCCGCGTCCGTATCAGGTGATGCTCGATCAGGCCAACGGACAGCTGGCGCGCGACACGGCGCAGCTGAAAGACGCGCAGGTCAATCTGGAACGCTATAAGCAGCTGTGGGAGGAGAAGGTAATCCCCAAACAGCAGTACGATACGCAGGGCGCGCAGGTGGGACAGTTCCAGGGCACCCTCGAAGCCGACAACGCGGCCATCAACAACGCCAAGCTCCAGCTGGTGTATTGCCGCATCACCTCACCCATCAGCGGGCGTGTGGGCCTGCGCCAGGTGGATGTGGGCAACATTGTCCACGCCGCGGACCCCAACGGCCTGGTAATCGTGGAACAGCTGCAGCCCATCGCGGCGCTGTTTACCATTCCCGCCGACAATCTTCCGCCGGTGCTGGCCAGCCTGCGTAAAGGCGTGCACCTGCCCGTGGAAGCTTACGATCGCGACGACAAGGTGAAAATCGCGTCGGGTTCGCTGATGACCGTCGATAACACCATCGACCCCACTACCGGCACATCCCGCCTGAAGGCGCAGTTCGATAACCGCGACAATGCGCTGTTTCCGAATCAGTTCGTCAACTGCCGCATGCTCATCGGCACGCATTCGAATGCTGTAATCGTCCCCGCGCCTGCGATTCAGCGGGGACCCGCCGGCGCTTACGTCTATATAGCGAAGGCGGACCGGACCGCTACCGCCGTTCAGGTGACCACCGGCATTACCGAAGGTAACGACGTGGAAGTGCTCACTGGTCTGAAGGGTGATGAACAGGTGATCGTGGACGGTCAGGACAAGCTGCAGGACGGAAGCAAAGTGGATACGCGCACATCGGGAGGCGGCCAGAAGGGCGGCGGCAAGTCCGGTAAAGGCAAAAAGGGTCAGGGCAAAGGCAAGGGTTCGGGAGGCGATTCGCAATGAGCCCCTCGCGGCCGTTTATCCTGCGACCGGTCGCGACCTCACTGATGATGGTGGGGGTCTTGCTCGCCGGGTTCGTGGCCTATGAGCAGCTGCCGGTTTCGGCGCTGCCGGAAGTCGATTACCCCACCATCCAGGTCCTGACGTTCTATCCCGGCGCGAGCCCGGACGTGATGGCGGCGACCGTTACCGCGCCGCTCGAGCGGCAGTTCGGACAGGTGCCCGGCCTGAAGCAGATGACGTCCACGAGCTCCTTTGGCAGCTCGGTGATCGTGCTCCAGTTTTCGCTCGACCTCAGCATCGACGTGGCCGAGCAGCAGGTCCAGGCATCCATCAACGCGGCATCCACTTTTCTTCCGGCGAACCTGCCGAATCCACCGATCTACAGCAAGAGCAATCCGGCTGACGCACCTATTCTGACGCTCGCCCTCACCTCGGTGGCGATGCCGCTTTCAAAGGTGGAAGATTACGCTGATACCACGCTCGGCCAGAAGATCGCGCAACTGCCAGGCGTCGGCCTGGTGAGCATCAGCGGCGGCCAGCGGCCTTCGGTGCGCGTACAGGCGAACCCCACCGCTCTCGCTTCTTACGGTCTGAGCCTCGAAGATGTCCGGGCCGCGCTTGCCGCGGCCAACGTGAATCAGGCGAAGGGCGTCATCGAAACGCAGAGGCAGTCCTTCACGCTCGGAGCGAACGACCAGCTGCTCTCTGGCAGCCAGTATGGACCCATCGTTATCGCCTACCGCAACGGCGCGCCGGTTCGCATCTCCGATGTCGCGCGCGTTATTGATGGCGTGGAGAACGTCCGCCAGGCCGCGTGGATGAACGACACGCAGGCGGTGATTCTGAACATCCAGCGGCAGCCCGGCGCCAACATCATCGGCGTCGTGGACCGCGTGACGCAGTTGCTGCCGCAATTGAAAGCCTCGCTGCCGCAATCCATTACGGTGCAGGTGCTCACCGATCGCACCAACACCATTCGCGCTTCGGTGGAGGACGTGAAATTCGAGCTGGTGCTCACCATTGCGCTCGTCGTGATGGTCATCTTCCTGTTCCTGCGCAGCTTTGGCGCTACCGTCATTCCCAGCGTTGCGGTGCCGCTCTCCATCGTGGGAACGTTCGGCGTCATGTACCTGCTGGGGTACAGTCTCAACAATCTTTCGCTGATGGCACTCACCATCTCCACCGGCTTCGTGGTGGACGACGCCATCGTGATGGTGGAGAACATCGCGCGTTATATAGAGGAGGGCGAATCGCCGCTGCAGGCCGCCCTGAAAGGCTCGGAGCAGATTGGCTTCACCATCGTCTCTCTCACGGTGTCGCTGATCGCGGTGCTCATTCCGCTGCTCTTCATGGGCGATATCGTGGGCCGCCTGTTCCGCGAATTCGCTGTCACGCTCGCGGTCACCATTTTGGTCTCCGCCTTCGTTTCTCTCACGCTGACGCCGATGATGGCCGCGCTGATTCTGCGGCATAAGCCGGTTTCGCAGCAGGGCTGGGCTTATCACAAATCGGAACAGTTCTTTGAATGGGTGATCGCGCGGTATGCGTCCATGCTGCGCGTGGTGCTGAGGCATCAGCCGCTGACGCTGCTGGTTACGGTCGGTACCTTCGCGGCCACGCTGTATCTGTACATCGTGGTTCCCAAGGGCTTCTTTCCGGTGCAGGATACCGGTGTGATTCTGGGCATTTCGCAGGCAAACCAGACCATCTCGTTCAACGCTATGGCGGAGCGCCAGCAGGGCTTTGTCCAAAGCGATTCTGCAGGATCCGGCGGTGCAGAGTCTGTCGTCCTTCATCGGCATCGATGGCACCAACCAGACGATGAACAGCGGTCGCATCCAGATCAACCTCAAGGACCTGGCCGACCGTGGCAACATCACCTCGAGCGATGTGATCCGGCGGCTGCAACCCAGGCTGGCCGGTGTCGAAGGCGTCACGCTGTTCATGCAGCCCGTGCAGGACTTGACGGTGGAGGACCGCGTCTCGCGAACGCAGTATCAGTACAGCCTCGAAGACGCCGATGCCAATGAACTCAACGTCTGGACACCGCGCCTGATCGACAAACTGCAGAAGCTGCCGCAGCTGCGCGACGTGGCGAGCGATCAGCAGACCAACGGTTTGCAGTCCACCGTGGTCATCGACCGCGATACAGCGTCGCGTTTCGGCATCTCTCCGCAGTCCGTGGACGATGTGCTCTACGACGCCTTCGGCCAGCGTCAGGTGTCCACCATCTTTACGCAGCTGAATCAGTATCACGTGGTGCTGGAAGTGGATCCGCGCTTCCAGTCGAACGTCAATTCGCTGAAGGACATCTTCGTGCGCTCCGGAACCGGATCGCAGGTGCCGCTGAGCACGTTCACCAACTTCCAGCCGGGCAATGCGCCGCTGGCTGTAAATCATCAGGGACAGTTTCCGGTGGTGACGCTCTCCTTCAATCTCGCTCCGGGCGTCTCGCTGGGTGAAGCGGTGAAGGTGATCCGCGAGGCCGAGCACGAAATCAACTTCCCCGTCAGCATTCAGGCGGCGTTCCAGGGCACCGCGCAGGCCTTCCAGAACTCACTGGCGAACGAACCCGTGCTGATTCTGGCCGCGCTGGTCACCGTGTATATCGTGCTGGGCGTGCTCTACGAGAGCTACATTCACCCCATCACGATTCTGTCGACGCTTCCCTCGGCCGGTGTCGGCGCCATTCTCGCGCTGCTGATTACCGGCAGCGATCTCACCGTCATCGCCTTAATCGGCATCATCCTGCTGATCGGCATCGTCAAAAAGAACGCCATCATGATGATCGATTTTGCGCTCGATGCCGAGCGCAACGAAGGCAAGACGCCGGACGAATCCATCTATCAGGCCTGTCTGCTGCGTTTCCGGCCGATCATGATGACGACCATGGCGGCGCTGCTGGGCGGCGTGCCGCTCGCGCTTGGCACCGGTGTCGGCAGCGAACTGCGGCGGCCGCTCGGCATCACCATCGTCGGCGGTCTGATTGTGAGCCAGATTTTGACGCTGTTTACGACGCCCGTCGTCTATCTGTTCTTCGACCGGCTCGCGCGGCGGCTGAAACGCTTCCGCGTCACCAACGAATACCGCGACGACCGCATGCCGTCGCCGGCGCACGGGGATTAGCCGATGAGCATCTCGACTCCGTTCATTCATCGGCCGGTCGCGACGTCGCTGCTGACGGTCGGCCTCGCGATCGCGGGCACGATCGGCTACACGCTGCTGCCCGTCGCTCCGCTGCCTCAGGTGGATTTCCCGACAATCCAGGTGAACGCGGGCCTGCCGGGCGCGAGTCCGGAAACGATGGCGTCATCGGTTGCGACGCCGCTCGAACGCCAGTTTGGACGCATAGCCGGCATCACGGAAATGACCTCGTCGAGTGGCCTCGGCTCGACCAACATCACGCTGCAGTTCGATCTGAACCGCAACATCGATGCGGCCGGCCGCGACGTGCAGGCGGCCATCAACGCGGCGCGCGGCCAGCTGCCGGCCAATCTGCCGTCCAATCCGAATTACCGGAAAGTCAATCCGGCCGATTCGCCCGTCATGATTCTGTCGCTCACCAGCGACAACTTCCCGGCGAGCGCGATGTATGACGCGGCGGATTCCATTCTGGCCCAGAAGATCGCGCAGGTGCAGGGCGTTGGTCAGGTGAACGTGGGCGGCGGCGCCAAACCGGCGGTGCGTGTGGAGCTCAATCCGCGCATCCTGAACAGCATCGGCGTCGGCACGGATCAGATCCGCAGCGCGCTCGCGGCGGCGAATGCGCACAGTCCCAAAGGTTCCATCAGCGATCCCACCGACATGTGGGAACTACAAACTACCGACCAGCTGTTCAAGGCGGCGGATTACCAGAAGCTGATTGTGGCTTACCACAACGGCGCCACCGTGCGGCTGGGCGATGTGGCGGAAGTGATCGATTCCGTGGAAGACCGCCGCAACGCCGGCATCTCCGACGGCAAACCGGCTGTGCTGGTGATCATTTCACGGCAGCCCACAGCCAACCTGATCGACATGGTCGACCGGCTGAACAAGCTGCTGCCGGTGCTGCAGGCATCCATTCCGCCGGGCATCAAGATCACCGTCGTGAACGACCGCACCACCACGATTCGCGCTTCCATCAACGACGTGCAGCGCACGCTGATCATCTCGATCTGCCTCGTGATTCTGGTGGTCTTCGTTTTCCTGCGCAACGCGTGGGCGACAATTATTCCCAGCATCGCGGTTCCGCTCTCGCTGATGGGTACGTTCGGCATCATGTACCTTTGCGGCTACAGCCTCGACAATCTGTCGCTGATGGCGCTGACCATTTCCACCGGCTTCGTGGTGGATGACGCGATCGTCGTGATCGAGAACATCACGCGCTATCTCGAAATGGGAATGCGGCCGCTGCAGGCGGCGCTGCGCGGATCCGCCGAGATTGGCTTCACCGTGCTCTCGATGAGCGTCTCGCTGATCGCGGTGTTCATCCCGATTCTGCTGATGGGCGGAATTGTCGGCCGGCTGTTCCGCGAGTTCGCGGTAGTGCTCTCGACGGCGATCGCGGTGTCTTTGGTGGTCTCGCTGACCACGACGCCGATGCTGTGCGGCCGCTTTCTGAAGAGTCAGCACGGCCTGAAACACGGCTGGGCTTACCGGCTCGGCGACCGCGTCTTCGACGGCATGCTGGCGTTCTATGAACGGACGCTGACGGTGGTGCTGCGCCATCCGCAGGTAACCATGGTGGTAATGCTCGCGACCATCGCGGCCAATATCTATCTCTATGTCGTGGTGCCGAAGGGCTTCTTCCCGCAGCAGGATACAGGACGCATGATGGGCTCGCTGCAGGGCGCGCAGGATATCGCGTTCCCGGCGATGAAGGAGAAGATGGTGCAGTTCTCGACCATCGTCAGTCAGGATCCGGCTGTCGATCACGCGACGGGTTTCACCGGCGGCGGCAGCAGCAATACGGGACGCATGTTTATCCAGCTGAAGCCGCTTGAGCAGCGCGGGGTGAGCGCGGATCAGGTCATCAATCGGCTGCGGCCGAAGCTGAGCCATATCGCCGGTTCCACGCTGTTCCTGCAGGCCGCGCAGGATGTGCGCGTCGGCGGACGCATGAGCAACTCCCAGTATCAATACACGCTGCGCGCGGACAAGATTCAGGATCTGAACGACTGGTCGCAGAAGCTGCTGGCGGCCATGCGCAACATCGAGGACATCAAGGACGCGAATACGGATCAGCAGGCGAAAGGCCTCGCGACCAATCTGGTGGTGGATCGCGACACGGCTTCACGTCTGGGGCTTTCGGCCCAGCAGATCGACGATGCGCTCTACGACGCATTCGGCCAGCGGCAGGTGTCTGTGATGTACAAGTCGATCAACCAGTATCACGTGGTGATGGAAGTGGCGCCGGAGTTTCAGCAGGGGCCCCAGGCGCTGCAGCGCATCTATGTGCGGGCGTCGAACGGGGCGGAGATTCCAATCAGCTCGTTCGCCCATTTCGAAACCAGCAATACCACGCTCGCAGTGAATCATCAGGGGCAGTTTCCATCCATCACGCTGTCCTTCAATCTGGCGGATGGCGTGTCGCTGGGCGACGCGGTGGAAGAGATTCTGCAGGCCGAGCGCGAGATCGGCATGCCGCCTTCGGTGCAGGGCAGTTTTCAGGGAACGGCGCAGGCGTTTCAGGCCTCGCTCAAGAATGAGCCGATCCTGATTCTGGCGGCGCTCGTAACCGTTTACATCGTGCTGGGCATTCTGTACGAGAGCTACATTCATCCCATCACGATTCTCTCAACGCTGCCATCGGCAGGCGTCGGCGCGATGCTCGCGCTGCTGATCTCACACACGGAGCTGAGCATCATTGCATTGATCGGCATCATTCTGTTGATCGGGATCGTGAAGAAGAACGCGATCATGATGATCGATTTCGCCCTCGACGCGGAACGGCGCGAAAACATGAGTTCCTACGACGCGATTCATCAGGCGTGTCTGCTGCGCTTCCGGCCGATCATCATGACCACAATGGCGGCGCTGCTGGGCGGCCTGCCGCTGGCGCTCAGTTCGGGCACCGGTTCGGAACTGCGGCAGCCGCTGGGAATCACAATTGTCGGCGGGCTGATCTTCAGTCAAATGCTGACGCTCTACACGACGCCGGTAACTTATATGTACATGGACCGCGTGCGGTTATGGAGCGAGCGCCTGCGGCGAAAGAGCGGCGCGCCGATTCCGGTCGAGATCTAAGCGCTACGGCGCGAGAGCGGTAAACACGTAAGCGTAAAGCACCACGATCACGCCGATGGTGCAGGCAAGCAGCACGCTGTGCTTCAGGGTGAAGCGGAACAGCCGGCTTTCTTCGGCTGACGGCATGCCGGTCGCCGCGGTTGCGACGGCGATGCTGGTCAGACTGATCATCTTGCCCATCACGCCGCCCGCGGAATTGGAGCTGGCCATCAGAACCGGATTCATGTGCAGGCTGTTCGCGGTGATGACCTGCAGATTGCCGAAGAGCGCATTGGCGGACGTATCGCTGCCGGTGAGAAAGACGCCGAGCCAGCCGAGCAGCGCGCTGAAGAACGGGAACAGCGCGCCGGTGGCGGCGAAGGCGAGGCCGAGCGTCGCGGTCGCGCCGGAATAATTCATCAGGTACGCGAGCGCGAGGACGATGGCGATGGTGCCTTCAGCGACGACGAGCTGGCGAGCGGTGCGGCCGAGCACCGCGAAGGCGCGCGACGGGCTGAGCCGCAGAACCAGCATGGAGCAGATGGCGGCGAACAGGCAGGACGTGCCGGAAGCGGACAGCCAGTTGAAGCGGTACGTAGCATCGTACGGAACCGGCTTCGCGACAGCGGGCGGCATGCGCATCACCAGATTGTGCAGGCCTGGCCACGGAAACGTGATGGTGGCTTTGTTGAGGACTACGGCGAGCGGCTTATAGCCCCACAGCAGAACGAAGATCACCAGCAGGCCGTATGGCGCCCACGCCGTCCAGACTTCAGACGAAGGCAGAAGCGAGGTGCGCGCAGCGGGCGCCTCGGTTTCGCCGGGAAGATGGAAGCGGTCTTTGGGCTGCCAGGCGCGGAAGAGTACCACGAGCGTTGCCATTGCCGAGAGCGAAGCGAGGATGTCGGTGAGTTCCGGGCCGATGAAGTTGGAGACCAGAAACTGAACGCCGGCGAAGGCGATGCCGCAGGCAGCGGCGGCGGGCAGCACGCCGCGGAGCGCGGGCCAGCCGCCCATCACCATCACCAAATAAGCCGGAATGAAAAGCGAAACCGGCGCGCAGATGCGGCCGACACCGGAGCTGAGCCGATCGAGGGGAAGCGAGGTGATACCGGCGAGCGTCGTGAGCGGAATGCCGATGGAGCCGAAGGCGACCGGCGCGGTGTTGGCGAGCAGGCAGATGGCGGCGGCGTAGAACGGCGAGAAGCCGAGGCCGGCGAGCATCGCCGCGGCGACTGCGACGGGCGTGCCGAAACCGGCGGCGCCTTCGATGAAAGCGCCGAAGGCGAAGGCGATCAGCAGAGCCTGCAGCCGCCGGTCGCCGGTGAGGCGGCCGATGGAGTCTTTGACGATTTCGAACTTGCCGGTTTCGACGGTGACGTTATAGAGCAGGATGGCGGCGAAGACGATCCAGCCGATGGGAAAGAGGCCGAAGGCGGCACCATAGGTAACGGCGCCGATCCAGTGCGAAAGGGGCATGCCGAAGACGCCGACCGCGACGAGAGAAGCGGTCACCAGACCGGCGATGGACGCGATCCAGGCGGGCCGGCGAAAGATGCCGAGCAGCGCCAGGAGGACGAAAACAGGCGCGGCGGCGACGAGGGCAGAGAGCGGCAGACTACCCGCTACGGGGGTGTACTGGTGCGGCCACATTTAGATGTTGGCCGATGATATCAGGTAAGAAGGAAGGAAAGAAAGACGAAAAAAGGCGGAACGTCCGGGGAGCAGACGTTCCGCCGAAGGGTTACCAGCGTCGGCCGTAACCGCGATAGAAGAAGCCAGGACGGGCGTAGAAAGAGAAGGAAGGATAGCCGTAATAAGCCGGTCCGTACACGTAGGGATAAGGGGCAGGAGCATAACCGTAGGCCGGAGCGGGAGCCGGATACGGGGTACCGGCGCGATAGCCGGGGCCCTGCATATTCTGGTTCGGGCGATAGTCCTGTTCGCGAGCCGGCTGGAAGGCCATCATGTTCTGCGAAGAGATGGTCAGCGGCTGCTCGAGACGGAAGGTAAGAACGGTTTCGGGATAGATGATGGACGGGCGTCCGCGCGTGGAGAGGACACCAGTGGCTCCGACCACGAGACCGGCGCCGGCGCCGATGGCCGCACCAATTCCACCACCCGCGGCCGCACCGATCGCAGCACCGAGACCGGTAGTGGTTCCGGCGGCAGCGATATCACGGCCGACCGAAGTATCACCCTGACGGGCGACCAGCTGGGTTTTCACCGGAATCTGCTGGCCATCGACGAGGCTGAGTTCGGTGAGCTCGACGCCGATGCTGGCAGTGCCGGAAACGCGGCCGGCTTTCTGCGCGGTGGAAACACGTCCGCCAACGGTCATGCCGCGGCGGGCGACAACGAGACCCTGCGCGACGAGCGGCTCGGCAAGAGTCGCGGTGAAAGCGTCACCGGGCTGGTTGCGATCGCTCGAAAGACCCTGATTCATGCGTACGGTGACCCAGGTTCCGGCAGGCACGACCAGCGAGGACGGCGTGGCGTACGACTGCGACTGACCCTGCGGCTGGGACTGGATCTGCTGCTGAGGGAACTGTTGCTGCTGCTGCGGAAACTGCTGCTGCTGTTGAGGCGCCTGCTCCATCACGGGCGCGGGCGCAGAGGTTCCGGCATTGGGGTCGGGGGCGCGTTCGCCGAAGCGATGCCAGCCGGGACTGGGATCCTGCTGGACGGGAGCAGGCTGACCGGCCTGACTCGAGGAATCCTGACCGAAAGCCGCCGCTCCGAAACCAGAGCACATCAGAACTGCCACAAGAGCTGCGTTATTGCGTTTCATGCCGAACATGTATGCACTCCTTTTGCCACAGCCTAACTGACGGCAAGCAATGGAGATAGGTTTCAATCGGGGTGGTGGCAAAGCAGCACCCCGGTGCTTTACGGCCATAGACTGGTAACCTGAAAGGGTGCTGACCGACCTGGTTCAGATCGGCGTGCTGGGCGAAAAGATGCGGCCGGAAAACGAGCGCTTTCGCAAGCATCTGAAAAGCCGAGACCATTCCGACCGGATCCTGCGGAAGATCGCGGAGAAGGTGGAAGACGCTATAGACTGCACACAGTGCGCGAACTGCTGCCGCGTGGCGACGGTGCGGCTGGCGGAGCGGGACATCGAAAAACTGGCGCGTTCCATGCGGCTGAAGCCGGCGGAATTCATGGCCCGGTATACGACCGAGAGCGAAGAAGAGGGCACGATTCTGGCGCGCACCGAAGAGAACGGCTGCGTGTTTCTGGACGGCACGACGTGCCTGGTTTACGAGCACCGGCCGGAGATCTGCCAGCGTTTTCCGAATATGGTGCGCGGCAACGGATCGATTGCGAGCCGGATGTGGGAGTTTATCGACCGGGCGTCGTACTGTCCGATTGTTTATAACTCGCTCGAAGCGTTCAAAGAAGAAACCAAGTTCCGCAAATAACGGGTTACTGCTGGGCGAAGGTGTTGCAAGCTGAAATTTGGCCGGTATTGAGGCCCTGCTGCAGCCAGTGCATGCGCTCGGCGGAAGTTCCGTGGGTGAAGTTTTCGGGACTGACGGAGCGGCCGGCCATTTTCTGCAGGCGATCGTCACCGACGGCTGCGGCGGCCTGCAGACCCTGTTTGACATCGGCCTGATCGATGATGTTGCGTTGCTCGGTGGAGTTGCCCCAGACACCGGCGAAGCAATCCGCCTGTAATTCGAGTTTGACGGAGAGCGCGTTTTGCTGGCTTGGATCGCGCTCCTGCGCGGCGCGCACTTTGGCTTCGATGCCGAGCAGCTTCTGGACGTGATGGCCGATTTCGTGGGCGATCACATAGGCCTGTGCAAACTCGCCGGGAGCGCCGAAGCGGCGGCTGAGCTCATCGAAGAAGCCGAGATCGAGATAGACCTTCTCATCGCCGGGGCAATAGAAAGGACCGGTGGCGGACTGCGCCATGCCGCAGGCGGACTGGATGCCGTCGCGATAGAGCACGAGCCTGGCGTGGTGATAGGGGCGGCCGGCGGTGGCGGGAAGCACCTTGTCCCAGTTCTTCTGCACGTCGTCGAGAACGAAGGAGACGAACTGGACTTCGCGCTGCCCGGCAGGGTCGTTTGCCGGATCGGAACCGGGGTCGCGAACGTTTTGGGTGACGCGCGGATCATTGGTATAGCCGCCGCCTCCACCGCCGCCGGAAAACAGGCTGAACAGATTGGTGTGGAACAGGAAGCTGAGCAGGAGCACGATGATGGTGCCGCCGATGCCGAGGTGAAGGCCGCCGAAACCGCCGCCGCCGAAGCCCCCAAATCCACCGCCGCCACCGCCGGAATCACTGCGGTCATCTTCGATATCGCTGCTGGTGCCGCCCGGTGTCCATCGCATAAGTCGCGTGAGGAGGAGCACTTCGGGGGCCACGCCGGACTATGCTGATGAATATGTTTCGAGCCGTTGTTCTGCTGCTGTTGAGCGCACAGGCCGCGTGGAGCGCCGGCGGGAGCTACCTGTTCGCCGGATTCAAGGGGAACGGCGAGGACGGAGTCTACTTCGCGATCAGCAGCGACGGCTGGCAATGGGAACTGTTGAACGCGGGCAGGCCGGTGGTGAAGGTGGAGAAGGCAGGCGAGCTGATGCGCGACCCGCAGCTGGCGCGGGGTCCGAACGGCGACTTTCATCTGGTGTGGACGTGGAGCTGGAACGTGCCGGCGCTGCTGGGGCACGCGACATCGCGCGACCTGGTGAACTGGTCCGGGCACCAGGCGCTGGACGTGATGGCGGCGCAGCCGGGAACGAAAAACGTGTGGGCTCCGGAAGCGCATTACGAGGCGGACCGGAAGCGATGGCTGCTGATCTGGTCAAGCACGGCCGGGGGCGCGGCGGAACGGGACCACCGGATCTGGTCGGCAACGACGGTGGACTTTTCGACGGTGAGTGCGCCGAAGCTGCTGTTCGATCCTGGATTTTCGGTAATCGACGGGACGCTGCTGCGGGCTCGCGGGAAGAACTTTTTGATTTTCAAGGATGAGCGCGAGCAGCCTCTGCGGAAGTTCATCCAGTATGTGAGCGGGCCTTCGATGGAGGGACCGTGGGGCGCGATCAGCGCACCGGTGACGGAGGCGTGGAACGAGGGTCCTTCGGCGCTGCGGGTAGGGGACGAATACCGGATTTACTTCGACCATTACCGAAAGCCGCAGCATTACGGAGTGGCGGTATCGAAGGACATGGCGCACTGGACGGACGAGACGGCGCGGCTGCGGTTTCCGGAAGGGCTGCGGCACGGATCGTTCCTGGCAATCACGGACGAGGAGGCCGGGCGGCTGCGCAGCATGGGACGCGCGGTGGCAAACCGGCGGCCGCTGCAACCGAATGCGTTCAATCCGCTGCCGCTGACGGCGGTGAAGCCGACGGGCTGGCTGCTGGAGCAGCTGCGGATTCAGGCGGACGGGCTGAGCGGACATCTGGACGAATTTTGGCAGGACCTGGGGAAGAACAGCGGGTGGCTGGGTGGCACGGGGGAGAGCTGGGAGCGCGGTCCTTACTATCTGGACGGACTGGTTCCGCTGGCGTACCTGACGGGCGACGCGCGGCTGATCAACAAGGTGAAGACGTGGATGGACTGGACGCTGGAGCATACGCAGCCGGACGGATGGATTGGTCCGACGAACGCGAAGGATCCGAAACATCCTTACGACTGGTGGCCGAATTTCGTGATGCTGAAGGCGCTGAGCCAGTACCAGGAGGCGACCGGGGACGCGCGGGTAATTCCGGCGATGGAGAAGTATTTCGCGTATCAGGCGAAGCATCTGGAGGAGCGCCCGCTGCAGGAGTGGGCGGTGTTCCGGTGGCAGGACGAAGTGCTGACGATTTTGTGGCTGTACAACCGGAACGGCGATGCGTCGCTGCTGGAGCTGGCGCGGCGGGTGCGGGCGCAGGGGCATGACTGGGAGGCGCAGTTCGCAAAGTTTCCTTATCCGGAGAAGGTAAGCCGGAGGGACGCGAACCTGGCATCGCACGGGGTGAACAACGGGATGGCGATGAAGGCGGCGCCCGTGGCGTGGGTGCTGACGGGCGACCCGCGGGACCGGGCGGGGCTGGACGAGATGCTGGGCAAGCTGGACCGCTTCCACGCGCAGCCGGAGGGGATTTTCGGCGCGGACGAACATCTGGCGGGGCGCGACCCTTCGCAGGGAACGGAGCTGTGCACGGTGGTGGAGGCGATGTTTTCGCTGGAGACGGACGCGGCGATTCTGGGCGACGCGACGCTGGGCGACCGGCTGGAGCGAGTGGCCTACAACGCGCTGCCGGGCACGATGACGGCGGACATGTGGGCGCACCAGTATGACCAGCAGGCAAACCAGGTGATGTGCTCGCTGGCGAACCGGCGATGGACGACGAACGGGCCGGCATCGAACATTTTCGGACTGGAGCCGAATTTCGGCTGCTGCACGGCGAACCTGCATCAGGGATGGCCGAAGCTGGCGGCGAACCTGTGGATGGCGACACCGGACCACGGCCTGGCGGCGATAGCGTACGGCCCGAGCGAGGTGACGGCGGTAGCGGGAAACGGCGCGGCTGTGACGCTGAGCGAGACGACGGAGTATCCATTCAGGGAAACGGTGGCGCTGCGGGTGAAGCTGGAGCGGGCGGCGGAGTTTCCGCTGGCGCTGCGCATTCCGGGGTGGGCAGCGGGCGCGACGGTGACGGTGAACGGCGCGGCCGCTGCGGGAGTGAAGCCGGGGGAATTCTTCCGGGTGATGCGGACGTGGAAGGACGGCGACCGGGTGGAACTGCGGTTTCCGATGGCGGTGCGCACCTCGACCTGGTACAACGATTCGGTGGCGGTGGAGCGAGGACCGCTGGTGTATTCGCTGAAAATCGGCGAGAGCTGGCATGCGTTGAAAAAGACCGGACCGGCGACGGACTGGGAAGTTTTCCCGACGACGCCCTGGAATTATGCGCTGGCGATTGACCGCGCGAACCCGGCGGCGGGGGTGCGGGTGACGGAGCGGCCGATGGGACGGCAGCCCTTCAGCGCGGACGGGTCTCCGATTGAGCTGATGGTGCGGGCGCGGCGGCTGGCGGCGTGGCAACTGGTGGACGATTCTGCGGGGACGGTGCCGGTAAGCCCGGTACGGAGCAATTTGCCGGAGGAAGAAGTGACACTGATTCCGTATGGGGCGGCGAAACTGCGGATCACGGCGTTTCCGACGCTGGCCGGGACACACTAAGGGCTTGCGGGGTGCGGGCGGGTTCGGGTTGGGCCGGTTTTTGTCAGATTGAGTTGGCGTTTTCCGGGTTAGCGGAGCGATTCGATGAGTTTGGCCTTCTCTTCGGGGGTGAACTCGGGGAACGGTTCGCCCGGATATTGCTTTTTGTGCTGTTCGACGGCGAAGTCCCAGAGCTCTTCGGCAGAGGCTTTCTGAACGAAGCCAATGTTGCGGACTAAGGCGCTTTGGCGGCGTTCTTTCTGGAGTTCGCGCAGGGTGGCGAGCGCTTTGTAGAAGGCGCGGTCGTGCATGGCCTGGTAGCGGAGCATGAGGGCGAGCTTCTTTTCGGGGAAGAAGTCGTCGTCGGGCGCGTTGTTGAGGGTGACGGATTGCGCGACCATGGCGCGGCGCGCGAACCAGAGCGACATCGCCATCTTTTCGACGAGGAACTCTTCGGTGGTGGTGTTGGGGTGGTGCTCGAAGCGGAGATCGTTCTTCATGGCGTTGTAGTCTTCGCGGCTTTCGCCTTCGATGATGAGCTTGCCACTGGCGAGGCCGTGTTTGAAGGCGTTCAGGCTGGAGGCGGCTTTGCCGGATTCGGTGCGCGGGCCGGTGGAGGACTGCGCGTTGGTTTTGTTGGCCTGGATCTGCGCGGCGGATGACATTTCGGTGGTTCTCCTTTTTGGTTTAGTTAGATTTCGACGAGTTCCTGCTGGTTGGTGACGGGGTTGTGACGCCAGATGCTGCGCGGCTGGTAGCGGTCGCGCACGGGCGGCGGGTAGGGGCTGAGTTCGCTGATGAGGTCGAGATCGATGAAGAGCGCCTGGCCGCTGGGGGTCATTGGCTTCGAGTTGTCGGCGGGGAAGAGCAGCGGGCCGTTGCGTTCGAGGTACTTGATTTGTTCGGTGGCGCGAACGGTTTCGATGACGGTTTCCCAGCGGTTTTCACTGACGCGGGTGACGGTTTTGGTGGTGCGGTCGAGGAGCTGGCCGCATTCGGTGAGCTGGACGAGGCCGCGGCGGAGGTTTTTGTAGATGAGGAGGCGGTCGCGGAAATCGTCCTGCCGCTCGGCGATCCAGGAGATGGCGTTGCCCTTTTCCTTTTCGGAGGCTTCGAAGGCGAGCTGGCGCTCTTCGGCGTCGGCTTCAGAGGCGCGGAAGGGCCAGTTGTGCTGGTCATGCCAGGCGTGCCACTGGGGCGGGGCGAGGTACTGGGGGTCGTCGGGAGGGACGGGGTGGTTGGGCGGGAAGGTGAATTTGCGCCACGCGCGGTCGATATCGCGGGAGCCGACGTAGAAGTAGAAACGGAAGGCGCTGTAGGCTTCGCCGGTTTCGTTGGGGAGCTGGGTCCAGGGAGCGGAATGGTAGGCCATTTCGACTCCACGGTAACAGGGGGGAATGAAGGGACTGGGGTAAGTTGTTGAGGGGATTGGGGCGATGGGGTGTGAATGGGAGTTGGGGGTGGGAGTGGGCGCAGCGAGGCAATGTGGAAAGAAAACGGAAATCGAGCAGGAGTTTCCGAATCTTTTGGCTGATGGATACAGGGTGACCAGCGACCCCACGCGGCAGTACAACTGCATAGCGTGGGCGGCTGGCGTGAACGATGACTGGTGGGAAGCCGCAGAACGATACACGTGGCCCGAAGGCGCTCCGCGCGAATATGCTAATGAGGCTTTGACAGCCGCATACTCGGTACTCGGGTCAACATCTGTTCTGGGCGCCTTTGTAAGAAGGGTTTGACAAATTTGTTCTCTATGCTGGAGTCGGACACATGCTGCCAGGCGATTGGCAGACGGGAAATGGACGAGCAAACTCGGCCCCAAAAGTGTTCAGCGCTCCAGCTGAAGCCGTTCAGAAGGAAAAAGCCCCGGTCAAATGATGCGCGGGAAGAAAGAAGGGCGAAGTCTCCGCGCCAGTCATCGGCGTCTAAGATAAACGATCAGCACCGCTCCTATGATCCGATATCACTACATTTGCGCCAAGTGGGGGATTGATAATATCTGCAGGGGAAGGCTAAAAGTTGCTCGATTTGAAGACGCCAACGATCCTTTTGAGTTAGAGGCGTTCTATTCTCCCGACCGTTTTACTCGGACCGGGCTCCGAAAAGCAAGACACGAAGCTGCGGACAGTTTCGGCTTCCTGTGTTTTAGCGAGACTTGGAGAAGTCCGGTAATGTGGTCACACTACGCTGACCGACATCGCGGTCTGTGTCTAGGATTTGATATTCCCGAAAGCCACCTCTTAAAAGTCGAGTATTCCTACAAGCGGATTGCGTCGCCTTTAAAGTTCGATGTGCCAGAGCCTCTCCGTCTTAAGATCGCAACAAGCCATATAGCAACAAAGTTTGCAGGCTGGAGCTATGAAAGGGAATGGCGATGTATATCGAAACTATCGAGTCTTGAATGTGACGATAATGGCAAGTGTTTTGTCAACTTCGACGAGGATCTTGTCTTGAAGAAGGTTTTTATCGGATGTCAATCGAAAGTTACCACTTCGGGTGTTACCGAAGCTTTAGGAGAAATGGCGCGAACCGTCGCCGTGATTCCAACGCGCCTCGCGTTCAAGTCGTTTCGGGTAGTCACTCAAAGGAACAAGTAGTGCTTCAGTCAAGCTGAGTTGTGAAGTAAGTTGTTGCCGAAGATTGGCTATCGTTTGGGCAATTCCGGCGCGTTATTTTTTGGGTTGGGGTTTTGCCTGCTCATCTGCTTTATCAGGAACTTCCTGTGCTTTTGGCACTGGTGAAATATGGACTGAGGATTGTCGGGTGATCGGCTGGTAAACGACAAACATCGTCTTCTTCGCGCCGACAGGCGGGAGCGATGGCGAATTGACGCCTCTATAAATGGCAGCGCCGAAGATTTCCTTCGGAACGACGTTCGTGCTTGTTTGTTGGGCAAAAACGTATTCAACGGAGAACACCGGCACGAAGACAAGAGCGGCACGAAGCATCATTGCTGTAGTTTAGCTCTTCACGTGAAAGAGCGAGGTGCAGCGTAGGTCGGTAAGTTCGAGACGTTCCATCCCAGAAGCCTGTTATGTGCAGTTAGTTGCCCTCCTTTTGGCTCGTGGTCTAATGAACTACTTCGAATTGAAACCGATGCGTGTAGTTTCAACATCGCTATTCGCGTTCGCCGCATTCATGGCTCCCGCCTGGGCTCAGTCGCCGCTGAGCTCTTCCAAAGCGGCCAGCGCGCCGGAGAACAAATTCACAACTGTGAATGGGGTTCGGCTACATTACCTGGACTGGGGCGGTTCCGGGGATGCCCTGTTGTTTTTGACCGCATTGGGCGGAACGGCCGGCGACTTTCAGCCTCTTGCTGTCGCCCTGATCGATCACTTTCACGTGCTCGGCCTGACTCGGCGGGGCCAGGGATTTTCTGAAAAGCCGGAGACCGGATATGACACGGCTGCGTTGACCGACGACATTAAAGCGTTCCTTGATGCCATGGCGATCAGGCGCGTCACCGTGGTCGGCTATTCACTGGCAGGGAACGAATTGACCGAGTTCGCCGGACTCTATCCCCAGAGAGTCGCGAAGCTTGTCTATCTGGATGCCGCGTATGACCTCGCGGAGAATAAAGAGCTTGGCAGAGACTTACATTTGCCTCCGCTGCGCGCGGATGATGCAACGCTGCAACTGGTGGAACGCTCGAACGAATATCGGCCTGACTATTCACGCATCCAGGCGCCCGCTCTCGGCTTTTTTGTGACTTACGATGAACCGCCGGCGAATACAACCTTTGAAGAGGACACAAAAAAGAAGCTGCTGGCATGGTGGTACGACTATGGTAAGGCGTACCGGCGCGAACAGATCGAGCGGTTTCGGGCAGGGGTCAAACAGGCGACGGTAGTGGAGCTGCATGGCACCACTCATGGCGGATTCGTTTTCGAAGAAAAACAACAGGCAATCCTGATCCGTGAGATGCGGAAGTTTCTCATCATGCCCGATCAGCAGTAAGTGACAGGTGACCGGCTACGCTGGGTGTGGAGCGGCCTCCATCAAGGCGAGACAGATTATGCACTTTATAAGAGACGGACATCACGAAAGGTTTGCCGCACACGAGAGTTGTTCGTTCATCAGGTGGCGGCGTGAGCGCGATCGCGTTTCAGTCCCAGGTTTTCTGGTGAACGCGCGGCCGTCTTTGGTGTTTCGGCAGGTGGAGAACTTAATCGGTTCGGGGCGGCGTCGTAGGCTGGTCTTGTGACGGATACCCGGCCCTTCGTCGGATGCTGTGGGTGGAGCGAAGCACAGGCGCGCTATGTTGCCGACTTTCCGACGATCGAGCTCCAGACGACGTTTTATCAGCCTCCTGCACCTGCCGTCGCCAAGCGGTGGAAAGCCCTCGCGCCGCCGGGCTTTCGCTTCTGCCTGAAGGCGTGGCAGCTGATCACGCATACGCCGTCGAGCCCTACGTACCGGAGGCTGAAAGCGGCGATCAGTGCGACGGAACAGGACCTTTACGGCAGCTTCCGGCCCACGGAACAGGTGCTGCTGGCGTGGGAGCGCACGCGCGAGATCGCGGACATCCTGCAGGCGGAGGTGATTGTGTTTCAGTGCCCGAAGTCGTTTCTGCCAACAGGGGAGAACACGCGGAATCTGACGGCGTTCTTTCGCCAGATTGAGCGGGAGGATCGCGTGCTGGCGTGGGAGCCGAGGGGTCCGGACTGGAAGCCTGCACTCGTTGCGAGGATTTGTGACGAGAACGGGCTGGTGCATTGTGTGGACCCGTTCGAGGCGAGCCCCGTGTTTGGGGAGAGTCTCTACTGGCGGCTTCACGGCAGGACCGGGTACGGCTACAAATATACGGACGAAGACCTGGCCGAATTGGAAGCGATGCTGCATGCCCAGGCGCACCTGCCGGGGCCGCATTACGTGATGTTCAACAATATCTATTCGCGTCAGGACGCGCAGCGGTTCGAGGAGCGGCTGAGTCGCGCGGCTTAGCGGTGGACGGGCTGCCAGCCTCAGGCGCGTTTCTTCAGGACGATGTGCATGGCGAGTTCGGTGGAGGCGTGTTCGGTGTAATGGTAGCCGAGCTCGGGGAGATCGACACGGGCGAAGAGATTCTCACCCGAGCCCATGAGGATGGGACGGAATGCGAGGTGCAGTTCGTCGATGAGGCGCGCCCGGAGGTATTGCTGGATGGTGGCGACGCCGCCACCGATGCGGACGTCGCGGTCGCCGGCAGCCTGTTTAGCGCGCTGCAGAGCGGTTTCGATGCCGTCGGTGACGAAGTGAAAGGTGGTGCCACCTTTCATCTGGAGCGGGTCGCGCGGGTGATGGGTGAGCACGAAGACGGGGACGTGATAGGGAGGCTCTTCGCCCCACCAGCCTTGCCAGGAATCGTCAGGCCAGGGGCCGCGCACGGGGCCGAACATGTTGCGACCGAGAATCCACGCGCCGACGTTCTCCATTCCGCGCCGGGCCCAGTCGTTGTCAACGCCCGTGGAGCCACCGTCGTGACCGTGCATCTCTCGCCAGTTGCGGGTGGCGAAGAACCAGGCGAACAGCTCGGGTCCGCGCAGGCCGAGTGGGTTATCGAGGCTCTGGTCCGGGCCGGCAGCGTAGCCATCGAGCGAGACGGAAAAGCAGTTGACGCGGACGAGGGGCATGGAGTGTTTTCAGTATAGGATGAGCCTCGGGATTGACCGATTTAAACGGCATCGCGCGGCTCAGAGGGTTCTCAGAAACGCGATGAGCGCCTGACGATCGGCGGGAGCGAGATTCAATCCGAATTCATGACCTGGGACGGCGCGCCGTTTGATGCCGACACCGATGAAGCCGGTGGGGACGTAGTCGTCGCGCAGCCGGTTGGGATCGAACCAATCTTCCAGCGAGGAAACGGCGCCGTCATGGCCGTACAGGCCGCGATACCAGACGCCCTTGAGAGAGGGAATTTTATAAAGGCCGGTCCCCTTCCGGGTTTTCAACGCGAGGCTGGGATCCGTGCCGACGGAAAGGAGAAGGATGTCGTTTCGCAAAGCATGATCGGAAGGAGGCGTGAAGCCCTGGGCGAGAGTCAGCCGGTTGCTGGTGTAGAGGGGCGGTGTGTGGCAGGCGGGGCAGCCGCCGCGGTTAAACACGTTCCGGCCCTGCGCGGAGAGTTCGTTGCGCGGGTTGGGATTGACGGGCGGCTGCAGGGAATAGAGGTACTGCGAGAGGGCGTAAAGAGTTTCATCAGGCCAGCGGACGCGAACCCTGCGCTGGGCCGCGGTCAGCAGGCTTCGGCCCCCGAAATCCATCGCGTCCGCATACTCGACCAGCGCGGCGTAACGCATCAGGTCAGCCGGGCCGCGATGCTGGTGGGTGGCGGTGTGATCGATGTAGCGGCGATCGCGGATGCCGATCAGATCGGGGATTTTGGTGATGTAGTACGGGCTGCCGTTGGGGCGGTCGGTCACGCCTGCTATCTGCGCATCGAACACGCGAGCGATGTCTTCTTCAGGCATGTGTTTGAGGGACTCGTGAATGTCGTCGCGCAGCCAGGGAACGCCAAATTGCCGAAAGAGCGCCATTTGCGGCGTGTCGCCGATGTAGGAGAACTTCAGGAGCTGAGCATCCATGCGGGCGAGCACCGGGTCCAGAACACGACGGGCGAGGCCGGCTCCGGCGATTGCGGTTCCATCCCCGAGGTATCGCGTGTGACAGGAGGAACAAGCCGTGATTCCCAGAGCAATCCCCTGGGGTGTGACTACCCAGCGATACATGGCCACGGTGCCATCCGGCAGCGCGATCTCGTTAGTTGGGTTGAAGTACTTCGGCGAACGCGCCATGGCGATCGATTCTGCGTCGTAGAGACGGAAAAAGGGAACGTCCAATTCATTCCATGCGCGCCTGCCCGCGGAAACCCAGTCGCGTGGTTCGGCGGTGCGATTGAGTTCGACGAGGGGGAGAGGTTTGCGCTTCCTGAGGGAGTCCCAGTATCCCGCAGGTTCGCGGCCGGGAAGATAGACGGGATAGGTGCGGTAATTGTCGATGGGGGCGCTGTAATATTCGGCTTCGGTAAAATGACCGGGGCGCTGGCCAGTGGCGGCGAGGGGAGTGGCCCATTCCTGCATAGCCTGCGTATCCCAGGTGCGCGGGACGCCTGATTGCCCGGCATGGATAGCGACGATGGGAGTGATGGCGAGTAACAGCCACAGAGCTTTGACCGTTGTGCCCATTCGTTTTTGCCTCCTGCCTGGCGGGCGGTGTTTACCGGACTTACATGTTACTCCTTACGCCGCAGGCTGGGGAACGGGTGGCGCCGGGTTCGCGGCGCAGTTGATTTCCCAGGGGACGCCGAACTGGTCGGTGAGGATGCCGTAGCGGGCGGCCCAGAAGGTTTGGCGGAGCGGCATGGTGACTGCGCCTTTCTCGGCCAGTGCCTCGAAGATGCGTTCGGCTTCGCGCGGCTCGTCGATGCCGAGCACGAGCTGGAAGCTGGCGGGGCGCTGGTAGTCGGCGGACGGTACGTCGACTCCGGCTAAGGAATATGCGCCGAGGGTCAGAGAGGCGTGGCAGATTTTGTCGTGCCATTCGGGCGGTACGTTGGGGGCCATGGGCGAGTTGCCCCAGGTGAGCATGGTCAGGATTTTGCCGCCGAGGGATTGTGCGTAGAAGCGGAAGGCCGTTTCGCAGTTCCCGTTGAAGGTGATGTGGGGTTCGAGTGTCATCTGCGCGCCTGCCGGAGGTTAGCATGGGCGGCGCGCATATTGAGAGGTAAGCTTCTACAGCTTTGATTTCGGCGGCTGTTCTCGCGCATGCGCATCGGAACGAAGCGCCCGACTGACCTTGTCGATCTGCTCCTCGCATTTGACGTGGCTGTTTTGCCAACCACGAAAATCGGCGGCCAGCCGTGTGCGTATTTGGGGCGCTTTGCCGCTTTTCCACCCACTCAACAAGTAGCCGTCCAAGTCGAGCGGGATCAGCGCGAGGATTTTGTCTTTTCGCTCCTCCATTAGCTTCTGTTCTTTGGCGAACGCCTTGCTGATTTCATCGTCCACCCACCAACTGGTCAGCGAATGCTCCGAGCAACAAAGCAGCACTTTGTCCCACAAGCGGATGCCACGGTCTATGTGCTCGTAAATGTCGTCACCCGGCAGGAGTTGTTTCTCATCCAGCCAGCATCGAACTCCGCGACCCTGAAGAGCATCATACAGCCGCCGCGCAAAGACTTTGTCTTTGTGGCTATAGCTGATGAAGCAGGAGTAGAATTCTATTGCCTGATTGAGCAGTGAGGGCAAGTATTCGACCAGTTTGTCCGGAAGACCGCAGCCCCGCAGAAACGATAGAGGAAGCGGTCCGGATTGGGCCATAGTCCGGTGGTCAAGAATACTTGGACCATGATGCGTGCACGTATCCAGTCCTTTGGCTTCTGTGAGATTTGAGTTACCAAAAACTGTTTCCAGGAGATGCGTCTGGCTAAGGTCCGCCCCGTTGAGGTTCGCCCCGCTGAGGTTTGCCCTGTAGAGGTTCGCCCCGCTGAGGTTCGCCCCGCTGAGGTGCGCCCTGCTGAGGTTCGCTTGGCCGAGGTTCGCTCCGCTGAGGTTCGCCCCGCTGAGGTTCGCCCTGCTGAGGTTCGCCCCGCTGAGGTTCGCCACGATGAGGTTCGCGAAGTTGAGGTTCGCCCCGCTGAGGTGCGCTCCGCCGAGGTTCGCCCTGAAGAGGTTCGCCTCGCTGAGGTCCGCCCCGCTGAGGTCCGCCCCGCTGAGGTCGGGAACAACATCGGGATTTTCATTCCGCCAGTGGCTCCATCCTGATGTCCGGTGATCGATTAGCCGCTGAAGCTGTTGTTTATCAGCCATTCAGCGAGGATACAGCATCAAACTACTCGCCCATTGTGTCGGATGCGTTCAAAGGGTTGTGTATCCGTTCAGGGTCGCCGCTTTGAGGTTCTCGACAGGATGAGCCCTTTTGAACGGCTACAGAATCATCGACGGTCTATTTCTGCACGGATGGTTCAACTTCCTGAGGCAAAACTCAGAGAACGACGGCTCTGGACGTACATGCCTTGACAGGCATATGCGCGGCGGAGTATATTGACTCGGTGGAATCCGTGTTCGAGATCCTGGCGGAGCCGAACCGCCGCGCGATTTTGAGTCTGCTGCTGGAATCGCAGCAATCGGTGGGGGAGATCGAGACGCAGCTTGGTATGGCGCAGCCGACGGTGTCGAAGCATCTGCGCGTGCTGCGGGATGCCGGGTTCGTGGAATCCACAGTGGATGCGCAGAGGCGGCTGTACCGGCTGCGGCCGGAACCGCTGCAGGAGGTGGATGCCTGGCTTGCGCCGTTCCGCCGGTTCTGGTCCGCGCACATCGATGCTCTGGAACGCCATCTGGACAGGATGGAGCGAGCGACGGCAGCGAAGGCGAAAATCAAAAAGGGCGGGCGCGGGGCCAAATCGCGCAAGAGGGAGAAACGCAAATGAAGATCAAACTGACCAGCGTGTATGTCGACGATCAGGATAAGGCGCTTCGGTTTTATACGGAAGTGCTGGGTTTTGTCAGTAAGGCCGACTTCAGTCAGGGGCCGTATCGATGGCTGACGGTTACGTCGCCGGATGAGCCGGACGGGGCGGAGCTGCAGCTGGCACTGAACAACAATCCGGCGGGGGCGGCTTACCAGCAGGCGCTGTTTCAGCAGGGCCAGCCGGCCGCGATGTTTTTTACGGACGATGTGGCGGGCGACTACGAGCGGATCCGGGGCCGCGGCGTTGCGTTCACGATGCCACCGACGGATGTGCACTTCGCGACGATCGCGATGCTGGATGACACCTGCGGAAACCGGATTCAACTCACGCAGCTGGCGCGGGCGTGAGCGATCGCGAGGAGTACAAACCGGGTGCGGCCCGCGGGGCGGAGATCCGCAGGGACGGGGAGAAATGGACGCTGGTTCTGGTGAGGGACCTTCGCCATGCGCCGGAAAAAGTCTGGCAGGCGCTGACGGACCGGGCGGAACTGCGCGAGTGGGCGCCTTTTGAAGCCGATGGCAATTTAGGGGCGGCGGGCGCGGCGGTGACGCTGACGTGGGTGGGAACGGGGAGATCGAATGTGGCCGAGGTGGTGCGAGCCGAGCGGCCCGAGGTACTGGAGTACAGCGATCTGCGGTGGGAACTGGAAGCGCTGGGCGGCGGCACGCGCCTGCGACTGTGGCATAAGATCGACCGCCGGTTTATTTCGTGGGGCGCGGCGGGCTGGCACATTTGTTTCGATGTTTTGGAACGGCTGCTCGCGGGAGCGCCGATTGGTCGCATCGCGGGTCCGGAGGCGGCGCAGCGCGGCGACTGGCAGCGGCTGAGCGGGGAGTATGCCGCGCAGTTTCGGGAGATGAACAGTGGGAGCGAGGAGGAGTGAGATGCCGCGCGCAAAAGGGACGGTGATCGCGTTTTGGATTTTCACCGGGCTGTTCTGCCTGGAGATGAGCTTTACCGCGTATTACGAATTGATGATTCTGCCGCAGGCGGCGCAGGCGTTTGCGCGGCTGGGTTTCCCGGCCGACTTCTTCCGCGTGGAGCTTTCGTGGGCGAAGGTGGCGGGCGTAATTGTACTGCTGGTGCCAATGATTCCGGCACGGGCGAAGGAGTGGGCTTACGCGGGCTTCGCGATGAATCTGGTGTCGGCGCTGATTGCGCACTTCTCGATTCACGACCGTCCGCTGGCGTTTGTGGCTTCGAGTGTTACGAGCGTGTTGTGGGGGTTGTCTTATTATTACTGGCGGCGGTTGCCGAGTGCGGAGCCGCTCAATGAGATGAGCAGATAGCGCGACGATTTCCCTTACGCAGCCGGTACCGCAGTATTTTCCCAGCGTGAACGGTATCAAAGTGTCCGACGGATTTGCGTATGCGTCGAGCACGCAGCAGCAGAAGCTGGTGCGCATACGCGTGAACGGTGATTACCGGGCCACTAGGCGCCCGAGACCCCGGCGATGAAAGCGGCGACTAAGCGCTGGATCTCGTCCGGTGGCAGATTGTAGCGGGCGCTGCCGTCCGGCAGGCCCATATTGCCGCTAATCACGAAGCAGCGCAGGCCCGCCTTGGAGAGACTCTTTGCCTGTGCGATGCTGAGACCGCCGACCACCTGCACCACGGCGACCTTGCCGATTCGTTCGAAGACAGCGCGAGCCACATCGCCGAGGTAGTCGTCCTCGATGAGTTTCGGATTGGCGTGCCGCGCGTCGGACTGCAGGTGGATACCAACCCCGTCGACGCCGGCCTCGACCATCCGAAGCGCGACTTCGACTGCGTGCTTGGCGGGCGCTTGGTGCGGCACCATGATGTCGGGAAAGACAAGTCGTGGCATTTCGGGGCCCGCGCGCTTGAACTCATCGCGCACCGCACAGATCGACTTCGCCGTATCCACGCCGGCGAGAGCGAGGAAATTAAATATGTTGCCGCCGCCCACGTAGACGCTGCGCGCCTCGCCGCCGCCACCGTCCATCGTTTTCATGTCCGCCAGCAGCAGAGCGCCGGGAAATCGCTTGCGGAACGCGGGCACGACGTTCGCAACGCCCTGCGTCTTGAGAAGAGGCGTCCCCATTTCGACAATGTCGACTCCACCCGCGAGCCCCGCAGTGGCGACCGTCAGACCAAGATCCAAGGTCCCGACATCGACTGAAATCTGAAACGCGAGGTGGTTCTTGAGCCGATCGAGAACGCGGGCGGAACTCGGGTGTGTCCCCAACGCCGATTGTTGGCTACGGGCGGAACCGGGCAGTATCGTCTCGATGGCGGCACCGGCCGCCAAGACGCCGGCGTGGAGGAATGATCGTCGTTTGAAGTACCCGTTGTGATCCGACATCTTGTTACGATCCATGATCGCGGTTCCTCTGGATGGATGGACATTCCACTTCGTCCTTCCATTTGGTGCATTCTAACAGGACCCGCGGCGTTGATGTCCGAGCCGAATATTAGTCTGGTTTGCTCGCCGATTACGTTCCAGTTATATATTTGGGAACAGCCCCTCTCCTTGCGGCGCGGCCCAATCAACACAGAAACGCCCCGGCTTTCAAATCGTCTACAGTTCGCTCGATCCCGAACGCATACAGAGCTGGGCTTGCTCAGGCGTTGCGTGGATTGTGATGTTGTCGTTTGCGTCGATAGTAAAGATCGTCATTGCGGTTCTCCCTGCGCGGCGTTTGCTGGCGCGATCACATTCCTCACTTCGGTTGGGAAAACAGGCAAGCGAATTATTGAAGAATTTCGAGGAAATCTGCGGCATCGCCATCAGAGGAGTGCAGAAGCATCGAGCGTTGGGAACGGCAGGCGATGGCGGCGCTTACCAGTGAGGAACAGACGCTGGCGCGAGCGCTTGCCGATGCGATCCGGCAAGTGAGCGATGCCGAACTGGACCGCATCATCGAGAGTTTCGGAGGCGAAGTTACGGTCGCAGGGATGGCTGCGTGAACACCGTGCGCCGACTCAAACGGCTGGAAGCGATCGAATCTACTTCCCTCTAACTGTACCAGTCTGCACATTCGATAACCTCCGTTGAACAAAAATTTAGATTTCTGACCTATAAAGATGGCATGGAGCGTCGAACGTTTCTAAAGTCTGCCGGCGGACTGGCCGCGACCGCCGCGCTCAACCCTAACACTCTTCGAGCAGCCTATTCGCAAATCAAGCACATCGTGGTGGTAATGATGGAGAATCGCAGCTTCGACCATTTTCTCGGTTGGCTACCGAATGCCCATGGTCAGCAAGCTGGTTTATCATACGAGGACGTCAACGGCGTCAGCCATCCGACCCACGAGTTAGCGCCGGATTGGACA
Organism: Bryobacterales bacterium; assembly: GCA_963716685.1. GTDB lineage: Bacteria > Acidobacteriota > Terriglobia > Bryobacterales > Bryobacteraceae > JALYXI01. The sequence continues at coordinate 617,726 of CAVQTR010000003.1, forward strand.
GGCTGCGGATTTAACGATCCGGACCACAGCTACGCCGGGGGGCGCATCGAGGTGGACAACGGCCACATGGACGGGTTCATGAAAACTCCCGGGGCTGACGCCTACGCTATCGGCTACTACAAGGAAGCCGATAATCCTTTTTTTTCTCAGTTCGCCCGTCACTTCACTGCTTGTGATATGTACTTTCCCTCGATCCTGGCGCCGACTTTTCCTAATCGCATCTTCCAGCTCTGCGGCCAGACGGACCGCCTGGATGACAGTCTGTCGCTCTGTCCTTACCCAACAATTTTCGATCATTGCACGGAGGCGGGCGTAAGCTGCCGGTATTACTATGGCAACATCCCATTCTTGGCGCTCTTTCCCATTGACGCGCTCCTCTACAGTCGCTCGTTCTCGACTTTTCTTTCCGACTGCGCGCAAGGCACTCTGCCCGCCGTATCGTTCGTGGACCCTACTTTCACCCTCTTGCTGAACACGGGAAACGACAACCACCCGGAGTCCGATATCCGCAATGGCGACGCGTTCGTCGCAGAGGTATACAGAGCCGTTGCGACCGGCCCTGAGTGGAGCAGCACGGTTTTCGTGCTGAACTACGATGAATGGGGCGGATTCTTTGACCATGTACCCCCGCCTCGCGCTCAGGCGCCGAATGATACGGACCTCGACCTGGTGAACGGGAAGGCTCTGCTCGGCTGCCGCTGCCCATGTATCGTGGCGTCTCCCTGGACTGTTGGTCTGCCGTCAAACCCGGCGGTAAATCACACCGTATTCGATCATACGTCGGTTCTAAAGATGATCGAATCGGTTTTTAACGTGAAGCCTCTCGCGGCGCGGGAGACTTCGAGTGATGTCGGCAATCTGCTGTCGGTGCTGGATCTCGACAACCCTCCGAAGTCCGCGCCCGTCTTACCTGAGCCAAAGCCAGTCACTCGGCAAACCATATGTTTGAGCAGCATCCCGCCCTCGACCAGCACGGCCATGCTGGCCCGCAGCGATGACGAATCGAAAGGTTTCCAGAGGCTGGAACAGGTAGCTCGGCTGCGCGGTTGGCCAATCTATCAGTGAGTCGTAACGCAGCTCAAACCGACTATCGGCCCGGAACCTTGTCCCGACACCCGCGCCAACCAATTCGAGGTAGGAGAGCCATCCGCCTTGAACAGCCAAAGTGATCATTTCGTATCAGCAATGGGCTTGGCGCGCGACCGCTCCGCCTGCGGTTAGAGGGCGGCGTGACGTGCACGATCCCGTTCAGTCCGAATCCCTTCAGTCGCGAGGGCTGTCGACAGTAATCACACCTTAGCGCCAAGGCGAGTACGTTGCTATCAGTCTTATCAACCGACTCATCTGCGAACTTCGGAGGCGGCAACTCAGAGAATCCAACGTAGGCATCGATCCGAAAGCGCCGGCTGCCGATCGCCAGAATCATTTTGGTTGGCGCATCGTCTGATGCTCTCAGCGGGTTCGAGCCGTTTGAGGTTCGGATGGGAGTAACACGTCCATTGTTCATGGTGACAACGTACCTCTTCGCCGCCCGAAGCAGGTGCTCAGGAGTGAGTTCGTCAGAAGTCCGTTGCTGGTAGTTGAGCGCGAGAGCAGGGAAGCGGTGCAGGAGTTTATTGCGGGGCGAACCGTATACAGCGAATGGCTTTTTCGCAAGCGTGGCGATCTGTAGAAGGAGCCATGTGAATCCGGAGCCCGCGGCCGATTTCATCGAGCGCGATTATGAGAAGAAGCGGGCTCTGCGCTTCCGCTCCTGATGGGGTGCCTAACCCGCGTGGGAGTGGGACAGGTAGTGCTGGCGGAGAAGGTCTTTGCCGTAATCGTTCCCGTTGGGCGTGCGGACGACGCAGTGGATATGGGACCTGACCGGCAGGTTGGGATCCTTCGCGAACTGACGTAAGTTGGCGGGCTTTTGGTGATCGAACTCGATCAGGATGACGGGGCTGTGGATGCGGTAGTAGTAGACGGCGGAGGAATCGGAGCCGCCGATCCAGGCAAAGGACGTGCGATCGAGGTACTTCCGAACCTCGTCCATCTTGACGCGGGCGTGGTCGGGATTCATGTTGCCGACATAAAGGTCAACGAGGTCGAGGAGCTGCTTTTGCTGCGGCGCTGAGCACTCGGCCACGCGGGCGCCGGCGTAGTCCAGAACCACGTTGTCCTTGAAGGCTTCGGTTAGGTTGTAGTTGTCCTTCTTATTGGGATTCAGGATGGCTTTAGCGCGCTGGTTTTGGTTGAGCGCGAGGAGCATATCGAGTCCGCGGTTCTGCTCATCCTGCAGGATGGAGATGCCTTTGTACTTGCCGGAGGTGGCGGTGACGGGCTCGGAGCCGACGAAGTACGGGGTCATGACGACCTGATCGCCAAGGACGAAGTAATTGATGATGCAGTGGTGGCCGTCGAGCTGGAAGCCCCAGGGTTCGGTGGGAGACGGCTTGCCCATGACGGTGATGAAGTATTTCCACTCGCCGAGGAACTCGTGGTCGTTGCTGAGTTCGGCGAGGGTTTCGTTCAGGCGCATGATGTCGCGGGTCAGTTTGAGGCCGCGCGCGCTGAGGGCTGCGCCGAGCATCCCGAACGCGGCGTCGCGCTGGGACTGCGAGAGCTCTTCGAAACTGATGCCCTGGCGAACATAGAAATGCTGGTTCATCCACTTGCGCCATTCCGGGTCGTCGACCGCGAACATGGTCTTCCCGCGCTGGGCGGCGGTGAGGCTGGAGAGAAAGCGCTCGGCGGCGCCGCGGACAGGGGAGGTGGAGACGCCGGTGGCATGGATGCCGAAGAGACCTTCTTCGACGGTGCCGCCGGTGGTGATGCCTTTGAAGGGATCGGCGAGGCCTTTGGTTTCGTACTCGGACGACATCTTGCGGTAGCGGGCGGCCATGTCGGAGGGGCCCTGAGGGAAAGCCGCGGGCGCAAGGACGAGGCCGGGGACAAGAGTGGAGAAGAGCGCGCGCCGGGTGACGCGAGGAGCGTGGTGGTGATGGTGGTGAGGTTTGGGGGGCGTGTTCATGAAAAGGCCTGGACTAGAGTTTACATCGTGCCGCGAGAGGGCGCGAGGAGCGGTTCGCATTTGGCTTTGATTTCTTCAGCGAGCGTAAAGGGGTCGGCTTCCTGGAATTTGGGCAGGAAAAGCTCGACGGAGACGGGACCGGTGTAGCCTGTTTCGGCGAGGCGTTTCAGGATGGGCGCGAGTGGCGCGACGCCATCACCGGGGATAACGCGCGAGTGCAGATCGAGCAGTTCGCGGGGGAGATTCTGGGTGTCGCTCAGGTGCGCATGGATGATCTGGCCGGGCTGGATGAGGTCCATGTCCTCGGACTTACTTGGGCCGGACCAGAAGTGGTAGGTGTCGAACAGGATTCCGAAGGCGGGGTGGGCTGCTTCGCGCTGGAGGCGCAGGGCGGTGGGCAGCGCGGCGAGGAAGGTGGAATTGCGAACGAACTCCACGGCGACTTTCAGGTGGAAGCGGCTGGCGACTTCGGCGGTCTGGCGAATGTTGTCGAGAGAGCGGAGGTAGTCGCCCGGGGTGAACGGGGCGGAGGTGGCGCAGGGTGAATAGACGAGGGGCGCACCGAGTTCGGCGAACTGTTCGCAGCGCTTGCGGAAGGCTTCGAGGTTTTGGGCGAAGCTGGGATTGGGTTCCCAGAGACCGGTGACGCCGACTGCGCCGGAGACGACGGTGAGGCCGTTGTCGGTAAGTACGCGTTTGGCGCTGGCGAGGGAGTTGGATTTGAGGAAGTCATCGAGGGCGGAGGCGGACGGCTCGACCTGGCGGATGCCGGCTTTCGACCAGCCTTCGAGAGAGCCGCGATAGCCGGCCCGGGCTGAAGTGAATTGGTGGAGGCTTAGGGTCATGGCTTTTTGGCTCAGGGCGCGCGGATGGCCCGGGACTACGGGACAAAGAAGTTCCTGATCAGCATCAGGTCGCTCCGGACCGCGTCCACCTGGGAAAAGAGCAGACAGCGGCCATCGGGCGAAACAGTAAGACCCGCATCCGGTCGCGGCATCGTCAAGATGGGCCGGATCTCACCCGTCGAGAAGTTCACGAAAGCGATTGATCGATTGCGCGTCACACAGACACCTTTCTCGGTTATGGCGTAGTTGAACTGGTAAATAGACTCGGCGATCTGCTGTTCCGGACCGCCGCTCACAGGCATCTTCCAAAGCGAGCCTTTGCCCAGCGCCTTGTTGTAACACAGAGTCTTCCCGTGAATAGAGTATGGGTTCAGGGCTGGCTGCTGTCACCGTCGACGAAAAAGGGCACCATCTCGCTGTACTCCAATACTTTCACCGTTGGCTCCTCGCGAGTACTGCCCTGCGCGATCGCGAAGAACGCCTGCTCCGACTGCACCACCATTGCGCGAGCGAGGTCATTTTTGTGGATCGAGTGATACCTGGACGGCAGTGCCCAGTGCAGCAACGGCATGACGGAGCCGAGAATGCCCGGTGTGTTGGAATTGCCGAGAATAACAGCGGGCCGATACAAACCCAAGAAGTCAAATCTGACGGATTCGACCGCCTTCTCTTTCTCGCCGATCACCTTCGAATACCGGATCCCGGATTTTGGGTCGGCGCCGACTGCCGTCAGGACCCCGCACACGCGAGCGCCCGCAGCTTTGGCGGCGCGGGAAAATGCGAGCGGGTAGGCTACTTCGATTCGGCGCAGTTCCTCATCGGACATCTTCGCGCTGCCCTTGCCGACGCCGAAGGCGGCGAGCGCGACGTCGACTCGTACGTTGTGCTGCGCAATGTCCTGCTCGAGCCGATCCATGTCGACCACCACCTCAGACACTTTGGGGCCGGCGAAGCAGTCCGTTTGGCGGCGCGCTACCAATACCACCCTGCCGCAAAGCGGATCTTCGATAAGAAGCTGGACGATGCGTCGGCCTACGTTCCCGGTTGCACCAAGCACGATGGCCGAGTACTGCGCCACCTACTTCGAATTGTCCAGAGCGTAGGCTACGATACTGTCGTCCGTGACGGGGTTGTTGAAGAATCCGCCGCCGGTCGAGGCGATCACGACGTACTGGCGGCCGTCGCGGCCTTCGTAGGTCATCGGTGTGGCCTCGGCGGCTCCGCCGAGTTTGACGGTCCAGAGCTCTTTGCCGGTTTTGGCGTCGAAGGCGCGGAAGCGGGCGTCGTCGGTGGCGCCGACGAAGACCAGGCCGGCGGCGGTGGCGATGGTGCCGCCGTTGCCGGGACGTCCGGTGGCGCGCTTGCCTTCGGGGAGGCTGTCCGTGACGCCGAGCGGCACCTTCCAGGCGATGCTGCCGTTATTCACATCGACGGCGACGAGCTCACCCCATGGCGGCTGCTGGCACGGGAGCTGCTGCGAGGTGGTGCCGCGGACGCTGAAACGGCCGCCGCCGGGGATGCCTTCGTAAGGGCCGTCGGGATCGACGCGATTGCCCTGGCCGTTGGCCATGGCCTGACCGCTCTTGCTGTCGTGGTCCTTGAGGCCAGACATTTGGCCGAGCTCGTTGACATTGGCAAAGAGATAACCGAGCTGAGGATCGAAAGAGGTGCCGCCCCAGTTGACGCCGCCGTGGTTGCCGGGGAACTGGACGCGCAGGTGGTTATACGTGACGGGCAGAAAGGGTCCGCCGAGCTCCGCGCCTTCGATCAGCTTGGTACAGGCGGCCTGGAGTTCGGGCGTGACAGTGGCGATATCCGCTTTGCTGAACGTCATGCGGGCAAGCGGCGGGGGTTTGAGCGGGAAGGGCTGGGTCTTTGAAGCGCGCTCGAGCGGGAGCTCGCTTGTGGGGACGGGGCGTTCCTCCACGCCGTAGATGGGCTTGCCGGTAACGCGATTGAGCAGGAACACCATGCCCACCTTGTCCATGGCGACTACGGCGGGGATGGTCTTGCCGTTCTGTTTGACGTCGATAAGAGCCGGGGCGCCGGTGAGGTCGGCATCCCAGATGTCATGGTGGACGACCTGGAAGTGCCAGAGATATTTGCCGGTGTTGGCGTCGGCCGCAACCAGGCTGGAGCTGAAGAGATTGTTGCCGGCGCGGTCGCCGCCGTACTGATCGACCGAGGGTGCGCCGAAGGGCATGTAGACGATGCCGCGTTTTTCATCGACGGTGAGGAAGCCCCAGACATTGACGCCGGAGCGGTTCTTCCAGCTGTCGCCGGCCCAGGTGTCGTTGAACTTTTCGCCGGGCTGCGGGATGGAATGAAAGGTCCACGCGAGCTTGCCGGTGTGCATGTCCCAGGCGCGCACATCGCCGGCGGGGCCGTGGGGAGGATTTTCCTGCGTGGTGCCGCCGGTGATGACGAGGTTTTTATAGACGACCGGGGGCGAGCTGAGAGCATTGCGGCCGGGCAGGCCGTGCATGATGGCTTCGGTATTCAGATTGACGGCGCCGTTGTCGCCGAAGTCCGGGTTGGGTTTGCCGGTTTTGGCATTCACCGAGTAGAGCTTGCCGTCGCTTGAGCCGAAGACCACCTGAGGAGAGGTTTTGGCGTCGCCGGCCCAGTACTCGAGGCCGCGCGTAGAGGGGTTGCCGGATGGGAGTTTGAAGGCCCAGAGTTCCTGGCCGCTGGTGGGGTCGATTGCGGCGACGCGGGAATAGGGGGTGGCGACGTACATGATGCCGTGGATGACGAGAGGCGTGACCGAGCTCGGACGGAAGCCGGAGCCGAACTGGGAGCGGCCCGGCCGGTTGCCGCCGCCCGCAGGTTCGGGATCGTCTCCAATGGGTCCGGCCTGACGGCGCGCTTCACTACCGGCGGCACCCGGGCGAGGGGCAGACGCGGTGAAGCCGGCCGGGCGCATGTGATAGGTCCAGGCGACTTTGAGCTGGGAGACATTGCCGGGTTTGATTTGCGTGAGTGGCGAGAAGCGCATCGCGCCAGGGTCATGGCCGTAGGTGCGCCACTCATCGGCCGCATCTACCGCGATTCCGCCGCCGGAGAACGCGGGCTGCTTCGCGTTCACGCCGGGTGCTGGAGATGGGCTGTTTTCGGTGTGAGGAGCGGAGGCGACGGCGACGGCAGAGGGAGACGGCGCCGGGCTGTCAGACGCTTTGCCGTGCTCAGGTCCGTAGAATTTGACGAGATAGTTGAGGATTTTATTGAAATCGTCGTCGCTGCCGGTGGCACCGAGGTTGACCATTTTGGAGATGGTTTCGGCCCAGTCGGCCTGGCTCTGGCGCAGAGAGGTGGCTTGTTCGAGCGTGTGGCATTTGATGCAGAGTTTCGCGAGTTCCGCTTTGCCGGTCCCATCAGGTAGGTCCGCAGCGGTGAGGGAGAAGCCGGCCGCGCAGAGGAATGCCAATGCGAGTCTCATGGTCAGGGAGGTCATCGGTTCGGTTAAGTCAATTATATAGAGGGCGCGGAAACGATGCGCCCGGTTACCGATACTACTGCCGGGCTTAGTTGTCGAGAGCGAAGGCCACGATTTCCGCATCGGGACCCTGACCGGCGGCGATGAGGATGTACTGGCGGCCGGAGCGGGTGCGGTAGGTCATTGGATCGCCATACGATCGGGCTCCGAGGGGGCCCTGCCAGAGGTCGGTGCCGGTGGCTTTATCGATGGCGTGGAGGGACATGTCCTCGCCCCCGACGAAGAAGAGACCTCCTTTGGTCACGATTCCTCCCTGGGGTCCGCTCATGCCGATCACCGGAGGGAGCTTAACGTCTTTCAGGGCGGGGACGGCGCGGAGTTCGGGCCAGTCGCCAAAGGGCTGCTGCCAGGCAATGACGCCGTGGTTGAGATCGATCGCGGCGATCTGACCGTAGGGCGGCTTGGTGAGCGGGATGCGGCCGTGGAACGTGGCGGGGGTACCGAGATCGCCGTTCCATTCAGCATCGACTTCGGAGGCGCGCGGGTTGGCGGATGAGTGGTCGGGCTTTTTGACCTTGAAGATGGCCGGCGTGTTGGTGGTCTTGATGTAGAGCATGCCGGTTTCGGGGTCGAAGGCGCCGCCGCCCCAGTTAGCGCCGCCGATGATGCCGGGGCGGCCGAGCGTGCCCTGGAGGGAAGGCGGAGTGAACAGCGGGCCGAGACGCAGCTTCTTCATTTCCGCCTGTGCTTCGGCCTGCAGTTCGGGCGTGAGGTCGAAGGCATCCGCGAGAGTGACTCCCTGCGGGCTGAAGGGCGGGGGCTTGGTGGGAAAGGGCTGCGTGGGAGAAGCATGCTCGCCGGGAACATCGCTGGCGGGAACGGGACGTTCTTCAATGGGCCAGACAGGTTTGCCGGTTACGCGATCAAAGACGAAGGCGAAGCCGTGTTTGGTGAGCTGGACGACGGCGTCGATCTTTTTGCCATCAACGGTGATGTTGACGAGCGTGGGAGGCGACGCGAGGTCGTAGTCCCAGAGTCCGTGGTGAATGATCTGGTAGTGCCACCTGCGCGCGCCGGTGGCGGCATCGAGGCACACCAGCGTTTCGCCGAAGAGATTATTGCCGGGCCGGTTGCCGCCGTAGAAATCGTTGCTGGGGGTGCTGACGGGGAGATAGAGCAGGCCGCGCTTTTCGTCGAGAGTGAAGGGCGCCCAGACGTTGGTGTGGCCGGTGAACTTCCAGGAATCGTTGCCCCAGGTTTCGTTCCCGACTTCGCCGGCCTGGGGGATCGTGTGGAAGCTCCAGACCTGCTTACCGGTGCGCGCGTTAAAGGCGCGAACGTCGCCGGGAGGGTCGTTCTTATAGGTGAGGCGATCGCCAACGCCGTTGCCGAGGATGATGAGGTCCTTGTAGATGACGGGCGGCGAGGTTTCGGAGTAGTGCATTTTGTTGATCTGCCAGACGAGACCCTGGCTGAGATCGACAACGCCGTTATCGCCGAAGGATTTGACTGGCAGACCGGTTTTGGCATCGAGCGATATGAGGCGGTAACGCGTGTTGAGAAAGATGCGCGGCTGGTTGTGGTCCTGGGAGTCACGCCAGACGGCGATTCCGCGATGGACATAGCCGGTGCCGTTGGCGGGCTGACCATCGACAATGGAATGCGGATCGTAGCTCCACAGGACGGAGCCTTTTTCCGGATCAAGAGCGACAACCCTGTTGTAAGGCGACGTGACGAACACCATGTTGTCGAGCGTCACGGGGGTGTTCTCAAACATCCCTGGGCGCGTGCCGTACTGCTGCGAGGCCGTTTCGCCCGTCTTCCACACCCAGACCTGTTTGAGCTGCGAGACGTTCTTCGTATTGATGCCGGTGAGGGTGGAGTAATGGCCGCTGCCGGGATCGCCGCCCCACGAGGTCCAGTCGACGAAAGGCCGATCGGCGCTGAGGCTGAAGAGGGCGGCGGCCAAGGCGGCAGCGGCGACGCCAACGCGCGGGGCGACGCCGGGGATGAGAGAAGGGAACTTAGACATAGAGAGACTTAGAAGGTGACGCGGCCACCGAGGCGAAGGAGACGGCCCATATCGATGTTGGAGGGCTTGCCAAGCGACGGGCCGATGGTGGTGACGGCGCTGGTGATGGCGCTGCTGTTGAAGATGTTGTAGAGATCCACCAGCGGTTCCATCCGGATGCGCTCGCGGTAGTGGAAGACGCGGGAGAAGCGGAGATCCATCAGGTTCTGCCAGGGATAACGGAACTGGCCGGGGGGCGCGACGAGGATGGATTGAGTTACCTGGGTGAGTCCGGGGACAATCGCCTGGGTCACGGTGTAACTGCGGCCCTGGGGCAGGCCTGAGTTTTCGCGCACCGTTCCGGCGAGTTGGATGTGAAAGGGCAGTTCCCAGGTGAAACCGGCGCGAACCTGATAGGTTTGGTCATAGTTCTGCTCTCCGGCGAAGTTAATCAGGTTGTTGGGATTATTCAGGTCGGCGCTGCCGCCGCTGGGAGTACCGAAATCGCGGCCGATGGTAAAGCCGGCAAAGACGGTGCCGCGGCGGAAGCGTGAGTTGACCTGGAATTCCACGCCGTTGTAGTGCTCGTAGAGATTGGGCAGAGTCTTCTGCAGCAGATTATTCTGTCCAAGAGTGGAGGGCAGCTGATTGTAGACTGTCAGCGAGCCGCCGGTGAGGGGATTGGCAATCTGAACGGGAGTGTAACTGGTGGAGGGTACGGCTACGTTGACGGTGCCGAAAAGATCCAGGAACTTACGTCCGTAGTAGCCGACGCTGACGGAAGTGTTGGCGCCGATCTGACGCTGGACCATGGCGGTGTACTCCCACTGATAGGGACGCTTCATCCTGGGATCAATATGGTTGTTGTTCCCGGAGAAGCCGGTGCAGCCGGAGAGAGCCTGGCCGGGAGTGGGCGGCGTGAGACTGGTCCACGGGCAGGTTTCGTAGGCAATGAAGTTGGGGTTGACGTTCTGAGCGAGGGACGAGCCTTCAAGGACGTCGTACTTACTGATGCCGCCCTTGACGGCGGTCCTGCCATCGCCGAAGACGTCCCACGCGACGCCAATGCGAGGCGACCAGGTGTTCCAGTCGACGATTCCATTTTGCGCGGGGAAACTGCGGGCGGGCACCCATGCGCCGCCGGGAGCGCCCTGGGCGGGGATATTCATGGCCATGTGATCGAAACGGATGCCGAGGTTCAGGCTGACGCGGCGGTTGAGACGCCAGGAGTCCTGGAGGAACCAGCCGAGATCGGGATTGACATCTTCGCGATGCGTGAGCGGGGTGTTGTAGAGGCGGACGGATGTGGGAGCGCCGTTGGACAGAATCTGCACCATGTCGCCATTCATCTGGAAGGTTTCCTGGAAGTAGCCTTTGCGAATCTGGACCCCGGATTTTAGATTGTGCGAGCCGCTGACGTAGGAAGCGTTGGCGCTGATTGTGGTGTAAGAACCGCGATCGGTATCCACGCGGGGTGAGGTTTTGAGGATGGTGGAGGTGACGATGTCGTACTGGGCGATAACACCGGGAGCGGCGCCGGGTTCGAAGCCGAGGTTGTAATAGACAGGCATGTAGGTCATGCCGACATCGATCAGGAGGCGATTGGTGATGGTGGAAGTCCAGTGAGCCTGACCCATGTAAACCATCCAGCTCTTTTGGACGACGTCGGCCAGAGGATCGGAGAAAGAGGCGCCGATCAGGTTGTTGGGACGGTGGCCGCGGAACTTGAAGCCGCGATCGTAAGAGGCGGATAGCTTGTTGTTCCTGTTGATCTGGTAGGTGAGGCGGAGCGCGAGATCGGTGAGGCGGTTGTCATCGATGGCCTGGGCTCCGGCGGGAGTGAAGGTATTGGCAAGGAAGTTATTGGCGCCCCAGCGACGGAAGCTGGAAGCGAACCAGAGGCGGTCTTTGACAATGGGTCCTTCGAGGTCGGAATTCAGATCGTAGACGGTATCGACTTTGTTGCGGGCTTTCAAGCCGAGCGCGGCGAGGCTGGCATTGGAGTTATCGGACTGCATACCTTGCGTGGCGCCGGTGGCGAAGACGGAGCCATGAAACTGGTTGCCGCCATCTTTGGGAATCATGCTGATCTGGATGCCGCCGACGGGCGCTTCCGCGGGCAGGGTACTGGTGAGATAGGTGATGGACTGCATCAGGCTGTCGTTGTAATAGAAGCCAGTCTGATTGCCGGAGAAGCCGGTGTGCTGGATCTGCATGCCATCCACGACGAACACGTTGTCATTGCCATTGGAGCCATGCACCTGAAGCGTGGGCTGCTGCATGCCGCCGGTGCCGCCGACGTCGGGAGTGGCCGTGGAGACGCCGGGGATGATCTGGCCGACGGCGAAGGGGTCGCGGCCGGTAGGGATGGCATTCAGGGTGGCGCGATCCATTTCCTTTTCGAGAAGAGAATTCTGGACATCGACAACCGGGGGAGCTTCCGTAACAGTCAGTTGCTGCGCCGTTTGTCCGACTACCAGGGTTTCATTGACGGTGAGTGAGAATGACGCGCCGAGGGAGAGGTTTTCGCGCCGGATGGTGCGGAAGCCTTCGTGGGTGAAGGTGACAGTGTAATCGCCTGGGCGGAGATCGACGATGCGAAATTCGCCATTGCCGCCGGTTGTGGCGCTGCGGCTTCCTTCAATGAGCGCCGGGCTGGACGCTTCTACAAGGACCCCGGGAACAACAATTCCCGAAGGATCACGGACTACACCTACAATGGCTCCCAGATTCTGGGCGACAAGTGAGGCAGGCAGGATCAGCGTGCCTGCTGCGAGCAGAATTCTTCCCAATAACATCGTCTCTGTCCTCTCTGGAACTGCATGACAGCACGCAGGGACGACGGGGGCCATCTGCCGGTGTAAACCGGACCGAAATTCTGCTCAGAAACCCAGGCTACGGATTGGGATGAATGCGTGTTGCAGGACTATTATGCAACACGCATCGAGGTTGTCAACGCGGGGGGGAGAAGCGAGGGGCGGAGTGATTACCTTTTGGACGTCGCGGCTTCGGCTTTCTTAGCAGCCCAGCGCTTTTTGAGCGAGGCGACGATCGCGGCTCTGCCGGCGGCGCTGAGCTGGCGGCCGGAGGATTTGGCGGATTTCTTCGTGGCAGGAGCGGAAGCAGTCGCCTGACCGCGTGACTTACTCCATCTTTGGCGCTGTGCTTCGCTGATGCGTTTGCGGGCAGCAGCGGACATCTTTCTGCGCGTTTTCCCCGGGGCGGACGCAACGGTCTCGGCGGCCGGGGCCGAGTTGCCGCTCATCATGGCGCGAAGCTCGGCAATCTGAGTGTCGATCATGTGTTTCTGGTGTTCAAAGCCCTGAATTGCAGCGCTGATTATTTCCTGTGAAATTTCTTTTGCCATATGTATTAGTTCTTTTCGTGAGACGCTCTTATCTTGTCACATAACCACATGCCCGGGAAAGGGCCATAATTACTGGCCGAAGAATTAGTGGCGTGGCTGAGTAGGAAACAACTGCCGCGAGTCAGGAGCGTATTCGAGTCAGCGAGAGATCAGAGCTTCAGTTCCCAACCTTTGCGGAAGGCCGGCTTGACGTACTGATTGGCTTCGGCACTGTTGGTAAAGCGCAGGTTTTTGCTGTCCCACTGCAGCTTGCCCGGTACGCGGAAGGCGATTACTCCAAGCAGCATCCATTCGGCAAAGGGACCGGAGATGGAGAAGTTAGAACAGGACGGCTCACCGCCTTTGCAATAACGAACCCAATCGAGCATGTGGCCGGGGGAGCGCGTGAGCAGCTGAGGCGGCAACGTGTAATCCTGCCAGCGGGAGAGAGGCAGCAACTGGACACCTTCGCCGCGTTCGACGGTGGACATCATGCCTTTGGTTCCGACGAAGACCGCGCCGTTGCCGGTCAGGATGCCGGGTTTGTTGGGTTCGCGGGGAGGTCCGTAGACTGCAACGCCGGGGCCGCCGGCTCCGGTGCGCTGACCGTTGCCAGCCGGTCTGGGAGCTCCACCACCGCCGCCACCGCCAAAGCCGCGCGCGGGTGTGGCACGGCCGCGGCCTTTCTCGGCGAGGTTATTGGGAGAGGGAAGTACCATCTCACTCTCCTCGCCGGGTACGTTGTAAGCTTCGGGGTCGCCGGGGCGGGCGGAGTCATGCCAGTAGACAGCAACAGGCGGCATTTCACCGCGTGCGGGGAACTCAAAACGAATGACGGCACGTTCGGGGAAGCTTAACTTACTCCGGCCTTCGACGCGGACGAGTTCGACGCTGGAGGGAGCCCCAAGCTGCAGAGCCAGGTTGACCGGACCCATGGTATGGATGCCCCAGTTACCAATCTGGCCGGTGCCGAAATCAAAGAAGCCGCGCCAGTTATAGGGAGTGTATTCGGCACTGTAGGGACGCATAGCGGCGTCTCCCAGCCACAGGTTCCAATCGAGAGAGCCAGGGACGGCGGATTCGGGCGGGGGCTCCTGCAGACCGGTGGGATGAGTGCCGGGTGAGGCGGAGACATGTACTTCGGTTACATCTCCGATGGCGCCGGACCAGACTATCTCGGCGGCGACGCGGATACTTTCATGGGAGTAACCCTGATTTCCCATCTGGGTGGCGACCTTGTACTTCACGGCGGCATCCTGCAGCAGGCGCGCTTCCCAGGGAGTGCGGGTGAGCGGTTTCTCCACATAGACATGCTTGCCGTGCTGCATGCAGGCGAGAGCTACCGTGGCATGCATATGGTCAGGAATGCCGATCGTACAGGCATCGATGTTCTTCCCTTCCTTCTCCAGCATGACGCGAAAATCCTTGTACTTCGGCTGCTTGTCGAAGCGCCGGAAGTTAGCGGCCGCGCGTACTTCGTCGACATCGCAGAGGGCGACGATGTTTTCGGTGCGCGCGACATCGACCAGATCGACGCCGCCCTGACCGCCGCAGCCAATGGAGGCGACGTTCAGCTTGTCATAGAAGGGCTTGTAGCCCAGAGCACGAAGAGAAGCGACCGAACCATAACCCGCGGCGGGGACGGCGGCGGTCAGGAGGGTGCCGAAGAAGAAGTAACGTCGGGAGAGGCCGGGATCATTCATGGATTTGGCTCAACCCCAGTATGTAGCATTTGACCGGAGGCGAGTTACTTGCCGATGCAGAAGGTGGAAAAGATGCGGTTCAGGATGTCGTCCGCGGTGGTGGCGCCGGTGATGGCATCGAGCGGACGAAGAGCGGTATAGAGATCGAGCAGCAGCATCTCATGGGGAATGCGGGATTGGATTGCCTGGCGTGCGGCGGTGAGGGCGTCGAGGCTCTCCCGAAGCAGGCGCTCATGGCGAAGGCTGGTGATGAAGCCGGTTTCGCCGGCAGCTTCGGCTTCGGGCAGGATGGCGTCGCGGAGCTGTTCGAGCCCATGGCCGGTAAGAGCGGAAACCGGGATTCCGGGAGTTACGGAGCCCAGATCGGATTTGTTGGCGGCAAGGATGAAACGACCGGCCTGCCGCGCGATGAGCGCTTTATCTTCGGCGGCGAGGGGCCGGGAGCCATCGACTACCACGAGGGTGACATCGGCATCGGCCATGGCCTGATAGCTGCGTTCGATGCCGAGGGTTTCGACGAGGCCTTCGCCTTCACGAATGCCAGCGGTATCGACGAGGCGGACGGGGATGCCGCGGATGGCGGCGGTTTCGGAAATGAGGTCGCGCGTGGTGCCGGGAATATCGGTGACGATGGCGCGGTCCTGTTCGAGCAGACGATTGAAGAGGCTGCTTTTGCCTACATTGGGGCGGCCGACCAGGGCAAGGGTGAGACCGGAGCGAACCAGGTTGCCGTAGGCAAAGCTGCGGGCCATGTTTTCGAGGCCGTCCTGAATAGGGAGCCAGGCGGCCGATGAGTTCTTCATCGGGGGCGACGGAGATATCGTCTTCGGCGAAATCGATGCCGGCTTCGAGCAGGGCGATGAGTTCGATGAGCCGATGTTTGAGAGGCGCGAGGCGGCGCGAGACGGAACCTTCGGCCTGCTGGGAAGCGATTTTTGCCTGATAGAGCGTGGTGGCGTCGATGAGATCGCGGACGGCTTCGGCCTGGGGAAGATCGATGCGGCCATTGAGGTAAGCGCGGAGGGTAAATTCGCCGGGTTCAGCGAGACGCGCTCCGGCGGCGACGGCCTGCTCGAGACAATAACGGAGAACCACGGGGGAACCGTGGCAGGAGATTTCGACTACGTCTTCCGCGGTGTAAGAGCGGGGAGCGGCAAAGAGGGTGACGACGACCCGATCGACGTCCGCCGACGAGCGTCCCCATGCGGGCGTGCCAGGGTTCGAGCGCGATGCCGGGGACGAGATACTGCGCGATGGCGCGGGACTGTTTACCGGAAATCCGGACGACGCCCAGGCCCGCCCGGCCGGGAGCGGTCGAAAGGGCGGCGATCGTTTCGTTTAGGTCCATGGCCTCGGTCTCCGCCGCGGGGAGGACGGTCTCCGCGGTCATTGCCGCGCGAGGGTCCGCGATCGAAGGAACGGGGAGGCGGCGGAGGCGGTTCCGGGAGGCTGGGCATACCGGCGGGATAGACGATGACGTGGCGGTAACCGCCGACGCCGGCGCTCTCACTGCGCAGTTCGGTTTCGTTGCGGAGCGCGATGTGGATGACGCGGCGCTCGCGGCTGTTCATGGGATTGAAGCGGAACGGATCGCCGGTATGTTTAACCTTTTCGGCGGCGGCGTTGGCGCTCATCCGCAGCTCGGCAATGCGGAGCATGCGGTAATCATTCGCGTCGAAGGAGAGCCGCGAGTGATCCTCGGAGGGCATCCGGAGTGCTTCCATGGTGACCTGTTCCAGGGCGAGCAGCAGTTCCGCGCGGTTGGACAGAAGCAGATCGACATCGGGGCCGCTGAACTTGACCACCACCTCGGGATTTTCAATCTCGGGGTTGGAGGAATCGCCTTCGGTGAGCTCGTATTCGAGATCGAAATCGGCGTCTTCGAGGATCAGTTCGAGGAACTCTTCAATCCGGGGACCGATGGAGTCTACAGTATATTTTTTCTCACTCAAGCTCTATTTCCTGCCGTTCTTCTTCACTGGTACGGCTTTAACGGGGATCACGCCGACGTCCGCCGGGGTCATCGTCTTATTGAAGAACCACTGCTGGGCGATACTCACGAAGTTGCCAGTCAGCCAGTATAGCACCAGGCCGCTCGATGCCTTCCAGAAGAAGAAGCCCATCATCAATGGCATGAACTGCATCATTTTCTGCTGCGCGGGGTCGCCGCCGGCCTGCGGGGTCATTCTCTGGAGCAGGAAGCCGGTGATGATGAGCAGAAGGGGCAGGATGCGGATGGCAAGCGTTTCGGGTTGCGAGAGATCGTGGACCCAGTACCAGTTGGCGCTGCGCATCTCAATGGAGACGGCGAGGACTTTGTAAAACGCGAACAGGAACGGCATCTGGATCAGGAGGGGCAGACAGCCGCCGACGGGGTTGGCGCCGTGCTTCTTGTAGAGATCCATGGTCTCCTGATTTTTCTGCTGCTGGCGCGGGTCGCGCATGGGGATGTTCTTGTATTTTTCGTTGATGATCGGAATCTGCGGCTGGAGCGCCTGCATTTTCTTCATCGACTTCATGTTGGTGCAGCTTGAGCGGGAACAGCAGGACGTTGATCACGAGGGTGATCAGGATGATGGACCAGCCGTAGTTGTGAATGTACTGATCGTTGACGAAGTGCAGGATCAGGAAGAGGGGTTTGGCGATGATGGCGAACCAGCCGAAATCGACGATCTGTTCCAGTTTGGGATTGACCCGGCGCAGCGTATCGACATCTTTGGGGCCGACGTAGAGCGAGAAGCCGGAGCGGCCGGTACCGCCGACGGCGACGCCGACATAGGCCTGTTCCTCTTTGTCGAAGGGCGTCGCGACCTTATCGTCAAAGGTGGTGGTCTGAATGGAGCCGTTGCCGGTGGGAAGAAAGACGCTGGCGAAATACTGATCTTCGAGGCCGGCGAAGGAGAAGGAGCCGTCGTTATTGAGCGGACCTTCCTTGGCGGCTTTGGCAGCCTGCCGTTCCACTTTGGAATCGGCGTTCTGGTAGCGAATGGCGGCCTGCTGGGTATACGCGTTCAGAGCGGCCATATCGCCGAAACCGCCGCGCCACTGCAGGAGGCTGAGAATGGGCGCGCCCTGTTCACTGACTTCCGAAGTGACAGTGGAGAGATAGCTGTCCTTTTGGAATTCGAAGACCTTGCGGGCGAAGACGCGGCCATCGGAATACTGGAACGAGACGGAGAGGCCGTTTGAGGAGGAGACAAAGAGCGCTTTGTTCAGATCGACGGAGGGCTTCTTCTCGCGGAAATCGTAGGAGAACGGATTCCCGACCTTTTCGATGGCGACGGGGTTAACCAGTTCGAGGGGCTTGCCGGCGCCGTCCTTGTAATTCTTCAGCGTCCAGCTGCGGACGACACCGCCGCGGTTGGAAAAGATGACGTGGTAGAGATCCGTATCGATAACGGTGGATTCTTCCCGGGCGCCGACGACGGAACCGGCGGGTGGGGGCGTGACTGGGACGGGCGCAGGGGCGGCGGAACTGGTGGCGGCTTCTGGCTTTTTGGGGAAATCGACGACGGCTTTCTTCGCGGGCGCGGGGGGGGCGAACAGGCGGAAGAAGTAAGGCGTGGCGAAAATAACGGCAAAGACGAGCGCGAAGGCGATCATCATGCGCGCCTGCATGGGCATGTCCTGGGGCTTATCGGCTGCCATTCAGGACCTCACGGGAAGGGACGGGATCGACGCCGCCGGCATGGAACGGATGGCAGCGGCAGAGGCGCGCCATGCCGAGGCGGAAGCCATGCGCAGCGCCGTGGCGCTCGACGGCTTCGCGCATATATTCCGAGCAGGTGGGATAAAAACGGCAGGCGGATGGCAGAAAGGGAGACACTCCTGATTGGTATACGCGCAGCAGGGCGATTAAGGTCTGCCGGGGTGCAGACCGGAGCAGCGATCGAAGAGACGGACGATCTCGCTTTCCAGTTTGGGAAACGGGCATTCGATCGCGGTGCGCCGGGGATTGATCACAATGGACCACGGGGAACTCAGACGATCCAGCCCGCCGCGGACAGCTTCGCGAAACCGCCGTTTGAGGCGGTTGCGAACCACAGCGTTGCCGAGCGCGCGGGGAACGGTGAATCCGATGCGAGGGCCGGGGACATCCGGCTGGGCCAGACAGAACGCAGCGAACAACGGCCCGGAAACCCGGGTACCGTTGTCATAAACTTTGCGGAAATCGCTGGATCGGAGGATCCGGGCTTGTTTGGGAAAACGATTTGCACCTTGTGGAGAGGTTCTATCGGCGATGGCTCTACGCCTCGTCGCTGACAGTAAGCTTGTGGCGTCCGCGCGCACGGCGGCGGGCCAGCACGGCACGGCCATCGGCGGTCTTCATACGGGTGCGAAAACCGTGAGTTTTGGCGCGCTTACGGTTGTTCGGCTGAAAAGTACGTTTCGGCATGGGATGTAACCCACTATCATAACAGACCGGCTGCGGAGCCTCGGTGTGTTAGTTGGCGGCTGCGGCGCGTACAATCTGAGTGAATACTTTGTCGAGGAGTTCGGCGGCGGAGAAAGGCTTCGGCAGGGGCTGCAGGCGGGTGATGGATTTATCCACTTCGTCCGGGTAACCCGTGACAAACATGACGCGCTGCGTGGGCCGGATCGCGCGAATGCGGCGGACGAGCTCGTTGCCGTCCACATCGGAGAGACGGACATCGGTGAGCAGAAGGGCAACTTCCTCCGAGTGAGCTTTGTAAAGATCGATCGCGGCCTGCGCGCCGGCGGCCTCCAGCACCTGCAGGTGATTCTGCTCCAGGATGGCGCGAATGAGTCGGCGAACCGCCGGCTCCTCATCGACAACCAGGACGAACGCGGCGTTCACCATTCGTACAGCCTCCGTCTGCGACTCAATTTATCACGCGAATGAAGGGCTTCATCGCTTTTTAATTTTTGCTGCAGACCGGGGTCCTTTTTATTACCGACGCGCGGCTGTAACTAAGCGCGCACATAGAACTTTCTTATCAGCGGAATCAGCCCGCAGTGGGCAGATTCGTGTAAGTGGAAGATTCGAAAAGGATCGCGCAAACCTCCCGGTGGACACCTTACAGCGATTTATCAATGTTGTGTTAAAAGTCAAAAAGATATCGACCTGAACCTTTCCGGTCTCGTCTTAGTCTTATAGGAAGAGACATGGAACTCAACGAAGACTACACCATACGGAACGGGCTGGGGATTCGGATTATTGGCCGGCGCACCTGTCAGGTAATTCGCCGGCAGAAAAACGTGTGGAATGTGATTGGCAAGACTTACGAGCTTCCCGTCGCGGAGCAGGATTTGAAGTGGGGATCGGAGATTCCCGCAAGTGTACTGGCAGTGGCATTGCGGGCGTACGAGATGGACCATCCGAATTCGCGGCTGCGGGCCGTGCTGATGCGCAAAGTGCCGCGTCCCCGTCTGGTGGAAGCGCTGGCCGTGGCGCGCTAGTTTTGGCGCGCTACCAGCGGGAACGGAACTGAGCTTTGGCGCGATAGAGGAGCACGCGCAGGTAGTCCCGATCGACGCCGAATTCACGGCAGATGGCGTCCTTATCACGTTCTTCGATAAAAAGGGCGCGGAGCAGATCGCGATCCTTTTTGTCGAGAGTTTCGAGCACTTCACGCACCTGCGCGCGGGTTTCTTCGGTGCGCAGGGAACCCTCGAGATCGATGGTGTGATCGACGGGCTCATTTATCTGATCGTCCATTGGGTGTTCCCGCTTGCCGGAACGAAAGTGCTCCAGCAGGACGAAATTACAAACGGAATTGACGTAGGAGCCGAGCTTTTCCGCGCTGTGGATGACGTTGCCGGCGCGGACGGCTTTCAGGACGCGGAGGAACGTTTCCTGCTTAATGTCATCGACCGCTTCAGAGGAGCGCAATCGGCTCCGAAGCTTGATGACCAGCATTTTGGAGAAGTAAGTAAAGAAGTGCTGTTCGGTGGAGGCATCCGAGCGTTGGAGGCGCGAAAGATAATCCGCATCGAAACTGAAGAGCTCCACCGAATTCGCACCGATCGATCTAAGAGTGGAAGCGCTTTTCGACTTCTTTCCAATTCACGACGTTCCACCAGGCGGCCATGTATTCCGGACGGCGGTTCTGATACTTCAGGTAATAGGCATGTTCCCAGACATCGAGACCCATAATGCCGACCTTGCCATCCATGACAGGGTTATCCTGGTTGGGCATGGAAGTTATTTCGAGTTTATCGCCTGACTTAACAAGCCAGGCCCAGCCTGAACCGAAACGGGCGGCGCCGGCGGCATTGAACTTCTCTTTGAACTGATCGAAGCTGCCGAAGGTGGAAGTGATGGCTTCGGAGAGAGCGCCCTCGGGCTGACCGGGGCCGCCGGGACCCATGATGAGCCAGAACATGCTGTGGTTCAGATGACCGCCGCCGTTATTGCGGACGGCCGTGCGGATATTTTCGGGAACTTTGGCGCAGTTATTCGCCAGAAGGTCCTCGATTTTCGCGCTGGCTAATTCCGGAGCGGACTCGAGAGCTTTGTTCAGGTTTGTTACATAAGCGTTATGGTGCTTATCGTGATGAAGCTCCATAGTCGCTTTGTCGATGTAAGGCTCAAGCGCATCGGAAGCATAAGGCAGCGGAGGAAGTGTGAATGGCATGACGTACCTTACTTTACTATTCTTTCGAAGGCATCTGCGATACGGAACATGGTTGACTCGTCGAAATGATTACACAGAATCTGCAGGCCAACTGGCAGGCGTTCCGAGGTAAGCCCGCAGGGGACGCTCATGCAGGGAATACCGGCGAGTGAGCCGGTGACGGTGTAAATATCGGAGAGATACATCTGCATGGGATCATTAACCTTTTCACCGAGTTTAAAAGCGGGAAAGGGCGAGACGGGGGCGAGAATGGCATCCACCTTTGCAAATGCGTCGGTGAAATCACGCGTAATCATGGCGCGGACTTTTTGCGCTTTCAGGTAATACGCGTCGTAGTAACCGTGGCTCAGAACATAAGTGCCGAGCATGATGCGGCGTTTGACTTCGGCTCCGAAATTTTCTCCGCGCGTGTTGCGGAACATATCCGCGAGAGTATCGGAGTGGGGTGAGCGGGTGGTGTATCGGACGCCATCGTAGCGGGCCAGGTTGGAACTGGCTTCGGCGGTGCTGAGAACGTAATAGGTGTCGATGGCGTAATCGGTGGAGGGAAGACTGATCTCCATAATTTCGGCGCCTTCGCCGCGGAGGACATCGATGGCGCGAGTGACGAGGGAGGCAGTTTCGCCGGTGGCGTCGCGGAAGTACTCCCTTGGGACACCGAGCTTCACGCCGCGAACGTCGCCGGACAGCGCGCCGGTGTAAGCGGGCACGGGGGCGGCGGCGGAAGTGGAATCGAGAGGGTCATGACCGGCGATGACGTGCAGTAGTGTGGCGGCATCGCGGACGTTCTGGGCGAAGGGGCCGATGTGATCGAGGGAACTGGCGAACGCGACGAGGCCGTAGCGTGAGACGCGGCCATAGGTGGGCGTGACGCCGACAACGCCGCAGAAGGATGCCGGCTGACGGATGGAACCGCCGGTATCCGAGCCGAGCGAGACACAGGCGGTGCCCTGGGCAACGACTGCAGCGGAGCCGCCGCTCGAGCCACCGGGAACACGGTCCAGCGCGACGGGATTGCGGACCGGACCGAAGGCGCTGTTTTCGTTGGACGAGCCCATGGCGAACTCGTCGCAGTTGGTCTTGCCGACGATGACCCCGCCGGCGGCTTCGACACGCGTGACGGCGGTGGCGTCATAGGGCGCGATGTAGTGCTCGAGTATCTTCGAGCCGCAGGTGGCGCGCTGGCCTTTCACCAGGATGACGTCTTTTACCGCGACGGGGATGCCGGCGAGAGCGCCGACCGGTTCACCCGCGGCGAACTGGCGGTCCACCGCTGCCGCCTGTGCGATGGCGCGTTCGGGTGAGAAGAACAGATACGCATTGGTTTCCGGATTCACGCGCTCGGCGTGAGCGAGAGCTTCGCGGGCGATTTCCTCGGCGGAGAACCGGCGCGCGCGCAGGCCATCATGAATTTCAGTGATGGTCACCGTTCGATCACCAGCGGCACCTTGAAATAGCCGGGTCCGGAAAGCGGGGCATTGGCGAGCGCGGCTTCAGCGCCCAAAGTGGGACGCGGTTTGTCTTCGCGCAGGGTGGCCGTTTCGGGGGCGTCGTAGAGCACCTGTGCCATAGGCTCTACGCCTGCCGTATCGATTTCACCCAAACGATCCATATGGGCGAGGATTTCGTCGAGGTCATGGGCGAGCCGGGCGATTTCAGGCTCCGCGAGTTTAAGGTTGGCGAGGCCGGCGACGTACCGGACCTCTTTTTCCGTGATTTTCATACTGAGAGATTCAGGCCAGCGCTTTGCGGCGGGAGGCGCGGTAGATGTCGCGCAGCACAGGATCGGCGATCTGATCCGCCTCATCCTGGAGCAGCGGCACAGCGGCGCTAGCGCGGTGGGGCTGGCGGCGTTTGGGCACAACTCGAAATTCGATGTCGTCGACGAGGCCGGGGCCGACGGACCGCTGAACGTTCTTCAGGATGTGAAGAGAAAGGCCGAAGAGATTCTTCTGCCACACGGCGTCTTCGACTTCGACCACCAGTCGCGTGCGGACCAGTTTGGCGGCGCGGGTGTTCTGCGCAATCTTCTTTCCCACGGCGCGAGGCCACGCACCGAGCACCACCTGTTCCGAGGTGATGGGACGCGCCGCGGTGCTCATCTGGCCGAAGATGCGACTGGCGGTTTCCATGCGGGGAATCTCAAAGTCTAGCATGGGGTACTGTAACGGATATGCAGATAACCACTGGGTGCGGCACGCGGTGAAACTGGTGCTGGCGTCACAATCTCCGAGGCGAAGCGAGCTGTTGCGCAGCGCGGGCTTCGAGTTCACCGTGCGGGCGAAAGAGGTGGACGAAAGCTTGCTCGAGGACGAAGAACCGGAAGCGTATGTACAGCGTCTGGCGCAGAATAAGTCGATCGCGGTGGCGGCCGAACCGGGGGAACTGGTGCTGGCGGCGGACACCGTGGTGGTGATCGATGGCGAGATTCTGGGCAAGCCGCGCGATGCGGAAGATGCCACGCGCATGCTGCGTCTGCTGGAGGGCCGGCGTCACGAGGTGATGACGGGCATTGCGCTGCGCGCGGGAGATCAGGAGGTGACGGACTGGTCGGTGACCCGGGTATGGATGACGCCGATGGGAAATGCGGAGATCGCGGACTATGTGGCGTCGGGCGAGCCGATGGATAAAGCAGGGGCTTACGCCATCCAGGGGCTCGCGGCACGGTACGTGGACAAGATCGAGGGTTCGTACACGAACGTGGTGGGGCTGCCGGTCGCGCTGTTTTATCATCACTGGCGCGAATGGGCGAGCGCGGAGCCAGGAGCTTTACAATGATCCGATGCGCCTTTCCCGATATGCCGCTTCCTTCTTCCTGATTTCCGCACTGGCACGGGGCGCGTCGCCGGAGAAGGGAACGGAGATCCTGTGGGACCGGTTCGGCGTCGCTCATGTGTATGCCAGATCGACGGCGGATCTTTTCTACTGCTATGGATGGGCGCAGGCGCAGAGCCACGGGAATTTGCTGCTGAAGCTCTACGGAGAATCGCGCGGGCGGGCGGCGGAATACTTCGGACCGGCGGGTTTGGCGAACGACAAATGGGTGTGGACGAACAGCGTCCCGCAGCGCTCGGCGCAATGGCTGAAGGCGCAGACGCCGGAGTTTCGCGGCTATCTGGAGGCGTTCGCTAAGGGCATCAACGATTACGCAGCGAAGAATCCGGGCGCGCTCTCGGAGGAGGCGAAGCGGGTGCTGCCGGTAAGCGCTCTGGATCCGATTGAGCATACGCACCGCATAGTGCACTTCACTTACATCGGGTCCCAGCGGCTGGCGGCGGCCGGACCGCCGGTGCGGGAGGCCCGGAACATACTTGATACGCCGGAAGGGGTTGGCTCGAACGGCTGGGCGATTGCGCCTTCGCACAGCGCGAGCGGCCACGCGATGCTGCTGGGGAATCCGCATCTGCCGTGGGGCGACTGGTCGACCTACTACGAGATTCATCTGACGGCACCGGGGATCGATTTATACGGGGCGAGTCAGGTGGGGTTTCCGGTGCTGCGGTTTATGTTCAGCGAATATCTGGGATTCAACCAGACGGTGAACTCGGCGGACGCGGTGGATCTGTACCGGGTGAAGAAGCAGGACGAAGGCTATGTGATGGATGGCAAGGTTCTGCCGTTTGAAAAAGACACGCATGAGATCCTCATCCGGCAGGCGGACGGAAGCTTTCGCAACGAGACGCTGCCGATTGTGCGCACCGTGCAGGGGCCGGTGATCAAGCAGGATGCGGGCGACCCGATTGCGATGCGGGTGGCGGGTCTCGACCGGCCGTTCCTCCTGGAGCAGTACTGGCAGATGGCGACGGCGCACGATTTCGCGCATTACCAGGACGCGCTGCGGCGGCTGCAGGTGCCGACGTTCAACATTCTTTACGCGGACCGCGACGGCCACATCGAGTATCTGTGGAATGCCACGCTGCCGCGCCGGGGGAAGGGAGACCTGGCGTACTGGGCGGGCATCGTTCCGGGGGATACGTCGGAGACGCTGTGGAAGAGTTATTTGACATACGATGAACTGCCGAAGGTGATCGACCCGCCGAACGGATATGTGGCGAATACGAACGATCCACCGTGGAACGCGGCGTGGCCGAACAGTCTGGATCCCTCGAAGTATCCGCCGTACATTGCGCCGCAGGTGGCGACGTTCCGCGCGGAGCGGTCCCTGCGCATGCTGTCAGAGGACCCGAAGATCAGCTACGAGCAATTGCTCGAGAAGAAGCATTCGACGCGCGCGGAGCTGGCGGACCGGGTCCTGCAGGACCTGCTGGACGCGGCGGCGAAATTCGGAACCGAGCGCGCGAAGGAAGCGGCGGCCGTGCTGAAGACGTGGGACCGGCATGTGAATGCGGACAGCCGGGGCGCGGTGCTGTTCTATGCGTGGGCGACACGGTTCATGGGTCCCGCGCTGGGTTCGCAGGCGGGCTTTGCCGTGCCGTTTCAACTGCACGATCCGCTTACCACGCCGCGGGGTTTGAAGGATCCGGCGAAGTGCGCGCAGCAACTGGATCAGGCGGCGGAGGAGACGCTGAAACAGTTCGGAGCACTCGATGTGCCGTGGGGACAGGTGATGCGGTTCCAGTGGGCCGGCGTGGACCTGCCGGCGAACGGCGGATTCGGGAATCTGGGGATCTTCCGAGTGATCACGTTCGGGCCGCTGCACAACGGTACGCGCTCCCAGGTGCATGGCGAGACGTATGTGGCGGCGGTGGAATTCAGCAAGCCTATGAAGGCGCAAGTGCTGATGTCTTATGGGAACTCGTCACAGCCGGGGTCGCCGCACCAGACGGACCAGCTACCGTACCTGACCCGCAAGGAGTTGAGAACGGCATGGCGCACGCGGCCGGAGATTGAGGCTAATCTCGAAAGCCGCGTGCGGTTTTAGAAGGCGGGCTTACTTCTTTTCGCTGGAGGGCGGGACCAGGCCCTTGAGCCGCATGTAGGTGACGATATTTCCATAGTGTTCGTCGTTGTGTGCGGTGTTGAAGGACAGTACGGAAAGCGCGGGCATGTCGCGGCCAAAGAAATGAACGCTCTGGGCGCCCTTGCCATCGGTCATGCCGCTCCACGCTTTATCGCAGTAAGCGAACGCGGCATTCAGCCCTTCGATCAGAGCGGCTTTGGTGGTGGCAGCTTTCTCGACGCTGGGGTGTTCGGACTTGTCGCCGAGCACGGGAGCGCAGAACTCGTACTGGCCGTCGGCGATGTGGCCAATCAGCTGACCGAAGGAGCGCACATCCGGCGTGGGCTTGAACGAATAGTCCTCTTCGGGCATTTTCTGCGCGGCACGAACGATGGGGCTTTTGATCGAATTGTAGATTCCTTTGTCAGCGGTGGCGATGGCGTCAGCGGGACTTTGCGCGAATGCCGTTGCGACAGCGGCAAGGGTGAGAAAGATTGATTTCATAGGCTGGATCATTCTACCCCATGGACAAAGCGCATAGTCCGGCTCCAGCGCGTGCGGGTGAAGAAATGCTCGGCCAAGTCGACCGCGTGATGGAGGGAATAGCCGGTGAGATCCTCGGTGGGCGCATCGTAAGACCAGAAGACGAGAAGCGGCTTGCCGATGATGTTTGCGCGCGGCACGAAGCCCCAGTAGCGGCTGTCGTCGGAGTTGTCGCGGTTATCGCCGAGCGCGAACCAGCAGCCGGGCGGCACGACGATGTCGCCATCGACCAGGTTGTTGGCGAGCATAGCGCGGCCGGACGGTTTGAGGCCGAAGGACGGGGAGGAAGGGAAATTGTCACGAAACGGATCCGTTTGCGGGAAGATGTGCTGCACGTAGGGCTCGGTCAGCGGCTGGCCGTTGCGGAAGACCTGACCGTTGCGGATATGGATGTCGATCGCCGGGCGCGCCGATGGCGCGTTTGACCCAGGTCTGCGAAACGTCGATCGGATAGCGGAAGACGATGATGTCGCCGCGTTTGACGTCTTCGTAGGGCAGCAGACCCCGGGTGAGCGGGCCGGGCGGGGAAAAGGCCAGCTTATCGACGATCATGTGGTCGCCGGTCATGAGGGTGCTTTCCATGGAAGCCGTCGGAATGACGAATGGCTGAGCGATGGTGCTGGTGGCGAAGATCAGGATGATGAAGTTGATGGCCCACTCGACGATGGTTCGCGACATATTCGTTAGAATGTTACGCACACGGTGAGGTGATGTTCCATTTAGATCTGGGAGACGGGTTGGAACTGGCGCTGCTGCGTGAGCATCACGCGGAAGAGGTGTTTCGCCTGATGGACTTGAACCGGGAGCGGCTGCGGCAATGGCTGCCGTGGGTGGACCGCACGCACTCGGCAGAGCAGCCGAGGGAGTTCATTGTCAGCTGCCTCGGGCAATATGAGAGACGCGAGGCGCTGAATGCGGGCATTTTTCAGGAGGGCCAATTCATCGGGTCGATCGGCGTGCACAAGATCGATACGCTGAATCGGAATACGAGCATGGGCTACTGGCTGGACGCGGCGCATGAAGGAACCGGAATGATGACGCGCGCGTGCCGGGCGATGGTGACCTATGCGTTTACGGAATATCAGTTGCACCGGATGGAGATTCGGTGTGGCACGGGGAACACGAAGAGCTGTGCCATCCCGCGGCGGCTCGGGTTCGAGCGGGAAGGCGTGGTGCGGGAAGCCCAATGGGTGGGTGGGCGATTCCTGGATCTGGTGATCTGGGGAATGCTGGCGCGGGAGTGGAAGCCATAGATGGAGTTCATGGGCAAGGTGGTGCTGGTTACCGGCGGAACGACCGGGATTGGCCGCGCGGTGGCGTCCGCGTTTGAGGAGCAGGGCGCGACAGTGATTGCGCGTGGACTGCCGGAGCTGGATGTGACGTCGCAGGCAGACGTGGATGCCCTGACCGGCGGACTGGAGCGGCTGGACGTGCTGGTGAACTGCGCGGGCATGATTCTGCGCGATGCGGAATTCGAGATGCCATCGTTTCTCCAGGTGCTGAACGTGAATCTGGCGGGGACGATGCGGCTGTGTGTGGGGTGCCGGCCGCTGCTGGTGCGCAGCGGGGGATCAATCGTGAATATTGCATCGGTTTTGAGCTACTTCGGCGGGCCGCGCGTACCGGCTTACAGCGCGAGCAAGGGCGGGGTGGTGCAGCTCACGAAGTCGCTGGCCGTCGCGTGGGCCAAGGAGGGGATCCGGGTGAATGCGGTGGCGCCGGGGTGGGTGGCGACGAATTTCACGCAGGCGCTGCAGGACGACGCGGAGCGCGCGGCGACAATTCTGGGACGGACGCCGATGGGGCGATGGGGACGACCGGAAGAGATCGCGGGCGCGGTGCTATTCTTATGTTCGTCCGCCGCTTCGTTCGTCACCGGGGCTGTAATCCCGGTGGACGGCGGGTACTCCTCGGTCTGAGATATGGCGCATAGCACGCACGCACTTTCCCCCGCCCAGATTGTTCTGACGGCTGTTCCCGATGACGAACGGGTGTGGGTGCCGCAGGCTCCGAATGTCTGGTTCCGGCCGCTGATGCTGAATACACTGGCGGGCGCATGGTGCAACCTGCTGCGGGTGCGGAAGGCGGGGATCCTGAGCCGCCACCGGCATCCCGCGCCGGTGCATGGATATGTGATCAAGGGCGCGTGGCGCTATCTGGAGCATGACTGGACGGCGCGCGAGGGCGATTATGTGTTTGAGCCGCCGGGCGAGACGCACACCCTCTACGTTCCGGAGGACGTAGAAGAGATGATTACGTTTTTCCAGATCTCCGGGTGCATGTATTACGTGGACGAGGCCGGGCAGCACACCGGCTTTGAAGACGTCTTCAGCAAGATCGATATGTGCCGGCGGCATTACGAAGCGGCCGGGCTGGGCGCTGACTTCGTGGATCAGTTCGTGCGGTAAGCGGCGTACGCCTCGTCGAGCACTTCGACGACGTGCAGGACGCGCTGCTTCGCTCCATAAAGCCGGGCGCCGGCTTCCAGCTGCAGCATGCAACCGGGATTGGCGGTAACCACCCATTCGGCTCCGGTGCTGTTGACGTTGGCCATTTTCGAAACCAGCACTTCCATCGACATCTCGTTTTCGAGGACGTTGTAGATGCCTGCGCTGCCGCAGCAGATATCGGCCATGGGCATTTCGCGGAAATCGAGACCCGGCACCTGGGAGAGCAGTTTGCGCGGTGCCATTTTGATCTTCTGGCCATGCAGCAGGTGGCAGGAATCCTGATATGTGGCTGTGGCGTTTACGGGCGCCATGCGCGGGTTCAGTTCGATCGAAGCGAGGAACTCGTTTACGTCTTTCATGAGCGAGACGAAACGGTGGGCTTTGGCGGAATAGGCCTCATCGTGCTCCAGCAGTTCGTCGTACTCCTTAAGGGTGGAGCCGCAGCCGGCGGCATTGCTGATGATGGCGTCGAAGTTGCCTGGGAGGACGGCGTCGATGTTGGCGCGGGCGAGTTTGCGGGCTTCGTCGCGAATGCCGGAGTGGACGTGCAGGGCGCCGCAGCAGTTCTGACCAGCGGGAATGACCACCTCACAGCCGTTCTTCTGCAGAACGCGGACAGTGGCTTCGTTCAGGCGCGCAAAGGAGACGTTGGCGATACATCCGGCCATAAACGCGACGCGGTAACGCTGTTTGCCTTCCGCGGGATAGGTCTTGCCTACCTTGCTGAAGAAAAACGGGATCTGGGCCGGGGGCGAGAGCTGCTCCAGCCTGCCGAGCTTGCCCATTAGCTTGAGAATGCCCGAAAGGCGCACGAGCTTTTGTAAACCGCTGGCCTGATAGAGATAGAGCAGGGACCCGATGAAGGTCATGGTCCCGGGCGAGTGGAGCAGGTGACCGAATACGAAGCGGCGGGTCAGGCGCGCCATCCAGGAACGCCGGACGTGCGGTTCCAACTGGGCGCGGGCGGCTTCAATGAGCCGGCCGTACTGCACGCCGCTGGGGCAGGCGGTTTCGCAGGCGCGGCAGGCGAGACAAAGATCCATGTGGCGCTGGTACGCGTCAGTGATGGGCGCGCCCTGCGAGACCTGGACCATTTGGTAGATGCGTCCGCGGGGAGAATCCATTTCGACGCCGAGCTGGCGGTAAGTGGGGCACGCGTTAAGGCAAAGGCCGCAATGCACGCACCGGTCGAGATCGGCCTGCGCGGGCTTATCGGTAACGATTTCAAAGGAGGCGGTAGAGACGGCCATGGTTAAGAAGATTTTGAGGATCGAACAGATGCTTGATCTTCTTCATCATCGCAAAATCGGTGCCGGGAGAAGGCCAGAGATCGAGTCGGGCTTTTTCGGCTTCGGGCGCGAACTCGATGACGGAGCGCCAAGGCTGCTTTTTTGACGAGGCGAGCCAACGGACGGCGGCTTCGGTCCGGCTGAAGTACCCATAGGTGACCCCGGTAGCGGCGCGGGAGATGGCGGGAACCTCGAGGGACTGCAGTACATCCGGGACGTGGGCGAGCGAGGAAGAGACGCGCACCACGGCACCCTCGGTGAACTTCTCGATGAAGCGCTGGGTATAGTTCTGGATGAGGCGCCAGAATTTGGTTTCATCGGCATCGGCCAGGATTTCAAGCGTGGAATTGATGGCGCGCAGTTCGCGCTCGCAGCGGTCGCAGACGGCGGCATTGCCGCCAAACTGGACGGCAACCACGTAGCCGCGCTGTCCCACCTGTGGCGCAACAAGGGGATTCAGGATATCGACGGCTTCGGGCTGGAGTACGCCGCGGATAACACGGTCGCGCGCTTCAGCGGCCGCGGAGACTGTCTCATACGGAAGCAGCGCGGAGCGCTCAACGGCGGGCTTCGGCAGGAGCTTGAAGTTCACGGTGGCGATGGCGGCGAGGGTTCCGAAGGAGCCGATCATGAGCTTGCCCATGTCGAGGCCGGCAACGTTCTTGACCACCATGCCACCGGACTGCACCAGCTTTCCCTGGAGCGTAGCGAACTTCATGCCGATGACGAGGTCGCGCGCGGTGCCGTACAGGCGGCGGCGGGGGCCGCTCATATTCGCGCCAAGAATGCCTCCGACGGTGGCGGATTCGGCAAACGGCGGATCGAGCGGAATCATCTGGCCGTTGCGTGCGAGGGCGCGGGAGACTTCGGAATAAGTGGCGCCGGCTTCCACGCTTAGGGTAAGGTCGCGCGGCTCGTATTGAAGGATGCGGGTCATGCGCGCGGTGGAGATGGTGACATCGGCGGGGGCGGAGGGGCCGGCCATCTGGCGCTTGCTGAAGCGCCCGCCCAGGGTAATGGTGCGACCTCTGGCGGCGGCGTCAGCGAGCGCTTCGCACAGTTCTTTGGTGGTTGCCGGTTCGAGCTGCAACCCTCGATGGTAGCGTGATTATTAAATGACGATTAAGCGCGGTGACCAAGTCTGTTCGAAAGCCGTCTATTCGAGCGTGAAGACCAAACTGGTAATGGCAATGCTGAGCGTTTCTCTTCTGGCGGGCGGGATGAGTGCGCAGGTGTTCGGTCCGAATTACGGCCGGGCGTACCGCGAGCCGTTGCTCGACCGCATTCAGTCGGACCTTTCGCGTGCGATGGAGCATGCGTACAACCGCGGCAAGGTGTCGCGCGCGGAACGGGAACTGGTCCGGTTTCAGGCCGAACGCGCCAGCGGACGTTTCGGCGGTCATCAGTATCACAAGGCGGTGAACGCGCTGGACGATCTGGTGCGCAGCAACGGAATCGATCCGCGGGACCGGGGCATCCTGGCGGCGGACCTGCAGAATCTGCGCGGGTTCGGAGCGGCTAACCGTTATTAGAGGGGTGATCCGGCTGACTGCCGCTGCCATCCCGGTATTTGGCCAGGGCGGCGACGACTTTGTCGGCCAGATGCTTCGACGTATACGGCTTCTGCAGAAAGCCGGCGAAACCTTTGCCGGCGAAACGGTCCTGCAGCATCGATTCTGAAAAGCCGCTCGAGAGGATAACGGGCACTCCGGGTGAGATGGCGCGGAGCTCCGCATAGCACTGCTCTCCGTTCATCCCCGGCATGGTGAGATCGAGCAACACCATGGCGATATCGTGATGGAGACGGCCGAACATCTCGATGGCGTCGTGTCCATTGTGGGCCACCTGAACCTGCAGTCCTCTCCGTTCCAGTGTGCTGGCCGCTACCTGCCGCACGGACGGTTCGTCATCGACAATCAGCACAATGGCCGGACCGGAAAGTTCCGGAGATGCGTTTGAGGTTTGCCCTTCCGGCTGCCCCGGTTTTTCAGATTTGCCAGGGGAGACCGGGAAATAGACGGCGAACGTGGTGCCCTCGCCCACCGCGCTCGTTACGCTAAGCGCGCCACGGTGGCTGCGTACGATGCCGAGGACAGCCGCCAGCCCGAGTCCCCGGCCCAGAAACTTCGTGGTGAAGAACGGATCGAAGATGCGCGCGCGGACGTCATCGGGCATGCCGGCGCCGTTGTCCCGCACCTCGAGGTAGGCGTAGGAGCCCGAAATGGGAGAGGCGGCGACGAATGCTTCATGATGATCCCTGCCGTTCAGCTCACGGACCCCGGTGGTCACCGTGATCAGGCCCTGGGCGTCCTCCGGGATGGCTTCCCCCGCGTTAATGATCAGGTTCATGATCACCTGCTGGAGCTGGCCGCTGTCTCCCTCGGTGAGCGGCAGATTTTCCTGCAACTGCAGCCGCAGCTCCGCATTGGAGGGCACAAATCGTTTGACCAGCGGGGCAATGGAGGCCGTGAGCGCGGAAATGTCGGTCGGCTTGATGACGAACCGGCCTTTGCCGGCGTAAGCCAGTAGTTGATTGGTCAGTTCGGCGGCGCGCTCACCGGCTTTGACGACGTCCTGCAGACGCTCGATGAGTTCGGAATCGCCGCTTACCATCTCCAGGCACAAACTGGCGTTCCCGATGATGCCGGTCAGCAGGTTATTGAAGTCATGGGCGATGCCGCCGGCGAGGACACCAATGCTCTCCAGCTTGGCGGTTTCGCGGAATTTTTCCTCATTGCGCTGCCGCTCCGCCAGGTGATCGCGGATTTCATACTGATGGCGCCGCGAGGCGAGCGCGCTGGTGACCACGCTCGCCAGGGTATCCATCCGGATAGGGCGTTCGAGCAAAGTCACGTTGCCGCGCGCTCCCGCCAGATCGACCAGGTGCGCGCTGGAGGCGTAGTGGCTTCGTTTGCCGCTGGTGAGCAGCAGAATCGGCAGGTCGCTCCACGGGGGCTGCGCTTCCACCATGCGGCGCAGCAGAGTCAGAAATTCCGCGCTGAGCGATTCCTCGGTAAGCAGCAGGGCGCCGCTGGCTGAACCGGCGTCATCCATAAACTGCTCCGCCGCACGGCAGCAACTGGCGTGCAGCCCCCGGCGGCGCAGGGCCGTCTCCAGAAGCGGACCGTCGCGCCCGGTCGGGGCAAAGATCAGAACGCGTTCTTCCTCAGCGCTCACGAACCGGCCTTTTGATCATTTCTTCAGAA
Source organism: Bryobacterales bacterium (assembly GCA_963716685.1). Classification (GTDB taxonomy): domain Bacteria; phylum Acidobacteriota; class Terriglobia; order Bryobacterales; family Bryobacteraceae; genus JALYXI01. The sequence continues at coordinate 651,067 of CAVQTR010000003.1, forward strand.
CCGGCTCTTCTCTGGCAGCGAGGGCCGGCACGCCCGTCAAAACCCCGCGGAACTCTCGCAGTACATCGCTCAGCATGGGGCCGGAAGCCGTAAAACGGATTTCGCGCAGAGTGCGTTCGTGGGCGCCATTGCGCTTCTTCACAACGGAGATGGCCTGCCGCAATTCGCCGGCAAATTCGAAGAAGCGCATGAGAATCACGACATCGGCAAGGTAGCTTACGTCCACCGGCGATTGCATCTGCCCGAGCATGCCCTGCTGTGCGACGGTCAGGAACGTGACCACCTCGTTCTGACCGAGGTAAGTGAGCAGTTCGTGCATTTGCAGCAGCAGCAGTTGATCACTGGGCATGGAGTTGACATACCCGTTCAGGCTGTCGATGACCACGATCTTCGCATTCCTCTTCTCGACTGATGTGCAAACGCGCGCCGTGAATTCACCCGGTGAAAGTTCCGCCGGATCCACCTGCTGAATAGTGATGGCGCCGCTGTCCAGATGCTTTTGCAGGTCCATACCGATCCCGGAGCTGCGCTGCATGAAGGTGTTGGTACTTTCCTCGAACAGGTAAAACGCGGCATGCTCGCCCTTTTCTGCTGCGTGATAGGCAAACAGAGTGGCCACGCTGGATTTTCCGCTGCCGGCCGGCCCAAGCAGCAGAGTACTGCTGCCGCGATTGATTCCGCCGCCCAGCAGCGCGTCGAGGCCCGGGACGCCGCTCTCGAGGATCGAGGGAAAAAACAACTTGCGCGAGCTGGCGGCAACCAGCCGGGGGTAGGTGATAAGCCCGCCCGGCACGATTTCGATATCGTGATTGCCGTCGCGGAACTTCACACCCCGCAGCTTCGTGACGCTGAGCCTGCGCCGTGGCGTGCCGAACTCCGACATGATCTTTTGCAGCAGGACGACGCCATGGCAGATGCTCTGGAGTTGCTGGTCGCTCGAGGGTGACGACTGGTCGTCCAGGAGGAGCACGGTGCAGGCGCGTCCTGCAAAGAACTGCTTCACTGCCAAAATCTGACGGCGGAAGCGCAGCGCGTCGCGGGCCAGCAGGCGCATTTCGGAGAGCGAATCGAACACCACGCGGCGCGGATTGATGCGCTCCACCTCCGCGTAGATCTTGCGGGTGGTCTCGCTTAATTCCACCTCTTCCGGATGGAAAACCGTGTACTCTTCCTCAGGGTGCAGCCGGTCTTCGAGCGCTTCCAGTTCGTAAAGTTCAATTCCGTCGAGCTTCCAGCCATGCGAATCGGCGACGTCCTGCAGTTCGAGTTTGGTCTCGGAAAGCGTGACATAGAGCCCCTGCTCACCGAGCCTGACGCCCTCCAAAAGAAACTGCAGAGCCAGCGTGGTTTTGCCGGTGCCGGGCGAGCCTTCAATCAAAAACAAACGGTCGCGCGGGAAGCCTCCACCCAGGATCTCATCGAAGCCATGAATCCCGCTGCTTGCAACCGGACGCTCTCTCATGATCTTTTCATTTTTGACAGATGCACTCATTTCTTAGATTACACAGGGCGCAGGGGCGACGTAATCTGAACATGTCAATTATTCTCGGCTTGTTACCATGGCACAATAGACCATGGAAACGGCCCCTCTGCTGGACCGTCATTTTCTGGAAAAACTGGAACGCCTCACCATCCACTGGCAGAAGTCTTTTGCCGGTCTGGTAGGCGGGCATAATCCATCGCGGTTTGCCGGCGGCGGTCAGGAGTTTCTCGACCATCGCCAGTTCCACCACGGCGACGACCTGCGTGCGGTGAACTGGCGCGCTTACATGCGTCTGGACAAGATGTTCCTCAAGATGTTCCAGATCGAGCCGAGGGTACCCATCCGCATCCTTATTGATACCAGCGGTTCCATGAGCGCGGGCAACGGGGAGAAATTCGATTACGCGCGGCGTCTGGCCGCGGCACTTTGCTATGTCGGACTGGTGCGGCATGACGCTGTCGCCGTCCATCCGTTTTCCAGTCATATCGGGGAGGGCATGCGGTGCGGCGGCGGACGGCACCGCTTCAGCCCGGTGATGAATTATTTCGAGCGCCTCGAGTGCTCGGGCAAAACCGATTTCACTGCAGTGGTGCGTGAGTTTATCTCCACCATCGCGCAGCGCGGCCTGCTGATCGTGATCTCGGATTTTCTGGATGATGCCGCGGGATGCGAACGAGCTGTCCAGTACCTTGCGGATTTCGGCCACGAAGTTTTCCTGATTCACTTGTGGAACGAAGAAGACCGCGTGCCGCCGTGGACGGGCGAGCTGGAACTGGAGGACGGCGAAACGCGACAGGTGGTAAAGCTGCAGTTCGACGAGGCGGCGCGCGACCGTTACACGGCATCCTTTGATGCTTTTGCCGCGGGCATTCAGCAGCTGGCGATGCGCAACAACGGGAAATACGCCGGCGTCTCAACGGCGCTGCCGCTGGAAGATATCGTATTTGGGACGCTGGTGCGCGCGCGAGGGATTGCCTGATGTTTTTCGCCAACCTTGGCTTGGGCCAGTTCCTTGCGCTCTTTGGCGCGATTTCGGCAGTTTCCGTAGTTCTTTACCTGCTGGACCGCTCGCGGCGGCGCGTGGTGGTTTCGACGCTGCGGTTTTGGGTAGCGGCTGAACAGCCGACCGCAGTGGTCCGGCGCAGGCACATTCAGCAGCCGGTTTCCCTTTTGCTGCAGCTGATTAGTATGCTGCTGCTTTTGCTGGCCATCGCGCAGCTTCGCCTGGGAAGCGATGGCGGACAGCCGAGGCGGCATGTGGTGATTCTCGAAACATCCGCTTGGATGAATGCGCGGGCTGGACGGCAGACTCTGATGGACCGGGCGCGCGACCGGGCCCGGGCATATGTGCGCGCGGTGCCGTCCGGGGATCTGGTGATGTTGGTGCGGGCCGACGCTCTGGCAACGCCCGCAACGGCTTTCGAAAGCAATCATCGCAAGGTGGAGGCGGCCATTGCGGACTCCGCGCCTTCGTCTACTTCGTTGAACCTGGATCAGGCGATGGCGTTTGCCCGCAAAGCGCAAAGTGGCACCGGAATCCGGGGAGAAGTGGTTTTTGTCGGATCCGGCCGTATTGCCGCGACGGATTCGGCGATCGAGTCACCGAAAAATCTGCGCGTTCTGCCCGTGGCCGATGCCATTGAGAATGCCGGCATCCGCAAGATCAGCGTGAAACGCTCTTCCACCGATCCGGGCGTCTGGAACGTTTACGTCTCCGTCCGCAATTACGGAACGCACGATCGCGGGGTGGGGCTGGCGGTGGCGGTGGCGGGCATGCCAGCGGGCTCGGAACGGCTCGCCATCCCGGCCGGATCCGAGCGGGAAGCTTCCTTCACCTTCCGTACCAAAGCCGCCGCGGTTCTGCGGGCCCGGCTGATTCCCGGAGACGCTTTTCCGGATGACGACCGCGCCTCGCTCCAGCTGCCCGCGCTCGAAACCCTGCCGGTGGCGGTCTACTCCGGCGAGCCAGAACTTCTGCGGCCCCTCATCGAAGCCAACCCGGCGGTGGCCGCCAGCTTCCGGCCAGTCGCACAGTATCGAAACAACGACAACGGGCTGGTGATTCTTGATCGGTTCCGTCCGGCTGCGCGTCCCGAGGCAAACACGATCTGGATCGACCCGCCGCCCGCGAATCCACCGATCCCGATCCGCTCGCGCGTGACTAACCCGGAATCCATTCGCTGGACATCCGACCCGACGCTTGGCGCCGGTCTGCGAACCCGCGACATTCGGCTGGCGGCTTCGTCGGTGTTCACGACGGCGCCCGGAGATATCAAAGTAGCCGAAGTGGATTCGGGCCCGATTATTGTGGCGCGCCCGGGAGCCCGCAAAATGGTGGTTTTGGGATTCCATCCTTCGCTCTCCGCCATGCGCTATGAACTGGCGACGCCTCTGCTGTTCGCCAACATTCTGCGCTGGATCGCGCCGGATATCTTTCGCTCGCAGGAAATCAGCGCACAGCCGGTGGGTACGGTGAATGTCGCGCTGGAAGCGGACGTTCCCGCGTCCAGCGTTCACGTGACGCGCGAGGATGGCACCCCGATTCCTTTCACGGTGGAAGGCCGTTCGCTGCATTTCTTCTCCGGCGCACCGGGAACTGCCAGAGTAACTGTGGGCGACCGCGAATCGGTGTATTCTCTGAATCTTCCCGATCTTGGAGAGGCGCGGTGGCAGCCCCCGCAGAGCGCCCGCCGCGGCCTCCCGACCTTTCGCGAAAACGCCGCCAGTTCGCGCGATCTGTGGCAGATTTTCGCCATCCTGGGCGGGGCCGGGCTCCTGCTTGAGTGGCTTCTGTTCGGGCGCTTTAGCCGCCTGGCCGGACACGCCCGCAACCTGCTGAAGTGGCCCGCGTCCCTTAGGAAAGCATCATGAGTTTTGCGCGCGCGTGGGTTCTGGTTTTGGCTCTCGCCCCTCTGGCGTGGGCCGCGTTCGAGTGGCGCACTTCGTCGCGCCGCATTGCCTTGGTTCTGAAGGCGCTTGCCTTGGTTTGCATCGCAATCGCTCTCTCCGAACCACGCCTAAACTTCAGCGACACCAAGGTGGCGGTCGCCGCACTGGTGGATAGCTCGGCAAGCGTCTCGGCCGCCGATCTTACGAATGCTTCGAACCTGGTGGATCGCATGGAAGCAAAACGATCTTCCAACTATCTGCAGGTGATCCCGTTCGCGCGTTCCACGCGCAGCCCATTGGTTACGGAACATGTCCGGTCGTGGACCATCGCGCAGACGCGTGGGGATGCCGGCCACGGTACCAATCTGGAGAGCGCCATCCGCGACGCAGTGGCCGGGCTGCCTTCCGGCATGCTGCACCGCGTCGCACTGATTTCCGATGGCCATGAAAATCTGGGCAGCGTGACGCGCGCTACGTGGCAGGCACAGCAACTGGGCATCCCGATCGATACATTTGCGATGACCGGGCGTCCGCAGCCAAACCTTCGCGCGGACTCGGTTTCTCTGCCGGCGGAGGTCTTCAGCGGTGAGCGTTTCCCCATCGACCTCACAGTCACGGCGCCCCGCAAGACTGCCGCGAGCGTTGAGCTGATGGCGGAAGGAAAGAAAATCGGGACGAGCTCTGTCGAACTGCAGGAGGGGCAGAACCGTTTTCGGGTGCGTACCAGCCTGACGGCAATTGGAGCAGTGGATCTGGCCGGTTCAATCAGCGCGCCGGGGCTGGGGGACACGCGTTTTGAGCAGGCGGTGACGGTCCGCCGCCCGCATGTGCTGCTGCTTTCGCAGGATCCGGCGGGCTCCGAAGGCCACCTGGTGCAGGTTCTGAACGCGAACCAGTTCGATGTCGAGCAGACCCCGAACAATCTTCCGGCGAAACTGGATACTTACCAGATGCTGGTCTTCAACAACTGGGACATGGAGGCCGTGCCGCCTTCGGATAAAAACCGGATTGAGCAGTTCGAGCAGCAGGGTGGCGGCGTTCTGTGGATAGCCGGTGAGAAGAACGTTTACGTGGAGAAGAAGCCGGGCACACCGGAAGATGCGCTGGAGCGCGCGTTCCCGGCTAAGCTCGCGCCACCGCGTTCACCCGAAGGGACATGTGTCGTTCTGATCATCGACAAGTCTTCCTCCATGGAAGGCAAGAAGATGGAGCTCGCTCGTTTGGCTTCGATTGGCGTAATCAATAATCTCCGGCCGATCGATACGGTCGGCATCCTGATTTTTGACAACTCGTTCCAGTGGGCCGTGCCAATCCGCAAGGCTGAGGATAAATCGCTGATTGAGCGACTCATCGCCGGCATCACGCCGGACGGGGGCACGCAGATCGCGCCGGCTCTGGCGGAGGCGTATCACAAAGTGGCGGCGGTGAACGCCGTTTACAAACACATCGTGCTGCTGACGGATGGAATTTCGGAGGAAGGCGACAGCATGGGCCTTTCGCGCGAAGCCGCGGCGAACAAGGTTACGATTTCTACGGTGGGGCTCGGTCAGGATGTAAACCGGGCTTATCTGGAAAAGGTAGCGTCGTTTGCCAAGGGCAAGTCGTATTTCCTCAACGATCCTACGGGCCTCGAGCAGATCCTGCTGAAGGACGTCCAGGAGCACACTGGAACTACGGCAGTAGAGAAATCGACGAAGGTGGGGATCGTTCAAAAAGCCGAGCTTCTGGAAGGTGTCGGGATGGATGCGGCGCCGCCGCTTCTGGGGTACGTCCGGTTCGTGACGAAGCCCAGCGCGAACGAGGTTCTCGACATCGACCAGATGACGGGTGAGAAGAAGGATCCGTTATTTGTGCGATGGCAGTATGGCCTGGGGCGCGCCGCGGTTTTCGCTTCCGATGCCAAGGGCCGATGGGCCACGAACTGGGTCACGTGGCCGGGCTTCGACAAGTTTTGGACGAACGTGTTCCGCGATCTGCTTCCGCATGCGCCTATGACCGAGGCCACAGCTTCGTTCGACGACGCGAGCGGTGAGCTGGTGGTGAATTATCATCTGGGCGAACACATTGACGATCCCGCCAAAGTACCGGACATTTTCGTCATCGGCCCCAACAATTTCCGGAAGGCGATGAAGGTGACCAAGCTGGGCGCCGGCATCTACCGGGCTGCCGTTCCGGTGGGCGCCAACGAAGGACTGTTTCGGATCCGGCCGGTGGAAGAGAGCCGCGCATTTCCGGAAGTTGGCCTCTACCGACAGGAAACCGAGCTGCTGGACCATGGCGCCAACAACTTCCTGCTGAAGCAGATTGCCGAAAGCACGGGCGGGCACTATTACCCGAGCCTGTCTTCGGCGAACGCCGCGCAGGTTTTCGATGCGGGCGGTCGTTCTGTTCCCGGCAGCCTCCAACTCTGGCCGGGACTGCTGGCTCTGGCGATTCTGCTCAATCTGGCCGAGTTAATTCTGCGCAAGTGGAAGGGTCTTCTGGAAGCGTTGCATGTGCGCCAGTTCGCCACATCGTGATCCGGGCAGCCGCCATCCTGTTTCTGCTCGCCGCACCCAGCCTTGACCGCAAGTTCGCTCAAATCGAAAGCAACCGGCTCAAACCGGGTACTCGCATCGTGATGACGCGGGCCGAATGGAACGCATGGATTGCCGGTGAGCTTCCGCCTGGCGTCCGCAATGCGAAGGTGGACCTCGGCTCAAACCGCATCACGGCTTCGGCGGATATCGACTTCCTCAAGGCTGACCGGGCGGCTGGCAACTCGCCCAACTGGTTTCTCTCCTCGATCCTGCAGGGTGAGCGTCCGGTCACCGTTACGGTGCGCCTGCAATCTTCTGTCGGCCGCGCTCGTGTTGACGTGGAACGGCTGCAGGTGGCTGGGGTCGCCATCGAAGGCCGCGCTCTGGATTTCCTGATTCAGCAGTACGTGATACCGAATTACCCGGATGCGAGGGTGAGCCAGTGGTTTCCGCTCCGTTATCGCATCGACCGCTTGGAAATTCAGCCCGGCGTGGTAACTGTGGTCATTCGATGATTTTGCTGTTTCTGGTAATCTGCGCTGCTGTTCCGCCAGCCTGGCTCGACGTGATCGGCGAATACGGGGACAAGCCTCAGCTGATCTATGTTCTGGAGAAGGATGGCAAGCTGATGAAGCTTGAGAATTCCACGTACCGCGAGATCACGCTGGCGGAAGCGCGGGCCATCCGCGCGTCTCATCATCTGAACACGCCGGCAACCGGCAGCGGTACCTTTCGCGTGACTCCGCTCCGTCCCGTGGAAGAGCTGCGCCGCGAAGCACTGGCCGCCACCCCGCCAAAGGACACGGGCGATTTCCGGCGGTCAGACCTGGTAGAACCTTCCAAACTGGACGGCACGATCCGGCTGGACATCCGCTACGCGACACGGAACAACTTTCTGAGCACGCCTATGTATGCCGAAGCACGGGCGTTGCTGCAGCGGCCGGCGGCAGAAGCGCTGGTGCGCGTTTCGCATGGAATTCACGCGGACGGCTACGGCATTTTGATTCACGATGCCTGGAGGCCGTGGTACGTGACCAAAATATTCTGGGATGCGGTGCCGGCGGAAGACCATACGTTCGTTGCCGACCCGCAAAAGGGTTCGCGCCACAACCGCGGCTGCGCAGTGGATTTGACGCTCTACGATCTGCAAACAAAAAAGCCGGTCGAAATGACCGGCGGTTATGACGAGATGTCTGACCGTTCCTACCCCGATTACCCGGGCGGTACCAGCGACCAGCGCCGGCACCGCGACTACTTACGCAGGGCAATGGAAGCAGAAGGGTTCACGGTCAACGAGGCGGAGTGGTGGCACTTCGACTACAAAGACTGGCCCCACTACGCCATCGTCAACCACTAAAGCTCCTTACTTATTGCCTGCCCGTTTGGATTTGGTGGGAGCGACGGGTTCGTCTTCCTCTTCTTCTTCCTCATCCTCTTCGGCGCCTTCGCTGGCTTCTTCCATCAAACGCGCCGCGATTTCCGTCAGCTTCTTATCGGTCTCCGCTTCCTCTTCCTCGGTTTCACGAAGCAGGTCGGCGACTTCCTGATTGCCAATCTGTTCGGCAATGGTGCGCACCGTGCCGTAGCCGGAGATTTCGTAGTGTTCCACCTTCTGCCCAGCGGCGATCAGCATCAGGTCCTTGATGGGTCCTTCCGCGTCTTCACCGATAATTTCGGAGCCTTCCTCGATGAGGCCTTTCATGGCCGCACACGGCTTGCTCTTCGGTTTCACACCCAGCTGACCGAAAACCTCCTCAAGGCGGGCTACCTGACCCTTGGTTTGCTCGAGGTGCTCGGTAAACGCATCTTTCAGTTCCTGGTCCGAAGCAGCCTTGGCCATCTTCGGCAATGCCTTGGTCAGCTGCTTTTCGGCATCGTACAGATCTTTTATTTGTTCTTCCAGAAGCTTGTCTAAAGTTTCGATTGGCATATCAACTCCCGTGCGCGTAGAAGCAACAAACGTGCCAACGCCCCAAGAGGAATGTACGAATTAAACCTTGGCCGGCTCGATCTCCCGCTGGGTCCCCGTGATGAGCCGCGCGCCGCGGTTCATGGTGACATATGCGTACACCCACTGGATCATTACGACAATCCGATTCTGAAAGCCCACCAGATAAAGCAAGTGAACGAACAGCCAGAGGAGCCACGCCAAGGTACCGCCAAAGTGAAGTTTGCCGATCTCCGCAACGGCAGCCGCCCGCCCGATTGTCGCCATGTTGCCTTTGTCCCAGTAATGAAACGGCTTGCCATAAGTCTCATTGCGAACGCGCTTCTCCACCACCTTCGCAACGTATGAGCCCATTTGGATGCCAACCTGCGCGACGCCAGGAAGCGTCTTGCCCTTCTCTGTAAAATTAGCCAGATCGCCGATGACGAAAATTTCGGAATGGCCGCGCAGGGAGCAATCCGGCTCGACTTTTACGCGTCCGCTTTTGTCCGCCTCGGCGCCGGTCTTCTCGGCCAGTAACTTTCCGAGCGGCGAGGCTTTCACTCCCGCCCCCCAGATTACGGTGCGGGAATCAATCCGTTTGATATCGTCGCCAGCCTTGACCGTGACGCCTTCTTCATCGATTCCGGTGACCATGGCGTGGGTCAGAGTGCGTACGCCCAGCTTGTGCAGCTGATCTTCGGCACTCTGAGAGAGATCTTCCGGATAGCTGCTGAGCAGCCGCATGGTGCCTTCCACGAGAAGAACCTGAGAGTCGCGCGGATTGATGGACCGGAAATCGCCCTCCAGGATGTCGCGAGCGATCTCTGAAATAGCGCCCGCCATCTCCACACCGGTGGCGCCCCCGCCGATGATCACGAACGTCAGGTAAGCCCGGCGCTTCGCGGGGTCGGCAGCCCGCTCCGCATTCTCAAACGCGATCAGAATGCGGCGCCGAATCTCCGTGGCGTTTTCGACGCTCTTCAGACCCGGCGCGAGCGGCGCCCATTCGGGGTGGTTGAAGTAGTTGTCGGTGGATCCTGCCGCGACGATCAAAGTATCGTAAGGGACTTCCGCTCCGTCCGCCAAAATGACCTTGCGCGCGGTCACATCGATGTCGGTCACCTCGCCCAGCAGGACGCGGGTGTTCTTGTTGCGTCGCAGCACCACGCGGATCGGCGCGGCAATTTCACCCGGCGACAGCGCGCCCGTCGCCACCTGGTATAGAAGCGGCTGGAACAGGTGAAAATTCCGCCGATCGATCACCGTGACGTCGGCGTCCACACGCTTCAGAGCCTTGGCTGCGTTCAGACCGCCAAAGCCGCCGCCGATGATCACTACCTGATGTCTCACAGCTTCAGTGTGCATTATGATGGGAACCAATGGGACAGTTTACGCGCCGCGCGCATCGCCTCTTCGATATCTATCTGATTATTTTGCTATCGCTCGCGCCGATTCTGTTCGGCTTCAGCGAAACGCCATCGACGATTATCTGGATACTCTGCGCGGCACACTTTGTCCTTACCGTATTGATTCGCGTCATTCCGTTTCCGGTGCATGGCATGATCGAGCTTTGTGTGGCATTGATCTCGCCGTTTGTTCCCGGAACTTTCGGGTTCTGGCACGACCAGAATGCGGCGCACTTCTTCATCGGCCTGGGATTCGGCTTGTTTGTGCTCTGGCTGGTTACGGACTACCGCATGGAAACCCGCGTTTGGAATAAAGAAGCTCACCTGGATCTCGGCGTAGACGTGACTTCGCAGCACGTCCACTAAGTGACTCTGAGTTTCGGCAGTGCGCGCGAGTGCGTCGAGCGCGAGGTGAGGGCCCGGTCCGTTGTACCTGAGACGGAATCGGTACCACTGGTTGCGGCGGGTGGCCGGGTGCTGGCCAGCGACGTTTTTGCCGATCGAGATTATCCCGCGCTCGACCGCTCGGTAAGGGACGGATTCGCGGTAAGGTCTGTCAGCCTGCCTGGAACGCTTCGGGTTTCGGGTGAGGTGCGCGCGGGGGAAGCGCCAAAGGACGAGGTGCTTCCGGGTGAGGCAATAGAAATCATGACCGGCGCGGCTGTGCCACCGGGTGCCGACGCGGTGATCATGGTGGAGCATGTGGTTCGCAGCAATGGCCTGATCACGCATACCAAAGCTGCGGATCCGGGTCAGTTCATCTCTCGCAGGGGCGAGGAAGCGCGCTCCGGGGACTTGCTCATTTGCTCTGGCAAGCGTGTGGACTACACCGACGTCGCCGTCCTCGCATCGGCCGGCTACGCGACTGTCCCGGTTTTCCGAAGACCGTCGGTCGCCATCCTGGCAACAGGTGATGAACTGGTCGACGTCGGCGTCTCGCCAGAGCCGCACCAGATTCGGAATTCGAATGCCTGTTCGCTGGCGTCCCAGGTCTCCCGTGCAGGCGGCGTGGCTCTCGTTCTTCCGGTTGCGCGAGACGACGAGGCCCACACCCGAGCTCTGATCGAGCGTGGCTTGAAATCGGATCTCCTGCTGCTGTCCGGAGGAGTTTCGGCGGGCAAATACGATTTCGTCGAGCGCGTGCTGGCGGGTCTGGGCGCGGAATTTTTCTTTGACCGTGTAAAAATCCAGCCGGGGCAGCCGGTAGTGTTCGGGCGTGCGCTTAATCGCTTCTTCTTCGGTCTGCCGGGCAACCCCTGTTCCACCATGGTGACCTTTGAAACCCTCGGCCGCGCCGCTCTGGAACTGCTTGCCGGCCAAACCGATCCCACCCTGCCCTTTGCGCTCGGCCGCCTGACAGAACGTTATAGTCAAAAATCTGGACTCACGCGTTTTTTGCCGGCGCGTCTTTCCGGCCAGGGCGATCTTGCGCGCATTCCGTGGCGAGGCTCAAGCGACATACCAGCTATCAGCCGTGCCAACTGCTTCCTGGTAGCGGATGCGGACCGTGAACAATGGAACGCGGGAGAGGTGATTCCGGTCTTACTGAAGTGATGCTTCGCCGCGCTTTCCTCGCCTCGGCTTCCGCCGCCCTTCTTCGCGCTCAGGACGCGACATTCTCCACTGATGTAAAGGTAGTGAGCGTTCTCGCGACCGTTCGCACCAAAAAAGGCGAACTTGTGCGCAATCTGGAAAAGCCGGATTTCACAATCGCGGAGGACGGCCGTCCGCAGAACATCCGCTACTTCGCCCGGCAATCTGATCTTCCGCTGACTATTGGCCTGATGGTGGACACCAGCGCAAGTCAGCAGAAAGTATTGGAAGCCGAGCGTACGTCGAGCTATCGCTTTATCGATCAGGTGTTGCGTGAAGACAGGGACCAGATCTTTATCATGCAGTTCGACAGCGGCGTGCAACTGCGCCAGCCGCTTACCTCTTCCCGCCGGAAACTGGACGAGGTACTGCCGTATGTGGATACGCAGACCCGCCGCGAACTGATTGAGACCGGCGGGGGCGGAACCCTGCTGTTTGACGCTGTGCTGAAGGCGTCGAAGGAAGTGATGAGCACGCGCACCGGCCGTAAAGCGCTGATTGTGCTCTCGGACGGCGTTGATGTGGGCAGCCAGTCGACAATCGTGCAGGCAATTGAAGCGGCGCAGCGGGCCGATACCCTGATCTATTCCATTCTGTTTTCAGACGCGGGCGCCTACGGCATTTTCAACCGCGACGGCCGCGGCGCGCTGGTGCGGATGTCGAAGGAAACCGGCGGCGGTTTCTATGAAGTGTCTAGGAAACTCGGAATCGAGCAAATATTCGCACTTCTGGAAGATGAATTGCGGAGCCAATACAACCTGGGATATGTCTCCGATCAACCAGTCACAATTTCTGAATTTCGGAAGATACAGGTCGCTACCAGGCAGAAGGGACTGCAGGTACAGGCTCGGGAGCGATATTGGGCGCAGCGATGATTGTCTGTTTTCGAGATTGAAATGATAGACTTTTTTTAGGTCGAGCGCCATTGTTTTCTTCTAACGAACGTCCTCCGGTGTGGCGAAGAGTGGAGGTAATCTCTCTCTCGCTCGTGGGGGTGGTGATCCTGGGCACCGCGCTCTCTGCGACCCTTGACTGGAATGCCTACGTGGATCTCCGGACCCAGGCGCGCGCCAGCCGGGATGCCATCGCGACAACGCAGAACTTTCTCATGCTGGTGCTGGACGCCGAGACGGCACAGCGCGGGTTCATGCTGACTTCCAACCGTCGCTACCTCGCGCCGTATGAACATGCAACGCGTGTTCTACCTTCGGAGGCCAACCAGTTAAAAGGATTGACCGCTCCGGATTCGCGGGCGGCTGCTTTGTCGGCTCGGCTGAACGACCTGACGAATCAGAAGCTTTCCGAGTTGCGCGAAACGCTGGAACTCTACCGGACCAAAGGGAAGCCTGCAGCACTTGCCCTGATCCAGACCGACAGGGGTCAGGCGCTGATGGAGGAGATCCGAGTTGCGGGTAAGCGGCTGATCGACCGGGAAACGATGCGGCTGGAGGAATTGAGCGCTCTCGCTTTGGGGCGTGGGCGAAACAGCTGGCTGGTTAATATGGGCGGCGATGTGGTACTTGCCATTATGCTGATCGTTGCCTCAATTGCGATTCTGCGAGCAGCCAAACGGCGCGATCAGCTAATTGCCGCGCTTCGCGACGACGATGTGCAGCTGCGGCAACTGCGGTTCCAGGCGGAAGCGGCGGAAGAGCGTTCGCGCAATATCCTGGAAAGCATTGCGGATGGTTTTATTTCCTTCGACAAAGATTGGAATGTCACCTATCTGAATCCGGAGGCGGAACGGATCTTTGACCGTCCCAAATCGGATTTGATGTTTAAGAATTGCTGGCAGCAGTTCCCCGAGCTTGCCGGTACGGAATTCGAGACGCGCCTGCGGGAAGCTGCAGCGGTTCACGCGCCGGTGTCCTTTGAAATTCATCTGGCGGATCGCAATGTCTGGTGGGAACAAAATATCTATCCCGGAAAAGATGGTTCCCTTTCCGTCTATTTTCGGGATGTTACTGAGCGCCGGCGGTTTGAAGACCGCGCCCGCCATTCGCAAAAGCTGGAAAGCCTTGGGGTGCTGGCGGGCGGCGTGGCGCACGATTTCAACAATCTTCTGACGGCCATTCTGGGCAGCGCGAGTCTTGCCATCGAGGAAACCGCGCCTGGCGCTCCCGTTCGCGAACATCTCAGCAACGTGCTGGCTGCCAGCGAGCGGGCCGCTCAGCTGACTCGTCAGATGCTGGCCTATTCGGGACGCGGGCAATTCTTCGTCGAGCCGGTGGACCTTTCCCGGCAGGTGCGGGAGATCACCGCGCTGCTGCACGCCACGCTGGGCGGAAACATTGAGCTCGTCCTTAAGCTTCAGGACGATGCTTTCATCGAAGCCGATGCCGGGCAGTTCCAGTCCGTAGTGATGAATCTGGTGATCAACGGCGCGGAAGCCATTGGCAAGCAGTCCGCGGGCACGCTTGTAGTCTCCACGTGCACGCAGCATCTGGACGACGACTATTTGGCAGACAACCTGGCGGGCGATAATCTGCGTCCCGGGGCGTACATTCTGCTGGAGGTTCATGACACCGGCCAGGGAATGGACACGGCCACCATGGCGCGCATCTTCGATCCGTTCTTCACGACCAAGTTCACAGGGCGGGGTCTGGGTCTCGCGGCGGTGCTGGGGATTGTGCGAGGTCACAAGGGCGCCATCAAGGTTTACAGCCATCCGGGGAAGGGAACTACCTTTAAGCTTTTCTTTCCGGCTCTGCCGACCGCCAACGCGTACAGGGTTCCCGCGGCTCCCTCGACGGATTTCAGCGGCGATGCAACGGTGTTGGTGGTTGACGACGAGCCCGTGGTGCTGAAGATGGCGGAGTCTACTCTTCGCCGCTACGGATACAAAGTTCTGGTCGCTGCCAACGGACGGGAGGCCGTCGACCTGTTCCGGCCCTGTCCGGAAGAGATCGGGCTGGTGCTGCTGGACATGACGATGCCCGTGCTCAGCGGCGAAGAGACCTTGCGCGAACTGAGGGCGATCCGGCCGCAGGTTCGAGTGATCGTGTCGAGCGGCTACAACGAAATCGAGGCGCTGCGCCGCTTTGGTGACGGGGTGGCCGGATTTCTGCAGAAGCCGTACCGCGCGGCAACGCTCGCCGAAAAAGTGAAGCTCGGCCTGGAGGATTCGGACGGTGCTATAACTTTAGAACGTTCATGACCAGAAAATTTTATGGCTGGTGGATTGTCGCCGCTGCGTTTTGTACGTTCGGCCTCGCGGTCGGAATTCCCTATTACAACGCTCCTTTCTTCTACGACTACTTCAAAAAGGATTTTGGCTGGGCCACTCCTCAGGTGACCCTGGGGTTTCCGCTCGCGGCACTGCTCACCATCTGGGTCGGTCCGGTTCTTATTCCGCGGTTTAGCCAGCGAAAGCTGATCATCGCCGGGACGTTTCTGACGTTTCTGGCATTCCTCGGCTTCAGCAGGATGACTGGAAGCCTTCCCTGGTATTACTTCCTCTATTTTCTGTACACGATGGGCTACATCCTTTCCGGACCCATCGCGCATCAGGTCATCATTTCCCACTGGTTCAAAAAGAACCGCGGAACTGCGATGGGCATCGTGTACGTCGGGGTCGGCATCTTCGGCGCGATTGGCACGCAGGTAGTGAAGTGGCTGACGAATGATTACGGCTATCGCGCGGCGCTGCTGACCATTGGCGTTCTGATGTTTTTAGCCTGGCCAATCGCCTTCTTCGCGCTGCGCGACCGTCCGGAAGAGAAGGGCCAGTTCGCGGACGGCTCCGCCACTCCCCCTGCGGATTCCCACATTGCTTCTCGCAATCTGCAATTCCTTTTTCGCCAGACCCCGTTCTGGCTGCTGCTGATCGGGAGCATTTGTTCCATTGGCGCCATCGGCTCCATCAACTTCCACATGAAACTGGTGTTTCACGATCAGGGCTTTACCGATCAGAAGAACTTGAATGCGGTGTGGTCCACCGCACAGTTCTGGATTCTGATCTCGAGCATCGCCGGACGCCTGCTGATCGGCAAGCTGGCCGACATGTTCCCCATGAAGTACGTGATGACCGCGACTTACTTCATTGTCGCCGGGGCTATACCGCTTCTGTTCATGGTGAAGCCGGCGGCCGGCGCCATGACCTATGTCTTCGCGATTGTTTTCGGATTCGCAATGGGCGCCGATTACATGCTGATTCCGCTGATGGCGGCTAAGCAATTCGGCGTGAATTCGCTGGCGCGATCCATGGCCGTGATACTTCCCGTGAATACGATCGGTCAAACCTGGGTACCCCAGAGTGTCTCGTATCTCCGGGAGCACTTTGGTAACTATACTTATGCCATGGGAGTGGTTCTGGTGGTTGCCATGATTGGCGCGCTTTCCATTGCACTACTGCCCAGGGAGGGTGTCGAAGATGTTGTTCAATCGCGTGAACCGGTTCCTGTTCGAGCGTAAGCTGCTGGCCGGCGTCTTTTGCTGCGCAGCAGCCGTGGCCCAGACGCCGCAGGTTCAAAAGCCATCGTACGAAGTGCATCCGGACCGCACGGTGCTGCTGACGCTGGCCGCTCCCCATGCGAGCGAGGTGAAACTGTCCGGAGACTTTCTGACCGAACCCAAAGCCCTGGAGAAGGGCGAGGACGGCTCGTGGTCGGTAACCGTTGGTCCGCTGAATCCGGCGATCTACAGTTATAACTTCGTGATCGACGGGGTGCGGGACATCGACCCCATCAATCCCATGATCCAGCTGGGGGACCGCTCGCCGTCCTCGATGTTCGAAGTGCCTGGGGACACCCCCGCCGCCTATGACATCCAGTCGGTGCCGCACGGCACGGTACACCTGAATTGGTATGAGTCGAAGTCGCTTGGCGTGCAGCGCGGCCTCTACGTTTACACGCCACCGGGATATGAGCAGGGTAAGGGAAAGTATCCCGTTCTCTATCTGCTGCACGGTTCGGGAGATACCGAAGCGGGGTGGGTGACGATTGGCCGGGCCAACCTGATTCTCGACAATCTGATCGCGCAGGGCAAAGCTAAGCCGATGATCGTCGCGATGCCATACGGCCGTCCGCTGCAGGATGTCGCGTTCGGACCGGGGAACAAGCCCGCGCCGGATCGCACCGCCTTTACTCAGGATCTGATTGAGGACGTGATCCCATTTACGGACAAGCTCTACCGCACGATTGCGACGCCGCAGGACCGGGCCATCGCGGGCCTCTCCATGGGCGGCGGTCAGGCACTGCAGATTGGGTTCACCCACCTGGATACGTTCCACTACATCGGGGTATTCAGCATGGGTCTCCAAGGCAACACTGACGCGGAGGCCGTTTACAAAGATTCGTTGTCAGACCCTGCCGCGACCAACAAAAAGCTGAAGCTTTTCTACGTTGCATGCGGGAAGGCTGATCGCCTGTTCCCGAGCGCGCAAAAGCTGAACGATCTCCTGGACCAGCACCACATCACGCATATGTTTGTTCCGTCTGAAGAAGGCCACGTCTGGCGCAACTGGCGGACGTACCTGGCGGATTTTGCACCCCGGCTTTTCCGCTGATCAGGGTAGACGCGCAATCCAATGCGTCACCCGCGGCGCTTCGTCGCCGTGGTGAAATGCCAGGGCTCGCTCCCGTACCGCCACATCGGCGCGGGTAGCCCGGTTGTGCTGGCGCATGTGCTCCTCCCAGGTCTCCACCAGGAATAGCTCGACGCAGCGATCCGCCTTCTCCGTATCCTGAAACAGCATCCACTGAACGGCGCCGTCGCGCCGCCGGATGCGCCGCATGTCTTGCATAACCGCCGTGAAGTTCCGGATCTCGCCGGCTTCGATCCGGTATTCCACGCTGACCATCACCGGCCCGTGGACCAGACCCACCACAGCGGCTGCCGCGGGCTGGGCCACCGTTTCGACCAGAGCGAAATCCATCGGATCGGTGGCCACGAGGCGGAATCTGCGGGTCGCCGCCAGCGTGAGCAGCAGCATGACACCAGCCGACCCGAGCGTGACGCGGATGCCCCAGCGTGTCGCGACCGCTCCCCAGGCGTAGCTGCCGATGGCCATGATTCCCTGGAACACCAGCAGATAGATGCTCAAGGAACGCGCGCGCACCCAGTCCGGAACGATGGTTTGCGCCGTGGTGTTCAGGCTTGACATGGAGAGCATCCACGCCACTCCCGCGGTGAGCATGGTTAAGCAGACGAGGGCGAACTGGCTCAGCAGCGATGCCGACACTGATGCGGCGCCGAACAGTGCGGTACCGAGCACCACCATGCGATCCGTCGAGAAGCGCGCCCGCAAACGCGGCAGCACGAAAGCGCCGGTCACGGACCCGGCGCCCATGCAGCCCAGCAGCAGACCGTAGCTGGCCGCCGTCCCGCCGAGTTCCACTTTGGCGAGCAGCGGCAGCATCGCCCACAGGGCGCTCGCACCAAACACAAAGAGTGCAGTTCGCGCCAGCAGCCACTGCAGTCCGGGCGCGTTGCCGACGTAGCGGAAACCCGCTCGCATGGCGCTCATGGCGCGCTCGGTGGCGGCGATGCCCTCCTTCGGCGTCCGTTTCCAGCGGTACAGCACGAAGATGACGCCGACGAAAGACAACGCGTTCAGTAGAAAGGCTACGGCCGGGCTGAATGCCGCGAGCAGCAGCCCAGTGATCGCCGGACCCACCGCACGCGCCAGATTGAAGCCCACGGAATTGATGACCACGGCGGACGAAACCTCCTCCGGCCTGACGAGTTCGGGAATAATCGCCTGCCACGCCGGACCATTCAGCGAGGCTCCGGCACCAAGGGCAAAGGTGAGAATCAACAGCGTCCAGGGCGTGGTCCAGCCCGCGAACGTCAGGAATCCCAACAGCCCCGCGGCTCCCAGCATCCACGTCTGCGTGATCAGCAGCAGGCGACGGCGGTCCACCAGATCGGCGAACACGCCGGCGGGCAAACCAAAGAAGAATACGGGAAGACTGGTGGCAGTTTGTACCAGCGCCACCATGGTGGGACTCGGCGCGATGGTGGTCATCAGCCACGCAGCGCCCACATTCTGCATCCAGGTGCCAATATTGGATGCCACCGAGGCAATCCACAGTGCGCGGAAGACAGGCTGCGCTAAGGGCGCCCAGGCTTTCCTCTGTTCCAACTTGCATGGTACCGCCGCCTGCACGGGCCCCGGCTTACCGGTGAATCACGTTGAGATCACCCAGACCGTTGATCACAAACTGCACCGCGATAGCGGTCAGGAGCAGGCCCATCATGCGCATCAGAAGATGAATACCGGTTTCACCGAGCAGTCGCCGTACGCGGTCGGCGCCTGCCAGAATCAGGAAGGCTGAGAGCGACGTCACCGCGATCGCGATGAAGACCGGTGCCGCTTCCCACCAGCGCGTCGATTGGCCCATCAGCACCATGACGTTCGAAATCGCTCCCGGGCCCGCCAGCAGCGGAATGCCGAGAGGGATGATGCCGACGTCCTCCTTTTGGCACGCCTCCTCAGTCTCGCCCGGCGCCTGCTTCGTGCTGGATTGTTTAGCCTGGAGCATGTCGAGGCCAATATAAAAGAGGATGAAGCCGCCCGCGATTTTCAGCGCGGGGAGGGTGATGCCGAACATCTTGAAGATCAGCCCGCCCGCCAGCGCAAACCCGCTCAGAACCGCGAAGCACGTCCATCCGGCGCGTTTCGCCATGCGCCGCCGCTCGGCTTGGGAAGCATCGCTGGTCATCACCAGGAATGGCGGGATCGCGGCGAATGGATCAACCAGGAAGAAAACCGAACTGAACGCCACCAGGGAGAATTGCAGCACAGACGCCAGCGTGGCGTTCATAGCGCCACTCACTCCAGGCCGAGTTTCGCCAGCGAGGCTTTGGTGGATTCGTAACCGGTGTGCAGAACCGCCTGAATGCCGAATCGCGAGGCTACTTCCACGAAAAGCGGCCGATCTTCCAGATAAGCAATGCACTCCGCGGGTGTCTGCGAAAGGTCCAAAGCCAGGCGGTAGATGTCGTTATCCGGTTTGCGGTAGCCCACGAAGCAAGAAGAGACGAAAGCGTCCACAAAGTCGTTCAAAGCAAACTTGCGAATACGAAACTCGGTGAGTTCGCGACCTTCATTGCTGACTACGAAGACTTTGAGCCGGTACCGTTTCTTCAGATCGGTTACCAGTTCGACCATTCCAGGCAGCGCTTTCGATTGGGTGAGGATCCATTCGGTAAACTCTTCCGGTGTAAAGGTGCGCGGCTGGTAGAAAACCACGCGCGCCAGGTACTCCGACAATGTCAGCTTCCCGATTTCGTACGTATCGAACGTCATGCGGTGGCGATTGTTCATCTCCGCCAGATCGAGTCCAAAGCGGTTCGCCGCAGCGACGCGGGTATCCGAATCCCAGCCATTGGTCAGGATTACGCCGCCGAGATCGATGAAGAGTGCCCTGATGTTCGTGCCGTTCATCCGTTCGCGCTCCGGACTTCCAGACTACCAGCCCTACCGTCCGGGGCGAACAACCCGATCCATTTCGAGGAATTCCTGAATGTCGGGGTTGTCCGATTTCACCAGATCGGCGGGCGGGCCGAAGAAGATGATCTGGCCTTTGAACAGAAAAACTACGCGGTCAGCCAGTTTGTACATCAGGTCCAGATCGTGCGTCACCACCACGCTGGTCAGCTTCAGCTGGTCTTTCAGGCGCAGCATCATGTTCGACAGATGCTCGGACATGATGGGATCCACCATGGTGGTGGGCTCGTCGTAAAGGATGCATTGCGGCTGCGCGGCCACGGCTCGCGCAATGGCGACGGCGCGTCGGTAGCCGGTGGAGAGGTCCGCCGGGTAAGAATCGCGCGCATCCCAGATGTCCACCATCTTGAGGAGGCCTTCCACTACGTCTTCCTTGTTCTTCTCGTCGTAATCGTCGCGAAGTTCCAGGGAAAACAGGACGTTTTCGGCCACGGTGAGCGAATCAAAAAGCGCACCGGACTGGAAAACCATCGTCACCTTCCGGCGAACTCGGCGCCATTCTTCCTCAGTGAAGTCAGTGACGTCCTCGTGCGCGACGATGACCCGGCCCTGATCCGGCTTGAGGAAGCCCATGATGTGGCCCAGCGTCACCGATTTCCCGACGCCGCTGCGACCGATGATGGCGACGGTCTCTCCGCCATCCACGCTGAAATTCGCGTCGACTAAAACCGGCTTGTCGAACGTCTTGTAAACGTGCCGGAACTCCAGGTAATGCGGGTATTCGTCGGTCATGCGGGCCGGGATTCCAGAAAGCTGCTCCACTCGAACGGGGTGTTTACATTTTGAGTGCAGTCGGAAGTAATCGAGTGAATGTTCAGCCGCTCAAGCGCGGTGAAGACGCGGCGTTCTCCGCCCTCGAGCGCTTCACGGACGGGCGCGAGGCAGCTCTGGTGATAGGCGGCACACAGCGGGTGGAGTCTGCCATCCGGGCTCAAGGCGCAAACTACCGCCCGATTCGGCAGTTCCGTAAGGCTTTCGGCCGCTTCCTTCAACCTGCGAAGAAAGGAAGCGTCGATACCCGGCATGTCACAGGCGGCCAGCAGGTTCCACTCAGACCCGGCGGTCAGCGCGGCTTCGATTCCGGCGAGCGGTCCGGATCCGGGAATGCGGTCGCTGCACACGGGGAACCCGAGTTCGCCATAAACAGCGGGATCACCCACGAGAGTAACGGAACCCACGGCGGCGGTTACCGCTCCGGCGACATGTTCCAGCAGGGTGCCTCCGGACCAGGCGAGAAAGGCCTTATTTCGTCCCATGCGCGAGCTTTTACCGCCGGTAAGAACGAACCCAGACCAGTCCAAATGAGAATGATATCATTGAGGTTCGTGAAGATCCGCCAGGTGCGACTCCATGCAGGGCTCTCCCTCGCTGCCGGCTGTGTATTCGTCAGCGCGGCTTTGGGCGCCGAGACGGCTGTTGTCACCCACACTTCCATCGTCGTTCGATCGGACGTACACTCCGGGCGGCTGGTGCGCAGTGTAGTAGTAGCGCCGAAGGTGATCGCGCCGGAAAGTCCGACGGCCGAGCCGCTCCCAGCCGCTTCGGAAGCTCTGGCGGCCGGTTCGCTTACAGAAATGATCGACGCAATTGCCCGGCGCAACGCGGTGGAACCGTCGCTGGTGCATTCGGTAATTAAGGCGGAAAGCAATTACAACCCGCTCGCACTTTCTCCGAAGGGCGCACAGGGTTTGATGCAGCTGATTCCCTCAACGGCCAGACGCTTTGGCGTGGCGAACAGCTTCGATCCCCGTCAGAACATCGAAGGCGGCGTGAAATACTTGAAGTTCCTGATCGATCTTTATCAGAACGATTACAGGAAGGTGATCGCAGCCTACAATGCCGGCGAGGGCGCGGTGACCAGGTACGGCGGAATTCCGCCCTATGCCGAAACGGTGAACTACGTTTACCGCGTGGCAAAGAACTTAAAGACGGCTCGGCAGTTCGAGGAGCAAAAGGCCAGGGTTGCTCCGGTGGAAACGCCGGTGCAGCACGAGGTGAAGGCCGCCGAGTATCACCCGATTGAGGCCGTCGTGGCGCCCGATGGCCGGGTGTATTATAAGACCCAGTAGTATGAATTGGCGGCTGACCTTCGTCGCTCCACTTTTAGCCGCAATCCTCCCCGCACAGACTGCCACTCAACCTTTACAGGTTGTGGATGTTCGCTTCTGGTCACTAAAGGGCGTGACCCGTGTCGCCATCGAGACCAGTGGTGAGTTTACCTACCGCTTTGACCATATTCCGAATCCGGACCGCCTCTTCTTCGACATCGTGGGTGCGCGGCCGCGCACTCGGCGCATTGCGGTTAAGCAGGTAAACGATAGCCTGTTGAAGCGAATTCGCATCGCCGAGAATGTTCCGGGCGTCACGCGTGTGGTGCTCGATCTGGAAGACGGGGTGGAGTACACGGCATCTCAGCTCCAGAACCCTGATCGCCTGATGGTGGAATTGCGGGCTCCAGCGACCGTAATATCAAAAGCTACGGCGGATTCTATTCCGCTCCCGGGAGCCAATGCGCCAGCACTTCCGGCTGCCGCTCCTGCCGTTGTCCCGCCCATGGCTGTCCCGCCCGTTCTGACTGCGAAACCCACGGCCTCCGTGCAAAGTTCTCTTGCCGCCATGGAGCCGACGGCAAATCCCGCGCGCCGGTTGAGCGGGGATGGAAGCCGTTCTTTGACGCGGGCCCTTGGTTTAAAGATCAATCGCGTAGTGATTGATGCCGGACATGGCGGTCACGATCAGGGCACAGCCGGTCCGCATGGCCTGCTGGAAAAAGATCTGGTGCTGGACGTTGCTTTGCGGTTGGGCAAGCTGGTGGAACAGAAGATGAGCAGCGAGGTGATTTACACGCGCTCCGATGACACCTTTGTCCCGCTCAAAGAACGTACGGAACTGGCGAACCGCAAGCGGGCTGATCTGTTTATTTCCATTCACGCCAATTCCTCGCCGGCTCCGCGCGTCGCCGGCATTGAAACGTATTACCTGAACTTCACGGCATCGGCGGAAGCTCTCGACGTGGCCGCGCGCGAGAATGCGAGCTCGCAGAATACCGTCTCGGACCTCAGCGATCTGGTCAGCAGCATCGCAAAGCACGACAAAATCGAAGAATCGCGGGAATTCGCGTCTGATGTGCAAAGCGCATTGCAGACATTCGAGATCCGCAACAGCCCGGGCGCAAAAGACCGCGGCATCCGCAAGGCCCCGTTTGTGGTGCTGATTGGGGCTCAGATGCCTTCGGTTCTGGCCGAGATCGGATTCCTGAGCAATGCGCGGGAAGAAAACAACCTCAATAAGCCGGAATATCGTCAGAAGCTGGCGGAAGCGCTCTACAAAGGATTGTCGAAGTACACCCAGACACTGAGTCATTTCGAACTCTCTCGAAACTGACTGAAAGGGGTTTCAGTGACAGTGGACCTCGCCGTGCTTCCCTCCGGCGCATGGATCAAAACCCAATCATTAAAGACGCTCTGTCCATGTCGACTAATCGGCGCGGCCTTCTCCGGAAGCTGGCCATTGCCGGAGCCGCTGTAGGAGGTTCCGCGATTGCCCAGTCCACGTCCCCGACCACCACGGCCGCAGCTCCCGCTCCCGCCGATGTCGTGCAGTTCGCTTTGAACCTGGAATATCTGGAAGCTGAATTCTACTCGCTGGCGACTACAGGCTTAACTCTGCAGCAGCAGGGTGTTGCCATCACTGGCAGCGGTACGGCAGGCGCCACCGTCACGAATTACGCCGGCGTTCCCGTGAACTTCCAAACTGCCAACCTGTTCACAGCCGCCAAGAATATAGCCTTGGATGAGATCAACCACGTTGTTCTTCTGAGAGCCGCCTTGACTGCGAACGGCGTGACGCCGATTGCGAAGCCCGCTCTGAATCTGGATGCCCTGCTGCCGCTCGGCATCTCTCTCGCGAATCAGGGCGGATTTCTTTCCCTGTCGCGGATCTTCGAGGATATTGGCGTGAGCGCGTACGCCGGTGGCGCCGCATTTCTTGCCAACAGCCCGTTTCTGACCACGGCGGCGCGCATTCTGGCAGTGGAAGGCGAGCACGTGGCGAACATCAGGCAGAATATCGCGCAGCTCGGAATTCCCAGCATCGCTCTCGATGGCGCGGATGTGGTGCCTCCGCCTTCCGGCACGAATTTCTTTTCGACCAATCTGGCCAACGGACTTTGTGCGGTCCGGACGCCGGGTCAGGTGCTGTATCTGGCGTATGGAATGGCGGCGAATGTCACGAAAGGCGGCTTCTTCCCGAACGGCGTGAATGGCGTGATCAACACCTCGAGCGCGCCCGCGACCGCAGCAAATCTGACCTAGTTGCCAAGTGGCCTGCTGCACCGACACTAGCGGCCGGTGCAGCAGATCTGACTGGAGATGAGGGAAGCCGGGCTGAGCGGCGCAGGTGTATGAAAGTAGTTCTGGCTTGCTAAATTCCGGTAGACATCCCCGGCGACACCGGCAGCCATAGGACCGATTGAGGGGCGTCCGCCGGTCAGCAGAACCACAACCACCAGCTTCCGATTACCTACCTCGTTGAAGGACCCGAACCAGCCAAGGTGAGTCCTGCCTTCACTGCACGTTCCCGTTTTGCCGTAGAGCTTGTCGTCCTGCCGGGCGCGCTTCGCGGTGCCAAAATCAACGGCCCCCTGCATCCCTGGTTTGATCTCCGGAATCAGCGGACCGATGTCCAGATGCCGCTTCACCTGCGGAGAGAAATCGCGGATTTCCTCCGGCGTGCGCGGGTATTGAAGATAGTAAAGCGTCCCGCCGTTGGCGATTGCGGTCATCAGTCCTGCCAGTTCGAGCGGCGTTTGCTCAATCTCTTCGCCGAAGCTGGTCAACATGCCCATGCCGCCATTTTTCGGAGGAGCGGGCGGGAAATACCCGGCGCGCTCTCCCGGAATATTCAGACCGGCCTTTTCGCCGTAGCCAAAGAGGTGAGCGTAGTAGTTTACGCGCTCGTACCCCAGCTTCACGCCCAGGTTGGCAAAGTAGAAATTGTTCGAATGCGCAATGGCGTTGGTCAGATCCATATGCGTGCGGCCGTAGAGGTGAATCGGGCTGGTTCTTTCGATTACCTTCTCCCGCAAACCCGCAAGCGCGACAGACAATTTGATAGTGGAGCAAGGTTGGAATCCGGAACCAAGCGCGAGTTTCTGGTTCACCATGCTCAAAATGCGACCGTTGGAAGGGTCAACAACCACAATGGAGCCGTTGAAGTCACCGAGCGCGTCGGCGGCGGCTTTCCGCACTACCAGATCTTCGCCATCGGGATTATCTTCGCCGGTGGAGTTCTTATAGGTCGGTTCGTCCCAGGTCTGTACCCAGCGTTTGACGGCAGGGCGCCGGCCGCGCGTCAGAGTTGCTTTGGTGACAGCGGCACCGGCAGCTACGGCAACAGCTGTCCGCCTGGCGGCGCTGTGCCTGCGCGCGACAACGCGGCGCTTTGCGGCCGTCTTAGCTGCCGTCTTTTTCTTATGTACGGGCTGCGCCCCGGACATGCCGGGGCAAAGTAGACAAAAGATGAGTATCGGGAGTAGAGATAGTTGTTTCATCGGTTCACGCCATTCCATTCAAAGAACCAGCGGAGAACGCGAAGACGCCTTAGCCATTAAAGACTGGAATCCGGGGAGCAACCGGAAGATCCAGTTTGCTCGAAATCCAGTACGCCCGTCAATGCTTTCCCATAATTATCTTAACCCTATTAATGCAGGTATGTTGCGTCTGCTCTAAGCTGCGGTCCAGCCGCCGTCAATGGGCAGCACTGAGCCATGCATAAACTCGGCGGCGGGAGAAGCCAGGTACAGCGCCAGTGCCGCGATCTCGTCCGGACGGCCCATACGGCCCACCGGCTGCCGCTTGTGCAGTTCCGCGCGCGTCTTTTCTTCCTCCCCGGGATGAAATTTTCGGAGGTATCCATCCACAAACGGCGTCTCGACGGTCCCGGGACAGATGCAATTCGCTCGGATTTCGCTTGGGTAATCGACTGAAAGCTGCCGCGTCATAGCCACCACGGCCCCCTTGGTGGCGCAGTAGGCGAACCGCCGCTTCACCCCGATCAGCCCAGCCACCGAGCCGATATTCACGATTTTTCCGGGCCGTTCCGCGCTCTTGAGCAGCGGCAGGCAGTATTTCGTGACCAGGAACAGACCTTCCACGTTCACCCGCAGCAGGCGCTCGAAATCCACCAGTTCCGTTTCCTCGATGTTGCCCACTAGACCGATACCGGCGTTGTTCACCAGAATGTCCAGGTGGGACAGGGTGGCGATGCCGTCCCGCACCGCGGCTTCGTCGGTGATATCCATGGGCAGGAACTGTGACTGGCCGAGCTCCGTGACTAGCGCGGTGGCTTTGGGCGCATCCAGATCGGCAATAACCAGCGACGCGCCCGCGGCTCGAAACGCCCGGCAGGTAGCTTCGCCGATACCGCTGGCCCCGCCAGTCACCAGGGCGGTCATGCCGGAGAGCGAAAAAGATGAGTTCACGTGGCGATTGTACAATGGCGGACGAATGGATATGGCCGCGCTGGAGCAGGAAATCGTCAACTGCCGCAAATGCCCCAGGCTGGGGGCTCACTGCCTCGAAATGGCCCGCGTGAAACGCCGCGCTTTTCGCAGCTGGACCTATTGGGGCCGCCCGGTTCCCTCCTTTGGAGATCCGGCGGCGCGGCTGCTGATTGTCGGCTTGGCTCCTGCTGCTCACGGTGCCAACCGCACCGGCAGGGTGTTTACCGGCGACCGCTCAGGCGATTTCCTCTTCCGCGCGCTTCACGAAACCGGGTTCGCTTCCCAGGCGCTTAGCCAAAGCATCGACGACGGCCTCCATTTGCGTGATGCGTGGATCACCTGTACGAACCACTGCGCGCCGCCGGACAACAAGCCAACGCCCGAGGAGATTCTGAACTGCCGTCCCTGGCTGGTACAGGAACTGGGGTTGTTGAACCGCCTGCGAGTAGTGGTGGCTCTCGGACGAATTGCGTTCGACGGCTACCTGCGCGCGATCGGGCGGCGGCCAGGCGAATTCGCCTTTGGCCACAATTTGCAGCATCGAACCGGACCGGACGCACGTCTCTTAATTGGCTGTTACCACCCGAGTCAGCAAAATACATCAACCGGCCGGCTCACGGAGAGCATGCTTCAGGATGTGTTCCGCGCGGCACGGAAGGAGCTAAGTGCAGCTTGTAGAAACGATTGCAGCTAGTTTAGCAAATCTGATATGGTGAAGGTGTATTTGAGTGGCCCGCAATCCCGGCTGACGTCTGGGGGATTTTTCGCGTCTCCCGAGCGCCTCGACTAGCCCGCTTTCAAATCGCGAAGGAGCGTCAAATGAAGAACATATTCGTTGGGAACCTGGATTTCGGGGCGACCGAAGACCAGATCCGGTCCCTGTTCGAGGCGTATGGCCCGGTGGATCGCGTCAGTATCAAGACGGACCGCGATACGGGTCGTTCCCGAGGATTCGCTTTTGTGGAAATGACAAACGAAGCGGAGGCGGAACGCGCAATTGCGGCTCTGAACGGTACGAACCTTGGCGGTCGGGCGCTGAACATTAATGAAGCGCGTCCGAAGACGGAAGGTGGCGGTGGGCGTCCGGGCGGCGGTGGCCGTGGTTTCGGCGGCGGGAATTCCGGTGGCGGCGATCGCGGCGGTTACGGCGGCGACCGTGGTGGGCACGGTGGCGGCGGTGGCGGCGGTGGCAGACAGCGGCGCGAGCCACGATGGTAAGATTCCGGCGCTAGATGCGCCGATTTGTGTAAGCAAGGGAGAATTCTATGGCTGGAAGATCAAGTACTACATTTCAAAAACGCCAGAAGGAACTCGCTCGGCAGGACAGGCAGAAGGAGAAGGCGGCAAAGCGGCTCGAGCGGAAGACCGGCCCGGAACGAACCGGTCCCCGGAATCTGGACGACGATATCGACTACAGTCTGGTCTATAAACCAGACGAGGATTTCGCCATTCTCGGCGAAACCGAAACCGAAAAGCAGCCCGATTAGGGCTGCTTTTTTTTTGTCCCTTGTGAAGTTTGTCCTAAAGTACATCCTCTCCTTGCTTTCCGTTCCATCCCTTCGATAATCTTTCCACTTGCTGTTCCCCGGAACTTATGAACAAGCCAGCCGCTCTGTGGTTACAAGCCACGGACCAAGTAGGAAACGGCCAGGAATACCTTCTCGCCGCCATATCCATTGCTATTCTGAGTCTCCTGGTCGCCGCGCTGCTGGCGAGATATGTCATTGGACAGGACACCGGATCGCCCGAGATGCGCAAGATCTCCAACGCGATCCGGCAGGGAGCGGAAGCTTTTATGCGCCGCCAGAACCAAACAATTCTGCTGCTTTCCGGCGCCGCGGCGATCCTCATTTTTCTCGGTTATTACTTTTTTAAACAGGACGCGGTGCTCGCGCGCCGCATGACTCTTTCCTTTGTGGCGGGGGCGCTGTGCTCCACGGCGTCCGGCTTTTGCGGGATGTGGGTGTCCATCCGCAGCAATATCCGGACGGCCGCCGCTGCGAGAACCAGTCTGAACAAAGCCATGCAGATCGCGCTCCGAGGCGGGGCTGTAACCGGACTCGGTGTGGTGTCGCTTTCGCTTCTGGGCGTGGGTACGCTGTTTTTACTTTTCGACGGCCTGAATAATCCCACCCAGGCGCCCACCCAGATTGTTGCGTTTGGGTTCGGCGCCAGTTTCGTGGCTCTCTTCGCTCAACTTGGCGGCGGCATTTATACCAAGGCCGCCGACGTTGGCGCCGACCTGGTTGGCAAGGTGGAAGCCGGGATTCCCGAGGACGACCCGCGGAACCCCGCTGTCATTGCTGACCTGGTGGGTGACAACGTTGGCGATTGTGCCGGCCGCGGCGCCGACCTGTTTGAATCCACCGCGGCCGAAAATGTCGGCGCAATGCTGCTCGGCGTCACTATGTATCCCGTTTTTGGGGTCCGCGGCATTATCTTCCCGCTGGTTGCGCATGCCTTTGGACTGATCGCATCCATTGCCGGCGTGCTGGTTGTCTCGATGAAGGAAGACGGCGACCCCATGAAGGCGCTCAATCGCGGGTATTACCTCAGCACGGGGATCGCGGTATGCGGGTTCCTGCTCGCGGTGGAACTTCTGCTGAAAGGCAACTTGTTTCTCTTCGGCGCGGGACTGGTGGGTATCGCGACCAGCTTTCTTTTTGTGTTGATGACCCAGTACTACACGGAGTACAAATACCGGCCGGTGCAGATGATCGCGGCCAGTTGCACCACAGGTCCGGCCACGGCTATCATTTCCGGCTTTGCGATTGGCCTGGAATGCGTGGCTGCCCCGGTGCTGGTTATCTCAACGGCCATCCTGGGCTCCTACTATTTGGGAGCTAACGCCGGGCTGGAAGGCGTTTCGAAGATGAGCGCCGGACTGTACGGGACTGCGATCGCGACCATGGGCATGCTCTCCACCGCCGCCTACATTCTGGCGATGGACACATTCGGCCCCATCACGGACAACGCTGGTGGAATTGTTGAGATGTCGCATCAGCCGGAAGGAATCCGCCACCGCACCGACCGGCTGGACTCCGTTGGCAATACAACTAAGGCTCTGACCAAAGGTTACGCCATCGGCAGCGCGGCACTGGCGGCGTTTCTGTTATTTTCGGCGTATATCGATGAGGTGAAGGAACTGCTGGCTCGGCCCGCAGATTCCGTGTTCGTCATCGACATCGGCCACGTGCCTGTATTTACGGGAGCTCTGCTTGGCGCGATGCTGGTGTTCCTCTTTAGTTCGTTCGCGATCAAGGCGGTGGGGAAAACGGCACAGACGGTGATCGAAGAAGTACGCCGGCAGTTCCGGGAGAATCCGGGGATCATGGCAAGAACATCCGAGCCGGACTACGGGGCATGCGTGGACATCGTAACGCGTTCCGCGCTGAAGGCCATGATCCTGCCGGGAGCGCTGGCCGTTGCCAGTCCCATCGCGGTCGGCCTGGTATTTCGCATGTTTGCGGACCCAGGCGATCAGTTTCCGATTGGCGCGGTGTCCGTCGCGGCGTTTCTGATGGTGGGCACCATCACCGGGATTCTGATGGCGATGTTGATGAACAACGGCGGAGGCGCCTGGGACAATGCTAAAAAGTTCATTGAAACCGGACACTACGGCGGCAAGGGCTCAGAGGCTCACAAGGCAAGCGTCGTCGGTGATACTGTGGGAGACCCGTTCAAGGACACAGCAGGACCGAGTCTGCACGTGCTCATCAAACTGCTCAGCACGATCACACTGGTTGCGGCGCCTCTGTTTCTATAGGATGGCCTGTTGTGGTGTAATAGGGTGACCGCCATGAGCACCTTCGGGTACCTTATCGCACCAGCGCTGATGGTGTTGGCTTTTCTGTTTTTCGGACGCGAGCTCGCGGATGCGATCCGTGACGGCATCGACAACTTTCGCGGCGGTCCCCCTACTCCGATGCACCCCTCGCCGGCTGGCGACAGCGCTTTGCTTCGGCGGCGTTCCCGGAGAACAAAAGCTTAGACTGTCCAAAAAGAAAGGCGGCGCCGTCTTCCGAGCAGCGCCGCCTTTTGAGGTTACCGCGTCGGAGGAGCCGTAGCGGTGGTCGTGCTGGAGGTGGACTTCTCCACCTTCTTATGGTGCTTCTTCACCTTGCCCGTTGCGGGGTCGGCTGTGGTCGAAGTGGTGGATTTCTCATCCATCTTCTTCGTGGTCGTGGTGTCCTGCGCGAACGTAAAGCCGGCCGCGCCGATCAGGAGCGTAAGTCCGAGGATGGCTTTGTTCATGGTTCGGGTTCCTTACTTCGCCGCGGGAGGCGCGCTGGTGGCCGCACCGGCTGCGGGAGCCGAGGGCGTAGTCGCCTTCTTGTGCTTCTTCACCTTCTTGGCAGGTGCGGTAGTGGACGGAGCGGACTTGCTGTCCATTTTGTCCTGCGCGGCAAACGTCAGCCCCGCGGAACCGATCATCAGAGAGAGGCCAACCAGGCCGGAGATAATGTTTTTCATGACTGTTTGATTTCCTTTTCCCGAGGCGTTCTTGTTTCGCCTTCACTACATAAGACGATTCCCACTCTTAAGGCCGCGTGAACGCGCAATTAAAGTCGTTTCACCCTGTTAACGTAAAGGTATGGGGTTTTCTGAGTCGTTTTTTGCTTCCCGGTTCGGGCTGCGTACGCAGGATCTGGAAAGCTATCTGTCTGACGCGCTCTCTCAGGGTGGAGACTACGCGGACATCTATTTTGAATACCTTGCGACCAGCATGATCGCAATGGATGAATCGATCGTGAAGACTGCCACCCAGGGCGTCTCGCTCGGTGTTGGCGTGCGCGTTATCTCCGGCGAACGCACCGGCTATGCTTACAGCGACGATCTCAGTCCGGTAAAGATCCGCCATGCCGCAAAGGTAGCTGCCTGCATCGCGGCGGGCCCCGCGAAGGTGGAGAAGTCCTCTCTGTCCGAGGGACAGAAGCGCAATCTTTACCCCGTCATTACAGCGCCGAACGAAACTGGTTTTCTGGAGCGCGTCGATCTGGTGAAAAGGGCGGAGAAGGCCGCGCGCGATTACGATCCGCGCATCTTTCAGGTGCAATCCACCTACGCCGACAGCCTTCGCCACGTCCTTGTCGCGAACAGCGATGGCGTTTTGAATTACGACCGGCAGCCGATGGCGCGCCTCAGCGTCGCCGCTCTGGCGCGTCAAAACGGCGGCGCTCCGCAGAACGGACATGCCGGCGGCGGCGGCCGCGTGGAACTGGATTTCTTCCTGACCGAAAAAACGCCGGAGCACTTCGCGCGGGAAGCCGCTCGGCAGGCTGTGGTGCAACTGGATGCGGTCGAGGCGCCTGCGGGAGAATCGGTCGTTGTTCTGGGCCCGGGCTGGCCGGGCGTGCTGCTGCACGAAGCAGTCGGACATGGACTCGAGGCGGATTTCAACCGGAAAGGAACATCGGCGTTCAGCGGCCGCATCGGCCAGCAGGTCGCCAGTCCTCTTTGCACCGTGATCGACGATGGCACGATAGCGAGCCGGCGCGGATCGCTGAATGTGGATGACGAAGGCAACCCGACGCAAAAGAATGTCCTGATCGAAAAAGGGATACTGCGCGGCTATCTGCAGGACCAGCTATCCAGCCGCATTACCGGCGCGGGCGCCACCGGCAATGGCCGGCGCGAGAGCTACGAACACATTCCCATGCCACGCATGACCAACACCTTCATGCTGGCTGGCGAGAGCGATCCCGAAGAAATCATCCGCTCTGTGCCCAAAGGGCTTTATTGCGCGAATTTCGGCGGGGGCCAGGTAGACATCACCAGCGGCAACTTCGTTTTTTCGGCGTCCGAGAGCTATCTGATCGAGAACGGTAAGCTTACGCGGCCGGTTCGCAACGCCACGCTGATCGGCAACGGGCCGGAAGCAATGAAGTACGTCAGCATGGTCGGCAACGACCTGAAGTTGGACGAAGGCATCGGCGTCTGTGGCAAGGAGGGGCAGAGCGTTCCTGTGGGTGTGGGTATCCCGACGGTGCGAATCGATCGGATGACGGTGGGTGGCACAGCTTGAGCGACTCCGCTCTGACTGAACTTGCTCAGGACGTGGTGCGCAGAGCGCTTGCCGCCGGTGCTTCCGATGCCGAGTGCACCATTTCCGAGGGCAGTGAATTCTCCGCCCAGGTGCGCCTGGGAGAACTCGAGACTTTGAAGGAAGCCGGATCGCGCGGAGCGGGGCTGCGCATTCTAAAGGGCAGGAACACCGGGTCTTCGTATACCTCCGACATGACGGAGCAGGGAATCGAGCAGATGGTGGCAGCCGCCATGCAGCTGGCGGAAGTGACCACGGAAGATCCGTATGCCGGATTGGCTGAGGCCAGCGAATACGGGTCGATCGCCGGCAACCTGCGCATGTACTCCGGAGATGTGGAACGCCTCGAGACTGGGGCCAAAATCGAGATGGCGAAACGAGCTGAAAATGCAGCGCTCTCGTTCGACCCGCGCATCACCAACTCCGAAGGCGGCTCGTTCGACACGCATCTGGGTCATCGCGTCTTTGCCAATTCGCGTGGTTTCGCGGGTTCGTACCGCTCCAGCTACTGCTCAATCAGCGCCGTTCCTGTGGCTAAACAGGGCGATGCGATGGAGCGCGACTACTGGTTCCACAGCGCGCGCGGGTTTGCCGATCTGGAGAAGCCGGAAGACGTGGGACGCATCGCCGCACAGCGCACGCTTCGCCGTCTGGGCGCCGTAAAAGTCGAAACTCAACGCGTTCCGGTGATTTTTGAACCGCGCACCGCTCGCTCGGTAATCAACAATATTTTCGATGCCGTGGAAGGGCGTTCCGTCTATCGCCAGTCCTCGTTTCTCGCAGGCAGGATTGGCGAGCAGGTAGCGGGTTCGAACATCACGATCATCGACGATGGCACGATTCCGGGCCTTTTCGGCACCTCGCCTTTTGACGACGAGGGAGTACCGACCCGCCGCACTCCAGTAATTGAGAAGGGCGTACTTAAGAACTATCTGCTCAACACCTATGCGGCACGCAAACTCGGGATGAAAACCACGGGAAATGCGTCGCGCGGGATTACCGGCAACGCCGGTGTCGGTCATGGCAATTTCTATCTCGAGGCGGGGTCCCGCAGCGCGGAGGAACTGATCGCTTCCGTCCCCAACGGCTTCTACGTCACGGAACTGATCGGCTCCGGCGTGAATATATCGACAGGCGATTACTCCCACGGCGCGGCCGGGCTTTGGATTCGCAACGGCGAGCTGGCCTTTGCTGTATCCGAGGTGACGGTAGCCAGCACGCTGCAGCAGATGTTCATGAGCATGGAGGCCGGTTCCGATCTCGAATTCCGCGGCTCCACCGCTTCACCAACCCTGCTGATTCAGGAGATGACGGTCGGTGGGCGCTAGCCGCATACCTCTTTTGCTCGCGGCAGTCATTGGGCTGGGACTCGCAGGCTTCCTGCTCTACGCGCCGAAGCCGAAGCCCGCCGCGGCGCCGGTCCTGACGCCGGAAGCGAAACAGTACTTAAGCAACCTCGCTCTGAGCGATGTGGGGATGGAAGCCGCGGACAGCTTCGCGAAAATCTCGCTGACCGAGATCAAGGGCAAGATCACCAACAAAGGCAGCCGCACCGTGGACCAGATTCTGGTGACCTGCGTGTTTCGCGATGTCTATGGTCGGGAGATCAAACGGGAACGCGTGGCTGTCACCGGAACGCGAACCGGTCCGCTCGCACCAGGTGCGACCAAGAGCTTTCATCTGAACTTTGACGATATCCCCGAGTCCTGGAATCAAGCCATGCCCGACCTGGTCATCGCCCAGATCGTTTTTGCTTGAGTCAGCTACTCCTGCGCCAGTCGTGCCAGTCCTTCTCCACTGCTTTTGCCATGGCGGCGGAGTGTTCGTGCAGCCAGTGTGCGGCACGCTTCTTTAGATCGCGCCGAATGGCGGCCGCCGCCTTCGGGGTTCCCAAATGTACGTTGGCGGTTTCGAAGCCCATGGCATGCAGCAGCCGGGATTCGTCGCGCTCTTTGGGCATCGACGCGAGTTCCACGCGCGAGCAATCGGGCGCCAGCCGCCGCACGATCCAATCGCCTTTCAGCCGAACAAATGGATCGGGGCAGCGAACCGAGCTGTCGATGAGCTTTTGATAGTGGAGCCGCTCGGAACCTTCACCCGCGGCCCAGACGCAGGCGGAAGGGGCCAGCGCTTTCGCTTCCCTCGCACTTTTCCCGCCCGCATATTCAGCGATCGCCACGTAGCGCTCCCGGCCCAGGCTCCCCAGCCCGGCGATGCGGTGGCGAATGCTGAGCTTCAGACCTTTGGCAGGCATCATTCGGTCCAGCCCCTTGCGCGCGGCGGCGGGAACGTTCCGTACCACCTGCAGCGTATCGAGCTTGCTCCAGAAATGGCACGGATCCCGCAAAACGCCACTGACCAGCGTGTGCAGCCACTGATGACTGTCGGCCAGCACGATTGGCCTTCCACCGGCATTCAGGCCATCCAGATAGCCGGCCAGAATGGCGTCACAGGCATCCTTGCGCTCAATGGCTAGGTGCGCGTCCGCGATCGCCAGATGCGCGCTGGTGGCCAGGCGCACCAAGTCCAACGTGTAGGGCATCTCGTAAGCCTCGTCGAAATCATTAACGCCCCACACCAGCCTGCCTTCCACATCGCGCCACGTCCCGAAGTTCTCGACGTGCAGATCGCCCACGCCTAACACTTTCGGCGCTTTCACACACGGCGCCGCCGTCTCCGGCCAGATCTGCATCCAGCGATAGAATGTCGCGCGAAAGAACGGAAATGGCGCTTCGGCCATCGCCTTGTGCTTCAGTTCCAAATCCGCGGGGAGGAGCCGAAGGTGGCGACCGAGCCAGGTCTCATAGAGCGATGTCGCCTTGCGGACGTTCATGCGCCAGCCAGCTTCGGAGTCAGGATCCATTCCAGAGTGCCGCGCGGCTCGCCTCTGAAATTGTCAATGGTGATGCAGACGATAGCGCCTTTGCGAAAATCGAACTGCAGTGCCGGCGTCCCGAGCAGGTAGCTCACTACCTGGCTGAGCAGCGGTTCATGTCCGGCAAGCAACAGCGATTCTTCCGTCCGGTGTTCCCGGACGTCGGCCCAGACGGCCTGCGGCGAACTGTGCGGTACAAGAGAATCCACATGGACGGGAGGATGTGGACAGCTCAGTGCCTCTCGGGCCATCTGCGCTGTCTGCTGCGCCCTCACGTAAGGGCTGGTCAGAATCAGCGATGGTTTCACCCCGGCCCGGGCGGCCATTTTCAGAACCACGGCAAGTTTCTTCCGTCCCTCGTCCGTCAGAGCGCGGTCCGCATCCTTCCCGCGCGTTCCTTTATCCTCGGCGATTCCGTGCCGCAAAATGTAAAGCTGCATGCGTGTCATTCACCTTTAACATGGCCCGGCTCTTCGTTGCCAGTATCATGACTGCATACCTCTGAATGCCTCGCTACGCAGCCATTGACATCGGCAGCAACTCCGTACGTCTGGAAGTGGCTGAGGTGGTGCCGTCCGGCAACCACGCGCCACCCACAATTCGCGTGCTCGCCTCGGAACGGCAGGTTACGCGGCTGGGGGCCAGCGTGTTCCGCACCGGAAGCGTAAGCGCGGAAGCTCTCGACTTCCTTTGCAACGCACTCAGCGCCATGGCCCACATTTACCGGCGCTTCGAGCCGGCCGCGATTCGTGCGGTGGCCACCAGTGCCGTGCGGGACGCTCGCAATCAGCAGGAGTTTCTCCTGCGCGCCGGCGCCGCCGCTGGAACGCCCATCGAAATCATATCCGGCCAGGAAGAGGCGCGCCTGATTCATGTGGGTGTCCAGAGCCGCTGGCCGCATTTGAAGCGACGCGTGCTGTTGATCGATATCGGCGGCGGCTCGGCCGAGCTGATTTTGAGCGAGCACGGGCGCATCCTGCTCGCAGTTTCGAAGCAACTGGGCGCACTGCGGTTGACGGAACTGTTCCTG
Organism: Bryobacterales bacterium; assembly: GCA_963716685.1. Taxonomy (GTDB): domain Bacteria; phylum Acidobacteriota; class Terriglobia; order Bryobacterales; family Bryobacteraceae; genus JALYXI01. Next base: position 687,789 of record CAVQTR010000003.1, read on the forward strand.
CGCAGCGACCCACCGAAGGCAGGGGAACTTGCCCGGCTGGATCAATACATTGGTGAACGTCTGCACTCAGCCGTCAAGCGGATCGGAACCGGGCAGATCCATCGTGTGATTGCAACCTCCGCGACCGCTTCGGCGGTGGTGAGCGCCGTCAATCAAATACCGCGGGCAAAGCGCGACGCAGCCGACCAAATGCGCGCCTCCACGCCGCAAATCCGGGCACTTTACAACGACCTTTGTTCACGCTCGCTCGAGCAGCGGCGTAAGATCACCGGGATTGGCCCGCGCCGCGCGGAGATCATCATCCCTGGAACCGCGCTGCTTCTGCGCGTGCTGCAGGACCTGTCGCTGCCGTCACTTTACTATTCGGGCGCAGGCGTGCGCGACGGGATTATTGCCGATCTCGCCACCGGGGCCTCCGGCCGCGCTGCCACGCAGATGAACCGCGACCAGCGCGAGATGGTGGAAGGCATGGTGACCCGCTATGCCGTATCCATGAAACACGTTCGCAAGGTGGCGAAGATGGCGGGTGAGTTATTCGTCGCGTTGGAACCGCTGCACAAGCTGGCACCGCATTTCGGCCGTCTCCTGGAAGCCGCCTCTCACCTGCACGACATCGGGCATTACATAAGCGACACGCGACACCACAAGCATTCTTTCTACATCGTCCAAAACTCGGACATGCCGGGTTTTACCGAACGCGAGCGCATGATCATCGCGAACCTTTGCCGGTACCATCGCAAGGCCCCGCCTTCTTCTGAGCATCCCAACTGGATGCCCCTCGATGCGGAGGCCCGGCGAGCCGTGATGCTGCTCTCCCCGCTGCTCCGAATTGCCGATAATCTCGATCGGAGCCGCGGCCAACGGGTGAAATCGCTTGAGTGTACGATTCGCCCAGTGGAAGTGGTGATTAAGCTGCGTTCTGACAGGGACGTGGATTTGGAGGCGTGGGCTGCCGAACGGGCCGGAGATTTTTTTAAACAGGTTTATAATAGGCCCATTATTCTGGCGAGTACGCGAATGTAATCACCGAGGAGGGCAACTTGATGAGCTGGGAACTCCGCGACAGCAATTTGCGCTTGAGTGAATGTCTGTGCGTATTCGACAGCGTCTTTCTATCTGGTGAAGCTTATCGACTTAAAGTTAAGCTGGACGAGATGTTAGACAGCGCGACTAAGCTGAATGTGGCGTTAAACCGTTCGCATCTGAATTGCCGGCCTGTTGGAAGGCGAGATTGGGCCGAGAGCTAACGGACGGGACACACAGCACTGCCCGCACGATGGCTGGAGGTAAGGCCGTACGGGAAGAGCTGCCGTTGGGTGCGAACGGCCGGCCTCTGTGCCGTTGGTGTTCCCTTGAGGTCTCACCCCCACGTCGCACCTTTTGTTCGCCTTACTGCGTCGACGAGTGGCGGTTGCGCACCGATCCGGGTTTCCTTCGGGAACGCGTGCTGGCGAGGGACCACGGTATCTGTGCAATCTGCGGAACGGACACGCTTGCCGCCTGGCTTTGGATCAAGAGATCACGCGGGTCGGTACGTGCGCGGGCGCTGCAGACCTGGGGTCTGACTCGCATGTCGCGCTCCAGCCTGTGGGACGCTGACCACGTGGTGCCCGTGGTTGAAGGCGGCGGCGAGTGCGATCTGTCCAACATCCGTACGCTGTGTCTGAAGTGCCACCGCCAAGTGACTTCCGCGCTCCGCGCACGTCTTCGCGGTGATAGAGTGGGCTCAGGAGAAACCTGATGGCCCATTCCTCCCGACGTGACTTCCTGAAGGCCGGCGCACTTGCGGTATCCACTTTCCCCGCGGCAGCCGCCCCCGCTTCTGGCAAATATGCAGCAAGCGATTGGGTAACTCTCGGCAAATCGAATGTGAAAGTGACACGTCTTGCGTTCGGCACGGGCACCCATGGCGGCCGCGTGCAGCGGGAACTTGGCCAGGAGGAGTTTACTCGTCTGGTCCGTTATGCCTATGACCACGGGATTCGCTTCTTCGAGACGGCCGAAAGCTACCCAGGGATGCCGGAGATGCTGGCCACCGCGCTGAAAGGAATCCCTCGCGACAGTTATCGGCTGATGACCAAGCTCAGCACGCCTGCCTCTGGCGACCCGACTCCCAAAATCGATCAGTTTCGCAAGCAGCTAAACACGGAATATATCGATATTCTGCTGCTTCACTGTCTGCGTCCGCCAACCTGGAAGACGGATTACGCCAGCCTGCAGGACGGGTTTTCCGAAGCCAAGTCGAAGAAAGTGATTCTGTCCCATGGCGCATCCATCCATGGACTTCCAGCTTTGCGCACTATCCCCGGCGACCAGTGGCTGGACATCGCTATGATCCGGATGAACCACAACGGCACGCGGATGGATACGCCGACCACCCGCGACATCCCGGAACGCGGCAACGTGGATGAAGTCGTCGAGCATACCAGGCAGGTTCATGCGCAGGGCATGGGTGTGATCAGTATGAAGCTCTGCGGTGAGGGGCAGTTCACTACCGCGGCGGATCGCGATGCCGCCATGAAGTTCGCCATGCATCTGGGGTGCGTGGATGCGGTCACCATCGGTTTCAAGAACACGGCCGAGATCGACGATACCATCGACCGCATGCAGCGCGTTTAGGCGTGCGGGCCTGTCCTAATGGGCGGACAGGTATAGAGTTCCGATCGCCCCTGAGTTCGCGTCTCTAACCCCGATCCGCACTTCGTCGTTCCCCGGCAGCATCTGAATGTGGGTTTTCAGCAGGAAGCCATGCAGAAGGGCTTCCTGATAGGCCGGTTCGGTCAGATTCAGATTCAGCACAGTGGTTTTTGCCCCGGGTCTGCGGTCGGAGGCGTGGCCAATCACGATCTGTACTTCGAGCGTGCCCGTCCATTTCCCGTCCTGCTGCTTCAGCTGCAAGTCGCGGGGGTCAACCTCCACGGTCCCGAGGAATCCGCCGCTCTCGGCTGCCAGTCCCAGATTCAGTCCGAGACCGGTCGTCATCACCGGGGCAACAATGGCTTCGTTTAGCGTTTTCGGAATAGGAGGCACCGCGGGCGTTTCGCTCTGACGTTCAAAAGCGAAATAGCCCGCCCGGTAGCGCAACTGCACCCCGGGCCGGTCCACTTTTACCTTTAGCTTGTGAAACCTGCCGTCCCAAACCTGGTTTTTGGGATAAAAGGCCAGTGAATAGGTAATGTGAGCATCGTTCACGGCCAGCAGCACAGCCTTCGTCAGGTCGTTCGTATTGTGGAAAGCCCTGCCGCCGGTACGTTCCGCGAGCACATCCATCGTCTCGTACTCGTGATCAGGTCCCGGCGTCCCGTTTGCACCCGGTCGCCTGGGGTTGGGACGGGCACCGGACGACGCGCTGATGACGGAAGGCTGCAACCCGCGAGCATCCACGGGATAAACGGCCAGCTGCGCATCGTTCAGAACTTTCGCCGCCTTCTCGGCTTCATCGGAGAACGTGCGGCGCTCCCGCGTGCTGCCGGCTCGCATCGGACCGTCGAAGCCGATTGAAAAGGGAAAACCACCCGAGATCCAGACCAGATTCTTGCGGCCCGGAATGGGCGCCAGCTGTTGCGCAATGGAGGTAAGCGCGGCCAGAGTCATTTCGGCGCGATTCACATTGGCGTAATCCGCGATCTTGCGATTCGTCGTGTTCAAAAACTGATCCAGCAGTCGGTCCCCGGTATTGGCTCGCTCCGGGTTTCCCTCGGCAACTTCCCGATTGATACGGGCGCCGTGGCGCTGCAGCACTTTCAGCAGTTCGGCGGTCTCGGTCGTAAAGTCATGCAGCAGTTGAAGATTTCCGCCCAGCAAGTAGAGTGAGACCCGCTCATCGGGAGGCAATTCCGAAAGGCTTGCGACCATCTGCTGCTTGGCGCGGATCTGGTCTTCGGTGTTCGTGTTCAGTTCGTCCAGGAGCATGACGGTCAGACCGTTCACCTGCACTTTCGGACGATTGCTGAACACTTTCGCTCCCGGTGGGGGCGTCAGGGCCGCAGAGACCTTCGGTGCTGAGCCCTCCAGCGAAAAGGCCGCAATTTCCTGCTCTTTTCCTTCGTCGCGCAGGGAGAAGTCGTGCTGTGTCAGGTCGGTGACCGGTTTGCCATTTTTATCCACGGCAATGACGTTCAATTGCACTAAATGCGTGGTCACCCGAATGGGATTGGGTTCGTTCTGCGCGAAAGCTGCGCAGGTGGCAAAAAGTAGGGTGAGTCGGCGCAACTGGGTTGGGACGATCCTAACACAATGAGCTCTGCGCGCCGGTTCGAAAGAAAACGGGAGAACGTTGGGGCCTCGAAACGGATATGATCTGGAGCTGAGGTACAGCTCGTTGCGTCTCCGAACTTCCGCCTTTCTTCTATTTACCCTGGCCACGCTTCACGCTGAGGTCAAACTTCCGGCGATTCTCTCCGACCACATGCTTCTGCAGCAGGGTATGCCCGTGCGCATCTGGGGCACGGCTGATGCCGGTGAAACGGTGCTGGTGACCGCGCGCGACCAGCGCGTTTCGGTAAAAGCCGGTTCCAACGGAAAATGGCAGGTGTTTCTGCAGCCCATGAAACCAGGTCCCGCCTTCGAAATGACTGCGGGCGGCAAAGCAATCCACGATGTACTGGTCGGCGAAGTGTGGGTTGGCTCTGGGCAATCCAACATGGAATTTCCGGTCTCCCGCGCGTTCAACTCGGCGACTGAAATCGCGGATGCCAACTACCCGCAGATCCGCCTGTTCACCGTCAAACGCGCGGTGGCGGATGAGCCCCGTGAAGATGTGGAAGGCTCGTGGTCGCTTTGCACGCCCGAATCAGTGAAGAGCTTTTCGGCCATCGCCTATTTCTTCGGGCGGGAAATTCATAAGAAACAGCATGTGGCGGTCGGCTTGATCCACACGTCGTGGGGCGGCACTCCCGCGCAGTCATGGACCGAACCGTCTTTTCTCAAAGAAGACGCCGCGCTGCAGACTTACCTGACCAATTGGCAGAAGACACTCGATGCCTATCCGGCGAATCAGGAGAAATATCAGACCACACTGGCAAAGTGGCAGGAAGCCGCGGCAGCAGCCAAAGCCGAAGGAAAAACCGGTCCGAATCGTCCCGCTCCGCCGCAGGGTCCCGGACACCAGAACACGCCGAGCGGTCTCTATAACGCCATGATTGCGCCGATTACGCCATATGCCATCCGAGGCGCGCTCTGGTATCAGGGAGAATCAAACGCCAATGCCAATGAAGCGTGGCTGTACCGGCGCCTTTTCACGTCGATGATCGAGAGCTGGCGGCAGGCATGGGGGCAGGGAACTTTCCCGTTCTATTTCGTTCAGCTGGCCAACTTCCGAACCAACGGCTGGTGGCCTCTGCTGCGCGAATCCCAAAACGAAGCGCTGGATCTTCGCCAGACGGGCGAGGCGCTGGCGATTGACTTCGGTAACCCCACAGACATCCACCCCACCCACAAACAGGAAGTGGCGCACCGCCTTGCTCTGGCGGCTTTGGCGCAGACCTACGGCGAGAAGATCGAATACTCCGGCCCTGTGTTCCGGGAGCTGATGGTGGTAGGCTCGCAGGCGCGTTTGCTCTTCGATCACGCAGGCGGTATGACCTTGAAAGCCGGCTCAGGCAAGAGCTTCCAAATTGCCGGTTCCGATGGCAAATTCGTTCCGGCGCAGGCGAAGGTGGAGGGCTCCCTGGTGGTGCTCACCTGCCCCGAAGTTCCCGAGCCCGCCGCGGTCCGGTACGCATGGCAGGACGATCCCGAAATCGTTCTCTACAACAGCACCGGCCTGCCCGCCTCGCCTTTCCGCACCGACGTCTGGAAGGACGCCAAAGCCCTCCCGTGAGCTGCGCGAGTCAGCCCATCTGATATTCTTAAATGTTGGCAGTATACATACAACCCGGGGTTTGTTCCCCGGCCTTCCTGAGGAACTTCTAACATGTCAGGCCATTCTAAATGGGCAACCATCAAGCATAAAAAAGCCGCCACCGATGCGAAGCGCGGCAAAATGTTCACGCGGATTATCAAGGAAATCATGATCGCTGCCCGCAACGGCGGCGATCCCGACATGAACCCCCGGCTGCGTACAGCGATCACAGCGGCAAAGGGCGTCAGCATGCCGTCGGACAACATCAAGAAAGCCATCATGCGTGGCACCGGTGAGCTGGAGGGCGGACAGCTCGATGAAATCCAGTTCGAGGGCTACGGACCCGGCGGCGCGGCCATTCTGGTGAATGTGGCGACCGATAATCGCAATCGCACCGTGAGCGAAATTCGCCACTGCTTTTCGAAAAACGGCGGCAATCTGGGGGAGCAGGGCAGCGTGGCGTGGATGTTCGAACGCAAGAGCCAGATCATTGTTTCGAAAGAAAACTCGAGCGATGAAGACGCGATCATGAGCATCGTTCTGGACGCAGGCGGGGAAGACCTGCGGGACGATGGCGACAGCTGGGAGATTCTTTCGGCTCCTGAAAATCACGAAGCCGTGGTGCAGGCGCTGGAGAAGGCAAAGATCCCCACCGAATCAGCCGAAATCGCCATGGTCCCGAAGAACCTGGTCAAGCTGGAAGGCAAGAACGCCAGTGCCATGCTGCGCCTGAACGAAGCGCTGGAAGAAGGCGACGACGTGCAGAGCGTCTACTCCAACGTGGATATCGACGAAAGCGAACTGGAAGCGATCGCCTGATCGGCCTGACCTTATGCGGGTTCTGGGCATCGACTGCGGCAGCGAAAAAACCGGCTTCGGTATCGTGGACAGCGACGGTAGAACCCACACGCTGGTGGATTGCGGGGTGATTCGCACTTCCGCCAAATCGGCCTTTCCGGAACGGCTGCAGGAGATTGCCCAGGGGCTGCGAGGCCGAATTCTAACTTTCGCGCCGGAAATGGCCGCGGTAGAGGAAGTGTTCTACGCCGTGAACGCGAAGACAGCGCTCAAGCTCTCTCACGTTCGCGGTGTGGCGCTTCTGGTAATCGCGGAAACCGGCGTCAGCTTCGCGGAATACTCAGCGCTCGAGGTGAAGACCAGCGTCGTCGGGTATGGCCGCGCCGAAAAACACCAGGTGCAGCGAATGATCGCGTCGTTGCTGCGGCTGGACCGGGAGATCGAATCGGAAGACGCGTGCGATGCTCTGGCCATCGCCATCTGCCACGCCAACCATGAAGCCACACGCAAGAGGATGGTCGCGGTTTGAAAACGCTGCTGCGCTGCCTGCCGCTGCTTCTGGTCTGTCCCGCCGCTTTCGCCCAGCAGATTACTTACACCAAGACGTTCCCAGGAAGTGTTCCCGCCTATACGGACATCCGCATCGATGAAGCAGGCAACGTGGAGTATCGGGAGGACGTCACCGATGACAGTCCAATGAAGTTCGTCTTGTCCGATGCCGATCGCCGCGCCATTCTGGCGCTGACTACGAAGCTGGGCAACTTCACCCGCGTCCTGGAATCGCCGGCCAAAGTGGCCAAAATGGGCTTAAAGCTGTTCCGGTATCAGAAAGATAACGAACAGCACGAGGTAAGCTTCAACTATTCCGAGGACGTGGATGCCTGCGAACTGGCAGATTGGTTCGAGAAAATCGCGGAAACGGAGCAGGACCGCATCAATCTGGAGCGTGCTGCGAAGTTCGACAAGCTGGGTGTGGAAGACGCGCTGCTGCGGCTTGAAATCTCGTGGGACAAGAAACGCGTGATTACGCCGCAGCAGATGCTTCCCATGCTGGACCGCGTGATCAAGAACGAGAGCTACATGCACATGGCGCGAACCCGTGCCGCGGTGCTTGCGGATAAGATCCGGGCCTTGAAGTGAAATGAAGATCGCGACTTTGTTCTTTCTGGCGGTGCTGGCCGCGGCGCAGGATAAGCCCGCCCCTCCCACGCAGGAGCAAACCGATCGGAACGCCGCTCTCGCCGAAGCCGGCACCAGTTCCGTCGATTTCATTCGAGCGCTGGAAAAACATCTGCAAAAGTATCCGAACTCTCCGCAGAAAGCGCAGATTGATCGCGGCATTCTGAAAGCGGCGATTGAGACCAAAGATGACAAGCGCATTCTGCAATACGGCGAACGTGTGCTCGCGGCGGATCCGGATGATTTGCAAACTCTGGACAAAGTAATCCGGACGCTGCTGCTCAGCGACGATCTTCCGAGTGCGGATAAAGCGCTCGCCTATGCCACCCGCTACGAGCACGACATTGAATCGGTCGGGAAGCAATCTCCGCAGGGACGGTACAGCGCCGCGCAGTGGAAGGAGGAGATCGACAAGGGCCTCGCCCGCGCCTACCTCTACGAAGCGCGAGCCACCGGCAACAAGGGCCGGATGGACGATGCGATCGCTTTGGCCACGCGCTCCTGGACTACCTACCCGACCGCGGCCGGTGCGCGCGAGATTGGCCGGTGGCTTGCGAAAGAGGGAAAAGACGCCGAAGCCGTTAGCCATATTGCCGAGGCTTTTGCGATCGAAGATCCCCTCAGCACCGAATTGGATCGCGGCAAGGACCGCATTCGCATGGGTGAGCTCTACCAACGTGCGAACGGTTCCGAAAACGGTCTGGGGGACATCGTTTTGCAGGCCTATGACCGGACGTCGGCACTGATGAGCGAGCGCCTGGCGCGACTTAAGGCCGCTGACCCAAATTCTGCGGCTTCGAAGATTCTCGATTTCACCCTGCCCGGTGTGGATGGCAAACAGCTCTCGCTTGCTTCGCTAAAGGGGAAAACGGTGGTCTTCGACTTTTGGGCGACGTGGTGCGGACCCTGCCGAGCCCAGCATCCGCTTTACGAAAAGGTGAAGGAGCAGTTTAAGAGCAATTCGAACGTCGTCTTTCTGGCTGTGGCGACGGACGAAGACCGGAAACTGGTGGAACCCTTCCTGAAAGAGCGCAAGTGGAACGAAAGCAATGTTTTTTTCGAAGCCGGACTGGCTCGCAGCCTCGACATCTCTTCCATTCCCACGACGATCATCGTAGATAAGGCCGGCAACATTGCCAGCCGGATGAATGGCTTCGTTCCGGAGACCTTTACCAACCTCCTAAAAGAAAAAATCAACGAAACGCTGAAAAACTGACCCGATGAGACTGTCAAACAAGGTTGCGGTAGTGACAGGCGGCGCCGCCGGAATCGGCTATGCGATTTCAGAACGCTTCGCTGCCGAAGGCGCGCGCGTGATCATTCTCGATCTCGATCAGACGGCCTGCGACAATGCCGCGCGTACAATCGGCAACGGAGCCGTCGGAATTCGGACCGATATCACTGTTGAGAGCGATGTGGATTCGGCGCTGGCGCAGCTTGACGCGATTGACATATTGGTGAACAACGCAGGGAACCAAATTATCGGAAGCATCGACCAGTTCTCTTACGCCGACTGGCGCCGCATCATGTCGGTTCATCTCGATGGCGCGTTTCTCACCACGCGTGCCTGTCTGAGGAGCATGTACGCTTCCGGCCGCGGCGGCTCCATCATCTACATCGGCTCGGTCCACTCCAAGCTCGCTTCGCTGTTGAAAGCGCCTTATGTAACGGCCAAGCATGGCGTGCTTGGGCTCTGTAAGGCGGTGGCGAAGGAAGGTGCGAAACACGGTGTCCGCGCCAATGTGATCAGTCCCGGCTTTGTGCGCACGCAATTAGTCGAAAAGCAGATTCCTGAACAGGCGCAGATCCTCGGTATCTCTGAGCAGGACGTAGTCGAAAAAGTCATGCTGAAAGACACTGTCGACGGCCAGTTCACCACGACGCGGGAGATCGCGGATACCGCTGTCTTTTTCGCCTCGGCCGAAAGCCTGGCGTTCACCGGCCAGTCTTTAAACGTCACTCACGGCTGGTTCATGGAATAGGTGCCTGAGCAGACCTTTGGATACGCGCAGATGGAGGTGCGCATCTCACCGCGAATCCCGGTCAGATCCTCGGGTGCAACGTTCTTCTCTACCCAGTCAACCAGCGGCGTCAGCGTATCCACGCTGCTTGGACCGGTGCCGCCTCCGCAGTGGCTCATCCCCGGAATGAAGTACAGTCTGTAGAATTCATCCAGGTTGCCCTTCGTCCGATTGAGCAAAGCAGTGCGGTAGCGAAGCGCTTCGCCGGGCACCACGAGGTAATCGGCCAGCCCGTGATACGCGATCAGTTTCCCGCCATGGCTGCGGAAGCGGTTCAGATTCCCGTCGGTCGCATTCAAGTCTTTGCCCAGCTTTTGTTCCATCAGCTTTGGCCCGTTGCTCAAATTGAAAGAGTGCCAGTCCCAGTCCGCGCCGAAGACCCACTTAAAGATAGGTGCGAATGGCGGATCGGATTGCTGCCCGGGCGCGGGTCCGAATTTGGTCCAGTCCAACTCGCTTCCCCTTGGCGCGCCAGGGTACCACGATCGGCCATTCGCCGGGTCCACCGGACCCGCATACACGCGACGCGCGGTCTCCACCTGTGCCGCGGAAAGGCAATCGGCACTGTCGCTTCCCTTGCACAGCAGCGTTCCGGGGTCGAATGTGCAATTTAGCGGATCGTTCATGTTGCATGCCTTCACCACCGCCTGATGCAACACAGCCAGTTTGGCAGCCGGCAGGTATGCCGATTCGTCCCGCTCGACGGCCATGTAATTCCACAGGATGCTCAGGTGCACGCCGGTGCGATTGTTGGCCGGCGCGCCTGCCACGATGCCGTCATAATCATTGGGAAAGCGCTGCGCTTCCATCAGCGCCTGTTCGCCGCCGGTGGAGCAGCCAGAGAAATAGGAATGCGCCGCCCCATGCCCGTAGTAGGCCTGAATCAGCGCCGCCGCCGTGAGAGTCATCTCGTGTGTTGCACGATAGCCCCAGTCGCGCCAACGATCCGGACGCCCAATGAAAACCGAAGCATCCGCGCCCACGGGTACGGCCATGCCCATATCGGTATTGGCCACGGCGTAGCCGAGCTTCAATCCGTTCGCGAGCGAGTTATAAGAGATCTTCCCGGCGAACCCGCCGTTGCCGGTGCCCAACGCGCGGCCGTTCCACCCTTCGACCGGCAGCCACACTTCGATACCGATCTGCGAGTCTGAGCTCGGGCGCGCGGCTGTCACTACCCGGCAAAACGCAGGCAGGCCGGAAGCCGTGGCATAGCTGCCGGACGTAACCTGTTCGGCGGAAACAATTTCGTTGTTCTTGATCCTGGTCTGCTTCAACATGTCGCAAGGGACACCAACCACCGGCAAAACCCACGCAAGTGCGGCAATGCAGAGTCGCCTCATCATCTTATTTGCTCACTTCCTCGCGCAGGCGCAGGTAACATTCGTAGCGCGCCCGCGAAATTCGTTGCTCCGCCAAAGCATTGCGAACGCCGCAGACGGGCTCGTGCATGTGCGAACAGTCCGCGAACTGGCACGCAGTGCGAAATTCATCGAAATCGTGAAAGTGCCGCTCCACCTCCGGGGCGGTCAGGTCCCAGAGTCCGAACTCACGCACGCCTGGCGTGTCAATCACGCGGATGCCGTCGCGCAGCATGTACATCGTGGACGCAGTGGTGGTGTGGCGACCCTTCTGATAGAGACGGCTGATCTCGGCAGTTGCCGCGTTTGCGTCCGGCTTAAGCAGATTCATCAGCGATGATTTGCCCACCCCGCTGTGCCCTACCAGCACCGCGAGTTTTTGCGCCAGCGCCGCGCGCAACTCCTCCACACCTTCCCCGGTTTTCATGGATGCCGGGAAGACACGGATCCCCAGTGCCCGGTATGGCTCGATCTGATTCAACTCGTCGGGAGATTCCATTCTGTCGATCTTGGTGATGCACAGCAGCGGTTCCGCGCCGCCCTTCTCAATGGCGATCAGATAGCGGTCGATGAGACCCAGCCTCAGGACCGGCGCCCGAATGGCGGCCACCATCACCACCACGTCGATGTTTGCCGCGATCACGCGCTCGAGCCTCGGATTCATGGGATCCGGACGGGACAGCGTCGTCCTGCGCGGAAGCACCTGTCGGATCGCGCCGGCACCGTCGAACTCAACGCGATCTCCCACGGCAAGTCCCGCTTTTGGTTTGCACGCAAGCGGAAGGCCTCCTTCGGGAAGCACCTCACAGCCTCGCGGGCCGATCGCAATGATCTGACCCTCCGTGACGGTTTGCTGCCGCGATTTTCTGGCCGCGGTGCGCGGTGCGGAGCGAAATTTCGGCTCTTCCTCGTAGTCTTCCGCTTCCACGCGCTCAGTATACTGGACTAATTCCCCCGCATGAAGAAACTCCTTGCTTTAAACCGTAGTGAAATCGCGATCCGGATCATGCGCGCGGCCACCGAACTGGGCCTGCGAACGGTCGCGATTTACTCGAAGGAGGACCGGCTCAGCCTGCATCGGTTCAAGGCCGATGAGGCCTATCAAATCGGCGAAGGTCTGGGTCCGGTGCAGGCCTATCTCGATATTGAAGGAATCGTGGCGCTGGCGGTGGAGAAGCAGGTGGATGCCATCCATCCTGGCTACGGCTTCTTATCGGAAAACCCGGATCTGGCGCGCGCCTGCGAACGAGCGGGAATCGTTTTTATCGGCCCAAATGCTACGCTTCTGGAACTCCTGGGCGACAAAACGGCGGCCCGTAAGCTGGCTCAGAGGGCCAAAGTGCCGGTGGTTCCTGGGACCGAGGAACCGGTCACAGACGCGAAATCCGCTGGCAAGCTGGTTGCGGAGATCGGTTTCCCGCTCATCATCAAAGCCGCCTTCGGGGGCGGTGGCCGCGGCATGCGTGTGGTGGACGAACCCGCGCAGTTTGCCGGCAAGCTGGAGGAAGCCAGGAAGGAAGCCGGAGCCGCTTTTGGCAATGACGCCGTGTTCCTGGAGCGCTACGTTCGCCGGGCACGCCACGTGGAAGTGCAGATTCTGGGAGACCAGCATGGCAACATCATCCACCTGCACGAACGCGATTGCTCTGTGCAGCGCCGTCATCAGAAGGTGGTGGAAGTCGCGCCAGCCGTCGGTCTGGACGATGGCATTCGTCACGCGCTTGCCGAAGCAGCCCTGAAGCTCGCGCGTGAAGCCGGCTACTATAACGCGGGCACCGTCGAATTCTTAGTTGACGTGGATTCGGGGGAGTTCTTCTTCATCGAAGTAAACCCACGCATTCAGGTGGAACATACAGTAACGGAAATGGTGACCGGCATCGATCTGGTGCGTTCCCAGATGCTTGTTGCGCAGGGGTTCAGCCTCTATGAGCCGCCTCTCTCGCTGCCTTATCAGGAGCAGGTGCCGCTTTCCGGTTACGCGCTGCAATGCCGCATCACCACCGAGGATCCGGCTAACAGCTTCACGCCGGATTACGGGAAGATTCACACGTACAGGTCGCCAGGCGGCTTCGGCGTGCGCCTTGACGGCGGTTCTGCCTATGGCGGCGCCACTATCACCCCGTTTTACGATTCTCTTCTCGTCAAGGTGACGGCTTCGGGCCGCGATTTCGAACAGGCCTGCCATCGTATGGATCGCGCCCTGCGCGAGTTCCGCATCCGTGGTGTGAAAACCAATATTCCGTTCCTCGAAAACGTTGTGAATCACGCCGGGTTTCAGACGGGTGAAGTTACAACGGGATTCCTGGACGGCAATCCGGGCCTGTTCGAATACGCGCCACGGAAAGACCGCGCAACCAAGCTTCTTTCCTACCTGGGCGAAGTGATTGTAAACGGCAATCCGGAAGTGGCCGGTAAACCGCGGCCGCTTCGATTTCAGCCCGCGCCGGTGCCGCCGCGAATCAATGGATTCCCGCCGCAGGGTACAAAACAGATTCTGACCCAAAAAGGTCCGGAGGGGTTCGCCGAATGGACGCGCGCGCAAAAGCGACTGCTCCTGACTGATACCACTTTCCGCGATGCACACCAGTCGCTGCTTGCGACGCGAATGCGCACGTTCGACCTCGCCACCATCTCGAACTTCGTCGCGCATCGGCTCTCAGGTTTGTACAGCCTGGAAATGTGGGGTGGCGCGACTTTCGATGTCACAATGCGCTTCCTTTTGGAAGATCCGTGGCAGCGCCTCCGGACCCTTCGCGCCGCGATCCCCAACATTTGCTTCCAGATGCTGTTGCGAGCTTCGAACGCGGTCGGCTACACCGCTTATCCCGATAACGTCGTGCGCGCGTTTATCGCGGAAGCAGCGGGGCAGGGAATCGATATCTTCCGCATCTTCGACTCACTCAACTATCTGCCCAACATGAAGATCGCGATGGAAGCCGTCCGCAAGGCAGGCGGCGTCTGTGAGGCGGCGATCTGCTACACGGGTGACATCCTCGATCCCGATCGGCAGAAGTTTTCCCTCGCCTATTACGTGCGCATGGCTAAGGAACTGGAGCGAATGGGCGCGCACATCCTCGGGATCAAAGACATGGCCGGGCTTCTGAAGCCTTACGCTGCCGAGCAGCTGGTCAAGGCTCTGCGCCAGGCGGTGGAGATCCCCATCCATTTCCACACGCACGATACCAGTGGAATCAATGCTGCTTCCATTCTGAAGGCTTCCGAAGCCGGGGTGGATGCAGCTGACGGCGCCATTTCGTCGATGAGCGGCACCACCAGCCAGCCAAATCTGAACTCCCTTGTGGCCGCCCTCGCCCACACCAGGCGCGATACCGGCCTTGATCTGCCCGCGCTCAATCAATGCGCCGATTACTGGGAAACGGTTCGCACTTACTACACGCCATTCGATTCCGGCCCGAAAACCGGGAGCGCGGAGGTGTACCTGCACGAAATGCCAGGCGGCCAGATCACTAATCTCAAGGAGCAGGCCGAAGCCATGGGTCTCGGCAGCCGGTGGCCGGAGATCGCGAAGACCTACGCGGACGTCAATCTTGCTTTCGGGGACATCGTGAAGGTAACGCCTTCCAGCAAGGTGGTTGGCGACTTGGCGATTTTCCTGATCACGCACGGGATGACAGTGGCGGAGTTCAAAAATCTTGGCCCCGATCATCAACTGCCGATCCCCAATTCCGTGATCGATATGTTCCAGGGTTCGCTGGGCCTTCCCGAGGGCGGGTGGCCGGCCAGAGTTCAAGCCGTGGTGCTGCACGGAAAGAAGCCCGAGCGCGGCAGACCTGGCGCGCGGCTGCCCGCTGCAGACCTGAAAGCTGCCGTTGCACAAATCGCAGGCGAGATGGATCGCGAGCCCAGGCGCGATGAAGTTCTAAGTTTTCTGCTCTACCCCGAGGTGTTTCGGCGGTTCGCCAGGGCTCGACAGGACTATGGGGACGTGGAAGTGCTCCCCTCACCGCAGTTCTTCTTTGGCATGGAAACAGGAGAAGAGGTGACGGTAGCGCTTGAAGAAGGAAAATCGCTTGTCATCAAGCTGTTGACCCTCGGCGAACCCCGCCCGGATGGGTACCGCACCGTCTTCTTCGAACTGAATGGGCAGCCGCGCGAAGTGGATATCCGCGACCGCAGTCTGGAGGTAAAAGGCGAGCAGAAGCAAAAGGCCGACCCAGCGAACCCGGCGCATGTCGGCGCACCGCTGCCTGGAGTGGTAACTACGGTCGCGGTGACTGAAGGCCAGAGTGTAAAGAAGGGAGACCGCCTGCTGGTGATCGAAGCCATGAAGATGCAAAGCACGCTATATGCACCTGTCGCGGGTAAAGTCCGCCAGCTTCTTGCGCGCGCCGGGCAGCAGGTGGATTCCAAGGATCTCCTCATGGTGCTGGAATAACGGAGCAATGGCCGTATCGAAGCAATCTCGACGACCTCCGGCCCAGGCACAGCTCTAAAATCAGCCTGCGCTATTATGATTTAATTTCATGAAGCGTCTGATCTGCACGTCACTCCTCACCGCGCTTTGTCTTGCCGCGCAAACTTCCGGCACTCTAAACCCCGCTTTCTGGTCAGGAATGAAGTATCGGTTCATCGGGCCGACCCGTGGTGGCCGCGTGACCACCGTCACCGGTGTACCTAGCGAACCGCGAACCTTCTATATGGGCTCCACGGGCGGCGGCGTATGGAAGACCACAGACGCTGGCCATTCCTGGAACAATATCTCCGACGGTTTCTTCTCCGTTGCCTCCATGGGCGCCGTCGCCGTTTCGCTTTCCAATCCGAACATTGTTTACGCCGGCACCGGTTCCTCGAAAATCCGCAGCAATGTTTCGATCGGTCACGGCATCTATAAGTCGAGCGACGCCGGCAGAACGTGGAGTTTCATTGGTCTGCGCGATGCCGGCCAGATTGCCACCATTCGTATCCATCCCGCCAACCCCGATCTGGTCTACGTGGCCGCACAGGGCAATCCGTTCGCGCCGAACAAAACACGCGGCGTTTATCGCTCAAACGATGGCGGCAAGACATGGAAAAATGTACTCTTCGTTTCCGACTTGGCAGGCGCCGCCGATCTGGAACTGCAGCCCGGACGTCCCGAAGTAATCTTCGCCTGCATGTGGCACGCCCAACGTAAGCCGTGGACCATTATCAGCGGCGCTCTGGAAGGCGGAATTTATAAGTCGACGGACGCCGGCGACAATTGGACCAAACTCGCGGGCGGCCTGCCGCATGAGCTTTTCGGGCGGGCCAACGTTGCCATTTCCGATGCGATGCCCAACCGCCTTTACGCTCTGATCGAAGCCAAACCTGGTTCCGGGCTGTATCGCTCTGAAGACGCGGGCGCCACGTGGACCAACATTAATGCGTCCGGCTCACTCTATACGCGGCCGTTTTACTATGACACGCTCGGGGTCGATCCCAACAACGCCGATGTCGTCTACGTGGGCGATGAAAGCTGGTTCAAGAGCACCGATGGCGGTAAGTCGTTCCGCCGTGCGCCTGTGCCTCACGGCGATAATCATGATGTCTGGATCAACCCGAAGAATTCGGATTACATGATTCAGGCCAATGACGGCGGCGCAAACGTTTCTCTGGATGGAGGGCGTACGTGGAGCGGGCAGGATAACCAGCCCACTGCTGAGATCTACCAGGTGGCCGTCGACAATCAATACCCCTATCGGGTCTACGGCGCACAGCAGGACAACACGACGGTCATTGTTCCTAACCTGCCGGTCGGCAATGGTCAGGAGTTCCGCGTGGGACCCGGCTGCGAGACTGGACCGATCATTCCGGAGCCACTCAATCCTGAGGTGGTCTATGGCGGATGCAAGGGCCAGTTTACGCGCCAAAACATCAACACCACCGATGAAGAAAACTACTGGGTTGGCGGTCAATCTCTTTATGGGAACCCTGGCACAGACCTGATCTATCGCTTCCAGCGCGTCTCCCCGATGGAAGTGTCGCCGAACTTCCTGCACACCGAATACTATGGGTCGCAATACCTGCATCGCACCAGTGACGGAGGCGTTACCTGGGAGCGCATCAGCCCGGATCTGACAGCGCATCCTCTTGGCACCCAGGGCGCGAGCGGTGAGCCCATTACGCGCGACGCAACTGGCGAGGAAGTTTACAGCACGCTCTACTCGATCCGGGAATCGCCGCTGCAGAAAGGCCTGATCTGGACAGGGTCGAACGATGGCCTGATCTTCGTTACGCGCGACAACGGCACCACATGGACTAATGTCACGCCGAAAGGTCTGCCTCCCGGCGCGCGCGTTCAGAATATGGAGCCCAGCCCGCATCAGCCCGGAACGGCTTATGCCGCCATCTATCGCTATCTGCTGGGAGACTTCGAACCCTATCTCTACCGCACTGACGATTACGGCAAATCCTGGACGCGTCTGACCGATGGGACCAATGGAATCGCACGGGATGAACCCACGCGCGTCATTCGCGAAGATCCCGACCGC
Organism: Bryobacterales bacterium; assembly: GCA_963716685.1. GTDB lineage: Bacteria > Acidobacteriota > Terriglobia > Bryobacterales > Bryobacteraceae > JALYXI01. Next base: position 705,460 of record CAVQTR010000003.1, read on the forward strand.
GCCGGCCTGCTTTACGCCGGAACGGAATTCGGCCTGTACGTCTCGTTCAACAACGGCGCCCGGTGGCAGCCGCTCCAACTGAATCTGCCCGTCACGCCTGTCACCGATATCAAGGTGGCCCACAAGGATCTGGTGGTTTCCACGCAGGGACGCGGGTTCTGGGTTCTGGATAACGTGACACCCCTCGAGCAGGCCATGGCTGCGGAAACGACTCATCTCTACAAACCGCGCGAAGCCATTCGAACACCTGGCCGCGGCCGCGGTCCCCGTGCCGGAGCAATGATCGACTACTATCTCCCTGCGGCGGGTGAAGTGAAGCTGGAGATCCTGGATGGCTCCGGAACTGTGGTGCGCACCTTTAGCAGCAACACGGGTACCGTGGAGCAACCCGGCGACGTACTGGCGGCCGCCGGCGGTGAGGACGAGGAAGGCGGGTTCCGCGCCCGCCCGTTGCCCACCCGCCTTGACAAGACGTCAGGCATGCATCGGTTCACGTGGGATCTTCGCTATCCTGGTCCGTGGATGAGCGCCACGCGTCCGGAAGGACCCAACGGACCTGTCGCTGTACCCGGCACTTATTCAGTCCGGCTGACCTCGGGAAGCTATACAGCCACCGAGCCGCTTACGCTGGTGGAAGATCCGCGAATCACGAAGGACGGTGTGACTGCGGCCGATCTGCGGGAGGAATTCGATCACAACATCAAGACGCGCGATCTAGTCAGCGAAGTAAATAAAGCAGTGGCGAAGGTCCACGCTGCCATGCAAACGGCCACCGGCGACAGACTTACCGCATTGAAGGAAGTGGCGTCTCAGCTCATCACTCCGGGCATCCGCTACAGCAAGCCGGAACTGCAGACGCACATCATGTACCTGTATCAGATGCTCAGCAATACCGATCAAAAGATTGGTAAAGATGCCGAGTTGCGATACGCGGAACTTCGCAAAGAGCTCGACGCCCGCATCGCTGAACTGAACCGGCTGACTCAATAGCTACTCATAACGAAGCGCGCGAATCGGGTCCACCCGAGTCGCGCGCCTCGCCGGGACGTAACCGGCCATCACGGCGACACTTCCGATACCCACCACTGCCAGCGCCACCGTCAAAGGATCGTTCGGCGTGATTCCGTAAAGCTGTGTTTGCACCAGCCGCGTCAACGCGAATGCGGCGGGCAGGCCGATGGCGAGCCCCACACCCACCAGCACCAGCACCTCCCGCATCACCAGCCAAAGCACCTGGCCAGCCACCGCGCCCAGAGCCATGCGGATTCCAATCTCGCGAGTGCGCCGCGCCACCATGTAGGCCATTACGCCATAAAGCCCAATGCCGGCCAGCAGCGTCGCGAGCAATCCAAATGCGCTGGATAAACTCGCCACCAGCCGCTCGGTCACCAGCGAGTTGTCCATCTGCTTTTCCAACGTAGTCATGAACGAAACCGGGAGGTTCGCATCCAACTGCTGCACGGTACGCCGGAGCGTGTTGAACATCTGCTCCGGATCACTGGACGTCCGTACGTATGCGTTCATCCCCAGCACGAAGTCCATCTGCTGCCACGGCCGGAACACTTCCATCGGCATTTCGTCGCGCATGCTCTCGTACTTTGTATCGCGCACAACGCCCACAATCGTGATATCCGTTTTCGTGCCCGGGTCGCTGCCCATTCCCATGTGCCGCCCCACCGCGTTCTCATCACCGAAGAAATGTTTTGCGAACCGCTCATTCACAATCGCCACCTTCTGCGACTTGCGGTTGTCGCGGGCATCGAACACGCGTCCCGCGCGCAGCGGCACCTCGAGCGTCTGAAACCAGGCTGGACTGACGAAATTCATGTGCGGTCCGCCGGTCAGGTCGCCGCGCTTCTTCCCGGGTTCCACGGTAATGGAGCTGTCCCACTCGTCTCCCTGCAGAACCGGCATGACTGCCAGCCCCGCGGACTGCACAGCTGGCAGCCGCGACATCGCCTCATCCAGCTGCCGGTAAAACTGAATGCTTCGTTCATCTTTATAGCCGTTCAGCGTCGGGTTCACGAAGAACGACACCAGATTGCGCGTTTGGAAACCTGGGTCAAGATCGCGCAGGTTCTGCAGACTTCGGATGAACAACCCCGCGCCGATCAATAGCAACAGCGAGAAAGTTACCTGCGCGATCACCAGTGCTTTGCGGAAGCCCACGGACGTGCCGCCGACCACGGAACCCGCCTGGTCCTTCAGCGTGCCTGCCAGATTGGGCCGGGTGGATTGCAGCGCCGGTGCAAACCCGAACAGAACGCCGGTAACCAAAGAAATGGAGAGATTAAAACCCAGCACCCTCCAGTCTGGCGTGCTCGAAATCGTGAGCTGTCTGGTGCTCGGAGGAAGAAAGCCGATCAGAGCCTGATCGATCCAGATTGCGAGTAGAAGCCCGGCAACTCCGCCGGCGATCGATAGCAGCAGGCTTTCCACGAGCAGCTGCGACAGAATGCGTCCGCGGCTTGCTCCCAGCGCCAGCCTGACGGCGATTTCCTTTTGCCGCGCCGTTGCTCGGGCGATCAGCAGATTGGCTACATTGGCGCAGGCAATCAGCAGCACCAGCGCCACCACGGACATCAGCACCAGTAATGGTGTGGAGAATTGCCTGCGCAGATCCGAATCGCCTTTGGATGCCGGCTGCACATCCATCCACATACTCAGAAATTGCTTTTTGGTATCCGGCGCGGCTTTCGCGAACGCCTGCTCGCGCACCTCGCGTTCCAGCATCTGGTGAAACAGCGGCTGCAGGCTGGCTTTCGCGCGTGCCACACTGATGCCGGGTTTCAACCGACCGTAGGCAGTGAGCCACCGTTCCCGCCGATTATTCAAAGAACCAAATGAGCCGTTGGTAAGCTGCGCTTTCATAGTGATCGGCACGCGAACCTGCGGCGAATATCCCGGGTCTGTGCCGTCGAAACCGGGCGGGCTCACCCCTACGATGGTGAATGGGAAACCATTCAAAATCAGCTTTCTCCCGATCACGCCCGGATCGCGCGCAAATCGAGAACTCCAGTAGCCGTAGCTCAGAACCGCATACGGGTTCTCCTGTTGTTTCAGATCGTCCCTGTGCGTAAAGAGCCGGCCCAGTGCTGGAGACACGCCCAGCACCGGGAAGTAATTGCCCGAAACCAGCTCTCCCGCCACACTCTCCGTACGCCCGTCGAAGACGGCACTCATGGACGTGCGGCTCGCCGCAAACATCCCGCTGAAGACTTGGTTTGTATCGCGGATTTCTGCGTACATCAGGTAAGAGATGCGGTTGCGCCCCGTGTTACTGCCGTAGTGCCTTCCGCGTCCCGCGAGGTAAACCAGCTCCTGCGGATTTTTGACCGGCAGCAGGCGCAAAAGCACCTGATTCACCAGCGTAAAGATCGCGGTGTTCGCGCCAATCCCCAGCGCCAGCGACAGAATCGCGACACTCACGAATACCGGCGCTTTGCTAAGCGTTCGAATCGCGTAACGGATGTCCTGAATGAGGTATGACACAGTCGTGTATACCGTCAGACGGGAGAAAGGTTACTGGGTTAGCTGCCGCAGCGCTGCGGCTCAATGCGTCATGGCGTAGATGATGTAGTTCACACCGATACGCATGCCGAGCGAAGAAAATTTCTCGGGATACTCCGGATTGTCCGCGTGCTCCCAGGAGTCGCCAAGATCCATGTTGTGACAGATTGCCACTACCAGCCGGCCCTTTGCGTCGTATATGCCGCGCCAGCGTGGAATCACGCCGCCGTACTCCGAATAGCTTCCGGACCGGATGAACTGGGCGCCGGGCACCTGATAGCGGCTCTCCAGATCGTACAGCGTGTGAAAGATGGGATCGGAATCAGGAATGTCGCTGATGGGCCGGTCGGGGAACACGCGGTTCATGCTTGCGACGAAAATCTCCCACTCCTGTTCGCCATGAAAATCGTCGCACATGAAGAAGCCGCCGCGGTCGAGGAAATCGCGCATCTTGTGAGCCTGTTCATCGGTCAGATTCCAATGACCCACCTCAACGGCGTAGAGCCAGGGCCAGTTATAGACCTCGTCGCCGTCGTCGAGATTCACAGGTTGTTCCACACTGCGTGCCTGCACCCGCGTGAGGCGCCGAACAGCGGCCGAAAGATGCCGGTCAGAACGCGGATAATCCGTCGTCCAGCTGGAATAGCCCTGGGTCCAATCGGATCCGCCGAAACGCCGTCCCCAGCCGCCGCGCCCATAGTTCGCTGGCGGATACATCAGGCGGGCGAATACCCATTCGGCTTTGTCCAGATAGTCGGGCGGCAGCGGGAAGTCGCTGTATTCGCGACCGGGGTACTCCCGAAACGGCCTTTGAAAGGCATAAACGCCACTCAGCAACGAAAGACTCGCGGCGATGGCGACGAGAGCAGTCCGGGTACGCATTGGCCGAAGTGTATTCAGCGTAGCACGCCGCCGAGTTTGATAAACTCGAAGAGCAGGCCACCTTGCGGTGGGTATAGCTCAGTCGGTAGAGCGCCGGATTGTGGTTCCGGATGTCGTGGGTTCAATCCCCACTACCCACCCCAGCAATTCGACTCCTAAACCTTCGCCAGCAGGAGCGAAGTCACTTCGTCAGAATCAGGCGTCCGAAAACTTCAGGCGTGTGATACGAGGGTTTGTTCGGCGGCTGCCAAGTCACATTTACGCGATCCGGTGCGGGGCCGCCCTGAATGCGAAAGCAGTTGATCCGCATTTCGTCTCCCACCTTTGGCATTGGCGTATTTTCCGGGTGCGCGTAAAGCGAGCGAATGGGAATCCTCATTTCGCCGTACCAGATTTTGTTCTGCCGATCGATACGGGCCTTCACGGTGTACCCGCTGTTCCAGAGCCACCCGCCTTCCGGTTTGGGCACTTTGCGATCAATGTCCAGATCCACCCATTCACCCTGGGGCGAGACCTGAAACTCGCGGTAACGGTCGATGTTGTCAAAATCCGTCCCGATGAACACCTCGGCTACATCCCAATCCCAAAGATGATTCGTCTCCGCCGTCGTGGAAGGCGACGCTTTGAGGAAAAGCTTTTCATAGGGACAGACATAGAGCAGGTAAAGGTTGGTCTTCGTCCAGCGAGAGCGAATTGCGGTGCGGTGGGTGGGGACAGGTTTTCCGTAGCGGTCGCTTTCCGCAATCACCGGTTCCACTTTCTTCCATGGCGCCGCGGCAGGGTTGGCGGTCAGCGGAAAATCCCGACGGGAATACCGGCTTTCGATTTTGCCTGGCTCAGCGGCGTGCAAAAGACCAAGCGACAGGAGAGCCGAAGCAAGATGCCGGACCGCAACACGCAGGAGAAGCCGACGGCTACTTTCGCGCATACCCCGGTCCGCGCAGTACATGTCCAGGCAGAGCGCCCGTGTGTACGCCCTTATCGAGAACCACCTGCCCGTTGACGATCACGTACGAGACCCCCACCGCATACTGATGCGGCTGTACGAACGTGGCGCGATCGGCGATGGTCTTCGGGTCGAACACCGTGATATCCGCCGCCAGGCCAACCTGAATGCGTCCGCGGTCGACGATGTTGATTTTGTCGGCATTCGCGCTGGTCATCTTGCGGACGGCATCTTCCAGCGTGATGACCTGAAGATCGCGGACATAACGGCCGAGCACACGCGGGAACGTGCCATAGGAACGGGGGTGCGGAATCGACTTGCCCCGAGGACCCTCCGGGCTCATTGCCAGACCGTCCGACCCGATCGAGACAAAAGGCTGTTTCAACGCATACTGCATGTCCGGTTCGGAATGATGGAAGTACACGGTGGAAACGCTGCCGTTCTCCTCGATCAGCAGATCCAAGAGGTCATCCACCGGATCGCCCCCACGCGCCGCGATCACATCGCTCATTCGTTTCCCGATAAACTGCTTGTTCTTCGGATTGGAAAGGTTGACCAGAAGCATGGCGTTCCAGTCGCCCCCGACCGCGAGATAGTGGTTGTACCAGTCCGGCAGCCCTTTCTGAATGTCTGCCTTGAGACGCTGACGCAGGGCGGGGTCACGCAGGCGCTCCAACATCTTCGCGTTGCCTCCGTCGTGCGCCCAAGGCGGCACAATGGCGCGCAGATCGTTCTGGCCGGCAGTATACGGGTAGACGTTCGCCCGCACGTCGTAGCCTTCGCCACGGGCCTTATTGATCATCGAGATGATCTCATTCATCTGACCCCAGAACTTCTTGTCCGCTATTTTTAGGTGAATGATGTCGACCCGAATATTTGCGCCTTTGGCGATGTTGATGGACTCTTCAACCGATCGGAAAACGCCGGCCCCTTCGTCGCGCATGTGTGTCGAATAAATGCCGCCGTACTCACGCGCGACCTTCGCCATCTCGATGAGTTGCGCGGTGGTAATCAGGTTGGACGGCGGCATGAGCAGCGACGTAGCCAATCCCATGGCGCCCTCCCTCATCGCCAGCGCAACCTGCTGCTTCATCTGCTCCATCTGGGCGGGTGTCGCTGGACTCAGTTCTTCGCCTTTGACATACGTCCAGATCTGAGTCTCTCCGACATAGGAGCAAATATTGGCGGAGGCGTGTTTTGTCTCTACGTAATCGAAGTAGCCGCCGAGGGTGGTCCAGGGACCCTTGGGTTTTCCCGTTCCCGCCCGCACCGGACCCTGCGAACCGCCCTCTCCCAACACCATGGTCGTGACGCCCTGCCGGATCATGCTCTCGCATTTCGGTTCGTCGAGCAGGGAATCATCGGAATGGTTATGCATGTCGATGAACCCGGGAGCTACGACCAGATTCGTCGCGTCAATTGTTCGTTTGCGGGCGGCGCCGCTCAAATTTCCAATGGCCGCGATCCGGTCGCCCTGAACCGCCACGTCCGCCTGCCACGAGCGGCCGCCCGATCCGTCTACGAGCGTGCCGCCCTGAATCACGAGGTCAAAATTAGTTCTGACCGGGATCTGTTGTGCCGCGAGGTAAAACGCGCAGGCGCTCGCGGCCACCCAGAGCGCCGTTCTTCCAGTAAGAGTCATAGCGACACCAAAACGTTCAGAACATCAATTTCATCGCAAATTGAATGATACGCGCGTTGGTCAAAGTTGTGCTGATTTGGCCGAAGCTCGCCGAATCCATGCTGGTGTTCGGATTACCAAAGTTTGGGTGATTGGTGATGTTGAAGAACTCACTGCGGAACTCCAGCTTCGTGCGCTCGCGGATCGGGAAACCTCGAAAAATCGAGAAGTCCAGGTTGGCCTGACCCGGACCGCGCAGCATGTTCCGGCCGGAGTCGCCAACCGTACCCGTGGGCGCCTTGCTCCAGGCTGCCTTGTTGATGTAATTATTGACTTTCGAATCATTCGAGCCAGGGTTCACCAGGTTGGCCCCGGCGACGACATTCGAGTAGAGTGCGGCGGTGGGGCTGGAGTCGGCTCCACCCAGACCCTGCCCGCTGGTCGCATTGGTGACGCTCAGCGGAGTGCCTGATTGCACCGCAAACATCCCGTTCACGGTCCAGTTGTTGAGGAGGTACCTCGGCAGTGGTGACGTGAAATGCTTTGGCAAATCCTCACTGAACGTGATGGTGAGCCGCTGTGGGCGATCAAAGTCGGCGGGTCCCCATGCGCGTCTCCAGTCCCACCACGGCGCGAGGCCCATGGTGGTGTAGAAGCGCGTTGAGCTGTCAACGCCGTCGCTCATCGTTTTCGATTTAGTGTACGCAGCGATCACGGTGCCCGAGGCTACGCGTTTTTTCGCGGTTACCTGAAGTGCGTTGTAGTTTGAGCTCGCACCCTGGCCCGTGATGAGGTTGAGACCGAGGCCCGGGTATTTGGACACCAGAGTGTTGGGCTGCGGGTTGCTGGGGTTGAATCCGATCGGGATAAAAGGGTTTCCCACGTAATTTCCCATGAGGTGGGTCCCCTTCGTCCCTACATAAGCGACCTCGACGATGGTGTCTCCCGGGAGTTGCCGTTGAATGGTGTAGTTCCATTGCCAGGCATTGTCCGTCTTGGTGTTTCTCTCTATCGCGGCGTAGTTGATCGCCTGGGTGGGACTCGTCGGATAGGCGAGCGAAGTGGGACTGTAACCTGGGTCCACGAAGGTGAAATTGTCCGGGGTCTTCAGAGAGCAGCCGCTCCCTGCTACTGAGCAATCGATATTCACCGACGTGTAACCGGGCGAGTTCTGGAATCCCTGCTGGGCGATCTGTCCCGTCCGCTGATCGAAATACAGACCGGCTCCTGTCCGGATTACCCATTTGTCGGTTACCCGCCACGCGACGCCCAGCCGCGGCATGAAGTTATTCATGTCATTGTGAATGGTGCTGCCGTTGATGCCGTTGTGGTTGGCCTGGACGATACCGGCGCTCGCTACCGAACCAACACCAGTGTAGAGATCCGGGTACCAGTTCGTGCGATCGAAATTATAGGCGACGGGCTGCCAGTAGGGCTCATAACGCACCCCCATTGTGATCGTCAGCCTGTCCGTGGCCCGCCATTGATCGGTGGCATAGAAGCCAGCGCCAAAGTCGCGGTTTTGGATTCTGCCGGGACCCGCTCCGAACACCTTGGAACGCGTATAGCCAAGGAGAAAATCCGCGTAGGCATCGTTTGTTGCTGTACCGGTGAAGTTGAAAACGCCGCGATTGTTCAACTTGTTGGAGTCGTCGAAGAGATCGGGCCGGAGTTCGGCTCCAAATTTCATGTTATGCCGGCCGTTCGTATAGCTCAGGTCCGATCGCGCCGTGGCCGTTTTCACGTGGTCCGCCCACCCCTGAACATTGCCGAGCGTCATGTAATTCGAAATTGCAATCTGGGACAAGCCGTCATCTGTTTGAGTGACCGGCAAGGGGTGAAGTCCGACGGACTGGAAGTTCGTGCGATCGGTAATCTGCAGAAACTGATCGGTCTGATTCCAGGCGATGCTGTTCTCGATCACGACGTTGGAGGAGAAAATATGCGTGTAGTTCGCCGTGGCCTCATGCTTGTTGCGATGGGTGAGAGAACCGAAGCCAACGAAGCCCTGGCCGAACGGAGCGAGATCGTGCTCGTAGCTGTCGAACCAGCGGCCCCAGAGCAGATTTTGATCGTTGATCCGGTGATCGATGCGTATGGTGTATTCGTTGATGTCGGTGGGAACCACCTGCGCCGCGAAGAAGTTGGTGGCCCCGCCGGAGTTGTAGTTCGGCAAGGGAATCAGCTTGTTTTGAATGCCAAGAGCTGTTTGCGAGATCTGGCTGGCCGGGATCGTATTGTTGGGAAACGGTAAGCCGGTAGAAGGGTCGACGATGGTTTTCGATCCGAAGTTCCCGGCCCGCTGGGCGACCGTAGGCACTACTGCCGCGATGGTGGAACTCCCCGAATTCGCGTTGCGTTGACGAGAACTTTCCCACCCGCCAAAGAAGAAGGTCCGGTTGCGCTTGATGGCCCCGCCGAGATTCGCGCCGAACTGGTTTTGCGTATTTTCCCCATCGACCGCGCTGAAGAACGGGCGCGCACTCAGGTCTTTATTGCGCAGAAACTCATACGCTTCGCCATGAAACTGATTCGTACCGCTTTTGGTGGTCACGTTGATGACCGATCCAAGGGCCCGGCCAAATTCCGCGCCATAGTCGTGACTGAGTATCTTGAATTCCCCCAGGAACTCGATACTCGGTGTACCGTCGCCGTCCGGCGCGAGATTGAGGACATTGTCGCTGGGCGCCCCATCCACCATGAGGGAATTGCTTCCGTTGCGAGCTCCGTTGACGCTGACATTCGCGCCGCCGGTGCCCGGGTTATCCGCGTTGACAAGACTTCCCTGAATGCCGGCTCCGAGTCCCAGCAATTGGGTGAAGTTCCTGGTGGCCAGCGGAGTTCCTGTGATCTGCCGCTGCTCCACCACCTGCCCGAGCGTTGCGTGCTCAGTCTGCAGCAGAGGAGAAGTTTGCGCGATCGTCAAAGTCTGGCTGACTGCCCCGACCGACAGCTTCATGTCCAAACGAACGATGTCGGTCGAGTTTACAATCACGCCTTCGCGAATCAGTTTGTCGAACCCCTGCTGTTCGACAGTGACGTTGTAGTTTCCCGCGCGCAGCAATAGAAACTGCGCGCGTCCGCCCCCGTCCGTCTCAGACCGGGCTTCCGCGCCGGTGCCGGTGTTGACTGCCGTTAGTTTGGCGCCCGGCACCACGGAGCCGCTTGAATCCGTGACGGTGATGTCAATCGCTCCGGTGGTTCCCTGACCGAATGCGGCGATAACGCCGACCAGCAGAGAGAAAGAAACCTGTACGAGACAACGCGACAGTGAAGCCATTCTGATCTCCTCAATCGACTTCGTAGAAGCCGGTCTAACTCATGAAGCCAGGATCAGTAGAGTATGCCTGTTTTCGGGACGGGAGTCAAAAAACACACAAAATGAATTACGATGCGCCGTCTTTCAGGAACTCCGACAACACCCGTGCGTCATTTACCGTCTGCGGGTGCTGCGGGCCATAGATTCTGGAGTCAATGGCGAGCGCGAGCCGGTACATGGTTTCCGCCTGAGGTCTTTCACCCTTCACTTCGTAGGCGTAACCCAGAATACTGGCCGCTACTGCGGTGCGGGGATGGTCTGTTCCTACAGTCTCCCGAAACACCGCCAACGCTTCGGCAGCAAGCCGGATTGCTTCTGCGTTGCGAGGCGTGTCCGCGAGGAGCCCGGCCAGATTGGCTTCCGTGGTTGCCGTTTCCGCATGCCGGAAGCCGAGGATCTGCCGGTCGATCGCCAGTGCCCGCTCGAGAAGTGGAATCGCTTCGGCCGCCCCAACAATTTTGGCGAGGGCGTTCAAATCCAGAGCCACACCGGCGCTGCGGGTTCCGTGGGCCTGCTCCTCTTTGGCCAGCGCTTCGCGGAAGAGCGCGGCGGCGGCTGCCTTATCCTCCCTGAGCGCATGCAATTTACCCAGTTCAGCCAATGCTCGTGCTGCCACATCGGACTGTGTGCTGTCCGATGCTCGCTTCCAAAGCGATCCGGCCTGAGTGACAGGAGAAACGGCGGCTAATTCAGCAACATCCGCCAGCGTGCGGGTGTCACCAGCGCCGAACAGCTTCTCGTCGATGCTTACCACCTGATAAAGAACGTTCCGGGCATCCGCTTCTTCGCCGTGCCTTCCGAGAAACAGGCCAAGGTCGCGCGCCGCCTGCGCCGTCCGTACATCAAAGACGCCATACTCCGCGCGTTTGCGTGCCAGTTCTTCCTCGAAGACTCCGCGCAACGCGGCCGGACCGGGCTGAAGGAAGCCGGCGGCCATGAAGACGAGGACTGCCTGAATAGCTGGCATACAATCGCGAACCGCTGGGATGAATCATCGCACAGTGCATGTTCATGCCGGTGCGCAGTGCCGGGTCAGTTGTCGGCAGGCATATCGAAATTTACCAGCTCACCTCGGAAACCATTGGTCTTCCAGGCGCCAAACAAGATGCCCAGAACCATCCATACTGTCCCGGCGATCTGGGCCGTACGGCTGAGATTCAGCCAAAGCAGGAAACAAACGGCAAAGCCCAGGGACGGTGGAATGAGGTTGGTTAGTTGCTTCTCCGGCTGCCGGACGTAGTAGTGGGTCAGCGCCGCCGCATTCACGCCCATGAAGGCGATTAGCGCGCCAAAATTCACCATCTCCGCGCCGAGATCAAAATTGAGGACGAAGGCTCCCAGCAGGCTGATCGCGCCCACGAAGATCACGCTGTTCCGCGGAATGCGGCGGTTCGGCTCGATGACGCCAAAGAATTTCGGCAAGGCATTGCTGCGACCCATGCCGAACAACAAACGGGCGGCGCCCAGCTGCGCACCCAGGGCCGAACCGAAATTCGCCAGAACCAGTGTGAAGCCAACAATTGCGAACAAGGGAGCCCACGTTCGTCCCGCCACAGAGACGAACGCGGTGGTCTCATCCGGAAAGGGTTGAGATGCCGGCCACACCAGCTGCGCCGCGTAGACCTCCAGCGCGGAGAGAATGCCGATTGCAACACAGGTGAACACCGTCGCAAGCAAAATATTCCGGCGTGGGTTTTCCGCTTCCTCGGAAAGCGTCGAGATCCCGTCAAACCCGATATAAGTCAGCACAGCTACCGAGGTTCCGGCCAGTACATTGCCGGTTCGGAATGTGGCCGGATCGTAAAAAGGCCGAACAAAAAACGAAGCGCCCCCATTTGGATGCCCGAAGATGAAGCGGACGGCACAGACAAAGAATATGGCGATAACCACGCTCATCGCCGCTACCAGCCCCGCGTTCGCTCTCGCCGACGTTCGAATGCCCTGGAGGTTCAAAGCAGTGAAAGCAGCCGCGGTTATCACTGCCCACGCCCAGTAGGGTATCTCGGGGGCAAAGACATGCGCCTGCTGACTGACCCAGATGGTGCAGATCATGGGATTGATCATGTAATCCATGACCATGCTCCAGCCGGTGATATAGCCGAGAAACGGGTTAATCGTTTTGCCAACGTAAGTGAAGGCTGAGCCGGCGCTTGGATATACGCGCGCCATGCGGCCATAGCTGATCGCCGTGAACAGCATCGCCGCCATCGCGATCAGGATCGCGGTTACGACGTGGCCCTTGCCCCGGTTGCTGAGAACGCCAAAAACCGACATTGGCGCGGTCGGCTGCACCACAATGACTCCATAGAGAACCAGATCCCGGAGGGTCAGTGTGCGACGAAGTTTACTTTCGTGTGTGCGCCCGGTGGAAGCGATGACTCGCTCAGGATATCTCCCAAAGCGAACAAAGACAATCGATTGACACATAAAACACGGTTCGCTAGACTGAACGCCAAATTATCGAGTGCGAGGATTGGACTCGGAGGATCGTAAGCGTATGGAGCCAGCAATCAGCCGTAGACAGTGGGTGGCGCGGTCCGCTGCCGCCATTTTGGCGACCAGCACCGCGTTGCGAGCGCAGCAGTCGGAGAATTTGACGCTCGGCCAGTACACGCCGAAAAGCATGGTGAAGGTGTCCGAGACGCGGGTGGATCGCGCGCGTTTTCCGGTAATCGACTTCCATACCCATATCACCTCCGGAGGACGGCCTCCATCCAACAAGATTCGCTTTGGACTTGAACCGGCAACGTGTCTGGAAGTCATGAAACGAAAAAACATCATGACTATGGTGGACCTGACCGGAAGTTACGGAGAAGGTTTGCGGGAGGCTTTGAAGGCCCTCTCTGAGCCCCATCCCAGGCAATTCGTTGTGTTCACCGAGCCGGTTTACGTCAAAGCCTCCGACCCGGGGTATGCGGCGTTTCAGGCCGCCCAGATCGAAGACGCGCACAAGGCCGGGGCCAAAGGGTTGAAGGTGCTGAAGACGCTCGGCCTGTTCTTACGAGAGCAGGGCAGTCAAAAACTGGTCCACATCGACGATCCGCGGTTCGACCCGATGTGGGAAACCGCCGGTTCGCTGAAAATGCCCATCGCTATCCACACCTCCGACCCGCTGGCGTTTTTCTTGCCGATCGACCACAACAATGAACGCTGGGAAGAATTGCATGCTCATCCCGACTGGTCGTTTTACGGTAAGGACTTCCCTACTGACCGCGAGTTGCAGGAAGCCAGACGGAACGTGATGCGGCGTCACCCGAAAACGCAGTTCGTGTGTCTGCATGTGGCCGAATCAGAAGACCTTGGCTACGTATCGGAGTGTCTAAACCAGCATCCGAACATGCATGTCGACATTGCCGCCAGAATCGGCGAACTGGGACGCCAGCCGCGCGCGGCGCGTAAGTTTTTCGATCGGTATCAGGACAGGATTGTATTCGGCACCGACGCGAGCGGCGGAACCAACACCCCGCAGCAGACATTCTCGGACGCTCTGTACGAGATTTACTACCGTTTTCTCGAGACGGAAGATGAATACTTCGACTATGCTCCGGCTGTGGTGCCGCCGCAGGGCCGCTGGCGCATTTCGGGCGTCGGGTTGCCCGAAGACATCCTCCGCAAGGTTTACCGTGACAACGCGTTGCGGCTGCTGGGAATCGCCGGCTGAGATTTTTCTTACTTTTCTGGTCCCTCGTAATGTAGCGGTCGTTAGTACAGGACCCGGTCTGCCGGGGCCTGTCAACGTCTAATCCATACAACATCAGCGGTACAATCAAAGATTCACTATGCGAACCATGTTCCTGAACCCCCCTTCGTTCGAGGGTTTCGACGGAGGGGCCAGTTCACGCTGGCCGGCTTCCCGCGAGATTGAGTCCTACTGGTATCCGGTCTGGCTTTGCTATCCCGCCGGCATGCTCCCGGACAGTAAAGTCGTCGATGCGCCGCCGCACAAGATTTCCATCGAAGAAACCGTGGAAATGGGTAAGGATTTTGAGCTTCTGGTCCTGTTTACCTCCACGCCCGGCTTCGAAGTCGACGTAAAAATGGCCAATATGATGAAGGCCGCGAATCCAAAGCTGAAGGTTTGCTTTGTGGGACCGCCCGTCACCGTCGAGCCGGAAAAGACCTTGAACGCCACCGACGCGATCGATTTTATCGTGCGCCGGGAATTCGATCATCAGATTGTTGCGTATGCCAACGGCACGCCTCTCGAAGACCTTCCCGGTGTCAGCTTCCGCAAGGACGGCAGGATCGTCAATAATCCCGAGGGTCCGGTTATCGAGAACCTGGACGAACTCCCCTGGGTCAGTAAGGTGTACAAGCGGGATCTGAACGTTAACAATTACAACGTCCCGTTCCTGCTCAATCCCTATATTTCGCTCTACACCTCGCGCGGCTGCCCTGCCATGTGTACCTTTTGCCTCTGGCCGCAAACGCACTCCGGCCACCGCTGGCGGCTCCGCTCCTCAGACGATGTAGCTGCGGAAATGCGGTATATAAAGGAGAACTTTCCCGAAATCAAGGAAGTCTTCTTCGACGACGATACCTTCAATTACAAAGCGTCTCGCACCATCGAACTCTGCGCCAAACTCAAGCCGCTCGGCATGACCTGGAGCTGCACCTCCCGCGTTACCACCGACTACGACACCCTGAAAGCCATGAAGGAGGCGGGCTGCCGCCTGCTCATCGTCGGCTATGAATCCGGCGACCCGCAAATTCTGAAGAACATCAAGAAGGGCGCCACGATCGACATGGCGGAGCGCTTCACCGCGAACTGCAAGAAGCTGGGGCTGCTGGTCCACGGCGATTTCATTGTCGGCTTGCCCGGCGAATCGCGCGACAGCATCCGGAAAACCATCGATTTCGCCAAGAAGCTGGACAATGAAACCATCCAGGTTTCAATTGCCCACCCTTATCCCGGCACCGAGTTTTACGAGTACGCAAAGAAGAACGACCTTATTTCCATCGGCAACATGACCGATGAAGTCGGGCACCAGCTTCCGAAGGTAATCTACCCCGGCCTCGACGAAGCCGAGCTGGTGGAGTGGGTAGAGCGCTTCTACGGCGAGTACTACTTCCGCCCGCGCGTCATCTGGCGGGTGGTCAGCAAAGCGATATTCAACTCGCACGACCGCAAGCGCCTGACCAAGGAAGCCAAGGAGTATATGGCGTTGCGCGCCAAGCGTAAACGCTTCGTGGCCGATCACCGCGCCGCGTCCGTTTCTGCGAATGCGGGCGACTAAGACTCGCGTCTTCACAGGCCTCGTCATCCTTACCAACGTTCTGGGCGATTCCTCCCTGCGCGTGGGCCTTCGCCAGGTCGGGAGCCTGGTCGCGAAACCGCCTCTCGCCTACTTGGCGGCCCTGTTCAACCCGTGGGTGGCGACCGGCGTCGGACTGCTTATCCTTTGGATGCTCTCCCACATGCTGCTGCTCAGCTGGGCGGATCTCAGCTATGTCCTGCCGGTCACGAGCATCGGCTATGCCCTCGTCGCGCTCTCGGGCAAAGTCTTCCTCCACGAAGACGTTTCGCTCGCGCGCTGGGCCGGCATCCTGCTCATCGTCTCCGGGGTCGTTCTGGTGGGTCGCACCGAATACAAGACCACCTCATGAAGTGGCTGCTGGTTGCCATCATCGTTGCCTGCACCACCGTGGGTGAAGTACTCCAGGCACAGGGCATGCGCGCTCAGGGCGAGGTGAATGATTTCCGTCCCGGCGCGCTGGGCCGCGTCCTCACCGCCATGGCCCGCAGTCGCGTCCTAATCGCTTCGGTAGGCTGCATGGCTGTTTCCTTCTTTACTTTCATGACGCTGCTCTCGGTAGCCGATGTCAGCTTCGCTGTGCCCGCCACGGCGGCCAGTTATGTTCTTGAAACCCTGCTGGCGAAGTGGGTGTTGAAGGAGCGCATCACGCCGCGCCGATGGGCCGGGGCCTCGCTCGTGGCCTGCGGGGTCGCGCTGCTTTCAGCGTGAACCTGCTTGGCGTCCCCGCCATCCTTTGCTCCGCTTACTGGCTTCTCGCCATCTTTGCCTGCCTTCGCTTCCGGCCTGCTGCCGCTCCGTGCGAAACGCATTGCCTGCCCGTCTCGATTCTCAAGCCGGTTCGCGGGCGTGACGACGCCTTCTATGAGGCAATCCGTTCGCACGCGCTGCAGGACTATCCCTGCTTTGAGATCCTCTTTGGCGTCCGCGATCCCGCCGATCCCGCGCTCGCCGACATCGGGCGTCTGATCGGCGAATTTCCGCACATCCCAATCCGTATCGTCAGCGAAGCGCCCGAGACCCCCAACGGCAAGGTGGGGATGCTGATTGCGCTGGCCGCCCAAGCCGCGCATCCGGTCCTTCTCGTAAACGACAGTGACATCGCCGTTGAGCCCGATTACCTCCGGCGTGTGCTCGGACCTATGACCGATCCTGGTGTAGGCGTGGTTACCTGCCTGTATCGCGCATCGGGACGCAATCTTCCTACGCGCTTTGAAGCCCTCGGCGTGGCGACTTCGTTTGTCCCCAGTCTGCTGGTAGCCCGAACACTCGGAGTGGCCGAATTCGCGCTCGGCTCCACACTGGCTTTCCGCGCTGAGGATCTGCGACGCATTGGAGGCTTCGCCGTCATTGCCGATTACCTCGCCGACGACTATCAGCTGGGAGCGCGCATCTCCGCCACCGGTCGCCGAGTGGTGCTGGCCGATTGCGCGGTGGAAACCAATCTGGGAGCCGGCTCCTGGCAGAGCGTTTGGCATCATCAGGTCCGCTGGTCGCGCACCGTCCGGGTCTCCCGGGGCGCGGGGTACGCCGGCTCCGTCATCACTCACGCCGCGCTCTGGAGCCTGGTGGCTTCTGCGGCGCCCTCCCTTCACCCCGCGGCCCTGCTCTGCTACGCCCTGCGGGTGACCGCCGCGCTGCTCGCCTCGCGCATTGTCGGCCAGCGCTCTGTCGCGTGGTACCTGCTGCCTTTTCGCGATCTCTTCGAAACCGCCGTGTGGGCGGCAGGGCTTTTCGGCACAACCGTGCACTGGCGGGGCCGGGTTCTCACTCTTCGTGCCGATGGACGAATCCTGTTATAGTGCTCGCATGCTAAGCGGATTCAAAGCATTTCTATTTAAGACCAACGCGCTCGCTCTTGCGGTCGGCGTCATCATCGGCGCAGCCGTCGGGAAGGTGGTGTCGTCGCTGGTAGCGGATCTGCTGATGCCTCTGATCAGTCTCGCGATCCCGGGAGGCGAGTGGCGATCCGCCAGATTCGTGCTTTCCACCAGCCCGGATGGAAAGACCGTGAACGCGATCAACTACGGCACGTTCTTCGGCAATGTGGTCGATTTCGTGATCATCTCTTTGTGCATCTACCTGATCGTCCAGACGTTCCTGAAAGAGCCCCCGCCGCCCGCGACGAAGTCTTGTCCGAAGTGCCTCGAGACCGTTCCGGCCGCCGCTCTCCGCTGTAAGTTCTGCACCTCCGATCTTACGGCAGCGTAACCGCTTTTCGCCGCATTCCGGCAAGGACCAGCACTGCCCCAAGCGTGAGTGCAGCTGGAGCCGCTTCAACCGGCTCCGGCACGGAAGCCGCCGACGCAGTAAACGTAGAACCGCCCACACTGGTAAGAATGAAGGCGCCGCGGTCGGTCGCGAAGCTCTGTCCGGAGTTGAACGTCGTGCTGCCGGACACCGGACCAATGGCGGTTCCCAGGTTGTAAGTAGCAAATGCGGCGTTGTTGGTAGCCTGGATGGCAAAGCCGGCAGAGATATCCCCGAAGCCCGCGACTCCAACGGTCTCATTGTCGACGACTTGAATCTGATCCGTGAAGCTGGCGGTACCCAGGCCGCCGATGGCAACCGTTGCCGGATCGACGATAGCAAATACATTCGTGAGCGGCTCCGTGATCGCGGCAGTGTTTCCCGTGAGCGACAACGTAACCAGCGCGTTCGTGAAGGCTGTGCCGCCGAGTGATCCAGTCGCAATCGTCTGCTCGGTATATGTCAGCGTTGCGGCGCTCAAAGCCATCCAGGAAGTTAGTAACAGGAAAGCGGCTTTCATATATCCTCCGAAGGAATCAGCTGTCGGAAGTTTAAAATCTGAAAGTAATAAGATCAATTGGAAACGGTGCGGAACTTCACGCCGCAGTGGTTCAGTCCCGGCGCCGAGTCAGGATTGCGCTTCCGGCGGAAAGTCCCTGTGACTTACCGAGGTCGCTCGCAGACCACTTGATTTCCAGCGAGTTATCTTCGATCAGGCGGACGTGTACTTCGCCCTTTGCGCCGCCCTCGCCCAGCAGTATGAAATCGCCCGATCGCCCATTCACCCGTCCGTCGAACTCGAAGTTCACATCAGGGGAGATGGCCCGATCCGCAACCAGATACCGTGCGCGATAGCGTCCATGGAGCGAGCCGTTGTGGTCCACAATGCTCGTTTCGATGTATTCCGGCGGATAGAGCGCACCGCCGCGATTCGCGATGCGGGGTTTAGCCCAGAGCCATGTGCCCGTTAGACTGCTGGGCGCCGCGGCAGCCGGCACTGCGGGTGGGGTCACCGACAGAACACGCAACGCAGGAGGCAAATCCAAACCTGCGACCTCCGGCAGCGGACGCGGAGGTGCGACAGCCTGCGGCGGACGCGGGATGGGCGGCTGACTACCGGGCGGCTGCGGACGGTGCGCTCGGTCCAGCTGCCGTAGTGCCTCGTCCCGCTGCGCCGTGGCCACTCGCAGCTGTCGCCTCAGCTTCCCGATGGTAACCGGATCACCCGCGTCCTCTAACGCTTCGGCTGGCTTTGTCACTGTTGCTGTCTCGCCAGCGCCTGGTGGACGCAACGCCACGGGTGCATCGTTGCCCGAAAGCCAGAGAATCGCTGCTGCGCTCGCAATCACGGCCGAGCCCCAGGCCATCGTGCTCCACGGCACGTGAAAATTCGGTTCGGCGGACCGAGGCGCACGAATGATGATAGGCGCCAGGCGTTCGGACGCAGCTGCCAGCTCGGCATCGTAGTGCCTGCGCTTCTCGCTGTCGCTCAGAATGGCGTGGCTCTCGTTCAGCCGCCGCATCTGATGTTCGGCGGCAAGTTTCAGCGCGGGGTCGGTCTGCGCATCGGGATGGAAAAGCCGGACCATGTTGTGATAGCTCTCCCGGATCTCATCCGGGGAAGCCGTGGGGGAAACACCGAGATCCTGGTAGTAACTCATGCGGCGGAAGGATCAGCTTTGCGTCACGGTGGCACGCCGCTCGAGCTTGCCCCAGCCAACCAGCCTTCCGCGAACGGCGAATATCAACGATTTGAGCAGGACGTAGTGCATGAGCTGGCGGAAATAAATACGCTGAAAGAACAGTAGCGTCAGGTCCCATGGTTTCTCACCTTCCAGCCAGTACGCCAAAAATCCGGTGAACAGTTCCACCAGGAAGAAGCTCAGATAATAGAGCAGCACAATGCGCCAGTTGCCCGCGAACAGCGCAATAATCATACAGATTTCGGCAAAGGGCGAGAGCGCCGAGAGCAGCACCTGAAAAAGCCAGATGCTCGGGAGAGCGACGAATCCGAGCGTTCCGTATTTCGGCACGAACATCGCGTCGCGGTGTTTCCAAGCCGCCTGCAGGGTGCCGAATGCCCAGCGAAAACGCTGCTTGGCAAGTCCCCTCAGGTCCTCTGGGGCCTCTGTGTAGGCGATGGCGTCCTGTTCGTAGCGGATCTTGTAGCCAAGGCGGCGGATGGCCATCGTCAGGTCGGCATCTTCCGCCAGAGTGTCGTGTCCGAAGCCGCCCAGCCAGTTGATCAGGTCCCGGCGCCATGCGCCTACCGCCCCCGGAACCACTGTGATGGCGTTGAGCAGATCCAGCGCGCGCCGGTCCAGATTGAAGCCGTAAATATATTCGATGGATTGGAACCGTGTAATCAGCCGGCCGCGGTTGCCCACCCGCGCATTGCCCGAAACCGCGCCTACGTTCGGATCGGCGAAATGCCGCGTCAGCTTCGCAATGGTTCCTTTCCGAAACAGCGTATCCGCATCCACCGCGATCAGCAGCTGGTGCCGGGAATGCGCAATGGCATTGTTGAGCGCCGCCGATTTGCCGCCGTTCGGCTGGGTCAGTATCATCACGCGCGGATCGTCCGAAAAACGTTCCCGCAGCACCGCGAGCGTCGCGTCCTTTGAGCCGTCGTCCACCACAACGACTTCCAGTTCCGGATAGCCGTTCGCCAGAATGCTTTCGACCGTGCGCGTGATGACTTTCTCTTCGTTGTAAGCCGCGATAATCACCGAAACAGGCGGCGGTAGAACCGGTTCGAAATACATCCGGCTGGCGCGCCGTTTCTGCATTACCGCCAGAACGCCGAAAATCAGCGATCGCAGCATGGTCAGCACGATCGCGCTCAGAAACAGGATTCCCAGCAATTGCTTAAGTTCGCTTTTGAGATCGAATGCACCGCCTTCAATCTGCGCCCAGCGCATCTCTTCCTTCGACGGAACCGGCATCACCTGCGAGCGGGTTTTGCCCACCAGGTCGCCCACGCGCACAAACTGATATCCGCGTGACCGGTAAAAATCGATGATGCGGGGAAGCGCCTGCACAGTTGCCTCGCGGTTGCCTCCGGCATCGTGCAGCAGAATGATTTGGCCGTTGCCCTCTTCCTCTTTGATTTCGTTCAGGATGCCGTCCGCGGTAACGCCGGGCTCCCAGTCGCGCGGATCGATGCTCTCGCCCACGGTCAGGAAACCGTAGTTCTGCGCTCGGTAAATCGGGACGATCTCTGCCGCCGTCGTGGGCTCGCTGTCCGCATTGTAAGGTGGCCGGAAAAGAATGGTGGAGTGCCCGATGGCGTTCTCGATAATGCGCTGAGTGAAGGTCAGCTCATACTTGGTCCGCAGTTCGGAGGTCGTAGCAATATTCGGATGCGTGTACGTGTGATTGCCGACTTCCATGCCGTCGGCGAACTCGCGCTTGATCAGCGAGACATTGGCCTCGGCATTCACCCCAATTACAAAGAAAGTCGCCGTCGCGCCCTTCGCCTTCAGGATGTCCAGAATGCGCGGAGTGTAAGCCGGATCGGGTCCGTCGTCAAAACTGAGACAGACCACCTTGCTCTCCGTATCGCCTGAGCGGTCCACTACAAAGTAAGTCGGATAGCCTTCGAACTTCTCCGTGTAATCGCCGTCCGTCGTCTTCGGCGCCGTCACCACACGCGAACCGTCCCGCGGTGTCTCCGAAACCTGAATGATGTCGCCCGCGCCATAGTGATTCACCACCTGCTCCGCGGTCAGCACTTCAAGCTGATTGACGTCGAACCGATCCGAAGGCCACGCGCTCGGATTTACCACCTTCCAGAGATCCGGATCTTCCGCGCCCAGCCGCCACAGGCCGATGCCGCGAAAACCCTGATCGGACACGTCCTGTAAGTGGTTAAGGGCGGTCACCGCATCCAGAAACCACACTTCGTGCTGTGCCGCGCTGGTCCGCGTCCTGTCTGTGTACCGCAGCACCGGGTTCGCGGTCTCGGCGTCCCATTCCACGTGCGCCTTGTTGGCGATAGCCGCGGCCATCACATCGCTGAACTTCACTTCCGTGCCGCCGGTTCCGCCGATCACCCAGTCGTAGCCGTACGCGCCGATGCCGATCACGGTTTTCTCCGGCGGCAGTATCTTCCCCAGCCGGTCCAGCTGGTCGTCGAACCAGGTCTCGGAAGCGACCGGTCCGGGCGCGCTAGATTGCTCATGCTCGTCGTAAACCATCACGAGCAGGTAGTCCTCATACTGCGCGAGCCGCTTGAGGTCGAAAGCCGGGTCGTCCGGCGGCACGCTCTGGGTCACCAGCAAACCCTGCGGTTTCAGGCGCGCGCTCAGTTCCTTCATGAACGTAACCAGAGGCGCGCGATCGCGCGCTCCCAGCGATTCAAAATCGATATTCACGCCGGCGAACTGATGCTCGCGCAGGTTGCTCTCGATGTTGTCAATCAGAGTGGCCCGGCGGTCCGGATGAATCAGGATCTGGTGCACATCGTCGGGCTGCCAGCCGTCGCGGTTGTTGTTCACTTCGGCGATAATCGGCATCCTGCTCTGGCGCGCGATTGCCACGATGGTCGGATCGGTCTGGTCTTCCAGATCGCCCTGCGCGTTCTTCAAAAAGAACCACTCGGGAATCAGATGGGTCAGGTGCGACAGCGAGGCGCGCAGCGAAGCCTGGCTGGCCGGATCCCAGTTCACATAGAAGCCAAAAACCACTGGCTTTCCGTCCACCGCCCGCGCTGCCACCCTGGGGTGAATCACGGGGGAACTGGAGCGCACGTACTTGATCTTCTTCGCGTCGCGCTTCATGTCCTTCTGCAGCTGATACGGGATATTCCGCTCCGCTTTCTGGCCTTTAATGATCGCCGCCACTTCGCGCGCGTCGTTCACGGGAGAAACCGCAGGCAGGCCCAGATTGGGCAGCGCGGGGAGGACGATCATGCTTAGCAGGAACAGCGCGAGTCCAATCCCGAACACGACGAGAAAACTCTGCATTGCCCGCTGAAACCGCTGCCATCGGCGGCCTGTCGGGTCATGAAAGACAAACGACGGATTTTGTTCGGTTGCCAAACTTCCTCCAGTTTAATAGAGCAGGTACGGGACCTTACCAACGAGCCTCATGGCCGAAACAGAAATCGCGCCTCACGTTTTTTGCGGTATGCTGAATTTCAAAGGAGAGCAGTGGTCAGGTTTTGCGTGCTGGCGAGCGGCAGTTCCGGGAACTGCGCTCTGATTGCGACATCGAAAACACGGATACTGGTCGATGCCGGTCTAAGCGTGCGAGAACTGTCACGGCGCCTGGCGGAGATCGGCGAGTCGCTCGACAACATCGACGCGGTGCTGATCACCCACGAGCATTCCGATCACGTCTCGGGCCTCTGCCGGCTGCTGCGCAAATGCCGTTCGCTGCAGAAAAAGCTGGTTCCCGCGTACCTGACCCGGCTCACCGCGCGAGCCATCGACTGGGAAGACTGTGAACCGTGCCTCGAAGCCTTTCAGGCGGGCTCATCGTTCACGGTGGGCGATATTGAAGTGGACAGCTTTACCATCCCGCACGACGCCTGTGATCCGGTCGGATTTCGCGTACGGGCGGAGGGCGTCCGGATCGGCATTGCGACTGATCTCGGCTATATGCCGGAATCCATCCGTTTTCATCTGCGAACAACCGATGTGCTGCTGCTCGAAAGCAATCACGATGTCGAAATGCTGAAGGTCGGACCGTATCCGTGGTCGGTCAAGCAGCGCGTCATGGGGCGCAACGGACATCTTTCGAACACCGTGACGTGCGAGTATCTCGCGGGAGATTTCGCCTCCACCACTGCTACGCTGGTGCTGGGACACTTGAGCGAACACAACAACCATCCGGAACTGGTCCGCATGGGTGCGGCGGAAGCACTCGAACGGCGTGGTTTGGCAACGCGTCTGGTGATTGCAGAACAGGCGCGCGCCACTGAGGCTTTCACCTTTTGATCTCGCGGTACACCCGGCCGGAAATGGGCCGTATCTGGAGCGACAAAAGCAAATACGGCAAGTGGCTCGAAGTGGAACTCGCGGCTACTGAATCGCTCGCGGAACTGGGGGTTGTGCCGCAACAGGCGGCTGGCGAACTGCGCGCGCATGCCTCCTTCGATGCCGCGCGTATTCTGGCCATCGAAGACCGCGTTAAGCATGACGTAATTGCTTTCACCACCGCGGTGGCGGAGAGCATGGCGGCCGCCGGGGTGCCGGAATCCTCACGCTGGCTGCATTACGGGCTCACTTCCACGGACGTGGTGGACACCGCCCAGGCGCTGCAGCTCCGCGAAGCCTCGCGCCTGCTGCTCACCGGTCTCGAACAGCTGCGGAATGTGCTGAGGCGGCGCGCGACGGAGTTCCAATACACAGTGCAGGTGGGACGCACCCACGGCGTCCATGCCGAGCCGATTACCTTCGGTCTGAAACTCGCGATCTGGTATGAGGAAGCCGGCCGCAACCACCGCCGTCTGGAGGCTGCCGCCGAAGACCTGCGCATCGGCAAGGTCTCGGGCGCCGTTGGCACCTTTGCGCACATCGGCCCGGAAGTAGAGGAGCGCATCTGCGCGAAACTGGGACTGGCGCCCGCAAAGGTGGCTTCGCAAGTGATCCAGCGTGACCGTCACGCGCAGTTCCTCGCGGTCCTGGCGGTAATCACGTCAAGCCTGGAGAAGATTGCCCTCGAAATCCGCCATCTGCAGCGTACCGAAGTACGGGAAGCCGAAGAATACTTTGCAAAGGGACAAAAGGGCAGTTCGGCCATGCCGCACAAGCGTAATCCCATCGCAAGCGAACAGATTTGCGGGTTGGCGCGTGTAGTCCGCGCTAACGCCCAGGCCGGTTTCGAAGACGTCGCGCTCTGGCACGAACGGGACATCTCGCATTCCTCTACAGAGCGCGTGGTGCTGCCGGATTCCACCATCCTGACCGACTACCTCCTGGCGAAGACCACACGTCTGGTCGATACTCTGGTGGTCTATCCCGAGCGCATGCGCCGCAATCTCGAGATGACGCGCGGACTGGTATTTTCCGGCCAGCTGCTGCTCGATCTCGCCGCTGCCGGAATGCTGCGCGAGGATGCCTACGCGGCGGTTCAGGCCCATGCCATGGAAGCGTTTGAAAGCGAAACCGATTTCCGCGCCGCCATCGAGAACGACTCCAAAATCGTCGGCCTCCTGACCCGTGAAGGCATCGATCAAAGCTTTTCCCTCGACCGGCAGCTGCGCCACGTGGACGCCATCTTCGCCCGGGTTTTTGCATGATTCCCTGGTTTGTGCTGCCGCTCCTGATGGCACAGCCGGATGCGGCCGTCAGGCAGCTGTCCCGCGACATCTTCGCGCAGCTGATTGAAATTAACACCGCCGATTCCACAGGCAGCACCACAATCGCAGCCGAAGCCATGGCGAAGCGTCTGCGCGAAGCCGGCTTCCCCGCAGCGGACGTTCAGGTGCTCGGTCCCGGCCCGCGCAAAGGAAATCTGATCGCCCGGCTGCGCGGTCCTTCGCCCGCGACGCGCAAACCGATTCTGCTGATCGGCCATCTCGATGTGGTGGAAGCGCTAAAAAGCGACTGGTCCACCGATCCGTTTCAATTTATCGAGAAAGACGGCTACTTCTACGGCCGTGGCGCGCAGGACATGAAAGAGAGCGACGCCATTTTGGTGACCACGTTCATCCGTCTGCGGCGCGAGAACTTCCAGCCGGATCGCGATGTAATCCTGGCGCTCACTGCCGACGAGGAAGGGGGTAAAGCCAATGGCGTCGACTGGCTGCTGCGCCATCACCGCGATCTGATCGATGCCGAGTTCGTCTTGAATCCCGATTCCGGCGGGGTGACCACGGTAAAGGGCAGGCCCGTTGCAGTGGAAGTGGAAGCCGCGGAAAAGCTCTACGCGGATTACCAGCTCACCGCGCTGAATCCCGGGGGCCACAGCTCCCTGCCGGTACCGGACAACGCCATTTACCATATCGCCGATGCGCTCTCGCGCCTGGAACGTGCGCCGTTTCCGTTTGAGCTGAATGCTGTCACGCGGGTTTATCTGGAGCGTCGCGCGCCGCTCGAAACCCCCGCGATGGCGGCTGCCATTCGCGGTGCGCTGCAAACACCGCCGGACGCAAAGTCCGTCGCCGCGTTATCCGCTGACGCGCGTTACAACTCCACGGTGCGGACCACCTGCGTCGCCACGCGGTTGAATGCGGGCCATGCCAACAACGCGCTGCCCCAAACCGCTCAGGCAAACGTGAACTGCCGCATTCTGCCGGGCCACTCGCCCGAAGAAGTCCGTCAAAGCCTGATCCGCATCTTTGCCGATCCGAAGATCGTCGTTCGACACATGGATGACGCGGGGAACCTGTCGGACCGTGCGCCGGATAAGAAGGGCTTCGACCCAATCGCGCCGCCGCCGTTCATCCTGAAGGCGCTCGAGACCGTCTCCGACAGTTTCTGGCCCGGAGCGCCGGTCATACCGAATATGGAAACCGGTGCTTCGGACAGCATCTACACCATGGCTGCGGGAATTCCCAGCTACGGCATCAGCGGCGTGGCAATCGACCAGGACGATGTACGCGCACACGGCCGGGATGAGCGCGTCCGCGTCAGTTCCTTTTACGAAGGCGTCGAGTTTTACTACCGGTTCCTGAAAGCGATCTTATAAAGCGGGAGCCGGCTTCTTCGGATCCGGCGGGTAGATGGTTTTGATGTCCTGCTTTGCGTCGATCACTACATCAAAGAAGCCAAACATCATCTCTTCCCAGCTTTGGTCGCCGTATTTCACCGTTTTCGTGGGATCGGGGTTATCGGGGTTGTTCGCCGAATTATCGTAATGCGCAATGCATTCGATCTTCGTTCCCTTCGGCACCACAATGTCCTTCGCCGGCTTATAAGTCAGCTGCCAGCTGAAGCTGTAGTGCGGCACATTCAGCAGTGTTTCGGTTTCGCCCGTGGGATAAATCGCGCGGTATTCAAAGGATTTCCCGCGCAGATGCATATGCGGAAGCAGATCGATGACGCGCGCATCGCCGCCGAACTCGAAGCTGGCTTTCACGGAGTAGTTCGGATCACCGGGCGGGATGGCGAATTTGTTGGTAGTGGCGGCAAGGGTTACTACGCGTTCAGTCACCGGACCTTTGGCGAAAACAAAGCCGACCTTCGTACGGTCCGTGCCTTCGTGCCCGTTGGCAGTGTAGTGCAGCTGCAGGATAATGTCGGAACCGGCTTTGATTTCCTTGGCTCGTCCGTCCGGGAACTGTTCCGGGACTACTCCAGGCGCGAAGCCGACCAGAAAATCGTTGGGTCCGTTCTCGTCGCCCTCTTTGGGAACGAAGGGAATGCCGGGCTGCGCGTCTTTCATCCATTTCGATCCGGGAGGCCGGACAAAGGCGATTACGTGATGCACCAGAGCGCGGTTGCCGGGGCGAATTTCGGCGCTGCTAACCCACGTGTCTGTCTGAAACCCGCCGGGAATCAGGACGTACTGATAGTCGATGGTGCCCTTGGCCGGAATCGGGAAGTCCGCCGGCATTTCAATTTCGCGATCCGGCTTGCCAATATTCCATCCGGTTACGAACGAAACTGGTTTGGGCAGGTCCTTAGGGTTGCCTTCCTGCGCGCCGGTGTCTGCCCAGCCTGTGAGCGTGCTGATGTCCCTGGCGGAAAGCGACCGGTCGTTGGCAAAATGGCCGTATTTCGGATCCGCGAACCATGGCGGCATTTTTTTAGTCGCGACAGCTTCCTTGATTGCGGCCGCCCACGGGCGCGCTTCCCGAAAGCTCATCAGCGACATGGGCGTGGCTTCACCCGGACGGTGGCAGCTCTGACAATGCTCCTGCAGAATCGGAGCGACGTCCCTGCTGAAGCTGACGGATTTCGGCGGTTGGGCGGCAGATATAGTGCCCGTAAACAGGAGAACGGCGGCGGCGATCCTCATACAGCGTATCTACGGATTATAAGGGCAAAGGTTCAGATTTGTTCCCCTCTGATCAGGTCAGAAAGTGTTTCCCGCTCCCGAATAATGCGCCATTCCGCTCCTTCCACCAGAACTTCGGCGGCGCGCGGGCGGGAATTGTAGTTGGACGACTGCGCGAAACCATAGGCGCCTGCCGTTTGAATAGCGAGATAATCCCCCGGCAGCGGCGCCGGGAGCTCCCGGTGACGGGCCAGAAAATCGCCGGACTCGCATACCGGTCCCACAATATCGGCTGTGATGGAAGCGCGATCGTGTTTCTCGACCGAAACGATTTCGTGGTGTGCCTGGTAGAGCGAAGGGCGAATCAGGTCGTTCATGGCGGCGTCCACGATTACAAACTCCTTCCCCGCGTTGAGCTTACGGTAAAGCACGCGGGTGAGGAGAACGCCCGCCGGACCGACGATCGAACGGCCGGGTTCCACCATCACCTCGAGTCCCCGCTCCGCGATTCGGCCATGCAGCAGCCCGATCAGCGTCTCGATAGACGGGGCTTGGTCGGTGGGACGGTACGGGACCCCAAGTCCTCCGCCGAGATCGACGTGGTCGATGCGATGGCCGGCTCCCCGAAGCCTGTCGATCAGGGCCAGCACCTTGTCCGCCGCTTCCAGGATGGGTTCGATTTCGAGTAGCTGCGAGCCGATATGACAGCTGACGCCGGTGGCCGCGAGGTTGCGGCATGCGGCGGCGCGCCCATAAACTTCTTCCGCCACGGCGATATCGATACCGAACTTGTGCTCGCGCATGCCGGTGGATATATAAGGATGCGTCGAGGCGTTCACGTCGGGATTCACCCGCAGGGAAAAACGCGCGGTTACGCCCGCGCGGGCCGCCAGAGCATCCAGCAGGGCCAGTTCAGCTTCGGACTCGCAGTTAAAGCTGTGGATACCGGCCGCCAGCGCGTATTCGATTTCACCGGCGCTCTTGCCGACACCCGAAAAAACCACCCGCCGCGGGTCTCCGCCGGCCTGCAGCACGCGATACAGCTCTCCTCCGGAAACGATATCGAAGCCCGCCCCCGCTTTGGCCAGAAGGTTGAGTACGCCCAGTGTGGAATTGGCTTTAACTGCATAACAGACGTTGTGCGGCAAGTCGCCAAATGCGCCGTGGTACGCATGAAAAGCGTCCAGAATGCTTTGAGACGAATAAACATAGCAGGGCGTGCCCGCGGCTTTGGCTATGCGGGCGAGCGGGGTCTGCTCACAGTACAGAGAATGATCGCGATAGGAGAACATGGCTGGCGCAGAGCGCTTTCCGCAGTTTAGCGGACGATGATATGGACCGCGTGCGCGGCGGCATCGCGCGTTACGAAGCGCACTGTCACGTGCACCCTGGGCTTGAGAACCCCTTCGACCTTTGTATCCTCGTCGATGAGGAATGTTTTCGTCACCAGGTCGCGCGCCATCGTCCGGCGATTTACCGTTACCTTCTGCGGCGTACAGGAAACAACGGTGCCGGAGAAATAGTCAGCGGCGGCTGACTCTTCCGATTGCACGGCTGGAACGGCCGCAGTGAGGGCAAGCGCCAGCAGCATGGCAAACATGGTTTTCCTCACAATTGCAGACTATTCTATCTACGCATGAAACCCGACGAAGGTCTCTAAAGTTTTTTCACTGCGGCTGCTTCTTCCACCCGATCGCCGGGATGCGTGATGTTCAGTGGCAGCAGGACCAAAAACCGGGTGCCCTGGCCTGGGGTGCTGTCCACTGTAACCGTGCCGCCGTGGGCCTTGGCGATCCATGCCACGAAGCTGAGACCCAGCCCAAGCCCCTTTTCGGGTGTCGGCGAATTGTCTGTGCTGCCTGCGCGGTAGAAGCGGTCGAAAATGTGAGGAAGATGTGCCGGATCGATACCGCACCCGGTATCCTCCACCGTAATGGTGGCCTGCTCGGCCGCGCATTCCAGTGCGAGCCGAACCGTGCCATGCGCGGGTGTGAATTTGATCGAGTTCGAAAGCAGGTTGGACAGCATGCGCTCAATCTGCATACGGTCGAGTTCGGCCGGACAGTGCTCCGGTGTTTGAACGGTCAGGCGAACCTGCGCGCCTTCCGCCGGGATTTGAAACTGCTCCCCAATGTCGGCGATGATTTCCGCTAAATCCACCTGGGTCCTGGCCAGAACCACCTGCCCCGTCTCAGCCTGGGACAGTAACAGCAGCGCGCGCACAATTTGAGAGAGACGCTCGATATCCTGCAGCGAATCCACAATGGCGTCGCGATACTGTTCTTTCGTCTGCGCGGTAAACAGGGCCACCTCCAGCTGACCGCGGATGATAGTGATTGGCGTGCGCAGCTCGTGCGAGACGTCTGTGGAGAACTGGCGAATCTGGCGGAAGGAGTTCTCGAGCCGCTCGATCATTTGATTGAAGGTTTCAATCAGGAAGTCGAGTTCGTCGCCTGCCTGGCGCGTGGGAATGCGGAGGCTCAGATTCGAACCGCTGATGCGCTGCGCGGTCTTGGCCACTTCCAGAACCGGCGACAGGCCGCGGCCGGAAAGCACCCAGCCCACAACGCAGCCGCTCAGGATGAGCAGCGGGATCAGACACGACATCAGCAGCGTAAATTCGCGCAGCACCTTACGGCTGGTGGAAAGCGATCGGCCGATGCAGGCGTAATAGCGGTCGTCGGTGGATTCATCCGAAATCAGCCCGCCGCGAATCAGGTAGGGAACACCGCCGCGGCTCACCTTCTCAAACGGCGCTGCTGCCGGCGATTTCACGGCTGCGCGGATTTGAGCGGGCGAGTCCAGCCCGATATCGGCGAACGCGGGAGAGATGTTGATGATTGAGCCATCCGTGTTCGCGAGCAGGAAGACCTGCTTCAACTCGGCTTCCGTGCGCGCTTCGTCTGGATCGTGAGGGTCGGCAAACCACAGGGGATGGCCGGATTCCACGCGCAGCGTGGCCTTGAGCGCGGCCCACTGCTGCTCGATGGCTTCCTGAGACTGCTGGTTCTGACTGGTTGCCAGGAACTGCCGGATAATAACTGCGGAGAAGACGATCAGCAGGGAAAAGAAGAGCGCGTAAGAAGCGGTAAGGCGGAAGCGCAGACCTCTTGTCTTCCGGATCACGGCGCTCATCTGTCACCAGTTTAGCGCCCGCGCAGGCTTGTCAATTCTTTGCCGTGGCGCTCGCCATGGCCACATAGCCGCACGCGATCACCACCAGAAATACTGTCAGCACTTCGGTGTCTCCCAGGTTCACCTCACCCACGCCGCTGACCGCGATGGCGATGACCGAAGCGATGCCGCCCTGCAGCAGGAAGCGTTCATTGCTGCGGCCCGCAGGGAGGACGCGCAGTCCGCGCGAGAAGTCCCAGGCCGCCATCCCGAGCAGCCAGACCATCGTCAGCATCGTGGGAATGCCGCGTTCGGCGGCGTATTGCAGATACACATTCTCCAAGTGCTGGTAATAGCCGGAGGGCAGCGGCTCGGGATGGTCCGCCGGCATCCAGCTCCGGAAGTGGTACTTCGTCTCATCCGGACCGATGCCAAGCACCGGGTGAGCTGCAATCATCCGCACGCCGGTCCGCACGGCGAGCCAGCGATAGCTGTTGGAATCGGTATCGCCATGCGCCTGGAACATAGAGACGAACCGCTCGTGCACTCCGCCGGGCAGCATCACGAGCAGCAGGACAGCGATGGGC
This sequence comes from Bryobacterales bacterium, assembly GCA_963716685.1. Classification (GTDB taxonomy): domain Bacteria; phylum Acidobacteriota; class Terriglobia; order Bryobacterales; family Bryobacteraceae; genus JALYXI01. Next base: position 736,832 of record CAVQTR010000003.1, read on the forward strand.
AGCGTCGCCACAATCCAGCGCCGCCATCCCCAGACGAGCCAGACGCCGGCGGCGGCCAGGCCCAGCCACGCGGTGCGGGTTTCATTCAGCAGTTCGGCCACCGCCAGCAGGAAGGCGCAGGCCATCCAGATCCACGGATGCCAGCGCGGCCGCGGAGCGTAGAAAACAAAAGCGACCAGCATCAGCAGAACCACCATTTCCTGGCCGGCGAAGGTCATCCAGTGGCTCATCGTGCCGGTGATACGGCGGGGTGTGTAGAACTCGTAAAAGTTCTGATGGCTGGCGGCGGCCTCCACCACCTTGCGGCCAAACTGCACGACAGCCAGGCAGGAGACGGCTGCTCCGATCGCGGCCCACGTCAGGATCAGATGCCGCGCCGTCATCACCCCCCGCACCGTGGAATAGACCACCAGCAGGATGGCAAAGACGTACATCTTGCGGATCTGTGGGAGCCCGTGCAGTGGTTCAGGGGAAAATGCCAGAGAGATAAAAGTGCCAAGGCAGAACAGCGCGAGCGGTCGCCACACCGGCGGCAGCCGCAGGTGCGCGCGTGACGCGAGCAGGGCCGCGAGCGACATGCCCATGAGAATCTGCGATACGGCGATGGACAGCAGAATAGCTGCAGCCGACCCGAACGCAAAATAAAACGCGGCGCGAAAGAGCGTGTCGCGTGAGAAGTTTACGGGCAAGCTGCCAGTATCTCAGAGCACCCGGCCTGGCGACTTGTGTACCATATGGGTTGCGTTCATGAAAGCTTTTCTGGAGTCGCTGCCTCCCGCACACGGGGACCGGGCGCTGGCAGCCGCCATCGATCCTGCGCGCGTGCCGGCTCATATCGCGGTCATTATGGACGGCAACGGCCGCTGGGCAAACCGCCGCGGTCTGCCGCGAATCGCCGGACATCGGGCGGGAGTTTCATCGGTACGGGAAACCGTGGAATCGTGTGCCCGCATCGGCGTTGGCGTGCTCACCCTTTATGCGTTCTCAGTCGAAAACTGGAAACGTCCCCGCGCCGAGGTGGACATGCTATGGCGCCTGCTGCGGGTGTACCTGCGCAAGGAACTGGACACCCTGATGCGCAACAACATCCGGCTCCAGGCAATCGGACGCCTCGAAGCCCTGCCTGCCAAGGTGCGCGAGGAACTGGCCGCGTCAGTTGAGTTTACGGCCCGGAATACCGGAATGCGGCTGAACCTTGCCATTAACTATAGTGGACGCGCGGAGCTGGTCGACGCGATGAACGCGATTCTCGAAACTGCGGGAGCGGAAGGACGCCTGGGCAATCTGCGTGTAAATGAAGAGATGCTGGCCGCCCACTTATACACCTCGGCGCTGCCGGATCCGGATCTCCTGATTCGAACCTCGGGCGAGATGCGGGTAAGTAATTTCCTGCTCTGGCAGATCGCGTATGCGGAGTTATACGTCACGGATACGCTCTGGCCGGAATTCAATCGATCGGAACTACTGAAAGCAGTGCTGGATTATCAAAAGCGTGAGCGGCGTTTCGGCGGTTTGACTCCGGCGGCGCCGCTGCCCGTGTTCGCGAGTGAACTGGCCGACGAGATAGCCGTTCCGTCCTAATGCGGCGCATCATCACGGCGCTGGTGCTGGCTCCTTCCGTGCTGGCGATCATCCTACGTGGTCCTTACTGGTCGTTTTTCGCCTTGGTCACCGTGGTAGCGGCGCTTTGCTACTACGAATACGGCGGAATTGCGCGCATGCGCCTGCCGGAGACGGTGGTCGGGGCGTTGGCGGGAACGGTGTTGCTCTACGTTCGCGCGGAAACGGCACTGCTGACCCTGACGCTGCTGGCCCTACTGTTTCTTACCGCGGCACTTCGCGCGCACGATTTGGCCACGGCCCTGCGGACCGCATCGGCGCAGGGCTTCGGCGTTCTCTACATCTACGGGGCGTGGAATACGGCAATTTTCCTGCGCGATATCAACCCTTACTGGCTGACCTTCGGGCTCGCGGTGAACTGGGTAGGCGATACAGGCGCCTACTATGTGGGACGGAAATTTGGCCGGCACAAACTGGCTGCATACATCAGTCCGGCCAAGAGCTGGGAAGGAGCGGTCGCTTCTACCGTCACTTCGCTCGTTTTCGGGGCCGTCTTCCTGCGGCTGCTGATTCCCAACGTGAAGCTGTGGCAGGCAGTATTGATCTCGACTCTGGCCAACATCGCGGGGCAGATTGGCGATCTCGCGGAATCGGCGCTCAAGCGAGGCGCGGGGGTGAAAGACAGCGGCACGATGCTGCCTGGCCACGGCGGCTGGCTGGACCGGGTGGACAGCTCGCTGTTTTCGCTTCCTGTGGTTTACAGCCTTCTATATTTTTTCGGAATCTAAGAAGCGGGAGGGCGCGGGGCCCGTGAAACATCTGTTCACCAAAGAAAGCCGCATCGAAGCGCCTGCGGCCGTCGTGTTTGCGTGGCACGAGCGGCCGGACGCGCTGGAGCGGCTGATTCCTCCGGGAGACCCGGTGCGCGTTGTGGAGCATACCGGCGGCATTCGCGACGGCGCGCGCGTCGTGATTGAAATGGGCTACCCGCCTTTAACGGTTCGTTGGGTGGCGCTGCACGAGGGCTACGTGGCAGGCAGGCAATTCCGGGACGTGCAGGTAAAAGGGCCGTTTGCCTTTTGGCGCCATACCCACAGCTTCCTGGAGATCGGTCCGGAAACCTGCCTTTTGCGCGACGAGGTGGAATATGCCCTGCCACTTTCCCCGTTCAGCGAGATCGCGGCCCCGCTTGTGCGGCGCAAACTCGTAAGCACCTTCGCATACCGTCACGCAGAAACAAAGCGCGCGACTTCGGCTGCCGGCACAAGGTAGTCTCGTTCCGCTGTCGATGTACCCCGCAACGACCGTATCCCACGCCGTCCGTGGTCAGCACCGCTGCGGCGGCCCTCAGGCCTGTTCGCCGCCGGTCTTCTGTCTTAGGTCAACGGGGCGTAGGCTGTTCCGACACAACCAGGTTGCCCGCAAAGTCGTAGTAGCGAATCTGCGCAACCAGCAGACCCGTTAGGTCAAGAGAACAGGTATTCTCCCCCAGCCATTGACCAGACTCACAGTAAACCGTGCTGGCGGAAGCTGTTGCCTGGCTCGCCGCGAAATACACCCGCATCTTGACCGGGTATTGATACACCGCGGAAGCAGACCCTTGGTATGAATAGCTCAATCCCGTAGATGTATTCGTCACTGTGATTGCTGACATCTGGCTGCGTGCGGTCAGAATCATCGACTCGATATTTTGCAGCTGAGTCGAGGAAATCTGCTGAGGCTGCGTATAGATGGGCATGTCCCCGATCTTCTGACCGATCAGGAAATTATTATAGTTCGTGCTCCAGCACGTTCCTTGGCAATTGGCCAGATACACCCCGGCAGCGCCATTGGGATATACGTATCGCCAAGTCACAGGAGAGAACTTGAATCCGCTGGACACGTTGGGGTCTGTGTACGGAAGACTTGTCGCCATTGTCTCCAGAACGGACTCTTCTGGGATGAAGACACAATCCGGAAACGCCAGCTGAAGCTGCTTGAAGATATCGGGCGGAAGAGGTGAACCCCCTGACCACACTGAAGTATCCACATAATAAATAGTCGTTCCCCAGCGCGAGTGAGCGTAGGTGACCTTGGACATCAGCAACGCCGTAACGGCGTCCGGCTGAGTTGGTTGATAGAAGGTTTGACCGCCGTTCCCCTGCGGAATCAGCGACCAGCTTACGCCGTTCGGATCGTAGCAGGCGTAGAACCGTTGCAGGTACGGCGCGTCCACCTTAATGTAATAGTCTTTATAGTCGTTGCTGGAATTGTACTGGCATGTGGCCGGAAGCTGCGTACCCCACCTCAGTTGCTGCGGGCGAAGAGTGACACCCGTCTTGTACCCGGCGGACTTGAAAAGCGCAAAGAGCTGATCGGCGACCGCGTTCATCTCCGGGGCATACCCCTCCGAGAAGACTCGCGGATCCCCCACGTAAGTCGTCGGCTGAATGAACTCCTGACCTTCCAGATCCCAGATCAGAATGCCCTGCGGCTGGACGGGCCGGTTCTTCATCAGCGAGATCACATTCTGAGCGGCCGCTATCACCTGTGTTCCAAAACCTGCCACATCGCTTGCATTGAGGTTTGGCTGCTGCAGATAACCGCGCGGGTTTGTCGCGCTTCTTTTGCTGTAATCGGAGATGAACCATGCCATCACCGGACGCCGGTCTGGCCAGTTCACAACGGAGGGATAAGTTGCGGCGAATTCGCTGTATGCCTCGGGCGCCAGGTCAATGGAGGCGACATTGGGATCACTGCTGAACCGGAGAGAGAATGACGCTGTTTTGGTTTTACCCGGACCAATATTGGAGATGACCGGCTGGTTCTTACAAAGATAGCTCCAGCCGCACTGCATGCCCATGGTGACATCTGGCGAAGGCGCATTGTTCCAGATCGCCCACTCGCCCAAACCGAAGTTTACATAGCTGAGCGGGTTCGAAGAATTCAGACTCTGAACTCTGGATGACGCTGTATTGAAAGCGCTCATCTCCACACCTAGTGTGCTCACGGTGGCGTTGAGAAGGGTGTCGGTTGTACTGTTATTCGTTACCTGAATAACAGCCGTTACTGTCGAAGGGTCTGGAGTGGAGTAGCTGACCTGAATGCCGATCGGGACACCGCCGCTGGTGCAGGAGTTAGTGACAACCGTCGCAGTGAACGAACCCTTGCCGCAGGCAGGTGTTGCGAATACGCTCGCGCTCCCCGGTGCCTGCGTAGTTACGTAAGACAGCAAGCCCTCGCCATAAAGATAGTTGTAATTGACTCCGTTAAAAACCAGGTCGTTCAACCCGTTCGCGTACGTGGTGAACGACAGCGGCGAAGTCGGATCCAGCGTAATGGCGGCAGTCGCTGTGCGAGTGCTGTCAGCGGTGGAAACGGCGGTCAGCGTCACATGAGTCGTTGCCTTAACGGGCGGCGCCACATACATGCCCGATTGCGAAACGGTCCCGATGGCAGGCGCGATGGACCACTTCACAGCCGTATTGGAAGTGCCGGTCACGGTGGCAAGAAAATTCTGTTCTCCGGCAGTGGTCAGGTGCAGGCTTGCCGGTGACAGCGATATGTTGATCGCGGGCGGCGCGGTAAGCTTGATTACTGCCGTTGCCGTGTTCGCTGGCATCGCAATGTCGGTCGCCGTCAATGTCAGATTCTGTGTGGTGAAGACGGCAGGTGGAATATACACCGCTTGAGTGGTCGTGGTGGTAATCGTACCGATGTTGGCGCTGAGGGACCAGCGTACGCCGAGCGACCCCGCGCCGGCTACCGTAAACGTCGCGTGGTTGGTAGTAACAGTCGAAGCGGCAGGGCTGATTGCCATTACAGCAGAAATGAGTTGTGGTGAACTGATAGCCATCAAAGTCAGGAGAAGCGCGTAAAAGAGCATCTTGTGGTTTCGGTTCCTCGTCGGTTAGTCCGCGGAGTACGAACTTGGGTGTACTTGTACGACACCTACAAGTACTACCTTATCTGGAAGTTCCACAAAAGGGTACTGTATCTTACAAAAAAATAATAAAAACTAGTTCTTTTATTTTCTTTTACACACAACGGAATCAACCGGGGCGAACATGTTACATGTTAACCAAAGTTCTCACGCAGACTGCTGCAAAACCGGGATCACCGTGCACGGTCCGCCCGGGTCATGGAATTGAAACCTACGCCTGCTGCAATCACCACCGCACAACCAATCACGTTGTACCAAAGGAACGAAATCCCGGTGAAAGCGAAAGTCGCGAAGATGGCCGCCTCGCCAGCCAGCATCCCGATAAACGCGCCGGTCCCGCCAACGCCCTTAAAAAAGAAAGCAAGAACAAATACCCCAAGGAGCGATCCGTAAAACAAAGATCCCACCAGGTTCACTGCTTCCACTAGAGAGCCCAGATTCTTGCCATACTGCGCGAATACCATCGCGTACAGTCCCCAGAAGGCGGTCAGCACTTTCGAAACGACCAGGTAATGCCGATCCGAAGCGTTCCGGTGCAGGTGCCGCTTATAGATGTCGATCACCGATACAGTCGCAAGTGAGTTAATCTCGCCTGAACTCGACGACATCGCAGAGGCGAAGATCACCGCGATGATCAAACCCACCAGCCCGGCCGGCAGATAGCGCGTCACGAACGAAAGAAATACGTAGTTCGTGTCATTGTATTTCGCGTGCTGCGCTTTCTCCGCCAGTTCGATACCCTGCGCGCGCGCCGCATTAAACTCCGTTTGAGTCTTCCGGAACGTTCCCTCTACCGAAGGGTCGCGCGGAGACCTGGCAAGAGCGAAAGCCGCTTCCTTCCTCGATGCGACGGCATGATCATACCGTGCGCTGATAGCGGCGTAAGCCGGGTCGCTCCGCACCTTCTCCAGGACCGGCTTCTGGAAAAGGAGCGGTGGTGGCTCAAACTGATAAAACACGAAAACCATCGCCCCAACGAACAAAATGAAGCACTGCAGGGGTATCTTGGCCATCGCATTGAACAGCAGGCTGAGTTTACTCTGCGTGACCGACTTGCCGGTCAGATAGCGTTGCACCTGAGACTGATCGCACCCAAAGTAGGAAAGCGCGAGAAATGTCCCGCCGATAATACCGCTCCAGAAGTTATAGCGGTTGTTCCAGTCAAAGTGAAAATCTACCGCGTTCAGCCGTCCGGCAGCGCCGGCAATGTGAACGGCGCCCGCAAAAGAAATACCAGTCGGAAGCATGGCGATCACCATCACGAGCGCCATAATCAGACCGCAGAAGATGATCGACATCTGCAGCACATCCGTCCAGGTAATCGCCAGAATGCCGCCCAGTGTCGTGTAAAGAATAATCACGCCGCCGATGATCAGAGTGGTAATCCGGTCGTCCCAGCCAAAGATCACCGACAGCACGATCGAAGGAGCGGCGATCGAAACGCCAACGCCCAAACCCCGCTGAATCAGGAATACAGCGGCAGCAAGCGCGCGTGTTTTAGCATCAAAACGCTTCTCCAGGTATTCGTAAGCGGTGTACACGCCCGCCCGATGGAAAATCGGCACAGCTGTCGCCGCGACAATCACCAGCGCGATCGGCAGCCCAAAATAAAACTGCACGAAGCGCATCCCATCGACGTACGATTGCCCCGTGGTCGAGATGAACGTGATGGCGCTCGCCTGCGTCGCCATAATGGAAAGTCCCATGGCATACCACGGCATGGTGCGCCCGCCCAGAAAATACTGATTCACGGTCTTGCTGCCGCGGGCACGATAGAGCCCGTACAGAATCAGCGAGGCCAGGGTGCCGACCAGCGTCACCCAATCCAGCAACCTCATGCAAAGGCTTTCGTGAACGCGTAGAGAAGAATGATGTCGAAAGCCAGATTGACCAGCACCAACGCGTAGACATTGCGCCAGCTTCCCAGAAAGGGCGGGGCATCATCAGACGCCACGCGCGGGTGTGTGGCAGGCATGTCACCGGAGTTTAACATGGCATCCGCTCCAGGCTTAGCGGTCGCTCCGGCCCCGCGCTCACAAGGCCGAAGATTCCTGACTACGCCAGTAACTCACCCCGGAGCACCGTGACCGCCTGACCGCCCAGCAGCACCCGGTCGCCCGCCACGGTCACCTGAACCACGCCTCCCCGGTGGGACACCTGGTTTCCCGTCATCACTGTTTTGCCGAAGCGTTTGGCCCAGAACGGCGCCAGCGCGCAGTGCGCCGAACCCGTCACAGGATCCTCGTCGATCCCGGCGCCAGGAGCAAAGAATCGCGAGACGAAATCAAACCCTGCAACGCTCGAAGGCGCCGTCACAATCACGCCTCTCACGAAATTCATCCCCCGCAGCATGGAAAAGTTGGGCTTCAACCCGCGAACCTGCTGCTCGTCCAGTTCCACCAGGTAGTCAAACTTATTCCTGCCGACGAACTTTGGCGCCGCGTCCAACGCTTCCGCCAACTTCTCCGGGGCGTCCGCTTCTGCCACCTCCACTGAAGGGAAATTCATTTCGATCCACTCGCCGGCCCGGTCCGCTGTCAGCAATCCGCTTCTCGTGTGAAAGCGCGCCTGTTCCCGTTCACCCAGCGTCCCCGTCTCCCACAACACATGCGCGCTCGCCAGCGTCGCGTGGCCGCACAGATCCACTTCCACCGCCGGTGTAAACCAGCGCAGATCGTAGCCATCCGCCTGCTTCACCAGGAACGACGTCTCCGACAGATTCATCTCCAAAGCGACACTCTGCATCCACGCCGCCTCGCGCGCCTCCGGCAAAATACATACAGCCGCGGGATTCCCGCCAAACGGCCGATTCGTGAAAGCATCCACCTGCGTAATTGTTAGACTCATACCGTTTTCGAAGTATCGCGATGCGTCACCCTGGCCTTGTAGCCCGCGTCGGCCAGGTTCTTGCGGATCTGCTCTGCCATCATGACACTGCGGTGGTGGCCGCCGGTGCATCCGAAGCCAATCGTCAGATAGCTCTTGCCCTCCTGAATGTAGTGCGGGAGTAAGTACGTCAGCAAATCGGAGATGCGCGAGATGAATTCCTGCGTTTGCGGAAAGGAACGGATGTACCGCGCTACACTCGGGTGCCTTCCGGTCAGATGCTTGAATTTCGCGATGTAATTTGGGTTCGGCAAAAAGCGTACGTCGAATACCAGATCGCTGTCCGGCGGCACACCGTGCCGGAAGCCGAAGCTGGTGACGTAAATCATAATCTTCGATTCTTCGCGATCGCTGCCGAACTTCTCGTTGATGAAATCGCGCAGTTCATGAACGGTGAACTTCGACGTGTTGATCGTCAGGTCGGCCAGAGCTTTGATCGGAGCCAGCTGACGGCGCTCCGCCTTGATGCTCTTCTCGATGGATCTCCCCGTCCCCAGCGGATGCGGCCGCCGCGTTTCGCTGAAACGGCGCATGAGCGCCTCGTCGGCAGCCTCCAGAAAAATCAGCCGGGTCGCAATGCTCTGCCGAACCTTCTCGAAGATCGCGGGAAACTTCTTCAGGCCCTCGCCTTCGCGGATGTCCACCACCAGCGCTGCCAGGCGCGCCGTATCCGAATCGCGCGTTAACTCCGCGAACTTGGGAATCAGGTCGATGGGCAGATTGTCGACGGAGTAATAGCCCAGATCCTCCAGAACCTTCAGGACGGAGCCCTTCCCCGAGCCGCTCAGCCCCGTGATGATCACCAGTTCCGATTTACGGTCGCCCGCCTTTGCAACGGCCGGCTTCGGGGGATTTACGGACGCTTTTTTCCGTCCGTCCACTTTTCCGTGACCTTGATGGCCTGGGCTTCCAGTTTGTGAACGGCCCCGTGAATCGCGGTGAAAAGATCCGGGTCGGATGCTTTGCCTACCAGCGCATGGTGGTGGAAATTCAGCGTCACTTCCGCGTTGTGCAGATGCCTTTCCTGCGAAATCCGCACATGCGCTTCCTGCTCGCTCACCCCATCCTTTGCCTTGCCATCCAGGATCTTCGCCACCTTGGTGAACTGCTCTTCGATTTTCTGGACCTGCGCCGGAGCCAGATCGACATGACTTACCGTATAAGTGAGTTTCATTAGGCTATTCGCGCACCCTTCGCTGATGCGTGGACGGGATCTTCATATCTTCACGGTACTTCGCCACCGTCCGCCGGGTCACATCAATGCCCTCCGCCTGCAGCAGAGACGTAATCTGCTCATCAGTCAGCGGACGCCGGGGGTTCTCGTCCTCGATCATCTTCTTTACCTTGCGCTTCAGCAGGAGCAGCGGCAGATCGCCGCCGGACGGGCCCTGCACCGATTCCGAGAAGAAATACCGGAGCTCGAAAACACCCTGCGGCGTGTGCGCGTACTTGTTCGCCACCGCGCGGCTCACGGTCGAGGGATGCACGCCCACTTCCTCCGCCACTTCCTTGATCATCATCGGCTTCAAAAAATCCAGCCCCTGAGCCAGAAACTCCGATTGGCGCCGCTTGATCGATTCGCAAACCCGCTGAATCGTCTGCTTGCGCTGCTCGATATTCTTCATCAGCATGATCGCCGACGTATAGCGTTCGCGGACGTAATCGCGCACTTCCTTCGTCGCTCCGTTGTCGCGGTCCAGCATCTTGCGATACTGCGCGTTCAAGCGTAGCTGCGGCACTTCCTCATCGTTCATCTGGATGACGTAATCGTCGCCGTCCTTGATGAAGTAAACGTCCGGTTCCACCAGCCGCGCGCCCGGCCCCGAGTACCGAATCCCCGGCCGCGGATTCAAATGCCGGATCATATTCACCGCAATATCGATGTGCTCCTGCGGCCGCCCCAGCGTCTTGGTCAGTTCCTTAAACTGCCTCGTCTCCAGCAGCCGCAGGTGATGCGACACAATCTGCCATGCCACGCCGCCTTTTCCATTCCGGCTTTCAATCTGCAGCAGAAGGCATTCCTTCAGATCGCGCGCGCCCACACCGGCGGGTTCCAGCGACTGCACCGATTTCAGCGCCTGCTCTACCTGCTCCCGCGTGTGGTGGCCAATTGTGGCAATCTCGTCGAGGGACGCGATCAGATAGCCGTCCTCGTCCAGATTCCCGATGATCGATTCCGCCGCATCCCGCACCTCATCCGAAAGCAGGCTGACGCTCAGCTGTGACCGTAGATGGTCTGGCAGCGTAACAGGTTGAGAAAGAAAGGTTTCAAAGGAAGGCTTCTCGACTACTTCCGACGCCGGGCTCTTGTAACCGGGGTCCAGATAATCGTCGAAGAACGACCCGTAGTCTATTTCGTCGAAAGGGTCCGCGCCAGGGGCATCCAGCACATCCGCCGCCGGCACATCGGAAAGCGCCTCCACAGTGCTGCCGCTTTCCCCAATCAGTTCCGGGCTCAACGCGCTCATCTCGCCCGCCCCGTCCATCGTGGTGTGATCGATCATGGCGGCATCCAGGATGGTTTTGTCCGCCGGATCGTGCGCGCGTTCGGCTTCCAGAAGCGGCTGCAGCTCTTCGGCTGTAATCTCATCGGCTGCGTCGGCGGACTCCTCCAGCACCGGGTTGTTGACGATCTCCTGGTTGATCATCTCCTTCAGCTCCATGCGATTCAGCTGAAGGACCGTCACCATCTGGACCAGTCCCGGCGTGAGGATCTGCTTCTGCGCAACCTTCATCTGCAGACGTGGCGAGAGCATGCTCATTCCTTAGTCATTATAGCGATCCGCCCCGGTAGTATAGGTTGATGACCGATCTCGCGCTTCTGGAACAAGTGCGCTCGGCGGCCGGCCTGCTGGAATCGATTGCGTCCGATCGCACCCTGCTCGACCGGCTTCCCCCGGCGGATCGCGAGCGTCTGCACAAAGCCGTGGCGGACGTCTTCCACCCCGATCCGCTCGCCCGCCGTCAGATGCTCAAACTCCGTAGTTCGGAGCGCCTCCGCCGCGACAGCGCGGTTCTTCAGCAGACCGGAATCCGGCAGCTGCGCACTCGCGCCGTCTTCACCACCCCGAACTGTTTCCCGCCCGTCGGAGAGCAGGAACCACTCGAATCTCTCACCCTGCAGCACTGTTACGTCTGCAAAAGTAAATTCTCGGCCATCCACCACTTCTACGACCAGATGTGTCCGGCCTGCGCCGACTTCAACTTAGCGAAACGCAACCAGACTGCCGATCTCCACGGCCGCGTCGCGCTCCTCACCGGCGGCCGCGTCAAGATTGGTTACCAGGCCGGACTCAAGCTGCTCCGAGCTGGTGCCACGCTCGTAGTCACCACCCGGTTCCCACGCGATTCCGCGGCCCGTTACTCACGTGAAGCGGATTTCGCCGATTGGGCTTCCCGCCTGCGCATTTTCGGTCTAGACATGCGCCACACGCCTGCCGTCGAGGCTTTCTGCCGCGACCTGGCGGAATCCCTTCCGCGCCTCGATTTCATCATCAATAACGCCTGCCAGACCGTGCGCCGGCCGCCGGAGTTCTACGCCCATATGATGGAGGGCGAACGCACCCGCCTCCCGGTCGCGCAAAATCCTGCGGTCGCCTCCGCGCCCGAACTTTCGCAGCTCCGCCTTCTTCCCGAAGAGTGGACCTCCCAAAAACATCTGTTCCCTGAAGGCCGTCTCGATCGCGATCTGCAGCAGGTGGATTTGCGCGGACGCAATTCGTGGCGGCTGCTGCTCGCGGAAGTTCCCTCCGTGGAGCTTCTGGAGGTGCATCTCATTAACGCCATTGCGCCTTTCATCATCAACGCCCGCCTGAAGCCGCTCATGCTTCGCTCCCCGCAGCGCGACAAGCACATCGTCAACGTCTCAGCGGTCGAAGGTCAGTTTTACCGGAATTGGAAAACCACCCGGCATCCTCACACGAACATGGCCAAAGCCGCGTTGAACATGATGACGCGCACCGCCGCCACGGATTACTACGGAGACGGCATTCATATGAACAGTGTGGATACGGGGTGGGTGACGGACGAAGACGCGGTGGAGATTGCGGAGCGCAAAGTTGTCGAGCAGCGGTTTCACCCGCCGCTCGACATCGTGGACGGGGCCGCCCGCATTCTGGACCCCATCTTCGACGGGGTAAACACGGGCAGCCACCTCTGGGGGAAGTTCCTGAAGGACTACCGGTCCACGGATTGGTAGCTGCTTCTTCTCCGCTGCATCCGAACAGCGAAGAAACAAAGCAGCCAACCACCCAGAATCAAAAGGTAACCGGGCTCGGGCTTAGCCGCGGCCAGGGAAACGCCATCCAAGAGAGTGAACGGTGGCACGCCCGCGGGCGTCCCTACCGCCAGAAAACTCAGCACTTCCGTGCTGGTGCTCGCTTGGAAGGTCAGCGACTGCTGCTCCCATGGCTGAAAGTCATGGCTCGGGTTCGTCAACACAGCCGACAGCTTGCTTTCGCTCCCAAGGGTGACTCGAAACCGGTCTGTCGTCGCGCCGTTGTAGCCCTTCTGCTGCGCTCCCGCCCGGTAGAAGGTCACCGGGTAATCCGCAAGCGGTACCAGACCCGTAATGGTCTGCGAAATGGGACCAACGTTGTAGGCGCCATCCGCGGCCACGAAGTTCCCGCGGTCAGGACTGCTGGCCGGCATTGTATTGGTTATTCCGCCATAAAGTGTCAGGCCGTTTCCCGCGTTGGTCTGAGCAGTGCCGGGGAAAACTAGAAATGTATATGAATTAGTGGTCCAATCGGCAACTTGTGAAAAGAAATTCGAGTTGGTTAGACTTGTTTGCTCGAACGAACCGTTCTTAACCAGGTCCGTGCTCGCAAACGCGCCATTTGCCAAGCTGAACAAAGCAAAAGTGCAAATAAGGTGGCGCAGACTTCGGGGCGTGTTTTTCAGATCCATGATTGTCTTGGCTGTGAAATCAATCATGCCATATGAATTAATGATAATACCAGTATGCTTTGGAAATAATTATTTAAAAATAAAATTGAAATGGCGAGCCTTCATCCGGCTGCCGCGTGCGCCCGATGAATATTCCGTTTCAATCCGCGTTCCCCTGTCAACTTTCGTTTAGTCTGGTTCTCATGCACTCCCGGATTGTCCTTACCGTCGCCGCAGCCGGCCTCGCGCTCGCCGCAATCGCCGCGACGAACGCCGCGCCTGGCATCTTTCCCGTGCTGAAATCCGCCGTCCGCATCGGCCGCCAACCCGAAGGCTTCTACGTCTTACCCACCAATCAGCTTCTGCAGCCATGGGGCGAACAGGCCGTCATTCAGGGCCGTCCGGTCGATGCCGTGCTCGATCCCACCCGCCAGTTCCTCGCCGTCCTCAACACCCGCGGAATCGACACCTTTGATGCGCGCACCAGCGCACCCATCGCCGCCGCACCCTCGAAATCCACGTCCTATACCGGAATCGCATTCCGCCCCGGCGCGAACGAAATTTGGACCGGCGAAACCTCGCGTAACGGCCCCGACTTTCTGCTCCTCACGCCGGTCAGCTCCGCCGGCGTCGTCACCCGTGGCACGGAAATCCCGCTTGGCAAGCACTCCGTACCCACAGGCATCGCCTTCTCGCCGGATGGCCAAACCGCTTACGTCGCGCTCAGCCGCAGTAACACTCTGGGCGTTTTCAATGCCGCCACCCACGAACTCATCAAGGAAATCCCCACAGGCGTAGCGCCGTTTGCCGTTCTCTACAACAAACGTCTGAACACCCTGTATGTCTCCAATCGCGGCGGACGTCAACCCCGGCCCAGTGAGACCACCGCTCCCAGCAGCGGCACCGAGGTCCTCACCGACCCCTTCACCGGCAGCACCGTTTCCGGCACCGTCACTGTCATCGATGCCGCCACCCTCACGCCCAAAGAGGTGGAAGTGGGCCGCGCTCCGTCCGGCATGGCCCTCAGCCCGGATGAATCCCTGCTTGCCGTCGCCAACGGCCATTCCGATACTGTTTCCATCCTCGATACCGCTTCGCTCCGCCGCACCGATGTCGCGATTCCCTCCTACCCCGAAGGCGTGATCGGCAGTCAGCCCATCGCCGTTGCCTTCGCCCCGGACAGCAAAACGCTGTACACCGCCTGCGCGGGCACCAACGCCATCGCGTCTCTGCACCTCACCGGGCCCGCCAAATGGAAGATGGAAGGCGCCATCCCGAGCGGCTGGTTCCCTTCGGCCATCTCGGTCATGGACGATGGCTCGCTCCGCGTAATCAACGTGAAAGGCACCGGCAATACAGCGAACAAGCGCGGCAGCTATAACTCGCGTGAGTTCGAAGGATCGTTGGTGCGCATCCCCTCCCTCGCGCCCGGCCGGCTTACCGCCGCCACGCGCGAAGTGGTGGCTGCCAACAGCCCGAAACTGGAACCAGCCGGCGGCGTGTCCAATCTCCAGTCGCTCGGCATCCAGCACGTGCTGCTGATTGTGAAGGAAAACCGCACCTACGATCAGGTGTTCGGCGACCTCGCGCAGGCCAACGGCGATCCCAAGCTGGTCATGTTCGGCCGCGATGTCACCCCGAACCACCACGCGATCGCCGAACGCTATGTCATCCTCGACAACTTCAACACCGGCGGCGCCATCAGCTTCGACGGCCATCCCTGGCTGATGCAATCCTTCGTCAGCGACTATACCGAGCGCGCTTTCGCGGCCTCGCCACGCGGCTACGCCTGGAATATGGCCGATGCTCTAACCGTTTCGCCCGCCGGATTCTTCTGGCAGAGCCCGGGACGCCCCTCCGCGATGCCTCCCTCCATCCGCATCTATGGCGAGTTCTGTCTGCCCGCCCGCTGGGACGCCGAAACCCGCAGCGTGCTCGATATGAATGAAACCCAGATGGGCAACTGGGTTTCGAACTGGAAGCTCTACAAGGAAGGCAAACTGAAAGCCACCGTGGCTTCGCGCAGCGGCGTGCCCGCCCTTGCAAAGCTCATCAACCCCCGCTATCCCTTCAACGACACCAACATCAGCGATGAACTGCGCGCGGATGTTTATCTGGAAGATCTGGCCGCCATGGAGAAGTCCGGCAGCATGCCCCAGCTCAACATCCTGACGCTCACTTCCGACCACACCAACGGCACCAACCCGAGCTCACCCACCCCGCGGGCCATGGTAGCCGATGACGACCTCGCTCTCGGCCGTATCGTGGAAGGCGTCTCAAAGAGTAAATTCTGGGCGTCCACTCTAATCCTGGTAGTCGAAGACGACGCGCAGAACGGCCTCGACCATGTCGACGGACATCGCACGGTGGCCCTCGCCATCGGCCCGCACATTCGGCGCGGCGCCGTCGATTCGAATTTCTACGATCACAGCAGCATGATCCGCACCATTCAGGAGATCTTCCGGATTCAGCCGCAGACGCGCTTTGTGGCGGCGGCGCGCCCCATGACCAGCGTGTTCACGCCGGAAACCAGCCTGCAGACCTATCAGGCCCTGACGCCAAAAATTGCGCTCGATGAAATGAATCCGCAGCTGAAAGGTTTGAACGGACGCGCGCTCTGGGCCGCGAAGCAGTCCATGGCAATGAACTGGCACGACCCCGACGACGTGCCGAGCGAAGTGCTCAATCGCATCCTGTGGGGTGCCGCCAAAGGCTGGGACAGCGTCTATCCGGCCCGTCCGCCCGCGAAGACGAAGCGGGATGCCGACGAGTAGCCTGGCCCCCTACAAATTAAACGATTCGCCCAGATACACGCGCTTCACTTCCGGGTCGCGCCCCAGCTCATCCGGACTGCCATCCCGGAAGATCCGGCCGTTGTTGATGATGTAGGCGCGGTCCGTCACCATCAGCGTCTCGCGCACATTGTGATCGGTCACCAGAATGCCGATTCCCGATTGCTTCAGATCGTAAATGATGCGCTGCAGTTCCAGCACCTGAATCGGATCTATGCCGGAAAAGGGTTCGTCCAGCAGTAAAAAGTGCGGCTCAATCGCCAGCGAGCGCGCAATTTCGACACGCCGCCGCTCGCCGCCTGACAGCATGTACCCTTTGCTCCGCCGCACCCGGTCAAGACCCATTTTCTCGATCAGCTGATCCATCATCTGCTTCCGGTCGCGCGAGTGCATCGCCCGCGTCTCCAGAATGGCCATCAGGTTCTCTTCCACGCTCAGCTTGCGGAATACCGACGCTTCCTGCGGTAGGTAGCTGATGCCGCGCCGCGCGCGCCGGAACATCGGCATTGCCGTCAGGTCTTCGCCATCCAGCAGGATCTTGCCCGAATCCGGAGTGATCAGGCCCACGATCATGTAGAACGACGTGGTCTTCCCTGCGCCGTTCGGACCCAGCAGGCCCACCACCTCGCCCTGGCTGACGTGAACGCTTAGATTGTCCACCACTTTGCGTCCGCGGTAGCTCTTCGAGATGTCGCCGGTCTCGAGGATCATTTCTTCTTTTTGTTCAAATGACTTCTCACCTGCGGCTGGCTCGGCGCGCTCAATACGATCAGTTTGTCGTCCGAAGTCCAGTAGGTCAGCTGCGCGCCGCGAGAGGTTCCCTTCAGGCTGTCCACCATCACCGCCTGATTGCCTTGCAGCACGATCTTGTCGTCATCGGTGTAATATTCGGCGTGCGTGCCCGTGCCGGTCCGCTTGCGCGTCGGCGTGGTGTCCACAATCTCCACCGAGCCGTCCGCAAACGCCTTTTCGAGGCGCGAACCCCCGTCGTCTTCTGCCGGAGTTTTGCCTTTCTCGTCTTTCTTCTGCTCTTTCAGAATCGACCGGATTTCGTCGCCCTTCACGTAAAGCCCCGGCCGGTTCATCACAGCGCCGCCGGAGTAGAGCGCCAGCCGGTCCGTATCCGTGTAGACCATCTTCGGTGCCTTCACCACGGTGTAAGGCGCGCTGGCCGTCCGTTTTCCGGCCGCCGTCTTCGCATCCGTCTTCGCAGCGTCCCCCTTGGCCGAATCCGTCGCCGGCGCGTCTTTCTGCTTATCGATCAGCTGCGTCACCACTTTTCCGTCCGCCACCAGCGTGCGCTTCTTCCGATCGATGTCGATGATGTCCGCCTGAATCCGGTCCGTTCCCTGCCACACCAGCGCGTTGCCCTCGTAATGGATCAGCGTGTTCTTGCTTGCCGATGTCATGCGCGCCGCCATACCCTGCACCGGCTTGTCGTCGTCCAGCAGCCCTGATGACGCGCCCGGCTTCTTGTTCTCTTCCTTGTCCGGCAGCCGGCTGGTGTTCACGTGCCCGTCCGCTTTGTAATCGCCCGTCTTCTGATCGATGGCAATGTGGTCCGCGTCCGTCGAGCCGCTCGCATCCGAAATGCGCGCCCCGCGCAGCAGATCCATCAGATTCTTATCGTTCTCCAGCAGCGCCATCTGCGCCTTCGCCTGGCGGTCGCCCTCGTGATACGTGAAGTTTTCCCACTGACGCATCGTCTTCATCTGGCCTTTGTCGTCGAACTCGGCCGCCATGTTCACGCTTGCCGTCTGGCTGTTCGCCGGCTTGGGTTTTTTCTCTTTTGCCGCGCGTGCCGTCTCCAGATCGTTCGGGAATGTCTCGGTGGTCACGTTGGTCGAAACAAATGATTTGATGACGTTGTTGGGCCCGTACAAAATCGTCATCTTTTCGCCGTTCATCACGCGATGGTGCTGCTCCGGCAGGTTGGGCTGGAACTCCAGTGCGCCCGGCACATCCGATTGCACCCGTTCAATCTCCTTGCCGCCCTCACGCATGAACAGATCCACGTACGCGCTCCTCAGCAGGCGCGTTTCCGCAGGCTTCGTTTTCCCCGTCGGATCCGGCACCGGCTTCGATTCGATTACCGCGTTGCCCTTGCCCGTCGTATGCGTCAGAATCGATTCGCCATCCTCGTTCTGCAGGAAATCCAGATCCACCGTGTCCGCCGTCATCGTGGTAGTGGAAGCTGCCGCGCTGTTGATCAGTTTCGCGTTGCCCACGCCCGTAATTTTCTGAATGTTGCCATAGCCGTCGTAAGCCACATGCATACTGTCCGCGGCGTAGTCCAGCCGGCGTTTCGGGTAGAGGTCCACACCGTTGGCATTGGTGGTTTCGATATGGTCTACCAGTTTGTCCTTTAAGCTGATCACCGCCGGACCGGCATTGATCGTGGTCTCCGCCCGCACCATCTTCGAAAACGGCGCCAGCAGTACCTCCGATGTCCCTTCCTTGTACGTCAGCTCGCCCGATTCCACATGCATCACTTTCGATTTCGGGTCTTCTCCGTGCATGTCGAGCGAGACATCCTTCAGCAGATGCAGTTCGTGCGTGGTCGGGTCGTATGTCGCGCCCGTGCACGTGCCTTTGCCGCTGGCGAATGTAAAGCTGGTGGGACGGTCCGTCGATGCCTTGCCGCTCTTGCTCTCGAATGTGATGCCGGAAGTCTTCACCGACGTCAGCTGATGCGGCGGCAGGCCCTTGATCGGAACATCGAGGGTGATCTCCACCTCCGTGTTCGAATACAGCTTGCCTTCCGTCTGGTTGAACTCGGCGCGCGGACTCTTGATCAGGTCGTAATGCTCGCCGTCACGCTCGTAAAGGAACAGCTGCAGGCCTTCCAGTTCCGTACGGCCGCTGTCCTGCACCTGACGCAGATTGTGCGCGCGGATCACAACGACCTGACGGCCGTTATCCGTGCGCGACCATTCCCATTCCCCGGCGGTAACGCTCGTATTAGGCGGAAGCGAAGGCGGCTTGGCAACGCGATTCGCGGCGTTCGCCCGCTTCTGAGCGTAAAAGGTTACCCCCGTGCCGCCGAGGATCACGAGAATGGCTGCCAAAAGCAGCCAGCGTGTCCCTCGCATCTGTTTACATCATAGCAATGCCGCCCCGCTGTCGCCTTCCCGCCCGGTCGCATCGGGATCGCCGCGGCCATAACAAGTTTTCGCGGATTATCTGCGGCCTGAAATCAATCACTTACGGCGCTCGTCCACAAAATCGCGCTGGCCGCCATGAGTTACTTAGGTCACGGGGAAGCGATGCGGTGGTTGAGACGGTCCGGCTGGGGCGGCCCGACCTGATCCCACTGTTTTTCGCTCCCCAACCCGCGAGCTGACCGTCTGGACAGCGGGCAGGCAAAGGCAGGGGGGAGAAACAGGTGCGGACCTCTTCTCTCTCCCTCGCGGACCTTCTGTTAGCATGAAAACAGATGTTCAGGGTCATGGGTCCGCTTCTCGCGCTTGCGGCGATGTTCGCATCCGTCGTCAACGCGCAGTGCGCCCTCTCCTGTTCCCTCACCGTCGCCCGTCATCACTGCTGTCCCAAATCCAGCACGCCTAATCCGAAGCCGGTCGATACGCTTCAGTGCACGCATGTCGCCCCGGCCATTGATCGCGAGCCGCTGCAGTCATTCGCAGTTGTGACGGCCCCGCTGTTTTCGCGAACACTTCCTGTGTCCCCGCACAACGAAAAACCCACACCCGGTTTCTCCCCGCCCGAACGTTCGCTCCTCATCACCGTCTTGAGAGTCTAGTCCCTCGGCGCTGCGCTACAGCTGTTTGCTGCCCGTTGCTCAAGGACTCACTCATGACCCGAACTCTGGTTTTTTCTCTGTTACTGACCACTTCTCTTTGCGCGCAGGACATGCCGATGAACATGAAAATGCCCATGGGCACGGACATGAGCATGTCGGATGCGAACGCGGCAGGCCGGTTTCTGATGAATCTATCCACCGGCACCGCCATCAATCCCAAAGGCTGGCGCATGCCCATGATCATGAAGCCGCTTGGCTCCTGGAACGCCATGTTCATGGCTCAGGCGTTCCTGGTCGAAACCCAGCAATCCGGTCCGCGCGGCGGCGACAAACTGTATTCGCCCAACTGGTCCATGTTCTCCGCCGAACATCCGGTTGGTGCGTCCGGCGCCTTCGATTTCGAACTCATGGTCAGCCTCGACGCCGCCACCATGACCAACCGCAGTTACCCGCTGCTCTTCCAGACCGGTGAGACGGCCTATGGCAAACCGCTCGTCGATGAACAGCACCCGCACGATCTCATCATGTCCCTCGGCGTGCATTATGCCCGCGCGCTGAACAGCAGCACCATTCTCGATCTGTACTACGCTCCGGTGGGCGATCCCGCGCTTGGGCCCGTTGCTTATCCGCACCGTGCCTCGGCCGCCGAACTTCCCCAGGCCACGCTCTCGCACCACTGGCAGGATTCCACGCACATCGCCAATCAGGTGGTCACCGCCGGTCTCGAATTCAACAGCAAGGTGAAGATCGAGGCCAGTGGCTTCTACGGCTCTGAGCCCAATGAAAACCGCTGGAACATCGATATCGGTCCCATCAATTCCTGGTCCACGCGCCTCTGGTTCTACCCCGCGAGGAACTGGGCGGCGCAGGTTTCGGTCGGCCGCCTCACCAAGCCGGAAGCGCTCGATCCCGGCGACCAGTTCCGCTCTACTGCATCTGTGCACTACACGCGGGGCGGCTGGTCGTCCAGCCTCATCTGGGGCCGCGATCACAGCACGGCGACGAAGCGCAACACCAACTCTTACACCGCGGAAACCGTGATGCCCGTCGGTCGAAAGAACTTCCTTACCGGACGTGCCGAACTGGTCGATAAAGACGAGTTGTTCGGCAATCAGCCCGACATCGAAGCACGTCTGGACCGGCTCTACGGCAGCACCTTTCGCGTCGGCGCTTATACCGCCGGCTACACACGCGATATCGAGATCTTCCCGTTTCTGCAAACCGGCATCGGCGCCAACATCGAACTCTACACGCTGCCCTCTGCCATCAAGCCATACTACGGCGATCATCCGCTCGGAGGAAATGTTTACCTTCGCTTCCGCCTGAGGCCCCGTTCGTAACAGAATGGAACCTGACTATGAACTTACGAATCGGCTTCGCAAGCGCCATTGCCCTGTGCGCCATCTCCGGCTTCGCCCATGAGGGGCATGAAGGCAAACCCATTACCCTGACCGGCACCGTGGTGGACACCGGCTGCTACATGACCCACGACAGCAAGGGCCCGGCACACGCCGCGTGTGCCGCTGCCTGTGCCCGCAAAGGCGTGCCGCTCGCCATCGTTGATGGAAGCGGAAAACTGTACATCGCCGTGGCCAGTGATCACACCAATCCGAATCTTAAGTTGATGGAGTTCATCGAAAAGAAAGTGAAGGTAACCGGCACTGCTCTCGAGAAGGGTGGTGTCCAGGGAATCGCCATCAAGACCGTCCAACTGAGTCAGTGAGCGCCTCCATCATCGATCCCGTCTGCGGCATGACCGTGGACCCGGAGCATTCCGCCGGGCAGTCCACTTACAACGGCACCACTTACTTCTTTTGCGGAGTCGGCTGTTTAAAAAAATTCGAAGCCGACCCGGAAAAGTATCTCGCGCCAGCGCCTGAAACGCAGCCGGCGGATAACACAGCAGTTTACACCTGCCCCATGCACCCCGAAGTCCGGCAGCACGGCTTCGGAACCTGCCCGAAATGCGGCATGGCCCTCGAGCCTGAAACAGTCACCGCCGAGGACGAGGCGAATCCTGAGCTGACCGACATGACCCGGCGTTTTGTGATCGCCGTGGCCCTCAGCGTCCCCCTTTTGTTCCTGCATGCCGGCCTCGTGCAGGTGGCTCTCGCCACTCCGGTGGTTCTCTGGGCCGGCTGGCCCATCTTTGCGCGCGCCTGGGCTTCCCTCATTCATCGCAGTCCCAATATGTTCACGCTCATTGGCATGGGCGCGGGCACGGCTTTTTTGTTCAGTATTTTTGCTCTCGTCACCGGCCGCCCGGAGCTGTACTTTGAGCCGGCGGCCATCATCGTCACGCTGGTCCTGCTCGGCCAGGTGCTGGAACTGCGCGCTCGCAGCCAGACTACCGGCGCGCTGAAGTCTCTGCTCAATCTGGCGCCGAAAACCGCGCGCGTCATCCGCGCCGGGGGTGCCGAAGAAGATATTCCGGTCGCCGACATCGCCGTGGGCTTCCGCCTCCGTGTGCGCCCCGGCGAGAGCGTTCCCGTTGATGGTTCCGTCAGCGAAGGCTCCACCTCCGTCGATGAATCCATGATCACCGGCGAAGCCATTCCGGTTGAGAAAACCGTCGGCAGCAAAGTCACCGGCGGCACGGTCAACGGCACCGGCAGTGTCGTGATCACCGCCGAACGCATCGGAGCCGATACCGTTCTCGCGCACATTGTGCGCCTCGTCAGCGAAGCCCAGCGCACGCGCGCGCCCATTCAGCGCCTTGCGGATGTAGTGGCGTCGTGGTTTGTTCCCGCTGTCGTTGTCGCGGCCGTCATCACATTTGCCATCTGGAGCATCGCTGGGCCTCAGCCGCGCTTTGCCAACGCTTTCGTCAATGCGGTCGCCGTGCTCATCATCGCCTGCCCGTGCGCGCTGGGCCTCGCGACACCCATGTCGATCATGGTCGGAACGGGCCGCGGCGCCACCGCCGGCGTACTGATCCGCAACGCTGAAGCGCTCGAAACGTTGGAGAAGGTCGACACGCTCGTAATTGATAAAACCGGCACGCTCACGGAAGGCAGGCCGCGCGTTCTCACCGTTTTCCCCGACGACAAACTTCTGCGCGTGGCCGCGAGCCTGGAACAGGCGAGCGAGCATCCGCTGGCGGCCGCCATCGTCAGTGCCGCGCGCGAGCGCAATCTGTTCCTTTCGTCGCCTGCCGGTTTCCAGTCGCACACCGGCCGCGGCGCCACCGGCACAGTGGAAGCGCGTCCGGTAGTCGTTGGCAATGAGAAGCTGTTCGAGGAACAATCGATTTCGATCGAGCCCCTCGCCGCTCAGGCCTCCGAACTCCGCGCTGATGGCCAAACGGTAATGTTCGTCGCCATCGATGGCCGCGCCGCCGGATACGTCGGCGTCGCCGACCCGGTGAAAGACTCCACGCCGGAAGCGCTTCGCATGCTGCGCGCCGAAAAACTGCACATCGTCATGCTCACCGGCGACAGCCGCGAGACCGCGCAGAGTGTCGCGCGGCAGTTGGGCATCGATCAGCTGGAAGCCGATGTTCTGCCCGATCAGAAAAGCGCCGCCATCAAGAAACTGCAGGCCGAAGGTCACATCGTGGCTATGGCCGGCGATGGCGTGAATGATGCGCCCGCGCTCGCGCAGGCGCAGGTCGGCATCGCCATGGGCACCGGCGCCGATGTCGCCATGGAGAGTTCCGGTATCACCCTCGTTAAAGGCGATCTGCGCGGCATCGTGCGTGCGCGGCGCCTCAGCCGCGCCACCATGCGCAACATCCGGCAGAATCTCTTCTTCGCGTTCGCTTACAACGTCCTCGGCGTGCCAATTGCCGCCGGCCTGCTTTATCCGTTCTTCGGAATTCTGCTCAGCCCCATGATCGCCAGCGCCGCCATGACGCTTAGTTCGGTTTCGGTGATCGGCAACGCCCTTCGCCTGCGCAGCGCGAAACTGTAGAATACGATCGAAGGAATCGATATGAACCGGACTGTAAAACTCACCTGTGTTGCCGCCCTGCTCGCGGTCTGCGCCTGCGCGGCCGAGCCCTCCGAATCCGCAAAGAAGGCCGTGATGGCGGCCGAAGAGCAATGGAAGACAGCCGTCATTGCAGGTGACGGCGCGACCCTCGAGAAGCTGCTCTCGCCCGATCTTTCTTACACGCACTCGAGCGCCAAGACGCAAACCAAAGCCGAGTTCATCGCCGATGCGACGAAGGGTTCCACCACCTACAAATCCATCGACTTCACCGACACGACAATGCGCCAGTACGGAACCACGGTGGTCGTCACGCACAAGGCCACCATCACCACAGTCCAGACCGGCTCGTCCCATTTATACATCACCGAAGTCTGGGCCCAGCAGGGCGGCCGGTGGGTGATGGCGTCGCGGCAGGCGACGAAAATCGCCTAATCGTTAAAGGCTGAAGACGTATAGCACGCGATTCGCGGCCACGGCGACGCACTGCTTTCCGTCGATGGTGAACGAGATCGGATTTGCGGAAATCGCGCCACCGGTTTGCATCTCCCAGAGAGGCTTCCCGTTGCGCGCATCCAGTGCGAAGAAGTTGCCCTCGTCGGTGCCGCTGAAGACCAGCCCGCCGGCGGTGGCCAGAACGCCCGCCCACGGCGCGCTCTTCAGCGGAAACTCCCAGCGGATGTGGCCGGTGGTTGCGTCGAGCGCGCGAACGGCGCCGGAGTTATCGGGATTCGGTATGGTGTCTTCGCCTCCGCCAGCAAAGAAGGTGCCCGGTTTGTACTCGGCTTCGCGCTTATAGTACGTAGAGCCGATTTCGCGCACCGAGACATAGAACAGACCTTCAGCCGGGCTGTAAGCCGGGCTAAACCACACCGTCGCGCCGTTCAGATTGGGCCAGAGCCGCGTGCCGGCCTCGCTCGGTTCCGTGCCCGGAAGAACCATCGGGCGGCCTTTGTCGTCGAGCCCTTTCGCCCATGTCTGTTTCGCGTACGGAACACCGGCGACGAACTCACCCGATTGCCGATCGAGCACGTAGTAGAACGCGTTGCGATTGGCGCTGGCGATCAGCCGGCGCCGGACGCCGCGCACTTCGGCATCGAAGAGCACCGGCACATGCGTGGCGTCCCAGTCGTGCGTATCGTGCGGCGTAAATTGAAAGTGCCAGCGCAGCGCTCCCGTCGCGCCGTCGAGTGCCACGAACGAACAGGTAAATAAGTTGTCGCCGGGGCGCGAGTCGCCGTTCCAGTCGGGACTCGGATTGCCGATTCCCCAGTAAACCAGATTCAGATCGGGATCGTAAGAACCAGTAACCCACGTGGAACCGCCGCCGGTTTTCCAGGCATCGGTTTTCCAGCTTTCGTGGCCGCGTTCGCCGGGCTCGGGAATCGTATGGAAGCGCCAGGCGCGCTTGCCCGTTGCCGCATCATACGCGTCCACGAAACCGCGAATGCCCGCTTCGCCGCCGCTGACGCCGATTACCACTTTGTCGCGGATCGCGAGCGGCGCGACGGTCATGCTGTAACCCGGTTTGTAGTCCGCCACCTGCACCGACCAGCGTTCCGCACCAGACCGGATGTCGAGCGCGACGAGATAGCAATCGAGCGTGGTGACGAACAGGCGGTTGTCCAGAATGGCGGGGCCGCGATTAACGTGTCCGAAGCCGATGGATTGATAGTCCTTCGGAAGCTCGCGATGCCAGTTCCACAGTTCGCGCCCGGTTTTCAGGTCGAGCGCAGCCGCCGTGTTCGGGCCGGTGACATACATTACGCCGTCGGCGACGATAGGCGAAACTTCCATCCGGCGGTCCGGAAACTGATGCGCCCATCGCACCCGCAGCCCGCTGACATTTGCGGGAGTCAGTTCAGTGAGCGGGGAATAGCGATGGCCGCTGTAATTGCCGGAATAAGTAAGCCAGTTGCCCGGTTCTTTCGCTGCGTCCACGATGCGCTGATACGGCACCTGCGACCAGACAGTTACGGCGAACAGAGCAATCAACCATCTCATACTTTGCCTCGCAGCGACGTCAGATAAGCAACCAGATCTTCCATTTCGGCGGCGCTGAGCTGATCGCCGTAAGCGGGCATGGGACTTTCGGCGCCCTTGCGTTTCAGTTCCTTCAACTCGGATTTGCGAAAACTGTGGAAGCGGCCCTGCGCATCCTTGAGCTGAATGGTAAAGCTGTCTTCATTGACGGCGACGCCGCGAACCGTCGCGCCGGATAAGGTCACCGCCGTGAACACGGTGCCGTTCGGATGCCTCAGCACTTCGCCCAAAAAGGCGGCGCCGCGCTTCGTTCCGATATCCGTCAGTTCGGGACCGTACGCGGTTCCCATTCCGCCCACAATGTGGCAGCCGGAGCAGCCCTGCGAAGCAAACAGGGCGGCGCCGCGGCCCACATTCCCGTTCACCGACTGCGATGCCGCCTGTCCCAGCGAACGAACATATCCCGCGACGGCCGAAACCTCGCGCGGTGAAAGCTGCCACGCGCCGGGCATTTCGGGCGGGATGCCGTTTTCGATTACCTTGTGGAGCGCCTCGTCATCGGGCGCGCGATCAAGTTTCGATCGCGTGAGCGCCGGACCGCGTCCGCCGTTTCCGGTGATGCCATGACACAACGCACACTGCGAGACAAACAGTTTTTCTCCCGATGGCTTCTGCGCGCAGGCGCAGACGGCCAGGAAGAAAGCGGCAAGTCTCACCATAAATATTCTTTGGCTATCTTACGCTTGTCGTAACCGTCCAGCACATGAACTACACGGATTTTTTTGATGGTCACCGGCGATAACTGGCCGATCGGAATATAGATGATCTTGCGATCGAAGCGCGCGGCGATGGTGCGAAAGGCGCTGCGCGGCGGTTTGGCCGCGACGTAGACGACATACTTCTGGACGGAGTAATCGAGCGCGGCGAGCAGCAGTCGCTCGGGCTTGTTTTCCGCCTCGTCGTAATCGGGATCCTGCCAGACATCGTACATACGGCGCGCCGGAAGGCTCATCAAAAAGCCGCCGTATTCGCCGCGGCCAATGCCGGGACCGACCATGTTTTCGAACGGGAAAGTCGAATAAAACGCCATATCCGATTCGTTCTGGTTTTCTCCGAGCCACGTGGTCATGTACTGGTAACGGCCGTCGCGATCTTCGTCGAAGATCACGACCACGGAGCCGACTTCGCCGTGAATCTTCTGGCTTTCCTTGACGAAGATCTTGCCTTCGTGCCAGTTGCGAATGGTTTCGCGCAGGTCAATGCCGTCGAGCAGAGACGTGGTGAACGGTTCAGTGCGCGAACGCTCTTCGGAAAGAATGCTCTTGCCCTTCTTTTTGAGAAAGCGGCCGTAATCCTCGATTACGAGATCTTCCGGCGGATACGAGCAGATGCTGTCGCCATTGAGCTCGCTGGCCCATTCGCCGGGAATGCGCTCTTTCTTCCGCGCCTTCAGGCCGACCGGGCGCAGACGGCGTTTCGCGCTGGGAATGCGGCGGCGCAGGCGAATCCGGCGCGTGTTGAGCCAGACTTCATCGGCGGAGATTTTCACCGTCGGGATGTCGGAAGCTTCCTTCTGCGGCGGATAGCGGCCTGCGACTTCCCAGACCTCCCAGCCGTAATTGTCATCGACGACGGAGCGCGCGGCGACGGTCATATCAAAGAGCGAAGCCGCCAAATCCTGATTGACGAAGGCCAGATTGCGCGAGTATTTGGCGAGCAAGCGGCGCTGCCAGTGCGCGACATGCTCGCCGGTGTTGGTTTCGTAAAGTGTTTCGGCGGAGCGAAACACAAAGTGCTGCGCGTGGCGGCGGTCGATCGAACTGTCGTCCCGCATGTCGGCGCGAAACTGCTCATAGCGATACTGCAGCGCCGGATATTCAATCGAGATCTCGACCAGACTTTCAGGATGCGGATTCAGCACTTGAACGCGCCGCCGCCGGTGCGACATCGGCTGAGCCTGCGGGCGCTCCATAGCGTCGAGCACCGGATCGAGCAGGTTCAGCGAAAGAACCACAAAAACGGAAGCGAGCGGATCGGCGCCCTGCAGTTTCCAGGCGATGCCATCGGCGTGGCGCTCGGTTTCGGCCGAGCGCGGCTGCGGATAGACGCGGTAGCTTTCGACGTAGTGGGCCAGCGGAATGGAACGCAGCGCATACGGATCCGGATACGAATCGGGGAGATGCGGCCGCTCGCCGGTATCGGGATCGGTGAAGACAATCTGCGCGCCGACTTCGCGGCCGGTGCGGATCGCCTCCGTGAACGGATCGGCCGGTTCGACCGGGATGTAGATGGCCTCTTCTTCCTCGCCCTCTTCGGAATAGAAGAGAACCGAAACTTCGGGCAGACGATCGACGGCTCGCAGATACGACTGGCGCAGTGTGACCGGCAGTTCGAGAGCGACCACCTGCGGCCGCGCCGCGAGGAGCGCGCGGCGGACTTCGATGGCGAATTCGAGGCGGCCCGGCACGACCGGGAAGTAAGTAAAGCGCCCGCGGCGAAGGCTCGCGAAATCAGGAAGCGGCTGGCCGATTTCGTCTGGCATAACGCAAGGCTTCCTCGCCGAGAACTTCGAGTACAGCGGTTTCGAGCGCTTCCGATTCGTGCCGCTTATCGGTGGCGAGGCTCTTCAGCTTTATGGCGAAGCGGCCAATGTTGATGCCGTCGCGAACGCTGTAACGCTCGTCCGCGGCATGGGCCTGCTGCAGGAATTCGGTGACGTACTGCAGAATCCGGTCTTCGGCGAACGGCAGGTTTTCGCGCAGAATCTGCAGTTCTTCGTCTTTTTCAGGGAAATCGATAAAGATTTGCGGCTGCAGGCGCGAGTGAATGTATTCGGGCAGCTCGAAGGTGGAGGCATCGTCATTCATGGTGGTGACGAGGCGGAAATTGGGATGCGCCTTGATCTTGATGCCGGCGACGACGGATTCCACGTAGCGGCGATTATCCAGCAGCGGCGCGAGAGATGCCCAGCTCTTCTCGCTCATGCGATTGCCTTCATCGAGGATGACAACGCCGCCCAGAATCATGGCGGTGACCAGCGGGGAGGCGACATAGCGCAGCTTGCCCGCGCCCTCAATGACGGGTGTGACGAGCAGGTCTTCGGGGCGCGTATCGAGCGTGGCCTGCATGATGATAGACATCGCGGCCCATTCGTTTTGCCGCGGCATACGCGAGCGTGGTTTTGCCGACGCCGGGCTTACCGAGCAGGCGCGGACTCATGGGCATGTCTTGTTCGTTGACCACCAGCCAGGCCGCGAGCAGCTGCCGCATCATCTCTTCCTGCCCCACCCAGCGGACGGTCAATTCGTCGGGATGCGCCAGGTGGAGCAGGACGCCTTCAAGTTCTACTGTCATGGAAACCCTATTGTCGCAAAAGGGTATAGGCATTGTGTTGGACCTGCACGGTCACATCACCCTGCCGGCCGGGTTTGAGGAGGTCGGGCTGATCGAGTATGAGAGTGGCATCCTTCAGCGAGACGGTGTGGGTTCCGGGCCCGAGGGAGATGCCGGCGGCGGGGAGCAGGTTCCGTTCAGAATCCTTCCAGACGAACTCGAGCCAGCGCTCGGCCTTTTCGCTGGAGAAGACGGCGCGCACCTTCTGCGATTCCAGAACATAGCCGTATTCGGTGCGGTAGGCGACCGTGCTGTTACGCGGGATCACCAGAAAGTCGGCGGGCACTTCGAGGCTGACGGGTCCGGTGAGGCGCAGCGTGGCGTGCTGCATCCCGGATTTTCCTTCCTGCGGGAAAACGCGGAGAGAGACATCGCGCTCACTGGAGGCGGCGATGGTGATTTCGGTTTTGAGCGGCAGGAAATCGATGCCTTCGCCTATGACCTGGAGCGCGTAGGTGCGAATTTCGGGGAAGTTGTTTCGAATGGTGACGTTGACCTCTCCGCCCTGCCGGTCGTCGAGGGGCAGCAGCGCGGGAGTAACGGGCAGGTCGGCGATGTTGCCGAAGTGGCGGCTGGCAGCGCCGCGAATTCGCATAGAGGCGGGGCGCAGGAACTGGAGGCGCGTGTGACCCATTTGCACGCCATCGGCTTCGAGCGCGAGCTCGATGTGTTCGCCGTGAAGAACCGTGGGCGGAACCGTCAGGTCGTAGGCAATTTCAAGCGGTGAGATGACGGTGGGCGAGGCTTTGAGCCATTCGGGGGCGCGGAGGCGGGAACGCTGGGCGACCTGCTCGGAGGAATAACTTGTGGTGACCCGGTTTTTCTGGCCGATGATCAGGACTTTGGTGTCGCCGAAAAAGGCTGAACTGTCGGGCGGTTCGAGAGCGAGGCCGATGCGCACGCGGCTGGACGCGCCGCGGCCGGCGGGAACGGGCAATTTAACGCGTCCGGTGCCCGAATCCCATTCGAACTGGCGCGGAGTGCCGGCGGCGAGAAGGGGGCCGCTGGGCTCCTGAGCGAGGTGCAGCACGACCTCGCCTTCCATCGGCGCGTTGAACTCCATGGCCAGGATGCCGTTTTCATACTCGATGCCGGTGAGCTCGGCCGTGGCGTAGACCAGACTGTCGCCGTTGCCGAGAGCATCGCAGTTTTTGCAGAAGGGGCCTTTGGCGAGCGGGACATTCACAGGCAGCCAAAGCGCATCGCCTGCGGCAATTCGCAGTGTCGGCAGGATGATGGAGTGCTTCGCGGGCGGGTAAAAAACACGGACCTGACCGCTCCAGGGCTGGGCGCGGTGATTGACGATGCTGACGGCGGAGGCCGGCCCGATGAGCTGGGCGGCGGTGACGCCCTCGGGAAGCTTCCCGGCGAGATCGCGCACGGGGCGGCGTTCCTTCAGCTGGCCGATGCCGGCGGACCAGTAATCGAGCAGGGCGGCATCGCGGCGGAGCTGCGAAGTAGTGGGCTGCTCGTCGCCCGAGAAGGAGATGGCGCCCTTGTGGAACTCGGGTGTCACGGTGCTTTCGACATCGGTCCAGACGAGGGTCCCGTGCGGAACGGCCAGGGCGTCGCGGCTGAGCGCCAGGGATTTGGGCGAGAGCGCGGAAACACGAGTGACGGGCTGCGGGGCGGCTTGCTCGCCGAAATAAGCAACGGGGCCGCCGTGGCTCTGCATCTGCGGAGCGATCCAGGCGTTCAGATCGGGCGAGGGTTTCGCGGAACGAACCCAAACGGTCATCCCGAGGCGGCGAAGGTCGCGCAGAATGGCGAGGACATCCTCCTCTTTGCCGCCGTCGGGGACGGAAATGGCGATGTTGCGGATCCCGATATTTTTCATCCAGACGAGCTCGCGCTGCCACAGCTCGCGCGGGAATGAGGCGTACGGAAAGTCAATACATTGATACAGCGCGGCGGGAAGAGGGGCGGCGAGCAGCAGGAGGGCGACGAGGGCGCGCAGGATCACTGGAAAGCGGGCCTTCGCATCCGGTAATCCTCCACCAGCGGCATTCGGATGACTTTGCACATTTCGAAGAGACGCGAGCGGGCGCGGGCGCCGATACGGTCAGCCAAAGAAATCCGGTAATCGATCTTGCCGGCGGTGGGGACCGAGCGTTCGGGGTCGGTGAGATTGGTGGTGGCGATGAGGGGTTTGCGGTTGTTGCAGCGATGGGTGATGATCGCCGTCACAGTGTCCTCGACCCAGTCGGTGACGCGGTGAGCGCCGAGATCGTCGAGCAGGAGAATTTCGCTCTCGAGGGCGAAACGGTAGGCTTCCTTATCGCTGGTGCCGGATTCGGCACTGTAGCCGGCGCGGATGCGATCAAGCAGGTTCTGGTAATCGAAGAAGAGACCTTCGTGGCCGCGGGCCATGAGCGCGCGCAGGGTGGCGACGGCGAGGTGGGTTTTGCCGGAGCCGGGATCTCCCATTAAGAGGAGACCGGGGGTCCGCTCGTCGGGAAAGTTTCGCTGGAAGGCACGGACGACGGTGACGACATCGGCCAGTTCGCGGCGGGCCATCTGGTTGTCCTGGGGCAGGACGAAGTTATCGATGGAGGCTTTGGCGTAAAGGGGCGGGATCTTTGCCCGGATTTCGAGGTTCCGAGAGCGAGTCTCATCGGCGCAATTGCAGCGTTCGGCGCCGGAGACGGCATGGTGCTCGACAATTTTCCAGCCGGTGCCGTGACAAAGGGGGCAAACGGGCTGGGGCATAGCTCTATTGCACCACGTCCGATTCCGCTTCGATCATGACGAGAACGACTCCCGCTTCCACGGTGTCGTTCTCGTTCACGTGGATGCCGGCGACGTGACCGGCGCGGGGGGTTTTGAGCTCGTTCTGCATCTTCATGGCTTCCATGACGACAACCCCCTGGCCGGCGGCGACCTCCTGGCCGGGCTGGACCAGGACGCGAATGATCTTGCCGGGCATGGGGGATTTGACGGTGGCGCGGCCGTGGGTCTGTTGTGCAGCGGCGGCGGGGTTCCATTTCCGGGGATCGTCCCGGGAAGTGTCGTAACGGTGGTGGTTTACCGTGACGACGGGGCCATCGATGTGGGCTTCGAAGACGGCGCCATTATGCAGGATTGTGCAGGATTGTGCAGAATTGTGCACATTTGGCTGTGCATAATCGGCCTGCCGGGCGGGACGGACAGGCCGCCAGCTGGACGGCGCAGGCGGCGCAGGCTGGGGTTTGGGGCGCAGCGATTGTGCAATTTGTGCAATTTGTGCAGTGGTTTCGTCCTGCACAGGCGGGGGGCGGCGCGCAAACCACGAGTCGAGAAAGCCGGTTTCGAGGTTGCCGGCGCGGAATTCGGGGTCGTCCAGAAGGTCGCGGAAGAAGGCGAGGTTGGTGCGGATGCCGCCCACGTGATATTCGCCCAGGGCGCGGAGCGCGCGGGCGATGGCATAGTCCCGCGTTTCGGCCCAGACGGCAAGTTTGGCGAGCATGGGGTCGTGCTCCAGCGGAACGGTCCAGCCGGAATAGACGCCGGAATCGAGGCGAACGCCGGGACCGGAGGGTTCCGTGAGCGAAGTAATCAGGCCGGGCGAGGGAAAAAACTGGTTGTCGGGGTCTTCGGCATAGACGCGGCATTCGAGGGCCGCGCCGCGCCACCGGATGTCGGACTGGGTGAAGGGCAGTTCTGCGCCGGCCGCAATTTCGATCTGGAGGCGGACGAGGTCGAGTCCGGTGACGAGTTCAGTAACCGGGTGCTCCACCTGGAGCCGGGTGTTCATTTCGAGGAAATAGAAATGACGATTGGCATCCACCAGAAATTCGATGGTGCCGGCGTTGGCATAGCCGGCGGCGCGAGCGACACGGACAGCGGCTTCACCCATTTCCGAGCGCATTTCGGGGTGGAGGGCGACGAGGGGCGAAGGGCATTCCTCGACGACCTTCTGGTGGCGGCGCTGGACCGAACATTCGCGCTCGCCCAGGTGAACCATGTTGCCGTGAGTGTCCCCCAGGAGCTGGATTTCGATGTGGCGGGGGTGCTCGATTAGTTTTTCGACGTAAATGGCGGGGTCGCCGAAGGCGCGGGCGGCCTCGCTCGAAGCATTGCGGAAGGCCGATTCGAGGCCGGGTAGAGAATCGACGCGGCGCATGCCTTTGCCACCGCCGCCAGCCACGGCTTTGAGCATGACCGGGAAACCGGTCTCGCGGGCGAAGGCGATGGCGTCGGCAGGATCGAGGAGGCCTTCGCGGGTACCGGGCACGATGGGAGCACCGGCGGCGCGGGCCACTTCGCGGGCACCGGTTTTCGAACCCATTTTGCGAATGGCACCGGAGGAAGGGCCGATGAACGCGATACCGGCGGACTCGCAGGCGGCAGCGAAGGCGGCATTTTCGCTGAGGAACCCATAGCCGGGGTGGATGGCTTCGGCTTCGTGGCGGCGGGCGGCATCGAGGATGGCGGGGATATCGAGATAGCCGGGGATTTCCGCGGCTTCGTCGGCGCGCCGGACGTGGAGCGAATCGCGATCGGCTCCGGCAAAAACGGCGACGGAGCGGATATTCATTTCGCGCAGAGTGCGGGAGACACGGATCGCGATTTCCCCGCGATTGGCGATCAGAACCTTGCGGAACACGTGCGGGAAGACCTCCCTTCGCGCGCGTGTTCCGGCAAACGGTTCATTGGAGAATCACCACGATGCACACAGGATACACCGCCGCTTCGCGCCGGGTGCGGTAAGTGGTTGATTCAAGTGGAGC
Source organism: Bryobacterales bacterium (assembly GCA_963716685.1). Lineage (GTDB taxonomy): Bacteria > Acidobacteriota > Terriglobia > Bryobacterales > Bryobacteraceae > JALYXI01. The sequence continues at coordinate 770,654 of CAVQTR010000003.1, forward strand.
GACACGAAGGGACTGGTACTGGGTAAGATAGTACCGATGGTGGCGATATGACGAAACCGTACCACGAAATGACGGCGGCGGAGCGTTTGGCCGACCGTATCGCAAAAAACCGGGAAATCGACAAGCGGGTGGTGGAGACGAAGGCCGCGGCGAAGAAGCCGGCCGAGGTCGCCGGGCGGCAGAAGGCAGTCCGCAGCGTGCTGGACAAATTCCACGAAATCAAGAGGACGCAGGGGATCGATGCGGCGACGGATTTCGTGCGGGAGCGCAAGAAGGAACCGTAGGCGGGCGTTCGGGCCGGCTTGCTTGCAGCGGAACGTTGGGTGAAGCCGTCCCGATTGCACCAAATCGCGTGTCGTAAGCAGGTCTCAGCTTGCGCCCGGTGCTATCCGGCAGGTTCGCTCATACTATCGAAGGCTCAGCTTGTAACACGTACAGGGTGAGCAAACAGTTCTGCGCGCTTACGCGCATCCCGGTTTATTCTGTGACGTTCGCAGGACAGGCTCACGCATAGCATCGCGAGCCGGCCCACGGCGAACCTGATAAAAGCCGCCATTTCATTAACTAACTTCCTAAATCCAGAAACAACTTAGGTTGTTTTTTATAGCTTATTTCGATAGAGCGGCGAAAAAATCAGTAAAGTGCCCGAATTTATGTACTAATCATTCTAAGGAGAGTCTGTGAAAGCTCTCTGCGGCGGATGAGGATCGGGAGGGGGGCGCGTGATGTTGTTTAAGCAGAATGTCTATTCGTCAAATTATTCAGATCTGGAACGGGAATTTGCCAGTCACGCAGAGCCTTCGAGATTGCCCGAAGCTTGCGGGAGCTGTCTATTGCCTCACGAAGCTCTTTCAACTGCGCCTCAATGGAATCATGCTCGAAGTGTGACATTTAGACCATTCTATCCAATGTGTGTTTCTTAATACAATACACATGACCGGGATTGCTGGGACTTTTTCCATACAACGGAACGATTTATGCCTTCAACACGGCGTGAGTGCAACTGCGGCGCCTCGTTACCGGCCCTGCCAGGACACGCTGGCGAGGGTTTCTGAGATCCACAGGATCTCGGGGCGGCTGACCGCCGCGGCAGCGATGCTCGTGGAGGCCTGCGAGTCCGAGGATTTTGTTCTGACGGCGGCGCTGGTAGAGGAGATGACTGCTATCCGAGGACATCTAAAAGCGCTGCAGCGTGCGCTCTGGATTCATCAAGAGCTGCATCGCTGCTGAACAAGAAAGCTGCTCAACGGCGGGTGCAGAAGCTTACGGAAGAGGCGCCAGGCGGCCTCGGCCGGATCGATCCCCGGGTCCACGCCGCCCCACACGTTCTTGGCTAAACATTTTATGCCAGGGGTGCTCTTATCCACCGTTCGTGGAAGATGAAAACCGAAATCCCCGGATTACCCGGGGTCTCGGCTGAGACGAGAGCAAGAAGAAGTAACGCGCTCTCGGGTATAAATTATCACTATTATTGCACGATTTCATACTGGCGTATGAATCAGTCTTGTCCGCTCCAGAGCCGAACTCAGCCAAGCACCCGTATTACGCGACAGTTTTGGGGACAAGTCCGTCAGGTTTCTGCTTCCGGTTCTTTGACTCAGGACGGCGACTGCGCCTCTCGACCAGCGCAGCTACCGGCAGACGGATGTTCGAAACGGCGTATTCCCCGCCATTCATACTTGCTATGAATTGTTCGAAGCTGTGAATTGCCCGGTCCAACTCCAACCGTTCCCTTTTGAGTTTTACCAATAATGCATAAAGATTCACATGTTCCTCGGCCGGTTGCAAATTCATGTACTGAATTCTACATCTTTCGGCGTAAGAGCGGCATCTTTTTTCGCAATTACTTCATGCTGGAAGCGCAGAGGCCGTCAAGAATCCGTGCCGCGTTTCTGCTTACGTCGAGATTTTACGCCGCGCCGCTTTTGGCGTTCTCAGCCAGTTTTCCAAGGCATCGCAATTGACGGTTATTGTTTTACGGGAGTAGCTCAGACACTTTCGTTCGCGAAATTGATTCATGTGTTGAGTCACAATCTCCCGCGATGTGCCGACATACTGCGAGATTATCTCGTGAGTAATCGCGGCCATTGCAAACACGTTAGGTTCCACGCGCCTGCCGAGACGCCCGGAAAGCCGGATGAGCGAACGCGCGAGGCGGCGTTCGATGTTGTCGTTTGAAAAGCTTTCGATGCGCGACACGAAGTCAGCTGATCGCGAGATAAACAACTGCATCAACGCAAGCGCCAAACGAGGACTCTTCATCGACAGAGTTTCCACATTCAGCATCGTCCACTCCATTACCTGAGTCGCTACGAGCGCCCAGGCGGCTTCCGGCTGATTGGCGAGCCCAAGAACGGCTGATTCTCCGAAGAATTCATCGGTCTTTAAGATGTCAATCACAACGCGCTTGCCGCATTCAGGGACTCTGGATATCTCGACCATTCCGCGCAAGATCAGGAAGATGCTTTCGGGTTTATGCTCCTGATCATAAATCTTCGAACCCCTCGCAAATTCCCGAACCGGAGCACAGGGAAGATATTCGAGCGGATCTGACAGCGACTTCTTTTTCCATGCTGGTGAGGTGCAAATCATATAGGTAGTGAAAGGAAGGGGAGACCCGGGCGGCCCCCCTGCTGAGTGGTCGCTCTCCTTTTTAAACGGAGGGCTGACGGCGCCGCCGCGTGATGACACCGCCCATCAGCGCCAGGCCGGAACCGAGTAACCCAAGGAAAGCGGGTTCGGGGGTGGCAGCGGAGTAGAAGTCGGCGCCTTCAAACGAAATCTGGCCGCTGGTGAGAGTGACCTGAGTGAAATTGCCGGTGTCAGTGAAGCCCACGTATTCGCTGCCGCCGTATCCCTGATTGCCATTGGAGCCTACGAAGCCGGGCGTGTTGAGGGTATTCAGGAGCGCGCCGGAGAAGGACGTTGTGGCAGTATTGCCACCGGAGAAGGTGATCAAATTTGACGCATCCACCGAGCCCCACAGCAGACCGAAGCTGGTCTGTGGCGTGGTGAAGGTGAAGGTGATGGTACCGGTACCGGTGGACAGGTAAGTCCCGGCAAATTGGTCGCCGCTGCTGTCGGTGATGGGAGCGGCGTAGACAGATCCGACATTCGGACCCGCGACGAAGCCCTCGCTCGGCGTTGTCGCCGGAGCGGCCTGCGTGGCGTCGACCGTGAGCCCGGGAGCCGGGCTGTAAACGGTCGCTCCCAGCATGGCGCCGTTGAGATTGTAGAAGGTGATACCGCTCGGCGGGGTCAGTGATTCCTGTGAAATGCTGATGCCTGCCGAGGCCTGCCGGACCGCAACTGCGCCGAACAGGGTGGCACTAAGGGTGAGCGATGTGATAACTCGTTTCATTTTTTTTTTCTCCTGATTTACGGTCCGAATTAAAAGTAATTAGATCGGATGACTATGAATATCAGGAAGGAATTAAGCGAAACCGCAGTTTGCGGATCTCAACGGTGAGTTTGGCCTAGTACCGTTTCGCGGCTCTTGCTCTGTCGCGTTTCCGAGGTCTGATCGCCCTGACAAACCGGTACTGGTACCGAGATTGTTTCTTATTTATCCGAGGTCGGTTTACCTGCGTTTCGATTGAATACGTTTAATCAAGGTGCCTGGCGGTCTTAGTGGCCGAAGACATCGAGTTTCTTGACGGAGGATCGAAATGCAGGTCTTAATCGAATCACTACTCACCTTTAATTTCGCACCGACAGCGCCCCTGCGCTGCGCCGTGCTGGCGGCCACCAAACATCACCTGAAACCGGCTCCCGTGCTCAGTGGCAAAAGGACAGGACCATGGACATACTAAGAATTCTGATGGAGCTTCGGCGTGAGCGGGATCAGCTTGTCGAAGCGATCACGGCGGTGGAGCGTCTCGAACAAAACGGGGCAGCGCGTGGCAGGACTTTGAGCGATCTGCCTAAGCGGCGCGGGCGGCCGCCAGGTTCAAAAAACAGGAAGCCAGTGCCGGATTATTCCATTGGGCAGACTAAATAGCAGCCACCTGATTTGACGCCTGAGCCTGGGGACTGCGCCCGGTTCAAATTAGAATTGTGCGCCCCCTTGATTCAGAGCCTGTAACTTCGCTTCACTGGCATACCGCTTAACACGTAACACTTAGAACATAACTCCTGATTGTGGTCCGCCACACGATTCTAAAGATGCAGGTGGAGGACAAGTTTGAAATACATGAGAACGACCTGTATCTTCGTTATGATGAGTGCCTCAGCCGCAGCGAAGTGTGAGCCTTGTCAGGACACGCTGGCCAAGGTTTCTGAGATCCACAGAATCTCGGGGAGGTTAAGCGCCGCGGCAACCATGCTGGCCGACGCTTGCGCATCAGAGGATTTTGTCCTGGTCGAAGCTCAGTTGCAGGAGATGCTGGCTATCCGAGCGCATCTGACGGCGCTGCGTCGGGAATTTTGGAATCACAGGGAGAGCCATGGCTGCTGAACAGAAACATTCGCCAATGGCAAGCCCTAAATCGTAAACAGCGTCTCAATAATAAAACGAGCAGCCGCTTCGGGTCGCGTGTAGGACAGGAGTACCGGATCGAATTGAGCGCGGCGGGGAGGTGGAAAGTGTGAACATGCGTCGGCTGCCCTAAACTGGTGAAGCGCCCGGCAGCGAGCCTGCATCTGGAGATGCTATGGGACGGGACCGATTCGCCGTACACGCGTCCAATAGGGCAACGTTTCGCAGATGAACAGGCAGGCACCAGGTTGAAAGGCACCTGATCCGGAAATACCGAGGCATTTGAGGTATGGCTCCCACAGACGAATCCGTTCGGATTCAACTCGCGCGTATTCTGCAAAGCCCACCGTTCGCGGACAGCCAGCGGATGGCGCGGTTTCTGCAGTTCGCGGTGGAGGAGACGCTGCAGGGCAGGGCGGCGCAGCTGAAGGAGAACGTGATTGGGATGCACGTTTTCGATCGCCCGGCTTCGTATGACCCGCGCATGGATCCGATTGTGCGGGTGGAGGCGCGGCGGCTGCGGTTGAAGCTGCGCGTGTATTACGAGCGGCACGGGCGCAGCGATGAGCTGATGCTGGAGTTTCCGAAGGGCCAGTATTCGCCGGTGTTCCGGAGACGCGACACGCAGACCGCGGAGACGGTGGCAGCCGGGCGCGTGAAGACGATTGCCGTGCTGCCGTTTCAGAACCTGAGCGGCGACGTGGATGCGGCGTTTCTCAGCGAAGGACTGACGGAGGATTTGATTGGCGCGCTGACGCGGACCGCGAACGTGCGGGTGGCGGCAGTGCCGGCGGATGCGGGGGACGATCTGCTGGCGGTGTCGTTTGTGCTGCGCGGAAGCTTAAGGCGTGTGCAGAACCGCATCCGGGTGCTTGCGCATTTGATCGAAACGGCGACGCAGCAGTATGTCTGGTCGCAGACGTTCGATCGCGAAGCGGGAGATGTGCTGGCGATTCAGGACGAGATCGCGACGGCGATTGTAGGCGCGCTGCGGCCGGAGTTGACGGTGACCACGGCGGCTCCGGCGCAGCATGTGGAGTGTTACCAGCTGTGCCTGCGCGGGCGCTACCATGCGCGGGAGCGTACGCGCGAAGGCCTGGAGCGAAGTGCGTTGTGTTTCGAGAAGGCGACACAGGTGGACCCGGGATCGGCATGCGCGTATGCGGGCCTGGCGGATACGTATACGCTGCAGGCGGAGTATGGATTCGCGGACGGGCCGGAAGCGATTCGGCGCGCGAAGGCGGCGGTGGAGCGGGCGCTGGAATTGAACCCGGCTTCGGCGGAGGCACAGGCTTCGCATGCGCTGGTGCTTTCGGTCTACGACTGGCGGTGGGATGAAGCGGAAGAGGCGTTCCAGCGTTCGATGGGACTGAACGTGAGTTATGCGCCGGCGCATCACTGGTACGGCGTGAACCATCTGGCGGTACGCGGCAGGTTTGCAGAAGCGGAGACAGAACTGGACGCGGCGGTGAAGCTGGACCCGCAGTCGCCCGTGGTGATGCAGGGGCGCGCGTATGTGCGCTTACTGCGACGCGACTATGGCGAAGTGATGTCGATTAACTCACACATCATTGCGGGCGATCCTTCCTTCTATAAGTCATATGCTTCGATGGGCCGCGCGTCCCTGCATATGGGCGATCACGAGCGGGCGATCGAGTTACTGGAGACGGCGATCGCGCTGGCGGGAGAGATGCCGAGCGTGCTGGGCGCGCTCGGGCAGGCATATGGCGTCGCCGGTGATCGCGCGGCGGCGCTGCATACGCTGGACAAGCTGCGCCGCATTGCGGCGGTGCAAACAGTGGCGTGCACCTGTTTCGCGGTGGTGCATCTGGGACTGGATGAAGTGGAAGACGCGCTGAACTGGATCGAGCTGGCGGTGAGCCGGCGAGAGTCATCGGTGGCGGCGATGAAAGTACATCCGGCCTATGACCGGCTGCGGCGGGAACCGCGGTTTCAGGCTGTGATCAGTCACATTTTTCCGAGTTAGGGGTTTACCCGGCGGAGTGTGCGAGTCAGAGCGCTCGAGTGAGCCGGCGCGAGTTAAATTTTACGGTTAGATGACACCGTAAGCTTACCGGCTGATACCTGTCGCGCGCGTGCACGGGAGAATGACAGTAGGACATGCAGACGGTCCTGTTATTCTTTCTCCTGTTCCAAGGCACCGAAGCCGGTTCGGACCTCGATTGGAATAGTCGCGGGAGCGTGATGTTCGCGGCGCATCACTACGCTGAGGCGGCAGGACTTTTTGAGAAGGCGCTGGCTCTGGCCAAGGTGAGCGACAGGCCGGAGCCGGCGCACTTCGCGACCATCTACACGAACCTTGGGGCGGTTTACCGGGCGCAGACGAGGTATACGGAGGCGCAGGAGTGCTATCAGCTGGCGCTGGCAAACGCGCCGGATTCGACGTATACGGCGAACGCTGTGCGCGGGCTGGCGCTGCTGACACTGGCGCAGGGGCGACTTTCCGAATCGGAGAAGCTGGCGCGGCGCGTGGTGGAAATGCGCGCGGGAGCGGCGGCCGCGGCGCTGGCTGAAGCGCAGAACGATCTGGCGGCGATTCTGCTGGCCGAGGCGCGGTACGCGGAAGCGGAGCAGTTGACCGCGCAGGTGCTGGCGGCTTTTCCGGAAGAGCGATGGCACAAGGAGCTGGGGTGCGCGTACGCATTGAATGTGACGGGAAGGATTCGCGTGGCGCAGGGGAGGGGGAGGGAAGCGGCGCCCTATTTTGCGAAGGCTGCGCAGATTCTGGAAGGGCTGTATGGGGCAGACAGCCCGATGCTGGCTTCCGTGCTGAGCAATCTGGGAGAGGCGCGGACGCTGACGGGCGAATGGGATGCTGCGGAGAAGCTGCTAACGCGCGCGATGCTGAATCTGCGCGCGGGGTATGGCGAGAATCATCCGGACGTGTCGTCGGCGATGAGCAATCTGGCGGCACTCTATCGCGCGCGGAAGCAGTACCGGAAGGCGAGACCGCTGTATGAGAAAGCGCTGGAGATCGACAGCCGGGTGCTGGGACCGGATGCTGCGAAGACGGCGGTGGCGCTGAATAATCTGGGGGCGCTGGACCTGGCGCAGCACCGGATGGCCGAGGCGGAACAGATGTTCCGGCGGGCGCTGGCGATCAATGAGAAGCGGCTTGGCGAGCGGCACGCGGAAACGGGTCTGGTGGCGGGAAACCTGGCGAAGGTGTATTGCCGGGAGAAGCGGTATGCCGAAGCGGAGCCGCTGCTGAAGGAGGCTTTGGCCTCGCGGGAGCTGAATTACGGGCCGGAGGATCTGGTGCTGGGCGTTCTTTATGAGCAGTATTCGATGGTGCTGCGGGCGAACCAGAATTTCAGCGAAGCGGAACAGGCGGAAGTGCGGGCGACGCGCATTCGGGTGCGGCGCGCGCTGCAGCCGCTAAAGGGAACGAGCTGAGTGGCCGATGAAAGGGTATGGTTGATTGTTTTCGGAGGTTATGGCGTTTCCTGTATGGTGAGCAGGACAGTGAATCGGAGTTTCGGCTGGTGAATCGGCGCGAGGCCGACTGGTACGCGCGACACTCGTGGCTCCAAAGGGATAAGGGCCACCGGTGAGTTAGGCACTGTTATTGCTACAATGAAATCGCAAACCGTGAGCGATGGTTCTCACCGCTGCGTTTTTTTCTCAAATTAGAAAATGCGATTTCGACCGGGAAAATACCCATCGATTCCCCCTAAGCAGGATTATTCGCCTACCCGGAGTGTGCGCAAGCCGCCGGGCTGGGCGGAGATTGACGCCGTGAGCCAGACGGCGGACACGGCTGCGTGGGCGACCTTCATGCAGGACGTGATGAAGATGCCGGAGACGTTTACGCTGGCGGTGCAGGAAGCGGTCCGGCAGCAGCGCTGGAAGATTGCGCCGAATCCGGTGGCGTCCGTGCGGGCCACGGCTTACCAGGAAGCTAAGAAGCTGGGGATCGGTTAAAGCCGAAGAGGAAGCGGAGGACCTGGGCGAGGCGTGCGGCCCAGGCGGCTTCGCTGTGACCGGCACCCCACGCGACCCAGTGCTGGAGGTCCGTGCCTTCCTTCCAGCCGGACGATTCGAGAGTGTCACGAAGGTCGCGCGTTTGCCGGACGTGTTCTTCGCCTTCTTCCGACCCAACATCGAGCCAGATGCGGAGCGGCAGTTTAGCCATAGGTCTGCGGCAGACGGTGCGCAGCATGTATTCGTTGTCCCACCAGAGCGAAGGCGACATGACGGCCAGCTTGCCGAAGACGTGCGGGTAGCGCAAGCCGATCCACAGAGTGACAAGACCACCGAGCGAAGATCCACCGAGGCCGGTATTTTGCGGGCCGCGGCGCGTGCGGAACTGCGCGTCGATGAAGGGCTTCAGTTCGCGCGTGAGCATGAGGGCGTAGGCATCGGCCTTGCCTCCGCAGCCGCGCACCGTGTCGAGCGTGGGAGTGTATTCGTCCACGCGCTGATCGCCGGTGTTATAGATGCCGACGATGATGAGGGGCTCGATCGCGCCGGTGCGGATGAGCTTCTCGGCGGTTTCATCGACACCCCATTCCTGACCCTGTATAAATGACGTTGCGGCATCGAAGAGATTCTGACCGTCGTGGAGGTAGAGCACGGGATAGCGGTGGGATTCGCGGGCGGAATAGCCGGGCGGCAGGTAGATCAGGATGTCGCGATCGCGCTTGAGATAGCGGGAGTGGAAATCGCGGTAGAGCCGAAAATTACCGGTGAGGGTGTGGTGTTGCCAGTCCTTCATTTTGCATCGCGCCAGTTTGCGCCGATGCCGACTTCCGCTACGAGCGGGACCCTGAGGGGATGGACGGATTCCATTTCGTGCTTCACCATGGCGGCGACTTCGGCGGCTTCGGAGGGAGGGGCTTCGAGGACGAGTTCGTCATGCACCTGCAGCAGCAGGCGCGCCTGACGGGTGGCGAGTTCGCGATCGATGCGGATCATGGCCATCTTGATGAGATCGGCAGCGGTGCCCTGGAGGGGTGAATTGACGGCGGTGCGTTCCGCGAAGCCGCGGGCATTGGGATTGCGGCTGTTCATATCCGGAATGGGGCGCTCGCGGCCGAACAGCGTTTTGGTGACGCCGGAGCGGCGCACTTCGAGCGATGGTGTCGTCGATGAAATTGCGGACGCCGGAGTAGCGCTCGAAATAGTTGGAGATATAGGTTTCGGCTTCCTTGCGGGAGATGCCGAGCTGGGCGGAGAGGCCGAAAGGGCTGATGCCGTAGACGATGCCGAAGTTCACCGCTTTGGCGTTGTTGCGGGCTTCTTTGGTGACCATCATCGGCGGGACGCCCATCACTTCGGCGGCAGTGCGGGTGTGGATGTCTTCGCCTTCGCGGAAGGCCTGGACGAGGACGGGATCCTGCGACATGTGGGCCATGAGGCGGAGCTCGATCTGGGAGTAATCGGCTACGAGGAGCTGCCAGCCGGGGCGCGGAACGAAGGCGGCGCGGATTTCGCGGCCGAGCTCGGTCTTGATCGGGATGTTCTGGAGGTTGGGATTGGAGGAGGAGAGGCGTCCGGTGGCGGCGCCGGTTTGGTTGAAGCTGGTGTGGATGCGTCCGGTGCGCGGGTCGATCGAGCTCCGGCAGGGCATCGACGTAGGTGCCTTTGAGCTTGGTGAGCTGGCGGTATTCGAGAACTTTGCGGGCGATTTCGTGCTCGACGGCGAGGCCTTCGAGAACATCGGCGGCGGTGGAGATGGTTTTGCCCTTGCCGTATTTGACGGGGGCGGGGAGCTTCATTACCTCGAAGAGAATCTTGCCGAGCTGCTGGGGTGAGGCGATGTTGAAATCGCAGCCGGCGAGCGCGCAGATCTCTTTGGTGAGGCGGGTGATGTCGGTTTCGAGGAGGGCGGAGAGGCGGGCGAGTTCGGCGCGATCCACCTGAATGCCGTTCCCATTCCATGCGGGCGAGAACGGCGGCGACGGGAAGGTCGATTTCGTTGTAAATGGTGCGTAGGTCGCGGGCGGTGACCTGGTTGCCGAGCATCTCATTGAGATCGAGAAGCTGCAGCGCCTGCTCGGCCGGGGAGGATCCGATCTTGAGATCCAGACGACGCTGTACCAGCTGTTCCATGCCGCAGGCGGAGGGTTCGGCGGTGAGCAGGAATTCGTATAAAGCGACGTCGTGGACGAACCCGGCGGGATTGAGGCCAGCCTTGCGGAGCGCGAGCAGCGCGGATTTCACGTCGGCCGTGATCTTGGGGCGGCCGGCGTCTTCGAGGAGAGAGGCGATGGCGGCGAGATCCGTGGAACGGGCGTCGCCGGGCTGCCAGGCGAGTCCGGCTTCGGTGCCTTCGAAAGCGACGGCGAGCGGCGCGCCGGCGGAGATGGCGGCGAGCCAGTCGGAGTCGAGCGGCTGAATGGTGCGCTCACGGAGATCTTCGGTGGGTCCGAGTTCCTGAAACAGGCTGTGAAATTCGAGCTGTTTGTAGATTTGCTTGAGGGCGGGGACGTCGGGCGTTTTGACTTCCAGATCGGAAAAGGAAAACTCGATGGGAACGTTGGTTTCGATCTTCGCGAGCTGCTTGGACATAAGGATGCGCTCGCGATTGTTTTGCAGGCTTTCGCGGTACATCTTGCGCTGGACTTCGCCGGCGCGGTCGAGGGCGGCTTCGACGCTGCCGAACTGTTCGATGAGATCGCGGGCGCCCTTGTCGCCGATGCCGGGAGCGCCGGGGATGTTGTCGATAGCGTCGCCTTTCAGCGCGAGGAGATCGGCCACCTGGCTGGCTTCGACGCCCATGAATTCTTTGACTTTGGCGGGGTCGTACCAAGTGTCGTCCTTGGCGGGGTTGAGCATGGAGACGCGGCTGTTGACCAGCTGCAACATGTCTTTATCGCTCGAGACGATGACGACATCGTAGCCGGCTTCAACAGCGCGGCAGGAGAGGGTGCCGATAACGTCGTCGGCTTCGAAGCCGGGGAATTGGAGGATGGGGATGCGCATAGCCTCGATGAGGCGGCGGATCCAGGGGATTTGCTCGGCGAGATCGCCCGGCATTTCAGTGCGATTGGCTTTGTATTCGGAAAAAGCCTGTTCGCGGTGAGTTTTGCCGATGCTCTCGAAGACGGCGGCCATGTGGACGGGCGCGAAGGTCTTCGAGAGCTTGCGCAGCATGTTGTTGAAGATAAAGATGGCTTCAGTGGAAACGCCGGAGCCGGTGCGCATGGGAGGAGCGCTGGTGCGCGCGCGGGCGTGGTAGGCGCGGAAGATGAAACCGTAGCTGTCGATCAGGAAAAGCCGCGGAGCAAACACTTTGCCCATCATACCGCGCGCACGTTTCGTGAGAACGCCACAGTGCAGGCTGCAGAGTGTGGCAATATTGCGACACGACTGTGCGAAGCGGATGTTATCGAATCAGCGACTTAGCGTGTGGTTAACTGATTGCCAGTCAGCCGCCATGGTGGAACTGCACATTGCGTTTTGAGACTACGATTCAGCGCCCGGTAGAAGTATCGGGGGTTGGCCTTCACAGCGGCGTGCCGGTGCGGATTCGCGTGCTGCCGGCGCCGGTGTCGACTGGCATTGTGTTCCTGCGATCCGACCTGGATAATTTCCCGATTCCGGCACTGTGGCGGCATGTGGCGCGGGTGAGCTACGCGACCAGCCTGATGCGGAAGGGCGTGCTGATTTCGACGACGGAGCACTTGCTGAGCACGTTCTACAGCCTGGGAATCGATAACGCGTTTATCGAGATCGACAACCTGGAAGTGCCGATTCTGGATGGGAGCGGCATGCCTTTCGTGGAACTGATCCGCGAGGCGGGCATGAAGCAGTACCGGCGGAAGCGGCGGTATCTGCGGATCAAGCGGCCGATTTCCGTGGAGGACCGGGGAAAGCGGATTACGATTCTGCCGGACGACAGTTTCCGGCTGACGTGCGATGTGCACTTCGATCATCCATTGGTGGGCAAGCAGGCGCTGGAGATGGAGGTGACGCCGCAGCGCTATGCGGAGCAGATTGCGCCGGCGCGCACGTTTGGATTCGAGTACGAGTTGGACGCGATGCGGAACATGGGGCTGATCCGCGGGGCGACGCTGGAGAACGCCGTGTGCTTTAACCGGGAGGCGGTTTTGAATCCGGGCGGCCTGCGTTTTCCGGATGAGTGCTGCCGCCACAAGGCGCTGGACCTGATCGGCGACCTGGCGCTGCTGGGACGGCCGCTGCTGGGTCATGTAATCGCGGAGCGCGCGGGCCATGCAATGCATGCGGCGCTGGTGACGCGGATTATGTCGGACCCGTCGGTGTACGAGATGCTGACGTTCGACAAGCTGGCGTCGCGCGTGACACATGCTCTGATTTCGTAGATGGCAGCGAAGAAGAAGGCGAAGTTCGACGCGCGGAAGGAAGTGCGCGCGATTGCACGCGAGCGCGTGGGGACGGTTCCGGCGCAGCGGGTAATTGTGCCGAAGGCGGAGCGGAAACCGAAATACAAGAAACCGCCGGGCGAGGAAGAGGAGACGAAATGACGATGTGGGCGGCGCTGCTGCTGCTGCTGGCGGCGGATCCATGGACGGCGAGCGAGGTGATGCGGCCGGAGACGCTGGCGGCGGCGAAAAGCGGCAAACCGCTGATTGTGCACGTGGGATTTCCGGTGCTGTACCACGGGGCGCATATTGCGGGTTCGGTGTATGCGGGTCCGGGTTCGAAGCCGGCGGGCCTGGAGGAATTAAAGCATCTGCTGGCCAGCGAGCCGAGGAACCGGGAAATTGTTCTGTACTGCGGCTGCTGCCCGTGGGATCACTGTCCGAATGTGCGGCCGGCGTTTGCGGCGGCGCGCGAGATGGGCTTTACGAACCTGCGCGTGCTGATGATTCCGGAGAACCTGGCGAAGGACTGGGTAGACAAGGGCTATCCGACCGAGCGGGCCGTGACAGAGAAGCGCTGATGCTGGTCCCGCTGCTGGCGCTGGTCCTGGCGGGCGAGATTACGCCGCAATCCGCGCCGCAGCTGAAGACGGCGTGGACGTTTCATACGCAGGCGAAAGCGCCGGATGCGCGGTCGGCACGGCTGGCGGCGTTTGAGGCCACGCCAGTGCTGGCAGGCGAGCTTCTTTACGTCATCACGCCGTTCAATCAGGTGATTGCGCTCGACCCCGGAACGGGGGTGGAACGGTGGCGGTTCGATCCACACATCGCGAAGGACCGGGACTACTCGGAGGTGTCTGCGCGCGGGGTCGCGGTGTCGGGCGGGCTGGTTTTCTTCGGGACACTGGACGCGCGGCTGATCGCACTGCGGGCGAAGGATGGCGGCCGGGTATGGGAGGCGGCGCTGGGCACCGGGCGGAACGACGGCAATTTCCAGGTGACATCGGCGCCGGTGGTAGTGGGCGATACGGTGGTGGTGGGATCGTCGATCGGGGACAACAGCCGGGCGGAGATGGATCGCGGCACGGTGCGGGCTTTTGCGGCGAAGACGGGGAAGCTGAAGTGGACGTGGGACCCGACGCCGCCGGGAAAAACGGGCGCGGCGAATGCGTGGGCGCCAATGTCGGCGGACGTGGAACGCGATCTGGTGTTTCTGCCGACGGGCAGCGCGTCACCGGATTTCTATGGCGGGCTGCGGCCGGGGGACGACCGCTACGCCAATTCGGTAGTGGCGCTGCGGGCTTCAACGGGCAAGCTGGTCTGGCATTTTCAGGTGGTGCACCACGACCTGTGGGATTACGATGTGGCGTCGCGGCCGACACCGATCGAGGTAAAGGGGAAGCCGGCGATCGGGGTGATGACCAAGGTGGGGCATTACTTCGCGCTGGACCGCGAAACGGGAGCGCCGCTGCTTCCGGTCGAGGAGCGGGCGGTGCCGAAATCGGACGTGCCGGGGGAAGTGGCGTCGCCTACGCAGCCGTTCCCGGTGAGCGGACGGTTTACCGAGCAGAAGTTTGTGGCGCGGCCGGGCTGGTGCGAGCAGTACGCGGCGAAGCTTCGCTATGAAGGGGTGTTCACGCCGCCAAGCCTGGGAGGAACGCTGCTGTTCCCGGGAAATGTGGGCGGCGCGAACTGGGGCGGCGGAGCTTACGACGCGGGCAGCGGGCTGCTGATTGTGGCGGCGAACCGCCTGGCAACGACGGTGCGGCTGATTCCGCGGGCGGCGTTCGACGGGGAGGGGCACGGCGATACCGGCGAGCGGCTTGGCCAGGAGTATGGCGCACAAAAAGGAGCGCCGTATGGGATGTCGCGGCGCACGTTCATTGGACCGGATCATCTGCCGTGCAACCAGCCGCCGTGGGGCGTGCTGGAGGCGATCGACACGGCGACGGGCACTGTGCGATGGGAAACCACGGTTTCGGTCAGCCTGGGCGGACCGCTCGCGGTGAACGGAGTGGTGTTCTTCGGCGCGGATGTGTTTGACAAGAAGTTCGCGGCTTATGCGGCGGACGACGGGCGCAAATTGTGGGAAACGGAGCTGCCGTTTACGGCGCAATCGACGCCGGGGACGTATGTGTGGAAGGGCAAGCGGTATGTGGTGGTCTGCGCCGGAGGCCACGGGAAGGTTGACGGCAGCGTTTTGGGCGATGCGGTGATTGCCTTCGCGGTGGAGTGAGCGGTCAGGCTTGAGCGGGGGATTACTTTGCGGAACCGGTGAAAAGGGGCGTACCGATCCGCTAACTCACCTGGCCGACAAGGATTTTGTGGCCGGTGGGCTTCTCACTGCCGCCGGCGGGTTCTTCGGTGACTGCGATGGCGGTGACGCCGCGGGTGAGGGGGCCGCTGCTGAACTGCAGTTCGGCGCTGGTGGCCTTGGTGGAGTTGAAGGTTCCGGCGCTGACGATCGCGGGGCTTTGGGAGCGGATGAGCCAAAGCTGGTAGACCCTGCCGGCGGGCAGCGCGGGGAGGCGCGAGCCGGTGAAGACGACGCGTGAACCGGCGGCAACCAGCGCGCGGCCCTCGACGGCGTGTCCGGCTTCGGTGCCGCGGAGGCGGACCAGGGTCAGTTCGGGACTATTGAGCAGGCTGGCGAGCTGGAGGGTCGATTCGAGGCGGCGATTGGCGTCCGCGAGCAGAGTTTTGTATTCCGCGAGCTGCCGTTCGAGCTGCTGCGTGCGGGTCTGGAGCGATGCGAGCTGGGTGCCTAAGGCGGCGGAATCATCGGGGCGCGGAGTTTCGTGCGCGGCGGCGACGGCTTGGCGGGCCGCGGTGAGTTCGGATTCGAGCCGTGTGGCGCGGGAGCGTTCGGCATCGATATCGCGCTGGGCCGCGGCGATCTGAGCGCGCAGAGCGATGGATTCGGTATCCGGTGTGTGGACGGATGCGGGCGCGGGCGCCGCGGGCAGGGCGGGGACGGCAGCCACGCGGGCAACCTGAGAACGCAAACGGTCGTTTTCCTCTTCGAGGCGGTGGAGGGCGGAGATGTCTGGCGGCGTGGGCACCAGCACGTGCGTGGTCTGCACGGCGGGAACGCGGGCGGGGGCAACAATCCATCCGGTGAAGGCGGCAGCCGCAACCAGGCCGGCGGTTACGAGCCCGTAGAGCCAGCGCAGGCCGGTCGCGGACTCGGGCGCACCCGCGGTTTGCAGGATGCGGCGGCGGAGAGAACGCGGCGGGGAGGCCTGAGGCGTGGACAGCGCGACTTCGTACCAGAGATCCTGACTCTCGCGTACTTCGCGCCGGCAGGTCTCACAGTTCCGGGCCAGGTGAGCGCGGATCTGCTCGCTCGCAGGCTCGGAAAGCGAGCCGAGCACATACAACGCGTAATCTTCCGGCGGGAACCCCCCGCATGGACTCATTGGGTTCTCTTCTTAGTTATAACGAAACCAAATGGCTCACCGGATGTTTCGCGGGCGACGTTAGAATACGAGCAGTGACTGGCGGGGGACTAAGCAGGCGAATGCTGCTGGCGCAGCTGGCATGCTGCGGGACCGCGCTGAGTCAGACCCAGGACCCATGGAAATCGCTTCGGAGCGAGCACCCGAGACTGCTCGCGCTGGACAGCGATGTGGCGCGAATCCGGCCGATGGCGCTGGAGAATGTACAGGTCCGCAAGGTGCTGGCGGATCTGGAGCACGATGCCGAACGCCTGACGGGCATGCCGGTTTTGGACTACAAGGCTGCCGCGGGGCTGACGGCGCAGAGCCGGCGCGCTCTCGATCGTATTTCGACACTGGCGCTGCTGTACCGCATTGACGGACACGCAGCGCATCTGGAACGCGCGCTGCGGGAGATGCGAGCGGTGGCGGCGCTGCGGGACTGGAACCCTTCGCACTTCGCGGATACAGCGGTGCTGACACAGGCGCTGAGCATTGGCTACGACTGGCTCTACGCTCAGCTGACGGATGCGGACCGGAGCTTGATGCGGGATGCCATCGCACAGAAGGGACTGGCGGCGGCCATTCAGGCTTACAGTCTGCAAAGCGCGTGGGTGACGGCCCACGACAGCGTCAACATCGTGTGCAACGCCGGGATGGCGATTGGCGCGCTGGCGGTGTTCGAAGACGAGACCGAGAAAGCGAGGTTCGTGCTGAGGGCCGCCGTGGATTCGATGCAGCGCGGCCTGGCGGGATATGCGAGCGATGGCGCGTGGGTGGAAGGTCCGGGGTACTGGGAGGATGCAACCCAGTTCACCGTGCGCTTTCTGGCCGCGATGGATACGGCGCTGGGCACCGATTTTGGGGTTTCGAACAATGCCGGGTTTTCGCGGACGGGGCGGTTTCGGCTGTATTTTTCGAGCCCGGCGATGCGGACGTTCAACTATGGCGACGCGACCGACGATCTGACGGAAGAGCCGGAGATGTTCTGGTTGGCGCGACGCTACCAGCAGCCGGCGCTGGCGTGGCAGCAGCAGAAATTTCTGGACCGCACGGCGCATCCGGATCCGCTGAATTTGATCTGGTACCAGCGCGAAGGCAAAGCGCCGCAGGTTCCGCAGTGGCCGTTGGACGCGGTGTTCAATTCGGTGCAGGACGCTTCGTTCCGCAGTTCGTGGGACGATCCGAATGCCTTGTTTCTGGTGGTGAAGGGCGGGGACAACAAGGGCCCGCACGCGCATCTGGATCTGGGGAGTTTTGTGCTGGATGCGGGCGGAGTGCGCTGGGCTCTGGATCTGGGGCGGGACGATGTGAACCTGCCGGGCTATCAGGGAAAGCAGCGCTGGACGTACTACCGGACGCGCACCGAAGCGCACAACACGGTGACGATTGACGGCGAGAATCAGGACGCGAAAGCGGATGCGAAGATGACGCGGCGCGAGCTGGGGCCGGATCTGTCGTGGGTACAGATCGATTTGTCGAAGGCGTATCCGGCGAAGGTGAAGCAGATGCAGCGGCGCATCGGGATGGTGGGGCGGCAGGCGGTACTGATTCAGGATACGGTGCAGGCGGACCAGCCGGTGGATGTGCTGTGGGGCATGGTGACGGACGCGGACGTGACGGTGAATGGACAGACTGCGGAGTTGACGAAGGAAGGGTGGACGCTTACGGCGGAGATCCGCACGCCGCGTCATGCGGTGTTCGATGTGGCGGGCACGAAGGCGCCGGCTCCGCAAGCACCAAACACGGGCACGCGCAAGCTGGTGGTGCGCGTAGGCGAGCGCGTGACGGATCTGGATTTGAGCATTCTGCTGACGCCGCATAAGACGGGACAGCCGAAGCCGAAGATTACGGCGAAGTTTCCGGTTTAGCAGCACTGCTGAGCAGGCTACTCTGTAGCATGCTGACCGCGAGGAGGAGTTTTCTGGCCGCGCCGTTCCTGGGGGCCGGGCTTTCCGCAGCGATTGCGCGGGGGGAAGCGCTTCAGACATTCCGGCATGAGCGGGTGCTGGGAACGTCGATGGAACTGAGTGCGCGAGGTGAGGGGGCGGCTCGGGCGCAGGCCGCGGGTCTGGCGGAGATCGAGCGGCTGTGCGGAGTGGTGAGCACGTACGATCCCGGGAGTGAAATCAGCCGATGGGACGGGCGCGGGCGTTGTTCGCGCGAGCTGGCGGAGCTGATGGCCGCGTACGCGTACTGGCAGGAGCGCACCGGCGGCGTGATCTCGGCGCGTGCCCCGGGCGGCCGATTGAACGTGGATGCGCTGGGTAAAGCGTTCGTGATGGAGAGAGCGCTGCGAGCGGCGCGCGCGCATGCGGGGTCGGTGCTGCTGAATGTCGGCGGCGATATTGCGGTATCGGGCGGCGAGACCTGGAATTTGGGCGTCGTGAATCCGAGCCGTCCGTCTGAGAATGCGGAACCGCTGACAGTGGTGGCTGTGCGCGACGTGGCGATCGCGACGAGCGGGTGGTACGAACGCGACGCGCACCTATTCGACGGGCGCACCGGGCGGGCGGTAAGAACGGATGTGAGCGCGACGGTGGTGGCGCGCGATGCGGTGACGGCGAACGCGCTGGCGACGGCGCTGTGTGTGATGGATACGCGGGCGGGTCTCGAGTTGGTGGCGCGGACGCCGGGCGCGGAAGGTCTGGTGATTCAACGGGACGGGTTCGCGGAGCGGAGCGCCGGGTTTGCTCGCTATGAACGTCCGCGCGTGGCAGCGGCTGCGACGGAATCCGCATGGCCCGCGGGGTATGACCTGACAATCACGCTGACGCTGAAGCCGCCGGCGGCGGGTTTCGGACGGCGTCCGTATGTGGCGGTGTGGGTGGAGGATGCCCGCGGCAAACTGGTCCGAACGGTGGCGCTTTGGGCCAGCCGTCCACGGTGGATTCGCGATTTGCACGCGTGGTGGGCGCAGACGTCGGGGAACGGCATTGCCTCAATGGCGCGGGCGACGCGTCCGCCGGGACGCTACCGGCTGACGTGGGAGGGGCTGGACGACCAGGGGAGGCAGCTGCCGGCGGGGGTTTACGGCATTTTTGTTGAGAGCAACCGCGAGCACGGGAATGAGGCTAAGGAGAGCGCAAAGATCGCGTGCGGCACGAAGATGCCGGCGACCGCGTCGGCTCCGGCGACTTCCGAATTTGAAGCTGTGGCGCTGGAGTACGGCCCTCACGGGCAGAACGCATGAGGGTAACGACGCGCGGGGCGCTGAAGCTGGCGCGGACTGTGCACATTTACATTTCGCTGCTGGGATTTCTGATGTTTCTGTTCTTCGCGGTGACGGGCGTAATGCTGAACCACGATTCATTTGGCTGGGATGTGAGCCGGTCCAATGAATTCACGGTCTGGCTGCCGCACGACGTGGCGCGGAACGGTGACGAGCGGGCGGTGGTGCAGGCGCTGCGCGCGGCGACGGGCATTTCGCTTGGACTGTCGCAATACAGCGCGCAGGCGGGGGACATCGAGGCGACATTCGCCGGGCCGGGGAAGCGCACGCAGGCGGTGATCGAGAAACGCAGCGGTGTAGCGCGGGTGACGGTGGAGGATCGCGGGGCCACGGCGATGCTGGGAGATCTGCACAAGGGCGCGGCGAGCGGAGCGGTGTGGAAAGCGATTCTGGATGCGGCGTCGGTGCTGCTGGGTATCAGTTCGCTGACCGGGCTGGTGATGATTCTGGGCCTGCCCAAGCGTCGGCGGCTGGGGATTCTGGCAGCGGTGGCAGGCACGGCCGCGTGCGTGGCGGGATGGCTGATCTGGGTGCCGCGCTGAAGCGTTAGCGTGGGCCGGACCAGGGCTCGACAGCGGCAAGCCAGCGCCAGCGGCGGCGCATGCGTTCGGGATCGAGCGGGCGCGCGAGCAGTTCGCGGAAGAAGTTGGCGTAATCGACAGCAACGTCGGACCAGGCGCGGTAGACCGCACCGGGCGCAGGAGTTGCGGCGAGCGCAGCGGTGACGGCTTCTCGCAGGTGTGCGTGGGTGGGGACGAGACGGAAGTTGGGATTGCCGGCGGTGAGCGTTTGCAACTCGCGATTGATCTCGCTGTCGATGGCGAGCACGGGGCGTCCGATCGCGAGGGCTTCGAGGATAGGCAGGCCGAAGCCTTCGTAGTAGCTGGGATAAACGACTGCTGCGGCGCGGGCGAAGAGATCGGCCATGGCAGGGGTGCCGAGGCTGCCGCTGACGAGCCAGCGCACGCCAGGTTCGATGCGCGCAGGATCGCCGCCGAGCACGGTGATGGGGCGGAGACCGCGCAGGAGGTCGACGGCCTGAGCGAGTCCTTTGTGCTGGAAGGGATTGCCGATGACGAGGATGTCGCCATTTGGCACGGGCGGTTCGGCGGGTGTGGGATGGGTGCCCTGGTGAATGACGCGGTAGGGCGCGGGCACTTGGTGGAGGTCTTCGAAATCACGGCGGCTGGCTTCGCTGATGGTGACGATGGCGTCGGTGAGCTCCGGAAGAATGCGATGCAGTTCCCTGAGAGCGGGGCCGCTGAGGTACTGGCAGCGTACCGCGATGGAGTCCTGATGGACGTAGCAGATGCGGGCGCCGAGGCGGGCCATGCGGAAGAGCTCGGCGACCGAGAAGATCTGAGCGGGGCGGAAGACCAGATCGAAGGGCGCGTGCCGTTCTTCTTCTTCGCGGTAGAGGATGGCGGGGTCGAGCTGGCCGGCGAAGGCATCGTTGCCGGAAGCAACGAAGAGATCGCAATTGGACTGCAGCAGAGGCGCAAGGTGCAGGAGCAGGCCGGAGGCGAATTCGGAGGTGCCGGAGTGCTGTTTGGGGAAGCCGTGGAGGTCGAAGAGGATGCGCGGGCGAGGGCGTTGCCAGAGCGCGGCGAAGCGATCGACGGGGTCCATCAGGTAATGCAGGTATTCGGTGACGATGCGCGAGTACTCGGGATAGCGGGCGTCGAGGATGGCGCGGTTGCGCTGGTCGAGGGCGTCGCGCGAGGCATCGCCGAAGGAAGAGCTGCCCTGGTGAAAAACGAACGCGCGATTGGCGGCGAGGGCAGAATAGCCGCGGCGGTTCATCCGGCGCACCAGGTCGTTCTCTTCGTTGTAGCCGGGGCTGTAGATGGGATCGAGGAGGCCGAAGTGGCGAAAGACCAGATTGCGCACGAGCATGCAGAAGCCGACGCAGGTGGGCACGATCTGAAAGCGCGGGAGCAGGGGGCAGATGCGCTGCCAGAGCTGGTACGAATCGGCTGGAGGGAGTTGCTCGGTAAAAGGAACGGAGAAGATGGTGGCGTTGTCGCTGCGAGGAGAGACGGCGCCGTGTTTTTCGTTGAGATGCAGGACGCTGTACATTTCCTCAACGGCGCCGGCGGTGATGCGGGAATCGGAGTTGAGGAGGAGGATGTCGCGGCCGGTGGGGAGGAGTCCGGCAATTGCGAGATTGCAGTTTTCGACGTAGCCGACGTTCTCGGCGCGGCGGGTGCAGGAGAGCGCGGGGACGCGGTCCTGGAAGGCTGCGACTGCGGCGGCGACGGAGTCGTCAGGCGTTGCATCATCCAGCACGTGGACATCACAGCCGGGCGGCAGATAGAGAGCGAGGCTTTCGAGGCAGGCGCGCAGGGAAGCGGCGGCACCGAACGCGGGCACGAGCACGGAGACGGGAAGCTCCCGCGGGATATCGGACGCAGGCATGCCGAGACGCTAGGCCGGCTTCACCGGGCGTAGCTTGCTATAGAGCGCGCGCAGGGGTTTGGTGCCGCGCCAGGAGAGCGATTGCAGCAGATCGTCACGATGCGCCTGCAGAGCGGAGACTGCCTTGCGCAGCTGCGTAATCTCGGCGTCCTTCGCCTGCAGCTGCTGAGCGCTGTTGCGCAGAGCGGCTTCGAAACGGGACTTTTCGTCCGCCAGTTGAGTGCGGAGGTCCGCGCATTCGGCGGCGAGCGAGCGGCGCATCTCGGCGAGGCGGGCAGGCAACTCGTCAGCCTCCTTTTCGGCGGAGCGGCGCAGCTGCGTGAGCTCATCGCGGAGGCGTGCCGATTCGGCTGCGCCGAAGCGATGCAGATGGGTGAGCTCGATGCGCAGGCGGGCGGCCTCTTCGTCGGCGGCGTGCCGGTGCTCCTGAAGCTCCTGGCGTTCTTCGGCGTGGCTGGTACGCAACTGTTCGGCTTCGGCCTCCCCGGCGCGCAAGCTCTGTTTCAGCTGGCGGCGGCTATCGATGAGGCGGACGACGCGAGAACGCAGGCGAGCGGATTTGGCTTCGAGGGGCTGCAGCCGGAGCAGTTCCTGATCGAGGCTGCCGACGCGGGACTGAAGATGGCGCATTTCGGCATGGAGCGCGGTAAGTTCGGAATCGCGACGCGCAAGATCGGTGCGGAGCACGGCGGCCTCCTCCTCGAGGCGGGCACGCAGTTCGCGATCGTGCGCGAAGGCATCGCGCTCTGCGCGGGCGCGCTGGAGATCGGCGATAAGCGCGGCGCGTTCAGCCTGGTGCTGCAGCACTTCGGCGCGCAGCGATTCCACGCGGGCAAGGCTCAGCTTCCATTCCAGTTCGGGCGCGAGATCGGCGGCGGGCGGGAGCGGTTCGCGAGCGGGCGCGGCGCCTTCGAGACCGGGCACGATCCGCATCCGGATTTCGACCATAAGCGGCGCATCGAGGCGGACGGATTCGGGGGCGCGGACCAGCAGCTGGGGATCGCAGCCGAAGCTGAGAAAGCGGGCGGTCCCGGCGGCGGGCAGCGGCATCAGATCGCCGGCGGAGGCGCACGCTTCGATTTCGCCGACGGTGGTGTATTCGAAGAGAAGCGTGTTGTCCCCGGAGCGGCGGGCTGCCACGGAGGCGATTTCGGCGATGCAGGGATATTCCGCGACGTCAATGCGAAGTTGGCCGGTGTCGGCGCCCTGGGTGAGTTCGGCGCAGACGGTTTGCCATTGGCCGGGACGGATATCAGCGCGTACGCTGGCGGATTCCATCCAAAGGCCGGCACGATCACCGAAGACCTGCACAAACTGTTTCGGCGTTTCCTGAGAAGCGGCCTGAGCGGCGCCGCGGCTGAGTTCGAGGTAATCGGCGGCGAAGGAATAATGTTCGCGCACGGCATGGCGATCTTCTTCGGAGCCGAGGAAAAGAATCGAAAGCAGGCCAGGCGGCGGCGGAGCGGAATCAGGAACACGGAGCACGCCGAGTCCCCAGGAGTGGTGGAATTCGAAGTGTTCGTATTCGTCGCGCAGCTCTTCCCAGAGACGCCAGACTTCGAAGTCTCCGTGGCGGACATTTATGTCATGCAGCAGGACGATGCCGCCGGGACGAACGCGGGGGAGCCAGAGTTCGAAATCACGTTTGACGGCGGCGTAGGTATGCAGGCCGTCGATGTGAAGAAGGTCGATGCTGGCGTCGCTGAACTGCGGGTTTGCCTGATCGAAGGTGCAGCGCAGCAGGGTGGAGAAGGCGGCGTAGTGCGCGCGGTTGTACTCGCGCACATCCTGAAAAACGTTGTCACCGTAAAAGCCGGCGTGCGGGTCACCCTTCCAGGTGTCGACGGCATAGCAGCGGCAATCGACGCGGTTTTCGTCAACGGCCTGACAGAAGCCGAAATACGATTCACCGTAGTGCGTCCCGAGTTCGACGAGCACGGACGGGCGCAGAGCGGCGACGAGGTCATAGGCGAAGGGAAGATGCCCGGACCACGCGCTGAGGCCGCCGGCATGGTAGCGCAGCGGGGAAAAACGCCGAGCGGGCAGGAGGATGGTGTCGGCAGCGGCAGCGGAATTCGGGGGAGGGTACAGCTGGGAGGCCATTTAGCGCCAATCCCCTGAAAGGGCGAGCGACGCTTCACAACGGAGAGTCGCCGACGCGTATGCGGTGCGTATAATCTTCAGCCCTCGTTTACTGCTTAATGCCTTCAGTCTAGTATATAGACGCTCTCGGTCCTCTAAATTGATGGCGGCGAGGCCTCCGGCTGCCGCCAGAAGTGTGGTTGCGACTGCGAAAACGCCGGTTTCGCAATCGGCGGGCGCGGCGATGCCGCATTCGGGGCGGTGCGCTTCGGCGATCAGCTCCTCGAAGAAATCAGGATTCACCTGTTCGAGCGGAACGGTGAGGAAGATGGCGATCTCGGCTTCGAGTTCCGCGACAGAGAGCAGCGGGCCGGAGTGCGGGGCGTCGACCGGATACACCGAGCCGAAGCTGATTTGGTGCAAGCGCGTGCCTGGAGGAATGCGCGTGCGCGAGAGCAGGCGCAGCTGGTGCGGGCCGTCTTCCACGCGCAACAGAACGGCGGTAGGAGGGGTGGAGCGCAGCGGGTATTTCACGCGAAAGGAGCCTGGCGATTTCGCTTCGCGCAGAATAGCGGGCGTGTTGCGGCGGGCAAGCGCACGGGCGGCGATTGCGCGATCTGTGATGGGATCGCCGGGGTTGGGATCGGCGCGGCGGAGATGGAGCGGAGCGGCAATGTGGACGATATCGGGTGCGGGCGTGGATTCGGAAACGCGCAGCAGGAAGTCCCATTGCTGCGCCGCGCCGAACTCGGGATGGTAGCCGCCCACGGCGCGCGCGAGCGAAGTCCGGACGCAGGCGAGCTGACCGATGCAGTCGCGTTCGAGAAGGCGATCTGAATCGAAGGGCTGTTTGTGAATGAGCTCGATGGGCCGGCCGTAGTCGTCGATGCGGTGTTCGTCGGTGTAGAGCAAAGACGCAGAGGGCTGGCGATCGATGGCGCGGACGATGTGCATCAGGGCTTCGGGGTGCAGTCTGGCGGTGGGATGCAGGAGCGCGCAGTATTCGCCGGACGCCTGGTGAAGCGCAAGGGCGGGGGTAGCAGCCGGGCAAAGTTCCCAGTGCGGATAGGTCTGATTCCGGAGCGAGCGCAGGCACTGGTCGAGGTAGTAAGGATGCACGTCCGCGGCGGGGAAAAGGAGGGAGAAGACCGGGGTGCGAGTGGGCGGGCCGTCTGCCGTGGTGTCGAGGATGGCGGCGGGAGGATCGGCGACGGCGGTTCCGGTCCACGAAAAAATGAGGCGGCGGTGAGCGCCCTCGCGAACAGAAAAGCGGATTTCGGTTTCCGGACTTCGGGCGGGAACGCGCGCTGCGAAGCCGCTGTGGCCCATGGAGACGCAATCGAAATGCAGCGCGACATCGGGGCGCAGAATGCCGGTGAAACAGGGGAAAGTGACGCCTTCGCATTCGGCGAAGAGCTCGGTAACGGGAGTCAGCGAGGCGGTGGCGCACCAGCCCTGGAGCCAGATCTCCGGCGCGGGCCCATCGGTGAACGCAGCTTGATCGATGTAATAGCGGTATTCAGGCGCGTCGGCCATTCGTTCACATTATGGCAACGTTACGGCGACGGAACGGGTGAGAAAAGCGGCGACTTCGCGGGCGACGGGCAGCTCAAAGCAGCGCTGCTGGCACAGGATGACGGTGAGGATGCGGCGTTCGGGATCCACCCAGGCATGTGTCTGGAAGCAGCCGCCGTGTCCGAAGGTGCCGGGCGAATGGAAGCGGAAGATTTCTTCGGGGCCGGTGATGACGGAGCAGCCGAGGCCATAGCCGGAACCCGGAATGAAACCGGCGTTCCAGCGGCCGGTCTGACTGGTGACCATGGCCTGCGCGGATTCCAGAGAGAGCACGCGGCGGCTGCCGAGCCTGCCCTGGTTCAGCAGCATGGTGAAAAAACGCGCCAGATCCGAAGCGGTGCTGTGCAGGCCGTGACTGGGCGGGATGAAGCGGGCGCGACTCTGCGCGGGGTCGGTGGGCTCGCGCACCAGCTGGCCATCGTGAGGAGCGTAGTAGGCGGCGATGCGCTCGGCTTTCCTTCGCTCGACGCCATAGAAGGAATCCTTCATGCGGAGTGGCCCGAGGATGCGCGCGCGAACGAAATCGTGAAAGGTCTGACCGGAGACGATCTCGATGATGCGGCCGAGCACATCGAACCCGAGATTGGCATAGGCCCAGCGCTCGCCAGGAGCGAAGCCGAGCGGCTGCTGCGCGGCCATGTCGATGAGTTCGGCGAGTGAGTAATCCGTCGAGAGAAACTCTTCCGGGATGGCGTCGATGAGACCGGAGGAGTGGGTCATGATGTGGCGAATACGAATGGGCTCCGTGAGCGGCTGCCCATTCCAAAGCAGCTGGCTGTCGAACGCGGGAAGAAACTTACTGATGGGATCTTCGAGCGAGAGCCGGCGCTCATCCATCAGAGTCATGGCGGCGGCCGCGGTGACGGGCTTGGTGAGAGAGGTGAGGTGAAAGATGGTGGAGGGAGTGGCGGGGATCCCGTTTTCGCGATCCTGCAGACCGAAGGCGTGGAGGAAGCGGGTTTGGCCATCGACGGCGATGAGCGCGACGCCCCCGGCGACCTGACCCTCTGCGACAAAGCGGTCAAGCTCCTGCGCGAGCGGGGCAAATCTGGTGCTTTCGGCGAAAGTGCCGGCGCGGCGCTTGAGCCAGAAGGGAAGGCTCGCGAACAGGGGGATCATCCGACTAGGCGAGCTGGGTTTCGACCTCACGCCGGACAGGGGCGTTCAGGTTGACACCCTCCCATCGCGCCACGACGGCGCTGGCCAGGCAGTTGCCGAGCACGTTGACGGAGGTGCGGGCCATATCCATGAGCGCGTCAACGCCGAGTATGATGGCGATGCCCTCGAGCGGCAGATTGAAGCTGGCGAGCGTGCCCGCGAGGATAACGAGAGAGGCGCGGGGCACCGCGGCCACGCCCTTGCTGCTGAGCATGAGCGTGAGCATCATCAGAATCTGCTGGCCGATGGGCATGTGGACGCCGGCGGCCTGAGCGACAAAGACGGAGGCCAGCGCGAGATAGAGCGTGCTGCCATCCAGGTTGAAGCTGTAGCCGGTGGGCAGGACGAAGGCGACGATGTGTTTGGGGACGCCGAAGTTTTCCATGTTCTCCAGCGCGAGCGGAAGAGCGGCCTCGCTGGAAGCGGTGGAGAAGGCGATGAGCCAGGGTTGGCGCACAGCGCGGATGAAGCGCGCGAGCGGGATGCGGGCGATCAGGACGACGGCACCCATGGCGAAGACCACGAAGACAATGAGCGCGGCGTAGAGCGTGCCCACCAGCTTGCTGAGGCTGAACAAAACGCCGACGCCGTTTTTGCCGATGGTGACGGCCATAGCCGCGCCGACCCCGAGCGGCGCGAGATACATGACGTAACCGGTGTACTTGAACATGATCTCGGCGAGCGATTCGCAGAATTTGGTGACGGGCTGGGCCTTGACGCCGATGGCGGAGCAGGCGATGCCGAAGATGATGGCGAAGACGACGATTTGCAGGACGTCGCCGCGCGCCATGGAGTCGATGATGCTGGAGGGGAAAGTGTGCTCGAGGATGTCGGCGGCGGTGAGCTTCGCCTGCGGGAGGCTGGTGGCAGCAGCGGTCTTATTGATGGTGAGGCCTTCGCCGGGACGAGCCAGGTTGACCGCGGCGAGCCCGACGAAGAGCGCGATGGTGGTGAGAATTTCGAAATAGATAATCGCCTTGAGCCCGATGCGGCCCATCTGCTTGATGTCGCCGGCGCCTGCGATGCCATAGACCAGCGCGGCAAAGATGAGCGGCGCAATGATGGATTTAATGAGGCGCAGGAAGATGTTGCTGAGCGGGGCGAGCTGCACCGCGACGGACGGCGCGAGAATGCCGACAGCGAGTCCGGCGGCCATTCCGATGAAAATCCACGCGGTCAGGGAGATACGGGATTTGCGGCCTTCGGGGAGCATTCCCGGTATTATCGCGCAGAAGCAAGTAAGAGTGCAGTTTGATTGAAGCGGCGATTACCACTCGGCGGCGTTGACGATAAAGCGCGCATACGCATGGTGATCCGTCTCGTTCGTTCGGTCGAAACCGGGGGAAGGTCAGATTTTCTCCCGCGCTGTTCGGGATGCAGGACAGTCCAGAATGTCGGACAACGTCCTCGCAGATTTCAGGCGAAATCTCCGTCAGCTCTACAGAATCAGCCTCTCCGATTTTACAAGCTCCCAGGCGAAGGGCATGCCTTCGCTGGTGAGCAGAGGCCTGCCGGGACCGGCATAGTGGCGGGCGACGAGGGTACGCGAATCGATGCCGGCCTCGAGCGAGATCAGGTACGACTCGGGCAGGCACTCCGCGTCACCGATTTCCGAGGCGTGCAACGCGTAGAGCGTTTGTTCCAGCCACCCCTGGCGCTGCTCGAAGTGCGCGAGGTATTCGTCGCAGCGCGGGAGCGAAATGCCGGCGCGTAGGAATGACATGATGCCGACGTTCAGACGCGGAGCGATCGTAAGGCCGGGGATGCCGGGTACAAGGTATGTGCTTTCGGGATCGCGCTGGAACAGGTGCCGGCCGCGGAAGGCGAGAAGTTCTTCGGGCTTTTGAAAGAACAGAACGTCGCTGTCGAGAGTAATAAGGCGAGCCGCGCCGCTCAGGACGTGGTAATCCGTGAGCTTCAGCATGTAGGGGTTCTGGGCGCGCGCGGAGAGCAGGCGGTGGAGTCCGCGTTCGGCGAGCCAGGGATTCACGACGGCGTCGGCTTGGTTCTGCGGAATGATGCGCGCGTTGGGGAAATGGCGGCGGAGCCGGGCGCTGGCGCGCGCGGCCATGGGGCCTTGAAGGTGAATGGCGAGCGGCCAGTCTACTTCCGCCTGGGTGTAGAAGGATTTGAGGGCCCAGATGGCGCAGAGGTAATCGTTGCGATAACAGACCAGGTGAACTTCGACGGGTTCGTTTGAGGCGGCGGGGCGGGTGGGGACCGGTGCGGTCTGCAGGATGCGGAGCCAGAGACGCCAGCGCCGGAACGCGCGGACGAAGCCTTCGCGGTGCAGGCGCCGTAGAGCGACCCAGTGCGGATTGCGGCGGAGTGCCGCGCGCACGGCCGCTACCATGAGGGCGACAAAGCCACGCGGAATCGGGCCAGCAGCGGGCGCGTGTATTGGTTCAGCGGTTCACGGAAGAAAATGGGCAGCAGCAGCGCCGCATAGACGGCGGCAATCGCGGCGGACGCGGCGAAGAACCCGGGAAGGGTATCGAGCAGCCGCGTTTTGTGGACGCCTTGAGCGAGCACTACGGCGACGGCGAAGCGCCAGAACCAGGGGAAGAGCGAACCCAGAATGATGCGCGCGGGAACACGCGCTTCGAGCGACAGGCGGGTGAAGTTCACAGGGAGACTGACCAGACAGGTGCCGGCGATTGCCCCTATCGGCGCGCCGATGAGGCCCCAGAATCGAATGGCCACGACTGAGCAGATGACCGTGACGATGCCATCCGAAAGGGTGGTGAGCGAGATGCGTTTTTCATGGCCGTAACAGATGAGCGAAACGACTGCCGTGAGATTCAAATGGCGCAAGAGCATGGCGCCCACCAGGAGCACTGTGAGGGTCATGCCGCCGAATTTTCCGGGGCCCACCCACAGCGCCATAAAGCGTTCATTGACGGCGAGCACGATGCAGGCGACCAAGCCGCTGGCACTCATGACGATGCGCATCAGGCATATGGAGACCAGCAGCAGCCGCTCGTAGTTCCCCGAGGCTTTCAGCTGGGAGATGGCGGGTGACGCGGCATTCATCAGCAGCTGCGGCTGATTGGCAAGGACGCTGACCAGCTTTCCGGTAAGCGCATAGACCGCGGCGAGAGTTGGGTCGATGAGGATGCCGATGATGAGCACGTCGCTGCCGCTGAGCAGCGTCTGGGCGATCTGGGCGACACTGAGCCAGAAGCCGCGCCGGAAGTAGGTGGCGATTTCGCGCAGCGGCAGCTTCGGCAGCGTGTGGGGGAGCGCTTCGGGATGCTTCGCGCGCAGGCGCAGCAGTGCGCCGAGGGTAACCGTGGTTTGGACTGCCACCCATCCGGCGGCGAGCGCGTTCAAGCCCCAGCCACGCGTGAGGAAGAAGACGCTGGTCAGCACGCTGAGCAGCCAGCCGGCGAACTGAATGGAGCCGAGGAAAGCGAGATCCTGCAGGCCTTCGAGGGCCGCCGCGAAGATTCGCAGTGGAAAGAAGGCGACGAAGACCACCATTACCCACATGAGCGGGTGAGAGAGCTCAGGCCAGCGCGCAGCAGCGGCCAGCCACAGCACCATGGCGACAAGCGCCACGGCAGGGGTTTGGAGCAAAACGATACGCGCGGATTGCCCGGTGATTTGCAGCAGTTCAGCATGCAGAACTTCACCGGTGGAGCGGCCCGTGGCATAGGCCACTTCGCGCGGCAGCAGGGCCAGGATGCCGAAATCCATCAGCAGCAGATAGGAGACCAGCTGGGTGCCGCTGACCCACAGGCCATACCCGTGCTGGCCGATGTGCGCGAGAACGAAGCGCGTGAGCCAGAGGCTGGCGATCATGACGGAAGCCTGGTTCAGGTAACCAAAGCCGAGGCCCTGCAGGAACCGGCGGCTGCGACTCATGCGAAGGAGGAGTTCGCCTCTGCCAGCTCGGCGGCCTCGTCCAGGCGGGCCCATTGCGCGGGGCGGCGCGAGCCCACCCAGCCGGCGCAGAGGAGCATCAGAACCGTTTGCGGGATGGAGGTGAGCAGGCCGGTGCCAATGACCGCGCTCCCGAAATACAGGACGCACGCCACCCAGGCCAGATGTTCGCCCAAGCCCCAGTTGGTGCGCGCCGCGGCGGTGAAGCGGCGGGTGATCAGCCAGCCCACGAAGGTGACCCACAGGCACAGGCCGATGACGCTTTGTTCGAGCACAATGCGCGCGTATTCGTTCTCCATGACCACGCGGTCGCGGACGCGGTCTTCGAGGAAATAGGGCAGGCTGGTGCCGCCGCCGCCGAGGCCGTTGCCGAGCGGGTATTGCGTCACCAGATCCCAGAAAGAAGAGTTGACGCTGCCATTCACACGCTGCGAAACGGCATCAGTATCCTCAAGCGTAGTGAAGCGTTGAAGACGCTTCTGCGCGAAGACCACCAACGCGATGACGCCAGAGACGGTGAGCAGAGAGGCGCGCGCGCCGCGCCCGATGGAACTGGAACAGAACGCGGCGATCATCACGCCCACCAGCACAACGGTGTGGACGCGCGAGGCGGCGGCGAAGACCCCCAGCACGGCCGTGGCGGCCGCGAGCAGCAGCAGCATCTGCCGGCCGCGCCGAACGGCCCCGGCAGAAGCCCACGAGCCGAGGATGAACGGCAGCGAAAGCACCATGGTTCCGGCGTAGACATGGGAGCCGGTGAAGATGGAAGGGATGCGGAACTGGTCGCTTGTGCCGACATCGGCGCTGCGGTAGATGATCTCGGTATTGATGTTGTGCGGGAAGAATGGTTCGATGCCGATGGTGTACTCGACGGCGGTGACGGCGAAGGCGATGAGGTTCAGAACGGCCAGCGTTTTGGCAATGCGGCCGATGTCCTCGCGCTGGAGCCGCGCACCCAGCAACAAAAACGGCAGGAGGAACATGTTGCCGCGCAGGCCCACCAGCTGCACCAGAGCGTCCTGCAGGGGAACGAAGAGCATGAGCACGGGCCAGGCGCAGAGAACGGCAAACCATAGGAGAACGCTGCGCGAATCGCGCGTAACCTCCGGCGTTTGGGGGCGAAACAGCTGCGTGAGATAGAGCGCGACAGTGGCGGCGTCGAAGATGAAATGCGACCAGGGATCGGGAAAGTTGGCACGGACGATGCCGTAGAAATAACCGATGCCGAGGACGGCTGAGATGCCAGCGGCAAGCGAACGCCGTCCCGCCAGAAAGGAGAGAACGAAAGCCAGGCTGCAGAAGACAATGCCCATGGGCCAGATCTGATTTTAGCTGGCAACGTGAGATGCGATACTGAAAGCCGGACAACGAATCTGCGGATTACACGTTTTGTTCTCACGCTTCTGCTTGCTTTGCAAGGGGCAGGAGTGTTGGCGGGTCAGCAGCCTGCGCTGCGGTTCCGTTCCCCCGCCGCGGGGCAGACCATCACCGGATCCCTGCATCTGGCGCTTGCCGGCGATCTTTCCAAGGTAGCCACGGTGGAGTACCGGATTGGCGATTACCGGATCGCTCTGCGCACGTCGCCGCCTTTTTCGTTGGATTGGAATTCCGCGCTGGCCGGGGACGGGAATCATCAGATCGAGGCGATTGCGCGCGATGCGTTTGGCGCGATTGTCAGCGACGGTGTGATTCCTTTGGTCTTTCAGAATTACGGTTGCAAAGGCGAAGTGGTGAACGGGCTGCCGGCCACACTGAGCGGAAGCGTTCCGCTGACGCTGCATGCGTTCGATCCGCAGCACTTTCCGGCGTACTGGGAGGTGGCGATCGATGGCGAACTGGTACCACCGCGCTATACGGATCAGACTGCAAAAAACGACGTGAGCATCACGGAGAGCCTGGACACCACGATCTATCCGAACGGTGTTCACGAGTTTTCTCTCGCGGTGCACAGCAACGATTATGGCGTGGCGAACCCGGTGCAGGGCAACGAGAACTATCGCGGTACGGTAATGCAGAACGTGGACATCGAGAATGGCCGCACATTTATGGAGCCCATTGCGAACTATCTGCATGTGTATACGCAGGTGGGCGGCGGGGTGGCAGTGGGTTGCGTGCGCGCTTATACCAATGGCGATCGCGACGCCTGCCTGAACCCGCAGTTCAGCGCCGCGGATCCGACGGTGATCTCTCTGGATGCGGCGGGCAACTTGAAGGCGCTGCGCGAAGGCTATACGGATGTCACTGTTTCGGAAGGCGGGAAGTCCACGGTGGCGCACGTGTGGGTGCGGAACAGCGGCGGCATTCCGCATTTCACCCAGAACGGCGGTTTCTCTTCCACGTATACGGAGGGGCAATCGCAGTTCATCGTAGCGCCGTACGGCTTGGCGGCTCAGGCGTTCGGAGCCGATTCCCGGCTGCTGGCCGAAGTGCGGAGGGCGGGGGTGAATACGCTGACGCGCGGCGTTTATATCAACCCGACGGATCTGACCACGACGTACCCGGACTGGAAGCAGGGCGTGGATGCGCTGATTCTGCCGGATTACCGGTTCGCCGCCGCGAATGGATTCCGCACGATGGGGTCGGGCGACGACATGGCGCGCAACATTGGCGCAGAAGCATGGCGAAGCCTGAACTGGCCGCCGGCGAAACAGGCAATTCAATACGCGGTGCAGCAGTTCGCGATAGGCGGTTCCGCGGTTTCGCTCGAAATGATTGACGAGGCCAGCTTTCTTTGGGGGCCGAACCCGCAGCCGGCGGGTCTGCTGGGGGCGGCGAATTCCATGCAGTCGATTGCGTGCGCGGGAGCGGTGTGCACGGTCACCTGGCCGGGCCTGAGCGAGAACAGCTGGCATGACAGCATCTCCGCCGGACTGACGTTTACGCTTACAGGCAACGCGCAGCTGAACACTCCGGCGGGCCGGTTCTACACAGTTACGAACGTAACTGGCTCGACGTTTGATTTTGTGCCGGCGACGCCGGTTACTGGTACGTTCACGCCGCAGAACAGCGGCTCAACAGAATTCCAGTGGTTTGCGCGCGCGACTACATGTTCCGGTTCACCCTGCGCGCCGCCGGTGCTCAACAGCGCGATCGCGACTGTCACTTCGTGGGTGAAGAGCGCGCCTGCAACGGTGGCGGTTAGTTACCCCGCGGGCGGCGTGGCGCAGACGCCGGTGCAGCGCAACTGGATGGGTGTGGGAAGCCCGAGCGATTACGCTTCGCACTACTGGGACACCAACCAGCAGCGGCCGACTTACGTCTTCGGCAAAGGCATTCGCGAGGCTGGCTATTTCATGCTTTCGAGCTTCTATAACCGGCAGCCTTATATGCGGCTGGACCGTCCGCAGATCATGCTGATCGGCCTTTCGGCCAATTCATTCATCAAAGGCACGCCGGCGGGCTCGGCCGATTACAATCCGCCGGGCGATCAGCTTCAGTATGTCGGGACGGTGCCGAAGACGGTTGCGAGTTCAATGCTGGCGGTGGCGGCGGCGGGCGCATCCGGACTGCGGCTCTACCAGTTCGAAGACATGCCGACGTATCAATCGCAAAAGGCGGCGGGACCGGGCAGCGGCATTCAGACCGCGGCGGCGCCGGCTTATGGCGCAGTGGACTTATGGCGTTCCATGGGGTACGCGGCGAATCTGCTGACCAAAGTGCTGCAGCCCTATCTGCTGGGTATGCCGCTGAACAGCCCGGCGCTGGGGCGCAACATCGTTACCGGCGCGCGGCAGGCCGCTGCGGGACGAATGCTCATCATCGTGAACGGCTCGGATGGCGCGCGTCAGGTATCGGTGGATTTCCGGCCGTATCAGCTCGGCAACGGCGCTGTGCGATACCGCGTGAACGACACGTATATCAAGACGGCGACCGTGGCAGCTGGCGATGGCGAGACGGTGCAGATGGAATCGGGCGAGACAGTGGTGTATTTGTTTTCCGCTTCGAGTGCCGCGGCTGCTCTGGAGACGGTTGCGTTCCAGCCTCCCTCGCTCGCGGCGGGCACGCGGGTGGCGTTGCGGTATGGCTATGTGTTTCAGCAGGACACAGCGGGTTCGGGAGACACGGTGGAGTGCACGGCGGGCTGCGCGATCGCGATTGACCGTCGCATTGGCGATGTGTTCGTGCAGTATACACTTGTCGATCCGCAGCTGGGCATTGTGCAGGAGAGCGAACCGGCGTTGCTGCGCGGGGCCGGCACGATTACGATTCCGCCTACGCTGGGACCGCGCCGGACGTTCGGGATTGCCAGATAGCTGCCGCGAGCGCGTCGTAGAGAAGGGCGATCTGCCGATCGGGATCACAGAGCTGGCGCGCGCGTTCCGTTCCTGCCGCGCCCAGGCGAGTGCGCAGGGCCGCATCGCGCAGCAGCGTGGTGAGCGCGCGGGCGAGGGAGTGTGCGTCGCCGGGCGGGGTTAGCAGGCCGCATGTTGGATCTACAATTTCGGGCGCGGCGCCCAGGTGCGTGGTGACCACCGGCAGGCCGGCGGCAAGAGCCTCGATGAACACGATGCCGAAGGGTTCGGGTCCGGTATTCGGCTGGCAGAAGATATCGGCTGAGGCGAGTTGCGCGGATACGTCGGAGCGCTCGCCGGCGAATTCC
The DNA here is from genome assembly GCA_963716685.1 of Bryobacterales bacterium. Taxonomy (GTDB): domain Bacteria; phylum Acidobacteriota; class Terriglobia; order Bryobacterales; family Bryobacteraceae; genus JALYXI01. The sequence goes on from CAVQTR010000003.1 coordinate 805,827, forward strand.
ACGCGCTCGGCGATGGGGTGGGCGCGCAGTTCGCGGAGGTACGTTGCTTCTTCGGGACGCTGCGCGCCGCCGACGATGCGGCACCGCCATGAGACGTCGGCGGGAAGCAGCGCGAGGGCCGCGAAGAGCAGCGCATGGCCCTTCCACGATTCCATTCGGCTGATCTGCAGGATAAGAGGCGGTTCGTCGCGCGCCGGCGGAGGCACCGTTTGTTCTACAGGGTAATAGAGGATCTTCTGGCGGGCATTCGGGAAGATTACCTGAGCCGTTGCGGCCGTTGCATGGCTGTTGCAGAGCACAAGCGCGGGCGGTGTCCGGCGCGCCCACATTTCGGTCCAGTGAAGGCGATGCCTGGCGTTCCCTGTGGCAAAGCCGTGCATCCAGAAGACCACCGGAATGCCGGCCGCGCGCGCCACCGGAGCGAAGATGGCATGCGCCCACGGGAGATGCGTGATGACGACGTCAAACTTCTGGGCTGCGAGGAGGCGGTGCAGAGCCGCGCGCGCTGTCAGAATGCCGGCGGGACGGCTGACACGAACCTCTCCGAGCTGATGCACGGGAGCGTTGAGAGCGCGCAGTTCGCTGCTCAGGCGCCCTTCGAAGCACACGGCAAAATGCGGTTCGCGCTGCTTTGCCAGCGTGGTGAGCACGCGCTCCACGCCGCCATAGAGCGCTCCCGCGCTGACGTGCAGCACCTTCATGGCGCGCCGTAGAGCGGGATCAGCTGTTCCGCCAGGCGCTCGCGCCGGAACATGGCTTCGGCGGTACGGCGTGCGGCGGCGCCATAGCTGCGGCGTAGTTCCGGATGGCGCACCAGCCGTTCGATGCAGACCGCCAGCTGCGCGGCATCGCCCGGAACATGGCCGAGACCGTTAACTCCGGGATTGAGGATCTCCGCCGCTCCTCCGGCAAGGCTTGCGATGACGGCACGCTCGCACGCCATGCCTTCAGCGATCACCAGGCCAAACGGTTCGGGCTCGGTGCTCGCGTGCACCACGATGTCCAGATCGCGAATGGCCGCCGCGGCGTCCGGGAGGAAGCCGGTGAAGCGCACGTGCGACAGCAGGCCCAGCTTCGCCGCGCGATGGAGAAGCTGTTCGCCTGAAACCTGACTGCCGGCAGTCTGGTAGACGCCGCCTCCAATGATGAAGGCGCACCAGGGAAGGTCTGCGGGCAGCATGGCGAGCGCACGCAGAAACACATCGTGCCCTTTCCAGCGCGCGAAAGTTGCCAGCAGCCCGATGCGAACCCGTCCCGGCTGCGCAGCGGAGCCAGTAAGAGCATCGAGGTCGGCAACGGGACCGCTGGGGGAAAAGCGGGCGAGATCTACCGCGTTTAAGATCACCCGGATGCGATCGCGGCGTTTCACCACGGTTTCCAGGTCCGCGGCCACGCTGCGCGAGACGGCCACACAGGCGGAAGGCATCTTCGAGTAGCGGGCGAGCAGCCGGCGCACCAGCGGACGGGTGGAGACGAAATCATGGATGTGCCAGATCAGGCGGGCTCCGCGCGGCAGGCTCATCGCTCCGAGAAGGTGCATTTTGAAACCGTTGGTGTGGACCGCGTCGGGGCGCAGACGAGCGAGATGGGCGCGCAGCTGGCGGCGGTAACTCAGCACAGCGGGGAGAGCCATCAGCACGGATTGAAGCACCCGGGGGCGGGAGCGGGAGATTCCGGAGTCGCCCAGTATTGCCAGTCGCTCCGGGAAGGGCAGGACGGAGATTTCAAAACCAGCTTCCATCAGCGTGGGAACCAGCGGTCCTTCCTCGCCGGCGATCACTTCCATGCGCCAGTCCGGCCGAGCCTCGCGCAGGCTGTGGAGCACATCGATGAGGACTCGCTCCGCCCCGCCTAGGTGTCCGCTGACGTTCAGGAAAACGATGTTCATGGGTGCGGGCGGCTGCCCGCCTTACGATGGGGTCTTCCGGCCGTAGTATCTCTTGTAGTAATCGTAGCCGCCCACGTACGCGTATTTGTCGCTGATGCTGCGCGTGACGCCGTTGAGCACCACACCCAGCACATGCGCGCGAAGGCGCCGCAGCGTGCTCAACACCACTTCGACGGCCTTGCGATCGGTCTGGCCCACCCGCGTGATCACCACCACGCCATCCACGATGGAAGAAAGCTGCAGCGGTTCGGAGAAGCCCAGCATGGGCGGCGCGTCGATGATCACCAGCGTGTAGCCCGCCTGTTCGGCTTCATCCAGGATGGTTTTCATCTTGCGTTCCACCAAAGAGGCAGCTTGGAGCGAAGTGGCGCCGGCGGGCAGGATGTCCAGGTTGGAAATGCCTTCCACCTGCACCACCGCCGACTGCCATTGCACACCGTTCTGCACCACTTCCGAGAGTCCGATTTTGCCTTTGTGATGGAGAACGAAATGCGTACCGGGCCGCCGCAGATCGGCGTCGATGAGCAGGGTGCGGTTGTCCTGCATGGCATGCGCGGCGGCGACATACACGGCTGTGGTGGTCTTGCCTTCGTTGGGCGAGGCGCTGGTAAACAGCAGGGAACGCGGCGGCTCCGGACCGGAAATCAAAATCGAGTTGCGCAGGGAGCGCATGGCTTCCTCAAAGCCGTGCATCAGGCTCCGCGAATCCACAAACGGAAGGCCCGGCTGAGCGGAGGACTCATTCGAGGAACCCCGGAATTTCCATGTGCTCACGAGCGGCAGGAAGCCGATGACTTCGGTGCGAAGCAGACGGGAGATGGTTTCGGGATCGCGCACCGTGGTGTCAGTTGCATCGAGGATGATGGCGCCCGCCACTCCGGCGAAGAGAGATAGCATCAGGGCGAGCAGAACGTTGTTGCGAATGTTAGGCGCGACCGCCGCGAAAACCGGCTGCGCGGGATCGGCAACACGCACGGAATTGTTATCAAACCCGGCGTTGATGCCCGCCTCTTTGATCTTCTGGACCAGTTCTTCGTAGAGCTTGCGATCGGCGTCGGCTTCCCTCAGGCGGCTTTGGTATTGAGCGGAGCGTGAGTTCAGGGAATCGGTTTGGGCTTTCAGATCGTCCACGCTCTGCTTCAGCATGCGCTCGCGGTCCACGGCCTCCTGGTACTCGCTTTGTACGCGCTTCAGGGTGTTGGTTCCGCTGTTGGCCAACGCTTCGCGCAGCAGGGCAACCTCGGTTTCGGCCTTTTCGTATTCCGGATGTTTTTTGCCGTAGATGGCTTTGACGTGTTCGAATTTCTGCTGCGCCTCTTCCAGCTTTTCGGCCAGGCGTCGCGGGCTCTCACCCTGCTGGGAGGTCTGGGCGGATTCGAGCGAGCCGTTCTTCACTGCAGCCAGCGCGGCTTCCTTCTTTACACGATCGGCCTGCGCGCTCGCGTATTCGGTGTTCAGCTGCAGCAGGCGGCTGGTGAGCACGTTGGTCTTCTCTTCGGGATTCACGAAACTCATCTCGCGCCCATATTCGGCCACCGCGGCCGTGGACTTTTCCATCTTCGTGCGCAGTTCTTCGATCTGCTTTTCCATGAAGCGCGAAGAACCTGCCGTGGAGGTGATCTTGAGTTCGTAGGTATGGCGGATGAAGCTGTCGGCGACGGCGTTTGCCACGGCCGCGGCCGTTTCCGGACTGGTGGATCGGTAGGTAATCAGGATTATGTACGTGCCGGGAACATGTACCACTTTCAGGCCCGGCATACTCACGGCGCCTTTCACCTGCGGCGAGTTGGAATTGTTGGTGGAGAGGCGGTTATCGTCCAGGTGAAACTGGTCCACCACGGGGCGCAGCACTGATGCGGACTGGATGAGGCGCACCTGGGTGGCGATAAACTGCTCGGAATCGCCGGAAGCGGTTTGCGCGGCTTCCTGGCCGACCACTCCAGTGGGGCTGTGGCGATCGATATCGATGGTCGCGGTGGATTCATAGACCGGAACGATGCGCCTCGAAAAGAAGAGAGAAAGGGAGCAACAAACCGCGACGAGGATGGCGATTTTCCACCACTGCCTGCCAATTACCCACAAATAATGCGCAAATAACGCGGAAAAGGCTTCGGGTTCGGGAGGAGCGTTGTGCGCGGCGGACGCTACAGAAGGGGTCCTCGGCACCACTGCCGGTAATTCGTATCGAGGCCTGGGTTCGGGCGGCATAGGCAAAATGTACTGCGAATTACTAAGCGATTCCTATCTTACTGTAACGTCATTACTGCTGCCGGAGAGGTTCCCTGCGAATTGGAAGCGGTCACGGAAATGGATTGCAGTGCGGCGGGATCGCCGGTAAGCATCAGGGTAAGCGCCACAGTGAACTGGCTGCCAAACGCGTCTGACGAAGGGTTGGCATACCAGCTTGTGAAGGCGCTGCCGACGTCGGCGGTCGCGGTGGGCGTCTGGAGGTTTTTTCCTGCCGCGGCGGTGAACTGAAAGGCCAGCTGCGAGACGCTGCGCGTGGTGGAATAACCGCTGATCAGGAGCTGGATGGTGCTGCCACTGCGCATGCCCAGCCGTACGGAGCGAAGCTGCGGCGGGCCCGGAGGAATCACCGTGGCTTTCATAGGCGCCGCCGAGGGCGTGATGTCCACGGCGCCCGCGGTGAACGTGGCCGAGAAGCTGATTGTGCCGGAGAGTGTGCCGGTCTGAAACGGAGCGCTTTTGCCTAGCTGCCCAAAGATCGCCTGGGTGGTGTTCGCGGGGACGGTGAAGTTCAGCATGCGTGTACCGGTGACGAATTCGATGGCGGGATCGTCAACGAAGGAATCGGGCACGAAGGAAAGGGTGAGCACCCCGTGGAGATCGGATCCGTAGGAACTGGAAAGCTGGATGCCGATGGCTGGCTGTTGCAGCGGGTCGGTGGTGTTCTGGACGCCCGTGAAGGTGATCTGCGGGAGTGGAGCAGGCGGATCTCCCGCTGCCACGATGCTGAAGGTCTGGTCGTTGATGGCCAGAGTGCCGGTGGATTGGCCGACTGTGGTGGGCGTGAACACGAACTGCAGGGTTTGCGTTTGGCCGGAGGCAAGCGTTACAGGCAGCCCGGTGGGGTTCACGACGCTGAAAGCTGCCCCGCTGACGCTGAAGGAACTGACCGTGGCGCTCTGATTCCCGGCATTGGTCACCGCGATGGAGACGGTGCGCTTCGAGCCGACAGGCGTGTTCGGCACGGCGACGGTGCCTTTGCTTGCAAGGGGAAGGCTGCCGGTGCCCACGTTTGCGCTGAAGGTGAGCTGCGCGCCGAGGCCATTACCGGTCAGCGTGAAAACATCGTTGCCGATCTGCAGCCGTCCGGTGGCGGGCCCGGGCGAGGCGGGCTGGAAAACAATGTTGAACAGCGCCGTGCCTCCGTTGGCCTTCAGGGTCGCCGGGAGCACGGGGAGATTTGCGAGCGAGAACCCAGCTCCGGTGACATTGACGGCGGAAAGAGCCGTGTCCTGATTGCCGCTGTTGGTTACCTGCGCTGTGACCGTGCTGGTGCTGGTTCCGTCGGCAGGGGTATCGGGCAGGGTGATCGCGCCACCGGCGTTCAGCGCCAGGCTGCCGCTGCCGTTGAGAAGTTTGTACGTGAGCGCGGCGCTGGTTCCCTGTCCCTGGAGGGTAAACGTATTCGCCTTGCCGCCGATGCTGACCTGCAGGGAACCGGCGTACGACTGCGCCGCCGCGGGCGCGAACGCGATTTGGAATTGGAAAGTGGCGGCAGCGTTCAGGGTGGCCGGAGTGAGGCTCAGGCCGCTGAGCGAAAACGCCGTGCCAGCGATGGAGACGCTGTCGACCGTAGTTGAGCCGGTGCCAACGTTGGAGACAGCGAACGTGGTGGAACCAGTCAGGCCGACTGCTGTGTTGGGAAGCGGGATCGTCGCGCCGCTCTGCACCGGCAGCTGGTTCCCGCTCGCTGCTGAGATATAGCTGGTGATGGTTTTAGGCGCGAGCCCGTTCCCGAACAGGCTGAAGACCAGCGGAAACTGCTGTCCGTTGGCACTGGTCAGGGTGAATTGCAGGGAGCCGTTGACCGGTCCGCTGGCCGCCGGCGCGAACGTAAACGTCACGCTGCCGAAGCCGCCGCCGCGCATGGGCACAGTGGGTGTCGCGGTACCGGTGAAACCCGCGCCGGTTACCACCAGATTGCCGACAGAGTAATCCGTGGAGACAGAGGAAGCGCTGGTGATCAGGAGCGTGCCGCTGCTCGGCGTTCCCACGTTGGTGTCCGGAAGAGCCAGGGTACTGCCGGAGACGACGGCCGCCTGGGTAGCGGTTCCGGCGATTCGGTACTGCAGGGTGAACGCGGTGAGATTGTCGTTTTGGGCGCTCAGCGTTCCCGTGAAAACAAGGGCGGCCGCAAAGGAAAGGGCGAAGTTCCGCGAGAGCATGAGTTAGTTCGCCGGGATGAAGAAGGTCTGCATGCTTTGCACATCCATGATGGTGAAGGGCAGCGCGGAGACGTCGTTCAGGAGCAGGATGGTGCGATCGGTGAGAGGCAGCAGTTGGCTGGGCACCGCGTCCAAGGCAACGGTTTGCATCGCCTGATTACCGCCGGGGTCGATGGCGAAGACCGTGGAGGCCCCTGCATCGGCTACCAGCACCTGACTGGCGTTGATGAACTGAATGGCCAGCGGGGAAAGGAGGCCATCAGATGCCTGCGCGAGCACCTGTGGAGTCTGCGATTGCCCGTAGTTGCGCACCATAACGGCCTGCTGCGCCGCGGAATCCGTGAAGAAGAGGTCCTGACCTTTGTTTGCCACGACCAAGGCGGAGATGGTCATGCCGACGGGCAGTATGCGCGTCGACGTGCCATCCGCACACAGAGTCTCCAGCGCGCCGGTTCCGAGCACAGCGCACAGGCCGGCATCGTCGAGGGCCGCTGCGCTTACCGGACCGGCAAGCGTCCCAGTGCTCACCGCCGCCGAGAGCGCCGGAGCCTGTGGCAGACCGGAGGCAAACTGAATGGTCCCTGTATCGGGAGAAGCAAGCAGAGCCGCGGTTCCGGGCGCGTTGACTGCCACGGCGCGGGTCTTCGCGGTGACGGCGCCCAAATCCACGGGATTCGGAGCGGTCGCGGGATTTTGTACCAGCCAGGCGTGCGGTGGTTGCTCATCAGTGGTGACCAGAGCGTAATCACCCGCGGGGCCGAACACGGCGGACATCACGCCGAAGGGGAGATCGAGAGCCGAACCCAGACGCATGGCGCCGGGAATGCCGTAGACGGGCCGGATGACCGCGGTACGCGAATCCAGAATGTAGCCCGATACCGTAGCGCCGGGGTTTCCCGCAAGGGGCAGGGAAGCGGCGATCAGCGCCAGTGCCAGACGTTTCATCATTGTGGTCCTCCCACGGAAATGCCGCCAACGCCGACAGTTGTGGGTGTGGGCAGGACTACGGTTTTGCCGCCGGCGAGCGCCAGCGAAAGACCGATGGCGAGCGCCGCCGCGCCTACGATACCGGCGATGATGATGGTGTTGCGCATCTTGTGGCCGGGCCGCGAGTAGCTGTAAGTGCGCATCGCCGCCGTATCCACTGCGCTGTTGCTTTCATTGAAGATGGCGGTACCTCTGCGGCCCGCGAAAGTTGCCTCGACTGTGATCGGAAACGATCCGGGCAGGGCATTCGGAGAGAGACCTTCGGCGCGGGCGCGGCCTTCAGTGTCTGTCCACGCGAGGAACGTGTGGCGGCCTTCCACCTGAGCGCTGGGCCCGGTTGCCGGAGTGGAAAACTCGACGCGCGCGGCGGGGACAATGCGGCCCCGGTCATCTCGCACTTCAACGACAATTGGCGCACCGGCTTTGTGCCGGATGCTGTTCACGGAATCGGCACCCTGCACGACGGAAATCTTCAGCGCTTCGGCCTGCTGTGCCTCGAGCGAGGCGGCAAGCAGACCCACCAGTAAAACCTGAAGGCGGCCGGATCTCATGTTCAGCGGCCCGCCGTATAGATGATGAGGCCGCTGCCGATGGCAGCGCCAAAGGTGGCCAGCCGGTCCAGAACTGCCGCGGTCTGCCGGCGCTTGGTGTCGTCGGTGATGAACAGGATATCGTCGGGCAGCAGGGGGAAATCCGGAGCTTTGCGCTCGAGGATGGCTTTCAGCTGAATCGGAATGCGGTGCTTGGTGTTGCTGGGCTCATCGCGGCGCACGATGTAAGCTTCTGCGCCGTAGTAGGTGCCCAGACCGCCTGAGAGCGAGATGGCCTTCAGCACGGTGGTGTCGTTCAGATCCTGCAGCGGGAAGGAACCCGGCGACTTCACATCGCCCACCACGAAAAAGCGGCCTGCTACGGGAACGCGGATCTCTTCGTTGCCGGTGAGCAGGATATTGGCTTCGTTTTCGTCGGAAGACAGGAGCGCACGCGCGGAGACATGCTGCGTGAAGCCTTTCGCATTCTGCGGGTCAGAAGGCGACCGCCGGTTCACCAGAATTTCCGGTCCCGCGTCTTGAGTGAGGCCGCCCGCGCGGATAATGGCATCCACCAGGGTGACTCGCCCGATCGCTTGGAAAGTGACGGGATTCTTCACCGCGCCCACCACGCTGATAGGACGGCCGGCGTATTCGACTACGGTGACAGTAATGGCGGGGTTGACCACCAGATCGTTGCTGCGGAGCGCTTCGGCAATCACCGGTTCCATTTCGTAGGGCAGCTTGCCGGCGGCCGGAATCGCGACTTTGAGCAGCGGGAGATGGATGGTGCCATCCTCGGCGATGCGCACGGTGCGCGAGAGTTCCGGGAAGTTGTACACCTGTACATTGATCAGGTCCTCGGGGCCGAGGCGCTGCGCAGGCAGGCTGGCGCTGGGTGGCGGAGGGCTCTGTGCGGGCGCCGCTTGCGTGAAGCAAACGAGCATTGCCGGGATGAGAATTGTACGAAATCGCATCAGTAATTGAGCGTGACGGACCAGTGTAGCATTCGCTTCAGGGACGCTGGCTGAGAGGTCTGCTCTCGCTCAGGGTTAGCAGCAGGGACGGGATGTTTGCCGCATTCGGGCCGGCCAGCAGAGTGCCCTCCGCCCCGCGCGAGAGCCCCGGCGCGTGCACTGCCAGAGAGCCTGGATGACGAATCATCACTGAGCCGCTTTCGAGCGAAACTGAATCGGTTTGCACGCGCAGCTGCGATGACGGGGCGAGCAGAATTTCCGGGCCGCTGTTGAGGCGAATCCGTGCGCCGGTTTTTCCGGTCTGCACCAGCATTCCCTCGGTGACAGTGCCATTCCCCCAGACGAGGAAGCCGTTTTCGCGAACGCTGCCGCGCACCGTGAGGAGTCCCAGACCAGCTGCCTGGGCGGCGATGGCTGCAAGCGATGCGTAGGTCAGGAAACGCAAGAACAAGTGTACTGTGCCCAACTGTAGGATAGAAAGTTGCTTTCCCGCTTTCTGCTTGCCGCTCCGGTTGCGATTGTCCTGACCGGGCTGAGCTTCTGGTCGCTGGCGGCGCATCCGCCGGAACCGGCGGATCCTCTAACGCATGCGTTGACGGAAGAGGCTGCCGGCGACCTCGCCGCGGCGGAACGCGATCTGCTGGCCGCAGCGCAGTTCGATCACCTGTACGAGCCGCGGTGGACGCTGGCCGGTTTCTACTTCCGTCATGACCGTAAGGATGATTTTTGGTTGTGGACGCGCCGCGCGCTTGAGGTGGCCACGCGTGATCTCGGCGCGCTTTTCGATCTGTGCTGGCACGTGACGGACGATTCCGCCGTGATCTGGCAGCGGGCGATTCCCGAACGCCGTGAAATCTGGAACGAGTACCTGGCTTATCTGCTGGCGATGCACCACGACGATGCGGCCCGCGAAACGGCTCAGCGGCTCGCCACGCGCGCTGACCGGGATGATGTTCCCCTGCTGCTTGGTTATTGCGATCTAAGGATTGAGAGTCGCGACAATACCGCCGCGGCGCCGGTGTGGAACGAGCTTTGCCGCCGCGGGCTGGTGGATGCCGCCCCGATTGGTCCGCGTAGCTTTCTGGTGAACGGATCGCTTGCGCACAAGCCGAGCGGACGCTGCTTCGACTGGCGGCTTGCCTCTGCCGCCGGCGCACGTGTGGAGTGGACTCCTGGTCAGTTGCATTTCACGCTGACCGGCAGCCAGGCGCCGGATGCGGAACTGGTGTCACAGCCGCTCGCTCTCCCCGCAGGAGCCGCTTACCGGCTGACCTGGCGCTCTCTCGCGCATGGATTCGCGGCCGGAACCGGCGCTCACTGGGAGGTGTTGGTGGACGGCGCCCGAATGAAAGGTCCGTCCCTTGCGAACGAGGTGGAGAGCGCTCAGCAGATGGAGTTCACGATCCCTCCAAATGCGCACGCGGCGACGCTCAGCCTGCGCTGCGATGCCGGCCGGGGCGCGGGCACGGTGCTCTTTCGCGATCTGGACATTGGGCGCCGGTGATGCCGCGCTGGGGAAACGCTTTCGTCTTCGGGCTTGCCGCCGTGCTGGCTTTTGCGGTCCTCGCACAGCCGGCTTCGGATCGTTTCCTTCCAGCGCTGGCGTTTCTGCTTACCGCGTTGTACCTGCTGGTCTGGGCGGCTGGTGACGCGCCTCTGCGCGGCAACTTCGTTCTTGTCCCGCTGGGTGCGATGGCGTGCTGGTCGTGGCTGCCGCAGTCGGTGGCAGCGGCGCGCTGGACAGGCTATTTCGCGCTCGCGTTTCTCTCTGCGCAGTTGTTCGCGAGCAAACCGCTCCGCCGCATATTTTTGCGATGTGCCATTCTTTTCGGCGCGGGCTATGGCGCTTTCGCTCTGGCTATTACCAGCGGCACGTTCGCGAATCGTAACCACTTTGCCGCGCTGATGGAACTGCTGCTGCCGATTGCCGGGTGGGAAGCGGCGAAAACGCGGAAGCCGGTCTACGCTGTTGCCTCGATGCTGATGGCGTTATCGATCGTGGTGAGTGCTTCTCGCGCGGGTATAGTTTTGGCCGGGTGCGAGGTGATTTTCCTGAGCCTGGCGATGGTGCGGAAGCAGGGCTGGGGGCGCGCCAAACCCCTGCTGGCTGGGACCGCCGCGCTGGTGATCGCTGCCGCGGCGCTTGGTGGAACTGCATGGAACCGCTTCGGGCAGTTGGAAGCGGATACGGCTCATTCGACACGTCCGTTGACGGCCCGCGCCAGCATCGCCATGTTTCGGGCGCGTCCGCTCATCGGGTTCGGGCTGGGCACATGGGAGCGCACCTATCCGCGCTTCGCGGAGATCGATACAGGGTTCCATTTGATCCACGCGGACGACGACTGGCTGGAATGGGCGGCCGAGGGCGGCGTGCCGTTCGTCTTCTGCCTTCTGCTGCTGGCGGGCGCGGCGGTTCGAGGCGCATCGAGACACCCCTGGGCGATCGGGCCTGTGGCCGTGCTGCTGCACGCGTTGACGGAGTTCCCGTTGCAAAAGCCCGCTGTGTTGTCGTGGCTGCTTGTGCTGCTGGTTTGTGCGACGCACCGAGTTAACCTGCCGCGCTCATCTACCTGACGCCTGACGCGTTCAGCGGTTCTCCCCCGCTTCCGCCATAGCCCGACGCCAGCACTGATCGTACTCTCTGGCCACTCGGGCATTGGCGAAGCGCTCACGGACGCGCGGCGCCGCGAGCCTCGCGCGCTCCTGCCACTCGGGCAGCTCCCGCATCCAAGCTTCGAAATCCGCGCAGTAGCGGTCGAGATCCCACTCCGCGGCGGTCACCGCTCCCGCCTCGAACTGCTCCATCACCAGGCCTACATCGCCCACATCGGTGGAGAATACCGGCACTCCCATCGCCAGCGCTTCCAGCATCGAAATCGGCAGACCTTCGTATTCCGACGTTCCCAGCATCCCCGACATCACCGCGAAGAGCTCGCCAATGGTGCTGGTAAAGCGCACCGGCGTCACGCAGGTCAGTTTGTGGCGAGCAATAAAGGCGTCGCACTCGCCCGCGAGTTCGCCGTTGCCGATCATCACAAAGTGGCGATCCTCGCCCGCTTCCGCGGCGCGCCGCGCGAATTCCAGAAACTCCAAAGGCCTCTTCTGCCTCGTGAGCCGCCCCACCCAGCCAAACACCCGTCCTTCGCGCGGCAGGCCATACTTCTCGCGGTACGTCTCACGCTCTTCCGCAGTGCGCGCGGTGGGCCCGATCGCGTCCAGGTTCACGGAGTGATAGATCATGTCAATCTTTTCCGCGGGAATGCCGTACCGCCGGATGAACGTTTCGCGAATCTTCACATTGATGGCGACAAACCGGTCATACGACTGAATGCCCGGATCATCGAACTTCGCAATCCAGCCTGCCTCGGTGTCGTAGGCCTGCTGATCCACGATGGCGACGCCCGTGAACACCTTCCGGATCCCCGCGGCATTCGCCGATTGCCACGGGGCGCCGTTGCAGATCCAGACCAGCGACGGCCGGTATACGTCGCGCAGGCGAGCCATCATCGCCAGATACAGCTCGGTTGGCGCGAGTTCCGCGAGGTCGTAGAAACCCAGCGCGATCCCTTCCATTTCCGCGTGCAGACTGCCCTGTGTCTCGGTGAGACGCTCAGTTGTGATCAGCACGAAATCCCAGTCGCCGCGCAGCTGCTGCATCATATCGATGACCAGACGCTCCACGCCGCCCACCGCAAACATCGCCGGCAGGACGAACACGACCGGCTTTGGCGCCTGCTGCACGCAACGCAGCATGTTGGGCAGCGGCGTCTCGCGAATCACGTCGTGGGGTCGGGCGTACAGACCGATCCGCCCGTTATCCGGGATCATGCCGAACTGCTCGAAAAGATGATCGCCGAGGGTAACGGGAAACTGCCCGGGCAGCAGCCGGGCTACGCGACCGTTGAGCGGCCGCTCTGGCGACTGTCCATCGAGGAACACCGCGCGTTCAGATGCGCGGAAGATGGTGCTGTCGCGCAGCGATGCCGCGCCGCGCAGCGGAGACTCCGCCAAGCTGTGCGAGACCACCACGAAATCGAGATCCAGAAACGCCAGTGCCAATAGCACGTTTTCGATATGCACCGGATGCAGCACCCTCAGCAGATCGGTGGGCGCGTAAAGGAATTCGCCGGGTGGGGCGGCTTCACCCGATTCGCGAATTTCCACGCCGCGGATGCGTTCGCCCAAGGCGGCCTGATACAGCGCTTTGCTCTCGCCAGCGGGCATGACCACCGAAAGCGGCGGCGGCGGCGCGGGATGCAGATACGGGTTCTCGGCCAGACCGGCCTGAAACAGCTTTCGACGGGCCAGTTCAGGGAAGTCGGACGCCACGTCGCGGAACATGTTCTGAACTTCGGCGTCCACGCGGCGGCTGCTCTCTTTGATGGTATTGGCCGCATGCACGCGATACGCGGTGAACGGATGCGGAACATAGACCGCGCGCCCCAGCATACAGGCGCGCAGCATGAAGTCCCAGTCGTGGATATAGCGGTATTCGCGGAAGCCCCCGACCGCATAGAACAGGCTCTTGCGAAATACCATATTGCTGGTGGTGGCGACTAAGTTCTGATGCGACAGCAGATCCAGCCAGTTCCCGGCGGCGGCCATGCGCTCCACGTCGAACGACCGCGGAAACGGCAGCTGCGGATCATGAGCGCCGCGCTTCCTTCCGAGCTGATGGCCGCCGCCATCGATCACGCACAGGTCGCCAAAGAGCAGGTCGCAGGATTCATGCCGGAGCCTTCGCGCGGCCAGTTCGAATCGATTCGCGATGAAGTTGTCGTCCGAGTTCAGTACCGCAACCCACTCGCACTTTGCCTGGTCCACCAAGTCGTTAAGCGCCACATGCGCGCCGCGGTTCCTGCGCGCCCTCGGCGTCACGTCGCGCACCTTGCCGAGCGCGCCGCCGCTCAGCCTCCGCACCAGTTCGTAGCTGCCATCGGACGAGCCGTCGTCCAGCAGCAGAACTTCGCTGACCAGCGAATTCGCGGCGGCGGAAAGAATGCACTGCGTCAGATACCGCTCGTGATTGAAAACCGGAATGACTACGGAAAACATCAGGTGAGCGGGAAGCTTGGGAACCGGCCAAACACTTCAAAGCTGGCCGCCGTGGACATCTTTTCCTGAAAGCGTTCAAGCGCGTACTGGTAGGCTGCCGCGTAGTTTGCCGAAGGGTCATCGTTGGCCATAATGTAGCCCTGCAGGTAGCTCAGTTCGAAGATGGCGCTCAGCAGATCCCCGTGCCAGTTCTGCGAACCCAGATTGTAATTGCCCTCGATCACCACGCCCCAGGATTTCACTCCCTCAATCATGCGGATCAGGTCTTCTACCAGACCCTGGCCCGCGCGTACCGGAGACGCCAGCAACGCATCCACCTTATCCGCGCCCAGCTTCTTCGCCGCTTCCGGATGTACGCGCGTGAACGTCTTGCCGGAGATGCCCGCCGTTACCTGCCGCTCAATGAACTGGCGCACGGTATACGGGTGGTAATGGGTTGCCGTTGCCGCCGGGCAGTAGAGAATTTGAAAGCCGCCAGGAACCTTTCGATCGACGCGGTACGCAAATTCGCCATCTTCGAACGCCGCGTGCCGGAATTCCGTGCTGAAGCCTTCCTTCAGCCAGTCGCTGATTACGCTTTTCTTGCACGAAACGTTGGACGTATAGAAGAAGCGCCAGTCCAACCACGTGTAAGGCAGCAGGCTGTAGAACCCAAACTGCTGCTGGCCCGCGCCCTGAATGTGCGCCATGAGGAAACTGACGCGCTCGGTCGCCGAGTTCGGCCAGATCACTTTTCCCAGGACACCCACGCGCGTGGCCGGCACCATGCGGTGCGCATTCATATGATGCTGATAAAAATCCTGCGAGGCGGGCTCGATGTCGTCTCCCAGGAACAGAATCAGCTCATTGGCCGCCATGCTGACGCCTAAGTTGCGAGCCTGCCCCGGACCGCCGTTCGGGATGCTTTTCCAGCGCAGATTGGGAAATTCCGCCGCCATGGCGCGCAGCCGCTCCGGCGTATCGTCAGCAGACCCATCGTCGATCAGAATGAATTCGACGTTCAGGCCCGCAGCCGCCCCAAGACAGGTGCGCAGATTGCGCTCCATCATAGCGCCGCGATTGTACGTCGGGATCACGACGGAGAGAGCCGCCAGCGCCGCATCAGCCGTTACCCGCGACGTCGGCGGAGGAGCCGGTTTGGGCACGGCCGATTGCCGGCTGTGCTCCCGCCCTTCCTGACGATGGTAAGAATCAGCGCCTGTCTGCGGTTCCTTGCTGATGGCCTCCCAGGGTTCGGGCTCCTCAGTGGCATCCGGTATGGAAGGCGGCGCGTCGAAGCGCATGGAGACCGGGCTGTTCTGGAGCGTAGCGCCCGAACCGGCGACGCTGGCCGAAAGCTCATGCAGGTTGGCATCGAGCGCCGCGCGTGGAACGGGGACGCGAAACCCGTGAAAGCCTTTGCCGATGCCGGCATTCTCCAGATCCAGCCTGTACTGGTTGGCCACTACCGTTTCAAAAAGTTTGCCGTCGATCGAGAGTTCCACTGACAGGAAGGCCGCAGGCCGATCGGGATCATACGCCCACCCGCTCACCGCGCCGTTAATCACGCCGTCCAAACAGCCCTGAATGTTGGTTTTCAGCGGACGGAACCGCCTGACAAGCCTTTGGATCGCGGGCATTTTCACTACACGAAAGTTAGCAAACCCAACAATGATAGCGGACGATTTCTATACGGGCAACCGGCTTACCATTGCAATTTCCCGGACCACGCTGCGTTTGGCGAGTTCCAGATCGTGCGCCACCATCTCCGTTACCAGATCGGAAAAGGAATACGCCGGTCTCCAGCCCAGCACTTTGCGCGCTTTGGCGGCATTTCCGGACAGCAGGTCCACCTCCGCCGGGCGGTAAAAGCGTTCGTCCTCGCGCACAAAATCCAGATAATCCAGCCCCACTTCGTCGAATGCCCGTTCGCAGAATTCTCGGACGGAATGCGTCTCGCCGGTAGCGATCACGAAGTCATCGGGTTCGTCGTGCTGCAGCATCAGGTGCATGGCGCGAACGTAATCCGACGCATGCCCCCAGTCTCGGCGCGCTTCCAGATTGCCGATGCGCAGTTCCGATGCCAGGCCCAGTTTGATTCGCGCCACATTATGGGTGATTTTTCTGGTGACGAATTCAAAGCCGCGGCGCGGACTTTCGTGATTGAACAGCATTCCGTTCGCGCAAAACATGCCGAAGGCTTCGCGATAATTTACCGACAGGTAATAGCCGGCAACCTTACTAATTCCGTAAGGGCTGCGCGGATGAAAAGGCGTGACTTCCGTTTGCGGCGTCTCCCTCACCTTGCCGAACATCTCGCTCGATCCCGCAAAATAAAAGCGGCATTCCGGCTGCAGTTCGCGCAACGCGGCCAGCAGATAGTGCGTGCCGCTGCTGTTCGTGTTCATCGTGGAAAAGCCGTCAGCGAAGCTCTCCGCCACAAAGCTTTGCGCCGCCAGGTGATAGCATTCGTCGATCTGGCATCGGCTCAATACCTGGAACAGGCTGGGATAACTTTCCAGGCTGCCTGCATGTAAATGTAAACGCTCACCCAGGTGCGTTACCCGGCCGAGACGTTGTTCCGGCTGTTCCAGTGCAACGCGCCGGACCAGACCATGAACTTCATACCCCAGCTGGAGAAGGTGTTCCGCGAGATAACTCCCGTCCTGCCCCGTGATGCCGGTGATCAGCGCTTTCTTCACTGGTTAAAGGGTAACAAATGTACGGCACCTTACTTTAAAGACAGGTCTTCGTTGTTTTGCGCTAAGTGTGGGTTGTAGTACGGGTCTGTCTTTTCCGTGATGTTCCACCAGCGGCGAAAGAATAAGCGGCGCTCGTCATATCGAGTTCCAGGCCGGCGTGTTTGACTTTCATCGTGACGCAACACCGCTCCCGCTTCGAAAATCACAGAATATCCGGCCGCCCGCAGGCGTAAACAAAAATCAACGTCGTTATAATTCACGGGAAACACGGGGTCAAAACCCTGCATTTCGTGGAAATCGGCGCGGCGCACGCACAGGCAGGCGCCGGTGACCGCGGAAACTTCGCGCGTACAGGGCAGCCACGGCCAGTTCTCGCTCGCAACAAGATGCCGGCCAGGGTGGCCCGCGCCATCGATCAGCCACGTGACAATGCCGGCGTGCTGGATGGTGCCGTCCGGGTACAGCAGCTTCGCTCCCACCGCGCCAACCGCCGGGTCCTCCAGATGACTGAGCATTCGGGAAAGCCATCCGGGCTCGATCGGCTCCACATCGTCATTCAGAAAGAGCAGCACCCCGCCTTTAGCCGCGCGCGCACCCAGGTTATTCATTTCGGAAAAGTTGAACGACTGGGTGAAGGGGACGATTGCCGCGCCGAAGCGCTCTGCCGTTGCTGTAACCTCGCGCTCCTCCGCGCCCGGGGACGATCCCAGATGCTGCACGACGATGACTTCCGTATTCGGATACTCCGTGCGATCACGGATGCCTGCCAGGCAGCGCGCCAGCAGCCGGGAGTTCCGCGTACAAACGATGATGCTCACCAGAGGCGTGGCCCGCAGTGGTTTCGGCGCTGCGGGAGTGACGGCACACCCTTCCTGCGCGTAATACAGGATGCGCGCGATGTGCACCACGTTCGCCGGCTCGCCCGTCAGGCCGGCCCGTTCCATGTGAAGGCCGTCGATATACGGAGCGCTGCGCATCAGTACCGGTGACCAGTCCGGCTTGAATACCGGGCGCAGCGGCCTGCCCTGCGCGTCCACAATCTCCGCGTCGCTGTAGACGAGGTCGGGTGAACCGTCCTGCACGGCGGCGGCGAAATGCTCCAGTGCCCTGGGACTAAGGAAATCGTTCTCTCCCAGATGCGCGATCCATGCGCCCGAGGGCTGGCGCGCGTCGCCCAGAAGCTGGCGCGCCCATCCGGGAGCGGATTCGGCGTAAGCCGGCGCCAGTTCCCACTCCGTGTATGTCTGGGCTTTTAGCGAATCGAGTGCTCGCTGGAGCCGTTCGCGCGCCGGCTCGCACACAGGCAAGACCACGCTGATCAGCGGACGCACGTGCAGATGCCCGATGGGCCGCGCGTTCATAACCGCGCGGCCGGGCCATTCCGCGTAGCCACGAGAAGCTCCGGCCCGGGCCCGCGTGATCCTGGTCTGATAAAACCGCCCGATGGCGCGCAGCGTGCGGAACACCATGCTGTCTTCCACACGCCCCAGCCGCGCGTCCACGGCCGCCTGATTCTGCACCAGCCATTTCACGTCCGCCAGCAGCTCGTCCTGCTTCGCTTCCAGCCGCGCGAGGCGCTGCTGAATGTCCTCCTCCGGGGCCGGCATCAACAGCCAAGTATACGCGCCCTTCGCGCTACACTACGGCGTGTCGGAATGGAACAAACATTACCTCGCGGGCGAGGAAATTACGCGCTATGTCCGCGGCATCAGCGTGAAGGAGAACGACGTTCAGCGCCGTCTTCGCGAAGAAACGGCCGCCCATCCGCAGGCCATCATGCAGATCTCGCCGGAGCAGGGCGTGTTTCTGCAGCTGCTGATTCGCCTGACAGGCGCGCGCAAAACTCTCGAAGTGGGCGTTTTCACCGGATACAGTTCCCTCGCGGTGGCGCTGGCGCTGCCGCCCGATGGCCGCGTTACTGCGTGCGACATCAGCGAAGAGTTTACTTCGGTAGCCCGCCGCTACTGGGCTGAAGCTGGTGTATCCGGCGCGATTGATCTGCGCCTCGGTCCGGCTGCCGAAACGCTGGAAGCCTTGCTCTCGCAGGGTGGGGAAGGCACTTACGATTTCGCCTTCATCGATGCGGATAAGCCTGCGTACGATCGCTATTACGAGCTTTGCCTGCGCTTGGTGCGCCCCGGCGGACTGCTGGTGCTCGACAACATGCTGTATCACGGTGAAGTTTCCGACCCGGCCTGTACCGGAGCAAATCCGGTGGCTTTGCGCGCCTTGAACGCCAAGCTCTCCGAAGACTCGCGTGTGATGTTTTGCCTGCTCCCGATTGCGGACGGCATCAGCCTGGCCTGGAAGCGTTAACCTAAAGTTGTTACCCCAGGTGTCCGATACATGGACATGGATTTAGAAAGTATTCTGGTTCGCCTGCGCGGCGAATATGCTGAACTGGACAGGGCCATTCGGAGTCTTGAGCGCGTAGCCGGAATCGAGACGCCGTCAACCCCTTCGCCCTTTGCGGTGAAGCGCCGCGGCCGCCCTCCCGGCAGCAAGACACGCCACCGGAAGACGGATCCGCAGCCGCCTCCTCCGCCGTCCGAAGCGTAGCGCCCGCTGGGCACGCTATATTCAAAAAAATGAAAGTTCTGCTTCTCCTCAGCCTGCCGGCGCTGCTGTTTTCGGCCGATACCTCGATCCGCGGATTTCCCGCGGACGCGGCGGCGACCGAGAAGAAATGGGAAGACAAGCTGCGCGCCCTGCCCGACCCGGTGCGCGTGGGCCGCTACATCCAGCGCATGTCGAGCGAGCCGCATATGGCCGGAACGCCGCAATCCAAAGCTGTGGCGGAGTATCTGGTCGGCCTGATGAGGGAATGGGGCCTCGACGCGCATATCGAAAACTTCGAGGCGCTTCTGCCCACTCCCGTTTCGCGCCGGCTGGAAATGGTGGCTCCCAAAACCTTCCGGGCGAAACTACAGGAGCCGCCGGTTCCCGGTGACAAGAATTCGGCCGATGCCGGTCAGGTGATGTCTTTCAACGCCTACTCGGGCTCCGGTGATGTCACCGCGCCGGTGGTTTATGTCAATTACGGCGTTCCGGCCGATTATGAAGTGCTGAAGAAGCTAGGGGTCGACGTCAAAGGCAAGATCGTGATCGCGCGCTACGGCGGAAGCTGGCGCGGCACCAAGCCGAAAGTGGCGCAGGAACACGGCGCTGTCGGCTGTCTGATCTATTCCGACCCGCGCGACGACGGCTATTTCCAGGGGGACGTCTATCCCAAGGGGCCCTATCGCCCGGCGGACGGCATTCAGCGAGGCAGCGTGCTCGATATGGCGCTCTATCCCGGCGATCCCCTTTCGCCCGGCTTCGCGTCAGAGAAGGGCGTGAAGCGTCTTGCCGTCAGCGAAGCCAAAACGCTGATGAAAATCCCGGTAATGCCCATCTCCTACGCCGATGCGACCCCGCTGCTGGAGAATCTGGACGGACCCGTCGCTCCCGATGACTGGCGCGGTGCGCTGCCGTTCACCTATCACATCGGTCCCGGGCCCACCAAGGCGCACTTCAAAGTCGAGATGGATAACTCCATTCATCCGCTGCATGACGTTATTGTTCGCATCCCCGGGTCTGAGTTTCCCGACGAATGGGTGCTCTACGGAAACCATCACGACGCCTGGGTTCACGGTGCAAGCGACCCCGGCAGCGGAGCGGCGGCACTTTTGGAAACCGCGCGTTCTCTCTCCGAACTGGTGAAACAAGGTTGGAAGCCTCGGCGCACGATCATGTTCGCGTTGTGGGACGGTGAGGAGTTTGGATTGATGGGTTCCACTGAATGGGCCGAGAAGCACGCCGAGGAACTAAATCAGAAGCTGGTGGCCTACATCAATTCCGATAGCAACAGCAAGGGCCGGCTGGGCGTCGGCGGGTCGCATACGCTGGAGGAGTTCGTGGCTCAGCTGGTGCGCGACATTCCCGATCCGGTCACGGGCAAGCCGCTGATAGATACGCCCCGGTCGCGAGCCGGTCAAACCGCGCGCCGCCGGGACGCCTCAGCGCCCGCGACGCCGCCCGATGACGGTCAGTATCACATCACCGCGCTGGGCTCCGGTTCGGATTACACGTCCTTCCTGCAGCATCTGGGGATCGCGACTCTCAACATGGGCTTCGGCGGCGAAGGCGGTGGCGGCGTTTACCACTCCGATTACGACGATTTTTACTGGTACACGCATTTCTCCGACACCACGTTCGCGTACGGCCGAACGCTCGCGGAGGTGACCGGGACCGCCCTGATGCGGATCGCCGATGCGCCGCTGCTGCCGTTTGAATTCGGCCGCTTCGCCCGCACGGTGGGCACGTACGCGGATGAGATCGAAGCCGCGGAAAAGCAGAAGGGCCGGCCCGGGATGTCCGCGCTGCGCGCTTCGCTGGATGCGCTCCGCAAAACGGCCGCTTCGTTCGACGCCGCCTATAACCGCGCTCTGCCCAAAGCCGCCTCCGCCCCCGCAGATAAGCTGAATGCGATCAACACGCTGCTGTTTCATTCGGAGCGAGCCATGACGTTAGCCTCCGGGTTGCCTGGACGTCCCTGGTTCCGCCACGCCATCTACGCGCCTGGAACCTACACCGGGTACGGAGTAAAAACGTTGCCGGGCGTTCGGGAAGCCGTCGAAGGCGAACGGCTGGATGAAGCGGCGCAGCAGGTGGACGAAGTGGCGAAGGTTCTGAAGACTCTCACCGGGCAGATTCAAGAAGCACAGCGGCTGCTCGAAGCTCTGTAATCCGCCATGAGAGTTTTGTACTGTTAATTACACAACTAGGTCAAAGCCGCAGGAACGCAATGCTAATCCCTCTTCTGGTCAGGGGGCGTGCCAGGCACGCCTCCTCTGCGGATCGCCTGCTCCGTTTTCGCAAGGTTCTCAGCTCCGCGCAGAAGACTCCGTTTTACCGCCACACGCTTTCCCGCGCCGGCCTGCATACGCCCCGATCGCTCCACTCTTTTAGCAGTGTGGAGGAAGGTCTCGCCCGTCTCGCCATCGCCGAACCCGGCACACTGCCCGAACCGCCCCGGCGCCTTGATTTTCGCGGATGCTCGCTGCACAATCCTCTACCGGCAAAACCCGCAATCTCACTGGCCGGTGCGGCTGCCCCGGTGAACCCAGAGATCCTCGCCGGATCGCCTGCTTCTTTGCTGGCGCTCGCGGGACGCGTGGTGGTCCAGCGCGCTCTCATCGTCCTGACCCGTGTGGGCGAAACCGGCTTCCCGGAACACGACCGCCAGCGCCTCTGGCACGCGTTCGGGCTCCCCATGTTCGAGCAGCACATTGGGCTGGATGGCGAAGTGCTGGCCTGCGAATGCGAAGCGCACGACGGTTTGCATATCCTTCATGCTAAAGCCGTACTGGAACAACATACGGAAGGCAGCCTGCTGCTCACCTCGCTTACAGATGTGGAACAGCCCACCCTTCGCCTTCGCACCGGAGTCTTCGGCCGGATCGTCTCCGGTGAATGCGGCTGCGGACGGTCCGAGCCGCGGGTGGTGGATCTCCGGCATGCGTTACCCTGAAATTTGCGCATGAAGCTCCGAGAGATCGCGGACGCCCTGGGTTGCGCGGTTTCGGGTGATCGCGAGATCGAAATCAGCGGCCTCGCCGGAATTGAGCAGGCGGTTCCCGGGCAACTTACTTTCCTCGCGAATTCCAAATACAGCCCCAAAGTTCGAGCTACCAAAGCCAGCGCGATCGTAGCCTCGGAGCCATTCCCCGGCCTCTCCGTCGCAACCCTGGTTTCGAAGAATCCCTATCTCGATTTCGCCCGCGCGCTGGCGCTTTTCTACCGGCCGCCGCGGCCCGCGCCCGGCATCCATCCCACGGCCGTCATTGCCGCAACCGCTTCAGTCGGCCCTGGCGCTTCCATCGGGGCGTTTTGCGCGGTTGGCGAACGGGTGGTGCTCGGTGCCCACGCAGTCCTGCATCCGCACGTTGTGATTTACGACGATGCGCGGATCGGTGACCATTTTCTCGCCCATTCCCACGCCACCGTGCGCGAATTCTGCCGGATCGGTGATCGGGTGATTCTGCAAAACGGAGTGGTGGTGGGTGGCGATGGCTTCGGCTTCGCGAAACGCGCCGACGGCACACACGCCAAGATCGTCCAGTCCGGCGTCACGGTTCTGGAAGACGATGTGGAGATTCAGACCCTCACCTCCGTCGATCGCGCCACGGTTGGAGAAACGCGCGTCAAGCGCGGTGCGAAGATCGACAGCCTGGTGCAGGTGGGCCACGCCTGCGTGGTGGGGGAAGACAACATCATCTGCGCCCAGACCGGCCTCGCCGGCAGCACCGTTCTTGAGAAGAACGTCCTGCTGGCGGGACAGGTGGGCGTTTCCGGGCACCTCACTATTCACGAAGGCGCCATCATTTACGCCCAAAGCGGCATTGGCGGCGACGTGCCCAAAGGCGCGCGCCTCTCCGGCTCGCCCGCTTTCGCTGCGGGCGAATGGTTGCGCTGCATCACCACGTTCCCACGCCTGGCCGAAATATGGAAAACCGTCCGCGACCTGAAGAGCCGAATGGAAAAGCTGGAAACCAAATGACCCGTCCCTCGCTTGCTTACGAGAATAAAGAGTTTCTCGACGGTCCCGAGGGCCGCGCGCTGCGCATCTTGTCCGAATACCTTGAACCGCTCTCGCATCTGCGCCGCCAGCGCGTACGCGACACGGTGGTGTTCTTCGGCTCCGCGCGCATCCGCGAAGACGGTCCGCTGGCGCAATACTACGCCGATGCCCGTGAGCTGGCCCGTCTGGTGACCCAGTGGGCCGAGGGATTTCCCGGACGCGCGCACCGTTTCGTGGTCTGCACCGGCGGCGGCCCCGGCATCATGGAAGCCGCCAACCGCGGCGCTTCGGACGGCAAAGGCGTTACCGTCGGCCTAAACATCGGCCTGCCGTTTGAGCAGTTTCCAAACCCGTACATCACGCCCGATCTCAGCTTCGAATTCCACTACTTCTTCATGCGGAAGTTCTGGTTCGCCTATATGGCAAAAGCGCTCGTGGTGTTTCCGGGCGGCTTCGGTACGCTCGACGAATTGTTCGAAATTCTGACCCTCGCACAAACCAAGAAACTGCGCAAGAAAATCCAAATCATTCTGTACGGCGCCAGCTACTGGAAGGAAATCATCAACTTCGACGCGCTGGTAAAACATGGAACGGTCTCCGCCGAAGATATGGAGCTGTTCGAGTTTGCCGACGACCCTGCGACGGCCATGGACTGCCTCCGCCGGCATCTCACCGCCGAAAACGGTGAGGCCGAGAAGGAAAAGGAAGGCCCGGCAATCGCCGGCACAGCGAAGCCCTAAGGCAGCACACGCAGAGCAGGAACAGGCGCCAGCGGTTCCGGCGTGTTTTTTGCGATCAGCTGTCCCAGGCGGACGGAAGCCTGAAAAATAGCTCCCACTGGAAGAAATCCCGCCAGCCGGTGTGCTCCCACGGCCGCGAGACCCATGGACGCGATACATCCGCAGGAACCGCAGTCCGGCTTTCCGCCAAACTGGCACGGCGTGATGCGCGTCTTCAGGTCGGCCGAGATGGTCTGCGTGGTCAAGGCAAAAATGCAGCTCTTCGGGTTATGCGGAGGGCGCCCAAACTGCCGGATCAGCTGCTCCGGCATGTCCAGCTTCGGAAACTCCTTCCGCAGCTGCATCATTTCGGCGATGGCCTGCGAACGCTCGCCCGCGGTCAGCATTTCCGGCAGATCGTCGCCCAGCTGCGGCGTGAATAAGCTGAACCAGACCCGGTGAATTTCCGGCCGGGGTGTCCAGAATTGCAAAAATTCCCGCAAATAACCGGGGCGCTTCATCATTTGCCCGGTAATGGTGCAGTGAACAGTCACTTTCTGCCCGGCAATATTCTTCAGGATTCGCTCGTAAGTCGCGGGTTTGCGCCGCACATCGTGCTCAGGCTGCAAGCCATCGATCGACACGGCGACGGTCAGCTTCGGCAGCGCCGCCCAGCCCTCCGGGAGCGTGCGAAAGGCGCTGGTCACCACCTGCACATGGATGCCCCGCGCCATCAGCAGCGGCATCATCTGCTCCAGTTCGCGGTAGCGCACCAGCGGGTCGCCGCCCACCAGGGAAAGGTGCATTGGTTTCAGGCGGTCCACAATCTCCATCACCCCATCCACCAGTTCCTGACCCCGGCGGTCGTTCAGTTCCCGCAGGGTGACGCCGCCGCCCAGATGCGCATCTTCGTATGCGTAACATCCAGGGCATCGCAGCGGACATTCCCGTGTAATTTCAATGGAAAGCGACGGTCGTTCGCCTTTGACTATCCGTCCCCAGGCCTTCAGAATCTCCGATGTCTGCACCCAAATCCCTCTTTCCCTATTGTGATGCTTCCAGCGGCGTCAAAGGGCCCATGATTGAGACGGGGCGGAAGTACAGCAGGGTACGAAACTGCGGAACCGGGTGACGATTACGCACGTTCCAGCGCTGCCCGGTCCCAGCCGGCCAAGCCGGCAGCCGCTTCGTAGGTGCTTTGCAGAAACTGCAGAAGCACGTCGTCAGGTGAATCCGCGTTGCGCACGGCCTCGTAGGGCAGAACAAACTCGTGGAAATCCGGACTGAAAAAGGCCGCGGCGGGCAGCACCTTGGCGCCTGCAAATCCCGCCGGCTCGGGATAGGCATAAGAATAAAACAACGGGTAATCCAACGGCCCGCCTCCCGGCCAAAAGCCGCAGCTGCTCACTTCCCGCGAATAAGCCTCCCGCGTCACCCGGTCCGGCAGATTCGGAACGCCCCCCGGATGCTCCGGCGCCGGCCGCCCCGAGAAGCGCGTAACCGCCAGGTCCAGCGCCCCCCAGAACAGATGTACGGGGCTGCATTTGCCGATGAAACCGCCACGGAACTGCTTCATCACCCGGTCCGTTTGCACCAGAATGCGCCAGTAGCGCTGAGCGGATTCCGGGTCGTACGATCGATGGATTTCGTCCTGATCGAAGCGAATTGGATCCGCCACCTCGTTCGGCTTCCCGTAAATCGCCACTTTCAAGTCCAACCGTTCCATCTCCGCCATCAGCCGCCGGGAAAACGAAGCCACCGATTCCGCGGCCAGCGGAAAGCCTCCGGAACCGCCGTCGCTGCTGCGGATGGCCAGGTGATGCCGAAGGAAATCGAACTCAATCTCAAACGTTCGCAAACCGTGTGGAATCGGGGACGTTGTCAGCCCGGTAGCGGTCACATAGAGCGTGGCGTTCCACGAGTGATTCACCCAGGCCGCCTGGGTCAGCCGGATCTTTCCAACAATCTGAACCCACAAATGCAGGGTGGCGAAAGTGTCTTTCCAGCTGTCCAAAGCCAAGGCTGGCCAAGCTTTATCACTCGCAGTATCGCTTTGCATGCCACCTTCATCCTAGAGCAGGTGTCAAGCCCGGGAAATTCGCCGCCCGTTCATTTAGACAGCCAGGGTATTTGTAGTTTTAGATACAAATGTTGGGGATGGCGTAAGCGGAATTGCGGGAGGAACCGATGCCGCGAGAGTATTGATCTCGCTGCACGAACTCGCGCACCTGACACATGCGGCCAACTTTCAGGAAGGTGACCGTGATCGAAAGACGCAAACGGCCGATAATATGTTGGTGCTACAGCACTGCCAAAAAACGATCAATGCTGCCGGTGGGAAATAACAGATGTGGAGACCGGCTATGCTCAGATGTCTCGCGCTATACGTCTTGTGGTCATTGCAGGTACCGTGTCTACTAAGAAGCGCAACGCCGCAAGACGGCGTTGCGGTGAAGCGTGTTGTTTCAGTGGAATATCCATGGCTTGCAAATCTCAGTGGGGTTCAGGGGACAGTGGAACTGCGCGGCTCGGTATCCACGAACGGCGAGTTCCAGGATGTACAAACTATCAAAGGACATCCACTGCTCGTTAGCGCCGCTAAAGAGATGCTGTCGAAGTGGCGCTTTGCGAAGTGTGCGTCCCCATCTTCGTGCAGTGTTCATTTCATAATCTCTTTCGAGCTAGGTAAAACCTGTGACCGTCCGCGGTGCCCGACAGATCTCCAGGTTGATCTTCCCGACAAGATCGTTTTATCCACTCGGCAGGCACCCGCAATCGTCAACTAATGAGCGCTTCAGATGCGGCCGCCCGCCGCGGAACGTTCGACGTCACACTCCTTCTGGTCTGTTCTGCCGTAACCATCCTGCCCTCGCCAAGCCGATCAATGCCAAGGCTCTGGGTCGGAAGCTGGAAGAGTGGCTCGCTTTCTCGGATAGCAATCTCAAGCCGGATGCTCAGCAGGTCAGCTAACAAGTACTTCTTCTTACCATCCCGGTTTTCCTGTGCCGAGTCACACGCCGACCCAGTCTGCGACTCCGCACAGACATGCCGCTGGATTCTGAGTTGCTTACGTTCGTTAACATGCAACTGTATGCCTTTAGGGAACAGCATACCAGTGGTACCGCGATGGGCCCTTCTCTCTGCAAGCCAACTCATCCTCGCACCACTAAGTACTTAACCACTTCATCCTGGATTAGAAAGACGGCTGCCGTTGTGAGTCTGATATCGGCAGGCAGCATTAGTAGTCAGGCACAGATTGCGGCTGTGCTAACGGGACAGTATAACAACGCGCGCACGAACGCGAACCTGCAGGAGACCATCCTGACTCCGGCGAACGTGAGTGTTGCGCAGTTTGGCAAGCTTGCATCCTGGACTCTCGACGGGTATGAGTATGCCCAGCCGTTGTATGTGCCTGGGGTCATCGTAAACGGGACATCTCACAACGTGCTCTACGTCGCTACCATGAACAACAGCATTTATGCCCTCGACGCGGACCAGCCCGGCTCGCCGGCGCTGTGGACTGCCACGTTCGAACCTCCCGTCCCGGTTGCCAGCGCGAACGGCTGCCCGTCGAAGTACTTCACGGGCCCTCAGCTGGGGATACTCAGCACTCCTGTTATCGACCAGGTCTCGCAGGCTATGTACTTCATTACCGCAACACCGGCCACCGGAGGTTTCGTGCACATGCTGCATGTCATCGATATCCGCACCGGCGCGGACAAGAGCGGCAGCCCCGTGCAAATTACCGCGAACTATGCGGGATCCGGCTATCACAACGAACCGGCACCCCAGGGCCAGGTATCGCTGCTGGCAACCGACACGGACGTCCAGCGTACCGCACTGCTGCTGGCTAACGGCTCGGTTTACGCCGCGTTCGGGAACTGCGGACCTGACAACGATCCTTTTCATGGCTGGGTAGTGGGATATGACGCCTCCACTCTGCAACAGACTGCCGTGTTCAACACCACGCCGAACAGCGGTCAGGGCGGCATCTGGCAGTCGGGCCGCGGCCTCGCGGCAGATTCCACCGGGAGTGTCTTTCTGACTACCGGCAACGGAATTACCGACGGCGACACCACCAACTACGCGGAGAGCGTTCTTAAGCTCTCTCCAACTGGCAACCTGATCGGGAATTTCCCGCCTAACAACGTAGCTACCCTGAACTACTACGACCTTGACTTCAGTTCCAGTGGCCCTCTGATCATACCCAGCACCAGCAACTGGCTGCTGGCCGGAGGCAAGTACGGTGTCATCTATGTGTTCGACGGCAATGCATTCGGGCCGAACACCACTGAGCAGTCTGCCAAACAGGTTCTGCAGGCCACCTATCCCTGCACCACGCCCAGCACGAACGCCTGCTCTCAGATTCACGACGTTGCTTTTGCCAACGATTATCTTTGGGTCTGGGGCTCCACAGACTACCTGAGGAGCTATAGGTGGAGCAGAGTCACGAACCAGTTCGCTACCACCGGCGCGGTTGGCTCTCAGTTCGGCAGCTTCCACCCGGCTCCGCTGGCCATCTCCGGCAATGGCGCGCTTTCCAACATCCTGTGGGCCGTTACGGAAGCTTCCTCCCACGAGCCCAGCCCGGGAACGATGCACGCCTATGACATCTCTTCCGGATCTCCCGTGGAAATCTGGAACAGCGATCAGGAGCCGTCCGGCCGCGATACCCTTCCCACCTTCGGCCGATGGGTAAACCCTACTGTCGCCAATGGCCGCGTGTATATCGCGACTCATTCCAACCAGATCCTGGCGTACGGCGAACTGGCAGCCTCCGATTTCACTATCTCGGCCCGGCCCGCTTCCAATACGCTTGTTCAGGGGCTGTCAACGGTAAATACGGTAAACGTTGCGAGTCAGGGTGGCTTCAACTCGGAGGTAGCTCTCACCATTAGTGGCCAACCGGCCGGAGTTACCGGGCGGTTCCTGCCAGCCTCAGTCCGTGGATCGGGCTCCTCCGCTCTTACGCTTACCGCTGATCGTTCCGCGGTGCCCGGCACTTATACGCTGGTCGTGGCCGGTACCGCGGGAGTAACCACCCACAGCGCCACCTTTACCCTGGTGATCACTACGCCGCTGCCGGACACTACCCCGCCAGTCTTCCAATGCTGCAAGGTGATCAGCAATGCCTTTCAGGTTTTCGTTCAGGATCTGGAGTCGGGACTCGCGTCCATCGTCGTGCTGGGCGCCGACGAGTCGGACTACTCCATTCCGCAGTTCACTCCTGGAACCAACGATCCGGTCACCCTCACTGTGACACCCCGGCCCGGATCTTTCAGCTACGTCCGTTTCCTCATCACGGACATGGCCGGAAATACCACCATCCTGGACCCTGTGATGGCAACGGATCAGCGCACCTCCTCCCAGCAAAACCCAATTCCTGGCGCGCTCAAGAATCTGGATGCGAGTGAACGTTACATGCAGGTGTTTAACTCTGGCGGCGCACAGGACATCCAGATTTTGATCAACGGAGTGGGGTTCGAGATTCCCGGCCTAAGCCTCGGGGGCGTCAACCTGATCGACGTTCTTTCCGCTCTCGCGGCGAACGCCTCGAACACCGCGGCGTTTACATTCATGGGACAGCCGGGCGGCTCGGTCGTGACCACGTTCTCGAACGTGTCTCCTTTGCCGCTGCCGCTTCCCTGAACGGATCAGCCGGGGAGTCCGGACGCGTAACCGGACTCCCCGCGCACGTTTACCGAAATACGTTAAAGCTGCTGCCCGGTTGCAATTCGAATGGTGCGACCTTTGCCGCGCTCCTGCACCACGATGGCGCCTCCTTCCAGCCGCACATCGCCCACCCCCGCGAAGCCCGCGGGCACGCGCTCATAAAACATCAGGTACTTCGCGCCTACCGTGGTCTTCGCCGGGAGCCAGCGGTAAAGCGGCGTCCCAAACAGCGAGTTCTCCGTCACCACCTGCCGTCTCGGGACATCGAACGCCTGGGTGGAGAACTCCATGCCACGCGCCAGCTTGCCCGAAGGCATAAAGTTCTGCCACGTCTGCACCCACGGAAATTCGCTGCGCCGGAACAGATATCCAATCATCAGCCCCAGCTTCGGATTCACCGCTGTCACCCACTCGACGTCCCGCCCGGTATCCATCAGCGAAGCCGTATGGTCGCCCGAGTTCGGCGGCGCCGGAGTCAGCCGCATGTCCACCGTCCCGCCGTTTAGCCCCGGCGCCATGGGCCACGTAAATTCCTTGCCCGAAGGCAGCCTGTGCGGCACGCCGCCGCTGGTCGACCCTTCCTCGTACGGGCGCGTTTTGGCCTTCTGCGCTGACATGTCGACTACCGTCACGCCCGGCTCCAGAAACGGCGACCCCACGGTGGCATGCTCGGCGTACTGCATGGGCCGGTCGAAGCTCAGCCCGCTCGCGATGCGCATTTCCACCGCGATTACCTGCTCGCCCTCCGCCATCGTCAGCGTGCGTGTCACATCTTCCATCGCGAGGGGCAGCCGCGCCGTCAGCGTCAGTTTCCCCTCTGACCGTGCTACCTGAAACGTTTGAAGATGAGCCTCGCCATGTGTGGGAAAACCGGCCGCGCGCTCCTCCGGCGATACGCCGCCGAACCCGTCAACACAGAAGAAATGTCCCGTTCCCGGGTTGAAGCGCGGCGATTTCGGGTCCCACAGCGGGCTCATCTTCGTCGCGTCGTCTTTCAGCACCAGCCGCGCCATCGCGCCGCCTTCCACCAGCACCGTCAGCTCCAGCTTCGAGTTCGCCAGTACCACCGCCGGATGGCCCTGGAACGTCACATCCTGAGCGCACATGGCGGCCGAGGCGGCCGCCATGCACCACAGCGCTTTAAAATCCACGCTGCTTGTCCACCACGTTCAGCAGCGGCCTCCCGTCCACGAAGCGCTGGATGTTCTCTTTGATGGTGTTCACCATCCGCGCCGCGTCCTGGTCAGACCGTCCCGCAATATGCGGCGTAATGATCGCGTTATCGAACTTCCACAGAGGATTGCCCTTCGGCAGCGGCTCCGGATCCACCACATCCACGCCCGCGCCTGCCAGGCGCTTCTCATCCAGCGCTTTGATCAATCCGCCCAGCTCATAGGTACCGCCGCGGCTCACCGCCACGAAGTACGAGTTCTTCTTCATCAGCGAAAACTCGCGCGACGAATACATCTTGTAGCTCTTCTCCGTCAGCGGCGCGCTCATGAACACCACATCGGCGAGCGGAATCACGTCGTCCAGCTGCTCCGGTTTTACGAACTTCTTGACGAAGGGGCTGAACGGCAGATCCTGAATGTCCACGCCGATAACCGTCATTCCGAATGCCCAGGCGCGTACCGCGATCTGCGATCCCACCCCGCCCACGCCGATGATCACCGCGGTCTTTCCGTTCAGCTCGATGCCCCGGTAAGGCCGCGGCTGCCAGGTTTCCGACTGCTTGTTCGCAATGAATTTATCGATGCCTCGCGACATGGTCAGCAGCATCGCCATGGCATGATCCGCGATTTCCGGACCCTGCACAATGCGGTTGTTGGTCAGCACGATCTGGCTGTCGCGCAGATCATTCCCGCCGCTCTGGAACAGCACCTTCTCCGCGCCCGCGCTCATGATCTGCACCCACTTCAGTTGTTTTCCGGCGCGCACCTCGTCGGGCTTGATTTCGCCGACATAAGCATCCGCGTCCGGCAGCTCGCTCATAATGTTGCTCTTGTTAACGGCCACAATCCGCGCTTTGGGCGTTACCGTCGCAAGTTCGGCGACCAGAGCCGGATCGCCGGAGACCAGAATCTTTTTCGTCTGCGCCGAAAGCGCCGCCGCCAAAATCAAAAAGCTGACTATGTATCGCATCGCCGAAATTCTATCAGTAAAATAAGGCGATCCATGCTCCTGACTGCCGCCGGTGTGAAGAAGTCTTACGCCGGAATCGCCGCGCTGCGCCACGCCTCGTTCGAACTGCTTGCGGGCGAGGTGCACGCACTGGTCGGCGAAAACGGCGCCGGCAAATCCACGCTGATCAAGATATTCACCGGAGCCGTTATCCCGGATGCCGGTACGCTGCATCTCAACGGCACACTCATCGAAAACAATTCGCCCCACCGCTCCCGTTCGCTCGGAATTGTAGCCATCTATCAGCAGCCCGCGCTCTTCCCTGACCTAACGGTGAGCGAAAACCTCGCGCTTTCGAGCGAACCGTCCTCGCTCTGGCGCATCCTCGACTGGAAATCGCGCGAAGCCCGCGCCCGTAAGCTGCTGGCGGAAATCGGCGGCCGAATTGAGCCCAATACCCTCGTCAGCGCGCTGAGCATGGCGGAGCAGCAGATTGTTGAAATCGCGCGCGCTCTCGGCGGGGAGGCCAAAGTTCTCATCCTCGACGAGCCCACCGCGGCCTTAACTGAAAGCGAAACGCGGAATCTCTTCGGCATCATCCGCGGCCTGCGCGCCCGGGGCGTCGGCATCGTTTACATCTCGCATCGCCTCGAAGAACTCTTTGAGATCGCCGACCGCGTCACCGTCCTGCGCGATGGCGAAGTCATCGGCACCCGCGCCATGACCGATGTCGATCGCCCCGCCATGATTCGCATGATGGTGGGTCGCGAACTCTCCGCCGTCTTTCCCAAACGCGAGGCAGCCATCGGCCCGGTTGTGCTCGAAGCCCGCCAGCTCCGTTCCCGCGAAGCCCGCCTGCGCGATGTCTCTCTCTCCCTGCACCAGGGCGAAATTCTGGGGCTCGCCGGTATTGTCGGCGCCGGCCGGACCGAGTTCGCCGAGACACTCTTCGGCCTTACGCCCGCGGATGGCGGAGAAGTCCTAATCGACGGCTGCGAGCAGAAGATCGCCAGCCCCGGGCGGGCGGTGGAATTGGGTCTGGCCTATGTTCCCGAAGATCGCCGCCGTCACGGCGTCATCATGGACATGCCGCTGCCCGCCAACATCACCATGGCCAGCCTGGGCTCCGGCTTCCTCGATGGCAAACGGGAGCGCCGCCTTGCACAGGAGTATAAGGACCGCCTCCAGGTGAAATCCGCCTCCATGACCGAGCCCGTGCGCAACCTCTCCGGCGGCAATCAGCAAAAAGTCGCACTGGGCCGCTGGCTTGCCACCAACCCCCGGATCCTGATCCTGGACGAACCCACGCAGGGCATCGACGTCGGCGCCAAATCTGAGATCCACCAGCTGATGGGCAGCCTGGCCGCGCAGGGCATGGCCATTATCATGATCTCCTCCGAGCTTCCCGAGATCCTCGGCATGAGCGACCGCATCGCCGTCATGCGCGGCGGCGCCGTCGCCGGCATGCTCACCCGCGCTGAAGCCACGCAGGAGAAAATTCTGGCGCTCGCTCTGATGAAACGGGAACGCGCCGCCTCGCTCGCCTGGGCCGCGCTGCTGCTCATCCTCGCCATCTTCGCGCCGAGCTTTTACGCGTCCGGCAATTTGCGCGATCTGTTCCTCGGCATGGTGCCCGTCCTCATCACGGCTATGGGTATGACGATGGTGATCGTCGCGCGCCAGATCGATATCTCCATAGGCTCTCAGTTCGCCGTCTGCGGCGTGGTCGCGGGGCTGCTCGCCGCCGCCGGCGTTCCCATGCCGCTGGTTGCCGTTCTGGTGTGCCTCGCCGGCGCGGCTCTCGGCTTCCTCAACGGCGCGCTAGTCGCCGCACTCGGCGTTCCTTCCATTGTCGCCACGCTCGCCACCATGGTCGTCATCCGCCAGACTCTGCTCTGGAACACCGGCGGCGCCTGGGTGCGCGACCTGCCCGCCACATTCCAGTGGTTCGGTCTTGGTCAGGGGCCCGGACAGGCCGTCATCCTGGCTTTCGCCTTGCTGCTCTTCGGCATCTTCGCGTGGGCATCCCGCAATGTCGCCGTCGCGCGCACGGTCTACGCCGCCGGTTCCGATGCCGAAGCCGCGCGCCTCTCCGGCATCGATACCCGCGCCGTGCTCTTCGGTGTGTTCACCCTGATGGGCGCGCTGACCGGCCTCGCCGCGCTCCTCGATGCTGTGCGCTTTTCTGATGTGCAGGGCAATGCCGGCGTTGGTCTGGAGCTGAAAGCCATTGCCGCGGTGGTGGTGGGCGGCGCTTCGATCAACGGCGGACGCGGCACGCTGGTCGGCACGCTGCTCGGCGTCGGACTGCTCGGCACCATCGGTCCCGCGCTCACCTTCCTTGGCATCAACCCCTTTTGGGAAAAAGCGATCCAGGGCGGCATCATCCTCGCGGCCATCGTTGCTGACCATTTCGCATCCCGCGCCCTCGCGCTTAGGCAGGCGCATGCGCGCTAGTCTCTACACGCGCCTGCTCGGCGCTCTGCTGCTGTTCGAAATTCTCGTTTTTGCATTCATAGGGGCGAACTTCCTCACTGCGTCGAATGCCTTCGAAGTGGTCCGCCTAAGCGTCGAACTCGGCCTGCTCGCTCTTGCTCTCACTCCGGTCATCGTCACCGGTGGCATCGATCTTTCCGTCGGTTCGATGATGGGCCTCTGCGCCGTGGTCTTCGGCTCCCTCTGGCGCGACCACGGCTTCTCCCTCCCCGCGGCTGTCTGCGCCGCGCTCGCCGTTGCTCTGCTGGGCGGGTGGCTGAATGCCCTGCTGATCGCGCGCCTGCAGCTGCCTCCGCTGATTGTCACCCTCGGCACGTACTCGCTGTTTCGCGGTCTTGCCGAGGGCCTCACGCGCGGGCTCGACACCTTTTCCGATTTTCCGCACGGCTTCCTCCTCATCGGCCAGGGTTGGCAGATCGTCGCGCTCGTGCTCGCCATTGCGGGCTTCGCCCTTCTGCTCCACACCACTACCGTTGGCCGCGCGCTCTACGCTATCGGCAACTCGCCCGCTGGTGCGCGCTATGCCGGCATCCCCGTCGCTCGGCGCCTTTCGCTGGTCTATTTGCTCTCCGGCTTCACCGCCGGTGTAGCCGCCATCATCTACGTCGCGCACCTCGGTCAGGCCAAGTCCGATGCCGGCACCGGTTACGAACTGATGGCCATCACCGCTGTGGTTCTCGGCGGCACTTCCATATTCGGTGGTCGCGGTACAATCGGCGGGACGCTGCTTGGCCTCGCGGCGATCGTGGTCCTGCAAAACGGTCTGCGCCTGGCCGCGCTGCCCGCCGAACTCAGCGGCGTGCTTACCGGCGTCCTGCTCATCGGCAGCATCGCGCTCGATCGGCTTCTGGCAGGATGGAACAGGAAAGGAAGCCGCCGCGAAACTGTCGCCGGTACAGATGTTTTGAAGAACTCTCAGGTAGCAGTGCTCAGCGCGGTCATCCTCGCCGGCGCGCTCATCGTCGCCGGCAGCAACTGGTGGCTGGTGAAAGCCGTCAGCCCCGGCATTCCGCAGCCCGCGCAGCAGCGGCAATCCGTCATCGGCATGATGCCCAAAGCCAAGGGCGACCCTTACTTTGCCAGCTGTCTGACCGGCGCTCAGGAAGCCGCGCGCGAGTTGAACGCCCGGCTCATCTGGGACGGCCCCACCGACGTCGATCCCGCCAAACAGAACGAAGTGGTGGAAGGCTGGATCACGAGCGGCGTCAATGCCATCAGCGTCAGCGTCTCCAACCAGGCCGCCATTTCCACCGTGCTGCGCAAAGCCCGCGGCCGCGGGATCCCCGTACTCACGTGGGATGCCGATTCCGCGCCGGACGCCCGCGATTTCTTCGTCGATCAGGCGACGCCTCAGGGGATCGGCGACACCCTTATGGACGAAACCGCCCGCCTGCTCGGCGGCAAAGGCGAGTTCGCCATCGTCACCGGTGCGCTCAGTGCCGCCAATCAGAACGAATGGATGAAAGTGATGCGCACTCGCCTCGCCGCGAAATATCCGAACATCAAACTCGCGGTGGTGCGCCCCAGCGATGACGATCGCGAACGCGCCTTCCGTGAAACGCAGGACATTCTGAAGGTGTATCCCAACGTTCGCGTCGTCACTGCTATCTCCGCGCCAGCTGTGCCCGGCGCGGGCGAAGCCGTCAAACAATCCGGCCGCAAAGATGTTCATGTAACCGGCCTTTCGCTCCCCAGCCTCTGCAAGTCCTATATTCACGATGGGTCCATTGCCTCCATCGTTCTCTGGAACACACGTGATCTGGGCTACCTGGTCGTTTGGGCTTCCGACGCCGTCGCCAGGGGAACACTGAAGAAAGGCGCCACCGAACTGAACGCCGGACGCCTGGGCGTGATCCACATCGAAGGCTCGGACATCATCCTCGGAAAGCCGTTCATCTTCGATAAGACCAACGTCGATCAATTCAACTTTTAACCATGAATTTGAAAGGCTACTTTGATAAAGCCGGGCCGATGGAGCTGTCCGGATGGGCCTGCGATGAAGACCAGCTCCATCGCCCCGTTACTGTCGATCTCCATATAAACGAGCAAAAAGCCGCCTCCCTCAGCGCCGCCATATTCCGCCCCGATCTGCGGGACGCTCGCATCGGCACCGGCCAGCACGGTTTTTGTTTCAATCCCTGCGATCTGCTGCGGCAGGGTTCCAACCGGATCGACCTCTATTACAGCGGCACGGACCAGCTGGTGGCCCCCGGCCGTGTGACCGTCCAAAGTCTGACCAATCCCGACGAGCTGGCCCGCCGCGCTCAGCACCGCTGGCGCGCGGCCGAGCCTGATACCAGCCTCACTTGGGGCATCCTGCTCACCGGCGACTCGTTTATCGAAGTAGTGCAGCGCTTCCACAAGTTCCGCGCCGGGACGCGCATCGTGGAACTGGGTCCTGGCTACGGCCGCCTGCTGCGCAGCATCCAGCATTTCAGTCTTCCCTTTGAACACTACCTTGCTCTGGATGTCAGCGACCTCCGCACGCGTAAGCTGCGCCGGAACTTCGAGCAGAAAACCCGCCGGCTGCAGTTCGAAACCGGCAACTGCGCCACCTATGAGTTTCAGCAGACCTTCGACATCGCTATCTCCGCCATCCTCTTCGAACGCCTGTTTCCTTCTATGCGCGAGACTCTGCTCAACCTCGCGCGCTGCCTGAACCCCGGAGGCATGGCCTTCATCGATTTCATTGCCGTGGAGCCCGAGATGCTGACCTCTCGCGCCTATTTCGAGGACGACATTTATCGCGCCTACCTCCGCATTTACTCGCGGCAGGAAATTCACCGCTTCTTTCAGGAAGCCGGCTTTCGTATCGTGGAATTGATCTATCCGGTCAGCCCCGGTTTCGACCCGCAGGGACAAACCCTGAAGCGCTCACTGGTGGTCGCCGAAAAAATTGCTTAGGAACGAGACTAACTTAGTGACAAAAACTTTCGATGTGGTCGGCGTGGGCCTGAACGCCACCGATACCCTGCTCGTAGTTCCGCATTTCCCTGCGTATGGCGGCAAGGTGCCCTTTCATCAGGAAGTGCTCAGTCCAGGCGGCCAGGTGGCCAGCGCGGTGGTGACGTGCGCGAAACTGGGGCTGCGCGCCAAATACATCGGAACCGTGGGTGATGATGAGCGCGGCCGCATCCAGATGGAAAGTCTGCTCGGCTCCGGCGTCAATCTGGACGACGTGCAGCTGCGCCACGGCTGCGCCAACCAGTCCGCGTACATCATCATTGATCAATCCACCGGCGAGCGAACCGTGTTCTGGAGCCGCCCGGACTGCCTCGCTATCACCCCGGAAGAGATTGACGACGCCATGATCTCCGGCGGGCGCCTGCTCCACATCGATGGTCACGATACGCCGGCCGTCGAGCGTGCCGCCGGCATTGCGCGGCGTCACGGAATACCCGTCACCGTCGATGTCGATACTATCTATCCCGGCTTCGACCGCGTGCTCCCGTGTGTCGATTACCTGATTGCCAGCTCCGAATTTCCCGGCCGCTGGACGCGCGAAGACGACCCGTTCCGCGCCCTCGCCATCCTGCAGAAGGAATACGGTCTCAAGGTCGCCGCCATGACGCTCGGCGCGCAGGGCGCGCTCGCGCTGCATGAGGGTCAGTACATCTATTCGCCCGCCTTCGTGGTGAACTGTGTCGACACTACCGGCGCCGGAGACGTGTTCCACGGAGCCTTCTGCTATGCTGTTTTGCAAGACATGCCGATGGGTGAGGCACTCGATTTCTCTAATGCCATGGCGGCGTTAAACTGCACGGCGCTGGGCGCGCGCGGCGGCATTCAGACCGCGGCCGACGCCCGCCGTCTCATGGGCCGCGTGGAACGCCGCACCAACCCCGAATTCGCCGATAAGATCCGGTCCCGGTAAATGTTTCCCCTCCGGGACGATCAGCCCACTTACTCCAAGCCTGTCGTCTGCGTGCTGCTCATCCTGGCCAACGTGCTGGTGTTTCTGCACGAAATGCAACTCGACGACTACTCGCGCAATTACTTCATCGCGCACTATGGTCTCATCCCCGATCATCTCCGCCCGACGTCACTCATCACGATGCAGTTTTTGCATGCCGGCTGGATGCACATCATCGGCAACATGGTGTTCCTCTGGGCTTTCGGCAAAAGCCTCGAAGACGCCATGGGCAGCGGAAAATTCCTGCTCTTCTACCTCGCCAGCGGCGTAGTCGCCGCGCTCACTCAGGTGGTCTTCAGCCCCGGCTCGAACGTTCCCATGGTAGGGGCCAGCGGCGCCATCGCCGGTGTTATGGGCGCTTACCTGCTGAAATTCCCGCGAGCCCGCATCTATTCACTGGTGTTCATCGTCATCTTCATCACCCGGTTGGAAATC
The DNA here is from genome assembly GCA_963716685.1 of Bryobacterales bacterium. Classification (GTDB taxonomy): domain Bacteria; phylum Acidobacteriota; class Terriglobia; order Bryobacterales; family Bryobacteraceae; genus JALYXI01. The sequence goes on from CAVQTR010000003.1 coordinate 844,276, forward strand.
CCTGCGTTTTTCTTTCTCCCCTATTGGTTTTTCACACAGGTGCTCAGCGGCTACGGAACCGTGGCTTACTCCCACCTCAGCGAAGGCGGCGTCGCCTATTTTGCGCACATCGGCGGCTTCGTCGCAGGCATGGTGCTGGTGCTGCTGTTCGGCACGCGCAGCCGCTACGTGCGCCGCGGAGACATCGTATGGTAACGCGCACCACGGTGGATCTGCTCGCCATCGCAGCCCATCCCGATGACGTCGAGCAAACCTGCGGCGGCGCCATGATCCGCATGGCCGAAGCCGGTTACCGCACCGGCATCATCGATCTGACCGCCGGCGATATGGGGACGCGCGGCTCGCCCAAACTCCGCGTCGCCGAATCCGAAGACGCCGCGCGCCATCTGCTGGTCAGCCATCGCGAAAACCTCCAAATGCCCGACGCGCGCCTCGAAAATGCGCTTGCCGGACGCATCACCATAGCCTCGCGCATTCGCGAACTGCGCCCGCGCGTTGTGATCCTGCCTTACTGGCAGGCCCGCCATCCCGATCATTACCGCGCGGCTGAGATGTCCTATGAAGGCTGCTTTCTCGCCGGCCTGAAAAAACTCGATCCCTACACCGAGCCGCATCGCCCCGAAAAAATTCTCTACGCGTCCATTTACGCGAAGGTAGAGCCTTCGTTCGTAGTCGATATCTCCGCGCAGTTTGAGCGCCGCATGGCTGCCCTGCTCAGTTATCGCTCGCAATATGGAGCCACGGACGAAGGCGGCGCGCTGTTCCCGGCTGAAACGGAAGTGCGCGAGCGCCTTGCTGCCATTGCCCGGTATTACGGAAACCTGATCGGCTGCCGCTACGGCGAGCCCTATGTCGTCAAGGAATCCATGCGCGTCGACGACATCATGAACATGGGCGTACGCAGCCTCTAAGCTCCCCTACCTGTCCCCTTTCGCGCCGCGCATCATCTGACTTTCCACCTGTTTGAATCCCGCCGGCACGCTGAAAGCCGACGCATCCACCGACCCCGAAAAGCCCGTCGTCTCTTCCGTCATCTCCATTAGCGAGGAGCTGGCAGAATTGCTGTTGCCGTTCGCCGCCGCGGCGTCCGCCTGCCGCTTCTTCATCCTGCTCGCCAGCATACCTCCCAGCGCGCCGCTGATCGCAGTCGGCGGCATGCTGCTCTGCTGCTGCTGTTGCGGTTGGCGCTGCGAAACCGCCCCGTCCTGCGGCACGCCTTCCGCCATCGCATCCATCTTTGTCACCTTCAGAACTGGAAGACCCTTCAGCTTTGCCGTTTCCTCCACCATGCGTGCCATGCCCTGCGACATGCCCGGCCGGCTCGCCATCGCCGGATTCATCTGCGGCATCCAGTCCATTTTCTTCGCCATCTTTTTGTAGAACTCGGCGATCTCGTCCCATCCCGGCACGCTCGGACTCAGCCACATGTCGGAGGTAATCTTCATGCCGCCTTTCGCGCCCGACGGCGCATCCGTGCTGGTCACGCTAATCGTCATGATCACCTCGTGCGCATCGTTGCCGCCAATCGATTTGGCGTTACCGGTCTCGTTCACCTTCACATCGAACTGCATATTGCTCGCGTCCTGCGCCCCGCCCGGCTGCGCCGCGCCCTGCTGCTTCGCCATCCGGCTCTGCATGTCGTTCATCGCCTGTCTCATCTGCTCGAACGTCATCACCGTGTAAGTCTTCTTCGCGAAGTCCGCGGTCGTGATGGTCTCCGCGTCCAGATCGGTGATGGTCAGCGAATCGGGCGACCGGCGCGACATCCGGTTCCCTTTCACCGCGATGGTGGTCTGTTTCGGCTCCATCGCCTTGCCGGCGCTTTTCGAAAAGGCGCCTGCGAAGTTCATCATGCTCATCAGGGATCCGCCTGTGATGCGCGTGGTCTCCTGGTAACTAAAATCCGCTAAGGCGGGCACAGCGAATAAGAAAACGAGTAAGGTGAATTTCATACTTTTCTTCTGAACGGTGCACCGAGGATATCGAACGTGACGTCCGGTTTCAAGCCGGGTAGCGCATCGATGTATCGTATAGTTTGTTTCTTCCTGCGATGAATCACGCCATCAGCCGTTACTTTCTCGTCTCGGCGGCTGCGCTCCTGGCGGGCGGAATGAACGCCGTCGCGGGTGGCGGTTCCTTCTTCTCATTCCCCGCGCTGCTCGGGCTCGGCCTGCCGCCGGTGAATGCCAATGCCACCAACACCGTGGCGCTCTGGCCCGGGCAGCTAACCTCCATCTTTGCCTTTCGCGCCGACCTTCACGCTGTGCGCAAACTGCTGCTGCCCTCCATCCTGTCGTCATCCGCGGGCGGCGTCGCGGGCGCTCTTCTCCTGCTGTTCACCCGTCAGGATGTCTTCCTGCGCCTGGTCCCGTGGCTGCTGCTCTTCGCCACCGTCCTCTTCGCCGCCGGCCGTCCCATTCAGCAATGGGTTCGGCGTCATCACCCCGCCACCACCGCGCCGGAGCGCCAGACCGTCTCCCCCGCCGCGTACTTCTGGCTGGTGCTGGTCGCTATCTACATCGGCTATTTCGGAGCCGGCGCGGGCTTTCTTTCCATCACCCTGTTTACGCTTTACGGATTGACTAACCTCAACCACGTTAACGCGCTCAAAGTGGTCTGCGCCTCGGTCGCGAACGGCGTCGCCGTCTTCACGTTCATCTTCGCTGGCGCCGTCTACTGGAAAGAGTGCCTGATCATGGTCTTGTTCTCCATTGCGGGCAGCTATATCGGCGCGTCGTGGTCGCGCAGGCTGAATCCCGCGGTCCTGCGCGGCGTGATTATCTCGACCGGCCTCGGCCTGACTGTCTACTATTTCTGGAAGTAACCAGCAGCGTCAGACCTGCCTGCACCATCGCGCAGCATTTCGGTTCGCGTGCCGGTCAGCTGGCTCTCTGTAATCGCATCGAAAAAGAGCACAGGTACAGCGAACCGCACAGATGCTATATGTCTGTGACTTAAAAATTCTCAATGAATTGTATCGGAAACCTTACAGTCGCTTGACATAGCCGGATCCTGTTGCGGCCTCGTGTTGCTGGTATAGAGTAAGCGGTATGCAGTTCAGCAGACGTTCGGTTTTGGCTTTGATGGCGGGCGCCGGCTCATCCCGCGCGTTCGGAGCGGAGGGTACTTTCACCGGCACACGTTCTTCCCTGCAAAGCTGGGAAGTGCCGCAGTGGTTCCGGGACGCCAAGTTCGGCATCTGGGCGCACTGGGGCCCTCAGTCGCAGCCCGAAGACGGCGATTGGTATGCGCGCAACATGTATATGGAAGGCAGCCCGCAGTATCAGTTCCATCGCGAAAACTACGGTCCGCAGTCGAAGGTCGGCTTCAAGGATGTTATCGCTCGGTTCAAGGCCGGTAAGTGGGATCCCGAAGCTTTAATGGATCTCTACCAGCAAGCTGGCGCGAAGTATTTCGTCACCATGGGCGTCCATCATGACAACTTCGATATGTGGAACTCGAAGTATCAGCCGCGCTGGAATTCCGTCTCCGCCGGTCCGAAAAAGGACATCGTGGGCCTATGGAAAACCGCCGCGCGCAGACGCGGGCTCCGCTTCGGCGTTAGCGAACATCTCTCCAACAGCTTCGACTGGCTCGCGCCGTCCCACCTGAGCGATAAAACCGGGCAGTACGCAGGCATTCCCTACGATGGAGCCAACCCCGAGTTCGCCGACCTCTATCACGATTACACCGGCATGCCCGCCGACTTCGCCGCTACCGCCAAAGCCATGGGTCGCGATGCGCCGGAGCGCTGGAAACAGCAGTACTTCAACCGCATCAAGGACCTCATCGACCAGCATGAGCCCGATATCTTATATACCGACGGCGGCATTCCCTTCGATCAGTTCGGCCTCGATCTGGTGGCGCACCTCTACAACGTCAGCGAGCGTGTTCACGGCGGAAAACCCGAAGCGATCTATGACAGTAAGGTGAAATCGGATTGCACCGAGGGTACGTGCGTGCTCGACGTGGAACGCGGCATCATCGACGAGATCTCGCCGCGGCCATGGCAGACGGATACCTGCATCGGCAACTGGCATTACAAGAAGGGGATTGCCTACAAAACGCCAAAAACCATCATCGATATGCTGGTGGACATCGTCAGCCGGAACGGCAACCTGCTGCTCAACTTCCCTCTTCCCGGCAGTGGCGAGCTGGACCCCGAAGAACGCAAGGTGCTGGCCGGCATCACCGCTTGGATGGCGGTGAACAGCGAAGGCATCTACGCGACGCGGCCATGGAAAATCTTCGGAACCGGTCCCGCGGTTCAGCCTGCCGCCGAACGTCAGGGACGCCTCGGCTTCAATGAAAACGGACGCCGCGCGCTCACTGCGGAAGACGTTCGCTTCACTACCAAAGGAAATACCATTTACGCGTTCGTGATGGGTTGGCCCCAGGGCCCCGCCGTGGTGAAAGCGCTGGGTACAGGCAGCACCCAGAACCCAGGCAAAGTGCAGAATGTGCAGTTGCTGGGCTTCGGCGCCAAGGTGGACTGGTCCCAAACCGAAACAGGACTGCGGGTGCAGCTGCCGCCGCGTCCGCCCAGCGATTACGCGGTCACGTTGAAAGTAGCCATATGATGAGACTTCTATTCCTGCTGCCACTGCTCGCGCTTGCCGCGAACAATGTTCCCGTACCGGCTTCGTGTACGCCCGCCGTGAACGCCAAACTCGCCGGCCTGCTCGCTGCCCACACCACGCAACCTGTCGACAACGTGATGGCCTGCGGCATCACCACCAGTTCCTCTCACACCCAGAAGGGCGGCCCGCACGGCAACCACCAGATCATTCCGGTGCTGCTGACATTTCCTGACAAATCCACGCATCAGATCGAGATAGTCACGAACGATTCGCTGGATGGGAAAGTAACCGCGCCGGCGAGGGCCAGTGTCTTTGCCTATGGCCAGGCTTTCTTCGATAACACCGGCCAGTTCGCCGCGGGACTGCACGATACTCACTGCTCAACCCATAAAGGCGCCGATAACGGCTGGGTTGTGGTCAACGGCACCAGGCATCCGGGCGGATGCTGAGCCCTCGCTACATCTGATAGAAGAACTGCTCGTACACGACCTTGCCGTCCGCCACCTTGTAGACGCCAATCTCTTCCATCAGAAATCGCCTGCTCTGCGGTTTGAATGTCACCTCCATCTTGAACGTCACCGCGAAGTGCGCTCCCGCCACCAGCGGACCTTCCACCTTTACCGAGTGCACCTCATGATTTTCCACCCACCACTTTCCCTTGGCCATCACCGCTTCAATGCCCTTCGACTCGCGCGAACCCCCCGGAGGCGCCCCTGCTTCCATGCTCACGATATCGGCCGAATACAGCTCCTTAGTGGCTTCCTCAAACTTGCCCTGCGAACAGAGCGCGACGAGTTGATTTGCGACTTCCTGAGTACTCATTTGCACTACGCTACCACAGCGGTCATCCAAACCGGACGGTCCGGACGGAGTGTAAGCGCCGCCCGTACGCCAATGTCTTCACCGCTGATGCACAGCCGCCGGCGCCGCGCCAAGGTGGCCACTACCAAGACCCCTTCCATACGCGCGAACGCCTCGCCGATGCATACCTTGGCGCCCCCGCCGAATGGAAACCACGCGAACTTCGGAATCGATAAATTGCGCCATCGCTCCGGCTGAAACTCGTCCGGCTGCGTGAACCAGCGCGGATCCCGGTGCGTCACATATGGGCTCATGAAAATGCTCGTGCCCGGCGCGATGTCGTACCCGCCGATCGTCACCGTCTCCGTCGGTCTCCGCCCAAACGCCGGCGCCGGCGGATACAATCGCAGCGCTTCGTTCAGCACCATAGTCGTGTAAGTCAGCCGCGGCACATCTTCCAACACCGGATCGCGGTCGCCCAGCACCCGCTCCAGTTCCTCCCGCAGACATTCTTCCACACGCGGATGCTTGCCGATCAGGTACCAGATCCAGGTCAGCGCGATGGCAGTGGTTTCGTGTCCCGCCAGCACCATGGTCACGATTTCATTCGTCGCATCCCGGTCGCTCAGATCCGCCAGCAGCAGCGAAAACAGATCCCCGCTCTGCGATTCCCGGCGCCGCCTGATCACCGGCGCCAGGATTTCCTCCAGTTCCTCCCGCTCCGCGCGGAAGAAGATGCTGCGGCCATTCGGATTCCGGCGGCGATACGAACGAAGCGCCGGCTCCATCAGTCCCAGCGCCGGTACAATCCATCGCGACCGCGCCACCACGCGCTGCAGCACCGCCGCAATGCGCGCCGCGCTCCCACTGAAATCCGAACCGAACAGACACGCGCCCACAATCCCCAGCGTCAGGCGCTTCATCTCCGCCCCGATGTCCAGAAGCGCATCCGGCTTCCACGCCGCAACCGCGCGCACCGTCTCCGCCACCATCAGGTCCGCGTACTTCGCCACCTGCATGCGATGGAAGGCAGGCTGCAGCTCCCGTCGCCGTTCCTTATGTGCTGGCTCGTCGCGCGTCAGCAGTCCGTCGCCCACCAGCTCGCGCAGCAGCGTCGCACCCGTGTCGCGCCCAAACAGATGCTGGCGCGTCACCAGCATGTCCTGAATCCATTCCGGCTCGTCCACCAGGTAGATCCGCTGGTTCAGAATTCGGAAAGATGTAATCGGACCGAAGCGGCGCCGCGTTTCCGCCAGAAATGGCAGCGTCCGCGTTACGAATCCGGTGACTGCAACGCCGCGCGGACCCGGAGGTACCCTCATAAGGTCATTCTCCCCCGAGCGCCGGATCCCAAATCGATTATGCCCTGCGGTGGCGCACCAGCAGCAACGCGGCCATCCCTGCGCCAACCAGCGCCAACGGACCCGGCTCCGGTATCGCCGTCGGCGCGAACGCCACTCCCTTAAATGTGGAATCAGCCGGAGCCGCCGCCAGTTGCGTGAACTGCTCACCTGTTGCTGGCGCAGTGGCCGTCAGCGAATCCGTAATGCCATAAAGATAAGTCGGATCCGTGTCGCCAATCGTGAAATTGGTGGCATAGAGCTGCACCTGTCCATTGACCACCTGTCCCGTCAGACCGTACAGCCCGGTGGTCCAGTCGTTGTTCGCGCTCGCGGTCTGCGTATTCGCTACCAGATTCAGTCCCGCCGCCAACGTATATTCCAGGCTCCAGGTGCCCGATCCTTCCGGACTGCTGTTCACCCATTTTTGCAGCCCGCCATCTCCCAGCGACGTGCCCGACGAAACCGTCGAAGTGTTCTTCGGAATGCCGCTGTCCGCCACATACAAAGTGGAAGCGTTAGCGAAGTAATAGTTCTCCGGGCTCAGGTTCACCATCTGCCCCACTGTGTTAATGCCGTTCGTATTGGCCGCCGTCACCAGCAGCTTGCCCGTGCCGCCCGCGTTGCCATAGCCGTTCAGCATCGCCGGGCCGCCGCCGCCGTTGGCCACGCTCGTGGGCGGCGTTCCCGCCGTGCCCAGCGTGCCGATATAGTCGCGATTAGTCGAACCTGATTTGCTGTCCGCCGAAACATACAGCGTGCCGTTGTGAATCTGCACCGTCCGCGTATCCTGTGACGACGAGGAACCCGCATCGTTACCCGTGATCATCGTCGCGATGGTGCTCCCCGCCTGCGTGAAGAACACTCCGCCCGTGTTGTCGCCGCTGGTCCCCTGGCCGGAGACGTAGATGTTGGTTCCATCCGCGGTGTACGCGCTGCGCGGGTTGTTGCCATTGAACACATTGAATAGTCCGGTGCTCGAATTCACCGCCCCATTGGCATCGATCAGAGCCACCACACGCGCCACCGCCATATAGTTCTGCCCCGGGATGCTGCCCGATTGACCCAGCGCCGTGTTCGTCGAAGACGGGCTGTACGCTCCCGGGTTCGCGTTGAACGCCGCCGCATTCACGCCGTAGCCCATCACCGTCAGATACTGCCCGTTTCCGGAAATCTGCAGTGTTCCTTCCGATGACGAGCCATACTCACCCGACACCGCAAAGTTCGCGCCCGAACTCACCTGCGGCAGCGTCACCGAGTTCACGTAGGAAGCGCTGCTGGTCCCTGTTGGCATGTACTGGAACAGCGTCAGCGGCGCTGCCTGGTTATCGGTGTACCCGCCCGACGTCGCGCCATACACGCCATTTCCTTCCACCGCCACCACCACGTTGCCCATGCTGAACGTGGACGCCGCGCACACCCCTGTGAACAGAGCCAAAATGAACGACATTGAGATCCGAAATCGCACGAAAGCTATCCTAGCAACGCGGGATTACGATTGAATAACAATTTCTATGTTCATCCTGTTGAGCTGGTTCCTCATGCAGGCGGCAAGTGCTGCGCCGCCCACTCTCCACGCCTGGGCCGGCCGCACCCCCACGCTTGACGGCGTATTGGCTCCCGGCGAGTGGGACGATGCCACCAAATTCTCCGGCGTTCTCAACTGGAGCCATACCTTCACACCTACCACTGATGCCCACGACCTCGCGCTCATCGGCTACGTCAAGCACGACCGCGCTCGTCTATATTTTGCCTTTGATGTCACCGACGACGTGCTCTACGGCATCGATACGCCGCGCTGGCTGCCGCCCGAAAACGCCAATGCCCATGAGCTGTCTCAGCGCGGCTATCCCTGGTTCGGCGATGAGATGGAACTGCTGATTAATGCCTCCAATCGCTGGACCGGTCACGAAGGCGCGGCCGGCAACGGCTCGTCCTGGCAGATGGTCTGCAATCTCACGAAGTCTCGTCTGCACGGCGTCGGCATCGGCGGCCTGCTCGAAGGTGAGCCGCGCAGCAAACCCGAAGCCTGGAACACTTACCGCCGCTGGATCGAAACCGGCGCCCAGCAGGCCGTCGCCAAGCGCAAGCCGTCCGGCAAAGGCTACATCATCGAATGGGCCGTCAACTTCAGTCCCTGTCTCGAAATCGAGCCGGGACGTTTCTATTCGCCCGCGCTTGGCGATCGCGCCGTCGGCCTGAACATCGCGCTTGGCGATCTGGATACGCCCGAACAGGGCACCGGCAACTTCGGCCATTTCCATCACGAGGAATGGTTCTCCGGCGACCCCAAACTCCGCACTGAGCTGCGCGAATGGGGCACGCTCCTGCTCCATGCTGCCGTCAGGCCCTGAGCCGGTTCTCCAATACGGAATCGTCCGTTATATTTAGCCAGTGCAGGTCGTGTCCGGCCGAAAGCTCCAGCGCGCGCTCCGGCACCAGGCCGATCAACTCGCTGCCCATCACCGGAACTCCCGCGCTCTTCGCCTCGGCCGCCACCGCTTCGAACACCACGTGCAGCGGCGTTGCCTGAAAATCGGTGGAGTTGATCGATATCTGCACCGCGCCGCGGCTCGCCAGCTGCAGTCCGATCGCCTTCACCCCTGCATACCCGCCTGACGATGCGCGAATCCGCTTCGCGGCGCGTTTCGCCACTTCCAAATCCTCCGTGCGCAGCCAGATATTCCAAGCTACCAGGAACGGCCGCGCGCCTACCGCCGCCGCGCCCGCCGTCGGATGGCGGCCTTCTCCGATGTCCGGCTTTCCCCGAAAATCCACACGCCGCAGATTCTCCAGTGCCCGATGCTCCGGCACCTGCGCCGCCGCTTCGTACAGATACACGGGCAGCCGGAACCGCGCCCACAGTTCCTCGCCCGTCGCGCGCGCCAGCGCAACGCATTCGCCCATGGTCGTTCCGGCCAGCGGCACAAACGGCAGCACATCCATCGCTCCCAGCCGCGGATGCACGCCGGCATGCCGCGTCAAATCGATGCGCTCCACCGCCGTGCCCGCCAACGCCACCGCTGCCGCGAACACCGCATCGCGTTCTCCTGCCACCGTCAGCACCGTGCGATGGTGATCGAAGTCCGACGTCTCATGCAGCAGCCGCGCTCCCGGCGTCTCCGTCACTGCCCGCGCCAGCGCAGCGATCGTCGCCGCATCGCGGCCTTCCGAAAAGTTGGGAACCGCTTCGATCAAACCGCCCTGCCGTTCCGCAGCACCGTATGCACCGGATTTGTGCCCGCGAAATACGCGATGTCGCGATAGTCGCCGCTCTTCAAAATCAGCACATTCGCCGCTTTGCCAGCCTCCAGCGACCCCGCTGTCGCGCCGCATCCCGCCGCGTACGCGCTGTTGATGGTCGCCGCAGCCAGGCTTTCCGCCGGCGTCATGTGCAGGTGTCGGCACGCCAGAGCCACAATGAACGGCATGCTGTAATACGGACTGCTTTCATAGTTGAAGTTCGACGCCAGCGAAACCGCCGCGCCACCATCGATCAGCGCGCGCGCCGGCGCAAAACGGCCTGTTCGGGATTTCCACGCCGCCCCCGGACACAGCATCACTACCACGCTCGAACCCGAGATCAGTAAAACGTCCGCCGCCGAAATCTGCTCCACATGGCTGATCGAACTCACCGCGAACTCCGCCGCCAGCCCCACCGATTCGTCGGGAAATTCTTCCTGCGCCTGGATCTTCAGACGCAGGCCCGCTTCGCGCGCCGCGCTCAAAAACCGCCGGGCATCCCGCGCCCGGAACCCGTCTGAAGCGCAGCGGATATCCACAAAGCGCGCCAGTTTGCGCCTCGCAATCTTCGTCAGCAACGGAATAGCCGTCTTCTCCAGATACGCGCCGGGGTCGAACGCGAACGCGGCCGGCGTGGTGCTCGCGAGGTAGGTAGGGATTAGCTGGATTGGCTCGAGACGCAGACTGCGATACACCCGCAGCGTCTTCACCTCACATGCTTCATCCAAGCCATAGCCGGATTGCGCTTCCACTGTCGTGGTTCCATGCCGCAGCATGTCGCCCAGCACCACCCGGCAGCGGAAATCAAGGCGCAGCCGTGAGAGCAGCCGCAGCCCGCGCGCGCCCTCCACAAAGTGCGCACGCGCTTCACAGGCCTGCGCAAATCCCGGTTCGCCATGCGCCGCCCCCGTGTGCGAATACGCCACCCGCGCGCCGCCGTCCACAAAGGCCGGGATGACCACCCTCCCCGTAGCATCGATTTCAATCGCACCGCGCGCTGCCGCCAGTCGCTCCAGCCGCCGCGTCGGTCCCACTTCCTCGATAATGCCGTCGCGGATCAGCATCGCGCCATCCGTAATGATGCCCGGATCGTTCAGCAGCGCTCCGCGGCGGGGCGCTTTGGGACCGCGCAGCGTCACCATCTGGCGTGCGCCGCGGATCAGGATCGCTTTGCTCAAAAATGCGGCTTATACTTACCGCCGGCGCACTTCCACATCGCGAAGGTTGCCATCGCGCGCTTCCACGGAACAGAAGAAATCGAATTCCGTTATGCTGCCGTCGCGGCGATACCCCACAGCGGAGCCGCGCAACCGGTCGGGACGGTCCGCCACCGCAATCGATCGAAACTCCACGCGTCCGAAGCCATCTCCTTGCAGCCGGTCCTGCACGGCGCGTTGGCAGTTCTGAAAAGCGCGATTGCCGTCCGGCGGAGGCGCTTGACGAAACTCCCCGCGGGCTTCAATATCCGCGGAACGTATTCGTCCCGTGGCAAAATCCACTGAGCAGGAAAATCGCATCGGCTCCGGCCGGTTGCCCACCACCAGCAGCCCCGTTACCCAGTCGTTGCGTCCAGGATTATCGTCCATAGCAATGCGCCGGAACTGTACGTCGCGAGAGCCAAAGCGGTCGCCTGCCTGTCGCGCAATGGCTTCCCGGCACACGCGCACGGCATCGTCTCCGCCGAATGCGCGCCGTCCAAAGTCGCGGCCCCCGCCGTCGCGGCCTCCCTCGCGGCCACCGCCGCCGCCATTCTCCCAGAACAAATCGAATTTATATTTGTCGGCCCCGCCCTGCGGGTCGTCGATACGCACCGCAATCGGCCCGCCCGAGCGTGGATCGCCGATCAGCGTCTGCCTGCCGCGACCGTCCACCGGAGAAAACCGGAAGTTGTAAGGATTCGGCGGCATCGGAGAAGTGCAGTCAAAGCGGCGCAGCTGCGAAGGCTGCCCCGAAAGCGTGCGCACGTTCGCCGTGTCTCCGCGAACGGCCACTTCCGCCGCTCCATCCACCACCACTTCCAACGTGCATTTGCCGCGCCCCGGATCGCCGCCGCCGATAAAGGCCGCTCGGCGCGTGTCCTGCGCGTTGGCCAAAAACGCTGTCGCTGTAACCGCTGTCAAAACCAAAGTGCAGTGCTTCATGTCTCACCCCGCGTGAAAAAACTGCACCTATTATTCCATATGTATTTTTGTTAACGCCCTGATTCCTGACCGATGTTCTTCATCAGGCTCTTTACCTTGTCCTTCAGTTCTTCCGTCGCGTCCACCATCTGATTGGTGTCATAAATTACGCGCGGCGTCAGGAAAATAATCAACTCGGTCCGCTGCTTCGAATAACTCACGCTGCCGAACAGTCCGCCCAGATAGGGGATCCGGTTCAACCCCGGAATGCCGCCATGGCTGAACAAATTGTTTTCCTGAATGATTCCGCCAATCGCCACCGTGTCGCCATCCTGCACCGTCACCTGCGTACTAATCGCGCGCTGCGAAAACGAAGGCGAGTCGATGCTGCTGCCCGAGTTCGCCGGGCTCGTCGCCTGTGGCGACGTTACGCTCTGATCGATAATCATGGTCACCACGCCGCTCGCGTTCACCCGCGCCACAATGTTCAGCGCCACGCCCGTGCTCTGGTTCTGAATTGACTGCGTAAACTGTGATGTGCCGCCGCTCGTCAGCCCCGGGGAAACCGCCTGCGCTGCCAGTGTAGGTACCGACGAGCCTACCGTGATCGATGCCGGGATGCTGTCCGTTGCAATCACGCTCGGCGCGGAGATCACCTTGGTTCTGGTCTTCAGATCGCTCGCCGTCAGTGCGCCCAGCAGCTGTCTGCTGTGGCCCACCAGCATACCCGCCGTCAATCCCAGGCCTGCCTGACCTCCCGAGCCCAGCAGCTGCAGGCTGCTGACGCCGCCTGACGCCGCGCCCAGCTGATTCAGATAACTCTCAACGCCGTAACTCAGCGCGTCGCTCAGATCCACCTCGTAAATCTTGGCGTCGATCAGCACCTGCCGCGGCGCCACGTCCAGCTGATCCAGCAGGCGCAGAATCTGCTGCCACTGCTGCGGCGTACCCTGCACCAGAAGCGAGTTGTCCCAGGGATTGGGAATGATACGCGGCAGGTTGCCGAGCGAGGTCACGCCCGAACTGAGATAGCTGCCTGTCTGATCGGTTCCGGTGCCCGGGGCCCCAGGCGTTCCCGTCGCGCCCGCCGTACCCGTGCCGCCCGCCGCTGCCGCGCCCCCAAAGGCTCCCGTCAGCGCCGAGGGAGGCGTCGTCACCGGGCTGCCCGTCACCGCGTTCGAAGGAAACGGAGACGACGCATTGGTGGTCGCGCCATAACCCTGTGTGCCCACACCGTTCGAGAATCCACCCGCGCCGCCTGCGCCGCCCCCGCCAAACACGCCGCCATACGAAGGAGAAATATTCGAAGGAAAGCCGCCCCCGTTAAAGCGCTGCCCCGCCTGGCTGTATGCGCCGTTCGCCCCGCCCACGCCGGATTGCCCATACAACTGCGAGATCACGCCGCCAACAACCTCTGCGCGGCCGTACTTCAGCTTGTAAAAGTAGTTGTCCACTGCGCCCGCGGGCAGCTTCACCGGCACGTCCAGCTTCTTGATCCAGTCCGCTACCGCCACGAACACCCCGGCATTCGCTGCCACCGCCAGCACCGTGTTGATCCGGTCGATCGCCAGAAACTTCACCGCCGATGTCTTTTCGTTCAGCGCATACGCGCGAAAGATCGTGTCCAGTTCCTTCACCACATCGGAAGGCCGGCTGTTCACCGTTGTAAACAGCTGAACGCGCTGTCCCGCAAACTGGTCCGCATCGAAGATATTGATCAGATCGGTGGTGCGCCGCATGTTCCGCGCGTTGTCCTGAATCATCAGCAGGTTCGCCGGCGTATACACCACCACCGTCGCGCTCTCGCCGATGAACGGATCCAGAATCGTCTTCATCTCCGCCGCGGTCATGTACTTCAGGAAGATCAGATCCAGCACCATCTGCTCGTCCTGCGGAAACTCCTTCATCCCGATCTGCGGCGCAATCGGCAGCTTGGAAGCAGCCGGCGCAGGAACGATGCGGAAGAAGTCGCCCACCTGCACCATCGCCAGTCCGTTCATGCGCAGAATGGTTTCCAGAATGGGCCGCAGGTCCGTCACCTTTACCTGACCGTACGTGCTGATGGTGACCGAGCCGCCGTTTACCTTCGGATCCAGGATGTAGTTGATGTGCAGATCGCGCGCGAGGATATCGATCACCTCCAGCAGCGATGCGTTCTTAAGGTTGTAACCAGGAGCCGCTGCTGCCGGCGGCGCGGGAGGCGGAGGAGCCTGCGCCGTGCTCAGCGCCGCCGCGGCCAGCAGCGCCATCGTCGTTCCGAACGCGCTCTTCGCCCGGATCATTGTTTGTTCTTCAGACGGTCGACAATCTTCTGCTCATTCGCGTCGAGGTCGCTGGTCTTCTTGTCCCATTTCGTCGTCCCGAACGGCGTCGGCTTTTCAAAGTGAACCGTGTCGCCGCTGATCGTCGCCTTCGTCAGCGTATCTTCCATCTGCGGCTGCACCGGCGCGGGTTTGTCTTCCGCCTTCGCCACACCGAACGGCGTCTTGCGATACACCCACTTCTTGCCTTTGGCATCGGTATAGCGGAAGCTGCCGTCTTCGGTTTCCTTCGCGCCGGCGGGAATGGTAATCTCCGTTGCCTGCACGGGAGCTTTCTTGCTCTTGTCGTCGGCAGCTCCCAGCAGGGCCGTGCCCAGCAGCAGTAGCGTCGTTATGTTCTTCATCGTTTCCTTTGCCGTCTAATTGGTCTTGATCCACCGGCAGGCATTGCCGAACGGAGTTGGTTCCAGAATCTTGCGATACCCATCCGCCACCGTTCCGGCCGGTGAGGGATCGTTCGGACTGCACGCCTTCACGTTGTCGCCAATCGTGATCGCCGAAGGTTTCGCCGCCGCCGGAGGCCCGCTCGGAGCCGCTCCCGATGGCGCCACATTCGCCGCGGCCGTCGCCGGCGCTCCCTCTGGCGGAGCCGCCGGACGGTCGGTCAGCTCGTCCACTTTCTTATCGATGCGCTTCCCGTCCCATTCGAAACCCACGGTCTGCGTCGTCAGCGCCACCAGCTTGAAATCGCCCACCATGTCGCCGACATGCACGCCATGCGTACGCGCGCCCGGCTTCTCCGCCATCAGCGCCGTCATGCCGCTCGGTAATCCCATCACGCCGAACAGCACCGGCAGCGGCGGCATTTTCTTCGGAGGAGGCGGCGCAACCACATCCACAATGACGTTGGGATTGCGATCTTTGGCGAAAAGATTCTTCTGCGCCACATCCGCATACGCCACCCCGGTAAACGGGTCAGGCTTCGGCGTCGGCACAATCGCCGGCGGCGGCACCGGCTTCACCGGATTCTTACGAACCACCGCTGCCGTGCGCTGGTCCGCCAGATACTGCTCGCGCAGCTTCCATCCGGCCGCCACCGTCAGCCCCGCCAGCACCAGGTTCAGCAGGATGAGCCTGCGGTTCAAAACGAAAATCCTTTCTTCTCCGGAACCAGTTTTTTCGGCACCAGTCCGGCCAGCGTCATCCGCACATTGATCGTCTTTTCCTTCGGATTGATCGGGTGAATGTGCAGTTCCTGCGGCCCGATCAGTTCCGGCTCGTGCGACATCGCCGCAATGAAATTCACGAACTCGTTGATGTGGCAGTCGAACGTCACGGAGACGCTTGCTTCGCCATACTCGTCGAACTTCTTCAGCTGTCCCAATTCCCCGCCGCGCACATCGATGTTCTCGGCTTTGCCCTCCCGCCGCACCACCTCCAGCAGATGCGCCTGCGCCTGCGCCGCCGTCTCCGCGATGATGATGCCGCGCTCGCGCAGCTTTAACTCCGCTTCCGCCTCGTTCAGCACGGTCTGTTTGGCCGGAACCGTCGCCGCCACCTGCCGCAGTTTCGCCAGACGCTTTTCCGCCACCGGTGCCGAATCCGCCGCCACCACCGCGCTCGGAGCGCTCACGCTGCTGTCGCTGTTGAAAAATGCATACCGGATAACCACCGCCAGCACCGCCGGAATCAGCAGCAGGAGCAGACGCTTCTCTCTGTCGCTCACTTGCGCGGCCTCCTCTGCGTGCGAATGCGGAAGCTTTCCGTCTGCTGCGTCTTCACCAGCCCCATCTGAAATTCCGAGTTTTGAAACAGCGGCGAAGAATCCAGAATCTTCAGCAGACCCGCCGCCTGGTCCGCTTCCCCGGTGATGGTCACCGTGTCTTCCGTAATGTCCATCGACGTCGTCCACACATTCGGCGGCAGCAGCCGGCTCAGCTCTGCCAGCACTTCCACATCGCCCTGCGGACGTTTCCGATACAGATCCAGCACCCGGATGCGCGCGCGATCCTCCGCCGTGCGGCGGTCGAGCGCAGCCGCCCGCATCGCCACCGGCTGCACCCGCGCAATCTGTGCCGAGATCTCAGCCAGGTAGCGCCTCTGTCGGATCTGCTGATACGCAAACAGCGCGGACCCCGCCGCCAGCAGCGCCAGCGCTAAAACAATCGTCGGAACCCAGCGCACGCGCGAATGCACCGTGCGCTGCTCAGCCGCCAGCAGGTTGGCGTGCGGCACGCGGCGAGACGCCACTTGCTGCCAGAGCCGCGGCATACGCGATGGGCGAAAAGCTTGCCACGTTTCGCGGCTGCGGCAGAATGCTCACCAGCGAGCGCGCATCTTCCGGAATCAGCCGCAGTTCCGCCCGCGCCAGCGTCAGCGCCCGCGCGGCGGGCATATCGAATTCCGCCGAAAACACCGCCCGCGCCGCGCTCTCGCCGTACACTTCCACCGCGCCTGTCTCTTCTTCACGCCACGCAGCGAATTCCTTCGGAGCCGGCCCGTAAAGGCGCAGCGCGGCATAGATCGCCGAGGCCGAAAACGTAAATCCCGCCACCGGTACGCCCGCATCCTGGAACTGATGCAGATAGCTGTCGAGCGTCGCCTGGCGCACCAGTCCCACCACCACCGAACCCGCGCCCGCCGGTGACCAGCCCCACGCCACCTCTTCGTCGCCCCACGGATGCAGCGCGTCGATTTGGTAACTGATTGCCGCCTGGATATCCTTCTTCGCCACACCCGGCAGCGCAAGGTGCCGCACAATCGCCTTCGCTCGCGGCAGCACCACCGTCGCCGAGAGATGCTTGCCGCCATACTGGCCCAGCCAGTGATGGTACTCGGTGCCCCAGTCCTTCGCCGGGCGCTCGCGAAATCTCTCGATCGTGTGCGTGGAGACCATCGTCACGCCTGCCGGCCGGGCACGCACCAGCACCGCCTGCATGGCCTGCTCGCCGATCTCGATTCCCACTGCGGTCCCGAATGCCAGCCAGCGCGTCAGCTGCTGCGTCCCCGAAGGCTGCGTCGCCGTGGCGGCCGGCGTTAGCGGCGTCTGCTCTTCAACCACGGTCGTACCATCGCATCACCACAAAATTCGGCTGCGCGCTCGGCTGGAACTTCACCGTCTCTGCAACCCGGCGCCGGAAGTCCGACAACTGTCCGTTAGGCAGCCGCAGCCGCGCCGTGGCGCGCAGCTGATACATCGAATTCCCGCCGATGCGCACCCGCGCGAACGAAGGGTCTCCCTGCGTGAAGTCATGCCATTCCGCGCCATTGTGAAACGGCCGCCGCGCCACCACCGCCTGTACCGCTTCCGGCGACAAGCCCGAAATGGCCAGCACCGCCGGAGCCGCGCCGTTCACATCCACCGCGCCCGCGCTGCCATATACCGAGAGGCAATCGCGCAGACCGCCGCGCGCCACCAGCTGCGGCGGCGTAACGGAGGTGTCGCGCACCCAGGTCCCGTAATAAAGATCCGGTGTCATCCCTTTTACTGAAAGCAGCTCTTCGATCTCCTGAATAGACGCGTGCCGCGGCCGGAAAGACGGAGTCAGGTTCAGGTAAAAGTCGTCCAGCGGACCGTCCGGCGTCACCAGCGGTTTCCGCCAGTCCACGATGCTCTCCGTCACCTCGGCCGCGTGCGCTTCATCCTGTCCCAGCGCCAGCAGCAGCGAATAGAGCCGGTCCGGCTGAATCTGGTTCACGTTCAGAAATGCCGTCTCCGGCACAATCTCTACCATCGCCTCGCCCGTCGGAAACTGCATCTCTAGACGTAGGCTGTCCCAGCCGGTAAAACGGCGCGCCCCATTGCATCTGCAGCACAGCGCGGTCCAGCGCCGCTGTCGCCAGATAATATGACCGCACCTCGTCCACGGAAGTGGAAGCCCGCTCCGTTTCCCCGCGCACGGAACTCGCTACGCTGAACGCGATCGCTCCCAGCGCCGCCGAAAGCCACATCACCGCCAACAGCGCACCGCCCCGCCTACTGGTCGTCATACGCCTCCATCGCCAGCCGCGTCACATGCAGCGGAGCCGTCACCGTCACCATATGCAGAGCATTCGACGTTGCGTCGAGCGGCGTCATCTCAATCCGGATTCCTTCCGGCCACGTATCCAGAAACCACGCCGGGTCCCAGCGCTCAATCTCCGGCTTCGGCCGCATCTCCTCATAAAAGAACTGGCAGGACGCCAGCTTGTCCGCCAGCACGAATGAGCGCGGCCCCACTTCCACCGGCGCGAACTGCGTGATCATCTTCATCAGCACCGGGTCGTTTTGCCGGCCCGTCACGAACTGCCCCGCCGCCATGGGACCCGTGTACGGATACTCGTCCACAATCAGTCGCACGCCCCGCCCCTGTTCTCCTGGGATCACCTGGAACGCCAGAATCTGCGGTTTCCCGCGCGACCCCTCGCGCAGCGAATACGTGGAAACGAAGCGCATCGTCTGCGGCTCGCCCTGAAAGAACGGAATGCGCGCCGCCGGAAGCCCCTGCAGCGTAGCCACCGTCGCCACCGCCGGCATGAACCCGGCGATCTGCTGCTCCAGCACCCGCTGCGATCCCGTCACGCGCCGGTTCGCGATCAGCTTGTCGTTCGCCTTGCCCATCGCGCCCACGCCCACGCGAATCGCCCACAGCATCCCGACACTCAGCAGCCCCACCAGCGAGGTCGCGATCAGCACCTCCACCAGCGTCAGTCCGGCTTCCCCGCGGCTCTTCATTGAATCGGCTGCAATGGGATGAAATTCCGGCGGTAGGCTTCCAGCGGAAACGTGCGGCGCTCGCCCGATGGAGTGTTCCACCAGATTTCCAGCTCCACGCGCTCCAGCATCTGGCTTCCCGGCCGCGCCCCCGTCTGCGTCTCGAACGGACTCAAATGCGCACGCCACCCCGTGTTCGCGTCAAACGTTCCTTCCAGCGTCGAATCTGTCGGGATGCGGTGGTCCGTCAGAATCTCGTCCATCTTCGTGCGGCTCAGCATCACCGCGCGGTCGTAAGCGGTCAGCCGCGCCGCATTGCGCATCGAGACACTGATGCTCGAAAGCAGCGACACCACCGCCACGCCCATAATCAGCGTTGCGACCATCACTTCCAGAAGCGTGAATCCCGCGCGCGTTCATGACTGCGGTACGCCCGTCACCGGGTCAATGCGGATAATCTTATGCGCTCCGCTCGCATTGTAAATATCGATTCCCATCGCTGGCGGTGTGCCGCCCGGCAGCAGCATAAATTCCCGCGGCTCGTCTCCCGCGATCTTGATACCGTCCGGCATCTCCAGGCGCCGCGTGAATCCCGGCTCACTGGAGATCAGGGTAATTGTACGCTCGCGTGGCGAAACCACCACTTCCATTGCCTGCTCCTTACGCTCCACGCGGCTCATCGCGCCATTCAAAAACCCGATGATCGAATCTGAAGAGGAGCGCAGCCGGATGGTATCCAGCCCCGAAGCGACCGATGGAAACGAGAGGCCCGCCACCACCGCTACAATCGCCACCACGATCAGCATCTCGATCAGCGTGACGCCCCGCGTTCCGTTCACTTGTTGACCAGCTGACGATGTCGGCATTCACGCCATCTCCGCCGGGCTGGCCGTCCGCGCCGTAGGAGATAATGTCCGGCTCATCGCCGTGGTCGCCCGGAAACTTGTAGATGTAAGGCATGTCCCCACGGGTCCGTCGGAATATCCTTCGGCAGATACGGACCATGCCAGTTCGCCAGATCGCCCGGCTTCACGCGCAGCGCCTGCAGGCCCTGCTCGGTGGTCGGAAATGTGCCGGTGTCCAGCTTATAGCTCCCCAGCGCGGTCATGAAGGAATTCATCTGCGCGTGCGCCATCGTCGTGCGCGCCTTGTCTCCCTGCTTCAACATCGCGCGGCGCCACCAGCGCCGCGAACAGCGCGATGATGGTGACCACCACCAGCATCTCGATCAGCGTGACGCCGGCTTGCTCTCGTCATACGGTTTTCATTCATCGAATTCTCCTACACTGCCACGTCGTTGATACTCGTAATCGCCAGCAGCATGCTCAAAATCAGCGCGCCCACCATGATGCCCATCACCAGAATCACCAGCGGCTCGAACAGCGACGTAAAGCGCTTGATCGCCGACCGCGTGTCCGCTTCGTAGATGTCCGCCATGCGCGCGAACATCGCGTCCAGCTTGCCGGTCTCTTCGCCCACGCGTCAGCAGATGCGCCGCCAGCGGCGGAAACACGCCCGCGCGCTTCAGCGGCCCCGCGATGCCTTCGCCGCGCTTCACGCCCTGCGACACTTCCTCCAGCGACGCCCGAGATCTTCCTGTTATTCAGAATCCCGCCGAGATCCCGATCGACTGCACCAGCGGCACGCTGTTCGCCACCAGCGTCGCCATCGCGCGCGCGAACCGCGCCGTCTCCGCCTTCCGCAGCGCATCGCCCAGCAGCGGAATCTTCAGCCGCGTACGTGTCCCACCACAGCGCGCCCGCCGCGGTCTGCGTATATACGCCGGAACAGCACCGCCGACCCTGATCAGCGCCAGCGCCGACCACCCACCACCACGCACTGCACGAACTTGCTCGTCTCCAGCATCATCTGCGTCGGCAGCGGAATCTTCATGTGCGAGTCTTCGAAGACGCGACGCGAACCGCGGCACCACGAAATTCAGCAGCACGAAGATCGACGCCATGCCCACCAGCAGCCAGCAGCGCCGGATAGATCATCGACGAAATGATGTAGCTCGCGCAGATCGTCGCGCGAGCGCTCGAATTCCGAAAGCCGCTCGAAGACCTGCGCCAGGACTCCGCCGGCTTCTCCCGCCCGCACCATGTTGATGAACAGATCGGAAAAGTATTCGGGATGCGTCGCCAGGCTGTCGGCCAGCGACTGGCCGCCCTTCAGCACCCGCAGCATGTCCAGCACGATCAAGCGGAACTCCGGCCGCTCCGTCAGTTCGCCCGTGATGGCCAGCGCGCGGTCCAGCGGCACGCCGGACGTTCAGCAGCGTCGAAAGTCTCCTGCGTGAAGAACAGAACGTCGCGGCGCCGTTCCGCGCCGAACGTGCGGCAGCTTGCAGCTCGGACGCCTTTCTTCTCCTCCACGCCCGACATAGACCGGCGTCAGCCCCTGCTTGCGCAGTTCGCGCGCCACCCACTTGTCGCTCTCGGCCGTCAGACTGCCGGTGCGCAGCTTGCCATCCGACGCGACCGCTCGGAAGTAAGAAGCTGGATCGCCATCTAAAACTCCTGCGTCACGCGCATCACTTCGTCCGCCGTCGTGACCCCGTTCGCCACCTTCAGCCAGCCGTCTTCGCGCAGATTGCGCATCCCGTTGCGCCGCGCCGCCTCCGTGATCTTCGACCGCATCGGCATTCGTCATGATCAGCTTGCGGATCTCTTCGTTCAACTCCATCAGCTCGAAGATCCCCACGCCGCCGACTTGTAACCCGTTCCCGACGCACGTCTCGCAGCCCGCCCCGCGATACGTACTCCATCGTGCTCGCCGAACGGACGTGATCGCCGTGCCCGTTCGGCTCCTTGCAGTGCTTGCAGATCACGCGCACCAGCCGCTGCGCCAGCACCGACACCAGCGACGACGTGATCAGATAATTCTCCACGCCCATGTCCGTCAGCCGCGTAATCGCGCTCGGCGCGTCGTTGGTGTGCAGCGTCGAGATACACAAAGTGGCCGGTCAGCGCCGCGCGGATCGCGATATCCGCCGTCTCGCGGTCGCGAATTTCGCCGACCATGATCACGTCCGGATCCTGACGCACGATATGCCGCAGCCCCGACGCGAACGTCAGCCCGATCTGCGGATTCACGTGGATCTGATTGATCCCGTCCATCTGATACTCCACCGGATCTTCGATGGTGATGATCTTCTTGTCGGTCTGATTGATGCGCTTCAGCGCCGAATACAGCGTGGTCGATTTGCCGCTGCCCGTCGGCCCCGTCACCAGGAAAATGCCGTGCGGCAGCGACGTGTAGTGCTCCATGCGCGCCAGCATGTGCTCGTCGAAGCCCAGCTTCGCAGATCGTAAAAATCGCCCGCCGAACGGTCGAGCAGACGCATCACGACGCTTTCGCCATACAGCGTCGGCAGCGTCGAAACGCGCAGATCCACTTCGCGGCCCAGCGTCTTCATCTTGATGCGGCCGTCCTGCGGCAGCCGGCGCTCGGCGATATTCAGCTTCGCCATCAGCTTCACGCGCGAAATAATCGCCGCCTTCATCTCGCGCGGCGGCGGCTCCTGATTGAACAGCACGCCATCCACGCGGTAGCGGACCCGAAACTCTTTCTCGAACGGCTCGATGTGAATATCGCTCGCGCGCTTCTCCACCGCCTGCGCGATCATCGCGTTCACCAGCCGGATGACCGGCGCTTCGCTCGCCATGTCGCGCAGGTGTTCCAGATCTTCGCACCGCCTGCGCCGAATCCGCGTCCGCGTCGCCCGGCTGCTTCTCGCGCTCGCCGTAAATAGCGATCGATCGCGTCCAGGATCTCCTGCTCGCCCGCCAGCTCCGGACCAGCACTCGCAGACCCGAAAAGCTGCGCACCGCAGCGATGGTCTCGAAATCCAGCGGATCGGCCATCGCAAGCGTCAGCGTGCTGCCTTCGTGCGCAACCGGAATGAACCGTGACTGCCGCAGGAAGCGTGCCGAAAGTCCGTCCAGCTCCGGCGCGGCCGGCGGCGGTCCGTCCAGCACCGCCAGCGGAATCCCCAGCTGCTCCGAAAGCGCGGAGAGCACATCGCGCGCCGCGATGAAGCCCATGTCGACCAGAATCTTGCCCAGCTTGTCGCCGCGCTCCCGCTGCAGTTCGAGCGCGCGCTCCAGATCTTCCGGTCAATCAGGCCGCGCGCAATCAGCATCTCCCCCAGGCGCGGAGGCGCCCCGGCTCCCGCCGTCTCCGTCAACCGGTCCGTCGCGGTCTCGATCACAGTTCCTTCACGCGAATCACGTTCTCGGCGTTCACCTTGCCCATCTTCGCCTGAATCAGATTCGAACGCCGCGCCTGCATCGTGATCTGCGAAGGCAGCCCCGCCGTCACTTCCCACTTCTCGTTCGCGAACGTCACCACCAGCACCACCTGTTCATCCAACGGCACCGTCTCCAGCGCGGATCCCGATTCCAGCAGAATCTGCCGCATGTTCTCCCGCAGCACCGGCACCTGTGCCATCTTCTGCCGGTGAATCCTGTCGATCACTTCCGGCTCGATTGTTAGCCGGAACGGATTGATCGACGGCGTGTACACCAGATTCACATCCGTCATGAACACCGCGCCGTAGCCTTGCAGATACACCCCGCGCGGAGCCGCCAGCATCTCCATCTGCGCCTTGTTCAGGCTGCGCCCGAAATCCTGCTCCATCGCCGCCAGGCTGCTTCGCTTTACCACCGGAGCCGCCAGCGCAAGGCACGCCGCCAGCGCTCCCGCCGCAAAAATCCGCTTCACTGCTGCCCCCCGAACTCCATGGCCGATGCCCGCAGCACGCGGTTGCGTTTCACCATGATGTCGTAGGAATCCGCCAGCTGCACCAGCTGCGCATTCAGCGCCTTCTGCGTCAGTTCGCTCTTCGCTTCAGAGGCGGCCAGCAATGCGCGCGTCTTCTTCTCCTGCCGCACTTCCGTCTCCGCCACTGCCCGCCGCACGGCCTGGTCCACGATTGCCTGCACCTGCGCCGGCGCCACCGCCGTACTCGCCGCCACGGTTTTGGTCTCCACCACGCGTACTGGCTGACGGGTGTTCGTGACCACCAGCGCAATCGCCAGCAACGCCGCTGACGCAAACCCCAGCCGCGCGCCCGAAACCCAGAACGCCCCCAGCCAGCGCCGCACCGGCGATTCCTCAAACACTTTGTCCGAAACGAACCCAATCCGCTGCGGCGGCTCCTCGTCCGGCAATGCCGTCAGCGCGCTCCGCATCAGCTTCAACTGCTCCAGCTCGCCCGCGCACTCGTCACAGCTTTGAATGTGGCGGCCCGCCGGCAGCCGTTCGGCCTCCGGCAGTTCCCCCAAAAAGTAATCGCGAACGTCAAACGCGCTGCAACTCATCGCCAGTTCTTCCTCTCAATCGGAGCCAGATCCGCCTTCAACAAATCCAGCGCCGTGTACAGCCGGCTCTTAATTGTCGAAACCGGGATCGCCAGAATCTCGGCCATTTCCTCAAACTTGAAACCCTGATAAATTTTCAAGACCACCGCTTCCTTCTGTTCCGCATTCAGCCGGTCCAGCGCCGCCGTCACAGCCAGCGACACTTCCATAGACGCCGCCCCGCCTGACATATTCACCCTCGGCTCCGGTGCCTCTTCCGAATCCACCTCAGGCCGCCGTTTGCGAAACAGGGAGTACGCTTCGTTGTGGGCAATCCGGAACAGCCAGGGGGCGAATCGCGTGGGATCGTCCAGCTTGCGGATGTTCTGATATCCCTTTAAAAACACGTCCTGACTCAGATCGAACGCGTCTTCGCGGTTCCCCACAATGCGCAGCAGATAATTAAAGACGCGCTTCTCCCAGCGGGATACCAGAAGGTTGTAAGCCTCCACATCCCCCTTGCGCGTTTTCTGGATCAGGTCGGCATCTTCCACCGCCCGAAAGATCAAATTACGGCTCCTTGTCTACTGACGCGCGTTCGCCCGAAAAAGTCGAATGTGCCCGCGCGGGCTATCCTGCTGGGAATGGCGATTGCGAAGATCCTCACCCTTGCGCTCATTTTGACAGCCTGCCGGACCCCGCCGCGCCTCGCTCCGCGCGCAGACCCGGACCTCGCCGCCGAAATCGACCGCATCCCGGCCATCGACAACCACGCCCACCCGGTGCGCGTCATGCCCGCGGGCCAGAAAGATCGCTTCTTCGACGCTTTGCCTGTCGACCATATGGAGCCCGCCTCCGATCCGCTTGCGTTCCGCCCCGGTGCGTTTCCCAGCATATTCCAACAAGGCAAGGCGGAGGTGAAGCGGCAGCAGGGCGCGCGCTATCCCGAATGGGTTCTCGATCAGATGAATGTCGACGTGATGCTCGCCAACCGCGTCGAAATGGGAGGCAGCCTTGCGCCGCCCCGGTTCCGCTGGGTGCCCTATGCGGACGCCCTTCTTTTCCCGCTCGATAATGCCGCGCTCGCCGCGCAGAATCCCGACCGCAAGGAGTTCTTCGCTCTCGAAGACGTCCTGCGCGCCCGCTATCTCAAAGAATCCGGCCTCGCGAAGCGGCCCGCCACTCTCGCCGCCTATTTGGCTCAGGTGGTTACGCCCACGCTCGAGCGCCATAAGCAAGGCGGCGCAGTCGCCGAAAAGTTCGAAGCCGCCTATCTGCGCTCACTCGCCTTCGACCGTGTGGAGCGCTCCGACGCCGAACGCGCCTACCTCGGCCACGGTCCTTACAAGCAGCTGCAGGATTTCCTCTTCCGCTACATCGCCGCCGAATGCGGACGCCTCGGCATGGCCGTTCACTTACACACCATGGCCGGAGCCGGTGGCTATTTCGACGTCGCCGGAGCCAATCCGCTGCTCCTTGAGCCGGTCCTGAACTCCCCCGATCTCCGCGCGGCTGCCTTCGTCATGGTACATGGCGGCTGGCCCTTCGACCACCAGATCACCGCCCTGCTCACCAAACCTAACGCTTACCTCGATTTTTCGCAGCAGTCGCTCGTCATCGACCCGCCGCTGCTCGCGCAAAGCATCCGCGAGTGGCTATCGTACGTCCCGGAGAAAGTCATGTTCGCCACCGACGCTTATCCGTTCTCCCAGGAACTGGGCTGGGAGGAATCCGGCATCGTGGCCGCGCGACGGGGCAGGGAAGCCCTCTCCATCGCTCTCACCGATATGCTGCGCGACGGCACTATCTCCCGCGACCGCGCCCGCGAACTCGCCCGCATGGTGCTGCGCGAGAACGCTCGCCGGCTCTACCACCTCTAGCGAACGCTAATCGCGAACCGGCTTCTTCGAACGGAACCGCATACCCGCCATCAGTCCCATCAAACCCAGACCAGCCACGAAGAATCCCGGCTCCGGAGTCGCTGTAACGGAAACGCCGTCCAGCAGAGAAAATGGCGGCTCGCCATTCGGAGTTCCCACCGCGAGGAACGAAAGTACGTCGGTCGCTCCACTTGCCGTGAAAGTCAGCGCTGCGCTCTTCCAGCCCGTGAACCCATGGACGGAATTGTTCAACACTGGAGTCGTTTGTGTCTGGCTGCCAAATTTCACCTTCCACTGTTCCGTCGTGCCCCCGGCGTAGTTGTATTGCTGCGCGCCCGCCCAGTAGAAGCTGACTGTATAGCTGTTGCCGGCAATCAGCCCGCTGATCGTCTGGGTGATGGCGCCCTGGTCGAAAGCGCCGTCGGCAGCGACAAAGTTTCCGCCATCCGGGCTCGTTGCCGGAAGTCCGTTGCTGGAACCGTTCTTTGGCCCCCACAGCGTTAGCGAGCCGTAAACTCCCTGTGAGCCGGTAGTATCCGCGGCACCTGGGGCAAACACGAAGTTGTAACCAGTGGTGTCCCAGCCGGTCGCGGTGGTGTTATTGCCCAGCTGGCCGGGTCCGTTGGTGAGTGATTCGAAGCCGCCGTTGGTTACTAAATTGGTGCTTGCCTGCGCCGAAACAACGCAGGAGAAAACTGCTGCCGCGGAAAGGCACAGCGCCCTCCGCTTGAACCTGCAAATCGTGTTCTTCATGCTCTGAGTGGTATCCATCCTCGCTGCGCGGCCTTTTCAATCCGGCTGCATACCACTCCATATTCAGCGAAACTAAATGATAAAACAATATAATTAATGGGTAACAGCTATTAACTAACAATAGGCTATGTTGATGAAAATAAATGCACTTTTGCAGTTCGGTCCAGGGACAACCCGGGTTTGTATAGTCAGCTTTCGCTGCTTATTTCTTATTCTCTGCCCATCTCTGGCGGCTCCGGTGTCGCCTTGTGGACGGACCGAACTCAGGCGCCCATTTTGGCTTCGTTTAGCCAACCCGGCGCTTGTGCATAACGAAAACCTGCACAATCCTGCACAATTTTGCACAATCTTGCACAACGCCGCACAGAGGCAGACCGCCCAGCGCGATATCAAACGCTTGCCTTCGCCCCGGAAAATCTCCATCTGACAGCTTCGCCGCAGAACTCGCCTGCATTCGGGAACCGGAGTTCGACGAGCTGCTTCCCGGCTCTTCCGCCGCCCGCGTTTCCCTCGGCGCTACTATAAAAGAGTGAAAGCTACCTTTGCTGCTGGATGTTTTTGGGGCGTCGAGGCCACTTTTCGACAGATTCCCGGTGTTCTCGCGACGGCGGTTGGGTATGAAGGCGGTTCCAAACCCGAGCCAACCTATAAAGAGGTCTGTACCGGCCGCACTAATCACGCCGAAGCGGTGCAGGTCGAATACGATCCCGCCCGCGTGTCCTACGAGCAGCTTCTCGACGTCTTCTGGGAAAATCACGATCCCACCACGCTGAACCGGCAGGGTCCCGATCACGGCACCCAGTACCGTTCGGCCATCTTCTATCTCGACGAAGCCCAGCATCAGGGGGCTGTCGCGTCCCGCGACAAGTGGCAGGCGAAGTTCTCGCGCCCCATCGTCACCCAGATCGAGCCTTCCACCACCTTCTGGATGGCGGAAGATTACCACCAGCAGTACCTCGAAAAGCGCGGCCTGGCCCACTGCCACATCGGTTAGGCTAAACTGAAATTCAGCGGTATTTCAGCACCATTTCGGTCTCGGGAGACGTCTGAGGTCTTATGAATAGTCGTTCAAAGTTCGTGGTGGTGTTGTCCTCCACCTGTCTGGTCCTCGTTCTTCTGCTGGGAACCGTCCTGAGCAAGGGCGCGCCGGCGGAAACGCCCGGCAACGGTGTGTACAGCCACCTCGCCGTGTATACCGAGGTTCTCTCCCGCATCAAGAGCGAGTACGTGGAAGAGCCGGACATGAAGAATGTCACCCTCGGTGCTTTGAACGGCATGCTCGAATCCATCGACCCGTTCGCCAGCTATCTCAACGCCGATCAGTACAAGGAATACCTCAAGAACTTCGATACCTACCGCGGCGATGTCGGCCTCGTCCTTTCGAAGAAGTTCGGGTACATCGCAGTCGTCGATGTCGTTCCGGGTTCGGCCGCGGCCAAAGCTGGCTTGTCCACCGGCGACATGATCGAGACCATCAAAGGTGTCGCCACCCGCGACATGCCGCTGGCCTATGCCAATCTGCTGATGCGCGGACAGCCGGGCAGCTCAATCGAAATCACCGTGCTCCGCCGCAAGCCCGAGCCGCAGAAGATGACGCTGGTCCGCTCCGCTCCGTCCTATCCCACCGTCATCTCGAAGATGATGCCCGATCAGGTTGGCTACATCCGCCCCGAAACTCTGGCCACCGGCAAGGTGAAGGAAGTCGCGGCGGATATCGAAAGCTTGCAGAAGCAGGGAGCGAAGAAGCTGGTTCTCGATCTGCGCAACTGCGCGATTGGCGGTCCTGACGAAGGCATCGAGCTCGCCAATCTGTTCCTCGACAAGGGCCTGATCACTTACGTCAAGGGCCAGCGCTACACGCGTAAGGATTTCAATGCCGAGCCTTCGAAAGACATTACAAAGCTCCCGCTCGTTGTCCTGACTAATCGCGGCACCGCGAACGGCGCCGAAGTGGCCGCCGCCGCACTGCAGCAGGATAAGCGCGCTCCACTGGTCGGTGAGCGCACCTACGGCGATGCCTCGATCCGCCAGGCTGTCACCATGGAAGATGGCGGCGCCATCATCCTTTCCGTCGCCAAGTACTACGGTCCCGATGGCAAATCCATCCAGGACAACGGCGTCACCCCGGCCACGCTCGTGGCCGAAGCCGATGCTCAGGCTGAAGTGGATGAGGAAGGCGAACCGGTCGGCAAGGACGAGGCCGCGAAGCCTGCGGACGACCTCATCCTGAAAAAAGGTATCGAGCTGCTGTCGAAGAATTCCTAAGCTTCCAAGCCGCTTTTCAAAGTCCGGGTGAAAGCCTCTACAGCGGCTTCATCCGGATTTTTTTCGATCAGGGTCATGAACGCGCTGCCCACCACCACCGCGTCCGCCTGTCTTCCCACTTCGGCCACATGTTCCGGCCGCGAAACGCCGAAGCCCACCGCCAGCGGCAGGTCCGTCTCGGCGCGCATCCGCGCAATCAGCGGCGCCACCGAAGCCGATACGGACGACTGCTCGCCGGTCACGCCGGTTCGCGAAACCAGGTAAACGAATCCGCGGGAGTACTGCGCCACCAGTTTCAGCCGCCGCTCGGAACTGGTCGGCGCGGCTAGAAACACCGTGTCCAGATTCTGCGCCTGCATGGCTCGCGTGTACGCTTCGGCTTCTTCCACGCTCGCGTCCGTCAGCAGACAGCCATCAATGCCGCACGCCGCGGCGTCGCGGGCCACAGCTTCCAGCCCGTAGCGCAGCACCGGATTCAGATAGGTAAACAGCAGCAGAGGAATTTCCGATTGATGCCGGATTTCTCCGCGCAATTTCGAGCACTCGCCGCAACGTCGTTCCGGCCCGCAAAGCGCGTTCCCCGGCCCGCTGAATCGCGGGTCCGTCCGCAATCGGATCGGAAAACGGCACGCCCAGTTCGATCAGGTCCGCGCCTCCGCGCTCCAAGCGCAGCCACCAGGCGCGGTGTATGCTCGGGCGTAGGGTCGCCGGCGGTGATGTAGGCGATCAGGCCCTTGCGGTTTTGGGCTTTCAGGTCTTCGAAGAGCTTGTTGATGCGCGTCAAATCTGGTCCAGTTCCGGAAAGTTCTCGCGGTAAATATCGATGTCCTTGTCGCCGCGTCCCGAGACGTTCACCAGGAACATCTGGCCCTTCGCCGCCGGCGCGCGCCGAATCGCTTCGGCCACCGCATGCGCAGCATTCGAGCGCCGGGATGATGCCCTCCGTACGGCTCAGCCGCAGGGCCGCTTCGAGCGCTCCGCGTCGGTCATCGACGTGTATTCCGCGCGTTCTGGCATCATGCAGAAACGCGTGCTCCGGGCCCACCATCGCATAATCCAGCCCGGCCGAAACCGAGTGGGTCAGCGAAACCTGGCCGTCGGCATCCTGCAGCAGGTAGCTGAACGCGCCCTGCAGCACGCCCGGAGAGCCGCCGCTGAACCGCGCCGCATGTTCGCCGAGACCGTTCGCCGCGTCCGCCCGCTTCCACGCCGACCAGCCGCACGCCGGCATCGGCCACGAACGGATGGAAGATGCCGATCGCGTTGCTGCCTCCGCCCACGCAGGCAAAGATCGCGTCCGGCAGGCGGCCCTGCGCGCTCCAGAATCTGCTCGCGCGCCTCCACGCCGATGACGCGATGAAACTCGCGCACCATCAGCGGATAGGGATGCGAGCCCAGCGCCGAGCCCAGCAGGTAATGCGTCGTCGAGACATTCGTCACCCAGTCGCGCATGGCTTCGCTGATCGCGTCCTTCAGGGTGCGGCTGCCGTTGGTCACGCCGACCACCTTGGCGCCCAGCAGGCGCATGCGGAACACGTTGAGGCGCTGCCGGCGCATGTCTTCCTCGCCCATGTAGACCGTGCAGTCCAAGCCGAACAGCGCGCACACCGTCGCCGTCGCCACGCCATGCTGGCCCGCGCCCGTCTCGGCGATAATGCGCTTCTTGCCCATGCGCCGCGCCAGCAGAGCCTGCCCCAGGCAGTTGTTGATCTTGTGCGCGCCGGTGTGCAGCAGGTCTTCGCGCTTCAGGTAGATGTCCGCGCCGCCCAGGGTTTCGCGAGAGCCGCTTGGCGAAGTAGAGCGGCGTCGGCCGTCCGGCGTAGTTGCGCAGCAGATCGGCCAGTTCTGCCTGAAATGCGGGATCTTTGCGCGCCTCGAAGAACGTGGTCTCCAGTTCTTCCAGAGGCGACATCAGCACTTCCGGAACGAAGCGGCCGCCGTACGGGCCAAAGTGCCCGGAGGCGTTAGGTTCGGAAATCAGCATGAGAATACCGTTTGAATGAAGCGGCGCATGGCCGCATGATCTTTCCTGCCCGGCGCGGATTCAATGCGCGAGCATACGTCCACGCCCCATGGGCGCACGCGGGCGATTGCTTCGCTCACGTTGTGCGCGTCCAGGCCACCGGCCAGCACCAGCTTGCGTGTCTCGCCTGTCGCGAGAGTCCAGTCGAAGGGCGTGCCGGATGCGGGGCCGTCCAGCAGCACCGCTTCAATATCGAAGTGGTCGAGGGCCGCCGCATTGAAGCCATCCGTCACCCGCGCCGCTTTCCACACGCGCACGCCATGCGGCACATCCCTCGGCGTCTCGCGGCCATGCAGCTGCGCGATATCAAGGCGCAGCGTTTCGGAGAACCGCTCGACCGCCGCGGCCGGTTCGTCGGCGAATACGCCCACGCGCCACACGTGCGCCGGAATCTGGCCGATCCACGTTGCCAGCGCCTCCGGCGCGATGTAGCGCGGACTGCTGCGAACGAAGTTAAAGCCCAGCGCCTGCGCGCCCGCATCCACTGCCGCCAGCGTGTCTTCGAGAGTGGTCAGCCCGCAGATCTTTACGAACATAAGGCTCGCAGCGCGCCCACCGGATCGCCCGACTTCATCAGCGATTCGCCCACCAGAAAAGCCTGGAACCCGGCAGCCGAAAGCTGCCCGATGTGCGCCTTGGTGAAAATGCCGCTCTCGCTCACCTTGATCACGCTCGCCGGGATATATTTCGCCAGACGAAGCGAGGTCGCGAGGTTCACCTCAAACGTCCGCAGATCGCGATTGTTCACACCGATCAGCGTGGCTTCTGAAGCCAGCGCGCGATCCAGTTCAGCTTCGTCGTGCACCTCTGCCAGCGCAGCCATGTTGTAGGATTGGGCCAGCTGACGGAATGAGCGCATCTGGTCGGCATCCAGAATGGCCGTAATCAGCAGGATGGCGTCGGCCCCATGCGCCGCGGCTTCCACAATCTGGTATTCGTCGATCACGAAGTCTTTTCGCAGCACGGGAATTTTCACCGCCGCGCGCGCCCGCTCGAGATCCTCCAGCGAGCCCTGAAAGAAATCGCGGTCTGTCAGCACCGAAAGAGCGGCGGCGCAGCCCTGCTCGTATTGCGCGGCGATGCGCGGCGGATCGAAATCGCTCGCGAAAACGCCACGGCTGGGTGACGCCTTCTTGATCTCGGCGATGATCGCCGGACGGGCCGCGCGCAGTGCCGCTTCGAAATCACGGGCGTGCGTTCCTGCCGCGCGCCGTTCCAGTTCCGCGCGGGTAACCGCCGCATCGCGCAGTTCGGACCGCTTCCGCTCAACGATGCGGGCCAGAATGTCAGGAACAATGGCCGTCAAGATTCTATTTTACGGCAGGCTGAAGCGCACGCCGCCGCGGATCAGGCGCGGGGCTCCAATGGTCGGCGTCGGCGTGAAGCCGCTGTAGTACTGGTGGTCCAGCAGATTCTCAGCGGCGAAATCGGCCGCCAGCCATTTGGTTAACCGCTGCCGCAGCACCAGCTGCACCGTGGAATAACCCGGCAGCCGGAACTGATTCAGGTCGTCGTCGAACTGTGCCGAGTAGGCGCGTATGCCGGCAGAGACCAGCGTGCCGCGGTGCTCATAGCTGAGCTGCGCGGAACCCTGATGCTTCGGAACTTCCGGGATTAGCGCGCCCGTGGTGTAGGCCGAATCCACATACAGATACCCGGCTTCCGCGCGCCATTCGCGCCAGCGGCGGGTGGCGCCCACTTCCACGCCGCGGGAAAGGCTGTTGGCTCCGTTGCGCCGCTGCCGCGTGATCAGCGTCGGTGTGGAGCTCAGGGTCGCGTTGGTGATTAGATGATCGATCGCATTGCGAAACACCGTGACGCGAACCGCTCCGGTTTCCGTGATGAAATCCGCGCCCGCTTCCGCGCCGAACAGCGTCTCCGGAATCAGATCGCCATTCGCCAGTGTCACCGTGTTGCCCGCGCGGAACTGCCGGTAGAGCTCATTCAGCGTGGGCGAGCGGTAAGCGCGGTACACCGATCCGCGGGCGCGCCAGCGGCTCTTTCCATAAGTGACGCCGCCGCTGGGGCTGAAGAAGCGCCGCCCCTGTCCGGTGAACTGATCGCGCGCGCCACCGAAAAACCGGAAGCCTTTCCACGCCAGATCCGATTGCAGAAACTCACCGTGCTGCAGCAGCGTTCCACCGCTCACCTTGTAGCCGGTCGGAACCGAAGCCTCGTCGCTGAAGCCGCGATCCTGATTCACGTCCGCTCCCACGGCGGTGTTCCAGAAACTGCCATGGTGGTTCCACAGCAGGTCGGCTCCGTTACCGTTGCTCGGTACCGTTTGGATCAGCGTTACCTTTTCGGAGTTGCGGTCCGCGGCCACCGAAGAGTAATCGCTGTGAAACTGCTCCTGCGTGCGGAACGCGAGGAATGAGATCTGATCGTGCGAGCCCTCGTACACATAGTGCAGCGATGCCGTGCCGAAGCTGGTCGAGTTATGTGTCAGGCTGGTGCCGTTCTGGCGATCTTCCGCCAGAATGTTCAGCTCTGCAAAGAAGCGGTGGGCGCCATGGAAAAAATCGAGGCGCAGGTCGCCCGTGACGAATTCCGAATTGGCCGGCTGGTCCACCGAGCCGCGCGCATAGGCGGGCACCACATAGTAGCCGTCCGTGCGAAACGCGCGTCCGGTGGCCGTGATTGCGAAGTGTGACCAAAGGTCCGAGTAGCCCGCCCACACGTCGTGTGCATTCTTATTGCCCGCTTCGTAGCCGCCGGAATAATGCCGCCGTGTGAGCTCGCGCGTAAAGAGCGCAATGGCGCCGCCCATCGCCAGATCACCAAAGACGCTGGTGGCCGCGCCGCGGGAAATTTCTACCCGCTGCAGTTCGTTCTGCGGGAAGCGGTCCCAGTAAACCCATCCGCCGAAGGGATCGTTCATGGGGACGCCATCCCACAGCAGCAGCGTGCGGCTGGCTCCGGAGGAACCGATGCCGCGTAGCGAAACACCCTGCGTCGTCGGGTTGGCGACCACGCTCGACGTGCGGCGGTAAAGGCTGAATCCGGGCACTTCGCGCAGCTGGTCGTCGATGTTCACGCCGGGTGTAAGCGCGAGTTCCCGCGCGGAAATGTCGGTGATGTTGGCGGGGCTTTCCGTCTGTACGTTTTCGGTAACCGTGATGGAAGTGCGGACCGGCTCAGGCGCCGGCGTGGCGGCTGCCGGCGGGGTTGCCGGACTCGTCTGCGGGAACGCGGGCAAAAGCGTCGAGACCAAGCACACGCTCAGGGCTCCAGCCGTCCGCCAGCAGGTCTTCCGGTGCTGCGCTGAATAGAATCCGGAAACTGGCCTGGTCGCCGGACGGCAGGATTCGTCGGTTATTGATCTGTTCCGCAAAAGCAAGAAACCTCAGCATAGTATAGACCTCGTCCTCTTCGGGAAAGCGGGCGCGAAATCCCTGCGAGAACAGAGCGACCGTTAGATTCTGACGCGCCAGCTCCCAGACCAGAAATGCGCAGCATTCCACGGCCTTTTCGAACCACTCCGCTGGTGCGGCGCCGGCGCGGTCCAGATAGATCTCGACGGTGCGCTGTTCATCCCGCGCATACTCGCGCACCTGCAGATCGCCCGTATGCGCGGTGCTCTTCCAGTCCACGTGCCGCGCGCTTTCCAGAACTTCGTACGGCCGGATGCGGTAGAAATCGGTTCCGGTTCCGCGCGCATTGCTTTCAATGTCGCCGATGATGCCCGTGAGCAGATCTTCAAAGCCCGGCTGCGGGTCGATGCAGGGGTAAACGATGGTCTCGCGGCGCAGCGTCACAAGCGCTGTCTTTTCCAGGAAGCCAAACGGAAAGCTTGTCGAGAAGACGAACAGATTCTCCAGATGCGCGCCGCGGCGGGGAAATACGACATCGATCGGCTCCTCGAGCGCGCGTCCGCCGGGCACCACCGGGAAGTAAATCGGAACCGCCAGAATGCCGGTCGCGCGGTCACCCGCCACCAGAATGGAAAAGGACGGCATCCAGCGCTTGGCATTGCGCAGCCGCATGCGCGCCGCGGTTGGTCGCCGCGCCGAAATGTGCTCCGGCAGAATCAATTCCAGCTCCAGACCGGCAAGCACCAGCCGGCTGAGCAGGCCGGAGATCAGCAGCGTGGCCAGCATCGCGGCCACCACCAGGAACAGGAGATTATTGGCCGAAATGGCGGCTGCAATACCGATCAGCATCAGGGCCAGCGCGAACAGCACGCCGCCACGCGCAACGCGGTAGCGAATCCGGCCCCGCAGAACGGCTGTAAGCTTGCTGAAACTCACTGTTGTCATACTGAACGCAAAATGGCCTACAAGTCTATTGACAGTTACGGTGTTATCGGCGACATGCACACCGCCGCTCTGGTAGGAATCGACGGCTCCATCGATTGGTGCTGCCTCCCGAATTTCGATTCGCCGAGCGTATTTGGGGCGATCCTCGACGAGCACAAGGGCGGCAGTTTCCGGATCTGCTCCAAACAGGACAGCCGCCGGCGGCAAATGTACTGGCCCGATACCAACATTCTGATGACGCGCTTCATGAGTCCGGAAGGCGTGGGCGAAGTGTTGGATTTCATGCAATTGGGCGAGACCGGACGCGCG
Organism: Bryobacterales bacterium; assembly: GCA_963716685.1. Lineage (GTDB taxonomy): Bacteria > Acidobacteriota > Terriglobia > Bryobacterales > Bryobacteraceae > JALYXI01. The sequence continues at coordinate 880,106 of CAVQTR010000003.1, forward strand.
TGGCGCAGGCTGGTGCGAATCGTCAGCTGCGTGCGCGGCTCCGTCGAGTTCGAAATGGAGTGCTCGCCGGCCTTTGATTATGCGCGCGCCGCGCACGAGCTAAGTTTTCCGTCTACCGATCACGCCGTTTTCACAGCGGGTGACTCACGGCTCTCGTTGAGAGCTTCGGTGCAGATGAATAAGGTGAAGGACAATGCCGCCGGCGTCACCTTTACTCTCAAGGAGAAGGAAGTCGCCACTTTCGTGCTCCACTTTTCGGCGGAGCAGGAAGACGCCGCCGCCGATCCGGCACGCTTCGGTTCTGACTCGCTGGACCAGACCATCGCTTTCTGGAAGGAATGGGCCGGACGTTGCCAGTACACTGGCCGCTGGCGCGAGATGGTGGTGCGCTCCGCGCTGGCTCTGAAACTACTGACGTACGAGCCCACCGGCGCCATCATCGCGGCGGTTACCTGCAGCCTTCCCGAGCAGGAAGGCGGCGTGCGCAACTGGGACTACCGGTACACCTGGATTCGCGATGCGGCATTCACCATCTTCGCGTTTCTGCGGCTGGGGTATTACGAAGAGGCCACTCGCTTTATGGACTGGCTGCACGACCGGTGCCGGGAAAATCAGGAAACCGGGCCAGTGCAGGTGATGTACCGCATTGATGGATCGCCGAATCTGCCGGAGTTTACGCTGGATCATCTGGAGGGATACCGCGGATCGAAGCCCGTGCGCGTGGGCAATGCCGCCAGCAATCAGCTGCAGCTGGACATCTATGGCGAGTTGATCGATTCCATCTACCTCTACAACAAATACGCGCAGCCGATCTCCTGGGACCTGTGGAAGAACGTGCGGCAGATGATTGACTGGGTCTGCAACAACTGGTCACGGCCGGACCACAGCATCTGGGAAACGCGCAACGAGCCGCGCCAGTATACCTATTCCAAGATGCAGTGCTGGGTCGCGCTCGACCGCGGAATCCGCATCGCGCGGCAGCGCAATCTGCCCATCGATCTGGGACGCGTGATCCAGGAATCCCAGAAGATCTACGAGACCATCATGGAACGCGGCTGGAACGATTCCGAGCAGGCCTTCACGCAAACGCTGGACGGCGACGCCATGGACGCCACCAGTCTGGTGTTTCCGCTGATGCTGTTCGTCACCCCGCGCGACCCGCGCATGAAGACCACCCTCGAACGTGTCCGTCAGGAACTGGTTTCGGACAGCCTGGTTTACCGCTACCGCACGCAGGACGGGCGCGCTGACGGCCTGCCCGGTGACGAAGGCACTTTCAGCGTCTGCACCTTCTGGATGGTGGAGGTCCTGGCGCGGTCGGGAGACACCGACGGGGCACGTCTGCTGTTTGAGAAGATGCTGACGTACGCAAATCCTCTGGGTCTCTATGCCGAGGAGATTGGTCCATCGGGAGAAGCCATGGGAAACTTCCCGCAGGCCTTCACGCACCTCGGGCTGATTTCCGCGGCTTATGACTTGAACCGGCTGCTGGGTGAGCGCAAATGAACTGGAGTGGCGTCGGCGCGATCCTGCTTGCGGTGGCGGTGATGCTGGGAGCTTTCGGCGCGCATGCGCTGCGCTCACGGTTGGATGCCTATTCCCTGGGCATTTGGGAGAAGGCTGTGTTTTACCACTTCGTGCACGCGCTGGGCATGCTGGTTGCTCCCTTGCTGGCGGGCCCCAAAACAGGCGGACGGATTAGCATGGTTCTGCTGCTGGGCATTCTCTTCTTCTGCGGAAGTTTGTATCTGCTTGCGCTGACCGGCGTGGGCGTGCTGGGCGCCATCACTCCGCTGGGCGGAATCGCCTTTATCGCGGCGTGGCTGTGGCTGGGAATTGCGCTGCTGCGGCGTGTTCCGTAACACCCACTGCGTTGGCCTGTTGGATTGCGCCGCTAAGCGCCCCGGCTTTACCGTGAAATGGTGAACTTTCCCCGTTCGAGCGGCCTGCTGCTCCACCCGACTTCGCTGCCCGGTCCGTTTGGAATCGGGGATTTAGGGCCGGAAGCCTTTCACTTTGCCGATTTTCTGCACAGCGCCGGTCAAAGCGTCTGGCAGATGCTGCCGCTCGGGCCAACGGGTTATGGCGATTCGCCTTATCAGCTCTTCTCGGCCTTTGCCGGCAATCCGCTGCTGATTAGTCCGGAACTGCTGGCGAGCGACGGACTGCTGAGCGCGGACGAACTGGCTTCGGCGCCGAAGTTCCAGGACGGGACCATCGATTTCGCCGGCGTGATCGAGTGGAAGACGAAGATGCTGAGGGACGCATACCGCCGGTTTCGCGCCCGGGGAGAATCGCTGGCTTTCCGGGATTTCTGTCGGGAAAATGCGGAGTGGCTGAACGACTACGCCTTCTTCATCGCACGCAAGGAAGATTTCGGGCCGGAACATTCGTGGACCGAATGGCCGGCGGATGCGGACGCGCCGAAGAGGCTGGCCGCGCGGATTGAAGCCATTCAGTTCGAGCAGTTCGAATTCTTCCGTCAGTGGAATGAGCTGAAGACGTACTGCCATAGCCTGGGCATCCGGTTAATGGGCGACGTGCCGATCTATGTGGCGCATGACAGCGCCGACGTGTGGTCGCATCGCGAGCTCTTCAAGCTCAACAAGAAGGGCGAATCGCTGGCCGTGGCCGGCGTTCCTCCGGATTATTTCAGCGCCACCGGACAGCTGTGGGGCAATCCCATCTACGACTGGGACGAACTGGCGCGCACCGGATTTGCGTGGTGGATAGAGCGGCTCCGATATTCGTTCGCCATGTTCGACATCATTCGTCTCGATCACTTCCGCGGGTTCGAAGCCTTCTGGGAAGTTCCTGCGGGCGAAACCACGGCGATCAACGGGCGATGGGTGAAAGCGCCAGGTATCGAGCTCTTCGAAGCGGCCCGCAAGGCGCTCGGAGAGTTGCCTGTGGTAGCGGAAAATCTTGGAGTGATTACGCCGGAGGTGGAAGCGATTCGGGAACGCTTCGACTTCCCCGGCATGGCCGTGCTCCAGTTTGGGTTCGGGACCGATCCGCAGGCGCCGGACTTCCGGCCGCATAACTATCCGCGGGAACGCTTCGCGTACTCCGGTACGCATGACAACGATACGACCGAGGGCTGGTGGAGCAGCGCCGGCGCGGGCGAGAGCACACGCAGCGAGGAAGACGTGAAGAAGGAGCGGCAGGTGGCGCTGGACTACCTGAACACGGACGGCCGCGAGATGAGCTGGGTGTTCATTCGGACGCTGATGGCATCGGTGGCATCCACGGTAATCTTTCCCGTTCAGGATGTGCTCGGCCTCGGCAGCGAAGCGCGCATGAATACGCCTGGCAAAGGGGCGGGGAACTGGGGCTGGCGTTACCGCAAGGGAGCGTTGAAGCCCGTACATGCGGAGCGGCTACGGCGCCTGGCAGCTTTATACGAACGCGGCTGAAAGCGGTACGCTGGTAGCCGATGGTGAAAAATGTACTTGGCAGCGTGCTGCAGACCTGCTGCACGGATCCGCTGACCGGCTTCTATCGCGATGGCAAGTGCAACTCGGGCGAAGACGATACGGGGAAGCACACGGTTTGCGTTCTGGTGAACGAAGACTTCCTGCGCCACCAGGCCTCGATAGGAAACGACCTGATCACGCCGCGTCCGGAATTTGGCTTTCCCGGTTTGAAGCCAGGTAACTCCTGGTGCGTCTGCGTGGGGCCGTGGAAGAAATCGTTCGAGGCCGGCATCATGGCGCCCGTGCGTCTGGAAGCCACTCACGAACGCGCGCTGGAAGTGGTGACGCTCGAGATGCTGGTGAAGTGCGCCCGCAAGAACTGAACTAGCGCGGCTGCGGCGGGTTGGTGATCACCAGTGTGTTGGTGAAATCGTAGTAGCGAATCTGAGCGCGCGCCATTCCGGTGAGGTCGAACGCACAGGTGCTTTCGCCCTGCCACTGGCCGTTTTCGCAGTAGGTGGTACTGGCCGGGAGGTCGTCGTCCGTATCGGCAAAGTAAACACGCATCTTGAGCGGGTACGTGTAGACCGTTGCGGGCGAGCCACGATAGGAATACAGCGATCCGGTAGCGGTGTCGGTTACGCCGATGATGGAAGCCATGGAGCGCGCCGCTGAGATCATGGATTCCACGGCGGCCTGCTGCACGGCGCCCAGCTGGCTGGGAATGCCGTAGAGCGCAATATCGCCGATGCGCTGTCCCGCCATGTAGTTGTTCAAGTTGGCGGTCCAGCAGGTGCCGCCGCAGTTGGAAAGGAACTGCGCGGTATTGGCAGTAGGGTAATCGTAGCGCCACGAAAGCGGCGTTATGGTGGGGTTGCCCGCAGCCGGCGCTTCGAAAGGCATGGCTACGCTCGCGGTGGAACTGTAGCTCTCTTCCGGAACAAACAGGCAGTCCGGGAACGCGGTTTGCAGCTGACGGAAGATGTCCGATGGCAGCGGGCTGCCGCCCACCCACACAGTGGAATCGACGTAGTAAAAGGTGGTGTGCCAGCGGCCGTACGCGTACGCGACTTTTGCCATCAGCAGTGCCGTGACGCCGTCGGGATCGGTGGGGTGATAGGAAGTCTGGTAGCCGTTGGCGTTGGGAACCAGCGTGAAGGAAGCGCCATCGGGATTGCAGCGGTAGAACTTCTTTTGGTACGGCGCCGCGGCCACCACGTCGTACTCGTTGTAATCGGCAAACGTGCTGTAGGAGCAGGTGGGAGGCAGCGCCGCCGCCCAGTTCAGGGACTGCGGCCGCAGGGTCAGGCCGACTTTGAAACCCGCGTCCCGGAATTTGGCGAAAAGCCGGTCCGACACCGCGTCCATCTCAGGCGCGTAGCCGTAGCTGAAGGCGCGGGGATCGCCGATATAGGTGGTGGGCTGAACGAATTCCTGACCTTCCAGGTCCCAGATGGTGATCCCCTGCGGCTGAATCGGCCGGGCTTTGAGCTGAGTGATGATGGTGTCGGCGGTGCTCAGAATGCGTGCGGCGAAGACGTCCGGGTCAGAGGCTTTCAGCGCCGGATCCTGCAGGTAGCCGCGTGGATTCGTGGCGCTCGCTTTGCCATGGTCCGCGATGAACCAGGCCACGAAGGGGCGGCGATCTGCCCACGTGATGATGCTGGGATATGCGGCGGCATAAGCTGCGTACGCTTCCGGTGCCAGCAGCGCTGGCCGAATATTTGTGTCGGCCGTAAACCGCAGATTGAAGCTGGCCGTTTTTGTCTGGCCGGGCGCCAGGTTGCTGATATTGATCTTTGTGTTGCAAACGGGGACGCCGCAGTTGGGAACCAGCGTCACGTCGGTTGTATTCGAGGGGACAACGGGATTGGGCGCGGTGTTCCAGATGGCAGCCTGGCCCGCGCCAAAGTCCACGATGGCTATGGGATTTGTGGGGTCGATGGCGGTGTTGCGGGAGCTGGCCGCAGCGTAACCAGGCACGGCAAGCCCGAGCGTGGTGATGGTCAGGGTTCCGATGGAGTTCACCGGATCGGTGTCAGTGGCCGTGATGGCTGCGTTCAGCGTATAAGGATCCACCAGCGAATATGTAACGGCGATAGAGAACGCAGTGTCGCCATGAAAAACGCAATTCTGGGTGACCGTGCCCCCAGCAGCCGCGCGGGAGCAGTTCGGCACGTAGCCGGCGGGGCTGCCCGGTATCGAGGCAAACGGCACCAGCGTATTGCCAAAGTAAGTGGTGAAGTTGAATTCGGTTCCCTGGAACTGAACGCTCGCGAGGCCATTGGGCTGCGTGGTGAAAGTGAGCGGTGGCGCCGGGTTATCGGTTTGAATAAGTAAGAAAAGGGCCAGCCAGAAAATCATGATATTCAATCATTATCTGTTACAAATCGCACAAATGGCGACGTGCTAAAACGAAGAGAATGGCTCTTGTGGTGAATGGCGAGACAGTGGATGACGCGGAACTGCGCGAAGAAGTGCGCAATCTGCGTCCCCGTTATAACGAGATGATGCAGGGCGGCGGCGAACCCATTGCGCTGGAGGCGCAGCTGCGCGAATGGTGCCGGGAAAACGTGATTGAACGCGTGCTGATGCGCCAGGAGGCCGCGCGGCGTTCGCTCACATTGGAGGCGCTCTCCGAATCGATTGCCGCGAAGGTTTCGCCGCCTCGGTATAAAGATGTTGGCGAATTCTATCGAAAGAACAAAGAGAGCTTCCTGATGCCGGAGCTGGTGCATGCCGCTCACATCATCCGCAATGTCGACGAGAACGGGAACGAAGAACAGGCGCGCGAAATCCTGCGGAAAGCCGAGGAAGAGTTAAAGGCCGGCACACCGTTCGCGGCGGTAGCCGACAAATATTCGGATTGCCCCGGCGAAGGAGGCGATCTGGGCTGGTTCCAGCGCGAGCAGATGGTTCCCGAATTCGAAGAAGTGGTTTTCCAGCTCAGGCCCGGAGAGACCAGCGGGATCTTCCGCACCGCATTCGGCTTCCACATCGCGCATGTGTACGATCACAGGCAGGCAGGAATCCCGGGCCTGATGGACGTACGCAAGCAGATTGAAGAGGCGCTGATGAAACAGAAGCAACAGGCGGCGCTGGAACGTTTTGTGGACGCGCTGAAAGCGCACGCGAGGATTGAGGGCTGATGCCGAACCCGAACCCCTGCTGCGTGCCGACCATTGCGCGGGCGGCGCTGCTGGGGAGATCGAAGGAGCGGGCGCAGGAGCGGGAGCGCGTGACATTAGGCTCGACGGAGGGAATGGTCCGGCTGGACGGCGGTACCTTCCTGATGGGGACCGATTCGCCTGAAGCCAATGCCGGCGACGGCGAAGGCCCGGTTCGCGCGGTGACGCTTGATCCGTTCTACATCGACATCACGCCGGTCACCAATGAGCAGTTCGCGACGTTTGTCGCTGCGACATCTTATGTCACCGAAGCGGAGAAGTTCGGGTGGTCGTTTCTGTTTCACTCGCACGTGCCGCCGGGTGTGGAAACGCAGGCGGTTCCGGACATCTCCTGGTGGCGCAAAGTCGATGGCGTGAGCTGGCGCGACCCGGCGGCCCCGCAGGATTACCCGGTCCTGCATGTCTCCTGGAACGATGCCTTCGCTTACTGCCGATGGGCAGGAAAGCGGTTACCGACAGAAGCGGAGTGGGAATATGCGGCACGCGGCGGCCTCGAGCAGAAGCTCTACCCATGGGGCGATGAGCTCACGCCCGAAGGCCGCCATCTCTGCAATATCTGGCAGGGTGATTTTCCCGAGCGCGATCTGGCCGAGGATGGATTTTCCGCCGCCGGACCGGTGCGCGCGTTTCCGCCGAATGGCTACGGGCTCTACAGCGTCACGGGCAACGCCTGGGAGTGGTGCAGCGATTGGTTTGACAATTTCTATCGCTCGCTCGCGACGGTGGTCAACCCGGTGGGACCGCCACGCGGAACGGCGCGGGTGATGAAGGGCGGCTCGTTCCTTTGCCACGCTTCGTACTGCAACCGCTATCGCGTGGCCGCGCGCACGTCGAACACGCCGGACAGCTCGACGGAGAACATTTCATTCCGCTGTGTACGGGATGTCGATGGATAGCCGCGACATCGTGAACCTGCCGGCGCGCGCCGCGGACTTCCGGATCCCATATGGCGCCGGCCCGAAGCAGTTTGGCGACTTGCGCGTTCCGGCCGGTGCGGGGCCGCATCCGGTCGCGATTGTGGTGCACGGCGGCTTCTGGAGGAACCGCTTCCATCTGGAGTACATGGGCCATCTCTGCGATTCTCTAAAGCAGGCCGGGATCGCGTCGTGGAATCTGGAATACCGCAGTGTAGGAGATACAGGCGGCGGGTGGCCGGGAACGTTCGAAGATGTGGGATGCGGCGCGGCGCATCTGGCAAGGCTCGTATCGGCACATCGTTTAGACACCAGCCGTGTGGTGACGGTCGGCCATTCCGCGGGCGGCCATCTGGCGTTGTGGCTGGGCTCGCTCGCCTCGCTCCAGCTTGCCGGTTGCGTCTCGCTCGCGGGCGTGGCGGATCTGCGGCTGGCGTGGGAATTGAAGCTGGGCAACGGCGCGGTTGCGGAGTTTCTGGGTGGGTCGCCGGATCAGGTGCCAGACCGGTACAAAGCAACGGACCCCATGGAACTGCTTCCCCTGCATGCCCCGCCGGTTTTGTTCGCGGCGCATGACGACAGCACAGTGCCGCCGCAGATCGCGCATAGTTTTGCGAAGGCCACGCGGGCGCGCCTGGTGGAGGTAGAAGGCGGGCACTTCGAAATGGTGGATCCCGCGACACCTCAATGGGCCGCGGTTCAGGCGGAGATCTCGCGCCTCGTGACATGAACGAGGTTGACTCGGTTTTTTGAAAGCATTCGGGCCGATGCTGGCCACGCGGCGCTGAAGGCCGGGCCGGAGCGAGGCGTCCCGGAAGACCCGCCTGCGTGGATCATGCAGTGGCCAACGCCGCCTGGTCGATTAGGGCAGACACGAGCGTGTGAAACGCGAAAAGCAATCAGATCTGTAAGCCGAGGCGATTCGCCTGGCCCGCCTGCTTTGGGAACTGATGCCGCACGAGCCGGCGCGGACATTTAGCGCCGCATGAGCAAACCGGTCGGAACAAAGCGCTCCTGCGAACACGCGCCCCAGCCGGTTACCATGAGCGTGGAGCGCGCGTTCCTGCAAAGAAGACTGGCCCGAATGCTAATGAGCCTGCTTCGTTTTGGCCTTGGCTTTTGTGGTTGATTTACCCGCAGACTTCGTAGCGGATTTCGAGCCGGACTTCTCCTCTGCCGTTTCGCGGCTCACCAGTTTATTGAAGTTGCTCTTTTCGCCGGCTGCCGTATGTTCCTGATAGACCAGCGCCAGGCCGCTTTCATCGAACTTCTCGAAAAACTCTTCCCAGCTGATGTGTTCCAGCGAATTGGCTCCGGAGTAGCCGGGGAAATCCAGGCGCAACAGGCCCACATCGTTCTTGTCGCCCGTATGTTTCACGCAGGCGGGTTTGGCCTGCCGATCCTCTGCCCATTTGCGAATTTCTTCGTGGTCCGTCGTCGTATGCGATAAGTGTTCAGGCTCTTTTTTTGCCGCCATTTCCAACTCCTGTCGGAAAGGTAACAATTCCGATGCCAGTGTCCGAAATCCAACTTGCGGGAGCGAGGCGGGCTTACTTGACGGTGATTGGTACGTCGCAGGTGGTGGTGTCCCACATCAGCTTGAGCCGTCCGGATTTGCCGCCGGTGGATTCAAGGCTCATGGTGAACTGCTCCCTCTGCTGATCGCCGCGCTCTACATGCAGGTCGACGGAGCCAAGATCCTGCGCGCGGTTCTTGTTGTAGTCAAGACCCCACTGCTCCGCTACTTTGTTCACGATCAGCTTCCACCCTTTACTGGTGGGCCGGGCGAAGAGCGCGTAGCTGCCGGCGGGCACCGTCAGGCCGCCGAGATCGATCGCCGTCTGCGTGGTCAGCAGCGTCGCCGCATCGGCTCCCAGCCGCCAAACCTCGCCGTACGGCGCGACCTCATTGCCCACGTGCCGGCCCTTCAAATAGGGGCGACCGTAACTTATGGTGATATGGTCACCGCCAATGGTGGCGGCGATGGTCTCATGCGGACTCACCTGCGCGCATACGAACGAAGAAGAAAGCAGCAGCGCGGCTGCGAAATGTTTAATCATGCCGCTTCGATTCTACTGGATGGCAAGAGATGCAGTATTACTTGTCACACCGCCGGCAGTCACCACCACAGGCGCGCTGGAAGTGGACGCGATGCCGGCGGGAATCTGGCAGTTGATCTGGTCAAGCGCTGTATAGCCGGGCGCAATGCCGGCGTAGGTGACGGGGCAGGCCTGGCCCGCCACGGTGACGGATACCGGAGGCGGCGCGTTCGCCGGGAAGGACCCCAGCCCCGTGAGATACAGCGAAACGTAATCGCCCGCATGCAGCGGGGAATCCGGTGTAATCAGCGCGTTGGTGATGCCGTTCAGCGCGGAAGCCGCTCCGGTACCGGAAGCGTCCTGCGTGAACAGGGAGGGGACCACGGGCGCGATCAGGACATTCACCGTGTTTTGTCCGCCGGCGTTGCTTACCTTGAGAGTGATCAGCCCGGAAACACTGGCGGGGAGAATCGCATTTACCTGGTTAGGCGATACGGCTACCAGTTGCAGCGTCTGTCCGGCGGCAGTTACCACAGTGTCCTGCGTAAACCCGGTGCCGTAAATGGAAATGTAAGAGACGGGCGCCAGCCGGAGTGGGAACACCACCGAGGCCGAAGGAAGCACGCGCAAAATCTGCGGACCGCTTTTGGCTATCACGGCGTTGACATAGCCGGCGTTCAGTGTCAGGTTCTCCTGGACCGTGGTGCTGCCGGAACTGATGGTAAGGGGCTGCGTCAGCGGCGTGACGTACTCGGTGAAGGCCGATACGGTGCCCTGCAGGTTCAGCGATTTCGAGATGCTGGCGCTGCTGATGGGCAGGTAAGCGTCCGCGCTCGATTTTTCGCGAACGACCAGACCGGCGCCCACCGAAAGAAACATATTCTGTTCAGCCGCCTGGCCCACGCTCTGCCAGGCCGAAGTGCCGGCCAGGAAAGAAGTAACCAGCGGAGCCGAGACGTCGGTGTCGGTTGCCGGCGAGGCGATGGCCGGCGCATTCGGCGGACAGTAGCCGAAGTCGGTGAGCAGTCCGGGACCGGTATGGCAGGCGTTGATGATGCGGGTACGGTTCGGCTCAGCGAACCCAATCGACCCGCTGCTGATAGATACCAGCCCATCGTCGAAGCCGGCCATGGTTTCGAACCCGGTGCCGCCATTGCCCACAATGGCCAGCGCATCCACGCCGCGCAGGTCATCCGTTCCCTGGTTCCAGGTTCCCAGATCGAACACGAACTCGCTGCCGGCCTGCAGCTCCTGCGTCTGGTTGTCATTGACCACGCGGAGCGCCAGATTGGTGGTGCCGAAATTCGGAGAGGCAATCAGAATCATCTTGCGGATGGCCACTGATGCCGGCGGAGTAAAAGTGCCGTTGGGCTGCTTGCCCGCGAGATAAGAACGCACGATCAGGCCGCCCATGCTGTGAGTCACCACGTCCACCTGCGTCACCGGAGTGCCATCCTGATATTTCAGGCCGCTCAGATAGGTCGCGAAGTTCACCCCGAGCGTTTCAATGGTCGGCTTGTTGGGGAACTGGCAGTTATCGAAAAACAGAGTGACCCGGTTATTACGCTGCAAAATCTGATCGAAGCTGCCGAACGTCCCGCCGAAGCTCGATCCAGTGCAATCCTGCTGATAGCCGTTGAGAAAGACCACAGGTGGATTGGGTCCGTTCGGAACCGGCGTATTCGGCGGAATCAGTTGCCCGCACAGGGGTGCTGCCAGCAGCAGCGGGACGTACCGTTTAAGAATCTGCAAAAGGGCTCCGTTTCATGGCGTAATCCACCGCTTCCTGCGGCACGCTGAAACTGCTGAGCACCTGATTGCCCATAAACCCAACATCCTTGATGCCCACCGGGCTGGTGTAGTACGCATCCATCACCATGCGGCGGCACCAGTCGAAGAAGCGAATGCCGGCGAACGTATCGGGCGCTTCGTTCTTTTTATACGCGATGATGTCCAGCAGTGCCGTTTGCTGCTCCGGCTTCGCTTCCACGAAACTCACCTGGTAGCGGCGGCGCATCGCGTCATCGATCCAGGCAAGGCCGCCGGTGTAAATCTGCGCCATCTTTTCGTTGCGGCTGCACAGGAAGTCGATGAACTCCGGAGCGCCGCCATCGAGCGAACCCGGGATGATCAGATCCGACAGGCGGCGAAGGGTCTTGTACTCCGCAGCCGTCAGGTATTTAGGTTGGTAGCCGGGGCCAGGGTCGAGAGACTTCGCTTCCTGTACGGCCTGGTGAACATGCTGGGCCAGAGCGGGCGTGATGAGCCCGGTGGCTCCAAACGCCAGCAGCAGATCGCGGCGCGTTGGGGTCATGCGTTTCCTTTCTTCATCTCGCTCGCGAGGCGGTCGGCAGTGCGCCACGCCAGCGCCACGATAGTCAGCGTTACATTCTTGTCGGGATTGCCGTTGAACGGCGCGGCATCGGCGACGTAGAGATTTTTCACTTCGTGCGCCTGGCACCAGCGGTTCAGTACCGATTTTTTGGGGTCGTCGCCCATGCAGATGGTGCCGCCTTCGTGAATGATGGTGCCGCCCACGGAAACGCCTTTGGCTTCGCGCTCCGGGTGCGCCAGCCCAATCACCGTGCCTCCCATGGTTTCAATGATTGAGGTAAATGTGTCGTGCATGTGCTGCGCCTGTTTGATTTCGTGGTCCGTCCAGCGGAAGTGAAACTTCAGTGTCGGGATGCCCCACTGGTCCACGACGGAGTTGTCGATCTCACAGTAGGAGTGCTCGTTCGGAATCATCTCGCCGCGGCCATCGAGTGAAATGATGGATCCATAGCGCTGGCGCACGTAGTCTTTGAGCCCCGCGCCGTAGCCTTCGTGGCGCGCGCCATCCGCTCCGAAGCTGCCCAGCTGGGGCATGCCGAAGCCGCCGCCAATTTCGATATGGTAGCCGCGGGGAAAATCTTTGTTCTTCTTGTCCAGCAGCCACCACGGCACATACACGTGCATGCCGCCGATGCCATCGCAATTATGCCGCGGCAGGCCTTCGAGCGCCGGAATGTGCCCGGAGAGGCCGTAGCCGGTGGTATCGGTCAGGTTGCGTCCCACCATGCCCGGAGCCGTTGCCGATGCCATTGGGAAACAGCGTCGATTTGGAATTCAGCAGCAGCCGCGCGGATTCGCAGGCGCTTGCAGCCACCACCACATTGCGGCAGCGGATCTGTTTTTCGGTTCGCGTTTTCTTGTCGACGTAGGAGACGGCGCTTACCTTACCGCTGGAATCCACGATCAGCTCACGCGCCATGGCATCCGTAAGCACGGTCAGTCTGCCGGTCTTCATGGCCGGAAAGATCATTGCCTGGCTGGAACTGAAAGCTGAGGCGGTTTTACAGCCCCGCCCGCACTGGCCGCAGTAGTGGCAGGCGGCGCGGCCGTGGACGGATTTAGTCAGCATCGCCATGCGCGAAGGAATTACCGGGATGCCCAGTTTCTTCCCCGCGCGCTGCACCAATTGTTCATGTACGCGCGGCTCGAGTGGCGGGAGAAATACGCCGTCCGGCGCGGAGCGGATGCCTTCCTTCGTCCCGGTGATGCCGATGAACTCTTCCGCCTTGTCGTACCACGGCGACATTTCGGCGTAGTCAATCGGCCAGTCCGTGCCCAGCCCATCGAAGGAGTAAGGCTTGAAATCGTAATCCGCGAAACGCAGCGAAATGCGGCCGTAATGGTTGGTGCGGCCTCCCAGAATACGAGAGCGGAACCAGCTGAATTCGCTATCGGGCGAGACGGAATACGGTTCGCCGGGAATGTTCCAGTACCCGTTCGGCGCCGAGAAATAACCCCACTGCTGCTGCCCGAAATAGTGTTCCGCATTCGGGCCGCCTCCCCGGTGATCCACTTCATAGGGAAGCATGTGCTCCTTGAAGTCCCTGTAAGGGTTCAGCATGGGGCCGGCTTCGATCAGGGTCACGTGGACGCCAAGATCGGTGAGTACTTTGACGGCTGTACCGCCACCGGCGCCCGATCCGATGACGACGACATCCGCTACCTGGGGGCTGCGCTGGATCTGGAGCATAAAGTTTGGCTTTACGAGAAATATATCGCACTCGCGCGGCGGGGATGGGCGATACGTTGGGTGTCCATCTGCTGCGATGGCAGCACGAGGTGAGTTGCTTGGAGCTGGACAATTTTGAAGAACTCTACATTCTGGAACTGAAACAGCTGCGCGATTCCGAGCAGATGCTGATTTCCTGTCTGGCGAATATGGCGGATGCGGCACGGTCGAGTGAAGTGCGCGAGGCATTTGCGACTCACGAAACGGAGACTCGGACGCATTTGGCGCGGATCGACCAGATCCTGGCGGGCATGGAGGAAGATCCGGAAGGCGAAACCGGTGAGGCGATGCAGATGATGGTGGATATGGCCGATGACATCATGGCCAGCCTGGAAAAAACCGCGCTGCGCGATATGGAGCTGATCGGCGTAGGTCTGCGGATGGAACATCTGGAGATTGCCGGCTACACGCTGGTGAGGCCGCTGGCGCAAATGCTGGCGCAGATGAATGCGGTAATGATGATCGATGAGATCTTGACGGAGGAGAGAGCGGCGGAGAGCAGACTGAGTGCGCTGGCGGACTCAGTGTTGACAGCGCCGTCACCCCGGCCGGGTCGCGCGTGATACCCTGAAAGCAGGAGGGGGCGCAACGGATTCGACGGGATCGAATCGAGATGGGAAGGCGTGCCGGGTTCCGAGCTCCCGTTAAACGATCGGAAAAACACAATTGCCAACACGCAATTTGCTTACGCTGCTTAATTAATTAAGTAGCCGCCCCTGTTAGTGAGCCTTCGCGCTGATAACGGGCGTCATCTTGAAGGATAGGGTAACCGCTTCGGTCCGGAGCCTAAGCCCGACAATCAATCGGACTAGGGAACGGTTATTTTGCCAGTTTCGAGGCCGTTCCTGAAAATTCGAAACGCGGCTACGCACGTAGTCATTTCATCGCGGGCGATTTCGGACGCGGGTTCAACTCCCGCCGCCTCCACCAATGAACTGTCTTTGTTTTCAACGATTTTCAGGGATTTTCCAGGCTTCGCGCTAACATTTGCTAACGTCCGCTTCGGCTTGTGGCGGTTTTTAGAAATAACGTCCTCCATCGCCGTGTCCCATATTTGGGCGGCCGCTAGTTCGTCCGCTTCCAAGGCATGTGAGTAGATTGCGAGCGTTACGTTAGCGTTGGCGTGCCCGAGGCGCTTGGATACCGTTGGGATCGGAGCACCCTTGCTCAAAAGCTCGCTCGCGTGCGAATGCCGGAGGGAGTGCAACCCCGCCCCACTCAGTCCCGCCTTCGTTGCGAGTTCCGTTACGCGAACGCTGATCTTGTCGGGTTTGTAGAACCCTCCATCTGGCCGGCAGAATACAAGATTTCCCTGGAAGTAGTCTTGCCCAAATAGCGCTCGGTCGCCATCTTGCTCTACCTTGTGCGCCAGAAGTGCTTCGAGGGCCTGCTTCGGGACGGAGATTCTGCGGGGCTCACCAGACTTGGTGCTTTTGATCCGTAGGCCTTCCTTGGTTTCCTCAAGAGACTTGGTAACGCTCAATATCCCGGTGTCGAAATGCACATCAGACCAAGTGAGGGCAAGTAGTTCACCACGCCTACATCCGGTAGCCGCCGCGAGCATGATGAGTGCAAATAGCCGCGTTCCATCCGCCGCCGAAAGGAGCGTCTGCATCTTCTGACGATCAAGCACATGCGGTTTGGACTTGACTGCCGCTGGCAACTCGACCCGATCCATTGGGTTCGTATTCAGCACTCCCCACTTAACCGCTGTTTGAAGGCATCCGTGAACCAGAAAACCTATATGTCGAACCGTTTTCGCTGAAAGTGGTCGGCCATTTGGGAACGCAGCGGATTTTGCACCTCCCGCATCCTGGAGCGCGTTGACGGTTTTCTGAATCTCAAGCGGCTCTAGTTTGTCGAGTTCCGTTTCCCCCAAACGCCGGATGGCATAGGCTCCCAGTTCGCGATAACGCTCCAGCGTCTTTTTCTCGCACTTTCGCGAAGCTCTCTGGGACATCCATGTTTCGAAAAACGTGGCGAATGTGGGGAGTACCGGAACCGGCTTCGCATCCCGTTTGGCTTCGAAGTTTGTGATCGCTTTGCGGAGCTCGTCTTCTGCTTGGCGCTTGGTGGTGAACCCGGATTTGCTCAACTGGACACGCTTACCGGCTTCGTCGCGGCCGGCGTCGAATACGTATGCCCAAGAAGGTTTGCCGTCTTTGCGCGGACGCTTCGAAACGGTGCCGTTCATCGGTTCACCTCACTGCGCTTTACTTCCAAATCGTCCATGGGAACACCTAGCGCGAGTTCGTCAAGAACTGGCTTGAGAGCGCGTAGGAGCTTCCTTCGCACCTCAACGTACTTGTCGTCGATAAGAGTCCGATTTACGGCAACCATTAGCGCTAGCGCAGACGATGAAGTAACACCCGAATTCGTGTCGTAGGTATACCCTTCCGACAACGCGATACGCCTCTCCTCCAAAATTGCAGCAAGATCAGGCCTGTTAGCCTGTACGGCCAATAGGCGCAGCTTTGACAGGATCAGCGGGTTCGGTGTGTGGTCTTTTTCGTATCGAGCAACCGTCCGCAGCGACACGTTTAGCCGCCTGGCTAGATGTTCCTGGCTGATGCCAAGTGCTTCCCGCAAAGCGCGAATCGTTTCAGTAATCATCGTTTTGTGCCATTCTGTCATGACAACTTGACAATGCCACGCGTTATGTGACAGAGTGGCATCATGCAGTCAAACACGAGTATGCGTCACGGTTCACCAAAAAACAAGGGGCAAGAAGGGCAGGATGGCACTAAAGCAACTCTTACGCCCAACGAAAGCACCCTCATCACAGGCTTTGGAATTCAGAGCACCTATTCGATGCTCCGCCGCGGGGAGCTGCCGAACATCAAGGTGGGGAAGCGGTTTTTCATTCCTCGCTCTGCCTTGCTCAAGTGGCTGGAGGGATGCGGCCAAATCAGTGCGTAGAACAGAAACGGCCCGGAACCCCGCCAAAGGAACCCGGACCGCTTCATTGACTCAACAGGAGGATTAATGAGCTTCAATCATAACATTTCGCAGGTCTCGAATAAACCATTTTCGCCTCCGATTGTTTCGGACCGCGCACACGCCGAAGCCGCACCGGGCCCGCATCCGAAGCTGATTCGTGAAGCGGGCGGGCGTCTAACCCAAGTTGTTCGACTGCCGAACGGCACCACGGAACGGCGCGTGGTCCATGTTTTCGAAGGTTCGGTGATCGCGTGAACGCCGCTCTGACGGCACGCCGCGGCCGCTCCCGCGACGCGTTCCAAGTGGATTGCGCGTGTGGACGCGCTGTTGAAATCCCTGTGGACAACGTCGTCTCCGCGCGTTGCCACTGGTGTGGCGCGCGCCTCTCAATCGAGTGGCGCGTTGCCGAGAAAGGCGGCGCCTCTTGAGTGCGCAAGGTCGACTGTTCGCCAGGCCGGCGCGGGATCGATCGGTAAACAGTCTGAATGCCATGACCGAACACGAGCGGGTGAACCTCGAAATCGCGCGCGCCGTCATCGCCGATCCATTCAAGTACAATCCTGCCTCAGGTTTGGCACTTTGGGCGGCTGCAGTGCTGGAACGCGCTGAGGCGTTCGATAAAGTCGTTGAATTCCGGCTGGAAGCTTGCCGATGAACTTCGAACCGCCAGTAAAGTGGGAGCCGCTTACCACCGCTGACTTCGAAGTGTTCTCGCGGTCCGGCATCTCTCCCGATATGGCGAGAGAGGCGTCTATCTTCCGTGTCGATAGCAATGCCGGGAAGCAGCTGATCGGGCAGAACGGCGCGGGTGATTACGCAGGTGCCGTCTATCCGAACTTCTGGCCCGGGGAACAATCACCACGCTCATTCGTACTACGACGGGACAATCCCGACATCGAGTATGGAAAAGACGGAGCCCGGAAGGAAAAAGGGAAGTATCTCTCCGAGCCAGGCGGCATAAACCGGCTTCACATCCCCATTGGAGTTCGGCCCGAGTGGCTCAATGATCCGGCCGTTCCGGTTGTGTTTGTCGAAGGTCCGAAAAAAGCTATCGCGCTTTGGGGTTCTGGGTGGCACGGTCTACCGGATACAGCAGTCGTACCGCGCTTCATCGTGATCGCCGTAACTGGTGTTTGGAACTGGCGCGGGACTGTAGGGAAGACAACCGGAGCCACCGGCGCCCGCCGGGATGTCAAGGGCGTGATTCCCGACCTAGACCGCGTCGCGTGCGGGAATGGACGGCGCATCACGATCTGCTTTGATGCGAATGCCGCCACAAATGAAAGCGTGGCGGCCGCGCTCGCCATGTTCGCACGTGAGCTATCGGAGCGCGGAGCGGATGTCTATGTAGCGGAGATCCCCCAGGTCGATGGCGTGAACGGGGTTGACGATCTGATCGGTATCTGGGGCCAAGGCCCCGTGATCGAATTGCTGGAACGCGCGAGACCCGCGGAAGTCGAAGATTGCGGACTCATCCGCAGCTTGAGCACAACGATTCTCAAGAGCGATCACTTCGCCCAAGATGCGGGCGGCTTGCTCTACCGCTACCAAGATGGCGTCTATAAACCGGACGGCAAGGCTTTTATTGGACGCAAGGTAAAAGTTCTGCTCGAACAGCGCCGGATGGATGCGAAGTGGTCGTCCCATCGTGCCGACGAGGTGACGGAGTATATCCGTATCGACGCTCCGAAACTATGGGATTCTCCCCCGCTGACCGTAATCAACCTGCGTAACGGCCTTTACGATCTGTCCCAGAAAAAGCTGGGGCCGCATTCTCCGGCGCACCTATCCGCCATTCAATTGCCCGTTACCTTCGACGCGGACGCAAAGCCTACTGCGTGGGACAAGTTCATCGAAGAGACGTTCCCTTTCGACGCGCGCGCGGTCGCTTACGAGGTAATCGCGTGGCTCATGATTCCAGATACTTCGATTCAGAAGGCCGTCCTACTGAGTGGCGAAGGCTCTAACGGCAAGTCTGTCTTTCTCGCGGCCTTGCTTGCCTTCATCGGCAAGCATAACTCCGCCGCGATCCCGCTGCACAAACTGGAGAGCGACCGGTTCTCAGTCTCCCGGCTGGTAGGAAAGTTGGCGAACGTCTGTGCGGATCTCCCGAGCGAACACCTTCAGAGCACGTCGACGTTCAAGGCGCTCACCGGCGGAGATACGATGCTGGCGGAACGAAAGTACGCGGACTCCTTCGAAATCACTCCGTTCGCGCGGCTCGTGTTCAGTGCCAACCATCCACCGCGTAGCGCCGATGCCAGCCACGCATTCTTTCGCCGATGGCTGGTAATTCCATTCGAGCGGACCTTCGAAGGCGCGGAGGCGATTCCACGGGCCGTGTTGGACGCACGTCTCGCGAATCCAGCTGAACTATCCGGCGTACTCAATCGGGCGCTTGCCGCGTTGCCGAGACTTCGCACGCACGGTTTCAGTGAGCCCGATTCCATGCGTAAGGCGCGGGAAGACTTCCGGCAGGTTACTGACCCGCTCGCGGTATGGCTCGATCAAGAGACCATCGATCATTCATGCGCCAAAGTTTTCAAGCGTGCGTTGCTTTCGGCCTATAACGACTTCGCTGTTAAAGCAGGCCGACCACCGATGAACCAGCAGTCTTTTGGCCGTGCAATTAAGCGGTTACGGCCAACACTATCCGAGAGTCAACTCGGTTCGGAGAAGACTTGGACGTACCTCGGAATCGGACTTAAGACCGGAGGAAACATCTATGAACCGATTCACTAGAGTCACTCGATTCACGCGATTCCACCTATCGTTACTATCGCGAGAGAAAAAGAAGACAGTAAGGGGAAAGAGCACAGGAAACAACAATAGGGAATATCGAGTGAATCCCGTGACGCCCGTGAGTGACATTCTAACCCGCGGCGAATGGGAAGCGCTCATCTACCAATCGCCCGATCAGGTCAAGGCGGTAGTCCCTAAAACAAAAGGTACTCCTGGGAGGGTGGCTCAGCGCGGGTGGGTAGGTTTCAGGGAGACCCCAGCTATTAAAGGCGTGGTCAGGTTGTCACAAAGGGAAGGTAGTCAAGGGGGGATCTGATATGAAGAAAACGATTAGCTTTCGGGCATACGCTGAACATCGCCGGACGCGTGGCCTGCCTGGAAATTCGCTCGCAAGCGTTCAAAAAGCCATCCGCGGTGGCCGAATCGCGCTGGATGCGGATGGGAAGATCGAGGCGGACGCGGCGGACGAGGCATGGGCCCGGAATACTCATCCAAGGCGCCACAAAGCGGCAACCGAGCAGGCAGCACCAGAACAGCCGCCGCCTCTGACGAGTGCGGTCGTTGTCACCGCGCGCCTTCACGGAACAGCTGGCAGCGAGGCGCTGGTGCGCATTGCCAGCGTGCTGGGCCTTTCGAGCGAACAGACGGATCTTGCCTTCGCTGTGCTTCACGCGTGGCTCGCGGCCGTGTTGGGTGACGCCACGATGCTGCAATGCGGCCCAGGCGGCCCTCAGGTCGATTACGGGCCGATGGCGCACATCAAGCTCACCAAGGCGGCGGAGCGGCGGACGGACAAGCTGCTGGCGCGCGTTCATGCCGCGCTGGGCATGGAGGGCGAATGAGACCGGCTGTTCACCCAAGGGACTCCGCGATGAGTGGGCCTCAGGACCCGCTTACGATCGTCTACTCATGGCCGCACTGCTCGGACCGCCTTGCCATGCAACTTTTAGGTATCCGGGAGCGGCAGCTGCGAAAGCTTGTCACGGCGCGCGTTCTCACTCGAATAGGTCTTCCCCGAAACCATCGAATCGAGTGCATCTCGATTCTACGAAGACTCGGCATGCCCATAAATCAACCGCCCGACTTGACGCCCTGGCGGGAAATGGTAGATCGAGCGAATGTTGGCACTAAGTGGTACTAAGTGGCCCCCGCACGGCTGCAAGTCGCGTCAGTATGAGGTTATGAACAATCGATTTTCCGCAAGGCAGGCCGATAACCTCGCAATCATCGAGGAAGAAGCGTACCGCGCCGGATACCAGGCGGTCGCGAAGAATCTCGATCTGTGCGTCTTGGCTGGCCGTCTTGATCTGCTACCCGGCTTTCTGAAGCGAAAACTCCTCCCGAGTCAGGTCCTGGACGAACTGAAAGCATACGGCGGGTACCCAGTCGCCGCCGACAGCGCCGAAATGCTGGAGCAGAACCCCATCGTTATGGCTGCGACCAGGCGGGCTGAACAGGCGAAGGGCGGCAGGGGAAAGGTGAATTGACCATGGAACAAACCATTCACGCAGAGACAGCCGAGGCAGCGGACAAAGTCCGGCCACACGTTCCGCCGATCAATCTTGTGACTCGCGAGACGACTCTCCCGAACACATTCAGCGGAGGCATGACGGTCACGTTAAATGCGGTTGTCGACGGAGAATAAGTGCGCACCGTACCCCTGAAAAAATCTCTAAACTCCGATGAGGCGCTCTCGGCGGCCCAGCACCATTTGCAAGCGATCGCGGACGTTGACCGTGCGATTTCTGAATGCAAAACGGCGATCGGTGAGGATGAGCGAGACATCGCATCACTTCGCGAGCAGCGATTCGCGACGACGGATGAGAGAACCATGACAGACGCTTCGTTAAAACTGAAAGTTGCGCTGGCAGATCTCGACACCCATGGCGACCGTCTCTTGCTGCTGGAAAATCGCCGGAGGGCTTTGCTCGAAGCGACGAGCTCTGTTCATCAGGAATTCATTTCGGCCCACAATCGCTTGATCAGGCGGCTGGTTGAAGAGTTTCGCTCGCGCTACGAGGAATTTCTTGAGGGTTCCGTGCGACCCCTCATCGAGACCGGCCAGGTTCTCTCGGCATGCGGACTCGGTGAGATAAACCTGCTTCTCTCGGAAATCCGCTTCAAGTCGGCTGATGGTCACGGTTATGCGGTACTTGACGGGGCGCTCGTCGGTCCTCGCTCGACAGCATCGCCTGAAGCGATGGCGGCGCGGGCTGAGGCCGAGCCATGGTCGGAAGCCGCGGCTCAGCTGGCGAAAATCGAACGCGAATTGCAGTCTCGGCGACGTTCGGAGACCGTAACCGCCGAAAAAGAATCCCGCGACCGCCGGCCCGCATTCACCAGCGCCAATGTGGGCGGAATGCCGCCGGCTCCAAAGCCGCCGGGCTTTGGAGGAGTTCGAATCGAATACGCCGGGCAAGGCCGCCGGCCGTGAACAAGTTCTGGGGCGGTCTCCGGAGGTTCCCCTCCTTCTCCCTCCGGGGCCGCGAATCGGCTCCCACATTCTCCATTCAAAGAATCGACACGCCGAATTTTCTATGACTGATCAAACTGAAGCATTCGATCGCGCGGGACGGGTTGATCTCGCACTAACCGACAGGAATCTGGAGGTGACGGTTCGTTACCCGACAGACGAGGAGTGGTTGGTGTACCTCGACAGTTTTGATTTGGTGCGACGGAATGGCATCACAACAAAAACGCGGTGCCGAGACCAGGCCGCCAAAGAGTTTTTGGCTTGTATTCGCGAGGATGCGGGCGGCCCAATCTTCGCCGTAGACGCCGGGCCGCTGATCGATCTGCTGTATCACAGCAGCACGATTGCTGCCTCTCAAAGCGAGGTGACGATCGAGTTCATGGGCCGCTTCCAGAGCAGTCACAAATTCCAGCCAATGGCGGTCGCTGACCGTACACGTCACTCATCATGCTTCCATGAGATCCCCGCGCGAGGCGGCGGTGTCCGAGTGCTCGTTGACTGGAGCGGTCTCGCGTCGCTCTATGACTCCCTGATCACCGAATCGCATGGGTACGTGGGCTCCATTCCGGTGCATCACAAGATCAAAACTATCGAGAGTTTGTTTTCCATTGAGCGCTGAGTTTTTATGCCTGATACCTCTGTCCGATATTTGATCACTGCGGACCCGGAACCCGCCGTTAAGGCCGCCGAGAAGGTCAACAATGCCTTCAGCGGCATCGGGACGGCAGCCCAGAGCAGCATGGCGGGCGTGCAGCGGGCGTTTGATACAGGAATTGCCGCGGTTGCAGCTTACGCAGTAAGTGTCCGCAAGGAGTTCGGCGGAGCAACTTCGACAATAGCGGCCCACGCGCGGCAACTGGTCGAGCTCGGCGGCGCTTCGGCGGCTGCGCGGGAAAGCTATTCACTTCTTGTCTCCGCGGCGGCCAGGGGCGCTGACGCATTCACCAATCACGGGAAGGCGCTCGACACCTTGACCAATTCCTATCGGGCGGCGCGCCTGATAATCAGTCCCACATTGTTCACCGCTACAACCGTTGCAGCTGGCATTGCGGCAGAAGAAATACTTCGATACACCTACAACCGGGGCAAGCAGATTGAGGCCGATACGCTGTTTGCCGCGAAAGCGGACATCTCCATCCGGCAAACTCAGAATCTCGCCGCAGCCTCACTGCTGGCCGGTAAGAACTACGAGTTCTTCGGTTCGAAACTGGCGGACCTTAGTGCCAGCCTCGGAAAGAGCGCCGGTCAGAACGCACTGGAGCAGTTGGGAATTTTCCGGGGCGGTAAGGAAGCCCCCGACCTGCTGATTCAGATCGCGACGGCATTCGAGCGTATAAAAGACCCCTCCGAAAAAGCGCGTCTTTCGATGGCGCTGTTTGAGAAAACTTACGCTGAAGTGTTGCCCGAATTAAACCGGGCTCTCGGCGAAAACGTCAGAAGCGCGGAAAAGTGGGGCGCGGTGCTGGGCCCGGAACGGTCCGCCAATATCGGACAGTTCAAATCGAACGTCGATGAGATGATCCGCTCTCTTGGGCTGATCGGGTCAAAATTCAGCGTCATCGGTTCATCCATTTCGAACTTCTTCGAAGATAAAGTAGCCAGCGCTGCGAATCGGGCGGTCGATTCTTTGAAGGGCGCCTATGAGCGGACGAAAACTTTCATTTTTGGCGAGCCGCCGCCGGATGTAGCACGGGAAGCGGAGTCAAGAAAAGTTCTCCGGCAGGGCGTCCGCGCCACGGAGTTACGCGACGTCGCGCGTAACGCGATCGAGCTAGATCGTCAGTCACGATCCGGCATTGAGGATCAGCTGGCGGACGCACGGTCGAGGCAGGCGACCGCAGCCAAAGCCCTTGAGTCCCCGGACCTCAGCAGCGAAGAAACTATCCGTCAGGCAAATCGGTTCAACGATGCGCGACACCAGGCCGGCGTTCTCGGCGCGAAAATCGCAGCACTGGATCTTGCGGATCAGCGGGCGAGCGATGCCGCAGACGCGGCGCGCGCCGTCTCACGCTCTCAAAACGAAGCGGTACGCTCCAGCGCGGAGAGTCTTCTGACCGCGCAGTCCAAAGACTTCGGCCCGCTCGGCCAGGCGTTCCTTGAGGCTCAGCGCGAATCCTTACGCGACAGTTCACGGGTGGACAAAGATGGCAACCTCCAACGCTTCCCGCTGACTCCTGAGACCGCTCGGAACATTCAGCAGACGCTGGCGGCCAACCTTCTCGAAATTCAGAAAAAGCAACTGGCGGAGCAACAGAAGGGGATCGAGGAAGCATTCCACCTCAGCGTGGAATACGACAGTCAACTGCTGCAGAAACGCCTGCAGAATGATGATCTGCTTCTGAACAGGCAGATCGAAAACGGTGTACGCCTGAAGGAGTTTGACGTCGATCAGGCCGGCTTTGATCGCGACAGTCAACTCCGCGCGCTGGATACCATCGACGCGCAAACCCTCGCGCAAAAGAAGAACCTGGAGAGCCGAAAGGCCGATATCGAAGTCGCCTACCAGAAACAGGTGCTGCAGACGCGCCTTGAGCTTGCGGACGATGCAGCAGAACGAGAACTCGCTGACGAACAACGCCGGCTTGAGAACCTGGGACTTTCACGGCAGGAGATCGGGACGCGGCTCGCGCCGTTGATCGACCAGCAGAATCAATCTCGCAATACTCTTGGCCTGACCTCCCAGGCCGCAATTGCAGCAGCGCGCGACAACGCGAACAATCGAATTGACCAGATCACGCGAGAAGGGAACCTGAACGAGTTTAACTCGATCAAAAGTTCGGCTACCAGCCTGATTGACACTCTGTTTACCCGGACCCGCGACTTTGGCAAGGCAGTAGGGGATTTCTTCCGCCATGCCGTGTTGGCCCCGCTCGAAGAAATCGCGGCGTCTCAGGTGGCGAAACTGATCTTTGGCGCTATCAATCCGGGTCAATCCGTATCGTTCGCATCCGGCGGCGGTGGTACGGCAAAATTTGGCAGGTTCGGCGGAATTCTGGGATCTCTGGGGCTCGGGACGCAGCCCGTTTTCAGTTCGCCCGGTTCCAGTGTGATTGCGGCTCCGCCTCCAGCGGGCGATGTTTCGTTCGGCACCGGTGCAGCAGGCATCTCCCTGCCCGGATTCCCTGCGGCGAACCTGGCGGCATCTCTTCCGGGGCTGCTTGCCTTGAATTTTGGAGGCTATACCTCCGGAGGCGAGGATATTGGAGCGGGCCGCAACACGTCGGGGCTGCCTACGCTTCCGAGTGGCCTGATTGACCGCACGGGGACTCCCCAGAATGGCCCGGTCTCTCTCGGCGTATCTCCCCTTGCCGGTGCGGCCGGGTTGAGTTACGGAACTCCCCGGACGGGCGGTGTATCGGGATCGCTGGTAGGTGCGGTGAAGGGCGGCATCGGCTCCAATATCGCGAGTTTCTTTGGATTCGGCGCCAACAGCGTGTACGGTTCGGGCATCTATGGCTCGGGCATTACCGGAGCACTGGGGACACTGGCGACGTCTCCCGCCGCGGCTGCCGTTGGAAGCGCACTTCTGCTCAACGGAATTCAGCGCAGACCCGGCGCGGTGTCGACCATTGAGAGCGCGGGCGGCGGAGCACTGACCGGCGCATTTCTCGGGGCAAAGAGTGGCGATCCGGTATCCGGCGCATTAATCGGCGGGGGTGGTGGGCTGTTGCTTGGCGGCGTTCGCTCCCGCGGCATTGCAGGCGCTCTGGAGTCGACTGCTGGTGGTGCGCTGGCCGGGGCGGGGATTGGGACTCTGCTGCTTCCGGGGCTTGGGACTCTTGCGGGCGCGGCCATCGGTGCTGCGGCGGGGCTCGGTGCTTCACTCATTGGGGATCTGATTCCCACCGATCGCCAATCCGTCAAAGATCAGGTGAAGTCGCTCTATCGCCTGACCATCAATAACTCAATTGCGGATCAGATCATCAGCGTGGCAAAGTCCAGTTTTGGCGGCAGTTTCTCTGTGGCGATCCGGTCCAAGCAGATTCTTGATTTGCTGTCTTTGTACGCCCAAAGCACCGGGCAGAATTTCCTGTTTAAGAATTCCCCTACGCCTGCATATATAACCGAGCAGGGCGGCATCCTGGGGCAGCAATACACCAACATTGGAGGGAAGCCATACTCTTTCGGCGGCTCAATCGGCGTACAGGATGGCATCCAAACCAGCATCATCCCGACATACGTTGCTGGTTCACAGACAATTCGGACCAACGGGCAGACGTATGCAGGGCTTCCCAGTTTCGGCGCTCCCTCGGGAGTCATTTCGCTTGATGCTAACGCGACGACAGCACTGCTTCAGGGACAGGCGGCTCAGTATGTCGCTGGTAATCCCACTGACGTTGCCAGTTCGGTAGCGGCGGCACAGCAGAGCAGTTTTGACCGTCGGACCAGTGCGGCCCGGCTGTTAAGTCCCGGTTTGCTGGTGGGATAAGTTTATGGCGCGTCCTCCGGCGGTGGTATCCGTACAGACGATTTCATGCAGCCCGGCTTATTCTCTGTAGATGGATTCCGGAGACAATCGACACATCGACGAACCGCGAAGCGCCCGCGAGTCGGTAGACAGACTCCGGGACGAAGGCACGCCCGATCCCAAACCGAAGCTGGACATCCCGTCTCTCCTTGACCTTCATTGGTTTGGGGAAAGGAAGCGCCGCTATCAAGAACCGCCCCATGGCCGCAGAAAACCAAGGTCGGGAACTGCGCCATAGAACCGCTTGATGCGTGGTGGACAGGTGAATCGGTTTACAGTGCGTGCATAACGAACCGTGATTTTCATTGTCTGGGTGGTTAGAATACTTCCTCAGATTGCTACCATCAGCTTGATGGCGTGCGAAGATTGCCGCGCACTTATGGAAAAGTACCAGCAAGCCGCCCGCGTGTACGCCGACTCAGTTGAACAGTTGCGTATCGCAGTCAATCTACCGGATTTCGAAAAGATTTGTGAGACATCCAAGCTGCTTCGAACTGGATGCCGGGAGGCGCGTGAGGCTCTCGAACTTCACCGCGAAGAAAAGCACGGCTGGCCGCCCCAGTTAAGGCGGATTTAACACCACTCTCTCTATTTTGTTCGCCTGGATCTTTTATTCTTTGATCCCGGAGGGCGGCCGCGTTTTCTAACGAGCGCTAATACAGGCATTCGGACGGTAGAGGTAGCGCTGCCCGTGTCGTCGATCGCTTCAACGAATCGCTCGAAGCTGTGAATCGCGCGTTCCAAGTTTAGGCGTTCCTCTTTAAGTGCGGCCAGTACCGCGTGGAGATTGACGGCTTCGCTCATGTACCAAATTGTACCTTTTTGGACGTAAAATGCGCAGTTTTTATTACAAAAGCCATTAGTTGTTTTTGCGCTTTAGTGGTGCCACGGGGGCTGCGCCCATACAACTCTGATCTTCTGCCCAAGGCCTACTTCGAGCTGTTAGCGGGGAAGAGATTTCCGATGATGCGGTGAAGCGCCCAGCCCAGAAGGCCGTCGATTCCGCCGAGTATACTCTTGGCCCCGTCACGCCGCCGGAGGACCGCTACCGTGTAGTCCAGGTAGTCACGATGCCGTTGTCAAGAGTAACTCTCGTTCTATAGCGGTTCGCTTCATAATGGCCGTACTTCCATATTTCACGTCTTCGAGTTTTCAGAAGCCTGACATCTACAGCGTCCGGTGGGCCCAATGAGTCTCTGAGCTGCTCGGCTGTTTGACCTCGCCAGAACATTTTCCGGGCAATCATGGATGCTATCTCGCCCGAATATTTAGCGGAAACCATTGTTAGCCGCTCCTGTTCGCGTTTTGCCTGCTGCGCTTTATAGATCAGAACCCATATGCCGACTGCGACAATTGTTACAAGGGAGAAAATGGCTTTCTCGTCGCCGTTTCTGGCCAGCATTCGAGAATTCTACACCTCAGCTTTCAAGGCGTCTATAAACTCGTCGGGCGCCCGCTGACGAAGCCCGGAGCCCAGGGGGCGGCCGGTAAAGAAAAAGGGAAACGGCAGTCGTTCGATTACACCGATGCGGCGGGGGTTCGACCCGGAAGAGTCAGCGGGACCATCGCCGACCGTCCTTTGCACAAGGGCAGCTGGAAGGTCGGCGGGAAAACCCGAGGCCAGGACTTGAAGGGCTTCGACCCCGCCCGCCGAAGCTCCTACCACAATAATGAGTTCGTCAGATGTCTGTGAATGAATGCTTCCAAATCCGCTTGATCCATCCTAATTTCCGGGATATAGGACAAATGTGTCTTAAATACCTGCGATTATTAACAGGATAGGTAATGCCCGATATGCGTATACCGTATACCCGGCGCTCGGGGAGCAGAGCGATCCAAGCTCTGCAGCACGATGTGCAGCAACGCTCGGTAGAAGCGATTCGAATTGAAATGGGGCTTGCTGATGCCATTTTGTGTTTGGGCCGGGCGCAGTACAGAGCCGGTGACCTTTCCCACGCGCGAAGCAGCCTCCGGCGCAGCCGTCAGGCATTCTCTGCCGCTAGCAAAAAGTTGGATTGGCTGATCAGCATTGAGGGCTGCGGATTATCTGGCATTGGGCGCTGAAGTCCAGGCAGTATTCGCGCGTTGGGAAAAAGCCCCGGCTGAATTGATCGCACATGAGCGGTTTCCGGTCACCTCTCAGTGGGTTTGTTGTATCACAGCAGCACTAATTGACCAGCAGAATTAGGCCCGCAACAATATCCACCTTGCGTTTCAGGCTTCCGGCGCCGCGGCGCGTGACAATGCCGGCTATCGAATCGATCAGATTACCAAAGAAGCCAACCGCCGCCCTTCCCGGATCAAACAACAATATGCGGACGAACTTCTCAACTCATGTGGGCGTTAGTGGCCCTAAGAAGGTCGCCCAGCTGCAATGCGCGATTCTGCGCCTCGTCTCGCGTGCGGAAGGTCATGGACTGGGGGTTGCCCTCAACTGAGAGGTATCTGCGTATCCGTCCCATTTGCCCGCGACGGTTTGGCGGTAAATCGCCAACGCACTAACGATACGCGCCTCCCAGCCGTATTCCTTCTCTGCGCGGGCCCTCCCGCGCAGACCCCGCTGGCGCCACAATTCCGGGTTGCGCACAATATCCCGGAAGGCGTCCGCGAGGCCCTGAATCAGCGCCTCCGGTCCGTCTGCCGAAACCAAGCGCCCCACTTCGTCATCCACCAGTTCCGCCGGTCCCCCGTAATTCACGGCCAGCACCGGCAGCGCGGACGCTTCGGCTTCCAGAATCACCGCCCCCCCCGATTCGCGCACCGAAGGCAAACAAAAGAGGTGTGCCTTCCGCATCTCGACGGCTACCTCAGCCAGCGGCAGCGCTCCGGCAAACGTCACGATATCCGCCAGTCCCAGCCGTTTCGTCAACCCCTCCAACTCCTGCCGGATCGGTCCGTCGCCCACGATGCTGACGTGCAGCGGCAACTCGCTGCACGCCCGCGCCGCCGCTTTCAGCAGCATCGCCACACCTTTGAAGGGCAGCAGACGGCCAACAAAGATCACCTGCAATGGATTCGTCTGCGAAGGCGGCGACTCCCAGGTCCCCGCGGCGAAGATGTCGAGGTCCACACCGTTCTCCAGCATCCGCAGAACCGTCGCCCGCCTCGGCAGGCTCTTATCCGTCGATCGCGTCGCGCTTAGGATCAGCGCAGCGTTGCGGGTACAGCCGAACGCCCAGTCGAGAAACCTGCCGATCTCACGCACCCGGTACAGCCAGCCCGAATCCGCCTTCATCACTTCCGGGAAACCGGCCGGTGATGCCAGTCGCCCGTTCCACGGTCCCACGATTAACGGAATCCCAAGCCGGTGCAGACGGGTGGCCGCCAGCGGCGATACCGGAGTCACCGCGTGAATCACATCCCACTCCCTCCCTCGTTTTCTGAGTTGACGCAGCGCCACCTGGTCATACACATAGAAATCCGCCGAGGAAAGCAGAAATACCGCGTGCTCGCTGTTAGGAAACAGGCGGCGCGCCAGCCGGTACAGCGGACCTGCGAACCACTCTGTATCGATGTACACGATTTCCGAGCCGGCCAGAGGCGCGCCGGCCGCCGTCAGGCAGTCGCGGTTTCGCACATGCGTGACCAGCGTCACGCACGCGTAGCGCGTCATGCGCGAATACCATTCCCAGCCAATCTGGGATACCGAACCCATTCCCGGACCACACTGGTACGCGGAAAGCAGAACGCGAAGCAACTTCATTATTCCCAATTTACCCGCACTGATGCCATAAGATTCAGAGTAAAAGACCAAATTAACTGATTTATTTCTCGGCAATCAAAGCTTGCAATCAAATCCTCAAACTCGCCTCTGTTGGGATTTAGGGTTGTAAATCGCGGCCCGAGATTTCCACAAGTTTTTCAAAGGTTTTCATCGCTCGGCACAGTTCCATCTGTTGCCGTTTCAACTCGGCCATAGCCGCAACAAATCTGTACGTTCCAGCGTCTCGCGATTTGCGAGATCGTCAGGAAGGGTCTTCGCTCATGTGTCCAACTCCATCGGGAGCAGCATTTCGCACGCTGCTCCCGCATCGTAGTGGGTTGCATTTCAGCTCTACAGGTTGCCAAACGCGCGGTTTTTACTTCAGAGTCCGGGCCAGCGTCTTACGCAGCGCCTCCACGTAGGCTTTCACGTCGTCCATGAGCTCTTGCGGCACGCGGATATAGTTTGCGCTGCCGTACTTGATCGCATCGTAGAAAGCGCTGGCAAGACCGACTTCGATGTTTGTGGTGTCCCCAACGAACGACGCATGGACGGAGTCGTAGTTCTGCATAATCTCGATCATCAGTCGAATGTCTTCCGGGTTGCCCGTTTCGAGAAATTGTTGCAGCTCGCCTGCGCATTGGCTCCTGGCGGCTTCCCGGACCCGCTGCATGATACCCTCTGCGGGCTGCGCCTGGCGTTCCGTCAGGTCCGTCCGTTCGATGCGCGACTGAATGAGGGACTCCAGCAGACGACGCGCGTCCCTGTCCACAGCTTGAGCAGCGCTCTTCTCCATTTCTTCGGTGCTGAGACCGTCACCAAACTTTAAGCGCCAGTCGTGGCTGATCGTGGCGCGGACCAGCAGCCACAGATTCAGATCGGCCGGGGAGCCGTGGACCAGCATGTCGGCCACGGAATCGGCTATTCGCTCCTGAGTGGGCGTGAAAACAACTTCGTGGCGCCGTGTGGCGCGCGAGGCGGGGATCTCCTTCGGTTTGGCGGCCGGCTTCGGCGTCTGATTCTTCTTTGGCGTAGCTGTGGCGTTTGACATTTTGAGTTCTCCTTCTTCGTCGATTTACTTATGGGAAAAGGTTCAACGCTTCGATGCTTCGATTAACAAGTCAAGATCCTGCCGGTCTACCTGAACCCGTGTGTCGATCCGGGTCACCCGCACTTTGCCCTCGCGGATCAGGCGACGCATGGCGGGTTCCGTGCGCCCGATGTACAGGGCCGCATCGCCAACGTCCATCAGCCGCGGCTGGACAAACTGCGAATGACGCTCCACGCGCGTGGCGACGGCATCCGCTATTTCTTTGACGAACTGTTCACTCCACGTCATGTCAACTTGCTCCCGATCCGTCGCTCGCCCATCTCGATATGTTCAGAATGTACTCGCCAAGAGCCCCGAGCGGCGCCGGTTATCCTGAGCCGAACACGAAGGCGGGCGGCTGACCTTTTCGACATTTTGGTTTCCTCCATTTTTTATATTCGGTCGTCACTTGCTGTAGTTTGTCGTGTTTTGACTTAATTTGTCAAGATCGGAATACTGCATTTCACGATATTCCTTGATCCTCCGTGACATTTCATGACAGTATGGAATTTGATGGAGGGCAATCAGCTGCTCACGCCAGAACAGTCCGCCGAGTACCTCCAAATGCACGTCGATAGCGTCCGTCGTCTCTTGAGAACCGGCAAACTACCGGGCGTCAAGGTTGGCGGGAGTTGGCGGGTTCTTAAAACAGAACTGGACAAGATGTTGTCCGGCGGATCACCTTCAACTATCGCTGGCGACAAGGCGGGTGAGTGATGTCTGGCGGACTGCTGATGCCCTTGTCGGAGATCCCGACCTATCTGGATACGATAATTGAAAAGCTTGATCGCGAACCAGATCAGAGTCTTTTGCTCGCTGGTGTGCTGAAAATTACGCTTGTGGAGCGCACACGCGTCCCTTCCATAGAAAGAGCAGTCTACATTCAGATGTTGCCTCACGTTGCCGCCGCTGTCCGGGCAATCGAGTGCAGGGATTTTGATCAGGCGTACCGCAGCCTCACTCATGCGAAGACGAGAGCGATGACCGAGTGGCTGTTTTGTGGTCATGTCCTTCGACGAGGATCTCGAAGACGCGTATTATCTCGGCATCAGGCCAGCGTTGCAGGACTGCGGCTACGTATCAATTTTTATGAAAGAGGTTACCACTAACAAAGGTGTGACAGATCGGATATTGGCGGAGATCCGGCAGGCACAGTTTGTTATTGCCGATTTCACCCAGCACCGCAACGGTTGCTATTTCGAAGCAGGTTTCGCTCAGGCTTTAGGCCGTGAAGTCATCTGGTGCTGCAGAGATACCGATTTCGATAAACTTCACTTCGACACTCGGCACCTCGGCCACATTAAATGGTCGCAGCCCGCGGATCTCAAACAAAAACTTTCCGATGCAATTTTGGCGCTAATAGGAAGGGGTCCGATGGGTTCCTTTTAAGCCTTCACCAAATGGTGCCTACCCGATCGGGAACGTTCCGATCAGGACATGCAGCAGGTAGCGCCCCCGATCCCGCGGCGCATCTCCATCAAGCCCCCACGCATGCTGAACGTCGTGCATCAGGCACTCCGCGCTAACATTTTGCTAACATCCCACCAAAATACGATGAAACAGGATGGCAAGGGGCAAACCAAACATCAACAGAATCAACAGATTGACACCGTGTAATGCTAGTCGGTACCAGTCTTGTCGGGTTCAACTCCCGCCGCCTCCACCAAAATTCCTCCTCCGCTTCGTCGCGCCTCACTGTTCCACGGCGAGTTTCCCGGTTGGCTTTGCCAGCTAGTACTGGTACGCACAATATATCAAACAATATCGTCCTCAATTCTTAGGTAATTCTTCCCGATATTCTGGATTTCGAGGTGACACGAAAGGCGCCTCAAGCGGTGAAATTCGCAGCACCACGCGCATTTCACCACATTCGGATCTATCGTATGCCGCATTTTGTTTCATTGATCAGATTTCCTCAACATCTAGTTCGAATTGCCGTTCTCTCCTTTGCATCTGCCGTGGCGGCTTTCGCCAGCATCCAGGTTGCCGTCGAGCCCGCTGGTTCGCAAAACCCGGACAGCTCCATCAACTGTTCCCACCAAACCTGCTTAGTCGGGGTAGAGACTTTCGATCAATGGACAGGAGGCCCCCTGACCACCGACTACGGTACTTCCAATCAAATTGTTGGCACTTACTCCGGAGATCTGCGATCCTTTTCGGCTGACCGGTTTGGCGGAGCCGGCGGTAACGGGCTTTACCCGGAACTCTTCGCTGGCTCCTATACTCTCGACCTCGCGACGAGCACCGGCGTTCCTGGGGTGAACTATTTCGGGCTATGGCTCTCCGCACTCGACATAGGCAACACCATCCAGCTCTATAACAACTCCGCGTTGCTGTACACCTTCACGCCCGATACCCTGCAGGGCCTCGTCGGCTCGTGCAGTGGCGCAAATTCATTCTGCGGCAATCCGAACTCCGACTTCGCCGGTCAGGTCGATTACCAGCAGTATGCTTACCTGAACTTCTCCGATACCAACGGCTACTTCAACAAAGTCGTCTTCACCGAGACTGGCTGGGGTGGGCTTGAGACGGACAATCAGGCGGTCGGCTACTTAAGCTCGGATAGGTCGTTTGTGTTTGTTACAAACGCGACCCCGACTCCCGAACCCGGCTACCTCGCATTGAGCGCCATCGGTTTCACTGTTCTCGCGATGGTGGCGCTGCGCCGCCGTCGCTTTGTCCTTCCAGACTAACTCCCCGCCGCTCCTTCTCCTCCTCCGTACAACTTCAGAACCTGGTTCTGGATCACTTCCGGGACCAGCTCCTCCCAGTGACTCCCCCGCGCAATTCGTTCCCGTACTTCAGTTGCGGAGATGTGGTCGCAGTCCGACGCAAGCGGAAGAGGCTGGATTCGCCCCTTCAGCTCCGCCGGCGCGGCGTAGTCCCCGTTGCGGCAGGCCACCAGCATCTCGAATCTTTCGAGCATGCGCGGGAATGCGTCCGGTTCACCGTAATCCCAGCCGGCGATGCGCTCCGCCGCGTCCCGGCCGCACAAGAATATAATCTCGCCCAACACGCGCAATTCGTCGGCAATTTCCACCAGCAGGCCGCCTTCAGTCACTACGACATCAAATCGATTTCCCGCCACCGTGCGGATCATCTGCAGCCGGTCTTCGAAGGCAACACCGCCGTAATTCTTGTGCGGCAGCATGCGCGGCAGCACGAAAACCACGCGGTCCACATGCCGCAGAGCCGCTTCCGCGAGAGCAAGATGCGCGCGCGTTGGCGGGTTGAATGTGCCGGGCAGAACACCGATTCGCATTTCTCACTTGTATTACAAGCCGGTGTTGCGGGAAAGCCGCGATGCGCGGAACGAACCCGGCGGCAGCCTCGTCTATCGCGAAGACCGGCCGCATCATGAGCGAATCGGTTAGATTGAAGGTGACATGTTCTCGTGGATCTGCCCGCGCTGCGGGCGTGAAAACCGACCGTCGGATACGGAATGTCCGAATTGCAGAACGCTCGATGCAGAGGCGGAGGCGGCGCAACCCCGCTTTGATGAACAGCCCACGGCGGAGGTGCCGGCGCCGGTGTATCAGCGTGCTGCCGCGCCGCCGGTGTATGCTCCGCCGGAGCCGCCGCGCTCGGATCCATACCGGGCTGAGCCGCCGCGTTCGGAACCCGTTCGATACGCTCCTCCCGCGCAGACTCGCCCGGAACCGGTCCGCTACGCGCCGCCGCAGCCCCACCAGGCGGAAGCTCCTCGGTACGCGCCGCCTCCTCAACCGGAGCCGCCGCGTTACGCCCCGGTTCAGTCGGAAGCGCCCCGTTATCCTCCACCGCCGCCGCCCCCTGCGCCTGCACCACCCGCGCGGGACCCGCTTCGCGCGCCGCTGCAACATCCGGAATCGCGCCGCTATGCGGAAGAGCTGCCCCCTGCCAAAGCCGGTATGCCGACCTGGCTCATGTCGATTCTGTTCGCCCTGGGCTTTATCGCGCTTGGCACCGCCGTTTTCTTCGGCTACCAGCGCTACCAAAAGGGTGGCGGAGCAGGGTTCACGGGTGGCGAGACGCCCGCGGCCACCGCAAAACCCAAGGCCACCAGTCCCGTTCAGAAAGATATCGAGGTGGTCGGGATTCGCATCAGCAATGATGCGAAGAAGAAGCCGCAGGCTCGCTTCGTGGTCGTCAATCATTCGAACGCGGAACTAACGGATCTGAACGCGAACGTCACCCTGTGGGCCAGCACCTCGCGCTCAGAAGAAGATTCCGTCGGCACATTCACGTTCAAGCTGAACAGCCTGGGACCCGGCGAGGCTAAGGAGATCACCACGCCGCTGAAAACCAAGCTGAAGCTTTACGAAATGCCGGACTGGCAGAACTACACAGCCGAGGTTGCGCTCACTCCGCAGCAGTAGAGCAGTGGGGCAGTGCGCCGTGCAAAGCTTGCATATTGAGTCGTGCCTCGCGCAAGCACGGATCAAGGTTCAACGCGGCCTGGAAGTCGCGGCGTGCGGCGTCGGTTTGACCCAGCGCCATTAAAGCAGCGCCGCGATTGGCGATCGCGTGCGGATCATGCGGCGCCAGCGCGAGTGCGCGTCCGAATTCGCGCAGCGCGTCACCCTTCCGGCCCATTCGCAGCCACAGCACACCTAGTTCTGATGCAATTCCCGCGTCCGATGGCGCCATAGTCCTGGCCTTGATCAAAAGGCCAAGTGCCTCATCCGTTGGCGCCGTGCGCGCCAGCTGCACGAGCGGCCTGACTTTGCCCGGGGATTCGCGCGCGGCCTCCTCCCACAGAGACCGCTCGGTCCTCCAGACCGTCATCCGCATCATGCTGAGGACTGCCAAAACAGCGCCAGCGGCACTCGGAACCCATTTTTTCCAACGCTCCACGATGGCACCGATGCCGGCGGAGAACGCAATCATCGGCAGGTACATGCGGTGGTCGGCTGCCAGGTCGGCTGCGGGAAAGATGCTGGAACTGGGAAGCAGCAACACCAGGCCGCCAAGGAACCAGATTTTCCGTTTCCACCACGCTGCCGCTACCAGGATCAGTACGGCTGCCCAGCCCAGCCACGGTACGCCGCTGACTGTGGGATCGATGGTGAAGCCCCACGGCACAACCAGGAGCCGGATATATCGGAAGATCGCAAGGCCTTGTTCGGCCAAATAAGCGAGCGGGCTGATGCCGGCCGTGAAACCCGCGCCGCTTCCGGCTACCATCTTCGTCGCGACAACGGCACGCAGCCCTGCCGCGGCGGACAGGCCCAGCATGGTGATCAGCGGCCCGCGATCTTCTCTGGTGAGCGTGCCGCGCCACCTCAGAACTACTGCCAGGAAAACCGGGAAGGTGACACACTCTTCTTTCGCCAGCAGCGCGAAGCCGAACCAAACGACTGCGGACCATCGCCTTCCGCGCACCCAGTCGCTCCAGGAAACCAAGCAAAGCAGCGTGCAAAGAATCGATCCGCGCGCAAAAACATACGCCACCGCTTCGGACTGAATAGGATGAACGGCGAAACACGCCGCGGCCAGCAGCGCTGCCCACACCCGCATCAGCTGACGCAGTACATGGAACAGCATCAGCGTGGCTCCGGCATGCAGCAACAGATTGACGGCGTGCCAGCCCATCGCCTCCGCGCCACCCAAGCGGGAATTTAACCAGAAGGTGAACATGGTGAGCGGCCGCGTCTGCAGCGCGTCCCATGTCAGGTGAGCGTTGCCGGCCACCGAGTAATCGTCAAAGTGGAAGCTGCCGAACAGCGATGCTCCAAACGCCGCTATCGCTGCCAGCGCGAGAAACAGATACCGGCGCAAGCCTCATGTTAGTATGCCGTGGGTGACTGCAAAACCAAAAACCGCCGCTGAAAAGAAGGCGCGGCTCGCAGAGATTCTGAAGTGGTTCGACAAAGCGTACCCGGATGCCGTCTGCGCCCTGGACCACCGCTCCCCATGGGAGCTGCTGGTTGCCACCATCCTCTCCGCGCAGTGTACCGATAAGCGCGTCAACATGGTTACTCCGGGCCTGTTCGCCAAGTACCCGACGCCGGAGGATTTCGCCGCCGTCCGGCCGGAAGCGCTGGCCGAAGACATCCGATCCACGGGATTCTTCAACAACAAGGCCAAATCCGTTGTGGGCGCGGCGAAGAAAGTGGTGGCTGAGTTCGGGGGAGAAGTCCCGCGAACCATGGAGGAGTTGCTGACGGTTCCGGGAGCGGCGCGTAAGACCGCCAACGTGGTGCTCGGTTCAGGCTATGGGATTACCAGCGGCATCGTGGTAGACACCCACGTTCAGCGCATTTCCCGTCGGCTGGATTTCACGAAACAAACGGATCCGGTAAAAATCGAACGCGATCTGACGAAAATTATCCCGCGGGAGCGGTGGATCCTGTTCTCGCATCAAATGATTCATCACGGGCGGGCGCTGTGTATCGCCCGCAGCCCCCGCTGTGCCGAATGCGGCATTGAGAAGCAATGCTTTTCAAAAGATAAAACGGTCTGAAATCAGCATCTCTCACTCGCCGAAACCACCTGCGCAGCCGGTGCATCAAAAGAAACGAGGGAAGATAATGAGAATCACGTCAGTTAGAAATCTGCTGCTCGGGACAGTGCTGTCGGCAGCGTCCGTCATGGCGGGAAACAGTGTTCCGCAGACCGATGCCGCACTGGCGCAGAAGGCTGTGCACGAAGTCCGCATGTACCCGCGCTACAGCATCTTCGATAACATCCAGCTACAGGTGAAAGATCATAACGTAACGCTGCTGGGACAGGTGAGCCAGCCCTATAAGAAGGAAGACCTGCAGCGCATCATGCAGCACATTCCGGGAGTGGAGAGCGTGACTAATGATCTTCGCGTCCTGCCGCTCTCCCCCTTTGACGATCACATCCGCAGACAGGTGGCGAGCGCCATTTACCGCGATCCGGTGCTGTCGCGCTTTGGGTTGGGCGCCCTGCCTTCCATCCACGTCATTGTGGATAATGGCCATGTCACTCTGGAAGGCGTGGTGGATAACGAGATGGAAAAGAACGTAGCTGGTATTCGCGCCAGTTCGGCAATGAGCTTCGGCGCGGTGGTGAATCACTTGGTGGTGGCGCAGCCTTCGAAGAAGGCCAGCTAAGCCGGTTGCGATACTTTCTCGGGATTGATGGCGGGCAATCCGGCACAACCGCCTGGATCGGAGACGAAACGGGCCGGGTGCTGGGAACGGGAGAATCCGGACCCTCTAATCACGTGGCCGCCATTGAGGCGAAAGCGAGATTAATTAGTGTAATTGCAGAATGCGTCGGTCAGGCTCGGCGGGAAGCCGGGATGCCGGCGCATTCGGCGTTTCAGGCGGTCTGTGTCGGAGCGAGCGGTGGTCCTGCAGACAAACGCTCCATTGTGCGCGAAATCTTCCCTGCCGCTGAACTGCTGATCACCGACGATGCCACCGTGGCACTTGCCGGCGCTTTGGCGGGGCAACCCGGCATCATCACCATCGCCGGCACCGGTTCCATCGCATTCGGGAAAAACGCAGAGGGCGTGTCTGCCCGCGCTGGTGGCTGGGGATACGTCTTCGGCGACGAGGGCGGCGCGTTCGATTTAGTGCGTCAGGCGCTTCGCGCCGCGCTGCGTCACGAAGAAGGGTGGGGAAGCGCCACGCTGCTGCGGGAAATGTTCCTCCGGGAGACGGCGGAGCCCGACATCAACGCCGTGCTGCACCTGTTCTACACGCCGGAGTGGCCGCGTGCACGTGTTGCCACGCTTGCGCCGC
Organism: Bryobacterales bacterium; assembly: GCA_963716685.1. GTDB lineage: Bacteria > Acidobacteriota > Terriglobia > Bryobacterales > Bryobacteraceae > JALYXI01. The sequence goes on from CAVQTR010000003.1 coordinate 918,839, forward strand.
TTGTCGACGCACTCGCTCGACAAGGTGACTCGCTCGCAGCCGAGATTCTGCGCAACGCCGGACAGCAACTCGCCTCCATCGCCGGCGCGGTAAAAGACCAGCTTTGGGAATCAGGCCGTTTGGTCCGTCTCGCGTACATCGGCGGTGCGTTTAGCGGTGCAATTCTGCTGCAAAGCTTTATCACTCAGGCCGAACAAACCGGCTGCGATGTGGTGGCGCCGCGCTTCCCTCCGGCCGGGGGAGCTCTTCTGGAAGCATGGAAGCTCGCCGGCTTCTCCAAACTGCTAATCTCAGATTTCTGAGACATGGCAAAACTTTCCATTCGCGATCTCGATCTCAAGGGTAAGCGTCTTTTCATTCGCGTCGATTTCAACGTGCCTCTGGCGAACGGCGGCCAGGAAATTACCAGCGATAAGCGTATTCGCGCTTCCCTGCCCACAATCCAATACGCGCTCGACCAAGGTGCCGCGGTGATTCTCGCTTCGCACCTTGGACGGCCGAAAGGCAAGCCGAATGCCGAGATGAGCCTGAAGCCCATTGCCGCACGCCTGTCTGAGCTGCTCGGGAAAGATGTTCAGTTTTCGGCGGATTACGCTGCGCCGGTCCGGCCGGGAGACGTTTTGCTGCTAGAGAACCTCCGGTTCCACCCCGAAGAGGAAGCCAACGACCCGGGATTCTCCCGCCAGCTTGCCTCTCTGTGTGATCTCTATGTGAATGATGCATTCGGCACCGCTCACCGCGCGCACGCGTCCACGGTCGGTATGGTGGCGTTTGTCCCCCAGGCCGCGGCTGGCCTGCTGATGGATACCGAGCTCACCTATCTCACGAAGGTGACTCAGAATCCCGAACCGCCGAGCATCTCCATCTTGGGCGGCGCCAAAGTATCGGATAAAATCGAAGTAATCTCAAACCTGGTGAAAATCGTTGACCATCTGTTGATCGGCGGGGCCATGGCATATACCTTCCTAAGATCTCAGGGACAAACAACCGGTAAGTCCTTGGTGGAAGAAGATAAGATCGCGCTCGCCGGTGATCTGCTTTCCCGCTACGGAGACAAGATCGTTCTTCCTACGGACCACGTTGTTTCGGCTGAGTTCCGTGAAAATGCGCCGAGCGAAGTGGTGAACCTGATACCGGACGGAACCATGGGTTTGGATATCGGACCCGCTACGATCGACAACTTCTCGCGCGTGATCTCGTCAGCGAAGACGGTCATCTGGAATGGCCCAATGGGCGTGTTCGAGAAGAAGCCGTTCGATAAAGGCACAGTGGCAATCGCCGAAGCCGTGGCGTCTTCCAGCGCCTTATCGGTAGTGGGTGGCGGCGATTCCGAGAAGGCCGTCAAGAGCGCCGGTGTCGCGGATCGCATCTCTCACATTTCCACGGGGGGTGGCGCATCGCTTGAATTCCTCTCGGGGATCGAATTGCCCGGCGTCGCGGCCCTTACTGACAGATAACTAAGTCGCGCTGAATTTCGCCGGTCACGTGAGCCTTCTCGGCGTCCAGAAACATGTTCACTTCCGAACGGACGCCGAAGTCTTCCAGATAAACGCCCGGTTCAATCGAGAAGCAGGTCCACGGAATCAGTTTGCGCTCGTCATGGATCTCCAGGTTGTCCATGTTCGCGCCGTTTCCATGTACTTCCCGCCCGATGGAGTGCCCGGTTCGGTGAATGAAATTCCGCCCGAATCCCCGTGATTCAATATGTCGTCTGGCTGCATCGTCAACTTCGAAACCGCGAATCAGCCGCTTCGCCTGAATGGCGCTTTGCACCCGCTGAATCGCCGCGTCACGCGCGTCTCGCACTACTTCGAACACTTCCCTCATTCGCTCCGGAGGCTGGCTTCCGCAGTACCCAGTCCACGTAATGTCATAAAAGACAGCATCAGGCTCGTTCAGCTTCGCCCACATATCCAGCAGGACGAAGTCGCCCTGCTTCACAGGCGCACTGCCATGAACGGGAGGGCTGTAGTGCGGATCTCCGGCGTTCCGATTCACGCCCACAATCGGGGGGTTGTCAGTCACCAGTCCTTCTTCCGCAAACAGGCGCAGAATGAACTGCTGTACGGCATGTTCGTCGATCGCTTCCTCGGACCGAAGTGCGCCCGCAATCCTCTGAAACGCTTCCTTGCGAACACGATCCACTCGGCGGCCCGCCTCCCGGTGACTTTCGAACCCCGCGGCATCCAGGCTGGCTTCAAAATACTGAACGAGTTCCGCGGAGGTCACCACTTCCACCCCCGCGCGCTTAACCAGTTCCACCGTTCCCGCGTCCACCATTGAGACATACGGGTTCTCACAAAACGGCGAATACTGCATGGCCAGGCGTCGCTTACCCCGCAATAGCGCCTGCACTCCATCCACCTGTTCACGCCAGCTGGAGTAACGGGATTTCTCTCCCGGCAACTCCTTCAACACACCCGCTTCAATGCGATGAACTAAGCCGCGCGGTTCACCGTGCGCCGGAATCAGGTAATACCAGCGGCGCGTCACATGCAGGTCGGGAGAGAGTCCCAGGATCCGGTAAGCCAGCGCATCGCGATGATGATGATCAAAGAACAACCAGCCATCAAGGCGTTGGCTCGTCAACTCCTGCTGGATGTGTTCCAGATTCATAGAGCTTTCTCCCATTCGTGTTTACACCAGGTAATCTCGGCACGCAGGTCGGCCACACCCGCGGCTTGCCGCGTGCTGACAACTTCGAACGCAGTAACATCGTCCAGCCAGTCATGGCTGGAACCGTCGTCGTCCTGCGTTGCCACCGTAAGAGTATATTGCTGCGGAGTCAGCCAGCAGTGGAAGCGAAAAGAGATTGTGATTTCCTCTCCGACTTCCAATCGGCCTAGACGGATTTGTTCGATTCGCGTATTCGTACCGAAAACATCCATGCCGATGCGAGTGCGAATCAAAATTCCCACCATCGGGTCTGTTCGTTGCTGATGGAAGCGAATCATCAGCCGGACGGTGAGCGCCTGCCCGCTTTCTACCGCGCCGCAGGGCCGTTCATCAGCATCCAGCAGTTGTACGTTGAGGATTTCGCTCGATCCGTCCCCGTGCCGATGGCTCGATGGCACTTTGGATTCGCGCTCTTCCTTGCGCTCAAAATCCCGCTGCTTTTCGAGCACCATGCCGATGTATCGATTGATCACGTGCGTCGGTTCGCCCATCGCCTGTATCGTGCCATTCAACAGAAACACGGCGCGATGCGAAAGCTGTTTTACCAGACCGAGATCATGCGAAACAAACAAAATCGTAGTTTGTTTCTCCTTCAGCTCTTCAAACTTGCGGATACAGCGATTGGCGAAAACCGCGTCGCCCACCGCCAGTGCTTCGTCGACGATCAGGATTTCCGGTTCCACGTGAATCGCCGTGGCAAATGCCAGCCTGACGTACATTCCTGTGGAGTATTCCTTTACAGGACGATTGACGAACTCGCCGATTTCGGCGAATCGCTCGATCGAAGGAAGCGCCTGTTCCATCTGTTCGCGCGTCAGTCCCAGAATTTCGCCATTCAGAAAGACGTTCTCGCGGCCTGTAAATTCCGGGTTGAAGCCGGCTCCCAGTTCCAGCAGCGCCGCAACCCGGCCCTTCGCTACCACGCGTCCTGTGGTGGGTTGTAAGATTCCGCTGATGATTTGCAGCAGTGTGCTTTTCCCGCAGCCGTTGGGACCCACCAAACTCACGATTTCGCCGCGTTCCACCGAAAAACTGATGTCCCGCAGCGCCCAAAACGTACGATGCAGAGGAGCGCTCCCGAAGGGAAGCAGCTCACGCAAACGGTCAATGGGATTGTTGTAGAGGCGATAAAGCTTGGATACGTTTTGGACGTGCAGCACGATTGAGGTTCATCTGCAACGATACCGTGTGGTTCGGGCTTCGCACAACCGCGTGTCAAACTCGAATCACAACGGTAAGATCGCTGCCGGGAATCGTCTCTCCCACGGAAGTTAGGTCGAGGCTCAGCCGCGCGCCGGATGCCAGTGTGGGAAGTGTTAGCCCACTGACGGAGTTGGAAACCGTATCACCCGGATTGAAGTTCAGCGTGCAGAAGAGAGCTCCGTCCAAATTCAGGTTGAGTGCAATTCCGGCAGTCTGCGATGGCGCGGTATTCACTACCGCGTAAACGTCTCGGACCACGCGATCGGCTTCCAGCAGAATGTCGGGAGCTGCGCTGGACTGAATCGCCAAAAAGCCCGCAATCTGAAACGTGTACTGACCGCCGGAAAGCGTGCGAAGGCCCTGGTCAGGCGTAGTCACGAAGTCACCGGTCACCGTCGGGCTGTTGCCCTGCGAATTGGTGACATACAGCTGAACCGCCGCCACGCGAGCGTTGGGAATCGCAACCGAATAGCTCCAGTCGCCGCTCGCGGGTGTACCGAAGAAGTTGCGCAGGAACGGCACGATCGTGACCAGACTCTGCAATCCGTAGATTAAAGTGTCTTGATCATGCGACGCTGCAGCTGTCCCGAGTGCCCCGCGAACTACCTCCAGCTGCAAACCATCCGCCGAGACATTGCTGATCTGTAAGATTTCGGTTTCCATCTGAAGGAACGAATCCGCCGCGCCGGAGAATGCCGCGCTCAGAGTCAACGACGTGTCATCCTGACCGAGTCCCGCAGCCGCCGAAAGAGTCGGTGGCCCCAGTGTCTCGTCATAGTAGAAAAACGTATAGGTCCCGGACGTGATGCTCGATGTATTGGTAAGGTCCCCAAACGCGATAGCACCCAAAACCAGAGTGCCGCCCCGTAACGGCGAAAGTGAGACGCCAAATGTCGGCAGCGCCGGCGCCTGCGCGTCAGCTGTCCGGATTCCCGCCCCGCCAATCTTCCAGCGAGTCAGCGGCGAAAGCTCATAAGAGCTCTCCGTATCATTACTGTTTGCAGACCGCCCGGAAATCTGAATCACGGCATTCGGCTGGTTCGGAATGGCGAACTGCACGATGTTCGTCGCACTGCTGGCGCCCGCCTGATAGCCCGACTGCGAAACGACGAACACGCTGCTGGCATCGAGCGCAATATCCCACGCACTTGCAAGCGTCAGCGTGTTAAGGGTATTCGAAAGCACCACCCGCTCCTGCGACACTCCGGTTCCGCGGACCACGCGTACAGCCATCCCCGCATACTCGTTTGGGATCATCTCCAGGATGTCGTTCCCCACCGTCGTGCCTGATTGCAACGTCGCGTTCGCTTCGCCCTGCAACTCCATACGCCAACAAAAGTTTGCGTGGTCGAAGTTGGGGTCCGGCGGGAGCACAGGCAGCTCAGGCAGCCCGCTATCTGTAAAGCTCGTACCCACCGCGACGCCACTCGCGATCCGGTACAACTGGGTCGGATTGGGGCCGCGATAGACGTGGAATGACGTGGTCGTCGCTGAAAAGCTGAGACTCTGAAGCACCACCGAATTGGTCGAGGTCGTGGATGGAATCGCAGCCGGCACCACAAACGACAGTGGACTCTCATTGCCGCCCGCATCCACAGCGCTGACCGCGTAATACAAAGTCTGGTCGCCACGAAGAGTACCGCCCGTAACCGAAATCGCCGCAGCAAGACTGAGTAACGGAATCGCCGGTGCCGAATTAGGCACCGCGCCCGGAGCAATGAAGGAAACGTTAGCGAGCAGGGTGGTCGTCCCATCTTGGGCCTGAGTGGAAATCTCTGTGATCCCAAACTCCAGATCGCCATCGGAGTTCAGATGCGTGCCTGTCACAGGGCGGGGAAGCCCGATACCGTAACCCGGCCGGCGCCTGCCATTTGTACCAGGCCCCAGCCCGTTGTCGTCCGAATACCAAATGTCGTCGTGGATGCTCGCGGTGATCGTGGCCGTCCGGTAGTTCGTCGTCGGCACAATCTTCACAATCCGAAACGGCTGCCGCTCAAAGCCTTCCTTCAGATAAGTAACCGCGATGATGTCTCCCGGCGCTAGGCCCAAAGCTTTCACACTGGTCTGGAACTCGATCCGCACATTGCCGTTGATGCTCTTTTCGAGATTGAACTGCAGGATCCGAGCAGCCTGATCGTAGTTGGCGATGCCCAGCGCGTTCAGATTGGAGTTAATCTCCTGTCCGGTGGTAGCAACGTCGTCCGCGTTCACCAGCGAAAAGCTGTCCTGCTGGTACTCGTTGAACGCGTCCTGAAACTCCACGGAGAACCGGTTCGGGCTGTCCGAAGCTCCGGACGATGTAAGGCGCACAGTCGAACTCCCGTCCGCGTTGCGCAGAATGCCGGACGTCCCGCTCGTTCCATCTCCGAATTCGTACGCCGGCCATCCTTCTTTCAAAGTGTCCGTGGCATTGCTGCCGGCCGACTTCGTTGGCTGCTGCAGAGCTAGAGTATTCTCTATTTTCAGCTGCAGCAGGCCGTTCAACCCAAAAGTCAGATAAAGGCGTGACGAATTGCGGATCCCACGCAGCACGTCGCCGGCACTCCGTCTGGTTTGCTGCACCACATTGCATTGAAAGCGCGGAATCGATACCGCGTTGCCATTCAGGTCCAGCGCCGGTATCAGCTCGTCACAGTACGCCGCCGATGTTGCGAATGTCCCCAAATCAAGTTCGGCGTCAACCCAGCCGTTACGCAACAACAAGTCCAGAATGATCCAGCACGGATTATTGGAAAACTGGTAACCTGCCAGTGCACCATCCGCCCCATACTGGCGAATCTTCAAGCCGTTCAACAACACCTGAACACTGGGTAGCGTCTGTCCATCGTTGATACGATTCGGAACCACCACTGACAGGTACGCGATACTGCCGTAGGGGTCGCCCTGTGGCGTGCCGGCGGAGTTCGTGAAGTCTAGATTAAACTGGCCGTTGCGTGTGCCCGGGGTAACCACGTTGTACCAGCCGGTGCCCGTCATGTTCTGCCCCGATCGCCCCTGCGGGATCTCGATGTTGTTCACTAACACCGTCACTACGCCGGCAACCTCGCCCGTGCCAAGCAAAACTTCCATGCGTGTCAGGTTCCCGTCATTGCGAGCAAAAACGATGCTGGGCGAAAGCCACGCCGTGCCGTAAATAAGCGGAATGAAATCGTTATACCGGCCCTCGTTTACACTCACCGCGGAAACTTGCGTGTTCTTGCTTCCCGCCGCGCGAACCACGATTGTGGAAGGCACAAATTCGATTCCGCTGAATCTCCCAGTAGGACGGTTCTGTGAATCCTTACCAAACATTCCCCGCGACTCACAATCAGTCCGTGTCAGTTGACACGTGGTATACGGATTCGAACCATTCAGATTGCCAACGCCGCCCGGGATGTCAGGCGAGTAACCACACGGATAATAGCGCGAGAACTTGCCCCTCGCTCCTCCATCCACCGCCTCCATCCTCTGGTCGGCGGTCTGCGGAAAGTCCCATGCGCAGCGTCTCTGCACCCTTGTGGCCGGCAAATACACGCGTTGCATGGAAAGCCGATTGATCGCACTGAGGCGGAACGACGTCTCCGTGATCAGTTCAGGAGCATTCACCACGCCTTGGAACACCACCGCGGTGTCTGTTGCGGGCTTTCCCTGCACTAGATCAAAAAAGACAAACGTGGCAGTCAGCCGCGCGCCTTTGAAGCCTGTATTCCGTTCCAGCTCCGAGAAATACGAATCCGCATTCGCAAGGTCCAGGGAAAGCTTCGGAATGGAATCCACGCCCTGAGCCGAAGCAGTCTGCATCTCAAGCAGGTTATGTCTGGCGATTCGCCCCGCATAGCTCGTCCCATCAATCGCCACGGCCTGCGTACTCCAATGCTCCTCTGTACCGTCTGTCAGGACGCAGTCGAACAGCAGCACCGGAGTGTCGGGCCGGGCCAACTCTTTGTTTTGAAATATAGTGAGCATCGCGCTATCCGTTCGTATACGTGACAAAGTTCAGGACACAGCTGTTCTGGTTCGGGCCCGTCGCAGTGATCGCAAGCTCGTCGCTGTCAAAGCGGGTAGCTGGGTAGATCCCGCCTGCCAACGTCGTAGGCGTGTACTGAGAAGGCGCGGGTTGCGCATCCACCTGTAACCCGAAAACATCGAGCGATTCCCCGCCCGCCAGGGTCAGCTGAAACGTGGAAGTATCGCTCCCGCCTCCTAGGACGCTCGATAAGACACAATGTTGCCACGCGGGTCCGACAGCCGCCACACTGACAGCCGTCGCCCCGCCACTGCTGCGAATCAGCGTGACGCTTTCCGATGAATTGCTCCGCGCGTAAAAACTCCAGCAGCAGGTCACCTGACCCGGCATCGGCAGAGTCTGCCCGAAAGCAAGCCCCGCCGAGCTGCTGTTACTCAGCGTCGCCGCCCGCTGCGTGCCTAAGGGGTCCGCAGTGCCGGTTTGCAGCGAAAGAAGCGCATTCCGCTGCCACGCCGAAGCGTCGAATGTGTCGCTCCATCCAATCAGATTGGCCACCGGATCAAAGAACGTAAACGACCCCAGTCGTCCCTCCATCGCCAGAAAGAACTCCGCGATTGCATCACTCTCCGCATCCGACAAGCCCACATACGACAAATTCCACCGCATCGTCCCGGCATTGGGATCGGCCAGCACCACCCGCGACCCATCTTCCATCTGGTTAACGATCGTCCGGTAGCTTGTGCTCTTCTCAATCGGAAACTGAGTCAAAGCTCCCGTCGCGAGCTGGGGAAAGTAGGAAAGGCTCATCAGGTTCGGTTCTCAACAATCGTCAACGTTGTGCTGCCTCGCAGCCCTGCGCTCCTCACGCCCGCAATGCTGTCCTCCGCCAGGGAGCAGTTCGGATATGCATGCCCGTCCTTCGGATCGGTAAACGCAAAAACGCCAAAAGCACCCTGCGTGTCCGCCACAAACGCCTCCAGCGATGCCAGTTCAGAGTCATCCAGCAACTCCAGCCTGACTATCCACTCATGCAGCGGCCCCGGAGCCAGACGGTACCGCTGCTCGCTTCCATCCAGGAAAGAAAGAACCTGAGTCAGGAACTGAGTGGATCGGTAAGCCGGATACTGAACCGCCGCACCCGTGCGCAGCTGTGGAAACGTCAACATCCGCTCTCCCCCGGGCTGGCTCGCTTATTGGCCGCGTCCAAAGTACCCTCGCCCCGCTCGTTGCTCCTGTATGTCGTCATCATGCTCCGCTCTAAGTTCCGTATCCAGAATCAGGAAGGCTTCCGCCTGTCGCGCGCTCAGGTCCTCAGTCCTAACACCGCCCAGCCTCCGCCACACCGTGTACTCCTCGAGCCACGCCAGGCTCTGCGCCCGCACAACCGACTTCGGACACGCCGTTGTATGAACCTTCTTCCGCGTCCAGACAGGCCGCTCACCTGCCCCTTCGCCAACGCCAAGCCACGCGCAGCGCCGCTTTACGTCCAGTTTGTTCCTGCGGCATTCGTCGCAGTTCCAGCCGCCCGGTGGGGAAAACTGAAAATGGAATGCGACGATTAGTTTTTTCTTTCTTGCTCGCTAAGTCCGCACTCAGCCTTCACCATCGCCAGTGCTTCCAGAAAGAGTTCTTCCGGACCCGCGTCCGCTAGGCTGGCCGCTGATGCCGCCACGCCATCGATCGTAAATCCCGAGACAGCCTGCAAGCCCCAGCTCACATACAGTCTGTCGATCTCCGCCGCCAGGATCCGGGCCTGCATCTTGTCCCCCTCGGTCGATCCCGCCTCCAGAAACTCCATCGGAGCCGCCAGCGTGCGAATCCGCGTCATCAATTCCATCCTTCGGCTAAAGGACATCCGCGCAATCGTGTAAACCACCCCCGGCCGCAGCACCGACGCGCAATCAACCGTGCTCTCGTAATTCATCTTAAGCAAAGGCCACCGCGATTTCGTCGTCCGCCGTGCCCTGCGCGCGCGATTTCTGAAAGCGCCACTCCAGCCGCCGGCCTTCGTCGTCAAACTCCGGGATGCTCGGCACCACGCTGGTCATATAGACTCCGCACAGCTGTCCCGTCGCTTCCCCCAGCTGCAGCATCACGCTGACCGGCGAAAGCTGTCTCGCCGCCTGATAGAGCTCACTCGCGGCTGCGTTCGTGTCTTCAAACAGGTTCAGATCCATCGACACCGTCCTCGGCCCCGGCGAGATCGCCACCGGAACACTGGTGCCGAACTCATGTACCCGCGCATCCAAGTCATTATCGATCTGCACGGATGCCTTGGTAACAGTCAGGAACTTCTGCGCGGTGCTTCCCAGCCACGCCTGCCCCAGGTTTCCCGGTACCGCCGTCTGAGAGAAATCAGCAAGTGCCGGCTCTGCTGGAAACGCCGTCAGCTGTCCCTGCCCGCTCAGAAAACTCGAGCTGTCTAGAATGTCCTGCGCCATCCCGCCAAACCGGAACTCATGAAAGTCGCCGTTCACATTCAGTTGCAGCTTGTCCACCGCCGCTCCGCACAGCACGCGCTGCACCGCCGCGGTCGGATCCCAGTAATCGAACAGGCTCACGCTCGGCAGTTCGGTCGCCGGCAGGTAAGTAACGGTCGGGTCCATTTTTGCTCCCACGGCCGGCATCGTTGAAAACGGCGCATTCAGCATCACCGTGGAGGCATCCGCAATGGCCGCGACGAACCGAATCTCTCCCAGGCTGCTGACCGCCTGATTCACCACCAGCCCGTGCGGGGCGGCGAACGTAATCTGTGACGCGCTCGGACAGGTTCCCGCCACGCCGCCTGCAAATGCCAGCGGTACCCCGCCCAGCGCTGCCTGAAACAGCGGCCCATAACCCGGCGAGGCCCCGTTCGTCCACGAAGAAAGATAGCTTCGCATTTCGAACTGTGTCTTGCGCCTTCCGCCCGCCGGCACACCCGGATAAGTTCGCGAGCCGGTCTTGTCTTTCCTCTGCGCCAGTTCCAGTTGCTGCTTCGCAATCAGCTGGAATGCGGCCAAACGATTCTCTGCCGTAACCACCGGCGTCTGCCCGTAACTGCTTTCCAACCCGCAGTACAAGCGGTTTGCATTTGATGATATGTATGACATCGTCGTAAGGTCTCCAGCCAGCTACCTGCTGATATCCACTTCCAGCACCACCTTCGCGGACTGCAGAAAATGACTCCCGCCCGTCCGCGCCGCCCCGTAACTCACTTCATATCCGCCCGCGTAGTACAAACCCTGCTTCCAATCCCCTCGTGACGCTTCCAGCACCCGGCAGACTGCCGCGGTATAGATCTGCAGCTTCTCGTTCAGGCCTTCCAGCCGGTCCTGCGAACAGCGCACCTCTACACACACGCGCGCGGTCCCGGAGAACCACCGGAACTTCTCCTTCATCGTGTTCGCCAGTTTGTCGCAGTACACCAGAATGCCCGGGTACTTGCCCTGCAGTGTGCGCTCGGATAACTCAGCCGAAGCGTTCTGGACGGTAATCGTGCGCACTGCCGCCACATGAGTTACACCTTCCGCCGTCCCAATCGCCTGTGCCGTCGCATTCACGCCTGTCGCCGCATTCAACAGGTTCACGATGTAAGCTGTCGCTGCGCCCGCTATTCCTGTCATGTCAGCCCCTCTGTAACAGCCGTGGTAGTGCTCGGTAGAAGTTAGGTCGCTGTCCGCCTCCCGGAACCGGGCCCGTCGCCACCGCCGCTGAAGGATAGTAGACAAAATCCGTCTCTATATCCAGCGGCGAGCTGTTCTGCAGATACAGCAGCTCAGGGCTCATCCCCGCATAGCAGTTCCACCCAGTCGCATTGGCGGGACCATTGCTCACCTGCAGATCCGCCACATCGCCGTCTGGCGTTGTCGCGGCGATTGCCGAACCTGCCTCGCCTTCTTCTCCCTGCGCGTTCACATAAGAAACGCTGAAGTAGAAAGTGCCGCCGCTTTCCGCCGCCGCCGCAAACGTCACCAGGGGCGCGTAGCCCCGCACCACGGGGTTGGTCACCACGCCCAGGCCTCTCTCCACCACCTTGTTCTTCGCCCACGAAGCCAGCGACGCGTACTCTTTCCACTTCGCCTGATACCGGTCGTTTAGTTGGTTGAAGTAAACGTCTCGGTAAACCATCGTGAGCGTCTGATACACGTGCCACAAACGCAACGGCTCGTTTACCACCACGTTCCGAACGTCCATTCGCGCGCAAGTCAGTGAGAACGCCGTCTCTGTCCAGGAACGTTTCAGGATCCCGTGCAGTTCCACCCCCACCTCCTCCAGAGCCAACTTCAGCTTCCCGGTCAGGTTTACCGCTTCCGTCAGCGAAACATCCAGCAGGCTGGAGTCGTACTTCACCAGATCGCTGATGCCCGCCCCGGTACCATCCGTGAAGAGCGACATTCTTAAGCCTGCTCTTTAACTGCCCTGCCGCTCACCTTTGAAGGCACCACCACCAGCTGCATCCGGTTCAGTGACGCATTGTCATCAGCAATCTGTTTCGCTTCCTGATTCGCCGTGTGAAACCTCCGGGCTTCCTGCTCGGTGGCCAGCCGTGCGTGGCCGCTCGCAATCTGCTGCGCTCCCGCGTGCTTAGCCACTTCGCTCATCACGTCCGGTTTGCCGCCGTCCGGCGTCTCGTGACTCACCACCACCACGTAGGGCGTCGTCATGCCGCTTTCCACTTCCCGAACCTTCTTGTAATACGCGCGCAAATCCATAAGTTCTCCTCGCTCTCAACCGGGAGCGGACCTCAGTCCGCTCCCGCAATGCTGTGTACCTAGCAGGTCACCTGAACGCCGAAGTTGTTGCGCAGAACGGCGCAGCCATACAGCACGTCCACGGTGAACTGCTGTGCCAGTGTGTTCGGCTGATAGCTCATCGTTACCCGCATGCCGAAGTTGCCCAGCTCGGCATACTCCGCAATCGCTCCCGTTCCCGGCAGAGGCTGCGGCAACCGGCGTACCACCAAACCTAGACCGCTCTTCGCGAACGCCAGATTATGCGTGGCAATCGGAGAGCTGCCCGTTTTCGAAATGAACTGTGACCGGAACACAAAAAAGTCCTTGATTTTCCCGATCGTTCCGTCCACCAGCGTGCGCAGTCCCGCTTCGCCCGCCGTCTGATACTCGCTGAACCGAGGAATCTGCCGCAGCTGCGAGTAAGTCGCCGAATCCACAATCAGGTACTTCGGTTCGCTCGCCGGAAGCTTCGCATCGAACAGCGACGATTCCGCCGAATCCAGCAGCGATTCCGTGATCGGCGTGCCTGGCGCCCCCAGTGGCGCATTCGCCGTGAAAGAGGAATAGAGCCCCAGCAGATCGCTCTCAATCCGCTCGGCAATCGCAACCACGGCTGGTTGCATGTACACCCGAAGCAGGTCCGGAACTGCCAGTACCTTCGTGATGTCCGGGATCTGGAAGGTGGCTTCCGCGTGGGTGTTCAGCACAATCTGCGCGTTGCCCAGGCTCGGGTTCTGCGTCTGTACCGTTCCGCCCTCTGCGATGTTATTCGCCACCAGCGTCGGCGGAATCGGAATGTTGACCGTATCCCCTGCCTGCGCGAGCGTGGGCTCGTAATCGCGGTTGACCAGGTTCCCCATTACGAGGTTCCCGACAAGCGCCGGCAGCGCGTCCGCTGCCACCAGTTTCACAATTGCGTTTGCTACGTTTGCTGAAGTAATAGCTGGCATGTGTCTCCTTGTTGGTTGTGAAAAATCCGCAAGACGGTTCGCGCTTGCCTAAACGCTTCTCAAGGTCTGAGAAGTAACTCGCAAAATCTCCTGGCGCACTCGCTCCAGCTCAGCCTTATCCATTGACGGCCCAATCTTGTCCAGATCCACCGGCAGCGGCGCCGCCACCGGACTCTTGTTCCCGGACTTCATTCCCGATCCGCCCGGGATGCGCGCCGGCAGAAACTCCGGATTCTCGCTCACGAAGCTGCTCAGGTATTCCTTCGCCGGCACATCCCCGTTGTCCTGACGCGCCATCAGCCGGCCGTCCTCTCCGCGATAGATGCCATCCTGCACAGCCTTATATGCCAGGTCGACCTTCGCCACACCCAGCTGTTGCAACTCGTTGCGGATCGACGAACTGCGCTCCGCCTCCTGCGCGATCCTGCGATTCGCCTTGTTCTCCTCCACCACTTCGTTCAGGCGCTTTTCCAGCTGCTCGCGTCGGCGTCGCTCTTCCTGCAGTTCCGCTTTATAAGCCGGCTCCTGCGTGGAGAAGTCCTGCCGTCTGTATTCCTGCACCGCCTGCTGTACAATCGCTTCGACATCCACCGTCGAAGGCGTTCTTGCTTCGTCCATTCCTTCCCTCCCTAACCTTTTTGGAAACTCGCATCGATCTCGGCAACCATCTGGTTCTTGATCTCCTGACGCGTGTCGCAGAAGTACTTCAATGCCAGCCGCGTGAACAGCTGCTTCTTCATCGTTTCGGATTCAATCCCCAGCTCCAGCAGTCGTTTGGCATCGTCCAGTTCCGTGCCGAAGTCGCCTATGTCGAACTCGTCCATCCCCGAGATGTCGATGAACAGTCCGTCCTGCCGCGCCGCGTTCACCGCTTCCAGTACCTGCCGGATGCCGTCCTTGATCGTGTCTCCGTAAGAACGCAGAATCTCCTGGGTAATGCCGAAGTCACGTTGCTTACTGAGTCCGGACTGCACCGGCTTCGCCTGCGCCGCGCCGCCCTGATTCAGCAGATAACAAACCCGGTAGATCTCATCCCGCAGGCGGCCTAAGTTGTCGGTCGCAATCTGGTGAACGTGTCCCTCCGGCTCCGTCCATCCAAACCGGTCGTCCTTCCCCAGCTGGATGTAGTAAGCTTCGCCGGCCACCTGATTCCATTCCTTGTCGCTGTACACCACCGGCATCGCAAACAACCCCATCGTCAGCGCCCACGAAAGCGCGTTCGACTTATTGAAGTGCTCCAGCTGCAGCATGGCCGCCTTATTCATCAGCCACAGACCGTCGCCCACCTGCATCTCGATCACGGGAACGCGTTGTTGCTCGGCCATTCCATGCCGGCCCTCCGCGACTAACTCGATCCCCGCCGCGTTCCCCGTTTCGCTGGCTTCTTGGCTGTACAGCCGGTAGTCTTCCCGGTCGTAATAGATCCAGCGCGTCTCTCTCCGCCAGTTCGGATCCGTCACGCTCCCCTGCTTCAGGTCGGATGTCCGGATCACGATCCACTCCAGCCGTCCCGAACAGTCGTAGCTCCAGTTGATGACTTCCTCCGGTGCGTAATCCACCAGATAGGCCCGTGACCGTCCCAGCGCGTCTTCCTCCGCCCGGCTGCTCACCGTTCCGGCGACGCGCGGAAACTCCACCGCGAAGTAACTCTTCCCGTACACCAGCGTTTGCACCAGTCGTTGCCGGAAGAACTCTCCAAGTTGCGTCCCGCGCAGGTCGCAATCCTCCACAAACTCCGTAAAGAATTCCACCCCGCGCTCATTCGCGCCTCCGAACTGCAGCACCGGTTCCCGTCGCAGCACTGTCGCCGCATACCAGTCGATAATCGAGCCGATATAGTTCTCGTAAAACACCCGGCTCAGTCGCTCCTGATACACCGGCGCGTATTCGTTCGTCCGCGGAATCAGGTAAGCCCCCGCGCGATTCCGGAACTCTTCTCCGCCCCGGTACAGATCGCCGTACCGCTGCCACACTGTTTTCCGCGCCGCGTATTCCGGATGCTCCCGGTTGATGAAGTTCATATTCACTGTAAGTGCCTCACAAGATGAAACCCCCTGATCGCCCGCCCACCGATTGCAGCCCCTTGCTTTCGTGACAAATCAAATACCCCAGCGCGTCCGATAAGTGCGTCCTGTGCCGGTCTTTGGTCTTGTCTACTTCCGTGCTCTCCGCTTTGTAAGAGACCTGCTCGAAATCCAGAATCAATCCCTGACACCTGGGGTCGATCCACATATCAGTCGTATTCCCCGCATTCAGCAGACGCGCGTTGGTCATCGTCACCCGGTCCCGCACCGGCGGATTCCCCGGCGCAATCCGGTACTCCACACGCTCGCCTCTGTTCGCGAAGTGCGCGCGGACAATGTCGTAGTCCGACGATCCTTTCGTGCTCATGCTCTTACCCGATGCGTCGCCGTACACCACCACGCCCGCCTTATGCCCCGGATACCGCCGGCTGAACTCATTGCAGGCGTCCTGTGTGCCCGCCCGGCTCAGTACAATCTCATCCAGCACATACACCTCGGTGCGCCGCATCTGCACCACCACGGAACACATCGGGTCCACATTGAAATCCAGCGCCCACAGCAGCGGAAGGTTGCCGTCCACTTCCAGCTCGGTCACGTTCCTGCCCCGTTCGAAAGCCGAAAACACGCGGCTACCTCCCACGTTCAGATATTCTCCGAGCACTTCCTGCTTGTAAAAAGATTCGTCGTAACTACTCTTCAGCCGCTCATAGAAGTCCGGAACACGCTCCAGGATGTACCGGTTTTCAAATGGCGTCGCCAGCGTCACGTGATACTGCTCGGAGCCCGCGCTCATGAACTTGCGATAGACCCAGTCGTAGCCCTTCGGCGTCCACACCGCGATTCCTGCCAGCCTGCTCGCCTGCGGATCCCGCAGACGTCCCTCCAGCCGCAGCCACGCCGCTTCCTGCGTATAAGTCAGCTCATCCAGTGCGAACCACGCCAGATTAGTCCCGCGCAGCCGTTCATACTCGTCCATCGATCGCAGCAGGATCTTCGATCCGCAGTCCTTGAGCTTGACCACGTTCTCTGACTTACAGTGCTCATAGGGAACTTCGTTCAGCTCCATCACTTCGAAGAGCGCCGCCTGCGTCGCATCCCGTAACATCGGGTAAGTCGGCGCGCCAATCAATCCCGTCCGGCCCGCGTTCTGATAACCCAGTTTGATCGCTTCATGGCACAGCGCCTGGCTCTTACCCGAACCGATCGGCCCCGAGAACCCCCGAAATCTCGAGGTGCTGTTATGGAACTTCGCCTGAGAAGGGAGCGCGCTGTATCCAATGTTTAACTGACAAATTCCGTCTGATCCAACGGTTCGACCCATGTCACCTTCACGTGCCGGATGCTCCCGGCCGATAGCTCTTTCTGTAACTCCAGCAACCGCGCAAACTCCGCCACGGTCATCTTGAAATCGCCGCTGTTCAGCTTGTCCGTCATACTTTCGATTGCTCGCGCTACCGCTGATCGAATTGCCTGTTGCCCAATTTCTGCTTCGTCTGTGTCGGCAGCATCTGCCATCGGCGCCCCCCGCGGTTTGTTGTAATCAACTCTTCCCGATCACAAACTTACATCGCGCCTGGACACACTTCGACTTACAAAGTGGGGAACTGCTTGAAAACAGTACGTCTTTAGGGAGCGAAACTCTGTGAACGCGCCCGGCGCGTCACCTGTGCAGCTTACTTGCCGGTTTTGCCCGCGTTCTCCATGACCGTGCGCGCCAGATAGTTCACAATCTTGGCGTCGTTGCGCGCAATCTCGTAATAGGCCGAGCGCAGCAGCTGGTCCTTGCGGTTCAGCAGGTTCTCACGAATCGTCTGCTGCACCCGCGGGTCCGCCAGCTCCCGTTGTCCCGCCGGTTCCCGCGACATCATGCGCAAAATGCGATAGCTGTCCCCGGTGTGGATGATCGGGGAGATCTGCCCCGGCTGCATCGAAAGCACCAGCTTCCTCAGTTCCGGCCCGTTGCGCTCCAGTGCGGATTCCGGCACGAATCCCAGATCGCCTCCGTTCGGTGCCGTGTTCGGGTCTTCCGAATAACTCTGCGCCAGCATCGCGAAGTCCTGCCCCTGCTTCAACTGCGTCTCAATCGCCTGGATCTTCCGCCGCGCTTCGTCGTCATTCCTGGCCTTATCGCCCCGCAGATTCCGCACATTTTCGTCCGGCGTGGAGGTCACCACAATCTGCATCAGGTGTAGCTGCGGCTCCGAAAGATTGAAGTTCTTTCGGTTCGCCGCATAGAATTCCGAAATGTCCGAGTTCGTGATGTTGATGCGCGAAGTAATCTCCTTGTTCAGCAGCTTGGAGACACTGAGTTCCTTCCGCAGCTGCGCCTTCAGATCGTCCAGCGTCATGTTGCGCGATTTCAGCTGCTGATCGAACTGCTCCTTCGTATACGGGGCGCGCAGCTCGTTCAGCTTGGTCTCCACATCCGCGTCCGTCGCCATCAGCCCGCTCTTCTCCGCGCGCTGCAGCATGATCTCGTTATCGATCAAACTCCGCAGCACTTCCAGCTTCTGAAACGACGTCTGATCCGCCCCCACCGGCTCGCCCTTTGCCGGATACTGCGACCGGTAAGTTTTCTCCAGTTCCGGATAACTGATCGCGCGCCCGTTCACCGACGCCGCCACGTTCGCCGGTGCCGATGTCTTGCATCCCGTCAGCGCCATCGCCGCGAAAACCACCAGCCCCAGTCGAATCGTCATGTAAGATTTCAATATAAATGAAAGTCGGAATCGTCGGCACCGGAGCCATTGCCCACAAGCACGCCCAGGCGTATCGCAACATCGGCTATCAGGTCGCCGTCTGCACCAATGCCACGCCTGAGCGCGGCCGGCAGTTCGCCGCCACTTACGGCGCGGAGTTCGTCCCCACATACGAAGACGTCTGCCGCCACCCTGGCGTCGATTTCGTTGACGTCTGCACTTTCCCCGATTTCCGCCTTCAAGCTGTCCGCGCCTGCGCCCATTCCCGGAAACACGTGCAGGTGCAGAAGCCCATGTCCATCAATCTGGCCACCGCGCGCCAGATGATCGATGTCGCCCATAGCGCAGGCATCCTCCTCAACGTCGTCTCCCAGCACCGCTTTGACGATTCCTCTCTCTTCGTCGCACGTGCCCTTGCCGCCGGCCGCCTGGGCCGCCTCCTCCAGTGCGATTACTACGTCAAGTGGTATCGCTCCGCCGAATACTATTCCCGTCCCGTCAAAGGCAGCTGGACCACGGAAGGCGGCGGCGCTCTCATCAATCAGGCCATTCACGGCATCGATATCCTGCGCTGGATCGCCGGCCCGGTCAGCACGGTCTTTGGCATGTGGCAGCTTGGCGCTCTCCACAAAATCGAATCCGAAGACGTAGTCAATGCCGTCCTGCGCTATGCCAGCGGCGCCACCGGCGTGATCCAGGCCTCCACCGCGTTCTGGCCCGGTTATACCGAACGGACCGAATTCCACGGCACCGAAGGTTCCGCTGTCATCTCCGGCGACAAGCTCACCCACTGGGACGTTCAGGATGACTCCGGTGATCCGCCGCCACTCGCAAAGAATGTCGCCTCCGGTTCTTCCGATCCCATGGCCATCTCGCTCGAGCCCTTCGAACGCCAGTTTCTCGATTTCGGCGAGGCCATCCGCACCGGCCGTCAACCCCTCGTCTCCGGTGAACAGGGTTATGCCGCGCTCGAACTCGTCGAAGGCATCTACAATTCCTGCCGCACCGGCAGCATCGTCACGCTCTAAAGCCTAGATCGCTTCCAGCTCTTCTTCCAGCATCTGCTTCTTCGCTAGTTCGGCATAGAAGCCGCCCGCGCGCGCCAGTTCTTCATGCCGACCGCGCTCCACCACGCGGCCGCGCTCCAGGACCACAATCTCGTCGGCCTGCTGCACAGTCGAAACGCGATGTGAAATCAGCACCGCCGTCCGCCCGTGCATCACCTCTGCCAGCCCCTCCAGAATCCGCTCCTCGGTCAGCGTATCCACGCTCGCCAGCGCATCGTCCAGAATCAGAATCTTGGGATCGCGCACCAGCGCCCGCGCAATCGCCGTCCTCTGCTTCTGCCCGCCCGAAAGCGTCACGCCGCGCTCGCCCACCATCGTTTGGTACCCGTTCGGAAAGCCAGCAATGTCGCTCGCCAGCCCCGCCCGCTCCGCCGCCACACGGATCTCGTCTTCCGTCGCGTCCTCCACGCCGAACGCAATGTTCTCCGCAATCGTCGCGCTGAACAGGAAGGTCTCCTGCGGCACAAACCCGATCTGCCGCCGCAACTCTTCCGGGTCCAGCTCCCGCACCGGCACGCCATCCAGCAGCACCACGCCGCTCGTCGCATCCATCAGCCGTGGAATCAGGCTCACCAGTGTGCTCTTGCCCGCGCCCGTGTGCCCCACCACCGCCACCGTGCGCGCGGCCGGAATCCGCAGCGTCACATTGTCCAGCGCCTTGCCCGCCGCATATTCCACGCTCACGCCGCGAAACTCGATCTCCCCTCGCACCGCGCCCAGCTTCCGCGCCGGCTTCGGCGCCGCAATCCGCGGCTCCGCCTCCATAATCTCGTCGATGCGTCCCAGCGATGCCGTCCCGCGCTGCATCAGGTTCACCACCCATCCCAGTGCAATCATGGGCCACACCAGCATGCTCATGTAGGTGTTGAACATGACGAAGCTTCCCAGCGTGATCCGGTGCGCAATCACCTGCCTGCCGCCCGCCCACAGCACAATCAGGAACGTCACCCCGATCAGACACTCCAGCAGCGGCTGAAAGAATCCCTGCACCTGCACCAGCTTCAGGTTCTGCTTGATATATTCCCGGTTCAGCCGCTCGAATTTGCGCACCTCCGCCGCTTCCTGCACGAACGCCCGAAGCATCCGCACGCCCGACAGGTTCTCCTGCACGCGGCTGCTGATGTCCGAAAACATCGCCTGAATCGCTTCGAAACGCGCGTGAATCCGGCGCCCGAACACAATCACCGCGAAGCTCACCAGCGGCGCGGGCAGAATCGCCAGCCCTGTCAGCCGCCAGTCGATCGAAGCCATCACCGCAATCGTCAGCACGAAGGTCAGCGATGTCTCCGTCCAGTACATCACTCCGGGCCCCAGCATCATGCGCACTGCGTTCAGATCGTTCGTCGCCCGCGCCATCACGTCGCCCGTCCGGTTCCTGCCGTAATAGTCCGGCTCCATCGAAACCAGCTTGCGAAACAGGTCGTTCCGCATCTCGAACTCGATATCTCGCGATACGCCGATCAGCACCACGCGCATCCAGTACTGGAAGATTCCCTTTACCAGACAGATGCCCGCCAGGTACGCCGCGAACAGGTACACCTGTCGCATCGCCGCGCCCGCCGTCAGCGCGTCAATCGCGTTCCGGATCATCAGGGGCAGCAGCACCGCCGTGGCATCCTTCACCACCAGCGCGCCCATGCCCAGTGCAAACTTTCCCCTGTGCCGCGCCAGGTACGGCCACAGGCTCCGCAATGCCTGGCTCAACCTACATCCCCACCCGGCTCGTCAGTGATTTCGTCCACTCCATCAGAAAAACCTTCCGCCCCTCCCGGTCCTCCCACCAGTTGTCCCAGTGCAGCGTGTCCGCCGACGCCACCACGTGCAGATCCAGATCCGGAGCCGCCGCGCGGAAGATTCGGCCCGCCCGCTCCGTGTGGAATTCGCTCGTCACCAGAATGTAACGTTTGGCGTGCATGCGCCGCAGCTCCGGCACCACCGCGTTGCGCGCTTCATCCATCGTCGAAACCGCCGGGTAGTGGATCTTCACGAAATACTTCTCGTCGAAGCCGCGCTTCACCGCGTACGCCACCGCCACGTCCGATTCGTACAGACCGTAGAGATACCCGTTGCCGCTCACCAGCACCGTCGGCGCATACCCGGCTTTCGCCAGTTCCGCGCCCTTCAAAATGCGGTTCCCGAACCAGTCACCGCCGATCACCGCGATCGCGTCCGCCTGAAACGGCGGCTGCGTCTGCACCAGCATCTCCCCCATCCAGCGGAACCAGGTGGTTCGAGTGTAGAACGCAAGCGCCAGCAGTGCCAGGACGGCCACGCCGCCCGCCATCGGCCAATTTCGCCGCACCCTACTCGTCCGTGGACTTCGGGTCGATGTGTCCAACTGCCTTGAGCCGCTGGTAAAGTCTCTCCACCTCGGCTTCGTCTTCCGGCAGCAGCAGCCGGTATCGCGGCGCGGGCTGCAGTTTCCCGGTGCTCGCCAGAACCTCGCCCCAGTATTGCCGGTACGGAATCCCGTCGATCAGCGCATCCCGGCACATCCGCCGCAGGCTCCGCAGCAGGCTCTTGCACGAATCCAGATCGCCCGGATAGATCAGCGCAATCCGCGTGTCGTCATACAGCGTCAGCCGCACCACCAGTGGCGAAAGCCAGCCCGTCCGGTCGAGCCGCCGCACGTCCATCCACGGAATCAGACGCTTGCCAATCGCCAGGTACGCTTCCTGTACTTCAATCGCCGGCCGTACGGCTAAAACCAGCAAAAGCGCCGCGCTTGCCAGAAACAAACCCGCCGGAACGAATGCCCCGTGCCACTCCATCCCCAGCCAACCCGAGAATACCGCCAGTCCCAGGGCCACAATACCAAAAGAGATGTAATGCCGCGCAGGCAGGTATCGAGTCATCGTGCACGTCCGACGTTTTAAGGTTACTCCCCGCTGCCCACTCCGTCAACGACGCGCCCCCGGCCATGCGATCATTTTGATATGCCAAAAGCTGTCTGGGAGAACACCGTCATCGCTGAAAGTGCCGACACCGTCGAGGTCGAAGGCAACCAGTATTTCCCTGCGAATTCAATCGCCAAAGAGTACTTCAAACCCAGTTCCACCACCACCGTCTGCCCGTGGAAAGGAACCGCGAGCTACTACACCCTGGAGGTAAACGGGAAGCGAAATCCGGATGCCGCCTGGTACTATCCGACTCCCAAAGACGCCGCCAAACAGATCAAGGATCGCGTCGCCTTCTGGCGCGGCGTCCGCGTCATCTCCGAATCCTCCGCGTCCTGACCGCGGTCAGTGCCCTGCGTACTCCCGGCTGAACCCGTTCCGGCTGTTCGTCACCGTAAAGCTGCCATCCTCCGCCGCCGAGATCCGGAGCCAGTGGAATCCATCCTTCCCCTCCGGATTCGCCACAAAATCCGCCGGCGGATTCGCCTCCGGACCCGCATTCAGCGAAGTATGCAGCTGCCAGATATCCCGCAGGCCCGCCGCGCTCCGCAGCACCGGCCACGTCCCCGCGTCCGCGCCCTTACGCGGACCATTCGCCTGAATCACCACTGGCGCCCGCAGCACCCCGGTCATCTCCGGCGCGATTCCCTTGAACTGCCCGTGCACATTCACGTTGTACACATCCACCGTGCCAATCAGGTTTCTCGGACACACCAGCTCATGGCTCAGGTGCGCCTCCAGATCCGCTAGGTCCAGCATCCGGAATCGCCCGAACGTAATCAGCAGACCCAGCGATTGGTCGTCCTCCACATCGCTCGCCAGCGGCTTCGCCTGCGGATTCGCTCCGCACAGCGGGTTTACCGCCCCGGCGTTCGGAAGCGGCTTGTCGATCACCCGGCCCCCCGCAGCAATTACCCGCACCTCCACACCCTTCAGCGGAATCACATCCCCGGCCCTCATCGTTGTCCAGCCAATCTTGCGCCGCAGCGCCTCGTATGGCGCAAACCGCGCCTGTGCCGCCGCCGCGCCCGACTCCGTTGCCTGCACGTCCCCATGGTCGAAGAAGTGCCCGATCGGGATCTGCGCGCTCAGTCCCACCGGATCGCCCAAATGGTCGATATCGAAATGCGAAAACACCACCGTGTCCAGCCGCTTCAGTCCCGCCGTCCGCACCGCCTCCGCTATGCGCTCGTTCGAGACTGAACCGTTCACTGCCTTCGGCCAGCCCGCATCGAACAACATCGATTGCCCCGAGGGCGAAACAAACAGAACGGCCTTCCCGCCCTCCACGTCGATGACGTAAATCTCCAGCTTCTCCGCGCCGCAAACCAGGCCGGCGAACGCCACCAGCAGCGCAATCAGCCTTCTCAACTAAAAGCTCAGCCTCAGTGCCATCTGAATCACGCGCCCGCCGCGGTCCGCGTTTGCCTGCCCGAACGTCGGGTTCGTCTGCAGCCCCGTTGTCAGATCGAATCGCGCCGCAGTGTCCACTCCCGAAAACTGCGTGTGGTTGAACGCGTTGTAAAACTCGCTCCGGAACTGCAGTCTGACGCCCTCGTGCAGCGTAAAGTCTTTGAACGCCGCAAGGTCGAACTGGTTCTGCCCCGGGCCCCGGAAAATCTCCCGGGGCGCGTTCCCGATATACCCCAGCGGCGGCGCCGAGAACACACTCGTGTTGAAGAAGCGGTTGCCGTTCCGGTCTCCGTATCCCAGCTGCGGATTCCCATTGATATTGATCCGCTGCCCGTCGCCGCCACCAATCAGATCCGCTCCGCTCGCCGTCGTGAAGCTCACGCCCGAAGGCGCGCCGCTCGCAAACGTAATTGTCGACGATAAGTTCCAGCTCCCCAGCACCGCCTTCGCCACCGGATTCCCCAGCCGGTTCGTCCCCGGAATCGCGTACAGCCCCGCAATGTTCGTAATGAACGTTCGGTCAAAGGTCGAGAGCCCGTACGCGTATAACCGTCGGTTCGCATAAAGCGGCAGCGTCCCGTTATCCCCCGACCCGTAATCCAGCGATTTCGACCACGTCCAGTTCGCCTTGAACTCCACCCCGTGCGAGAACCGCCGGTTCAACTGCGTCTGCAGCGCGTAATAGCTCGATGTCCCCACCGGCTCCGCATACGTGATCGATCCCAGCCCGACATACGGCGTCAGAAACGTATCCGGCAGCGGCTTGCCCGTGGTCGGGTCCTGACTCGACGGCAGAAATCTCTGCCCGTAAGGCACCGTATTCAAATTGACGGACTGCAGCAGGTGCCGCCCAAGGTTGCCCACCCCTGCGATATCCACCACCGTTCCGAAGCCGAGCTCTCTCTGGATCCCCAGGCTAAAGCTGTACGCCTGCGCCAGCTGTGACCAGTCATGCCCCTTTACATTTGAAGGAAACAGCGTTCCAGCCGTGCTCAGGAAATTCGTCAGCGTCCCGTAGTAAGTCTTGGGCGTGTAGTTGTTCGGCGGCAGGTTCTGCAGCCCCGTATCGATCTGCGTCTGCGGCAGTGCGCTGATCCCGAAGCCTCCGCGCAGCGCCGTCTTCCCGTCGCCAAACACGTCGTAAGCGAATCCAAACCGCGGCCCCGGCGTAATCAGCTGAACGTGCGTCTCGCCCTCGGGCACGCCCGGCTTGCCCGCCAGCAGAATCCCGTCCAGAATGTTCCCCACTCCCGGCACAATCGCCCCGATATACACCGCCGGCAGCTGCGCGCCTGTCACCGGATTCACCGCCACCCGCACCCCCGCCGAATTCAGCCCCGGCGTATACAGCTGCAATGCCTGCTTTGGATCATACGATGCCGGGTCGAATGCCGATTCCACATTCGACCGCTGATGCCACGGCACCCAGGAAGTCAGCCGGATTCCAAACTCGATCGTCAACCGCTTGTTCACCTTCCACGAATCCTGCACATATTCCTCGAGCGCTCCCGCCCGGAAATCCGCGCCCGGCCGCGCCGAGCTCTCCGTGTACGTGTCGAAGTTGCCCAGAATCGCATTCGCATACCCGTAATTCGAATCCAGCGGATTGTTCACATCCTTGCCGAACGCGAAGTTCCCCGAAAACGCGCTCCCCTGATTGCCCTTCCAGGCCCGGCTCCGCGTGAACACAAACCCCGCCTTCATCGTGTGGCTGCCCAGCACCTTGGTGATGTTGTCCGTCACCGTGAAAATCGTCGTCGCCCCGCTGATCGGCGTCCGCGAGTCATACGAAAATCCCGCCGCGTTCGGCACGTCGCTGAAGCTCATAATCGGCAGATAGTCGTACGCGTTCGCCGATGGATACCACTGCCCCAGGCTCTGCAGTCCATACGTCGCGCGCTGTGCCTTCGCCAGTTGCGTCGAATCCAGCGGCCCGCCCGGTTCGTCCCAGTGGTTCACGCCAAACGTGAACTCATTGATCAGGCTCGGCGTAATCGTGTAAACCAGATTGATCGAAGGCGTCGTGCTGTGGCTGTTGTAGAAGCCTTCCACCAGTCCCCACGCCGGTCCCGGCAGCACCCCGATCGAATAGCCCGACTGCAGATTATTGATCTGATTGTTCCGACCGTAGAGCCTCAGCTTGTCCGTCAGCGCGAAATCGAAACGGTACGTATATTCTTCCCGCCGCGTCTTCGGCGTGTTTTGGTAAAGAAAATTGTAGTTCCCGCCGCTCACCGCACGGTTCGTGAAGTTCGGCTCCGGAAAAATACTCAGCAGCTTCAGCCCCAGCGCGCTCTGCATGCTCGCGGGAATCACATTCCCCGGAAACTGCGTCTTCGTTCCCGGCATATACACCGGAATAAACCCGCCGCCTGTCGTCACACTTTGCGAGAAATCCCCGTGCCGCTCCGCGTCCGTCGGCACCGTGAATTTTTGCAGCGCGCCCGGGTTGCCCTGATAGCTGTACTGGTCGTTGAAGAAGAAAAACACCCGGTTCCTGCTCGTGTTGAACACTTTCGGGATAAACACCGGCCCGCCGATGCTGCCGCCACCCGTCGCATATCGGTAAATCGGTCGCGCCACGTTGTTCTTGTTGTTGAAAAACGTGTTCGCGTTCAAATCTTCATTCCGCAGATACCCATACAGTCCGCCGTGAAACTGGCTCGTGCCTGATCGGGTCACCAGATTGATCACCGCTCCCGCGCTGCCGCCGTATTCCGCCTGGTAATTCGAGGCCTTCACGTTGATCTCTACCAGCGAATCCGTCGCCGCCGCCCCGTAGAGCTGGCCCTGGCTCGAAGGATCGGCCGCGTTCACGCCGTCGATACTCGGAATAATCGCGCTCGCCCGGATGCCGTTAATGGCGTTGTAAATCGTTGTATTGCCGCCCGGCCCCGTCGGGTCCTGCCCCCCGGAAACGCCCGGCAGGCTCCGCAGCAGTCCGCCGTAATTCAAACCCCTCGCCAGCAGCGCGCTGATCTCATGCCGGTCGAGTGAAGCCGATCGCTCGCCGCTCTCCACCTGCAGCGGCGTGGTCTCTGCCTGCACCGTCACCGAATCCGTGTTGCTCCCAATTGCCAGGGTCACCGTCCCTACCGATCGCCGTTCGCCCGCTGTAACCGTGATGTCTCGCTCCTGATACGGCTTAAACCCCGCCACCTGGACCGCGAGCGTATAAGTGCCCGGCGCCGGGACCGACGGAAATTCAAAAGCGCCGCGAGCGTCCGATTTCACTGTCGTCACCACCACCGACGTGTCCTGGTTCGTCAGTGTCAGACCCTTGTCGGGGATTCCCGCGCCGGAAGCATCCGCCAGCGTTCCCGAAATCGTAGCCGGCTGCTGCGCCAGCACCGGCAACACGCCGGAAAAACACGCGATAAAGATCAGCGGTAAAGCAGTTTTCATGAACCCACCTTTGACGGGTATATTATGCGCGCGGCCATACCGAATGCAAGGGAATTTCAGCCGATGGAAAATATTTAGCGCTTACTTTTCAATTGCCTGCGATTTCGTTCGCCGAATCCGGCCGTTGCGTCCTCTACCATCGAAGCGGAAGGCAATCTCCGCATTTCCCGCAAAATGGCTTCGTTTCGTATAATTCGCCCCGGGCCGTTGTGCAGTGCAAAAAGTGCACAATTCTGCACAACGATGCACAATTCCCGCGTCACCAGGAACGGGGTGCGTCCACGCCGCAGTCTGTGCACAACGCTGTGCACAAAATGCACAATCCTGCACAATCCCGCATAACGCCCGGCGCCCCAAACGCCAGCAACTACAATGGGATCAGTGCTGGTCACCCTCTCGTCCAAATCCGCCCCGCCGCCCGTCCGCCCATCCTGGCTCCGCGCTCCTGCTCCCGTCGGCGACAATTACCGCGACCTCAAATCCCTCATCACTGACCTCCACCTCCACACCGTGTGCGAAAGCGCCGCCTGCCCCAACATTGGCGAATGCTGGAATCGACGCACCGCCACTTTCATGATCCTGGGCAACGTCTGCACGCGCCGCTGCGGTTTCTGCGCCGTCCAGAAGGGCGGTCCCCTCCCGGTCGATTACGATGAGCCCCGCCGCGTTGCCGAAGCCTGCGAACTCATGGGTCTCCGCTACGCCGTCGTCACCAGCGTCAACCGCGATGACCGCAAAGACGGCGGCGCCGAACTCTTCCGCCTCACCATCGATGCTATCCGCCAGCGTATTCCCGGCTGCCAGGTCGAAGTCCTCGTCCCTGATTTCCAAGGCAGCCACGCCGCGATGGAAATCGTCATGAAGGATGCCCCCGACGTCCTGAACCACAACACCGAAACCGTGCCGCGCCTCTACCGCCAGGTCCGCCTCGGCGCCCGCTACGAGCGTTCCCTCGAAATGCTCGCCTATGCCAAATCGCTTTCTCCCCTCACACCCGTAAAATCCGGCCTCATGCTCGGTCTCGGCGAAACCATCGACGAAGTCCTCGCGGTCATGCGCGACCTCCGCATGCACCAGGTCGACGTCCTCACCCTCGGCCAGTACCTCCGCCCCTCTCCCAAACATCTGCCCATCGTGCGTTACGTCACGCCCGCCGAATTCGCCTCCTTAAAGGAGCAGGGTCTCCGCATGGGCTTCGCGCACGTTGAATCCGGACCTCTGGTCCGCAGCTCATATCATGCGGACGAGAGTATCCGTCCATCCCCGTGTTCCCATTAGTGGAGGTTTTTCATGAATCATCAACGCAGCGCCGGCAAACCGGTTGCCGCAGGCCTGTTCGCTGCCGTCGCGGTCGCCGCTCTGCTGTCCGCCCAGACGCCCGCTCCTGAACCTCCTGGCGGCGTCGTCCTCCATGCCACTACCCGCCTCGTGCAGGTCAGCGTCATCGTCCAAAGCCACGGCCAGCCTGTCAGCGATCTAAAAAAGGCGGATTTTCAGGTCAGGGACAACGGCAAGCTCCAGAACATCACCGCCTTTTCCGTCGATTCCAGCGCGGCTGCCGGCGGCGCCCCTCCGCGTCCCGTCGCAAAGCTGCCGCCCAACATCTTCACCAATGAGCTCGAACAGCGCCCCGGCACGCCCACCAGCGTCACCATCATCCTGCTCGATGGCCTGAACACTCGCCTCCAGGACCAGCAGTACTCCCGCAATCAGGTCGTCAAATTCCTCAAAACCATTGAGCCCGGTGACCGCGTCGGCCTTTACGTCCTCGGCAACGGCCTCAAAGTCCTTCACGATTTCACCTCAGACTCCACCGACCTCATCGCCAAACTCGATAACTATAAAGGTCAGAACCTGCCGGACCTCGCCGCCTCTGAAGGCGCCGTCATGGATACCGACGCGCTCGGTCTCAATAACTGGATGAACGCCGGCGGAGGCAGCGGCGCCGAGCGCGATTTCTACACGGTCAGTCGTGTCCTCGGGACACTGCGCGCCATCGAGTTCATCGCCAACCACCTCGCCCGCCTGCCCGGACGCAAGAATCTCATTTGGGTCTCCGGCGGCTTTCCCATGGATATCGGCTTCGACAGCCTCGAAGCCTGGCATGATCCTTCCCGCGAACAGCGCGCCTTCACCGAAGACATCGACCGCACCGTTCGCGCCGTCAACAACGCCAACCTGGCCATCTATCCCGTCGATGCGCGCGGCCTCGTCACCGACGCCCGCTTCAGCGCCGAAAACCAAAAGATCGATCTCCAGCCGAAGCTCGGAATGGGACCCGTCGTCAAGAACCAACAGACCATGTCCGAGCTCGCCAGCCGCACCGGCGGCCGCGCCTACTACAACACCAACGATCTGAATCACGCCATCCGCGACGCCGTCAACGATTCCAAGGTCACCTATACACTCGGCTTTTACCCGTCCAACGACGATTTCAACGGCAAGTTCCACAAGCTCGAGGTCAAGGTCAACGACCGCTCCGGCCTCAGCCTCCGTTACCGCAAAGGCTATTTCGATGAAGCCGAGAAGCCCCTCACCGCCAAAGCCCGCGTCACTGAGTTAAAAGACGCCGTTATCGATCCTCTCGAAGCCACCTCGCTAGGGCTCATCGTCGGCATCAAGCCCGATCCCGCCAACAAGTCCGCCGCAACAGTGGTCGTCAAGGTTAGTCAGAAAGGCATCAGCCTCGAACCTATAAACGATCGCTGGTCCGGCAAGCTCGATGTCGTGCTCGTCCAGAAAAACGGCCGCGGCCAGCAGTTCGAAGGCGTTAACGAGACCATCGATCTCAACCTCACCAAACCCACTTACGACAAGCTCGCGAAGGAACAGGGTCTGCTCTTTAGCAAGTCCATCACGCTCGTGCCCCAGGCCCGAGAACTGCGTGTCGTCGTCCGCGACGTCCCGTCCGGAACCCTCGGATCGGTCACCGTTCCGTTCGACCAAATCGTTCGTCAGTAGTGCCCGTCGGTAAGCCGCCGGTATAATTCCAACTGTGCCTCCGCGATCGCGCCCCAGTCGAAGCGCATCGCCGCCGCGCGCGCGGCCTCTTCCATTCCGCGCCTTTCGCGAAGCAGCTGCCGGATCGCCGCCGCAAACGCGCCCGGCTCGTCTGCCACCGCCAGCTCCGTCCCCGCCGCCAGCGCCAGTCCGTTAATCCCCGCACTCGTGCTCACAACGGCCTTCCCCATTGCGAGCGCCTCCAGGATCTTGATGTTCGTACCCGCGGACGCGGTCAGCGGCGCAATCACCACCGCCGCCCGCGCATAAGCCGGACGCACATCCGGCACGAATCCTTCCACCTCGATTCGTTCACCTTCCAAACGCTTGAACCGCTCGTGTCCCGCTCCCGCAATTACATGCAGCGTCACGCCTTCCAGCAGCGGCCAGATCTCCGCAAGGAAATACTCCAGCGCCAGCACGTTCGGCAGATGCGCGAAAGACCCGATGAACAGCAGCCGTCCTTCTTCAGCCGGCTCTGCGGTCGGCCGGAATCGCTCCGTATCCACGCCGTTCGGCAGACACACGCCGCTGCCCACTGCCGCGCGGTCTTTCTGCGACATCGTCACCACGCAGTTCACCCGCCGCCACGCCGCCGTCTCGAAGGCGCGCCAGCGCGTCAGCTGCTGCTCCAGTTCCCAGTCGCCCGGCGACCGCTGTAGCAGCTGCTCCTGCAGATCGAACGTGATGTCGTGCTCCACCAGAATCGTCTTCGCCGGAGCGCCGTCCTCCGCGTACTGCGCCATCTGCGTGAACTCCAGCTGGGCAATCGCGGGGTTCCACTTCCTCACCGCCTGCCGCAGCGCCGCATGGAAAGCCGCTAGGTCGAATTCCTCCACCGTATCCGGCCGGTCCGTGCTCTTCCGGTAATGCGTCCCGGTCCGCCGCACCAGAACCACCTCTACGCAGATGTCCAGCAGTTCCGCCGGCGGCTGCGCCAATTCGTCACAGAAGCACACCAGCACCTGCGAACACGTCGCCGCCGCCCGCCGCATCAGGTTGAACATCCGCACCGCGCCGCCATGCGAAAGGGGAAACGGCAAATAGGGCGACGCGATCGCCACCGTCGTCATCCCACGCCGTGCGCGTCCCGGAAACACCGCCACATCGCCCGCCGTCAGCGCCAGCAGCTGTTCCTCATCCATCGCAGCCGTTTCCCGCCGCCGGTATTTCCACGGCAGCAGCGCCGCTCCGCGCAGCGGCTCCTCCGCGTGCAGCAGATGCAGCCGCCGCACCGCGGCGTTCCAAAGCCGTCGCCGCAGCACGGGCGACACTACTGCTGACGCCACGAACCGCAGATAATTCCTCTGCACCATCGCGTCCAGCTGTTCCTCGGTGTAGTATCGTGCCGTCGTCGAGCGGTGCCGGTGTTCCACCTGCGCCTCCGCCGTGAACACCGAAGGCCATCCGCGCAGCCACGCGCGATACCCCAGATCCAAATCTTCGACATACGCCGGTCGGTAGATCCCGCTCACGCCGCCCAGCGCCCGCAGCTTCCTCGTGTCATAGAGCGAGCAGCCGCCGCTGCCGTACAAAACCCACGTCTGGTCCTCACCCGCGATCGGCTCGTCGCAGCGGATCGGAAAATCCTGCTCGCTCGCCTGCCGCATCACCGCTTTGCCTGTCTCTTCCCGCCGCGCGCCCGGCGGAAAGAAGATCTGTGCCGTCGCGCAGAACAGGTCCGGCACCGCCTCGAACGCCCGCCGCAGCGGCGGCAGAAAACCCGGCGCCACAATCATGTCGTTGTTCAGCAGCAGCGTGTGCGCGAACCGTGCCGCCGAAATTCCGCGGTTCACCGCATCCGCGAAGGACAGCGCCGCTTCACTCTGCTCCACCCGAATCGCCGGATACTGCGCCGCCAGCCATTCCGCTGTGCCATCGTCCGATCCGTTGTCCACCACGATGATCTCGTCCGGCGCTTCCCGCTCGATCGCAAGGAGCATCTCTTCCAGCAGCAGCTTTCCGCTGCGGCTCGGAATCACCACCGAAACGCCGGGCGCAGGCGTTTCTTCGCGCTCCACCGCTCGCCGTGCGCTCACCGGCATACGCGCTGCCAGTTCGCCGGAAAGCTGCGCCATCCGTGCCAGCACCGGCACCCGCGCCTCGCCTGGATGCCTAAGCCGGCCAAGCCATCGCCGCAGCGGCCTAGTCCACTCGCTCACCACGCCCGCGGCATGCACGCGCACCCGTCCGCGCGTCAGCACTACGCCCAGCAATCCCAGACGCGCCAGCGGCACGCCCGCCGCCACGGCCATTTCCGCGTGCGCGATCCGCCTGCCCGCCAGCGCCGCCCGGCATGACGCGCAGTTCTCTCTGAAACTGCGGTACACATGATACGGAATCCACTCGCCCGCTGCGGGCCGAAACTCCGCCACCACGTACAGCGGCAGATCCGGCCGCATCCGTGCCACCAGCGCGGCGTTCTGTTCCGGTGTACCGGCGGCGAACGCGACCTGCACCGCCGGTTTCAGATCAGCAGCCGCCGGTCCGGCAGAGGCAAACCGCGCCGGTGATCGTCCCACATCGCCAGCGCCTGCATCCCGAACGCCGTCGAGACCGGATTGGTGAACGGCAGAAACCCTTTCTCGTTCCGCCCGAAGTAAAACCCGCCGTCCTCGCGCTGGAACTTCGCCAGCGACTCCGCTTCCGTCGCCGCCGTTGCTTCGTCTATCGGCAGCACGCCCGCGCTGTCCGCATACAGTCGCATCCGCAGCAGCTGCGCGTAAACATCGGACCGCGCAAACTCCGGCGCGATGGTGTGCAGGAAGTACGCCACTCGCTGAATTCCTTCCGCCATCGCCCGCTGCGGCAGCGCCGGCAGCAGCGCTTCCAGGAAGTAGCAGTACGCGTGCAGCCGGTCCATCACCTTCGCGCGGTCACTGTGCCCCGGAAGAAATTCCCGGTGCTCCCGAAGCGCCTCTGCCAGCAGGCGTTCCCACGCTTCCCGGAACCGCTCGCCGCCGCTCGCCTCCGCTAATTCCTGCAAGCCAAGTGCTACTTTCAGTTGGTAACAGCCGGATGAGCGCGACCATCGCGGGTCGCGCACCGCCGGCGCCTTCGAGGGCAGTTCCAGCACGGGATGGAAATCGAATCCGGCATCGAACGCCTCCAGCATCCCGTCGCCGCACGCGGTCGCTACTTCCAGAAACTCCGGTTCGCGCGTCATGCGCCACACCGCCAGTAATCCGCGGATGATAATCCCGCAGTCGAAAAAATACGCCGGCGATGGTTCCGGATATTCGAAAGGAAAAATCTGCAATGCTTCGTTCCACGCCCGGCGCGTCAGAAATCGCGCCGTCTCCACCGCGCGCTCCCGGTACTCCGGCGCTCCCGTCACCTGGTGCAGGTACGTCAGCGCGCTCGCCTGATACCCGGTGATCTCGGTCGAAACCGGGTTGTTCCGCTGTGTATCGGTACGGTGGAATCGCGCTACGCCGCCCTCCGGCTCCTGAATTCCCGAGTGAAGCATCCACTGGCCGGCGCGCTCCAGTGCAGGCAATAACGGTGCTGGCAAACTGTCCATCCTAACATCCGTTGCGGTACTATGCATTAGTTGCGACGCCTCTCCGCCATCCTGCTGCTGGTGCTGTTCAACCTCTCGTTGATCGCTCCGGCTCTGCTTGCGAATGCGGATCCGCGTCTGCCCGCCTGCTGCCGCCGCGCCGGAGCGCATCACTGCGAAATGGGTCATGACGCGCAACCTTCCGGAACAGCTCTGCGCACGTCCGTCCATTGCCCCATGTTTCCTGTCGGTGCCGCGCCGTCGGCTCACGCCTGGGGGTCGCTTGCATCGTGCACGCAGCCCGCGGCCATGCTGCTCTGCGGCCAGACCGCCGCGGCTCAGGCCGAAGCCGGTTTCCGCGTCTCGTTCAGCCGCTCGCGTCAAAAACGCGGACCGCCCTCTCTCCTTTCCTAACCGCCCTTTGTTTTTTTGGGTTCGTTTTGAAAAAGGAGAGCTGCTTTGCGTTATCTCGTTTCGTTGCTGCTGTTCAGCAGCTATGCATTCGCACAGGAATCCATTAGTTCGGGCAGCATCGGCGGCCGCGTCACCGATCCGTCAGGCGCTGCCGTTGAACGCGCGGAAGTCCGCGCCCGGCAAACCGAAACCAATCTCACCAGTTCGATCCTCACCGATCACGACGGCCGCTTCCGCTTCCCGTACCTTCGCGTCGGACCGTACGAAATCGCCATCCGCCATCAGGGTTTCGCTCCCGCCGTCCGCTCTCTGACTCTCACCGTCGGAGCCGCCTTTGACCTGCCCGTCGCGCTCGCCATCGGCTCCGTCGACCAGACCGTCGAAGTCAGCGGTGACATCACCCGCATCGAAACCGCCCGCAGCGAAATCGCCGGCACCGTCTCCCAAACCGAAATCCGGAACCTGCCCCTCAACGGCCGCAACTTTCTTGATCTCGCGCTGCTGGTGCCCGGCGTCTCCCCCACCAACACCGGCAGCAATCAGCTCTTCGCCGAAACCTCCGCCGTGCCGGGGCAGGGAATTTCCATCGGGAGCCAGCGGAATTTCTCCAACAGCTTCATCGTCGACGGCCTCTCCGCCAATGACGACGCCGCCGGTCTCAGCGGCATCTTCTACGGCCTCGACGTCGTTGGCGAATTTCAAGTGGTCACCTCCGGCGGCCAGGCCGAATTCGGCCGCGCTCTGGGAGGTTACGTCAACATGGTCACCCGCGCCGGCACCAATGCCCTGCACGGCGATCTGTATGGCTATTTCCGCAACCAGCGTTTCAACGCCGCCAATCCGCTGCTCAATGCCAAACTCCCCGCCACCCAGGCGCAGTATGGCGCCAGCCTCGGCGGCCCCATTCGCAAAGACCGCACCTTTTACTTCGCCAATTTCGAGCAGCGCCTCCTGAATCAGACCGGGCTCATCACCATCGCTCCCTCGAACGTCGCCGCCATCGATTCGGTGCTGCGCTCCACCGGATATCCCGGTGCCCAAATCGCCACCGGCCTCTTTCCGGATCCCGTCCACAACATCAATTTCCTCGCGCGCCTCGATCACCAGTTCAGCGATGGCGACCTTTTCAGCCTGCGCTACAGCCTCTACGATGTTCACAGCCCCAACTCGCGCGGCGCCGGAGCCCTCAGCGCCGTCACCGCCGCTGCCGGCCTCGCCGATACCGATCAGACCGTCGCCGCCTCCAACGTCTTCACCATTTCTCCCCGCACCGTGAACGAAACCCGCGCCCAGTTCACCCGCAGCAACCTGAGCGCGCCGCCCACCGATCCCTTCGGTCCCGCCGTCTCCATCTCCGGAGTGGCTTCGTTTGGTACTTTGTCCGGCTCCCCCACCGCGCGCCTCGACAATCTATATGAAGTGGTCGATAACCTCTCGCATCAGGCGGGAGCGCACTCCCTGCGCGCCGGTGTCGATTTCCTCTATAACGACCTGACCATCACCTTCCCGCGCTCCATCCGCGGCAGTTACTCGTTCTCTTCCCTGAGCAACTTCACTCAAGGCATCTATAACGGCTCCGGCTACACCCAGACTTTCGGCAACGGCGTCATCGCCCAAACCAATCCGAATGTCGGTTTCTACGCGCAGGACGAATGGAAGCTGTCGAGCGCCTTCACCCTGAATCTCGGAATCCGCTATGACCTGCAGTACCTGAAGACCATCGCGACCGACACCGACAACATTTCGCCCCGCGCCGGTTTTGCCTGGTCTCCGTTTCGCTCCCGCCGCACGGTCATTCGCGGCAGCTATGGCCTGTTCTATGACCGCATCCCGCTGCGCGCGCTCGCTAATGCGCTGCTCTCGAGCGGCAACAGCACCACTCTGAACGCCGCCAGCCAGATCAGCGTCAGCCTTTCGCCCGGTCAGGCCGGCGCGCCCGTATTCCCCAACATCCTGCCGCCCACCGCGCTGCCCGCCGGTGTTCTGGTGAACTTCAGCACCATGAACCCTCACATCCAGAACGCCTATTCCGAACAAGGCAGTTTTGAGATCGAACATCAGCTCGGCGGCAGCGCCACCGTCAGCGCCGCCTATGAACACCTGCGCGGTCTGCACCTCATCGCTTCACTGAACCAGAACGTTCCCTCCTGCGCCGCCGCCGGAACCAACAACGGCTGCCGCCCCAATCCCGCCTACGCCAACAACAGCCAGTACAGTTCCGCCGCCGATTCGCACTACGACGGCCTCGAGCTGTCCTTCGTGCAGCGTCCCGTCAAATGGGGCAGCTATCGCATCTCCTATACCTATTCCAAGGCGCTCGACGACGTCGGCGAGTTCTTCTTCAGCTCGCCCATCAACAACTTCAACATCTGGAAAGACTACGGCCGCTCCGATGACGACCAGCGCCATCGCCTGGTCTTCGACGGCGCGGTCCACAGCCATGGCTTCCAGCTCAGCGGAATCCTGCAGTATGATTCCGCCCTGCCCCTCAACGTTCTCTCCGGTGTGAATACCATTCAGGGAACCGCCGGCCGCCCCATCGTGAATGGCGATTTCATCGGCCGCAATGTCGGAGTCGGAAACGATTTTTTCAACGTCAGCTCGCGCCTGAGCCGCACCTTTCCTATCCGCGAACGCCTGCGCCTCGAAGCCATGGTGGAAGCGTTCAACCTGCTCAACCACCGCAACAATCTCACAAAGAACGGCACGTTCGGCTCCGGTGCGTATCCCACCAATCCGCTGCCCACGTTTGGCCAGATCACTGCCGTAAACGATCCGCGCAGTCTGCAGCTCGCGCTCCGCCTGTCGTTCTAATTGCAACGGCCTCCAATGTGTTTACACTGTTGGCTGGGGAGAGACATTGCGGGAGCTTGCACTGCTGCTGGCCAGCTGGGCTTTTTTCGGCCACGGCGACACAGTGGATTTCGATGCGCTGAAGACCGGGAGCACGCCGAAAGACTGGACCACTGCCGTCACTCATCGCGGCGACCCCGGCAAGTGGATCATCGAGCGCGACCCCACCGCGCCCAGCCATCCGAACGTCCTCGCCCAGACCGCCGCTGACCGCAACCGCTTTCGCTATGCGCTCGCGCTCTATGACAAGGCGTACTGTCACAACGGCGATTTAAGCGTCAGCTTAAAAGTCGTTTCCGGAAAGTTTGAGCAAACCGCAGGCCTGATCTGGCGCTATCAGGATCCGAATAATTACTACATGCTCAGCGTGAGTGCCAATCAGGACACCATCGGCGTGTTCAAGATCGTCGATGGGCAGCGCACGCCGGTGGCGCGGCTCGCGCCCGGCCTGAAAGCGTTTCAGGTCTCGCATCGCATCGACCCGCAGGAATGGAACGTTCTGCGCGTGGCCTTCCGCGAAAGCCAGATGACCGTGTTCTTCGATCACCGCAAGGTGATGGATGCCGATGACACCGGCATTCAAAAGCCCGGCAAGACCGGCGTGTGGACCGAAGGCGACACGGTCGCCTACTTCGACGATTTCCACATCGAGAAGAAGAAGGATTAGCCGTCAATCGCGGTTGCTGAGCAGCAGCTTTCCGCCGCTCTCACATATTACGCGCCAGTTTGCGCCCTTCACCAGCGCATGCAATCGCTCCGATGGCGCGCGTTCCGCAATCAGGTATTCGCGCTGCGCCGATTTCCACCGCTGCGCGAAACCGGCATCGTCCAGAAATACGTTCGGCGCACCCGGCGCGTGAGAGCCGTATTCCAGATTGTTCACGCGCCCGTTCAGCAGCAGCGCCGTGCGGTTTGCATAGAAGAATACCGACGAAAACGTGTAGTACTGATCGTCCACTATCAGCTGGCCGCGCGGCTCCCCATTTAACGCATCCGCCAAAGCCTTCGAGCTCAGATACGGATCGAAGACGCCCAGCGCCATGCGCGCCGCCTGAAAGAACAGCACCATCATCAGCGCGAGCGAGAGAAAAGCGCGTCTGCCGTCGAAAGCCCATGCGCCCGCCGCGCCCATCAGCATCGCCGCCGCCGCAACCGCCAGAGGCTTTCTCAGATAGGCGAAGGCCTGAAACGTCAGATCCGCCATGTGGCCCAGCGACAGCGTATAAATCTCGGGATGCTGCGTGAGCGCTTCGGAAATATCGCCTGGCGTTGCAATCCCGCGAGTGCCGGCCAGCAGAAACAGCAGCACACAGCACAACACCAAAGCGATTGCCGCGGTTGCCTTGGTTGCCGGACGCACCAATCGGCTCGGCGAAGCCATCGCGGCCCCCAGCAGAATGGCGAACCCCGGATAGCAGGGCATCGAATAATACTCCTGCGTCGTCGAGAACGTGAAGAACAGCAGCACCGTGCCGATCCAGCAGAGCGCCAGCAACCGCACGCGCGCTTCCCGGGTGTCGTCACGGAACCGCAGTTTCGCCACCGCCGGCAGATACACGCTCCACGGAAACAGCCACACCAAATGCAGTAGCCAGAACCACAAACG
The DNA here is from genome assembly GCA_963716685.1 of Bryobacterales bacterium. Classification (GTDB taxonomy): domain Bacteria; phylum Acidobacteriota; class Terriglobia; order Bryobacterales; family Bryobacteraceae; genus JALYXI01. The sequence continues at coordinate 957,209 of CAVQTR010000003.1, forward strand.
CGGCACAGTGTTGTAATCGCGCGGATAGCGCCGGTTCAGAAACCGCAGCAGATGCTCGTTGAAGAAGTAGAACCAGAAGAAGCCGTGATACGAACCGGCTTCGCTGTGCAGCGAGAAGTTGAAGTAAGGCGGATTCCGCAGCGTCGCCAGCACATGCCACGGCGCGGCAATGGCCAGAAATAGCGCGAGACCCGAAAGCGCGTGCACGCGCTTCCATGTGTCCCGCTGAAACAGCTGGCGCGTCAGCGCCAGAAACACCGCTGCGGCAAGCACCGGAAACACCACCGCGATCAGCCCTTTGGTGAGAACGCCAAGGGCCATCGACGCCCAGAAAACCATGGCCCACAGCCGCGGCCGCCTTTCCTCCGCATCGAGTGCGCGCAGAAGCGCCCACAGCGCCATCGTCACCGCAAGCGTCAGCATCACTTCCGGAATCAGCACGCGCGTGAACAGGAACAGCCCGACGCAGGTTGTCAGCACCAGCCCGGCATAAAAGCCGGTGCGGCCGCCCATGGCCCACGCCGCGAACCGCATGGTGACCAGACACAGCAACAGCGCGGCGAGCGCCAGCGGCAGACGCGCCGCCCAGTCGTGCACGCCGAAAATGCAGTAAGAACCCGCGATCAGCCAGTATTTCAGCGGAGCTTTCTCCAGGTACGGAACGCCGTCCAGCCGAGCCGTCACGAAGTCGCCCGACTGCAGCATGGTGCGCGCTATCTGCGCCTGCGTCGAATCCACGTCGTCCAGCAGGAACGGCGGACTCACCGTGGAAACCAGGAATATCAGAATCGCTGCCAGAATAACGAGGAGATCGTCCCGCGTGAACTCCATCCGGCGCTTACTTAAGGCCAGACTTCGTTCAGGACTTCGGCCAGCCGGTAACCGGCTTTCGCGATCTGCTCTTCGATTACAGGTACTGCCTTCTGCTCATAGCTCTGGTCCACATGCAGATGCAGCGCCGCATCCTTCGCGGTCTCCGCTTTGCAGTCCGGAGATTCCTCGAGCTTCTCTACCGGAACCTTCGGCTCCAGATCACCGTAAGTCACCTTCAAGCCGAGAGCATGCGCTTCCCAGATCCACTTCGCGAACTCGGTGCCATGTTTCGTCCACGCGCCGCTCTGCTTCTCGTACTCGCGGTCGAGCTTGTCCGCCATCTGCACGACGGTCACACCTCTGTCCTTCATATCGCGGTTCATGATCATGCCGTCCCAAATACTGTGCAGGTTCGACACCTTCGCATCCGAGAAGAACTGCACCGGCACGCAGTTTCCGCCCTGATCGTTGTTGGATGTCGAGTGCAGCGGCTGGTGCAGATCACCAATCAGATGGATCAGATAACGCAGCGCCCGCGCTCGCTCGAAGTCTGATTCCTTGTAGTCGTGGAGTATATTCAGGTTGTACCGTAGCGCGCTGAGAAGGCATCCCGGCCGCGCGCCTCCGTTGCTCGAGGGACCTACCGGCTTGCAGTACGGGTCCAGATCGCCGTGCTTCACCCCGAGCGGAATATCCATGTAGTGCCAGGTTTCGGTTTTTTCCGTTTTTTTGGCGTCGTCGGCCCAGGTGGCGGCGTCCGCCATCAGATCGGGAGTATCGGGTTTACAGAAGCGATGCAGCGCGGAATCCACCGGCTGGGATTGCAGAAGCGCCGTGACAGCGGCCAGCGCGCGCGGATTCAGATGGTGCTCCGCAATCAGCGCGACCATTTCGTGGCCTTCGCACCACCAGGCGCTCGCCGGTGACGCGAGCGCGAAGAACAACACAATCCGGAAGATCTGCTTCATTGGGGCACTTTCAGAATATGACAGCCGCTAGCCCTTCAAACGGCGAAGCGTAAACAAATCGGGAGTCATGTTCATGTGCTCCAGTTTTTTCAGGTCATCGTTGACGTGGAGCATCTTGCCGCTGATGTGATTGGAACGATCCGATCCCAGAAAGAGCGCGAAGGCGATCTGTTTTTCGGCGGGAACTCCACCGGTCAGCCGGACATTCTGCGCATCCTCGATCTCACTGGTTCCGGCGCGCTCGCCGGATCGCAGGATCTCGTCGGTCATGCTGGTGTAGGCGCCGCCGGGAGAGAGGCAGTTCAGCTGGACATTGCGGTCGCGAACTTCCTCCGCGACACTTTCCACCAGCCGGACCACGGCGGATTTCGCCGACGCATACGCGGAGAAGTTCGGGCGGGCATTGGCCGCACCGCCTCCGGCAATCACGATCACTTTGCCCGACCGCCGTTCGGTCATGGCGGGCAGAACCGCCTGAATGGCGTACATCACCCCAAGGAGGTTGATTTCGATGGTTTCGCGGAACTGTAAGGGGTCCACGTCGGTCAGCGGGCCGATGGGCCCCTGAATGGCGGCCGCGGCAATCAGGACTTCGATGCTCCCGTACAGGCTCGCCACCTGCTCCGCGGCCTCGTACACCTGGCTGCAATCGCGTACATCGCCGCAAACGGCTGCCGCGGTTCCCTGGGCGTGCTCGATCTCGAGGCGCGTGGCGTCCACTTCGCTCTTCGTGCGCGCCATCAGGCCAACTTTTGCGCCCGCTTTGGCGAAGCCAAGTGCCAGCCGCTTGCCGATTCCGCGGCCAGCTCCGGTGATGAGTACGCTCTTTCCGCTTACAGACCGCAACTCACCATTATGGCTGAGGAAATTAGACCTTTAAATGGGAAGCGTACCGGCTTTTTTCAGCGCATAAAGACGCCGCAGCTGCCGCAGCGATTCTTTGATGGATCCCACTCCCACGCTGTGGCTGGCCATGGAATAAGTAATCGGGACTTCTTTGAACCGGGTATTGATGCAGTAGGCCTTCATCTCCGTCTGGAAAAACGGCCCGCGCGAATAGATGCCCTTTTCCAGGATTTTCTCGAGGATATCCCGGCGGAATAACTGAAAGCCGCTGGTCATATCGGTGAGCCGGGTGCGGAGGACCATGTTGGCCAGAATCGTTCCGCCTCTGCTGACGAACTTTCGTTTGCCCGAACTCCCTTCAATCCGTCCGCCCAGGGCGAAACGGGTCGCAAACACGCAATCCAGTTCGTCGTTGATGGAATTCAGGAAAAGGGGGATTTCCTCGGGACGGTGACTGAAGCCGGCATCGATCTCGAGGATCCAGTCGGCGCCGCTCTCGAGCGCCGCCTCGTAACCGCGCCGATACGCGTCCACCACACAGCGATTCTCGGGAGCCCAGACAATCTTGAGCCGCCGATCGCGTTCCGCGTACTGCCGCAGAAGCTCCAGCGTATTGTCTTTACTGACTCCGTCCAGGACGACGAAAAAGTCTACTGTCCGGACCCTCCCGCACTGCGCCAGCACCCGCCCGACGAACTCCACGGCCGATTCGGCTTCATTTGCCATTGGGCACACGATCGCCAGGTGCGCCTGCTCCTGGACGGAGCTGTTGATATCGGTTCTTTCCATCAGGCAGAAACTTGAGTTAACCCGATGCCGCCTCAGCGGAACAGGGGATTGACCTAGTATAGCGGGCTGCGCTGAGCCATCCCCTGGTACCAAAGGACTACTTACTCACTAACGGCACGGAAGCAGAACCTCCAAAGGTGAACGACCATACATTGCTGGGGCTGCTGAAGTAAACGCCCGGCGCCGGCATGGAATCGAAGCTGAGAAACCATGTGCCGTTCCGGTACACACCGGGGCGGGTTACTCCCGATCCGTCCCAGTCTCCCGTGACTGGTTTATCTGTGGAGGCGCCAAAGTTAAACAGCCGGTCGTGGGTGGTGTCGAAACTATAGTCGCCGTTGATATCGAGGAACCACACGCCGCTGCGCACGATGCCGATCTTGCTGATGCCGTTGCCGGTCCAGTCGCCAATGATCGGCAGATCGCCGGGTCCGCCGAAATAGAAGCTTTTCGTGCCCTGGCCGTTGTTGACGCCCTGAATCATGCCGCTCAGATCGACCACCCAGTAGCCGCCGGAGAAACAGCCGGCCTTCAACGTCCCGGAGCCGTTCCAGTCGCCGACCACCGGCGTTCCGGCAATAGGAAAAGTAAACTGCCGATCGCCGCCCGAAGGGCCGTCCCAGACGCCGTTGCCGTTGTAATCCAGATACCAGACGTTGCCGCGGACAAATCCGAGTTTCGGCGTTCCGGAGCCATTCCAGTCACCGAAGACCGGAAGGTCGCCGGGCAGCCCGAACGACGCTTTCATGGAGGTGCTGCTCACGCCGTCGGTTCCGCGATCGTGAGCCTGATCCACCGTGAAGTTCAGAGCGCTGCTTACCGTGTCCACCACGGCCGGCATCCAGCCGCTGCTCACCTTGCTGAGAAACGCCGTGATGGTGCCGTACTTATATTTCTGCGCCGAGCCGAGTACGCCGGCGATGGGAAAATCGCCCGAAGACGTGTAGCCCGACAGCACCACGCCGCCAAACGAGTCAACCGCCATTCCGGTGATGGCATCGGCATCGGAGCCGCCCAGATAAGTCGCGAAGACGAGCATGTTTCCGGACGGGTTCAGCTTGTAGAGAAAGCCGTCGTAAGCCCCATGATTCGAGGTCTGCGGCGCCCGGATGTTGGGAAAGTCCTGCGATTCGGTATACCCGCTGACGAACACGTAACCGCGCGGATCGCTGCCGACGCCGGTGACATGTTCCACGCTGCTTCCGCCGACATATGTGGAATAGACGAGAGTTTTCCCGGTCGGGTCCAGCTTGGAGAGGAAACCATCCGTGTTCCCGCCAGCGAAGCTCTGCTGCAGGCTGCCCGCGGTAACCGGGAAGTTTGTGGAACTGGTGGTGCCCGCCACCAAAATCTCGCCCCACGGATCGAGCGCGATGGAGTCGCCTTCCTCCGCCAGCCCAACCGTTCCGCCGCTGCCGCCCAGATAGGTACTGAAGACCAGAGTTTTGCCGCCCGCCGCAATGCCCGTGACAAACGCATCCTGATTACCGCCCGAAGTGTTTTGCATGGCGCTGGCCGTGGGGAAATCCATAGATTGTGTAGAACCTGTAATCAGGACCGTGCCGGCGCTGTTGACCACCACCGCCGCCGCGTGCTCGGTGGAAGAGCCGCCGAGATACGTACTGAACACCAGCGAAGCGCCGTTCGCGCTGATTCCGGCTGCGAAGGCGTCCTCGCCGCCCTTGTTTACGGACTGGAATGCTCCCGACGTGACCGGAAACTTCGCCGAGTTGGTGTCACCCGTGATGAAAGCGCGGCCAGTGGAATCGATGGAAATTCCGTATGCCGTGTCGGTGTTTTCACCGCCCAGAAAGGTGCTGTAGAGCAGGCCATTGCCGGACGCATTCAGGTGCGTGACGAACGCATTGCGCTTGCCGGCAAGGCTCTTCTGCACGATGCCGGAGGAAACCGGGAAATTGGTGGACGTGGTGTATCCGGTCAGGTAGGCGGTGCCGGCGGTATCGACGGCGAGGCCGAACGCGCGATCATCGCCGGAACCGCCAAGGTACGTGCAATAAATCAGCTTGTCCCCGAGGGCGCTGAACTTCGCGATGAACGCATCCATGCCGCCGGCATACGGCCGTAACTTCGCGGGTCCGGTCTGCGCGAAGTTGTTGGAATCGGTCCAGCCGGCCAGATAGGCGTTGCCGTTCGGATCGAGCGCCACGGAGGTGGCTTCATCCTGTCCGTTCCCGCCGACATAGGTGCTGAACGTCATAGTGGGATCGATCACCAGCGGCAGGGCATGATCGTAGTTGTCCAGATCAAAACCCACCGAACCGTCCGCGAACACGTGGAATTTGCCGTTCACCGCGACGCGTGCGCCGTGGTTCTCCTGATAGATGACGGGCGCGTCTTCGCGCAGATCCAGCCCTTCGCCGCTCACCGAGAGCGACCCGTCGCGCGACTGGGCCGCGCGGAACGGAGTGCTGTAAGTCCAGCGAATCCGGCTCGGATCGCCACCAGGCGCCACGCGGAATTCGGATTTCAGCGTGCGGCCGTTCCCGGCGTAAACCATGTCGATTCCGGGCCAAAGCTCGCGGTAGGCCACGGCGCCCTCCATCGGCAGATCTTTCACCCACCGGTTCGCGTCATCTCCTATAAAGAAGCTGGCATGGCCGTCCATGTGTTCCGCACCCTCGATCCGGGCGCTGCCATTCGCTCCGGCAAAGCGCATGGAAATGCGATGACCTCTCATCGCCAATACGATTTCCTGCTCCATGAACCACGCCGACAGCTCCGGCCGTTTCAGGAAATAGTGCGCGCGCGGATCCGTGAGCCCGCGGTTTTCGAGAAAGAAGAAGGGCATGGCGGACGCCCGCGGAGCAGGTGCGGCCGCGCGGAGGCCGGCGGGCAGCAGAACCGAGAGGAGGAGAAAAGAGTGGGTTTTCATATGCGCTAAGCTCTTCACCGGATCCTTCGGCGGATGCGCCGCGGGACTTTAGGGCGGCGGGCTCCGTTTGCCTCCTTGTGCTACTTTCGGGATGAGGGAGCACTGCGTTGCTGAAATTTCTGGTAGGTGTGCTGACGGGCATCGTTTTGTTCCTGGTGATCGCCGTCATTGGGGTGTTCGCGGTCGCGTATTCGTTCGGCCGGAATCGCGAGAAGCCGGCCGCGATCGCCAACGGTTCCACGCTGGTGCTGCGCCTCGACGGCTCCATTCCCGAGAGGCAGCCGATTGACTACAATCTGCCGATTTTTCAGACTGCCACTCCCTACACCGTTGAAGAAGTGTGGTCTACGCTGCGCAAAGCGGCGCGGGATTCGCGCATCAAAGCGCTGGTACTGGAGCCCGCTTCGCCCGATGTCGGCTGGGGCAAACTGCAGGAGATCCGCGCGGATATTGAAAAGTTCCGCAAAGCCGGCAAACCCGTCTACGCCTATCTGAAAGCGCCGGATGCGCGCGATTATTATCTGGCGACGGCGGCGACGCGTATCTATATGTCACCGGAAGACGTGCTCAACCTGAAGGGCATGCGTTTCGAGCTGATGTATTTCCGCCGCACGCTGGACAAACTCGGCGTGCAGGTGGACGTGGAGCACGCGGGCAAGTACAAAGATTTCGGCGACATGTTCACGCGTACCAGCATGAGCCCGGAGACTCGCGAAGTCCTGACCACCGTGATCGACGACATGTACGGCAATCTGGTGCAGACCATCGCGCTGGGCCGGAAGCGATCGAACGAAGAGGTGCGCGCCATTATCGACAAAGGGCCGTTCACCTCGCCGCAGGCGCTGGCGAATGGTCTGGTGGACGAGATTCGTTTCGAAGACGAGATGTACGGCGAATTGAAAACCGCGCTGAAGGACGATGTCCGCCGGGTTTCCGGGCGTGACTACGTGAAAGTGCCCAATTCCGCCGTGGGGCTGCAGGGCAAGCAGCGCATCGCTTTCATCACGGGCCAGGGCGATATCACGCGCGGCGATCCGGAAAACACCTCCGAATCCTCGGGTCTGGAATCGGAACAGTTTAATAAGATCCTGCGCCGCGTGGAGAACGATTCCACCATCAAGGGCGTGATCGTGCGCATCGATTCGCCGGGCGGCGAGAGCACCGCTTCGGATGATATGTGGCGCGCCATGAATCAGCTAAGCCGTAAGAAGCCGATGGTGATCTCGATGTCGGACACGGCGGCATCGGGAGGCTACTTCATGGCCATGACGGGCGACCCGCTGGTAGCCTACCCCGGCACGCTGACGGGTTCCATCGGCGTGGTGTTTGGCAAGCCGAATCTGCACGGTTTATACGACAAACTGGGGATCGATAAAGAGGTGCTGAGCCGCGGTAAGTTCGCGCGGATCGATTCGGATTACGAGCCGCTAAATCCGGAAGAGCGGCAGAAGCTGCGCGAAGGCATCGACGAGGAATATGCGGCGTTCGTGACCAAGGTGGCGCAGGCGCGCAAGCGCAGTTTCGATCAGATTGAACCACTCGCGCAGGGCCGCGTGTGGCTGGGGGATCAGGCGAAACAGAACGGTCTGGTGGACGAACTCGGCGGCATCGACCGCGCGATTGAACTTGTCAAGCAGCGGTCGAAAATCCCGGCGTCGGAGAACGTCACGCTGGTCATGTATCCGCCCAAGCGCAGCATTTTCGAGGTGCTGTTTTCACCCGCGAATCCGGACGCCGCCATTGAATCGCGCATCAACGCGCTGCCCGGCCTGCGCGAGGCGCACCTGAGCGACGCTCATCTGAAGGTGTGGATGCACGGCGGTATGTTGCGTATGATGCCGTTCACTCCGGTTTTCCGGTAGAGGCTGGCGCGCATGGACGCTATCCGCGACTGGTTCGCCTCCCGCGGCTGGTCGCCGTTCGCGTTTCAGGAGGAAGTCTGGCGCGCCTATCTGGCTGGCGAAAGCGGCCTGATTCACGCGGCTACGGGCACCGGCAAAACCTACGCGGCGTGGCTGGGCCCGGTGATCGAATGGATGCAGGGCGACGGCGAAATGCATCCGCCGCTGCGCGTGCTGTGGGTAACGCCGCTGCGGGCGCTGGTGGCCGATACCGAAAACGCGCTGCTGAAGCCGCTGCTGGATCTGAAGATTCCTTGGCGGCTGGAATCGCGCACGGGCGACACCAGGGCGGCATCGCGCGCGCGGCAGAACAAGCGCCTGCCCACCGCCTTAGTGACCACGCCCGAGAGCCTGGCGCTGCTGCTGGCGCGCGAGGATGCGCAGAAGCTGTTCGCTGGGCTGCGCCTGATCATTGCCGATGAGTGGCATGAGCTGATGGGTTCCAAGCGCGGCGTGCAAACCGAGCTGGCGTTTGCGCGCCTTCGCCACTGGAATCCGCAGGTGCGTACGTGGGGTCTTTCGGCCACGCTGGGCAACCTGGAAACCGCGATGCAAATTCTGCTGGGTCCGGGCGCGGCCAAAGGACGTCTGGTGCAGGGTCTCATTCCGAAATCGATCCGCATCGATTCGCTGATTCCGGAGCAGATGGACCACTTCCCGTGGGCGGGGCATCTGGGCGTGAATATGCTGCCCCAGGTGCTGGCGGCCATCGAAGAAGGACAGACCACGCTGGTTTTCACCAACACCCGCTCGCAGACCGAGATCTGGTATCAGGCCATTCTGGCGGCGCGTCCGGAATGGGCTGCGCAGATTGCTGTGCACCATGCTTCGCTGGAACGCAAGACCCGCGACTTCGTGGAAGATTCGCTGCGTGCCGGAACGCTGCGGTGCGTGGTGTGCACGTCGAGCCTGGACCTCGGCGTGGATTTCAGCCCGGTGGATCGCGTGCTGCAGATCGGCAGTCCGAAAGGCGTTGCCCGGCTGCTGCAACGTGCCGGACGCAGCGGTCACCGGCCCGGCGTGCTGAGCCGCGTGACCTGCGCCCCTACGCATGCCTGGGAGCTGGTGGAAGTGGCCGCGGCCCGGGACGCGGTGGAAGCGGGCGCGATCGAGAGCCGGTACCCGGTGGAGCGTCCGCTGGATTTGCTGGCGCAGTGGGTGGTGACGGTCGCGGTGGCCGGCGGTTTCGAAGCCGAAGAGCTGTTCGAGGAGGTACGGACGACGTATTCCTATCGCGATCTTTCGCGTGAGGAGTGGAACTGGGTGCTCGATTTCGTCACCCACGGCGGCGAAGCGCTGCGGGCCTATCCCGAATACGCGCGCATCACGCGCCGGGAGAACGGGCGCTATGAAATCAGCAGCAGGCAGATTGCGCGGCGGCACCTGCTCTCGACCGGCACCATCGTCAGCGATTCGGCCATGGATATCCGGTATCTGACCGGCGGGCGCCTGGGAAGCGTGGAGGAGTCGTTCATCGCGCGCCTGCGGCCGGGCGACAAGTTTGCGTTTTCCGGAAAGTTTCTGGAGTTCGTGCGTGTGCGCGAGATGACCGCGTGGGTGAGGAAAGCGAAAAGCACCGGCGGCATCATCCCGACGTGGCAGGGCAGCCGCATGCCGCTGTCAAACGAACTGGCGGCGGCGCTGCGCGACCGCTTCACTCAGGCCCACGATGGGATCTTTACCGGGCCGGAGATGGGAGCCATGCGGCCGGTATTCGAGAAGCAGCAGGAGATTTCGGCGATTCCGTCGGCGCGTGAGCTGCTGGTGGAGCGAGTGGAAACGAAGGAGGGCCATCACCTGTTCTTCTATCCGTTCGAAGGGCGGCTGGTGCATGAGGGGCTGGCGGCGCTGATTGCATTTCGCATCACGCGCATCCGGCCGATCACGTTTTCCATCTCCTGCAACGATTACGGCTTCGAGCTGCTGGCGCCTGACCCGGCTCCGCTGGAAGAAGCGCTGGCAAATGGCCTGTTCGCGCCGGAGAACCTGGCGGAAGACATTCCGGCGAGCCTGAATGCGGCGGAGATGGCGAGGCGGCAGTTTCGCGAGATTGCGCGCGTAGCGGGCCTGACGTTCAACGGTTATCCGGGGCAGAACAAGAGCGTGCGCCAGCTGCAAGCCAGCAGCTCATTGCTGTTTGATGTCTTTCAGCGCTACGACTCGGGAAATCTGCTGCTGGATCAGGCGCATCGCGAAGTGCTGGAACGGCAGCTGGAACGGAGCCGGCTGGGCAGAACGCTGGAGCGGCTTTCGCATTCGCGCGTGCTGATTCAGGAAGCGAAGCGGCCCTCGCCCCTGTGCTTCCCGCTTATTGTGGACCGGAACCGCAACCGCGTGAGCAGCGAGAAGCTGGCGGACCGCATTCGGCGCATGACGTCGGGCAGTTAAACTGGAAGTGTCATTCTGCAAATTGAACTGGCCGGGGAGGCGCTGACGCTTCTTCCCGAGCGCGCCATTTACTGGCCCCGTCAACAAACTCTGCTGGTTGCCGACACGCACTGGGGGAAAGCCGCGACCCTGCGCTCCGCGGCGATCCCGATTCCGGGCGGCACCACCTCCGCGGACCTGTCGCGCCTGACCAGTCTGCTGAATGCAACAGGCGCGCGGCGGTTGATTCTGCTGGGCGACGCCATTCATGCGCGGCGGGGACGCGCGGCGCGCACGCTGAATGCCGTGGCGGCGTGGCGCGAGTGTCATCCGCAGACAGAGATGCTGCTGGTGCGCGGCAACCATGACCGGGCATCGGGCGACCCGCCGCGCGATCTTCGGATTCGGTGCGTGGAGCCGCCGTTTCTGGAGACTCCGTTCGCGTTTCAGCATTACCCGGGACCGGCGCCGGGCGCATATGCGCTGGCCGGTCACATGCACCCGGCAATCCGGCTGACCGGGCGCGGAAAGCAGAAGGCCACGCTGGTCTGTTTCTGGTTTACGCCGGAGTTCGGATTGCTGCCGGCCTTCGGAGCGCTAACGGGCGCGGCCCTGATCGACCGCGGACCGCGGGACCGGGTTTATGCGATCGCCGGCGAAGACGTGATCGGGGTCTAGCGGGACTCATTCGCTACACTGAAACTGAACCCAAAATCATGTCTAAACGTGAGTTCCAAACCGAGGTTGATCAGCTGCTTCAGCTGATCGTCCACTCCCTTTACTCCCATAAGGAGATCTTTCTCCGCGAGCTGATCTCGAATGCGTCCGATGCCCTCGACAAGCTCAAGTATCTGAATCTGACAGAGGAGCCGTATAAGTCGCTGACTTTCGATCCGCGCATCGATCTGGAGCTGGACGAAGCAGAGAACAAGCTGACCGTCAGCGATACCGGCATCGGCATGAATGAGGAAGATCTGGTTGCGCATCTGGGCACCATCGCGCGCTCCGGCACCAGGAACTTTCTTTCACAGCTCTCGGGAGACGCCCGGCGCGATTCCAACCTGATTGGCCAGTTCGGCGTTGGATTCTACAGCGCGTTCATGGTGGCGGACCGCGTGGAAGTGGTGACGCGCAAAGCCGGCGAAGAGTCCGCGTGGCGCTGGACCAGCGATGGCAAGAGCGGATTCGAGATCGAACCCGCCGAACGCGGCAATGCCGGCACCACGGTCACTCTGTTCCTGAACGAAGAGGGCAGGGAATACGCCAACAGCTGGAAGGTCAAAGACATCGTCAAGAAGTATTCCAACCACATCGCCTTCCCCATCTTCCTGACGTACGACAAGAGCGAGTGGGACGAGAAGGAGAAAAAGTCTGAAAAGAAGCGCGTCACCGAACAAATCAACTCCGCGAGCGCGATGTGGAAGCGGCCGAAAAGCGAGTTGCGGGACGAAGACTACAAGGAGATGTACAAGACCATCTCCGGTGATTGGGAAGACCCGCTGTTCTGGTTCCACACCAATGCCGAGGGCACGCTGGAGTACACCACCTTGTTCTTCGTGCCGGCGAAGGCGCCTATCGACATGTACCAGGCGGATTATAAGCCGGGCGTCAAGCTGTATGTGCGCCGAGTGTTCATCACGGACGATCAGAAGGAACTGCTGCCCGGCTATCTGCGTTTTCTGCGTGGGATTATCGACAGCGAGGACTTACCGCTGAATGTCAGCCGCGAAATCCTTCAGCAGAACAAGATTCTGAGTAACATCCGCAACGCGAGCGTGAAGAAGGTGCTCTCGGAACTGCAGAACATCGCGAACAACAACCCGGAGCAATATACCAGGTTCATTGAAGAGTACAATCGCCCGCTGAAGGAAGGCCTGTACAGCGACTACGGCAACCGCGATGCGCTGCTGGAACTGATTCGCGTGAAATCGACGAAGGTGGATGGCTGGACCAGCCTGGCCGATGTGAAGGCGCGCATGAAGGAAGGCCAGAAGGGCATCTACTACATCACCGGAGGCAAGCTGGCGCAGCTGCGCACGTCACCGCTGCTCGAAATCTACAAGCGCAAAGATATCGAAGTTCTGATTCTGGACGACGAAATCGATGAGATCGTGATTTCGGGAATCGATAAGTATAAGGATGTGGAACTCAAGGCCGTGAACAAGAGTTCCGCCGGGGAAGATCTGAAGGACGAAGCCGACACGGACCGGAGTGACGAACTGAAACCGCTGCTGGAGAAGATCCGGAAGAGTCTGGGGGACAGCGTGAAAGACGTGAAGGCCTCCACGCGCCTTGCGGACAGCCCGTCCTGCATCGTCTCCGAAGAGGAAGAGCCCTCCATGAAGATGCAGCAGATGCTGCGCGCCATGGGGCAGAAGGATCTGCCGGCCATGAAGCCCGTGCTGGAGATCAATCCCGATCACGAGATCGTGAAGAAGCTGCAGGCGGCTTCGGACGACTCGATGGTGGACGATGCTTCGTGGCTGCTGCTCGATCAGGCGCTGTTGATCGAAGGCGTGCCCCTCGATAACCCGGGCACGTTCGTGCAGAGGCTGAATCGCGTACTGAATCGCGCTGTGTAGGTTTCAGGTCCAGTACAGGATCCGTGCCCGCGGCAGGATCCTGTTCAGACCTTCCTGCAGAAACGCTTTCAGCTCCGCGTTGATGTCTTTGGGGTAGACATACTTGAAGGAGCCGAACTTATTCAGCTTGCGCGTGCGGGCTTCCTCGTCCATTTCAAGCGGGGTTTTGGGATACCACTGCAGGAGCACGTCTTTGGATCCGGGCGTGAAGCGGTGGGTGATCAGTTCGGCGGTCAGATCGGGTTCGGGGACGTCCGCCAGCGTGTCGCGCACGGCTTCCAGCAACTCGGTGTAGCCCTGCCGCCAGCCTTCGAAGGGCATGATCGGCGCGATGGTGAGCCCGACCGGATAACCCGCGCCGGCAACCAGCCGCAGGGCGCGCAGACGCGCCGGGAGATTGGCGGTACCGCCTTCGAAATCGCGAACGATTTTGGCAGCGTTCACCGAGAAGCGGATGCGTGTGCGCCGCCCGTGATGGAGTGCGAGCAGCGGTTCCACGGCGTCGAACTTGGTAGTGAACCGTAGCTGCACGGGCGCCTGCCACTCGCCGAAGAAGCGGATTGATTCCGCAAGCGAACCGGTGAGGTGCTCGATGCCGAGCGGGTCGGTGTAACAGGAAGCTTCGAAGGTGGTGCCTTCCGCGGCGCGGGCGGCTGAGCGCGAGGTGACGGCGCCGCGCCCTTCGTAATCGCAGAGGCCCGCCAGGATTTCGGGAAGGTTGGCGAAGACGCGGGTGATCGGCGGGCCTTGGAGAGAGCCGGCGAGATAGCAATACTGACAGTGCGCGGGACAGCCTTCGGCCAGGTGAAACTGCCAGTCGGCACTGGGCGGAATGGGTTGCAGACGGCGCTTCCCCGGAGGCGAGACCACCACCGCAAGGGTGGTCTTGGCATCGGCGTAGGAATCCGAGAGGCCGGTCAGGCGGTTAGCCGTAAGGCGCTTCACAGCGCAGCCGAGGGCCTCCGCGCGCTCCAGGATACGGCGTCCGTGCTCCCATTCGAGCGCCGCCGGAGTAATCAGGACGCGCCGCGGAATCCACAAACGAGCAGCCACATACTTTGGATGCGCTACTTCAGCTCATGCCAGCTTTTTTCGCTTAGTTCGACTCCGTACTTTTTAGCGGCGGCCTGAATGCGCTTCCATGCCGCATCGCGCTCGGCGTCGCTGACGCCCTTCACCTGATTGAAGCGCGCGACCGCGTTGCGAACGTGCGTCGCATCGTGAATCGGCTCTTTGCGCTCCTGGGGGAATGCAAATTCTTCGGAACTGGAGGTTGCCATGCTTTGATGGGTGCAGGCGAATTGCCAGACCGACCTGTCACGCGTAGATGCCGGGCGCTTCATGGCCCAGCGCGCGGACGTATTCGTCGTAAGACCCGGGATAGACACGCGGAGTGCGCTCTTTGCCGGTTTCGCCGCCAAGCTCCAGCACGCGCGACCCCAGGCCGCGCAGAAACATGCGGTCGTGGGAGACGAAAATCATGGTGCCTTCGAAATCCTTCAACGCTTCCACCAGCATCTCCTTGGTTGCCAGATCCAGGTGATTGGTGGGCTCGTCGAGAACCAGGAAGTTGGGTGGGTTGTACAGCATGCGCGCCATGGCCAGCCTGCTTTTCTCGCCTCCCGAGAGCGCGCGGATGCGCTTCTCGACATCGTCACCGGAGAACTGGAACGCACCGGCGAGCGAGCGCAGCGCGCCCAGACCGTCCTTAGGAAAATCCTGCTGCAGCTGCTCGATAACGGTGAGGTCGGCATCCAGCACGTCGAGGGACTGCTGCGCGAAATAGCCCATGGTCAGGCTGGCACCCAGGCGAACGGTTCCGGCGTCCGGCTCGCTAGCGCCGGCGATCATCTTCAGCAACGTGGTCTTGCCCGCGCCGTTGCGGCCCATCACCGCCCACCGCTCGCCGCGGCGGATGGCGAGATTGAAGCCGTCATAGATCACGCGCGAGCCGTAAGCCTTATGAAGGTCTTCGATCATGGCCACCTGGTCGCCGGAGCGCGGCGGCACGCGGAAATCGAACTTCACCACCTGACGCTTTTTGGGCAGTTCGATCTTTTCAATCTTGTCCAGCGCTTTGATGCGGCTTTGCACCTGAGCGGCTTTGGCCGCATGCGTCCGGAAGCGATCGATGAAGCGCTGCTCCTTGGCAAGCATGGACTGCTGCCGCGCGAACGCCGCCTGCTGGTTGGTTTCGCGGATGGCGCGCTCGCGCTCGTAAAAATCGTAATTGCCGGAGTAGGCGATAATCTCTCCGGCATCGATTTCCGCGATTTTGGACACGATGCGGTTCATAAACTCGCGGTCGTGCGAGGTCATCAGCAGCGCGCCGGAGTAAGACTTCAAGAACTGCTCGAGCCAGATGATGGATTCCAGATCCAGGTGGTTGGTGGGCTCATCCATCAGCAGCACATCGGGACGGCCGAGCAGCACGCGCGCGAGCGCCACGCGCATCTTCCAGCCGCCGGAGAGCGCGCCCACATCGCCATCCACCTGCTCTTCGGAAAACCCGAGGCCGTGCAGAACTTCGCGGGCCTGGGCTTCGAGCGTATAGCCGCCCAGATGTTCGTATTCCTCCTGCACCTCGCCGAAGCGCTCGAGGACGTCCATATCGCCCTCCTCCATGGCGCGCTGCAGACTTTCCAGTTCGTGATGCAGGTCGCCCGCGCGGCCGCTGCCGGCGATTGCCTCATCGAGCACGCTGCGGCCGCTCATCTCTTCCACGTCCTGGCGGAAGTAACCGACGGTCAGCTTTTTGGGAACGGAAACTTCGCCTTCGTCCGGCGCCTCATCGCCCACCACCATGCGGAAGAGCGTGGTTTTGCCCGCGCCGTTGGGTCCAACGAGGCCTACCTTCTCGCCGGGATTCAGCTGGAAGGAGGCGTCGACAAAAACGAGCTGCCGGCCGTACTGTTTATGGATGTTCGAGAACGAAATCATTCGCTCTCGTCATCATAGCTACCAATGGGTGAGCGACCCGTCCGGTCTCTTATAGATCTGCCGGTGGATGGGCGTGGTGACTTCGCCGATCTGCTTCAGCAGCTTCATATCGAGCGTGACGCCGAGGCCCGGCCGGTCGTTGGTGTAGAGCTTACCCTGCTTGAAGTTCAGGCATTCGGGAAGATAATCGATGGGCCGTTCGCCGTAGTTGTATTCGAACAGCACCGGCCCGGGATAAGGCGCAAGGCAGTTGGCGAGAGCGGCCGTGGCGATGGGTCCCGTGAAGTGCGGAACGATGCCGATGGCATGCGTTTCACACAGCGACTCGATCTTCATCATTTCGGTGATGCCGCCGACGTTCGGCAGCGTGGCGCGGATGTAATCCAGATCGTGATTTTCGATGAGCTTGTTGAAGTCCCAGCGCTGGCCCCACTCCTCGCCCGCGGCCAGCGGACAGGTGGTCATCAGGCGCAGCTTCGGGATGTCCTCAAGGAACTGCTCGACGCGCGTGGGATCTTCCACCAGAAGCGGCTCGTACTCCTCCATCAGCCGGCAGGCGCGGAGCGCATCGGGGTAATCAAAGCGCTGATGCAGATCGATGGACCAGTCGCCTTTGTCGCCGACGCCCTCGCGGATTTCCTTCGCCAGTTTACCGATCATGCGGACCCGCTGATGCACGTCGAAACTCTCGCCGGGGACATCCCCGCCAGTGCGATAGCAGCGGTAACCGGCGGCGATGGTGGCGGCGGCGCGATCCTTGACGCTCATCGGCGCGCTGCCGGCCGCGCGCGGTCCGCCGCCCACTCCACCGGTCGGGTAGCAGTCCATGTAGTCGCGGACGGAGCCGTTCAGTAGTTGGTGGACCGGAAGTTTGAGCGCTTTGCCCTTGATGTCCCAGAGCGCCAGATCGAGCGCGCCCAGGGCGTGGATCTTTTCCCGGCCCGGCGGGTAGAACCACTCCATGTACATGGTCTGCCAGAGCTTTTCCACCTGGAACGGATTCTTCCCGATCAGGCTGCCGGCGCACTGTTCGAGTGTGTCCTTGGCGCCGCCCTCTCCCACACCGGTGATGCCCGCGTCAGTCTCCACGGTGCACACCATGTTGCTCTGGTTGAACAGCTGGTTCAGGTTCGGCGGCTGATAGATCCGAACCCGTGTAATCTTCACGGCGGGCAGTGCCGCCTGCGCGGTTACTGCGGCCGCCGTGGCTCCCGCTGCCGCACCCAGAAACTGACGCCGGTTCATCATGCTTAAAAAACCAATCTGCCCTGGATCTGCACGAAGCGGTTCTGCGATCCGGTCTGGGCGGTGACTTTGCCGAACGTTGTGTTGTTCGGGTTGGTGTCGGGGTCCGAGAACTGCGACCGGTTGAAGACGTTAAACAGATCCATGCGCAGCTGGAACGAGATTCGCTCGGTCAGCCGGATGTTGCGATGTACGTTGGCGTTGGTCTGCAGCAGTTTGTCGCCACGGACGCCGTTGATGTACTGCGGGAACACGCGCACGGAGTAGGATGCGGGCTGGTTGGACGGATTGCGCTCGAAAGCGGCCGAGGTGTTGAACCACTGCGCGAGCGACCGGTTCACATTGTTCAGATCCGAAGACAGCGTGCTCGTGTTCCCGTAGTAGTAAATATTAGGGAAGCTGAGCAGGTCGCCTGACTGATATTCCCAGGTGGCGGCGAGTTCCCATCCGCCCAGAATGGCGGCGGGAATGGCGGAATGCACGAACGGCTTGCCTTTGCCGAACGGCAGCTCATAAAGACCGTTCAGCGTAAGGCGCTGCGGGCGCGCGCTGTTGCTGGGGTACCAAGTGGGAGCCGAATCAAATTCGTTGCTGAAGATCAGCTTGTCATACGCACCCAGCCAGGACCAGGAGAAGTTGATGTTCAGCCCCTGCGAGAAACGCTTGGTGAAATCCACCTGCAGCGCTTTGATGCGGTCGCGTCCCAGCGGCGTATCCAGTTCGTTCAAACCGTTCATCTGCGGGAAGGGGCGCAGCAGCTGGTTCACCTGAATCGTCTTGCTGTTATAGAAGGACTGACCGGCCATGTAGGCGTAGAGGGCCGGGTTGCTGGTCTGCAGCGAGCTGAAGTTCGCAATGTTGAACGGGTTCGTCACGTTGGCGGTGAGCGCGTTGTTGATGGTGTTGTTGCGAACCAGTCCGGTGGACCAATACTGGGCTGGCAGCGCGTCCAGGCGGTGGGTAACGGGAAGATCGTTGGCCCACTGTCCCCAGTAGGTGGCTTCGATCAGCATGTCCCGGCCCAGCTGCCGCTGCACGGAACCGCGCCAGCGCTGCACCTGCGGGTGTTCGCGGTTGTAAGGAATGAAGCTGAACCCGCGGCCTACCTGATACATGGAACCGAGGCTGCTGCCGTAAGGCGTGCAGGGCGCCTGACCGCCGACCATGCTGGGGAACGGGTTACTGAGCGGCGATGTGCCGCTGTAGGGATTTCCGAGATTGAACGAGACGCCCGAATTGTCGCTCGTAGTGTTGGATTGAGTGCAGGAGAAACCGTTCTGGGGCGCCGATTCCACCAGCGAGTTCAAGGTGTCGTAATAGATGCCGTAGCCGACGCGCACAATGGTCTTCGGCGTCACTTGCCAGGCAGCCGCCACGCGCGGCAGAAACATGAGCTGATTCTGCCAGAGCTGGTTGGTTTTGCCGTTTGCGTTCAGATAATAATCGCCGCCCTGCACCACGAAGTTATTTACGGGAAGCTGCGGAATGGGGTTGGCCGCGTAGGCTGCCTGCGCCGCGCCGGCGATGGGCAGCTGCGCCGTGGGGTCGAAGCCGCCAATCGCGCGATTGTAGCGTTCCGTGGGGCCGGTTTCATATTCCATGCGCAGGCCGAGCGTCAGGGTGATGTTGCGCGTTACGCGCCACGTGTCCATGCCATACCAGCCGTAGTACGGGTTTCCCTGCGAGAGGCTGGTGTTGTTGTCGATGGAGGAAGTGGTGGGAATGCCCAGCTGGAAAGCCGCATAGCTCAGACCGATGCTGGCGGCCGGAATGGCTCCGTTGTCCGTTGCCTGGGTGAAGGTGTTGTCGAAGGTGAAGTTGCCGGAGGAGTAGCCGTTCGCTCCCGCGTCGTTTCTCACCTGATCGCGGAAATCGATACCCACGCGCACTGAGTGGTTGCTGATCACGTGCGACAGGTTGACCTTGACGCCCTGCGAACGCACCTTGGGGTAAGTGGACAGAGCGCGGCCGAAGCTGGTGCCGTTGTAGAAGTAATAACCGGCGAGTGTCACTGTGGGCATGGCGCAATCGGCGTGCGCGGTGCAGAACTGATCCATATAGGAAGGAAGGCCAACGCTGCTCGGCTTGTACTGGATCAGGCCTTCGTTGTAATTACGCTGGAACCACTGGTTGGCTGCGACCGAGACGTCGAGGACGGTGGAGGCGGTGGGGGTATACGTCCAGTCGAACACGCCGCTGATGTTGTTGCGCGTGTCGTCCGTGGTCAGCAGCCCGGTGCAGGTCAGGTCGCCGTAGAACTCGCGGTAGTGGCTCCAGTTCCAGCGGAAGTAAAACCGGTTTTTGTCGGACTTGTTGTAGTCGATCTTGTTCTGCAGCGCGTTGTAGTGGTTGTTATCGGGCTGACAGCCTGGCAGGAAGTTGGTGAGAGGCGCCTGGGTGGAACTGGCCGGGTTATTGTTGGGCAGCGGAATCCGGCTGTTGTAGAAGTTGTACATCGGATTTGTAATGCGGCTGGTGGGGATGATGTTGCCGGGGAACGGCGTGCGGGTATAGTGTCCGGCGCTGGCGGGGTTCGGCTGCACGGTCAGGGGATCGTAAATCACGTACTGCGAACCGAGCGGCAGCAGGTCGGAGAAGTTACCGCCGCGCTCAGGCGCGGTGGGAACGGTGTCGTTGATGTCGCTCGGCCGGGCGGGAATGTCGTCGCGCGCGCCGTCATAAGCGAAGAACCAGAACAGCTTGTTGCGTCCGTTGAAGATTTTGGGAATCACGACGGGTCCGCCCATGGTGCCGGCGAAGTTGTTGGAATGCCCCTTCGGATACTCCGGCTGCGACAGGATGGAGTTCGCGAGCGAGGTATTGCCGGCCGCCTGCGCCGCATTGACCTTGGCGTAATACTGCTGCCGGATGAAATAAGGCGCCGCCGCCCACTCCTCATTCCAGTATTCCCAGGTGCTGGTGCCGTGCAGGGAATTCGTGCCGGACTTGCTCGACATATTGATATTCAAGCCGGCGGAGTGCCCGAACGAGGCGTCGAAGCTGTTGGTTTCCACTTTGAATTCCGCCACCATGTCGGTGTGAGGCGTGAACGACGTGTTGCGTCCGGAAGCCAGTTCCGGCTGGCCGTCCATGGTCCATTCGTTGCCGCCCACGTTGCCCGCGGCGAAATAGCTGGTTGAACTGCCGCCGATCTGTCCCTGCGTCAGATACTGCGTCGTGCCGGAGGTCTGAACGCCGGGCACCATGCGCGCCTGGATGATTACGTTATTCGCCAGCACAGGCAGGTCCATCAGTTCTTTAGTGGTGAGAGTTTTGCCGCTGGAAGTGGTGCTGGTATCCAGAATGGGAGATTCGCCAAGCACCGTGACATTCTCATTCACGCTGCCGATTTCGAGCGCGATGGTGATCTCCTGCTGCTGTCCCAGACCGAGCGTCAGGCCGGAGCGTACATATTTTTTGAAGCCGCTGGAAGTAACCACCATCTGGTAATTACCGGCAGCCAGCAGGGGAACTTCGTAATAGCCGGTCGCGTTAGTGGTCGTCTGGCTCACCGTGTTGGTATCGACGTTGGTGAACACCACCGTCGCTCCCGACACCGCGGCCCCGGAGGCATCGGTAACCGTGCCGTTGAACGTGCCTCTGGTTTCCTGTGCCTGCAAAGACGCGAGCGCGAGGGCAAGCAGGATCGCGGCTGACTTGACGCAAGACTTCATGGTCTAAAGCTCCCTTGAAAAGACTTTGTTCTCGGAGCTTATTTCTTCTTTGTAGCGGATGTCAACTTTGGTCGGCGGCAGCCGACTTGGCGATTGCCCGGCTGACCGCGTGCAGGAGTTCCACCGGAGTGAACGGTTTATTAAGTAACTCGGCGCGGTTTAGTTCTTCGCCGTAGCGTTCCAGATGGTCGCGCTGATACGCCGACATGAACAGCACGCGCACGTTCGGGTCGATTTTGCGCACTGCACGCGCCAGAGAGGGCCCGTCCATTTCCGGCATCACCACGTCGATCAACACCAAGGTAATCGGCGTCTTCTTCTGGGAATAGACCTCCACCGCTTCGCGCCCGCTGGTGGTGACAATCGACTTGTATCCGGCGCGGCTGAGGGTGGCGGCGATGAAGCCGCCCACCTCGGGTTCGTTGTCGGCGATCAGTATGGTTTTCTTCGCGGCCAAATCAGCTTCCAAATGCTTCCGCGGCGGCTTCCGCGACAGCCTGGTCCTGTTTGCCCAGCCCGCCGCTGACACCCACCGCGCCTACTACTTTACCTCCGCTCTTCAGCGGTATGCCGCCGGCGAAGATCATCACTTTGCCGTCGTTCGAGGCATGGATGCCGAAGAACTGATCGCCGGACTGGCTGAGTTCCGCGAGCTCTTTGGTGGAGATGTCGAAGGCGCGGGCCGTCCATGCTTTCTTGATGGAAATATCGACGCTGCCCATCCAGGCATTGTCCATGCGGACATGCGCAACCAGGTTGCCTCCCTGGTCCACGACGGCGATATTCATCGGCTGTCCGATCTCCTCCGCCCTGGCTTCGCCGGCGGCGATGATCCTGCGTGCAACTGCGAGTGTAATCATAGTCAGTCCTCACTTTATCGTGTACAGATAGCGAGCGATATCGGAAGCGTCGTGTTCGGTCACGCCCATCTCGGGCATAGCGGTTTTCGGGTTCACTTCGCGCGGATGGCGAACCCAGTATTCCAGGTTGTCGGGCGTGTTGCGCAGCATGCCCGCCACATATGTCCGCTGCCCGATTCCGGTGAGCGGCGGTCCGACCCGGCCGTGTGCCGACGTGATGCCCGCGATGGTGTGGCAGGCGCCGCAGCCATAGTGCACGATGGCCTCTTTGCCCGGGTCCTGCGGGCGGGCACAGCCGCACAGAACGGCAAGCGTCGCCAGGCAGAGGAGCGTGGCCGCGCGCGAGGGCATCGCGTCACTCTGGCGCAGCCAGCGCGCGAAGAGGAGCAGACCCGCGCCCAGATACACCAGACCGGCCGGAACCCACATGATCAGGCCTCCCAGCTGCTGATCTTCCAGAAGAGTCAGGCCCCACTGGCCTACGGTGGCCCCGTAAGCCGGGTAGACGGGATGCGGAGCGAAGGTGAGGAGCGCGCCGAGAATGCTGGTGTGAACGGCGGTGGTGAAAACATACAACACACCCGCGCCTGCGGACGTCTCCAGAATTCCCCACCAGAAGAGCAGCGCCGAAAAGAAGAAGCTGGCGTGCTGCGCCGCGTGCATCCATTGGCTGCGCAGCGTTGCCTGGAAGAGGAAAGGCGCATGCCAGATCCAGATGGCCGCGCCGTGAATCCACCAGGCGGTAAAGGCGGAGACGGTGATGGCTTTCGAAATGCGGCCCGCCGGCCTGCGCCATGCCACAGGCAAACCGCGCAGCAGCGGCGCCAGCGGACGCGAGAGCACCAGCAGCGGCGCTGCCACCAGCATCAGAATCTCGTGCTGCACCATGTGGGCAGAGAACAGTTCCTCGCCCATCTCATGGATGGGCGAAATCAGCGCCAGCGCCAGCACCGTCCACCCCGCCCAAAAATAAGCGGAGTGCCGGTGAGCGCCGCGCACGTAAAGAAAAGCCGTCAGCGCAAGCGGAATGACCACACCCGGATCAAAACTCCAGCTCATTCGCAGGCCCCGAGAATGCTTTCGACGATGCCCTGAGCGACAATCACCAGAATGAAGAGCAGGCTGAGACCAACCCCGCCAAACGCCATGATGCGCGCGCGCGGCACCGCGCCTTCGCCATCTTCCGGATTCCGCCTCCCCAGCTCAGTCCACTGTCTCCACGCGATGGCGGCCGAACCGCAGGTGATTGCGAGTGCGGTCAGCGAGACGCCGAACAGCGCGGGTTTCCACTGCCAGACGCAGGCCAGCGGCGCCATGACGAAGTTCGCCAGAAAGCTGGTGAGGAATACGATCGGTCCGGTAAAAATTCCGATCCAAAGCAGCCGGTCGCGGGTCACAGGCGCGGCCCCCAGTAAATGGTGACGTAGAGCGGGATCCAGATCGCCACCAGAAAATACCAGACCACGCTGTCCACATGCACCCCAAGCCGCTGCCTCTCCGTACACCGGCCCGTGGCGATCGCAATGATCAGCACGGAAGTGAAAACCAGATCGGCGAAGATATCCAGGCTGTGCAGGCCCAGAATGGTCCACACGATGGAGCCGTGGACGTCGGTGGACCACTTGAAGTTGAACGAATGCCATTCCACGATGCGCATCCCGAAGAACACAAACGCGAGCAGCAGGTTCAGCACCAGCCCCCGGATCATGCCGCGCCGGTCATTGGCTTTGGCTGCTTCGCTGGCCCAGTATGTGCCGAGACAGCTGAGCAGCAGAGGAACCAGCGCCAGGGTAGAAAACATCAGGTGCGGCAGCTGCGTTCCCGGCGGCGGCCAGACATCCACACGCAGCCGCAAATAGAAATACATCGCGATCAGGATCGCGAACATGGTGCATTCCATGGCGCCCATTACCACTTGGCCCCACCACAGAGGCGCGGCGCTGGAGATGCGGTAATCGGGCAGCCCGGAAACGTCGATGGTTCGGCGCGGCGTCATGATCGTCGTGGCCAGAACCAGCCCACCAGCCCGATGCCGCCCAGTACGGCGCCGGGGAAATACCAGGCGAACGCGAACACCGAACCCACAAAACCGATGGTGAATCCCAGCGCCGTCAGAAAAGGCCAGATGGTCGGCCCCGGGAACGGGAAACGGTGGTCCGGCTGCGCATCCATGAGCGTGGTGGACAGAGCTTCCCGCCGGTCACTGCGCACGCCCGTTACCACCGCGCGCTCTTCCTTCGGAACCCACATAGGGGACCGGCTTTCGGCTACCGGCAGATACTCGAAGTTATAGTTTCGCGGAGGCGACGCGGTGGCCCACTCGAGGGAAGGCCCTTCCCATGGATCGTTCCCCGCAACCTCGCCATTCTTCCGGCTGTACAGCGCGTTGGCGATAAACAGCATGCCGCCCAGCGCGATGATGAACGCGCCCAATGTTGCCAGAGAGTTGACGGAGCCCCAGCCCATCTCCCCGGGATAGGTATACACACGCCGCGGCATGCCCTTCAGCCCCAGCAGGTGCATGGGAAAGAAGGTTAGGTTGAAGCCGATGAAAAGCAGCCAGAATTCCACCTTCGCCCAGAGCTCATTGAGCAGGCGTCCGGTGAGTTTCGGATACCAGTAGTGGAACCCGGCAAACAGGGGGAACAGCGCGCCGCCAATCAGCACATAGTGAAAATGAGCGACTACGAAATAGGTGTCGTGCACCTGCAGATCGAGCGGAATGGCCGCCAGCATCAGGCCGGTCATGCCGCCCATCACGAAGATAAAGATCGAACCAAAAACGAAGTAAAGAGCCGCGCGCATGCGCAAACGGCCGGTCCAGAGGGTGGCCAGCCAGCAGAAGACCTGTGTCCCGGTGGTGATCGCGATCATCATGCTGGCGGCCGTGAAATATGCTTCGCCGATCTGCGGCAGACCGGTTGCGAACATGTGGTGCACCCACAGCCCGAATCCAATGAAGCCTGTCCCTACAATCGACAGCACCAGCGCCGGATAGCCGAAAATCCGCCGGCGCGCATGCGCCTCCAGCACCGTGGTGAGCACCCCAACCGCCGGGATGAAGATGATGTACACCTCCGGATGGCCGAAGAACCAAAATACGTGCTGATAGAGCAGCGGGTCGCCGCCCTCGGCGGGATTGACGAAGTGCGTGCCGGTGGTGCGATCCATCAGGAGCATCAGCGTGCTCGCCACCATCACCGAAGGCATCGCAAAAGTCACCATCACGGACTGCACCAGCATGGCCCAGCAAAACATCGGGAGGCGGTTAAGCGTCATGCCGGGAGCGCGCAGCTTCAGAATGGTGGCGATCAGTTCCGCGCCGACGCACATTGCGGAGATTTCGGTGAACGAGATCATCTGCGCCCAGACGTCCACGCGCTTGCCGGGCGAATAATCCGGCCCCGAGAGCGGCGGGTAAGCAAACCAGCCCACATCGGGCGCCGTGTTGGTGAAAACGGCCGCATAAAGGAACAGGCCGCCGATCAGGTACATCCAGTAACCGAACGCGTTCAGCCGCGGAAATGCCACGTTGCGCGTGCCGAGCATCATGGGCACCAGAAAGACGCCCATGCCTTCCATCACCGGAACGGCAAACAGGAACATCATGGTAACGCCGTGCGTGGTGAACATCTGGTTGTAGCGGTCGGGACCCATGAAGGTGTTATCGGGCCGGGCCAGTTGCAGGCGCATGAGCAGTGCTTCAATGCCGCCCAGCAGCAGAAAGCAAAAGGCCGTCAGAATGTAGCGAGCTCCAATGGTCTGATGCGTGGTGACAGAGAACCAGCCGAGAAGGCCGCCCGGCTCATGCCACACGCGCTCCAGTTCTTCCCTGATGGAAACAGGCGCAGGCGCGATCACTTCAGACTCTCCAGATATTCGATCAAAGGCTGCATGTCCTCCGGCCTGATATTGATGGTTGCCATGTGGGTGCCGGGTTTGATGGTCTGCGGGTCCACAATCCAGCCGCCCAGGTTGCCGCGATTGTTAGGCAGCGTTCCCGCCGCCAGCGTGGAACGGCTGGCCACATGAGTCAGATTCGGACCCGCCTGACCCATCGCGGTAGTGCCGTCTATGGTGTGGCAGTAAACGCAGGCATTGCTCATGAACACCTGCTGTCCCCGCTCCGTCACAGCGTTGTCGGGAACCGCGGCGGGCTGCCTCTGCCCCCGCATCCACTTTTCGAACTGCTCCTCCGGCTCAGCGATCACCCACATCGCCATGTGGGCGTGCTGCAGGCCGCAGAACTCCGCGCACTGGCCGCGAAACCGGCCTGGCCGGTCGGCCTCGATCCACTCGGCAGTGATCCGTGACGGAATCAGATCGCGCTTGCCGTGCAGGTTCGGCGCCCAGAAGCTGTGAATCACGTCATTCGAACTGCCGCGGATCTGCACTGGCCGGCCAACCGGAATGTGAAGTTCGTTCGCGGTGACCACAATGCGGCTGGGGTCGTCGTCCATATAGCGGAGGTACCACCACCACTGATTCCCGGTCACCTCGATCGTGAGCCCGTGTTCCTTCCCCGCCAGCCGCGAGATGGCCTTTCCGGTGGACACGCTGCTGATCAGCAGAACGAAAAGGATCACCACGGTTGTCACCACAGCACCGCCCACGGTGCGCGTGAGCCGCGCTTCCGTCTCATCTGAAGGCACGTGGGAACTCTCCAGTGGCTCCTGTTCAAAACCGCGGTGGCGGCGCGTGAGCGTCCTCAGCAGCACGCCCATCACGGTCAGAAACACCACGCCGAGCAGGATCAGAAAGAACCACAACAGGGAGGCAATCCGGCCTGCCTGGGGTCCCGCGGGATCCAAGACCGACTGCACCGCCTGCATCATTTGGTTTGCCCGTTCGTCTTGTTGACGATGGTCCCCGGATCTCCCGCGATCATATCGGTGCGCGCCGGCGTGGCGGCTTTCGGCTCCTGGTTGTTCAGCGAGCGGACATAGGCCACCAGCTGCCAGATCTGGTACTCCGGGATGCGTCCGCCCCACGTGGGCATGCCGTTCGGCCTGCCTTTCACGATGGTGTCGAATATATTCGCCGGTTCGCCGCCGTAAATCCATTCGGACTTAATCAGCGGAGGCCCAATTCCGCCACCCCCGTGCGAGTGGCAGCCGGAGCAGTTGTACCAGGCAAACAGCCGCTCGCCTTCCGAAATGGAAACGGCGTTGCCGTAATCGGGGTTGCTAACCCCGTAAGCCTGAACGCCTCCCGGATGCAGATCGCTTTCGCGCGCGCTGCTTCCGTAAATGATCAGCCGTGTGGGTGCGGGGCGCAGGTTGCGGGCCTCGCGCTTACACGCGGTCAGCGCAAGGAGGCAGATGGCGATTCGCGCGGCGCGTCGCATCGGTCTTTTTCCTCCTCCGGCGCCACAACCGGCACGCCGTATTCGTTCAACAGCCGCCCAATGGCGGAACATTCGCGATGCAGCACCGCGTCCAGTTCGTCCCGCAGTGCGACGTTGTTCTTCCGCACCGCCACGGAGATGGAATAGGTAAACGGCACTGCCAGAAACATTGCCGGCGAAACTGGCGTGATGCGCAGAGGCACGCTTTGGCGTTTGCCGAAATACCCCGCGAACGGACCCCAGACGATGGCGAGATCCACATCGCCTTTCGCCACAGCTTCCACCAGCCTTGAGGGCGGATTGGGCTCCCCGAAGGCGCCGAACAGGCTGTAGCCCACCATGTTGGCCGCCAGACCCTGGCGCGCCAGTGCCCGCGCGGGCGGCGCATAATCGTTATCCACCACATGGATGCCGATCCGCAGCTTCCCGAGGGCCGGGTCGTTAAGAGAGGTGATGTTCACCGCGCCGTCCCGCCTCGAAACGAACACATAAGTAGACCGGTAATACGGCGCGGTCGCCAGGGCTTCCGTCATCATCGAGGGAAGACCGAGAAGCACATCGCACTTGCCGGCATCGAGTGTATTCTTCACCAGGGATTTGCGTTCCACCCACCAGGTGTACGTCAGCCGCGCCCCCAGATCGCGCGCCAGCAACTCCGCCAGGCGGTTCTCGAAGCCCTCCTGCCGGTCATTCGAAAACGGCAGATTGTTCGGGTCCGCGCAAACGCGCAGCTCTCGCGCCTCCGCGCCGCTCAGCGGCAGCGCCAGGGCCAAGAGCACGCTAAGGAAGCGAAAACACATAGAGCGTGCCGCCTTTGGTGGTGTGATCGCCCAGATCTGTCATCGCATTCGTGAAGCCCAGCGCCGCGGTGCCATCCTTCGTATTGATGCCGCCCGCCACCACCGCGCCGGCCCATCCGCCCACGCCCGAAAGCACGGCAACGTACTGCTTCCCGTCGGGACCCTTATAGGAGACCGGCTGACCGATGATGCCCGAACCGACTTTGAATTGCCAGACCAGGTGCCCGTTGTGCGCGTCCAGAGCTTTGAACCAGCCGTCCATGGTGCCGTAGAACACCACATCTCCCGACTGTGACCAGCGCGCCGCTCCAGGCCGGAAACGCTTCCTTCACCGCCCAGACGGTCTTCGCGGCCACCGGATCCCACGCGCTGAACTCGCCGCGGTTTCCACCGGGGCCGGCATACATGCGAACGTTCATCCCCACGTATGGAGTGCCGGCAATGAAGTTCGCCTGCACGCCCTGCATCTTCGAAACAGAGATTGTTATGCGGAATGTAGATGCAGGCCGGTCTTCGGCGAATAAGCGGACGGCTGCCAGTCCTTGCCTCCGGGCGGCGCGGGACAGATGTCCCGCACGGTCTTGAACCCGGTCGATTTCGCCGGATTGATTGCCATGAGTCCGGTCTTCAGATCGA
This sequence comes from Bryobacterales bacterium, assembly GCA_963716685.1. Taxonomy (GTDB): domain Bacteria; phylum Acidobacteriota; class Terriglobia; order Bryobacterales; family Bryobacteraceae; genus JALYXI01. The sequence continues at coordinate 985,870 of CAVQTR010000003.1, forward strand.
CGCCGGTCGATAGTGTTCTGAAACGCGAACGTCTCGGCGGAAAGCACTTCTCCGGTCGCGCGATCCATCAGATACATGCGCGCGTTGCGATCCGGATGCGCCAGCACCTTTCTCATGCGGCCATTGATATTCAGGTCCAGCAGGATGTTTTCGTTCACGCCGTCGTAGTCATGATCGTCGTGCGGCATCAAGCTGGTAAGCCCACATAGCCTCGCCCGTTTCCGGCCGACGCGCGAACAGCGCACAGGTCCATTTGTTGTCGCCCGGGCGCATGTCGGGGTTCCATGGCCCGGGGTTAGCGGTGCCGTAGTAGATCAGATCCAGTTCGGGGTCATAGGAGATCCAGCTCCACCCCGTTCCGCCGCCAATTTTCCAGCGCTCGCCCTGCCACGTCTTTACGCCCAGATCCGGCCGGCGGTCCGCGGCGTAGAACGGCTTGAAAGTTCGGCCCGATCAGCACATCTTTATCGGGACCGGTTGAATAAGCGCGCCACACGATCTTCCCCGTTTCGGCATCCAGCCCCGCCAGCCAGCCGCGCACCCCGAACTCGCCGCCGCTGTTGCCCACCAGCACTTTGCCTTTCGCGACGAGCGGCGCCATAGTCATGGATTCGCCCAGGTTGATGTCGCCCATGCTGCGTCTTCCAGACCTCTTTTCCGGTATTCGCGTCCACCGCGACGGTCTGCAGATCCAGCGTGTTGTAGTAGATCGTGCCGTTCGTAGTAAGCCGCGCCGCGATTCACCACGTCGCAGCAGGCCACACCCTGCGCCGAAGCCGAAGGATGTGGCTGGTAGGTCCACTTGACCGGCGCGCCCGGCTTGGTCAGGTCCAGCGCATAGAGCAGATTGGGCCAGGGCGTCACGATGTACATCGTGTTGTTCACCACCAGCGGCGCGGCTTCATGGCCGCGCGTCAGGCCGGTGGAGAAAGTCCATGCCAGCTTCAGGGACTTTGACATTCGAAAGTGTTGATCTGGTCGAGCGTGCTGAAGCGGGTGCTCGCATAGTTCTTGGCCGGCATCACCCACTGCCCGTCATCAGGCTGATTCTGAATCTGGGCCAGCAGTGGCAGGGTCCCCACAACCCACGCCAGCCTCCTGGTCAGGAGCAGCATACGTTAATAGGTTGCTCACTAAACCACAGAAAACAAAAACAGCCTTCGTGGGTTTTTGCACCGCGCTGCGGCGTGAGAGCGTGAGAAGGTATACACATGCCAAACCGAGCCGACGCCAGGCTGGAACGCGAGGACCTGGAAGAGGCCGATGAGCGATCTTCTGTAAAGGTCCAGGTTGTTCATGAGGCCATTCGCCGCCAGGGCGAGGAAGAGATCAATCGGCCCGCCGCGGCGCTGGCGTGGTCCGGCCTGGCGGCGGGCTTTTCCATGGGCATGTCGCTGGCGGTGGAAGGCCTGCTGCAGGCCCACCTCCCCGACGCGCCGTGGCGGCCGCTGGTCGTTCGCATGGGCTATTCGTTCGGCTTCCTCATGGTGGTGGCCGGCCGTCAGCAGCTGTTTACCGAAAATACCCTGACGCCCGTCATTCCCTTGCTCGACCGGCACGACCGGGAGACGCTGGGGAAAGTTCTGAAGCTCTGGCTGGTGGTGTTCGCCACCAATATAGCCGGAGCCCACATCGCGGCCTGGGTGCTCAGCAGCACGCCCGCATTCCCGGAAGAAATCAAGAGCGCATTTCTGCAGCTGGCGAAGGACGCCCTGGCCGTGGGGTTCTGGACGGCCATGCTGCGCGGCATCTTCGCCGGCTGGCTGATCGCCCTGATGGTCTGGATGCTGGCGGCGGCCCGGGATTCGCGCCTTGCGGTAATTCTGATTACTACCTATGTCGTCGGCCTCGGCGGCTTTACGCACATCATCGCCGGTTCGGTGGATGCGCTCTATCTGGTATGGAGCGGCTCGCTTTCCTGGTGGTCATATGCTGGCGGATATGCCTTCCCGACTCTGATCGGAAACCTGGCCGGCGGCATCGCGCTGGTTACGCTTCTGAATCACGGTCAGGTGGTGGCCGGCAAAGACGAGGAGCAAAAAGAGGAGAAAAAGTAGTTCGTGTTACGCTGAGAAAATTCAAAAATTCAAGGGGAATAATGCTTTCTTTCCGCAATCTATTGGTTTGTGGCGCAATCGCCGGTTCACTGACCGCGGCCGATTTCGCCGCGGAAGGCAAACTCTGGTGGTCGCACATCCAGTATCTGGCCGACGATAAACTGGAAGGCCGCAACACCGGCAGCGAGGGCTATCGCAAAGCCGTCAGCTATGTCTCCGGTGAGTTCGAGCGCTTCGGCCTGAAGCCCGCCGGAACCAGCGGCTATCAGCAGCCGGTGAAATTCGAAACTACGCAGCTGGTGGAAGCGGAATCGAGCATCGCGCTGGTGCATGACGGCCAGGCGGAACCCCTCAAGCTGGGCGAGGATGCCACCCTGAATCCGCGCGGCGAGCCCGCCGCTTCCCTCGAAGCGGGAATGGTGTTCGCGGGCAACGCGCTCTCCATCCCGGAAGCCGGCTACGACGATTTGAAGGGCCTCGATGTGCGCGGCCGCATCGTGGTGTATGTCAACGGCGGCAGCCCGGCCGGCGTCTCCGGTAATCTGCGTTCCCACTATTCATCAGCGGTAGAGCGCTGGGCCGCTCTTCGCAAGGCCGGCGCCGTGGGAGTGGCAACCATCGCGGGAATCGGGCCGGTCACCGTGGCGCCCGTTCCGGGTCAGGCCCGAACGCCGCGTCCACCCGCTCCGCCGGTCTTCAGCCTCGCCGATCCGGCGCTGCAGGAATCCGCGGGCATGAAGATCTCGCTCGCTATCACCCGCGCCGGGGCGGATAAGTTCCTCGCCGCTTCGGGCCACACTTGGGACGAACTGCAGAAGCTCGCAAAGGCCAATCAGCCGCTGCCGAAGTTCCCTCTGGCTGTTACTCTGCGCGCGAAGCAGGTGGTGAAAACGGCGGAGCTGGAAGCTTCCAACGTGGTGGGACTTATGCCCGGCTCGGATGCGCAGCTGAAAAGCCAGTACGTCGTGATGTCCGCGCATCTCGATCACCTGGGCACCGGCCGCGCCGTGAACGGCGATTCCATCTACAACGGCGCCATGGATGACGCTTCCGGCATCGCGTCCGTCCTCGAAATCGCGCGGTTGATGAAGGAATCCGGAGCGCGCCCGAAGCGTTCGGTTCTCTTCCTGGCCGTCGCCGCCGAAGAAAAGGGAGAGCTCGGTTCGCGCTACTTCGCCGCGCATCCCACGGTTCCAAAAGACCGGATCGTCGCTGACATCAACCTCGATATGTTCATGCCGCTGCATCAGCTGGATGTCATCGAAGTGCAGGGCCTTGGTGAATCCACGCTCGGCGATGCTATCCGCGCCGCCGCCAAAGCCGCCGGTGTGCGCGTGCAGGCCGATAAGGAGCCGGAGCAGAACCGCTTTATTCGCAGCGACCAGTACAGCTTCATTCGCACCGGCGTGCCCGCACTGGCTTTTAAATTCGGCTATGAATTCGGTACGCCCGAAGAAAAAATTCACAAGGACTGGCTGCGCGATCGCTATCACAAGCCTTCGGACGATTTGAATCAGCCGGTGGACCTGGCAGCAGCCGCTCAGTTCGACCGCATCATTGCGGACCTGCTGACGCGCGTGGCCGATGACGCGCAACGTCCCGAATGGCTCCCCGACAGCTTCTTCCGCCGCTTCGCGTCGAAAGAATCGGCGCGATGAAGTTACCTGTCCTTCTGCTCGCCTGCGCCGCCGCGCTTACGGCGCAGGCACCCGTGCGCTCGGTGATTTTGCACGCCGCGCGGCTGCTCGATATCGAAACCGGGAAGGTGCTCTCTCCCGGCGAAGTGCTGGTGACCGGCGAGCGCATTCGCGAAGTGGGAACCGCGGTCACGCATCCCGCTGGCGCGGAAACCATCGACCTGGGCGACCGCACCCTGATGCCTGGCCTGATCGACGCCCACGTCCATCTGTTCCTGCATCCCGGCGCGGAGGATCTTCAGACCGTCGAGGAATCGGTCCCGCAGCGAACCATCATCGCGCTGCTGGCGGCGCGGGACGACCTGATGGCGGGCTTCACCGCCGAACGCGACATGGGCACCGAAGGCGCGGGTTCCGCCGATACCGCCGTGCGCAACGCCATCAACAAGGGCCTGGTGCCCGGACCCCGGCTGCGCATCAGCGGTAATGCCATCGATATCCTGAACGGTCACGAAGACGCCGTCAAATACAACCCCGATCAGCACGTTTTGCCGAATGCCACCTGGGCGAACAACGCCATGGAGCTGGTCACCGTGATCCGCCAGCAGTTTAAGGAAGGCGCCGACTTCATCAAGATCTACGAGACCGGACGCGATTCGCTGCGCAACGGCGTCTTCACCACCCCGTATCAGTACACCGAAGCCGAGCTGGTGGCGGCCGTCACCGAAGCCGCGCGCGTGGGAAAACGAGTGGCCGTGCATGCCACCGGCGAGCCGGGCACCGGGTATGCTGCGCGGGCGGGCGTGGCCTCTATCGATCACGCGGATCTGCTCAGCGCCGATACTATGCGCCTGATGCGCGAGCGGCAGATTTACGCGGTTCCCACGTTTGCCATCTCGGAATACTTTGCCAACGAATCGAAATCGCCGCAGCGCTTCGCCAGCCTGGAGTTTCACGCAAAGGAATTCCGCAAACAGCTGGCCGCGGGAGTGCCGTTCGCCATGGGTTCGGACGTTGGTCCGTTTCCGCATGGCACGCAGGCGCGCGAATTCGAATTAATGGTGAAATACGGCATGAAGCCTCTGGAGGCCCTGCGCGCCGGCACCGTCAACGCCGCCCGGCTGCTGGGCTGGGGCGATCAGGTGGGAGCGCTCAAAACCGGCTATTACGCCGACATCATTGCCGTTCCCGGCAACCCGCTCGACGACGTTAAGGCCGTGGAGAGCGTGTCCTTCGTCATGAAGAACGGGACCGTATACAAGCGCTGATCAGCGCGCCGCGGCGAAGCTGCTGCCCGCCTTCCATTGCGGCCGCTCGGGATCGTTCGCGATCTTCTCCACTACGCGCCGGAAGAAGTCGTTGAACTTCGCGGCAGCCTGCGGATCCCACGGCTGCTCCAGATCGTCCGCCGGGCTGTGATAGCGCTCCGCATACCAGCGCCGGTAGATCACCTCCTCGGGCGACCCCTTTTCGTAGCCGAAGATAAACCCAACTGCCGGCACCCCGATCTGCATGAAGTTGAAGTGATCTGACCGCCGCAGGAGATTCCGCTCGGGCTCCGGATCAGGCTGGATGCGGATGTCCATCGTTTGCGCCACCTGCTTCACCGTCTGCCCCAGGGTGGATTCGTCCACTGCCAGCGTCGTCAGAATCTTTAGCGGGAAGATGGGCCGCAGCTGATCCAGATTGATATCGGCCACCATGGCAGTTTTGGGAACGGTGGGGTGCTGCGTGAAGTAGCGCGACCCGAGCAGCCCTTTCTCCTCGCCCGTGACTACCACAAAGAGCACCGACCGCTTCAGCCTCGTACCGGATTCGTGCCACTTCTGCGCGAGCTCGATCAGCGTCGCTACATAGGCGGCGTCGTCGAACGCGCCGTTATAAATGTTGTCGCCATGCCAGGGTTCGCCGGTGCCATAGCCATCGAGATGCGCCGAAATTACCACGTATTCGCCGCTGAGCGCCGTATCGGAGCCCGGCAATGTTGCCAGGATGTTGTCGGACTTCAGATTGCTCTGCGCAAACTGCAGCCGGGCCCGCAGGCTTTGCGGAAGCGAGAAGGAAGGCATCGGCCGGCCAGCCGCGGCCATGTCCGTGAGCTCCCGATACGTGTGTCCCGAGCCGGCGAAGAGCAGTTCCGCAAACGCCGGATTGAAGCGCATGGTCGGCACCGCGCGCGCGGCGGAAGCCGGAGCCGGCGCGCCCGCCAGTGTAACGGCGACGGAGTATGCCACCGGCCAGTGAGCCGGTTCCGCTCCGCCAGTGGGATCGATGGTGAGCACGCCCGCCGCGCCCTGCGCTACCGGAGCGGCGCCGCGTCCCAAGCTAATGCGGACGACGATTTTGCCTGCGACGTCGATTGGTTCCGAACCGGCGAACACCAAGGGGCGCTCAATCGTCTCCGGTAAAGCCGCATTCGCCGCGATGGTGATCTGCCGGAACAGCTCCAGCTTCTTCGTATTCGTACCGTTTACCAGCTCGATCGAGGACTGGTCCGCCCGCAGCCGTACAGCATGCATCGGCACGGTCTGGAAGTAGCCCGAGTCGCCGGCGGGCTTCAGCCCCGCGCGTTCGAACTGTGTGGCCGTGTACTGCGCGGCTTTCCGATAGCCCTCGCTGCCGCTATCGCGTCCCGCCAGTTCGTCGTTCGAGAGAGCCTGCACGTGAGACCACCACCGGCGCGTGACCGCGTCCGGTTCCGTGGCGTGCAGAGTCAGACACAGGGTCAGCATGGCGAGATAGCGCATGAGTATCGTACACTCATGATGGCATCCCAATCCTTGGCTGGCGTAGCTCAGTTGGTAGAGCGCCCGATTTGTAATCGGATGGTCGGGGGTTCAACTCCCTCCGCCAGCTCCAAGAAAAAAGGACTTAGCCAAAAACAAACCCCTCGAAGAGTGCCATATTGTGCCTTCTCCGTGTTCGCTTTGTTTCGGTACCGTGCGGATTGACGCCAGACCGGATGAGCGGCACATTCAGGGCATGAGAAAAAAGACTGGTCGCTCAAAAAAGACATCGGCTCACCTACGAAGCGCGGGTGCGTCTGCGCCGGACTGCTAGTACGAAGCTGACCAGAAGGAATCCGGCCAAGCTCATCCACCAAGTGCTCACTTCGGGAACCGGCGAAGCGAATCCGCTGGCGACAACTATCTTTGCGCCGACAGTCGCGGAGATAGGAAGTCCATACTTGTCCAAATAAGACGACAACCCGAAAGTCAGACCATAAACGCGCGTGTCAAGATAAGCGCCACCGAGTGGAACGGGATTTCCTCCAAATTGATCGAAGGCATGTATCCCGTCAGTTGAGATTTTTGTGTCAAAGAGATAGACCTCGGAATCTGGGTTTGTGTCGATGCCAACCGGAAGCTCCGCATAGATTCCTTCTGAACAGTTAAATCCGAGAAAACATCCAGGAGCGTTTATTTCAAAGGCATCGGACGGACTAGAGGAGTAAGGCAGAATCCCTATGGAGGTCGGGCCGGAAACATAGATTAGGTCCACCAAACTGGCAGAGGCGCTTCCGGGCACGAGTTCGGTCAGGGTTAGCTCAGGCACCGTAAACGAGTACGGGTAGACGGTGTCGGCGTTAGCAGCCAGGCAAAAGGTCAACATCAGCAGGGCAAATTTGGTCATCCGGCGAAGCTACCAAAAAGCGATTCTGTCTGTCTGTAAATGTTCACACAGGCGGCGGAACATGGTGGTCTTTCTCGACGTTCCTGGCGGTTCTGGATCGTTGGCAGGTTTAGGGTGAAGGGAAGGGCAGGAAAGGAACGGAGCGCCGGGAACGGGGCTTTCTGTTCGCCCGTTCTTCGCCACCGGGTATTCTGTGCGTGTGAAGCTTTACCTTTTGGTCGTGCGCACCTCAATTCCGATCTTTCCGTCCGATTATGGGACCTGCAAATTCGGTTCATAATCACCAAATGCCGGTCCCTGTTCGCTCTGGGGGAGTTTTGAAAGTATTGGGTTTGTAATCGGATGGTCGGGGGTTCAACTCCCTCCGCCAGCTCCATCCCGACATCGACATAGGACTGCACCACACCCTCTTGCCGTGGCTGCGAACATCCCGCGTGCTAGGATCATCGCACATGGCACGAACAATCCTCGTACTTGACGGAGAGCGAGTCGTACGCACGGTCCTGAAATCCATCCTGGAAGCGGCCGGCAATTCAGTCTTCGTCACTGGCGATGTCAACGTAGCTGTGACGCGGTGCGAGAACGAAAAGCCCGATCTCATCATCACCAACGTCTATCTCCCGGGACTCACCGGGCACGAGGCCATGAATCTCCTGAAAGAACGGTGCAGCGACATCCCGGTACTGATGGTTTCGGGCCTTCCTGACAGCGACGTGATCGAGACCTGGGTTACCCAGGACGGCTTTGACGTGTTCCCCAAACCGTTTCAGGCGCAGGATCTGCTGTCAAAGGTAGAACAGATGTTAACTGGAGCTTCCGAACACCGAAAACCGGCTTCTGCCAACGGGGTTGAGAAAGCCCGCGGCGCGCGGCGGTCCGCTACTTCCTAACGTCCAGCCACTCCGGATATCGCGCCACTTCCCAGTCGCGCAGAATCCGCGATTCCTCCTGAAGCCTCTTTGCTCTCTGGACCTCGGCAGCCAACTGCCTCAAAGCTTCGTCGATGATCTGGCGCTCAGCGTCATACACGTGAACCAGATTAGCTCCCTTGTTCGAACTTCTACGCTCAAAGAGCCGACATCGCGCGGTATCTTTTGGCCATCTTCCGCGGCGCGGCAAGATCCAAAGATTCAAATTCTTTACCTCCGATCGCCAACCTTGTTTGAAACGGCACACGGCGTGCTTATCAGTACCCCGGAGGCTATATGAAATATCTATTCGCGTGGATGCTCGGAGTACCGGGAGGTCTGATTCTTGTTTGGTTCCTTTTCAGCCATATGCACTAACTCGCATATCGTCGATCTGCTTGAGCGCGCGTCAGTGACACCGATGCCTCTGACGCGTGCGGCTGACCCAATAGTCGGGGAAATCAAATCTCTGACAGCTGACAGCCCGGAGTCACTCTTCCCGGGTGCCCAATCTCCTTCTGGCAGTCTGGCAGGCCTGTTTCTGCGTTGTGGGGCCTGGGCGGAGGCGCACGAAACCTGTCAGGACGATTCTTCCCGCGAGGGCAGTCTCTGGCATGCTATCGTGCATCGGCAGGAGCCCGATACAGGCAACGCTTCGTACTGGTATCGCACAGCCGGAAGCCATCCCGTTTTCCCCCAGATCAGCACAAGCGCTGCAACAATCCTCGAACAGTTCCCCCGAATCGGCTGGTCGTCGGGCGCGAAGTGGGATCCAATTCTGTTCCTTCGCTGGTGCGACGAAGCCCGCCGCGAGCCCGGCTCGCAAAAGCAAGAAGCCGCCCTTCGCCTGCAGCAACTCGAGTGGGAGTGTCTCTTCCGCTGGTGCTGCGCGCCGCGTTAACCGGCCCGCTTCTCCGGCTGCACGTGCAGCCTTCCCTTGGCACGATACAAACTCTCATCCGACGCCTCCAGCAAGGCCTTCGACGTCATCCCCGGCTTCCACTCCGCTGCCCCGAATGTAATGTTCACCGCGAAGACACCGCCCCTCGGCGAGTGAAACATGCGGGCGCAGAACGCCCCGCGCATCCGTTCCGCCGCCGCTTCCACCTTAGCCAGATTGCCGTCCGGAACCACCAGGCAGAACTCATCGCCTCCAAGCCTGCCGGTAAAAATCCCGTCCGTCGACACGCTTTGACCCACTTCTCCCAGCGCCGCCAGCACCTCATCGCCAACCACGTGCCCGTGCGTATCGTTCACTATCTTGAAGTAATCGAAATCCCCCATGGCGAGGGAAAGCGGCCGGCCGGTCACCCGCGCCCGCTCGATCGCATGGTCCAGCCGTTCCAGAAAATGGCGGCGGTTCAGCAACCCGGTCAGCGAATCGTAAAGCGCGTCCCGCGTCAGCTGTTCTTCCGCTCGTTTGCGCTCGGTAATATCAGTGTGCGAACCCACCAGGCGCATGGGATTTCCATCCTGATCCCACACCGCCTGCCCGCGCGCCAGCACCCACTTGTAGCTGCCGTCCTTACACTGCAAGCGGTATTCAGCAGTGTAGTTCGAAGACTTGCCCGAAAGATGCGCGTCCAGTTTGCTCTGCACTTCCGGCAGGTCGTCCGGATGCACGCGCCGGTTCCACTCTTCCGGACGGTTCGGCAGCTCCTCGTCGTCATACCCCAGCATTTCTTTCCACCGTCGCGAAAAAAACACCTCGCGGTGCGGCACATCGTAGTCCCAGAGCCCGTCGTTGCTGCCCTGCAAAGCCAGCTGCCAGCGGGTTTGCTGCTGCCGGAATTCCTGCTCAGTCTCGCTGCGCTCCGTGATGTCGTAAATCATCGCCAGCCGCGCCGTGCAGCCTGAGAAATTCACTTCGTGTGAGGTAATCTCCACGGTGATGATGGTGCCGTCCTGCTTCCGGTGCAGCCAGGGCCCGGTCCGCTCAAAACGCGCATGCATCTTCGGCAGAGCCGCTTTCAGCCGCCCGATTTCGGATTCCGGCCGCACGTCCGTCAGCTTCATCGAGAGGAACTGATCGCGGGAGTACCCGTACTGCAAAACAGCCGCAGCATTTACTGCCAGAATCTCCAGCGTCGAGAGGTCATAGACCCACGCCGGCAGCGGATTATTCTCGAACAGTTCGCGGTACCGGTCTTCGCTCGCGCGCAGCTCCGTTTCCGTGCGCCGCTGTTCCGTAATATCCGTAAACACCCACAGCTGCCCGCTCTGGGCTGGCATCGCCGCGGCATGGTGGACCACGCTGACAATCCGGTCATCCGGCCGCTGCAGCACTCCTGCGGAACCTTCCGCCGCTGCCAGCGCCTCGGGAACGCCCAGCCTGTCCAGCGCGGATTGAAGAACGTCGGGATCCATCGCCCCGGCAGGCAGCCGCAGCAGGCGAGCCGCTTCTTCATTCACCCATGCACGGCCCCCCGTGTCGGCTAAGAAAGCCAGACCCTGGGGTCTCGAATCAGACAATGCTCGCTTCCTCTACTCTCGGTACGCGGATTACGGAATAGTACCGATATTCCCGCCCCCTGCTCGATTCAAAACCGCTTCTGAGGAACATAGCAGATTGATGGATGTCTGGAGTCTTACGAAAGTCAATAAAAAGTACAAATCAGGTAAGACATCAGCCGGCGATTCGCCGGAACGCCAGCACTGCCAGGGGCGGCAGCGTAATGGAAATGCTCTGCGCCCTGCCGTGCTTCGGCTCGGCGGTCGACATCACGCCGCCGCCATTCCCCACATTGCTCCCGCCGAACGCCGCCGCGTCCGTGTTCAGAATCTCCTGGTAGAAGCCGCCCACCGGCACGCCGAACGAATAATTGGCGCGCACTACCGGCGTGAAATTGCACGCGACCAGCACGAAATCTTCCTGCTGTTCCGCCCGCCGCAGAAACGCAATGATCGAATTCTGCACGTCGTTCAGGTCCACCCACTCGAATCCGCTTGAATGGAAATCCACCTGGTGCAGCGCCGGGTGGCTGCGGTAAATCTGGTTCAACTCCCGCAGCAGAGCCTGCAAGTGCCGGTGCTGGTCATACTGCAGCAGATCCCAGCGCACGCTGCTGGCGTAATTCCACTCTTCCCACTGGCCTACTTCCGACCCCATAAAGAGCAGTTTCTTACCGGGGTGCGCCATCATGTACGCCAGAAACGCGCGCACGTTCGCGAACTTCTGCCAGTCGTCGCCCGGCATTCTTGCCGATCAGCGAATGCTTCCCGTGCACCACTTCGTCATGCGAAATCGGCAGCACGAAGTTCTCCGTAAACGCGTACATCATGCTGAAGGTGATGTTGTTGTGGTGGTACTTGCGGTTCACCGGGTTCTCGCCGAAATAGTGCAGCATGTCGTGCATCCAGCCCATGTTCCACTTCATCGTGAAGCCCAGCCCGCCCGCATAGACCGGCCGCGAAACGCCCGGAAACGCCGTGGATTCCTCCGCCACCGTGATCGCGCCCGGCACCTCGTGCGCCAGTTCGTTGAAGCGGCGCAGAAATTCGATCGCCTCCAGGTTTTCGTTCCCCCCGTACCGGTTCGGCACCCACTCGCCCGGGCTCGCGCGAGTAATCCAGGTACAGCATGGAAGCCACCGCGTCCACCCGCAGCCCGTCGATGTGATACTTCTTCAGCCAGAACAGCGCGTTCGAAATGAGAAACTCCCGCACTTCGTTGCGGCCAAAGTTGAAAATCAGCGTTCCCCAGTCGCGATGCTCGCCCAGGCGCGGGTCGGCATGCTCATAAAGCGCTGAGCCATCGAAAAACGCCAGACCGTGCGCGTCCTTGGGAAAATGCGCCGGCACCCAGTCCACCAGCACCCCAATGCCTTCCTGATGGCAGCGGTCCACCAGGTACATGAAATCCTCGGGCTTCCCGAACCGCGACGTCGGTGCATAGTACCCGGTGATCTGGTAGCCCCATGAGCCGCCGTAAGGATGCTCCATCATGGGCATCATCTCGATGTGCGTGAAGTTCATGAACTTCACATATTCCACCAGCTTGGTCGCCATCTCCCGGTAAGAGTAAAACTCGCCCTTCGGCCGCCGCAGCCAGCTCTCCAGATGCACTTCGTAGATGGAAACCGGTTCGCGCAGCCAGTCTTTCCTGGCCCGCGATTCCATCCATGCCGCATCGCCCCATGTATACCGGTCCAGGTTGCGCACCACCGATGCCGATTTCGGCGGCACCTCGGTGCCAAACCCGTACGGGTCCGCCTTCAGTTGCTCATAGCCGAAGAAGCGGGAGCGAACGTGGTATTTGTAAGCCGCACCCTCCTGCACGCACGGCAGAAACAGCTCCCACAAGCCGCCGTTGCGCTTGCGCATGGGGTGGCGGCGCGTGTCCCAGTCGTTGAAATCGCCCGTTACCGAAACGCTGATGGCGTTCGGCGCCCACACCGCGAACTGCACTCCGCGAACGTCCTGCACCTCGCGGAGATGCGCTCCCAGCGTGTCATAGCTTTGAAAATTCGTGCCTTCCGCATGCAGGTGGATCTCGTATTCCGTCATCACCGGCGGAAACCGGTACGGATCTTCGATCACCTGCACCGTCCCATCGTGCCGCGTCAGTTCCAGCCGGTACGGACGTATTTCTCCCGCCATTTCGCCCGTGAAAAACCCTTCCGGATGATTCTTCTTCATGGGCGTCCGCGCTCCCGCTCCGGTCACCTCTACCGAGACCGCCTGCGGCAAAAATGCCCGCACTTCCCAACCTTTTTCCAGCGAATGCGGACCCAGCACGCGAAAGGCGTCACCGTGATATCCCCCCACGATGGCTTCAACTTCTTCAGCTGTCATGCGAACTTCATTATATGGCGCATGCCGAACTGCACCTCCATCTGGAAGGTTCGATCCAACCCGAGACGATTCAGCTGCTTGACCCCTCACTCCCTGCCGCTGAAATCGCGGAGCGCTTCCGTTTCGAGGACTTCCCCGGCTTCATCGCCTGCTTCCGCTGGATCGCCCAGCGCCTGCGCGGACCCGAGGATTACGCGCTCGTCACCCGGCGCCTGCTGGAATCCCTGCACCGCGAGAACATCCTTTACGCCGAGATCACCCTCGCCGCCGGCGTCGTTATCTGGAAACAGCAGGATCTCGCCGCCATCTGGCAGGCCATCTGCGCCGAAACCACCCATTCCCCCGTGGAAGTCCATTGGAATCTGGATTCCATCCGCCAGTTCGGGCCGGACCTCGCCGCCCAGGTAGCCGAGTTTGCCGCAGCGCATCAGCACGAGGGCGCCATCTCCCTCGGCATCGGCGGCGATGAAGTCGCAGGGCCCGCGCACTGGTTTGCCGACGTTTACCGAATTGCCCGCGCCGCTGGTCTCCGGCTCACCGCCCACGCCGGGGAAACCGCGGGGCCGGATTCCATCTGGGCCGCTCTGGAGATCGGAGCCGAGCGCATCGGCCATGGCATCCACGCGGTGGACGACCCGGTGCTGCTGGCTCATCTGCGCGATCACCGCATTCCCTGCGAGGTTTCGATCGTCAGCAACGTTCGCACCGGCGCCGTTCGCTCGCTTGCCGAACATCCCATCCGCCGCATGTACGATGCCGGCGTCCCCCTGGTCCTCAATACCGACGATCCCGCGATCTTCCAGACCACCCTGGCCCGGGAATTCGCACTCGCCCGCGACGTCTTCGGTTTTGGCGATTCCGATCTCGCCATCCTCGCCGAAAATGCCTGGAAATTCCGCTTTACTCAGTCAGGCCCGCAGCCGTGATCTGCACCACGTCCAGCAACCGCACCGGGCGCTCGCTCACCTGAACCAGCGCGTCTCGAAACATGGTCTGGCAGAAGGGGCAGGCCGCCGCGATGGTGTCCGCGCCGGTCTCCACCAACTCGCGCACGCGGTTTACATTCACGCGCTCGCCCTTCTCCTCGCCCAGAAACATCATGCCGCCGCCCGCCCCGCAGCAGAACGACTTGTCCCGCGTCCGGCCCGGCTCCATCACTTCCACCGCCCGCGCCAGCACCGTGCGGGGCTCGTCATACACATGCCGGTAGCGTCCCAGATAGCAGGGGTCATGATACACCGTTTTCTCTTTCGCCCCTGCGGCCTTCGGCAGCCGGTCCGCAAACCGCGCCAGCAGTTCGGTGTGGTGCTCAATCTCAAAAGTCGTGCCCGCTTCCGCCCAGTCCGTGCCAATGGTCCGCACGCAATGCGGACAAATAGACAGCAACTTGGTTGCTTTCACCGTCCGCAGCTGCTCGATGTTCCCCTCCGCCAGCGTCTGGAACAGCAGATCGTTGCCCAGCCGCCGCGCCGGGTCGCCATTGCACTTCTCGCGCTTCAGCACGCCGAACGTAATCCCCAGATGCCGCAGCACCTGCGCCAGAGCGACTATGATCTCGCGCCCCTGCGGATCGTACGCCCCCATGCAGCCCAGCCACAGCAGATATTCCTGTGAGCCGTCATAAATCGGGAGCGCGTTCTTTTCAATGAACTTCTGCCGGTCGCCCGCCGGAAACCCGAGCGAGTTTCCGTTCTTCTCCATGTTCAGGAACAGCTTGGTGCCGTGCCCGTCTTCCCACTCGCCCGTATTCACGCGGCCGCGCCGCAGCCCCACCATGAACGGCAGATGCTGAATCCCCACCGGACACACCTGTTCGCAGCCGCCGCACGTGGTGCATTGAAAGATGGCTTCCTCCAGCACATGCGTCCCGACGATGGGCGTCTCCGAAGCAAGCCCCGGCGCACGCAGGTAATCGCGCACCCCCAGGATCACTTCCTTCGGGTTCAGCACCTTGCCCGTGTTGAACGCCGGACACTGCTCCGTGCACCGCCCGCACTCCACGCACGAAAATGCCTGCAGCGCGTCGATGTCGGTCAGGTCCTTGCCGGAAACCAAGCCCAGATCCTCATCGCCCGTTAGCGGCGGAATTTGGCTGAACTGGGTTCGTTTCGCGAATATGGTCGCCGGGCTCAGAATCAGATGCAGGTGTTTGGTGTGGGGAATCAGCGGCAGAAACACCAGCAGCGCCAGCGTATGGGCCCACCAGTTGGTCTTGCCCAGCGGCGATCCTTGCGGAATCACGAACTCCGCCAGGTACGTGACCATCAGCAGAAAAATCAGTCCGGCAATCACGCCGGATTCACGCGATACCTTGCCCAGCCAGACCGGCCGCACAAAGAACCGCCGCACAAACAGTCCTGCGATCGAAACGGCCACCAGCGCCGCAAACAGCCCGACGAAAGTGAAATACGACTGCCCGGCGATTGTGTCGCGAGGGATCAGTTCCCATCCGAGCCCCTCGCCCAGGTGGTTCACAGTCACCAGCCCAAACGCCAGAAAACCCCAGAACACGAACGCGTGTGCGATGCCTGGCAGCGGCCGGTCCCGAATCACCTTGCCCTGCAGCATCACTTCCCAGAAGAACTGTCCGATGCGCGGCGCAATCGGCTCCAGCGAAAAACCCGGCTCGCGTCTGGCCGCGCGGATGATCGCAACCACCGGCCCGAAGCGCCTCCAGAACAGCCAGCCCGAAGCAACAACCAGGATCAGAAGGAAGACAATTTCGGCCGGCGCGGGGTGCCCCATCTTTTCATTTCGACTCTAGCACTCCGCCCCGGCACCGCTGTGCTTCGCTCAGAAAAGCAATCGTACGCCGAATTGCAGATTGCGCGGATTGCCGCCGGTCACAATCTGGCCGAACTGCGGGCTGTTGACCGTCGTCGTGTTCGTCCCGCTCGCCTGCAGCAGCGGATGGTTGAACGTGTTGTAACTTTCAAACCGCAGTTGGAGCTGATAGCGCTCCCGATACCGCACGTTGCGGATCAGCGAAGTATTGAAGTTGACGATCGCCGGCCCGCGGCAGTTCGGCTCGCTGATGGAATCGTTTGGCAGCGTAAACGGCGGGGCAGTCTGGAAAGCCGCCGTGTTGAACCACTCGTTGGTCGTCTGCTTCACGCCGTTCGGCAGGCCGCAGCTGGCGATTCGGTTCGCCCGTCCCGCCGTCGAGATGAAGTTAATCAGTCCGGTCTGGTCAGGAGCCGTGATCATGATCGGCGTGCCCTTCTGCATCACGGTGATCCCCGCCAGCTCCCAGCCGCCCAGAATCGCCGAAGCCACTCCGTGCTGCAGGAATGTCCGCCCCTTGCCCACCGGAATATCGTAAATGTAACTGGTCACCAGCCGCTGCGGCACATCGTTCGCGTCGATCGAGCGGTTGTAATTCGGGTTGTACAGCGAATCCGACGGCCCTACAATCCAGGTGTTCGATTGCGCCGTCGAATCGATCGTTTTCGACTTCGTATACCCCACCGTGAACAGCAGTCCGTGCGACATCTGCTTCTGCAGCCGGATCAGTCCGGCATCGTAATCCATGTGTCCATAGGGCTGCCGGTAAATCAGCACTGCCGTGTATTGCGGATACGGAAGCAGCAGCTGTGCCTGCGTCACCGTCGGGAAGCTCAGCGCTCCGGACGTGATCTTGCCGTAAAACGGATTGGGAACGGCGGCCAGCAGCTTTGATCCCAGACTCATCTCCAGCGGATCGTTCGCATCGTTCTGACGGTTCCAGTACAGGTGCGTCACCTCTGAGCCGTTGAATCCCACCTCGAGCAGCATCGTGCTCGACAGCATCCGCTGAATGCTGAAGCTGTACGAACTCATATAAGGTGACGGCCGGTTTACCTCATCGGCGCGCAGCGCGGTGCCCGTCCAGTCCGTGTTCGGCCCCGGCTGCACAATTCCGCCCGCAAACGGATTGTTCCACGATCCGCCCACCGGCGGCGTGTTCGGCAGCGGATTCGGCGGACCCAGCGTCAGCAGATTCGAAATGAACCCGCCGTTGCCCAGATCGGTAGCCGCCGCATTCACGCCCACGAAATCCGCATACACAATCGCTCCCGCCGCGCGGATCACCGTCTTGTCGTTCAGCTGAAAGGCCAGGCCTACGCGCGGTTCAAAGTGCTTCCGCTGCGGGTTCTCCACATAGCCGCCCGGCTTGATCTCCTTGAACTGCCCCGGCAGGCCCGTGTCCGGATTGATGACATTCGGATAGAAATCGCCAATCTGCCCGAACTTCTCGGCGTAGGGCGTTATATATTCCCAGCGCAGTCCCAGGTTCAGCGTCAACCGATTGGTGACGCGATAGTCGTCCTGCAGATACAGCGCATACGCTTTCTGCCAGAGATACAAAGGATTGGTAATCGTCAGCGTGCCCGAGATCGGAACACCCAGCTCCAGGCTGGCCAGCCCGTTGCCGCCGTTCAACGTCGTTGCCAGCGGATTCGGCCCCTGCGTATACGTCCGGTCAAAGATGTACTGACCCGCCGAGTACTGCGAGTTATACAGGAACGACCGCATCAGCGCGTCATCCGTCCCGAACTTCAGGTTATGCCGCGACTTGATCCAGGTCACGTGATAGTTCACGTTCCACGTATCCATCGGCGTGTAGGTTCTCGTCGCGCCGCCGAGTGAATCGAAGTCCGTCGATGCCGCTCCCGTTACCGCCAGACCGCCGCCCGTGGCATACGTGTCCACGCTGATGGCCGGGAACTGTCCGTATCCAATGTGGCTCGTGACGTTCGGCCCGAAACCCAGAGACCCGACATTGAAATTCTGCGCCACCGGATACGTATTAAACTGCAGCCGCGTATAACTGATCCGCGCCTCGCCCAGCAGCGTGGGGCTGAATGTCGAGAGCACCGAAATCATCGCCGCCGTACCAGGATTCGACGCAATCGATTGCGCCGCATACGCGAACCCCGCCGATGTCGGGTTAGCCGTCGACCCCGGCAGATTCGCAAAGCTCTTGTAAGGAGTAAATCCGTACCGCCCGAAGATCCTTGTCTTCTCGTTGATGTAATAATCCGTTCGGCCAAGATAATTGTTCGTATTGAGAATTGACTTCCCACTCAGGAAGAAGTTATTGATATCCGCCGGGCCCTGTCCCGGCCGGTTCGGCTCCGGATAATACTTCAGAACATTCTGTGAAATGTTATTGAGTCTCTGCGCCGGAATGATATTCCCCGGGAACGGCAGCCGCGTGTAGCCCGAAGTGCTGCTGCCCGCCGTGGTCAGCGGGTCATAGATAATGTCCGGCTCGCCCTTCGCATCGAGCGTGTGCGAGAAGTCGCCGGCCTTCTCCGCGTCGGTCGGCACCGTACCCAGCACCTGCGCCGGGCCGCCCTGCCGAGTCCCTTCATAGTTGAAGAAGAAGAACAGCTTGTTCCTCTTCACCGGGCCGCCGATATTTCCGCCAAATCGATTGAACTGAAACGGCGCGATCGCGATGTTGTTCCGGTCGTTCTGCCAGCTGTTGGCATTCAGGTCGGAATTGCGCAGGAACTCCCAGCCTGTCCCGTGAAACTGGTCTGTCCCCGATTTCGTCGCCACCTGCGTAATCCCGCCAATCGCCCGCCCGAACTCCGCGGAATACGTTGTCGTGTCCACACGCACCTCAGAAACCGCCTCCAGCGGAACCGCGTAAGCCGTCCCGTTCTCATTGGTCCCTCGGCTCTCCGCGCCATCCACCAGATACGCGTTCTGCTGTGCCAGCCCACCGCCCATCTGCGAGTTGGTCGCGGAGCCGATCACCGCACTCCCCAGGCTCTGCTGTCCCGTCGTGGGAATCACGTTGGGAGCCAGCGCCGCATACGCCAGCGGCGTCGCGCCAATGTTCGGCAGTTCCTCTACCGCTCGCGTGCTCACCGTCGCTTCCAGCGCCGAGCTCTGCGATTCCAGCTGCACCGCATTCGCTGTCGCCACCACCGTCTGGCTGACACTTCCCAGGTGCAGCGTCACGTTGATGGTCGCCGTCAGAGTCAGGCTCAGCGGAATGTTCGTGACCGTGGACTTCTCGAAGCCCGCCTTCTCCACCGTCAGGTCGTAATGGCTGGGAGTAAGGGAAGTGATGAAGTAGAGGCCCGCTGAATTGGTGCTTGTCTTCGTGGTGACATTCGTGGCGAGATCGCGAATCGTGACCGCCGCATCCGTAACAATCGCTCCAGAGGTGTCGGTTACGGTTCCCGTGATCCCGGTCCGTTCGCCCTGGCCGAAAGCAGCTGTCGTGCCGAAGCCGAGAAGGATCAGAAAGAGCGCAAAAACGCGTTTCGATCGAAGCATACCGGTACTCTCCTGTTCATGTCTGAGTCAAGCACTCACACAAAGATCAAAAGGTGCCCCCTGCATCGGAGGCGGCAGCAAATATAGCTTATACATCCGGTGGTTGGCGTTTGGCAACCGGTGCCGGTTCTAATCTGTCTCTTCTATATCCAGCGCGTTCACACACGCGTAGTTGCGCAGCGGACTGAACTCCAGAACAATCAACCCCTGCGCGTTCGGCTCCAGATTTTCGAAGGTCTCCGCAATCCCGCGGTTCGGCCCTCCCGCCGCTTCCCCAATATCGAAATCCCGCAGAATCGCCACGCCGTTTACAAAAACGTTGAACAGCCGCGCGCCTTTCCCGAACGGTGGGCTGTTCGGAATGCCGCTTCCGAAATAGGTCTCCGCAAAATGCAAAGTCACGCGATACTTACCCTGGGCCACCGGGATGTGATAGGTGAAGTGCCCAAAGCGCTCTCCTTCGAACAGGTTCCGCTGCGCCAGGTTGGAAACGCTTCCGCTCCGCTCCACCAGATGCCCGCCTATGACGAACTCGTCCGCGGCCCAGACATGCCCGTCTGCGTCGGTCACCGGAGTCTTGTGCGCCACAATGCGAATCGGCCGAATGTGTCCCGGCAGGCTCGACAGAATTTCGATGGCGTTCAAAATTGGCTGACCGTTTTGCGCGCCGAATGCCAGATGCAGCTTTCCGTCCTTGTCCGGACCCACATCCTTAAATACGCGCACCTGCAGCCGGTACGGCGCTCCCGCCTCGGACATGGCATCGAACAAATCCAGCTTCGTCTCGCCGTTGAAACTCACTCGGAAGGACCGCAGATCGTCCCCTTCGCCCGCATTGGCGCGAATGGGGTCCGTCTCCGCGAAGTACAAATGCACTTCATACGTTCCGGGCCGCAGCGGAATCTCATAGCGGAAGTCGCCCTCGCGCATGGTCTTCGGCAAATCCGGATCGGGCAGGCCCTCGATGGATTTCAGCGAACTCATCGCCACTGAGTGGCCGCCGGTGAAATACTCGTCCGGCTCCCACCTGTGCCCCTGCCGGTCGATGAACGGCTGTCCGTGATATCCGGCCAGCATCCGGAACTCACTGTTTACCGGTTCGGCGTAATTGCCCTTCCATACCTCGGCCGCCGCTGCCGGGTGCGCCAGGTTCTTCACCGATCGGCTCGTCCACGCCGCCGCCCCCACGGCCAGCACCAGCGACAGCGCTACGCCGGCGTAAGTCAGCCGCCTCCTTCGCATCGGCCGGATTTCCTCGAGCGCCGCCGGTAGAACCTCCAGCGTAACCGGCAGCTCCAGCGGCGCGGTTTCCGCCCTCTCCGCCGTCGGCGGTTCCTCCGCCGCTTGGCCGCCGCCCGTTTCCACAAACCGCGGCGCATACTGGCCGTTCGGAATCAGGATCTGAATCACATGATCCGCCCCGGCGCCCTCGTAATAATCGCGCAGCCGCTTGCGCAGCCGGTGCGCCTCCACCCGAACGATCGAATCCTTCTTCTGATCGAAGTCCGCCGGCCTCCCCAGGGCCTCCACGGCGATGTTGTACTCCTTGATCTGGTCCCCCAGACCCTCGAAGTGCCGCTGGCAAACGTACGTCAGAAATGAAGAGAG
Source organism: Bryobacterales bacterium (assembly GCA_963716685.1). Lineage (GTDB taxonomy): Bacteria > Acidobacteriota > Terriglobia > Bryobacterales > Bryobacteraceae > JALYXI01. Next base: position 1,006,783 of record CAVQTR010000003.1, read on the forward strand.
ATTCGGCGCCCGGCCGAAGATTCCGGACCGCAGCACGGCCTCAAGCTCCGCTCTTTGAGACTGCGACTGAGCAGTGGCTTCCATGGACAAGGGAGAGTATATCAAAGCCCCGGAGCATAAACTTTGACCGCGTCCTGATCGTTAACGCGATTCAAAATAGGGCACTTAGCATCGTTAACGTAGTTCCTGCCGGGTGCGGTAACCGCAAGTTTTTGCGTTACCGCGCGGGGCGCTATATAGTACGATCCAAAGTCTCTTTAACCCGTACTGTATGAAAGGGGTTCCATGTTGAAAACGCTTATCGGACGATCGCTGACCTTGTCCGGCCTGGTAGTTATGCTGTCTTCCACCGGGGTACTTCAGGCTCAGTCCATCTACGCCACCCTGACCGGAGTCGTCTCCGACCCCTCACAGGCAGTAGTGCCTCAGGCTGGAGTCAAGCTGCGCGATCAGCAGTCCGGATCTCAGCGCGATACCACTACTAATAACGATGGCTACTACACCTTCGTGTCCGTCCCGCCCGGCACCTACACGCTGATCGTGGAAGGCAAGGGCTTCGAGGGCTACAGAGAGACCAACATCGCCCTCGGTGGCGGCGAGAAGCGCAACGTCAACGTCACCATGAAGGTGGGCAGCACCACCAACACCGTCGAAATTACCGGCGCCGCTGACGTCCTTGTGCCCGTCGATTCCGGCGAAAAGTCCTCCACGCTCACCACCAAAGAACTACAGAATTATGTATCCGTCGGAAGTAACGCCGCCGAGTTTCTGAAAATCATGCCCGGCTTCGGCGTCCAGAACGGAACTTCCAATAAGGCCAGCTACACCGGGGAAACGATCGGCATCAACGGCAACGGCGATTCCGGCTCCCAGAGCCCGCTGAATAACGCCTATTCCTACAACGGCCTGCCCGGCAACTCACTCGACATCACCGCTGACGGCGCCCACGTTTCCGATCCCGGCTGCAACTGCGATACGCCGGTGAATCCCAACTCGGACATGATCTCCGAGTTCAAGGTGCTCACCTCCAACTTCAGCGCGGAGAACCAAAAAGGACCCGCCGTCATCAGTTCCGTCGCCAAGTCCGGTGGCAAGGATTTCCACGGTTCGGCCTTCTTCTACGCCCGCAACTACGCCCTGAACGCCAACGATGCGCTGTTCAACGCCAACGGCCAGTCGCGGCCGGAGAACAAGTATTACTATCCCGGCTTCACCATCGGCGGTCCGGTGCTGATCCCCGGCACGCGCTTCAATAAGAACCGCAACAAGCTCTTCTTCTTCACCGGCTACGAGTACTACTATCAGGTGCTCGATACCGGCCTGCTCCGCGCCACCGTCCCCACCCCCGGTGAAATCGGCGGCAACTTCTCGCCCGCCGAAGTCGCCAAGGAAGGCAACATCACCGCTTCCGGAGGCCCTCCGGGACAGATCCTCGATCAGGTCAAGTACCCCGGCGGCATCATTCCCGCAGTCGCTGATCGACCCCAACATGCAGGCGCTGATGAAGCTCTATCCCGCGCCTAATGCCAACCCCAACGCCACCGGCGGTTATAACTACGTCCAGGCGGAAACCTTCAATCAGAACAACGTTCAGTGGATGACGCGCGTCGATTACAGCATCAGCGACAACACCAAACTGTTCGTCCGCTACAATCTGCAGCGCGAAACCCAGCAGTTCCCCGTTGGCCTCTGGTGGCGACAGACCGATCAGGTTCCCTATCCCACCTCCGTCGAGGGCAAGAACTCCTCCGATTCCGTCAGCGCCTCGCTCACCCACGTCTTCAGCCCGACCCTCACCAACGAAGTCGTGTTCAGCTACACCTATATCGGCTTCCCCAACGTCTTCCAGGATCCCAGCAAGGTAAGCCGCACCACCGTCGGCTATAACTACAAAGGTCTGTTCAACAATGGCGTCGCGCAGATCCCCTCATTCGGCGGCAACGGCTGGCAGCAGCAGGAAGCCGCGCTGATCTTCAACCCCGGCGGCTTCGAAGATGGCGGCAACTCGCAGGGTCTCTATGCCGACAAGTGGCTCCCCAACGTCAGCGACACCGTCGCCAAGGTCTGGGGCACCCATACCGCCAAGTTCGGCATCTTTTGGGAACACATCCGCAACTCGCAGCCGGCTAATAACAACAGCAACGGCTATCTGCAGGTAAACCGGAGCAACCCCAACACCACCGGCAACGAATACGCCGATCTGCTGACCGGCACCTTGAACGCTTACAGCGAAACCAATTTCAACCGCGTCAACGATATCGGCTACACCACCTTCGAAGGCTTCGTTCAGGATTCCTGGAAGGTCAGCAAGCGGCTCACCCTCGAACTCGGCATTCGTCTCACCCACTTCACTCCCTGGGCGGACAATGTCGGCTTCGGTTACTCCGTCTTCGTCCCCTCCAAGTACAATGCCAGCTGTTCGCCGCTGCAGTACTGCGGCTTCGAATGGAACAAGCGCGATTCCTCCGTGCCCATCGGCGGCTTCCCCACCCGTGCCCTTTTCTACCAGCCTCGCCTCGGCGCTGCTTACGATCTTTTCGGCACCGGCAAGACCGTCCTCCGCGGCGGCTGGGGCCGTTACTACTACCACTCCGGTCAGTTCACCAGCGGTCTGGATGCGGCGGCCGGCGTGGAATCGGTCAGCCTTGGCTCGAACGTGAACGTCGGTACCGGGACGGCCACCACGCCGCTGCTGGCGCGCAATCTATCCACCATCAACCTCAACGCGCAGGCCTCATCGCCTGCCGCCGTCGACAGTAAAGACGACCGGCAGCCGTACACCGACAGCTACAGCTTCACGGTTTCCCAGCGGACTCCGTGGGCTGGCCTCCTCGAAGTCGCTTACGTCGGCAATCGCAGCCGCGATCTGGCGAACAGCACCGGTGCGGGCAGCAACATCAATCTGGTCCCGTACGGCGCTCTTCTCTCTTCGAAGAACGGCGGCGTCCGATCCGAATTCGCTCGTCGCCAATAACTTCCGCCCGTACCTTGGTTTCTCGGACCTGTACCTAGCCACCAACAACGCCATCGCAAATTACAACGCCCTCCAGGTCACCTGGGTCCGCACCACGCGGCCGTTACACCATCAACGCGAATTACAGCTTCGGCAAAGCCATGGGTACCGTCAATCCGGCGCTCGACCAGTTCAACCTGCAGAACGATTACGGCGTTCAGGCCGGCAACCGGACCCACATCTTCAACGTGGCCTACTCGATCGAGCTCGGCCGCTTTGTCGAAAACAAATTCGCCGGCGGCTTCGTCAACGGCTGGCAGCTTTCCGGCATCACCCAGCTGCAGAGCGGCGCCGAACCTGACGGGCAACAGCGGTCAGAACTTCGGCCTCACCACCAACAACGCGGTTATCCCCGGCAGCATCAGCGCCGCGAATCCCAACGGGATCCAGATCAGCAACGTATCGCTGCTCGGCACCCCGGACATCCAGCTCAATCCGATTCTTACCTGTAACCCGGCTTCGAACCTGAAGCCGAATCAGTACATCAACCCGAGCTGCTTCTCGCTGCCCACGCAGGTCGGTCAGAATGGCCCCAGCGTGCTGCCGGCCATCTACGGCCCGGCCTTCTTCAACTCGGATCTTGGTCTCTTCAAGAACTTCCAGATCAAGGAATCCATGAAGTTCCAGCTCCGCTTCAACGCTTACAACTTCCTGAACCATCCGTTGAACTCCTTCAACGGCAGCAACCTGACCCTTGGCTACGATCCGTCCAGCCTGAAGGTCAACACTCCGCTCTTCGGTACGGTGACGCAAAAACAGGGTCATCGTGTCATCCAGGTGGCCGCGAAGTTCTACTTCTAAGTCACTACAGTCGCAGTCCCAAAGCCGGGGAGAGTCGCACCAGACTCTCTCCGGCGCCGTTTTTTTCGCCAACATAGAATAGTACTGATATGCCCGCCTGGCTCGCGGCCCTTCTCATGCTCCTTCAGGTCCCCTCTTCCGCTCCCACGTTTGAAGCCGTGTCCCGCCAGGCCGAACAGGCACGAGATGCCAAACACCTGGACGACGCCGTAACCCTCTACAAGAAAGCCCTCAAGCTCAATCCTTCCTGGGTGGATGGCTGGTGGAATCTCGGCTCCATCGCCTACGATCAGGACAATTACGCCGAGTGCGCGCCCTCGTTCCTGAATCTTGCATCCCTCAAGCCGGATTCCGCGCCCGCCTGGACGATGTCCGGCCTCTGCGAATACCGCCTGCGCAACTTCCCCGCCGCGCTCGAAAGCCTCTCGCACGCCGAGCGTCTCGAGTTTGCCGAGCCTCACGAACTCTCCCGCACCGCCCGGCTCCACCTCGCGCTCGTGCTCATCAAAACCGGCTATTTCGAACGTGCCATCGTTACGCTCACCAACCTCACGCGCTTCGATAAGAAAGCTGCCGACATCTCCGTCGCCGCCGGCATCGCCGGCCTGCGCGAAACCTGGCTGCCCTCCGAAGTTCCCGAAGCCAAACGTGCTCTCGTTTACCAGCTCGGCGATGCCATGAGCGCCGCCATGGAGCAGGATGTCAAAGAGGCGCTCACCAAATTCGAAGCCGTCGCGAAGGAATTTCCCCGCGAACCCAACGTCCATTTCCGCTTCGGCGGCTTCCTCGCCATGCAGTATCCCGATCGCGGCGTCGAGGAAATCAAAGCCGCCCTCGCGCTCGATCCCGCCCACGTCCCGGCGCTGGTCGGTCTCGCCATCATCTATCTCAAGAGCGATGAGCTGTCCGTCGCCTCCGGCTATGCCCAGCGCGCTGTAGAAGCTGGTCCTGACGACTTCTCCACGCACCTCGCCTACGGCAAAATCCTCCTCGCCGCCAATCAAACGGCGAAGGCGCTGCCCGAACTCGAACGCGCCGCCGCGCTCTCCCCCGAAACCCCCGAGGCGCACTACGCCCTTGCTTCCGCCTATTCGCGTCTGGGAAGGAAGCCCGAAGCGCAGCGCGAACAGGAAAGTTTCAAACGCCTCACAAAGCTGATCGCTCCGGTGCGCCAGTAAGGATCTTATGAAGCTATCCTCAGCCTCCCTCGCTCTCCTGCTCGCTGCTCCGTTTCTCCCCGCGCAGCCCGCGCCCGCCACCAGCATGAAGAGCGTCACCGTCGAAGAAGTCGTGCTCGATATGGTGGTTCGCGATAAGAAGGGCAAGCCCGTCACCGACCTCGAACCCGGCGACATCACCGTCTCCGATAACGGCGCGAAGCAAACCCTTACCAGCTTCCGTCTGGTCCGCGGTAAGGAAGCGGTCAGCTCCAAAGGCTCCACCACTACGCTGGACCCCCTGCGTCAGCTCCGTCTGGTCACCATGGCCTTCGACGCGCTCGGCGCCCCCGACCAGCGCAAGACCGCCCGCGCCGCCGCCCTCGACCTCGTAAAAACCGGCGAAGGCTCCAACGTCTTCTACTCCGTCGTTCTCATCAACACCCGCCTTCTTGTCCTGCAGCCCTTCACCAACGATAAGGAAGCGCTCTCGAAAGCCGTCGAGCGCGCGACGAACGGCCTCTCCGCAGCCACCTTCACTTCCGAATCGGACACCATCCAGGCGGAGCTGAAACGCAACCTCGGAGGCCAGACCGTCAACGGTTCCGATCAGGATTCCAATCTGCTCGCCGCTGCCTCGCAGACCGCCGGGTCCACCTCCGCCGGTCCTCCCTCGGGTGACCAGTTCGTCCAGGCGAAACTCGCCTCCATCATGCTCGACATGCTGCGTATGGATGCCTCCGCCGGCTCGCAGGGAACCCGCATGACCCTTTCCGCTCTCCAGGCCCTCGTGCGCGGACTCCAGACCATGCCCGGCCGCAAATCCATCCTCTACTTCACCGACGGCCTTTATGTCACGCCCGAGCTCGACGTGCCCTTCCGCAACATTCTCAGCCTCGCCAACCGCGCAAACGTTACCTTCTATGCGCTCGATACCCGCGGCGTCATGATTTCCGGCCAGAACCGCTCCTCCAGCCAGCAGCTCAACGGCGCCGCCCGCGCCTCCATCGGCAATCAAAAAACTTCCGGCCCCGTCACCAAAGACGAAATCATGTCCTCGGACAATGCCGAGCTCTCCTCGCGCGCCAACGTCCAGCTCGCCATCCGCGATCTCGCCGAATCCACCGGCGGCTTCCTCATCGGCGACAGCAACGACCTCCGCGGCCCGCTTCATCGCGTCAGCGAGGAAATCGCCAGTTATTACGAAGTCACCTTCGATCCCGGCATCCGAAACTACGACGGGAAGTTCCGCAAGATCTCTGTAAGCACCTCGCGCAAGGATCTCGTCATCCATGCCCGTAACGGCTATTTCGCGCTCCCTCCCGAAGCCCGCGCCGGCGGCCTCCAGACCTTCGAAGTGCCGCTCCTGAAAGCCCTCTCGGCCGGTGAGATCTCCGGCGCGGTGGAGTTCCGCTCCGCCCCCATCACCCTTAAGCCCACAGCGGATGGCGCGGCCATCACCGTGATCGTGGAGCTGCCCCTTCACGGCCTGCAGCCCCAGACCGACGCCGTCAAGAAAACCGAAAATGTTCACTTCTCCCTCGCCGCGCTCATCCGCGATCAAAAGGGCGAAGTGGTCCAGAAGCTCACCCGCGACCGTTCCTTCCAGGTCACCCCCGAGCAGCTGAAAGCCGGCAACTTCGTTGATAAACTGCCCACCGTCATTCCCTTCGGAACCTACAGCCTCGAGACCGCCGTGATGGATCTCGCCAGCGGCAAAATCGGCACGCAGCGCTCCGCCTTCACAGTTTCCGACACCCGCAAAAGCGTCGGCATCTCTTCCATCACCGGCGTCCACGCATACGTCCCCAACGCCAAAGGTCTCGACCCGGCCGACCCCTTCGCCTACCAGGGCGGCCTCATCACCCCCACGCTCGATTCCGTCGTCTCCCGCGCTCCCAATTCGCTGCTGCGCCTCTTCTTCACCGTCTACCCCGACGCCTCCGATTCCACAAAACCGACAGTCGAGATCGAACTGATGCAGCACGGCAAAATACTGCAGAAGGTCCCGCTCGAAATGCCCGCCCCGGATCCGCAGGGTAAAATTCCCTACGTGATGACCATCCCGGCCGCGGCCATCCCCTCCGGAACCTACCAGATTCGCGCTGTCGCTCATCAGGGCGGCACGGCGTCTCAGGCCCTCACCACCGTCACCATCGGGGCGCCTTAGCAGGTGAAGCGGGTCCTCGCCATTCTGGTGCTGTGCGCTCCTTCGCTGACCGGAGCCAGCGCCGGCTCTTCTCCCGAAACCTGCGCGCCCTGTCACCGCGCACAGACCTCCGTCTTTACGCACTCCTCCATGGCCCGCGCCCTCGAGCCCGTGAAGGGCAGCGAAATCCTGCGCGCGAACCCGAAACTCACTGCCAGGCTTGACGGCTACACCTACCAGATCCAGCGCAGCGGCGACCAATCCCTCTACACCGTCACCGATGGCCGCGAGACCCTCACCGTCCCCATCCTCTGGGCATTCGGGCTCGGTTCCGCCGGCCAGACGTATCTCTACCAGCGCGATGGCCAGTGGTACGAAAGCCGCGTGAGTTACTATTCCGCGCTGCGCGGTCTCGATGTCACCATGGGCGCCCAGGGAATCGCGCCCCGCACCCTCGCCGAAGCCGCCGGCCGTCAGTCCGGCATGGCCGAAACCGGCCGCTGTTTCGATTGCCACGCCACCCACGCCGTCAAAGGCGTCCAGCTCACCCTTGACCGCATGACCCCCGGCATCCAGTGCGAACGCTGCCACGGCAACACCGAAGGCCACCCGCAGTCCACGCCAATGCGCCACCTCGCCAAACTCACCTCTGAAGAAACTTCCGACTTCTGCGGTCAGTGCCACCGCACCTGGTCCCAGATCGCCATGAACGGCCCGCGCGGCATCCTCAACGTCCGCTTCCAGCCCTACCGCCTCGCCAACAGCAAGTGCTACTCTTCCGATGACAGCCGCATCTCCTGCACCTCCTGCCACAACCCCCACGCCAAACTCGAAACCGCGGCGGCCTCTTACGATGCGAAGTGCCAGTCCTGCCACACTGCCCCCGCCCGCACATGCAGCGTCGCCAAAAAGGATTGCGTCACCTGTCACATGCCGAAGCTCGAACTCCCCGGCTCCCACAAACAGTTCACCGACCATCTGATCCGCATCGTCAGGTCCAATGAAAAATACCCGGATTAGTCTCCTCGCCCTGCTCGCGCTCGTCCCCGCCTTCCTCGCCGCGCAGGATCCCGCCGTCCTGCACGCCATCGAACTCCAGAAGAAAGGCGATTTCGCCAACGCCGCCGTCGAATACCGCGCCTTCCTCGCCGCCCATCCCGATGAGCCCGCCATCCGCTCGAACCTCGGCGTCGTGCTCTCCAATCTCGGACGCTACGAAGAGGCCGAACAGGAATACCGCGAAGCCCTGCGCCTCACCACCGACCATCCCGACGTCCAGTTCGGCATCGAAACCAACCTCGCTCTCGCGTACTACAAAAGCGGCCGCATTCCCGACGCCGCTAAACAGCTCGAACACGTCCTCCCCCACGCCGCTGCCAACCCGCAGATCGTCCTCCTCCTGGCCGATTGCTACCTCCGCATGGGCGAAAATAAGAAGGCCATCGAACTCCTCCAGCCCCTCCGCGCGAACCAGCCCGACGACCTCGGCGTCGCTTACGTCCTCGGCATGGCTCTTCTCCGCGAAAAGCGCGTCCCGGAAGGGCAGGTCGTCCTCGACCGCATTCTCAAAGACAGCGATTCTCCCGAATCCCACTTCCTCCTCGGCAGCCAGATGTATTCCGCCGGCGACTTCCCCGGCTCCGTCCGCGAGTTCCAGGCTGCCGCCGAACGCAATCCCGATCTCCCTTCGCTGCAATCCTGGTATGGCCAGGCCCTTCTCAACACCGGCGATCCCGATGCCGCTGCCGCCGCCTTCCGCAAAGAGCTCGCCCACGACCCCGCCGATTTTGAGGCCAACCTCCGCCTGGCCGAAATCCTGATCGAACGGAAGAAGCCTGACGAAGCCGCGCCGCTCCTCGAACGTGCCGCCCGCGTTCGCCCCGGCTCACCCGAGATTACCCGCGCCCGTGCCGGCTTTGCGCCGCCGCCATCCCCGCTCACCGGCAAGCCCGCGCCCGCGTTCAGCCTCGGCCGCGTCAGCCTCGCTTCTTATCGTGGCAAGTCGCCCGTGCTGCTGGTCTTCGGCAGTTACTCCTGCCCCAACTTCCGCGCGGCCGCTCCCGCGCTTAACACGCTCTATACGCGCTACAACAAACGCGTTCCCTTCCTGATGGTCTACATCCGCGAGGCCCACTCCACCGCCGATTGGCAAAGCACCCGCAATAACCGCGACGGCATCACCGATCCAGCCCGCCGCCACGATGGCCGAAAAACAAAGCCACGCGGATCTCTGCGTCCGCAAACTCAGCATTCCCTATCCCTCCGTCGTGGATGGCATGGACGGCAAAGTGGAGGCTGCGTACCAGGCATGGCCCAGTCACGCCTTCCTCGTTGATAAGAACGGCGTAGTCCGCTACAGCACCGGCCTTACCGAACTCGAATTCCACGCGGACCAGCTCGAAGCCGCCATGCGGGAGCTCGCCAGATGACCGCCGCTCTCCTGCTGCTACTCATGTTCCAGGCGCCCTCGCCCGCAGGAGCTCGTCAACCAGGGCATCCAGGCCCAGAAATCCGGCGACTTCGAAGCCGCCGTCACCCGCTACCACGAATTCCTCAACATCCAGCCGGACGCCGTCCTCATCCGCTCCAACCTCGGCGTCTCGCTCGCCGCCCTCGGCCGCTTCGAAGAAGCCATCGCCGAATATCAGACGGCTCTGAAACAGGATCCCGCCAACAACGGAGTCGCGCTCAACCTCGCGCTCGCCTTTTACAAAATCGGTCGCATTCCCGAAGCCGCCGCCCAGCTGCGCGCCATCCATCTCCGCGCACCCGCCGAAAAGCGCGTCACCTATCTCCTCGCCGATTGCGAACTGCGCATGGGAAACAACCCACAGGTCATCCAGCTCCTCAGCTCCGTCACCAACGTCGACAAGACCGATGAGCTCGCCGTCGCCTACATGCTCGGCATGGCTCTGATCCGCGCCAACCGCGTTCCCGAAGGCCAGCGCCAGATCGATCGCATCCTCCGCGATGGCGACAGCGCTGAAGCCCATCTCATGCTCGGCTCCGCCAAACTGACCGTCAACGATCTGGCCGGCGCGCGCGAAGAGTTTGCCAAAGCGGTCGCGCTCAATCCCCGGCTGCCCGAGCTCCACGGCCTCTACGGCGTCGCTCTCATGAGCACCGGCGACGCCGAAGCCGCACAGCGAGAGTTCCGCACCGAGTTGCAGTCTGACCCCAACAGCTTCGAATCCAACCTCGAACTCGGCGTTCTCGCGCGCCAGGATCAGAAGCTCGACGAAGCCATGACTTACTTCGAGCGCGCCCTCCGTGTGCGTCCAGGCGACATCGCCGTCCGCTACCAGATCTCCACCGTCCTCCTCGCCCAGTCGAAAATCGATGAGTCGCTGAAGAGCCTGCTTGCCATTGTCAAAGAAGCGCCCACCTTCACCGAAGCCCACGTCACGCTGGCCACTGTCTATTACCGGCTCCGCCGCAAAGAAGATGGCGACCGCGAGCGGGCCCTCGTCCGCAAGCTCACCGCCGAAGCCCAGGCCCGCCAGCCCGCCGCGAAGGAATCCTCTCGGTGAACCTCTCCCGCCGCCAGCTGCTTCTCATGAGCGGCGCCGCCACGCTCCTCGGCGGTACCGCCCCCGCGCCCCTCTTCGAAGAACTGCCGCCCTCGCTCACCGGCATCTCCTGGAGCCATGCCAACGCCATGTCGGACAGTCACTACCTCCCGGAAACCCTCGGCCCTGGCTGCGCCTTCCTCGATTACGACAACGACGGCTGGATGGACATCTATCTCGTCAACAGCGGCCCGTCCGATTTCTGGAAGCCCCCTCAACCCGTCCGCAACGCGCTCTACAAAAACAATCGCGACGGCACCTTCACCGATGTCACCGAAAAAGCCGGCGTCGCGGGCGGCACCTTCGGCATGGGCGTCGCCGTCGGCGATTACGATAACGACGGCTGGCCCGATATCTTCGTCACCTCCTACGGCCGCTGCATCCTCTATCAGCAACAACCGCGACGGCACCTTCACCGACGTCACCCAAAAGGCCGGCCTCCTACACCCGGCTGGACCACCAGCGCCGTCTGGTTCGATTTCGATAACGACGGCAAACTCGATCTCTTCGTCTGCAGCTTTGTCGATTACAGCAGCCGGCCACAAATACGAGTGCGGCGATAACAAACTCGGCCGCCATTACTACTGCATCCCGCGCATCTTCAATGGCACCGCCAGCTTCCTCTACCGCAACAACGGCGATGGCACGTTCACCGAGGTCGGCAAAGGCACCGACATCGCGAAATCCCTCGGCAAAGGCCTCGGCGTCGTCGCCACCGACATCAATAACGATGGCCGCATGGATCTCTTCGTCGCCAACGACACCGTGCAGAACTTCCTCTTCGTCAACCGCGGTCCCGACGCCGCGGGCCACACCCAGCTGGGAAGAGATGGCCCTCCCCGCCGAAGTCGCCTTCAGCGATACCGGCCAGCCGCGCTCCGGCATGGGCGTCGATGCCGCCGACCTCCACAACTCGGGCTGGCAGGATCTCTTCGTCGCCAATGTCGATCAGGAGATGTTCTCGCTCTACCAGAACAACAAGAACGAAAGCTTCACCGATGTCGCTCACAGCAACGGCATCTCCCAGGCCACGCGCCTCCTCAGCGGCTGGGGCCTGAAGTTTTTCGACTACGACAACGACGGCCGCCTCGATCTTCTCCTCGCCAACGGCCACCCCGATGACATGATCGGCAGTTACTCCACTCAGGTCCGTTACCGTGAGCCCTTGATCCTCTTTCATCAGGGCATCGATGGCAAGCTCAAAAATGTAAGTGCCGAAGCTGGCGCGGCCTTTCAAAAGGATTACCCCGCGCGCGGTCTCGCCGTCGGCGATTTCAATAATGACGGCGCGCTCGACGTCCTTATCGCCAACAACGGCGGCCCTCCCGTGCTCCTCAAAAACAACGCTGCCCAGGGTAATAACTGGCTCGGCATCAGGCTCGAAGGCGTCACCTGCAACCGCGACGCCGTCGGCGCGCGCCTCTTATGGAAAGCCGGCGGCCACCTCTGCCAGCGCATGAAAAACGGCGGCGGCAGCTATCTCTCTTCTCATGACCCGCGCGAAATCCTGGGCTGCGGCACAGCCTCCAAAATCGACGAACTCGAAATCCGCTGGCCCGCTCCCTCGAAACGCATTGATAAGTTCACCGACTTAGAACTCAACCGCTACATCCGCATCGTCGAAGGAAAAGGAATCGCCTCCAAAACATAGGAATCCCGCATGGGATTTCTTGACAAAATCCGCCGGTCACTCGCATACTGAACCTACTCCTGGGTGATGTTCCCGTCCTCACCTCTCTGCTCGTCGCCTCCGTTCTATGCTTCGCGCATTCCCAGGCGAATACGGGAACCATCGAAGGCGTTGTGACCGATCCCTCCGGCCGCGCCGTTGCCGGCGCCGATGTCACTCTCCTCAACACCGGCACCAACTTCACCCGCATCCTCCATACCGATGACGAAGGCCGCTTCCGCGGGCTCCTCCTGCCCCTCGGCTCCTATCGCGTCACTGCGCGGGCTCCCAACTTCGGCGGCCTCGTCCGCGAAGGCCTCGATCTCGCCGTCGGCCAGTCCATCAACCTCTCGCTCTCGCTCAGCCTCTCGCAGGTCGATCAGGTTGTCTCCGTCAACGCCGAAGCTCCCATTCTCGAAAGCAATCGCGTCGAAAACTCCACTTACCTCAACACCCTCTCCGTCCAAAATCTCCCCAACAACGGCTTTCGGAAGATCTCGCCGACGATGACAACGAGCGCGATCCGTTCAGCTATCGCTATGCCGTCGCCAACAACTTCAAGCCCGACTACGGCTTCTCCGATCGCGACGAGCGCCATCGCTTCAACATGTTCGGCCTCTGGGACGCGCCCTGGGGCATCGAGTTCTCGCCGCTCATCAGCTTCCACTCGCCCCAGCCCATCTCCGTCGCCAACCGCGTTCTCGCCAACGGCTACATCGTCCGGCGCAACTCGATTTGGAAGGACAACACCTTCTTCGCGCTCGATTTCCGCGTTGCCAGGAACTTCCGCCTCACCGAGCGCTTCAAGCTCCAGGCCTCCGTCGATGCCTTCAACCTCACCAATCGCGCCAATCCGAGGCATCCCGAAACCACCAGCCTCCTGTTCAACTTCGATGGCACCGTCCAGAGCGGTTTGGGCGACCCGCGTCAGGAACAGCTTGGGCTTAAACTAATCTTCTGAAGGATCTCGACGAGCTCGGCTTCATGGTCATACCCGGCCCCGTCCCGGATAGAGAGCTGGCGCGTCTTGCCGCCGCCTACGACCAGGCCGTTGAAACCGCTTCCCCTGCTGATATCGCGGTCGGCAGCTCCACCACGCGCGTCAGCGACTTTGTGAATCGCGGCCCCGCTTTCGATTCCCTGTACCTGCACCCACCCTTTCTCGCAGCCTGCGACCGGCTGCTGAACGGCTCCTTCAAACTCAGCTCCCTGCTCGCGCGAACCCTCCGCCCGGGCATGCCCGCGCAAAAACTTCACGTGGACTGCGAAGCGGAAGCCCGCGGCTGGACTATGGTCGGGTTCATCTTCATGGTCGATGAGTTCCGCCCCGATAACGGCGCCACCCGGTTCCTCCCCGGCTCGCACCTCCGGCCTGCGCCGCCCTCCGATCCCCCCGGCGAGGTGCTGGCCTGCGGCCCCGCCGGTTCCATGATCATTTACAACGGCTCCGTCTGGCATGGCCACAGCGCCAATCGCTCCGGTGCTCCCCGCCGCTCTATTCAGGGTGCCTGCATTCGCCGTGACACCCCTGCCGCCTTCAACTTTTCCGCGCGCATGCTTCCCGAAACGCTCCTCCGTCTCAGTCCGCTCGCAAAGCACATCCTGGCGCTCTAACTGTCCAGTCCGCCGGTTACTTGCTGATCGTCGGATCCGTCGAGCTTCCCCACACCGCCGAGGAACCCCACACCGCGCTTGATCCCCAGACCGCGCTGTACCCCGAGCTCGCCGAAGATCCCCATACGGCGCTCGATCCCCACACCGCTGAAGACCCCCACACGGCCGAATCACCCGTGAAAGCCGAGGACCCCCACACCGCGCTTGAACCCCAGACTGCGCTCGATCCCCAAACCGCGCTCGACCCCCACACCGCCGACTGCGATTGATCATTCGTCGCATAAACCGGCGTGTTGCCGCTCGCATCCGGCGGTCCCGTCGTCGCCACCGGGCTCGCCGCGTTCATGTTCGCCGGAATCGTCTCCGTGCTCGCCAGCGCCGCATCCAGATTCAGATACCCGGCCCCCACCGTGAACAGATCGTACTGAATCACGAACGTCTGCCCCGTAGTCGGGTCCGTAATCGAAGACGTTTTCGGGAACGATTTCGCCGCCGACTTCATCAGCCGCGCCTTCACCTGGTCGGGTGTCAGCTTCTGGTTCCCCAGCAGCGCTGCTACCGCTCCGCTCGCCACGCCGGACGCCATGCTCGTCCCGTTCAGGCTGAAATAGTTCGAACTCTGAAACGAATTCGGCGCCACGATATACGCGGCCGGCGGCACAATCCCCGCCGTTTCCGTCTGCTCCAGAGTCGCCCCGGGATCCAGAATCGAGAAGATCTTGTTGCCCGGCGCCACCAGGTCCGGCTTCACGATATGGTCGCCAATCGTCGGCCCCTTCGAGCTGTACGTAGTCATCAGGTCGTCGCTCCGCTGCGGCGTGCCTTCCGTATTCATCGCGCCCACGGTAATCGCCAGCGGATCGTTCCCCGGCGCCGCCACCGTCCCGTACCCGTTGTTGTTTTCCGAGTTGTCGCGCCCCGCGTTCCCCGCCGCCACCACCACCGTGATGCCGCTCAGCCAGGCCTTCTCCACTTCCATGCACAACGGATCGTTCTTGTAGCTCTCATAGATCGGTCGCCCCAGCGACAGATTGATCACCCGGATCTGATACAGATCCTTCAGCTGAATCGCCCGCTCGATCGCCTGAATCACCGCCGCGTCGCTCGCCTGTCCGTTCCGGTCGAGCACCTTCAGGCTGATCAGGTGCGCGCCCGGAGCGATTCCGTGGATCTGGTACAGAAACGCCGGCCCCGCCGAATTCGCGCCGTTCCCCGCAATGATGCCCGCGATGTGAGTGCCGTGGCCATAATAGTCGTCCACGCCTTCCCCCGTCACGAAGCTCTCCGCATACACCACCTGCGGCAGCAGACTGCCCAGCAGGGTGCCCGAGCCGTTGCCTATCAGGTCCTGATTCACATGAATCCCGCTGTCGATGATCGCCACGCCAATCCCTTTGCCCAGATTCGGATTGGTAGTCTTCGCCGCGCTCGAAAGCGGCTGAATGGTCTGCGGCGTGTAATCGTAAACGGGCAGTGAAGTGCCCGTCCCCTTCAGAACGTTATTTACCGAAATATGGCTCACCCGCGGGTTCTTCGCCATGCTCATAGCGTTCTCCGCCGTCGTCGAACACAGCTCCCCCAGGGGCAGCAGGTCCAGCAGTTCCAGCGTGCCGCAAACCGGCGTGAGCGCCGTTCCCGCCAGCGACGGAACGTGCTGCACGATCACCTGAACAGGTGTCCCCGCGCTCATGGAACTCAGTTGCGGTGATACCGTGCCCCCTAAAGCCGCTGCCGCGGCTGCCAGCAGTGCCACCATTCCCCGCGAGATCCGCGTCGTGCTCAAACGATATAGATGCGCTGTCACAAAATTCCTCTTGCGGGAAGATCGGCCATTCCCCCGCATCCCGCCACACGCAAACCGCCACCCTGCGAAGATTGCGCTCCAATTCGTACCAGCGGCTGTACCAGGGTAAGCGCCCCCCCCGATCCCGCATTTTTCCCGCGAGACTTAGTATTCTGGGTGGAATATGCTGCGTCTCCTCGCTTTCGCCGCTCTGCTCGCCCCTGCCCTCTTCGCTCAGGAACAATCCATCGACTGGCTCAGCGACTATCGTCAGGCCCTCGCCGTCGCCAAAGCCTCGAATAAGCCCATCTTTCTCGAATTCCGCTGCGAAGCTTGAATGGAGGGAAGAGTTTTCGACGCACAGGTTGTGCTGTCGCCCAAAGATTCCCCCCTCGGCAAAGTGATGAGTGAGTACGTCTGCGTCCGCGTCGTCCGCATGGATGATGTGGATGTCGGCCTGTTCGACCGCGACTGGAACAATGCGATCTACTTCTTCGTCCTG
This sequence comes from Bryobacterales bacterium, assembly GCA_963716685.1. Classification (GTDB taxonomy): domain Bacteria; phylum Acidobacteriota; class Terriglobia; order Bryobacterales; family Bryobacteraceae; genus JALYXI01. Next base: position 1,023,040 of record CAVQTR010000003.1, read on the forward strand.
AATGCCGACGAGCAGATTTATATGCGGTACGGCGGCCGCGAATCCCGCTCGCCCGATACCTATAACTCGCTCGACAGCCTCCGCCTCGCCCTTGAACAGGGTCTGGTGCTGCACCGCAGGCACCTCGACGGCGCCCTGCCCGCCCCGCCACGCCCGAAAGCCATGTTCCCTCGCGAAATGCCGCTCCTTGTCCAACGCACCTTCGCCCAGCGCCAGTGCGTCGAGTGCCACCTGATCGGCGATTTCCAGAACATCCAGCGTGAGCGCGATGGCGCGCTCGATAAGCTCAGCCAGCTCTATCGCTCCCCTGATATCAAAACCGTCGGCATCGCGCTCGACGTGCCGAAGGGCCTCGTCGTCAAGGAAGCTACTGGCGCGGCCGCCGCTGCCGGAATGCAGGCCGGCGACCGCATCTCCGCCTGGAACGGCGTCCCCGTCTACACCTTCGGCGACGTCCAGTATCGCTATGACAAAGTCGATCGCCACGCCGCCTCCGTCAACGTCACAGTAGATCGCGCGGGCCATCCCGTGGACCTCACGCTCGCCCTGCCGCAGCGCTGGTGGTGGACTGACCTCCGCTTCCGCCAGTCCAGCGTCGACCCGCGTCTCGATTTCGAAGATCGCCCGCTCTCCCTCGAAAACAAGCAAAAGCTCGGCCTCAAGCTCGATGGCTTCGCCAGCCAGGTTAAATACGTAGCCGAGTTCGCCAAAGTCCGCCAGACCCACGACCTGCATCTCGATGACATCATCGTCGCCGTCAATGGCGTCGAGCGTGACGAGTTCGCCAACACCGCCGAGCTCTACCTCAAGCTGCACACCAAAGCCGGCGATTCAGCCAGCCTCGATGTGCTGCGCGACGGCAAACGAATCACCCTGCCCATCAAAACCTACGTGCTAAGCTTCCGAAAATGAAGACCGCCATCCTGCTCCTCGCCGCCTCCCTCGCCTCCGCCGCGGATTGGTCTCAGCCTGTCGAAGTGCGCTACGAAGATTCCGTTGTTATCTCGTACTCCGCGCGCATGGACGGTCCCTATCTGGTGGTCCGCGCCGGCATCGGCCCCGGCTGGCATACCTTCGCCCTCGATAACGTGCAGCGCGTCCAGGAGAAGCTTGCCGGCAAGTCCGCCCTCAGCATGGATCGCTCCACCGAGATCACCGTCACCGGCCTGCAGCTCGCCGGCCCCTGGCGCCAAACCCCGCCGCAGGATTTCTCCCGGCCCGCCCTCCGCATGTTCAGCTTCGGTTACGACCACGAAGGAACCTTCGCCGCCAAAGTCCTCCCCGGCGGCCACTCCCCGGCCACCCTGCGCATCCGCGGCCAGGCCTGTACCGATTCCATCTGCAAGAACATCGACGCTCATCTCACCGTGGCGCTGCCGCCCAAGCCCTCGGCCTCCGCTGCCATGAAGCTCGACGAACTGGTGCCGGCGCGCTGAACCGCCCTGCTCACCCCCAAATGCTGAGCCAGATCGCACCCGTCTTTTTCACGCTGGACATCCCCGCCACGGTCGCAAATTACCAGGACAAGCTGGGCTTCGAATGCGTAAGCACGTGGCACGATCCGCCGGTCTACGCCATCCTCGAACGCGATGGCCAGCGCATTCACTTCCGCTGCGCTGACCCGCCCGCCGCCAACCCCGGCAAGTACTCCGAGGAACTGCTCGACGCCTACCTGCTCGTCCAGGATCCCGACGCTCTCTACTCCGAGTACGCGAACAAAGGTGTCGAATTCACGCGCCGCCTCGCCGGCACGCCATGGGGCTGCCGCGAGTTCGTGGTGAAGGATTGCGATGGCCGTCTGCTTGCCTTCGGATCGATCCTATAGTTGAGCGAGATCCTCATGGCCGTGTCTATCTTCCACATCGGGCTGCCCCTCGATCACCCCTCCATCCCGCCCGAAGATCGTCCTGCCCTTGCGGAGCGCTTACGTGCTCTTGGCGAGCGCATGACCGCCGCCGGCTACCGGTACCAGATCGTTCACGCCTCTCCCGAATCCGGCCTCGACGATTTCAGGCAACTTCTGAAGACGCAGCCCTGCGATGGCGTTCTGATCGGCGGTGCCGTCATCGGCAGTCCTGCCTTCAGCTACTTCATGGAACAAATCATCGACGCGACTCACGAGCTGGTCCCCCGCGCCAAAATCATGTTCTTCAACCACTCCGTCGATGTGCGCACCATCATCGAGCGCTGGTTCCAACCGCCGGTCTAAGCCCCCGCTGCCGCGCGACTGGCCCCCGGACGGAACCTAGTGAACTTGCTCAGGAACTCTTCGGACGCGCCTGCCTTATTTCGAACGGCTGCCGCGGGGGCATCGCTGTCACGCGCATCCCATGCAAACGCCACCCCGCCTCAATCAAGGTATCCTTGGTCACTCAGGCCATGAATACCCTCCTGTGGATCCTGCAAATCCTCGCCGCGCTCCTCTACGGCGCGTCCGGCATCATGAAAGTTTTCCTCTTCGACAAAGTCAGCAAAGGCGTTCCCTCGTTCGGCGCTTTCCCCCGTCAGGCTTGGACGGCCCTCGGCATCCTCGAACTCCTCTGCGCCGCCGGTCTGATCGTCCCCGCCGCCTTACACTGGCACCCGGCACTCACCGTGGCGGCCGCCATCGCCCTCGCAATCGAAAGCTTGGTATTTGTCTGGGTTCACCTCCGCTACCGCGAGCTGCCGCCGATAGTCATGAGCGCCGTACTCGGCCTCGTCATGGCCTTTGTCGCATACGGCCGAATGGTCCTGGATCCACACCCTTCGTAAACAGACGCTACGCCAACGGGGCTGGTATCGTCACCCGAGCGGCCACGCCGGCGTGCGCGAAAGGAACCATCTCCCGCCGCATTCTCCAGGAATCTCCAGCAGAATAGTTGTTCCCACCGTCGCGTCAACATTGCGGTACAAATGCGGCAGACCGCCCCCAAGCAATCCACCACGGGATGATACAGCCGAGAGGGAACGCAGCAGGTCGATCAGTAATGCGTCGACCCGCCGAATCAAATGCGCGCAGAGAATGGGAGCCGTGCCACAGATTCGGCTCTCCATACCCTGTCGCGTCAAATCAGAACGTGAACCGCCCCGTGATCTGAATCTGTCGCGGCGTCCAGTACGAGGTCTGCAGAGACTCAACGCCATCCGTCGTATTCGGATTCACGCGCCCTTGAATGTTGAACGCGTTGAACGCGTCCAGGTTCAGCCGCAGCCGCCGCTTCTCGCCAAGGATGAATTCCTTATACAGCGAAATATCCGCCGTATAATTCTTCGGCCCCTGAACAATCGTCTGCGAGAACGGGTTCGACCCCGCCGGTCCCGGCGAATAGCCCGTCACCACCTGCGATCCGTTCTTCAGATTTACGGTCACGTTGTTGTTGCCGAAGTTCGGCGTCCCCGGCGTATTGTTGATCGGCGCCAGGTACGGCACATAATTCGCCGGAATCCCCTTCACGCCGTTCGGCGCGTTGATTAAATTTGGTGCGATATAACCGTTGAACCACAGATACGCCGGACGGCACACGCCGCTGCGGCAGTCCGTCACCGGAATCGAACTTCCGTAGTCCTGCAGCTGGCTGGTCGCCCCCCAGTTGCCCGAAGCCACCTGGAACGATTGCGACAGCACCTGACCCACAAACGCCACCTGATATCCGCCCAGCAGCGCATTCACGAATTTGTTCGAGTTCCCAAGGAACCGTTTCCCCTTGCCCACCGGCAGATCGTAAATCCCGTTGAACGTGATATGGTGTCTCGGAATCGCGGTGTCTTCCTTGTAATTCTCGTATCGGTTCAGCGCCTGGCTCGGGTTCAGAATGGTGCCCGTGTCGAGGCCCGCCGGCAGAACGCCCGGTGCGAAATTCTGCGCCGGATACAGCGTGTTGTCGCGGAACGTGTTCCCGCCCACCCGGAACGCCCGCGAGTAAACGTAAAAAACCTGATACGCGAAGCCGTTCTTGAACGGCTTCTGATAATTCATCTGCAGCGCGCTGTCGTTCGACCAGCCGTCCTTCGTCGAAATCACGTTCGATCCCCACGTCGTGTTGTCGTACGGCCGCGTCGCCACCGACGCGTAGGTGCCGGTCGGCGGAGTCAGCCCCGTCGCCGTCTCATACACATAAGTCGACGGCGCATTGTTATACGAATAGTTCTGGTCCAGATTGTAGCCGTGCGTAAACACGTAGCTGATGCGTACCAGCGACCCGTCCCGCAGCGGCTGTTCCACCGTCATGTTCGCCTCGCGCACGTGAGCGGGCGGATAATTCGCCGCAAGCGATTCACCGATATTGATGCCCGGCAGCAGCGCGCTCGTCGAACTCGTGTTCACCACATTGGCGCTGTTCAGCCCCGCGACCACCGTCTGCGGCGCCCTCAGCAGGTAATTCGGCAGCCCATCGGGCGATTGCGACGCGCTCGTATAGCTCTGCGAATAGCCCGCCGTAAACGGATAGTTCGCCGTTAGATACCGCACCGAGTTGCGAATCGGCACCGGATAAATATACTCGCCATAGCCGCCCCGGATCACCAGCCCCTTCGGACCAATCCCCGGCGTATACGCGAAGCCGACGCGCGGCAGGAAATTCGCCATGCTGTTGTTAAATCCGGAGGACGGAATCCCGCCCTGCTGCGGCGTTTCGAACTTCACTCCCAGATTCTGCAGATTCGACACAATCGCCTGCGTCGTAAACCCATTCGCGATGAACGCGGAAATCGGCTTCGGCAGCACCAGCGCGTCGTTCTTCAGATCAAACGTCACGAAGTTATCGTCATTCGCCACCGGCGCGGGGTGCATCTCCCAGCGAAGCCCCACATTCACCGTCAGCCGGTTGCTCACCCGGTAGTTGTCCTGATAATAGAAATCGTATTCCCGCAGGTAGCCCTGATTGAACGGAGCGTTCTTGTTCTGCGTGTAGCTGCTCGCCGCGCCCAGGAAGAAGTCCGCGTCCTGGTAACCCGTGTTGGGCTTCGCCCCGTAATTCGCGCCCGTCGTCGGATCGTAAACACCGGTCGCCAGATTCGTAAACGCAATCGTGTCCGGCGAACGGTCCGAAAGATATGCATACCGCTCATGCCGGATGCGCATGCCAAACGCCATCTGGTGCTTGCCCCAGATCTTATTCACATTTTCGTCCAGCGTCGCCAGCATCTGGCTCGCCCCGTAATACCACTGCGAACCGCCATACGGCATAATCAGATTCGCGCCAATCGCCGGAAACCCGATCTGGCCGAAGTTGTTCGGCAGCCCCAGTTTCTGTTCGTAGTTGTCCAGCGAAACCTGATTCCCCTGCACATACATCCGCTGCCACTGCTGGCTCACAATCGTCTCGGAAAACAGCGTCGGCGAGAACACATGCGAATAGCCGAACGCATAGCTGATCGTCTGAATCGGAATCGCCTGGTAGCCCGTCGCTCCAGCCGGCAGCCCGCCGCCCGCCACATTCGCGGGGGAATTCGCCGGATAGTTCCGCAGCGCCTGCTGCTGCTGATCGATATCCGTAAACCGCGCATACACGCGGTTGCTCTCGTTGAAAACATGGTCCAGCCGGAACGTAATATTGGGAACCGTCTGCGAAGTCGGATTGATCGCGTTGAAGTTGCTGTTCACCAGCGGATCGTCGTTCGTCTGCGGCAGCGGCGTCGCGGCATACAGCGTCTTCGCCAGCGGACTGATTCGGCTGATCGGAATCTGATTATTCGGGAACGGCGTGCGCGCATAATTGTTCGCCGCCGATTGCGTGCTGTTCGGGTCGTAGATCGTCTGCAGAATCCCCGAGCTGTTCACCAGCCCGCTGAAATCGCCGTTCCGCATCGCCACCGTCGGCACCGCCACCAGTTCACTGGCATTCTGCCTCAGCGAAAACCGCTCGTACGCGAAAAAGAAGAACGATTTGTTCTGCCCGTTGTACAGCTTCGGAATCGAAATCGGCCCGCCCACTGACGCCCCAAACTCATTGCGCACCAGATGCGGCGCCGCGAAACTCGCCGGGTTCTGCCGCGCTTTCGCAATGCCGAAATAGTTGTTGCGCGCCGTCTCAAATACCGATCCGTGGAATCCATTCGTGCCGGATTTCGTCGTCAGGATCACCGTCGCCGGCGTCGCAAACTGCGCGCTCGAATTCAGCGTCTCAAATCGCGCTTCCTGCACTGAATCGGGATCCGGCAGCGTCGCCTGCGCCGAGTTCGCCTCGCCCCCGAAATTCCGGTTCGTCATTGGCGCGCCGTCCTGCGAATACTCCATGCCTTCCTGCATCAGGCCGTTCGCCCGCGTCCCGCCGCTCTCCAGCCCCGGCACCGTGTTCTGCGCCAGACCCAGCACGTTCCGTCCGTTCTGCGGCAGCTGATCGATCCGGTTGGCGTCCAGCTGCGTGCTCACTACGCCGCTGTCATAAGTAGCCAGCTGAATGCTCTCGCCGCCCACCGTGATCTCCTCCGAAACATTTCCCACGCTCAGTTTCGGATTCAGCACCTCCACTTTTCCGTTCTGCAGATCGATCGTCTGTTGCAGCTTCTTCATGCCCGGCGCGGTAAACGTCACCGCATAATTCCCCGCAAACAGTCCGGGAACCGCGTAGAATCCCACGCCGTTCGTCTTCGTGTCGTTCGCCACCGCCGTCGCGGTGTTCACCACGTGCACTTCGCAATTGGGAATGGCCGCCCCGGCGGGATCCTGCACCGTGCCCTGGATAGCGCTCACACCGCTTTGTGCCCACACCGGCTGAGACACCGCCAGGGAGCCAATCGCGAGCAGAGCGGAAAAGACGTAGCTATTGCAACGTGGAACAAAACGATTCATAGAAGCCCTCGAAGCTTTCCCGGATCTTATCAGAAATCTAACTTCAGCGTTACCTCCCCCCTTGAAATACAGCAGACGCCGGTACCAACCCCCGCGCTGCTAGCATGAATCCAGATCGTGCACAGGGCCGCATCCGTAAGCCGCATCCACCCCGAAACACTGCTCACCGTGTTTCTCGCCGCGGCCTCCCTCCACCCCGCCTCCGCGCAAAATCCGCAGGTCTGCGCCGGCTGCCACCCCGCCATCACCGCCGCGTACCGCCAAACCGGCATGGCCCGATCCTTTTATCGCCTCACCAGGGAATCCGCCGTCGAAGACTTCACGAAGAACAACACCTATTACCACGCCCCCTCCGCCAGCTATTTCGCGATGCTGCAGCGCGATGGGGCGTACTTCCAGCGCCGCTGGCAGCTCGATTCCGCCGGCAAACCCATCAACGTCATGGAGAAGCGTGTCGATTACGTTATGGGCTCCGGCAACCACGCCCGCACCTATCTCCACCGCACCGCCGCCAACACCTTAATCGAACTGCCCCTCGGCTGGTACGCCGAAAAAGGCGGCTACTGGGCCATGAACCCCGGTTACGACCGCCCCCACCACGATGACTTCCGCCGCCCCATCACCTACGACTGCATGTTCTGCCACAACGCCTACCCCCGCATCCCCGCCGGACACGAACGCCCCCTTGCCGACGCCGTCTACGAAACGCCGCTCCCCGAAGGCATCGATTGCCAGCGCTGCCATGGCTCCACCGCTCGCCATCTTCAGGTGGCCGGCAACCCCGGCGCGACGAAAGCCGAAATCCGCGCCAGCATCCTCAACCCCGCCACGCTCAGCACCCAGCGCCAGCTCGAGATCTGCATGTCCTGCCATCTCGAATCCACCAGCTTCCCCCTGCCCAATGCCATCCAGCGCTACGAGCGCACGAACTTCTCCTACCGCCCCGGCGAGCCCCTCGCCGCCTTCATCCTTAATTTCGACCACGCCCCCGCCGCCGCCCGCGACGACAAGTTCGAAATCGTCAGCGCCGCCTACCGCCTCCGCCGCTCCGCCTGCTTCCGGAAGAGCGCGGACAAAACCGGCAATCCGCTGCTCTGCACCACCTGCCACAATCCCCACGAAGCCCCGCGCGGCGAAGCGGCGCAGCGGCATTACACCGCGGTCTGCAACCAGTGCCACGCCCAGGCGCTGAGTCTCAGGATCAAGGCGGGAACCCATCCCGCCGGCGACGCCTGCGTCGAGTGCCACATGCCAAAGCGCCGCACCGAGGATGTCATCCACGTCGCCGTCACCGATCACTTCATCCAGCGCCAAAAGCCTTCCGGAGATCTGCTCGCCGAGCGCGTCGAACGGCAGGACACCTACCGCGGCCGCGTCGTCCCGTATTACCCCGATCCGCTTCCGCCCTCGCCCGAAAACGTCTTAACGCTGGCCGTCGCTCAGGTCATCCAGCAAAGCAACCTCACCGAAGGCATCGCCCAGCTCACCGCGGCCATCGAAAAGTATCGACCGAAGCAGCCCGAGTATCACCTCGCGCTTGGCGACGCCCTGCAAACTGCGGGACAGCCCGATAAAGCAATCGCGGCTTATCGCGACGCCGTCCGCCTCGACCCGCAATCCATGCTGTCCCTCCAGAAACTCGGGACGGAACTGCGGCGGCAGTCGCGCAACGACGAAGCCCTGAAGGTGTTGCAGCGGTCCGTTTCGCTCGCGCCTGCCCGCGCCGTCAACTGGCACGAGCTCGGCCTTGCCTGGCGCGCCCTCGGCACCACCACCGAAGCCGTGGCGGCCTTTCAAAAGGCCATCGAAATGGATCCCGATCTTCCCGAAGCCCACAACAATCTGGGCAACACCTGGCTCCTGAGTGGCGACCCCGCCCGCGCCGAACCCGCCTTCCGCGAAGCCATCCGCATCAAGCCCGACTACGCCGACGCCCACGCCAACCTCGCGCTCCTCCTCGACGGAACCGGCCGCCTCGCCGAAGCCCGCGACGAGTTCGAGCGCGCCCTGCGCCTCCGCCCAATCGACGCCCTCACCCGCTACAACTACGCCCTGCTTCTCGGCCGCACCAATCACGTCGACGACGCCCGCCGCGAGCTCGAAGAATCGCTTCGCGCCGCCCCTCGTTTCGTCGACGCCCACGTCCTCTTAGCCGACCTGCTGATGTCCCAGGGCCAAACCCCCGCCGCCGCGCCCCACTACCGCGAGGCCCTGCAAATCAACCCCGATTCAGCCCGCGCCCATTTCGGCCTCGCCGCCGTCCTCCTTCAGACCGGCGACCTAAAAGGCGCCATCGCCAACCTAAACGCCGCCGCGGCCGGTGCTGATCCCGCCATTCGCACCCAGGCAACGGAAATGCTCCGCCAGCTGCCGCCGGCGAAATGATTGCATCACTAACGACGTCCGACTCGGGACCTGGTGGTGGATCAGCCTTAACCCGGAACCGAAACAATCAAACCGTGAACACGTTTGCGTGCCCGTCAGGGCAAGCGCTCTGGTAGAGGGCGCGTCGGGAGAATGGTTAGGAGTTTGCCGGACAGAAGCGCGTTTATCAGGACTGATCGATCAAACTCGCCAAAACCGGATTTCTTGGAAGCTTGCTTATCCACTTCACTTAACACCAGCGCCTACTCCGCTTTCTTCACTGTTTGCGGACCGTATAAGGCGTAATCGATTTCAGCGATAGCCTTCCTGGCTGGGGTTGCCAACATCTTAAGGTCATTGTCCCCGATGATCCGTGCCAGCGGTGCGATGTCTTCCTGGTCCGAGGCAGCAGCAATCAATGTCCTTAGTGTTGAGAATTTCTCATCCTTAAGATCAATATTTCCTTCGACAAGTGCCGCGATGCACGCGCCAACAGAGTCTGATTGCGTAAAGATCGCGATCAGCTGATCGTACTTCGACTTCAGATCGGCGGACGTTTGTTTCCGGCGCTCCATGAGGATGTCTTCGAGGTTCTCGCGATTCTCATCACGCGCCGTCCCACTCTTGGTTAGCCCGCCAGCGACCGTAGAATTGATGGGTGCGGATTCCTTCGCGACTGTAGCATCGAGGAGCGGGAAAAAGTCCTTGAGGGACTTCACCAGTGTGTTGCTCTTAATTGCCGCCTTGTTCAGTAGCGCAGTCAGTTGACCTGCCGCATCAGCACGAAGAGATCGCGCGAGGAAAAAGCACGGTCCCTTCGTACCGTTATAATTCAAGGCCGACGCGATGAACGGCCAAAGCACGTGCGCCGGCAAACCATCACTCGTCTCCTCAGCAGGCAAGCCGATGCCATCAATGCCAATAGCCGAAAAGCCGTACACCGCCGCAATTGGCGGTAAAGATAAAACGCCACGGTCGATCTCAGCGTTCGCAGTCCCGACGTACGCGTTCCATGAATCAGACGCGTTCTCGAACTTCTTCTTCATACCGGCAATGTAGATGGGAACTGCGTTCGGATTGTCCGGGTCAATCTTCGCCGCAATACCCGAAGCCCCCTTACCCACCTTCATAAGATCCCCTACCGTCGCACTCTCCAGCGACTTGAGCAAGATAGATATATCGTTCGGCTTCGCGTTCACGTGTACGCGCTCCAAGGCGGACAACCACTCAGGACCGTCTTTGGAAAGATCAGGCAGTACGAGAAAGATGTTCGCGAGAGCAACAACCGCGCCTTTGTCCTTGCCCTTTACCGCCGCCGCGAGTTCCTGCGCGATGATTGTTCGCTCTTTCGGCAAGGCAGGAACCGCGGGAGCATCTTTCAAGTACGGCTTCCATTTGGGGCTCTCCGCGAGCAGCTCGAAGAAGTGCGCGACATCCTTACCCACGCAGAACACGACATCGGACGATGCACCTTGTCCTGCATGGACCGCTGCCGCCCGAGAAGTGAAGAGCACCTTGAACCCGGCGCACGCGCGATCCAGCGATTTCAGATGCTCAGCAGCACCGCCGATTCCCTGCGTAAGCAACGAGAGACGTGGAATTCCTGAGGCAAGAGCCGCACGGAACTTCGCGAGCGCCTCCCCGGCAGTGATGTAGAAACCGCTATCTTTGCGGATAATGGCACCTGGCCCGAGGATTTCGTATAGACACGCGGAGATCGCAAGCTCAGCGCCAATACCAACCAATCCAAGCTCGATCGCACCATCGGATTTGTCCCCTTGATGGGAGACGCTCTTCGGCGTCGAGATCAGCGAGAATGCGATTGACAGCGCTCGTTGCCCGACGCGCAGCCGACGTGCCGTTTCGCTCTTGAGCAGCCTTGGCATTGGTGACTTCTCAGTCTACGACCAGACCGCGCCTCCAAGCCGGGCACCATGCTTTCGTGCGCCCTGACCCACGAATACCCGCGGCAAGATTAGGACTGAGCAACCCCGAATCGGCAGCCTCATATGCCAATCTTCGGATGGCAGCAACGCGCAAGTTGATGGTAGAGGAAGCATAGTGCGCCTGTTCGAGCGATATACGGTAACGAGTCACCGGTGGTGGATCAGCCTTGACCCAGAACCGAAACAAATCAAACCGTGAACACGTTTGGGTGCCCGTCAGGGCAAGCGCTCTGGTAGAGGGCGCGTCGGGAGAAAGGTTAGGAGTTTGCCGGACAGAAGCGCGTTTATCGGTCCTAATCCTCGTCACGTCCCTGAGCGGTTCGCTCAAGGTCGCCTTTTTCCCGAGTAGCGCGTCATTCGCCAACCATCCGAAACTGGTTAATCGGTCACGTGGTTCACCGGAATACCGTGAGGCGATCTGACCCGCGTCAGTCGGTCGGCAATCGCGCCAAGCGGCAGCAACGGATAAGGCGCAGCGTCGCGGTACTCAGTGCGACACCCGCCCCTCCACTGTCAACATCGAATGTCTTTGCAGTTGGAGCACATCCCGAACATAAATGCCGTAATCCTCTTCGGCGCGAAGTCGTGCACGCTCTTCGAGAAAGCCTGCTTCGACCAGATTTGGACCAAGAGTCTGAATCACGTACAGCCAAATCCCAGATGCGTAGGGATCCACAAAATCGGGATCGCCACGTCGAACAAGCTCATCGCTCGGATGATTTGCCACATCGACCAGGCCTTCGGAGTGAAAGTAGTCCGTAAGATGCAACGCCATCTGATTGTCCCAGTGATTTGCATTTCGCCAGTCGAGGAACGCCTGGTAGAAGGACAGAAAATCGATTGGGGGTTCCGGTTCCCACAGAGTTTCGTCAAGGTTGTAGTCCAGGACGATGACTCGGCCGCCGGACTTTGCCGCGTTCTTCATATTTCTAATCGCCCTTTGTGGCTCGCTGATCCATTGGACCGTCCGGGCGGCGGTTACGATGTCGAACCTGTTATGAAAGTCCTCGTCGAGCGCCAAAATATCCGCGGTCTGAAAGTCCAGGTTTTCCAATCCGGCATATTGTCGGGCGGCGCCGGCAACGTTAGCCTCGTCGCGATCGATGCCCAAAGCCATACCGTCCGGGCCCAATGCTCTCGCGATGTCCGCCGTGATCGCTCCCGTGCCGCAACCAACATCGAGGACGTCCATCCCCGCGCGCAGGAATCTCGCGAGATGGCGATGGTCTCGCTGCAGAGTGCGTCGGTTTAGGATTCGTGCGTCGGACCGATGCGATTGTTGGCCCATCTTCCGCTTCATAGTGCCATACAAGCCGTTCCGACTCACACCTCAGCGACTTGGCGAGGCATATGCGCAAAATGCAGAGCCCTGAGCGGAGCGTCGGCGACTCGGACAAAGCAGCCCGATAAGTCGACCAACGTCACTTCTGAGCTTTCTGTTCTGGCTCAAGGCCGATCACATCGTTGACGGCGTTGCGCAATCTCTGCTTGCAACCGAAAGTGTCGCGTCTGTCAACCCAAATTTGACGAGGTACTCCGCCTGCGTTGATGTGAGTAAATGCCACGTGCAAGGTATGGGCATCGAGAACAACCAACAAATTGCACGGTTGTAGCGCGGGAAACAGGCCAAGCGGAAACTTTCGTAACTGAACTTCTTCTCTCACGGTGTTCTCGTAAATGCGCAGATTTGCCTCAAGTTGGGCCATGCCGTTTTGCTCAGCGGGGCTGAGCAGGCTGTACGGTAGCGATCCCGCGAAGAATCGCAAATTGTCGACGAACCGCGAGTTTGTAAAAACCTGCACCCGCGACCTGCGTCCCCCAAAACAATATGTATACTCAAAACTTCTGAAAGCGGGGGCATCTGGCAAACAGACTTAAGTTACCGCAGACTTCCATCCCCCTCTATGGAGCCTGCCGGAATTTCCTGGCGACGCAAACCGCCAACCTCTATTGCCCCGGTCACAAGGGCGGCCGCACACTCCCGGACGATTTCAAAGCTCTGATTGCGGAGCTGGACCTCAACAATTTGGCGGAGCTCGATACGCTGCACTGCCCATCTGGCCCGATCACAGCCGCGGAGGACCTGCTGGCCGACGCGTACGGGGTGGAAAAGTCCTTCATCCTGGTTGGCGGCAGCAGCGCGGGAAATATCGCGTCCGTGCTTTCTGTGTGTCGGCCCGGTGACGAAATTCTGGTGCAGCGCAACGCGCACAAATCCACCATGGCTGGGATTGTGCTCGCTGGCGCGAAGCCGTTCTGGCTAACGCCGGAACAGGATGAGAGTTTCCGGATTTACCATGGGGTGAATGCCGTCGATCTGGATGCGGCCTTTCGCGCGCACCCGCGAGCTGTGGCGGCTGTGGTCCTGAACCCAACCTACTATGGGACCGTTGCCGATATACGGGCGCTGCGCGAAGTCTGTGACCGGCATGGCAAGCTGTTGCTGGTGGATGAAGCGCATGGCCCGCACTTCCACTTTCATCCGGAGCTGCCGCTGGCCGCGGGCGATGCCGGCGCGGATCTGGTGGTGCAGTCCACGCACAAGATTCTCTCCGGACTGAGTCAGGCCGCGACGCTGCACAGCGCTTCGGGCAGAATACCGGAGGCGGCAATCCGCAAAATCCTTCAACTGATTCAGACAACAAGCCCCAGTTTTCCCGTGATGATTTCGATTGACCTTGCGAGGTGGCAGATGGCACAGGAAGGGAGGCGAATCTGGGACGAGGTGCTCGCAATGGCCCGCTGGCTCAGAGAAGAGTTGCGGCGTATTCCGGGCGTGCGGGTTCCGGGGCGGGAGTTGCTGTCAGGCTCAGGCTCGGGTCTGTTCGATCTCGATGAGACAAAGATCGTAATCGACGTTAATGACCTCGGGATGAGCGGCCGCGCATTTCTAGACTCGCTCAATGAACGCGGTGTGAAGCTGGAGCTTTCCGGACCAACATACGCCTTGGCGATTTTGACGGTGGGCAGCCGGCAGCAGGACGTAGAGCGGCTTGCGGCGGCAGTGCGGGAGATTGCAATGCGAGGTGCCGCTGTATGCCGCGGGAAAGAGCCCCAACTCGACTGGTTTCCGCTGCCCGAACAGGCGATGCAGCCGCGCGAATGCTTTCTGGGTGAGCAGCAATCGATCCCACTCGAGGAAACTCTTGGGCATGTCTGCGCGGAAGTCTTGACACCATACCCGCCAGGCATTCCGGTTCTGATGCCGGGCGAGCGGATCGACCGGCGGACGCTTCAAAACCTGATTGCCTTACGACAGGCGGGATGTTCAATCAGCGCATCCACGCCGTCGCTGAGCCACATTCTTGTCAGCGTCGTTTCGTAACTCCATGACTAAGACTACGAGCGGTATTTTTGAGCGGCACGAATCGGCGGTCCGCGCATACTGCCGAACCTTTCCCGCCATATTTGCGACAGCGAGCGGGGCTGAGATTACCGATGAAGACGGCAACAAATGGATCGATTTTTTCGCCGGCGCGGGTGCCCTGAACTATGGGCACAATCCGCCATTCATTCGCGACCTTCTGGTGGAATATCTTCAATCGAACGGTATCACTCACGCGCTCGATATGCACACGACCGCCAAACGTGCGTTCATCGACCGCTTCGTGGAAGTCATACTGAAACCGCGCGGTCTCGATTACCGGCTGCAGTTCTGCGGCCCCACAGGGGCGAACGCGGTGGAGGCGGCATTGAAGCTGGCTCGCAAGGTGACGGGCCGGACGAACGTGGCGGCATTCACGGGCGGCTGGCATGGCATGAGTACAGGGTGCCTGGCGGTGAATTCACGACGCGACCACAGGATTTCGGCCGGATTCCCGCTTGGTAACTCCACGATGTTCCCCTTCCCCGCCGGCCCGCGAAACGCACCGGATGCGCTTGAGTTTATTGAGAATGCGTTGACGGATTCGCATTCCGGGCTGGACGTTCCGGCCGCATTCATTCTGGAAGCCGTGCAGGCGGAAGGCGGCGTGTATGTGGCGCCGGATGAGTTCCTTCGCGGCCTGCGTGACATTGCAAAGCGGTATGGAATCGTGCTGATCGTAGACGACATTCAGGCAGGGTGCGGACGCACAGGCACTTTTTTTTCTTTCGAATCCTCGGGAATTGTGCCCGATCTGGTATGCCTTTCAAAATCTATCAGCGCGTATGGACTGCCGATGTCACTGGTGTTAATAGGCCCCGGGATGGACGTGTGGGCGCCGGGAGAACATACCGGCACGTTCCGGGGACATCAACTGGCATTCCTGGCGGCTGAGGCCGCGCTGAAGTTCTGGACAGGAGGTGAATTCGAAGCTTCTGTGCGTAAAACCGGCGAGTTCATCAGAGGCACGCTCCACGACCGGTTTCCGGATATTGAGGTGCGAGGGAAGGGAATGCTGATCGGAATGGATCTGGCGGCCCACGGCGGCCGCGATACCGCACAGGCTGCGATGGAGCGCGCGTTTGCCGGCGGATTGATTGTGGAAACGTGCGGGCGCGGCAGCGCCGTAATCAAACTGATTCCACCACTGAATATTGATCGGAAAATGCTCGAAAAAGGGCTGGATATTCTGACAAATTCAATACGATTCGCTCTGGCCGGGGCCGGAGGGCGGAAACAGGAATAATGTCAATTCTGCAGATTGGAGCCGGTGGAGTCGGTTCCGTAATCGCACACAAAGTGGCGCAAAACAATCAAATTCTTGGTGACCTTACCTTGGCGTCGCGCACACAGGCCAGGTGCGACCGGATTGTTTCGAGTATTGCCCGGTGCGGAAACGGCAAAGATGCGTCGCGGCGGCTTGAGTCGCGCAAACTGGACGCGCATGACGTGGATTCAGTGGCGCGGCTGATCGATGAAGTAAAGCCGAGGCTCGTGATCAATGCGGGGCCGCCATGGGTGAATGTGGACATCATGGAAGCCTGCCTGCGAACTGGCGCGCCATATCTGGATACGTCCGTCGCGACAGATCTGTGCAGTCCCGGCCAGCAGGTACCTGAAGCATATGATCCGCAGTGGGCTTTTCGCGAACGTTACGCCAAAGCTGGGCTGACCGCAATTCTCGGCGCCGGTTTCGATCCGGGTGTGGTGAGCGTATTCGCGGCGTATGCATGGAAACATCTGTTCGATGAGATCGATTCGATTGACGTGCTCGATGTGAATGCCGGGAATCACGGCCGCAAGTTCGCCACGAATTTTGATCCCGAGACGAACCTGCTGGAGATTCAGGGCGACTCCTTCTATTGGGAAAACGGTCAGTGGAAACAGGTGCCGTGCCATACGCGCAGCATGCAATACACCTTCCCGGAGGTCGGCAGGTTTACTTTGTATTCGATGGCGCATGATGAGGTGCGGTCGCTGGCGGAATTCATTCCGGCCAAACGAGTCGAATTCTGGATGGGCTTCAGCGAGAACTATCTGCGCTATTTCAACGTTCTTCGCGATGTCGGGATGCTCTCACCTGTGCCGGTGACGACATCGGACGGAATCACGGTGTCGCCGTTGAAGGTATTGAAGGCGTTGCTGCCGGAACCGGCGAGTCTGGCGCCGGCTTACACGGGCAGGACCTGCATCGGAACCCTGATACGGGGGCGTATGAGGGGTGAACCGCGGAGCAGGTTTCTGTACAACATTTGCGACCATGCCGCAGCCTATAAAGAAGTCGAGTCGCAAGCGATTTCCTATACTACCGGCGTTCCCGCCGTGACTGCTGCGCTGCTTTTCTTCAGCGGCGAATGGTCCACGCCAGGAGTGAACAATATAGAGCAACTGGATCCCGACCCGTTCCTGAAACTGATGCCATCCGTCGGCCTCGGATGGCAGATCGAGGATGCGGCGCCGGCCGCATGAGCGATTCGCTGCCCACGCCCTGCTTTGTGATTCGCGAACGCGATCTGCGCCGGAATCTGGAGCGAATTGGTGAATTGAAACGGCTGTCCGGGGCGAAAGTCGTGCTGGCGCTGAAATGCTTTTCGACGTGGGGCGTGTTCGATATCATCCGGCCGTACCTCGACGGCACTACCGGCAGCAGTTTGTTTGAAGCACGGCTGGGGTACGAAAAGTTCGGCGGCGACACGCATGCGTTCAGCGTGGGCTTCTCGGTGGATGACGTGCGCGCGGTCACCAGGCTCTGTGATCGGATCATTTTCAACTCCACATCGCAACTTAAGAGTCTGCGCGGTTTAGTGCCGCCTCATGTAGCAATCGGGTTGCGGCTGAATCCCGGCGTCAGTTACGCGAAGCAGGATCTGGCGAACCCTGCGCGGCGGTATTCGCGGCTGGGTGCGCAACCCGCGGCTCTTTCGCCGGACCTGCTCGAAGGCGTGTCGGGCGGGATGTTTCACATGAATTGCGAGAACGCGGACTATGTCTCGATCGAACACATTGTGAAACATATCTCCCAGGAGTTCGGATGGGTGCTGCACAAGCTGGATTGGGTGAGTCTGGGTGGCGGCGTCGCTTACACAGACGACGGATACCCATTGAAAAAGTTCGCGACGCTTCTCCGGGAGTTCAGCGCGAAGCATGGAGTTCAGGTATATCTGGAGCCGGGCGAAGCGGTGGTGACGAACACGACGGATTTGATTGTAACGGTGGTGGACGTAGTGGAGAACGGCAGGCTGACGGCGGTTGTCGACAGTGCAACCGAAACCCATCGGCTGGATGCGCTCATTTACAACGAGCCGCCTCGGATTCGCGAGGCTTCCGACGCTGGGGCACACGAGTATTTCATCGGCAGCAGTTCCTGCCTTGCCGGCGATGTTTTCTGTTCGGCGCGTTTCGAGCGGCCGCTGCAAACGGGCGACCGGCTGCACATTCTCGATTCAGCCGGTTACACGATGGTGAAGCTGAACTGGTTTAACGGACTCAGGATGCCGGCGGTTTACTGCGAGCGTGAGACCGGGACAATCGAGAAGATCAACGAGTTCGCTTATGAAGATTACGTATCGGCTATGTCGCGCCGGAGCGTTGACGCTACGACTGGAGGCGCGGCATGATTGATCGCTCGCGAATGTCCCCGGCCACGATGGCTCTGATCCTGTCCCTGATTTCGGCGACGGGATATTGTGGGGCACAGGTGGCGATGAAGTATACGGAGCGGGTGGGCGTCCTGCCGGCGGGGGCGGTTATCACAGTAACGCTCGTCGGCGCGGTTTATTTCGAGACTGCCGCTTTACGGCTTGACCGCGTTGGGATGGTGCTGCTGATGATCCTCGCGTTCGAGTGCATCATCGGGCTTCTGTTGAGCTGGCTCTGGTTTCGCGAAGGTTACTCGAATCGGGAAATGCTGGGCATAGCGCTGATGGTCGCGGGACTGGCGTTGATTAAGGGTTGAAGCGGGAAGCGGCTGGTCGGCGAGCGGAACGACATGGTCCTCACCGCCGCCCCGATGTCTTCCGTAAGTTATCTGTCGTCCCTGTGGCACGCACCGGTGGCGGGCGATATCTGGGACAACGGCGATTGCCCTAAGTGGGGACGCAGCAATTGTCAGCAGCATCGTCAGGCCTTTTGGGACGTGCGCAGCCTGGCCATCGCTGACGTCTTTCCTGTAATAGTGCGAGTAACGGCGAAGCGGCGGTCCACAAGTTCGGCGCTCCCGGTCGTTACCTCGCCAGTTCGCGACCAATCATGGGTACGGCAAGATCTGGTGGCCCCGCGGTCGTCAGTTAACGAGATGCCGACTATACGTCCGGGTGGATCGCGAGTTGTTAGAACGGTTATGGTTTCTACATGCTCGTAAGAAGAGTCACCAATTATAATTAGCAACGTGAGCGTTTATCGTGGGAACGTGACTGCGTATGGCCGGATCGGAATTCTTTAACGGATCGGGATTGCTCGCCTCATTGAAATGGTACGTCGTCATGCGCTAACAGGGCCTCGGGGGGCGCGGTGGTTTCTGCCTCTATGTCAGGATCTTCGAGGTAGCGAGAGCGGACAATAACCCCGTGTTTCTTGCCTTCAGCCCGAATGTGGTCAGCGAGCGCTTCGCGCCACTCACCAATAAAACGGCCGAGCGGCGACATGTCGTAGTCATAAATCTGGAGTTCCCTCAGGACGCTCTCCATGTTGTGGTAGCCCTTCGAACCAAGTCCAATCTCGACGGCGTTCGCTATCGTCTTGTTCTTGTAGGGCGGTCCGACCCATTCCTCTTCCTTCCACTCAGAACGTTGCTTATAATAGTCCGCCGCGGTGTTGATGATTGCGATTTTGCTCAATCCGGTATCGATGTGGATGGGAGCCGCGGTTTTCAGCACAATTGCTTTGTCCTTCGGTATCCATGCTGCGCAACCCGCCTCCTCGCGCATTCTCTTCAAGAGCGTGACAGCCTGCGTGATCGAGGTTTGTGCGAGCACGAACCCCGATCCGATAACATGCTCGACTACTTCAATATCGTGTTCGTCCTCCACTGAGTAATACTTTGGGGAGACACCCCACCACCCTGCTCGCTCGGAGCGACTCGAGAGGGCGTCTTTCGCAATCTGTCCAATCGAACGCAACACTCCAGCGAGGGCAAATATCTCGAATGGATCTTCGAGTCGATCAATCCAGTATTGAAGATACATCGAGAGCAATATGGTTGCACAGAACGCAGCGCTTTAGCCAAAAGCGGAGGTAAACTCAACCGCTCCCGCCAGCCGAGCAGAGCCCGCCTGCCTGGGGCCAGCTTTTTCGAAAGCATGTGCGGTCCGGCCGTGGCTCAAGTGACGCCTAGGCGGTTGGGTCAGTTGCGTGACGGATTATTTTCCGCAAGGTTTCGCGTTGCTTCAGAGCGGCAAGTTGTAAGCGAGTCATGTATCTGGATGCCAGGGCAAGTCACGAACGGAAGCACGTGTTGAAACGCTACGAACAGCTATGTACGAGTGCCTTTCAGAGCTCTTACCGCTGCTCCTAGGTTTCTGGCGGCAGCTTTCGTATCAGGGTGGTCTTCTCCTAACACCCGCTTCCGTGCCGACAAGACCTGCTCATAAAGCACTTTGGCAACTTCGAAATCACCTGATTCGTAGTATGTGCTTGCGAAGTTATTCATGCTTGTCAATGTCAAAGGATGGTTCTCACCAAGCGTTCGTCGACTGGCAGTAAGGGCTTGCTCCTGGAGCTTTAGCGAGCCGACGAGGTCTCCCGCTTTTCGCATCACATCGGCAAGGTTGTTCATTGCACCAAGCGTTGATGGATGCTCCTCTCCCAAAATGCGTCGATAACCGGCCAGACTCTGTTCATGCAGATGACGAGCTCCTGAAAGATCCCCAGTCATGCCGCGCGCATAGGCTAGGTTATTTATCGCATTTAAGGTATCAGGGTGATCAGAGCCAAGTTGCTGCCATTGCGTGGCTAGCGCCTTTTCATACAGTGCTTGAGCTGCGATTACGTCTCCCTGAACGAGGAGCGTCCCCGCCAAGTTGTTCATGCTGGTCAGCGTGTCCGGGTGATTGTCGCCCAGAACTATCCTATGCCTTTCCAAAGCCACTTCTTGGATCCGCCGCGCCTTTCCGAAGTCACCTACCACTCGCAACGTATCTCCAAGATTGCTCATTGCCCGCAGAGTTGTAAGATGCTCCTGCCCAAACACCCTACGACATCCTTCGAGTACTTTTTCCTGCAGATTCCGAGCCATGTTAGTCTCGCCCATCGCGCGCAGCGTACCCGCCAGATTGCTCATGGACCCTAGAGCTGCCGGGTGCTCTTCTCCGAACGCACGAATATACCGCCCAAGGACCTCTTCTTGGAGTCGACGTGCTCGGTTAAGTTCCCCCGTGGCGCTGAGCGTACTAGCCAGATTGCTCATGGCTCCTAGAGTGGCCGGGTGCTCTTCTCCGAACGCACGGCTATACCGCTCAAGTACCTCCTGCTGGAGCGCCTGAGCCGAGTTTAGTTCTCCTTTCGTCCGAAGCGTCAACGCTAAATTGCTAACGATAGTCAAAGTGTCAGGATTTTCGTCCCCCAGAAAATGCCTTGCTGTTCCTAGGGACAGGCGTAAGACATTCTCGGCCCCAGATAAGTCGCCTTGTGCTGTTCTGTAAACAATGGCCCGATCCAGCAATGTCAGAGTTGTCGAGCTATCGCCTTCAGTTGCCAAGCGTGTAGCAGCGAGCAAGTGGGGAATTAGGTCTGCACAAAGGTGCCACACCTCGGGGGACGAGGAAGTCGCCGGAAAAGCCGCCAATAGAAGGTTGAGCAATTCACTGACGCGCTTTTGGGCAGTTGATGAAGGCATTTGTCCACGGACGAATTGCTTTACCAATGGATGAACGGAAGCGGCGGAAGTCGATCTCCACGAAACTAGACCTTGCTTCTCTAGTGCCTCAAGGGCATGTTCGATGTCCAATGTGCGCCAGCCAGGATCGTGTTCCCCTTCCAGTAACCACAATGGTACGGGGGCGTCGGCAAGCAGCGAAAGGCGCTGTAGCAGCACAGCAGCCTTCGGGTCGGATCTTTCCAAGGTTTCGAACGAAGCCTCTAGCAGCACTGTGATTGACGAAAGTTCGCCCAATGCTCCACTTTCACCTTCGAGTTCTGTGGACGACTTGTCCAGCCGATAAGTAATAGCATCGAAACTAGCCGCGGTCCGCAACACGTACCGAGCTGCAATATCGAGTGCGACCGGGAGGCCGCCGAGGCGGGCCGCCAATCTGGTCGCGCCTTCCCTGTCTTTGCTGCCGGCCTTGTTCATGAGAAACTCCGTAGCGACTTCACTGCTCAGAGTGTCGACCATGAGGTGATGAGCTGAAACACCCCAATCACTGGTTGTTCGAGAGGTGATGATGACTTGGCCGCGAGATGATCTAGGTATCCAGCGTTCGACGGCCTCCCGGTCGCGAGCATCATCGATGACGAGCAGCCATGGCCCGTCGAGTTCCGCAAGCCGGTCCCTCACGGCTTCCGCAGTCCTTTCAACATCCCAGCCCAGAGAAACTCCGATATGCGGTGCAAGTGCCGATAGATCGCGCGTGATTAAATCTTGGTCAGATGCCCGGACCCACCACACAATAGAAAAGCGGTCGCGATTGCGATAGGCATATTCAACAGCGAGTTGGGTCTTGCCTATGCCACCCAAGCCAGAAACGACGTTAGTCAAAGCAGTGGGTATGCCACTCATGCTTACGCGTTTTAGTTCCGCAAGCAGATCGGCTCGCCCGGTAAAGTCGGGGCTGCGGCTGGGCACGTTCCAGACCTTGGCTGGACGTTCAATGACAAGCTCGCTCGCTGTTCCACTTCGTTCTTCCGTTCGATGGACTAGTGCGCACAATTCTCGGGCCGCCTCAACGAGAGTGACTGTTTCGTTCAGTACTATGCCGTTGATTGCCCTAAGACCATAGGGGACATTGGTTTCATGGACCGACCTGCCATCGAGATAAATGGGCACTACTCGGTGCCGCAGTGGATCCTCGCGAGCCAAAGCTATGGCTGCTGCGACCTCCTCTCGCGAATAAAACACTGAAGGCGTGGCTTGGGAGAGAATAATAGCTGAAAGTGTTGCAGCCCGCTGCGCCCGAGCAACTTCACGATCCCAATCATCGCCTGCTCGAAGGGCCTTAGTATCGAGGAACGTCGAGACTTCGCGAGACAGCAGTTCGTAGAGCTTCTCGGCACTGAACCTGTCTGGTCGCGCGTAAGAGATGAAGACATCGAATCGCTTGCTCCCTTGCTTATCGTTCATTTGGATCGACTCCGACGATGCTACTGGCTACTTGCTGTTCAACGCCGCGGAAGTTTTCCGTGATAAACGTCGACAATCGGCGTTGGATGTTTTCACGCGTTTGTCCCAGTTCCCGATGGAAGGTGAAACAAGCGGCAACTCGATCGTGGGCAAACTCGAATGCCGTGCTTTGCGCATCGACAGGCTTGGCGATCTCGATGTGGCTACCAAAGACCCGCCGAATCTGGTCGTAAGGAATTCGTAGGGTGGCGCTAAGGTCGGTAACCCATCGATCATTAGTTCCTACGACGGCGAATGTCGGAATGATAAATCTGCTTCCATGCGTTTGGTCAAACATCGATACAACTACGTGGTCAATGAATCGCCTTTGGATATCTGTAAGAGCAGCCGAGTGTGCGGTTAGAAGCCTGAGATCCGGTGACAGCCAGCGCGCCCAAAATGGCACACTCGTGGAGCCCGCCTGAGGTGTTCCTATCAAAACAAGACCGGCAATGCGACGTATCGCTGAGGAGGAATTGCCGTCGATCAGATTTCGAATAGCGGCCATGCAAAGTAGACCGCCCATGCTGTGGCCGATCAGCGCAATTTGGCTATAGGTGCAATCTCGAAGCTGATGCGCCAGTTCCTCAGCTTGCTTGTCGAACGTAACGGACAGGTTCATCAACCGACCGAATCCGCTGGCGTACCCGTGCAGGCCGATATCGTGCTGGCCATCATTCATGAAAAGATGGGGAAAGCGCCCCCAAGTCTTGTACCTGTGGCCGTTCAGGCCGTGAACGAAAAGGACCAGCTGCCCTGGTATTGTTTCGGACGCGCCATGAATGATTATAGGCTCGTGTGAGTCCCCCTCCGCGGGCGTGTCAACCGACTGCACAATGCGGCGCATTTAGGCATTCTCGAGCACGAAGTTGATCTTCTGTACCGTGGACATGTCATTCTACCGCGGCAGCTGCGCCGAATCCCAACCCTAGACTTTACAGTCGCAGGCGGTAGGCAGCAACGTCGAGTGGCCGTATAACGCGCATTGCTGACATCTGGCCGCCGCAAACCCGCGACTGACGGCGAAGTGTTTACAGAGACGCCTGCTGCTACCGGCGAAACGGCGAGATTACTCCCCACAAGTCGGCTGGCAGCGGCCAGCATTCACTTGGGTTCAAGACCGATGGCGTCGTTCACTGCATTTCGAAGTCTTTGTTTACAGCCGATGTACCGCTCCGTCGTTTGAACGCTCACATGGCCTGGCAGCAACTGAATCTGGTCGAGTTTGCCACCAGCGTTATGACATAGTCGCGCACCGGTTCGGCGAAGGTCATGGGGCGCGACTTTCCCCAAACCACTTTCAGCACATGCCTTCGTTACGATGCCCCACACGACCTTGGGCTGAAACCGCTATCCGCGACGCGCCCCGCTTTGTTGATTGCTCAAAAGATTGGGCCAGAGAAAACCTGCGCCGCAGCTTTCCATTTACTGATAGCCTCTTCGACCCACAGTGGCACCGTAACGGCGGCCAGTTCTACCCTGCGCAGCCCGCAGCTTGGCAGGACGGCGACAATCGCGTAGTCTCGTGTACCCCGAAAAGTGTTTCGATCAAACACTTGTAACAAGTGCCTGCCCTGTTCCGCTGTTAACCAATTCCAAGCCGGGCACCATGCTTTCGTGCGCCCTGACCCGCGAATACCCGCGGCAAGATCAGGACTGAGCAACCCCGAATCGGCAGCCTCATATAATCTTCGGATGGCAGCAACGCGCAAGCTGATGGTAGAGGAAGCATAGTGCGCCTGTTCGAGCGATATACGGTAACGAGTCAACACTATTTTGCTGAACGATAGCCGCGGTTGTGAGCAATACCAAGCGATAAACTCTCGAATCGCATGCTCGTAGGAACGTTGAGAACTCGACGAAGTCAGACTGTTCAGAACGGCCCGGCCCCTGATTCCAGATGGCCAATGGGTAACGCTGGACTTCGTCCCGCAGGAGGACCGTGTGTCGCCGCCGTCCGCCGCCTGTGCTCTGATGATGCTGGCCACCACCCCCGCGGGAGATGCCTACACATTCACGGAATACGCCACCATGTTTCGGAATGCTGGTTTACTGTCTCAAGGCTTCATCTACTGACGAAAGCGCCGCTGTCTGTCATTATCAGCAGGGAAGGATAAGCATGTCAGAAAGGGAGGGTTTATGGTAACTACCACTGAAATTGCACCCGAGGTGTACCGTCTCGCGGTCTTTGTTCCCGAGATCAATCTGGAGTTTAGTCACTTCCTGGTCCGCGATGATGAACCGCTCCTGTTTCACGCCGGATTGCGAAGTATGTTCCCCCTCTTGCGCGAGGAGGTCTCGCGTCTGATTGATCTCTCGAAGCTCCGGCACATCGGATTCAGCCACTTCGAGTCGGATGAATGCGGAGCTTTAAACCACTGGCTCGAACTCGCCCCCGCCGCGCAACCCGTTTGTGGCCTGGTCGGAGCCATGGTGAGTGTGAATGACTTTTCGATTCGGCCGGCTCGGGTCTTGACGCGGGAGGACACATTGTCGACGGGCCGGTACCGTTTTCGCTTTCTGCCCACCCCGCATGTGCCGCACGGGTGGGATGCCGGCGTGCTCTTCGAAGAATCGGAAAAAACGCTCTTCTGCTCCGACCTGTTCCATCAATGGGGCCACCGCGAACCGACCACAAGAGAGGACATCCTGGAACGGTGTCAAGACGCGTTACGGGAAGCCGAAGCGGGCCCGTTTGCGAACTACGTGCCCTACACGCATCATACCGGGCGCGTGCTCGAAAGCTTGGCCGAACAGGAACCGAAGACGCTGGCCACTATGCATGGCTCGAGCTACTACGGCAATGGCGCCCAAGCCTTGCGAGATCTTGCGATCGTCATGCGCGAGGTACTCGGGCCCAAAGCCCAGGAGGGAGAAACAACCTCCGCTGGCCTGATCAAAGCCTGAAGCGGCGATACGGCTGCGGAGGCGAGCATTTCGAAGTTCCAGGTTGGTCGGCCATCCGGAAGTTAAGCGCGTAAAACGGCTAGGCGCGTAAAACGGCGTTCACACCCCATCGCCCCAGTCCCCTCAACAACTTACCCCAATCCCTTCATTCCCCCCTGTTACCGTGGAGTCGAAAATGGCCTACCATTCCGCTCCCTGGACCCAGCTCCCCAACGAAACCGGCGAAGCCTACAGCGCCTTCCGTTTCTACTTCTACGTCGGCTCCCGCGACATCGACCGCGCCTGGCGCAAATTCACCTTCCCGCCCAACCACCCCGTTCCTCCCGACGACCCGCTCTACCTCGCCCCGCCCCAGTGGCACATCTGGCACGACGACCACAACTGGCCCTTCCGCGCCTCTGAAGCCGACGCCGAAGAGCGCCAGCTCGCCTTCGAAGCCGCCGAAAAGGAAAAGGGCAACGCCATCTCCTGGATCGCCGAGCGGCAGGACGATTTCCGCGACCGCCTCCTCATCTAC
Source organism: Bryobacterales bacterium (assembly GCA_963716685.1). Classification (GTDB taxonomy): domain Bacteria; phylum Acidobacteriota; class Terriglobia; order Bryobacterales; family Bryobacteraceae; genus JALYXI01. The sequence continues at coordinate 1,049,224 of CAVQTR010000003.1, forward strand.
AAAAACCTCCGCCGCGGCCTCGTCCAGCTCACCGAATGCGGCCAGCTCCTCGACCGCACCACCAAAACCGTCACCCGCGTCAGTGAAAACCGCTGGGAAACCGTCATCGAAACCGTTCGCGCCACCGAACAAATCAAATACCTCGAACGCAACGGCCCGCTGCTCTTCCCCGCCGACAACTCAAAGCCAATGACCCCCAGCGGCCAGGCGCTCTTCATCGATCTCGACCTCATCAGCGAAATCAGCCCCTACCCGCCGCCCGTGCGCGACCGCTACCAGCCGCGCAGCATCTGGCGTCACAACCCCGTCACCAACCAGCAGGAACTCGTCGAAATCTAACTAAACCAAAAAGGAGAACCACCACATGTCATCCGCCGCGCAGATCCAGGCCAACAAAACCAACGCGCAGTCCTCCACCGGTCCGCGCACCGAATCCGGCAAAGCCGCCTCCAGCCTGAACGCCTTCAAACACGGCCTCGCCAGTGGCAAGCTCATCATCGAAGGCGAAAGCCGCGAAGACTACAAAGCCATGAAGAACGATCTCCGCTTCGAGCACCACCCCAACACCACCACCGAAGAGTTCCTCGTCGAAAAGATGGCGATGTCGCTCTGGTTCGCGCGCCGCGCCATGGTCGCGCAATCCGTCACCCTCAACAACGCCCCCGACGACGACTTCTTCCCCGAAAAAAAGCTCGCCCTCATGCTCCGCTACCAGGCCATGCACGACCGCGCCTTCTACAAAGCCCTCGCCACCCTCCGCGACCTCCAGAAAGAACGCCGCCAAAGTGCCTTAGTCCGGAACATTGGCTTCGTTCAGAAAGCCTCTGCCGAAGAGCTCTGGGACTTCGCTGTCGAGCAGCACAAGAAGCAGTATCCCGGCGAACCATTCCCCGAATTCACCCCCGAAGAGAAGGCCAAACTCATCGAATCGCTCCGCTAACCCGGAAAACGCCAACTAAATCTGACAAAAACCGGCCCAACCCGAACCCGCCCGCACCCCGCAAGCCCAAACTCCCACTCCCCTGTCACCAAAACGTGACACGCTGCGTCAATTCTTCTACCCTCGAAGAAACGCTTCGAAAGGTGGGATATGCGCACGCAACAACTTCTCCTTCTCGCCGCTCTTTTGCTCGCCCCCGCTCTCCGCGCTCAGGAAGAAGGCCGCCTCACCGGCTCCGTCACGGACCCCACCGGCGCCGCCGTCCCCCACGCGCATGTGCAGTTGCTCCTCCCCGGCGGAACCCAGCCCCTTTTCCGCGCCGAAACCACGCAGGACGGCCTCTTCCGTCTCCTCGGCCTCCGCCCAAATCGTTACGATCTCCTCATCGAAGCCGCCGGCTTCTCCCCCGCCAGGCTTTCCGCCATCGCCATCGATCCCGGCCGCGAAACCAGCCTCCCCGTCATTCGCATGGAAGTCGGTGCCACCACCCAGACCCTCAATGTCCAGGAGCAAAACACCGCCGTCCAGACCTCCAACGCCGAAATCACCAGCACCCTCAGCAATGAGCAGATGCACCTGCTCCCGCAGCTCGATCGCAGCCCGCTCGCCCTCATCGCCACCCAGCCCGGCGTCGGCAGCAACGGCCTCGAAAACACCACCATCAACGGCCAGCGGACTTCTTTTTCGAACGTCACCTTCGCCGGCATCAACGTCCAGGACAATTACATCCGCGACAACGCCCTCGATTACCTCCCCAACCTCCTCCTCGAAGATGAGGTCCAGGAAGTCACCGTCACCACCTCCAACAGCAATCCCGCGCTCGGCTCCGGATCCTCCCAGGTCGCCTTCTCCCCGCCCTCCGGCACCGATACCTTTCACGGCAAGCTCTATTGGTACAACCGCAACAACATCACCGCCGCCAATGACTGGTTTCAGAATCAGGCCGGCGTCGCCCTTCCGTTCCTCAATCAGAACCAGATCGGCGGCGCGCTCGGCGGCTTCATCATTCCGCACAAGCTGTACTTCTATACCAACTACGAAGCCTACCGGAACCGCCAGCAGTCCAGCGTCACCCGCACCGTCTTCACCGCCAGCGCGCTGCAGGGCCTCTTCACTTACCGCAACTCCCAGACCCGCACGCTCCAGCAGGTTAACGTTCTCAGCGCCGCCGGTCTCACCGAAAGTCCCGTTATCGCGAAGCTCCTTGCGCAGCTTCCCGGCCCATCGCTCATCAATAACTTCACCGTCGGCGACAGCACCGCCAACAGCCTCCGCAACACCGCCGGCTATCTCTTTCTCCAGCGAGCCAATCGCGACCGCAACAACGTGCTCGGCAATTTCGATTACTACGTCGCGCCCAAACACTCCGTCAACTTCGTCTACCTGTGGAACAGCGACGCGCCCGATCGCGGCGACGTCCAGAACGGCGGCTTCAACACCGTTCCCTTCGTGAAGAATCAGGATTCCGCAAACCTGCTCTCCGCCGCCTGGCGCTGGACCGTCACGCCTGCCTTCATCAACGAACTCCGCGGCGGCTATAACCTCGCGCCCGGCATCTTCTCCTCGAACCAAAACTTCCCCAGCGCCATCCTTGTTCCCGCGCTCATCGATAACCCCATCGACACCTTCCAGAATCAGGGCCGCTACACCAACACCTACAGCCTGAGCGACAACGTCAATTACACTCACGGCCGCCACACCGTGCAGGCCGGCTATCAGGTGCAGGTCGTTCACGTCCGCGAGTTCGATTACTCCAACACCATCCCGCAGTACACGCTCGGCATCAGCGCCAACAGTCCTTATGGACTCACCGCCACCCAGCTTCCCGGCATCAGCGCCTCCGCTCTTGCCGATGCCAATTCGCTCCTCGCCACGCTCGCCGGCCTCGTCACTTCCGCCACGGAAACCTTTAACGTCACCAGCCGCACTTCGGGCTTTGTTCCCGGCGCGCCCAACCTTCGCCACCTCACCAACAACAGCATCGCCTTCTACGCGCAGGACAACTGGAAGATCCTCAAACGCCTCTCGCTCACGCTCGGCCTGCGCTACGAGTTCTATAAGCCCGTCACCGAAACCAGCGGCATCGCCCTCATCCCGCGCCTCGAGAACGGCAACGCCATCCAGACGCTTCTCGATCCCAACGCCGTCCTCGACTTCGCCAGCGGCGACACCGGCCGCCCGCTCTATAAGAGTGATAAGAACAACTTCGCCCCTAACGTCGGGCTCGCCTGGGACATCTTCGGTGATGGCCGCACCGCCTTCCGCGCCGGCTACAGCATCAACTTCGTCAACGACGAATTCCTCCGCTCCATCGAGAACACCTCGATTGATACCAACGCCGGTCTCACCACCACGCCCGTGCTCTCCGGCCTCACCGGCACCGCCGGCAACCTGCCCGCCATTCCCACGCCCGTCGTTCAGGTTCCCCGCACCACCGCGCAGAACTACGCCCTAAACACCTCGAATGAAGTCGCCATGCCCGATCCAAATCTGGTCACCCCTTACGTCCAGCAGTGGACCGCCGGCATCCAGCGCCAGCTCAAAGGCTTCCTGATCGATGTCAAATACGTCGGCAACCACGGCACCAAGCTCTTCCGCGCCATCGATTACGATCAGGTCATCATTCAGCAGAACGGCTTCCTCGCCGATTTCCTTCGCGCCCAGAACAACGCCGCTCTTTCGAGCGCCGCCGGCAAAGCCTATAATCCGATCTATAACTCCGCAATCGCCGGAAGCCAGCCGCTCACTGTGTTTCCCAAACTGGTCAACAGCGGCAACCTGAGTAACAGCACCGTCCGCAATTACATCCAAACCGGACAGGTCGGCGCATTGGCCGAGCTCTATCAGGTCGATGGCCTCAACGGCGGCGTTCAGTTCTTCCCCAATCCCGCCGCCGTCGGCGCCGATCTCCTCACCAACTTCAGCAACTCCACCTACAACGCGCTGCAGGTGGATGTCTCGCACCGCTTCTCGAATGGTCTCTCCGCTCAGGCAAACTACACCTGGTCCAAAGCCCTCAGCGACGCCGCCGGCGACGGCCAGACGCGCTTCGAGCCTTTCCTCGATATCAACAATTCGAAGCTCGAAAAGTCCCGCGCACCCTTCAATCAAACCAGCGTTTTCAAGGCCAACTACATCTACGAGCTGCCCTTCGGCACAGGCAAGCGCTTTGATCTCGGCCGTAAACTCAACCGCCTCGTCGGCGGCTTCAGCACCAGCGGTATCGTCACCTGGAGCACCGGCAATCCGTTCTCTTTCTATTCCGGCCGCGCCACGCTCAACCGCGCCGGCGGCAGCCGCAGCATCAACAACACCGCCGATTCCACGCTAACCGCCGGCCAGATTTCAAGTCTCCTCGGCCTGCGCTTCGATGGCAACGGCGCCTATTACATCGCCAATTCAGCCATCAGCCCCGATGACGGCCGCGGCGTCGCGTCCGATGGCAGCCCCGCTTTCGCCGGCCAGGCTTTCACCAATCCAACCGCCGGCAGCGTCGGAACCATCTCCAAGAACCAGTTCAATGCACCGACATGGTTTGCCTTTGATGCGGGTGTACAGAAGACCATGAAGGTCACCGAGCGCATCTCCGCCGAACTTCGCGCCGAAGCCATCAACGTTCTCAACCATCCGACCTTCTTCGTCGGCGACCAGAACATCAACAGTACGGATTTCGGCGTCGTCGGCCAGTCGCTGCTGCCGCCGCGCGTCGTTCAGTTCGGGCTGTACGTAAAGTTCTAGGCGCGCGCTTTGGTCCGCTGCCACTCTGCCAGCCGCTCCGCATTCGCGTAGCCCAGCAGACGCACCGTCATCTGGAAACTCATCGGCAGCGCCGCCGATCCGTTGATCCACCACACGCCTGTGGATTTGGCCTGTTTCGCCAGCGTCCGCGCCAGCGCCGGGTCGGTCTTCCACGCTGTCCGCGCGGCTCCCATCCGCGCGCTGAACAGCGCCTTGCGATGGTTCACCGTCATCTCGCCGCGCCGCGCCAGCTGGTCCTGCAGCCGGTCCAGCAGTTCCATCTGCAGCCGCACCGTGCGCAGCGGGTCGCGTCGAGAGACGCTCGCCGTTTCGTGAATCCGGTAAACCGCGCCGGGCCGGTTCACCAGGCTAAACCGCGTGCCGCCTTTCATCATCCGCAGCAGCAGCTCGTGTTCCTGGCACGCCGGCTGATCCGGTTTCCATCCGCCAGCCGCCGCCATGGAGGAGCGCCGCCACAGAAACCCGTTCGTGTTCAGCTCGCCCCAGCGAATGTAGTGAAGCGGCAGGTCCGCCGCCGGATCCATCAGCAGCGGCTGCTCGGATCCTTTCCGCTCGTCCCGCAGGATCACCGGCGAATAGATCAGATCCAGATCCGGCGTTTCCTCCAGCCGCTGCATCTGGTCGGAGATCTTGTGCGGCAGCAGATAGTCGTCCGCGTCCAGATACTGCAGCCACGTGCCGCGCGCCAGGTTCAGCAGCGTGTTGCGCGCCGCATTGCCGCCGGCATGCTTCGCTTCCACCAGCTGCAGCCGGCTGCCGTAAGAGCGCACGATCTGCGCCGTGGCGTCCGACGATCCGTCGTCCACCACAATCACTTCCGTGTTCGGCCACGTCTGCGTCATCGCGCTGTCCAGACACTGCCGGATCCACGGCGCGGCATTGTACGCCGGCACCAGAATCGATACTTTACTGCGAAGCGGAGTTGGAAGTTCCGACGTCATTGGTGATCGTCGCTGACAGGGTCAAAAGTCCGCTCAGCGTTGCGGGCGTGGTTGGGGTTGCATTGCTCACCTTGGCGCTGATCGGAATCGTGATGCTGAACAGGCCGCCATACGTCTGCGAACTCGGACTGCGAAACCAGAAGGAAGACGCCTGGCTGACATCCACCGTGTAAGTCGTCGTGGCCACCGCCAGGCCTGGCGTTCCGCCGAACGTCAGCGTCAGCTTCGTCAGCACGCGATCGGTGGTAAAGCCTTCGACGGTCACATCGAAACCCGCGGCCGTGAAGTTCTGCATGCTGGCGCTCAACAGCGCTGGCGCCGCGGCTGGAATCGCGATCACCAGCGGCGCGGGGTTCGGCGGCAGGATGGCGACGCCATTCGCCGTGGTAAAGGTTGGGGTAAGAGTAATGCTCTCCGCCACGGTTCCGGTCTGCAGCTGGGTCTGCGTGGTGCCGTTGGCGAATACCGCCTGCGTCGCTCCCGGGGCGATGGTGAAGGCCAGCGTTCTCCCGCCGGTGGCGAACTGCACTGAAGGGTCGGTGGCGAACAGGTTGGAGGTCACGCCCATCGTCAGCGTTCCGGAAACCGCCAGTGGATAGGGCTGCGCGATGGTCATGCTGAACGAGGGCTGCGTAAAGGGCTGCAGGCTGCCGCTCAGCCCCGTAATCGTGTACTGCGGAAAAGCCGGCAGCGTGGTGCCGAAGGCCGAGAGCGAGAACGTCACGCCGTTGATCAGCAGTGTGGCGGAGTTCAAACCCTGCGTGGCGGGGCTGAAGACGATGGTGAAGCTGAAGGATGCGCCCGGCGCGAGTACCGCCGGCAAAGGAGGCAGATTCGGAATTGTGTAGCTGGTCGTCGCGCCGCCCACGATGCCCACGCTGGTCAGCGTGGTTGAGCTGGTGCCGCTGTTGGTCACCGTGAACGTGTCCGACGAACTCTGCGCCAGCGCCACGGAGGTAAACAGCACCGTGGTCTGCTGCGAAGTCAGCGTCAGTGGCACATTGGAGGTGCCGCTGATATACGAGTAAGTCAGCTGCGCGCCCAGTCCGTTCCCCACCAGCTGGAACCGGTCCGCACCGATGGTCAAGGTCCCGCTCACCGCGCCGGCCTGAGTCGGCGTGAACGTCAGGTTGAATGTGAAGGAACTGGCTGGCGCCAGTGTGATCGGCAAAACCGGCAGATTTGTCAGAGCGAACCCGTTGCCGGAGAGCGAAACGGAGTTGATGGTCGCGGCAGCCGTTCCCGTGTTCTGCACCTGCACCGCGATGGTCCGGGCCACGCCGATCGGCGTATCCGGAACGGCCAGTTGCTGGCCCACAGTCAGCGGCGTGACTGTCTGACCGTCAATGCTCGAGTACGTGATGATGGAGCTCGTGCCAGTGCCCGTCAGGTTGATGGTGAACGTCTGATTCGGGAACCCAATGGTCACGGTTCCGGTGTCCGTCTGGGCCGCCAGCGGCGAATACTTCACCACGAACGATGCCGTGCTGTTCGCCGCGATGCCGGCCGGAAGCAGCCCAAGGCCCTGCACCTGAAACGCCGCGCCGGTCACGATGATGCTGTTGATGCTGCTCGGTCCGGTCCCGGTGTTGGCGATCACGATCGCAGCCGAGTTCGAGGTATTCACCAGAGTCGCCGGGAACGTAATCGTTCCGCCGTTCAGAATCGGCGTTATGTTGTTGGCGGGCGGCTGAAAATAATTGACCGAGAAGTTCGGCACCTGGCCGTTCAGGTTCAGCGTGATGCTGCCGGTAGTTGGCTGGCCTGTGGTCGTGGCCGCCGTTTGCGAGAAATTCAGCACCAGCTGGGCCACCGAAGTGCTGCTGCTGGAAGGGTTGTAAGTGATGTTGACCGAGAAGGAAGCGTTCGGGGCCAGCGTCAGCGGCACACCGCTCAGTGGCGAGACGGTGAAATCCGGCGACCCCAGCACCTGGGGCTGCGCGCCGATGATGGCTGTGGTCGCGCCCGTGTAGGTTCCGGTCAGCGTCAGGACCGATGGCTGTCCCACGGCGGTGGACACAAAGTTGAGAGCCTGGCCGTTCGCGATCTGGTAAACGTTCTGGTTCTGCAGCACGCGCAGGGTGAAGATGCTTTGCTGCGCGAGCGCCGGAAGCGCCGAGGTCAGCAGCAGCGCGGGAATCAGCAGCCGCGTAAACCGGCTCATTGTGCGCCTCCCGCGGGGACGAACGACACCGCGCGTTGCGGCGTCGTTCGGAAAACGATCACCGGATCCGTGGGGACCGATCGCGTATTCACCAGAAAGGAGGAGGCCCCGAACGGCTGCAGCTGCGTGGGCTGCCAGCTCAGGAGCAGGTCGTCGATTTTTTGCCGGGTATTCAGATCGTAAACTCGAATGTGCTGCTGGGTCGCATCGGCGGAATACAGCAGATGAAGATCGCTTGCAACGAAAAGCGCGGTGCTGGCCGAGGTAAGATCCGCCTCGGTAAACAGCGCCTCGGCAGCGGTGCCGCTCGCCGGATTTCGAATCAGGAAGATACCGGCCTGGCCTCCTGCCACATACAGCGCGCCGTCACCGGTAAACACCGCGGCGGCGGGCGCGTCCGGCAGTGAAATCGGCGCAGCCGCGGCTGCGGAAGCAAGAAGAAACAGCCCCGGAGCCGCCGCGCACGTTACTGCGGCGAGAGCATTGTCGGGATCGGCGGCCAGCAGTTGCAGAGAACCCCCGCACCAGGCCGGCGCGGCGGCATTCTGCAGCGTGGGCGCTCCCTCCGCAAACCGGACAAAGCGCACCTGCCCGTCGGCCGACGCAAATAGCGCTGCTGCGCTGGATTTGCGGTTCCAGATTACCTGATCGGCATTCGGCAGCGCTCCCGTAATTGTGGCGATGCCCTGCGGATACGCGTTCAGATCGGGAATCCATTCCACGCGATCCGGCCATACGGCCAAAGCCGCTGTTCCATTGGGAGCCACCGATGCGAACCGCAGTCCGGAAAGCACAGGGTCGCTCAGAAATGCCGAGCCTGCCACGCCGATCATTCGGCGAACCTGCGTTCCGGGCGCGTCATAAATGTACGCGGCGGAAGGCGCGCCGAACGTCTGGGCCGCAAGCGAAGAAGTCACGGCCGTCATGGCCAGTAAGGAGAGAGTTTGTGCGATGCCCATGAGAGAACGGAGAGTACGGTTAATGAGGAGCCCCGAAGGTCGGGCCGCCGGGCGTCAGAACCACCGAAGTGGCAGGCGGCGCGGCGGTGTTGCTCTTCCCGCCGGTCAGGAGAACCACCGCGACAATCGCGGCCGCCGCGCCGCCCGCCACCGCGATTACGCGCCAGTCGGTGGCGGCGCGGTGAGCGTGGGAGGTCAGCTTCTCCTCCATTCGCATCGAATTCGCCTGCGGGATGCTGGCCGTCGCCACGCGCGTGTCAATCTTCGCGGTCACCCCGATCGTGAACCGCCCGGTGAACGTATTCACGAGGAATGGCGCCATCACCTGGCCCGAAACATTGGTGACGAACGACTTTAGCTGCTTTCCGTCCTCGAATTTGCCACCCGGACCGTTGGCCGGAAGTTTAAATTCCACTTTGACGCCTTCCACCGGAAGGTCGTTATCGTCGCGAATTTCTAAGACGGGCGTCGTGGCTTTATGATCCGGAATGAAATTGACAGCATCCTTACCCGCAAGGATGAATATTTTGAGTCCCTGGGACTGAATGCTGTCGCCCGCTCCTGGTTTCTGTTTGGTTTTGGCGGATAACTGGAAGGGAAGCAGCAATAACGACAAAGCAACAGCCACTAAATGGCGTAAGAAAATGTGATTAGTACTGGTCATCCTTAAACCGTTTATATTAGCACCACGTTTTAGGATGATATGTGAATTATTAATTGCGAATCAAGTTGCCGGAGGGCGACGGAGGCTGCGTCATGATGGCGGGATACGCCTGACGATAAACGGCAATTGCGAGCTCGGGCGAGCCGGCGACATCGGCGCATTATTCTCCGGATCTTTCGCGATCACGTAACGGTTTGCCGGAATATTGCTAATTGATATGTGGATCGGTATTACTTTTGAATTATCGGGATTAAATGCTGGGTCTGTGGGCGCGCTTAAGCCGATCGTCATTTCAGAGTCAGGCACTCCGGTGCCTGCTTTTTTATGCGCGGGTGCGTACCGCGACGGCCGGGTTGCCGACGTAAATGGTCCACGGCTGCAGTGAAGACATCACCACGCTGCCCGCGGATGCCACGGCGCCTTCGCCGAATTCGACTCCGGGACAGATCACGGATCTGGCACCCGCCCAGCTGCCGTTGCGCAGCGTGATGGGTTTGACGATCAGCCCGAAGGCGGGGTCGGACCAGTTATGATTGCCTGTGCAGAAATAGGCGCCCTGCGAGAGGCACACGCTGTTGCCGATGCTCACCTGCGCCAGATTGTCGATCCAGACATCTTCGCCCAGCCAGCAATCGTCACCCACGGTGAGCAGCCACGGATACTTCACCCGAAACCCAGGCCGGATGATGGCGTTCCTGCCAATGGAAGCCCCAAAAAGCCGCAGGAGGCGCGCGCGCACTGAGGAAGACGGATTGAGGCGGCAGCGCAGCAGCGGCAGGCCGCCGAAAAACCAGAGTGCTTCGGTAACGCGGGAGCGGCCGGAGCGATACCAGGAGTTCTCGAACCGCGCCAGATCCACCTGAAATCCGGGAGCCGCGCTCACGAGCGGATCTCCACAGAGGACGGCGGCGCGCCGCCTCCCAGCATCCAATCCAGAACGGCCGCGCTCTGGGCGCCGATCACCGGCCAGGAGAAGCGTTCGCGCGCCAGGCGTCGTGCGTGCGCTCCCATGTCCTGGCGTTGTTGCGCAGAAGCGCAGAGGCATTCCCGCAGGGCGGCTTCGATGGTCTGCGGCAGGTTGGGATCCACCGTCCAGCCGCATCCGTACTGCTCGATTTCGGGGAAGTAACATTGCCGGCTGAGAATCACCGGCGTGCCTGTCGACAACGCCTCCAGCACGGCGATGCTGAAGCCTTCGGAAAACGAAGGAAGCGCGAAGCAGCCGGCGGCCAGAAGAGCGGCCCACTTTTCCTGGCCGCGCAGCATGCCGGCGAAGGTAACGCGTGGGCTGATGCCGCGCTCGGCGACAAAGGTTTCGAGCGAAGCCTGCTGGCCTTCGGCATCCGGACCGGCGATCACCAGGTGCGCATCCGGGAATTCCGAACAGATGCGGGCCCACGCTTCACATAGGAGGCGAATTCCTTTCTTTTTGTCCAGGCGGCCGAGGAACAGAATGATGTCGTTGCCCTGAAGATCCGGGAACTTGCGAAAGAAGGGTTCGGAATCGATGCACGGCGGCGCGGCGACGCCGTTTGGAATGACGGCGATGGGCGGGTGAAGATCGAGTTCGCGGTATTGGGCGGCTTCGGCGGACGTGAGCGCGCGCAGACAGCCGGCACTGTTCAGATTGCGCTTTTCGATCAGGTTCCAGTAAACCTTCTTCTTGAGCGCCCGGTTCCGAAGAGCCCACGGCTCAATCATGCCGTGCGCGGAAACGAGGTAGGGTTTGCGGGCGGCGCGCGCGAACTGGCCGCCGACTGAGCACTGTTCGCGCCAGATGCCGTGGATGTGCACGGCATCGGCCTGAGTGACCAGCGCGCGCAGCTGATCGCGCAGCGGCTGGTCGAGCGTCCAGCGCACACGGCCGAAGGGAAAGACCACGGGCGGCCGCGCGGCATCCGGCGCGGCTTCGTCCGGATCGCAGAAGGCGGCTAGTTGCGAATCGTATTTGCCGGTTTCGCGGAGGGCGTCGCCGTAGAGAGGCAGGGAAGTAGTTAGTCCACCAAAGCGGTGGTCCATGTGGGCGGTCAGGTCGAGATTCCGCGGCGTGCTCATGGGATGACTCCGGCGAAGCGGAGAGACGCGCGCAGGCCATCGACGGGGTCGGACGTGCGGCGCCACTCGGTGAGAATTCCGCGCGAGGCGGCTTTCATGCGGCTGGTGTTTTCCGGGCGCGTGACATCGAGGATGGCGTCGCGAAGTTCGCTGAAACTGCCGGCGCCGAAGAGGCGGCCATTTGCGCCTTCGCGGACCAGTTCGACGCCCGCGCCAGTAACGGAACTGCAGATGAGAGCGAGCTGCGCCATGGCGGCTTCGGTGACGACGACGCCCCACGGTTCGACGTCGCTCGGCAGCACCAGAACATCGCCGCAGCGGTAGAGCGCGGCGATGGCGGCGGGATCGGAGAGAAAGCCAGTGGTGACGATGCGGGCGCGGATTTCCGGCGCGAGCGCCGCGAGGAATTCTTCGCGCAGAGGTCCGTCGCCGATTAGGATCAGGTCCCATTCGGGCCGGCTTGCGGCCACCTCGCTGAAGGCGCGCAGCAGCAGATCGACACGCTTTACAGAGACAAAGCGGCCGCTGAAGATCAGATAACGGCGGCCTGGTTTGAGACCGTAACGGGCTTTGACGGTGTCGAGGCCCGATTGCGGAACGTTCTCGAAGACGGAGTAATCAGGCTCATACGGAAACGGAAACAGGCGGTTTTCGGCGGCGCCGTAGCGCTGGAAATAGCGGCGGCCCAGCTTGCCGCAGTACATCAGGCCGGAAGCCTGACGAACGATGGAGCCGACTGCGAGGCGTTTGAGCAGCGCTTTCAACGGACCGGGGCGATCGGCGAGGATGTTGCTGTCGCCGAAGAGAAAGCAGGGAATGCGCAGACGGCGGCAGGCCAGCAGGACACGCACGCGGCCGGCATCGTTATAGCCTTCGAGCAGAACGAAGCGGATATGGTTGTGAACCAGCCAGCGCAGCAGGGTTTTGCCTTTGCGCCACTCGTTGCGCTGGTTGCCGATGCGGCTGGAGTCCTCGCTGCGCTCGCCCTCGCCCAGATAAAGCGCGCGGGATTCCGCGCCGGTTTGGATCTGCCACGGCGCATTGCTGAACTGGTGGGTAAAAGCGCTCCACAGTTCCACTTCCGGCAGCTCCCGCGCGATGCGCTCGTGCACGTGGGCGCGATACGGCGTTTGCGCGTTGCTGATGATGGCGATGCGGGGCGGTGCGCTGGTCATGAGACAGAGACCGCGCTGCGGAAGATGCCTTCCATGCGCGCCGCGTTGTGATCCCATTTGAGGGAAGTTTCGAAGAGCGCTTCGGCGGCGCGGCCCAGGCGGGAACGGAGAAGGCCGTCGCCGAGGAGGCGGGACAGGGCGAAGGCAGCCGCGGGAACATCCCGCGGAGGAACGGTGAGGCCGTGAACTTCGTCTACGAGGACATCGGTGATGCCGCCATCGTCACAGCAGAGCACGGGCTTGCCGGCGGACATGGCTTCCGAGAATACGGTGGCGAACGGTTCGTCCCAGCCAAGCAGGGCGAAGGCGTCGCACCAGCACATCTCCTGGAGCACGCTGTCATGGGAGAGAAAGCCGAGAAGCTGGACGCGATCCTGCAATCCGAAATGCGCGATCCGGCTTTCGATGAGGGAGCGCTCGTCACCATCTCCGGCGATGCGGAGAATGGCGTCGGGAAACTGCGCGGCAATCTGGGCGAACGCTTCGATTAGAAGAGGAAAGCCTTTGCGCTGGTAGAACGCGCCGCAACTGAAGAGGACGATTTTGCCGCGCAGATGTTCCGGACGCGGCACGGTGCGGAACGCCGCGGGTATCGGGTCGGTTCCGTTCTGGACGGTGGAGGTACGGGCGTCGGGAAAGAGAGCGCGGGTCTGGCGCTCCATGCGAGTGGCGACAGCGACCATGGTGGAGGCTTCGGCCGCAACGCCTTCGAAGAAGCGCCTGCGCGCCGGCAGGTTCGCGCATTCGGCAATTTCGCCGAAGTCGTGGTCGGTGACGACAAAGGGAATGCGGAACCGGCGTTTGAGTTGCAGAGCGAGATAGCCGTTGACTGCCGTGTGGTGGGCGTAAATGAGATCCGGCCGATGTTTTTCCACGGCTTCAGCAAGGTAACGGCGGGTGCTGACCCAAGCCAGCTGCATCTGCGCGGCGGGATTCCGAAACGCGCGCGCTTTGAAAGGCGGCACGGGGTACCACATGGCTCGCGGGTAGGATACGGCCAGATCTCCCCACTGGAACTGCGGAGGGCACTGCGCGTAAGCGGCCGCATGAGCAAAGCCGCTCAGCAGGCCGGGCACCCAGCTGGTGAGGGACACGACGCTGAGATCAAGCCGGCGGTTGAGAGCGGCAGCCTGCGAGAGTGCCCATGTTCCCATGAGGCGATTGGCCGGCTTGGGGAAATAAGTGGCCAGCATCAGGACTCGCAGCCGGTCAGACATGCAGGGCGGGAACGCTGTCTGGCTCCACGCGGAAGTTGCCGGCGGCTTCCGCCGCTTTGATCGCCTTGCGCCAGACCAGGAGCGCGGGTACGGACATGATGACCAGACGGAAAATGACCGCTTCGCCACTCTGAGTCACGAGATAGATGGAAAGGATCGAGAGGATGACATATTCTGTGGTCCAGAAACTCTGCTCGTCCACCGCTCGCCGCCAGAAGCGGCCGAAGACCCAGCCGATCGCGAAGGCCACGGGCACTTCGAGCCAGGAGAATTCGACCCAGAGGTCCGCGACCATACCGGCGGCCGCGCCTTTCACCTCGCTCCAGCCCATGACGGATTGGAGTCCGTCGCCCGCTACACCCGCGTTCTGCTCCAGTTCGCCGAGACCGGTATCGGTATATTTGTTTTTCCAGATTTGCCGGGGAATGGGACGGACCAGAACCTGGGCGGCGTAGCGTCTTCCCCAGTAGCATTTGCCGGTGACCCGGGTAGCCGCGATACAGCCGGTGCCGAAGATGTATTCGTTGGACTCGTCGGCATTGGTGACAACATCCGACACGTCGGTTTTGAGATTGAAATCGCAGTTCAGGCAGATGCTGCTACGGTTCGTCACCAGAAATAACATCAGCAGGCCGAGTCCGCCGCCCGCGAGAATCATGGAGATGACGGATGGTCGTTTGCCGCGGGCAAGATACCAGGACATGCCGATGCAAACGGTCATCATGAAAGTGGGACCGCGACGGGCTCCGAGAAGCGCCTGAATGCCCCATGGGAAAGAAAAGAGAGCTACTGCAATCCACCAGACTTTGTTTCCAATATCGATTCCTTCCGGCGAAATGAGAAGAAGAAGCCCGACAATGACGAGATAGGCGGCGTCGCGAAGATACCCGTATTCGCTCCATGTGGCGCCGTAAGAATTGCCGAACGCGCCTGAAATTCCTCCCGATCCGTGGAGGGTGTAAAGCCAGCAAAGGAAGCCAATTCCGCCGACAATGTACGCGCCTTTATGAAGAGTCTGCCGGCTGGCGCGTGTGGCTGTCCGGGTGACCACACCGGATCGCGCGGCACTTCCGATCAGGGCTCCCAGAACCAGGGCGCTGACGGTGAGAACAACCATGGTTTGGCAGAAGATGGCTTGATCCATGCTAACGAAGGTAAACAGCGCATTGTCTTTGCTTAGCTTGAGCGGCATGTAGACATACATGAAGCCGCACATCGGGAGAATGAGGATTAAGGGGTGAAAAATATCTTTAAATCGTAAATAGGCGATCAATGTGCCAAAAATACAAATGGCGCCCGTGCAATAGATCAGAACCGGAAACATGAATTCTAACTAATTTACTGTAACAAGTTCCCCGGTTGCGCGCGAGATTTTCTTATAGCAATCAACGGCGCGCCTGCCGTACCGGGCCCAGGTCCATTCGCGCGCGCGGGCCGCGGCGGCACCGCCCATTTCTCTGCGCGCCTCTTCATTGCGCTGCAGAAAGGAAAGGTGGCTTTGGAGGGTGGCGGCATCGCGAATCGGAACCACAAAACCCTGTTTGCCGGGTTCCATTGCGTCGGCGGCTCCGGTGTTCTCGCTGACGATTACCGGAAGGCCGCAGGCCATGGCTTCGAGCGTGGCGAGGGAAAAAGAATCGGCAAGCGACGGCAGTACAAAAACCGAGCTGCTGCTGTACAGCTGAGAGAGCTCAATCCTGGGGGCAACCCCCGCATACCTGAACGAGCCTTCATAACGGGCAAGCACTTTCCGAAACGCGGGGTCGAGCGGACCCACGAGGACCAGTTCGGCTTTGCGGCGATCCATTTTTGAGAAAGCTTCGAGGAGATATTGGGGTCCTTTTCGCAGAGTCAGGGATCCGGCAAAGATCACGCGAAAGCAGTCGTCGGGCTTTTCGGCTGGTTGGAAGTGATCGAGATCGACACCGTACGGCAGCATGAACAGCCTTTCGGCGGGAAAGCCCTGCTCGATATAGGTGCGTTTCGCATGGCTGGAAGGAACAATAATCCAATCGGCCAGAGCGAATTCTTCCAGTACTCTTGCTTCGTAGGTGGAACCGGTAATGCGCGGTTCGATATCGAATCGACCGGACTCTTCGCGGAGTATGCGGCGCTGGAATTCGGGATGTTCCTGCCGGACATCGCAGATGATGACGGCCCCCGCGGCTTTGGCTTTGCGGGCACTTTCCAGGCCGACGCTGCTCACGAAATGCAGGACGTTGCAGTTTTCGATCAGCCGACGCGCCGCTCTGTCGAACAGGTTGTTGTTCAGCCAATCAGCGCGTTCTCTCGAGATGAGCCGGGTGCGCGGAAGAACGCGCTGCAGTAACTCGGGGAGCTGAACCTGAGTGACGAGGGAGACTGGAACGTTGTGCAGGCGCCGGCCTTCCAGCTTGCGCCGCGCCGCCGCGGGAAGCCATCGCGGCGCCTGCTGATCTCCAATCAGTGCGGGCGAAGTGATGTAGCGCTGCAGATAGCCTGCGCCGTGCAGAGCTTCGGCGAGGTGATGGTAATGAGGAATGTTCGACAGGAGGACGGAGCGCATCAGCCGTCACGATCGGGAGAGCTGGTGGTGTACTCGTGCGCAAACCCGACGGTTGGGCTGCGGCCTGTGTCACCGGGACGCTTATCCCACACGCTTCGCTGGCGGGCGCGCTTCATCCAGGAGTTGGTGAACCATCGCGACAGGTCGCCAAAGCCGGGTTTTGCCGGTTCACGGTAATCGCCTTCGTTGTTGATGCTGCGGAACCGCATGACATCGTAGCGCCGCCAGGACAACGTGGACATTGGTTGCCGCAGCCGCAGCGCGTTCGGAAGACCGGCGCTGAACTGGAGTAACGCCTGCGCGTAGGCTTTGAAGCGAAACAGGCGGACGGCATCGATGGCGCCGACGATCAGGACCCAGCCTGCTTCCACCGGGATATTCACCAGCGGCGCGTGCATAGTGACGGCCCAGAGTTTGTTGCGAATCTGACGTGTCCAGGTCCGTTCCTGATTGCGATTGCGGGGAGAGACGTGATGATGAATCAGGATTTCCGGGTAGAAGTAGATGACCCAGTCCGCGGCGAGGAGCCTCAAACCGAGTTCTTCCTCCTCCCATTCGTTGCCGAAGAAATCGCGATAACCCCCGACCTGGCGCAGAGCACGGGCGCGAAAAAAGGCTCCGCATCCGACGAAGGACGCGTGATATTTCGGTTGCAGTTCGGGCAAGCGGGATGGGAGTTCCTGGCCGTTGAAAACGTAAAAGCTCAAACAGCCCCATGATGGATTGGCCTGCATGACGCCGACGGCCTGGTTGACGGCATCGGCGGCGACCGGATGGGAATCATCGTCCAGTTGTAAGAGAAACTCACCCCGCGCCATGGCGAACCCTTCGCTGCGGCGGCGGCACTGGCCGGTGCTGGTTTCGTGACGGACGAAGACCGCTTCCGGCCAGGATGACCGGACGAGCGGTTTCAAGTCCGCCGTGGAGCCGTCATCGATAACGATGACTTCCAGACGCGGGTAGTTCTGTCGGCGAATTTGCTGCAGCGTAAGCTTCAGATTGTCCGGCCGGTCCCTGGTGGCGATCAGAATCGTGACCAGGGGGAGATCCGAGGTCACAAGCGTATCCATAAAGAAGCGAAACCGGCAGCCTTTCCGCGAAGCAGTTCGCTTAGCAGCGCAAGCCGCTCACGGGTGGCGCCCGCTGCCAGCCAGGCGGCCGAACTGTACACAATTTCGAACCAGAAAAGGCGGAGGTGATTGGCCAGGCCGGTTCGCCGCATGGTGCGCGACATGATCTGGTAGCGGTTCATCACCATGCTCTTTCCCAGCGTCCTCCAGTCGCGGTGTGTGCCTTTGCCCATGTCATGGTGAAAAACGCGCGCCCGGGTGTTGTTGACCAGAGTGCAGGATTGCCCGACGCGGGAAGAGATGTCCACATCCTCGGCGAAAGAGTATCCTTCGAACTCGGAAAATCGATGCTGCAGCAATACGGTTCGACGGTAAGCGGTGCACGTGGAGGGCAGCCAATCGGTTTGCTGCAGGGTGTCTGGCTGATCTTCCGGGAGAAAATTGACCGCAGGCCCGATGAGCTTGCCTGCATAGCTGCCCCTCCACTGGCCCACGCAGACGGCCAGCAGCAAACGGTTCAAGCCCGTCGGGTTACTGTAAACCTGGTTGGAGATGGTGGCACTTACTCCTCCGATCCGGCAATCGCTATCTTTCTCGAAGACTTTCATCATCTCGTCGAGACAACGGCTGTCGAGGTCCACATCATCGTCAAGAAACAGGACA
Organism: Bryobacterales bacterium; assembly: GCA_963716685.1. Taxonomy (GTDB): domain Bacteria; phylum Acidobacteriota; class Terriglobia; order Bryobacterales; family Bryobacteraceae; genus JALYXI01. The sequence goes on from CAVQTR010000003.1 coordinate 1,067,376, forward strand.
ACATCGGAAACGGCCAGCTCCGCACCCTCGTTTCTCTGGCGGGCGGCGCTTCGGACCGAACTCCGCCTATAATCGATCGGAGTCTCGACTTCGGACGCAAGGCGGGTTGCCGCGAGTTCAGTTTCGTCCGTATCTGAGGAATCGACAACGATGACGCGGTGCGGAAGGCGTTCCTGCTGTTCGAGGCTCGCGAGAGTTTTCGCCACGGGCTCCGGCCGGTTGCGGGTGGCTATCACCACACAACAGCTCAACATGCGCTCAGGCATTCTGACCGACTTTAATGAGGCGACCGGGTATGCCGGCGATCACCGAACCTGCCGGGAAGCTTTTTGTGACCACCGCGCCAGCAGCGACAATGCACCTGTCACCCAGCGTGACGTTCCGGAGAATGACGGCCCGGGTTCCGATCCAGCAGCCATCACCGATCTTCACCTGGCCAAGCTGCATGCGGGAACTGGCCACCCAGCCGGTCTCGGGCATGGTGTGGTTGGAATCGGTGATATACACACCGGGGCCGAACATATTATGATTCCCGATTTCAATCATATTACAAGAATCGATCATACAATCGCGATTAAAGTAATTCGCTCTTCCAATTCTAATTCGAATTTTGTCGTGTGGCGCATCAATCGGCCACAACCAGCAGCCTTCCGTTAAAGAATTTTGTTCGCCCAGTTCGATTTGGGAGGCTCGCCGGATGCGAATTCGCTCCAGCCGGCACCGCAGGCCGATTTTCATCCCCAGCCGGCGCAAAAATGCAATGCGGAGCCTGCTTCGCAAACCTGCCGGCATTCGAAAGCAGAGCGTTTCGAGGGACATCATCATCAGGAGGAATAGACGTCGGCAGTCAGGGCCGCGATCCTGTCCCAGCCCAGGTTTTGGCAGAGCAGCCGGACTTTCTGCGATAAATCGTCAAGGTTAGTCTCGGGATTTGCGGCGGCTTCCATTGCGGATCTTAGTCCTTCGGAATCCTCGGGGTCGTACAGCAACTGATCGGCGCCGCAGAGGTTTTCTTTTATGGCCTCGAAGCGTGGCGCGACAACAGGTTTCCCGAACGAGACCGCCAGCAGCAGGCTTCCCGAAGTGAGGATGCGGAGAAAGGGGAGAACTACGACATCCGCCGCACTAAAATAGAGATGGATTTGATCGTCTGGAACGCGATGAAGGTGAAGGTCGATGCCACTGGCGCGTGACGCGAGGCTCTGAATTTGCTTTCCATATTCCGCGCTAATGGGAGCACCGGCAATGACCAGAGTGGCACGGTTGAACAACTGCGGAGCATTGCTCCAGGCCGAGATCAATCCTTCCAAATTCTTATAAGGGCGAATCATTCCGAAATAGAGGAAGATGAGTTCGCGGTCACCCCATCCGAGCACCTGTCGCGCATGGTTCCGCTGGACGGGCGCACTGTATGCCGTTCCGTAGTGGCCATGGGGAATGACGCGCACCATGTCCGCCCGCGGCGCGATCCTTGATTGGATCAGGACCTTTCGCGCCGATTCGGAGTGCACGACAACACTGCTGGCCAGAAGAGCCACGCACCTTTGAACCAGGCGCTCGGTGGCCGGGAATTGCGACTCGTGAGAGACCTGATTATGAGCGGTCCAGACAACTTTCGAGCCGCTGAGGCGGACAAGGCCGAGGTCAACCAGCAGTTTCGCGGAATAGAAGCAGTGTTTGAGGAAACTGCTTCCTTTGAGATAAGGGTTCAGCCAGTGCAGGTGAAGCAGATCCGCCTTAGATTGAGAAGCGGCGCGCCACAGAGGCAGGCCGCGCCGGTAGCCATTTGCAAACGAGACGGAGACACCGAGTTCCTCAAGCGATTGGGCCAGCAGAGACTGGTAAGGGTTTCCAGCCCGATAGTCCGGCATCATGAGAACACGTTTGGCCAAGGGCTTATCCCAGTAACCGGCGCAGAAGGGCGAGATTCGCGACGGCCCAGCTATACAGGCGAGTGATACCTTCTTCAATACTCGTCTTCGGCTCCCAGCCGAGGTGCTGATGCGCTTTGCGGATATCGGCGACGAAGACCTTTTGATCTCCAGCGCGCCAGTCTTCGACTGCGACGTCAACTTTGCGGCCCAGCAGTTTTTCGAGAAGAGCAACCAATTCGCGAATGCTCAGGGTATTAGATGAGCCGCCACCGATGTTGAAAACCTGCCCAGCGACCGCTCTGCCGCGGTACACAGCGGACTGATAGGCATCCAGCAAATCGTCGATGAACAGCACGTCGCGGACCTGTTTGCCATCCCCGTAGATTGATATTTTTTTCCCGAGCAAAGCAGCGATGATGAACCAGGCCACCCAGCCCTGATCCTCGATGCCGAACTGATTGATGCCGTAAATGCAGGACTGACGGAGACAGACCGTCCGCATGCCGTAAATGCGGGCGTAGTCGATAACGTACTGGTCGCCTGTACCCTTCGAGCACCCGTAGGGAGAATGAAATGAAATCGAGCGGGTTTCGTCAATCCCGTGCGGGAGGTCGGCATAGTAATAACGGTCCCCGCGGTCTTCGATGCAAAGGTCTTCCATTTTGCCGTACACCTTGTTAGTGGACGAGTAGACCACAACGGGGTCCATCCGGCAGGTGCGGACGGCTTCGAGAACGTTGAAAGTTCCAATTGCGTTGGATTCAAAGTCGTCGCGCGGGTCGGCGATCGACGTGGTGACCGCCACCTGACCAGCCAGGTGAAACACGGCGTTGCAATCGCCGGTTGCAGAAAACAGATCGGAGACAAAGCGAGCGTCCCGGATGTCGCCGCGATGGAAGGAGAGTTCACCCAGCCGCCGTACGCGCTCCAAATTTTCGTTTGCCCCTTTGCGGCTTAGATTGTCCACTCCAATCACTGAATGACCCTGCGCGATTAAGCGTTCTGCCAGATTTGAGCCGATGAACCCGGCGACCCCGGTGATGATGAACCTCATGTATCCATCATCTCTTTGAGAAAGCCGCTTCGCACGAGCCGCGACATTCCCTGGCCGTACATGAGATGCCGGATGGCACCGATGTAATGACGGCAGGAGCCGCGCGTTTCGCCCTCGAGCTGGACGCGGTACTCGTCGGGGAGCAATTCGGATCCGAAGCGGAAGCTGCAAAGTGCGAAAAGAGTTTGCTCGATACGCCAGAAGTGATCGAGGATGCCGGGAAGTGCGAGAAATTCCTCGATCCAGTCGAGCCGCAGGGAATCACGATGGATGAGTCCCAGGCCCGAATTAAAGCGCGGACCCATCTCGAAACCGAGGGTTTGTTTCACGGTCGCGGGATCAACTGTGTACGCGCTTTGCACGTCGGCATTCACTGAGTTCAGCCGGTATCCGGGATCTTCGATCCGGCGAAGGAGATCGGAGGGCTCCGCAAAAAAAAGAATGTCGCTGTCAATCAGCAGCATGCGCTCGGCTCGCAAAAAGTGGCGGAAGTCAAACAATTTGAGCGAGAGCATGTTTGTCTTGCGCAGTTCAAGGCATCGGGGAAAATTGGCAAGTTCCGGGAGCACGGCCGAATCCGCCTCTGGCCGGAGAATCATGCGGGCACGGGGGAAGTGCCGCCGCAGAGCCTGATGGGCGGCTTTGGGCAGCGTCCCGTCATCGTGAATACATAACGCATAGGAACGACGGGAAAAATGATAGAAGGTCTTGAGCGTCCAGATCAGGTTGAGCCAATCGCCTGACGAGGTAAGGACGTGAATCTCGCAGGAGGAGTCAGGAGGCAGCGCGACGGTTCTGGTCAGCAGGATTCGGGGACGCACCATGTCCCGATACCAAGCTACTTTGGGCCCGTGCCGGAGGGTCTTCCTGACTTTGTAGATGAGTGCGCCGGGGCTCATCTGGGGGAGAGGCGCCACTTGCGCGAACGGCTCAGGCGGTGACGAACATCGGGCAAAGCGAGCCAGGCCGGATGACGACTGAGGTTGTGTAGGAAAGACTCGGATGCGCCCACATCTTCGCCGGCGTGAAACCGGTCGTAACTAAGCTTGTTGCGCAGTCGGAGCGCCTGCCATGGGTTCAGAGAGGCGCCGGTCAATGCCTTGTTTACTATCGTGCGAATTTCAGCGGCAGCCTTCGCCGAGGCCGTGGATTTTTGTGCAGCGTGACGCCGAAATTTGGCGAGCACGCGAGGGATCCGTTTCACCCGCACGTCGGTTTGGAAGCAACGCACCCAATATTCGTAATCAAAGGCAAGATGAAAAGATTCGTCAAACTGCCCCACACGATCCCACAGAGAACGCCGCCAAAAAACTTCCGGCTGCACCCATTGCTTCCGATTCCACCAGACCCCATAAATATCGAGTACATCCGAAAGGGAGGAGATCCGGCCGGAATGGAACCCTTGGCTCTCGCCCTGAGCTCCGATCCATTCCACTTCGCCGTAGACCAGGTCAACTTCCGGATTCTCCTCGAAGGTGGCCAAAACCGTCTCCGCGGCCCCGTCCGCAAGCAGGTCGTCAGAGTTTAGGAAGCCGACTATATCGCCGCCCATGGCACGAAACGCACGGTTCAGGCCGTTGGTTTGGCCGCTGTCGCGCTCCACCTGGATGTGATCCTCGAGGCCGGCAAAGCGGCGCGCGAGAGTGACGGAATCATCCGTTGAACAGGAATCCTGAAACCACCAGCGCACGTGAGGCCGGTTGCGGGCGAGGGACTCCAGCGTGTGCTGCAGGTAAGTCCCGCCATTCCAGTTGGGAACTGCCAGAGTCAGTACGGGCGGCATCTCTTAATATGCATGCGTCAGACAAACTTCGGACAGGCTCCAATCCAAAATGGGAGCAATCACACCGGGGCGACTGGAAGCGTTCAGAGAGTTCCAGTAAGGAGAGACACCGTGGTCAAGAATCATTTCGAATCCCACAGCTGCTCCGTCTCTGACCAGCCATTCTTCGTTGGCCCGAATATGCGGGACCACTTTGTAGGAGCCCGCGTTCAGAAGACCCGCGGGTATGGTGCAACGCCAGCGATTCAGCCCGGAGTGCGGCCGCAGGTTTGGTCGAACCGAACTTAGTAACTCGATTCCTTCGGAAGTGATTAGGTCAAAGCCGATCCTGATCTCAGGTATCACTCCGTTCGACTCAACCGCGAGCTCGACGGTGACGTCCTGGGAACTGGAGTAGATGCCGCTTTCACTTCCCCCGGACCTGACTTCAACTCCCCTCAGCCGAACGTTCTCGTCGCCGGGAGCGTCACCCTCCCAGTATCGTGATCCGCTGATTGCCGCGTTGGTAGATTCCAGGTAGCGCGCAACCACGGATCTGGTATCGCCAAAAGCAGCAACTCGTCCGCCTTTGATGTGCAACACGTTATCGCAAAGCGTTTGAATTGCCTGCAGGTTGTGACTGACGAAGACGACAGTGCGCTTCGATTCCGTAGCCACATCGTGTAACTTGCCAAGGCATTTCTTTTGGAAAGCGCTATCGCCTACCGCAAGAACCTCGTCCACGATCAGGATATCGGGATCGAGGTGCGCCGCGACCGAGAAGGCGAGGCGCATGTACATCCCGGAGGAGTAGCGTTTCACCGGAGTATCGAGAAAGTCTTCCACGCCGGCAAACTCCACGATCTCATCGAACCTTTTGCGAATATCCGATCGTTTCATCCCGATGATGACGCCATTGAGGAAGATATTTTCGCGGCCGGTTAGTTCCGGGTGAAAGCCCGTCCCGACCTCCAGCAAAGAGCCGACCCTGCCAAAAATTTCGACCGAGCCGCTTGAGGGCTCGGTGATGCGAGAAAGGATTTTGAGCAGTGTGCTCTTACCAGCGCCGTTGTCGCCAATGATTCCGGTTACCTGTCCTCTGCCTACTTCGAAGGAAACATCCTGAAGTGCCCAGAACTGAGTCCGCTGACCTCTCTGAAGCTTTTTTCGCCAGCCTGAGCCGGCCGCAGCGGATCTACCGAGGCTGTAAACCTTGCCGAGGTTCCGCGCGTTGATTGCGATATCGCTCGTTCCGGTTGGCATTGGGCGATTAGATCAGGTCGGCGAATCGCCGTTCCGTGCGGCGGAAAAACAATGCTCCGGTGACGAGAGTGAAAAGTGCCACGACGGAGGAAACCAGCAACAGGTTATCCGGCCGGGCGTGCGCTCCGAGAATAGCCCAGCGGAACCCTTCTACCACGCCGACCATCGGGTTCAGCGCATAAACGGTATGCCATGGCTCATGCAGCAGACTGCTGGGATAGGCGATAGGGGTCGCGAACATCCACATCTGCACCAGAAATGGCAGCGTGTGCCTGACGTCCCGGTACTCGACGTTGAGAGCCGCCAGCCAAAGTCCGGCTCCCAGAGAACTGACGAAAGCGAGCAGAAGGAACAGCGGAATCCATATAACCGTTAGCTGAATGCTCAGGCGGTACCAGAGGATCATAACGATCAGCAGACAAAAAGCGAGACAGAAATCGATCACTCCGCCCATTACGGCAGCTGTAGGAACCAGGAGCCGGGGAAAATAAATTTTGGTGATCAGCTGGGAGTTATTCACCAGGCTGTTGGCAGATTGAGTCAGACCGTTACTAAAGAACATCCAGGGTACCAGCGCGATGAAGGCGAAGACTGGATAAGGAACGCCATCCGAAGGCACCTTTGCCAGTCGCCCGAAAAACAGGCTGAAGATTACCATGGTAAACAGCGGTTGCAGCAACGCCCACGAAGCTCCGAGGAGAGTCTGTTTGTACCGTACTTTGACTTCACGCCAAGTTAAGAAGTACAGTAACTCCCGCCTCTGCCAGATATCACCGAGGTTGATTCCCAGCCATCCGGAAGAAGCCTGGATACGTGTGACAGAAAGAGAAGAAAGAAGAGGAGAAGAAGTCATCTGCGAGGGTAATCCGGTTATGCGACCAGCTGCCACGGCAGGTCTTTCTGAATGATACCAGAGGCCTGCTCATTCCTATTGAATAAGCCAGAAATTTCAAAACGAACAACCGCATCTCCATTCACAATCCAGTAAGAATTGTGGATGCTTAACTTAGGGGATATATAGTATTCTCCGGCGCCCAGAAGTCCCGCGGGAATTCGGCAGTGCCATATGTTGTCTCCCAGCCGGAGCACCGGACAATCATGCTCGGCCATGTCCGTTTGATAACTGCGCAGGACCGTTATGCCGTCAGGGGTCACTATGTCAAACCCGATGCAGAGACCACTCCGCACTACCTTCGCTTCGAATCCGATCGCGACGGAGATATCTTCCGAATTACGGAATACCCCTTGTTCGCCAGTTCGTGACGTTGCGGAGACCGAATGAAGGCGGAACTCAGCGTCTCCCGGGCGATCGGTCTGCCAGACGCGGCTGCTGGCGGCCGAACTGATTTGCGCAAGGTACCTGCCGATCACGGAGCGTGGACCGCCGGAGTCAATTAACCTGCCATGGTCCATGTGCAGAACACGGCTGCACAGGCTTTGAACAGCCTGCATATCATGGCTGACGAACAGCACGGTGCGTCCCGAGTCCGCGGCAATCTGTTTCAGACGAGTCAGGCACTTTCGCTGAAAGGAGACATCGCCCACCGCAAGAACTTCGTCCACCAGCAGCAGATCAGGCTCCAGATGAGCTGCCACGGCAAACGCCAGGCGCATGTACATACCGGAGGAGTATCGCTTTACCGGCACGTCCAGAAACTTCTCGACTTCAGAGAAGGCAACGATCTCGTCGAATTTGCGATGAACCTCCGATTGGTGCATACCCAGAATGGCGCCGTTTAGAAAGACGTTTTCGCGGCCTGTGAGATCCGGGTGAAAACCTGTTCCGACTTCCAGCAGAGAACCGACCCGGCCCTGGACTTCCGCGAAGCCGGTACTCGGCTCGGTTACTCGCGAGAGCAGCTTCAGCAGGGTACTCTTGCCGGCTCCATTCCCCCCAATTACGCCTACCACCTCGCCGCGCTGGATCTCAAACGAGACATCCCGCAGGGCATGAAAGATCTGTCTCGTTTGCCTTTCGCGATTGCCTCGCGTCAAGATGCGGAAAGGAGAAGTTACTGCGGCGGCAAGCGCATCTCGGAGCGTTCGCCCGGAGTGTCGGTCCGAACTGATCTGGTAGGTCTTGCCGAGATTCCGGACACGGATGGCGATATCCTTCATGTGCTCCGCGACCTCATGAACTCGCGGTCTCGGTGCCCGAGGAGACCCGTTCGTACGAACTGTAGGAATCGTAATAGTAGTTGCTGGCTGCCGACCCCCGCGGACCCGGCTGCCAGTCGTTCAGGATAGTGCCGACGATGGGAATGCCGTCTTCGGCGATGCGCTGTGCGGTCGCTTGCACATTCTCGCGGGAACTGATTCCCGAGCGAACGATCAGGATGACGCCGTCTGAGAACTGACCGAGCAGTCGCGCGTCGGAGAACTGCAGTGTAGGGGCGGTGTCCACCAGGACGAAATCGTATTCTTTTCTCAGGCGGGAAAAAATTTCCGAGACTCGCCGGGAGAACAGCATCTCGCCGAGCCTTTGCAGTTCCATATCGCCGCTCGAGAGCAGCGACAGGTTGGCGATGTTCGTTGGCTTCACATATCGCTGCAGAACAATTTCGCCGACTGGCGTGGGGCTGTCGTACAGATCGGAGAGTCCGTTGCTTCGATCCATACGGAACAGGGAGTGCAGACGGGGCGCACGCAGATCGGCATCCACCATAAGAACGCGCTTGCCTGTTTCGGCCATGGCGACACCCAGGTTCCCGATCAAGGTGGTCTTCCCCTCAGCTGGGCTCGCACTGGTGACGACGAGCATTTGATGAAGTTCCCCATTGCCGTGGACCAGGATGGACGTGACTGCATGACGGATCGACTCGGCGAGAAACGGCTGTTTCGACCAGGACGTAAGATCGGGAACACCGATTTGCTCCCGGCGTGGACCGATCCGCAGGGTGCGCAGGCTGAACGGAGCTTCCTTTCGGAGCGAGCCGTCGGACAGGAACGCCGGGATGATGCCAAGTTCGGGAATATTCAGTGCATTGCCCGTATCTCCAGGGGAGGCGAAGACGCGGCTTAGCTTTTTGACCCGCAGTGTCTCCCGGGTAATCAGGAGGGCGCCGACCAGCGCCGCGCCCAGGGATGTTGCCATCGAGATGTCGCGAGCAGGTTGCGGTTTCAAAGGTGTGTGAATCGGCGTGGCGGGATCGATCACGCGGCCAAGACTGGTTGGCACTGCTGCGGTAAGCTCCATCGAGTTGTATTGATCCGACAGCTGGTTGTAAGCCAGCCGCGAAGACTCGGCATCGCGCTTCAGTGCGGTGAACTGCGCCGCGCCGTCGCTTTCCGATGCGACCACGCGAGCCTGTGCGTTGTAAGCGCTGGTCATGAGCTTTTCGCGTTTTTGCGCGGCCTCATAATCGTTTTGGATTCGCTGGACCAAGTTCGCTTTCTCGCGTTTCAGGGTGGCTTCCAATTCGGCGATTTCTGAATCGATTCGCCGGACCTTTACGTGTTCCGGTGTCAGAGTTGCGGTAAGGTTCGCCCGCTCTTTGCGCAGACTGGTTATCGACGTTGTCAGAGCTTTCAAGCTGCCGTCATCCAGGATCTCCGGGAGGGTGTCTACGGGGCTCGACCGCGCGAGGTCGTTGCGCGACTGCTTGGCAATTCTTTCGTTCTGGCTGGCCGCTAGTGCATCCTGCAGATCCTTCAGCTTGCTGGTCGCGAGCGTATTCTGCTCCAGGACAAATGGAAGCCCCTGCCTTTTGATGAACTCCTGGAGCTTGGCGTCGGCTTCGCCCATCTTGCCCTTAGCGTCTTCCAACTGTGTGCCGAGCCACTGGAGGGTTCGCGTTGCCGCACTGGACCGCACCTGCTGGCTTTGTGAGATATATTCAGCAGCAAGCGCGTTCACGAAAGAAGCCGCGATGTCGGCGGAAATCGAATCGCAATTCAGGTTGATCAGGTGGGTGGTGCCAACCTGGCGGGCGGAGATGCTCAAAGCCGCCGCACTCACCGATTCCCGGAGGAATTCCAGGTTGTCCTGCGGAATCAGGCGGAACCTGTTGCGAATCTTGCTCACGAAGCCCGATACAGGCGGCGCAATGGGCGGCGATTCGAGGGACACGCGTTCTATAGCTTTGCGGATGAGGGCGGGCCCGGTCATAATCCGCAGCTGCGTCTGAATGTTGGCGCTGTTCACCATATAACTTTCAGCAGCCTGTGGATCGAGTGAGCCCTTTCCCAGGAACGACGTGTTGGGCGCGGTGAGTTCGAGAGTGGTATCGGCGCGGTAGGTGGGAACCTGTTTGACGACCATCAGAACGCCGATGGTGGCACCGAGAACGGCACCGGCGATGATGAGAAACTTACCAGCCCAGAGAGCCTGTGGATAATTGGACTTTTCTTCCGGGCGTTTCGCAAGGCCCATCATCGTGGGACCCGGCTTGTAGGGCACTGGCCGCAGTAGATCGGCTGTAGCCGTGCGGACGCGTGCTACTGCGCTTTCGGATTTTGGAGTCGTGTCTTCCATTTCTTTCACAGGCGTGTTGCGAGCACAACGGCCAGGCTGATCGCAATCGGAAGGGCGACCAATAGCCCCTTGCCAAAGCTCTGTTTAAATCCCTTTTTCTGAGGGATATACAGCAAGTCGTTGGGGAGGACCGGGAAGTCGGCGTCCTTGCCGTCAAAGATGCGGGTCAGATTGAGCGGAATTTCGGCGCGCTTGTCGGTGTTAAGCACCGGCCGGAGAATCCATGCCCGGGTACCCTGCGCGCCAGGCGCCAGGCCTCCCGCGAGGGACACCAGCTGTGAAACTGACATTGAGTCCTTTTCGAGCAAATCGATGCCGCCAACTTTGCCGATGGCGCCGTTGACGTAGATGAGTTCGGCTTTCTCGACCGTGACGACGTCGAACGGTTGCAGCACGATGTCCTCCGCGGGGTTGACGTTGTCCCGAAGACTGCCCAGGCTGATGCGCACGGATGACCCTTTGCCGTCCGGCGTATCCACGGCATTGGGCAGAGGAATGGGGCCAACCTCCTTGCGGCGCGCCACCTTAATAAAGCGGCTTGCATTCGGCTGTAGTCCGCCGATGGCGGACAGCATTTCCACCAGAGTGCGGCGGCCCTGCAGCGGATAAATGCCGGGCTTCTGAAAGGCGCCCACGAAAAATACCGGCTCGCTGCGAAACTGCGTGATGCTGATGGTGACGCGCGGCTCTTTCACATACTTCCGCAGCAGAGCCACCAGTTTCGTTTCGAGCTGAGAAACCGTGAGGCCGGAAACGGGCACCAGGCCCAGAACCGGGACATTAATATTGCCGTCTCCGTCGACCATTACCGGCCGGTCGCCGATTTCATCCATTTCAAATGCGCGAATCAGGATCTGATCGCCCGGAGCCAAAACATAACTGGGGCGAAGGTTGTCACCGCTCGGGACTGCCGGCACCGTTGTCGCCGCCGGCGTTGCGGCTGGCGGCTGGGCCTGCAGCATCGTAGCTGCCGCGCCTGCGATTAGTAAGAAACGGAGTTTCAAATCACCTCCCGACACACCGAACCGGCGCCCTGACTCAAAATTTTCAAGTGGCCGGTTATCTCCGATATGCTGCGTTCCAGCGCTCCCAATCTGCGCGAAAGCTCGTCGTAGGGAGAACTTCCGGTTTCCTGAAGCAATGCGTGGATCGCGGACCGGGCCAGTTCTGAAACGCTCCGCGCGCCATTCACTTCGCGCAGCCCGCACAATTTAGAAAACTCGTCCTCCGAGATCCGGAAGTAAACCACGCGCGTTCTATTTTTTATGTTAGGCATTGTCAAGCGTTTGCGGCGGAAATTCTATAAGAATAGATCCAACCTATCATTCTAATTTTACAAGTGTCAATAGCTCGTTGGGCAACAGGAATTCATAGGCGAAAAGAGCGATTTACTTCGCCCGGGCAAAGCTGGTGCGTTGCGAATAGGCGGCCGAAACGCCCGCGGACTGGGGCGCGGTAAGCAGCAGCGGGTCGCACGGCACCACTCCCTGCCGGCATCTTTCGAAATTGCGCTGCCTGCCTTCCGCCTGCACTTTAGTGGTTTCTGCCGGGGTCAAGGCCAGGGGATCGCAATGGTTCTTACCTTCCATGCATTCCTGCAGATTCTTACGCCTTCCCGCTTCATCAATGGCACGGCTCTGTTCCGCCGTCAGCTCGATGGGATTGCAGCTCGCAAGAGACTGCCGACAATTCTCCACGTTTCGCGCCACGCGGGCGTCGTGTACGCGCTTCAGTTCCTCCGGGGAGAGAGCAAGAGGATCGCAGTGCGCCGAATTCTCCATGCACTGGTCAAAGTTGCGCTTCAGCTGTTCCCGGTGCACTCCAGCGGACTCGGCACGAGAAAGAATAGTTGGATCGCAGCGGGAACTTCCGGACAAGCAGTTTTGCCGGTTGCGCTCCACCCAGCCTTTCTTGACCTCCGCTGCCTGCGCAGGGGTGAGCATCACAGGGTCGCAGGAAGAAGCAAAGCTGGCGCAGCGCTCGTAATTGCGGCTTTGCACCATGGCGGAAATGGTATTGCGCTCGGCCGGTGTCAGCTGCGAAAGGTCACAGAGCCGCTGGCCCTTTTCGCAGGCCTGCAGATTGCGCTCGGCCGCGTTGGGAGGCTGGGGCTTTTGCGCGCCCGCCGCCGCGCTCAGCAGCAGCAGAAAAGCGGAACAGGTGCGCGCCGGACGCATGTCAGCCAACAGCCGCATGCGCACGGGCTCCGGTTTTCACTTCGCTTTTGGAACCGATGATTCTCGCAATCCGCGCGACTCCGATGGATCGCTGATAGTGATCGACAAACGCCCGGTGAGCTCGTTCGCCGGCTTCTGTGATCCGCTCGCGGTCGCTGTCGAGTTCGCGCAGGAGGGTGGTGAGACCCTCAACGTCGCCGCATTCCACCTGCCAGCCGCACTTATACCGTTCGATGATCCGCGCTGGCGTGGCTGTTCGCGGCCCGATGAACAGAATTGGCCTTCCGGCGGCCATAATCCCGTAGGTCTTGCTGGGTACCGCCGAACCGAGGCACTCCGTTTTTTGCGCCACCAGCCCGATGTGTCCCGAAGCCAGCCTGGCGCCGAGTTCATGCCGTTCGCAGTAGGGTAGGAAAGCGGCGTTGGTCAGTTTCTCCTCCTCGCACAGATTCCGCAGCCAGCTGTAACGGGAACCGCCGCCCGCAAACGTGAATTGGATCCGCGGCGCCGCCTGATTGTCCGTGTGCAGCGCACGCAATGCGTGGGAAACGGTAACGGCATCATGCGCCAATCCAAAATTTCCCGAGTACAAAATGGAAAGCGGCGCCGGCGCGGCTGGCAGGGAATCAAGGACGCTGCCTTCCTGCACATCGTCGCTGTCCGCCCAATTTTCGGCGATAAAGATCTTTTCTTCCGGAATGCCATGAGCCAGAAGCCTGGTCTTCATGCACTCGCCCAGAACAATCACTCGGTCAGCCTGTTTGCGCGGCAGGTCCGCCAGCCACCCGAACACGCGGGCGGCGATGCTGCCGTTGGCAATCACACCCAGATCAATGGCAACATCGGGGTACACGTCCATTTCCCAGATCACGTGCGAGGCGCCGCGTAGTTTTTGGATGGCCAGGCCGACAAGCGAAAGGAGCGGGGGAGTGGTCAGCGTAACTACCACGTCCGGGGAACTGACCTGAAATCCCTGCCACAGAGCTCCGGCGAGGAAACTAAGATACGAACCGACACGGCCGAAACGGCTGCGGGAAAACGCAGAGGTTCTGAGGCGAATGATTTCGACATCCGGCGGAGTCTGCGGAGTGGAGCTTTCGTAGCTCGCCGATCCGCAAATCACCGAGACAGGCCGGCCCGACGCAGTTAAGTGGCTGGTTACATCGCCGAGCAACTGACTGGTGGCGGATGCGTCCGGCCAAAAGAACTGATTGAGGAAAAGAATCTTCATCGGGTGCAATACGGGCTGGTTCGCCGCGTTCCCGACAGGATGGGGTCGTACGGTGTTCGACGACAGCTTCGAAATGCAGGACTGCTTACAGCTTTGACGGTCAATGTAAATCCTCCGCGACCAAGATGTCGGTTAACGAACGCCCGTTTAACTTAATTCAAACTTATTGTTTGTTGAAAAGATGGTAATACAAAGTACGGAAATACGCAATAATTTCAAATTTAAATACTTAAGGCGACCGAGATACACACATGGTCAAGTGGAGTTGTCTATTAATGGTAAGAGAAGCGATTACACTAAGATAGCCACTCGAACCCGTTCTAAAGCGTACCTGTGCACCGACAGGCTGGGAAATTTAGAAAAAATGGATTCGAATTATAACTTTCGATGGCCGGAAATGCGGAAAATCAGGGTTTATTGCGTCCCATGGGGGCGGCTACCGAATCGCTGGTAACCTGGGTGGCGGCCGGCAGCTTCGTGTCATCCCAGCCGCCGCCCAGTGCCTGAATCAGTTGGACCGCTGCATTCATTTCACTGATTCGCAGGGTCACCTGAGTCTGCTGATCCGAGAGCAGCGTATTCTGAGCGGTGATGACGTTCAGATATGGGTCCAGTCCTGTCTGGTACCGGGCGAGGGCAATGTCCAGATAGCGTTGAGATGCCCGAATCGCCAATTCCTGCTGCATGATCTGCGCAGAGAGGACGCGCAGGGTGGCAATGTTGTCTTCCACCTGCTGAAAAGCAGTCAGCACGGTCTGCTTGTAAGCAGCCACATCGGCGTTGTATGTGGCCGTGTATTGGGCGATGGTGGCGCGCCGCAGACCGGCGTCAAACAGCGTCTCCGATGCCGATGCGCCCACGGACCAGAACAGCGCCGGCATCGAAAACAGCTTTGAGATCACCGAAGATTGCAGACCGCCGCTTCCGCCCAGGCTGATTGTTGGGTAGTAGGCAGCCTGTCCAATTCCGATCAGCGCGTTCGCCTGCGCCATGGTGCGTTCCGCTGCCGCGATATCGGGCCGTCGCTGCAGCAGCTGCGATGGGACTCCGACCGGGATCGCGGGAATGGGAGTGGTGAGCAACCGGACCGGCATGGAGAATTCGGACGCGGGCTTGCCGATCAGCGTCGCCATGGCGTGCTCATAAAGAGCGCGGTTGGCCGCTATGCCGGTACCTGCCGCGACGGCGTTCTGCAGGGTAACTTCTGCCTGCGCCTGCGCTTCCGGACTGTCGATTCCCGTTTCCACCAGAGCGCGGGTCAACTCCAGAGACTGCCGTTCCGCGGCTATTGTCCGGTTGTAGAGATCCTGCAGAGTGTCCTGCCCGCGCAGTTCGAAATAATAGGCTGCCAGACTGGCCTGCTCGGAAAGACGCTCGTTTTCCAGATCGGCCGCGCTTACCTGTGCGCCGTACTGGAATTCTTTCACCGTGTTGCGAATGCGCCCCCACAGGTCGGGCTGCCAGGAGACATCAAAAGGCAGCGAAAAGTTACCCGCTTGTGGACTGGTGCCGGAACCTGTTCCCGTTCGCGTGATGCTCGGTCCGCCGGTTACGCCCGGGAAGAAGCCGGAGCGCGCTTCGCGAACCTGAGCGCGCGCGGCCATGAAATTCTGAAAATAGCGTGCGATGTTCTGGTTATCGATCTCGAGCTGGTCTTCGAGCGCGTTCAATTCCGGCTCGTTGAAGATCTCCCACCACTTGCCCTTGAGAACGGCGTCCTGCGGCTGCGCGGGCTGCCAGGTGCCGGGAGGGGCTGCGGAGTAGGCCGCAGGAGCCGATTCCTTGAAAGCTGGAGGAGCGGGAACGGTTGGCTTGGCGTATTTCGGGCCAACTACGCAGCCGGTAAGCAAGACCGCGCACAGTGCCGGAAAGAATACTCTGCGCATAAAGTTCATGGTGTTCATGCCGTCGCCTCCGTGGGCGCGCGCATCGGGACGTCTTTGTGGCCCTGCACTCGGAGGCGGAGCCGGTCGAGGAAAAGATAGATCACGGGAGTGGTGTAGAGGGTAAGCGCCTGGCTGACAATCAGGCCGCCAATGATCGAGATGCCGAGCGGGCGGCGCAGTTCCGATCCCATGCCGGTCCCCAGAGCCAGCGGCACCGCTCCGAACAGCGCGGCCATGGTGGTCATCAGGATGGGGCGGAAGCGCAGCACGGAAGCTTCGAAGATGGAATCGCGCGTGTTCATGCCCAGGTTGCGCTCCGCGCTCAGCGCGAAATCGATCATCATAATCGCGTTCTTCTTTACAATCCCAATCAGCAGAATGATGCCAATGATGGACATCACGTTGAGTTCCGATTTCGTGAGCAGCAGCGCGAGAATGGCGCCGACGCTGGCCGGAGGAAGCGTGGAAAGAATGGTGATGGGATGAATCAGGCTTTCATACAGAATGCCCAGCACCAGATACACCGCCAGGACCGCGGTCAGGATCAGGTAGGGTTCGGTCTTCAGCGATTCCTGAAACGCCTGCAGGGTGCCGGAGAACTGACCGTGAATGGATTTCGGCATTCCCAGTTTCTGCTGCAGATTTTGTATCTCCTGCGCGGCCTCGCCCAGCGAGACGCCGTTTGCCAGGTTGAAAGAAACGGTTACGGACGGAAAAAGTCCGGTGTGATTGACCGAAAGCGGCGAGGTTGAAGGAACGTACTTCAGCACCGAATCGAGCGGGATGGGACCGCCGCCGGTCCGCGGAACCAGGTAGGTATCTTTGAGGCCGGCGGGTGACTGCCAGTATTTTGGAGCTGCTTCCATCACCACGTAATACTGATTCAGCTGCGTGTAGATGGTCGAGATCTCGGACTGCCCGAACGCATGGTACAGCGTGTTGTCGATCAGCTGAGGCGTTACGCCAAGGCGCGCGGCAGTGGGCCGGTCATAGTTGAGCAGGGCCTGCAAGCCATGATTCTGCTGATCGGTGCTAATGTCTTCGAAGCCTGGCGTGCGGCGCATTTCGGTCAGCAGCAGAGGACCATACTTCATCAGATCCGCCGTGGTTTCGGCCTGCAGAGTGTATTGGTACTGCGCATTGGACTGACGGCCGCCGATGCGGATATCCTGCACCGGCTGCAGAAACGTCGCGCCTCCGGGGATGCGTGCCAGCTTCGGGCGCAGCCGGCCGATGATATCCGCCGCGCTGGTATCGGCGCGCTGATCGAGCGGCTTCAGCGCGATGAAAGTGAAGCCGCTGTTCGTGGCTCCCTGTCCGCCGGTAAAGGCCATCACATTCTCTACGCCGGGGTCGGACTTGATCACGCTCACGGCCCGCTGCACCGTCTCCCGCATGGCGTAGAACGACGTGTCCTGCGGTCCCTGCATACCGCCCGCAACGGCTCCGGTGTCCTGCTGCGGAAAGAATCCCTTGGGTACCCTGGCGATCAGGTAAACGTTCACGCCCAGCGTTGCCAGGAAGACGACGAACACCAGCGCGGGATGGTCCAGCACCCAGATCAGGCTGCTGCGATAACAGGAGAGGATGAAATCGAAAATGCGCTCACTCCACTGGTACAGCCGGCCGTGCTGGATGTCTTTTTCGGCCCGCAGCACGCGCGAACACATGGTAGGCGTTGTGGTCAGCGAGACCACCATGGATACGATGATCGCGGTGGAAAGCGTGATGGCGAATTCGCGGAACAGGCGCCCGATGATGCCGCCCATTAGCAGCAGCGGAATGAATACCGCGATCAGGGAAACGCTGATGGAGAAGACTGTAAACCCAATCTCAGCCGCGCCCTTGAGAGCGGCCTGAATCGGCGTCAGCCCCTCCTCCAGGTGGCGCGAGATATTTTCCATGACAACAATGGCGTCGTCCACCACGAAGCCGCTCGCGATAGCCAGCGCCATCAGCGATAGGTTGTCGAGCGAGTAACCGCACAGGTACATCACTGCGCATGTGCCAATCAGCGAGACCGGAACGGCTACAGCCGGAATCAGCGTGGCATGCGGATTTCGGAGAAACAAAAACACCACCAGCACCACCAGCATCACCGAGATCACCAGCGTGCGCTCGATATCCGAAACGGAAGCGCGGATGGTGAGCGTGCGGTCGAGAATGGTGATGATATGCTGACCGCGCGGGACGCTGGCCTGAAGCGCTGGCAACGCAGCCTTCACGGCATCCACGGTCGTGATGATATTCGCGCCGGGCTGCCGGAAGATCAGCATGTTAACCGAAGGCTTGCCGTTCAGGAACCCGGCCTGCCGCACCGTTTGCTGCGAATCCACCACATCCGCGACATCCTGGAGGCGAACCGCGCTGCCATTGTGGTACCCGATGACCAGCGGCTTGTAGTCGACGGCTTTCGAGATCTGATCGTTGGCGAGGATATCGGCGGTGGTGTTGCCGTCGGAGAACTGGCCTTTGGCCAGATTGGAATTCTGCCCGGCCACGATCTGCTGCACCGCCGGCAGACTGATGCCATAGCTCGAGAGCTGGTTCGGATTGAGTTCGATGCGCACGGCCGGCAGCGAAGCGCCCACCACGGTCACCTGGCCCACGCCGGTGATCTGCGAAATGCGCTGCTCGATCACCGTGGAAGCTTCATCGTAGAGCGAGGCTACGTCATAGACGTCGGATTGGACGCCGAGCACCAGAATGGGCGAGTCGGCGGGGTTCACCTTCCGGTAAGTCGGGTTCGCGGGCAGATTGGCGGGTAGGTATGTGCGCGCCGCATTGATGCCCGCTTCCACGTCGCGCGCAGCGCCGTTGATATCGCGGCTTAGATCGAACTGCAGCGTCACACTGGTGGTGCCGAGGGTACTCGACGACGTCATCTCGGTTACGCCGGAGATGTGGCCGAACTCGCGCTCGAGTGGTGTTGCAACCGATGAGGCCATGATGTCCGGACTGGCGCCGGGAAGCTGAGCGGCGACGGTAATGGTGGGGAAATCCACCTGCGGCAGCGGGGAAACGGGCAGAACGACGAACGCGATCGCACCAACCAGCGCGATGGCGACTGTCAGCAGAGTGGTGGCGACCGGACGTTCGATAAAGAGGCGCGACGGGTTCATGAATGCGCCTGCTCCGGCTGCGCGATCGTGGTCTTGCTGGGCCGCCGGTGGGCGAAACGCGCGCCAAGGTTGTCGAAGAAGATATAGATCACCGGAGTGGTGTAGAGCGTCAGCACCTGGCTGAACAGCAGGCCGCCCACCATGGCCACGCCAAGCGGCTTGCGCAGCTCCGAACCGATGCCGGAACCGAAGGCAAGAGGCAGACCGCTCAGCAGCGCTGCCATCGTAGTCATCATGATGGGCCGGAAGCGCAGAAGAGAGGCTTGGTAAATGGCTTCGGTGGCGTTCTTGCCCTCATTGCGCTCGGCCTCCAGCGCAAAGTCCACCATCATGATGCCGTTCTTCTTCACGATGCCGATCAGCAGGATGATTCCGATAATGGCGACGATGTCCAGATCCAGATGGAAGAGCATCAGGGCCAGCAGCGCGCCTACGCCGGCGGAGGGCAGTGTCGAAAGGATGGTGATGGGGTGAACGAAGCTCTCATAGAGCACGCCGAGCACGATGTACACCGTCACCAGAGCGGCAAGGATCAGCAGCCCCTCGTTTGAGAGAGAGCCTTCAAAGGCAGCCGCTGTGCCCTGATAGTTCGCCACCACGCTGACCGGCTGTTTGTTTTGCGCGATCACCTTATTGATGGCATCCAGCGCCTGACCGAGCGAATAGCCGGGCCCCAGATTGAACGAAATGGTGACGGCCGGGAACTGGCCCTGACGGTTGATGGAGAGCGATTCGCTTTGCGTTCGGAAATGCGCAAAGGCGCTTAGCGGAATGGGCGTGGGAAGAATGGAGCCGCCGCCGGCGCTGTTGCCCGCTCCGCCGCCGCCCCCTCCGCCCGAAGACCCCGGCGCGGCGTTGTTCGCCGAACCCGGGCGCGAGGTTCCGCTGGCCGATGTATTCGCGCTGGAAGAGATGCTGTTCTGATTGCGGGTTCCCGAAAGCACGCTGGTGACAGAACCGGCATTGGAAGAAGCCGAAAGCGCGGAAGTGGAGCTGACACCCGACGAGCCCAACGTGCTGCTGACGTTCCCGGAAACCAGCGCCGAGGTGTCTGAAGCGGGCGAGGAAACACCTGCGCGGGAGGACGCCGTGAGCAGCGCGTTGCCAGGCGACGCCGAAGCTCCCGCGCCCGCCCCTGACGAAGAACCCGCTGTGCTCGAAGAAGCCGAGGCGGAAGAACTGCTGGTCAGCGATGACTGGATGTAGATGTCGTGCAGCTTGCGCGGATCCACCTGAAACCGCGGATCGGCTTCCAGGATCACGTGATACTGATTCAGCTGCGTATACAGCGTGTTGATCTGCCGCTGCCCGAAGGCATCGTAAAGGGTGTTATCGATGGTGGCTGGAGTGATGCCGAAGCGCGACGCGGTCAGCCGGTCAATGGTAAGCGCCTCCGCTACTCCGCCCAGCTGTTGATCTGTGGCCACGTCGGCCAGCTGCGGCAGCTTCTTCATGCTGAGCAACCAGATCGTGCACCACTGCGTTCAGCTCGGTCTGGTTGGGGTCTTCCACGGTGTATTGGTACTGCGTGCGGCTCACGCGGTCGTCCACGGTGAGATCCTGCACCGGCTGCATGTAGAGCTGGATGCCTTCCACCTTCGCCAGCTTGGGCACCAGCCGGTCGATCACGTCGGTTGCGGAGATTCCGCGCTGGTCCAGCGGCTTTGAGGTTGATCTGGATGCGGCCGCTGTTCAGCGTGGTGTTGGTTCCGTCCGCGCCGATGAACGACGAGACACCTTCCACCGCTGGATCGGCGAGCAGCACTTTCACAAGCGCCTGCTGGCTCTCCTTCATCTTCTCGAATGAAGTGGTGGCGGAAGCCTGTGAAATGCCTTGAATGATTCCGGTGTCCTGCGTCGGGAAGAACCCTTTGGGAACCGTGATGTACAAGATCACAGTGAGCGCCAGAGTAACCACCGCCACCAGCAGCGTGATGGTCTGGAAGCGCAGCACAAATTTCAGCGTGCGGCCGTAAAACGCGATGATGCTCTCGAACATGCGCTCGGAGCTTCGATAAAACCGGCCCTGCTGGTCCGGAGGCGTGTAACGCAGCAGCCGAGCGGACATCATGGGCGTGAGCGTCAGCGACACAAATGCCGAGAGCACAATCGTAACGGCCAGCGTGACGGCGAACTGACGGAACAGCCGGCCCGCCACATCGCCCATGAACAGCAGCGGAATCAGCACGGCGATCAGGGAGACTGTAAGGGACAGAATGGTGAAGCCGATCTGCTCGGCGCCCTTCAGCGCGGCATCCAGCGGCTTCTCGCCCTCTTCGATGTAGCGCGAGATATTTTCAATCATCACGATGGCGTCGTCCACCACGAAGCCGGTGGAGATAGTAAGCGCCATCATCGTCAGATTGTTCAGACTGTAGCCGGCCAGGTACATGACGCCGAACGTACCCACCAGCGACAGCGGCACCGCGATGCTGGGAATGATGGTGGCCGAGAGACTGCGCAGGAACAGGAAGATCACCATCACAACCAGTGCGATGGTGAGCAGCAGTTCGAACTCAACGTCTTTGACCGAAGCCCGAATAGCCGTGGTGCGGTCGGTGACCACTTGCTACGTGAACCGCCCTCGGAAGCGTGCTCTCCAGCTGCGGCAGCAGCTTTTGGATGCTGTCCACCACCTGAATGGTATTGGCGCCAGGCTGCCGCTGAATGTTTAGGATCACCGAAGGCGTGTAGTTCGTCCACGCCGCCAGGCTTGGTGTTTTCCACGCCGTCAACCACCCGCGCCACATCGGTCAGCATGACCGGCGCTCCATTACGGTAAGCCACCACAACGCCCTTGTAATCGCTGCTGGTCAGCAGTTGGTCGTTGGCATTGATCGTGTAATCCTGCGCCGGTCCATCGAAATTGCCTTTTGCGGAGTTCAGGCTGTTTCCGGTCAGCGCCGTTGCGCAGATCTTCCAGATTGATGCCGTAAGCGGCCAGCGCCGTGGGGTTGGCCTGGATGCGCACGGCCGGTTTCTGCCCGCCGGAGATGCTGACCAGGCCTACGCCGGAAATCTGGGAAATCTTCGGCGCGAGGCGCGTATCGGCCAGGTCCTCCACCGTCGACAGCGCCATTTCCGTCGAGGTAAGCGAAAGCGTCAGGACGGGAGCGTCGGCAGGGTTGGACTTGCTGTAAATCGGAGGGGTCGGCAGGTTGGCTGGCAGATAACTCTGGGCGGCATTGATAGCCGCCTGCACTTCCTGCTCCGCCACATCGATGTTGAGGCTGAGCTGGAACTGCATGACGATGACCGAGACGCCGCCGGCGCTGGTGGAGGTCATCTGGCTCAGGCCGGCCACTTCGCCGAACTGCCGCTCGAGCGGCGCGGTCACGCCGGAGGCCACCACTTCGGGACTCGCGCCCGGGTAATAGGTCAGCACCTGAATGGTGGGGTAATCCACTTCGGGAAGCGCCGAGACCGGCAGCTGAAAGTAAGCCACGCCGCCCGCAAGGAACAGCGCTGCCATCAGCAAAGCCGTCGCGACCGGACGCAGGATAAACGGCCGGGAGGGATTCATGGGGCGGTAGTGCCCCCGCTCCTGGCATTTGAGCCGCGTCCAGGTGCGGCGCCCTGATTGGGCTGGCGCGTCAGCACCTGCGCGCCATTCTCGAGGCGATCGAAGCCGGTGGTGGCAACAGGGACACCGGGATTCAGGTTCTGCACCGCCGTGTTCTCATCGTCGCTGCTGAGCGCGGTGACATCCTGAACCGCGACGGTGTTTCCCGGTTTCACCACGTAAACGAATGCGGCGGTACCGTTGTGCTGCACGGCGGCAGATGGCACCAGCGTGGCATTTCGCAAAGTGCGCACCAGCAGTCGTGCGTTCACAAACTGGTTGGGGAACAGAGCCAGGTTGCGATTAGCGAATTCCGCGCGGAACTTGACCGTGCCGGTCGTGGTATCCACCTGGTTATCGAGCGACGTAAGGGTGCCGGACTCGATCTTCTTCTCATTCGACCGGTCGAACGCGTCCACTGTCAGACGCCGTCCGCCTTTCATCTGCGACTGAATCAGCGCGAGATCGTCTTCGGAAACGCTGAATACCACGGTGATGGGCTGCAGTTGCGTGATTACCACCAGAGTGGAATTACTGCCGGAAAAGATGGTGTTCCCGGGATCGACCAGCCGCAGGCCAACGCGTCCGGTGATGGGTGCTGTGATGTGACAGTACGAAAGCTGCGTCTCGTCATAAGCCACCGTGCCCTGATCGGCTTTTACGGTGCCCTCATATTGCACGACGATCTGTTCCTGATCGTCCAGCTGTTGCTTTGCGATGGCGTTACGCGCGAATGCGGCCTGATAGCGCTGCAGATCGATGCGCGCCTGCGCCAACAACCCCTGGTCGTGCTGCAGTGTGCCCTGCGCCTGGGTCAGGGTGGCTTCGTACGGGCGGGGGTCGATATCGATTAACGGATCGCCCTTCTGGACGGTCTGGCCTTCGTGATAGTAGACCGCCATCACGCGCCCGGTGATCTGGCTGTAAACCGTGACCGTCGCGATCGGTGTGACGGTCCCGAGCGCCTGCACATAGATGTTCATATTGCCGGTGGTGGACTGTCCCACGGTGATTGCGGCCGCGCCCTGTCCGCGCGCGCCGCCACCAGCTCCGCCTTTCTTTGTCTCGGCCGGTTTCTTCGTGTCGCTCGATCGATAGAACAAGAACGCTGCTGCAATTGCCGCTGCCGCCAGTAAAATCCATAGCCAGGCCCGACTCCGGCGACGCACCGGCGGAGGAGCCTTAGTGGGGCCGGGAGGTAACGCTTTCAGCGGTTCCGCAGGAAATCCGTTGGGTGGGGGCGCGTGTCCGTCTGCTGGTACGGACGGCCCTGGGTTTGAAGGTGTTTCGACGCTCTTGTGCTCAGCGGGAACCCCCTGTTCATTTTCCTGATCCATTTACTGCCCTTTTGCCATAGGAGGTGCGGGGAGAACGGTGCAAATCCATACCCAATGTCAAAGCACGTACTTGTGACAGCTGGCAGGTGCGAGACGGATGTAACCCAAAAGCTTGTATGAACCGTCACAGCGCATGGGCCGGGAGCTTTCCACCGCTCTCGAACGAATCCGGCCAGCCCTGCACATTTTTCTCCTATCCCGACACTTCTAAACTCACTCATTTCATTCGACTTAACAATTCTTAACGGTGGTTTACGCGCCCTTGCGTAACAAAGCCGGACGGGTGCCGTCCTATCACTGTCATGAAAGCAACTGTAGTAGTGTTTCTGTCCCTGCTGGCGCAGGTGGCGGTTCTGGCCCAGTCGACCGGTTCCATCCGGGGCGTTGTCACGGATCCTTCCGGCGCGGTGGTCCCCAATGCGACTGTCCGGGCCAGCGCCGCCGGCATCGCCAAAGCCGCAAAGAGCGATGCTCAGGGCCGTTACGCCATCACGGATCTCCCTTCGAACAACTATCAGGTCCGGGCGGCAGCCAAAGGCTTTATCAATTTCGATAAGGCGGGCGTCGCGGTGGGGGCGGGCCAGGCAGCGGCGATCGATATTGCGCTGCAGATTGCGACGGACGCGCAGAAGATAGACGTTACCACCGACACACAGGATCAGGTTGCCGTGGATCCCTCGAGCAACGCGGGAGCGATCGTACTGAAAGGCGCCGCGCTCGAAGCGCTGCCGGACGACCCGGACGATCTGCAGAACGATTTGCAGGCACTGGCGGGTCCCGCCGCCGGACCCAACGGCGGACAGATCTTCATCGACGGTTTCAGCGGCGGCCAGCTGCCGCCCAAGAACACCATTCGCGAGATTCGCGTCAATTCGAACCCATTTTCAGCTGAATACGATCGACCCGGTTTCGGCCGCATTGAAATCTTCACCAAGCCGGGCATGGATAAGTTCCACGGGTCGGCCTTCTTCAATTTCGGCGATCGCGCGCTGAATACGCGCAACCCGCTTCTCACCTCGGGCTCGCCGCCGGATTACAGTTCGAAGTTCTACATGGCCAACCTCGGCGGTCCGGTGACGAAGAAGAGTTCCTTTACAATCGATTTTCTGAAACGTGACATTACCGAAAATGCACTGATCACGGCGCGCACGCTCGACAGCAGCCTGAACGAAGTGAATGTCAATGCCGGGGTGGTGACGCCGCAATCGTTCACCATGGTGACGCCGCGATTCGACTACCAGCTGAGCACGAACAACACCCTGGTGGCGCGCTACACCTTCATGCGGAACGAATCCGACAACGGCGGGGTGGGACAGTTCCGGCTGGCCAGCCAGGGCACTAATCTGGTTTCCGATAACAATACGGTGCAGCTGACCGAGACGGCGATTTTGGGGACCAAAGCCGTCAACGAGACCCGCTTCCAATACTTCGGCACCCGGAGTACGCAAAAGGGAGATGGCACTACCGGGCCGACCATCAACGTCCTCGATTCCTTTGTTTCCGGCGGTTCGCCGCTACAGACGAATCTGACCAACTCGGATAACTTTGAACTGCAAAACTACACGACACTGACTCAGGGCACCCATACGCTCAAGTTTGGTGTGCGAGCCCGTGAGGACAACCTGCTGAGCCAGGCGACTTCCAACTTCAACGGGACCTTCACCTTCTCCGCGCCGGCCGCCCTCGCGGCGGGACAACCCGCCGGCGCCTGTCGCGCGCTGCTCGGACCCGGCGCCACTTCGCTTGACGTCTACCGCGAGACGCAGCTGCTGCTTTCGCAGGGCGAATCGATTTCCCAGATTGTCGCGGACGGCTGCGGACCGAGCCAGTTTACCCTCTCGTCCGGCACGCCGGTCGCATCCATCAAGCAGTTCGATATCGGCGCTTATATCCAGGACGACTGGCGCGCGCGTCCAAACCTGACTCTCAGCTATGGCGTGCGTTACGAGGCGCAGACCAACATCAGCGACCAGATGGACTGGGCTCCGCGTCTCGGTCTCGCCTGGGCCCCCGGCGAGAAACCTGGTCATCCTTCGACAACCGTGATTCGCGCCGGCTACGGATTCTTTTACGATCGCTTCGACGAATCGCTTTCCTTGAACGCCATCCGCTACAACGGTTTCACGCAGCAGAATTACCTGGTCAGCGGCAACGCGCTCGATTTCTACCCGAACGTGCCGAGCGCCAGCGTACTCGCCTCCGCTCGCCTGAACCAGGCGATCTATAAAGTGGATTCGCATCTGCGGGCGCCTTATACGGAACAGGCCTCCGTCGGGCTGGAGCGCCAGCTTCCCGGCGGGCTGAAACTGGCCATTAACTACATCAATTCTCGCGGCTTGCATGTCCTGCGAACGCGCAATATCAACGCGCCGCTGCCGGGCACCTACCTGCCCACCGTTTCGGGAAGCGGCGTGCGCCCCTACGGCAACGTCGGCGACACGTATCTTTATGAAAGCAGTGGGATCTTCAAGCAGAACCAGCTGATCTTTAACGTGAACGGCCGCGCCGGCAAATATGTCAACGTTTTCGGGTTCTACGCCCTGGGACACGCCAACAGCAACGCCGATGGTGTCGCCAGCTTCCCGGAAAACCAGTACAACACCAGCATCGATTACGGGCGGGCCAGCTTCGACGTTCGGCACCGCGTCTTTATGGGCGGCACCGTCGCCATGCCGTTGAAGCTTTCGCTCGCGCCATTCATCATCCTGAGCTCCGGCGCGCCGTTCAACATCACCACCGGTCAGGATCTGAACGGTGACGGTTTCTATAATGACCGGCCCGCGTTTGCCACCAGCACCTCGACGCAGGTGGTAAAGACCGCGTACGGCACTTTCGACGTGAATCCGGCCGTGGGCGCTGCGCTGATCCCGCGCAACTACGCCCAGGGCCCCGGCCAGGTTTCGGTCAACCTAAGGCTTAGCCGCACCTGGGGCTTTGGCGAGAAGCCCGGCGGCGCCGGAATGACGCAGCAGGGTGGCGGCATGGGCGGACCGCCTCCGGGCGGCGGTGGCGGCGGACCCCGCGGCGGCGGTGGTGGCGGCGGTGGACCGATGATGATGGGCGGTCCCGGTATGTTTGGGGGCGGCGGCAGCAAGCGCTACAACATCACCGCGACGGTGTCGGCTCGCAACGCCATTAACCACACCAACCTTGGCACGCCGGATGGCAATTTGTCCTCCCCGTTCTTCGGGCAATCCACCACGCTGAACGGCGGCTTTGGACCAAACGGCGGCGGCGCGGCCGGCAACCGGCGCGTGGAGTTCCAGCTGCGCTTTACGTTCTAAGCGGAGAAGCGATACCCGACGCCGCGCACCGTGCGAATGTGGCGCGGCGTCTCCGGGTTCGCTTCCAGTTTCTGGCGCAGCCACACGACGTGCACATCGATGGTGCGCGATGAAATCCCCGGCTGGTATTCCCAGACGGCTTCCAGCAGTTCATCGCGGCTCACCACGTCGCCCCGATGGTCGATCAGATAGCGCAGCAGCTCGAACTCCTTTCCCGCCAGAGCCACCCGCTCACCGCTCTTGCGAACCTCCGCCGCTTCGAAATCCACTTCCACTTCACCGAACTGAAAGCGCGCGGCTGGCGTGCGGCGTCGCAGCAGAGCTTCCACGCGCGCCAGCAGCTCCGGAATCTCAAACGGCTTGGCAAGGTAATCGTCCGCGCCCAGCTTCAGGCCCACCACGCGATCCGTCAACTGCGTCTTCGCGGTCAGCATCAGGATCGCCATGTCGCGTCCCTCGCGCCGCAGATCGCGGCAGACATCCAGCCCGCTCTTACCGGGAAGCATCACATCCAGAATAATGAGGTCGAATTTCTCGCGCGAGCCGCGTGTAAATCCGCTCACACCGTCCGCGGCCGTTTCCACGCGGTAGCCTTCCGCAGCCAGCAGGTCGGAAACGGTCAGTGCCACGCCGGCATCGTCTTCCACCAGAAGAATGCGTTCGTTCATGTGGCGGTCGCGCCGGAAGCCGGGATGCGCAGAATGAACTCGGTCCCGTGTGAAGGATTGCTCTTCACGCGAATGCTGCCGCCGTGCGCTTCCACAATCTTCTTGACCAGATTGAGCCCCAGCCCGGTCCCGTGGACCTGATCGCTGATGGCGCGGCGACCGCGGAAGAACGGCTCAAAAATCAGGTCCTGCTCATCCGCCGGGATGCCGGGTCCGTGATCGGCCACGCGCAGTTCCACTCCCTCGTCGTTGCGGTCGTGCACCCGCGAAGCAGTCAGGCCGATCCAGTTGGTTCCGTTCGCGCCATACTTCACCGCATTCGACAGCAGATTTTCAATTGCCTGCTTCAGCGCCGTGGCATCGCCGGTAATCAGGGGAAGCTCGGGCTCGATATGCTGCTCCACGCGGAAGTGCCCGGCCTCGATACCCGTCTTAGACGCCTCGAGCGCGCGATCAATCACCGCCTGAATAGAGACTGGCTCGGTTTCGCGGATGGTGCGGCCCGCGTTAGTCCCCACGAACCGCAGTACCTGCTCCACCATCTCTTTTAACCGCCCGCTTTCCTGCTGAATCAGTTCCCCGTAACGCTGCACCTGGTCGGGATTGGTGGCCACCCGGCTGCGCAGATTCCACGCGGCCGTGTGGATCACCGTCAGCGGCGTTCGCAGCTCATGCGAAACGCCCGCCACGAAATCCATTTGCAGATCGGCCAGCCGCTGCGCGCGCCGGGTGAAGCGAACCAGCGCGAAGACGCTTGCCAACATCAGCAGCAGCACGCCCGTGGTCACCGCCAGATTGCGCGCCCGGGTTCGCGCCACCGCCGCTTCGAGCGAACCATCCCGCTGCCACACCAGAATCTGCCAGCGGCTGGGCCCCGGAGGACGCGGCTGTCGCTGCGAGGGCAGCACATCCCGAAAGATCAGGTCATAGCGCAATTCGAACAGACCGGCGGAGGCATCCGGCGGCTGATCGAAACGGCCCGGCCTCGATTGATAAATCACCTTCGGTTTATCGGTGTGCGCCACCACTTCCACTTCATAGTGCGACGCTCCCGGTCCCAGATGCCGCTGTAAGATTTCCGGCAGCAGCACGCGCGTGGACCACGGCACGTTCAGTTCATAAAGCAGCCACGCGG
Organism: Bryobacterales bacterium; assembly: GCA_963716685.1. GTDB lineage: Bacteria > Acidobacteriota > Terriglobia > Bryobacterales > Bryobacteraceae > JALYXI01. Next base: position 1,096,205 of record CAVQTR010000003.1, read on the forward strand.
GTCCGGACTGGGGAAATGAGGGCGGGGAACCGGCAACCAGCAGTGGTACCTCAAAAAGGGGATCGTCATTAACCGGTATGTACGGGAACAGGCGGTTGCCGCGTTCGCGCGGAAACACGCTAAACCGGATGCGCTGCTGCGCCGCACTCCACTCCCGCGGCCACGGTGCCGGGTGAAAGGCATCGTTCGAGGGCGTTAGTAATGCCAGATTCAGCGTGTCGCGACCGGCGGTAGCCAATGCGATGCGGGTGAACATCTGCGCCCGGCCCTGGTTCCTGCGCCACTGCGCGAAGCGCTCGGCAATCTGCTCAGGCGTACCCGCAATCATCGCCCGGCACGCCGCCGCGATCTCCGAATTAAAGTCAAGACTGATGCCGGTGAGCGTATCGCGCAGGTCGGTCTGCAGCCGGTCGCGCTCCGCCAGACTCACTTCCCCGATCCAGCGATACTGCAACGTCCCCAATATGCCGCAGAGCGCGAACAGCGCGCCGCCAGCCACCCAGGACGTGATGGAATTCGTTCGCAACAACTCCCCGATTCTATCTGAAGGACAATAGGGGCTGTCGGGCGAATCGCGACGAGATGAAGCCTGCGTGACTACCGAGAATGGATCATGAGACCGAGGAACGAACCACCCTGCAGCTCCTGGAGGCTCTCGGTTCCGACCTAACGCGCTTACGCCAGCAGGTTCGTCAACTCACCACCGATCTGGCCAAAGCGCGGCGCAAAGTCGCTTCGCTGGAGAAGAGGAAGAAAGCCAAAGCGGGGCCCCCGCCGGTTTCCGAAACGAAGCCAACCAAAATTCCCGCAGCCCCGAAACGCCGCGCTCTCGGACGCAGCCTCGCCGATATCCGCGGCGGCACACCCAGGTAATGCCGCCGGCCTGCACCTCCGACGAGGGATAAACTGGCTCGGCGTTTCAAGCAAAAATGTGATAAAGTTAACAGTTTTATGATCGTCTCTTTCCGTGTCCTCATCGCCTCCTTTTTCCTCCCGATTCTGGCCTCAGCGCAACCCGGACCTTACAATGTCGCCACCTTCGCTGGCATCGGCAGACCCACGGGAGACGGCGGCCCATCGAGCGCGGCTCTGCTGAACTCGCCTCGCGGCATCGTCACGGATTCCGCCGGCAATACGTTCTTCTGCGATCAGGAGAATCACCGCATCCGCAAAATCGATAAAGCCGGCAAAATCTCGACTGTCGCCGGGAACGGCGTGCGCGGCAACAGCGGGGATGGCGGCCCCGCCGTGAACGCCCAGTTCATCGACCCCTACGGCATTGCGCTCGACCGTTCCGGCAATCTCTTCATTACCGATTTCCAGGCCGCCGTGGTCCGCCGCGTCTCCGCCTCGGACGGCACCATCTCTACTATTGCCGGCACCGGGACCGCTGGATATACAGGTGACAACGGCCTCTCCACGGCGGCCGAACTGAATTCGCCCTACGCGGTTGCTGTCGATGCTTCCGGCAATGTCTTCATCGCCGATACCGGCAACAACCGCATCCGCAAAGTGACGCCCACGGGAGCCATCACCACGGTCGTTGGGAATGGCAATCTGGTCTACAGTCCCTCCGGCGGGCCCGGAACGCAGATCTCCGTCGCCTATCCCGAAGGTTTGGCCTTCGATGCGGCCGGCAACCTCTATATATCCGAGTGGGGTTACGACCGCATTCTGAAGATGACCCCTTCCGGTGCCGTCTCCGTCTTTGCGGGCAACGGGTACACCGGCTATTCCGGCGACAGCGGGCCAGCCGTTTCCGCCATGTTCGATGGTCCGCAGGGCCTCGCGGTGGATGCCGCCGGCAACCTCTATATCGCGGATTCCGACAACAACCGCATTCGCAAAATCATCGGCTCGATCGTCACTACCGTGGCCGGTTCGGGCACACTCGGCTTTGGCGGCGATGGCTTCTCCGCCGGCGGCGCCCAGCTCTCCGGCCCGTTCGGCGTGGCGATCGATCTCTCCGGCAACCTGCTCATCAGCGATACCGGCAACCAGCGCATCCGTTCCGTCAACACGCTGAGCAACCTGATCAGCACCATCGCGGGCGGTCTGCCGAACATCGCCGATGGAGGCCCGGCCACTTCCGCTCTTCTCTTCGCCCCCGCCGGTCTTGCCGTGGACGCCGCACTCAACGTCTACATCGCGGATCAACTGAACAACCGCATTCGCAAAGTCACCCCCGCGGGCCTTATCTCCACGGTAGCCGGTACCGGCTCATCCGGATTCAGTGGTGACGGCGGGCAGGCCACCGCCGCGCAGCTCAACACGCCTCTGGGCGTCTCGCTCGATCCGCAGGGCAATCTGCTCATCACCGATACCGGAAACAACCGGATCCGGCGGGTCGGTTCCAACGGCGTCATTCAGACCATCGCCGGCAACGGACGCGATGCCTTCGCCGGCGATGGCGGCCTGGCTACCCTGGCGGCTCTCTCCGGCCCAACCACCGCGCGCACGGACGCCGCCGGTAACATTTATATCGCCGACACGTTTAACAACCGCATCCGCAAGGTCACTCTCGCGGGCAGCATCAATACTCTGGCGGGATCCAGCGGCTCTCAGCTGGGCGATGGCGGTCCGGCACTCACTGCTTCCCTGGCTTTCCCTTCGAGCGTGCTGGCCGATGCCGCCGGTAACGTTCTGATCGCCGACACCTTCAATAGTCGCATTCGCAAAGTGACCCCGAACGGCATCATTACCACCATTGCCGGGAACGGCAACCCCGGTTTCAGCGGCGATGGCGGATCGGCTCTGGCCGCAACGTTCCTCTTTCCCGAAGATCTTGCGCTGGATTCCGCCGGTAATCTTTTCGTTCAGGATACAGGCAACGCGCGCATCCGCGTGGTGGCGAGTTCCGGGAACATCTCGACCGTCGCGGGAAACGGCAAATACAGCGATTCGGGCGACGGCGGTCCCGCGCTGCAGGCTTCACTCGGATTCCTCGGCGGGATCGCGCTCGACAGCAACGGCATCATTTATTTCAGCGATTCGGATAACAGCCGCGTCCGTGACCTGATTCGTCCCGCTGTTGTTTCGGATTTCTCTCTCAGCGCCGATTCGCAGACGCTTTCTCTCCCCGCCGGCGGTTCCGCTGTGGTGACGCTCACTCTGCTTTCGAGCGGATTCGGCGGACCCGTCACTCTCGGCTTCAAAAACTTCAACGCCGGATCCGTCACCTTTTCGCCCTCCGCGCCGGTCAGCCTTACCGCGGGCCAGAGCGTTCCCGTCAAGGCGAGTGCTTCTATCGCGGCGACGGCTGTGCCCGGTCAGTACACGCTGATTTTGACCGCCGATTCCGGATCTCTGCACCATGAGCTGACCATCACCGTCAATCTCACAGCGGCGTCGCCCGCCGGTCCGGTGCTCTCTCCCGGCGGAATCGTCAATGCGGCTGGCTATACGGCGGGCGCGGTATCGCCCGGCGAGATTGTCACCATCTTCGGTTCCGGCATCGGTCCGGCTGTGCTCGCGCCTCTGCAGCTCAACGCGGATGGCAATGTCGCGTCTACCCTCGCCGGTGTCACGGTGCTCTTTGATCAGACGCCCGCGCCGCTGCTCTACGTCTCCGGAACGCAGATCAGCGCGATCGTGCCTTACGCCACAGCCGGGCAGAGCAGCACTCAGCTGCAGGTGCAGTATCAGGGCGGCACTTCGAACGTGCTCACCGTTCCTGTTACGGATGCCGTTCCCGCGCTCTTCACTGCCAGTTCCTCCGGCACGGGCGCGGCGGCAATCCTGAATTCGGACAGCTCGGCCAACAGCGCTCTCAATCCGGCGGCGCAGGGCTCGATTGTCGTTCTGTTCGGAACCGGTGCCGGCCAAACCGTGCCTGGCGGCCTTGATGGAGTGCGTGCGACCGACGTTTACCCGCTGCCCGTGCTGCCTGTAACTGTGTCGATTGGCGGCCAGAACGCGACGGTTCTCTACGCGGGAGCGGCACCGGGCCAGGTGGCCGGCTTAATCCAGATGAATGTCGTAATCCCGGCGGGCACTCCGTCCGGCGCGGTCCCCGTGACATTCACCATGGGCACGCGCACCAGCCCTTCCGGAGTCACAGTCGCGGTGCAGTGACCGGGGACAGCCGATGCTCCCGATTCGCTACCATCACGGTATGCCGGCAGAGGGAACGCCACCCGCGAACAATCCCGGTATGGCCGAACGCGATTCCTGGCTGACGGTCCCCAACGCACTCACCGCCGCGCGCCTGCTCGCCATCATCCCGTTTACTCTGTTCGCGATGCAGGGGCGCGACCGCGCCGCGCTGATCGTGTTTGCCCTGGGCGGAGTCACCGATGCGCTCGACGGCGCAATCGCCCGCCGCTTCGGTCAATCCTCGCGCATCGGACGCGTGCTCGATCCGCTCACCGATAAGCTGTTTACCGGCATCTCATTTGTCGTTCTCGCGCTGGGCCGCACAGGACTGCCCCGCATCCCGCTGTGGCTGATGTTTGCGGTTCTGTTCCGCGACGTGCTGATTGTCGCGGGCAGTTATCTGATCTATCGCACCCGCCACGAAACCGGGTTCCGGCCGTCGGTCTTCGGAAAGGTGAACACGTTTCTCGAGATCGGATTCGTGGTTCTGTTCTTTGCCCGGCAGGACTTCCCGTTGATCGCGGAAGCCCTGCCGATTTTGTACCTCGTGCTGCTGGTCTCGCTGCTGGTGTCCACCGCCGATTACGTGCGCACCGGCATCCTGATGGCGCGCGCGCGGTCAGCAGCTTAGGAACAGCCGCTCGTCCCGCCGCAGTTTTCGCACTTATAGCAGCTGCCGTTGCGGGTCATGATGCCGCCGCACTCGGAACAGCTCGGTGCGTCGCTCGCCACCGCGGGGAAGGGAAGCGTCGCCTGCGGATCGGCTTCGGTGGGCCGCAGCGTCATTGTCGCGCCGGCTTCATTCGCCGCATACTCCGAACCCAGGAATTTGGACCCCAGCCAGCGGAATATGTAATCCGGAATCGACTTCGCGTACGGAATCTGCGGATTGCCGGTCCAGCCTGAAGGCTCAAACCGGACGTGTCCGAATTTGTCCACCAGGAACTTCAGTGGAACCCCGTACTGCAGGTTATAGCTGATCGCTGTGGCGAAGCTGTCCATCAGCCCGGAAATGGTGGAACCCTCCTTGGCCATGGTGATGAACACTTCTCCCGGCGTGCCGTCTTCGTAAAGACCGACGGTGACATAGCCCTCATGTCCGCCGATGGAGAACTTATGCGTTAGTGCCTGCCGCTCATCCGGCAGTTTGCGGCGCACCGGGCGGTAGACAATCTTCTCGGCCTGCGCGGGAACGGGAGCAGCCGCGGCTGCCGCCGTCTTCTTATCGCCCTTGCCCGTCGACATCGGCTGCGCGCTCTTCGAGTTATCCCGATAAATCGCCACTGATTTCAGCCCCAGCCGCCAGCTCTCGATATACGCATCCATGATGTCTTCCACCGTGGATTCTTCCGGCATATTGATCGTCTTCGAGATCGCGCCCGAGACGAACGGCTGCACCGCCGCCATCATCTTCAGATGGCCCATGTAGTGAATGGAGCGCGTGCCGTTCTGCGGCCGGAAGCTGCAGTCGAACACTGCCAGGTGCTCCGGCTTCAGCCCCGGCGCCCCTTCGATGGTTCCTGTGGAATCGATATGCGCCACGATGGTTTCCACCTGCTCCGGCGTGTAGCCCAGCCGGATCAGCGCCTGCGGAACCGTGTTGTTCACGATCTTAATCACGCCGCCGCCCACCAGCTTCTTGTACTTCACCAGCGCCAGATCCGGCTCGATTCCGGTGGTGTCGCAATCCATCATGAAGCCGATGGTCCCCGTCGGCGCGATTACGGTCATCTGGCCGTTGCGGTAGCCGTGCATCTGGCCCATGTCATAGGCGTCCAGCCAGCAGGTCTTCGCCGCCGCGAACAGGTCCGTCGGAATGTGCCTCGCGTTGATGTCGCGCACCTTGTCCCGGTGCATCGCGATCACGTCCAGGAACACGTCTTCGTTCTTGTCGTAGCCGGGGAACGTGCCCACAGCTTCGGCAATGCGCGCGCTGGTCAGGTAAGCCTGGCCACACATCACCGCCGAGATGGCTCCGGCGTAATCGCGCCCGCTGTCGCTGTTGTACGGAATACCAAAGCTCATCAGCAGCGCGCCCAGGTTGGCGAAACCCAGACCGAGAGGCCGGTAATCATGCGAATTCCGGGCGATCTTCTCTGTGGGATAGCTGGCGTTGTCCACCAGAATTTCCTGCGCCACGATCATGGTATCCACGGCGTGACGGAACGCTTCCACATCGAACTGCCCGCCCGGTCCCACGAACTTCATCAGGTTGAGCGAGCTCAGATTGCAGGCCGAATCGTCCAGGAACATGTATTCCGAGCAGGGGTTCGACGCATTGATCCGCGCCGTATTCTTGCAGGGGTGCCATCGGTTCACCGTGGTATCGAACTGCATGCCGGGGTCGCCGCACTGGTGCGTGGCGTCGGCAATCGCGCGCATCAGATCCCGCGCCATATACCGCTTCACCTTCTCGCCGGTCAGCACAGACCGCGTCCACCATTCGCCGTTTTCCACCACCGCTTCCATGAACTCGTCTGTGGCGCGGACGGAGTTGTTCGCGTTCTGGTAGAAGATCGACGTGTACGCTTCCCCGTCGATCGCCGCGTCGTAACCGGCTTCCACCAGTGTGTGCGCCTTCTTCTCTTCCTTCGCTTTACACCAGATAAAGCGCTCCACATCGGGATGCTCGGCGTTCAGGATCACCATCTTCGCCGCGCGGCGCGTCTTGCCGCCCGATTTGATCACCCCGGCAAACGCATCGAACCCTTTCATAAAGGAGAGCGGTCCCGAAGCCCGGCCGCCCCCCGAAAGCACGCCGTCTTCTTCGCGCAGGTTCGAGAGATTCGAACCCGTGCCGGAGCCCCACTTGAACAGCATGCCTTCCGTTTTGGCCAGATCGAGAATCGATTCCAGGGAATCCTTCACGGAGACGATGAAGCACGCCGAACACTGCGGCCGCGCTTCACTGGTCAGCTGCTTAATCCGCTGCTCTTCCGAATCGTAGAACCATCCATAGCCGCGCGATTCCTTCACGCCCACGTTGAACCACACCGGCGAATTGAAGCACGCTTTCTGGTGCAGCATCAGATGCGCCAGTTCAGACCGGAACGCTTCGCCGTCTTCGGCGGAGGCAAAATACCCGTCGCGAATCCCCCAGTCGGCAATCGAATCCACCACCCGGTGCACCAGCTCGCCGACGCTGCTCTCGCGCTCAGGCGTGCCCAGCTTGCCGTGGAAATATTTGCTTGCGACGATGTTGGCGGCGGTCTGCGACCAGTCCGCGGGCACTTCGATGTCGCGCTGCTCGAAAATCGTCGAGCCTTTATTGTCCCCAATCGAGGCGGTTCGGGTCTCCCAGACGATCTCGTCATAGGGAGTTTTGCCCGCTTCGAGGCGGGCGGTGAAGTGGCGGGGGAAACGAATCCCCGCACGGCTGGGAGTTCTGCTCTTTACGGTCTGCAACTCTTTTATTTTCGCACTGAAATCGACAGCGATCTGGCCCATCTTGCTCTCCTGTGACACGCGCTCTTGTGTGCCGCATTGCAATGGTGGCCCAATATCTTGTGCTGCGTCAAGAATTTTTTCTATATACAGGACAACAAGTTACGAACCTGTGAAAAACGGCTGCCGCTAGCGGCTGGCTGGCGAGGCCGCCGAAAGCTCACGCATCACGGCCGGCGCCTCCGCCGAACCGGCGTTTACTTCGAGCGATTTCCGCAGGAATTTCGCCGCCTGCGCAGCGTTATTGTTCTTTTTCGCAATCATTCCCGCATGAAAGAAGAATGAGGCGTTGCGGATTCCCGGCGCCAGCGCCAGCTCCATTTCCTTTTGCGCGGCCTGGTAGTCGCCCGCGAGGTACAAGGCCCAGGCTTCGGCGTCGTGCGTGAACACGTCGTGCCGCTTCTTTAATGCTTCCGCGCCCAGACGCACCGCTTCCGCCGCTTGCCCGTGCTCCGCCCGGTCCAGAATCTCAACGGCTGAGTCTCCCTGCGCCCGCTTCGCGAACTCGGCGTGCGCCGCTGCCGCTTCTTCCGGCTTTCCCGCCTGCCGCAGAGCCTCGGCCAGCCAGTAGCGGCTGTCCAGGTCCTCGGAAAGGCGCAGACGCTTCCGCAGCAGTTCCGCCGCCTCCGCGGGTTTCTCCTCAGCCAGGCGATCGAGCGCCAGCTCGGTCAGGCCGCGCGGATAATCAGGCCTCAGCCCCAGCGCCTGTTCCGCGAACCGCGCCGCCTCGCCCGGTTTCCCGATGGACCGGTTCAATCGCGCAATCTGCACCGAGATGTACGCACGCTCTTCCTGATCGCTCGCCGTCGTCAGACGCAGCGACGAGTTCCACCAGTCTATCGCCCCGTCCGTATAGCCGATGATTTCCCGAATATTCGATCCCCGCTGCAAACCCGGCGCGTTCACCTGCCGCATATCGATCATGCGCTGCGCCGAAGCCTCCGCCTCTTTGTAGTTCCCCAGGGCGAACTGCGCATCCGAAATCAAGCCGTACAGAATGTTCTCGTCTGGAATCTGTTTGTTCAGCGTCTGCGCCTCTTCGAGCGCGTCCGCGAACCGGTGCTGATGCAGCCGCACGATCACGCGAACCTTCCGCGCTTCGAAATTACCCGGCTCAATGCGAAGCGCGTGATTGATCGCGTCTTCCGCCTGACTGTCGAGCGCCGGATCACTCTTCTCACGCGCCCGCCGCGCCAGCGCGTTCGCCAGGTCTACCCACGAATCCGCGGCCTGGGGCGACTTCTGCACCTTTGCGCGCGCTCCCGCCAGCAGATCGTCCAGGTGCGACCGGCTCGCCGTTTCCTGCGCGGCTGCCAGCGGAGTACAGCAGGTTACGACCGCCAGCGCCACGGTCCTCAATCCATTTCTCAACACATCCTCCATCAAAAAAGGCCGCCGAGGCGTTTCCCCGGCGGCCGGTTACATCAGGGTTTACGATTTACTGCGGGCAGTTCGGTGCGCACTGCGTTTCGCCCGCATCCACGTGACGCCGGTCGCGGCCGCTGTGGGCAAACGCCACATACGGGAACACTTCCTGCGTCGGAACGTCATTGGTGTTTACGCCATCGCCCAGCGCCGGTACGGAAGCGCCGGAGAACGGCAGTCCACCCGACTTGCAGGAGTTGCCCGGCAGCGCACAGAGCGCGCCCGCTACCGCCCGCAAAGCAATGTCCGTGACGTCATCGGTCACGCGGCGTCCGTTCGGGAAACCCGCCGAATCGCCCACCAGGAAGCCCATCCGCTTGCGCGAAGCCATCGGCGTTGCCTTGATCGACGTGTTCAGCCGGAGCAGATCGGCAAACGGGTTGGCCGGTGTCAGAATGGCCGGGGTGCCGCTGGCAATCGGCGAGGTGTAAACCACCAGCGCGGCCAGATCGAGACGGGGCGGGTCCGGAACAGGCAGGCCGTAAACCGCGTTCAGCACGCGGGCCAGAAGCGGATCCAGAGCGAAATTCGCGAACTGGATGTCGCCGCTCGGCGCGCTGGTGCTCCATGCGTCCTTCGAACCGGTGCCAATGATCAGCTCATTGATTAGCGGGTTCGCCATGCGCTGCACCTGCGTGTAATCCGCCGCGTTCACCGAACCGGGGGTCAGCGTCGCATCGCCCGTTCCCGGACGAATCTGCGTCCGCAGACGCGACGTGGTGGCCCACGAGCCGATCACCGGGCTCGAGCCCGACGTCACCATCGAGATCGGCACTTCCACCGCAATCGTGTTCACGTTGAAGCCGGAAACCATGTCGACCGCGAAGTTTTGCGTGTCCACCTGATCCTGGCTGGGCAGGAGCACCGGAAGCGGGACACCGGCAGTGCTGGTGCCGCCGCCGAAGAAGGCGCCCGGGCGGAAATTGAGCGAATCGAAAGCCGCGCCCAGATCAATATAAAAGGGATCATCTACCGTTCCCGCGAATACACGCATCGTGGGAGCGTTCTGGCCTGCCAGGACCGTGCCCAGCGGCAGCGTGTAGATGCCCTGTTTCGCAAGCGTGGCATACTGCGCCGGCGTTCCCATGGTGCGCACGCCCACGTAGGTGGGAACCGCAATCAGGGTCTGGCCGCCGGTCAGGTCGATACGCGTGGCCGTCGCGCCCGCGCCCCTCACCATTCCTACGGTGTAAGTCTGCATCAGGTTCAGGCCAGCCGCGCCCGCGCCGCTGAGCGATGTAACCATGGGAGGCACCACCGCGCCGCCCGAGGTCGAAGCCCCCTGTCCCGCCGCGGCGCTCGAGAACGGAGCGTTGGAGGGAGCCGTAAAGCCGGAGCCCGCGCCCACAATGCCGGTGAACAGGCCGGGAGCGTTAATCTTCGTCGTAAACCGGAATTCGAAGCTGACGTCCTCAACCGCGTCGTAAGTGTTGTCTATATGTATCGCGTAAAGCACGTTGGGGTCGAACGGGAAAAAATTGGGGCCATTGGAGGGCTCAAGCAAAGGATCGACGTTCATAATGAACACGACCTTCGATGGGTCCTCATAGCTGACGAACGAATAATAATCCGTTATGTCAGCAGCATGGTCCAGAGCTGTAATCGGCGCTTCTCGATGACTCGCGGCAAAAACACTTGCCGGGGTCAAAGCCATACTGGTCGCCATGAAAAGCGAGACGACCGATTTCACATCCTTCATTCGCAATCTCCTTGGATCTGCCGTTGGGACTCATTGGCACACTAGCAGTACGCTGCGAGGGTCGGACGGGATGTATTATTTCCAGAATTTTGCGTTCTGAAGTACTAGTGCTACGAATTAGGAAAATCGTGTCACGAACGCGCAAGGTCCTGATCCGCCACGGTCAGGAACAATGTACAGCCGCTTTCGGTATACACATCGGTGTGTGTGGACCCTTCCGGCTCCCGTACATAATCGCCCGCACGAAACGCGGTGCCCGCCACGCGGAGCTCCCCCTGCAGGACGAAGCACTGCTCCGGCCCGTGGTGGTCATGTGTCGGCGCCGCCGTGCCCGGGTCCATGCGGCACAGAATGGTGGTCCTCTGCGCGTGAGCGTCGTGGTCCAACTCTTTGATAAACAGGCCCGGGGAGGGTTCGTGCCACATCCCATGGGCCGCGCGCACAATCCGGCGCGAATGCGGCACACGAGATCTCGCCCGCGTTTCCGCCGGTGGTGCCAGCGTCAGCCAGCCCGTCGCCACGCGAAACGCATCCAGTTCATCCCGGCAGGCGTGGCAATGCACCCCCATATGGTGTTCGAATCGGCTGGCCGCCTCCTCGTCCAGCATCCCAAGCGCGTAGGAAATGATGACATCCCTCGCATCGTTGTCCAGTTGCTCGTGGACGTTCTCCGGATGGATTTTCATCGAGGTTGAAAAAATTATAGATCAAATTGCCTGATGTTTCCATCGTCCGCGCCGGAACAGCAGCAGCGACGCGAACGCGAGAGCGAATTCCGCCGCCGGAACGGCCGTGAACACACCCTGCGGCCCCCACCCGGCCCGCACCGCCAGGGTATATGCCAGCGGAATCTGGAACAGCCAGTAACAGCCCAGGTTCACCAAAGTGGGTGTCCGTGTGTCCCCTGCGCCGTTGAACGCCTGCACCATCACCATCCCCCATGCGTAGCAAATGTTGCCGATGGCAAGCGTGTGCAGGCATGTCACCGCAACGGCGGCCACATCCGCCTCATTCGTGAAGAACCCCGCCAGCGGACCCGCGAAGCCCAGAAAGACCAGCGAGATCGTCCCCAGGTAAGCCGTGTTGTAGAAGCCCGTGCGGTACACGGCCTGTTCCGACCGGTCCGGACGTCCGGCCCCCAGGTTCTGCCCCACCAGCGTTGCCGCCGCGTTGCACATGCCCCAGGACGGCAGAATCACAAACACGAACATCCGAATCGCGATGGTATACCCGGCCACGGCGGCGCTCCCAAAAACCGCCACAATCCGCACCAGCGCCATCCAGCTTGCCGTTGCCACCAGGAACTGCACCATGCCGGTGACCGAAACCCGCAGCAGCACCGCCATCACCGCCGGGTCCAGCCGCACCTGCGGCAGGCTGATTTTGATGCGGCTGCGCCCGCCGAACAGCAAATAGAGCTGAAAGGCCACGCCGGCGCCGCGTCCGATGGTGGTGGCCACCGCCGCCCCTTCCACGCCCAGCCGCGGAAACGGACCCCAGCCATTGATCAGGCACGGGTCCAACACCAGATTGATGCCGTTCGCCAGCCACAGCGTGCGCATTGCCAGCGCCGCATCCCCGGCCCCGCGGAAAATCGCATTGATCAGGAAGATCAGAAAGATCACCATCGAAGTGCCCAGCAGCGTCGATGTGTATTGCGAGCCCGTCGCGATAATCTCCTGCGAGGCGCCCATCAGCGCGAGCAGCCGCGGCGCGAGCGTCACCCCAATGGCCCCCACCACCGCCGAGACCACCAGCCCGATCCCGATTGCCTGAACCGCCGCAATCGCCGCGCCCTCGCGGTCTTTCTCGCCGATGCGCCGCGCCACCATCGCGGTGGTCGCGAGACTAAGCCCCAGCGCAACGCCGAACACCAGCGCCAGCATGGATTCCGTCAGCCCCACCGTGCTGACCGCGTTGTGCCCCAGACGCGCCACGAAGAACACGTCCACCACGCCGAACAGCGACTCCATCGCCATCTCCAGTACCATCGGCACGGAGAGCAGAAAGATGGCGGTGCCCAGCCGCGTGGTCGTGAAGTCACGATGCGAGCCCGCCAGCGCCTCCCGCAGGATTTTGCCGAAGGCGTGCGCGCGCGTGCGGATCAGACGCCTTCCTGGTCGCCGAATTCCACGGAGCGCGCCAGCAGTACCGCCGGGTTCTCCATTAGTTCCCGCAGCACGCGGTCAGGTACCTGCGCGTCCGTCGATACCACCGCGATCGCTTCTCCCGCCTGCCCCAGCCTGCCGGATTCCTCCCGGCGTCCCAGCGAGAAGTTCGCGATATTGATCTGATTCCGCCCCAGCACGTTGCCCACGTGCCCAATCACGCCCGGCACGTCGTTGTTTTTCATGCAGATCAGATGGCCCGCCAGCGGCGCTTCGCAGTAGATGCCGTCCAGATACAGCAGCCGCGCTTTATTCGACAGGTACGCGCCTTCCACGATGGTGGTGCCCGCGTCCGTCTCCAGCTCCAGACGGATTGCCTCCTGACGCCCGGCGCGCGTGTCGTTAGTCTCCGTCACGTTCCAGCCGCGCTCCGACGCAATCTGCATCGCGTTAATCACGTTGGCGCGATTCGCCGAAGAGCGCCGCAGCACGCCCGCCAGACCCGCATTGCGCAATAAGCTGGTGTTCCCGCCCGCCAAGCGTCCGAAGTACGTCAGCCGCACGCTGCGGAAATTCCCCGCCGCCAGATACGCCGCGAACGTCCCCAGCTTCTCCGCGACTTCGATATAGGGACCCATCGTCCGGTACTGCTCGGGCGAAAGCGCCGGCATATTTACCGCGTTGATCGCCACGCCGTTCTTCAGGTATTCCACCATCTGCTCGGCGATGCGCACGCCCACAATTTCCTGCGCTTCTTCCGTGGAGCCCGCGATGTGCGGCGTGGCCAGCACCGGCTCCAGCCCGAACAGCGGATACGTGGCGTTCGTCGGCTCTTCCGTAAACACGTCGAGCGCCGCGCCCGCCACCTTCCCGGATTCAATCGCCGCCTGCAACGCCGCGTCGTCGATCAGTTCCCCGCGCGCGCAGTTCACAATCCGCACGCCCGGGCGCATCGCCGCGAACGCCTCCGCTGAGAGCAGATTCTCCGTATCCGGCGTCAGCCCCACATGCAGCGTGATGTAATCGCTCTGCTGGTAAAGCGCCTGCAGGCCCACCAGCGTCACGCCCAGATCCGCTGCAATCTGCGACGTCACAAACGGGTCATAGCCAATAATCTTCATGGCGAACGCCCGCGCGCGCGTCACCACCTCGCGCCCCACACTGCCCAGCCCGATGATGCCCACGGTCTTTCCGCGCAGCTCGCTGCCAAGGAACTTCTTCTTCTCCCATTTCCCGGCCTTCGTCGAAACCGTGGCCTGCGGAATGTGCCGCGCCATGGAAAGCATCAGCGCCAGCGTGTGCTCCGCAACCGAAACCGCATTGCCGCCCGGCGTATTCATCACCAGCACACCCGCCGCGGTCGCAGCCGTCAGATCGACATTGTCCACGCCGACCCCCGCGCGCCCGATCACCCGCAGCTTCGGCGCCTGCGCCAGCACTTCCGCTGTCACCTGCACCGCGCTCCGCACCACCAGCGCGTCGGCATCGGCCAGATGTTTCGCGTATTCCTTCGGATTGGAAACCGTCACCTGCCAGCCCGCCTGGGCCTGGAACAGTTCGATCCCGGCGGCAGCCATAGGCTCCGCGACCAACACATGAGGGGACATGGATGCGCGCCTTAAACCGTTACCGCTTCGCGAGTTTCGGTCTTCTTCAGGCCCGCCGCATTCGCATACACTTCCTGCACCGCCGCCACGCCCGCCCCGAACTTCACCGGAAATCCATTCGCGTGAAGAATCAGCTCCAGACTCGCCACCACTGCGAACAAATCAGGGAAATCGAAGTACCCCAGATGCGCGATGCGGAAGATCTTCCCCTGCATCGATCCCTGCCCGTTCGCGATAATCGCGCCAAAGCGGCTCTTGAACTCTTTCACGATGATCCCGGAATCCATGCCCGCCGGCGCCAGCAGCGTCGTCACCGAACTGCCCGGATGTGACGAAAACGCTTCAAGTCCCATGGCCGCCCCCGCTGCGCGGGTGGCTTCCGCCAGCAGTTGTGCGTTCTGAATCAGGTTCGCCATCCCCACCTTTTTGATGTACTTCAGCGCCGTTGCCAGGGCCAGAATCAGAGACGTGGCCGGCGTCCAGCTGCTCTCGCCCATGTCGCCGTTCTTCTTCTCTTTTTTCAGGTCGAAGTAGTAGTGCGGCAGCGTCGCGGTCTCGGTAAACTTCCAGGCCTTCTGGCTTACCGTCACAAACGCCAGCCCCGGCGGAATCATAAACGCCTTCTGCGAGCCACCCACCACCACATCGAGGCCCCAGCCGTCGATATCGAGAGGCATCGTGCCCATCCCGGTAATCGCGTCCACCACCAGAATGGCGTCCGTCTTCTTGACCATCTCGCCCATCGCGCGCACATCGTGAACCGCGCCCGTGGAAGATTCCGAAGCCGTAACAAAGACGCCCTTCGCGCCCGCCGTTTCCGCCAGCGCCTGCGCCACGCGCTCCGGAGCCACCACGTCGCCGTATTCGGCCTTCAGCACCGTGGCATCCAGCCCGTATGCCTTCGCCATTTCTATCCAGCGCTCGCCGAACTTTCCGGCCGAACACACAATCACCTTGTCGCCGCGGCTGAACAGGTTCGATACCGAAGCGTCCATCCCGCCCGTTCCCGAAGCCGCAAAACAAAGCACGTCCGATTCGGTCGCGAGCAGTTCCTTCAAATCCGAGAGAGCCGTCTTGTAGATGTCGCGGAAATCCTGCGTCCGGTGATGAATATCGGACGCCATCATTGCGTGCAAAGCCGGCGGATAAAGCGGAGTGGGGCCAGGGGTCAGCAAACGCTGTTTACGTATGTGCATGAGAGCTCTAAACCACTAGGATAGCGCGAGACTTTTGTGAGTTTCCTAATGGTTGTCCGATTGCTCTATTTCTTACCGAAGGAGCAATTTCATGAGCTCGAGCACAGAAGATCAGGCTAAAGGCAAGATGCACGAAGTCAAAGGCACCGTGAAGGAGAAGGTGGGTCAGATGACCAACGATCCCAACATGGAAGCCGAAGGCACGGACGAAAAGACCGGCGGCACCATCGAGAAGAAGATCGGTCAGGTCAAGAAGGTGTTCGGCAGTTAGCCCTTCAGGGGCGCGTTATGATGCGGGAGACCCCCAAAGTTCCCGATCATGATGGAAAAAAAGCCCCTGCGCAGTGAGATTTGGTTTAACGACAGAAAAGAGCCGGCGGAAACGGCTATTTATATCGAGCGGTTTACAAATTACGGGATTACCCGTGAGGAATTGCAAACCGCTCGACCTGTCATCGGAATCGCCCAGACCGGCAGCGATCTCTCTCCCTGCAATCGCATCCACGTCCAACTCGCCAGCCGCATAAAAGACGGCATTCGCGACGCCGGCGGGATCGCCTTCGAATTCCCCGTTCATCCCATCCAGGAAACCTGCCGCCGTCCCACCGCCGCCCTTGACCGGAACCTCGCTTACCTCGGTCTGGTGGAACTCCTCTGCGGCTATCCTTTCGATGGCGTCGTCCTTACCACCGGCTGCGATAAAACGACTCCCGCCCTGCTGATGGCGGCCGCCACCGTCAATCTGCCCGCCATCGTGCTCTCCGGCGGACCCATGCTTGACAGCTATCTTAACGGCGAACTAGCCGGCTGCGGCTCCGTTCTCTGGGAAGCCCGCCGCCTGGTTGCCGAAGGCAAAATCGACAACATCGAACTGGTCGATCGCGTCGTACGCACCATCCCCAGCGCCGGCCACTGCAACACCATGGGCACCGCGCTCTCCATGAATTCTCTGGCCGAAGCCCTTGGCATGTCGCTCCCCGGCTGCGCCGCCATCCCCGCGCCCTACGCCGAACGCCCCCGCATGGCCTATCTCACCGGTAAGCGCATCGTGGAAATGGTGCACGAAGACCTCACCCCGTCCCGCATCCTCACCAAAGAGGCCTTCCAGAACGCCATCGTCGCCAATTCCGCCATCGGCGGTTCCACCAACTGCCCGCCCAACATCACCGCGGTCGCGCGCCATGCCGGAATAGACCTCACCGTGCAGGACTGGGAAGACACCGGCCACAGGATCAATCTCCTGGTCAACGTCGCGCCCGCGGGCAAATTCCTGGGCGAAGGCTACCACCGCGCCGGCGGCGTTCCGGCCGTCATGGGCGAATTGATTGAGGCCGGTAAAATTCACACGGACGCGCTCACCGTCACTGGCAAAACGGTCGGCGAAAATTACGCGAACTCTCGCAGTCTTGATCACCGCGTCATCCGCCCCTACAGTCAGCCTCTCAAGGAGAATGCCGGCCTGCTGGTCATGACCGGCAACCTGTTCGATTCCGCTGTCATGAAGACCTCCGTCATCAGTGACGATTTCCGCCGCCGCTATCTCTCCCAGCCCGGCGCCGAGGACTCCTTCACCTGCCGCGCCATCGTTTTCGACGGCCCCGAAGATTACCGCGCCCGCATCGAAGATCCTTCGCTCAACATTGATGAAACCTGTATGCTCGTGGTCCGTGGCGCGGGTCCGCTCGCTTATCCCGGCTCCGCCGAAGTCGTGAACATGACGCCTCCCGGCCACGTCATCCAAGCCGGCTTCCGCATGCTCCCCTGCATGGGCGATGGCCGCCAAAGCGGCACTTCCGAGAGCCCTTCCATCCTGAATGCCTCTCCCGAAGCAGCTGCCGGAGGCAATCTCGCCATCCTCCAGACCGGCGATATGATTCGCGTCGATATGCGCTCCCGCCGTGTGGATCTCCTCGTCTCCGACGACGAAATCCGCTCCCGCCGCGAGCGCCTGCAGCCTGGCGAACTCAAAAACGAATCGCCCTGGCAGGAACTCTATCGCGCCAGCGTCGGTCAGCTCAGCACCGGTGCCTGCCTCGAATTCGCCACGAAGTATCGCGACCTGCGCAAGGTGGTTCCGCGCCACTCGCACTGACGTGAGCGCCGCGCCCATCTTCGCGCAAGTCGAGCCGCCCACGGTCAAACGCCGGCTCCTGTTTCTGCTGCCGCTGCTTGGCTGGGGCTCCTGGGCCATCTTCCGCAAGTCGAGCTACTCCGTGCCGGATCCCGACGCAAACGGCACCGGACCCGAGGTGAAACTCATTCTCTTCTCAGCCGCCGGCGCGCGCACCCCCACAACGCTCCACAAAATCCAGAAGTCCGATGCCGAGTGGCATCGCCTTCTGGATTCCGAAGAGTTTTCCATCACGCGCCGCGGCGGCACCGAACTCGCCTATACCGGCCGCGAACATGCCAACACCAGGCCCGGAATCTATCGGTGCGTCTGCTGCGGCACGGCCCTCTTCTTGTCTCGGGACAAATTCGATTCCGGCACCGGCTGGCCCAGCTTCACCTCGCCCGCAGCCCCCGAAAACATATGGACACGCGCCGACCGCACCCTCTCCGTCGAGCGTACCGAAGTGCTGTGCCGAAAATGCGATTCCCACACCGGCCACGTCTTCCCCGACGGACCCCCGCCCACCGGCCTGCGTTACTGCATGAACGGCGCCGCCCTGTTCTTCGTGCCCGAAAAGCTAACTGCCTGACGGCTGCTGCTGCGTCATGCAGTGCAGCGTTCCCAAACCCCATACCAGCGCCGTGGCAATCGATCCCCACCACTTCCCGATGCTCAAACAACTCCGCCAGAATGTTCAGCGCCAGCCGGTCATTCGCATCGTTGAACGTCGGCACCAGCACCAGCTCGTTCGCGATATAGAAGTTCGCGTAACTTGCCGGCAGCCGCTGCCCGTTGAACATCAGGGGAGCCGGCATCGGCAGCCGCACCGCGCGCACCGGATACTCCGCCAGAATCGCCTCGTTCTCTTTCAAGATGGCGTGGTTCGGGTCGGAAGGGTCGTCCTCCGTCGCAATCACCACCGTGTCCGCATCCACAAACCGCGCCAGGTCGTCGATATGCCCGTGTGTGTCGTCGCCCACGATCCCGTTCTTCAGCCACAGCACCCGTTCCACGCCCAGGAATTCCGCCACCGCGCTCTCGATCTCTTCCCGCGCCTTGCCCGGATTCCGCGCCTGCACCGCGCTCAGCAGGCACTCCTCCGTCGCCAGCGCCAGTCCCGCGCCATTCACGTCGATGGCGCCGCCCTCCAGCACCATCTCTGGCCGCCACTCACGCAGGCCCAGACGCCCCGGCAGTGCCGCGCCCGCTTCGTCATCGCGCGCAAAATCCGGATACTTCGCCCATGCGTTGAACCGCCACTTCACCGCCGCTGTTTCGCCCGCGGCATTCTTCACGAACAGCGGAGCATAGTCGCGCGTCCACACGCGGTCCGTGGGGTAGCGGTAAAACTCCACTGACGCCATCGTCGCGCCAGCTTTGCGCAGCATCTGCCCGCGCGCGCCGTTCCTGCTCTTCGGAATCGATCAGAATGCGCACCCGCTCCACGCGCGAAAGCTTGCGCACCACTTCTCCAAACACCCACGGAATCGGCGCGAACCGCCCCGGCCAGTCCTGCCGGTTGTGCGGCCACGCAATCCAGGTCGCCGTCGTGCGGCTCCCATTCCGCCGGCATGCGAAAGCCCAGCGCGCGCGGAGTTTCGTTCGCGCTCATCACACCAGCATGCGATTCAAAATCGGCCCGTAAGCATCGATGCGGCGGTCCCGCAGGAATGGCCAGTTGCGCCGCGTCTCGTCCATCTGCCGCGGGTCGCACTCCACAATCAGAATCTCTTCACGGTCATGCGAACCTTCCGCCAGCACCCGCCCAAACGGATCCGACACAAAAGACGCGCCCCAGAACTCGAGGCCATGGTCGGCCGGGCCTTCGAATCCTACCCGGTTTACCGCCGCAACATAGATCCCGTTCGCAATCGCGTGCGAGCGCTGAATGGTCCGCCACGCATCATGCTGCGCCACCCCGAACTCCGCCTTCTCGGCCGGATGCCAGCCGATGGCCGTGGGATAAAACAGAATGTTCGCGCCGGCCATCGCCGCCAGGCGCGCCGCTTCCGGATACCACTGGTCCCAGCACACCAGCGTCGCAATCCGCCCAAACTTCGTGTCGAACGTGCGAAAGCCCAGGTCGCCCGGCGTGAAGTAAAATTTCTCGTAATACAGCGGGTCGTCCGGGATGTGCATCTTGCGGTAGATCCCCAGCAGCGCGCCATCCGCGTCGATGATCGCCGCCGTGTTGTGATACACCCCCGCCGCGCGCCGTTCGAACAGCGATGCAATCACCACCACACCCGCTTCCCGCGCCACCGCCGTCAGCCGCTCCGTCGAAGGCCCCGGAATCGATTCCGCCAGATCGAAGATCCGCGCGTCTTCCTCCCGGCAAAAATACTGCGAGCGGAACAGCTCCGGCAGGCACACCATCTGTGCGCCTTTCTCCGCCGCTTCCCGCACCCGCGCCGCTGCCTTTTCCAGATTCTCGTCCGGGTCGGTCGAGCAGCTCATCTGCACCAGTCCGACGCGGAATTTTTCTTCTTTCACCAGTCTCATTGTACGATCACAACAGTGCCGAAACCCCGTTTCCCGGCCCTCTTTCTTGCCTCTGCGTGCCTTTGTTACGCGGCCGAAACATGGTCCGTCGCAGCCGCCCAGCGCGATCCCGGCGCCGTTCAGGAACTGCTCGAACGCGCTTCCGCCACAGGTGCGCGCGTGTGGCGCGATGGCGAGCGTTTCCTCGTCGCCGGCGCTCTGGGCGAACTCCCTCGCGAAACCGGCGCCGTCGTCCAGCCCTTCACCGCGCAGGGCAATGAAGACGTCATTCAGGCCACCGACTTTTCGCCCGACGGCTCCGTTCGCGGCTCCGGCCCTGTCGTTACGCTCGACCATGCCGAGAACGCCGTCTTCCTCGGTATCTCTTTCCTTCTCGACCGCGTCGAAGGCGTTGCCTGGGCGAAGGACGGCACCGTGATCCTCGACAGCGCATACGCCGGCGGCTCCCGCTCCCGCGCGCTCAACTTCGCCCGGCAGTTCGGCCTGCGCGCCAGGTTGGTTGAAAGCGCGCAGCCCGCCTACGAACTCAAACGCCCGCGCCTCGGCGTCGGCACGGGCGCTCTCTGGGTCACCGCGCTGCTCGATCGCTACGCTGTTCCGTGGTCCCCCGCCGGCGCCAGCGACTGGCGCTCGCGCTTCGACACTGTGATCGTCACCGGCTCCGCCGTGCCTCCCTTTGATGGCACGCTCATCCGTGTTCCCGCGCAGCCCGGCTCGTCGTTCACCCGCGTTGCCTTCGAAACCGCCGACCCCGTCGCGTTCGGCATGCCGCATGAAGAATGGGCCCGCTCCGGCGAACCTGTCGCTCTCACCGGCACACCCGTTGCGCAGTTCAAAGACGCCGCGCGTCCGGCAATCGTTCGCGAGGGCCGAACCCTCACCTTCGGTTTCGCCCCCGACACTTACGCCACCTGCAAACTTCTGTTGAACGCCGTCTATCTCGGGTCCGCGCGCCGCCTGTGAACAACACACTCGTGCTCTTCGATATCGATGGCACCCTGGTGCGCCGCGCCGGCCCGCAGCACCGCGACGCGCTTTCCGCCGCCATCCGCAAGGTCACCGGAATCGAAACCACCACCGAAGGCATTCCTGTCCACGGGATGCTCGATCAGGACATCCTCGCGCAAATGCTTGCGCGTGCCGGCATGGCGAAATCCGCCGTCGCGCGCGCCATGCCGGCCATCCACAACGAAGCCGAACGCGTGTACATGCGCACCTGCCCCGATATCCGCCGGAAAACTTGCCCCGGCGTGCGCAGCCTGCTCCACCGCCTCACCCGCCGCCGCGTTCCGCTCGCGCTCGTGACCGGCAATCTCACGCGCATCGGCTGGAAGAAGCTGGAATGCGCCGGGCTCGCGCATTACTTTTCCTTCGGCGCCTTCTCCGAAACCGCGAAGACCCGCGGCGGCCTCGCCCGCATGGCGATCCGCGCCGCGCGCGAACGTGGCGTGATTGAAAAGAACGCCGTGGTCGCCCTGATCGGCGATGCACCCAGCGACATCCTCGCCGCCAAAGAGAACGGCGTCCGTTCCATCGCCGTCGCGACCGGTATCTCGACGCGCGACGAACTGCTCGCGCACACCCCCGATGTCCTGCTGCCCGATCTGCGGCACTTCACCTGGGACCTGCTCGCTTAACGGCGCAGCGTGATTGGCGTGAGCCGCGCTTCAATGTCCGCGCGCATCGGCTCATACCATTCCGGAATGCAGAGTGTCTCGCCCAGAGTCTCGATGCTCTCGTCGATCAGAAACCCGGGGTTGTCCGTCGCCATCTCGAAGAGCACCCCGCCAGGTTCGCGAAAATAAATCGAATGAAAGTAGGTCCGGTCCTGTACCGGCGTGACGCTCAAGGCGCGCGAAAGCGTCTTTCGCCACTCCGCCTGTGCGACATCATCGGTGTTGCGGAACGCGATGTGGTGAACCGTTCCCGCGCCCATGCTTCCGCGTGCAGCCTTCGCGTCGATCTTCACGTCAAGATAACGGCCCCTTGCATCGCCCGCAGGGGCGAATCGCACCACGCTTTCCTCCTCCGCCACGCGCGCGAATCCCATAGTCTGCAGAACCGGTTCCGTCAGTTCCAGACTCCGCTCCAGCAGAGTGACGCCGTAGAAACCCTGAATGGCGCAGCCGGGCGGAACATCGGCATACCGCGGGGCGCTGTTCGCCGCAGCCTCCGAATTCTCGATCAGTTCGATCCCCATGCCATCCGGGTCGCGCAGCGAAAGCACCCGCGAACCAAAGCGAACGCTCTCGGTGAACGCTGTCTTCCGCCCGTTCAGGCGCTCTATCCAAAACGGCAGCGAGCCAATCGGGACCGAGAAAGCCGTCGCAATCACTTCGCCCGCACCCACGCGGCCCTTCGCCGCATGCGGCCAGGGAAAGAAGGTAAGGATGGTTCCCGGCGTACCCACATCGTCGCCGAAATAGAAGTGATAGGTCCCCGGATCGTCGAAGTTAATGGTTCGTTTCACCAGTCGGAGCCCGAGTACCAGCGTATAAAAATCAAGATTGCGCTGTGGATCCGACGCAATCGCGGTAACGTGATGCAGTCCCGCAATGGGAGTCGTCATAAATTCCTTTCTTCGTGAATCGCCGCCGCGTGCAGGCCCAGTTTCCGGAGCGCCTCATACGCCTGCTGCTTCTCGGAGCCCGTCAGCACGGCCATCCAGCTTTCCAGTTCCTCGTTGTGTGCCTCGAACACCTTCGTGATCAGCTTCCGGCCTGAGTCCGTCAGCTCCAGCCGCCGCGCGCGCCGGTCTCCCGGCGTGGTCCTGCGAACGATGTGTCCCTTGTTCTCCAAACGGTCTACTGCCGCCGTCATCGACCCCAGCGCCAGCAGCACCCGGCTCTGAATCTCCGTAATCGTCAGAGGACCCTTGTGCAGCAACGCCTCGAGGATCATGAAGTCGCTCAGCACCAGACCCTCTTGGGCGATACTGCCCTCAACCAGCGTGCTCAGCGCTTTATAGCAGCGCGCCAGTGCAATCCAGAGCTGCCCGGCTTTTGGCGTCTTCTTCACTACCTAAGTAGATGAATCATCCTTACATAAGGATTCATGAGACAAGCATAAACGTTGGCGCTACAATTGGGATTTCTTAGCATGACTGCCGATCCCGCCAGTCTGGAAGCTCACCGGCCAGCCCTCGCGGGTCATTGCTATCGCATGCTCGGCTCCGTTTTCGATGCCGACGATGCCGTGCAGGAGACGATGATCCGGGCATGGAAAGGCTGGAGCCGGTTTGATGGCCGCTCTTCCCTCCGGACCTGGTTGTATCGCATTGCGACGAACGTGTGTTTGGATGAACTAAAAGACCGCGGAAGGCGCGCGCACCCGGTGGAGGAAGGCGCTCCGGGAATCCCGTCCATCGAACATCTCGCGCAGCAACCCCGGAGCTTTTGGATTGAGCCGATCCTCGATTCTCTGATCATGCCGGCTGAGGCGAATCCTGCTGAGCGGCTCATGCTGCGGCAGAGCATCCAGCTTGCATTCATGGCGGCGTTGCAGCATCTTGCTCCTAAACAACGGGCGGTGCTGCTGCTGATGGAAGTGCTGGAGTTTTCCGCGAGCGAGGTGGCTTCCATGCTGGATGTCTCTGTTGCTTCCGTGAACAGCGCCCTTCAACGCGCACGTGCCGCACTGGAGAAGCCAAGTGCCGGGGGTTCTCAGCAGCTCACCGCGGCTCAGCAGGCTCTGGTGGCGCGGTACATGTCGGCGTTTGAGAGTTACGACGTTGACACCCTGACGTCTCTCATGCGTCAGGATGCCACCATTTGCATGCCGCCGTATTCACTGTGGCTGCGAGGCCATGATGATATTCACACGTGGATGACGGGCCCCGGAGAGGGCTGCAAGGGTTCTCGTCTTATTCCGACGGCTGCCTGCGGGTCTCCGGCCTTCGCACACTACCGCCGAACTCCGGAAGCCGGCCACAAAGCGTGGGCCTTGATTGTGCTCGAGCTGGCAGGCGAACAGATTGTGTCGGTCACATCATTTCTCGATGCGGAAAATCTGTTCCCGCGATTCGGTTTCCCGCTGACATTGCCCCGGTAAAAAAAATTTGGGGGGACCGATGATTTTCGGGCCCCCCGCCGGTCAAAGATTCAGAAAATGAGAACGAACGATGACTGCAGCCGCCGTTTCAGAAGTCAGGATCATCCCGAAAGCGCGCCTCTGGTCCGGGCGCGTGCTGAGTACGCTGGTCATTCTTTTCCTGTTGACGGACGCGGTGATGAAGCTCTTCAAGCCGCCGTTTGTCGTGCAGGCCACGGTCCAGCTGGGCTATCCGGAGTCGGCCATCGTGGGCATCGGAACAGCGTTGCTGATCTCGAGCCTGCTGTATGCGGTGCCGCGCACCGCGGCCCTCGGAGCAATTCTCCTGACCGCTTATCTGGGCGGGGCCGTTGCGAGCAACGTTCGCACGGGGGCCCCGATGTTCAATGTTGTATTTGCGGCCGTGTTTGGCGTCATCGTTTGGGTTTCTCTGGTGATGCGGGATCCACGGCTCGAGAAAATTCTGTTCCATTCATAAAGGAGAACGAACGATGAAAGTGATCGTTTTGGTGAAGGCGGCTAAAGGGTCGGAAGCGGGCGACCTGCCTCCTGCGCAGCTGCTCGAGGACATGGGCAAGTTCAATCAGGAGCTGATTGCAGCCGGCGGCCTAAGGGATGCCGCTGGACTCCAGCCCTCTTCGAAAGGGGTTCGGGTCACTTTCTCCGGAAAAGAACGGGCCCTGCGCATGGGACCGTTCGAAAACACTTCTGAGCTCGTCGCGGGTTACTGGCTTTGGGAGGTGGAGTCGCTCGAAGAGGCGATCGAGTGGGTGAAGCGTTGCCCGAATCCAATGCCCGAAACGTCGGATGTCGAAATTCGCCCGCTGTACACGGTGGAAGATTTAACCAGGATGAAACAGTGATGCGCCTCAATACCTACGTGAATTTCGCCGGCAGCTGCGCGGAGGCGTTCCGCTATTACGAAACGCATTTGGGTGGAAAGATCGGCATGGTGATGACCCACGGCCAATCGCCGGATGGGAGTCGGACGAATCCGGAGTGGAAGGATCTGGTGCTCCACGCCAGCATCACGATCGCAGGCACGGCTTTGCTGGGCGCCGATATCCCGCACGCCGAACCAATGCGCAGCGCGTATCTCACGCTCAATCTGGAAAGCGATGCCGAGGCCGAGCGAGTGTTTGAGGCACTCTCCCGCGGCGGGCATGTGTTTGTGCCGCTGCAGGAGACCTTCTTCGCGACCCGCTTCGGCCAGGCCCGGGATGCTTTCGGAATGAACTGGATGATCCTGCACGAGCGCCCGCGGTAACTTAAATCAAAAAATTCGCGGGCGGAGCGCCCACCGTCTCCGCCACCTTCTTCGCGAGCCGAATGCAATCCGGAATCCCCACCCCGTGATAGGCATTCCCCGCCAGATGCAATCCAGGAATGCGCGACGCCTCTGCCTCAATCGCGGCCACCCGCGTCGCGTGCCCAACCGTATACAGCGCCAGCGAATCCGGCCACTCCCACATGCGCACAAAAACCGGCTCCGCTTCAAAGCCCATAATGTCGCGCAGCTCCGCCACGGGATCGCTCGGCTGCGTTCGAAAGTACGCTCGCAGCAGTGCCAGTTCCGCCGGCGCGCGTTCCGGGAACTTCGAACTCACCCACGTAGATGCCGTCAGGTTGCGCCCTTCGCATTTCGGCACCAGGAAGCCAAACCCGTTCAGCGGATGCCGCATCTCGCTCCGCCGGAACGCCATTGCCGCGATATGTCCCGTGCTGTGCCGAATCGCGCGCAGCAAGCCCGCCAGCGGTTCCGGTGCCAGCCGCGCGGCTTCGTGCGATTCGCAGGCCAGAATCACTTCCCGCGCTGCCAGCACGTCCCCGTTCACGCGCAGTTCGAACGCGCCGCCTACGCGCTCCATTTTCTCAACCCGCCCGTGCAACACTGCCTCCGGACGCAGCGCATCCGGTAGCGCGCCCAGCCCGCCACGCAAACTTTGAAATACCGAACCCGCGTGCTTCGCCGTCCGCAGCCCGCGTACCAGGCTGCCATGCACGCGCTCGTGTTCCACCAGCTTCGGGATTGCGCTCGACGCGCTTAGCTCGTGCACATCTCCGCCGTAGATCCCGGTCAGCAGCGGCTCGGCCAGGTAGTCCACCGCTTCCCTTCCGAAGTGCTCCTCCACCAGTGCGCCTACCGATCGCTCCGGCCGCGCCTTCCCCGGCGGCCGCAGCACGTCGAGCGTCATCCGCGTTTTCGTTTCACTGCTAAACAGCCGCGAGCGCCAGACCGGACCCAGCCGCGTAGGCGACACAAGGTGCATGCCATCGGGGTAGGGAATCAGCTCGCCCCGCTTCCAGATCCAGGTCCGCCGGGCGTGGTCGTTGCTCCCGACCACCTCGCCGCCCATGCCCAGCTCGCGCAGCAGTTCCGCCGCCGCGGGTTTCGCCGCCAGCCAGCTGTCCGCGCCCGCTTCCACCGTGCAGCCTTCCACGTGTTCGGTGCGCAGAATGCCGCCCAGATACGGTCGCGCTTCAATGACTGTCGCGGGGATCCCGCGCTGTTTTAGGTAATACGCTGCCGTAAGGCCGGAGAGGCCTCCGCCAACAATTGCAACCGGTGTGTTACGGCTTGAACTCACGAACCATCTGCACCACGGCGCGAACGTGATCCACCGGCGTCTCGGGCAAAATGCCATGCCCCAGATTGAAGATGTGCCCGGGCCGCGTACCCGTTCGCTTGAGCAGTTCCTGCACCTTGACCTTCAATTCCGAAATCGGCGCAAACAGCGCCACCGGATCCAGATTCCCCTGAATCGCGGACCGGTAGCTGATATCCAGCCACGCCTGATCGATGTTCATGCGCCAGTCTACGCCCATAACATCGCCGCCCGCCGCATGCAGTTCGCGAAAGAATCCCGAAGCACCCGTACCGAAGTGAATTACCGGCACGCCCGCCGACCGGATCCGCTCAATCAGCGCTCGCGAATACGGCGCCGCATAGCGCACATAGTCGTCCGCTCCCAGCGCGCCCACCCAGCTGTCGAACACCTGAATTGCCCGCGCCCCGGACGCTACCTGGCTGATCGCAAACGGCGCCAGCGTATCCACAATCTTCCCCATCAGCCGCCGCCACATGGTCTCGTCCGCGTACATCAGCCGCTTCGTCTTCACGAAGTTGCGCGATGCTCCGCCCTCTATCATGTAGCTCGCCAGCGTGAACGGCGCGCCCACGAACCCAATTACCGGAATGCGTCCCGCCAAGGCTCGCGCCACCATCTGGATCGCCTCGCCGACATAGCCCAGATCGTCCGTATTCACGGTCGAAAGTGAGTCGATATCGTCCGACGTGCGCACCGGATTGTCGATCAGCGGACCCTCGCCCGAGATATACCGCAGCTTCAGTCCCATCGGTTCCACCGGCAGCAGAAGATCCGCGAAAATGATCGCGGCGTCCACATCCAGCAATTCCACCGGCTGCAGCGTTACCGTCGCCGCCAGATCCGGCCGCTTGCACATCTCGAGGATGCCGTGCTTTGAGCGAATCTCGCGGTATTGCCGCAAATATCGCCCCGCCTGCCGCATAAACCACACCGGACGGACATCCGTGGGCCTCCGCTTACACGCATCGAGAAAACGACTGGTCATTGGAGCCACACGCATCGCTGGTTTGCTTTGTCCTCGCAAAAAAATGCGCGAGTTCCTTCCGGTTTATGATGGGACGCCCACTCGCGTCCATTGATGAAAAATGGCTTGCACCACGCCTCGCTGTCAAGGGTTCGCGGGGCGATTACGGACACTGACAGCATCCCCGGCGCGGGATATCCCGTGCGCGGATCCATAATGTGGGCATAAATTTTGCCTCCCGCTTCGAAGAACTTTTCGTAGCTTCCTGAGGTCGAGAGCGATTCGTTTTTCAGAACCACATCCTCCACCGTTTTCGTCTCGTCCCGCGGATCGCGAATCGAAACCGTCCATCCCGCTTCGCCCGGCGGTGCCCCAATTCCGTAAATGCTGCTCCCTGCGGCCGTCACCAGACCCGAATCAATCCCGTGCGCGCGCAGCACCTGCACCATCCGGTCTACCGCGTACCCCTTCCCGATTCCGCCCGGGTCGATCTCCACCCCGGAATGAGCGAACTGCACCGTGCGCGTGGCCGCGTCCAGCACCACATTCCGGTAACCCACGTCCGCCATCGCTTTCTTCACTTCTCCCGGATGCGGCAAATGTCCGCTGCCTCTATAAAATCCCCAGACTTTCATCAGGGGTCCCACGGTAATGTCGAACGCGCCTTCGCTCCTGCGGCTGTAGTCCAGGCAGTCCCGCAGCAGCTCGAACAGCTCGTCCGGGACTTCTACCGGACCTTCCGCCGCGCGCCGGTTCACCAGACTCCACGGGCTGAACGGTTTGTAGTTGGATAATTCTTCGTCCAAACGGCGAACTTCCGCGAATGCCGCCTCCGCCGCCGCTTCCAGTTGCGTCCGGTCCACCCCGTAGAGCACCACGGAGTACGTCGAACCCATAGCTTCCCGGCTGCTTTCCAGCCGCAGCATGTCCGCCGCCCCCGCGGGGGAGGGAGCCATGAAGAACGGGAGCAAAACCAAAACTAACACATTATGTTTATGTTTCGGACGAATTTTCCGGGCCGCGCTTATTTTTCCTGACGCGCTCCAGCAGCGTTTCCACCCGGCTCGCCGCCGCCAGCCCCGTGTCCGTGGTAAACGTCAGCTCCGGAACGTGCCGCAGCTGCAGCCGCCCGGCCAGCTGGTGCCGCAGATGCGCGCGAGCGTGGTTCAGCGCGTCCAACGCTTCTTTTTGCTGCGCGGCATCCCCGAACACCGCGATGTTCACCCGCGCCTGCCGGCCGTCCGGCGACACCGCCACTTCCGCGATAGTCGCCCCCTTCACCCGCGGGTCGGCCATTTCAAAATTCACAATCTGGGAGAGCTCTTCGCGAACCGCTTCCGAAACCCGTGCTGTGCGCCGCTGGTCCATGTCAAATCCACTCCACTTCCGCCCGCACCAGCATCGGTCCCAGCAACTCGGAAGCGGCTTCTTCCACCCGCTGCAGCGCTTCCTCCGCCGCCTTCCGGTCAG
The DNA here is from genome assembly GCA_963716685.1 of Bryobacterales bacterium. Lineage (GTDB taxonomy): Bacteria > Acidobacteriota > Terriglobia > Bryobacterales > Bryobacteraceae > JALYXI01. Next base: position 1,125,487 of record CAVQTR010000003.1, read on the forward strand.
CCGAAATGGTCACCGCCGCCACCACCGAGCGCTGCCAAAGATCCTGAAAGTCGATCTCCGCCACCGCCACATTGAAATGCGACCGCAGCCGGTCCTTCAGGCTCTTCACCACCTGCCGCTTGTCCTTCAGAGAATGGGCGTGATCCATCCGCAGTTCGAAAGTGACCACACCCAGCGCGGCCATCGCTTACGCTACTTCGCTGATCACCTTCTCCGTCACGAACGCTTCCAGGATGTCGCCCACCTTCACGTCGCCAGAGTTCTCGAGCGTGATGCCGCACTCCATCCCGTTCCGGACTTCGCTCACGTCATCTTTGAAGCGTTTCAGGTTGCCCACCTTGGTCTTCAGCACCACCGCGCCCTCGCGGATCACCTTGACCATGCAGTCGCGGTTGATGTTGCCATCCGTAACCAGGCACCCGGCCACCGTTCCCACTTTCGAGACTTTGAACGTCTGCCGCACTTCCGCCCTGCCCCGGTAAATCTCGCGGTAGGTCGGAGCCAGCAGGCCCGCCATCGCCTTCCGGATTTCGTCCGTCAGGTTGTAAATGATCGAGTGCAGCCGGATATCCACCTGCTCGTGCTCCGCCGCCGCTGCCGCCGCCCGGTCCGGCTTCACATTGAAGCCGATGATGATCGCCTCCGAAGCCGCCGCCAGATCGACATCCGATTCGCTGATCGCGCCCACTCCGGAGAGCAGCACGCGCACCCGCACCTTGTCCGTCGATAGCTTCTCCAGCGTGTCGCGCAGCACTTCCGCCGAACCGCCCACGTCCGATTTCAGGATCAGATTCAGATCCTTCACCTCGCCCTGAGCCATCTGCTTCTGCAGCTGTTCCAGCGTCATCCGCTTGTTCTTCGCCAGCGCCACGTCGCGCGCCTTGGCTTCGCGGTACATCACGATCTGCTTCGCCTTGGCAGTGTCCGTTACCACCTGGAATTCGTCGCCTGCCGTCGGCAGTGCATCAAGACCCAGCACCTCCACCGGCATCGACGGCTCACATTCGCGCACCTGCGCGCCCCGGTCGTCGATCAGCGCCCGCACCTTGCCGAATACATCGCCGCAGATGAAGAAATCCCCCACTCGCAGCGTTCCGTTGCGCACCAGCACCGTCGCCACCGGACCCCGTCCGCGGTCCAGCTTCGATTCCAGCACCGAGCCCATCGCCGGCCGCGACGGATTCGCCTTCAGATCCAGAATGTCCGCCACCAGCAGAATCATCTCGAGCAGCGTATCCAGATTCTGCTTCGTCCGCGCCGATACCGGAACCATGACGACATCGCCGCCCCAGTCTTCCGCCAGCAGCCCGCGGTCCGACAGCTGCTGCTTGATGCGGTCCACCTGTGCTTCCGGCCGGTCCACCTTGTTAATCGCTACGATAATCGGCACCTTCGCCGCGCGCGCATGGTCGATGGCTTCAATCGTCTGCGGCATCACTCCGTCATCCGCCGCCACCACCAGCACCACAATGTCGGTGACCTTCGCGCCGCGAGCCCGCATCCGCGTGAACGCTTCGTGTCCCGGAGTATCGATGAAAACGATCTTCCGGCCATTCTTCTCGATGTGATACGCGCCGATATGCTGCGTGATGCCGCCCGCTTCGCGCGCCGCCACGCTGGTCTCCCGGATCGCGTCGAGCAGCGACGTCTTTCCGTGATCCACGTGGCCCATAATGGTCACCACCGGAGCGCGCGCCTGCAGATCGGTCGCCTCCTCCATGATCTGCACATCCGCCATCGCCTCTTCTTCGAAGCTGATGGTCGATGTCGAAGCGCCGAATTCCCGCGCGATGTCCGTCGCCAGCTTTCCGTCCAGCGTCTGGTTGATGGTCGCGAAAATTCCGCGGTCCACCAGCTTCTTGATCACCAGGTTTGCCTTGACGTCCAGCTTCTCCGACAGCTCCTTTACCGTCACGCCCTCGGAAATCGTAATGTCGCGATTGACCGGGGGCGGTCCCGCCGGAGCTTCCCGGCGCGTCGGACGCAGAATCTTCTCCGCATCGTCCCCGTCCCGTCGGCGTCCCTGCGGACGCGCTCCCGGCCGATTGTTATACCCGCCCGGCCGCCTCTGCTGATCCGGTAAGGGCGGCGCCGAACCCGGCCCCACCAAACCGCCCGGAGTCCGCGAAGTCGGATGCATGCCAGGCCGCAGCGGACCGCCCGGACGCTGCGGCCCCGGCGCTCCGCCCGGACGTGCCGGACCGCGCGCCGTCGAAGGCGCACCCGGACGTCCCGGCCCCTGATAAATTGGCCGCCCTGGCGTGGGCGATGCCGGAGGACGCATCGGCGCGCCCGGACGCGGTGAAGGCGGCGGAGCCGCAAACGCCGGATTCGGTACCCGCGGAGCCGTCAGTTTCGCCGCCAGATCCGGACGCGGCGGCACCACCGGCCGCTGCGAAGGCTGACCTACCAGCCCCGGCCGCCCGCTCGCCTGCGGCGGACGCGCCTGTCCCGGAACCTGCGCGCCCGGAACCGGAGGCCCCGCGCTGCGCTGCACATTTGGATTTGGTCCGCCCGGCGCAATCTGCGCTGACGGCTGATTCGGACGCGCCGCCGGTCCGCCCGGAGCCGGACGCGGACCGCCCGGAGCCGGAGATCCCGGACCCTGCGCTGCCGGAGCGATAGGACCGCCCGGACGCGGCGCGGGCCGCTGAATCAAAGGAGTGCCCGGGGCTACATGCGCCACCGGAGGAGCCGCGCTCGGCAAAGGCTGCCGCGGTCCCGTCAGAATCTGTCCCGGTCGGGGAGCCGTCGGAATCGGACGCGCGGGCGGCGGCACCGGACGCCCCGGAGCCGAACCTTCCTGCGCCGGAGCGGCCGTTCCCGGACCCGTTCTTCCAGGCGCGCCCGTCGGCGGACCAGCTTGCCGCGCTGCCGGCTGCTGTGGTGCCGCAGGAGCAGCCGGTTGTTGTATTGAGGACGCCTGCTCTGGCGCCGGCGGCTGCTGCGCTGCGGGACGCGGTGGCGGGGCTCCCGGCGTAGCCAGGGGCGGCCGGAACGAACCCGCCAGCGGGGGACGCAGTCCAAACCGCGGCGCCGGTTTCTCTTCTTCCGGCGCGGGCGCTTCCGCCGCCACCGGAGTAGCCGGTTTCGGTTCTTCGGCGGGCTTCTCCACCTCCGCCGCCTTCACTTCAGCAGGCGGCGTGGCCGGTACACTCTCGGCGGCCCGGCTCTCCACCGGTTTCGATACTTCCGGCTTCGGTGCCGGCGGGGCCACCGGCTCGGGGTCGTAAAGCCCGCGCTCGTCGCTGTCGGCCGGCTCCTCGCGCGCATAATCGTCGTCGTGGTCGTGCTCCACGCCGTTCGTGTGCGCTCCGCCGTCGCCGCCGCCCACGAAGATCTCTTTGAGCTTCGCGGCGACATCTTCATCCACCGAGCTGGAGTGCGTTTTTCCGGTAATCCCGAGCTCCTTCAGCTTGTCAACGATCGCATGCGACTTGACTTCGAGTTCTCTGGCGAGCTCGTTGATCCGTCGAGATTTGTTCATAAAGAAAACGTCAAATTACCGTTACTGCCGTCAGCCCGCGCTGCCTTCGCGCGTGCCACCTTCAAGTGCGCCGTCCTGCGCCACAGGCGCGTTTCCGGGACTATCTATATTATCAGAAAGGCTTTCCACGGACTCCCCATCCGCCGGCTCCTCATACCCCGGTTCGGCGGCTTCGTCCCCGGCCTCCGCTTCCTCGTCCCCGGTCGTCTCGTCCGGCGGTCTCTCCGTCGTCACGTCCGCATCCGGTTCCGCCGCTTCCTCGAACTGACCGTAGTACCCAATCACCGCCAGCTGAATCCGCTCCACCATCTCGGAAGAAATTCCCGGAATCTCCTGCAGTTCCTCCGGCGTCATCTCCCCAAGCTTCTCCACCGTTTTGATTCCGCTGCGCTCGAGCATCGCCCCGATCGAAGGCTCCAGCCCATACTCCGTCAGCGTTGAAAGCGGCGACCCCGCCGCCACCAGCGCCTCCATGGCCGATTCCACTTCCTGGCGCTTCTCTTCCTCGCTCTTGATATCGACCTTCCAGCCGAGCAGTTTCGCGGCCAGTCGTACGTTCTGTCCCTTTTTTCCGATCGCCAGCGAAAGCTGCGAATCGTCCACAATCACTTCCATGTGCTTCTCGCCCGCGTCGATCACTGTCACCCGGCTGATCTTCGCCGGCGACAGCGCATGCGTCGCGAACTGCACCGGGTCTTCCGAATACTCGATAATGTCGATCTTTTCGCCCCGCAGCTCCCGGATAATCGACTGCACCCGCATGCCCTTCATCCCCACGCATGCGCCCACGCAGTCCACATCCCGGTCCCGGCTCTGCACCGCGATCTTCGTCCGCTCGCCCGCTTCCCGCGCGCAGCCCTTGATCGTCACCGTGCTGTCGTAAATCTCCGGCACTTCCTGCTCGAACAAACGCCGCACCAGCTCCGGATCGGCTCGCGACACCACCACGCCCGGCCCCTTGCTCGCCTTGTCCACAACCTTGATCACGCACCGCACCCGGTCGCCGATGCTGAAGCTCTCCAGCCGCGACTGTTCCTTCTTCGGCAGCCGCGCCTCCGTCTTCCCGAGATCGAGCACCAGATCCTGGCCCTCGATGCGCTTCACCGTGCAGTTCACCAGCTCGCCCGCGCGTCCCGAGTATTCATTGAATACCGTCTCGCGCTCCGCCTCCCGCACCTTCTGAAAAATCACCTGCTTCGCCGTCTGCGCTGAAATCCGCCCCAGTGCTTCGGTCGGCTTCGGGATCCGCACTTCCGATCCCATGCTGGCCGATGAGTCCACGCGCGCCGCTTCCGCCAGCGTCATCTCCTTCGCCGGGTCCTCCACCTGCTCCACAACCCGCTTTACCGCGTACAGCTTCAGCGCGCCCGTCCGGCTGTCCAGATCGGCGACATAGTCCTCGTTGGTGCGGAAGTGCTTCCGCGCCGCAACCAGCAGCGCGTCTTTCACCGCATCCAGAACGATTCCGGAATCGATTCCCTTTTCCTTGCTCAGGATTTCGATAGATTGAAAAATGGTTTCCACGGGGCCTCTTCTCTTCCTAAAATGAATTCTCGGGAAATGTTGCGGGCTACCACTCGAATTTCAGATTGGCGCGTTCCACCTGTGCGTACGGAAACTGAATTTCAGTCCCCTGCGGCAACGCGAGCGAAATCATCTCGCCTCCCGCATGCGCAATGGTGCCTTCGAAATGCCGCTGGCCGGAGATCGGCTCGCGCAGCGCGATCTTCGCCTTTTTTCCCTGAAATCGCTCGAAGTCTTTCATTTTTAACAGCTTCCGTTCCACGCCAGGCGAACTGACCTCCAGCGTGTAATGCGCCGGAATCACGTCCTCGGCATCCAGAGCCGCCCCCACCTCATGCGATACCTTTTCACAATCGGTGTGCGTCACGCCCTCCGGTTTATCAATCGAAATCCGAAGAAACTGGTTCTTTCCTCCGCCCTTCAGTTCGACTTCGACGATCTCGATCCCGTCCGCCCCGGCTACCCGCCCGGCAATTTCCTCGATCTTCGCCACCACTGACTGCTTTGCCATAAAAACCGCAAATCCCAATAAAAAAGTGGGCTTGCGCCCACTTAGGAGTTCGACACGACCAACTCCAGTTTAGCGCAGTAGTGGTAAAAGGCAAGTAGTGTGACGCGCGTCCGAATCGATAAGTGGCTGTGGGCCGCTCGCTTCTTCAAAACCCGGTCGCTCGCCTCCCGCGCCTGCGACCTCGGCCGGGTCGAATCCGGCGGCCAGCCCGCCAAACCCGCCCGCGAAGTCCGCCCCGGCGACCTGCTCCGCATCCATAATGATGCCGGCGACTTCCACGTCGAGGTGCTCCTGCTCAGCGAGATGCGCGGCCCCGCTGCCGTCGCCCAGACCCTCTACCGCGAAACGGAAGATAGCCGCGAAGCCCGCCGCAAACTCTCGGAAGAGCGCCAGGCCATGCCCCGCTTCGACCCGATCAAACCTACCAAGCGCGACCGCCGCCTCATCGACCGTCTGCGTGGAAGGCAGTAACCTGCCGCGGACAGCGCCGGAACAGCGCGAGTATGCCAAGGTGCTGTTCTGGAGCTTCGTCGCCGGCTTCTCGGAACGCCGGCGAAGACAAGGAAAAGAAGGCCGAGGCGGAAACGTGAGGGACCGATTGCGGCAAGGCAATGGAGGCAAAAGCTTACTTGCCAACTCCATCTCGGAGCCTATTTCCAGACGGCAATGAGCAGGCCAGCGCTAAATCCTACTGACTGGTCGCGGCCCTTAGTGAAATCATATTCATACGCTGGTTCGAAATACCAACCAAACCGACGGCTCCGGTAAGGCCAATACATGAAATCAAGCGCGACCTCAACACCAACAGAGTTAACAGATATCCCATGGTCTCGTGCGTGAATCCATGTCGGACCAATCCCAGCCATAATTTCCAGTTTTTTGGAAACGGTCCATGGTTTCTTAAAGAGAAGATCGGTGTCCCACGTTGTCACGTGATGACTGAAGGATGGAGTGGTTCCTAACTCAAGCTCCAACCAGTTTTCTATCGGAGTCGCTTCTACGGCGACGGTAGGACTATTCGTTGACCCCGCCCCCGTGACACTCCAACCGGGGGCATCGCCAACCTCGAAAATCGCAATAGGTTCTGTCTTTTGTTGAGCAAGGGCTGGTGCACCAAAAGAAAGTAGGAATACGAGCGAGACTCTGATCGACCATGGCATCGCGGGCCTATCCCGTTCGCTTCTTTGTCGTCAATGTACCGCGTTTTCTCCCGCTCCGCTTCCCGTTTGACTCTAGCGCTCCCGGTTTCGCGACCTGATGGAATGGCCCGGATGCGGAGGGTCTTCATGGGCACCGCTTTGCTCCGTAGTCAAGGCACCGTCGAAGCCGTGATGATTACCGTATCGCGTACCGGACAGGTTTGAAGGTTTTATCCCAGCCAGCTGTCACCGGCAATCCCGCTTTCGGCGATCACAACCCCGAACAGCCTGGTGTTGTGTCCCATAATTAATTGACATACGAGCGCGCCGCTGTAACCTGGGGCATGACCATTGGGCGCCCCAGGGAAGAGCTTGTTCTCAGGGAGGAGGAGCACGTTCAACTTTCAGGTCTGGCCAGCACAAACGAACGTATCTTGCTGCCGTCCTAACCTCGGCGAAGATGCCCGTAAAGGCGGTCGCGTGAGAGTTAGGCGTCACAAAGCGAATTAGTCTCGGGAAGACACTGGTTGTCTCAAAACTGGATTCGGATCAGAGTCTGTAAGACTCTGGAGGAACCGGAGTTGCCGGGGGCTGGGACCGTTGCCGATCCGAAGCCCGTGACGTTCACCAACTGGCCCGCTGCGTTGTAAGGAGTCGCGTTGTTAGCGAGCACCGGGTTCGGGTAGGAGGTGAAGTTTAACGTGGTGTTCAGGCCCGTGAAGTTCGCATGGTTGAAGACGTTGAAAGCATCCACTCGGAACTGCATCCGGAAGCGCTCAGTCATGCGGAATTCCTTCTGAACGGCCATATCGAAGTTGATGAGGCCCGGAGTGTAGAGATTGTTGATGCCGGATTCGAGACCGAGGCTACCCGGGCTCGGTGCTTTGAAACAGGCCGCATTTAAGCGATTAAATGGGTCGCCGGAATGGGTGTAAGGATCGCAGCCAGAGACCAGGACCAGACGCGCTTGTTCCTGCGTATTGCCGCTGGCGGTCACGTTACCGGTGATGTTCGCGCTGCCCGCTCCTGAAATGCTGAAACCGGGAGTGAAGGGCGATCCGGTCGAGATCTGGGTGACGCCGGAAATCTGCCATCCGCCGGTCAAGGCTCTTGCGAGCGCGCTGTCCTTGAAGTAAGTCGGGATCGCATAGACGTAGTTGATGGCAAGCACCTGACGGCGGTCGAAACTAGCGGGACCGTAATCGGCTTGGCGGGTATAGTTATCGGCACGTACCCACGTCGTATCGGATGTCGCGTTTGTCATCGCGCGGCTCCACGTGTAAGCGGCTCCGAAGAAGAGCCCACCGCCGAAACGCTTGCTCGCTTGAAGTTGCAGCGAGTTGTAATTAGACGTGGCGGCACTCTCATACAGAGCAATCTGGCCGAAGCCGCGCAGAGGCCGAAGGAACTGCGAGAGCAGCGCGTTGTTACCCGCGAGCGCGGTGGGATTGGCGGCGACTAACGTGGGGTCCTGATTCTGGGGCAGCAAATCGGCGCCATAGGGAACGGGGTTCAGATTGCGATTGTCCTGAAGGTGGCGCGCCTGCGTGCCGACGTAAGCGGTATCGAGCAGGATGGCCCAAGGCAGGCGAGACTGGACGGAGAACTGATAGCTGTAAGTGGTCGGCACCTTTCCGGTTGGATCGGCCGCGTAGAGATTGGGCGGTGCGAGCAGGACGTTCTTCGGGTCAATGTTCTGAGCGAATCCATATTGCAGTGTTGGTTGGACGGTTTCCGGCGGATTGCGAACGAAATCGAACACGCGGTTGCCTTGGAAGCGGTCATAGTAAATGCCGCCACCGGTGCGAACAACGATGTTTTGCTTACCGGTGACATCCCAGGCGATGCCGAAACGGGGTCCGATCTGCGGGTGTGGATTGGGTCCAAGATACTTGCTGATGCCCTTGCCGGCTTGTACAACTCCGTTGAACGGATCGCCGCTGCCGGGGACTTCAAGGCCGATGTCATACGCCGGAAGCGTGGCGCCTGTGATCGAGTCGGTAGCCATGCGGACGCCGTTGACGAGCGTTGGCTGATAGAGACGCGGAGCTTTCGCTGGATCCCACGCACTCAGGACGAAGGTGGATGCCTGTTGAGACGAATCGTATTGCGGCTGGTACCAGGAAAGGCGCAGGCCGTAATCCAGGGTGACGCGGGGCGTGACTTTCCACGTGTCCTGCACGTATCCTTCGATGTTCCAGTAGCGGTACAGGCCGTTGATGTACGCGCTCGATTGATCGGCCGTGTTGTAGACACCGAGGAGGGCATTGGAATAACCGTAGCCGGTGTCGAGCGGATTGCTGGCGCTATCGCCGAAGTTGTAACTACCGTTGTTGTCGCTGAAGGACGTCTGATCTTTCCGGCTGCGCTGCAGGAAGATGCCGCCCTTGATGGTGTGAGTGCCCCAGATCTTGGTCAGTGCGTCGCTCACATCGATGCTCGTATTGTGGTTATGAAACGGAGCGTCGTTAGTAACGAAGGTGGGGCTATTGGCAAGGTGGCTCCCGTTGAACGTCGCGTTCGGGATGTAGTCGTCCTGAACGGCGCTGGGGTAAAGCAGGGGGAGTGTGACTCCCGAAGTGGCGCGCCGCAGTACGTTGCCGACTTCCACGATATCGATGGTGTTTTTGGTGTAGCCCCAATTGGCTTCGTTGGTCATAGAGGGGCTGATCACCCAGGTAACGCCCGCAGCGAAGCTCTTGCCGGGGCGAGTATCCGTGATCGTAGTGACGGGGACCGTGGGGCCGAGGACGAAGGAACCGTACGGCAGACTTTGCGGGAAGGCGTTCTGAATCCAATGGCCGAAGATGCGGATGTTTTGGGTGGCGTTGTAATCGATACGCAAGAGATCTTCACGTCGAGGGAGACGGCTGGATAGCTGGGAGGTGTAATTGAAGCCGGTCTGGCCGGGGGCGTTCGGCAAGGGGTAGAGATTGAGCAGGGCTTGGCCCGGACCGTAGAAGCGGCTGGACGGAATCATATTGTTCGGGAAGGGCTGGCCGGTGAGCGGGTCCTTGATAACGAGTGCCTTCCCGTTGTTATCGACGCTTTGGGAGAAATCCCCCTTGCGTTCGAGAGCGGTGGGGACGGTCTTATTTTGCGCGGCGTTCGGTTGGAGTTGCTCCTGAAACTCTTCACTGAAGAAGAAGAACAACTTGTCCTTGGTGCGGTGGAGCAATTTCGGTATATAGATGGGGCCGCCGATGGTGTAGCCGGGGTCGTTGAAGCGGAACAGGTTGCGGGGCAGACCGCGCGCGTTATTGATGAACGTGTTGGCGTTCAAATCGTCATGGCGGTGGTACCAGTAGCCGCTGCCGTGGAAGGCGCTCGTTCCGCTCTTGGTAACGAGCGAAATTTGGCCACCGGCGTTACGGCCGTATTCGGCTTGGTAGGTTCCCGTGAGGATCTTAAACTCAGCCATGGAATCGAGGCTGACGGTGACGTTCTGGCTTCCGTTCGCGCCGGTATCGATATCGCTGACGCCGTTGATGGTCAACTGATTTTCCGTACCGCGGTTGCCGTTGATGAACAGATTACTGAGACCGCCGACACCGCCCACGGAGAAGTTCGCGGTGCTGACGACACCGGGAATCAATTTAGCGAGATCGAGAGGATTGCGGCCGTTGACCTCGATGTTTTCGATCTGTTTCGAGACGATGGTTGCGGAGCGTTCAACGCTTTCGGCCTGGAGGAGAGCGGCCTGGCCGGATACTTCTATGGATTCCGTAACCGCACCGACCTGAAGCACGAGATCGCCCAGCGCGAGTTTGTCGTTAACGTCGAGCGGAACGTTGGTGCGCTCCAGTTTTTTAAAGCCAGCGGCCTCCACCATTACGGTGTAGTTGCCGGGTTGAAGAGAAGCGAAACCGAAATCGCCAGCGTCGTTTGTCGTTGCGTTGACGGTGACGTTCCTGCTTTTTTCGGTTGCGATGACGGCGGCGTTAGCGATGACCGCACCCTGTTGATCGACCACACGGCCCGCGATGGAGCCGGTAGTTTGCCCGTAAACCTGCCAGGCAGAAAAAAAAACTGAAGCCAATATCGACTTAGATATCGCGCGCATGATGAACCCCCCCCTTATGCCTAAATTACAGGTGCAGTCACTATATACTACGTAGATTGTTGAATACAACTACTGCTTTTTCAGCAAAGCTAAGGCAAAATCCCGGACGGAAGGATCAGTGCTGGCTGCGGCGGCTTTCAGGTGGAGCGCTGCATTGGGGAGATCGCCGCTTTTCTGGAGCATTGCGCCTAAATCCAATTGCGCGCGGCTTAGTGCCGGGTTGAGTTCGACGGCCTTTTGGTATTCCGACGTTGCTTGGCCGATGTTACCATCGCGCTCGAACAGATTACCCAACATGTCGTGAGCTTCCGCGAACTTGGGGCGTTGCGCGAGGACAATTTCGAGTTGGCGTTTGGCTTCCTCAAACGCGCGGGTTGCATTGAGCAAGGCCGCGTAGCTGAAGCGGGTTACGGGTTCGTTGGGACTTAGCCGGACTGAGCGTTCGAATTCGTAAAGAGCCTGTTGCGTATCATTTTGGAGGGCGAGCAGATTGGCCAGGTTGCCGTGGGCATCGCCTGCGCTGGGAAGGATGCGGATGGCTTCGCGGAACTCGGTTTCGGCTTTGGCGAAGTCGCCGGACTGGGCGTAGAGGATGGCGAGACCGTTGTGGGGCGCCGAGAAATCGGGATCGAGTTGGATGGCTTTCTGGTACGCGAAGATGGTGCGGAGTTCGTTCCAGGTACGGGGGTCGGCAGGACTGGCGCGGGTGGCGGCTTCGAAGAGCTTCAGAGCCATGAGAGCCGGGGTGTAGGTCGGGTCGCGGCGCAGGGCTTCGCGAGGTTCGCCAGCTTCAAACCATGGTTCCGGACGGCTGGAAAGGCGCGGGATTCGCGTGGGGCGGTTGCTGTTGTCGCGGATCTGCGCGATTGCAACATAAAGCGGGTCCGGAGCTTTCGGATAATAAGGAACAACAGGACCGTGGTAGGCGGTGTAGGGCTGCGGCGGGCGGTTGGGGGCTGGGTTACGGGCGATGAGGTGGTCGGTTACGGAGACGTGGACGACGTCGTCGGTGCGGCGCTGCGGCATGTGGCACCTGACGCAGCCGCTCTGTTGTGGGTGGGTGGTTGCGGCGAGGGTCGCATGACAGGTGCGGCATGCTGCATCGTAATCGTTGTTATGCGGCTGATGCGGGTTGTGGCAGGTGGTGCATTGCAGCCTCCCGGCGCTCTTCAGGAAGCATGCTGCCTGGCGCAGGCGGTAGGCGGAACTGGCTATCTCAAAGTGGTCGTCCGGCTTGGATTTATCGAAGTACAGCATGAAGGCCGACAGGGGTTCGGCTGGGTTGTAACTGAAGAACGGGCGGTCATAGCGCTTGATGGCGTTGGGAAGCGGGAAGCTGGTTGGTTGCAGATGGCACTGCATGCAGACTTCGAGTTGGCGATCTGGCGTGAGATGCGCGGGGTTGAGGATGGGCTGGCGTCCGCCCGACGCAGCGTGTTTTTCACCAGGGCCGTGACAGCGTTGGCAATCGATGCCTTCGGGCATGTCACCCGTGTAAAGCGCCTCATAGCCTAGGCGATCCTGGTCCTTTGGGATGCCGGGATACGAGTTATGGCAGAACATGCAATCGTAGCCGACTGAGCGGCCGGAAGCGGGGTGATCCGGCTTATCATAGCCGGGGCTCATGTCCCAATAGCCACCGTTTTCGGCGTACCACCCGAGCGGGAGTTCGCTGAGAGTGCCGCGCGGCGTGCGGTGCAGGTAGGTACGGGCGTGGTGACCGGAACCTATGACGTAATCTATCCGCTGTTCATCCACGTTGGTCTGCTGGCCGTTGTAGCCGATTTGCCAGCGCATCTGGAAGTACTCGCCATCGCGCCGGATCATGCGGTAATAGGTGTCCGAAGCGGAGTGGTGATACTCGTTTTTCGTGGTGTAATCTTCGATCGTGTTAGCGGGGGCTGGCGCGAAGAAGGAGTGCGCCATGCCGGATTCTGCGTAAGTTTTCGCGATTTGCGGATGGCAGGTTCCGCAGGAGGGAGCCGCGTTCAGGGACAAAGCAAACGCTACGAAGATGCTCGCGTTTCGGAGACTGCTTGGGTGTCTTGCCGGTGGCTTCAAATCAGCTCCGCCATCAGAGTAACACCATCGTCAATGGAAGATTGGGAGTGAGGAAGCGCAAAGCCTTCCCACCGTCTTGGTCTTTGAAATATTGCCATTGTTGCTGAATCGTCTCTTGTACTGGTGTTGTGTCCCATAATTAATTGGCATAACGAGCCGCGCCGCTGTAACCTGGGCATGACCATTGGGCGCCCCAGGAAAGAGCTGGTTCTCAGGGAGGAGGAGCACGTTCAACTTTCAGGTCTGGCGCGTTCTCGCACCTTGCCCCACGCGCTCGTCGCATGGTAGTCAAGCCACCATCGAAGCCGTGATGATTACCGTATCCCAGCCAGCTGTCACCGGCAATCCCGCTTTCGGCGATCACAACCCCGAACAGCCTGGTTCCCCTTTGTCTGCAACAAAGGCGCCCCGCGCCTGAAACCGCCCCTGCTAACGTGAGGCCGAAAGGGTACAACCATGTCATCCGCAGCACAGATCAACGCCAATCGCACCAATTCCGAGTCCTCCACCGGACCCAAAACCGAAGCCGGCAAAGCCAAATCCAGCCTCAACGCCTTCAAGCACGGCCTCGCCAGCGGCAAACTCATCATCGAAGGCGAAAGCCGTGAAGACTTCAATGCGATGAAGAACGACCTCCGCTTCGAGTACCACCCCAACACCACCACCGAAGAATTCCTAATTGAAAAAATGGCGATGTCTCTCTGGTTCGCCCGCCGCGCCATGGTCGCGCAATCGGTGACCCTCAACAACGCGCCCGACGACGATTTCTTCCCCGAGAAGAAACTCGCGCTCATGATCCGCTACCAGGCCGTCCATGACCGCGCCTTCTACAAAGCCTTGGAAACACTGCGCAAACTCCAGAAAGAGCGCAGCCAGAACAAGCTGGTCCAGAACATTGGCTTCGTTCAGAAAGCCTCCGCCGAAGAGCTCTGGGACTTCGCCGTCGAACAGCACAAAAAACAGTATCCCGGCGAACCGTTCCCTGAATTCAGCCCCGAAGAGAAGGCCAAACTGATCGAATCGCTCCGCTAATTTGTAAAAACTGTCTTCTGCCCCGCCAATCCGTAAGCTCGACGAAACTTACACCACAGCTCTGCGTTCCGGCCAGCGAATCAGCGGCGTCCCGTCCAGCCGCAGCGAAAGGTCCACCGGATCCCCGATCGACACCTGCGCCGGGTCCACCTGGTACGCCCACACCTGGAAGCTCTTAAGCCACGCATTTCCGTAAATCGTGGTGAATGCCCCGTCCACCGCGTCCATCCCGCACGCAATCTTCACCCGGCCCACCCGCGGGGTATTGAACCGCGCATCGAACGTATGCCACTGCCCGCCCAGATAGACCTCCATATACGCGTGGAAGTCCATCGGCGAACCGGAATCCTGGAACGCGATGTCCGGCAGATGGCCAGTCACGTACCGCGTCGGCATGTTGAAAGTCCGGCACAGCGCCACCGCGGTATGCGCGAAGTCGCGACACACCCCATAACCCCGGTTAATCACGTCAGACGCCGAAATGTCCGGGCACCCCGACCCGTACCGGTATTCGATGTTGTGATGCAGCCAGTCGCAGATCGCCTGCACCGTCTGTGCTCCCGGCGGGTACGCCCCGAAATGCTGCTGCGCGAAATTCATCAGCTTGTCCGAATCGCAGTAGCGGGAAGGCAGCGTATACCGCAGCAGCGAAAGGGGCAGCTGGTCCACGGGAGTCGGCGGCTCGTTGAACGGCAGTACCTCGTGTTGCGAACTCACCGCAACCAGAGCGTCATGCCGAATCGTGTTGGCACCCGGTTTCAACAATACCCGGTCCACCGCGTTGCCATGCGTATCGATCTCCTCGGTCGCATGCAGATCCGGCTCCAGAACAAACATCTCCTGCTGAATCCGCTGCAGGGGTGCTCGCCGCGGCCTCACCACCATATAGGCCGGCGTCAAATAAGGTACTTCGTATACCAGCTCGCAGCCGAGCCGCACAGTAATGTCAAGGGCGGGTAATGGGTTCATCTAGTCTTGCTTTCCGGATTTCCGCGCACGCGCTGCTTCGCGCGCAGTTCTCCCCGTGGAGTCTGCTTCGTTCACCTTCGAAGCAGCACGCTCATAGCCAATCCTACGTCTTCAGGATCCGGATGTGCCCGTTGCTCGTCGTCAGGTCGATGGTCGGACTTCCCGCCCCGCCGCCGTTGATCTCGCCCGTCATGTGGTGATCGTCCAAGTGCCCCTGCATCGTCACTTGGAAATCCGACGTGATTCGGTCGTGGCTCGTCGCCGCCGCAATCCGCGCCGCAGTCCCTGCGGGCAGATGCACCGTGATGGATCCATTGGTCGTTCCCGCCCGAATGTCACTGCGCAGCTGCTCGTTTACCCCGATTTCGATTCCGCCGTTCGTCGTGGTCGCCTCCACCGCGCCCTTCACCGATTCCGCCCGTACGTGCCCGTTCGAAGAATGCAGATGCACGCCGCCCGTGATGTCTTCCGCTTCGATGGGACCGTTCGTCGTCTGCGCCTCCAGATTGCCCTCGATCCGTCCCGCGCGGATGCTCCCGTTCGACGTCTTCAGATTCGCCATTCCCGTCACCTGATTCACACGAATCGAGCCGTTGGTGCTGGTCACCCGCTCCAGCCGTACCCGGCGCGGCACCCGAATCACATACCGCGCGCCCATATTCCCGCTGTGCTCCGAAGGCCGCGTCGTCCGGACCGAAACCGAGTTGTCCGACCGCGTCACGTCGATCCGAATCTCGTCACGCGCCGTCTGGCTCGATGCGTACTTTGTGCCAGTGATTTCCACCGTGTTCTGGTCCCACCCGCTGATCTCCACCGAGCCGTTGTAGTTCTCCAGCGTGAACGCCGCGTCGCTGTTCATCGGATAGCTGTACCGGAAGTCCGACTGGTACCGCTCCTCATTCGCGAAATCCTCGATGTGGCAGCCCGTCAGGCTGAAGCATACGGTCAGAAGCGTCGCTGCGGTGGAAAGTGTGCGCATGTTTCCTCTCGTCAGGGAAGTACGAGGCAGTCGTTCCCGAAGTTCCCCATGCGACAATTGGATTTACCAATCAAATTGACTCGCATTCCCTTTTGTGGCGCCGTTTTGCTTCTTGCCGCGTGCCATACCGCGCCTCCCCCTGCCGAAACGCCAGTGGCTCATGTCGATCCGGCATCGGCCGCTTCGGTTTCCGGGCGCGTGCTCTTTACCGGCAAAGCGCCGAAGCGCGTCGCGCTCGATATGTCCGCCACTCCGGCCTGCGAACGGCAGCACAAAACGCCGGCTTTCTCCGAACAGGTCGTCGTGAATCCGAACCGCACCCTCGCCAACACCTTCGTGTGGGTGAAAAAAGGTCTGCCCGACGCTCGCTGGCCCGTTCCCTCCGAACCCGCGAAGCTCGATCAGCAGGGGTGCATCTACGTTCCCCATGTGCTCGGCGTCATGACCGGCCAGCCGGTCGAGTTCGATAACTCCGATCCCATGAATCACAACGTCCACGCGGAGGCCGTCACCAACGCCTCATGGAATCATTCGCAGCCGCCGCGAGCCGAAAAGATCGTCCGGACGTTCGAGAAACAGGAAATCCTGTTCCCGGTTACCTGCGGCGTTCATCCGTGGATGCGCGCCTACATTGGTGTTGTCGATCACCCTTTTTTCGCGGTCACCGGCGCCGATGGTTCGTTCCAGCTCAAAGGCCTTCCGCCCGGAACTTACATCCTCGAAGCTGTTCATGAAATCTATGGACACAGAGAGTTAACTGTCACCCTTGGCCCGAAAGAACAGAAGGACGTTCAGTTTACGTATGCTGGTGATTAGGGCATGAAGGATTACATTGCGCTCACTAAGCCGCGCATTACCTGGCTGGTCGTCACAACCACCGGTATTGGTTATTTCTTCGGCCTGCCCGCCGGAACCTTTCAATGGCTTGCGTGGCGCAGCTGGCTGCCGTTCCTCATCACTCTTGCCGGCACTGGGCTGATCGCCGCCGGCACCTTCGCGCTCAATCAGTGGTACGAACGCGAAGCCGATTTCAAAATGCGCCGCACCGCGCATCGCCCGCTGCCCGGCGGCCGCCTCACCGCGAATAATGCGCTGATCTTCGGCGTCGCCGTCTCGGTCGGCGGCTTCGCGCTTCTGGCGCTCGCCGTGAATCTGCTGGCCGGTCTGCTCGGCCTGTTCACGCTCGTCAGTTATCTCTTCATTTACACGCCGCTGAAGCAGCGCTCTTCACTCTCCACCGTCGTCGGCGCGCTGCCCGGCGCCATGCCGCCGCTCATCGGCTACGCCGCTTCCACCGGCACTCTCACGCCGGAAGCGTGGGCGCTCTTCGCCATCTTATTTATCTGGCAGTTTCCCCACTTCCTCGCAATCGCGTGGATGTACCGCGAGGATTATTCCCGCGCCGGCATCCTGATGCTGCCCGTCGTAGAGCCTGATGGCCGTTCCACTTCCCGCCAGATCGTCATCTACGCGTCGACGCTGATCCCGGTCAGCCTGTTCCCCACGCTTCTCGGCATGACTGGCAAAATTTATCTGGTCGGCGCGCTGATTCTAGGCCTTTGGTTCCTCTACGCCGGCGTGCGTGTCGCCTTTGACCGCACCATCCTGCGCGCCCGTCGCGTGCTCCTGGTTTCGGTGATCTATCTGCCGCTGATCTACGGGCTCATGCTGCTCGATCGGCCGGCTTAAATGCGTCTTCTACTGATCTCCGCTTTGCTCCTCACCGGCTGCGCCTCTCATCGAAAGCTCGAAATCTTCGGGCAGGTTCCGGATTTCCAGCTCACCGCGCAGGATGGCGAAACCTTTCACGAGTCGTCATTAAAAGGCCACGTTTGGGTCGCGGACTTCATCTATACGACGTGTCCCGGACCTTGCCCCATGATGAGCTCGCACATGAGCGCGCTGCAGCGCGCCACTGCCGGCACGCCTGATATCCGTATGGTTTCGTTTACCGTCGATCCGGCGAAAGATACGCCGCAGGTGCTCGCCGCTTACGCCAAACGCTATCAGGCCAATCCGCAGCGCTGGGCTTTTCTGACCGGCCCGACCGCAACCCTGCAGATGCTGAGCCGTGACACCTTCAAGCTGAGCGATATCGACAGCAGCATGAACCACAGCACGCGCTTCGTGCTGATCGATCAAAAGGGCCGCATTCGCGGTTACTACGGCACCATGACCGGTGATCCCATCAAACAGATCGCCGCCGATGCGCGCCAGTTGCGCGAGGAGAGCAGTTCCTGATGACCATTCATGATCTGCCGACCGTCGATGCCGTTCTGAACGGCACCGCCGCCGTCCTGCTGGTTTACGGCTTCATCCTGATTCGGCGCCGCCGCGTCGCGCAGCACAAGCGCGTGATGCTCACCGCCTTCGGCGTCTCGTGCGTCTTTCTGGTGTGCTATCTGGTCTATCACTACAATGTCGGCTCCGTCCGCTTCCCGCGTCCGGGCTGGGTGAAAAACGTCTACCTGACCATCCTTGCGACCCATACAATCCTTGCCGCCACCGTTCCGGTGCTCGCTGTCATCACGCTGAATCGCGCGCTGCGCGAGCGCTTCGACAAACATCGGCGCATCGCCCGCTGGACGTTTCCCATCTGGCTCTATGTCAGCGTCACGGGTGTCGTTGTTTACCTGATGCTTTACCACATCTATCCGCTCGCTCCCGTCGTCGCGATAAGATGACGGAGCATGATTCGCAAATCCATCACCGTCTGCACCGCCGCCCTGGCGCTGTTGTCCGCGGGATACTGGTTCGGAATGGAAAAAACCGCCCAGGCCCAAAGTAATCAGGTCTACGAACTCCGCACTTACACGACGTTTCCCGGCAAACTGCCCGACCTCGAAAAGCGCTTCCGCGAGCACACCATCGACATCTTCAATCGCCACGGCATGCACAGCGTGGCTTACTGGACGCCGCAGGATAAGCCGCTTTCCGAAAACACCCTGATCTACGTGCTTCGTTTTCCGAGCCGCGAAGCCGCCACCAAAGCCTGGGCTGATTTCCGTAATGACGAGGAATGGAAGAAGGTTTCCGCCGCGTCCGAAGCTAACGGCAAAATCGTGGATCACGTCGTGAGCGTCTTTATGAATCCGGCTGATTTCTCACCGATGAAGTAGTCAGCGCACCCTTTCGAGCGGCAGTTCGTAATAGAGCAGATCCTGACCGGAATTCGCATCTCTCAGGCCCGACAGGAAAAGCTTCGACCCGCTGCGGTGTCCGGTCTGGAAGTAGAAGAAGCCGCTGGCCGTTTCGCCCGGCGGAATCATCTTCGCCTCGAACGCGCGCCCTTCGATTTCCCATTCGGCCAGCGGCGGATTTTTCTTCCGCCCGATTCCGGGAAGCCCCAAAGGCAGCGGACTCGCCACCGATTTCGGCGCCTTAACGCCGCCGAGATAACGTAGGTCGCGCGCCGGCGTGCTCGGCGTTTCGTCGCGGCCCGGACCGACGTAGCGCGCCTGAATGGCATCCGCGCGAATCGCGTCTTTGGTCCGGTTCTCGATGATTACCAGCACCGGCAGAACGCCGTGTTTGTACGGATTCACTTTCCCGAAAGCCGGGCGCGCCTGATCGTCGGTTTCAAACACGCTGGCCGCCACGGTCACGCCGGCTGAGGTCTGGTGATTCGGATAGTGCTCCGCTGGTCCGGGATCGAACCGCGCGTGATCCGGCCCGGCGGCAAAGGCCGCTATACTCGTCAAAAGAATCAGGCGTTTGAGTTCAAAAGGCATCTTCTTCCTTTACCGGCTTCTGCAGGCGCTGGTCTCTCCGTTTCTGATCCTGTACTTCCAGCTTCGCATCATTCGAAACTGGCGGTACTTTCTCACCATCGGCGCGCGGCTGGGTTTTCTGCCGCGCGAATATGTTCAGACCGCCGCCGGCGCGATCTGGTTTCACGCGGTCTCGGTCGGCGAAGTGATCGCGATCGTGCCGCTGGTGGAACAGGCGAGTCGCGATTTCCCGAAATCGGCGGTGTTCATCTCCGTCGGCACAATCGCCGGCTTCGCGGTCGCGAAGGAACGCTGCGGCCGCGCCTGCGTTTTCTACGGCCCCATCGATTACGTTTTCGCTATTCGGCGCGTTCTGCGCGATATGCAGCCTTCGATTCTGGTGGTCGCCGAGACCGAAATCTGGCCCAATCTGTTCCGCGAAACAAAGCGAATTGGCTGCGGTCTGGTGATGGTCAACGCCCGCATGTCCGATCGCACCGCGCAAACCTACGCGCGGCTTCAATTCTTCTTTCGCTCCGTGCTGGCGTGTCCGGACCGCATCCTGGCGCAGAACGCCGAAATGGCCGAGCGCTTCCGGCGCGCCGGCGCGCCGGAACGGTCGGTGCAAATCGGCGGCAACCTGAAATACGATTCCACGCCTGCCGCCGCATCGCTTCGGCCCTTTCCGAACGAAGCCAAAATCTGGATCGCTGCCAGCACCTGCGCCGATGACGCCATTGCCGAGGAAGACTTCGTGATCGAAGCCTTCCGCCAAATGCCCGGCTGGAAACTGGTCCTCGCGCCACGCCAGCCGAAGCGCTTCGACGAGGTCGCGCGGAAACTGGAGAAAGCCGGCATCCTGTTTGCCCGCCGTTCCCGCCGCGGCTCCGCTGACGAGGCGGATGTGCTGCTGCTCGACACGCTCGGCGAACTGAGCGGCCTCTTCGCTCTGGCCGACGCGGTGTTCGTCGGCGGCACGCTGGCCCGCAAAGGTGGCCATAACATTCTGGAACCGGCATACTTCGGCAAACCGATCGTCATCGGCCCGCACATGGAAAACTTCCGCGAGATCCGCGACGATTTCCGCACGGCTGACGCCGTGCGCGAAATCGTCGACGGCTCCGAGCTGGCCGCCGCTTTACTCGATGCCTGCCGCGACCCTGAACTCGGCAGCCGTGCACGCCTCTGCGCCGAAGCGAAGCGCGGCGCGGTGGCCGCGGCGGCGCGCGAGATTCGCGCCGTTTACGAGGGCTCGGTTCCGTGCTGCAGGCCCGGTTTGCTTACTATCCTGCTGCTTCGGCCCTTGACGAAGGTCTGGCGCGCCGGCGGCCGCCGCCGCCGCGCCAAACAGTTACGCGAGCAGCGGAAGCTGACCACGCGAGTGGTCAGCTTCGGCAACATCACGGTCGGCGGCACCGGCAAAACGCCGCTGGTGATCCATGCCGCGCGGCACCTGCAGGCGTCAGGACGCCGTCCCGGCGTCCTGACGCGAGGGTACGGACGCAGATCGCATCACCGAATGCTGACCTACGGACCGGGCGCGGTGGCACCGGTGAGTCACACCGGCGACGAACCGCAGGTGCTGCTGCGGTCAGGCGTGGCCGCGGTGGGCATCGGCGCCGACCGTTACGATGTCGGCCGGCTCCTCGAAGAGCGCTTTCAGGTCGACATCCTGCTGCTGGACGACGGCTTCCAGCATGCCCGTCTCGCACGTGATCTCGACATCGTTCTGATCGACGCACTAAAGCCGTTCGGCGATTGCGAACTGGTGCCGCTTGGCCGGCTCCGCGAGCCGCTGGAAGCGCTCGCGCGCGCCGACGCGTTTGTACTGACGCGCGCGGATGCCGTTTCCACCACCGCCGCAGTCGAAGCGAAGCTGCGGCGCTTCAACCCGAACGCGCCGATTTTTCGCTCGCGGGTGGTGCCGGGAGAGTGGATTTCGACCTTTACCGACGATCGCTTTCCGGCGAACGCCCTCCCGTTTCAGCGCACGCTGGCGTTCTGCGGCCTGGGAAATCCGGGCGCCTTCCGGCAATCCATCCGGGAACTCGGCATCCGGCCTTTGGAGTTTTTGGAGTACGACGATCACCATCAGTACACGCCGCGGGAGGCGCTGCGCCTGGGCCGTCTGGGCCGCGAGCTGCGAACGGAAGCGCTTCTGACTACGGAGAAAGATGTGGTGAACCTCTGCGAGCACACCGAGGAGGTCACGTCGCCGATGAAGGTGCTCTGGCTCAGCATCCGGGTGGAAATCGAAAACGAAGCCAAATTCCTGGAGCTGCTGGCGGGCGAGAGGTCAGGTGGCTAGGGGCAGGTTGGGGTGAATGGCCGTGGCGAGGGAGGCGAAATCCCCGCGCTTCCATTTGGGGAGGGCGGCGGCCGCAATCATGACGGCATTGTCGGTAGAAAGCGCGGGGGAGGGGAAGTGCACAGCGACCCCGGTTCTTTCGATAACGGCGGCGGTGCGCAGCCCGGAATTGCAGGCAACACCGCCGGAGATGATGAGCGAGCGCGCCCCGGCGGCGAGGGCTGCGGCCGTGGCATGCCGCAGCAGTTCCTCGACCACGGTGTGCTGGAAGCCGGCTACCAGATCGCGGGTGCGCTGAGGCGTAACGGCCAGCCATTCTTCCAGCGACGGCCGCGGATTGGAGGCCAGCAGTGTTCGCCGTTCCTCGATTTCGGCCTCCATATCGTGAGTTTCCACCCAGCGGAGCATCGCGGTTTTCAGGCCGCTGAAACTGAAATCGAGTGCATTCCCTTTCATGCGCGCGATGGTGAAGCGGACGGCGCGGGGATCGCCAAACGGACTCAGGCGGTCGAGCACGGGGCCCCCGGGATAGCCGAAGCCGAGCAGCTTGGCGACCTTATCGTAAGCTTCGCCAGCCGCGTCATCCCGTGTTTTGCCCAGCAGGGTGTAGGTGAAATCCTCGCGGACCTGAAACATGTGGGTGTGGCCGCCGCTGACCACCAGAGCGAGCGCGGGGTAGACGACCGGGTTCCCGGCGCGAGCCGATTCGAGGATGACCGCGTGAATGTGTCCTTCCACGTGGTTTATGGCGATCAGGGGCAAACCGCGCGCGAAACAAAGGGCTTTGGCGTAGGTGACGCCGACCAGGAGCGCGCCCGCCAGTCCAGGTCCCACGGTTACCGCGATGGCGCTGAGATGCGTCCAGGCAGAGCGGGACTGCTCCATGGCTTCGCGCACTACGGGAACAATTGCGCGGAGGTGTTCGCGGGAGGCCAACTCCGGAACCACACCGCCGTAGCGGGCGTGCGCGTCGAACTGCGAAGCCACCACGGATGACAGGATGGCGCCGCCCTCCTCGACCACCGCGGCGGCGGTTTCATCGCAGGACGATTCGATTCCGAGGATGCGGGCGCTCACCGCATCCATTCTTTCACGCGAGGTTTATTCGACGGCTCCGGCGCCAGGAATGGCCTGCCCGAGAGCCATTAGCGACGCGACCAGAGTGCTGCAGCGGATGGCCGCGGCCATTACCTCCTCGAGCTGTTGCCGCATCGGATGACGGGGCTGGAGTTCGTGCAGCGCGAAATCGATATAGTTCAGAATTAGAGTCAACTGGTTATTCAAATCGTGAGCGAGACCGCAGGTCATCGCCCCCGTCTGCTCCAGCCGCTGCGCCTGCCAGAGCTGTGTTTCGTTGGTCGTCATCTATCTGCATGCTAGGGCACGGGAAAAGCGGCCCGGCCAGCGAAACAAGCCTAAGTACTTTCGGTGCAATGAATAAGAAAACCCGAAGCGCGGTGAACGCCTGTCCGGGCAATGGTGGCGCGGTCTGGACTTCCGATTGCTTCCCTAACGGGAATAATGAGGATTTCTCGGCTAATTCTGATCGTCGCCTGCACGGGGGTGTTGGGCGCGGCAGATTTCGAAACGGGCCGTAAGGCCTATGAACAGGGCGACTTTGCCGCTGCGCTGAAAGAGTGGCAGCCGCTGGCGGATATCGGAGCGCCTTTTGCCTCCTACAACTTAGGTTTGATGTACGCCAAGGGACAAGGCGTCCCGCAGGATTATGCACAGGCTGCCAAATGGTATTTGGTGGCCGCGAACAAGGGCGTGCCCGAAGCGCAGTATAACCTCGGCGTGCTCTACAGCCAGGGCAGCGGCGTTCCGAAGGACTACACCGAAGCAGCGAAATGGTTTCAAAAAGCGGCGGAACGCGGAGACGTCAACGCCGAAAACAGCCTGGCAACGCTGTACGACGCCGGCGAGGGTTCCTTTAAGAATTTCGCCGAGGCGGAAAAGTGGTACCGGAAAGCGGCGGAACAGGGCAATTCCAACGCGCAGTTCAACCTGGGCGTGATGTATGACATCGGGCAGGGCGTGAAGTCCGACTTTACAGAGGCCGAGAAATGGTACCGCAAGGCCGCCGATCAGTGGAACGAAGGCGCACTCTGCAACCTGGCCATCCTGTATTACAACGGCGATGGGGTGAAGCGTGATCTGGTTCAGTCCCACGCGTATTACCTGCTGGCGAAAGAGGCGGGCGATCCGCGCGCCAGCAATCTGATGGAACTGACCACCGAAAAGCTGACGAAGAAGCAGATTGAAAAGGCGCAGCAGCTGGCGGAGGAGTTTAAGACCGCGCACAAGGAACAGATCCAGCTGGCGAAAAATCCGATCACCAGGCCGCCAACGGTCAGTGACGAGGGCCCGGTTACAACCGGGATGTATGCCAAGCCGGCAGCCCCGGCCACCGGAGCGGTGGAGACCACGTCCCTGACCGCGGCGCCCGCCATCGCTCCTTTGCCTGCGCCGGCGACAGACATTTCTCCCGCTCCTGTTTCCGCGCCTGCCGTTGAACCTGTTTCCGAGGGTTCTTCCTGGTCCGTTCCGTCGGTGGAACCGGACCAGGCGATCTGGACCGGTGTGGATCGCATCATCGCGATCGGCGATGTTCATGGCGACTACGAGCAGTTCACGGGAATCCTGCGATCCGCGAAGCTGGTGGATGGCCAGGATAACTGGATCGGCGGCAAAGCTCATTTGGTGCAGACCGGCGACGTGGTGGATGAAGGGCCGGATTCACGGCGCATCATGGACCTGCTGATGAAGCTGGAGACGCAGGCAACGGCCGCGGGCGGCCATGTGCACTGTTTGATTGGCAACCATGAGGCGATGGACGTGTACGGCGACCTGCGCTTCGTTTCACCCGCCGGATTCGGGGAATACCGCCGGCCGGATTCGGAGCAGATACGCGAAAAGTACTACCAGCAGTATCTGAAGGATCGCGAGACGTACGCGGCGGGCAAGGGAACCATGGTGGTGGAAGAGCAGCCGCGCGAGGAGTGGATGAAGCAGCATCCCCCTGGGTTCTTCGAGCAGCGGGAGGCGTTTAGCGCCGAGGGCGTTTACGGGAAGTGGATCCGCGAACATAACACGGTGGTTCGCATCAACGACCTTCTGTTCGCGCATGCGGGAATCAGCCCGAAGTACGCTTCGTGGCCCATCGAAAAGATCAATCACTGGGTACGCAACGAGCTGGATAACCAGCAAAGCCTGCAGGGCGGCGTCGTTACGGATCTACAGGGGCCGCTGTGGTACGGCGGGCTGCTGCGGACGAGCGCCGAAACGGCCGCCAACGTAGATCAGGTACTGACCAATTTTCAGGTAAAGCACGAAGTGGTGGCGCACGTGGATGGCGCAACGGCGGTGCTGCCGATAGACTCCGGGAAGGTGCTGCTGATCGACGTGGGCGTGTCCCGCCTGCGCGACAACATGGGCACGCAGGCATGCCTCGAAGCGGACCACGGGACGCTCTACGCCCTGCATCGCGGCACGCGGCTGGTACTGCCCACAGACGATGGCGCGGACCTGCTGCGCTACCTGAAACAGGCCGCCGCGCTGGACCCGGAACCTTCTCCTCTGCTTCCTCGTATACAAAAGCTTGAAGCGTCACTCGCCTCGAAATAGCGGCATTATGAAACCTTTGACCTGCGGCGCGTGCGCCATTTTCTTTGTCTTCGCGAGCGGTGGCTTCGCTCAGGATCTGCCGGCGAGCACGTCGGGTTTCGATCTGCACGCGCTCGACACGTCCGTGAATCCCTGCACAGATTTCTACCAGTATTCCTGCGGGACGTGGCTGAAGAACAATCCGATCCCCGCGGACCAGTCTTCCTGGGGACGCTTCAGTGAACTGGCGGAACGGAACCGATCCGTGCTGCGCGGCATTCTGGAGAAGGCGGCCGCGAACGCTGCCGGGCGCGACGCCATTGATCAGAAGATCGGGGATTACTACGCGTCGTGCATGGATGAAGCGGCCATCGAAAAGAAGGGGCTGACGCCGCTGCAGGCGGATATGGATCGCATTCGCGCTCTGAAGAGTGTGGCCGAGCTGCCTGCCCTGCTGGCGCGTTTGCATTCTCTGGGCGTGGATGCATTCTTCAGTTTTGGATCGGGCCAGGACTTCAAGGATTCCACCGAGGTAACGGCGCAGGCGGACCAGGGCGGCCTCGGTTTGCCGGAGCGCGACTACTATTTCAAGACGGATCCGGACTCGGAGAAGACGCGGCGCGCTTATGTGGCGCACCTGGAAAAGATGTTTGCCCTGATGGGCAACTCCGCCGGGGATGCGGCGGCGAAAGCCAAGGTCGTGATGGCGCTGGAGACGGCGCTGGCAAAGGGATCGCAGGACGTGGTGACGCGGCGCAACCCGACCAAAACCTACCACCGTATGCCGCTGGCTTCGCTGCAGAAGCTGACACCGGATTTCACATGGCAGACTTACCTGACGGACGTGCAGGCGCCCTCGGTGCAATCCCTGAACGTGGTGTCACCGGAGTTTTTTTCGGCACTGGACGCGCTGCTGAAGACAACCAGTCTGCCCGATATCAAAACTTATCTAACATGGCATTTACTGCATAGCGAAGCGCCGCTGTTGCCCGCCGGCTTTGTGGATGAGAACTTCAACTTCTACACGAAGACGCTCACGGGAGCGAAGGAGGAGCGTCCGCGCTGGAAGCGCTGCGTTTCTTATGCGGATGGCGAATTGGGAGAAGCGCTGGGCCGCCGCTATGTGGAGCAGACGTTTGGGGCGCAGGGCAAGGAGCGTACGCTCACCATGGTTCGGGCAATCGAGAAGGCTTTGGGCGAAGACATCGAAAAGCTGGACTGGATGACGCCGGCCACCAAGGCGAAGGCTCTGGAGAAGCTGCACGCTATCACGAACAAGATCGGTTATCCGGAGAAGTGGCGGGATTACTCCAGCGTGACCATTGTGCGCGGAGACGCGATCGGCAATTCGGAGCGGGCCACGAAGTTCGAATTTAAGCGGCAGCTGGACAAGATCGGCAAGCCGGTGGACCGCCAGGAATGGCAGATGACGCCGCCGACGGTGAACGCTTATTACGATCCGCAGATGAACAACATCAACTTTCCCGCGGGCATTCTGCAGCCGCCGTTCTTCGACAACAAGCTGGACGACGCGGTGAACTTCGGCGCGATTGGGGCGGTGATCGGACACGAACTGACGCACGGCTTCGACGATCAGGGGCGGCAGTTCGACCCAGACGGAAACCTGCATGACTGGTGGACGGCTAAAGACGCGGATGCGTTCGACACACGGGAGCAGTGCTTCATCGACGAGTATTCCGGGTTCACCGCGGTGGGCAACCTGCACCTGAATGGAAAGCTGACGCTGGGCGAGAACACCGCGGACAACGGCGGCCTGCGTGTGGCTTACATGGCATTGATGGAGAAGCTGGGCGGCAGGATGCCTCCGAAGGTGGATGGCTTTACCGCGCAGCAGCGATTCTTTCTGGGCTGGGGACAGATCTGGTGCGATAACTCGACCGATGAACTCAAACGCCTGCGCGCGCAGACAAATCCGCACTCGATCGATGAATTCCGTGTGAACGGCACGGTGTCGAACATGCCGCAGTTCCGCGATGCGTTTGCGTGTAAGGAAGGGCAGCCGATGGTTCGGCAAAAAGCCTGCCGGGTCTGGTAACGCCGGAGCTTAGAGGTGAAACTCCTGGCCGATACCGGTGAGCGCGATGCGCTCCTGCGAGGCCCCAGCCGCCTCCCTTAGCCGCTCGATGGGTTCGTTGTACGGTTCGCGGCTGAGTTGAAACGTTTGGTGGTGGACCGGCAGCAGGACTTCGGCACCGGCATCGCCGCCCATGCGCCAAGCCTGTTCGGGTGTGCAGTGGAAGCGGATCCACGGATTGTAAGCGCCGATAGGCATGATGCCCAAATCGAAGCCGCGCGACGTTTTCAGGTCGCGGAATGCGTCGGTAGAAGCAGTGTCGCCGCCGAAGAGAATGCGGTAACGGCCGCACTCGATCGCATAGCCGTTGTATCCGCGGTAGGTATCGGAGCGCATGCGCGCGCCCCAGTGATTCACTTCGAACGCGCGCACGGCCACTTCTTCGTTCTGCAGGCTCTCGCCCCAGGCAAGTTCGTGGACGTCACGGTAGCGCGACACCTTCAACAAATCAGCAGTTTTGGAGGCGGTGACTACCGTGGTGTGGGGATTGCGAAGTGCGCGGAGGCTGGGCAGATCGAAATGGTCCATGTGCGCGTGCGAGAGCAGGATGCAATTGACGTGCGGGAGTTCTTTGGGATGGAGAGCGGGCGCCACCAGACGCTTCAAACCGAGTGTGACCGGACCCAGGTTGAGCCCGACGCGGGTGCTGAAGACCGGATCGGTGAGGATGGTGACGCCATCCGCTTTGATGAGCACGGTGCTATGCCCCAGCCATGCGGCGTGAAGGCCGGTCTCAGGCCAGCGCGAGGGATCGGGACGCGCGGGCGCTTCGGCAATAGGCTGGCTCCACTCTTTGGAATACTGCTTGAAAAACCGGGGCGCGATGCTTAGGCCCGAGACGATGGTTCTGCGAAGCATCTGCTTCTATTGTCGCGTGACGCCAGTAAGACGTTTCCATTCTTCGCGCGTGGCGAGACCGTTGTCGCCGATGGCGCGATCGACGGCGAGCACGCCATCCAGATGATCCATCTCATGCTGCAGCAGTTCGGAGAACGCGCCGGAGGCGGTGAGGAGGCGGGGAAGGCCTTCAGCGTCGAGGTAGCTGATGCGCACGGTCTCGGCGCGTTCGAGATAGACGAGAAGATCGGGGAAAGAGAAGCAATCGTCCCAGAGGCGGAAGGTCTCTCTGCTTTGGTGTTCGTAGACGGGGTTCGCGAGGCAGTATGGAACGCCTTCGAATTCGATGTAGATCAAGCGCTCGACAACCCCGATCTGCACCGCGCTGATGCCGCGGCCGAAGCCGTGCGAGCGCTGAAATTCGTGCAGCGTGTCGCGCAAATCGGCAAGCGTGGAGCCGGCGGAAGCGGGCGCGTCGAGGGGCGCGGAGATGGTCCGGAGGATGGGGTCGCCGAGCTGACGGATTCTGCGAATCGGCATGGGTCTTATGCTATGTTCACCTATTCATGCGCATTACCGCTAAAGCGCCGTGCCGCGTCGATCTGGCGGGCGGAACGCTCGATATCTGGCCTCTGTACCTGTTTCACGCCAACGCCGTGACCATCAACTTCGCTGTCGACCGCTACGCCAGCTGCGTGGTGGAGACGCGCGTGGATGCGCGCATCGTGCTGCGTTCGCGCGATCTGAATCGGGAAGAGAGCTTTGAATCGCTCGAGCATCTGCGGGCAACGAAGCGCTACCAGCTGCCGCTGCTGGCATGGGTGGTGCGACACTTCTCGCCCGATACGGGAATCGAGATCAGCACCGATTCGGAGGCTCCCGCCGGGGCCGGCATTTCCGGTTCTTCAGCGATGATCATTTCCGTGGCGGCGGTGCTGAACCGGCTGACCAAAAGCGGACACAACATCGAGAAGCTGCGGGAGATCGCGCAGAACATTGAGGCGCAGATTATTCGTGTACCGACGGGCTCGCAGGATTATTACCCGGCGATGTACGGCGGGGTCTCGGCGCTGGCGCTGGGTCCGGCTGGCATCCGGCGGTCGCTGCTGCCGGTGGATCCGGAGGAATTGAACTCGCGCTTCGTGCTGGCGTATACGGGCGTGCCGCGCGATTCCGGGATCAACAACTGGGAGGTGATGAAGCTGCACATCGACGGCGATGCGGCGGTGCACCGCAACTTCGACCGGATTGCGCAGATTGCGAATGGAATGCGCGGGGCGCTGGAGCGTTCGGACTGGAACGATGCCGGGCGGCTGCTGCGCGAGGAGTGGTCTCACCGGCGGAAGAACGCTCCGGGAATCTCGACGCCGCTGATCGACCGGCTGGTAGAGGTGACGCGGCGAGCCGGCGCGATGGGGGCAAAGGTTTGTGGCGCAGGCGGCGGCGGGTGCGTGCTGTTCCTGGTGGAACCGGAGGCGAAGGCCAAGGTCGCGGCATCCATTGCCGGCGAGGGCGCGACGGTGCTGACCGCGCGGGTGGCCACCCGGGGCGTCAAGCTGAACTGATGCCGCGCGACCCGCTTCGCCCCGCGATTCAGGCGGGCGTGTTCGCGCTGCTGTATGTGGTTGCCGTTTACCTGCTGGGTCCGGTGGCGCTGCTGGTGGGCGGGTATCTGGTGGGCCTCACCATTGGCAGTCTGGTGGCGGCGGCGCTGGCAACGGCGTTTTCCACCGCGATCTTCGGCGGACGTCCGCTGATTGATGTGGGGCTGTTCTGGAACCACCATTCGCGGGTGAACCTGGGGTGGGGCGTGGCGGGCGGCGCGCTCACGGCCGTGATGGTTCTTGTGCCCCCGGTGCTGACGGGCGCGGCGCACTTCGTGAGCAGTCCGGAGGCGGGCGCGAACTGGCGCACTCTTCTGTTTGTGCCGATTCTGTTATTCTGCGGCGCGGCGGCAGAGGAGCTGCTGTTCCACGGGTTCGGATTTCAGGTGCTGGTGCGCGAGCTGGGCACATGGGCCACCGTTCTTCCGGTGGGCATTCTGTTCGGATTGCTCCACAGCAATAACCCGAATTCCTCGCCGCTGGGGCTGGCGAATACGGCCGGATTCGGGATTCTGTTCGGTCTTGCGTTTCTGCGTTCGCACGACCTCTGGCTGCCGATGGGGCTGCATTTCGGCTGGAACTTTACGCTGCCGCTTTTTGGCGTCAACCTGAGTGGGATTACAATTAAACCAACAGGTATAACACTCCTATGGAACGCGGGTCCGGTTTGGAGCGGCGGGGATTATGGTCCGGAAGCGAGCGTGCTGACATCCGGCGCACTCGTGCTGCTGCTGATTTATATCTACAGGATTCCAGTGGTAAAGCAGTACGCGCCTCTGCTCGATTCTTCCGCGCAGCCGGCGCCCTTGGTCTGATCGCGGCGCTGCCGCTGACCGCGGCCGATCCCATTACGCCGGAAGAGCGCGTGGAACTGATTCGCGGGCTGGGTTCCGAATATGCGACGGTGAAGGACTTCCTGCCGCGTTCGAAGAAGCCGCTGGCGGTTCAGTCGGACGGCAGTTATGACAAGAACGCCTGGGCGGATATCGGCAAACAGAATGGGCCGGCGGCGCGCGTCGGCGACCTGGTGCAGATTACGCGGGTGACTCTGGAAAAAGACAGCATTCTGCTGGAGATCAACGGCGGTATCCGGAGCGGCGGCAAGTGGTACGACCATGTGCAGGTGGGGATGGGGACGCAGACGTCGCCCATCAGCCGCGGGGACTCCAACGCGACCGCCGGCACCAATATGGTGATCTTGTTTCACCATCCGCTGACGGCGATGAAGGCGTCGGAAGTGAAGAAGATTCTGGAGCCGATCTTTGACTTCGACAAGCGTTCCGCGAGCGAGCTGTTTCACGAGACGCTTACGCCGGAAGTGAAGAAGGCCATCTCCGAAAAGCGCGTTTCGAAGGGCATGCTGAAGGACGAAGTGCTGCTGGCGCTGGGGCGTCCGGATCACAAGCTGCGCGAAACCAATGACGGCACTGAGACGGAAGACTGGATTTTCGGCAAGCCGCCGGGCAAGATTGTTTTCGTCACTTTCGAAGGCAGCAAAGTGGTGAAGGTGAAAGAGACGTACGCCGGTTTGGGCGCGGAAGCGTCGGCGCCTCTGCAGACGCCGCGCTAGTTTCTGCGCAGCAGCTGCCAGTATTTTGATTCGCCAACCTGATGAAAATGGGCTGTTAAGTATGGGCCGTAAACGCGGCCATGCAGCATTCGCCACCCTCCATCAAACATGACGACCGCATCGGAATCTCACGTCGCAGAGTACCACGCAGTCTAGCAGGCGGCTTCTGTCTTCAATTTAACGGGCGACCTACGCCGGCGGCCGATGGCGACCGCAGTGGCTCCGCTGAGGAACAGCAGAAACGTCAGCGGCTCGGCAGTGGGGTGGACCGCTGCCGTTTGCAATTCGCCCAGTACCGGATGACCGCTGCCCGCGCTGGGGCTGGCGATGCGCAGAGCGCTAACGGACTCATTTGAGTCGGACGAGGTAAAGCCAAAGAATGCGGTCTGCTCGGTCAGGCTATTTCCCTGCGCCGTGGTGGCGGTCAGGATGTTGGAACCGCTTTCCCCATTGCCTCCGGCGCGAACTGCGGCTGCCGAGCTGTTTGCGGGTAGCACAATCACAATGGCGAGTCGGCCGGTGAGAAAGTTTGTGTAGGAATCGAGTGTGCCGGGCGCGCCGCTAAACAGATCGCCTGAATCAGACGAAAACGTGGAGCCTTCGTAAGAGAACGGATTGCCGAGATCGGTGTTGTCCGGCAGCGGCGAGAAATTGGTGGAGACGGTTGTGCCCGCGGCATTAGCGAAGTCGGAAGGATCGATGAAATCGACGCGGCTGGCACTCACGGGCAGGGTGCCGCAGAGAGCGAGTACTATGACCATCAGGCGTGCGGTTTTCGGCATATTTGGTAAGTGTGCTTTGCCCTCCGTTGTCTCATAAATTGTGCGGTTCAGTACTTGACCGTGCCGGGCCGGCAGCCCACAATCGTTTCAGAATGAAACAGATACCGCTTCCGGAATATGAGGTCGTACCGCTCGACAACATCGCGCCCGATGTGCGCGGGCTGCGCATTCTCTTTGTGAATGTGTTTGCTGTCGGGATTCGGGGCGGACCCTGGACGCTGATCGATGCCGGGCTGTATTTGTCGGCCACGCGCATTCGACACTGGGCGGAGAATATCTTCGGAGAAGGCGCGCCGCCACAGGCGATCATTCTGACCCACGGCCACTTCGACCATGTGGGGGCGTTGCAGGATCTCGCGGATCACTGGGGCGTTTCGGTTTACGCGCATCCGCTCGAGATGCCTTACATCACGGGGCTGGCGGAGTACCCGCCGCCCGACCCGAAGGTGGGCGGAGGCATGATGGCGCTGATGTCACCGCTATATCCGCGGGGGCCGATCGACATCACAACGCGCGCGCGTCCGCTGCCTACGGATGGCTCGGTGCCGGGCATGCCGGGCTGGAAGTGGGTGCCGACGCCGGGCCACTCGCCTGGGCACATTTCGCTGTTTCGCGAGCTCGATCATCTGCTGCTGGTGGGCGATGCGTTCTGCACGACTAAGCAGGAATCACTGTTCGCGGTGGCGGAGCAGCGGCCGGAACTGCACGGGCCTCCAGCGTACTACACGCCCGACTGGGATGCGGCGCGAAGTTCTGTGCAGGCGCTGGCAGCATTACAGCCGGCTTGCATTGCGCCCTCACACGGACAACCGATGGCGGGCGACGAAGTGGCGGCGCAGGTGAAGCAGCTGGCGGACGAGTTCGACAGCATCGCGCTGCCGGAACACGGCCGCTACGTCAATCGCTGAGCGAGAGCGACCCCGCCGAGCACACCGGCGCTGTCACCAAGCCCGGGCGCGACGATGTCCGGCATCGCCACGTAGCGGTTCAGCAGCGCGGCGACTTTCGAACGTACGAGGTCAACCGGCGTTCCCAGCATGACGCTGCCGCCGAGAATGATGCGGCGCGGCGCGAGGGTGAAGATGAAGCCCGCGATGCCGCTTGCGAGATAGCCGGCTTCCAGGTCCCACGCCGGATGCCCGGCTGGCAGATCCTGCCCGGATTTGCCCCAGCGCTCACGGATGGCGACGCCGGAAGCGAGACCTTCAAGGCAATCGCCATGGGCGTAGCAGCAGCCGGGAAACGGGTCGCGCGCGAGGTCGTGCGGAACGCGGACGTGTCCCATTTCGGGATGCGAAGCGCCGTGGAGCAGGCGGCCCTCCAGCATGCCGCCGCCGCCGATGCCGGTACCGACGGTGAGGTACAGGAAATCGCTCAAACCCTGCGCGGCGCCCCAGGTATTCTCGCCGAGGGCGGCGGCGTTGACATCGGTATCGAAGGCGATGCGGTGGACGCCTGTGGCCTGACGGACGGCGTCTACGATTCCAAACTGCTGCCAGGCGGTTTTGGGCGTCGTGGTGATGCGACCGGCGGCGATATCGATCGGCCCGAAGCAGCCAATACCGATGGCCGCGACCGGGTGACGGCGGAAGAATTCAGCGATCCGCGGGATGGTTTCCGCCGGGGTGCCGGTGGAGAATTCTTCGGAGACGACGTCGTGCGGGGCCGAGCCGGTGGCGCAGACAAAATGCGTGCCGCCGGCCTCGATTCCGCCAAACGAAGCCATTTAGCTGACGAGCGTGGCTTTCAGCGCGATTTCCGCTCCCGTGTAGAGCTTCGAGACGGGGCAGTTCTTTTTTGCGGTTTCCGCGTACTCCTGAAACTTCGCCTGATCGATGCCGGGGACTTCGCCTTCGGTCTCCAGATCGATCTTCGGAATGGCCCAGCCATCGCCCACCTTGTCCAGATGAACTCCGGCCCTGGTGTGAATGCGGGTGGGCGTGAGGCCCGCCTGCGTGAGGACGGCGGAAAGCGCCATGGAAAAACAGCCCGCGTGCGCCGCGCCGATCAGTTCCTCAGGGTTGGTGCCGGCACCATCCTGCATGCGCGACTGGAACGAATACGGTCCATCGAACGCGCCGCTGCCGAGCTTCATGTGTCCCTTGCCGTCTGTTACCTTGCCGAACCACTCGGCATCCGCATTCCGAATTGGCATTAATCAGTTGGTCCCCACACCCGTTATACAGCATGCGGGTACCCAGACCTCCATGGCTCCGGGCTCGCGGTTGGACCAGGCGTAATACGGAATGAAGCGCAGCTCGACGGGCTTTGTGGAATGGCCGCGGCTCTGAGCGAGCGGTTCATAGAGAGGCTCGTCTTCCAGAGGTTTGCGGAAGGCGCTGCCGGCATGCGTCAGCATGACGATGCCGCCCAGCAGATCGGGCTTGCGTTCTTCGCCAAAGGCCGCGGTGGGCTTCGCGAGCACAACATCGGCAACCGGGGCCTGCTGATCGGGCTGCTCCAGACAGTAGATAAGCGGGCCGCGCTGCACCGCGACCTTGCCATCGTCTTCGGTCACGAGGGGATTTGCCGCCACCAGAGTGCTGCGGGTATCGAACTCCAGCGTGACCTTGTCGCCTGGCTTCCAGGTGCGCTGGATCGCCAGATACTGGCCGGATTTCACGCCCGTTACTGCGGTTCCATTCACCAGCACTTTGGTGGAGGCGCTCCAGCCAGGGATGCGCAGGCGCAGCGTGAAGCTCTTTTCGGAGGCAGGCGAAACGGTGAGGAGTACACTGCCTTCCCACGGATATTTGGTCTGCTGCGAAACGCGCAGCGGCGTGCCATCTTCCAGATGCCAGTCCAGATCGGAGTTGTGATAGAAGTGCACCCAAAGGCCGTCTTTCGCGGTGGCATAGAAGTAGCCGGGCAGGGAACTGAGGGTGCGTTCCAAGTTGGGCGGGCAGCAGGTGGTGTCGTACCAGGGATTGCGAATCTTGTCGCTGGGATCGAGGCCCGACCACGCGAGCGGATTGCGGTAGCAGTACAGCGTACCGGTCAGCGACATGCCGGAGTTGATGCCGTTGTAGAGAGCGCGCTCCATGACGTCGGTGTACTTCGCTTCTCCGGTAGCAGCCAGCATACGGAAGTTCCACATCATGTTGCCGATGGCGGCACAGCTTTCGGTGTAGGCCTGCGAGTTGGGCAGCTCCCAGGATTCGCCGAATGCTTCGCCGCTCGACCGGGAACCGACGCCGCCGGTGATATAGAGCTTGTGACGGACCAGATCGTCCCAGAGCGCGTTGAGGGTCTTCAGGTACGCCGGGTCGCCGGTTTCCAGATAGTAGTCGGTGGCGCCGCTGGAGGCATACATGGCGCGTACGGCGTGGCCCACCAGCTTCGTGCGGGAGGTGAAGGGGACGCCGCTGAACATGTAATTGGTCTCGGAAACCTTCAGCTTCAGGCGATCTGTTTCCACGCCGCTGAGCAGATAGCCGGCGAGCTCGAGGGCATGCCGGTCGCCGGTGGTGCGGTAAAGCTCCGCCAACGCGAGCTCCAGTTCGGGATGTCCGGTGAGCAGCGGCCGCTTCTCGGGACCGAAATTAGCGACCAGGTAATTAACGTACTTCTGCCCGGCATCGAGCAGGCGCGTATTCCCGGTGGCGCGGTAATAGGCGATGGCGCCCTGAAGCATGTGCCCGAGGCAATACAACTCGTGGCCGCGCGTCATCTGCGTGAAGCGATCCCTGGCACGGTCAAGCGACCAGTGCGTATCGAGATAGCCGTCCTTGTCCTGCGCCGCGACGATCTCGTCAATGGCGCGTTCGATGCGGCTTTGCAGATCGGGATTCGGCGCGCCTTGCAACGAGTAAGCGGCGGCCTCGATCCACTTATAAATGTCGGAATCCGTATAGACGGGGCCGCGCAGGGGAGCGTCCTTCCGGCCGGACACGCGGCGGAAATCATCGAGAATGCCGTTGGCCTCCAGCAGGTCGTACATGGTTGGCATGCTGCGTTCCACGTTCACCTTGCGCCGCTCATACCAGAAGCCTTCGCCGATCTTCACGGCGCGGATGGGCACCGGGTGCATGACCGCTTTGGCGGAATTGTCGAGGAAGAGAACGCCCTGATCGCGCCAGTCGGCGGCGCACAGGGTCAGCACAGAAACGGCCGCAAGCAGGCCGAGTTTCATCATGCGAATAGTCTATAACCGATTGGGAGGTTCAATATGCCGCGACGTCCCCGCCGGATTTGGCCGGAGACGCCGCGAACAGGATGGCAGGATCAGACGTGCTGTGTTTTGTAGCGGCTTACCATTTCTTCCATCTGATCTTTGATATGAAGTTTGAGCTTCTTGAGGCGGTGTTCCTCGATTTCATCCTGCTCAGTGGCGTGAGGGTCGTTCTCGAGCTTCATTACCTGAGCTTTGTACTCCTGATGCTGGCGAGCGAGTTCCTGGTATTCCTCGCTGGTCTGCATCAGGTGCTGCTTTATCTCGTCAGCCTCTTTTTGTTCCATCATTCCGGCATAGCTCCTTTTCAGTGGAGTTGCCTCGCCGGATCCCCGGGGGAACGCGGAACCCGGTGGGTAGCTTCCACTCCAGAACCTATCACCTTTTCAAACTCATGACAATGGCTGACTCCGGGGGCGACTGGTAGTAGCCGTACCGGATTCCCGCTTCGGCAAACCCCGCCTTGCGATAGAGCGCGCGGGCGGCCCAATTGCTCTCGCGCACTTCCAAAAGCACGAGCGGCGAGGAGAGATGGCCGAGCAGCGCGAGCGCAAGGCCATGACGGCGGCAATCCGGGTGAATGGCCAGGTTAAGGATTTCGACTTCGCCGGGCGCGGTCTCACGCCAGGCAAGGAATCCGCCGACCTGGCCGCCATCCATCTCGAGGATCAGCAGCGGGTAGCCGGTGAGATCCCACTGCGCAGCCTCGGGCGAGGCGGCCTGAATGCGCGCGACCGCCTCCAGGTCCGTTTCTACTCCCGCGCGCACGTGCATCATCCGGATGGTACCTGCTACGTTGAAAGCCGATGCAACGCCGTTCTTTTCTCGCGCTCGGGTTTGGCTGGTGGCCTTTTCACCATCCGGTCCTGATGCTTTCGGGCGTCTCGTTCGAAGTGATGCGGTACCAGCACTCGAACCGGCGTTACCTGTTGATCCATGGCAATGAATCGACGGCGCGCGATCTGCTCACCAACTGGATGTACACGCATCCGGGGATCGGTTACGCGGTGACGTCGAAGACGAGGAACGTGGAGATCGAGGGAGCGAAGATCGACCCGAACCGGATGTTTTCGCGCGTGGGCGCGGAGGCGAGTCTGCGGCGGCTGAACAACGGCATGGCAGCGGACAAGGTCACCGGTATTTTGAATTATTTGGACCGCCATCGCGACGAACTGCTGAAGCACCTCATTCCGCCGCCGGGCGGGGTGACGATCGCGCTGCATAACAACAACGAAGGATACAACGTAAACGAGGAACTGGCGGACAGCGACCGCACTTCGATCCGGCAACCTAACCGCCCGCACGAGTTTTTCCTGTGCACGGATCCGGCGGATTACGAGGTGCTGGCGAAATCGCCTTACAACGTGGTGCTGCAGAACAAGAAGCCGGCGACCGACGACGGTTCGCTCTCGCGCCTGGCGGCGAAGAAAGGGTTCCGATATATCAATCTGGAGACTACCCTGGGGCAGTACGAAGAGCAGGCGGCGCGACTGGAGTGGCTGGACGCGAATCTGCCGTAGGACGGCTCAGGTGACGCTTTGAACATTAAAGCGGAAGGATTTCTTCCCGCTGCGGGTCGAATTTCAGACGGCGCTTTTGTTCCCATGCCAGGTTCCCGAGGTGTGATGCCTGCGCGGAACGGTGCCCGACGTAGACGTCCCCGTTCGGGGTCTGGCGTGACTTCACGCAATCGAGGAAGTTGCGCACGTGCTCGACGGTCTGATCCACCTTCGCCTTCACAATCACCGGCTCGGCACCTTTTCCCGGCGGGGTAAAAACGAAGCCTTTGCGATCCAGATCGAGGCGGCCTTCCGAGCCGTAGAACGTCATGCCTTCGCCGGTTGCGCCGGGGACGACCGTAGCTTCGAAGCTGGCGGCCCACTCGCCGGGGTATTCCAGTTGGACGTCGATGGTGTCGGGCGCGGTCCGGCCATCCTTATAAAAGTAGATGCCGCCGGCGGCCGTCGCGGAGATGGGGTTGTCCTGGCCCATCATCATGTGTACCGTGTCGATCCAGTGGGTGAACAAATCGGTCACCTGGCCGCCGCCGAAATCCAGATAGGCGCGGAAATTCCAGTATTGCTGTGGATCCCAGTCGCGCCACTTTACGCGGCCCAGATAGCGGTTCCAGTCCAGATTTGCCGGCTTCGCGGCCATGGAGGCCGGAGCCTTTTGCAGGTGCGCGCCGTTGCCGTTCCAGACCGTGCGCACCAGTGTCACCTTGCCCAGCTTGTTGGTGCGGAAGTATTCGTCGCGCGCCTGCAGGAACGTCGCGCCGGAGCGTTGCTGCATGCCCACCTGACAGATACGGTTATTCACGCGGGCGGCGCTAACCACCTGCGGACCCTCGCCGATGGTGAGCGAAAGTGGCTTTTCGCAGTAAACGTCTTTCCCGGCGTTCAGCGCATCGATGGCGATGGGGCAGTGCCAGTGATCGGGCGTGGCGATGTAGACGATGTCGGTCTGCGCTTCATCGAGCAGCCGGCGATGGTCGCCGTAGCGCGCGATGGTGTCGTTCGGCGCAAGCTTCGCAGCCTGATCCATGCGGTCGCCCCAGACATCGCAGAGGGCGGTGAGTCGCACTTCGGGGTTGGAGAGGAAGCTCCTGGTGACACCCTTGCCGCGGCCGCCGCAGCCGATGAGCGCCATGCGTACGGTATCATTCGCACCCATGATCCGCGAGTAGGAAGCTGCGGTTACTGTCAGGGTGCCGGCGCGAAGCAGATTGCGGCGGGTGAGGTCAGTCGTCATAACTGACGCTCATTGTATTACGCGAAATAATCCTTGACGCGTTCGAACAGACCCTTCTCGTTAGGTTCGTTCTCGGCGGGAAGCGTCTGGCCCAGCTGTTCGAAGAGCTTGCGCTGCTCGCGTGTGAGCTTCGCGGGGGTACGCACATCGACGTGCACCACGATGTCGCCGCGGGTGTGGCCGTTCACCTGAGCGATGCCCTTGTTGCGCAGCCGGAACTGCGCGCCGGTCTGCGTGCCTTCGGGAATCTTGAGCGTGGCGGCCTCACCGAGGGTTGGCACGGAGATCTCCG
Organism: Bryobacterales bacterium; assembly: GCA_963716685.1. Lineage (GTDB taxonomy): Bacteria > Acidobacteriota > Terriglobia > Bryobacterales > Bryobacteraceae > JALYXI01. The sequence goes on from CAVQTR010000003.1 coordinate 1,164,978, forward strand.
CGCCCAGCGCGGCCTGCGCGATGTTGATCGGAATGCTGCAGTGCAGATCGTTCTCGTGGCGTTCAAAGAACGGATGCTCCTTGACCTTCAGGAAAACGTAAAGGTCGCCCGGAGGTCCGCCGTTAACGCTGGGCTGGCCCTCGCCGGTGAGGCGAAGGCGATTGCCATCCGCGACGCCGGCCGGGATGTTCACCTTCAGCTTGCGGTGGACCTGTTTGAAGGCTTCACCGCGGCATTCGCGGCATGGATTTTTGACGATTTTGCCGGAACCGTTGCACTGCGGGCAGGTACGGCGAACCGAAAGGAAGCCCTGCTGATAGAGCACTTCGCCGCGTCCGCGGCACTGCGGACAGGATGTCGAACCGCTGCCGGGTTCGGCGCCGCTGCCCTGGCAGTGGTCGCACCGCTCGAGGCGCGGGAGCTGAATTTCCGCGGTCATGCCGAATGCGGCATCTTCAAAGCTGATCTGCAGATCGTAGCGGACATCTTCTCCGCGAGAAACACGGGGGCCGCCGTTGCCGCGTGAACGGGAACCGCCCCCGAAGACGTCTCCAAAGCCGAACTGGCTGAGGATGTCGCCGAGATCGAAGCTGTTCGGGTCGAACCCGCCGCCGCCTGCCATGCCCTGGACACCCTGGTGACCGTAATGGTCGTAAGCCGCGCGCTTCTGCGCATCGGTGAGCACGGAGTACGCTTCCGCGGCCTCCTTGAACTTTTCTTCGGCGTCCTTATTATCGGGATTGCGATCGGGGTGATACTGCAGCGCCAGCTTGCGGTAGGCGCTCTTCAGCTGTGCATCATCGGCGTTGCGATCGACGCCCAGCACTTCATAGTAGTCGCGTTTCGTCACCTGTGAGCCTGGCATCGCATGCTTACGAGCGGACCGCTACCTTTACCATGGAGGGCCGCAGCAACTTGCCCTTGAATTTATAACCGCGCTGGAAATCGCTGATGACCGTATGGTCTTCCGCGTCCTCGGTCTGCACCTTCTCCACAGCCTGATGCAGGTGCGGGTCGAAGGCCGCGCCTTTGGTTTCGATGGGTTCGAGACCCATTTTCTTCAGGGTGGAGGCGAGGCGATCGTAGATCATTTCGACGCCCTTGACGTAATCTTTCCCGCTGGCATCGGCTTTCAGGGCCAGATCGAAATTGTCCAGCACCGGGAGAATCTCGCGGACCACTTCCATGCCCGCATACTGGGCGAAATCGGCGCGGTCTTTCTCCGTGCGTTTACGGAAATTATCGAATTCCGCCTGGAGGCGCAGGACGCGATCCTGCAGGTCCGTTTTTTCACGTACCAGCTGGTCGCGCTCGGCGATCAATTCGGTAACCTGACTGGCGAGCTGGACTCCGCCTACGCTTTCCACGGGAGCGCCGCCGTCAGGCATTTCAGACACATTGGGGTTTGACGTTTCTGTATTCACGGCTGATTTCAGAGTAACAGTTAGACCAACGAACTCAGGCCTGCGCCCGTTCAAAAGCGCGGCTGATCTGGAGTACGGAAGACATTACCTTCTCGTAATTCATGCGGACCGGCCCGAGCACGGCGAAGCGCGCCGTCAGGCCTCCCGGCAGAGGGATGGAAATCCCGATGAGCGCCAGTTCCTTCATGGAAGGATGAGCTTCCTCGAGCCCGACATGAATGCCAAGTTCCCCGCTCGACTGCTCCAGAAAGCGATCGAGCAGCTCGACCATCCGCTTCTTCTCTTCGAGGGCGCGGAACAGGTCCCGCATCCTCTCGCGGGTTAGATGAAGATCGAGTCCCACGAGATTCGACGCGCCTTCCATGTGGATCCAGGGATTGCGGTCGGTTTCCAGAAGACCTTTTTGATACAGCACGGTGAGGCGCTGCAGCACTTCGTCGTAAGCGGCGCGCTCTTCTTCCATGCGGCGCAGCAGCTCGCGCCGGGCGTCGATCAGCTGCCAGCCGGCGAAATTGCGGTTCACGTAATCGCGCAACGAAGCCAATTCATCCGGCGACATCACTTCATCGAGCGTGACCACCCGGTTGCGCACCATGCGGTCGCGCGTCACCAGAACCATGAGAACGCGCCGGTCGGAGAGGCCGACCAGTTCGATATGCTCCAGTTCCTGATCCGTTCCAGGCAGCGCCGCCGCAATACCGACGTTGCGCGTCATATCGGTGAGCATGCGAGAAGTGCGCTGGATGCAGCCTTCCACGGAATCGGCGCCGCTCAGTTCCGCCACCATCCGGTCATTGCGGCCGAAGACCATTCCACGCATGTTCAGCGTAGAAACGTAAAAACGAAATGCTTTTTCCGTAGGGATGCGGCCGGCGGAAGTGTGAGGCTGCGCCAGGTAGCCCTGATCCGCCAGATCCGCCATCACGTTCCGAATGGAAGCGGGGCTAAGCGAAAAGTTGGGCAGCTTCGAAAGCGTGCGCGAGCCAAGCGGCTCCCCCGTCTCGATATAAGAACGAACGATTGAGCGCAGGATCTCCTGCTCTCTTCCGCTCAGACCTCCGTCGCGCTGCATAAACTGTGGCTGGACTTCCCCTTACACACTATTGTAATGCCTCACGGGCGTGCATTCAACTGAGGCTCCGTTGGCGCAACCTGATAGACTGGCAGTTTCGTTTTGCGAGGGAGACCGAATACGTGGCGTTTGTGCGAGGCTTTTTCCGTGTGTACAGCTGGATTTTCGAGGCGATTCTCGGCTTGATGGGGATTGCTCTCGGCGTGGGGCCGCTGATTGTCGGCATCCACAGCGTGCAACTGGGATGGCTGCCATGGACGGGTTCTTCGCTGACGCTCTGGCCGATTCTGCTGGGGTTGCTGGCTCTGATGCTGGTGCTGCTGGCGGTAGCGGGCCGGATGCGCTGGCTGCTGTTCCTGTTCAGTATCGGAGTGTTTGTGCTGTTCCTGCGAGGCTTCTTCCTCGGTTCGTATTCGTTCGCCGGCCCGCTTCAGGCGCGGCACGCAGCGATTTTAACCGCAGGCGCACTGCTGGCTGCGCTGGGCGCGTGGCCCTCCAATTCACGAGCTAACTCCAGAGTTCGTTAACGGGGCCGTACAGGTCCTGCTCGGAGGCGAAGGGAACCAGATCGAAGCCGCGGCCGGTGGGATCCGCCAGGAGCGATGTCCAGTCGATGCCGAGCGCGGAATAGATGGTGGCTTCGATATCTTCCGGGTGGATATCGCGCTGGCGCGACCAGCCGGGATCCGCGGTGGCGTCACCGCTGGCGTTGGTGGACCCGATGACGGTGCCGCCGGAGATGCCGCCGCCCGCCATCAGGACGGATTGCTGCAGCAGGTGGTCGCGCCCGGAACCCTGATTCACCGGACCAACCGTGCGGCCGAATTCGCCCTGCGCCACGATCAGGGTGTTGTTCAGAGTTCCGGCTGCCTGCATATCGCTGATCAGCATGCCGAGGCCGGCGTCAAACTGCTTTGCCAGAGTGGGCAGGTTGTTGGCCGCGTAGATGTTCTGGTGCATGTCCCAGCCGCCGACGGTGATCTGGATGAAGCGCGCGCCCATGTTTGCCGCCACCAGATTGCGGGCGGTGATACAGGCATTGCCGAAACCGGTGTTCCCGTAGCGCGTGCGGTCTGCCGCGGAGAAAGTGAACGCGTTGTTCACGTTGGTGTTGTACATCAGCTGGCGCGCGGCGGCATCGGCGGCCACCATGTCGTCCGTTGTCGATCCGTAGGGCGAACTCTGCGCGATCATCTGGTCGAGATCGGTGTGCAGGGCGTAGCGCGAGGTGAAGCGCGCCTGGCCGTCCGGATGGGAGGAGTTGGGCAGACCAGTGCCGCCAGGGCTGATATAGAACGGCGCATTGCTGGGCGGCATGAAACCGGCTCCCACTCCGCCGCTGGCGTTTAAGGAGATAAACGCAGGCAGCGTGGTATCGGGGCTGCTGGAACGCAGCAGGTCGGAGACGACCGCGCCAATGTGGGGCGCGATGGCGGAGTTGCCCTGCGTGGGGTTGCGGCCGATTTGCACCCATGTCTGGGCGAGGCCGTGGACCGCGGCCCAGGAGCGCGTGGAACGAAGCAGCGCCAGCGAACTCAGCTGGCTGGCGAGATTCGGCATCAGGCCCTGCGGGAACATCACCTTGTTATAGGGCGTGGGATTGAAGCTGGCCGGAGTCCACGGGCCTACTTTCAGATCGAAAGTGTCGGTGTGGCTGGGCGCGCCGGCCATCAGGACGAAGATGACGTTTTTAGCGGTGTTCTTCGGGGTGGCGGCTGCCTTGGCCACCCGTTCAAACGGCTTGGCAGGCAGCAGGAAATAGCCGCCCACGGCGCTGGCTACATGGCGAAAGAACATGCGGCGGCCGATGGCGGGGCGCTTCCAGAAAAAGCTGTGAGGATGGCGGGAACTGTCGAATCCGAATTTGTTTTTCATGGCGCGCCCTTAGTAGGAATACAGAAAATCGACCTGATTGATGAGCGCCCAGGAAAGATCTTCAATGGCGCTGTTACGGAGTGTGGTGCTGGTCGCGGCGGCCAGATATTTCAGCGAAGACGCGCGTTCCGCCGCCGTGGGCATCCGCGAAAGGAACGTCAGGTACATCTCTTCAACCGCTGCGTTGTTATCGGTCAGCTTCGCCACGGCCTGCAGTTCGGGCGAGGCGGCCATTTTGACGCGGCCGATCACGAAGTTGTCGTTCATGACGGTGAGGCGCTGCACCACCGAGGCGTCCGAACTGCGTTTAGCGGTATCGCGGTTGCCGCGCAGGAAAGCGTTGAGCAGATTGGCTCCGCCGCCGGAAGGAGCCAGCGGATCGGGCAGCTGCATCGCCCACTGAATCAGCGGAGCGCTCGCACCGTTTACGTTGTAATTGCCAGGAATGCCCGTGGCTTTGGCGATGGCGTCGTGCACTTCTTCCGCGTCCAGACGGCGCGGGTAATGCCGCGCGTAGAGCGGAATCATGGTGATGTCCCAGGGCGCCGCGTATTCGGCGCTGAGCTGGTAGGCGTTCGACTGGACCAGCACGCGCATGAAATCGCGCAGCTGGTAATTGCGTGCGATGGCTTCCTGCGAGAGGCGCTCAAGCAGCTGCGGAATGGCGGCCTGCAGAGCCCAGGGGGCGGGCGGCGGCTGGTTGGGATCGAGCCGCGCCGGATCCATATTGTCCACCGGGTCCACCAGGCCGAGATTGAAAAAAGCCTTGAACATCCGGTTGGCGAAGTTGCGGGCGAACATAGGGTCGGCCAGCATCTGCTGCGCGAAGGCATCGCGCCAGTTCTGGGTGGAGCCCGGCGTCGCCCCGGTTAGATAGACCGGTGTCAGCGTCTTCACCTGGCCGAGCGCCGCGCGCACGGGACGGTTGCCATAGGTAGTGTTCAGATCGTAGCTGCCGCTGGTCTTATCGAGAACGCGCCAGCTGTTGTACATGGGGTCACCCAGAGTCGGGTTGGTACGCGGCACGTTGTAGTTGATCCGCGAAAAATGCGCGGCCATCTGTTCGGCCTGAATGCGCGTTACTTTGGAACCCCAGAGGCTGATACTGTCGAGATGGCCGCTGCCGTTGTGGCACAGCACGCAATCGAAATAGGTGTTGCCGAGGAAGGCGTCCCCGGTGCGCGCCATCATGGTGTCGAAGGAATCCTGCACAGGGCCGCCGGGCGTCTGCATGTGATAGACGTAGTTAGCCGGACCACCGTTGGCGTCGTCGCTGGTGTCGCCGATGGCAGTCACTACGCTGTAGGCGATATCGCGAAACGAAGTGCCGCCGTCCACCGCCGAGCGAAGGTAATTGTAGAAGGCATCGCGGCCGCCTGCGCCGGGCTGCACATTCACCGAGCTGGAGACATTCTGCAGCAGGTCGCCCAGCCACATGGTCCACTTGTCGGTGAATTCCGGCGAGTAGAGCAGTGCCTCGATGCGGATGTCTCGCTTGTTGAGCGTAGCGTCGGCTTCGAACGCGCGGATATCGGCTGCGGAAGGAATGCGGCCGGTGAGATCGAGCGTGATGCGCCGGAGGAACTCTTCATCGCTCGACAGCGCTGCTGAGGGTTTATTTGCCGCTGCCAGCTGCGTAAAGATGATGTTGTCGATAAAATTGCGCTGCGGCATGCTTTTGGCGGGTACCGAAGCGGCGGAAAGCGTGGAGCGCGTGAAGGCGTCCAGCCGGGAGACGCGCGCGGCAACCTCTTGTTGTGCCCGTACGGCGCGCGACAGGAATTCGTCAGGCCGGGCGGTAAAGGAACAGTTAGCGCCGGAAGATTGCTGGTCGCCCTCGCCGGCAAGTCCGGGGGCGAAGGCAAGCGCGGCGGCGACAAGGGCAATGGGGAATGACGGCGTTTTCAGAAGGCACCTTCCTGCGGGTCTGAACCTTACGAACACAAAAGAATCTCCTTAGTTTCGCAGAAGACCTGCATATCCGAGATCGCTTGAAAAAGAAATGCCCCGGCTGGGATGGTCAGCCGGGGCGCGGAGGAGGCGAACTGGATGAAAGTTACGGGCGGCCAGGGCTGATGCCGTTGGCCGCGGTATTCGAGGAGCCCTGAGTAGCGAGCACGCCGGCAGTTGCGCCAACCGCGGCGACGCCGACCAGAGCGGCAGCCACCACTACACCGCTACTGGTTCCGGAGGCTGCGCCCGCGCCTGCTCCCGCTCCGGCAGCACCGGCACCCTTCTTCTTATTGTTCGTGCCGGACGAAGGAGCGGTGGCCCCCTGATCCTGCGGCGTGAAATCGAAAGCCATACCGGGGGCGATGGTGGCGACGACCGCGCCGGAGGCGTTGGCCACCTGCAGGTGTCCGGCGAGCGAAGCTACCTGGACCGTACCGCCGTGGAGAGAAATCTTCGCCGCGGCCGCGCTGTCCGTACCGGTTACATGCAGCGAGAGAGCATCCACGCTGTATTTACCGGCATTTTTCACTTCCATGACGCCCTTTTTCAATACCATGCGGTCGGCGTAAACCTGGCCGCGCGACGCGGCGGCAAGCTGGAGATCCGCGCCGCTCCGCAGATGCAGGCGAGAAGCGGCCGCACTGGTCTCGACCGTATTGCCATCGAAAAGCGAGGCGTTTCCGACGGTGCTGGCGTTGTTAATCAGAATCGTTCCGGATGAAAATGCGACACCGATCGCCGGCGAGGCTGCCGCCAGCAGCGGCAAATGGGCGGCGAGCGCCGCGGCAAGCACTGCCTGAACTCTTACATTCCTCACTTGCAGACCCTCCAAGGGTAAAAATGCTCCAGCTATTATTGTCGAGTATGAAGATAGCTTCCGAACCAAGTCAAGAAGTTTCTGCGGGATTAACAAGTGAGAGTCTGATTCGTAACGCAGCGCTTCCGGGAGCAATTGTTTTCGATCTGGGGAAAGTGATCATACCGTTCGATTTCGCCCGCGGCTATCGCGCGCTGGAGTCATTCGGGCCCCATGCGGCGGCGGATATCCCGGCTCGCATTCGCCTGACCGGGCTGGGGCCGCTGCTGGAAACCGGGCAGATTACACCGCAGGCCTTTGTGGAGGCGCTGTGCCGTGAAATCGGACTGCGAATCACCTACTCCGAATTCTGCGAAGTCTGGAATTCCATCTTCCTGCCGCAAACGCTGCTGCCGGACGAGATGATAGCCGCGCTCGCCGGCCGTTTCCGGCTGGTTCTGCTCTCGAACACAAATAGAATTCACTTCGAGGGTATTCGCGCGAAGTATCCGATTTTGCGGCATTTCCACTCCTTTATTCTTTCCTACGAAGTAGGAATCATGAAGCCGGATGTGGAAATATACCGGCGGGCTGCCGAGGCCGCAGGGCTGCCGCCCGCCGAATGTCTGTTCGTCGACGATCTCGCCGAGAACATTGCCGGAGCGCGAAACGCCGGGATGCGTGCCATCCATTTCCTCTCCCGGGAGCAACTGGAGCGGGATTTGGAAACGCTCGGCATTTTCTGGCGCTAACCTAAAAGGCCGCCGTGGCCAAGCGAGGCGATCTCCCAGGTGGAGACACGGTAGCGGGCGAGCAGGGGCGGCAGCATGACGTCCACCACATTGGGTTTCGCCGAGCGGAAGCAGCCGGGAGCGGAGATGATGGGGATGGTTTCGGCGTAGGAGAGCATCATCAGATTGCCGGGTTCCACGGGCGCGAGGAATCGCTCGAGCTGGCCACCCACCATTTCAAGAGCGCGGCCGACGACATCTTCCGGTCCCGCGGGCGCGGTGGTGGAAGCTACCAGAATCAGCGAGGGCTTGCCGCGCAGCAGGTTGCGCAGCGCGCGGGCGACGGACTGCTCCTCTTCCACGCACGCGAGCGCGTGTCCGGCGGTGATGCCAAAGCGTTCAAAACGCTGGCGCATAATGCCTTCGAACATCAGGCGGGCGCGCTCGCCGTTCAGCGGATCGGTATACAGGACCGAAACGGAACAGCCGCGCATCGGGCGCGCCTGCATCAGCGGCCCGCGCTCTTTCAACATCTTCATCAGGTCGTTCAGTTCCGATTGCGCAACGGCAAACGGCGCGCTTTTCACGGTGGCTATGCGCTGCCCCGGGATGGCAAAACTAAAATTAACGCTGGTGGCAATGACGGCGCTGGCGGTGGAATTGACATGCTTCAGCAGATCGTCATCCACCAACACGCAGCAGTTTTCGGTCGCCAGCAGATTGGCACGGCCGCCCGCCGCCAGCTTCACTTCATAACTGCCACAGGCGATTTCCGACGCAATCACACAAACCGCATCGTCTTCCCCCACTTCCCCATCTTCCAATTCCGTTACCCAGATACGATCCATGCCTTCGGATTCCAGTACCCGGATATCTTCATCACTGATGGTGTGGCCTTTGGCAAGCAGCTTCTTGCCGCCGGAACGAAAAACTGTGCAGCAGAGGATTCTGCCGCCCGACTCTCTGACATCAACGGTCTGAGCTTTCATTTACAGCCCCCACGCCGCATTTCGCACTCTGGCCGAAAGCGGCTAATAAATATTCGGACCTTTTGTAGGGGAAAAGGAAGAAAATTCTCGGAATAAATCAGCTATTTTTAATGTTTGGCAGCTGTACAAGGATATTATTGGACGATTTTTCACCAAACAGAGGATCGCGCTGGCCCGCCCAGCGTTCCAGGTCGAGAACGCGGAGCACGGCAATCTCATCGCAGGATTGAAATTTCGGACAGCGCAGACAATCTTTCCAGGCTTTCAAAGGCAGTTCGCCGCGCTCCACTTCGCCAAACCCAACCCTGGCGAAGAAATCCGGCACGTAGGTGAAGGCAAATACAGCTCCCAGGTCGTATGCGAGGGCTTCGGTGACCAGCGCTTCGACAATGTGCCGTCCCACGCCGCGCGTCTTCGCATCTTCCGCCACGGCGAGCGATCGGATCTCTCCCATAACGGGACTGTAGAAATGAAGTGCTCCGCAGCCGAGCAGACGATCACCGTCGTAAGCCACGGAAAAATCCCGCATATTTTCCGACAATTCAAACTCGGTGCGCGGGAGCATTACGCCCCTGGCGGCGTAGCCGTTGATCAGGCCGAGCAGCGGATCAATATCGTGCATACCGGCTTTGCGGACCGTCAGCGTGCCCGGGCGAATGGCCGCAGCCGTCAGGTTTTCGGCTGTTAGAGCGCTGATCATGCCGTGGGCTCCGCCATCCGCGTGCCGATGGATTCTCCGTTCATCACGCGTGTAAGCACGGAATTCTCCATTCCAGGAACAATCCAGACCTCGCCGACGTTCTGGCGGAGAGCGGATGCCGCCGCGGTGAGCTTGGCCTGCATGCCGCCTTTCGCCACACCCGCGGCAATCAGCTGGACGGCCTCGCCGGTGGTAAGAGTTGGGAGGCGCGAACCGGCAGCGTCCAGCACGCCGGTAACGTCGGTGAGGAAGATGAGCCGCGCAGCGCCGAATGCGGCGGCGCACGCCACGGCCATGTGATCGCCGTTCACGTTATAGAAGTTACCGGCGGCGTCGCCGGCGAGACAGGCCACTACGGGAAGATAGCCCTGCCCGGTCAGAAGATTCATCAGCTTCGGCTCGGAACCGGTAACCTGGCCGACGGCGCCGAGCTCGGGATTCATCTGTGTGGCCTGCACGGTGGCGCCATCGAGGCCGGTCAGGCCGACGGCTGAGACGCCCGCGCGGACCAGCGCCGCGACCAGTTCGCTGTTCACGCTGCCGGCCAGGACCTTCAGCACGGCGTCGAGCGTTTCCGGCGTGGTGACACGCAGGCCATTGATGAATCGGCTCTCGATCCCGCGTTCCGTGAGAAAGCGCGTCATCTGTTTCCCGCCGCCATGGACGACGACGCAGGTGTGTCCGGCGTCGATGACGGCGCGAATTTGCCGGGCCAGAGCGTCCCGCATCTCCGTCGAATCGAGCAGGGTGCCACCGAGTTTGATGAGCAGCCTCAAAGCAGACCTTCGGTTTCGGGCAGCCCCAGCGCGAGATTGAGGTTCTGAACCGCCTGTCCGGCGGCGCCTTTGCCCAGATTATCGATGGCGCTGACCACTACGCCGCGCCCGGTGGCGGCATCGAAGGTGACGCCGAGATCGCAGAAGTTGGTGTGGGCCACACCGCGCAGATCGGGAAACGAACCCAATTCGTGGAGACGGATGAACGGCTCGTCGGCATAGCGGCGTTCGTAGATGTCGAGAAGCTCAGCCGCGCTGGCGAGCGTTGCGGAACGGAAATAGACGGTTTCCAGGATCCCGCGATCGAGCGGAAGCAGCTGGGCGGTGAAACTGAATTCCCGTTCTTCTAGCCCGGAAATCTGCAGCACTTCGGGAACGTGGCGGTGATGCAGCACCGAGTAAGCAGAGAAGTTCTCAGTCACTTCGCAAAAGCTGGTGGAAAGCGAGGGTTTGCGGCCGGCACCGCTCACGCCCGATTTGGCGTCACAGATAATGCCAGCGGCACGATCGGCCACACCGGCCTCGATCAGCGGCCGGATCGCCAGGTTGGCGGCGGTCGGGTAGCAGCCGGGATTCGAGATCAGGCGCGCGTTGCGCACGCGGTCGCGGCAGAATTCGGGCAGGCCGTAGACGGCTTCGGGGAGCAGATCCGGTTGTGTATGTTTGTGCTTGTACCAATGCAGGTAGTTTTCGGGCGTTCGCAGGCGGAAGGCACCGCTTAGGTCCACGACTTTTGCGCCCGCGTTCAGGAACCCGGGTGCAAGCTCCATGGAGACTTCGGGAGGGATCGCCAGCAGCACCGCTGCGAGTTCTGCGGAACGAACCCAATCGGGCGTGGCGTGTCCCCCGCGCTGGGCTGCGGGCCGGCGAAGGCGCGCACCCGTCCCGGCATCCTGACGGTGGTCGAGGAGCACGGGATCAAGAGAGGGATGCTGTTGGAGGATTCGGACCAGTTCGGCGCCGCTGTACCCGCTATGCCCAACAATTCCGACAGAGAATTGCATATTTATTCTGTACTATGAATAAATATACCATGAAGCAACGCGGATCCCGGAGTTCACTCCTGATTCCGGGATCCGCAGCCGGCAGAGCGCTTAATCCGCCCGAACCGGAACCGTGATGACCGTCATGGCAATTGCCTTGGGGCCGGATTTCAATTCCTTCTCCCGTGCGCATACGGGCACGGAATGACTGACGCCCGATTCCGTCCGAATGTCCGCAAGGAAAATCTCCGAGCCATACAGGTGGAAGCGGATGCTGGCGCGGCCGGATCCGCTGTCAGACGAAGTGGCGGTGACGTAGACCGCGCGGCCGGTTTGCAGATTCCGGATGTAGCTCATCGCGCCGTTCGAGGCGTCCTCGAAACGATAGTTGCCGGCAGGCATCGTCTTCCCGGAAACCTGAAACGCGAAGGGAACCTTGGCGACTTCCACCCAGGACTCGGCCTGCAGAGTCATGGTGAGCAGAGAGACAGCGCCCAGCGCTGCGCAAATGATCGAACTACGATTGGTCTTCATGATCTTCTCCTTTTTTTAGTCCCGTTCTTGTCTCGGGTTACGCAAGGGAAGAAGGCATCCGGAAGCCCACCGCGCGATTGTTGCAAATACAAGGCTTGGCGGAGTTTAAGGACCGATTTTGAACCAAAAGGCGGATTCCGCTAACCAAAAGCCGAGCGCCTGCCCGGATTTAGTGTTCCGCGGCGGAACGCTGCGCCAATTCCCCGATGACCGGCAGCACGTACACCTCTTCATGACTGGTTTTCACCAGCATGAAGATCCAAACTCCCAAAAGGACGGCTTCCAGCAGGCGATCAATGCGGTAGAGGGGTTCGCCGCTGTCGCGGAAGATGGGGCGGACAGCCCAGTCGATGAACAGCCAGATGGCGAACAGGTACAGGCCCTGAAACGCGTGGAAGCGCACCGTATGGTTAGTGCGGAAGCGGCGCGCGGCGAGCACAATCACCGAGGCGATCCAGCCGACCACGGGCACGTAACAAAGGATCGCCGCGGTCCGGGGCGTCAGCGAGGCGAGCGGATCCGGCGCGGGCATGGCCTGAGCACCCGAGGGTGGCTGCGGCGCTCCGCAGTGGGCGCAGAACAGGTCCCGGTCATGAGCCAGGGTTCCGCAATGGCTGCAGTAAGGCATCTGTGGTGAATTACGTTCAGCGGGGCTTCAAGGTTCAAACCCGCTGATTCCCGATCACTATGATACGATCTCTTCGATTATGAAAGCCCTCATCCCAATCCTGGCAGTTCTCTCCGTTCTTCCCGCCGCTGCCGCTCAAAAAACTCTGGATGTCTACTTCGTGGATGTCGAGGGTGGCCAGGCAACGCTGTTCGTCTCGCCTTCGGGCGAATCGATGCTGGTCGACACCGGCTGGGCCGGCTTCGACAACCGCGATGCCGACCGCATCGCCGCAGTGGCCAAACTCGCAGGCGTGAATCAGATCGATTACCTGGTGATCACGCATTATCATGCGGACCACGTGGGCGGCGTTCCACAGCTGGCGGCCAAGATCCCGATCAAGCATTTTGTCGATCATGGCGAGGTTCTGGAGCCTGCCCAGCAGAAGCTGTATCTGGCTTATACCAACGTGCGGAGTTCCGGCAAACACATTGAGGTGAAGCCCGGCGATACGGTCCCGGTCAAAGGCATTCAGGTGAAGGTGCTGAGCGCCGCCGGGAAAGAAATCACGGCGCCGCTGCCGGGCGCGGGCCAGCAGAATGAATACTGCAAGGATCCGCAGCTGCGGCCGCTGGACGATACGGAAAACGCGCGCTCCCTCGGCACTCTGATCTCTTACGGCAAGTTCCGCATGATCGACCTGGGCGATCTGACCTGGAACAAGGAATACGAAATGATGTGCCCGGTGAATAAGATCGGCCACGTGGACGTTTACCTGGTGACACACCACGGCATGAATATGTCCGGCCACCCGGCGATTGTGGATGCGCTGCACGCCAAAGTTGCCATCATGAATAACGGCGAAACCAAGGGCGGCACTCCCGAAGCCTGGACTACCATTCACAATGCGCCCGGCCTGGTGGATATCTGGCAACTGCACACCGCGGCCGCCGGCGGCACGAAGACCAACACCTCCCCGGAGATGACCGCGAACCTTTCCGGCACCAGACGACGTAGGGAACTGGCTGAAGCTTTCGGCTCAATCGGACGGAGCGTTCACCGTGACCAACGGGCGCACCGGCGTGAGCAAAAGCTACAAGCCATGAGCGGTGGGGCGATTACTCGCCCCAGATGTATTTCGCGAACCACTCGAGGTTGTGTTCCATGACCGCGCGCTGCTGTTTGGGCTTGTCGATGCCGTGGCCAAAGCCTTTGTAGACGATCATCTTCACCGGTACGCCGCGGTCTTCCAGACCCTGCCGCAGTTCGTAGCCGTTCGGAATGGGAACGCGCTTATCGAGCTCGCCGTGCTGAATCAGCGTCGGTGTTTTGGCCTGGTTGATGTAGGTAATGGGTGAGGTTTTCCGGTAGATCTCGGGATCTTCCCACGGGGTGGCCTTCAGATACTGGCGCGTGAACGGCGTGATGTCGGTGTTGACGTAGTAAGTGGCCCAGTCGGAGATGCCCGCGCCGACGGAAATGGCTTTGAAGCGATCGCTCGAGGTGGTCAGGAAGGCGGAGATGTAGCCGCCCTGGCTCCAGCCCATGCAGCCCATGCGGCTGGGATCGACGAAGCCCTGGGATATCAGGGAATCGACGCCGGAGAGCACGTCCCAGGCATCGCCCACGCCCAGATTGCGCACATTCAGGGAACGCATCTTCTCGCCGTAGCCCGCCGACCCGCGGTAGTTGGGCCGCAGAATCAGCGCGCCTTTGGCGACAAACAGCTCGCTCGGGTAACTGCGGTCGGGCCGCAGCACCGGCTGATCGATCCCGGTGGGGCCTCCGTGAATGATCACCAGCAGCGGATACTTCCGGGTTCGGTCGAAATCGCGCGGCTTCATCAGGATGCCTTCGATGGTGGCGCCGTCTTTGGATTTCCAGGAAATCACTTCGCGCGTGGCGAGCGAAAAATCGCGCACCTGATCGCTGAACGACGTTAGTAGAGCGGGGCGAAACGTCTCGGTCGGGGTGGCATAAACTTCCGGCAGTGCGCTGGGGGAAGAACGGACAAACGCAGCACTCGTGCCGTCCGGCGTCAGCGAAAACTGCGAGTAGGCCAGCCGATCGTTCTCGCCCAGGCGGCGTGCTGTGCCCGTCGCCGGGTCCATGGTGTAAAGGTACGAAGCGGTTTTCTGGCGCGCTTCGAAGAACAGTCCGCGCGCCGTCCAGGCCAGCAACTGGGGATCCTCATCGAAGGTGGTATTCACCACACGCGGCTCGCCGCCCGCCGCGGGAACAATCGCCAGACGCGAGTTCATGAACATCCAGAAGGCGCCGCCATGGGCCGTCTCGAACGCGATCTGCTGGCCATCGGGCGACCAGATGGGATTGCGGTCCGGGCCCGCGGTGTTCACCAGATGCGTCACCGCGTGGCTGCTCTTCTCGACGAGGTAGAGGTCGGAACTGCCGGAGGCGCCGGGAGAAGGGTCGCTGGTGGCGCTGAAGGCGATCCTGCTGCCATCGGGCGACCACGCAAAGCCGCCGACCGAAGTATCCTGGGCGGTGGTCAGCGCCGTGGCTTTGCCTTCGAGCGGCTGCAGCCACAGCTGATTCATGGTGTGATCCACCTTGACGATTTCGAAATCGCCGAATTTATCGTGCCGGTCCTTCTGCGCTTTCGTTTCCGCTTCCGGCGCGACGTACGCGATCGACTTGCCATCGGGAGACCAGCGGAACGAACCGACCGGTGTCTCGCTCTTCGAAAGCTGACGCGCCTCGCCGCCCAGGGGGGAGATGAGATAAACCTGGCGCTTGCCGTCGCGGTCTGAGAGGAAGGCCAGTTGCGAGCCGTCAGGCGACCAGTGCGGGCTGGTGCTCGATTTCTTTCCGGACGTCATCTGCAGCGGCTGATGCGGGGCGGCGGTGCGCGCCATCCAGATTTCGGTTTCGAACGCGTTGTCTTCCCAGTTGGTTCGGGAAACCTCGTACGCCACGCGCGAGCCATCCGGGGAAATCTGCGGTCCGGCCGGCGTGCGCATCTCAAGGCTTTGATCGATGGTGGGAGCAGCGGCGAAGGCCAGTGCCAGCGCGGGGAAAAGCAGCAGCGAACAGTACAGCTTGCCCATAATTTGGTTTAGTGTAACAAGCGGGCCAAACATGGGATTTGCTTTGTGGCTGGAGGGCGAAACGGCCTGGGCGGAGGGCACGCACGAATACCGGCCAATGGGCGCGGCCGTAATCTCCGTAACCGACCTCTTCCGCGCCCGCGATTTCGACCCGCGCCGTCCGCTGCGCCGCGAGCCAGGCCCGGACTTCGCCGGTTACTTCGCTTCGCTGGTGGAAGTGAACGACTACCTGCTGCACAAACGGCCACGCTGATACACTGATGCTTCCCATGGGCATTCTGACCACGACGGTAGGGTCTTATCCGATTCCTGAATGGCTGGTTGCCAGCCCGAGCGAACAATCGAGAAGCGACGCCACGCGCGTGGTGTTCGATATTCAGCGTCAGGCGGGGATCGATCTGCCCACCGATGGCGAACTATACCGCTTCGACATCAATCACCCCGATACCAACGGCATGATCGATTACTTCGTCCGTCCGATGGCCGGTGTCCAGAGCGCGATGGGGCGGTCCGACTGGGAGGCGTTCGGCAGGCTGACGCCCATGAGCTTCCGGCGCAAGCCCGCCGGCGTAGTGACGGGTCCGCTGGGCGAGGGTGCGCTCAATCTGCTGGCTGATTGCACGGCTGCCGCGGATGTGGCGGGCGGCGAGTTCAAGTTTACGGTCACCAGCCCATACATGCTGTCACGCAGTCTGCTGGACCGGCACTATCGCGATTTCGAAGCGCTCACCATGGCGATTGCGGAAGTGCTGGCCGCGCAGGTGCGGGACCTGCCGTGCGCCGTGCTGCAGGTGGATGAAGCCAATATTCCCGGCAATCCGGGCGATGCCGCGCTGGCCGCGCGCGCCATCAACGTGGTGCTCGCGGGCTTTACGGGCCGCCGCGCTGTTCATCTGTGTTTCGGCAACTACGGCGGCCAGACGATTCAGAAGGGCCACTGGGATTCGCTCATCGGATTTCTGAACGCGCTGCATGCGGACCATCTGGTGCTGGAACTGGCGCACCGTCCGCCGGAAGATCTGGAGGCTCTGCGGGGCGTGGACGCGCGCCTGCGAATCGGCATCGGCGTCGTCGACATCAAGCGGACGGAGGTGGAGACGCCCGAACAGATCGCGCGTGCCATTGAGCGTGCGGAGCAGGTGCTGGGAGCCGGGCGCGTCGGCTGGATTCATCCGGACTGCGGTTTTTGGATGTTGAAGCGCAGCGTGGCGGACAGGAAGATGGAAGCGCTGGTGCGCGGCCGCGACTTGTTTACTGGCAGGTAAGGCATGGCAGGCCTGTTTGCCGACGTCGCCGGAGATCTGAAGATCGCTGCGCGCCGGATGCGACGTGAGCCGGGCGTGACCATCACTGCCTGCCTGGTACTGGCGCTGGGGATCGGCAGTTCGGCCGCGGTGTGCAGCGTTCTTTATGAGGCGGTGCTCCGGCCGCTTCCCTATCCGCGCGCGGCGCAGCTGTTTCGCATTCATAATGCGCTGCCGAAAAGTCAGGTGGCGATGGCCGGCGTTTCGGGATTCGATTACGCACAAATCGGCCAGCGCCGGGATGTGTTTGCCGACGCCGCCATCTTTTACTGGAACGATCTGACGCTTACCGGGGAAGGCCCGGCGCGGCATGTGGATGTGGTGAACGCTTCGGCGTCGCTTTTCACCACGCTGGGAGTTGCACCGCTGCTGGGCCGCACGTACACGGCTGAGGAGGATCGCGCCGGCGCTCCGCGCACTGCGATTTTGAGCGAAGCTTTGTGGCGCGACACGTTCGGCGCCGACCCGCACATTACCGGCCGCACCATTCATCTCAACGGCATGCCCTGTACCGTGACCGGGGTGATGCCGCGCGGCTTCGCATTTCCTTCGCGAGCCACGCAGCTCTGGGTGCCTGTTGCCATGCGGCCGGGCGCGCTGACGGTGGAAGGCGGCCGGACGGAGAAATGGCTGCACATGCTGGTGCGGCTCGCGCCCGGCGTGACAGTGCAGAGGGCGAGTGCCGCACTCGAGGTAATCGGTAATGGCCTGGCCGCCAGCTTTCCGCAGCTGTATCCGCGCAAGGAAGGCTGGCACTTCACGGCGAAACCGCTGCGCGAGGAGAACACGGAATCCCTGCGCCGCTGGCTGTATCTGGCCTTTGGCGCAGTGGCTTCGGTGCTGCTGATCGCTTGCGTGAACGTGAGCGGACTCATGCTGGTGCGTGCGGGAGCACGCAGCGGGGAAACGGCCGTCCGCATTGCATTGGGCGCCACGCAGTTCCGTATCGCGCGCCAGATCCTGGCGGAGACTGCGCTGCTTTCCGCCGCGGGGTGCGGCCTCGGGCTGCTCGCGGCGGTGTGGGCGGTGCACCTGATCAATCGTTTCGGACCGCTGCCGGCGCCTGTTCCGGTGCGCAGCGGGACCGTTCTGCTTGGCATCGCGCTGGCGATGCTCAGTACCATGGCGGCGGGCCTGCTGCCTGCGCTGCTGAGCGCAAGAGGGGCAGGGCGCAGCAGCGCGTCGCGGACAGTGACAGGGTCGGGTGCGTGGCGCGGAGCGGTGGTTGCCGTGCAGCTGGCGCTTGCATTCGCGCTGATCTTCACCGCGGCGGAATTGAGCCGCAGCTTCCTGAATATGACGCGCGTGCCTACCGGTTTCGACTCCGCCAATCTTTGGACCGGCGCCATCGATCTGCCTGCTCGCTCCTACACCGAACCGCAAAGCTGGAATGCCCGGTTCTTTGAGCCGCTGCTGGCGCGGCTGCGGACGATTCCGGGTGTGGAATCGGCGGGGGCCTGCAACTACCTTCCTTTCAGTCCCAGTGGTGTGTGGACGGAGTTGCTGCGGCTTGAGAACCAGCCTGCCGGCGTTCATGCCGAATCGCAGATCGGCCTCGTACTCCCGGGCTACTTCGAAACGATGCGCATCCCGCTGCTGCGCGGACGCACCCTGACGGACCGCGACCGTGCGGGGTCGCCGCCGGCGGCGGTCATAGACGAGGAGCTGGCGCGCCGCTATTTTACCGGGAAGGACCCGATCGGCCGGACCGTGGGCAGCGGCGGAGGAGAGCGCCCGGCTCGCATTGTGGGGATTGTGGGAAGCGTTCACAACAGCGATCTGGGCGCGGACCGCCAGCCGCAGGTGTACTACCCGGCACTCCAGGAGCGCACCGAATCCATGTATCTGGTGCTGCGCGTGAAAGCCGGTACGGACCCTTCCGCGCAGGTTCGCGCTGCGATAGCGGCCCTTAATCCCGGCGTCGCGCTCTACGATACCGGCACGATGAACGCGCGGGTGGCCTCATCACTGAAGCTGCGCCGCTTCATCGCATTTCTGCTGAACGGTTTCGCGGTTGCGGGACTGCTGCTTGCCGGCATCGGGTTGCATGGCTCGCTCGCGCACCTGGTACAGCTGCGGCGGCGGGAGATCGGCATCCGCATGGCACTGGGCGCGCGGCCGGGGCAGGTGCTGCAGAAGATGCTTGCCTCGACGGCCTGGATCACAGGGGGCGGCATTGTGTGCGGCGCGGTCGGGGCCGGTGCGTCCGCGCGGCTCATTCGGTCGCAGCTCTTCGGAGTGGGCGCGGCGGACTTCCTTAGCTGGCTCATCGTGACGGGAGCGGTAGTGGTTACCGCGTGTCTCGCTTTGTGTCTGCCCGCTAAACGTGCCATGTCAATTGATCCTGCCGACGCTCTGCGCGAACAATGATAAGAATTCGCACGCGATTGGTGACATAGAAACTATCTATTTGACCCCGGAACATTTCCACCCTAAGCTGGTTTTGTAAGCACAACGCAGCCCCCTGTTCCGGGTTACTCTGTTTCCCGCAGGCTGTCCTGGTCTGTGCTTCGTGGTTCTCTCCGCAGAGAGCAAATTTCTTTCGCGAATGAGTGGGCCGCAGCTCCGAGTCCGCGGGTAGAGTTCACATCCCCGCACCAACCGCTGCCGCCTGACAGGTATTCCTTCGCGAACCTAACCAATCAAACCATTCAGGAGATCACTATATGAAGAATTTTACGAAGGTATCGCTGTATTCCGCCGCTGCGCTGGCGCTTTCCGCTGTTTCCGCCGTTGCCCAGCAGCCCACGCATGTTTCCGTCAAGGTGCCGTTTGAGTTCATGGCTGGCAACGCCGTGATGCCCGCTGGCGCTTATGACTTCCAGGAGGGACAGAACGGCATCGTGACCGTTAGCTCGATGGAACAGCATAAGTCCGTTCTGGTGATGACCAATCCCGAGATCAACTGGCGCATGGCAACTCAGTCGAGCGTGAAGTTCGATAAGAGCGGTGATGTCTACCGGCTATCCGAAGTAGACCTGCTGGGCGGACTCGGCCGGAAGGTGATTCACTTCGAACACGAAGTGCTAACTAAGTAGGTAAGTAACGGTAAGAAGGGCTGGTGAGTGAGAGGATTCGCCAGCCCTGTTTCGCGACCTATTGTTTCCCGCGCAACGAACCGGCAAAGGCCGCCGCTGTTTTGAACTCTTCCTGTAACTCACGTGTGCGCAGGTGGTCGCGCAGATACTCCAGCTCCTGGATATAAGCGCTCAGCGCTTCCTGAATCGGCGCACTGTTGGTCGCGATGATATCGCGCCAGAGTTCGTAGGAACTTAGTGCCAGGCGCGTCGTATCCAGCAAGCCCGGCCCGGCAACTCTGCGGGACGCCGGCGAATGCTTCGAGATGGCAGCGGCCAACGCGGTGGAAGCCAGCTGTGGCACATGGGAACTAAACGCGACCAGCCGGTCGTGCTCTTCCGCTTCCAGTACCACGGGTTCGGCGCCCATCTTCCGCACCAGGCCGACAAACTCCGCCGCCGCTGGTGTTTCCAAATCTTCCTTATCCACCGGCGTCAGCACATACGGCCGCCCGCGAAACAAATCCGCCTCCGCCGATTCCGCGCCGCGCGTCTCTTTTCCGGCCATGGGATGGCCGCCCAGAAACTGACACTTCGTCAGCACGCTTGCCGCGGTTGTAACAATCTGCCGCTTGGTGCTGCCGGCATCGGTGACCAGCGCATCGGGACGAACCAGCGGATTCAGGTGGTGCAGCGTATCGAGAATGCGCCCGATCGGCTGCGCCAAATAAATCAGGTCCGCTTCCGGAATCGCAGCGTCCAGCGGTTGTGCCGCATCGATGATGCCGCGATTGAGCGCGTCACTCACCGCCGCCGGCGAACTCACGCCGGTGATCCGTCCGGCGAATCCGGCCGAGCGCAGCGCCAGAGCGAACGAGCCGCCGATCAGCCCGACCCCGACGATTGCCACATGGTTCATGCGGTGAGCGTTCGTCCCACGGCCGGCGCGATCATCCGCAGCTGCCCCATCAACTCGTTGTACTGGGCAGGGAACAGCGATTGCGCACCATCACTGACCGCGCGGTCGGGATCGTGATGCACTTCCATCAGCAGACCATCGGCGCCCGCGGCCATGGCGGCCCGCGCCATCGAGGGCACCAGATCGCGGCGGCCCGTTCCGTGCGAGGGATCGGCAATCACCGGCAGATGCGAGAGCTTCTGCAGCACGGGAACGGCGGAGACATCGAACGTGTTGCGCGTATACGTCTCAAACGTGCGGATGCCGCGCTCGCACAGCATCACATCGTAATTGCCGCCGGACAGCACGTACTCGGCGGAAAGCAGCAGTTCTTCAATGGTGGCCGCGATACCCCGCTTGAGCAGCACGGGCGTGCGCTG
This sequence comes from Bryobacterales bacterium, assembly GCA_963716685.1. Taxonomy (GTDB): domain Bacteria; phylum Acidobacteriota; class Terriglobia; order Bryobacterales; family Bryobacteraceae; genus JALYXI01. The sequence continues at coordinate 1,186,145 of CAVQTR010000003.1, forward strand.
GCGGCCCAGTTCGCGCAGCAGATTGAAGTTCTGCATATTGCGCGCGCCCACCTGCAGAATGTCGGAATAGCGCGCCACCAGCGGGATCTGTGAAATCTCCATCACCTCGCTGATCACCAGCAGCCCGTTGCGGTCCGCCGCCTCCCGCAGCACGGCCAGCCCTTCCTCGCCCATGCCCTGGAAACTGTAAGGCGAGCTGCGCGGCTTAAACGCGCCACCGCGGATGACCTTTGCGCCGCCCTCGGCCACAATCGCCGCTTCGCGCTCAATCTGCTCCCGGCCTTCCACGCTGCAGGGACCAGCCATCACCACCACGTTCTTCCCGCCAATTTCCACATCGCGGATGCGCACCACTGTGCCGCCCGGACGGAAGCTGCGGCTGGCGAGCTTATACGGCGACGCAATGCGCCGCGCTTCGCGCACGCCATCCATCACTTCGAACGTGGCGATATCAAAATCGAACGAACCGCCCACTCCGCCGAGCACGGTGTGGAGCACGCCGGTGGAGCGGTGCACGTCGAAGCCGAGCGACACCAGCCGGTCGATCACCTTCTGCACCTGCGTTTCGGCGGCGCCTTCCTGCATCACCACTAACATTGTTTCTGTTCCATCCGGTCACGCTGAATCTTTCTCATTTCATCGATAATTCTTTCAAACACGCGGCGGGCGGCTTCGGTGGTCAGCGGACCCTGGTTATGGTCGGCAATGTTCTGGAACACCTGGTCTTCGCGCCGCGGCTCGTAAACGGGAAGCTGCGCCGCCTGCTTGATGCGGCCAATCTCCTCCACGGTACGGGTGCGTTCGTTGAGTAGGGCGAGAATGCGGCGGTCGGTTTCGTCGATGCTCTCGCGGCAAACTGCCAAAGCGCTCATCGCGGCTTCGCGGGTCATGAACCTTCTAATTTAGAACAGAAAAAAGTCAGCGGACACGAACGACTTTGACGGCTGCCGGAGGCGCGGGCTGCTGCAGTGCACGGTAAGAAAGCTGAGAACCGATGTAGATGAGCCAAACGCACAGCGCCAAGCGCATTTTGCGTGGCGACAGCACATTGGCCAGCTGCGTCCCAATCAGGACCGCCGGAACGCCGCCGATCAGCAGCTTGACGAGAATGGGCCACGGCACGCCGGTCATGCTGGCGTGAATGCTGCCGCCGAAGAGCGAAAGCAGCAGACCGAACGCGAGATCCGTACCCACCACTTCGGAGGGCAGCAGGCTGGTGAAGCGCATCAGGGCCACCGTGCCCAGCGCGCCCGCGCCGGCGGAGGAGAAGCCCACTTCGAGACCGATTGGCGCTACAATCCACGGCAGCCATTTCAGCGCAATCGGCTTCGCGGCGACATGCGCCTGCATGCTGCGCCACAGGGTGGCCGTCGCGGCGAGCACAACGGTGATGCCCACCACCATCAGCACCGGACGGTTCAGCGCGGCTTTGTCCATCAGATTCAGCAGCAGGCTGCCGATCATCACCGCGGGCAATCCGCCCATGGCAAGGTACCCAAGGACGCCCATGTTTACCTGCCCGCGCGACCAGTAAACCGGAGTCGCGGCAAGCTTCACGACCGTGCCAAAGACCAGCGCCGTTGTAACGGCATCGGGAGCGGATTGATGGAAGAACAGGATCAGAATCGGGGCTGTAATGCTGCCCGCGCCGACCCCGGTCATGCCAATCGCAAGCGCGATCAGGAAGCCAGCCAGAATTTCCACGACTCAGAATAGCACAAAGGTCGTAATTCCCATGGACTTTAGGGGGACTGTTATTTGCGGCCATTCGCCATCGCGACAGCTTTGGTGGTCACGTAGTATTTCGCGAGCAGGTTGGCATTCTCGAAGGCGGGAAAGGTGTCCCGTTGCCGCACATAGCCCGCGAACTGTGCGAACAGGCTCTGCAAGCTGCCGCCACCCCGTTCCGCAGCGGGCAGAATGACGTGGAACGCATCACCTGTTTTCTCGAACGATAACTTTGGATACTGTGCCCCCAGGCGCGTGGTTGCCGCCGTCAGGGCAGGGGAGAGATCGGCGCCGGTCGAAATCACGTAGATCTGCGGGATGAACTTTTCCGCCGGTCCGGCGCGCAGTTCGATGCGCGACCGCGTTCCCTGGAATGACGCAAAGTAGGAATCCTGCGCTCCCGGGGGCGCTTGATACTGCCACCCGACCTTGAGATGCACGTGCACCCCGCGCAGCGTATACACGCACGTTCCGTTGGCGTAATCCTTGAGCTTGCCATCCACCAGATCCGGCTGCAGATAGGCCGGCCACGCGGCTTCGCTCGTCAGCCGCGTGAACTGGTCGAGCGTCAGATAGAGCGGAGTATGATCAGCCTGCAGCACCTTTATATCTTTCTTATAAGAAATGGCCTGACCAGGAAACAAGGTCCACTGGGCGAGATCCGCCAGGTGAGTACCCACATCCGCCATGCCTTCGCCCTGCTGCCGGACATCCACAGCGGAAGCAGGCCGCTGCTGCGCCACGCCGCCCGAGAACTTCAGCAGCGCGTGCAGATTCTCCAGGCGCACGGCCGGTTGTTCCACGCTGCCGGGCGCGGGGGTGCCGAACACGGCGCCATCCCCCACCAGATCGCGCACCAGGCGGTAAGGCGTTTCGGCGCGCAGCGTCATCCAGTCATAAGTCACCAGCCGCTTTTCCTGGGCCAGCTGCAGCGCTTTCTCTAGTCGGGGGAACGCCTGCTCATTGATGATCCAGGGTTTGTCAGCAAACACGTGCTGACCCGTCTGCAGCGCCGCTTCGATGTAGTCGATCTTGGTATCGTTGCGTCCCGACAACGCCACCACGGCGCCGGGCGGCTCACGCCGCATCTGCGCAAGGAAATCCGGACCGGCGAAGACCCGCATGGTCCAGTGCGTGGGGTCTGTCGCGCGGTGGTTGTATCGCGCGATGGCAAGCAGGTGCGCCGCCATCTCCGGACTCAGCGGCGAGTAAAGATGAACTTCATCCGACACGCCGGGCAGCGTTCTGGCATGCAGACCGCTCAGGTGGGAATGGCCCGGGTCCACTTCGATCAGCCGGAGCGGATCTGTTTGCGCCCCTGACAGCAGCGCAAGGCTGAGCAGCAGGAGGAATTGTTTCATTGGAGCCACCCGTCCAGGCGGCTTGCGACGAAGTCATCGTCAGCCAGTTGCGGATACGCCTTCAGCACGCGATCGATTTCAGTCATCTGACCCTCCGAGAGTTCTTCATCGGGATCCAAACACCATCTTCCGGCCAGCAGTCCCTGCCGCCGCAGAATTTCATGAATGCCCGGAATGCAGCCGGCATAGCCATGGGCGAAATCGAAGATGGCCGAATTCGCATCCGTGAGCTGCTGGCCCGCGGCAAGCAGCTGCCTGCAGCCTGAATCATCGCGGCGCGCGGTCTTCACTTCGTCCAGCAGCATGACAGCGTTGCGGGTCCATACGGCCCACTGCCCCAGCAGGCCGCCCACGAACGAAGCAGTTCCGCCTCCCACGGGATACTCGGTCAGCAGGTCGCCCACGATGTTGTCATCGTTGCCCGTATAAAGCGCAATCTCTCCGGCGCGTCCGGAGTCCAGGACACCGCGCATCACATCGAGCGTGTGATAGCGATTGAAGGGCGCGACCTTGATGGCCGCCACTCCTTCAATCTCCGCCATTCGGCACCAGAATTCGTAAGACAGCGGACGCCCGCTGACTGCCGGTTGCAAATAGAACCCCATCACGGGAATCACCGCCGCAATCGCGCGGATATGGTGCAGCAGACACGCGAGCGGCACGTCCGCCAGCGCGGCCATGCTCACCAGCGCAATGTCGTAACCCAGCTCCGCCGCCAGCTCGGCCTCTTTTACCGCCTGAGCCGTTTCACCGCAGACGCCCGCGACCTTCACCACGGGCCGATGCCGCGCCTCTGCCGCAGCAAGTTCCAGCACCGGCCGCAGCAATCCGCAACGCGGGTCATGGATTTCAAACTGGGTGGTATGCACCGCCACCGCGATGCCGCCCGCCCCGGCGTCCAGATAGTAGCGCGTCAGCGCGCGCTGCCGCCGTTCGTCCAATTTGCGTTCGCTGGTCAAAGCCAGCGGATGCGCGGGAATCACCACCCCGCTTCTCAAGGTTTCCTGCCAGCTCATTAAAACTTTCCGTCTTTGACTTCGAAGTGCGTCGGCTTATTCCAGAGCACGCCACCGGCTTTCAGCCAGTCCGCAACCCAGCTCATCATTTGGTGAATCTCAACCGGAGAGGGCCCGAACCGCGCGCGGCACTTCGCCGCATTGCTCAGCAGTGCCAGCTCCCCTTCCTCTCCCTCGAACTTCGGCGCAACGCCCAGCAGCTTTCCGAACTGCTCCGCGATCCATCGCACGCGGTACGATTCCGAGCTTGTTACGTTCAACACGAACGGCGTCGAATGGCAGGCGTGCAGGCCCCGCAGGCAGATGGAGTTGGCGAACCCCTGCCAGATCAGGTTGACCGCGCCCATCCCGACGCTGACCGGCATACCCGCCGCCACCTTCGCCGCAATATCCACCAGGACGCCATAGCGAAGCTCCACTGCATAGTTCAAACGCAGTACAGCCAGACGCGTCCCGAAGGTGCGCGCGCAATATTCGAAAACGCGCTCCCGCGCCAAAGCAGACTGCGCATATTCGCCGATGGGCCCCACTGGCGACGTCTCATCCGGACCCGCGGAATCAATCGGCGAAAGCGGGTACACGTTGCCGGTGGACCACGCCACAATGCGCGAGCCGCGGTACCGATGTCCCGCGAGGCCGGGAACGAACGCGTTGGAAGCCCACGTCAGACTTTCCTCTCCGGCAGTCCCGAACTTGCGCGCCACCATATAGATCACGTTGGCTGCATCGGGCAGCGCCGCCCAGGTCTCCGGCTTGAGCAGGTCCGCCTGCACAATCCCGACACCTGCCGCACGCAGCCGCTCTGTCAGCGCGCCGTCCGAAAAGCGGGAGACCGCAATCACTCGCTTGCCGCCACCGCCTTCGCGAGCCGCGCGCGCCGCTCGCATGGCCAGCGTGGGCCCCATCTTGCCGCCCGCGCCCAGAATCAGAATGTCACCGTCCAGCCGGTGGAGATCCTGAATGTCTTCGGGCGAGGGTTCCGAAAGAGCCGCTTCCAGCTGTGCTTCCGATTCCATCCCGCCGCGCACTAGAACGTCAGCTTCATGGCCAGCTGCATAATGCGCGGATCGGCCGCGGCGCGGATGCTTCCGAATCCGGCCGACGTCACCGACACACTGGCTACCGGGGTTCCGCCCGGAGCCACGCCCGGATCGAGCGGGTTCGTGTGGTTCAGGATATTGAACACTTCGCCGCGAATCTGCAGCCGCACGCTTTCGCGAATCGGGATGTTCTTGAACAGCGCCATGTCCCAGTTGATCAGCCCAGGTCCGCGAATCGAGTTCCGTCCCACGTTGCCGAACGTACCAATGGCGGGCAGGGTAAACGAAGCCGGATTCAGCCAGTTGATACAGGGCGACGTGTTGCCGCATGCGCCGGTCCCGCTGGTCGCTGCTGGTCCCAAATAGACCGCGCGGTCTTCGTTCAATGCCGTCTGAGACTGGTCTTTGCCCGCCAGCACCGTAAAGGGATCGCCGGACTGCATGGTTAGGATGCCCGACATTTCCCAGTTGCCCAGCAGAGCCCGCGTATACCGGGGCGTGCTGCTGAACGCCGGCAGCTGCCAGTTATACGAGAACACCATCAAGTGCGTGTGGTCGAAATCGGAAACCCCGTAATCCAGCTGATGGCGTCCCAAGAACCAGAACGGAATCGTGGACACCGGCGTTCCTTCGACGCCCGAGCCCACCGGGAGATCGTCGATGGCCTTCGACCAGGTATAATTCGCGAGCACCGTCAGGCCATGGAAGAACCCTGTCTGCGAAATGCGCTTCTCCAGACTCAGCTGCAGCCCGCTGTAATGCGAGTTGACGTCATCGGTGGTCTGCACAATGCTGCCGTAACCCGGAAACACGCGCCGCTGGTCAGAAGTCAGCGTGCTGCCCGGCATATACACGGCGGGGTTCAGCTGCGCCAGTTCGCGGATATGCGATGAATGCGTCCCCACATACCCGATGCGGGAGAGCCACCCGGAACCGAACTGGTGCTCAATCGAAATATTCCAGTTGTAAGTCACCGGCGTGATCTGCTGCCGGTGCGACGTATCGATGGTCGTGACCACCACAGGGCTCTGGAAAGCCGCGTTCGCGGGCGGTGTTCCCGGCGCGGGGAACGGATTTGCATAGCCCAGCAGCGGATTGCTGAACGGACCCTGCGGCTGCGTGATGGAGAACTGCGGCACAAACGGCACCACGTTGCCCACCTGAGTAAAGGCCAGATCGCCCGCGGTGCGCGTGTTGTAGAACATCCCGCCGCCTCCGCGAATGGAGGTCCTGCCGTCGCCGAACAGATCGTAGGCGAAGCCCAGGCGCGGCATGAAGTCGTGATAATCCGGCGTGATGCCGATGCCCGGCGGCACCCCTTTATCACCGCGGAACAGCAGGCCCACCGGCGCATTCGTGAATATCGTGGATTTCACACCAGCGTAGTAATTCGCCGGGCTAAAGTAATTGAACCGTCCTTTAACCTCGTTCCACGGGTTGCCCGGTTCCCAGCGCAGCCCCATCGTGAGAGTCAGCCGCCGCGACGCGCGGTACGAGTCCTGCGCATAGACACCGGCGAAGGTGTCGCGGATATTGATCGGCTGGCCGGCCTGCTGCGTGAATGTCCGCAGATAGCCAAGAAGGTAGCTCGCGAGAGCCAGATTGGTGGTGTCCGCCGTGAAGGAGAAGGCGCCATCCGCGCCGTTGTTATTCACCAGATCGAACCGGCTCTTTTCGATGGTCATGCCGAACTGCATGTTGTGCTTGCCCCGAATCCAGTTCACATCGTCGGCAAACGCCTCCCCTTGGCGCACAAACATCGCCAGCGGATTCTGGGCTACCGAGAAGAAGCCCGTGACCGAGATGCTGTCGAGCGTCGGCGGACTGGTCTGATACAGGTTCTGCACGCCCAGCGCCGTGGCATTCGGCGCATTCGGCGCCGGGTAGCGCGAGGAAACCATGCGCCAGTAAGTCAGCCGCGCCTCATTCAACAGGTTGGGCTGGAAGATGTGGGTCTCATGCAAAAGATAGTTGTGCGAACTCAGCGTGGAACCGCCCGAGAGACTCAGAATGCTGGTGGGGTCGAACACGGCCGCGCTGGTATAGCGGTTCCAGGCTCCGCGGAAGCTTAACTGGTCCGCCGCGCTGAACGAGTGGTCGAACCGTTCCACCGTCTCGTTCTCGTTCTGCACCGTTGGTACCTGATAAAACGCCAGTCCCTGGCCTGTTGGCTTAGGCAGATACTTCTCCAGCCCCAGCGCGGCCGGGTCGAAGCGTGACACCGGGATGATGTTGCCCGGAAACGGTTGCCCCGATTTCGGATCGATCACCTGAACCGCTTTCTGCAGCGGGTTGTTGGGGTTCTGAGCCGTCAGGTAAGCGGAAAAGTCACCGTTCAACTCCGCCTGAGTGGGAACGAAGGCGCTCTGCGCCGCGCTGTTGTTGCGAATCCGCGTCCCCTGATAGCCGAAGAACCAGAACGTCTTGTTCTTGCCGTTGTAGACATGCGGCAGCCACAGCGGGCCGCCCGCGGTAAAGCCAAACTGATTGCGCCGCAGTTGGTCGCGTTTGGCGCTGAAGTAATTCCGCGCGTTGAACACCGCGTTGCGGTCGAACTCAAACAAATCGCCGTGCAGCTGATTCGTACCCGACTTGGTGATGATGTTGACCACGCCGCCCGCGTTGTTCCCGTACTGCGCGCCATAGTTACTGGTCTGCACGCTGAACTCCTGCAGCGCGTCCGGAAACGGAAAAGGTTGATTCACGGAATAGAGTTCGTCGTTGTAAGTGCCGCCGTCCAGCAGATAGCTGACCTGATCCTGCTGCACGCCATTCGTCGAAACCACGATCTGGCTCGGGAACACTTTCGAAATACCCTGCAGCGCGCCGCCGGGAATGGATGGCGCCGCGCCCGCCACCAGAAACGAAAGCTGTGCCGCGTTACGTCCGTTCAGCGGCAGTTCCACCATTTGGGTCTGGCTGATCACCTGCTTCTGCGTGCCTGTCACTGTATCCACCAGGGCCGCGCCGGCCTCCACAGTAATCGCCTGGCTCGCATCGCCCAGTTGCATGTGTATGTTTAGCGTGATGTTCTGATCCGCCAGTACGGTAATGCCGGCCAGATGAGAAGGCCGGAAGCCGGGCGCCTGCGCGTCCAGGTCATAGGTCGAAGGCGGCACCGCCGGGATCAAATAGTTGCCCTGCTGATCGGCCGTAATGGTTCGCGCCTGACCGGTGGAGGGCTGTGTCAATACCAGCTTCGCGCCCGGAATCACCGCGCCGTTCGGATCGTAAACCGATCCCTGAATGCTGATCAAACCCTGTCCAAAGGCGGCGCCCGCCAGCACAATCAGACCGAGTAACGCGTTACGCAGGGAAGCACTTCGGTGTATCAAGATAGTCTCCTTCTCTCCGACCCTTGCCCACAATGTGGACACGCATTCCACATCACGGTTTTACGCAGTATCCTTCCGATTGCCATTTCTGTCAAGCCAGGCTTCATCTGGAACCTCCGGACCAAACTTGATAACGTGATCGGTGGAATGAAATCGAGCGCCATGGCCTCCACTCTTCGCTGTCTCCGCGTCTTGGAGCTGATGGCCGAAGATCCCTTCGAACTCACCGTTTCCCGCGTTGCCGAGCTCCTTGATACGCCGCGCGCTTCTGCGCACCGGCTGTGCTCCACGCTGCAGGAAGCGGGCCTGATTGAAAACGAAACGGCTACCAAGCGTTACCGCCTCACCCCCAAAGCTCTCTGGATTGGCTCCGGCTTCCTGCGGCACTCCGCGCTTTACCGCGCCGCGTTCTTTCCCATGCAAAAGCTGTCGCATGACCTTCCGGGCACCGTGCAGCTGGGCGTGCTGCTGGAGCAATCGGTGGTGTTCATCTATTCAGTCGGCTCGGCCGGCGCTACCGAAGCTTTTGCGGACGTCGGCCTGCGCCGCCCTCTGCACGCCACCGCTTCCGGCAAGCTGTTTCTCGCGCAGATGCCGGCGCCGCAGCTGGAAAAGATCCTCTCGGGCGGCCTGCAGAAATTTACTCGGAACACGCGCGTGTCCCTCTCGAACATCCGGCAGGAATTCAAAAGCATCGCCGCCAGAGGCTTCGCGGTGAATGACGAGGAATTGCTGCCCGGCTATTTCGTGTTGGCTGCGCCCGTATTAAACGCCGGAGGTCGGTGCGTCGCCGCCATCAGTCTTACCATTCTGAAGAAGAATCTGCGCCGGGCGGACGAAACGCGCTTCGCCGCGGCGCTCATCAGCGCGGCCCGCACCACTTCCATCCAGCTCGGTTACCGGCCGCACGCCGTTAAAGATGCTTGATCAGTTCGATCATCAAAATCACGGGGATCGCAATTCCCGCCAGCAGCAGAACGGCCGTGATCGCGAGGAACCACCAGTCGCTCGACGCCTTGCGTCTCGGCCCATGGAAATGGCTTAGCAGCAGCCGGTAGTTGCGCCGGTTCGCCTTGAATACCGTATCGAACATCGCCCCGGCGAACGGCACCGCACCCGCGACGCTTTCAATCCCGACATTCACCACCATGCGCGCCACTGTCACACGCGGAATCCCCAGTTGCACCGCCCGCCCGACAATATAAAGCGAGATCAGCGCCTCAATAATGTCGCCGATGCCCGGAATCAGGCCCACGATCCCGCCCAGGCCGAAGCGGAATCCTCCCGGCAACTCAAACGCGTAATCCAGCCACCGCGCCACGAATTCCACGTCCGCCACGCGCGGGTCCACCACCTCGCCGCGCAGGATTTCCGGCTGCAGCGCATCGCCGCGGTAATCAGAGGCGGATGAGGGGCTGATGGTTCGCACATTCAGAACGGAGCACGTTAGACCCCATACTCCCGGCGTGCATCCTCTCGAGGCGCTCCGCCCGGGAAGGGAACGGAGCGCGCCTCGCTGGCGGCAGCTCATCCCAGGTGCGGCCGTGCAGCAGCCGCCCCGCTGCTTTCTTCCGGACGCCGCCCCATTGCTTGAAAAAGAAGGGAATACCCCTCGCCTGGCAAGCCCGGTGGACATTCTCCACCCACTCCGGACGCATCTCGCGCGCCCCGTGCCCGCTCTCGCCGCCCACAATTACCCAGTCGATGCCTTCCAGATTCACATCGCCCAGATCCTCCAGCAGCGGTTCCACCGAGAGAAACCGGGTCCCTGCCGGCGACTGGCGCAGCTCGTCGATGCGCGGTAGTCCGTAACGGCGGTCCTCCACGCTCACTCCCCACCAAACGTTCGGCAGCGCCGCCGCAAACGCCAGTTCGTTTCGCAGCATCCGCGCCATGCGTTCCGCGCGCTTGGTCAGCACCTGATAGACGTGCCAGTTGGCCCGCCGCATCACGTCCGCCACCCGCAGAATGTAGCTGTCCGGCACCTCATCCAGGAACAGATCGCTCATGGAATTGGTAAACACCATGCGCGGACTGGCCCACCGGAACGGCTCGTCCAGCTTCTCCGGCACGAACCGCAGATCGAAGCCCTGCTCATATGGATGTCCCTTGACGCCGCGAAACCGTTCCGCGAACGTCAAAGCGTAGCAGTGCTTACATCCCGGGCTGATCTTCACACATCCGCGCAGCGGGTTCCAGGTGGTGTCCGTCCATTCGATCCTGGAATGCTCAGCCATGCTCCCCTGCACTCAAAGTGTAGCCAAACCCGTTGCGCTAGACTGGAGTTTGAGAAATGAAACAGAAAATCCGCTCTACGACGGTGCTTTGTGTCCGTCGTGACGGCAAAGTCGTCATGGCTGCCGATGGCCAGGTAACGCTTGGCAGCGAAGTATTAAAAGCAACAGCAAAGAAGCTGAGAAGGCTGTATAACGACAAGATTGTCGCCGGATTTGCCGGCTCCACGGCGGACGCGTTCTCGCTGTTTTCCCGCTTCGAAGCCAAACTCGAACAATTTAACGGAAATCTGTCGCGCGCCGTCGTGGAATTGGCTAAAGAATGGCGCACGGATAAAATCCTCCGTCATTTGGAAGCCCTCCTTCTGGTGGCCGACACCAAAAACATCTTTATCCTGAGCGGCAATGGCGACGTCATCGAGCCCGATGAGCCCCTCGCGGCCATTGGTTCCGGCGGTTCCTTTGCCATCTCCGCCGCCACCGCGCTGCTCGGCAACACCAAAATGACCGCGCGCCAGATTGTCGACGAATCCATGCGAATCGCCGGCAAAATCTGCATTTACACTAATGACAGCGTCACCGTCGAGGAGCTTTCCTGATGGTGATTTATTTGCCCGCGAATTCCGTGGAAGAAACGCCTGCGCTCGACGAGCTCACGCCCCGTGAGATCGTGCGCGAGCTCGATAAGTACGTCATCGGCCAGCCCGAGGCCAAACGCGCCGTGGCCATCGCGCTGCGCAACCGCATTCGCCGCCAGAAACTTCCCCCCGAAATGGCCGAGGAAGTGATGCCGAAGAATATCCTGATGATCGGCCCCACCGGCGTCGGCAAGACCGAACTTGCCCGCCGCCTGGCCAAGTTGGCCAATTCGCCCTTCCTCAAGGTGGAAGCCAGCAAATTCACCGAAGTCGGCTATGTCGGCCGCGACGTGGAATCCATGATCCGCGACCTGGTGGATATCGCGATCGACATGGTGCGCGAAGAGCGCCTGGATGAGGTGGGCGACCGCGCCGAAGCCAACGCCGAAGATCGCCTGCTGGAGCTGCTGATGCCGCAGCAGCCGGATGGCGCCGAAAACAACGAGAAATCGCGCGAGAAGCTGCGCGAACGCCTGCGCGACGGCAAGCTGGACGACCGCATGGTCGAAATTGAGGTGAAGGACCGCCAGCCGAGCTTCGAGATTGCCGCCAGCGGCAGCATTGAAGAGATGGGCATCAACATCAAGGACATGCTCTCTCCCCTCTTCGGCAACCGCACGCGGAAGCGCAACATGCGTGTCGCGGAGGCGCTCGAAACGCTGATCCAGGAAGAGGAGCAGAAGCTCATCGATATGGATCAGGTCACGCGCGTCGCGCTCGACCGCGTGGAATCGAGCGGCATCATTTTCCTCGACGAGATCGATAAGATCGCCGGCCGGGAAACCGGCCACGGTCCCGACGTCAGCCGCGAAGGCGTGCAGCGCGACATCCTGCCCATCGTGGAAGGCACCACCGTCAATACCCGCCACGGGTTTGTCCGCACCGATCACATCCTGTTCATCGCCGCCGGCGCTTTCCACGTCTCCAAACCGACCGACATGATTCCCGAACTGCAGGGCCGCTTCCCCATCCGTGTCGAACTGAAGTCGCTCACCGTTGAGGATTTCGTCCGCATCCTGAAAGAACCGCAGAATGCGCTCTCCAAGCAGTACGTCGCGCTGATGGAGACCGAGGGGATCAAACTCAATCTGACCGACGATGGTCTGGAAGAAGTGGCCCGCTTCGCGGCGCGCGTCAATGAAAGCTCGGAGAATATCGGCGCGCGGCGGCTGCACACCATCATGGAAAAGCTGCTCGAAGAGATTTCCTTCGAAGGCCCCGACCTGAAAAAGAAGAACGTGAAAGTGGACGCCGCCTACGTCCGCAAACAGCTCGCCGATATCGTGAAGGACCAGGATCTGAGCCGGTACATCCTGTAGCATGCGCGTTCGCTCCGTGAGCGCGCTCCTCCCTCTGCTGGCGCTGGCAGGCTGCGGTTATCCCGGCGATACCCGTCCGCCCAGCCTGAAACTGCCCGTCCCCATCCACGATCTCGCCGCCGTCCAGCGCGGCTCCAAAATCGTCGTGCAATTCACAGTTCCCCGGCTCTCCACTGATGGTCTGGTCCTCAAAGATCCTCCATACCTCGAGCTCTTCATCGCTGGCTCCAGATTCCATGTAAAAGCGGATAAGCCACTGGCCTACGACGAGGAAACCGCCACCCCGTTCGCCGGCCAGACGGTGAAGATCGGCGTCAAAGCCCAGAACGACCGCGCGCAGGATGCCGGATGGTCCAACACGGTCGATTTGAAAGTGGTCCCGGCGCTGGCCGTTCCCACCGGCCTCGACGCCACCTCGGTCGCCGGCGGCGTGCAGGTCACCTGGAAATCGCCTGACCGGAAGTTCCGCGTCCTTCGCGAAGCGCCTGGCGAGCAAACCTTCACCCTGCTCGGGGAAGCCGACGCGCGGGTCTATACGGATTCCACCGCCGAGCCCGGCAAAACCTATCGCTACAAGATCCAGGCGATCGATCCCGCCAGCGCTCCCCCCGCTGAGAGCGATATTTCCGCCGAATTCGCGGTCACCCCCCTGGATAAATTCCCCCCGGCCGTGCCCGCCAACCTTACAGCCATTGTCGGCACGCAAAGCATTGAACTGGTCTGGGACCGCGACACCGAAAACGATCTGGCCGGCTACCGCATCTATCGCGACGGCAAACTGCTGGGCCAAAGCAAAGATGCGCCCAGCTTCAGTGACCGCACCATGGAAAAGGGAAAGCGCTACGTCTACACGGTTTCGGCTTACGACACCCACGACAACGAAAGCGCCAAATCCGAACCGGTCGAAGTCACCGTTCCCTGACTCCTCCCACTGTCAGGCGATACAATAAAAGCTAGTAAAATATGAAATTTTTTCTGGATACCGCGAACCTCGACGAACTAAAAAAAGCAGCCGACTGGGGGATCGTGGACGGAGTCACCACCAATCCTTCTTTGATCGCAAAGGAAGGCCGTCCCATTGCCGAGCAGATCAAGCGAATCTGCGACATCGTGGATGGCGACATCAGCGCCGAAGTGGTTGCCACCACAGCGCCCGAGATGATCAAAGAGGGCAGGGAACTCGCCCGCATTCATAATAACGTGGTAATCAAATGCCCTCTGATTCGGGAAGGCATTAAGGCCACTTCTGTCCTGAGCGGCGAAGGGTATCGCGTCAATGTCACCCTTTGTTTCTCGGCGGCGCAGGCGCTCATCGCGGCTAAGGCCGGAGCCTACATCATCAGTCCCTTCGTGGGCCGCCTCGACGACATCGGGCAGGTGGGCATGGAACTGATCAAACAGATCGTCACCATTTATAAGAATTACGGTTATCCCACGCAGATTCTGGCCGCGTCGCTGCGCACCCCGAATCACGTCATCGATTCCGCCCTCGCCGGCGCGCACATCGGCACCATGCCGTTCAAAACGCTCGACATGCTGTTCAACCACCCGCTGACGGATAACGGTCTGGCCCAGTTCCTGAAGGATTACAACAAGGCGTTCCAGGAAGTCCCCGCATAACCGCGGCCTCGGCCGGATGCAGCTCGAATCCCTCTCCAGCGATCAGATCCTGTTTGCGATTGGCGGCGGCGCGCTTGTGCTGGCCGTCGTGGGCTGGGGGATGTACTCCTGGTATCGCAACCGGCCAACGCCGGACGACGTCGAGCGTCAGCGCCGATTCATGCTCAACGCCATCGGCAAAATGGGGGACGGCATGATTCTCGAGCTGCAGGGGGCAACCGCGATTTACTCGTACGATGTGCGCGGCGTGGAATACACCGCGTCGCAGGATTTGGGCACCTTGGAAACCCATTTGCCGCCGGAACCCTGGGTCATCATCGGGCCGGCGGCTGTGAAATACGATCCGCGCAATCCCGCCAACTCCATCGTTCTGTGCGAAAGTTGGACGGGGTTGCGCAGAACTTCTTAACTATGTCGATCCGCATGAAAGATATCGCGCAGGATCTGAACGTGTCCGTCGTGACCGTTTCCAAGGTCCTCCGCAACCACAGCGACATCAGCCAGGCCACGCGCGACCGCGTGCTGCAGCGGATGAAGGAGCTGAATTACCGCCCCAACCTGGCGGCGCGCACCCTGGTAACCGGCCGCACCTACATGATCGGCCTCGTGGTTCCCGGTTTGATGCACCCGTTTTTCGTGGAAGTTGCCAAAGCTCTGTCGAAGGAAATCCGTCCGCTGGGTTACAGTCTGGTCATCGCGTCCTCGGAAGAAGATCCCGAACTGGAGCGCCAGGAGATTGAATTCCTTTTATCGCGCCAGGTGGACGCGCTGGTGGTGGCCTCCGCCCAGACCAGCCCCGCCAGCTTTCGCGAGATCGAATCGCGCAACATTCCCTACGTTCTGATCGATCGCCGCCTGGCGGATCTGAACGCCAACTTCATCGGGATCGACGATGTGCAGGTGGGCCTGCTCGCCACCCGCCACCTGATCGATTCCGGCTACACCCGCATCGCGCACATCCGCGGGCCCGAGCTAAGCACCGGCAACGCCCGCTTCGAAGGCTACCGGCGCGCACTCGAGGAATCTAAACGGCCTATCGCCCCGGAATACGTGGTGGCTGAAACCGCCATTGACGATTGCGGCGAGAGCAGCGGCTTTGACGCCATGCAGCAGCTGCTGGCGCGCACGCCGCGCCCCGACGCCGTGTTCTGCTTCAACGATCAGGTTGCCATCGGCGCCATGCGCGCCATTCTGAATGCCGGGTTGCGCCTTCCCGAAGACGTCGCGCTGGTCGGCGCCGGGAACATCCTTCACTCGGATCTTTTGCGCGTCAGCCTTTCGACAATCGATCAGGCCACGGCTGAAATCGGCCAGCGTGCCGCGAAGCTTGCCGTAAAGCTGATCGAAGCCACGTCTGCGCCGCGCAGCAAAACGGTTTTGCTCGAGCCCTCGCTGGTAATCCGCGAATCCAGCCGCCGCGTTACCGCCTGAACGGCCCGGTAAGAACCGAGTCCACCACGTGAATCACGCCGTTGGTGCACTCGATCGCGTTTCCCAGGATGGCCGCGTCTCCCACGCGCACTCCCGCCGAATTCGCGAAAAGTGCGTGCGTTGCCCCGCTCCAGCTTTCCACCGACAGCCGCTGGCGCAGATCGCTGATGCCATGCCGCCCCTTCACCACATGCGAAACCAGCAGCTCCTGCAGCTGGCCCTGGTTTTCCGGCTTTTCCAGGTTGGTGATGGCGCCCGGCTCCAGTTTGGCAAACGCAGTGTCGGTGGGCGCGAACAATGTGAACGGACCGCTTTGCTTCAGCAAATCGATCAGCGTCGTGGATTGTAGCGCTCCGATTAGCGTCCGAAACTCGGATTCGCCGATCAGCGTGTCCACGATATCGGCGTCGGTACTTCTGGTTGCTGCCTGCATATATACCCCTGATTATCCGGCGATTCGGGCCGTCTTAATATAATCCAGCTTCGGAAATTCCTTCTCCAGGTAAGCGTTGCCATCGCCCGTGATGCGGCCCTGATCCGGCTGCTCGCCATAACCGCTGTAGATCTTGTCCACCACGTCCATGCCGCTCACCACATGTCCGAAGGGAGAGAAGCCCTGCGCGTCCAAACGCGAGTTGTCGGCATAGTTGATGAACACCTGCGTGGTCCGCGACCGCGGGCCGCGCGTGGCGAAGCTGATGGTCCCGCGCGTGTTGTGCATGGTCACCGGATCGTCCGGGAACTCGCTGCCGTTCCACGCCCTGGTGGCGCGCGGGTCGCCCGCAATTCCGAACTGCACCATGAAATTCGGCACCACGCGAAAGAAGCGCGCGTTGTCGAAGAACCTCTGCTGCACCAGGGTGTAGAAGCGGTCGGCGGCCAGCGGCGCCCATTCTTTGCTCACCTCGACCGTGAAGGGGCCGCTCGAAGTGTCGAAATTCACTCGATAGACGGACGGCGCTTTCAGATCGGGGGCGCGGGCCTCGGGTTTCTCCGGCGGCCGGACGCCGCAGCCCGCAAGACCGATCAACGCGACAGCAAGAACAAATTTCTTCACTCTGCCCTTCAGTTTCGCACGCCCAAAAACAGGAAGGGCAGGCATCGCAGCCTGCCCTTCGCACCAGAAATATTCGGAAGCTTCTTAGAACGAACCGCCAGTCCGCGTGCGCGGCGCTTTCAGATCGTCGTAGCCCGTCTCCACCGTTTCATTCACGTCCGACCGGAAATCGCTCGACACCCCTGACGTGTATTCGCTGGTTCGGACCGTATCCGTATCCACGCGCGATTCTCGCCGCGCCACCGGTCTGTCGCGCTCCTCCGCATCCGCGCTCGCTTCGCCCGCCGACGCCACGTCCTCCGCGCCCGTGCGCTTCAGAATCTCCTTGGCCCGGCTGATCCAATCGGAACCGTCGCAGTGAACCGAAAGCAGAATGCCGCCTTCCTTCACGCGGCCTTCGTAACGCTTGGCTTCATATTCGGGAATCCCCATGCCCACCAGCGCGCCCACCACGCCGCCAGCCACGCCCAGCGTGCCGGCGCCGGCCAGCATGCCCATAATCGGGCCGGCGGCAATCAGCGGACCCACACCCGGAATCGCCAGCGCGCCAATTCCCGCCAGCCATCCCAGCACGCCGCCCAGCACCGCGCCCGTGGTCGCTCCCGCGGCCGTGCCTTCGGGAGCCTTGGTATTTTTTTCATGCGCAAAATCCTTCGATCCCTGATTGTCCGGGAACAGCGCCGAGATATCGGTGTTGCGGAAGCCGGCGCTGCGCAGCGCATCCACCGCTTCCTCCGCGTTCGTCCGTGAAGAATAAATTCCAAATACTGAGGTATTTTTGCCTGCCATGATTTGTCACTCCTGACGATTGTGCAAATATGCACCCCGGTTACCACCGGTCCGCAGGCCCAGGCTAATTCGTACGGGTAGGCACAGAACCTTCGTCGAGCAATTCGCCCCACAAATCCCGGTTCGGCGTCCAGTTCACGGCATCGATATCCAGCAGCCGCGTGCCCGGGACATAAAGAGTTCCGTGCCCGTAAGGACAGATGTACTCGGTGCGCGGTCGGTCCAGCACCAGGCTGCTCCACAGGCCGCTTTGGACTGGCATGCGCAGCGGCTCGCAGCAGGTGCGGCAGCGGTTCTGCTGGTCGCGCAGGCTCCACGCCGTAACACCCCAGGATGCCAACAGGAACATCCAGAACAGAATCGGCATCGCCCAGCCGCCCAGATCGGTCAGGAACTGCTGCAGCCCCGGATCCACCAGCAGTACCCAGCAGAGCGCCAGGCCGCTGAACACCACGAAGCTTTTCGCCAGCAGGAAACCGAGAAAACGCAGCTGCACCGCCAGGGTGATATTCCGGGAATGCGACCGCAAAAACTTTACCAATGCCACCACGGCCACTCCAAAAACAAACAACAGATTCCACTGCAGCAGGGAAGCCGCAAACCAGAAATCGCTCTGGCGATTCTGCTTCAGCGTAATCACTTCCAGTTTGCGCGCCTTGGCCTGCCTTGAGTGAATGGATAGCGACCGAAGCTCGTCCTGCGCCGCAGCCGGCGTTACCCCCGGTTTCAGCACGCCAATGATTTCCAGACGCTGCGCATCCGGCGCCAGCGGCACCCACACTTCGGATTGCCGTGAAACCAGCTGGAAGTGCGGCGGCATGATCCCAACCACGCGGAAATCCTGCAGCCCCAGATGAATCCGGTGGCCGATGAAGCCTGGATCGCCATTAGCGTAATCGAAGCTCACCACCGCGGCATGCCAGTCATTCGGAGGCAGCAGCGTCCCGCGCCACGGACGCACACCCGTCAACTCCAGAATGCCAGGCGAGAGCCGCTCCGCGTGCGTGCCGTCCGCGAACGTCCAGCGCTCCATCGTGAGCATGGTCTGAAACGTCGTGTTCCGCCGCCACACATTCACCGCCATGGGCGGCACGGCACCGTAAGTATTGTAGTGAACCGTGTCGTGGTCAATGGTGACCAGGCGGGAATCGTCGTAGCCCGGACCCTCGAACAGACGCCGCAGATTGCTCTGCACAAACGGCATCGAAAAAAGCGCCATCGCAAACAACAGCGCCGAAGCCACACGCCAAGCCCTGCTCTCGACGAGCATACTACCTAGACGATACCACCGGCGTCTTTGTTCCGCTTTTACCGTAGAGTAAAGACATGCGCCGCCTGGCCTTTCTGTTGGTTTTCCTGCTGACACCCGCTTTTTCGCAGGATGCCGGCTCCGCTCTTTCCACCGTCGTATCCACGCGAACCATCCGCAATACCGCGAAACTCACTCCCGATCAGGCCGCCGAAGCGGACCGTCTGATCGCCGCCGGTGATAAGGCGCGCACCGAACACGAATACTCCGCGGCCATCAAAAACTACCACCACGCTAACGCGGTCATTCGCAATCAACCATGGACGCCGGCAATCCAGTTTTCGTCCGGCCTCACTCTGAAGCCTAACCACTCCATTCTGCAACCTGGCCAGCAAGCCGAGCTGATTCTCGGTCAGATCTATCCTCCCGATCAGCCGCCCGCCGGCAAGGTGACCGCCACCGTAGCCTTCCGGCCCGGTTTCGAAACGCTCTGCAAGACCGAAATCACGCCCGGTCCCGGTGCAATTCCCTTCACCGTGCCCGATGTCGCCGACGGAACCTTTCACATCGCCGTAACCTTTGGTGATCTGGGATCAAAAACCGTTACAGTGCGCGTGGCCCGGAATCTGATGGATCAGGTGAAGGCCGCCGAAACCGCAGCGGCGAAGGTGGATCCGAAGGCTTCCGAACTGCCCTCCGCGCAGGGTGACCTCGCGCGCATCGAAGCCGCCGATGCCGGTCAGTATGGCGATCGCATCGCCACCATGAATCCTGCCGCCGATCTGCGCGACGCGACCACGCTCCTGGCCGGTCTCGAGCAGGGCAGGGACCCCTTCGCCGGCCGGCACGGCGATCTGCACAAGGCCTATCGCTCCGCGGTCGACAATTCGCTTCAGCCCTACCGTCTCTTCGTCCCCGATTCCTACGATGGCTCGAAACCGTTCCCGCTCATCCTGCTGCTGCACGGCATGGGCGGCGATGAGAACTCGATGTTCGACAGCTATGGCTCCGGCGCGTTCAAAAAGCTGGCCGAGCAGCATGGCTACCTGGTCGCCTGCCCGAAAGGCCGCGAACCGGCGGCCATGTATCTCGGTTCCGCCGAGCGCGATGTCCTTGACGTTCTCGCCGACGTACGCCGCGCTTACAAAGTCGACCCCAACCGCATCTATATGGCAGGGCATTCCATGGGCGCTTACGGCACCTGGTCCATCGCCATGGATCACCCCGAACTGTTTGCCGCGCTCGGGCCCATTTCCGGCGGCGGCGACATCAGCAAGGCCGCTGTCATCGCCAAAATTCCGCAGATCGTGATCCACGGCGACACCGACCCCACTGTGCCCGTGGAGCAGTCTCGCCGCATGGTGGCCGCGGAGAAAAAGGCCGGGGCCGAGGTGAAGTATCTGGAAATTCCCGGTGGCAATCACACCAGCGTTGCCGTGCCCGCCTTCGAGCCCATCTTCGAGTGGTTTGATACACATCAGCGCTACCATTGAGGCAGCATGGCTATCCTCACCGCCCTGACCTTTACGGGACTGCTGGTCCTCTGGGCGGCGGTGATCCGCAGACGCTGAATCCAACTTCATGAATCCATCCGCGGCCAACTTTGAGCTGGCCCTTATCAACGTCGCCATCCTCTGGATGCTCACCACCCCGCACGAGTTTGCTCACGCCTGGGTTGCTACGCGACTGGGCGACGACACGCCGCGGCTGGAAGGCCGGCTCACCCTCTCGCCGCTCGCGCACATCGATTGGATCGGCACCACGCTGCTGCCCTTCATCTCCTCGCTGCTCACCGGCGGCTTCATCGGCTGGGGCCGGCCTGTCAACACCAACATCAACAAGTTGAAATATGGTCTGAACGGTCTGCTGCTGGTGGCCCTCGCGGGACCGGTGATGAACCTGCTGTTCGCCCTGGTGCTGGCGATCATCGCGGCGCTGACGGCGCATTCGCTCGGGGTAGTCTCGGAGTTCGCGACCATGGCCGCGCGGCTTAGCGTTTACCTCGCCGTCTTCAATCTGCTGCCGGTGCCGCCCCTCGATGGCTCGAAAATGCTGATCGCCTTACGCGTTCCCCGCTTCCTCTATATGGAGCTGGCGCGCTTTGGCTTCGTTTTGTTGATTCTGCTGTTCTCGCTAACCGGCTTCGGCGTCTGGATCGCCAACTTCAGCGATTCCATCACCTTCCGCATCTTCCGCCTGGTTGGCATCGTTTAGCGCTCCACCTCGAACACCTGCTTCGATTCAAAGGTCTGGCTGCCCACCTGATCGTGAACAGTCAATACGATGGTGTACTGGCCATTCGGCATATTCCGCTGCAGGGACAGACTCATCCCCCCCGGGACGTAAGGCTTCGGATAGAACGAAAAGCTCTTTTCCTCCGCTGCCTTCGGCTGCGAGTAGATCTGTTTCCCCTCCGCCGTCAGCACGGCGACATCGTAGGACACATCTACAGTATTGTGGTCGCCGTAGCGGTACCCGGTGATGTCGAAGCGCGCGAACAGATTGTCTCCCGGTCGGTAAACCGCCGCTGGAATCGGACGCTGCTCCGCCTCAGAGCGGTAGAAGCCGAAATTCGTGATTGCCAGCTCCTGGCTGCTCGGTACCTCGTGACCGGCCACGCGAAAGCTGGTCTCCGCGCGCGCCTTCGCATGCGAGATGTCGTCGGTCACTTCCGCCACCACCTTGTAAACGCCCGGCGGCGCGGTCGGCGGAATCAGAATCGCCTCGCGGATCTTCGGCTTCCACTCGCTGTCCTCTTCCGCCAGATTCGCATCCAGAATGGA
This sequence comes from Bryobacterales bacterium, assembly GCA_963716685.1. Taxonomy (GTDB): domain Bacteria; phylum Acidobacteriota; class Terriglobia; order Bryobacterales; family Bryobacteraceae; genus JALYXI01. Next base: position 1,207,745 of record CAVQTR010000003.1, read on the forward strand.
TTCCACCGGCTCCGCAATCGCCACCGCTTTCGGGTCCGTCGCTTCAATCCGGTAATTCAATCGCAGCTTCTTCATTGGCGATTTGTTATAGCCCGCCACCTGGAAACTGAAATAGGCCGTTTCTCCCGGTATGAATTCCGCGTCGATCGCCAGCGGCGGTCCATCCTCCGACTGCCGCACCGACGCATTCACCACGGTCAAAGCGGCCTGTGCGGCCTGCGGAACTACCAGATAGACGAAGAAAGCCGCGCTAAGGGCGGCGCGCGGGACCGCCGGGAATCGCGTCCCGGCCGGCGTCGGGAGTAGTCGGGACCGTTCCAAAATCCAGCGGGATATCGATGAACGCATAACTCTGCTCCGTCTCATCCCCTACCTTGAGCCGGTAGTGTTTTGGTTCCACGTCGAACACGATGTTCCCCTGCATGCTGTCTGCCGGATGAATTTGCCGGGCAATGCCAATCCATGCGGGAACGGCTTCGCCATTCGCCAGCTCCGGATACGACTGCCCCTGGTCGTCGATCAGGTCGAAGCTGGGCACAGACTTGTCCGAACCGCTGCTGTTCACAATGGAGAGGTTGACCAGGAAGAAACGACTCTTTGGGATCCGCGGCGCGGGATCCGTGCCCAGCGACACCGCCCATTGCGTGTCGATCACGCTGTAAATCAGCTGACCTACCGGGATTCGTTCGCCTACTTTGACCGTGCCCATCAGCCCCACGGTTCCCGACTTGCATCCTGTCAGAAGTAAGAAACCGAACGTTAACAGGGCGGCGCTTTTCACTCAGCCAACGTAACACAGGCCAGCCGGTAATTAGCGCTGCTTCATCAGCTGCTTGAACTTTTCCCTCTGCCGCGCATTCAGGATCTGCATGATACGGGAGTAGCCGTCCGCCAAAACGTTGTCGTAGTACAACGTGAAATCGTCCAGCAGGCTTTCCATCTGTGCCGTCTGCTGCGGCGTCAGGTCCAGCTCTTTCTTCCAGCGCTCCAGCGTGGGCCGGTTGATTTCCGACGCCGAAAACGCGCGAGAGTGGAGCGGATTATGGATCCCGAGACTCATCGCCAGCGCACCCACCGCCACCCCCGCCAGGAAAACCAGCAGAAGCGACAGCATAACGGATGAATCGGGTTTCTGCCGGATGGCCTGGGGCTGGATGGCAATCGACATGGATCAGGGCTCGCTGTAAGAAGCCAGAGTCACCAGCATATGGTCGCGGTCGGTACCCGGCGCATGCGCCACAGTGTAGTCATGTCGCGCCATGATGGTTTCCGGAGCTTCCTGCTCCGGGCGCATATCGGCCTCGCGCGAAATCAGAAATCCGCCCAGCACCGCCAACGTCATGAGCGAAGCGAAGGCCAGCCGGCGCCCAAAAACGGCATTGATGGAGAAGAGACTCCAGGGAGAGGCGGCTTTCTGCGTCTCGATGTTCTGGGAAAGCCGGTAATAAAACCCGGGCTCCGGAACCACCGCTTCCTGCAGCTCCGCGTCCTGCCGGAAGGCGGCGAACGCACTGCTCACAGCGCTGAATTCGCTTACTTCCTCACGACACGCCCCGCACTGCTCCAAATGGGTCTGGAACTCCCGCCGTACGTTTCCGGCGAGGTACTCCTCCAATCCGTTTTGAATCACCTCGTGCATAATACTCCCGCTCTGAAATCCCTTATTGTAACCACAGCTCTAACCAACGGCCGCTCCTGGCACGCGCTCCAGACGCTGAGACGCCTTCACCAGCTTCTGCCGCGCGCGGAAGAGTTTGACCTTGATCGTATTCTCATTCATGTTGAGCATCTCGGCGATTTCTTCCACCGAATACCCTTCCACTTCCTTCATCATCAGCAGCGTGCGCTCTTCTTCGGAAACGCGCGTCAGCAGCTTCATCACGTAGTCGCGGCGCGCCAGCGTCGTGTCGGCCCGGGGAGTGCGGTCCGTCGCGGGCTCCGTGTTTTCCACACGGCGCACCTCGTCCTCACTCAAATCGCTCTCATAAACCAGCTTGCGCACCTTCTTCTTGCGCAGGTAATCGAAACACTCGTTGACCGTGATCTTGTAAATCCAGGTGATCAGCGAGCTGCGGAAATCGAAGTTGCGGATCGAAAAATAAACCTTGGCAAATACCTGCTGCGCTATGTCCTCAACATCGTTTTTCTGGCGCACGATGCCGTGGATGATCGAGAAAACCTTGGACTGGTACTTTTCGACGATTTCGCGAAACGCCGTCTCATCGCCGGATTGCGCCCTTCTTACCAGCGCACCTTCCTGTGTGTTTTGGTAGTCCACTCTGTTCCTGGCGAGGGCCGGATTGCCAATGGCCGCTAAAGGAAGCGCTCCAGTCATGGTTCCCATACAGTGGCTTCGACGCGAAGCATACACCAGGGGTTTCAGGCAGCACTCCCGTTTGCAGATTAGCAGATTGGCGCGCGCAAATTGACTTTTCCGGCCGCCTTCCGAAGCCCGGTAAGCCAATTCCATACAGTCAGTTAGCGCAAAAGGGAGAAAGCCCGTTACGAACGCGTTATACTTGTCTTCGGAAGGGGATTTTAACCTTATGGTCAATTTGACGGAGAACGCCGTATCGAAAGTGAAGGAGATCCTTTCGAGCCAGGAACCGCAGCCGGCGGGTCTGCGGATTTCGGTGGTCGGCGGCGGCTGCTCGGGGTTCAGCTATTCCATGGCTTTCGAGAACGCGCCGAACATGCTCGACAAAACTTATAACTACGAAGGTCTGAAGGTGTTTGTTGACCAGGCAAGCCTTCTGTATCTGGACGGCGCCCGCGTCGACTACGTGGAAACTATGGAAGGCTCCGGTTTCAAGTTCGAAAATCCGCAGGTGAAGTCGACCTGTGGCTGCGGCAGCTCATTCAGCGTATAAATTTCAACTCACTTCATCGAAAACGGCGGGCCGTCCTTTTCGGACAGCCCGCCGTTTTCGTTAGTTTCGGCTCCCGTTCGTGGTCACGAATGGCCGCGTGTTGCTGGTTCCGCCCGTGGTCGTCACGGACACGTCCCTCGAACTCAGTCTGGTGCCCTGCGGAATGGTGAAGGTCGCCGTGATTTCCGCCGTATTCACCACCACCACGTTGCTCACCGTCACATCGCCTCCACTCACCGCCACCGTGGCGCCAGAAGAAAAGCCGCTCCCGTTCAGCCGGACATTCACTGTTCCACTTCCCGCCGCTGGAGTCACCGAGCGCAGCGTCGGCTTCAGCAATCCGAAAACAGCCACGCTGTTCGGCGTCCCCACAAACACCTCGCCGTTTGCCACCGTCGGCGTGATGAACTTGTTCCCGGCACCGAAATTATCGCGGCCCGAAGGCGCCTGGCTGCTGTTATACAGCTCATTAGCCAGATTGCTCGCATCGTAGGCATGCAGCACCGCGGGGTTGCTGTTCTGCACCGCCCAGACAATCCCGTTGCTGTTCCCAAACGCAGAGATCGCAAGGCTGGTGCCGGGGAAGGGGAACGGCGTGGAAGACACTGAGGACGGGGTAGGCGCAGCCACTGCGTTGTTCACCGCGAACGCGCGGATCACATCGTTCACCGCCCCGTAATAGATGTGCCCGTTGAACCAGGCCGGGCTGGCAAACTCGCCGCCGGCCAAGGCCCCGGGCAGTTCCTGGTACAGCGTGCTGTTGTCCGCCGAATCGAACTTGCCCATGTTGTCGCGGTCGAAGATGTAGACGTTCTTGTCCTTCCCGGCCCCCGTTCCCAGCCTCCGCGTCTTCCCGCTCGAATCCGTCTGATTCGGCAGCAGCAGCACGCCGCCGGAACCAAGATCCTGGTCCGCATTCGATTCCGACGTGGTGTTGTCCATGGTCCAGTAATCCGTCGCGGTCAGCCCACTCGCGCCCGGCGTGAGCTTCACAAAGGCGTTCCCGAAATCTCCCAGCGAAGGGAAGCCGGCATTCAGCGTCGTATCGAATGTTCCGTTGCCCAGATTGAAATACAGAGCCCCGGCGCCGTCGGCCGCAATGCCACCGCCCGCGCCCCAGATTGCCGCATCACTGCCGTTTGGCGTGAAATTGAAAACGCTGGTCTGCGCCAGCGTCAGCTCGTTGTAGCCCATCGTCCAGCCCGTGTACGGACGGTGGTCGCAATGCGAAGCCCAGCTGGTATACACCACGTTGTTCACAATCAGCAGCCCCGTCCGCTCCTTGTACTGCTTCGGATCGAACACTACCGTGCCGTTCGTGCTGTTGTCGCCTGTCCCCGGATAGCTCGCGTGAATCTCCACCGGCCCGCCGAACTGCTCCGCTCCGGTCGTCAGATCGATCGCATGCAGCCGGTGGTGATACCCACCGCTGCCATCCTTTGTCATCGCGACCACGTAAATCGTACCGTGCGGTCCGGCCTTTAAATCGATCGCCGGGGTCGACGTAATCCCAATTTCCGGAACCACCTGATCGCAGCCCCGGTCGTCGCTCGTCGTCTCCCCCGCGCCAATCAGGCTGATATGCCAGTACTGCGTGCCCGTCACCGCGTCGAATGCGTACAGGCTGTCATGCTCGGTGGCCGCGAAAACCACGTTCCGCGGCCCCGCGCCCGGCACATTTAACGCGGAAACCACCAGCGGCTGCGCATCCACTTTCCCGTCAACCGCAAAATTGTACAGCTGTCCAAACGCGCTCGAATTGACATTTGCCGGCGTCAGAACCGTTTCCGCCTGGTTCTGCCCGGTCCGCCCATTGTCGTTGTGATAAGTAAGAACGCTGACCTGTGCCGCCGAAGGGGCCGCGCAGGTCAGGAAAAGGATAGGAACAAGTGAGGTTCGAAACACAGTTCCGTCGCAGCAGTTTGGCTGCCAGTGAGTGTCCCCCGGCCCGTGTGGCGGGCATTCTGAGCTACAGTCGGATCATTCCATGTCCGCGGGTTCCCACGTCTTCTCGCGCCTTTCCGCCGCCTCCGCAGCCGGCCCCGACGTCCACGGCAAGCGCCTGCAGGACGAAGTGGTCGCCCTCTTCGACCAGTTCCGCACGCCTCTCCTCCGCTACAGCCTGAGCTTCGGCCTCGCCGCTCCCGACGCCGAAGATGTCATTCAGGAAGTCTTCCTCGCGCTCTTTCGCCACCTGCAGTCCGGTAAACCCCGCGACAACCTGCGTGGCTGGCTCTTCCGCGTCGCTCACAATCTTTCTCTGAAGCGGCGCAGCCGCGACCGCCCGTTTTCCACCGCGTCCTCCGAAGATCAGCTACTTCTGGCCGATCCCGGCCCCGGACCCGAAGCCCAGGCGGCCGATGCCCAGCGCCGCGCCCGGCTGCTCGCCGTGGTCGCCGCCCTCCCGGAGCAGGACCGCCGCTGTCTCTATCTGCGCGCCGAAGGCCTGCGCTACCGCGAAATCGCGGCCGTCCTCGAGATGTCGCTCGCGGCGATCTCGCTGTCTCTCTCTCGCTCGCTCGCCCGCATGGCCCGCTCCGCCCCGCGCTAAAGCACGGGCTTCAAACCACGCGCCGCTTCCGGAACTCGTCCACTGCCACGGCCAGAATGATCACCGCGCCAATCACCACCTGCTGCACGTAGTTCGAGATCCCCAGCAGGTCGCTGCCATTCGAAAGCAGGCCCATGATGAACGCGCCCACCAGCGTGCCCACCACGCTCCCTTCCCCGCCGCGCAGGCTCCCGCCGCCAATCACCACCGCCGCAATCGCCTGCAGCTCATACCCAAACCCCGCCGTCGGCTGCCCCGTCATCAGCCGCGACGCTTCAATCATTCCCGCCAGTCCCGTGAGCAACCCGCCGATCGCATACACCGCGGTCGTGTGAAACGAGACCGGAATGCCCGCATACACCGCCGCCGGCGTGCTGCTCCCAATCGCGAACGCATATCGCCCAAGGCGCGTGTGCTCCAGCAGAATGTGCACTGCCGCCGCGCACGCCACCAGCAGCCACAACACGAACGGAATCCCCAGCAAATTGCCTTCGCCCAGATAAGAAAAACCCGCCGGCAGATTGTTCACCGGCAGCCCGTTGCTGAAAATCAGCGCGCAGCCGCGATAAATGCCCAGCGTTCCCAGCGTCACGATGAACGGCGCGATCTTCAGCCGCGTGATCATCACCCCGTTCAACATCCCGCAGATCAGGCCCGCGAGAATCCCGATTCCGATCCCGGTCGCAAGGGAAGCGCCGCGCGCCATCGCCATTGTCCCCACAATCCCGGCCAGCCCCAGAATCGAACCCACCGAGAGATCGATACCGCCCGTGATGATGATGATCGTCATCCCCAGCGCCATGATGTTGATCACTGCCGTCTGCCGCACCACGCTCGACAGATTCGTCGCCGTCAAAAAGTGCGGCGACGCGATGATCAACGCCACAAACAGCAGAATCAGAGTAAGAAAAGGAAGCAGCTTCTGCAGCGATTTCACGAAGCGCGCTCCACGCCGCTGTCCAGCGTCGCGAGTCGCATAATCTCTTCCTGCGTGGTCCTGCCAGGCAGTTCTCCGCTGATCCTTCCCTGACGCATCACCAGAATCCGGTCCGCCACCTGCAGCAGTTCCGGCATCTCCGAACTCACCATCAGAATCGCCGCGCCCTGCTTCGCCAGATCGTGCATGAAATCGAAAACCTCCACCTTGGCGCCCACGTCGATTCCGCGCGTCGGTTCATCGAACAGAAATACCCGCGGCTGCGTAAACAGCCACTTGGCAATCACCACTTTTTGCTGATTCCCGCCGCTCAGCCGTCCCGCCGCCTGCGCTCCCGATTGCGCCCGGATGCGCAGCCGCGTAATGTAATCCGCGCCCACCGCCGCCTGCTTTTTCAAATCCAGCAGACCGAACCGGCTGATCCCGCCGGTGTTGGCCATCGTCATATTCACCGCGATAGGGAGGGGAAGTGCCAGGCCCGTAATCTGCCGGTCTTCGGTGACCAGCGCGATCCCCGCCTTCACCGCCGCGCGTGGTGAATCGATGCGCACCGGGTTTCCCGCAACGCGAATGGAACCACTGTCCAGTCGGTCGATTCCGAAGATCGCGCGGCACAGTTCCGTCCGCCCCGCGCCGATCAGACCCGCCATCCCCACAACCTCGCCCGCCCGCAGCGTCAGCGAGACGTCGTGCAGCTTCCCTTTGACCGTCGCCCCTGAAAGCTCCAGCATCGTCTCCCCCGGGGTGTGCGCCTCGCGGGAATAAGTAGAAGCAATCTGCCTCCCCACCATATAAGAAATAATCTGGCTGGTAGTAAGATTGGCGAGTTCGTCGCGATGTACCGTCTGCCCGTCCCTCAGGATGGTCACCCGGTCTCCGATCGCGCGCAGCTCTTCCAACCGGTGGGTAATGTAGATGACGCCCATGCGGCGCTCGCGCAGGGTGCGCACAATGCGGAACACTTCTTCCGTCTCCGCGCCGGAAAGCGACGAGGTGGGCTCGTCGAAAATCAGCAGGCTGGAGCCGTGCTGAATCGCGCGGCAGATCTCCACCAGCTGCTTCCCCGCGGGACTAAGCTTTTCCACCTTCCACTCCGCCCGCAGCGGAAATCGGTGTTGTTCAATCAGGCGCGCGGTCGCCTCAATTGCCCGTCTCCGCTGCACCCACCCCAGCGGATGCGCTTCCTCGCGCCCCAGAAACACATTCTCCGCCACCGTCAGCTGCGGCGCCAGCAGCGATTCCTGGTGCACCATCGCCACGCCGATCTTTGCCGCCTCGGCCGGACTCCGCAGGTGCACTTCCGAGCCGTTCCAAAGCATCTGGCCGCCGTCGCGCTCCACCAGCCCGGCCACCATCTTCATCAAGGTCGACTTGCCCGCGCCGTTCTCCCCCAGCAGCAGATGGACTTCTCCCGCATCCACCGCCAGGTTCCCGTCCCGCAGTGCCGCCACGCCGCCGTACCGCTTTTGTATATTCTTCAGCTCGAGGAGCACGCGGACATCAGTGTATCGCAGCGCAAAAAAAAGGAGGGCCGGCCGAAGCCAGCCCCCCGTGTGCTGAAGCGGGAGGGTCTGAATTACCCGACGCTTGAGCGCAAACGTTTGCGCGCTGAGAAGCCCAGACCGATCAGTCCGGCAGCCAGCACTCCGAACATCGCCGGCTCCGGCGTCGCGGCTGAGGTTGTGTCGTACGAATAAACCAGCGTCGTCACACCGCCTTCAACCGCTGATCCCGAAAAGAAGAGGTTCGAATCCCCGGTGCCCGTGTAGTTGCCGACGGTCGAGACCGCCGAGAAGGAAAGGTTGACGCCGTTGGGAGGATTTTCAAACCCGGCCAGACCACTTGTTATCGTCACCGACTTCGAGTCGCTGTTGGTCAGGCCGGAAAAGGAGTTCAATCCGGGTGTTGCAACCCCCGAAAAAGGCCCTGCTTTCACCGTGACCGTGCTGCTCAGGCCCCCGCCGGAGATGGTGAGTCCCACGGTTTCGGAAGCGTCGCTGAACGGCAGGGTGCTGCTCGAAAAATTGAAGATGCGCACATCCGCAACACTATTATTGGTTAAGGTGAGTTCCACGCTTTTCAGTGTGCCCAGGCTTGTGTCGAACGCCGGCAGCGTGAAACTATCAGTGAATGGAACCGCCGACTGGGAAGTCGTGTGGGTGAACGTTTCCGTCAACGATGCCAGCAGGTTACCCGGCGTGGCGGCAGTTACAAGTCCTAGTACGATTAGAAATCTTTTCATTCGAGCTCCTTGTGTTGTTCAGCACAACTGAGTTAAGAATACGGTTTCAATTCAAATTGGACAATTCCTCTTTAGTTAGAATTGCGGGAATTATTCCTATGGCCGTCCGCGTCCCGGCCCGCCGCGGTTTCTGGCAAGATGAGGATCATGCGAGTCCCGAAATGGATCACCATCCTCACCGTCCTGCCGTTCGCGACTGCAGCGCCACCTACCATCCAGGACGCCAAAACGTTCGTCGAAGCCGCCGAGAAACAGCTGCTCGTCCTCGGCGTGGAGTCCAGCCGCGCCGACTGGGTGAAGTCCACCTACATCACCGATGACACCGAAGCCCTCGCCGCCCATGCCGACGAGCGCGACATCAATGCCACCGTAGTGCTCGCCAAGGGCTCCGCTCGCTTCAGGGATATGCCGCTGCCGGAAGACATCGCGCGCAAAATGATGCTGCTGCGCCTTTCGCTGACCGTCGCCACTCCCTCCAACGCCGAAGACAGCGAAGCGCTCACCCGCATCGTCGCCGGCATGGAAGGCACCTACGGCAAAGGGCGGTACTGTCCGCAGCCGGACCACTGCCAGGACCTCGAAGATCTTTCGAAGATCATGGCAGAGAGCCGCGACCCCGCGCAGTTGCTCACCGCCTGGCTGGGCTGGCACGCCATTGCCAAACCCATCCGCGAGCCCTTCGCCCGCTATGTGGAACTCGCCAACAAGGGCGCCCGCGAGCTGGGCTTTGCCGATACCGGTGCCATGTGGCGGGAGAAATACGATATGCCGCCCGATGCGTTCGCCCGCGAAATGGATCGCCTGTGGGATCAGGTGCGGCCGCTCTACTTATCGCTTCACGCCTATGTGCGCTCCCGCCTGCGCGAGCGTTACGGCGCCGCCGTGGTCCCCGCCTCCGGCCCCATCCCGGCGCATCTGCTCGGCAATATGTGGGCGCAATCCTGGGAGAACATCTATCCGCTGGTTGAGCCCGCCGACGCCGGCCCCGGCTACGATCTCACCGAGATCCTGAAAAGCCGCCACACCGACGCCAAAGGCATGGTGCGATACGGCGAGCACTTCTTCACCTCCCTCGGCTTCGCCCCGCTGCCCGCCACCTTTTGGGACCGCTCGCTTTTCACCAAGCCCCGCGACCGCGATGTCGTCTGTCACGCCAGCGCCTGGGATGTCGATTTTGTCAACGATCTCCGAATCAAGATGTGCATCGACATCACCGCCGAAGACTTCCTGACCATTCACCACGAACTGGGCCACAACTTTTACCAGCGCGCCTACAACAGCCAGCCCTTCCTGTTCCGCGACAGCGCCAACGACGGCTTCCACGAAGCCGTGGGCGATACCATTGCGCTCTCCGTCACGCCCGCCTATCTGGTGAAGATCGGCCTACTCCAGAAGGCGCCGGATCCCTCGAAGGATATCGGCCTGCTCCTGCAGAAAGCGCTTGAGAAGATCGCGTTTCTGCCCTTCGGCCTCATGATCGATCAGTGGCGCTGGAAGGTTTTCTCCGGTGAAATCACGCCGGAAAACTACAACAAAGCCTGGTGGGATCTGCGCCTGAAATATCAGGGCATCGCGCCGCCCGCTGGCCGCAGCGAAGCCGACTTCGATCCCGCCGCCAAATACCACGTTGCCGCCAACGTGCCTTACGCGCGCTACTTCCTCGCGGATATCTTACAATTCCAATTTCACCGCGCGCTCGCCGGCATCGCCGGATGCAAGGACCCGCTGAACCGCTGCTCCATCTACGGCAATCAGGAAGCCGGCCGCCGTCTCAACGCCATGCTCGCGATGGGTGCCAGCCGTCCGTGGCCCAACGCTCTGGCCGAACTCACCGGAACCAAACAGATGGACGCCTCGGCTATCGTGGACTACTTCGCGCCGCTGCAAAAGTGGCTCGACCAGCAAAATCGCGGCAAGTCCGTCGGCTGGTAAGGCATCCGGCGATTCACATTTCTACAGCGCTTCGTAACAGGGCCGTGCCGGATTGCACTCGTATTCATCCGCCACTTTGCTGTCCGGCCCCAGACAGTTATAAGTATGCTGGCACCAGAATGCCCGGTCGTTGCCGTGCGGCACCGTCGGGTCCCACTCCGCTTCGATGTAGAGGCCCTTCCAGCGCAGGTTCTGGCATCGCTCCATTCCCACCCGGGTCAGACCCGCTCGTTCCTGCGCCATCTTATGCCTGCTTCGCCGCCGCCAGCAGCGCCCGCTTAACCGCCACCCGCGCCAGCTGCACCTTGTAAGCATTCTGGCTGAGGGGATTTGCGCTCATCACCGCCTGCTTACCCGCTTCCTCGGCCGTATGCTCGTCAATCGTCTTGCCGGCCAGATATTGGTTCGCCGCCATCGCCTGAAACGGCACCGGCGCCACATGCCCCAGCACCACGCGCGCGCTCGTGATCTGTTTCCCGTTCATCTTAAGTGCCACCGAGGCGGTCGCCAGAGGCCAGTCCAGCGCTTCCTTCTGCCGCACCTCATACGTCGCATTCGCCGAAGGCTGTGACGGAATCAAAATCTCGGTCAGAATCTCATTCGGCTGAATCGCCGTCTCGCGATCCTGTTCGCTCATCACCATCACAAAAAACTTCTCCGCCGGCACATCCCGCGTGCCTGTCGCCGAAACCAGCCGGACGCTCGCGCCCAGCGCAATCAGCGCCGGTCCCAGGCTCGACGGACTCACAAAGTAAGCCGGCCCGTTGTTCTGCAGAATGGCGTGATACTTATTCTCGCCATCCGGCACCAGCGATTTCCCCTTGTCCATCGCCAGCAGCCCGTAGCCTCGCCGGAAATACCAGCACCGCGGACGCTGCACCAGATCGCCGCCTGCCGTCCCCATGTTCCGGATCTGCGGGCTCGTAATCCCCAACGCCGCTTCCGTCAGCGAGGGATACAGCTTCCGCACGGCCGCCGATTCCGCCAGTTCATCAATCGTCGCCGTCGCGCCGATGCGCATGCCGTTCTTTCCCGGCCCGATCCCGCCCAGCGCCTTGATCTGCTTGATGTTCACTACCGTCTTCGGGGTGGTGATGTTCTCCTTCATCAGGCTGATCAGATCCGTGCCGCCGGCCAGCACCGCCGTCTCACCCCACTGCGAACTCAGCAGCCCCAGCGCTTCCTTTTCCGAAGCCGGGCTGGCATACGCGAACTTCTCCATTACGCCATCCTCCCGCTGCCCGTCCCGTTCAGCGCCATCAGTACCTTGTCCGGTGAGAAGGGCGCGCTCGGCACGCGCACCCCGCACGCATTCGCCACCGCGTTCGCAATCGCCGCCAGTACACCCACCGCCGGCGGTTCGCCAATCCCCACAATCCCGCGCTTGTCGTTCAGCGGGTCCACTTCCACGTGCGACACAATCTCGCCGACGTCGCCGATCCCCGCCAGCTTGTAGAACTCCATATCCGGGTTCAGCATCCGCCCCGTCTGCGCATCCATCACCCGCTCTTCGAACAGCGCGCCGCAGATGCCCATGATTACCGCGCCATGCACCTGGCTGTCCGCCAGCTTCGGGTTCACCACCAGCCCGACGTCCTGCACCGCCACGAACTTCTTCATCTTCACGATGCCGGTCTCGATATCCACCGAAACCCGCGCCATCTGGATGCCGCCCACCCCGCTCGTGTTCAGCCCTTCCGGCTTGCGCTGATCGTTGATGCCCAGCTCCGAAATCTTATTCGGACCCAGCTTCGCGCAGGCTGCCTGCCACGTCATGCTCTTCGCCGGATTGCCCTTCATCCGGATGTGCCCGTCCACCGCTTCCAGCTGGTCCACCGGCACATTCATCGCCGGCCCCGCGGTTTCGTACAGCTTCGCCAGCGCATTCACCGTCGATTTCCGCGTCGAAGACGAAACGCCGCCCACCGTTGTCGATCCGCCCGAAGCGCCCGAAGCAGGTAAATTGTTGTTCCCGATTTTCAGCTTGATCGCGCTCATCGGCAGGCCGAACGTCTCCGCCGCCACCTGCGTGATGATCGTGCGCGTTCCGGTCCCCAGATCCTGCGTGCCGATCTCGACCACCACAGATCCATCGGAGTTGATCGTCGTCATGCAGCGGCTGGCATGTCCGCCGCCACCCCACGTACAGATCGCCAGCCCCATCCCTTCCTTCACCGGCCCCGCGCCGTTCTGCCCGCGCGGCTTCCAGTATTTCTTCCACTCCATCAGCTCCGAAGCTTTATCCAGCTGCCGCGCATAGGTCTCCGCCCGCGCCGTCAGCGCAAGGTTCTTGCGGAACAGCTCCACCGGGTCCATGTTCAGCTTCGCCGCCAGATCTTCCAGCGCGCTGCAGGTCAGGAAAGACGCCTGCGGGTGGTTCGGCGCCCGCCACGCCCGCACGCCGCCTGTGTTCGTCGAGACTGCGCTGTGGTTCATTCGCTTGTTCGGAATCTCCGTGAACACGTAAGGAATGGGTGGCGATCCGCCGCCTGCCACGCCGCCCGTCGCCCATGATTCCGATTGCCACGCCACCAGCGTGCCGTCCTTCTTCGCCGCGCACTTGATCTTTGCGTAGGCCGACGGCCGGTTCCCGGCAATCATCAGCTCCACGTTCCGCTCGAGGAACCACTTCACCGGCTTGCCCGCGCTCGCCTGTGACAGCTTCGCGTTCTCCGCGCCCCAGCGATCCGGCGCGAACTTACTGCCGAACCCGCCTCCCACGTTATCCATCTCCACGTGGATCTTGTCTGCCGAAAACTTCAGCGTCGTCCCGATGTCGGACGCGTACCCGGAGATGTACTGGCTCGAAGGCCACACATTCATCTGGTCCGTCTTCCACTCCGTCACCTGGCCGTGCGGCTCCAGGCAGCAGTGCGTCAGCACCGGCATGCTGTAGAAGCCTTCTGAAACCACCACGTCCGCGGCCTTGAACGCCTCGTCCGGATCGCCCGTTACCTGCTCGCCCGCCGCCTTCGCCCGGGGCCCGGCCTTCGCCAGATCCGCTTCCTTCACCAGATGCGGCATCACCTGATACTCGATTTTGATGCGCCGCACCGCGTCCCGCGCGATCTCTTCGCTGGTCGCCGAGACCACCGCGATCTCCGTGCCTTCCCACTGCACCTGCGTTCCCACCGGCGAGATCACGTTCACCGCCATCACGCCCGGCAGCGCCTTTGCTTCCTCAAAATCGATCTTCGTGATTTTGGCGTTCGCGTGCGGCGAAGCCAGCATCGCCGAGAACAGCAGGTCGTTGCGCGAGAAGTCCGAGGCATACTTCGCCCGCCCGCTCGACTTCAAATGTCCGTCCAAACGGCTGATGCGCTTGCCAATCTGCCGCCGTGTGTCCATCGGCGGCCAGCTGAAATCAGGCATTGCGGTTGCCTCCCTTCATGTTTCCGGCTGCTTCCAGCACGGCCTTGCGAACTCCCACATACGTCCCGCAGCGGCACAGATTGCCGCCCAGTCCCTTTTCCACCTGTTCATAGGTGGGCTCGGGATGCCGCTCCAGAAATCCCTTCGCCGCCATAACGAACCCCGGCGTGCAATACCCGCACTGCTGTCCGTCCTGATTCACGAACGCCGCCGAAACCGGATGCAGCTTCCCTTCCGGCGCGATCCCCTCGATGGTCTGAATGTCTTTCCCCACCGCATCCACCGCCAGAATCGTGCAGCTGTACATTACCTTGCCGTTGATGCTCACCGTGCATGCGCCACAGGTGCCCCGGTCGCAGACGCGCTTCGCGCCTGTGATGGCCAGCCGGTTCCGGAACGCATCCAGCAGCGTCACCCGCGGTTCCACGGTCACTTTCACCGGCTTGCCATTGATCCGCAGCGTAATCGCCGTTTCGCCGGGGCCCATCGTTGCGGGTGCTGGCGCCGCCTCTGCCGTTGCGGTGTCCAGTACGCCGGCACCTACCGCCGTGCTGCCGATCCCGACGCCACGAATGAATCCGCGCCTCGAAACGTTTGGTTTTTGGGGCTTCTCGCTCACCTGCTGCCTGCCTTTCTGTGAATGAAAACTATATCAGACCGGGACCTGTTTCGTCCCCTTCGCTCACCGTCACCGCGACCCGACCGTGATGTGCAGCTGCTGCGCGTTCGCCAGCGGAGGGCCGCCGGCGCCGCCGTGTGGAACGGATGATTGACCCCGGTGCTCGAATGACCGTTCACCACGCGAACGCGCCCCGGGAGCCCATCTTGGGACAACCGGCAGGCTGTTACCATCGAACCGACAGCCGAATCCCACACCCCCACGCATGCCCGACTTCCTGAAAAATCACCACGCCATCGTCACCGGTGGCGCCCGCGGCATCGGCCGCGCCATCACCGAAAGTCTGCTCGATGCCGGCGCTTCCGTCGCTATCTGCGGGAAGTCCGCCGCGTCGCTTGACCGTGCGCTCGCCGAGCTATCGCCCAAAGGTCCCGTCATCGGACGCGTCACCGATGTCGGCAATCCCGATCAGGTCGCCAGCTTCTTCACCTTCGTAGACGACCACTTTCCGTCCCTCGACATTTTGGTCAACAACGCCGGCGTCGGCCTCTTCGCTCCCGTTGCCGAATTGTCCATCGAGCAGTGGCGCACGACGCTTGATACCAATCTGTCCGGCGCCTTCTACTGTTCCCACGCAGCCCTGCCGCGCCTGCGCAAAAACGGCAGCGGTTACATCATCAACATCAGCAGCCTCGCCGGAAAAAATGCGTTTGCCGGCGGCTCGGCCTACAACGCTTCAAAATTCGGCCTGAATGGTTTCAGCGAAGCGATGATGCTCGATTACCGCAACGACAACATCCGCGTCTCCGAAATCCTGCCCGGCAGCGTCTCTACCACCTTCGGCTCGGCTGGCACGGCGGATTGGAAGATCGCGACCGAAGACGTCGCCGCCCTCGTCATCACGCTTCTGCGCATGCCCGCGCGGACGCTCGTCAGCCGCATGGAAGTGCGCCCCTCCCGCCCAAAGAAGTAGCCCGCGGCTTAGGCCCAGGCTGGTTTTTTGTTTTTCGAGCCGATGGGACGCCCGCGCTTGCGGACCGGCTGAATTTCCCCGCTTGTCTGCGGTGGCCGCGAGCCCGCCTTCTCGTAAAGTCTTTCCAGACTTTGAATTGCCTCTTTTAGGATTGCGAGTTCACGCCGCAAGTCGGTGAGCACGTTACTGATTTCCACGCTTTGTCTCCTAGCAAGTATGAGTAAGCGGTCGGGCTTTGCTTTTACGCAAAGCGAAAAGCTGTGAGGATCTTTGAAGCTTAACCGATTGTTATGCGCGAATATATACAGGGAAGTAATGACAGGCCGATATCAAAAGATAAAAATTAGGTTACGAAATTGTCATCGTCACCAGGTGCACGATGTGATCCATAAAGCGCCAGAACATGGAGCGTTGTCGCCGTGTCAAAGGTGAGCCGGCTCCCTTTCGCCGTTCCCTTATCGAGCTTGACTTCTTTTCCATCGATCACTGCGGACCACACCGAGTTCGATACCGCCAGGTACGCCAGATGCCGGCTGTCCGGGCTGAACGTGAGATCGCCCGCTGAAACTCCGTCGTGAGCCGCGTGTTCCACTCCATCGGCAACAGTCACCCAACTCTTGCCGCGACGCGCACAATACGCCAGACGCTGGCTGTCAGGACTAAACACCAGCCCAATCGCCGACAAATCGTCGTAGTTCGTTCCTTCCCTGCCGTCCAGCACCACCCCCCACCCAATGCCGGTCTTGGCCCCGTACGCGAAACGCCGGCTGTCGGGACTGAACGCAAGGTAATGGATGGCCAAGCCGTCATACCACGGGCCTTCCTTGTCCGTCCACCACAGTGGTCCACCGCTCCCCAAGTCTCGCAAAGTAAGCAAGCCGCTGGCTGTCGGGACTAAACAGCGGGGGCACCTCGGCCAAGCCGTCATACCACGGGCCTTCCTTGCCGTCCACCACCACTGTCCACTTGCCTTCGCGCAAAGCATGGTAAGCGTAGTGCCTGCTGTCGGGACTGAACACCGGGCCGCTCGCCCCCAGGTTCTGGTATGCGTCACCACGCTGCCCGTCGACAACCACGCTCCACGTCTTGTTCAACTCCCCATAAGCTGTGCGCCGACTGTCCGGACTGAACACCATTCCACCCTTCAACAATCCACCGCAGCGGCTGCCCTCTTTGCCGTCGATCACCGCGGCCCACTGTCCGTCGGTCTTCGCCCCATACGCCAGCCGGCGGCTGTCCGGGCTGTACCGGATCCAGTCATTCGCAATGTCATCGTAGAGCGGACCTGCCTTCCCGTCCGCAACCACAGCCCACTTTCCGTTCTCCTTGCCCCCATACACCAGATGCCGCCCGTCCGGACTGAATAAGCGGCGCCGTCGCAATCAGCGAGTCATGGTGCCGCCCCTCGCTTTCATTGATCACCACGCACCACTTGCCCTGGCTCTGCGCCAGATACGCCACGCGCGCCCCGTCCGGGCTAAACGCCAGATGCTCATCGATCTGGTCGTATTTCTTCCCCTTCACACCGTTGACCGCGACCACCTGCCCATTGCCCACACCCAGGAAGCCGGTCACCTTCTCGACGTAAGCCAGTCGCCGGCTGTCCGCACTCGCCACAATCGTATTCGCCAAAAGCACGGTGTAATCGAACGCAAACAGCCGCTCTTTCTGTACGCCGATCTCGACCGGAGCCGCAGTCACCGGCCGCGGCGGGGGCGCCTGAGGTATGAAAGGCTGCTGCGGAGTCGGCGGAACCTGTGCCGCCTGTCCCCGCTCTCCCAGACTGTTTACCAGATGCCCCACATCGTAAGCCCACCGGATGTCGGTCAATTCCACCGCCTGCTTCCGGCTCAGTGGCTGCAGCACCTCCGGCAGTTCGTCGCGCCGCGGCATCCGCGCCCCCTCCACCAGCACCGGCACCACCCGGATCTTGCGCTGCAGCGCCGTCTGGATCTCCAGCCGCACATAATCCATCTCGAGGTCCAGACGCCGCCTGTGCTCCAGGTCTTCCGCCTGCAGCCAGCGTGGGCCAATCACCGCCAGCAGCACATCGCACTCGTTCAGCTTGCTCTCGATCGCCTCCACGAAGTCATCGCCCGGCGCCAGCGTGTCCACATCCCGGAAGAGGCTCGCCGCCCCGTAGCGGTCATACAGCTTGTCATACAGCCGTCCCGCGGAGCCAGGCGAGTCTTCCCTCCGGTAACTGACAAATATCCTCGGCATCGAAAGTCCAGCATAATCCCGCCGCGCCGCCGACGGGGAACCGCTGCCCCGGAGGCTTACCGCCGCGTAATCGTAACTGTCACGCGCGCCGCGCCCACTCCCTTGCACTGGTCCTGCGTGCCGTTGTCGTGCCCGGTGTATCCATTGTCCGAGTAATCATCGTCCTCATAACCCAGCACCAGCGACCCCGCGCTCCCCACCGTCTGCTGCTCGCCGTTCACCGTCGCGATCCGGACCAGCCCCGTTCCCGGCAGCTGAATCAACCCGTGATACAGCCGGTCGCTGTTCGGCCCCGACGGATTCACATACCGCTTCCACGTCAAGCCGCTCCCCCCCGTTTGCACACAGCCCGTCGCCGCCACGATCACGCGGTCCCCGGCCGCGAACACCACCGGATAAGTGGCCTTCGGCTGATTCACAATCGGCCGCTCGATGGCGCAGTTAAATGTCCCTCTCGCGCGCGGATTGCCGCAGCGAATATCCAGCAGCGGCGCCACCCCAATCGACGGCAAAATTGCCGCCACATAAACCATCTTCATCAATGTCGTAGAGAAAATCATTGGTAAATCCCTCCCCCAGAAGTGACCGCCAATCCCCCGCCGTTTCACCGCGAATTCGAATAATGTCACGCATTTCAAATAGTCATAGGGATTTAACTGATCGTGTGATAACATCCATCCGCAATCCAGTCTCTGTCGAAGAAGGAACAAACGAATGCCTCTAACGATCAATCTGTTCACCCAGACCAGCGCCATGGCCGCGCACCCTTCCACGAGCGTGACCGTCCCCTCCGGTTACAAGATCCTCGGCGGAGGCGCATTCGACCACTACACCGAACCCGGAAACATGCTGACCGCGTCTTATCCGCAAACGCTGCAGACCTGGTTCGTCGCCGGCAAAGATCACGAGGCGGCGTCGCCCTCCACCATCACCGCGTTCGCCCTCGCCATTTCAGACCCCAACAACGAATGGGATGTGGTCATCGACCAGAACACCTCCAACATCCGGCTGCCCCACCCGCAGGCCACCGCGCGTCTGCGAGCGGGTTACACCATGACCGGCGGCGGAGCATTCGTGGATTATCACGGCGCCGGCAGTCTGCTTACCGCCTGCTATCCCGATTCAGATTCCACCTGGCAGGCGCACAGCAAGGACCACGATGTCTCCGACCCATCGCTGATCACGGCTTACGTAATCGGCATCAAACACCGCGGCCTGCTCCATCGGGTCCAGCACAGCATTACGAGCGCGACCGGCGGCAGTGCCCCGCACCCCACCGCCCAGGTCCAGGTAGGGTCCGGCTTCACCATGTGCGGCGGAGGAGCCGTCGACAACTACAGCGGCTCCGGCAACCTCCTGACCGCCTCTTATCCGCAAACCCCTAACTGGATTGCGGCTGGCAAGGACCACATCCACTCCGACCCCTCGACCATCACCGCCTACGTTATCGGACTGAAAGAGTTATAACAGGTGACTCCACCCGCGGCTGTAATGGATGTCAACTAACATCACTTACAGTCCGCCGGGATCTAACGCGGATAAGGCAGCTCACGCTCACTACCAGCGGCAGCGGCAAATCGCAGGCACTCACGAATATCCCCCGCCGCCCGTTCACACCGAAAAACAACAACATCTCCAATCCCTTCAACAAACTCCCCAATCTTTTCGACTTCCGCCTGTTAGGTTGAAGCCGAAAGGGCACAACCATGTCATCCGCCGCTCAGATCAACGCCAACCAGGCCAACGCGCAATCCTCCACCGGCCCCCGCACCGAAGGGGGCAAAGCCAAATCCAGCCTGAACGCCTTCAAGCACGGGCTCGCCTCGGGCAAGCTCATCATCGAAGGCGAAAGCCGCGAAGACTTCAACGCGATGAAGAACGATCTGCGCTTCGAGCACCGTCCTTCCACCACCACCGAAGAATTCCTGGTCGAAAAGATGGCGATGTCCCTCTGGTTCGCCCGCCGCGCCATGGTCGCGCAGTCCGTGACCCTGAACAACGCGCCCGACGACGACTTCTTCCCCGAAAAGAAGCTCGCGCTCATGATCCGCTATCAGGCTGTTCACGACCGCGCCTTCTACAAAGCTCTCGAAACACTCCGCAAACTGCAAAAAGAGCGCAGCCACAACAAGCTGGTCCAGAACATTGGCTTCGTTCAGAAAGCCTCCGCCGAAGAGCTCTGGGACTTCGCCGTCGAGCAGCACAAAAAGCAGTATCCCGGCGAGCCATTCCCTGAATTCAGCCCCGAAGAGAAGGCCAAACTCATCGAATCTTTGCGCTGACTCGCTAAACGCCTCCCCAATTTGACAAAAGCCGGTCCAACCCGAACCCACCCGTCATTTCTTAGGCCTGGACTCCTTCTTTCCCCGCCTGCTCTTCGGCGCCGGCTCGTCCTCCACCAGTGAAAACTGCAGCTTGCGCTCGGCCGGGTCCACGCGGTCCAGCGTCACCTTCACCTCGTCTCCAATCGAAAACTCGCGCCGCGTCCGCTGTCCCACAATCTTCCGCGTATTCTCGTAATACGCATACCGCTCGCCCGGCAGCGATTCCAGTGGCACCAGCCCCTCGATAAACAGATCTTCCAGTTCCACGAACATCCCGTACTTGGTCGTGCTGATCACCAGCGCGCGAAATTCATCGCCCACCCGGTCCACCATGAACTTGGTCTTCTTCCACTCCACCAGCTCGCGCTCGGCCTCCGCGGCCCGCCGCTCCGTATGGCTGCACGCCGTCGCAATGTCTTCCAGATCGTCCTCGTTCGAATACACCCGCCCGTCGAACGTCCCCGCCAGCAGCCGGTGCACCACCAGATCCGGATACCGCCGAATCGGCGACGTGAAATGCGTATAGAAGTCCGCCGCCAGCGCGAAATGTCCCACGTTCATCGTGCTGTACCGCGCCTGCTTCAGGCTCCGCAGCATCAGGTAGCTCAGGATCCGCTCCTCCGGCTTGCCCTCTATCTTCGCCACCAGTTTCTGGTAATTCCGCGAGCTGATCTTAATGGGTTCGTTCAGCGTCGCTATCTCCTTGCGCGTCTTCGATCCGTCCCGGTTTCGCGCCGTGTAACTGAACTGCTTCACCGGCGTCGCCACCCCCAGCGATACGCCGAAATGCCGCGCCACCTCCTCGAACTCCATCACCCGCTTCGCGTCCGGAATCTCGTGAATCCGGTAGATCGAGGCCGGAACAGCTTTCTCCAGATGCGCCGCCACCGCCTCGTTCGCGGCGAGCATGAACTCTTCGATAATCCGATGCGCAATGTTCCGCTGCGCCCGCGCCACCCCAGTCATCGCGCCCAGCTCGTCGAACTGAATCAGCGCCTCCGGCATATCGAAATCAATCGACCCGCGCCGCTGCCGCTTGCGATTCAGAATCAGCGCCAGCTCCTGCATCGTCTCGAAGCGCTCCGTCAGCGCGGCATAACGTTCCCGTTGCGCCGCGTCCCCTTCCAGCAGCAGATGCACATTTGTATACGTCATCCGCTCCACGCTGCGAATCACGCCGCGGCAAAACTCGCGCTTCACCAGATCGCCCTGCCGGTCGAACTCCATCAGTGCCGAAAGCACCAGCCGGTCCGCCTGCGGCCGCAGGGAGCAGATATCGGTCGAAAGCTCGAATGGCAGCATCGGCACTGCCCGGTCCGGGAAATAGACGCTCGTCCCGCGCACCCGCGCCTCATCGTCAATCGGCGAGCCCGGCCGCACATAATGGCTCACGTCTGCGATATGCACCTGCAGCGCGAACCGGCCGTCGCCCAGCTTTTCCACCCAAACCGCATCGTCGAAATCGCGCGCCGTCTCGCCGTCGATCGTCACGATCGGCATCTCCCGGAAATCGCGCCGCCCCCGCAGCTCTTCCGCCGTGATAATCGCCGGCGTGTTCTGCGCCTGCTCCAGCACCTCCGCCGGAAAATGGTGCGGCAGGTGATGCTTCCGGATCACAATCTCGACATCCACGCCGAAGTCGTCCGGATGCCCCAGAATTTCCACCACCCGCCCGATCGCGTTCTCGGCCCGGTCCGGGAATTCCAGCACCTCCACGTTCACAATCATCCCCACCAGTTCCGCCGCGCTCGTAACCGCCACCGGTGCCGCCCCAATCCGGTCGCGCGCGCTGCCCCGCGGAATCGCCAGATCCTCCGGAATTTCAATCCAGTCCCTCAGCCGCTCGTCCTGCGGCGCCACGAAATAGCCTTTCCGTCCCGCCCGGAACTCGCCCACTACCGTCGGATGCGCCCGCTTCAGAATCCGGACAATCTCCCCGTCCGCCCGCCCGTCGCCTTCCACGCGCTTGATCCGCGCAATCGCCCGGTCGCCATGCATCGCCGCCCGCGTCGCATCTGCCGGCAGGAAAATGTCGCCCTGAATTCCCTCGATCTTCCGGTCCGGAATCAGGAACCCGTACCCGTCGCGATGGATGCTCACCCGCCCCGTCGCGTACTCCCGCCCGCGCGCCGTCGCTACATAATGATCCGCCCGCAGCTCCATCAGTTCGCCGCGTTCCACCAGTCGCTCCAGCGCCGCTTCCAGCTTTTCCCGTTCCGCGCCTTTCGCGTGCAGCTCGCGCACCAGATGCTTCAGGCTCGCCTTGCCGTGTGGAAGCTTCAGAATGTGCTGCAGCAGCACGGCGTCTTTCATGCTTCAATCATAGAAGAATGATGAAATCCATCCTTGCCGTCGCGCTCGCCGCGGGCGTCGCGTTTTCCGCTCAGGTTCCCCGTCAGGCGCCAGAGTTCGCCGTCCATCTGCCCGATGGTTCGCAGAAACTGCTCAGCAGTTATCGCGGCAAGCCCGTCGTGATGGCTTTTGTCTTTACTACCTGTCCCCACTGCCAGCGCATGATGGGCACCCTCGCCGGTGTGCAGAAGGAATACGCGGCCAAGGGCGTTCAGGTAATCGCCTGCGCCTTCAACGACAATTCGAAGAACCTGGTCGGCAGCTTCGCCCAGACCTATGTCAGCGGTTTCCCCGCCGGCTGGAGCGAAAAAGGCTCCGTGTTTGAGTTCCTGCAGCACCCTGAGAACATCCCGTATTTCGTGCCGATCCTGGTCTTCGTCGATCGCAAGGGCGTCATCCGCCAGCAAATCATCGGCGATGAAACCTATCTCCAGAATCCCGAGACCAACGTCCGCGCCAGCGTCGATGCGCTGCTCAAAGATGCGCCCCGCGCGCCCGGCGCCAAGCACACCGTCATCACCAGTTCAACGAAATAAACCAGGCCCGCGTCATACCTGACGATGCGTCTCGCCCGCCAGTGGCTGCTCCTGCTTTGTCCCGCAGCCCTCTGTGCCGGCCCGGCGCATTTCGCCCGCGTCGCCGAATTCGCCGGTGGCGCTCAGGTGCAGGTTCATGCGTATGACGCGTGGCAGCCCGCCGTTCGCAATCTGCCGCTGCTCGAATCCTCCCGCGTCGCCACCCCCGCCGCCTCTCATCTGCAGCTCGATCTCGATGAAGGCAGTTCCCTCCGGCTCGTCGGCGACTCGCTCGCCGAGCTTTCGGATTACGCCCAGCTCTCCACGGGCCAGCGAGTCACCCTGATCTCGCTCGATCACGGCACCGCCTATTTCTCCGGCCAGCCGCGCGAGACCGATTCCCTCGGCATTGCCGTTCCTGGCGCGCAAATCCTGCTGCGCCGCGCCGCCCGCCTCCGGTTCGTGCTGACCGATGCCGCCACCGAGATTGCCATCCTCGACGGCGTCGTCCGTTTCTCCACGCCTACCGCCGAACTCGAGCTCCGTCAGGGCCAGTTCGTCACGCTCAATCCCTCCGCTAAGTCCCGCTTCCATCTCTTCCGTGAAATCCCCGAACTCCCGTCCGATTCCTGGCGTGACACGCGCTCTGCCGAACTCGAGCTCGCCGGTAACTGGGTTCATTCCGAAGACTTCGGCCTGATCTGGAAACCCAAAGTTGCTGATGGCTGGTCGCCCTTCCGCCAGGGCGAATGGCGCTGGTACTCTGAGCTCGGCTTCACCTGGGTCGCCGCCGAGCCGTGGGGCTGGAAGCCCTATCATTCCGGCCGCTGGCTGCGCCATCCCAAACTCGGCTGGGTCTGGTCGCCTGGCGATTCCGACGCCTTCAAACCCGGCGAAGTCTATTGGATGGTTTCGAAGTCCTTCGCCGCTTGGGGCCCGCTCGCGCCCGGGGAACACTGGGACGGTCGTTCTCCCGCGCGGCAGTACGCTGCCCTCACCACCGCGCTCGCGCCCTTCACCGCCGGCCAGGTCGAACTTCGTCCCGCCGCCGATCTCCCGAAGCCGAAGGATCTCCTCGCTGCTGCATCCTTTATCAAGGCTCTGCCCTCGCCGCCCTTCGATCCCGACGGTCTCGATCCCGCCCGCTCGCCGCTCCGTTCCGCCGGGACGAAACTCCTCTCGTTCTCCGCCGAGACCGTCAGCATTCCCGGCGTCAGTTACACCGCAAATCCGCCCGCCGATCCGCCGGCGCCGCCGCCCGCCGTGCGTCGCATCCCTCCGCCGGCCACGCCTGTCGCCGCGCCTGTTCCGGTTCCTGTCGCCGTCGCTGAGCCCGTCGAAATCTACTATCCCTTTCCCGTGTACAGCGGTTTCGTTATCCTGAATCCGCCGGACCACAAGAAGAAGCCCGCGCCCAATGCTGCGCATTGATCACGCCCGCGAGCTGTTCGAGGAATATGCCGCGCAGCTCGGAATGGATCTCTGCTTCCAGCGCTTCGATCAGGAGCTTGCCGGCTTGCCCGGCGCCTACGCGGAACCGCGCGGCCGCCTTCACATCGAATACAGCGGCGACGTGCCCGCCGCCTGCGTCGCGCTGCGCCCCATCGATGAGGAGACCTGCGAACTCAAGCGCCTCTATGTCCGTCAGGCTTTCCGCGGCAGCGGACTCGGCCGCCGCCTCGCCCTTCAGATGATCGCCGAAGCCCGCGCCATCGGCTATCGCCGCATGTTGCTCGATACGCAGAAATCCATGCTTGCCGGCATCGCGCTCTACCGCGATCTTGGCTTCCGCGAGATTCCACCGTATCGCGCGGGTCAGCCCGCTGAACTCCTCTACTTCGAGCTAGGTCTAACCGGCTAGAATCTCTTTCACCTGTTCCGCCAGCTGCCGCGACGTATACGGTTTCGGGATGAAGCCGTAGCCGTCCAGCTGTCCCATTGCATCCACTTCGTTGTAACCGCTGGAGAACGCAACCAGCGCATCCGGCCGAATCTCCAGAATGCGCTTCAGCGCTTCTTCGCCGCCCATTTCCGGCATTGCGATGTCCATGATCACCAGCGCGATCTCGTTCGCCATGCGCTCGAATACCTCGATCGCCTCGCGTCCATCGCCCGCCGTCACCACGCGGTATCCGAAGCGCGTCAGCGTCGCTTCCGCCATCTTGCGGATGCTCGGCTCGTCGTCCACCACCAGCAGCAGCTCGTCGCCACCCCACAAACTGCGCGCCGCCGGCAGTTCGTCCGGTCTCGTCTTTTCCGAGCTGGCTGGCAGCCACACCTTGAAATGCGTGCCTCGTCCCAGCTGGCTTTCCACTTCCAGCGCGCCGTGATGGCTCCGGATGATTCCCTGTACCGGCGCCAGTCCAAGTCCGATGCCGTCGTCCTTCGTGGTGAACAGCGGGTCGAAGATCCGCGCCTTGACTTCGTCCGACATGCCGCAGCCTGTATCGGAAACCGAGAAGCCCACATACCTGCCGTCCGGCAGATCGCCACCGAGCGTCATTGACCGCAGATCCGCGCCGGTCCATTCGCGCGCCATCGTCGCAATCCGGATCGCTCCCGACGCCTCGCCGATCGCATCCACGGCGTTGATCACCAGGTTTAAAACCACCTGCTGCACCTGCGCCGGCTCCGCCAGAATCGCCGGCAGCGCCGGATCCAAATCCAGATGCAGTTCGATCTTCCGCGGAATCGCCACTTCAATCAGCCCACTGATCTCGCTCACCAGCTCCGAAATCTGTACGGCCTTTACGCCGCCGGTTTTACCGGCATACACCTTCAGCTGCTGTGTCAGGCCTGAAGCCAGCCTGCTCGCGCGCAGCACTTCTTCCAGCGGCTTGAATGCAGGATGTTCCGGCGTCAGCGCCTCGATCGACAGGCTCGCGTTGCCCATGATCGTCGTCAGCAGGTTGTTGAAGTCGTGCGCCACGCCGCCCGCCAGCAGCCCCAGCGATTTCAGCCGCTGCCCGCTTAAGAACTGCGACTCCAGATCCTTGCGCTCGGTCAAGTCCAGCACGAAGGCAACGCAGCTCCATTCCGGCGCGCGGTTCAGCAGCGCGCCGCCAATCCAAACCGGAACCACGCCGCCATCCTGACGCAGCAGTTCCTTTTCGAATGGCTGGAAGCAGCCGTCGCGCAGCACGCGCTCAATCGCAAGCTCGTCAATGGCGTGGTATTTCGGCGGTGTCAGTTCGCGCCACAGCAGTTCGCCGTTGCGCAGCCGCTCGCGCGTACAGCCAATCATTCCAAGAAACGAATCGTTCGCATCCAGAATGCGCTCGGCATTCATCTCGATCACGCCGATCACATGCGAATCGAAAAGGCAGTGCAGCCGCGCTTCGGTCTGCCGAAGCACCTTCAGCGCGTTCTCCGCCTGCAACAGCAGGTTGGCGTATTCGCGCTCCAGCCTTACGCGGTCAGTGATATCCAGCCAAATGCCGGCAACATAGCGGTTGCCTCTGCTCGTGATGAAGGGAAACTTGAACGCCTGGAAGTGCTGATCGCCGCCATCTCGCGGAATGCTTTCCGCCACGCGAATGGTAGTATTAGTCGCGAGTGCATGCCGGTCATTCTCTCGGAACGTCCGCGCCACTTCCGCCGGCCATAGATCCGAATCCGATTTGTTCCACCACTGTCCGAATCCGCCGCCGATCAGCATGTCCACTGTCCGGTTCGCGTAGACGTATTTCCCGCTCTCGTCCTTCAGGAATGCGGCGACCGGGCTGTTGCCCATGAACGCCTGAAACAGCTCGCGGCTTTCCTGCAGAGCCGCATCGCTCCGCTTCTGTTCCGAAAGCTGCTGCTCGAGTTCAGCGACCCTGGCTCGAAGCTGGGTGAGTTCATCTACCGCCACGATGTAGATGAAACAGTACTGCAATCACTTGGCCAAACGGAAGGAAAAGCACGCTTGGCTGGTTCTGACTACTTTAGATAACACCCGCCTTATGGTGGTTGTTTGCCTGCAGCAGGTGTTCCAGATCCGCTTCGCCGATCGAGAGCGCAATTTTTACCGTATTCTGATTCGTACTAACCGTCAGCGACTGCAGCAGCGTCGACATCGGGTTTCCCGCCGGTCCCGAACTGTTCTGAATCATTCCGGCCAGAAACTTCGCGATATCCCCCAGCGAAGCGGCATCCTGCGGCGTGTCCGCCACCGCTTCCCCGCTGATCTGAATCGGCGAGCTGAACGTGATGCCCGCGCTGGTCTCCGTCACTTTCTTCAGCAGTTCGCCCTGCATCCCCGCGCCAAGGGGACTCGCCACGCCTGCCGCGCCCAGGTTCGCCAGCGGCACCAGCGAAACGCTCCACGCATCAGCGCCGGCATACTCCGTCACCTTCGCCGCCAGCGCCGGGTTCAGCGGGTTCTTGCCCGTGCGCCGGTCGAGCGCCGCCTTCACGCTGGCCTCGTCGCCCATTAGTGCGATCGTCGCAGGGGTGCTATCCAGGACAATCGCCATTACATCGCCCCCGGCCTTCGCCGGCGTCAGCAGCTGGGCGCCGTTATAGACGGATGTCGTAAAGCCTGCCATCGTCACCGCCGCGCTTCCCAGCTGCGCCGCATTGAAGCGGCCGCGCGCCAGAATCAGTCCGGTTTTTTTCGTCCCGTTGTTCGCCGCCAGCACTTCCGTCAGATCCGTGCGAGGGTCGAAACCACTCGCCGCGGTGAACTGGCTGAAGCCGTCCTTCGGCATCGATTGCAGGATGAACTGCCCAAAAGGCGAGTTCTCCGCCTTCGCGACATTCACGTCCACGAGTAATTTCGTGTCCGGCATCACCATATTCAGCAACACCGCGTCGGCCGCCGGAAGCAGGGCCGCGCTCAACAGGAATGCGGAAAGGAAGGCTGTGGGTCGCATATTACTCCTCTGCACAACTAAACGTCGCGCGTCGCGCGGCGGTTCAAACTGTTTTCTCGAGCTCCGCGCCATGAATCGGCACCTGCTCTTCGATATGAATCCCGAACCCGGCCAGCGCCACCACCTTGCGCGGATGGTTCGTCAGCAGCCGGATGCGGCGCAGTCCCAGATCCGACAGAATCTGCGCGCCAATGCCGCTTTCATGCAGCAGCTGCCGCTGCGCCGCTGGTCCGCCCACCGGTGCCTGGTCACGGTCGTGCGCCAACAGGTGGTCCATCCCGTTCGATTCCTTCTGGATGCGCATGCCGGGACCCGTCTGGTGCAGGTATACCAGCACGCCGCGCCCCTCCGCGCCGATCTGGCGCAGCGAATCGCGCACCAGCCTGCGGCAGTCGCACTGCGTCGAGCCGAACACATCGCCAAACAGGCAGTGCGAGTGCATTCGCACCAGCACGCCGGCGTCGCCGCTCAGGTCGCCCCGCACCAGCGCGAGATGCGTATCCGCGCCCGTCTCGGTTCCATACGAAATCATCCGGAATTCGCCGAACTCGGTGCGCAGCACGCCTTCACCCTGCCGCCGCACGTAGCGCTCGTGCTGCATCCGGTACCGAATCAGGTCCGCCACCGAGACCATCTTCAGGCTGTGCCGGTCGCAGAACTCCAGCAACTGCGGCACGCGCGCCATGCTGCCGTCTTCGTTCATGATTTCGCAGATCACACCGCCGGGCGCCAGGCCCGCAAGGCGCGCCAGATCCACCGCCGCTTCCGTCTGTCCCGCGCGCACCAGCACGCCGCCGTTCTTTGCGCGGAGCGGGAACACGTGTCCCGGCCGCGCCAGATCCGCCGCGCGCGTCCGGGGGTCGATGGCCGTCAAGATGGTGTGCGCCCGGTCCGCGGCCGAAATGCCCGTCGTGACACCCGTCAGCGCGTCGATCGATTCCGTAAACGCCGTGCCGAAGTTCGAAGTATTGTGAGGAGTCATGGGCGGCAGCCGCAGATAATCGCAGCGTGCCGCGGTGAGCGCCAGACAGATCAGCCCGCGGCCGTGTGTGGCCATAAAATTGATGACTTCAGGCGTGACCTTTTCCGCGGCTATCGTCAGGTCGCCTTCGTTTTCGCGGTCTTCATCGTCCACGACGACGAGCATGCGGCCCTGCCGCGTCTCCTCTATCGCCTCTTCCACCGTGACAAACGCCATGTCTCCTCCAATTGTAGAGCAGGCCTCAACCTGCGCCATTGTTACTGTCGAGGGCGGTACCGGAAGCTCTCACCCCGATTTCCTCGCGGTCGAAGAGCCCCTCGAAATCCGCATCGGCCATCAGGCGCCCGACCGCTGGACCACCCGCTCGCTCTCGGTCACAATGCGCACTCCCGGCCATGACTTTGACCTCGCCGCCGGCTTCCTCTTCTCCGAAGGCATCATCCGCTCTCGCCGCGACATTGCCGGCATGCACGCCGGGAAGCCCGGTTCGAACACTGTGCGCGTCGATCTCGCGCCCGAAGTTACTTACGACCCCGCCGCCTTCGAGCGCCACTTCTACACCACGTCCAGCTGCGGCGTGTGCGGCAAATCGTCGCTCGAAGCCCTCGAAAACGCCGGCTGCAGTCCGCTGCCGCGCGAGACGGTCACGGTCGATGCCGCCACCATTCACCGGCTGCCCGATGAACTGCGCCGCGCGCAGGCGGTGTTCGACCAAACCGGCGGCCTGCACGCTTCGTGTCTCTTCGATGCCTCCGGCGCGCTGCTCGATTTACGAGAAGATGTTGGCCGGCATAACGCGCTCGATAAGCTCATTGGTCTGCATCTTCTCGAAGGCGATGTCCCGCTCAGCCGCGCGCTCCTGATGGTCAGTGGCCGCGCCAGCTTCGAGCTGGTGCAGAAGGCCGTCAACGCCGGAATTCCCGTCATGGCGGCGGTGGGCGCGCCTTCCAGTCTCGCGGTGGATCTTGCGCGTGAGTTCGATCTGACACTGCTCGGCTTCGTCCGCGGCAGCCGTTTCAACATCTATTCGGGAGAATGGCGGATACGATATGAAACTCAGGATGCGCAGTAACTCGCTGCGTCTGCGCTTGACGCGAAGTGAAGTGGACCGGCTGGCGGAGCAGGGAAGCATCGTCGAAACCGTGACCTTCCCCGGCAACACGCAGCTGACCTACGCGCTAAAATGCAATGCGGATGAGGATGGAATCAGAGCGGCCTTCGAGAATGGTGCCATCACGATTTTCGTGCCTCCGCGTGAAGCCGCCGATTGGGCCCGCACCGAACGCGTCGGCATCTCAGGCGACGCTGGGCCGCTCGCTGTCCTGATCGAGAAGGATTTCCAATGCATGCATGGCGAAAAGGATCCCGATGCCTTCGAGGCTTTGCCGGCCTGAGTTTCGTGTTCACCATTCCGCTTCTGGCGCAGGTTACGGGATTGACCGGTGAGTGGCTTGGTGAACTGAAAGCCGGCCCGCAAACCCTGCGCGTAGTTCTTCATCTCACGCCCGGCGGCGGCACGTTTGAGAGCATCGATCAGGGCGCAACGCTTCCCCTGAAATCCGTCTCGGTCGAAGGCCACGCGGTCAAAGTGGATATAGGCATCGCCACGTTCGACGGCACGCTCGATCCCGACAGCCGCCAAATCTCGGGCACCTTCCATCAGGGCCCCGCAAACCTGCCGCTCACCTTCCGCCATGTCGAAAAATCGGAGCTGCCCAGCGTGAAACGGCCGCAGGAACCGGCTCGCCCGCTGCCCTACGCGGAAGAAGAAGTCACTTACACCGGCGCGGGCGGCGCGAAACTCGCCGGGACGTTCACTTATCCGAAAACCGGCGGCCCTTTCATCGCCGCACTGCTGATCACCGGTTCCGGTGCGCAGGACCGCGACGAAACCCTGATGGGCCACAAGCCCTTTCTGGTGCTCTCCGATTACCTGACCCGCGCCGGCTACGCTGTCCTGCGCGTTGATGATCGCGGCACCGGTAAGTCGGAAGGCGTCTTCGAGAAGACCAGTTACTCCGATAAGTCCGCCGACGTACTCGCGGGCATCGCTTACCTGAAGGCGCGGAAGGAAGTGAATCCGTCGCGCGTCGGCGTCATCGGTCACAGCGAAGGCGGCATCATCGGACCCATCGCCGCCTCTCAATCGAGGGACATCGCCTTCGTCGTGATGATGGCCGGAATCGGCATCCCCGGCGCGCGGGTAATGAAGCAGCAGGGCATCGATATCGTACGCGCGTCCGGCGGCGACGATGCGCTGGTCGCGAAGCAGGTGGAGACGCAAACCAAACTCTTCGACATCATGCGCAAGGTGACAGACGAGGCTTCCGCCCGCAAGGCGCTGGTCGCCGAGTTCGGCCCCGGCGCATTCGCGGAAGGTCAGGTCGCCGCCATTCTGTCGCCCACCCTGCGCGACCTTGTCGCTTACGATCCGGGTCCCGTATTGCGCAAGCTCTCCTGCCCGGTGCTGGCGATCGACGGCGCGAAGGACCTGCAGGTCTCCGCGAAGCTGAACTTACCAGCCATCGCCGCCGCACTCGCCGAAAGCCCGAGCGCCAGCTGGGCAACGGTGCTCTTACCCGACCTGAATCATCTGTTCCAAACCGCCAGAACCGGCGCGGTCTCGGAATACTCTGTTATCCAGGAAACCATCGCTCCCCTCGCGCTGCGCACCATCACCGAATGGCTCGCCCGCAACGTCCGGCAGTAGTTTACGGCGTTCCGGCCGCGCGCGCCGCGGCCTTTGGAGCCGTGATCTCCCGGATGAACGTTACCTCTTCGGGACGGTACGGCTTGCCATCCGTCCGGAACACTTCGTGGAACCAGATTTTCGGCTCGCGATCCGTATACGGACTCTTCCACGAATCCCACGGCAGAAACGTCTGCGTTTTTCCTGCAACCAGACCCCAGTTGATTGCCGCCACGTGATACTTCTTCGCCACCGGCAAACTGCCCTCGAAGGTGCTGTTGTTCCCCCGCGCCATATACTCGGTGCACAGGATCGGCCGTCCGTACTTCCTCAGCCACTGAATGCGCTTCTCAAACTCATCCGGCTTATCGTAGTTATGAAACGAAGTTACATCGGACAGCTGTAACTGCAGGTGTTCCATGGCACTCAGCTTATCGGGCGAAGACCAATCGCCCTTCCACACTCCGCTGGTCAGCGGCTGCGTGGGATGCGCCTCGCGCGCCCACTGATACACCAGCGGAATCATCTCCAGCACCAGCGCCGCCTTGTTCGCCGGCTCGCGCTTTCCATAACTCGAGCCATTCGGATTATCCGGCTCGTTCCACAAATCCCACGCGAGGATCCTTCCATCGCCCGCGAACGCGCCCACCACGCCCTTGACGTAAGCTTCCAGCCGCGGATACTGCGACGGGTCCTGCAGCGCTTCAATTCCCGGCGACTGCACCCAGCCGGAGTTATGCACGCCGGGCGTTGGCGCATGCTGCTTGCCCAGCCTGGGATAAGGATCCCAGCAGGAATCGAACAGCACGAACATCGGCTTGATCTTATGTTTCTCGGCAATCCGCAGGAAACGATCGATACGTTTACGGAAACCCGCCGCGTCCTGCTTCCACAACAGGTCGTGCAGAAACACGCGCATGGTATTCATGCCGATCGATTCGGCCCAGCCGAGTTCCAGATCGATGCGCTGCGGGTCGAACGTATCCGACTGCCACATCTCCAGTTGATTGATCGCCGTCGCCGGGATATAGTTGCTGCCCACCAGCCACGGCTGCGCGACATACCAGCCCGCCGCGGATCGCTCGCTCCATCGCTCCTGCTGCGCAAACGCGCCTGCGCTCGCCAGCAGCAAAAGCCCAACCAGACCTGTCAGCCTTCTCACGTGAACAGTTTATAACCTGCTCTTCAGCCGGTCCAGAAAATGAAACAGCGCCACGCCCACCACTGCGTTCAGAAAGCCCAGCAGCATCGCCTGTTTGAAATCGAAAAGAGCCTGCAAATGCAGCAGCGCGCGCTCCAGCACCCACAGCACGAACTGATCGAAAAGAAAGAACGAAAAGTTCACCAGCAGCCGGATCAGTGGATGGTCCACATCGATGCGCAGCGCAATGGACGCCGCCAGATAACCCACCAGCGTGCGGCAAATGCCGAACATGCCCAGCGGATTGCGCGAGAGCGAATCCTCGGCCAGACCGAGCAGCATGCCGATCATCATGCCGCCCATCTGCGACCTCCGCATCATGGCGAAATAAATCGTCACCAGCAGCGGGATTTCCAGATAGGAAAGAAACTTGACGTAGAGCGGAACGTAGAGCTGGAAAAGAATCGCCAGCAGCGGCACCAGGACCAGCACCCACCCGCGGAAATGCGAAATGCGGGTCTCGCGCTGGTTGCCCAGCAGGATGCGGTCGCTGCTGTCGTAAGCCATCAGAATGGCGGCGCGGCCGTTGCGGGCGGCGCGCTTTCGGGAGGTGCCGCGGGACGCGCCGCCGCGGGCTTCGGTGCTTCCGCAGAGCCCGCGGCCCCCGCCGGCTTCGCCTTCAAATTGAAATCAGGTGGCAGCGAGCCCGGCAACCCTTCCCCAAACTTGTGGTTCTGCGCCTCGCCGATATCCTTATACTTCTTGCGCAGACGGTCCGCATCGGTGGCCGCCGGTTTGGCCGGTGGCTCGATCCCCGTGCCGGCCGCTGCGCCCTTCGGCGCCTCCACATCCGGTCCCAGGTACACCTCGCGCGAAGGCATCTGCTGCTCCGGGATGGGCTGGTGCACACCGCGCAGCACGATCAGCACTTCCTCCGGGCTATTGCGCGTGCCAGTCGGGTCTACCGCGATGTGCTTGAAGCTGTTTCCCGGGGCCACCGACGTCACCTTCCCGGCCGGCATGCCTTGTCGGGAAGATGCGGTCTTCGCCATCGGTGTAGAACATCTCGCCCGGTTCCACCTTCTCTTCGTTCTGGATGTAGTCCACTTCGCACTTGCCGTGGCCGATGCCCTTCAATATGCCGCGCACCCGGTTCTTCTGCGAAATCACGCCGGCCGCGAAACCCGGATCTTCCACCATCAGCACCTGCGACGCCGTGGGATACGCCTGCCAGCACCTTGCCCACAATGCCGTCCGGCGTCACTACACCCATGCCCTTCTCCACACCCGCCGCCGAGCCGCGGTCCAGAAACGTCACCGAATTAGTAGCTCCGGAACCCGTGCCGATGATGCGCGCCGCCAGCATCTTCGAAGGCGTATGCGCTTCGAACTGCGAAAGCGCCTTCACGCGATCCGCCATGGCCAGCTCGATTCTTCAGGAACTGGTTTTCCATCTTCAGCGAATCCACCTGCGCCTGCATCTTCCGGTTCTGCTCGCGCACATCGCGCAGCGAAACATAGCTTCCGAAGAATCCCGCCACGGCGCTGCGGCCATCTTCCACCACCTGGGCCAGTGGAGTTACCGCGGTCACCGCCCAGATGCGAATGATGCGCACATCGTTGTTGTTCTTCACCTGATAGGCCAGCAGAACAATCTGCGCGAAGATCACGAAGAGAAGCACCGTGATATTGCGGTAGCGGCTGAAAAGGGATTCCATCGGAGAAACCTCGATTAGTCGATCGAAATCTTGCGGAGCAGTTTGAAATCGCTCAGCATTCGCCCGGTTCCGAGCACGACGGATGCCAGGGGATCGTCCGCAATCGACACCGGCAGACCCGTCTCTTCGCGAATGCGCCGGTCGAGGTTCTTCAGCATCGCGCCGCCGCCGGTCAGCACGATGCCGCGATCGCTGATATCCGCGCTCAGTTCCGGCGGCGTGCGCTCCAGCGCCACGCGAATCGCGTTGACGATCGTCGCCACGCATCTCCGACAGCGCTTCGCGAATTTCGCCGTCGTCAATCGTGATGGTCTTGGGCACGCCTTCAATCAGGTTGCGGCCCTTGATTTCCATGGTGAGCGGCTTATCCAGCGGATACGCCGAGCCCATCTCGATCTTGATGGCTTCCGCGGTGCGCTCGCCGATCAGCAGGTTGTACTTGCGCTTCAGGAACTGCATGACGGCATCGTCCATCTCATTGCCGGCCACGCGCACCGAGCGCGAATAGACGATGCCCGAAAGAGAAATCACCGCGACGTCGGTGGTGCCGCCGCCGATATCGACCACCATGTTGCCCGAAGGCTCGGTGATCGGAAGGCCGGCGCCGATGGCGGCCACCATGGCCTGTTCCACCAGATGCACTTCGCTGGCTTTGGCGCGATAAGCCGAATCCATGACCGCGCGCTTTTCCACCTGCGTGATTTCGCTGAGGAACGCCGATCACAATGCGCGGATGCACCAGCATCTTGCGGTTGTGCGCCTTCTGGATGAAGTAATTCAGCATCTTCTCGGTGACTTTGAAGTCGGCGATGACGCCGTCTTTCATCGGTTTGATGGCGACGATGTTGCCCGGCGTGCGGCCGAGCATCTCTTTCGCTTCTTTGCCGACCGCCTCCACTTCCCCGGTATTCTTATTCAGCGCGACAATGGAAGGTTCGTTGACAACAATGCCTTTTCCTTTGGCATAGACAAGCGTATTCGCGGTCCCGAGATCGATGGCAAGGTCCGACGAAAAGAGGCTGAAAAGGGAGCGAAGATTCATGTATGAGATTCAAACCAAAGGAGTAAGCTGACGCCGCGAAATTTTGATCTTAACACAGGTACCATGACGATCATCGACGAGGATTACTACAACACGGATGGCAACGGCATGATTCTGATACTGGAGCGCGAGGACCATTTGTACGCCGAAGCCGCCGCTCCCGAAGGTCCGTTTGTGGGCCACGACGCCGCCGAATCGGCCATGCCCGGCACAGCCTGGCTGGAATCGCCCAACGACGTCATCGAAGCCTGGTACGGAACGTTTCACGATTCGGGTCAGCTGGTGCGCCCCAACACCAGGCCCGCATGAACGTCTCCCGCCGCGTGTTTTTGGCTGGCTCTGGCCTGCTTGCCGGCTGCGGGCCCAGGCTCGCCAAACGCTTTAACGGCTATTGCTTCGTGGCCAATCAGGGCGACCGCACGGTCGCGGTGGTGAATCTGACGCGCTTCCGCGTGGAGAAAAAGCTGCCGGTCGCGAGCGGTCCCACGGCGGTACTGGGCTGGCCTGGAACGCGGCGCGTGCTCGTCTTTTCTCCCGGCGACGCCACCGTCACCGAGATCGATGCCGATTCGCTCTCCGTCAGCCGCCATTGCCGCGCCGCCGGAGCCGCGCGCCAGATGCTGCTCAGTCCGGACCACGCCCGCGCCTGGATTCTGGCCGATGAACCGCACTCGCTCGCGCATGTGGATCTGCGGACGTTTCAGAAAGGAGGCGTCATCCGTCTGCCCGGCCTTGCTTCCGATTTCGATCTGGATCCCACGGGCCGTCTGGCGGCCGTGGCCTTTCCCGGTTTGAAGATGGCGGCCGTGGTGGATCTTGCCGCCGGCCGTGTCCTGCATCGAATCGATACAGCCGGTCAGCCCGGACCCATCCGCTTCCGGCCGGATGGCAAACAAATCCTGATTGGCATTCCCGTGGCCCGCACCATCCTGATTGCCGATACCGCCACAGGCAAACCAGTGGTCAGCCTGCCGCTCGCGCTCAGCCCGGAGCGTTTCTGCTTCGGCGCGGGCGGCGGTCAGATGTTCGTCTCGGGGCAGGGAATGGACGCGGTGGCGATTCTCTACCCGTACCAGACCGTCGTTTCCGAAACCATCCTCGCCGGCCACAACCCCGGCGCTATGACGGTAAATGAAACACAGCTCTTCGTAGCCAACCCCGGCTCGGGCGATGTTACCGTCATCAATATTGAAGACCGTCAGGTAGCCGCGACCATTCCTGTAGGTCAGGAACCGGTTTCCATTTCTCTTACTCCTGATAATGAATATATGTTGGTACTGAACCGGAAATCCTGTGATATGGCCGTAGTGCGGCTGGTGAAGATCAGCGATTTCCGATATAAGCGCGCGGGCTTGTTTACTGTGGTTCCCGTGGGTGATTCGCCGGTAAGTGCCGCGATCTGGCACTTATAAGTGTTCTAAGTCGAAATTCCTTGTAATATCCTGCCGGACACCTTATCATCGAGTCCGCAGGAGAGACAGATGGCAACCACTGGAACGGCCGCGGCACTGGATATGGAGAAACTGAATGCCTTCATGGGCAAAGCCGTGGGGGATGTGGGCGCGGGCCTGCACGCGGTGCTCGTGGTCATCGGCGACCGGCTGGCCTTTATAAAGCCATGGCTGATTCGCAGCCGGTAACAGCCGCCGAGCTGGCGCAGCGCACCGGCACCACCGAGCGCTACGTGCGTGAATGGCTGAACGCCAATGCTGCGAGCGGTTATGTCACTCTGGATGCCGCGTCGTCGAAGTATGTTCTGCCTCCCGAACAGGCGCT
This sequence comes from Bryobacterales bacterium, assembly GCA_963716685.1. GTDB lineage: Bacteria > Acidobacteriota > Terriglobia > Bryobacterales > Bryobacteraceae > JALYXI01. The sequence goes on from CAVQTR010000003.1 coordinate 1,244,859, forward strand.
CGCGCTTGCCGTGGAGAACAGTCCGGCTTTTCTGCCTGGCGCGTTCCAGATCATCTCCGCCTGCTTCAACGACGCCGGCAAGATCGAAGACGCCTTCCGCAGCGGGAAGGGCGTGGGCTGGCACGAACACCACCACGATCTGTTCCACGGCACTGAGCGGTTTTTCCGTCCGAATTACATCGCGAATCTGGTCTCCGGCTGGATTCCCGCGCTCGGCGGTGTGGAAGAGAAGCTGCGCGCGGGCGCGAAAGTGGCCGATATCGGGTGCGGCCTGGGCGCCTCCACCATTCTGATGGCGAAGGAGTTTCCCAACTCCGAATTTTACGGCTTCGATTATCACGAAGGCTCCATCCAGCTGGCGCGCAAGGCCGCCCGCGCCGCCGGTCTCGACGGCCGCATCCACTTCGAAGTCGCTTCCGCCAAAGCCTTCCCCGGCTCCGGCTACGACTTCGTGGCGTTCTTCGACTGTCTGCACGATATGGGTGACCCCGCCGGCGCCGCCGCGCACGTGCGCGCCGCCCTGAAACCGGATGGCACCTGGATGATCGTCGAGCCCTTTGCCGAGGACGATACCAAAGGCAATCTGAACCCGGTGGGCCGCGTTTTCTATTCCGCTTCAACCATGCTCTGCGTGCCTGCTTCGCTCTCCCAGGAAGTGGGCGCGGCGCTGGGCGCGCAGGCGGGCGAGGCGCGCATCCGCAGCGTGGTCACCGATGGCGGGTTTCAGCACTTCCGCCGCGCTGCGCAGACCCCGTTTAATCTGGTTTTCGAAGCCAAACCGTGACACGGCTGATATAATTGGTTGCGAAACAGGAGAACGGCCCGATTTGACTTTACGTCTGCTCGCCGGAGGAATGCTTCTGGCGATCGTCGGCGCGGCCGCGGTTCCGGACGAGTTCGCATCCTCCATTCGTCCCGTTCTGGCACAAAACTGCACCGCGTGCCATAACCCCGGCAACCCCAAAAACAGAATCAATTTCCTGAAAGCCACAACGGCGCAGGGGATCGAAACGGACCGTGGTCTGTGGCGAGACGTGGCGCAGCAGTTGCGCAACCGCACCATGCCGCCGGTGGAAACCAAGCTGACCGAAGACGACCGTCTCCGGGTTGCCAACTGGATCGATCATCGGCTGCGCGACACCGCCTGCTTCGGCGGCGAGTTCGCGGGTGCCGTGGCGCTGCGGCGGCTGAACCGCCGCGAATATCACAACACCGTCCGCGATCTGCTGGGCGTGGATTTCAACGTTTCCGAACTGTTCCCGAACGACGGTACCGGCGGCGCGGGCTTCGACACCAATGGCGAGACGCTGTTTGTTCCGCCGCTGATGATGGAGCGCTATCTCGAAGCCGCGCAGCAGATTCTGGATCGCGCCATCATCACGCCCGACCTGACGAAGCTCTACCCCGCGGCACAGCTGATTCCAGGCGCGGCCGGCGAGCGCTCCGTGCTCACCTCCATCTATATCGATGCCGATTACGATGTGCGCGTGGCCGTGCCTGCTTCCGAAGTTAAGCCGAAGCTGTCGCTCAAAGTGGATGGCGGCACCGGTGTTCCGCTGACCGTGCAAACCGGGCGCGGCTTCGGTGGTGGCGGTGGACGCGGCCCGGGGCGCTTGCCCACCTATACTGTGCGCGTGCGCCTGGCGCGAGGGCTGCGCATGCTGTCCGTCGTCTCGGAAGGCGAGCCGGCCAAAATCGAAACGCTCACGGTGGTCCAGAAACCGTCAGAACCCGCGCCGGACAAGCTGGCGCTGCACTACCGTCTTCTGGGCACCGAGCCCGGGAACGAACCACTGCAGCCGCGCCGCGCCGCCGAACAGATTCTGCGCACCTTCCTGAAACGTGCCTACCGGCGTCCAGTGGAGATGAGCGAAGTCACCCCGCTGCTGACGCTTTACGATCGCGCAGCGGAACGCGGCGACCCCTTCGAAGAACGCATGAAACTGGCGCTAAAGGCCGTGCTGGTGGGTCCGGACTTCCTCTTCAAGATGGAAAAGCGCAGCGACAAGCCCGGCATTTACCCCATCGGCCAGTATGAGCTGGCGAACCGCCTCTCGTATTTCCTCTGGTCCACCATGCCGGACGATGAGTTGATGAGCTTGGCATCGCAGGGCCGCCTGCAGGATCCGAAAGTGCTGACCGAGCAGGTGGATCGCATGCTGGACGATCCCAAATCGCACGTCTTCACCAGCACTTTTGTGGGCCAGTGGCTGGGCACGCAGGAACTGGGCGGACGCGTAGCGCCCATGCTCACCGAACTGCAGACGTTTTACAATCCGCCCGTGGCGGCGGACCTGCGCGCCGAGCCGATTCTCATATTCGAGCGAATCCTTGGCGAAAACCGCAGCCTGCTGGAACTGCTGACCGCGAACTACACGTACCTGACCGATCGCCTGGTGAAGTTCTATCAACTGGAAGACAAGCTGAAGGGTTTTTCGAGCGAGAAGCCGAAGCTGGTGGAATGGCCGGACAACCGGCGCGCCGGCGTGATCACCTCCGGAGCCGTGATGGCCATGACCTCACATTACCGCCAGACCAGCCCGGTGCTGCGCGGCGCCTGGGTGCTGGAAACCGTTCTCGGCACGCCGGTGCCGCCGCCTCCGCCGAATGTGCCCGCGCTTGACCCGGTGAAGTGCGAGGACAATTGCGCGGAGCACGCCAAAACCGCCGTGGGCATGCGCGGCCGCATCCTGGCGCATCGTGTGAACCCCAGCTGCTCGGCCTGCCACAACCTGATGGACCCTATCGGTTTCGCTCTCGAAAACTTCGACTGGACCGGCCGCTGGCGCGACAAGGAATTCGACGGCTCCGCCATCGACGCCTCGGGCACGCTCGCCTCGGGTGAGAAGTTCGACGGACCTGTCGAGCTGCGCAAGGTTCTGCTGGATCGCAAGGACGATTTCCTTCGCCTGCTGACCGGCAAGATGCTGGGTTACGCACTCGGCCGCAATCTGCAGGATGGCGACAGCTGCACCGTGCAGCACCTGGCCGACACGCTGCAGCGCGACAATTACCACGCGCGCACGCTCATCCGCGAAATCGTATTGAGTACGCCGTTCCGCAACAGTCAGGGCGGCAAGGTAACCATGATTTCGGCCGCGCCCCCGCCGCCGAAGATCCAGCGGCCAATGGTCGTGAAGTGACGAAGGAAAGAGTGAACCCATGAGCGCGAAACGAATCTCCCGAAGAACCATCCTGCGCGGCGCCGGAGCCGCGATGGCGCTGCCCTGGCTCGAGCGGATGAGTTCCGCCGCCCCTTCTCCCGCCGGCGCGGGCACTCTGGCTGAACCGCCGATGCGCTCCGTCTTCATGTATATGCCGAATGGCGTGCGTCCGGACTACTGGACTCCCGCGGGTGATGGCGAGCAGTATGAACTCACGCCGCACCTGAGGCCGCTCGAAAACATCCGCGGCGATTTCATGCTGCTGGAGAATCTGTGGAACGCCAAAACCGTTGGCCGCAACGGCCACTGGCCCAAGGTTCCGGCCTGGCTTTCCGGCGGCTATGTCGAGCGCACCTCCGGCGACGATCTGGATTCCGGCGGCACCAGCGTCGATCAGCTGATGGCGCAGAAGATCGGCGACCGCACCGCGCTGCCCAGCTTTGAGCTGGGTCTTGAAGCCACGCGCAGCGGCATCGATACGGCGGGCGGCGGGTTCGCGCGCATGTACGGCTCCTTCATCTCCTGGCGCGATCCGCACACGCCCGTGCCGAAGGAGATCATTCCGCAGCTGGCGTTTGACCGTCTGTTCCGTTCGAACAAAGCGCCGGTGATTTCGGGCCTGAATCCGGACGACCCGCGCCTGCTCACCTCCCTGCAGCGCGATGAGACCAGCGTGCTCGATCTGGTTCGCGATCAGGCCAAAACGCTGCGCCGTGAAGGCAGCTCCGGCGACCGCGTGCGTCTTGACGAGTACTTCGAATCCGTGCGCTCCGTCGAGCAGCGTTTGCAGGCTTCGCTCAAGCCGCAGAAGCGCTGGATCAACAAAGGCCAGTTTCCGCTGGAGCGTCCTGGCCCCGGCATTCCTGGGTCGCGCCCCGAACACATCAAGCTGATGCTCGACATTATGGTGCTGGCCCTCTGGAGCGACACCACCCGCGTGGGCACCATGATGACCGCCGACGCCCAGACCAACGAGGATTATTCGTTTATCCCCGGCGTGAAAGGCGGCTTCCACAGCATTTCGCACCACGGCGACGAACCCGTCCGGCGCACGCAGTATGAGAAGTGCGTCACCTGGCACGTCGAGCAGGTGGCTTACTTCCTGAAGCGCCTGAAGAGCCTCGATGAAGGCGGCACGTCGCTGCTGGACAACTCCATGGTGATGTTCGGCTGCGGCATCAAGTGCGGCAACCGCCATCTGGAGCACGATCTCCCCATCGCTCTCGCCGGCGGCGGCAAAGGCACGCTGAAACAGGGACGCCGGCTGCGTTTCGCGCCCGAAACCCCGCTCTGCAACTTATATCTCTCCATGTTGCACCGCATGGGTATTGAAGAACCGACATTTGGTGACAGCACCGGAGTTCTCCCAGGTCTCGCATGAAAACGTTCGCACTCACATTTGCTTTTGCCGCGGCCGCTCTGGCCCAGACATTCGCGCCGCACGCCACGCCCCAGGCCCGGCCGCAGCCACCCATGCCGCCGGGTCCGAACCCCAACTCCCAGTACCGGCTCGGTCCGGATTCCCTGCCGCAGGAAGGCGTTCCCAAAGGCGACATCCGCGGTCCGTTCGTCATTAAGAGCGAGGTCTACCCCGGGACGCAGCACACTTACTGGGTTTACGTTCCCGCGCAGTACGATGCCAAGGTTCCCGCCAGCCTGATGATCTTTCAGGACGGCCAGGCATTCAAAGACGAGAACGGCGATCTGCGCACCCAGAACGTTCTGGATAATCTGATTTACCGGCGCGAAATCCCGGTGATGCTCTGCGTGTTTATCAATCCCGGCCGCCGTCCCGATCAGGTGGAGCCCAGTCCGCAGACCGGCTGGGGTGACGGCACCACCAACCGCGGCATTGAATACAACACGCCCGACGACAAATACGCCCGCGTGATTACCGAAGAGCTGATGCCGGTTTTGTACAAGGAATACAACATCTCGAAGGACCCCGAGCAGCACGGTATCGGCGGCTCCAGTTCAGGCGCCATCGCGGCCTTCGCGGTCGCGTGGGAGCGTCCCAACGCCTTCCGCAAGGTGCTGAGCAATGTCGGTAGCTTCGTGAATCTCCAGGGCGGTTACGTCTATCCCGAGCGTGTTCTGGCAACCGACAAAAAGCCGATCCGCATCTTCCTGTGTGATGGACGCAATGATAATCGCGGCATCGGCCGCAACGGCGTCTACGATGAGAAGCGCGACTGGTTCTTCCAGAATGTCCGCCTGATGAAAGCGCTCACGCAGAAGGGCTACGACGTGAACTATGCATGGGGCATCAATCTGCACGGCCAGAAATACGGCGGCGCCATCCTGCCTGATATGATGCGCTGGCTGTGGCGCGATGGCCCTGTAACTACCGATCCGAACGACATGGCGGAGCGCGGATTCCGCATGGCCGCCACCGACAAAAAGTAAGATTTCTTAGGGAACGCTTGGTTCGTTTCCTACCATAGCTCCGTTGGCACGCTCCTGATTCAGTGGAATACTGTCTGTAAAGGGAGTTGAGCCGTTCATGGTCAAGTTAGTAGTGGCAGCGTTTGCCGTTGTTTCCTTCGCAGCTCTGCCCACAGCGGTGGCGCAGGAATATCGCGGCACCATCTCCGGCGCGGTTACCGACCCCACCGGCGCGCCCGTTACCGGCGCAAAAGTAACCGTGACCGAAACCCAGACCAACACCAAAGTGGAACTGGTCACGGGTTCAAGCGGCGCTTACACCGCCGCCGCGCTGCTGCCCGGGGATTACGACATCAACGTCCACATGGCGGGCTTTAAGGATTACACCCGCCGCGCCATTCACCTGGGCGCCGGCGACCGGCCCGTGATCGATGTCGCTCTCGAAGTCGGCGACACTACCCAGACGGTCGACATCACTGCCGATGCACCGCTGTTAATCTCAGAAAATGCCTCGGTGGGACAGGCCATCACCACAAAGGAAGTGGAAGATTTGCCGCTGAACGGCGGCACTCCCGTAACGCTCGCGACGCTTTCCATCGGCGTTATCGCCACCGGACAGCCCGGCCTGATTCATCCCTTCGATTCAGGCGGCGCGGTAGGCTTCACCATCGGAGGCTCGGCGGCGCAGACCAATGAAGTGCTGATCAACGGTTCGCCCGATGCCACGTGGGACGGCCGACTGGCGTACAGTCCGCCGCGCGACGCAGTGCTCGAAGTGCGCGCCAAGGCCTTTGACACCGATGCCGGCTTCGGCCACACCGGTGGGGGCACCGTGAACCAGATCATGAAGAGCGGCACCAATGCCCTTCACGGCACGCTTGAAGAATTCAATCAGCCGAATAACCTGATTGCCAATAATTACTTCAACAACAAAGCGGGCCTGCCGAACCCGGTGACTCACTTCAATCAGTACGGCGCGACCGTCGGCGGGCCCGTCATCATCCCGAAACTCTACAACGGGAAAGATAAACTGTTCTTCTTCTTCGCCTGGGAATCGCTGAAAGACAGCCAGCCCAACACGGCGTTCATGACCGTGCCCACCGCCGCCGAACGCCAGGGAGACTTCTCCGCGCTGCTCCCGCTCGGTTCCAGCTACCAGCTCTACGACCCCTACACGGCCGTGCAGAGCGGCAGCACCATCACACGGTCGCCTTACCCCAACAATGTGATTCCGAAGAGCGAACTGAATCCGGTCGCGCTCAAAGTACTGAATTACTTTCCGCTGCCCAACGTCACCCCGCTGCGCTCCGACGGTTTCGATAACTACGGCAGCACCGTTCCCACCACCGATAACTTCAATAACTACATGGGCCGGCTCGACTACAACATGAGCGAGCGGAATCGCCTGTTCTTCGACGTGCGCCGCACCGATTACATGCAGGTGAAGAACAATTACTTCCAGAACAACGCGACGTCTTCCTTACTGACGCGCAATAACTGGGGATCCATGCTGGACGATGTCATCACCCTGAACGCCAGCAACATCATGGACCTGCATCTCAATTTCACGCGCATGGATGAGCGGCATCCTTCGCCTACGGCCGGTTTCGATCCCACCTCACTCGGCCTGCCTTCTTACATTGCCGCCAACTCCATCTATTCGCAGTTGCCTGCTTTCGGCTTCGCCACCAACACCGGCGTGCAGACCCTCGGCCAGACCAGCGCCAGCATCCTGCCCTCGCAGTCGCTGCAGTTCTATGGCACCTGGACTTCGATCAAAGGCAACCACACGCTGCGCACCGGAGCGGATGTGCGGCAGTACCGCCTCAATGCTACGAACTTCGGCAACTCGGCCGGTAACTTCTCCTTCTCCGCCAATACGTGGGTGCGCGCCGCCAGTAACTCCTCGTCCACCGTGGTCACGGGACAGGATCTCGCCGAGTTCCTGCTTGGCCTCCCCACCGGCGGCAGCTATGACATCAACGCCTCGGGTTCGTATTATCAGTACTACACCGCCGGCTTCTTCCAGGATGACTGGCGCGCGCGGCGCAACCTGACTCTGAACTTAGGCCTGCGCTTCGACCACGACACGCCCTATCACGAGAAGTGGGGCCGCTCGCTCAACGGCTTCGACACCACCGACCCCAGCCCTCTCGCCGCCGCGGCCATCGCCAATTACAACAAGAACCCCATCCCGCAGATTCCCGTCGGTCAATTCAATGTGATCGGCGGCCCCACGTTCGCCAGCGCTTCGAATAACGCGATCTATAACACCACCTCACACCTGTTCAGCCCGCGAGTGGGTCTCGCGTGGACGCCTGACAAGCTCGGCGGTAAGACCGTGGTTCGCGCCGGCTTCGGTATCTTTGTTTCACCGGTTACCATCGCGTCGCTGGCCATCAACGGCGCTTACTCCACAAACCCCATCCTGACGCAGGAAGGCTTCAGCCAGTCGACCGCTTACAATCCCACCAGCAATAACTACCTCACGCCCGCGGCCACGTTGAGCAATCCCTTCCCGGGCGGCATTCAGCATCCGATCGGCTGGGCCGGTGGTCTCTCCACCTTCGCCGGACAGACGCTCACCGTTCTCGATCCCAACATCAGCAACCCCTACTCCATCCGCTGGAACTTCGGCTTCCAGCAGCAGTTGGGCTCCAGCACGGTACTGGAAGTGGTCTATCTGGGCAACCATTCCGTTCACCTGCCCATCTACGCGACCCAGGCCAACAGCATCCCGCGCCAGTACCTGAGCACTCTGCCGACGCGCGATCAAGCCCTGATCAACACCCTCACGGCCAGCGTGCCGAACCCGTTCTATAACGTAATCGGCACCGGTTCGCTTTCGTCCGCCACCACCAACGTGGCCCAGCTGCTCACGAAGTATCCGCAATACCCCACGGGCACCGGCAGCGAGAGCACCGGCGTGCTTATCGATAACAACTCCATCGGCAGTTCCTATTTCGAAAGCCTGAATGTTCACATCACCAAGCGCTTCGGCAGCGGCCTCAGCATCATCGGCAACTACATCCATTCCAAGCTGATCGAGCGCGATTCCTTTCTGAACGATACGGACGCCGCGCCCGAGAAGCGCGTCTCTTCCTTCGACCATCCCAACCGGTTTGTGGCTGCTTACTCCTACCAGCTGCCCATCGGACATGGCAAGCGGCTGGACCTCGGCTCCGGCTGGGGCAACGCCATCGCCGGCGGCTGGCTTTTCAACGGCGTCTACACCTACCAGACTGGCGCGCCAATCGTCTTCGCCAACGGCAGCACCACCAGTCCCGGCGACTATATCTACTATGGCGGCCCGCTGCATCTGAACAACCGCCAGACCAATACGGTTGCGTTCGACACCACGCAGTTCAATACCATCGCCGCGCAGCAGCTGCAGTATCACATCCGCACCTTCGCCACCACGTTCGGCAACCTGCGTCAGGATGGCATCAATCAGTTCGATCCCTCGCTGATCAAGAACTTCACGCCACGCGAACGCACCACACTGCAGCTGCGCTTCGAAGTCTTCAACGTGTTCAACCACGCCACCTTCGCGGCCCCGAACACCACGGCCACCAACGCCGCGTTCGGCACTATCACCGCGCAGTCCAACCGCCCGCGCACCATTCAGCTGGGCGGTCGGTTCGTCTTCTAGAGGGCTGGCCGCTTAAACCACCAGCAGCACCTTGCCCGGCGCACCTTTCTGCGCGATCTCCTGCGCCCGAGCGGCTTCGCTTAGCGGCAGCCGCTCCGCAATCGGAATCACCAGCCGGCCGTCGCGCACTGCGTGGGCCAGCTCATGCAGGCGCTGCGCGTCCGGCTGCGCCCACACTTCGTGGACGTCGGTCCCCGCTTTCGCCGCCGCGTCCGGTTTGCCCAGCACGCTCGCCAGGCGGCCGCTGCTCTTCAGCTTCGGAAGCAGCTTGCCGATAGTTGGCCCATCCACCGTATCCGCAATCGCATCCAGCTCCGGCAAGCCCGCAATCTCGCGGTCGTCGTCCAGCGCGACCACCGCGTGTGCGCCCATCGCCTCCGCGTCTTTTTTCTGACTGGCGCGCACGCCCGCAATCACCTTGGCTCCGTGCTCCTTCGCGACAAACACCGCCGTGCGTCCCACGCTGCCCGCCGCGCCCGTCACCAGCACCACTTCGCCTTTCTGCGGCTTCACGCCGGTCTCAATCAACTGCGCGCCGGTCTGCAGAATCAGTGGCAGCGCGCCCGCGTCCCGCTCGTCGAGGCCGCTCGGAATCTTCGCCAGGTCATCGGCCTTTGCCGTCAGATACTCGGCATAGCTCCGGTTCACCAGACCCATCACTCGGTCGCCCACCGCGAACTGCGTCACGCCCGCGCCCAGCTTCGCCACCTCGCCCGCGACATCCCGCCCCAGGATCACGGGAAACTGCAGCGGCATGCGCTGTTTCATCACGCCTTCGCGAATCTTGTAATCAATGGGATTCACGCTCGTCGCGATCACCCGCACCAGCACTTCGCCCTCGCCCGGTTCCGGCGTGGCGGTCTCTTCATACCGCAGTTGACTGGGGTCTCCGTATCCGTGCAGTTGAACGGCTTTCATGCCATTCCGACGAGCACGCCGCGTGCCGACTAAATCGTCTTCGTCGCGCCGCCGTCCATATCAATCAGCGCTCCCTGCAGGAACCGCCCTTCGGGACTGGTGATAAATGCAACCAGGTTCGCGATATCCGCCGGCTCCCCCACGCGCGTTACCTTCTCCGCGCGCACAAACTCATCCTCGGAAGCGAACACCTTTAGCCGCTTCTTCAGCCGGTCCGTCCGCACCGCGCCCGGGTTCACCGCGTTTACCTGCACGCCATCCTGAATGCCGGTTTCGGCCAGCGACTTCGTGAATGAGAGCAGCGCCGCATTCACCGAGCCTCCCACCGCGAACGCCGCTCCCGGCGTGCGTCCGCCAGTCCCCGCGATGTTCACCACCGATCCCTGACTCGCCTGCAGATGCGGCCACGCCGCGCGCGTCAGCCGCACCGCGCCGAACAGCTTCAGCGCGAATCCATCCATCCAGTCATCGTCGGTCAGTTCGACAAACTCGCCTCGCTTCGTCGCGCCCGCATTGTTCACCACGATGTCGATGCGCCCGAACTGCTCAACCGTTTGCCGCACCAGTTCCGCCGGCGCGTCCGGCTTCCGCAGATCCAGCGCGATCACGCCTTCCGCCGCATGCAGCGCGCACCGTGCGCAGGTAACGCCGCGCTCGGTCAACAGTTCCGCAATCGCCTTCCCGATTCCGCGGCTCGCTCCCGTCACAATTGCAACTTTGTTCATTGCTCGCCTTCATTGTAAATGCGCGGACTGTCTGATTGACCTATTGCCAAAAGCCTGTTACCGTAACTCATCCGGGCACGTCCCCGCACCCGCGCGTCGTTTTCGCCCAAGTCGGCTCATCTTCATTTTGAGGAGACCGTATGGATATTCGGCGCTTACCACTTGCCCGCGCAGCCTTTTTCTTTTCGCTGAATCTGATCGCGCAAGGCCCCACGGCCAGCGTCACGGGTGACGTTCGCGATCCCACCGGCGCTGTGGTCGCCGGCGCAAAGGTCACCGCGCTCCACACAGCCACCGGCGTTTCGCGCAGCACGCTTTCCGATACGTCCGGCGGCTTTGTGATCCCTGCGCTTCCCCCCGGCTCTTATGAATTCTCTGCGGAAAGCAGCGGCTTCAAACGGGAGTTGCGAAGCGGCGTTGTTCTGCAGGTGGATCAGCAAACCCGCCTCGATTTCCAGCTCCAGCTCGGCGCTTCCTCTGATGTCGTCAACGTGGAAGCCGGCGCTCCTGTCACCGAAACCGAATCCGCATCCACGGGCGAGGTCATCGATAACAAGAAAGTGGTCGAGCTGCCGCTCAACGGCCGCCAGTTTTACAGCCTTGCCCTGCTCGCGCCAGGCGCTTACCAGCCTGCCGAAAACTCCACGGTCGGTTATCGCGGCGGCTTCAATGTCGCCGGCGCGAATGAAACCAACAACAACTTCAGCGTGAACGGCATCGATAACAACGATTCCGGCATCAACGGTCCAACGTTTCTTCCCTCCATCGATTCCATTCAGGAGTTCAAGCTGCTCACCGGCATCTTCCCCGCTGAATACGGACACAGTTCCGGCAGCCAGGTCATCATCGTCACCAAGTCCGGAACCAACCAGCTGCATGGCAGTGCCTTCGAGTTTGTGCGCAACCAGCTGTTTGATGCCGCGAACTATTTCACTGCTGCCGGCCAGCAGCCTGCTTACAAGAGAAACCAGTTTGGCGGAACCGCCGGCGGCCCCATCCGCCGTAACCGGACATTCTTCTTCTACAGCTATGAAGGCCTGCGCCTGCGCCAGCAGATCGCGTCGCTCGCCACGGTTCCGCTCACCGCCATGGCCAACGGAGACTTTAGCTCGCTCCTCAGTCTCACGAAACCCGTAACTCTTAAAGATCCATTGACCGGCGCGGTCTTTCCCGGCAACATCATCCCCGCCTCGCGGATCAGTGCTCTTGGCAGAGCCATCCTCGCGTATTACCCCGCGCCCACTCTGCCCACCGCGGCCGGTCAGCTCCCTTCCGCCAATTACTATTTCAACGAAACCCGCAGCGAGACCATGAATGAGAACAGCCTGAAGATCGATCACACCTTCTCGCCGTCCGATTCGTTCTACGCCAATTACAACCGCTATAACGATCCTTCCTTCGAACCGCAGAACACGCTCTGCGGCAGTTCCACTCTGCCGGGCTTCGGCTGTAACGCGGGGCTCACCACTCAGCTGGGCGCGCTCGATGAGACGCACATCTTCTCGCCGGTGATGATCAATGAGTTTCGCGCCGGAGTGAACCGCCTCGTTCAACCCCGCGTGCAGCAGGATAACTCCGCTACCTTTCCCGGCCTGCCTGGCGCCTTCCTCGGTTTTCTCTCGAACAACAACGGTGTTCCGCGCACCACTGTCACCGGCTACTCCACTCTCGGCGGCGCCACCAACCTCCCGTCCGAACGCGATGACACTACCTATCAACTGGTCAATACGCTCTCCTGGACCAAAGGCAAACACGCGCTGCGATTCGGTGTGGAGTGGCGCAAGTTCCTCAGCACCAACCTCCAGACATCCAGCGGACGCGGCACTCTCACCTTCACCGGTTCCGCACCCGGGCCCACCAGTGGTTATCCCCTTGCCGACTTACTGCTCGGCACTCCCACCACGTCCTCGCGCAACCCGTACTCGCCATGGTTTTACGAACGGCTCACCAGCGTTTCCGCCTTCGCGATGGATGACTTCCGGCTAACGCCCTATCTCACGCTCAACATCGGACTGCGCTGGGAATACAACGGCACGATCAGCGAAAAGTATGGCCGCATGTCTTCTTTCGATCCCACCGTGTCCGGCGGCGGCCTCCGCGTGGAAAATCAAAACGGGCTCGGCAACACCCTCTACAATCCCGATTACAAAAACTTCGCACCTCGCTTCGGCTTCGCATGGCAGCCCTTTCATCAAAGCTCCACCGTGGTGCGCGGCGGCTATGGCATCTTCTATAACCAGACCACCACACTGAACGGCATCTATACCCTCGCGACCAACGCGCCGTTTCGCAACCCCCAGACATTCACCGCCACTGCCGCCAACCCCATTCTTCTCGATTTGAACGCCTTCCCGGCGGCGCTCAGCGCCAATGCCAACACCGCTGTCGGCATCAACCCAGTGTTCCCCACAGCGTATGCGCAGCAGTGGAGTTTCGATGTCGAGCGGCAGCTGGGTCAGAATCTTCTTCTCGATGTCGCCTATCGCGGCTCGAAGGGAACGCACCTGCCGTTGCTCTATGACCCCAACCAGCCGGCGCCCGGCACAGGCAACGCGGGCCGGCCTTATCAGAACTTCGGCAACATTACCTATTACCAGGACAACGGCAACTCCAGCTTCAACTCGCTGCAGGCCAAACTGGATAAGCGCCTCAGCGCCGGCCTCTCGTTCCTGGTCTCGTATACCTACGGCAAATCCATCGACGAGGGTTCCGGCTCCGCCTCCGGTTCGGACGCCTCCGGTTCCACTCCGCAGAACAGCCGCAACCAGCTCTCCGGTGAGCGCGGCCGCTCGGACTTCGATGTGCGCCACCGTCTCGTCCTCAGCCCGATCTGGAACCTGCCGTTCGGTACCGGGTAAATCGTTCCACGACAAACTCGTCGGCGGATGGCAGTTGTCCGGCATCTTCCAACTGCAGACCGGGCGTCCGTTCACCGCCACCGAGAGCGGCAACATCAGCCTTACCGGACAGAGCGCCGACCGCCCCAACGTCGTCCCCGGATGCGATGCGAACGCCGGCCCCAAAACCATATCGCAGTGGATGAACACCGCGTGCTTCACGCTTCCCGCTTCCGGAACTTTCGGCAACAGCGGCCGCAACGTCTTGAACGGGCCCGGGCTCGTTAGCCTGGATGCGGCCGTGGCCCGCGTTTTCGCCATTCGCGAACGCCTGCGCCTGCAGTTCCGCGCGGAAGCCTTCAACCTGGCGAACCATCCCGTGTTCCAGCAGGCCAGCGGCGTTCAGAACAGCCCGTCGTTCGGGAAAATCACCGCTACTCTCATTGATAGCCGCGAGCTGCAGCTCGCTCTCAAACTCATCTTCTAAACCACCATGTACAAACTCGTCCTCTCCGCCGTTCTCCTTTCCTCTCCGCTCTGGGCGCAGGGCCGCAATTACGGCCGCTCCATGGTCATCAGCCAGGGCGGCATCGTGGCCACCAGCCAGACTCTCGCGTCGCAGGCCGGCGTCGCAGATCCTCGCGCGCGGAGGTTCCGCGGTGGATGCCGCCATTGCCGCGAACGCCGTCTTAGGGGTCACCGAACCCATGATGACCGGCATGGGCGGCGATCTGTTCGTCATGTACTGGGACGCCAAAACCGGCAAGCTCACTGGACTGAACAGTTCCGGCTCCGCGCCCCAGGCGCTTTCCCCTGAGTTCCTCGCGGCCAAAGGCGTGAAGACCATGCCGCCCAACGGCATCCACAGCGTCACCGTTCCCGGAGCCGTGCGCGGCTGGTACACGATGCATGAACGCTACGGAAAGCTGCCATGGAAAGACCTGTTTCAAGCCGCCATCGCGTTTGCCGAGCAGGGCCATCCGGTGCACGAAGGCATGCATGAGCTCTGGGCATCCCCGATGGTTGTCAGGGGCCTGAAAGCCAACGACGAATCCGCGCGCGTCTTCCTCCCAGGCGGCAAACCGCCTGAGACTGGCCAGCGTCTTCCGCAATCCCGACATGGCGCGCGCGCTTCGCCTCATCGCCGAAAAAGGGCCCGAAGCCTTCTACAAGGGAGAAATCGCGGCCGCGATCCTCAAGACTTCTCAGCACCTCGGCGGCACCATGACCGCCGCCGACCTCGCCGCCTTTTCACCGGAGTGGGTTTCGCCGATCTCCATCGACTACCGCGGCTGGCGCGTCTATGAGTTGCCGCCCAACGGCCAGGGCGTCGCCGCTCTCGAGATGCTGAAGATCATGGCCACCCAGCCGCCATCGCCCTTCGGCGCGTTCAGCCCGAACGAAATGCATCTGCGCATCGAAGCCATGAAGCTGGCTTACTCCGATGTCCATCGCTACGTCGCCGATCCGAAGACCTACGACGCGCCCATCGCCGCGCTGCTTTCCGACGACTATGCCAAAAAGCGCGCCGCCCTGATCGATCCCGCCCGTGCCAACTGCGACGTCGAGGCCGGAGAGCCCGTAGGCAGCAACACCACCTATCTCACCGTGGTCGATAAGGACGGCAACATCGCCAGCTGGATCCAAAGCGTCTTCGGCTACTTCGGTTCGCGCGTCACCGTCGAAGGCATGGGCTTTGAGCTGCAGAATCGCGGCGCCGGCTTCACCCTGGAAGCCAAACACCCCAACATCCTCGCGGGCGGCAAGCGGCCGTTCCACACCATCATTCCCGCTTTCATGGAACGCGGGCGATGACCACATCGGCTTCGGCATCATGGGTGGCTCGGTGCAGCCCCTTGCTCACGCGCAGTTCGTCTCTAATTACGTCGATTTTGGAATGAATTTGCAGGAGGCCATGGAAGCGCCGCGCTTCGCCAAGAACAACGCCAGCGGCTGCGACGTCTCTGTGGAGTTCCGTGTGCCCGCTGCCACATTGCAGCAGCTGTCCGAACGCGGTCACATCGTCCGAATGCAGCGCGAATACGTCGAAGGCATGGGCCGCGGCCAGGCCATTCTGCACAATTCAAAGACGCTGACGAACTTCGCCGCCTCCGATCCGCGCGCCGATGGAGCCGCCATTCCCCAGCCAATTGTGCCGTAATTCAACTTCGCCCCTGATAGAATTGGGCGAGCGATATGCCCTGAGGTTTTTAAAAATGTTACTCGCGTTTTCTACTTTTTAATTCTAACCGCTACGCTGCCCGCCGCCCCCCTGCCATACGCGGCGCTCTCCCTGTCCGTCACCGGTGCACAATCTTGCACAACGGCCCTCGAAGTCACCGTCCACTTCACTGGCGGCCCCGAACTCAACCGCGTTGTGCAGTTCAAGCCCGGCGCCTCCCAAAGGTTAACGCTTTCCGCCGATCTCACCGCCGCCGCGAGCCTATGCGAAATCATCGCAAAATCCGGCGGCGCCATCCTGTACCAGCATCTTTTTCCCATCACGGTCGACGGCACAAATCGACGCACAAGTGCACAATTACGCACAACGCCCTACGCTCAGCCCTTTGGAATCAACGCGTCCTGGGCGCCGCTCGCACGTACGCTTTTAGTCAAACTCGACCGCTATTACATGCCGCGCCCCGCTGAGGTGGCCGGTGGAACCGTGCGCCTCACCGACCCGGAAACCGGCGAAATCCTCGTCGAGCGTCCCATCTGCCGCCTTCCGCTCTTCCTGAACGCTCTGTGGAACGAAGTGACCGTCAGCTGGCAGGGCCGCAATCTCGAAGTCCGTTACGATGGCGCCAAATTCTTCAGTGCCACTGTCGCCGCGCCGCTGCAGCTTCCCGGTTTGGCGTGCGGCCTCGATATCCGCGATTCCCGCCGCCGTATCGAACCCGCGAAGGTCACGTTCGGCCCCATTTCCGGCGCCCGTCTGGACGATCTGAAGATGACGCTCTAAAGCTACTGCTTCCAGCCCGATACGATCCGCCGGAAAGGAATGTCCAGAATGGCTTCCACCGCGACGGGCACGCCGTTGCGCGTTGCCGGCTTGAACTGCCACAGCTTCAGATCCGCCAGTGCGAACCGCGCCGGGAATCCAGCCGGCAGTTTCGCCACCACCGCGTCCTGTATCCGGCCGGCTTCGTCGATCAGCACCGTTATCTGAACGTCCGCCTCGGCACCGAACGCATACACCTCCGCTGCGGCCTGCACGCGTTTCTTATCCGGCAGCGGCGCGCGGATGGAGCTGACCGCGCCTTCTGGCGCCAACCGCTCGCTGAACCAGACGATCCAGTCTGCCGCATACTCCGGCAGCTTCGGCGAGGGAATCACCATGGTATAGATGGGGCGGTCGCGGAACTTCGCCTCGACGCCCGCCGGCACGATTCGCGATCCCACTCGCAGCGGCGCCGAAAGCGACGAACCCATGGGGTGCGCCATAATGTCCCGATACAAAACGGTGGTGCCCTCCGCCGGAGGTGCGAGCACGGGGGGCTTCATCGCTGCTTCCGCGGTGCCCGCATTCCGTCCGGACCCGCGCGTGGTCAAACCCGGAATGGATGCATTCCCGCCGCGCGCCCCGGCGGATTCGCCGGTGATCGGCGCGGTGGAAAAGCTGCCCGCGCGCCGTCCCGTCGGCAGAGGTCCCGTCGCGTTCGCCTCCAGATTGATGGAGGCCACGGTTTGCGTCCCCGGCGCGGGCGAGCCGGCCGGAGCCAGCGCGGGGGCCGAAGGCAGCGCCACCTGCGCTGTTTCCATCTGAATCGAAGGTGCTGGCAGCATCAGCGGCGCTGTCACTGCGCTGGTTCGCTGCACCGGTTGCGCCAGGGGCATCGCCGCCGGCAGCGTGATCTTTGACGCTGTTACGTCCAGAACCGGAGCCGGCGTCATTGGCGCAACCGCCGGAGCCGCTTTCGCAACGGGAACTGCCGGAGCCGGCGGCGTAAACACCTTGCGCGGCGTGGGCGATTGCAGGGAGATCAGGTTGGGCGCCTTCACTTCCTTCGGCAGTTCCACGGCAGTTGGTTGCCAGACAAATTCGGAGGGGTGCGTCCTCCGCGTATCGGCGATCGCCACCCGCTCTGATCGCGTCACCCCGCGCGCCACTTCCCGGGTGGCATCCGCCGCGTCCAGATTCGGCAGTTGTTTTCGGAAGTTGTACCAGATCAATTTGTCGTGATTTGGTTCAACTACGGTTTCCAGAACGGACCGGGCGGGGGCCGTAACCAGGCTGCCGCCCCACAACAGGGCCGCGATCACAGCAATATGAAAACAAAAAGAGAGACCGAAACACCGAAAATGCATCCGGAATTTAAGTATAAAAGAAAACCCGATTCTAATCGGGTTTTCTCAGTGCAATCCTACATTTCCTTTTACCGAAGTCAGCAGATTGGCCGAATCGTAACCGACGCCGTCCTTGAAGACGATCCGCATATTTGCGATATCCGCGATGCGGCTGCCCGGGTCGCCTTCCACCACCGCAATGTCGGCCTGCTTACCCACCGCGATCGATCCGATGCGGTCGTCCATTCCCAGAAACTTCGCGCCGTTCAGCGTTGCAATCCGGATCGCGTCCACCGGCGTGAATCCGCCTGCCACCAGCAGTTCGATATTTCGCTGGTCCGCGAAACCGGCCAGCGCGCTGCCGTTTCCCGTTGGGTCCGCGCCCGCCATCAGCAATCCGCCGGCTTTGACGAACGCGCGTTCGAACTCGGCCTCTTTGCTGACGCGCAGCGCGCTGAATTTTCGCGACGCCTCCGAAAGCTGGTCGCGCGCCGCCAGATAGTTATAAGCCGTCTGCTGCGAAAGCGCGTCCAGAAATCGCTGCTGCAGCGGCGGCGCGTTCTCAAACACGGCCAGCGTGGAAGTCACCGCCACGCCGCGCGTCACCAACTCTCGGATCATTTGCTGGACCGGCTCGCCCGCGATGTCCAGTCTGCTCACATCGGCCGCGGTCGTCTGCGGACATACGTCGGGCTGCTTGCCGGCCTGAAACTCCGTGTCCACGATGATTCCGTGTTCCAGGTTATCAATTCCCAACGCGGCCGCTTCGCGGAATCCCACCGAGCACAAATGCCCTGTCAGCTTCAGCCCGCGCGCGTGCGCCGCCTGAATGGCGGCGCCCAGCTCCGCGCGCGTGATGTGCATATACGCTTTGAAGGAGTTCGCGCCAAGATCGGCCCAGTATTCCACGAACTTCCGCGCATCTTCCGGCCCGCGCAGTTCCAGCATCTGCGGCGTGAAGCTGCCGGGCCCTTCCAGATAGCCGGCCGTCACCAGCATCTTCGGCCCCGGCGCGCGCCCTTCGTCGATCAGCTTGCGAACCGCCAGATCCGTTTGCACTTCGAGGCCGCCGGCGGTCCGCGCGGTGGTCACGCCGCTGGCCAGATACAGCCGGGGAAAGCTGTACGCATGCTCGATATAGATCGGAACGCCCCGCCCGGAAGGATAGAACAGGTGCTCGTGCATGCCCACCAGCCCGGGGACTGCCGTGTGGTTCGTCAGGTCCAGCCGCTGCGCGTCGCTCGGCACGCCCACCTCCGCGGTATTTCCCACCGCCGCAATCCGCCCGTTCCGGATAACGATCGTCTGCATGGTGCGCTCCGCCGCCCCTGTGCCGTCTATCACGCGCACATTCAACAGCGCGACTACCGGCGCATTTACCCGAACCAGATTCGGTTGCTGCGCCATCAGCCAGCCGGCCGTCAGCAGAACAAGGGAAGCCACGCGCATATGACGCTAGTGTAAACGCGCGTCCCGAAATGATCTAAAATCACAAAAGCGCACTGTCGGGCCAGAGCCGTGGCACGTTCTCCGTGGAACACGCCACCGAGCCGCTTCACGCTTTCGACGGAACCGGTCGCACGAGATCAAGGAGAATATGCCGAACGAACTGCAAGACTTTCTTTGCCTGAATTATTCCGAACTGGAAGACCTGAACCTCAAGGCCAAGGAACAAAGAACCAATCGCGTCGCCATCGATAAGATCCAGGAGGAACGGATTCGCTACCTCACCGACGAGAAGCGCATCAAAGCCGTCAGCGTGCTGTTCAGCGACCTTGAAGGCCGTCTGCACATGCTCGACTACGACAAGAAGTTTCTGGTGAAGAGCTGGGACAATCTGACTTTTGACGGCTCCTCGATCCGCGGCTTCACCGCGCAGCGCGAGAGCGATCTTCGCCTCAATATGGATTGGAGCTCGTTTTACTGGGCGCCCGGAGATGTCTTCGGTTCGGGCAAAGTGCTGGTCTTCGGCGAAGTAATCGATAAGGACGGCTCGCCCTACGGCGCCGACATCCGCGGCGTTCTAAAGAACTACGCGCAGAAGCTCTACGACACCAAGGGCTACACGCTGAACGCGGCCAACGAAATCGAAGGCTTTCTGTTTGAGGGCAAGGATGCCGAACGGCGCTATCACGAGACGCTTGGCTTCGATTACGTCAACACCGGCGGTTATTACCACTCGCTGCCCGGCGACCCGCTGCGCCTGTTCATCGACACTGCGGCCGAAGTGCAGCGCGCCATGGGCTTCCAGAACGAGAAGGATCACCCGGAAGTCGCGCCCTCACAGTTCGAGATCAACTACAGCTATGCCGAAGTGGTCGCTGCCGCTGATCAGATTCAGCTCTACAAGCTGATCTGCCGCCAGGTCGCCACCCGCATGGGCCTCACCGCCAGCTTCCTGCCCAAGCCCGTCGTCGGCGTTAATGGCAACGGCATGCACACCAATGTCTCTATCAGCGAGAAGGGCAAAAACCTGATGTGGGATCCGAAGGGCGAAGAAAAGGTCAGCAAGTTCGGCTGGGAATTCGTGGACCGCATCCTCACGCATGGCAACGATATCTGCCTGCTGCTGAATGCCAGCGTCAACGCATACCGCCGCCTCGACCCGCACTTCGAAGCGCCGAACCAGATCAAAGCTTCCGCCACCGACCGCGGCTCCATGGTCCGGATTCCCATCGGTAACGAACGCAGCGCCCGCGTGGAAGTGCGCTCCGTCGGCCCCGACGCCAACCCTTATATGGTGATGCTCTCGGTCTTTCAGACCGGGCTCGAAGGCAACACCTCAGACGTCGCTAATCTGCGCTCTGCCGATCGCTACCTTCCGGACAATGTCTATGACGCGCTGACTAATTTCCGCAACGCGGAATGGACTACGAAGCTGCTCGGCGAAGACGTCAAGGCCCGCTATGCGGATCTGAAACAGGCATCCGCCGACCGCTGCGCCCGCCTGCTCGGGACATACGTCAAAGCGCCCGAAGTCCAGTATCATCACGAGGTCTATAATCAGTACCTCTGGAACAAATTCTAGGCGCTTCTATTCGGGAGATCTCACGATGCGGCTGCTGATTGCCTTCTTTTCCCTCGCGGGCGTTCTGGCCGCGCAGGAGGTCTCCCAAAGCGGTCTGGAACTCAAGGCCGCGCGCCCCATGGTCAGTCAGCCGGAGCGTGCGCCAAAGGCGATGATTGCCAGCGCAAATGAGATCGCTTCCAAAGCGGGCCTCTCGATTCTGCGCAAAGGCGGCAACTCCGTGGATGCGGCTGTTGCCGTCGCGTTCGCTCTGGCTGTGGTGCATCCCGAAGCCGGCAATCTGGGCGGCGGCGGTTACATGCTGGTGCGCATGGCCGATGGAACGGCGCGGGCGTTCGACTATAAAGAAACGGCGCCCGCTGCCGCGCACGCCGGGATGTTTGCCGGCCGTCTGGATTCCAGCGTGGGCTATAAAGCGTCGGCAGTGCCCGGTACCGTTGCGGGCATGGCGCTGGCGCATTCCCGGTTCGGCAAACTCAGCTGGAAGGAAGTGCTGGAGCCTGCGCGCATTTTGGCGAAGGACGGCTTTCCGGCCTCACAGCGCATGGAGTTGATTCTGGCTCTGCAGGCGCCGGTAATGAAGCAGTTCCCTGACAGCGCCAAGGTCTTTCTGCATGGCTCCGACCAGCCCTTGAAACAAGGTGAACTGGTGAAGCAGCCGGATCTCGCCGCCACCATCGAGCGCCTGCAAAAGCATGGCTGGCGCGAGTTTTACGAAGGGGAAACGGCGCGGCGCATTGATGCGGATATGGCCGAGCACAAGGGCACCATCCGGATCGAAGATCTGCGCGCTTACAAGGCTATCGAGCGCGATCCGGTCAAGGGAACCTTTCGCGGCAACCAGATTCTCTCGATGCCGCCCTCCTCGAGCGGCGGTGCGACACTCATCGAGATGTTAAACATCTTCGAAACGTTTCCGGCGCAGCTGGGCCGCGAAGGTTCCGTCGAGCAGCGTCATCATATGATCGAATCCATGCGGCGCGCCTATCGGGACCGCGCCGAGTTTTCGTCGGACCCGGCGTTCTTCCCTGTGCCGGTGGAGATGCTCACCAGCAAGGCGCACGCCGCGGAACTGGCCGCCACCATTCAGCCCGATCACGCCACGCCCTCCAAACCGGCCAGCGGCGATTTATCCGGTTACGAGTCCGATGACACGACGCACTTTTCCATCATCGATGAAGCAGGCAATATCGTCAGCAACACTTATACGCTGAACAGCTTCTACGGCTCGCAGGTGATGGCGCATGGCACCGGCGTGCTGCTCAATGACATTATGAGCGGCTTCAGCAATGCCGCGGGCGGACGCAATGAAATCAGGAACGGCAAGCGTCCGGTCTCTTCCATGACTCCCACCATCGTGTCGCATGCCGATGGCTCGCCTTGGTTCGCGCTGGGTTCGCCCGGTTCGGCAACCATCCCGAACACGGTATTTCAGGTGATCGTGAACATTGTGGATTCTAAGATGTCGCTGCGCGACGCGATCGAGTTTCCGCGCATTCATCACCAGAATCTTCCCGACCGCGTGGATGCCGAACCAGCCGCGCTGGTGTACGACGTTGCGCAGAAACTGATCGAGTTCGGCGACAAAATCAACCCGCGGCTGCGCTCGCAGGGCGATGTGCATGCGGTAATGGTGGAAGAAGGCACGGGCTGGCGCCTGGGCTGGTCTGACGGACGGCGCGGTGGCCGCGCTGCCGGCTACTAAACGGAACATCGCATGAAGAAAAGCTTGTTCGCAGGGATCGCACTGGTGCTCGCGCCGCTTGCGGCAGCCGCCGACCGGCCTCCGATGCAGATCTTCGGAACGGCCCAGGTCGGGGACGTCTATCGAGTCGTGCTGGATCGCGGCGCGCTGCTGCTTGAATCCATCAACGATGTGATTAAGCAGAAGGAAGTTCACGATGGTGCGGTGTTCGTCACCTCCGGTTCCGTTGAGGAGTGCACATACCACTACGTCACCTCAACCGCGACCAAACCCGTTAACGCATACAAAACAGTGAAAGGCCCGTTCGAGATTCTGAACGCCGGCGGCCTGATCGCCAACGGCGAACCGCACGTGCACATCACGCTCTCAAGCGCATCGAAGGGCGCTTTCGGCGGCCATCTGGAAAAGGGCTGCCGCGTGCTGTACCTGGCCGAGATCACCATCGTGAAATACACGGGCGAACCGCTGACGCGCCAAAACAATGAGAACGGCGTGTCGATGTTGAAGAGCCGCTAAATGCAATATCGCGATCTGGGAAGAACGGGCTGGAAAGTTTCAGATGTGAGCTTCGGCGCATGGGCCATCGGCGGCTCATGGGGCTCGGTGGACGATGACGAGTCGAAAGCCGCGCTTCACAAGGCTATCGATTGCGGCGTCAATTTTATCGACACCGCTGACGTCTACGGCATGGGCCGCAGCGAACGGCTGATCGGCGAACTCAAACGGGCGCGCAGGGAACAGATTATCGTCGCAACCAAAGCCGGCCGCCGCCTTCAGCCTCACACGGCCGATGGCTACAACGCCCAAAACCTGACCGGCTTTGTCGAAGACAGCCTGCGCAATCTGGGAGTGGACGCGCTCGATCTGGTACAGCTGCACTGTCCGCCCGCAGTTGTATACTACCTGCCGGACGTGTTCGGAGCGCTGGATGATCTGGTGCGCGCGGGCAAGATCCGGTTCTACGGCGTGAGCGTGGAGAATGTCGAACAGGCTCTCAAAGCGATCGAGTTCCCCAACGTCCAATCCGTGCAGATTATCTTCAACTGTTTCCGGCAGCGTCCGGCGGAGCTGTTCTTCCCGGAAGCGCAGCGGCGGCAGGTCGGCATCCTGGCGCGTGTTCCGCTGGCGAGCGGTTTGCTCAGTGGCAAATTACGTCCCGATTCGCAGTTCGAAACCGGCGACCATCGCAACTTCAACCGCCACGGCGAAGCCTTCGATATGGGCGAGACGTTCTCCGGCGTGGATTACGAAACGGCGCTTGCCGCTGTGGAAGAGATCCGCAACGTGCTGCCCGCGGGCATGAGCATGGCGCAGTTCGCCCTGCGCTGGATTCTGATGTACAGCGCGGTGACCTGCGCGATCCCTGGCGGCAAACGCCCTTCACAGGTGGCTGACAACTGCGCGGCTTCGGATCTGCCCGCGCTTTCCCCCGAAGCCATGGCGGCCGTCAGAAAGGTCTACGACCGGACTATCCGGCCACTGGTTCATGCGCGATGGTAGGGCGCTCGAGCGGCGTCACCGGATCCAGCCCCAGCCAGAAGAACGCGCCGGCGAAGTAAACCGCGGCGGCCACGAAAATGACGAAGTTCCAGTCGTTACTGGTGGCTTTGAGAATCTTCGGCGCGATGCTGGAGGCCAGTGCGCCTCCGCCATTACCCAGCATGTTCATCGCTCCGGAAAGTGTTCCGGCGTAGCGTCCGCCCACGTCCATGCAGGCGCCCCAGGAACCCGGCATTGCCATATCGTTGCAGAAGCTGGCCATGGCCATGGCAAGTACGGCCGCCGTGGGATCCTGCAGCTGCGTTGAGACTACCAGCAGCAGGCTCGCGCCCACAAAGCCGGTACACGCCAGCACGCGCCGCGTGCGGGCAACGCTGCCAAGAACTTTGGCCAGTGGCTTGGAGATAAAGCCGGTCACAATGGATCCAATTCCGCCGAAGAACAGCGGCAGGCCCGCGAGCAATGCGATTCCCGCCGGATCCTGATGGCGGCCTTCCTTCAGGTAAGTCGGCAGCCAGGTAACATAAAAGTACCAACTGTACGAAAGGCAAAAGTACTGGGCGCACAGCAGCCAAACCTGTGACGAGCGGGCGAACTTTCCCCACGGAATGCTGCCGTGCACTTCGGCATTGTGCTCGGCCGATTGCAGCAGCCGGAGTTCGGCGGCGTTCACTTTCGGGTTGTCGGCGGGCCGGTCGCGGAACCAGCGATAGAAGAAGAAGGCCCAGGCCACGCCCATCAGGCCAAACAGGCCGAAGGCATTACGCCACGAAACGTAGCGGAAGATTTGATAAACCAGCAGCGGCGTGATGGCGCCGCCCCAGCGGGCGCTCAGCCAGACGATTCCCTGAGCGCGCACGCGCTCATCGCGCGGGAGCCAAACCGAAAAGGCCTTCGCGATATTGGGGAATGCGCCCGCTTCCCCGGCGCCGAAAAGCGTCTCGATTACCGCAAGCGAAACGAAATTCCACGCGCGGCCGCTGGCAGCAATGAAGAACGACCACCAGACCACGATGCGCATCAGCACCGTGCGCGGCCCATAGCGGTCGCCCAGAACGCCGCTTGGGATTTCGAGCAGCGCATAAAAGATCAGGAAGGCGGAAAAGCACCAGCCCATCTGTTCCTTGGTCAGGTTCAGGTCTTTGGTGATGGTGGGCGCGGCCTGTGACAGCGCAACGCGGTCGATATAGGTGATGATCGCCAGCGTGACTGCGAAGACGACTACCCAGTAGCGCACGCGCGAGGGTTTTTGGTTGGTGGAGTCGGTAAAGTCCGGCGCGGTGCTCGCCATAGTTTGCCATCACATCATGATGCGCGGAGGGAATGCAACCATGCATAGTAAAGTGAGTGGACTTCCACCCTGTGGAACGCAATCTCAGACAGATGTTCCGCGTGCTGGCGTCCCGGCGCGAGTGCGGGGAAGTGCGCGAACTGCCCGGTCTGACCGTGGCGTCGCTCGGCTCCTCATTCCAGATGTTCAATGCCGTGTTTCTGAGTTCGCCGGTGGCGGATGAAGCCGATCTGCTGCGGCGCGTCACGATCGCCGCGGTGCGCATGGCCGCCAAAGGACTTCCCTGGGCATTCTGGATGTGCGAGGAATGGCTGCCGTACGGGCTGCGCCGCCGGGCGATCAAAGTTTTGGACCGGCGCGGCCTGCATCTGGCTTCCGAGATGCCTGGAATGGTGGCTGAATCCCTGCGCCCGGCGGAGCGCCCGCTGCCCGAGTTGAAGATTCGGCCCGTCACCGGCGAGGCCGCCCGCGAGGCGTTCTGCCAGATCGGCGCGCAGTGTTTTCATGTGCCGCTGATGTGGTTTGAGGAAATTTTTGACGACCAGACGCCGATGCGGCCGGAAGTTTCGGGTTGGGTGGGCTATTTCGATGGGCAGCCGATCGCAACGGCTGCGACCGTGGAAGATTCCGGCGTCATTGGGCTTTACAATCTCGCCACACTGCCGGAATTCCGCGGAAACGGCTACGGCGAAACGATCATGCGCTATGCAATTGCGCGCGCGAGAGAGAAATCCGGGCTGGAGCAGACGATCCTGCAGTCCACCCGTCAGGGTTTGCATCTATATGAACGAATGGGTTACCGCAGCGTAACTCGGTTTCTGGTGTTCACGTCGGCTTAGTGAGGGGCTTTCAAGCGTGCGCAGTCTTCTGCTGTTCCTTTCGCGTCAGAAACGGGTTCGCCGCTTTATGGAGACCTCGCGGCTGGCCCGGCCGCTTTCGGCGCGCTTCATCGCCGGACTGTTGCTGGCTGATGCGCTGCGTGTGGCGCAGTCGGTGAACGGGCAGGGGATGACGGTTTCTCTGGACCACCTGGGGGAGAACGTGACCACGCTGGCGGAAGCCGAGAGTTCGCGCGACGGCTACCTGCAGGCGCTTACTGAGATCAACAGCGGCGCGCTGGACGCTAACGTTTCCCTGAAGCTGACGCAGTTCGGCATCGATATCTGCGAAGACGCGTGCCGGAAGAATGCCGGGGATGTGATCCGGATGGCGGCGAGGTTCCGCAATTTCGTGCGTATCGATATGGAGAGCAGCGAGTACACCGACCGCACGCTCGCCACCGTTTACCAGCTGTTTGACGAAACGAAGAGTTGCGGCGCAGTGATCCAGGCTTACCTCCGGCGCAGTGAAGGGGACGTGGAAGAGCTGAACCGCCGCGGCATTCGGGTGCGGCTGTGCAAGGGCGCTTATCTGGAACCGGCAGCGGTCGCCTTTCAGGACAAGCGCGACGTGGACGCGAACTTTCTGGCGCTGGCGCGCAACTTACTCATTGGCGGCGTGTATCCGGGGATTGCCACACACGACGAGCGTATGATCGCCGGCACGCTGGCATTTGTGAAAGAGCGGAAGATCGACCCGGCGAAGTTCGAGTTTCAAATGCTGTATGGGGTGCGGCGCGATTTGCAGAAGCAACTTGTGGAGCAGGGCTGGCGCGTGCGCGTGTATGTGCCGTACGGAAGCGCGTGGTATCCATACTTCATGAGGCGTCTGGCGGAGCGGCCCGCCAATGTTCTCTTCATCCTGAGGAATCTCATCCGTGGTTAATACGATTCGGTACTGTCTGTTTCTGCTGGCCAAGCTCGCCGTTGCGGGCGGCATCACGGCCGCATTGCTGTCGTTCGTAAACCGGCACTGGGCCGGCTCTTACTTTGGCTATGATCTGCTCTACACCACGCTGATGGGCGGCGTCTTTCTGACCGGCTACGGCATGGCGCACCTGGCAATTCTGGATCAGCGCTACCGCTGCCGGGTGTGCCTGCGCCGTCTGCGCATGCCGATTGAGACCGGTTCGTGGAGCCGGATGCTGCAGTTTGGCCGGCCGCGCATGGAATACATCTGCACCTACGGACACGGCAAGCTGAACGTGGAAGAGATCCAGTTTACCGGGGTGGAGCCGCCGGCCTGGCAGCGTCACAGCGATATGTGGGAAGAGCTGGAGCGGTAGTACTCTGGTTCTGATGAACCGGAGAACCTTTATGACCACGTCCGCGGGAGCGTCGCTGTTGGGTTCCGCTTCCGGAGCGCCCGCCAGGCCGCAGTATTTCGAACTGCAGTGGTTTCATCTGAGCAACAACGGCGGGCAGCTGCAGCGCGCAAACGATTTCTTCGGCAAAGTCTACGCTCCCGCGGTGCATCGTCTGGGCCTGCCGCCGGTGGGTTTCTTTCAGGCGGTAATCAGTGAGCAGGCGCCTTTCCTGCTGATGCTGGCGACGCATCCCACGCTCGATTCCTTCGAGACCGCGAACGAACGGCTGGCGGCGGACCACGAGTATCAGAAAGGCTTCGAAGCTTATCTTTCGGGAGATCTGCCTTACCTTCGGCGGGAGATCAGCCTGCTGCGCGCGTTTCCGGGAATTCCGGCCATCACCATTCCCGCAGCAAAGGAAGGCGACCGCATTTTCGAGATGCGGACCTATGAATCCAATACGTCGCTGACGCTGCGGCGGAAAATCAAGATGTTCGAGGACGGGGAAGCCGCGATCTTCCGGCGGCTGGGCATGGCGCCAGTGTTTTTCGGCCAAACGATTATCGGGCGCAACATCCCGAATCTGACCTACATGCTGAGCTATGACGACCTCGCCGCACGCGACCGGCTTTGGAAGGAATTCGGCGCGGACGCCGAGTGGAAGAAGCTGCGCTCGGCGCCCGGAAATGCCGACGCGGAAATTGTTTCGAATATAAGTAACACAATTCTTCGCCCGGCGGCTTATTCCCAAATAAAATAAAGAATGATTCGCGTCATTCGCCATCATGCGCCGGCCGGGGTTTATCCGCTCCTTTTGTCGGAAATACTTCTGATCTGCGCGGCCTTTTATCTGGCGGCGTGGCTTCTGTATCCCCCGGACCCAGCGATGTTCTTCCTTTATGAGGGCGGCATCGAGCGCATGCTGCCGGTGCTCGTGAGTCTGGTCGGCGCGCTTTACTTCTTCGATCTGTATTCGGATATTGCCGTCCGTTCGCGGCTGGGTTTGTTCCAGCAGCTGTGTCAGGTGGTGGGCGTCACCCTGCTGATTCAGAGTGTGATCGCCTACGCCTTCCGCAATTACATCCTGCCCCATGTGCTGATGCTGTATGGCTCGCTGTTTACGCTGGTGGTGGCATTTGTGTGGCGAACGCTTTACAGCTCGGTTCTGCTGCAGGCTGTGGGACGCGAGCGCATTCTGTTCCTCGGATGCAACGAAACGGTTCGGGATATCACGCGCGAGATCGCGAGCGACCCTTCGAGCGGCTATGAAGTGATCGGCTGCCTGAGCGAGGAAGAAGCCGAACCCGCCGTGGACGGCGCTCCGGCGCTGGGCGGTCTGACTCAGCTGCGCGCTGTTGTAGCAGAGCGGACGCCCCGGCGTATTGTGGTGGGCTTGCCGGAGCGGCGCGACCATATGCCGGTGCGGGATCTGCTGGATCTGCGCTTTGCCGGCTGCCGCATCGAAGAGGCCAGCATCACTTACGAGACTGTGTACAAGCGGGTCTGTTCGCGCGAGCTTTCCCCCGCGCGAGCGGTTTTCCAGAAGGAGTTCATGCCGCCCGCCAGCGCGCTCTCGCGCTTCCAGGCGTTTGATCAGGCGCTTGCGGTAGCGCTGGTGGTGGCGCTCTCGCCCGTGCTGCTGCTGACGGCGCTGGCGCTGCGCGCGCGGCACGGCGGCAGTATTCTGGCCAGACAGACGCGGGTGGGCAAGGATGGCAGGCTGTTCGAGGTGTTCCGCTTCGCCGAGAACCGGGAATCGGATTCCTTTTACCACCGTCACCGTCTGGCGGCGCTGCCCGGCTTGCTGAACGTGTTGCGCGGTGAGATGGCCCTTGTGGGGCCGCGGCCGGCTTCACCGGAATATGCGCAGGTTTTGTCAGATGAATTGCCGCTTTACGATTACCGTCACGGTGTCCGTCCCGGGATGACGGGCTGGGCACAAATCAACAGCTCGCCGGTGCAGTCGGCGAACTCTGCGCGCGAGCTGGAGTACGATCTGTACTACATCAAGCACATGTCGCTGGGCCTGAACGGCTACATCCTGCTGAACACGTTGAAGAACCGGGTTCTGCGGGTGGAATCGTCCGGGGCATGACATACTAGCCTGCAGAGATGGCTCCCACGATTACCGCTCCGCGAATTGGGACCGGAACCGAGGAAGAGGGGCAGGATTCGCTCACGCCGCTGTACCGCGTGGTGCTTCTGGACGACAACGATCACACCTACGATTACGTGATCGAAATGCTGCAGAAAATCTTCATCTTCGCCGCGCAGGAAGCCTTCCGGCATGCGCAGGAGGTGGATGCGCGCGGGCGCACGGTGCTGATTACCTGTGAGCTGAAGGAAGCTGAATTCGCACGCGACCAGATCCAGATGTATGGCCCGGACTGGCGGCTGCCGCGGTCGCAGGGTTCTATGTCGGCGATTGTGGAACCAGCTGGTTAGGCCGAGGGGCGTTGGCTGTTCGCGTCGAGCGTCTGGCGGACCTTCTTCAGGAGCGCTTCGGGAGTGAACGGCTTACGCAGAAAATCGCAGCTGTCGTCGCGAACTCCGTGCTTCTGGATGTGTTCGCGATCGTAGCCCGACATAAAAATGCAGCGCAGATCGGCTACTTCTTTCTTGATGGCGTGGGCCAGTTCCGGACCGGTCATGGCCGGCATCACCACGTCGGTCAACAAAAGGTCCACCGGGCCGGACTGCTGATGGACGTCAAGAGCTTCGCGGCCATTGGTCGCGAGGAGCACCTGGTAACCGTAATTCTTTAGAATTACGCGAGCGAGTGAGAGGACCGTGGGCTCATCGTCAGCCACCAGAATGGACTCCGCCCCGCGGTACTCATCGAGCATATTAGGGTATTGTACATTGAGTTACGGTAAAATTACGTGGTGAAGCATTTTACCCCAACGATCTTCGCTGGTCTTGTAATGATAACGGCGTCCGCGCAGACTCCGCCCTCCTCCCCGCCGAATCCGAAGCCCACAATGCAGCCTCCTGTCGGTGTTTCGAAAGATATCCTTGCCAATCCTTCCGGGCTCGCTGTTACCGACCCCAATCAGGTAATTCTCACCGTGGGCACCGATAAAATCACTGCCCGTGAATACGACGCGATGGTGAATGCGCTTCCGCCGCAGTATCAATCAGCAGCGCGGGGTCCGCAAAAGCGGCAGTTCGCCGAGCGCCTGGTGCAGTTGAAGATTCTCTCGAAGGAAGCGGAAAAGCGCAGCCTGGATCAACAGCCGGCGGTGAAACAGCAGCTTGCGTTCGACCGTGAAAACGTTTTGGCCGGTGCGCTCTACCAGGAGATGGTGAAGACCGCCAAGGTGGATGATGAGGCCGCGAAGAAGTATTACACCGATCACCACGCCGATTTCGAGGAGGCCAAAGGCCGCCACATTCTGATTCGGTTCAAGGGTTCTCAAGTGCCGCTGCGGTCCGGTGAGAAGGAACTGACGGAAGAAGAAGCGCTGGCCAAGGCGCAGGAGATCCGGAAGCAGTTGCTGGCCGGAGCGGACTTTGCCACTGTGGCGAAGAAGGAATCGGACGACGTGGGCTCCGGCGCGAACGGCGGCGATCTGGGAACGTTCAAGCACGGCCAGATGGTGCCGGCT
This sequence comes from Bryobacterales bacterium, assembly GCA_963716685.1. Taxonomy (GTDB): domain Bacteria; phylum Acidobacteriota; class Terriglobia; order Bryobacterales; family Bryobacteraceae; genus JALYXI01. The sequence continues at coordinate 1,276,144 of CAVQTR010000003.1, forward strand.
TTCGAGCAGGCGGCGTTCGCGCTGCCGGTGGGGCAGGTCAGCGAGCCGGTGAAGACGCAGTTTGGCTATCACCTGATCCGGCTGGACGAGAAGAAGGCGAAATCCTTCGACGAAGCCAAAGCGGAAATCGCGGAAAAGCTGGGACCCGATATGGCCAAGAAGGAACTGGACGATCTTCGGAAGAAGTCGGCCGTGACGTTTGACGACAGCTACTTCGGGCCGGCGACCGCGCCGTCTCCGGGACAGTAGCTACTGCCGGAAAAAGCTGGAGTTCGTTTCCTTCAGGGTGGGGAAGGTCTTCGACATGTGGTCATGCCATGTCAGGCTTTCCTCATCCACCAAAGCCCAGAAAATCCCAATCATCCCCGAGCAGAAGCTGAGGCAGCAGCCGATCAGGCGCAGTGCGCGGCTTTTGCGATCAGGCGGAAAGCCATTGAAGTTGATGAGGCGCAGATCAGCCCACGTCATGCCGATGGTTTCCTTTCCGGCCATCATCCAGACGAAACCGTAGAAAACGGAGATCAGGCCGAGCGCCGCGCCAAAGAGCGCGACATCCTGTTTGTTCCACACGAACCTGCCGCCGGAGAAGAGAAAGATCACGAGGAAAATGCCGAAGCCGAGGAAGATCATGCTGGCATCCAGAGCAGCCGCCATGGCGCGATGAATAGGCGCGGCCACGGGAGCGTCGCAGTAGATGACGGCTTCCACCGTGGTCTTCAAAGTCCGGCTCTTCAGAGGAGAGGCGGTGGGCAGGAAATCCAGCGTGGTCTGGTCGCCGAAGGGAGCGGCTTTCTTCTTCCCGGCAGCTTTAGGGCGTGGGGTTGGATCAGCAGCGGGTGGCTTCGGGGCAAACAGCTCTTCGGTATCCGGCAGACCATCAGGCCGGCGGGAGAAGGGAATCACTTTGGCCGGGTTTTCTTCCGCGAAGAGCGAACTCTGGCCGCTGCCGGAACGCGGCTTCGGCTGCGGATCTACGCGCGGACGTTCGGGGGGAGCAGCGGGCGGCGCGGGCCGCTCGAATTCGGCAGTGGCAGCCGCAGCGGCGGCAAGCGCGTTGGCGCCAAGGGCTTGAATCGCCCGCTCGGCATACTCGGGAGGAGCGGCTACAGCGGAACCGGAGAGCCGCCGTCCACATCTACGGCAGCGATGGTCGGCATCCGAGTTAATCGAGCGGCAGTAATCACAGGTCATGTTCAGGGCCCCGGGAACAAGCGCCGCCTTGCGGATGGTATGGCCCCGTGCTACGTTGGCGCGTTGGGGCTGCAACCGCGCGAGGACGCTCATCCTCTGAGTACCATAAACGTAGTTCGTTGTCACGGATTTTTGTCTCGGAAACTCTTCTGCCTGCTGTTTTTGACTTTTGCCGCCGCCCCGAATCTGTTACCCCAATTAAGCAGCAATGCTCCGGCAGCCGACGCGCCGGTTCCGCCGCCGGCGCCTCCGCAGGAATACGAACCCGCGACACTGCCGAAACCGGATTTCAAAACGCGCATGCCGCGCAACGATGTGCCGGGTATGGGCGAATACAACTTCACCGCGGACACACAGTCGAAGGACGGCAACACCTGGCACCTCCGCGGCCGCGTGGTGCTGGAAGGCGCGCTGATGATTCTGAAGGCCGACGAGGTGGATCTCAACGAAGAGACACACGACGCCGAAGCCCGCGGGCATGTATATTTTCAGCACTTCGAACGCAACGAGATTCTGGTCTGCGCGCGCGCCGAGTACAACACGGAATCGGAATACGGGAAATTCTACGAAGTAAAGGGATACACCAAGACCAAGATCAATGCGCATCCCGGCGTGCTGACTTCCGACAATCCTTTCTATTTCGAAGGCAAGTGGGCGGAGCGTCTGCAGGACAAATACATTCTTCATAACGGCTTCATCACCGGCTGCGAACTGCCCACGCCGTGGTGGACACTAAACGGGCCGAAATTTGACATCATTCCCGAAGACCGCGCGCTGGCCTATAAGGCCGTTTATCGTCTGAAAAAGGTGCCGCTGTTTTACTTTCCGATCTTTTATAAATCGCTGAAAAAGGAACCGCGGCAGAGCGGATTTTTGACGCCGAATTTCGGAAACAGCTCGACGCGAGGAATCATGCTCGGCCTCGGATATTACTGGGCCATCAACCGCAGCTACGACGTCCTGTACCACGTGCAGGATTTTACTTCGCGCGGACTGGCGCACCACATCGATTTCCGCGGCAAGCCGACCGACAAATCCGACTTTGACGCTATCTTCTACGGCGTACAGGATCGCGAGCATCAGGGCGGCATCGATCTATATATGACGGGCCACGCGGATCTGGGCAATGGATGGATGGCACGCGGCAATGTGAACTACCTCAGCTCGCTGCTGTTCCGGCAATCGTTTTCGGAATCGTACAACGAAGCGGTGTTTTCGGAATCGGCTTCGGTGGGGTATTTGAGCAAGCACTTCGACAGCTACACGTTCAACACGGTGGTGTCGCGGCTGGAGAATTTCCAGGATGTCACGCAAGAGCAATTACGTGCTGATCCGCAAACTGCCGGAGGAACAGTTCGGCAGCCGCGACCACCAGCTGCTGGCGGGCCTGTTTCCGTTGTGGGGCTATTTCGATTCAAGCGCGGGCCTGCTTTACCGCCGCGAACCAGATGTGGGATTTCCGAACGGAGCGGAAACCGTCACGTCTGTGGTGCAGACCCAGCAGTTCTCCCGCCGCCTGACCGCCGACCCGGGCGTGGTGACGGCGTTCCACTGGGCCGGCTTCCATCTGGTGCCCAATTTTACGCTGCATGAGGCATATTACAGCGAGCAGATCGATGCAGGCGAGGTGCAGAAGAGGCCGATCGAGCGCAACGCGCCGGAGCTTTCGGTGATGCTGATCATGCCGACAGTGGAGCGCGTGTTCAGGAAGAAGACCTGGTTCGGAGATTCGCTGAAGCACGTGATCGAGCCGCGCGCCACGTATCGCTATGTCACGGGAATTTCCGATTACAACGACGTGATCCGGTACGATTTTCGGGACCTGCTGACCGATACGAACGAGCTGGAAATCAAAGTGACCAACCGAATTTATGCCAAGCGCGGCGACACCATCAGCGAACTGTTGACGTGGGATCTGGCGCAGGTTCGCTACTTCGACCCGACGTTTGGCGGCTCCGTGATTCCCGGCCAGCGCAACGTCAATATGAGCACCGTGGAACTGACCGGGTATACGTTTCTGGCCGGACCGCGCAACTACTCGCCGATCGTTTCGGCTCTGCGCCTGTATCCGATCAACGGCATCAGCTTCGAATGGCGTGCGGATTACGATCCGGTTTACGGCCGCATTGTCGACAGCGGCTTCAGCGTGGACGTGCGCCGAAAGAAATATTTCTTCTCAGCGGGCAACAATCTGGTGCACACCAATCCGGTGCTGAGCCCGAACGCCAATCAGCTACGCACCACAGTCGGCTACGGCGACCCCAACCGGCGCGGTTTCAACACCGCCACGACGGTGATTTACGACTACCGGCAGGCGCTGCTGACCTACGCCACGTCGCAGGTGAACTACAACACGGACTGCTGCGGTGTGAGCGTGCAGTATCGGCGTTTCGCTTTCGGCAACCGCAATGAGAATCAGTTTCGGGTGGCATTCTCGATTGCCAACGTGGGCTCATTCGGCAACTTGCGGAAACAGGAGCGTCTGTTCTAATGAAGCAATGTCAACTGTTCCTTCCCACGAAGACGCCAACCTGATCATCAAACTGTATGAACTGCGCCGTGAAGACCGCATGCGCCAGGCGCGCGACTGGTTCAGCAAATCATTTCACGCGAAAAGCCTGGAGCAGATGGGTGAACTCGCGCCTCCGGGCTCGGAGCAGAATGCGTATTACCGCCAAGTGGTGAGTTACTGGGAAATGGTTGCCTCCTTCGTAAACAGCGGCGTATTGAACAGGGAACTGTTCTACCGGAGCGGTATGGAGCTGGTCTTTGTTTACGAACGCGTGCGGGATGTGCTGCCGGAGATGCGGAAGATGTATCAAAATCCGTTCATTAACCAGGAACTGGAAAAGGCCGCGGAAGACATGATCGAGTGGATTAAGGGATTTGCGCCGGACGGTTACGCCGCGTTTGCAAAGATGGTCCGCGGATAGCTTCAGACGTCCCGCGGGCGAACATACCAATCGAGCGCCTCTTCGACGGAGAGGCGCTGGGGTTCGCTCGCGGCATCAGGATGCGTCGCGCGAAAACGGCCGATCATCAGGGCTTCCAGCTTCTCGACCGTTTTGCGGTTTGACGCGGCGACGTCGTTAAACTCGCCGGGATCGTTCTTCAGATCGAAAAGCCGGACGTACCGGCCGGGCGTGGGATTGTCGGTGATGTAGCCGTCGCCGCGCGCGCGCTTTCCGGAACAGAAGATCAGCTTCCAGCGGTCGGTACGAACGTAGGCTTCTTCGTTCTCCAGGTACTCGCTGAAGATCCACTTCCGAGGCGTATCCATTTTGCGTCCTTCCAGATAGGGGCGCAGGCTCTGGCCGTGCTGAATGGGCAGCTTCGGCAGATCCATCACGTCAACGATGGTGGCCGGAACGTCAATGTGCTCCGTCATGTCCTGAACTACGCCCTGCCGGATCTTGCCGGGGAGGCGCATCAGCAGCGGCACACGCAGGGCCGGATCGTAGCCGCAGTGCTTTTCGAAGCGCCCGTGCTGGCCGAGGCTGTAGCCGTGGTCGGCCATGTAGACGACGAGCGTGTTCTGTTCCAGGCCAAGACGGCGCAGCGCATCGAGCGCGCGGCCCACGTTGCGGTCCACGTATTCGACTGACGTGTAATAAGAAGCAATGATGCCGCGCTTGTCGCCGGGCGTCAGGTCGCGGAAAATCAGCGGGATCTGCCGGGCCATCGTGCGGGCCGACGGGTGGCACGTCGAACCGGGCGGGATCGAAGCGGGATCGGTCTTCGACAGGGAAATCGTAGGGCGAGTGGGGCTCGAGAAAACTCAGCCACATGGCGAACGGCCTTTTCACGATGCGCCTCGAGGAATTCTTCGGCCAGTTGCAGCTGGTACAGAGCCCGCATGTCGCGCTCCATGCGCGGATACGGCAGCTTATCGGCATTGAGCCAAATGCGCGCGGGGTCCTGAAACGGGTGCCAGGGCGGTTTCACGGCCATACCCGCGGGAACGGGACCAGGCTTCACGTTGGCGTTCCAGCTCTTCGTGATCTCCTGCTCCGTGCAGGCGACGTCGAAACCATGGAGGCCGGGTTTGGCGGGCACGTTGAAGTGCATCTTCCCGAACACCCCGGTCGCATAGCCGGCCTGCTTCAACTGCCGCGCCAGCGTGGGTTTGTCTTCGGCCAGCGGCGTGGGGAGGCGGGTGACGCCGGCCATGTGTGGCATCTGTCCGGTGAAAAAGCTCTGGCGCGAGGGCGTGCAGACGGGCGAATTACAGTGGTGCGCGGCGAACCGGGTTCCCTGGGAGGCCAGCCGGTCGAGATTCGGCGTGCGCGCCTGCCGGTTGCCGTCGCATCCCAGAACGTAGCCGGCATGGTCGTCGGCAAGAATGAACAGAAGATTAGGCCGGCGGCTGGAGGGCGCCATCTGCGCGCCGGCGCCGGCCAGCAGGTTCCGTCTTGTGATTCCGGTGGCGCTCAAAATGTCACCTGCAAAGACATCTGTATGACGCGCGCGCCCGCAGCCGAAGTTACCTGGCCATATGTGGAGGAAGTGACCGCCTGCGTCTGACCTATCGAAAACTGCGGGTGGTTAAACGCACTGAAGAAGTCCGTGCGGAACTGAATCCATTTCGCTTCGCCGAACGGAAAGCGCTTGAAAGCCGAGATGTCGAAGTTCACCAGATCAGGCCCTACCAAAACGTTGCGGCCGGAGGTGCCGAGGCGGCCGGCGGCTGGCTGCACGAAACAGGAAGTGTTGAACCACATGTGAATGGTTTGGCCGGAGGAAAGGCGGCCATCGCAGACGCGGTCGGCCACCTGCGTATGGATGCCGCCGGTGTTCGACGTGTCGGTCGCAGTGATCTCGAGCGGGACACCGCTTTCGACGGTTGCGTTGCCGCTCACCTGCCAGCCCGTAAACAGCTGGCGGCCCAGCACTCCGGGATTTGAATAGAACGGTTTGCCGGGGCCGAACGGCAACTCATACACATAGCCCAGATTGAACACATGCGCGCGGTTGAAGTTAGAGGGTCCGTAGCTGCTTTCCTTCGCATTCAGACCGTTGATGGCGATGGTCGCTCCGGCATCCGCCAGGTCGAGAGATTTCGACCAGGCATAGTTCGCGAAGACGGTCAGGCCGCGCTCATAGCGATAGCGAATGGTGGATTGCAGACTCTCATACGTCGCATTGGCCATGTTGTACTGAGCTTCTACATCGCCGATCCAGGAGTAAGGGCGGCGGCTGTTGATGGACGTGGGGCTGTTGGGGTTGGCATCCGGTACCGCTTCGTTCGGATTCAGACGCAGGGGCTGCTGATGCGAACCGCTGCCCAGATAGGTGACGGTCGCGAGGATGCGCGAGCCAAAGGAGTGCTGAATCCCGAAGTTCCATTGTTCGGTATAAGGAGTGGGCATGCGCAGATTCAGCGTGAACGGCGTTTCGGCGCTGGAGGCGGGGTTGGCTACGAAGACGTTGGCGACGGGAATCGGCGTTGCGACCGGCAGTGTTACGGATTGCAGCGTGTAGTTCGGCGTCTTGGCCAGCATCCACTGAAGAAAGTTGTAGGGTTCGCCGTTGTAGTAAATGCCGAAGCCCGAGCGGATCACGGTGCGGTCCGAAAGCGCGTATGCCAGACCCACGCGCGGACCGAAGTTGAGGTAATTCGACATCCACGATCCGAAATGATTGGTGTTGGTCGGCAGGTCATAGATGCTGGCCTTGCCCCACTTGTCATGCGTCGGCTGATAGTACTCGTACCGCAGGCCCAGATTGAGCGTCAGCTTTGAGGAAACTTTCCAGTTGTCCTGGATGTAAGCGGCGGCGTCGGTCTCGCGGAACGCTCCGTTGGAAATGCCCTGCGCGCCGGACGCGGAACTGGGAAAGCCGAGAAGGAAATCGGCGAGGCCGGGGCCGAGCTTGAGCGCGCTGCCGGTCAGGTGGTTGGAAGTAAACTGGCCGTTGAAGTTATACAAACCACCGTTATAGATCAGCCAGGTTCCGTCGAACTGGATGCGGTCTGCTTCCACGCCCATGAAGATCTGGTGACGGCCGCGCGTCCAGTTCACTTCGTCGGCGTATTGGAACAGGTTCTGTGTGCCGCCCTGCGGATTGGTGGCATTGCCCAGGCTGCAGCAGCCGGTGATGCTGACCGATGGCGGAATGGATTCATTCGCCGGCAGCGTTAGATTTTGGAGACCAAACAACTGCACGTAATCCTGCGCGCCGACACCCTGCTGGCTGAGCAGCAGGATGCTGCGGTTATATCCCACACGCGCGATGTTGATGACGTTCGAGGAGAAGATGTGGATGTCCTGAATGGAGGCGTTCTTACCGCTGTTCAGGTACTCGATGCCGAACAGATTGTTGGAGAAGCTGGGATTCACCACGGGCGAGTTGAAGGTTTGGATCTCACCATAGATCACATCCTTGTTGGACAGGTTGTAATCCACGCGTCCCAGGTATTGATCGGAGTTGGTGGTGTTGTTCAGATTCACCTGGTAATTGATGCCGCCAACGAGCGGCACATTCGGAGGGGGGAAGTAAGCGAGATAGCGAGCGGCGAAGGGGCTGAGGCGCGCGGCAGGGATGGTGTCGTCGGGAAACGGAGAGACGGAGCCGGTGGCCGCATTATATGTGGCCGGATCGTAGACGATGACGTTATCCGCCTGAAAGTTTCCCTGCCGTTCAGCGGCGGTGGGCACGCGGCTGCGGGAGACTGTGCCGTTGATCTGGCGCAGACCGGCGTAATCGAAAAAGGCGAACAGCTTGTCGCGCAGAATGGGGCCACCCAGATTCGCGCCGAATTGGTTGTAGCGCGAAACAGGGGTCGTCGCAGCGAAGAAGTTCCGGGCGTTCAGGGCATTGTTCTGCAGGTAGTCATACGCCGTTCCGTGAAAGGCATTGGTACCGCGTTTCGTAATCACGTTCACCAGGCCGGGCGAGGGAAATTTCGCCGACATCCCGTTCGATTCGATGCTCACTTCCTGCACCGACTCAATCGACGCAACGATGTTGGCGGTCTGCGTAAGTACGTTCATATTCAGCACTCCATCCTGTAGGAACGTGGTGCTGCCGATGACCTGTCCCGCCACCACGATGGCATGGCTCGCGCTGCCGAAGTTGGTGAACGGACCTCCTGCGGAATCGGTGGATTTCTGCAGGCCGGGACCGAGTGCCGCGATGTTTAGAAAGGAGCGGCCCGGAGCCGGGAGATTCTCGAGCGCCTGCGTTCCGGCCACAAAGGAAACCTCATGGCTCTCCTTCTCGACGGCCACTTCGGCTGCCTGCTCGGTGACCCGCACGGTTTCGGAAACGCTGCCCACGGAAAGATGGAAATCGGAGGTAACGGTCTGATCCACGCCAACGGTGAGCTGACCGAGAGCTTTTTGGAAGCCGGAAGCCTCTGCCGTGATCCGGTACGGACCAGCGGGCAGGGAAGCGATCGCGTACGACCCGGCGGTGTTCGTCTCGGCCGTGCGCGTGCCTGCGCTTTCCAAACTGACCACGGTAACCCGGCAGGACGGAACCGTGCCGCCGTTAGGATCGAAGACCGTGCCCGTGATGGTTCCCAGATTGAACTGGGCGAAGCAGGTGCCGGAGAGGCCGATGAGCAGCAGCGGCAGCCGGAGCCGGGTAAGGAAACGCACGTGAGATCCTCCGCCAGTGAGAGTATCAGAACACCGCCGTTTAAAGCCCGGCAATGGTGCGCGGAGTAATGCGGAAGCGGCGGAGCAGCCGGGTGAAATCCGCCGATGGCATTTTCGCGTCGCGCTGAATCGCGCGGCGTTTTCGCAGCAGGGCAGGTAGGTTGCCGATTGCCGATGCGTGCGCCTTCACTACATACCAGGCGAGGGTCCAGCCCGAGTTTTCGTCCGAATGACGAAATCGCGCCGCGGTTCCCACGCCGCGCAGCAGGTACCAGACGTGCCAGCCGTAGCGAACCAACGTAACGAAGGGAACTGCAGCCAGCATCGCGGGTGGGAAGTTCTTGATCGCGACGAACAGCCGGTTGCGCTCCACATACCAGGCTTTCAGCGGAGAGACGCGGCCGGCGGAGTGCGAATAGCGGTGGTCCACCTGGGCATCCGGCGCGTAAACACAGGTCCAGCCGGCACGCAGCGCGCGCAGACCCAGATCAGTGTCCTCGCAGTAAAGAAAAAAATCGGCATCGAAGGCGCCTGTCCGCTCCAGCATGGCGCGGCGATACAGCGCGGCCGAGGCACTGGGCAGCAACACCTTATCCGGCGCCGCGAAGCGAGTGAACGGCTCGCCGTGGCCGCGCTGTTTGCTGCTGCCATCGGCGCAAAGCAACATGCCGGCGGAATCGAGCAATCCTTCCTCGGCCAAACGAACCTGCGATGCGCACATGCCCGCTTCGGGAGCCTGTTCAAGCGCCGCGACGAGCGCTGCGAGCCAGCGCGGGGAAGCGATCGCATCGTCATTCAGCGTCGCGAGGTAAGGAGAAGCGGATGCGTCAACGGCCGCGTTAATGGCCGCGCCAAAGCCGACATTCCGCTCCATCTCCAGCACGCGCACGCGGGGCAGGGAAGCGTGCCCATGCCGCCGCACCAGCCCCTGTCCGCTGTTATCGATCACGATGATTTCGAAACTGGAAAAAGTTTGCGCAGCGAGAGAAGCGAGACAGGCGGCCAGCGCGTCGTCTGCCGCCAGGGTGGGGATGGCGACGGTGACGACCGGCTCAGGCACTTACCGGCGCTGGCGCGGCATGCCCTTCGTAAAGTGGGGCAACTTCGGTGATCAGACCGTCCGCCATCACCTGGCCCTGATCGAGCCAGAGCGCCCGGTCGCACAGCGCCGCGAGCGTGGAGCCGGCGTGTGAGACAAACAGCAGCGTTTTTCCGGCGCGGCGGAATTCCATGATCTTCTCGATGCACTTCGCCGTGAAAGCGGAATCGCCGACCGCAAGAACTTCGTCGATGATCAGGATATCCGGGTCCACGTGAACGGCTACGGAGAAGGCGAGCCGCATCACCATGCCGGTGGAGTAAGTGCGGATGGGCTGATAGATGAAGTCGCCGATGCCGGAAAATTCGACGATGGTGTCGAACACCTCCGCGGTCCGCCGGCGGCTGAGGCCGAGCAGCGACGCGTTCAATTTGAGGTTTTCCACGCCGGTGAGATCGGCATGGAAGCCGGAACCGAGTTCCAGCAGAGCGGCCACCCGCCCGCTGACGCGAACACTGCCCTCATTGGGATCGGTGAGGCCGGCCACCAGCCCCAGCAGCGTGCTCTTGCCGGCGCCATTGCGGCCCACGATTGCAAGGCTTTCGCCCTGTTCCACCTTGAAGGAGACATTTCGTAATGCGTAGAAGACATTCCGCTGGGTGCGGCGAAAGCGATCCTGCATGTGGCCGATCAGCAGCTTGGCGCCGGCGCCTTGCTTGAATGTCTTGGATACGCGTTCGAATTCGATCAGAGCCATGGATTACAGGTAGTCGTAAAATTTTCGCCGCAGCTGGCGAAACACGAAAAAGCCCAGAAACAGGAAGCCGAAGGATACCAGCGTTAGATTGCGCAGCAGCGAAAGGGGCGGCGTGCCGGTTTCAACCAGGATGCGGCGCAGCGCAAACACGAGTGCGGAAACGGGATTCAGCTCATAGATCAGCCGGTACTTCGCGGGCACGATTTCAAAGCCGTAGAAGATGGGCACCAGCCAGAACAAAACCGCGTTGAACGATTCCACCAGGTAGCGCACGTCGCGTACGAAGACGTTAAGCGCGGACGTCATCAGCGTCAGCCCGCAGACAAACACGATAAACAGGCCCCAAAGCACAGGCAGCCAGAGCCAGTTCAGGTTTACCTTGTTGCCGAAGAGCAGGGTCATGAACAGCAGCAGACCGATCTGAATCCCCAGATGGAGGCAGCTGCTGAGCACGGAGGCGATGGGGATGATCTCGCGCGGGACGGCCACGCGCTTCACAAACGCCGTGCCTTCCACGATGGAGTTGGTGCCGCTGCCCCAGGCGAAGCTGAAGAAGTTGAAGGGCACCAGGCCGCAAAGAATGCGGACGGGGTAATTCGGCGTGGGATTGCGGAAAATCTGAGACACCACGAAGGTGAGAACCCCCATGGTGACGAGCGGATTCAGCAGCGACCAAAACACGCCGAGAGACATGTTGCGGTAGCGGATCTTGAAATCCTTCTTCATGAGATTGGACAGCAGAAACGAATAGTCCCCGCCCCACGCCCGATTTTTCATAAAACTGTAAGGAACCGAATCTTTAAGGCTATCCGATAGGCGCGGGTTCGGCAACCGCGCCCGGAACCGCGCGCGTGCCGGAAAGCGTGATCCGAGGCCTCCACAAGGGGTGTCATTGCGGAGCCCTGGTTCGATTGTATGGACCCCCGGCGATCATGTTATGTTGGTCGCCGACCCATGCCAGCGACTCTGAAGAAGCCTCGGAATTCGTCCGCCCCGCTGAGTGAGAATCCGCACCTGTTGCGTTGGGTGGAAAAGATGGCGAACCTGACGAAACCCGCCTCCATTCACTGGGTATCCGGTTCGCAGGAGGAGAACGACGCGCTGTGCCGCCAGATGGTGGAGGCCGGCACGTTCACCAAACTGAACGACGAGCTTTGGCCCGGCTGTTACTACGCGCGCTCGAATCCCACCGATGTCGCGCGCGTGGAAGACCGCACCTTTATCTGTTCACTTTCGAAAGACACGGCGGGCCCCACCAACAACTGGGTTAACCCGTTTGAAATGCGGAAGAAGCTGAAAGGCCTGTTCAACGGCTCCATGCAGGGCCGCACCATGTACGTCCTGGCGTTCAGCATGGGACCCATCGGGTCGCCCATGTCGCAGATCGGCGTGCAGCTGACCGATTCGCCCTACGTGGTTGTCAGCACGCGCATCATGGCCCGCATCGGCCTCCCGGTCTTTCGCGAAATCGATAAGGATGTGAAACGTGTGGTGCCGTGCATGCACACGCTCGGCGCGCCGCTGCCACCGGGCAAGTCTGATGTGCCGTGGCCCTGCAACTCTGAGAAGTACATCGTGCATTTCCCGGAAACGCGCGAAATCTGGTCTTACGGCTCGGGCTATGGCGGGAACGCGCTGCTCGGCAAGAAGTGCTTCGCCCTGCGCATAGCGAGCAACATGGCGCGTGACGAAGGCTGGATGGCGGAGCACATGCTGATCCTCGGGGTCGAGAATCCGCAGGGCGAGAAGACTTATCTGGCTGCCGCTTTTCCCAGTGCGTGCGGCAAAACCAACCTCGCGATGCTGATTCCGCCTCCCGCGTTTGCAGGCTGGAAGATCTGGACGGTGGGCGACGATATAGCCTGGATCAAACCGGATGCCGAAGGCCATCTGCGCGCGATCAATCCGGAGGCCGGCTTCTTTGGTGTGGCGCCGGGCACCTCGGCGAAAACCAACCCGAACGCTATGAAGACGCTGGCGCGGAACACCATCTTCACCAACGTGGCGCTGACTCCCGAGGGCGGCGTCTGGTGGGAGGGTATGACAGAGGAACCGCCCGCCGAGTGTCTGGACTGGCAGGGTCGCCGGTGGACGCCCGAAATCGGCAGGACCACCGGAGCAAAAGCCGCGCACCCCAACGCGCGTTTTACGGCTCCCGCTTCGCAATGCCCCACCATCGATCCCGCCTGGGAAGATCCGAACGGCGTGCCGCTGAGCGCCCTGGTTTTCGGCGGACGCCGCGCCTCCACCATTCCGCTGGTCTACCAGGCTTTCAACTGGAGTTCCGGCGTCTACGTTGGCGCCACCATGGGTTCGGAAACCACGGCTGCAGCGACCGGCGCCGTGGGTACCGTGCGGCGCGACCCCATGGCCATGCTGCCCTTCTGTGGTTATCACATGGGCGATTATTTCCGCCACTGGCTTAAGATGCAGCGCACCCTGCATGAAACCCCGCGCATCTTCCACGTAAACTGGTTCCGCAAAGATGCCGAGGGTCAGTTCATTTGGCCCGGCTTCGGCGAAAACATGCGCGTGCTCAAGTGGATTGTGGATCGCGCGCGCGGCCGTTCCCTCGGCAAGGAAACGCCGATCGGCTGGATGCCGCGCTACAGCGATATGGATTGGGACGGGCTCACCTTCTCAAAGGAAGCGTTCGATCAGGCGCAGGCGTTCAGCGCGGCCGAGTGGCGGCATGAGGTGATCGGGCATGAGGAACTCTTCATCATGTTGCACGACCACCTGCCGCCCGAGATGATCTATGAGCGCGAGCTGCTGATCTGCCGTCTGGAGACTTAACCATGAAGCCAATCGTATTGCTGGCCGTAACCCTCGCCGGCGTCGGGTGGGCGCAGAACTCTCTGACGCCGCAGGAGAAGGCTGAAGGATGGACGCTTCTGTTCGATGGCAAATCCATGAAGGGCTGGGTGGACCCGCGCACAAAGAACCCGCCGGGAGACGCCTGGACTATCGAAGACGGCTGCCTGAAGGCACAGAAGCATGCGCGCATCACCGAAGACCTGTTCACCAACCAGAAATTCACCGATTTCGAACTGAGCTTCGAATGGCGCATCGCGCCCGCGGGCAACAGCGGCGTCAAGTATCGGATTCAGAAGCATATGTTTCTGCTTCCAGCCGCAGATTCGCCGGGCCGGTTTGAAACGCGAGTGGAAGCCACCTGCCTCCGGCCGGTCACGAAGCGCCCCGATCAAGGTCAGGATTATGTGATCGGCTTTGAATACCAAATGACCGACGACACCGCCAATTCCGACGCTCTGGGCAACGTAAAACACACCGCCGGAGCGCTCTACGATATGGTGGCGCCCTCGACGGCGGCGGCCAAACCTGTGGGTCAGTTCAACCAGTCCCGGATCGTGCTGCGCGGCAACCATGTGGAACACTGGCTGAACGGCGTGAAAGTGGTGGATTCCAGTCTGGATTCGGAGGCCGCGATCGCCGGTATCCGCAAGCGCTGGGCGGATAGCCCGCATGTGAGTGAACTACTGGCCACTCAGCCGGTGAACGAATGCCCTATTTCGCTCCAGAACCATGGCGATGATGCCTGGTTCCGCTCCATCAAGGTGCGGAAGCTGCAGTAACCAGCGGGCTCACTTTCTCCGCCACCAGATTTCCCAGCACCTCATGTCCGGTGGCATTGAGGTGCCCGTAGTTCCGCGGGGTGTTGAAGAAGCCGTGCAGGCACTGGCCGGTGCGGGAGGCGTATGCCGCCAGTACCGGCGCGCTTTGGAGAGCGGGAATGCCGCTCTGTTCGGCAAAGAGCATCAGCCGCGAATCGGCGTAGTAGGGATCCGGTGATCCAAGGCCGCGCAGGTACGCTTCGCGCGCGTTTGGATCGGGATCCACCTGTCCCGCGATATCGAGGGTGACGAGCCAGAACGGGACGCCGTTCTTCGCGCACAAATCGCGCATCATGCGCAGCGTTTTCTCGGAGACGTCCCACGCCTGTTCCACCGCCGGATCGCCCGTGGGAATGAGCGAGCGCTCATAAAAGTGTGGCGGAAGCGGCTGCTGTAAATGAACACGTTCTAACCAGACATCCGCCATGCCGGTGAGAACACGCTGGGCTTTGAAGAACAGCAGCGCCAAATCGCAACGGTTCTCGGCGTCCAGCAGAGCGCCTTGCGCGCGGTCGCTGAGCCACTCGGGTTCCGCGGGGTCGTCAAGCGTAAGCTCTCCGTTCCGCTCGACAAAATACGGATATGGCGAACGGCTGACGGACGTTGTGCGGGTACTGTTCAGGATGGCATTGGTCAGCGATATCGCTTCCACCACCAGATCCGGCTGGTACGCCAGCACCTCATCCCGCAGCGTGAGGAACTGTTGTGCCAGGCCGTAATTCGGAACGCCGAAGTTGAGAACTTCCACGCGCGCAGGCGCCAGAGCACGCTCGGCCACCCGGGTGAACATCTGCGCCTCGCCAACCTGCAGTCCGGCCACCGTGGAATCGCCGATCACCGCAATGCGGAACGCGCCGGGGTGCGCTCCTGGCATCCGCTCGCGGTCCCGAAAGCCGCGGCTGTTGATGGTGACGAACGTTTCCCCTTCCTCGGTATACCAGGCGCGCGCCCGCGGACGCAGATGAAATCGCCGCACCGCGTCATGAATATAAAGAGACCCCTCGACGCGCAGATCCACCGCGTGCAGGCCGCCTTCCAGCAGCCCGGCCCACGCGAGCACGATCAATCCTGCGATGAGAGATTGCAGCCTTTTCATCCTCTATAATGCGAAGGTTACCGCGACCGCTGTGATTTCTCCGAAAATGATCGATTTGGACTACCGCCGGCTGGTCCGGGTCGGCAAGTCCCTAACCGCTTCCGCCGCGAAGCAGACGCTCCGCCTTGCGATTCTTTCCGACGCGGCGTCCCAGCAGTTCGTCCCCTTGCTGAAAGCGCTGTTCCACGAGAACGGCTCCGGCGTGGACATCTACGAAGGTGCTTTCGACGCAGCCGAATTGGAGGTGCTCAACCCGGCATCCGGGCTGTACGCGTTCCGTCCGTCGATAGTAGTGCTTGCCAACTGTACGCAGGCGCTGCGCAACCGTTATTACCAGCAGGGCCCGGCGGGCTTTGTGGAAGCGTCAGCCGACCGCATAACGCAGCTTTGGGATGCTTTGATCGCCCAGACCGGCGCGCGCGTGATCCAGTGCAATTTCCCCCTCCCGGATGAGCGGCAGTTCGGCAATTACGACCGGAAAGCGCCGCAGTCGCTGGTGGCGTGCGTGGCGGCTCTGAATGCTGAAATCGACGTGCGCTCACGCGAGCGCGGCAATGTACTGATCTGTGACGTGGAAGCAATCGCGTCGGACGTGGGCCGCAGGCAATGGTTCGACGATCGCCTTTGGAACATGACCAAGGCGTTCTGCAATCTGGAGCATCTGCCGCTGGTGGCGCAGGCGCTGGTCCAGATCACGCTGGCCACCGCCGGACGCGTGGTGAAGTGCGTCGTCCTGGATTTGGACAATACGCTGTGGGGGGGCGTGGTCGGAGACGACGGACCGCACGGAATCGCAATCGGCGCGCATGGCGACGGCGAAGCGTTCTTCCATTTTCAAAGCTGGCTGCTCTCGCTGAAGCGGCGCGGCATCCTGCTGACGGTATGCAGCAAGAACGATCACGAGAATGCCGTGCGGCCATTCACTGAGAACCCGGACATGGTGCTGAAGCTCGATGACATCACCGTGTTCGTGGCCAACTGGGACAATAAGGCCGACAACATCCGGAGCATTCGCGACACGCTCGAAATCGGCCTCGATTCCATGGTGTTCCTCGATGACAATCCGTTCGAGCGTAATCTGGTGCGGGAATTTCTGCCGGACCTGATCGTTCCTGAACTTCCGGAAGACCCGGCCGATTATGTCCGGGTGATCTCGCGGCTGAATCTCTTCGAGACGTCTTCCTTCTCCGCCGAAGATGTGGCGCGCTCCGACCTGTACAAGCAGGAAGCCGGCCGTCGGCAGTTGCAGAGCAGCTTCACCAGCATCGACGATTACCTGGCGTCGCTGCAGATGATCATCGAAGTGGTCCGTTTTCAGCCCGAGAAAATCAGCCGCATCGCGCAACTGATTCAGAGGAGCAATCAGTTCAATCTGACCACCCATCGTTACAGCGAAGCGGAATGTGAAAGGATGATGCGCGACGGCGAAGGCTGTCTTCCCCTCTCCGCCACGCTAAGCGACCGATTTGGCGACCACGGGCTCATCTCCATCGTGATCCTGAGTCCTCAGCCGGAGGAACTTCGGATTACGGACTGGCTGATGAGTTGCCGCGTGCTGACCCGCGGCGTGGAGCAGTTTCTGATGAATCGCGTGGTGGAACTGGCGCGGGAGAGGGGTCTCGCTCGAATCGCTGGCGAATACATCCCCACCGCGAAAAACGCTATGGTGAAGGATTTCTACGCGCAGTTTGGTTTTGAAAAGACGTGCGAGAGCGAAGGCAGGGCTCAGTGGGAGCTGCATACCGCATCCTGGCAGCCGCGCACTGTATACATCTCGGAAAAGGTTTAGGACAAATGGATCGGGACACCGTTAAGCAGAAGCTCACCGCGCTTTTCCAGGATATTTTCGACGAGCCCTCGCTGCAGATCAACGACAAAATGACCGCGGCTGACGTGGAGGGCTGGGATTCGCTCTCGCACATCAACCTGATCGTCGCGGTGGAAAAGGAATTCCGCATCCGGTTGACCACCGGCGAAGTCCGCGGCTTGAACAACGTCGGCGATTTCATCACGTTGATCGAGAAAAAAGCGGCGTAGGCGGCCGGCTTTTTGGACTTCACCACTTTCAAATTTCTGGTGTTTCTGACGGTGGTGGCGGTCGTCTACAGCCTCGCGCCGGTGCGCCTCCGCGCGGCGCTGGTGACCGTCTCTTCCTACGCGTTCTACTGGACCTGGAGCGGACGTTTCTCTTTACTGCTGTTGAGCGCGACTGCGGTCGCTTACCACGCGGCGAAGCTTCTGGAGCGCGCGGCTACGGATCGCACTAAACGCGCAATCTTGGTGGCCGCGGTTGCCGTGCTGGTCGGGCTCATCTGTGTTTTCAAAACCGTCTTTCTCTGGCGCGGCCTGCTGGCGCACCAGATCCTGATCCCGCTTGGCATCTCATATTACACGTTCAAACTGATCAGCTATGTCGTGGACGTGTACCGCATTCAGATGCCTGCCGAACGTAGCTTCGTTGCGTTTGCGGCTTACACCTCGTTCTTTCCGCAAATGGTGGCCGGACCGATTCAGCGCGCCGAAAGTTTCCTCGCCGAGATTCACGAGGCGCGGCCCGCCACTCGCAATAATGTCGTCACTGGCGTGCAGCGCATTCTTCTGGGCTACTTCAAAAAGTTTGTCGTGGCCGGCAATCTCGGCCTGGTCGTCGATTTCGTATACAGCCACCTCGGCGCGCGCGGAACTCCGGTTGCGCTGGGTTTCTATCTCTATCCGCTCCAGCTCTATGCGGATTTCTCTGGCCTCACCGATATCGCGGTCGGCGCCGCGCTGCTGCTGGGCATCGAGACGCCGGAGAATTTCAATGCTCCTTTCTCCGCGGTCAACATCAGCGGATACTGGCGGCGCTGGCACATCAGCCTGACGTCCTGGCTGACGGATTATGTGTTTTCCCCGCTGCGCATGGCCACGCGCAACTGGGGCGATGCCGGCCTGGTGTTCAGCCTGACCGTCAATCTGGTTCTGATTGGCATCTGGCACGGTCTGTTCCTGAATTTCGCCCTGTTCGGATTGCTGCATGCCTTCCTGCTTTGCGTGGATGCGCTGAGCGCGCGCGCTCGCAAACGCTTGTACCGGCAGCACCCTGCCGCCGACCGCGCCACTGACTTGTTTGGCCCGGTGGTCACCTTCCATCTGGTCGCGTTCGGGATGGTCTTCTTCCGCGGCGACAGTCTGGGCAGCATTGGGTACGTGATCGGCCATCTGCCGGGAACGCTGGCTCCGCCCACCGCCGCACTCACGCGCGCTCTCGTTACCGGGCTTGCGGCCTACGCTCTCATGGAAGTCGCCGACTGGTTTCGCCGCCGCGATCGCCAGGGCGAGCTGGTGGCCCAGCTGCCACCCTGGGGCCGCTGGTCTGTTTATGCCTGCACCGCTGTCACGGCAATCATGGCTGTGATGCTGCTGCTGGCCGAAGGGCAAAATCGGAATCCCTTTTTATATGCCATCTTTTGACGCCGTGCCCGGTACAATCACGACATGATCCGTTTGCAGACCGTTCTGGATTCGTGGCGCGCCGTTCGTCAGGACACCGCCCAGGCAGTGAGCGATTTTCCCGAAGCCTCTCTGGACGATTCGCTCCTCGAGGGTTGTATGAGCGCTCGCCAGACAGCTGTGCACATCCTGCAGGCGTCTCACGGCCTCGCAGGAGCCATGCTCGCCGGCGCCGATAATTTCGTTCAGCCCAACATGGGCGAGTTTCTCGCTCCGTATATGTTCCGGTTGCCCGAGAATGCGTCGCGTCAGGATCTGGCCGAAGCGCTGGTCGAATCGTTGCGCGACCGCACCGCGGACCTGCAGGAGCAGCCAGGCCAGTTCTGGGGCGAGGAGGTCACCCGCTTCGACGGTCAGCGCGTCACACGCATGGAAATGCTGCAAAGTCTCAAGGAGCATGAGATGACTCATCGCTCGCAGCTCTTCATGTTTTTGCGCCTGAAAGGGATTGTGCCGCCGACCACTCGCCGCCGCGAAGCCGCTCGCAGACAACAGGCCTGAAATCGCACAATGGCCGTCAAACGCGGCTACACAGTTCGCCAAAGTGTCGTATAAAGAAAGTATTTTCGTCAGGAGAATTTCTTAGGAGAATCCCATGGTTAACTGCCCTGCTTGTGATGGTTCTATCGACGTGGATGAAGAAGAAGTGGATGAAGGCGACACGCTGAGCTGCGACGAGTGCGGAGCATCGCTCAAAGTGCTGGGCAAAGACCCGCTTGAGCTGGAACCGGCCGACGAAGCCGACGACGACGAAGACGAGGAAGATCTGGACGACGACGAAGACGAGGAAGATGAGGAGGAAGACGACGAAGAAGAAGATGAGTGGAAGTGAAGCAACCTGCCCGCGCGTTTTCCCGTCAGTGGCTATGGAGGTTGAGCGATGAAACCGGTGTTACGCGGCTGGGTCCTGATGCTGGTGCTGCTGGCAGTCACGCCGGCTTCTCTGGTGATCGCTCAGAAGAAGGGCGAAGACGCTAACAGCCGCTCCGTCCAGGGAGTGATTCTTTCCGCTGCCGGCGGTCCGGTCGCCGGGGCGGTGGTGCAGCTGAAGAACACTAAATCGCTGCAAATCCGTTCCTTTATCACCAAAGAACAGGGCGAATTCTTTTTTAACAGCCTGAGTACCGACGTGGATTATGAAATTCATGCCATGTATAACGGCGCCAGCAGCCCTACTAAAACACTCAGCTCGTTCGACGGCCGCAAACAGGCCACCATCAATCTCAAGCTCGATAAGTAAGACGTGCGCTCAGCCGCCGGGAAAGCCGTCCAAAGCTGCTGTAAGCTGGATCATGCGTTTTGCTCTGATCCTGATTCTGGCGGTTTCCGCCGCACTTGCAGCCGACAAAAAGGCCATTCAGCCGGAAGGCTTTCCCGCCGGCGGTCCATTCAGTCCCGGGATCATGAGCGGCGGTACGCTCTACGTCGCCGGCCAGGTCGGGCGCGATCTGAAAACCCAGAAAATCCCCACCGAGTTCGAAGCCGAGGTAAAGCTGGCCATCGAAAACATTGGGCTAATCCTCAAAGCCGCCGGCATGGATTACAGCAACTGCGTGTCAGTAACCGTCTACATGGCCGACATGGATCTGTTCGCGCGCATGAACACGGTGTACATGAAGTATTTCCCCGAACCGCGGCCGGCGCGCGCCACGGTGGGTGTAGCAAAGCTGGCGGGCGGAGCGCACCTCGAAATCTCCGCCATCGCCAGGTAGCTCCACCCGTGTGAGCCTGACCTGGCGCTGGCAGCTGTCGGCATTTCTGGCGGCGATTGTCATGGTCATTTCGCGCCGGCCCGATGCGGTGTTCGGCGCGCAGTTCTTCGCCGAAGATGCCAGCTACTGGTTCGGCGATGCCTATAACCTCGGCTGGCTGCACGCCGTGGTGCTGCCGCACAACGGATATTTCCAAACTCTCCCGCGCCTCGCGGCCAGTCTGGCGCTGCTTTTCCCCCTTCATCTCGCTCCGCTGGTGATGAATCTGGTCGGCATCACGTCCCAGGTTCTGCCTGCCTTCCTGCTTCTCTCTTCCCGCTGTCAAGGCTGGGCGCCGTTTCCCGCGCGCGCGGCCATGGCTGTTCTTTATCTCGCGATTCCCTGCAGCGAAGAATTGGACGCCACCGTGACGGGAGCCCAGTGGCACGTAGCGCTGGCCGCCTGTCTGATCGTGGTTTCCGCGCCGCCCGCCACCTGGAAGTGGCGCATCTTCGACACCGCTGTTCTCCTTGCCTGCGGGCTCACCGGTCCGTTTTGCCTGATGCTGGCGCCGCTCGCGGGCGTGTTCTGGTGGCTGTGCCGCCACCCCTGGCGCCTCGCCGTGTTCGGCCTGCTCGCTTCCTCCGCGGTGGTGCAGTTCTATGCCTTGCTGCACACCGCCGCGCTCACGCGCAGTGCCGCTCCGCTCGGCGCCACATTCGGAAACCTTGTGCAACTTCTCGGCGGTCAGGTCTTCATCGGTGCGCTGGTTGGCGAAAACCCGCTCGCCACTCACAACGAAATCTGGGCCTGGTGGCTGCTCGGGTGCTCATTCGTAACAGGCCTCGCGGTGATTCTTTACTGCGGGTGGCGCGCTCGTGCGGAGCAGCGGCTTTGGCTCGCGTTCGCCTGTCTGGTCACCTGCGCCTCGCTGAAATATCCGATGGTTAAAATGCAGGGCCCGCAGTGGCAGGCACTCAAAACCGAACCCGCCACCCGCTACTGGCTGTTCGCGATGCTGGCTCTGGTTTCATCGCTCATCTGGTGCCTGGGCGACGGGCGGCCCCGGTTTGTAAGAATCGGCTCGGCGGTTCTTCTCGCGCTGATGAGCTGCGGCATCGTGAGAGATTGGCGTCACGAGCCCTATGACAACGTCGGCTTCGCGCCGGCCGCCGCCCGCTTCGAAGCCGCGCCCGCCGGCACCCGCGTCATAATTCCCGCCTATCCGCGCCCCTGGTATACCGAACTAATCAAACGCTCGCCCTCCTGCGGCATCGTCCCCTTCGGCGCCATTCAGGACCCGCCCGCCTGGTCGACTGTGCCCGGCAAAACGGTTCTTGCCGGCTACGCGCTCGCCGGCCGCCCGCTTTCCCACCTCTCCCTCTACATCGATGGCAGGTTCCAGACAACCTTCGTTCCCGACCGCCACCGCGCCGATGTGGACGGCGGCTTTCCCACCTTCCCCGGCCGGCACAAAGGCTTCGCGCTGCCGCTCGACGCCTCCGCATGGACCCCGGGCTGGCACGAGATCAAGGTGCGGGCATTCATCCCCGGCGGCTGTGAAGCTGATATCGACGTCACTCATCTGGGGCACTGATACGACAAAACTGCTCTAATTTGTTTGTGCGCTGGGTCTTCCTGCTGCTTATTGCTTGTACCGCCCGCGGCTCGGAAGCCGGTCTCCCGCTTGTCGGCTCCTGTGAACTCACCGGGTCCTTCCACCGCGATACACAGACTGAGCCGCCGTACGCCTGGTCGCGCGCTCATCCGAATGTTCAGCCGTTCGATTCCGATGCGCGTACCGGAATCGGCACTCTGCGCACCGCGAAATTTCAAACGCCTGACGAACTGCATTTCTTTGTTTCCGGCTGGCCCGGTGAACCCGGCATCCGAATCTATTTGTTCGATCAACAGCGGCAACGCTCGCTCGATCTCACCATGCGGCCCGATCCCCGGCATTACTGGGCCATGCACTTTTGGAAGCTGCCCAAGGATTGGCAGGGCCGTTCCGCGCGCCTGATCGTGGAAGACCGCAATTCCGCAGAGGGCCGATGGGTGGGCATCACGCTGCCTGAAGGCGGCGGTCAAACACTGCTGCTCTCGCTTCTGCGCGCAGGCCTCCGCAACGGCCTTCTAATCGCCTACGGATTGCTCTTCCTGATTCCCGGCCTCGCCGCCTGCGCAGCCCTGGGCCGCGTCGGGTTTGTGTTCGATCTTCGGCGCGCCGCCTGTGCCATCCTCGCCGCCAGCTCGCTCTGCGCCTGGTGCGTCTTCGGCGTGTACCTGCTCAGTCCCTCCGCCGGGAAGTTCAGCGCACTCGCCATAAGTGCCGCTGCGTGTGTCACGCTCCTCATCATGCGCCGCAGCCTCTTCGCCGGCCAGCGCGCGCTCCGACGGGAACTCGCGGCCTGTCTCGCAGCCGTGTTCCTTGCAGGAACCTTCTCGTGTTCCCTCGGGTATCTCTACACCAGTGACAGCCGCGCTGCGGAGTTTGCGCAGGTCCGCTACCGGTCCATGCCGCCGGACAACGTGCTCCCCGAAATGCTCGCCGAACGCATGTACACCGGACGGTCCGTATTTCCCACGTTGTTCCTCTACTGGCACAGCAGCGATCGTCCGCCGCTGCAGTCCGCCATTGACCTTCTGGAGCGGCCGCTCTTCCCGCAAGGTAAGGAGCCGCTCACCTACCAATCGCTGGGCATCTTTCTGCAGTCTTTCTGGGTCGCCGGACTGTGGGTGCTGCTGCGCAGCGCCGGGCTGAGCATACGCCACGTGGCGTTCGCCGTGGCGTTCTGCCTGCTGTCTTACTTCTGCCTGGTCCACAGCTTCTATGTCTGGGCAAAACTATTATCCGCCGCCTTCTGTCTGCTCAGCCTTTCCTTCTTCACCGAACCCCGTCCCGCCTGGACACGTTTCGATGGCATACTCGCGGGCGCCGCTCTGGCGTTCGCCCTGTTGTGCCATCCCGGCATCGGTTTCACGTTACTGGCAATTCTGTTCCTTGCAGTTATAACGCGCCGCCTGCCAACGCTTCCCGTGGCGCTCGCCGCTGTGGCTGCCATTCTTGTCATCGATCTGCCCTGGGTGGCTTATCAGAAGCTCTACGATCCTCCCGGCGACAATCTTCTGAAAGCCCACCTGGCCGGTATTATTGATTTCCAGCACAGCCTCATCGATTGCCTGATCACCGCTTACCGACGCCTCACCTTCGAACAGTGGCTCTCGAACAAACTGGCTAACTTCCGCGCGTTGTTCTTCTATCTCTCGCCCGATCCCGAAACGCCGCGGCAGACGTTTATCTCGAACAGCTTCTACGCGCTTTTTTTCTCCGCTGGTCTGCTGAACGCCGGCTTCCTGGTAAGGCTCCGCCGCCGCGGCAATCCCGAAGCGCTCCGCTTCGCCGGGCATCTCCTCGCCATCACCGCCGTCTCGCTCGTGATCTGGTGTCTGGTGATGTTTGAACCGGCTTCCACCGTCATGCACCAGGGTTCCTTCGCCAATGTTCTGCTCCTCTTCACCGGGCTCGCCATCTGGCTTTTCGAAGGTGCTCCACGCCTGGCCCTCGCTCTGCTGGCAGTTCAGGCGCTGGTCATCTTCCCGCTCTATGCCTTCACGTGGCCTGCTTCGGCCCGCCCCGGCACGCTCGGCGACGCTCCAGCCGACAGCATGATGGCCTTATTCGCCGCGCTCAGCCTCCTTGGCCTCGCCCTCGTCTTCCGGCAAATGGATCGAACACCGCCCGCCGTCAGCCCGCGCTAATCCTTCCTGTCCCGCTCTTCCCGCACGCGCCGCAGTTCCTCCATCCGCTCCCCGATCCGCTTCTCGGTCCCCCGGTCAGACGGCTGATAATACACCCGCCCTTTCAGCGATTCCGGCAGGCACTCCATCTCATTCACCGCGTCTTCAAATGCGTGCGCGTGCTGGTACCCTTCGCCATACCCCCACGCCTTCATCGATTTCGTCACCGCGTTGCGCAGCTGCATCGGCACCGGCTCCGCCACCTGCGTCTGCACATCCCGCACCGCTTCCCCCAGCGCCCGGTACGATGCATCCGACTTCGGCGCCACTGCGAGATAAATCGCCGCCTGCGCCAGTGCCAGATCGCCTTCCGGAATGCCCAGAAAGTGCACCGCCTGCATTGCCGCGATGCACTGCTCGAGCGCGCGCGGATCCGCCAGACCGATATCCTCGATCGCCATCCGCACCATCCGCCGTGCGATGTACATCCGGTCCTCGCCCGCTTCCAGCATGCGCGCCAGCCAGTACAGCGCGGCCTGCGGATCGCTCGAGCGCACCGATTTGTGCAGCGCCGAAATCACGTTGTAGTGCTCTTCGCCGCTCTTGTCATAGAGCAGCGTCCGGCGTTGCAGCGCATCTTCCACTGCCTGCTGCGAAAGCGCTTCTCCCGCCGGAGTCGCCGCAGCTGCGGCCTCCAGCGTGTTGTAAGCCGATCGCGCATCGCCGTTTGCCAGAATGGCGATCTGTTCCAGCAGCTCCTCATCCGCGGTCAGGTGCAGATCGCCAAGGCCACGTTCCGTGTCCTCCAGCGCGCGCCGTAGCAGCGCCACCACCTCCGGCACCGTCAGCGCCCGCAGCGCGAATACCTTCGACCGCGAAAGCAGCGCCGCATTCACTTCGAACGAGGGGTTCTCCGTGGTCGCGCCAATCAGAATAATGTCGCCCCGCTCCACATACGGCAGAAACGCATCCTGCTGCGCCCGGTTGAACCGGTGAATCTCGTCGATAAACAGAATCGTCCGCCGCCCAAGCCTGCGGATTCGTTCCGCATCGGCCATCACCGCCTTGATCTCTTTGATCCCCGCCAGCACCGCGCTGAACGGCAGAAATTCGCACCGCGAGAGATTCGCGATCACATGCGCCAGCGTCGTCTTGCCCACCCCGGGCGGTCCCCACAGGATCAGCGACGTCATCTCGTCGCGTTCAATCTGCTTGCGCAGCGGCTTGTCCGGACCCAGCACGTGCTCCTGACCGACAAACTCGTCCAGCGTGCGCGGGCGCATCCGTTCCGCCAGCGGACGCCTGCGGTCCGTCACCGGCGCGTCCGCATGCAGCGGCGCCGAATCGAACAGGCTCATGCGCGGCTCCTTTGCCGGTGCGCTTCATACAGAAGAATTGCCGCCGCCACGCTCGCATTCAGGGATTCCACACCCGCTGTCGGAATCGTGACCGCCGCGGCCTGCGAGCGAAAATCCTCACTCACCCCGCGTCCCTCGTTTCCAATAATCAGCGCACAGGCGCCGCGGTAATCCGCCTCATCCACAGCGGTCGCTCCCCCCGCGCAAGGCATCGCCGCATATACCGCGGCCCGCTGCTGCGCCAGTGCCGTCCGCGCAATAGCCGGGTCGCAAGCCGCAACAAACGGCACGCGAAACAGCGAGCCCGCTGATGCCCGCAGCGTCTTCGCGTTATACGGACTGGCCGATCCCTTCACGAATATCACTCCCGAGGCCCCAAATGCCTCTCCTGCCCGCACAATGGTCCCCGCATTTCCCGGATCCTGAACGCCATCCAGCACAATCAGCAGCATGCGCTCCGTGAACAGGCTCTGAATCGGCGCCGGCGTCACTTCCACCAGCGCCACCACACCCTGCGATGTTTCCGTCCCCGCCAGTGACTGGAACAGCTGATCCGGCACCAGCGCCACTTCCTGCTCGGGCCGGCCATGCAGCGCACGCTCCACCGCATGCCGCGCCGATTCCGCCGCCAGCACCCCGCCAATCCGCCGTCCGCTCGCCAGCGCTTCCCTCAGCAGATGAAACGATTCCGCCGCGCAGAAGCCGTCCTCCGACAGTGTCCCGCGCAGGATTGCCTTTCGCACATCTTTCAACAGCGGGTTCGCAGGACTCGAAATCGAACGGAAGATGGCCACTCTTTCCCGGACACGCTTTCTTCTACAATGTTGAAATCAGAATAACGCAGCGTAAAGCGATCTTCGTTCTCTTCGCGGGCGTGACACTCGCGTTGCTCTGGTATCTGGTATCGCTTTCCATTCGCATCGGCAGGCAGTCTACCGACGAGGAAGCCCAGAAGGCCGACGTCATCATCGTGATGGGAGCCGCCGAATACAGCGGCCGTCCCTCGCCCGTTCTGCGAGCTCGCCTTGATCACGCCCTGCAGCTTTGGAAACAGCACATGGCGCCGTTCATCATGACCACCGGCGGTCCCGGCGGCGATCCCATCTTTACCGAAGCCGCCGTCGGCCGCTCATACCTGATGGACCGCGGCGTGCCCCCCGTCGCCATCATCACGGAAGCGGAAGGTGAAAGCACCATGTATTCCATCTCCGCCGCTGCAGAAATCATGAGCCGCATGAACCTTCACTCCTGCATCCTGGTGAGCGACGGCTATCACATCTTCCGCGCCAAGCGCATGATGCAGTATCAGGGCATCCGGGTCTACGGCTCTCCCCGCCTGACGGTGCATCCCGGGAAACACGAATGGAGCCTCTACTTCCGCCAGGCGGTTGCCTACGCCCTTTGGAAAGTCGGCGTTACTGTGTAACAAATAGCACGATCGAGACAGTGCGAACCGTGACCTTACTTCCACTTTGGATGGCCGATTGCCATCGAGTTTTCGCCCATCGGTGTTCCGGGCGAGAGGAATCGAATGGAAAAGACGAATAGCTTAGACGCGCGCGTGCGCTCACGCCGGGACTTTTTCGCTAATGCGGCGGCTGTGTTAGGAGCGGCCGGCGTTGTCGGCGCGGCCAGCAACTTGGAGGCGCAAACCGGCTCCGGCGGCGACGTCGCCGTCCTTAACTACGCCCTGCGGCTCGAACGCCTGGAACTCGCGTTCTACACCATGGGACTGGGTAAATTCCCCCAGAGCGCGTTTGCCGCGGCTAACTTCGCCCAGAAACTGAGCTCATCCCAGGTTGCCAATCTCTACAGCTATTTCCAGCTGATCATGCAGCACGAAATGACGCACGTGATGCAGATCTCCGCGCTCATCCAGCAGATGGGCGGAACCCCAGTGCCGCCAGACTGCTACAACTTCGCGCCCTACGGCTCGGACCTCACCACCTTTAAGACGGTCGACAGCTTCGTCTCTGTCGCCATGCTGCTCGAAAACACCGGTGTCATGGCTTACGACGGCGCCATCAACCTGATCACTACGCCCAGCCTCGTCACCGCGGCGGCTACCATCGCCACCGTGGAAGCGCGCCATGCGGCTTACCTGAATCTGCTGAACGGCCAGGTTCCGTTCCCCGCGGCCTTCGACACCGCCGCTTCTGCTAACACCATTCTGGCGGCCGCCTCCACTTTCATCGCCAACTGCGGTTTGTTCCCGCCCACCGCGGTCGCGAACCCCAAAAACGTGACCACCGGGTCGCAGGGCTTCAAGCTGGATGCCAGTTCTTCCACAACGTCCAACGGATCTGCCGTCGTGAGCTATCTGTGGCAGCCCGTGCTGGGGACCAACGCGACGTTCGATAACCCGTACCTGCCGAACCCCACTGTCACCTTCAGGGGCGGACCGGGTCTCTACAACTTCGTGCTGATGGTAACGGATGCTTTCGGCAACAACGGCACAGATACCACCACGGTCAACTACACCGGCTCCTAGGGTTCAGAGCTTCAACAATTCGCGAAGCCGGCGAGTCTGCACGCGGCTCACCGGCACTTCCGAATTCTTTTTGTCGCCCATACGAATCTGATACCCGGATTTGAACCACGGCACCACTTCGCGGATGCGGTGGATGTTCACCAGAAACGAGCGATGTGTCCGCCAGAAGTTTTCCGGGTCCAGATTCGCCTGCAATTCCTCGAGAGTCTTGTAGTTCGATTGCCCTTCCACGGCGTCCGTCACCAGCGTGATCACGCCATTTTCGATCGTCGCGTAGATCAGTTCCTGCGCGTCCACAATCAGGTTGCGCGGTCCGCTGCGCACCAGCAGCTTCGCATGCGGCCCGGGACTCTTCGCGCCCGCCTGCGGTGCCAGCGTGCCCAGCCGGTCCTGCGGGTTCCGTTCCAGTACGTTGCGCTTCGCACGCTCAATCGTTTCGGCCAGGCGGTTCCGGTCCACCGGCTTCAGCAGATAGTCCAGCGCCTCCAGCCGAAACGCTTCAACCGCATACTGCTCGAAGGCCGTGGAGAAGATGAAGTAAGGCAGTTGATCAGGATCGCGCTCTCGCAGACGCCGCACCACGCCCAGGCCGTCCAGCCCCGGCATCTGCACGTCCAGAAAGGCGATGTCCGGCTCCAGACGCTCCACCAACTCCACCGCTTCCAGGCCGTTTCGCCCGGTCGCCACCACCTCAATCTCGGGGAAATCGTTTAGAAGAAAAGCCAGTTCTTCGGACGCTAATTGCTCGTCGTCCACGATGATGGCGCTCAAAGTTGCCGTCGCGCGCTCCCGCATCGAGTTGTTATGATAACAGACTGTTGCGCCCGAGCCTCCGGTCGCTGTAACCTCTAAATTCGTTCCCGTTTAGGAGAAAGTACGTTTGTCTGAGAAACAAAGCACTAAGGTCGCGCCGGCAGAAGGGAAACTGGGTGTTCTGATCCCCGGAATGGGCGCGGTCAGCACTACCCTGATTGCCGGTGTGGAAGCGGTCAAAAGAGGCATTTCGGCTCCCATCGGCTCGGTTACCCAGATGGGTACCATTCGCCTCGGAAAACGGACCGATAACAATAGTCCGCGCATCAAGGATTTCGCGCCGTTGGCGTCGCTCGAAGACATCTCGTTCGGCTGCTGGGATATCTACGAGGACAACGCTTACGAAGCTGCTCTGAATGCTGGCGTTCTGGATAAGAACACACTGGAACAGCTGCGCCAACCGCTCGAAGCGGTGAAACCCATGCCGGCTGTCTTTGACAGCGAGTACGTCAAGCGCATAGACGGACCCAATAAGAAGCCCAAAGGTTCGAAAGCGGACTATGCCGAGATGCTGATGGAAGACATCCGTCAGTTCAAAGAGAAGTCCGGCGCCGCGCGGCTCTCCATGATCTGGTGCGGCTCCACCGAAGTCTTCCACCGTCCCGCCGCCGTGCACGCCACTCTGAAGGATTTCGAGTGCGGCCTGCAAAAGAGCGATCCCGAAATCTCTCCCAGCCAGATCTACGCCTACGCCGCGCTCAAGATGGGCGTGCCCTACGCCAACGGCGCTCCGCATCTATGCGTTGATGCGCCCGCTCTGGTCGAACTCGCGCGCGAGCGCCAGGTGCCCATCTGCGGTAAGGATTTTAAAACCGGTCAGACGCTCATCAAAACCATCCTCGCCCCTGGCCTGAAATCCCGCATGCTCGGCATGTCGGGGTGGTTCTCTACAAACATTCTGGGTAACCGCGACGGCGAAGTGCTGGATGACCCCGGCTCCTTCAAGAGTAAGGAAGAGAGCAAGCTTTCCGCGCTGGAGTATATCCTGCAGCCGGAACTCTACCCGGAGTTATACAAGGATCTCTACCACAAAGTAAGAATCAACTATTACCCGCCCCGAGGCGATGCCAAGGAAGGCTGGGATAACATCGACATCTTCGGCTGGATGGGTTACCCGATGCAGATCAAGGTAGACTTCCTGTGTCGCGATTCCATTCTGGCCGCTCCGCTGGTGCTTGACCTGGTACTGTTCATGGACCTGGCCCAGCGCGCGGGTATGAGGGGCATTCAGGAGTGGCTCTCGTTCTACTTCAAAGCCCCCATGACCGCACCCGGTCTCTATCCCGAGCATGACCTGTTCATTCAGCTCATGAAGATGAAAAATACGCTGCGCTGGATGATGGGCGAGGAGCTAATCACTCACCTCGGGATGGAATACTACGACTAACCGGGCTGGTTACTAATCGGATGAAAGTTCTGGTAATCGGCGGGACGGCCTTCATCGGCCGGTTCCTGGTAGCTGAACTGGTGAAGCTTGGCCATGACGTCACCGTTCTGCACCGTAAGCCGAAACATACATTCGGGAAGCGCGTCGACAACCTGATGGCCGACCGCAATGATCCCGACGCCATGAAGCGCGCCCTCGAAGGACGCCGTTTTGAGATTGTTTTCGATAACGCCTATGACTGGGAGCGCGGCACCACCGCCGCCCAGATCGATGGCACCGTGCAGGTCCTGGGCGACCGGCTCACGCGCTACATCTTCATGTCCAGCATCGCCGCTTACGGCGATGGCCTGAACCACTATGAGGACGATGCGCTCGCTCCGGACGACCATTCCGATCCGTATGTTCGCAATAAGGCCACCTCGGAACGCATGCTGTTTCGCCTGCGGCAGCGTACCGGGTTTCCGGTCGTTTCCTTCCGCCCCCCGTTCATCTACGGCCCCGAAAATCCGTTCTATCGCGAAGCGTTCTTCTGGGATCGCATGCGCGCCGGACGGCCGCTGATTCTGCCCGGCGATGGCGGCCGCCTGATGCAGTTCGTTTACATCAAAGACCTGATCACGGCCATGCTCAAAGCCATGACCGATCCCGCGGCCCTCGGCGAGGCCTTCAACATCGGTAACGAACGTCCCGTCACCCAGCTCGAACTGCTGCAGGCGCTCTCCCGCGCCGCGAAGAAGAAGCTGAACCTGGTCAAGATTCCGCGCGACCGCATCATCGAAGCCGGCGGCAATCCCATGGGCGACCCCGCTTACTTCGGCATCTATTTCGACATGCCGCCCATCACTGAAGCCATGGGCAAACTGAAGCGCGTCCTCAAGCTCGTGCCCACGCCCTTCGACACCGGCCTGCGCGAAACCTATCTCTGGTACCTGCGCCACCGAAAAACCGCAAAGCTGAACACCGAGTTCGAAGACAAGCTCATCGAACTCGCCCAGAGCGGCCTTGCCACCAGCGTTGAAATGTAAGCCGTGACCGGCAAGATCGCTCTCGAAGAACACTTCGGCATTCCGGGATTTGAAGAGTACGCCTCCGGCCTGGCCGCCGGACTCGATCAGAGCATCATGCGCCAAAAGCTGCTCGACATCACCGAGCAGCGCCTTCCCCGGATGGACCGGCACGGCATCGAACTCGCCGTGCTCTCGCTTACCGCCCAGGGTGTTCAGGCCGAGCCCGATCCCCGCCGCGCCACCGCGCGCGCCCGCGAAGCGAACGACTTTCTCGCCGAACGCATCATTGCCCGGCATCCCACGCGCTTCGCCGGCTTCGCCGCTATCGCCATGCAGGAGCCTGAAGCCGCGGCCGCCGAACTCGAGCGCGCCGTGCGCTCGCTCCACTTCAAGGGCGCCATGCTCAACGGCTATTCCAATCTGGGCAGCCGCGACACCGGAGAGTATTACGATCTCCCGAAGTTCTTCCCGTTCTGGGAGCGCGCCCAGTCTCTCAGCGTCCCCGTCTACCTGCACCCCCGCGATCCGCTGCCCTCCCAGCAACTCATCTACGAGGGCCATCCAGCGCTGCTCGGACCCGCCTGGGCGTGGGGCGTCGAAACCGCCACCCATGCTCTTCGGCTGATCATGAGCGGTCTGTTCGATCGCTTCCCCGGCGTTACCGTCATCCTCGGACACATGGGCGAAACGCTTCCCTTCGCCATGTCCCGCGTCCAGCAGCGCGTCGCCGCGTTCCCCGAAGCCGCCAGACTGGTGAAACCTCTCACTGCCTATCTGCGGGATCACTTCTACATCACCACGAGCGGCAACTTCCGTACCCAGGCGCTGCTCAACGCCATGCTCGAAGTCGGCTCCGAGCGCCTCCTCTTCTCCGTCGATTATCCCTACGAAGACATGGGGGAAGCCGCCGCCTGGTTCGATGCCTGCGCCATCGCCGAGCCGGACCGCCTCAAAATCGGACGATTCAACGCAGCCCGCCTGCTTCGTCTCGACCTCTGAACCGCATTGGCGATATCATCGTAAACGAATGCATCGGTACTTCCTCGCCGTTCCCGCCCTTCTCTCCTTAACCGTTATGATGGCCCCTTCCGCCAATCAGTCCTCCGGCAAGCTGCTGGTCGCCAATAAAGCCGAACACTCGCTGGGCATTGTCGACCCCATGTCCGGAAAGCAGATCGCCGATGTGCCCGAAGGCGGCGTCACCGGCCACGAAGTCATTGCTTCTCCCGATGGCAAAACCGCCTACGTTCCCATCTATGGCGATTCCGGCGTCGGTAAGCCCGGCACCGACGGCACGAACATGGTTGCCATCGATCTCGACTCCCACAAGGTCACCGGCAATCTCGATTTCGGCAAAGGCGTCCGTCCGCACTGCCCGCAGTTCGGCCCGAAGGACGGCATGCTCTACGTCACCACGGAACTCAATCAAACTATCAGCATCGTCGACCCGCACAAGCTGAAGATCGTCGGCACCATTCCCACCGGCCAGGCTGAATCTCATATGTTCGCCATCTCGCATGACGGGCGCCGCGGCTATACCGCCAACGTCGGACCTGGCACCGTATCCGTGCTCGACATGCAGGGCCGCAAGACCCTCACCATCATCCCCATTTCCGGCAACACGCAGCGCATCTCCGTCTCGCCTGACGACAGCATGGTCTTCACCTCCGACCAGATCACGCCGCGCCTCGCCGTCATCGATACCGCCACCAATAAGATCAAAACCTGGGTGCCGCTCCCGTCCGCCGGTTACGGCACGGATTCCACCCCCGATGGCCGCTGGCTCGTCATCGCGCTGCCCAAATCCGATCAGGTGGCCGTTGTTGATCTCAAAACGATGAAAGTCGCGCACACCATCAGCGTGCCGAAATCCCCGCAGGAGATCCTCATGCGGCCCGATGGCAAGGTGGCCTACGTGTCCTGCGACGCCAGCAATCAGGTGGCGGCCATCGACACGTCCGACTGGAAGGTGCAGCAGCTGATCGATACCGGCAAAGGCGCCGACGGCCTCGCATGGGCCTCCCGCTAGCGCCGGAATGTCGCTGGCCGCGAAATCTCCCCTGGGCTTCCTTGCCAGATTCGTTCTTGTTCTGATTCTGCTCGTAGGCGCGGCCGAACTGTTCGCCAGAACCGTCCTGGGTCTTGGCGAGCCGCCGCTCTCGTATGCCGATCCAAAGATCGAATACCTTTGGGTGCCCTCGCAGACTTGCCACCGGCTGCATCACCTGATCCATATCAATGCCTATTCCATGCGCAGCGACGATTTCCCGCCGCATAAGACCGAGCCGAACGAGCTGCGCGTCATGGTGGTGGGCGACAGCGTGGTCTATGACGGCGTGCGCATCGATCAGGCAAACATCAGCACCGAAGTTTTGAAGCGCGCGCTCGAACGGCATTACCCCCACCGAAAAATCGTCGTCGGCAACATTGCCGCCAAGAGCTGGGGACCGCCCAACCAGCTCGCCTACATCCAGCGCTTTGGCCTCTTCGATGCCGACTGGGTCATCTTCGTCCTCAACAGCCACGACTATGCCGACGTGCCTGGCTTCCAGCCCGTCGTCGACGTCGATCCCGATTACCCCGGCCACAAACCGCCGCTCGCGCTGGCTGAACTTCTGTTCCATTACCTGCCGCGTTACCTTCCGAGGTCATTCCGTCCGCACCTGAACCCGGACGAAAATCCGGCTCCCACGCAAAAAGATATCGACTGGGCGCTCTCCTCCGAACGCCGCATGATGGAACTGGCCAAACAGTCCGGCGCCAAAGTGCTGCTCGCCCAGATGCTCACTATCGACGAACTCGGTGGGCATCCGAAGGAAGGTCACAATCTGATCCTTGCCGTAGCGGAGCAGGAGCATGTTCCCGCACTCGAAATCGGCCCGCTCTTTGAAGCCTCTCTGCGGCGCGGACAGGATCCCTATCAGGACCCGATCCACCCCAGCGAAGTGGGCTGCCGCATCATGGGTGAAAGCATGGCGCAGGCCATCATCTCGCGCAGTTCCGGGGTTAGTTCTGTCCCACTTCCGCATCGAAACGCAGCGTCGATTCCGCCACAAACACCTGATAACCGCTCCACCTGGCCGAGGCGCGGTACACGCGCCCGTTTCGATATTCGCCGCTCATCTCCAGTTCCGAAGCCAGCATAAACGTGCGCTCGCCCGCCGCAACGGGCGCAAACTTCTCCGTCCAGCGGATCACCGCCGCATCGCCCTCCGGAATGTCCATTCGCTGCGTGATCAGCACCGTGTTCATCTGCGCATCCGCCACCACCCAGCCGCTGCACCCCGCATAGATTTTTCGGCCCGCGTACCGCACTGCGCATCCGCCCGTAGAACTGGCGTAGCGGAAGACGTTCACCGGTGCGCCCTCGTACTTGCCTGTTCCTCCAAAGGCAATCTGCGCGTCGTCAAGCAACCGCTCGAGGATGCTCCACTGCTCGCCCGGCGTCACCCCGACGTTCCGCGGCCATGCCACGCTCGATGTCGCCGCCTGCCGCCCAGGAAGCCGCTGATACGTCTGGCCGCCCGCGCCCGTCGCCACCTGAAACAGCCAGCTCCGTTTCGCCCTGCCGCGCTCCCATGTGTCGATCGCTTCCAGGGCCGCAACGTTTTCCATCGCCGCGCCATTCTCCCGCGACCGCGCCCGCAGTAACCCAACCAGATCGGCCCGCGCCGAAACCGCTTCGTTCACCATGCGGAACCCATCCGGCAATGGCTCGCTCGGGCCGGTAACCGCCCTCTGCTTCTGCGCCGGAAACAAAGCCAACGCCAGCGCCGGATTGGCTTCGTTCAGAAACTCCGCCACCAGCGCTGTCGAAATGGCCAGCGTTCCCGCATGCTGACCACCGCCCGTGCTCCGCATGGCCACAATCCCCACCACGCGCCCGGCCGCGTCCATCACTGCGCCTCCGCTGTTTCCCGGACGGCTCGCGCAACTCAGCAGAAAATGCAGCGGCATCGCCGTCAGCCGGCCGTCCGCGGAGCGATGCGTCACGTCGTCGTTCACCACCACGCCGGAGGCCTCGTCGTACTCGTCCCCGAACCGGGCCGAGCGCACGACGCTCTGTCCCACAGCCGGAGCATCCAACGCAAACCGCGCGCCCCGAAATTCGCCTGGCAGGGCCGACGCCAGCGTCAGCAGTGCCAGATCCTTCGCCGGATTATATTTCCGTACCCCCAGCGCTGTCTCCACCGCCTGCGCCCCGGGTTCGTACGGCCCCGTAAACAACTGCGCGTTCCGCGCCGCCACGCCTTCCACGCGCAGATCCGCGCCCAGCAGCGCGGCCACATGATAGTTCGTCAGCACATGGGCGCAGGGTGTGTCCAGGCAGACCCCGGTGCCCAGCCACGGCACGCCCGCATGCATCGCACGAATGTTCACCACGCCTGGGTTGCCTGCCGCCGCCACCAGACGTGCACTCAGAATTGCCAGCAGAAATATCTTCACCGGAAGCCTGTCAGCCAAGAATACGGGCTCACAAGCGGCCCCACGCCCCGCCGCGCGCATGCGCCCCGGGCTTCGTACCAGGACGGGTTTGCGCTACTTCGCGCGCAGACGGATCTCTACCGTCAGCCCGTTCGGCACGCGGTTCCGGCACTGCACGCTGCCCCGGCACGCCTCCACGCAGCTCTTCACAATAGCCAGCCCCAGCCCCACGCCACCGCTCGACCGGTTGCGCGACGCCTCCGCCCGGTAAAACGGCGTAAACACGCGCTCTAGTTCGCTCTCCGGCAGCCCCGGTCCGCTGTCCGCCACCGCTATTACCGCGTCCGCGCCTTCCCTCCGCGCCGTAACCAGCACCGGACCCGCGCTGCCCGCATACCGCACGGCGTTTCGTACCAGATTCGACACGGCGCGCCGCAGATCGTCCGCGTCCGCCATCGCCCACAGGTCCGCGTCCGCTGTCACCCGCACCTCGGCCTCGCCCGCTTCGCGCGCCGCCGCCTCCTCCAGAATCGGCTTCACATCCACCGGCCGGAGCGTCTTCTGTTGCGGCTGAATCCCGGCCTTCGAAAACTGCAGCAGCTCCCCTACCAGCACCGACATCTGGCCCACCTCATCCTGCAGATCCTGCACCGCGGTCTTCTGATCCTCCGCCGCGCGCTGCTCCAGAATCCCCACCGAAAACTGTATCCGCGCGATTGGCGAACACAGCTCATGCGCAATATCGCCCAGAAATCGCTTCTGCCCTGTTACGAATCCGGAGAGCCGCGTCGCCATCGCATTGATGGCCGCCGCCAGCCGCCCCAGTTCGTCGTTGCGCGCCTCGGAAAGCCGCTCGTCGAAATGCCCCTCCGCAATCTGCCCCGTCACCCTCGTGATCTGCGAAATTGATCGGCTCAGCCCGCGAATCAGCGGCAGCCAGCACAGCACGAAGATCGCGATCACCGTTCCCGTCGCCGTCGCCCACGGCTTGTAATCAAAAAACAGCGGCGTGCCGAAGAAGGTCGGCGAGGTCATCAGCACCGTTCCCGGCCGGCCTTCGTCCCCGTCTCGCTCCCGCAGCGGAATTCGCACGCCCACCCAGTACAGCTTCGGATCCGCGGTCGCTACTTGAAAGATCGGATGCTGCGGCGCTCCGTCCGGCGGAGGCCCGTGTCCCCGCGGCGGCCGCTGTCCGTTATTCGGCCGATCGTCATCCCGCTGATCCTCCTTCCGGTGACGCCGTGGCGGCGGTGATCCCTCGCGCCTTGGCGGCGGACGCCGCAGTTCCTGCTCCACGGTTTGCGGCAGATGTACCGGTTGGCCGCCTGCCTGCGTTCCGCCGTCCTCGAACAGGTAAAAGTTCACCCCATACGTCCGCGCATAACGCCGCAGCAGATCCTCGCGTCCGCTTTCCGGCGTATCCGCGAGATCCAAAGCCAGCAGGCGCGCCGCCGCCAGCACTCGGTCCTCTGCCGCGCTAAACAGAAATGAGCCAAACTCCACGTGCAGCTGCACCCGCGCAAACACAACGAACACCGCCGCCAGCGCCAGCAGATTCACCAGAGCCAGCAGCACAATCTTCGTGGCCAGCGGAAAACGCGCCTTCATGGCTTCAGCAGCATGTAGCCCACGCCGCGGTGGGTCTGAATGAATCGCGGCGCCTTCGGATCGTCGCCCAGCTTCCGCCGGATCGATGAAATATGCACGTCGATCGACCGGTCGAACACCTCAAAGTCGCGCTCCGCCACTTCCAGCAGCAGGCGCTCCCGCGTCTTCACCCGTCCGCTCGCGCGCGCCAGCGAGAGCAGCAGATCGAACTCCACCGCGGTAAGCGACAGCGGTTGGTCCGCCAGCAGAGCCAGCCGCGTTTCCGGCTCCAGCCGCAGTTCACCCACCACCACCGGCGGCTCCCCTTCGCTCACCGTCGCCACCACGGTCAGGCGCGAACGCCGGATCACCGCCCTTAGCCGCGCCAGCAGCTCACGCGTGGAAAACGTTTTCGGCAGATAGTCGTCCGCGCCGATCTCGAGACCCACAATGCGGTCCGCCTCATCGCCCAGGCCGGTCAGCATCAGCACCGGCACGTTCGAGCGCAGCCGCAGCCGTTTCAAGACCTCGAAGCCGTCCATCCCGGGCATCATCACATCCAGGATCACCGCGTCGAAAGCAACCCCCGCGAACAGCGCCTCTAGCCCGTCGCTGCCGGTATGCGCCACCGCCACCTCATAACCCAGTGGCTGCAGATAGTCCCGCACCAGATGGCACAGCTTCACATCGTCATCCACCACCAGTAAGCGCGTGCTCAGTGTTCCGGCTGCCATTGCGATTCACTACTATTACTCGATTCCGCCCCGCCGCGAACAACATTTACGAAAGCCTTACAATTCTCCGCTTTCCACGCACACTAGCTTTACGCCGCGCTGTTGCACTGATGTCATGAGCCTGCGCCTTTCCTTCCTCTGTGTTGCCGCCACCGTACCCCTGCTGTACAGCCAGACCGATCCCGGTCCCCGCGCCGGAGAGCCCGCCGCCGGCCGCGCTCTGCCTGGCCTCAACGCGCTCGAAACCGCGTTCTTCACTGAAGGCGCCGCGCGCTTCAGCCAGGTCGATACCGTGGCGTCCGGACTCGGCCCGCGCTTCAATCTGAACAGCTGTTCCGCCTGCCACGCCGCGCCCGCGCCCGGTGGCGCCAGCCCCGCGGTCAACCCGCAGATCGCCGTCGCCACTGCTTTCGGCGCGCAGAACACTGTACCCTCGTTCGTCCAGTCGGATGGTCCCATCCGCGCCGTCCGTTTCGCGCGCACTCCCGCCGGCGCACCCGATGGCGTCGTTCACCAGCTCTTCGTCATCACCGGCCGTGACGATGCTGGCGGCTGCAACATCCAGCAGCCCGATTTCGCCACGGCGGTAGCCCGCAACAACGCTTTCTTCCGCATCCCGTCCGTCCTGTACGGAGCCGGTCTCATCGAGGCGATTACCGATTCCACCATCCTGGCTAACCGCGATGCCAACGGCCAGCAGAAGAATCGCCTCGGCATCCAGGGCCATGAGAACCGCGATCCCGCCGATGGTACAGTCACCCGCTACGGTTGGAAAGCGCAGACCAAATCGCTGCTCATGTTCGCCGGTCAGGCATACAACATCGAGCAGGGAGTGACCAACGAACTCTTCCCCTCCAAGCAGGACGAGACTCCCGGCTGCACGCTCCACGCCACGCCCGAAGACCGCACCGACCTCGCCGCGTCCACGCCCCTCGCCGGCCTCAGCGACATCACGGCCATGGCCGGCTTCATGCGCTTCCTCGCTCCGCCCCGGCCCGCGCCCGATACGCCATCCATCGCCAGCGGCCGCGCCCAGTTCAACCAGATTGGCTGTGCCCTCTGCCACTCGGTATCCCTCAACAGCGGCGCCGCTTTATCCGCCGCGCTCGCCAATCAGCCCGTCTTTCTCTATTCGGATCTGCTTGTCCATCGCATGGGCAGCAACCTGAACGACAACATCCAGCAGGGCCTCGCCCGCGGCGACGAGTGGCGCACCGCTCCGCTCTGGGGACTCGGCCAGCGCCTCTTCCTGATGCACGACGGTCGCACCTCCGACCTCATGCAATCCATTCAGCTGCACTCCGGCCAGGGCTCCGAATCGAACGCCGTCGTCAACAACTTCAACGGCCTGTCCGCCCAGGCGAAGCAGGACATTCTGAACTTTCTGCGCTCGTTGTAAAACGCCGTTCGCGCGTTGGCACTGTTTCCGCAACGGTCTGGCGGTAAATCGCCAGAGCGCTGGCCATACGCGCCTCCCAGCCGTATTCCTTCTCTGCGCGGGCCCTCCCGCGCAGACCCCGCTGGCGCCACAATTCCGGGTTTCGAACGATGTCACGGAAGGCGTCCGTCAGGCCCTGAATCAGAGCCTCCGGCCCCGCCGCCGAAACCAGGCGCCCCACTTCGTCATCCACCAGTTCCGCCGGTCCCCCGTAATTCACGGCCAGCACCGGCAGCGCGGACGCTTCGGCTTCCAGCAGCACGGCCCCTCCGGATTCGCGCACGGAAGGCAAACAAAACACGTGTGCCTTCCGCATCTCTATGGCTACTTCAGTCAGCGGCAGGGCTCCGGCAAAAGTCACGAGATCCGCCACGCCCAGCTGCTTCGTCAAATCCTCCAGCTCCTGCCGGATCGGTCCGTCGCCCACGATGCTGACGCGCACCGGCAGTTCTCTGCGCACTCGCGCCGTCGCCTCTATCAGCATGGCCACCCCTTTCACCGGCAGCAGACGCCCGGCAAAGATCACCCGCAGTGGATTCGTCATCGAGGGCGGTGAGTCCCAGGTCCCTGCGGTGAAGCTCTCGAGGTCCACCCCGTTCTCCAGCATCCGCAGAACCGGCGCCCGCTGCGGCAAACTTTGGTCCGTCGATCGCGTCGCACTCAGAATCAGCGCAGCGTTGCGCGTGCAGCCGAAACTCCAGTCGAGAAACCGGCCGATCTCACGCGCACGGTACATCCAGCCCGAATCCGCCTTCATCACTTCCGGGAAACCGGCCGGCGACGCCAGTCCCCCGTTCCACGGTCCCACGATCAGCGGAATCCCAAGCCGGTGCAGACGCGTGGCGGCCAGTGGCGAGACCGGAGTCACCGCGTGAATCACATCCCAGTCCGTCCCGCGCTTTCTGAGTTGACGCAACGCCACCCGATCATAAACATAGAAATCCGCTGAGGAAAGCAGGAATACCGCGTGCTCGCTATTAGGAAACAGCCGGCGCGCCAGCCGGTACAGTGGACCCGCGAACCACTCCGTATCGATGTACAGAATTTCCGAGCCGGGCAGAGGGGCGCCAGCCGCCGTCAGGCATTTGCGGTTGCGCGCATGCGTAACCAGGGTCACGGACGCGTGGCGAGTCATGCGCGAATACCATTCCCAGCCAATCTGCGATACCGAACCCATCCCCGGACCGCACTGGTACGCGGCTAACAGAACGCGAAGCGACTTCATGATCCGTGAATTTACCCGGATTAATACTAATATAATTCAGAATGAATGACTACCTAGTACGATTTGATAGCGAAACTAAGTATCTCACCAGCAGCTGAAGAGTATTAACTCTGGATCACTCGCTACGCAGTAAGCCGGCCGGATTGAGCATAGTCGAGGCAGGCCTGCGCGCATTTCGGCTGATTCTATCTGGCCCGCGGTGATAAACTGTCACACAGTCTTCGCTGAGCGCTCCGGGCGGGGTGCCCTTCGCTCAGCCACAAAAGGGGAAACACAAATGAAAACGGTTCATGCAGGACGCCGCGCGCGCCTGCTGCTCGCCTCTGTCCTGCTCAGCCTTGCTGTCCCATCGATTCGCGCCCAGGAAACCACCGCCACTCTCGTCGGCACCGTCACCGATACCTCCAGCGCCGCCGTCGCCAATGTTCTGATCAAGGCAATTAACCTCGGCACAAATACTTCGCGTGAAACGCAGTCCGACGCCGCCGGCAGTTACTCGCTCCCGTTCCTGCCCGCGGGCGATTACGCTGTCACCGCGTCGATCAGCGGCTTCCAGTCCCAGAAAGTCGACCGCATGACACTGCAGGTTCAGCAGACCGCCCGCATGGATTTCAAGCTAACCGTCGGCAGCGTCACGGAAAGCATCCAAGTGGCCGCCGCAGCCGCCGTGCTGCAAACTGAAAATGCCACTGTCGGCACCGTAATCGATGCCGGCAAGATCGTCGAGCTCCCTCTGAACGGCCGTAACTTCATTCAGCTCGCGCAGCTCATTCCCGGCGTGCAGCCCGGCACTCCCGGCTCCATCACCGTGCGCCGCGGCCGCGGTTCCGTCGGCCAAACCGACGCCGGCTTCGGTTCCACCTCCGCCTCCGCCAACGGCCAGCGCGATACCGCCGACCGCTTCTTTCTCGATGGCATCGAAACCATGGATTACGACGCTGTCACTTACAGCTTCTCCCCATCCATCGACGCCATCGCCGAATTCAAAG
Organism: Bryobacterales bacterium; assembly: GCA_963716685.1. Classification (GTDB taxonomy): domain Bacteria; phylum Acidobacteriota; class Terriglobia; order Bryobacterales; family Bryobacteraceae; genus JALYXI01. The sequence continues at coordinate 1,317,838 of CAVQTR010000003.1, forward strand.
TCGAAACCAGTACTTACTCCGCCGAGTCCGGTTCCGCTCCCGGCGCGCAGGTCAGCATGGTGACTAAGTCCGGCACCAACGCACTCAACGGCACCCTGTGGGAGTTCAACCGCAACGACGCTCTTACCCAGAGTTACGATGCCATTGCCGATAAGAGCGTCAAGCCCGCCCGCCTGAACCGCAACCAGTTCGGCGCCAACATCGGCGGGCCCGTCGTGCTGCCGAAGCTCTATCACGGCAAAGACAGAACGTTCTTCTTCTTCAACTGGGAATCCGGTTATGTCGCCCAGGGCGCGCCCGTAACGCCGCTGACCATTCCGCCCGCGGCCATCCGCACAGGCGATTTCTCCCAGGTCATCAACGCCAAGACCAAAGCCCCGCTCGTTATCAACGATCCGTTCTCCGGCAGCCCCTTCCCCGGTAACATCATTCCCACTTCCCGCCTCAGCCCGCAGGCCCTCGTCTTTCTCCAGTTCGTTCCCCAGCCCAACCTGAATGCCACCGCGGCCAATAACTATCTTCCCGTGGCTTACACCGCGCTGCCCTATCAACGTAACTACACCACCCGCATTGACCACAACCTGTCTCAGCGCGATCTCCTTTCCGGCACTTACCTGTTCAACGACACCTACGAAGCCTCAGTACCTGTCTGGGGACATGACCAGCGCAATAACTTAGGCCGCACTCAGAACGCCCAGGCCTCTGAGATCCACACCTTCAGCCCCACCCTCATCAACTCCGCCCGCTTCGGCTGGCACACCTTCAACGAAGCCGAAGTCTTCGGCACCACCAACGATCCCGCCTACGATGTCACCGGCAAGATGAATCTCCCCGGCGTTTCCCGCCTGCCGCTCGAATACGGCCCTCCCAGCATCAGCATCAGCGGTCCTGACGGCGTCTTCAGCGTCTACAATCTGCAGCGCCAGATCGGCCCGCGCACCCGCGCCAACTCCATCTTCCAGTACCTCGACACCTTTTCCTGGCAGCGCGGCAGCCACTCCATCAAAATCGGCATGGAATGGAACCGCCGCAACGTGCAGTTTTCCCAATCCCGCGCGCCTCGCGGCAGCTTCAACTTCACCGGCATCTACACCGGTTCCGCCCTCGCCGATTTCATGCTCGGCTATGTCGCCTCAGATAACCTGAACCCCACCCACACCAACACCAACCTGACCGACATCACCCAGGCTTACTACATCGCGGACGACTGGAAAGTAACTCAGCGCCTCACCATCAACTTAGGCCTCCGCTGGGATTACTTCGCTCCTTACACCCAGTCCGACGATAAGTTCGCTGATATCTATCAAAATGGCTTCCAGCTGGGCAATGTCTACACTCCCGCTAACTCGCCCTACGGTCGCGGCCTGCTGCAAAAGAACATGAAAGACTTCGGCCCGCGCTTCGGCTTCGCCTACCGACCCTCCTTCCTCGGCGAGTCCGTCGTTCGCGGCGGCTACGGCATCTACTACACCTCCGAAGTCTCGAACGCCATCTTCGCCATGGCGGAAGGCGATCAGGCCACAGCCGGAGCCAGCGTCATCGGCAACCTCTCCGGTCAGCCCAACATCTTTTTCAATAATCCATTCGCCGCAGCCACCAACAGCGGCGGACTCCCCTTCGCCGTCAGCAACGATCAGAACCTGAAAGACAGCTACATCCAGCAGTGGAACCTCAACGTCCAGAAGAAGCTTCCCGGCAACATCGTGCTCGACGTCGGCTATGTCGGGTCGAAAGGCACGCGCCTCATCGTGACTTATCCCGATCTCAACATGCCCCTGACCATCGTCGATCCGCGCACCGCCGGGCTCGGTTCCGTTGCCTCCCGCCGTCCCGATCAGCTGTTTCAGCGCGCCGTCACCGCCGATAAGTCCGTCGGCAACTCCATCTATCACGCGCTCCAAACCAAGGCCGAGCGCCGCATGGGTCAGGGCTTAACTTTCCTGCTCGCTTATACCTTCGCGAAATCCATCTCAGGCCCATCCGATATCGGCGGCCAGATCGGCGGCGGCTTCTATATCGGCACTCCGCAGAACCCCTACTACGCGCGGGGCGATCGCTCCGTCTCCGGCTTCGATCTTAAGCACCGCGTCGTCGCCACCGTGCTGTATGACATCCCCTTCGCCCACCACCTGCACGGCCCCGCCCGCTACGCCCTCGATGGCTGGCAGCTTTCCACCATCATGACCGCCCAGACCGGCTTCCCTTCGCCTGTCACCTCGAACCTCGATACCACCGGCACCGGCATCACCTCGCGGCCCAACCAGGTTCCCGGACAGGATGGCAACCTCCCGGCCGATCAGCGCACCTGGAAGCACTGGTTCAACACCGCCGCGTTCACTCAGGCCACATACGGGCAGTTCGGCACCTCACCCCGCACCAACGCCTTCCGCCTTCCCGGTCTGGTGAATTTCGATTTCTCCGCTAACAAGGAGTTTCGCTTCACCGAAAGACGCGGCCTGCAGTTCCGCGCCGAGATGTTCAACTTGTTTAACCACTTCAACCCCGACCCGCAAACCGTGGACACGAACATCAATTCGGCCACGTTCGGCGCCGTCGGCGGCGGTGTCTCCGGCATCACCACACGCGTCATCCAGCTCGGGCTGAAGCTGCACTTCTAACCAGCCGCCCGGCTATTGCGTTTTCGCCTGACAGTGGAAATTGGCCTGTGGCTTAGTGACGGCTTTATTGTCTTCATCCACGGCCACATACCCGGCCTGACAGACATACAACTGGAACATCCCCACCTTGGGGACCACCCCGCCTGCCAGCCTCCCCACGGAATCGCTCGCGCCCGGCCGCAGGTCCATCGTCCCGGTTGCGCCCGACCCGTTCTTGGCCACAAACATCACCGTCAGCGTCTGCGCGCAGTGGTTCTTGAAGCTGAGGTAGTTATACATCCCCGGATCGTAGAACTCCTCGATGCAGCTGTTCAGCGAACGAATCTTGTGTACCTGAGCGGATGCGCTCGCAGCGCAAAGAATCAGGCAAATCGCGGCCGGTATCGCGCCAGTCAACGCACGTCGCATTTGGGTAGCTCCCGCACAACAGCCAGCAAGCGGGATGCCACGCGTCCGCACCCGATATACTAAATCGCGAACATTCACGAATCAGGCCCACCCCATGCTCTCTTTCCGTCGCACTCCTGTCTCCGCGCTGGCTCTCCTCACTGCCCTTGCCTCCCCCTCACTCCGCTCCGCCGAAACGGAACTGAAGGACAGCGCCGGCAAAACGGTCGTACGCTACGTCGTCGAAGCGCCCGAAGGCATCGCACCCGCGGGCACCAAAGATCCCGCCAAACAGGTCGGCCTCATTCTCTGCTCCGCCGAACATGACCGGCCCACTGGCGATGAGATCCTCCCCGTGCGCGCCGCCCTCCAGCGGCTCGGCGTCGCCAAAAACTACGTCCTCCTCGCCGGTCACTCCCAGGCCCAGAAGTTTGGACCCGCCGACGACCAGCCTCTCGAAACCCTCATCCGCTGGGCCATGAAGACCTACCCCGTCAATCCCCGCCGCATTTACATGTACGGCAAAGGCGAGGGCGGCAAAATCTCCGGCGAATTCACCATGCTCCATCCGGATCTGGTCACCGCCGGCATCAGCTACAGCTGGGGCATGTGGCGCATGCCCGCCGAAGTCATGCCCGATGGCAGCGACACCCTGAACCCGCGCACCGCGCCCGAGTTCTACATGGTCCTCGGGCTGCGCGACCTCAGTTATCACATCACCACCGTTCGCGATGCCTATCAGCGCATGAACGCCAAGGGCTACCACGTCATCTACCGCGAATTCCCGGACCTCGGCGCCCGCACATACCACCCGCCCAGCAATGACGATGCTCTCGCCTGGGCCACCGCGCTCCGCAACAAAGACGTACCGCTCTCGCCCCAGGAACACGCGCTGCTGTCAAAACCGGAGATCAATTCCGAAGGTTGGATCCCCAATCTTGCGCTGGTGGGCGGCTCGCCCGCGGGAGCCGTTATCCAAAAACTGCTCGCCTCGCCCGACGCCAAAGTGCGAGCCGCCGCCGCCGAAACCTGCTCCCGCGCCGGCTTTGACCAAGCCACGGTAGCAGCCCTCGCCACACTCGTCCACGATCCCTCCGCGCCCGTGCGCCATGCCGCGTTCCGCGCCCTCGCCGTTCATGCCAACTGGCGCTCCGCCGCCGCTCAGCGCGCGCTGGTTGATGTCGCTCTCCACCCCGAGACCGCCTCCGCCGAAGAAGACCGCGTTTCCGCCGTTGATGGCATTGCTGCCGCCGCACGCCTCCAGCTGCCCGGCGCCCGTCAGGATCCGCCTCTCTTCGCGGCGCTCGTCACGCTCCTCACTGACAGGAATGAAGAGCTGCGCACCATGGCCGCCAACCTCCTCGCGCCCGTCCGCGACCCCGGCTATCGCGGCGACCTCGGCCGCCCCGAGCAGCGCGCGCCCGTTGGCGGATGGCAACACTGGCTCGATGGCGTCACCGTCAAAGCCGCCGACTACCGCGCCGATGCCCAGGTCTGTACCGGCCGCACTTCCACCGGCAATTCGCCCGTCGATGCGTATTGCCAGGGCATCGCCTCGGCCAATCCCGTGCAGGCTTTCCGCGACATTCTCCAGTCCGCCGAACAGGGCTACATTCCCGCGCAGGCCATGGTCGGCATGCTCTACGCCGTAGCCAAAGGCACGCCGCAAAGTTTCCCCGAAGCCGTGCAATGGTGGACCAAAGCCGCCGAACACGGCCATTCCCTTGCCGCGCAGAGCTGCTCGATGGCTTACCGGGGCGTCGTCGGCGTGAAGAGCGATCCCGTCCTCTCCGCTAAATGGGCCGCCGTCGCGCAGGATCGCGTGCCGGCCGTTCCCACCGGTCACATCCCCACGCCCGATGTCGATCTCGTCTACTGGACACTCGGCCAGTCCTCCGCCGCCACCCCCGTTATCGCGGTAAACGGCGGGCCCGGCCTGTCCCACATCTATATGTGGCAGAACGATGTCTGGCCGCGGCTCACGCAATATGGGGGACACGACCGCCAGATCGTTTTCTACGACCAACGCGGCACTGGCGCCTCCACGCTCGCCAGACCGGACGCGCCGCAAACCATGGAAGCTCAGGTCGCCGACCTCGACGCCGTGCGCAATCACCTCCGCTTCGATCGCATTGATCTGGTGGGCGATTCGTACGGAGGCCTGCTCGCCATGGCTTATACCGCCGCGCACCCCGAACACGTCCGCCGGCTCGTGCTGTCGGACTCTGCCGCACCCGTCTGGAGCGGCATCGTGCATCTCTTCCCGCAGGTATTCCCGGACAAGCTCGCCGCGCCAGCCTCACAGCCCGTCGGCCCCGAACAGGCGCTCCGCAGTCACTTCGAAAAGATCTTCTACAGCGAAGAAAAGCGCGACGCCTATCTTGCCGGCGCGAAGGATCTCGGCTCCTCCCCCAAAACTGCCGCTGACGTTCGCAAAGCCACCCCGGGCCTCGATCTCACCCCGGCTCTCGCCAAATTCCAGTGTTCCACCCTCGTGATCACCGGAAGGTACGACATGAACGTCGCCCCGCTCACCGCCTGGAAAATCCACCAGGCCATCCCCGGCTCCACGTTCGCCGTCTTCGAAAAAAGCGGCCATCTCCCGTACTACGAAGAACCCGAAAAATACATCCAGGTCATCGGCGATTTCCTCGATTCCAACCAGCCACGGTGAAAGCTTTCCGAACTCTGTGAGATCTCTCTGGCTCATCATTGGGTTGGCACTGCCGGCCTGGAGCGCGCCCACGTTTCAGCCGCCGAGTGTCACTCGCCACCGGACGACAGATTCTATTCTGTGAAGAAGACGAGGGTGGCATGGGCCACCGCTTCCGCGGCCTCTACACCGTCGCGCCTTCATCGAACATCTCTTGCGCGCCAAAGAACATCCAACCAAGTGTGGATTTCACTTCTGTGCCCACCTGTGAACTCTGCCGGCGGGAGGGCGTGTCGGTCACCCGTCACCATCTGATCCCGCGCGCCGTCCATCGCCGCCCCCGCACCGCTCGCTCGTTCCCGCAGGAAGAACTCAACACCCGCATCGCGATGCTCTGCCGGGCCTGTCACAAATTCATTCACACCGTGCTGAGCGAAAAAGAACTTGCCGCCGAGTACAGCACCTTGGAAAAGCTGCGCGCCCACCCGGAAATCCACAAGTTCCTCCAATGGGTGGCCAACAAACCGCCCGACCTCCGCGTCCGCTCCCGCAAAACGCGCTCTCCCCGATGGCGATCCACCGACAAGTGGTCGCGCTCCTAGAGCCCTCTTCCAATGGACGCGATCTCTTCCATCACGCGATCCAATTCCTCGTCTGCGGTATAAAAATGAGGTGCGATGCGGATCCCGGCGTTCGGCCGGTAATCCACCAGCACTTCCCGGCGCGCCAGCTCGCGCGTCACTTCTTTGCCCCGCGGCACATCGATCACCACCACCCCGCCGCGCCGTGCCGGCTCCCGGCACGAAGCCACCGGGAAACCCGCCTCGTCCGCAAGCTCGATCAGGCGTTCCGTCTGCCGCAGCGACTTCGCCCGAATCGCCTCCACGCCAATCTCATTCACAATCTGATACCCGGATCGCGCCGAGTAAAGCGCGGGAATGTTCGGTGTCCCGTTCAAAAAACGGAATGCGTCCTCCGCAAAATCGATCGGCCCTGATTGAAACGCAAACGGCTCGCGATGTGCCATCCACCCCGTCGCCGTCGGCCGCAGCTGGCCCCGCAGCTCAGGCCGGACATACAGATACCCTGCGCCCGGTCCGCCGCACAGCCACTTCACCGAACCGCCCGTCGCGAAATCCACTCCCGCGGTGTGAACATCCACCGGCACCGTTCCCGCCGATTGATACAGGTCCGCGATCACCAGCGCTCTCAATTCGTGCGCGCGCCGGGTGATCGCCGCAATGTCCTGCACGAACGAACTGCGGAAGGCCACATGTGAAACCGACACCAGCTGCGTTTCTTCATCGATCGCCTCCAGCAGCCGTTCCAGCGGTACCGTCGCGCCATCGGGTGAAGGTACCGGGCAAACGCGCGCCCCCTGCCGCTCGAGCTCATGATAGATGTAGTCGTTCGAGGGAAAGTTCAGCCCATCAGTCACGATCCGGTTGCGCGCGCTCCGCCAGTCGAAGCAGGACGTTACCAGTGACTGGCACACCGACACATTCTGGTGCATCACCACTTCGCCGGAAGCCGCGCCGATGATCGACCCAATGAGATCGCCCACCGTCACCGGCATCTCCCACCAGCCTTCCTCCCACGCGCGCACTCCCCGTGTTGCCCACGTCTGCGCAAACTCCTGCATCGCGCTCGCCGCGCCCGCGGGCATCGCGCCCAGCGAGTGGCTCACCAGGTAAGTGGTGTGCGCCAGGATAGGGAATTCTTTTCTCCACGCCAGCAGTTCGTCCATGTCGCTAAACGTGCGCCGGCGCCCGCTTCGGCGGCTCGGCCCGTCCCCCCTGACGCCGCCAAAGGAAATAGGCCGGCACCCCGGTCAGCATCAGGCCAAGGCTCGCGAAAGCGGCGCCCGGTCGCGTCACCAGCATATTGATCAGGAACCACAGCGTGATCGCAAGGAACACCAGCGCCGTCACCGGGTATCCCGACAACCGGTACGGCCTCGGCAGCTCCGGTCGTGCGCGCCGCAGCACAATCACCGCCGCCACGGTCAGTCCGTAAAACACCCACGTGCCAAACAACGCATAGTCGATCAGCGATTCAAACGTCCCCGTCAGAATCAGAACCGCGGACCACACGCCCTGCGCCACAATCGCGAATCCCGGCGTCTGGTTCACCGGATGGACTTCCGCGAACCGGCGGAAGAACAGCCCATCCTTCGCCTGCGCAAAATACACCCGCGGACTGGTCATGAAACACCCGTTCAGCGTTCCCACCACCGAGATCAGGATCAGCAGCGAGACCACTTTCCCGCCCGCCGTCCCAAACACCGCCGCCGCCGCATCCGCGCCCACATGTTCACTCGCCGCAATCGCCGGAATCGAGAGCGTCCGCAGGTAGGCAAAGTTCGCCAGCAGGTAAAGCACCCCCACTGCCGCCGTGCCGTAGAGCAGCGCGCGCAGCACATTGCGCTGCGGACTTCGGATCTCACCCGCCACAAAGCTAAGCTGCATCCACCCGTCATAACTCATCAGACAGGCAATTAGCGCCACCCCGAAACTGCCCGCCGAGATGCCGGAACGTCCGTGCGCCTCCGCAACGGGCGTCGCGCCCGGGTGCGAACTCAGAAAGAATGCCCCGCCCACGATGATCAGAATCCCCGCCACCTTCACCAGCGTGAAGCTGTTCTGAATCATCGCCCCCAGCCGGACCCCGCGGTAATTCACCCACGTGAACAGAGCCAGCATCGCGAGGCTGAGTGGCTTCGCGAAACTCCCCAGCGGCACAAAGTAGCCGACATAAATCGAAAACACCACCGCCAGCCATGCCACCTGCGCGCTCCGCGACACCGTAAACAGGGACCAGCCGCAAAGAAACGCCGCCCCTGGTCCGTACGCCTCGCGTAGGAAGACATATTGCCCGCCCGTTGCCGGAAACGCCGCGCCCAGCTCCGCGCACGCCAGCGCGCCCATCAGCGAAACCGCGCCCCCCAGCACCCATACCGCCAGGATCATCGGCATCGAAGGCAGGCTGCGCGCCACCAGGTTGGGCACCAGAAAAATCCCGCCGCCGATCATACATCCCGCAACGATGGCAATCGAATCGGCCAGCGACAACCGCCGCGCGAGTTCCGCCGGGCCAGTTTCCCTTATGATGTCCGTCAACGCCATGAAAGGTGGGGGAGCAGGGGTCCCTCAGCTTATCACGCGGCCAGGTAGCGATACCTGCTTCTTCAAAATCTCCACGCGGCGATTAGCCGCCCGCCCCGTCGACGAACCGGCCCGCGGCGCGAGCCGGGTTACAGCGAGTCACCAGGCCCGAACTACTTCCGGTATGTCTTCTCGAACCCGTTGCGCGAGTTGCGCACCGTGAATGTGCCGTTTCTCTGCGCGGAAACTTCGATCCGATTCCCGGCATCCTCATTCTCGCGATTCGCCACGAACGCCTCACCCGCGTTCTGCTCTCTCCCGCCGGCCTCCGAGTAATGCAGCTGCCACACATCCGGCATTCCGGGCGACGTGTGAAGCGTCCGCAGCGCCTCCGCGGAGCCCCCCTTGTCCTGCCCGTTGTTCATGATGGCCGCCCGCGGGTGAAGCGCATGCACAATCTGCGGCGAGCCCGACGTCTTCGTCCCATGGTGCGTGGTCATGTACAGATCCACGGTTCCCACCTTATTTACCGGACAAACCAGCTCATGCTCCTGGTTCCAGTAAAGGTCGCCAAAATCGGCGATGCGCAGATCGCCGAACGTGATCAGCAGCGCCAGCGAATGCGCGTTTTCTCCGGGGTCCACTGCCAGCGCCTGGTAACTCGCGCACAGCGGATTCGGCTGGCCGGCCCCGGGAAGCGGCTTCGCGATCGCATCCCCCGCTGAAGCAACCACCTGCACCTGTAGACCCGCCACCGGCACCCGGTCGCCCGGCTTCAGAACCGTATGCGGATACTTCGCGCGCACCGCCGCATAGGGCTCGAACACCGCTGCCGTCTTCTGATTCGATTTCTCGAAGCTGTCGCCATGGTCGAGGAAACGCCCGATCGGAATTTTCGCCGCCAGCTGCGGAACGCCACCCGCATGATCTCCGTGATAGTGTGTGATCACCAGATTGTCGATGCGCGAAACACCGGCAGCTTTTGCCGCCGCCAGAATGCGGTCCGCATCGCGGCCGGCATTGCCCGCATACCCGGTATCCACCAGCATCGATTCACCCGAAGGCGACACATACAGCGTCGATTTCCCGCCTTCCACATCGATGGCGTAAATACGCAGCGTCTGCGCCGGCAGGCAGCACGCCGCCGCGAAAAGTAATAGGATCTTCAGAACTCAAACCTCACGTTCAGCTGAATCTGGCGCGCATTTCCCGCCGTGCTCGTAATGGTCCCAAAATCGCCGCGCCCCTGCACGCCATTGGGATTCGCAAAGTTCGGCCGGTTGAAAATGTTAAACAAATCGGCACGAAACTGAACGTTGTACCGCTCCGTGATCGGCCACTTCTTGTACAGTGAGAAATCCGTTTGCGCCAGCCCCGGTCCAATCCCCGCCGCTCGCGACGCGTTCCCAAAGTTGCCAACTCCCGGATTGGCGTAAGCCGCAGTATTGAAATACGCCGAGACCAGCTGCCCCCGCGGACACCCCGCATCCAGAAAAGGATCGCCCACCACATTCGGCCGTTGATAATCCGAAAACGTATTCGTTGTGTTCGTCTGTTCGTAAACGCTGTACGGCGTGCCCGAGCGCAGCTCCGTAATCAGGCCCAGTCCCCAGCCCCCCACCGTTTGCCGCAGCAGCTGATTCTGGAAAGAAAACGGCACATCGTAAATCGCGCTCGCGATAAAGCGGCTGGCGATATTGTTCCCGGAGAGCGCCTTGTTCAGTTTGCGCAGCTGGATATCCGTATACCCGTTGTCCGTATCGGCATCAAGCTCGTTTGACCCCTGTACATCATCGATGAACTCGACCACGTATAGCTCGCCAGCACATTGAAATCCCTTGCTGTAGCGCTTTTCGAACTTCACCGAAAGCGCATGATACGACGAATTCCCCCAAGGCGGCGTCATCATGATCACGTCACTGTACTGCGGAAACGGCCGCAGCGCCTGGCTCTGCGCTGCGGGACCATGTCCATTTACCAGCGGAATCTGGTTGATGCTCTCATCGGGCCCCGGAAGATGATGCCCCACATTGCCGATGTAACTCGCCTCCAACAGGGCGTCTTTGAACACGTCGTGTTGAATATTCACATTCCACTGCTGCGAATAGCCCGCAAGATCGTTGGCCGGGATGAAGCTCACCGATGTTGTTGGCGTCTTTCCCACCGCCACCGCGCCCAGCCCCGGCCCCGGCACCACGGGCGCCAGCGCCGGAAGCCCCTGCTTGAACTGCGTGACCGGCGAAACCCGCCATCCACCGAAGTCAGCGACAGACTCTCGCCGAAGCCCAGCGTCAGTGCGCGATCCGTCGAATCGCCGTACACCGGAAGAAAGAAGATCCCATATCCCGTGCGCACCACCCACCCGTTGCGCGGCGTCCACGCAACACCCACACGCGGCGCGAAGTTATGCCACTGGAAGTTATTCGCATACTGGCTCCGCCCCTTTCACTCCCGCGAAGGTAAGCACGCCCGGCGTCCCGGAAACAGGATTGATCTGCGTTCCATCGAATCCGTTCTGCTGATTGCTCTCCTCCGACACCGGCGTATCCATATCCCACCGCAGGCCGTACGAAAAGGTGAGCGATCTCGAAAACTTGAACGTATCCTGCACAAACGCCGCATACGTATCGAGCCGCGTTTTCAGAATGTTGTTGTTCTGTAGTGCCGCCGACGTCGTCCAGCCCAGCAGAAAAGTAGCCAGCCCTTCTCCGGTTGCGCGGTTCGTAAATCCGAACTGGCCCGAGCCCAGCGGCTGCGTGTTATCCACATTGCGGCCAAACCGGTATTCCACGCCGCCCTTCAATTCATGGTGCCCCACCACCCAGGTCAGGTTATCCGTGAAATCCTCCTGGTTCGCCGGTCCCCGCAGCCGCACCTGCGATTTGTTTCCCAGCGCCGTGTAACCGGTCACCGTGATATTGGGAAAGCCGTTCGGATCCACACCCGGCAGCCCAATCTTCCCGTTCACGCCGCTCCCCGCGCCCGCCGCAATCGTCGTCGTGTGATAGTCCACGAAGGTATCGCGCAATTCATTGATCAGCGTCGGCGAGATCGTCCGGATCCACGACCCGCTCAGGTTATCGTTCCGCCCCGTCTGATTGCTCGCCCGCGTATCCGCGAAAGCGCTCGCCGCGAACGATCCCGACGTGCCGATCAGGGTGTTCGTCTCCAGGTAGCGCACCGAAAGCCGGTTCCGGTCATTAAAGCTGTGGTCCACTCGCGCCACGCCCACATCGAAGTTCGTCGGGTCGGAGTCGTTCACGATGTAGTTCGTGGTCGGCGCCTTCGCAAGGTTCGTCGCGATGTTCGGAGCCGGATAAAATCCGGCATACTGCTTCGCCAGGGGATCGATGCGGCTCGCCGGAATGATGTTATTCGCGAAAGGCAGCTTCGTCACCGGGTCCAGAATCGTCACATCCTTCCGCGCCGAAAAATCGCCCCTCAGCTCCGGCGCGCGCGGCACAATGTAACTCACCGTCGAACCCGTTCGCCGGCGCGACCCCTCGTAGTTCGCGAAGAAGAACGTCTTGTTCTTAATCACCGGCCCGCCGAAACTCCCGCCGAACACGTTGTAGCGCAGCGGCGCTTTTGCCGGCGCAAAAAAGGTCGCGCGTCGAACACATCGTTCCGCAGAAACTCGTACGCCGCGCCACGAAAGTCATTGGTTCCGGAGCGGGTGGTCATCAGAATCACACCGCCTCCCGAACGCCCAAACTCCGCGGCATAGTTCGTCGTCTGCAGCTTGAACTCCTGCAGCGATTCCGCCGGCGGATTCGCAATCAGCATCGTCGAGCCCAGTGCTACATTCTGCGCGATCCCGCCATCCAGAAACCAGTTCTGATTGTTTGAGCGCCCGCCCGCCACCGCAAACTTGGGTGACACATTCGCCCCCGATTCCCCGCTGTACGCCACGTTCGCCGCCAGCCGCACCAGGGAAGCCGCGCGCCGGCTGTCGATCGGCATATTCATCACCGTGGCCCGCTCAATAAACTGCCCAATCGAGGCGTCCTCCGTCTCCAGCAGCGGTGCGCCCTCGTTAACAGTCACGCTGTCGGTAACCGCGCCCACCTCCAGCAGAACGTCCACCGTCTGCGCAATGCCGGTCTCCAGCACAATCCCGGTACGAATCAAGCGTTTGAACCCGGGCGCTTCCGCGGCCAGCTCATAGGAGCCCGGCGCAAGGGAAGGGAACAGGTAAATCCCTGCGGCATTCGTCAGGCTTTGTCATTCACCCCCGTCGCCGCATTGTGAAGCGACACGGGAACACTGGCAATGGGGGAACCCGATTGATCTTTGGCAATCCCTGTCAATTGCGACTGCTGCTGCGCCAGACACACTCCGGCTGCCACCAGGAACAAACTAACTCTAAAAGTCATGAAGTTGGAAAAGTAACAACCGGGTATTACAGAGGCATTACAACGCCGCGCACCGCGCGTCAGTCGATATACTTGGTCGAAATCCCTCGCTCCTCTTCATGTGAAAGCGACCATCATCGGCGGCGGCATCGGTGGCCTGACGCTCGCCATCGCCCTCAGCAAAGTCGGAATCGACGCTCAGGCTTATGAGCGCGCACCCGTGTTGCGCGAAGTAGGCGCCGGAATCGCACTCGCCGGCAACGCGCTGCTGGTGCTCGATTCACTCGGCCTGGGTGCCGCCATCCGTTCGCAGAGCCTCGAGGCAATGCCAGGTGGACTCCGCGACAGCCGGGGCACCGTTCTCTTCGCGCTTCCGGCCGACGCACTCACCCGCCACCTGGGCGCCGTCGCCGTCCTGCACCGTGCCGAACTCCTCGCCTTGCTCGCGGAATCCGTCGGTCCCGGCCGTATCCATTTAGGGACGCAATTGACTGGTTTCGAGCAGGACAGCCACGGCGTCACCGCGCATTTCCAGAACGGCGAAACCGCGCACGGCGACGTACTCATCGGCGCCGATGGTCTGAACAGTGCCACGCGCCGGCAACTCCTGGGCGAGCAGCCGCTCCGCTACGCGGGTTACACCGCCTGGAGAACGGTGCTCGAATGTGCCGCCGCCCCGCCACTCAACAGCACCGAAACCTGGGGACCGGGCCGCCGCTTCGGCATTGTCCCGATGAGCCGAGGCCGCACATACTGCTTCGCCACGAACAACGCGCCCGAAGGTCAGCGCGACCCGCCAGGCAAGTCGAAGCAGACTCTGGCCAACTTATTCCGTGGATGGCATGAGCCGATCGAAGCTCTTATTGATGCCGCCAACGAAGACCTGATCCTTCGCAACGACATCTACGACCTCGACCCCTTGAAACACTGGGTCCGCGATCGCGTGGCGCTGCTGGGCGACGCCGCCCACCCAATGACACCCAATTTGGGACAGGGAGCTTGCCAGGCCATCGAAGATGCGGCCGTCCTCGCCGCGTGTCTCCACACTGGCGCAAGCGTCGAGTCTGCGTTGCAGGATTACCAGCGCCGCCGAGTCGCCCGCGCCTCGCAATTCGTCCTGCGTTCCCGATGGCTCGGCGCAGTCGCCCAGTGCCGCAATCCCGTCCTGTGCTGGCTCCGTAACACCGCTATCCGCATCACTCCCGCGTGGGTCGCCGAGCATCAACTAAAATCCCCCGACGCTCTCGACCTTTTAACTCCGGCCGAGAGAACGATCTTTCAGAACCGTCCTCCTGCTCCCACCGCCTGAATCGTTGTCGGGAGTCAACTCACGTGCGCCAGAAGGTAGCTTAGAGCCTGATCGAACTTCCGAAAGAACTTCCAGCCGCGTTCCGCCGGCGTCTACAGCTCCAGCGCCGCCCCTGGCTCCTTGTGCCTCGCGCCAATCGCCGCTTCAGCTGCCTGTCCGCCTTGCGTAATCAGTTACCCGGTCCGCCCGGGCAGGGCCGCCGCCAGATGCAGCCGCAGCGCCTGAACCACACTCGTCGTTGCCAGCTGCTGCGATACCGGAGCGGAGCCCGGTCGTTGGTCGCGCACTTCCTGCCGCATTCCCTTCAGCGCCACGGTTCAGTATCGGCGCTTGTGTCTGCGGCGTGGCTTCCAACTACCTTCGCTTCAATGTGCCTGAACGTCACTGGGCTTGACCCCTGGGAGGAGCTACACCTACAAATGGTCGTACCAGATCAATTCGGGTGGCAGCCAGTGTCTTATGAACTATGGCGCCGGCTCGGAGACAACGCCGCCATGATGACGGTTGGCTGCGCCCAATTACGAGTTCATGGTTTACGCCCAACGGAGATCAGAATCATGGACTTCGCTTGCTCATCGTGAGGCACTGAAATATGTTCAAATGTCAGCCCGGTTGAAAGCTTAGCCTGTATTCGGTTTTCGTTTAAGGCCTTGACTAGGGCGGTGCCGGCCGCTACGCTTCTGGCGCTTGTGCTTACTTCGACCAAGACCCTCGGAATATTTTGTCCTGAGACCAACCAACAGCAAGCATATTAAATGCGACGTTCCAGTGGGCTTTCTTAAGAGTTGATTCCAAATAGCGAGATAAGTCCACCGCCTCCTCACCCTGCGAAGTCAGGCCTATGTCGGCGCGCTGATTGGGAAATACCAGGAGCGCTTCAGCAATCTCCCGTTGTTGTGCCTCGCTCAGAACCCTTCCTTTTATTTCAGCGTCCAGCTTAAGTCGTTCCGCCCTTTCGGTATTCGCCAATTCGTGTGCTTCTGCTGCTCTGGCTTTGGATTCTTGAATCTTTTGGTCCGTTTTCCTTTGGTCTTCCTGGGCTTTGGCGCTTCCAAAGTAGATGTTGCCTAAGGTTCCGAACAATGTCATAAGGGCACCGAGAATGAGAACGCAGTTGGAGATGCCCAGCATCCTCGACGAATCTGTAAGCATGAGGAGAATCCTAGCATCGCAGCAGCGCTAAGTCATCACTTCTGCGGGCTGTCAGGGTTGACGGCCCTCGTATGTGCTCGATTCGATCAAAAATCGTGATCAAAGAAGCGCGACCGCAGAACAGAAATTCGCCGATTACTGCGGAAATCCGGATGCAATGGTCGCCCCGGGGTCGAATCGGCAAGGAATAACAGTGACCTGCCTGGCTTCTTCATCAAGCCACATCCTCATCTGGTACTCGCTTCCCGCCTTCCTGGGATTTTCGGTTGCTGAGGTTTACTCGCTTCCGGCAGCGGATCCATCGCGCCTCCCGGACGATCGAGCCAGAATTACGGACTTTCAGTATGGATCGTACCGCCGCCGCGCCTCATCTTCCTGCCATGCGTATCTTTCTTACTGGCTCCACAGGCTTCATCGGTTCCGCCCTCGTCCCGGAACTCCTCCGCGCCGGGCATCGGGTGCTCGGCCTCGCCCGCTCGGAAGCGGGCGCGCAGGCCCTCCTCGCGGCCGGCGTCGACGTGCACCGCGGCCATCTCGAAGATCTCGAAAGTCTCCGCTCCGGCGCCGCTCTCGCTGACGGCGTCATCCATACTGCCTTCATTCACGATTTCTCCAAATTCGCCGAGAACTGCGAAGTCGATCGGCGCGCCATCGCCGCGCTCGGTTCCGCTCTCGCCGGCTCCCATCGCCCCCTCGTCGTCACCTCCGGCACCGGCATGGGCAACGTCGTGCCCGGTCAACCCGCCACCGAAGACGATTTCCATCCGTCCCACCCCATCCCGCGCGTCGCTTCCGAACTGGCCGCCCAAGCCGTGGCCGCCACCGGCGTCAACGTCTCCGTCGTGCGCCTCCCGCAGGTTCACGACCCCGTCAAACAGGGCCTCGTCACCCCCACCGTCGCCTTCGCTCGTGAGAAAGGCGTCTCGGCCTACGTCGGTGAGGGACGCAACCGCTGGCCCGCCGTCCACATCCTCGATGCCGTCCGTGTGTATCGCCTCGCGCTGGAAAAGGCCGAGCCCGGCGCCCGATATCATGCCGTGGCCGAAGAGGGTGTGGCGCTCCGCGACATCGCCGAAGTCATCGGTCGCGGCTTACAGGTCCCGGTCGTCTCCCTGTCTCCGGAAGAGGCGGCCATTCACTTCGGCTGGCTCGGCGCCTTCATCGGCCGCGACCTCCCCGCCTCCAGCGCGCTTACCCAGGAGCGGCTGGGCTGGCATCCCACCGGCCCCGGCCTCATCGAAGACCTCGAACAGATGCGCTACGCCGAAGCGTAAAGCGAACCCCGGGCGGCGGTCACGTCTCCAAACAGTCTTTTTTCCGATTGTTTACAACAAACTCCGCCGTCCGCTCGAATGACCGCTGTTAGGTTGAAGCCGAAAGGGTACAACCATGTCATCCGCCGCCCAGATCAACGCCAACCAGGCCAACGCACAGTCCTCCACCGGCCCCCGCACCGAAGCGGGCAAAGCCAAATCCAGCCTGAACGCCTTCAAACACGGCCTCGCCTCGGGCAAACTCATCATCGAAGGCGAAAGTCGCGAAGACTTCAACGCGATGAAGAACGACCTGCGCTTCGAGCACCGTCCTTCCACCACCACCGAAGAATTCCTGGTCGAAAAGATGGCGATGTCGCTCTGGTTCGCACGCCGCGCCATGGTCGCGCAATCCGTCACCCTGAACAACGCTCCCGACGACGATTTCTTCCCCGAGAAAAAGCTCGCCCTCATGATCCGCTACCAGGCCGTCCACGATCGCGCGTTCTACAAAGCCTTGGAAACACTGCGCAAGCTCCAGAAAGAGCGCAGCCAGAACAAGCTGGTTCAGAACATTGGCTTCGTTCAGAAAGCCTCCGCCGAAGAGCTCTGGGACTTCGCCGTCGAACAGCACAAAAAGCAGTATCCCGGCGAACCCTTCCCCGAATTCAGCCCCGAAGAGAAGGCCAAACTGATCGAATCGCTTCGCTGATATGAAAAATCCCCTCTGACTCGCCGCCCTTTTCGCCCGCACGGTTTCGAACCAGCCACAGCTGCGCCCGCTCGAGCGCGTTCCGGCCTCGCGCACAATAAAAGCGTGCGCAGTGTCTTATCCGTCGAGAACCTGACCAAACGCTACGGCGACGTGCTTGCCGTCGATGACGTCTCCTTCTCCGTTGCGCAAAACGAAATTCTCGGCCTCCTCGGACCCAACGGCGCCGGCAAAACCACCACCATCAGCATGATCCTCGGCGTGCTCCAGCCCACCCGCGGCCGCATCTCCATCACCGGCATTGATCTCGCCAGCCGCCGCCGGGCGGCTCTGCGGAAAGCCAACTTCTCCGCCGTCTATGCGCCCCTGCCTGGCAATCTTACCGTCGCGCAGAACCTGCGCGTTTTCGGCCTCATCTACGGCGTGCGCCAGCTCTCGGCACGCATCGATGCCCTCATCGCCGAATACGATCTGCAAGCCTTCCGCAACACCAAATGCGGCCTGCTCTCCTCCGGTGAACAAACCCGCGTCTGTCTTGCGAAAGCCATGCTGAACGCGCCCGAAGTGCTGCTGCTCGACGAACCAACCGCCTCGCTCGATCCCGCCACGGCCCGCGACATCCGCGCCCAGATCCGCCAATCCGTGCGCAACGGCAACGGCGGTGTGCTCTGGACCTCCCACAACATGCATGAAGTCGAGGAAGTCTGTGACCGCGTCCTGTTCCTGTCGCGCGGCAAGGTTCTGGTCGAAGGCGATCCGCGCACGCTGCCCGCTCGGCACGGCAAAAGCAGCCTCGAGGAACTCTTCCTCGCCGTCGCGCGTCAGCCGCTCACCGTAGGGCACGCCTGATGTCCTCCGGCGCCGTGTTCGCCGTAGCGCTCCGCCAGTATTACCTGCTGCGCGGCAGTGTGGCCCGCGTGCTCCCGCTGTTCGCCTGGGTCGCCATCGACATCGTGCTCTGGGGCTTCATGACCAAATACCTCAACAGCATCGCCGCCGCCGGCCTGAACTTCGTGCCCTTCCTGCTCGGCGCGGTGCTCCTCTGGGATTTTTTCAGCCGTGTCATGTTCGGCGTTACCACCGCCTTCCTCGAAGACGTCTGGTCGCGCAACTTCCTCAACTTTTTCGCCAGCCCCATGACCATCCCCGAGTACGTCGGCGGGCTCGTCATCACCAGCATCGTCACCAGTTCCGTCGGCCTCCTCGCTATGATGGCCATCGCCAGCGCGGTTTTCGGGCTCTCGCTGTTCAGTTATGGGTTCGTTTTGCTGCCGTTCCTGCTCGTGCTGTTCCTCTTCGGAATCGCCATGGGCATCTTCGGCACAGCCATCGTCCTGCGTCTCGGGCCCGCCGCCGAATGGTTCATCTGGCCGCTGCCCGCGCTGGTCTCGCCCTTCGCCAGCGTCTTCTATCCGCTCTCCACGCTGCCGCCGTGGATGCAGTGGGTCGCTCGCCTGCTGCCCCCTTCCTGGGTCTTCGAAGGTGTCCGCGCCGCCGTGCGCGGTCAGGCGCCTTCGTGGCCGGGGCTCGCCATCAGCATCGGGCTGGCGCTGCTCTATATCGCGCTTGCCGCGTGGACGCTCAACCGCGTCTTCCACTTCGCCATCCGCACCGGCCTCATCGCCCGCTACAGCGCGGAGTCGGTCAGCTGAATGCCGTCACAGCACGTGGCGCGCTATCGCGAACCGGTATGTCTGTTCCACAAAACGGCTCACGGTCGTTCCCTCCGGATCGCTCCCAGGGTTCACCGGAACGAAGAAGGCCGTGTTTTCCCGCCGCGTCAGAACGTTGCTTGCCACCATTGTCCGCATCATCCACACCGCGGACCGCACGTCCGGGCATTCAATCCCCAGCCATCCGAGATACTTCAGCTTCGAAGCCTTGAAATCCGGCAGCTGGCAAATTGCCTTCGCCATCGCCTGGCTCACCGCTTCATACCGCTCTTTCGGAAAGTCTTCCGTCGCGCGCACCGGCGTGATCAGCGGGCTTTCCGCTTCCATCTCCGCAAACAGCTGCGCGATCGTATGCTGATCGCCGGACCATACGTGATCCATCCAGTAATGGCTGGTCTTCGTGATCGCGGTGATCACGTTCTTGATCTCCTTGGTCACGCGATAGTTCGGACCCGCAGGCAGAAACAGCGCGCCGCTCTCGTGCCACGCGGAGATATTCTCCATCACGATCGCCCGCAGCAGCCATTCGGCCGTGCCCTCGCCCGGACACTCCACTCGCACCCAGCCGGGAAAATCGGACGGCTTCGCCTCCAGCTCCGTCGTCATCACAATCCCGCGGCAGATCTCCGCCACCGCGTCCCGATACTTGTCCGGCGCCGCCGTAATCTCCGCCTGCGATCCCGGTTCCAGCAGCGAGCCCTTGTGCGGCGGACCGCCCGCCATTGCCAGATCGCAGAACGTGTCCCAGATTTCATTCCACGAAACCCGGCCGTCCACTCCGTATTTCAGGCTGGCCGATCCCATGGAAACGGGCTCCACCTCTTCGTAGTGGTCCTCGTATTCGTCCGGCAGTATCGTCCGGATTCTTTGCTCCAGCTTTTCGAAGGACGCCTGCTCAGCCGAACTGTCCGTCACAGCGATTCCTTCCGGTTCACCCAGCGCCGGAACGTGAACCGTTCCTTGCGCGGCCGCATGCTCACGAAGTTGATGCGGCAGTATTCGCAGCGAAACCGGTGGCCGCCCAGCATCAGCTTGAGGGACATCCAGCCGTGCGGCTGATAGTGCTCGAGCGACCACTGGTTCAGGTCCATGCGCCGGCAACCCGGGCACCGCGCGTATGCCATGTCCCGCCAGTCCACCGTCGCTGCCACAAAACGCGTCTTGCAATCCGTGCAGCGCAGGTGTCGCCGGAACGTAATCACATCCAGCCGCTCGCGCCACGAAGAGTGGCGTGAGACGTGTAGAAACCGGCTTCCACACTCGGGGCAGCTCGCGGCCATTCGTGTCTTATCGTATCTTGAAAAAAGTGAGAAAGACAGTGGTGGTAGGCGGCGGCATCGTGGGAATGTCCATTACCTGGAATCTCGCCCGCCAGGGCCAAAGCGTTGCGGTTTATGATGCCGGAACTATCGGCGGCGAATCCAGCTGGGCCGGCGCCGGCATGCTGGCGCCGGGCGGTGAAACGCAGTCCGATTCGCCCTTTGCCCGCGCTCTCGTAGCGAGCAATGCGCTGTATCCCGAATTTGTCCGGGAGCTCACCGCTGAATCGGGTGTGCCTATCGATTACCGCCGTTGCGGCGCCTTCGAATTCACCGATACCGATGAGGAGTGGGGCGAGGTTCTCAGCCGCGCCGCCATGCAGCGGCAGCTCGGCATCGCCTCCGAAATCGTCCGGCCCGGACAGCTCCATTACCCTGATGACGCCGTCGTCGATCCGCGCAATGTTGTCCGCGCCCTCCGCGTCGCCTGCGAACGCCGCGGCGTTACTTTTCACGAAGGCCGGCCGGTCACTGCCATCCGCGCCAAAGGCGCTGCCATCACGGAACCCGAGCCAGCCGATTCCGCCGTCCTCGCCGCCGGCGCCTGGAGCGGCTCCATTCCGGTTTTTGTCGATGGCGAACGGCAGCCGCTCGTTCCCTCCGAGCCCGTTCGCGGTCATCTGGTTTCCTGGCAGCTCGAAAAGGAAGCCGCCGGACCCGTGCTCCGCAACGGCTCCACCTATATCGTGCAGCGTTCCAGCGGACTGACCATCGGCGGCAGCACGCATGAGCATGTGGCTTTCGACCGAACCCTCGACGCCGCCATCATCGCCGATATCGAGCGCCGCGCCGCTCGTCTGCTTCCGCGCCTCGCAGCCGTTCCGCGCGCCTCCGCGTGGATCGGCTTCCGTCCTTTCGCGGAGAACGATCAGACCCAAACCACGCGCCTCGGCGAGTCGCCGGTCTATCTCGCCTACGGTCATTACCGCAACGGCATTCTGCTCGCGCCGTGGATCGGCAGCCTCATCGCCAGTTGGGAAATGGGTTCATCTTCGCCAGCCGCGCATCACTGATCAGGTCCGGCACGCGCCGGCAGCGCCGCATCAGCTTCTCCAGCAGCTTTTCCAGCTGTTTTTCTTCTCCCGCCATCCACTGCGGCGGAATCTCGCGAAGGGCCTGATCCACCACGCTCACCGGGAAGTGCACCACGCGGTCAAGCCACGGCTGAAAGCTCTCTATCGACCGCACCGAATCGTAAACCGACCGCCGCTGATAGATGCCCTGCACCGGCGAATCCGGAAAGTCCCAGTGCGGCCCGTTGAACACGAATCCGTGGTCGATCATCATTGCCACGAAGCCCATCTTCCGTGACTCCTTCAGCCTCGCCCGGAAGAATACGCATTGCCTTCCGTCCGCGTTCGCCATCCACTTGTCGAACACCAGGCACGCGGCAAAATCGGAGAGGTTGCTCACCTGCTCCAGCAGCGCATCCGGCACAAAGTCATAGACCGGCGTCCTCGCCGGATCGCCCGGATACCGCGATCCGAAATGCCAGCCCGGCTGCACCGGGAAGTTTGTCGCGCCCAGCTGAATCGCCACCGTTGGATTGTCTTGCAGAAACTCCGGCGTCACTTCGATCAGCGCCACTTCCGGCGAGGCAATCTGCAGGTAGTTCAGGAATACCGACGACACCCATTCATTCACCAGAATGCGCCGGTGCTGCGGATTGCACCGGAACTTCACCACGAAGAAGCCGTCGTCCGTCTCCAGCAGATGTGCCTGCGCGCCGCCGCGCATCTTCCGGATCATCCGCCGCGCTTTCAATGGCATGCGTGGATTGTACGCTAACCGGCGGTTGTGTCCGTGGGACGCCAAAATCCCGGAATCGGACAGCGGCCGAGTCTGCTAACCATTCGCCGCGAATGAAGTCAATCACTTAGTGGCCAACTGCGCCAGGCAGCACGGATGCACTATCCTGAATCACCGATATGGATGTAAAACGCGAGGGCGCGGGCAGAAAGCGGCTCATCCGCCGTATTGTCTATGGTTTGCTGCTGGTCGGCGTGGTAGTAGGCGCGACGGTTGCGGTGGGCAAACTGAAGCCCGCCGTTCCCACCGTGGACGGCAGCACGCTCTGGCCCGACACCGTCCGCCGCGGCCCCATGCTCCGCCAGGTGCGCGGAATCGGTACTCTGGTCCCGGAAGAAGTGCTCTGGATTCCCGCCGATACCGATGGCCGTGTCGCGAAGATCAACGTCCGCCCCGGCGCGCCCGTTCGGCCCGACACCGTTATCCTCGAAATGGAAAATCCGGACGTCAAGCTGGCCGCGGTGAATGCCGAATTTGACCTGAAAGCCGCGGAAGCCAACCTGATCGATCTCCGCGTCAAGCTGGAAGGTCAGACCTTCGACCAGAAATCCGTCGCCGCCACTGTCAATTCCGATTACGTGCAGGCCACCATGCAGGCCGACCGCGATAAGAAGCTCGCCGAAGCCGGCCTGATTCCCGATATGCAGCGCGACATGTCCACCACCAAAGCGCGCGAACTCTCCACGCGCAATAATATTGAACTCGATCGCGCCAAAATCGTAAACGATTCAGTGCAGGCCCAGCTGGACGCCCAAAAGGTCAAGGTGGAACAGCTGCGCGCCGTGTACGCGCTGAAGAAGCAGCAGGTGGAACAGCTGCGCGTTCGGGCAGGAACCACCGGAATTCTGCAGGCGCTCGGTCCGCCCGCCGCCGCCGGAGCCGCCGCTCCTCCGCTCGAAGTCGGACAGAAAGTTACTGCTGGCACCATCCTCGCAAAGATCGCCCAGCCGGAGAAGCTGAAAGCGGAACTGAAGATCACTGAGACGGAAGCCAAGGACATCGCGCTCGGTCAGCCCGCCGAAATCGATACGCGCAACGGCATCATTCCCGGCAAGGTCATCCGCATCGATCCGGCTTCCGTCAACGGCACCGTCACCGTGGATGTCGGCCTCACCGGTGCGCTCCCGCAGGGCGCGCGTCCGGATCTCAGCGTTGATGGCACCATCCAGCTTGAAAAGCTGGACAACATTCTGTTCGTCGGACGTCCCGTATTCGGACAGCCCAATGCGGACGTCATGATTTTTAAATACGAACCAGACGGCCGCACTGCCGTCAAAACCAAAGTGAAGCTCGGCCGCGCCTCCGTCAACACCATTGAGGTGGTCAACGGCCTGCGCGAAGGCGACAAAGTGATCCTGTCGGACATGAACGCCTACGACACCCACGACCGAATTCGAGTCAATTAGAAAGAGAATCCTATGAGCCCTAACGGCGATGCGCTGGTACAGATGGATGGCGTGGCGAAAGTCTTCGTCACCGATGAAGTGGAGACACATGCCCTTTCCGGCATTCATCTCACCATCAAAAGAGGCGAATACCTTTCCATCTCCGGACCTTCCGGCTGCGGCAAATCGACGCTTCTTGCTATCCTCGGCCTGCTCGATACGCCCACCGGCGGCAGCTACGTTCTCAACAGCAAGCCGGTCAGCGGCCTGAAGCTGCAGGAGCGCGCGCGAATCCGCAATCGCGAAATCGGCTTCATCTTTCAAGCCTTCAATCTCATCGGCGATCTGAACGTCTATGAAAACGTCGAGCTGCCGCTCACCTATCGCGGCATGCCTTCCGCCGAACGTAAGAAGAACGTCATGGAAGCTCTCGAAAAGGTCGGCATGACGCATCGCGTCAAGCACTATCCTTCGCAGCTTTCGGGCGGTCAGCAGCAGCGCGTCGCCGTCGCCCGCGCGCTCGCGGGAAATCCTTCCGTGCTGCTCGCCGATGAACCCACAGGCAATCTCGATTCCGCCAACGGCGAGGCTGTGATGGATCTGCTGCGCGGTCTGCATCGCAACGGGGCCACCATCTGCATGGTGACCCACGATCCACGCTACGCCCGCTTCGCCGATCGCACCATTCATATGTTCGACGGCAAAATTGTCGAAGAGAGCGTCGAAGCGGCTTAGGCGCATGATCTGGCAGGACGTCCGATACGGGATTCGCGTGCTTGCCAAAAGCCCCGGCTTCACCGCCGTGGCGGTTGTCACGCTCGCGCTCGGCATCGGCCTGAATACCGCTCTTTTCAGCGTAGTGAACGCCGTGCTGGTGCAGAATCTGCCGTACCGCGATGCGGACCGTCTGGTGCAGCTCAGGGAAGTTCACGGCAACCGCACGCCGCGCGTCTCGCGCCTGAGTCTGCGCGATTGGCGCGAACAAAACCGCACCTTCGACGAGATCGCCGGCTACCAGGATTTCCCGGTGAATGTGGCCGGCGGAACCGCGCCCGTTCGCACCCGAGCGGCACTCGTGACCGAAACCTTCTTCGATGTCCTCGGCTCGCAGCCTTCCCTCGGCCGTGTTTTTCTGCCGTCGGATCAGAGCCCGATGACCGCCGTGTTAAGCCACAGTCTTTGGGAAAAAGAATTCGGCGCTGATCCCGCCGTGCTCGGCAAAGTCATTCGCATGGACGGCCTGTCGCTTACTGTGCTCGGCGTCATGCCGCCCAGCTTCGATTTCCCCGCCAGAACAGAACTCTGGATTCCGCGCGACGTGTTTCCGGATCACTCGACGCGCAGCGCGCACAACTATTCCGCGATCGGCCGCCTGAAATCCGGCTCTTCCGTCGCGGCCGCCCAAAGCGATCTTCGCGCCGTTTCCGCCGCCATCGCCAGCCGTGACAGGAGCGACGGCGATTTTAGCGCCCGCGTTCTGCCGCTGCACGACGCTCTGACCGGCAGCGTGCGCCCTGCCTTTCTGGTGCTGCTCGGCGCAGTCGGCTTCGTTCTGCTGATCGCCTGCGTCAATGTTGCCAGCCTCCAACTCGCGCGCGCCGGCGCGCGCTCGCGCGAGATCGCTCTGCGCACCGCGCTGGGCGCCAAACGCAGCCGGCTCATTCGCCAGCTCCTCACCGAAAACCTGCTCCTCGCCTTCATCGGCGGCGTCGCCGGTCTGCTGCTCGCACTGTGGAGCACGGACCTGCTGCGCTCGTTTGTGCCGCCTGAAATCCCGCGCATCGGGGAAATTCGGATCGATCCGCGCGTGCTGTGGTTTACCGCCGGCCTTACCGCTCTCGCCGGCATCCTGTTTGGGCTGCTTCCGGCGATCTCCGTCTCCGCCGTTCCCGTAAACGAAGCGCTTCGCCATGCTTCGCGCCGCCATCGAACCGGAGGCATTCTGGCCGCCTCGGAAATCGCGCTCGCCATGATTTTGTTGACCGGCGCGGCGCTGCTGATGCAAAGCTTCTGGCGGCTGCAGAGCGTCGATCCCGGGTTTCGAACCGCTCACGTCTGGTCGACCGCGATCAGCTGGCCTTCCACTGCTCGAAGCGCTGCTGAAGAAAACGGCGACGACATCCTGCTCTACCGGCGTCTCTTCGAACGCCTGCGGCGGTTGCCCGGCGTAGAAGCGGTCGCCGCCACCAGCTCGCTGCCAATCTCCGAACTCGGCGCCGACGGCCTCTTCGAAATCGAGGGCCGTCCCAAAGACCCGAAGCTGATCCTCGACAGCAGCTATCGCGTGGTCACGCCCGATTACTTCCGCGTGCTCGGCATTCCGCTGGTGCGCGGCCGCGTCTTCACTGATCATGACGACGCCGGAAATCCATGGGTCGCAGCGATCAATGAGGCGATGGCCCGGCAGTTCTTTGCCGGCGAAGATCCCGTCGGCAAACGCATCCGCTTCTATGGGTTCGATCCGAAACCGCAGTGGCTCACGGTCTCGGGCGTGGTGGGCAACTCGCGCGACTATGGCGTGAACGCAGCCGTGCCGCCCATCTGTTTCACTCATTATCTGCAGCATCCGGGCGATCTGCGCGCTTCCTCGCTCGTCGTGCTCACGGCGCAGGACGACGCGCGGGCAATTGCCGCCGCCGTGCGCGCCGTCCATCAGGATGTTCCCGTAAAGGTCGGCAGAATGACCGAAGTCATCTCGGCATCGATCGCGCGCGAGCGCTTCCAGATGCAGCTGCTGCTGGTTTTCGCGTTGACGGCGCTGCTGCTCGCCGCGGTCGGGATCTACGGTGTGCTCTCCTATTCCGTCGAACGCCGCAGCGGCGAGCTGGGCATCCGCATGGCCCTGGGCGCGCGGCCCGCCCGCATCCTGCGCCAGGTGCTCGTAGAAGGTCTGTTCCTCGCCGCGCTCGGCGTGGGTTTCGGCGCCGCCGGAACACTCGCGCTCACCCGCACGCTGCGCAGCTTTCTGTTCGGCATCAGCGCCACCGATCCTCTGACGCTCGCTCTCACCACTCTGGTTTTGGCCGCCGTTGCCGTGCTCGCCAGCTATCTTCCCGCGCGCCGCGCTACGCAAATCGATCCCGCGGCGGCGTTACGCAATGAGTAAGGAATGGTATGACTGTTAACACACGAAAGGAAATTGCCATGCGAGTCTTCACAGCCGCGGCCCTCATCTCGTTTTGCTCCACCGGTGCGCTGCACGCGGCGAAATCCGGCGCGCCGTTTCACTGGACCGGACCGGTAGCGGCCGGCAAAACCCTCACCATCAAAGGCCTGAACGGCTCCATTCACGTCGATCATTCGTCCGCCAAAGATCCCGATGTTACCGCCGTCCGCACCGCCAACAAAAGCAATCCGGACGACGTGAAGATCTACGTCAACCCCACCGCTGAAGGCTACGCCGTCTGCGCCATCTATCCCGGCGGCGGCAACGATTGCCGTTCCGGCAACTCGAAGACGCATGACAACGACACCCAGGTGGAGTTCACCGTGCACCTGCCGTCCGGCGTCCGTCTGAACGCTCAAACAGTAAACGGCTCGATCTCCGGTCAGGGCCTTCGTTCCGATGTCGATGCTGCAACCGTCAATGGCAAAGTCGAGATCAGCACTCTGGGCAGCGTCTCCGCCGCGTCTGTCAACGGGAACCTTCAGATCACCATGGGCCGCGCGGATTGGTCGAACGCCCACAAGATCCGCACGGTTAATGGCAGCATTGATGTCGATCTGCCCGCTTCCGCCGCGGCCGAAGTACATGCTTCCACCGTCACCGGCGGCATTACCTCCGACTTTCCGCTGACCGTCAAAGGTGGCTTCACCGGCAAGAGCGTCGCCGGCACGATCGGTGGCGGTGGCCGGCAACTGGAAATCGTAACTGTGAATGGCAGCATTCATCTGCGCAAACATAACGCCGGTGCCATCTGATTTGATTCAGCTTCGCAATGTGGAGAAAGCCTACAAAGTTGGCCCCTCCCAGAACTTCGTCCTGCGCCGCATTTCCCTTGATATCAAGGAAGGCGAGTTCATCACCATCATGGGTCCTTCGGGCTCGGGTAAGTCGACGCTGCTCAGCATCCTCGGCATGCTGGATCACTCCTGGACCGGGGAATACGAGCTCTGCGGTCACGCCGTCCATCAGCTGGATGCGCGCAAACGGGTGGAATTAAATAAGCGCTATATCGGGTTCGTCTTCCAGAGCTACCATTTGATCGATAACCTGACCGTTGCCGAGAACCTCGACATTCCGCTTTCCTACCGCGATGTGAAAAAATCGGAGCGCGCCGCGCTGGTTGCCGATACGCTCGACCGCTTCCATATCGTCGGCAAAAAGGACCTGTTCCCGAACCAGCTCTCCGGCGGGCAGCAGCAGCTGGTGGCCATTGCGCGCGCCGTCATCTCCAGTCCGAAGATCATTCTCGCCGATGAGCCTACCGGCAATCTGCACTCATTTCACAGCCGGGAAATCATGGAGCTCTTCCGCAAACTGAACAGTGAAGGCGCCACGGTCATTCAGGTGACCCATTCGGAAATGAACGCGCAGTATGGCAGCCGCGTCGTGAATCTGGCGGATGGCTGGATTGTGGGCACGCCGTAGCGCATGGCGGCGCGAGTACTCATCGCCGACGATCAGGCCGACGTTCTGGAAGCCCTTCGCCTGCTGTTGAAAGCCGAAGGCTACAAAACAGAACCCGCTACTTCGCCCGGCGCCGCCATTCACGCGTTGGAACACAGCGATTTCGATGTGGCCCTGATCGATCTGAATTACGCCCGCGACACCACTTCCGGCCAGGAAGGCCTCGATCTGCTAAACCGCATGCAGGCCATCGACAGCACCGTTCCGATTGTGGTGATGACGGCATGGGGCACCATCGATGTCGCCGTGGAGGCGATGCGCCGCGGCGCACGCGATTTCATTCAAAAACCGTGGGAGAACGCGCGCGTGCTTGCCGTGGTGCGGACGCAGACCGAACTGAGCCGCGCGCTGCGCCAGAGCCAGCGGCTGGAAGCCGAGAACCGCATCCTGCGTCCCGGCGACCGTCCTTCCTTCATCGCCGAATCGCCCGCCATGCAGCCGGTGCTGCGCATCATTCGGGACATCGGCCCTTCCGATGCCAACGTGCTGATCACCGGCGAGCCCGGCACCGGTAAAGATGTGGTGGCGCAAACCCTGCACGCGGTCTCACACCGTTCCGGCAAGCGCATGATCACCGTCAATGCCGGCGGCCTTTCGGAAGGCGTCTTCGAGAGCGAACTGTTCGGCCATGTGCGCGGCGCCTTCACCGACGCCAAAACGGATCGTGTCGGCCGCTTCGAATTGGCCGATCAGAGCACGCTTTTTCTCGATGAGATCGCCAACACCACGCCCATGCAACAGGCACGTCTGCTGCGCGTTTTGCAAACCGGCGAGCTGGAGCGCGTCGGCTCTTCCATCACGCGGCGCGTGGATGTCCGCATCATCTCTGCGACCAACGCCGATCTCAACCAAGAGGTGAATGCCGGCCGTTTCCGCGCCGATCTGCTGTTTCGCCTGAACGCCATCGAGATCCACGTTCCGCCGCTGCGCGAACGCCGCGACGATATTCCGCTGCTCGGCGCCCATTTCCTCAGCATCCACGCGCAGCGCTACCGCAAGCCGCTCGCCAGCTTCGACACCGCCGCCATGCAGGCCATGCTGGAACATTCCTGGCCCGGCAACGTGCGCGAACTTTCGCACGCCGTGGAGCGCGCCGTGCTGCTGGCGCAGGGCAAACAGGTGCAGGCCGCCGACCTTGGCCTGCGTGTCGCCCGGACCTCTTCGCCGCGCCTCGAAGACCTGAGCCTCGAAGATGTCGAGATCATTCTGATTCGAAAAGCCCTTTCCCGCTACGATGGCAACGTGAGCCAGGCGGCCAGTGCGCTCGGGCTGAGCCGTTCGGCTCTGTACCGCCGGCTGCAGCGCTATGGCGGGCTTTAAGCGGCTTTCCTTCGAATCACGAATCCATCTGCTCGCGCTCGGCGCCGGTCTGCCCGGTTCCGCGGTGGCGCTGGTGCTGCTGTGGTTCGGCGGCTACAGCCCTAAAGTGCAATGGACGCTCACCGCGCTGATCCTCGGCGGCTGGTTCGGCTTCGCCTCCGCCGTTCGCGAAAAAATCGTTTTTCCACTGCGCACCTTTTCCAACCTCCTGGCCGCGCTGCGCGAGGGCGATTTCTCCTTTCGCGCGCGCGGCGCGGATTTTGAGGACGCCCTTGGCGAAGTGCTGCAGCAGGTGAACGCCATGGGACAAACTCTGCGCGACCAGCGTCTCTCCGCGCTGGACGCCACCACGCTGCTGCGCAAGGTGATGGAAGAGATCGAAGTCGCGATCTTCGCCTTCGACAGCGGCCACCTGCTGCGGCTGGTCAACCGCACCGGCGAAAAGCTGATTGGCCGGAACGCCGAGCGCATCATGGGTCTGCCCGCCGACGCGATCGGCCTCGCGCCTTACCTGGAAGGCGAGCCCAGCTGCACCGTTCGCGCCACCTTCGCCGGCGGCTCGGGCCAGTGGGGCGTGCGCCGCACCGAGTTCCGGGAACGCGGCGCCCCGCATCAGCTGCTGGTAATTTCCGATCTGACCCGCCCGCTGCGCGAGGAGGAACTGCAGGCGTGGCAGCGTCTGGTCCGCGTGCTCGGCCATGAGATCAATAACTCGCTGACGCCGCTGAAATCCATTTCCGGCAGCCTCACCGATCTGGTGAAACGCGATCCGCTTCCCGAAGACTGGCGCGACGATATCGAGCGCGGCCTGCGCGTGATCGGCAACCGCTCCGAATCGCTCAGCCGTTTCACCCGAGGCTATGCGCGTTTGGCGCGACTGCCGCGGCCGCGCATGGAACCCGTTTCCGTCGCTGCGTGGATACAGCGTGTGGCTGCTCTCGAAGACCGGCTGCGCGTTCAAGTGGACGCAGGCCCGGAATGCGTGATTCCGGGCGATGTGGATCAGCTCGATCAAATGCTCATCAACCTTTTGTGCAATGCGGCGGACGCCTCGCTTGAAACCGGCGGCGGCGTCAGCGTGCGCTGGACCGTATCGAAAGGTCAGGTGGAAGTGTTGGTAGAAGACGAGGGCCTGGGACTGGCGAACGACAGCAATCTATTCGTTCCGTTCTTTACGACTAAGCCGCGCGGCTCCGGCATCGGACTGGTGCTGAGCCGGCAAATCGCGGAAGCGCACGGGGGAACGTTGGTGCTGCGCAATCGAACTGGAATCAGGGGATGTGAAGCGGTGTTTCGAATCGGGGTTTAAAAAAGGAGAGGCAGGCCACCGGACTTCGGCGGCCTGCCCTTTTTACTGACTACTGCACTGCAATCGTGACGTTCGACTGGCTCGTCACCGAGCCGATCTGCACCGTCACCGGTACCGCGCCTGGCGTGATGTTTGCCGGTATCGTGACGTTCAGCTGCAGAACGCCCGCGACATCGCCCGGAGCCGAACCGGCATACTGCACCACCGCCGTCTGTCCGCCGATGGTAACGGTCACCGGAGCCACCGGTTTGGTCAGGTTCGAAGGGTTGATCACCGCACCCGTTGCAACCGTGGGATTGGTGACGCCTTCACCCGTTCCGAACAGGGTAATGACAGAACCGCGCGCCGCCGGATTCGCCGTGCTGTTGACGGTGTTGTTCTGGTTCAGGCTCGCCGCGGGACCGCTGCCCGCGCCGTTCACCGTAAAGATGCCCGGCGACGTCGCGCCCACCGGCACCGTAAAGGCTGCCGAAGTAACGCCATTGAAGTTCACCGTCACCTGAGCGCTGCCCACCCCGTTCAGCTCATACGGAACCACCGCATTGATCTGGCCGGGAATCACGTACGTGAGCGGAGCGGCGATGCCATTGAAGAACACCTGCACACCGCCGATGTTGGTGCTGACCTTACCCGCGCTGGTGAGAGTGGTTCCCACCGGCGTGACCGGACCGAGGCCGGTGCCGAAGAGCGATACCAGTTCGCCCGGTACCACCGAACCCGCACCGAAACTGGCGCCGTTCTGCACGTTCGTGATGACCGGGACAGCCTGCGCCCCTACCGTAAACGTGACCGGGACAGTCAGAGGACCGGAACCAGCCGGCGTGATGGTGACGGTTCCGGTGTAAGTGCCCGCCGCAAGGCCGGCCTGGTTCACGCTCACCGTAATGGTGGCGGGCGTGGTGCCGGAAGTGGGCGTAACTGAAAGGAACGAACCGGAGCCGGAGGTTGCGCTCGCGGTAAAGGCCACCGGAGAACCCGTCGCAGACGTGATGCTGATCGTCTGCGTGCCCGGCGCGGCACCGGACACCGCTCCTGTAAAGGTGAGTGCGGTCGAGTTCACGGTCACCGTCTGCGCCGCTGTAACCGTAAGCGTCACCGGGATGTTCAGCGTCGGGTTCGACGCGTTGATCGCCGTAACCACCACGTTTCCGGTGTAAGTGCCCTGCGCCAGGCCGGTTGCATTCACCGAAATCGTGAAGCCGACCGGCGCGGTTCCCGTTACCGTTCCCGTAGAGCCATTCACCAGTAGCCAGTTGCCGCCGGAACTCGTGACCGTATTGGCCGAGAAGCCGACGCCCTGATTATTGGTCGTATTCACCGTAACCTGCTGACCCGCCGGCGCCGTTCCGTTTGCCGGCTGGGTAAAGGTGAGGGTCGCCGGGGCCACGGAAATCGCGACCGACGAACTGATGATCGCCGTCACCGGGATCTGCTGCACCTGCGCCCCGGCTGTAACCGTGATGGATCCGGTGTAAGTGCCCGGGCTAAGACCCGCCGGGGCAAATGTGGCGAAGAATTGCGAGGGCGTGGTGGGCGAGGAAAGGCCCGTGACGCCGAGCCACGATTGATTGGAGCTGACCGTCACGCCGAGCGGCACCGTTGCGTTGGTGCTCGTGAGAGAGACCTGCACGGGAGCCGGCTGCGCGCCGTTCTGTGTATACGCCGGGAACACGATCGATTGCGGACTCACATTAACCAGTGGCGAGTTGCTGACGTTTAGATTCACCTGAACCGTGGCCACCGGGACTCCCGCGCTGGCTCCCGTACCGGAAATCTGGATCGGCACCTGATACGTGCCAGGAGTCAGCGTGGAGACCGCGGCACTGTTCAGCGCAACGGTGATCGGCGTGGGCGTGGTGGTGGCTGTTCCGGTCGAGGGCGAGAAGGTTACAAACTGATTGCCCGTCGTGCTCGGCAGCGAGACCATATACGGGATCGAGCCCAGCGTGCTGGTCAGATTGAAAGTCAGCGGGCTGGGCAACTGTCCGCCGCTTTGGATGGTCTGGTAGTTGAAATACAGGATCGGAGGCGTGACCAGCAGCAGAGGGTTGTTGCTGATGGTCAGCGTGACCGGCACGTTCACCGGAGCGATGCCCGAGCCCAAAGACGAGATGGTGATTGTTCCGTTATAGCTGCCCGGATTCAAGGTCGCGAGCACGCTCGGATTCAATCCGACGGTTACGGCGGTGTTGGCCGGGAACCCGTTTGGCGGTGTCACAGGAAGCGAAAGCCAGGGCGCGTTCGGCGCCGCGATGCTGAAATTCAAAGCCGTGTTGTTGGAAGTAAACACCGTCAGGTTCTGCGGAACGGGAATGGCGGTTCCCACGGAATAGCTGAAGCTCAGGAACGTCGGCGTGACACCAATCTGCGGGTTCGGACTGATGCTGAGCGTCACCGGAACCGCGAGCGTGGGGTTCGAAGCGTTGGGCGCATTCACCGTGATGGTCGCGGTGCACGTGGCCGTGGAAGGCAGGCCCGTGACGCTTGTGGTGAGTGAAATGGCGGCCGGAGTGGTGCCCACCAAACCGCTGGTGGCTTGCAGCCAGTTGGGTCCGCAGGGGTTCGACGCGGGATAAGTCACCGCCGCGACATAATTCAACGTGCCGGAAGAACTGCTCAGCTGCACATTCTGGGAAGGCGCCGCGCCTACTCCATATTGATAAAGCAGGGTCACCGGATTGGGGTTAGCCGCGATGGAGGGCAGGCCGCTGACGACGAGATTTACCGAGATGGTCACCGGGGCGAGACCGGGCGAGTTAAGAGTGATGGTGCCCGACAGCGTTCCCACGGCAAGACCTGTCGGATTGATGGAAACCGTCAGCTGACTCGGAGTGACCGTGCTGGACGCAACTACCGTGAGCCATGGCTGACTGGAAGTGGCCGTAAACGAGACACCCGAAACTGCCGAGCTGTTCTGCCCGACGCTGCCAATGTTAACCAGCTGCGCGGCGGATGCGCTGCCGTTAGTCTGCGCCGTAAAGTTCAGCGTTGATTGATCGGCCGTGAGCGTGGTGGAGTTGTAAACCGTCCACACCACTGGGATGTTCGCCGTGATGCCCTGCGCCGTAATGGGAATGGTTGCGTTGTAAGTGCCCGGCAACAGGCCGTTGTTGAAAAAGTTGATGGTGAGATAGCTCTGCGCCGGATTGACTGTCGGCACCGCGGAAGCCACCCAGTTGGCTGCCTGGCCCGCGGTATAAGTCGCAAGGCCGGCAGTCAAACTGGTCACGGGAAGATTGTTAATCGTAATGTTGACTGTCTGTGCCGCCGGCGTTGCATTCAAAACACTGCTGACACTTACCGTGGAAGGACTGATTAAGAGACCATTCTGCGCATTGGCTGTGTCAATGTGACTCAGCGCGGTAAAAAGCAACAGCGCATTTGCCGCTAAGAAGTGCTTGGACGTTGGTTTGAAACCGATCATGTGTAAGGCGAACCTCGCGCCAAGGCCAGCAATTCACCAGCCATGTACCCGCTTTTTTGGTGGGATTAGCTGAATTTAACCAACGATTCTTTCCGGTAAAATGAAAGTCACAGGGCCGCAACTTCTAATTGACATGCAGTGTTTCAATATGTCCACGCCTGGCGCGGATGGTCTCGATGCCGTTCGGGCGCTGGAGCAGGGCGACATCTTACTTTTCCGCGAGGCTCCGTTTCCCATCGAGGAGAACGACCGCCGCGCGCTCCTGAACACCGGGCAGGCGGACGGAGATTTCCATAAGAACATCGCTTACCGCCCAGTGGAAGACCGCGTTTCCGGCGTGGGAAAAACGCTGCCCGGAGAAGAAGAGGCCGTGCGCCGCGCGCTGCGCAACTATTCGCGCAACGCCGTCGCGCTCCTCAAAACCGTGCTCGCTCCGTACAAAGATAAGTGGCGCCTGGATTACGCCAGCTTCCGTTCCATCGAGGAAGAAGGCCGCGACCTGCCATGGAAAAAGCGCAACGATCTGCTGCATACAGATGCCTTTCCCACTCGTCCCACTAATGGCGGCCTGATTCTTCGCTTGTTCACCAATATCAATCCGGAGAAAGAGCGCGTCTGGGTCACGTCGGATCCTTTTTCCATCCTTGCTCCCCAATACGCGAGGGAAGCCGGGCTTCGTGACCAAAATAGAAATGCCGCGTCCAACACACTGAAGCGGCTGGGCCATTCGCTGGGTCTGCCTGTCACCCCGCGCTCGCCTTACGACGAGTTCATGCTGGGCTTTCACGATTTCTTAAAGGGCAACGCCGATTATCAGCGAGATTGCCCCAAGTATCGTTTTGCCTTTCCACCCAACTCAACATGGATGGTGTTCACGGACGTGGTTCCGCATTCGGTGCTCTCTGGCCGCTTCGCGCTCGAGCAGACCATGATCATCGCGCGCGAGTCTCTGCTGCAGCCGGAATGCGCGCCCGCTTCGGTATTGGAAAAGCTGGCCGGCCGGCCGCTCACGTTCAACTGACCGGCTGCTTCGCGTGAATCTCCTGTAAGCTCCACACGCGGATGGGATCGCGCCGTCGCGAGGCCACCGCTTCCGCCGCCGCCCGCGCGCCGCTCAGCGTGGTGATGCATGGAACGCGGTAGAGCACCGCGCTGCGGCGAATGGCCTTTTCATCGGAGAAGGAAAGCGCGCCGGTGGCTGTGTACACCACCAGCTGAATGGTCTTCGCCTTCAGCAGGTCCACCGCGTTCGGACGGCCTTCGTTCACCTTGAACACCGTCTTGCACGCGAACCCTGCCGCCCGCAGCGCCGCCGCCGTGCCCCGCGTGGCCACCAGTTCGAAGCCCAGCTCCGCGAACTTGCGCGCGATATCCACCGCCTCCGGTTTGTAGCGGTCGTTCACGCTGATGAAGACCGTGCCACGATCCGGCAGCGGCGTTCCGGCGCTCAGCTGCGCCTTGGCGAATGCCTCGCCGAAGTTTTCTCCCACGCCCATCACCTCGCCGGTGGAGCGCATCTCCGGTCCCAGCGCCGGGTCCACGCCGGGGAATTTATTGAACGGAAACACCGGCGACTTCACGAAACTCTGCGGCACCGGTAGCACGCCCACATGTTCCGTCACATCGCGCAGCTTTTGTCCCAGCATCAGCGCCACCGCGATCTTCGGCAGCGGCACGCCGGTCGCTTTGCTCACGTAGGGCACGGTGCGCGAAGCCCGCGGGTTCACTTCGATCACATACACTTCGCCGTCTTTGATGGCATACTGCACGTTCATCAGGCCGATCACCTGCAGCGCGCGCGCCATCCGCACCGTATAGTCTTCGATGGTGCGCAGCACCTCCGGCGAGAGCGAGTGCGGAGGCAGCACGCAGGAGCTGTCGCCCGAATGCACTCCCGCTTCTTCCACGTGCTCCATAATGCCCGCGATCAGCACGTCTTCGCCATCGGCCAGCGCGTCCACATCCACCTCGGTGGCCTCTTCGAGGAAGCGGTCGATCAATACCGGACGGTCCTGCGAGAAGCTCACTGCCTCGCGCATATATTGCTGCACCGTGGCCTCTTCATAAGCGATCACCATGGCGCGTCCGCCCAGCACATAGCTCGGCCGCACCAGCACCGGGTAGCCAATCCGGCGCGCCACTTCGCACGCCTGTTCCACGCTGGTCGCGCTACCATTCGCCGGGGACGGAATCTTCAGCTCTTCCAGCAGCCTGCCGAACAGCTTGCGGTCTTCCGCCAAATCGATATTCTCGGGGTCCGTCCCGATGATCGGCACTCCCAGCCGTTTCAGCGGCAGGGCCAGGTTCAACGGCGTCTGCCCGCCGAACTGCACGATCACGCCATCCGGCTTTTCGGTGTCGCAGATATTCAGAACATTTTCGAGCGTCAGCGGTTCGAAGTACAACCGGCTGCTGGTGTCGTAATCCGTCGAAACCGTTTCCGGATTGCAGTTCACCATGATCGATTCGATTTCCAGATCCCGCAACGCGAACGACGCGTGGCAGCAGCAGTAATCGAACTCGATGCCTTGGCCGATGCGGTTCGGCCCGCTCCCCAAAATGATGATCTTCGGCCGGTCGTTCGGCTCCGCTTCGCTGTGCTGCTCGTAGCTGGAATACAGATACGGCGTGAAGCTTTCGAACTCCGCCGAGCACGTATCCACGCGGTTGAAGACGGCCGCCACGCCCATTTCTTTGCGCCGCGAGCGCACCTCCATCTCCGGCTCTTTCCACAGCCTCGCGATCTGCGAATCCGAAATGCCGCTGCGCTTGGCGCGGGAGAACAGGTCGCGGGAAGCAGTCCCAAGCGACTGTCCACGGATCTCGCGTTCCAGCTCGATCACCTGCCGCAACTGCTCGAGAAACCACGGATCGATGGACGTCATCTCGTGGATGTCGGCCACCGTGTAGCCGCTCTCAAGGGCGAACAGCAGGTAATTCAGCCGGTCCGGAGTCGGCGTGATCAGCTTGCTCGGGATCAGCGCGGGGTCGAACGTTTCGGAGCCGAACGCCTTGCCGGTCTCGAGACTGCGCATGCCCTTCCACAACGCCTGCTTGAAGGTGCGGCCAATCGCCATGACCTCGCCGACGGATTTCATCTGCGTGCCCAGCGTGGGGTCCGCGCCGGGGAATTTTTCGAACTGCCACTTCGGAATTTTGGCCACCACGTAATCGATGGTCGGCTCGAACGAAGCCGGCGTCACCTTGGTGATGTCGTTGCGGATCTCATCCAGCCGGTAGCCCACTGCCAGCTTCGCCGCCACCTTCGCAATCGGGTAACCGGTCGCCTTTGAGGCCAGGGCCGAGCTGCGCGAAACGCGCGGGTTCATCTCGATGATCACCATCCGCCCGTCCTTCGGATTGATGGCGAACTGCACGTTCGAACCGCCCGTATCCACGCCGATTTCGCGCAGGCAGCGAATGGCCGCATCGCGCATCATCTGATATTCGCGGTCGGTCAGCGTCTGCGCCGGCGCCACCGTGATGGAATCGCCGGTATGCACGCCCATCGGGTCGAAATTCTCGATCGAGCACACGATGATGACGTTGTCCGCGCGATCCCGCATCACCTCCAGCTCGAATTCCTTCCAGCCGAGCGCGCTCTCTTCGATCAGCACTTCATGCACCGGCGAAAGCGCGATGCCGCGCTCCAGAATGCTGGTGCAGTCCTCGCGGTTGTAAGCAATGCCGCCGCCTGAGCCGCCCATGGTGAAGCTGGCGCGCAGGATGCACGGATAGCCATGCTTCTCCGCGAACGCCAGCCCGTCTTCCACGTTGTTCACCAGCTTCGAAATGGGCGTTTCGAGCCCGATCGAACGCATCGCATCTTTGAACAGCAGGCGGTCTTCGGCTTTCTTGATGGCGTCGATTTTCGCGCCGATCAGCTCCACGCCGTACTTCTCCAGCACGCCCGCCTCGGCTAATTCCACCGATAGATTCAGGCCCGTCTGGCCGCCCACGGTGGAGAGCAGCGCGTCCGGCCGCTCCCGCCGGATGATCTCTTCCAGGTAGGGAACGCTCAGCGGCTCCACATACGTCCGGTCCGCCAGATCCGGATCCGTCATGATGGTCGCCGGGTTGGAATTCACCAGGATCACTTCGTAGCCGTCGCCGCGCAGCGCCTTGGCCGCCTGCGTCCCGGAGTAATCGAACTCGCAGGCCTGCCCGATCACAATGGGCCCCGAACCGATGATCAGAATGCGATGAAGATCGTTGCGCCGCGGCATTACTTGTTCTCCGCCATCAGCTTGACGAAGTCGCCGAACAGGTAATGCGAATCGTGCGGACCTGGCGCCGCTTCCGGATGGTATTGCACGCAGAACACTTTCTCGCGCCGGTGACGGAACCCTTCGAGCGTGTGATCGTTCAGGTTCACATGCGTCACTTCGATATCGCTCGGATTCAGCGAATCCGGATCGACGGCGAAGCCGTGATTGTGCGAAGTGATCTCCACGCGCTGCGTCAGATGATTGAGCACCGGATGATTCGCGCCGCGGTGTCCAAACTTCAATTTATAGGTTTTGCCGCCCACCGCCAGCCCCAGAATCTGGTGCCCCAGACAGATGCCGAACACCGGCGTTTTGCCGATCAGCCGGCGCACGTTCTCCACCTGCGTGGTCAGCGGTTCCGGGTCGCCCGGACCGTTTGAAAGAAACACGCCATCCGGTTTGAGCGCCAGGACATCTTCCGCCGATGTCAGCGCCGGCACCACGGTCACGTCGCAGCCGCTGTGCACCAGGCGTCGCAGAATGTTGCGCTTGATGCCGAAGTCGTAAGCCACCACGTGATACTGCCGCTCGGCATCCGCCGCCAGCACTTCCGAAGGCGAGCACTTCTCCACCGATTCATCCCATCGGTACCGCTCCGACGTGGTCACACGGCTCGCCAGATCGAGCCCCGCCATCGACGGAATGGAGCGCGCCTTCGCCACCAGTTTCTCTGCGCTCGACTCCGTTGCCGATAGCACGCCGCGCATCGCACCGCGGCTGCGCAGATGGCGCACAATCGCGCGCGTATCCATTTCGGACGCAACCGGAATTTGGTGCTGCTCCAGAAACTGCCGCGCGCCCTCATCCGAACGCCAGTTGCTGGTCACGCCGGAGAACTCGCGCACCACCAGACCTTCGATGTGCGGCTTCACCGCCTCGCTGTCCTGAATGCTGGTCCCGTAGTTCCCAATCTGCGGATTCGTGAGGATGACGATCTGTCCGGAATACGACGGATCGGTGAAAATTTCCTGATATCCGGTTAGCGCCGTGTTGAAGACCACTTCACCGGAACGTTCGGCGGGCGCACCAAAGCTCCTGCCCTCGAAGACGGTGCCGTCTTCCAGGGCCAGAATCGCAAAATCCAATATTTTTCTCCTGGAGAGTGGGTCTTTTACCAGTCTAACGAACTATGGACCGCACCCGCGCGGCCAGTTCGTCGTAAGACATTGCACCTGGATGATACATCCGCACGATGTTCTGTTTATCGATCAGCACGATCGTCGGCGTGGTGCTCGCGCCCCAGGCGCGGAAGTTCTCCTCGCTCACCGGTGAGGAAAGCGCCGGATAGAAGTGCGCGCGAATCTGTTCGATATACGCGGTTTCATTCGCCGCGGGTGCATCGATCCCGCCTCCGACGTAGCCGTAGTGCTGCGTCGGCCCGACGATAGTCAGGGTGGGGAACTGTTTGTGCAGCTCCGCCAGAATGGGAGCGTCACCTTTGCAGTCGGAGCACCAGTGCGCCCAAAAGAACAGCAGAACCGGGCGGCCCTGAACCGGCGCGGGGCGCGGACCGAGCACGTGCGACAGGTCCAGCTTCGGCGCCGGCTTTCCTTCCAGGCTGAGCAGCAGAATGTTCTTCTGGATGCGCGTCCGGATCGACGTGCCGTACCAGGTTTTCAGCTCGCCTTCCAGATAGCTGACGGCATCGCCGCGCTGCCCCTGCGCCGCCAGCGTCTGCGCGTGCACCTCGATTGAAGCGCCCAGCGCCAGCGGCAGATGCGGCTCCTGATCGAGCGGCCGCTGCTTCAACTCTGCCTGCACGCGCGTGTGTACCGCGTCGGCCAACGCCAGTGCTTTCGCGTAATTGTGCTGCTCCAGTTCGGCGCGCGCCTGACGCGACGCCATGTCCAGCACTTCCGGCGCGATGGCCGTGAAGAGAAGCAGCAGCGAGAGCGGAATCATGGCTGGTGCGTCCAGCCTTCGCGCCAGCCCGTCCGGATCGCCGCCCATGTACCTTTGGTCAGGTCGGGAAAGGCCGCCGTGTTCTGGCCACGCGTCTTCAGCACCTGGCGAAACTCTTCGAAAGCCCGTTCGGGATCGGCAGGCTGCGGGGCCGCGACAGCGCGCTGTTGCGGCAGAAACGCGCGGTTCACCTTTTCCGCAAACGTGCGGATCGCTTCGTCATCGCCCGGCCCGAACGGCACCGCGTTCAGCACCAGCTCCACGCCGCCCGGGCCCGGCACGCGCGCAATCAGAATCGACTTCGGAAACAGGCCGCTCGAAGGCGTGGTGCCAGGCGCCATGCGCAGCAGCAGCGGCTCGCCTTCAATGCCGTCGATCGCCAGATAAATCGCGGAGGGATGAATCGGGTCGCGCTCGAGCGAGGCGAAATACGGTTTGGTATCGGTCAGCTTCAGAATCGCCGCGCGTGAAGCGATGCGGGCGCGCAGCTCGTCGGTGAACGGCTTGTTTCCGGCCAGTTCGAAAACCAGATTCGCAATGGCCGCGGCTTCGCCCGTGCGCACCGGTAAATCGAAAAGGCTCGGCGTCATTGAATGTCCAGCGACTTTAAATACGCGCGGAAATCGCCGCCCAGATCTTCCCGGCGCAGCGCGAATTCCACGGTGGCTTTCAAAAAGCCCAGCTTGTCTCCGGCATCGTAACGCTTGCCTTCGAAGCGGCACGCGTACACCGGCCGGCTGCGCAGCAGATGCTTCAGCGCATCGGTCAGCTGAATCTCGGAACCGGCGCCGGCTTCAATCGCGCCAATGGAGTGGAAAATCTCCGGCGTCAGCACATAGCGGCCGATGATCGCCAGATTCGAAGGCGCGTCTTTAGCCTTGGGCTTTTCCACCATATCCGTGATGCGGAAAACGCGGTCGCGCGTGCCGTTGTAGAGAATCGGTTCCGCCGCCACCACGCCATACGCGGAGATCTTGTCGTTCGGCACTTCCATTACCGCCAGCACCGGCGCGTTGAAGAACTCGTAGACGTCCAGCAGCTGCCGGATGCACGGCGTTTCGGCTTCGATCACGTCGTCCGCCAGCACCACGCAGAACGGCTCGTTGCCCACCAGATCGCTTGCGCGCATCACCGCGTGTCCCAGACCGAGCGCTTCCTTCTGCCGGATGTAGGAAACATCGATCATGTCCGAAACATTGCGCACGATCGCCAGCAGATCGGTCTTGTTGCGCGTCTCCAGCAGATTTTCCAGCTCGAAGCTGACGTCGAAATGATCCTCGATCGCGCTCTTGCCGCGTCCCGTGACGATGATAATATTCTGAATTCCCGATCGAATTGCTTCCTCTACTCCATATTGAATAATCGGCTTATCAACAATGGGAAGCATCTCTTTCGGCTGCGCCTTGGTGGCGGGCAGGAAGCGGGTTCCGAGCCCCGCTGCGGGGAAGACGGCTTTGCGGACTTTCGCAGGCATCAGGCTCTAGTTTAGTCGTTCCGCAATTGATTTCGCCTGTAAAAACAACAGCAGATAGTCAGGTCCGCCCGCTT
This sequence comes from Bryobacterales bacterium, assembly GCA_963716685.1. Classification (GTDB taxonomy): domain Bacteria; phylum Acidobacteriota; class Terriglobia; order Bryobacterales; family Bryobacteraceae; genus JALYXI01. Next base: position 1,359,968 of record CAVQTR010000003.1, read on the forward strand.
TCGAATCCGTGCCCGACATATTGAAGCCGCCGAACGGATGCGCACCCACCATCGCGCCGGTGCACTTGCGGTTAATGTACATATTGCCGACAAAGAAGTGCCGGCGCGCCTGCTCAATGTGGTCGGGATCGGTGGAAAATACCGCGCCGGTTAAACCATATTGCGAATCATTGGCGAGGGCGAGAGCGTGGCCGAAATCGGTGGCGCGGGTGACCGCGAGAACCGGGCCGAAGATCTCTTCCTGGAAGATGCGCGCGTGGCTCTCCACGTCCGCGATGATCGTGGGCGGAATGAAATACCCTTCGCCATCCACCTTCCGTTCGGGCGTCAGCAGCCGCCCTTCGCCCTTGCCCGTTTCGATGTACTGCAGAATCGATTTGCGCGCGCCCTCGCTGATCACCGGGCCCATGTAATTTGCCGGATCGTCTGTGGGTCCGATGGTGAGCGTGGCCGCTTTCGCCTCCAGCTTTGCCACGAACTCGTCGTAGACATGCGTATCAACAATCGCGCGCGAACATGCCGAGCACTTCTGGCCCTGATAGCCGAAGGCCGAATACAGAACGCCGTCCACTGCTTTATCCAGGTCGCAGTGCGCATCCACGATAATGGCGTCCTTGCCGCCCATTTCGGCCACCACGCGTTTGATCCACAGCTGGCCGGGCTGATGCTTCGCGGCGAGCTCATTGATATGCAGGCCCACATCGCGCGATCCGGTAAAGGATACAAAGCGCGTCTTCGGATGCTGCACCAGCAGATCACCGATGGCCGCGCCGCTGCCGGTCAGGAGGCTAAACGATTTCGGCGGAAAGCCCGCTTCCAGCAGCAGTTCGGCGAACTTCGCCGCAATCACCGGCGTCTCGCTTGAAGGCTTGATCACAACCGTGTTGCCCGCCACCAGCGCCGCGACGGTCATGCCGGCCAGAATCGCGAGCGAGAAGTTCCATGGCGGAATCACGATGCCCACGCCCAGTGGCAGGTAATGCAGCTCGTCCTTTTCGCCCGGCAGCTGCACCACGGGCTGCGGACCCGCCAGGCGCGCCATCTCGCGCGCGTAATACTCACAGAAGTCGATGGCTTCGGCGGTTTCGGCTTCGGCTTCCGGCCACGTCTTGCCGGATTCGTAAACCAGCCACGCATCAAACTCCAGCTTGCGCGCGCGCAGCAGCTCCGCCGCGCGCATCAGCATGCCGACACGCGTCTCCGCCGGCGTTCGCGACCACTCCGGAAAAAACTGCCAGGCCGCGTCCACCGCCTGCTGCGCCAGCTCCGGCGTAGCCTTCGACAAAATCCCGACCACTTCCGAAGGCCGCGACGGATTTACCGATCGAAGCTTGTCGTCGGTGCGCACGCGCCGCCCGCCGATGATCAACTCATATTCCTGGCCGAAAGCATCGCGCACGCGGCCCTGCGCCACTTCCATGGCGTGGCGGTTGTTCGGATCGGCGAAATCGGTATACGGCTCGTTGCGGAATTCAGGCAGGTTCATGGAATTGTCTCGATCAGCTTCCCGCTTTCGTCAATGCGCCCGAAAGCGTGTTTCATATCGTGGCCGAAGCCCAGCCACCAGTTTTCGCGCGCGGCCTGAGCCAGCAGACGCGTCCGCGATTCCATGGTGGTCACGGGAAACAAATCGAACGCGGCCACCCATGTGATCTTTAGATGCTCCGCCGTGGGCACAAGATCCGCCAGCAGGCAGAACGTCTCGCCCTGTGACTGCGCTTTCACCACCATCATGTCGCGGTTGTGGCCCGGAGCCACTTCCACGCTGATCCCGGGCGCAAGCTCCGCCGAGCCGGTCAGCAGAGTCATGCGGCCGGATTCCACCAGCGGATCGTAATTCTCATCCCGGTAACTTACACTGTCGCGCGGACTCCGCGAGTGCGCGTATTCCCATTCGCCGCGCTGCGTGAAATAGCGGGCTTTCGGCAGCGTCGGCTCACCGCGAAACATGTTGCCGCTGCAATGGTCCCAGTGCAGATGCGAATTGATCACCAGATCGATCCGCTCCGGGTCCACACCCTGTGCTGACAGTACTTCCGGCAGCGGCACGACCCGCTCCGGCATGCCCATGCGTTCGCGCGAGCGGTCATCAAACTCATACCCGCCGCCCGTCTCGATCAGGACGGCGTGCTCGCCCGTTTCGATCAGGTATGAGTTAAACGCGAGCGGAATGCGGTTCCGTTCATCGGCCTCAATGCGCTTCGACCAGAGCGTTTTCGGCACAATGCCGAACATCACGCCGCCGTCCCATAGGTAGTGCCCGGACCGAATCAGCCGGATCTGAAAGTCGCCTAGATTCAGCCCTGCACCATCTTGCGTCCGCGGTCGAACAGCGCCGCCGCTTCTTCGGCCAGCGCGCGTCCGCGATCGTAAAGATCCTTGCCCTGATCCATCAGCTGTTTGCCGGATTCGGTAATCGCACCGAGGCTTTCGTCCGCCTTTCCGGTGATGAAAGTCCGGCTCTCCTGGCCGGATTTCGGCGCGTAGAGAAGCGCCACGGAGGCGCCCACAACCGCGCCCGCAATAAACCACATAATCCCGCTGCCGCTATCCTGATCGGACATTGCTGTTTCTCCTAACGGCTAGGATATCCTGAAATCATGATGCCCGAAGATGAATCCCACGACCTCGATCTGGTCCCTGTATTCAGTTCCTCCAACCACGATGGCGAGATGGAGGCCACCACGATCAAGGGGATTCTGGAGGCGAACGATATCCCGGCGATTCTGGTGGGACCGAGCTCCATCCCCTCCCTGGAGTTTCAGGTACAGGTGCCCGAAGGGCTGCTGGCCGAGGCGGAAGCGGTGATCGCCGAAGCGCGCGCGGCCGGACCGAAAGCCGCCATGGAAGCGGAACTGGAATCCGAGAGAGCCGAATCCGAACTGCTTTAGTGCTCGACGGTCACCAGCACGGTTCCGAGGTCGCGAACTGCGCCCTTTTTGCTAATGGCGCGGGCGGTAATCTGGTGGACACCGGTCGGGATTGCGGCGGTATCGAGAGGCACCGCGAATTCCATATCGGCCGTGCTGCCGAATTCCGGATAGCTCTTGATCACGTCAGGCCGCAGCCCGCTGACCTTGCCGTATTCGGAGAAGGAACGGTCCACGTAGATGGCGATTTTGTCGATGCCATCTTCGCTGAGCGCCCAGCCCGCAACGGGAACCACGCCCTTCACCACAGTGTTCTGCGCCGGTGAATCCAGCCAGCCCAGAGGCAGCCTGAGCTTGGTATCGGGAGCACTGGAGCACCCCGCGGCGAACAGAACGGTCAGCAGGGTTGTCGCGATTGCTCCGCGCAGCGTAAGTGTCTTCTGTCTCTTATCCAAAACCTTATCAGGGTAACACGCCTTATGTTAACCTCACGCTCATGCCCGAACGCCCCGCAGACAGCCGATACGCCCGTGTTTTAAGCGCCTGCGTGCTGTTTGGCGGCATCGCCACTTTCTTTGCGGCGGTGGTGATGTGCATACGTTTCTATACCGCCGCGCCGTTCGCGGACACGTGGATGATCATCGACGAACTGGTGATGAATCACGGCCGCGGTTCGCTCGCGCTGCTCTGGACGCAGCACAACGAACACCGCATGGCGCTGGCAAAGCTGCTGATGTGGGCGGACATTTTCTGGCTGCGCGGCAACGGCAAATCGCTCTTCGTGGAAACGTATCTGGTGCAGCTTCTGGAAGCGCTGCTGCTGGCCTGGGCGGTGCGGAGTCTGGGCGCATGGCGCTGGCTCGAGACGCGCTCGCTGCTGGGCCTCGCGCTGTTCTGCGCGTTCTGCCCCATTCAGTACGAGATCTTCGTCTGGAGCTTCGGCGTGCAGGTGGCGCCGGCTTACGCGCTGGCCGCGCTCGCGTTCATCGCCATGGCCTGCTACGCGCGGCGCCCGGGTCCGTTCCCACTGGCGGTCTCGATCGGTGCCGCGGTGGCCGCACCGCTGACGCTGGCGGGCGGTCAGGTGGTCTGGCCGCTGCTCTGCATCGCGGCCTGGAATCTGCGGGTGCGCGCGCGGGTGATCGCCGGAATCCTGTTGACGTGGATTCTGTTTCTGGGCATCTATCTCATCGGTTACGTGCGGCCTTCGCAGCATGCGGACACCTTCGCTTCGCTGCGCCGGCCGGGCGCGCTGCTGCAATACGTTCTGCTCTATTTCGCCGGAAGCTGGGATGCGCTCAGCCGCCCGCTGGGTTACGCTCTGGCCACCGCGGGCATCCTGACCGTAATCGCCTGGAACGCCAAAGCGGTGCTGCGCCGCGATGTCTCGCCGCTGCGCGTGGCCGTGCTGGCGCTCGCGTCCTCGCTGATCGCGAACGCGTTCCTTACCGCGCTGGGCCGGTTGAACTTCGGCCTCGAACAGGCCACCACCAGCCGCTATCAGACTTCGGCGCTGCTCTTTTGGTGCTGCCTCTTCATCCTGTGCGTCGACGTGCTGCTGGTGCAGGCGCCGAAGCTGGTGGCGCCGCTGACCGGCTTCGTGCTGCTGGTGATGCTGATCTCGGCTTTCCATATCAAAGCTCCGTGGCGTGATGCGGCGTTCTGGTCGAACCGCATCAAAACCGGCACGCCGACGCTGCTCGCCGACGTGAAAGACGATCCGGTGATCAGCGCCAACCTGCTGGGCACGCCATTCTGGATCTTCCGCGACACCGGATTTCTGCGTGCGCGCGGACTTTCGGTTTACGACACCTTCGAATTCCGGCGCATGGGCGTGCTGCTGCCCTCGATCTACGAAGTCTCCGATGCCGGGCGCTGCGCTGGTTACTTCGACAAAACCGAACCTGTGGCCGATTCCCAGTGGCCGGGTTACCGCGCCAGCGGCTGGGGCTGGGACCGGACGCTCGCGCGGCCGATCGAGAAACTCGTGATCACCAACGAAGCCGGACGCATCGTGGGACTGGCGACCGGCGGCGCGGAGCGGGCGGATGTGAAACGCGTGGTTCCCGGCGTGACCAGTTCCTTCACCGGCTGGCACGGGTACATCAACGGCTCCATGAGCTGGCGCGAAGGCCACGCTTATGGCGAACTGCCGGATGGTCACACGGTTTGTCCGATTCCCGGCGCACCTTTGCGAACGCAGCTCTGAACGGAGACCACTTTGCGAAACGGAAACTCGTCGTACGGCCGTCCGGCGCGCCACTGGTTGTGCCCGGCGGCGGAAAGATAATACGTGTCGTCCTCACGCCGGAGCGCTTCGACTAAAGCTTCCGGATCCGACGGCTCGCGGCTGGCGAGCGTGGCCTGGTACCGCAGCACCTGCCGCAGCTGTTCGCGATGAAAGGCGGCTCCGTTGCCGGAGACTACGAAATCCACGGCGTGCAAAGAGACGCCGCCGGTTTTCAGATGGCGCGCAACGCCACTGAACACCGAACCCAGCGCCGGTTCGTGGATGTGTTCCAGAACGCTGATCGAATACACGCAATCGAACTGCTCCGAACCAAGCGCGGCCGTCCTGCCGGAAAACCGGTCGCTGATGATCCGCACGCCAGGACACGCCGTCCGGTATTCCTCCACGTCCACGGGGCCGTGCCCGCTGCCATCGTAGGGATCGACTACCGTCACGCGGTAACCCAGTTCCGCCAGCGTCTTCGCGACCACGGGTTCGCCTCCGCCAACCTCGAGCAGGCTCGCACCGGGCGGCACCACGCCGAGGACAGCCTTCAGCATCCACGGCCTCTGCTGATCTTTGAGGTCGTTCTCGAGCGCGGTGAACTGCGGCAGCGAGTCGCAGCTGTCGCAGTAATCGCGAACCGTGCCGCAGCTCAGCGGGGGCACGGCATACCGGCCGGCATAGAGCCGGATCAGATGTACTTTCTCGGCATCCTGCAGAGCGCGCGGGAAAATGCGCATGGCAGTTACCGCGCGGGGGAACCGGCGAGGAAGCGCTCCACGCGCTCCTCCAGCACGATATCCGGATGCTGGCTCTGGACCAGCGAGAGCAGCTGTGCATCCGTTGGGTAGAGTCCCGCGAAGACGCTTTCGCCGAACGTTTCCGCGAAGGGCGTCTGCAGGCGGTCGGGGATTCCGGTGTAGAGAAACGAATCGTGGAAAAACACCAGCCGGTACGGCGCGCTTTCGTCCACCATCTTGACAGCCATGTGTTCGGGGTCGTGAATGGCGGCGAGCGGCGCCGGAATCTCCAAAGGAACGCGGTGCGCCTGTTTCGCGCCGAGCGGCACCAGGAAATCGGAAGGATAGCGCAGGTTCAGTTCGGGCAGGCCCACCTGGCTCCAGTTACCGATTCCCCAGGATCTTCGCACGACTTCATAGTCCTTTCCCAGTGTCAGCGGCCGAATCTGCGGGAAGTAACGCCGCAGCGTGTTGCAGGTGGCGACGTAGCCGGCGAAGTAACCGCGGCCATTCCAGTGCGTGTCCTGCGGGTAATAGACCAACCCCTCGCCTTTCGCGGCAAGCAGGGCGCCGCGCAGATCGAGAACCGACGCCGAGGAACCTGAATCGCGCAAATAAGCGAGCAGCTGATCGAGGCGGCTGTGGCCCGGCTCCACGCGCATGGAAGAGGGCAGCATTTCGGGGTATACGGATGCTTTGTCCGGCGCCACGACGAACAGATAGCGCGCGCCCTTCGCGGCTGCCGCGGCCTGACGCTGCTCCAAATAGCTGCGCCACGCGGCCAGCTCTGCTGGCGTGAAGGGGTCGAGCCCCATGTGGTTCTCAAACACGCGGTCACCGGCGAAGAATGCCCAGCCATCCCGGCCCACCACCAAACGCTTGCTCGAAAGGCCCAGCCACTGGTAGCGCAGGACGCTGTCGAGGCGCACCAACGTCGATCGGAAGCCAAAATAATCGCCGAAGTACGCATCGATTCTCTGCGGCAGCAGCTCCGCGGGATCGTCTCCGAAGCGCGGCGCGCGCGCGAATGTCCGATTCTCCGGCGAGGGGTGCGGCCTCTTCTCACTGGCGAAAAAAATCACCGCCGGCACGGCGATCAGCAGGAGAAACAGCGCCGCGAGGACCGTGTCGCCCGCGCGTCCGATCCAGACATACTTCGGGACCGGAGTGAATTCCGGTTTAACGGAAACAGGAGCAGCCATCAGAACCGGAAATAGATGAACGGGTTGTAAGTGCCCGATGCCAGACTCATGGAGCAGAGCAACAGGATGGCGAAGACGCCGGCGCAGCGCGCCAGAGCCAGACCGGCGATGGCCGGACGAACAGGTTTCGCAGCAAACTGCCGGTCAAGCCATTGCGAAACGGCCGGCAGAACCGGCGCTGAAAAGAGAATGCCCGCCAGGCCCGCGGTGACGACGTCAGTACCCAGAAACCAGCGGACCGGGTAAGGCGAATGGGCCGCTCCGAGGCCCGCCATGGCGCGGTAGAACGACATTGCCTGGGAGAACGTGTCCGCACGGAACAATGTCCACCCGAATGCTATCACGAGCAATGCGTAGACATGCGCGGCGCGGCCGGCACGCGCGAGGGTGGAGGCGACGAACGGCTGGCGCTCCAGCACCAGAAACAGGCCGTAGTAAATGCCCCACGCGACGAATGTCCATTTAGCGCCATGCCACAGACCGCAGAGAAAGAAGACGGTGATCAGGTTGAAGTACGTGTGACCGCGGGAAACGCGGCTGCCGCCCATCGGGATGTAGAGGTAATCCTGAAACCAGGTGGAGAGCGAAATGTGCCAGCGCCGCCAGAACTCGCGCACCGAGCGCGCGATGTACGGGTAATTGAAATTGCGGGGCAGTTCGAAGCCGAACATGCGACCGAGGCCGATGGCCATATCCGAATAGCCCGAGAAATCGAAGTAGATCTGCAGCGAATAAGCGAGCACGCCGAGCCAGGCAACACCCGCGCTGAGCGAAGCCGGCGGCAGAGCGAAGATCTTGTCCGCGGCGATGGCGACGTTATTCGCGATCAGGACTTTCTTGCCCAGCCCGAGCGAGAAGCGCGCGACCCCGCTGGCGAAATACGGCAGAGTGACCACGCGGCTGGTGAGCGCCCTGGCGACATAGGAAAAGCGCACGATGGGGCCGGCGACCAGCTGCGGGAACATCAGCACGTAGCAGGCGTAGTCGATGAAGTTATGCGTGGGCTGCACTTCACCGCGATAGACATCGATGGTGTAGCTCATCGAATGAAAAGTGAAGAAGCTGATGCCGAGCGGCAGCACAATACCGGCGAGGCCGCCGGCATCGAGCGTGCGCAGGTGGAAGTACGTGAGCGCCGAGTTCAGGGAATCGATTCCGAAGTTCAGGTACTTGAACCAGGCGAGGATCGCGAGATTCGAGCAGATCGAGACCGTCAGCACCGTTTTGCGGAAGCGCGGCGAGCGTGCGCGGGAGATGACCAGCGCCGCGACGAAATCGAGGAACGTGGCGCCAACGAAAATCCAGACCTTGTTGCCTTCGCCCCAGAAATAGAAAACCAGACTGGCCAGCAGCAGAAAACCGTTGCTGAGGCGCCACCAGACGGCGTTCTTCGACCCGAGCGTGATGGGCAGAAAAAACACCAGATGATAGAGCGCCAGAACAATTGGCAGGAACAGAAAAAGAAAACTGACAGAACTGAAAACCATGCGGCTAGCGGAACGCGGCCGGCTGAGCGTAGAACGCCGAAAGATCGCGGGCGCTGCTGGCCCAGTTGAGACGCTCGTCAAAGAACTGGACCGCGCCGGCGGCCAGGCGCGCGTAGAGCTCGGGATCGCCCATGATGGTGCGCACGGCTTCGGCGATGTGGAGCGCGTCGCCGTTCTCCAGAATCCAGGCATGCACGCCGTGGGTCATCTGGTGGGCGATGTTGGAAGCCGGCAGAACCACGGGCCTGCCGATCGAGAGAAACTCCGGCACCTTGCTGGGGAAACGGTAATCGTTGAAGACATCGGCGCGTCCCGGCTGCACGAAGAGATCGGCCAGCGCCATTACGGATGCCACATCCGAGCGCGCGACCACGCCGAGCTCGATGCTAAACTGGCGCGCCCAGCGGTCGTCCTGCCCGAGGAACGGAGTGAAATCGCGGCCGGTGCGCACCAGACTAATTGGAAAACCCTCACGATTCAACATAGCAACCGCGAGGTAGAGACTGCGCACTTCGCGGGCGTTGGCCGGATGCACATTGCCGGTATAGACCACCACCGTATTTTCGGCGGGGATGTCGAAGGCGCTGCCATCCAGCTTCGGCAGTGGCCGGGGAAAGAAGATCTCACGCTGCGCGGAAGGCAGCACCACGCGGCTGGGCACGCCCGGCGGCACCAGTTCGTGCAGGCGATCGACGATGAGCGTAACGCCGCTGCAATCGTTCATGAACCGGCGGCCGTGAACCGGATGGGCGAGCGAATCGGGAACCAGATCGTCCAAACGGTCGAGCGACAGCTTTGCGATCTCCGCTTCCGAGCGACCGGAAAGCTGCGACAGCAGATGCCATTCGTTGTCTTCCATGTGGACGAACAGCTGGAAATCGTAGATGCGGGCGAGCCGTTCGCAGAACTTGCGCACCAGCTCGCGCGGCGTCCAGGCGTGCACCACGTCGGGGCCGCGGCCATCGGGAAAGCGCAGGAGGCCGGCTTCGGCGTCCGCGAACAGAATCGGCTGATAACCCTGCAGCGAGAACTGCGCAGCGGATTCGACGCCGAACGGCACCGCGACCGCGCAGTGGTGACCCAGGCGCACCAGCTCCGCCAGAAGGGAATGCACATGGGATGCGCTGTTGCACCCGAAATCGCTGTACAGCACGAACAGGACGTTGCGAATTTCGCGTGCGCCGCTGCTTCTACGCTTTTCCATTCCAGTGGAGCAGGTCGGCGGCTTTGCGGACGGGCAGGGTCAGCTTCCAGGAGAGCGAGTGTTCGAGGAGCGAGACGCGCGTGCCGGCGGCGGCCAGTTCCGCGCTTTTCGCGGCAAGCTCGGCTTCCAGCTGCCGGACTTTCTCCTGCTCGCGGCGAAGATTTTCCCGAAGTTCTGTGATGGCCGCTTCGGCCCTGTTTAGATTCTGCCGCGCGGTGCGCTGCGTGGATTCGCGGGAGGCGCGTTCTTCCTCGAGCGAGACGGTCAGCTCACGGATTCGGGCCAGAGACTGCACCGCGCATGCGTCATAGATCCGTTGCCGCTCGTGGAAGGCCGCCTCAGATTGCGAAGCCGGCTTCAACCCTGTCTCCGGCGCAGTTTCTTCAGTGATAACGGACGCGGCATTTGGCGGCATTCGGCTAGAATTGGTAACGCCGTCTAAGGTTCTGATGATAACGCCTGACACTATACCGTGCAAGACGATATGGCACTAAAGACTCAGCAGGAACTGGTGGAAAGAATACAACTACTGATCCGCCGGAGCCCGGAGCCGACGGGAGGGAAGCCCCTGATTTCCCTGGTAACGCCTGCGTGGAATACCAAGCCGGTGTGGCTGGCCGAAGCCGCTCTCTCGCTATTAGAGCAGACGAGCAGCGACTGGGAATGGCTGGTGGTGGACGACGCCTCGACGGACCGCTCGTTCCACAGCCTGTTCCCGACGCTGGAGCGCTCGCCGCAGATCCGCATCCGCACGCTGCCGCTGCCGCATGGCATCAGCGACGCCACCAACGAAGGGCTGAGGATGGCGCGCGGCGAATGGGTGGCGTTTCTGGACCACGACGACCTGCTGACGCCGGATGCTATCGAGGAAGTCGCGGCGCGGCTGACGGATCAGGTGGACGCGGTTTACACGGATTCAGACAAGATCGACGAGAACGGCGCGCGGCGGGAACCGTTCCATAAGCCGGACTGGTCGCCGGAGTTTCTGCGGGGCGTGATGTATGTGGGCCATCTGCTGTGCGTGCGGCGGGAACTGGCGCTGGCCGTCGGCGGATTCCGGAAGCGGTTCGATGGCGTGCAGGACTTCGAGTTCATGCTGCGGATCTCGGAACGGACGCAGCGCATCGCTCACATCGACCGCATTCTGTACCACTGGCGCGCGGTGCCGGGCAGCATCGCGGCGGATGGCAATGCCAAGCCGAATATCCAGCGGCTGCAGTGCGCGGCGGTGCAGGAACATATGGACCGCATGAATCTGGACGGCGTGGCGTGTGAAGGAGCAACGCCGCACCGCGTGACGATCCGGCCGAAGAGCGGCGCGGAGCAGCCGAAGGTGTCCGTGATTATTCCGACGCGGGATTCCCCGGAAGTGCTGGAGACGTGCCTCGATTCGCTCTTCACACGGACGACGTGGAAGAACTTCGAAGTGCTGTGCATGGATAACGGCACGGTGGACGAGCAGGCGCTGGAGCTGATGCGGAAGCATCCGGTGCGGCGGATTCCGTGGATGGACACCTTCAACTTCTCGGCGGTGAATAACCTTGGCGTGAGCCGCAGCGAAGGCGAGTTCGTGGTGCTGATGAACAACGACGTCGAGGTGATTACGCCCGACTGGATTGAGCACATGGTTTACCACGCGAGGCAGAAGGATGTGGGCGCTGTCGGCGGACTGCTGCTGTATCCGGACCGCAGCGTGCAGCATGCGGGCGTGGTGCTGGGCTGCCGCGGCACGGCTGACCATGTGCTGCGCGGGGCGCCGTGCGATTCGGACGGCTATGCGGGGTCGCTCTCCTGCGCGCGGGAGGTTACCGCAGTGACGGCGGCGTGCCTAATGGTGCGGCGGAAGCTGTACGAAGAGATCGGCGGCATGAACGAGCACTTCTTCACGGCGTATCAGGATGTGGATTTCTGCCTTCGGATCTTCAGCGCGGGTTACCGCAACATCTTCAATCCGCGCGCGGTGTTCGTGCACCATGAATCCGTCTCGCGCGGCCGCTATTACGACTTCGTGGACCGCAATCTGCTGCTGGATCTGTGGGAGCCGCTGATTCAGGCGGGCGATCCATTCTTTAACCGGAACTTCGATGTACAGGCCTGCGATTACAGCCTGCGAGGATGAAAGCTATGAGTTCACACGAGACGATCTCACGCCGCACGCTGCTGGCGATGGCTGGCGCGGCGGCGCTGACGGGCGCGCCCGCGCGGGGAAAGATTCCGGTGGGCCTCGAAATGTATTCGGTGCGCCAGGGTTTGAAACAGGACCTGACGGCAACCGTGGACGCGGTGGCGAAGATGGGTTATCAGGGCGTGGAGTTTTACGCTCCTTATTACGAGTGGACGCCGGATTACGCGAAACAGGTGCGGGCGCAGCTGGACCGGCTGGGCATCCGTTGTTACTCGACCCATAACGGTCCGGGATCCTTCACGCCGGAAGGGATCGGCAAGGCGGCGGAGCTGAACGGGATTCTGGGATCGAAGTATGTGGTGATGTCTTCGGCGGGACGCGTGAGCGATCTGGACGGCTGGAAGCGCGTGGCGGAAACGCTGAACCGGGCGAACGCAACGCTGAGCACGAGCGGGCTGCACACCGGTTATCACAACCACGCTTTCGAGTGGAAGCCGATTGGCGGACGGAAGCCGCTGGAAGTGCTGGCGGACAACACTGAGAAAACTGTGGTGATGCAGCTGGATGTGGGCACGTGCGTGGAGATGGGCGACGACCCGGTGGCGTGGATCGACGCGCATCCGGGACGGATTCGCTCGCTGCACCTGAAGGACTGGAGTCCGGAAAAAGGCTACCGCTGCCTGCTGGGCGAAGGCGCGGTGAAGTGGAAGCCGATCTTCGCGGCGGCGGAGAAGGCCGGCGGCGTGGAGTATTACCTGGTGGAACAGGAAGGCAGCGCGTATTCCGAAGTGGAGACGGCGGAGAAGTGCCTAGCGAACTACCAGCACCTGCGCAGCTGAGCGGTTGCGCAGGCGGCGCGAGAGCGCGCGGGCCAGCAGATGACCGGGGTTTTCGACCAGCCGATAAAAGACGTAGCTCGCGAGCAGAGTGAAGCCGATGAGCCGGGCCCAATCGAGGTTGAGGCCGAGGCTGTCCGGGTTCCACCATTGCATGAAGTGCATGGCCGGCACGTGGACGATATAGACCGAGTAACTCCACAGACCGGCGGCGGCGAGGAGCGGTGACGGCACGCCGCCGTGGCGGAAATGCTGGATTTCGCGGCCGAGCCAGAAGAAGGCGGCGAAGCCGAAGAGCGTGTGCGAGACATTCGTGTGCAGCGGCGAATGGAAGTGCAGGAAGGCGAGCGTGGAACTGAGCACCCACATTCCGGCGCGCCAGGCCCAGAGGCGCGCCTGGCGGAGAACGGGAAACTGCTGGAACGTATCGGCCAGCTTTGCACCGAGCAGCCAGCACGGCAGGCCGGCGGCGAAGCGGAAGACATCTTCGGGAATGCGTTTCTCGACCGCGAGTGCAATGAGCCAGAGCGCGGCGGAAGCAGCGATGACGGGATTCCAGCCGAAGCGATCGCGCAGTTTCAGCAATAGCGGGTAAAGGGTGTAATAGCCGATTTCGCAGCGCAGGGTCCACATGACGCCCTCTTCGCTCTCGCCGGCTCCGGTGGCGAAAGCGAGGACATAAGCGGCGAGCATGGGAATCCCGATGCGCAGATAGCGGCGGACAAAATACGCGGGCCAGCTGGTTTCGGCGCGCTCGCGGTAAGGATAATGGATGCAGAATCCGGAGATGACAAAGAACACGATGACTGCCGTGCCGCCCCAGAACAGGTTGTTCGCGAGGGCGGATACGGCGAGGCCGGAGAACGTGTGTTTATCACTGCCGGGCGTGAGCGGCAGAAACCCGGCATGAGAAAACAGAACCCACAGCGCGCAGACGAAACGGATCGCATCGATGGCTGCGAAGCGTTCGCCGTGCGGCAGCGAGGGGCTGGAAGTCTGCAAGATTGGAGTGTAACGCGAGAATGATAGAATACCCCGACGCTTCACCCGAAGTGCGCACTGTCTACGACGACATCATGTCCACCCGCGGCACCGACTGGATCAACAACTTCTGGAAGGCGCTGGCGCATGATCCGGCGACGCTGAAGAGGACATGGGAAAGCGTGAAGCAGATCATGTCGCCGGGTGCACTGGATCCGCTGACGAAGGAACTGATTTACGTGGCGGTGAGCACGACGAACCAGTGCGCGTACTGCATCGCATCGCATACAGCGGGCGCTCGAAAGGCGGGCATGACCGACGCCATGTTTGCGGAGACGATGGCAGTGGTGGGGATGGCGAACGAGACGAATCGCCTGGCGAGCGGCTATCGGGTTGAGATTGATCCACGTTTTCTATGAGCCTGTACATGAGACTGACTGCTGCGATTCCTTTCCTGCTTCCGGGCCTGCTGATGGCCGCGCACGTGAACCGGCCGTTTCCACCGCACAAGGTGGCCGACAATCTGTACTTCGTGGGGACGGCGGATTACGCGACGTTCCTGATCACGGGAGATCAGGGGAGCGTGCTGATCAATCCGAGCTTTGAAGACACCGTGCCGATGATCGAGAAGAACATCGAGAGCCTCGGACTGCGCTTTCACGATATCAAGGTGGTGCTGATCAGCCATGCGCATGACGACCATGCGGCGGGCTGCGCGCGGGTGAAGGAACTCACCGGGGCGAAGCTGATGGTGATGGCGCAGGACGTACCGGAGATCGAGAGCGGCGGGCAGGGAGACTTCCACTACCTGAACCAGAAGTGGCCGCCGGTAAAGGTGGACCGGGTGCTCCACGACGGCGACCAGGTGAAGCTGGGGTCGATTGTGCTGACGGCGCATTTGACGCCGGGACACACGAAGGGTTGCACGACCTGGACGATGAACGCGACGTCCGGCGGGAAAAGTTATCACGTTGTGATCGTGGGCAGTCCGAACGTGAACGCGGGATACAAACTGGTGAACAACACGCGGTATCCGAACATCGCGCAGGATTTCGAACATACGTTTCAGGTGCTGAAGAGTCTGCCGTGCGACATCTTTCTGGGAGCGCACGGGAATTACTACGGGATGGCCGCGAAGTATGCGGAGCTGAAACCGGGCGGGCCGAATCCGTTCATCGATCCGGCGGGCTACCAGAGCTATGTGACCGAGCGCGAGCGCGCCTTCCGCGCTGACTGGCAGCGGCAGAAGGACGCGCAGCACTAACTATTTCCGTTTGCGGATTTCGATGCGTCCGTTGAAGGTTTGAAAGGACGCTTCGACGCCGCCGCCGTTGATGGTGCCGACCATGGTGCGATCGACGCGGACGTGGTAGCGGCCGTCCTGCGAGGTTTTGGTGTCGGGGACGGGGCCGCGGCTGGAGAGATCGAGCTTGAGATCGAAATCGCTGTAGATATCGCCGTGATCGGTTTTCAGGCGGACGTTGGCGCGAAGATCGGGCGGCAGCGTGACATCGATCTCACCGTTGAGCGTGCTGAAGGAGATGGGCTTCGCGGGATCGACGCGGAGCATGGAGACTTTGAGCGGGCCGTTGAGGGAGTGGGCGACGACGGTGCCGGAGATGTTGCTGAGGGTGACACCGCCGTTGAGGGCATCGACATCGAGCTCACCGTGGACGCCATCCACCTGCACGGCGCCGTTGAGGGTGTGGAGCTTGAGGGAGCTGTCCACGGGAACGGTGAGGGTGATGGACATGTTGCCGGCGGGCTGGGTGCGGATGTTGACGTTGGCGTCATCGGCATCGATCTCGAGGCCGGAGCGGCCGGGCAGTTCGACGCGGTGCAGGCCGTCGGGCGGAGCGGGGGCATCACGGTCGCGATCGCGGGTGCGGCGGCGCTCAGTAGAGGCGCTGGTCTGGGTTTCGACAATGATCTCCTTGCCGGGGTGCGTTTTCACGGTGACGGCGCCCTGCATGGTGGAGACCTGAATCAGGCGCGGCTGACCGGTCTTGCCGGCGGGCACGACCACGCGGTCGGCAGTGGGTTCCTGCGCGTGGAGCGCGGCGCAGAACGCGAGGGTGAGTGCGAAAGAGAGTTTCATCAGTTTCCTTTGGGTGATTTGGTGTGGAGGCGGATGTTGCCGTTGAAGGCGTCGAAGCTGAGCTCTGGTCCGCCACGCCCCACGCGGGCGGCGCTGGTGCGGTTGTTGCGGTAGACGAAGCGTCCGTTTTTGGATTCGGTCTCAGCGGTGGGAACGGGCAGCGCGTCGACATCGAAATCGGTATAGATGTGGCCGTTGAAGGTCTTGAAGCGCAGGTCGGCGGAGAGACCGGGCTGGAAGTAGAGATCCATCTGGCCATTGAGCGTTTTGAAGCTGCAGGGCTGCGCCGGGTTGCGGGCGAAGTGCGCGGTGACGGCGCCATTGACGGTGTTGACGGTACCAGCGCCGGAGACGGCATCGAGCGAGATGGCGCCGTTGACGTTGCGCAGTTCGAATGGCGCGGCGGTGCGCGCGACGGAGATATCGCCGTGGTTGACGGTCTTCAGGATGAGCTCGGTATCGGACGGAACCTGGATCTCGTAATCGAAGGTGACGGTATAGCCGTAGTAGCGGTCGCTGCGGTAATGATTGCCGCCGTCCTGATCGCGGAACGGTCCGTCCTCATAGACGCGGACAAAGTTGCCCTGCTGTGAGAAGTCGAGTTTAACTTCGCGCTGGGCGTCGGCCAGGGCTTCCTTCGATTCGGAGGTGGTGGTGCGTTTGGCGGCAATGCGGATTTCGGCGCCGCTGTAGCCGGTGACGTGGATGAAGCCGGTGACGTTATCGACCAGCAGCTTTTTCGCGTTGGAGCCGGCGGTGACGTTAAACGTCTTGCTGATGGTTTGCACATCCTGCGCGGGGAGCAGGACGGCGGCGAGGAATAGAAGAGCGGCGGCATTCATCAGGAGACACCCAGTTTGCGCAGTCCCCAGCCGGCGCGCTGGCGCACGGCATCGTTGACGGCGGGATCGGATTCGAGTTTCTGCAGCGTGGGGGCGACGGCTCCATCGTTCATCTGCACGAGGAGATCGATAAGGGCGATCTGGACGAGAGGCGAATCCTGCGCCGGGATGGCGTCGATGAGCGCCTGGCTGATTTCGGGGACGCGCGCGTACTTCTGCAGGGCATCGACCGCGGAGAGGCGCACGTTCACGTTGTTGTCATGGCTGACGGTGTAGAGCAGGGCCTTTTCCACCTGCGCATCGGGGCGCTCCACCTGATAGCTGTAGGTGATGCCGCGCAGACGGGCGCTGGGAGACTGCTGCTGCAGGAGGGACAGGGTGACCAGCTGGCGCATACTTTCCACTTCTCCTTTGAGTTGGGTGACCTCGCTGTTGGGCCGCGCGAAATGACCGAGCGCGGCGCCGGCGAGGACGAGCGCGACGGAAAACGCGGCCTGCCAGATGGGACGAGCGGGCCAGAGCGCGGTTAGCGCCGGCCACGACCACGCGGAACGTTTGGGACCGCCGGCCTGCTGGAGGCCGTACTGATAAGCGGCGAGGACTTCAAGGAAGCGGTGGCGCATGGCGGGATCGGGCTGTGGGGAGGGAAGGAGTTCGAGACCGCGCCAGACCGCGCCGAGTTCTTCGACCTCGCGGCGGCAGGAGGCGCAGCTTTCGAGGTGAACCAGAAAATTTTCACGCGCCGCTTCCGGCAGGGCGCCGGAGAGGTATTCGGGAATTTGTTCTTTCAGCCGTTCGCAAATCATGAAGCTCGTTCTCCTCTGAGGGCGAAGAAGCGGTCGCCCAGTTCACGCAGAGCGCGATAGACACGGACCTTGACGGCGCCGGTTTCGCACTTGAGAATTTCCGCGATTTCGTCGTATTTCAAATCCTGGAAGCGGCTCATAACGAGCACTTCGCGCTTTTCCTGGGGCAGGGAAGCAAGGGCGCGGCGCAGGGTGGCGACTTCCTGCTGCTGGCGGAAGCGTTCCTCGGGCAGGGCGTCGGGGCTGCGGAATTCGATGGTGCGGCCATCGGAATCTTCGGGCATTTCGACCTCGGCTTTATGTTTGGCGGCCTGATCGATGTGGGTGTTGCGGGCGATCTGGTAGAGCCAGGGGCGGAAACCGGTGCCGGGCGAATAACTTTGGCGGTATTTCAGAATGCGGAAAAAGACGTCCTGCACGAGGTCTTCGCTGCGCTCGCGGCTGCCGGTGAGGTGGAGGAAGAAGCGAAAGAGCGCGCGGTGGTGGCGATCGAAGAGGAGGGCGAGTTTGCCGGCATCGCCATCGCGAACCTGACCCATGATGAGTTCGTCTTCCATCCGGTTAGTGTGCTTACAGATGAGAATACCGGGGCAGCGCGGAAAGGTTACCGGGATGTTGGAAGGGGCGGGCGGCGATGCTAAACTAAAGACGCTGTTGGGAGATCGTCTAATGGTAGGACTGCAGATTCTGGATCTGCCTATCGGGGTTCGAGTCCCTGTCTCCCAGCCAATCCTTCCTTTTTTTTGATTCCTGTGCGCGCAGTTGTGGTGTAAGCAGGGGCAGTGCGCGCGGCGGGGACGATTTTTTCTTACAGATTTTGAGTCAGCGGAGCGATTCGATGAGTTTGGCCTTCTCTTCGGGGGTGAATTCGGGGAACGGTTCGCCGGGATACTGCTTCTTGTGCTGTTCGACGGCGAAGTCCCAGAGCTCCTCGGCGGAGGCTTTCTGAACGAAGCCAATGTTCCGGACTAAGGCGCTTTGGCGGCGTTCCTTCTGGAGTTCGCGCAGGGTGGCGAGCGCTTTATAGAAGGCGCGGTCATGCATGGCCTGGTAGCGGAGCATGAGGGCGAGCTTCTTCTCGGGGAAGAAGTCGTCGTCGGGGGCGTTGTTGAGGGTGACGGATTGCGCGACCATGGCGCGGCGCGCGAACCAGAGCGACATGGCCATCTTTTCGACGAGGAACTCTTCGGTGGTGGTGGAAGGGCGATGCTCGAAGCGGAGGTCGTTCTTCATGGCGTTGAAGTCTTCGCGGCTTTCGCCTTCAATGATGAGTTTGCCCGAGGCGAGGCCGTGTTTGAAGGCGTTCAGGCTGGAGGCGGCTTTGCCGGATTCGGTGCGCGGACCGGTGGAGGACTGCGCGTTGGTTTTATTGGCCTGGATCTGCGCGGCGGATGACATTTCGGTGGTTCTCCTTTTTGGTTTAGTTAGATTTCGACGAGTTCCTGCTGGTTGGTGACGGGGTTGTGACGCCAGATGCTGCGCGGCTGGTAGCGGTCGCGCACGGGAGGCGGGTAGGGGCTGAGTTCGCTGATGAGGTCGAGATCGATGAAGAGCGCCTGGCCGCTGGGGGTCATTGGCTTCGAGTTGTCGGCGGGGAAGAGCAGCGGGCCGTTGCGTTCGAGGTATTTGATTTGTTCGGTGGCGCGAATGGTTTCGATGACGGTTTCCCAGCGGTTTTCACTGACGCGGGTGACGGTTTTGGTGGTGCGGTCGAGGAGCTGGCCGCATTCGGTGAGCTGGACGAGGCCGCGGCGGAGGTTTTTGTAGATGAGGAGGCGGTCGCGGAAATCGTCCTGACGCTCGGCGATCCAGGAGATGGCGTTGCCCTTTTCCTTTTCGGAGGCTTCGAAGGCGAGCTGGCGCTCTTCGGCGTCGGCTTCAGAGGCGCGGAAGGGCCAGTTGTGCTGGTCGTGCCAGGCGTGCCACTGGGGCGGGGCGAGGTACTGGGGGTCGTCGGGAGGGACGGGGTGGTTGGGCGGGAAGGTGAATTTGCGCCACGCGCGGTCGATATCGCGGGAGCCGACGTAGAAGTAGAAACGGAAGGCGCTGTAGGCTTCGCCGGTTTCGTTGGGGAGCTGGGTCCAGGGAGCGGAATGGTAGGCCATTTCGACTCCACGGTAACAGGGGGGAATGAAGGGACTGGGGTAAGTTGTTGAGGGGATTGGGGCGATGGGGTGGGAACGGGAGTTGGTCACCACGGAGCGATCGGACGGAAAGCTCCTGAGAAACAAAACCGCTGTCGAGCGCTTCCGCGCCGGCTCCGCAGTTTTTACGAGCCTACATCCATCTCGGGATCATGTCCTAATTCGGAAGCGCCGCCGTTTATGGTCACGTTGGCGCTGACGTTGAATTCGTAGCGCCCGATCAAGTTGCCTACCGTGATGCTGTTCTCCGTAAACTTCAGGACGAACCAGTACATGCCGTGCGCGTTATCCGTCTGGTAGTCGGGCGACGCCGTGAACATGCATCTCAGAGGCGAGCCGTTCACTGGCGCGAGCGGCTTTCGGAACGGGGACGCAGTGTTGGACTGGCCGAGCTGGTTGCGAGCAAAGACAGCGGTCACGGTGGCGCTGGGATAGTTCCCGGGATGGAGCAGCGACTGGGGTACGCCGACGTAGACCGAAACATCGTCAGCCGCGACACAGGGGTCGATGCCGGGCGCTCCGGGGAACGAGGCATCGTCGCCCTGATCGTTAAAAAGACCGGATGTGCCAAGCGAAGTCCACGTTGAGTTATCGGAACTCTTCAGCCATTTCCGGCTTTCGAGCTGAACGTCGCTGGCAGGGGACCATACGGCGAAGCGCCCCTTCTGGATCGTGAGTAAATCGCTGGGAACAATCAGGTTCAGGCGGTAATGCATCAGCGCTCCTCTTTAGCGGCGGGCGACCAGTGCGGCGTAGCGAAGGTCGGCGCGCAGGGCGGTAAGTTCAGGTTCGTTTTCAACTTCCCGAGTAGCGTATCCGGCTTTGAGGGCTGCGTCAAGAAAAGAAAGCGCTTTTTCGCGATTCCCGGAAATCTCTTCCGCGAGCGCGCATTTGAAAAGCGCGCCGGGAGTTTTGCGGGGGAGCGCTTCGATATCCGCAACGGCGCGCAGCGCGTCGGCGGATTTGCCGCTCTTCGCAAGATAAGCGGCGAGGCTGCTGCGCAGTTCGGAGTTAGTGGGGCTTTCGGCGATGCGTTCGCGTACCAGCTGGATAGCGCGTAGGTAAGCCGCGGGAGCTTTGGAGCGCGCGCCGGGAGCCCAGCGGTAGGCGTCGGCCAGATTGCCCCAGTAGAGGTATTGCGTGGGCAGGAGGGCCACGGCTTTCTCCATGGGCGGCACGGCGTCCAGATAGCGGCCCTGAAAGTAACGGATGGTGCCGAGGTTGGCGAACGTGCCGGCGTTGGGCGTGATTTCGAGGGCGCGCTGGAACGCGGAGGCGGCCTCGTCGTCACGGTCGAGCATGTGGTCGGCGGCGCCGACGCTGCGCAGAACGTTGGCATTATCGGGCGCGAGGGCGAGCGCGGCATTCCATTCGGTGAGCGCGCCCTGGTAATCGGCGCCGCGGAAAAGGTAGGTGCCGAAGTCGCTGTGCGGAAGCCAGTGGCCTTTGCCGAGTTGGATCGCCTTTCGGAAGAGAGGCCTGGCATCGGCGGTTTCATCGGCGGCGGAAAGGCGCGCGAGGCCGAGGGCGGCCTGCCAGTTGAGCGGGTCGAGATCGAGGGCCTGGCGGAGTTCGGGGAGGCTTTGCGCGGCTGCGCCGGAATCGGCCAGAGCGGAGCCGAGCGCGGCGTGAGCGACGGCGAGGTCGGGATTGAGGGAGACGGCTTTGCGGGCGGATTCGCGAGCCTGATTCAACCACTGCTGATCGGGACTGTGGTGGAAGCGGAGGCGGTAGGCTTCGGCGAGGGCGGCCCAGGCGGCTGCATAACCGGGTTCGGCGGCGACGGTCTGATCGAGCTCGCGGATGGCGGCTTCGATGTTGCCCGGGCGATCGAAACGCTCGAGCAGATCGAGGGCGTTGCGGTAATTGTTCCACGCGGGGTGAAGGCCCCTGACGGCGAACTGGCGCGACCAGGGGAGGATGGCAAGCGCACAGGTGACGAGGGTTACAGCGGCGGGGATCAGCACGAGGGGGCGGGTCCACCAGTGACTGCGACTCTCCAGCGTGAGGGCGCGGCGCATGCCGGCGGTGGCGAGTTCGGAATCGAGTTTGCGGAGTTCGAGGTTGACGGCGCAGGCATCTGGGAAGCGCGCGTCGGGATCTTTCATCAGGCAGCGGTCGACGATGCGGGCGATGGATGGCGGGACGGCGGGCGCCACTTTAGCGAGCGGCTCGGGCTGGGCCTTTACGATATCCATCATGATTTCGAGCGAGGATTTGCCGAGGAAGGGGCGGCGGCCGCCGAGCATCTCATAGAGGAGAACGCCGAAGGAGAAAACGTCTGAGCGCGCATCGAGGGGCCGGCCGAATGCCTGTTCGGGCGACATATAGGCAGGCGTTCCGGCCACCTGACCGGGCTGGGTGACGGGTTCGAGCCGGAGTGTCTGGGTCTGCTCGGGTTCGGCGGCGGGATGCGGGGCGGGAGATTCCCAGACTTTGGCCAGGCCGAAATCGAGAATCTTGACGAGATCGTCTGACCCGATCATGATGTTGGCGGGTTTGAGATCGCGGTGGATGATGCCTTTGCGGTGGGCGCGGCCGATGCCGTCGGAGATCTGGATGGCGTAGCGGAGAGCTTCGGCGGGGGCGAGCGGGCCCTCGCGGAGGATGTCTGCCAGGGTGCGGCCCTGGATGTACTCCATCGCAATGAAGTCGAAGCCGTTGGCGGAGTTCACTTCGTAGATGGTGACGATGTTGGGGTGGGCGAGGGCGGATGCGGCTTTGGCTTCGAGGAGGAACCGGCGGCGCGGCAGGGCGTCGGCGGGATTGTGGGGAGCGAGGATTTTGAGTGCGACGTGACGGTCGAGGCGGGTATCGAGGGCGAGCCAGACGATGCCCATGCCGCCGGAACCGATGCGGTCGAGGATCTGGTAGTGCAGAAGAGTGCCGCCGAGTGCTGGTTCGTTGTCGGGCACGGTAGTACTAAAGGTACAACGGGCGGATCGGGGCGGAACCGAGATGATCGTGCGGATGAGGCGCGTGGTGCTGGCTTTGGTGTTACCGGGAGGCGCGGCGGGGGGCACGCCGCCGTTTCGCGAGTTGACCGGGCCCAGGAAAATTGCCGGGCCTGAAAGATATTCGGGTGCGGAGCCTGGAGGCTGGCGGGACTGTCTATGTGGACCTGAGCGGGCGGGCGCAGGATGGCACGCACTGGCGCTGGCTGGCCTCCCCTCTCGCCACCGCGGAGATCTTCGACCGCGTGTTGGATTCCGTGTGCAGCGTACAGGCCGCCAGACAGCAGGTCAGGCCGCAGCTGCAATTTGGCGGAGCACGTAGGGCAGGATGCCGCCGTGGCGGAAGTATTCCGCTTCCTGCGGGGTATCGACGCGGACCAGGACGTCAAAGCATTTGGTGTTGCCGTCCGGGTCGATGGCGGTGACCTTCGCGATTTTGTTGCCGGCAATGGCCTTCTGGATGTCTTCGACGTGGAAGCTTTCGCGGCCGGTAAGCTTGAGCGTTTGCGCTGTGGTCTCGGGTTCGAACTGAAGCGGCAGGACGCCCATGCCGACCAGATTGGTGCGGTGGATGCGCTCAAAGCTTTCGGCGATAACGGCGCGCACGCCAAGCAGTTTCACGCCTTTCGCGGCCCAGTCGCGCGAGGAGCCGGAGCCGTATTCCTTGCCGGCCAGGATCATGAGGGCGACGCCTTCGTCCGCGTACTTCATGGCGGCATCGTAGATGAACATCTGCTCGCCATCGGGAAGGTGCACGGTGTACGTGCCTTCCACACCGGGGACGAGCTGGTTGCGCAGGCGGATGTTGGCGAGCGTGCCGCGCACCATCACCTCGTGATTGCCGCGGCGCGCGCCATAGGAATTGAAGTCCACGGGCTGGACGCCGAGGCTCATCAGGTACTGCCCGGCGGGACTCTTGACGGCGATGGAGCCGGCGGGGGAGATGTGGTCGGTGGTGACGGAATCGCCCAGCATGGCGAGCACGCGCATGCCGCAGATCTGATCGGGAATGGAGGCGGGGGCTTCGACGGGCATGTGATCGAAGTAGGGCGGCTTCTTGATGTAGGTGGAATCCTGATCCCAGAGATAGATTTTGCCGGTGGGGATCTGCATGGCCTTCCAGGTATCGTCGCCGGCGAACGCGTTTTCGTAGGAGGAGCGGAACATCTCGGCGTTGACGGTGGAGCGGATGGTTTCCTGGATCTCGTCGGCAGTGGGCCAGATCTCGCGCAGGTAGACATTGTGGCCCTGATCGTCCTTGCCGATGCTTTCGTTCTGCAGATCGATATCGACTGTGCCGGCGAGGGCGTAGGCGACAACGAGCGGCGGAGAGGCGAGATAGTTGGCCTTGACCAGCGGATTGACGCGGCCTTCGAAATTGCGGTTGCCGCTGAGGACGGCGGCGACGACCAGGTTATCCTTCTGCACGGCCGCGCCCACCTCTTCGATCAGCGGGCCGCTGTTGCCGATGCAGGTGGTGCAGCCATAGCCGACGAGATGGAAGTTGAGCGCTTCCATGTAAGGCATGAGGCCGGCGGCGTTCAGGTAATCGGAGACCACTTTCGAGCCGGGGGCGAGGCTGGTTTTGACCCAGGGCTTGCTCTTCATGCCGCGCTCGGCGGCCTTCTTCGCGAGCAGGGCGGCGGCCACCATCACGGAAGGGTTCGAGGTATTGGTGCAGCTGGTGATAGCGGCGATGGTGACGGCGCCGGACTTCATCTGCACGGCTTCGCCATGGAGATCGAAGGTGGAAGTTTTGGCTTCCTTAAAGGCGTCGCGGAAGTTGGCTTTCACGCCGGGAAGGTCGACGCGGTCCTGCGGGCGGCGCGGGCCGGCCATGGAGGGAACGACGGTGGCGAGATCGAGCTCGAGCGTGACGCCGAAGATGGGGTCCTTCATTTCGTCGAGGCGGAAGAGGCCCTGCTCGCGGCAATAGGCTTCCACCAGCGCGATCTGGTCGGGATCACGGTTGGTAACGCGCAGGTAATTGAGGGTTTCCTGATCGACGGGGAAGAAGCCGATGGTGGCGCCGTATTCGGGAGCCATGTTGGCGACGGTGGCGCGATCGGCAACGCTGAGAGCGCTGAGGCCGGCGCCATAGAACTCAACGAACTTGCCGACGACGCCGCGTTTACGCAGCATCTGCGTGACGGTGAGGACGAGATCGGTGGCGGTGCAGCCTTCCTTTAACCTGCCGTGCAGCTTGAAGCCGACGACGGGCGGCAGCAGCATGGAGACGGGCTGGCCGAGCATGCAGGCTTCGGCTTCGATGCCGCCGACACCCCAGCCGACGACGCCGAGGCCGTTAATCATGGTGGTGTGGGAATCGGTGCCGACGAGGGTATCAGGATAGGCCTGCCAGCCGTTGGCGGTCTGGCGCCGGAAAACCACGGGCGCGAGGTATTCCAGATTTACCTGGTGGACGATGCCGGTATCGGGCGGGACCACGCGGAAGTTTTCGAAGGCGGTCTGGCCCCAGCGCAGCAGGATGTAGCGCTCGCGATTGCGCTGGTTTTCGAGCAGCGCGTTGATGGAGAAGGAATCCTTGGAGCCGAAGCTGTCGACCTGGACGGAGTGATCGATGACGAGATCGGCGGGGAGCAGAGGATTGGCGCGGGACGGATCTTTGCCCATGGCGGCGAGGGCGTCACGCATGGCGGCGAGATCGACGACGCAGGGGACACCGGTGAAGTCCTGGAGCAGAACCCGGGCGGGCATGAAGCTGATTTCCTGAGCTTCGCCTTCGACGCCGCGCGCAACGTACTCGATATCCTGCTTGCGGACCTTCATGCCATCTTCCATGCGGAGGAGGTTTTCGAGCAGGATTTTGGTGGAGAAGGGCAGGCGCGACATGTTGGCGATGCCTTTCTCCTCGAGGGTGGGGAGGCGATAAATCCCGTAATCGATGCCCGCGACGCGCAGGGTTGCCGCGGCGCCAAAACTGTTCGGATTGTCCATGGTTCCTCTTCAGTTTATGATGAATCTGCAATGACGAGCCTTACCGAAATCCGCAGTGAGATGGATGGGATTGACCGGCAGATGATCGCGCTGCTGGCGCGGCGGGTGGAATGCGTGCGCGCGGCGGCGGCGTTCAAGACGGACGCGGCGGCGGCGGCGGCGCCGGACCGGGTGCAGGCGGTGCTGAACACGCGGCGGGAGTGGGCGGAGGCGGCCGGCCTGGACGGCGCGGTGGTGGAAGCGCTGTACCGCGACATTGTGACGTACTGCGTGGGCGAAGAAAAGAAGCACTGGGAGCAGACCCGGGGGCACGAAACGAAGTCATGAAATTGTAAAGTTGCCTCGATATACTGCGGCTTGAGATACCGAAAGATAACCGCGGGCGCCGCAATGGCGGTTCTGACACTGGTGACCCCGGCCCTGGCGCAGGTGGAGCGGGCCTCCATTTCCGGGATTGGTACGTATCGTTCGAAGGCGGGGCTGGCATCCGCTTCCATCCAGGCGAAATCCATCGAAACCGGGGTGAGCACTTCCACGGTTGCGAACACGCGGGGCACTCGGAACCAGCTGGTGCGGGAGCGGGTAAACACGCAGTTCCGCGTGGAGGTGTTCAATCTGCTGAACACACCGCAGCTGGGCGCGCCGGACGGCAGCGTGACATCGCCAACGTTTGGGCGGATTCTCAGCGGGTCGGGCAATCGCGTGCTGCAGCTGGGAGTCAGAATTTCGTTCTGACGCGAGCGCCGGGGCGTTAGATTTGAGGAGGAAGACTCCTTATGGCGCTCGAAGAATACTCGCGGAAACGGCATTTCGACAAGACTCCGGAGCCGAAGCCGGGAGCCGTGACGAAGTCCGGCGCGCAGCGGTTCTTCATTCAGCGGCATAACGCGACGCGGCTGCATTACGATTTCAGGCTGGAGATCGATGGCACGCTGAAATCGTGGGCGGTGCCGAAGGGGCCGACGCAGGACCCCGCGCCGAAGCGGCTCGCCGCGATGGTGGAAGACCATCCGCTGGACTACGGAGATTTCGAGGGCAATATTCCGGCGGGGAATTATGGCGGCGGCAGCGTGATGCTGTGGGATCGCGGGACGTTTGAGCTGATCGGAGAGATGCCGGCGCTCGATCAGATTGCGAAGGGGGATCTGAAGTTCCGGCTGGCCGGCGAGAAGCTGAAGGGCGAGTTCGCGCTGGTACACATGCGCGGGCGCGGCAAGGGCAACGAGTGGCTGCTGCTGAAGAAGAAAGACGCCGAGGCGCGGCCGGGGTGGGACATCGAGGAGTTTGCCTACAGCGTGAAGACCGGCCGGAGCCAGGAAGAGATCGCGCGCGACGTTCCGGCAAAGACTACGCCGAAGGCGGCGGAGAAGAGCGCGACGAAGAGCGCTTCGAAGCAAGCCGGGGAAAGCCGCGGCGAAAGCTGCTGCGGGCGCGCCGATGCCGGATTTTTTCACGCCGATGTCGGGCGTGCTGCGCGAGCACGCGCCGACGGGTCCGGAATGGGGGCTCGAGATCAAGTGGGACGGCATCCGCGCGCTGTGTTTCGTGGATGCGGGCGAGCTGCGGATCTTCACGCGAAACGGGAATCGCTGTGAGCGGCAGTATCCGGAGCTGGCTGTGCTGCCGGGGCATCTGGAAGCCACGCGGGCGATTGTGGACGGGGAGATCGCGGTGCTGGATGCGCACGGCGCTTCGCGCTTCGCGCTGATTCAATCGCGCATCATGAACCACGACGCGGCGGCTGTGGCGCAGATGGCGAAGAAGCAGCCGGTCACGCTGTTCCTGTTCGATCTGCTGTATCTGGACGGGCGCGACCTGCGCGGCGAGCCGCTGACCGTGCGCAAGGAAATGCTGCGGCAGGCGCTGCGGCCGGATACGCTGATCCGCTACTCGGAACACTTTCCGAACGACGACGGGCAGGTGCTGGAAGCGGCGCGCGAGCAGAATCTGGAAGGACTGATGGCGAAGTGCCTGACCAGCGTGTACCAGTCGCGGCGCAGTTCGGATTGGGTGAAGGTCAAGCTGGTGGCGCAGCAGGAGTTCGTGATCTGCGGCTTCACCGAAGGCGAGCGCGAGCACTTCGGGTCGCTGGTGCTCGGGCTCTATACGGGCGGAAAGCTGACGTGGGCGGGGAACGTGGGAACGGGCTTCGACCGGAAATCGCTCGCGATGGTGCATGAGCGGCTGGAGCCGCTCGAGACGCCGAAGCAGCCGTTCGCAGCGAAGACGAAGGTGCCGGGAAAGATCACCTGGGTGCGGCCGGAGCTGGTGTGCGAAGTGAAGTTCGCGAACTGGACGCAGGATGACCGGCTGCGCGCGCCGGTGTTTCTGGGGCTGCGGCCGGATGTGAATCCGGAAGACTGCGTGAAGGAGCAGGCGAAGGAAGAACCGGAAGAGAAAGCCGCTCCCAA
Organism: Bryobacterales bacterium; assembly: GCA_963716685.1. GTDB lineage: Bacteria > Acidobacteriota > Terriglobia > Bryobacterales > Bryobacteraceae > JALYXI01. The sequence continues at coordinate 1,387,859 of CAVQTR010000003.1, forward strand.
GCCGGCAGCGAAGGTGAAAGACGCGGTGCTGCTTTCCGGCAAAGCGGACGAAGCCCGCGTGAACGTGGACGGGCACGATCTGAAGTTCACGCATGTGAATAAGGTCTGGTATCCCAGCGACGGATATACCAAGCGGGATCTGCTGAACTTCTACACCGGCGTCGCGCCGCTGCTGCTGCCGCATTTGAAAGACCGGCCGCTTTCGCTCAAGCGGTATCCGAACGGCATCGAGGACGAATACTTCTTCCAGAAGAACTCACCGGCGAGTTATCCGGAGTGGCTGCGCTTCGAGACGATTGACGGCGTGCGGTATGTGCTGGCGGAAAATCGCGCGGCACTGCTGTACCTGACGAATCAGGGGTGCATCGATCAGAACCCGTGGATGAGCCGCACGGGGACGCTGGACAATCCGGATTTCATCCTGATCGATCTGGATCCGCAGGATTGCGAGTACGACAAGATTGTGGAGGCGGCGCTGCTGGTGCGGCGCACGCTGGACAAGCTGGAGCTGGAAGGCTATCCGAAGACGACGGGCGGCGACGGTATGCACGTTTACATTCCGGTGGAGCCGCAGTACACGTATGAGCAGACGAAATCGTTCGCGGAAGTGATCGCGCGGCTGGCGGCGGCGGAACGACCGGACCTGTTCACCACGCCGCGCTCGGTGGAGAAGCGGCAGAAGAACAAGGTCTATTTCGATTACCTGCAGAACGGGGAAGGGAAGACGATCGCGGCGCCGTACGTGGCGCGGGCGTATGCGGGCGCTCCGGTAGCCACGCCGCTGACGTGGCGTGAAGTGAAGCCTGGCCTCTCACCGGCGCAGTTCACCATTCGGACGGCGCCGGCGCGCTTCGATCGCGTGGGGGATCTGTTCGCGGGCGTGCTGACGAAGCGGCAGACGCTGGATGGCGCGATGGCGAATCTGGAGAAGCTGCTGAAGAAATAGCGGCGGCGGCGCGGGGTTATAATTTCCAGCAAATGGTCCGCGTGGTCACCATCGAACGCGAGTACGGCTCCGGCGCCGCCGCCATCTCACGCGCCGTTGCCGACGAGCTGGGATTCCAACTCTGGGATCGGGAAATCAATCAGGAAATTGCGCGCCGCGTGAAGTGCAAGGTGGAGGCGGTGGACCGGCTGGAGAGCCGGCCTGACCCGCTGTATCACAACCTGATGAAAGCCTTTATGCGCGGCAGTTTCGAATCGCGCATGGAATCTTCCGACAGCCTGCAGCATCTGGACGCCGAGCGGCTTTCGGTGCTGTTCACCGACATCATCGGCGAGATTGCGTCGAAGGGCCGCTGCGTGATTGTGGGACGCGGGGCGCCGTGGTTCCTGCGCGACCGCGACGATGCCTTCCACGTGTTTCTCTATGCGCCCTACGGAGAGAAGCTGCGCCGCACCATCGCCCAGAACAACACGCAGGAGCACGCCGAGGCGCTGCTGGAGAATGTGGACCGCGAGCGTGCCGCCTTCGTGAAGAAGTATTACGGCAAGGACTGGCCTGACCGGCACCTTTACGATTTGATGCTCAACACCAGGAGCGGTGATGCCGTCGCGGTCCGTCTGATTCTGGACGCGATCGAGATGCGCAACATCAAGGCAATGCGTAGTTCAGCCCCGCGGTGAACTGGAACGAGTTCTTGCGGAAGCCCGGCGGCGGAGCGTTAAAGTATTCATCCGAGGCATTCAGCGAAAGATTCAGCCGCTTGTAGGCGGGAAACACTAGTCCGGCGCTGCCCTGCGCGGAGGAGGCGCTGCGGTCGTTCCACGTTGGCGTCAGCGTCAGCGCCTGAGTAAAGGTCAGGCGCGCGAACTTGTGCATGTAGGTGTCGGCGAAAGTGGACGCGATCAGATGCCGGTCGCCGAGCGACGTATCGAAGGACTGCTGCACGTAGCTCATACTTACCTTGAGATCAAGCTGTGTTTTGGCGTTCTTTACGACGGTCCAGCCGACGCCTCCGCCGTACTGCTGCTCCAGATTCAAACCCTGCGAGAAATTGTGATCGAAGACCGCCTGGGCGAAACCGTAACCGGAGGGCGAGAAGTATTCGTCACGCTCGCCATCGGCATGATAAATCTCCGTCTTGACGGACGGCTGACCGGGCGTGGTGACCTGTCCGTAGGAGGCGCTGAAATCCACCAGTGTGCGGTTGTTGCGCGCCAACCAGTCGACCGCGGGTTCCGTGCGCGAGAGGTTTATTGCGCCGGTATAGCTGTAGCTGTTCTCCGTGGATTTCACGAGCGAGAGACCGCCGGTGAGCGAGCCCTTCCAATCGCTCAGATAGCCGCGGCGGCTTTCCACATATTTGCGGAAATCGGCTGCATTCACGACGTATGGCGATTCGCTGAGCGGCACCGAAGCCGCTGTGCCGGAAGCGGGCTTCACTTCCACGTTCTTGTTGGCCAGATCGAGCGAGCCGAGCGGTGAACCCGCGGCCACCTCACGAGTCACCACCTTCACCGTCTTCGGAATCACGGCGAACGCTTCGGTGGTGTGCAGTTCGCTGACCTTGCTCCAGTCGGCGGTCACCTCGCCGGCCATGTCGCTTTTGAAGGTGACCGACGTTCCCGAAGCGCGCAGCAGATGACCAATCAGCTTCTCGCCATCCTGGAAGATCAGAACGTCCGGCTCCTTCTTTTGATCCGCCGCGGCTGCAATGCAAATCGCCGCCAGAAAGAGGAAGAGCAGTCTCCGTTGAGTGAGTCGCAAACGCCATCATAACGTCCCGAAACGCGTCCGCCCTGGTGTACACTTCCAGACGATGAACAAAGAACAGGTGCGCACGCGCATTCAGGAGGTGGGAATCATCCCGGCACTCCGTGTCTCGACCGCGGAGGACGCATTTTTCTCGGCCGACGTTCTGATGCAGGGCGGCATTCCGATCATCGAGGTCCCGATGACGGTCGGCGGGGCGCTCGACGTACTCACGCAGGTGGCGCGGAATAATCCACAAATGGTGGTGGGCGCGGGCACGGTTCTGGACGAGGAGACAGCGCGCCGCTGCATCGATGCCGGAGCGATGTTCCTGACCAGCACCGGGCTGGTGGTGGAAGTGGTGGAGTTCGCGGCGAAACACGATGTGCTGGTGCTGCCTGGCGCGCTGACGCCTACGGAAGTGATCGGCGCGTGGAAGGCCGGCGCGGACATCGTGAAGGTTTATCCATGCACGCTGCTGGGCGGCGAAGTGTACATCCGGGAGCTGCACTCGGCGTTTCCCAAACTGCCGCTGGTGGCGGCGGGCGGCGTGCGCCAGAATAACGCGGCGCAGTACATCCACGCGGGTTCGGCGGCCATCGGTATCGGCAAGGAGCTTTTGCCGCAGGAGGCGGTGACGCGGCGCAAGGCGGATTGGATTCTGGAGCTGGCGCACCGCTTCAACAGCATCGTGAAGAATGCGCGCGCGGAACCCGGTTCGAGAATGGATGATGTCGTCACCTTCCGATGATGCCGTGGGGTGGCGGATCTTCGAGCAGCCGGGCGTGTGCCGGCTGGCACTGGCGGCGGGCGGAGCGGGCCTGCGCTGTATCCGGTTCGAAGGCACGCTGCCGGAGAACGCGCGCATCGCGGATGCCGGCAACGCGGTGCTGAACGCCGCCGAAGAGCAGCTGGGCCGCTACTTCGCGGGCGAGCTGCGCGAGTTTCGGATTCCGCTGGATCCGCGCGGCACGGAGTTCCAGATGCGCGTCTGGCGGGAACTGTGCGCCATTCCCTTTGGCGAAACGCGCAGCTATGGCCAGATTGCGCAGGCGCTGGGGCAGCCCAAAGCGGTGCGCGCAGTGGGCGCGGCGAACGGACAGAATCCGATTCCGATCGTGGTGCCGTGTCACCGCGTCATTGGCGCGAACGGCAAACTGGTGGGCTTCGGCGGCGGACTGGAAATGAAGCGCCGGCTGCTCGCGATTGAGCAGCCGAACTACGGCTTCTGGTCGTAAGCCTTCATCACTTCGCGCAGATCCTCGATATCGCGCGGCCGCGTGTTCTCGAGCGGCGGGCGCACCGGACCGGCGGGCATGCCGAGCATTTCCATGGCGGTCTTCATCACCGAAACCTCATAACCCTTGACGCGTTCGCGGAGGGCATACAGCGGCTGAACGTAGCGCTCCATCAGATCGGTGAGGCGGGCGAAATCGTGCTTCATTCCGGCGTCGGCCAGAGCGAGCGAAACCTCAGGCGAGATGTTGGAGATGCTGGACGTATAGGCCTGCACGCCAACGGCGAAATATGTGGGAACGCAATCGTCGCCCAGACCGCCGAGCCACGCGAGCCGGTTGCCCACCTTCTGCATGATGCGCTGATAGCGCATGCCATTGCCCTGGCCATCTTTCCAGGCTGCCAAATTGGGAACGCGCTCGGCGAGCCGCGCGACCTGCTCCGGTGAGAAGTTGGCCCAGTCGCGGCTGTAGATCATGATGGGCAAACCGGTGGCGGCGCCGATGGCTTCGTAATAGGCGAACAGGCCCTCCTCGGGCGCGTTGCTGTAATAGGGCGGCAGCACCAGCAGGCAATCCGCACCGGCTTTTTCCGCGCGCTTCGCCATCTCGACGCCGAGCGGCAGGTTGTAGCCCGTTCCGGCCACCACCGGCATGCGGCCGTTTACGGCTTCCACGCTCATCTTCACCACGCGCTCAGCCTCGTCAGGGGAGAGCGAATAGAGTTCGCCGGTGCCTCCGGCCGCGACCATGGCGCAGAACGGATGGGCGGCCATGTCGGACACGTTGCGTCCCAGCCCTTCGAGATCGAGAGAGAGATCGGCGCGCAGAGGCGTAACGGGGAAACCGAACACGCCAACCAGGCGTTTGGTGAAGTCGCTGTGGGTCACGAGTCAGTTGTAGCACAGCCAAAAACCGGGGAGAACTTTGGTCGTATGGCTTCACCAATTCAGTGAAAAAATGATCCTTGTGCAATGGAGGTTACGCGGCTCTCTGCTTCAGAAACCGCGGTGCGCGTCCGCCAATGCGGTGGACCGGCTGCTGGACCGCGCCGGTGGTGACCGTTTGCTGCTGAATGAGCCCCGCTGCGCCGCCGCCGTGCGCAACGCGCTGCTGCACTGCGAGCGCGAAAAGGACCTGTACCAGCTGCGCGCCTGGGTGTTTCACCATAACCACGTACACGTGCTCATGAAGCCCAAAGCGGGCACGGTGTTGATCGCCGAGACGATCATGGACGCGAGCGAGAAAGCCGCCGGGCGCCGCTTCTGGGAGCGCGAATCGTGGGAGCGGCTGATCCGCAACGAGCGCGAAGAGGCGGCGGCGGTGGACTTCATCGAGCAGCATCCGGTGCGTCTTGGGCTGGCCGGCAGACCATGCGACTGGATGTGGAGCAGCGCGTTTGTGGCACCGCCGGCAACCATGCCGGAGCTGGAGCGGCTGCGGCTGGCATTCGTTTCTCCGTTCGACGCGGCGGAAGCGCGCGCGTAGCGGGATCGGCTGGCTTTACCAGCGCGGCAGAATGCGTTCCCAGTTCGGGTCGACGTGTTTGCGCATTTCCGCGGTATCGTCGCGTTTGCGCAGAGGAATGTTGCGATAGCGCTCGCAGCCGCGCGCCAACTGATCGTAATCGAGCGTGACGCCGAGACCCGGCTTATCGGGAATGCGCACAGCGCCTTCGTGGAACGGGATGCGGCCGCCTTCCACCACTTCATCCTTCGCGGTCTGCCACGGGTAATGGGTGTCGCAGGCGTAAGTCAGGTTGGGACAGGCCGCGGCCACATGCGTCATGGCCATCATGCTGACGCCCAGATGACTGTTGGAGTGCATCGAGAGCCCCATGCCCAGCGTGCTGCAGAGATGCGAGAGCAGCTGTACCTGGCGCATGCCGCCCCAGTAATGTGGATCGGAGAGGACGATCTGCACGGCATCGAGCGCCTTCGCTTTGGGCACATCGGGGAAGCTGGTGACTGCGACGTTGCTGCCGAACTGGGTGGTGATGCCCTGAGCCAGTAAGCGGCGGCGCACTTCGCCCATGCCTTCGAGTTCCGCGCAGGGGTCTTCCAGATAGCCGCCGTCGGAGAGTTCTTCGGCGAGCGCCTCGCCGACCTTCACGGAGGTGTCCACGCTCCACGCGCAGTTGGGATCGATGCGCAGCGGAACTTTGGGCCCGAAGGCGACGCGCAGCTGGCGAATGCTTTCGATCTCCTGATCGGGATCGAGCACGCCGCCCTTGAGCTTGATTTCCTTGAAGCCGTACTGGGCGATCATCTGCCGCGCGCTGCGGACCACCGCCGCCGGATCCAGAATCTCGCCGTACTCGTCTTCGCGCCGGTCGTCACCTACGCCGCCGCCGCCGGCGTGCTTGTAGAACAGATAGGCGGAAAAGCTGACCGCATCGCGCACTCGGCCGCCGATGACATCGCAGACCGGGCGGTTCACGGCTTTGCCGATGATGTCGAGACAGGCGATTTCGATAGCGGCGAAGGTGCGGGTATTCAGGTCGAGCGGATTCTCACCGGGCACCAGATAGGTCTGGCTCCTGCCGCCGCGCACCGGAGTGCTGCCAGGCGCGGGCGTGGCGGTGAGATCCTCAAAGAGACCGGCCAGTTGAAACGGATCCATGCCGACCACGCGGGAGCGCACGGCTTCGAGTGCCTGCAGGGGCACATCGCCGCCGTAGGTTTCGCTGATCCCGGTAATGCCGTCGTCGGTCTTCAGTTCGACAATGGTGCGCAGCGCGAACGGCGCGTGCAGGCCGTAGGAGCTGCGCAGCGGCGGGTCGGCAATCGCGATCGGGTACAGCGTTAAAGAAGAAATCTTCATAAACCTGTTTGGCATCTGAGGTGCATCAAGCGCTGGCATGGATGCCGTGCTTGTTAGTACCGCGATGATTGGGAGTCTGGGAGCGGCCTTTCTGGTGCAACGCGCGCTTCTGACCGCTCTGCTGGGAGCCATCGACCCCAACCGCAAAGCGAAGAGCTAGAGCGACGTCAGCTCTTGCGCGAACCGCGGCGCACGTTCTTCAGCTGCGTCTGGCGCATTTTGGCCTTCTTGCGCTTCGGCTTGGTGATCAGGAAGGTACCGCTGCCGAGGTTCTCGGCCTTAAAAAGTGTCTTTTCTTCTGCCATTGGGATAGCTCATTGTAGCGCGCTATTCTGGAGTCGCAGATTCCAAATGAACCGGGCCGCGCTTTTCCTCCTCACGGGATCTCTGATAGCGGCCGCCGCCATTGCTCCGGGACGCGCAAGCGGTGAATGCCGCGATGTCCGAACTGGCGGCTGTGACCGGGTTTACGATCCGGCATCCGGTTGCCTTCGAGCTGATTACACGGGCGCAGGTGAACACGTTCCTGCGCGACCGCATTCAGGAAGCTGTGAAGCCGGATGAACTGCGCGCCGAAGAGCTGACGCTGAAGAAGTTCGGCTTTGTCCCGCAGGATTTCGACTTGAAGAAGACGACGATCGATCTGCTGACGGAGCAGACCGCCGCTTTCTACGACTTCCATCGCAAGAAGCTGTTTATCACCGACTGGGCAGCGGCGAATCTGATGGATGCCGCTTTGGTGCACGAGCTGGCGCATGCGCTGGCGGACCAGAATTTTCCGCTGGAAAAGTTCTCGAAGAAAGTGGAGAACGACAGCGAGCAGTCACTTGCGCGGCAGGCGGTGGTGGAAGGGCAGGCAAGCTGGCTTATGCGCGCGGTGCTGGAGCGGGAACCGGCCGGAGCCAGCACCACGAAGGTGGACGATCCGCAGAAGGCGGAGGAAAGCTACCCCGTTTTCGACAAGGCGCCGCTGTATTTTCGCGAGACGCTGATGTTTCCCTACGATCAGGGCATGGTGTTTCAGCAGGCGGTTTACGACCGCATGGGCAAAGAGGCGTTTGCGCATGTGTTTCTGCATCCGCCGGTTTCGGCGCAGCAGGTGATTCATCCGGAGACCTACTTCGCGGGGCTGGTTCCGGCGCATACCGAGGTGCCGGAAGTGAAGGGCATGAAACGTCTGGTGGAAGGCCCGGTCGGCGAACTGGACGAATCCATTCTGCTGCGGCAGTACTGCTCGGAAAGCGAGGCGAGCGAGGTGAGTCCGCATTGGCGCGGCGGCAAGTTTCGGATACTGGAATCCAAAAAGGACAAGCGCGACGTGATGGTGTATCGCTCAGCGTGGACGGACGCGGCTTTCGCCCGGCGCTACTTCGAGTTGTACCAGCGCGTGCTGGCCGGCAAATGGAAGAGCATCACGGTGGCGAAGAAGGACGAGAACAGCGTGACCGGCAAGGGCGACGACGGCTGGTTCCGGCTGGTGCTGGACGGCGCCGAAGTGACCAGCTGGGAAGGGTTCGGCGAACCGCTCTAGGTCAGCGGAGCCAGATGCTCCAAACGGTATCTACTGTGGCGTGGGTGACGCCGGAAGTCAGGATTCTGCGCTGGGCCAGCCATGCGCGTCCGTAGAAAACACCGGCGATGGCGGCCAGAATCACGTAGCGCCAGTTAAAGACCGCGCGTTTGTTGAAGTGTGCCAGGCCAAATACTACTGCGGTGATGCCGAGCGAGCGACGCGTGCCGAGCGAGCGCTCGAGCATGTTGAGCATCAGGCCGCGGAAAAAGAGCTCTTCCGGGATGGCGATGAAGAACAGGGTGAACAGCCAGCCGGCGGCGAACCAGGCGGGATTGCCGGGCGTGCGGTGCAGATGCAGGAAGCGCAGGGCGAAGCCGAGGGCGATGGCGATTGGCGTGAAAAAGAGGAACTCGCGCAGACCGACGGTGAAATCGATAAGGCGCGGGAGGAAGCTGAAGCCGATTCCGGCAACCGGCCGGATGACGAGATAGCCGAAGAGCGCGGCATCGACAAAGATCAGCTTGGCGAGGCCGTTGAGGCCGGCGACGGGAAACGCGGCGTCGAAGCCGTGGCTCTCGACGGCGAGGGCGATGAGTGCCAGCACGGTCCAGTCCTGCCAGACGCCGGCCGGCCGGGCGCGGGCGGATTCCAGCAGCACGGCAATCAGCAGCAGAGCGGCGGCGAGGCCGAAGAGCAGATCTAAACGGAAGGCAGGGCCGCGCGGAATGGTGAAGACCGCGTAAGGAACCAGCAGCAGCAGAATGGCCGAGACGCGCTGCGCGGGGCGGTGGAGCGCCTGCGCCAGCGGCCGGGCAAGGCCGAAGCCGAAAAACCAGTAAGGCGCGAGCAGCAGCGCGAAGCCGAGGAGGGCGGAAAAGGCGTGGTCCGCCACGCGCGCGGCGATGCCGAAATACTGCGCGACCAGCCAGAAGGCCGCCAGCAGAACGGGATAAAGCGCGGCGGCGGCAATCATACGGCGGCGCGCGGAGCGGGTTCGAAGCCGGGGCATTGGAGAACCGGCAGCCGGGGGTATTTGGGAAAACGCGGATCGCCTTCGGCGCCGCGGCGGCAGAGGCGGAAAACGGCGCCGCGGTCGCTGGTGATGATGCGGGTCCAGCGGCATTCGGCGCACAGCCCCGGATGGATGGTTTCGCGTCCGCTCACACGTTTAGCCTAGCGTGACACTGGCCTTTCGATTGCTTTCTTTCTATGTGAGGAGTTCAACATGAATAACACCAGCGTGAACGAAGATGTCATCTCCGCTCTCAACGATCTGATCGAGACCTGCAAGGATGGCGAGCAGGGATTTCGCACCGCCGCCGAAGGCGTGGGAAACAGCGAACTGCGGACGCTGTTCAATATGTATGCGCAGCAGCGCGCGCGCATGGGCGCGGAACTGAATAACGAAGTTCTGCGGCGCGGCGGCGACCCGGCGAAGACCGGCCACGTCTCCGCGACCTTCCATCGCGGATGGATCGACCTGAAACAGGCGGTTACGGGCAAGAACGAGACGTCGATCATCGACGAGTGCGAGCGCGGGGAAGACAGCGCGAAAGCCAATTATGAAAACGCACTGAAAAAGACGCTCCCTTCCGATCTGCTCTCGCTGGTGCAGCAGCAGTTTTCTGAAGTGAAGGACGCGCACGACCGCATTCGCGCGATGAAGCACGCGGCTCACGCGGCACACTAAGATGGAAGCGGCGGAAGCGAGAAAGCGGCTGGACAAGCGCGAGCGGGATCTGCTCGATGACATGGAGCGCAACCAGTCCGAAGCCCGGGAAGGCACCGATCGCGACACGCCGGAAGCGCTGGAACGTGCTGTAAACCTGGAAGGCGAAGACGCCGCTTTGCAGCGGAACAACGCCGACTTCCTGGAGCTGCAGGACGTGCGCGACGCGATGGAGCGGCTGGACGACGGCACGTTTGGCAAGTGCATCGACTGCGGCAAGCCGATTCCGGAGGGACGGCTGGAAGCGATCCCGTGGGCGAAGTACTGCATTGACGATCAGCAGCGCCATGACAGCGCACTGGGCGAAGGTCACAGCCTTACCATGTAGGCTGTGGCGCGCGTCGCGGTAGTGGGTCTGGGCAACATCGGCAGCGTTTTCGCTGCACATCTGGCGGCAGGCGGTCACCATGACGTGACCGCCTGTGTCCGTCATCCTCCTTCCTCTTCCATCACCGTCGACAGTCCTGGCGGCGAGGTTTCCGTTTCTCTTCCTTATTTGACCGACCCGGCTGCGGCGCAGTCCGTGGACTGGGTGCTGCTGTGTTTGAAATCGCAGGACACGGCCGCGGCGCTGCCGTGGCTCGAGCGGTTGTGCGGCGGCGAGACGGGCGTGGCGATTGTGCAAAACGGCGTCGACCACCCGACGCGGCTTAAAGGCTTTCGCGCGGTGCCCACTGTGGTGTACACCAATTCGAAGCGTCTCGGACCGGGCCATGTGCGGCACCTGCGTCCACAGGACGACCTGGGCGTGCCCAACAGCGCGGACGGCCGCGCCCTGGCCAAACTGTTCGGTGGCACGGGCATCCGCGTGTGCGTCGAAAGCGACTTCACCACTGCGTCTTGGCGGAAATTTTTGATCAACGTGATTGCGAATCCGCTGACGGCGATTGCCGGCCGGGGAATCGGCGTGCTGCGTCAGCCGGATATGGAGAAGCTGGCGCGGGAGATGCTGTGCGAAGCGATCGCTGTGGGCCGCGAGGCGGGGGCGAAGCTGGACCCGGAGGCAGCGGACGGCGTGCTGCGGTGGCTTGCCGGGTTCCCAGGCGATGTCGGGACGTCCATGCTGGAAGACCGGCAGGCGGGGAAGCCGCTCGAGCTGGAGGCCATCACGGGAGCGCTGGTCCGCTTAGGTCAGGAACACGGCGTGGCGACGCCGGTGAATGCCGTGATTCTCGCGCTGATGCGTGGGCTGAATCCGCAGCCTTAGGACAGACCCATTTCGAGCACGTCGAAATGGAAGCGTTCGGGCGGCAGGAACGCCGGGCGTTCCATGTGCGACCAGGTCTGATAAGCGGAGCCGGCCACGGTGGAATTCAGGAAAAACAAAAATTGATTGGAGCAGCACGCGATGGGCGGCGGCTGGCGGAAGGTAAGACGCAGGCCGACGGCTTTCTCGACCGCGACGCCACCGGTAGGGACGTGCTTATCGAGAATGAGATCCACAAAGCTGCTGCGGCCGGCATGCGGCCATACCTGGTTATGCAGCAGGTGGCGCAGACCGGACTGATTTTGAAACGTGATTTCGCACTGCCGGATCCACTCGATGATGGAATCGCCCCACTGCCAGTGTGCGAGCATGCCGAAATACTGATCGGCGAGATGAAGGGCCAGATCGAGCTTGCGTCGCTCCCATGCGGCTTCGGAAGGCTCGGCATCGGAAAGCATGTCTTCCGCTTCCACAATCTCGCCCGCGGCTTCCACCACCTGCTCGCGCGGCTGTATGCCCTCCGGTACCCCCCTTACCAGAAGCGGCGGTAATTCATGGGTGCCAGCCCCTGGAATCTCCACGTAGCGTCTAGCGTTCATTCTCACTCCCGCCTGCACAAAGAGACGTTTCTGTTTCGAACCTGTTCCATACATAGCATGAAGTTTTGATGAATGTGTAGAACGACATTGCGATTGGTCCTATTACTGTTTTTTATCCGGCGCGGCTTGCTATGATCCGAACGTCATGTCTGACTACACGATAGGGCTCGATCTGGGTGGCACCAATCTGCGCGCCGCGGCGATCGATGTGAATGGCCGGATGCTGGAGAAGACGGCAGGCGAGACAAATTTCGCGGAGGGGCGCGAGGCGCTGCTGGCGGACATGGTGTCGGCGATCCGGCGGCTGCGGCGTTCGGTGGGCAGCGAGCGGCTAACGGGAATCGGCGTGTGCGTGCCGGGTTTCATTCGCTTGAAAGACGGTGTGATCGGCAATTCGAACAACCTCTCGTGCCTGGAAGATTTTCCGATCCGCGACCGCTTCGAAGAGCAGCTGGGTACGCAGGTGATTCTGGAGAACGATGCCAATGCGGCGGCGCTGGGCGAGAAGTGGATGGGCGCGGGACGCGATGTGGACGATCTGGTGCTGCTGACCCTGGGCACCGGAATTGGCGGCGGGATTATTTCCGGCGGACGCATTCTGCACGGCTATCTGGGGATGGCGGCGGAGCTGGGACATATCACGGTGGTGCCGAACGGAAACCCGTGCGGGTGCGGGAATCGCGGGTGCGTGGAGAAGCATGCCTCGGCGCAGGCGATTTCGGTGATGGCGCGGCTTTCGGGTCTGGGCGACGTGACGAGCGAGCAGGTGTACCGCATGGCGCAGAACGGCAACGCGAAGGCGCAGGCGGTGTTCGCGGCGATGGGCGAAGCGCTGGGGATTGCGCTGGCGATGCTGATCAACACGTTCAACTTTCCGCTCTACCTGCTGAGCGGCGGCGTGCTGGCGGCGTGGGACGAATTTGCCCCGCCGATGCTGGAAGAAGTGCGGCGGCGGTCTTACACATTCCGGACAACCGATACGCGCATTGAACGGGCGACTCTGGGCAGCGAAGCGGGGCTTTACGGAGCGGCGTATCTGCCCTATGTGGGCGTGCCGCTGGCAAGCGCGGCGCGCTGATGTGGCTGGGACTCGACACCGGCACCGGCAGCACGCGGGCTTTGCTGGTGGAGGAAGACGGCACGCCGCGGGCGAGCTTTACGGAACCGCACGCGGACATGCGGATGGCGGAGCCGCTGTGGGCGGAGCAGGATCCGGACGACTGGTGGCGCGCGGCGCAGACGGCGATCACCGGCGTGCTGGCGCGGGCCGGCGTTTCCGGAAGCGAAGTTCGCGGCATCGGCCTTTCGGGCCAGATGCATGGCCTGGTGCTGCTGAACGAAGCCAATCGGGTGATCCGGCCGGCGCTGATCTGGTGCGACCAACGATCGCAGCCGCAGGTGGATGCCATCAACGCCAAGGTGGGCCGCGAGCGCGTGCTGGCGTGGACGGCGAACCCGGTGCTAACGGGTTTTACGCTGCCGAAGCTGCTGTGGGTGGGCGACCACGAGCCGGAACAGTTCGCGCGCGTGCGGAAGATGCTGCTGCCGAAGGATTACATCCGGTTCCGGCTGACGGGTGAGTTCGCGACGGAGGTTTCGGACGCGTCGGGCACGGCGCTGTTCGATGTGGTGAACCGGCGGTGGTCGTCTGAGATGATGGCGGCGCTGGGTCTGGACCAGGCGATTCTGCCGGCGGTTTCGGAATCGAGCGAGATTACGGGCCGCGTGAGCGCGGGGGCGGCGGAGGCGACGGGCCTGCGAGCGGGCACGCCGGTGGCAGGCGGAGCCGGCGACCAGGCGGCGAGCGCGGTGGGCAACGGCATCGTGGAGCCCGGGATGGTTTCGTGCACGCTGGGGACGTCCGGCGTGGTGTTCGCGCATATGGAAGAGGTGGGATACGACCCAGGCGGGCGCGTCCACACGTTCTGCCATGCGGTGCGCGGCAAGTGGCACGTGATGGGGGTGACGCAGGGCGCGGGGCTGAGTTTGCAATGGTTCCGCAACCAGCTGGCGCCGGGCGAGCCGTACGACGCGCTGATGGCGGAAGCCGCGACGGCGGAAGCGGGCAGCCGCGGGCTGTTCTGGCTTCCTTACTTAATGGGCGAGCGGACGCCGCATCTGGACGCGACGATTCGCGGCGGCTGGATCGGGCTGACGGCGCGGCACACGCGCGCGGACCTGATCCGGGCGGTGGTGGAAGGCGTGTGTTACAGCCAACGCGACGGGCTGCAGATCATTGAGCAGCTGGGCGTGCCAGTGGCTTCGGTGCGGGCGTCGGGCGGAGGCGCGAACAGTCCGTTCTGGCGGCAGACGCTGGCGAATGTGCTCGACCGGCGCGTGGTGACTCTGGCGACGCAGGAAGGCTCGGCGTATGGGGCGGCGCTGATCGCAATGGCGGCGACGGGCGCGTACGGGTCCGTAACGGAAGTTTGCCGGGCGGTGATCCGCGAGGTGGAAGCGCGCGAGCCGGACGCGGCGGAAGCGCAGGTTTATGCGCGCGGGCACGCGACTTATCAGGCGGCCTATCCGGCGCTGCGATCAGTTCTGCATGGCTAAGAGCGCGGCCATGGTCTCGACGCCATCCCAGAGGTTTTGGAGGCGGATGTTTTCATTCGAGCTGTGCTGGTTGTTGTCATGGTTCGCGATGGGAATGCCGATGGCCGGCGTGTTTAGCGCGTCAGTGAAGAGATAGAGCGGGACGCTGCCGCCGAGCGTGGGCATGGCGACCAGCGGGCCGCGCGCCTGCTCGAGGGTTCGGAGCACCAGGCGGGAAACGGGCAGATCCATGGAGGTGCGCGCCGCGTTGTAACCTTCGTGGCGCACCACTTTGGCGATCTTCGGATGGGTGAGGCGCATGTCGAGATCGGGGTCTTTGTCGGTGACGAAGTAGCCCTGCCTGCGGATGTGCTCGATGAGGCGATCGACTTGTTTGCGGTAATCGATGCCTTTGACCAGGCGCATATCGATCTCGGCGATCGCGGTGGAAGGGATGACGTTGCGTGAGGTCTCGCCGACGGAGGCGCTGCCGAGCCCCTGCACGTTGAGCGACGGCTGGGTAATCAGATCATCCAGTTTGCGGCCGGCGCCTTCGGTGCGCGCAAGACCCATTTCGCGCATGAGCGCGGCATCGTTGGCCGGAGCGTCGGCAAGGGCTTTCTTCTCGGTTTCGCTGAAGGGTGCAATGCCGTCGTAGAAGCCATCGATGAGCACGCGGCCGTCATCGTCCTTCATGGTCGAGAGCAGGCGGGCAAGCATCATGGCGGGGTTCGGCGCCCAGTTGCCGTAGTGGCCGCTGTGGAGTTCGTGGTTGGGCCCGTAGATGGTGAGATCGACTTTGGTGACGCCGCGCGCGCCGAAGTACACCTGCTGGCGGCGGCTCTGATCGACGGGACCATCGCAGACGAGCCAGAGATCGGTCTTCAGCAGGCCGCGGTATTTCTCAATGATGGCGGGCAGGTGCGGCGAACCGGCTTCTTCCTCGCCTTCGAAGAAGAAGCGGACGTTCGAGCGCGGATGGATGCCGGCATCGAGCGCGGTGAGCAGGGCCTGAATGGGCGCTTTGTCGTCGGAGGCGGAGCGGGCGAACAGGCGGTCGCCATGGAAGGTTGGCGTGAATGGCGGGTCCGTCCATTTGGCGGGCTCGATGGGCTGGCCGTCGTAGTGGGCGTAGAAGGTGATGGTGCGGGCAGCACCGGGAACGTCAATCGAGCCGAAGACGACCGGAGGCGCGCCGGGCACTTCGAGGAGCTGCGTTTGGACGCCGCGGCGGTTGAGTTCAGCGACGATCCAGGCGGCGTTGCGGCCGATGCCGGCCTTGTCGCTGGCGACATTCGGAATGGAGAGGAACTGAGTAAAGGAGGCGAGGATTTCCTTCTGATGGCTCTGCACGTACGAGCGGACGTCCTGAGCGGGAAGCATGGCGCAGGCGAGCGCGGCGGCGAGAAGGAGTTTCACTGGTTTAGTTTAGCCTTCGCGTGCCGGTGAAGATGGCGTGACCGGCGCGCAGGTAAGCAACGTCGATGCCGGTGAAGCCGATCTGCGCAAGCCAGGAAAGCTGCTCGAAGAGGCCGCTGGGGCGATCGGTTTCGGGATCGGGAAAGCGGTAGACATTCCAGTCGCCGGGATGGCAGGCGCGGTCCCATTCGCGCCCGGCGATGGCGAGCGTAAGGGGAGTGGCGGGCTCGATCAGATCGGCAACAGCGAGCACGCCGCCGGGCTGGAGCTGCTGGAAGATGTGAGCGTAGACGTCGCGCTTTTGCGCGGCATCAAGGTGGTGAAGGGCGAGCGAGGAAACCACGGCGTCGGGGCGTTCGGGGAAGGGATCCGGCAGAGAGGCGCGGCGCGCTTCGAAACGGATCGGGTTGCGGAATCGTGCGTGGGCGAGCATGGTTTCGGAGCCATCGCAGCCGACGACCTGGGAACCGGGAAAGCGGCGCAAGATCGCTTCGCTGAGCAGGCCTTCGCCGCAGCCGAGTTCGACGACGAGGGTGGGGTCGGGAAGCAGATCAACAAGGATTTCCAATTGCCGGTCGCGATCGGGCACGAGGCTGGAGGCGTTGGCGAGGAACTCGGCGGAATCGTCTTCTGTCCACATCTAGATACTTAGGATGGCATCGGCGGCCGCGGCGGCGCCGTCTTCGGCCTGGATGGACCAGCCGATTTGCTCGGCTGCGGTGACGTAGGACGGATTGCCGAGAATGACGCCGAGCTCGAGTTCGGCGGCGTCGGTGGTGTAGCGCGAGCGGGAAACGGTCCGTCCGGCGCCGTGGCGGACGACGCGCTCGGCGTTATCCGGCTGATCGTGAGCGAAAGGGACAACGAGCGCGGGCCGGCCGGCGCGCAGGGTCTGTGCGGTGGTGCCGACGCCCCCCTGATGGACGACAGCCGATGCGCGCGGGAGCAGTTTGGCGAATGGCGCATAGGGAACGACGGCGATTTCGCGCGTGCCGCGCAGTTCAGTGTTTGGACCGGTGAGGAGCACGGCGCGGGTGCCCATGAGGCGCGCGGCTTCGAGGCTGCGGGCATAGAACTCTCCGGGATTAATGACTGCGGCGGAACCGAGCGTGAAGACCACGGGCGCGCCGCCCGCGGCCAGGAACTCTTCGAGTTCGGGAGAAAGCTCGCTCTGGGAGTCATAAAAAACGAAGCCGGTCTGAACGACGCTGGGGGGCCAGTCGGGCTGCGGTTCAGCGAACGCCTGGGAAAACAGGGCGAGCGCCAAGGTGGGCGAGTGCTGACCCTCAAAGAGCGGATGGAGGCCGGGCGAAAGTCCAAGTTCGCGTCGAAACTGACGGATGGGCTCGCACCAGCGCAGGGTTTCGGTCCAGATGAGCTTCAGAATTGTCTCGGTAACGCGTGGGTGGAGATCCATGAGGCGATTCATCCAGCTAAACGGAAACGGATGCGGGGGATCGATAGCGGAGGGCAGGCTGACGGGCGACAGGACGGTACTGACCCACGGTATACCGGTCTTTTCGGCGAGCAGCGGGCCGACCAGCACGGTGGTGTGGCTGACGAGCAGGTCGGCACTTTTGATGGCGAGCAGCAGATCGGCCCAGGTTTCGCCGAGGGTGGACATGAGGCCCTGCATGATGAACCGGGTGCCGCGGAAGCGATCCATGGTGCGGCGGTTGAACTCGCGGTCGGCGGGATCGTAGTCGGGCCGCAGGGGGTGAAAGCCGAAACCGGCGGAGGTGACGCGGGTGCGGTAGCTTTCGTGAGTGGCTACGACCGGGCGGTGCCCGCGTGATTGCAGTTCGCGCGCGAGAGCCAGGAACGGGTGCAGATCGCCGAGAGATCCGAATGTGGCGAGAACGATCGTCAATCAGGATCGCCAGCCCAAAGGATGGACGTAGAGATCCCCCACTTTGCGGCGGGCGAAGCGGCAGCGGCATGCGCGGCAGCGAAAGCGCAGCACATGGAAAGCACGGTAGAGCAGTTCTTCGAGGGGATTTTTGGGCCGGGAAGGCATGACGTCCGCACCGGTGCAGTTTGGGCAACGTAATGCCACGATGTCCTAGTTTACTCCGCGGGACGCCGCGCCGAGGCGGACATGACCAGGTTGGAAGGAGGTGCCGGAGCGAGGTCTTCACGAGTTCGTGGAACTGCGAAGCGGCCCGGCGGAGGTGAGGCGGACCAGCGATCAAAGATTGTCACCGGTGAACCGGGTGCGCCGGAGCGGGGGCGACTTGCCAGTCCCGGATTGCCTGAGCCTCGAGCTGAAGTTCTCTGGCCCTCGCGATCGCCGTCCTCAGCTCACGCAGTTCGTTATCCAGAGTTTTTCGGTCATCCTCAGACATTCACCAGAAAGACGAAAAACATACTTTTTTGGGTGCATAAATTACCCAATTGTAATCTACGTTTCTAACTTTAGTATGACTCCGTACACAAGGTGAGGCTGAACGTCTCGTTACGTGTAAATGGGTCGTTGTGCCGTCAACGGCTGCGCGATTCTCGTTCGCCCTTTAAGCCGCAAAAAGCGCATTAAAAAAATATTCGCCCTACCATTTTATGTGATTTAATTACGACGAAATGCAGGACGTAATCGAGGATTTCTTTTCTCAAGTGGCCCAAGAAAATGTAACTACAGTGCTCGTGGTCGACAAAGACGCATTGTGCCGAAACCTCGCGTGGAAGTTCCTCATGCGAGCCGGATACGTCGTCTTTGAGGCGGCAGACGGATGGGAGGCGCTCCAGATTTCCCGTGCTTACCCTGGGATTATCGATCTGCTGGTAAGGGAAAGCAGGATGGCAACGGACCGTCAGCACCACCTGATCAGGATCCTAACCTGCGAACGACGAAATATTAAGACGGTGATCATGCAGGACCCCTCAACCCGGAATGTTGATGTGAGCACGCGGGTCCATGGTGTGATCCAGAAACCTTTTACCCTGGACTCGCTGCTTTCGGCGCTTTCGGCTGTCCGCTGACTTAAATCGGCTTATCAGGTATTCTTTTCCAGAAGCCTCTGCACCTCACCGTACAGGACATGAAAAGGGAATGGCTTCGAAAGGCAGGGAATATCCTGCAATTGAATACGCCATTCGTCCGGGTCAGCCGACATCGCAATTACCGGCATCGTCGGCTTTAACGCTTTCGTCTCCTCGATCAGCTGCAACCCATCCTGCCGCGGCATATTCATATCAGTCAAGAGGAGATCAAATCGTTCTTTTTTCAGGAGTTCTGCCGCTTCATCGCATCCGCCAGCGCCGCGAACGGCGTAACCCTGAGTTTGTAGCGCGGCGACCATGAGACTCAACACGGCTTCTTCGTCGTCTACCACCAGGATGGTCCATCGCCCGTCAGCCATAGGGTAATTGTACCGGGTTATACAAATTTAGTAGACAGTACCAGGTACTTTTGTGAGAACAAAATGAACCACGTCCCGCAAACGCCCCAGGAGGATTCTTCGTGGTGCCAATCAAATCGCATCGAAACCGTTAAAACTCATTCCACTTAGCGGCTGTGTAGAGTCGATTCCTCGCCAGGTGATAGCGTTCCAGGGCTCCGCTTTCGGCGCGGCGCTGGTCAAGGACTGCCCGTCTGCCTGCGAGTGAGATGGGAAACGTCTCGATGCCGTTCAGCAGTCCACAGCTTTTCTGGAGCTGATCGACATAGGCGGCGAGCGCTTCGGTGCATCGGCGGTGGAGATCTGATACTTCAGTCGTTTCCATAAGGTGAGTTCATCCTGCGCTGTGCAGCCGTGATCAGTGCTTCAGAACCTGAGTTCGAGCGGGTAACCAACTCGCGGGCATAGAGGGGCTGGCACGAAAACCGGCTTGGTTCGTTCGGGAACGCCCCCGCAGGCCCCTGATGAGAGGAATTACATCCGAATGACCGGGCATCAGGAGCACCGGCACTGTGTTGGTTCAAGTCCGCACGCAATCCGCGAGTCAAATGCGGATCGCCTGGGCGTCTTCATACTATCGCGTTTGGGATGAGGGGAACGTTGGTTATCACGACGGAACCTTCGGTGGGCGAACGAGCGGTGCGGTCTTCGAAGAACCGGTTTGAACAGCTACACTCGAAAGGATGGCGGCCAACCTCGCTCCGGTGATCTCACTGAACGAAGTGCTGCAATCGCGGGAGGCGCGCGAGACGCTGCAGTGGTTCACGCGAGAGAAGCCGTGGATCAATGACATCCATCAGCAGTTGTGCCGGGTTCCGGCGCCTACCTTCTTAGAGCAGCAGCGGGCGGAGTGGTTCGTCAGTCAGTTTCGGGCGCTGGGGTGCACGGCGCAGGTGGACCGGGCCGGGAATGTGCTGGCCACGCTGCAACCGGGGAGCGAGGGACCGTTTATTGCCGTCACCGCGCACCTGGATACTGTACTCGCGCCGCGGTCGCGGGATGAGATCGCAGTCGCGCCGGACGGGCGGCTGCTGGGGCCGGGCGTTTCGGACAACGGGGCGGGTCTTGCGGCATTGCTCGCTGTTGCGAAGGCGCTGAAGTCGCAGCCGCGCCTGCCTGGGGCGTGGGACCGGCTGCTGTTTGTGGCTAACGTCGGGGAAGAGGGGGAAGGGAATCTGAGCGGAATGCGGGCGCTGTGCCGCGCCGGGATGCCGCCGATCGCTGCCTTTTTGGTGCTGGACGGAGCGGCGACCGACCACATTACCGTGCAGGCGCTGGGCAGCCGCCGGTATGAGGTGACGTTTACCGGGCCGGGGGGCCACAGCTGGAGCGATTTCGGCGTGGGAAACCCAGTGCATGCTTTGTCGCGAGCCATCACGCTGTTCGCGGACGCGAAGTTGAGCCAGAATCCGCGGGTCACGACCAATACGGGCGTGATTGAGGGCGGCACAGGGATTAATGCCATTCCGGCGCAGGCGCGGGCGAAGTTCGATATCCGGTCGGAAAGCAACGAGAAGATGGACGAGATGGTGCGCGTGCTGCAAAGCGCGGTGGAGCAGGCGCAAACGGCCGAGAACGAGCGGAGCGCGGGCGGGAAAGTGACGTCCCGAGTGAAAGAGATCGGCTCGCGTCCGGCTGGACGGCTGGCAGAGGATTCGGCGCTGCTGGCGGCGGTACGCGCCGTGGACGCGCACCTGGGCATCCGGGGGCATCTGGAATCGGCCTCGACGGATGCAAATATTCCGCTGTCACTGGGGATTCCGGCGGTGTCGATCGGCGCGGGCGGACAGGGCGGGGGAGCGCATACGCAGAACGAGTGGTTCAATCCCGAGGGCCGCGATCTGGGGTTGAAACGCATCTTTCTAACGCTCTGCCTGCTGGTTCAGAATGCGCCGTAGGCTGGCGTCCCCGGACCTGGCACTCACAGCGGTAACGGCGATATGGGGCAGCACCTTCCTGATAGTGCAGCGGGCGCTGCCGTACTTTTCGCCGCTGGTGTTCCTGCTGCTGCGATTTGTTCTGGCCTCGGCAGTGGTCCTGTTGCTGTACCGGAAGAAGTTGAAGCGGGCGGGTTTCGTCCCGGGCGTGGTGACGGGCCTGTTCCTGTTTTCCGGGTATGCATTTCAGACGATCGGGCTGCAGTTTACGACGTCTTCGAAATCGGCATTTCTGACCAGCCTTTCGGTGCCGATGGTACCTTTGGTCGCTTCCTTCGTCTATCGCAGAGGACCGGGGTTGTGGGAACTGCTCGGGGTTCTGGCGGCGACAGCGGGAATGCTGCTGTTGACGGCGCCGGAACATATGGGGGCGGTGAACAAGGGGGATCTGCTGAGCTTTTGCTGTGCCGTGCTGTTTGCGGGGCAGGTGGTGGCGGTAAGCCATTTCGCGGGGCGGGGGAACTTCGAATCCCTGGTAACTGCGCAGCTGGGGACAGTGGCAGTGCTTTCGGCTGGGACGTGTTGGTGGGTGGAAGCTCCGGTGTTCCGGCCGGCGGCGAGCGCGTGGACGGCAGTGGGAATCACGGGACTACTGGCGACGGCGTTGGCGTTTTCGGTACAGGGATGGGCGCAGGAATCGGTACCGGTGACGCGGGCGGCGATCATTTATGCGCTGGAACCGGTGTTTGCGGTGGCGGTCAGTTATTTCGTGGCTGGTGAAGTGCTCACAGTGAGGGGAATGGGCGGCGCGGCGTTGATTCTTCTGGGAATCCTGATTGTAGAATTGAAACGCAGGCCCGTATTGGAACATCAAGAGGGTGTACCGGCACTAAGGAGTTGAAAAAGACATGAGTTTGTTCGACAAGGTTCGACGACAGAAATATCTCTCGTTTACGGTTCTGCTGTTTACTCTTTCGATCGGTGTGCTGATTGGAACGGTGGTGAACACGGGTGTGAAGGCGGCAAAAGAGCAGGCTGGAGCGCCCGGCGCGACCCCGCTCACCGTTCCGTCCCCGGTGCAGCTGCAAAATTCGTTTGCGACGCTGGCAAAGATGCTGGAGCCGTCGGTGGTGAACATTTCGACGGAGTATATTCCCTCGAAGACCACTTCGAAGGCTCAACCGCACAGCCGGCGCAATGCCCCGCAGGAAGAAGAAGGCGACCAGCAGGACGGCATGCAGGAGCTGATGCGGCGCTTTTTTGGCGGGAACGGCGGGAGTCCGTTTGGCGGCGAAGGCGGGGAATCGCCGGATCAGCGCAGCGCGAGTCTGGGATCGGGCGTGGTGGTGGACCGCAACGGCTACATCCTTACTAACAATCACGTGGTGGAGCATGCCACTCGGATGAAGGTAAAGTTCACTAATGACGACACGGAGTACACTGCCAAGCTGATCGGCACGGACCCCATTACCGATCTGGCGGTAATCAAGATCGACAAGACCAATCTGACGCCGGCAAAGATCGGCAACTCGGATGCGATTCAGGTGGGTGACTGGGCGGTGGCGATCGGATCGCCATTTGGCTTCCAGGCGACGGTGACCGCCGGCATCATCAGCGCGAAGCAGCGCAATCTGGATGACGGTCCCAACTCTTCCTTCCAGCACTTCCTTCAGACGGACGCGGCGATCAATCCTGGCAACAGCGGAGGCCCGCTGCTGAATATCAACGGCGAAGTGGTAGGCATCAATACGATGATCGCGAGCCGCAGCGGCGGCTATCAGGGTATTGGTTTCGCCATGCCGATCAATACAGCGGTCAAGATCTATAACGAAATTATCAAGACGGGTCATATCACACGCGGTTCGATCGGCGTGCAGTTCTACCCGGACACCAACCCCGACACCAAGGACCGCCTGAAAGCGTACGGCGCGACAAACGGCGGTGTGTTCGTTTCGCAGGTTCCTCCGGGACCGGCGGAAAAGGCAGGTATCAAGGCGGAAGATATCATCACCTCCGTGGACGGACACACGATCCGCAACGGGCAGGATCTGATCGACGCGATTTCGAACACTCCGGTGGGCACTGCGGTGAAGATCGGGCTGCTGCGGGATGGCAAGACGCAGACCGTCTCGGTGGTGGTGGGCGATCGGAACAAGGTCTTCGACAACACGGCGACAGATAAGACGACGGATACTCCTGATGGTGCGGAAGCAGCGCAGGCCAAATTCGGCATCTCGATCCAGAACGTGACCGGCGCGCAGCGGCAGAATCTGGGTTACAAGGGCACGGGCGGTGTGGTGGTTGCCAGTGTCGAGCCGGGTTCGTTCGCTGACGATATCGGGATCGCGAAGGGCGACATCATCGAATCGATGACCTCGCACAGCCAAAAGTACCCGATTTCGAGCGTAGAGGACGTGAAGAAGATACAGGGACAGCTGAAGCCGGGCGACACGGTGGCGTTCCGCGTGATGCGGGGACCGGGCGTGCGCGGCGGCGGTGGCGGAAACTGGCAGCCGCTCTATCTGGCGGGGACCTTGCCCGCTCAGTAAACAGAGGCTGATTGCGGTGATACAATGCGGTGGGCGCTCGGTCTGAGCACCCGCCGCTTTTTATTTATGCGCCAACTGCCGACGATCAGTTTGCTGCTTGTCTTTGCGTGCGCCGCGCTGTTTTCCGCGCCGCCCCATTTGAAGAAACCTGCCGCGCACGCGAAAAGCGCAGCGGGGAAGCGGGTTTCTACGAAGGCTTCCGGAAAAGCTCGCGGCAAGGGGAATCGCGTGGCGGCCAAAGGCCCGGCGACGCAGATGACGCCGAGTTCGGATCGTTATAAAGAGATACAGGATGCGTTGGCGGCGAAGGGATATCTGAAGTCGCCGGCGACGGGTGTCTGGGATCAGGAGTCGCAGGACGCCATGCGGAAATTTCAGGCAGACCAGAGTCTGGATGCGACCGGCAAGCTCTCATCACTGACGCTGATCTCCCTGGGTCTGGGCCCGAAAGAATGATCATCGGTGTTCCGAAGGAAGTAAAAGACCACGAGGCGCGGGTGGCGCTGGTTCCGAGCGGGGCGACGGCACTGCGCGAGGCCGGGCACGAGGTGCTGGTGGAGACGCGGGCGGGCGACGGCAGCGCCCTGACGGACCGCGAATATATGCAGGCCGGGGCGACAATCGTCGAAAAGGCTGCGGATGTCTGGAAGAAGGCGGACCTGATCGTGAAGGTGAAGGAGCCGCAGCCTTCCGAGACGCAGTATTTTCGCAATGGGCTGACGCTGTTCACGTATCTGCACCTGGCGCCCCTGCGTGAGCTGACCGATCAGCTGCTGAAAAGCGGGACGACGGGGATTGCCTACGAAACCATTCGCGAAGGCGACGGGTCACTGCCGCTGCTGACGCCGATGAGCGAAGTGGCCGGGCGCATGGCGGTGCAGGTGGGCGCGCAGTATCTGGAAGCGCCGAACGGCGGGCGCGGGCTGCTGCTGGGTGGGGTGCCGGGCGTGGCGCCGGCGAACGTGACGATTCTGGGCGGCGGGGTGGTGGGTACGAATGCGGCCAAGATTGCGCTGGGCATGGGCGCGCACGTTACCATCATCGACCGGAGTTTGAACCGGCTGCGGGAACTGGACGATATCTTCGACGGGCGGCTGGTGACGCTGGCGTCGAACCTGTGGACAATCACGGAGACGCTGAAGCACTCCGATCTGGTGATCGGGGCGGTGCTGATTCCGGGGGCGTCAGCGCCCAAGCTGGTGCGGAGCACGATGATCGCGAACATGAAGCGCGGTGCCGTGGTGGTGGATGTGGCGATCGACCAGGGCGGTTGCTTCGAGACATCGCACGCCACAACGCATACGGAGCCGATTTACTTCGTGGACGGGGTGCTGCACTACTGCGTGTCAAACATGCCAGCGGCCGTACCGCATACGTCAACGTTCGCGCTGACCAATGCGACGTTTCCTTATCTGCTGGAGATTGCGGCGAAGGGCGTGGAGCGGGCACTGGCGGAGCGCGAGAGTCTGCAGGCGGGGCTGAATACGTATCGGGGCGAGCTGATGCACGCAGGCGTGGCGGAATCGCAGGGCAGGACATGCAAAGCGTTCCACCCCTGACGCGGCTGGACGACGAAGAAAAACTGTTTCGCGCGAGCGTGCGTCAGTTTGCGGCAAAGGAGATCGCGCCGCATGTGCGTGCCATGGACGAAGCGGGCGTATTTCGTCCCGGCATTCTGAAGCAGTTCTTCGAACTGGGACTGATGGGAATTGAGATCCCGGAGGAATTCGGCGGGCAAGGCGGGAATTTCTTTCAGTGCGTGCTGGCGGTGGAAGAGCTTTCGGCGGTGGATCCGTCGGCCGGGGTGATCGTGGATGTGCAGAACACGATCGTGGTGAATGCCATTCTGCGCTGGGCGAACGAGCCGCAGAAAGCGAAGTACCTGCCGATGCTGGCGCGGGACACAGTAAGTTCGTATGCGCTTTCGGAGGCGGGCTCGGGGTCGGACGCGTTTGGGCTGGCGACGACGGCGCGGGAAGAAGAGAATGGCTTCGTTCTGAACGGGCGCAAGCTGTGGATAACCAACGCGGCCGAAGCCGGTTTGTTCCTGGTTTTTGCCAATGCGAATCCGGCAGCGGGGTATCGCGGGATCACGGCGTTTATTGTCGAGCGCGGGTTTCCGGGCTTTGCGGTGGGGAAGAAGGAAGACAAGCTGGGCTTGCGGGCTTCGTCGACGTGCGAACTGGTGATGGACGATTGCCGGGTACCGCGGGAGAACGTGCTGGGCGAGGTGGGCAAAGGTTACAGGATCGCGATCGAGACGCTGAACGAGGGGCGAATCGCCATTGGGGCGCAGATGATCGGGCTGGCGCGGGGGGCGCTGGAGGCGGCGACGTCGTACGCGAAGCAGCGCAAGCAGTTCGGGAAGGCGATCGCGGAATTCCAGGGAGTGCAGTTTCAGCTGGCGCGGATGGCGACGGACCTGGAAGCAGCGCGGCTGCTGGTCTATAACGCGGCACGTTTGCGCGATGCTGGGATGCCGTTTCTGACGGAAGCGGCTATGGCGAAGCAGTACAGTTCGGAGGTGGCGGAGCGGATAGCGTCGCAGTGCGTCGAGATCTTTGGCGGGGTGGGGATTACGAAGGACTATCCGGCGGAGAAGTTTTACCGGGACGCGAAGATCGGGCGGATCTACGAAGGCACCAGCAATATTCAATTAGCGACCATCGCGAAGAAACTGCTGGGGCAGTAAATCCGTCTAGAGTGGGAGAATAAGCCATGCGCTACCTTGTCATTTGTGCCTTTGCGGCAGCGGGCCTTGCGAGCGCCGCCGAGCCCGTTAACCCCGAAGAAATCATCCGGAAGTTCGCCGCCAAAGAGACGGAGTTTCAGAAGGCGCGCGAAAACTACACGTACCGGCAATCGGTCAAGATGACGGAGATCGACCCGAGCGGGAATCCCGAAGGCAAGTGGGAGATGGTGTCGGACATTGTGTTCGGGCCCGACGGGAAGCGCACTGAGAAGGTGGTGTATGCCCCGGTGGTCAGCTTGCGCAACATTCTGCTGACGCCGCAGGATGAGCAGGACTTGCGCAATGTGCAGCCGTTCGTGCTGAACACGAAGGACATCGCGAAGTACGACGTGCAGTACATCGGGAAATCGAAGGTGGACGAGGTCGCCGTGCTACCAGTTTTCGGTGAAGCCGAAAACGATGGTGAAGGGGCAGCGCTATTTCGAGGGCGACATCTGGGTGGACGACCGCGATTTGCAGATCGTGAAGACGTATGGCAAGGGCGTGGGCATCCAGAGCAAGAACGATGCGTTCCCGAAGTTCGAAACGTACCGGCAGCAGATCGACGGCAAATACTGGTTCCCGACGTATACGCATGCGGACGACGTTTTGCGGTTTCCGGGTATGTCGCAGCACATCACGATGACGGTGAAGTATCAGGATTACAAGCAGTTCAAGAGCGACGTGAATATCACTTTCGGGGACGAAGTGAAGGACGGGGCGAAGCCGACCACACCGCCCGCGGCAGCCCCGACCGCACCGCCGCGCGAAAACCACTAAGCTGGTTGGATCATGCCTACCACGAAGGTAACGGTTAACGACAACGGTTTAATCCGGATTGAAGGGGAGTTTGAGATTTTCGACCAGAACGGGGAGAAGTTTGGCCTGGGAGGGCGGACGGCCATTGGCCTGTGCCGCTGCGGGCAATCCCAGAACAAGCCTTTCTGTGACGGGTCGCACGCGCGGACGGGATTTCAGGATAAGGTAGTCGCGCGGGAACTGCCGCCGCCCAAACCCAAAGTTTAGGGGCGGTTCCGTCCGGGCTAGTCGGTGATGGAGACGGTGGGGCCGTGCGGCTGCCCCACCTCTTTAATACGGGCGAGAGTGGTTTGGGCGAGACCGGTGAAAACGCCCGGCTGAAGAGCGACGGGGCTGCCGGAATCGCCGCCGGCGCGGATAGCAGGGTCGAGGGGCAACTCTCCAAGGAAGCGAACGTTCATTTGGCTGGCGGTGCGTTTGCCGCCGCCCTGACCGAAAACGTCGATGCGCTCACCGCGGTGCTCGAGGTAGCTCATGTTTTCCACAATTCCGAGGATGGAAACTTTAACCTGCTCGAACATGTGGACCGCTTTGCGCGCGTCTTCGAGGGACACGGCAGAGGGCGTGGTGACGACGATGGCTCCAGTGACCGGGGCGGTTTGCAGCAGCGTGAGCTGGACGTCGCCGGTGCCGGGCGGAAGATCAATAAGAAGGTAGTCGAGATCGCCCCAGTCGACGCCGCGCAGGAACTGCTGGATGACGCTGTGGAGCATGGGGCCGCGCCACACGAGCGGTTTGTCGCCGGGATTGAGGAAACCCATCGACATGAGCTTGACGCCGTATTTCTCGAGCGGGCGGATGCGTTCGCCGTTCGCGAGCGGAGTTTCATTGATGCCCATCATGAGGGGCACATTGGGGCCGTAGACGTCCGCATCCATCAGGCCAACTTTGTGTCCGAGCCTGGATAAGGCGATTGCCAAATTGACGGAGACGGTGGTTTTACCGACGCCACCCTTGCCGGAACCGATGGCGATCAGGTTATGGACGCCGGCGATTGGCAGCTTCGGTTGTTGTGGTCCCATTACCTTTAGTGTAACAGCGGCAGGTGGTTCGCATCTTTATGCGAGCATGGTAGCATCATGATGTGCGTACGACGATGACAATTGATGAGGATGTGGCGGCGAAGCTGCGGGAGCATATCGCGGCCACGGGCAAATCAATGAAAGACGCGGTGAACGATCTAATTCGTCTGGCCATTCAGCTGGAGCGAAAAAGTCCGCCGGAGCCATTCGTGGTGAAACCATTCCGGACAGGGCCACGCGCAGGGTTGAACTTCGACAACGTCGAGGAGTTGCTGGATCAGGTGGAAGGCGCGGATCGCAAGTGGTAGTGGTTGATTCGAATGTTCTAATCTACGCGTATGCGGGGGAATCGGAACATCACGAAACGGCAAAGCAGTGGCTGGAGCGCGCGCTGGCGGGGCCGGAACCGGTGGGGTTTCCCTGGCTGGTGCTGCTGTCGTTTCTGCGCATCCTGACATCTCCGCGAATTATGCAGAGAGCAGTACCGCTGCGCGAGGCGGCGGCGGTGGTGGATGCGCTGCTCCGATGCGAGCCGGCGGTGGTACCGCATCCGGGCGCGCGGCACTGGGAGATTCTGAGCGAACTGCTGCGGGAAGCGCGCGCGAAGGGGAATCTGGTGAACGACGCGCATCTGGCGGCGCTGGCGGTGGAGAACGGCGCGGCGCTGTGCAGTTTCGACCGCGATTTTCGATTGTTTCCGAAAGTGCGGCTGTTGACGCCCGACGAAGCGCTACAATCCAGTGAATCAGAATGAAGCGCTATGGTGCAGTGCTCAAGGTGAGACCGGAAGCGATCGCGGAGTATAAGCGGTATCACGAGGCGGTATGGCCGGAAGTGCTGGGCACCATCGGCGCGTGCCATATTCGAAACTATTCCATCTTCCTGCGGGACGGCGTGCTGTTCGCGTACTACGAATATCACGGGACGGACCACGGCGCGGACATGGCGAAGATGGCCGCGGACCCGAAGACGCAGGAATGGTGGGAGATCATGATGCCCATGCAGCAGCCGGTGGACACGGCGGCGCCGGGCGAGTGGTGGGCGCCGGCCGAAGAAGTCTTCCACGTCGATTAACGGCTGAGGATTACGATATCGACGCGGCGGTTGCGTGAGCGGCCTTCCTCGGTATCGTTGCTGGTGACGGGCGCGGTATCGGCATAGCCGGCGATGGCGAGGCGTTCACGCGCGATCTGCTCGTCGCTGTTGAGCGCCTGCAGCATGGCGAGGGCGCGCACCGCGGAGAGTTCCCAGTTATCACGGAGGCGCCTGTGGCTGAGCGGTTCGGAATCGGTGTGGCCCTCGAGGCGGATGGAATTGGGGAGGTCGCGTACGGCGGCGGCGATTTTGCGAATGCCTGGGAGCAGCGCGGGGTCGAGCCGGTCGCCACCGGAGGGGAAGAACGCCGCCTGGCTCAGGGCCAGGACCAGACCGCGCGGTTCCAGATGCATGCGGATCTGACCGGAGGCCATTTCCTGGCGTAGCTGGACGCGTAGCAGTTCGAGCGTGGGCGCGAGTTCGGGTTTGGGCAGCGGCTGGAGGGCGGCGGCGTGCACCGGGCGGGCGAGAATCTTGATTTTGTCGGTTTCGGCGCAGGCGAACAGGACGACGAAGAAGGCGAAGAGCAGCGTCACGAAATCGGCGTAGGAGACCATCCAGCGCTCCCGGCTGGCTGGCGGGCGGCGGCGGGTGCGGCGGACGGTCAGGAGGCGGCCTTCCGGACGATGTGCGCGCGCAGGGCTGGTTCGTTTTCGCCTTCGGGCGGCGCACCGGCCAGCCAGGCTTCCAGTTTGCCGCGGATGAGCCGAGTGTTGCGGCCCTCGGCCATGGCGACGACGCCTTCGAGCACCAGTTCGCGCATGCGGATGCGGTGGTCGGCAAGCGCGCGCAGTTTGCCGGCGGCGGGAAGCAGCAGCAGATTCGCCAAGCCAACGCCGTAGACGGTGGAGACAAAGGCGACGGCGATGCCGTGGCCGACCTGGCTGATGTTGTCGAGGTGCTTCATTACCTGAATGAGACCGAGAACCGCGCCGATGATGCCGACAGTGGGAGCGAAACCGCCGGCCGCTTCGAGGACGCGGGCTTCGTCGTCGAGGCGGTTGTCTTCCGCGGCGATTTCGAGTTCGAGGGTTTCACGGATCACCGCGGTATCGACGCCATCGACGGCGAGAGTCATCGCCTTGCGGAAGAACGGATCGGGCAGCGCGGCGGCTTCGGCTTCGAGCGAGGCGATGCCTTGGCGCCGCGCCTTGGCGGAGAAGCCGATGAGCTGCTGAATCAGGTCTCCGGCGGCAACGGGCTGCTGGCGAAAGAGGAGCGGCAGCGAGCGGATGGCGCGCCGAAAAACTACGGGCGGGGAACTGACCAGAACGGCGCCGGTGGTGCCGCCGAGGACGATCAGGGCGGCGGTGATTTGCAGGAGATCGCCCAGGCTGCCGCCTTCAAGAACCATACCGGCGACGATGGAGCCGAGGGAGAGGACGATGCCAATAACGGTAGCGCGATCCAAACGGCTGAGTGCGCCCCCGCGCGGAATCGTCTCAATGGGTCATGGAGTAGATGACGTAGTTAACGCCGATGCGGATGGCGAGCTGCGAGAACTTGGCCGGGTATTCGGCTTCGTCGGCCCATTCCCAGGCGTCGCCGACATCGGAGTTGTAGGAAATGGCGACCATGATGCGGCCCTTGTCGTCATAGATGGCGCGCCAATGAGCGCCTCGGCCGCCTTCGGAGCAGGCTTTGCAGCCCTGATAGACGTGGGCAGCGCCGGGAAGTTGGAAGCGGTCGTCAAGATCGTAAACGGTATGGAAGATGGGGTCGGTGTTGTCGATTTCGACGATGGGGCGATCGGGAAAGACCTTGCGCATGCGCTCGTTGAACACCTGGAGTTCCTCGGTGCCGTGGAAATCGTCCGCCATGAAGAAGCCGCCACGCAGGCAGTATTCGCGCATTTCAGCCGCCTGGCGATCGGTGAGCCCCCACTCGCCCACTTGGACGGCATAAAGCCAGGGCCAGTCGTAAGCATCGCCTTCGTCGAGATTGACGATCTGTTCGACGGAACGAACGTGGACGCGGGTGAGGCGGCGGAGAGCGGCGGAGAAGTGGCGGTCGGCGCGCGGGAAGTCCTGAGTCCAAAGGGAAAGACCCTGGCGGTAATCGCCATCGAAACGCCCGCGGTAGCCATCATTCCAGCCGGGCGGGAACATCAGGCGGGCGAAGGCCCACTCGGTCTGCTCCTGCCAGTCGGGAGGGCGCTCAAAGCTGCGGTATTCGACGCCGGGTAATTCCCGAAAAGGCCTCTGAAAAGCGAGGGCGGTAAGGCACGTGAAGAAGCATCCCAGGACGCGGGAAGCTTTGCGGAATTTCATGCGGGGCCTATCCGGAGAATAGCACTTGAACGCGGTAGAATGGCTGATCCCCCGACGGAACCTCTGTATGAAAACACTTCCGATTTTGTTTCTGATTTGCACTACAGGCGCGGCGGCGCCGCCGAAATCGATCGACCCGGAGATCCAGAAGATGGTGGCGGCGGTTTCGGGCGAGCGCATCGCGGCGATCGAGAAGAAGCTCGAGACGTTTGGCACCCGCAATGTGAATACCTTCGATGAGACGGGCGAGCGCGGAATCGGAGCGGCGGGGCGGTGGATCTATGATCAATTCCGGAGCTACAGTCCAAAACTGGAGGTCCGGTTCGATAAGCACCGGGTAAAGAAGCAGGGGCGCGTGGTGCGCGATATCGAGCTGACGAACATTGTGGCGGTGCTGCCGGGAACGCAGAACCGGGAGCGGCAGTTCGTCATTAGCGGACATTACGACAGCATCGTGATGCCGAAGGGCGGCGAGGACCGGCCGGCGACGGACGACGCCGTGAAGCTCGAAATGACGAAGTATTCGCAGCCGGCTCCGGGGGTAACGGACGACGCGAGCGGCACGGCGGCGGTGATGGAGATGGCACGGGTGATGAGCGGGCACGAGTTTCGCAACACTGTTGTGTTCATCGCGTTCGCGGGAGAGGAAGTGGGCCTGTACGGGAGCGCGCTGTATGCGCAGGACGCGCGCCGGGAGAACCAGATTATCGACGGGGTGCTGAACAACGACATCATCGGCAGCGAGGTGGCGGGAAACGGGTTTATCGACAACGGGCGCGTGCGGGTGTTTTCGGAAGATCCGAACGATTCTCCGTCGCGGCAGATTGCGCGGTATCTCCGCGAGGTGAGCGAGCGGTATGTGCCGTCGATGAAAGTGGAGATGGTGTTCCGGGCGGACCGGTTCGGGCGCGGCGGGGACCATACGTCCTTCAACCAGCAGCAGTACCCGGCTGTGCGGATCACGACTCCGGATGAAAACTATGCGAACCAGCACACCATTACGGACACTTCGGAGAATACGTCGATTCCGTATGTGACGCGGGTGACGAAGGTAAATGCGGCGGCGCTGGCGAGTCTGGCGATGGCCCCGAAAGCACCGGTGGTGGACCGCGTGATCGAACAGGGCGAGCGCAAGGGACAGGCGACGCCGATGGTGACGCGCGGGAAATCCGGCTACGACGCCGTGCTGCGGTGGAAGAACGAGAAGCCGGAGGCGGATGTGGCGGGGTATGTGGTGGTGGAACGCTCGACGACGGCGCCGGACTGGGAGCGCGAAATATATGTGGGCTTGGTGGACACATTCACGCTGGAGAACGTTTCGATTGACGATCGCGTGTTCGGGGTGAAGACGGTGGACCGGGAAGGGCATGAAAGCCTGGTGTCGGCGTATACGTTCAAGCCGCGGGCACTGCGTAAGATTGAAACCTGGTGAGCGGCTCGGGCTTATACGCGGAGCTGGCGCCGAGCGCGCGGTTTGCGGCGTGGGTGGAGTGCTGCTGGACCTACGACATCGGCGGAACCGGGGCGGGCGTGCGGGTGCTGCCGGATGGCTGCGCGGATCTCTTGTTCGCGCGGGAATTTCAGGAATTCGCGGAATGCACGCCTGGCCGTTATTTACAGTTCCTCCGCGCGGGCGGCGAGTAGGATCAAAAGCGATGACTTCGTCTTTGCGTGAGAATACGATCGACTACATTGAGATGTTTGCGCGGCAGACTGCCGACATGAAGCAGTTCTACCGCTCGGCTTTCGAGTGGACTTTCGAAGATTACGGGCCCGACTACACGAGCTTTTCGGACGGCCGCCTGACGGGCGGTTTCACCACGGCGGCATCGGGACCTTCACAGGGGGTGCTGCTGGTCCTGTTCGCGACGGATCTGGCGGGCTGTATGGCTCGGATCCGGAGCGCAGGCGGCGCGATCGTGAAGGACATCTTCTCGTTTCCGGGCGGCCGGCGGTTTCACTTCACGGACCCGGCGGGCAACGAGCTGGCAGTCTGGTCGGACATGCCGGTGGAGTGAGCCGCGCGCAGGATGGATTTGACGCTGCGCTCGACGTCGACCAGGGTGGTAGCCCAGGACGAAACGCTGATGCGCATGGCGGTGCGGCCCTGCCAGACGGTGCTGCCGCACCAGCAGACACCGTCCGCCTGAATGGCGGCGATGACCCTCTGCGTTGTTTCGGGAGAGCCGAAGGAGACCAGCACCTGATTGAGCACGACGTCGTTCAGGATGGGGAAGCCGGCAGCGGCGAGGCGTTTGGCGAAGAGGGTTGCGCAGGCGCAGTTGCGTTCGATGAGTTCGGCGAGCCCGGCGCGCCCGAGTGATTTGAGCGCGGCCCAGACTTCGACCCCGCGGGCCCGGCGGGACAGCTCGGGGACATACATGACGGGCTCGCGGCGCGCGCCCTGGGGCAAATACGCAGCACTCATGCTCATCGCGCCGCGCAGAGCGGCGGGGTCGCGGACGAAGGCGAGACCACTGTCGTAGGGGACGTTCAGCCACTTATGCGCGTCCGTGGCCCAGGAGTCGGCTTCGGCAAAGCCCTCGACTAAATGGGCGTAGCGGGGAGCGGCGGCGGCCCAGAGACCGAAGGCGCCATCGACATGGACCCAGGCTCCGGCATCGCGGGCGCGCCGACAGACTTCGGGGGCGGGATCGCAGGAACCGGTGTTTACATTGCCGGCCTGGATGCAGACGATGCTGCGGGAGGTGAGCGGGGGCAAGGCGGCGGCGATCATGCGGCCCTGGTTGTCGACGGGTACCTGCGTCACGCGGGTGCGGCCGAGGCCGAGCATGCCGAGCGATTTGGTGAGCGAAGGATGCGCCTCCTGGCTGGTGACGACCTGAATGGGAGGAGCGCCGAAGAGGCCGTCGGCTTCGACATCCCAGCCGGCGCGTGCGAGAACGGCGTGGCGGGCGGCGGCGAGCGCAGTAAAGTTGGCGACGGTAGCGCCGGTGACGAAGGCGCCGCCGCATCCGGCGGGCAGCGCGAGGGCGTCCAGGAGCCAGGCGAGCGTGACTTCTTCGAGGAGGATGGAAACCGGAGAAGCAATGAAAAGGCCAGCGTTTTGATCCCATGCGGACGAAAGCCAGCTGGCGCCGAGGGCGGCCGGCAGGGATCCGCCGATGACGAAACCAAAGAAACGCGGTCCGGCGATACCCATGGTGGCGGGCGAGCCCAGTTCATCGAGCTGGCGGATTACTTCCTCGGGAGCGCACGGCGAGGCGGGCAGCGGTTCGACAAAGCCTTCGAGGGCATGAATTGCCTCCCTGGACGGGCTGACCCGGCGTTCCTGAATCTCGTGGAGGTATCGCGCGGCACGCTGCGCGACGGAGGCTAGCAAATCCGGCATGATTCAGCTTACCCACGAACGGTGTAAATCCTATATAATCACTGCAAGCAAATTTCTATGCGACTGATTGTGATTGCGATGCTGGGGCTATGCGGGGCGGCTCTAGCCGGTCCCGATCTGTCGAAAGACAAAGACCCGTTCACTGCTGCTCAGCGTAAGTACTGGGCGTTCCAGGCGGTGAAAAGGGCAGAGCCGCCGCCGCTGAAGAACGGCGCGGCCGCGGCGAATCCAATCGACGCATTTATCCGGGCGAAGCTGGAAAGCGCTTCCATTCAGCCAGCGCCGGAAGCCGATCGCGTGACCCTGCTGCGGCGCGTGAGCTTCGATCTGATCGGCTT
This sequence comes from Bryobacterales bacterium, assembly GCA_963716685.1. GTDB lineage: Bacteria > Acidobacteriota > Terriglobia > Bryobacterales > Bryobacteraceae > JALYXI01. The sequence goes on from CAVQTR010000003.1 coordinate 1,423,062, forward strand.
GCCGCCGACACCGGAAGAGGTGGATGCGTTTCTGGCTGACAAGTCTCCCAACGCATATGAAAAGGTAGTAGACCGGCTGCTGGCTTCTCCGCGCTACGGGGAACGCTGGGCGCGGCACTGGCTGGACCTGGCGCGCTACGCCGAGAGCGAAGGTTTCAAGAGCGACGAGACCCGGCCCAACGCGTGGCGGTATCGCGATTATGTCATCAGGGCGTTCAACGAGAACAAGCCCTACGACCGCTTCGTAAAGGAGCAGATTGCCGGCGATGAGATGTGGCCGAACGATCCCTGGGCGCATGTGGCAACTGCGTTCAACCGGCATTACCCGGACGAAAGCAATGCGCGCGTGCTGCAGCAGCGCCGGCAGGAAATTCTGAACGACATTACGGATACGGTTGGCGCGACGTTCATGGCAATGACATATGCCTGCGCTCGCTGCCATACGCATAAGTTCGACCCGATTCTCCACACAGATTATTACCGGCTTCAGGCGTTCTTCGCGAACACCGCGGCCGACGATGCAATTCCGATGCTGGCGCCGGACGAAGGGAAGAAGTTCGCGGCGCACAAAGCGGTGTGGGAAGAGAAGGCCAAGCCGATACGCGATCAGATTGCGCAGCTGCTGCAGCCGAAGAAGCAGGCCATTCTGAAGGAATTCATGGATAAGTATCCGCCGGAGATTCAGGCGGCAATCGTGAAGCCCGCGGCCCAGCGAAATCCTTTCGAATGGCAGATGTATGCCAAGGCCAAGCCGTATCTGGAAATCGACGACGATCAGGCGGTGAAGGTTCTAAAAGGCGAGGACAAGAAGAAGTACGAAGCGCTGACCGCCGAGCTGAAGCAGTTTGCGGCAATCGATCCGGGCGAAACGCCGGTGGGCATCGGGATGCGGGACTTGAGCGCGCAGTCGCCTTCCACCTATCGTTTGAATGCGGGAGCGTGGGATGCGCCGGCGGAAGAGGTGCAGCCGGGATTTCTCTCGATTGTGAATCCGAACGCTCCGAAGATCACACCGCTGCCGAACTCGACGGGCCGGCGCACGGCGCTGGCGAACTGGCTGGCGAGCGCGGATAATCCGCTGACGTCGCGCGTGATGGTGAACCGGCTGTGGAGCTATCACTTCGGCCAGGGTCTGGCGCCGGCACCGAGCGATTTCGGGCTGATGGGCGGACGGCCTTCGCATCCGGAGCTGCTGGACTGGCTTGCATCGGAATTCGTGCGCACGGGCTGGGATGTGAAGCGCATGCAGAAGCTGATGGTGATGTCGAACACGTACCGCGAATCCTCGGCGTTCGATCAGGTTTCGGCGAAGGAAGATCCGAAGGACAAGCTGTTGTGGCGGTTCCCGCGCGAGCGGCTGGAAGGCGAAGTAATTCGCGATTCCGCGCTAATGGTGTCCGGGTTGCTCAATCCTGAGATGGGAGGCCCGAGCGTGTTCCCCGAACTGCCGGAAGGCGCAGGCAAGCCGCGCGGCGGATGGAAAGTGTCGCCGACCGACGAGCAAAACCGCCGCAGTATTTATGTTTTCGTGCGGCGCAACGCGCGGTATCCGATGCTGGAAGCGTTCGACATGCCGGACACGCACGAATCCTGCGGGCGGCGGAATCAGACGATCACGGCCCCGCAGGCGATGTCGCTGCTGAATGGCAAGGTAAGTCTAGAGTGGGCGGAAGCCTTTGCGGGCCGCGTGCTGAAACAGGCCGGAACGGATCCGGACGCGCAGGTGGAGAAGGCCTACCGGCTGGCGTTTGGGCGGAAGCCGGACGGTTTCGAGAAGGACAGCGTGCTGACTTTCTTCGAGAAGCAGAAGCCGGTAATTACGGAGCGTGTAGCGGGCGGTGAAAAGCTCGCGCTACCAACGGTGGTGCCTCCCGGGTATGATCCGGCGAAGGCTGCGGCGCTGGTGGATTTCTGTCAAATGCTGTTGAATTCGAACGAGTTCGTGTATCGGAACTAGATATGTCGCACAAACGTTTGCCCCGATCAAGACGTGATTTTCTGCGGAATGCCGGAAGTGGGCTTGGCGCGTTTGCGCTGGCATCGCTGCTGGAGCAGGACGGCATTGCGGCGGCCAACGTGGATCCGCTCGCGCCGAAGAAGCCGCACTTCAAACCCACGGCGAAATCGGTGATCTTCTGCTTCATGGAAGGCGGACCGAGTCACATCGATCTGTTCGACCCGAAGCCGAAGCTGCTGGAACTGGCGGGGCAACCGATGCCTTCGTCGTTCGGCAAAGTCGTAACGGCGATGGGCACGGCAAGTAACACGCTGATGCCTTCGAAGCGGACGTTCAAGCAGTACGGGCAGAGCGGCATCTGGGTCTCGGACTGGTATCCGAAGATCGCCGAGCATGTAGACGACATGACGATGTTCCGTGCGTGCTAGGCGGACGGACTGAACCACGTCGGATCGGTGTGCCAGATGAACACCTGTTCAATTCTGGCGGGGCGGCCGGCGCTGGGTTCCTGGGTGATGTACGGGTTGGGTTCTGCCAATCAGAATCTGCCGACGTTTGTGGTGCTGACGGATGCCAACGAAGTGGTGGGCGGTCCGAAGAACTGGAGTTCGGGATTCCTGCCGGCTTCCTATCAGGGGACGCAGTTCCGGAATACCGGGGCGCCCATTCTGGATCTTAATCCGCCGGACACGATTGGCAAGCAGCAGCAGCGCGGGCGTCTGGATCTGCTGAAGATGCTGAACCAGCATTTCGACGCGGATAAGCCGGAAGACACGGAACTGGAAGCGCGCATCAACGCCTATGAACTGGCGTACCGGATGCAGGCGGCGGGTCCGGAAGCGGTGGACCTGACGAAGGAAACGGAAGCAACGAAGAAGCTGTACGGAATGGACGACGAGAATACGAAGCGCTTTGGAACCAACTGTCTGCTCGCGCGACGGCTGGTGGAGCGCGGCGTCCGGTTCATCGAATTGTATGCGGGTAGCGGCAGCGGCTGGGATGCCCACAACAATATCGAGGGCAACCACTCGAAGATGTGTAAAAACTCGGATCAGCCGATTGCGGGACTGCTGGCGGATCTAAAATCGCGCGGCCTGCTGGACGAGACGCTGGTGGTGTGGGGCGGCGAATTCGGGCGGACGCCTTTCAATGAAAAGGGCGACGGGCGCGATCACAACCCGTGGGGCTTTACGATGTGGATGGCGGGCGGTGGGATCAAGCCCGGTCAGGTGATCGGCACGACGGATGAGATTGGCCTGCGCGGAATTGACGGGCGTACGCATGTGACTGATATCCACGCGACGATTCTGCACGCGCTGGGATTGAATCACGTGAACGTGACGTTCCTGCACAACGGGCGCTCCGAGCGGCCGACCATTGTGACGGGCGAAGTAGTGAAAGCGGCTTTCGCGTAAAGCGGGCCGCAAAACCTCGATTTTCGAGCTGAAAACCACGGGCCTGGCTGTTCCGCGTCCGCGTGCCTGTCCCTATAATGGATGTATCCATGCACCAGAAAATTACCGAGCGTCCCACCGACCTCGACGCGATCGAAACCAGCGAGTGGCTGGAAGCTTTCGACCAGATTCTCGACGAGGCTGGCCCCGAACGCGGACGTTACCTGCTGGAGAGCCTGACGAAACATGCCCGGTCGAATGGCCTGAAGATCGCGACCGAGTTTAATACCCCTTACGTCAATACGATTCGGACCGAAGACGAAGTGGATTTTCCGGGGGATCGCGCGCTCGAGCGGCGTATCAAGAGCCTGACGCGCTGGAACGCAATGGCTATGGTGTCGCACCAGAACAAGCACGATCACGGCATTGGCGGACACATCTCGACGTATGCGTCGCTGGCGACGCTGCTGGAAGTGGGCTTCAATCATTTCTTCCATGCGAGCTACGGGGACCAGCCGGGAGATTTTGTGTATTTTCAGGGGCACGCGTCGCCGGGTGTGTATGCGCGCGCGTATCTGGAAGGGCGCTTATCTGAGCAGGATCTGAATAATTTCCGCCATGAGCTGCGGGACACTCCGGGATTGTCGTCGTATCCCCATCCTTGGCTGATGAAGAATTTCTGGAGCTTCCCGACGGTGTCGATGGGCCTTGCGCCGATCAACGCGATTTACCAGGCGCGCTTCATGCGTTACCTGGAGAATCGCGGGCTGATTCAGAAAACGCCGCGCAAGGTGTGGGCATTTCTGGGTGATGGCGAGACGGACGAGCCTGAATCGCTGGGCTCGCTGACGCTTGGCTCGCGCGAGAAGCTGGACAACCTGATTTTCGTAGTGAATTGCAATCTGCAGCGTCTTGATGGTCCGGTGCGCGGCAACGGCAAGATCATTCAGGAACTGGAAGCGGCATTCCGCGGCGCGGGATGGAACGTGATCAAGTGCATCTGGGGCGGCGACTGGGACAAGCTGCTGGAGAAGGATGAATCCGGCCGGCTGGTGCAGTTGATGAACGAGTGCGTGGACGGGGAGTACCAGTCGTTCAAGGCCAAGGGCGGCGCGTACGTGCGCAAGGAATTCTTCGGGCGGTATCCGGAAACCGCGAAGCTGGTGGAAGACCTGAGCGACGAGGAGTTGGGGCGTCTGCGGCGCGGCGGGCACGATCCGAAAAAGGTTTACAACGCCTACAAGCAGGCAGTGGAACACACCGGCGGGCCGACCGTGGTGCTGGCGAAGACGGTAAAGGGCTACGGGCTGGGCAACCTGGAGGCGCGCAACGCGACGCACCAGCAGAAGATGATGGACGAGAAGAACCTGGAATATTTCCGCACCTGGTTCGATATCGCCATTCCGGATGAGGAAGCGCGCGACGGTGCCCCATACCGTCCACCGACGGACAGCCCGGAAATGTCGTACATGCACGAGCGCCGGAAGCAGCTGGGCGGCTACATGCCGTCGCGCGAGGTGCCGAAGACGGAGATCACGGCGCCGGAACTGGAATCGTTCGGGGACGTGCTGGAAGGTTCGAAAGGCGCGGACCCCTCGACGACGATGGCGTTCGTCAAGATCCTGACGCTGCTGCTGAAGAACAAGGAACTGGGCAAACGTATCGTTCCCATCATTCCGGACGAGGCGCGTACGTTCGGCATGGAATCGCTGTTCCGGCAGTTCGGGATTTACGCGAGTCAGGGCCAGCTATATAAGCCGCACGATTCCGACATGCTGCTGTATTACAAGGAAGCGAAGGACGGCCAGATTCTGGAAGAGGGCATTACCGAAGCTGGATCGATGGCGTCGTTCACCGCGGCGGGAACGGCTTACGCTAACTACAAGACGGAGATGATTCCGTTCTTTATCTATTACTCGATGTTCGGGTTCCAGCGCGTGGGCGATCTGATCTGGGCGTTTGCGGATTCGCGCGGCAAGGGCTTTCTGATGGGCGGCACGGCGGGGCGCACCACGCTTTCGGGCGAGGGACTGCAGCATCAGGACGGACACAGCCTGCTGCTGGCGAGCACGGTGCCTACGCTGGCGAGCTACGACCCGGCGTACCCGTACGAGATCGCGGTGATCGTGCAGGATGGCATCCGGCGGATGTATCAGGAGGGCGAGGACCTTTTCTACTACATCACGCTTTACAACGACAATTACCCGATGGCGGCGATGCCGGAGAACTGCCGCGAGGGCATCCTAAAGGGCATTTACCGGTTCAAAGCTTCGGAGAACAAGAAGGCCAGGGCGAAAGTGCAGCTGTTCGGCAGCGGTCCGATATTGATCGAGGCGCTGAGGGCGCAGGGCATTCTGGAAGAGAAGTACGGCGTGGCGGCGGATGTGTGGAGTGTGACGAGCTACAACGAACTGCGCCGCGAAGCGCTGGAAGTGGAGCGCTGGAACCGGCTGCATCCGGCGGAAGCGGCGAAGCGGCCGTACATCCAAACGGTGCTGGACGGTGTGGAAGGGCCGATTGTGGCAGCCTCGGATTATATGAAGGTGGTGCAGGACCAGATTGCGCCGTGGCTGCCGAACCGGATGGTGACGCTGGGCACGGACGGGTTCGGGCGCAGTGACAACCGCGAACACCTGCGGCGGCACTTTGAGGTGAATGCGGAATCGATTGCCGTGGCGGCGTTGAGCCGGTTGTCGCGCGACGGCAAATTCGACGCGAAGAAGGCGGCGAAGGCGTTCGGCGAGCTGGGAGTGAATCCGGACAAGATCGACGCGGCGCGAGCGTAGACTGTTCGCGCGGGCACTTGCGCTGACGAGCCGCGGGGTGTTACTCTCCCGCTGTGAACAAATTTACTCTCTTCACGTTTGCGCTGATGGCCGCGCCTGTGTTCGCACAGAACGTGACGCCGACTAAAACCACTTTGAAGGTCGGCGACACGGCCCCGGATTTCACGGTGGCTGCCAAGAGCAATACGAGCGGTAAAGAAATCAAGCTGTCGGATTTTCGCGGAAAGAAAAACGTGATTCTGGCGTTTTTCCCGGCCGCTTTCACCGGTGGTTGAACGAAGGAACTCACCGCCTACCAGTCTGGTATTGGCAAATTCACCGCAAACGATACGCAGGTGCTGGCGATCAGCACGGATTTCATTGCAACGCTTTCGCATTGGTCGAAGGAACTAGGCGCGGAGTTTCCGCTGGTGAGCGATCACGACCGCAAGCTCGCGGAACTGTACGGCGTTCTAATCCCGGCGATGGGCGTGGCGAACCGGACTACGTTCGTCGTGGATATGGAGGGGAAGATCGCGCTGATTGAAGAGGGCAGCGCGGCACTGGACCCGACCGGAGCGGACGCGGCCTGCAGCCGGCTGAAGCACAAGGCGACGCCATAGCCGGTATATCATCTGGGTATGCACTCCCGGCGTAACTTCATCGTCACGGCCGCTTCCGGCCTGGCGGGGACTATCGCCGGTTCGAATGTTCTGGGCGCGAACGACCGTGTGCGCCTTGGCGTAATTGGCGCGGGCGACCGCGGCATGGAAGACGCGCGGTCCGCGATGGCGTGCGCCAACACGGAAATCACGGCGTTCTGCGACGTCTACACGAGGCAGCTGGAAGACGCGAGAAAGCTGGTTCCGGCGGCGAACACGTATCTTCATTACCGCGAGATGCTGGAGGACCCGGCAGTGGACGCGGTAATCATCGCGACCCCGCCGCATTTGCACTGTGAACAGTTTGTCGCTTCGCTTGAGGCCGGCAAACACGTCTATCAGGAAAAGACGATGGCGTTTACGGTGGAGCACGCGAAGCGTATGCGGGCGGCGCACCAGAACGCGGCGGGCTGCGTGGTGCAGATCGGGCATCAGGGCTGCTCATCAGGCCAGGTGGCGGACGCGGGGGCGTTTCTGGCCTCAGGCGAGATGGGAAAGATCACGGCGATTCACGGGCACATGTACCGCAACACGCCGCACGGCAAGCCGCAGTGGACACGGCCGGTTTATCCGGACATGAACCCGGAGAAGGTTCTGTGGAAGTCGTTTCTGGGCGAAGCGCCAGCGCAGGAGTTCGATGCCAACCGCTACCGGAACTGGCGGCTGTTCGCGGATTTTTCGGGCGGCAACGTGTATGAGAACATGTGCCACCAGCTTGCGTTCTGGTACAAGGTGATGGGCTTGAGGATTCCGGCGGAGGTGAGCATGACCGGGGGAATCTATCTCTGGAAAGATGGGCGCGAGGTGCCGGACACCATGAGCGTCGCCATGCACCATGCGGAAGAGATTTTGTTCTCGTGGGATTCGGGATTTGGCAATAATCAGCTGGGCGTGTCGGAGGATGTGCTGGGCACCGATGGCGCCATCGCAAGGGGACAGCAGATTCGCTATTTCCCGCAAAAAGTGAACCGGCCGGCGGGCAAGGAAGCGATGGGGAACACACCAACGCGGCCGAACGCGCACATGCAGGATTTCCTGGATTGCATCCGCACGGGGAAGCAGCCGAACTGTCCGTTCGATGTGGGCTACCGCGTGTCGATTGCATGCCGCATGGCGGTTGAGAGCTACCAGCAGGGCCGCACGGTGAAGTGGGACGCGGTGAAGGAAGAGATCGTCTAAAGGCCCGGCGTGGATTTCGACTACACACCAGAGCAGGTGCAACTGCGACGCGAGGTGCGCGACTTCGCGGCGCGGGAGATTGCGCCGCATGTTCTCGAGTGGGATGAGGCGCAGACCTTTCCGCTGGAGGTGGTGAAGAAGCTGGGATCGCTCGGCTATCTGGGATCGATCTTTCCGGAAGAGCTGGGCGGCGCGGGTCTCGGATATGTGGACTACGCAATCATCATCGAGGAACTGTCGCGCGTAGACGGTTCGGTGGGGATCATTCTGGCGGCGCACACGTCACTGTGCACGAACCATATCTACAAGGCGGGAAGCGAAGAGCAGAAGCAGCGCTACATTCCGAAACTGGCGTCAGGCGAATGGATCGGGTGCTGGTCGCTGACGGAGCCGGAGGCGGGATCGGACGCCGCGGGGACGCGCAGCACGGCGGTGCGCGATGGTGACGCATGGGTGCTGAACGGAGCGAAAACGTTCACGACGAACGCGCATTACGCGGATGTGTGCGTGGGTATGGCGGTGACGGCGCGCGGGGCGCAGCAGCACGGCATCTCGGCTTTCATCTTCGAGAAGGACACGCCCGGTTTTCGCACGGGGAAGAAAGAAAACAAGCTGGGGCTGCGCGCGAGCGCAACGGGCGAGGTAGTCTTTCAAAACTGCCGGCTGCCGCCATCGCAGCTGCTGGGTCAGGAGGGCGAAGGATTTGTGGACAGCCTGCGCATTCTGGACGGCGGACGCGTATCGATTGCGGCGCTTTCCATCGGGATGGCGCAGGGCGCTTACGACGCGGCGCTGAAGTATGCCAAGACGCGGCAGCAGTTCGGACGGCCGATCTCTGAATTCCAGGCGATTCAGAACAAGCTGGTGGATATGGCGACGGCCATCGATGCGTCGCGGCTGCTAACGTATCGCGCGGCGACGATGCTCGATCAGGGGCGGCGCGTGACGCGGGAATCGGCGATGGCGAAGCTGTTTGCCTCGGAGGCGGCGGTGCGCATTGCCGATGAAGCGGTGCAGATCCACGGCGGCTACGGATTCATCAAGGACTATCCGGTGGAGAAGTTCTATCGCGACGTGAAGCTCTGCACCATCGGCGAAGGCACGAGTGAGATTCAGCGGCTCGTGATCGCCCGGCAACTGCTGAAGGACTGATGCGGTACGGGACGCCGCGCGCGCTGGCCCGTGCCGCCACCGCGCTGGAGAACGGCGATCCGGAGGTGCTCGCCTACGTGCGGGAATACGGCGGCGCGGGCCTGACGATCGGGATCACGGGGCCACCGGGGGCGGGGAAGAGCTCGCTGGTGGATGCGATGGCGCGTGAACTCCGGCAGGCGGGGAAAACGGTCGCCATTTTGGCGGTGGACCCGAGCAGCCGCAGCACCGGCGGCGCGATCCTGGGCGACCGTATCCGCATGCAGCAGCACCACGCCGACCCGGGAATCTTCATTCGGTCGATGGCGACGCGCGGCGCGGTGGGCGGACTGGCACAGGCGACGGCGAATCTGGCGCGGCTGTTTCGCGCGGAGGGGTTCGATTATATCGTGATCGAGACGGTGGGCGTGGGTCAGGACGAGATCGCGATTGCGCGGCTGGCGGACGTCACTGTGGTGGTGCTGGTGCCCGGCATGGGTGACGATGTGCAGGCGATCAAGGCCGGAATCATGGAAATCGCGGACGTGTTCGCGATCAATAAATCGGACCGTGCGGGTGCCGAGCAGACCGAGCGCGAGGTGCAGGCGATGCTGAGCCTGGGGCACGGGCGGGCAACGCCGATTGTGCGGACCGTGGCCACCGCGCAGACGGGGATTGCGGAGCTGCTGCGTGCGATTGAGGCGAGTCCGCGGCGCGAGGCGACGGCGGAAGAAGGCTTCGAGATCGACCATCTGGGCATTGCGGTGCGTTCGCTCGAGAGTGCGCTGGGGTTTTACCAGGAACGCCTGGGCCTGCGCGTGACGGCGCGCGAGACGGTGGCGGCTGAAAAGGTAAATGTGGCGATGCTGCCGGCGGCAGATTCACGCATCGAGTTGCTGGAGGCAACGGGCGCGGATTCGACCATCGCCCGGTTTATCGAGAAGCGCGGCGAGGGGCTGCATCATGTCGCCCTGAAGGTTCCGGATCTCCCGGCGCTGGTGGAGCGTCTGCGCGCGGCGGGGCTGCGCATTCTGAATGAACCTCGCGCCGGAGCGGGCGGACACACCTACGTGTTCGTGCATCCCGCCGATGCCGGTGGCGTACTATGGGAGCTTATCCAAAAATGAAAGTTTCCATAGGGATTATCGGGGGCAGTGGTTTGTACCACATGCCTGGCTTTATGGCGCACGAAGAGATCAGAGTGACCACGCCCTTCGGCGAACCGTCCGACAATTTCATTCAAGGCACGCTTGGGGGAAAGCAGGTGGTGTTCCTGGCGCGGCACGGCCGCGGGCACCGGCTTTCGCCGTCGGAGTTGAACTTTCGCGCGAACATTTACGCGATGAAGTCGCTGGGCGTGGAGCGCATCGTTTCGCTGAGCGCGGTGGGCTCGCTGAAGGAAGAGCACCGGCCGCTGGATTTTGTGATTCCCGATCAATTTTTTGATCGCACGCGGGGGCGCATCTCGACGTTTTTCGGCGAGGGGCTGGTGGCGCATGTAAGTTTCGCCGATCCGGTGTGTCCGCAGCTTTCGGGCTTGGCGGAAAACGCGTGCCGCGAGGCGGGTGTGCGGGTAACGCGCGGCGGCACGTACCTCTGCATGGAGGGGCCGGCGTTTTCGACGAAGGCGGAATCGGCGATCTACCGCAGCTGGGGGATGGACGTCATCGGCATGACCAATCTGCAGGAGGCAAAGCTCGCGCGCGAGGCGGAGATCTGTTACGTGACCATCGCGATGGTGACGGACTACGATTGCTGGCACGAAGAGCACGACTCGGTCTCGGTGACGGACATCCTGGCGAACCTGCAGCAGAATGCGGCGAATGCATGCAGCGTGGTGTTGCGGGCGGTGGAGCAGATGCCGGCGGAACGCGCCTGTAAGTGCGGCAGCGCTCTGGCGCATGCACTGATTACGGACCGCGCGCTGGTTCCCGAGACGACGAAACAGAAGCTGGAACCCATTGTTGGCAAGTACTTCGTGTAACGAGATCGCGGAGACGCTGCTGGCGCAATGTTTGGCGGGTGGACCGCCGGAACTCGCGGCAGTGAGCGAACTGGTGGATCGCGATTGCTCGGAGGCCCTGTTCAGGACTGTGGTGGAAGGCTTGGCGGACCGTTTCGAGCCGCGGCTGTGCGATGCCTACGCGGACATTTTTTCCGACGTAATTGCGCGGGTGCTGCCGGGTTTTGAAACCGGCGAACTGCGGCGGCGGTACGAACGGATCCGGCGTGTACGGGTTTGCGATCGGGAGCCGGCGCGCGTGGTGGTGCTCTCCCGCGTGACGCTGGGCGCGGATATTGCGGTGACCAGCGTGCTGCTGGACGCGGCCAAGAAGCGGTTTCCGAAGGCTGACATTGTGTTTGCCGGAAGCGCCAAAGCAGTAGAGCTTTTCGCGGGCGATGCGCGCATTGTGTCGCGCGTGGTGGCTTATCCGCGCAGCGGCAGTCTGCGCGAGCGGCTGGGTTCGTGGAGCGCGCTGGCGGTGGAAGATGCGAACAGCCTCGTCATCGATCCGGATTCGCGGTTGACCCAGCTGGGTCTGCTGCCGGTCTGCCCGGAGGAGAACTACTTCTTTTTTGAGAGCCGCGGGTATGGCGGCGAGGGCCATGCGGATCTCTCGGCGCTGACGAGGAAGTGGGCGCGGGATACGTTCGGGTGCGAGGGCGCGCCGTACTTTGAGACGGGCACCGCCAGGGAGCGGTGCCAAGGTCAGGCGGCGGTGAGTCTGGGAGTGGGAGAGAATGCAGCCAAGCGTATCGGCGGGGATTTTGAGCCGCGGCTGCTGAAGCTTCTGTCTAAGCGTTACAAGCGAGTGGTTGTGGATGTGGGCGCTGGCGGGGAAGAGGCCGCGCGCGTGAACCATGCCTGCGAAGGATTGGGCAATGTGGAGGCGGTGGATGGCTCGTTCGCATCGTTTGCGTCGCGCATCGCGGAATCAGAGTTGTATGTGGGTTACGATTCGGCGGGCCAGCACGCGGCGGCGGCCTGCGGGACACCGCTGGTGACGATTTTCGCGGGTTACGTCTCCGAACGGATGTTCCAGCGATGGAGGCCATCAGGAGCGGGCCCGATATCCATCGTGAAAGCCGAGGCAGGAGACCCGGAGCGGGCGCTGGCCGAAACGTCGGAAGCGATCAGAAGATTTTAATTCGCAGGTATTTCTGCGGGTTTCCGCGGAAATCGTGGATGAAGACGCGCGCGTTGCGGCTGGCGCCATTGAGCGATTCGAATGTTTCGGCACTGGTGATCCACTGGGAGGCAGCGAGCGAGCCAACGGTCTCGTTGAGGTTGCGCAGAATCAGGACGGAACTGCGGTAGAGATCGTCTTCGTTGAGGAGCGGCGTTTTGCGAATGCCATCCACGGCAGCGTGCAGGCTGCGTGTCTGCGCGAGCCATGCGTCGTATTGTGTGGTGTTGGCAAGCATGGGATTGGCCTGAATGGCCGCTACCTGTTTATCGATGTCCATCAGGCGTGCCTGCATTTCCTGGTAGAGCTGCTGGCCGTAAATGGCCTGGCCCAGGTGATTGCGCGGATTGGCGTATTTGTGGATAACAGCCTGAATGCCGGAGACGTCGCCGAGCAGCTGCTGGTAGTAATCCTCGCCGTTGATGAAGCTGCCGAGCGGCGTGGCGGGATCTTCGATTTCCGTTAGCAGTGCGGTGACGCTCTTCAGAATGTCCTGAAGCGAGCGCAGCAGATCGGCGGGATCGAAGTTACCGGAGGGCGGCTGGGTGGCGAGTTCGGCGCCGGCTTCGATTGTTTTTGAACTGGCGCCCTTGGTGATGTTGATGTACTTATCGCCGAGGAGAGTGTCGGCGGTGAGTTCGGTCTTGGAATCGATGGGGATGACGCCGAGGAAATCGCGGCGTATGCGCATATCCACCTGCACGGCGCGCGCGGCATCCGAAAAGCGCGAGAGGGAGACAGATTTAACCTTACCGACCTTGATGCCGTTGAGCTCGACAGTGGCGGTGCGGATGAGACCGGTACCATCGGAAAAATAGGTGTGGACAATAACGGTTCGGTGCATGAGCGCCTGACCGCCGCCGGTTAGCAGGAAAATGAGAACGGCGGCGACGCCAATGGCAAAGCCGATGACAGCCGTGACGCGGGTGCCCGCCCAGGGACTTAGGGTAACGGTCCGGATTTCACTGTCATCTGCTGTCTGAACAGTATCCGCCATGTGTCCCCATGAGAGAAGTCTAACAAGTGATGGAAGCAAAAGTGCATCCGCGTACGAGTCCGGAATGATCAAACGAACTTATCCTGTTGGCGCGGAAGTGCAATCCGCGGGTGTTCATTTTCGCGTGTGGGCGCCCCGCCGAAAGAACGTCAGAGTGGTCCTGGAAAGCGGGCCTGGCGCTCCCGCGACGATTGGGCTGGAACCGGACGGCGACGGGTATTACGCTGGTTTATTCCCGTCTGCGGCGGTTGGCAGCGTGTACCGTTTCGAACTGGACGAGGAGCCGAATCGTTTTCCTGATCCAATGTCCCGCTTTCAGCCGGACGGTCCGCACGGACCTTCGCGCGTGGTGGATGGGAAGACATTCCAGTGGACGGACAGCGACTGGCGCGGTCTGACCATTGAGGGGCAGATCCTCTATGAACTGCACATCGGGACATTCACGAAGGAAGGCAACTGGCAGGCGGCGACGGCGCAGCTGGAAGAGCTGGCGCATGCCGGCATAACCTGCATCGAGCTGATGCCCGTGTCCGATTTCCCGGGCCGATTTGGCTGGGGTTACGACGGCGTGAACCTGTTCGCGCCGTCGTGGCTGTATGGTGAGCCGGATGAGATGCGGGCGTTTGTGGATAAGGCGCACGCGGTGGGAATGGGCGTGATTCTGGACGTGGTGTACAACCACTTTGGACCGGACGGAAACTACCTGAAGTGTTTCGCGGAAGACTACTTCACGACCAAATATGTAAATGACTGGGGCGAAGCGATCAATTTCGACGGTCCAAATAGCAAGCCGGTGCGCGAGTACTTCCTGCTCAACGCTCAGTACTGGGTGGAGGAGTTTCATCTTGACGGACTTCGTCTGGATGCCACGCAGCAGATATTCGACGACTCCCCGGAACATATTCTGAAGTGCATCACGGAGAGGATTCGCGCGGCGGCGGGAAAGCGCGGGGTGATTCAGATCGCGGAGAACGAGCCGCAGAATACGCAGCTGGTGCGTCCCTTTGCGCAGGGCGGATATGAGATCGATGCGCTGTGGAACGACGACTTTCACCACAGCGCGATTGTCACAATGACGGGGCGGAACGAGGCGTACTACAGCGATTATCTGGGCCATCCGCAGGAATTCATTTCCGCGGCAAAGTACGGCTATTTGTATCAGGGACAGTGGTACCAGTGGCAAAAGCAGCGGCGCGGAACGGCATCTCTTGATCTCAAGCCTTCCACATTCGTGACGTTCATACAGAACCACGATCAGGTGGCGAACACGCTGCGCGGGGAACGGGCGGACCATCTGGGCGCGGTCGGTAAGTTCAAGGCGATAACGGCGCTGCTGCTGCTGGGTCCGGGAACGCCGATGCTGTTCATGGGGCAGGAGTTTGCAGCATCGACACCGTTCCTGTACTTCTGCGATCACCGGGCGGATCTGTCGAAGCAGGTTCGCGAGGGCCGCGCCAAATTCCTGAGCCAGTTCCGGAGTCTCGCACTGCCGGAAGTGCAAAGCGTGATTCCGGATCCCGGGAATCCCTCGACGTTTCAAGCGTGCAAGCTGGACTTCACGGAGCGCCAGAAGAACGGTCCGCTCTACGAGATGCACAAGGATCTCATGAAGCTGCGGCGGGAAGATCCGGTGTTTCGCGCGCAGCGCTTCCGCGGCGTGGATGGCGCGGTGCTGGGCAGTGAGACGCTGATGCTGCGTTTCTTCGGTAACGCCCATGGCGACCGTCTGCTGCTGGTGAACTTCGGACAGGACTTGCATCTTGACCCCGCGCCGGAGCCGCTGCTGGCGCCGCCGCATGGCAAGGTCTGGCGAATCCTGTGGTCCAGCGAGGACCCGCGATACGGTGGTAATGGTACGTTCCCGCCGGACACCGAAGAGAACTGGCGTTTGCCGGGTTACGCATCGGTGGTGCTGACGTCCGAACCGGAAGCGGCAAAAGGAGAACAGAGTGAGTGACTTGCTGCGAGTGCTGCCGGGTCGCGCACTGCACAGCGCCGAGACGGATCCGCATCTGAGCCAGGAGTGGCTGGTGACGAATGGATTGGGCGGTTATGCTTCAGGGACGGTGCTGGGTCCGCTGACGCGGCGCTATCACGGGCTGCTGATTTCCGCGCTCCCCAACCCGCTGGGCCGCACGATGATGCTGAATGCGCTTTCGGAACGCATCCGGCTCCCTGACCGCAAGGTGTATTTTGGCGGACCGCACGAGTTGACCGGCCACTCTTCGGAGAATGCCGTCGCGGCTTCGGAGTTCCGGCTGGAAGCGGGACTTCCGGTATGGCGCTATAACGCCGGCGGGTTCATCATCGAAAAGCGCATTCTGATGCCGTACCGGCAGAATACGGTGTACATCACATACAAACTGCTGGAAGGCAGCGGACGGGTCCGCATGGGGCTCCGGCCTGGCGTGAATTTCCGCTCACACGACGCGCACGTCAGCGAGCCGCTCTCGCAGAAGTTCGTGCTGAAGGTGGTGGAAGAGGGCTATGAGATCTGCAGCGATCAGCCGGTGCCGACGCTGCATCTGCAATGCAATCCGGGAGCGGCGTTTACCTTCGATCGGAAGATCATCCGCCATATTCTGTTTCGGACGGAGCAGAACCGCGGTTACGAATCGGAGGGCGCGATCTGGAGCCCTGGGTATTTCCGCATGGACCTCGAGAAAGGGCAATCGGCTACGCTGATGGCCTCTTCGGAATCGTGGGAGACGCTGCACGCGCTGGCGCCTGCGGACGCCCAGGATTCCGAGTTGACGCGTCGACGCGCGCTGCTGGCCCATTCGCATCCGGAGGTGCGAGTGGGCGTGGCTGCCGAACTGGTGATGGCGGCGGATCAGTTTCTGATCACGCCCGTGGGACGCGTGGAGGATGTGGCGCGGGCACATGCCTCCGGCGACGAGGTGCGCACGGTAATCGCGGGTTACCACTGGTTCACCGACTGGGGCCGCGACACGATGATCAGCCTGGAAGGCCTGACGCTGACCACTGGCCGCTACAACGAAGCGGGGTGGATTTTGCGCACCTTCGCGCATTACGTCAAGGACGGGCTGATCCCCAACATGTTCCCGGAAGGCGAGAAGAACGGTCTGTATCACACCGCTGACGCGAGCCTCTGGTTCTTCCACGCGGTATCGCGGTATGTCGAGGTGACCGGCGACCAGACCACGCTGCGGCTGATTCTGCCGAAGCTGCTTGAGATCGCGACGGCGCACATCGAGGGAACGCGGTTCGGCATCCACGTCGATCCGGCAGACGGGCTGCTGCATCAGGGGCAGGAAGGCTACCAGCTTACGTGGATGGATGCCAAGGTGGATGGCTGGGTGGTGACGCCGCGGCGCGGGAAAGCGGTGGAGATCAACGCGCTTTGGTACAACGCGCTGTGCCTGCTGGCGGGCTGGATGGAGCAGACGTACGGCGCGGAATCCGGAAGGATCTACACCGAGCATGCCGCGAAGGCGCGCGCCTCATTCAACGAGCGCTTCTGGTATGAGCAGGGCGGTTACTTGTACGACGTTGTGGACGGGGAAGACGGTCACGACGATCCGGCGTGCCGCCCAAACCAGATCTTTGCGATCTCGCTGCCCCATCCGGTGCTGGACCAAAAGCGCTGGGCGGCGGTGCTGGGGGTGGTGACGGAACGGCTGCTGACGCCAGTGGGACTGCGTTCGCTTGCGCCAGGGGACAAGGACTACAAGGAAAAATATTTCGGCGATCTGCGGTCGCGCGATGCGGCTTATCATCAGGGCACTGTGTGGGCATGGCTGATCGGGCCGTATATCGATGCATGGCTCAAAGTGCATCCGGACGATCGGACGGGCGCAGCGAAGTTTCTGGCCGGATTCGGTCCGCATCTGGACGAGGCGTGTGTGGGTTCGATCAGCGAGGTGTTCGACGCCGAGGAGCCGCACACACCGCGGGGATGCATCGCGCAGGCGTGGAGCGTCGCGGAAGTGCTGCGCTGCGAGGCGCTTACGTCCCCCAGCGGTACGCAGGGCTGAGCTGTTACGGAATGATCGCAGCGGCATTCTCTGTCAATTTTCCGCCGGCTGGTGTAAAGTATTTCCACCATGTTCGGACTTCTTGAGATGTTTTATTCGCCGGCGGCTGTATTTGACAGGGTGCGGGAGCGCGGGACTTGGTGGCCGCCGATCATAGCAATGATCCTGGTTGGACTCATTGGCGGCGCGCTGACGACCCGGATGGTCAGCATGAACACTGTGGTTCGCAAACAGCTGGAATCGGACCCGAAGACGATGGATCGGCTGGGACCTGAAGGCATCGAGCGCGTTGCGAACAACCCAATGTATGAGGTGTTTGCGTATGCGGCAGCGATCGCGATACCGATCACGCTGCTGGCGCTCGCCGGGGTGTATACGGGTGCGCTTTCGCTGAGCGGGGGGAGCGTCCGCTATTCACAGGTATTAGGCGCGACGGCCTATTCGTGGTGGCCTTACGACGTGCTGGTGACAGCGATGACGCTGTTGATCATCCTGCTCTCACCGAACCGGGACGACCTGAACTTCAAGAACCTGCTGGTGCTGAACGCGGGGGCATTTCTGGATCCTCAGACGACGTCGAAACCGCTGTACAGCGTGGCGTCGTCACTGGATCTGCTAAGTTTCGGGCTGATGGCGCTGCTCAGCTATGGTCTGTCACGTGTGGCGAAGCAGCGGTTCGGGACGTGCGCCGCGATCGTAGTGGGCGTCTGGGCGGTTTATGTACTGGTAAAAGCCGGGTTCGCAGCCATCTTCTAAGAGGCGCGCACCCGGCCGGGGATACTGGGTGTTGCGCTAGCGCGAGGCGGATGCCGGGACAGCAACGGCATCGCGGAGCGCATCGGCTTTGTCGGTAGCTTCCCAGGAGAAGCTGTCTTCGGAGCGGCCGAAATGCCCGAACGCGGCGGTTTTCTGATAAATGGGACGGCGCAGTTGCAGGTGGTCGATGATGCCCTTCGGGGTAAGCGGGAAGTTGGCGCGGACCAGTTCCGTCAGTTTCTCGCTTGAGACTTTGCCCGTGCCGAAGGTGTTGACCATGACCGAAACGGGCTCGGCCACGCCGATCGCGTACGCGAGCTGCACTTCGCACTCGGTCGCGAGTCCGGCGGCGACCAGATTCTTCGCGATGTAGCGAGCCATGTAGCAGGCGGAACGATCAACCTTCGTCGGATCTTTACCCGAGAAAGCACCACCGCCATGACGGCCGCGTCCACCGTAGGTATCCACGATGATTTTGCGACCGGTCAGGCCGGTATCGCCATGCGGTCCGCCGACCACAAAGCGGCCGGTGGGATTGATGTGGAATCGCGTACCGGCATCCACCATGTTCGCCGGAATCACCGCATCGATGACATGCCTGCGCACGCCTTCGCGGAGTTCTTCGGTGGAGACGGTGTCGTGATGCTGGGTGGAAATCACGATGGCGTCAATGCGCTTCGGCCGGCCGTTCACATATTCGACGGTGACCTGGGATTTGCCATCGGGACGAAGGTAATCGAGGATGCCGGCGCGGCGGACATCGGACAGGCGCCGGGTAAGTTTGTGGGCCAGGATGACCGGCAGAGGCATCAGCTCCGGGGTTTCATCGCAGGCAAAACCGAACATCAGACCCTGATCTCCGGCGCCGCCGGGATCAACACCCATGGCGATGTCGGGCGACTGACCCTGAATGGTGTTCAGCACCCCGCAGGTTTTCGAATCGAAGCCATACGCGGCGTCGGTATATCCGACGTATTCAATCGTCTGGCGCGCGATTCGCGGCACATCCACGTAGCAGGTGGTGGTGATCTCACCGGAGACCACGCAGATGCCCGTGGTTACCAGAACTTCGCAGGCAACACGGCCATAGGGGTCCTGCTCCAGAACGGCGTCGAGGACGGCGTCGGAAATCTGATCGGCTATTTTATCGGGGTGACCTTCGGTGACGGATTCGGAAGTAAACAGATGTCTCTGGCTGTCTGCCATGAACTCTCCTCTTGAAGGGCGGAGCGCGCGCGCAGAGCCGCACGTTTCGCCAAGTACAATGTTCCACTTTAGCGCGAAACGGCGAAGCAGGTCAAACCAGGAAAGAAGAAAAGGACCGGCGGGTACCGGTCCCTTTTGTTATCCAAATCAAACGAATTATGCGGATTTTTTATGCAGCACCTGCTCCTGGTGGCGGCCCTCGGCGAATTCCTCGATGATTTTTCGGTTGAACGCCGGGATGTCATCCGGCTTGCGGCTGGTTACCAGGCCATGGTCGGTGACCACTTCCTGATCCACCCAGTTTCCACCGGCATTGCGGATGTCGGTCTGCAGCGATGGCCAGGATGTGAGAGTACGGCCGGCAACCGCGCCTGCTTCCACCAGCATCCAGGGTCCGTGGCAGATGGCCGCTACGGGCTTATTGCTCTCGAAGAACTGTTGCACAAACTGAACTGCCTTCGGGATCACCCGAAGCTTATCGGGATTGATCACGCCGCCCGGAAGCAGCAGCGCGTCGTAGTCCTGCGCGGAAGCCGAATCAAGCGCCAGATCGACCGGGACTTCCTGTCCCCAATCAGTCATATTCCACGCCTTGATCTTTCCTTCTTTGGGAGAAACGAGGGTGGTTTTGGCTCCCTCGGCTTCCAGTGCTTTACGGGGCTCGAGGAGTTCGACCTGCTCGAAGCCTTCGGTGGCAAGGATTGCCACCTTTTTACCTTCCAAACGATTAGCCATTGCTAGCCACTCCTTGCAACTGAAAGGGTGCAATCAGCGTGCCTCCGTGGAAAAGGTCTCAGTGCGCGAGATCGATACCGAGTTTTTTTAACTCTTCCGCGTAATAGCGTTTTTGCAGCAGTTCCCACTCCTCGCTGCCTTCGGGAACTTCGCGCTTGGTGGAGCGCACCTTGTCACGAGCGGCGCGGTCTACTTTTTCTTCCGCGCCGAGGAGTTCGGTCATGGCGCGGACAATGGCGAGCCGAACTTCGTTGGCATCCTTCTTGATACGGATCTCGCGCGACTTCTTCATGGCCGCTACCAGCTTGTGCGAGATATCGGTGACTTTGTCGCGCGAGAGCTTCATGTTGTCACCGGTGTCGCGGCCGGCGGCGCGCACGAACTTGCGCTGCGAAATCAGGGTGTTCTTGGTGCGGCGGAACATCTCCTGGTAGCTGACGCCTTCGCGGCGCATGTATTCGCTGTACTGCTCCAGGATCTCCCGCACCTCATCATTCAGCCGATCTTCCTGCTCGAGTTCATCGGTGATGATTTCGGTCACCATCTCGACGACATGCTGGGGCGCCGGAGTTTCAATGATTGATGGTGTCAGTCTGGCTACGATCTGTCGTGAGAGGTAGCTGATAAATTCCCTGGCAAGGAGCATCCGTTTCGTTTTCCACGTCAGTGTAACATTAGCTGCTTCGCTGAGCGCTTGCGGCAACTCCGGCCACGCAGGTGCCGGCCGCCACCAGCGCCCACGCGGTGAGCCAGCCCTGTTCGATAAGGGCTCCGGCCAGAATGGGCGCGGCGATGGCGCAAACGGAAGTGATGGACTGTGTGAGTCCGAGCACAACGCCCTGTTCTTCGCGGGACACGTGCCGCGTGACCAGGCTGGTGACGGAGGGCCGCAGGACGCCCGTTCCGTAGGAGGCGATTACGCTAAACAGGTATAGCAGACGCCAGTCCCAGGTGAAGCCGACGAGCGCGTAGCCGGCGGCAGCCGCCAGAAATCCGCTGAACACCAGCTTGTGGTCGCCAAAGCGTTTTACCAGACGGCCGATGAAGCCGCCTTGCAGAATGATGCCGAGGAAACCAACCCACGCAAAAACATAGCCGACTTCGCGGGGGCCGAAGTGATACCGGCGCTGCGCAAAAAGGGCAAAGCCGCTGACATACGTGGAGAAGGAAAACGCGAAAAGGAAAAACAGCAGGAGGTAAAGCCGCAGACCGGGGCGCCGAAAATACGCGGCATAACCGCCGAGGTCGAAAACGCCGGCACGGCGACCGGTGGGAAGCGGAGCATCCACTTCGCCCTCTTCCCGTTCGGGGATAACGGGCTTGGCTGGCAACAAAAACCAGGTGCAGAAAATGCTGGTGAGGGAAAGCGCCGCCGCCGCGTAGATTGGCGCGCCGTAGTTGAACGTGGAGAGGTAGCCGGAGATGGCGGGGCCGATCAGGAAGCCGACGCCAAAGGCGATTCCGATTACCGCAAACGATTTCGAGCGCTCTGACGGCTTGGTGACATCGGCAATATAGGCCTGCGCAATGGAGAGGTTGCCGGCGGTAAGGCCATCGATGATGCGTGAGAGGAACACCACCCACAGCACGTTCGCGCGCGCGAGGATCAGAAAGCCGATAAAGGTTCCGATCTGACTGATGACGAGCACCGGGCGGCGTCCCACCCGGTCCGAAAACTGGCCAAGAATCGGCCCAGCCACCAGTTGACAGGCCGCGTAGCTGGCGACGAGGAGACCCACCACGAAGGCCGATGCGCCCATGCGCTCCGCGTAGAACGGCAGCAGCGGCAGGATGATGGTCATGCCGAGGACGTCCACCAGCACGATCAGAAAGATGGGAAGCAGCGGCGAGTTTCTCAAAGATGGGGCCGGTTCGGAGATTAAGTTTTATGCTAACAGGGTACGCCGCGCAGGTCGCGCGCGGCCCGGCCGGGCACTTCTCTACATTCGCAGGTATTGCGGAGGAATCGGGAGGGCGCCTTTGAAGTGGAGCGCGCGGGCGGCATCGATGGCCCAATTGGGGTTCCGCAGACTGGCGCGCGCGAGCAGCACCACGTCGGCTTGGCCGTTGCGGATGATCTGGTCGGCCTGCATAGGCTCGGTGATCATGCCCACGGCGGCGGTGGGGATTCCCGCTTCGCGCCGTATTCGGTCGGCGAAGGGAACCTGATAGCCGGCGCCGGCGGGAATCACGGCTTTGGGAGTGCCGCCACCGGAACTGCAGTCCACCAGGTCAACGCTTTCCTGCTTTAACAGCTTCGCCAGCTCAACGGAGTCTTCGATGGTGACGCCGCCTTCGGCCCAGTCGGAGCAGGACAGGCGCACGAACAGGGGCTGATCTTCGGGCCAGACCTCGCGCACCAGCCGTACGGTTTCCAGGAGGAAGCAGGCGCGGTTGCGCAGGGCTCCGCCGTACTCATCGCGCCGCTGGTTCGTCAGTGGCGAGAAGAAGCTGTGCATCAGGTAGCCGTGCGCCCCATGCAGTTCGAGAATCCGGAAACCGGCCTCGCGCGCGCGCACGGCGGCACTGCGGAACGCCTGCTGCACCTGATGAATCTCCGCGACGCTGAGTTCATGAGGCACGGCCCAGCCGGTATCGAAGGGAATGGGACTGGGTGCCACAACCGGCCAGCCCCCTTCGGCTTCGGAGAGCGACCGGTCACCGTCCCATGGTCTTGATTTGGACGCTTTGCGGCCGGCATGGGCCAGCTGAATTGCCGGCACGGCTCCCTGAACTGTTACGAACTTCGCGATGCGGGCGAGGTTCCGGATGTGGTCATCCTTCCAGATGCCCATATCGTTGGGAGTGATGCGGCCGCGGGCCTCCACGGCAGTGGCTTCGACAACCACCAGACCGGCGCCGCCGGCCGCGCGAGCGCCCAGATGAGCGAGGTGCCAGTCGTTCGCGAAACCGTCCTCCGAGCTGTACATGCACATGGGGGAGATGCCGACACGGTTGCGCAGCGTGACGGAGCGAAAGGTCAGCGAGTCGAACAGGTGGGCCACGGGAATGGGATGCGAAGGGCGCTTCTTTGGGTTCGCGCACCTAAAGAGAGCGTTCTGCATCTAACCTAGAAATATATGGCCAAGCCCGCACTCCTAACGGTGGACGATGATGCCGAAGTTCTGCGCTCCATCGAGCGGGACCTTCGCAACCGCTATTCCGAAAAGTATCGCGTGCTGCGTGCGGATTCCGGGAAGGCAGCGCTGGATACGCTGCGCCAGCTGAAGAGCCGTAATGATACGGTCGCGCTGATGCTGGTGGATCAGCGAATGCCGCAGATGAACGGCGTCGCCTTTTTAACGGAAGCGATGACCCTCTTTCCCGACGCGCGGCGGGCCATGCTGACCGCGTATGCGGATACCGATGCGGCCATCAAAGCGATTAACGAAGCCAAAATTCAGCACTACCTGATGAAGCCGTGGGACCCGCCGGAACTGAATCTGTATCCGGTGCTGGACGATCTGCTGGACGACTGGCAGGCCGATTACCGTCCGCCCTTTAACGGGCTGCGGGTGCTGGGCGACCGGTGGTCGCCGAAATCGTATGAGATGCGCGATTTCCTTTCGCGCAACCATGTGCCGTTCCAGTGGATGGATGCGGAGACGGCGGATCGCGACACCGAAGTGCGGCAGGCCCTCGAACTGATCGGCGACGACGCCAAGCGGCTGCCGGTGGTGATGTTTCAGGACGGCACGCGGATGGCGGAGCCGAAGCAAAGCGACGTGGCCGAGAAGATGGGCCTGAAGACGCGCGCGCAGACGAACTTTTATCAGGTGCTGATTGTGGGCGGCGGACCGGCGGGGCTGGCGGCGGCGGTGTATGGCGCGTCGGAGGGACTGACCACGGTGATGGTGGAACGCGAAGCGCCGGGCGGCCAGGCGGGATTGAGTTCGCGGATCGAGAATTATCTGGGTTTTCCTTCCGGACTGAGCGGCGGCGATCTGGCGCGCCGGGCGGTGGCGCAGGCGAGGCGTTTCGGCGTGGAGATCATTTCCCCGCAGGAGGCAATCAGCGTGCGCTCCGAAGGTCCGTACCGCTTTGTGAAGCTGAGCGATGGATCTGAGATTTCCTGCCACGCGCTGCTGCTTGCCATGGGCGTGCAGTGGCGAACTCTCAACGTTCCGGGGCTCGAGAAGTTTACCGGCGCGGGTGTCTATTACGGCGCGGCCACCACGGAGGCCATGTCCTGCAAGGACGAAGATGTCTATGTGGTGGGCGGCGCGAATTCCGCCGGGCAGGCCGCGATGTTTTTCTCGAAGTATGCGCGCCGCGTGGTGATGCTGGTGCGCGGGCCTTCGCTTTCGGCCACCATGTCGCAGTACCTGATCGATCAGATCAAGAAGACGGAGAACGTACACGTCGAGTTCAATTCGAGCGTGGTGGAAGCGTTCGGGGATACTCGTCTGGAAGAGATCGCGGTGCTGTGTACGGCCAGCGGCCAGACAAACCGGATCAAAGCTTCCTCGCTGTTTATTTTTATCGGCGCAGTGCCGAATACAGACTGGCTGGATTCAGTAGTCGAGCGTGACGAGAAGGGGTTTATTCTCTCCGGACGCGATCTAATCCGCAACGGCAAGCCGCCTAAAGGCTGGCCCCTCGAGCGCGAGCCGGGACTGCTGGAAACCAGCGTGCCGGGCATCTTCGTGGTGGGCGATGTCAGGAAGGGATCAGTGAAGCGGGTGGCTTCGGGTGTGGGTGAGGGATCGATCGCGATCCAGTTCGTGCACCAGTATCTGGGAAACATATGATTGCGGCAGAGGATCTTAAGAAGATAGAAGCCTTTCGGGATCTGCCTCCCGAGCATTTGCAATGGCTCGGGGAGAAGGGCGAGGAGCTGTGCTTCGCGCCCGGCGATCTGATTTTTGAGCCGGGTGAGCCGGCCAACCACATGTACGGAGTCATCGAGGGCGGTATGCAGCTGCGCCGTGTGACACGCAGCGGCGAAACCTTCGAAGCCACAGCGGGCGAGATCACGGGACTGCTTCCCTATTCGCGATTGAAAACGTTCGCGGGCACCGGACGGGCGATCGGGAATACGCGCCTGGCTCGCTTTCACAAAGCAATATTCCCGGAGCTGCTGACGAGGCTGCCGGAGCTGGGCGAGCGGCTGGTCTACATGATGCTGGACCGCGTGCGCGAGGTGACGAAAGCGGACGAGCAGCGCGACAAATTGGCCAGCCTGGGTAAGCTGGCGGCCGGTCTGGCGCATGAGCTCAACAATCCGGCCGGCGCGGCGAAGCGTGCGGCGTCGTCGCTGCGGGATTTGCGCGAGCAGCTGCGCAGCGCTTACCTGCGGCTGGACTGCCGCAACCTGTCTTCCCAGCAACGCGGGTTCATCGCTCATTTCGAGCAGCACGCATTGGCGCGGGCAAACGAAGCTTCGGCGATTCCATCGAGTTCGCTCGAGCAGAGCGACCGGGAAGAAGAACTGAACGATTGGATGCAGAAGAACGGGGTAGCCGAGAGCTGGCAGCTGGCGCCCATGCTGGCGGAGGCGGGCATCACGACGGATCAGCTGGAGGATCTTGCGAGCAATATCGGCAGGGATGCGATGGGCGATACGCTGGTGCGCTGCAATCTGTCGCTCTCGGCCTCGCGGCTGGTAAATGAGATTGAGCAGAGCGTGTCCCGAATTTCGGATCTGGTGGGCGCGATCAAAGAGTATTCGTATATGGATCAGGCCCCCGAGCAGGAGATCGACGTCCACTCGGGCCTCGAGAGCACGCTCACGATTCTGGCGTACAAGCTGCGCAAGAAGTCGATCCGGCTGGTGCGCGAGTACGACAAGACCTTACCAAAGATCTGTGCGTTCGGAGTGGAACTCAATCAGGTTTGGACGAACCTGATTGTGAACGCGGCGGAGGCTATGAGCGAGGGCGGGGAACTGCGCATCCGCACGTGGGGCGAGTGGAACGATGTGCTGGTGGAAATCCGGGACAGCGGGCCGGGCATTCCGCCTGAGATCCTTTCCAACATCTTCGACCCGTTCTTTACCACCAAGGGAGTGGGAGAGGGCACAGGCCTTGGCCTGGACACGGTGATGCGGGTGGTGCAGAAGCATCATGGACAGATCACGGTGGAATCGGAACCGGGTAATACGCGCTTCTGCGTACGATTACCCAAACAGCGGACCGCGAAAGGAGAACAGTGATGCCGGAATGTACGCACCTGGACGAGATCAAAAACGTCAAGCCGCACACGCATGGATGCGAGGAGTGCCTGAAGATGGGCGACCGCTGGGTGCACCTGCGCCTTTGCCGCGCCTGCGGCCATGTGGGCTGCTGCGATTCGTCGAAGAACAAACACGCGACCAAACACTTTCATGCGACGAAGCACCCGATCATTCAATCCATCGAGCCCGGTGAGGAATGGGGCTGGTGTTACGTGGACGAAATCGAGTTTGAGCGGTTGTGACATTTGTTGACGGCCTCTACGCGGAACTGCTGGGCCGCGGGGTCCGATATTTCCTGCCGGACGCGGAGTGGCAGGACGAAGGTCCGGCAGAGACAGTCAAACCCGAGTTGCGGCTGGACAATCTGGGCAACGGGCGGCTGCGGCTGGAATGGATGGGCGCGCGCCATCTGGTGACGCTTTCCGGACGCGAGTTTACGGCGGCGGAACTGCGCATGGTGCGGACCGTTGGCCAGGTTTTGAGGGGCCGCTACGAAATGCTCTTCGACCCGCCGCTGGCAGCGGGCAAATTCCATATGTTTCGCGGGCTCTCCGAAGACCACTACGTCTCGGGCTTTCTGGGGAACAATCCGGATCGCGTGACGCAGGCGATCGAGGTGCTGCGTATCAGTTCCTCCACTACTTACGAGAACCGGCGCATTGAGACGGGCGTGCTGCTGTTCGGCGGGCACAGCGACCCCTGCCACGGCGTGCCGCCGAAGCCGGAAGGCGCGCTGCGCTACTCGACGGAACTCACAGGAATTCGCAGCTTTCACCGGCTCTGCGACGGTCTGCAGACAGTGGCGCTGGTGGACGTGGATGGCATGCTGGTGGAGATTGTGGACGTGCATGAATGGGCGCGTCCGTATGCGCAGTACGAGCTGGCGGCGCCAGCCGCCGACCGCTTTCTTGCGCATAGCCGCGCCACGCTGTGCGGCGGGCATGTGTGTCTGGTGCTGACACCCAACGGCGAGGTAAAGATTTTCGCCGAAGGTGTCGAGGTCTTCCGCTTCTTGGACGGGCACTGGCGCATCACGGACTCTGCCGCGAAGTACGCCATGTGGGAAGAAGCCCTCGGTGACAAACTGCTGGCCGAACGCCTGTTCCGGGTGGCTGTGAATCTGGCCGAAGAGCGCCGCGGCGGATTGTTTGTGGTGCTGCGCGACCGTCAGGATGCGAAGCAGCTGATGATGAAAGACGATTTTCTGGAGACCTGCGGGCCGCCGGTGGTGAAAGACGGTAAAGGGCAGCTGCATTATCTGCTGCGTGGGGCGAAGGCGCTGGACCTTCCTTCGGCCGTACTGGAAACGGTGGCGCGCATCGACGGCGCGATTGTGCTGGACCGCGAAAGCAGCATCCTGACATTTGGCGCGATTCTGCAGGCATCGAGCGAAGGCATTCGCGCGGTGGAAGGCGGACGGACCACCGCGGCGCTGGCGGCATCGCGGTTTGGCGAAGTGCTGAAGGTAAGCGAGGACGGTCTGGTCGCCTTTTATCGCGACGGCATGTGCGTCTGGGAGATGTAAAGCATCGCCAGGATGAGGTAGACAGAGACGGCGATCACCGGCGCATGGGGCAGACGCAGGCGGGAGGCGTCGCGTACATCGGGCTCCGGGCGGCGCAATCGCAGCAGATCGGAAAGAATCCGGGTGATGCTGCCGGCGGTTTCACGCGTGCGGTCTTTCAGCAGCACCAGCAGTAACGCCACAACGCCTCCTGTAATGGCCGCGATGCAGAAGAGCACCACGGTATCGGCGGGTCCAAGGAACGCTCCGGCGGCCGCAAGCAGCTTAACGTCCCCGGCACCGCGCGCGCGCAAAAGCCAGAGCGGGAAATAGAGCAGGAATCCGACGCCAAGACCAAAGGCGGCGGAACGCAGGCCGGAAAGTCCGCCCGCGGCAAACTGCGTAACGAAGCCGATGAGCGCCGCGGGAGCGACCAGCAGGTTCGGGATGCGCCGCGTGCGGAGGTCGGTATACGCGGCGAGGGTAACCAGAATCGCGAGCAACAGCTGCGGCAGGGCGCCAAGGGGCGTCAGCACAATCAGCCGACGGTCGCGCCGATGATCGCGGTTTCCTCGCTGGTGGAAACGACTTCGAAGACGCTGCCCTGCAGGGGAGTCATCTTCACCATGTCGTGCAGATACTGCAGCAGCAAACTGATGTCGATGTACTTGGCGTTGGCGCCGGAAATATAGAAGCGGCCGGGACCATCCATATGCACGTTGGTGGCGGTGACGGCGGCCAGCGCGCGGTGCCAGAGTTTCAGGAACACCCCGCAGCGCTGATCGCCCGCAAGAGCGTTCGCGAAGACTTCCTCCGGCTCCAGATCGAGGAAGCGCATGCGAATGGCGCGGTATCCCATGATTCCTTCCAGATGCCCCTGGCCGCCGCAACCGCAGAACTGCTCTTTGGGATCGAGCGAGACCACCATGTGGCCGCCTTCCCAGGGATCGTCGGTTCGGGGATAGCGGCCGAAGCCGATGCCGTGTCCAAGTGTCCAGACCCGGATGAATTTTTCCAGCTGACCCTGCCGCGCGGCGATTCCGGCGGCTACAGCATCGGCGTCGTTCAGAACACAGACCGGCACTTTCACGCCCGCGTTGCGCATTGAGACCAGGAGATTGAGGCCCTTCAGCTGCGGCAGGTTAGGCGATTCCTCGATGATTCCGTCACGCACGATGCCCGGCATGCCGATGCCTATGGATTCCACCGTGCTGGGATCGACCGAGGCGGCGCGGCAGGCCTCGTCGACATGCTGCAGAATCAGCGGCGCGATCTCTTCGTTGGGAACGGCATGGAGGCCGCCCGAAACGATGATACGGCCGACCAGCCGGTGATCGGCGACGAGGCCGACCGCGATCTCGTCCGATGCGAGGACGCCGATTTTCATTGTGTTTGGCATGAGGGGTACCGGTTAGGCAAATTTGGCCAGTTTGTTCAGGCCGTTGAACGCGGCGGCCTTATAGCACTCGGCGAGGGTTGGGTAATTGAAGACGGTCTGGACAAAGTAGTCGACGGTGCCATCGAGGATCATAACAGCCTGACCGATGTGCAGCAGTTCGGCCGCGCCTTCGCCGATGATGTGGACGCCCAGAATCTTGCGGGTTTCGCGATGGAAGATCAGTTTCAGGCGGCCTGTGGTGTCTCCGCGAATCTGGCCTCGCGCAATCTCACGGTAGAACGCCACGCCGACTTCATAGGGCACATCTTCATCGGTCAGCTGTTCTTCGGTCTTGCCGATGAACGAGATTTCGGGGATGGTATAGATGCCGTAGGGATAGTAGGCAGGGTTGGAATGGATGACGCTGCCGAAGGCGTTGGCGGCGGCGCTGCGGCCCTGCTCCATCGAGACGGAAGCGAGACTGGGGAAGCCGATGACGTCGCCGGCGGCGTAGATGTTAGGCACTTTGGTGCGGAATTGATCGTCCACGGCGATGCGGCCGCGGCTGTCGGCTTCCAGACCGGCGGCGGCCAGATTCATCTCATCAACATTGCCCTGCCGGCCCACCGCGTAGAGCAGCGCATCACCTGACAGTTTTTTCTTGCTCTGGAGATTGGCGACCACGCCTCCCGAGGGATTCTCTTCGACGCTCTCCACCTCTTCGTTCAGGCGCATCGTGACGCGGTGATCGCGCAGATGATAGGAGAGCGCTTCCACCATTTCGGAATCGGCGAATTCGAGCAGGCGTGGGCGCTTCTCGACAAGTATGACGCGGCAGCCCAGCGTGGCAAACATGCAGGTGTATTCCACGCCGATGACACCGCCGCCCACTACGATGAGCGAGCGTGGAATCTCCGGCATCTGCAAAATCTGGTCGCTGTTGATGATGGTGGTGGCGTTGATGGGGACCTTGTCGGAGGCGGCGGGCTTGGTTCCGGTGGCAATGATAATGACGGGCGCTTCGAAATCGGATTGGCCGCGCGAACTTTCCACGCGGATGTGAGTGGGATCGAGAAAACTGGCCTGACCCGTGAGGACCTCGATGTTATTGCGCGAGAGCTGCGCGGCGGTGACATCCACCTCGGTCTTGATGACGTGCTGCACGCGGAAGGAAAGATCGGACATGGTGATCCGTTCCTTCACGCGGTAATTGGAGCCGTAGATGCTTTGCGAAGAATAGCCGGAGAGGTGCATCACCGCTTCCCGCATGGTCTTGCTGGGAATGGTTCCGGTATTGATGCAGGCGCCGCCGAGGACCTCGCGCTTCTCAATCAGCGCGACGCGCTTTCCGGATTTTGAGCCCTGGATCGCGGCCCGCTGGCCCGCGGGTCCCGAACCGATAACAATCAGATCGAAGCTTTGCATCTGGTAATGGTCATTGTACGAGGAAAGACGTGTCGGAGCCATGAACGCGCAATGCTACATTCGGAATGTGTTTTCGCGCGTGATCTGGATTGTTCTCGACAGCGTTGGGGTGGGCGCCATGCCGGATGCCACGCAGTATGGCGACGATCCCACCAGCGACACCCTCGGCAATCTGGCGCGCGCGCGGCCTCTGCATTTGCCGAACCTCGAGCGGATGGGTCTTGGCAACCTGAAACCGCTCGATTCCGTGCCGCAGGCGGCAAGTCCCACGGCCGCTTATGGCAAGTGCGCGCTGCAGTCACCCGGGAAAGACACCACCACCGGACACTGGGAGATGGTGGGTATCCATCTGGAGCAGCCGTTTCCACTCTTTCCGAACGGCTTTCCCCGCGAAGTGATGGAACCGTTCGAAGCGAGGATCGGACGCGCGGCGATCGGCAACTGCTCGGCTTCCGGTACCGAGATCATTCGCGAGCTGGGTGAAGAGCACATGCGCACTGGGTCGCCCATTGTGTACACGTCGGCGGACAGCGTGTTTCAGATCGCCGCGCATGAAGACGTGGTGCCGCTTTGGGAGTTGTACCGCATGTGCGAAGTAGCGCGGGACATTCTTCGCGGGCCGTGGGAGGTGGGACGCGTGATTGCGCGGCCCTTCACGGGTTCGCCGGGGGCGTTCACGCGCACGCCGAATCGTCACGATTATGCCGTGCCTCCGCCCAAAGGCATGCTGCTCGACCGATTGGACGATGCCGGCGTCGAAGTGTTCAGCGTCGGCAAGATCTTCGATGTCTTCCTGGGACGGGGCATTCACGATCATGTGAAGACGAAGAGCAATGCCGATGGCATGTTCCAGACGCTAAAAGCGATGACAGAGGTGCCGGCGGGCCTGATCTTCGTCAACCTGGTCGATTTCGATCAGCAGTATGGCCATCGTAACGATGTGGAAGGTTATGGCGGCGCGCTGGAAGAGTTCGACCGCTGGCTCCCGGAATTTCTGAACCAACTCGGGCCCGGCGATCTCGTGGTGATCACGGCCGATCATGGCTGCGACCCAACCACGGTCTCCACCGACCACAGCCGTGAATACGTACCTTTGCTGGTTTACGGAAAACGGCTGAAGGGCGGAATCGATTTAGGAGTGCGCGCGACCCTGTCCGACATCGGACAAACCGTAGCGCAGAATTTTGGCACCAACATCTCGAAAGGAACAGGTTTCTTAGATTCACTCGTATGAGAAAGCCGGTAATGGCGGGCAATTGGAAGATGTACAAAACGCCCGCGGATACGCACGCGTTTTTCGACAAGTTCAAGCCGCTGGTGGCGAGCGCCAGTCACTGCGACATCGTGATCTGCCCTCCCGCGATCGACCTGCATGCCGCCGTGCACCAGGCACACGGCAGCAATGTGCGCGTGGGCGCGCAGAACCTGTACTGGGGCAGGGAAGGCGCGGTTACCGGAGAAATCTCGGGACACATGATCCAGGCTGCGGGAGCCTCCTACGTGATCGTGGGTCACAGCGAGCGCCGTCAGTACTTCAACGAGACTGAGGAAGACGTGCTGCGCAAAACGGCGGCGGCGCTGGAGAATGGACTGACCCCGATTGTGTGCGTGGGTGAAAAGCTGGACGAGCGCGAAGGCGGCATGACCGAAGGCGTGCTGGTATCGCAGTGTTCCGGCGGACTCGGCGGGCTGACCACCGAACAGTTCCGGCGGATCCTGATCGCGTACGAGCCGGTCTGGGCCATCGGAACAGGCAGGACCGCAACGCCGGAGATTGCGGCGGATTCGCACCGAATCATCCGCAGAGAAGCCTCCGAGATGTTTGGCGAGGAAGCGGCTTCGGCCCTGCGCATCCTGTACGGCGGCAGCGTGAAACCCGACAACGTCACCAGGCTGATGCAGCAGGAAGAAATCGACGGGGCGCTCGTGGGTGGCGCCAGCCTCGATCCCGAATCGTTCGCGAAGATCGTAAACTTCTAGAAGACGAATTCGAAATCGAAGCGGTATCGGCGATGGTAATTGCCGAAGAAAATGCCGTAACTCGGGTCGGCGATGTTGCTGTGAATCGCGAGCGCGTTGAAGTGGTTGGTCAGGTTGAAGCCGCTGAGGGATAAGCGCACCGTATACTTCGGACTCACCCTGAAATCGCGCATTACTCGCGCATCCGCTGAGAAAAAGTTCGGAAAGCGCCGGGAATCGGGAACGCCGGAGTAATTCTGCGCCGCGTCGTAAACGATGTACGGAAATCCGTTGCGATACTCCACAATGGGCATCAGCTTAAGGCTCCAGACCGGAATGGCAACGCGGCCCCAGATCAGGAAGCGGTTGGGCAGGTCGCCGGGAAGCTTCGTGTACACATCCGGGTGCACGATCGCCGAGGGATAGTTCCCCACGAACGCGTCGAAGATGTTGAGATTGCCCTCTGTGCGGCTGCGCGTATAGGACATGACCAGCTGCTGATCGCTCTCCCAGGTAAGCTTCGCCGTGATCTCCGCCTGACGGTAGGAGGAAGTTCCATCTCCGTTCAGAACGATCTCATTCACAGTTCCCAGGAGTTCAGGTTCCACTTCCACCAAACCCACGGAACGGTTATCGGTATAGACTCCTCGGACGCGAAGCAGCCGGGAAAAACGATGTTCCACCTGCGCGTTCCACGTGATTCCGCGCGGAGAGAAACTGCCTGCCACGCGATTTCCATGTATCAGAAAAGATTTCGGACCGGTCACGCTGCCGATCACGTTGCTGAACAGTTCCGGGACGCCGATAACGGAACCATCGGGAGCGTAATTGGTCACGGTGCGAATGGGGTAGCGGCTGAATCCGTAGACATCCACAGGGATGTGATCGTAAAACTGGCCGTACCCGGCGCGGAACACCGTACGCCCGTCGGCGAGCGGAGTCCACGCGAAACCCGCGCGCGGCGCGATGCGCAGACTGGATGCCAGCCGCTGGTGTTCCACGCGCAGGCCGTAATCGAAAGCCAGGCGCGAGTTCAGCGCCCAGTGGTCCTGCGCATAAGCGGTAAACTCCAGATCGTTGCGCGTGAACGGCCCCTGATTGGTGAAATTGATGGTTTGCAGCAGCACGCCGGTGCTGTTCAGCAGGCTTACCGGACGGTACGTGAAGTTGCCCCTTTCGCCGGCATACGTCAGCGAAGTCCCGATCTTCAACTGGTGCGTCCCTGAGAGCCGCACGGGCGCGGGCGACCAGATTTCCAGCCATTCCTTTCGGAAGCCCTCACGGTCCTGCGTGCCGAAATAGTTGCCCAGATTGCCTTCGGGGGTCATGATCATCCCGTTCGGACCCTGCGCGCCGATGTTAACGTCAAAGCGCTGCAGCGAATAGGAACTGTCGATCGTTCCGCCGAGCAGTCCGAAATGGTCCGCGGCCGTTCCCACCTGGTTGTGCTGCGCATAGCTCGGGGTCACCGGCTGCGGGTTAAAGTACTCGGGATTCACGAAGTTGGTGTGCTGCGGACTGATGTGCAGCGACACCGTGATCAGGTTGCGCGCGGACTGGATGTAATCGATTTGCGTGAAGGAGTTGTAGCGCTGCGTTTTCGAAACATTCGCCGGGAAGCTGAGCGTGCGGCTGGCAAACTTATCGATGAAGTATTGCAGCGCGGTGATGAAATACAGGCGCTCGTGAATGAGCGGGCCGCCCAGCGAAGCCCGGGGAATCTCATTGCTGATGCCGCGCATGTGATAGCTGCGGATGCGGAAGTCAGGAAAGGGGTCGTTCAGGTCTGCGTGCCACTTGTCGCCGCCGCGCTTCGTTTCCACAGCCACCACGCTTTGCGTGAACCGGCCATATTGCGCCAGGAACGGCGTACTCAGCACGTTGACGGATTCCACGCTGTCGATGGGAACGGTCTGTCCGAAGCGCCCGGTGGCGGGGTCGGTCACATCGCTCTGATTGACCACCAGCGCGCTGCGCTCCTCGCCGCTCCCATCCAGCTTCAGTTCTCCATTCGGCGCGCGCACCACGCCGGGGATCAGCGGCAACGCGTCCGTGACCGTGGCGGGGTTGGTCGGCAGCGTTTTTACTTCGCTCGGGTGAAATTCGTTGTTGGCGGAAGAGCTCTGTTCCACGGGAGGCGCCGCCTCGGTCACGTCGAGGCTGCTGTGCTTCACCTGGGGGTTCAGGATCAGCGTGATTTCCCGTTGCGGAATGCCGGTAATTTCCACGGGTTCGGTGCTTTCGTCGAAGCCGTTTTTCACCGCGTGCACCGTCCATGACCCGCAGGGCACGTTCTCGAAATCGGCCGTTCCGGTGGTTTCCGTGGGTTTCGGACCCAATTCCTTCTGGCCCATGACGATTCGGACCTGCGCGTCAAATACGGGCGCTTCCTGCGAATCCTTGACGAATACGCGCAACTCGCCGGGACCGCACGTTTGGCCGTAAGCAGTGAAGGAAATCAGCGCGCACAATAGTGCGCAACCCGCGAGGGGGTACCCGGAGGCCACGATCAATACTAATATGGGGTTCCGGTTAACGGAAGTCCTCCTGCGCGCGGGTCATGGCAGCCACGGCGTTTTCCGCCGCCGCCGGATCGGGAGAGATTCGGACCGCTTCATTGCACCGCAGGAAGTGAATGGCTGCCAGCGAGACCGAACGGCCGGTGAGCCTGTGCAGCATCAGCGCATAAAGGTGGATCTGCATCGCATAATCGAGCGCGCGATCCGCTGCTTCTTCGCGCGCGATGTCGTCGGTCTTGTAATCCACCAGGACCAGTTCTCCGGCTTCTTCGAACCAGAGATCGATCTGGCCGCGAACCACGATTCCCGCCACTTCCATCAGAAAACCGAATTCGCGTTCAGTGCGGGTGGCTCGTGTCAGGCGCTGCCCGATGTCGCTGCGCCGGAACGTTTCGGCCATCGCCACCGCGCGCGCATCCGGCTGTTCCACGGGCAGCCCGGCCAGCAGCGCATGCACCTGCGACCCCAGTTCACTGGCGGCCAGTTTCGGGTCGCTCTCGAATTCCTCCTCTTCGATGTCGGCCAGACGTTTACGCGATCCTGCCTGCCATCCGAGGTAGCGCTCGCGATACCAGGCCTCGGGATCCCGCGCAAACAGCGCGACGGCGGTCACGGTAACGGCGCTGTCGTGCTGGCCGGTGATCACGGGCTTGGGGAGCACCGCCAAATCCGGAGCGGCGTCGAACGACAGGCTCTGCTGCGCCATGGGTGGCGGAACGGCGGCGCAGAGCACGCTCGCTCGGAACACCTCGCCGCCTGGCGCGGTTACAGTGACTTCCCGCCCTACCGAATCCGCCGGGCACTCTTGCACGAATACGGGTGCGACCAGCTCGGCCCATTCGACCGTTTTCTTCTGACGCGTATAGGACAGGATCAGATGTTCTTCCGCCCGTGTGAGCGCCACATAGAGCAGCCTGTGGGCTTCCTGCCTCTCGCGGTCGTCATTCAAATCCTTGTTGGCGCTATAGATGGAGTCTTCGATCGGCTTGCCGGTGATGGGGTGAATCCAGGAAGCGCCCAGACCGAATTCGGGCGTAAAGGAGAAACTGCCCCGGCTGGTATCCACGCCCTTATGCATGGCCGCGATGATAACCACCGGGAATTCCAGCCCTTTGGCGGAATGCGCGGTCATCATGCGCACCACGTCCCGATCGTTTTCGACCGGCGCTTCCGCTTCGGCTTTGTCGGATTCGCGGAGCAGTTCGGTCTCCTCCAAAAATTCCGCCAGCGTGCCTTCCGTCGTGCGCACAACTTCCAGAAATTTTTCGATGTTCGCGCCGGATGAGCTGCGCGGATCCCACGGGTAACCGCTTTCATGAATGGCCCGCGTCAGTAGCCGATCCAGCGGGATGTACGGCTGCTCCTCCCGCCACTGGCGCAAATGACTGCGAAACCAGTCAAGCCTGCCCCGGTCGGCCTCGCTGAATGCACCCTCGTCCAGGTGATCGAGCGCATCCGCGATGTTGGGCAAGATCAACTCGAGCCGGAGGAGAGCCTCATCGGACAATCCAACAAACGGTGACCGAAGAACACCGGCCGTGGCGATTTCATCGCGCGGGTTCGCGATCGCGCGCAGCAGATAAATCAGGTCCACCGCTTCGCGCGTGTCAAAGAAGCCCTTGCGCCGGCTCTGCTCGTACGGAATCTTCTCGGCTTCAAACGCTGCCGCGAAATCCTGATACACAATCGAATTGCGGACGAGGACGGTGAAATCGCAGTACTGCGCGGGGCGCTGCTTGCCTTTCACCTCGACCATGAGTTTGTTGTGCAGGTCGCGAATCCGGCGCGCCACCCATCGCGGTTCCAACGTGAAATCCCACTCGCCCGATTCCACCTGCGCGACGATTACTTCCACTGAAGGCTGCTTCTTGGCGGCGAAGCGGCGGCCGGGCTGAAGCCTGCGGTGTTCAATACCCTCCGCGCCGTTCAGGATTGTTTCCGCGGCAAGCAGTATCTCCGGACGGCTCCGCCAGTTCTCCACAAGTTCCACATGATGCTTGCCGGCATCACGCACCTGATCCCGGTACTGCCGAAAGACGTCCGGGCTGGCATGTCGGAAACCGAAGATGGATTGATTGATGTCGCCCACGGCGTAAAAGGCATCCGGCGCGCGCAGCAGGTTGAGCAGCCTGGCCTGCTGCCCGTTGGTGTCCTGAAACTCGTCCATCAGAATCTGGCGGAACTGGCGCCGCGTGCGCGCCTGAATGTCGGGCTGCGTCTCCAGCAGACGCACGGCGCAGCGTTCCAGATCGGAAAAATCGAGGACGTTGCGCTCCCGTTTGGCTGCGTCGTAGCGCCTTTCGAAGGCTTGCAGAATGGCTATCAGCGTGGCGCGTTCTCCCGCATAATATGCGGTGACGGTGGCCTTTGTCAGTGCGGCTATAAGTTCCTGCAACTGCAGCGCGGCCTGATTAAAGCTGTCGCTCCCGTGTCTCGCGAAGCGGAGCTCCTCGATATATTCCAGCGTACGGCGGCAATCCGGCCATTCGGAGAGGCTTTCTCCCCAGGAGACGATGTGGTCCAGCTTGTCCCGCTGCTTGCGCGTATTCGTGCGCGCGTAGCGAATGCTTTCGATCAACTCGCGGATCAGCGGCACGCTGGCGGCACAGACGGGGGCAGGAAGTGTGCAGAGATCCTGAATCGACATCCCCGACGAGCGGATAGCATCATAGACCCCGAGCAACGCCGGCTGCGCGTTCGCGAGACTCTCCATCAGAGAGTGTGCCCGGTCGGGCTCTTCGTGCAGAAGCGCGTCCAGCGCCTCCGTCAGGCAGCGCCGCTGCAGCAGAGCGCCCTGGCCTTCCTGCAGAATCGAAACGTTGGGATCCACGCCCGCGGCGAGGGCATTCTCCCGAATCAGCCGCAGGCAGAAGCCATGTACCGTGGAAACCCACGCGGTTTCGAGCAGGCGCTCCAGTTCCGGATCGCCGCCGAGCCGCTTCTTCATATTGCTGGCGGCCTTCTCGGTGAAGGTAATGGCCAGAATGGCCTGTGGTTCAATTCCGGAGTGAAGCACCAGCTGCCGGTATCGTTCCACCAGCACGGTGGTTTTGCCCGAGCCCGGACCGGCCACGATGCACGCGTCCTCGCCGAGACGGCCGATGTCGATTGCCTCGATCTGCTTCGCGGTAAACGGAGGCACTAGCTCGCGGCCGCGTGCATGGCCGCGGTGAACTCCCATCGACAGGTATCGCGAAAATCGCAGAAATCACACTGGTCTGAATCTTTCGGCCGAGGCAGAATGCGCCCGGACCGGAAGCTTGCGATAGCGGCGCGCGCAGCCGCCACCCCGTTCTCCGTCCAGGCGGCATCCAGAGGATGCAGCTTCAGTTCGGTGCCGGGCACGGCGCCCCAGCCAAATGGTTTGGGTTCCTGTTTGTTCGGGTCGGTGCGAACGTTGTAGTACACCATGGCCGCGATTGGCCGCTCGCCCTGGACCCCAGCGACATACAGCGGCCCCTGCAGCAGCGTTTCGTCGTCCACTTTTTTCTTCGTATTCGTCGCGTTGCTGTACTTGTAATCGACGATCACCAGCGAACCGTCCGGGAAAGTCTCGAGACGGTCGATCCGGCCGCGCGCTATCGTGCCCTCGCCCAGATTGATTTCGATGTTGACCTCCAGTTCCGCCGGGTTTCCGCGCGGCCACGACTGGTCGTCCGCAAAACGGCTGAGGGCGGCGCGCATCTGCCGGCGCAGCACCTCGGTACGGTAACCAATGGAGATGCGCAGATCCTCGCATTTCCGCGTGAAACTCTCGTCGAAGAGAGGACCAATGGGGGCCCGGGCGGGATACCAGGCCGAAAGCACCTGATGCACCAGAATACCCTGCTGCAGCGCATCCAGACGGTCTTCCGGACGCGGAGGCGCCGGCTTCAGATCCAGGATATTGCGGGCCAGAAACTTAAATGAGCATTGAAGATAGTTCTCAAGAGCCGTGACGCCCAAAGCTGCGCTGCGCTGCTGCAGAACCGGAAACAAATCGGCACTGACGATGGCACTCGGAGGCGCGGCGCGCCGCGGTTTCTGTTCGGGCAGCACCGGCACGGCGGGTTCTTCCCTGGCTTCCGGCGTTTGCCAGAAGACGGAGGGCAGATTCTGTTCTTCGCGCGCGTAGCTCAGCACCAGTTCCGTGCCCGCGTTCGCCGCCACGGCTTCGAACAGCGAGTGCTCTTCCGCATCGCGATCTTCGGAGGAAGAAACGCGCACGCCCTCCCGCTGCAGGCGCCGCATCGCCACATCTGAGACGAATGGGTTCTGCGGATTGCGCCGCGGAAACTCGCGCTCAGCGAGTCCGCACAGGAAGATCGTCGAGAGATCCCACTGGCGGGCTTCGTAGACGCTCATGACGTGGACCACGTTTGAGCGAGCATCGGCGATGCGCAGCGGCGTCAACCGGAGGATAGTCTTCGCCGCGCGCCAGAACTCGTCGAGCGGAAGCAGCTCAGAGGAACCCTTCCACCACTCCGAGGACTCCTGCATCGCACTCTCGAAAAGATCCAGGGCGGCACTCTGGCTCCGGAACATTTGAACGCGGCTCCACGGCTCGGTTCCGGTGGTTCGGCCGGGAGTAAACAGCCGGCGGAGCGTGCCCAGTTCTCTCGCCCAGTCGGAGGCCCGCAGCTTTTTCCCGCGCCACCTGTCGAGAACGTCCCAGGCTTCGGGAATGCGCTTTTGCGAATCCGGGTGGGCAGTGGCGCGGAGTTCCGGCAGTCCGCGGCCGGGAAGCCCCTTCCGCACCGCGAAATCCAGCCGGTCCATGGCGGCGGAGTTGGCGTTTCCCGGGGCCAGGCGCAGAGCGGTGAGGCACTGGCCAAACTCCCAGCCGGAGAGCATGGCGTCTACCGTCGCAATGAGGTAGGCGGCGGCGGAGTTGCGGTGTAATTCGGCCGTGAAATAGAAGCGCGCGGGAATGCCGAAGCGCTCGAAGGTGGATTCCAGAAGACCCGCATATCGATCGGGATTGCGCAGAACCAAACCAATTTCGCGAAACGCATGTCCGCTGGCCAGAATGCGCCGCGCGATCTCGTCCGCTTCGCGTTCGAGGGAGTCGGCGGCAAAACGAACCCAATCTGCCTGGCGAGGCGCCGGGGCGGGGAGTTCCCGCACTTCGGCGTGAAGCTGAGCGAACCGCCGCCGGGTGGACAGTGACGACGCGTCAAGGGGCAGCGTCACAACAACTTCCCGCGTCGCCGAGAGCGCCTCTACCAGA
Organism: Bryobacterales bacterium; assembly: GCA_963716685.1. Taxonomy (GTDB): domain Bacteria; phylum Acidobacteriota; class Terriglobia; order Bryobacterales; family Bryobacteraceae; genus JALYXI01. Next base: position 1,463,199 of record CAVQTR010000003.1, read on the forward strand.
CCGAGCTCCGGATCAGTGAAGGCGGTAAAACCGTCGAACCAGATTTCGCGCAGCTGTCCGGCGGCCCCGGCACGCACCTGTTCGGCGGCCCGGCGCAGCAGACCGGCCCGCGTCACCAGACCGCGTGCGGCCATCTGCTCTTCCACGTGCCGCCACACCAGTGCCAGCGCAGGCGCGGCAGGAGCCTCGGCGCGCAGCCCACTGAGCGCCGCGCGCCCGCATCCCGCCGTATCCAGCATCTCGAGCGCCTGTGCCGCTGAGGCTGCGAAGCCTGGTGCATCGATTACGCCGGCGAACTCGCCGGGCGCTACCTGGCGCAACGCTTCGTCCACCATGAGGTGGAACAGCGGCCGCGACACCAGCCGAACATCCGTAATCAGCGAGCTCGCGAACTTGGAAAACGTCTGAATCAGCTCCGGACGAAAGACCAGCCCGGCACGCGCCTGCTGATGCCGCAGGTGCTCAGCCATAGTGGCAGTGGGCACCAGAAGCCGCACGTCGGGGCGGCCGGCGCGCGCGGCTGCGCGAAGCCGATCGAGAACAAAAGCAGATTTACCGGAACCGGGGAGCCCGGTCAGGACCAGCATCACGACCCGAGGCTCCTAATTCGTTCCTGTGGGTGCTACTGTCACCACGATCGAGTTGCTGGATTGGCCGGTCGCCAGCGAACGGACCACCACCACATTCGATCCGGTCAGAACATTGGCCGGAATCTGAGCCTGGATGGTGCCGTCCGAAGACTGCAGCAGGGGCAGGGAAACATCGTTGAAGGTAACGCAGCTGCCACCCAGCACCGTAGGCGCGGGGAGCGTATTCGCGGTTGCCGTACTTGCCAGGCCGGAGCCGGTGACATTGATGAATGTTCCAGGGGCCAGCGTGCTGCCGGTTGCGGGTTTTACGCCGCTGACCACGGGCACCGGCGCGCCGCTCAGCGTCAGCGGTACCACCGTCAGGCCGGAGAGCGTTAGAATGTACGCGGTTCCATTCGTATCCACCACCATTTGACGGGGCGGAATGTTGGTGCGGGTGGTGCCGAAGACAGTCCAGCGCGGCTGTTCCGCCACCACGCCCAGCAGCGACGATTGCCCGGTGTTCACATTCACGGCTTCCAGCGTGGGCCTCTGTTCATCCGCCGAAGTGGCCGTAATGCTGGAGCGAAAGCTGGTGGTGAACGCGACGAAGTTGCTCTGATCCACTGGATAAACCGCGGCGTAGTTTCGCTGCGTGGCGCTCGCGACAAAGGTGCCGGAGGTGGGAAGCTGCGTTAGCGAGGAGTTGAGAATCTGTGCTCCCACAAGGTAGAACGCTCCGCCGGGTGCCGCGCCGATGGGCCCAAAATAGCCCGCAGTGTTCAGGGACGCGGAGGGTATCAGCTGCGAGGCGCTGATGTAGGAATCCGAAGCAGCCTGGTAGAGAAATGCTTCGCCGCTTCCCGCGAGCGTCAGAATGGACGAGCCGTCGGTCGAGCCGATCATGGAAGTGGGCTCGGTGAAATTGCTGGTCGTGCCTACGGTGGTGATGGAATCCACGGGCCGAACGGTGGCAACGTTGCCGGTGGAAAGCTTCCACTGGCCGCCGTTCGACATGATGAACTCCAGGCCGAAGTATCCGTAAGCGAGTGAGTGCGGATTGTTGACCGCCGCGTTGGTGCCGCTTGCCTGCCGCGGCAGCGGGGGGAAGTTGATGTAGCCGGTGAACACGGGCGGATTCTGCGTCAGATCTACGATGGAGATCAGTTCGCCGCCGGTGGTGCCGACATATAAGGTGTTGCCGTCAGTCGAGAGCGCCATTTGGTGCGGCAGCTGCCCAACAGTCACCGGCGCGAGAAACACCTGATTCGCCGTGTCGAAGACTTCAATACGGTTCTGCCCGGAGTTGCTGATGTAGACGCGGTTGCGCGGCTGGTCCAGAACAATGTCGTAGAGCCCCTCGTTGCCGCCCGTGAACGCCGGGTTTGACGCGGAGGTGGGCGAACTGTTGGTCAGCGTGGGAATCGGAAAGATGAGACCGCGCTGGTCCGCATCGCGTTTGTTCATGTAGACGTGAATCGTGTTTGGAATGTTGATCGCCTGGTTGGATGCCAGGTTGACGTCGAGCGGCGTCCCGGAAAGAGTTTGCGCGCCGGTATAGAGGTTGGTACCGGACTGACGGCTGACATTCGCCCTGCCCGGATCCATAGTGAACGCGATGGAAGAGGGCGCGACTCCGCTCTTCACCTGCGTCGCAAGGGATTGGTTCAGGTTGTTGATCGAATAGGTGAGCTTGCCGCCGCCCATGTTGTTGACGTTGACCGTTCCCGACGCCAGACCCCGGTTGCACGGGTTCGAGCTGAGGAAAATCTGCGTCTGATCGGGCTGAATGATCGGGTAATTGTAAAGCGTCGAGAGCGGCAGATAAATCATGCCCGATTGGGATAAGCTCCAGGCGTTCGCGTTATTGGAAGTGATTACCATTTTCGCGACAATGCTCTCGGGCAGCCTGATGCCAAGCTGTATTTTCAGATTGTGAGAATCGCTGATCAGCAGAGTGGAAGAGGAAGGCGCGGGCGCCGGCAGGGTCGCCGCAGCCACATTGAAGGCGCTGTAGATCAAATTTCCGTCTTGCTGAGTGAAGACGCTGCCGCCTACGTTCTGCTGGGTATTGAAAGCGGCGGTGAACGTGAACGGCGCGTTGGCGTTAGTCTGTTGGGCGATGACGGAAAGTGACGCGGTGTCGTAGAGCGTGTATCCAGCCATGAAGCGTGACCCGTCAGGCGCGATCGAAAGCACTGTCGACTGGCCGGTAACCGTGCGGCTGCGCAGAATAGTTCCGGAGAGAACTTCATAGACGAACAGATATGTCTGCGTCGTCGTCGGGCTGGTCAGTCCGATGATGTAGCTGCCGTCCGGCGTACGGATCAGCTTGCTGTAGAACGTGGTCTGCGGGCGCGTAAGCGTTTGGCCCTGAAGCGGAGCGGGTGTCGAGGGGGTAGGGGGCTCGGGGACCGCGGTCAGCTGCAAACCGCTCGCCTGAGTCTGATCGAAGATGAGCAGCGAGTTCGTGGCTCGCGTCGAAATCAGCGCGCGTCCGTCGATTCCGACCTCTACGCCTTCGGGAACAGCCGGCAGGGAAACAGTTTGCGTGACCTGCAGCCGCGTCAGATCGATGACGTTGACTGTCGAGCTGCCTGAGTTCGTCACATAAAGATACGCGCCGTCCATCGAGATCGCGGCCGCGAGCGGCAGTTTGCCCACCGTCACGCTGGTGGTCAGCTGGTTGGCGGAAGTGCTGTAAACATCGATCCGGTTGTTGTTCGTATTCACCAGATACAAACGCTGGCGAGCTTCGTCCAGCACGATATCCGAAGGGGTGCCGCCCGGAAGCGCAACCGTGGTACCGAATGTGGCCGCCGTGGTGATTTGTGCCTGCCCGGCGACAGGGAGTAGACACAGCAATACTGCAAAAAGGGGAACCCGACTCATAGAGGGACCGGTGGATGAAAACAAGTAATGAAAGTGACCTCTGATTATAACCCGCGATTTATAACCCGCAATCCCGCCTGAAGTTCCCGAGATCCCGCCGGGAGGTCACCCGGGGAGCAGGCTTGCGGAAGCTGCGTCCAGGTAGATCAGCGAGCGGGGATGACGTTGCACGAGCGAGCCCGGGCACGCCGTGGTCACCGGACCCAGCAGTGAATCGCGAACGGCTCTCGCCTTGCGCAGATCGGGGACGCAGCACACCCACGTATGCACCTGCAACAGGGTGCTGCAGGTGACGGTAATCGCCTCACGCGGCACATTTTCCATGCCGTCGAAATGGCCTTCCCCGGCCTGCTGGCGGCGGCACGCCTCATCCAGAACAACGCGTTTCAGGATGGCGGGATCTTCGAAATCGGCTACCGGCGGATCGTTGAAAGCAATATGGCCGTTCTCCCCGATGCCGACGAAACCGAGGTCGAAGGGTTCTTCCCGAATCAGGGCCGCATAGCGCGCGATTTCCCGATTGAGATCGAGCGCGTCGCCTTCTATGTAGTGCATCCGGCCGGGGTGGACCTTTTTCTCGAAACGCGTTCGGATCCAGTAACGAAAGCTGGAGGGATGCGTTGGCGGCAGGCCCACGTACTCATCCAGATGAAATGCTTCCACGGCCTGCCAGTTCACTTCGCTGTGCTGAACCAGAGCCTCCATAAATTGCAGCTGGCTGTTGCCCGTAGCCACAAACACGCGCGCTTTGTTCCGCCGGGCAATGGCATCCTGGAGAATCTGCGCGGCTGCGTTCGCGGCCGCTCGCCCCAGCTCGGCGGGACCGGGAAACACACGCACCTCTGCCGCGCGGAAAGTTTGCGCTGGAATCTCATCACCCAGTCTCACATCCGGGATTATACCCGCGCTTTCCGGCGCTGAATAACGCGGCGTCCTTTCAGGAACTTCCGCCCGAAACCCGTGTTATAAACAAGCAATTGAAAATCTGTGTACGGAACCAGACGCGAGGGGTCGTTCTGGGTGACAGTGTCATGGTTGCGCGCTCCAGTTCGGAGCGGCGCCGGGGACTGCTGGGCCGCAGTTCGCTTGGCGCCGGTGAAGGTCTGTGGATCTCCCCCTGTGAAGGAGTGCATTGTTTTGGAATGAAGTTCGCGATCGATGTGCTGCATCTGGATCGTGAAAAAAAAGTGAAGAAGGCTCGCTCGCATATGAAACCGTGGCGCATTTCGTTTTGTCTGACTGCCCGCTCCGTACTGGAACTTCCCTCTGGGACGATTGCGCGCACCGGCACGCAATGCGGCGATCAGCTGGTGTTTGAAAAATAAGAATGGCGCCACGTCTTTATCTTTCGGTCGTTCTATCGAGCGCAGTTGCCTTCACCGGCTGTGCGCAACGCTCGGCGGTCCTGCATCCTCCGGCTCCGGTCACCACGCGGGACAACCGCCGCATTCACAATGCGACCGACGCGGGTGAGGGCGATTATCTGCTGCGCGCCATGCGCCAGCGCGTGATCGAACATCCGGACGACCTCGCCGCGCGTCTGGAACTGGCGCATGCTTATGAGTCGCGCGGCGTACCCGAACTGGCGCTCGAGCACTACCGGCTGGCGGCGGATCGCTTCCTGCAATCGGCGGAAGCGCACCTGGAGCTGGCGCGTTCTCTGGATGCGGCGCGCCTTCCTGCCGAGGCGGTGCGCGTTCTGCAGGAATTTCTGCACGAGCACCCGCAGCGCGCGGTTCGATATGAATCCTGGCTGGGCATCCTGAACGACGACGCGGGCGACTGGAAGGCCGGCGAAACGGCCCATCGCGAGGCCATACGCATGGCGCAGGCCGAATCCGAGGACCGCGATTACCTGCACAACAATCTGGGCTACTGCCTGCTGAAGCAGGGCCGCAAAGCCGAAGCGGTCGCTGAGTTCCGCGCGGCGCTGTCGCTGAACCGGGGTTCGGAAACCGCGCGAGACAATCTGGCGGAGGCGCTGGCCGACAATCCAAAGTCGGCGATTCTGCACTGGCAATCGGTGAACGAGCCGGCGGCGGCACACAGCAACCTGGCAGCGGTGCTGATCGAGCAGGGTAAGTATGCGCAGGCGCGAGCCGAGATCGCGCGGGCGCTGGGCTATAATAGGACCCATTCGGCAGCGCTCGCGAATCTGAAACTGGTCTCGGAACTGGATGGGAAACCTGCGATCATCCCTGCCGCACAGGCTCGTAAAAGCATGGCCGCGCGGTGGAAGGAGAGGATGGCGCAGTGGTTCGCCGCCCCTCCATCGGACACCCGGGGCAAACCGGAAAGCAACCCTCAAACTGCATCTCGATAAACGGAAGACAAACAATGAAAAACCTGATGATTCGTTTCCTCAAAGAAGAAGATGGCCAGGATCTGGTCGAGTACGCGTTGATTGTGGCCGCCGTCGGTCTGGCGCTCATCACCACCGTCAACCAGCTTTCGCAGGGAATTGTCAGCCTGTACTCCAGCATCACGGGCGACCTTTCCAGCATCGGCACCACTGCGCAATAAGGGGCCTCGCGTCCCGGGAGCAGCTATCTGCGAACCTCTTTCAGCGCCCCCGCTGGGGGGTTCCGTATTGTAACGTCTTCGTCCTCGCGAACGCGGGCTGTGTCGCGGGCGTTCGGGTGGACGCGCCTGCTGGTGCCGGACCTGGCGCTCGCGGCGTCGCTGGTCACACTTTTTTACGCGCTGTTCCTGTTTGGCGGACTGCGTGCTTTTTTTCGGGATTCGGACGCCGGCTGGCACATTCGCAACGGCGACCGAATCCTGGCTTCCGCAGCCCTGCCCCACACCGATCCGTTTTCCTTCACCGTGGCGAGCCACCCTTGGTTCGCCTGGGAGTGGCTCTCCGACATCACTGCGGCGGCGATTCACCAGAGCCTGGGTTTGAGCGGATTGGCTTTGTTTTACTGTTTTGCGATCGCCGGCGGAGTCTGGCTCTGGTTTCGCCTGAACTGGTTGGCGGGCGGGAACTTCCTTATCGCCGCTCTTCTGGCCGCGCCGATGCTCTCCACGACGAACCTGCACTGGCTGGCGCGACCTCATGTTCTCAGCTGGATCTTTCTGCTGTTGAGCGTCGCGTTTGCCGAAACGGCGGCGGATTTCACCGCGTCTGGCGCCCTTACGGTTGCTTTGGTGACGTGTCTTTGGACGAACATTCACGCCAGCTTCTTCATGGGCCCGGCAATTCTGGTCATTTATGCTGCGGGTGCGGCGACCAGCGGCTTCCTTACCGGCGGCGCTTCCACCAGACCTCGCACGCTGCTGCTGTACGCGGGCGTGTCCGCGGCGGCATCGCTCGCGAACCCCTATGGTTTCCGCCTGCATGAGCATGTCTTTCGCTACCTGACTGACAGCGCGCTGCTCGATCGCATCGGCGAATTCCAGAGCTTTAACTTTCACGCGGATGGAGCCGGGCAGATCATTGCCGCCCTGAGCATCGCCGCGCTGGGCGGAGTGCTTGCCCTGACGCAAAGGAATTTCGCGGTTTTCTTCCTAACGGCCGTGCTGCTGATTGCGGCGCTTCGTTCCGCGCGCGGTCTTCCGCTGGTGGCGCTGCTGCTGCTGCCGCTTGCCAACGGCGCCATCACACGGGGACTGACGTCGTGGCCCGGATTGCGTCCGGGCCTGCGGCGCTCGATTGACAGCTTCCTCGCTTACGGCGCGCGGCTGCGCATTTTGGATGCCCGCTGCGGTGGACTGGTGTGGGCGCCGCTTGTCGTCCTTCTCTCGATCGCTTTGGTGCGCACTCCCGCTCTGGCGGCGCATGCCGGATTCCCGCCGGATCAGTTTCCGGTTGCCGCTGCCTCAGCTGTCGACGCGCTCCCCGCCTCGGCGCGCATTCTCGCTCCGGACAAGTTCGGCGGATATCTGATCTACCGGTTCGACGGGAAGCGGAAAGTCTTCTTCGACGGCCGCAGTGATCTGTATGGAGCCGAATTCCTGAAGCAGTATGCGCGTATGGTGCAGGTCCGTCCGGGCTGGCAGACGATTCTCGACTCCTATCGTTTTACCCATGCCCTGCTGCCGAACGACTATTCGCTGATTCCGGCGCTGGAGCAGATTGGCTGGAAGCCGCTCTACCGGGATGATGTGGCCACTCTGCTGGGCCGCCCTGAATAAAGGACTGACATGGACCGAAGAAAAATACTGACGGTGTTCGGAATCGCCTGGCTCTCCGCCGCGCTCCTGACCTGGATCCTGTACGCGAATACCGTAAAAGCGCGTCCGCAGGACCGCAAAGTGGTGATCGTGGCCGCGCGCGATCTGCCGCTGGGAGTGACGCTGAAAAAAGGCGACCTGAAACAGGTGCGCCTGCTCGATGAAGATATCCCGCAGTTCGCCATTTTCACCGAAGCCGAAGCCGTACGCCGCGTGACGCTGTATCCCATGAGCAAGAACGAGCCGTTTACCCGGACCAAGCTTTCGAATGTCGATGGTCCGGAAGGCATCATGGCCACCATCCCCGCCGGCCAGCGCGCGGTCTCAGTCGCAATTACGGATGTGAGCGGCGTCTCCGGTCTGCTGCAGCCTGGCTCGCGCGTGGATGTTCTCTTTACTCGCCCCGGCTCCATGGCCGAAGCCGAAACCTCAACCATTCTGCAGAACGTGAAAGTACTGGCGGTGGGCCGCAGCATTCAGCCGAACCAGCCGGTAGATCCCAAGCTGGCGAAGATGCCGGTGATCACGCTGCTGGTGAATCCGGAGGAAGCGCAGAAGCTGGAGCTGGCCAAAAACGAGGGACGCATCAGCCTGACACTGCGCAATCCTCTCGACAGCATCAACAATCTGGATGGTTCGCCGGTCACTACCGAAGTGCTCGATCCCATGGTGAGCGCGCGTCTGGCGCGCGCGCGCCGCGGCCGCACCACGCAGTTGGCGCGGGTTCCCAATCTGGACGATCCGAAGGTATGGGCCGAACTGACAGGCGAAAAGAAATACGTAGATCCCGGCGAAACGAAGAGCAAAGTGATTGTGCGCGACCCACCCGCGCCGCGTGCCGTCGTCGATGTATATCGCGGCGACAAGCATGTCCAGGAAGTTTTTCATGATTAATCGCCCGCTGCTGGTGTGCCTGTTCTCCGTGGCCGCCTCCGTTTTTGCCGCCGGCCCCATGACGTTAATCGTGGGACGCGGCGAGCTGCTGCAGTTCCGCAACGACGTCAAGCAGGTGGCGGCATCGGAACCAAAGATTGCGGATGTGGTGGTAATTTCTCCGCGCGAGGTGATGATCAACGCCAAAGGCCCCGGCCGGGCCACGATCATCATCTGGGAAGCGGGATCGTCCGCCGCGCGCTACGAAGTGGATGTGGTGCCTGACAACTACGAATTCGATCTGTTCCGTGAGCAGATGAAACACGATCTGCCGGGCAGCGACATTCAGGTGACCGGCAAGGGCGATACGCTGGTGCTTACTGGGACGGTGGCCAGTTCGGACGACGCAAAGCGTGCGGCGGGCCTGGCGCAGACGCGGGCCAAGACCGTCGTCAATCTTCTGAAAGCGCCGCCCGATCCCGAACCGCGCCAGATTCTGATTCAGGTGAAATTCGCCAGCATCGATCGCGTGGCCCTGAAGCAGATTGGGTTCAATCTGTTCAGCAAGAACGGAATCCTGAATGGCGAAAGCACCACCGAGCAGTTTCAATCGCCGCGCTTCAGCCAGCTGCAGTATTCGAATGGCTCGTTCACGAACTCCTCATCGGTGAACTTTGCCGATCTGCTGAACCTGTTCGTCTACCGGCCCGATATCAATCTGGGCGCCACCATTGAAGCGCTGCAGCAGGATAATCTGCTGCAGGTTCTGGCGGAGCCGAATCTAATCACGATCGAAGGTAAGGAAGCCAGTTTCCTCGCCGGCGGTTCATTTCCGTTCCCTGTGCTGACCACCACTTCCACCGGCGGCTCCACCGCGCCCGTGGTCACGGTTCAGTTCAAGCCTTTCGGCGTGCAGCTGAACTTTACGCCGAATGTGACGGCATCCGGCGCCATTGATCTGAAGGTCGCGCCGGAAGTCAGCTCGCTCGATTACGCCGACGCCGTGACGCTGCAGGGCTTCCTGATTCCAGCCATCTCCCAGCGGCGCGCCGAGACAGAAGTGATCCTGCGCGAGGGCGAGAGCTTCGCCATTGCTGGATTAATCGATAACCGCGTGACGCGGGAGGCCGACCGCATCATCGGTCTGGGCAGCATCCCGATCCTGGGGAATCTCTTCAAGACGCGCAGCGATCAGAAGTCCACAACGGAGCTGCTGGTGGTGATCACGCCGCACTTCGTGAAGCCTCTGACCGCCGCGGAAAAGGCCAAACTGCCTGACTTCGTAGAGCCGTTTCAGCTGACCGTGGAGCAGCAGCGGGCACTTGCCGCCGCGCGCAAACTCAGGAAGAAAAAGACTGCGGATCCCGCTGTTCCCGTGCAGGCGGATCCGGGAAAGCCGGAATTTACAGGGCCCAGTGGACACCAGACACCGCCGCCGCAGTAAGGGCGCCGTTTCCATCCAGCTTCTGGTGATCCTGGTGCCGGTGATCTTCGGCTTCATGGGATTTGCGTACGACCTGGGACGTATTTACCTGATCCGCGGAGAACTGAATCAGGCCGCCAATGCCATGGCGCTGGCCGCGGCAAAGCAGCTGATCGGCACCTCCAACGCCACGGCGAATGCCGACGCGGCGGCGCTGACCACTTACGACAATGCGGATCTGCACGCCAACGCCTACAACTTCGGTTCGCAGGTCATTGGCGATGACAGCGGACTGCTGCAAACCGAGGTGACCAGCACCTCCTATTTCGCCGCCGCCGCGGATGCCACCAACGCCAGTTCCGCCACGAGTCCGAATACGGCGGATGGAACTTCGGCGCAATACGCGCAGGCCAACATCACCGCCGACGCGCCGCTGCTGTTTTGGTCGCTGCTTTCCCTGGGACAGGCGCGGAAAACGCCCATCGCCGCGCGCGCGGTGGCCGGGGTCAGCGCGCCCGTCTGCACCGCGTGCGGTGTCGACCCCCTTGCCATCGCGCCCGTCGACGCTACCGACACCACCAACTTCGGTTTTACCGTGGGCACCGAGTACACGTTCGGCTATCAATGCACCGGCAACCCGACCCCCGCAACCCTGACCGGCGCTGGCGTGCGCGTTCCCTATCTATTGATCGATCGCTATAACACCGGCAGCACGCTCGATGAAACGCAGCAGCTGTTCAGCATCGGCGCGGGCGGCCTGCTTCCCACCGGCCCCACTTCGCTGACCACCAGCGGAACCACCACGTACGGCTGCCTGACTTCCATCCCCGGCAATGCGGAAAATGTGTGGGCTACTGCTTCACCCGGGGTTTGTTCCGGCACGGTGACATCATCCGTGCAGGAGTATCTGTGCGGCCTTTCAGTGCGCATGGATCTCGCAACGCCCGCCGCTTGTTCCACTACTGTCACGGATCTGGCCACCGTAGCCGCACCGTTCGCCGCGGATACAGATGTGACCAACCCAGTGACCGATTACACCAGCTACGCGGGTAATACCCGGCGCATTCTCACCGTGGCGGTGGTCTCCGCGCTGGCTACCTCTTCCATGAACGTGCTGGGCTTCCGCGAATTTCTGCTGGAAGGCTCGCCGAATCTGGATACCAACAATCCGGCCGATGCCAACGGACGCTTCATCGCGCTCTACATCGGCAGCCCGGCGCCCGTTAAACAGGGCCGATTCGATGGCGGTTGTGATGCCACCAGCGGACCCGGCAAAGTGGTGCTGTTCCAGTGAAGCTGACCCGGCGCGGCAACGCCATTGTCGAAGCCGCTCTCTTCATTCCCGTCCTGGTGACTTTGTTAGTGGGCGTGGAGCAGCTGGGGAAGCTGACCTATACCTACTACACATTGAAAAAAGAGCTGTACGCCGCGGCCCGCTACATCGCTACCCAGCAGGGCGTCAATATCTGCGACCCGGCCGACCCCGCCATTGTCGCGGGAATCAACTTCGCTCTCACTTCTTCCACCGACGGTTCCGGCGCTCCCTTCATCGCCGACCTGACTTCCGACATGATTCAGGTGACCGGCGAAACGCTGGATCCCGCCAGCCTGACCGTGGGTGACTACAACTGCGCGCTCGCCGGCACCGTGCCTCCCGACTTCGTCATCGTGTCGATCCCAAACGGCTATCAGGTGACGCCGATCATTCCGTTTCTCACGCCCATGATCGTTCCGCTGAAACCCAGCGTGAAGGTGCCGTATGGCGGCACTTAAATTGCCACGTCGCTCGCGGCGTTCGGGACAGGCCACGCTCGAATACGCACTGCTGTTCGTCGGCGTGATCGTGCCGCTGACTTTCGGCATCATTTTCCTCTGCGAGATGCTCTGGGTCTGGCACTCCGTTGTAGATCTGACGCGCGACACCGCGCGCTATGCTGCCACACACTGCTACATGAGCGATGGTTCCAACGTGACCACTTACGCCACCTCGCATGTGCCGCTGATGATCGATATGAATCAGTTCATCCAGGGGCCCGCGACCATCAATGTCGCGTATTACCAGCAGGACCCGTCGAGCGGACAGTTGATTCAGTTCGCCGGCTGCCAGACCGAATGCAGTGTGGATTGCACGCCTGACGCGGTCACCGTCACTGTAAGTAACTACCAGTTCTCGAATTTTCTAAGCTTCCTCAAGCTGCCGCCGCTCACCATCCCCGCGTTTCCCACTTCGCTGCCGATGGAGAGCGCCGGGTGTGATCCGCAGGCTCAAAGCTGTTCCGATCTTCCGTAACTTTAGAGAATCCTATGTCCACAGCGCTTACTCTTATGGTCGCCTCGGGCGACGAACACTTCCGCGAGATGGTCCGGGACAATCTCCTGAACATCCCCGATATCCGCCCGGGCGCCGAGTTCCAGGAAGTCGCCGCCAACCTGTATGTGCGCGTGCTGCAGGAACTGGAGCGCAACCCCACAGCGGGCCTGATTATTGACCTCTCCTTCGATCCCGAAGCTGCGTTCAAAGCGCTGGAACGCGTGAAGCAGGCCATTCCCGATCTGTTCGTGATCGGCTCGCATTTCATTGCCGATGGCGATACGGTGATCGCCGCCATGCGCGCCGGCGCAAACGAGTTTTTGCTGCAGCCGTTGAAGCGTGTCGAATTTCGCGACGCCATGTCTCGTTTTGAACGCGCGCCGCGCCGCACGGGCAGCGGTACGGAAAGTAAGCTTGGCAAGGTGTATACGTTCCTTGGCTCCAAGGGCGGCGTGGGAACCACCGCGCTTGCGGTCAACTTCGGCTCCATCCTGGCGCAGCGCAAGCAGGCCACCGTGATGATCGATCTGGATTGGGTGGCCAACGACGTCGCCATGCAACTGGGCCTGGCGCCGCAATACACGCTGCTCGAAGTGGCGGAAAATCTGGCGAAACTCGATCAGGCTCTCTTCGAAGGCTTTGTCACCCGGGATCCGCTGGGCTTCCTGATCGTGGGACCGCCGGATTCGCTCGAGCAGCGTAATTACTTCAGCGAAAATATGTTCCGCGAGTTCGCCACGTTCCTCATCGAGAAATACGATTCCGTGGTTATCGACGCGGGCAAGAACATCAGCGATGAAGTGGTGATGAGTGCCTGCCAGGTCTCCACTGCCATCTTCCTGGTGGTGAATCAGGATTTCCCTTCGGTCCGCAACGCACAGCGCTATGTGACCGCGCTCTCGCATCTGGGCGTCAACCAGGACCAGATCAAGCTGGTGGTAAACCACTACAATAAGAAACCAACCGCGCAGTATGCCACGCTCGAGCAGATCCAGCAGACGCTCAACCTTCCGGTGTTCTACGGCATCCCGGATTCGGCTGCGATGCCGGCCTCGGTAAACAAAGCCCGCCCGGTGGTGGCGGACCGGCAAAGTGCCGGAGAGATCGACAAGGTGCTGCGCGCCTTCGTCGATAAGTCCACCGGCGCGAAACTCGCTGCGGCGAAATCCGCATAGGGAGATCAGAAATGGGAACCAACGGCGTAGTCCGGCAGGGCGGCGGCACAGGGGCTGACCGCTGGTTTCAGATCAAGAGCCAGGTTCACAGCAAGCTGCTCGGCTCGCTCAATCAGGAACAGCTCAAGGGTCTGAATAAGGACAGCATCCGCGCGCAGATCGCTTATGTGATCGAGCGGCTGGTGAAGAGCGAATCCATCCCCATGACTGTGAGCGAGCGCGACCGCGTCACGGAAGAGATCCTCGACGAAGTTTTCGGCCTGGGGCCGCTGGAACAGCTGCTGAAAGATCCCACCGTTAGCGACATCATGGTCAACGGCTTCGACAATGTCTACGTTGAGCGCGCTGGCCGTCTGGTGGAAACGAATATTCGGTTCAAGGATCAGGCGCATCTGCGCATGATCATTGACCGCGTAGTTTCGAACGTGGGCCGCCGCATCGATGAATCTTCGCCCATTGTGGATGCGCGCCTGGCCGATGGCTCGCGCGTCTGCGCCGTCATCCCGCCGCTCTCACTGATCGGCCCGGTGGTTTCCATCCGCCGCTACGGCAAGAAGCTGTTGACCACGGAAGATCTGGTGCGCAATGAAACGCTGACCACCGGCATGCTGGATTTCATGAGCGGCTGCGTGGAAGCGCGGCTGAATATCGTGATCTCCGGCGGTTCCGGCTCCGGGAAGACGACCATGCTGAACACCATGTCGCGCTTCATTCCGGAAGAAGAGCGCATCATCACCATCGAAGACACGGCCGAACTGCAGCTGCAGCAGGCCCATGTGGTGCGCCTCGAAACGCGGCCCAGCAATATCGAAGGCGCGGGTGCAATCACGCCGCGTGATCTGGTGATCAACACCCTGCGTATGCGTCCCGACCGCATCATCGTGGGGGAATCGCGAGGAGCGGAAGCGCTCGACATGCTGCAGGCCATGAATACCGGTCACGATGGCTCCATGACCACTGTTCACGCCAACGCGCCGCGCGATGCGTTTTCGCGCCTGGAAACCATGGTCATGATGGCCAGCGCGCGCGTTCCCGATGCGGTGATCCGGCAGCAGCTGGCTTCCGCCATCAATATCGTTCTGCACTGCGCGCGCATGAGCGATGGCAGCCGCAAAGTCACCGGAATCGCAGAAGTGGTGGGCGTGGCGAACGATCAAGTGGAGATGCAGGACATCTTCACCTTCGAGCGCACTGGCATCAGCCCGCGCGGGAAGGTGCTCGGCACGTTTGTGGCGTCCGGCAACACACCGCTCTGTCTTGACCGGCTGCGCGGCTTCGGCATCCGGCTGCCCGAGTCCATCTTCCACGAGGTTCACGAAGTAAAGGAATAACCATCCATGTTCTTCTTCGTCGTCGCGTTCATGATTTTTTCCGGGGCCATGTTTGGCGCCGCCTGGTATGTGTGGCAGGTTCCGCAGCAGGAAGCCGCGCGCACAGTGTCCACTCGCCTGCGTGAGCTTCGCGGGGCCGCGCGTTCCCATTCCCGCTCCACGCCCGATCTGCTGCGGCGGGAACAGCGCGGTACGTTTGCGGGGCTGGGAGACTTCTTCAATTGGATAGGCGTTCTGCGCCGTCTGCAGGTGCAGATTCAGCAGGCCAACCTGAAATACCGCGCACAGGACGCGTTTGTATTCTGTCTGGGTCTGGCGGTGATGACTTACCTGGTAGCCAGCCTGGCGGGCATGAGCCTGTTCTTCCTGAAAGTGCTGATTGCCTGCACGGTGGGCTACATCCCGGTGTTCTACATTTTGCGCATGCGCGCGCGCCGCATGGGTAAGTTCGAAGAGAACCTGCCCGACGCGATCGATCTGTTTACAAGAACCATGCGCGCCGGCCATAACATCCACAGCGGCCTCGAAACCATCTCCACCGAGACCAGCGATCCCATCCGGATGGAGTTTCGGAAGGTAATGGAAGAGTTGGCGCTCGGCTCGCCCATCGAAGCGGCCCTGCACAGTCTGGGTGACCGTGTTCCGCTGATCGATTTGAAGTTTTTCATCACTGGCCTGATCCTGCAGCGTCAGACCGGCGCCAACATGGTGAACGTGCTGGAGAATCTTTCCATGCTGGTGCGCGAGCGCCTCAATATGGCGGCCAAGATGAAGGCGCACACGGCGCAGCAGCGCTTTTCGGCGGGCTTGCTCTGTTTGATGCCCATCGTGGTCGGCCTCGGATTCTGGATCCTGAAACCGGATTACATCCGGCTGCTCTATACCGATCCCGTGGGTACAAAGTTCCTGACCTACGCGATCATCTCGGAAATTGTCGGCATTCTGGTCATTCGCAAGTTAGCGAACGTGAAGGTATAGGAATATGTTTGGAGACACGCTGTTTTTCCTGCTCGCATTCGCTACCGTTGCCGCGTTGATTTGGTGCGGTTACCAGCTGATGCAGGACCACGAAGACCCGCTGGCGGAACGTCTGGAGGCTTTGCAGAGTGCGTCCGCGGGTTCGGGTCATCGCGCGCAGACGCGGCATAAAGGCAAAGGCTTCTTCAACAGCTTCACGTACGCCGTGGGTTCTGTCCCTGGCGCGGAAGACTGGCTCAAAGAGAACGAAAAGCGCCTGAAGCAGGCGGGATTCAAGAGCCCGCATGCGCTGGGCATCTACACTTTGATCGCGGTGTTCTGGCTGCTGCTTCTGGTGGTCGGCATGGTTTGGCTGCAGCGCGGCAATACGCCGGCCCAGATGATTGGCGGGCTGGTCGCGGCGGTGCTGATGGGGTTCATGATTCCGAATTTCATCCTGCAGAAGCTAGCCAAACGCTATCGCGCTCGCCTGCAGGAAGCGCTCCCCGATACCGTGGATCTTCTTGGCATCGTTCTGGGAACAGGCCTTGCGCTCGATCAGGCCATGCTGCGCGTCAGCGAGGAAATGCAGTATATCTATCCCGAGCTGGCCAACGAGTTCTATACGGTGGTGATGCAGGTCCGCGCGGGTCAGGAACGTGGCAAAGCTTTTCAGGCGCTGGTGCGCCGCTCGGGAATTGAAGATATCAAATCGCTTTCCGCCATGATCATCCAGAGCGAGCGCTTCGGGACCAGTCTTTCCCAGGCACTGAAAGTCTACGCCGATTCCCTGCGCGACCGGCGGCGGCTGCGTGCGGAAGCGGCCGTGGGCAAGGCAGGTATCAAGATGCTGTTTCCCATCGTCATCTTCATCCTGCCGGTGCTATTCGTGATTACGCTGGTCCCGGGAATGCTGAGCGTGCTCCACGATCTGCAGACGCTGCGCGGCGGTAAGTAACAGCCTCCCCGACAGTGTCATACTAGCCGGATATCAGGCCTAGTTTCCTGACTCCGGATGTTACCTGTCTACAAGCTGAGCGGCTGCTTCGTCTTCCTGTTGTGGTTCTCCGCCTCGTTTTCTGCCTTTGCCCAGAGCAGGGACGCGCTCGGGTTGGTTCTGCATGCAGAAGCCGCGCAGGTGCAGCGGTCCGGCTTCACCACCGCTCTAACACTGGGCGAGGGGGATCTACTCTTCGAGGGCGATGCCGTGCAGGCGGCCGATAACGGCCAGGTGGAATTTCTGTTCTGTCCCGCCAGCCAGCGCGCAAGTCTGTCAGGCGGGAGCCGAATTCGATTCAACAGCAAAGATTACCGGCCAGCCAAAGGTGTTCGCATTCTCGAACGCACACCCATTTGCCTGCTGCCCCGGGTGCAGACCGACCAGCAGATCTCGCTTCGCACCTTTGGCGCGACTTTGTTTTCCGATGTCCGGGGAACCGACGCGCCTGCCACATTTCAGCCATCCCCGGCCGACCAGGAACAGCTTAAGCCGCTGGACACCGCCATCCAAACAAACGGACGCAATCTGGTGGCGCGCATCGCGCGCGGGGCCACGCTCGCCAAACTGGGGTTCAACACGGAAGCCGCGAAAGAGCTGGCGGCAATTGGCAGGGAGTGGCCCGCCGCTGCCTGGGCACTGCCTGAAGCGGACCGCCTGGCCGTTTCCGAAACGCGGGGCACCGTTGCCAGGACCACCAGCACCACGGGAGAGGGGAAGATCTTTGCCCTCGTCGTGGGCATCTCGAAGTACACCAAAGCGACTCCGCTCGGCTTCGCCGCCGAGGACGCCGAGAGCTTTGCTCAGTTTCTGATGAGCCCGCGCGGAGGTGCGGTACCCAGGGACAACATCACTCTCCTCAAAGATGAGAAAGCCACCCGAAGCGGAATCGAGACTGGCTTCAAGGAGATGGTGGCGCGTGCGGGTCCGAAGGATGCGGTCTGGATCCTGCTTGCAGCGCATGGCGTGGTGTTGGACAAAGGACCGCAGGCGGGAGCCTACATTCTGGCTGTTGACACCAGTGCGGAGCGGCCGGAAGACGGCTTCCCCATGGCCTTCGTGGAAAGCCTGCTCACCACCGCGAAGGCCAACGTGCGGCGCATGGATATCCTGGTTGACGCGTGCCACGCCGGCGCCATCGGCCAGCTTCACAGTAACCGGCTCGCCGTGAATGTCGGCAACGTGATGAAGAAGATCGATTCGGAAGTGGCCGATGCGGACGTCTTCGCCATGCTGGCAAGCGGGCAGAATGAGGTGTCCAACGAAGGGCCGGCCTATGGCGGTGGACATGGCGTGTTCACTTACTTCGTGCTCAAGGGAATGAATGGGGACGCGCCTTCGGAAGACAATCAGCTGACACGCATCGACCTGTTTCACTTCGTCGCCGGACGGGTGAAGAAGGAGTACAACTCGCAGCATCCCACGGTCGCGCCGGCATCGCCGAAGTTCGAAACGGTGATCCTGCCGGACACGCGTCCGGAGCGCACCGGGATCGTCCTGCCCGATATGCCGCGGCGGCCGGAACTGACCGTGGTGGCATCCAACGCCTCCCGGGAAATCACGAAAGAACAGAGTGCCCTTGAGAAGTTGTTAAGTTCCGCCGCGGCCGTGCCGCCCGACCCGGCCAGCGCTGTCCGCGTACTCAACGATCTAAAATCGGTACTCGACCCCATTATCTTTGCGTCCCAGAAGCATCGATTGCAGGTGACCGTGGAAGATCGCGCCGCCGCGGTTCTCGACATCTATCTTCAGGGCAACGAGGTAAACCAGACCAGCGCCCAGTTTCAGAGATGCGCCGATTACCTGGACACCGCTCTGGCGCTGACACCGGAATCCGCCCCGCTCCGCAGCAAGCGCGCCTTTTGCGAGGGGCGCGTCAAAGTCTTTGAGAAGCTCTATCCGGAAGCGATCGCCAAACTGGAAGAAGCCGTGCGTCTGGACCCGCTCGGTTCCTGGTCTTACAACGGGTTGGGCATAGCTTGGCTCGAGATGGCGGAGTACGAAAAAGCCGGCGCTGCCCTGCGGGATGCCATTCGGATCTCGCCGTACTGGGCCTATCCGCGGCATAACCTCGCATTGGTTCAGAGGGAACTGGGCGATTACGATGCGGCCATCGCCACTTACCGCGAAGCCTGCCGTCTGGCGGCTTATGCCTATCTGCGGTACAACCTCGGCTTCATCTATCAGCGGGTGAATCAGCCGGAAGAGGCACGCCTGTTGTATGAGGATGCTCACGAGCGTGCTCCGGGCATGGCGAAGCCGCTCATCGGCTTAGGACTATTAGAAGCGCAGCGCGGAAAGGAAGCTGCGGCAATCCGGCAGTATGATGCGGCGCTGAAAGCATCGGTTGGAGGGTTGGACGGTCAGGAAGACAGAATGTGCGCGCGTCATAACAAGGCGCTGCTGTTGGTCAGGTCACCCGGTACCTTCGACCAGGCCATAGAATTATGGACCGAAAACACGTTGGACAAGAAAGACGATCCGGGTCCGTTTACCAGCATGGGTGACGCCTTCGCCGGCCGTAGTCCACAACAGAACCGAGATCAGGCGCGCGCCGCAGTTTATTACCGGCAGGCATGGGATCGCGCTGCGAAATCGACTGCGATCGCGTCCCGGCTTATCGCAGCTTTGATCGCATCTCAGGATCTGACTGGCGCGCTGGTCGTGTCCGAACGCGCCGCCGCGCGTTTTCCCGGCGACCCGCTGATTGCGGAAAGCCTTGGCGACGCGCAGGCGGCCGCGCACCGTCTCCCGCCTGCGATTCAGGCTTACAATCAGGCTCGCTCTCACGCGGTAACTGGCCCTGACAGGAAGCGAATTGCCAGGAAAATAGCCGGTTTGTCCCGTCCCTAGCTCATTTAATCCTTTTCACACCGGCATTTATCGGCTACACTACCTCAGATGTCATTTCGGGTAAGTTCGTCAATTGTGCTGTTTCTCATGGCGTGCGGGCCTGCATTGGCCCAACCTGCCATGTGGACGGAAGTTCCCGGCACTCCTGGCGACCCGATGTATGCCATTCACTTACTCGATTTCAATGACTCGGCGACCCCAGGCTATGTCAATGCTTCGCAGAATCTGCAACCCTGGTACGACAACGCTCAGTTCGACGGCGGTTACTCCTTCGGCTCCGTCATCATCTCCGGAAACGCTCCTTGGTTAGGCGTGGCCAGCCGTTCAGATGGCACGCTGGGGGTCAGTGTATCGTCCGGATCTCTTGGACCGGGGAGTTATCTCGGTTACATTTACCTCAATACGGATAATCCCAACGTCAAAGTCGCCGACATCGCGGTGCGGTTGACCATTGCGCCGCGGCCGGGTGCTCCGCCGCTGTATTCCACGGACCATGACACCATTCCCGTTTCGCAACCGCAGGGCTCCACCACCAATGTCACGAGTAACTTTGCGCTGACTTACGTGGATGGCAGAGGCACTCAGCAAACCACCTCCGGCAAGATCCTGGTTTTGGACGGTCCGCTCTATGGCTTTTGGGTCTCGTGTGTGGCGGGCGCGAATCCCGTGGGCCCGCAGCCCAACTCGATCACGTGTACTTCCAATGCGACGGGACTTCCGGCCGGAACTTACTACGCATACGCCACTTTCACGGACTCCGGACAGACTACCGCCGTCACCCGCGAGCTCTCGCTCACCATCACCCCGGGCGCCTCATCTGATGCCAATAGCAGTGATTATGTGATCACTTACGCCGCAGGTAGTCCGCTCGCCTCGCAAAGCATTTTCCTGAGCGATCCTCAGGGAATCGTACAGTATCTGGCCAGCGCGGACGTGGATTGGCTGGATATTGGCGGCGCCGTCGGCAGGACGCCGGGCAGCATTACGCTTTCTCCCCGGCCGTCGCGCATCGTCCCCGTTCAGCCGAATCAACGCCCCCAGTCTCTCACCGGCCACGTGACCATCAAGGCGGTCGGAAACTCGTCCGACCAGCTCACGCTGAATGTACAGTTGAACGTTCAGCCGAGCGCGACCGTTCAGTCTCCCCAGATCTTTCCGAGCGCGACCCAGCTGATCCTGAGTTCCGGGTCTACGCCGTCGGCCGTTCTGACGGTCAAGAGCACGGGAGCTAACTTCCCGCTGAACGCGCGTGCCCTCGTGCTGACTCCTTCCGGCGGAAAGTGGCTCAGTGTTTCCACCTCTTCCGCGAATACGCCGGCATCGGTGAACGTGAACACCGTTACTGCGCAGCTGCCGGCGGGAAAGTATGTAGGCTATGTCGTTCTTTCCAGCCCGCAGCCCGGGGTTGCGACCGTGAATGTGCCGGTCCTGTTCACTTACTCGCCGGCTTTATTCCTTCGAATTGAATCCCTGATTGGCGTCACAGGCCCGGATATTTCGAACCTGACCGTGTCCCCTCAGCTGCTTTCGTTCTCGACTGATCCCAATGCGGGTTTGCCGAATTCGCAGTTGCTGCAGTTCAGCGTGCAGAACTTCCCGCCGCTGGTCTTTCTGGATCCCCAAACCTTTGACGGCCATAACTGGCTCGCGGTAACTCCGAATCAATCGGGGACTTCCGATTTCCCCCTCGTCTCCATCCAAAACACGGCCAATATGCCGTCCGGTGTCTATACGGGAATTGTGCAGGTTGTCTATAACGGCAACGTGGTGGATGGGGCCGTGGTTTCACTAACTATCCCCTGATCAGAAAGCGATTCTGAGCACCAGCCGCAGTTGACGGCTGCTTTCCGCCAGCGGGGAGGACGCCGGGCTTCCGACGGCATCGTTTTCCTGAAGTCCATAAGACGCCTGTCCAAAGGTGCTGAGATAGTGCGCGTTAGCCGGCGTGTTGAGATTGGTGTGGTTCAAAAGGTTGATTGCGTCGATCCGAACCGTGGCTGCGGCGTGCTCCCGGAAGTGCGGCAGCACGAACGTGCGGCTAAGTGAACCGTCGAGGCTGTAAAAGCCGGGACTGCGAAAGGAATTGCGTCCGCTGTTTCCCAAACTGCCCGCCGCGGGACGGCTGAATGCCGCGGGATTCAACAATAGCCGCGTTCCCGGGACGCTGCCCGGAACTTGCAGACGAGCTTCTCCGGGATCGATCAAGTTGGCGCGCTGGTTATAGACATTCGAGAGTCCCGGAGCCTCCAGCACGCTGAACGGCAGGCCTGACCGCAGCGCGCCGAGGCCTGAAAAGCGCCAGCCGGTCAGCGCGCGCGCGTGAAACAGGCGGGGCAGCGCAAAGGATCCAAAGCCCACCAGGTTCTGCCGCTGGTCGAAATCGGAATCGCCCCGATCCCACGGACCAGGCGAAGTCAGCATGAACGTGGAAACCGGAGGCGGTGTCTGGAACGAACCGGACGCTGAGGTCAACGCGGCAAGATTACCAAACTCGCCAGCCAGCGGCTCGCTCTGATTGTCGATGGAGTGGCTCCA
This sequence comes from Bryobacterales bacterium, assembly GCA_963716685.1. Classification (GTDB taxonomy): domain Bacteria; phylum Acidobacteriota; class Terriglobia; order Bryobacterales; family Bryobacteraceae; genus JALYXI01. Next base: position 1,485,291 of record CAVQTR010000003.1, read on the forward strand.
CGTCCAGGAGAGCTGAAACAGCGCGCGCGAACTGCGGTAGCGGAGAACCGAGGCCAGCGCATGATAGCTGGAGTCACCCTGATTGCCGCGATAGGCCACCAGCGGAAGCAGCCGATTTGATCGCAGCACGATCGAGAGAGGAACATTATCATTGCGGTTCAGGACGTTGGTGGTGATCAGGCCGCTTCCCGATGACCCGAGCGTTTCCACCTCGACGCTGAGACTTCGGGTAAAGTGTTTTTCGATACCCAGCAGATAGCTCTGTACCCGGCCCGCATGAAAGCTCGGTGCGAAGGCGGTGAAGTAATCCGGCGATCGGGAGACGTCGCTTGGCCCAAACGCGGAAAGGAGGCCGGGCGGCGGCTGACCGGTCCAGATGACATTCCGCGTATTAGTGAGAGTGGCGGTTTGCAGGCTGTTGAAAGACCCGTTCTCCCAGAGGTTGTCGAATGGCTGATCGAAAAAGAGACCCCACGCTGCGCGGGCGATCAGATCTCCACGTGCATCCAGCCGGTAAGACACGCCGAGCCGCGGAGCCCAGACCACCGGAAGCGAACGGTAAAAGGGAGCCCCGCCATATACAATCGACGCGCTGCGCACCTGCGCGTCAGGATCCTGCCCGGTGCCCAGCCGGAGCGTCGCGTCGCCGCTGGCTCCGTTATTACGCGGGTAACCGAACTCCTCCACGCGGACTCCGGCGTTGATTCCCATCCGCGACGTGAGTTTGAACGTGTCCTGCACGTAGGCTGACCACTGCGTATTTTCGTAGCGGCGATTGTTCAAGGGATCGGCGGAGCCGTCCTGCCGCGCCACGCCCAGCAGAATGGAAGCAGGCTGGGAGAGAGTCAAAGCCTGCAGGCTGGCGAAGTTGAACTCGCCGGAGTTATTCACCTCAAACTGATTCTCAATCTGCCGGAACAACACCGAGCCTCCGGCCTTCACAAGTTGCGCGCCAACAGACCAGATCGCATCGCCCGAGCCCTCCGGCCGCCGATCCAGGTTTCTGGTGGAGTAAGCGAGCGGCGCGCCAGGCAGCGCGGCGTTCCCTTCAATCAGCTCCGGCACATCATCATGAGGGCGGGGAACCAGAAAGGTAGTCGCTGCCCAACCCACGCCGGCGGTGAACTGGAAACGTGGGCCGGCCGAAGAAATCCACCTGAGTCCTGCCGAACTCTCGTTATCCGTAATCCTGGTCGCGAACTGCTCATACGGCGTGTAAAGATACCCCGGATCGCGCGAACTCCTCGACACGGTCACGCGGGCATACCAGTGGTCGCGGCCATCTCGCGCCAGACCATCAATGCGCGGCAGGAACAGCAGGCTGTCCAGCGAATCCAGCGGTCTCAGCGGGACACAGTGAATGTTGATGTTCTGTGTTTTACAGCCGTACTGCGTCGAATCCTGTGTGGGTATCGTATCCGGGTGATAGGTCGTGAGCAGCTGCGCTGCATAGCTGTCTCCGGACTGCGAGGCGAGATAGTAGGCCGAAGGCAGATTGACCGGAACGGGATCCAGGCGATCCCGCAGGCGCGAGCGATCGAATGAAAACGATTCAAACAGCTTCTCGCGCACCAGTGGACCGGTGATCAGCGCGCCACCTTCCAGACTTTTATAAGCAGGCCGAGGAAAGCCGTTTACATTGGACTGAAAGCTGTTCGCGTTCAGCAGTTCGTTGCCGAGATAGCCATACAGCAATCCATGCCACTTCTGCGTTCCCGGGCGGCTGATGGCGTTCGCTATGAAGCCCGAAGCTCCGCCGTATTCCGCCGAGAAATTGTTCGTCGAGAGCCGGTATTCCTGAATCATTTCGGGTGCGGTCAGCGCGAGCGGTCCGGTAGTCAGGTGGTTGTTGTTGTCGAACCCGTCCAGCAGATAGTTGCTGGCGGAAGGGCGCTGCCCGTTCACGGAAAGCCCGAGTCCACGTGATGTGGTGGTGTCCGCTGTCACGCCAGGCTGAGTCAGCAGCAGCGCATAGGCGTCACGCCCCGCCAGCGGCAGCGTATCTAACACGTTGCGGCTAATCACTTCGGAGACGCTGGTTTCAAGCAAACCTGGTTTGCCCTCATCGGGCTGAATCACTCCGGAACGTGAAGGATCGACATCGGGTCCGAAGAAAGGGAGTATGGTCTTGCTGTTTGGCACCGAAAGCTGCCGGTAATTGCCGCTTTCGAAAACATACTTGCGCGCGCGCAGTGCAAAATCTAGGTCAAGCCGTGCCGCCACACCGATCCGGATGTTGTAAATCGTTTGCGCCTGATAAGCATTCAGAGTGACGCGCATGCGATAAGTGCCCGGTGAGAGAAACGTGAGGGAATAATAGCCCGTCCCGTTGCTGACCACGGTTCGTGAACCGGAAAGCGTCTCGCCCGTGCATGTCACCGTGACTCCCGCGAGCGGGTCGCCGGTATTCGCATCGGTGATGCGGCCCAGAATCAGACCCTGCGTCGTTTGCGCGGTCAGTTCGGGCATGAATGGCGTCAGGAGCAATGCTGTCAAAAATAAGCAGCCCCTTGGCATTCCTTGTCAGCCTGCTGAGCAGGAGTTGATCTTGGTCTTCTTCACTTTTACGTTCACCGATAAGTAGGTCAAGCCAGGAATCAGGTCGCCTACCATCTCCGGCGTAACATCCAGATCGTCCGCGTCTTTCGGAACCAGAAAGCCGTTCATGATCTTGAACTTGGTGAGCTGGTCCTTCATCAACGGCGCCTGCTCACGCGGAATCACGATGTAATCGCCCCCGCGCAGCGGCAACGGATTGCTGAGCGCGTCCATAGCCACCGCGGTGGCGGCAATGTCGATCGGCGGACTCTGGATCAGAATCTGCTGATTGCCTCCCTGCAGCTGCATATTCGCGACAATGGCGCGGACGGCCGACAACGCCGGCGCCGCCAGCAGAGAAAGCGAAAGCAGCGGCGCATACGCTGCTGACGAACCGTCGGCGGAGGTAAGCGCCGCAATGAACTGGCCGAAAGCCGACTTTCTGGGATCTTTAACAAAAGCCGAAAACGCGACTTTTCCGGCGCCGTTCGGCAGGGGCAAAGACTGCGCCTGTTTGGCTGTCTGCAGCGCAATCGCCGCTCCGGCCTGCGCGCCTTTTCCTCCACCGCCGGATTGCAGAAAGCTCTTCGCTCCGGTTTTGGGTTTGCCTCCCGAAGCATCGCTGCCCTTCGAATCCTTCTTACTCTTGCCGGACGTGCCCGGAAAGAAGGCGCTGAACACCGACGAAGCCAGTTGCAGCAGCGCTTCCGGTTCGGAATTTGCGGACGCCGCTTTAGCGGTCTGCTGCGCCTGTTGCAGCTCCAGATAAATGCCGCCGGACGTATAGTTCGAAAAGTGCACCTGATCCGCTGAGTTCAAACGCAGCCGCTGCATCTGCATACTCACCTGCGCATCGCCCGCGTCCAGCAGAAATGACTTCTGCAACTGGCTTGCCTGAAGCAGAGCTTTCTCGCCCTCGTGATAATGCAGGAAGATCGGTTCGCGAGCGAAATCGACCGTTGATCCAGGTCCGCTGTTTTTTCCTCCGGAACCGCCGCGCGTCATCGCGCCCGACGTGGGTATCTCGCTGTGCGAGAGCCCCATGCCCCGCGTCCAGAAATCCAAAGCGGCCGGGTCCTGTGGCTGCGAAGAGACAGCGCCCGTCGCGGGTAACTCACCGGCTTCCAGCAGCGCGAGGATCGCAAGTGGCGTGCCGAACAGAAAGTCGCGGCGCTCGGACGGCATCTGAAACCTCCTGACGAATGATCTTCAGTAGTATAACGGATGATTCACTTATTCGATTTCCGGAGCCCTGCTGCGCAGGAACGCTCGTTCCACGTCCCACTCCGCGGGCACTCGCATAAATTCCCCGCGCGTGAGCGCCCCTAATCCCGAAAGTAACTCGGCAAGCGGGTCCCGAATCTCGCGCCGGGCCGTAGTCCGCACTCCATCGAACTCGAAGATATCCGGGTTATCCACCTTTTCCACCGAACTAAGCAGGAAGTAAGTGTCGGTTCCGTATGGCTCATCCACTCCGAAGTCGAACTCCTCGTCCCCGCTCACCGGAATGGTGGAGGGCGCCGGCGCCTGCCCTTCGCCTTCCGCTCGCGGCCGGGGAAAGACGTTGTCCTGATTGCCGCGGCCTTTCACGGGCCAAACCAGCGTACCCGTTCCATGCTGATCGATGGAAAAAATGTAGACATATCTGGCCGGAACCGGGTGTTGCATCGCCTTTGATTCTCGTTCGTTCACTCGCAGCAGAACCTTGTAGCGATGGCCTTTGATCACTTCACCGGAAGTGAATTCCCGGCCTGTGCCGAGCTCACGGAATACCAGATGATATGGGAACCGTTCCTTTGCGGCGGCGGGCGGGCTGAGCGCCTGCCATTCACGCAGCCGGCCCATGCGGTAAGCCAGCTCGGCTATCTTCTTACCTGCTTCGCCAGCGTCCCGCGTCACCACCCAGTCACTGCGCACCGGAAGCGGCATCAGCGTCGCTTTGGCCGGCATGATCCAGGCGTATTCCGGCGCGCTGTCGGTGATGCGGCCGCGCAGCCAGTAATGCGCATTGGCAGGCGACTTCAACTCCCGAATCCTGCCCTTACCGGAACTGCCGAACGGGAGCGCGTCCACCAGCTCCGAAGGCGGCGGAAGCACCACCAGCAATCTGGTGTCGGCGTTCAGTTGCCTGGCAACGTCTGCCGCGCGCGGAGCAGCGCCAAGATCGATTGCTTTGGCGTCCACGCGGTTCGGCGCCAATTCCCACGACGATCCATTCCAGCGAATGATGCTGGTGGCAGCGGCTACCGTCTCGTCTTCAATCCAGCGCGCGCCCAGACCGGACTTCAACGCCGCGAACTCTGCGGCCGCTGCCTGAATGGCTGCGAACGGTAAAGCGGGCGGAAGATAGACGTTCAACATTGCCCCGGTGGGCGCCACCCATTGATTCACCGCGAAGAGATCGCCCTTGTGAACGACAGCCTTCTGTGCGCCGTTCGGAAGCACTCGCGCGCGGGAGAACGTCAACCCTTCGTTCGCATCCACCTCAATCTGAACTGAGGAGCCAGCCTTCGCAACTCGCTTCAGAACCGTTCCGGGGTAAATTCCCACAGCGATACCGCCTCGCAGCCGGATTGCTCCTCCCGAAACCTCCTGCACCGTTGCCGTCTGCATGGCAGCACCCGTGGCCGGCTCGCCGAACAGGTTGATCTCAACGCGCTCCATACCCTCCAGATTCGGGACCTGATTTGGCGGATCCAGCGCCAGAAGCGCGGAGGCACGCTGGAACACCACATCCACCGGCGCATAGCCATAGCCATCGAAGGCGCGTTTCAACGCCCATGTGAACGCCCCGTGCTTGCCGGTAAACGGATCGTTCGCGTCATCACTGCGGCCCTCGGTTTCCAAAGCGGGCTGATCCCGCCGAGCCGCCGAGACCAGCACCAAGCCGTACTTTGCCCGCATGGGATCCACGGCGGAAGGCTTGTCCTTGATTCGCGGCGCATCCGGCGCGTCGGCCGAACCGGAAAGCGAAGTCTTCACGCGCGCGCCCGGTCCTCTGCTGAGCGACCCGCTGTGACAGCTGTCCGCGATGAACACCACTTTCACCTTCCTGCCTGCTTCCGCGAAGATACGGGACAGTTCCTTATCGCGAATGTCCGCAACGCCGCGCCAGTGGTCCGAAGGCACAATGGTTTCGTCGTATTCATTCGCGTCCGTCACGGCAGTGTTGCGAACGTAGTTGCCGTGTCCGGAATAGTAAACCACGCGGAGATCGCCATCCCGCAGGTCGGGATCATCGATCAGGTACTTGCGCAGAACGGACAGGATCGCGTCGGCGGTCGCGTTCTCGTCGGTAAGAACGGCGTCGGCGGGGATTGTGAAGCCATGCAGGTCAAGCACGGCTTTCATCATCTCCACGTCGTTGCGCGCGCCTTCGAGATTGGCGTACTTCCAGTAACCCCAGTCGCCGCTGATCATGCTGCCTTCGCGTTTGACGCGATTCGTGACCGGCGCGCTCTTCAGCGCCGCGCAGGCCGGGTAAGCCGGATCGTAACAGTTAATGCCGATCAGGATCGCCTTTTTGCCTGGCCCTTCGGCGGCGTGTGACACCGTCGCGGCAAAGGCGAAAAGAGCTGCGGCAATTCGCATCATCGAGCGGGCGTCAGGTGCTCCGCGAAGAGACGTTCCGCTCGGATGAACGCTTCCTCGGTCGCATGGCGGTTTGCCGGGTTGGATTGCTTCGCCTTGCCGGGGTCGTCGAAGTTATGTTCGGCGCCTTCAAACACCACCTCGTCAATGGAACTCCCCGCGCTTTTCGCGCGTTTGGCGAAAGACTCGCAAATTTTGGGAGACACCTCCTCGTCCGCCGACGCCAGCATCAGCAACAGCGGCGTGTAGGAATGGTAATGTCCCTTGATCGCGTCCATGCCGCAGCCCGGATACTCCGCGATGGACGCGCGGAATCCCGTTTCCGGCGTCGGGTTTTCGATGCCCGGAGACTTGTCGCTGATCGTCACCAATACGGTCATGCCACCATTCGACCAACCCTGCACGCCGACGCGGTCTGCAATGATTTCGCGCTGCCGCCGCAGGAAGCGCAACGCGCCATAAGCATCCAGCGGTCGCACCGTCTGCTCGCTGACTTCGGGCGGACGGTTCTCATAACTTCCCCGCGGAAAGCCCTGCGGGTAACCGCGCGGGCCGAAGCTGTCCACCAGTACCGCCGTATAGCCGCGGCCGGCCCAGAACGCACCCCACTCCTTATGCCGTTTCGAAAGAGTGGCCGCGGTATAAACGCCCTTCGCGAGCGACGAATACGCACCCGCTCTGCCATGCAGCATCACCACGGCCGCGTGCGGAGCTTTTCCCTCCGGCTCGAAGACGTAGGCCACGAGTCTCGTCTTCTCGTCCATGCTCAGAAAGTGAACAGTCCGGATCTCCGCCGATAACGAAAGTGAACCGAGAGCCGTGAGCGAACAAAGAACTTCAGTTAGCACGTGATTTCTCGTGACCTCTTAGATTACCCAACAGAGTAGTGCGCGTGCGGCGCACACCGTTACGAACCTCGCGGGCCGGCTAACGAAAATTTCTTGACTCCTGTATGAATCATTGATAGGTTTTGTATCCGCTCATACCTTCCTCAAGGAGAAGTCCCAGATGACTTTGCATGGCACCTCGCGCCTGATGTTCCGGGCGTGGACGGCAGTTGCCGTCCTCACTATCGCTTCCACGGCCATGCTCGCGCAGACCGGCGGCGGCGCCACCATCGTTGGCACGGTTACAGATTCCTCCGGCGCATTCGTCGCCGGGGCGAAGGTTACCGTGGTTAACACCGCAACTAATTTCATCACCGAAGTAGCTACCGGCGCAGAAGGCGCTTACTACGTGCCTTACCTGACGCCCGGCGACTACCGTGTGAAAGTAGCGGCGTCCGGATTCAAGGAGTTCGTGCGCGAGGGCCTGACGCTGCGCTCGGCGGAAGTGCCGCGCGTCGACATCACGCTCGAAGTGGGCGCCGTCACGGACAGCGTTACTGTGGATGCGTCGGCAGCGCTCGTGAACACCGAGAATGCGGTGAGCGGTTACGTGATCTCCGATAAGCTGCTGACGGAAACGCCCGGCGTCATGAAGCGGACGCTGTATCTGCTTCAGTATATGCCCGGCGTGGTCGCGGTCCTCGGACAGGCCGGGTTCCACATCATGGGCCAGGCGCAGAATGACATCGGCGCATCGATGGATGGCATTACCTCGAAATCGCCGTACACCGGAACGGTGAATCAGGTGGATGGCGTGGTTCAGGGCAGCACCGATGCCATGGAAGAAGTGAAAGTGCTGACGACCGGTGTTTCCGCCGAATACGGACACACCGCCGGCGGCTCCATGAAGATGGTGTACAAGTCCGGTACGAATCAGCTGCACATGAGCTTCGAGGATCGCTATCTGCCGGGAAGCTGGTCGCAGCGTGCGTATCTCACCCAGAATCCCAACCCGCCGCAGGCTCCCTGGTATTACGAGACCTTCGACCTGGTGGTGAGCGGCCCGGTGGTGATTCCAAAAATATACAACGGACGTAACAAAACCTTCTGGCTTTCGGATTACGCCATCAACCACGAACACACCATCAACTACAACCTGAACACCGTACCCACGCCGGACATGCTCAACGGCGACTTCTCGTTCAAGGATGCCGCAGGCGGTGGGCTGCCCATTTACGACCCGGCGACCACGCGCCAGGTGGGCTCCACGTTTGTGCGCGATCCGTTCGTGGGGAATATCATTCCGAAAAGCCGCATCGATCCTGTGGCGGCGCAGTTTATCGCTCTGGGCATCTGGAATGCGCCGAACCTGGCGGGTACGCCGAGCCGCACCGGGCCTACCAACAATCTGCAGGCTGTCAACAGCTGCCGCTGTCTGCACCGCGACCGCTGGGACGAGAAGATCGACCACCAGTTTTCCGCCAACGAAAAGATGTTTGGCCGCTACTCGCAGTATCACAACCGCGGGCAGAACGGCGACGCGTTCGCGAAATCGGCATTCAATGCCTCGCGCGAAATCAATCCCACGGATGACATCAATGGCGTGCTGAGCTTCACTTCCATCATCTCCAGCCGCATGTTCAACGAAGCGCGGATCGGGTACAACCGCCGGGCCTCATCCAACCCCGACCGTCCCGACACCACGAAGACAGCCCTGACCGTGCCTGGCGTCGCGCCCGTCACGCTGCCGTATTTCAATATCGGCTACAGCATCGCGCCACTTAGTTACACGCGCCAGGTGGGCGAGGACCGGGTGGTGCAGGATAACTTCACGATCATCGCGGGCAAGCACAGCGTCAAGCTTGGCTTTGAAACCACCCGCACCCTGTACAGCGACACCGGAACTTCGCTGCCGGGAGGGCAGTATAACTTCACCGGCGGAACTTCCCTGCCTGGCGTTTCCAACACCGGCATCGATTTCGCGGCTTTTGAACTGGGAGCGGTGACCAGCGCGGTTTTTTCGAAACAGCAGGCGATCTTCCTGCCCCGCCTCTGGGATCAGGAAGCGTACGTCCAGGACGATTGGAAACTGCTGCCAAACCTCTCTTTGAACCTGGGCCTGCGCTGGAGCTATTTCTCGCCCTATGAGACGAAATATGACCAGCAGTCTCAGTTCGATCCGAACGCCACCGACCCTGTGACGGGAATGAAGGGGGCCATCATCCATCCCAAAGGACCCATCGGCAAGCGCGACCTCAACAATTTTCAGCCGCGCGTGGGACTGGCGTGGAGCTTCCGCAGAAACGCCGTGTTTCGCGCTTCTTACGGAATCATGACGGTGGACAGCGCCGGTCAGGGGGGATTCGACGAGTACTCCGCGACTTACAACATTCTGCAGCCCACCGGCAATCCGCAGCCGGTATTTTATCTGAAGGATGGGCCCGGGCCGATTCAGTACAAGGTGAACGCGGACGGAACGGTCCCGTATCCGGCGCAAACTACGGCAGCCGCAACGTGACCTGGCGCGATCCCGAACCTGCACAACGCCTACATCATGAACTGGTCGGGCGGATTTCAGTATCAGCCGGCGAACAACTGGTTCATCAGCGCCATGTATCAGGCGACGGTGGGAGTGGGACTTGCAGCGCAGCTGGAACATCAACCAGATCCCTACGTCGATTGCGCTCGGAAGCGACCGGGCGCTGCAGGATTCCATCGTGAGCCTGGGGACGCAGCAGAATTACATGATGTATCCGCAGTTCGGCGCCATCAATCTGCTGGGGAACTTCAACCATAGCACGTGGCACAGTGGCAACTTTGCCGTTGAGAAGCGCTACAGCCACGGACTCATCTTCAATGCAACGTTCAATATCTCCAAATCATTGAGCAACGACGATACGCTGAACTACTACACGCGGGCGGGCAAAGCGCGGACCGCATTCGACCAGGAACGAAACTTCGGCGCTTACATCATCTATGAATTGCCGGTGGGACAAGGCAAACGGTTCCTGAACCACGGCGGGCTGCTGAACACGATACTCGGCGGCTGGAAGGCGGACCTGAGCGAGAATGCGCTTTCCGGCATTCCTGTTTCGGTGACGTATGCCGGCAGCCCGAATCGCTACCTGCTGAGCATCAACCGTGTGAACGCGGTAACGCCGCTGCCGATCAGGCCATCGTTCCGGATTATCAGATCGGCAACCGCTTCCCGGTGCCGCAGGGCCAAAACCCGTATTTCAATATGAGCTCGTTCGCGTATCCGGCGTCTTACACCATTGGGTCGCTGGGCGCGCGGGATCTGGACGCGCCCTCGATACTGTGGATGCAGTTCTTCGTCACCAAGACCTGGAAGCCGCGCGGGGAACGTCTGAAACTAAGCGCGCGCGTGGACGGGCATAACCTGCCGTGGAAGCGTCCGCAACTCTCCGCGCCAAATACGACTTACAATTTAAACAGCCCCTTAACGTGGGCCAGGTTCACCGGTACGATCGGAGACTTTTCCAATTTCGGCACGGCCCAGGCAAACATGCAGTTGTCCTTCCGTGCGGAGTTTTAGTGAGGCAGCGCATGAACAAACCTGATTCCAAAAACACGGACGCACCTTCCCATCCCGAACGCCGGGATTTCGCAAAACTCGCTCTTGGCGGAGCTGCTTTGATGGCCGCCGCAGGCCGTGCATCGGCAAAGCTGACGCCCATCCCGCCGGGCATCAAGATTGGCATCAGCGCCGGTGCGGCCACCCCTGAAAATATGCTGTACCTGAAGCAGCTGGGCGTCACCTGGGTGAGCCTTGCACCGGACCCGAAGAACGCCACGGCGGAAGCGTTTATTGAGCTGCGCCGGAAGTGGGAAGTCCGAAGGCTTCCGCGTGTATAACATCGGCAGCGGAGCCGGCCCGAGCGGCAGCCTGCACAACATGCCGGAAGTGACCCTGAACCTTCCGGGGCGCGATCAAAAGATCGAAGAGTATCTGAACTACATTCGTTACCTGGGCAAAGCCGGCATTCCTTACAGCACCTATGCCCATATGGGCAATGGCATCTGGCGCAGCGGGCGAGAGGTGAGCCCGCGCGGGTATTCGGCCGCCGCGCTCGATCTTTCGAGTCCCGATGCCCACGGCACCTGGGCGGGCAAGACTTACTCCGAGCCGCTCTCGCATGGCCGCGTGTTCTCAAAAGAAGAGATCTGGGACAACTACACCTACTTCATTAAGAAGGTGGTGCCGGTGGCGGAAGAAGCCGGTGTCCGAATCGGCATCCACCCGGACGACCCGCCTCAGCCCATGCTGGCCGGAGTCCCGCGCTGTATCTTCTCCAACTTCGAAGGCTATAAGCGGGCGATCGAGATTGCCAACAGTCCGAATATCGGCGTCTGCCTGTGCTGCGGAAGCTGGTTGGAAGGCGGCAAGATGACCGGCGCCGAGCCGGTGGACATGATCCGCTACTTTGGGCCCAGAAAGAAGCTGTTCAAGATTCACTTCCGCAACGTCAGCGCTCCCCTGCCGCACTTCCGGGAGGCAATGATCGATGACGGATATTACGACATGAGCAAGATCATGCGCGCGCTGGTGGAAGTGAAGTTCGACGGCATCATGATACCCGATCATATACCCGGCGTGGGCGGTGACCCGGCGAAGGAAGGCCGCGGCGGCGGCGCCGGCAGAGGAACGCCCGGCGAATACCGCCCGAACCCTTCGCTCGCTTATCTGCTGGGCAGCATGCAGGCCATGCTGATTGCGGCACAGGGTAAACAGCCGCTTAGCTAGCGCACGTTGCCTTTGCCCAGGAGATCGAAGACTTTCTCCTGATCCATCGCCTGGAACCACGCGCCCGAAGCGGGATGAGTGTAGTCGCCCAGCAAATGGGTGATCATCGGAATCGTGGTCATGATCGGGATGCCGGCATCGGCCAGCAGCTGGCGCGAGTTGATGGCGGCGGTTTTGGTGCAGGCTCCGCTCTGGTCGAAGAGGCAGACCACGTTAAAGCCTTCGGATTTGGCGCTGAGCGCGGGCGGAACGAGGCAGACATCGGTCGTCAGGCCGGACATCACCAGGTTCTTCCGATTGGTGTCGCGGACGGCCTGCGCGAAGTTCGGGTCATCCCAGGCGTTGATGACGCCGGTGCGTTGCACGCGGCGGTCGTATTCTTCAGGAAAGATTTCTTTCAGTTCCGGTAATAACAATCCCTGCGCCTGTGTTTCCAGGCTGCTGGTGAGCACGACGGGCATTCCTGCGGCTTTGGCGAACCGGGCAAAGACGCGCACGAACATCTTCAGCTCTTCGCGCACCTGAGGCGAAAGCTCGCCGGCCCAGTTAATGGTTCCGACCTGATGATCGACCAGGACGACGGCGGTATCGCCGATGGAAAAGTGAAAGGACATAGTGATAACCAATGTTCTGTTATTCTTTCGAGTGGGATAAAGGGGCCGATTCAAGATTCAGCGTGCCATGAATGGAAGAATCGACCGAAACCTTGCCGACATCGCGCTGTTTGGAGAAGTGGCCAAAACCAAGAGCATTCGGCGCGCGGCGGAAGCGCTTGGCATCCCGGATTCGACTTTGTCCCGCCGTATTACCGGACTGGAAAAATCTCTGGGGATTCGACTGCTGCACCGGACCACGCGGCGCATCGATCTGACCGAAGCAGGCGAGGTGTTCTACGCGCAGTGCCGGCAGATTGTGGATGCGGCAGCGATGGCGCAGCGCCAGCTGGAAGACATGACCGAGGCGCCGCGCGGGCGGCTGCGGCTTTCGCTGCCTGTGGATTTCGGCACGCTGTTTCTGGCTCCGCTGATCGCGGAGTTCGCGGGCCTGTATCCTGACATTACTTTCGATCTGCAGCTTTCTGAACAGTGGGCGGATCTGATGCAGGGCGGCATCGATCTCTCGATTCGCCTGGGGCCGCAGCCCGATTCGGCGCTGACGGCGCGGCACCTTGCGGATATTCAGCATGAGCTTTATGCGGCGCCCGAATACATTCGCCTGCATGGCGCTCCCGAACAGCCGCGCGACCTGTTGCGGCACTCGTGTATCCGGATGGTGTGCCCGCACTGGGAAGAGAACTGGACGCTGGTGAAGGACGGCCGCGCCGAGCGGGTGAATGTCCCGGAGCGGATCGCGGTGAACAACTTCGCGCTCGTGCGTCGCTTTGCGACGCTGGGCGTGGGCATCGCGCCTTTGGATGCATTGCTGGCGCGCGAGGATATCGAGGCCGGGCGGCTGTGCCGGGTTCTGCCGCAGTGGCATTTCCGGCCGGTGCCGGTTTTCGCGTTGACGCCGGGGAAGTTACTGCCGGCGAAGACCAGGGTGTTCATTGATTTTCTGGCCAGACGAATGACCAGCCGGAGCAGCGCGGCCGGATACGGGAGCGAACAATAAATGGAACGCAGACGACCGGCTGTGGTGGTTTGGTTGATGCCTTTGCTCATCGGCGTGGTTGGGCTGGTGCGCGTCATGGATAGTCCTCACTTTGGCGTTTACCGGACGGTGGATGTCGTTCAGCTTTTGGGTTCGGGCGTTTGCTTCGGCGCAGCGATAGTCGGTGTGGCCATGATGATCAAAGCCCGGCGGATTAAATAGAGCAGCGCGACCAGCGCCGCGGCGAAGGCCTGCGAGTGCGGGGGCAGCAGGTCCGCCGATTGCATGGCTTCGTCCACCGCGGTCAAGCGGTATTGAAACCGGACATCGTGAAGCGGCTTCGAAGCCTCAACGCGCTTTCGCTCGCCGGCGGATTCCCAGGGGTCCGGCGGCTTGGGCCGGGCGGGAAATACGAACCAGGTTAGCTCGCCGTTCCAAATGGCGAAGTCGGGTTCCTTCTCGAAGCCGAGGATGTCGATTCCCCGGTAGCGCGCGAGGCGCGCGGCTGTAAACCACCAGGCGGCTCGCGCCGTTTTTGGACGCCACCAGCTGTTCGCTTTCTCGAGTGCGGTGCTGTACTTTTTCGCCGAGCCGCGCACTTTAGATCGTCGAAATCGCAAGCATCGCGCCGGAGGCCGGCTCGCATGAGGCGGCGGGCGAGCACGCTGCGCAGCCGAGAGGGCTCGGAATTATGGGCGGCCGGTGTCGGCTGACGGTCCATATATTTTTAGAATTTCGTCGAGCGTCAGCACGCGCCAGACCCGGATGGACCGCGCGGCGCCGGTGAGCGCGGTGACGATCGCTCTGGTGGCCGCGGGGTTCATGCGTTCTCGAGAAATTCCGTGCGGTACTTCGGGGCAAGCGCCATCGCTTTGGCCTTCAGGGTGTCCTGCGCGGTCGCGTCGAGTTCGGGCGGGGCAGCCGTCCGTGTTGCGATGGGAACGCCGGTTTCGCGGAAGAAGTCTTCCTGCCCGGCGGGTGAGCAGATGCACAGCAGGCGCGCGGGGTGGGTTGAGACGTTGCGGAACTGATGAGGGGCGTTGGCCGGAATGTTGATGGTGCTGCCGGCACGAACGACGGAACGGGTGCCGCGGAAGGTGGCCTCGATTTCGCCTTCGAGCACGGTGAACGACTCTTCGAAATCGTGGCGGTGGGGAGGCGGACCGCCACCTGGGGGCACAAACATGTCGATGAGACAGAAACGGCCGGCGGTATCTTCCCCGGTCAGCAGGATGGTGTAGGTGTCTCCGGCCAGTCCCACGCGGGGTTGGTCCGGGCTTTCGCTGTCGGCGACGGTGAGATGGCGGTGGAGATCGTCGGGGGGAAGGGGGTTCATGGGGAACTGCTCCTGGGGCAAATATAGCAGTGACTTCGCGAGCGGAGAGGGAGTTTGGGCTTGCGGGTTGGCGAGGCGGGTTCGAGGGAGGGGGTTTTTGCAAATTAGCGGAGCGATTCGATCAGTTTGGCTTTCTCTTCGGGACTGAATTCGGGGAAGGGTTCACCGGGATACTGCTTTTTGTGTTGCTCGACGGCGAAGTCCCAGAGCTCTTCCGCGGAGGCTTTCTGAACGAAGCCAATGTTCTGCACCAGCTTGTTCTGGCTGCGCTCTTTTTGCAGTTTGCGGAGTGTTTCCAAGGCTTTGTAGAACGCGCGGTCGTGGACGGCCTGGTAGCGGATCATGAGGGCGAGTTTCTTCTCGGGGAAGAAATCGTCGTCGGGAGCGTTGTTGAGGGTGACGGACTGCGCGACCATGGCGCGGCGGGCGAACCAGAGAGACATCGCCATCTTTTCGATGAGGAATTCTTCGGTGGTGGTGTTGGGGTGGTACTCGAAGCGGAGATCGTTCTTCATGGCATTGAAGTCTTCGCGGCTTTCACCTTCGATGATGAGCTTGCCTGAGGCGAGACCGTGTTTGAAGGCGTTCAGGCTGGATTTGGCTTTGCCGGCTTCGGTACGGGGTCCGGTGGAGGACTCGGAATTGGTGCGATTGGCGTTGATCTGAGCAGCGGATGACATAGTGATACCCTTTCGGCCTCACATTAACAGGCAGAAATTGAGCGGGCCGCTGTGTTTGTTGAATGCAAAGGGAAATTAGTGTGTCAAAGGCTGTGAACGGCCGTGGACAGCAGCCGGCCGTCACGCTTGTTACTGACGTGGACCTGGTGCCGGCTGCAGAGCCCGGAGCGCGGTGGCGTGCTGTGCGGCTTTATCGGGGTCACTGTCGCGGTAGGCGCGGATCAGGACGAAGTGGAGCTGGGCGTCGGACGGAGTGGCGCCGCGGAGGCGGAGGGCCTGCTCGCCTTCCTTTGCCGCCTGGGCGGGATGGCCTTCGCGAAGGAGCAGACGGGCGAGTTCGAAGTGGCATTCGCGGGAACCGGGAGCGAGCGCGAGAGCTTCGCGCAGCCAACGATCGCATTCGGGCAGGCGGCCGAGAGTGAGCAGCAGGCGCGCGCCGGTGAGGAGCGTTTCCGGCTGTGGCGCGTTGGCGTTTCGCTCGAGGCGCGCCGCTTCTTCGTAGAGCGTCATGGCTTCGGAGGCGCGACCGAGGCTCTCGCAGGTGAGGCCGAGGTAGAGAGCGGCGCGCGCGTCGGACGGCTGCAGGCCGCGGGCTTTTTCCAACGCCGGGAGCGCATTGGCGAGATCGTTCGCGAGGTAGAAGTTCAGACCGTAGAGGAACTGCGCGTAGCCCGAGGCGGGGTCCGCGGCGAGAGCGTGTTCCAGATCCGCGCGGGCGGCGTCGAACTGATTTGCCGACATCGCCATCTTGGCGTGCAGCGTCAGGGCGGGCACCAGGCGGGGGTCGCGGCGCAGCGCGGCTTCCACAGCGGCGAGGGCAGCGGGAAACTGCTTCGCGACAAAGAGATCGTTGGCACGCCGGTAATCCGCGTAACCGGGCGAATCGCGATCGGCGGCGGCAAGGAGCAGCGCGAAGGCCAGTCTTGCCCACGGCATCATTGCTCGATTACCTCCACGACGGTGTCCACTTTGGCGATCCTGGGTTCCTGCGTGTGTCCAGATGGCCAGCGAATTTCGACGCGCATCACTGCGGTGTTTGCGCCGAGGCCGAAGCGTACGAGTGCCTCGCTGGCGCTGGCATAACCGACGGCGGTGGTGGCGTGATTGGTGAGGGTGCGGCCATCAGGGAGGTGGACTGTTACGGCAGCGCCGAGCCCCATGCGGTTGCTGCGAACGCCCCGAAGACGAAGCGCGAGCCAGTGGTTTGCGCCGGAGGTGACATTGTGGAAGAGTTTCGCGGGGCCGTTCAGGGAGGTGACGACGGCATCCATGCGGCCGTCTCCATCGAAATCGGCAAAGGCCACTCCGCGGTGCAGAGCGGCGGCCTGAAGATCCGGTCCGGCAAGGGCGGAGACGTCTTCGAGACGGCGGCCCTCCACATTGCGGAAGACGCGGTTGGGCAGCGCGGCATCGCGGCCCAGGTAGCGGCCCAGCTGGGTGAAGTGCGCGAGGGCGAAGAACAAATCCTTCCACCCGTCGTTATCGAAATCGTACATGCCGAGGCCCCAGCCGGTGAGCTGCCGGGTTCCCATGAGGAGGCCGGATTGCTGCGAATCGTCATCAAAGCCGCGCGTGCCGCCGAGATTGCGGAAGAGAAGGAAGCTGTCGTTGATCATGCCGGAGATGACCAGGTCGGGGCGGCCGTCGTTGTTGTAATCGCGGAAGTCTACGCCCATGCCGGCGACCGCCGCGCCATCGTCACGGAGCGCGGCGCCGGACTCGAGACCGATCTCGCGGAAGGTTCCGTTGCGCTGGTTATGGAACAGGAAGCCGGGCACGGAATCGTTGGCGACGAAGACATCGGGGAAGCCATCGCCATCCATGTCGGCAAATGCTACGCCCATGCCTTTGCCGATGTGAGCGGCGATGCCCGAAGCCCTGGACACATCGGTGAAGGTTCCGTCGTGATTGTTGTGGAAGAGCTGGTTCGGCAGACCGATGTAAGCGCTGGGGTGGCAGTAGAAGGGTGCGGCCGGGGTTCCGCAGCGGGGTTCGTTTTTGGGATCCCACGTTACGTAGTTGGCGACGAACAGATCGAGCCAGCCATCGTTGTCGTAATCGAACCAGCCGGCGGAGACGGACCAGGGCTTGGCCTGGCCGGGAATGTTTCCGGAGAGGCCGGCGTGCGCGGTGACATCGGCGAAGCGGCCGTTGCCGAGATTGCGGTAAAGGATGTTGCGGTTGACGCCGGCTACGTAGATATCGGCGAGGCCGTCATTGTCGAAATCGCCGATGCCCACGGCCATGGAGTAGCCTTCACCGGCGACGCCCGCCTGGGCGGTGACATCGGTGAAGGTGAGGTCGCAGTTGTTGCGGAAGAGGCGGTTGAAGAATTGGGGTCCGGTTTTTTGCAGGCTGGGGATTTCGGCGCCGTTGGTGAAGAAGATATCGGGGCAGCCATCGTTGTTGTAGTCGAGAACGGCGACGCCGCCGCCCATAAGTTCGATTTGGTGGAAGGCACCGGATTCGCCGTTACGCATGGTGAAGCGCAGCCCGGCTTTTTGGGCGATCTCCTCGAAACGGATGGGAGCCTGCGCAGCGGCGGCGAGGCAGCCGGCGAGGAGGATGAGAAAAGCGCGGCTCATGGAAGTGCAGACAGCCTGGCGCGCGCTGCGGCGGAGGCGGGGTTGAATTCGAGATAGCGGCGCAGCAGTGAGCGGGCTTCCGCGGGCGGGCGAATCTGCGCGAGGTTGAAGACGGCGCCTTCGATGGCGGGATTGGCCGCAAGGGCGCGCTCCCACAGTTTGGCGGCTTCCTCCGGACGGCCGGCGCTGGCATAGAGCACGCCGAGGTTGACCAGCGCCACGGTGTCCGAGGGCTTCGTACGGAGAACCGCTTCGTAGAGGGCGGCGGCGTGCCGGGGGTCGGACTCGGTGGCGGCGAGGCGGAGCTTCACTTCGGCATCGGCGGGCACGGCGCGGAGAAGATAGGCGCGGGCGCGGGAGTCTCCGAGGGAGGAATAGGCGAGGCCGAGGGCGCGATCGTCGGCTGTTCCGAGGATGGCCTGGAGATTGTTGCTCTGCCGGCGCGCGGCGTGCGGGCGCGTGCTCGGAATGCTGTGATCGGTGAGGACGCCGTGGCCGCCATCAGCCGCCTGCGTTTTCGGCATGTGACACGCGGCGCAGCTTTCATCGCGGTGGTGCGCTTCCGCGTGACAGCTGCGGCAGGCTGTCTCCGTGCTGCTGACGGTGGTGGTGTGCGGATCGTGGCAGGTGCCGCACCAGAGCCGGTCGCCGGAAGCGCGTTTGCAGGCGCTGGCGTTGAGCTTTTCGACGTGACTGGTGACGCGCAGTTCATCGCGAGGGCGCGCAAGAAAGGTGGCGTAGTCGGTGAGCTGGTCGCCGGGTTGAAATTCGTTGATGCGGCGTCCGGGCTTTTCGACGCGCGCTTCCCCGGTGAGATGGCATTGCGCGCAAATAGAGTCGCGCCGGTCGGGAAGGAGCCTGGCGGGGTTGACCATAGCGGCGGCCTGCGGATTTTTGACGTGCTCGCTGCCGGGGCCGTGACAGCGTTCGCAGCTGACTCCGGCTTCGGCAAACGGCGGATCGCCATAGCGGTTTTGCGTGCCCAGAACGGGACGCACGCGGCTGGCGTGGCACCAGAGGCAGCTGGGTTCAACCGCGCGGTTCAGCTGTACTTCGGTTGTGTGCTCATAGCCTGGCGAAGCGTCCCACATGGCGCGTTGAGAGTACCAGGTGACCGGCAGCTCGTAGAGGTATTGTTCGCGTGAGAAAAGGAAGCTTCTGCCAGCGGCCTGGGAGCCGATGAACCAATCGATTGGGACGGAGCCGCCGCTCCAGGAAAGTTTGTTGCCCTGAACCTGATATTTGTGGCCGGCGGCGGTGAACTGCGCAGAGGGCAGGGGATCAGCTCGTCCGCTCGAGCGCGCCATGGGCGTTTTGGCGTAAGCTTCCGCGATGGCCGCGTGGCAGGGAGTGCAGGCCTGACTTCCGATCAGCAGGGCGGCGGTAAGCAGCATGAGTGCGGGGAGGGCAGCGTGGACGCGTCCCTCCCCTATTTTGCGCTTAGAACTGGAAGCGCGCCACGAGCTGGCCGGTACGCGGCGTGGGCAGCGAGGAATTCACGCTGTTGGACACGATGCCGGTGTAATTCAAGAAGCCGAAGCCGCCGGTGAGTTTGCCGTTCGAGTAAGTGGGCGGATTGCCGGGGCTCGAAGTGCTGGGATTCGCGAGCGAGAGATCCTGATTGAAGAGGTTGAAGAACTCGGCGCGGATGCTGAGGGAGATGCGCTCCCGGATGATGAAGCTCTTACCGAGGCTGCCGGAGATGATGGGCCGGCGCTGCGCGCGGAAATCGTTGTAATAGACGATGTTGCTGCCCGGAACGCCCGCGGTCTGGTTCTGCCAGGCGGCAGGATTAAGAACCGTCTGCTGCGTTGGATCGATGCAGCCGCAGTTCGGGTCTTTGAGATAGAGCGGCACTCCCTGTACGCGCACTTCGCGCGTATAGCCGGTGGATAGATAGCTGCCGATATTGTTGCTCGAGGTGGGGGCACCGAGCAGCGCGCCGCTCTGCCAGGTATCGACGGTGCCGATGCGCCAATCAGCAAGAAACCCGCGCGTGATCCTGTTGCGGCTGACGAAGCCGTAAGTGGGGATAGTGTAATCGACACTCAGGCTGAGGATGTTGGGAATGTCGTTGACGGAAAGACCTTTGAAGCTGCCGCGGTTATAGATGCTGCCGGCATTGGTGGTGCTGTCCTCGGTCTTGGAGAACGCGTAAGACATGGTGGCCGCGAGACCGTGGGAGAAGCGCTTGGTGAGCTTGATCTGCAGAGCGTCATACCAGGCATCGCCCAGAGGGGCCCAGAGCGCTCCGATGCTGCTGTACTGCGGATACGGGCGCAGGCTCTGCAGCACGGTGCCGTTGGTCGGAAAGCCGGCGTAAGGCAGCTTGAATCCGGCGGCGACCGCGAGCGGCGAGGTGATGGTGGAAGAGAGCAGCGCGGTGGTGGCGGGGTTGGTGAGGTCGCCCAGGCCGAGAGCCTGCAGCTTCGCGGGATTAACCGCGTTGTAATTGATGAGATTGCTGCCGGTGTTCAGCCATGCGGATTTGTTGCCCAGATAGGCGGCTTCCACCACAAGGTCTTTGAAGAGTTCGCGCTGCAGCGAAATGTTCCATTGGCTGACGCGGGGAGGCCTTCCGCCGTTCGGATCAACCAGAGATGGCGCGCCCTGCACGGCAGCCCCGGGAACGACCAGCAGGCCAGGATCGTAGCTGGCGTTATAGAGAGCGGCCTGATTGATGTTGAGCGGCGCGGAGAGCGTACCGGCGGCCACGCCGTTGCCAGGCGAAACCACGCTGACCGTGTTGAAGCCGGTGCCGGTTGTGGAGGGGTAGGAGCCTGTGGGCGCGAGCTGGCCGTAGCTGAGGCCCCATCCGCCGCGAATGACGGTTTTGGGGTTGAGCTGGTAAGCAACGCCGAGGCGCGGGGCGATGGCGTAGGGATAGATGTTGGCGAGCTGGCAGTTGCAGCGGTTGGGGCCGGAGCCGGCGAAGAGCGCGCCGCCGAGGAGTCCGCCGGCATTGGGGTTGACGACGCCCGGGTTGAAGCTGACTTCGCGATCGTGGATTTCACGCAGCGGCTGCTGCAGATCCCAGCGGAGCCCGTAATCGATGGTGAGTTTGCGCGTTAGTTTCCAGGTGTCCTGAATGAACAGCGCCCAGGAAGTGCGCCGGTATTGCGGGGTGACCGCGTTCGCCACCGACACGCTGTCGTACTGGCCGAGCAGGAAGCTGGCGTAAGCAGAACCGGTGCCGGTGCCGCTGGGAAGCACCTGACCGTAGAGGGGCTGCGAGGTTTCTGAAGAGCTAAAGGCGTACGCGGGGCTTAAGCCGATGAAGTTCTCGGCGGTTTCCGTATCGATCTTCCAATCGATTCCGATTTTTGAGGTGTGATTGCCGTGGACCCACGTCATGTTGGCGTTGGCGACGGGCTTTTGATCAATGTACAGGCCGCGTGTTCCGGGCCCGATTGCTACCGCGAGACCGCCCAGGGTGCTGTCGCCGAGGCTGCCGGCGCCGATGCGCGGATAGCCGGTGCCGGGCGCTCCCGTGATTCCGATGGAGGTGAGATCGAAGCCGGAACTCGCGACGGGCACGGTGTCCGGATTGCGATGGCGAAGAAAGCCGGCGCCGATGTGCAGCAGCAGCGTGGGTGAGATGGTTTGGTCGTAATTCAGGCGGACGGAGTGCTCGCGGATGTACTGATCGCGCACCTGGGACAAAGCGGCGGGAAGTCCATCGACGCCGTTGGATTTATCGGTGGCCAGAGACGAGTAATAGCCGGACAGCTTGATGTTGGTGCCGAAGTTCTGATCGATCTTGATGGACGGAAGATTCTGGAGCTTGAAGAACGCACCGGACTGCGAAAAGTTGTTGACGTAGAGATCATTGCCGATGTTCGGCGTGGGAAAGGTGGCGATGAGCTTGGCGGCTGTGGGATCGATGCGGCTGGGCGGAATGATGTTGTTGGCGAAGGGCTGCAGCACGCGGCGGCCGCTGGAATCGATGACGGCGGTGGAGGGATCGTAGATGGTGTTTTGGATGATGGGCCGGCCGGCGAAATCGGTACCGATGTTGCGGAAGCCGGTGACCGCCAGATTGTTGCTGAGATTGCCTGCGCGGAATTCGGCGTTGGGCACGGTTGTGGTGCCGGCGTAGAGCTGTTCGCGGTCGCGGTATTTCTCCAGATTGAAGAAAAAGAACGTGCGGTTGCGGCCGTTGTAGACCCTGGGGACCCAGACCGGGCCGCCGACGGAGAAGCCGCCATCGCTCAGGTGCTTGACGACTTTGGTGTGGTGGCCGGTGCCGTCATCAGTGAACGGAATGCCGGCGTTGAGGAAAGTGTTCTGGAAGTAATCGTAGGCGCTGCCGTGGAACTGGTTGGTGCCGCTTTTCGAGGTGAAGTTATAGAGGCCGCCGTTGCCGATGAGTCCGTATTCGGCGGCGAAGTTGGAGGTCTGCAGCGTGAACTGCTCGATGGCTTCGACGGAGGGCTGCTCTTCGTCGGAAACCTGCACCTGGTAGGCGCTGTCGGCTTCCTGGCCTTCGAAGAGAATTTTGAAGTTGTTGGTGCCGCCGTTAATGGAGATGTTGTTCCATCCGTTGAAGGTGGCTCCGGGGGTGAGCTGGATGAAGGAAAGGGGATTGCGGATGGCGCCGGCGCCGATGCCGAAGTTGATGGGCAGCTCGGCGATCTGTTTGCCGGTGAGGGTGGTAGATTGCTCGGCGCTTTCGGTCTTCAGCAGGGTGGATTCGGCGGAGACGTCCACTGACTCGGTTGCGGAACCGATCTTCAGGACGACGTCGACGCGGGTGGTAACGGCCTGCTGCACCTGGATATTGGTGTCGTTGTATTTGGCGAAGCCGGCGGCCTCGACCGAGAGGGTGTAAGTGCCGACGGGCAGGGCGGGAATGGTGTAGTTGCCCGTGGCGGTAGTGGCGGCGTCGAACTTCGCGCCGACCTGCGGGTTGGTCATGGTGATGCGCGCGCCGGGGACGAGGGCGCCGGTGGCATCCGAAACCGTGCCGGTGATGGTGCCGCCGGTTTGGGCAAGCATAAGGGCGAAGGGACAGAACAGAGCTGCCAGGCCGCCCAGCCTGGCTATCAACGTATACCGATTTTGCATGAAATCACACTTTCGCGAGTTCCCCAAACGCTAGCACCAATGTGCCGGGAAAGCAATGGCGAGTGGGAGGTGATGGTCTATGATGAGAACCGCCCGTGATGAACCCCGACCGCTTTCCGCGTTCCGCCAAATACAACCCGGAATGGGTTGCGGCTGGAATCAGCGGCTCGGCTAATCCGCTGTGGATGGCAGAATGGCTGGCTGAGGCGATGGCGTTGAAACCGGGGATGCGGGTGCTGGACCTGGGGTGCGGGCGCGCGCTTTCGTCAATTTTTTTGAACCGGGAATTTGGGGTCAGGGTGTGGGCCGCGGACCTTTGGTTCGGCGCTTCGGAGAACGCGCGACGTATTCAGGATGCAGGTGCGGCGGATGAGGTGTTTGCGATTCATGCGAATGCCCGCGCGCTGCCGTTTGGGGCCGGGTTCTTCGATGCGATTGTTTCGCTGGATTCGTTTTCTTACTACGGAACAGACGATCTGTATCTGGGGTACCTGGCGCGATTGCTGAAACCGGGCGGTTTCCTTGGCATTGCGGGCGCGGGGCTGGTGCAGGAGATGGAGGCTGCGCCGCCGGAGCATTTGCGCGGATGGTGGACGCAGGATCTGTGGTGTCTGCATTCGGCAGAGTGGTGGCGGCGGCACTGGGAGCGCACCGGTATTGTGACTGTGGAAACGGCTGACACAATGACGGAGGGCTGGAAACTGTGGCTCGACTGGCACCGCGTGATTGCACCTGAGAATCATGTCGAGCTGCAGGCAGTAAGTGCCGATGAGGGCAGAACGATCGGGTATGTGCGCGTGGTGGCGCGCCGCGGCTCACGCGTGACTCTGGACGAACCGATCGAGAAGGTCTCGACGAAGTACGTCAGAAAGCCATTGCTGCGCGAGGCGTGAGCCGCGGGTTTGAATGGTTAAGGGTTCAATCGGCGCGGATGGGGATTGTGACCAGAACCATGGCTTCGATGGTCTTCGGCGAGAGTCTTAGTTCGCGTTCGCGGCGGCAGACCGGCACGTGGCGGCTGACTCCGGAACTGGACCAGACTTCCGCGAGGAAGAATTCGGAGCCGTAGCGATGGAAGCGGACGCACGGGCGCTCGGAGCGGCTCTCCCCGCCGGCTTCGGAAGCGGCAACGTAGATGGCCTTACCTGTGCCGATGTTGCGAATGAACGTTGCCGTCTGATTGGCGGCGTCCTGGAACAGGTAAGAGCCGGCGGGCATGGTGCGTCCTGTCGCGACGAAGGCGAACGGCACCTTAGCGACCATGGCGTTGGGCTGCGCGTGCAGACTTGCTCCGAACAGACAGGCGACGCTGAGCGCCGCGGAAATTTTGGCAACGACTGAACTGTTGATGGTTTTCATTTTCTTCCTCCATTGTTCCCGTTTGGTTTCGGGTTACGCCATTAATAAGGCAGCCTCGCGGCCATCACAAGGCCGTTGAAAATAAACGGGTTGCGGCTCCGAGGTGCCGGAAAGTGAAACAAAAGGCGGATATCGGCCGCTAAAAGGTGAACGGTACGTGTGATAGTTTGGCGAAGACCATGAGACTGGTATTTGCGCTCCTGCTTGGCTGTGCCTCCGCGGCGTTTGGAGCAGCGCGCCACTTCGATGTTGTGGTGTACGGCGGTACGGCGGGCGGCGTGATTGCGGCGGTGACGGCTGCGCGTGAAGGCCTGCAGACCGCGCTGGTGGAGCCTGGGAACCATTTGGGCGGCATGGTGTCGGGCGGTCTGGGGTTTACCGACTTCGGGAAGAAGGAAGTGATTGGCGGGTACGCGCTGGAGTTCTACTATCGCGTGGGCCGCCACTATCAGATGAACCGGTTCGGCAACGACGTGGCGTGGTATCACGAGCCGCATGTGGCGGAAGACATCTTCCGTGACATGCTGCGCGAGGCCGGCGTGGCAGTGTTTGAACGTGAGCGGCTGCAGCCGGGGAATGCGGTGAAGAAGAGCGGACTGCGCGTGGATGAAATCACCACCGAGCGCGGCGATTCATTCAGCGCCAGGGTGTTTATCGACAGCTCGTATGAAGGCGATCTGATGGCGCAGGCGGGCGTGTCTTACACAGTGGGGCGGGAAGGCAGTTCGCAATACGGCGAGAGCCTGGCGGGCGTGCGCGACCGGACGCCGCTGCACCAGTTTCTGGTGGATGTGTCCCCTTACGACGCGCGGCATCAGCTGCTGCCGGAGGTGTCCGCTGAGAAGCCTGGAGCGCCCGGCTCAGCGGATCGCAAGGTTCAGTCGTACAACTTCCGGATGTGTTTCTCAGATGTTGCGTCGAATCAGGTTGCATTCCCGCGGCCGGCCGGGTATCGGGCGGAGAGGTATGAACTGCTGGCGCGGCTGATCGAGGCGCGCACGAAAGCAGAGGGGCGCTTGCCCGCTTTGGGGACGTTTCTAAAGATCGATCCGCTGCCCAATGGCAAGGCGGATGTGAACAATCAGGGTGCGGTGTCGACTGATTACATCGGGGGCAGCTGGCAGTATCCGGACGGCGATTATGCGAGGCGGCAGCAGATCTGGCAGGCACACAAGGACTACAACGCGGGGCTGTTCTATTTCCTGGCTCACGACGCGCGGGTGCCGGCAGCCTTGCGCGCGGAGATGAACCGGTGGGGGCTATGCCGGGATGAATTTGTGGATACGGAGCACTGGCCCTATCAGCTCTATATTCGGGAAGCGCGCCGTATGACGGGTGAGTATGTGGCGGTGCAGCAGGATCTTCAGACGGAGCTGACCAAACCCGACCCGATCGGGATGGGTTCATATAACAGCGATTCGCATAACATCGAACGCATTGTGGATGCGGAAGGGTTCGCCCGCAACGAAGGCGACATGCAGGTGCCGGTGAAGCCGTATCAGATTCCGTTTCGGGTGATGCTGCCGAAGCGGGATCAGGCGAGCAATCTGCTGGTGCCGGTTTGTTTCTCAGCGAGCCATGTGGCGTATTCCTCGATGCGAATGGAGCCGCAGTATATGATTCTGGGCCAGGCGGCGGGCGTGGCGGCGCATCGCGCGATTGAGAAAAATATCGCCGTTCAGGATGTGGATCCCGCGGACTTGACGGCGACGCTGCGGAAGCAGGGAGCAATTCTGGAATACGTTCCATCGCCGGCGGCCGCGGTGATTCCGATGATTCGCGCGGCTAAGAAGAACTGAGGATTAGCAAACCGGGCAGAAGCTTCAGGGTGCGTTCGAATGCGCCAGGGTCTCCCAGCACTCGCGCGAGAACAAGCGAACCTTCGATTCGGATGATTGCTTCCTCGGCACGGGAGCGGGCGGCGGCGGGCGAGAATCCGCTTTCCCTTGCGATTTGCGCGAAGGCATCGATCCAGGACTGCATGGCATCACGGATGGCGGCGTGCAGTTCCTTCGACCCACCGGAAATGGAGAGCACATCGGTGAGGCAGGCCTTGGAGCCGCCCGCGTAGAACGCCCGCAGCCGTTCGGCGACAACCGTAACACGCCGGCGCGCGGAGCCGGCACCCTTGAGCGGCGCAAATACATTGGCCTGAAACCAGCGGACCACGTCTTCGGCAACGGCCATGGCGATTTGGTCCTTGCCGCCGGGGAAGCGGTAATAGAGACTTGCCTTTTCGAGGCCGGTGGCATCGGCCAGCTGCTTGATGCTCACGCCTTCGAAGCCCCAGGTGCGGAACAGGTCGAGGGCGGTTGCCAGGAAATGATCATCACTGATCAAACGGTGCGCCATTTTGAATCTTTACCGATCGGTCGGTATCTATTAGTTCGAAGTATCGCACGAGCGGGGCGGAGAGGCGGTTGTCATGAACATACGGGAGCTGTGGCGGTATCCGGTGAAGAGCATGCGTGGGGAGCGGCTTGCCGCGGCCACACTTCACCGGACGGGAATTGAAGGGGACCGAAACATTGTGGTGGTCTCCGAAACGCGCGGCAGAGTGATTACGGCGCGTACGCATCCGGGTCTTCTAGGGCTGCAGGCTTCTGTATCGGCGGAGGGAGTCACGTTGATCGATGGGTTTCGGTGGGACTCGCCAGACGCGTTGGCCCTGACCCGAAAAGCAGCCGGCGAGGCGGTCCTGCTGGTGCAGGCCGGTGACCGCGTGGAACGCTTCGACGTGCTGCCCCTTCTGGTGGCGACGGACGGAGCGATCGAGGCGTTGCGGATGGACCTTCGGCGGCTGCGGCCCAACATGGTGATTGGCGGCGTGGCGGGGCAGGCGGAACGAAGCTGGCCGGGTTCGACGCTGCACTCGGGCACTGTGGCAATCGGGATTGCACAATTGCGGGGGCGGTGCGTGATAACCACCTTCGATCCCGACACTCTGCAACAGGATTTGGGCGTGCTCCGCCGCATTGTTCGCGAGGCGTACGGCAAGCTTGCGTTGGATTGTTCGGTGGTAACGCCCGGGTTGCTGCGGGAAGGCGACCCGGTGTTTCTCAAAGCGGATACTATCGGAGACGAACCATGAACAAGATGATCGCGCCACCGTTTACCGATCCTGAGCTGGCTGCGCAGAAGGTCCGCATGGCAGAGGATTTGTGGAACACCCGTGACCCCGAGCGGGTGGCGGCGGCTTACACCGAAGACACGGAGTGGCGGAACCGGACCGAGTTCCTGAGGGGCCGTGGCGAGGTGACCGCGTTTTTGAAGCGGAAGTGGGCACATGAGCTGGACTACAAGTTGAAGAAGGAACTTTGGGGATTTCGCAACAATCGCATGGCGGTGAAGTTCCAATACGAGTGGCACGACAGCGGCGGTCGATGGTATCGGTCGTATGGAAACGAGTTGTGGGAGTTTGCGCCTTCGGGTTTGATGCAGCGCCGCGAAGCCAGCATCAACGACCTTGCCATTCAGGAGAGCGAGCGCTGTTTATAGTTGCTAAGTGCCGGACGGTTTGGGAATGGCTGCCCCAAGGGGCACAGGCGCGCCGAAGTCAGGAGTGCCGTCGCTGTTCCACGTGAATGGTTGAATGCGCGTGGAACGGAAGTTGCCGCAGCCTTTCCCGGGTTCGGGGTTGGCGTGGTAGATGATCCAGTTCTGCGTGCCGTCGGGCGAGACGAAGAAGCCATTGTGGCCGGGGCCGTAGGCGTGCGCGTCCGGCGATCCGGAAAAGACGGGCTTCGGAAAACGCTTCCACGATCTCGGGTCCATCAGATTGCTGCCTTCCTGGGCGGTGAGCATGCCGAGCGCATAGCCATCGGTCCAACAGCCGCCGCCCGAATAGATCAGGAAGATCCGGCTGCCGTGCTTCAGGATCTCGGGGCCTTCGAGCGTGGCAACGTGTGCGGGATTGTCGTTGCCGACCTTCTCCCAGCCTGATTTGGGTGAGGCCAGGCGGACGCGCTCGCCCACGATGGTCCATGGATTGGACATGGCACCGATATAGATACTTTGGTTGGCCAGCTTGTGATTCTTGCGGCCGGACCAGAGCGCGTACAAATTCCCGTGATCCTCGAACACGGTGGGATCAATGGCCCAGGCGTCCGACCGATCCGTGAGCTGTCCTTTCATCTGCCAGTTCGCGGACAGGGGATCCGGCGAATCGTTTTCGAGAACCCAAAGGCGGTGCGTATCATTGTCGCCGTCATCGGCGGCGAAGTAGATGAACCATTTGTTGTCCAGAAAATGCAGTTCGGGAGCCCACAGCTCATGGGAGTAAGGTCCGGTTGCGGGAGGCCGCCACACCACTCTTCGTTCCGCGCGGCTGATCTGGGTCATGTCCCTGGTCCGGCGAATGAGAAGGAAAGAGCCGGTGGTGTTCATTTGGTAATAGAGGCCGTCATGCATGAGGACCCACGGGTCCGGGCCAGCGCGCAACACCGGATTGCGGAAGGTGGAGGACGGGGGCGCGGCTGTCTGCGCGAAGGCAGCGAGGGAGAGGAGCAAACCGGCGGCTGATGCTCTGTTCGCGAACATCGGTAATCGATGTGTTAGACGATTCACCGAACGCCGCGGTTGCCGTTTCTGTGCGGTGTGACTGCTCGGTATAAGCTAAAAAAATGTCACTGTCAGAACGAGAGCCGGACGGCACTCTGCCGATTTCTCAAGACGAGATGTGTGGACACATGCTGCTGATTCCGGCGGGGGCTGACGATGAGTATGAGTGGGATTACCTGCCCGGCCGGAGATTCCCGAGTGAGGACGAGGCGCTGACGTGGCATGCGGCAAATTGCCCTTTGCTGATGAAGAGGCGGAAGAGCTAGCTCGCGCTGCCGTCGCGAAGAGGATCGCTAACGTCGACCGGACTTATTCCACCCACCGGAGAAGAGCTTTCGTTTGTGCAGGTGTGAATCAAATCTGGTTGCAAACCGTCGAGGTCGGTTCCCTTCCCAAGAGATGCTGCCACCGGATGCCGACCTGGACTTCGTCGCGTCGTGCTTCCGCTTCTCGCTTCAGCATTCTCTTAGTTATGACTCGGCGAATATGCCGATTCACCTGTGCCGCGCTATACAATCTTTGCGTGGGCACGGTGGGCGTATCTCTTTTAACAGCCCTGGGCGGGGAAGCCGGGTGCCGGCGGCTATCTTCGGAGTTCTATGGCCGTGTTGCTACTGATCCGGTTTTGCGTCCGCTGTTTCCGGGCAGGAGTTTGCGGTGCGCCATCGAGGAGTTTGCCGGGTTCCTGATTCAGTTCCTGGGCGGAGATGAGGAGCAAACGCAGTATCGTTCGTGGCTGAGCCTGCGGGAATCGCATTCCCGTTTTGCGATCGGCGCCAATCAGCGCGGCGCGTGGTTGCGGAACATGGAGGCGGCACTTGAAGCGGTTCCGCTGGATAACAGCTCGCGCGGGGCGCTGCGTCGATTCTTTGTTCACAGCTCCGCTCATATTACGGGGAAAACTTCCGATGCGGAACTGCGGCATGAGGAACTGACGGCGCGCTGGAGCGAGCAGTTGGTTCTGGACGAAGTTATCGCCGCGATTGCCAGTGGCCGCGACAGGGACGCACTCACCTGGGCGGCTCGCTTCGCCGCGCGTCCATCCGTGTTCGTGGGTGTGCTGGCGCGCATGATGCAGTCCGGGCGCGCGGCGTTGGTTAGCTTTGTCGTTAATGCGGTGGAGAAGGAAGCGGGTCTGGGAACTCGCCGTTACAACGGGAGAACGCTGCTGCATTTTGCTTCCGGCGCGGGCTGCGCGGAGGTGGTCGCGCTGTTGCTGCGCGCCGGCATGCATCCCGACATCCCGGATCACGGCGGGCATACGCCGCTGTATCAGGTCGCCAATGAATGTTCGTCAGAGGCGGGTCCGCTGGTGGTTCGGGCGCTGGTGCGGGCCGGGGCCGATGTGAACGCGCAGACCGGCGTGACGGGAGCCACTGCGCTGCACATGGCGGCGAGGCGGGGTCATGTGGAGATCGCGCGGGCACTGCTGGAGTACGGGGCGGACCTTGACCGTCGCGATCGCAAAGGCGACACCGCACTGCGGCGCGCGCGGAACTGTCGTAAGAACGGAGTCGCGCGGTTGCTGGAAGAGCACCGGAGCGCACTGCGTGGGCAATAACTGGTATGCGCGACCGGTGCTGTTCGTAAAGGAAATCGAGAGGTCGGTGGATTTCTACGTGCAGCAGCTGGGGTTTTCGCAGCCCTGGTGTTATGAGGAGCAGGGAAAGGTAGTGGTCGCGCAGGTAGAGCGGCAGGGCTGCGAACTCATTCTCTCGTCCCAATGGCCTGACAAAGCTGGCAACGGCCTGATGTTCATCTCGCTCGATCTCGGCGTGCTGACTGCCCTGCGGACGGAACTGGAAGGACGCGGCATCCCTGTGCGGGATGGGGAGTGGGGCTACCTGCTGATGGTGGTGGAGGACCCGGACGGCAACGAACTCTACTTTCCCTATCCCGCGGAGGCGCGCGAGCAGTCCGGGTCAGGCTGATTCCTTCTTTTCGATATCCTTTCCGGCCAGCATGTTGTTCGCAACCGCCCGGCGCGCACCGGGAGGAGGACCCCCCGGTGGAGGTCCGGGCGGCGGGAGCGCGGGAGATGGAATCTGGCGCCGCAACGCCCTACTACGGGGAGCTGCTGACGTTCGATGCCTGTGTGGGACGCGCTTCGACCGCGACGGATTACTTTCGGACGGGCACGTATTCGGCGGGTCCCGCGGCACCTCGTCTGACTTCGTGGGTTACGCAGCATTCGACGTCGCGTTTGCCTGCGGGATGGGTATGAACCGGGGTCTGATTGCCGCCGTCACCGGGCAGCGCTGACTGGCGACGGCTGTGATAGAGTCACCGGGCATGAGGGTGCTTCGATACCGGGGAACGATTGGGATGGTTGTGGGGTTATACGCGGCGCTGGCAGCTCAACCCCTTTTTGCGCAGGTGGACACCGGCACCGTCCTGGGCGCGGTTCTGGATGCGTCGGGATCTGTGATTCCGGCGGCGAACATTCGCCTGACCAATGAAGGCACGGGGCTGGTGGCGGAGACCGTCACGGACGAGAAGGGCAATTTTCTCTTTCCCGCCGTGAAGGTGGGCGTGTATTCGGTGTCGGCGGCCAAGGCGGGATTCGCGCGCAGCACCCGCACGCATCTAACCGTCAATATTCAGCAGCAGGCACTGGTGAACCTGACGCTGAACCCTGGCACTGTGGAGCAGACGCTGAACGTAAGCGAGGGGGCGGAGCTGCTGCAAACACAGGAAGCCTCCGTGGGGCAGGTGATGGAGACGCGGACGATTCGCGACCTGCCGCTGAACGGGCGCAACTATATTTTTCTGGCGCAGCTCTCGGCCGGCGTGACGTTTGGCCAGAAAGACAGCCGGGGCGAAAACAGCAACGGGCGCTTTTCCGCTAACGGCACGAGGCCGACGCAAAACAACTATCTGCTCGATGGCATGGACAATAACTCGTCCATCATTTCCCGGCAGAACGGCAAGGATTTTGTGGTGCTCACGCCGGTGGACGCGGTGTCTGAATTCAAGGTGCAGACCAACAACTACAGCGCGGAGTTTGGTCGCGCCGCGGGCGCGGTTCTGAATGCGACGGTGAAATCGGGAACGAACGGGTTCCACGGGGATGCGTGGGAGTTTCTGCGCAATAACCGGCTGGATGCGGCCGACTTCTTCGTGAACGCGGCGGGCCAGCCCATCGCGGAGTATCGGCGCAACCAGTTCGGCTTCACCCAGGGAGGGCCGGTGGTGATTCCGAAGGTCTACGATGGCCGCAACCGGACGTTTTTCTTTCTGGATTACGAGGGCACCCGGATTCGTCAGGGGAATCCGCGAACCAGCACCGTGCCGACGGCGGCCGAACGCGCGAGCGGTTACACGGACTTTAGCGATCTGATCGCCTTTCAATCCGGTACGCGCACGGATCTGCTGAACCGGACGTTTCCTTCGGGAACCATCTTCGACCCCGCAACCACGCGCGCCGTTACAGGCGGGTTTGTGCGCGATCCTTTTCCCGGCAACATCATTCCCGCTTCGCGGCTGGATCCGAATGCAATCAAGCTGCTGCAGCTGCTGCCGGCCCCGAACGTACCGGGCCTGTTTTCGAATTACAGCAGCTCCCCCATTTTTCAGGACGATACCAACAGCTTCGATGTTCGTGTAGACCATTCGCTGCGGCGGCAGGACCAGATGTTCGTGCGTTTCAGCCGCTCCAAACTTGACCGCACCCATCCCGGGCCGTTTACCGGCTATGCGGACGGCGGCGACTCCACCGCCAACAGCAATCTGACCGACGCGAGCCTGAACTCTGTGGTGAGTGAGACGCATCTGTTCAGCGCGTCGGTGGTCAATGAGTTCCGCATCGGGATCAATCGGGAGCATGCTCTCTGGCTGCAGCCGTTCGGAGACAACCCGGGCATTCCGGCGCAGTTCGGGATTCAGGGCGTGCCGCAGACGCCAGGCAACGGCGGACTGCCTACATTTAACATCGCGTCGCTCACGAGGTTCGGCAGCAACGGCTTCCTGCCGAGCGACAAGTATGGGACCACTCCGCAGGTGACGGACGACCTCTCCTGGAACCGCGGCGCCAACTCGCTGCGTTTTGGATTCATGGGGCAGCTGATTCTGGTTCCGTTCGCGCAGCCGCCGCAATCGCGCGGGCTGTTTAATTTCAGCGGCGTGTATACGTCGGTGGCGAACAAGACCGACGCAACCACCGCGGTGGCGCAGTTTCTGCTGAGCCCCACGGCGAATTCCGATCTGGCGGGCGCGAACCAGGTGCAGCTATCGAACTTCCATACGCACGATCTGCGCCGCAAGTATGTCGGGAGCTATGTGCAGGATTCCTGGAAAGCGTCCTCTTCCTTCACACTGAACTTCGGCCTGCGGTGGGATTACTTTGGCTTTCCGTACGACCGCTTCGGGGATGATGCGAATTTTGTTCCGGGGCCGGGCTTTAACGGCGGAACGCTGCTGGTGCCGAGCAGCCGCATCGGCATCATTCCCGCCGCGTACACTGCCAATCTGGCCAAAGATCATGTGAATGTGCAGAGCACCGGACTGGTGCTGGGCAACGCGCAGAAGACCAACTTCGCGCCGCGGCTCGGCTTCGCGTGGCATCCGTTTGCGAAGCTTGTGGCGCGCGGGGGTTACGGGCTGTTCTATGGAGGCGTGGAAGAGATTGGCGGGAGTCCGCTGCTGACGGAGAATTTTCCCATTGAGTATACGGTGACGCGCACGGCGCTGACGCCGCAGGCGCCGCTGACGCCGGGGAATTCGATCGGGCTGATCGAAAACACGTTTCAGAATCTGTCGATTAATCCGGCGACAGTGGATTTCACCGGCATCGGGCTGATCGGTTTCGAGCACAATTGGAAGACGCCGTATACGCAGAGTTACAACTTCCTGCTGCAATATGAAATTCTGCCGGCGATGACGCTGACGACTGGCTATGTGGCGTCCACGACGCGCCACATTCCCGTGACGGCGAACTCGAACCCGGTGCGTTTGATCCTGCCGCCCGGAACCAACACGCTACCCTACCTGCCGTATCCTGACGCCGCCAGTTCCGGAGGAAACTACACGGCCACTGCCGGGAGCAGCAACTACAACTCCTGGCAGACCACGCTGGAGCGGCGGTTCGTGCATGGCTTGAGCCTGCTGGCAACGTTTACCTGGGCAAAGACGCTGACCGATGCGCGAGACCCACTGGAAGCCACCATTGGCGGATACCGAGCGCTCTATCTTCCGGGGTTCGGCATGAAGCATGATTTCGCGCTGGCGGATTTTGACGTGCGCCGCGCCGTGCATGTGAGCGGCATTTATGAGCTTCCCGTGGGGCCGGGCAAGCCATTCGGCGCCGGGATGAACTCCGTGGGCAGATTCGCTCTGGGCGGATGGAGCCTGAACTGGATTCTGACGGTGCAGGATGGCCAGCCGTTTACCATTGGCTGTGCGACGGCGACAACGGCCGGCCTGGGCTGCAATGCGTTTCTGGCGCTGAACCAGAATCCGTACAGCGGACCGCATGACGTGAACCACTTTCTGAACCCGGCGGCTTTTTATAACCCGCCTGCCGCGACGGTTGTGGGACAGACGGACCTTTCGCCTCTGGGCGGAGCGCCGACGCAGGTCAGCGGTCCTCCGTTCCGCCGCCTGGATCTTTCGCTGTTCAAGACGTTTCATGTTTCGGAATCGCGCTACTTCGAGTTCCGCGCAGAGGCGTTCAACATTTCGAACACGCCCAATTTCTCCAATCCTTCGCAGCTGAATTATCTGGACACGGTAAACTTCGGACGCATTACCTCAACGCGGGACAGCCCCAACGATCCGCGCGACCTGCAGTTCGGACTGAAGTTCTACTGGTAGAGGCCCAGATCGATGACCCGGCGAACTTTTCTGGAAAGCGCGGCAGCCACGGGGAGCACGGGGCTCCTCGGCGCCGCGACGCAACCGTTCAACATTCTGTTCATTCTGATGGACGACATGGGCTGGCACGATACGCAGCCTTTTGGGAACACATTCATCGACACACCGAACCTGACGCGGTTCGCGCGCGAAAGTGCGCGCTTCACGAACGCGTATGCGGCGTGTCCGGTATGTTCGCCGACGCGCGCCAGCATCATGACCGGGAAGTATCCGGCGCGGCTGCATCTGACGGATTGGATTCCGGGGCGGAAACAATGGCCCTGGGCGCGTCTGCTGACACCTGCATTCGAGCAGCAGCTGCCGCTTGCGGAAGCAACGATTCCGGAGGTGCTGGGCAAACGGTACCGTTCCGCCGCCATCGGCAAATGGCATCTGGGCGGACAGGGTTTCAGTCCCACGGATCAGGGCTTTGATCTGAACATTGCGGGGACGCAGGCGGGCTCCCCCGCTAAGTACTTTGGCCCTTACAGCCTGCCCAACCTGACTCTGGAACCGGGCGAATTTCTGACGCGCCGTCTCTCGATCGAGGGCGACCGCTTTATCCGCGCTAAACCGGATCAGCCGTTCTTTCTCTACGAGGCGCATTTTACGGTGCATATCCCGCTGGCCGCGCCGCCGGAGCTGGTGGAGAAGTATAAGAAGCGGGACATCGGCGACTGCGATCCGACGTACTGCGCGATGGTGGAGACCGCGGACGAATCCGTGGGACAGTTGCTTCGGGCCGTGGAAGAGAGCGGGCAAGCGGAGCGGACTCTGGTGGTGTTCTTCTCCGACAACGGAGGCGTTCGCTATCAGGCGAAACGTCCGGCTCCGATTACCAATAACCAGCCGCTGCGCGCGGGGAAGGGGCACCTGTTCGAAGGGGGAATTCGCGAACCGCTGATGATTCGGTGGCCGGGAGTCACGCGACCGGGCTCTGTCATCGATTCGCCGGTTTCGAGTATCGATTTTCTGCCGACCTTCTGCGATGCGGTAGGTATTCGCGCGCCGGAAGGACTCGATGGCGTTTCGCTGCGTCCGTTGCTGGAAGGGAAACGCGTCGCTGAGCGGCCGTTGTTCTGGCATTATCCGCATTACTCGGATCAGGGGGGAAGACCTTCGGCAGCGGTTCGTCTGGGCGATTGGAAGCTGATCGTGTTTTACGAGGACAACCGGGCGGAACTTTATAACCTGAAGAACGACCCAGGTGAGCGCGCGAATCTGGCGCTGCGGCAGGCCGGCAAAGCGGCGCAGCTGCGCAAACTGCTGGCCGACTGGCAACGCTCGGTAGCCGCATCGATGCCGAAGCCGAATCCGGCTTACGATCCGGCTCGCTCGAGCGAGGAGCTGACGGGCTACGAACCGGCGACTCCGCCTGTTTCCTGAGCGGGCGAATCGCGGAACTGAAACAACCACACCGCAGCGCTGATCGCAATCAATAACGCGGCTATCCATGCTCCGCGTTGCGCGACACCATTGATTAGCAGATCGACCGGGGTATGCAGGCCGAAGGCGCGTTCCAGAATCCAGCCGAGGGATGCCACCGGCGGCGCGCATCCAGGCGCCCCCGGAAGGCGAACTCGGTGAAGTCGTTTTCGATTATCACAGCGCAGCGCGATAGAACGATGCTGATCTCCACCGATACCCCGAAAGCTTCCGCGCCGCGAATGCTGTTGTGGAAGCGTCAGCTGATGATCGTGTCGCGCTGGCTGCACATTTATCTATCCATGGCCAGCTTCGGGACCGTTTTCTTCTTTGCGGTTACCGGCCTGACGCTCAATCATACGGAGTGGGCCGCGAGCCAGCAGAAGACGGTTCAGGTGAAAGGACGTCTCGACCTGAAGGTCCCTTAAAACATTTCTGAAAGATTCTGAAACCAAATGATGCGCTCGGTTGTCTACTTCATAGCATCAGGAATGTCCTTCGGGACTGCCAACCGGGTCGAGAAACCACGGTGGATGCCGGGATCTCTCCGGCGATGTGGGCTGCATGGGCAGTCAACCAATTCTCGTCCTCGATGCGCGAAAGGACAAAGATGTCTCACAGCGCGTCACACTACCCAATTGTTCAACTGATTCGGCGCATCATCACCGAATCGGGTTTCGATCAGCCGCAGTTCCTCGCTTCCCTGGGCTATCGAGATTCGGAGAGCGGCCTTCGCCGTCTGGTTCCCTGGCTGGAGAGCGGTGTTGGCAAACCACGCTTCCTGCGGCAAATTCTGACGGCGTATCCCGCGTATGCGCCCGACGTGGAAACGGCACTGCTGGAAACAAAGCAGGTGAAGCTGGCGGAAGCCGAAGCAGCGTGGGCGGAATCGCTGAAGCTTGAGGCGGACACGTTCCGGCCGTATATTCACGTGGAAGGCGAAACCACCAGGCCCTCGAGCATCACGATGTTCGGCGTGTCCGGAGGCCGCTGGAATCTGATTCCAATTCCTCAGGCCACACTGGATCTGGAGCTGGACGATCAGATGGCGGCGCTGCCCACACTGATGCAGGAGTATCTACGAACGAATGACGGGTGGTGCCTGTTTTTCGGCAGGGTCACCGGCTTTCGATATGTGCGGCTCCTGGACTATTTTCAGTTCGACAAAGAAGGCCGATTCGTCGGACACGTGGCGAAACCGTTCCGACGGGGAATCTACTGGGTGTCGCTATGACTGCGATTCCGGCACGAACATTGAAACGAAACAGGAACTCCAGTAACCAGTGATAGACGACATAATGGAGTGACTGTATGGATGAGCCCCTCGTCCGCCTGCAGTATTTGCTGCGCACATCAGCGCTGCTGCAGTCCGTACGCGAGATGTATGTCTCGCGCGGCACGCCGACCGGCAAGGTGTTTCAGCAGCACGTGCTGGCTCTTACTGAAGAGGTGGTCTCGTCCGATCGCGGCGGCATCTTTCTTTACGACAGTGACCAGGATGTCTGGCCCGAAGCTGTGGAGGAATCCGCCGCGGCCAAGGCTCCGGTGTTTCGGCCGAATGAATTGGTGGCGCCGCTCTCGCTGCATGGGGCCATCGCGGGCGCCATCTGGCTGCAGCGCGCGGAACCGTTCGATGAGTCCGAAGTGGATCTGATCACTGCGCTGGCCCAGATTGCTTCGCAGGGAATCGAAAACGCTTTTCGCCTGGAATGGCTGAACAGTGAGGTCAAACGGCTCGAACAGGATCTTGGAATCGCCCAGGATTTGCTGGGTGACAGCGCGCCGATGGCCGACCTGCGCGCGGGCATTCTGCGCGTAGCCCCCACGGAAGCCACCGTTCTGGTCACCGGCGAGAGCGGCACGGGCAAGGAGCTGGTCGCGCGCGCCGTTCATCGCCACAGCCGCCGGTCCGCGCGGCCGTTCGTCGCCATCAACTGCGCCGCGCTCTCGGAGACGCTGCTGGAAAGCGAACTGTTCGGGCATGAGAAGGGTTCATTCACCGGAGCTTTTGTGCAGAAGCAGGGCAAGCTGGAGGTTGCCTGCGGCGGGACCGTATTTCTGGACGAGATCGGCGAAATGCCGGTTCAGCTGCAGGCCAAGCTGCTGCGCGTTCTGCAGGAGCGCGAGGTGGAGCGCGTCGGCGGCACCAAAGCGATTCCGCTGAATTTTCGACTGGTCGCCGCCACCAACCGCAATCTGGAAGACGCGGTGCGCGCCGGCACGTTCCGCCAGGACCTTTTCTATCGCCTGAATGTGGTTGCTCTGCGGACCACACCGCTGCGCAAACGTCCGGAAGACATTCTGCCGCTGGCTCATCACTTTCTCGCTCGTCATGGCGGGAAATGCGGACGCAAGGTGCTGGGCTTTTCGCCCGAAGCGCGCGGCCTGCTCCGCGCCTGGGAATGGCCCGGCAATGTCCGTGAGCTGGAAAACGCCATGGAGCGAGCGGTGGTCCTCGGCGATACCAGCATGGTGCTTGCGGAAGATCTGCCGGAAGTGCTGCGTGAAACGCCGGCTGCCGCTGGCGCGGGCTGCGGGTTATTACAAGATGCCGTGAACGCGGCCAAGCGTCTGGCGGTGGAACGAGCCTTTGAACAGGCGAAGAACAACCACGATGACGCGGCGCGCCTGCTCGGGGTCCATCCTAATTATCTTTACCGGCTGATGAAGAATATGAGAATGCCCTCGCCCCGCCGCGCCGTCTCGGGAATGAGTTCCTAAGCCGTCAGGGACGCTTCGCGCGCATCCAAACCCTGCTATCATCTGCGTCAAATGCCATTCCGCACGCTGCTCGCCCTTGCCATTGCCTCGTTTGGCCTCTGCGCCGAACAAATGCCGCTCAAACTGGCCGATATCCTCGCATGGAAGCGCATCCAAACCCCGCAGGTTTCGCACGATGGCAAGTGGTTCGCTTACAAGCTGGCCCCCAATGACGGCGAGTCCGAAGTGGTGCTTCACAACCTCTCTACCGGCGCCGACCTGCGTTTCTCAATTGGGGAGCTACCTCGTCCCGAAGGCTTTGGGCCACCGCCGCCGCCCCCGCACGACCTGGTTTTCTCCGACGATTCGAAGTGGCTCGCGTTACAGGTTTATCCGACCGGCAAAGAGGGAAAGCAACTCAGGAAGCAGCACAAGCCGCTGCAGAACAAGTTGGTGCTGGTGGAACTCGCCAGCGGCAAGAAGACCGATTTCGATGCGGTCCGCCGGTTCAGCTTCTCCGGCGAACGGTCCACTCTGCTGGCACTGCACCGCTACCCGGCAACGCCTCCCACGCCGGCCGCTCCCCCCGTTGCTGCGGGAGCCGCCAAGCCCGATGAGCGTCCTCAGGGCGCCGATCTCATTCTCTATGATCTTGCCAAAGCCACCGAGCTGAACTTTGGCAACGTCTCCGACTTCGCTTTCAACAAAAAAGGCGATGCCCTCGCGTGGATTGTAGACGCGCAGGACAAAGCCGGCAACGGCGTGCAGATGATGAATCTGGTCACAGGCGCGGTTACGCCTCTTGACAGCGCGAAGGCTTCCTATAAAGGTCTCAGCTGGACGGAGAAGGGCGATGCGTTCGCCACGCTCAAGGGCGTGGAAGACAAATCCTGGGAAGACAAGCTCTATTCCGTGGTGGCGTTCAAGATTCCTAATCCCTCCGCCGCGCCCGAGAAGTTTGTCTATGATCCGGCGGCTGATGGGTCCTTTCCCAAAGGCATGACCATCAGCCCCGCCCGCAACGCCTCCTGGATGGCTGACCTCTCGGTGGTCACCTTTGGGATTCACGAGATCAAGCCCAAGGAGAAGAAAGATCCCAAAGCGGATGACACCCCGGCCGACAAGCCCGACCTCTCCATCTGGCACTGGAAGGACGACCGCCTGCAGCCGATGCAGCAGGTGCAGGAGAATGCGGACAAGAACTTCAGCTTCCTCGCTGCGTTCGTGCCTGCCGATGGGAAGTTCGCGCGCCTCGGCGATTCCTCGCTTCGCGTGGTGAATGCCGCGCCGGAGCATAAGTTCGCTCTCGGCATGGACGTTCGCGAGTACGAGATGATGAGCAACCTGGACGGCCGCCGCTACCAGGACATCTATAAGGTGGATTTGAAGACCGGCGAGCGCACCCTGGCCCTACGAAAAGCCCGCTGGTTCATGGGGCCCGCGCCCAATGGCGAACACTTCCTTTACTACGATGGCGGTTCTTACTTCACTTACAACCTGGTGGACGGCAAGAGTGTAAACCTGACGGCCAAACTGCCGACCTCTTTCATTGATTTGGAAGACGATCACAATGTCGAGAAGCCTCCGGTTCGCCCTCTCGGCTGGTCGAAAGACGCGCAGTGGGTTCTGCTCTCCGATGGCTGGGATATCTGGAAGGTGCCGGCCGCGGGCGGTCCTGGCATCAACCTGACTGTTAATGGCAAGAAAGACAAAATTCGTTACCACAGCATCTTTCATCTGGACCCGGAAGAGAAGGGAACTGACCTATCGAAAGCTGTTTACGTGGGTGTCTACGGCGAATGGTCGAAGAAGGGCGGCCTCGGCATCATTGAGCCCGGCAAGCCGGGTGTCCATATGGCGCAGTGGGGCGACGCGAGCTACCCGCAGCTGCTGAAAGCCAGGAACGCGGATGTCTATCTCTACAGCCGCGAAACCACGCAGCAGTACCCCGATTTCTACAGCACCGGAGCGGATCTCGCGGACGGCAAAAAGATCACCGACGCCAATCCGCAGCAGAAGGATTTCCTTTGGACAAAAGGTTCGCGCCTGGTGGAGTACACCGGCATGCGCGGAGTGAAGCTACAAGGCGCGCTCTATTTGCCCGCGGACTACGAACCCGGCAAGAAGTACCCGACCATCGTCTACATCTACGAGAAGCTGTCACAGGCGGCCAATGCTTACCCGCAGCCCGGCTTCAACGGCTTCAGCGTCGGCGCGTACACCAGCAACGGTTACGCCGTGCTGACTCCCGATATCGATTACAAGGTCAATGATCCAGGCGTCTCCGCCGCGCGTTGCATCCTGGCGGCGCTCAAGGCCGCCGAAGCCACGGGCGTGGTGGATCCCGAACGGGTCGCTCTGCACGGGCACTCGTGGGGCGGATACCAGACGGCCTTTACGGTGACGCAGACCCACGCGTTCCGTGCCGCCATCGCCGGCGCGCCGCTTACCGACATGATCAGCATGTATAGCGCGATTTACTGGAACACCGGCTCCGCCAATCAGCCGATCTTTGAAAGCAGTCAGGGGCGTTTCACTTCCGGACCGTGGGACAACACAGAAGCTTACATTCGAAACTCGCCGGTGTATCACGCGAAGAACGTCACCACGCCGCTGCTGATTCTGCATAACGATAAGGATGGCGCCGTGGACCACACGCAGGGGATCGAGTATTACAACACGCTCCGGCGTCTCGGCAAAACCGTAGTCATGCTTGAATACAAAGGCGAAAACCACGGACTGCGCAAGCCCGAGGCCATGAAGGATTACACCGTCCGCATGAAGGAGTTCTTCGATTACTACCTGAAGGACAAGCCCGCGCCGAAATGGCTGCTGGAAGGCGTGCCGCGCCTGAAGATGAACGACGAACTGGAACAGCGCGAGAAGCAGCTGACGATGTCGGTTAAGCCGTCCGCCCCGCCCGCTGAAACACAGCGTCAATAACGCGCATATTCGCGAGGGAATCCTCAAGCGGCGTGGGAACAGGACCCATGCCGCGCACCGCCCGCGAAAAGTCGTCACCCTGCAGGGTGTACTGGTCAACGGGCGCGAACTCTTCCGTGCGCGACGTGCCCGATGCATCCACGAAGATGCGGGTCGTTTTATCCGGCGGCGCGTTCACCGGGATCTCGATTTCCACGCGGCCCTTTGTTCCGAACACCGTTACGCGCTGGAAAGGCGCCATCTGCGTGCTGCAGGTGAACACAGCGTGCCCCGAGGGAAACTGCAGCACCGCGGAGGTCAGCCGGTCCGTGCCCATGGCCGGATCGTTGTCGATGGCAGACTCGACGCGCACCGGTTCCTCGCCGAACAGGAAGCGCGCGGCCTGGATCATGTAGCAGCCGATATCCATCAGCGCTCCGCCGCCATACTGCGGAATGTTGCGGATGTTCTCCGGCTTGATATTGAAATAGCTAAACACTCCCACCACGGCGCGCGCTTCTCCAATCTCGCCCGAGTGCGCCAGTTCCCGCGCGCGGAGCCACTGCGGGTGGCTGCGGACCATGAACGCTTCGCCGATCTGCACGCCCCAACGGTCCCGCGCTTCGATCAGCGCTTCGCATTCCGCCGCGGACATGCCGATGGGCTTCTCGCACAGGACGTGCTTGCCAGCCTCCGCCGCCCGGATGGACCACGGCACATGGAGATGATTTGGCAGCGGATTATAGATCGCCTCGATCTCCGGATCGGCCAGCAGTTCTTCGTAAGAGCCGTACGCGCGCGCAATCCCGAGCTTGCCGGCGGCGGCTTCCGCCTTGCCCAGATCGCGCGACGCAATCGCGTCCACCTGCGACCACTCACCCTTCTGCATGGCCGGGATTACCTTATTGATCCCGATCTGTGCCGCGCCCAGAATGCCCCATCGAACCTTGGTATTCATCGTTGTCCCTGCACCACCTTAACCGATTCTTTCGCGACGCCGCCGAAGAAGCCGGCTCCGAAAACCCCGACTGCGAGCAGCGCGCCGAACAGTGCCATGGCCTCCAGACTCTCGCGTCCTTCGTGCTCCCAGTAGACGTCCTTCAGATTCAGCCACAACGCGAATTCGTCGAGCGTCAGCGCTGCCGCCACGCCGAACAGCATGCACATGAGGCGCCCGAGCCACGGCCACGAATCCTCCGCGCCGGTGCCGACCTTCGCCAGCCAGCCGTACCCCACTGTGAGGAGCAGCAGAATGCCCCAGACCAGATGATGAATGTGCCGCCCGCGCATGGAGACATCGTGGAACGGCCCGATGTTCAGGTGGATGGCTATCGTGATCAGGCGAATCACCAGCACCGCCGTGAAGAAGCCCACCGAAGCCAGGAACAGCCGTTCGCGCCGCGTTTCAGAAAAGTGCCGCAGGTACACCGCGCGGACTCTTCCCCACGAAATGAAAGCGAAGAACAGCCCCAGCAGGGCCGCGATGACCAGCGGCCCAATCCAGAAGCTACGGTGCTCCCATGGCATTACTGGTTGTAATACGAGCTGATGCGGTCATAGAGTTCCTGGGGAAAGTCCAGGTCTCGGTAAACATTGCATGACCGTGGATTTTCCGCGTCCGGACAGATCGGAAACTCCTGCTTCTGCATCCACTCCAAAATCCGCTCGCGCTTGGGCGGATTGTAATCGCGCGCCTCCACCTGCCGCACCAGCGCTCGCGCCTTTTCTTCATCGCAGTCCGGATCCTTCTCCAGCAGCGCCACCAGTTCCTCTTCCGGAATGAAGCTGCGCGCTACCATGGCGAACACCAGCCGGCCGTAATGTCCAATGTCCCTGCCCGCCTCCAGCGAATCCAGAAGGTGGGCCATCATGTCATTGCTGCGAAGTTCTTCGAGTGCCATAACGCTGATATGCGAAGCAATCGATTCGCCATTTGTTCGCCTGCGCTAGAAGTAGAACTTACCGCCAAGCTGGATGATGCGCGGGTCGCGATACCCCGTAATGGTGCCGAACAGCGAGCTGGCGGTGGAGGTCGATCCAAACGTGCTCGGGTTCGTATGGTTGAATGCGTTCGAGGCTTCGCCGCGCAATTGGAACCGGTATCGACCATCCACGCCGAACCGCAGATTCCTGGAAGCGGAGAGATTCCAGCCCTCGTAACCCGGTCCGCGAACCACGCCGCGCCCTGCGTTACCGGGACGGTGCACGCCTGCCGGCACGTTCGCAAAGCAGGAGGTGTTGAACCACTGGTAGCGCGTCTGCGGAGCCCCCTGATTCGGGTTGCAGACCATATCAGGCCGCAGACTGGCCGGACTGGAACCGATAATACCCAGACCCGACGGATCCGTTCCCGAGGTCGTCACGGTGTAAGGCAGCCCCGTATAGTAATTGGCGATTCCGGAGATCTGCCAGCCGCCCAGCAGCTTGCCCGTGAGGCCTTTTTGTTCGCGATAGAACGGCACTACGTAAACGAAGTTGAGGTTGAACACGTGCGTCCGGTCATACTGCCCCGGTCCGTATTCGCCCTCGTGGAAGTTGTAAGCGTTCTGCGGCGCCGATGAGCGATCCGTCTGGGCGTCCGTCAGATTCTTCGAGTACGTATAGGAAAACGCGACCAGCGAATCGCTCGAGAGCCGCTTCTGTCCGGAAACCTGCAGCGAATGATAGTTCGAGTTGAACCAGGGCTCGATTGCGCCGATGGAGTTGTAGCCCTGATAGGGCCGAAGCAGATTCAGCAGCGTCTCATTTGCCGAGGTGAAGTTGGTGGTCGCAGGCACCAGCCCGGAAGAATAAGCCAGGCCGGGCTGTACGCTGTTGATATCCACAATGCCCAGCAGGTGCGTGCCTTTGGTTCCTACGTACGCCACATTCAATGTGGCCGTGCTGCCAAACTGCCGCTGAATTTCAAAGCTCCACTGTTGCGTGTAGGGCGTATTGAACTGCACCGGAGTGGCGCGGATGTACTTGGGCGAGTTAGCAACTGTCGCCGTCCCTCCCGCAGGATTTCCAAGCGTGGTGGCGGCAATGTTGGCCGAATTCACAAACGGAGG
This sequence comes from Bryobacterales bacterium, assembly GCA_963716685.1. Lineage (GTDB taxonomy): Bacteria > Acidobacteriota > Terriglobia > Bryobacterales > Bryobacteraceae > JALYXI01. The sequence continues at coordinate 1,530,136 of CAVQTR010000003.1, forward strand.
GTTCTGGAAAATATTCTGCTCGAAAGTGCCATAGAGCGTCGGATCAAAGAAGATTCCGTAGCCTCCGCGCACGGCCGTCTTGCCGGTCTTGAACGGATCCCAGGCGAAGCCGAAACGCGGCGCGAAATCTGTGTTGTCCTGCGTCGAGATTTTGTGCCCGTAGGGCGAGTTCTGCGCGCCCACGATGATGCCGTTCAGGTAAGTGTTCGAGTTGGCGGTCGCGAGCAAACCGGCGGACGTCAGAGCCGGCGCATTTGCCGGGCTGTAGAGCGCCGGATCGAAGTTGCTCAGCTCGCCGCGCTTGTCCGTCGGCTGGCGGAAGTTGGAATAGCGCACGCCGTAATTGATCGTCAGATTGGGTTTGATTTTCCAATCGTCCTGAGCGTAGACCTCCCACTGCTGCGCGCGGATATCCGGGGTGACATCCTGCGACGCCTGCGTGAAAGTAGCCACATTGCCCAGCAGGAAGTTGGCGAAGGATTGTTCGAACGTGCTGGTTCCGGCAGGGGTGGAAGCCGGGTTAAACGTGAAGGTGCCGGCGTTCGCCGCTGCGGCATTCTCCGTCTTCTGGTAATAGTTATAAGTCGCGCCGACCCGGGCGGAATGGGCTCCGAAGATCTTGCCCATGTTGTCGAAGTAATTGTAGTTGCGGTTATAGTCCCGGTAAGGTCCATAACCCGTGATGGAGGTTCCCCCGCTGAACGCGAGCGTCGGGATCTGCGAAAGCGTGCTGGTAAATGGCAGCGCGGTTTTCACGTCCGGCGAGTTCGCCGAATTGATCAGCCCCACCGGGTCGCTGAGAATCGCGCCGTAGCTGAAGTTGTAACCGGCCTCATTCACCCATGTCGGCGAGATAACCGAACTTTCGTTCACGCTCCAGTTATGACCCGGCGCGTTGGTGTTAGTGATCGCCACGCCGGGAACGGGATCGCCGGTGAACAGGCCCTGAGGCTCGGTGGTGGGGATGGTGTCCTGCAGATAGCGCACGGCCACGTGCAGCTTCTCGCCGAAGCTGTGATCCACCTTGTACAGCTCCTGATGGAAGTTATAGATGTTGCGGAACAGAGACGTCAGCGAATTGGATCCGCTCAGCGGCAGCTTTGCGAAGACGTCTTTGATGTATTCGCGTGCGATCGGATCGATACTGGTGATCTGCGTCGCGGTCTGGGCGCAGGCGCTTCCCGAATACTGTACACACACGGAATGCGGGAAGTTGCCGGTGATCTCCGCGGCGGTGGGCAGTGTCGCTGTAGCGCTCGCATAGGTAATCACGCGCCGCACCTCCTCGGAGAAGAAGAAGAACGTTTTATTTTTCCCGTTGTAGATCTTCGGGAGGTAGACCGGACCGCCGATAGTGCCGCCGAAGTTGTTGTAGTGGAGCGGCGCTGGCTGCGCTTTGCCGTCAGCACCCAGATTCACTCCGGTGGCGTTGTTGTAGAAGTTGTTCGCCGCAAAATCGTTGTTACGCACGAACTCATACAAGTCGCCGTGAAGCTGATTGGTGCCGGATTTCGTCACCACACTCACCTGCCCGCCGCCCGCGCGGCCCAGTTCCGCCGGATAGTTGCTGCGGAGAACCTTAAACTCGGCGATTGCATCGATGCTCGGCGTGTTTAGCAGCGTTTGATTCGAGCCACGGTCCACATTATCGGCGCCATCCACCAGCCAGGAACTGCTGGAGTTGCGCGCGCCATTTATGGAGAAAGGAATCGTAGCGGTGGTGCCCGAGGGCGCGGTCACGCCCACATACAGCTGGTCCACTGAAGCGGAGGTCACACCAGGCATCAGCCCCACCAACTGCTCGTAATTGCGCGTCACCAGCGCCAGCTCGCGGATCTGGGTGCCGTTTACTACCGTGCTTTGCTCGCTCGATTGCAGCTGAACCTGCACGGGCGCTTCAGCCACCACCACGGTCTGCGAAACATCGCCTACCTGCAGCGCCGCGTTCGCCGTCAGCCGGTCGTTCCCGTTCAGATTGATGTCATGCAGAACCGCGCGGTTGAAGCCCTTCGCTTCCACCCGCACGTCATAGCGCCCAGGCTGCAGCAGAGAAGCGATGTAGGTGCCGGCGTTGTCGGTCGTGAGGGACCGGTCTTCGTGCTGTCGGTCGACGCTGAAGACCACCACCCTCGCGCCCGCCACCCCGGCGCCGGAAGGATCCGTCACCGTGCCGACGATCGTTCCTGTAATGTCCTGAGCCGGCGCACTGGCCGCCCAGCATAATGCGATTCCACACAAAAACCAGTTCCGAAGCATATTGGCTATTATCACAAACGTGTGTCGCCGCCCAGGAGGGGCGGCGACAGGGACGTCATCGGAACTGATTTGTGCTTAGTAGCGGTAATGCTCGGACTTGTACGGTCCCTCCACAGGAACCCCCAGATAATCCGCCTGCTTCGGCGTCAGCGTGGTCAGCTTCACCCCGATTTTCTCCAGGTGCAGCCGCGCCACTTCCTCGTCCAGCTTCTTCGGCAGGGTATAGACATCCGGCTTGTACGCGTCTTTGTTCTTCCACAGATCGATCTGCGCGAGAGTCTGGTTCGCGAAGCTGTTGCTCATCACAAAGCTCGGGTGCCCGGTCGCGCAGCCCAGATTCACCAGCCGCCCCTCGGCCAGCATGAAAATGGCGTGTCCATCGGGGAACGTATACTGGTCCACCTGCGGCTTGATGTTCAGCTTGTTGACGCCGACGGACGTATTCAGCCGGTCTACCTGAATTTCATTGTCGAAGTGCCCGATGTTGCACACAATCGCCTGATCCTTCATGGCTTCCATGTGCTCCAGCGTGATCACGTCTACGTTGCCGGTGGTGGTCACGTAGATATCGCCGCGTCCCATGGTCTCTTCGATGGTGGTTACTTCAAAACCTTCCATCGCCGCCTGCAGCGCGTTGATCGGGTCCACTTCCGTCACTACGACGCGCGCGCCCATCCCGCGGAGCGAATGCGCCGATCCTTTGCCCACATCGCCGTAACCGCAGATCACCGCTACCTTACCGGCCAGCATTACGTCGGTCGCGCGCTTGATCCCGTCCGCCAGCGATTCGCGGCAGCCGTACAGATTGTCGAACTTCGACTTGGTCACCGAATCGTTCACGTTGATGGCAGGCACCAGCAGCTTGCCCTGTTCCTGCATCTTATAGAGACGGTGCACGCCCGTGGTGGTCTCTTCCGAAACGCCGCGCCACGCCGCCACGATGCCGTGCCAGTAGTTCGGCGTCTCCGCATGCACGCGCTTCAGCAGATCTCTTGATCACCTTCTCTTCGTGGCTGCCAGAGGGCGAGTTCACCCAGTCGCTGCCCTGTTCCAGCTCATATCCCTTGTGGATCAGCAGCGTGACATCCCCGCCGTCGTCTACCACCAGCTGCGGCCCCTGGCCGTCTTCATGCGCGATCGCCTGCATCGTGCAATCCCAGTATTCTTCGAGGCTTTCACCCTTCCACGCAAACACGGGCACACCCGCCATCGCGATCGCCGCCGCCGCATGATCCTGCGTCGAGAAGATGTTGCAGCTGGCCCAGCGAACCGTGGCGCCCAGATCTTTCAGTGTCTCGATCAGAACCGCCGTCTGAATCGTCATGTGCAGCGATCCGGTGATCCGAACCCCCGCCAGCGGCTGCTCCGCCGCATACTTCTTCCGGATCGCCATCAGACCCGGCATTTCATGCTCGGCGATGTTGATTTCCTTGCGGCCCCAGTCGGCCAGCTTGATGTCGGCGACCTGATAATCGAGTTTCGTTGGAATGGTGGCTGTGCTCATAAATGCCTTTCTGGATACATCGATGAATCTTGATACATTGATAGCTTACTAAATTTTCCCCATGGCGTCCATCTTAAAAACGCTGCGTCTTCTGGGCGATTCCACCCGCGTCCGGCTGCTGCTGCTACTGCAGCAGGAAGAGCTTTCTGTGGCCGAATTGCAGGAAATTCTCGGCAAAGGCCAGAGTCAAATCTCCACCCATCTGTCGCAGCTGAAGCAGGCCGGCCTGGTTTTGGACCGCCGGACAGGCAAGAACATCTTTTACCGGATGAACCCGGTGCCCGAACTCCCCCGCCTGTTGCAGATCGCGCGCACGGAAGCTGATGACGATACCGACGCTCTCCAACTCGCTCTGCGCAAGCGCAAAGACAAAATGCGCAGCCATTTCGATGCGCTTGCCGGAAAAATCGGACGCCAAAACGTTCCGGGTCGCTCCTGGCGAGGTCTGGCCGAAGCGCTCCTTAAACTCCTTCCGCCGTACGTGATCGCCGATCTCGGTGCCGGTGAGGGCAGCATTTCGCAACTCCTCAGCCAGCGCGCCAAGCTGGTCATCGCCGTCGATCACTCCGAGCGCATGGTGGAATATGGCCGCCAGCTTGCGCGCGACCACGGCATCGCCAATATCGATTACCGGCACGGCGATCTGGAAGACCTGCCAATCGATGACGCCGCCGTCGACATCGCCTTTTTTAGCCAGTCACTGCATCACGCGCCGCACCCAGAGCGCGCCATTCAGGAAGCTTCCCGCATTCTGAAGCCGGGCGGCCGCATCGCCGTGCTGGATCTGCTCCGCCATAACTTCGAGGAGGCACGCGACATGTACGCGCATCTCTGGCTCGGCTTCAGTGAGGTGGAGATGGAGCGCTTCCTGCGCAATGCGGGCTTTGAGAATGTGCAGACGGCGATCGTCCACCGCGAGGACAGCGCGCCGCATTTTGAAACCATGCTTACGACCGGCGACAAATCCCCCGGCGGCTGGCGCGCGTGAAACTCACCAGATGCCGTGCGTGATCCGAATCGATCTGCTGTTCGATGCGCGTCAGCGCCTCCTCCAGGCCGAGGCCTGAGCGAAACAGCAGCTGGTACGCGCGCTTCAGATCGGCCACTTCTGCGAGCGAAAAACCCGCGCGCTTCAGTCCCACCACGTTTACGCCCTTTGGCTCGATATCGAATCCGGAGTACAGGAAATAGGGCGGCGCATCGAGGTTGACGCGCGTGTTGCCGCCGATCATCGCGAGGCGTCCGATTTTTGAATGCTGATGCACCACCACGCCGCCCGAAATAAACGCCTGATCCTCCACTGAAACATAACCGGCGATCAGCGCGGAGCTGCAGATTACAGTGTCATTCCCGATCCGGCAATCGTGCGCGATGTGGCCGGACGTCATAATGTAATTCCGATCGCCTATGACTGTAGCGGATTCCGGCTTCGTTCCGCGAGAAATGGTGTAATGTTCGCGGATGCGGTTCGCGTTCCCGATGCGGAGGTAGCTGCATTCACCGGTGAACGTTTTGTCCAGCGGATCCGTGCCTAATACAGTACCCGCGGAGATTTCGTTAGCATCGCCCAGGGTGGTCCAGCGCTTCACGTAAACGTACGGTTCGAGCACGCAATTGGCGCCAAGCACCACGTCCTGTTCAATCACGCAGTATTCGCCGATCCGGCAGCCCGGCCCGAGGAGGGCATCGGGATGAATACGCGCGGTCGGCGCGATGGAGTCACTCACCGACCCATCATCTCAGGCCGGGAGTAACAGGGCATGAACGAGCAAAATGTTCATGCCCTGAGTCGGTTTTACAGGGCGCTTAGAATGTTTAGGATCTGATTCAGCAGCGCAGCCAGTTGCTGACTGGGACTGTCTAACAGGCCGGCGATTGAGCAGAGTAAGTTGCCCAACAGGTTACCGGGACCGGGGATGGCCGTTATATTCAGAACGATCTCGTTCGTGGTTACCTGCAGGCCAAGTATGTTGAGGTTAAGTGGCCCGAGGTCCAGGCTCAATATAGGACACGATGCGGCCGCGGCGGGGGCAGCCGAAGTACTCGCAGCGCTTGGCGTCTTGGGCGGCAATGTAAGCGCCTGGCTTACTGTTTGGACCACAGAGTAACTCTTTCCCGCATTGCTGACCGTTCCCGTAACTATGCCGTCGGCAAAGACATTGCCAGTTTCATAGTGAAAGCCGGTTAAGTGAAAGTTCCCAACGAAACTCCCGCCGGCAGATGAAACCGGAAATGTAATTGGGGTATAGGAAGCGGCCGGTGCTATAGTGGCAAAACCGGCAGCGAGGGTAAGGGCGCATAGAGTCTTTAACATGGACTGTGTCTCCTCTGTGTAAACAGCTTTGTTTACGCGCGCTACGCCGCACCGCGGCAGCCATTGTACATTCGTACACAACTAATTCAGAGCCGGTGGTTCGCCTGCCCGGAGGCGCTTTCACTGGAAACTCGTCACTCAACTGATTGACATTCTACGGAAACTGCGTAACTTGCAAACGTACATCCTCGCATGCACTCCCGGCTTTATCTCTTACGATTCGCAGAACCGGATCGTCTCGTACAATGAACGCGCATCACTGCATGATCGAATAATGCTTACTGTCGCGGTCGTATCGTTTACGGCGCCCCAAGACCAGTATCACGCCGCCATTCGTCCATGAAGTCTGACGGGCATCCAAGAGGACATGAACGGCCTCTTACTCTCTCGACCGCCGCCTTCGAACTGTTCCATTCTCTACGTCCCGTCTGGGGGGGGCAGCTCTCCGCTGTTTTCGCTGTTACGCGTTCGGCTTACCATCGTTAGCTGACATTCGTAAGTCTCACCTCGGGAGGGCAGGATGACGAATTTACTTACTTCGACGCTTGTGGTTAATGGAGCCGCTATGGCCGGCACCTATCGTTAAGGTCGCGAGCGACGCCACAACAGTGGCACAGGCTCTTATCGGACCCGGTGTAACACTTCAGGAACACCGACGTTTTCAGAAGCGGGGCCTCAGACCGGGACCTTTACCAACGGACCGTCCCTGGTCGGCTTTTCATCCGGCGTCGTCCTCACTTCCGGAAACGCCGCCGACGCCGCCGAAATTTTCTTCGATTATTACGATCCAAGCAGAAGCGAAGGCGCAGCGGGATCTGTTGCGCTGTCTTCGCTTATCGGTGGGATTTCCACCTTTGACGCGGACATCCTGACGTTCAGTTTTATCCCAATTTCCTCTACAATCGTCTTCCAATATACTTTCGCATCTGCAGAATACCCGTACATCTCCAACCGACGCGGACAATAGCGGTCACGATTCCGCCGTGCTTATCCAAGCCGGGACATTGGGTGCGACAGCTACAAACGTTCCTGAGCCCTCTACGCTATCGATGGTCGGCGTGGCAGGTATTTGTCTGGTCGGATTCTTGCGCCTTAATCGTGAACGCCCTGATAGAGAAAAGCCCTGCACTAAACGGTAATTTCCTGCTGCCGTCCCAGCGACGAGCCGGTCCCGTGTGTCCGGTCCGGACAGGGAAAGTTGGTCGGGGCGAGAGCATTCGAACCTCCGGCCTCCTAGTCCCGAACCAGAGAGCGATGAAGAATCAGAGAGTTAGCGTGATTGCTACGGGTTGCTCGAGATTGCACTTTGCTGTTCAGAATCTACGACTTACGAAAGCCCAGGGTCTCATTTGTGCAATGCAGAGCAAGCGTTAGCTGCAGGGGGTAGCCATAGTATCGGCCATAGTCGATGTCATTCATCGCACGTCTTTCAGAACGTCCTCGACGCTTTCGGGGTGCTTCGCGATGACGGCCAACAGAACGCGTGTCGGAGTGTCGGGGCGAACGCGCCCTTGTTCCCAATTGCGGAGTGTAGCGGGCGGAAAGCCGAACTTCAGGGCGAACTGCGTCTGGCTCAGGCCCATGCGCCGCCGGACCTCTGAAACATTGATTTCCGGCACCTGCACCTGCGTGACTCGGACCGGAACTCCTTCGCCTCTCGACCAGGCGAGTGCCTCCTCAAGTCCTTCGATGATCCTTTTGCCGACAGTTGCTGGCGTCTTCGCCGACGGTCGGCCCAACCGATTCTTCGCTTTCGTCATTTTGCTCCTCGATGTTCCGCGTATCCTTGGACAAGCTCGGGCACGATTCTGGCCATCGCGTTCCGTTCAGCCTTGCTGAGATTTGCTTTCTCGTTCTTGCCGTACATCGCGAGCAGGAACAGTGGACGGCTGTCGTTGTAGAAGAAATAGATCACGCGCGCACCTCCCCGCTTACCAACTCCCGGCAGAGCCCACCGCAGCTTCCTGACGCCGCCGGTCTCCGGAATCACGTCGCCGGCTTCCGGATTTGCACCGATAAATTCAACCAGACGCGCCCGATCCGATTCCGGGATCAAGCCGCTGGCGTCCTTGAGAAACCGGACGGTTTCGACGACCGTCATCGGCGGACCTTTCACAGGATCAGTATACGCTAAATGCGTATGACGCGGGATCGATTTCTGATTCTCGCACCACCGGCGCGGCGACTTTGGAAAATCGTTCCGAAAAGCGTCCAGTTGGAAGTAATCATGCCCGACAGCTGCCCAAATGTCGTGTAGTCGATTGGGGCATCGGACCGTCGGATTACCCCGCCATCTCTTTCCCTTTGAATATTATTCTTCACGTCATTAACAATCTCTGCCGGGACACGGCCGCTGTCCCACCAGAACGACTAAATTCGATCTTTCGGGATGTCCGGCATGCTCATCGAAGCGGAACTGAAAGGCGTAGAGCAGAACTTCAACATTGATCTCGGCCTCAGTTCGAAGGTGGACGGTGAGGGACCGGTCGAGTGCTATCCACAGTTTGAGCAGAGTGTTCGGGCTGAGGCCGCTGAGATGGCACGCCATTACGAACTGTTCTACTGTCTCGAAAACGCAAATTGATCTCGGAAACACTTCATGAAAGCGATGGTGCGGGCACGCTACTCATCCGTCCGCCGAAGGAGATTGTCCTTGATGCTCTTGAAGATTGCATTGAAGACGGCGATATCAGAGGACGCGGGCAGATTGGTTGATCGTGTATGACAGATTCAATCCCAGCCCCCCGGATCTCTCATTGCCCTGCTGAGAATCCGGGATTTGGCTATCGGGCGCCGACGGTTTGGTTAGCGTCACTTTAGTCGCATCCCGGAATCCGAAACGACGTCGCCCGACCAATCGGCAACTTCTTCACTGCTTTTATTGACGCGATCACCAGACCCGCAACCGACGACTCTTCGCCTTGTCCCGTCTCTTCAACAATTAAGCCGCGGAGCTTATCATCCGACAGCTGATGCATATACTCATTTCTAACGTAGAGTGGTGCATACCCGATCTGCAAGGCCTTAGCCGCAGCTTGTCCCGCAATGGAAGAGTTCCGAAATTTCTTGTATAGATCCGACGCGGTGACCCATCGGCATTTACAAAACCAATCTTCTTAAGAAATGAAGTGACCTGGTCCCCCGATCCCCCCGGGATTCTCAGTATCGTCTTCACGAAATCCTGACTAACGCGCTCCGGTAGCCGCAGACTGGATCGCCCGAAGCGCGCGGTCGATGTACCTGTGGCAGTGATATAGGGAAGGGCAGCCATATTGAGAAGATGGCAGCACCCAAACATTACAGGAGAAGACTGTTTCGGATCTCCGTCCCGTGACTATGGCTGATACTATCGCTACCTCTTTCTTCATGTTGAAGGGGGGCGTAAGTCTGGGAACCCTATAAAAGCAGGGACGTTGGAGGATATGGGAAAGCAGTACTCCTTGGGGCCGGTTAAAGCGCTCAGGAGTTCAATCTTGCCTAAACTATTGAAAAGTTGGTCGGGGCGAGAGGATTCGAACCTCCGGCCTCCTGGTCCCGAACCAGGCGCTCTACCAGGCTGAGCCACGCCCCGACTGTCGTGTGGCTCCCCCAATATAACATTGATAGGTGGCCCTCCCGTTCCGTGATCTCCCGTCCGTTCACGAAATCCTCTCCAAACTCAGTGCCGCCACCCGCCAATTTCCGCATGAACTGCTGGTTTCCGAGGTGCGCGGCGCCTTGGCCGAAGCCCGCAACGAAATTCGCAGTGGCGCCACCCTGCAAAGCCCAATCGAAACCCGCGTGGAACGCGCGCTCTCCCGGCTCGCGAGCCCCTCGCTGCGCCACGTCGTCAACGCTACTGGCGTCGTGCTCCACACCAATCTGGGACGCGCTCCGCTGCTCCGGCAGGAGGCGCTCAGCGGTTACAGCAACCTTGAATACGACCTTGCCACCGGCGCGCGCGGCAGACGGGATACCCACACCAGCGAATTATTCGAACGCCTGCTCGGCGCGCCGGCCATTGCGGTCAATAACGGCGCCGCGGCGCTGTACCTGGCTCTGCACGAACTCGCCGCCGGTTCCGAAGTTATCGTTTCGCGCGGGGAACTGATCGAAATTGGAGACGGCTTCCGCATTCCCGACATCATGCATCGCTCCGGTGCCATCCTGCGCGAGGTCGGCACCACCAACCGCACGCGCATCTCCGATTACCGCGACGCCATCACAGAACGAACCCAAATCATCCTGCGCGTCCACCCCAGTAATTTTAAAATTACAGGATTTACCGCTCAGCCGGAGCTCCGCGAGCTGGTCGGGCTGGGCATTCCCGTTCTTGAAGATCTGGGGAGCGGCTGCGTCACCGATCTGCGCGCCTTCGGCATTCAGGAGCCGCTGGTGCAGGAGAGCCTCGAAGCCGGCGTCAGCCTGGTCTCGTTCAGCGGCGATAAGCTGCTCGGTGGACCGCAGGCAGGAATCCTCGCCGGCAATGCGGATCTGATCGCGCGGCTGCGACGCAACCCGATGTTCCGGGCGCTGCGCCTCGATAAGCTAATCTGTCAAGCCCTCGAATCCACACTGCGCGCTCTGCTGTTTGAGGAATGGGATCGACTGCCGGCTCTGCGGATGTTGCGCCTGAGCGCGGACGAAATCCGAATCCGTGCGGAAAGCCTCGCGGCTCAAATTCCGGATGCCGAAGTGATTCCCGGCTATTCCGTCACGGGTGGCGGCGCTACGCCCGAACAGCAGCTGCCCACCTTCCTGGTTGCGCTTGCCGGGAACGCGACACAACTCGAAAAGCGCTTGCGCGGGGGCGAGCCGCCCATCATTTCACGTATCGAAAACGGACGCGTGCTGCTCGATTTGCGAACGGTATTTCCGGAAGAAGAAGAAATCCTGCTGAACCGGCTCAGGCCCGTTCCTGATACGTCCCCTCAGCGGTATTGACGCGGATCTTCTCGCCCTCGGTGATAAACGGCGGAACCTGCACCACCAGCCCGGTTTCCATCTTTGCGGGCTTGGTCACGTTCGAAACCGTTGCACCCTTGAGACCCGGTTCGGTCTCCACCACGGTCATGTCCACGGTGGCCGGCAGTTCCACGCCCATCGGCTTGCCTTCGTAATATTCCACGGTGATGCGCAGGTTGGGGATCAGATAATCGGTGGCGTCGCCGAGCACTTCCTTGGTCAGGTGCATCTGCTCGTAATTCTCCACGTTCATGAAGTAATAGTATTCGCCATCGTCATACATGTATTCGAAATCGTGCTCTTCCATGATGGCGCGCTCCACCTTATCTTCGGAGGAGAAGCGGTGTTCGCCCATGGACCCGCTGCGCACGTTGCGCATCTTCACCTGCACGAAGCCGCGCAGATTTCCAGGGGTGCGGTGGGACACGCTGAAGATGGAATACAGTTCGTTATTGAACTTGATAATCATCCCAGGACGCAGTTGTGTTGACGTAATCATTAGCGAAATCCAAGTATAGCTATTTCGAGACTGCCTCTGACGCTTTGCGCTGCTTCAGACCTGCCGCCCTGGCCGCCCAGCGATCGGCCGTCGCGATATCCGCCCGGTACGCCACTTCCCCCTGCAAATCGGCCCGCTGACGATACAGCAGTCCCAGATAGGCCATCGCATCCGCGTACCCAGGATTAACGCTGAGCGCGCGGTTCAGATCGTCCATCGCTTTTCCCACGCGGTCCCAGTTCTGTTTGCGCGTTTCTTCGCGAACCGCCGCATCCTTTAGCGGACCGCGGTCGGCAGCAGTCATCCCCAGCTGCTCGCGCGCCTGCGTCAGCTGCACATTCGTTTCGGCCCAGCCTATCACCCCGAGCATGTACCAGGCTTCCGCGTTCTTCGCATCCAGGTCAGCCAGTTTCCCGTACCAGACGCGCGCGTCGTCGAAGTTCTGCTGCAGATAGGCCAGCCGAGCAATCGCGGAAACCGCATCCGCGTTTTTCGGATCCAGATCGAGCACATCCACAAACCGCTGCCGCGCGGAAAGCGCCACATCCTGATTTGCCGGGGTGTGATCGCCGGGCACATACTGCTGCATCAGCGCGTACCCATAGTTCAGCCGCGCGGGCAGGGAAGCCGGATCAGCTTTGGCGGCCTGAGCGAAACAGGCGGCCGCTTCGGCGTAATGCGCGGCCCGGTATGCCTGTGAGCCGGCACTCAGCGATTCCGCGGCGCCCGCTGTCTGCGCCGGACACTGCGCATACAGCGAAGCCGCACACGAAGCCAGCAACAGCAGTTTCATCAATGTGCCATAGCAGGCTGTGCCACTTCGGAGAGAATGGCGGCAGCGCGCGCGCAATCCTCGGCACTCACGTCGTAATGCGTCACGGCGCGCATCTGGCGCGGGTTGATGCCATTCATCAGTACGCCGCGCTCCTTCAGGTCTTTGCTGATTTCGGCCGAGGTGCGTCCGGTGCCCGTAATGTCGAAGATCACGATGTTGGTTTCCACTGAAGCCGCATCGATCACCACTCCTGGAATCCCCGCTACCTCGCGCGCCAACGCACGTGCGTTCGCGTGATCGTCGCCCAGCTGCTTCGGCGTTTCTTCCAGCGCCAGCAGCCCCGCCGCCGCCAGAATGCCCACCTGCCGCATGCCGCCGCCCAGACGCTTCCGCAGCCGGCGAGCTTCGTCGATGTTCTCCTGCGTACCCGCCAGGAGGGAGCCCACCGGCGCGCCCAGCGCCTTCGAGAGGCAGAACATCACCGTATCCACATGCTTTACGACTTCGCTGACCGGCTTACCGCACGCTTCGGCCGCATTGAACACGCGCGCCCCGTCCATATGCACCTTCAACCCCATCCCGTGGGCGCCATCGCAGATCTCCTCGATCACGTCGAGCGGGTAAACCCTGCCGCCTGCCATGTTGTGCGTGTTCTCGATTTCCACCAAACCAGTGGGCGCCCAGTGCGGTCCCACCGGTTTGATCAGCTGCCGGATCTGGTCCCAGCTCAGAATGCCGTTCTCGGTTGCGATCGGCCGGATCAGGCAGCCGGCAAACCACGCCACCATGGCCAGTTCCCAATCGAACAGGTGCGAGCGGGAATCACAGATCACTTCCTGCCCATGGTGCGTGTGCAGCTTCACCGCGATGATGTTGCCCATGGTGCCCGTGGGAACGAAGATCGCCGCTTCCTTGCCGGCTATCTCGGCCGCCCGCCGTTCCAGTTGATTCATGGTCGGGTCCTCGCCGTAGACGTCGTCCCCGACCTCTGCTTCTGCCATGGCGCGGCGCATGGCCGCTGTGGGTTTGGTAACGGTGTCGCTGCGTAGATCGATCATGCCGTAAGAAACTCCTGAAACACTTCGTTCGATACCATGACGCCGCGCGCGGTCAGGCGCAGCGTTTCTCCCGCGCGCTCCAGCAAACCGGTGTCCAGGAACCTGCCGATCGGCGCGGAATACTGCCGCCATTCGGAATCGCTGGGAACCACGCCGCTCATCAATCGCAGGCCCACGAAGAACTTCTCATCCGGCTGCGCGGGCGAATATTCGGGGGGCGAGCCCGCCAGATAGGCGTCCAGATTGTCCGCGTTTTCCCAGCGCCGCGTGCCGTCGAATGAGTGCGCGTCAACGCCGAAGCCGATGTATGGCTCCAGCTGCCAGTACTTCAGGTTGTGAATGGATTCCCAGCCCGGCAGCGCAAAATTCGAAATTTCATAGCGGCCAATGCCGAGCGAACTCAGGCGCTCCGCCGCCGCTTCGTACATGGCCGCGATCGCTTCGTCTTCGGGAGTTTCCCGCGCGCCGTAGCGCTTGCCGTTCAACAGAATCTCCGCGCCCAGACGGCTGTCTTCGTCCACTTCCAGCATGTAAACCGAAACATGCGGCGGCGCCAGCCGTTCAATCCAGTCGAGCGATTCGCGCCAGCTGCGCTCCGTCTGGCCAGGTAGCCCCGCAATCAGATCGATATTGAAATTCGCCAGCCCTCCCGCGCGCAGCATCGCGATATCCTCCGCGACGGTCTCCGCTGTGTGCGTGCGTCCGGTGCGCCGCAGTTCTTCGCTGATGAACGACTGTACCCCCAGACTGACGCGATTGATCCCGGCGGAACGCCATGACGTCACGGCGGCAGGCAAGATGGTGCCCGGCGCGGTCTCGAGAGTCGCTTCGCGCCAAGGCCGCCCCGGCAACAGTGCCAGCAGCCGATGGAGGTCCGCCGCATCCATCGAACTCGGCGTGCCGCCGCCCAGATACACGGTATCCGGCACCTCATTGAACCGGTACTCCGAAATTTCGCGAGCCATCGCGTCCAGGTAGAGCGGCTTCTTCTCCGCCGGAAACACTCCCGATGCAAAGTTGCAGTAGGTACACTTCTGCGAGCAGAACGGGTACGAAATGTAGATCCCTGGCACGGAAACCTCTATCATAGCTTTTCTGCCTAAAACGACTCTGCTGTTGCTGGTATTTCTCGTCGCGGCGGTCGCCATCGGCTGGAACATTCAGCATGCCGGCATCGCCACGGGCTACATCGATTCCGTGCGCCAGCTCGGCGCTCAGGATGAAGCGGTCTATACCCGGGAAGCCATCCATATGGCCGTCCAGGGCGACTGGATGACGCAGACCTTCCTTTACCGCTTTGTCTTATTCAAACCGCCGCTGCTGATGTGGCTCTCCGGCTTTTCCACGAAACTGTTCGGCGTCGCCTCGCTGCCGCTTCGTCTCCCGTCCATCCTGGCTGGCGCTCTGGTTTGTCTACTCGCGTTCCGCATGTCGCGACTGGCGCCCTGGGCCGCCGTTATCCTGCTGATCTCGGACCGTCTGTTCCACACGCTCGCGCGCGTCACCATGACCGACATCCTGCTGGCCGCGTGCCTCACCCTTGCTTTCTGGTGCTTCTCTCTCGACACCACCCTCGAAGACCGGCGCGCGTTCTATGGATTTGCTGTGGGGGTAGCGCTCGCGATTCTTACAAAAAGCATCGCGGGTCTGCTTCCGTTCGTCGTGGTGGGGTTATTCTGGCTGGTCGCGCGCCCTCTCGATAAGCCCCGCATCCTGCGCGTCGCTCAGGCCGGCCTGGTCGCGTTCCTGATTATTCTGCCGTGGCACCTGTATCAACTCGTGGTGCACTACGAGTGGTTTCTGGCCGAGTATCTCGGCATCCAGCTGCTCGCCTTCGGCGGCAAGCCCCCGCAGACCTCGCAGGAAAATCAAATCCTGTTCTACGTCACAAGGCTGCTTTACAGCGACCCGGAACTGGCGCTTATCGCTCTGCTTTCCGTTCCCGCCCTGATCGTCGCCATCCGGCGCCGCACGGACACTCTGGCCCTGCTGCTGGGCGCGTGGCTCCTGACCTTTTCCGTCGCGCTCCTCATCTTCCAGTACCGCAGCGTGCAGTACATGCTGCCGTTGATCCCCGCGCTCGCTATCGCCGCGGGAAACTATCTCCCGGCTCTGCAGAAGCGCACCACCGTGGCCATTCTGTGCGCCGCCTTCGCCATGAAGGCCGCCAACCCCAACACGGTTTGGGGACTCTCGTACGCCTCGGGCACCACGCTCCCCACTGCCCCGGCGCTCTCCGGCTACTGCGACCTCCGCCGCTCAACCGATCTCATCGTGCTCGATCCCGACGACGAGTTTTATTCAGCGGTGCTGCCGTTGCATCATGTGCGCTATGGCTGGATTGATCCCACTCATAACACCTTTGCCTTGCAGCCCTACCTGCACTGGCTCGGCATTGCCGAAACCGTAGACGAATTTCAAACCGGCGCGCGCAACCAGGTTTTCGCGCGAAGGCTCGCCAGCTGGGGCTTGCACGACACCCGGCCCATCGGAACCGCCATCGTAGCCCACGACGTTCCCGAATTCCAGCAGCTGATTGCCGCGCATCCGCAAAGCGATTTCCTGGTACCTCGCGGCTGGCTGAATGCCGATTCCGTCGCCGCTCACGACCTCCTCCCGGCATCGCGCGACCGAGTTCTTCTCCTCTCCAAACAGCAGCCGGCCACAGCGGAGATCGCGTGGTCCTGCCGCATGTAGTTCAGACCTTCAGCACAACGCGGAACTTCGCTTCGCCGCTCATCATCCGGGCGTAGGCTTCCGCCGCGCGCTCCAGCGGAAACTCCTCGTTGCGTGATCGCACACCGGTCATCACGCTGAAGTTCATGGTGTCCTGCGAATCGGCTGAGGTCCCCGAAGGCCATCCCTGAATGGACTTTCGCTGCCCAATCAAAGCCAGCGCGCTGATCTCCAGCGGGTCGCCGGCCGCTCCGAGCACAATCAGCTTTCCATCGATCCCAAGCCCCGGAATCACTGCTGCCATTGCCTTGCCGCTCGTTACGGTCGCCAGCACCACCTTTGCTCCGCCCAGCTTCGCCAGCGCGCGGCCCACGTTCTCCGCCGTGCTGTCGATGTAAACATGAGCGCCCAGTTCGCGCGCCAGCGGCTCCTTATCCTTCCCGCGCGCGATTGCCACCGTGCGGAAGCCCATCTTCGCCGCGAACTGCACGCCCAGGTGGCCCAGCCCGCCCACCCCGAGGATCGCCACCAGGTCTCCGGGACCAGCGCCGCTGTGCCGCAGCGAATTGAACGTGGTGATGCCCGCGCACAGCAGCGGACCCGCTTCTACCGCCGCCAGATCGTCCGGAATCGACGCCAGCGCCTGCTGCGGCGCGATCATGTGTTCGGCGTAGCCGCCGTCGTAGCTGATGCCCGGAATCCGCAGATAGGAACACGTCACGAAGTCGCCGCGGCGGCAGGACGGGCAATGGCCGCAGTGTCCGCCGTCCCAGCCCACACCCACGCGCTGCCCGGTTTTCCACTTCTCCACGCCCTCGCCCACCGCGTCGATCGCGCCCGCCACTTCATGCCCGGGAACTCGCGGAAACCGCAGCCCCGGCCACTTGCCTTCTACGGTCAGAGAATCGCTGTGACAGATCCCGCACGCCTCCACTTTAAGGCGCACGGCGCCAAAACCGGGATTGGGAATGTCGCGCTCCACCATCTCCAGCGGACCGCCAGCTTGCGCAACCTGAAAGGCTTTCATCTTCGACATGTAGGGTAGGATGCGGTCACCTCCGCATTGGAGTCATTCCGTCAAAAGTAACCGGAAACACATTCGCAGCTGCGGGTTTGGGTGCGCGGCGAAAGCACCGGCGAAATCCTGAAGGCACAAGCCAGCCATTGGCCTTGCTCCGGTCCGTTCACCCGCCGGTTGCATCGGCGCATGCGTATGCAGACACAACCGGTAAGTTCGCGCCTTCCGCCTCACGCGGCCGTCGCCCTGACGCGTGCCATCCTGGTGAACGCCTCCCCAGCCGAAAACTCCGGCGCATGCTGGCGCTCCTACGCTCTCGAACTGCTTTTGCGGATGCTTCCGGCAGTGCGCGCGGTCGAACCCCCGCTGTATCTGCGAGGACGCCTGGCGCGGTAATGGGAACAACTGGCGCTGCCGGCAATGACCCGCGGCCGGCGCCTTGAGGGTCGATCCGCTTTCCGTCCCGGAGCTCAGCGAGGCGCTGCTCGCCCTGATGACTTCGCCGGCGCTGCTCCAGGAAATGCGGGGCAGGGGATTGCGCCAGGCTTCCCGCTTCACTTGGGAACGCGCCGTCGGCAGAACCCTTTCTGTGCTCCGTTCGGGTGAATCACACCGGTACTAGTACAAAGTGAAGTTCGGAACGATGGTTATTTGCAATTTGTGATAAAACGCTCTGGTAATCGCTAAAGCCAAGCGCGAACATAGTTCGCTTGTGTTAATTTCAGAACGAAGCGACGGCACCCCTCTGCCCAAATCAAGAGTCCTGCTGAGCGATGAACAGCCAATTGTCCTGGAGGGCATGAGGCAGATTGTGGAACAGGAGGGCTTTGAAGTGGTGGCCGCTGTGCAGGACGGAGGTTCTCTTGTGGATTCCGCCATCAAACTGGTGCCGGATCTCATCGTCCTCGAATTTGCGCTGCCGGTGATGAACGGCATCGAAGCGGCCCGCCGGATTCACAGGCACAATTCCGCCATCAAGATGCTGTTTCTCAGCACCAACATTCATGGCGATCACATCGCGGACGCCCGGCGCGCCGGAGCCACCGGATACGTCTCGAAAACAGCCACTCTTGCCCAGCTGGGCACCGCAATGCGCGAGATGCTCCAAAGCAACTCCCGCCGCTTCAACCCCTGGGACCAACAGACCAGATCGTCTGTGCCCCTCGGACCCGAATGCGTCAACTGCGCTGCGAACCTTACTGTTCGCCAGCGGAAGGTCGTGGAGTTGGTCTCACAGGGGCTTACCGCGAAACAGGTTGGCGGCCGTCTGAACATCTCCACGCGCACTGCCGAATACCATCGCACCCGCGTCATGGAAGTGCTGCACCTGCGCACCACGGCGGAACTGACGCGTTACGCCGTCCGCCACCGCATCAGCGCCACGTGATTGCGCCCGCTGCTCCGCGGGTGTACCGTTGCTGATGTGCGACTGATTCCCTCCGCCTTTATCGTTTTCGCACTGGCGCAAACAGCACAGCCGCAGAGCCCCCAGGCCGACGAGTTCGCGCACTCCATTCGTCCCGTTCTCGCCCAAAACTGCGTTCCCTGCCACGCCTCCGCCACTGCTCGCGGACCCGTCAACTTCCTCACCGCGCAGTCGGCTGCGGATGTCGAAGCGCGCCGCGGCCTCTTCCGCAACGTGGCCGCGCAGCTGCGCAATCGCACCATGCCGCCCGGCCCGTCGAAGCTTTCCGAGCAGGACCGCCTGCTCGTCGCCACCTGGATCGACGCGGATCTGCGCCGCACCGCCTGCAGTGGCCAGGAGTTCGCCGGAACGGTTACCACGCGCCGCCTTAATCGCCGCGACTACCGCCACACCATCCGCGATCTGCTCGGCGTCGATCTCGACGTCAGCGAGCTATTCCCGGAAGATGGCACCGGCGGCGAAGGCTTCGATACCGACGGCGAAACCCTCTACGTGGCGCCGCTGCTGATGGAGCGCTATCTCCAGGCGGCCCGCAAAATCCTTGATCATGTCGTGGTCACGCCGCCCTTCACCGCCAGCTTCAATGGCGCGGAGCTCTCAGGAACCGGCGCGGCCTCGAAGAGCACGGTGGTGAACGTCACGCGCCGTTTGGTTCCGCTCGGGGAACAGGCCCAGCACAGCGTTTCGGTCTACGCCGGCGGCGAGTACGGCTTCACCGTTTCCATTGAGCGTCCGCGGGAGGCGCCCATCCCGGTCACCATCCGTGTGGATGGCAAAGACTCGGGCGTCATCACGTTCCCCCGGTATGAGACCACCGGCTCCACCACCATCGGCCGCAATGTCAAGCTCACGCGCGGTGCCCATACGCTCGCCGTGTTCGCCAGCCAGGCACCCGTCACCATCATTCACGTGGAGCTCGCCGAAAAACAGGCGGAGCCCTCGCCCGAGCAGAAGGCCCTGCACTATCGCCTGTTCGGACTGGAACCGGGACAGACGCCCATCGACCCGCGCCTCGCCGCGCAGCACCTGCTCGAGCGCTTCCTGCGGCAGGCATACCGCAGGCCGGTTACCTCCGCCGAGGTCGCCGCCTACCTCAAGCTTTATGACCACGCCGCCGAGCGCGGCGACCCGTTCGAAGAGCGTATCCGCCTGGCTCTTAGCGCGGTTCTGGTCTCACCCAAATTCCTGTTTCGCATCGAAGAATCGAATGCAACGCCTGGCATCCATCCGCTGAGCAGCTACGAAATCGCGTCCCGTCTGTCGTATTTCCTCTGGTCCACCATGCCGGATGCGGAACTCTTCCGCCTGGCAGATGCCGGCCGCCTGCAGGATCCCGCCGTCCTGTCCGCCCAGGTGGATCGCATGCTCGAAGATCCCCGCTCGCGTGTCTTCGCTGAGAACTTTATCGGCCAGTGGCTCGGCACCAGGGACGTCGGCTTCCGCGTCGTCCCAGCCCTCAACGATCTGCAGGATTTCTACACGCCCGCCGTCGCGGCCGACCTCCGGCAGGAGCCCGTGCTCCTGTTCCAATACATGCTCACCGAGAACCGTCCGCTTCTGGACTTTCTCGACGCCAGCTACAGCTTTCTCACCGAGCGGCTGGTCAAGTTCTACCAGCTGGAAGACAAGGTGAAAGGCGTGGGCGCCGACTTTCAGCGCGTGCAGTGGCCCGATAACCGGCGCGCCGGCATCTTCGGACTCGGCTCGGTTCTGGCCATGACCTCTCACCCGAAGGAAACCAGCCCGGTGCTGCGCGGCGCGTGGGTGTTGGAAAACGTTTTGGGCGTTACCGTGCCTCCGCCGCCTCCCGATGTCCCGCCGCTCGAAGCATCCGCCGCCAAAGGCGAGACCCTGACCGTGCGCCACAAGCTGGAGCGTCACCGCGCCAGCGCCTCCTGCGCCACCTGTCACAACCTAATCGATCCCATCGGCTTCAGCCTCGAGAACTTCGACTGGATGGGTCGCTGGCGCGATCAGGAAAATGGCCACCCGGTGGACGCCACAGCCGTCACTGCTTCCGGCGAGAAACTGAACGGCCCCGTGGAACTGCGGAGCCTCATGCTCGACCGCAAAGACGAATTCCTGGGCAACGTGGCCGGCAAAGTTCTGGGCTACGCACTCGGCCGCAGTCTGCAGGATGGCGACCAGTGCACCGTGCAGCGCATCACCCAGGCGCTCGGGAAGAACAACTACGGCGCGCGCACGCTCATTCGTGAAATTGTGCTGAGCGTTCCGTTCCGCAATGGCGAGCCCGGTGCCGTGGCCCCGGTCATCTCTGCGGCCCCGAAACGTCCGCGGGTCGAAGTAGAAAAGGACCGCTAGGACTTCCGGTAAACGATCAAATCCGCCAGTTCCCGCAGACGCTCGGCGCGCGCTCCGAAAACACTCAGCGCTTCGTGCGCGGCTGCGCACTCCGTTCGTGCCATCGCGCGCGATTGCTCCAAACCGTAAACCGCCGGAAACGTAATTTTCTGCTGGTGCGCGTCTTTCCCCGCCGTCTTGCCCAGCGCCTCGGACGATTCCTCCACATCCAGAATGTCGTCCACAATCTGAAACGCCAGTCCGATGTGTTCGCCGTAGCAGCTCAGCTTCGCCACCCGCGCCTCATCCGCGCCCGCGTAAATGGCGCCCATGCGAACGCTGGCCGAGAGCAGCGCGCCCGTCTTGGCGCGATGGATGGCGTCCAGCAGCGCCGCATCCGGAGCGTGGCCCTCGCCTTCAAGATCGTGTACCTGCCCACCGATCATCCCGCCCACTGTGCCCGCCGCGCGCGCAAGTTCCCTCACCATCCCCACCTTGCGCTCCGCAGCGATCAGCGGCAGCTCCGCCAGCACCTGAAACGCCAGCGTCAGCAGTGCGTCGCCCGCCAGAATCGCCATCGCATCCCCGAAAACCTTGTGACAGGTCAGCTTGCCCCGGCGGTAATCGTCGTTGTCCAGCGCGGGCAGATCGTCATGAATCAGCGAATACGTGTGAATGAACTCGAGCGAGCATGCCGCCGTCACCGCGCCCGCCGTTTCGTCCGACACGCAGCGCGCCGCCTCCAAAAACAAAATCGGCCGGATGCGTTTCCCGCCGGCCATCAGGGAATACCGCATCGCGCGATGAATGGTTTCAGGAGGAACGGCTTCCGCCGGGCACAGGCGCTGCAGTTCGGCATCCACCGCCTGCGTCTGCGTGGCAAGGTACTCGGCGAACTTCATTACTTCTCCGGCCGGAACGGTTCCGGCTGGAATTTGCCTTCCCGGCGGATCAGCATTTCGACGCGCGTTTCCGCGTCCTGCAGCTGTTTGCGGCAGGTGTCGCTCAGGGCCATGCCTTTCTCGAACAGTTCGAGCGATCGCTCAAGCGGCAAATCGCCGGCCTCCAGCTCCCGCACCACCTTCTCGAGTTCGTCTAGCCCCGTTTCGAAGTTCGCAACGGGCTGGGCATCAGAGGCCATTCGCTTATTCTAGACTTTTTCTCAGGCGAATATATGGCGAAAACCCGAGAGACTCGCTACAATGAAGCCTTATGGACGAAAAGGAACGCGCGAGAGCCCTCGACGCCACGCTTGGCCAGATCGAAAAGCAGTTCGGCAAAGGCTCCATCCTGCGCCTCGGGGCCAAGGAATCCGTCATTCCGATTGCGGTGATTTCCACCGGCTCCATCGGCATCGATGCCGCACTGGGCACCGGCGGCTTTCCGCGCGGCCGCATCTGTGAGATCTTCGGCCCGGAATCGTCCGGCAAAACCACCATCGCTCTCCAGGTGGTCGCAGAAGCTCAAAAGAAGGGCGGCATGGCCGCGTTTATCGATGTCGAGCACGCTCTCGATCCCATCTACGCGCGCAAACTCGGCGTTGACGTCGATAACCTGCTCGTCTCCCAGCCGGATTACGGCGAACAGGCGCTTGAAATCACCAGCGCGCTGATCGCGTCGGGCTCCATCGACGTGCTGGTTGTCGATTCCGTGGCGGCACTGGTCCCCAAAGCCGAACTCGATGGCGAAATGGGCGACAGCCACATGGGTCTGCAGGCGCGTCTGATGTCGCAGGCGCTTCGCAAGCTCACCGGCATGGTCTCGAAATCCAAGACCTGCCTGATCTTCATCAATCAGATCCGCGAAAAGATCGGCGTCATGTTCGGCAATCCCGAAACCACCACCGGCGGCCGCGCGCTCAAGTTCTATTCCTCCATTCGCGTCGATATCCGGCGCATCGCGGCCATCAAAGATGGCGACGCTGTCGTTGGCAACCGCACCAAAGTCAAGATCGTCAAGAACAAGCTCTCGCCGCCGTTTCGCGAAGCGGAATTCGACATCGTGTACGGCGAAGGCGTTTCAAAGGAAGGCGACCTGCTGGACCTCGGCGTGGCCCAGAACATCATTGAAAAAAGCGGCTCCTGGTTCAGCTTCAAAGGCGATCGCATCGGCCAGGGCCGTGAGAATGCCCGTCAGTTCCTGAAGGACAATCCGGATATTCGCCAGACCATCGATACCGAACTCCGTCAGGCCCTCGGCCTCATCAAAGTCGAACAGCATCTCAACGGTGCGCCCGCTCCTGTCGAGGCTCCCGTTCCCAACGGCCGCGCGGTTCCCGTGGCGCGGGGAAGGTAACTTGCTCGCGCCGCCGCAGATGATAAACTGAAGTTTCCCTCCGGCGGCGTAGCTCAGGTGGTTAGAGCGACGGTCTCATAATCCGTAGGTCCGCAGTTCGAGTCTGCGCGCCGCCACCATCTTTATCGTTTCAACTCAGCCTGTATCGCTTCCAGTTCGCGTCCGGCTTCGGACCATTTTCCCTGGCCCTGCAGTTCGCGATACCGCTGCATGTGGTTCCGAATGCTGTCGAGCGTCGCCGCGGTGGTGACCGGTGGCGCCGCACTCGTCGTGGATACTGCCGCACCCCCGCTCGCCGGAGCCGGTGTTGCGTTTGCCGGTGCCATCCCTGCATTGCTCAGCAGCGCCAATGCTTCCTGATAGGTGTCCGAATAAATCAGCCGGTTGCCCATCGCCAGCACCACTTTCTTGATCTGCGGCATGCGCGCTTCCGTCGCCTGCAGGTAAATCGGTTCCACATAGAGGAACGTATTATCCACGGGCAGCACCAGCATCTGCCCGCGCAGCACCTGGGACCCCTGCTGGTTCCACAGCGTCAGATCCTTCGAGATATTCTGCTCCTGATTGATGCTCGCGGCAATTTGCATCGGCCCCGGAATCAACTCCTGCTTCGAAAGCTCCAGCAGATCCATCTCGCCCAGATTCTCCCCGTCGCAACGCGCCAGCATCACCCCGATCAGATTCTGTTTCGTCCGCGGCGTAAAGCTGGTCATCAGCAGAAATTCCGGCTTGTCCTGCCCCGGCAGACTGGCCACCACATAGGTCGGCGTTACCGGCTGCGGGTTCCCGTTCTGCCCTGAAACGTACTGCGCCAGGTCCCACAGGTCTTCCTTGTTGTAGAAAGCCTGCGGATTCACCATGTGATACGTGCGGTACATCTCCGCCTGCACGCGGAACAGCACTTCGGGATACCGCGCATGCGCGCGCAGCGCCGCCGGCATCTCCGCTTCCGCGCGGAACAACGCCGGAAACAGATGCTGGTAAGCCAGAATGATCGGGTCCTTCGGATCGAAGATATACAGGTGCGTCTCGCCGTCGTACGCGTCGATTGTCGCCTTCACTGAATTCCGGATGTAGTTGATCTCGCCCACACCTTCCAGCGTCAGCGGCCGCGAATACGGATGCGCATTGGAAGTGGTGTAACCATCCAGCATCCAGACCAGCCGCCCTTCCGGCGTGATCACCATGTAGGGATCGCTGTCCCATTCCAAAAATCCGGCAAGCTCCTGCACGCGCTCCAGCACCTTGCGCCGGATCATCATGCGGCTCTCCGGCGTAAGATAGTCGGTCAGCAGAATGTTGGCGTCGCCCTCGTGAATCGCGGCCGCCACCCGCATCGGCAGCGAAGAAATCGGAAATCCGCCCTTGCCGTCGTAGCGTGACTTCTTGTTGTCGTTCCCGGAAGGATAATTGAACTCATCCTGCGACGTCCGCACAAACACCGGTTCATGGGTCACCTCGCCGTAATAAATCTCCGGCCGCGTAATCTTCAGGCTCGGCGTCGAGATCTCCGGCGGCATGTTCTCCACCAGGTAAACCGGCCGGCCCTCCGGCGTGATCTTGCTGACCTCCGCCAGAGCCAGCCCATAACCGTGCGTGTAAATAAAATGGGGATTCATCCAGCTTGCGCGAGCGTCCGGCAGCTGCCGGATATCCAGTTCCCGTGGAGTCAGCAGCACCTGCCGGTACTTGCCATCCACCGTGTAGCGGTCCACGTCCGTGTCGTTGAAAACGTAATACGTGCGCAGCGCCTGCTGCTGCGTCACTGTATCGTGAAACGGCCGCCAGTCCCAAAGCCGCACGTTGTCCAACAGCGCCTCGTGCTTCACCGGGTCAATCGAAGACCTCTGCTGCGTTTTGAAATCGATTGCCTTTACGCGCTGCTCCAGGCCGTAAGCGCTGCGCGTCGCGTGGATGTGTGTATCGATGTACGGGCGCTCGAGTGAAATTTCGTTCGGCTTCACATACAGCCCGGAGACCAGCTTTGGAATCACCAGTTCGATGGGAAGCGCCACCGCCATGGCCGCCGCCAGCACCCAGCGCCCCATGGAAACAAACGCCGCCGCCAGCAGGCATGCCGCGATCAACAGCCATTGCAGCGGCAGTGTGATGTTCGCGTCCACATAATCGATGCCGGTCATGAACACATGGTCGTTGCGCACCATGTCATACCGGCCCAGAAAATATTTCGCTGCAAACGCCAGCAGTACCACCACCACCGCGCCGCGCAAAAACCGCGACTCCCGCGCCCCGGTCAGCCGCAGCAGCCGCAGATCGACATGCTGCATGTCGCGAAACTCCGGCAGCCGGTAGCGAAGCTGCCAGCCTCGCCCCGCCAGCCAGTAAACCGCAATCGCGAAGATCGAGACCGCCAGCAGATAGGTGCGCAGTTCGTCATAAAATGGCAGGTCGAACAGATAGAACGCCAGCGGCTTGCCAAAGATCGCGTCGTGAAAAGAACCGGGCGTGCTTCCCAGCGTGCGGCTCCCCGCATACCGCACCACCGTCCACGAGTCCAGAGTCGCCGACGAAATCAGAAATGCCAGGAACAGCAGCGCCACCGAAGACAGCACCGCATACGTGCGATGTTCGCCCAGCCGTGTTTCCGCAAATCGCAGCGCCATTGAATGCGCGACCCACAGCGCCAGCGCCGCCACCAGTGTCGCCGCCGCGATCGGCGCGAACGCATACAGATACAGGTCGAACCATGTCTCCAGCTGGCCTAGTTCCTGCCACCACTGGTATTCCACAGCCAGCGACGCCGCCCAGCGCGCGCCAACCAAAATCACAAAAATGAGAGCGATGAAGCTGATCAAACGGCCGCGCGCGCGGTTCTCATAGCCGCGCGGCAGGCGGGGAGGCATCACAACCGGAGTGTATCAGAGCGCTCCTGCACGCCCGCCGGCGGTCACTTCACAGTGAGCGCTCAAACGGCATTTCGGATTGCGGAAGCGCGGCCGGTTTGTCCGCGCCCTCGATCATATAACCAATGCCGCGAACCGTCTGAATCAGCTTCGTCGGAAATTTGTCGTCGATCTTCCCGCGCAGGTGCCGGATATACACGTCCACAATATTCGTCAGCCCGTCGTAATCCATATCCCACACGTGCTCCACAATCATCGTGCGGCTGAGCGGACGCCCTTTGTTCCGCATCATGTATTCCAGAATGCCGAACTCCTTCGGCGCCAGTTCAATCGTCTCGCCGTCGCGCGTCACCTTGCGGCGCATCACGTCCAGCGAGAGATCTCCCACCTGCAGCTTCTCCGGCGCCGGCTGCCCGCGCCGCAGCAGAGCCCGCACACGCGCCAGCAGCTCCACAAAAGCAAACGGCTTGGTCAGGTAATCGTCCGCGCCCTGTTCGAGTCCCTTCACCCGGTCGTCCACCGCGCCGCGCGCGCTCAGAATCAAAACCGGCGGTCCGGCCTTGCGCGTCCGAATCCGTTCCAGCACCTTGAGACCGTCCATATCGGGCAGCATCAGGTCGAGAATAATCAGGTCGTAATCGGTTGCATTCGCGTGGGAGATGGCCGTCGCCCCGTCCGGCGCTGCGTCGATCGCGTAGCCCGCGCCCTGCAGGCCCCGAGTCAGGAAATCGGCGATTCGCTTTTCATCTTCCACCACAAGAATTCGCATCTGCGTATAGTCTACTGCCTTTGAATCGCATCAATAGAGGGACGCATCCGTCACCGGTTCCTTCGGCGAGGTCTGGTCAACAGGGTTCACCTTCGCCCCTTTCGGCGCGGGCACCGGACCCTCCAGCAGCGGATCGTCGGTGCGCTTCACCCATGCGTCCAGTCTGCCCCGCATCTCCCGCAAAGCCGTCACCGCCTGTGCTTCTCCCGCGAGGTTATGGTTCTCCCCCGGGTCAAAGATCAGGTCGTACAACTGCTCCCTCGGCTGCGTCTGCTGCTTCCATCCGTATTCCAGCCACAGACTCTTACTCGGGCTGTCGTCGCAGTTGGGCAGCACCGGTGTGTCGCGGTTGCCGTACCGCCGCATATATTTGTAGCGCTGCGTCCGCACCGCGCGCTTGGGCTCGTAGGAGGCATGGTAGTTCACCTCCGCGAACACCTCTTCGTTCACCTCTTTGGCTTCGCCTCGCAGCACCGGCAGCAGCGATTTCCCTTCCAGCCACGCCGGACGCGGCAGACCCAGCGCTTCCATCACCGTCGGATACACGTCGATATGCGACACCATGGCGTCGCAAACCTTGCCGCCGCTGAATGCTCCCGGCCCGCGCAGGATCAGCGACACCCCGAAGCCGAAATCCGTCAGGTTGCACTTCATCCGCGGAAACGCCAGACCATGGTCGGTGGTGCTGATCACCAGCGTGTTCTCTGCCAGCCCGTTGCGCGCGAGTGCCCCCAGCACCTCGCCCACTCCCCGGTCCAGAACCCGTGCGCTGGCGCGAAAGCCCGCAATGTCCCGCCGCGTTTCGGGTGTGTCCGGAATCGGCGCGGGCGGCTGCAGATAGCGCGGGTCGTCCTCCGCGGTGGGCTCCGGATACTCGCGATGCGTCTCGAAAAATCCTACGTCCAGAAAGAACGGCTGTGCCGGCCGGCTGTCCAGAAATGTAACCGCCTTGGGCGCCACATGCACAGCGGAAGTCGTCGCCGGCCGCAGCACCTCGTCATACCCGATCGTCTCCGGCTTCGCCGCAATATGCTGCAGCCCCGCCAGAACCGAGTGGTACCCGGCATCGCGCAGCGGATACAGCAGGTGCTTCCGGTAATCGTTCATCGAAAAGCCGCGGTGCGCCAGACCCAGCATCCCGTTTTGGTGCGGACACTGCCCCGTCAGCAGCGCCGCCCGGCTGGGCGAACACGTTGGCGCCGCGCTGAACGCCTTTCGGAACAGCACCCCGTCCGCCGCCAGCTGCTTCAGGTGAGGCGTCGGAAGGTCGTAGCCGTAAGGCGCAAGGTGCCGCCCCGAATCATGCGAGTGCAGATACAGGATGTTCAGCCTGCCGCCCGCCGCCCGCGCATTCTGGCCCTGCAGAGGCGCCGCCAGCAGCCCGGTGCCCGTTGCCAGCCCTCCCACAAACCCGCGCCGCGTGCTCTCCTTCATGCGTCCGCAGTCTATCAAAACTGCCGGCGCGTCTAGTTGCTCGCGCTCACCGGCTTATCCCACAGGAACCGGTGCAGAAAGGTATCCATGCGCCCCAGAGTATACATCCACCGGCTGTGCAGCAGCGATTCATGCACGTCGTCCGGAAACACGATCAGCTCGAAATAGACATCCCGCTGCCGCAGCAGCTGCACCAGTCCCACCGTCTGCAGAAACGCCACATTCCGGTCGTCGTCTCCCTGCACCAGCAGCACTGGCGACTTCCACTTGTCAATCGCGCTGATTGCCGAAGACTGATACGAGACTGACGCCGGATCGAGCGAATTGCCTTCCAGATGCACGCCCGCCAGATCCACTCCCGCTTTGAAAATGTCCGAATTGCGCGCCAGCGCCTCCGACGTCAGCAGCCCGCCATACGAGAGCCCCCAGATCCCGATGCGGTTCGGATCCACATCGGCCCGCGTCTGCAGATATTTGCCGCCCGCCAGCACATCCTTATACTCGCTGTTGCCGTTCGCGCCGCCATTCGCCGCCATGCGGAACGACCGGCCATATCCCACGCCCAGCCGGTAATTGATCGACATCACGATATAGCCCTGGCTCGCCAGCCACTGATTGATGCCGTAAGCCCAGTGATAGAACTGCATGTAGTGATACGCGGGCATCATCTGCCGCGGCGGTCCGCCGTGCACGAAGACAATCGCCGGCCGCCGCTCGCCTGGCTTCAGGTCCTTCGGCAGGAACAGCTGATTGTGAATCTCGAGCCCGTCATCGGCCTTCGTCATCACGATCTCCGGCTTCACATGGGCGTCGGTCGGAAAGCCCGGCCGCGAAGTGGGGAAAACAATCTTCTGCGGAGCCGCTGGCTCTGCCGCTCCCGCCGTCATCTTCCAAACGCCCACCGATTGCGGCATGTTCCAGTCCGCGCTTAGCGTCGCCAGGTACTTGCCCGATGCCAGCGGCGCCGGCGATGTCTCCACGCCTTCGCCTGTCGTGATCTCCACCGGCGTGCCCCCGGTTACCGGCACGGCCCAGATGTGCCGCCGCTCGATGTCTTTGGCGTTGGTGCAGTAGTAAAAGCGTCTTGCCGTCGGCTGACAAAGCCACCGATTCCGAATTCTCAATCAGCCCATCCGTCGTGGTCAGCAGCACCGGCCGCGCCGATGCATCTCCCACGCGCAGCGAATAGTAGCGTTCCCACTCGTCCACCGGAGCCTGGTTCGCCGCTGCCGGGGCCTCCGCGTTGGCGCCCCTTCGGCCACCCGCCCTGCCGCGCCCGCCATTCGTGTTGGGCTCGAAGATCACCAGGTCGCCCGCCAGCCGCACGTTCATCAGATTGGCCACAATCGGATCGCTAGGGCGGTTGTGCCACGTCTCCTCGGCATCCCCGGTTGTCGCATCCGCTTTCCAAAATCCGAGGGTGTATCCGCCCTTGAACACGGCCTGCATAATGCCCGCCGTACGATTCACCGGCGCCGTCCCCGTCGCCGGTGCCGCCTGTGCTCCCCGCGCGCCCGCCCGTCCGGCAAATCCCTGTCCCGGTGCCGGTCCCAGGAGTGACGCATACGCCGCGCCGGTCGAGGCTCCGGTCATCAGGGTTTCCTGCCCAAACGGCAGTCCCGGCTGACGCATAAAGATCAAATGCCGGCTGTCCGCCATCCACATCGGCGTCGTGTCGAAATCGACGCTCGGCGACATGTATTTCACGCTCTTCGTGGCCACGTCATACACCACGATGAAGCTGTGATCGTTGCGCGTGCTGACGAACGCGATCCTTCGGCCGTCCGGCGACCATACCGGATCGCTCTGCACACCCCACTCCGTGATCAGCGCCTTCTCGCCCCGATCCACCTCGCTCGCCGGCTTTACCGGCGTCAGCTTCGCGCGGAAGATCTGCCCCTCTTTCACGAACAGAATCGCGCTGCCATCCGGAGCCAGCTCGGGGTTGGCCGCGTCGGCCACGCGCCAGGCGCCCCCGGCCACGTTCGTGCGCGCAGCCCAGATCGCATGTTCCGGCCCATTCGGGTCCGCGGACGGATTGGGCGACCAGCCCGCCCGGTTCGGCGCCTCTCCGCGCAGAAAAATGACCGTGCTTCCGTCATCCGAAATCTGCACCTCGGACATCATGATCCCGTCGTCTTTCTGAAAATTCGTCAGCCGCACCGGCGTAAACAACGGCGCCGACGCGGCGTAGGCGTTACGCTTTCCTTCCGCGTAATCCACCCAGGCGATGCGGTCCGCCTTCTTCGCCGCCACCAGTTCCTGCGGCGCATCCGCATTCATGAACTGCTGGTAAGTAGGAGCTTTGAACGGGGCCGAGGCCAGCGGTGTCGCCAAAACGACAACCGCCGCCATAATCGAAGTCAGGGAACGGCAGATCAGCATGCGCATAAGAACCTCGTTAACTCGTGTCCGGACAGGGGAAGCCGGAGTGTAACACGGCGCCGCGCCGCTGCGGCGGGTCCGGAATTGCCGCCGCCTTCCTCCATTGCTATCATCAGGTGCCAGGCCCATGAGCAAACCGCTGCTCGTCCGCAGGGTGCCCGCCAGGCACACCATCGCCTTCACCTTCATCGATCTCTTCGCCGGCATCGGAGGCTTTCGCAGCGCCCTCGAAAAGCTCGGCGGCCGCTGCCTCTTCTCCTCCGAATGGGACCGGTTTTCGCAAAAAACTTATCATGCCTGGTATGGCGAAACTCCCCACGGCGACATCCGCTTGGTTGCCGCCACGCCTTCGCAGATACCGGATCACGACCTGCTCGCTGCCGGTTTCCCCTGCCAGCCCTTTTCGCTCGCCGGCGTCTCCAAACGCCGCAGCCTCGGAATGGCGCACGGCTTTGATTGCGTCACTCAGGGCAATCTCTTCTTCCAGCTCGTCGCCATCATCAAAGCCAAACGTCCACGCGTACTGTTTCTGGAGAACGTGAAGAACCTCCAGTCCCACGACCAGGGCCGCACCTGGAGCGTCATCCGCGCCACTCTCGACAGCCTTCGCTATTGGGTCTTCCCGCAGGTGATCGATGCGGCCGCCTGGGTGCCGCAGCATCGTGAACGCGTTTATCTCGTCTGCTTCGACAAGCGCGAATTTCCCCGGAAGCCAGCCTTCAACTTTCCGGCGCTGCCCGCCGGACCGAAGCCGCAGCTGAAGGACATCCTCGAACCGGAGCCCGACCCCCGCTACACCCTCAGCGCGCATCTCTGGAACTATCTGCAGCGCTATGCGGAGGGCCACCGCGCCAGAGGAAACGGTTTCGGCTTCGGCATCGCCGACCCCGAGGGAGTGTCCCGCACCCTGAGCGCGCGCTATCACAAGGACGGCTCGGAAATCCTCATCGCGCAGGGTCCGCACCAGCCGCCCCGTCGACTCACTCCCAAAGAGTGCGCCCGCCTCATGGGCTTTGACGAGAAGTATGGCAACCACATCGTGGTTTCCGATACGCAGGCCTACCGGCAGTTCGGCAACGCGGTTGTCCCGAAGGTGGTGGAAGCCGTTGGCCGCAACATCCTCCGAATGATGCAGCTTCCCCATCTGCCGCTCTAAAAACAACCGTATTGCGCCACACCCTGCGCCGGCCTTCCCCAAACGCAATGCGCGGTTTTCAACAGTGGTCTCTCAACGGCTGAAGCCTGTTCATCCGGCAACACACAGCCGTAGTCAATCAAACCCAAAGGTAACCATCATGTACTTTCGTAACGCTCGCCTTCAGTATCCGGTTCGCGTGGAAACACCGAATCCGGTTTACGCAAAGATGCTGCAACAGGCCATTGGAGGTGTGGAAGGAGAAATCCGCGTCTGCCTCCAGTACTTTTTCCAGGGCTGGGGCAGCCGCGGACCGAAGAAATACCGCGACATGCTCCTCGAAACCGCGACCGAGGAGATCGGCCATATCGAAATGCTCGCCACCGCTGTCGCTCTTAATCTCGAAAAGGCACCGGTTCACCTCCAGGAAGACGGCGCGCGCGAACCCTTGGTCGCCGCCATCATGGGCGGCATGAATCCGCGCCACTTTCTCTCTGCCGGTCTCGCCGCCATGCCCGTGAACAGTGATGGCGTTCCCTTCGATTGCTCCCACGTCTATGCCAGCGGCAACATCGCCGCCGATATGCTCGCGAACGCCACCGCCGAGGCCACCGGACGCACCCTCGCCTGCCGTCTCTTCGAAATGACCGAAGATCCCGGCATGAAAGACATGTGGCGTTTCCTGATCGCGCGCGACACCATGCACCAGCAGCAATGGCTCGCAGTCATCGAAGAGCTCGGCGGCCTGTCCTCCCAGCTGCCCATCCCGAACAGCTTCCCGCAAAGCCAGGAAAACCGCGACTTCAGCTACGTCTTCCTCGCCAGCACCCCCGATGAGCCGCTCCCCAACGGACGCTTCACGCAAGGCGAATCTCTGGACGGCAAGGGCCAGTTCACGGTCCGGCAGAACGCGCCGCTCGGCGATGAACCCGTACTCGCGCCGCCTGTTCCCGCCGGCTATGCGCAGACCGAACAGATGTCGGCACTGGGCAAAATGGCCGGCATGATGAAAGGCCTCAAAGAGGACATCAAAGGTTCTCTGCGAAGCTAGTTTCCAACGTCGCCGGAGGCAATCCGCTCAGCCTCCGGCGGCTGCTTTCTTAGGCCGGCGGGATATTGTGGTTCAGGCAGAAGAAATTGTCCGGGTCGTACGTGCGCTTCAGCTTCGCCAGCCGCGCGTATTTCTCCGGACCGTACGCCGCCCGCACCCGTTCGTCCGTCTCGTCACCCGTCATGTGATTCACATAACCCGCGCTCGAGACAAACGGCTGCGCGGCTCCCCACACCTCGCGCGCCCAGCGGATGTGCCGCTCATCTTCGTCTCTCTCCGTCCACTGCGTGACAATCGACATCTCGAAGTTGTCGCCGCGGTGATCGAACGCCATCGCCTCCCGCGGAATTCTCTGGACTTCGCCCTTCATCTCGAACACCAGAATCAGTGATCGCTGCGACGACATTCTCCGCGCACCTTCTGTCAGCACCTCACCCAGCGAAGGGCTCAGCTCAGCGGCGAAACTGGATTTCCAGTAATAGCGGCTCCCAATCGGCAGCAGCGCGTCCGCCATGCTCTGCGCCTCCACATACGGCATCGGCCGGATCAAATCCGCAACCGGCGGCCCGAAAGCCCGCAGGGGTGCCAGCACCCGTTCGCCCTCTTCCGGATCTCCCGCGTACACTGCAATGATGCTCACCAAAGGCACTCCTTCCGGGGAGTACAGAAAGCCCAGCGTAGTGTCCAGTTCGTCGGGTGTGCCGCGCAGAAACTCGGAATGGAAAGCGATCAGCTCGCCCGCGCGCTCCAGCGGATGCAGCAGCAGCCCCGCCAGCACCTCGCCCAGCGGATGCAACCTGTAGCGGAACGAAGTCACGATCCCGAAATTCGCTCCAGCCCCGCGAACCGCCCAGAACAGGTCCGCATTTTCCTCGGTGCTGCACGTCAGCATCTCGCCTTCCGCTGTCACCAGATCCACCGAGAGCAGGTTATCGCACGTCGTTCCGTACTTCCCCATCAGGTAGCCCAGACCGCCGCCCAGCGTTAGTCCCGCGATGCCGGTGTGCGATACCTGCCCTCCTGTGGTCGCCAGTCCGAATGCCTGTGTCGCGCGGTCGAACTCACCCCACAGAACGCCCGGTGACGCCACCGCTTCCCGCCGCCTCGGGTCCACTTCGATTGCCTTCATAGGCGAAAGGTCGATCATCAGTCCGCCTTCGCAGACCGCCGCACCCGCCACGTTATGGCCGCCTCCGCGCACGCTCACCCTCGCGCCTGTTGCACGGGCCAGCTTCACAGCCGCGCACACGTCTTCCGCCGATCTGCAGCGCGCAATAGCCGCCGGCCGGCGCTCGATCATGCCGTTCCAGACGCGCCTCGCCACATGATACTCGGCGTGCTCTTCAGTAAGTAAATCGCCCGCGAAATCCTGTTGCGGTATCTGCAGCATGGCACCTCGTGTCGGCTGATTATACAGCAGCTTATCCGCGGACTAACTGCTCTTTAGCGGGACGAGAGCACGATCTGGTTGCCTTCGGAGTCCTTCATCATCGCGAAAGTTCCCCACGGCTGGCTCTGCGGAGGCCCCTTGAATTCCACGCCGCGCTCCACCAGTTCGTCATACGTCTTCTGCACGTTGTCCACTTCCCATGATGTATTCACAAACGTCCCCACCCGGCTCTCATGGCCTTCCGGCGTGAACAGCACGATGCCCGTCTCCGCCCCGGGAATGGACAACTCGATCCATCGCTGCGTCTTCGAAAACTCCTGATCGGTCAGGATCCGGAAACCCAGCTTCTCCGTGTAGAACCGCAGCGCGCGGTCCTGATCGCTCACAGGGATGCCGAGGAACTTGATTCGCTTAATCATCAGTCCAGCATCCCCCCCGGCATCGCGAAGATCAAGACCGGGAAGCCGAATCAAAGTTATGCTTGCTATAGCAAGGGCTGCTAAAGCATGAAAGTGGATCCATACCTGGTCGATACCCTGATGCGTGATCTGGTGGCTCACAGTCACTCGCCCACTGCGTTCCTGCTCTATCTCCAGCTGTATCGCCACACCCACGGAGCCGGGCGCGAATCTGTGGCGCTCAGTCATCAGGTTCTGGCCGAATGCAGCGGCGTTTCCCGGCGCTCCGTCCAGAACGCGCTTACTCACCTCATCGCGCGCGGTCTCGTCCGCCGCCGCAAAAAGCGCCCCACCGCTGTGCCCGTCTACACGGTCCTGACGCCCTGGCTCCGCAAAGCCGGGTCGCCGCCCGCGCAGTCCTGATCTAATCCAGCTCCCAGCCCGCGAACACGTGCCGGTGCAGCGCCACATCCACCCTCCGGCCGCGAAAAGTCACGCCTTCCATTTGCAAACGGAGCCGCTGCTCCGCGCCCGCTTCCCCCGGCAGTTTGATCCGGCCTCCTGCGCCCACCACCCGCTGCCACGGAAGCATGTCCGGCGCACTGGTACGCAGCAGCCGCGCCACCGCCCGATGGTAAAGCGGATATCCTGCCGCCGCAGCCACCTCTCCATAAGTCGCAACAAACCCGCGCGGAATGGACCGGACTCTCCTCGCGATCGCGGCATCCCGCTGCTCGCGGGGCCGCCCGGCTTCGCGGTCCACCCGCCTTTTCAGTTGCCTGAAAACCTCCGCTGTTGTCTGGTTCGTTCGCGTCACAGCTCCCCGCCGGCCGCTATTGTGCCATGTTCCCCACGTGCCTGCTCTCATGCTCCAGCAGCCACCGCTTGCGTTCCAGTCCTCCGCCGTAACCCGTCAGCGATCCGTCTTTCCCGATCACGCGATGGCACGGCACCACAATGCCAATCGGATTCGCACCGTTCGCCAGACCTACCGCGCGCACCGCCTTCGGACGCTCAATCTGCGCCGCCAGCTTCCCGTACGAGATAGCCGACCCCCTCGGAATCGTCCGCAGCTCCCGCCAGACACTGCGCTGAAACGGCGTGCCGCCCGTCTCCACGCAGATCCCATCCACCGCGCTCACATCTCCCCCGAAATAGCCGTCCAGCGCCTCGCGCACACCGTTCCGTTCCCGCGCCGGCTCCAGCGCAAACCCCTTCGGCCCGTAATGCCGCCGCAGCAGTCGCAGCGCCCGTTCCTCGTAGTCGTGCCAGTCGAGCGCGCGCAGCTTTCCCGCGCCGTCCGTCACCAGCAGCAGTTCGCCAATGGGCGTCGCCATCCGGTCTATCCACAACTTCAAAACATCAGACATGGTTTCCTCGCGTTTCGCCGTTTCCCGCCGCAGCCGCCGCCCACAGGTGCTGCGCCGCATACGCACGCCAGGGCCGCCACTGTTCCGACCGGATCAGCAGAGTCGGCGCCGTAGGCCTCGTTCCTTCCATCAGTTCCGCGCCGCGCAGCAGGCCCACGTCCGCGGCCGGAAACGCGTCCGTTTCGCGCAACGCGCGCAGCGCAATATACTGCGCTGTCCACTCGCCAATTCCCTTGATGCGCCGCAGCCTCGCAATTGCTTCCTCCATCGTTCCGAAAGAGCGAAACAGATGCGGATCCGCCACCGCGGCCTTCGCCAGTTCCTGCAAAGCGGACCGCCGCGCCGCCGGCATGCCCACCTGAATCGTCTCCGCCCCGGCCAGTAGCTCCGCCCGCGGAAACACATGCGTCAACCGCGCATCGCTTCTTAGGTCGCCGGGCATCCGCTCGCCATGGCTGCTCACCAGCTGCGCCAGCAGTTTGCGCGCCGCCGCCACGCTTACCTGCTGTCCCAGAATCGCTCGCACCGCCAGTTCGAATCCATCCCATCCGCCGGGCGCGCGAAGACCCGGACGCAGCGCCACCAGCGGCGCCATTCGCTGGTCCAGCGACAGGTGCGCGTCAATCGTCTCAATGTCCGCCCCAAGATCGAACACCCGGCGCACACGGCTGATGATCGCTGGCAGCACCTCCACGCGCGGAAAACGAATCGTCACTCCCAGGCTCTGCCGTGCCGCCAGATGCGTCACCTCCACGCTTCCGCAAACACCCTCGATCTCGACACTCCGCACATAACGCTCACCCTCCACCACCTCCACGCCGGGTATTGCCCGCGCCCGCAGAAAAGCCAGCATCGAATCCCAGTGGTAAGGCGGCCGGTATCGCAGCCGCAGACTCACCCCCGCCTCGGGACCCGGCGAAGCCGATGAAACCCTCCGCCGCAGGGCGCCCGGAGGCCGCCGGAACAAATCCAGAAACGTCTCGTTGAATCGCCGCACGCTGCCGAACCCCGACGCCAGCGCCACGTCCGTCAGGGGCATGCGCGTCTCCTGGATCAGCTGCTTCGCGAACAGTACTCGCCGCGTCTGCGCCACCGCGATGGGCGACGCGCCCAGATGTTGCACAAACAATCGCCGCAGGTGCCGCTCGCCAATGCCCAGCCGCTCTGCCAGTCCTTCCACGCCGGCCTCGCTGCCGTCCAGCGCGCCGTCCGCGATCAGCGCCAGCGCGCGCGATACCGTGTTTGAGGTGCCGCGCCAGCTTGCCAGGTCCGGCGCAGTTTCCGGACGGCAGCGCAGACACGGCCGGAACCCCGCCTCCTGCGCCGCCGCCGCCGAACCAAAGAAGCGGCAGTTCTGCAAATGTGGCCGGCGGGCAGGGCACACCGGCCGGCAGTACACCCCGGTCGACGTCACGCCTGCAAACAACAGCCCGTCGAATCGCACGTCGCGACTCTCCAGAGCGCGGTAGCATGTCTCCCGGTCCGGCAGTTCCATGCAGCCATCATCGCAACTGGCCGCCTTCGGCACTCGCGCTTTTCGGCTATCCACTTTTTCACGTTTCACGCCCAAAGTGGCGTGTCATCTGCTCATTCGCCTGCCACAGGAGAAGTCACGTCATGATCCAGGCATATCGGCTCTACACGGATGTGGACGGCAACCCACGCGTGGAGCGCGGCGCCATTACTGCGGGCCATCTGGTCCACGCCCAATCCATCCGGTTCGACCACGAACCCGACGGCCCCGCTCCGAAGTACCTCATCACCCTCGCCGGGGATTCCGAACTGACTTCTCCCTCCGGCGAAGCCTTCACGCTTCACCCCGGTGACGTCCTTCTCGCCCCGGCCCCCGACTCACTCCAACATTGGCGTGTGACCGGTGATCAGCCCTGGCGCCATGCCTCGGTCGTCTTGCACGAAGGTGCGGACCCCGGCTTCGTCGCCACCGAAGCAGTATCCGCCACCCGCACCGAAACCGACAGCCTCGGCCCGATCGACGTCCCCGCCGGCAAACTTTGGGGCGCCCAGACCCAGCGTTCCCTCGAATACTTCAGCATCGGCACGGATCTCATGCCGCGCGAAATGATCACCGCCTACGCCATTCTCAAGAAAGCGGCGGCCCGAGCCAATCACGCCGTCGGCAGCCTCGACGCCCACCGCCACGCGCTCATCGAGCAGGTCTGCGACGAGATTCTCGCCGGCCGCCATCACGACATGTTCCCCCTCCACGTCTGGATGACCGGCAGCGGCACCCAGTTCAACATGAACGTGAACGAAGTCGTCGCCAATCGCTGCTGCCAGCTTGCCGGTTCCTCGCTTGGCAGCAAAACGCCTGTGCATCCGAATGACGACGTGAATATGTCGCAGTCGTCCAACGATAACTTTCCTTCCGCCATGAACATTGCGGTCGCCCTCGGTGTCAGACAGCAGCTTTTGCCCGCG
The DNA here is from genome assembly GCA_963716685.1 of Bryobacterales bacterium. Taxonomy (GTDB): domain Bacteria; phylum Acidobacteriota; class Terriglobia; order Bryobacterales; family Bryobacteraceae; genus JALYXI01. The sequence goes on from CAVQTR010000003.1 coordinate 1,568,437, forward strand.
GTCCGCCGGCTGCACGACGCCATCGCCGCAAAAGCCAGCCAATGGAAAGACATCGTCAAGATCGGCCGCACCCACATGCAGGACGCCACGCCGCTCACGCTCGGCCAGGAGTGGTCAGGCTACGCGGGGATGCTCGCTGACAATCTGGAGCGCCTTGAACATGCCCTCGGCGGCGTCTATTGCCTCGCGCTCGGCGGCACCGCAGTGGGCACCGGCATCAATGCCGCTCCCGGTTTCGCCGAACAGGCCGCCGCCGAAATTGCCCGGCTCACCGGCCTCCCCTTTATCACCGCGCCCAACAAATTCACCGTGCAGGGGGCTCACGATGCGCTGGTGCAAATGTCCGGCACCCTGCGGACCCTCGCGGTCTCGCTCTACAAGATCGCCAACGACATCCGCCTGCTCTCCTGCGGCCCCCGCGCCGGTTTTGCCGAACTGCTGATTCCTGAAAATGAGCCCGGCTCCTCCATCATGCCCGGCAAGGTCAATCCCACCCAGGCCGAAGCCCTCACCATGATCGCCGTGCAGGTGATGGCCGGTGACGTTGCCACTGCCTTCGGCGGTGCCGGCGGCTATCTCGAAATGAATGTCTACAAGCCCCTGATGATCTTCAACCTCACGCAAGCCATCACCATCCTCGCCGGAGGCAGCGACAACTTTCGCCGGTTCCTCATCGAGGGCACGCAACCCAATTACAGGAAAATTGAGGAATACGTCGAGCGGTCTCTCATGCTCGTCACCGCGCTCTCGCCCGTCATCGGTTACGACAAGGCATCTCGGATCGCGCACCACGCTCTCGAGCACGACCTCACCCTCAAAGCCGCCGCCCTCGAACTCGGCTTTGTCACCGCTGAAGAGTTCGACCGCGTCGTCGATCCGGCCAAAATGATCTAACCAGCCAATTCACTCTTTGGTCATGCTGATCGCGCCCACCCGGTCATAGATCCACTTCGCCGGGTTGTGGTGCTGCGCGGAAAACGTGCCTGTCAATTTCCCGTCCTTCAGCTCCAGCTTCCAGCGCAGCGGCTCGCCACCCTCAAAGTCCAAATAGACGTAAGCATTCACCTTGGTCCCCGCCTGCTGCACGTCCAGCTTCAGCCCGGGCTTACCGTTCTTATCGATGCGGTTCCCGGTAAGCTTGCCATCTTCCATCCGGATCTCAATGGTCTGCTTCTCCTGGCGTTTCGTCCCGGCCTCGTCGGTCGTATCCGCCACACCCGTCCATCGGCCCGTAACGTCCGGATTCGGCGACTGCCCGGCAGCTCCGGCCACCAGCAGGCATCCCAGCGTGAACAGCGTCGCAGCGCATTTCATACGATCACGGTATCGCGTTTAAGGCCGCGTCGCCTTCGCCGGCCCGTAAATCACCCGCCCCGGCCGCGCGCTCGTTACCTTCCCCGCCTGCAGCACCGGCTTTCCGTTCACCAGCACATCGTCGAATCCCGCCGAATACTGGTGCGGCTTCTCAAACGTGTTCCGGTCGCCCACCGTCGCCGCGTCGAACACCACCACGTCCGCCTTCATCCCAACGCGCAGCAGCCCGCGATCCGGGATCTTCAGCCGCTCCGCCGGCATCCCCGACATCCGCCGCACCGCGTCCTCCAGCGTCAGCACGTGCCGCTCCCGCACATACACGCCCAGCACCCGCGCGAACGTCCCGTAACTTCGCGGATGCGGCGCCGCCCGTCCAAACACCGGAATCTCGCCATCCGACGCCACCATCGTGTAGGGCGACTTCATGATCCGCTCCACATCCTCTTCCCCGATCGCGTGATACACCGCCGAACACGAGCCCTTGCGCTGCAGCTCCATCGCTGTCTCCGCGGCGTTCTCATAAGTCACCGGCACGCCCCGCGCCTTCGTCAGCTCCGCCAGATTCTTACCGGCCAGCGACGAATCGAACGGGCAGTTCGCGATCACGATATTTTTCGCATCTCCGCCCCCGCGTCCGTCCCGAATGTTCGCCACCATCTCCGCGCGAATCTTGTCATGCGATGCCGGCGCGTCCAGCCGCTCCAGCAGCGCCTTTTGCCCGCCCGCCTGCGCCCACTGCGGAAACAGCGCCGCCACGCCCGTGCTCGAGGCCGTGTACGGATACTGATCGATCGTCACGTCCACGCCCCGCGCCCGCGCGTCTTCCACCAGCTTCAGCGTCGCCGCGCTCTGCCCCCAGTTCCGCTTGCCCACTATCTTGTGGTGTGTCACCTGCGTCGGCAGCCCGCCCTCTTCGCCGATCCGGATCGTCTCCCGCACAGAATCCAGAATGTGGTCGCCCTCGTCCCGCATGTGCGACTGGTGAATGCCGCCCAGCGTGCCCACCACCTTCGCGATCTCGATCACTTCTTCCGTATTGGCGAAGTTCCCCGGCACATAAAACAGTCCCGTCGAAAGTCCCATCGCGCCGTCCAGCATCGCCGCGCGCGCCAGTTCCCTCATCTTCGCGATCTCTTCTGCCGTCGACGGCCGGTTCACCAGCCCCATCACTTCCGTGCGGATGCTGCCATGCCCCACGAAGCTCGCCACGTTGATGCTCACCGGCGTCGCCGCCACCTTATCGAAGAACGGCTTCAGCGGCACGGCCGAACTCCCGTCCGGGCCCTCGATCATCGTCGTCACGCCTTCGCGGAGATAGTTCTCCGCCGTCGGCACTTCGAAAATGCCGCGCCTTCCGTGCGAATGAATGTCGATGAAACCAGGCGCCACCATGCGCCCGCGCGCGTCGATGGTCATCGGCGCCGTCGCGCCCGTCAGTTTCCCAATTGCCGCGATGCTGTCCCCGCGGATTCCCACATCACCGTAAAACCATGGACTCCCGGCGCCGTCAACAATCTTCCCGCCGGTGATCAAAACATCGAACTGCGCGTACAGTAAGCCTGGAAACAGCAGCAGCGAGAGCCAGCGCATTCATAGATGGTACGCGATTACTTCCGCGCCGCATCCGCTATCGAAACGCCGTTCGTATCCAGAATCGTCCCCAGCGTCTGGTCCAGATTGATGCGCGCGTCGCCATACGTAACCAGCGCCGCCGTCTCCGAAGCCTGCGCCACCGTCAGGTCCCGCTGCGTCTGAATCACGTTGTACGGCGTCGATGCCCCCAATGTGTATTTCTTCTGCTCCGCCTCGAAAAGCTGCTGGTCCAGAATCCGGTTTCTTACCGCCGATTCATACCGCACCCGGGCCTGCCGCATCGCCACCACCGCGCTCAGCACGTCCACCTGCAGCTGGTTCACGTCTTTCTGTGTCGCCCACTGGCTCTGCCGCAGCGACAGCTGATCGATTCCGAAATCCGCCTGCGCCTGCCGGTTCTTCAGCGTCGCCGAAGCGAACACCCCTGCACGCTCCGTCGGAAAGTTGCGCCGCAGCACTTCGCCCAGCGCCGTGTTCATTCCGCCCACGAAATACGGATCCGCCGCAAACGAACCGCCGCGCTGCACCACCGCGAGCGGCGTGCCCGCGAGTCCCGCCTGGCTCGTTGCCGCAAACGCCGTCACGTTTGGCAGCAGCCCGTTCGCCGTTCCCAGACCCGAAATTTCCGACGTCCGGTTCGCCGCCTTTTCCGCCTGCAGATCGCTCCGGTTCGCCAGCGCCGTCTTCACCAGCTGCGCCACCGGCGGCAGCTCCTCCTGCGCCGGAATCGCGATCCGGTCCAGTGGCTCGATGCGCACGTTCTTCAGCACCGGGTCTGCAATGCCCGTCCGGCTGATCAGATTCTTCAGCCGCAGTTCGTCCTGCTCCCGCGTCGCCTGAGCCACCACCACGTCCTGCTCGCTCGCCGCCACCTGCGATTCCGCCGTCGTCACGTCCAGCGGCGCCAGGCTCCCCAGCTCCACCCGTTTCCGGTTCTCTCCCAGAAACTCCCGCGAAACTTCAAGGGCGCTCGTCTTCGCCTTCGCGTTGTCGCTGTCCGCCACCAGCGCGTAGTAAGCGTTCAACACGTTCCCCACCACGCCCACCACCTGCGACTTGAAGTTCATGTCGGAGATCTGCCGGTTGATCTTCGCCACATTGATCGTCCGCTCGTTCACCGCCGTCCCGAACCCGCGCAGCAGGCTGATCTGCGCCGAAAGCGACAGCACCGGCGCCACCGAGGGATTCAGATAATCCGTCGGCGAATTCTCCCGCAGGTAATGCTCACTGTAGTTCGCCGTAACGCTCGCGCCAATCAGAAAACCTTCCTGAATCGATGAGCTGTACGACCGCGTATTCGCCACCAGGTTCTGCGTCACGCTCTGCTGGGAATTCGGCTGCGGCGCCGATTTGTGCGAGAACGCCGTCGTGTCCTGAATCGAAGGGTCAAGCGTCTGCGTAATCGGACCCACCTGCGCAATCGTCGCGTTCGCCGTGTTGTTCGTGCCGCCGTTGCTGCCGTTGATGCTTACGCCCACCGCCGCCTGGCTTCCCGCCACGCCCTGCCCGGCCGCCACCGATCCCGCCTGCGACGAAGCGCTCGGCACGCCCGGCAGCGCGCCGCCCGCCTGCGCCCGCTCAATCCGCCAGTCTGCCGCGATTGGGTTATACCGCGACACCTCGATGTCGATATTGTTCTCGAGCGCCAGCGTCACCGCGTCGTGCGCGCTCAGGTACAGCGTCCCCGCGCGCACCAGCGTCGCCAGCCGCCCTGAGTTTCCCGTCCGCGCCGCCGGCACTTCCGGCGCTAAATACGGACGCCAGAATATCGGCGCATGTGGCCGCACCGGCTCAATCGCGCTCGTCTGCCCGAACGCCAGCGAACCGCAAAGCAGCGCAATCAGAACTCTCACTGCGCTTTCCCCGATCCCGTCGCCACCTTGCCCGCCTTCGCTTCCTCGAGCGAGACATGATTCACTTCAAGCGTCGTTCCCAGCGCCTGGTCGAACGTGATCCGCGCATGGCTGTAGTTCGCCATCGCCTGCACTTCCGTGCTCTGCGCGTTCGCCACATCCCGCTGGTCCTGCACCACCTGATACACCGTCGATGCGCCCAGCCCGTACTTCCGCTGGTCCGCGTCCAGCGTCTGCTGCTGCAGCACGCGCGCTTTCACCGCCGCGTCATAGCGCGCCCGCGCCTGCTGCAGGCCGATCATTGCGCTCTGCACATCCACGCGCACCTGGTTCACGTTCTTCTGCAAGGTCAGCTGGTTCTGCCGGATTTCGATCACGCTCGTCACGTAATCCGCCTGCGCCGCCCGGTTCCGCAGCGGAATGTTCAGCGAAAAGCCTGCCGAATAATTCGGATAATTCCGCCGCGCGATCTCGCCCAGCAGGTTCGGGTATCCGCCCGCCAGATACGGCACGCCCGCCTGCACCGCTCCCAGCGCGGTCAGCTGCCCAGTCAATCCGTTGTTGGTCAGCTCCGCAAACGCCTGCAGCGTGGGCTTCAGCGAATTCTTCACGCCCACCAGATTCAATTCGTTGCTCTGCAGATTGACCCGCGCCTGCTCGATCTCCACCCGCTGCCCCAGCGCGCCCTCCACCAGCTGGTCCAGCGGTTTGAACTCGTCCTTATCCGGTACCGCCATCTTGTCCAGCGGAACCACATGCACGTCCGCCAGCGTTGGCGTCGCCACCCCGCTCCGGCTCAGCGCGTTCTTCAGCACCAGCTCCTGCTGCAGCAGATTGGTCTCGGAAATCGTCAGGTCCTGCTGGCTCGCATACAGCTGCGCTTCCGCCCGCGTGATCTCGATCTCCGCCAGCGCTCCCAGCGAAACCTGCTTGCGGTTATCCTCCAGCAGCGTCTGCGCCGCCTGCAGCGCCTGCTTCCGCGCCTCCAGATCCTGATGGAAGCTCACCAGATCCCAGTACAGATTCAGCACCGACGAAATCGTCGTGATCACCTGCTGCTTGAACTGCAGATCCGTCACCCGCAGGTTATTCTTCTGCACCCGGATATTGCGCCCGTTCACTGCCGTACCAAAACCCTGCAGCAGGTTCTGCGTAATCTGAAAATCCAGATCGCCCGACGTATACGGATTCAAATTGAAGAACTGGCTGTTCACACGCGTATACTGGCTCGCGTACGTCAACTGCGCATTCATACCCCACACCCAGTTCTGCGAATACTGCGCCTGATACGTTCGCGAATCCTGAATGAACGCCGTCGTCCCTGTCAGCACCGTGTTGCTCTGCGGACTCGTCGCATGCTGGAACTGCGCAAAATACGAAATCGTCGGGTCCAGCGAAAGCAGCGCCGGTCCCAGCTGCGTCAGAATACCGCCGCCCGAGCTCACGCCGTTGCCGCCCGTGGCGATCGAGTTCCCGCCGCCGTTCACGCTCACCCCTGAAAGGCTCACACTTGTTGGCCCCTGCGCCACCCCCACGCCCACGTTCCGCAGAATGCCGCCGCTCTGCGCGCGCCGCAGAATCTCCCTCGCCAGCAGCGGACCGTAACGCTGCACTTCGATATCAATATTGTTCTCGAGAGCCAGCGCCACCACATCCTGCGCCGAGAGATACAGGTTTCCCGATCGAATCAGCGAATCCAGCCGTGAGGAGTTCGTCAGGTTGATCTGCGGTACGCTGCGCGCCCGGTATGGCCGCGTCAGCCAGCTCAGTCTGCTCTGGGGTACATCGTCGATCCGGACCGCCGTCTGCGCCTGCGCCGCGCCCGCCATCACAAGGCACGCGCACAGCCGGGAGAGAAACGTCATGGTTGTACATACGGGCATGCTTCGCCCGCGGTTCGTTTGATTGTCGGCACCTTTTGGTGATACCACATCCTCATGGCCGCACCCGCCCTTGCCGCACCCATTTCGGATGCCCCCGCGCTCCTCGATATTCTCGAGCGCGCTCTCCACGCCTCCCGCTCCGAATGGATCTTCCTGCGTGAGCTCCGCGCCGGCGCGGGACACCGCAACAACGCCGCCCAGCGCCTCGATGCCTTCGCCCTGAACTGTCTCCCCCACCTCGCTATGAAACGCGTCTGTTACGAAGTGAAAACTTCGCGTGCCGATTTCCTCTGCGAGCTCCGCAACCCGCTCAAGCGCCGCATCGGCATGCGCTATTCCAACGAGTTCTATTTCGTCACCCCCGCTTGTCTGCTGAAGCCCGAAGAAGTTCCCGTCGAGTGTGGCCTCATCGAAGCCGGCTTCGCCACATGGGAGGAATGGAAGCGCCTCATCAAACGCCAGGCCGGCTTCTTCCACTTCCATCCCGAGACCGGGTCTTACTGCATGGTCACCATCCCCGCTCCATGGCGCGACACGCCCGGCCCCACCTGGCAGTTCGTCGCCGCCATGTTCCGCCACCAGCGCCGCCAGTTTGAGGAAAAGCCGCCCGCCCCGCCCGCGCAAACGCGCCTGCCGCTTGCATAACCCGCCGCGGATCGTGAGATGATAAGCAGTCATGAAACTCCTCATCACCGTCGGTCTCTGCTCCGCTTTCGCCTTCGCGCAGGACATCTCCGAAATGCAGTCCTATATGAAGACCATCGGCGCCACTAATGGTTCGCTTCGCAAGAATCTCGAAGCGAAACAGGGCCCCGAAGCCGCCAAAGATGCGGAAAAGCTCGCCGGTGTTTATAAGCAGGTCGGCGCCTATTTCGCCAAGATGAATGCTGATGACGCCGTCACCATCGCCAAAAACGGCGAGACCGCGGCTACCAGCGTTGCCGCCGACGCCACTTCCGGTGATTTCGATAAGGCGAGCGCGGATGCCAAAGGCATCGGAGCCACCTGCTCACCCTGCCACATGGCCCATCGCGAGAAGGGCGAGAACGGCTACAAGATCAAGTAGGTGCCGCTCACCTGCGTGACACGCCGCGCCGTCTTCGCTCTCCCGTTCCTCTTCGCCGCCTGTCAGAAATCCGAACCGCCCGCGCATCGATACCAGATGCGCGGTGTGGTTCTCAAAGTCGACCCCGCCTCCAAAAGCGCCACCATCAATGCCGAAAAGATCGACGGCTGGATGGATGCGATGACCATGGAATACCCCGTCCCTGATCCCGCCGACCTCCGGAAACTGAAAGCCGGGGAGAAGATCACCGCCACGGTCAACGTGCGCGAATTGAATTACTCAGTCTCGAACGTCCAGCCCGCCCGCTAGAGCGCCGCCGCCCGCCGTCTCCCCCGAACCACCCCCGCCCTCCACGCGACGCCCAGACCCATCAGCGCCACCGGGCCCGGTTCCGGCACTGGGGGCAGGGCTCCTCCGATCCCCGCCCCCCGCCGCAAGCCCCTTAGCTGACCAGTGCCGTCTTCAGCGCGTTCAGCAGCTTCGTTCCTACAGGCGATCCCAGGCCCGACGCCGCATCCCAGCCCGGCCCCGCCGAAAACGCCCCGTTTGAGCCCTGCGTAATGTCACGCAGCGCGCCCGACGACGAACCCAGTTTGTAGAGCGTCGGCTGAAGGAAGCCCACCGGCTTGCCCAGCTGCTGGTTCAGCAGCGCAATCAGCCCGCTCCACAGCGGCGCCACCGCGCTCGTCCCGCCAATCACAAACGATTTGCCGTCCACCAGCACCTGGTAGCCCGTCTGCGGGTCCGCGTCGCCGCACACATCCGGTACCCCGCGCCCGCCGCCGTTCGGTGGCTTCACGCCATCGCCCGATTGCCACGATGGCAGCGCAAACTGATTGCTGAACCCGCCGCCCGCCGCGCCGCCCGAGGCGCCGTCGTTCCACACCGTCTCGCTCGTAATCGCCCCGTTCGCGCTTTGCAGATTCGTTCCGCCGCACGCCAGAATGTGCGGGCTGGAGGAAGGGAAGTCCACATGATTCAGCGAATCCGTCTTCACCCCGTCGCTCGATCCGTCGTCGCCCGAAGCCGCGCAGATCGTCACTCCCAGCGCCGCCGCGTCCTGCGCCGCTGAATCGAACGCCGTCATCGCCTGCGGTGTCCATGTCGATTCCGGGCCGCCCCAGCTGATCGAAATCACCGACGGCTTATTGGTCGTGTCGTGAATCGCCGTCGTCAGCGCATCCTGAAATCCGCGTGAAGTGTTCGGCGCGAAGTACACCACGATGTGCGCTCCCGGCGCCACCGCTCCCGCCACTTCGATATCCAGCAGTACTTCTCCATCCGCCCCGTTCGGGTTCGTCGGCTTGTTCTTGCCCTTGTCCACCGAGACCGAAGTCACCGTCGGCAGCTTGACGCCCAGCTTGGAAAAGTAGTTCTGCAGGTCCACCGGGTGATACCCGCCGCCCAGTTCGATAATCCCGATCGCCTGCCCGGAGCCGTCCGCGCCCTGCGGAAACTGGTACAGCTGCGCCACCTGCACCGGCGTGTAGGAGATCCCCGCCGCGTGCGGGTTCGCCGATCCCTCGCCCCGAATCCGCAGATGCGGTTTCGCCTGCGGCCGGTCGTCCATGCCCATCACCGCTTCCACCGCGTTCAGCATCTCCTCCGGAACATGGATCTCGCCCGTCCGCGCGCGGTACCGGCATCCCTGGTGTTCATAGAGCTCCATGCTTACTTTGAACGCCTTGATCATATTGGCTGCGGAGCCTTCCAGTTGCACGGTGCGGCGCTCCGGCGAAACGTCCGTCACCTTCAGACCTTCCGCCTTCGCGAACTTCTCCACCTCCGCGATCATCGCCGGGTCCGCCCCGTGCTCCTCCGCGAACTGCTCCCGCGACATCACCGCTCCGCCCGCGGTCGGAACTTCCACCTTCTTTTTCGGTTTCAAAATGACGGAAACTTCCATCATTTCGTCATCGGGAACTTTGCCAATCCGTGTCCCCACTGGCTCACGGTGGCTTCCTTTAATGGCAACTTTTGTGTTGGGCATGGTTATGCCTCCTTCCTAATGTAGTGACGCCTGGTTGAATGCCGTTTCCAATTGTTCTTTCGTCAGCGTGGTGCTGACGAATAATTCCTGGCGCGCCCCGCCGCTCAGAGCAATGGCTTTCCAGCCGTTTTGTGTCTGCACCGTGACATGCATCTTCACCGGGCCCTTCGCATCGCGCACCGGCCGGATTACCCCCGGGATCACCGACCGGATTTCCGGATTATCCGCTAAAATCCGCTCCAATACCTTCTTTAATCCGTCGATAATGCTGTGCTCAATTTTCAGTTTTCCCTGCGCCGTCCGGAGCCGGAAGCCCATGTTGTCATAATAGACTGTGCCCCACCAGATCACCCTCATCCCAGGCGATGGCATCGGTCCCGAAGTGGCGGACGCCACCGTCCGCGCCGTCGACGCCACCGGCGTCTCCATTGAATGGGAGCGCGTCGACGCCGGCGTGAAAGCTGAACGGGAGACCGGCAAATTTCTCCCCGATACCGTCTTCGCCTCCCTCGCCCGCACCCGTGTCGGCCTCAAGGGCCCGGTCGCCACTCCCATCGCCAGCGGGCATCCCAGCGTCAACGTCGCGCTCCGCAAACGGCTCGATCTCTACGTCAACTTCCGGCCCATCAAAATGCTCCCCGGCCTGAAGACCCGCTTCAGCGATCTCCCGATTGACATGATCATCTTCCGCGAGAACACCGAAGATCTCTATTCCGGCATCGAGCATGAAGTGGTCACGGACGTGGTCGAAAGCCTCAAGGTCATCACCCGCACCGCCTCGATGCGCATCGCCCGCGCCACCTTCGAGCACGCCGCCCGCGAGGGCCGCAGGAAAGTCACGGCCATCCACAAAGCCAACATCATGAAGATGAGCGACGGCTTATTCCTGCGCTGCTGTCGCGAAGTCGCCGCTCAATACACCGCAATCGAGTATGGCGAAATGATCGTCGACAACGCCTGCATGCAGCTCGTCATGCGGCCCGAGATCTTCGACCTGCTGGTGCTCCCGAACCTTTACGGTGACATCGTTTCCGACCTCACCGCCGGTCTGGTCGGCGGCCTGGGCATCGTGCCCGGTGCCAACCTCGGCACCGACCACGCCGTCTTCGAAGCCGTACACGGCACCGCCCCCGACATCGCCGGCAAAGGCTTGGCCAACCCCACCGCGCTAATGCAGTCCGCCACCCTCATGCTGCGCCACATCGGCGAGCGCGAAGCCGGCGTCCGCCTGCAAAAAGCCCTCGAATCCGTCTACGAGGAAGGGAAGCACACCACCCGCGACGTCGGCGGTCAGGCCTCCACGGAACAGTTCACGGACGCCGTCATCTCCCGGCTGGGCTGATCACAGCCAATTTCGTCCCTTTTTCTCTTTGTTTTCAACAAACCCGACCGGCAGCGCAAAATGCCGCTGATAACGTGAAGCCGAAAGGCTATCACTATGTCATCCGCCGCTCAGATCAACGCTAACCAGACCAACGCGCAATCCTCCACCGGCCCCCGCACCGAAGCCGGCAAAGCCAAATCCAGCCTGAACGCCTTCAAGCACGGCCTTGCCAGCGGCAAACTCATCATCGAAGGCGAAAGCCGCGAAGACTTCAACGCCATGAAAAACGACCTTCGCTTCGAGTACCACCCCAACACCACCACCGAGGAATTCCTCATCGAAAAAATGGCGATGTCTCTCTGGTTCGCCCGCCGTGCCATGGTCGCCCAATCCGTAACGCTCAACAACGCTCCCGACGACGATTTCTTCCCGGAAAAGAAGCTGGCGCTCATGATCCGCTACCAGGCCGTCCACGACCGCGCCTTTTACAAAGCGCTGGAAACACTGCGCAAACTGCAAAAAGAGCGCAGCCAAAATAAGTTAGTTCAGAACATTGGCTTCGTTCAGAAAGCCTCGGCCGAAGAGCTCTGGGACTTTGCCGTCGAACAGCACAAAAAGCAGTATCCGGGCGAACCGTTCCCGGAATTCAGCCCCGAAGAGAAGGCCAAACTGATCGAATCGCTCCGCTAATTTGAAAAAAGCCCCTCGACAAAACCCGCCTCGCCACCGCGCAAGCCCAAACTCTCAGTCCACCGGGATCACCAGGTCCAGCCGCGCCTGTTTGGCCTCGTTGAACCGGGAAAGCGTCTCCGTTTTCGACCAGTGCGTCTTGTACCGCGCCTTCAGCGTAAACTCCACGTTCGGATTCAGCTCGCCGAAGTAATACCGCCCGTCATCCCCCGTGATGTAGGAGCGAATCGCCAGCGTCACGCGGTCTTCCAGCTCCACCACCGCCTTCGGCAGAAGGTTCCCCGCCTTGTCCTTCACCGTCCCCGAAACCGAGCGCCCCTGTTCGGACACGCACGGCATGGCCATCAGCAGCAGCGCAAACAGGCACAGAACGCGAGTCATGGGTTCAATTGCGTATTCTAAGACTTGATCATGACACGTCCCGCTCTCCTGCTGCTGCTCGCAGCGGCGTCCGTAACCGCGCAATCGTCCAAAACGGCGGAAAAAGCCAAACCTGACGAGACCCCCGTCGTCTCCAGCCACCAAATCCTTCTCGACGGCAAGCCCCTCAAGTACACCGCCACCGCCGGTTTCATGCCCATCAAAAGTCACGGCAGCGGCGAGACCGAGGCGGACATGTTCTACGTCGCCTATACCCGCGACGATGTCGGCCCCCTCAACAAACGCCCGCTCATGTTCGTCTTCAACGGCGGTCCCGGCGCCGCCACCGTCTGGCTGCACATGGGCGCTGTTGGCCCGCGCGTCGTCAAAATGCTCCCCAACGGCGGCATGCCCCCGCCTCCTTACCAGCTCGTCGATAACCAGCAAACCTGGCTCGACCAGTCCGATCTCGTCTTCATCGATCCCATCGGCACCGGCTACAGCCGCCCCGCCAAGCCCGAACTAGGCAGGAAATTCTGGGGCGTACAGGAAGATCTCCAGTCCGTCGGCGAATTCATCCGCCTCTATCTCGTTCGGTCCAATCGCTGGGGCTCGCCCCTGTTCCTCGCCGGCGAAAGCTACGGCACCACCCGCGCCGCCGGCCTCTCCGGCTATCTCATTGAGCACGGCATCGCGTTCAATGGCATCGTCCTCATGTCCACCGTGCTCAACTTCGAAACCCTCCTTTTCACCAAAGGCAACGACCTCCCCTTCGACCTCTTCCTCCCCACCTACACCGCCACCGCCTGGTACCACCACCGCCTCGCGCCCGACCTCCAGAAAGACCTCACCGCCACTCTGCGCGAAGTCGAACGCTTCGCCGCTACCGAATACCTCGAAGCCCTCGCCAAAGGCAATCGCCTCACCCCTGCCGAGCGCCAGAACATCGTCGACAAGCTCTCCCGCTACACCGGCCTCGATAAGAAGTTCGTCTCCGAATCCGACCTCCGCATTGAGATCTTCCACTTCACCAAGGAACTGCTCCGCTCCGAGAACAAGACCGTCGGCCGCATCGACAGCCGCTTCACCGGTACGGACGAATCCGGCGTCAGTGACCGCCCCGACTACGATCCCTCCATCGCCGTCATCCGCCCGCCCTATACCTCCGCCTTCAACCAGTACATCCAGTCCGAGCTCAATTTCAAATCCGAGCTCGAATACTATGTACTCGGCGGCGGCCTCCAGGGCTGGAACTGGGGTGTGGCCAGCAACGGCTTCGCTGATACCAGCAATGCCCTGCGCAGCGCCTTCGCTAAAAATCCGTACATGAAACTCTTCGTCGCGATGGGGTATTTCGATCTCGCCACGCCGTACTGGGCCGCCGAATACACCCTCAGCCATCTAGGCATCGATCCCGCCGCCCAAAAGCGCATCACCACCGCCGATTACACCGCCGGCCACATGATGTATATCGACGGTCCCATGCATGCCAAGCTCAAACGCGACGTCGAAGCCTTCGTTGCCGAGGCCGTCAAGTGATCGAAACCCGCAACCCCGCGTCCGCCGCCCACGCCCGCGTCGCCTTGTTCGATTTCGACGGCACCATCTCCGTGATCCGCGCCGGCTGGATCGAAATCATGGTGCCCATGATGGTGGAGCTGCTGGCTGCCTGCAACAGCGGCGAAAGCGAAGCCGAGCTGCGCGCCGTCGTCGAGGAGTTCGTCGGCCGCCTCACCGGTAAGCAGACCATGTATCAGATGATCGAGCTCGCCGACAACATCCGCAGCCGCGGCGGCACGCCCGACGATCCTCTCGTCTATAAGCAGATGTATCTCGATCGCCTCCATGCCCGTATCGAGCATCGCCTCGACGATCTCCGCACCGGCCGCGCCGCGCCCGATGAGTACATGGTTCCCGGCGCGCGCCGTCTGCTCGAAGCCCTGAAGGACCGCGGCCTCAGGATGTATCTCGCCAGCGGCACCGATCACGTCTACATGCACGAAGAAGCGCGCCTGCTCGATGTCATCCAGTATTTCGATGGCGGCGTTTTCGGCGCTCTTGACGATTACAGGAGCTTCTCCAAGAAAATCCTGATCCAGCGCCTTATCGCCTCCTCCGAATTCCGTGGCGACGAGTTCGTCGGCTTCGGTGACGGCTACGTGGAGATAGAGAACGTGCGCGAAGTCGGCGGCGTCACCGTTGGCGTCGCTTCCGATGAACCGGCGTGCCTCAAAATCGACGAGTGGAAGCGCGAGCGCCTCATCGGCGTTGGCGCTGATTACATCGTGCCCAATTACTCCAGCCACGATGAGCTCATGCGCACCGTCTTCCCATGAACACCCTCGCGATCGACATCGGCGGCACTAAATTCTCGGTCGCGCTCTTCTCCGATAACGCCATGGTCCGCCGCGAATCCCATCCCACCGATGCCGCCGGCGGCCGCGACTGGATGCTTCGCCGCCTTCAGGAAGTTGTCGCCGGCTGGCAGTTCCAGAAGTGCGGCATCGGCTTTGGCGGCCCCGTTGACTTCGTCGATCAGCGCGTCGCCCTTTCCACGCACGTCGGGGGCTGGCAGGATTTTTACCTCTGCCGTTACCTTTCGGAACGTTTCGGGGTTCCAGTCGTCATGGACAATGATGCCAACGTCGGCGCGCTCGGCGAAGGTCGCTTCGGCGCCGGCCGCGGCTGCTCGCCCTTGTTCTATATGACGCTCTCCACCGGCATCGGCGGCGGCATCCTCCTCGACGGCAGCGTCCTGCGCGGAGCCGATTCGTGGGCCGGCGAAATCGGCCACCTCAACATTCAGCCCGATGGGCCCGATTGCCTCTGCGGCTCTCGCGGCTGTTTCGAACGCATGTGCTGCGGTCTCTGGCTCGCCCGCGATCACGGTCGTTCCGCCAGCGAGCTCCTGCGCTCGCCGGAGTTCGTCGAACGTTACGTGGTTCTGCTCGCGCGCGGTCTCAAAGCCTGTATCATGCTCCTGAACCCGGCGCGCATCGTGATCGGCGGCGGCATTGCCAAAGCGGGCGAAGCGCTCTTTGCCCCTCTGCGCGCCGAACTGCGCCGGCAGGTAACCGGATGGAGCGGCGCTCGCCTCGACGTGCGCGCCGCGGAATTGGTAGATGACAGCGTGCTTTGGGGCGCGCTCGCCTTGACAGGGAACTTATGACTTTTGCCGAGCAGTACAAATCTGAATTACTTACCGCCATAGACCTGATCGATCTCGCCAAAGTGCAGCAGGCCATCGATCTCTTCCATGAAGCCCGCGCCGCCGGAAGGCACATCTTCGTCTGCGGCAATGGAGGCAGCGCGTCCACTTCCTCGCACTTCGCCTGCGACGTGGTCAAAGGCGCCAGCTTCAACCGCACCGAGCGCTTCAAGATCATGGCGCTTACCGATCAGATTCCCACGCTCACCGCTTACGCCAATGACGTCAGCTACGATTCCGTTTTTGTCGAGCAGCTGCGCAACTTCGCGCACGCGGGCGATCTCTTCATGGGCATCAGCGGCTCCGGCAACTCGCCCAACGTGCTCCGCGCCATGGAATACGCTAACTCCGTGGGCTGCAAAACCATCGCCCTCACCGGCCGCGATGGCGGACAGCTCGGTCCCATGGCTCAGCTCAACATCGGCGTGGGCGTGCCGCACATGGGCCGCATCGAAGACGCCCACATGATCGTCTGCCACATGATCTGTTACTACTTCATGGAAAACAGGTAGTGCAGCGGGCCTAAAAGCCCGCGCTGCTCTTCTTCCCGTTCACAAATACAGCGTACTGCGTATTCTCGAACGGCACAGAAGCCAGCCGCACCGTTTCCAGCGGGCTGTTTCCCGCCATCACCAGCACCAGATGTTTCGGGTCCAGCGGATTTGAGGCGGCGAACGTCAGGCTCTCCTTCTCCGAGCCGTGCTCCTTGCCCGCTACCGTGAACACGCCTTCGTCCCAGCGCAGTCCCAGCTTGTCCTTCCATGCCGCCAGCGCGGAGTTCGTCGCCGGCCGCCCCACAAACACCACGTCGTGCGTCCGCAGTTCCGCGTCCGTCACCTCGAAGTCCTTGCGCACCGGAATCTGCTCCTCGAACCAGTCCAGCATGTGCAACTGCAGTTGCTCCGCCGCGTAGCGGTTCGCGCCTGCTTCCTCCACGGTTCCGTAGACGATCATGGTATGCTTCAGGCGGCCGGACATGCGGTGCAGATCCCCCGCGACATACACCGCGCCGGGCTGATCGTCCGGCAGGCCCTGCGTCCCCAGCCACTTGTCGAACAGCGGCTGTTCCTTCGCTCCCGCGGCTTCCCGGAACTGGGCCGCCGTCACCGCCTTCGTCGTGTTGGTGGCGAAAAACGTCTTCATGAACGCGTAGAATTTCTCGTCGCCCATGTCACGACGCAGCGCATCCATCAGCAGCGCGCCCTTGTAAGCCGCCTGCTCGAACCGGTCGATTTCGTTCCGGTCGCCCAGCGTCGCCGAATGGAAGCCCGCGCGATACCGCGCCAGATGGTTGTCCGTGTCCGCTTGCAGCGCCTGGTAATAAGCCGTCGTCCCAGCGCTCAGCCAGGTGTCGTCCGGAGTAGCCGGCAGAATCCAGCCGCTCCAGTATTTTGTCGAATCCGCGCCGCCCCGCCGTCCGCGCCGCTCGGCTCCGCTCGGCGCCACCGGCTCTTCCGCGCTCTTCGCCGGCAGTTCCGGCTTGAACGTCACGGAAAACAGCTTGTAGCCGCCCGGATAGAGACCGTCGTTTTCGTATTCCGCTTTCTGGCGCTCGCTCGGTACCCACTCGCGCTGATTCGGTTTGCCGAACGCCGCCCACACCATTTGGTTGCGCGCCATCTCGGCCGTCACCACCTTCGCGTCCATCGCCGTCGCCGTCACCAGAGGCGCGGTGCGAAACGCGGTAAACGCGAAATGCTCGTCGATCTGGCCGCGGTACTTCTCGTACAGGTTCTGCCACGTCAGATCGCGCTCGGCCGCCACGTAAGGGATATGCGTCGGCGTGCCCTTCGGGTCCGGCTGATATTCCAGCCGCACTTGCAGATCCTTCGTGTTGTTGTCGCCCCAGTAGAAGCCTTCGGTGCCGCCGAACCAATCGTTCTTCGAGCTGCGATAGAGGCGCGTCTTGTAAGTGCCCAGCTCGAACATGGCGATTTCATTCGTGCGCGCGTCCGCGATCAGCCACTCGTTCGTGTAGAGCCCGTTATTCCTGGTGCTCAGGTGCTCCACTACCTTGTCGATGTTGTCGCCGTACTGAATCGCCTTGCGCGCCCGGTAAGCCACCGGCGTCCCTTCGATATTGAACGGGCTCTGGCGAATTGTCGTCTCCGTAAGCACCACACCGACGTCGTTCTGATACCAGTCCGTGCCGCTCTGAATGCCGCCGGGGTAGCTCTGCATCAGCACACGGTGGCCGGTCGTCGGCTGCACATCCAGCATGATGTTGGTCTGCTCCGCCAGTGTCAGCGGCCACATGGTGATATGTCCGATCACCATCTT
This sequence comes from Bryobacterales bacterium, assembly GCA_963716685.1. GTDB lineage: Bacteria > Acidobacteriota > Terriglobia > Bryobacterales > Bryobacteraceae > JALYXI01. The sequence goes on from CAVQTR010000003.1 coordinate 1,585,998, forward strand.
GCCGTCGCGCGTGGCTTTGCCCGTCGCGCAAAACGCGCTGCACCGCGCCGTCACCGGCACATCCGGCCGGCCCGCCGCGTAAGACGGCGGCTCCAGATGCAGTGTTTCGAGACCGGTCGGCGTCATCGGCATGGCCGCGTTCAGCAGCCCGAGTTCGGTCGTCGTATTCGCCGCCACAACATCATATAGATCGATCTTCCGCCCGTCGTACTTCGCGCCCGCCGCTGCCGCGCCGTCCGCGATGCCTTTCATCTCCTGAAGAATCTCTTGATCGAACCCGCGCAGGAACAGCGCGTTTGCCTGAGTGCGCGCCCACGCCCACGTGGTCTTGCGGTCCTTCGAACTCAGCGTCGCCGCGCACCGGTCCAGATAAGTCTCCAGCTCATGCGCCAGCAAATGCCCGTGCTGGTAACCACGGTCATACGGCTCGCCCTCGATGTGGACATAAATCCAGCCGCCTTCCGGATACCGGTAAGCCGGCCCGTAAGTCTGCAGCCCGGCTTTCGCCGGCCACGCCGGAGCGGCATTCGACTCTTCCACCCGCGCATCCGCAAACCATGCCTGCCCGCGGAACGATCCGCCCGCGGCCACGCTCAGCACGACATTGTCCTTCGACGCCGTTGCCGTAAACGGCAACGTCAGCTCAGTCCAGTCGTGCGTTCCGCCCACCGACACCGAATGCACGTCAAACGGCATCGACGCCATCGAAACCGAAGCGCCCACCGCGACCGGTGACCGCCCGGAATCGCGCACCTCGAGCGCTTTCGTCCGCACCCATGCCTTCACCACGTACCGATGGCCCGGAACAAACGTCCCGCCCGGCAGATCCACCCGCGCCGCGCCGCCCTCCGGCGCCGCTTCCAGCCGGATGGATTTCGTATGCTCATGCATCACCGCCGGATCGGTAATCGCGACGCCGCTGGCAGCTTTGAAGGATGTCGTAACAGGCCCAGCAAAGCAAAAGGAAGCGCAGGCAAGCGGAAGCAAAGTGTAAGCGCGCATAGATGTTCCGTGTTTGTGTGAGTTTACCGCAAATCAGCGCTTCCCCGGCTTTCCCGTTTGGGAGCCGCTGTCACCCCATGAAAACGCCTTCATATGGCCAGGCGTTTGCTATGTTGGTAGGAGCCAAACCAATGAAACGCATTTCGACGGCAGTGATTACGGCGGCAATGGCATTCAGCCTCTCCGCTTTTGCCCAGGTTAAGCAGGATATGAAGGACGCCGGCAGCGATACGAAGAACGCCGCCAAGGACGTCGGACACGGCACAGTCACCGCGACGAAGAAGACTGGTCACGCGATCAAGAAGGGTACGAAGAAAGTAGTACACGGCACCGCCGAGGGCACCGAAAAGGGAGCCGCCAAGGTGGAAGGCAAGACCGCCCCGCCCGAACTCTAAGATTCACGCTTCGCCAGTTGCTGTACCGGCTGCCGCGTCACAACGGCAGCCTTTTTTTATGCCTCTTCTGATCAATATCCAGGAAATCTCGAAAGCTTTCGGCGCGGCGCCGCTGTTCGAAGGCGTGTCCCTCACTATCTCGGACGGCGATCGCCTCGGCCTCATCGGCCCGAACGGCGCCGGCAAATCCACGCTGCTGCAGATCCTGGCCGGCCTGCAGGAGCCCGACACCGGGGTGCGCAGTATCCGGAAGCTGCTCCGTCTTGGCTATGTAGCGCAGGATTCCGTGTTCCCGGCCGGTTCCACCGTCGGTGAACTCCTGACGCCCGAGACCTTCGGCCGCGCCGGTTTCACCGATCCCGAAGTGCGTGTCGAAACGCTCTCCGGCGGCTGGCGCAAGCGGCTCGCCATCGCCCGCGAACTGGCCCGCGAACCCGATGTCCTGATGCTCGACGAGCCGACCAATCACCTCGACCTCGAAGGCATTCTCTGGCTGGAGAAGCTCCTCAAATCGGCATCTTTCGCCTGCGTGGTGGTCAGCCATGACCGCTACTTTCTGGAAAACATCGCCACCGACATGGCCGAGCTTAGCCGCCAGTATGTCGGCGGCCTCCTGCGCGTAAAAGGCAATTACAGCGAATTTCTGATCCGCCGCGAAGACCTGCTCACCACGCAGGAAAAGCAACAGGAAGCGCTGAAGAACAAGGTCAAAGGCGAAATCGAGTGGCTGCGCCGCGGTGCCAAGGCGCGCACCTCGAAATCCAAAGCGCGTATCGATATGGCCGGCCGCCTGAAAGAAGAACTGGCCGATGTCACCGCTCGCAACCAGACCGGCACAGCAAAAATCGATTTCCAGGCTTCCGATCGCAAAACCAAAAAGCTGATGGAAATGCGCGGCGTGGAAAAATCGATCGCCGGCAGAGTGCTCTTTCGCGACATCAATCTTCGTCTCTCGCCCGGCCGTCGCGTAGGCCTGGTCGGCGCCAACGGAAGCGGCAAAAGCACGCTGCTCCGGCTGCTGCGCGGCGATCTGCAGCCCGATCGCGGCGAGGTCGAACGCGCCGAAAACGTCCGCGTCGTCTATTTCGATCAGAACCGCGAACAGCTGGATCCCGATATCACGCTGCGCAAGGCACTCGTCTCCCATGGCGATTCCGTCATCTACCAGGACCGCACCGTCCACGTGATGTCGTGGGCGAAGCGCTTCCTGTTCCGCTCGGAGCAGCTTGAAATGCCCGTGGGCCGGCTCTCCGGCGGCGAAAAAGCGCGCGTTCTCATTGCTCGGCTCATGCTGGAACCGGCCGACGTCCTGCTGCTCGACGAACCCACCAACGATCTGGACATCCCCACCCTCGAAGTGCTTGAGGAAAATCTGGCGGAGTTCCCCGGCGCGCTCGTCCTCGTGACTCATGACCGCTTCATGCTCGATCGCGTCTCAACGGTCGTGCTCGGTCTCGAAGGCGATGGCGGCGTCGGCGTTTTTGCGGATTACGAGCAGTGGGAGCAGGCACAGGTGTCCCGCAAACCGGAACGGGTTGCGAAAGAAGATTCCCGCCAGCCCGCGGCCGCGAAGAAGCGCCTCTCCTACATCGAAAGCCGCGAGTGGGAGTCCATCGAAGACCGAATCGCCGAAGCCGATAGAGTGCTGCATGCCGCCCAGGATGCCCTGCAGGATCCGGCGGTCAACACCGATCCCATGCGCCTGCAGCGCGCCCTCGATGAACTGCACGCCGCGCAGCACCAGGTGGATACGCTTTACGATCGCTGGGCGGAACTAGGCTCCAAGCTCGCGTAACTCCGCGGGAGTGGCCGTGCCGGTTCCGCGTTTCATCACCGTGACGGATGCCACCAGATTCCCGAACCGCGCTGCTTCCGTCGCGCTCGCGCCTACAGCCAGCGCCGACGCCGCACCCGCCGAAAAGCTGTCGCCCGCGCCGCAGATGTCCACCGGATGTTCAATCGGCTTTGTTTTGACGAAGGTCTCGCCGCTCTCGTCCACCACCAGCGCTCCCTGGCTTCCGTGCGTGATCACCAGCATCGGCGCGCCTGTCATCGCGCGCCACGCGCCGTAGTCCACCCGCTCGAATAACCGGCGGCTGGCGGCCTCGGCCTCGCTCTGGTTCACCTTCACGATGGCCCGGCGGAACAGTTCCGGCCGCATCCGTGAATCCGCCCAGATAATTCTGTCGGGAATGCGCGCCAGCGCCTCGCGCACGCGTCGGGTCACCACGCCGCCCACTTCCGTTTCGGCCTGGTCGGCCACAAAGATCACGTCGAACTGCGGCGCCAGTTCGTCCAGCCGTTCCAGCACGGCGTCTTCGATTCCCGGCGGCATCGGATGCTTGTTGATGAAGTCCACGCGCGGCCGGTCTTCTTCGCCGGTATGTGCGTTGATCAGCTTGGTATAAGTAAAGGTAGGAATCAGGGAAGAGCGCACCAGCGGTCGTTCGATGCCGCGCTGGTGCAGGGCGGCGTTCAGTTCGTGCCCGAAGCCGTCTTCGCCCACGGCCCCCAGCACAGCCACCCGGCCCAGCCCCAGCGCGGCCAGATTGTTCGCCACCGTGCCGCCTCCTCCCGGGGTCACCTCCGTCGCGATCACCGCGATGCGCGGCAGGCCCGTTTCGCGCGATGGTTCCGCTTCGGCCGGGTCGTAAGTGCACCATCGGTCGAGGCAGATATCGCCCACCACCAGCGCGGATTGCAGCCGCAGCGCTCGCAGGATCTCGTCGGTCGTCATAGAGCCAGAAGAGCCCGCCGAAGTGCCGGAAAGGTGGCGCGGTGGTCGCCGCAGATGTACATGCTGCGTCCGCCATCGGCCACCGTGCGCACCAGAATGGTCTTGTGCGGCCGGAAGTAATAACCGGGATCGCTTTTCGGCAGTTCGCGGTGAATGTCACCCGCAATCGGCACCAGATCGAATACCGCGGTCGTGAAATCGCGGATCTCGCGGCCTTCCTGAATCGCCGCGTTGCGCGCCATCGAAAGCGCTTTGAGGTACACTTCCGGCCCCATAATGGCCGATCCGAAGTTCAGCAGCACGCCGCCCTGCAGATTTTCCACGGCATGGGTGAAGATCAGAAAGTCCCGGTAGCTCGCGCGCCCCAGCGCTGCTCCGTCGCAGTTTGGATGCTCGTGAATGATGTCGTAGCCGATGCCCGCGTGTACCGTCACCGGCACGTTCAGGCGGTACGCCGCGGCCAGCACGCTGAGCTCTTTGAACGGATAATCGCTCGCCAGCAGCCGCCGCCCCACGCGCTCGCCCAGACCTTCGTCCGATGTCTCCGCGATCCAGTCGTTCAGTTCGCCGGTTTCGCGCCAAAGTCCGAATTCGCCTGAACGAATGTAGCGCGCCACGCTCTCGGTGGTGGCTCCGATGCGCGCCAGTTCATAATCGTGAATCGCACCCGCGCCATTCATGGCCACGTGGCTGATGAACCCGCGCTCCAGCAGGTCGATCAGGAACAGGTTCATGCCTGCCTTGAAGACATGCGCGCCCATCATCAGAATGCGTGCGGCGCCGCGCTCCTTCGCTTCGCTGAGCGCCTTCGCGATCTCCGGGAGTTGCGGATGCACGAACGCCGGAACCTCGGCATCGAGCGGCAGCCACCACTCGCGCGGCAGATCGTGGACGCGCTCGCCTAACGGCTTGATCAGAAGCCGGGAACGGTCGAAAACTGGATATTTGCTGGCCAACGAAAATGATATCGTGAGCTTGATGGCGGATTGCAACAGGCGGGATTTTCTGGCCGCTGCGAGTGGCCTGGGCGCATGCGCCATCGCGGACCCGCCTGCGTACTTCACCAGTGCTGCTGCCTACGTTGCGTCCGGCAGGCTGGGAAAGGTTTGCCTGGTTCACGCGGGCGTGGTGTATGGCACGCGGGGCACACTGCTGCTTCAACACCGCGGCTGGGAAGTCTATACGAATTCTGGAGATTATGTTTCTTCGCGTCTTTAACTCGGCTCTGCTGCTTTTCTGCCTGATTGCGGCGCCCGCAGTGGCCGCCGATATCTTGATGGTAGCGGACGAAATCCCCGCCATGCAGACGCTCACAAAGCAGCTGCAGACGCGTATCGGCGCTTCGACCGAGATCACCACTCAGGACAAACTGCCGCCCGATCTCTCCGTTTATCCGGTAGTAATGGTTTACATCCACAGGGATCTCGCCCAGCCGGCCGAACAGGCCTTTATCGCCTACGCCCGCAACGGCGGCAAGCTGATGCTGCTGCACCATTCCATCAGCTCCGGCAAGCGCAAAAACCAATTCTGGTTTCCGTTCCTCGGAATCACGCTGCCTGCCGGTGATTTTGCCGCCGGCGGCTATAAGTATTTCGATCCGGCTACCTTTCAGGTGGTCAACCTGGCGCCGGATCATTTCATCACCACCAATAAGGTCAGTTGGCCGGAGACCACGCTGTTTGATAACTACCAGACTCCGGCCTTCACGCTGACGAACACCGAAGTCTATCTCAACCATGTGTTCAGCGGACTGCGAACCACGCTGATGGGCATCAAGTACGAAAGCTATATGCAGCCCACCGCGGGTTGGTACCGTCCGGCAGGGAAGGGAAGCGTGATGTACTTCATGCCCGGTCACAATGCCTCTGATTTTGACAATCCCACTTATGCCCAGATCCTGGCCAATGCGGTGCAGTTCCAAGCGGCCGCCCGCTAAGTCCGTCCCTCTCAGCCGTTACCCTACTGACTGCCCGCCACAGAGATCGAAAGACTCTGCGTGCTCAGCCCGGCCGTGCTGATTACCAGTGCCTGATCGCCGTCCGGCACGTTCGGGATCGTGATATCGAACTGGTACACTTGGGCGAAACCGGGAGCCAGTCCCGCGAACACCACCGTGGCCGGAACGCCGCCCACCGTCACCGTGGGCACGGTCGCCAGGTTGTAGAACGGTGAGGCGGGGGTGATCGAACCGGCGGCCAGCGTCGGGTTAGTCGGGCCGAAACCTGTGCCGTAAAGAATGATCGTTTCGTTGCGCTTCGCCGGCGTGGTAATCGTGGGGGCCTGAGGAAACAGACCGGCTTTGCCGATAAACGTTCCGTTCAGGTGGCCGGCCGCCGGGTACTTCCCGGCGTCGGCCGTTGGAGGCGAGAACGCAAACAGCGAAGGCGCGACACTCTGGTACGTCACTGTCGCTGCTATGCTGGCCTGTCCGTTGACGGTCACCACCACAGGTACGCCGCTGCCTGCTGCCGTATCGGCCGGTGTGATCGCATTGATCTGTGTGGGGCTGATGAACTCCACGTACGCGGCTTTGCCGTTCACGGTCACGGATGTGCCATCGAGAGAAGTCGGCATCTGCGTGCCCGATGAACCGAAATCGGAGCCGGTCCACAGCCGCGTTCCGGCTGCCAGATTGCTGCCCGCGATGGTGATGTAGGTGTTCGGCGCAAGAGCGCTGGTGGTGAACGTAGCTCCGTTCAGGATGCCGTTGGACAGAATCGCCGGCTGAGCCGTGCTGACCGCGGCGGCCGGAGTGAGTGTCACGTTCGTCGTGTAGATATGTCCGGCGCTGGGGTCGCGGGCACCGGTGGAGGCGTTGCCGGCGGCATACAGAACCACGTTGCCAACGTTAGTCGCGGGCGGAGTCCACGTGAACTGGTAAGTGTAGGAGTTAGCGCCGGCGCTGGCGTTGTTTCCCTGCAGCGTGTGCTCAAGGTACTGCAGCGGAGAGATGCTGCAGGGCTTACCGGCCGGTTTGACGCTGTTATCGATGCAGATCGCCTGCGTAAAGCCGTCGCTCAGAGGCTCGAAGTTACCCGGCTGCGTGAAGCCGGTAGTTTTGCTGGTTTCGCTGCTCAGGCGCGCGGTCATTTCGAAGCCCCAGCTCTTCATCGCGGGGTCGGCAATCGTGACGCTTACCTGCTGCGGACCGCCGCCGGGCGTGTACGTATTGCCGCCCGCGACAGTGATGGTGACGCTGCCTTTGAAAGCGTTGACTGTTCCCACGTGGCAGCCCGAGGCAATGCACGCTGTTTTGTTATCCCCGGGGGCGGCCGTAAAGCCGGCATCAGGACCATATTCGTAGGCGAAGATTAACGCGGGAACCACTGCCAGAACACAAGCCGTTTTCGCGATCAGTACCGTCGTTTTTCTTGACATCCATTCGAACCTAACACTCGTTTCCCCCTGAAAAGACGGTTGTTTGGCGGTTTTACAGTATGTTCACAAGTTGGTTACCGGGGTGAAGGTTTTGTGCCTGTTTCACCGCGCCGGATCAAGGTAGAATTGCCATGCCGATGGAAACCATACTCGTAATCGACGACGATGAAAACCTGCGCGACACCATCGGTTTGATGCTGGAACGCGAAGGTTTCCGTGCTGTTCTGGCGGCGGATGGACAGTCCGGCTTCGACCAGGCGATCCTCAACCGGCCCAGCCTGATGCTGGTGGATCTCCGCCTGCCCAAAATGAGCGGCATCGATGTCTGTAAGCAGCTTCGCGGTTCCGGCGTGAATACTCCCATCATCGTGTTGAGCGCCGTGGGAGACGAAATCGATAAAGTCCTGCTGCTCGAGATGGGCGCCGACGACTATGTGGTGAAGCCCTTCGGCACGCGCGAACTGCTGGCGCGCATTCGCGCCGTGCTGCGCCGGTCCGGCACGGAGAAACACACGGTCCTGAGTTTTGACGACGTACAGGTGAACTTAAGCCGCCGCAGCGTGGAGAAGAAAGGCGAGGAACTCAAGCTGACTCCGGCTGAGTACAACCTGCTGACTTACTTTCTGCAAAACCCCGACCGCGCGCTCTCGCGCGACATGATTCTCAACTCGGTCTGGGGTTATGAGTCTTATCCCAACACGCGGACCGTGGACGCCCACGTGGTGCGCCTGCGTCAGAAGCTGGAGCTGGATCCGAACAGTCCGAGACACTTCATCACCGTGCACCGGGTGGGTTACCGGTTCCTCCCCTAAGATGAGAAAAATCATTCTGATCGTCGAAGACAGCGAAAGCTGTGCCGAGACACTCAAGATCGCGCTCGAAATGATTCAGGATACAGATGTTCAGGTAGCGCTGAGCGGACGCGAGGCTTTAACGATGCTGGCAGCTTCGCCGCACAGGATTGCAGCTATCGTGACCGATCTCCAAATGCCGTCCATGACCGGACTCGACCTTCTCGCAATCCTGAAAAAGGACCCGGCGCTCGCCGATGTGCCCACCATTCTCATTAGTGGCAATACCGATCCCGCCCTGCGCGATCGCGCCCTGCACGGCGGCGCCGCGTTGTTCTTTCCCAAACCCTACTCGCCGCTTGAGGTGCGCAGGAAGCTGGAGGCTATGATTCGATGAAAGTTCTAAATTGGCTGTTGCTGCTGGGTGTCTGTTCATCCTGTCTCCACGCGCAGAACGACGCGGTGCTCGAAAAACTGACTGCCCGCCTGGAGCAGATGGAAGCCGGCAACCGGGAAATGGCCAAAGAGCTGCAGACGCTGCGCGAGGAACTGGCGGCTTACCGCAAAGCGCCGGCAACCGAAGAACGCGTCGCCGTAGTGGAGCAGCGCACGGCCGATCTGGCGCAGACCAAAGTGGAAGCGTCGCAGAAGTTCCCCATTTCGCTCACCGGCATGCTGCTGTTCAATGCGTTTCACAACGGCCGGAATGGGGGATCGGAAGATCCGGTGGTCGCCTCGTCCCGCGGGGGCGCTGCCTTTAGCGGCGCTTCTCTCCGGCAAACGGTTCTCGGACTGTCGTTTGACGGACCGTCTCTGCCGTGGGGAGGCAAGGCAAGCGGATCGCTCTATATGGATTTCGCGGCGGGCACCGCCGACGCCAGCAATCACCTGCTGCATCTGCGCGTCGCGACGCTCGACCTCAACTGGCGCAACACCACGGTCACCGTCGGGCAGGATAAGCCGATCGTCGCGCCGCGCGAACCGGATTCTCTGGCGCAGGTGGCCATCTCACCCCTCACCGGCGCGGGCAATCTGTGGAACTGGCAGCCGCAGGCGCGCGTGGAACAGCGCTTCGCTCTGGGAGAGAACGCCGGCGTGCGCGCCCAGGCGGGAATTTACCAGACCGATGAACTGGATACCAACATTCCGGCGGCGTACGCCAGTACGCTGGAACGCGCGCGGCCCGGCTACGAAGGCCGGTTCGAATTCTGGGCGCGCTCCGGCACGCGGCGGCTGGAGCTTGGTTCGGGCTTCCACGAAAGCTCGACGCACGTCGCGGGCGCTTCGGTGCCTTCCGACGCGCTTACCTTTGACTGGCTGCTACGCCCTGTTTCCGCCGTGCAAATTACCGGCGCGTGGTATCGCGGAGAAAACCTGTCCAGCCTGGGAACGCTTCGCCAGGGCTTCAGCATCGTTTCCACCGGCGACGCTATACCCGTGCACACCGTGGGCGGCTGGGCGCAGATCGCCATCTTCCCCGCCAGCCGGTTCTCTCTTCACTTCTACGGCGGCGAAAATCGGGACCGCGCGCGGGATCTTCTCTCCGGCGGCATTCCCTGGAACGCGGCCTATGCCGCCAATATCATCTATCGCATCGCTCCCAACATTCTCTGGAGCTTCGAAGCTTCGCAGGCGAGGACCAGGTACTCGAGCACAGGCGTCCGCTTGAACAATCACTATGATCTGGCTGTTGCTTACCTGTTCTAGCTTCTTCGCTGCCGGTACCCCGGTTGTCGCGGTTCGCGGTTCCGTGGAACTGCGCGATTCGCGCGAAGCCGCAGTCCGAAAAGGGTCCGACTATTCCGGGGTGGTCGTTTCGCTGGACCCCGTTAGGAAGGCCGCGGCAACTTCCGACGCGCCCCGTACGCACGCGCGGATGCTGCAGAAGGGCAAAATCTTTCGCCCTCACATTCTGCCGGTGGAAGCCGGGACCGTGATCGACTTTCCGAATGACGACCCCATCTTCCACAACGCGTTTTCCAGTTACAGCGGCCAGATCTTCGATATTGGCCTGTACGCACCGGGATCCACGCGCTCTGTGCGGTTTACTCGCCCCGGCATCGTGCGCGTCTTCTGCAATATCCATCCGGCGATGAGCGCCGTGATCGTCGTTCTGGACACGCCCTGGTTCGCCGTCACCGACCGGCAGGGCTCGTTCCGTATCCCCGCGCCGCCGGGCGATTACGTGCTCCACGTCTATCATGAGCGTGCCACCGAAGAGCATTTGAAGCAGCTGACGCGTCCGGTGCATGTGGGTGAGGCCGGACTCGATCTGCCGCCGATCGTTGTCTCCGAATCCGGCTTCCTGTTTCTGCCGCACCGGAACAAGTACGGCGGCGAATATCCCCCGGCCACTGACGACGGCTCGTTTTATCCCGGCGTGAGGAAATAGTGGCGCCGGTCTGGAAGCAACCCTCGCTGCTGTGGAAGATCCTGCTCTCCACATCCACCGCCATCACTCTGCTGCTGGCGATTACGGGATGGTTTGTCCAGGATCAGATGCTGGGGGCCATGTCGCAGACCGTGGAAAGCGAGATGCGCGTCAGTTCGCAGGCGTATGACGCGCTCTGGCAGTCGCGCGCGGAGAAGCTGCGCTCGGTGAGTCTGCTGCTCAGCAACATGTCGGATGTGCGGTCGGCGTTTCGCACCCAGGACGCCGCGACCATTCGCGACACGGCGAGCGAGATGTGGAACCGGGTATCGCAGGCGAGCGGCATCTTTCTGGTGACGGATCCGCAGGGCGGCGTGATCGCTTCGCTGGGCGGTGTGCGAGGCGTTGGCGAATCCGTGGCCGCCGTTCGCGAGGCCTCGCGCAATTTCCCGTCGCAGACTGCCGGATTCGTGGTTCAAAACGGCCGGCTCTATCAGATGGTGGTGACGCCCGTATATGTGGAGACGGAGCGCGGGCCGGGACTGCTCAACGTGCTCGTGGCTGGCTTTCAGGTGGATTCCAGAGTGGCCGGCGAACTGAAGGCGCAGACCGGGAACAGCGACTTCCTTTTCGTCGCCGGCGCACAGGTAATGGCTTCCAGCCTGCCCGCGCCACTGGCGGCCGATCTGAAGAGCCTCGCTTCCGCGCCCGAAGGCTGGCGGCGCGTTCGGGCCGAAAACAGCGACTTCGCCGTCATCGGACATGACCTGAAGGATCTGCTGGGTCAGTCCATCGGCCAGCTGCTGGTGGTGCGTTCGTTCGAGGCGGCCCATCGCACCGTGGCGCGGCTGCAGGCGAACCTGATCAGGACCTGGATGGCCGCCATCCTGGCCGGTCTGGGGCTCAGTTACCTGCTGGCGCGGCGCGTGCTGGATCCGGTGAAGCAGCTGGACCGCGCCGCCGCGCAGATCGCGCGGGAGAACTATGAAACGCGCGTTACCCTCGCCGGCAACGATGAGCTGGGGCGCCTCGCGGGTACGTTTAATGCGATGTGCCAGTCGATTCAGGACGCGCGCCAGGAACTGATCCGGCGCGAGCGGATCTCGACCATCGGCCACCTTTCCACTTCTATCGTCCACGACCTGCGGAATCCGCTGGCGGCCATCTACGGAGGCTCCGAACTGCTGATCGACGGGGAGTGGAACGAATCGCAGATGCGGCGCCTGGCCGCCAATATCTACCGCTCCTCGCGCGTGATGAAAGACATGCTGCAGGAACTGGTGGACGTGTCCCGCGGCCGCATTCTGCCCGCGGAGGAATGCCGGCTGGGCGAAGTCATCGGCGCGGCGCTTGATGCCAACCGCGCGGCGGCCGATACGCAGGGAGTGGTTTTGGAGTATGCCGCTTCCGAGGAACTGGAGCTGCCGCTGGAACGGGCGCGCATGGAACGCGTGTTCCTGAACTTGATTGGCAATGCCCTGCAGGCCATGCCGGAGGGCGGCCGCATCCGTATCGAAGTGCAGGCCGGAGCCGGCGTCGCGCTGGTGGTGGTCAGCGATACCGGTCCCGGCATTCCGGCCGAGATTCGCGCCACGCTGTTCCAGCCCTTCGCCACCTCGGGCAAGAACAACGGTCTGGGTCTTGGCCTTGCCCTTTCGCGCCAGACCGTTCTGGATCACGGCGGCGATCTATGGATCGACGAAGGCGCCCCATCCGGCACCACTTTCTGCGTGCGCCTGCCGCGGCCCGGATGATTTTACGAATTCGGTACGATTCCGTGACGACATACATACAGCCCCGCCGACACAATCGGATCAATGACTCGGATATCCAGTCAGTGGGGAGCCGTTGGGGTCCTGGGGGCGGCTCTGGCGGCGGTCCCATTCATCCGGCCTGAGATGAAGAGTCCGCCGCACGGGCCGCTGTTGCAGGGAGCGCAGGCTCCGGAGAACGTGATTCATCTGGTGGAGCGGGCATGCCGCGACTGCCATTCCGATGACGTGCACTGGCCGTGGTACGCGCGCATCGCGCCCATGTCTTTCCTGATCGCACACGATGTGGATCGCGGACGGGCCTTTCTGAACTTGTCAGAGTGGGCTTCTTACAGCCGGCCGAAGAAACTGGGGTATCTCGCCGGGATGGTGTCGGCGACGAACGCCCGAATCATGCCGCCGCGTGCCTACCGCCTGATGCATTCGTCCGCGCGACTGAGTGCCTCGGATCGAGCGATGCTGGCCGCTTGGGCTGGCGCGGAAAGCCGTCGGCTGCGCCGCTAAGCCGCCTGTGACGTGCGCTTCGCGCGCACGTGCGTAAACTCGGCCCCGAAGAAAAAGATCTGGGACGAGTAGTAGACCCAGATAATGATCACGATCACCGATCCCGCCGCGCCGTAGGTCGATCCGACAGCCGCCTTGCCGAGATACAGCCCGATTAGGAATTTGCCGATGTCGAAGAAAAAGGCGGTGGCGAATGCGCCTACCCACACATCGCGCCAGGCAATCTTCGTCTCCGGAACGAACTTGAAGATGATGGCGAACAGCACGGAGATGGCGAGAAAGGAAATCAGCAGATTGGCGATTACCAGAACGGCGGCAGGTACCGGAAGCACCGTGCCCCAGAACTTTCCGAGCGCTTCCAGCCCTGCGCTGAAGACGAGCGAGACCAGCAGCAGAAATCCGATGGAGAGCACCATCCCGAACGAAAAGAATCGCTCGCGCAAAAGGCCCATGATGCCCGCGGAGGAATTCGGTGTGACGTCCCAGATGCGATTCAGCGCGGCGCGGAGTTCCACCAGAACGCCCGACGCTCCGAACAGCAGCGTGAGCAGCCCGATCACGGTTCCCGCAATTCCTTTGGCCGGCTTCTGTCCGTTCTCGAGCATGGCGCCGATGGCTTGCGCGCCGTCTTTACCGATCATGCTTTGCACCTGACCCATGATCTGCGCGCGCGCCGCGGAGTGGCCGAACACCAGCGCCGCGACGCCGGTCGCGATAATGACGAGCGGCGCGAGCGAAAGGATGGTGTAGAACGCCAGCGACGCGCCGAGACGTGGCGCGTCGTGAGCGTCCCATTGCGTGTAGGTTTGCTTCAACTCTGTCCAGGGATTGTCCAAGCCATGTCCTTCGCTGCCGCGTGCTCGTGTTCGGCGCGGATTCGCCGGGTGACTGCTGCCTGTGTCGTGCCCGCCGGGTTGCCATCAGGCGATTTCTCACCTCCCTTAGACACGCAAGGCGGGGAAGACGGCAAAAGCCCCGCGCCACTCTGCCCGGCCAAATCCGCGCTTTTGTACTGTCATCGGAACCTGACGCCGTTCTCCTTCGGTCCACGATTCGCGAAACGTGACAACTCCGTCCGCTTGACGGCGGGACAAGAAGCACGCGAACTGCCTTTCGCGAAAGCGCGGGAACGTGGCATCGTGCCGTTTGGGACAGTCAGCGGATCACCGGGCGGACGGCAGTTCCAAAAAGTGCGGCATTGCAGTCACTCGCACCGACGTGTTCTTCTCTGGTCCAGACAACTTACACCGCCGGACGGGCACCGCGGCGGATGCGGTAGGCATAAATTGACGGGTCCGTGAACGGGATTTGCTCCAGCGATTCCAGTCCGCTCGGCGAATGCGAGCACATTGCGGACGATCAGGTCGCATGCCGGAGCGGTCAACTCTGGCAGCGGCGGAAATGCTTCCGGTTTGCCTAGAACTCAAAAATCCGGGGCTCGTTGGGCGATCCGGCAGTTCAGCCACCGCGACACCTGCCCCGAGCAGAAGACGGATCAGCAACTTTCCCTTGCAGAGGAGTCGAACGGGCTCTCCGCAAGGTTCAATCACCAGCCGCACTGCCCGGATGGCTAACGCGGGACTGTTCCAGTTCCAGCACCTGCACCTGCAGCTGTTTGATTTCGCTGAGCAGATCGACGCGGCAGGCGTGGATGTAGTGCTTCACCACTTCCACGCCGCCCCACGTTAGAAAGATACAGGCGAGGAACGGAGACTTTGGAAGCTTGGCGGAATCCGCGCTGAACCAGAGCCGCACGGTCGCACTGACCGCGCAAAAGATCCAGAACGCCGTGACAAACACGCGCTCCCTGCGGATGCGCTTTTGGTTCTGCTGGATGAGTTGTGAGACGTTCGCGCGGTAGCGCGCGGCATCCACGGGCACGGCGCCGCGGCCGAGAAGCCGGTCTCGCAGCGCGTCATTTTCGATAGGCATGGTTTTCTCCTGAGATGGCAGCTCGTAATGATTTTTTGGCGTAGTGCAGACGCGATTTCACGGTTCCCTCCGGACAGCCGAGGATCCGGCCGATTTCTTCCAGGGAAAAATCCTCGAGGAAGTGCAGGGTCAGCACCTCGCGGTAACGGCCGTCGATCATGCCCAGCATGCGATCCACTTCTTCGGCGTCCTCGGCGGCAAAAACGGGCTCGCAGGATTCATCGAAGAGTTCCGTATGAAGGTCTTCTGCGCGCTCACGGGACCGGTCGCGCCGGTTCAGATCGACGGTGATCCCATGGACCATGGTGTAGAGCCAACTCCGTACAGAGGATGGCTCGTTCAATTTGTGGATGCCGCGCAGCGCACGAATCCAGACTTCCTGCAGGACGTCGAGAGCGGTCGCACGATTTCCGGTGAGCTTGAGCGCGTAATAGAAGAGCGGGCGTTCCAGTTCGGCGACCAGATCCTCTATTGCGCCCGCGGCTCCGGCCTGACAGCGCAGCGCGAGCCATTCATCACGCGCTTTGGCCGCCGGGGTCATCTGTCTATGATGTCGAAGGGGGTGCGGGAAAGGTTCAGCGCTGGTGGAGTCTTACATTAGGCAAAACTCCTAACGCGCTCACATAGCAGAAGCCGAATCAGCGGATGATTACCGGAGGCCTCGAAAGTGCCTCTGATTGATTCTCCTAAGGGTGTGACTGTCAGGTGCACTTTATCGGCAACCGCGAGTACCTGCGCCGAAATAATGTGCTTAGAGCGCTAACGCCGGACAGCGCTGTTAAGATTGTCCCGGTCTCCGGTGTCGTCGAGACATTTCCGGTCAGACGTAGATATCGTAGCCGAGGGTCATCGAGTTAGGCGGGGCATTAAACATTAACAGGCTTAGGTATGTGTTGATGGTGAAGAGGCCAGTGTCTAAGGTGGCGATTAAGTATCATAATAAATCAACCGACCCCAAATAAAATCTCTGCTTTTGATTTAAATCAGCTCGTTATTATTGCCGTTAACAAAGAGGTAAATCTCGCTCCTTGTTAAACGTCTCGATATCGGAACGAGCTGGGCGTAGTACCAGGACACTGGTACATTTGAAAGCTATGAAAGTGGTTGGGATTCTCACTTCCTGATATACCGAATGTTATCGTAGCAAAACTGCTGGTGCAAACGATCTTAGGTCCACCAGAAGCGAAGCTGGGTATTCTCATTCATCTCGTAACAGCTTTCTTACTCATGTGGGCGGCAACGGGGGCATCGCCTAAGATCTCGGACGCGAAAACCCGCAGGGCGAGCTGGAGGAAGACGCACATGTCTCAAGTTGCCAATGCGGCTCCGACAGTGCCGAATCCGCTGGATAAAACCATGCTGGATTTTGGCGCGTTTGGAGATGGCGTGCACGACGATACGGAAGCGGTCCGCCGTTCATTAGAGTATGCCTGTGCCGGACACAGCCTGCGGATCCCGGAAGGAACCTTTGTTGTGTCCTCTATATCGGTCTGCCGTCTCACCGGGACGGGCACCAGAGTCTATGGCAGCGGACCCCAGTCCACCATCTGGAACATCGGGGATTCCGGTGCGCTCCAGTTCACCTACGGAACCATCACGACGGCTTATAACAACCTGTATTTGGACAACTTTCGAATTCACAACGACTCACAGAGATCGCCATTCGCGCTGCAGCTCTATAACGTCGCCTCATTTGGGATTCTCAATGTGGATATTGACGGATCAGGTTCCACGTCCGACCTTGTTTCTTTCGTGGCAGCTCAGCAGGGTTACTTCAAGGGCGGCACGCTGACCAACGGAACCAATGCGTTCCATTTGGAGGGTCTCGACCTCGGGCCCGGCGTGGGGGTCGTCAACTCGAACATGATTGACATCAGCAGCGTGGAGATCAACAACTGCACGGGAGACGGCGGCTCGGCGATTGTTCTGGGCGGGCAGGACGACGGCAATTTCTTCGGCAATCACATTACCTCGTGCGCGATCGGAGTGCGCGGGCTTGTCGGCGGGGATGGACAGTACAACGTGTTCGGCAATCACTTCGAGCCGATCACGCCTGGTCTTTCGCGAGGACAATTCCTGATCGATCCAGGTTACATGTCCCTGCTTTTGTTCGCAGGAAACACCATTTATGTTTATCCCGGTGAAGTTGCCATCGATTCCGCGGGGCTCGGCACGCAGTTTGTTTCGAATACTATCGACGGCGACATCTTCTTTCGCCCGGCCGCCAGTAAGAATCAGTTTGTCAGCAACCGTTACTATGGCGCGCTGAACGATTCGTCCTCAGGATTGATCCGGATGAATAATGATTTTGAGTAGGCCAAGAAAATTTTTTAGTAGTTTGCCGGCCCCCATTTGAAGCGCTACGGGGATCCCGCGGTCAGCAGGACCGGACTGCAACGGCCGGCGATGGCATGGCCGGCAAGCAATACGGACAATTTTCGCCCGGGCCGCCGGACCCCAAGGTGGTGTCAGCTCCTAAGTTCCATCTCGCGCGCTGTAAGCGCCGGTTGTCGCCTGATCCGCTCCAGCGCCCGGGCGCAGCACTGCCGTGTCGCGAACTGGACATTTGGTTTTGCCCTGTGCTAATTTAAGTTTGTTCCCACACAGGGCTCAATGGGAGGTCCGCGCGTTTTTGGGCGTGGTCCGTTCGCACCAATGAGGAAAAATGGCAAATAAACCAGGCAAACACTACCAATCCGCCGCAAAGCAGGTCGAATCCCGCACCTATCAGGTTCCGGATGCGATCACCCTCCTGCAGAAGATCAAGTTCGCGAAATTCGACGAGACGGTGGAAGTCCATCTTCGCTTAGGCGTCGATCCCAAGCACGCCGACCAGATGGTCCGCGGCACGGTGGTCATGCCGCACGGGCTTGGCAAATCGAAAAAGGTCCTCGTCATCGCGGGCGGCGACAAGCAGCGGGAAGCGCAGGAAGCCGGCGCCGATTTCGTGGGCGGCGAAGACATGGTCAACAAAATTCAGTCCGAGAACTGGACGGATTACGATGCCATTGTCGCCACGCCGGACATGATGCGTTCAGTCGGTAAGCTGGGTAAGGTCCTCGGACCGCGTGGCCTGATGCCGAATCCGAAAACCGGGACGGTGACGGTGGATGTCGCGAAGGCGATTCGTGAAATCAAGGCCGGTAAAGTGGAATTCCGCGTCGATAAGACCGGCATCATCCACGCACCCGTAGGAAAAATCAGTTTCACGCCGGATAAACTGGCAGACAATGCCAATGTTCTGATTCAGGCCGTGCTGAAGGCAAAGCCGGCGGCGGCAAAAGGCAAGTATGTGAAGAGTGCGACGCTGTGCTCCACGATGAGCCCCGGCATCCAGCTCGAAGTGGCCGAGGCGAAGTAGGCGCATCCGTAAGGCAGGCAGACCAACATGAAGAAAAAGTCTGAAAAAGAGAAAGATCTCGCGGCGCTGCGCGCGGAATTCGAAAAGGTCGAGAACCTGTTCGTGGCCAGCTATGAGAAGATGCGCGTCAGCCAGGACAACGACCTGCGCAAGGCCATCCGCGATGCTGGTTCGAAATACCGCGTGGTGAAGAATAATCTGGCGGAGAAGGCTTCGGAAGGCACGGCCTCGGCGAATGTGCTGAAGGGTCTTCGTGGCATGACCTCGATCGCTTATACCTACGACGATCCGGTCGCGCTCGCGAAGGCGCTGACCACCTACGCGAAAGCCAATCCGGTTTTCACATTTAAGGCGGGCATCGTTCAGGGCCGCGTGATCGACGTCAAGGCGATCAACGATCTGGCTTCGCTGCCCTCGAAGGAAGAGATTTACGCAAAGCTGATGTTCCTGATCAATTCGCCGGCGCAGCGCCTGGCGGGCACCATCAATGCCGTGGGCCGAAGCCTGGCGGTGGTTGTGGATCAGGCTGTTAAGGAAAACAAGTTTCAATCGTAAGGATTAAGGATCAAGGAGTTCTGACATGGCGGACACGAAAGCAATACTGGAACAGATCAAGACGCTGACGCTGCTCGAAGCGGCTCAGCTTGTGAAGGAAATGGAAGAGGCGTTTGGCGTATCGGCCGCGGCGGCTGCCCCGGCGGCTGCGGCGGGCGGCGGCGGTGCGGCTGCGGCTGCTCCGGCGGCGGAAGAGAAGACCGAGTTCACGGTCGTCCTCACCGGTGCGGGCGCCAACAAGATCAACGTCATCAAGGCCGTTCGGGAAGTGACCAACCTCGGTCTGAAGGAAGCCAAGGATCTGGTGGATGGTGCTCCAAAGAACGTCAAGGAAGGCGTGAGCAAGGAAGAAGCTGCCACCATCGCCAAAAAGTTCACCGACGCCGGCGCCACTGTCGAAGTCAAGTAATCCGATCGCTTTCAGGGCCCGCGGGGTTGCCACGGTTAAAACCCGCGGGCCGGTCTGCGTTCGTGCGTTTGACGTGGCTGTTACACGTCTGTTAGACTTTGGATTGGAATTGGTTGTTTCCGGGTGGCGTCCGGATTGGTGACTGTGAATTTAGAATCCTGGCATTCAAATTGCAGTTCCTACGGATCTGCGCGCGGGGTCTTCCTGCGCAAAAATTCGCTGGCTACCGGTCCATCTGCTCCTCCCTCCCATCCCGCTCTGGCAGTTGCTGTCTCCGCTCGTCACCATCACCAGTTCCCGTTTTCATTGCACCCGATTCTGGCGGACCTTTCGTTCCGGATGCCTTTTGCTCCGGGGACGGCGGGCCCGTCGATTTTTTTGTTGTAATACGCGCGTTTTCTTCCGATGCCGCAGCCTGGCTTTGTTTGCCCTCAGGAGTGTTTGACTAATGAATCATGAAGTGGCCCCCGAGAGAGTCGACTTTTCGAAAATCAAGACTTCGATTCCGATCCCGAACCTGATCGAAGTCCAGAAAACGTCCTATGAGCGTTTTCTGCAGATGGATCTGCTGCCCAACGAGCGTGAAGACGTTGGTCTGCAAACAGTTTTCAACTCCGTCTTCCCGATCTCCGATTTCCGCGGCGTGAGCCAGCTGGAATTCGTGGACTATTCGATCGGAAACTGGGAGTGCAAGTGCGGCAACCTGAAGGGGCTGCACCACCTGCGCTCCACCTGCCGCAATCCCGCCTGCGGTGCGACCATCAAGACCGATCCGTTCCACCCTGGCGATGTGCTCTGCCATCACTGCGGCACCTTCAACAAGAACGTGGTCACGTTCTGTAACAAGTGCGGCGACCCCGTCGGACTGCAGCTGAAATACGATATGGTCGAGTGCCAGGCCCGCGGCATGACGTACGCCGCGCCGCTCAAGGTCACTATCCGCCTCACCGTCTATTCGAAGGATCCCGATACCGGGGTCAAGAGCGTCCGCGATATCAAGGAGCAGGAGGTCTTCTACGGCGAAATTCCGCTGATGACCGATAACGGCACCTTCATCATCAACGGTACCGAGCGCGTCATCGTGTCGCAGCTGCACCGATCTCCGGGCGTTTTCTTCGAACGCATCCCGGCACAGGGTTATTTCCTCGGCAAGATCATCCCGTACCGCGGCAGCTGGGTCGAGTTCGAGTATGACACTCAAGAACCTGCTGTATGTCCGCATCGATCGAAAGCGCAAGTTCTACGGTTCCGTTTTCCTCCGCGCGCTCGGCCTGAAAACCGACGAGCAGATTCTGCGCGCGTTCTACAACATCACCAAAATCAGCCCGAAGGACAGCCGGCTTTTCTGGAACGTCGACGACAACCTCGCCGGCATGAAGCTTTCGCACGCCATCAACGGTCCCGATGGCAGCGTCATTGTGGGTCAGGGCAAAAAAGTCACCACCACCCTGATGAAGGAAATCCGCAAGGCCGCGGTGGAGCAGGTGGAAGTCGCGCCGAACGATCTCGAAGGCGCGTTTATGGCCGCTGACGTGGTGGATATGGAAACGGGCGAGGTGCTGGTGGATGCCAACGCCGAACTCACCACCACCATCCTCAATAAGCTGACCAACTCCGGAATCGAGTCGTTCGACGTTTTCTTCCCCGAACGCGACGAAGTCGGCACGGTCATCTCCGCCACCATCAAGAAGGACCCGGTCAAGAGCGAGAAGGATTCGCTGATCGAGATTTACCGCAAGCTCCGTCCCGGGCGATCCGCCCACGGTCGATACCGCCACCCAGCTGTTCCAGGGCATGTTCTTCGACCACCGCAAGTACGATTTCTCGCGCGTGGGCCGCATGAAGTTCAACATCAAGCTCTTCGATAAGGCCGACGCGACTTCGCTCGACAACCGCGTGCTGACGCCTGAAGACTTCATCTCGACCATCCGCTACCTGCTGAAGCTCCGCAAGGGTATCGGCGTGGTCGACGATATCGATCACCTGGGTAACCGCCGCGTCCGCGCGGTGGGCGAACTGCTCGAAAATCAGTTCCGCATCGGCCTCGTGCGCATGGAGCGCGCGATCAAGGAAAAGATGTCGGTCTACCAGGAAATGTCGACGGCCATGCCGCACGATCTGGTAAACGCCAAGCCCGTGATGGCCGCCATCCGCGAATTCTTCGGCTCGAGCCAGCTGTCGCAGTTCATGGATCAGACCAATCCGCTCTCCGAGATTACGCACAAACGGCGTCTCTCGGCGCTTGGACCCGGCGGTCTGTCGCGCGAACGCGCCGGCTTCGAAGTGCGCGACGTCCATCCGACGCACTACGGCCGCATCTGCCCGATCGAAACGCCGGAAGGTCCGAACATCGGCCTTATCTCGTCGCTTTCCTGCTTCGCGCAGATCAACGAATACGGTTTCATCGAATCGCCTTACCGCAAGGTGATCAAGGGCGTGGTCGCCGATGAAATCAAGATCCTGAACCCCGGGGATACGCCGTTCAAGGTGAACGACGTGATGCGCGCGCGCCTATATCGAAAAGGCCAATAAGGAGCTCGGCCCGAAGAAGCAGCTGGCCGAGTATCAGGCCCACTGCGAATACCTCTCGGCGTGGGAAGAAGACAAGTACATCGTCGCTCAGGCGAACGTAGAGCTGGATGACAAAGGCAAGATCGTCCCCGATCTGGCCAACGCCCGTCAGGCCGGCAACTTCGTGCTGAAGCATCGCGATGAGATCGAATACATCGATGTGAGCCCGAAACAGCTGGTCTCCGTCGCGGCTTCGCTCATCCCGTTCCTCGAGAACGACGACGCCAACCGCGCGCTCATGGGTTCGAACATGCAGCGCCAGGCCGTTCCGCTGCTCCGCGCGGATGCGCCTTATGTCGGCACCGGCATGGAGAAGGTCACGGCCCGGGATTCCGGCGCGGTGGTTCTCTGCAAACGCGCCGGCATCGTGGATTCGGTGGATTCCGAGCGCATCATCGTTCGCGTGGAAGGAGCGCCGCATGAAGGGCAGCTTTCGCGCGAAGTGGGCGCCGACATTTACACGCTCACGAAATTCAAGCGCTCGAATCAGAACACCTGTATCAATCAAAAGCCGATCGTGTACCAGGGTCAGCGCGTCGCCAAGATGGACGTGCTTGCCGATGGACCCTGCACGGATTTCGGTGAACTCGCTCTCGGCCGCAACGTGCTGGTGGCATTTATGCCGTGGCGCGGCTGCAACTTCGAAGACGCCATCCTGGTTTCCGAGAAGCTGGTGAAGGAAGACTACTACACCTCGATCCATATCGAGGAGTTTGAAGTGGAGTCCCGCGACACCAAGCTCGGGCCCGAGGAAATTACGCGCGACATCCCCAACATCGCGGATTCGTTCCTCCGCAATCTGGATGAATCGGGCGTCATTCGTACCGGCGCAACCGTAAAGCCCGGCGATATCCTCGTCGGCAAAGTGACGCCCAAGGGCGAAACGCAGCTCACTCCCGAAGAGAAGCTGCTGCGCGCCATCTTCGGTGAAAAGGCCGGCGATGTGAAAGATGCTTCGCTCTACTGTCCTCCGGGTATCGAAGGTACAGTGGTCGATTGCAAGATCTTCTCCCGCAAGGGTCAGGAGAAGGACGAGCGCGCCAAGCACATCGAAGAGCAGGAGATCGCCCGGCTGCAGCGCAACCTGCAGGACGAAATCCGCATCCTGACCGACGAGCGCTCCAAGCGCCTCGCTCAACATGCTGGAAGGCAAGGAACTGCTTGCCGATCTGCATGACGAAAAGACCAACAAGAAGCTGCTCTCGAAGGGCACGCCGATTACTCGCGACCTGATCGAAAAGGTCCGCGCGCGTGACCTGAAGCGCATGCGTCTGAAGGACAAGGACGTGCGCGTGAATGAGCAGATCGACGACATCGAAGAGATGACGTCGCGCCAGATCGCCGTGCTCGAAAAGATCACCGATGAGAAGATCGCCAAGCTCCGCAAGGGCGACGAACTTCCTCCGGGCGTGATCAAGCTGGTCAAGGTCTATATCGCCATGAAGCGCAAGCTTTCGGTGGGCGATAAGATGGCCGGCCGCCACGGCAACAAGGGTGTGGTGGCGCGCATTCTTCCCGAAGAAGATATGCCGTATCTGCCGGATGGCACGCCGGTCGAGATCGTTCTCAACCCGCTCGGCGTTCCTTCCCGTATGAACGTGGGACAGATTCTCGAAACCCACCTGGGCTGGGCGGCGAAGGCGCTCGGCCTGCATTTCGCAACCCCCGTCTTCGACGGCGCGACTGAGGTGGAGATCAAGAAGCAGCTCACCGCGGCCGGTCTGCAGCACTTCCGGAAAAACCAAGCTGTTCGACGGTATGACGGGCCAGGAGTTCGAGCAGCCCGTAACCGTCGGCTACATTTACATGCTGAAGCTCTCGCATCTGGTGGACGACAAGATTCACGCGCGTTCCATCGGACCGTATTCGCTGATTACGCAGCAGCCTTTGGGCGGCAAGGCGCAGTTCGGCGGACAACGCTTCGGCGAAATGGAAGTTTGGGCGCTCGAAGCTTACGGCGCCGCTTACATCCTGCAGGAACTGCTGACTGCCAAGTCCGACGACGTTTACGGCCGCGCCAAGATTTACGAGGCCATCGTCAAGGGCGAAGCGGCTATCGAGCCGGGCGTGCCTGAGTCGTTCAACGTACTGATCCGCGAGCTGCAGTCGCTCTGCCTCGACGTTGAACTGATGAAGAAGCCGCGCGAAGTCATCGATACCGCGCTGGCAGCGGATTAATCACGACCGCCCCGGTCGAACCGGCCGGGGCGGTCATTTGTCGGTTTTGCTGTTCTGGAGCCTTTCTAAAACTTTATGAGATCCTCACCGTACGATCGAGGTAATATCATCGCGGATTTCGACTCGATTCGAATTTCGCTGGCATCACCGGAAAAAATTCGAAGCTGGTCTCACGGCGAAGTCACCAAGCCGGAAACCATCAATTACCGTACCTTCAAGCCCGAACGCGACGGGCTGTTCTGCGCGCGCATCTTCGGACCTGTAACCGACTGGGAGTGCCTCTGCGGCAAGTACAAGCGCATGAAGCACCGCGGCGTCATCTGCGATAAGTGCGGCGTCGAAGTGACGCTCGCCCGCGTGCGCCGCGAGCGCCTGGGCCACATCGAACTCGCCAGCCCCTGCTCGCATGTGTGGTTCTTCAAGGGCCTGCCGTCGCGCATCGGCCACCTGCTCGATATCACGCTGCGTGAGCTCGAGCGCGTTCTGTACTTCGAAGCCTTCGTCATCGTGGATGCCGGCGATGTGCCGGACCTGAACCGCAGCGAAGTGATCTCGCGACGAACGCAAGCGTCAGCTGGATCAGGAACATCCCGGTAAGTTCGTCGCCATGATGGGCGCCGAAGGCATCAAGGAGCTGTTGCAAGAAGATCGACGTTGAAACGCTTTCGGAAGAAATCCGCGAGCGCATGAAGACCGAAACCTCACAGCAGAAGAAGCTGAAGTTCGCCAAGCGCCTGCGCGTGGTCGAGAGCTTCCGCAAGTCCGGCAATAAGCCGGAGTGGATGATTCTCGATGTCATCCCCGTAATTCCGCCGGAGCTTCGCCCGCTTGTGCCGCTCGATGGCGGCCGCTTCGCCACCTCCGATCTGAACGATCTCTATCGCCGCGTCATCAACCGCAACAACCGGTTGAAGAAGCTGATGGAGCTGCATGCGCCGGACGTGATCGTCCGCAATGAAAAGCGCATGCTGCAGGAAGCCGTCGACGCGCTGTTCGACAACGGCCGCCGCGGCCGCGTGCTGCGCGGTGCGAACAACCGCCCGCTCAAGTCGCTCTCCGATACGCTGAAGGGCAAGCAGGGCCGCTTCCGCCAGAACCTTCTCGGCAAGCGCGTCGATTACTCCGGCCGTTCGGTTATCGTCGTCGGTCCCGAACTCAAACTGCACCAGTGCGGTCTTCCGAAGAAGATGGCGCTCGAGCTCTTCAAGCCGTTCATCTATCACCGCCTCGAACAGCGCGGCCACTGCACCACCATCAAGCAGGCCAAAGAACTGGTGGAGCAGCAGGATCCCGTGGTTTGGGACATTCTCGAAGAGGTCATCAAGGATCATCCGATTCTGCTGAACCGCGCTCCCACGCTGCACCGCCTCGGCATTCAGGCCTTCGAGCCTGTGCTGGTGGAAGGCAAAGCCATCAAGATTCACCCGCTGGTCTGTACCGCCTTCAACGCGGATTTCGACGGCGACCAGATGGCCGTGCACATCCCGCTCTCGCCCGAAGCGCAGATTGAAGCATCCACGCTGATGCTGGCTTCGAACAACATCCTGTCTCCCGCGCACGGCGGACCGATCACGATTCCCACGCAGGACATGGTGCTCGGCTGCTACTACCTGACCAAGATGCGCCCCGGTTCGCGCGGAGAAGGCCGCACCTTCGCCTCCACCGACGACGTGCTGATCGCGCTTGAAATGGGCGAGGTGGAAACCCTCACCTCGATCAAGCTGCGCTACACCGGCAAGGTCATCGATCTCACCAAGGCCTTCGACAGCCAGAACGTAGTCCACACCGAACCCTCCGAGTACGTGAAGCAGTACATGGAGACTACGGTCGGCCGCGTCATCCTGAACGACCACCTGCCGGAAGACATGCCGTTCATCAACGGCCTGCTCAAGAAGAAGGGTCTCGCGCAGCTGGTGCAGTACTGCTACCTCAAGTTCGGCCTGCATGTCACCGTGCAGATGCTCGATGAGGTCAAGAACCTCGGATTCCTCTACGCCACCCGCGCCGGCATTTCGATCGGTATCGACGATATGGTCGTCCCCGAATCCAAGCCGCGCCTGGTCAAGGACGCCGAGAAGGAAGTGATCGCCGTCGAATCGCAGTATCAGGACGGCGCCATCACCCACGGCGAACGCTACAACAAGATCATCGAAATCTGGAGCAAGGTCACCGAGCGCGTTTCGGATGAAATGTTCCAGGCGATGGAAGAGGACGACCGCACCGGCCGTTACCTCAACCCGATTTACATCATGGCCGATTCGGGCGCGCGCGGTTCCAAACAGCAGATCCGCCAGCTCTCCGGTATGCGCGGTCTGATGGCCAAGCCCTCGGGCGAAATCATCGAAACGCCCATCACGGCGAACTTCCGCGAAGGCCTCAACGTGCTGCAGTACTTCATCTCGACGCACGGCGCCCGCAAGGGTCTGGCTGACACCGCGCTCAAGACGGCCGATTCCGGCTACCTCACCCGCCGCCTCTGCGACGTGGCGCAGGACGTCATCATCTCCGAAACCGATTGCGGCACGACGGAAGGCATTTACGTCGAGCCGATCATCGAGTCCGGTGAAATCATCGAACCGCTGCGCGACCGCATCGTGGGCCGCGTGGTGCAGGAAGATCAGCGCGATTTCGAAGGCAACGTCATCGTGGCCGTCAATAACGAAATCAACGAAGAGCTGGCCAACATGATTCAGGCCTCCGGTATCGAACGCGTCAAGATCCGTTCGGTGCTTACGTGCGAATCGAAGCGCGGCGTCTGCGTCCTCTGTTATGGCCGCAACCTCGCGACCGGTCGCATGGTGGAGCGCGGCGAAGCGGTGGGTATCATCTCCGCTCAGTCCATCGGCGAACCCGGCACGCAGCTCACCATGCGTACCTTCCACATCGGCGGCACGGCGACGCGAGTCTCTGAGCAGTCGACTCAGGACGCGAAGTCGGACGGCTTTGTCCGCTATATCGGGCTGCAGTCCGTCAGGAACGAGAAGGGCGAACTGATCGCCATGAACCGCAACGGCATTATCGCGGTCGTGGACGATAAGAACCGTGAAAAGGAACGCTATCCGGTGGTTTACGGCGCGAAGATCCTGATCGCGGACGGCGAGCCGGTGAAGACCAACCAGAACCTGCTTGAGTGGGATCCGTATACGTTCTCGATCCTGACCGAAGTTTCCGGTGTCATTCACTTCAAGGATCTGCTGGAAGGCGTGACGCTGACCGAGCAGGTGGATGAAGTCACCGGTATGTCGCAGCTGGTCGTCACCGATTCACCTGACGAGAAGCGCCAGCCGATGGTGCAGGTGAAGCCGAATGTCGACAACAACCCGCTGAAAGAAACGGCAAAGAAGTATCTCATGCCGACCCACGCGCACCTGATGGTGCGTGACGGCGACACGGTTCACGCGGCCGACGTTCTGGCCAAGATTCCGCGTGAAACCACCAAGACCAAGGACATCACGGGCGGTCTGCCGCGCGTAGTCGAATTGTTCGAAGCGCGCAAGCCGCGCGACCCCGCGATCATTGCGGAAATCGACGGCATCGTGAAATTCGGCGAAGTTGCCAAGGGCCAGCGCCGCATCAACGTGGTTGGCGACGATGGGGAAGAGCGCGAGTACTCCATCCCGCGCGGCGTCCACATCAACGTGCAGGAAGGCGAGCGCCTGAAGGCGGGAGATCCGCTGATGGACGGTCCGCGCAATCCGCATGACATTCTCTCCGTCCTCGGAGAGAAGGAACTGCAGAAGTACCTGGTGAACGAAATCCAGGAAGTCTACCGTCTGCAGGGCGTCAACATCAACGACAAACACCTCGAAGTGATCAGCCGGCAGATGATGCGGTGGGTCAAGGTAGAGGACATCGGCGACACGGAATTCCTGCCCGAGGAAGTGGTCGACAAGTTCAAATTCCGTGCGGAAAACCAAAAGACAATGGATGCCGGTGGCCGTCCGGCCGAAGGCAAAGCGATCCTGCTCGGCATCACCAAGGCATCGCTCTCGACCGACAGCTTCATCAGCGCGGCGAGCTTCCAGGAAACCACGCGCGTACTTACCGAAGCCGCCATTAACGGCAAGGTGGACTACCTGCGCGGTCTGAAGGAGAACGTGATCATGGGCCGTCTGGTCCCTGCCGGCACCGGCATGGAATACTACCGGCGGGTCAAGATCGCGGGCGAGGACGTGGTGGAAGAGCCCGTCATCGAGCCGACTCTCGACAGCATCCCGGGCTACGACGACGAAGCCCGCATCCAGTACACGGGCGGGTTGACCGAAGACACGGGCGAAGGCTCGATGGCCGAGTAACTCGGCTACTCAGCAACAAATAAAAGGGCCGGGCGGATCTGACGATCCGCCCGGCCCTTTATTTAGCGCGCGCCGGCGATCAGGACGATTCCAAACAGAATCATGCCGAGGGCAATGAACTTCTGCTTCGTCAGCGATTCCCGGAAGAACAGGCGCGACCAGATCATCGCCCAGACGTAGCTCAGCGAGACCATCGGATATAACACCGACAACTGCCCGTGCTTGATTCCCCAGCCGAAGAATACAGACGAGAGCAAAAACAGTGCGACGCCAAACGCCGCCTGCAGGCTGATGATGTGCCGCAATCCGTACCGAAGCTTCTCCGCGCCGAGTTTCAGGAACACGGCGCCGAAGGAACCAATCAGCGAGGCGACAAAAACGAGGAGAATCGACGAGACCGGCGTCGCGGTCATCGCTTCGCGCTCGCCTTGCCCATGACGGTAACGCCGCCCACGATCACCATGATCCCGGCGATCTTAAACAGCGAAAGCGGCTCTGCGAAGAAGTAAGCCGAAAGCATGGTCACCCAGACGAACGTCAGCGCGATGATGGGGTACAACATGGAGAGTTCGCCGTCCCGCAGCGCCAGCATCAACAGCAGCGTGTTGATTCCATACAGACAGTAGCCTGCCATGAGAGGCAGATTGGTGACGACGCGCAAAAGGTCGAGGTGATCCATCCCATTCACGCCGGTTTTCATCAGGATTTGCGCAGCGGCTCCAAGAATAGTGCAGATAAACACCAGCACCACCGATTGCATACGCGTAAACGGCCTATGCTGCGGCTTCGGCAAAGATGAAACAGGACTGATCATTTCTGGAATTCTGAAGGGAATTCACAGGATATCAGCCTTTCCGATACAATAGTGATCTGTGGAGCGAGAAAAGACCAGCGTTGCCGAGAAGTCCGCGCCCGCGGAGCCGCGCCCAAGCAACCGGCGAAGCCCGAGGCAGATCCTCCCCGTGGAGTGATCGCTGAGTGGACCGTCACCATCATTCTGCTGCTGTTTGGCACCACAACCCTGGTTCAGGCTTTCGTGATTCCCACCGGTTCCATGGAAGATACGCTGCTGGTTGGCGACCATCTTCTGGTGGACAAACTGGCCTATGCGCCGGCCGGAGCAGTTAGCAAGTATGTACTTCCATATAGTGAGGTCAAGCGAGGAGACATCATCGTGTTCCGCTACCCTGTCGACATCCGCCAGACTTACGTAAAGCGTGCGATGGGCGTTCCCGGCGACCACATCCGTCTCGAAAACAAGCATGTGTATTTGAACGGCCACATGCTGAATGAGCCGTACGTGGTTCATAAGACGGAGTACATCGATTCCTACCGTGATAATTTCCCGTCCGATCCGAATGTGCCACTCACCGCGCCTGCGCAGGTGATGCTGGAGAAGAACGTAGTCAATCACGAAGTGGTGGTGCCGCCGGGCCACGTTTTCGCGATGGGCGACAACCGTGATTCATCCTGGGACAGCCGCTACTGGGGCTTCGTACCTCGCGAGAACATCATCGGCAAACCTCTGGTGATTTACTGGTCTTACGCCGCTTCGACGGAAGATCTCTCGAACCCCACCATTGGGTTCGATCACCTGATGGATCTGGCGCAGCATTTCTTCACCAAGACGCGGTGGAGCCGTACCCTTAATTTCATTCACGGTTATCCCGTCCAATAGATGAACCGTTACGGTCTGATCCTCGCCGGAGGCCGTGGCACTCGCTTCTGGCCGTTAAGCCGGAAGAAACGCGCTAAACAGGTCCTGAACATCGCGGGCGAGCGCACCATGATTCAGGCGACGGTGGATCGTCTGGGGCCGCTGCTTCCGCCGGAGCGCATCTGGGTGCTCACCAACGGGCATCTGCGGGATGAGATCGTGCGCCAGTTGCCGGAAGTGCCGAAGCAGCAGATCCTGGCGGAACCGGAGCAGCGGAACACTGCGCCTGCCATCGGTCTTGCCGCGCATATTCTGCATTCCATCGATCCGGACGCGGTGATGGGCGTGTTCCCGTCGGACCACATCATCGACAAGCCGAAGCCCTATCTGCGCAGCGTGAAAGCGGCCTTTGCGGCAGCCGCGAAAGGGAAGATTGCACTACTCGGCATCGCGCCGCGCTGGGCGGAAACCGGCTACGGGTACGTAGAAATGCCGAAAGGCACGGTCCCCGGCGCCCTGGACGCCGCGGATGTCGCCAGTTTTCGCGAGAAACCGGATCTCAAAACAGCAAAGTCTTACGTCAAAAAAGGCAACTTCTACTGGAATGCGGGCATGTTTTTCTGGCGCGCTGATGTGGTGCTCGAGAATTTGCGGCATCATCTGCCCAAGACGGCAACGCTTCTGGCCGGTCTGCCGGAATTCAAAAACAAAGCCTTCACTTCGCAGTTAGCCAAAATCTTTCCGCTCTGCGAGAACGTCTCGATCGATTTCGCGGTGCTGGAGAAAGCGAACGGCGTGGTCGGCCTCGCGTGCGGCGAGATCGGCTGGAACGATGTCGGCAGCTGGAACGCCGTGTATGATCTTCTTCCACGTGACGGCGATGCCAACGTGTCGCGCTCCGATATCGCCGCAAACGGCAGCTCGGGAAATTACATTGACGCGGGTAAGAAACTGGTCGCGCTGCTGGGCGTGCACGACCTGATCGTCGTCGACACGCCCGATGCTTTGCTAATCGCCGACCGCCATCGAGCTCAGGAAGTCGGCGATCTGGTTAAATTGCTGGAGAAGCGGCAGCGGCACGATCTGCTGTAGCCAGCACGCGCTCAATTACGGCCATCGCTTCATCGACATCGGCTTCGGTGATGATGTAGGGCGGCAGAAACCGCAGCACGTTGCCGTGCGTGCAGTTCATCAGAAAGCCCTGATTCATGGCGTCCTGCACCAGGGGCGCGCCTGGAATGCTGAGCTCGACGCCCACCATCAAACCCTGGCCGCGCACCTGGGTCACGATCGCGAAACGCTCGCGCATCTCCAGCAGACGAGCGCGGAAATACTCGCCGACGCGCCGCATCTGCGGCAGCAAGTCTTCCAGCACATCAAAGAATTCGATGGCAACGCGGCAGGCCAGCGGTCCGCCGCCGAAGGTGGACCCGTGCATCCCGGGCGCAATGGCCGCGGCGGCTTTATCATTCGCCGCGATGAAGCCGAGCGGCAGGCCGCATGAGATGGGCTTCGCCGCCACCGTGACATCCGGGAGAATCGCGGGCTGGAACTGCTGGTACGCGAAGTAGTTCCCGGGCCGGCCGACACCACACTGCGTCTCATCAAAGATCAGCAGTGCGTTGAAGCGGGTGGCCAGTTCGCGCGCCTTCAGCAAATAACGTTCGCAGATGGGAAACACGCCGCCTTCGCCCTGAATCACTTCAAGGATGATGCCAGCCGTGCGCTCGCTGAACACCTGTTCCAGCGCCGAGGTGCTGTTTTTCGGAACGAACCGAACGCCGGGCAGCAGCGGCTCAAAATCCTTTCGGTACTTGGGCTGTCCGGTCACCGACAGAGCGCCGAGCGTTCGCCCGTGAAAGGAATTTTCGAGCGAAATGATTTCGAATTTGGCGGGATCGATCATGAAGCCATGCGCGCGCGCCATTTTCAACGCGCCTTCCACGACTTCGGTTCCCGTATTGCCGAAGAACACGCGGGTTAACCCGCTTGCCTCCACAATGCGCTTTGCCAGCGGTCCCTGAAACTGGTGGTAATACAGATTGGAACTGTGAATCAGGCGGGCTGCCTGCTCGTTGATTACGCGCGTGATACGCGGGTGGTCATGGCCGAGGGCATTCACGCCGATGCCGGAAATGAAATCCAGATAGCGGCGGCCGTCGACATCCCAGAGGTGGGCACCCTTGCCATGGCTCAGCACGAGCGGGTAGCGGGCGTAATTTTGAAGGAGATACTCCTTCTCGAGGTCCATCGTCTCCTGCGCGATGGATGCAACAGTTTCCATCTCACAATCATAGCGTTTGCGGGGACGGCACTTCCGCCGCCCCCACGCGGGCTTACTTGGCTTTCTTGAACATGCCAAGCGCGTTGTAATTGGCGACAATACTGCCGACGGTGCTGGTGATGATGCCAACCAGCTGATCGCTCGGGATCTGCTTTTGCAGCTGCTGGTCCGCCGTATAGACGGTCTGCACGGTTGAAAGCACCAGATCGAGTTTTGCTTTTCCCGCCGCCGGAACCGGAACCGCGGCCTCGACTGCCTGAACGGCGGTCAAAATCGCGGGCAACAGATTCAAAATCGCGATTAATGTTCCCATGAGTGTACTCCTTTCTGCCTCGATGCTAGCGGGAAGAGAAGCGCCGGCCGGGCGGGGTGCCGGGCAACTGGTTCAATTCAGTGAGGAAAAAAAATGGGATGAGTTGTTACCGTTTCAGCGAATAGACCATTGCGCGTCATTTTCGTTTTCGATAAAATTTTCGCCAATTGCCTAAATTCGCACCCACGAGGGTCAAATGAGCGAACAAATATCTATGTCCCCGCGCCGCATTGAGCTGGCGCTTTTTTGCCTGATTCTGGCTGCCTCCGTAGTTTTCGGTCAGGCGTTCACCGCCAATCTCACCGGAGTTCTTACCGATTCCTCCGGCTCGGTGATTCCCAATGCCGCGGTGACACTGACCAACCTTGCAACCAACGAGAAGCGAAATACGGCCACCACCGGCGAAGGCCGTTACATCTTCTCGCAGCTGCTGCCAGGCACATATGAGCTTTCCATCGAAGCGCCCGGATTCAAGGCCTATGTCCAGAGAGGCATCATCCTGAATGCCAACCAAACAGTGGAAGCCGGCGCGGTGCTGCAGGTGGGTTCCGCCAGCGAGCGAGTCGAAATCACGGCAGCTGCGCCGCCGCTTGATACACAGACCGCCGATCAGGCGTTTGTGCTCGGCACCAACAGCGTGGAGAACCTGCCGCTGAACACCCGCACGCCGTTTGGCTTTGTACGCGCGAACGGCGGGTTTCAGGAAGCTTTCGATATCCGCAACGCCAACCAGGATCAGAATTACGACCGCTTCGGCATTAATGGCGGCCGTACAGAAAGTTCGGCGATTCTGATCGATGGCGTTCCCGCAACCAGCGGCTCGCAGTGGAACGGATTGATCTACAGTCCCACAGTGGATTCCGTGCAGGAAATGCAGGTGATCAGCAACAGCTATGACGTGCAGTTCGGGCGATCCGGCGGCGCGGTGGTCAGCCTGGTCACCAAGGGCGGCTCGGACGTTTTTCACGGCAGCGGCTTCGAATACTTCCGCAACTCCGATTTGGACGCTACGGACTACTTCACCAACAAAAACGGGCAGAAGAAGCCGTATTTCGGCCGCAATCAATTTGGGGGCACACTGGGCGGGCCCGTATGGAAATCCAAACGGATCTTCTTCTTCGGCAGCTATGAAGGGTTGAGGCAGGGAACACCCGCCACGCGCCTGGCCAGCGTACCCACCGCTTTGCAGCGCCAGGGCGACTTTTCGCAAACTTTTAATGCGAATGGCACGCTGCAGGTGATTTACGACCCCGCGACCACGGTGGTTAACGCTGCCGGCGTTGCGACGCGGACACCGTTTCCCGGCAACATCATTCCTCCCGCGCGCTTCGATCCCGTCGGCGCGAAGGTCCTTTCCATCTTCCCGCTGCCCAACCAAACGGGTAACCTGTTTACCAATTCCAACAACTGGTACGGCACCGGAAAGAACGTCGCGCGGACCGATCGGTATGACATCCGCACCGATTGGGTTCGTTCTGAGAAGCACAGCATGTATGTGGTCTGGTCGCAGTCGCCGGTGCAGGTGAGTACGCCTCCCACGTTCCCCGGCTGGGGAATCGGCGAACCGGGCACCTATTCTCCCAACCCGCGCTCGCATGCCACCTTCGGCAACACTTTTACGCCGAATGCCACTTGGGTGATCAACATCCTTGCCGGCTACGGTGCGTGGACCGAGAACACCATTCCGGTGGTCAAGACGCCGGCTACCGCCATTGGATTGCCGCAATCGCTGGTGAATCAGTTCCAGGCTCCTGGCGATTTTCCGCAGTTCGCGCTGTCCAACTACACCACCATTGGCGCTTACGAAACGCTGCACCATCCCGAAAGCACGCGCCTGCTGGAAGCAAATGTCACGAAGCAGATTGCTTCGCACAGCATTCGGTTCGGTTACTCCATGGAATACGGTTACGAGAACGGCAACGGAGCGGGCGGCTGGGTAACGGCTCCGCAATTTAGCTTCAGCCAAGGCTTTACCAGCGGCCCGACCGTCAGCCCGGGCCTGACCACCAGCGGCAATGCACTGGCTTCTCTGCTGCTGGGTACCGGTTCCGGCGGCAGCGATCAGATCACAGCGCCGCTTGCGGAAGCGCATCACGATTACGGCTTTTATTTGCAGGATGCGTGGCGCGTGAACCAGCGGCTTACGCTGAACGCGGGTCTGCGCTACGAACTGCAGCAGCCATCCACGGACCGCTACAATCGCTTCTCTAACTTCAGTCCTTCTGTCCCGAGCCCGCTTGCCGCCGCCACCGGCCTGCCACTCACCGGGGGTCTGGTGTACCTCCAAAACACCAACAACGGACGGGGCGCGTGGGATACCGAGTATAAGAACTTCTCCCCGCGCATCAGCTTCGCTTACAAAGCCACCGATAAATTAGTGGCCCGCGGCGGTTACGGCATCTTCTTCCTGCCGCTACTCGGCATCGGCACGCTGGACGGTTATTCGCTCACCACGCAGTGGCAAACCAGCGTGGGCGGCGCGGGCCTGCAGCCTTTGAATACGCTGAGCAATCCCTTCCCTGGCGGACTGCAGGCGCCTCCGGGTAACTCGCTCGGGCTTCTGACGGACGTGGGCAACAGCGTGCCGTTCCAGACGCGGAAGTATCCCAATAGCTATGTGGAGAATTACAGCTTCGATCTGCAATACCAGCTGGGCGCGAACAGCGTAATCGAGTTAGGCTACTCCGGCAACCAGGGCCACCATCTGACTTACAATGCCTCGATCAATATCGATCAGCTTCCTACTAAGTATCTGAGCCTCGGAAGCCAGCTCAACGCACAGGTGCCCAATCCGTTCTACGGAACGCCGGGCGCCACCGGTGTGTATACAACGCCTACAACAGCAGCGTGGCGTTTGCTAACGCCGTATCCGCAGTTCACCGGTGTTAATCTGATTGCCCCGACCGCTGCCAATTCCACTTACAATGCGCTCATCTTGAAATTTTCGAAGCGCATGTCACACGGTCTCAGTGCCATCATCAATTACCAGTACTCACGAGCGATTGACGACGCATCCGAGACCCAGGCGTGGGAAGTGGGAGACACCGGCACGCGTGACGCCTATAACTGGAATTTGGAGCGCTCGATCAGCGCGCATGACATTCCGCAAAGCATTGCCATGACTCTGGTCTATGACATCCCTGTAGGCAAGGGACGCGCTTTGGGAGCCAACCTGAACCGATATGCGGAAGCGGTTGTGGGCGGCTGGCAGGTGGCCTCCATCATGAACTTCCAAAGCGGGTTGCCGGATCACATGTCAGCGCCGGGCAACGGCTTCGGATTCGCGTATCAACCGCCTAACATCGCCAACGCCGATAATGTTTCCATCAGCAACCCGACAGTGCAGAAATGGTTTAACACCGACGCGTTGACCGCGCCGCCGGCTTACACCATCGGAACCGCGCCCAGGCGCATTACGCAGCTGCGCCAGGACGGCGTGCATGCGGCGGATGTGTCCTTCATGAAGAACTTCCACATCCGCGAACCATTGAAACTTCAGTTCCGCGCGGAGTTCTTCAACATCACCAATACGCCCCAGTTCGCAGCGCCCAATACGTCCGTTGGCTCAAGTACCTTCGGTCAGGTGACCGGGCTGTGGAACACGCCGAGAGATGTCCAGTTCGGGTTAAGGCTCGATTTCTAACGCGGCGGTTCGCGAACCAGCAGAGTCTGCCCGGCTTTCACGTTACGCAGCACCTGGACCGTGCCGCCGGGCCACCTGATTTCGATGCGCGGTACTATTTTCAGCGCGCCCAGTCCGAAGTGTACGGGCGTGAGGCTGGAGGAAGCATAGCCCACGCTGCTGGTGCGGCTGTTCCATTGCTCGCCGACATGGATCACCGCACCGATGGCGTCGCGATTGCTGCGCGTCCCCACTAACTGCAGGTCCAGCCACTGCGCGTCGCGCGGGCTCGCATTGCGCCACAACTCCGGCCGCTCTCCGAGCACGCTCACTGCAACGTCCGTCCTGCCATCGCCGTCGAAATCGGCGAAGACCGCGCTGCGATGCGCTCCTGCGCTGCCGAAGGCGGGGACGCCGGCGAAGCTGCCGCCATCCCGGTTCCGGAATGCCGTGTTTCGCAGCTTGTAAACGTCGCCGGAGAAGAGGTCGATGTTATCCGTCACGTGGGCATTGGCTGTAAAGATATCCTTCCAGCCATCGTTATCGAAATCCACGAGACCGATTCCCCAGCCGGTCAGCCGGGCCGTCAGTGGCCCGAGACCACTGGGAAACGTGGCATCCTGGAACTGCCCTTTTCCCAGGTTTCGAAACACGGGAAACGTTTCGCCTGTCAGCGCGGTGACCACGATGTCGGGCAAGCCATCGTTGTCGTAGTCCCGAAAATCAGCCCCCATGCTGGAGACGGCTTTGCCCGCGTCGAGCAGCGCCACGCCGGCGTCGAAGGCGCGCTCTTCGAAGTGCCCGTTGCCCAGGTTGTGAAACAGGAAGTTCGGCTCCGTGTCGTTGGTGACGAACACGTCGGGAAAGCCATCGCCATCGTAGTCGGCGATCGCCAGCGACATCCCTTTGCCAAGCGATCGCGCGATCCCGCTCAAAGCCGAAACGTCTTCGAATCTGCCGCCGCCGAGGTTGTGGAACAGTTGGTTCGCCTGACCCTCAAACTGACGCGGACTGCAGAACACCACGAACCGGCCGGACGGATCGTGGCACAGCGGATTCAAGTCCGCCGACCACTTCACGTAGTTCACGACAAAAAGATCCAGCAGGCCGTCGCGATCATAATCAAACCAGCCCGCGGCCACTGCGAAGGCGTTGGCTCGGATGCCGGAAGCCGCCGTGACATCCTCAAATTTCTGCCCGCCCAGATTGCGGTACAGATGCGATTCATTCACGCCGGCGACAAACAGGTCTTCGAAACCGTCATTGTCGAAGTCACCGGCGGCCGCGCCAACGGAATATCCCGAGCCAGCCAGTCCGGTTGCCGCGGTCACATCCGTGAAGTGTCCGCCGCCCTCGTTGCGATAGAGCCGGTTTGCATCCCCCGCGCTGCTTTTTTTCAGCGACGGAAGTTCCGCGCCATTGGCGAAAAACAAATCGATGCGTCCATCGCCGTTGTAATCGAAGGCCGCGATTCCCCCGCCCATGGTTTCGACCAGGTATTTGCGCGCGGTAGGATGGTTTGCGAGCGGGGCGTTCAAACCGGAACCAGCGCTCGCGTCCTCGAACCGGATGAGGGCCTCTTCGGAAACCATCGCCGCCGCAACCACCGCCAGCAACAAGCACGAGAGCGCGAAACGCACGCGTTTATTGTTGCACTGCCTGCTGATGTTGCCCGGCGCGCTTGCGGCTATGCAGCCGGGTGTGGGCAACCAGGCCTGCGCACCCTGCCACGTCGACATCTATCGCCGGTATGCGGCGACCGGCATGGCGCGCAGCAGCGGAGTTGTGTCATCGGCGGCGCCAAAGGAAAGCTTCGCGCGCGCTGCATTCGAGGACCCCGCCTCCGCTGCCGCTTACCAGATCACTCCGGGACAGGACTCCTACCGCCTGAGCTTCGCACGCACCGGAACCGACATTCACGGCGAGCGCTCGCTTCGCTGGTTCGTAGGATCCGGCAGCGTGGGTCGCAGTTATCTTTTCTCCACCGGCGGATTTCTGTTCCAGGCGCCGGTTTCGTATTACGCGCTCGGCGAGCGATGGGATGTCTCGCCAGGCTTCCAGCGCTACTCCACCATTGCGTTGACGCGCCCGGTGGAACCCGCCTGCCTGCAGTGCCATGCCAGCCGCCTGCAAACGCTGCCTGGTACGGAGAACGGCTTTGCCGCCGTACCGTTTCTGGAGAACGGCGTCGCCTGCGAGCGCTGTCATGGGGACGCGCGGGAGCACATCGCCAGCCATGGCGCAAAAAGCCCGATTTTGGTGAACCCGGCCAAATTGAGCCCGGCGCGGCGGGACAGCATCTGCGCGCAGTGCCATCTTTCGGGAGTAGCGCGAATTGCCCGTAAACGCGCCAACGCTGAACCCTGGAAGCCTGGTCTGCTGCTTAGCGACTTCTCCGCCTTCTTCGTGTGGGCCGGCTCAGAACTGCCGGAAATGCGCGTCACCAGCCACTTCGAACGCCTGCAGCAGAGCGCGTGCAAGCGCGCGAGCGGAGACAAGCTCTGGTGCGGAAGCTGCCACGACCCGCACGAAGAACCTGCTCCGGAGAACCGGGCGGCGTACTACCGCGCGAAATGCGCCGCCTGCCACACCGTCAGCCATGGCGAGGATTGTATTGGCTGCCACATGCCCAAGGGCCAGGTCAGCGACAGCCAGCATGCGGTCTACACCGATCACTCGATTCCCCGGCGTCCGCGTCCCGCCGCACAGCCCGCGTCCACCGACACGCTGGTGCCGTTCTGGACCACTTCCGCGAACGACCGGGATTTGGGCCTGGCTTATGCAGTGGCTGCGGCGGCGAAACCTGCCCTCCGCGCGCGCTCTCTTCCACTGCTGGAGGCCGCCGCTAAACGTGACCCGGATGATGCCGCGGTGCTGGTGCAGCTGGCACAGGACTACGATCAGGCTGGCAGCACCGAACGCGCCATGCCGCTTTACCAACGCGTTCTCACGCTGAACCCGGCGAGCGTGGCCGCCGCCACTAATCTGGGCGCGATTTTGGCGCAGCGAGGCAACGCCGCGGAAGCGATACGTCTTTGGCAGCAGGCCCTGAAAGCTAACCCCGCCCTCACCAACGTGCGCATGAACCTGGCCGTTGCCCAATACCGCGCCGGGGACATCGCAGGCGCGCGGACAACCCTTGAACAGGCGCTGCAATATGACCCTGATACGGCCGCTGCGCGAAAGTTACTTTTCGAACTTAAGTCAACGGTGAAGTGATATAGTGACGTGAAGCACTTTAAGGAGTCTTCATGTTTCGCTCTGTCGCGCTTACATTGCTTACGGCTGCCGCATTCTCGGTTGCCTGTTACGGACAGGCATTCACGGCTAACCTGACCGGGTTGGTTACCGATCCGAAAGGCGCCGCCATGCCCGGCGTCACCGTCAAAATCGTCAACATCGGAAACAGCGAGACGCGCCAGGTAAACACCAGCGCTGACGGCCGGTACACGTTCTCGCAAATTCCCCCAGGTGGATATGAGCTTACGGGTGAGATCGCCGGCTTTAAGACGTATGTTCAGCGCGGAATTACGCTTGTCGCGAATCAATCCGGCGCGGCGAATTTCTCGATGGAACTCGGCGCGGTGAGCGAACAGGTGAGTGTCTCGGCACAGGCCGCGCAGCTGGATACGCAGACCGCGAATCAGTCTGTGGACATGAGCACGCGCACCGTGCAGGAGCTTCCCGCCAACGTGCGCAACCCGTTCGTGCTGGTGCAGGCCACTGCAGGCGTGGTTTCCGTCCGCACCGGAATCTCCACTGCTCCGCAGGATCAGAACCAGAATCGCTTCGCCATGAACGGCGGCCGCGATGAAAGCGGTCTGATTCTCGAGGACGGCGTGCCTTCCAGCTCCGGCGACTGGGGCGGTCTGCTGATCGCGCCTTCCGTCGATTCCGTGCAGGAGTTGCAGGTGATTCGCAACTCGTATGAAGCGCAGTTCGGACGCTCCGGCGGCGGCGTGGTCAGCCTGGTGACCAAAGGCGGCACGAATCAGTTTCACGGCACCGGTTTCGAATTTCTACAGAACGATGTGCTGAACGCCAATTCCTGGGCCAACGACCGCGTGGGCGCCAAGAAGACCGTGTTCCAAAGCAACCAGTTCGGCGGCAATTTCAGCGGCCCCGTCTGGAAAAGCAAGAAGGTTTATTTCTTCGCCGGCTACGAAGGGCTGCGTCAGGGGAATGCTGCCACTCTGATCACCACCGTTCCCACGGTAAAAGAGCGAGGCGGGGATTTCTCCGATTACTTCAACGCGAACGGCACGCTTTCCACCATATACAATCCGTTCACTACCACCGCCGGCGGCACCGGTTTCGTGCGGACGCCTTTCCCCGGCAACGTGATTCCCTCAAGCATGTTCGATGCGATCGGCGCGAAAGCTGTGAGCCTCTATCCGCTTCCCAACACGCCCGGTTCGGCCCTCACCAACGCAAACAATTTCTTCGGCACCGGAAAGACCATTGAAGACGATAACCGGATGGACATCCGCGTCGATTGGGCGAAGAGCGAAAAGTATACCTTTTTCACGCGGGTTTCGAAGGCGTGGGAAACGGATGTCGCGCCCACGTACTTCGGTCACAATGCGGACAGCAACTATAACGATCTGAACCCGCGCCATCAGGTGGTGATCGGCAATACTTTCGTCCCTACGCCTACCTGGGTCGCTAATGTTCTGATCAGCGCCGGCCGCTGGCGTGAGGAGCAAGACTCGCCCAGCAAAGGGCTGAACGGCACCGCGCTCGGCTTTCCCTCGTCACTGGTCGCCGGGTTCGGCGCACAGACCATCCCCGCCGTCGTTCCCAGCGGTTATGGTCAGCTGGGCAACGCGCGCTTCCTGAGTTTCGCGCGTCCTGTGAACAGCATCCAGACCAACATCACCAAAGAATGGCGCTCGCACAGCATCAAGTTTGGTGTCACGCTGGAAGCCGACCAGCTGAACGATACCGACGTCGATTCCCCCACCTTCAACTTCAACCGCGGCCTTACTTCCGGGCCCACCGCGGCCAGCAACAGCG
This sequence comes from Bryobacterales bacterium, assembly GCA_963716685.1. Classification (GTDB taxonomy): domain Bacteria; phylum Acidobacteriota; class Terriglobia; order Bryobacterales; family Bryobacteraceae; genus JALYXI01. The sequence continues at coordinate 1,627,141 of CAVQTR010000003.1, forward strand.
CGAACTCCGGAAACTCCATTGCGTCGCTGCTGTTGGGAACCGGCGCGAGCGGCAGCTCGCCTTACAACGCGGCGCTCGCCGTAGAGCAGAAATACTGGGGCTTTTACGTGCAGGACACGTGGCGCGCCACCAACCGCCTCACTCTGAATTACGGCCTTCGCTATGAACTGCAGCTACCGCGCACGGAGCGCTTCAACCGGGTGAACTGGTTCAACTTCAACGTTCCGAGCCCCATCGCGCAGGCAGCCGGTCTGCCGCTGGTCGGCGGACTGCAGTTCGCCAACTCGAATAATCGCGGCCAGTGGCACACCTCTGAAAACGATTTCGCGCCGCGCTTCGGCCTCTCTTATAAGATCACCGATCACATCGTATTCCGCGGCGGCTATGGTATCTCATACCTGCAGACTGCCGGCTCCGGCAGCGTCACCAACGACGGCTACTCCACCTCCACTTCGTGGGTGAGCACGGTTGGCGGCGACGGCATTCATCCAGCGGCTCTGCTCAGCAATCCGTTTCCCCAGGGCTTGCTGCTGCCGGTGGGGAACTCGCAGGGACTTTCGCAGGATCTCGGCCAATCTGTCAACGCCTATTCGCTGCTGCACCCTTCGGGCTACAGCCAGAACTACAGCGCCGATTTCCAGATTCAGCTGGCGCGCAGTTCCGTGCTGCAGATCGGCTACTCCGGCAGCCTTGGCCGCAAGCTGCTCCTCGGCTTCAACACCAATGCCAATCAGCTGCCCGACACGCTGCTCAGCCTGGGCCCGGCACTCGATCAGCAGGTGGCGAATCCGTTCTATGGCATCATCACCAACGGCAATCTGAGCGGCAAGACCATTCCGTATAACCAGTTGCTGCGGCCGTTTCCGCAGTTCACGGCGGTCAATCTTTCCACCGACACGCCCGGCGCCAGTTCGGAATTTAATGCGCTGGTGGTTCAGTTCACGCACCAGTTCTCCTCCGGCCTTAGCCTGATTTCGTCGTACCAGTTCTCGAAAGCGCTCGACAACGCTTCCGAAACGCAGGCTTGGGAAGTGGGAGACAACTACCGCGACTACAACAATCGCAAACTGGACTGGTCCGTCAGCGCGCACGATGTTCCGCAGAGCTTTGTCACCAACTTCGTGTGGGAGCTTCCCGTGGGCGCGGGTAAGCGCTTCGGTTCCACCATGCCGCGCTTTGCCAATGCCGTGCTCGGCGGCTGGCAGACTGCCACCATCATCCGCTTCGCCAGCGGACTGCCGTTGATGTTCACCGCCGCCAACACGCTTTCCGCGTACGGCTTCGCTGTGCAGCGGCCGAACATTGTTGGCAACGTAACCTCCGGAACACAGACGCCTTCCGCATGGTTCAACACCGCCGCTTTTGCGCAACCCGGCACTTATCAGATCGGCAATGCGCCGCGCTGGTTTGGCAATCTGCGCTACGGCAATTCCCACAACGCCGATATTTCGCTGTCAAAGAACTTCCATCCTATGGAACGGATCCGGCTGCAGTTCCGCGCCGAAGCGTTCAACATCAGCAACACGCCGCAGTACGGCCGCGCCGATACGAACATCACGGACGGCGCCTTCGGCACGGTTACCGGGACAACCAACGTGGGTCCGCGAACACTGCAGATGGCTTTGAAGATTTACTACTAACCGCTAACCGAGGAAGCTGACGGGTTTCCCGTCAGCAATCTTCAGCGGGCGGCCGATATTGGAGACGTACTCCTTGGTGTAATCCACGCCCAGCTTGTGGAAGATGGTCGCCATCAGGTCGGGCACTTCCACCGGGTGATCCTTGACATACATGCCGTCGTTATCCGAACTGCCGATCACCTGGCCGCCAGGAATCCCGGCGCCGCCGAGCACCAGTGAGAAGCAGTTGGGCCAGTGGTCGCGCCCATTGTTCACGTTGATCTCCGCCGTGCGCCCGAATTCACCCGTCACGATGACCATGGTCGAATCCAGCATTCCGCGCTGCCCCAGATCCGCCATGAGCGCCGCGAAGGCGTTGTCCAGTTCCGGCATGAATTCATTAGCGTATGAGGGGAAGATGTTGCCGTGGTGGTCCCACGCGTTGTCTCCCTTGCCCACGCTGACGAAGCGCACTCCCGCCTCCACCAGGCGCCGGGCCAGCAAGGCACCCTGACCCATGGACGTCCGGCCGTAATCATCGCGCAGCTTCGGTGTTTCCTGCGCGATGTCGAAAGCCTTTTTCGCCCGCGGGCTGCGCATCAGATCGAACGCCGCCTGGTAATAGCCATCAAGCGTCTGAAAGGTGTCGGTCGTGTCCCATGTGCGGAACTTCTGATCCACCACATTCAACAGGCTGTGCCGGCCCTCCATGCGCGACCAATCCATGCCCATCGGCAGATCCATGTCGCGGACGGCATATTTCGCCACATTGGGCTCGCCCGCCGAAAACGGATTGTACTTCGGCCCCAGGAATCCTGCGCGCGCGTTGTTGCCGCGGGGCTGCGGAATCATCACGTAGGGCGGCAGTTCGTTCCGTGCGCCCAGTTCTTTCGCCAGCACGGAACCCACGGCGGGCGCCAGCAGCGTGGGCAGCGCGTCATGCCCGCTCAGCATCAGCGTCTGCGCCGATCCGTGCGCTGACTGCTTATGCGTCATGGAACGGATCAGCGTTACCTGGTTCATCAGCTTCGCCGTGCGCGGCAGATGCTCGGAGATCTGCAGCCCATCCACGCTGGTCGCAATCGGCTTGAAGATACTGCGGTACTTGCGGTCCGCGCCGGTCTTCATGTCAAAGGTGTCCAGGTGGCTGATGCCGCCCGCCAGCCACAGGTGAATGATGGAAATGTCTTTCCCCGCCCGAGCCGCCGTGGCCGCGCGCAGACGCAGCACATCGCCCCATGTCAGCGAACCGAAAGTCGCCAGCGATCCAACTCGTAAGAATGCGCGCCTGTCGTACATATGTGCCACCTCAGTGCTGGTACAAGAATTCTTTGGAATTCAGAATCGCCCACGCCAGATCCTGAAATGCGGCGGTACGGTCCGCTCCATCGTGAATGCTGCTGAGTACTGCTTTCTTCTCTTCCGGCGACGGCTTCCGCACCAGCGCCGTCATAAATATTCGATCAGTAAGCGCGTCGTCGCTCAGCGCGGCATCGAACTTCATTGCATTGATCTTCTTCTGGATGGTGGAACCCGAAATCATGTGCATGGTCTGCGCCATGTCCGGCTGGCTGTCGCGTTCGCAGATGATGTCGCGGCTCAGCTTCCCAAACGAAGCCAGCATGTAGCCGCCGCCCACTCCGTAAACCTGCATCGCGCGCGTTCCCGCCGGGTAGCCGGCGAACTTTTCCGGGACTCCCGTCACTTCCGTCATCGCGTCAAGCAGCGCTTCCGCCGAGAGCCGCCGGATGCGGAAATGCGAGTAGTTGATCGCATCGCTGTGGTTCGAATCATTCGGTTCCGAGGACAGCTGATACGCCCGCGAGTTCATGATCGTGCGCATCAGCTCGCGCAGATCGTAATGGTGCGCCGTCAGATCCGCCGCCATCGCATCCAGCAGCGCAGGGTTGGTCGGCGGATTCGTCACCCGGAAATCGTCCACATCTTCCACCAGCCCGCGCCCCATGAAATGCTTCCACACGCGATTCGAAATGGCGCGCGCAAAGAACGGATTTTTCGGATTCGTCATCCAGTCAACCAGCGACTCGCGGATATCCACATCCTGCCGATCCTTTACCACCGGACCATCCAGGAATTTGGCATCCACATGCTTTTTGGTCTTCGGATGCTCCACCGATCCTTCTTCCATGTAGACGGTCGCGTTCTCGTCGTTCTCGTAAACTTCCTTGACGCCCACGCGGGCGAAGAAGGCCGCGAACCCGTAAAAATCGTTCTGCGTCCACTTCTCGAACGGATGGTTGTGGCACTTCGCGCAATCCAGCCGCACGCCCAGAAACAGCTGGCTCACATTGGTCGCGTTGTCCGGCGGGTTCGAATCGAAGCTGACGTTGTAGAAGCTGGTCGGGCTGGTCTGCACCCCCGCCATCGAGGAAGTCTCAAAGCTGTGCGCGCCCTGGCTGAGCAGCAGCTCACGCACGAACTGGTCGTAAGGCTTGTTCTGCCGGAACGATTGCCGCACGTACTCATACACGATGCGCGCGCCCTTGTTTCCGGCCTCCCGCGTGCCCGCGCGAAACAGTTCGGTGAACTTCTGCGCCCACACGTCAGCGAACTCGCGCCGCTGCAGCAGCTGGTCGATTAGCATCGCCCGCTTGTTCACTTCCGTCGACGTCAGGAATTCCCGGCTTTCCTTCTCGGTCGGCAGCAGCCCAATCGCATCCAGATAGGCGCGCCGCAGAAACTGCTCGTCGTTTGACAGACCCGAAGGGCGAATGTTCATCGCGCGCAGCTTCTCGAATACAAACCGGTCGATGTAATTGCGCTCCTCCACACGCGGAAAATCCTTCGCCGTCGCGCCGTTTGCCACCAGAATCCGCGCCGCCACCGCTTTGCCCATGGTGCGGACCATGATCGCAGTCTCGCCCGTCTGGAGCGCCTTCACCACGCCATGCGCATCAACCTGCACCGTATCCGGCTCGTTCGAGATGTATTGCACCAGGTTCGTCATGTCGCGAACGCTGCCGTCGGAATAGTGCGCGACCGCCACCAGATGCTGAATCTGGTTCGGACCGGTGAGCACACGCTCTGGCGGATAAACGCTCAGGGAAGTCACGCGCAGCGAATCGTCCGCATCATACGGCGCGCCCTGCTGCAGCCACTCCAGCAGTGTGCGGTACTGAAGAGAATCCTTGGCGAACCGGAAGCCGCCGCCATGAGGCGTCTCCGCCGTGGGCTTCAGCAGCAGCAGACTCTTCTCCGGCGCTTTGCGATCGATGCGGTGCGCGTCTCCGCCCGTGATCGCTTCGTAATCCAGTTTCGGTTCATACCCAAAGAGCGACAGCTTAAACCCGCGCTGCCCACGAATTGAACCGTGGCAATTTGCCCCCGCGCAGCCCGACATCGTAAAAATAGGGCTCACATCGTTAACGAAACTGATTCCCGGCGGACGCACCGCCGCCTTCACCACCACTGGAGCTACGGTCCGCATACCTTTGCACGCCACCGCCACGCTCTTCATCGAAGCCCGGGCGATGTGCGCCGGCGCGCATTCGTCCGTCACGTCCCGCTCGTAGCCGTCCTCGCCGGTATAGGTCACCACGTAGACCTGCGTCGCATCCGCGCCATGCAGAACGATATTCGGCGGGTAAATCGACAGCTTCGCGCCAAAACACAGGCACGGCAGAAGGAACAACCAGACTTTCATGTAGCGCTCCGAACTTTTATAGGATGCGATTTGCCGATCACCGCGCCGCCTGCGCGCGCCACCAGAATGAACTCGCCCGGCGCTTTCTCCGCGCCATGCAGTTTCACTTCGGCCCTTGTCGAGGAGACCGGCACCGAAAGCGGCGGCATGCTCAGGCCATCCGTCACCGCCTCCAGCGTGAGTTCCACCGGATTGGGATTGCCTTCGTCCAGCCGCGTCAGGATCACCGTGAACGATGCCGTGCTGTTTTTCAGCGTCAGACTGCGTGGCACATCCAGCACCACGCCCGGCGCGTCCGCGATCACCGTCCGCAGATCCTGCTCCTCCGAATCGCCGATGAACCGAACACGATTCTTGAAGTAGCGCGTTTGCGCCGTCCGCTCAACCGTACGCCCGTTGAACACGCCGCGCCCACGAAACCGGATTTCCGACAGGGAAAACGGCGCATCCCTGTCCACCACCAGTTGCATATCCAGGTTGGTGCCGTCCAGGTAATGCGTTTCGCCACAAGTTCCCGTATACGTGCTGTTCTTCGGTTCCGCGATGGCGGTCTTCACGTGCACGCCCGGCGGCAGATTTTCCGCCCACACCTCCACGGGAGCGTTCCATCCTTCCAGCCGCCGCACAATCACGCGCAGGTCGTTTGCCCGCCCGCGATACAGCGTCTCATCCGTGCCCACGACGCGAATCGAAAAATCCGGCTCTGCTTCCTTCATCGTCAGGCGGTACAGAAAGTGCGCGTCGCCGCGAAACTGAGCATCCCGCACCATCGCGATATATCGGCCCGCCTTCGGCAGTTGAAACACCAGATGCGGATCCAGATTGGCCGGCTCTTTGCCGGTATTCGTGGTTGGGTCGTCCTGATACGCCAGACGCGTTCCGTTCTCGTCGTAAATCGCTACCAGCGGATCCATCAGAAAACCCAGCCGCATGCTCTGCGCATCCAGCACCACAGTCTCGGCGCGGTCCGCGCGGAAGACGAAGTAATCCGCGGCATGCGGTTTGTCGATGATCCCGTTCGCCACCATCGGCAGCGTAACCGGCACCGGATCCCGGCGGCTGCGCGCCGCATCTCCCGTGACGGTGATCTCGGAATAACCGGACACCACGAACGGCACGGGCTGCATCGCGCCCGCCGCATGCAGACGATACTCACCTGGCTCAATCGATTCCGGAATCGCTATGCGCACCCGCGCTTCCGTCGCAGAAGCCGAGGTCACCTGACCATGCGCCAGCCCGTCGCCCAGGGTCACTTCCTTCAAGCCCTGCAAGTTCACGCCATGCAACTGGAACTCGACTGTGCTCCCGCGCTTCCCGCCGCCCGGCAGCGCCAGATCCACAAACGGCGATTCCCCCGCATACAGCCGGTAATCGCACGTCTCGCATCCCGCCTCGCTCGATCCATAAACACGCAGAAAGTACGTGCCGGCCTTCGCAAATCGATACACCAGGTGTGGATCTTTGAACGCGTAGTAATCGTCGGAATAAGCCAGTTCCTCACCGGTCGCATCCAGCAGGCTCAGCACCGCATCCGTGTTTGCCCCGTTCCGCGTCGCCAGTACATCGAACGTCAATGCTTCACCCGGCCGCGCCGTAAACCGGAAGTAGTCGTAATCGGCCGCTTTCAGAATCCCGTTCACAATCACGGGGAACATCAGTTCCTCCGCGTGCGCTACGTCGTCGTTCGGTTCTTTTTCCGCGCGCTCCGGCAGTGTGCCGACATCGAAATATCCGATGGCCGAACCGTGATCGCCCACCAGCCGCAGGTCGTGCCGCCCCGGCTCCGCGTCGGCAGCCACCGTCACCAGCGCGGATACTTCATATGCATCCGAAGTCAAAACTTTCGCGTTCAGTTTGGCCGAATGAAACAGGAGTTCGCGCGTGTTCTGGAGGTTCTTACCCTTGATACTGATGCGGATTTCTTTGCCGCGCTGGCCCCCGCGAGGAAACGTTCCCTCAATCTGCGGCCAGATGGGCGGAATCTTCGTTTGCGCGTGCGCGAAACTCGCAGCGAGCATGCATACTAACCCAGCGACGCGCCACTGCATTAGCACATAATTATATCGCATGCGTTGTGTCGCTGCGCCGTTCGCGCGATCCCTGCTTATCCTTGCCTTCGCCGCGTACGCCGCTGCTCAGCAGGACCTTTCGGAACAGAGCCGCGCCGCGAGCGATGCCCTGCGCGCGGGCCGCTTCCCGGAAGCCATCGCCCTTTACCGCAAACTCGCTGCAGCGCTTCCGGATAACCCCGGCCCGCGCTTCAATCTGGGGCTCGCATTGGAACAGAGCGGTCATCCCGCCGAAGCCGCCGAGCAGCTGGCACGCGTGGTTCAGGCACAGCCCGATTCCGCCCCGGCCTGGTTCCTGCTCGGCCTTGCGTATCAGCAGCTGAACCTGCCAAAGAAGGCGGTCGAGCCACTCCGCAAAGCCGTCCTTCTGGATGCTGGCAACCAGCAGGCCCGGCTGGAACTCGCCGACGCCGAACTTGCTTCCGGCGAGCCGCGTAAAGCCGTCGATGATTTCGGCGCCGCTGCCAATGCTCAGCCGCAGCTGGCCAAAGCCTGGCAGGGTCTCGGATTCGCTTATGCCTCACTCGGCGAACGTGCCGCCGCGCGCATCGACCAGATTGCGCCTCAGAGCGGTTATTGGTATGCCCTTCTCGCCCGCGAGCGCGCCGGTACCGGCAAGCCCGAGGAGGGTTTGAAGCTCTACGGGCAGGCTCTTGAAGCTCTGCCGGCCGTTTCCGGGTGGCATGCCGCCCGCGCGGCGATCCTGCGCGAACAGGGCCATGCCGACCAGGCTGGCGAAGAAGAAAAACAGGAACTGCAGCTCGCGCCACCGGACTGCTCCACGCATGAAGCGGCCTGCGCCTTTCGAGCCCGCGATTTCCCCGCTGCCCTCGCCGCGGCCGAGAAGTCCGCCACGCCGGAGAACCTGTACTGGGCCGCTCTCGCCTGCGGCCGGCTGGCCGAGCAATCTTTTCAGCAGGTCGCCGCGCTGCCCGAATCCGCTGAGATTCACGAGCTCTCCGCCGAATCCAATCAGCGCATGGGCCGGCGCCGCGAAGCTGTGGACGAGTGGCGCAAAGCACTGCGTCTGAATCCGGGCGATCGCCGGCTGCAGGGCCGCCTCGCCGATTCTCTGACCCGCGACCGCGAGTACGACGAAGCGGAACGGCTCCTGGTTCCCCTGGTTGCCGCTCAGCCGGAAAACGCCGACTGGCAATATCAATTGGGCGACGTTCTCTTCAACCAGCAGCACGTGCAGGCCGCGCTCCCGCACCTACTGGCCGCCGAGCGTCTTTCGCCCGATCGCCTCGCCGTTGCCGAAGTACTCGGTCGCTCCTACCTCGCTCTCGGCCAGCCCGCTAAAGCCGTGACGTGGCTCGAAAAGGCCCGCCCGCTTGACGACGGCGGCATCTCCTTCGCGCTTAGCACCGCCTATCGGCGCATGGGACGCGAACAGGAATCGCGCGCCGCACTGGCCCGCTATCGCGAGCTCACGGCTAAGTAACGGGTATCTTCACGACCCGGCCTGCGGCCACATCCAAGGTCTGTCTGTGTTCCCCGTACCGCACCACGCAGGTCCCGCCCCTGTCCGACCTTACTTCGGCGGCGCGCAGTCTGCCACCCGCCCATGTCATCGCGACAGTGAACCCGCCGCGCGCCCGCAGCCCGCGCACGCTTCCCTCGGGCCAGGCGTCGGGCAGCGCCGGCAGCAGATGGAGCTCGCCGTTCTGACTCTGGAGCAGCATTTCCGCCATGCCCGCCGTGCCGCCGAAATTTCCGTCCACCTGCATCGGCGGGCAGGAACAAAACAGGTTCGGCATCACGCCGCCGCGGTCGTATTTCCCTGGTCCGGATTTCGCCGGCTCGAACAGATTCCGCACCAGCTTCCAGGCGTGATTGCCATCGCGCAGCCGCGCATAAAAACAAATCTTCCATGCCCGCGACCACCCCGTTCCCTCATCCCCGCGAATCTCCAGCGTTCGCTTCGCCGCAGCCAGCACTTCCGGCGTTCTGTCCGTAATCTGGTTGTCCGGATAAAGCCCGAACAGATGGGAGACGTGCCGGTGTCGCGGATCCTTCTCCTCGAAGTCCTCCGGCCACTCCTGCAGTTGCCCGCGACTGCCCACCTGAAATGGCAGTAGCTTCATCAGCTTCCCGTTTAACTCTTCGCGAAACCCCGCATCACGATCCAGCAGATGTGATGCTTCAATGCAGTTTCGAAACAGCTGCCGGGTAATTTCCATATCCATCGTCGGGCCCATGCATACGCCGGCGCTGCGCTTTTCGCCGGCGGCGTCGGTATAGACGAACAAATTCTCCGGCGAAATTCCGGCAGCCGTCACCAGATGGCCCTTGCCGTCCTCCACCAGCCAGTCCGAAACGAATTCGGCGGCACCTTTCATGATCGGATACGCGCGCTCCAGGACCCGCCGGTCGCCCGTGAACCGGTAGTGCTCCCAGAGGTGCAGGCACAGCCACCCCGCGCCCATGTTCCAGAACGCAGGCATTGCGTCGTTGTCCACCGGCTGCGCGCCCCGCCACAGCGTGGTGTTGTGGTGCAGCACCCAGCCGCGGCGGTGGTACATATCGCGCGCCACCTGCGCACCTGTAATCGAGGCTTGCTGAATCAGGCGCTCCAGCGGCTCGAAGCATTCCGAGAGATTCGTGATTTCCACCGGCCAGTAGTTCATCTCCACGTTGATGTTCGTCGTGTACTGGGAAGCCCACGGCGGAATTACCTCAGCGTTCCACATCCCCTGCAGATTCAGCGGCTGCGTTCCCGGCCGGGATGCCGCAATGGTCAGATAGCGGCCATATTGAAAATAGAGGGCGGCCAGCGGCACGTCCCGATCGTTCGCGAACCTCACCAGCCGCTCATCGGTCGGCAACTTCGATTGCCCGGTCGCGCCGCCTAGATGGAAGGAAACCCGGCCAAACAGGTTTCGGTAATCCGCCAAGTGCCGCTCGCGCAGCTCCGCCACACTCATGCGCGAGGGCCCGCTTAGACAGGTGATCGCGCGCGCGGCCGGGTCGGCATTCGGAGTTTTGTCGAACGCAACGAAACTCGTCGCCGCCGCGATCAACAGCACCGCTTCGGTCGCGCCCCGAACCTGCAGCGTGCCGTCGTGCACGGCCATCTCTCCCCCGGTCACGCGCCCGTGCAGACGCGCGTCGAAAAACATTCCGCGCCCGCCCACGTCTTTCCCATAGAGCACGGTGCTCGCATGCGGACGCCGTCGGCCCTCGGCATCCCACAATTCCGGGTACTTCCACTGCTCGCCGCGCTTTTCCACCCACTCCAGCGTGCGCCGCAGCGCGAATCCAGGCGCCTGTCCGGTCAGCTTCACCTGATCCGGTCCCGCCGCGCTGACGCGCGCCGTCGGATGCACGGAACTGAGCGAAGCGTTGAAGCTCAGTGCGCCGGGGCGGTTCGCCGTCAGTCGTGCCACGATCACCTGATCCGGAAAGCTGGCGAAATACTCCCGCGTGTAACTAACTCCGCCAACCTGGTAAGTTACGCGGCTCAGCGCATCGGCCAGATCCAGTTCCCGCGCATACCCGGAAACCGGACCATCCTGACCCTCGAAGCGAATCCTCAGATCGCCCAGGGGCTGGTAACAGGGCCACGATCGCCCTGTCCAGTGCTTTGTGATGACGTCGCCTGCTTCTGCGAACTGCCGCGAGCGCAGCAGCGCCTCGACACGATCGAAGTCCTTCGTCACATCGAGCGGCAGGTTGCCGGTCCCCGGACCTTCCGAAATCAGCGTGTCCTCGTTCAACTGCAGATGCTCTTCGCCCACCCCGCCGAAGATCATCGCGCCCAGCCGCCCGCTCCCGATCGGAAGCGCTTCGTTCCAGTCCGGCGCGGGCTGGCGATACCACATGCGCAGATCTTCCGCGCTTTCCGCCGCGCTCGCCAGCCGTGCCGGCAAGAGCGCCGCGCCGGTTGTCTTGAGAAAAGTACGCCGCGTCCTGCTCATTACTGCCGCACCCGCGGAATCGTTCAGCCTTTGATATCGATCAGCACCAGCTCAAACGGCTGGTCGCCCACATTCTCTTCCTTATGCTTCAGCGGTGTGCCCCATGCGAAGTCGCCCGCTTTGTGCCGAACCGTGTCTTCCTTACCGTCGGCGGTGGTGATCTTGTCCACCTGGTCGGTCAGGAAAACCGTCACTCGATTCATTCCGTGCTCATGCATAGGAATCGTCTCGTGCGGACCCACTTTCACCCGCAGCACCCGGACCTGATTGTTATCCAGCACCAGCTTGTAGTGCTTCGGATCGACTTTCAGCGGGTCCATGGCGGGGATGTTCGCTTTGCCGGTGCCCGGCTGTTTCAGCTCCACTTCCACGATATTGAACGATTCGTCGCTCATCACTTCGGGCGAATGCATGCCTTCGGGCTCGCTCCAAACCACCTGACCCGGCTTCCAGTTGAACACCTTGGTCGGCTTGCCACCCTGATACTCGAACTGCTGCTTGCCGGCCTGCAGGTAAACCATCACCCGGTTCATTTTGTGCTCATGGAACTTGCCCTTTACGTGGGCTTTCTCCAGCGCCCGAATCACTCTGACCTGATCATTGTCCAAAAGCGTTGCCCCGGGTTCCACCGGGATGGCGGCCAGCATCGAGAGAGCGGCGCACGAGAGCAAAACGATTGTATTCCGATGTATTTTCACGATCAGCATTCTATCGCAGCAGGCGGCTCACTGTGTCCGCAGCACATCGCTCGCGTCAGCTTCCCCAATCAAACGCTCCGCATCTTGCGCCAGCAGGAATCTCGCGGTAACCGCCTTCTCCGCCGCAGCCCGCACCGCCGCGACGTAACCCGCATGGGTGCCGTAACGCTCCTCCAATGAAAACCGGGGATCGCTCGACTGTTCCCGCTCCGCCTTCGTTTTCGCGAACGGGATGTATCCGCCGTTCAGAGTGCACTGCTTCCCCTGATCGAACCCGCTCGCCGTCGGATTCCATCCAAGATACGATCCCAACGGCGCCTGCGCCAGTACCGACCGTACTCCGCCGACGTCAATCCCGTCTGCGTCCACCATTGGAACCAGCGTCGGCAGCACGCCCTTTACAGCGGGCGGCTCCTTCGTAATGACACCGGACAAGTCGCCGTATCGAAACTCGCGTCCGAAATCGTAATCCATCAGCGCATTCACCTTCGGCTCCGGCGCGCCCAGGATTGCCGGGAAATGGATGGCCGCTTTCGTCGCCGCCGCCAGTTCCGCCCGGTCCAGCCGCGGGTACACGCTCTCCGGCATCTCCGCGCCCTTCGTCACCCATTCGATGAAATCAGCCGTCAGCGCCCGCATGGTGTCCGCTTCCGGATTCGGATTGGCCGCCAGCAGGCATCCGTTTGGCGCGGCCGCCGCTTTGGCGCTGAACCCGCCTCGGCCGCCGCCGTGCGTCGTACCCGGAAAGAAATACCGGCGCACATTGGCGGGCAGCGCCAGATCTGCCTTTGCGTCGGTACCTACCAGATCCGGCGATTCCCGCAAATACCAAAATTCCAGCGCGCCAAACGTCTCCATGATCTTCGGACACGTATTCGAGGCGCGGCATCGGTCGAGCAAGCCCGCTTTCGCCCGTCCGCGCGCTTTGTCCTGGTAATCGCTCCACCACACCACGCCATCGCTGCCGGGTTCGTTGGGACCCGCCGCGCCGCCGGGCACGGCGAAACGGAAGTTCAATGCCAGCTGCCTCGCCGCGATATGCGGATTTACCCCATCCCACACCATCCGCCCGCTTTCGTCCTGATTAAAACCCAGGTTGATGTAGCTGCGGATGAAGTTCCCCGATTGCGAACTGCCGCGCGCGATCGCCCACCGGATCTGCCCGGCCAGCGGGTTCGCCGCTCCCGTCTCATCCTTCGCTCCGTAGCGCAGAAATGAATTCAAGTCCCGCGTGGCCGCATAGCCAATCCCCAGCACCAGCGGATCTTTCGCGGTGAAGGACAGCGTGTATTCAAAGGTGGGATCAAAACCGTCCTTCGCGCAAATCCGGGACGGATCGGGCGTGCCGGGGAAGGGAACCGCGCCGCAGTCCGCGAACGCCCAGACGTCGCTCGCCACCGGTATCGGCGGAGCATCATGCGACGCCCGCTTTGTCAGACTCGCTTTGGCGGTATCGAGGGTCAGCGGCCGCTGATAAAACAGCGCTGTGTAAGGAGCCGTGCCGATCGAAAGCGTCTTCGAGCCCGCCGGCATGTTGATGAAGCGCTCGCTGACCGGACCGGTCAGGGGGGTGCCATCCGCGTTCTTTGCCACTGGTACGCGAATGGTCTGCGCTCCCGCGTTCGGCGTCAGATCGCCCTGCCATCCGCTCACCACGCTCACCATACCGTCAGTGCTGATCTCCGGCTCGCCGCGGCCGCGATTGGGTACGGTGTACATCATTACACCGTTCGCCTTCTTCATATCCACCGGTTTGGCGATGGCGAAAGTGGCCGTATACTCCACCATTCCACGCGCATTCCGCGGCGCCAGCGCCAGGTCCATGATGATGGCGTTGTGCCTGTCCTTCGGGTCCAGCTCGCCGGAGAAGTGGCCGTTGACTACTTCCATTCCTCCTGCCGCGCCCTTGCGCTGCTCGATCACCAGCCGCGTCAGGCGCGCCTCCGCCGCCGAACCGCACAGCAGCATTGCCGCGCTCCACACCACCAGACAATTCGTCATGTTCCGCTCAGTCTATCGCGCCCTCAGGGTCACCGGTCCCAGCATTCCCGATGGCACGGGCTTTATCCCTTCCACGTCCTGCGGCGTGAACCTTTCCGTATAGCGCAAATTCAGCAGCCGGTAATTCGGCGGGGATTCGCCAGCCATTACGTTCAGCGCGAGGTTTCCCACGGTCACCTGGATGTCGTTCGTGCCCGCATGCAGCAGGTTTGTGATGTCGACAGAGTACGGCGGCTTCCACACGCTGCCTGCCGCTTTTCCATTCACAGTCACTACGGCGGCTTCCCGCACCGGACTATCAATCCAGGCTCGGAAACGCGCCTTGTCCGCACTGGCCACCGGTTTACCCGAGCCAAAATCCAGAATCACCTCATGAGCTCCGCCGAGAAATCCTGCCGAAATGTCCAGAGTCTTCGAGTAAGTTGCCGTGCCCGAGTAATACCGCGTCGCTTCCCTGTCCGTCCATGAGCGCAGCCGTTCCATCGTCTCGACCGGTCCGTTCCCAAACTTAACCTGCCATCCCGAACTGATATCCATCGGCTTCCCCGAACCCGCCGCATGCGCCGGAACGGGTAATCTCAGATCGCAAAACACCAGTACGCGCGATTCATACGGCGCCAGATCCATGGCGACCGTCGTCTTCCCACCCGCAATGCTCGCCTCCGCACCGCTTGCCTTCCCGGTAAACGGATCCCACCAAGTCGCGCCAGCCCGATTGACGCGAAATGTCGCCGTCAAGCGCCGTGGCTGATTACCTGTGTTCGCCACAAAGTAGATGTCCGCCGAGTCCAGCTTCCGGTGAATGAACCCAATCTCGGGGGTTTTCGGTTCCAGCCGCATATCCGGTGTGAAGAAGCGTGAGACATCCTGCTCTCCGAGTGCATGACCCGCCGCGCCCGTGCCAGCAAACAGCCTCTTCGAGATTGCGGCCACCTCGGCCGAATCGCCCGCATCCCGCATCCCCGGAGCCAGGGACGGCACGCGTCCGGCTGCTAGCACTACGCCGCCCTTCTTCGCGAATGCCTCAATGCGCCGATAGGACTCCAGTCCAATCCGGTCGACATCCGGCAACACCAGCACGGCATGCTGCACGCCTGCCTTTTCGATCGCCTGATCGTCGATGAAGTCGAGGTTGAAGCCCGCGTCCAGAATGCGCGCGATCAGCGAATCGCCCAGCATCGATTCCACCTGCTGATTGATCGAGGTCCGGGCGCCGGCAGTAAAACGAGCCCATGCATCATCGGTCGGCAGGTAGAGCGCGACATCGTTGGCTGGCTTGCCCTGCCGCAGCAGAAAGCTGACGCGCTGCAGATAGCCGGCGACATCCGGCATCACCATGTACCAGGGATTGTGATCGTTGAATACCGCGGCCGCATAGAATCGCCATCCCGGCTCGCCCGCCTGCGGCGGCGAATACGGCCAGCCATGCCCAACCAGCTGATTGATCCCCTGCAGGAAATGCAGATCCGCCTCCGCCTTCATATCGAGCGGCGTGGCCGAAAATACTGGCGAGTGCAGCCACGTCCAGGTTTCGGACGAGGTCACCGCTTTCCCGTACAGGTGACTGGCGGACGAAGCCCACCGCGAAGTCGAGAACTTTTTCCATTCCCAGCCTTCGCCTTCCGGCAGATCCACCAGATCGTTGCTCGAAAGCCGGACTGGCGGCACTCCATATGTCTGGGACCGAAACAGTGTCCCGTGCGCCCGCGCCCATTGCGTCAGAGGCGTCAGATAGTTCTCTTCCGAAAGCTCGGTCAGCGTCTCGCCCCAGTCGTGCCGGATTGCGTCGGTCTTCGGCCCGAAGTTTCCCGCCAGCGCCGGCAAATAGGGCGTCAGATCGTAGCCGCGTCTCCTGCGAAACTCGCTTAACAGATCGGGCGTCCAGTCCGCCGCGTACACTTCCAGACTGTCGCTGAAAACCGAGTACGGCGGATGCGCGGCGAGCGCCGCGATCAGTTTGTCCGCTACCAGGCGCAGGTGATCGTCAATCGCTTTGCGGCTGTAATGATCCAGCACGAAACCCTCCGCGCCTACGGCAGCGCGTTTCACCTGCTGTCCCGTACGGCTGGAGATGAAGAACAGAGCCACGCGTCCCCGGGACATTTCCAGCCGCCTGCCGGTGGGATTCGGAACCTGCCGCACGCTTTCCGCGACGAAGGTTTTCCGGTCGCCATCCGCTACGAACACCGCTTCCAGTTTTTCCCCCGAAGAAATGTCCGGCACCGCCACCGAATGTTCGTCCGCCGCCAGCAACGCGCGCTCCACGCGCAGCCGTCCCGAAGCCTCATACACCGGCACATGCGGCCCACCAAACGGCCACCCGCTGCCCAGCGTTATGTTCAGGCGCAGCCCCAGTTCGGCCGCCTTTTTCCCCGCGAAGCGCAGTCGGTTCAGATATTCCGGCGACAGATAGGGCAGCGTTTTGATGCCGTACGCCGGGTCGTCCAGCATCACCGGATACACCGGCTGTATTTCAAACCCGCCGATGCCCCCCTTCTTCATCGCAATCATCTCGCGCTCCAGTTCCGCCTCTGTTACGGCCGGGCCAAACCACCACCAGCGCATCATGATTCGCGAATCCGCGGGCGGGTTCTCGAACGATCGCCGTAGCGCTTCCGGAGTCTGTGCCACCGCCCACGCCGTCAAGGTTGCGAACAGAACAAGGAGTCGCATAATTCAGCCAGCGTATCGCATCGCCGAATTGCGCTACCATCGTTCGCTATGGATCTCGCGCGCCACGCCAACCTGGGCGACGCGCCCGCCATCGCCCGCATCTACAACGAAGGCATAGCCGACCGCACATCTACATTCGAAACGCGCCCGCGCAGCTCCGTCGATATTGAAGCCTGGTTCGACGGCCGGCACCCGATCGTTGTGATCGAGCGTGACTTCGAAGTGATCGCCTTTGCCGCCACGTCGAGTTACCGGCCGCGCGAATGCTACATCGGTATCGCGGAGTTCTCTGTCTATGTCGCACGCGAAGCCCGCGGTTCCGGCGCCGGTCGCGCCGCCATGATTTCGCTTATAACGGCCGCCGCCACTGCGGGATTCTGGAAGCTGGTTTCGCGCGTCTTCCCGGAAAACGAACCCAGTCTGCGACTGCTGCAATCGCTAGGCTTCCGCGAAGTCGGAACTTACCGCAACCACGGCCAGCTGGACGGCCGCTGGCGCGATGTGGTCATCGTGGAGCGTCTGCTGTCATCGCCGGCGGCGCTTTAACAAATGACGATCACTTCCAGCGTGCGCGGCCCGTGCACTCCCTTGATCCGCGTCATCTCGATATCGGAGGTTGCGGACGGGCCAGAGATAAAGGTAGTCACGCGCCCGCCCGAGTGCGCTAGAACCTGCGTGGCTTCCGGCACCGTTTCGTAGATCTGCTCCAGCCCCACGAGACACAAATGGTAGTCGGGCACCAAGCTGAGCGCCCGCCGCCCCTGGTACGGCCCGTCCTGGAGCACAATCGTGCCCGTCCGCGCAATCGCGAGCGTGCAGCCGGTGATCACCCCGTCGGCCGCGTCGATTGCCTGGTAGCTCAGTTCGTGGTCCCAGACAAACTCAAAACCGTGCGGGAGCGACGTCTCCGGAAAATCCCGCGGCACCACAATGCGCCGCTTTCCCCGCGCGTTCAGAGCGTTCGCGATCGTGTCTCCCACGTCGCCCGCCGCGCACGTATGCAGCACGCCATCGTAGTCATAGATCCGGTCGGCGAACAGCTCCAGCCGGCCCATTGCGTCCAGACTGCTTTCGCGCTGATAGTACCGCGCAATGGCTTCATATCCGGCCGCCACGTCCTCGGCCGCTCCGCCCGTGGCTGCCCGAACCTTCGCCAGAACCGCCGCCCGCGCGTCGTTCATACCTCGCTGCTCCGCTGGCTCCACCACTCGCGGAAACTCTGCTTCGGCACCGGCATCAGGTCTCGCACGGCGGTCCAGCCCGCCAGCATGCCGGGAAGGGAATCGATCACCCCGTCATGCTCGAACGGCTTCTGCCCAATCCGCGCCAGCTTCTGTCCAGTCTCGAGGCGCCCCGCGTCGCCGAAGAGAAATGCCGCCGCCTTCATCGCCACGCGCTCGGTGAGCGGAGCATGACCCTCCGCCACCACCCGCCCGCGCAAATGAATCAGCACCTCCGGAATGTTGATCTTCACGGGGCAAACCTCATAGCACGCGCCACACAGTGACGACGCGTACGGCAGTGACCGGGAATGCTCCATGCCCTGCAGCTGGGGTGTCAGAATCGCCCCGATCGGGCCGCCGTAGACCGAACCGTACGCATGCCCGCCGGTCTGGCGGTAGACGGGACACGCATTCAGACAGGCGCCGCAGCGGATGCACTGCAGCGTTTCGCGCGCTTCCTTATCGGCAAGCACCCGTGTGCGTCCGTTATCGAGCAGCACCACATGGAACTGCCGCGGACCGTCCCGATCCGCCACGCCGTTCCAGACGGAGTTATACGGGTTCATTCGCTCACCTGTTGCGGACCTCGGCAGCGTCTGGAGAAAGACTTCCAGATCCTGAAAGCGCGGAATCACCTTTTCGATTCCGACAAGGCTGATGAGCACCTGCGGCAGCGTTACGCACATGCGGCCGTTGCCTTCCGACTCGACCACGCACACGCCGCCTGTTTCCGCGATGGCGAAGTTCGCGCCGCTGATGCCGATCTTCACACGCAGGAACTTCTCGCGGAGAAACGTGCGCGCCGCATCCGCCAAATCGCGCGGCTGATCGCCCAGCTCCGCGAGGCCCATCTTCTCCATGAAAATCTTCCGGATCTCCATGCGGTTCCGGTGCAGCGCGGGCACCACGATGTGCGACGGCTTATCTTCGCCCAGCTGGATAATCAGGTCCGCCAGATCGGTTTCATAGGGCGCAATGCCGGCCGCGATCAGGGCCTCATTCAGCCGCGTCTCGTCCGAGGTCATCGTCTTGACCTTGATGACTTCGCGTCTCGCCGTGCGAGTGGATGATACCAGTGATGATCGCGTTCGCCTCATCGGCATCGCGCGCCCAGTGCACCTGCCCGCCCGCTTTCAGACAATTGCGCTCGAACTCTTCGAGATACGCATCCAGATTGCGCAGCGTGTGTTCCTTGATGGCGCGCCCGGCTTCGCGCAGCTCCTCCCAGTCCGCCGTTTCGGCAACCAGCCGGCCACGCTTGGCACGGATTACGTCCGTCGCATGCCGCACGTTGCGGCGCAGCTGCGTATTCTTCAACAGCTCCTTCGCCGCTGCCGGAAAATCAGCCGCCTCAGCGGCGTGACCCACATACACGCTCATTGCTCACCTGCCGTTTCCGTCTGCGCCAGAATTTCCGCGAGATGCATGGTGCGGACACCTGTTCTTTGCCGGTGCAGCGCGCCATAGATGTGCATCAGGCAGGAGTTGTCGCCCGCCGCGCACACTTCCGCTTTCGTCTCCAGCACGCTCTGGACTTTCCCGGAGAGCATGGCTGTCGATACCTCGGCGTTCTTGACGGCGAACGTCCCGCCGAAACCGCAGCACTGATCGCTGTCGCCGAGTTCCAGCAGCTGCAGGCCGCGCACATGGCGCAGCAGCCGCATCGGCTTGTCGCCCACCTTCAGGGTGCGCAGGGAATGGCAGGACGTATGGAACGTGCACGAGTGCGGATAGAAAGCGCCGACGTCTTCCACGCCCAGGCGGTCGATGAGCAGTTCGGAGAACTCGAAGATGCGCGGCAGCAGTTCATCCACTTCACGCTGCACCTCGGCATCGCCGGTTTCGGCGGCCATCTTCGGGTAATGATCCCGAATCATCGCCACGCAGGAGGCGGACGGAATACAGATGGTTTCCACCCCGCGAAACACATCCAGAAACTTTCGCATCAGCGGCATCGCGTCGCGCTGATAGCCGGTGTTGTAATGCATTTGCCCGCAGCACGTCTGCGCGCGTCGGAACTCCACGGTATGGCCCAGCCGCTCCAAAACCGCGACGACTGCCTTTCCGGTCTCCGGGAACAACGTATCGTTATAACAGGTGATGAACAGTGAAATGAGCAGCGCTGTTTGACTCCGTTCTCATCGTAGCCGACCCCGCGCTGCGGGACGGCTGAGTGCTGCGAGGCGGATGGTCGGGGCGGCGAGATTCGAACTCACGACCCCCTGCGCCCAAGGCAGGTGCGCTACCAGGCTGCGCTACGCCCCGACTTTCTACATCCTAAGCCGCTTTTTACGCCAGGGCAACTGCTGTTCAGAGCCACCGTGCTGAAACCATGGAAGGCGCCGACGCTCGCCTGCAAACCTTTCCAGCATTTTGAGCTCACAAATCATGACTTGCGACGGCCGCGTAGGGACCGAAACTGGACGCCGACTCGTTCACTGCAGCGGCCCATGCTGGATTCCTGCAGCACGCTAATTTCGAAGTAGCTCCAGAGTATGCAAACAACGACGACGATCCAAAAAGAATAATCTCGGTGATCACTTTTTGTTTGACTCAGCCCCGCGTTTGTGATTAACATTGCAACTTCAGCTGTAAGGCTGAACCTGCAATCTAGGTCCCCAACGATTCCGAACGCCCGCCGAATCTGGCGCGGCTCGGAGCGGTCTTCGTAGACCAATTCGTACTGCTGCACCAGTGACCGGCTTCGATGGGACTCGGACCTGCTGATTGAATCGCAATTTGTCGCTTTTCATTAGCAAAAACGAGGGGATCTCATGTTCAAAATATCGATGGCGCACGCCGCTGGCGTGATCGCTTTTTTTGCCGTCTGCTTCTTGGCGGCAGCGCAAACCAATGGCGTTTCCGGTTCCGTGGTTGACGCGTCCGGCGGAGCGATCTCCGGCGCCAAAGTAACCGCAACCGACTCGAAGTCCAACGCACAAAAAAGTGCTCTGGCCGACGCGGCAGGACAGTTCGTTTTCGAGTCGCTGCCGCCCGGCGTCTACACGATCCGAGCTGAGTTTAACGGCTTTACGGCCGCCGAGAAGTCCGGCGTCATCAGTCCGGGAACCGTCCAGCTTTCCCTCACGCCAACCGGCAACTCCACCACTTTAGATGTCAACGAAAGGATCGATCCCTTCGCAGTCGTTCCCGCCGCGCCAACGAACAGCGTTTTCGGCCTCGATACTCCCATATCCGAAATTCCACGCTCCATCTCCGTTGTGCCGGCCGAGATGATGACACGTTACGACATCAAGACCGTCAACGACCTTGTGACCGCATCGCCCGGCAGCTTCACTGGTAGCTACTTCGGTGTTCCAGGATCGCTGTTTATCCGGGGAGAAGCGGGCGACAACTTCTATCGCGGATTCCGCCGTGTTGAGAATCGCGGAAATTACGAAACACCTGTTGCGGACGCTGAGGAACTGGAGATCGTAAAAGGTCCTCCCTCGCCCATCTATGGCGGTGGTAAGGTTGGCGGCTATCTTAACTACACCCCTAAGTCTGCCCGCAGCACGACGGCAAAATGGCTGGAGCATCCGACGGGCAAGATCACCCTCACTTACGGCAGCTACGATCAAAAACTGGGCTCTATCGAGTTCGGAAGCCCCTTCAAGCTCGGACAGTACCGCGGCGGCTTCTACACATTCTTCAGCGCGCAGGATTCCAAGAGCTTCTACAAAGGCATTTCCACGCGCGACAAACTTGGGCAAATCGCGTTCGATATGGAACTGCCGAAGAAACTCCGCATGGAAGCGGGCATGCAAGGCTTCGGCGGCTCGCTCCCGCAAAACATTGGATGGAACCGCGTTACCCAGCAACTGGTCAATAACGGCACCTATCTCGCCGGCAGCCCCCAGGTCAATCTCGCGGGCAAAGACTACAATCTGAATCCTTCCAACTTCCAGGCCGGGCAACTACTGGATTTCGCCGGATACACACAGAATTTCGCCTCAGACTTCCTGGGTTCTTCGCTCGCACCGCTGTTCGCCCTCAACCCTGCGACCATTCACACCGTTCACCTCAACAACGATCAGATCTTCATTGATTCGCCTGACTTCAACAATGCCCTCACCTACACCGGCTACTTCGATCTCATACGCGACTTCAAGGAAGGCGTTTCGATCAAAAATCAGACCTTCTATGACGCGCTGAGCTCGCAAAAGTTCAGCACCTACGGCTTCGGCGCCAATTACCACCCCGGGGTGATCGAGAACAAGACTTCGTTCGATTACGCCTTCAAAGTCGGTAAGTGGCTGCGCGCACAGACCACCAGCGGTTTCTCCTACCGTTACTCACACGTCTGGGCCGGAGAAGAGCGCACGTTGTTCCAGGTGATTGATCGCCGCGATATCTCACAAGGCCCGCAACCGAACGATCGTTTCGCCAGCGTGTTTTCCACGAATGGCGTCTGGGGCTATAACTACCTTCAGTCGGGCAATTATGGTGACAATGGCGTCTTCGGGCTCGCCCGGCTGACTCTGTTCGACCGCCTGACTGTTCTCGAAGGCGTCCGCTACGATCACTACACGCCCAACTTCATCGGCAGCGATAACGGCGAACCACTCACCCGCGCAAAGGATAGCGGCGGAGCCTCCACCTTCAATACCAGCGTGACCTACCGCCTTCCGTTTCACATCATCCCGTATGCAACCTACTCTACCTCGCGTTTCCTCGACCTGGGTCAGGGCGGCGAAATCGACTACTCCGAAATCCAGACCCACACCTGGATCCAACCCTCCAATCTTTATGAAGGTGGCGTGAAAACCAGTGCTTTTGACGGTAAGGTTTATGGCTCCTTCTCGCTGTTTCGCCAGAAGCATTCGTCCTACAACTCCAACGACGGAGCGATCGACTATTTCCGAACCAAAGGTGCCGAGGCCGAGCTGCGCGCCGCCATCAACCGAAAGGTGAGCATTACGGGAGCCTTCACCTGGCAGGATCCGGAGCAGCTCAACATTCCGTTCCTCCTGGGGATACCGCCTTCCGCCTTAGGTCTGACGCCGCAGCAAGCCTATGGTGGCCGCTTCATCGGCGATGCGAGCATTTTCGGGATCAAGGCTCCTGTGAAAGTTGCCGGGCAGCCCCCGGTAGTGGTCAGCGTCTTCGGCACCTACACGCCAAAGCCGTCTATTGGTTTCACCATCGGAACCACATGGGTCGACAAAGTGAATGCCGGCTACGTCTCTCCGGTCGTACTTCCGTCCTACGCGGTTTGGCGCGGGTCGATCTTCTATTCGCACAAGAATTACTCGGTCAACCTTGCCGTAAACAATATTGGCGACTCCCACTATTTCACCTCTCAGTACCTCTTCTGGGACGTCTTTATCAAACCGAGCGAACTGCGAACCCTCAGTCTGACCGCCTCGTATTCGTTCTGACGAAATGCCCCTCTACAATAGCTCGATGCAAATCAACGACCCCGCAGTCATAGCCGAGCTTACCAGGCTCCATGAAGTCTATGAACGCGCCCTGATCGCCAACGATGCGGATGCCCTTGATGCCTTCTTCTGGGATTCCCCGCACGCCATCCGTTTAGGCGTGATGGAGAATCTCCATGGGGCGGATGAGATCCGCGCGTTCCGCCAATCGCGCCCGAAGATCAATCTCGATCGCGAGATTTCCAGATTGGACATCATGGCTTTCGGAGACCTCGCCGGGATCATTAACCTCGAGTTCGTCCGTCCGATGAACGGAATAATCCGCCCGGGCCGCCAAACTCAGTTCTGGTTCCGCTTCCCCGAAGGATGGCGCATCGTCTCGGCGCACGTTTCGCTCATGCCATCCCCTGCTGCCTACATGGATTCCGCCTCAACCCAAATCGATCTGCCCATTCCGGCCTCGGAACGCGAGGCGGTCAACGAAGATCTCAATCGCATCGCCGGCATCGCAAAGTTTCTGATGCAGTTCCCCCTGGGCCAGGACATCGAGGCCGCTCCGGTGTTTCGTCCATGAGCGCCCTCCCCGCAAATGCAGGCGTGCTCGCCATCGCCGAAGCCGTCAAATCCCGGGCCATTAGTGCCGCCTTCGTAACCGAAGTCGCACTGGAGCGCATCTCAGCCCTCGACCCTCAGCTGAATTGCTTTACCCACGTTTTACGAGATCGCGCCCGGCGAGACGCCTCCGACGTCGATAGCCAAATCGCTGCCGGCATAGACCCCGGCCCGCTCGCAGGCGTTCCTTTCGCCGTCAAAAATCTGTTCGACATCGAAGGTCTTCCCACACTCGCCGGTTCCGCCATCCGAGCCACTGCGCCCCACGCCTCGCGCGACGCGGCCGCCGTCTCCGCTCTTACCACAGCCGGCGCCGTCCTCCTCGGCGCGCTCAATATGGACGAGTTCGCCTACGGATTCACTACCGAGAACACCCACTACGGCCCCACCCGCAATCCACATGATCTGTCGCGTGTGGCCGGTGGATCGTCTGGCGGTTCGGCAGCGGCGGTTGCGGCCGGTATGGTTCCGTTCACGCTCGGGTCCGATACCAACGGCTCCGTACGCGTACCCGCGTCGTTCTGCGGAATCTTCGGCATGAAGCCCACCTACGGCCGTACTTCCCGCCGAGGCGCCTTTCTCTTCGTGAGCAGCCTCGATCACGTCGGCAGCTTCGCCCGCTCGGTTGAGGACCTCGCCGCCGTACACGATCTCCTGCAATCGCCCGATTCCGAAGATCCCGTTTCCACCGGCCGTCCCCTTGATCTCTGCTCTCCCACCCTGCGAAACGGGATCGAAGACCTGCGGATCGCGCGTGCCGGTGGCTATTTCGAAGAACAAGAAACTCCGCATGCCACCGAAGCAGTGGATGTCGTCGCGCGCGCTCTCGCCGTGGGCCGTACTGTCGAACTCCCGGAGGCGGCCCGAGCCAGAGCCGCCGCTTACGTCATCACCGCTTCGGAAGGCGGCAATCACCACCTGAACGATCTGCGCAGCCGCGCCGCCGAATACGATAACAACACTCGCAGCCGCTTTCTCGCGGGCGCGCTCGTTCCCGCCGCCTGGGTCAGTTTTGCCCAGCGTTTCCGCGCCTGGTACCGCCTGCAAATGGTCGAGCTTTTCCGCCACACCGACGTCATCCTGGCTCCCGCCACACCCTGCCCGGCAATCCAGATCAGACAGAAAACCATCCGCATCGGCGGCGTTGACGTGCCCTCGCGCCCCAACATCGGCATTTTCACGCAGCCCATTTCCTTTATCGGGCTTCCGGTTATCACGGTTCCGGTACACCTGCCCGGCCGCCTGCCCATTGGCGTGCAGCTGATCGGCGCGCCATGGCAGGAGCCGAATTTATTCCGAGTCGCCGCGCATCTGGAGTCGCTCGGAGTCGTCTCAGCGCCCGTCGCATCCCTTGCGGAAGCTGTCGAAGGAACACTTGCATGACACAACTGTCGCGGCGCCAGATTCTTCTCGGATTAACCGCCGCGACTCTGGCCCCTGCCGCCAGCAATCCCACGCCGCCCCTGGTCATGGGTTTCCTCTACAACGGACCCAAAAACGACCTCGGCTACAACCAGTCCCACGCAGAAGGCAAGCGCGCCCTGCAATCTCTTTCGTGGCTGAAAACCGTCGAAGAATCCAGCGTTCCGGAAACCGTCGCCGCGGAAGAATCCATGCGCAACATGATCGTTCAGGACGGCGCGTCCGCCATCTTCGCCACTTCCTTCGGCTACTACGATCCCTTCACCATCGAGATGGCCCGCCAGAATCCCTCCGTCCAGTTCTTCCATTGCGGGGGCCTCTATGAGGAACACAGGCACCCGAAAAACATCGGCATCTATTTCGGCTTTATCGACGAGGTGGAATTCCTCTCCGGAATGGTTGCCGGTCTCGCAACCCGCACCAACCGCATCGGCTTCGTCGCCGCTAAACCGATCCCGCAGGTGCTCCGCAACATCAACAGCTTTACCCTCGGCGCGCGCAGCGTTAATCCGCGCGTGACCACCCGAGTCGTCTTCACCGGCGACTGGGTTCTTCCCGTGCGCGAGGCTGAGGCATCCAGCAGTCTGGTCGATCAGGGCATTGACGTCCTCACCGGCCATACCGGCTCTCCCCGCGTGATTGTCCAGATGGCCGAGCGCCGCGGTGTCTTTGCCTGCGGATATCAGTTCAACCAATCGTCTATGGCGCCACACGGATTCCTCACCGGAGCGGAGTGGGCATGGGGCACGGTCTACCTGCGCATCGCTAAAATGATCCACGCGGGCAAATCGGTCGTGGACGGCTCCATCCCGCGCCGCCTCACGGGAACCTTAAAAGACGAGTTCTGCAAACTCTCACCCTTCGGACCCTCCGTAACCGAATCCACCCGCGCGCGCGTGGCGGAGGCGCGCGCCGCAATTCTGAATGGCTCGTTGGAAATCTATCGCGGTCCTTTGCGGGACAACCAAGGGCATACAGTCATCCCGGCCGGCAAAACCCTCAAAATCGAAGACGGCGAACTCGATCGCATGGACTGGATCGTCGAAGGCGCTGAAGGAAATCCGAAAGGATGAAGCGCTAACGTGAAGCATTCCGAAACAGTGCTCATCCCGCTCGCCGCCATCATCGCCGGCCTGCTTGTATTCGGATTATTCTGCGCGGCCCTTGGCCTCAATCCACTCCTCGTCTACGCTTCCATCTATAAAGCCGGCTTCGGCAGCTGGTATTCCTGGCAGAACACCCTCGTGCGCGCCTCTCCGCTTCTGCTCTGCGCTCTCTGCACCGCAATACCCGCGCGCGCCGGCGTGATCGTCATCGGCAATGAAGGTGCCGTGGTCGTCGGCGGCCTCGCTGCCCTGGCCGCGGGACTGGCTGCCTCTCCGCTCAGCCCAATTTGGTCTCTCACTGCCATGGTTGCGGCAGCCATGCTCGCGGGGGGAATCTGGATCGCCATCTCCGTCGCTCTCCAGCACTACCGCGGAGTCAGCGCTGTAATCGGCGGACTCCTGTTGAACTACCTCGCCATTGCGCTTATGAACCAGCTCATCGAAGGGCCCATGCGCGATCCCTCCAGTCTCAACAGCCCCGCCTCTTACCCCCTCGCGCCGGATCACCGCCTGTCTTACTTCTCCGGAACCCACGTTCATCACGGCATTCTGTTCGGCGCGATCGCCTGTCTGCTTGCATGGTTCCTGATTGAGCGCACAACTTTCGGTTTCGCTATGAAAATCGGAGGAGGCAACCTTCGAGCCGCCCAACTCACCGGACTCCCAGTTGGCCGTCTCGTCGTCGTTGCCGGGCTTCTCGGCGGAGCCTGCGCCGGCATCGCGGGCATGATCGAAGTCGCGGCCGTCCATGGCCGCGCCAACGAATCGCTCAACGCCGGCTATGGTTATTCGGGTATCCTCGTCGCCTTCCTCGCGCGTCAGAATCCCCTCGCCGTGATCCTCGTCGCCCTCCTGACCGGCGGACTCCTCGCCAGCGGCGGCATGCTCCAGCGCGCTCACGACCTCCCCGATGCCGCTATAGCAGTCCTGCAGGGCATCCTGTTTCTCTTCATCCTGGTCAGCGAAACCGCCTACGGACGTTTTCGATCCGTGGGCGCGGCGGCCTCGGAGGCAAAGGTCCATGCAACTGCCGCCTGAAGGGCTCGGCGCATGGGGTATCGCCGTCGCGCTGGCCGGCGGAGCCATGCGAGGCAGCATTCCCTATATGTTCGTCAGCCTCGGCGAGTGCCTCTCCGAGAAGAGCGGGAAAATCAATCTTGGCATGGAAGGCATCCTCCTGATGGGGGCCGTCACGGCCTTCGGCGTTTCTGATGCCACCGGCTCTCCCTGGCTGGGGGTCGCCGCAGCGGCGCTCATCGGCCTTCTGCTCGGCGCGCTGCACGCCTGGCTCACCCAACAGCCCGCGGTCAATGATGTCGCCGCCGGTATCGCCATGATCATCTTCGGCAGCGGCCTCGCGTTTTTCTTCGGCAAGCGTTTCGTGGCCCCCATGGCCCCGCAGCTTCCCCTCCTGGATCTGGGCGCGGGCAGCGCCATTCCGGCCATCCGTTCCGCCCTTCGCATCAGTCCCCTTTTCTTAATCGGAATCGCCCTCGCGTTCCTGCTGCACTGGATCTTCACCCGCACCAGCTGGGGCTTCAGGGTCCGCGCCGCGGGTGACGATCCTCAGGCGGCGCGGGCCCTCGGTATCAACGTGAACGCCGTGCGTCTGTTCGCCATCGCAATCGGCGGAGCCCTGGCGGCCATCGGCGGCGCTCACCTGACTCTGTACTTTCCTGGCATCTGGTCGGAAGGAATCTCAGGCGGACAAGGTCTAATGGCTGTGGCCCTCGTGATCTTTGCGCAGTGGAGTCCCCGGCGATGTCTCGCCGCCGCTCTGCTGTTCGGCGGAGCCCAGGCGCTCGGACCATCGCTGCAGTCGCTGGGCGTCAATGGCTACTACCATCTGTTCAACGCTTCGCCCTATCTGCTCACGCTTGCGGTTATGATCGCCACCTGTACGCCCCACCGCAGACTCGCCGGAATGCCCGCGGCCCTCGGAAGGAAATGAAGCCTCCTCATCTTCATGCGCGGGGTCTCACCAAACGCTTCGGAGCGCTTACCGCCCTGGATAACGTTTCGCTGGAAGTCACGCCAGGCACGTTCCATGCGCTGCTCGGCGAGAACGGCGCCGGCAAGAGCACCATCGTCAAGTGCCTGATGGGTTTCTACCGCGCCGACGCCGGCTCAATTCAGGTGAATGGCGCTTCCGTATCCATCCATTCTCCGCGTGACGCGCGCGCCCTGGGTTTCGGCATGGTCTTTCAGCACTTCACGCTGATTCCTTCCATGACAATCGAGGAGAATCTGATCCTCGCTCGTCCCGGCCTGCCACTGGTGATCGATCGGAAGGCCGAGTCCAAACGGCTTGCGGAGTTCCTGGAAGGTGCGCCTTTCCGCGTCAACCCGCAGGCGCGAGTCGATTCGCTTTCCGCCGGGCAAAAGCAAAAGGTCGAAATCCTCAAAGAGCTCTATCTCAAAACTCGCCTCCTGATCCTCGACGAGCCCACCTCTGTTCTCACCCGTGACGAAGCCGATGAAGTCCTCAGCTACATCCGCCGTCTTGTGGACCGCGGCGACCTGAGCGTTATCCTCATCACTCACAAGTTCCGCGAGGTCATGGCCTATTGCGACCACGTGACCGTGCTGCGGCGCGGGTGCTTTGCCGGCGTGGGCAACACCTCCGCTCTCGATCCCGAACGCATGGCCGAAATGATGATGGGCGAGCCGCGAGTCCGGCAGCCTCAGACTCGGTCTGAAAAAGCGCCCGGCAAAGCCGTGTTCGCGATCCACAAGCTCTGCGCCCTCGGAGACAACGGCCTGCCCGCCGTGCGCGACGTAAGTCTCACCATCCGTTCGGGCGAGATCCTGGGCGTCGCCGGCGTGTCCGGCAACGGCCAGCGTGAGCTCGTCGAAGTGATCGCGGGACAGCGTTCAGCCCTCTCGGGCGGCATTTCCGTAGAAGGCGAGGATCACCATGCCACCCGCGCCCTGCTCCGCAAACATCGCTTCTATACCTTGCCGGAAGAGCCCCTCAAAAACGCGGCCGTCCCTGGCATGACCGTGGCTGAGAACATGGCCTTCGGCATCTTCGATGCCGCTCCCTTTCAGAGATGGGGCTTCCTGCTCGACAGGGCTGCCATTCTGCGCCTCGGCCGCGATCTGATCGGGCGCTTCTCCGTCCGGCCGCCCCTGCCCGACGCTCGCATGGGCGATCTCTCCGGGGGCAATGTGCAGCGCGCCATCCTCGCCCGCGAGCTCTCAAACGGGCCTGTCCGCGTGCTCGTCGCAGCCAATCCCTGTTTCGGACTCGATTTCAAGGCCGTCGATTTCATTCGTCAACTGCTCGTAGAAACGCGCAACCAGGGCGCCGCCGTCCTGCTCCTCAATGAGGACCTCGACGAACTGCTCACCCTTGCCGATCGGATCGTAGTCATGACCGGCGGCCAGATCGTGCATGAAAGCAGGGCAGAAGAAGCTGACCCAATCACGATCGGCCGCTGCATGGCCGGACACCTTCAAACGATGTTACCGGCTGAAGCCCAGTAGAGGGTCAGTTCACCCTGGTGACCGAGAGATGGCCGGTCAGGGTCTGCGGGCCATCCAGAAAGACGAACAGGGCGTGCAAGCCGGATTCCAGTGGGATATTGACCGGTGAGGCGACAGGTGAATTGTCGATGCTGTACCGGACCTGAACAGCGGGCGTGGTGGTGCTGTTCCGGAGTTGCAGAGCGTAGGTACCTTTGGAATCGGCGCGAAGAAGATACATGGCCCATGGTTCCGGGCGCGAAGCGCCCGCGGCTTCGAGATCGAGGGATTGCCCGGCTGCCGTGGGCAGTGCGTGCGCCGCGGTCAGAGGCGGCAGAGGCGCCTTCATCGCAGCGACCTGCCCCAGCCATTTTCCGGTGTTCAGGTTCGAGAGGTCTTCGGTCTGTCCGAACATTCCCCAGAAGCCGAGGTGTCGCGCCTGCGAGAAAGTCATGTAAAGTTCGCCGCCGCTGGGGAACCAGTTGTCGAGCAGATCGTGCAGGACAACGTCCTTCATTCCGGGGGCACGCGCGGCCGCGAACTTGTTCGGCAGTCCCGCATCGGCTACGGCTGGATCGCTGCCGCCTTTCTCTTCCTGCCCTCCTTCGTAACAGAGTGAATGGAGGCCGAAGTAGGTGGCGATAGTTCGGCTCCGGATAAAGCCCGACCGGTTGTTATCACTTGCCTTCTTTTCGCCTTCGAGGATCTTGTCCACGGACGACGAATCCGCGCTGGTGTAGTAAGCGGGCTGCGAGATCGCATAGAGCACGCCGGCCGGACGGCCATAGTTCGCTGTGACGTACTGCAGCATATCGACGTCGGCGGCGAGAACGTGGTTATTGATTACCGGCCGAATGCGCTCCGGCCGATCGGAGAAGACCTTGCGGAACTGAGCGCCGACTTCGATGGTCCGTTTGGCCATTCTGCGAAACCGCCATTGTTCGGGTGTGCTGGCCGGTCCATCGTAATCGAGATTTGTCCCGCCCGCCTTCACTTCATCCTGTGCCGCCTGGGCATTCCAGTTTCCCTGAGGGAAAAGGTTGTGCCACATCTCGTTGCTGTATTCCACATAAAGATTGATGTCGCGCGGGATACCGTGCAGAAGCGTAGCGAGTTGCTCCACATACTCGTCGGACGCATTCACAGGAACGTTAATCCAGAGATCTTTGCGGGTCAGCTGAGCGAGCGACACAATGTCTTCCCAGGTGACGACCGAGTGGACGCCCGGATGCAGCTTGCGGTACAGGGGACCCGTGGCGGGGAGGCGTCGATCCGTGGCCCACTTTAGACGATACGGGTAAGCCTCGTCGCTCTTCGGAAGACCGTAGTCATTGGTATTGAGCATCTCCATGCAGCGGATGGCGGACCAGTCGTATTTCCGGATCGAATCCAGCCAAAGATCGGTGAAGGCCTGATTGGGAACAGGCTTGTTCCCTTTGCGCTCCAGCCGGACATTCGTCACGCCGGTTCCGGTGGGGCTGTCCGGAGTGCGCCGTGTCAGCAGAAAGGGCAACTTCAGCAGCAGACCTTCGGAACCGGCGCGCTGCTCACGGATGACGTAATCCGCCGAGGTTGTGTTTGTGGCGCTGTCGTATACCGAATTCTCGGCGCCTCCCACGAGTGCTCTTCCCGTGTAGGTGAGCCGGTATTCTCCGGCGAGACTGGTTGAGTATCGCAACGGGTCGCTATTGGGGTTTTCCGGCGACCAGGCGAAGATGTACCGGTTATCGAGAGTGAGAACGAAGTCGCTCGCAGGCCAGCCGTTTGCGTCCTGTTCGGCCTCAGATACAGTCATGAAGCCGGCCAGATTCACCAGCGTCTGTTCGTTCACGTCGAGGTTCAGCCCGATCGCGGTCTTTCCACCCGGCGCGAGCTGGGACAGAGCAGGGACGAATGCAAAAATGAGAAGTAAAGTGACAGGCACGCGCCGCGCCTGGCTGCGCCAGGACGGCTTCAACCCCTCGGCCATCGGGACTCCATTCCGGATAGTTCGACGATAACAGCTCTGGCGAGTGCGGGGGAGAAAAGAAGGCTGCCGTCGTGAGACATATGAACGGAATCCATAAAGAGGGTTTGCGAAGGGAACCATTCACTCGCGTCGATGAATCCGAAGCGGCGCTCGCCGATCAGCCTTCTGAGCGAGGTGATATACGCGGACCAGCGGGGTTGGCGGTAGCTGGCTGTGACATGGCGAGGAGAAACCGGCATTAACACGAACACGATGCGACAGCCGCGCGCCTTCGCCTCGTGGACGATTTTTTCCATCGACGGATTAAAGTGAGCGGGAATCTGTCCGAAGTATCTCGCCTGCTCGTTAAAGACCATTTCAAATACGGTCTGATAGTTGGACGAATCGCTCCTCCGGGCGCGAAGCCGGGCTACGGATTCCCAGACAACGGAACGGTAGGCAATGAGGGGCAGCAACCGGAAAAGCCGCAACTGCAAACTTTCCAGCAGCGGGAGTTCGTAAGCCCTTTCCACATCCTGAATGGGTACGCGTGAATCGAAAGCGAACACGGCGCTTCCCGAAATGCCGGAGACGCGGATACGCTCCCGCGCGGTGCACTGGAAATCGAAGAAGCCGATGATCACGGTATCTATCGGCGAGTTGCGCATCGCGTCCCGAAACAGCAGGTAATGTTCGTCCGAGCCGGTGCCTCGCAGCGCGGCGTTGACGGCAGTCAGATTTCGGGATTGCTGACGAGCCGCGCGATCGAAAGCCCCGGGCTCCACCGCAAATTCCATGAGGGAATTGCCAAGGAGCACAACGTTCGCTTTGCGCGCTTTCTCGATCGTGTCGAGCTTTTGGATGGGCCGCAGGTGGGTGCTCCACAGGGCCATTGCGATATTGGCCGCGACGAAGCAAAGGAGAACCACACAGGCAGCAGTGAGGAATTCGCGTTTCGTCATGGCTAGAAATCGATATAGAGGAATTTCGAGGATTGCCCGCAGAAGGTGTAGATCAGCGCAAGGAAGATGACCCAGGTGAGACTTCGCCCAAGGACGGACGAGAAGAAGCGGGGTGTGCCCTGAGGCGGAAGGTCGCGCTCACCGGCGATGTATTCGAGTAGCTCCC
Organism: Bryobacterales bacterium; assembly: GCA_963716685.1. GTDB lineage: Bacteria > Acidobacteriota > Terriglobia > Bryobacterales > Bryobacteraceae > JALYXI01. The sequence continues at coordinate 1,660,073 of CAVQTR010000003.1, forward strand.
TGAAATAGCCCATCACAGTCGTTATCCCGCGAGCAGGCGCCGGTAGAACTGCAGGGCTGTGCTGATATCCATGCAGAAGAATGCCCAGCCCGCGTTTACGGCAACGAACGTGACGCCGGTGAAAGCCCAGCGAAGGACGCGCGAGGGCGACGGCTCTCCGCGCCACCGGCGCCAGGCGCGGTGTATACAAAGAAGCAGGCCGTGCCACAAACCCCAGACGAGGAAGTGGTTTCCCGCCCCGTGCCAGATTCCGCTGATCAGCATGGTGGTCAGAACATTGGCGTAAGCCCGGGGCGTCGCGACGCGCGAGCCGCCGAGAGGAATGAACACGTAATCGATCAGCCAGCGGGTGAGCGACATGTGCCAGTGCGACCAGAAGGCGGCGATGTTGGGTTGCAGATAAGGCCAGTCGAAGTTCTCGGGTACGCGGATCCCGAACAAGCGGGCCGAGCCGATGGCGATATCGGAATACGCCGAGAAATCCATGTAGATCTTGACGCCAAAGGCGATCAGCCACAGCGGCAGCAACCAACGGCTGGCGGCGAGTATGGACGTTGCATTCAAATTGGCGGTGAAGACCGTCAGCAGATCGGCGATGGCGAACTTTTTGACCAGACCCGCGAGAATTCTGCTGATCCCGCGCTCGAAATCCGAGGGCCATTCCTGGGAGGGCGCGCGCAGCTTCGGAAGGAAGTCCTGATAGCGCTTTATGGGACCGGCGACCATGGTGGGGAAAAAGAGAATGAAAGCGAGGTATTCGCTCAAGGTTCCCGCTTCGGTCCGGCCATGTTTGCGATCCCAGGCGTAGTGATAGAACTCGAAGGTGAAGAAAGAGATGCCCAGAGGCAGAAACGCTCCGGCCCACCAGAATCCGGCGTTGCGGCCGAAATAGATCAGACCCACGAAGTAATTCCAGTACTTGAAGAGGCCGAGCAGGAGGACGCTCTGCACCAATCCGAGGGTGCACCAGCTGGAGCCAGCGCGATACAACCGGCTCACCAGCGCTTCCCAAAGGAAAATGAGCAAACAGAGCACACCACGGAGTCCGGCCAATTTCCAGGAGAACGCAGCGAAGAAGAGGGAGCCGGAAGCGATGATGACCGCAGGACGAAGGGCGGGGCGAGCGGCGCGGAACAGAATGGCGGCAGGAAAAAGGAAGACCAGATAATAAGTGAACGTGTTGAAGATCATTTCCAGGGGAACAGCGGGCGCGGGAAAGCGAGTTTGCCACCTGGGCAACGACCGTTACGGAGCAATCGGCATTATAGCTTCCGGGAGCGCAGAGGCGCACCGTCAGATGAGAAGGTTTGCGGCTGTGACCGGCTTGCCTCACCGGGGGCGGGGAGCACATTGTTGCAGGCGCAACGTTTTCCTCGAAGCCACGAGGAGCCCAGAGCGTTCATCAACAGCTTTCGATGACATTAAGATCGGAACAAAAAGAATAAGAGGTGGGGTCCGAGCGGCTAAGCGCAGGGGGAGCTGGGGCTTGCGGGTTGGCGAGGCCGTTAGTTTGGAGGGGAGTTTTGCAAATTAGCGGAGCGATTCGATCAGTTTGGCCTTCTCTTCGGGGCTGAACTCGGGGAAAGGTTCGCCGGGATACTGCTTTTTGTGCTGTTCGACGGCGAAGTCCCAGAGCTCTTCGGCCGAGGCTTTCTGAACGAAGCCAATGTTCTGGACCAGCTTGTTGTGGCTGCGCTCTTTTTGCAGTTTACGCAGTGTTTCCAAGGCTTTGTAGAACGCGCGATCGTGGACGGCCTGGTAGCGGATCATGAGCGCGAGCTTCTTCTCGGGGAAGAAATCGTCGTCGGGCGCGTTGTTGAGGGTGACGGATTGCGCGACCATGGCGCGGCGGGCGAACCAGAGAGACATCGCCATTTTTTCGATGAGGAATTCTTCGGTGGTGGTGTTGGGGTGGTACTCGAAGCGGAGATCGTTTTTCATCGCGTTGAAGTCTTCGCGGCTTTCGCCCTCGATGATGAGTTTGCCACTGGCGAGCCCGTGCTTGAAGGCGTTGAGGCTGGATTTGGCTTTGCCGGCTTCGGTTTTGGGTCCGGTGGAGGACTCGGAATTGGTGCGGTTGGCGTTAATCTGAGCGGCGGATGACATGGTTGTACCCTTTCGGCTTCAACCTAGCAGGCGGGATTTGCGCTGCGGAGCGGAGTTGTTGAAAACGAAGGGCAAATTGGCTGTTTGGGGCTGTGACCCGCCGTTGCGGTAGCCTGAGAACCGTGGCCCGGTTCCCACCAGTGATGCGGCGGCGGCCGTTGCTGACCATTGCTTTAGCGCTCGCGATGATCAAGGCGTTTCAGTTCGCTGTGGATTCGCAGGCGCTGTTCTTCAACGACTCCGGAGCCTTCATTCTGAATGCGCTGGGGTGGCAATTTCTGCCGGAACGATCGTATGTCTACAGCTGGCTGATCGGCATCTTCGCGGTGCCGTTCCATTCGCTGCGCGCGATTGCCGGCATGCAGATGCTGATGGGCGCCGCGACCGCGTGGCTGCTTGCCTTCCTCCTGATCCGCTATTTTCACGTCCGGGGCTGGATTGGCATGCTCGCGGCATTAGTGTTCGCGTTCGACCCTTTGCAGGTGGTTTACGAGCACTTGGTCATGACGGAGACTACCGCGCTGCTGGCCGCGGCTCTGTTCCTCGCGACAGGGCTTCAGTATCTGCGACGCCCGAAATGGCAGCTGCTGGTGTTGCTCTCTTTGCTGGGAGCGCTGCTGGTCAGTTTGCGGACGGTCTACGTGCCGGTGGCTGTGGTGTGCGCACCGGTGGTTCCGCTACTGGCGTATTTGCGCGGGAAGAAGGCGGGCACGCTGGCGCTGGGGCTGGCCGTGAGCTGCGGGTCCATGGTGGTGTGCCAGTCCGGGTATCGCTATTTGACCGGCTGGCTCTCCGGGCAGGAGCCCGCATATCATTACCAGGCTGGGTTCTTTCAGGCGGGCGTGGTTGCGCCGCTCATTGAACCTGGAGACAGCGACGATAGCCGTGTGGCGAAAGCCGTGACCGAACAGAGCCGAAGCGGGGTTCCTCTCCGGGATCGGGAGCTGCGTCCGGCGCAGGTGTGGGCGCCGGGAGGATTGGCGGCGCGGCTCAAAGCCGTCTTCCACGGGGACACCGTGGCTGCGAACCGGGCCGCGGAAGATCTTGCGCGCGCAGCGATCGCGCGAAATCCCCTGGGCTTTCTGCGGCTTGGATTCGAATCCTATCTGGATTTTTGGCGGGTAATGCCGCGGCTGCGCTGGCGTCTGCCATGGGAGGTCGGGGCGCAACCCGCACCGGTGCTCACTGCTTACGATGTCGAGGCTATCCAGCGGACTTTCGGGGTGGATGTCTCGAGGCAGCATTTGTGGGTGACCCCGAGCCGACGGTACAGCGTACTGGGAAGGTGGTGGGGTTATTTCCTGCTTGCCTCGCCTTTTTTGACATGCGTGGCCACATACTCAATCCGGGAGGATCAACCGGGCGCGATCTTCCTGTGTGTGTGGTCTCTGCTGTTGCTGGGGGCAACCTGCCTGGGCGGGAGTGAACCTGTTTTTCGCTACCTGCACCCGTTTTCCTTTACCGGTCTGGCGGCTTGTGGCATGCTGGCCGAGACCTGGATTACTCGGCGGGAAAAAAGGTTTGTTCGATCCGGTCCGCCAACATCTGCCCGAGGATGGCGTCGCCATAGCGGTTCAGATGGGCTTGGGTCGGCAGGGTGTTGAGGAAGGTTCGAGGGTCATGATGAGTTTGTTCGGCGAACCGCTCCATCTCAGGGCCTGGGTCGATAAGCGGCCAGGGACGTACGCGGTCCAAAGCGCGGAACGCGATGGCGGCGGGAGCGGTGCGATCGCCGTAGGGCCACTGCGGCGCACGTAAGAAGATGACGGGAGTATCGCCGACCTGGTCGGCCAGGAGCTGCGCCTGAGCGGTAACGGATGCGATGATGCCGGTGGACGTCTGTTGCGGCGAGGGCCTCTGCCCGGTTGGCTGGGGGGCGGCGGCCTGCTTCGGTTTGAGCAACTCGTGGCGCCGTTCCTGCAGGAAAGTGATAAGCCGGCTGCGGGTCCACCACGGATTTCGCCATTCGGGTCCGCTGGGATCCGGGGGGCAATGCACCAGTGTCAGACAACCGCTTTCGGTTTTTCGAAAAAAGTTAACAGCGGTTTGGTCATAGCTGTTGAAAAAACTGGGGTCGCTGACCTGGATGACCAAGGCGGCGGGACGCGGACGCCGTTTGCACAGTTCTCCCGCGCGATATACCTGGTCGGCAAAAGACAGCCCGCCGCGACCGAGGTTCCTCAGGTTCACGCGCCGGCGCCTGTGCCAGAGCAGGGCCTCGGCTACGGATACGTATTTGTCCCGATCGTTCACCTGCCATGCTTCGGTGTGCGAGTCTCCGAGCACCAGGATTTCCATGCCCTCGTCGAAGGGAGTTGCGATCTCGCCATCGGCCATGTATCGAGTAGTGGCGAACCCTTCCTTGCCCCACCGAACGACGGCGCCCTTCGGGTAAGTGGTTCCCACCCACGGGTCCGGCCGGCGGTCGAGGACCCGCCACGTCAGGCCCAAAACCCGGACGGTGACTTCCAGCAGGAGAAACGCGGCGAGCAGGGCAAGCAAAGCTTTCGGAAGATAGCGGTTGGTGAACATAGGCGGCCCTGCCGGCCGCACGCTCATCATAACGTGAGGAGACCGGATTTCCTGCTGCGGCGGCAGCCTGCGGGCTATGTACCCCCTGATGTGCGACAGTGCTTCGGGACGGGCTCTGTCGCATGAGCTTCCTTTCCCCGCAGTTCGCGATTCTGTTTGGAGCTTTGCTGGCAATCCTCTGCGTGGTGCGCGCGCATTCCGCCAGGAAGGTTGTGGTTCTGGTGGTGAGCGCCATTTTCTACGGCTGGGAGGACTGGCGATTTCTGTTCTTGCTGGGCAGCGTGACGGTGGCCGATTATCTGATCGGGAACGTTCTGGCAAGGGAAGAGAGACCGCGGGTGCGGCGCGGACTGCTGGCTGTGAGCGTGGTTCTCAATCTTGGGTTTCTCTTCGTCTTCAAGTACTCTCACTTCGCCGCAGCAAGCGTGAACAGCGTATTCGGATTACCTTCGCCGACCTGGAGCATGGCGTTGCCGATCGGCATTTCGTTTTACACGTTCGAAACTCTGAGTTACGTGATCGACCTGTATCGCCGCGAGGCGGAGCCGGCGCAGTCCCTGCTGGATTACGCGGTGTTTGTCTCATTCTTCCCGCGTCTGGTGGCAGGTCCGATTATGCGGGCGCGCCAGTTTTTACCCCAGCTTGGCAGCGGGCTGCGCCTATCGCGGACGGGCTTCGCGAGCGGCGCGCAACTGTTTGCGATGGGCGTGTTCAAGAAAGTGGTGGTGGCCGATAATCTGGCTGTCTTTGTCGACCGGATTTACGCTAACCCGGAAGGCTTCACTCCGGCGACCGTCTGGGCAGCGGTGTTTTCCACGGCGATCCAGATCTATGCCGATTTTTCCGCCTACACGGATATGGCCACGGGGCTGGCGTGTGTTCTGGGGATCGAACTACCGCCCAACTTCCGGCTGCCTTTTATTTCGCAATCGACCGGGGAACTGTGGCAGCGGTGGCATATTTCGTTTTCCTCGTGGCTTCGCGATTATCTTTTCATTCCTCTGGGCGGGAGCCGTCACGGAGAGTGGAACACATATCGCAATCTGCTGGTGACCATGCTGGTGGCGGGATTGTGGCATGGAGCAAGCTGGCACTTCGTTCTATGGGGCGGGTCACAGGGAGTGCTTCTGGTTCTGGAGAGAATGATCTTCGGCGCCGGGATCAAACCGGCTCAGTGGGACCGGCCTTCTGCGTGGGTCCGCGCGACCGCGTGCTTCACTACCTTCAGCGTGACCGCGGTGTTGTTCCGGGCAACGAATTTTCATAATGCGGCGGAGGTCTACCGAAAGCTGGGTTTCCAGAACACCAGCGGTATCAGCTGGCTCTACTGGCCGGTCCTGGTGTTCGTGCCTGCCATCCTGGTGGGCGGTTTTATTGTGGTCGCGCTTCCCCGGCGTCCGCGGCCGCTAGCCTGGACGAATCCGCTGCTGCCGGCGCTGCTGGTGTTCGTTGCGGCGATTGTTCTGATCTTTATGCCGTTCCACAGCTCTCCCTTTGTCTACTACCGGTTTTGACGATATGAACCACGAGTGCAAAGCGCGCGACGCGGACAAGGAATGCTGAGGATGCGGGCGCCGGGCCAGGCCGTGTACTTGATTCAGGTTTACCGGTTGAATCGGACCGTTTCCTGCGATGGCACGCATGGGATGATGAACAATGCGCTTTGACCGGGCGAACCGAGCCGCGCGCTGGCTGGGAGCTCAATCCGCGAACGTGCTGCACCGGCTACCGCCCAGCTGGGAACATCGCGTCCGTGTGAGCCGGCCGTTTCGAGTGATCCAGGAAGTTTGGGATCGAGGGCTTCGTTTGGCATCGGGTCCGGATCCGCTGTCTCGCGCGCCGTTATGCGTGCTGCCGTGGATTCATGCGCATATCGAGACAACAGGAGACGTGCGGCTGTGCTGCGTGGCGCGCAGCGAGCCGGGGCGGATTGGCAATGTACACCAGCAATCGATTGTGCAGATTTTCGGTTCACCGGTGATGAGCGGCATCCGCGGCGAGATGCTGGCGGGCAGGTGGCCGGAGGATTGTGAGGCGTGTCAGAACCGGGAAGAGCTGGGGATTCGCAGTTACCGGCAGTCCAACAACCAGAATCATTCTGACCATTTCCGGAAGCTGGCCGCGGAAGGCCAGGCGTTTCCTGCAAAGATTCGCACGATCGATATCCGGCTGAACAATATCTGCAATTTCAAGTGCCGGTCGTGCAACGGCTTCGCGTCCAATCGCTGGTTCAACGAACACAATCTGATTTATCCCGACAATGCGATTGCGGTGAAGTACCAGGGCTTTGACAGGCTGGCCTCGTTCTGGCAGGACTTCGACCAACACATTCTTCCCGATCTGGAAGCGGTTCACTTAGCCGGGGGTGAGCCGTTGATCACGGATGCGCATTACCGCCTGCTGGAGAAGCTGATCGCTTCGGGAAAAACCGATGTTTTGCTGCAGTACGACACGAACCTGAGCTTCCTGAAGTTCAAGCACTGGGATGTGGTGGAGCTTTGGCGCCGGTTTCCGAATCTGGAGATCAGCCTGAGCCTGGACGGAGCGGGCGAGCAGGGCGAATTTATTCGCGAAGGGCTGGATTACGGGAAGTGGTCCGCTAATGTCAGGCGCATTCAACGGGAGCTGCCCCATGCGAAGCGCAATCTGCACTTTGTTGTTTCGATTTTCAACGTGATTGATTTTGCGGCGCACTACCGGGCGATCACGGAGGCGAATTTTGTAGACCCGAGCCGGATTACTTTCACGTTTCTGGAGTGGCCGCGGTTCATGAATGCGCAGGTGCTGAAGCCGGAGATCAAGGCGCAGGTGACGAAGGAGCTGGAGAGCCTGCTGCAGGCGGAGGCGGATCTGCCGGGTTCGGTGCGAGCCCAGATCCATGCGCTTATCGAGTTCCTCCACGAGAAGGATTTGTATCCGATGTACGGGGCGGAATTCGCGGACAGGACCAGATTGCTGGACCAGTCGCGAAACCAGAATACGGCGAGTTTGTTTCCGGTACTGGAATCGATGCTCTCGCACTGATCCGGATTGCGGTTAGTCTTCTCCGGCCTGAAAGACCCGGACGGCTTTGGTGAAGGGACGTTTGGCGTCCGGCGGACCGGAGACGGCTGTCCAGCCGCCATCGAGCACCCAGACTTTTTGCCGGCTGCCCAAACCGTACTGACGGCGGAACGCGGCCAGGGCGGATTCGTAGGTTTCGGGAGTCACGTAGATATAGTCCCGCGCGGCCACGCGCCAGCGGCCGGCGAGCAGGTTTTCGGAGAAGTACTGTTCCGCGCCGGGCCACGGCAGGATGGTTTGATGGCCGGAGTAATACGCGAGGATGTCGAGAGTTTCGCGCTCGGTGAAGATCAGGCTGCCCGGAGGAATGTGGGCGCGCATGTAATCCAGGCACGCGAGGATCTGCGACTTACGATGGCGGTCGGCGGGGATGTCTTCACGGAGGGGAACGCGCGACCAAAGGGGCGAGAGGAGCAGCATTCCCCAGACGAGCGGCAGGCCGAGGCGGCGCGGCAGTTGGTTAATGGCGATCGCGACCCCGGAGGCGGCAAACAGCCCCATCACGATGGTGTGGCGCGTTGCGCCGTAGGGGAACTGGCGGGCGTAGGCGCCGAGGATGCACAGCAGGAACGGAAGCACGAGGAGCACGGCAAGCGCGCGCGCCCGGTTTTTCTCCAGTGCGGTTCGTCCGGTCCACAGCAGAAAGATCGCGGCTGCGAACAGGACGAAGGCGAGGCGGCCGAGCCATACCGAGGCGACCAGATATTCGAACTGTCCAAGCGTGTGGGTGAACGGGAACTTCCAGAAGTTATCAGGCTGGGGGAACTCGTTCTTCAGCCAGCCGTTGACCGCGTCAAGGGCGACTTTGTTGCCCCGGTAGAGCCGGACCTGGATGAGGAACAGCCCGGCATAAAGGAGCAGCGCTCCCGCCTGGCCCGCGACCCAAACCACTTTTACGGAAGCCGGCAGGCAGCGGAAACTGAGGAGAACGAAGACACCGGCGGCGCCGACGAACCACGCGGTGCTGTAATCCGACACAACGCAAAACCATAGCAGGATGCTGAAGAGCGCCATCGATTTGCCAGCGGCCGGTGGCGAGCGCTTTCTCCAGAACGAGCAGGGAGGCGGTGACGAAAAACAGGGCCAGGGTATAACAGCGGACCTGTACGCTGAGAGCGATCGGGTAGGGCGACAGCGTCAGCACGAGGAGCGCGGCCATGGCGCCGATGCTGCCGGCGACACGGCGCAGCCAGAAGAACAGGAGCAGCGGAAACAAACTGCCGGCGAGAACAGGCACGAGGCGGAGCGCCAGTTCGGTCCGGCTGATGCGGCAGACGGCGAAGGTGATGAACTCGAGGAGCGGAGGATGAGTGATGGTGAGGGCATTGTGGAGTGTCTGACGCAGGGTGCCAAACGCGTCCACGGTGACTTCGATTTCGTCGGGATTCAGGTAATCGAGAGCGGCGAACCGGACCCGGATGACGAGTCCGATGATGAAAACGAGGGAGACAAACGCAATTTCCCAGCGGTCGAAGCTGCGTTTGGTGGTTGCCAACGGGAAGTATACCTTTAGGCGCCCGACGTTATTTCATTCCAGCGAGAGCCGGTTACGGTGCGCGGCAGATTACCGCTGATGAGCTCGAGGAGTTGCGGGAGTTGGCGGCGTGGAACGGAGCGAGGGTGCAGCATCACCCCGGTGAGATCCGCGGTTCGCAGGCGGTCGGTGATTTCGGTATTAATCGCGGCGTTCGAGCGCACGGTGACCGGGCGATAGGCGGAGTAGACATCGACGCTCACCGGGATTTGACAAAGCGTGGTGGGGAGAATGGAATCGGCGGAAAGGACGCGAAAGTTTTCCTGTTCCAGAACGCGCAGAGCCGGTTCCGAGAGGCGATTCCATGGCGGAACGTAGCCGGATATTTCCCGGCCGAGAGCCTTTTCGAGCGATTGCTTTCCGCGACGGATGGCGGTCTCGATGTGCTGCGTGCCGCATTCCGAGGGGAACTCGTCGAGCGGCTCGACTCGCGCGTGGCTCCGGTGGGTGACGCCGTGCTGGTAGAGGGCGGCATGGCGGGTTCTGCGCAGAAATCGCTTCATGCGCCAGGCCAGTGCATCGGGGATGACAGCGAGTACGTAGGGGCGTTCGAGCGATTCGAGGTGCTCGATGAACCGGAAGCTGGTTCGGTCGGATGGGCCGATATCGTCGAGGCGGAAGAAGATTGCCGGCGGTGTCATTCGCCGGACTCCGCGGATTCGGGGAGTAACGGGGTGTGGTCGACGTCCCAGCGGAGCAAGGGACGAATGCCGCCATCGATGTAGCCGGTGAAATTGCCGCGGCTGCCGCCGGCGGTTTCGAGAACCTGGAAGCGCACGGCGTCGGGCTCGCGGAAGTGGGCGGTGTGCGGGGAGAAGGAATGGACCGCGACGGTGACGGTGAGCATTCCGGCCGAGACGAAGTTGCCGGGGAACCATGCGGCGACGCGGTAATGGCCGACGGGACGCGGGCGGCCATGCCAGGCGGTATCGACATCGGTCGACCAGCAGATGGGGCCCCATTCGTTGTAGACCACCAAGGAGGGAAATACCACCATGCCGGCGGTGAGGATTTCGAACTCGATCTCGACGCAGAAGGGTGAGCCGATATCGAGGTGCTCGAGTTTGTCACCGGCGGGCGAGCGAACGCGCACGGCACGCAGACGCGCGACGCTGTCGCCGGGGGCCTGATGACGGTGGGGATAGCGGCGCTCGGCAGTGCTTCCGGAGCCGCTGTCGAGGTATCGCGCGGCAACTTCCGGCGTGGGACCACTTGCCACCACGCGGCCCCGGTCGAGCAACACGGCGCGCCGGCAGAGCCTGAGAACGGAATGAAGGCTGTGGGAGACAAATAAGACGGTCTGGCCGCGCCGGCCCACCTGTTCGATGCGTTCGATGCATTTGCGCTGGAAATCGGCATCGCCGACGGCAAGCACTTCATCGATGAGCAGGATCTCGGGCTCGACGTGCGCCGCCACCGCGAACGCGAGGCGCATATACATCCCGGAGGAGTAATGTTTGACGGGCTCGTCGAGAAGCTCTTCGAATCCGGCGAAGGCGATTATCTCATCCAGCTTGCTGAGAATTTCCCGCCGGTTCATGCCGAGAATGGCGGCGTTCAGAAAGATGTTCTCGCGGCCGGTGAGCTCGGGATGGAAGCCGGTTCCGACTTCGAGCAGGCTGCCGACGCGGCCGTTCAAACGGATTCTGCCGGCGGTGGGCCGGAGGATACGGGCGATGAGCTTCAGGAGGGTGGATTTGCCCGCGCCGTTGCGACCGATGATGCCGACGACGTCGCCGGGTTCGGTTTCGAGGTTGACGTCCTGCAGCGCATGGAGGCGGCGGGAGGAGAGGATGAAATCCTTCGAGACCCCTTCGAGAGAGATGGATTTCATACGCGCTCGGCCAGATCCGTTTCCACTTTGCGGTAGACGAGCGCCGCGCCGATGCCGCCGACGCAGAAGGTCAGGGCTGAGATGCCGACGCCGGTCCAGTCGGCGGGAGAGCCGAAGAGAGCGAAGCGAAACGTCTCGACGATGCCGGTCATAGGGTTGAGCCAGGCAATCCAGCGCCACTGGGAGGGGATGATTTCGAGAGGGTAGAAGACGGGTGTCGAGTACATCCAGACCTGGACGAGGAAGGGCACGAGCGCCTTGAGATCGCGGTAGAGCACGATCAGAGACGCCGCCGCAGTGCCGGCTGCGAGGGCGATGGCAAATTCCGCGAGCATGATCAGCGGGACCAGGGCGAGGCGGGGGACGGGTGATAGCCCTGCGACCAGCTGAGGGCGGCGAGAACGAGTGAGGTGACGAGGAGGTCGACAAGGCAGGCGCTGACGGCGGCGACGGGCAGGATGGCGCGCGGGAAATAGACTTTGTTCAGCAGGTTGAAGTTGCCGACGAAGGTGGCGCTGGCGTAGTTCACTGCGTTCGCGAAGAAATTCCATGGCGCGAGACCGGCGAGGACGAACAGCCAGTATGGGCCGTTTCGCAATTCGGGGCGCAGGACTTGGGCGAAGAGCGCGGCGAAGATGAGCATGGGCAGGAGCGGCTGGACGAGGGCCCAGCAGACGCCGCGCGACGTTTGACGGTAGCGGAGGCGGATGTCGCGCCAGGTGAGAAACAGGAACAGGGTTCGGTATTGCCAGCACTCGGCCAGTTTGGCGCCGGCGGATTCGCCGGAGGCGTCGATGACGGTCACGAGGTTCGCTCGCGGTCGCCGGGCGATATGCTTCGGGTGAGTCGCTTGCAGAGGTACGTGGTGAAGCCAGGGAGTGCCGCGGTTTCGCCGCGAGCCCAGCAGACCTGGCGGTAATCGACCCAGATGCCGGTGAGGCGGCTGCGGAGTGGTCCGGATGCGGGTGGGTTCAGGAGGGCCGCGGGGATGGGAAGGGCGATGTGACTGCGAAGGTCGCGCAGGCGGGCGGAAGCGGCGGGGAAACGGCGCGTCAGGATTTGGAGGCGGCGCCAGTCGACGGTGCGGTTTCGCAGGAGCACGAGGGCGTCGCACTGCCAGGGTATGCGGTCATCCTGTCGCGTGAGGGCATCGAGGAGCAGTTCTTCGGTCGGGACGACGAAGGTGCCGGTGCCCTGGATCGTCAGGGGCTGGCGAGCGGGCAGCGATTCGTTTGCGCGCGCGAGTTCGGGGGAAACCTGCCAGAGGCGCCAGGCCAGCTGCAGTGACATGCCCGACGGAGAACGAAACCAGATTCCCGCGAAGGTGTCGAGAGCGAGGCCCTCCGGATTCGGCATGCCGGGTTCGGGGGTCCAGCCCGCAGCTTCGAGCGCGCGCGTGGCCGGGGCAGCGGATTCGCGGCCGATCAGGATGTTTAGCGTTTCGATGGGACGGACGGCCTTTTCCTCCGCGCAGAGCAGGGCCCAGGCGACGGGTCCGAAGACCGCATCCGGATCGATGCCGGTGCGCCGCAGGGTGGTGATTGCCTCCGCGACAGCACGATAGCGCAGCTGATTGGCGGCCCAGCCGCGACGGCAAATGCCGAGGATGGTCTGTTTGCCGGTGTCCTCCGGGGTTTCGGGAAACCACTCTGAGAAGCGGGCTGAGAGAAGCGGGAGCAGTTCCAGGCAGTCCGCGTCGATTTTGTCTAGATCGGAGTGGGCGCGCCAGGTTCGCCAGGCTTGCTTTCCCTCGGCAGGGGAGAGCATCAGCGCGTTCAGGATTGCCAGGGCATCGGGGGACATGGCGATCAGCCCTCGGCAGGCGGAGTTGCCGCGGCCCTGCGCCGGTCGAGCAGCTGCTTCACGGCGGGGAGGTACTGCCGCCGCAGGTGCTTGTGAGTTCGGTTGTAGTTGGTCGCGTGGATTCTGCGGCGGAGCACGGTGTCGGGCAGCATTTCCGTTTTCAGTCCGAGGAGCATGGCCCTTCCGTACCAGTCGAGAAAATCGCCCATGTCGCGCTGCTCGCAGAACGGACCTACTCTATCGAATGCGCCTCGCGTGGCAAGCATGGCGCCCTGCAGCAGGCCTGGCAAAGGATGGAGAGGCACGCGGACCAGGCGGGTTTCGGCGTCGGTCATTTCGGGGGTAAAGAAGTTTTGGATGTGGCCGAAGACCAGGTCGAGCGAGGGTTCGCGGCGAAAGCAGTTCATCTGGGCTTCGATTTTCGAAGGCGTCCAAACATCGTCATGATCCAGAAAACTGAGGAAACGACCGGAGGCGGCGCTTACGCCCCGGTTACGAGTGGCCGGATGTCCCTGGCGCGCCTGAGTGATCAGCGTGACCCGCGGCGCGATGCCTTTTACGAGCGCGGCGGTGGCATCGGTTGAGCCGTCGTCGACGACGATGATCTCGAGAGGAGTGTAGGTTTGACCCAGAACACTCTCCAGGGTTTCGCGAATGTACCGGGCGCCGTTGTAGCTGGGGATTATGACGCTGACAAGAGGTTCCATTGGCCGGGCATCTCCACCTGGGTTTCCCAAAATCGACAAATGTCTCCGATGTAGCCCTGGAAGACGAAGCGGCGGCTGGCTACGGGATCGATGGCTCCGGCGCGGATGCGCTCGATGCGGCGAAGCAGCACGGCGAGATTGGCATGCCGGTTTTTGCCGCGGGTCATGTTTCCTTCATGCCGGCGGTAGAGAAGCGAGACTTCGTCCACGTCCCGCTTGGGGATATCTTTCTCCCAGCAGCGGAAGAGGAAATCGTAGTCTTCGCCCATCTGCATGCTTTCATCAAACCCGCCGCAGTGCGCGAAGACGCTTCGGCGAAAGACGCAGGAGCCCAGATAGGGCATTCGATAGGTTCCGGACAGCATGCGAGCGCCATCCGGCAGCAGCGCGAACTGCCGCACCCAGCCCTGGGACAGACCGGCCTCCGGAGTCTGGCGCAGCGCTTCGCAGAGGCGGGTCAGGTGGCCGGCGGTCCAGACGTCATCGATATCCAGGAACGCGACGAACTCCGCGGAAGCGGCGCGCAGGCCGAGATTCCGCGCGGCGGCCGGGCCTTTTCGCGCCTGACGCAGGTAGCGAACGCTCGAGGCGCTCGCGTGGACCTTGTCGGCCAGATCGTCAGTGGATCCGTCGTCGACGATGATGATTTCGAGGTCCGGCCGGTTTTGCAGCAGAATCGAATCGATGGCGCTTTCGTAGAAGCGGCTGCCGTTAAACGCGGGCACGATGACGCTGACGCCGGGGAGGGACATTCGGATCTAGAACTCCACCGGCTCGCGGCAGCCTTCGTCGAACGGACCGACGGTGCGCCCGATGTAATCCGGGAAGCCAATGCCGCGAGCCTGCACGGCCGCGAGATCGACAGAGCCGGAGCGCATGCGGTCGAGGCGGCGCTTGTAGACCTGGATGGCGCCGAGCTCGACCACCGTTTTTCCGTTGGTCATGTTCTCGTTGTGCCGATGATAAAGCAGGGAGACCGCAGGCACCTCCAGCTTCCGGACGCCCTGTTCCCAACAGCGAATGATCAGATCGAAATCTTCGCCGAAACGGAGCCCTTCGTCGAAGAGGCCGCAGCGTTCGAAAACGTCGCGCCGGAACACACAGGCGCCCAGGTTGACGAAACGGTAGGCTTCGGAGCAGTAAGTGAGGACATCCTCCGATTCAGAAAGGAACTTGCGGATCAGCCCCTGGGCGATGCCGGCCTCCGGATCGGCCTCAAGGGCTGCGACCATGCGTTTCAAATGACCGCGGGTCCAGCGGTCGTCCAGGTCGAGAAACGCGATGTATGTGCTTTGCGAGGAGCGGATGGCGGCGTTGCGGGCGCATGCCGGTCCGCGATGGTCCGTTTGCATGTAGCGGACATTGGCGGAATCGGAGTTAAGTTTGGACGACAGACCATCGTTCGATCCGTCATCCACCAGAACGACGTCGAGGTTCGCATAGTCCTGCGACTGAATGGAGGCGAGCCAGCCGTCGTAGAAGTGGGCCGCGTTGTGCGCGGGTGACACCACTGTAATCGAGTCGTTGTGGTGGTTAGGCAAGGTGGGCCGCAGTCAGGACTCGCTCTTTGAGGTCACGGGAGTGATCGACACCAAGCGATTGTAATAACGACAGAATGGCGGAAGGAACCTGACGGATATCCGTTCCCAGCAGCAACCGGTAACAGGGTACGCTGCGCACCATGGCGCCGAAAAACCGGAGATCTTCACGCCCGCTGAACGGCAGCTGCGACATGGTGCTGGGCGCGATGGCCATCAGCGCTTCACTGGAGGAACATTCGACCAGTGTGGTGTCGCGCGCGCCGGTGATGCGGGGAGCCAGCACCGCGCGCAGCGGAAAGCCCTCAATCAGTTTTTGCGCCCAGTTTCGATAGAGCGAAACGGCAACTTTCTCTCCTGATTCGCGGTGGTGGTTCATCACGTGAGGGGCGAGACCGGGGAAACGGTCGAGATCGGCCGTGGCGACCACCTTCGCAGTGCAGTACAGGCTGTGCACCTGGAAGGCGCCCGGAGCACTCGCGGTTACCATGCAGTAGTCATCCCCGGCATAGCGCAGGGGCGACGATAAACAGGAGAGGGCGGAGGTGGATTTTCCGGACCCGCCTTTGCCGGCGAGGAGGACGCCACCGGCTTCGGTTCCCACGGCCGCGGCATGGACAAACTGGCCGCCGCTGCGCCGGATGTGGCCATGCAGCAGGCTGCGGAAGGGAGCACATTGCTCGTAATACAGCACGGGAGAGGAATCGCGTTTCCAATAAAACGCGACCCTGCGCTCATGATCCACCAGGCTGAGCGTCCCGGTATCCGGGTGATAGTTCGCAGCGATGTTTCCCGCGTGGACATCGAGCACTTCACCGCGCGGACCGGTGTAGTCAAACCACCAGTTGGTGAGCGTGAAGAGGTAAGCGCGCAGGACACGATTGCGCGGCGCCACTCGCCCGTCCCAGACCCACACGGTGAATCCACTTGCGCCGTCACGGGAGAAGGGCTGCGCAAGATGTTCGAGAGAAGCGGTTAGGGATTCAACGGTATCGCCGCCACAAAAGTTAAACGTGATCTGGCGACCGCCGATGCGGAAACGGCGGCTGACGATCCCCTGTTCGCGCGCGGCTTCCTGACCATACTCCTCGAGCAGTTGCGCGAGCGAGGTCACTTCTGACGATCGTCCATCTTCGGGGCGGCTTCGAGCGGCTCAGGCCAGCCGCGATCGCCTACTTCATGGACGGGATCAAGCAGAAACAAGCTCTGCAGATCGTGATAAGCCTCAAGGCTGGGCGGCACAAACGGAAGCTTCACCGGACCGGCCTGCAGCTGCAGCGGCGGGCGCGGCGTCCGAACCTCCACCCGGGCGATAAGTTTTTCGCCTTCGAGGGCGGTCAGAAAAGGGCCCAAAGCTTTGCCAATATCTTCCGCGCTGCCCTGATACTTCATTTGCAGCGCTTCGGCCAGCTCCGGCGCGGTGGCTTCTCCGGTGAGCAGGACGAACGCATCGGCGGCTGCTCCCATCAGACTGTGATACGAACCTGTATCCAGGTGAATCGCGACGAGTTCGGCATCGAACTGCTCGTAAATCACGGACGGCGCATCGACCCGGAAGCAAACGTTCTCCATCAGACGAGTGTAACTTTCGGCTCCAATTTTTCCAAGCCGGACCCGCAAATCTTATCTGTCAAAGTTTGTAGTACGGGAGTTTTCTTACAGGCTTGAAATGTTATTACCACTTAGGGCTGAATAATGCCGCTAACAAACCCACGATGGCAGCCAGTGACTGGTGGAATCGCCGGGCGTTTGCCTTCCGGCAGGCACGCTTCCGTGAAAATCCAGGGTCAATTCCTGACAGACGGGACGCTCCGCAACTGTGAAGGGAAAGCTCAGCCGCTGCCATCCGCTGGCAGTGAGCGCACGCGCCTCCGCGCGATACTCACCGGGCGCAGGTACGGTGCAGAAAACCGCTGTATCGATGCCAAAGCGGAAAATCCGCCCGGAAACTCCGAACGGAGGGGTGACGCCCTCCGGCTCGCCGATTTGCGCCGGGACGACGCCGATCTGCGCGAACCGCATTCCCTGAGCGCCTGTGGGCATAATGCTCAGGATGTACTTCGGCCTTGCGTTCGCTTCGATCTCGGAGGCCGTCAGCCAGCGGCCGGAATCGCGCAGACTTTCAAATTGGTGGCACGTAGAGCAGGGAATGGAGGGATCGGCAGAAGCCTGGCCGGTCAGCATTTCGCGGGCTCGTCGCATTTTCGGGCTGGTCATGCTTTGCGCAAGACCGTCGGTGAAGGCGTTGCTGCCGAAGTCACCCCAGTAATTGACGCAGCAGCCGAGGAGTTTGCCATCCCAGTTGACAACGGGCGCATGCCAGAGCTGACTGCAGATATCGCGCGTGTATTCCACACCCTTCTGCTCTTTGTATTCGTCGCGGTTCGCGGCGCCGAGACCCGTTTGGATTCTAACCAGTTCGGGCTGGCCCACCGGTGAATGATCGGCATCCCAGGAGAGGCGCGGCACAAACTCCATCCCGCGGCTGGCAGCCATTTGGCGCGCCTGTTCCAGTTCATGTTCGTTGTGACCAAAGACAACGAACTGCCAGTAGAGCATCGGGAAGGCGGTGCCGAAGCGCCGCTTGTATTCGAGAATGCGGTCGATGTGGCCCAGGACTTTTTCGAAGTTGCCATTCCTGCGGTACTGCGAGTAAGTGGCGTTGCTGGCGCCATCGATGGAGCAGGTAAGCGCGCGGACGCGGTAGCGCACCACCGCTTCCAGAGCTTCTTCGCGCGCAAAGTTGAGATTCACGCCGTTATTGCCGCTCACGACAACCTTGCGACGCCAGGCGGCTTCGAGCAGTTCCGGCAGATGCGGGTTCAGAAACATCTCGCCGTAATTGGAGAGTTCCACCTCGGCCAGATCCGGATTGGCGTCGAGAAGAGCCTCGAAATCCGCGACCTTGAGGTGCCCGGCGCCGAGAACGGGACGGGTGCGGCCGTCCGCCGTTGGACAGAGGGGACAGGCCAGTTGACAGTGGGAAGAAGCGTCGATCTGAACGGCACGGGGACCGGCGCTGGCCATTGGCACCAGAATAACAGGCAAACGGATCAGCTTCACTTCGGGCGGGGATTGCCGCTTGACAAGCGCGCCGCCGTTGGGGTGGACTGAATCGACTACAGGAGAACCGTCGCGTATGGCGACTGAGACCGCGGGAAATTCATCGAAGATCGACGGTTTGACGGGATCCGCTCGCGAACTGTTGTGTTATTGCCCGGAGCCGAAAGCCCTCCTGGAAACCGCACTCCGGCACCGGCGAGCGTTCGAGGGAGCCACCCCTTTCCGGCACATCGCCATCGATGGCCTGTTTCCCGAAAGCGTGTTGCAGGCGGTGGTGGCAGAGCTGCCGTCGCGCGATGCAGAGCAGTGGACCCGATGGGGCTCCGGCTCTGCCGTGGAAGACGCGGATGTTTCAATCAAAATGGGCATCTCACGCGAGGCGCTGGTGGGTCCCGTGACGAGGAACTTTTTGCTGCAGCTGAATTCGGCGCTGTTCCTGCAGTTCCTCAGCATTCTAAGCGGCGCGGGGCCGAACTCCCTGCATGGCGATCCGACATTTCGCGGCGGCGGTTTGCATTCCACCGGTTCCGGCGGACGGCTGCTGGTGCATACCGACACCGAGCGCCACCCGCTGGGCGCTCCCTTCTGCCAGAAGCTGAACATCATCATCTACCTGAACCGGGACTGGCCGGAGGAGTATGGGGGCCACCTGGAACTCTGGTCGCGCAATGGCGCCGAATGCGTGCAGCGCATTGCTCCTGTTTTTAACCGGACGGTGATTTTCGAATCCGGGACCGACACATTTCACGGCCATCCGCGCCCACTGACTTGTCCGCCGGGCCGTTTTCGGAACTCGCTGGCGGCGTATTACTACTGTTTGAACCGTTCAATGGATGAGCACTATACCGGATTTCAAACGCAGGTGAATTGGATTCAAAGTTGACGCTATCCGCCGTATTTCATGCGGGCGAGCGCGCGAATGGCGAGCAAGTGCCGCGGGCCGGTTTTTTGAATCGCGCCGAACAGTGAGCGAAGCCGGCGCGTCAGGGGGACTTCCTCGCCATCCAGTTTCTCTTCCATGGAGCGCATGAGGCCGCGATAGTCCTGCCAGTTCGACCATGCTCCGGCGAGGATCTGCCGGGCCGGCCGGGAGTGGGTGAGATAGAGCAGGTCTTTGCTGACGGGCCCTTTCCCGACCTGATAGAAGAACAGTTCGCGCAGGCCTTCCGCGATGCGGCGCTCTTTGGGCCTGGCGGGCCCGGACAGTAGTGCGGCTGCTTCTTTCACGCCCGTGGCGTTTGCATCGAGCGACTGGAGGATGCCCGTCAGCGCCAGCAGGGGGATGTGGCTTTGCAGCTGCGCGGCATTTCGGCATGCAGTCTCGAGCGTTCCCCGCGCGGCGAGGCACTCGCATGAGAGGCGGATATCGAACAGGTCCCTGCACATGGTATCGACGGCGAGATTTTCCCGAATGGCGTGGCGGGCGGTGAGAACGATAGCGTCTTCCGGACTGACGATGCGAACCGGAGTGTTGAACAGCTTCACGGAATCGGAGCGCCGCAGGAGCGCCGCGGGTTCCATGCCCGGGATGCCGACGGACCAGTGCAGATCGACCTCGAAGCCATCGGGGGCGTAAAGGACGATTGCCTTGTTGCCGGAGAACCCAGGGCAGTTATCGAGAAAGCGATCGAGCCGCTCGGGATGGTGGGCTTCGAGAGCGGTGAGGCCGAGGGCGGAAAGGCTCTGGAGCGCCGCTGCCAGATGCTGCTTTTCGATCAGGATGTCGGCATCTTTAATGCTGCGTTTCCCCGGGGACGGATAGAGCCTGGCCATGGAAGCCAAACCTTTGAAGGCGGCGGCCGGGATTCCGCCGCTTTCCAGATGACCGAGGGCGGCAAGGCCCTTTGATGCACGCGAGGCGGAAAGCGCAAACGTGGCGATGGAGGCGCGCCGAAATTCGCGCCATTCGCCTTCGGGGGGCTGACACTGCTGGGCCGGAATGGCGTCCGCCAGTTGCGAACTGACGCTCCACGTTTTGGCTGACTGGAAGGCGAGCGGCCATGTGCCAGCGGCGGAGAGTGCCTGTGCCGCCTGTCTCGCGACTGCCGCATCTGCCAGCAGAATTCCCACCAGGCAGCCGCGCGGCGTGCTGAGGAGCGAATCGCTCAAGTTGTTAGAATAACGGGTCATGGCGTCGGTTGCATTGGTCTCTTACGACGTGCAGACAGTAAGAGGACACGCGGGCGGTGTCGGCGCTTTTGTCACTCATTTCGCGAGACTGCTGAGGGACGCGGGGGAGGACGTGTCGATTATTTTCGTCTCCGCTTCGACGTCTGCTGTATCGATCGACCGCGAATGGAAGGAACGCTATACCGCCTGGGGGATAGATGTTCTGGAAGTGCATACTCCGCCGGCGGCGGCGGACCGCTGGCGAGAAGCGTGGCCGGCGCGTCTGTCGGAAGAGCTTTCGCCGCACTTGTTCCGCTTTGATGTGGTGTATCTGCAGGACTGGGCGAACGCCGGCTTCCGCGCTATCCGGGAGCGCCGATTCTCCTCGCGACGCGCGCCGGTGTTTGTCACCGTGCTGCACGGGCCTTCGCGCTGGGTGCGCTTTGGGAACCGGCAGCTTCCCGCCATTCCCGACGATGTGCAGATTGAATATGTGGAGCGCTACAGCGCGGAGCACAGCGACCACGTTGTGGCGCCGAGCCGCTATCTGGCAGGCTGGCTGAAGAACGATGGCTGGCGGTTCCGGCGCGAGCCTGAGGTGCTTGGCTTGCCGTACTTCGGGGAGCGCGCGCGGGAGGGTGGCAGTGCGGCCGCGGACGCGCGGGTGATTCGGCGGCTGGTGTTCTTCGGGCGGCTGGAGATTCGTAAGGGATTCGAGATTTTCAGCGAAGCGCTGCGGATGCTTTGTGACGGCGATCCGGTTGCGCTGAGCGCGGTGGAAGAGATCATTCTGCTGGGGCAGGAACGGGAGCCGGGCAGCGTGGCGGCGTTGCGCCGGTTGCTGGCCGTGACGGGTGTTGCGGTAGTCCATCTGCCGAACCTGGACACGGGGTCGGCAGTGAGCTATCTGGCGGCGCATGCTTCGACGGCTCTGGTGGTGATTCCGAGTCCGTTTGAGAACTTCCCTTATGCGGTGATGGAGGCGCTCTCGATTCAGGGACTCAATGTGATTTGCTCGCGCGGCGGCGGGATCCCGGAGGTGGTTGGTTCGGCGGGCGAGGGACAGCTGTTCGAGCCTGTCGCGCCGGCGCTGGCTGCGATGATTGCGGAGCGGCTGTCGCACCCGATGCAGGCGGAAGAGTTGGCGGTTTATGACAGCGCGGCGGCGAATGCGCGGTGGCTCGCTTTCCATCGCGATGTTTGCGCAGGACGTTCTTCGGTTGAGGCTGGGGGAAGCCGCCGGCCCAGCGTTGACGTGTGCATTCCGTATTACAACAAGGGCCGGTATCTTCGCGAGCTGCTGGTTGCTCTGGCGGGGCAGAGCGAGAAGAATTTCGGCGTGATTGCGATTGACGATGGTTCGACGGATGCGCTGTCGCGGGCGGAGTTCGATGCCGCGGCGGGCGAGTATGCGCGGCGTGGCTGGCAGTTTGTGCGGCAGGCGAATGCCTTTGTGGATGCGGCGAGGGATTGCGCGGCGCAGATGTCGCGGGCGGATTACCTGTTGTTTCTGGATGCCGATGACGTTCCCACGCCCAACGCGGTGGAACGATTGCTCGACGCGGCTGGACGATCGGGCGTGGATTGCCTGCTTTCAGGCGGCTGGCTGTTGGATGCGGAGGGTGCGCCGGATCGGAGCGGGGTCGCGTATATGCCGCTGGGTCCGGACATGCTGGGGGGCCTGGTCGATCCGATGGTTCTCGGGCTGCCGATGATTTTGGTGCGGCGCGCAGCTTTCGAAAAGGTGGGCGGATATCGCGAATGCCGCGGAGCGGGGCACGAGGATTGGGAGTTTCAGATTCGTTTGCTGCAGGCGGGCTGCGAGAGCGATGTGCTTCCGGAGTACCTGCTTCACTTCCGGCGTTCCGCCGACGGGCTCACCAATACCGGAGAAGTGTTCCCGGCGCAGCAGCGGCTGACTGGCGCGTATGATGCGGCGTTGCGGGAAGTCGGGATGGCGGGGCTGGCGGCCGTTCTGTTCCACTTGGATCGGCACTGTGAGGAATTGCAGGAGAAGCTTCGGCGGAATGTTCCGCTTTCGCTGCGCATGCGGCTTCATGAGCAGCAGGGCGTCCGGCGTTGACGGTCACCGGCTGGATCACGACTCGGGTCTGCCGCGTCACGTCCTCCGGCGCGGTAATTCCGGAGCTGGACGGCATTCGCTCGCTGGCGCTCTTGGCAATTTTGATGCACCACATCATGGCGTCGTATCTGGTGCAGTCGGAAACGTTCGGCAAGGTTGCGCTTCCGCGGGACTGGGATTTGGTGGCCGGACGCCACTGGCTGATCGGATTCACGCTGCACCTGAGCTTCGCCGTTCGCGTGTTCTTTACGTTAAGCGGCTTTATTCTGGCGCTGCCGTTTGCGCGCCGCTGCCGGGCGGGGCTGCCGGCGCCGGATCTGCGATCGTTCTATCTGCGGCGCGTAGTCCGCATGGAGCCGACGTATGTGCTGAGCTGCGTCGTCTGTTTTCTGGTGATCGTGCTGTACTTCGGTCACAAGGAGCCCGGCGCATACTTTGGGGCCTTTTTTTCGCATTTTGCGGCGTCGCTTTTTTACCTGCACGATTTGGTTTTTGGTTACGCGAGCTGGGTGAACGGCATCACCTGGACGCTTGAGGTAGACATGCAGTTTTACCTGATTGTTCCACTGCTGGCGACGATCTTTCGCATTCGCTCCGCAGGGACGCGCAAATTGGTGCTGATTGCGATGGCTCTGGGGTTCAGCCTGGTGTCACAGTTTCTGATCGAACCTTCGGGGAACGGGCGGTTGCAGTTGAGCCTGGTGAATTACACGCAGTTCTTCGTTGTGGGATATCTGCTGGCCGACATTGTCACGGAGCGGGGCAGGGCTGTGCCGGTGAAGTCGTTTCGCAGCGACGCGACGTTTCTGGTTTCGCTGGTGCTTCTGGGGGTGCTGGTGAGTCGCTTTCCGCGGCTCGGCTGGTATGTTCCGTTTTGCCTGGTGCCATTGTTTTGGGGAGTGCTGGAGGGCAGGATCACGAGCCGGTTTTTTCGTTCTCCGCTGCTCGCGATTCCGGGGGCGATGTGTTACACGATTTATCTTTATCACGAGCTCGTGATTCGAATGCTACTGCCGTATACGCTGCCTCTTTCGCGTGGGGCGTTTCCGCTGTGGGCTGCGTTTGCAGTGCAGACGGCGATTCTGGTTCCCGCCGTTTTGGTGTTTTCCGTTCCGCTTTTCCTCCTGGCGGAAAAGCCGTTTATGCGGCTGAGCCGGGATTTGTCGCTGCGGCGCGAGGCACGGGTGAAGAAGATGGCGGCGGCGCATCGATAGTGTCGAGCACTTGAGAGAGAGCGTCGAGGCGATGGCTCCAGGTGTTTTCGCGGGCGAATGCCACGCGGGCCTGCATGGCCGAAGGGTCTGCTTCGCTGGCGGCTTCGGTCAGCAGAGCAAACGATTCCTCGAAGCTTTGGTAAGTGGCGATCAGGCCGGCGTCGCGCAGGGGTCTGGTTTCGGGCAAATCCGGCGCGATCACCGGCTTGCCGGCGGCGAGGTATTCGTAGAGCTTGACGGCGTTCATGCTGCGGGTGATGGGCAGGTCGCGGAAAGGCATAATGCAGACGTCGAACTCGGCAAGATAGTGCGACAGTTTGCTTTGCGTTGCCTGCGGAAAGACGTGCACATTCGGATGCCTAATTACCTCTTTCCAACGCTGCCCGGCGCCCGAGTGCGCGAAGCCCTCGCGTCCGATGTAGACGAAAGACCAGTGAGGAAAGCGCCTGGCAGCAGCGTCGACCCAATCGAAATCGAGCCAGTCGGAGAAGGCTCCGAAGAAGCCTGCTATGGGATGTGCGAGGCCGGTGAGTAAGCCGCGGGACTGGGCGCCGTGGAAGAGGTGAAAATCCACAGCATTGGGGATCATCACTGTGTCGGGACGCCGCTCGCGATGCATGTCGAGGAGCGTTTGGCCGGAGACAATGACGGCGGAGCTGTCGGCGATCAATTTCGATTCGGTTTCTCCGAGGTGGTGGCCGAAAAGGCCGCTAAAGGCAGACTGATCGTCGAGGCAGTCGTAGACGATTTGCCACTTGAAGCGAGTGGCCAGAAGGCGGCAGAGCGGCTCCCAAAGGGGGAAGTGGACCAGCTGCCGCGCGACATGGATTCCGTACGCGGCGCGGAGGTATGTGAACGCTGCGAGCACGGTGTCCACCGCTTCCGGCCGCCACTCCACGCGGTAGAGGGTGCTTCCGAAAGCGGGAAGCTCGATGTGGAAAAGGTTCGGCGCGGAGTGGGACACCAGGTTGTCTGTGGTCAGTTCAGGGGCGCGGAACTGCACGTCGATCCAGAAGACACGATGTCCGCGCGCGGCCAGACCCGTTGCGAAGTGATGCGGGCGTTGCGTCAGCGCGGTCCATTCGACGCTGCTGAACAGGATAATGTCTGGTTTGCCGGTGTGCGGATGGACGGGCCCAAGCGCGGCGGCGGCTTCTTCGAAACGCTTCGTTGCAAGAGCGAGCGCTCTGGCGCCGAGCAGGGCGCGGGCTCTTCTGGCCAAGCCGTTGCGGGAGATAACCAGGCGATCTTCCCAGTTGCCCTGGCGAACTCCTTCCTGAAACTGACGGCGCTGCGTTTCCTTCCACGGGTTGTTGACCGGGAAGTGCCGCATGATGCCGTCGACGGATGCGGCGTCTGTGGCATGTGGCGGGTCCGGGCGCCGCTCACAGGTGACGCGGCAGAGATAGCGGGGGTTGGTTTGCTGGCGCAATTGCAGCAGAAAGCGCCAGGGCGCGAAATTGCCGGACAAAGGGTCGAACGCGAGGCCGGGAACGGCGCTGGCCCGGTGCATCCAGCAAAGCAGCGGAGCCCAATCGCCCAGCTCGATGTTCGGTTCCGCGTCGGGAAACTGCACGGAGGCGCGGCGCTCGTTTTCCGGGCTGCCGGCGACGACGCTCCAGGCGGTAAACATCGCGGCGGCTGCCTCAACGGCCAGCCCTTCGGCGAGCACTTCCAGGTGAAAGGGATAGAAGATATCCGCGGCGGGAAGGCAGGCGATCTCTGTTCCTGAGGCCTGGGACAAGCCCGTGTTGAGAAGATGCGCTGGTCCCTGATCGTCTTCGGCTGCAGCCTGGACGGTGCGGACGCGAAGGCGGTTTGCGAAAGCGCTGACGGTGCTTGAGACATCCAGATTTGCCGGGCTGACGACAACTGTTTCGAAGCCCTGGACGGTCTGGTTGGCCAGGCTGGCAAGCGAGCCGCGCAGGCCGTCGATCCGGTGTGGCAGCACCGGAACGATCACGCTCAACAACGGGAGGCTGACCCGTTCGGAAGAGGCGGGCCGCAGGGTTCTGGACCATCGGCTGGCGCGTTCCGCGAAGAGCTTTTGGTTTTTCGCGATCCACTCGCCGTGGTTCAGCCGGTTGGATTCGAATGACCTTCGCTCGTGGTGAAACACGAAGGCGTCGGGGAGAATCGCCATGCGGTAGCCGGCGATGCGAGTGCGGAGGCAGAAGTCGTCGTCCTCGAAGTTCCCGGTGCAGAAAGCTTCGTCGAGTCCGGCGAGCTGCTCCCAGAGCGTGCGCCGCAGCATGACGCAAAAAAAGACCAGGCGCTGCGCTTCGAACCAAAGCCCGCCGCGGCCGGCGATTGATTGGGCATAGCGCCGCGTTTCGCTTGCTTCGAGTGAGCGCGCCGCGGGATCGCGCTGGCGGGGATGGCCGCAACGGTTGGTGACGGGGCTGACAATGCCCAGCAGCGGATCATCGGTGAGCGCTTGCGCCAGGCGGTCGAGCCAGCCCTCGCCGACGATTGTGTCGCTGTTGAGCAACACGAGATAGTCGTATCGCGCCAGCCGCGCGCCTTCATTGTTGGCGCGGGCAAATCCCAGCGGCTCGTTGAATCGAAGGAAGTGAAAGTTGAGCCGCCGCTGCTGTTCGCGGGCGAGCCAATCGGCGACGTCGGGAGCGGAGCCGTTATCGACAACAATGACCTCGAATGCGGAGAGCGACGGCGTGGAATAGAGGCTTTCGATGCACGCCATGGCTTCTTCGAGCGCATTGTAAACGGGGATGATGATGCTGACGCCGGTCATCGCTGAGATTTCCGGCGCAGCATGTCGCCGACGAGTCCGTGAAGGCGGGCGGCGCGGGAATCCTCGTTGTCTTTGACGGCGATTTCGAGTTCGCGCCTGCGCTGGAGGAGGGTGACCACAGCAGTCGCCAGGCCGCGCAACCCGACTTTGTTCAACGCATCTTCGTAGGTCTCGATCAGCCTCTGCCGGGCCTCATACTGGCCGCTGGTGCGGGAGAGACCGCCCTCGCTCTGGCGAAAGTACAGCAGAAATTCCGGCAGTACGTCCACCTGGTAACCTGCCATCACGAGCCGGATCTGCAGTTCCCAATCTTCATGCGCCGCGCCCCGTACTTCGCGGTATCCGCCGACCGCGTTGAAAGCACTGCGGCGGATCAAAATCATGGAAGGGCCGAGCACGTTCGGGTCGAGCAGCCCGCAAATCAGGTCTGGTCCCAGCGGCGAGTATCGCGCGCGCACGTTGGCGGACATGGTTTGGGATTTGGCATCGTACGGGCTTTGGTCCCCTTCGAAGAGAACGCCCGCAGCCACCAGGCAATCGACCCCGGAGAGAGTGGCGGCCTGGAGAATTCTTTCGATTGTGTGGGGCGCGGGAAAATCGTCGGCATCCACGAACAGCAGGTAATCGGCGCGGGAGAGGCTGGCGGCACGATTGCGCGCGGCGTCTACAAACGAGTTTGCCTGTGTAACGAACTTCCATCCCCGATGCTGGTATTGCTCCGCAAGCGTTTGGAACCCGGCTCGCTCCGCCGGGCGCGATCCGTCGTCAACCGCGATTACGCCGAAGTGCCGCGTGGTTTGCCGCTCCAGCCCGCTGAGGAGTTGACCAAGGTAAGCCGACTGGTTGAAATGAGGAATGCAGATGTCGACTGTGGCGGAGAGCGGAGGGAGGGGCGGACTGACCGGCGCGACGCTTTCGAGCGCTCTGCGGTGAAATTCAAGCCAGCGGGCGTTGGCGGCTTCGGCATCGTATGCGATTACTTCGTGACTGCCGGACGGCGCCGCGAACCATTCCGCGATCTTTGTAGCAAGGCCGAGGGCGAAGGGTTCGAACAGCTGTGCGTCGCCTTGCCCGTTGAAGATTTCCGGAATGCCGCCGCCGTTTGAGCACAGGAGGCGAAGGCCGGGGATTCGCGAAGCTTCGATCACTGAATAGGGAAAATTTTCGACCGGACTGGGCACCACGACGAGGGCGTCCGCGGCATGCTGAGCTAAGAAGTCTCCCGCGCCTTCGGCGTCCAGGTCCCCGGCGTGGGTAACGGGTACGCCCAGTTCCGAGAGCTCGCGGCGAACTCGTTCCACGCTGCCCGCTTCCTGTTCCGCGCCTAGGAGCACGATCGCCGCCAGGTTGCGCAGCGCGTCTTTGTTATCGCGAAAAAGCAGGCGGAGCGCGGCGACAAAAATCGCGAAGCCTTTGCGGATCTCGAGGCGTCCGAAGAAGATCAATTTCGTGAGTGCGGGCGAGAGCAGGGAAGCGCCGTGCCGCCGGGGATCCAGATACGGGAGGCCGAGCACCGCCGGCTCGCGCGGCAATTGCCAGCCGTTTTGCCGGGCCCATCCGACCAGATAAGAACTGGGCGAGATCACCATGTCACTGTGGCGCGCGGCATAGCGCTCGATGTAATCGAGATACAGGTCTTCGGGGATTTCGGGATAGCGCTGATTGCCCACGCGGATCCAGTTCGAAGGCCCGTGCAGCACCGTAACCAGAACGGGCATGGGCTCAAGGCTGAATCGCTTCACGCGCGTTGCGTGGAACGCGACATTTGCCCAGTCCTGAAAGTAGGCGATGTCGAAACCTTTGAGCACAGGCGTTACCTGTTCCGAGAGGCGAACGGTCCATGTGTCGGACCAGCGATCCGGCGCGAGCTCGGAATTATGCAGCTCGATAAGATCGATTCCCCACTCGCGATACCGGCGGCGCCAGTTCTCATCGACGTAGACCGGCTGGGTTTCCTGCCGGGTGAGAATGATGGTGACTTCTTCGCCGGAGTTGCGCAGTAAGCGCCCGAAATGTGTGACAAAGGCGGCTACTCCGCCGCTGCGCCCGTTGATGGTCTGCACATCGTGCGTGACCAGCGCTACCCGTGCCATGGAGCCGATAGGAAAGCCAAAACAAAGCATAACAAAGCGGTTTTTCATATCCGGTATGCTCAATGGATGGTCACAGGTTCGCGGGGCCGCCTGCTGGCCGCTGTTGCGATTCTGCTTGCGTTGGCGTCGGTGCTCCAGTGGCACTCCGGCGCTTACACGGCCGACCTTTCGAGTGACGAAGACGAACCCGCGCATGTGGTTTCCGGGCTGATGGTGCATGACTACGCCATCAGTCTGTTTGCGAGGTCTTCAGTTCCCTGGCCGCGCACGCCGCGGGCTTTTGCCGAAGCGTATTACGTCCACTATCCGAAGGTGGCGATTGGACACTGGCCGCCGTTGTTCTACGTGATCGAGGCGGTTTGGATGTTTCTGTTCGGGAGGAGCAAAGCCGCGCTTTTGCTTTTGAGTTTGGCGGTGATGACGACGACAGCGGTGATCATCTGGCGACAGGTGAACCGTGACACGCAGAGTGAAATTGCGGCGATCTGCGCGGCAGTCATTTTTCTGGTGCTACCGGTATCGCAACAGGCACTCTATGGCGTGCTGCCGGATGCCTTTCTCGCGCTGCTGACGTGCGCCGCCGCAGTCAGCGTGGCGCACATTCTCCGGAGAAAGAATCGCGCTTGGTCTGGCTTCTGGATGCTGGCCGCGTCCGCCGTTTTGATTCACGCACGCGGCTCCAGCCTGCTGCTGCTACCGTGGCTGGCCGTCGTTCTGGCCGGCCGGACGGAATGCTTCCGAGACCGCGGCCTGTGGGTTAGCGGCGCTCTCTGCGTGGCGGTTGGAATTCCGTGGCTGCTCTTTGTTCACCAGGCTGCCTCACCCAGCTTTGGGTCGGTCGTGAAAAACGCCGCCGCCTTCCCTGGGCAAGTAGTTCAGGAACTCGGCTACTTTCCTTCTGTATTGGCGCTGCTTGGCGCTCTTACTGTTCTGCGCCGAACGCACGTTGGCCGGGCAGCGGCTGTCGCCGCCGTTCTTGCCGGGTGGGTCTTCTTCAGCTTTGCGATAGTGCCGTGGAATGGTCGGTATTTCCTCGCGCTTCTGCCGCCATGCATTTTGCTGATCGGCGGCGGCTGGCAGTGGCTGGCTGCGCGCGTCTCTTCGCTGACCAGCTCTTCGCCGCGCTTCGCGGCCACTGCTCTCGCCGTTTTTACGGCCGCGGTGTGCGTGTTTCATGGTATTCCGCTGCGGCAGAAAGCGGACAACAATTATGAAGCAGTGGTCAGACGCGCGATGCAGGGAATAGATTCCAACGGCATTGTGTATCTGATTGCGGGCAATCCGCGCAGCGAAGGAGCGTTCGTTGCTGCGGCGGACCTGGCGGACAGCCCTGGCCGCCACATCGTGCTTCGATCAACTAAAGTTCTTGCGAAGACGGACTGGTCGCAGAGCTATTACTGGCCCTTATTCGGCTCGTCCGGGCAAATTGCCGATTACTTAGAAAAATCGCCGATCTCTCTCGTGGTCCTGCAGAATGGGACGTTATACCGGCCCGACCTAACGATGCTGAAGGCGGCCCTGCGCGACAGTCCATGCTGGGTCGAGTTGCCGCCCGCCTCTCATGCGCTGCTGTACCGGCGAACGTGTCCACTGCCGCGCGGGCCCATCACCATACGTCTGGATATGGGGGAGAGTCTGAAGAAATATGTTGAGTGGACGCAGTAGCGGGTTCGCCCAGGGTCACGCATAACCTTTCAACGGGCGCTCGCCTTTCGCCACCTGCATCAGGTTCACGCAAAGTGCTTTGAAGTGCGCCAGGCGTCCGTTGGGGATTCCGGCGTAATACGCCGCTTCGAAGTGCCGCAGCAGATATCCGGCCGCGGCCTGTGTGAAGAATGCCGGCTTCGGACCAGCCCAGTGCACCAGAAAGCGATGCGGAGAATTTTGGTTCAGCGCGCGGAGGGCAACGTTGCGGCGGTTTACGTGAACCGGCCAGCTCATCATTGGCGTGCGCCTGAGCGTGATCTCCCGCGCCTCGGCCTTGCGCATCAGGACGAAGTTCAGGATGCCCTGGTCGCCTGCCTTGAAAACGTCTCCATGCATGAGGTGAGGCGGTTCGTGGAACTCGAGATAGGGAGCGAAATCCTCACGCGTCAGCAGGCCTGTCGTCGCCACGAACTGGCCGCTGTTGAAGACATAGCCTGGGAATTGAAAGGATGGCTCGATGTTTATCAGCTTCTCGACATCCAGATAATACGCGCGCATTTCGTCGGGAGGATAATCGGATTGCTCGATGATGAAATCCTCGCTGTACTGCTCGAGCGCGTCCAAAACAGGTCCAAGAAAAACGGTATCGCTGTCGACGATCAGGCACCGCTCGCGGCGCGTTTCAAACAGCGGTTCCAGCTTGCCCAGCCCGTAGCCGAGATGCTTTCGCGGTGTTTGAAATAGCTCGACGCCCCAGTACCGTTCCAGATCCTCGGTGGAATAAGCGCCTTTCCCTTCGTCCTTGATCAGCGAAACAGGGATATTGGGATACCAGCGGCGGATGCTCGCCACCAGACAGCGCGTCCAACGAATGTCCTTCGCGTAAGAGAGGATGTAAATCCGCTCAATCCTCATGACGCGGGCTGGACATTGTCATAGTTTAGCGTGGCGCCTCAGAACCAGCAGGCGCGTCCCGGCAATGGACTGGTCGGCCGAATAATAGCTTTGTTGCAGCACGTCGAAAGACGCAAGGACGGCTTGAACAGCGGCAACCTCAAACTGCGCCGCCGGGCGGTACAGCAGGATCAGGTCGTCCGGCAGCTGCGCTGGATAAAGCGGAAGCTGTTGAACCGCCAGCCTTCCTTGCAGATAGAACGATACAGGTTCGGCGATGCCGTAATACCAGCTGGTGTATACCGGCAGTCCCGAGTGCATTTGCTCCAATCGCTGCGCGACGGCCGCATAGGGTTCGCGGGTGGGCCCGTGCCAGTGTTTCCAGACTGGGAAGAGCTGCAGAACCCCCAAAGCGGCCGCGCCGGTGACGAGAACCTTCACTCGCAGCCGCGCCGACGCATACTGCGCCAGTCTCCATAATCCGGCCGAAATCAGGATGAGAGCCGCCAGCATGGAGGGGAGCACGTGCCTTACTCCGAAAATGGGCAGAAGCAAAGGTTCGCGCGCGAGGAAAAAGGTGACGATGGGCGGCATGAGCGCCCACAGTCCGAGTGTGAGCCTGACACGAAGATTGAGAGACCTGTCATCCGCGCGCGGGCCGGGGAGCAGGCCCAGGCCGAGCAGCGCGGCGCCGACCAATACCTCCACATTCGCGGCTTTGTAGAAATCGGGCTCACCCAAACTGTCGGCCAAGGTCGCTTTCAGATCGTAGAGGGAGGGGCGATTGTTCCACCCCAGATTGAGTGACAGCCCGCCCTTCTCGTGATAAACCGTGGTCTCCTGATAGATCCAGGGCAGGAACGCGGCGGACGCCAGCCCGAGGGTGATCACGGCCAGCATTCGAACCCGTTTCAAGCCGCTGGCTACAACCGCGGGCAGCACAACCGCGGCGCAGTAGAAACACGCGAAATAATGGATGTAGAGGGATGCGGCCATCAGAACCGTCCCCAGCAACCAATAAGTACGTGTGTGCTGGAAGCGGTCCATCAGCAATGACCAGAGCAGCAGCATCGCGGCGAAGAAGCAGAACAAAGCGTACGAGCGCGCCTGCTGGCTGTAGAAAATCTGGGTCTGGTTTAGGGCCAGTAAGCATGCGGCCAGGATCGCCGGAGCGCGCAGGGGAACGATCGCCGATCCGGCCAACATCACGGGAATCAGCAACGCGGCCCCGGCAGCGAGCGACAGCAATCGCAGATCCAGCGCGGAGATCGACCCGCGGTCTGGGAGGGTCCACTTGAGAAGCACATAGTACAGCGGCGGGTGGACCAGATCTTTCCGGATCATTTCCAGAGCCCGCGGTGCTGGGGCGGTGGCGACACGCAGGGAGAACATTTCATCGCCATCCACGCTTTCGTTCGGAAGCCGAGCCAGGCGAAGAAACAGCGCGAGAGCAACCAGAGCTACAGCAATCGCTGAGAAACAAAGCGCTGACCTTTTCATGCAGACGGTACGCGCCATTTTCGCGCTTATATTACAATCTGCGCATCGGACCGAATTCGTCAATCCCGGCCGGACCCTCGCGTCGGGACCGTAGCTGGTGGCCCCGCGCAATGGCGTGGCGCGGAGCTCGTTGGATCGTGTTTGGCGTGGTGGCGTTGCTGGCGGCTTCCTATTACCGGTGGGAAGTGCAGGCTGCGGGCGTCGAGTTCCTGTGGGGTAAACGGAATGTCTGGGGCTACTACGACATGCTTGCCAGGTCGTTCGCGCACGGGCACCTGTATCTTCCGGTCGAGCCGGATCCACGCTTACTCCTGCTCGCGGACCCTACCGATGCCGCTCAGCGTCAAAATATCCCCACGCTTTGGGACGCTGTGTTGTTCCATAAACACTATTACCTGTATCACGGCGCCGGCCCTGCCATCATGCTGTTCCTGCCATGGCGATTGCTGACCCACACCGATATGCCCGAGAACTATGCGCTCTACCTGTTCGCTCTGGGTGGGTTCGTGTTCTCCGCGTTGACGCTTATGGAACTGGTTCGGCCAAAGCCCTGGGATCTTGCCGTCATGCTGGTCGCGCTGGCCTTCTGCCAGTCCATTCCGTTCCTGCTGAACCGAGTCCTGGTTTACGAGGTGGCGATTGGAGGCGGATACTTTTGTGTTGCGGCCGGGCTATTCTTTTTCGTACGCCGGTGGCATTTGCCGGCAGGCCTGATGTTCGGCCTCGCCGTGGCGTGCCGTCCCCACCTGGCGATTGTTGGCATCTTTGCAGCAGCGGCGCTGGCAATTGTGAATCGCAAGCGACTGCTCCTGTTTCTGGCTCCGGTAGCGGTCGTTGCTGTGTCGATGGCGGCCTATAACTACGCCCGCTTTGGCAGCCCTCTGGAATTTGGCCTGGCTCATCAGATCACGGCGCTGCACGGAGAGGTCAACCCGCGCCTGGGCAATGTCATCTACTGTCTCTACTACAATCTGGTCTGTCCGCCCGATTTTACCAGGGTGTTTCCGTTCCTGAATATGCCGATCTCGCCGCCGCACGCGCGGCATGGCGAGTTTTTCATTGAACCGATCGTTGGCTCGCTTTGGCTGGCACCTTTCTTCCCGATAGCGGCCGGCGTGTTTCTGATCGAGGATCTGCGGCGAAGAATCTGGTTCGTCCCGGCCGCCGCCGGTGCAATTCTCTTCTTTATCGCAACGACCGGGCTGATCACACAGCGCTACGAAGTGGATTTTCTACCGCTGTTTGTTCTTTCCTCGATGGTCGTGTTTGCTGTCCTCATCGAGCGAAGACCCGTTGTGAGCCTGGCTCTGGTGGCTACGGTTTTGTTCGGTGTCTTCGTAAATGCCGCTATGGGAATCGACGGACCTTACTACGATATGGTGCGTCACCAGCCCGCCCGCTATGTGAAACTTGCCGAGTGGTTCAGTCCGGCAGCGAGACTGCGCCCGCAACTCAATCCACCTTTTGAGATCAAGTTCCCCGTGTTCGTGGGACACGGTCCCGACTTCTTTCGAAGGGACTTGTTCTTCGCCGGACAACCTCCATGGCGATACGACCTGTATCTCCGCCAGCGGAAGGGCAAACTCGAATTGGTGTCCGGCTTCCGCGGTGAAGAGGTAGTTAGTGGGATTGCCTTCAGCGACCGGCCGGCCGACCTGGCAGCGAAATACCTGCCAGCCAGCGGCGAAATGGTAATTAGCCTGGACGGGTCGGAACTGCTGCGGCAGAAGATCGGAACGCTGGTGGCCGCGCCTGCCGAGATCCGCGCGGTCCGCTATTAGCGGGCAGTGTAAACCGACCACCGTCCGAAGTCCTGAACTTTGGTAACGTCCGGATTGTGGCTGAAGGAGCTCTTATATTCGTCGGACTGGAAGACCAGGAATCTGACTCCCAGCTCGTCAACCGCCCTCCTGATGGAACCGCCTGGTGAAAGGAGAGGTACTCCGGGCTGCTCCGGCACCCCGTTAAGCAGGAACGAATCGGGTTGCTGGGACGCCACCTCAAGATTCAGGTAGGCGTAAGTGGAAGATTCGATCAGGATCTTTTTACCCCGGGCGGCGGACGCCAGCGAACTAAGAAAACTGCCCGCGAGCCGGTCCGATTCCGGAAATGCCCAGCTGGAATCTCGCCTGAGCCGGACCACGTTGTAAAGAGATGTGGAGATCACAATGAGTAAGAGACCGGCCTGAATTAGCTTGCCTGTGCTTCCTGCCGGAAAACGCCACGCCGCGCCTGACAGCAGGCTCGCGGTAAACGGGATCGCCAGCATGCTCCAGACACAGATATCGCGCCAGGACGCGCCGGTTTGGGCGCTCCGCATGAGTAGAAGGCCCAGCGAGATGCAAAGCAGCGGAGTGAAGAGAACAGTGACCAGTGTCCGTTGACGAAGATCCCCCGTCCGAAAGAATCGGAGGACCGCGGCCATGCCGATCAGATTCAGCGACAGCGCGTTGGTAACCACGAACTCTGCCAGTGGATTCCTGATCAGAACCTCACGCAGGGAAAAGCGGCTTGCATCCCGCACCACGGCCTGGATCGGATTGCTGCCGATAAACGTGCCGGCTGCCCAGATCGCCGGGAAAGTAATCAAAATCAATCCCAGAAAGACCAAGTCACGCGCTGTGATTCGATCGGGTGTGTATGACTTGCAGATCACGACGGCAAGCAGAATGGCCGCCTCGAAAACCCAGCCCTCGTAGCGGTTGGTTCCTGCTACGGCCGCGGCCAGACCGCAGATCCAGAGCGCATTGCGGTCGTAAGTACGAAGCCATCTCGCCAGGGCGGCCATGGCGGTGAGAATGGTTGTCGTGAACAGGATCGACGATACCGGAGCCAGGCTCAATACAATCCTCTGCGAAAAAAATACGCTGAGCGCCACGCTGATCAGCGTCGTCCTGCTGCTCTGAAAGATTTCGTGCGTCAGCCAGGCGGTCGCGGCGATGGCCGCCACTCCGAACAGGAAACTAATCACGCGAGGCGTGAGGAAGAGATCGGGGAACAGCCGAACCGCCCAGCCGACGACGACGCGATAGAAGGGAAGCCAGGCGCCCGTGAGGATAACGCGGTGGTGGACCCACGAGTAAGCATCCAGCGTTCGCGCGGATTCTTCCCAGCCAATGGAGTAAAATCCCATGGAGAAGAAGAACAGCTGAAGACCCAGCGCGACCGCGAAAGCGGACGCAATGGCGATGCTGAAGGGTCGGCCGGGCATTACTTTGGAGAGTATACCGGCTGCTGCCGTTGGTTTAAAGCGGTAAAGCGTTCATCAGCTTGCTCCATTGCGCAACCAGGTTCCGGTAATCCGTACCTACCGGGCGGATATTCCTCTCCAGATCGAAGAGCCCGACCGGATTCACCGTACCGTTGTCTTCGCGCAAAGCAGTGTCCCAATCGATCTGGTCGGTGAGACTGTACCAGGTGAAACCGAGCAGCGGCACCTCGGATTCTTTTAGCTGGACCATGTTCGCCCATTCCTTCCGCAGCCAGCGCCGGGCATCGTGTCCGCCGAGATTGTTGGTCTCCGTATACATCACCGGCAGCTTGTAGCGTTCGTAGTACTGCCCGGTGATGGCGTAGTAGCCGAACACCTCGCCGGGATCCGATGTCTTTCCTTCCGGATCGATGAAGGTTTCGTTGGTGGAATAGTAATCGTTGCCCATGATGCAGCTGCCCAGCAGCGCCCTGCCGTGCTCACGAAACCACTGGTAATCCTGGCGCGACAAGCCGTTTGCAAGCAGGTATTCATAGCACCAGGCGCTCACGTCGTGTCCGTAACAGAGATCCAGAGGAAGGAAGCGAAGCTCGTTCTGTTCATACGCGCGCTCCCGCGAATCCGGAGACAGCGGATGAAAGAACGACGTGGCTTCACTTTGCACGAAGAGCGCATCCGGACGCACCGCCAGAATGGCTTCTTCCGCCAGGAGCGAGGCTCTGGTCATGTGCTTGATCGCGGTGACAAATGCGGAATCCGACTGCAGCCGCTCGTTCCAGAATCCCAGGAGCGCGGAGTTCGTGGCGCAGATCCGGATTTCGTTCACCGGAGTGTAGAACCGAACCCAGGAGAAGCGCTCCGCAAATGCCCGCGCATATTCGCCGAAGAGACGGGGGAAATCGGGATTCTGGAAGTTTCCGATCCAGTCCGGTACACCGAAATGGCAAAGGTCCACGATCGGATGAATCCCGAGGCGCTGCAGCGTTCTAAAAGTCTCGTCAGCAAAGTCCCAGTCGTAGCGATCCGGTCCGGTATAGGTCTTGTAGATCGGCGGACCATAGCGTAGATAGCGGATCCCCAACTGCCTGACCAGATCGAAGTCTTCTTTCCAGCGCTCGTAATGGTGGCAGGAGCGCATTTCATCCCGCCGGAAATCGTGTCCGTCTTTTGTGATCACCGGATAGCTGTTCTCGACCCCGGTGGCGAACATGAACTCGGGGATGTGAATCATCGCCGCGTCCAAAGTCTCCCGGCCAGCGTGATTCCGAGTGCCACGGCAATGCCCGCAGCCAGAGGCTTTGCCACCGTGAGGGCTTTGTGAGCAGGCGTTCCGTAGCGCGTGTTGTGCATCCCCCAGCGCTCAAATTGCTGCATCTTCATGATCGACTTGCCGGGCACATAGGTCCCCATCCCTTTCATCACCTGCGGCATAGCCGTGCGCAAGACCGGGTGCCCGGAAACGAAGTGGACTCGGGGATCCTGCTTATATTTGGGCAGAGCGGCATCGTCGAAGACGATATACGGGCCCTGTTTCAGATGCTCTTCGAAGTGCGGATCTTCGATCTCGCCGAGCATGAACGTCGGAGTGCCTTTGAGCCAGATCACCTGCGGCAATTCGCCGCGGCGCAGCATGGAATCCAGCACGCTTTTCACATGGCCCACAGTGCCGGGCAGCGTTACCCCTTTGCCCACCAGGAAGTTGACGGGAAGGTAATCGAAGCCCTCATGTCCGGGCCATGCGTGGATGGCAGCGGCTTCGAGAGGCACGCCGCGGTATTCGATGGGATCGGCCACTCCCAGACCCTGCTTTTCTGCCTCTTTCACGAACGTCAATTTCGCGGGGTCATGCCCGAGTAATTTGCAGATGGACACAT
Organism: Bryobacterales bacterium; assembly: GCA_963716685.1. GTDB lineage: Bacteria > Acidobacteriota > Terriglobia > Bryobacterales > Bryobacteraceae > JALYXI01. Next base: position 1,697,633 of record CAVQTR010000003.1, read on the forward strand.
CGGTGGCGACGGGATCCGAGGAGGCCAGAATGCAGCCGCACCAACGCGGCAGATTGGCGATGGGACCGTCGCCCTCGCCGATGATCAGCGCATCCACCACGCACAGGTGTGGCCGGATGACACTCATAATGTCAACGAAACGGGCGAACATGTCGAGATCCCCGTGGTGGGTCTCGCGCCAGTTTTGATTGACGGTCCCCACCCAGTTTTTCAGAGCGCCTGAGATCGGCTCAATGTGGTGATTCTTGGCTTTGGGAACGTCGATGATCACATCCGCATCGACCAGTGGAACAGGCAACGGTACGGAGTGAATGACGGTGCCATTCGGAATCGACACGGTCCGGTTCGGGGTCTTGTCGCTGCCCAGATCCACGACCGTAGCGCCAAACTTCTCCGCGGCCGCTTTGATGCCGGTGATCTTCATGCAGTCCATCGAGTTGAAGAAGCCGCCGCTCGAGTCTCCGACGGTCACTTTGGAAGCGCCGGCTTCCATCGCCAGGGCAACCAGCGCGCCCACCACGTAGGGATCCGTGGTGCAGCCTTCTTCCGCCGAGTAAAAGACAGTCTGGTTGGGCTTGATGAACACGCTCTGCCCGGGCTTGACGAACTGCTGCATGCCGCCCAGGTGGTCGATGGCTTCGCGCACCAGCGGGAGTACGGTCTCGTGGCTTCGGTGTTTCTCGGTGGTCCGGCTGATTGAAACGATGGCGGGTTCGGCTGGCATAAGTTTCTCCTGAGTTTCTACAGATTGGCGGGACGCGGTACTCCGTGTCCCCATGTGTCCGGCGGCGCCAGATCGCGCCGCATGCGGCCCGGTGTGGGGTCCCGACGGTCCGAGTCAAAAATCGTTTCGCCCTGCGCGATCAGATAGTCCGCGGTGCGGGCCGCGATTACCTGAATGGTCAGGCCGGGGTTGGCGGAACCCTGCGTGGGCATCACGCTGCCGTCACAAACGAATAAGTTCGCGATATCGTGCGAGCGGCCAAACCCGTCGACCACAGACGTCCTGGGGTCGCTGCCCATACGCGAAGCGCCCACCAGGTGCGCGTAGCGAGCTTCCTGCAACACTTCATCCGCTCCGGCGGCGCGCATCACTTCCATGGATTTGTTCTTCGCAAATTCAATCAGCTTCTTGTCGTTGTCATGCAGGCTGAACGTCACTTTGGCCACCGGCAGGCCGTAGCGGTCCTTCTCTTCGGCGAGCGTCACGCGGTTGTCCGCCCAGGGAAGAATCTCGCCCAGCATGCCGAAACCGGCCCAGTGGTTGTAGTCCATCATGGCGCGGCGCATGCCCCACCCCCAGGCGCCTTTGGCAGTCATCATCTGTTTGGCGAACGCAATGGGAAGGGGTCCGACGGTCTGAATCGCGAAGCCCCGAGCGAAGTCGCGCTTCGGGTCCGTCTCGTAAAACTCTTCCGTCAGGGCGTGGGCAGGCGGCGCTTTATACTGGCGGATCAATTCGTCGAAGCGCCCCAGAATCACGTTCCCCGCCTGCGCCATCAGATAGCGGCCCACCGTGCCGGAAGAGTTGGCCAGACCGTTCTCGAAGCCCGGGCAGGCTGAATTCAGAAGCAGTCGCGGGGTCTCGATCGCATAGCCCGCGACGATTACCGCGCGCGCTTTCTGAAATCTCTCGTGGCCCTCGCGATCGAAATACGTCACTCCGGTCACGCGGCGGTTGGCACCCAGGTTCACGCGCGACACCATGCAGTGATCGCGAATTTCCGCGCCGCTCTCGAGCGCATCGGGAACGTGCGTAATCAGCGTGCTGGCCTTCGCGCCCACTTTGCATGCCTGATTGCAGAAGCCGCGATAGATGCAATGCGGACGGTCGCCGCGCGAGCCGGAAAGAATCGCTACCGGACCGCCGGCCGATACTCCGATGCCCAGCGCGGAGCAGCCCTTGATCAGCACATTTCCGACGCCGCCCATAGGATGCGGACCATACGGGTAGCCGTGCGGATCGCCCCATGGATAGTACGCGGGACCGGCGACCGGCAGCTCCAGTTCCAGCTGTTCGTAGTAAGGCTTCAGGTCCTGATACGAAATCGGCCAGTCCGCCCCGACGCCGTCCTGTGTATACACGCAGAAATCGGAAGGGTGAAATCTTGGGGTGAACGAAGACCAGTGGACGGTGCCGCCGCCCACGCCCTTGCCGGAGTTGTTGGCTCCCAGCGCCAGAGGTTCAGCACCGCCGGTGATGCGCAGGTCCTCCCAGTAGAGCTTGTGCGAACCGGCTTCGTCGCTCACCCAGTCGCGCTCGGTATCCCAGAACGGACCCACATCGAACCCGACCACGCGAAAGCCGGCGCGCGCCAGTCTTTGCAGCAGCACCCCGCCACCTGCTCCCACACCCACGATGGCGTAATCGACTTCTTCACCCTCGCGGAACCGCCGCATCGGCGTCGTAATCTTCTGCATCGGCCCCAGCATGTGCGGCATGCCGGGCGACATCTCGAATTCGCCTCCAATCGGTGTCTTCAATGTGTGCCACCCTGTCCCTGCGGAGGCTTGTTTCCCTCCATACCGGCAATTTCCTCGAACAGGCTGGACTCCGATTCCGGAGGAGCGGCCCACTCATAGCGCTGTTCTTCCACCTCCCACGGCTCGGGCTCGCCGCGCTCCAGACGCATATACCCGCGCGGATAAGCGGGACCGCCGTAACCGACCTCGTCCCAGGCCCAGGGATGCGCGTAATACGCTTCCACGCAATCCTGCACCAGCAAAGTCCAGAACCGGTGCACGGGTAAGTGCTTCCAGATCTCATCCGCGCCGGCGGGCTTGCCATCGTGCAGTGACTTGAGCAGCAGATCCTGCTCGCGCGGGCCAAGTTCGATGAAGGACCGGCTGTGCGCCGCCTTCGCCATCTGTTCGATCCCTTTCAAGCCTCTGCGATACGCGTCCTGATCCGACGGCATGCCTTCGAACCGATATCCGTCGATTCGATCGGTAAACAGGCGTTCGTCGATGCGGGGCACAATGGGAATACGCCGCGAGGGATCCCGATCGTCCTGCGGCATGATTCGATCACACACGCTGTTCATGGTGCGGGCCTCCTCGAAATCGAAGAAGCGAATCGGCGGGACGTTCCGGACGCGGTCCAGCACCAGCTTGCGCGTGGTCTCATCCCAGTACTTCTGCTGCGACAACGTCTCGAATCCCGGATAATAGCCGGGCTGCATTCGGGTGGGCATCGGTTTCCCTGTGTTGGGGTCGATGGGACGGCGGTTCTCGCTCACTGGTCCTTCTCCCTTCGCATCAGGCTGGCCAGGAGTCCCAGAAATCCACTGGCCGCAAACAGGAGCGGGGCGAAAATGGGCGGCCCGTAAAGAATGTTGTAGATCGGCTTCTTCAATCCAGCGGGCCTGCGCATCACGCCGCGCGCGTGATAGAAGAACCCGACGCCGCCATCCAGTAAGGCCAGCGCTGATACCGCGGGAAGCCATACGTGCGCAGCTTTGCGACTTTTCACCGCGCCTGCGCTTGCACCCATCAGTAACGGCGTCAGCAGAATCGGAGACCACTGCACTTTGTAGCGGAAGTTGTTTTTGTAGTGTGAGTACAATGCTTCGAAGCCGCTGAAGAAGGCCGAGAATGCGGTTGCGACGGCGAGGTGCTTTTGAAAGCGGCCCTCGCGAATGTCCTGCCGCCAGCCAATCTTCTGGTGCGGCTGCCCCATGCGAGATGCCCAGTGCCCGGAATGCGTGGCGGCGGGCAGCAGTTTGCGCTCGGTGCGTTCATCGGCATGGCCGCGACGTAAGAAGGACGCAATCAGCCCGAGATACCCGCTCACCCCGAACAACAGCGGCGCGAACAGCGGCGGTCCCATAATAATGTTGTTCACCGGCAGCCGCCAGCCGCCCGGCTTGCGCTTCACTCCGCGTACGTGAAAAACAAAGCCGGTGAGCGAATCCGCCAGAGTGATCACCGAAACGGACCGCAGCAGCCAGGTGGCGGCCCACTGGCTGAAGAACCCCCAGACACCCGCTCCCGCCAGCGCGCCGCTCAGAACCACTGGCGTGTACATGATGCGGTTGCTGTAGCTTCCGCGGTAATGCTCGTAGGAAACTTCGAGTCCGGCGAGCACGCTCGAAAGGCCGGCGATGAGCGAAAGCCAGCGCTGAAAGCGGCCCTCCCGCACACGGACGTCGGCCTCTTCCACATCGCGCCCGAGCACTTCCGGAGTCAGTCCTTCCATCTCGCGCATGGCGTTCATCGCTTTAAGTCCTCAACAGCCGATTGAAACCGAGTCAGCAGTTCCATTCCGTTTTCTGTCATCGCCACCATTTCGCATTGCCGCATGCCGCCGAAGTCCTCGAAATAAATTCCCGGCTCCACGTTGAACACCATTCCGGGTTCAATGCGATCGAGGGATTTCGGATGCAGCCGCGGCTTGGCGTGCGCGTCGATGGCTCCGAATCCCACTCCGTGTCCGGTGGGGTGCTTGAATTGGGTCGCGAAGCCGCGCTGTTCCATCACGCCGCGCGCTGCCCTGTCGACGTCGCGCGCGGCGACTCCCGGCTCGATGCCAGCCAGAGCCGCATCGCGGGCGGCGAACAGCGCGCTGTACATTTCCTGCTTGCGGTGCGTAAACTCGCCCGTGGTGAACGTCCGCGTGATATCCGTCCAGTAACCGTTCACCTGTGAATTGCAGTGTGTGAGCACCAGATCTCCGGGTGTAATCTGTTTCCCCGTGGAGCGCGCGAAGGCGCCGTACGCATGACCGGAGCGCGTTCCGGACATGCACGATACATGTCCACCGGCGCGCTCGGCTTCGCGTTCGTTCATGCCGAGGGTTCCAAGGTGCGCGTTGAATGCCGCGGCGGCTTCGGCTTCCGTCGCGCCCGCCTTCAGCGATGCCGCGCCGATGGTAAACGCTTTCGCCGCGACGTCGACAGATCTCCGGATCGCGTCGATTTCTTCCGGTGTCTTCCGGCTTTTCAGTTCCGCCAGCGCCGAGTCGGCCGGCGAGAGCTGCGCGTGCGGAGCCGCGCTCGCCAACAGCTCCCGCATCGCCCCCGAGTACAGATTCATCGCGACGTAAGAAGCCGGTTCCGATACCTCGCCGTGTTCAAACCCAATGCTGCCGCGGCCGCCCACCATGCGCGAAAGCGGTTCACGCAGAGCTTCCGCCGCGGTCTGCAGAGTGTCGAGCGACCCCGGCTGGAAGGTCCGGACTTCGCTCGCCCACGAACGCCGCGCCAGTTCTTCCTCGTCTTCCGGGACCAGAAGTGTGACAGAGCCATCGCTGGCAGCAACCGCAACACCCGTTCCCACGATGGGCCAGTAGCCGGACAGCATCAATACATTCGAAGGCAGCGCGCAAGCCAGCAGATCCCACTTCTCTTCCCGAATCCGACTCTGGACGCGCCGCCTGCGTTCGTCACCGGACATGGGTCAAAACAGGTTTCCCTTCGCGTCGAACTGCATGGGCGCGGGCGCACCGGCAACGGTCAGTTTGGCGTTCTCCTTCACTTCGCTCATTAGCCCTTCCGATACCCAGATTTCATCCAGAGATCCGGTGTTGCGAATGCGGCAGATGCGGGGCTGCGCTCCTCCGAGTGACGAGAAAAGGCCCACTTCGATGGCCTCGCGATCGGACCCCAAAGCGATTGGGACCGGGCCCTCCCGTGTGGTACTGTCCGGTTCCGTCGCCGTCAGCAGATTCACATAGGAAACCGCGGGGTCGTAGGCATCCAGAAAGCGGCGCGTCGTGAAATCCGCCAAGCCGATCCCCAGCCCGTTCCCGAGCGAAGCATGCGTCAACGAAAGAACGCAGATGCGATGGAAATTTGGAATCGCCGGCCCGTTCGAAGCGCGCCAGTGGCCAATCACATTGAGATCCATCCCGGAGCCGGAGATGTTCTTGCCGATCTCATCCACCACCAGGAGATCCAGTTTTTCGAAAGGAATGGTGCCGAGGTGCTGCTTGGCGAGCCGCAGCAGCCGCATATCCGCTTCGAGAAATGCTTCGTAGCGCGGCGGAACGACTTCAATCGCCACCGGCTGTCGATAGCCGTTCTCCACCACCGCCACTCCAAACAGAATTCTGCTTTTAGCCAGCTGCAGTTTTGGAACAGCGCGCACCGAATCCCAGAGCTTATGCGTATGCGCTTCCTGCGCGCCGGCCTGCTTGCCCAGACCGATGGTACACATCTTCAGGAGTCCTGAAGCCAGTTCGCCTGCCGACTCGGGATGAGTTTTCACGCGGCCCAGAACAATCACGCCATCGGCTTCGTGCGCCAGGCGATCGAAATGGGCCACGGCGCCATTCCCGGCAGCGCCCAGCTGTACCGTTTCCATGCTGGCGTGAATGGGCGCGCTGACCGCGTCTTCCGTAGCTCCCAGCCGCTGAAGAATTTCGCGCTGCCCCTCCGCCACTGCGCCGCCATGGCTCCCCATTGCCGGAACCAGGAACGGTTCTCCGCCCGCCGTGCGCACCGCATCGCTGATCCCCGCGAGCAGTTCCGCGAATCCCCCGATCCCGCGGCTTCCCGCCGTGATCGCGATACGGTGCCCCGGCTTTACCTGCTCGCGCAACCCCGCGGCGAGCAGGCGGGCTTTGGTTTCCTGATGCACTCCCGCAATGTGATCCACCGGCAGGCTTTGCCTGACGCGGGCCATTGCGGGGATGGGGGCGCGCGGAAATGTCATCGCGTTCGACATAGCTACACCACCTCGCGGACCTTATCCTCCAGCACGGTCTTGATGATCTTCCACCGGTTCTTCTCGTCCTTGGCCAATGCCTCGGCAAAGTGGAGCGCCTGTTCTGCTGTGATGTTGCCCGGCAGGGGAGGCTCATTCGGATCCACCACCGCTTCAATGACAGCCGGCCCTGGATACGCCAGCGCCTCGCGCAAAACGCTTTCAGCCTCGTCGGGATGGTTGATCGTGAATCCGCCCGCCCCGCAGCAGCGCGCGAAACCGGCGAAGTCGATGGGCTCCAGCTCAACTCCGAACTGCGGGGTGGCCTCCATCACCATCTGCTCCCACTTGATCTCGCCAAGCACGTTGTTCTTAATGACGATGATCTTGACCGGCAGCTTGTACTTCACCAGCGTGGCCACTTCACCCATCAGCATGGTGAAACCGCCATCGCCCACTACCGACACCACCTGGCGTCCTGGGTAAGCCACGGCCGCCCCGATGCAATACGGCATGCCATTCGCCATGGTGGCGAGCAAACCGGACAGCGAAAACAGCATCTGGTCCCGCATCTCGATATATCGCGCCGTCCAGGTGGCAATGGTTCCGCTGTCAGACGTCACGATCGCGTCAGGTGCCAGAAGTTTGTTCAGGTGGTACGTAACCACCTGCGGCTTCATAGGCATGTCTTTGCGCGTGCCACGCTCAGCCATCAACTCATTCCACGCGCTCATGCGCTTTTGCGATTTCTCGAGAAAGGCATGATCGGTCTTGCGCTGGAGCAGGGGAATCAGCGCCTGCAGAACGCTTCGGCAATCGCCCGCAAGGCCCACGTCCGCCGGATGGCGCAGCCCGATGCGCGCCGGATCGATATCGATCTGAATTGTTTTTGCTTTGCCGGGTTTGGGCAGAAACTCCATATACGGGAAACTGGTGCCGGCCATGATCAGCACATCGCACTCCTGAAGAGCGTCCTGCGACGGCGCAGTGCCCAGCAGACCGAGGCCGCCGAGCGCGTGAGGATGCCGATCGGGAATCACCGCCTTTCCGAGTAGGGCCTTCACCACCGGAGCCCCGGCCAGATCTGCCACCTGCAGCACTTCTTCCCGCGCGCCCAGACAGCCGCGGCCCACCAGCATCGCCACGCGCGAACCGGCGTTGATCAGATCCGCGGCTTCCTGCAGCAGCCCCTGTGGAGGCATGGGATAGGCGCGCGCAAATAGATCGCCGCTGTGTTTCGCGATGTTCGCGCTCGACTGGTGATCGGTTTCGCTCCAATCCTGAATGTCCTTGGGTATCGTAATGTGCGACACGGTGCGCCGGGCGAGCGATGTCTTGATCGCTTCATCCACAACGTTCACCACATGCGCCGGACCCATCACGCGCTGGTTGTAAGCAGCGACGTCCATATAGAGTTTGTCGAGATCCACGTCCTGCTGGTAATGCGTTCCGATCAGATCGTGGAACGTGTGTCCGGTGATCGCCAGCACCGGCTGCCCATCGCATTTTGCGTCATACAAACCGTTAAGGAGATGAATGCCGCCCGGTCCCGACGTCGCGATGCAGACTCCCAGCCGTCCCGTGAACTTGGCATATCCGCACGCCGCAAATGCCGCTGCCTCCTCATGCCGCACCTGAATGAAGCGCAGCTGCTTCTGATGGCTGCGGAGCGATTCGAAAATGCCGTTTACGCCGTCGCCTGGGAATCCAAAGATAACTTCCACACCCCAGTCAATCAGCCGTTCCACTAAAAGGTCGCCAACTGTCCTTGCCATGCCATGCCTCCAAACGAAGTGGACGCGGCCGCTTCACAAGCCGTGTTCGCCTCTTTCATGTTGAACAGCGTGGAGAAGAAAGATCGGTGACTTAAGTCACGAGCACTAGCAGCCAATGGGAGCAGGCAGAGTTTTTTCACCCGATGCGAACCGCCGCAGTGCCCCAACGCTGGGGACTGTAATCAGACGCCCGCGCGCTGCGATCAAACCCCTCTCCTGCAAGTGCGCAATCGATCGAGACACCACTTCCCGAACGGAACCGAGCCGGTTCGCAATCTCCATCCGCGTCGCCGTTAACTCGAACACGAAGCCTTCGTCCGTTTGCACGCCTCGGTCCTGGGCGACGGTGACCAGATAGTTCGCCAGTTTCTGATCGACGTTGCGCAGACTCAACATGGCGGCCAGATCGGTATAGGCGCGAACCCGAAGCGCCAGCGTCACCGCCATCTCCCAGAGCAGCTCGGGGTACTCGCGGCACAACCGCTTCATCGCCTGCGTTTGGATGCAAAGCACATTGGAAGGCTCGTTCGCCACAATGTTGCTCACGTAGGATCCCTCAGTGAAAATAGCCGCGCTTCCCAGGACGGCTCCCACGCGTTCGAGCGCTAAGAGCTGTTCCCGGCCTTCCTGATCAACCCGAATGGATTTGAGGGAACCCTGCGCCACGATGTAGGTGCATTTTGCTTCCGATCCCTCGGAATACAGTAATTGTCCGGCGTTCAGATTCCGAAAAACCGCGCACTTGGCAAGTTCGTCAATCACGATGCGCGGCAACGATGCGAACGGCCCTATGGTCAGGAGAACGTCAACGGCTGATTTGGTACTCTTCATGGTCGCCGCTTTCCTATAGGAGCACGTCATCAGCCGATTGGAGTGACTTTAGTCACCGCTGCCAAATTGAGCGGGGCACTAACATTGGAACCAAACGAGGCAATCGGCCTATCTTGACGTTCGATTCCAGCACAAAGGTCGGGATACTGTACAGGGCCCTTCCCAGCGCCGCGCCCGTGCTGCACAAGTTCGGCATTTCGCTCGACATAGATGAGGACGCCACGTTGTTCGAAATAGCCCAGCAGCGCCACGTTTGTCTCGAGGAACTGATGTCGAATCTCCAGGACCTCTCTTGGGAAGAGGACTCCCCGCTGAGTTAGGCGCGTATGGCCCAGTTCTTTAAACCCAGCACGAACACCATCACGCGATTCGCGCTGTACGGCTTTGTCTTCGTGATCGCGCTCGCCGCGGCAATCGGTTATGCAATCGATCGATCGCCGTATGAGACTCGTCAGAACGTGCCGCGTGAGCAGCCCGTACCGTTCAGCCACAGGCACCATTCCGGTGAGCTCGGAATCGACTGCCGCTACTGCCATACAACCGTCGAGAAATCTTCGTTCGCGAATATTCCGCCAACCAGTATCTGTATGAACTGCCATTCCGAAATGTGGGCCGCCAGCCCCACGCTGGAACCGGTACGGGAAAGCTACCGCACCGGCCGATCTATCGAATGGACACGTGTCCATGACCTCCCGATGTTCGTTTATTTCAACCACAGCATTCATGTGTCAAAGGGCTTCGGCTGCTCCACCTGCCACGGGAGGGTGGACCAGATGCCGCTAACCTGGCAAGCTGCTTCGCTGCAAATGAAATGGTGCCTCGACTGCCACCGCCACCCCGAAAGCTACGTCCGCCCGGTCAGTCAGGTTTACAACATGGCGTGGCAGGCACCTTCCGATCAGCGGGCGTTGGGAAAGCGTCTGGTAGGTGAATACCACATACAAAGCATGACCAGCTGCGATACGTGCCACCGGTGAACGACCGACAACGATGAGAAACCGAGATTCACAAATCGATTTGTCTCAAATTCGCGAGCAGCTGAGCGGCGTGCGCGGCCAGGAATACTGGCGCAGCCTGGAACACGCAGCCGGATTGCCGGCTGTGCGCGAGATGATCGAGCGCGAGTTTCCTTCGGGTGCGAGCGAGTGGGCAAGCGGCGCGGACCGGCGCGGCTTCCTTCGGCTGATGGCCGCTTCTCTGGGCCTCGCGGGCTTAACCGCCTGCACACGCCAGCCGACGGAAACCATCATGCCCTACGTGCAGCCGCCTGAAGAAGCGCTGCCCGGCATCCCGTTGTATTACGCCACAGCCGTTCCGCAGATGGACGGACTGCTGCAGGGCGTGGTCGTGGAGACGCACCTCGGCCGGCCGACAAAGGTGGAGGGCAATCCAGATCATCCCGCCAGTCTGGGCGCAACCAGCGTGTATTCGCAGGCGGCGGTGCTCGATCTATATGATCCCGACCGCTCGCAGAATGTCGCCACCCGCGGCGAGATCAGCAGCTGGCCGCAGTTTCAGATCCAGCTGTCCCGCCTGCTCGAGCAGCAGCGCAAATCGGGAGGCGCGCGCCTGCGCTTCCTCAGCCGCACCTTGTTTTCGCCCACCATGATGGCGCAGCGTCAGGCAATCCTCAGCGCCTTTCCGGAGTCGCGCTGGGTGGAATCCGAACCCGCGGGCTCAGGCGCGGCGCGAACCGGTTCGGCAATGGCGTTTGGGCAGGCGGCGAACGTCTATCACCGTCTGGATCGCGCGAATGTGGTGCTGGCGCTCGACAGCGACTTTCTATCCAGTGGCTCAGTATCCACACGATATGCGCGGGACTTCATCGCCGGGCGGCGCATCCGCGATGGCAATCGCCGCATGAATCGACTCTACTCGGTGGAGCCCGCGCCTTCCATGACCGGAGGCCGCGCCGACCATCGATTCATCTGGAAGGCCAAAGATATTCCCGCCTTTGCCGCACAGCTGGCCGCGGCAGTGGGCGTGACCGGCTACGCGCCAAATGCAAACGGTGCGAATCCTTCATGGCTTGGCGCGCTGGCTAAGGATCTCACCTCCCACCGCGGCGCTTCCGCCGTGATCGCGGGTGACTGGCAGCCGCCGGAGGTCCACGCGCTGGTTCACCAGATCAACGCGGAGCTGGGGAATTTCGGACAGACCGTGATCGCGACGGACCCACTGGCTGCGGCTGCAACGGATTCATTCTCTTCCCTGGCTGAACTGGTGGGCGAAATGAATGCGGGCAAAGTGGAGCTTCTGATCATCCTCGGCGGCAACCCCATCTACGACGCTCCGGCTGACCTGGCCTTTGCCGCCGCTTTGAAGAAAGTTCAGTCGAGCGTGCATCTGGCGCAGTTCGACGATGAGACATCGCTGCTCTGCGACTGGCATATTCCGGAAGCGCATCCCTTTGAATACTGGAGTGACGGCCGCGCCTTTGACGGCACGGCCAGCATTCTGCAGCCGTTGATCGCGCCGCTGTTTGGCGGCATTTCCCCACATGAATTTCTGGGCGCGTTTACTCCGGACACGGCCGGCAGCAGCTACTCCGTGGTTCGCAACCATTGGAAATCACAACATGCCGGCAACGACTACGATGACTGGTGGGCACAGTCCGTTCACGACGGAGTGATCGCGGGTTCTGCGTTCCCGGCGAAAACTCTGACGCCGAAGCCGGGTCCGATTCAGCTGAGTGCGGCTTCGCCTGCTTCCAGCCACCCGAATCAGCTCGACGTGGTGTTCCGTCCCGATCCCTACATCGGGGATGGCCGGAGCGCCAACAATGGATGGCTCCAGGAACTGCCCCGGCCATTTACTAAGCTCACCTGGGACAACGCGGTCCTGCTGTCCCCGGCCACGGCGGAGAAACTGAAAGTCTCCGGGCAGCAGCTCGTGGAACTCCGGCACAACGGCCGGTCGGTGCGTGGCTCGGTCTATCTCAATCCGGGACAGGCGGAGGACAGCGTCCTGCTGCACCTGGGTTTCGGACACGAGCGACTGGGCCGCGCCGCGAACGGCGCCGGTTTTAATGCCTATAGCCTGCGCCGCTCCACTGCGCCGTGGGCCGATTCCGGCCTGACCGTACAGCACACGCTGAGCAGTTATCCGCTGGCCTCCACGCAGATGCACCACACCATGGAAGGCCGCCCGGTTGTCCTCACCGCCACGCTGCCGGAATTTGAAGCCAATCCCAGGTTCGCGCGCCAGGCGACCGAGAAGGAAGATCCGCTAACGCTCTACAAGCCCTACGACTATACCGGCTACGCATGGGGCATGGCCATCGACCAGACCGCATGTGTGAATTGCAGCGCGTGCGTGGTCGCCTGCCAGGCCGAAAACAACATCGCCGTTGTGGGTAAGCAGCAGGTGCTGGCGCGCCGCGCGATGCACTGGATACGTGTCGACAACTACTACAAGGGCGATCTCGAAAACCCCTCCATGCACGCGCAGCCTCTGCCCTGCATGCACTGCGAAGACGCGCCCTGCGAGCTGGTGTGCCCCGTGCAGGCTACCAATCACAGTTCGGAAGGCATTAACGACATGATTTACAACCGCTGTGTCGGCACCCGTTACTGCTCCAACAACTGTCCTTACAAGGTTCGGCGCTTCAACTTCTTTCTCTATTCGGACTGGAACACCGAATCTCTCAAGATGCAGAAGAACCCCGATGTCACGGTCCGCAGCCGCGGCGTGATGGAGAAATGCACGTACTGCATTCAGCGCATCCGCGAAGCTCATATCACCGCCGATAAGGAAAGCCGCTCCATCCGCGACGGCGAAATTCAGACTGCCTGCCAGCAGGCATGCCCGACCGAGGCGATCATCTTCGGCAACATCAACGACCGGGAAAGCAAGGTGGCGAAGCTGAAACGCGAGCCCACCAACTATTCCCTGCTGGCCGACCTCAACACGCGGCCGCGCACCACGTATCTGGCCGATATTCGAAATCCCAATCCGGAGATTCACGGCTGATGGAACAGGGTCCCAACCCGAACGTAGCGACCACGGACCAGCTGCCGGTCATCGAGCCCGGCTATACGTACGCCAGTGTCACGGACAAGATCGCGTCCATTGTTCTCACGCGAAAAACGCCGCTGGTCTGGTTCCTGGGTTTCTCCGTAGCCACGCTGCTGCTGGGCCTGTTCCTCCTCTCCGTCACTTATCTCTTCTACAAGGGCGTTGGAATCTGGGGTATTAACATTCCCAACGCCTGGGGATACGCCATCACCAACTTCGTCTGGTGGGTGGGAATCGGCCACGCAGGCACGCTCATCTCGGCGATTCTGCTGCTGCTGAACCAGAAATGGCGCAACTCCATCAACCGGTTCGCCGAAGCCATGACGCTGTTTGCCGTCGCATGCGCCGGCATGTTTCCTCTGCTGCACCTGGGCCGCGCCTGGATTTTCTACTGGCTCTTCCCCTATCCGAATGCGATGGGAATTCAGCCCCAGTTCCGCAGCCCGCTGGTCTGGGACGTGTTCGCGGTTTCCACTTACGCCATCGTTTCCCTGCTGTTCTGGTACATCGGCCTCGTGCCCGATCTGGGCACGCTGCGGGACCGCTCCCGCTCGAAGATCGCATACGCCTTTTACGGAATCCTCTCGCTCGGGTGGCGCGGCGCCTCGAAGCATTGGCAGGCGCACGAAACGGTCATGCTGCTGCTGGCGGGCCTGGCGACACCGCTGGTGCTTTCGGTCCACACTGTCGTCAGCTTCGATTTCACCATCGCCATTCTCCCGGGCTGGCACTCCACCATCTTTCCTCCCTACTTTGTCGCCGGGGCGATTTATTCCGGCTTCGCCATGGTGTTGATCCTCGCCATTCCCCTGCGAAAAATCTACGGGCTCGAGGGCTTCATCACCCAGCAGCACTTGCAAAATGCCGCCAAGCTGATGCTGGCCACCGGCCTGATTCTGGCCTACACCTACGCGTGGGAGCCATTCACCGCCTGGTATAGCGGCGACGTTTACGAAATGGCCGTGGTCGCGAACCGCGCGCGCGGTCCGGAATCGTGGAGCTTCTGGACGGTCATCGTCTGCAACGTTGTCATCCCTCAGGCGCTTTGGTTTAAGCGTGTCCGCAGCAACACCGTGCTGCTGTTTCTGGAAGCCTGCGTGATTCTCTACGGCATGTGGCTGGAGCGGTTCATGCTGATCATCACCAGCCTGCACCGTGATTTTCTGCCGTCTTCCTGGGCCAACTTCATTGCGACCTTCTGGGATAACGCGACTCTGTTCGGATCAATCGGCCTGTTCTTCTTCCTCTTTCTTCTGTTCATCCGCTTCATGCCGATGATTTCGATATCGGAGCTGCGTGAGCTGCTGCCGAGCGCGCGCCCGCTGGAGCATAAAAAGTGAGCCGCCCGAAGCCGCGCCCGCCCATCTACGGCCTGCTGGCCGAGTTCGAGAAGCCGGAAAGCCTGGTGGAAGCCATTCGCCGCACGCGCGAACGCGGCTTCCGCCGCATGGAGGCGTATACGCCGTTTTCCATCGAGGCAGTGGACGAAGCCATGGAGAATCCGCGGAACAAAATGCCGCTGATCGTGCTTTGCGGCGGCATCTTCGGCTTCTGCGCCGCGTGGCTGCTCCAATACTACATCGCGGTGATCGATTACCCCGTCAATGTTGGCGGTCGTCCCTTGAACAGCTGGCCTTCGTTCATCGTGATCATGTTCGAGATGACAATTCTCTGCGCCGCGCTGTCCGCGTTCTTCGGCCTTTGGATCACCTGCGGCCTTCCGCGTCCGCACCATCCTTTATTCAACGCGGCGCAATTCCAGTTCGCCAGCCGCGACCGGTTCTTCCTTTGCATCGAATCGAACGACCCGCTGTTCAATACTGGCGCGACGCGCGACTTCCTCTACCGGCTTGATCCCGTCACCGTGTCGGAGGTGGAATGGTGATTCGCTGGCGCGCTTTGCTGGTCGCCGCTGCCGCTGTTTCCCTCTCGGCGTGCCGGCGCGACATGCAGGATCAGCCGCGCTTCAAGCCTCTTCAGCGCAGCAGTTTTTTCCCGGACGGCCGCAGCGCGCGTCCGCTGATCGAGGGAACCATCGCGCGCGGACATCTGCAGCTGAACACGGCATTCTTCCGCGGCCAGGTGAATGGCCAGTTCGTATCGACGCCGCCGCTGACTGTGGACGCAGCCCTGCTGGCGCGGGGCCGCGACCGCTTTGACATCTACTGCAGCCCCTGCCACGGCCGCGCCGGCGATGGCCGTGGAATGGTTGCGCTGCGCGGGTTCCGCTATCCGCCTTCCTTTCACAGCGACCGTTTGCGCGGCGTGCCCGATGGCTACATTTACGCCGTGATCGCGAATGGCTATGGCGCGATGTCGAACTACGCGTACCAGCTGGAACCGCGCGACCGCTGGGCGGTTACCGAATACGTGCGCGTGCTCCAGTTCAGCCGGAATGCGCAGGCCGCGGACCTGGACGCGAGCGACCGCGATGCTTTGGACCGAACCGCTGCTCCGGGAGGCGCGCGCTGATGCCCGAAACCTCCTTCCTGCTTCCCGCTTCGGTACGCGACGAGTTCAGCCGTGCCGGGAAACTGGCGCTGGCAGCCGGACTGATTGCGGCGGCCATCGGCATTGCCTCGGGCTTCTTCGGCTGGCTGGATTTCTTCCAGGCTTACCTGGCGTCATGGCTTCTCTGGCTCGGCGTTGCTCTCGGCAGCCTGGTGTTGGTCGCGCTCCAGTACCTCACCGGCGGCGCATGGGGCATCCTGATCCGGCGTCCGGCGGAAGCGGCAGCGCGGACCCTGCCACTGATGGCGCTGCTGTTCATTCCGGTCGCGATTGGAATCCCGGTGCTTTATCACTGGTCGCATCCGGCTCTGGTCGCGCGCGACGATATTATGCGCCATCGCCAGGGCTGGATGAATCCCACCGCTTTTCTGATTCGCGCAGTGTGTTACTTCGCGATCTGGATCGGCGTGGGCACGCTGCTGGAGCGCTGGTCCGTCCGGCAGGATGAAACCGGCGATCCAAAGCTCGACATCTTCGCGCAACGTCTCAGTGCGCCCGCGCTGATCGCGTACGCCGCGACCATGAGCTTTGCAGCGGTCGACTGGATCGTCTCGCTTTCGGATCACTGGTACTCGACCATGATCGGCTTCCTGCTGATCGTGGAGCAGGGTCTGAGTTCGTTGTCAGTGCTGATCATCGTGATGGCTGTTCTTTCGGTCCGCGAGCCGATCCGTGAGTTCTTTACGCGGCGGGATCTGCAGGATCTCGGCAAGCTGCTGCTAATGTTCGTCATGCTGTGGGGCTATTTCGCCTTCAGCCAGTTCCTGATTATCTGGTCGGGGAACGTGCGCCAGGAAATTACCTGGTATTACCCGCGCATGGCAACCACGTGGGGCTGGGTTGGGCTGGCTCTCATCCTGTTGCAGTTCCTGCTGCCCTTCCTGTTGCTGCTGTCGCGCAACCTGAAGCGCAGCCGCCGCCCTATGGTGTTGATCAGCTTGCTGATTCTCTTCATGCGCTACGTGGACCTTTACTGGAGCATCAGGCCCGAGGTTTTCCGCGCCGGCATACGGCTCACCATTCCGGATGTGGTGCTGCCGGTTGCCGTGGGCGGTGTCTGGCTCGCGGCTTACTTACACTATCTGCGCCGCTATCCCGTCATTCCGTCGCATGCGCCGCACCTGGAAGGAGCGCTCACGCATGGCCGTTGAAGCCAGGCCCGCCGATCCGGACGAGGGAGCAGTGAGTCCCAATGTTGCGTACGAGCATTCCGACGTCAACCTGCCGAGAATGGCGCTGCTGGCGGCCAGCGTTCTGGTGACCGCTCTGGTCGCCATCCTACTGGTCGCTCCGCCGTTCTTCGGGCTGAAGGAACATCGCGCAGAAGTGAGTCCGCGGCGCTCGCCTGAAGCGCCGGCCGGACTGCGCGAACCGCCGCAGCCTCGGCTGCAGGCCGCGCCCGAAGATGATTACCAAAGCTACACCGCGACCTATGACCGGGTTCTCGGCAGCTATTCCTGGGTAGACCGAGCCAAAGGGATCGCGGCGATTCCACTGGATCGCGCGATGCAGATTGCGTCCCGGCGCGGCATCCCGCGCTGGCCCGTGAATCCTTCCATCCAGCTGCCACAGCCCCATCAGGGAACCCGCCTGACCGGACTCGGGGGAAAGGACGTCGAGCCGACGCGCTAACGAAAAAGCGACCATGTCTTCCCGATTCGCATTTCTTCCGGAACAGGCTTCCAACATCGCGGGTGAGGTGGATCACCTCTTCCTGTTCATCTTCGTGATCACGGGCTTCTTCGCCCTGCTGGTCGCGGGCCTGGTGATCTTTTTCGGCATTCGGTACCGCCGAACCGCGAGCAATCCCAAAGCATCGAGCCATCGCGGTTACGATATCCCGCTCGAAATCGCCTGGACGGTGATCCCGACCGGGCTCGCGCTTCTGATGTTTGTCTGGGGAGCGAAAGTCTATATGGACCAGGCGCGGCCGCCGGATGACGCGCTGCAGGTTTACGTCACCGCCAAGCAATGGATGTGGAAGACACAACACCTGGGCGGCCAGCGCGAGATCAACGAGCTCCATATTCCGGTGGGCGTTCCGGTGCGCCTCACCATGACCTCGCAGGACGTGATTCACAGCTTCTACATCCCCGCGTTTCGCACCAAGCAGGATGTGCTGCCGGGTCGTTACACCACGGAGTGGTTCACCGCCACCAAGGCCGGGAAATATCATCTGTTCTGCGCGGAGTTCTGTGGCGCCAAACACTCCGGCATGATCGGCTACATCTACGCCATGCCGCGCCGCGATTATGAGGCCTGGCTCACGGAGGGTGCGGCCGAAGGCTCGCTCGCGTCATATGGCGAAAAACTGTTTCACCAGTACGGCTGCGCGAACTGCCATCACTTCGATAAGCAGGGCCGCGCGCCCGCTCTGACCAATCTGTATGGGCAGTCCGTGGAAATCCAGGGCGGCGGAACGGTTCGCGCGGACGACGCCTATCTCCGCGAATCCATTCTGAATCCCGGCGCGCAGATTGTTTACGGCTATCAGAACATCATGCCCGTCTTCTCGGGTCTGCTGAACGAAGAACAGGTGATTCAACTGATTCAATACATCAAGGCCATTGGCCCGGAAAGCGGGACAGCGGAGCCATCTTCGTCCGGGTCTATGCCGAAGGGCGCGGGAGCGGATCCCGCCATCGGGCAGCCCGGCGCCACCGGCAACGCGACTTCTCCCGTGAGGAACCGATAAGGAAAACGCGATGATAACTGCTACCCTGCCGCGACAGAAAGAAAGCTACCTCACAGGCGAGCAAGGTGTCCGGTCCTGGCTCCTTACGACGGACCACAAGCGGATCGCTATTCTGTACATGGCTGCTGTCACCGCCTACTTTTTTATCGGCGGATTCGCGGCGCTGCTGATGCGGCTGGAACTCCTGACCCCGCAGAGCGATCTGGTTGCCACCGAGACTTATAACAAGCTCTTCACCGCCCATGGAATCATCATGGTCTGGTTCTTCCTGATTCCTTCCATCCCGACCACACTGGGCAACTTTCTGATTCCGATGATGATCGGCGCGAAGGATCTGGCGTTCCCGAAGTTGAATCTTCTCAGCTGGTATATCTTCATGCTCGGCGGATTCGTCACGCTCTTCTCCGTCTTCTTCGGAGGCGTGGATACCGGATGGACTTTCTATCCGCCGTTCAGCACGGGTTACTCCACAAGCTATGTGTTCCCTGCGGCGGCAGGTATCTTCATCGCCGGATTCTCTTCCATTCTTACGGGGCTGAACTTCATCATCACAGTCCACCGCCTGCGCGCGCCTGGGCTCACGTGGGGACGTTTGCCCATCTTTGTCTGGTCGCATTACGCGACCAGCATCATCTTTGTGCTGGCTACGCCGGTTCTTGCTATTACGCTCGCGCTGATCGGCATCGAGCGGCTGTGGCATGTAGGCCTTTTCGACCCGGCGTTTGGGGGCGATCCGGTATTCTTCCAGCACCTCTTCTGGTTTTACTCGCACCCGGCGGTTTACATCATGGTGCTGCCATCCATGGCGGTGATCTCCGAAATCGTCCCCTGTTTCTCCCGCAAGGTGATTTTTGGCTACGCCATGATAGCGGCTTCCAGCATGGCCATCGCGGTTCTGGGTTTTCTGGTCTGGGGACATCACATGTTCGTCGCCGGGACATCCGTTTATTCGGCTATGGTGTTCTCGGTTCTTAGCTATCTGGTCGCGATTCCCTCGGCGATCAAGGTGTTCAACTGGACCGCCACGATGTACAAGGGCTCGATCACCTGGGATACTCCGATGCTTTATGCCATGGGTTTCATCGGGCTGTTCACCATTGGTGGTTTGACCGGCCTGTTCCTGGCGGCGCTGGGCGCGGATGTTCACGTGACGGACACCTACTTCGTGGTCGCGCATTTTCACTACATCATGGTGGGCGGCGCGGTAATGGGTTATCTGGGCGGCATTCATTTCTGGTGGCCGAAGATCAGCGGCCGCATGTACCCGGAATGGCTGGCGCGGTTTGCGGCTTTGACCGTGTTCATGGGTTTCAATCTGACCTTCTTCCCGCAATTCGTGCTTGGGTTTCTCGGCATGCCGCGCCGCTACGCCGCTTATCCTCCCGAGTTCCAGGTTTACAACGTGATCTCGACGGCTGGCGCTTCGATACTTGGGGTCGGCTATGTTCTTCCTCTCATTTATCTGATCTGGGCCTTCCGCTACGGGAAGATCGCTCCGCCTAATCCATGGCGCGCGACGGGGCTCGAGTGGCGCACGGATTCGCCTCCGCCGCGCGACAACTTTGCCGTTACGCCGACAGTGACGCAGAAGGCGTACGACTACGAAGAGATGGACAAGAGTGTCCTGGGGCCGCCTGCGGAGGTTCCCGTTGCCTGAAACCGCGGCGCTGCGGGAACAGTATTCCACCGAGCTGCAGCAGCGGGAGACCGCTGAAGCGGGGATGTGGCTGTTTCTCGCCACCGAAGTTCTCTTCTTCGGCGGGCTGTGGATGGGGTACATCGTGTACCGCATGTGGTATCCGCAGGCCTTCACCGCGGGCGCGCGGCACATGGAGATGACCATCGGCGCGGTGAACACTGCCATACTCCTGACCAGCAGTTTGATGATGGCTCTGGCGGTACAAAGCGCCCAGCTCGGGCGCATCCGCCGCCTGATGTGGTATATCGGGGCAACTATGTTCTTTGGCGCGGTCTTCCTCACGTTGAAGTTCACCGAATATTACCTGCACTGGAAGGAACACAAAGTTCCCGGCAGCCATTTTCAAACCGACTTTCCGATTCCCGGTCACGAACAGATTTACTGGTTCCTCTATTTCGTGATGACGGGACTGCATGCGGTCCACATGCTGGTGGGCATGTGCCTGCTGTTGTGGCTTCTGGTGGCAGCGGCGCGCGCGCGCTTCAGCGCTCACTGGCACACGCCTGTCGAGGTGATCGGGCTCTACTGGCATTTCGTCGACATCGTCTGGCTTTTCCTGTTTGCGCTGCTCTACCTGATTGGACTTCACCGATGAAGAACGAACAGGCTGAAGTGACCTCTACGCTGACGTACTTCGGCGTCTATCTGGCGCTGCTGGGGCTCACGCTTGCGACCACGCTCATCGCTTTCGTGGATCTGGGCGTCTGGAGCATGGCAATCGCGATCGCGATAGCGGGCATGAAGGCGATGCTGGTGATTCTGTTCTTCATGGATGTGCGGAAGAGTCACCGGCTGAATCCGGCGTTTTTCGTGTTTGGACTGGTGTGGCTGATGATCCTGATTACGCTGACGCTGAGTGACTACGTGACCCGCGGCTGGATTCCGTTCCCGGGCAGGTGAGAAGATTGCGGGGAGGTGGCGCGCAAACCCAACCAATCCTGCCCGGACGGGCATCCTTACAACTGGATGCAAAAGTCGGCAGTCCCGGTTGCGGAGGAAAATTGCTTTGTCCTGTTTCTGGAGAACCCGACGGAAGAAACATTCCGTCCGGTTTGCTTCGCCTTGCTGCCGAAGCTGATCCGGTATTTCCGCACGAAAGGTTGCGATGCCGCGGCGGCGGAGGAAATGACGCAGGACGTGCTCTTCGCCGTGTTTCGCCAGGCACCCACAATTCGCGACCGCGCCCTTTTTCTGCCCTGGGTTTACAAAGTTGCCCGGAATGCTGTTTTGCAGAAATGGCGCAAGGCGCGGCGCAGTATCGATACTCTTTCCTTTGAGAGCACCGGACTGAATCTGCCTCGGCGCCGCGGTAACCGCCGCTCCGCTCGAATCGGATTTCACCGATCTGATCGCGCATCTGGAACCCGAAGAGCGGGAGATTGTTACTATGCGCTTCGTCTGGGAGTTTGACTACCAGGAGATTGCGGCAGCTCTCCACATACCGGTCGGCACCGCGAAGTGGCGCGTCTTCAACTGCAAGATGAAGGTGGCGACCAGGCTGGCGGGAAGGCCGAAGGACGCGCGCAGATGAACTGCACAGCGATTTCGCCGGAACAGTGGATGGAGTTCATCGACGGTGCCGTGGGTGACAATAAGCGGCTGAAGATGGACGATCATCTGACCAGCTGTGCGGCGTGCCGGGAAGTTCATGAACGTCTGCTGCTGAGCCGCGAAGCGCTGGGCCGGGCGCTGCCAGCCGAGGCAGATTCGTCCACGAACACGCGGCTTTGGAACAACGTACGCTTCCGAATCCGCCGGTTTGTGGGATCCGGTCAGCCCGATGCGGCTGCTGTGGACGTTCGGCAGCTGCGTTCGATTCTGGTATCCATGTGTGGGGAAACCGGGGCTGACGGCGCACTGCACAAGGCAACTTCGCGCGCGGGCGGCACGATGGACAGGCACTTTGCAGCGAACCTTGGTTCCATCATTGAAGTGATGTGCGGAACCCAGGCAGCGCGCCTGGTGGAAGACGCGGCGAAGAATGTCCCGAAGGACAGGGTCGCCTGAATGAAGCTGAAGCTTAGCCCGGGGGTTGTCTGGACCGTTTCGGCCGCCACGTTCGCCTGCGCTCTGGTGCAGAGAGGCGGCGTGATGCTGGGTTACTGGGGCCAGGCGCATAATCCGAACCTTGAGTTTTCGCTTACCATCGTTGTCTCCTATCTCGCGTCGTTAATTCTCTCGCTTCGCATTGCCGGGGAACACGAAAAATCGCCTGCGATGCACTTCGCCTGGATGCTTTTCGCCGGCAGCGCCGCGCTGAGCATTCTTCGCCATTCCATCTACTGCCTGATCGCTCTGGATCTGACGCGGAACGTAGGCAGCCGGGAAGTCTATCTCGCTACCCAGATTCCGATGGCGATCGCGCTGGTGCTGCTGTTCGTCGGGTTGCTTTCCATGTGGAGCGCCTTTTCCGGCCTCGGCCTCGGTTTCCACCTGCGCCGGATCGATGTTGCCGCCGTCACCGTGATGCTCCTAATGTTGCCTCCCATTCTGTTTCGCGATCCCGAGGGCGTGGCTGAGTTCGTCACCGGCTGGGTAGCCATTCTTCCGTTTGCGGGAGCCATTCTTCTGCCCGCCTGCGCCGGGATCGCCGTATTTCTGCATCGCACAGCGGTCCAGATGCGCGGCGGCGATACCGCCCTGTTTTTGGAATACCTGATCTGCTATCCGGCGCTGCGGCTGCTCGCGATGTTGATCACGGTGGATTCTCACTTGAACCGGATTCCCGTGCTGATGGTTTTCGGATATGCCATCTTCCACACCGCGCCACTGATCTTTACTGTGGCGCTGGCATACCGCTGGCGGATCACGGCAAAAGCAGCGGTGGCGCTGCGAGCCGAACGCGCTGCGTGGACCGAGTTATATCCCATCGAGAGCTCGGCTTCGTGACTACAAAACACCTACTTCTGCTGCTTGCGCCGGTTCTCCTTACGGCCCAGAAACTCGACCCCAAAGCGTACTGGAGTGCGCCAGAAGGTGGTACGTATGCCTTCCGCCGCGTGGCTTACTCCGACTGGTCGGCGAACTCCGGCAACCATGGTCTGTATCTTCAGGTCGCCCGCATGGCCCGCGGCAAACCTGTGGAAGAAGCACCCATACGCGAAGCCCTTCGCTTCGTCAACAAACGGGAGGATACGGCCGATTTCCGCGTGGCCGCGCTGATCCGGATTTATGCAATGGCGAAGCCCGCGGTCATCTCCGATGCGTTGGTTCAGGAGATCCGGCGGACCCTGCTCGACTTCAAGTATTGGTGCGATGAGCCCGGAACTGACAGCCTGATGGGTACGTGGTCCGAAAATCACCAGATGCTCTTTCACAGCAGTGAATATCTGGCAGGGCAGCTGTTCGCCGATGAGAGCTTTACCAACAATGGCAGGACCGGCAGATGGCACATGCAGCATGCGCTGCATCCGGTTTTGAGCTGGATCAACACCAAAGCCAAAGCCGGGTTTTCCGAGTGGGACTCGAATTCCTACTTTCCCGAGGATATCGCCAGCCTGCTGAATCTGGCCGACTATGCGCGGGACCCGGATGTTGCGACGCGCGCCTCCCATCTGCTGAGTGTCATGTTCTTCGATATGGCGGTCGATTCGTTCCGGGGGAGTTTCGGAACATCCCATGGCCGCACATATCAGGGCACGGTACAGAGCGGGCGCGCCGAGGGAACGTCCCCGGTGGAATGGATCGCCTGGGGGCTGGGCAGCCTGGGAAGTCCGGACAACGTCGCGAGCGTGTTCCTCTCGGTGAGCCCGAAATACCGGGTGCCGGAAATTATCCAGAAGATCGCGCTGGATCTGCCGCCCGAGCTGATTAACCGGGAGCGCCAGGGCCTCACCATCGCCTCCGCGAAGGAAATTGGATTGCGCTTTGATGACCCCAACGACATTTTCCTGATGTGGGATTCGGGCCGCCTCTCCCGGCGCGCAGACGCGGAGCAGAGCCTTCGTATTCTCGACCAGTTCAACTTCCATCGTTACCAGGTGGTGATCAAGCCCTACGCCGAAGCCGTCGCCGGAACTTACCGGGCCCTCGAGGACATGGGCGTCGTGACAGAAGGCCTTGACCGGACAACTCTGGAACAGGTCAACAAGATTACTTACCGTACGCCCGACTACGAGCTTTCCACCGCGCAGGATTACCGGAAGGGAAAGGCCGGCTATCAGCAGCACATCTGGCAGGCCACGCTTGGGCCGGAGAGTATCGTGTTCACCCTGAACCCGAGCGTGTCGACAAAATACTGGGTCGGTCATTATCCGAAATCCGTGCAGTACAAGAACCTGCTGATTGCGATGTACAACATTCCCTCCGAAACGCCGCCGGGACCGAAAACCGTGGTGCCTCCGGACGCGGGCGGCAATGCCATGCCGTCGCCGGGACCCGCGGAGGAGTTGCCCGCGGGCTTTACGGAAGCGATCTTTCACCGGGCCGCATACGACGAATTTACCGAGAAGGCCGGCTGGCATTTTGGCCGGAAGGGAAACGCCTTTATCGCGCTCCGTTCTCAGGTTCCGGTCCGCTGGTCGGAGAAGCAGGTTCTGGGCGGCGAAGGAATGGTGGCCGAAGGCCGCCGGAATGTCTGGATTTGTCAGATGGGGCGCGCCGCTGTGGACGGACCGTTCCACGCGTGGGCCGACCACATCGCTGCCGCTCCACTGACAGTCGACGGGCTGACGGTGCGCTATCAGGCCCCGGGCGTGGGCGATGCGCGCATGAGCTGGGACGACCCTTTGACGATCGACGGCGTTCCCGTTCCCACTACGGGCTACGACCGATTCGACAATCCCTATTGCCATGCGCCCTGGGGACGCGGACGGTACGAAATTCATTTCCATAATGAGTCACTGATTCTCGATTTCGCCGATCACCGATAAATTCAAACCACTTTCGACATTTGGACATCCTTGTCATTCAGTGAAGGGGAATGGTCCACGATGACGTTTCGAACTCTTATTGTTTTGAGCCTCGGCCTCGGCAGCCTGTCTCCGCTGACAGCGCAGACCAGCCTTGGGCAGATTACCGGAGTGGTTTCAGATGCGACCGGATCGCCAATTGCCGGGGCGAGCGTGCGCGCGACCAGCATCGATACCAACGTCCCGACCAACGCCACGACATCGCGCGACGGCGTTTACAACATGCAGTCGCTGATCCCCGGCATCTACAAGGTGCAGTTCGAGCAGCAGGGATTTGAAAAAGAGCTGATCGGTAAAGTCGAAATTCAGGCCGGGCAACTGATTACCCTGAACGCGAGCCTGAAAGTGGGCTCCGTGAACTCCACCGTGGAAGTGGTGGCGCAGGCCGCGATGCTGAATGCCAGTTCCTCCGACGTAGCTACGACGGTAGAGCGAAATATCATTTCCAACATTCCCCTGACGGAGCGGAATTCGCTGGAAGCCGCCATGTTGGTTCCGGGCGTCCGCGGCGACCCCAATTCACCGGGCCAGGTGGTGGCGGAAAATGCCGGTATTTATACCGGCAACATCTCGCCTGGCGCTGCGACCAATATCTCCGGCGGGATGCCGGGCGCAACCTCACTGATGGTGGATGGTTCCAACGTCAACCAGGGCAGCACAGGCCGGGCCTTCGTCAGCGTCTCGAGCGACATGGTGCAGGAGGTAACGGTGGTGACGAACGGCGTCCCCGCCAAATACGGCACTACTGGCGGCGGCGTGGTGATCACGGCAACCCGAAGCGGCACCAACCAGTATCACGGGAACTTTTCCTGGCGCCACACCGACCCGGGTTTCAATGCCTATCCCGCCGGGAACGCGATTTCCAATCAGGAGCATCAGAACTTCTTCGGCGGCTATGCCGGCGGCCCGGTTTTTATCCCGAAGATATACAACGGCCGCAACCGCACGTTCTTCTTCGGTGGCTTTGAGCCGGCGCGGCTCTACAACGCCACAAGCGCTCCCTCCACGATTCCGACGCCCGCCGAATTGAAAGGCGACTTCTCGAACGCATACTCGCTGATCAACACTACCATCCTGAGTCAGCAGGGTCTGGCAGCCGCTCTGGCCGCGCCGCGCACCGGCGCGCTTTACTACCAGTCACCCCTCAACGCAGCCGGCTTTCCAACAGGGCCGCAGTATGCCAGTTCCTCGCTTTACGTACCTATCCCGAACAACAACGTTTCCGCGCAACTGGCTCAGAACAAATTCGCCCAGTACCTGATGAACCTGCAGCCGACTCCAACGAATCCGGGGCCGTTCGTGCACTTCTACCGGCCTGACGGCTACTGGCTCAACAACGGCTACAACGCAGTGGTGATCCGCGGCGTTTCAAATACGGACGACCGCTATGCCTTCCGCGTGGATCATCTTTTCAGCGACCGCGACCGCATCTACTTCCGCTACACGGTACAGCCCCTCACGGCGACACGGTTCTTCGGCTATCCGCTCAACTCGCCGCTGACGGAGTATCCCACGGATAATGCGTCGTCACACGTCGCCTCAGTGGATGAAACGCATATCATCAGTCCTTCGCTGGTGAACGAACTGAAGCTGAGCTTCGCCCGCAACGACCAGGTTCGCAACGAAGCGCCGGCCTCGCTGGCTCAGGACTATGGAGCCGCTTATGGGCTGACTCCCGCGGTTGCCGGCGCCGGCTTTCCTACCATCCGCTGGTCCGGCTATGCTCTCGGGCCCGGAACCACATCCGTGAATGCGCAGGTGGATTCCAATTACCAGCTGGAGGATTCAGTCAACTGGACGGTGGGGCGCCACACCATCGTGTTCGGCGCGGACCTGCGCCGCATCGATTCCAACCAGTACGATCCGGCCGGCCTCTACGGCGGATCGTACAGCTTCTCGCCCTCGCAAACCAACAATGGGTCGGGCGGCAACGGACTGGCCAGTTTCGATCTCGGGCTGATTGGCAGCTACAGCAACACGCCGCTGGGCGTCCCGGGCTATTACCGCTGGAACTATTTCAGCGGGTACGCGCAGGACGATTACAAGATATCTGCCGAAGCTTACCCTCAACATCGGCCTGCGCTATGAATTCGAGACGCCGCGCATGGAGAAGTACAACAATCAGGGTACCTTTCTGCCTAATCTGACAGGCACGCTCAACGGCATGCCCGCGACCGGCGCGTTCTGTTTCGCCGGCAACTGCGGACTGGGCAGCACGCTCTGGCCGTCGAATTACAAAGGCTTCGAACCGCGCATTGGCATTGCGTGGGCACCGATCTCCCGTCTGACGGTGCGCGCCAATTACGACCTGATGCGGGTGCCTCTGACCGGCTATCAAAACATTCCGCTGCCGGATTTCAATGTAGCTTCCTTTTCCGTGGGCGGCACTACCGGCGGAGTCGCTCCGAACGTGCCCGTCGATTACATTACCAATCCCGTTGCGCCCACCAGTTCGGCGTTCACCGCTCTGCAGGGGCGCGGACCGTTCTATACAGTGCAAGGGGTGACGGTGCCGTATGTGGCGCAGACCAACAAGGTGCCGTATATCCAGCAATGGGGTCTGACCATTCAGGCGATGGTTTCCTCGAAGACCCTGATCCAGGCCGGTTACACGGGCACGGTGGGAATTCATCTGGTGAGCACTGCAGCCCCTCCTTTAAATACGCCAAACCTGAATACCCTGTTTAGCGATGTGGCTTCCGGCCAGAATTTCTCCAGCACCACCATTAACAATCCTTACGGGATTCTGCAGAACGGCGCGGTGATAAAAGAGAATCTTCTGAGCTCTCTCAATCCGTATCAAAACTTCTTCAATCAGCCGCTGCAGCAGCAGTTCTACCGCGACGGGCAATCGAACTATCAGGCGCTGCAGATCGGGGTAACTCAGCGCCTGGTTCAGGGCCTGACGTTCCAGTCCTCGCTTACGTGGTCGAAATCGATCGACGATGCCGGCGGATCTCCGGCGGTGACTCTCAGTGGCAGCATTTACGGGACCGCCACCGTGCAGAATCCGTTCAATCTGCGCGGCGAGCGCGCCGTCTCTAATTTCGACACGCCCGTGCGGTGGACCACCGGTTTCTCTTATCAGGTGCCGGTTGGGAAGGGAAAAATGCTCGACCCGCACTCACGCATTCTGGACGCACTGGTGGGGGGCTGGGTGGCTTCCGGGGTTTACAACGAACAAGGCGGCATGCCCTTCCTGGTGCAGCTGGGAAGCGCGGGCAACTGGGTATCGAGCACCGGCACCAGTGTGCTGCCGACCGGTTATCTGCTGCGCCCGGATCTGGTTCCGGGACAAGGCTGCGGCAATTCGGCATTCTCTTACACGAATGTGTTCAACCAGGCGTATGTGAATCCGAACCTGGTATCGGTGCCCGGGTCGTTCCTGCATCCGGCGTTCGGCGATGCGCCGCGGACTCTGACCAATTGCCGTTCGCCGCAGCTGGTTTCGCTGAATGCTTCGCTGCAGAAGCGCTTCCGTCTGGGGGCGAACGAAAAGCGCTATGTACAGATTTCGCTGGAGGGTTTGAACGCGTTAAGCCACACGCTGTATTATTACAATCCGAACAGCGGAATGAAGGCGTATAACGGCTTCAATTCCGCGTCGTTGACGAATGCCGCGGTACCCGCGTTTACTCAGCAATCGTCGTTTGGTGAGCTGTGGCAACCGAATTCCGCGCTGGTATCGCGAACCGTTTTTGTGGGGGCGAAGTTGTACTGGTGATTTATCCCAACGGCGTGAACGGGGAGTTTGGGCTTGCGGGTTGGCGAGGCCGTTAGTTTGGAGGGGAGTTTTGCAAATTAGCGGAGCGATTCGATCAGTTTGGCCTTCTCTTCGGGGCTGAACTCGGGGAAAGGTTCGCCGGGATACTGCTTTTTGTGCTGTTCGACGGCGAAGTCCCACAGCTCCTCCGCCGAGGCTTTCTGAACGAAGCCAATGTTCTGCACCAGCTTGTTTTGGCTGCGCTCTTTTTGGAGTTTGCGCAATGTTTCGAGGGCTTTGTAGAAGGCGCGGTCGTGGACGGCCTGGTAGCGGATCATGAGCGCGAGCTTTTTCTCGGGGAAGAAATCGTCGTCCGGCGCGTTGTTGAGGGTCACCGATTGCGCGACCATGGCGCGGCGGGCGAACCAGAGAGACATCGCCATCTTTTCGATCAGGAATTCTTCGGTGGTGGTGTTGGGGTGGTACTCGAAGCGGAGGTCGTTCTTCATCGCGTTGAAGTCTTCGCGGCTTTCACCTTCGATGATGAGTTTGCCACTGGCGAGCCCGTGCTTGAAGGCGTTGAGGCTGGATTTGGCTTTGCCGGCTTCGGTTTTGGGTCCGGTGGAGGACTCGGAATTGGTGCGATTGGCGTTGATCTGGGCTGCGGATGACATAGTGATACCCTTTCGGCCTCACGTTAGCAGGCGGCATTGACGCGCCAAGCCAGATCTGTTGCAAACAAAGGAAAATCTGGTTGTTTTTTGTTGTGAATGCTAAAAGAGAGACCCCGCGTCAGCGTTGCTGACGCGGGGTCTGGTTAGAACAGCGCGGGCTACGTGAGCAGCGCGCCAATTTTCTTTGTTGCCGTGGGGAACTTCTCGATACCGGCGCCGACCACTTCGTTGGCAACCGAGAGATAGACATCGCCAACCGTCCCGGTGATCTTGGTATGCGCGCCTTTGGCTACGCGCGGACTGCCGCCCGCCACGATCAGCGCGAGGCCGTTGTTCTTGTGAACGTTGGCTTCGGCATGTTCGTGCGTGTAGATCAGTGCCGTGTGGTCGAACAGGGTGCCGTCACCTTCGGGTACGGATTCCAGCTTCGCGACAAGGTATGCGAACTCCTCGACGTGCCAGCGGCAGATATCGCGGAGGACGTGTTCGCCGTCGGCGCCATCGGAGCCCGAAGTCTTGGTCTCGGCATGCGTGTAGTCGTGGTGACGGGCGGAGGTGTAGCCGAGCCAGGGGAAGCGCGTGATGCTCTGGCACTTGGTCAACATGTAAGAGGCGACGCGCGTCTGTCCGGTGGCGAGTGCCTGGACGAGAAGATCGCTCTGCAGCTTGGCGATGCGCGGCCAATCCTTCATGTCACCGTCGAAATCGGGAGGATCGATGTGGCGGTACTGCGGCGGCAGGCCGGCGATGGCGCGTTCGAGATCACGGATGCCGGCGAGGTGCTCTTCGACGCGCGCCTGATCTTCGCCCGGCATTCGCTGCTTGAGCACTTTGGCATCCTGCATCACGGTATCGAGGATGCTCTTTTTGCGATTCACCCAGCCTTCTTCCTGCGCTCCGAAGAGGCGGTCGAAGAGCCGGTGCGGAATCATTTCGGGCGGCAGCGCACGCTCATAGCCGGCCCAGCTCATGTTGCGCTGCATGCTTTCGCCGAAGGATTCCTGCGCCACGCCAATCTGGAGCGAGCGGAAACGCGAATTGCCGCCAATCTTCGACGCGATGATCTGATCGATGGAGGGTCCGCTGGGCCCACGGCCGGTGAAATCGGTTCCGGTCATCAATCCGCTCATGGAATTGGTGTGCCCGTTGCCTTTGCCGCTAGGACGCCGCGTTGTCCACGCCGCTGAGTACGTGAACGTCCTTGCGCCACTGAGCCAGCGGTGCGAGGCAGGGCGTCATCTGGTATTCGGTTCCCTCTTCGGTGGGAATCCAGTAGCGCTCCGGGATGCCATTGCCGTTGAACCAGAGGACGAAGCGCGTCTCGATGGGCTTCGCCGCCGTACCGGTTGCATCAGCCGCGTAGGCGGTGCCGGTGGAGTTGAACATGGAGATCAGGGGCGGCAGACCAATGGCTACCTGGGCACCGGCGGCCGTGATCCCTTTGAGGAGGGAACGACGGGAAAGTCTAACGCGATTCGTGATTAGCTGCGACATAGGCGGTGCCTCCCTGGCTCGGAAACTCTCGTTCAAGCATCAATGCAACGATCAATTCCTGGAAATGATAACCGGATCGCCGGAAGGTTTCCAGTGTCTTCTGAATAGCGGGGCGGTCTGCCGGTGTTTCGGGACGTCCCGCGGTGTAGCGGAAATACTGTTTCACCACGCACTCCTGGCACTGCGGGCTCTTCGCCAGCACTGCTCCCAGTTCCGCGGGTGAGGAGAACTGCGAGTTGGGGAGCCCGGCGACGTCGCCTTTGGTGTCGAAATTGAGCTTGACCGTGCGGGTGCTGAAACGGATTTTGGGTTCCTTCGCGACGGCGGCTCCCTTCGCGGCAGGATCCTTGGCTGCGGGGTCATTCGCCGCCGCGGCATCTTTGGCGGGGTCGGCTGGTTTGGCCGGGTCTGGATCCGCGTCGGCGGCCTTTTCCGCGCCGGTCTTCGCCACACCGCGGAACTGCAGCACCAGATTGTCGCGCCGCGCTCCTACAGCGTCGAATTTCTCGAGGCCGAAGCCAATCGGGTCGATCAGCTTGTGGCAGGAAGCGCAGGTGGGGTTGCTGGCGTGTTCCGTCATGCGATCGCGATTGGTTTGCGGGTTCGCCTCGGTGACGGGCGGCAGATTCGTGTTGACGCCGGGGGGCGGATCGGGGACGTGCTGGCAGAGAAACTGTTCGCGAACGAAAAGGCCGCGCGCGGTGGGGGAGGAATCTTCGGGCTTGGCGGTGAGCGCAAGGAACAGGCCTTCGCCCAGGATGCCGGCGCGCTGGGAATCGGCGGGGAAGGGAACGCGGTCGAAATCCTTCGCGGGAGGGGTTACGCCGTAGATGCGGGCCAGCTCCTGGCTGACGTGGCCGTAATCCGCGGTGAAGAGCGTCATGAAGTCGAGATTGTTCCAGACCAGATCAGAGACGAAGGTGCGGGCCTCTTCGGTCATGGCCGTGGCGGTTTCGCGGGTGAACAGCGGGAACTTGCGGCGGTCTTTGCTGGCGGTCAGGAGGCGGTCGAAGCGCAGCCACTGGGCGGTGAACTCGTTGAGCGATTCACGGGCGCGCGGGTCTTTCAGCATCTGCCGCGTGGTTTTCTCGACGCCGGCGCGGGTGGAAAGGTCGCCGCGCGCAGCCGCCGCCAGAAGATCGGCATCGGGCATGGTGTCCCACAGGGAATAGGAGAGGCGGCTGGCCGTGGCCCAGGGTTTCAATTTGGCGTCGGGCGCGGCTTCCATGCGGAAGAGAAAATTCGGGGATTGCAGCATGGCTTCGAGCACCAGCTGCGCGCCTTTGAGGAAATCGGGCTCCGTGGCCATCAGGGCTTCGTAGCGCGACGCTTCGCCGGGATCAAGCGGGCGGCGGAAGGCCTTCAGGCCAAATTCGCGAACAAAGCGGGCGCGGCACGGGACGGAAGGCTTGCACGGAATGAGACTGTGCGTATCGCCGCCGCGAAAGGCGGACCGGGCGAGGCGTTCGGCGGCCGCGCTGTAGCCTTCAATCAGCAGAGGCGAGAGGCTCTGGCCCTGAATCTGGTTGCGATAGCCGTTGATGAAATCTTCGGGCGGGAATTGGTTGGCGGGGTTGGTCTGATCGCCCAGCAGGTCCCGCACGGTGTGGTTGTACTGGCTGTGGGTGAGGCGGCGCAGATCGGGGTCAGCGGTTTTGGCGCCGGTGTCACGGAGCGAATCTTCGCGGTAGCGGAGCGCGGTGGTGAGTTCGGGTCCGGAGAGCTGGGTGAGGCGCAGGATCCAGGCCTTCAAGACCATTTCTTCGGGGGAACCCGGCTTGATGCGCTCGCCGCCGGCGTGGCGGATGCGGTTGGTGGGCTTTTTGAGGAGCAGAGAGGAATCGGGATGCTCGCGATCGACCAGGGCGACGAGCGACCGGCCGAAAGCTTCGATCTTCGCGGGAGGCGCACCGGGTTCAGGGAACTGCAGGCGCGTGGCGGAAGCTACACCATCCACGTTGTGACAGGCGCGGCAGCCGGCCTTTTCCAAAACGGGGAAAAGACCTGTGCTCGAAGGTCGCGTTTTGGGCGCCTAGGGCGGTGGCAGCCGAGATTGTCAGGATTAGTAGTTTCAACAGGTCCGCCTTTCAGTAGAATAACTCTAAATGCGCGCGTTTGATCCTGCTTACTTTTCTGGCTGCGACGGCGCACGCCGCCACGCAGCACGAGATAGCCGAATGGGTGATCCGCTGGGACGGCGAGGTAACCATCGAAAATGGCCCTGGCGTGCTTACGGACGTGGATCAGATTCCCGCCGGTGATATTCAGATTACGTCGATTGACCTGACCGCAGGGGTGATGCATCCGATTGAGCTGCTGAAGCTGCGGGACCTGCCAAAGCTGCGGAAGTTGTATCTGCCGGGACCTATCTGGAATCCGGGCGGAAGTAATGAAGATCGCAAAGGCGTGTTTGAGGCGTTTGCCACTCTTACCGGCGTACAAAGGCTGGCTTTCGGCTGGCACTATAACGCGCAGATTGAGCTGAAGGACAAGGATTTCGAGCATCTGTACACATGGAAGGACCTGCGCGAGCTGCGCTGCCCGCTGTGCCAGATATCCAACCTGAGCCTGGCTCCTTTCACCAAGTTGGAGGACCTGGATCTTAGCAACACTCCGTTTACGGATAAGGGCATGGAGGGCCTGGCGGAACTTACTCAGCTGCGGCGGCTGTATCTGCGCGACACGCTGGTGACGGATGAAGGCCTGAAGTTTCTCAGCGGACTGACAAAACTGGAGGAACTTGACCTTTCGGGAGCGCGGGTTACGGACAAAGGTGTGGCGTATCTGGCTAATTTGAAATCGATGCGCCGGCTGAATCTGCTTGGCGCGCAGGTTACGGATGAAGCGATGGACGTGCTGGCCGGTATGCCGCATCTGCAGTTCCTGGACTTGTACCGGACGCGCGTGACCAACTCCGGCGTGGCCCGGCTGCAGGCGCTGCGGGAACTGACCGACCTCGATCTGCGCTACAGCCGGGTGACATCGAACGGGGTAGAGGCGCTGACGTCGGCGCTGCCGAAGGCGAAGGTGCAGTTTGCAGGTGCCTCGTCGCTGCACAGTAAGACGGCAGCGGTTGATCCGGGCGACAGCGAGCAGTCTGTCTCAGCATGGATTCGGTCGCTGGGCGGCAAAACGGAAGCGGCGGGCGGGCACGTGAAGGCGGTGGACCTGTCTTCGACGGCGATTAGCGACGCGCAGCTGGAGAATCTGCTCAAGCTGCCGGCCCTCGAGAAGCTGGATCTGCATGTGACGCAGGTGAGCGATCTGGGTTTGGCTTCGGTGCGGAAACTTCCCAATCTGGTGGAACTGAACCTGAGCAACACGACGGTTGGGGATTCCGGCGTTTCTCAGCTGGCAGCGCTGCCGCGGCTGCGCGTTCTGCTGCTGGCGGGGACGCTGGTGGAAGGTTCGGGTCTGGGCCGGTTAAGGGACCTGCCGGCGCTGCGCGAACTGGATCTTTCCGGCTCCAAGGTGGATGACACGGGTCTGGCGGCGATCGCTACGCTGACGGGGCTTACGAGCCTGCGGCTGAACTACGCGGATATCGGCGAGGCGGGCGTGGCAAGCGTGACGAAGCTCCGGAATCTGGAATCGCTGAACCTGTCCAGCACGGAGATTGATGATAAGGCGGTGAAGGCGATCGCGGGTCTTACGAATCTGCGCGCGCTGTATTTGAATTTTGCGCGGGTGGGCGATCCGGGCGTGGAAGCGCTGGAAGTGCTGCCGCATCTGGAGCATGTGGAACTGCTGCGTACGCGGGTGACAAGCGCGGGAGTGCAGTCGCTGTGCCGGCGCGGGCTGCTGACGTCGATCCGGCTGGATTACACGTCGATTGATGACACTGCCATCGAGGCGCTGAAGACTTTGCCGCACCTGCGGGAACTGAGCCTGGATGCGACAGGCGTGACGGATAAAGGCGCTGAGGCGCTGCACAGCCTGACGTCGCTGAAATCGTTGAACCTGTATCACACCCTGGTGACGGAAAAGGGCGAGCAGGATTTAAAGAAGGCGCTGCCCGAGTGCAGGATTGTGTTTGATCGTGATTCGGCTTTGCCTAATCGAAGGAACAAATCGTCATGAGAGCTTTGATCCTGTTTTCTCTTTCGGCGGCGACGCTGTTTTCCGCCGATCTTCGCCTGGGGCCGACGCAGTGGATCGAGGATCTGGGCGGTTCCGTGACACGCGATGCCCAGGGACGCGTGACGGGAGTGAACCTGCGCGGCAGCTGGGTGAACGATTCCGACCTGCGAAATCTGAGCGAGCTGCCGGAGCTGGCGAAGCTGGATCTTTCGCTGACTCACATCACCGATCAGGGGATGCAGGAGCTGAAGAACCTGCCGGGAATTACGGATCTGAACCTGTACTTCGCGGAGTATGTGACGGATGAAGGGATTGCGGCGATCAAGGGCTGGAAGAAGCTGCGGACGCTGAACCTGCACGGCACGAAGGTGGGCGACACGGGCCTGGAACACATTGCGGGCATCAACACGCTGGAATCGCTGAACCTCGGTTCCACACTGATGACCGACGTGGGCCTTGAGCGCCTCACGAATCTGACGAATCTTCACCGGCTGACCATGGGCGGGAACGAACTGGGGGACGCGGGCCTGCAGGCTTTGCGCCAGCTCCCCAACCTGACTTACCTGGACCTGAGCGGGAGGCAGGGTACGGATAAGAATATCTGGACCGTCGCGATGTCCGATGCCGGGCTGGGCGCGGTGCTGACTCTGAAACAGCTGAAAGAGTTGCGTTTCAGCTGTTCCTTCGTTGGGGTGGGGATTGAAGGCCAGCGCCTGGGCGAAGTGAGCCTGCTGAGCGTGACGCCGCAGTGGCTGGACCGCATGCGCGCGCTGCCCGCTTTGCAGACGCTGCACGTGCAGGGCTGCAATCGGATCAATGATGAAGCGGCGGCGACGCTTGCGGCCATGCCTGCGCTGAAGGAAGTGGATCTGCAGGGCACGGCGGTAACGGCGAAGGGCGTGGCAGTTCTGAAAGCAGCCAAGCCTTCGATGAAGGTTTTCTATGGTCCGTGGGACGGGAAGTCGGCGAATTACCGGAATAACTGACGCGCCGCAGGGCCGGATGCCTGCAGCGACGACCGGGCCTCAGAAATTAAACTTCAAAGCCACCTGAATCTGGCGCTGTGGACTGGACGTGCCCGTGATCTTGCCGAAGCTGGCTGCCGGCGCGGCGTTCGAGCCGTTGTTCCAGCTGAGCTGGCCGCCGACATTCAGCAGCACGTGGTTCGGCGCGTTGAAGGCTTCGACGCGGAACTCCAGGTTTTTCGACTCCGTGATGGGGAAGAACTTGAAGACCGAGACATCCTGGTTGCCCATCCATGGTCCCCGCAGATCGTTGCGGGTGCAATTGCCGAAGGTCGCCGTCACCGGGTTCGAGAACGCGGCCGGGTTATACCAGCCGTTCTGACTGGGGTTGGGTAGCACCGGGTTCAGGCCGGTGCAGTTCAGGCGCGTGGCGTTCGAGATGAAGTTGGTGCCGCCGGAATCCCATGAAGAGGTGTTCACGGCGCCGCCGCTTTGCAGGGTGGTTATGGTGCTGGCCTGCCATCCGCCCACTACCTGATTGACCACGCCACCCTTGTCGAGGAAGCGCTTGCCGCGCCCGAAGGGCAGCTGGTAGAGAATGGACGCCACCGCGCGGTTGGGAATATTGTAATCCGAGGGGCCGTATTCACACTTGAGCGGGCAGCGCGCGTCCTGCGGGGAGAAGTCGCTTCCCACCGAACCGCGGATGCTGCTGGTTTCGTCGAGCGACCTTGACCAGGTGTAGGCGACCAGCGTATTCAGGCTGGCTCCGAAGCGCTGGGTCAGCTTGATGGCGAGCGCGTTATAGTTGCCGTTCGCATCCGCATTCAGATACTGGATTCCCGAGGCGCCAAACTCCGGGTAGGGCAGGCGCTGCACGGCGGAAAGCGTGGGGCTCAGGATTCCCTGGTTCTGATCCGAGAGATAGGCCAGATGATGGCTCTTCGAACCGGTGTAGCCGACCTCGAGCGAAGTCGATTGCCCGAGGGTGCGCTGCACGTTGAGGATGTACTGCAGCGTGCTCGCCGTGGGCAGGTGGGGATTGGCGCCCCAAAGCAGGCTGACCGGAATGGTGACGGGAAGGGAAGCGGTATTGATGAAGTTGCCGTAGCTGAAGGTGGGCACATCGTAGTTATGCTGCACGAGCGTGGTCGCCCGGCCGCCCATGCCGCGCGAAAGATCGAAGATGGAGTTCTTGCTCTCGTCCGAGTAGAAGATGCCGAAGCCGGTGCGGATAGACCACTTGTCCGAAGGGCTGTAGGCGATCCCGATGCGCGGCGCGAAGTTCCGGTAGTTGGTGTTGATCAGCCGGTCGCCCAGGCGGCCGTCTCTGGCGATCTGCAGCGGCGGCCCGGAGGTGGCGCCGGCGCCGGACCAGTAAGGGGCGTAGCGGAAATCGATGCCGTCGTAGAAATTGCCCGTCCCGGTACGCACGATGACGGGGTGCTTACTGAGATCCTGCACATTCGCCACGTTGGGAAGCGGCTGGTTCAACTGGACGTTCGGCTCGAGGCCGTCCTTATCGAGCAGCGGCTGCTCCACCTCCCAGCGGAAGCCGAGGCTTAGGGTCAGGCGCGGGCTCAGGCGCCAGGTGTCGTCGATATAAGTCGCCCACTCGCTGTTGCGGAAGTCTGCTTTTGCGAGGGCCACGGCGATGATGGCGTCGTAGGTATCGCCCAGCATGAAGTCCGCGCCGGTGTAGCCGCCGGATGCCTGCGCGGTGGTGGCGTTGGTCGGAGTGTAGAGCTGGGTGAAGCGATTGTCGAAATAGAACTGGCCGCGGGGGAACTCATTGCCCAGCTGCGGGAACATGTTGTAGCGGTATTCGCCGCCGAAGCGCAGGGAGTGCTTGCCGCGCACCCAGGAGAAGTTATCGATGAACTGAAAATACTTATCGTTGATCTGGAACGGACTGCTGGTGGGGTTGCCGAAACTGGTCAGGTTCTGCGCGAGCGGGATGTTCGGAATGCCGAAGGAGTTGGGATCGGTGATCTTGACCGGGATGCCTAACTGCTCGTCCACGTTCTGCTTGTTGGCCAGCTGCTGGGTGATGTTATTGAACAGGGAGTTATACCCGAACCGCGCCTCGTTGACTTTTGTCGCGGAGAAGGTGCGCACGTTGGAGAGCATCCACTGGCTGGCGCGCGTGTAGAGCACGTTGCCATCGTTCAGGCCAAGGGACGGGTTAGCGGCGAATGTGGATTCCTCATTCCAGCTGTAGCGTCCAAACCACTGGGAATTGGAGCTTTCGTTGAAATCAATGCGCTCGGTGAGCGTGTCCTTGTCCACCGGAACTGTGAGGCCGAACTGATAGTTGTTGAAGGGCAGACCCGGCGCGCTGGGCTGGTTCGGTTCCGGCATGTACTGCAGCAGCGTGGTGGAACCTGCGCTCAGGCGGCTCTTCGGAATCTGATTGTTGGGGAACAGGGTCTGGGTGATGTTGGGATAAGTGCCGGAGCGGGAGTTGGGATCGGCAAGGGGGTACTGCGGAAGGATGGAGGAGAAATCGCCGTTGCGCATTTCGGGAGTGAGCACGGTGCCGAGCGAAGTGGTGGTTTTGCGCGACTTGAACCCTTCGTAATTCGACATGAAGAACAGCCGGTTCCGGCCGTTGAATACCTTCGGGATCTCGATGGGTCCGCCGAGCGTGTAGCCGTATTGGTTTTGCCGGTACGGCGCTTTCTTCGGAGCCGGATTGGTGGCGCTGCGGCTGGCCGAGTTGAAATCGTAGTCTTTGGCGTCCAGTTTGTCATTGCGCAGGAATTCGAAGACGGTGCCGTGATAAGCATTGGTGCCGGACTTGGTCGAGACGTTGACCTGTCCCGCTTCGCGGCCGAACTCCGCGGGATACATGCCGGTCTGCACCTTGAATTCCTGCAGCGCATCCACGGAGGGTTGCAGGATGTAAGTGTTGAAATCGATATCGGTGTTGGTGATGCCGTCGAGGGTGTAATTCTGCCAGGTGGTTCGCGACCCGGACACGGCGATGGTCAGCGAACCGCGCGAACCGCCGAGGCGTCCGGAAGCCTGCGCCGGCGCCACGAAGCCGTAAGTCACATTAGGGCTGAGCGCCACCAGACTGAAGAAGCTGCGGCCGTTGAGCGGCAGCTCAGAAATGCGCGCCTGCTCGATTACGGTGCCGACCGTTGCGTTTTCCGTATTCAACTGCGCCGCGTTGGCCGCCACCTCTACCGTTTGCGTCGCCTGCCCCA
The DNA here is from genome assembly GCA_963716685.1 of Bryobacterales bacterium. Lineage (GTDB taxonomy): Bacteria > Acidobacteriota > Terriglobia > Bryobacterales > Bryobacteraceae > JALYXI01. The sequence goes on from CAVQTR010000003.1 coordinate 1,736,844, forward strand.
GGTTCAGCTGGAAATCCACGCGCGCGGTCTGCTGCACCTGAATCACGATGTTGGTCTTCACCAGGGTGTCGAAGCCCTTCACCACCACCCGCGCGGTATAAGTGCCGGGTGGCAACTCGGGGATGCTGTAGAGACCGGAAGAATTGGTTACGGTTTGCCGCGCAACACTGGTCTGCGTGTTAGTGACAGTCACCGCCGCATCGGGCACAATGGCTCCGCTCGAATCGGTAACTTCGCCGGTGATGGCACCGGCGGTTTGCGCCAGCGCGCTGGCCCCAGTTAGACAGGACAGGACCACCGCAAGTAACAGCCTTCGCATATAACAGCCTCCAAACACGGGAGATCAGTGAAGCTTAGTCAGATTATCACCAACGTGGTTTGTGCCGCAAGGCACAAATGCGACCCAAATGGGTCTGCGGGGGCAGGCGGCGGGCCCGGGCGGCTCCGTCCTATCCTATGAGCAGTGCCTCACATTCGCCGCGCGCTCATCAGCGTTACCGACAAAAACGGAATCGTCGATTTCGCCCGCAAACTCTCGCAACTCGGAATCGAAATCCTCTCGACAGGCGGAACCGCCCGCCTGCTGCGCGAAACGGGGTTACCCGTTACCGATGTCGCCGAAGTCACTGGCTTTCCCGAAATGCTCGATGGCCGGGTGAAGACCATGCACCCCGGCATCACCGGCGGAATTCTGGCCATTCGCGCGCGGCCGGACCACATGGACGCGCTTTCGCAGCACGGCATCGAGCCCATCGATCTGGTGGTGGTGAACCTTTACGAATTCGAGAAGGTTGCGGCAAAGCCTGGCGCGGCACTTTCCGAACTGATCGAAAACATCGATATCGGCGGCCCCACCATGATCCGCTCCGCGGCGAAGAATTACCAGGATGTGGCGGTGGTGGTTTCGCCGGACGACTACGATGCTGTCGCGGCCGAGCTTGCCGGCAACAGTTCTTCGCTGTCGAGCGAAACCTGTTGGCGTCTGGCCACTCGCGCGTTCCGCACCACCGCCGCCTACGACCGCGCGATCAGCGCGCGCCTGGACCGTGCCGGGCTGGACGACCTTCCCGAGCTTCCGCCGACCCTGGACATCCACGCGCCCAAACGCTTCGATCTGCGCTATGGCGAAAATCCGCACCAGGCGGCGGCGCTGTACGGCAGTTCCTCGGTCGGCATCGCGGGCGCGGAAAAGCTGCATGGCAAGGAACTCTCATACAACAACCTGGTGGATCTGGATGCCGCGTGGCAGTTGGTAAATGAATTCGATCTGCCGGCGTGCGCCATCATGAAGCACACCAATCCGTGCGGCTGCGCGGAGCAGGAGGAGCTTGCCGCCGCTTACAGCAGGGCGCTGGAATGCGACCCCGTTTCCGCTTTCGGCAGCGTGATCGGCTTTAACCGGCAGGTGGACGCGGCTACCGCCCAGGAAGTGTCGAAGCTCTTTGTGGAAGCCATAGCCGCGCCGGATTATGCGCTTGATGCGCTGGCCGTGCTCACCGGAAAGAAGAATCTGCGCATCCTGAAAATTCAGTCCGCGCCGGAAGCGCTGGTGGTGCGCGGCATCTCGGGCGGCTGGCTCGCGCAGACCGAAGATGTGCACCGGCTGGACCCGCGCTCAGCCGAGGTTAAGACCCGCCGCGCGCCCACTCCGGAAGAATGGCAGGGACTGGAGTTCGTTTGGAAAGTGGCGAAGCATGTGAAGTCAAACGCGATTGTGTATGCGCGCGCCGGGCAGATTGTGGGCGTCGGCGCGGGGCAGATGAGCCGGGTGGATTCAGTCAGACTCGGCGCGATGAAGGCAGTGCTCCCGCTGCAGGGCACGGTGGTTGGCTCTGACGCGTTTTTTCCGTTTCCCGATGGCGTGGAAGAGGCCGCGCGCCATGGCGTCACCGCCATCATTCAACCGGGGGGGTCCGTAAGGGATGCTGAAGTGATCGAAGCCGCCGACCGGCTGAACCTTGCCATGGTCTTTACCGGCATCCGCCACTTCCGGCACTAAGAGCCGCTACTTTGCCGCTTTCACTTTGACGAAGATATCTTTCGCGGTGCCGGAGTTATTGGCCGCCCCCGGCGCCTGATAGCCGTGCTGCACGGTGAGCGTCTTATTGATGATTAACTCCCGGCCGCCCTCGCCCAGGCTGAGTTCATAGCGGGTGGTGACAGTAGAATCGTGAATGTTGCGGCCCGTCTGCGTCACCAGTTTGGGACCATCCCAGTGGGCTTTGCAGGTAACCTGCGCTCCGGAACTGCCGGTGACGGTGTTCTCCGTTCCATCCAGATGAAAGACCAGCGTCTCATTGGCGATGGCGGGTTTGTCGCGCTCGCTGGTTTTGGTTTCCACCGAGAGATCCCTGCCGTTCTGCCGGATGATCAGAGTCACCGGCCCCAGCGGCGCGGCCTGATGCGCGGACTCGCTGCGCGCGCTGTCCATTCGCCAAACACCGGAAAAATCAGTGGAATTCTGGGCCGCGAGTACCGCGGCGAAGACCAGCCCAACGCAGAGTTGCCGCACCTGTGTCGTCTCCTGCGGTCAGCATAACAGACGTTCACCGGCGCGATACAATCGGGTTTGTTCCACAAGCTAATCGAAGCCCTCGTCGCCTTTGGCCCGCTCGGTCTTCTCCTTCTGGCGTTCATCGATTCGCTTGGTATTCCCATTGCGGCCGGCATGGACGCGCTGCTGATTCTGATCTCCGTCAAAGTTCCTGGCCAGGCATATCTCACGGCGCTGCTGGCGGTGGTTGGGTCGCTCGGAGGCAACTTCGTTTTGTTTACGCTGGCGCGGCGCGGCGGCAGAAAGTATCTGGACCGCGCGGGCAATCCGGAACGGGTGCGGCGCTTCCGCGGCTGGTTTCAACGCTACGGCCTCGTGACCATCTTCGTTCCCGCCCTGCTGCCCATTCCCCTGCCGTTGAAACTGTTCGTGGTTTCCGCCGGCGCGCTGCAGACCGGCATCCGTCCGTTTTTGGTGGTGGTGGCGCTGGCGCGTTCGCTGCGGTTTTTTCTGGAAGCATGGCTCGGGTTGACTCTGCGGGAAGAGTCCGGCACTTACCTGCGCGCCCACACGTGGCAGTTCGCCGCCGCGGCCGTGTTCCTGTTCCTCTCGCTCTACTTCCTGATTCGGCTGAACGATCATCTGCGGGCGCGCCTGCGCAACCCGCGCCTCACATAAGCATGCCGAGGCGCATCGCGATTGTGGAAGATGAGGCGGAACTCGCTGCTCTGGTGGAATACAACCTGGTGCGCAATGGCTTTCTGGCGCACATCCTGCCCGGCGGCGCGGCTACGCTGCGCGAGCTGGAGGAATGGAAGCCGGATCTGATTGTTCTCGACGTGATGCTTCCCGATCACGATGGCTTTGAGCTTTGCCGGCAGATCCGGCGCACCGCCTCGCTGGCCCGCACGCCCATCCTGTTTCTGACCGCGCGCTCCGATGAAGTGGACCGTGTGCTGGGATTGGAAATCGGCGGTGACGATTACATCACGAAGCCGTTCAGCCCGCGCGAACTGGTGGCGCGCATCAAGGCACACCTGCGGCGCATGGAGCCGGAAGCCGCGCCCGTGGGCGTCAGCGTGGGGCCTTTCCGGATTGATCGCTCCGCGCATCGGGTGTATATGAATGATCGCGAGCTGACGCTCACTTCCACCGAGTTCCGGCTGCTGGAGTTCTTCATCGGCCACCCCGGGCACGCGTACGGACGCGACCAGCTGTTAAACGAAGTCTGGGGCGAGCAGCATTTCGTTACGCCGCGAACGGTTGACGTTCACGTGCGCCGGTTGCGCGAACAGATCGAAGCCCAGCCCGACGAGCCACGGTTCCTGATCACCGTCCGCGGCTTTGGCTATCGCTTCGAGACGTAACTTCACCTACCGTTTACCTCGCCGTAACTGTCCTGTAACACCACGGCAGCTAACCTTGGACAGTTATGAAAAAGATTGTGCTGATCGAAGACGATTCGGATCTGTTCGCCCTGCTGAAGTACAACCTGGAGAAGGAAGGGTTTGTGGTTACCGGCTCGCAGACGGGCAAAGGCGCGATCGAGCTGTGCCGGCGCGTCCGGCCGGACCTGATCCTGCTGGACATCATGCTGCCCGATTCCGATGGCCTCGATATCTGCAAGGGCATTCGCAACGATGCGGAGCTGCTGCACCTGCCGGTCATCTTCCTGACAGCGCGCGCTTCCGAGACCGACCGCATCGTGGGCCTGGAACTCGGCGCCAACGACTACATTGTGAAGCCGTTCTTCATCCGCGAACTGATCGCCCGCATCAAGCTGCAGTTCCGCGCCCAAGCCGTTCCTGTTCGCGTGCTTAAGGCCGCCGGGCTCGAACTGGACCGCAGCAGTTGCCAGGCGCGTCTGAATGGCGACCTGCTGGCCCTGACCGCCACCGAATTTCGCCTGCTGGAATTCCTGATGAGCCGCACCGGCGTGGTGTTCAGCCGGGAACAACTGCTGAACGCCGTCTGGGGCCAGGACAGGGCCATTACCGACCGCACCGTCGACGTTTATATTTTGCGGCTTCGCCAGAAAATTGAGCGCGACCCGGCCGCTCCTGAGATCATTCATTCCGTGCGCGGATTCGGCTATTCCTTCGAGCCCCGCATTCAGGTGCAGCAGAGCGCTTTAGCGACGGTTTAGCCGAATCGCTATGTTACGCTGGCCCGTGTGGCCACAGACCTGATCGAAATCGACCCCGAGCAGCCGTCCGAAGAGGCGGTTGACCGGGCGGCCACAGCGGTTCGGCGTGGCAAAGTGGTTGCCATTCCGACCGACGCGCTGTATACGCTGATTGCGGATCCGTTCAATCTGCGCGCAGTCTCCCAGGTGTTCCTGGCAAAGGGCCGCGAGGCCAATCGTTCGCTCCCTATCCTGGTGAATGATCTCAACACGGTAGAGGAGCTGTCGCGCGAAGTTTCCAACCGCTTTTACCTTCTGGCGCGCCGGTTCTGGCCGGGACCTCTGACCATTATTCTGCCTGCGGCCAAGGTTCCGTTGAAAGTCACCGGCAACACCGGGCGGCTCGCGGTTCGGCAGTCACCTTCGCAGGTTGCCAAAGCGGTGATCGACCGCCTCGGGCAGCCGGTCATCTCGACCAGTGCCAACATGTCCGGCCACCCCACCTGCCACAGCGGCATTCAGGTGTTCGGCACCATGGACGGGCGTATCGATCTGGTGCTTGACGGGGGCGTTTGCACCGGCGAAGGAGCGAGTACCGTGGACATCACCGAGCCCTACTGGCGAATGATTAAGGAAGGGGCGGTGAAAGAGCGCGACGTCGCGGAATGTCTGGAAGACGTATGAAAACGAACGCGCAAGATCCAAACAGCGATTTTGTGCATCCAATAGAGGTACTAATTAGAGGAACATTCCTTTAGTTCTCCAAGTACTATGACGGGCGAACTAAAGTCTGGTGAAAACGTTACAATGCCAGAGAATATGAGTTGTGTGGAAGCGCCGGCGGCGCAAAGCAGTCAATTTGCCCTGGTCAGCTACATCCCCGACCCACTGGGATCTTTTCTCGATAACCTGCGGTTGGAACTGGTGCCAGGCTGCAGTCCTCACGCCCACGTCACCATTCTGCCGCCGCGGCCCATCGGCAGCGATCCGGAGCGCGCGGTACGCCAGATTAAGGAGCTTGCCGCCGGCTTCCGGGAGTTTGAAATCGAGCTGGGGGATGTTGAGGTCTTTCCCGCTTCCAAAGTAATTTATTTGAATCTGCGCCGCGGCGAACGCGAGCTGCGGGAGATGTACTGCACCCTGAACTGCGGCTCTGTGGAATTCCGCGAACCCTTCCCGTACCATCCTCACTCGACGCTCGCGCAGAACATCGATCCCGCCCGCGTGGACGAGCTGTTCCGTCTGGCGAAGCGGCGGTGGGCGGAGTACCCCGGTCCGCGCAGCTTCCGCGTTCATTCCCTCGATTTCGTCAAGAACATCTCCGGTACATACTGGACAGACCTCGCCAACATTCAGCTCGACAGCGGTATGTAAGGTTTACTCGAACAGTCCGATCTGCTCGCGGGATACCGGTTTCTTCCTGACCTTGGTCAACGGGCTGCCCACCACGCCCAGCACGCTGATCTCACTGAGCGCCAGACGCGGCACAAATACCTTTTGATTGTTAGAGTAAGGTTCCGGCGGGATCACGGCATAGCCGTAAACATCCCACTGCAGTAAGTGGTTGGGCAGGATGCCATCCATGAGGTCGCCGTCGCGGAATTCCATTCGGACCCAGAGCCCTTCCATCTTGGGCCGGGTCTGGAAAACCTTGCCGGAATCCACCGCGGTATCGAAATCCTTCACGAAACAAACCGTTTTGATCTCGCCGTAGCTCACCGCCACCACCGTTCCGCCCGGGGTCAGCATTTCGATGCCTTCCGGCTGCAGATACTGATGCGGGTGCAAAAAGCCCTGCAGCGGCTCTTTCTCGAACCGGCGAATCAGCGCTTTCTTAGTGGTGGAACCAGCCAAAATTTCCTTTTTCGGACCTGCCGGCGGTCCGGTCGCGAAACATTTTTGCGATTATTGTATCATTGGCTGGATGCGGGACGCGGAGATACGGGAATTCCTGAACTTCTGTTCCCTCGAAAAAGGGCTTGCGCCGAATTCGCTCGAAGCCTACCAACGCGATCTCCGGCGCTTTCAGGCGTTTTCTTCCTCGGCAGAGGCTTCCGGTGTCCCCGAGAAAGAATTACTTCTCCTCTATTTGAATTCGCTCTATCGCTCCGGCCTTGGCAGCCGGTCGATCGCGCGGCATCTGACCACCCTCCGAGGCTTCTACGGATTCTTTCTGCGGGAGGGCCGGATTGCGGAAGATCCCACGGAGAATATCCAGTCGCCGAAGCAGTGGCAGACCATCCCGCATTTCCTGAACCGGCAGCAGGTGGAGGCGCTGCTGGCCGCGCCTGACGAAACGAAGCCAATCGGCCTGCGCGACCGCGCAATGCTGCAGCTGCTTTATGCCAGCGGGCTGCGCGTCTCTGAACTTTGCGGCGTGCGGCTGAGCGATCTCGACGCGCAGCTGGGCGTCATCCGTGTCATCGGAAAAGGGAACAAGCAGCGGATTGTGCCCGTAGGCAAAAGCGCTCTCGCCGCCATCGCGGCATATCTGGCGAACGGCCGCCCGGCGATCCTGAAGCAGCGCGCCGCCACGTGGATGTTTGTCACCGCGCGCGGCTCCTCCATGACGCGCCAGGCGTTCTGGAAACTGCTGGAGGCGCATGGACGCAAAGCCGGCATTTACCATCACCTCTCGCCGCACGTAATCCGGCACTCCTTCGCGACGCATCTGCTGGAAGGTGGCGCCGATCTTCGCAGCGTGCAGACCATGCTGGGGCACGCCGATATTTCCACCACGCAAATCTACACTCATGTGATGCGCTCGCGGCTGCGACAGACCGTGGACCGCCACCATCCCCGCGCACAGGCATGAGCGACTACATCTACTCTCTCGAGAGCCACCTGAACGCGGAACAGAACCGGGTGGTGGCGCAGTGGCAGACGGCTGCCACTGCGGCCAGGCAAAACCTGTATCTGGCGGGCGGCGCGATGCGCGATCTGCTGGGCGGCGTGCCGACCCGCGATCTGGATTTCACGCTCGAAGGGAATCCTTTGAAGCTGGCCGGCGGGGTGGCCGCGGCGCTTGGCGGCGTCATTGTTTCCGAAGACCTGCAGCGGTGCACGGTGGAGATGACCTTTCCCGGCGGCGTTACCGCGCAGGTGGCCCTCTCGCGCAACGAGAAGTACCCGAAGACCGGTGCGAAACCGCAGATTTCGCCCGCGGGTATTCATGACGACCTGCGCCGCCGCGATTTCACCGTGGATGCCATCGCGCTTGCCCTGAATCGCGGAGCGCGCGGTCTGCTCATCGACCCGACGAACGGCCTGGCGGATCTGGGCAACCGCGAACTCCGCACCACCAATTCCTACGCGTTGTACGACGATCCCCGGCGCCTGCTGCGGCTGGTTCGTCTGAAGCACCGGCTGCAGTTCACCGTGGAGGAACGGACGGCGCGCCAGTTTCAAAACGCTCTCGACGAAAACCTGCAGCGCTTCATCACGCCGGCTTTCCTTTACGAGGAGCTGCGACGTCTGGGCGATGAACCGTCGCCCTCTGAAGTGCTGCGCGAGTTGGAGAGCACGGGTCTCCTCACACTGTTCTCCACCGCGCTGACGGGCGCCAAACTGAATCTGTCCGCAGTGGCGCGGCTGGAGAAGCTGAAGAAAAGTCTGCCGCTGGGCGGCGCGGGATGGGCCGAAGGCTGGCGCTCCTTCGTGAACGTACTCACCGAGAAGCTAAGCGCGCGGGAGCGATCCGAGTTCTTCAGCGAGATCGGGATGACCAGCCAGGATATCGAGTCGCTGAAGAAGATTCCGGCGCATGCGAAAAAGCTGGAAGTGGCGCTCAAATCGGCGAATCTGCGCCGGCCGTCCCAGATCTATCAGGCGCTGGCGCATGCCGCGCCCGACGATATCCTCTACACGCTCTACGACTCGCAGCAGCGGCTGGTGCAGGATCGCATTCGCAACTACATCCAGAAGTATTTGCCCATGTCGCAGGAAATCAGCGATGCCGAAGTGGTGGCGGCGGGTGTTCCGGAAGGTTCTGCGAAGTTTGAGAAGACGCGCGAAAACCTGATTGTGGCCCACTTAAATGCGCGGCCCAAAAAGCCCGATTCGGAGCCAGCCGTGGAAGTGGCGGCCGGCCCACCTCTGCGCGGCCGTCCCCCCAGGCAACTCTGATCGGCTTACCGCCGGTAATCGCGGCGAGCCCAGTATCCTTTGCGCCACTGATACCGGTGCCCCACATAGGCGTAGGAACCCGGCGTCCAGTAATAGCCCGGTCCGGGCGCCACTCCGTAGTATTCAACCGGCGCCGGTGGCGGCGGACCCACAACGTAGGCTGGCCTGACGGCGCAGCCGGAAAAGACAAAACCTGATAAACCCAGAACGCTCGCGATCAGTGCGCGTTTCATAACGCCCTCCTGTCCTGATGGACGGCCGGCCCACCCCGCCGTTGCGAAGGTGAACACAGTTTAAGGTGAAGCGCTCGTTCATCCGGAGAGGCGCCGAAGCCTCGCCTCGGTATAAGATGCGCACATGCGCCTGCTGCTTTGTGTCCTCACGTTCCTGGTCCCGGTTCACGCGCAGACGCTGATTGTCGGCATTCTGGGCGGCTGGCAAAAATACGATTCGCCGGACCGCGCTGTGCGCAAGCTGGCGCTGCGGATCCGCCAGGCAAATCTTCCCGGCGTGGTGGTGGAAACGTTCGAGAACCATCACCACGAAGCCGCGGTGGCGCGTATCCGCCAGTGGCGCGCCGCCTCGCCTGGCAATCGCCGCGTTATCATCTATGGCCAGAGCTTCGGCGGCTCGGCCGCGGTGCGTGTCGATCACGAACTCGACAGCCTCGGCATTCCCGTCGCGCTCAGCCTGCACATCGACAGCGTGGGGCCAAACACGCGCATCATTCCCGCTAATGTCGCAGTCGCGGCCAATTTCTTCGAACGCGAAGGCTGGCCCATTCGAGGCTGGCCGCGAATTGTGGCGCAGGACCCTGCCCGCACCGTGATCCTCGGCAACTTCGAATACCACTACCGCGGCAAACAAATCGACGAAACCGGCGAGAGCTGGGCGAAGCGGGCTTTCTTCGGCACCCATCTGAAGATGGAGGACGACCCCGCGCTCTGGAACCGCGTGGAAAAGCTGATCCTCGACTACGTCCAGCGCTGATGCCGCATACTGGAATCAATGAACGAAGAACGGATGCCGATGCCTCCGGCGACATTCGAATTCCTGGTCTACTCCCTTCGCACGCAGGCCGAAATGAGCATGGGGCTTTACCAGTTCGAGGACACCGAGGAGGAGCCTGAACCGGATTTTGAAGTGGCGCAGCACAGCATCGACATGCTGAGCATGATCGCCGAGAAGACCCGCGGCAATCTGTCCACGGAAGAGGAACTGCTGCTGCACAACACCCTCGCGGAGCTTCGGTTTCGCTTCGGGCAGGCCGCTCCAGAAGTCGAAACGCCGCGGATCATCATTCCATGAAGATTGCGGTGCTGGGGTCCGGCACCAGCTCGGGTGTCCCGCTGATCGGGTGCCGCTGTCATGTTTGCACCTCGAGCGACCCGCGAGACAATCGTCTGCGGCCTTCCATCCTGATCAGCGAAGGCGACCGCCGGTTCGTCATCGACACCACGCCCGATTTCCGCACACAGGCTTTGCGCGTGCGGCTGGAGCGCGTGGATGCCGTCCTGTTCACGCATGCCCACGCCGACCACATCATGGGCCTGGACGATATCCGGCCGTTCAACTTCCATCAGCGCGAACGCATTCCGGTTTTCGGCGCCGCCGACACCATCGCCACCGTGCGCCAGGTGTTCCACTACATCTTTACCGACCGCGCGCATGCCAGCTTCGTTCCGCAGCTGGATACGCATGTGCTGAACGGCGAGGCGGTGGAGGTGGCGGGTGTGTGCTTCGAGCCCATCCCGGTGATGCACGGGCGCACCCCGATTCTGGGCTTCCGTTTCGGCAACGCCGCTTACCTGACGGATCACAGCGTGATCCCGCCCGCGTCCATCGAGAAGCTGCGCGGTCTGGACGTGCTGTTCCTGGATGCGCTGCGGCATGCCCCGCACCCCACGCACTCCACCGTGGAAATGGCGCTGGCCAACATCCGCGAACTGGCGCCGAAGCGCGCTTACCTCACTCACATCTCGCATGATCTGAAGCACGCGGAAACCGAGAGCGGCCTGCCGCCGCACGTCCATGTGGCTTACGACGGCCTGGAGATCGATGTCGCCTGAGTTTCGCGTGTTCACGCGGCTGGAAGACGTCCCTCCCGATTTTGGACCCTGCGCGCTGACCATCGGCAACTTCGACGGCGTACACGCCGGGCATCGCCTGATTCTGCAGAGAGTGGTGGAGACCGCGCGCGCAACCGGATGGAAGGCCGCCGCCATGACGTTTCATCCGCATCCCACGCGTGTGGTGGCGCCCGGCCGCGCGCCGAAGCTGATGACCACCCCTGACCAGCGCGCGAAGCTGATGCGCGATGCCGGGCTCGACGAGGTGCTGGTCCTGCCTTTCGATGCGGATGTGGCCTCCTGGCCGCCCGAGTACTTTGTCCGCGATGTTCTCACTGGCAGGCTGCAAGCGCGGGCCGTGCTGGTGGGACAGGATTTTCGGTTCGGACACCGCCACGCAGGCGACACGGCTCTGCTGCGGGAAATGGGCCGCGAACTCGGCTTCGCCACGGAGTTCATCGAGCACGTAACTCTGCGCGGCGCGCGCGTCAGCAGCAGCCGCATCCGGGAACTGGTGGAGGCCGGCCGCGTGTCACTGGCATGCCGGCTGCTCACGCGTCCGTTTGTCCTGGAGGGCGAGGTGGTAAGCGGTCACGGCATCGGCCGGAAGCAGACCGTGCCCACACTGAACCTGGCGCCCGATTTCGAAGTGCTGCCGAAGAATGGCGTCTACATCACGCGCACTCACGACAGCGAGACCGGCCAGACCTGGAAATCGGTAACCAACGTGGGCGTGCGGCCCACCTTTTCCGGCGATGCGCTCAGCGTGGAAACCTATCTGCTCGAGCCGCTGGAACACGATCCCGCGCGCATCCGTGTCGAGTTCCTGCACCGCATTCGCGACGAGCGCCGGTTCAGTTCCCCCGAGCTTCTGAAAGCGCGCATTTTTACCGACGTACGCCGCGCGCAAAGCTATTTTCGCCGCGTGTCATAATCAAGCAGATTATGAGTTTGTCAGTCGGAAAACGGAAGCACATGGAAGCCCTTGCAAACAAAGAGGGCGTGATCGCTGCGGCGGCGATGGATCAGCGGGGGAGCCTGCAGAAAGCGCTCGCTTCCGCGAAAGGAGTCGACCAGAACGCCATCACGGACCAGATGCTCGAGGAGTTCAAGATCGCGGTCACCAAAGTTCTGACGCCGCACGCGAGCGCGATTCTGTTGGATCCCGAGTGGGGTATCCCGGCCACCAAAGTTCGCAGCAAAAATGCCGGTCTGCTGCTGGCTTACGAAGCGAGCGGCTACGACAACGATCAGCCGGGACGCCTGCCCGATCTTCTGCCGCACGTTTCCGCCAAACGCATCAAGGACTGGGGCGCGGACGCGGTCAAAATCCTGATCTACTACACGCCGTTTGACGACCCCAAGGTGAACGACATCAAGCATGCGTTCATCGAGCGCGTAGGCGCGGAGTGCGTCGCCAATGAGATCCCGTTTTTTCTCGAATTCGTCGGTTACGACCCCGCGGGCGGCGATGAAAAGGGTCTTGAGTTCGCGAAGAAGAAGCCCGAGATCGTGACGGCGGCTATGCGCGAGTTCTCGAAACCGGTTTACAACGTCGACATGTTGAAAGTGGAAGTGCCGGTCAACGCCGAGTACGTGGAAGGCAGCAGCGTTTACAAGGGCCAGAAGGCGTATACGCGTTCGGAAGCGCTCGATCTGTTCCGCAAAGCCGCTGATGTCGCCGAGAAGCCGTTCATTTATCTGAGCGCCGGAGTTGGCAACGCGCAGTTTATTGAGTCGCTCAACATGGCGTCGGAATCCGGCACGGATTATTCGGGCGTGCTTTGCGGCCGCGCAACCTGGAAGGAAGGCATTCCGGTGTACGCGAATCAGGGGATGCATGCGCTGGAAGACTGGCTGAGCAATCAGGGCGTGAAGAATATCAACGCCGTGAACGAAGCGATTAAGTCGGCCAAACCGTGGTACGAGAAGGCCGGTGTGCCGGCTGTGCTGGGGTAAACGGCAGCCGTGATTCGGCGATTTGCAGGAGAGTAGTGGCAAGCCCAGCAGTCAGTCTGTTTCAGATTTCCGGCATTCGCGAGGATATCCGCGAAATCCGGTCCGATATGAAGCTGCTCACCGGTAAGGTCTACGAGTTGATGGGCCAGCGACCGTAACTCAGCTAAGCCGCTCCAAAATCGATAAAACCCCGCTGGGGATTAGTGCCAAGCAGCGTAACCTGCACCTGATCCCCAACATCCATGCCCTCCGCGCCGTGCATCACGCGCCCCTCCGCGGGTGGGTCGAAAACGCGTACGAACGTTCCCTTGTCGCTCACCCCCGTCACCACGCCAGGAAACGTCTGTCCAATCCGGCTGTGCAGCGCCACCGCAGTCACCGACTTCATCATGGTCCGCTCCACCTTGCGGGCCGCATCTTCCTTGAGCGTGCAGTTCTGGGCGATGGCGGCAAGATCCTGATCCGCATACGGCGCTGGCTGCTTCGCCCACACCGCCTTGAGAAGCCGCTGCGTGACAAGATCCGCGAAGCGCCGGTTCGGCGCGGTGGAATGCGTGTAGTCCTGCGCCGCCAGGCCGAAGTGGCCCACGCTTGCATCACCCGCCCGCTGCAGGACATATTCTCCCGGCCCCATCAGCTTCACTACCGCAAGGGACAGGTCGGCATAGTGGACCGGATCGGTGGTCCGGCGCCGCTCGAGAAACGCGTTGAGCGCCCCGGAATCCGGCTGCTCGGGCAGCTTCTCCTGATACCGTGCCGCCAGCTCCACAATGCGCGGCCAGCGCTCCGGCGTCTTCACGACACGGCGGATGGTGGAAGCTCCAGCGCCCGTCAGGGTCTTCGCCATCACCGCATTCGCAGCCACCATGAAGTCTTCAATCAGATCGTTGGCGCGCGTCTTCTTCGCGGCCTCCACGCTCTTCACCTGACCTTCCGAAACTACGGCCACCGCTTCCACGCGGTCGAACTGCAAAGCGCCCAGCCGGTGCCGCTCCGCCCGCAGCGCCGTGGCCGCTTCGTCCTGCAGTTTCAGCTGCGCCTGCAGATCCGCGGATGCCGCAACCTTCGGCGGCGGCGCGGCGCGGCCCTCCAGCCACGCGCCTGTGGCGTTGTAAGTGAGTTGCGCGTGGTTGCGAACCAATGCGGGATAGATCTCCGTCGCGCCCAGCGAGCCATCCGCCGTCACCACGAACTCGATCACAATTGCGGCCCGGTCGCCATTCTCCGCAAGGGATGTCAGATCGGTGGAAAGCTCCTCCGGAATCATCGGGAACGTATGCACTGTGGTGTAAACCGACGTGGTCTCCGAAGCTGCGTGTCCATCAATGGGCGAACCTTTCGGCACTGCTGAATCCACATCCGCAATGCCCACCAGCACGCGAATGCCTGCGGGCGTTCGCTCCGCCACCTCAATCTGATCCAGGTCGCGCGAAGTGTCGTTGTCGATCGAAGACCAAAGCAGATTGCGCAGGTCACGCATTCCGCCGACCGGCGCCGCGGGCGGCCGGGATTTCAGGGCCGCGATCTGTTCATCCGTTCCGGGCGGAAAATCGGGCTGAAAGCCATCGTGGATCATCTCCGCGCGGGCGGCAGCGGCAAGGTCGAAATGGGCGAAAGACACCCATCGAATCCAGCACGTACATAGCCTACTTACAATCCATCTCCGCTCCGCCCGCCACGCCGCCGTCCTTAGCGGCCAGATAGCGAAAGCTGCACGACTTCACCTGAGCCGGCACGGGCAGCGAAATCACCTCCGCCGAATCGCGATAGTGACAGCGTAGCACCACGGCCATGTCGCGATAATCCGTCAGTTTCCAGGTCTGCTCCACCAGGCCGCCGGTCTTTCTTCCCGCATCCGGCGCCAGGTCGTACTCCTTACCCGCCGTGTCCACATTCAGGATGGAGATGCGCTCGAACGCATGCCCGTGCGCCTTCGCCGGGCACATCAGCGGGCCGGGCGATTTCTCTTTCCCAGCCATCCATGCCGCCGTTAGCAACACCACCGCCTGCATCCACACGACCCGATAGTATACCCGCTGCGAGTACACTAGGAGCAGTTCCAATGCCCGGCGACAAACCAGCGACGAAGGCCAGGGGCGTCCGGCTGACTCGCCAGCGCACCATTCTGCTGGACCTGATCGACGGGACCGGCGAGCACCTGGACGCCGAAAGTCTGTATCGCCGCGCGCGCGAGCGGGACCCTAAGCTGAACCGCGTCACCGTGTATCGCACCCTGAAACTGCTGAAGCACGGCGGCCTGGTGGACGAGCTCGATCTGATGCACTATGGCGGCGACCAGCACTATTACGAAACGCGCCGCAAGCAGGAGCACGCGCACGTCATCTGCCTCCGGTGCGGCAAGGTGGAGGAATTTTTCGGCGAGCCGCTGCGCAAACTTCGCCGCGGCATCGAAACCCACTTCGGTTTTCAGATCCTGATCGCGCGCACCGAGGTCGGCGGCTACTGCGCGCATTGCCAGGCTCTGCGCGCCTCGGAAATGGAAGCAGCCGCCGCGGTTCCGCCCCGCGGCCGCGGCCGTCTCGTCAAGCGCACCGCCTGATGGAAGCCCCCGCGCTGATTGTCGTGGCCCCTAATGGGCTGCGTTCGCGCGTCGAACTGTTTCCACTGCCGTTCCACATCGGCCGGCACGCGGACAATCATCTGGTGCTGCATGATAACCGCACGTCGCGCCGCCATGCCCGCATTGTGCGCGAAGGCGACGCCTACGTGGTGGAAGACGCGGGCAGCCGGCACGGTGTTTTCGTCAATGGCCGCCGCGTCGAGAAGCACCGTCTGGAAGGCGGCGACCGCATCGAGTTCGGCGTTCCCGAATCCTGGCAGATTCTCTTCACGCCGGAAGGTTCGGAACTCTCGCGTCTGGTGCAGTCGTCGGTCAGCATGCGTCCCGAAGCGGCCACGGAGGGCATTGGGGCCAACCTGGGCCGGCTGAAGGCAGTGCTCGAAATCGCGCGCACGCTGCAGACGTCTTACTCGCTTCACGATGTGCTGAACTCGGTGGTGGATGCCGCGCTGGCGGTCACCGGCGCCGAGCGGGGCTTCCTGCTGCTGCACAACGGTACGGAACTGGAAATCCGCTGCGCCCGCGATTGCGCCTGTCATGCGCTGGGCGAAGACGCGCTGCGCGTCCCCCGGCGCGTGATCCGGCAGGCGCTGCAAAGCCGCCGCGACTTGCTTTCCATGTCGTTCGAACCTCCCGGTCCCGAGGGCGCGCCCGGCGACAGCGTCAGCGATCTTGAACTGCGCAGCGTGGTGTGTGTGCCGCTCATCCGTATGCATTCGGCCGGAGATCGCCAGACCGTGCCGCTCGAGACCCAGACCGCCGGACTGATCTATATGGATTCGCGCTACACCGCGCGGGAGATCGCCGCGGGCGACCGCGAGCTGCTGCAGACGCTCGCCATCGAAGCCTCCGTCATCATAGAAAACGCGCGCCTGCTGGAAGAGGAGCGCGAGAAGAAAAAGATGGATGAAGAGCTGCGCCTGGCCCGCGCCATGCAGCAATCGCTGCTGCCGCGCACTCTGCCGCGCGAGGGCTGGTTTCGCGTCGCTGGCAGCAGCGTGGCCTCCGAGCAGGTGGGCGGCGACTATTTCGACGTCTCGCCGCTCCGCGCCGAAGTGCCCGGATCCGAGGGCTGGGCCGTGCTGGTGGCCGACGTCTCGGGCAAAGGCGTCAGCGCCGCCCTGGTGGCCGGTTTGCTGCAGGGCGCCTTCTTCAACATGAGCGGCGCCTGCGAAGTGATGCCCCGCCACATGTCCCGCATCAACCGCTTTCTGAACGACCGGCTGGACCCCGGCAAATACGCCACCATCTTCTTCGCCGCCATTCACCCCGATGGCCGCATGCGCTACGTCAACGCCGGGCATTGCATTCCGCTTGTGGTGGCGCCTTCCGGCAGTACGGCTTACCTGGAAACCACCGGAGCCCCCGCGGGTCTGCTGGAGGAATCCGATTTCGCCTCCGAGGAGCTGTGTCTGCAGCCCGGTGAAAAGGTGGTGATCTACAGCGATGGCGTTACCGATGCGCAGGACCCCGCGGGAAACTCCTACGGCCGCTCGCGGCTGCGCCAAACCATTGAGGCCAATGCGCAGAAGAGCTGCACGCAATTGCATGGCGCCATTCGTGACTCGGTCACCGCTTTCACCGAAGGCACGCCGCAGCTGGACGATATTACTTTGCTGGTGCTGGAGTTCCGCCCAACTTCGTAAACATATTCGCGTCGCCACGCCAGGCGAACAGGGCAGGGAAGTACAGCGTTTCGAACGAAGCCGCGGGCACGGCGCCCGGAATCGGATTTCCCTTCAGCAGCGCTTGCGCCTGGGCCGTCTGCCCCGCATCCACCAGCGCGCGCGCATATAGAAACGCGGGAGTCTGATCCGTCGGACTTTCGCTCTCATAGATCGCCTTCCACGCCGCCGCCGCGTCGCTCGATTGATGCGAGAGCAGCAGCGCGTAGGCCACCGAGAGCTGGCGGACCCGTTCCGCGCCGTTGCCGTTGATCTGCTTGCTCGCGCGCGTGCGCCACTCCTCCGCGCTCACCGGCGGCTGCTGCGCGAAGTGCACCACCGCCGCGTCAACCACGCTGGGCGTGTTTCCCATCTGCAGCACCGTCACGGCCAGTTTGTCCGCCGCTGGTTTCTGACCCGCTGTCAAATTCCAGATGGCCGCCTGCGTCAGGCACAGCGCCCGAACGTCGCGATTTTCCGTGCCTTGCGCAGCCGCTGTCATCCGGCTGATGCCCTCCTCGCGATGGCCGGTCAGATACAGCCACTCCGCCTCGCGAAACGGCATCGACGGGTCTTTCGCTTTTTGCCGCGTCTCAACGAATTTGTGGAACAGGTCCGTGGCCCCGGTCACATCGCCGGTCATCAGCCGCGCCCGCGCCATCTTCCACGCGTCCAGGCCCGCGTCGAACGCCGCATCCATCGCGAATGCTTTGCTGTACAGCCGCTCCGCGTCGGCGAAACGGCTGAAGTAAAAGTAAATGTCGCCTTCCGAATCGAAGGCATTGGCATCCTGCGGCCGATTGGTCTGGTATCGGCGAATGTCCGCCAGCGCTCCGGCCTCGTCGCCCGCGAACATCTTCGCGTAAGCCAGCAGGTTCAGCAGTTCCGGATTTCCCGGCGCCAGGGCCGCCGCGCGCTCGTAATGCTGAATCGCCGGGGCCAGCTGATGAGCGGTCATCTCGAAATCCGCCAGCGCCTTCAGCTCGCCGGGGTTATCCGGCGACAGACTCACGATGGTTCGCAGCGCCGCGATGCGGCCCGGAAGATCCTGCCGCAGCGTCGCCGCATCGAAGCTCAGGGAGGCGCGATCAAGCGCCGGCAGCGCATCCCCGCGCGCCAGACCCATCGTTAATGCACGGTCCAGCGAAGCACGGTCGCCCGAACCAGCCGCCGCGCGCGACCACGCCAGATAGGCATCTCCGAAATTGGGATCCGCCGCCGCGGCTTGTTCGAAATCACTGCCCGCCGCTGCGCCCTGACTCTCCAGACCCAGCGCATAGAGCCGCAGCGCCGTGGCATTCCGCGTGGTGGCCGGCTTTGGTTGCGCGGTGAATGCCTTCGCCACTTCGTTCGCCACCGCGAAGACGTCGCCGCTCGCCTGTACCGTGCGCAGAACCCTGTGCGTGGCCGCGTCTTCCTCTACCGCGGTCACCGCCAGCTGTCCGTTTCCTGTCGCGATGTAATATCCCGTCACCAACTCGGTCGCCCCCAGCAGGCGTGCCGGAGACTGCTCCGCAGAAACGCCTGGCGCGCTCACGGGATGCGGCGCAAAGGGGCGTTGAGCACGCTCGATGGCCGCAAACGAAACGGCTCCCAGCTCCTGGCCCAGCAGTTCGCTAAGGGCGCGGCCGTCCCAATCGAACGAGCTGTCCGGTGACAGGTTTTCAAAACGCAGCACGGCGAATTTGTGCGGCGCCGCCGGACCGTGCTCGCGATTGCACGCGGCCCCAATCAGGCAGAGCGTCAGAACCAGCGTGCGGCGGCAGCCGCCGCTACAATACACGCGGTTCCAGAGCGATCACCCGGAGAAATTCCGGATCGGTGCGCATGGCGCTGAACTCGGCGTCCTCCATGAACTTTTTGCGTTCGGTGAACCCTTCTTCCAAAGCCTTGCGGATGTACAGCAGCGCGCGCTCGTTCATTCCCGCCTTCGCGTAAGTCCGCGCCATATAGTAATGAAACTTCGCGCGGTCGGCCACACTGCGCTCCTGCAGCAGGGTGCCGAAGGAATTGCGGTGTTCGAAGACCTCGGGATCCAGGGAGAGCGCCGTCTGGTAATTCAGCGTCGCGTTCTTATAATCCTTTCGCGCGAAATAAGCCGTCCCCAGATTGCTGTAGACTGACGCGGATTTCGGCGCGATCTTGATCGCTCGCTTGTAATACCGGATCGCGCGGCGGTAGTTCTTCTGGCCATAGTAAATGGTGCCCAGATTGTTAACCGCCTCGGAGTAATTCGAGTCCAGCTTTACCGCGTGCTCATACTCCTTCTTCGCGGACACCAGGTTCTGCATCTGGTGAAACGCGATGCCGGTCTTGTTGTGCAGCAGCGCGGAATCGCCTCCCTCGCGGTACGTATCGATGGCCTCGCGGTACATCTTGCGGGCCATCAGAATGTCTCCGCGCTGTTCGGGCGAGAGCGCCGCGCGGGTGTCCGCCGCATGCGGCACTGCCTTATCTAAGAAACTGTTTTGCGAAAAGGCTGAATTCGGAAGGAAAGAAACGGCGATGCCGGACAGTATCAGGTAAGAGCGCATGGAAACCATAAAGGCCTCCCCTTTGCGATCTATTTAACCACATGTATGAGGCGGCGGAAAAAGCCCCTTTTCTTCGGAGTGGGATTGTCCGTTCCCTCCGGGGCTGCGGGCTGTGCGGCCACGCCCGCATCGGTCTCCAGCTCAGGAGGTGGCTGGGCCGCGGATGGTTTGGCTGCGGTTGGCGTATCCCAGCCCGAGACATTGGTATCGCCCGTTCCGCCGTGCAGCGGACACGTGCCCACCGGCTCCGTCCCCGCGATGAACACTTCGGAGTAATGCTGCGGACACATCGGCGTTGCCGGCATGCCTGACTCCGGATCAATATCGAGCGTCACCACGCCCTGCGGAGCCGGAAACGGCTTCGCCTCGTGATAGGCGCGCAGCTGAATGGCCCGCTTCATGAACTCCGTCCAGATGGGCAGCGCGGAGTGCGCGCCTTCCAGATCCAGCTGACGATTGTCGTCGAAGCCCACCCAGACCACGCACAGCAGGCCGGACGTAAAGCCCGCAAACCAGCCATCGTGCGACGTACCGGTCTTGCCAGCGGCCGGGACTGTAAAGCCGCGTCCGCGCACGCCCGCCGCCGTACCACTGCGCATCACTTCCTGCAGCAGGCTCACCATCAGATAATTGACGCGCGGGTCCAATACCCGCTTGGTTTCGGGCTTGTCCTCGAAGATCACCTTGCCGTTGCGGTCCTTGATCTCCGAAAGAAAAGTCGGCGTCACATGCTGGCCGCCGTTGGCAAAGACCGTATACGAGCCCGCCATCTCGAGCGGCGTCGCCTCATACGCGCCCAGCGCCACGGCCGGTGTGGCATGCACGTCGCCGTTGATCCCGGCCTTGCGCGCCAGATTCACCACCGCGCCGTATCCCACCATCTCCGCAACCTTGATGGTCGCGATGTTCATCGATTTTGCCAGTGCCCGCCGCAGCGTCACCGTTGCCATAGAAGGTCGTGCTCGAAATTCCCCGGCTCATATGGCTTGCCGTCGAACCAAAAGGTGGTCGGCTCGTCCACTACCGTCGTGGCCGGAGTCAGGGTGCGCTGCCCGCCGTTGATGGCCGTATTCATCGCCGCCGCATACACCCACGGTTTAAAGATCGAGCCCGGCTGCCGCTTCGCCATCACGTGGTCCAGTTGGCTCGCGCCGTAATTTCTTCCACCCACCAGCGCCTTGATCTCCCCCGTGTGCGGGTCGAGCGCAATCAGCGCCACCTGCGGGTCCGGGAAGCTCACGCCCTTGAAGCGCTTCTGCTTCCTGAGCTGCTCGTCCACGCTCGCCATGCCGATGCGCACCGCATCATTCGCCGCGCGCTGCAGCTGCAAGTCGAGCGAAGTATACAAGCGGTAGGACTGGCTCTGGAAATCGTAATCCTGAAAATCGTTCTGCAGCTGATCGTTTAACAAATCCACAAAATAGGGGGCATCGCTCGATTCCGTGTTGTTGCTGGTCACCTTCACCGGACTCTCCACCGCCACCGCATAGTCGCGGTCATCGATGTAGCCGTTCTGCCGCATGAGCGAAAGAACTACATTGCGTCGCTCCCGCACGCGGTCGGGATGCCGGTACGGATTGAAGTAGCTGGGCCGCTGGATCATGCCCGCCAGCGTGGCCGCATCCGCCACCGTCAGATTGCGGATGTTTTTCCCGAAGTACGCCTGGGAAGCCTCGCCAAAGCCGCGCAGATCGAAGCTGCCGCGCCGCCCCAAATCGATCTGGTTGCAGTAGAACTCGAAGATCTCTTTCTTTGTCAGCTTCTGCTCGAGCTCGAGCGTGATCATCAGCTCTTCCAGCTTTCGCCGGAAGCTCTTGTCGGGAGTCAGGAACATGCCGCGCGCCAACTGCTGGCTCAGCGTCGATGCTCCCTGCGCGTTGCGCCGGTCCTTTACGTCCACCCACGCGGCACGAATGATTCCAATCGGATCGAAGCCCACGTGTTGGAAGAAGCGCTTGTCTTCAATCGAAATGATGGCATGCACCAGAACCGGCGGAATGTCGTCGTACTTAACAAGCCGGCGCTTCTCGCGGTTCCGGTCATACAGGTTGGTGATGAGCTGCGGTTCCAGCTGATACTGCGGCCGGTCTGTGTTATCCCGCAGGGAAGTAATGCGCGCGATCTTCCCGCCCGCGAACTTGATCACTCCCGCTTCCTGGTCGAAGAAGGATTCCGGGCCTGGGAAGATCTGCAACGAGTCTGTCGTGGTACTGAACCAGCCGTTCGGGTTTGCGCGCGATTCCGTATACCCGGCGCGCCGCAGCTGCGCCACGATCTCACTTTGGGTAACCGGATCGCCTACGCCGATGGTTTCGGGCGACGCGTATATCTTCGATGTACTGGTAAACGGGCCGCCGCGCAGCTTCGCGTCGATCACGCGCGAATAGTGGACGTAAAACCACGTGAATGTGGAGACGAACGCGATCGCCAGCACCGCCAGCGTACACAGAAAGATAATGCCCGGCCGCCGTGTCAGGAACCGCGCGAACTTCGCTCCCCGCGGGACCTTGACAACCCGGACGTTGCGATTCTCGGAAACCGGCACTATGTCGATTGTCTCACTAAGCGGTAGGCGGTTTGACGGTGGTCGGATGCGTCGGGTCCGCCGGCTGCGTTGGGTTCGTCGGGGCCACCGGCGTACGCGGCGCGCTGGGCTCAATCGGCGTCTTCGGGTTCACCGGCATCGCATTCGGCTGGGCGGGGTTCTGCTGCGTTCGCGTGCCGCTCACCGTCTTCTTGCTTCGCGCCTTCCGGGAGGTGTCGGTTTTCGGTTTGGCCGTCTGGTCCGGCTGGTCATCCTGTTGTTTGGTGGTGGTGGCACCCGTTTGCGCCAAGGCCGCCGCTGAGAACAGGAGAAACAGAGCTGTTTTTCGCATAAAAACCTCGGTGGTCAGCAAGCAATTCGCGGGCCGAGCCGGAACCAAACGCACGGTGGTGCCCTCGTTGCTCCTTTCAGAGGCATGAACCAGGACAACAACAGAAAACTCGCGGCTGTCACCGGTGCTTCCAGCGGCATCGGTCTTGAACTCGCCAAACAATTCGCCTCGAACGGCTTCGATCTGGTGATCTGCTCCGACAGCCCGGCTATTCAGACCGCCGCACACGACCTCGAAGCCCTCGGCGCCTCCGTTTCCGCCATTCAGGTGGACCTCGCCAAGTATGAAGGTGTGGAGAAATTCTATGGTCACGCCACTTCTCAGGGCCGCGCTCTCGACGCCGTAGCAATCAACGCCGGCGTCGGTGTCGGCGGCGATTTCGCGCGCCAGACGGATCTCGATGCCGAGCTCAACCTCATTGAACTGAACGTCACCTCCACCGTTCATCTCGCGAAGCGCGTAGTAAAGGATATGGTCGCCCGCGGCGAAGGCCGCATTCTCTTCACGGCGTCTGTCGCGTCCACCATGCCCGGACCGTTTGAAGCCGTCTATGCCGCTTCCAAGGCCTTCGTCTATTCTTTTGCGCAGGCCATTCGCGGAGAACTCAAAGAGACCGGCGTCTCCGTCACCGCGCTGCTGCCCGGTCCCACCGAAACCAACTTTTTCCATCGCGCCGGAATGGACGACACCAAAGTTGGCGCAGATAAGAAGGACGATCCCGCTGAGGTCGCGAAGGACGGTTTCGAAGCCCTGATGTCCGGGAAGGATCACGTGGTGGGCGGCTCCTTCAAGAACCAGCTGCAGGTGACCCTCGGCTCCGTGATACCCGATACCGCCAAGGCCGCGATGCACCGCAATCTGGCGGAGCCCGGTTCTGCCAACCAGTAGCGTGTAATGAGGGAATGGATGTCTTGATCATCGGCGCGGGGGTGGCCGGTCTTGCCGCTTCCCGCGCGCTGATCGACGCCGGCTGCCGCGTCGTCATACTCGAAGCGCGTAAGCGCATCGGCGGCCGTATCCGCAGCATTCACGACCCGCGCCTGCCCGTGCCCGCGGAAACCGGCGCGGAGTTCGTCCACGGCCGCCCGCCGGAACTTCTGCAAATCATCGCTCAATACGCTCTCCCCGATTGCGACGTCGCCGGCGATCATCACTCCGTCGGCAACGACATCTCAGAATCGCTGCCGGACACCGACACCGACTCCGTCTTTGCCGAAATGCCGCGGTTCGCCGAGCCGGACCGCTCCTTCGCCGCATTTCTTCGAGAATCCACCGCGCCGGCCGAAGCGAAGCGCCGCGCCACCGGCTTCGTCGAGGGCTTTAACGCCGCGCGCGCGGAAGTCATCGGCGTGCAATCCATCCTGCAGGACGAAGAAGCCGCCGATCAGATTGGTGGCGACAGTGCCTCGCGCATTCTCTCCGGTTACGATTCTGTGCCGCGCGCCCTGCTGCCGCCCGAGGCCGCGCTCGAACTCAATGCCGCCGTCACTGAGATCCGCTGGCGTCCCGGCGCAGTCACGGCCCTCACCACGCGCAGAGACTTCTCAGCCGATCGCGCCGTCATCACTCTTCCGCTCGGTGTGCTGCAGGCCGATGCCGTTCGCTGGTCGCCCGAACCCACCGCCATTCTTGCCGCCGCCCGCCAACTCGCGGTGGGTGACGTCATGCGCATCACCTTCCTCTTTCGCGAACGCTTCTGGGAAGATGCGTGCGATTTCAGCTTTCTCCATTCCACCAATCCCAGCGTGCCCACGTGGTGGAGCACCCTGCCCGTGCGCGCTCCCATGCTGACCGGCTGGGCCGCGGGGCCGCATTTCGACCAATACCTCGGCATGCCCGCTGAATCCATCGCGTCCCGCGCGCAGGAGGCGCTTGCCACGCTGCTGCGCCTTCCGCCCGCGTACATCCGAGAACAGACCGCCGCCTGGTTTCATCACGGCTGGCACGCCGACCCGTGGTCGCGCGGCGCTTACAGCTACACCCCAGCCGGAGCCCTGCCCGCCCGCTCCGCGCTGGCCGTTCCTGTCGACAACACGCTCTACTTCGCCGGCGAAGCCACCGAAACGGGAGGCCACAGCGGCACGGTGCATGGCGCCATCGCCAGCGGCCGCCGCGCTGCCCGCCAGATCATTGCAGCCGGCACAGCGGGTCGCCAATCACCACACCCTGCCAGCTGATTCCCGGCATCGAGAGGTAATAACTCTCTGCCAGGTTCTTCCCGTGGAAATAGGCCGGCAGCAGCAGGTCCGGCCTCGGATTCAGCCCCAGAAACGGCTCGTACACATGGCCCGCGATCCCCGTTACGCCCTCATGCACCAGATCCGCAATCATCGTCTGCGGCGAGCCCGCGAACCACGTGCCCACGTTCTGCCAGTTGCCCAAATTCCAGGTTTCGGGCGGCTTCTGGAACGTGCGCGCATTAGTCGAAACGAACTCCGTCGCGATCGCCCCTGGCAGCCACTCATAATGCAGATGCCGGTTCTTCCGGTCGTAATCGTTCGACCCCCACGACGCATACCCGATCACGTTCTTCTGGTCGTACAGCACCTTGCTCGAGTCGTCCAGGATCACGCGGCCTTTGGGCAGCAATGTGGCGGCCGCGCGCAGCCAGCCGTTGCCCGGCGTCGGGTCGTCGCCCTTCGCATCGATCACGAACATACCCGTATTCCGCGCAATCAAAGCCCGGTCGATCAGTCCGCGCACGTCGTCGAAGTCGTAGCCCGCCAGGCGCGTCACCAGATACATCGGGAAGCTGCGGTGGTTAAATGCAACCTCGGTCTGTCCGTAGAACGGATTGTGCAGCGCTCCTTTGGTCGGCCAATCGAGCCCTTTCCGCCTCCCATACATCGCCGCCAGTTCGGAATCCACTGAAGCACGGTCCGCCATCAATCCGTCCTCCGTGCCCTGGATCCGCAGCGGCACGCCCATGGTCGTCACGATATAAGAGATCTGATCCGTCAGCTTGTTCTGCGCCAGAAACGCGTGGATCGGACCTTCAATGTCCTTGTCATAAACGGCCCGCGTGATCTCCTCATTCGCGGGAGTGTCGATGGTGACCACATTCGCCAGAGGAATCTTTCGCTGCCGGATGTAATGCGCCGCAATTCGCCGCGAAATAAACGACTGTTTATTCTGCACCAGCAGCACATTCGCCGCCGTCTGCGCCGCTGCGGGGAGCGCGCAGACCAGCGTCCAAAGTCCAATAACCGCCAGGGACCGCTTGAAATCCACCAAGACGACCATTAGATTAAACCAGGATGAGTTCTCTGCAAAATTACCCCCGCATTACCCCGTTCCTCTGGTTCGATTCCAATGCCGAGGATGCCGTGGATTTCTATGTCTCCGTGTTTCCCAACTCCCGCCGCCACGGGACGCGCGGCGCCGGCAAACCGCTCACTATCGCCTTCGAACTTGACGGCCTGAACTTTACCGCGCTTAACGGCGGCCCGGTCTTCCAGTTCAACGAGGCCGTATCGTTCGTGATTCGGTGCGATTCCCAGCAGGAAATCGATCGCTACTGGGCCGCCCTCACCGAAGGCGGCAGCGAAAGCCGGTGCGGCTGGCTCAAAGACCGGTTCGGCCTCTCATGGCAGGTGGTGCCCGCACGCCTGCCCGAGCTGATCAAAAGCCCGCACGCCTTTCAGGCCATGCTGCAAATGAAAAAGCTCGACATCGCCGAGCTGGAACGCGCCGCGCTCAGCGGCGATACCGGGACCGCAGATACCAAAGCAGAAACCCGCCAAACAAGCGATTAAACAAAAACATTGTATGTCCTAAGATCCACCCGCCGAGGGGGCGAGTGGAGATGCTCCTCGCGGACGGCGGTGCGACTCGTACCAGTACAAACCGCGCCCCTGGACTCCGCCCCACATTCGCTCCCGGACCGGGATTGAAATTAAATCCGCGGCCCGGCAAACAAACCCTCATTCCCGGCGCATCTCTCCCAACCAGCAACTACCGCTACTTCAGAGGTGTTTCATGAGAGCCAGGACGCTCATCGCAATCGGCAGCTTTGTGGCTGTGCTTTTCCTCGCTACCCGCGCCCACGCGCAGGTTCTGTATGGGTCGCTCACCGGCAACGTCTCCGACACTTCCGGCGCCGCCGTTCCCAACGCCAAAATCGAAACGCTCGACCCGGCTACCGGCATCTCGCGCCAAACCACCGTCGACGAAAATGGCGTCTATTCCTTCAACGACCTCCAGCCGGGCACCTATAAGGTCACCATCTCGGCCCCCGCGCTCGGCACCGTGATCGAACAGGGAGTGGTCATCGCCGCCAACGCCGTCCGCCGCGTCGACGTCAAACTCCAGCCCGCGCAGCTCAACCAAAGCATCGTAGTCGATGCCTCCGTCGCCGTCCTCCAGACCGATCGCGCCGACGTCAGCAACCAGATCGACAGCGCCCAGATCGCCCAGCTTCCCGAACCGGCTACGCGCAATTACCAAAGCCTGTTGATACTGGTGCCCGGCTACTCGCCGCCCGCCTCCTCTCACTCCGAAGCCGGCAATCCCCAGGGCGCGCTCGCCACCAACGTCAACGGCGCGTCATACAACAACAACAACACGCGGCTCGAAGGCGCCAGCGATCTCTATCCCTGGCTGCCCGAAATTGCCGCTTACATTCCCGTCCTCCGAAGCCATCCAGACCGTCAACGTGGTCTCCGCCAGCTTCGACGCTGAACAGGGCATGGCCGGAGGCTCCGTGGTCAACGTTTTCATCAAGTCCGGCACCAATCAGTTCCACGGCGCCGCGTGGGAATACAACCAGATCAGCGCGCTCAAGGCCCGCAACTATTTCTATTACGGCGCCACCAACCCCAAGAACATCCTGAACCAGTTCGGTGGCAACTTCGGCGGACCGATCAAGCGCAACAAACTGTTCTTTTTTGGCAATTGGGAAGAAACCTCCAAACGCGCCAACGTCTCCGCCCTTCAGACCGTGGCCACAGACCCGCTGCGCCAGGGTAACTTCTCCGCGACCGGCACCACCATTTACGATCCTTCGACCGGCGCCGCCAACGGAACCGGCCGTCAGCCGTTCCCCAACAACACCATCCCGAGCAGCCGCTTCGCCTTCGCTTCCCAGAAGATGATCACCCTCATGCCGGAACCCAATCAGGCCTCGGCCGTCACTACGGCCACCAACGATTACTTCGCCAGCGGCAGTTACTCCTCCACGCATCACAATATCGATAGCAAGATCAACTACAATCCCACCGAGAAGAGCGCCGTGTTTGGCCGCTATTCCATCTCCCCGAGCAACATCTTCGATCCGCCCGGCCTGGGCGCTGCCGAAGGCAACACGCTCGATGGCGGCCAGCCCGGAACCGCGACCGGCCTCGTGCAAAGCGTCGGCGTCGGCGGCACTTACAGCATCACCCCCTCGCTTCTGGCCGACGGCAACTTCGGCTACACGCGCCTCCGCATCGCCGCCCAGAACGTCGACATCAAACAGAATTATGGCCTCACCACTCTGAACATCCCCGGCACCAATGGCCCCTACAGCCTCGACGGCGGCTATCCCAACTTCGGCGTGACGGGCTTCTCCTCGTTCGGCAACTCCAACGTCTCGAACCCGTTTCTGTTCCGCGACAACGTCTTTGTCACCGGCGGAAATCTCAGCTGGACCAAAGGCGCGCACTCTATGCGCTTCGGCTTCGAATACCAGCACTTCGGGATCAACCACTTTCAGCCGCAGACTTCCTTCGGACCCCGCGGCGGCTTCAGCTTCACCGGCGGCGTTACGGCTCTCAACGGTGGTGCCTCGCCCAACCTGAACAACGCCTGGGCGGACTTCCTGCTCGGCCTGCCGCAAAGCATGGGCATCTCCACCGAATACATCAACCCCGCCACCGTTCGCGATTCCGCCTACGCTTTCTATGCCCGCGACCAGTGGCAGGTGAACCGCAAACTCACGGTCAACTACGGTGTGCGCTATGAATACTATCCGTTCGCCACGCGTGACAACTACGGCGGCGACGTCTACAACCCGCAAACCGGCATCGTCACATTGGGCGGCGTCAACGGCACGCCCCACAGCGGAGGCGTGAACGTCGGCGCGGGACAGATCGGTCCGCGCGTCGGCTTCGCTTACCGCCTGGATGAGAAGACCGTCCTGCGCGCCGGCTTCGGGATCAGTGTCGACCCCAACAGCTTCCGCGCCGAACGCGACGCCTATCCCGCTATCATCGCGCTCTCGTTGAACGGCGCCACTTCCTATCAGCCCGCCGGGTCCCTCGCGACCGGGCTCCCGCCCATCGTTGGCCCCAACCTGGCCGCCGGAAGCTTCCCGCTCCCCACTTCCATCGCCACTACTACGTTCCCCGCAAACTTCAATCGCGGTTATGTGGAAACCCTCAATGTCACCCTGCA
The DNA here is from genome assembly GCA_963716685.1 of Bryobacterales bacterium. Lineage (GTDB taxonomy): Bacteria > Acidobacteriota > Terriglobia > Bryobacterales > Bryobacteraceae > JALYXI01. The sequence continues at coordinate 1,765,643 of CAVQTR010000003.1, forward strand.
GCGCCAGTTCGCCGGATTTAGCGCGCAGGCCGGCTTTGTCGGCTCCCGCGCCATCCGCCACACTGATCAGGTGAACGTCAACGCTTCCGGTCCCGGTGGCGGAACCGCCGGACGCGCTTACTACGGCATCACCGGTCAAACCACGGACATCACCATGGTCGAGCCTTTCAACACGTCAAAATACAACTCGCTCCAGACGCAAATCACGCGCCGTCTGGGCGCCGGCATCTTCGGCGTCAGCTATACCTATTCGAAAGCCCTCGACTACGGCGATAACGACGACTCCGGCCTCACCTTCAACTGGATCCCCATGTACCGCCGCAATTATGCCCTCGCCGGCTTCGACCGCACCCACAACTTCGAAATGTTTTCCAACTACGCGCTGCCCTTCGGCAAAGGCCAGCGCTGGCTGCAATCGGGCGTGCTCTCTACCGTGGCCGGCGGCTGGCAGCTCAACGGCATCATGAGCCGCTTCAGCGGCACTCCGTTCACTGTCGCCACTGCCGGCACCTCGCTCAACGCGCCCGGCAACACCCAGACCGCGCAGCAGGTGCTGCCCTCCGTTGCCATCCTGGGCGGCCACGGCATCGGAGCCAACGGCGCTTCTTATTTCAATCCCGCCGCCTTCGCCACCGTGAACATCGTCAGCTTCGGCAACAGCGGCCGCGACATCCTGCGCGGACCCGGCCTGTTCAACACCAACCTCAGCCTGTTCCGCAACTTCCGCCTGACCGAGCGCTTCGGGCTGCAGTTCCGCGCCGAAGCATTCAACTTCACCAACACGCCGCAGTTCGGCAACCCCGGCGCCACCGTCTCCTCCGCCACATTCAATGCCGATGGCTCGGTCAAAGCCCTCAACGGCTACTCGCAAATCACCTCCGCCGGCGGCGAAAGGCAGCTCCGTTTCGCGTTAAAGTTGAATTTCTAGCGTTGCCCGGTTTGACGGAACTCGAAACAGTCGACCGCTTCCTGTCCGCGCCGACGGAAGAGTCGTTCTCCGGGTTGTTCCAGGCCGTCTACCCGCAGGTGGTGCGCTATTTTTCGTTCCGCGGCTTCGCCCGGGAACTCTCCGAGGAAATGGCCCAGGACGTTATGGTCGCCGTGTATCGCAAAAGCTCCACCATCCGCGACCGTGGCCTGTTCCGTCCCTGGCTCTTCAAAGTCGCCCAAAACACCATGCGCCAGCACCTGCGCCGCACCCAGAACGATCCGCGCCTGCAGCCTCTGGAAGACGCCGTGCGCGAGCGCGAGGCACCCGGCCCCGTCCACGCCCACCACGGCTTTCTCGACATGATCAGCATCCTTTCCGAAGACGAGCGCCAGGTGATGACCCTGCGCTACATCGACGACCTCAGTTACGACGAAATCGCTCAGGTGCTCGGCATCCCCATGGGCACCGTGAAGTGGAAGATTTTCGACAGCAAATCGCGGATCTGCGCGCACCTGCGCCAGCGCCAGCCGGAGCCCGTATGAACCACTGCCTCAAACCCGATATCTGGAACCGATTCCTCGATGGCTCGCTCTCGCCCGCCGAAGGAGCCGCCGCTGAAAGTCACCTCTCCGCCTGTTCCCAGTGCCGCCTGGTCGCCACGGAGTTTGTTCACGTGGAAGAGGTGCTCGCGGGCGCCGCTCAGGAAGCCTGCCGCCGCGCCGCCATGGAACCGGCGGAAATCCGCACGGCTCTTGATCGCTTCCGCGGCCGCCTTCACGAACCCCGCGGCATCGCCTGCTGTGTCGATGCGCTCGGTTTCTTCCTCTCCGCCATGCTCGGCGCCTCCGCCGGCTCCAAAGTGATGCGTTCCGCCGCGCGCCAGGCTGAAATCACCGAAGCCCGCTGGCCCGATTTCATCGCCCGCCTCTCCGTCATGATAAGTGACCTGTGCGGCGAAGGCGCCGGCGCCATCGTCACTTACATCGGCAAGCTTGCCGAACCGGAAACTGCATGACCCCGCGCCGCATTTACTTCGGCTACGCCCTGCTGTTCTTCGCGCTGGTGCTTGCCGGGTTCTATCCGCCGCCGAACCGCCATCCCGATCTCGGCCCGCGCGCCTGGGTGCTGGTCCTCCGCGCCGTCATCCCCTACAGCATCGCCTTCGTTCTCTGCCTCTCCGTGGCCCGCGAACACCGCCGCGATTCCTGGTTCCGCCTCGCCTGGCTCGCCTTCGCCGTCAACGCCGCGTCCTCAGTGGTGCGCCACATCGCCGATACGCCCCTTTGGAACCGCCTCTCGCCCGGCTACAGTTCCGGAATCGCCATCGCGCTCATTCGCCAGACCGCCATCGTCGCCGGGCTTGGCGCGCTGCTCGCCGGTGTCGTCGCGATTGTCTGGGCCTTCCACCGCATGGGCATCGGCCTCTCGCCCCGCCGCTGGGATATCGCCGCCATAGCCGGCGTCTTCGCCGTCCTCGCCACCATCTTATACTTCCGCGAAGGTCTGGCCGAAGCCCGCTCCGCCTCCAGCCTTGCCCGCTACCTGCAGCAACTCGGCCTCATCCTCCTCGCCGCCGGCGCCGCCGTCAGCATTCTGGTCTACCGCCTCGCCCGCCAGATGAGCGGCGGCCGCCTCGGACTCACCATGCTCACTTTGGTCATCTATACCGTTTTGCGCTGCGTTCTGGTCTGCATTGCGCTCTTTCCGTCGTTTGCAGACGCTATCGAGCCCGTCCGCATTCCGCTCGATTTCGCGGTGCCGTGGCTGTTCGCCCTCGCCGCCGTTTACCGCAGTGGTATTGCTTCCCACGGCGCCGCCCAGATCCCCAAAAGTTCGCCTGTTTCACCCTTGGTGGAGCAAACATTTTCGGCTTCCGGGCGCATCTCCTGATCCAGAGACCTCCTGCATGAATCGGCTTCTTCTTCTTGCGCTGAGCGTGTGTTCGCTCTCCGACGCCGCGCCCCTTCCCGTCATCGTTTCGAAGTCCGCTCCGGTGCGGTCCGAAACCATACCGCTCAACGGTGTCGATTCCCATCACCAGTACAGCGTCCTCTACTCCCTCACCTCCACGATCCCCGGCGCCACCGCCGCAGTGGAAATCCGCCAGGGCGCCACCGTTCTCGCTGCAAAAACCCTTCACACCGGTGACAACGATTTCTACACCCAGTTCCGCCTCCCGCACCCCGGTCCCGGGCCGGTACTCGTGATTGAAGCCGGCTCCACGCCGGCGCAGTACAAGCTCGAAGTGAACCGCTGGCCGCTCTCCGGTCAGGTGAAAAGCGCGCCCTCCCATCGCTGGCAGGAAGCTACCCTCATTCCGCTCGGCAAAACCGTCTTTGCCTCCGGTGACGACGCCGAGTACATTCCGCTGCCCGTCACCTCCCGCAAAGGCATCGTCGAAGACCCCAACACCACCGACTGGTATAAGTTCGAGTTCACCTCTGCCAAACCCCGGCTCGTCTTCTTCCAAATCGACCTGATGGAGCGCGACCAGGTGCCGGTGAACGTCGCTGTCTATCGCGTGGTGAATGGAAAGCTTGCCGAATTCTACGAAGGCGAAGATCCCGTCACGCTCCCGCATGAAGTTCAGGCCCTGCCCGGTAACAAGTTCACCCCGCGCATCCTCAAGGACACCGGCATCTACTACGTCTCCGTCAAAGGCAGCCATCCCGAGTACAAATTTCGCACTCGCGTCTATGACGCCCCGCCCTACGCCGACCCCCACGAAGCCGTTCGCGCCGCCGTGGATTACATCCTGGCCGCGGGCGATTCCTGGCACGCCAACACACCCCGCCGCGGCGGCATTCTCGATCGCGTGGACAGCATCCATCAGGAAACGTCGCTCTGCGTCGGCTGCCACACCACGCACTTCCCGCAGCGCGCGCAGCTCTACGCTACGCGCAACGGCTACCCGGTCGTGCAGCGGCAGCAGCTGCAGTTTCTCTCCGAGCGCTTCTACAACAACCCGCGCCCGTTTTACGGCTTCGAAGAGCAGGGCGCCACGTGGGCCCGCATGATCTCCGCTCCCGCCAACGTCCTCGGCCGCATGTCCCACCTGATGGGCATCTTCGAAGACCAGATCACCGGTGCGCCGCGCGCTGCCTTCCACAACGGCATCAACAAATACCTCCGAATCTACTACGCCGATCGCGACCGCCTGCCCGCCGATGAAACCAACGGCAACACGCCGATTGTCAGCGCACATGAAGTCGCCTGGTACGCCTGGTCCTCCGACAAGGATCCCCGCATGGGCGACATGATCGCCAAAGGCGAGGTCAAAAACATGATCGACCTCTGCTACCAGACGCTGGCCCTTGCGGACATCGATCGCGCCAAGTACAAAGACCAGATCGCGAAGAATGCCGCCCGCATCCTCTCCCTCCAGCGTCCCGACGGCCAGTGGTCCGCACGTTTTGAAGCGAACCAGCCCGAAGTGGAATTCCAGACCGGCCACGCGCTCTGGGCCCTGCAGGCGGCCGGTATCCCGCTCGAAAATCCGCAGGTTGCAAAAGCCGTCCAGTATCTGCTGAAGCGTCAGCAGCCCTTCGGCGGCTGGATGGATCCCCTGCAGTCCTTCGAAAACTTCCGCACGCCGTTCCGCGAAACCCAGATGGCGGTGCTCGCCCTGAGCGCGTACTACCCGCAGCCCGGTCGCGCCAAAGGCTGGAACTCCCCGAAACTCGACGCCCTCTCCGCCGACCCCGTTACCCTTCTCGAACAACTCGACAACGTTTGGGACGCGCCGTCCGACGCCGTTCGCCGCCAGATTGTGGAAGCGGCCCGCTCGAATGACACGCTCATCCGTCAGGCCGCCGTCGAAGCGCTCGGCCGTCTCGGCACGGACGAACCGGTGCTCGTCGCCGCTCTGGGTGACCCGAGCAAGATGGTGCAGCGCACCGCCGCGTGGGCCATCCGTCAGGAGTACAGCCGCCATCCCGAAACGCCGTCGGCCAAGCTGATCGCCGCGCTCAACTCTCCGAGCGACCGGACGCGCTGGGGCGCTACCCGCGTCTTTGCGCAGCACTTTTCCGCGCTCGCCCGGCGCTCCGAATTCGCCGCGCCGCTCGCCCGGCTCGTCGCCGACCCCTCCGTCACCGTTCGCATGCAGGCCGTCAAGGGCCTCTGGCAGTTCTGGTTCTGGTCTGCCGATTCCGGCACGAAGAGCATGATTGAGGACACGATTCTCGCCGCCATGGCCAAACCGCAGTCGCCGTGGGTGGAAACCAACCTGCGCGCGGCCGTCTACAATCTGGCTGACGAGAACATCCGCTACCTCTATAACAACTGGGTGCCGCTGCTCTCCCGCCAGGAAGACCGCGAGCGCGCCATCAACGGCCGCCTCTCGGTGGAAGCGCGCCTTGCCGGTAAGTTCGCCACGGTCCTCGAAACCGGACCCGAAACGCAGAAGAAGGCCCTCCTTCGCGCCCTCAACGAATTCCCGCTCCGGCGCGGCGACATCTACGACGTCGAAAGCGACCTCACCAGCGTCGCGCCGCCCGTCTATAACCGCATTGGCAACGATATCGAACAGATCGTCTTCTTCGGCGACAGCGCCGGCCGCATGGCGCGCGCCATCTCACCCCTGCTCGATTCCACCGACCCCGAAATGCGCCGCCTCGCCGCGGAATCCGCCATGCTCGTCCGCGAAACCAAATTCGGCGACGTCAACCGCCTCGCCGGACCCGCGCCCGCCGAGGTAAAAACCATCTCCGCCAAACTGGAAAAGATGCCGGAAGGCGTCGAGGTTCTGCACGCGCTGAAACCGCCTCCGCCCGCCGCTGCCCGTGCCGCAAAAGGCGGCGCCCCGGCCGTAAAGGTCAAACTGGACGAGGCTTTCTTCCGCGGCTACGTCGAGCCCATACTCGAAAAGCGCGGCAAGGACGGTTACGCCTGCGTCCACTGCCACGCGACGCACACGCTCTTCAACGGAACGTTCGGCACGGCAGTAAACGTGGTCGATCCAGCCGACCCCGAAAACAGCCTGATCCTCCGCAAACCGACGTCTTCCTCGGAATCCGAAGGCGTCGCCAACTCCGCCGTCCTGGCCCACGGTGGCGGAATCCGCTTCGCCCGCGACTCGGCGGAATACAACACCATCCTCCAGTGGATTAAGGGCGCGAAGGAATAAAAATTTGCGCACCGGCGTGAGGTTTGCGAATAACCAGATCGTGCGCTAATTAGCCTGCACAACCCCACGCCGCCCCACGAAATTTCGCGATCCCCGTTTTGCAGCGCCCTGTACATCTGCACAATTCTGCACAACCGTGCACAACGCCGTTACTCGATCAGCAGCACCTCATGATCCAGCACCGAAGGCACCGTCACCCGGGTCCAGCCGTTCGCCTGTGTTCCCCTGGCCGTCCCACCCGCCACAAGCAGGCGCACGCTCTTCCCGCGCACACTCGCCGGCAGTCGCACACTCACCTGCAGCGGCCCCGCGGGAATCAGATCCTCATCCGCCACCGGCATCCGTCCCGTCGCCGTCAGATTCACCACATGCGCGATCACCCGTCCCGGCTGCACATACAAGTTGCAATCGAAGACACCGCGCCCCTCAACCTGCAGCGGAATGCTGTCCTTCGCCGCCCACCGCACCAGATTCGCCAGCAGCGCCGCATGGTCTGGCAGATTGTTCCGCCCATACAGCCGGTCGATGTCCGCCGGCAGAAATGCCGTGTTCCCCTTCAGCACCAAACCGGGGATATCCGTCCTGGGCTGCCGCATCCACGAAGTTTCCGGCGGCAGCACCGGGAACGGCGGAATGAACGTCAACGGCACCACCGCGTCGCTGTCCACCCGCAGCGGAGTCAGAGTCCCGCCAAACGGCAGAATGTCCGTCTCCTCGAAGCCACGCAGTGCCGGGTGCCGCCGGCCCGTGATCTTCGGCTCGTCGCCCGCGTTCGGACCATTCACGCCCGCCCGCAGTTCCGGAGTAAGCCGCAGATAGGAATGCAGCGTCTGCCCTGCGGTCGCCTTCTCCGCGCCGGCCGTTCCCGTGAAATGCGCGCCGAATAATCCCGCCAGCCCGTAATCGGTGCGCGGGTCGCCGAACTCGTTGTACAAACTGGTCGCGCCCGTCGCGATCACCGCCCCGCCGTTGGCCGAGAACTTCCGCACCCGCTCGCACTGCGCGTCTGACATCGCCGCAATGTTCGGCAGGATCAGCACCTTCAGATTCGCGCCTTCGCGCTCGATCAGGTCGATGTGAATCGGCACATATGGAATCCGCGCCCGCACCAGCGCTTCCGTAAACCCGTGATACGGCGCGTCCACCAGTTCCACCGCGTTTTCACGGCCGTAGAAATCGGTATTGCGCTGCGACCACACAATGCCCACCGTCGCCAGCGGACGGCGATTGATCAGGTACTGCTGGTTGGCCTCATACCACCGCATCGCCGGTTCCGCGGTTTGATACATGCGCCGGTCCTCGTGATAGGCTCCGATGTGGTGCCACCACGGCTGGATGCCGCCGGCGAAGCCTTCGTACATCCATAAGCGCGCCTCCGCGGCCGGCTTGCTCGAAACCCGGAACGTTCCACGCCCCGCCTGGTACATCGCCATGCTTTCCGGCGCCAGTTTGTCCCAGCCCAGCACGCCGTGCACCAGCTTGCCCGTGTCGGCGTTTTGTTCAAAGCCGTCCACCCCGCGCGCCTGATGGTCCAGGAACACCATCTCGGCCCGCTCGAAAATCGCCTTGCAATCCCGGAATGACCGGCTCTGCGACGAAATGGAACCGCTGTTCATGCCGAACCACAGGCAGTTCGGTCCGCCCGCGGCCTTCGTCGCGCGATTGTTCAGGTCCCAAACTTCGATCCGCCGCGCATAATTCCAGTCGATCCACTGCCGGTACACCGGGTCGTTCCAGTCCTGCTTCGCCGGCAGCGCCGCGCCGGTCTTGTCTTTGAACTTTCGGGTGCAGTTGACGCAGTAACAAATGCTCTCCCGGCCCAGACCGCTCCAGCTGTTGTCGGCAAAGCCGTCCGGATGACTTCGTTCGATAATCTCCGTCAAAACGGCGGGAAGATAGTCGTCGTAATACGGGCTGTTCACGCACGTCACAAACTTATCCGCCGCCCGGTACGGCTGACCGTCTTTGCGCCGCGCGAACCAGTCCGGATGCGCCTGAAAGAAATCCTCCGTGGTGCGGTTGGAATCCATGCGCGCCACCACCGTCAGGCCGTCCGCCTGCGCCGCCTTCGCCAGTTCGCCGTACAGATCGCGGTCGCCCAGAAACTCCGCCCGGTGCTGCAGCGGAAATTTGCTGGGATAGTAAGCCACAATGCCACCGGCGTTCAGGATCACGCCCTGCACGCGCGTCCGCTTCCAGAAGTCGCGCCACCATGGAATGTCGTAGCGCACCGGATCTTTTTCGGTGATGTTGGTCTGCCCCCAGCGGCAGGTTCGGCGGTACCAGGGTTCGGCCGGCGCGGCGGCCATCGGTTCGGAACCGGCAGCCAGTGTCGCGGCTGCCACGCTGAGAAATTCGCGGCGGGTAGGCATTCGTAAGCTCGCTCAGAACATCATAGACCCGGCGAGCGAACGTGATAGACTTCGTTCCCAGCAGTCACCTCTCAGGGGAGTGTTCATGTCGCTTATTTTTAGATTGTGCGCGTTCGTTATCTCGGCCATGTTCAGTGCCACGCTGCTGCTTGCGCAGTTCGATACCGGTCAGATCTCCGGCTTCGTCCGCGATCAAACCGGCGCGGTGGTTCCCGGCGCGCGCGTCGTCGCCACGAATGAGGGCACGCGCGAACCGCACCGCACCACCACCAGCAACAGCGGCTATTATGTTCTGCCGCAGCTGGTAGTCGGCTCTTACTCGCTCTCCGTAGAGGCCAGCGGCTTTAAGCGCTACATCAAAACCGCCATCGCGGTGGACGCCGAAGCCAAAGTCAGTGCCGATGTCGAACTGTCCGTTGGCGCGGCGAGTGACTCCGTCGAAGTCACCGCCTCCAGCTCGGATGTGCAGACCGACAGCGCTCAGATTGCCACCACCATCGGCACCAAACAGATGGAAGACCTCACCCTGAATGGCCGCAATCCCATCTACCTGGCCGCGCTCAGTCCCGGAGTCGTCGGAGGCACCATCGGCACCTTTGATCCTGACAGCGTCAGCAACGGCAGCTTCAACATCAACGGCGGCCGCTCCGATGAATATGTCGTCGTTATCGATGGCGCGGTCGCCACGCGCACCCGCTCCTCCGGCTCCATGGTTGGCACGCTCGATGTCGACACCATTCAGGAAGCACAGGTACTCACCGGGAACTATTCCGCCGAATACGGCCGGTCTTCTTCCGGCGAGATTCGCTTCGTCACTAAAAGCGGTACACGTGATTTACACGGCGCGCTCGTCGAAAACTTCCGTAACTCCGCGCTGGATGCCAACACCTGGACGCGCAACCAGAGCCCGCAGGCCTCCACCTCGTCCGGCCCCGCGCCCTACCGTTTTAACCAGTACGGCTTCGATGTCGGCGGCCCGATCTTTATTCCGAAGCGCTTCAATGCGGATCGCAACAAGTTCTTTTTCTTCTGGGGTGAGGAATGGATCAAACGGCGCTACACCACCACCAACACCGGAACCGTTCCCAGCCTCGCCATGCGCAATGGAGATTTCAGCGAGCTCCTGAACCCCGCGAACTCCTTCTTCGGCAAAGTCCGCGTGATCAACGATCCCGCCAACAACAACCTGCCGTTTCCCGGTAATATCATCCCGCCTTCCCGCCTGAGCCATAACGGTCAGGCTCTGCTCAACGTCTTTCCCAATCCGGTCCCGGGCTTCCAGCAGGGAACGGCCAACTGGATCGGCAGCAAATCCACTCACTCCGATTTCCGGAAAGACACGTACAAATTCGACTACGCCATCAATGAGAAGGAGCACCTCTCCGTTCGCGTCGGCTACGATCCCTGGCACTTCAACGCGCCGTTCGAAGATACCTTCGGCCGTATGGAGGAAGTCTGGTCGCGGCCCAACCGCGTCGGTGCCATCAGCCTCACCAGCACGCTTTCGCCTACCTTCATCAACGAGTTCAACTTCTCCGCCAATTCCGATGGCAAAGGCACCATCGATTTCGGCAGCTACTGCACCGCCTGCCAGCGCAGCACGTATGGCGTCAATTACCCGTTCATCTATCCCGGAACCAAGATCGCGCCGCAAAAACTGCCCAGCCTCCGCGTGCAGGGCCTTACCACTCTCGACGCCGGCCCGTATCCCGGTTCATGGGCCGGCTTCGTCTATGGCTGGACTAACACCACCACCAAGGTCCTCGGCACCCACACCATCAAATGGGGAATCTACGTCGAGCACTCCGGTCAGAACGACGCCATTCAGGGCACCACCGCCAGCACCGGCACCACCGTCAACCAGAACGGCGATTTTGCCTTCAACGACACGGGCGGTACGCCGAACACCACCGGACTCGCCATCGCCAACGTTGCCCTCGGCAACTTTGATAACTATGAGGAGTTCGGCACCAAGGCCTACACGCCGTGGGTTTCCACCGCCATGGACCTCTTCGCGCAGGACAGCTGGAAGGCTACTTCAAAGCTGAGCCTCGAATACGGCGTGCGCTGGTCGCTGTGGCCGCCGTGGCACAGCCGCTGGGGAAACCTGGCCGAGTTTCTGCCTCAGTTCTACAACCCCGCCGATGCGCCCGTGATCAATGCCAAAGGCGGTTACATCGTCAGCGGTGATCCCTATGACGGCATCGTGTTCCCCGGAACCTCCGCGCCGCAGGCCGGAGCCAGCCGCATCCCGGCTCTTACCAGCCAGCAGTTTCAGTCGCTCTATCACGGCCTGCCGCAGGGTCTGGCGCAGACGCAGTGGAAGGTCTTCCAGCCGCGCCTCGGCGTGGCTTATGCCATCAACCCGCGCACGGTCGTCCGCGCCGGTTTCGGCGCGTTCGCCAACCATGTCTCCATCAATCGCGATACGGCTCTCGGCGGCAACGCTCCGCTGCAGCCGCAGGAATCCGTGGTCAACGGCTCCGTCGACAACCCCGCTGGCGCCATCCCGCAGCAGTTCCCCTTCAACATGACCATCCAGGATCCAGTCTTCAAGGTGCCCACCGCTTGGGAATGGAACGGAACCTTCCAGCGCGATATCGGCTGGGGCACCACCGTGCAGGCCGGCTATGTCGGCCGACGCGGCATCCACAATCAGATTAAGCGCAACATCAATCAGTTGCTGCCCGGAACCCTGCAGGCCAATCCCGGCATCAACACCAACGCGCTGCGCCCCTATCTCGGCATGGGCGTCATCGATATCTCCGAAAACTCGGGTCTCTCCCGCTATAACGGCCTGCAGGTCAGTGTTCAGCATCGGTTCACCAACAATCTGCAGTTCGGCATCGCTTACACCTTCTCGCGATCCACGGACAATGGCTCCAGCCTAACCGATGTGCTGCCCAACGCCTACAACGCGCACTCCTACTTCGGGCCTTCCGACTTTGACCGTACCCACGTTCTGGTTTCGAACTATATCTATAAGGTGCCGCTGTTCCGAAATCGCCGCGATGTGCTCGGCTATGTGCTCGGCGGCTGGGAAATCTCCGGCATCTATCAATTCCAGACCGGCACACCCTTCTCCGTCCGCACCAGCCAGGACATCGCGGGCATCGGCACCGGCAGTGGCAACCAGTTCTGGAATGAAGTGGGCGACCCGTCCACTTCGGTCGGCAACTTCACGCCGGGCGGCGTGGTGTGGTTCAACAAAGCCGCCTTCGCCCAACCGGCCGCCGGCACCTTCGGCATGCAGTCCCGCAACAGCCTGCGCAACCCGGCTTTCTGGACCACCGACGCCAGTCTGCGCAAGAACTTCCGCATCGTCGAACGCGTCACCATGCAGTTCCGGTTCGATGTCTTCGATTTCCTGAACCACCCCAATTGGGGCGCGCCGAATTCCACTCCCACCAGCGGAGCCTTCGGCACCATCACCGGCAAGACCAACGACGACCGCCAGCTGCAGCTCGCGCTGAAGATGATTTTCTAAGTGCCCTCGTGCAGCCGTGCCGCGAAATCGATCGCGCGCAGCAGGCTGTGAGTGGACGCAACGCCCGTGCCGGCGATATCGAACGCCGTGCCATGGTCCACCGATGTCCGGATGATCGGCAGCCCCAGCGCAATATTCACGCCGCCCTCGAAATCGAGCAGCTTCGAGGGAATGTGGCCCTGGTCGTGGTACATGCAGACGATGGCATCAAATTTTTGGCGCCGCACGGCCAAATAGAAGAGTGTGTCCGGAGGAAACGGCCCCTCTACCGGCAGCCCCTGTGCCTGCGCCCACTCCACCGCCGGAATGATCTCGCGGATTTCCTCGTCTCCGAAGAGGCCGTGTTCGCCGGCGTGCGGATTCAGGCCGGCCACCGCGATGCGCGGCGCGGGCAGCAGCCTGCGGACGGCATCCGCTGTCAGTCGAATGATGGTCTGTATGCGCTCACGCTTCGCCGCGTGGATCGCCTGCAAGAGCGACATGTGCGTGGAAACGTGTGTCACAATCAGGTCGTCCGAAGCGAGCATGATGGTCACGTCCTTCGCGCCGCACAGTTCGCCGATCAGTTCAGTATGTCCTGTGAACCCGGGCTCGGAGAGGCTGATCGCTTCCTTGTTCAACGGAAGAGTCACCATCGCCGCAATCTCATGCCGCAGCGCCGCGTGTGTGGCCGAGATGACATACTGCCGCGCCGCCCGGCCGGATTCGCGGCTCAGTTTACCCGGCGTGACGTCTCCGGCGCGCAGGAGTTTGTGGTCGACCACGTTCAGCGCTTCCGTCTGGTAATCGGCCGGACTGTCGATGGCGCGAATCGGCAGGTCGTAGTGCAGCAGCCGGTTGTAAAACTCGAGCGCGGCCGCATCGCCATACGCCACAAAGGGACGCGTCAGCTCGCCTGCGCGAAAGGCTTTTAGCAGAATCTCCGGGCCAATCCCGCTGGAGTCGCCCACGGTGATTCCGTATATGGGTTCAGTGTGCATGAGTCGTTAGCTTCTGTTCCAGCGTACGCAAAAGGTCCGCGTCGCCGAAGCCGCCCGCTTTGGTGATCAGGAGAAGATCGCCGCACCCGCCGATACGGGAAGCCGGCACGCCGGGAGCGACCTCGCAAATCGGATACACCGGCGGCGATCCCAGTGCCTCCAGAAAGGCAAACGCCGTGTCGCCGCCAATCACAAACACGGCATCCGCGCCGGTTCGCTCGATCTCGGAAAGTGTTGCCTGCGCGTTGCTGTGGGCCACCGCCGCTGGATCTGCGTTCGGCGGATGCGCCAGGGCGACCGGGCGCCACAGGCGGTTGCTCACGTCGGCACGCTCGACTTGCACGCGGGAAACCGAATGCCGGCTGCCGTTGACCACCACACACGTACCAATCCGCCGTAGGGCGGCAGGAGGAGTTCGGGGATGTTCCATCAAACGAGCAAGCTGTTCCGCCAGCGCCGAAGGCCCTGCCGCGATGCGCATCGCCGGATCCGCCAAAATGCTGCGCGCCGCGGCCTCGGTGTCGCCCGCATGCTCCGCGTCGAAAATCTTTGCGCGCAGTTCGTCGCCCAGAAGCTCCGCGATCGAAGCGGTCAACACCGGATTCAAACAATCCTGCGCGAACTCCGTCTGGTGCACGGGAACGCCGTGGACCAGCAGACATCCGTTTGCCACGGTGCGGCCCAGAATCGGATGCGCCGGAGCGTAACCCACGGTCCATTGCGGATACAGCCGCGCGAGCCCGCACAGCTCCGAACGAATATTGCCACGCAGCGTGGAATCCGTCTTCTTGTAAATGAGCCAGGGCGGCTCCGCCGCGGATTGCCGCACAAACTCCGCAATCCTCTCCGCCGCCTGCCCAGGCGAAAGATGCCGTGTCTCGGTATCCAGCACCAGCACCGGCTCGGATGCATCCGGCAGCGGCCGCGTCGAGACCACCGCCTCGAGGCCATGAGCGCTGAAATGCGCGCCGGCCTCGAGAGCGCCCGTCATGTCATCCGCAAGCGCGAGGACCTTCATCCCGCCGCCAGCGCGATCGACAGCTTTCTTTCACGATGCATCGCCAGCCAATCGCCGTTCTCGGTCAGCGCTTCGCAGCCGAGTTCCCGAATGGTCTGCTCCGCGGCTCTGAAATTGTTCTCCCGCTCGAACCGTTCCAGATCCTCGCCCGCCGTATGAAACAGATGGTACATACGCGCATATTGCCGCGCTTCCTGCGCGAAGCCGCGCCGCTCCACATAGTTCCAGGCAAGGGCCGCCCACCACAGCGCAATTGCCGCCACCGCGTGACCCGCTTCCGCAAACGGCTCCATCAGCGCCACCAGCGGCGCAATCAGCCCCACAGCCACCGCGGCCGTCGCGAACACGGTCAACCTGCGCTTCTTCCGTTCGTGCTTCTCTTTCGTTTTCAGGAAATAGCCGGCCTGCTCGGTCACCCATGTCTGCGCGAATCGCAGCCGAGAAGCAAAATCGCGTACCGGCCCCGGGGCGCGATCCAGAACGCCCTCGAACAGCGCGCACCCGATCATGGCATCGCGAATCCAGACCATCTCGCCGGACTGCTTGCGCAGGTACTGGTCGGCCGCCATATCCGGCAGACCGGCCGCCATCCAAAAGAACTGGACCCGCAGCGCTTCCGCCAACGCGCGATAATCCTCGTGACGTCCGCGCCGTCTGGTCTTCCATTCCCACGCAATCAGCGCGCAGGCAGCACCCAGAAAACCGTAATACGCAGCCAGAAATGGAGTGCCGCCGTTCATCGCGTGGACTCCCGTGAGCGCCACACCAGACGCAGCAAGCAGCAGGAACACCGCCTTCCACAGTTGCAGGCTGGCCGTGGCGAAGTGAATGGCCAGTGCGTCCGCCCTTGCATACACAGTTGCCGCCCATTCCATCGCCGGCGAAAGTCCCACTGCCTGCTGGCTTCCCAAAGGATTGCCGCGGCTCTCGGTCGCGATGCGCGCCGCATCGCTGTTGAAGCGGTCCAGCAGCCGGTAGCTCGCCGCATACTCCTCGCCGGCGGATTCCAGCGGATACCGAATCTCACGCCGCAGCGCCGGCCGTGTTGTCGTTCCGGCTCCGCTTCGCCTCGCCGCCACCACGTAAACCGGACCCGCGCCATTGGTGTTCATGCGCGAGAACACCAGCCGCCCCGCGGACGATTCCTCCCGCAGCTTCATCGCCACCACATGGCTGGTGCCGCCGGTTTTCATCGCGCGGTCCTGGTCCCAGACCGCGATCAGAATCTGGCTGTACTGCACTAGAAAACGGCCCAGGCATTCGTACTGCCTGTCCCGCGTATGACTTCCCGGTTCCACGGTCGCTCCGCTCGCGAGCGGCAGTTCTATGCAGCGTTCCGCGCCAACCCGCAACTGCATAAACTCGGCGTCGGAATCCGCCGTAGTGAAATCCTGGCGATAGAGATCCACCGGCATCGGCATCACAGCGATATACGGAACCTTCGCCTGAATCGCCGCGCGCACCGCGATCCGGTCCGCGCCTTCCGCCAGCCCGGAAAGCAGCAGCAGCGGCGTGTGCGGATACTGGCTGCGCAGCTCCTCGAAAATGCCGCCGATTTCCGCTTCCAGGCCCGGCACATCTTCCGCAACCGGATCACGATGCCCAGTCACCGCGATCACCAAAGAAATCGTGCCGCTGGCAGTCATGTCTATTTTGCCGCGGCGATCAGCGGAGGCAGATCGAAATGGGCGGGAAAATGATCGGCCCGGATTTGCGCTTCGGCGGCTTTCCGCGCAATGTCCAGCAGCCTCGGCGCGAGGTCCGGACGGTCGATCTGCTGCAGTCCCGTGATCTCCGCATCCGACAGGTTGAGGCCCAGTTTCGACTGCAGCCACGAAGCCTCGAGGGGCGCATCGTAACGCAGGTAATGCAGCAGGTTCTGACTTCCCAGCGAATCGTTCGAGAGATCGCCGATCTCGCTGTCGATGCGCCACGCCGTGGGCGAGGAACTGATCCACTGCAGCATGGTCTGCGCCAGCCAGTTGGCATCATGCATCATGGAGATCAGCGACTCGCCGGCAAACACCGCCGCTGGCTTCCGGCTGTCGAAGCCGCCCCACAGGCATCGCGCCGCGGGCGAGCCCGTTCCCAGAGAAACCATCATCAGCCGATCTTCGCCGATTGGCCAGCGGAAGCCATAGCCCTGCAGGTTGGCCAGCATCAGCATCAGCAGCGCCGGATTGTTGTGCGGGCTTACGCCGCCATCGACGAAAACGCCGTGCACGCCCGGCGCCACCTCGAGCGATTCGGGGTGGAAATAGGAGGGCGCCGCCGTGCTGGCCCGCAGCAGGTTCGCAATGGGAATATCGCGGTTCGGCGTATATAGCGCTGAGCATTCGGAGAGGTCGAAGTAAGGGCCGTCGGGATGATTGTGAAAGAGCCACACGCTGCCGGTGTCCAGGCGTTTCGCCACAATCGCCAGCCCGCAGCGGATTTGCTCAGAGCCCAGCGTTTCCAGCCCGAACTGACGCACAATCTCCAGCCGCAGCGATTCATCATCGAACTTAGGCACCAGGTTTCCGGCCAGCCACTTCAGCCGGGCCAGGCCGCGCGAGATGAAGCTCTTCTCCGAGATCTTCAGGTACAGATCGACCAGTTCCCGCGCGGTATGGCCGAACGCCAGACCAGCCGCGATGATCGCGCCCGTGGACGTTCCGCCGATCAGCGAAAAGTAATCGCAAAGCCGAAGATCCGGGCGGCCCGTCCGAGCCTGCAGCAGCGCTTCCATGCGTTCCAGGAACGCGAGCGACACGATCCCCCGCACGCCGCCGCCATCCAGCGCGAGGATTCGTTTCGGACCCGCGCCGAACAGATGAAAGTGACGAATCTCCGAGGATTTCATGGGGCCCGCAAAAGGATGCTAACACGCTCCCCCCGCTTAGAGGCCTTATGGAAAACGGACCAGCTTATTATGTAGAGGCGCGTGCTAACCCTCAGCAAGTCCCGTCTGGAAGCTCTCAGCGATGGCGTCTTCGCCATTGCCATGACGCTGCTGGTGCTCGAACTGAAAGTTCCCGATGTGATGCATCAGCATTCCAACCACGACATGGTGGAGCAACTGTTGCAGCTGCGCCCCGCGTTCTTCGCCTATGTGGTCACGTTCCTGATCTCCGGCGCGTTCTGGTTTCTGCACCACGTGACATTTCACTTCATCCGGCACACGGATCGCGTGCTCTGCTGGATCAATATCGTGTTTCTGATGTTCGTCTCGCTGCTGCCTTTTTCGGTGGGCCTGCTGAGCCATCTGCGGGTACACCCCATCTCGCAGTTCGTGTATTTCGGCAACCAGTTCGCCATCGGACTGCTGCTCAGCGTGCACTGGTGGTATGCGAAGCGCCAGCACATGATTGCGCCCGACGCTCCGGCAAACGAGCTGCGCCGCATCAACTGGAGTGTTGCCCGGGTGACGCTTGCCTTCGCCGCCGCCATCGCGGGCGCTTCGGTCGAACCCGCGTACAGCAGCTATTGTGCGGTCGGTATGCTGGTCGCCACATGGATCGCCCAGAAGCTGCGGGCATAGCCCGCGGTATCACCGTCCCGCCGACATCTGCTTCCAGAAGGCCTGAAAGCCTTTCTGGAACGTCTCCTTCTCCGCGGTCCACGCGGCGGAAACCGCCGGCACGTGTGTCCAGATGTGGAACAACGTAATCCAGCCGCCGATCTGCGGGTCCTGCGTAGCGCCCAGCCGGTCCAGCTGGAAATCGTAGTAGATGTCCTCCATCAACTGGATCAGCGCCATGGAGAAATAGAACTCGTCCACGTCGGAGGCGGTCGCTTGCGGAGTCAGTCCGCTGTCCGGGAACAGCTGCGTACCCAATACGTGCAGCGATGGGCAGACGCGAACGCGCTCCAGCAGCTCGTTCAAAGTCTTCGTATGCCGGCTCGCGTTGGCCGGCAGGGCGGCATTGCGCGGATACCAGTATTGGCGCATGCCTTCGAACAGCGTGGCTATGGGCTCACTGGGTGTCCAGCCGCTTCTATCCACGCCGGGCTGCAGCGTGCGCTTTGCCGCATGGTACCCGAGCTTGCGGTAGCTTTCGAACTGCGACTCGCCGAACCACTGGTTCGCCGTACTGTCATGCGGGAATGTGGGATGGCTGGCTTTGTACTCGATCACGTCCTCGGGTTCGTCGCCGGTAACGGACGACTTGATATACACCAGCGTGCCAACGGTGCCATCGATATAAGTGACCGAGCCGACCGCGCAATGGTCCTGGCTCCAGCCGGAACCTTCCGCCCGCCCAATGCGGCTGGGATCCAGCCGAATCTCTGCCCCGAAGTCGACGCGACAGCGGCGGATCACCGTGCCAAGGCCCGCGAACTTGTACTCGCCGTCCTGTTCCGCATCGCAAAGCACGATGAAGCGGCACCGGCGGCGCACCAGCTCGTAGATGCCCATGTTGTCGAAATGGCCGCCGTCGGAGAGGTTGACGAAACTGGAGCGGTCATTCGTCCGGCCCAGCAATTCGCTGAACAGCGCCACCAGGCCGAAGCGCGGGCTGGCCAGCTGGGAAGCGCGGTCGCGCCGCGGGTTGCCCAGCCACCACGCCAGCCGCACATCGAAAACGGTCAGCAGGAAAGCCACCGTCGTAGAAGTGGTGTACCCCATGTTCGGGTCGGCGGCGGCGCCCGAAATTGCGGCGACCGTGCCCACGTGTAGACCGCCGCGGGAGCCGCCATACTCTTCCGTTCTGCGGTACGCGCAAAACTTCAGGTTGTCGTTGGAAGGCGGCGGCCCGGTGTGGTCGCTGTCCCAGTTGTGGTCGAAGCCCGCAAAGCGCGGCGTGAAAATGAACGACGCCGCTTTTCGCTCCTGCCACGCCAACTGATCTCCCGCGGAGATGTTCAGCGTGCTGTTCAGAATTGGGTAGGGTCCGCGATAACCGTGCGAGGGTGTCAGCTTCGCCAGCAGCACATCGTCGTTGTCGTCGAATCCGGTGAACGCATCGGGCTCACGCCGTTTGTTGGACGCCCCCAGATAGCAGCGAACCAGCCGGTTTTTGTAGAAGTGGTGCATGGAGAAGTCGTTGATATCCACGCGCCACACTAACAGGACCGCTCCGGCGAAAAGCACGCTCGCCAGCGAAAGCAGACTCGAGATCCACCATCCTTCACCCGGCTGCATTGTCACAGCACCAATGAGCTGCCAGTGGTACTGATACAGGTCGTAGAGGCTGTGGACGCTCGGCTGCAGACCGTGCACCAGCAGCAGCTGTTCGGCTTCGGAGATTAACAACAGGAATCCCACCAGGAATACCGGCGGCCCCAGCTTCGCCAGGAAATCCAGCGCGCTCGAAACCGGCGTGGCCTCGCCGCTTTGGCCGGTTTTGGCGCTCCTTCCCGCCAGAACGCTGGCAATAGTGGTGCCGGCCCACGCCAGCAGTGCCGGAATGCCCGCGACGAAATGGAAGGCAAGCCATGCCACCAGCAGCGGACCATAAATGGAAACCGCAAACAGCGCCAGGCCGAAGAACGCATAAAGGCTGGTGACGGCGCGAAATCGGCTGAGCCATTCGCGGCCGGGGTCCGGGAAATCGATGCCCAGCAGGCCGATATGGACAATGGCCGTGGTCGCCAGAACGGCAAACAGCAGTATCGGTCCAAAAACCGTGGCATGCCAGAGCCCGCCGCTTTTCTCCGCGTCGAAGAACGCCCGCAGGATCACCAAATATCCGCGCAGCAGCAGCATGCCGCAGCCGCCGGTCACAACGGCCGTCAGAATAATCAGACCCCACGCGTGGATCTTCGCGCGCGACGTCCATCTCTTCTGAAAACAGCTCAGGACACCGCCAAACCCCGACAGAATCAGCGAGAGCAGTGTGAATACGGCGAACGCGCCGATCCAAAACCACTTCCAGGCCATGGTGAATTCATCGATGCCCGTGTGAATATTGAGCCAGAACCAGATGGAACCGCTGATGACGGATATCGCCACCGGCAGCACGCAGGTTAGTTGCACCAGATCAGAGCCGTTCAGCGTGTAACCGGCGATCTTTACCCCGAAGCGGGTAATGCCCGGCGCGCCGGCCCTTGCTTTCTCTTTTTCCAGCTGCGATTCCCGCTCCTTTTCGTCCATGCAGCCGCGGCCGGTGGCTCCCCGCAGGAAGGCCGCCATGGAGGCTACCGATAAGAGGAGCGTTCCAATGGCGATCCACATCAGGGTGCCTTCGGTGACGCCGTTGCGGGGAAAGCGAGTAAGCGGATAGGCGATGATGCGCGGCAGCAGCAACAGAAAGCCCAGCACCATCACCAGCATGGTTTGGTTTAGTGTCAGGTTGCGGGTATACACCGCCGCCATGGTCCACGTATCGAAGCTGAATAGGCCCAGTTCAGGAGTGAGATAGTTGCTGTACTGGCGCAGGAAGCGAATCGGCTTCACATCCTGCTGGGAAGGATCGGGCGATTGCGCGGGCGAGAGGTCTTTCCGAACCTCCTCGAAGCCTTTGCGCTTGCTCCACGCCGCAAGCCAGGAGCCGATATAGCCACCGCCGGAGACGGTGGAAAGATAATCGAAGCGCTGCAGCAGATTGATCTCGGCCAGATACTGCAGCACGCCGAGGTTGAATGTGGCGCTCCGAATCCCGCCTCCGGAGAACGCGAGGCCGGCCAGTTGCGCGTCGGCGGCAAGGTCGAACGCGTCCATCACTCCCGGCAGCGGAGCGTTTGAGCGTGCCTCCACGGCGGAAGTGGCTTTGCGTCGCTCCTCTACCTCGCGAATCTCCTGGCGGAGCACCAGCGAAAACGGCAGCGGCCAGCTGGGGCGTTCGCTCGCTTGGCTGTCCTTCGGAACCGTTGCGTCCCAAAACGCAAGAGGCAGATCCGGGTCGGCGGAGAACCTTCTTGAAAGCTCCGTATGAAAATGACCCCAGTCCTTTTCACTCACCTCTTTGGCGTGCAGGTTTTCCAGAAGGTCCTTTTGCCCCGGAAGCTTTCGCGAGATGGCGTCGATCAGCAGTTTGCGTTCGGAAGAGCTGGGATAGCGCAGCATCTCTACCACGCGGCTGGCCAGGAAATCCGCTTCAGGCGAGCGGTAAGCCACTGCCCGGGCAACCTGCTGGCGAAAAGGAAAGTCCTGCCGCAGTGCCTGGCGGAAGCGCTCTTCCGCTTCGGCATCGCGCCGTTGGAAGCTTTCCCAGTCCGGTAGGAAATTGCCGAATAGGGCCGTGACTGCCTGCTGCTGTGGAGACGCCAGCCGCGGCAGCAGGGCCGCCATCTCCTGCGCGCGCGCCGGACCCGGATCGAACTTCAGCAATCGGGCCAGGGCACGCCGGACATCCTCGCGCCCCTGCAGGAACTGGTAGAGGCTGGCAGAATCCGGCTTTTGGATCCAATTGGCCCAGTTGAACTGGGTGGCGATCAGGGTCATGGAATCGGCCAGATCCTTTGCCAGCGCCGGATTGGCTTTGATTTGGCGAATCGCACCTTCCACCAGCGCGGGAACGTCGGAGAGGGGAACCACCCAGCCGATGGCCACGGCCACCTGCGTTCGAAGGTCGTCCTCCGCGTGCAGCAGGTCTGCCACCTGCGCCCGGTTGTCGGGACTGACGATTCGTTTTGCCCATTCGGCGCGGTGCGCATCGAAGGCGGCCTTCAGCGCATGGCCGTGAATGTTGTTGTGGCAGCACTCGAGCGCGCGCTCCGCGATATCGACCGCCAGTCCGGGCAGGCGGTTGGGATCCTGATGGTCCTGGTTCATGGCGCTCTCCTGATGTGGCCGGCTTACTTCGCCGGCGCGCAATTGGTTCCGGCCGTTCCCGGTACGGTAAACGGTCGGGAATTGCTGTCCGCGGTCTTACTGTCCTTGGACTTGGTCACATGGAAGGTAAGTGTACAACCTGGAACGCCTCCCTCGGGCAAAGTCAGGGAGAAGTGCAACTCGGTATCGGTGGAGCCGGCGGTCACTGCTTTCGGATCGAGCTTCAGATCTTCCGCGATGGCAGGCTGGCCATTTGTCAAAAGAGCGCCGTGGATCACTCCGGTGATGGTTCCGGATTTGGTCCAGTCGGGCGTTCCGTCGAAGGTGATGCTGTCGATGCGCGCCGGAATGGTATCCACATCCACCGCCATGATGCCGGAGACCCAGACCCGGACATTGTTCAGGCTGATGCCGTCGAGCATTGCTTTGCCTTCCCGCGTTGCCAAAATGGCGGTAAGGGTTGGTGCCGTGCCCGCACTGGAAGGCAGCAATTTGGTCATCATCTCTTTCAACCTCCGGTCGGTTTTCGGGTCCACGAAGGCAGCAGCCGGCATAAAGAACAGAGCCGGCGACTTCAGGAAGATCTTCTTCAACGTCGGCGTGATGAAGCGGTCCAGCGGAAAGAAACCCACCACAATGTCAGCGCCTTCCTTGGGAATGACTTTGTTCGTGCGGAAACCGAAATCGCTGATGCGGTCCAGCTGCGGCACGGTTCCGTCCGGCCAGAAAGTGGCAGCGCCCGGAACCACCTGACCGGTGAACTGGCTGATTGCCTTGGTGATGTTCTGTTCCTTGAAAGCGAACTCAGAGCCGGTAGCGAGCACGCCCGCGAGCGTAAGAGCGCGCATGGTCCAGTTGCGGGAGGTCCATTGCTGCGCGTCCAGAGCCTCGCCGCGGACAACCCGGTACTCCACGCTTGCCACCTGGGTCGCCGAGTTACTGTAAAGACCGCCAGGGTCCGGCTGAGCCGGCACCGGCGCCCTCGACGCTTGCGTAAAAGGACCGCCAGGGTCCTGCTGAGCAGGCACCGGAGCACTGGACGCTTGCGTAAATCTCGCGATGGATTGCGGCGAACCGCTCAGCAGCCAGTCTCCATAGTCGATGAAGACACTGTGGATCAGGAACGCGGCATCGTGGGTTTTGTTTGATACCGTGAGTTCAACGGCCACGTAGTTCTGCGAGATCTCTTTGCCGAAAACGCGACGGCAGACTCTCTCCGGCAGAAGAACCGCCTCCACCCGGACCTGCGGATTGTGAACCGTCCCGAGCGGGATACCTTCCGAGGCCGCATCGCGCAGCTTCTGCTGATCGACAGCGTTGCCACTGACCACGGGCATTACCTGCGCCAGCCCCGCAATGGATCCTGCAAGCAGCAGGGCCAGACACACGACTCCATTCTTTTTTGTCATACTTCTCCCCTTCATTGGTGATCACGGCGTCTGTGCCGTTTCACATAGTAAGGCGGAAAAAGCTAACAAAAGAGGACAAAGTTGAGACTGGATTTCTGAAATTACTGCACGGACAGCGACAAGGTCTGCGGAATGGGCGTGCCATTTACCAGGATTTGCAGCGGCTGGTCGCCGCTCGCGAGTCCCGCAGGCACCACGATATTGAATTGGTCAACGCCCACCAGACCGGGCGCGAAGCCGGCATACGTCACCTGCGCCGACATCCCGCCGAGGATGAACCGCACCTCCGCCGAAAGCGTGGTCAGGCCCTGTGAGACCTGGCCCGCAACGGGGGCGTTGCTCTGCGTCACGGGACCGAAACCCGTTCCGTAGAAAACCAGCGTTTCCCCCGCCACCGCTGGAGCGGCCGCGGTTCCGGAGATGCTGCCATTGCTCACGAAGGTGTTGTTCGCGGCGTGAATGGCCGCGGCGTATTGCGTGCCCTTCACCAAAAAGCCCACGGGCGCGAGGATTCCCGGTTCCAGTGCCTTAATCACGATCGGCAATGGCGTGCTGGAGAGGCCATTATAGGTAACGATAATCGGAACCGCCGTTCCGGCACTGACACTGCCTGGAACCTGCACATTCACCTGCGCGGGGCTGACGTAATTGACGTAGGCGCGCTGCCCGGCAATCGTCACGCTCACATTGTCGAGCGTAGTGGGCGCATTGTTGTTGACGAAATCGGAATTGCCCCAGCCCCGGCTGGTGCCCGCCAGATTAGCGCCATAGATTTCGATGAACGAGCCCGGCGCGGCCGCCGGGAAGGCGCCGAAATCGCCCGCGGTATTGACGGAAAGCACGGTGGTATTGGCCACCTGCGCAATGGAGTTCACCAGGATGTAGTTAGACGCCTGCGGAGTACCGCTCGAATAATTGACCAGCGGCAGATTGGTGAAGGCGCTGTCGCCCAGCGCGGTGCTTTCGTCGTAATACGGCTGCGCCGCAATTTTGTCCATGACGGCGAGGCTGGCCGAACTCGCCACGCGCCCAAACACGACGAAATGCCCGTTTGTAGCCGAGTTCAGGGTGCTGGTGTTATCCACCAGATTGAAGAACCACTGATCCGTCGCGCTGTTCGGACTGCCGGAAAGCTGCGCCATGGCCAGAGTGCCGCGGGTGTTCGAAAGCTTGTATTCATTCACCACCGGACTGTTCTGGGGGATCAGCACAGGCGCATTGTTGATCAGCTGGTAGCCGCCGCCCTGCCAGACGAAGCCCGGCACGGACCGGTGAATGATGGAATTGTTGTAGGCACCGCTGTTCACGTAGGTCAGGAAATTGGCCACAGTCTGGGGCGCCGAATCCGGCAGCAGGGTGACATCGATATCACCCAGAGTGGTGTGAAAGCGAATGGACGGTCCGGTGACGGTCTGGCTCCAGAGAACCGCCGGCAGAAAGCAGGCAAGCGCGAGTCGCATAAAGATCGGGATCAAAACCAAGTGTAACTGTCGGGTACGATAATAAGAAAAGTGATCCTCCCGGCAATTGTCCTTTCGCTGTTTCTGGCGGATGCCCGCCCGTGCGCGTGCGATCCCTCCAAACCCGAGACCATGGAGGAACGGGAATGCAGCCTGTGCCGTGAAGCGGAAAAGCAGGAGGCGGGCACCGCGGTGTTCTTCCTCAAAGACACGAATCCCACGAAGGCGAACCGCACCCTGGCGCTTCCGAAGAAACACTATCCCGGTCCGCACGCCCTCGAAGAGATGCCGGCGGAAGACCGCACGGTGCTCTGGACGGCGGCAATCGCGAAAGCGAAAGCGCTCTGGGGAGACGAGTGGGGTTTGGCCTACAACGGGGTCGAGCGCCGTACGCAGTGCCATACCCATATTCATATCGGCAAGCTGCTGCCGGATGCGGAGAACGGCCGCTTCATCGTGGTGAATGGTCCGGCTGAGATTCCGCCGCCTGCGCCGGGTACGGGTATGTGGGTTCATCCGGTGAATGGGAAGCTGCATGTGCATGCGGGCGAGCAGGTCAACGAGATCGTGCTGGTGAGATAGATGGAACTACTGGAAATCGCAAAACTACCGACAGCCGAGAACTCGGCGATACAGCTTCACTCGACCGATAATGTGGCCGTGGCGCGCGTGCCGGTGGCGCCGGGCACCACACTGCGAATCGCGGGCCGGGAGATTCAGGTAAAGGATCACGTGCCGGCCGGCCACAAGATCTCACTGCGTCCCATTCCCGCGGGCGACACGGTGCTGCGCTACGGGCAGAATATCGGCCGCGCGAAGCAGACCATTGAACCGGGACGTCACGTTCACACACACAACCTGGGGTTCGAGGAGACCGAGTTCGCCTATCAGTTCCCCGTCGGCGAGGTGCCGTTTCCGCCCCCGCCCGCGGTGATGCCGACCTTCCTCGGGTATGCGCGTGAGGATGGCCGCGCAGGAACGCGCAACTACATCGCGGTGGTAGCGGCCAGCAACTGCGCCGCACATACCGCTGAGCGCATCGCCGCCAGCTTCGAAGATGCAAGGCTGCCGCCGCATGTCGATGGCGTGGTGGCGTTTCCGCATGGCGATGGCTGCGGCATGGCCATCGGACCCGATTCCGAGCAGTTGCAGCGAACGCTTGCGGGTGTTCTGGCGCACCCGAATATCGGCGCGGCGGTGATTCTGGGGCTTGGCTGCGAAGTGAATCAGATTGAGCATTACCTCGGGCCGAACGCGCCGCGATCCACGCGTCTGGTGGGGCTGACGCTGCAAAACAGCGGCGGGACGCGAGGAGCCATTGAAGCCGCGCGCCGCGACATCCACGCGCTGATGGAACAGATTGCGGCGGAAGACCGCGTGCCGCTGTCGGCTTCGAAGATCGTGCTGGGCCTGAACTGTGGCGGTTCGGATTCGTTCTCGGGGATCACGGCGAATCCGGCGCTGGGGTACTGTTCGGACTGGCTGGCTGAGATTGGCGCCACTGCGGTGCTGGCCGAAACCACCGAGATTTTCGGCGCGGAGCATCTGCTGGTGCAGCGCGCGCGCAACCGCGCAGTGGGCGAGCGTCTGCTGGGTTTTGTGCGCGGCTATAAGGATTACCTCAAGCGCTTCAGCGGCAGCTTTGACGACAATCCATCGCCGGGCAACAAGGCGGGCGGCCTTTCGAACATTCTGGAGAAATCTCTGGGAGCCGTTGCCAAAGCCGGCACGTCTACTCTTACCGATGCCGTGGATTACGCCGAGCGCATTCAGACGCCTGGCTTCGTTTTCATGAACACGCCCGGGTACGACCCCGCATCGCTTTCCGGTCTGGCCGCAGGCGGTTGCAACCTGATCGCCTTCACCACGGGGCGGGGAAGCGCGATCGGCTTTCCTTCCATCCCGGTGATCAAGATCGCGAGCAACAGCTTCACCTACAATCGGATGATCGACAACATGGACGTCAACGCCGGAACCATTGCCGACGGAACGCGGTCTGTGGAAGAAGTGGGGCGGGAAATCTTTGATATGGTGCTGCGCGTCGCCTCCGGCGAACGGACGGCGAGTGAACGGCTGGGGCACAAGGAATTTGTGCCGTGGAAAATCGGTCCGGTAATGTAATGAAGAAATCGTTTGCGGTATTTCTGTTGGCCTGCGCCGCCCTGAGTGCGCAAAAGAGCACGCCGGGAAAAGTTGCAGCCGCGCCGAAAGTCTCGGCATTCAATAAGGCGGCGTTCGAGGCTTACATTCGTCATCTGTTCGTGTGGCCTCCGCCGATTGAGATCAAAATCGACGATCCGAAGCCCGGACCTATGCCGGGTTACGACGAAGTAGCGGTCCATGCCTCTCAGGGCAACGCCAGTTCCACCGAAACATTCTACGTCTCAAAAGACGGTCAGAAGATTATCCGGGGGCAGGTTTTCGACATCGCCAAAAACCCGTTCAAGACCGATCTGGACAAGCTGCGAGCGGAACTGCGGCCGAACATCGGGACCGTCGGGGCGCCGGTGGTGCTGGTGGAATTCAGCGATTTCCAGTGCCATTTCTGCAAGGAAGAGGCGAAGGTGCTGCGCGACAATCTGCTGAAGGAGTATCCCACGCAGGTGCGGCTGTATTACATGGATTTCCCTATCGAATCGCTGCATCCCTGGGCGCGCGCCGCGGCCGATGCCGGGCAGTGCATCTTCAAACAAAAACCGGCGGCTTTCTGGGAATACCACGACTGGATCTTCGAGCATCAGGAAGAGATTACGCCGGATAACCTGCAATCGAAGATCATGGATTTCGCCAAAGGCAAGGACTTGGACGGGCTGCAGCTTTCCCGCTGCTTGGACACCAAAGCCACCGATGGCGAAGTCCAGAAGAGCATGGATCAGGGCAAGGCGGTGGGTGTGGGTTCCACGCCGACTATCTTTATAAACGGGCGGCGAATGGTAGGCGCGGCCGACTGGCCGTCGCTCAAGCGCGTGATCGATTACGAAATCGACTATCAAAAAACGGCAAAGAACGCCGGCGAGGATTGCGGCTGCGAAATTTCGCTGCCAACACCCGGTTTTAAATAAGGCAAAACCCCAAAAGTTCCGCCGCATTCTGCCGATAGTAAATCGTGCAACGGACACAAGAGATGGAACAGACGGACACGGCTCAGGGAGTTTGGCGGCTGCCGCCGCTGATCCTGCACCCGTTTGCGGGCGATCAGGGGCCGGACAAACTTCTCGAGGGTTCGCGCGCGAATCTGCTGCTGCAGGCCGCAGCGCCACCGGCCGGCGCGCATCATGAGGATCTGACCCGCTTAGTGCTGGCCGGGCGCTATCAGGAAATCCGGATGTTGTTCTATATCGGCCGGGATCTGCGGCGCTGGGCGGAACAGTGCGCCGATTTCGCCTCCCGCGAGCCGCAGTTGAAGGATACGGGCATTCGCCAGCAGAGTTTTCTAACGCTGCTGATTGAGCGTCCGCCGCGGGGCATGGCAGCCAAACTGGAGCAATGGGGCGTTACCGATCAGCGCGCCATCTTTTCGCGGGCTATCGGCCTGAACTCTATTTTCGAAACCGTGCCCGCGATCGACGAGCTGGCCGCCGGATTCGTCCGCAGCTATCAACGCTATGCAGATTACTTGTATATCGCTTTCCAGACCATGACGACATTCCGCACTTTGAATCCGGCATCTTTCCAGTTTGAACTTTATGCTTCGGAGGAATACGCGCGAAAGCTGTCAGAAGGCTGGGATTAGCCGCAAGCGCTAATCGTGGTGCTTGTGGGCGAAGTGGTGGCTGATATCGGGCCAGAATTCTTTTAAGATATTGACGGTCATGTCGATGCCCAGCTGGGTGCCCAGCTTCGACACCGCGTCACCGGCATCACGGTTTTCCGGGTAATACGACATGGAGATAGCGACGGCGGTCGCGTTTCCGCCCACTTCGGAGAAGTTAAATCCGGTCGCGCCGGAATCCCGATGCGTCCAGAAAATCTGGCCCGCCGCGTAACCCAGGCGTGACAGCTTGCTGCCCTGTCCGCGCCGGAAATAGCGCGGATCTTCATGCAGAACGATGGGAAACAGACCTTCCGTCAGATAGTTTCCAATGGCGAAATCGGCATAGGCTGTGGCGAAATAATGAGCGTATCCACCCACGCCCTGACCAAACGACGGGTTGGAATTGCTAAGCTGCCCTTCGCCCGCGAACGCCGCGGCCAGCGCGACGGTGCCCTGATCGAAAGTGTCCTGACGCGCAATCTTCAGCTTTTGTGAGGCAGTAACCGGTTTGTAATTCTTTTGCTCAGGCGAAGTGCGGAAATTCGGGATCAGAAAGAAGATGTGCTTGTCCTGCTGCTCCGCCGCCGGATCGCTCTGCCCGCATAAAGGAATCGCCAAACCAGGCACAAAAACAAAGCAGACACCCAAAGCAATTCCATGAAATGTCATTTAGCAGCTCTGTTAGCACCTGACGGGCCGAAGGTATAGCAACGTTACTGAATCCGGCGGGATTGCCGCACGCATGTGCAATTTACTTCTCTTTCTTTCCTTCGTTCTCTACTACGCGCGTGGCCTGAAACGCGGTTAGCTGCCAGTGATCGCCCGTTTTCAGCCAGACGCGGGTAAACCGCGTGTGAAGGCCGCTCGGTCCCTGACTCTTCCGCGCGCCCGTCACAATTGCGACCGGGCCGTGAATCCGAATCTTCAGATCCTGCGACGGCTCCTCCTGCACTTTGGCGTTCTTCTCTTTCACCAGCTTCGGAGCGTTGGCGACGTCATGCAGCAGCGTGGCTTTATCGATCACTTTGCCGGTGATGGAAACGCCGACATAGTCTGAGGCGAGCAGCTGCTCGAACGCCTTCAGGTCGTAACGCCGCGCCGCCTCGCTCCATTCCTTCTCGGCGCGCGTAACGCCCTGTTCATCGGAACCCGCGCCGAAAGCGCCTGAAATGCATGCGAATGCCAGAACCAAACCTGCGTATCTCATCTACCCTCAATCCTGACATGAGTTCGCGGCGGACCTGCTACCCTCTTACCTAACACCCATGATCCGTCTCACGTTTCTCGCCCTTTGCACCGCACTTTCCGCTCTCCCTCAGAACGCCGATCCCGCTTCGCTGATGAACGAGCCTTCCCTCAAAGCCGCCCTCGCAGCCGCCAAACGCAACGAACCCGAAATCATCGCCGAGCAGGCGCGCATTTGCGAAATTCCCGCGCCGCCTTTTCACGAAGAGTTGCGCGGAAAGGAACTCGCTCGGCTCTTCAACCAGCTTGGGCTGAAAGACGTTCGCACCGATAAAGCCGGCAACGTGATCGGCGTCCGCCCGGGCGCCGCAGCGCATCCCAATTTGGTCTTTGCGGCGCACCTCGACACCGTTTTCCCGGAAGGCACGAACGTCAAAGTCACCAAAGAAGGTACGGTGATGAAAGCACCCGGCATCGGTGATGATTGCCGCGGTCTGGCCATGATGCTCGGTGTGATCCGCGCCCTCAAAGAGGCCAACGTGCAAACTCCCGGAACCATCACCTTCGTGGCCGACGTCGGCGAAGAGGGTCTCGGAGACCTGCGCGGCATGAAGGAACTGTTCGGCGAGAGCATGAAAGGCCAGATCGATAAGTTCATTTCGGTGGATGGCATCGGCCTCGGGATCACTCACATCGGCGTGGGCAGCTACCGGTATCGCGTCACGTTCAAGGGCCCCGGCGGCCACAGCTACGGCGCGTTCGGCATGGCCAACCCCATCCAGGCGATGGGCCGCGCCATGGCGAAGATTGACGATTTCCAGGTTCCCACGCATCCCAAAACCACGTTCAATGTCGGCCGTGTTGGCGGCGGCACATCCGTCAACGCGATTCCCTTCGATGCCTGGATGGAAGTGGATATGCGCTCGGCCGATAAAGCCTCGCTCGACGCGTTGAACGAAAAGTTCAAGGCCGCGCTAAATGAAGCGGTCGCCGAAGAGAACAAGCGCTGGAACAATCGCGGCGCAGTGTCCGTCAGTCCCGAGATGGTGGGCGTGCGCCCTGCCGGACAGACGCCGAAGGATTCGCCCATCGTGCAGACCGCTATGGCCGTTTCAAAAGCGATGGGCATTCCGGAAGCGCTGCGCGAAGGCTCCACCGATTCCAACGTTCCAATGAACCTCGGAATTCCGGCCATCACCATAAGTGGCGGCGGTTCCGGCACCGGAGCGCATTCGCTCAACGAAACCTTCGACAGCACCGACTCCTGGCGCGGCACCCAACGAGGCATTCTTCTGGCAGTATCATTGGCCAGATGAAGCGAAGGGATTTCCTCGCGCTCAGCGCCTCTGCCGCGGTGGTCTCGGCGGCGCCTTCCCGCGGCGTTTCTCTGGTAGCGACGCCGCCCGTCCTCAGCTCTGTGACTTTCGCCGTCGCGCAGACAGAGGCTGCTCTGGCCCGCCGCGGCGTCGTCCTCCAGACCCACAGTTACCTCGATCAGGCGCCCGCTTCCGACCTCATCATCGAAGTAGCCTATCACGCTTCTCCGTATCTGGCCAAAACCGCCGAGGCACTCGCCATCACCCCCGGACGCCAGCCGGATCGCCAGGTGCTGCATGTAACCGCGACCGATCCCCGCGGCCTGACCTACGCACTGCTGGAACTCGCCGACCGTTTGCATCACACCGAGAATCCATTCGATGCGCTGGAGATTCGCACCGCCATTCTCGAGCAGCCCGCCAACCAGATCCGCGGCGTCATGAAAAGCTTCGTCAGTGACGTCGAAGACAAGCCCTGGTATAACGACCGAGCGCAGTGGCCGGCTTATCTCACCATGCTCGCCACGAATCGCTTCAACCGCTTTCATCTGGCGTTCGGCGTGGGTTACGATTTCACGCGCGAAATCCGCGACTGCTATTTTCATTTCGCCTATCCGTTCCTGCTGGATGTTCCGGGTTACCACGTCCGCGCGCACGGCCTGCCCGATTCCGAGCGAGACAACAATCTGGCGATGCTGAAGTTCATCAGCGCGGAGACTGCCGCGCGCGGCATGCAGTTCCAGCTCGGTTTATGGACCCACGCCTGGCAGTGGACCGACAGTCCGCATGCGAACTACACCGTCACGGGGCTGACGCCCCAGAACCATGCCGCTTACTGCCGCGATGCGTTGCATCTGCTGCTGACCGAATGTCCGGCCATCTCCGGCGTCACCCTGCGCATTCACGGGGAAAGCGGCGTGGCAGAGGGCGATTACGGCTTCTGGAAAACACTTTTCGACGGCATCACGCGCACCGGCCGCAAGATCGATATCGACATGCACGCCAAAGGCATGGACGATGCCATGATCGAGACCGCGCTCGCGACCGGACTGCCCGTCACCATCTCGCCGAAATATCTGGCGGAGCACATGGGCCTGCCGTATCATCAGGCGGCTATCCGCGAACTCGAAATGCAGCCGAAGGACGCTCCCGACCGCGGCTTCTTCAGTCGCAGCAACGGCTCGCGCAAGTTCCTGCGCTATGGTTACGGCGATCTGCTGGCGCGCAACCGCCGGTACGGTGTGCTGCACCGCATCTGGCCCGGCACGCAGCGCATGCTTCTGTGGGGCGACCCAGCCATGGCCGCGGGTTACAGCCGCGAAGCTTCCTTCTGCGGCAGCAACGGCCTGGAGTTGTTCGAGCCGCTGGCGTTCAAAGGTCGCAAAGGTTCGGGTCTGCCTGGCGGACGTCTGGCTTATGCCGATCGATCGCTCGAACCGAAGACCGGCGACTGGGAGAAGTATCTTTACACGTATCGGGTCTGGGGACGCATGCTGTACAACCCGGAGAGCGATGCGGACGTGTGGCGACGTCAGCTGCGCGCCGATTTCCCTTCTGCCGCCCCCGAGATGGAAGCCGCGCTTTCGAGCGCCAGCCGCATTCTGCCGCTGATTACCAACGCGCACGGCCCTTCCGCGGCCAACAACAATTACTGGCCCGAGATCTACACGAACATGTCGCTGGTCGAAGAGCCGAAGACCAGTCCCTACAAAGACACGCCTGACCCCAGGCGCTTCGGCACGGTCAGCCCCTTCGACCCCGAGCTGTTCGCCACCTGCGAGGAGGCGCCGTGCCGCAAGTATTCACCTTTGGATGTCGCGGCCTGGCTCGACCGCCTCGCTACTCTGGCCGCGGCTCGCCTGAAAGACGCGCGCGCCCGCGTGGCCGATGCGCAAACCCCGGAGTTCCGCCGCGCCGAGGCCGATCTGACGATCCAGATTCAGATGGGCCGGTTCTTCGCCGCGAAATTCCGTGCGGGTTTTGCCTTGGCGCGCGGTGATGCCGCATCGTGCCTGAAGCACTATCGCGAGGCCCGCGCGAACTGGCCCACGCCCACGGTTTATCGCTCGGACATCACCTACGGCTACGAACCGCAGCTGCGCGGTTCCTGGGCGGATCGCCTCGCCGCCATGGACCGCGATATCACGCGCCTCGAAGCCGTCAGCGCGCCGAAGAAGTTGCCCGCGCTGCCGCCGCGCTCGCCGGCTGCTCTCGAAGCGGTGCACACGCCTCCCGCGCGCTTCGAACCCGGTCAGCCGCTGGTGCTTGAAATCGTATCGACCGCGCCCGATGCCGTGGTGCTGCACTACCGCCGGGTGAACCAGTCCGAGCACTTCGAAGCCACGGAAATGACGGCGCACTTCTCGTCGTACCGCGCCGTGATTCCCGCGGCGTACACGCAATCGCGGTTCGCGCTGATGTATTACTTTGAGTTCCGCAACGGCTCTGCGCCAGCCGGAATGTATCCGGGCCTCGACGCGTCGGCATGCAACCGCCCTTACTTCGTGGTGGAGGCCGCTAAGTCAGGATCTGTTTGACCACGGAGCCGCCCTGCGGCCCGGTGAGCCGGACATCCAGCCCCTGATACTTCACAGTAAGCGCTGCGGCATCCATGCCCAGCAGATAGAGCATGGTGGCGTGGAAGTCATGAACGCTCACCGGGTTTTCCGTGGCGGCGTAACCCAGTTCGTCGGTAGCCCCGTAGCTGATGCCCGGCTTGATTCCACCGCCAGCCATCATGTAAGAGAAGCCTTTAATGTGATGGTCGCGGCCATCGCCGCCCTGTGACATCGGCGTGCGCCCAAATTCGCCGCCGAAGATCACGATGGTGTCGTCCAGCATGCCGCGCTGCTTCAGATCGTTAATCAGCGCCGCCGTCGGACGGTCCACTTCTTCGGCTTTGTACTCGATGCCTTTCTTCAGGCCGCCGTGGTGATCCCAGTCGCGGTGATACAGCTGGATGAAGCGCACGCCGCGCTCCGCCAGACGCCGCGCCAGCAGACAGTTGGAGGCGAAAGAGCCATCCCCCGGCTTCGCTCCGTAGGATTCCAGCACGCTCGCCGGCTCCTTGCTCATGTCCATCAGGCCGGGCACGCTCGATTGCATCTTGAACGCCATCTCATACTGCGAAATGCGCGTGGCAATCTCCGGATCGTGCAGGCTCGCGTCCTCCAGCATGTTCAGTTTGTTGATCGCGTCGATCGATTCGCGCTGTGCCGCCGGTGTGACGCCTTTGGGGTTCTTCAGGTAGAGCACGGGATCGCCCGCGGAGTTGAACTTCACTCCCTGAAATTTGCTCGGCAGCACGCCGGCGGACCACTGGCGCGCCGCGATCGGCTGCATCTGCCCGCCGCGTCCTTCCGAGAGCAGCACAACGAAGCCAGGCAGATCCTTCGCTTCCGCGCCCAGCCCGTAGAAGATCCACGAACCCATGCTCGGCCGCCCCGTGATAATGGAACCGGTGTTCATCAGCGTGTGCGCGGGGTCGTGATTGATTTGCTCGGTCCACATGGAGCGCACGATGCAGACATCGTCCGCCACGCTGCCGATATGCGGAAACAACTCGCAGATCTGCTGGCCGGATTTGCCGAAACTCTTAAACCCAAACTGCGGACCGAAGCACTTCAGCGTCTTGCCCTGCAGCTGCGCCACCTGCTGCCCTTTGGTGAAGCTTTCGGGCATCCCCTTGGCATTCATCTCGAGCAGCTTCGGCTTGAAATCGAACGTTTCGAGGTGCGAAGGACCGCCCGCCTGATACAGGAAGATCACGCGTTTGGCTTTCGGCGCGAAATCCAGCGGATTCACCGCCCCGCGCGAAGCGATGGTGGTCGCGCCGAACAGACGCGGCCCCAGCAAAGAGTTCAGAGCGGCCAGGCCCAGGCCCGCTGTGCCGCGGCTCAGAAATGCCCGGCGGTGCATGGCCGATATCGCTTTCGGATCGATGGGAAACATGGACATCAATTCCTCGTGATGGTTTCGTGCAGGTTCAGGATCGCGCGGGTCACCATGGTCATGGCTGCCAGCTGCTGCACATTCTCGTTTTTCGGAACCGCGGAATCGCCCGTGGCTGTCAGATCCCGGGCGGCCGCCGGGGCTTGCGCGAATCGCTCCAGGCTGCTGCGATACAGGCCCGAAAGCACGTGCCGCTCTTCCACGCTCGGGGGCCGGTTGAGCGCTTCTTCAAACACTTGGTTCAGCCGCTGATCGAGCGTCCCCGGCCGGCGCAGCGCATGCTCGGCGAACACCCGCGCCGCCTCCACAAATGAGGGATCGTTCAGCAGATCGAGCGCCTGCAGCGGCGTGTTCGAAATGGTTCGATTCACTGTGCATTCCTCCCGCGTGGGCGCATCGAAGTTCAACAGCGCCGGATGCAGGAAAGATCGCCGCCAGATGGTATAAAGGCCGCGGCGGTACAGATCCTCCCCGCGGCTGGCGGAATACTCACGCTTGGGGAAGTTCAGCGTCGCGAGGTAGCCATCCGGCTGATAGGGCTTCACGCTCGGGCCGCCGAACTTTTCGTCCAGCAGACCGGAGACTTCCAGCGCGATGTCGCGAACGTTTTCGGCATCCACGCGGAACCGGCTCTGCCGCGCGAACAGCCGATTCTCCGGATCCTTGTCCAGCAGCGCCGGCGTGGGTACCGAAGACCGCCGGTACGCCTTGCTCAAAACAATGGTGCGGATCAGGTGCTTCACATCCCAGTCATGGGCGCCGGTGGCGTCCCATTGCGGATGCATGAATTCGGAAGCCAGCCAGTCCAGCAATTCGGGGTTGGTGGGCCATTCGCCCTGCGAGCCAAGATCGTCCAGCGTCTTCGAGATGCCGCCGCCAAAGAACTCGCGCCAGGTGCGATTAACGAAGGCCCGAGCAGTCAAAGGATTCTTCGGCGACACAATCCAGTTGGCCAGGTCGAGCCGCGTCGCTCGCTTCCCGCCGGTCTCCAGCTTCCCGAACATCTCGGGGATGGCGGGTTCCACCACCGCGCCGGTGTCATCCATCCAGTTGCCGCGCGGCAGGATGCGCGTTTCCCGCGGCTTCACCGAAACCGTGGTCACCACGCGCGCGATGGAGGTCTGCAGCACACTGCGCGCCCCCACCAGCGCGTCCAGTTGAACCCGCGCCGACGTCAGTTCCGGCCTGGCCCATTCCAGATAGTCGCGCACGGCTTTCTCGCCTGCAGCGTGGTCGGCTGCCTTTTGTTTCTCGGTTTTCTCCGCGTCGCCTGACTCCGCTTCGGCTGTGCCGAATTCGGACTGCAACGCCTTCACCGCAATCAGCGGCAATCCACCTGCCCATCCCTTTTCGCCGCGCTTGTCCTTGGCGCGAACGGCATCGCTGCCATCCGCCGGCCAGGAGTATTCCGCTGACGAAAGAGCCAGCCGGAAACGGCCGATCACCGCGCGGCGGAAATCCGGCGAATTCTGCCGAAGGCGAACCACGATGCGCGTATCCGCATCCGTCTCCAGCCGTTGCGCGAACCGCAGCGCCGCGAACGGAACCGAAGACTCGCCCAGGCCTACGCCCCACCCGGTGCGCGGATCGTGATCCAGCAGAGCCATCGCCGGCATGCCATAGATGCTGGTCTGGTCGCCGGTGGCAAGAGAAAAGTCCAGCTTGCGCTCGGGCTTGCCCGGCTGCGTCAGAACTGCATCCACGCCAGTGAGCAGAAAACGATCCGCGCCGCGCGAGATCCGGTTCCCAGGAAGGCCTTCGTCCTGTTCAACATCGACGCCCAGCGCGGTCCAGGATCCTTTTCCGGGACGCAGGGTCACAACGTAAGTTTCGTTATCCGGGTTCGCGCCGCTGGCAACCATCAGCCCGTTACCCGGCTTCATTTCCGATTTCAGTTCGTTCCCGAGGTACGCGCTGATGGCTACCGGCTGGTCGTTATACACCGTCAGCGTCGAGCCGTTCAGGCTGCGCGCCGCTTCGGGACGCTCAAAATGCCACGCCAGCTCGCCGGCCTGCCACTTGCGCCACAGCGCCTCGCGAACTTCGCGGGTATCGGGAACCGCCTTCGCCCGCGACTCCCAGTCGCTCTTCGCCGCTGCGATCTTTGCATCCAGAGACTGCCGCTCGCGCTCCTGTTCGGCGGTCGGCAGCTCCACCTGCGTGCCCCACGCCTTCTCCCCGCGATCCGGCATCAGACCGGTCTCTTCTACGTCGGCGAAGAACGCCTTCATCGCGTAGAAATCCTTCGTCAGAAATGGATCGAATTTGTGATCGTGGCATTCGGCGCATCCCATGGTGCTGCCCAGCCACGCCACGCTGACGGTGCGGACGCGGTCCGCTCCATACTTGGCCAGATACTCGTTCGGCTGCAGGCCGCCCTCGGCCGAAGTCCGGTTCAGGCGATTGTAAGCCGACGCTGTTTTCTGTTCCAGGGTGGCTCCGGGCAGCAGATCGCCCGCCAGTTGCTCGCGCGTGAACTGATCGAACGGCTTATCGTCGCGAAACGATTTCAGGACGTAATCGCGGTACGGCCACGCGGGAACGATGTTGTCCCCGTGGAACCCGCACGTGTCCGCGTAACGCACTGCATCCAGCCAGTGCATGGTGCGCTGCTCGGCGTAGCGGGGCGATGCCAGCAGACGGTCCACCACTTTTTCCCACGCCTGCCGCGAACGGTCGTTCTCGAACGAAAGCACTTCGGCAGTGGACGGCAGCAAACCCGTCAAATCCAGCGTGACGCGGCGCAGCAGAGTGCGGCGGTCCGCTTCCGGCGCCGGCTCCAGTCCGGCCGCGCGCAGACGGTTGCCCACCAGAACGTCAATGGGATTCTCAGACGCGTCGCCCGTGTCCGGACGCGTTACCGGCATATACGCCCAGTGCCCTTCGTAAACCGCGCCTTCGGCCACCCAGCGGCGAATCAGCTGCTTCTGGTTTTCAGTCAGGTCCTTATGCGCATACTGCGGCGGCATCCGCTTGCCCGGTGTCGCGGCCAGCACGCGCTGCACAATTGCGCTATGCTCCGGGTCGCCCGGCACAATCGGGATGAGACCATCCCGTAACGGCTTCAGCGCTTCCGTGCGGATATCCAGGCGAAGGTTCGCCATGCGCGAACTCTTGTCCGGACCGTGACACCGGAAACAGGTGTCCGACATAATCGGACGAATATCGCGATTGAAGCTTACCGGAGCCGCCTGCGCAGTTCGCATCAGCAGCGCCGCCGGAAGCAGAATCAGTACGAAACGCATGGGCATGAACGTGGCCGCCTAATCTTTCTATTCTATCTTCTTTTAACTAATTACACGGGGCGGAATAGCACGAGATCGAGGCTGAACGTGAGCGTCGCAGCCCTCACTTCCTCCGGTTTCCGCGGGCGGTAGATGGACAACAGCACGTCGTGAACGGCCGCGGCGTCCAGCTCGATCGAGTGACTCACCCGTTCCCGCGCCTCGACGCGGAACTCAGGCGCAAATGTCTCGATCGTGCGTTCCACCCGATCGCGTCCCTCGCCGCGCAGTTCGATCAGGTCGTTCGGCGCTGGAAGCGCTACCAGCAGCCGTCCGTCGTCGCGCAGAACGCGCCGGAATTCCTCTGCGTTCATGCGCGCAGTGATCGACATCACCAGGGAGAACCCGCCCGCGGCATACGGAACAAAGCGGTCCGCGTTGGCCACGATCCACTCGCATTCCGGATACCGCCGCGCCGCCGCGTCCACGGCAGGGGTTGAAATATCCACGCCGTGCGCGTCGCAGCCGCTGCGCTCGGCCAGCGTACCCAGATAGAACCCATCCCCGCAGCCCGCGTCCAAAACGACGTCCTCCGCCGCAGCGTTCGCCATCTCGTGAATGCCGCGCAGCAGCGGCTCGGTGACGCCGCGGTCGTGCAGCCGCCGCCGCGCCGCCACGGCCGCCGCCGTGTCGCCCGGTTCCTTCGAACGCCGCTCCTGTGGCTGCAGCAGATTGAGGTACCCGGTGCGCGCTACATCGAACGAATGCCCCCGCGCGCAGTGCCAGCGCCGCCCCTCGCGCACCAGTGCCAGATGGCAGGCGCGAACCGGGCAGAGCAGCATTTGACGAGTGTAACGGACGGGCGATAATGGTCAGGCAAGCCGCCGCAGTGCCCCCGCCCTCCATGTCCGACACCGCGACGCTGTCCCCTCCCGAATCCTCCAGCAAGCGCCTGCTCCCGTGGCTGGTCGCGATCGCCTTCTTCATGGAAGCGCTGGACACCACCATTCTCAACACCGCGGTTCCGGCCATCGCGGCGGCCCTCAAAGTCGCGCCGCTCAGCATGAAATCGGTGCTCTCCAGCTACACGCTCAGCCTCGCCGTGTTCATTCCCATCAGCGGCTGGATGGCGGATCGCTTCGGCACGCGCCGGGTGTTTGCGTCCGCCATCGGCGTGTTCACGCTGGGCTCGTTCCTGTGCGGCATCTCGACCAATATTCATCTTCTGGTCGCGTGCCGGATGCTGCAGGGCTGCGGCGGCGCCATGATGGTGCCGGTGGGTCGCCTGACCCTGGTGCGCACGTTTCCGAAATCGGAGCTGATTCGCGCCATGAGCTTCGTGGCCATCCCCGGACTGGTGGGCCCCATGCTGGGACCCGTCGCCGGAGGCCTGATCGTCGCCTGGCTGCACTGGCGCGTGATCTTCTTCGTCAACATCCCCATCGGTCTGCTGGGCCTCGTCATGGTCTACCTGCACCTGCCGGATTTCCGTGAGAAAGCCTCGCGGCCTCTCGACGTCGCCGGCCTGCTGCTCTTCGGCTCTGGCATCGGGCTGCTCTCGTATGTTTTGGAGGTGTTCGGTGAACACACGCTGAACACCCCGGAAATTCTGGCCATGCTGGCGCTTTCGGTGGTGCTGCTGGCCGCTTACGGGTTCCGCGCAACGCGCACCCAGTTCCCGCTGCTGCGTCTCGATCTGTTTCGCATCCGCACGTTTCGCTCGGCGGTCAGCGGCAGCTTCTTCACGCGGCTCGGCATCGGCGGCATGCCGTTCCTGTTCCCGCTGCTCTATCAGGTGGGCCTGGGCTTCACGCCGGTGCAGTCCGGCCTGCTGCTCATGCCGCAGGCGCTTGCCGCCATGAGCCTGAAGCTCACCATGCCGAAGATCCTGGCGCGCGTGGGGTATCGCGCCGTGCTGATTTCGAACACCATCATCCTGGGCCTGCTGATCATGCTCTTCGCCACCATCGGCCCGGGCACTCCGGTGTGGCTGATTGTGCTGCAGGCGTTCTGTTTCGGCTTCTTCACATCGCTGCAGTACACCAGCATGAACACGCTGGCCTATGCTGATGTCAGCGAACAGCAGGCCAGCAGCGCCAGCACTATAGCCAGTACCATGCAGCAAATGTCGCTGAGCTTCGGCGTCGCGGCGGCTTCGCTCACCACCGCTCTGTTCATCCCGGCGCGCCTGCACGCGAACGCGTCGGAAATGGTCCACGGCACGCACCGCGCGTTTCTGTGCCTCGGTGTGCTCACGATCTGCTCCACCCTGATCTTCCGCGAATTGAAGAGCGGCGATGGCGACGATGTCAGCCAGCATAAAGTGCTGCCGCACCCGGCGTAGCTACAGAATCGCCAGACCCACCAGCACCAGACCCGCCGCATAGCAGAGAAACATCAGAGTAATCAGCACATAGGTGCCGCGCTCGCTGCCGCGGAACTCGCGCCAGATGAACACGCCCCAGATCGCGGCAATCAGTGTGGCGCCTTGCCCGAGCGCGTAAGAGACCGCTGGCCCTGCGACACCCGAAGCCACCACGTTCACGGAGAGCGCCAGCATCCAGATCGCGCCGCCCAGAATGCCGAGCGAATGAAGCCGGGCGGACCCGCGGAAGTATTCGCCATACGTCAGCCCGGCTATGCGCATGAAGACGGTGTTGATCACGAAGTTGCTCAGGAACAGGCCCAGCGCCAGGAACACGCCGGCGGTCCACGGTGTGAGCTTGCCCGGCGTGATAGGCAGCCGGTTGAACTCCGGCGAAATAGAGGAGATCAGCTGGGGGTAGAACAGCCCCATCAGGCAGCCCGCCGCCACCGCGAACAGCACGCCGCGTACGCCGCCACCGCTCGTTTTCCCGCGCGCCACCCGCGCCGAGGCGGTCGCCGAGAACAGCATCGCGAACACCACAAGGGTCACGCCAATCCCGATATAAACCGGGTTCCCGCGTGGCGTCTGCCAGTAACTTGCCACCGTGCCGATCACCAGCGCGAGCCCAATGCCAACCGGAAACGCTACCGACATGCCTGCCGCGTCAATCGCCACCACCAGCAGCACGTTGGCCAGATTGAACAGCGCGCCGCTGAGCATCGCCGTTCCGATCGCGTCCGCCGATGCGCTGCGGAAGTTATCCCACGCCGGCTGCCCGCCGCTTCCGAAACTTCCCGCCGTGAACGCGGCAACCACCGAGAGCAGCAGCACGCCGATCGCGTAATCCCAGTAATACAGCTCGAACGGCCACTTCTCTTTACCCGCCAGCTTCTGCGTGTTCGCCCACGAACCCCACCCAATCATGGTTAGCAAACACAACAGGATGGCGACGGTGGAATCCTGAACGATAAACAAGTTAGTCCTCTGGGTGCGCCTTGAGGAAACCGTCAACAGCCCCCCGGTCCGGAATCGACGACTGCGCTCCCATCTGCATTACCGACAGCGCCGCCGCCGCATTCGCGAACCGGCCGGCCGCGCGCAGATCCCGGCCTTCGCCCAGTGCCACGGCAAATGCCCCATTGAATGTATCACCCGCCGCTGTGGTGTCCACGGCGTCCACCGCAAACCCGGGGATCGCATGGCAGAAGCCATCCCCCGCCAGCAGGCATCCCTGCCGCCCGAGCTTCACCACGACGTTTTGCGGACCCATAGCCAGCAAATGACGCGCTGCGTCTTCGGCTTCGGCATACGTCTCCGCCGCGCGCCCGCCGCCCAGAAGAAGCGCCGCTTCCGTCTGATTCGGCGTCAGCCAGGTCACGTTCCGCAGCAGTTCGCGGTCAAGCGTCTGCGCCGGAGCCGGGTCCAGAATGGTCACCGCTCCCGCGCGCCGAGCCTGCGCCAGCGTCCAGGCCGTGGTTCCCATGGGGATCTCCAGCTGGCACAGCACAATCGTGTCCGGCGCCATCTCGCCCACGCGCGCCTCCACCATCTCCGGTGTCAGCTTCCCATTTGCCGCGGGCGACACCACGATCAGATTCTCACCGTCCGGCAGCACCAGAATGCACGCGGTCCCGCTCGCTCCCGGCGACCGCCCTACGCCCGACGTGCCTACGCCCGCGCTTCCCAGACTCGCAATCAGCACGTTCGCAAACTGATCGCCGCCCACTTCGCCGATCATCGAAACGGCGCCGCCCAGCCGCCCTGCCGCCACGGCCTGATTCGCGCCCTTTCCACCTGGGATCACGCGCAGTTCGCCCGCCAGCACCGTCTCCCCGGGCACCGGCATGCGCGAAAGCGGCTGCACCAGATCCGCGTTCAGGCTGCCCGCAACCACAATTCGCGTCATCGCTGCCCGAGGGCAGATTGTTCGTACTCCGCCAGCAGATGCGCCGGGTCGCGGTAGATTTCAATGCAGCCCGCATCGCGCAGCTTGCCCTCGCAAAATCCACCCGAAAGCACGCCGATGGTGCGCATCCCCGCCTTCCCCGCGGCCTCCGCATCGTACGGACTGTCGCCCACCACAATTACTTCCTTCGGATCGGGGTTTTTCAATCGCTCAAGCGCGGCCACAAAGATATCCGGCTCCGGCTTGCTCTTCTCCGCATCGTCCGAGGACGTTTCCTCGTCCAGCAGATCCTCGATGTTAGCGATGCGCTTATAAACCTGCAGTTCGTCCTGTTTCGCGGATGAGGCCAGCGCGATCCGCCGCCCGTCCGCGCGCAGCCGCTCGAACAGCTCCCGCACGCCCGGCAGCGGCTTCACCTGACTCATGTACTTCTCCTCGAAAATCTGCTTGCGAACCTTCTCGATCTCTTTGCCTTCCTTCTCAATCTGCTCTTTCGAAAGGAACACCGGCATCAGCAAATCGCCGCCCTTGCCGATCTGGCCCCAGATCTCGTTGTGGTCTACTTCCTTCCCAAACCGCCGGAAGGCATCCTGCCAGGCCGAGGCGTGCAGGCTCACGGAATCGACAAGGGTTCCGTCGACATCGAAAATCACCGCTGTGATCATCCTTTTACAGTACCCGGACCAGAATCAAATCCGCCCGCGTCGGAATCTTGTCGCGTACTTCCGCGTGCAAAACCATCTGGAAATGCCACTCGCCTTTGTGTCCGGGCGCAGCTTTCCGCAGAGCCGCCAACAGCTCGCCGACCCTTTTCGGATCCGTCAGGTACTCCAGCGCCGTCCGCGTTCCTTCCGCATTGATCCCGTTTACCAGCAGCAGCCGGTGCCGGCCGTCGATCCCGCCCAGCATGGAAACCAGCCCGTAATCGTCAGAAGGCTGGCCGTGCGCGGTGGCGTAATCGATCTGATATTCCGCCTTCTCGCCCGGTGCCGGGGCGGTATTCAAAATCCGCCGCGGCCGCTCGATCTCCGTTGCGGCCAGGCGCAGCGGCAGTTTCTTCAGCAGCGGGTCCAGCCAGGGATTCGCTTCGTCGTGACCCATCAGAATCAGGTTGTCGCTGCGGAAGTTCTCCCAGCTCAGGAACCGGCTCTGCGTCGTATGGACCGGGATGCCCATATTGGTAAAGAACACCGCCAGCTCCACGCTGCCCAGAGCCTCACCCATCTTGGCGTGTCCAATCCCGGGTGAAAGATAGAAAACGCCTCCCGGCGGCAGATGAAACTGCTCGCGCAGCGGTTGCGCTTCGGCCTCGCTGATCTCAATGCGGTGCGGCAGCGTGCCGGGCGGGAAACGCTGCTCATTCTGCTTCACGATCGCCGTTAGCGGATTGCTGAAGCAAAGCACCGCGCCCGCGGGGTCAGAACGCCATGGCCCCCAGATCTCCGCGACCGCCGGATCGATTCCCCGCGCGCTCTTCGACGACGCTCCGGCCGAGCGCAGAGCCCATCCGGCCGCGAAGGAGAGCAGCGCCAGCACCGCCGCACCCGCGATCCACGCTCTTTGGCGAGGCTCGGGCGGCGCGGGAGGCGTCACAGTCTGGACCGGCGCGGGCGCCTGAATCGAGATCGCCGGCGCAACCGGTTCGGCTTTCACCAGGACGAAATTCGGCACGTACCGGCCCACCGGGAGCTCGATCCGCACCGGATCGTCTTTTCCCTCATGCGCGTAATAGTCCTGCAGCTTCTGCCGCAGGGAATACGCCTGCCGGCGCACTACGGAATCGTCGCCCGGCGAGTAATCCGCCCCCCGCGCGAACACCTCGTGCGCGATCAGATACTCATTTAGCTTCCCCGCATCCCCCACCAGTGCCGTCTCGCAGATGAAGCGCAGAAAGTGCGAATGCCGCTCCGATTTGCGAAAGATCTGGCTGCCCAAAACGGCGTCGAGCGCAGCCCGAACATCCTGCTCGGGGGGAGAACTGACGCTTCCGAATTCGGCTGGTCTGGTCGGCATGGGCGCGCGGATCTGCATTCCACTATATGCCCTCCGTAACTGTGCCGGAAAACGTCCCCCAGGCGGCGCGGAACGGTTCGAACCTGCCGAACAGCGTCCATTTCCTTGACAAGCCTGAAGCGCGAAAATACAATCCCATTACTTCGTGCCCGCTGGTTCGGGCATTTCAATTTGCTCAGGAGCGCTATGTCCCAGGTTGTGACTTTACGCCTCGTCCTCACTGCTTTTCTCGCCGTAGTTGCGGTCCCCGCTCTTTATGGACAGACGGGCCAGGCCGCCCTGAACGGAACCGTTC
The DNA here is from genome assembly GCA_963716685.1 of Bryobacterales bacterium. GTDB lineage: Bacteria > Acidobacteriota > Terriglobia > Bryobacterales > Bryobacteraceae > JALYXI01. The sequence goes on from CAVQTR010000003.1 coordinate 1,810,136, forward strand.
GCGACAATTCCGGTTCTGTCGTCGCCGGAGCCACTGTCGTCCTCAAGAACAAAGGTACCGATGCTGTCCGCACCGCCACCGCGGGAACCAGTGGCGAATACGTCCTTTCCAATCTGGATCCGGCCGAGTACACCGTCACCATGAGCTTCTCGGGTTTCAAGAACCTGGTTTTCCCCAGCCTGGTGCTGCACACCGGCGAACACAGCACGCTCGATGGCACGCTCGAAATCGGCGGCGCCAATCAGGAAGTCACGGTCAGCGCGGCCGCCGCGCTCCTCACCACGGATTCCTCCGAAGTCAGCCATCTGGTCCCCCCTTCGCAGGTGGCCGAACTGCCGCTTAACGGCCGCAATTTCTGGGAACTCACCCAGCTCACCCCCGGGTCCACCTTCATCCCCCGGTCTCAAACCGCCGCCTTCAACGGCAGCGAGCTGCGCGCCCGCAACGTCAACGTCACCGTCAACGGCACCAGCTACATCTTCACCGGCTGGTCGCTCGACGGCGCCAACGTCACCAACTTCGAACTCGGGGGCACTCTAATATCTCCGAACGTCGACGCCATTCAGGAGTTCAGTGTCTCCGCCGGCAACATGGCCCCGGAATACGGCCACACGCCCAACATGGTCAACGCGTCCATCAAAAGCGGCAGCAACTCCTTCCACGGCGATGTCTTCGAATTCATTCGTAACGATGCTCTCGACGCCCGCAACTTCTTTCTTCCCCAGGTTCTTCCGCTGAAGCGCAACCAGTTCGGCGGAACGATCGGCGGTCCCATTAAGAGAGACCGTGTCTTCTTCTTCGCCGACTATCAGGGCACGCGCCTGCGCCAGGGCCTTTCCTTCAACGACGTGGTCCCGAGCACCGCCGAAAAGACCGGCAACTTCAGCGATCTGCTGCCCAAGACCATCAAGGACCCGCTCACCGGCCTCCCGTTCCCGGGCAACATCATCCCGCCCAGCCGGATTTCGAAACAGGGCGCGTTCTTCACGCCCTTCCTGCCGCAGCCGAATGTCGTTCAGGGCAGCACCAACCGTTTCATCTACGCGCCTTCGCTGCCGCAGAACAACGACGAAGGCGATATGAAGGTCGATGCCCGCCTGACGGATAAGGACAGCTTCCTCGCCCGCTATTCCATCTCCGACAGCGTCGAGACTAACGCCCTGAATTACCCGGCGCTCGGCGGCACGGCCTTGAAAAGCAAGGCTCAGGACGCCACCATGCGATGGACCCACATCTTCGGACCGAACCTGCTGAACGTCGCCCAGATCGCCTGGTACGATTCACCCTTCATCTTCGGCACGGTCCTGCCCGGCCAAAACATCAATGCGCAGGCCGGTATCCAGGGCTTCGACAACACCGTCGTGACGCCTGTCCAAAGCATGCCCCAGATCGCTCTTACCGGTTACGCGACCCTGCAGGGTTCTCCCTTCGACGGCCGTCCCAAAGCCATTCGCGTCCGCACCTGGCAGGAGGCGGACAGCATGACCTGGATCCACGGCGCCCACGAAATGAAGTTCGGCGGCGAGCTGATGAACATCTGGGGCGGCTTCAGCGTCGGCCAGAACTCGGTCGGTTCCTGGGTCTTCTCCGGGACGTACACCGGCAACGCCGTCGCCGATCTGCTGCTCGGCTATCCCGATAACGGCACCCGCGGACCCTATCAGACCCTTCAGGGCGATTACGACCTGTTCAAAGCCCTGCACTACAACGACACCTGGCGCATCCGCAAAGGCCTCACCCTCACTCTCGGCGTCCGCTACGAAATCAATCCGTTCTACCAGGGTGTCGAACTCACCCGCAGCGGTTTCGATACGAACACCGGCAAGGTGATCGTCCCCGCGGCGCTCCAGAACCTTCCGACTGCGCAGCCGCTCGTGCCCCTGCTGCTGCCGCTGTTTGCCGATCGTTACCAGTTCAACAATCAGGTCGGACTGCCGCCTTCCATCTCGCCTTCCGACCACCTCGACATCGCGCCGCGCGTCGGTGTGGCCTGGAGCCCCTTCGGTTCCGAGAAAACCGTCATCCGCTCCGGCTACGGCATCTTCTTCACCTACCCCGATACCAATCTGCTGAACCACACCGTGGTCACGGTTCCGTTTTCAGACAACCAAACGGTGTTCAACGATCGTCCGCCTGCCGTTCCCACCCGGACTTTCGCCAATTTCTATCAGGGACAGCCTATCGCGTCCGCCAACCCGAACCCCGGTCAGCCGTGTCCGTGGGGTGTCGTGATGATCTCCTGCGACACGCCATCCGTCGGGTCCGCCCTCATCCATGACCGAAATCAGTACACCCAGCAGTGGAACCTGACCGTTCAGCACCAGCTCGCCTCCCGCATCACCGCCACCTTAGCTTACGTAGGGAACCGCACGGTCCGCCTGCAGTCCGCCCCCAATGTCAACGATCCCGCTCCCGGCCCCGGTGCCATCCAGTCCCGCCGCCCATACCCGCAGTGGGGTCCCATGACCCTCGCGCAGTGGGGAGGCAAAGCCGACTACAACGCTCTCCAAAGCCAGGTAGAAACCCGCGACTGGGCCGGCATGACCCTCATGGCCTCTTACGTTTATTCGAAGTGTCTCGACACTGGCACCGACGAAGGCAACCCGCCCACCACCGCCCTGATTGGCAAGAACTATGCCGTCTGTGATTTCGATTCCACCCACGTCGGCAGTGTCAGCTTCAACTGGGAGCTGCCGTTCGGCAAAGGCAAACGGTTCCTCGGAACATCCTCCGGGATGCTCGACCGGGCACTCGGGGGCTGGCGTCTTTCCTCCGTCCTCACCGCCAAGAGCGGTCTGCCTTTCACTCCTACCATCAGCACCGATACCGCCAACGTCGGCCAGACCGGCCAGCGGCCTCAGGTGGTGGGCGCGCCGTTCATCGCCGGCAACGTCAGCTGCTGGTTCTATGTCGCAGCCAACACCAGCTGCAAAACGCTCCTGCCCAGCCAGACCGCTGCGTTCGCCGTTCCCGCCCTGTACACGCTTGGCAATGGCGGCCGCAATATCCTGCGCGCTCAGCCGCTTTACCAGTTCGATCTCTCGGTAAATAAGATCATTCCCGTCACCGAAAACACCCGGTTCGAGTTCCGCGGCGAGGTCTTCAATCTGTTCAATCACCCCGTCTTCGCCATTCCGGGCACCAACATCGACCAGTCTTCCGGAGGCCAGGTCACCTCCACCCTGAACAGCGATCGCATCATCGAATTCGGCTTGAAGTTCCTGTTTTAACAGGCACTTCCGAACAGTTCGGAACCGTTCCGGGGTTGTGAGGGGATGGTTACGGGGCCATAATCGAGTAAGCCACGCTATGAAGAACGCCGCGATCGACAGATTTTTTTCCTGTTCCGCCCTGGCGGCGATTTCACTGCTGGCCGGAATCCCTCTCTCGGCCCAGGCGCCTCCGCAGGATCTGTTCACGAAAACCATCTCTCCGCTGCTGCGCGAACGCTGCGTCCAGTGCCACGGTTCCGGAACACCCATGTCCAACCTCGACCTCCGCTCGCGCGAGGGGTTGCTCCAGGGCGGGAAACATGGCGCCGCGATCGTGCCCGGCAAAGCAATTGACAGTTCTCTGTACAAACACCTCACCGGACAGGTTCAGCCCCAGATGCCGTTCGGCGGAAGGCTGACCGCGCAGGAGATTGCTTCCTTCCAGGCCTGGATCGATCAGGGCGCTCCCTGGGGTGCCCCCGGCACCGTGCTCACCTCCACCGCGCCCGCTGAAAAGAAGTTCACCGCCGGCCAGAAAAACTACTGGGCTTTCCAAAAGGTGACGAAGCCCGCGGTTCCCGCTGTGGCCGATGCCGCGTGGGCCCGTAACCCGGTCGACGCGTTCGTGCTCGCAAAGCTGGAAGCCAAAAAGATCCAGCCCAACGCCCCGGCCGACAAAATCACCCTGCTGCGCCGTGCCACCCTCGACCTCACCGGCCTGCCGCCCACCACCGAAGAAGTGCAGGCTTTCGTCAGCGACACGTCGCCCAACGCCTTCGCCACGGTGGTGGATCGCCTGCTCGCGTCCCCGCAGTACGGCGAGCGCTGGGGCCGTTACTGGCTCGATCTCGCCCGCTATGCCGATACCAACGGCTTCAAATCCGACGAAGTCCGGCCCAATATCTGGCGTTACCGGGATTATGTCATCCAGGCATTCAACGAAGACAAGCCCTACGACCGCTTCGTGAAAGAGCAGATTGCCGGGGACGAACTCTATCCGGGCGACAACTCAGCGCGCATCGCCGTCGCCTTCAATCGGCATTACACCGACGAAACCAACCAGCCGGTGCTCGAACTTCGCCGCCAGGAGATGCTCAACGACGTCACCGATACGGTCGCGTCCGTTTTCATGGGCCTGACCTACGGATGCGCCAAGTGCCACGACCACAAGTTCGACCCGATTCTGCACAAGGATTACTACAAGCTGCAGGCCTTCTTCGCCAACATGAAGGCGGATGACAACCTGAATCTGCTCAAGGGTGAGAAACTCGACGAGTACAAGCAGCAGCTGGCAGCCTGGCAGGCCAAAACCGGCGACCTCCGCCGTGAAATGCATGCGCTGGTCGAGCCCCTCGGCAAAGCACGCCGCGAATACTACAGCGTTCGCTTTTCCACCGGCACCAAACAGGCGCTCGACACCCCGGCGAAGGACCGCACGCCTATGCAGTCTCTGCTGGCCATCTTCGCCACCCCGCAGGTTACCTACAAGGATGACGACCTCGCGAAAGAGCTCAAGGGCGAACAGAAGCAGCGCTATACAGAGCTTTCGGCACAGCTCAAGTCCTTTGATGCCCTGAAGCCCGTCGCTCCCATGGCCCAGACCGTCGTCGATAACGGCCCGGTCGCGCCGCCCACCTTCATCCTTGCCGGTGGCTCGTGGGATGCCCGCAAGGAAGAGGTCCAGCCCGGCTTCCTTTCGATTCTCGATCCCTCGATCCCGAAAATCACCCCGCTGCCGAACTCCACAGGCCGCCGGACCGTGCTGGCGAACTGGCTGGCGGATCCGAAGAATCCCCTGACTACCCGTGTGATCGTCAACCGTATCTGGCATGGCCACTTCGGCTCTGGCATCGTTCCCAGCACCAGCGATTTCGGCCTGATGGGCGAACGCCCCTCCAACCTGCCGCTCCTCGACTTCCTCACCTCCTCTTTCGTCGAAAACGGTTGGAGCATCAAGAAGCTGCACCGCATGATCATGCTGTCGAACGTCTACCAGGAATCGTCCGCGGCTCAGGATCAGGCACTTCAGGCCGATCCCGAAGACAAGTTCATGTGGCGCTACCCCCGTCATCGCGTCGAAGGCGAAGTGCTCCGCGATTCCATGCTGCTCACCAGCGGCATTCTGAATCCGAAAATGGGCGGCCCCGGCATCCATCCCGAGCTTCCCGCTGGTACGCTCTCCGCCGGCGCCGTCTGGGTGGCGGAGAAAGATGCCGCGGAAGAAAACCGCCGCAGCGTCTACGTTTTCTCCAAGCGCGTGATGACCTACCCCATGTTCGAAGCGTTCGACGCGCCGAACTCCGAAGAATCCTGCCCGCGCCGGTTCCGCACGGTCATTCCGTCGCAGTCGCTCACCCTGATGAATGACAAGCTCGTGCTTCGCTGGTCGCAGATCTTCGCGGAGCGCATTCTGGACGACCGCGGTCTCACCCCGGAGCAGCGGGTACAGCGCGCCTTCCGCCTCGCCCTTTCCCGCGCTCCCAATACGGACGAGCAAAAAGCTTCACTCGATTTCCTGAACAAACAGTCCGCCCTGCTTGCCGGACGCCTTGCAAAGAACGAAAAGGTTCCCCTGCCGGAGAAGATCCCGGCCGGCGAAACCCCCGCGCAGGTTGCCGCCTTCGTGGATTTCTGCCACGCTCTGATGAATTCCAACGAGTTTATGTACGTGAACTGAGGTCGCCATGTTAGACAAACTTCGACACCACTGGAACGTTTCGTCGCGGCGGGAATTTTTCTCGCATGCCGGAAGCGGTCTTGCCGCCATTGCCCTCGCCAGCATGCTGGCTGAGGATGGATACGCCTCCAACACTGCCCCGGTCGTCGATCCCCTGGCCCAAAAGAAACCTCACCATCCGCCCACCGCTAAATCGGTGATCTGGCTGTTCATGGAAGGCGGCCCCAGCCACGTCGATCTCTTCGATCCCAAGCCGCTGCTCACCAAACTGAATGGCAAGCCCGTTCCGGACTCTATCGGCAAACCCACCCAGACCTCGCGTGGCACCGGCGACAACACGCTGATGGCATCCAGGCGCGAATGGAAGCAGTACGGCCAGAGCGGCATGTGGGTCTCCGACTGGTATCGCAACATCGGGCCGCATGTCGACGACATGAGCATCATCCGCTCCTGCTGGGCGGATGGCCTGAATCACGTCGGCTCCGTCTGCCAGATGAACACCGGCTCCATCCTGGCCGGCCGTCCGTCGCTCGGTGCCTGGCTCACCTACGGACTTGGCAGCGCCAACAAGAACCTCCCGTCGTACGTCGTTCTCACCGATGACCGCGACCCGCTCGGTGGCACCAACAACTGGAATTCCGGTTTCCTGCCTGCCATTTATCAGGGCACGCAGTTCCGCCGCGGCGAAACGCCCATCCTGAACCTGAAACCGCCCGCCGGTATCAGTGACGAACAGCAGCGCAATGAACTCGGTTTTCTCAAGAGCCTGAACCAGCTCTGGTCGCGCGATAAATCCGACGACACCGAACTCGATGCCCGCGTCCGCTCCTACGAACTCGCCTATCAGATGCAGTCCGCGGCTTCCGAAGCTGTGGATCTGAAACAGGAATCCGAAGCCACCAAAGAGCTCTACGGCCTGAACGACCCCGCAACCTCCGTTTACGGCAACAACTGCCTGATGGCTCGCCGTCTGGTGGAACGCGGTGTTCGCTTCGTGGAACTCTACTGCGGTTCCGGCAGCGGCTGGGACGCCCATAAGGACATCGAAGGCAACCACGGCAAGTGGTGCCGCGCCTCCGACAAACCCATCGCCGGTCTTCTTGCCGACCTGAAAGCGCGCGGCATGCTGAAGGACACCCTGGTCGTCTGGGGCGGGGAATTCGGGCGTACCCCCTTTAACGAATTGAGCGACGGCCGTGACCACAACCCGTGGGGATTCACCATGTGGATGGCCGGTGGCGGGGCCAAACCGGGCCAGTATGTCGGCTCGACCGACGAAATCGGCCTGCGCGCGGCGGAGAAGCCCATCCACGTGCACGATATTCATGCGACAATTTTGTGGATGCTGGGCCTCGATCACATGTCCACGACGTACATGCACAATGGGCGAGCGGAGCGGCCTACCGTTTTGGCGGGCGAAGTTGTCAGGGAAATTTTCACCTAACTCTCAGAGGACTAACGAGCATGAGCATTTCACGCAGAGGTTTTCTTGGTACCGCCGCCGTCTCCGGCGCGGCTGCCGTTAATGCAGCAACCGATAACACCAAAGGCGGGCCCCTCCCCAAGCGTACTCTCGGACGCACCGGCCAGCAGGTCACCATCCTCGCCTTCGGCACCGGCAGCCGTTTTCTCAGCTATGAAGAAGACAAAGCCCTCGAAGCTCTGAACCAGGCGCTCGACCTCGGAATCGGCTACGTGGACACCGCCTATGCCTATGGCAACGGCGTCAGTGAAACCCGTGTCGGCAAAGTGATGGCAACACGGCGCAAACAGGTCTTCCTCGCCACCAAAGTTCCCGCGCGCAATGGCGATAAGGCAATGACCATCATCGAAGGCAGCCTGAAGCGCCTTCAGACGGATCAGCTCGATCTCATCCACATCCACCAGCTGATGGGCGAAGACGATCTGGCCGCCATCGAAGCCAAAGACGGCGTGCTCAACACCCTGCTCAAGCTGCGCGATCAGAAGGTCACCAAAAACATCGGCATCACCTGCCATCACGACCCGAATGTCCTGAAAATGGCGCTCGAGCGGCACGATTTCGATTGCACCCAGATGGCGCTCAATGCCGCGCTCGTCGGCATGAAGCCCGGCAGCGGCGGCATGGTCATCAATTCGGATATGAAGCCCAGCTTCCAGACCGTCGCGCTTCCCGTGGCGCTCGAAAAGAAGATGGGTATTATCGCAATGAAGGTCTTCGCCGCCGATGGTCTGCAGGGTCAGGCCAAACCGGAAAAGCTCTTTTCGTATTCGCTCTCGCTGCCGGTGGCCGCCGCCGTTGTCGGTATGCCCACGCTGCACCACATCCAGGAAAACGCCCGCATGGCGCGCGCCTTCCAGCCGCTGCAGCCCGAAGAGATGCGCTCCATGGAAGAAGCTCTCTCCGGCCGCAACAAGCTGGCGCTTGATCTGTTCTTCCAGCATCACTCTGACCATTACCCGGCCGTGTAAGGCCGAACCGCTCCCAACACATGACGAGCCTGGGGTGGAAGACTGCACTTGCGTTTACCGCTATCTATCTGATCTGGGGATCGACGTTTCTGGCCACGCGCTTTGCCGTGGTCACCATCCCTTCGTTCTTCGTCGCCGGAACCCGTTTCTTCGTCGCCGGTCTCATCCTGTTCGCAATCGGCAGAGTGAAGTATCGCGAGAAACTGACCTGGCAAAACTGGCGTGCCGCCGCCTGCATGGGCGCGCTGTTCTTCCTCATCTGCCATGGCGGAGTTGCCTGGGCCGCGAAGCATGTGCCCTCAGGCATCTCCGCCCTGCTCATGTCCTCCATCTCCCTCTGGACCGGCCTGATCGAATGGGTTCGCCGCTCCGAAACGCGTCCCAATAAACTGGTCGCCATCAGCCTCGGTGTCGGCTTTCTCGGCATCGCCACGCTGGTCGTCCGGCCGGAAGTGCTGGCTGGCAGTCAGGTGGGTTCCATGGGCGCGCTCGTGGTCGTCGTCGGCGCGTTCTCCTGGGCGCTTGGCACTGTATTTACACGCAAAGTGGATCTGCCTTCCTCCACCGTCGTCAGCGCCGGTATGCAGATGATCTGCGGCGGCGGCCTCCTGCTGCTCACCGGCGTGCTCACCGGACAGGCAGCGCATCTCAGCCTTGCCGGGCTCAATTCCACGTCGCTCATCTCCATGCTGTTCCTGACGTTGATCGGCTCGCTGGTCGGCTTCACCTGTTACGTCTGGCTGCTCGGCGTCGCCTCGCCCACACTCGTCGCGACCTACGCCTACGTCAACCCCATCGTCGCTGTATTTCTCGGCTGGGCCCTTGCCGGCGAACGGCTGACCGCGCGGTCCATGATCGCGAGCCTGGTCGTGCTGCTCTCGGTCGCCATGATTATCAGTTCGCGCAAAACTCCGCCGGCGCCCGCGCGCGTTCCGGTGGTCCCGCTTCCCGCCACGTCACTCAACATCGCGGAAGGGGCTGTCGACTAAGTTCTGTTGGAGGCTTCGTCATGAAAACTGTTTTCGGGATCTTTCTCGCGGCCATTGCGCTCAGCGCTGCTTCGTCGGGTTCTTCCGCCGAAAAGGAGGTAATGGCCGCCATGGAGACCTATAAACAAGGCATGCTTCACAAAGACGGCGCCGCTCTCGATCGCGTCCTGAATCCCGATCTCACCTACACCCACTCCGGCGGCGAGTTCCAGAACAAAGCCGATGTCATTCAATCCATCACCAGCGGCAAAACCGTGATCGAGAAGTTGGAATTCACGGATACCAAAGTCCGCATCTACGGCAACACCGCTCTGGTGAAGGGCCGCGTCGATCTGTGGCACAGTCCCACCAACATCGTGCACATGGATGTGATCCACGTCTTTGTGCACGGCCCCAGCGGCTGGCAGATGGTGGCCCGCCAGGCCACAAAACTGGCAAAGTAAGAAAACTCACTCTGCTAACTGTGGTTAGCACCGCAGGACCCTGTCGGCCCGGCCAATACCGATAAGATAGGGAATGATTCAGAAGCACCGCGCTCCCGGCCCGGATCCCTCACGCGCAACGCCCGCGCATTCCTGAGCGGCACGCTGTTTCATCATTCCCGATAGGAAAAGGTCTTGTTCCCATAATGTCTACTGTTGCCACCGGTTCCGGCGTCGCTGTTGTCGTTACCTCCATCGCTTCCCCCAATGAGGTGTTGAACCAAATTGCGTCCGACTGTCTGCGGCTGAACCATCCCTTCTATCTGATCGGCGACACCAAAAGTCCCGCTTCGTTCGAGCTCGATGGCTGTGATTTCTACAGCATCGATCGCCAGAAGTCGCTCCCCTGGGAAACCGCGCAGCTCACGCCGGTTCGCCATTACGCCCGCAAGAACATCGGCTACCTCCTCGCCATCGCCGCCGGAGCGAAACAGATCGTGGAAACTGACGACGACAATCTGCCTCGCCAGAACGGCGAGTTCTACCAGGCGCTTGATTCGAAGCAGACGTTGCCGGTTCTCGAAGACACCAGCTGGGTGAATGTTTACCGCTACTTCTCCGATGTCCTCATCTGGCCGCGCGGCCTGCCGCTCGATGCCGTGAACGCGCCCAGCCCCGCCCTCAGCGACATTCCATCGAAAGAGACTTACTGCCCGATCCAACAGGGCCTGGCCGACGAAAACCCGGACGTGGACGCCATCTATCGCCTGCTGCTTCCTCTGCCCGTCTCCTTCAACACCGGCCTTCGCCTCGCGCTCGGCAACAACGCCTGGTGCCCGTTCAACAGTCAGAACACCATCTTCTTCTCCGAAGCGTTCCCCCTGCTGTATCTCCCCAGTTACTGCAGCTTCCGCATGACCGATATATGGCGCAGCTTTGTGGCGCAGCGCATCGGATGGCAAAACGGCTGGAGCATTCTGTTCCGCGAAGCGCACGTCGTTCAGTTCCGCAACGACCATCGCCTCATGAAGGATTTCGAAGATGAAGTGCCCGGCTATCTCCATAACCGCGCCATCGGCGCCGCGCTGGACGCCCTTTCGCTCGAACCCGGCCTCGATGCCATTCCCGCCAACATGCGTCTCTGCTATGAGGCGATGGTGAATCTCGGCGTAGTGGGCGCTCAGGAACTGCCGCTGCTCGATGCCTGGATTTCCGATCTTCGCCGCATCGGTGCCGGAGTTCCAGGCCAGTGAGCGCGGCGCGCGTCGCGCTGGCAGTGGTCTTCAACCACCGCTTCGAACGCAACATCCCCCGGCTCGAAAAATATTACGGTCCCCGCTTTTCCAATCGCCGCTATCTGATGCCGTTCGCCGACGGCAGCCGGCCCGATGTCATTCGCGTCGTCGAGAACGGCTGTAACTTCAGCGGCCACATCGCTCAGGGCTATTCCACGTACAACGATCCCGACATTACTCACTACGCGTTCCTCGGCGACGATCTCATCCTGAACCCTTCGCTGAATGAGTCGAACCTCGCCAACGCCCTGAACCTGCCGCCGGACACCGCTTACACCAAGAACCTCACGCCCCTCGACAATATCCGTTTCCACTGGGAGCACTCCATCTCTTCCCTGAAAGCTCTTCGCTCGCCTCAGTTCGATTATCAAAGCGAGCTGCCGCCCGCCGCCGATGCCAGAAAGAAGTTCGAAGCCATGGGCCTGCAGTTCCTGCCGCCCTGGCCGCGCACAAAGAAAGACCTGCGTTTCACCTTTGGCACTTTGCCGCTGCGCGCCCGCGACGATTTCTTCGGGCATCTCACCGAGATGGGACAATCGCCTGCTTACCCGCTGCTCAGCGGCTATTCCGATTTCATCGTTGTTCCCACAGCCCACATCCGCACCTTCGCTCATTACTGCGGTGTCTTCGCCGCCTTGAATCTGTTCGCCGAAGTAGCGGTTCCCACCGCGCTCGCGCTTGCCTGTCCCGCCGTCCGCACCGAACTGGCCATGGGCGAACACTTCCGCGGCATCATGCCGAAGCGCTCCGCCGAAAGCCGCTGGCACGGCACCGAAATCTGGAAGGAAGACATTCCCCCGTTCTGCGCTCGCTACGGTCTCAGCTGGGATAAACTGCTGGCCGAATTCCCCTCCGACGTGCTCTATTTCCATCCCGTCAAGCTCTCCCAGTGGAAAGAGCAGACTGCAGGCGCCTGAATCTTCTATTCCTGTTGCGAAGCTTCCATGTGAGTGATACAGTTCACTCAGCTTTTGTTCTTGGCTTCGGGAATTGACATGTCCTGCTAATCAGCCGGACCGGAGGATTACATGCGCTGCCGTGTTGCCGTTCTCGCTCTGGGACTTTTCTGCGCCCCTGTTCTCTTCGCTCAGGATTCCACCGCCCGTCTGCTCGGCGTTGTGACCGATCCCTCGGGTGCCGCCATCCCCGGCGCCACCATCACCGCGCGCAACAACGGCACCGGTCTCGAGCGCAAAGCCACTTCCAGCGCCTCCGGCGAATATTCCATCCCCCTTCTCTCCATCGGTGATTACACCGTAACCGCTGAAGCCAGCGGCTTCAAAGTTGGTACCTACTCGAAGCTTACCCTGCAGGTGAATCAGGAAGCCCGTCTCGATATCAAGCTGGCCATCGGGGCTTCGTCCGAATCGGTCGTCGTCAGCGCCGCCGCGCCGCTCCTCAATACCGACACCTCCTCCGTCGGACAGGTGATCGACAGCGAAACCATTTCCAATGTTCCTCTGAACGGCCGCCAGTTCTGGCAGCTCGCCCAGCTCACCCCCGGCGCGGTCTTTACTCCCGGGGGTCAGGACATCACCTCCGGCGGGCAGGGCATTCGCGCTTCCCGCATTCAGCTGCGCATCAGCGGCAGCTCCCGCCTCAGCGGCGGCTGGCTGCTCGATGGCTTCGACATCACCGAATACGAACAGGGCGGCACTTCCATCACGCCCTCCACCGACGCGATCGAGGAGTTCAAAGTTCTCGCCGGCGGCATGAGCGCCGAATACCAGCTACCTTCCGTCGTCACCGCCGTTCTTAAAAGCGGTTCCAACTCCTTCAACGGCAGCCTCTACGAATATATCCGTAACGATAAGTTCCAGGCGCGCAACTTCTTCGCCCCTAACGTGCCTGAACTGAAGCGCAACGAATTCGGCGCCACCCTCGGCGGACCCATCAAGCGCAATCAGGTCTTCTTCTTCGCCGATTACGAAGGTGACCGCACGCGCCAGGGTTCCACCCAGAACTCCACCATCGCTTCGCCAAATGAGCTGGCCGGCAACTTCGCCGGACAGCGGCCCATCTTCGATCCCGCCACCACCCGCGTGAACCCCGCCAACCCCGCCCAGTTCATTCGCGATCCGTTCCCCGGTAACATCATTCCCAGCAACCGCCTGTCTCCTCAGGCACTCTACTTCAAATCCTGGTTCCCCACGCCCAACACCGGAACCAATCAGTTCATCTACTCCCCCGCGCTCTCTCTTGATACCGATAAGTTCGATGTCAAGATCTCTCCCCGCATCACCGACAAAGACAGCCTGGTCAGCCGCTATTCCTACACCAACAACACCGAGAACGATGTCCAGGGTTATCCCATCCTCGGGACTTACCCGCTCCACAGCCGCGCGCAAAACGCTGGCCTGACTTACATCCACATCGTCTCTCCCAACATCACCACCGAAGCGACTTTTAACTATTACCGGATGTATTTCTTCTTCCAGAATGCCAGCGCTTTCCTCGGTAAGGATGTTATCTCCCAGGCTGGTATCTCCGGCTACGAGAACCTCTCGAATCAGGAGCCCGCGGCCCCGCAGATCAACCTGACCGGCTACACCGCCATTCTGGGCTCCACCGACAACCGCCCCAAAGCCAATCGCATCCGAAGCTATCAATACCGCACCGCACTTACCTGGAACCACGGGAGCCATAACATCAAGTTCGGCGCCCAGCTCTCTCATCAGGCGCACTCCTTCCTCAATGGCAACACCTCTCAGGGACAGCTCAACTTCAACGGGCAATACACCCAGAACCCCACCAGCACCGGAACCACCGGCGACGCCGTTGCCGATTTCCTGCTTGGCGATCCCAGCAGCATGCAGCGCTCCACACCGCAGCAGCTCTTCGGAGCCACCGGTAACTTCTGGAGCTTCTACGGCCAGGACGATTACCGCGTCACCCGCGATCTCACCCTCAACATCGGTCTGCGCTGGGAGCTGAACTCTTTCTTCACCGGCATCCGCGGCCAGACCAACGCGTTTGATTTCGCCACCGGCAAAGTCATCATCCCCACCATGAACGGCACGCCGGATCTCACCACCCAGGTTAACGAGGCCCAAAACTGGGCCGTCTTCCGCCCGCTGCTCGAAACCACCGAACAACTCGGCCTGCCTTACTCCATTCGTCCCGGCGACAACTTATGTCCCGCGCCCCGCATCGGCTTTGCCTGGCGTGTTCTCGGCAGTGATAAATGGGTCCTGCGCTCGGCCTACGGGATCTTCTACATCTATCCTGATACCAATCAGCTGCAGCCGCTCTATCGCACTCCGCCCTTCAACATCATCCAGCTCGTAAATAACGATCAGCCCACCGCCGCCGCGCCGGTTCCCACCCGCAACCTGCAAAACTTCTTCCTCGGCCAGCCCATCGCCTCCGCCGGTGTCACTCCCGCCATCACCACTACCCGCACCTTTTTCCGCGACGCCTACACGCAGTCCTGGAACCTCAACCTGCAGCACGATCTCGGGCATAACCTGGCCGCGGAAGTCGCATATGTCGGCAATAAAGGAACTCGCCTCGAATACTCCTCTGCCGGCAATGTCCCCTTTCCCGGTCCCGGCAACATCCAGGCGCGACGGCCTTATCCCAACTGGGGCGTCTTCTTGTTCCAGGAGTGGGGCGGCTCCAGCACTTATCACAGCCTGCAGACCAAGCTGGAAAAGCGCTTCTCGAACGGCTTCTCCGCGCTCGCGTCTTATACCTTCTCCAAGTGTCTCGATGGTCCCGGCAGCGAAGAAGGCGCCTCCCCGGCCTGGTATCTCGACCCCTCCAACAAAGGTCCGTGCAGCTATGATGTCCCCCACAACTTCGTCAGCAGCTATGTCTGGGAGTTACCCTTCGGCAACGGCCGCCGCTTCTTTAACAACGCGCCCCGCGCCGTCAACATGATCATCGGCGGATGGCAGTGGCAGGGCATCAACACCGTGCAGTCCGGCGTGCCCTTCACCCCCACCATCAGCAGTGATACCGCCAATACCGGCGCCTCCGGTCAGCGTCCCAATGTGCTCGCTCCACCAATCATGGTGAACAGTCCCACCTGCTGGTTCTTCGTGGCTGCCAATCCCTCGTGTAAGTCCGCCGTGCCCGGCCAGACCGATACCTTCGCTCTTCCTGCGCAATACACCTACGGCAACGCCGGCCGCGGCATCCTGCGAGGTTCCAGGCTGGTCCAGTTCGATACCGCGCTCTTCAAGAACTTCAAGATCACCGAGAAGATCAATGCGGATTTCCGCGCACAGGTCTACAACCTCGCCAACACGCCCAGCTTCGGCAATCCCGCCACCAACATCAATCTGGCCACTGGCGGTCAGGTTACGGCAACCCGGAATCTTCCGCGCGTTTTCGAATTCGGGCTCAAGCTAAACTTCTAAAGCTTGCTCCTTCGCCGGCTGCTGCTGCTGTTCCCACTCGCGCTCCTGCTCGGAGTGCTGTTCTCGGGTGAGATCCGCGATAACGACATCTTCTGGCACCTCCGCACCGGCCGCTACATAGTCGAAACGCACCGCCTGCCCGTTCCTGATCCCTTCTCGTGGACCAGCACCGGCAGCGCCTATCCCGGCGAGGAAGTCACCCGCCGCTTCAACCTGACTCATGAGTGGCTGTCGCAGGTGGCGCTCTATCTCACTTACCTCGCCGCCGGTTTCCCCGGTCTCGTCGCCGCGCGTATCCTCGTCCTGATCGCCTTTTGTTCTCTCACCGGCTGGGTCGTCTATCGTCGCACCACAGACTACCTGCTCAGCCTCGCCGCAGTCCTCGCCTCAGCCGCTATGGCCTTCTACTTCGCGCAAAGCCGGCCATTCCTCGCCACCTTCTTCTTCCTCGCGCTCACGGTCGCCATCCTCGAATCCGGCCGCCGGCTATGGGTGCTCCCGTTCCTCTTCGTCATCTGGGCCAACTGCCACAGCGGCTTCATTCTCGGCTGGGTCGCCTGCCTCGCTTATGCCGTCAACTCCCGAAAATTCTGGCTGCCCGGCGCGGTCGCGATCCTTGCCTCCGGCCTCAACCCCAACGGCTTTCGCATCCTGCCGGTGCTGCTTTCTTACCGCGTCAGCGCCATCCAGACCAACAACCTCGAATGGCAGAAGCCCATCTTCTGGAACCCCGGCATCTTCAGCTTCCTGCTCTTCGGCTCACTGCTCCTGCTGCTCATCTCCTGGCGCCGCGCGCGCTTCACCGACTGGCTCCTCTACGTCGCCTTCGCCGCCATCTCCCTCACCGCCGTCCGCAACACCATCTTCCTCGGCCTCGTCGGTCCCATCGTGATCGCTACTTATCTCCCCCGCCGCCGCTTCCTCGCGCCCGCCGCTCTCACTTTCGGATCCGCCGCGCTCATCCTTTTCGACATCGTCCCTGCCGCCGCAGCGCACAACACTTTTGCGTTCCGGCCCGCCGCCTGGCAGCTGCCCGAGGGCGCCGCCTTCTTCATCGAAGCTCACGGGCTCCGCGCCCGTCTCTTCAACTCTTACGAAGACGGCGGCTATCTCCTCTGGCGTCTGTGGCCGCTGGACCGCGTCTTCATCGATGGCCGCGGCCTCAGTGAACAGGCCTTCGCCGATTACCGCCGCATCCTCTATGACACCAGCGGCGGAGCCACCGCTGCCGGCCTCATCACGCATTACGGCATCCAATTGCTGGTTCTCCCCGGCTTCGACTACTTATCCGGCCAGGTCTATCCCGTCGCCGTCAACCTCACCAGCCAGCTCATCTACGCCGATGCCACAAGCCTCGTCTTCATGCCGCACCCGCCACCCGGCATCACGCCCCTGCCGAACCCGGAAACCGCTCTCCTCGCCGGTCTCTCCACGCAGTGCGAAACGCACGTCGCTCACGATCCCCTGCATCCCCGCTGCGCCTTCGGCCTCGCCGAACTCTATGCCGCCCGCAACGACACCGATCGCGCCCGCCAGTGGATTTCCTACTATCTCGACCGCCGCACCGCGCCCGACCCCGAAGCCGAAGAGATGCGGCAATCCCTCACCGTCACCGCGTTGAACACACAGGCAACCGCGCTGCAGGCTCAGGGCGACCTCCTGCGTGCCGAGCCCCTCTTCCGCCAGGCTCTCGCCATCGCACAGAACTCCCTCGGTCCCGATCGTCCCGAAACCGCCGGCGCCCTGAACAACCTCGCCGCCCTGCTCGAAGCCAAAGGTGATTACCCCGAAGCCGAATCGCTGTTCCGCCGCGCGCTTGCCATCTGTGAAAGAAAATTCGGTCCTGCCGACCCGCGCACCGCCCTCGCGCTCGATAACCTCGCCGGTGTTCTGGAAGCTCAGGGCGATACGCGCGCAGAAGCCCTCTACCGCCGCGCGCTCACCGTCGCCGAACAGTCGCTCGGACCCGGCAGTCCGGATACAGATACCATCCGCCGCGATCTCGACGACTACCTTCGCACCCGGCCCAGATAGTTCTTAGTTATCGCCCTTAAGTTTGTCGTAAGACTTCAGAACCCGCCGCACATAGTCCTGCGTCTGCCGGTAAGGCGGCACGCCGTGGTACTTATCCACCGCGCCCGGCCCCGCATTGTAAGCCGCAATCGCTCGCGCCACCTGATCGTCCTTGTCTTCGTACCGCGCCAGCAGCTCCCGCAGGTAGCGCGTCCCCGCATCCACGTTCTGCTCCGGATTCGTCGGGTCAACGCCCAGAATCTTCGCGGTCCCCGGCATCAGCTGCATCAGGCCGATCGCGCCTTTCGGCGACACCGCATTCGCGCGATAATTCGATTCCGCCTTCACCACGCTGCGCACCAGAGCCGGCGGCAATCCGTGCTTCTTCGCCGTCTGCTCATACAGATCGCCCGCCGGAACCGCGCTCTTCCCCGCCTCTGCAGCAACCGGAGCCGGTGCCCCAGGCGCAACCGTCACGGGCGCAACGTACTCCTCCGCTTCCCATCCCGTAATCTGCGCCGCCGGAATCGCCGTCATTCCGCCATTGGCATATAAATTCACGTTATCCCCGGAGATTTCATGCCTTTCGGCATGCAGCCGGAACCCGTTCGCCAGCACCGCATATTCGCCAGCAACCGCGTTTCCGCACAGAAGAATCAGCAGTGGTCCGATATGATGAAAGCTTCTTCTCATGCCCGTACAGGTTCTAAAAAGTGTGACGCGCCTTGAGTGCGCACTGTGTAACAAAAGTTATCCGGCCGGTACGGTTCAGAATCTCTGCACGTGCGGCGGCCCGCTGCTGGTCCGCTACGATCTCGATACCCTGCGGGGCGCCTGGGATCGCGACACCCTCGCCCACGGCCCGAACTCCATGTGGCGTTACGCGCCCGCTCTGCCCGTCACCCGTCAAGCTTCCATTATCTCACTTGGGGAGGGGATGACGCCCCTGCTCCGCGCTCCCACCGCCGGAGCCCGCATCGGCGCCAACGACCTCTGGATCAAGGACGAAGGCCTCAATCCCACCGCCTCCTTCAAAGCGCGCGGCCTCTCCTGCGCCATCTCGATGTGCGTCGAGCTCGGCATCCGCAAAATCGCCATCCCCTCCGCCGGGAATGCCGCCAGCGCTTCCGCCGCCTATGCCGCCGCCGCCGGCATCGAAGCCCACATCTTCATGCCGCAGGATGTGCCGCAGGCCAACTTCATCGAGTGCAAAGCCTACGGCGCTCACGTCACCCTGGTCGACGGCCTGATCAGCGACTGCGCCAAAATCGTCGCCGCCCGCAAGGATGCCGAAGGCTGGTTTGACGTCAGCACCCTCAAGGAACCCTACCGTATCGAAGGCAAGAAAACCATGGGCTATGAGCTCGCCGAGCAGCTCGGCTGGGAGCTTCCCGACGTCATCTTCTATCCCACAGGCGGCGGCGTCGGCCTCATCGGCATGTGGAAAGCCTTCGCCGAGATGGAAGCGCTCGGCTGGATCTCTTCCAAACGCCCGAAGATGATCGCCGTCCAGGTGGAAGGCTGCCAGCCCGTCGTCCGCGCCTTTGAGCAGGGCGAGACCCGCAGCACCTTCTGGGACAATGCTCACACCGTCGCCAGCGGCCTCCGCGTGCCCAAACCCCTCGGCGACTTCCTCATCCTCGAAGCCGTCCGCTCCAGCGGCGGCACCGCCATCGCCATCGCCGATGAGGAACTCATCGACGCCGGCATCCAGCTCGCGTCCGAGGAAGGCCTCTTCGTCGCTCCCGAAGGCTCCGCCTGCCTCTCCGCCCTGGAAAAGCTGATTGCCAGCGGCTTCATCCGGCCCGACGAGAAGGTGGTCATCTACAACACCGGAGCCGGCCTCAAATACCTCGAAGCCTATTCCACCCGCTTCCCCCGCCACACCTCCGGCGAACAGGATAAACTCGGCGGCCTCATTACGCCGCGCTAAAATAGTGCAGGGGAGCAACACCTACGCACTCACACGCTCATGTGCACGGCACCGGCAAGGTTCTGAGCTGGTCGCTGCTGGCAACTGTTACCTTCGTCATCCTCGAACTCACCATGGGGCTTCGGTCCCACAGTCTGGCGCTGCTTTCCGACGCCGGCCATAACGCCACCGACGCGCTCGCTCTGCTCCTCGCCTGGGTCGCCGTCTGGTTCCAGGCCAAACCCGCCGATCACGTCAAGACCTTCGGCTACCAGCGCGCCGGTGTGCTCGCCGCCTTTGTTAACGCGCTCACGCTGGTGGTTCTCTGCTTCTGGATCTTCTGGGAAGGCTGGCAACGGCTGCGCACTCCGGAGCCCGTCTCCGAAGTTGTCATGATCTCCGTCGCCGCCCTGGGTCTGCTGCTGAACGGCGGCATCATGCTCGGTCTCAACGCCTCCCGCCGCGAAGACATTAATGTCCGCAGCGCCTTCGTCCATTTTCTTGGCGATCTGCTCGGTTCCTTCGCCATCGTGGTCGGCGGCGTAGTCATCCACTTCACCGGCCTCATGCGCATTGACACGGTCCTTTCCATGGCCATCGGCGCGCTGATTGTCTGGAGCGCGTGGGACATCATCAAGGAATCGCTCAACATCCTGCTTGAAGGCCTGCCGCGCGGCATCGAACTGAAGGCCGTAGTCGACGAAATGCAAAACGTGCCCGGTGTGCTCGATGTGCACGACCTGCACATCTGGAGCCTCGGCTCCAACTCCCGCGCCCTCAGCTGCCACGTTCTCATCGAGGACATCCCACCCTCGGCCAGTGACTGCGTTCTGCGCCAGATCAATCACGTCCTGAGCGAGCACTTCCGCATTCAACACACCACCGTGCAGTTCGAACACGTCGGCTGTGATGTCTTCCTCAAGGGCTGCGTCATTCCTGTGGATGCCGGCCACTCGAACGAGCACCATCACCACCACCACTAGCCGCTCAAAGCGGCCGCGCGGTCCATAGCAGCGTCTGTCCCGCAAGCGTGTTCAGGCTGTTCACCACGCGGTCGGTTTCCACGTTCGCCAGAGCATAGCGCTCCGGCGTCAGGTTTCCCGATTCCATCAGCCGCTGGTGGTCCGCTCTGAGATCCGGAACGTGTTCCGGCTGGAGGGCCGCGCCGCGCATGGCCGAAGACAACAGGTACATCGTCTTCTCCACGTTGTGCGCCAGGTTCTGAAAGGCCGGGCGCGCCGGCGGCCGCTTCGGGTCGTTCAGGCTCGCTTCCAGCGACATCATCGCGTGCACCAGGCGGTGTGAACTGGCCAGCATGGCGTGGAGCGTGTTCAGCGCCTCTGCGCTGGTGCCCGGTTCTCCCGCCAGCCGGTCCACCGAAGCCTCCGCGCTCGATCGCGCCAGCCGCGCCGTCTGCCGCAGTCCTTCCAGTTCCGTTTCGAAGTTCTTGCCAGGTTGCAGGTAAGCCTGCGCCACCTGCCGGAAGTAATCTCGGTAGGCATCCAGCATGAGGGCCATTGCCTCGCCCACCTGTGTGCGTTCCCAGGTCGGCCATGCCAGATAGGCCAGCAGCGCCAGGCTGCCGCCCACCAGCGTGTTCAGCCCGCGCGCCGCAATCACCTGCTTCGGCGCCACCCCGGTAAGCGCCACCAACAGCACCACCAGCGCGCTCACGGCGGTCACGAAGATGCCGTAATTAGCGCCGCCAACCCACCGCAGCAGGAAGACGAACAGCCCGATCAGCACCACCTGTACCGCTGCGGTCGGGGCCATCAGATGGAACAGAACCGTCGCCAGCACCAGCCCTGCGAACGTTCCCGCCAGCCGCAGCACGCCGCGGCTGAACGTGGTGGTGAAGTCCGGCTTCAGCACAATCGCGATCGTCATCGGAATCCAGTAAGGCCGCACCAATCCCATCCCGCGTCCAATCGCATCGCCCAGCGCCACAGCCGCAGCCAGCCGGATGCCGTGCCGGCACGCCGCCGATCGGAATGTCAGATGCGCGCGCAGCGTCGCCAGCGTACCGCCCAGCCTCAGCCGCCAGCTGCGCCTCAGTTCCTTCTCTTCGAATTCCTGCTGCCCGGATGACGTCGCGTTTCGCGCCAGATCCGCCGCCGAGCGCAGTTGCCCATCCAGCGCGTCCACCTGTACCCTGGCATCGTGCAGCAGATCGGCCACCTGCCCCGCCTCATTCGTTCGCAGCCGCTTCGAAAGCTCGTAAGGCGCTCCGAACGCCACAGGCTGCGCCCCCCTGGCTCCGTTCGCCGAAAGCAGGGTGCACACATCCATCAGCTCCCGCGACGCCTGCGCCACAAACTGCTCCACCGTTTCGCTGTGCTCCGGGTTTGGGTCTTCCCTTCGAATCCGCACGCGCAGGCGCGAGAGCGCCAGCATCGAGAGCCGCATTCGCTCCGCCTGATTCAACAGCGAGCGGTACCGCTCCGCGTCAATCGAATGGTCCCGCGCCAGCGTGGAGAGCGCCTTCTGCGCCTTCAGCATCTGTCCCGTCGCCGGCGGCGCTTCCGCCGCTTCAATCGGAGAAGCCACCGCGCCCGCCAGTTCGCGGTATAAATTGATCAGTTCACGCCTCTCCGGTTCGTAGCGCCGCACCGGCCACAGCGCCAGTGCCAGACCTGTTTGCAGCAGGCCGCCGCAAAACGCCAGCGCGCCCGAAAGGGCCGCCTGCCTCGGCGAAAGCGATTGTGCGCCGAACACCACCAGCGTCACAAGGCTCACCGTGCCCAGGTCCGCGGCTTCTGTGCCCAGCGCCACCATCATCCCGGCTGCGAACGCCCAGATGCCGGCCAGCAGCACCGCCGCCATGTTCGTTTTTCCCGAGATGCCGCCCGCGAAGACCGCGAGCGCTACCAGCATCGTCGCTGTCAGCATACGCCGCCCGCGCTGCCAGTATGGCTCCGGGCCATCGGAGAAGCAGACGTTCAGCGCTCCGGTGCTCGCCACCAAACCGCCCGCTGTCTGCCCGATTGCGATACCAATGCTGATGGGAATCAGAACGCCCGCGCAGTTCCGGACCGCCAGGCCCGGTGTCACTTTTTCGTGCTCGAATTTCGTGACTGTGCGCCAGAATGCCGCCCATGAGCGATCCGGCTGAGGACTCAATTCCTCATTGTAAAGCAGCCCTTTGTGCGGCCCTCCCCGCGACATGCGGAACCATCTGTGATCTAATTGACTAACCCATGCCGGAGCGGGAGCGACTCTCGGAATTGAAAGAGCTTTCGGGGCGCCTCGGGCGCAACCCGCTGCTGGTCCAGGCAGCCAGCGGCAACACGTCCGTCAAATCGAGCGATACGCTCTGGATCAAGGCCTCGGGCAAATGGCTGGCCAACGCCCGCACAGATGACATCTTTGTCGCCGTCGACCGGGACGAAATCGCCACCTGCCTGCGCGAGAACGTCCCCTACTGTCCCGGCTTTCAGGGCGAGTCGCTGGTCCCTTCCATCGAAACCGCCATGCACGCAGTCCTGCCGCAGCGTGTCGTCATTCACGTCCATTCCGTGAATGCCATTGCCTGGGCCGTACGCGAAGATGGGCCCCGCGAACTCGAGCGGCTGCTCAACGGTCTGCGCTGGACCTGGATCCCGTACGTCCCCTCCGGATTTCCGCTGGCCCGCGCCATTGAGCGCGCCTCTCCCGCGCCCGATGTTCTGATCCTGGCCAATCACGGCCTGGTGGTCTGCGCTGAGGATTGCCAGGCTGCCGAACAGTTGCTGGGCGAAGTGGAGCGGCGCCTGCACCGGGAGCCAAGGGCGGCCGGTGTGCACAATCTTGCACAACTGGAGTATCTGGCGCGTGGCTCCGGGTGGTGCGTTCCGGACGACGTCGAAGTCCATGCGCTGGCCACCGACCCTGTCTCGCATGCCATTTTGGGCGCAGGCACGTTGTATCCTTGTCACGGGCTCTTTCTTGGCCCCGCGGCGGCGGATATGGAATACCCGGCATCCCCAGCCGAAGCCGCATCGCGCTACCGCAGCCGTTACGGCGTATGGCCCACCACGCTTCTGGTGGCCGGCGTCGGCGTGCTGGTCAGCGAGCAGATGACCCTGGCAATGACGCAGGTGCTCATCGGCCTGTCACAGGTAATTCAAAGAATTGAAGCCGGAGCCCCGGTGCGCTATTTGTCGGAATTCGAAATTGGCGAACTGCTGAGTACCGACGCCTATCAGTACCGCCAGCAGGTGGAAGACAGCTGCCGTCCGTACTGTTGAGGTTGTGCAGCGCACCGGAAGATCGAAATTGTGCACAATTCTGCACAATCATGCACAAAGTGCACAATCCTGCACAACCGGGAGCCCGTCAGCCGCACCGCTGCAGGGCCCAGCGGGCGTGTTCTGCCACCAGCGGATCGCCCGTTTCCGCCAGATTGTGCAGCGGAACTCGGAATTTCGGATCTGCACAATTGCCCATCGCCACGGCGACGTTGCGCAGAAAACCGGAGTAGCGCGCCCGGCTCACGGGCGCGGACCGGAACATTTCGCGGAATTCCGGCTCGGTTAACGCCGCCAGCCGTTCCAACGGCGGTGCGAAGTGGTGCGCCCCAAACGCCTCCTCCCCCGTAAAGGGAGCCCGGCTGTTCCAGGGACACACGTCCTGACAGATATCGCAGCCGAACACATGGTTGCCCATCCGCGCCCGCTCCCCGGCCGGAATGGCGGAGCGCAGTTCGATCGTGAAATAAGAAATGCACAATCGCGAATCGATGGAGAAATGGCCGTCCGCCGGCACTATCGCCCGGGTCGGGCAGGCATCGATGCACCGCGTACAGGTTCCGCAGCGGTCGGGTGGCGGACTCCCCGCCGGCAGGTCGAGCGACGTCAGAACCTCGCCCAGAAAGAACCACGATCCCCGTCCTTCGTGGATCAGGCAGGTATTCTTCCCGATCCAGCCGAGGCCGGCCTGCCGCGCATACGATCGTTCCAGCAAAGGCGCCGTATCGACACAGATCTTGTAGTCGAACTGCTGTATTTTCAGCAGCCTGGCCGTCAACAGCTGGAGTCTTTCCTTCAGCACGTCGTGGTAATCGTCGCCCCACGCGTAGCGCGCAATCCATCCCCGTTCGCTGTCCTCGAAATGCGTGGAATAGGGTTGCGGTCCGTTGTAGAGCATCCCGACGCAGATGATGCTGCGCGCACTCGGCAGCAGCGTGCGCGGATCGTTGCGTTTCTCTGCGCGATGGTCCGTCAGATAACGCATCTCGCCCGCGAATCCACCCGCCGCCCAGGTTTGATAGCGGGCCGCGTCCGGCGTCGGAATCGCGCGCGCAATCCCCGAAAGTTCGAACCCCAGCTCCCGTGCCAGATCATCAATATGCGCTGGGGTGATCGTGTTACACTGCACAGTTGGTCCGGTAATCCATCTTATTGATTCTGTTGACCAAACCGTTCGATCGCAATTTGTACCGCCCAGTGCGGAATTGCAGCAGTTTAACGATTAACCCTGTGCTTTCAATGGGCGATCGCCCTACCATTGTAATCAGCAGCAGAAGGTAAACAGGACCGACCAGGAGCCGATAAAGAATGCAAAAACCCATCAAATTAGCTGAAAAAGCCGTAACGCTCGCCGCCGGGGCAGCCTGGAACATCTTCGACCGGTTCAACCAGATCAATCAAAAGCCGGCGTTTACGCCGAAGTGGTCTGACAAGCCTCTCCTGAAAAGCTACCAAAAAACCAAGCCGCCACTCGGCTGGCCCCGCACTACGGATTCCCTTTGCCCCCGCTGCGTACCGGAAATTCGACAGCAGATCGTCGATGGAAAGGTTCCGCACGAAATCCTGCTGAACGAAAAGGTAGGTGAAATCAAGGCCCAGGTCATCGAACGCGACGGCCGGATCCTGATGGTCAAGGATTGTCCGGTTCACGGCCACTTCGAAGACGTGATGGCCATCGATACCGCCTTCTTCAAGCACCTCGAGGATGTGTTCCCCGGCCGCGATATCCGCGCGCATAATGACGAAAAGCTGCACAACCACGGCACCAGCACCGTCAAGCACGGCCGCGGTTCCGTCCTGACGGTCGATCTCACAAATCGCTGCAACATGATGTGCGATCCGTGCTTTATGGACGCCAATCAGGTTGGGTTCGTTCACGAACTGAGCTGGGAAGATATCCAGACCCTGCTCGACAACGCCATCTCCATCAAGCCCCGCCGTCAGATGTCGGTTCAGTTTTCCGGCGGCGAGCCGACCCTTTCCCCGTACTTCCTCGATGCCGTACGCTACTCCCGCAAAGTGGGATACAACAGCGTGCAGGCCGCGACCAACGGGATCGAATTCGCCAAGAGCCCGGAATTCTGCAAGGAATCCGCTCTGGCCGGTCTGCGCTACGCCTACCTGCAGTTCGATGGCATCGGCAATGCCGCTAATTCCCATCGCGCCGTCGGCAATCTGTTTGACGTGAAGCTGCGCGCCATCGAAAATCTGCACTCGAACGGCGTCGACATCGTTCCCGTCACCACCATCATCAACGGCATCAACAACGAGCAGGTCGGACGAATCATCCAGTTCGCGCTCGATAATCCTCAGCAAAATCTCTTTTCTTTCGTTCCAGCCCGTTTCCTTCACCGGCCGCGATGAGGCCGTCACCGACGAGCGCCGCGAAGCCCAGCGCTACACCCTTTCCCACTTGGCGCACGATGTGAAGAATCAGGTCGGCATGGGCGAGCCCGTCCGCGACTGGTTCCCCATCTCCTTCATGAGCACCTTCTCCGACTGGGCCGATCTGGTCCACGGACCGAATGCCGACTGGGGACAGCTCAGCTGCGGCTGCCATCCGAACTGCGGAATCGGCATGGCCGTCATGATCGACAAGGAAACCAAGGAGTTCCGTCCGGTAACCGCGTTCCTGAATGCCGAACGCCTCGCCAAAGACGTCGCCCGGGTAAACGATGCCGCGCGCGGCAAGTTCTGGAGTGTTGTCGGCGTTTCGCTCGCGCTGCTCCGCAATTACGATCCGTTCCAGGCGCCCAGCACCTTTAAGCTCACCGACATGCTGCAGAAGTTCGATAAGTGCTTCGGAGCCACCGGCCGCAATTACGGCAAAGTCACCGGCGACCGGACCATGGAAGATATCGAAAAGCGCCGCAAGGATCGCTGGAATTTCCTCTTCATCGCTGGCATGTGGTTCCAGGATCTCTTCAATTACGATTTCCGCCGCACCGAACAGTGCATCATCCCGTATGCCACTCAGGAAGGGGAGATTTCCTTCTGCGCCTACAACACCGGCGTGGGCTGGCGGAACATCATCGAAAAGATGCACATGACCGCCACTCTCACCAAGTGGTACGAGGAAAAGGGACGGCACGAAATCTTCGCCGGCAACAAGAACGTCAATCTCTCCAGCCGGGAACATTCGCTGAAGTTGATCGCCAAGGACGTCGAAGCCGATATCCAGCACGATCTCGACTCTGTCGGAATCGCCAAGACCGCGCGCGAGGAGAAAATTCGCGCCCGCGACGCCGCCATCAAGAAAAAGGCCGAAGACGAGCGCATGTCCAAGCTGTACCGCGAGCACATCCTGAAAGAGAAGCCCGTCGAAAGTGGCTTCGTTCCGCTTTCTACTCTCGGCGTCACGCCCGCGAAGAATTCGGAAGAGCGCGAAGAAGTCGGCAGCTTCGGCGACTAACTGCCCAGGCGCTGGATCGCCTGTTCCAGCCCCGCTGGCGAAAATCCAAACGGACCGGCCTCGCTCTTAAACCGAACGCGGCCGTCCGTTCCAATCAGATACAGCCGGTCCGGCCAGCCGGTGTAATCGTGCTCCACCTTGTTTTCCATCGAATCCAGCAGCGCGGGAAACGCGATATGCAGGTTCCTTACGCAGGAATCGGCGATCTTCTCGCGCCCCGCGTTAGTCGTCGGGTTTGCAAACACTACGTTGTCCTTCACGTTGCTCTGCATCTGCCACATATCGCTCGGATGCGCCTCCGCGATATAAACCACGTAGAACGCCACCTTATCCTTATATGTGTCGTACAGCTTGTTGAGCGCGGGAGCCTCCCGGCGAAATGGCGGTCAGGTATAGCTCCCGAACACCAGCACCACCGGACGAACGCCGCGCAGGGACGCCAGTTGCACCGATCCGGCGTGGTCCAGCCTCGGCAGCGTGAAATCCGGCGCTTCATCTCCGCTGTGCAGCCGGCCGGCCCGCGCGCTCTTCCACAGCGGTTCAAACGGAAACAGCAAAAACGGAACCGGGCCCACGCGCGCCATCAGCATGGAGAAACGGTCGAACGGCTGCCGCATGGCAAACGCGAAGCCACCCAGCGCCACCACATACACCAGCGCCGCGATCCCGAACACAATGCCCGACCGGCGGACCAGCTTCACTTAACGATGCCTTTGGTCTCATCGATTGTCAGGAACTGATTTGCGGGCACTAAGGCGAACTTCTGTTTCGTGCCGCTCGGCCATTCCACCTGAATACTGCTGACGCGGTCGTCTTTCCCCAGACCGAAGCTTAGAGCCAGATCGCTCTGCGAGCAGTAGCTTCCGCCGGAGCGCAGCATTTCGGATTGTTTGCCGGAAGCACTCTCGATGCGCACCACCGTTCCCAGACCGCTGCGGTTGGACTTCGTCCCGTTCAGCCGGACCGTTAGCCAGTGATTCCTGTTCGCGCCGTCGTTCCGGTACAGCACCGCCGGACCGCCGTTGGTGGTGATCAGGATATCGGAATCGCCGTCGTGGTCGAAATCGGCATGCGCCGCGCCGCGCGCCAGCAGCGGTTTGGTGAAATCCGGACCGAGCGCCGCCGAGACGTTCTCGAACTTCTTCCCGCCCAGATTCCGGAACATCAGCGGCGGCTGCCGGTATTTCACCTTCGGCTGAATCCGTTCGATCTGCTCTTCGGTATGTCCGTTCGCGGCGAAGATGTCGGGATAACCGTCCAGGTCGTAGTCGAAGAAGAACGCGGCAAAGGTCAGGCTCAGCAGACTCGCGCGGCCCACGCTGGAACTGGGCGCTTCGTCCACGAACAGTCCGCTGCCTTCGTTGTGGTAAAGTCCCAGCATCTGGTTGGAGAAGTTGCCCACCAGCAGATGCTGTCTGCCCGAGCGATCGTAATCGGCCGCATCCACGCCCATCGCGCCGCGCGCGATCCCGTCTTCGCCGTACGCCACGCCGGCCGCGACGCCTTCTTCGGTGAACGTGCCGTCGCGGTTATTGCGGAACAGCTTGTTCGGCTGCGTATCGTTGGCGACAAAGAGATCGGGCCAGCCATCGTTGTTGAAGTCCAGCACCGCCACGCCGAGCGATTTGCTGCCCGGGTCAGCAATCCCGGCCTTCACGCCCACTTCTTCGAACCTGCCATTGCCCAGGTTATGGAACAGCTTCGAAGGCGAGCCTTTGGACGATTCCGGCGTGCAGTAGGACTTAGTCGAGCCGTCCATGGAACACCAAAGGTCCGTCTGCGGCGTCCACTGAATGTAGTTGGCCACGAAGAGATCGGCTTTGCCGTCGCGGTCGTAATCGAACCACGCGCGCTGAGGTGCCGAAGTTCGCGTTGCGGATTCCCGCCGCCGCGGTCACATCGCGGAACTTGTTGTTTCCTTCGTTATGGAACAGGTGGTCGCCGTCGAGCGCGGTGATGTAGATGTCGGGCTTGCCGTCGTTGTCGTAGTCCGCGACGGCTACGCCCATCGCGTACATCTCGATATCGAGTCCGCTGCCTGCGGTCACATCCGTGAACGTGCCGTTGCGGTTGTTTCGGTAGAGCGCGCTGAAGTGCTTCCGGCCTTTCGGCGTCCAGTCCTTCGCGTTCAACAGCAGGATATCGGGCCAGCCGTCGCCATCCAGATCGGCGAAGGCCGCGCCGGAGCCCATGGTTTCCGGAAGGTACTTTTTCCCGAACGCGCCGGTGTGATGCGTGAAGTGGATTCCCGCGGCGGCTGTCACATCGGTGAATCGAACGCCGGACGGCGGAGTGGCTACGAAGGTGGAAGCGAGTAATGCCAGCAGCGCGGGCTTGATCATTGGGGCAGCGCCACGCTTTCGTGGTCGTGAATGTTCTGTCGCTCGTTATTATCTTCCGGACTCAGCATGCGCTGCTTCGCCGTAATGGTCTGCGCCGATTCGTCAGCCTTGAAGCGCCGGAACAGTTTCTCTTCGCAGCTGCGCGTTCGCCGTGTCGCCCAGACCGCGGTAACAGAGCATGCGCGTGTAGTGCATCTGCAGATCTTCCGGATCCACGAGGCTCACCTGATTCAGTTCGGTGAGCGCCTCGCGATACTTTCGTTTCAGGAACAGAATCCGGGCGATCTGGTTCAGCACCACGCGGTCGCGCGGATACTTCGCTTCGGCGGTGCGCAGCGATTGCAGCGCGCGCTCGTAATCGCCGTCCGCTTTCTCTACCAGCGCCTGAAAATAGTAGATGCGCGCCAGCTTATTATCGAGGCTCATGGCTTTCGCGAGGAACGGTTTGGCGGCTTCGTTTTCGCCCTCCTGAATCAGAGCGCGCGCCACGTTCAGCCAGCCATCAGCATAAGTCGGCTCGGCTTCCGTCACTCTTCTGAAGGCGTATTCCGCGCCCTTCAGATCGCCCTGCAGCAGCAGACCGATGCCCTAATCGTTCCAGCGTTCGCGGTCGGCCTTCTGCGCGCAGATCTTCCACGTCGAATCGCCCAGCGGAATCGAAGTGACGGATTGCGCGATGGTGACGATCGGAATGTCGGGAATGCGGTCCTTGATCTCGCCCGAGACGTTCGCCGGGATGTTCGCCGGCGAGAATGAGTAGCGCAGGCTGTTGTGATTCACGTCGAGCAGCTTAGGATCCTGACCCGGAACAGGCTGACCCGCGTACGAATACTGCGTGTAGTAATGCGAGAACTTGCGGTAGTTCAGCTTCGCGGTGAAAGTGATGGGGCCGCGCGCGTCCTTCGGCACCTTAACCAGGAAATGCGCCACGTCGGCCGCGCCTGGCGGGATCAGCCTGACATACAGAACGGAGCGCATCTGGAAGGCATTGCGCTTGTTGATCGGGTTGCCTTCGGCGTCCAGCTGGTAAGAACGGTAGAAATGCGCGCCCGGCTTCCACGGGACCTTTGCCGCCATCTTCCACGCTGCCGCTGCGGAAGATGGTTTTGCCCGTGGCGTCGTGCGCTTCGAGTTCCAGCCAGACGTCGAACGCGTCCACCGTTCCGCCGGGGAAAAAGTGGCCGATCCTGCGGGTGCGCACCACCACGTTCACGCGCGCCGTTTGTCCCGGTTTCAGCTGCGCGCCCGCGCGGTCGATGGGCGCTGCGATCTCACCGACATCGCGGATCATCGCCGGTCCGCTGTGTTCGGCCTCTTCGCCTACAGCGAAGCTCGACATCGTGACCGGAGCATCGGTCTTGCGGCGCACCATTTTGGTATCTGCCTGATTTTCCTGAACGGGCGACAGCGCGAAGATGTCGACCGTCATGAAGCCGGATTTCAGGAATGCTTCGGTGGCTTTGCGCTGCTCTTCGTCGTGGTTCACTACCGCAAGCGCGAGGTTGGCGCCGGGAAAACGGTGCGAGTGGATCTTGCCATTGCGGCTGCCGGGATCGTTCGACGGAACCATTGGCATGTGGCAATCGGCGCAGGTGCTGGATTTCGCCGGGTAATAAAACGATCGCGCGCCCTGCCCGGAAACGCCGCTCGCCTGCCAGTTGTCGTAGTCGTTGAAGCCGCGCACCCAGCGGTAATTATTGACCGGAACATCCAGATGAACCTTGTGACACGAGGCGCAGAACTCGGGCGACTCATTCCGCATGAACGGCTTGAGAAAAGTCCGGCGGTGCGGTTCCGGATTCAGGTAAGTGAGGAAGTGGTTAATCGTTCGGATGTACTGGTTCCTGCTGTTGGCCAGTTCGTGCAGCGGCGGATATTCAACGGTGATGCCGCCGTTGCCCATGGAGCCTGCGACATCCACAACTGAGTGGCACGACATGCAGCCAAGACCGTTCTGCGCTTCCGGCGTATCGATCTGTTCCCGGATCGGCCGTTCCCATCGGCCGTTCAGAAGTACCGCGTGGTCGTGACAGCCGGCGCACCACTTACTCGATTGAGTGGAGCCGGAAACGTCCTGCATGTATTCGATGGACTTGCGATAGAACTGGTTATTGAAGGACGCAAAGTGGTGCGCCGAGCTGTTCCACTGCTTGTAGACGTCCTGATGGCACTCACCGCAGCCTTTGGAATCCATGAAGAACTCGGACCGAATGGTGCCGCCGTTGGCCGTCTTGATGGATGACGGGAAGAAAGGGCTTTTTTCTCCGCCGCCTTCCTGCTTCATGGATACAGGTGCGATCAGCGGGTTGCGAATGTGCTTCGTTGGCAGCAGATGCGGCAACGCCGCCAGGGCAAGAAGAACCGTGATGAAGCCCAGATAGCGGGGCCGCCGCGCTACGTAAGGCAGCAGCGCGAACGCGCAGGCGAGTCCCAAAACAATGTGCAGCCAGAGCACAGCCTGATGGTTGTGAGTGTTGCCGGCAATGGCGAGATACAGCCCGGCAACCGCGCTCGCGAGAAGAACGCCGAGCAGCGGCCATTGCCGAACCAAGAACAGAACACCAACGGCCAAAGCGGTTCCCAGCAGCAGGTGCAGCAGCACGTTGCCCATGTAGAAGATGCTGGCCGGATGGACCGCCGCGAGGTAAGCCGAGTTGATCAGGAGCAGGGCAAACGAGGCCCAAAAGTACTTCATTCCGTTGTGGAGCCTCGAAGTGGCCGAATCAGCCGGAGCGCCGGACGAGTGAGATAGTTGCGGCGATAGTCCTGATGCATTTTATCATCGGGAAAGTGCTCGCCGTCACGGTATGGGTAAGCGCTCATGGCGTGAAACGGCAGCGGTTCCACGGATTGCGAGAAGGCCGTATTGGCATCCGCGTCCTTCGCCCAGCCATCCACCAGCAGCAGGAAATCGCGCTGCCAGCCTTGCGGAAGCGCCGGCAGATTTCCGGCGGGATACCGAAGAACCACTTCGTCGCCCGATCCCATGATCAGCAGGCGATCGTCGATGGCGTTGACCAGGGGCGTAACGTCGCCGTAGCGGGTGTACAATCCCGGCGTGGGATTCCACATGGAAAGCGGCATCAGCCGCGCGTAGTCGAACCGCTCCGGCTGCTTGCGCTGCGGATGGATCACGGGCGTGGAGAAGCCGCGGTAGTGGAGGTCGGCGGACCGGGCATTGATCGACGTCAGCCGCGCGCGCGGAGCGGCCGAGTTGTCGGCAAGGAAGATTTCGTCCCAGTAGACGCAGAGATTGGTCACAATGCGGACTTCGCGTGAGGCCGAAAGGAACTTACCGGTGAGATCGACGGAGATGGTCTTGGGCTTGCCCGAAGGAATGCCCATGTCGTTCACCACGGTCTGCCACTGGCCGTCGGCGTTCTTCACCTGGAGGTAAGGAAACACCAGACCGCCGCCTTTGTGCTGGCTCGCGCCGAGAAAGGTGCTGCCATCGGCCCAATCGACCCAGCCGTTCAGGATGAGGACGGCGCGGTTGTCCGGTGCGGCTCCGGCGAAATCCAGATCGAGGCTGTGCAGTTCGGCGACACCGGAGAAATCGCGCCGGAACCGGTCGGGATACTGGAGATCGCAGCGCAGCAGCGAGTCGCGGACATCCTCGCCATGACCGTCGCGGGCGGCTTTCGGGTAGATGCGATGTTCCGTTCCGAAGAGGCGGAATTCGGGGAATGGCGGCGATTTGAACTTGTCGTTGGTGAAGATTTCGGAGGCGGAAGGATGGTCGAGAGCGATTAGCTGCACCTGATCGAGATAGGAAACCTCGCGCAGTTCTTCGGAGATGCGGATTTCGTAATCGCCATCGCGCGGCTGGAGCGCGGAACCGGGAATCTGGATGTATTCGTCGTGGTCGACCGGGAAGTAGGTGCCGTCGGCGGAACTGGCGCCGAGCGGCGCGACGCCGAGCACGTCCGTGATGAACTGGAAGCCGCTGCCGTTCCAAGTGAAGATCATGGGACAGGAGCCGGAAAGCCGCTGCGCTTCTTCGATGGACAAGCTTTGATCGGCCTTTTTGCGCGGCTCGTTCTGGATCAGGCCGTTGGACCAGGTGATGCGCACGGTATCGGCTTCGGCATACGTGCGCAGCGGGAACAGAAGGGGGCCGTTCAGATAGATCTTCTTCTGATACAGCGCTCCCGCTTTCACTTCTACGACGGAGGAATGCGCGCTCTTCAGGTTCTTGACGCCGTGCAGGGCGATGCGCAGCCAGTGCTCTTTGGGCGTGGTCTGGTTGGAGAAGAAGTGCAGCGTGCCGTCAGCCGAAAGCCCGGCGACGTTCCAATCGAGTGCTACGCTTTGCCGCATGCCGGGAATGGCGGAGCGCACCCACTGTCCGAGCGCCAGACTGGCGGTTTCGTTGATCCCGGCGGGCAACGCGGCTGCTTCCAAATGCGCGTTGTTGTTCTTGAGGAAGGTGCCAGGCGCGGCCAGATCAAAGAAGGAATCGCTGTTGAAATCGGCGGCGGCGAGCGGGGCGGCGCCGGCTTTCAGTTCCGCAAGCGGCTGGGCCCGGAACACGCCGTTGAGCCTGTCCTCGTACAGAATGCCCGCATGGTCCTCATAGGAGACGATCAGATCGTTTGCGGCGGTTTCGCTGTGCAGGGCGAAGTGGACGGCATCGAGCGGTTTCCCGGGCACGAAGGGAAATGATTTTGTCGAATCGGTGAAGGTGCCGTCGCCGTTGTTGCGCATGAGCACGGAGTGTTCGCCGAGAAGCAGCAGATCGAGATCGTAATCGTGATCGTAATCGAGCCAAACGGCCTTCTGGAACGAACCAGCGGGCAACTCGACCTGTGCCTTGCGCAACACGCCTTTCTCGCTGTGGTAAAGCGCAGCGCCGGATCTTGTGAGGATGCACAAACCAGGGTTACCGGTGTTCTCGAAGTCACCTGGTTCGATCGAGACCACGTCTTTCAGCTCCGGGATTCCGGTAACCGCGGCGCCATTGCGGAAGATCTGAACGCCGGTGGGTCCCCAGGCGAGCAGATCCGTCGAGAGAGCCGCAATGCCGGTGATGCGGGAGGCCAGCACCTGATCGGAGAAGCGAACATCGGCGATGGGCAGCGCATCGGGCTCGATGGTTTCGTAGATTTCCGAGTAATTGTTGGCTTCCATGTCTTCGGCGATGGGCGCGCCGGCCTGCTGCTTTTTGATTTGCTGGAACCGGGCGAGTTCGCGGGCGGCATCTTCGGTGCGGCCCGCCTGGCGGTAAGCGTTATAGAGCTGGAAGTGCGGAGCGGCGAGGTTGGGCGCCAAACGTTCGGCGGTTTCAAACTGCGCGATGGCATCGGGCAGGCGGTTAGCGAGTTTGAAGAGCGCACCCATGTTGTAGTGCGCTTTGGGGTCGTTCGGGACGAGCCGGAGCATGCCTTCCATCTGCTGGATACCGCGCGCGAAATCGCCCTCGCGGCGCGCGACAATAGCGAGGTTGAACCACGTGTGCGGAATGGCAGGATCCTGCTTCTGCGCGCGCTCCAATTCGGCTACACCTTGTTTGGTGTCGCCCGCGCGCAGCAGGGCCAGGCCGTAATTCACCCGTTCACGGGCAGAGTTGGGCGCTAGCGCAAGTGCCTGGCGGAACTGCTGTACGGCTTCGGTCTGCGTGGTGGGATTTTCGTAGAAAGCCTTACCCAGATTGCGCAAATGCCAGAGGCGGTCCTGATAGGGCGAGGCGCTGAGAACGGCGAACGCGAGGGCAAGGGCCGTCAGATCTCGCACGATTCTCATACTTTATCCGATTCCAGCAGGACGCCCAGAGCGAGAAGCAATTCTTCCTGCCACGGAGCGGCCACCAGCTGCACCCCGATCGGCAGGCCCGCCGCGGACCGGCCGAAAGGAACGGCAAGCGCAGGCATACCAAGCAGATTAAAGGTGGAAGAAGGCGACATGGCGCGGTGGAGCGCCTTTCCGCGCAGGGTGTGATGCGGCGGCGCGGTGACACCGCAGACGGGAGCGAGCAGCACGGGGATGTCGCGCATCTGCAGAAGCAGCAAGGTGCGCATGGCATCGCGGGCACCCAAATTGGCGATTACTTCCTCCAGCGCGGGCTTCGGCTCCTCGAGAGCTTCGTACATGAGATCGGTTGACGACCAGTGCGCTTCTTCTTCGCGGCCGCGGATCAGCTCCCGGGTCAACGGAGCATAGATGCGCTCGAAGAAGAACCACCAGAGTTCCTGGGCGCGCTCGAGCCCGGCGGGTTCGAAGGGGATAACGGGAATGCCACGGGCGCGCAGCGCTTCGGCGGCCTGTTCAAGAACGGTCCGGATTTCAGGGCTCGTCGGCGCGTCGGGGTGTCCGAACCAGAGACCGGCGCGAAGGCCGGTGAGATCGGCGGGGCCGATGGGAACCGGCGCGGAGAACGGATCTTCGATGTCGTGTCCGGCGCCAACGGAGAAAAGGAGGGCAACGTCCGAAACCGAGCGGGCCATAGGGCCGCCGACGCCGAGCAGCCCGCCGGGGTGGGCGATCGGGGGGAAGTGCCCCGCGGCGGAGACGCGGCCGGGTGTGGGTTTGAGACCGGCGATGCCGCAGTAGTGGGCGGGGACGCGAATGGAGCCTCCGCCATCGCTGCCCATCCCGCCGGGGGAGCAAAAGCTGGCGATTGCCGCTGCCTCACCACCGCTGGAACCGCCGGCGGTGAGAGCCGGGTTGCGCGGGTGGTTGGTGCGGCCGGTGAGCAGGTTATCAGTTTCGTAGTTGTTGAGGAATTCCGGCGTGTTGGTCTTGCCGAGAATGATCGCGCCGGCGGCCCGGAGGCGCGCGACCGCCGTGGAATCCCGCTCAGCGATGTGGCCCAGACGGAAGCGGCTGCCGCACAGCGTGGGCTGGCCGGCGATATCGAAGCTGTCTTTTATGGTGACGGGAACGCCATGCAGTGGTCCGACCGGTGGCTGGACTGCTGCCGATTTGGCGGCTTCGCGAGATTCGTCGGCGTAGACAGCGACAAAGGGGTTCAGGCGGGGCTGCTCCTGCTCGATTTGCCGCAGATGCGCATCGACGAGATCCACCGGGCTGATGGCGCCGTCCCGAATGCCCTGCGCCATCTCCACCAGAGACAGGTGATTCATGAATGCGGCGGACACGCGACGATCGCGGTAAGCCCGGGCTGCCGATCGATGAATGCCTGGCCGCGTTCCGGGCCGAGAACGCTGAAGGCGGTGGCCGCCGCGTCGGTTTCTATTCCGAATTTGCCGATCACCGAAACTTCGATGCCGCCCGTGAGACCGATTCCGGTTGCGGGGTCGATGATGTGCGAATAGCGCCTGCCATCGGAATTGAGATGCTGTTCGGAATCGCCCGACGTGGAGACGGCGCCGTTTTTCAGCACGACCGTCTGCGAAGGGAGCGCGATGGTCCAGCCGGGTTTCCCGGGCGGCGCGTCGCTGAAAGCAAGGTCGCCGCTGGCCGCCACGAGCGCGCTGCGAATGCCGAGTCGGGAAAGGGCCGCAAGGGCTTCGTCAGCCGCATAGCCTTTGGCGATGCCGCCGAGGTCGAGTTGCATCCGCGGGTCGTCGAGGGTCACGGCGCGGGTGATGGGATCGAGATGGAGTTTGCGAAAACCGGAGTGGGTACGGGCGAGAGCGATGGCGTCGGGATCCGGCAGGCGATGCGTTTTACGCGCCTCCCGCCACAGACGCGTGAGCGGACCGACGGTGACGTCAAACGCGCCATCGCTCGCTTCGGCGAAACGCTGAGACGCTTGCAGCACCGTGAAAAGATCCGCGGAAACCGGATTGGGAAGACGGTTGAGTTCGCTGCGCGGGTTGTAATCCGAAAGGATTTCGTCCAGCTGAGCCACACGTGCAAAAGCTGCGTGGAACGCGTTCTGCGCGGTCTGCGTGTCGGTGGTGTAGAGCTGGATGCGGAACAGCGTGCCCATGTGGGGTTCCACGGATTGAAAGAGGCGGGCCTGCTCGTCGTGCTCGACGCCGTTGTTCCAGTAGCGGAGCATCTCTTCGGCGGTAGGAACCTTTGCCGGGCGCACGAGACGGAAGCCGAGCCACTGGGCATCGGTCTCGTACCAAATGCTTTTCGGAAGCTGCGGGTCTTCCTCTTTCCACGAGGCATCGGAGCCGACGCGCGCGGTGCAACTCACCGCGCTGGCGGGGTCATTCCAGGAACCGCCGCGGACGGCGATGGGATAAGGCTTCGTGGGCGTGACCCAGGGATCGGAAGCGGGACCTTTGGGGATGGGCTCGTACTGGTCGAGAGTCCATTCCATAACGTTGCCGAGCATATCGTAAAGACCCCATGGGTTGGGCTTCTTCGTCGCCACGAGCTGATATTTTCCTTTGCTGTTATCTTTGTCCCAGGCGTAATCGGTGATAGGCGACGGAGGGTCCGGTGCGCCGGCGCGGCAGGCGTATTCCCATTCGGCTTCGGTGGGCAGCCGGTAGAACTCGCCGGTTTTGGCGCTGAGCCACTCGGCGTATTTGTTGGCCGCATGCTGGGTCATGCTGATGGCGGGGAAGCCATTGATACCCATGCCGAAGCTCATTTCGACATAAGGGCGAGTGGGCCGGCTGACGGCATCGACGGCTGGATCCTGATGCCCGGCTTCTCGCCCGCCTGCACGGCGAACATGAAGAGGCGGTATTCGTCCCAGGTAACCTCATGCGCCTGCATCCAGAACGGGCTGACGCGGACCGCGCGCGCGCGATCAGGGCCCATGCGGAATTCGCCGCCGGGCACGGGAACCATATCGAAGCTGACCGTTGTGCCGGGAATCGTGACCTTGTAGGCACGCGCCGGACCGTTCGCAGGATGAGACAGGATGCGTTCGCGGATGCGGCGAACAATGGCGAGTTCGGAATCCTGAGCAGACAGCTGCCCTACCGCTACGGCGAAAATCAGGGCGAGCGAAGCGCGCATCAGTAAAACTTAGTGACGCCCGGCTCCGCCAGGGGTTTCACGGGGAGGCTGCCGTTCCAATCGATGTGATCGGGAATCAGTTTCTCCTGCGAATTCAGGGCTTGATCCCAGGTGATCTGCTGGCCGGTGTAGGCGGACATGCGGCCCATCATTGCGAGCAGGGTGCTGGTTGCCATGCGCTTGCCATCGTTGATGGGCGCGTGACGCCGGATGGAGGCGAAGAGCTCATCGTGCTCGCGCTGGTACATGTCGTAGGGAGTGCCGTTCCAGGTCCACTCCTCCTTGCCGGTGATGCGGGGCCGAGGGCCGCGGCCGATGGTGAGAGTACCCTCCGTGCCGAGGATGTAATCGGCGTTCTCGTTGTAGCAGCCGACGCTCTGGCGGTTGGCGAGGAAGGCGCGGACGCCGTTGGCGTACTGGTAATTGACTTCGAAGTGGTCGAAGATGTTGCCGCCTTCCGCGGGCACGGCGCGGCCGCCGGTGGCGACGCAGCTGACGGGCGGTTCGTCATGCATGACCCAGGCGATTTTGTCGGCGCTGTGGACGGCCTGTTCCACCAGGCTGTCGCCGCAAAGCCAGACGAAGTTATACCAGTTGCGGATCTGCCACTCGGTATCGCTCATGCCGGCGGGACGCGTACTGGCGGGCGGCATGGGTTTGACGGGACCAGTGTAGTAGGTGGCGTAATAAGCCACAGGGCGGCCGATCGCGCCATCGAACACCTTCTGCACGGAGTCGCGAATCATCTGGTTGTATCGCCAGCAAAATCCGGCAACCAGAGCTACATTCTTCTGTTTGGCCTTCTCAACCGTTTCGAGAACGCGGCGCAGGCCGGGCGCATCGGTGGAAACGGGCTTCTCGCAGAACACGTTCCTGCCGGCATCGATGCAGGCGGCAAGGTGCTGGGGGCGAAATCCGGGAGGCGTGGCAAGCAGGACGACATCGACGTCGGCCGCGATCACACGCTGAAAGGCGTCGAGCCCGAGGTACTGGCGCGTGCCTTCGACGCGCACGCGGTCGGAAATGGGCTTGATGCTTTTGAGTGTCTGGAGAGATTTATCAATGTTGGATTGATCGACATCCGCAACGGCGACCAGTTCCGTTTTGTCGTCGGCGTGGAGGGCCTGCGATGCGGCGCCGGTGCCACGTCCGCCGCAGCCGACCAGGCCGACGCGCAGTACGTTGGTGACGGATTGAGCGGAGATGATGGCGGGGAAACCGGTGACCAGCGCTCCGGCTTTCAGGAAGTCACGCCGGGCGGGGAAGCCCGAGGGCTGCTGCATCGACTCTGGCATACAGAGTTGATTATGGATACGAACGGGTTAGAGTGGCAACTTGAGAAAGCCCATATCGACCATCCAGTTGCGAAGCAGGTCGGGCCAGCGGGCCACCGCGAGGGTGTGGAACTCGGCCGTGCGGCCGTTGACGCCGAAGCCGTGTCCACCGCGATTGAAGACGTGGAGTTCGGCCGGAACACCGGCTTTCCTGAGGGCGAGGTAGTACTCGGCGGTGGGCGTGGAGAGCGGGTCGTCGTTGTTGACCATCAGAAATGTGGGCGGCGTGGCTTTGGTGAAAGTGAAGTTGGCCGGCCGCAGGCCGGGATAGCCGAGGACAACGAAATCGGGACGGGCGCTGACGCGGTCAAGGGGATCGGTGGAAGCGGCAGGCTGATCAAAGCGGGTTTCGGCGAGCGCCGCGAGTTCGCCGCCGGCGGAGAAGCCCATGACGCCAATGTGATTGGGATCTACGTGCCATTCCTGTGCGCGGCTGCGGACGAGACGGATGGCGCGCTGCACATCCGCGAGGGATTCAACATCGACTTTGTAGGTAGAGCCGGGGGCGCGGGCGAGGCGGTTCTTCAGAACGAATGCCGCGATTCCCATGCTGTTGAGTTTTTGGGCGACCTGCGAGCCTTCGACGTCGATCAGCAGATATTTGTGGCCGCCGCCGGGGCAGACGATGAACGCGGCGCCGGTTGCCAGGTTCGGCGGTGGCAGGAAGACCGTGAGAGAAGGGTTATGAATGTTGGTGACGCGGTGGAAGGAATCGACCACAGGCAGTTCGCCGGGCACGGCTTCGGCGTGAGTGATCCACTTCTCAGGTTCAGGGGACGTCTGGTTCGGCCAGAGCGGAATCACCTGACCGCCGAGGTTGTAAGGCTCGGCCGCGTGGAGGAGAGAGCCGGCGAGGAGGAGAATGCCGCAGACGAAGCGTGGCATCAGAGATCCGTCAACTCAGTGAGCTTGCCGGTGCTGTCGCCGATCTTCTCGGGATGCAGGCCCATACGCAGCAGGAGAGTGAGGTAGAGATTCGTATTGGGCACTTCCTGTTTGTAAACGATGTGCCTGCCGGAACCGGCGCCCGCGAGCAGGACCGGAAGATTTTCGTGCAGGTGGCGATTGGGGTCGCTGATGCCGCTGCCGTAGACGATCATGGTGTGGTCGAGGAGCGTGCCGTCGCCATCCGGGATGGACTTCAGCTTGGCCAGAAAGTAGGCGAACAGGCTGGTGTGGAAGGTGTTAATCTGGGTGACCTTCTCGATGTTGTCCTTGTTGCCGCGGTGGTGCGAAAGCGGATGGTGGCCATCGTGGATGCCGATCTCGGGATAGGCCTGGGGACTGCCTTCGCGCGTGTACATGAAGGTGGAGACGCGGGTGAGGCCGGTCTGGAATGCGACGGCCTGCAAATCGTACATCAGCTTGGCGTGAGCGGCGAAGGTGGAGGGGATGCCGGAGGGCTTCTCGATGGTGGGTGAGACGGAGAGGTTATCCTTCTCAGCGCTTTGGATTCGCTGTTCGATCTCGCGAACGCCGGTGAGGTATTCGTCGACTTTGCGGCGGTCACTCGCCCCGAGGGTGCCCATGAGTTCGCGGGCGCGATCGTTCACCGTATCGAGGATGCTGGCGCGATCTTCGGCCACCTGACGGCGCGCCGCGGGGTCGAGGCTGACATCGAGACTGCCGAAGAGGCGTTCGAAAACCAGGCGGGGGTTGGTTTCGGGCGGGAGCGGCATGGTGGGCGTGCGCCAGGAGATGCTGTTGGTATAGGCGCAGCTGTAGCCGGAATCGCAGTTGCCGACTGTGCGGGCGTCTTCGCAGCCAAGCTCGATGGAGCCGAACCGGGTCTGCGAGCCGATGGCGAGGGCGGCAATCTGATCGGCGGAGATGCCGCTCTGGATATCGGACCCCATGGTCTTTTTGGGGTGGACACCGGTGAGGTAGGCGGCTCCGGCGCGCGCGTGGTCGCCGGCGCCGTCGTCGAGAGCATTGGCGTTGTGGGAGACGAGTCCGGTGAATACGTTGAGCTGGTCGCGGAAGGGCTCGAGGGGTTTGAGAATGCGGGGGAAGGTGAAACCGCGGCCCTCTTCGGCGGGCGTCCAGGCATCCATGATCATGCCGGTGGGCGCGTAGACGAAGGAGAGACGCATGGGCGATTTTGCGGCGCCGGTGGCGCCGAAGGCCGGAACCATGGCATCGAGGAAGGGAAGCGCAATGGCCGTACCCATGCCGCGCAGAAGCATGCGGCGGGACAGGCGCTTACGAGTGACGATCATGATCGGGGGTGTCTCCTCTGCGCTGCTGGAAGGGCAGGCTGTTGACGATATTCAGGATGAGGCTGTCGAAGTGGTAGCCGTCGGCAGCGGTGGATTTGACGATGTCCTTCACGGTAGGGCGGTCATAGGTCTGCAGACCGCGGCCGAGGGCATAGATCAGGAGCTTTTCCGTGAGGCAGCGCGTGAAGGCATCGGGCTGCGAAGCGAGAACGGCTTCCAGCTGGGTGGCGCCGCGGAAGGAATGGCCGTCGGGAAGCGTGCCGGAAGAATCGATGTCAAATTTGCCATCGGCGGTGCGCCATTGGCCGACGGCGTCGAAATTCTCGAGGGCGAAGCCGAGGGGATCCATCTTGGAGTGACAGGAGGCGCAGACGGCATTGGCGCGGTGCTGCTCAAGCTGCTGGCGAAGGCTGGTGGAGGAGCCGACGGCGGCGGTATCGAGACTGGGAACATCGGGCGGAGGAGGCGGCGGCGGCGTGTTGAGGAAGTTTTCGAGTACCCACTTGCCGCGCAGCACGGGTGAGGTGCGGTTCGGGTAAGACGAAACAGTGAGGACGCTGGCCTGGGTGAGGACGCCGCCGCGGTGACCATCAAGGGTGACCTTACGGAACTCTGGGCCGCGGATACCAGGGATTTTGTAATGGCGCGCCAGGCGTTCGTTGAGGAAGGTGTAATCGGCCTGAATGAAATCGAGCACGCTGCGGTTTTCGCGCAGGATGTAATCGAAAAAGAGCTCGGTTTCGCGGCGCATGGAATAGCGCAGGTAATCTTCGAAATCCGGGAAGAGCTCGCGATCGGGCTTGACGGATTCCAGACGGCGAATCTCGAGCCACTGGCCGGCGAAGTTTTCGGCGAGCGTCTGCGAGCGCGGATCGCGGATCATGCGGCGGACCTGCGCGTTGAGAACCTCCGGCTCGCGGAGAGTTCCCTTCTCGGCGCATTCGGTCAACTCGCGATCGGGCATAGTGTTCCAGAGAAAATAGGAGAGCCGGGAGGCGAGTTCGTACTGGCTGATCAGGTGGGTGGAGTCGCTGTCCTTTTCGATGCGGAAGAGGAAGTCCGGGGAGACGAGGATCGCCTGAATGGCTAGCGCGGTGGCGGCCTGAAAGGAACGGCCGCGGTGAAGGGCGGAATCCATCAGGGCGACGTAGCGAGCGGCCTCGGAGGGAGTAACGGGCCGGCGGAA
The DNA here is from genome assembly GCA_963716685.1 of Bryobacterales bacterium. Taxonomy (GTDB): domain Bacteria; phylum Acidobacteriota; class Terriglobia; order Bryobacterales; family Bryobacteraceae; genus JALYXI01. Next base: position 1,853,076 of record CAVQTR010000003.1, read on the forward strand.
GGCGCGCCGGGCGAAGCTTTCGACGATGGTGCGCTCGCAGCCGGAAGTTTGTTCGGTGCAGGGGAAGACCCGGCGCAGAGTTTCGGCGGAGGGACCGGCGGGGTGGAACGGGCCCGTGATGGTCATCCAATCGACTTTGATGCCGTCGGGAGTATCGGGTTTGGCACCGGGAGCCAGGGGCGGCTGCGGACGAAACGTTGGATTGGGCGCGCCGTAGCTGGCGGGTACGCCTTCGAACTGACGAAGGAAGGTGACGGCGACCCAATGCTCCCCCGCGGGAACGCGGATGCTGTAGTTGCGGATCGCCTGGCGATCGCCGGTGAGCACGACTTCCACGCGGTCGTCGGGAGCAATCTCGGTTTGCGCGGCGATTTTGCCGTCAATCCAGACAGCCATTTGGAGCGGATTCCAGCCGGGAGGGCGGTTGTGACCGACCGCCACCTGGAAGCGATATTCGCCTTCGGCTGGAAAGCGATGCGTGACGTGAATAGAACTTGGCTGGCCGAGGCCGGTGATGTCGTAATCCCGGAGAGTATAAGGCGCGGGAACGGTGAGCGGGGCGAAGAGGATTTCCTTCTCCGAGTTCTTTTCGAGGCGGCGGCGGTTGGGGGGCTGGTAGCGTGAAACGCTGGGTTTGATATCGGGGCCGAACACCGCGGTGTGGGCGATGACTTCGGCGGCGGCCATGTACTTCTCCATCAGGAGCGGCGAGATGGAGAGGACGTCGCCGATGTTATCGAAGCCGTAGCCGGAATCGTCCTGCGGGAAGTCGTCAGCAGGCTGGAAATCGATGCCAAGAAGGTCGCGGATGGTGTTGTTGTACTCGGAGCGATTGAGGCGGCGCGCGGTGACACGGCCGGGGTCGGGCGGTGCGGAGTTATCGATGCGATCGAATTCGGCGACGATCCAGGCTGTGGTTCTTTCAAGGTCGGCCTGAATGGGGCGGGGCAGACCTTTCGGCGGCATTTCGCCTGACTGCAGCTTTTGCAGGACATGCTCCCACTGTTCGCGGCTGGTGCGGAGGGTTTCAGCCGAGGTGAGCGACTGGATGTTCAGGCCGCCGGCTTTGGCTTTGGCGCTGTGACAGCCGTAGCAGTTTTTGGTTAGGAGGGGCAGGACGGACTGATTGAAAACTTCCGGGTCAGACGCGGTGCCGCAGAAGCCGAGGGCAGGGAGGATAAACAGGAGGCAAATGGGGGATCTGACCATCGGGATGCGGTCCGGGAAGGCGGCCGTGAATGACCGAAACAGTTCCGATTTTATCACTCCCTCGCGGCCTTCCGTGTTTCATTCGGAACACTTTGCCGATCCCTGATACACTTGCCGCAAATGGATCGCCGTACCTTTCTGATGGGAGCCGCTCTGGCTGCGAAGGCAGCGGCGGACAAACCGCTGCCGATCACCATCGCAGTGGAGTACAACATGCTGCCGGCGGCTCTCAGCGTTCCTGAGCGCATGCGAATGGCGCGTGATGCGGGATTCACGCAGGTGGAATGTCCCACGACGCCCGAGATGAAGGATGCGGAAGCGATGAAGCGCGCCGCGGACGACGCGGGGCTGCGGATCCATTCGGTGATGAATCTGGACCACTGGAAGTTTCCGTTTTCGTCGGCGGACGCGGCGGTGGTGCGCAGGGGCATGCAGGGGGCGCGGACTTCGATCGGCAATGCCAGGCTGTGGGGCGCGGATACGGTGCTGCTGGTGCCGGCTGTGGTGGATGCGAATACGTCCTACCGCGATGCGTACACCCGTTCCCAGAGCGCGATTCGCGAGCTGATACCCGAGGCGAAGGCGAAGCGAATTGTGCTGGCGGTGGAAGAGGTTTGGAACAAATTTCTACTGAGCCCGGTGGAGTTCGCGCGCTACATCGACGAGTTTCAAAGTCCCACAGTGCGCGCGTATTTCGATGTGGGGAACGTGGTGCTGTATGGATATCCGCAGGATTGGATTCGCGTGCTGGGGCCGCGAATCGCGAAGCTGCACATCAAGGATTTCTCGTTCCGCAAACGCTCGGCCGAGTGGACGCCGCTGCTGGAAGGCGAGATCGACTGGAAGGCCATCTACGCGTCGCTTGAGGCGATTGGCTATAAGGGCACGGCTACGTGCGAGCTGCCCGGAGGCGACCTTCCCTATCTGCAGGAAGTGAACAGCCGGATGCGCCGGATCTTCAGCGGGACGTAACCGTGCTGGTGCGAGGGTGCGTGGACACGCTGCCCGCCGTGAGACCGAGCGCCCATTTCACGGCCTCGAAATACATGGTGGAGATGTCCGGATCGTTCCACGATTCGTTGGTGTGGCCCAGCGTGGAATAGAACACTCGACCTTTGCCGTACATTTTGGTCCAGGCGACGGCGAAATCGTGATCAGTGCGATGGACGCGCGGATTGTTGAAATCGAGTTTGGATTCGTCGAGCCGCAAGAGCACGTGCACCTTGTCGCGCGACCAGGCTTTGGGCTGGTAGATTTCGTCGCGCTTCACGAACGCGGAGGGCAGGTGCTTTGTCGCGGGGAAGCTGGGATCTTCGTTGACGATGGGCGCCCAGAAGGTGCTCCAAGGATGTTCATCGAACCAGCCGCCTATCATTTCTCCGTATTCGGGCCACTTGTAATTGGTATCGAGCGCGGCGTGAACGCCGACGAAACCTTTGCCATCGTCGTGAACGAACGCGAGCATGTCTTTCTTCTGGTCGTCGGAGAGGTCGAGTTCACCAGTGGTGCTGGCAAAAACCAGAGCGTCGAAGGCATCCAGATTCTTGCCGTTCGGCCCCACCTTGCCTTTGGTGATGAGTTCGGTATCGGTGCGGATGTAAGTATCCCAGAGGCCGGTGTCGTGGCCCATGCGCCAGAGAGTTCCCATGGCGTCGGTGACGGAATCGTGCTCAAAGCCTTTGGTTTGCCCGATCACAAGGATTCGCTTTTTGGTGCGCGGCTGAGCGGGACGGGTCTGGGTGAGACCCGCAGGGATCAGCGTGATCAGGAAGGCGGCAGCGATCGCGCTGACGAGAGCGAAACGATATTTCGACAAGGAAGTCTCCGGTCAGAATTTTACAGCATCAGTGATGCAGACGGGCGTAGACGGCCCGAACGGCAACCCGATTACTGGCGACTTTCTCACCGTGGGGCTTGTACGCGGTGAGGTCGAGGGATTGGGCGATTTGTTCGCCGGTTTGACCTTTCTGCATTCCGAATTTGACGCCTTCGACGATAGCAGAAATGTACTTGCGCTGAACTGGCAGCGATTCGCGGTTGCCGATTGGGCCGTGTCCAGGAATCAGAATGGCGATGTCCATGCGGGCGAGGCGGTCAAGGGCAGCGACCCAGTTCTCCGGGTTGGCGTCGGGATCGGCCAGATTGTTGGCGGCACTGGTGACACAAAGATCGCCGGTGAACAGGATGCGTTCCTTCGGCAGCCAGGCGACGGCATCGCCCAAGGTGTGCGCGGGGCCGACTTTGCTGAGTTCCACGCGGTGCTCGCCATCGTCGAAAACCATCCGGTCAGGGAAGCTGGCCTGTGGATGTTCGAGCCGCCATTGTTTGAGATCGAATTCACCTTTGCCTTTGTCGCTGTTCCAGATGGCTGGGTTCTTGCGTTTGGACTCATCTGTGCAGTCCTGCGAGCAGACGATGGTTGCTCCGGCATCGACAAACACGCTGTTTCCGAAGGAATGATCGGCATGGTAGTGAGTATCAAACGCAAAGCGCACGGGCTTGCTGGTGGTCTTGCGCAGGTCGGCGAGGATCGCGCGGGCGCCCCAGGGATAGTTGGCGTCGATGACGAGCACGTAGTCGCGAAAGACGATCCAGCCGGTGTTGGCGATGATGTTTTTATCGGGTTCGGCGAGCCGGACGAAGACGCCGGGAGCGATTTCATGAACCAGCGGCGATTGTCCAAAGGAAGCGGTGAAGAACGCGACCAGCAGGAGCAGCGCGAAGAGGGATACAGCGACGAAGCGTTTCATTGGTTAGCCGGGTGGAGATGCATATCCATGAAGGCGAGGAACTGATCCCAGTCAGACGGGATGGTACCGTGTCCGCCCTCATGCTCGTAATAGCCGAGGGTGTGCATGATGGGCTGCGCGGCGGGAGGCATGACATCCGTGCCGAGTCCCTGTTTGCCGAGCAGGCGGAAAACGGGGCCGGCGGCGACGGCGGCAAGGAATTCGCCGCGCGGATCAGACCAGAGATCCGTGTCGCCGGTTTGGAGCAGGATGGGACGCGGCGCGATGAGCGACAGCAGCATGTGAGCGTCGAACGGCATTTGGGCCACGTGATCACCCCATTGCTGATAGTTGGCCGCGAACTGATACCCGTAGCGGACGTCGAGCGCTTTTACGGTTTCGCCGTAGTTCCGTTTGCTGAGCGCCGCGCCGCCTTCGCCGGAACAGCTGGCGATGACCAGGGCGAAGCGGGGATCTCGGGCGCCGGCCCAGACGACGGTCTTGCCGAGGCGTGAGACGCCCATGAGGGCGACACGTTTGGCGTCTACAGCGGAATCGGTTTCCAGGTAATCCAGGGCGCGGCTTAGGCCCCATGCCCACGCGGCGATGGTTCCCCATTCGTCGGGCTCGGGCGCGGTGCGGCCTGGTTTCAAGTAGAGCGCGCGGACGCCGAACGGAACACCGCCGTCGAAATCGGGATCAATATCGCCGTAGTAGAGGGTGGCGAAGCCGTAACCGCGATCAATCAGGCGGGCGACATCGATTTTGCCGAAGCTGCGGCCCTGGGTGGCGGGGACGCGCTTCTTATCCGGGGTCCAGATCTCGCCGGGTTTGATGCCGGGGTCATCTACGGTGTTGGAATTGGCGGAAAAGCCGATGTTGAGCAGAAGCGGCACGGGTCCGCGCGCCGCGGCGGGAGTGTAGACGAGCAGATCCATTTTGGGTCCGGCGCGGTCTCCGGAGAAATAGACGGTCACCTGCTTTCGCAGAGCTTTGCCTCCGAAGGCCGGAGTGCCTTTCTCGAAGACATCGAACACCATGGCGGAGGGGCGGCCAGGGCTGCGGCCGTACTGGTTGTCTTCGATGAGCCTGAGGATCTCCGGCCGGCGCTGGCTGTACCAGGTGGCGGCATCCCGAACAGGCGTGCCGTTAGCGAGGACGAGAGGGTCCGGGAGGGTGTAGCCACCGGCGCGCGCTTCGTCGTAATTGATCGGGAACGAATACTTCGTGGCGGCCGCCATTGCTTTTTCGAGAGCTTCGGCTTTGGCCTGCTCCCGGGTCTGGACAGCGGCGGAGGGCGGCGGCGTTCCGATCATGCGCGGCGGTCCGAGAAGGATGTTCTCAGGGTCATCAGCAACGGGCATCGCAAGTTCGAGGAAGGCGATGTGCATTTCGTCAACGGTCTGATCGCCCCAGTGCACGAGCGCTTTGGGATCGGGATTGGCGGGATTGTTTACGGAGTTGTCGAAATGCGCGACGGATTCGAGGCGGGTGCCTTTCGGCAGGAGTTTCGGCTCGCGCAGAACGTAGGTGGTCTGCCAGTTGAAATCGTATTTCGGGACGCTGATCAGCGGTTCGACACGGCCGTCGGGGTAGATGGCCTGCACCGACATGGCGCTGCCGCGGTAATGCATGTGGGGCTGTATCGAGAGAAGTTTGACGGGACCGCCGAGCGTCATGGACGCGTGGGAGACGTAATCGGGGTCGCCCGGAGGAATGGCGAGGTCGAGGTCGCGGAGGGTGTCGATGGCGACGACGCGCTCTTCGGGAGTTCTTGCGGCGAAGTAGAGGCCAAGCTCGGAATGGTCGGTAACTTCGTGGCCGTTAGGGCTGTAGTGAATCTCGAAGACAATGTCGGAACCGGCGGGAATCCATTTGGCGCCATCGGCGGTCCAGGGCATGGGTTCATAGCCGGGTTCCCACCCGACGATCTGCTGGCGGCGATCGAAGAGCCGTTCGCCCTCATTGCGCCGCGCTCGATCGGCGACGGTTGCGGTGACGACGCGGCCTTTCGGGTAGCCGGCCAGGTAGCTGGAACCGGGAGCACGGATGTAAGCGTTGACGTGGTGGACGGCGCTGCGCTGATCAATGCGCCATTCGGCTGCACGAATCCAGACGCCGCGCGGGAAGCGGTCGCCTTCGATCAGATAACGGTAGGTGAGCAGGCCGGTGGCGGGAACGGTGAAGCCGGGGACGCGGACCACGACATCGGGTTTGCCGAGCTTCCAGCCTTCCTGACCGCGAGCGGGAGGGAATGAGGTGGCGATGTGCGCGCCTTCCGGGGCGCCGCCCTGGGCCCACGCGGCCAGGATTTGTTTCTCGGCGTCGGTTAGTGAACGATCGTTGCGGAAGCTGTGAGCGGTGGGGCCTTTGGCGCTCCACGGGGGCATTTTACCGGTGAGAACGGCTTCACGAATGGCAGCAGCCCAGGGACGCGCTTCGGCGTAGCTGGTGAGGGCCATGGGAGTCGCTTCCCCGGCCTGATGGCAGCCGACACAGCGGCGCTCAAGGACGGGCCACACGTCGGCTGAGAAGGTTGGCGAGGCGGCAGATGACGCGGTAAAAACGAGCAGGCCGGTGACGATGAGGCGGATCACACAGGGATTATATGACGTGGAGGCTGCGCTCAGGCGCGCGCGAAGAGGAGGCCGCTCCAGACCGAGTTGACGGAGCAAACCTTGTAATCGACCAAGCCGAACTGCAGGGCTGTTTCGCGGATGGCGGTTTCATTGAAATCGCGGCGGCCCTTGCGCCAGAGTATCCAAAGCCTGGAACGCGAAGCGAACTCGCGGATATGGGCGAGTTGGGAGCGGTAGCCGTCCGGCTCGGAGACGAACCAAAGCGTGACCGCGCATTCTGCCTGTTCATCCTCATGAAAGCGGACGTCCGGAGGCAGGTCTCCGAGAACCGCGGCGTACTCACGCGGCGGATCAATCAGTGCGACGGAGGAGCCCTCGCGGATTCCGAGTTTCGCGGCCGCGGTTCGCCCCGCGTAGCGATCCATCATTTGCACGGGCACAAAGGCGGCGGCGGGAGGATGGGCGATGGCTCGCTTGAGCGCGGTGAGCAGACCGGCGTATTGCGTGTAACAGGCATCGGGGAGGAGGGCGCGGATAGCGGCCACTTTCGGCTGGTCGCCGCCGCAGAACACGAGCGGCACGGCGCGCGTATTTTTAGAGCCCCGGAGGGCTACGGCGAACTCGCGTCCGTGGGAGGGAAGGCGCGATAAATCGATAATCACGGCATCCGGTGGGGAAGCGCGCAACTGACGCAGCGTACCGGCATCGGCCTGTGGTTGATAGCTCACCTCGTGGCCTGCTTTTCGCAAACGTGCGATTGATTGCGCGGCCTCGCTTTCGTTCCAGTGAACCAGGTGAACGCGCGCCATGGCATGACATAATACCGGGTGAATGGCCGACAAAAAAGTGAAAGTTTACGGAGCGGACTGGTGTTCTCTGACGACGCGAACACTGGCCCACCTGGAGAGGATCGGTGTGGAGTTCGATTACATCGATGTGGAGGCTGACCCGGCGGCCTCGCAATGGGTGAAAGACCAGAACGGCGGCAAGGAGAAAAAGCCGACGGTGGATCTGGCCGGACAGATCATGTCGGAGCCGACGAACGCCGAACTGGACGCGGCGCTCAAGAGTAGCGGCATCTTATAGCGTCCCGGCAACGGTCTGCGGGGATGCGGCTGGGTTATTTGCGAGCATGCCGGTGAGGTAATCGGGCGCTCGATTAAAGATCGGAATTTCGCGGTCGATACCCCACGCGCCCTGCTCGCCCATGCGGCATACCACGCGGCCGCGCTTGAACTCCGCCGGTTCCTTCGCCCAGTTGGCGCCTTTGGCGTGCAGCAGTTCGTGCTTCTCCGCAGTGGTTTTTCCCAGCAGTTCCGCGTGGGAATAGTGATGGGAGACGAGCATGTTTAAACTATTGGCGGAAGCATCCAGTTGTCGCCATAGGAAGTATTTCTCCACTTCGCTCCATTGAGGGATGACCATAAGCCGTGCGTCGAATACAGCCGGGCGGCCGGAGGGGAAAGCGTGATTGAAACCAGCGGTGAAAATGCTGGCGGATACGGAGACGATTTTCTGCACGTTGCCATCGAACCAGAGCGGCGCGGATTCGCTGTCGAGGTCGCTTAGCAGGAAAGAATATTCATCGCTTTGGCCATAGGCGAAGCGGCAGCCGATCATTTCCTGACAGGCGAGCAGCGCTGCGTGGTCGAGCGCGTCGGCAAGAGGGCGGCAGTAGGGACGCTCGAGCGTGCGGGTGAAGTTGTGAAAGGCTCGTCCGTCCACACGCACGATGAAGTAAGCGCAGCGCGGCACAGTGAGGCGCAGCGCGTCTTCGTAATACTGTTTCATGCGCCGCCCGAGCTGGTCTTTCACCTGTTCGATTGTGGCAGACTCAGGGTTCATGCGCGTCGTCCTGGATACCAATATCCTGATCTCGGCATGCTGGAAACCTGGCGGTCTGGAGGCGCGAATGGTTGAGCTGGCGGAGGAAGGGATTTTGGTGCCGTGTGTCTCCGACGACGTCTGGGCGGAATACCGGGATGTGCTGTTTCGGGAAAAGTTCGCGGCCCTGCGAGCTGTGGCGGAACGCCTGATGGAAACAATCCATGTGCGTGCTGTCGTTGTTCACCCGGCGAGCCGGCTGAGTGTGGCCACGGACGATGACGACAACCGGTTCTTAGAATGCGCGCAGGCGGCGGAGGCGCGGTGGCTGATCACCGGAAACCGAAAACACTACCCGCCCGAGTGGGGCGTTACGCGGGTGGTAAACGCGCGGGAATTTCTGGAGGACTATTCGCCTTCGCGGCCGCAGCCGTGATCATCGATGTGCTGGCGGTAAGCGCCGATGGCGCGCTCTTTATCGCCGATGGTGGTTTCGATCAGTTTGTCCAAGGCGTCGGCCCGGGCCCGGTTGCCGTCCTCTATGGCACGGCGCTCTTCATTGGCGAGGTCCGCCAGCGAAACAAGCGTAGCCTGAACGCGGTCCATCAATCGGGTGCGCTCATCGCAGAGTTGACTCATTCTGTTTGGCCCGCCGTCATGCGGTTGTAACCGGTTTGGAATGACGATGACATGTCGGGCGGCTTACAATATCGAAAGATAAGGGTCAATTTATGAAGCTAACATACCGCTCGCCTGGGGCTAAGTGTGCCTCCTTCCTGTTTCTGATTATTTGCGCTGTTCCGGCGTTCGCTCAGTTCGATACCGGGGAGGTTCTGGGCACTGTCCTTGATCCGTCTTCATCGCCGGTTTCGCATGCGAGCATCACGCTGACGAATCAGGAAACGGGGGCCGTCTCCAGGACGACGACGGGTGACAGCGGTGATTACGACTTCCCGAACGTTCGCCTCGGCCGGTACACGCTTACCGCTGAAGCGCCGGGTTTCTCGAAAGCAGTAGCAGCGAACATTCAGGTGGATGTGAACGCGCGGCAGCGGGTCGATATCGGATTGCAGGTGGGCCAGACCAGCGAATCGGTGCAGGTGACCGATGCGGCGGCTGCGCTCGATACGGATTCAAGCGAAAAAGGCCAGGTGATTAACCGCCAGCAGATTGTGGAACTGCCGTTGAACGGACGCAACTATGCCGATTTGGCGCTGCTCTCGACGAATGTGAACCGCTCGCCGATTGGCGTTTCCTTCTCGGCCAGCGGAACTCCGCGCGAATCGGCGTTCAACGTGAATGGCATGCGCAGCACGTACAACAATTTTCTGCTGGACGGTCTGGACAACAACGCGTATTCGCCGAGCAATCAGGGGTATTCAAGTCAGGTGGTGCAGCCTTCGCCGGACGCGATTGCGGAGTTTAAAGTGGTGACCAGCAATTTCAGCGCGGAGTATGGACGCGTGAGCGGGGGTGTGATCAATGCGGCGATGCGCTCCGGCGGCAACCAGTTCCATGGAACGATGTACGAGTTCCTGCGCAATACCGATCTGAACGCCACCGGCTTTACGTTCAGTCCGGCGGTGTTCCAGAAGCCCACGCTGCAGCGGAACCAGTTTGGGTTCACCGTGGGCGGCCCGATTATCAAAAACAAGCTGTTCTTTTTTGCCGATTACGAAGGGTACCGTCAGCTGCAGCGCTATCTGAACTTCGATTCCATCCCCACCCTGACCGACCGCGCCGGGGTGCTGCCGGTAACGGTGGTTAACCCATTGACGAACACGGTGTACCCGGCCGGCACTCAGATTCCGGTTTCGCAGCTGAATCCGTTTGCCGCGACGGTGTTGAATAATCTGCCGGCGCCGAATGGACCGGGCCGCGCCAGCAATGACGAGGCGCTGCTTCTGATTCGGGATTACAGCGACAAATACGACGCGAAGCTGAACTACCAAATCAGCAGTGCCATGACTTCGTTTGTGCGTTTCAGCCAGCGCAAGGATCTGCAGTATTATCAGCCGGATTTATCCGGTCCTTCGGGCGGGGGCGGAAACGGGTATATTCATGCCATTCAGCAGCAAGCGGCTGCGGGATATACCTGGACGCTGTCGCCGACGTCACTGCTCGAAGCACGCTTCGGTTTTACGCATGTGCTGGCCGGCAAGGAACCGCCGCTGCTGGGTGGACCAAGCCTGCAGCAACTGTACGGCATCACGGGTTTGCCGACTTCACCCAATCTGACGGGAGGGCTGAATTCTCAGGCCGTCAGCGGATTCAATGCTTTCGGACGGCAGACGAGCAATCCGCAGTTTCAGAATCCGACCTCGTTCAACCCGAAGCTGAATTACAACCTGATTCGCGGACGCCACTCCCTGAAAGCCGGATACGAGTTCCTGGCGATTCGGACCGAAGTGCTGGACGTGAACCCGCTTTACGGGCTGGATACCTACGCGGGGCAGTTCAGCAAGCCTACGTGCGGCCAGCTGGGTCAGGCCACGGGCTGTACGGTTGCCGCCGATGCGACCAGCTATAACCTGGCGGACTTTTACTTCGGACTGCCGAGTTCGATCAACCTGGGAAACAACTTCGTGACCAATCTGCGCCAGCACATCCATTCGTTGTATGTGCAGGACGATTACCGGGTCACCTCCAGGCTGACCCTGAACCTGGGCCTGCGCTGGGAGTTCGCTACACCGATCTGGGAACGGGACAACAACTGGACGAACTTCGACCCCACGACCAATTCGCTGGTAAAGGCGACCAACGGAAGCTTGTACAACCGCGCGCTGGTGCATCCGGATTACCGGGATTTTGGTCCGCGCGTTGGAATGGCGTATAGTTTTGCTCCGAAGTACGTGATGCGCGCCGGATATGGCATCAGCTACTCCTTCTTTAACCGGCCCGGCAGCGCGCAGGAAGGCATCAACGCACCGCAGGCTCTGTTCGGCCTGCTAACGCAGTCCATCCCAGCCGGCGGTCCGGTTCCTCCGACGTTCCTGACCACGGTCAACAGCTTCAGCACGGGGATTGCGAATCCGGCGAACTTCAATCCGCTGAACTCGAACATCGACTACATCTCGGCTGACACGAAGTGGCCGATGACGCAGTCGTGGTTCTTCTCGATTCAACGCGAGTTGAACAAAGATACGGTGATCGAGGTTGCGTACAACGGGAACCACAGCACGCGGCTTCCCATCATCGGGGATTACAACCAGGCTTATCCGAACCTGCCGGGGCAGACTTTGGGCGTGCAGCCGCGGCGTCCGGACCAGGCATTCGGCGCGATCACCTGGCTGGATCCCGCGGGTTCCAACAAGTACAACGGCTTTTCCGCGCGCTTTGAACACCGGCTGGGCTCAGGGCTTTACTTCTTGAACTCCTTCACGTGGTCTCGGGCGCTGGGAGATTCCGAGCAGGCGCTGGAATCCTTTGCCGGGTACTATGTGGCGAACCCGCAGAACATCCGCAATCTGGGTCAGGAGAAAGGACCGGTCAGCTTCGACGTAAAGCTCATCAACGTCACGAGCCTTATCTACGAGCTGCCGTTCGGAAAGGGCCGGCGGTTCGGCGCGAACATGAACGGGCTGCTGGACGCGATTGCGGGCGGCTGGGAGTTGAACTCGATCAACACGGCGCATACCGGGTTGCCGCTCGACGTGACTTACTCCGCTTCCACGGCGAACGACGTAACGGGGCTGACCAACGATTACCGTGGTCAGGCACTTCTGCGTCCGAATGTGACGGGAAGCTCTTCGAACCCGAGCAGCTCGGCGATGCTCAACAACTACTTCGCAGGGTGGGTGTTCACGACCCCTCCGGCGAGCAATCCATTCGGCAGTGCGGGCCGAGACGCGTTCCGCTCCCCCGGATTCGAGCAGTGGGATCTGGCGGCGGACAAGCGATTCCGCATTACCGAACGCACATCGCTGCAGTTCCGGTCGGAGTTTTTCAACGTCATCAATCACACGAACTTCGGCATTCCGAATACGATCAGCACAAGTGCTTCGTTCGGCCAAATCCGCACCACTTATGCGGCGCGGCAGATTCAGTTTGCTTTAAAGCTGCTGTTTTAGGATTTGGTCATCAACGCGAAGACTACGATGAAGATGCCGAACGCGATTCGGTAGTAGATGAACGGGTAAAGCGTGGCGCGCCGCAGGTAACGCATGAAGAATGCGATGACCACGGCGCCCACCAGCGCGCTGATTACGATACCGACGATAAAGGGCATCCGCATTTCCGGCGGAATGCCGCCTGTTTTGCGCAGCTTCAACAGCGGCAGGATGGCGGCGCCGGCGATGGCAGGCGTGGAGAGCAGGAAGGAAAAGCGCGCTGCGGCGGGACGCTCGAGATTGCGGAACAGCCCGGTGGCGATGGTGATGCCGGAGCGGGAGGTGCCGGGGACCACTGCCAACGCCTGAGAGATGCCGATAATGGCGGAATCCACCCAGGTGATGCCGGAGAGATCGCGCCGGTGGCGTCCGAGGCGTTCGGCGAACCACATCAAGACGCCAATGACAATCAGCATGGTGCCGATCAACGTTAGATTGCGCCACTCGCCTTCGGCTTTGTCGCGGAACAGAACTCCCGCGATGGCAATGGGAATAGTACCCGCGGCCAGCAGCCAGAGAAGCATGCGATTGCGATCCAGCTCGGGGTCACTGCCCACCTTCATGCCGAAACCATTGGCGATGATCTGAACCCAGTCTTTGAAAAAGTAAACGAGCACGGCGATTAAGGTCCCGACGTGCAGCGCGATATCGAACTCCAAACCGGGATCCACCCAGCCGAACAACCGCGGGAGAATTTCCAAATGCGCGGAACTGCTGACGGGCAGAAATTCGGTCAGGCCCTGGACGATGGCATAGATAATTACTTGGTAGAGAGGCATGCAGGAACCGTCATAGTAGCGCGTTCATAGGTGAAAATGAACGGAAGTGCCGAACACAAAAATCGTTGCTACCCTTGGACCTGCTTCCGACGCGCCCCAGACTCTGCGTGACCTGATTGCCGCCGGAGTGGATGTATTCCGACTTAATGCTTCGCATGGTGAATGGGCGGACCACGCGCAGCGCATTACGAATGTACGGGCCGCGGCACAGGCGTGTGGAAAGCACATCGGTATTCTGCTGGATCTGCAGGGCCCCAAGATCCGACTGGGACGGTTTGAGGGCGGATCCTGCGTTTTGCGTACGGGCCAGAAGTTCGTCATCACCACGGAAACGATGATGGGGACGGCTGAACGGGCTTCCACCGGATACCGGGAATTCGCGAAAGATGTGAAGGCGGGGGATCGCGTACTGCTGGCCGATGGCTCAGTGGAACTGCGCGCGCTGAAGTCCGACGGCCGGGAAGTGGATCTGGAAGTGGTGATGGGCGGCGCAATCGGCAATAACAAGGGCATCAATTTGCCGGGGGTTCGGGTGAGCGCGCCATCGATCACGGACAGGGATCTGGAAAATCTGGATCACGGTCTGGCTGCGGGCGTGGACATGATTGCGCAGTCGTTTGTGCGAACGGCGAGCGATGTGCGGCAACTGCGCCGGCATATCGGCAGCCGTCACATTCCGATCATCGCGAAGATCGAAAAGCCGGAAGCTTACGAAAATATTCAATCGATTCTGGAGACGGCGGAGGGCGTGATGGTGGCGCGGGGTGACCTGGGCGTGGAGATTTCTCTCGAGCGCGTGCCACCGATGCAGAAGTCGATCATTCGCCGGGCGCGCCGGGAAGGGAACTTCGTGATCACGGCGACGCAGATGCTGGAATCAATGATTGAGAACCCCACGCCCACGCGCGCCGAGGTCAGCGATGTGGCGAATGCGATCTACGACGGGACGGATGCGGTGATGCTTTCGGCGGAGACGTCCGTGGGCAAGTTCCCGGTGCAGACGGTCCAGTATATGACCAGAATCGCGCACGAGGCGGAGCGATCGATCAACAAGCGGGGATTTCAGGATCCCGTGCAGCATACGGAGCCGACTACGGCACAGGTGGTGGCAGACAGCGCTTACCATGCAGCGCGGGCGGCGCGTGTGGCAGCTGTGGTGGTGTTTACGTCTTCAGGCTCCAGCGCGCGTCTGATTTCGCGCTACCGGCCGCCGGTGCCGATCTATGCGGTGACTCCGAGCGACGAAGCGGCGCGGCGGTTGTCCGTTTGTTATGGGGTGAATCCGGTGCTGGCGCCGCATGTCGCTTCGACGGACGAGATGCTGGCGCAGATGGACCGGCTGCTAATTGATCGAAAACTGCTGAACGTGGGAGATACGGTAGTGTTTGTGGCGGGGCAGCCTGTGGGCCACGCGGGTACCACGAATCTGATGAAGGTACACCGCGTGGGTGAGATCGCGAAATAGTTCCGGGACCGGCGGCTACCTGGTGCCGGTGGGCATGGCGTCGGCGTGGTCGCCTTTCAGGTATTTATCGAACCACGTCATCTCCTCCCAGAGAACGTGCTCTAGGGTTTCTTTGCCGCGGTAGCCGTGCGCCTCATCGGGGAGCATTACGAGGCGAACGGTACCGCCGTTACCGCGAATGGCGGCGTAAAGACGCTCAGACTGAATGGGGAACGTGCCCGTGTTGTCGTCGGCCTCGCCATGGATCATCAGGAGCGGCGTTTTGATCTTGTTGGCGCTCCAGAAAGGCGACATGGTGGTGTAGACCTCCGGCGCTTCCCAGAAGGTGCGCTGTTCGCTTTGGAAACCGAACGGCGTGAGGGTGCGGTTGTAAGCGCCGCTTTCCGCCATACCGGCGTGGAAGAAGTTCGTGTGCGCCAGCAGATTGGCGGTCATGAAGGCGCCGTAGCTGTGGCCGCCAACGCCGATGCGGTCGCGATCGATCATGCCAAGTTCGACGGCCTTATCGACAGCGGCTTTCGCGTCCATCACGAGCTGTTGCACGTAGGTGTTGTTCACGGTTTCGGGATCGCCGATGATGGGCATCGCGGCGTTTTCCAGAATCGCGTAGCCGTGCATGAGAAACAGCATGTGTCCCACGAGCGTGGTGTAACGTTCCGTGGAACCGGTCACCTGGCTGGCCGTATTGACATCGGTGTACTCATACGGATAGGCCCAGAGGAGCGCCGGAAGCTTCATGCCGGGCTTGTACTCGGGCGGCAGATACAGCGTGAAGGACAGGGGCACGCCGTCGGCGCGCTTGTAGTTCACCAGTTGTTTCTTAATCATGCGAATCTGCGGCGTGGGGTCGGGGTAGTTGGTTAACGGCTTCACGGTCGCGCCGTCGTGCAGGTAATAGTTGGGCGGATCGCTCGGGCTCTCATGCAGCGTGATGAACCGCTTGCCACTATCATCGAGGACGGCTTCCAGCGTTTCGAAACCATTCTGTGCCTGAAAGAGGCGCTCGGTTTTACCCGTGGCGATGTTATAGCGATCGAGGAACGGATGGTCGCCGGTGGGTGAAGCGCCTTCACCTTCGAGCAGGATGGAATCGCCTTCCATCATGACCACGCGCTTGCCGTTGGGCAGTTCGCGGAGGAGCGGGCGGCCTGGATCCTTATACCGTTCGCGCACGTTGCGGGAGAAGATTATTTTGCCGGGATCACCGGGCTTATTCAGGTCGACGACGATGGTTCGCGTCATCTGCTTGCGGCGCTCCACGTCGTTCACGAGTGCCATGCCGCTCTTTTCGAGCGGCTCCATGCTGGCGAAGCGCTGCTCGCTCTCGAACACTTCTTTCGGCTGATCTTTGAAAGGCGCGGAGATCATGAGCAGACGGTCGCGATGGGGCACCTGCTCTTTGGGATTGCCGCCGTCCATGGCTTCGACAAAGGTCAGGGTAGCGGATTGGGTGGGCTGCCACTGATAAGAACGGGGCCCGGTGCGCACGCCGCCAATGGCCACTCGTTCCGCCAAGCCCAGCTTCGCGACCGTGTATTCCACGCTGCCCTTCCGATTCCAGACTTCCACATCCTGCGGGAACGACGCCATAGGCAGCTGATAAGAGAAGGGCCGGTGAATGCGCGAAACCATGATGTACTGCCCGTCCGGCGAGACCTGTGCCATTTCGAAAATGGCGGGCTTGCCGACCTTGGTGACCTGCGCGCTCGAGCTGTCGATATACGCCAGCTGCGAGGTCGCATAATACTCGAAGAGATCTTCGTCGTGCGGGTTCTGCAGCATGTCTTCGTACGTGGGAACCGGGCCGGCATGGCCGAGGCTTTCCTGGATGTGCGGACCCACGGGCACGGAAGCCAGCGCCGGAACGGGTCCGCGCCCGGAGGGAACCAGACGCACCAGCAGCGTGCGGCTGTCGCCGAGCCAATCGATGGAACCGTCGCCACCGCCACGTCCTCCACGCGCGCCGCCGCCGAAACCTCCGCGCACGCCGTTGATCTGGACCCCGCCGATCTGATGGGTCTGCCCGGTGGCAGTGTTGCCCAGCCATATTTCGATGGCGTGATCGGTGGTGTTGGTGAAGGCGAACTGGCGGCCGTCGGGACTCCAGACTGGCGAGCCCAGTTTATGGCCGGCGGGCAGTTTCATAGGGATTTCGGTGTTGTCCGAAAGCCGCTTCAGCGAAAAGCCGGTGTGGTTCGGCGCAAGATGCATGCCGTTGGTGTTGGAATCAATGCGAATGCCGGCCAGGCGCAGCATGGGCTGTGCGACTTCAGCAATGGAGGGGTAGCGCGCCGATTGCATCATGATGACGTAGTCACGTGTGGGACTCACGGACATGGTTGGCGTCAGCGGCGCGTTCATCACGTCGAGTACCGCTTGGGAGGGTTTCATGTAGGGCGTCTCGGCGCAGAAGGCCGCCGACGCCGCGGTAATAAGCAGAACCAGGCGCGAGTGCATATTCTGAGATTCTAGCGAATCGGAATATTACCTGTGATCCGGATCGCGGGTCATGCGGTATTCTCCGGTGCGGTCCGGATCGACAAATTCGATGATCACGTTGGTTCCGATACCGGGCAGGGAGCGATACAGCCACTGCTGACGATCGGGATGTGCTTCCAGTTCGTCGGGGGGGCCGAACTGGATATAAATGCGGCCGCGGTCGGTTTTCCAGCCTGGCGTGCTGGAAGAGAAACGCTGGTTAGCATACGCGATGCGGCGGTAGTGTTCTTCCTTGAAGGTGTTGGGGGAGGCGCCGGGAGTGGGATTGCGGCGTTCCCAGAACTGTTCGATGAAGTGCTCGCGCTCGTCGTCGGTGGTGAGGTGTTCGAAGGCGGACCGCTCCTGCGGTGTGACGAGGTAAGCCACGTCTTCGTTGAGCCACTTCTCAAATCGGCTTTGTTCCGCAGTCGGTGTTTGGGAAACCGCGGCGAGGCAGAAAACGCCCAGCAGCAGTGCCATGGAAAGGATGAGAGCAACGGCCGCGCGCGGCTGCTCCGGTGGATTGAGTAAGCGTCCGATTCGGTTCATGAGTTTGCCTCCCGTTGCTGCAAGCGCGGGTTCTGTTCCCGCGAAACGGCGTTCTTCCAGCGTTACCAGTGCCTCGGCATAGGCGCGTGCATCACCTTGTACCGCGACCACAAGATCGTCACAGCAATGTTCCCGTTCCGCCCGCATCAATCCGGAAATCCACCAGACGGCCGGGTGGTAAAACAGCAGGGTCTCCGCAACCGTTTGCAGCAAGTTGACGAGGTAATCAAAACGGCGAATGTGTGCCAGCTCATGCAGGAGAATGGCTTCCAGATGAGCGGGCGGCAGGCTGGTCAACAGTCCGGCAGGCACCAGGATGGCGGGCCGCAGGAGCCCAATGACCATAGGGACCTGAGCCAAACTCGATTCCATCAAGACCACTGGTTTGGATACGCGCATCCGGTGAGCAAGGGCGCGCAGGCTTCCCTGGCAGTGTGAAGGAACAGCGCAGACGCCGGCACGCCGCATGCGCTCGACGGCGAGCCAGCCGCCCAGGCGGTAGAGGCCAAGAAGCAAAGCGCCAGCCATCCAGAACAGGACAACCTGCGGGAGAAATCGGTACAGACGCGCCAGCGGGCTTTCGCGGTAAACGAGCCGGCCATCCGCGTCGGTGCCGGTTAAGTGGTCGATACGGTTTGAGGTTACGAGTGGCGTCCGCGGTTGCGAGAAGGACCATGCCGCCGTGAAGGCGAATGCCGCGAGCATGCCCAGCATGGCGAGGGAGGCTGCTCTGTAACGCAGGTTCGCGCGCCGTACGAGAGAGAGAACGGCGGCGAGGATCAGGGCGAGCACTGCGCCTTCCCACAGGAAGTGCACCAATGCCAGACCGATGGCGTGGACCAGAACCGCGCTCATTCCTTCTCCTTTTCCAGCCGCTCCAGCATGCGGCGCATTTCTTCCAGTTCTTTCTTTGAGGTCTTGCGACCGGAGAGCGCGCCGAGCAGCAGACTTTCGGCCGAGCCGCCGAAGGCACGCGCGAGGAGATCGCCGGCCAGCTGCTGCTGGGTCCACTCTCGCGGACGGCTGGGCCGGTACAGATGCGCGCGCTGTTTCTCGTCACGCAGGACCAGGCCCTTTTCCGCCATGATCTGGAGCAGTTTCAGGACTGTGGTGTACTGTGCGGGTCTGCGCTGCGTAATAACCTCATGAATCTCGCGAACGGTACCCGGCCCGCGGCTCCAGAGGACGGTCAGGATCTCGAGTTCGCCATCAGTGGGGCGGGGAGGACCGTCTTCGCTGCGTGCCATCTACGAAGACTGTACTACTAGGAGTTTCGTATGTCAAGAAGTTTAAGCGCGAGTGCCTGCTTGCGCAGGCTTTCTTGTTGTTTCGCTGCGAGGGAGAGGAACCGGTCGACGTCTTCTCGCGCACCGAAACTTTCCGGGTCTTCGCCAATTCGTTCGCACAGAACCGTGAGGTTATGATCTTCCCCAAGCCAGGCTTCCACGCGCTTCAGGTCCCCTTCGCGCGCCGCGAGGTCGGGGTGAGTTTTGCCCAGCAGCCGCGTGTGATACCAGCAATCCTTGGTGCGCTTCCGCCACTGGTGGAAGTTGTCGGATCGTGGATCACGGCGGGCTGTCCTGCGCGCTTTTCGCCAGCGCTTCCAACTGCGACGTAAGCCGGATTCCACTGTGTCGGGGCGGTCGCATCGGAGCGGCCAAAGCTTGACGTCACCGGCCACGGACTGCAGGGCATCCGCTGCGCTCGGCAGCACGGTGGCTGCTCCCGCGGCTTTTCCCTGCGCTTTTTTGCGGCGGTCCAGTTCCGCGCGTATAGATTCCCGCACCTGCAGCGAGAGACTACCCTGGTACTTTTTGACGACTCCGTCGAAGGTCTCGATGATGACGCTGGCGTCGCGCAGATCCGAGAGCCGGCGCCCCACGTCACGCAGCTGCACATTCTCCTGTTTGAAGAAATCGCCGAGGTCCTTTCGCATGAGCCGCAGGAGCCCACGCGTCTTCTTTATGCTCTTGCGGGCTTCATGGATCGCTTTATCGCGGTTGGCTGGCTGGCTCAGCCGCAGGCCATCGGCGGCGGACAACAACTCCTCGGTTGCTACCCGCCGCACGCTTTCGGGAACCGTTTCCCCCGGCTCGAACCGGTACGCCACTTCGGTGCTCCTATTGATGTCCCAGGATTCGATGCGGCTGGTACGGCTCGGCCAACGCCTGCAGTTCCGCATCAGTCAGGTGCAAATTGAGCGCTGCCACGGCATCGTCGAGATGGTTCATTTTGCTCGCACCCACGATAGGGGCAGTTACGCCGGGCTGCTGCAGCACCCAGGCCAGAGCTACCTGCGCCATGGGAACACCGCGCTGCTTCGCTACTTCGCCAACGCGCTCCACAACAGTGAAGTCAGACGGCTGATAATACATTTTCTGCGCGTATTCGTCGGTCTTGGCGCGCACCGTTTCACCGAAGTTTTCCTTGGTCCGGCTGCCAGCCAGAAAGCCCCGCGCGAGAGGACTCCACGGTATCAGCCCAATCTCTTCCTCGCGGCAGAGCGGGTTCATTTCGCGCTCTTCTTCGCGGTACATCAGGTTGTAGTGGTTCTGCATGGTGACGAAACGCGAAAGACCCATGGCATCCTGCAGGTACAGCATCTTTGCGAACTGCCAGGCGTACATGGACGATCCTCCGATATAGAGGGCCTTGCCCTGCTTCACCACGTCGTCGAGCGCCTCGATGGTTTCCTCGATCGGAGTTTCGTAGTCGAAGCGGTGAATCTGGTACAGGTCCACGTAGTCCGTCCCGAGGCGCATCAGGCTGTCGTCGATGGCGTGCTGGATGTGCTTACGGGAGAGGCCGCGCTGGTTCGGATCGTCACCCATGGGGTTGAAGACCTTGGTGGCAATCACCACCTTGTCACGCGAGTCTCCGAACTCTTTGACCGCGCGTCCGGTAATCTCTTCGCTGGCGCCCTGCGAGTACACATCCGCCGTATCGAAGAAGTTGATCCCGAGTTCGAAGGCGCGGCGGTAGAACGGCTTGGATTCTTCTTCCTCCAGCACCCATTCGCGCCACTTTTTTGAACCGTAAGTCATCGTACCGAAGCAAATTCGCGAGACCTTCAGTCCCGTGCTGCCAAGCCTGACGTATTCCATTCCTCGATGTTCACACAGCGCACTGGTTTTTCTCGCATACTGAAGGTGATGTTACGGGCCGTTGCCTTCGCCGCGCTGCTGTTCTTCACGGTCGCGGGTCTGGCCCAGCGTCTGGGCTTCTCCGGTCACGACGAAGGAGAGCGCCCGGTCTTCTCCAAGGCGGGTGAATTCCACTTCGTGCGGCTGGAATATACCGATTTACCGCAATACCACCGGCGCTGGGGATTCGCTTCGCGCGGCGCCAACGGGGAAGGATGGTGGGTAGTGGACTGGCCTGACGCCGACGATCATTTCAGCCTGGGCGTTCAGCGACTGACCAGAATCGAAACGGCCGAGCCACTGCACTTTGGTCTGGGAGACAAGCTACTGTTTGACAACCCGTGGATCTATGCCACGCAGGCAGGCTGGTGGGGCCTGACAAGAGAAGAGACCAAGCTGCTGCGCGAGTATCTTCTGCGCGGAGGATTTCTGGTGGTGGACGATTTCTGGGGACCGGATCAGTGGGAAGTGTTTCGCTCAACCATGGATTTGGTGCTGCCCGGTCAGCAGATCACGGACATCGCGGAAACGGACTCCATCATGCACGTGCTTTATGACATTCAGGAGAAAGATCGCTCGTTCATCCCGGGAACCCGCCATCTGCGGCGGGGCGCCGGCGGGTCCGTGGTGGTCGAGCAGCCGCCGGGGAGCACACCGGCATGGCGCGCGATGTATGACGGCCGGAACCGCGTGGTGGTGGCGGCGAACTTCAATACGGATGTTGGGGATGCTTGGGAGTATGCGGATTCGCCGGACTACCCGGAGCACATGACTACGCTTGCTTACCGTTACGGCATCAACTATCTGATCTATGCGATGACGCATTGACAGCCAGGTCAGGATAAGGTGGCGTGAATCAGCTGACAGCCGGGGAACTGGCGCAATTTCTGAATACAAGGGTGGAAGGCGCCGCGGACCACCTGATTACCGGAGCCGCGCCGCTTGACTCCGCGACATCGATGGATCTTTCGTTCGCCGCCCACGTGAGGGCTTTCGCCGCGGCCCGTGACTCGATGGCCGCGTGTTTGATCGTTCCGCCGTCGTACGAGGCGCGGGATCAAACCGTGATCCGTGATGCCGACCCGCGCCGGCTGTTTGCGCGCGCGCTGACGTTACTTTACCCGGACCCGCCGGTCGAACCTGGCATCCACCCCAGCGTTTCAGTTGGCCGCGGTTGTACACTGGCACCGGACATTGCAGTAGGTCCAGGCTGCGTAATCGGCCACGACGTTCGCATCGGTGCCGGATCGGTGCTGCATGCGAATGTGACGGTTTACGGCCGCGTGAGCATCGGGCGCAACGCGATTCTCCATTCCGGGTGTGTCATTGGCGCCGATGGATTTGGGTTCGTTTTGGACGAAACCCGGCGATGGGTGAAGTTTCCGCAGGTGGGCACTGTGGAAATTGGGGACGATGTCGAAGTGGGGGCCAACAGCTGCATCGATCGTGCGGCGCTGGGCGTGACGCGTATCGGCTCGAGCACCAAGCTCGACAATCTGGTTCATATCGGGCACAACTGCCAGATCGGGAGCCACGTGGTGATTGCGGCGCAAACCGGACTGTCAGGCGGAGTGGTGGTTGGCGACCACGCCGTGGTTGGCGGGCAGGTTGGCGTAGGAGACAAGGCCCGAATCGAAGCGGGCGCGGTGGTCGGCTCGGGCGCGGGCATTCTGCCCTCGAAAATCGTTCGGGCGGGTACGCCGGTTTGGGGTACGCCGGCCCGCCCATTGCGCCAATATCTTGAACAATTAGCTACACTTGGCCGACTCTCGCGGCGGAAATAGAAAGACTCCTATTGTAAAATCGTCTGATTGATCTCGATCGCGATTCCCCTGCCCGAAGCAGTTGATGCTGCAACACTTCCTGTTGTTGAAGGGCTTGAGCTGCGGGTACGTGACCGCACGATTTACCTGACGTCTCAGTGGCTGGATATCCGGTCATTTCAATTAGTAATTGAGCAAATCGGGCGCACCTCGGACGCGGCGAATTTCCACGAATTTTCGGCTCGGCGGCAGAATTGGCTGGCGAGCGGATGGCTGGAGGACCAGAGAGAGTTCCGGGCGCGGGAGCTGGCGGACTTGCCGCCGTTCGAGCCGGGCACGCGCATTGAGAGCGTGGCGCTTTCGCTGCCCGCCGCGGACTACGCGGAACTGCTGACGGCGTTCGTCCGGGTGCTTGCCGCGTATTCAG
Organism: Bryobacterales bacterium; assembly: GCA_963716685.1. Classification (GTDB taxonomy): domain Bacteria; phylum Acidobacteriota; class Terriglobia; order Bryobacterales; family Bryobacteraceae; genus JALYXI01. The sequence continues at coordinate 1,876,130 of CAVQTR010000003.1, forward strand.
GCGAATCAGAGGTCGTGGTCGGGTTATCCGCGCCGAACCGGCACCGGCCGGGCAGCGCCCGCGTGATTGGTCCCGTTGCCAACATTGTTGGCATCCGTGTGAATTGCGCGGTCGCTGATATCGGCGAAGAAGTGCGCCGGAGTCTGCTGCGCGCACTGCGGCATCAGGACCTGCCGCAGAAAAGCCTGTGTTCCGCGATGTTTCTTCCGGAGACAATTCCTGGCGCGGTGTGGCTCACGCCGCGGTCGAACGCCGATCTGACGCTCACCATCGATGGCTTTGAGTTCAATCCGGAAGTGTACCCGCCCGAAGTGGTGACGCTCATGGCGGAGCACCTCGTTCATCTGGTGGCCACGGGCGAGATGCTTACGGATGCCGAGCGCAGGCAACTGGCGGAATGGAATCAGACGGCGTTGCCATATCGCCAGCTTCCGGTGAGCGAACTGATTACCGTAACGACCAGCTTGCGCTTTGAGGCGATCGAACCCGGCAGCATCGTGGGCGTGCTGCTGGATAGCTCAGACGAGTTGCCAAGGGCGATTCTCGGAATTTGGAGGGCGGGCGCGGCTTACCTGCCGCTGGATCCCTCGTTCCCGCCGGAGCGGCTGCAATTTATGCTGCGCGATTCCGGGGCTTCGGCGCTGGTGACGCAGCGGAGTTTTGAAGGCCGTCTGCAGGCTGAGCGCGTGTTCTGCATAGAAGACGCCGTTTCTTCCGACGCGCCGGTTTCGAACGCTTCACTGGAAGGCGTTGCCGCAGTGCTGTATACGTCAGGCTCCACCGGCGAACCGAAGGGTGCATGCATTACGCACCGGAACCTGACGAACCTGATTCAGGCCATGATCGCGGAGACCGGCTTTACCTCCGTTGATACTCTGCTGGCGATCACAACGATCTCCTTCGATGCCGCGGCGATGGAGCTGTTTCTGCCGCTCGTGGCGGGCGGACGGGTAGTTATTGCGAGCCGGGACGATGCGAAAGACAGCCGGCGCCTTGCCACATTGATCGACCAGCACCGCCCTTCTCTCATGTTTGCCACGCCGGCGACCTGGCGGTCACTGGTGCAAACCGGCTGGAAGGGAAGCCCGGGCCTGAAGGTTCTGTCCGGGGGCGAAGTGCTGACGCCTGAACTGGCGGATGCCCTCCTGGGTCGTTGCGCCGCGGTTTGGAATGGTTACGGGCCCACCGAGACCACGGTTTTCTCGTCCATGTATCGCGTGCAAAGCGGAGAAGACCGGCAGATTCCGATTGGCCGAGCGATCGCCAATACGCAGTTCCATGTTCTCGATCCGCAGGGCCGCGCGGTGCCGCCTGGTTTGCCTGGTGAACTGTGGATTGCGGGAGACGGCGTCAGCAGAGGCTACCTGAATCGGCCTGAGCTCACCGCGGAGAAGTTTTCGTCCGCAGGCTGGTTTCGGACGGGCGACCGCGTTCGTTTTCTGCCGGACGGTAATTTGGAATTTCTCGGTCGCCTGGACGGTCAAGCTAAAGTGCGCGGGAACCGCGTAGAAGCGGGAGAAGTGGAAGCAGCGCTGCTCGACTTTCCCGGCGTTCATGCCGCAGCAGTGGTCTTGGAATCGGACAACCTGACGGCTTATCTTGTTTCGGACTCGGCGCCCGAGCCGCTGCGCATTCATGTTGCAGGGAGACTGCCGGACTTCATGGTTCCATCGCGGTTCGTATATCTGGAGACCATGCCGTTGACAGGCACCGGCAAAATCGACCGGCTCGCGCTGGGGAAACAGACTCCGGTTGCCGCGCCTGTCGCAGAGAAGGAATTCGTGCCCGCGTCGACGCCGGTTGAGAAGGTGCTGACATCGATCTTCGCGGAAGTGCTGCAAACCGAAGCGGTGGCGGCGGACGATGATTTCTTTCATCTGGGCGGCCATTCGCTCCTGGTGACGGCAGTGCTCTCGCGCGTCACGGAGATGTGGGAAATCGAACTGCCTTCGCGCGCTTTGTTCGATTCCCCGACAGCAGCGGCATTGGCGCGGCTGATTGAAGGGGCGGAAGCGAGAAAGCCGGCGCCTGCTCCCGCAGCGCGACCGGAAAGGCTACCGCTTTCCTTTGCGCAGGAGCGCCTCTGGTTTCTGGACTGCCTCTACGAGGCCGACCGAGCGCTGTATAACATTCCCGCCGTACTTCGGCTGGGGGGGCGCTTTGATGTGGCGGCGTTCAAACGTGCGCTGAACGAAGTGATCCGCCGGCACGAAGCACTGCGCACGAATTTCCTCAGCATCGACGGTCAGGCCGTTCAGGTCGTCTCGCCGGAACTGACTATCGACGTGCCGCTGGTGGACCGCGCGTCGGCACATGCGGAAGGCGCGCGACCGTTCGACCTGGCACATGATCCGCTGATTCGCGCATGTGCGACGAGAATCGGACCGGGCGATTACGAACTGGTTTTGGTGCTGCATCATATCATTGCGGACGGATGGTCGGTGGGCGTGCTGTTTCGCGAGGTGAACGCGATTCTGCGCGGGCAGGCGCTGCCACCGCTGCCTATCCAATATGCCGATTTCACCCTGCGTGAGCGTTTGCCAGAGGTGCGGCTGGGTTACTGGCTGAAGCAGCTTGCGGGTGCGGATGCAGTGCTGGAACTGCCGACCGACCGTCCACGGAGCGCGCTGCAAACTTTCAGCGGAGCGCGGTTTGAGTTCACTCTCCCGGCATCGGTTTCGGACGGCATCAAGGAACTGAGCCGGAAAGAGCACGCCACACTGTTCATGACTCTTCTGGCGGCTTTCCAGGTGTTGCTGCACCGGTACACGGGCGAGACGGATATCTGCGTCGGAAGTCCGGTGGCGAACCGCACGCGCGTGGAGACGGAGGGTCTGATTGGATTTTTCGTGAATACGCTGGTGCTGCGCGCTCAGGTGACCGCGGGACTTGGTTTTCGCGAACTGCTTGGTTCAGTTCGCGACACCGCGCTCGATGCGTTTGCGCATCAGGACGTACCTTTCCAGCGCATCGTGGAGGAACTGCAGCCGGAGCGTGGCATGAGCCACACACCGCTTTTTCAGGTGATGTTCGCGGTGCAGAACGCGGCGCGCGACGCGCTTGAGATGCCGGGAGTGGTGACCAAATCCGCGCGATGGGAAAGCGATCTGGCGAAGTTCGATCTCACCGTAAACATCGAGCGCACAGAAGGGGCGATCGGCGGCACCATCGAGTACAACACGGATCTGTTTGATGCGGACCGGATTGATCGTCTGGTGGGGCACTACGCGACTCTGCTGGCTTCTGCCGTAACGGAACCGGAGCGCAGCGTGGGTACACTGCGCATGCTGACAGTCGCTGAAGAGCGGCAGATTGCCGAGTGGAACCAGACGAGGGTCGCTTACCCCCAGACTCCGTTGCCGGATTTGATTTCCAAGACGTCTGAGCGCGTTGCGGTGGAGTGCGAAGGCCACGCGTGGAGTTATGCGGAGCTGGAAACGCGCGCAAATTCCGTCGCGGCTTACCTGCGCAAACACGGAGTGCAAGCGGGAGCGCTGGTCGGCATCGAGGGCGAACGATCCATTGAATTGATTGCGGGTCTGCTGGGCATCTGGAAGGCTGGGTCCGCGTATGTGCCGATTGATCCGGAGTTGCCGGAAGCTCGCCGCGAGCTGATTCGGGGCGATGCCGGATTGAGGATTGTTCTTACCAGAGATTCCCTTGCCGAGGCGATGAAGTTGTCGGCGGAGCCGGTTAGCTCGCCGTTGACGCTCGATAGCCCGGCGTACGTGCTCTACACCTCAGGCTCGACGGGAACGCCGAAGGGGGTCGTGGTTCCGCATCGTTCACTGGTGAATTTTCTGTTTGCCGCCCAGCGCGAACTCGGGTTCACAGACTCGGACCTAATTCCCGCGATTGCGACGTTATCGTTCGATATCGCGACGCTCGAGTTATATTTGCCGCTGCTGGCCGGCGCGCGCGCTGTGATTTGTCCTGCCGGCGTCACGCGCGACGGCTTCGCGCTTCGCACGCTGCTGGAACGCATGCGACCCACCGTGCTGCAGGCAACGCCCGCAACTTGGAGCATGCTGCTGGAAGCAGGTTGGCGCGGGGGCTCCGCGATGTGTCTCCTCACAACCGGCGAAGCGCTGCCACGCGCGCTCGCAAATCAATTGCTGGAATGCGGTGCGAGACTGCTGAACCTGTACGGCCCTACGGAGACGAACTACTCATCGGTGGCTCAGGTTGAACCGGGCGAAGGGCCGGTGTCGATCGGAAGCCCGTTGGCGAATACACAGTTTGCGGTTTTGGACGGGGCGGGGCAGTTAGTTCCGGTCGGAGTACCGGGCGAGCTTCATATCGCGGGCGAGAACGTGACGCTCGGGTATCTGAACCAGCCGGCACTGACGGCCGAAAGATTCGGAGAACACGGTTTTCGCACGGGAGATCTGGTGCGGTACCGCGCGGATGGAGAACTGGAGTTCCTGCGGCGTCTGGATCATCAGATCAAACTGCGCGGATACCGAATTGAGCCGGGTGAGATCGAAGCGGCCATCGGAAGGCCGTGCGCGGTGCTGCTGCGGAACGGCTTGCTGGTAGCCTACGTCGCGGCGGACAGCGCGAGTGAAGCCGATCTGCGGGCCGAGTTGGCGAAGCGACTGCCGGAGTACATGGTTCCTGCGCGCTTCGTGTTTTTGGACGCAATGCCACTGACGCGCCACGGGAAAATCGATCGACGCGCGCTGCCGGAACCCGGACAGCCCGAAGTATCGGACGTGCCGCATACGCCTTTGGAGGAATCCATGGCGCAGATATTTGCGGAGGTGCTGGGCATAGAGCGCGTCGGGGTAAACGACAACTTTTTTCACCTCGGCGGGCACTCGCTGCTGGCCACGCGAGTGGTGTCACGGATCCGGGAACAGCTGGGCCTGGACGTTACGCTGCGCACGTTGTTTGAGGCGCATACGGTGGCCGGAATCGCGCGGCGCGTGAAGGGCTCGAAGACGCAGGAGCGAGAACCGGCGCTGTGCGCCTATGTGCGAAGCAGGGAAGAGCCCGTTTCCTTCGCACAGCAGCGGCTCTGGTTTTTGGATCGGCTTTATGAGGGCGAGAGCCCCATGTATAGCATGCCGCAAGCAGTGCTGCTTTCGGGGTGTCTGGACGTCGGCCGTCTTCGTGCCGCGCTGCACTCTCTTACCGTGCGCCATGAGACGCTCCGCACCGGCTTCCGTGAAGTGGGAGGTGGGCCGGTCCAGGTAATCGCGGAAGATAATGCGGTTGATTTCGAAATCGACGACCTGGCCGAAAGCGAAGTCTCCGCCTATATTGCTCAGGAAGCGGCCCGGGCGTTTGACCTAAGCGGCCGCGCTCTGTTTCGGGTCCGCCTGTATCGCCTTGCGCCTGATCGCCATGTGCTTTTGCTGCTGCTGCACCACATCATCTCGGATGGCTGGTCGTTCGGCGTCATGTTCCGCGATTTGCGGGGCCTCTATGAGGGGCGGACTCCTGCGCCGCTGTCGATTCAGTATTCGGATTACGCCAAATGGCAGCGGGAGTGGCTATCGGGCGAGCGTCTGGCGCGTGAATCAGAGTATTGGCAGGCGCAGATGGCAGGGGCTCCGGCGCTGCTCGATCTGCCGCTGGACCGGCCGCGCGGGGCGAAGCAGACATTTGCGGGCGGCAACCACGTTTTCGCTGTCGATGAGGATCTAACGCAGCAGCTAAGGCTTTTTGGCCGCGCAGAAAATGTGACGCTCTTCATGACGCTGCTGGCTGGCTTCCAGCTTCTGCTGGCGCGGTATGCGGGAGTGGACGACGTGTGTGTCGGAACGCCGATCGCCAATCGTACACGTGTGGAAACGGAATCGCTGATCGGTTTTTTCGTCAACACGCTGGTGATGCGGACCAGTTTGTCGGGCGATCCCAACTTCCGCGAGCTGACGTTACGGGTTCGCGAGACGGCACTGCAGGCTTATGCTCATCAGGAACTGCCGTTTGAAAAGCTGGTGGAGGTGCTGGCTCCGGATCGCAGCCCCGCGTATCCGCCGTTGTTTCAGGTTCTCTTCCTGCTGCAGAATGCTTCCGCTGAAAAACTAACCCTGCCCGGTCTGGAAGCCCAGCAACTGCCGCCCGAAGTGACGAACGCGCGGTTCGATCTCACACTCGCAGTGGAGGAGCGCGGGGCTCACCTGCAATGCGTATTGAATTACAACGGCGATCTGTTCGATGCGGACCGGATCGAGCGCATGGCAGGGCACTACGTGACACTGATGGCGGCCGCCCTTGCAGAGCCGGAGAAGAGCGCGGCAACGCTGCCCATGCTCACGGGTGCGGAAGAACGGCAGATCGCTGGGTGGAACGAGACTGCCGCTGAGTACCCGCAGTTGCCGTTTCCGGAACTGATCGCCCAAATGCCGGAAAGCGTCGCGGTGGAGTGCCAGGGTGGCGCATGGACGTACGCGGAACTGAACGCGCGCGCGAACTCTGTTGCCGCCTGGCTGCGCGAACACGGGGTCGGGGACGGCGCGCTGGTCGGAATCTCCTGTGAACGATCGCTCGAGATGATGGCCGGACTTCTGGGCGTTTGGAAAGCCGGTGCGGCGTACGTTCCGATCGACCCGGATTACCCAGAGGCGCGAAAGGAATTCATTCGGCGCGATGCCGGCCTCGATGTTGTCCTGACTAAGGATCTGATCGTCGGCGCCATGCTGCGCGAGGCGGAACCGGTGGTTTCCGAACTGACGATCGACAGCACGGCGTATGTGCTTTATACCTCCGGCTCGACCGGAGAGCCGAAGGGCGTCGTGGTGCCACATCGCTCTTTGGTGAATTTTTTATTCGCGGCCAGGAGTGAAATTGGTTTTAGCTACGCCGATGTCATTCCTGCCATCGCCACTTTGTCGTTCGACATCGCCACGCTGGAGCTTTATCTTCCGCTGCTAGCCGGCGCGCGTGTGGTGCTCGCACCGTCGTCCGTCTCGCGCGATGGATTTGCTCTTCGCGAGTTCGTGGAAGGGCTCAGGCCAACCGTGCTGCAGGCGACGCCCGGGACCTGGAGCCTGCTGCTGGAGGCCGGTTGGCACGGCAGGCCCGGTATACGTCTGCTTTCCACCGGCGAAGCGCTGCCGCGCGAATTGGCAGACCGGCTTCTTGCGTGCGGCGAAAGCCTGTGGAATCTGTATGGTCCTACGGAGACAAATTATTCCTCAGCGGCCCGTGTCATGCCCGGTGAAGGACCCGTGCCGATTGGAAGGCCTCTCGCCAATACGCGTTTCGCTGTTCTGGACGCGGCCGGCCAGTCTGTTCCCGCGGGCGTTCCCGGGGAACTCTATATCTCTGGCGACAACGTTGCTCGTGGCTACCTCAATCGGCCTGAGCTGACGGCCGAGAAGTTCGGAGGGCGCGGTTTTCGGACGGGAGATCTGGTTCGGTACCGGGCGGACGGCGAACTGGAGTTTTTGCGCCGTTTGGATCACCAAGTTAAGGTGCGCGGATATCGGATCGAACTGGGCGAAGTGGAAGCGGCCATTGACTACCAATGCGCGGTGATTCTGCGCGACGGCCAGTTGATCGCGTACGTGGTGGCGAACGATGTGGAGGACTCGGAACTGCGAGCGCGACTGGAAAGAAAGCTGCCGGAGTATATGATTCCGTCGCGCTTCGTGCTCCTGGATGCGCTGCCGTTGACACTCAACGGAAAGATTGACCGGCGAGCGCTGCCCGCCCCCGGTGAGCGGGCGATTTCGGCCTCACCGCGCACACCGCTGGAGGAAGCGGTCGCCAGGATTTTTGGCGATGTACTCGGTCTCGAGCGCGTGGGTGTCGAAGACAATTTCTTCCGTGTTGGCGGCCATTCCCTGCTGGCGACACGCGCCGTTTCGCGCATACGCCAGGAGTTTGGGATGGAGTTCGCTCTGCGAACCATCTTCGAAGTCCCGACGGTCGCCGGTTTGGCGCTGCACATTGAGCGGCAGCAGCAGCGCGACAGGGGGCCGACGCTAAGACCGCGCACGCGCACGGGAAATGAGCCACTTTCGTTCGCCCAGGAGCGCCTGTGGTTTTTGGATCGCTTTCTGGAAGGCGAAAGCCCGATGTACAACATTCCGGAAGCCGTACTGCTCATTGGTCGCCTGGACGTGAGCCGTCTGTCGAATGCTTTCGATGGGCTTATCGCGCGGCACGAAACACTGCGCACCGCTTTTCGCGAATCGCAGGGTTCGCCGGTTCAGGTAATCGGGCGGGCGAGTTCTCTTGAAATCGAGGTGGAAGAGCTCGATGAATCGGAGTTGGCGAGTCGCCTTGCGTTCGAAGCAGGCCGCGTTTTCGACCTGACCCGTCCGGGTCTTCTGCGAGTATCGCTTTTTCGGCTCGCGCCCGAGCGGCACGTCCTGCTGTTTACTTTGCATCACATCGTTTCCGATGGATGGTCGCTGGGGGTTCTGTACCGGGACCTTCGCATTCTTTATGCCGGCGAATCGCTGCCACCGCTTCGACTGCAGTATGCCGATTTTGCGCAGTGGCAACGCGAATGGCTGACCGGTGGACGATTGGAGCGCGAATCGCGCTACTGGCGGGAACGTCTGGCCGGAGCGCCGCCTTTAATGGAATTGCCAGCCGACCGCCCTCGTCCGCCCAGACAAACCTGGCGCGCCGGAAACCATACATTTGTCATCGATCAGGACTTGACTGCCGCGTTGAAGCGTTACAGCGAAAGCGAAAGCGCGACCCTGTTTATGACCTTGCTGGCCGGGTTTCAGGCGCTGCTCGCCAGGTATACGGGGGTATCAGACGTCTCGGCGGGTACGCCTATCGCCAATCGAACGCATATTGAGACGGAAAACCAGATCGGGTTATTCGTCAACATGCTGGTGATTCGCACGGAACTGGATGGCGAGGCCGGCTTTCGCGAACTCACGCGGGCGGTGCGGGAACGAACGCTGGAAGCGTACGCACACCAGGACCTGCCGGTGGAAAAGCTGGTGGAAATGCTGGCGCCGGAACGCAGCCCCGCGTACGCGCCGCTTTTCCAAGTGCTGTTCATGTTGCAGAACGCCACTGCGGATCGGTTGGTGCTGCGAGGCCTCGCGGTGGAGCCAGTGCCGATTGACATCCCGACAGCGCGCCTGGATCTGACGCTTGCGATGGAAGAGCGCGAGGGGGTGCTTGCCTGTGTTTTGAATTTCAACAGCGACCTCTTCGACGAGCCTCGGATGGCGCGAATGGCGGGGCATTACACGACCTTTCTCCGCGCCGCTGTTACAGATCCGGAAAAGCCACTGGCTCATGTAGCACTGCTTACCCCGCCGGAGGAACACAGTTTCCGCGCATGGAATGAGACCTCAATCGAGTACCCGGAAACGACCTTCATCGAAACGTTTGCGCACTGCGTAGCTGAGCGGCCTGACAGCATTGCCGTGCAGAGCGGCAGGCAGACCGTCACGTATGCGGAACTCGATGCGCGCGCCAATGCGGTCGCTTTGTATTTGCGGGAGCACGGAGTCGCGCCGGAAGTGCTCGTCGGCATTCTGGTCGATCGCTCCATCGAGATGATGGTGGGGCTGCTCGGGATCTGGAAGGCCGGAGGTGCTTACGTGCCGATGGATCCCGATTACCCGGAGACGCGGCGACGGTTCATGCAGGAAGATTCAGGAGTGTCGATCGTGCTGAGCAGCCACCTCATCGCGTCGCTCGGCGCTCTGGGGCAAGCGCCTGGCTCTGGCTCGACTCAAAGGGGCCTGGCTTATGTGATTTACACATCGGGTTCCACAGGGCAGCCGAAGGGCGTGGCCATCCAGCATGGGTCGCTGATCAACCTTTTTGAAGCGATGCGCCGCGAGTTTGAGATCGGTCCGCAGGATGTGATGCCGGCATTGGCAACAGCAGCCTTCGATATGTCCGTGCCGGAACTGTGGCTTCCTTTGATGGTGGGCGCGCGCGTCGTCCTGGTTACCCGGGACGAGTCACGCGATCCGACTCTTCTGCGCGAAGTCCTGGAAAGCTCCGGCGCCACGTTGATGCAGGCTACCCCCACAGCTTGGAACATGCTGCTGGACGCGGGGTGGCAGCCTCCAGCGGGGTTCAGACTTCTCTGTGGCGCGGAAGCACTTTCACCGGGAGTAGCGAAACGTGTGGCAGGTCTGGGGTGTCGCGCGTGGAACCTATTCGGGCCCACTGAAACCTGCGTGTGGAGCACCTTTGGCGAAATCGAGGGCGAGCTGGTATCCATCGGACACCCAATCGCGAATACCCGGGTTTACGTGCTCGACGAACACTTTCAGCCGGTGCCTGTCGGGATCGATGGGGAGCTATACATCGCCGGTGATGGTCTCGCGCGCGGGTATTGGCAGCACCCGGAACTCACCGCGTCAAAGTTCATTGAGACCAGTTTCGAAGACCGGCTGTACCGCACCGGCGATGTTGTGCGCTGGCGGCAAGATGGCCGGCTCGAATATATCCGGCGGTCCGACAATCAACTGAAACTGCGCGGCTTTCGGATTGAGGCCGGCGAAATTGAAACTGCTCTGCAAAGGCATCCCGGCGTGCAGGGTGCGGCGGTGGTGGTTCGAGAGGACGAACCCGGAGACAAGCGGCTGGTTGCGTATGTCGTCAGTGCCGATGTCACTGAAGACCAATTGCGCCAGACGCTCGCGACTGGTCTGCCGGACTACATGATCCCTTCGCGGTTCGTGATGCTCCCGGCTTTGCCGCTTTCGGCCAACGGCAAACAGGATCGCAGCGCTCTGCCCAGGCCCGAGCCCGTTCGCGGAGTAGCGCCCTCACTCTGCACACCCACCGAGGAACTGATCGCAAATGTCTTCGCCGACGTCCTCCTTCTGGACCAGGTCACGGTGGAAGACGACTTCTTTCTTCTCGGGGGACATTCGCTGCTGGCCACGCGAGTGGTCTCGCAGGTTCGCGAAAAGCTCGGTGTGGAAATGCCGCTGCGTCTGCTGTTTGATGAGCCAACCGTCCGCGGTCTGGCGCGCTGCATTGGGGGAACAGAGCACACGGACGGCGGCCCCGCGCTGCGGCCCTATGCTCGCACAGGCGCCGAGTCGGTCTCTTTTGCGCAGCAGCGTCTGTGGTTTCTCGATCGCTACTACGAAGGCGAGACGCCGATGTATAACATCGCGGAAGCGCTCGCGCTTACAGGCGCACTCGATGTCGATCGGCTCGCAGCAGCCTTTTCTTTGATCGCGGCGCGACACGAAGCGCTTCGCACCAGTTTTCGCGAACTCGCCAGCGGCCCTGTTCAGGTGATTCGGAACCCAGGGGCTCCGACCCTGCAGATTGAGCCTGCGCAGGATCTGCAGCGCCAGCTTTTGGCGGAAGCGGGACAGCCCTTCGATCTCTCCACCGGCCCGTTGGTACGCGCCACGCTCTATCGCGTCGACTCTAACCGGCACGTGCTGTTGATTGTGATGCACCACATTGTTTCTGATATGTGGTCGTTTGGTGTCTTGTATCGAGAAGTGCGAGCCGCATACAACGGCGAAGCTCTCGATCCCCTTGTGATCCAATACGCTGATTTCGCGCAATGGCAACGCGAGTGGCTTTCCGGCGACCGACTGGATCGCGAAGTTGCGTACTGGCGTCGTCAACTCGCAGGGGCGCCGCCGCTTTTAGAATTGCCGGCAGATCATTCGCGGCCCGCCACGCAGACGTTCCATGCCGGCAATCATGGCTTCATGTTTAACGCTAAGCAGACGGAGGTCCTCAAGAGGTTCAGCAGCGCGGAAGGCGCGACGCTGTTCATGACCCTGCTCGGCGGCTTTCAATTGCTGCTCGCCCGATACACAGGTGTCACGGATATCTGCGTCGGCGCACCGATTGCGAATCGAACTCGTGCGGAAACGGAAAAGCTGATCGGATTCTTTGCCAACACTCTGGTGCTGCGGACCGATGTCTCCGGTACGCCCTCTTTCCGGGAATTGCTTCGCCGGGTGCGCGAAGTAACTTTAGGGGCGTACGCGCATCAGGATCTGCCGTTCGAAAAGCTGGTAGAAATTTTGGAGCCGGACCGCAGCCCGGCTTACTCGCCGTTGTTTCAGGTCCTGATTATTCTGCAAAACTTGCCCGCTGAGCGCTTCACTCTGCCCGGCGTTGAGACCGAGTGGCTTCCCACTGAAACCAGCACGGCACGATTCGACGTAACGCTCGCGATGGAGGAACGCGACGGCTACCTGCATTGTCAGCTGAACTACAATCGCGATCTGTTCGATGCAGATCGAATGGAACGAATGGCCGGGCATTTCAGAACTCTGCTGGCGGCGGGCATCTCGAATCCTGAGTTGCCCGTTACCGAGCTTCGGTTGCTCTCGGCGGACGAAGAGGCGCAATTTGCTGTTTGGAACCAGACGCGCGGCGAGTTCCCAATCGCGACGTTCCCCGAGCTGTTCGCCAGGCAGGCTGAGCGAGTGCCAAACAACATCGCAGTGGAGTGCGAGGGGCTCACTTGGACCTATGCGGAACTGGACGGACGCTCCAACGCGGTTGCGCAACACCTGACAGAGCGCGGCGCCTGCCCAGGCGTGTTAATCGGCATCGTTGTCGAGCGCTCGCTGGATTTAATGGCCGGCCTGCTCGGCATTTGGAAAGCGGGAGCGGCCTATGTGCCCATCGATCCCGACTATCCGGAACAGCGTCAGCTGTGGATCAAACAGGATTCCGGTGCTGCGATCGTGCTCACCCGAGAAGCTATCGCAGCACTGGGACCCGGAGAGGCGCGGGTCTCCTCCGGCCTCACGCCGGACCATCTGGCTTATGTCATCTACACCTCGGGATCCACCGGGCAGCCGAAGGGCGTGGCGATTCGGCATCGTTCGCTGACCAATCTTTTGGAGTGCATGCGACGCGAGCTGAGTGTAACCGCGGACAGCGCCATGCTCGCGCTCGCTACCGCCGCGTTCGATATGTCCGTGCCGGAACTCTGGCTGCCGCTGATGATCGGCGCGCGCTGCGTGCTCGCGACGCGCGAAGATGCGCGCGACCCCGTGAGGCTTCGTGATTTGCTGGAGCGCGCGCGAATCATAATCATGCAGGGCACGCCCACAACCTGGACCATGCTGCTCGATCAGGGCTGGGTGCCGACGGAAAACTTCCGCCTTCTCTGCGGGGCGGACGTTTTGCCGCCCGCTTTGGCGGAACGAATCGCGGACTTGCCTTGTGCCGGGTGGAATATGTTCGGACCCACGGAAACGTGCGTTTGGAGCACGATGGCGCGCATTCAGGGCCGTGATGTGAGTATCGGCAGGCCTCTTGCGAATACGCAGGTTTGGGTTCTCGATGAGCATTGCCAACCGGTGCCGGTTGGAGTTGCGGGCGAACTCTACATTGGCGGGGCGGGCGTCGCAGACGGTTACTGGAATCGGCCCGAACTGACACGGGAGAAGTTCGTTGCATTGCCATCAGGCGGAATTGTTTATCGAACAGGTGATCTGGTTCGGTGGCGGCCCGACGGGCAACTCGATTTCGCCGGCCGGTCTGATGAGCAGCTTAAACTGCGTGGCTATCGTATTGAACCTGGTGAAATTGAAGCGGCGCTAGTGAGGCAGGCAGGCGTGGAAGCGGCCGTGGCAATCATTCGCGAGGACGCACCGGGAGACAAGCGTCTGGTTGCTTACGTAGTGGCCGATGCGTTTGATGATGACGACCTTCGGAGTGCTCTTGCGCGCGAACTGCCGGAGTACATGCGACCCTCGCGCGTTGTAGCTCTTAACGCGTTTCCGCTCTCACCGAATGGCAAGATTGACCGCAGGGCGTTGCCGGCGCCGGACAACCCGAAAGCGCCGGAGAAGATCACACCACGCACGCAATTGGAGGAGATCATCGGCGAAGTCTTCGCACAGGTTCTTCATCTGAGCCACGTGGACCCCGATGAGAACTTCTTCCACCTTGGCGGTCATTCTCTGCTGGCTACGAGCGCGATCTCCCGCGTGCGCACCCGGCTGAACACGGACGTGCCTCTTCGGAAACTGTTCGAATATCCGACCGTATCGGGTTTCGCGGCGCACATCGAAGAACATCGGCGGGATCAGTCCGGACCCTTGCTGCGTGCGTTGCCGCGTACGGATGCCGAGCCTCTGTCGTTCGCCCAGCAGCGCCTTTGGTTTCTGGATCGGTACTATCGCGGCCAGAGCCCGATGTATAACATCGCGCAGGCGCTTCCTCTGAGCGGGCCGCTCAATACGGATAAGCTGCGCTCGGCGCTTGCAGCCATCGTAGCCCGGCACGAGATCCTGCGAACGTCTTTCCACGAGCAGGACGGCGAACCCGTACAGGTGATTGTTACCGATGCGCCCCTTCGATTCGAAGTAAAAGACATCGCGCCGTTCGAGTTAGACGATCACATTGCACGCGAGACCGCCAGACCGTTCGACCTCGCGCAAGCCGGCTTGATGCGGGTGTTTGTCTACCGCATTGCCCCGGAACGCCACGTCCTGCTGATCGTGATGCACCATATTGTCTCGGACGGTTGGTCGTTCGGCGCGTTGCATCGCGAACTCCGCGACCACTATGAAGAGCGGTCCGTACCGGCTCTCCCCGTCCAGTACGCCGATTACGCACGATGGCAGCGCGAGTGGTTAAGCGGTGAACGGCTGGAGCGCGAAGCCGCGTACTGGAAGCAGCAGCTCGCAGGAATGCCGGCGCTGCTCGAACTGCCGCTGGATCGTCCGCGACCGGCGACACAGACCTTTGCCGCCGGCAATTACAAGTTCTCCGTCAGCGAACAGTTGACGGCTGCCCTCCGGGAGTGCAGCCAGCGTGAGGGCGCCACTCTGTTTATGACGCTGCTCGCAGGCTTCCAAGTCCTGCTCGCGCGTTACTCCGGCGCGACGGATATCAGCGTCGGAACACCCCTCGCGAATCGGACCCGCGTCGAAACGGAAGGACTGATCGGCTTCTTTGCCAATACACTCGTGATGCGCACGAGCCTCGCGGATAACCCCGGCTTTGGTCAGTTGGTCGAACGTGTGCGTCAGGTAACTTTGGGCGCGTACTCGCATCAGGAGCTGCCGTTCGAGAAGATGGTGGAATTGCTCGAGCCGGAGCGAAGCCAGAGCTACTCGCCGCTTTTCCAGGTGCTGTTTGTTCTGCAGAATGTGCCCGGGAGACGTTTCGGTTTGGGTGATGCCGAAGTGGAACAAGTGATATCGGGCCTGGAGACAGCCCGCTACGATGTGACGCTGGCGGTCGAAGAATACGAAAATCATCTGGATTGCCTTCTCAATTACAACCGCGATTTGTTCGACGCGGATCGCATGGAGCGCTTAGGCGGCCATCTGCTCACCTTGCTGGAAGACGCGATCCGCGATCCGGCAACTCGTGTCGGCGATCTGGCTCTGCTTACCGCCGCTGAAGAGCAACAACTGCGGGAATGGAACAGGACGGAGGCGGAATTCCCCGATGTCTCGCTGCCGAAGTTTTTCCTTGCTCAGGCGAAACGGCGGGCTTCAGCCGTTGCTGTGGAGTACTCTGGGCGATCACTCACTTACTCTGAACTGGACCTGCGGTCTAACGCGGTGGCCGCCTCCCTTCGTGCGCGCGGCGTGGGTCCGGAGACCTTGGTAGGAATCCTGGTTGAGCGATCGATCGAGATGATGATCGGCCTGCTGGGAATCTGGAAGGCCGGGGGCGCGTACGTTCCCATCGATCCCGAGTACCCGGAGGATCGACAGGCATTCATGCGCACGGATGCCGGCGTGAATATCGTGCTGACTGGGCTTGAGATCGCATCACTGGGCACCGCAGAGACAACCACGGAAACCGGACTCATCCAGCAAAACCTTGCGTACGTCATTTATACATCGGGCTCCACTGGTAAGCCCAAAGGCGTTGCGATCGAGCATCGGTCTCTTGGCAATCTGCTCCACGCGATGCAGCGGACGATAAGCATCGGCGAAGCGGATACCATGCTTGCCGTCGCCACTGCGGCATTTGATATGTCCGTGCCGGAACTCTGGCTTCCGCTCATGACCGGCGGACAGGTAGTGCTTGCCTCGCGCGACGATGCACGTGACGGGCAGCGGTTGGCAGAACTGCTGAGGACATCGGGCGCCACCATCATGCAGGGCACGCCGTCCACATGGACTATGTTGCTGGACGCCGGCTGGGCTCCGCCTCCCGGGTTTCGGCTGCTTTGTGGCGCCGAACCTTTCCCGGCAGACATCGCCACGCGGCTCGCTGAATTGAACTGCGATGTCTGGAACCTGTTTGGCCCGACCGAAACCTGCGTGTGGAGCACTATGGCACGCGTTGACGGAGGGCCGGTTACCATCGGATACCCCATCGCGAATACCCAGGTCTACGTTCTCGACGAGAACCGTCGGGAAATTCCGCTGGGTGTGCCCGGCGAGCTGTATATCTCGGGCGAGGGCGTCGCGCGTGGTTACTGGAAACGCCCGGAACTGACAGCAGAGAAATTCGTAGTTGATGCCGCGGGCCGGCGGATGTTCCGCACCGGGGACCGTGTTCGCAGGCTTGCCGATGGCCGGCTCGATTTTGTGGAACGCGTGGACAATCAGGTTAAGCTGCGCGGGTTCCGCATCGAACCAGGCGAAATCGAGGCAGCCCTTGCGTTGCACCCGGGCGTGCGGGCTGCGGCTGTGATCATCCGGGAAGATCAGCCCGGAGATAAGCGGCTGGTTGCTTACTTAGTTGGTTCCGCCGACCTGACCGAAGCAGAACTTCGCACTGCTCTTGCCGCCCGCCTGCCCGACTACATGATTCCTTCGCGGTTTGTGCTGCTCGACGCCCTGCCGCGTTCGGCCAACGGGAAGCTGGATCGCCGTGCGCTCCCCGTCCCGGATCAGGCGCGAGCAATGGCCGCCAATCCGGTTTCCCGCCATCCCGTCACGCAAACGGAGGAAGTGATCGCGAACATTTTCTGCGAAGTGCTTCGGTTGGATGCCGTCGGCGTGGAGGATCACTTCTTTCATCTGGGAGGCCATTCGCTGCTGGCCGCGCGCGCGATGTCGCGCATTCGGGAGAAAACCGGCGTGGACGTTCCCTTGCGCGCCCTGTTCGATGCGCCCTCGGGACGATCTCTGGCCCGCTTGCTGGAACGTGATCGCCGGACCTCAGATCTTCCGCCACTGCGTCGGTATCCGCGCACAGACGACGAGCCCGTCTCATTTGCGCAGCAGCGACTGTGGTTTCTCGATCGTTATTACGAGGGGGCAAGCCCCATGTACAACGTTCCTCAGGCCCTTCTGCTGACGGGGCCGCTGGACATCGACCGGTTGCGCGGGTCGTTTACTCTGCTGATTGCGCGCCATGAAATTTTGCGCACCACGTTTCGTCAGGTGAATGGCGAACCAGTCCAGAGGATCGCTGCGGACGCGGCCGCGGATTTCGAGTTCGTGAACAGCAGTGAAGATTCGCTGGATTCATCTATTGCGCTCGAAGCGGCCTACGCGTTCGACCTGAATCAAGGCCCTCTACTGCGCGTGCGAGTACACCGGCTTGCGCCGGACCGGCACGCGCTTGTTTTCGTGCTGCACCATATCATCACAGACGGCTGGTCTCTCGAAGTGATGTATCGGGAACTGGCCGCCTTGTACGAGGGCGAAACGCTTGCGCCGCTGCCGATCCAGTACGCCGACTATGCCCACTGGCAACACGAGTCCTTCACGCAGGCACGCCTGAACCCGGACACAGTCTTCTGGCGTTCTCAGCTGAGGGGTGCTCCGCCGCTTTTCGAGTTGCCTACTGATCGTCCTCGCCCGGCGACCCAGACCTATGCAGCGGGTAATCACGAATTTGCCTTTACCGAAAAACTCACAGACGCGCTGAATCGATACAGCCGCACACAGGGCGCCACGCTCTTCATGACGCTTCTTGCCGGATTGCAAGTGCTGCTTTCGCGCTACTCCGGCATGGACGATATCAGTGTTGGAACCCCAACCGCAGGCCGTAATCACATAGAAACGGAATCGCTGATCGGACCATTCGTAAATACCTTGGTGATGCGCACCGACCTTTCCGGCGCACCAAGCTTCAAGGAAGTGATTGGACGGGTGCGCGCGACCACGCTGGATGCTTACGCTCATCAGGACCTGCCGTTTGAAAAGCTGGTTGAGATTCTTGATCCCGAACGCCGCCCGGGCTATACGCCTCTCTTTCAGGTTTTGATGATCCTGCACAACCAGCCGGCTGAGCCATTTTCTCTCGGCGCTGTTCGCGCGGAGCACCTTGGCACAGAGATGGCCACCGCTCGATTCGATATCACGCTTGCCATGCAGGAGCGTGATGGCCGCCTCAATTGTCTGCTCAACTACAATCGCGATCTCTTTGACGCCGAGCGCATCGTTCGCACGGCAGGCCACTTCGCCACTCTGCTCCAAGCGGCCATCCGTCAACCGGACTTGCCGATTGTTCATCTTCCCCTGCTCACGTCGGTTGAAATTGAAACGTTCCACGCCTGGAACAAAACAACTGAGGATTTCCCCCAAACAGCGTTTCCTGAACTGTTCGCGTGCCAGGCGGCTCTCACACCCGGTCGAACGGCGGTGGAATGCAATCGCCAGGAGCTGACCTACTCCGAACTTGACGCCCGTTCCAATGTCCTCGCCGGTTACCTCCGCGAACACGGCGCCAGACCGGAAACACTGGTGGGCATCGTGGTGGAGCGCTCGCTTGAGATGATGATTGGGCTGCTCGGTATATGGAAGGCGGGGGCCGCTTTCGTCCCGATTGATCCGGACTACCCGCGTGAGCGTCAACAGCTCATCCGTGAGGATTCGGGTGCGGAAATCGTCCTGACACCTGCTGTGATTGCGGAGAACAGTGCGGGGTCAGCCGAGGCTTTGCCCACGCACGCCGGACCCGAGCATCTTGCCTACGTCATCTATACATCCGGCTCCACCGGCCGGCCCAAAGGTGTGGCGATCCCGCATCGCTCAGTGACGAATCTGCTCTCCGACATGCGTCAGGAGATGTCCGTGAGCGATCGCGACACCATGCTGGCCCTGGCTACAGCGGCATTCGATATGTCCGTTCCTGAGCTCTGGCTGCCGCTGATGGTGGGAGCGCGAGTGGTCCTCGCGAGCCGCGAAGATACGCGTGACCCGTCGCGCCTGCGCCGCCTCCTGGAACGCTCTCGAGCCACCATCATGCAGGCTACCCCTTCTGCCTGGGCTATGCTGCTGGACCAGGGATGGCATCCACCGTCCGGGTTCCGCATCCTGTCCGGAGCCGAGGCGCTGCCGCCGTGGATCGCTGAGCGGATTGCGAAAACGGAATGCCCCGCCTGGAATCTTTTCGGACCGACGGAGACTAGCGTGTGGTCCACCATGTCGCGCATTGGGAACGGCGACGTCACCATCGGGCGGCCTATTGCGAACACACGCGTTTACGTGGTCGACGACGGAGGGCAGCTCTGCCCTGTCGGCATTCCCGGCGAACTTTGCATTGCAGGTTCAGGGGTGGCAAGGGAATACTGGAGGCAACCTGAGCTGACGGCCGAACGGTTCGTTGCCGGCCCGGCAGGGGATCGCATGTTCCGCACCGGCGACCGCGTCCGCTGGCGGTCCGACGGTCAGCTGGAATTTATTGAGCGCATCGATTCTCAGGTGAAGCTGCGCGGCTTCCGCATCGAACTGGGCGAAATCGAAGCCATTCTGATGAAACAGCCCGCGGTGGAAGATGCTGCTGTTGCTCTTCAGGGAACCGACGCGGACCGGCAGCTTGTCGCCTATCTGGTGCTTTCCGCCGAAGCAAACGAGGATGAACTTCGTGAAGCGCTGGCAAAGCAATTGCCGGATTACATGGTTCCCGCGCGCTTCCGTGTGCTGGCCGCTCGTCCGCTCTCCGCCAACGGAAAGCTGGATCGCAGCGCGCTTCCGGCTCTGGAACAAGCGCGTGAGCTGCAACGCGACCCGGGCGAGCCCGAAGCCGATGACCTGGAATTGCGTCTGCTCGGTGTCTGGAAAGCTGTGCTCAGGCGAGACGCGCTTCGTGTGACGGACAATTTCTTTGCGCTGGGCGGTCACTCTTTACAGGCGGCGAAGCTGGCCATCGATCTGGAGCGGGAGACCGGAATGCGTGTACCGCTGGCAGTTCTGTTCTCCGCGCCCTCGGTACGCCAGCTGGCGAAACATCTGCGTCAGGTGCCCGGCTCTCGGTTTCAGCGTGGTCTCGCCGCCATCCAGCCGCTCGGTTCGCGAACTCCTTTCTTCATGGTTGAGGCGCGCAGCATGTTCTATCGTTTCGCGCAGATGCTGGGCACTGATCAGCCGCTCTTTGGAATGCCGTGGCCCGACATTTCCGAGCTTTCGGAACCATACAACATCCCTGAGATAGCGACGAAGCTTATCACTGCAATGCGATTCCGGCAGGCGCACGGGCCATATGTCATTGGTGCGTGGTGCATCGCCACTACGGTTGCGTACGAGATGGCGCAGCAGCTTGCGGAACAGGGCGAAACGGTCGAGATGCTTATCTTCTTCGATGGCGGCAACGTTGCCGCGCGGCGTGGTGGCTCAAGCCTTAACCGCCTCCGCGACACCGCTACTTTCTATTCCAGTTCGGCGTTGTTCCATCTGAAGCGGATGCGGGAGATGCGGGTATGGGAGCGCACGGCGTATGCGGCAGGTCGCGCGGGAACTGTGCTCCGGCATGTAAACATGCTTTTCTGGCGCGCTGCTTATAAAGCGCTGATGAGGGGCGGCGCGTCCGCCAGAGCTTCGCAGCACCTGCGCGATATCGAACGAGTGATCGTGCTCGCGGCGCTCGATTATCATCCCAAGCCATACTCGGGCAGAGTGGTGTACTTCCGTCGCGGTCTGATTCCCGATTCGGTGGACAGCACGTTCGGCTGGGGAGACCTGCTTCCGCGCGGACTGGAAGTTTACGAAACCACCGGAGCGCACGGCGAGATGTTCGCGTCGCCGCATGTGGAAGGTCTGGCCGCGAAAGTAACCGAGCTGCTGGCGGCATCGCGGGGCACCAATGATCCCGCGAATGAAGATGCGGTTTCCCAGGCCTCTCTTCGGTGAACCGGCAGCGAAGTGTTGGAATTGATTTCGGAACCACGAACAGTGCACTCGCAGTAAAAGATGGTGACACCATAGCGCTTGCCCGCTTCCACTTGGATGTAGCGCCCACGGACACATTCCGCTCCGTGCTTTTCTTTCCGGGTGAACGGCAGCCGGTTGCCGCTGGGCCTGTCGCGATCGACAGATATCTGGAGGAGCACGCCGAAGGTCAGTCGGGCGGCCGCCTGATTCAATCCATCAAGTCCCTGCTCGGCAGCCGACTATTCACATCCACGCAGATCTCGGGCCGCCGTTACAATGCCGAAGATCTGGTCACCCTGGTGGTCCGCGCTCTGAGTAAGGAATCAAATGCGCAGTTCGGAGCGCCGGGTGAACGCGTCGTGGTCGGTCGGCCGGTGCGATTTGTTGGCGCGGAGACGGAAGAAGACGAGGAGATGGCAATCGGCCGCCTCCGCGCTGCATTCAGCCACGCGGGGTTCGGTACCGTCACGTTCGAATACGAACCGGTGGGCGCGGCCTATTTCTACGAAAGCAGTCTGGACCACGACGAACTCATCCTGATCGCGGACTTCGGCGGCGGCACCAGCGATTTCTCGCTTCTCCCGGTTGGTCCATCCTTACGCCGAGGGAAGCGCAAACGCAAAATCCTTGCGACCGAAGGAATCCCGCTCGCCGGAGATGTTTTCGACGCGCGCATCGTGCGGCATCTGGTCTCGCCCCTTTTAGGAGAAGGCTCGGAATACCGCTCGATGCACAAGATATTACCGGTTCCCGGATCGGTTTACCGGAAGCTGGAACGCTGGCACCACTTGTCTTTCCTGAAGTCTCATGAGACCATGCGCATGCTGCACTCCATTGAGGCGCAGGCAATTGAGCCGGAGAAGATCTCTAAGCTGATTGCATTGGTCGACAACGATCTCGGCCTTCAGCTGCATCGCGCGGTGCAACGTACCAAGTTCGAGCTGTCGGTTGAGCACGAAAGCTTGTTTTCATTCGTGCATTCTTCCGTTCAGATTCAACAACGGGTGACCCGGGCGGAGTTTGAAACGTGGATCGCCGAAGACCTCGCGCGTATCGAAAACGCGGTCGAAACCTTGCTGACCTCCGCGTCCGTGGTTCCGAGCGCAATCGACCGGGTATTTCTGACCGGCGGTACTTCGCTGGTTCCTGTCGTGCGGGCTCTATTCCAACGGCGCTTCGGCGCAACCCGCATCGCTGGGGGCGACGAGTTCACATCAGTTGCAAAAGGCCTTGCTTTCCGCGCTTCAGACCTTCGATAAAAGCCGTTCGCTTCCTCTTACACCCGATGGTAATCTGGGCGCCACTCGCGGACTGCCTGTTTGATCTCCTTCGATTTCCAGCCCTGAGCGAGCGCCTGCTCAACCAGCGACGGCAGTTCCGCATCCGAGGCAAAGCGCAATCCCACGATCTGTCCTAGCGTCAACTCACCGATTCGTGACCTCAGCGATTCCGGCAGCACCCTTTGTAATCGCAGGGTTTCTTCCAAGCGGATCACACGGTCCTGAACCTTCAACGCATAGGTGCGAATCAGAAACACCGCCACCAGAAAAGCCAGGGAGAGCACCACCAGCCAGCAGCTGACCAGGGTGAACCGCCGAACCATGTTCGAGATAGCGAGACACACGGTGATGAATGCGATAGGCATCGCGAAAAAGTGGAACGGCGGGTCGAAACGTGTGTGCTTCTCGTACGATTGGGGCGGATTTTGGGGCATGATGTTCTCCGGGAATCCACTATTCTAATCGGTATGGAAACGAAACAACTGGGAAACAGCGACATGCACCTCACCCGAATCGGTGTCGGCGCATGGGCTATGGGCGGAGGCGGATGGGCCTTTGCCTGGGGCGCGCAGGACGATAACGATTCGGTACAGGCCATTCGCGCCGCACTCGATCGCGGCATCAATTGGATCGATACTGCCGCGGTGTATGGCCTCGGGCATTCTGAAGAGGTCGTAGCGCGAGCCCTCGAAGGCCGTCCGAACAAGCCCTTGGTATTTACCAAGTGCGCACGGGTCTGGAACGAAAAGCGTGAAATCGGCAAGAGCCTGAAGGCTGATTCCATTCGCAGGGAAGCGGAAGCCAGTCTGCGCCGTCTGAACTTGGACGTGATTGACCTCTACCAGATTCACTGGCCTGAGCCCGACGAAGACATCGAAGAGGGATGGACCGAAATGGCGAAGCTGAAAGAGGAGGGAAAGGTGCGTTACATCGGCGTGTCCAACTTCAATGTGGACCAGATGAAGCGTGCCATGAAGATCGCGCCGATTACTTCACTGCAGCCACCTTACTCGCTCCTGGCGCCGGAGATCGAAGAGAAAATCCTTCCCTATGTGACGGAGAACAACATCGGCGTCATTGTGTATTCGCCAATGAAATCCGGGCTGCTCAGCGGCTCCATGACAAAGGAACGCGTTGCCGCAATGCCTGAGGACGACTTTCGCCGGCGTACACCGCCCTTCCAGGAGCCCAGGCTAAGCCACAATCTTGCACTCGTGGAATTGATGCGCGAAATCGGGAACCGCCACGGACGCACCCCCGGGGAGGTCGCTATCGCGTGGACTCTGCGCAGGCCGGAAGTCACAGCAGCCATCGTAGGGATGCGCTCAGCCAAACAGGTGGACGGCGTCATCGGCGCAGCCGATTTTCAATTGAGCGACGCCGAAATCGGTGAACTTGCGTCTTTCATCGCACAACCCGCCGCTGTCTGAAACACCGCCCCATTGTACAAACGGTGGTAGCATTGAAGGGCATTTGATTGCTCCCAGTTTAGGCAGGAGTTTCTCTCGCCCACCCGAATTGCTCCGCTTTCAGATCAGAAGGAAGAGAAATGAGAAACATTTTCGTTGGCAATTTGAGCTTTAAAACAACGGAGCACGACATTCGGTCGCTGTTCGAAGCGTACGGATCCGTCGACCGCGTAAACGTGGTTACGGACCGGGATACTGGCCAGCCGCGGGGTTTCGCGTTCGTCGAAATGACGAACGATGCGGAGGGTGACCGGGCAATCGCCAGTCTGAATGGGACCGACGTTGACGGCCGGACCCTGAATATCAATGAAGCGCGCCCCAAAACAAGCGGCGGCGGCGGCGGTGGCGGCGGTTACGGTCGCAAACCTTCGCGCTGGTAGTGCGAACTCAGGCCGGCTGCAATGCCGGCCTCCACTCTCTGTGTAACATCCTGCCAATCGCCACTCCGGGTCTGCCGAAACAAGCGCATGCTCGGGTACCACGGCGAATCTTCCCTTTCCACCATCCATCGCCAGTCGGAATCCGTGTGCAGAAGCAGCCAGGTGGGTACACCGAGTGCCCCCGCCAGGTGTGCGGTCATCGTATCGGTTGAGACTACCAAGTCCAAATTGAGAATGGTCGCAGCGGTATCCACGATGCTGTCGTTGTTCCACTCCGAATGGACAAACTGGATGGCTGAGTGCTTCACATCCGCGACTGCGGGACCACGCTGCAGCCCGATCACCGCAACGTTCTTCATTTCTGCCAGGAAGGAAAAGCACGAGAGTGGGAGAGATCGTTCCGGGCGCCAAACACCCGACGCCCAAACCAGTCCCGCCCGGAACCGCTTCTCCGCGGCGAGCGCGCGGCTCTTTTGCTTTACCCTGTCGGGCTCGATCCGGATATAGGGGATCTGTGCGGGAATGCTGTCCAGCGTGGTTCGCAGCGCATGCGGCAACTCGAGCAGTTCAATGTCTATCTCAAACTCCGGGTCCGCTGCTTCCAGCGAGTGCAACTCGTCAATCCCGGCCACGCCCCTTAGTACTTCCAGCAAGACCGGCGACGCTTGTACCCGCACCCGCCGGCACATGCTCTTCAAAACCGCGCAGTAGCGGATAAACTGCACCACATCGCCCAGTCCGTGATAGCAGCGCACCAGCACATCGCGCCCGGACAGCGGTTTCCCGGTCCAGACGAAACGCATGTGAAGCGGCAAGTGCGCGCAGGTTTCGCCGGTGCAGATACGTCGCTGCAGAACGCGGTCGCTTTCAAGCCACGCATCTTCGAACTCCCCTGCCAGCATCATCGTCATCCAGCGATCCCGTGCCGCCTGTTCCGGATCTTCCCCGGAGGCAAGCCCCTGCCGGAAATGCTTTACCGCTTCGCGGATGCGCCGTTCACAAAAGTATTGGTAGCCCAGTTCGAAATGATGCACCGTTACTGATGTTCGGCTAAGTTCCGTAACGCCGCGTCATCCGGGCGCAGAACTCGGCATATTTCTCAATCTCGCGAGGCGGACTGGTGTGATCCGGCCGTACGCCTTCGCTTTCCGGCGTGAAGCAGCAGGTGACCGTCACGTCGAAATCTTCCAACATTCGCATCTGGTGGTCGAACCAGGTCTCCGCGTTGGGACGCAGACTATCGGCCCAGCTTAGTCCCGTACGCAGATAGCGGACGCCCAGATCACGCATGGCTTGCACCGCGGGTTCAAGCCGGTGGTCCTCAAAATGAAACCACTGGCAAATCCCAAAGTCCGGCGTACATTCGGCAAAGTGCCGCGCGGCAAGTTTCGGCGAACCGTCTTCCCGCAACAATCCCATATAGAAGTGGCGGTAGTAAGACGACCCTTCGGCTTCGCGATGCCGTGTAGTCGCCGGCCAAGCCCGCGGCAAATCGTAAAGGCTGTACCAGTGAATCCTCGGAGCCGCTCCCTTCAAAAGCTCAGCTGAGCGCCGCAATCCAAACTCCTGAACCTCTTCGGCGCCGAAAGTGGAAACTCCAATCTCGGAGATCCAGACAGGCAGTTCGGTGACAGCCTGGATTTCCAGTAGCTTGGCGGGCCACTCATGGATCTGCCAGTGGTTCCAGTCCAGTGGAAATCCATGTACCGCCACCGCGTTCAGTTCCGCCAGCACGCCGCGCTCCTTCATCTTCACGATGAACGCTGGATCGATTGGCGAGTTGCCCCCCAGCACGCGTGTCAGCAGAGGATTCTCCGCTTTCACGGCCTCGGCTGCGCACTTCACCATGTCACCGAAAACCATCCAGTCCTGATCGATGAGGAAATCCCAATGCGAAAGGTTGTTCGGCTCGTTCCAGAACATTACTGCTTCAACCGGCAAAGAAACACCTCCCGCTCCGGATGCGCCACAATCTGAAACCCCGCGCTGCGCAGCATTGCCTCCACGCATGCCCGGTTGGGAAACCACCAATTTGTGTTGTCGTTCGAATAGCGGTTCTCGATGAAGAACATGCGGGGAAACCCCGCCTGCTCGAAAATCTCTGTCTCGGCAAATGGATAATCTTCCTCCAGCACAGGGACGTCTTCGCTGCCGCGCTGCAAACTTTGAAACAGCAGCAGATCTTTCACCACGTGCTCATGTAACAGGTCCAGTGCAAGTAATGGGTGGCGAAGATGGTATAGCACGCCCATGAAGATGACCAGATCGAAACGCTCCTGAAGCTGCGCCACATCGTAGACTGACATCTTGTGCAGTTCCAGATCCGCGCCACACACCTGCGAAGCGAAGCGCGCCTGCTCCAGATACTCGTCGTCGGAATCGATTCCCACCACGCGCGCCGCGCCGCGCCGTTTCATCTCAATTGAGTAGAAACCGCCATTGCAGCCGATATCCAAAACCGTCTTGCCGGTCAGATCCGCCGGAACGGCTTGCGCAAAGTTGCGCCACTTGAAGGCCGGATAGTCCCCCAGAAAATGGTCCGGCGCGGTCTGCACGCCATTTAGCGTCATGTTGTGAAACCACGGGCCCAGTTCAGCCACGCGCCTGCGGATTTCCTCCTCCGTCATGCGTGCGCGAACTCCAGAGCCTTCAACGCCTCGCGATATCCGTGCAGCGTTCCCACGTCGAGATAGCTTTCTCCCGCGCGTATCGCTCGGGCACGGCCGCCGCCCGCCAAGTATGCATTCACAAGAGTCCCGATAAACTCATCCACACGGCCGCGCTCTTTCCACAGTGCATGTAACTCATGAAACACGGAACCCGGCATTTGGAACGCGCCCCAGATCCAGTTGGATTCCGGCTCCGGCTGCTTCACCTGAATTTCCCGTACCCATCCTTCTGCGTCCGCGATCACAGCATCGAAGTGTCTCGGTTCCGCCACCGGGAACAGAAGGAAGCTCAGCACTTCACGCGGTAGCGCGCGGAACGCATCTGCCGGGAACCAAACCGTATCCGGCAGGCCCACCATCACCAGTTCTTCCGGACCAATCAACGCGGCGGGACGGAACACCGCGTCGCACAAGCCTGCGGGCGCGGGCTGCACCACGAAGCAGGTCTGCGCGCCCTCCACACGGTTGCCGTAGTACTCGAGAATGTCGGATTTCCGCGGTGAGATGACAAAACAGATTTTAGTGGCCCCGCCCAGCAGCAGCCGCTCCACCAGATAATCGCTGACAGCCCGCGGCCGTTCGGAAATGCCATCGCTCTGGCTGCCCACCGGCAACAACTCTTTGGAAAACGCCAGAGGCTGTATTCTTGTACCGGCACCAGCGGCCGGAATGATTCCCCACATAAGTCAGGCCTCCGCTCCCGCTTCCAAAGTCTGTTCGAACTGTTCCACGCGCCGCGCGGCTGTGTGCTCCGCCAGGGTTCGCTCGCGAGCGGCGCGAGCGATTCGGCTTCGCTCCCCAGGACTCATTGCCAGAGCATCCATCGCGTCCGCCGTGTCCTGGGCCGTGATGATCTCGTTTCCCGGATCGAAGAACTGTTCCAAGCCTTCCCATATGTCCGTCAGGATCGGCACTCCGCAGGCTGCCGCCTCAAATAGACGTCCCGATGGACAATAACCCATTTCGCGCATCGCCTTCCTCGTCACGTTTAAAGTCAAATCGGAAGAACAATAGAATCGTGGATGCTCGGCCGGAGGCAGGTGCCTTCGAAAATAAATGTTGGGTGTCCAGGGAAAATCCTGCGCGTACTGCGCACCGCCCAGGCAGAAACGCCGATAAGGTAAGCGCCGCGCCGGCTCGAGAAAGAAATCATCGAGCGCTTTCTGCCGGTCCGCCGCGAAAGTACCCAGATACGAAAGATCGAAGCTTTCCCAGCTGGGGGGCACCGGACGGTGAACCAGAGGATCCACGCTGCCGTATAAAGGCGCCACGCGCCGCGCGCCCAAACGCTCCTTCAACTGGGTTAGCGCGTTGCCTCCTGTGTAGCTCAGCACCAGATCGAAATCCCGCAGTCCGCGCTCGCCGATATACGGAACCGCCTTACCCGCCTTCACCGCATCAAGGGTGATCGGCGTATCCAGATCATAAAAGCATTTCACCGGCAGCGCGGAACTGAGCACCAGCTCGGACGCTGCGATGCCATCCGGGCAATACGAAGTAACAATCCCGATATCTGCTCCGACCAGTTCGCGCTCCGCAGTCTCTCTGACTTCATCCCATTCGCGATAGAGACACAGCCTTCCGAACGGCAGTTCGCTCATGTCGCGATGCGTCGCATAATAGACCACATCCCGTTCGAAAAACAGCGGCTGATGACCGCGCTCCGCGAATGCGCGAAACAGACCACGCCACAACGTTGCATGTCCGTTGCCCCAGGAAGAACTGATCGATAATCCAAAAACGACAATCTTCATGTCACGTTCACCGAGAGCACCTTCGGCTGATGCTCTCCAAGTTCTACCGTCGATACCGAAGCCGCAGAGACTTCGAGTCTCTGGAACAGATCGAGCGGCATGCCAAGAAAATGTGCGAGCGTAGCCCGGATCGCATCGCCATGGCTCACAAGCGCCACTGTTTCACCCACATGCGCAGCGCGCAGCCGTTCCATTTCCGTTACCATGCGCGCCTGCACCTCCAGCATGTTCTCGCCCCCGGGAATTCGCGCAAGGCTTCGTATGCGGTTGTATCGCTGCCAACCTCGGTCTGCTTCCAGATCATTGATTTCCTGTCCGGTCCACTCGCCGTAGTCGAGTTCGTTGAGCGCTTGGGATACCCGTACCTGGAGTTTCCAGGCCGCTGCGAGGGGAGCTGCCGTTTGCCGCGCCCGTTCGAGCGGGCTGCTGTAAATCGCGTGCGGCTTCGGCAAGCGTGGGACTAATTGCAGGGCCTGCGCCTCGCCCTCCGGATTCAGACACACGCCAGGCATGCGCCCCGCGATTCGGTGTCCCACCATATCCGTTAACGCGTGCCGAATGAGCAGCAGTATTGTCATAAACCGAGAGAACGTATCGTTCCAGTTCTTCCGCGCGGTTAGCCGAGGTATGCCGGGCCAGAACCACCGCCCGCGCGCGTGCCGAAATCGCCGTGCGCGCTAAATCCGGCATAGACAATGCCTCGCTGGTGTCACAAAGCAGGATCTCCGATCCGGGACGGAAGAAATCCTCGAGCCCTGGCCAGTAGTCGGAAACAATTGGTACGCCGCAGGCCGCCGCCTCAAACAAGCGCACGCTTGGCGACCATCCCGCCCGCACCATCTCCTGTCGGGTCACATTAAGTGTGAATCGCTGCGCGTTATAGAAAGCCCGGTGTTCCGATGGCGGAAGATGCTCGATGCGTTCCACATTTTCCGGCCAGCAAATCGACTCCGGATACTGCGGCCCCGCCACAACGAACCGGTGTGCCGGTAGTCGCCGCGCGGGTTCAGTCAGTAATCGGTCCAACGCCGGTTGCCGGTCGTCACTGTACGTCCCGAGATAGCCCAGATCCCATCGCAACTCCTGGGTCTGCGGGAAATAGAGCTCCGGGTCCACTGAGCAATACAAGGCACGGGCATTCGCTGCGCCATACCTCCTTCGCAGCATGGTTAACGTTCTTCCGCCTGTAAACGACAGGTACAGAGAATACCGGCCCACCAGCGCCGGCGTGATGTATTCGTAATCACACCGCGCCAGTTTTGCCAGTGTGACTGGCGTGTCGATGTCGTAAAAGGCGGCGACTCCACGGGCTGTTTGCAGCACCCATTCGCCTACGGCCACGCCTTCCGGGACATATGACCCTACGATTACCAAGTCCGCGCGGGCCACCTCGCCGGTGAACCGGTCTCGCAGTTCTTCGAGGCTTCCGTAAAGCTCGGCAGCCAGCGGCAGGTCCCGATTATCGGCGTACCAGGGAACGTCGCGCTCGAGAAACAAGACTTCATGTCCCCGGGAGCGCAGTGCTCGCATTAAGCCGCGATAAGTGGTTGCGTGGCCATTGCCCCAGGAAGACGTCACGGAGAGGCCGAGAAAGACGATCCTCATCGCGGCGCTCCGGCAGGTGCAAATCGTGAAGATGGCGCGCATCTGGCATCCAGTACCGCTTCCAGCTGCTCCGCGCGATGTGCGTATGTATGCTGAGCCAGCACGCGGGCACGCGAAGCATGGCCGATTCCGCGAGCGCGCTCGTGCGACAGCGAGCGGAGGTGCTCCGCCACTTCCGCGCCATCGCGGGCCACAAGGACCTCGCGTTCCGGTTCCAGAAACAGCTCCACCCCCTCCCACGTATCCGTGATCAGGCAGCCGCCCGCTCCCGCGGCTTCGAAGACGCGGGTCGGCGGGGAGAATCCATAGCGCGCCATGCTCTCCCGGCACACATTCAGCACGGCGAGCGGAGTCGAGTTCAACGCGTTGTGATCTCGTGTATACACGTGATCCAGCCAGCGCACGTTGCGTGGCTTCTCCTTGTCCGCCCAGCCACTGCCGCCCAGGAGGAAATCACGCTCTGGGCACGCCGCCGCGGTTTGCAGAAAGAAGTTCTCGACGCGCGCTTCCCGATCGGGGAGGCGATTGCCCAGAAAAGCCAGATCGCACGCAAACCGCCGGTCCGGGGGCACCGGATAGTGAGTTTCCGGATCGAGCGCGTTGTAAACCGGTACGCACGAGCGAGCGCCCAGCGCGAGGTAGCCATTCACCACGGGGTCGCCGCCGCCGTAAGTCAGGATCAGGTCGAACTTCGGGATCAACGCCCGGAAAGGGTCAGCGCCCGCCTGCACGCGGTCCAGGGTCGCGGGCGCATCCACGTCCCAGAAGGCGCGCACTCCACTCACTTCCGCTATCGCGGCCTCCAGCAGTTCGTCATAGATGCCGACTCCGCTCGCTTTCACCGTAAGGTCCGCACCCCGCGCCTGTTTCAACGCCACATACGGGTCTGAATACACCACCACGCGCGCCCAGGGCGGATCTTCAATGTCCCGATGCTTTTGGCGATCGTAGGCATCTGGCTCGTAGAACGTGATTTGGTGGCCGCGTTCACTGAGCGCTCGGATGATGCCACGGTAATAGGTCGCCGCCCCGTTCCAAAACGCCGAGGTCAAACTGGAACCAAAGAAAGCGATTCGCAATCCCATCACGTCTCCAAAGACCGGTAGATCTCGAGCAGTTCATCCACCCGGTGCGCGCACGTGTGCCGCCCGCGTACCGCCTCGAATCCACAGCGCGCGGTAGAAGTCACCGTTTGCGGACGTTCCACCGCCGCGGCTAGCTGGTCCCGCATCTCCCTGCCGTTCTGCGCGATCACAAAATCCTCGCCGTTGTCGAACAGATGCTCTGCATCATTCCAAGGCGCACTAATCAATGGAATCGCGCAGGCCAGTGCCTCGAACACGCGAATAGTCGGTACGCCCGGCAGCGCTTCCACGTAAGGACGGCGCGGCACATGGACGGTCACTCGGTAGCGCGCGAAGATCTCCGGGACACGGAAGTTCGGCAGCCATCCGCCATACTCGATTCCCGCCTCATCCAGCGCCTCCAGTGCTTCGGGCGGATAGCGCACTCCGTATACCCGGGCCTTCAGTCCGAGCGCCTTTACCGGTTCCAGCAGAAATTCCCGCAGTTCCTCCGTACGCTCGTCGTCGCCCCAATTGCCGATCCAGACCAGATCTCCGTCACGCCCCCGTAGCGGCTGGGGATGGAACACGCGTGTATCGGCCGCCTCGTGCCAGGTCCAGGCGCGCTTCGTCCAGCCATTTTGCAGGTACAGATCCCGGATCACGCGTCCGAACGCCAGAACACCGTCGTACTGCGTCAGGTCATAACGCGCCATCTCCGCCGGGGCTGTGACGGAGCGGTGATGCGTGTCATGAAAGAAGAGCCGATAACCTCCGTGAGCCGCATGGTGTTCACCGATGCTCCGCACCAGTTCCGGGTCGTTCCATTCATGTACCAGCACCATGTCGGCTGAGCGCAGCAGGTCTTCCAGCTTCAGTTCGGATAGCCGGTAGCGTTCAGCATGAATGGCGGGGTAAGCCGCGCGGAATCCGGCAATCGGCTCTTCGCCGTGGTTCTGCAGCAGGTTTTGAATACTCCACGCGTCTTCGGGCTCATACACCCGAACATCGTGGCCGCGCACCACCAGTTCTGTCGCAATTCCGCGGAGAAAATGTGCGTTTCCATGATTCCAGTCGGAAAGCAGCGAGTGGCAGAAAATTAGGATCTGCATAGGCCTGCCATCGCGCGCTCGTAAACATCTGTATAGGCATCTGCCATGCGTTCCGCCGAGAAGGTTAGGGCACGCGCCCGCGCTCTGCGCCCGAGTTCCGCAACCCGCTCAGGGTGAGCAATCAGCGCGGTGAGAGTGCGTTCCAGTTCCTCATCGGAAGAGACGAATTCCGCCGTACCACTCCAGTTCTCGCGCAGGCTCGGAATGTCGCCAAGCACCAGTGCGCAGCCCGAAAGAGCTGCCTCCAGCACGGAGAGCCCAAAAGGCTCATATTTTGCGGGCCATGCGTAAATGGCTGCCCTTGCCAAGAGCCTGGCGAGTTCAGCAGGCGCAAGCGCTCCCGCTGCGGAACCCTCGCCAACGATTTGCACCGGCCACGCCAGTCGCGGCGCCACTCGCTCCAGGGTCGCCAGATTTTTGGCCTCATCCCAAACCCGTCCGGCAGCAAGAATCAACGGCTCTTTTGTTCCACCCGCGAACAAACCCGCTGCACGCCCGTTCGGAATTACCCTCGCCTCGCCTCTGAACCCGTACAGCGAACGCAGGGAATCAAGCATCGCCTGCGACGGGGTCACCACCAGCGCGGCGGCCCGAAGGGATCGGGCCACCCGTCCACGATATTCACTCCACTCCGGGGGCGCCATTTCTCCCCGCACGGCCTGCCACCAGGACAGCACGCACGAGTGTGCCGTCAGGATCACCGGCGCGCGCCACGGAAGATCCGCCTGCACCAGCGAGTTCAGATGAACCAGATCCGGCCGGATGCGCGCTTCCAGTTCCAGGAGCCACGCGCCGGAACTGTCGACATCAGCCCACGGATCCGGCATCCATTCCAGCTTGTATTCGCTCTCGTGAAGAGTTAGGCCCGCTGCATCTGCGCGCTGCGACGCGGAAAGCGCTCGCCCCATCGTGGCAAGATGCGCCTGCTCACCCATCCTGCGCGCCAGATCAACTGCGAACGTCCATACTCCACCGAGGGTATCGGTTGTGAGCAGAACCTTCATTGCTCGATTTCAATGAGAGGCGCAGGCTGCTGCTCCTGCACGTCACTGAACGAGTCGAATGAGCCGAGATAGAATTCGTGGGCTCGTTCCCATGCACGGTCGTCCGGCGCTCCCCAGCGTCTCGTGTAGTCGGGCGAGCCCGGGTAAGGAAACAAAGGTACTGGCTCGTTAGCCCAGACTCCGGATTGAATCAGGTGTTCGCGCCACGCCTTCACCTCACCCGCGTCGTCATGCAGCGATTGCAGCAGATTGGCCTGGACAAAGGGGACACGTCCCTTCGCGTAAATCAAACGCGAGGCCAGATCGTCCGTTGAGAGTCTGCAATTCTTATCGAGCAGTTTTCTGCCTTCCACCGTGATGCTTTCTACTCCCGCTTCAATCGAGACACATCCCGCGTCTCCCAAGAGATCGAGCATCATCTCGCTCCACAGGTCGATGCGGGTCTGCATGCCGAACCGGATTTTCCTCCGGCTCAGGGCTTCCAGCAACTCCTGGTTGGGAAGGTAAATTTCGTCGATGAAGTACACATACTCCGCGCCCTGCGCGATGAAGCGATCCAGTTCTTCCAGCACTACCGGGAGAGGACGCCGCCGAAAATTATTGCGGAAGTTGTCCTTCGCGCAAAAGGTGCAGTGATAAGGGCAGCCGCGCGATGTCTCCATTTCCGCTCCGGGCCCTTTCGGCTCGGCGTCGAAGCGATGATGGTGGTGATGGTGGCGCGCGACCGTTGCATCCGGCCACGCCAGCGCCGGCAGGGCTGTCATATCAGAGGCGTGCGGAGCCGACGGGTACACAGCCGGAACGTCGCCCGCCGCCAGCCGCGGCAGAATCTCTTCGCACTCGCCGACTACAGTGAAATCCGCTTCGAGTTTCCGCGCCGTGGCTTTTGGAGTCGTGGAAGCATGCGGCCCCACTACTACTGTCTTACCCGCGATGTCACGTATGTTACGCAGTGTTTCGATAGGTACCCGTAACTCAGGAGGAGCACATCGCCAGAACAAGTAGCTCGGGGCGGTGGTAAGTACGGTGAAGTCAGGACGGAAGTCCGCCACCTGACTCCGTATGTCGCCCGGGGAAAGCGCATCCATTTGCCCGTCCACTAACAGGACTTCGTGTCCGGCGCGCTGAAGTAATGCCTGCGAGTAACCGAATTCCAGAGGCAAATGCGGCTCGCGGCAGCCGAAGTAGATACTTCCGTCAAAAGACCAGTTAGGATTCAGGAGTAAGTACCGCATTGTCAGACCATCAGGCCGCGGGCAGCCAGTTCCGCTCGCGCCTGCGGACCACGATCCACGGCCACCTGCCCGTCCAGCCAGTTCGCCAGATTCTCGATGCCATCTTCAAGTGAAACCGTAGGACGGTATCCCAGAACTCTTTTCCGCCAGGCTGATATCGGCGAAACAGTGTCGAATATCGCCTGCTCGGTATTTGCCCTCGATCTTCGGCTCCAGACGCGGTTTGCCAAGCACATGAGCCATTCGGCTGGCGACTTCCTGAATCGTGTACGGCCGGCCAGTACCAATATTGAAGACCTGTCCCGCTGCCGCCGGCGTCTCGAGAGATAACCGGCAGGCCCGTGCGACATCCCGCACGCTTACCAGATCGCGCTTCTGCAACCCGTCTTCGAATATCACCGGGCGCTCCCCGTTCAACAATCGCGAAGCAAAGTTACTCAACACTCCTGTATAGGGATTCGAAAGCGCCTGATTAGGTCCATAAACATTGAAAAATCGAAGTGCCACGGAAGGGATATTGTACGTGCGGCCCACCATCAGACACAGGCGTTCCTGGTCGTATTTGGATAGCGCGTAAACAGAAGACAGGCAAGGAGTCTTGGTCTCCGGAGTTGCCACCGGCACCAGCGGCTCACCCGCTTCGTCCCGCACCTCCCAGTCGCCCGCGCGCAACTGTTCCAGTGTCCGGTCCGCCGCTGCGCGGATCTCGCCGGACCGAGCCCGGTAGAGGCCTTCACCGTACACGCTCATGCTGGATGCCACTACCAGTCGTGAGACAGGACAGTCGATCAGAACCTGGAGCAGTGTGGCGGTTCCCAGATTATTCACGCTGGTGTAATCCTTAATCTGGTACATGCTCTGGCCCACACCCACCGAGGCCACAAAGTGGTACACCGCGTCCACTCCCTTCAAAGCACGCTTCAAGGCCGCATCATCCCGGATGTCTCCCGCCATTAGCTCCACATCTTCGTGGAGATAACCCGGACGCTTCCTGCCGGGACCATGAACCTGGGGAATCAGGCTGTCAAGGACACGCACACGGTATCCATGCCGAATCATCTCTTCCGCTACATGTGAACCGATAAAACCAGCACCGCCCGTGATCAACAGATGTTGTTTCATTTTCGGTCGTTTGCGTTGTAGTTCGCGCGATTCGTTACATCGCAGTAACTTACCCTAGGACAACACAATTGCAGGGTAGGAAGCAGCTACAAAGATGCTGGGGTTACTGGTTGATTGTGAGCTGGCGCACTGATGAAGGCTTTAGCGTGAGGAAGAATACGCAGCCAGGGAATTCGGTGATCCGCTTCCCCACCGCGAATCTCACGCCAATAGGTGGGGGAAGGTTTGCGGACCGCCCGCATAATGCGGGAAGACCGAGGTCAATGAGCGATTGCCCAGATGATTGAGGACCAGTTCGCCAAGCACATCGCGGAAATCCGTGGTCACGTCCAGATCACGGGCTTCATAAAGTTGTTCCTGGGCCAGACCCGGCCACCTTCCGTACACCTTGCCGCCCTTCACATCGCCGCCAAGAACAAACATGCAGTTGGCGTGGCCGTGGTCCGTTCCCCGATTCCCATTTTCCCGGGCCGTTCTCCCGAACTCCGACATGCTGACAACCACGACGTCGTTCATCCGGTCGCCCAGATCGCGGTAAAAAGCCGCCAGGCTTTGACCGAAGTCGCCAAGCAGGTTCGCCAGCTGCCCGACGGAAGCACGCGGCCCGATCTCGTTCACATGCGTGTCCCAGCCGCCGATATCCGCGAACCCGACTTCCACGCCCACGTTCGACTTAATCAGCTGCGCAATCTGCCGCATGTTGTCGCCAAATCGCGAGCGCGGGTACTGCGCCCCGGCGGCCGGCTGATACGGGGTTTTCTGTACCGACTGGATGATCGAGACGGCATCGAACGTCTCCTTGCCGGTTCCGTTCAGGACCGCGTCGGCCGACCCCGCGTATAGAGATTGCAAAGCCCGCGCAGCGATGCTGTCTTTCACCTGAAAGCTGTCCAGTTTCTCGACCGCGATGGCGCTGTTGCTCCCGCGCATGGACCGCGGCAGCGTCGCTCCCATCGAAACGGCACGTACCGGAGATATCCTGCCCTGCTCGCCCGGAATGGCGCGAT
Organism: Bryobacterales bacterium; assembly: GCA_963716685.1. GTDB lineage: Bacteria > Acidobacteriota > Terriglobia > Bryobacterales > Bryobacteraceae > JALYXI01. Next base: position 1,912,788 of record CAVQTR010000003.1, read on the forward strand.
TGAGCCAGCCGTCACTCGTGGCTTTCAGTCCCGGTGTGCCCGACTCCATGTAATCCTGCGCGTCGAAATGCGACCGCGTCGGGTCGGGAGAGCCCGCCGCATGCACAATGGCCAGCTTGCCCTGATCGAAGATCGGTTTCAGTGCCGCCAACGCCGGGTTCAGCCCGAAGTGCCCGTCCAAGTCGATCGCGCAATCGGCCTTGTCCAGACCGGCGGCGCCGGGCTGCGGGATCGCAATTGTCGGCCGCATCGCATAATATTGCGCATCACCGTGCGGAACCACGATATTCAATCCGTCCGCCGCGCCACGTTGAAAGATAGCGACCAGAATCTTCTTGCGCTGCGCCGGGGCATCCTGTGCGTAGAGCGCACGCTGGAGCCAAATGGGGGCCGATCCGATACCGACCATCGCGAGGCCGGCGTTCTTCAGAAAGATGCGTCGTGACGAAGCCATATCATTACCTCTTTTGGAAATCAGGAGAACCCAGTGTCAGCCCGGCTACCAGCGCGGCGGGTGGAGTTTTGCCGCTCTGATCGGCCAGACCCCGTTCGATGACCTGCCGCGAGATGTCCGACAAATCCGTCATCAGAAGATTGCGCGCGGTCTGCATCGCGTCGCCGCTGGCGAATTTGCCCAGATCGACCTTCACCCCGGGCACTTTATTGTTGGTCAGGGCCAGTGCGAAGTTCATCCGCGCCAGCAGGGCCGCCGAGTTTACCCAGTCGCTGCTCCGGTTCGAATAGCCGGTCGGTTCCTGCTTGCGGTAGAGTGGCTCGCCCAACTGGTTCAGCTGCTGCGTCAGCGCCACTGTGACATCCACGTCCCCCGCCGTCGCTCGCAGCGAACTCACCACCATTTCAAAAGGGGTTTTCACCTTGACACGGTAGGTCTCCCGCGACCAGAAATCCGGTGAGTCGAACATTGTCTTCATGGTGGCCCGCAGGTCTCCGCCGCTGGAGGTAAAGGTTGCCGCCATCTGGTCTATCAGCGCAGCTGAGGGATTGTCCGAAACGAACCGAATCGCCAGGCTTCTGGAGATAAACCGCGCTGTTGCCGGTTCATGCACCAGAATGTCCAGAACCTGCAGGCCGTCGTTCATGCCGCCGTTTGCCGAAATTTTGTGCCCCAGCACCGTTTTTTCACCCTGATCATGGTTGCGCTCGTTGAATTGAAACGTCGCTCCGCCACGCGCATCGCGAATGGTCCAGCCAGTAAAGCACCGCGCCACTTCGGTGACATCCTTTTGTGTATACCCGCCGTCCACCCCGAGGGTGTGCAGCTCCATCAGCTCGCGCCCGTAGTTCTCGTTCAAGCCGCGTCGAGCCTTTTTCGGACCTCGATCAGCCACGTTCGGACCGACCGACTGCACGTTATCCAAGTAGAACAGCATCGCCGGGCTCTGCGCCGTTGCCAGCAGCAGATCCTTGAAGTTCCCCAGCACATGAGGACGAATCACATCACGTTCGTACGACGTCACGAGATATCGGTCCGCGCCCTTATCGATATAGACGTTGAAGTGGTTGTACCAGAAATCCGTCAACACCTCTTCCAGCTGCCTGTGGCTGTAAACCGCTCGGTAAATTTTGCCTGAGAACAGGTCCTGATTCACCACCTGCTGCGGCCCGTTCATCATTTCGATCCTGCGCCGCAGCTGCGGCGACGCCGCCATAAACAGCTGCTGCCGCTTCCCGCCTTTGGTCGCACTCAGAATTTCGAACTGCTGCCGCTCCGTCAGCGATTCCAGCAGCGCCACCTTCTCAGGTCCGGTGCCGCTCATCAAGGTGGTCCGCTGCGTTTCCGAAAGTCCCGCTGTTGCCTGCTCGATCGACGTGGTAGGCTCGTCCGGATTTGGATTGCCCTTACCCTGTGCGGCCTCGCGCGCCTTGTACCTTTCCACCAGGCGGCTGACCATCAGTTGCGTTTTCGGATCGGTCGGGTAGGGAACGCGTCCGTCCGCGATTGCCTTGATCGTCTGATTCGGCGGGTAGCTGTCCACCATCTCGAGCGTGCTCATGCGCAGGCTGTCGAGTGGCGCGAGCTTGGCCTCCAGCACCGGATTCTCTGGAATGTCTTCCGGATGCAGCTGCTGAGCGATGAACTGCGTTACCCCGATCCGCTTCACCGCTTCCACGTCACCCGGGCGCGGCCCGAAGGTCAGCCGATTCAGTACGTGCAGCACCTTCTCATCGGGCGTGATCTGTGAAACGGAAGCAGCCGCTGAAACGGCCTTTTTGCGGGCGGCGAAAACGGCGGGGATGCTCCAGAGCGCGAGGACCAGCGCGATTCCGGCGGCATTACGGGTTCTTCTCTGGTTCATCACTGGTAACCTGCTACCAGTGTAAACGCTACGGCAAACCCATTAGTTGCGGTTTCAGGTGTACTGTTTTTTAGCTATCGTCGCGCGGCCGTGTACTGGAAATCCAGTATATGACTTGGTGGTCCGCCTACACCGAAATGACGTGCGCATCGCGGGAGGCACGCTGGACGGAACCAGGCTCTGGCTACACTTCCCAGCGGGAGTCGGCTACCAGCGGCAGACGGTCACCTTTACCTGGTAAGTCTTCCCCCGGCTTTCCGATATAATATAACGGTTTGCAAAGAGTAGCTTGCAAGGTCGCTGCAATTCTTGCCGCCGTCACCTCGTTAGGCGCCGCGGGCCGCAAAGTTACTTTCGCTGAGGACGTCCGCCCGATTTTTCAGAGCAGCTGCTGGAAGTGTCATGCCTCCGGTACACAGTTCGGAAAACTGGATCTGACTTCGAAGGATTCGGCGGCCAGAGTTCTGGTCCCCGGCGACCCCGGTAAGAGTCGGCTTTACAGGTTAGTGGCTGGTCTGGGCAAGCCCGCGATGCCGATGGGGGGAGCACTCACACCGGCGCAGGTCGAGACCATCCGGCTCTGGATCGACCAGGGTGCGACATGGGAATCGAGCGCCGCTGTGTGGGCGTTCGAAAAGCCCGCAGCGGGCAATGGTAAGTCGATCGACGACATTGTGAATCGCGCGCTCCTAACACGAGGCCTGACGCCCGCGCCCGAGGCGGACCGTCTCACCTTGGTGCGGCGTGCCTATCTGGATCTGATTGGGCTCCCGCCGTCGCCGGATCAGGTAGCCGAGTTTCTGAACGATCAGAAAGCGGATGCCTGGGAACGGCTGATTGACAAACTGCTGGCATCTCCGCACTACGGCGAGCGCTGGGGCCGGCATTGGCTGGATGTGGCCCGGTATGCCGACTCCAACGGTTTCGAGCATGATTTCGATCGCCCAAATGCCTGGCGCTACCGGGACTATGTCATTCGCGCTTTCAATCAGGACAAGCCGTATGACAACTTTCTACGCGAGCAGATCGCCGGCGACGAGCTGCCGCAGGTAACAACGGACTCGCTCATCGCGACTGGGTTTTTGCGCAATTACGCAAAGGTGGGTTTCCGCGAGAAGGACAACCCGGAAAACCGGTTCGATTACTTGGATGACATGCTCGGAACCATCGGCCGCGGCGTTTTGGGCCTGACGGTGCAATGCGCGCGCTGCCATGACCACAAGTTCGACCCGATCTCGCAGCGTGATTACTACCGCATGCAGGCATCGCTGTTCGGCTATGTGGAAGTGGATCATCCGCTGACGTCGCCGGAAGTTGCGGAACAGTACGCCCGAACGAACGCGCAGATCGACAGCCTCGTCAGCGCGGTACGCCGGAACCTGCGCGATCTGGAGCGTCCCTATCGTGACCGGCTGCTGCCTGCGAAGTACCAGAAATTCCCTAAGAACGTGCAGGAGGCAATCGCTACGCCGGAAAGCTTGCGAACGCCCGGGCAAGCTCTGCTCGCGGGGCAGGTGATCCGGACCGTTTCGGTGTCTTCCGGGGAGATCGATCGGATCATGACCCCGGACGACCGGGCGCAGAAACTGTCCCTCGAAACAGAGATCAGGCGGCTCGAAGGAAGGCGGCCGCAGCCCATCCCAATGGCGATGGGGATCACAGACGGCGATTACCGTTTCACGCCGGATGGGCCAGGCGATGAACCTGCGCCAGGAAAAGGCGTGAAGCAGGCGGCGCTCGAGGGCAGCTTCCTGTTCAGGGGTCCCGGCCGGTATCAGGCGCCTCCTTCGTATCTTTTACTGCGCGGCGACCCGAACAGCCGGGGGCCGGAAACGCAGCCTGGCTTCCTGACTGCTATAACGCACGGCAACCCTCCCACTGAACTGCCACCCGCTTCGGGACATAGCTCGGGCCGCCGGCGCGCCCTCGCGGAATGGCTCGTCTCGCCTGACAACCCGTTGACCGCGCGCGTCATGGTGAATCGCATATGGCACCACCATTTCGGACGCGGGATCGTCCCGACCCTGGATAACTTCGGCAGGATGGGCGAGCTGCCCAGCGACCCGGAGCTGCTCGACTGGCTCGCCGTAAGATTTGTGAATGGTGGCTGGAGCATCAAGTCGATGCACCGGATCATCATGACTTCCCAGGCCTACAAGCGTGCCTCACTGTTCCGCGACGAGGGTGACTTGGCGAATGACCCGCAGGATCGCTTCCTGTGGCGCTATCCGATGCACCGGCTGGACGCCGAAATCATTCGCGACTCCATTCTTGCGGTAAGCGGCGGACTCAACCCGGAGATGTTCGGCAGGCCAGTGTTTCCGAAGCTGCAGAACGACGTCCTGAAGTCCATGACCAACGGCATCTGGAAGCAGGGAGAAGATGGTCCGGAGGTCTGGCGCCGCAGCGTCTACGTGTACCGCAAACGCGGTCTCCCATATCCGCTGCTCGATATATTCGATTTACCCAATCAGAACATTTCCTGTGGCGCCCGCAACGTCTCCACTGTTCCCACACAGGCTTTGACTCTTCTGAACGATGAATTTGTGCTGAGGCAGGCTCAGTTGTTGTCCGCCAGGTTGTTGGAAGCGGAACCCGCCAATTCCGTGAGGCAGATTGATCTTGCTTACCGGCTGGCGTTGGGAAGGCCCCCCGCAAGTGAAGAGTTGGCCCTGAATCTCGAGTTTCTGAGAACGCACAGCTTGGTGGACTTTGCGCATGTGCTTCTGAATCTGAACGAGTTCGTATACGTGAGGTGAGCCGTGTTCCGTTCGCGACGTAAATTCCTTTTCGAAAGCTGCGGCGGCTTAAGTGGTCTGGGGCTGGCGTGCCTGCTGAATCAGGACGGACTGCTGAAGGCGGAAGGATCTTCTGCCAAAGCTCCGCACTTCCCGGCGCGGGCGAAGAGCGTCATTTCTTTGTTCATGAGCGGCGGTGTCAGCCATATGGACACGTTCGATCCAAAGCCCGCGCTGGCGAAATATGCCGGGCAACCGCTCACGGGCAAAGGCGACGTCGTCGTGCGCCAGGGCAACCCAGGTCCGCTGATGCCAACGCCGTTTCAGTTTCGCAAATACGGCCAATCCGGAACCGAGGTCTCTGAGATCTTTCCCGAGATTGCGAAGCACGTGGACGAGATTGCTGTTATCAGATCCGTGGTCAGCATGTCCAACGACCATGTACAAGGGCACTATGCGCTTTCCACTGGCATGATCCGCATGGGCTTCCCAAGCGTGGGTTCCTGGGTGACCTACGGGCTCGGCTCTGAGAATCAGGATCTGCCAGGCTTCGTGGTTTTGTACGATGCGCACGGAGGGCCGTTCGGCGGACCCGCGAACTGGAGCTCCGGGTTCATGCCCGCTTCGCACCAGGGCACTGTGTTCCGGCCCTCCGGCACCCCCATCGTCGACCTGACCCCTCCCGCGGAAATCGGTCCCAAAAGGCAGCGCGCCCAGTTGGATCTGCTGATGAAGCTCAACGAAATAGACGCGGCGAAGTATCCCGGAAATTCGGATCTGGCCGCGCGCATCGAGAGCTACGAGCTCGCATACCGGATGCAAAAGGCCGCGCCGGAAGCGGTCAACGTGGAATTGGAATCGAATGCGACGAAGAAGCTATACGGCTTGGACAGTCCGGTCACCGGTCCGTTCGCGCGGCAGTGTTTGATGGCGCGCCGTCTGGTGGAGCGCGGTGTCCGCTTCGTCCAGCTGTATCACGGCGGACTGGGAATCCAGAATGTGGACACCTGGGACGCGCACGAGAATGTCCAGGACAACCACAGCCGTCACGCAGCCGAGGTGGATCAACCGATCGCCGCGCTCCTGACGGATTTGCGAACCACTGGACTGCTGGATTCCACGCTGGTCATCTGGCACGGGGAGTTTGGACGCATGCCAATCTCGCAGCGCGGGATGGGCCGCGACCACAATCCCGGAGCGATGAGCATCTGGATGGCCGGCGCAAAAATTCGCGGAGGGCAGGTCATCGGAACCACCGATGAATTCGGGTACAAAGCGGAGCAGCAGCCGATCTCGGTGCATGATTTGCACGCGAGCATCCTCCATCTGCTGGGGATGGACCACAAGCGGCTCACGTATCGCTATAACGGAAGGGACGTCCGATTGACAGACGTGTACGGGGAACTCGTTCCGCAAATCTGCAACGCGTAAAGCGCGCAGAACACCGGTCACTGCTTGAGCTTTCCCACCTCCAGGTGCAGCCGGATGGAAGGAACCCATACCGGCCCGCGGTCGCGGTTGTAAGCCGGGTTCGTGATGTGCTGAACGTCGACGGAGGCAAAAAAGCCGCGGAACAGTTGGGCGCTGTAGTAAGCTTCGGGGATCGTTTCACGGCCGTATCGAAGCGTTCCGTCACCGATCAGAAAGTCCAGACCGCCACGCTGTAGATACTCCACGTGTGCCGCTGAAATTCCGCTCGTCGTCACCTCCGCGGCGACCGTGTCGAGCGGCCGCCTCCAGCGCGCGCCCGTGACGGACAATCCCACGGTCGCCAAGTGATCGATCGCGGTAAAGGCGAAGCTCTCGGTCTTGCCATCATTCCATCCGAGGCGGCCGAAAATTCCGAGATCTTTCGTGATTTCCTGTTCGACATTTAAGCCGGTCCCGTATTTGATCGTGCCGACCTTACGCGTCGCAACCACGCTGGGCACGCCGCCCGTCAGATCCGCCTGGCGCAGCGCTTCCGCATAGTTGCCCGCGTCCGCATGATTCACATATTCCAGCAGCCGCACGGAGCCGGGGTGCGAGCCGATGCTAAACCGTCTCTCTCCTTCGAAGACATCGGCACGATCGTGAAACAGCCGGCGGTCGAATCGAAGACCATTCGCGACGCGGGGCATCGCGGCGCTTGCATATCTCACGCTCCAGTTCTTCGTGTGGAATTCGTGCACCCATCCCCACGTGTAGCCGCGTACGTCGGCCGCATAGTCCCACGCCCCGTTGAACATCACTCCCCAGCCCATAAACTGCGTGCGCGGATCATGAGTGTATCGATTGTTGTCGAAGAAGTCCGTCAGCGTAAAGCGGCCGGCGGTGATCGTGTAGCGCTTCACCGGACGCTTACCCGCGAGCTGATTCTCATCGCTCTCAACCGTTTCGGTTTCATCGCCGAAACCAAAATCCTGGGTTAGATAAAGCCGTGCAAGGTATGGTTTCGGCGCAGCGGTTGCAACCCGCGGCAGTTCCCCATTAGGAGCATTGGCAACGCCATTCACCCCGCTGAACCCGCGCCCCCCCGCGATCTCCGGATTGAAGTAGAGCTGAGTATACCGAAAGAGCCGAATACCCAAAAACAGCGTGCTCGTTAACGAAACGTCGCGCTCCGCATAATCTCGTAAGCTGTTGGGACCTGCATACGGCGAGTGGAATGTCCCGTGATAGTCGCCGATCGACGTCGCTTGATAAAACAGGTTCCAGCGTTCCGGCTGAACATCTCCAACAACCTGTTGATTTGCGTCCTGACGCGGGTTTTGTGCGCTGGAAGCGGGCGGCGGTTCCTGCTGGGAGCTGAGTGCCAGTGCTGCACCCAGCCCTATAATTATCAGACGGATATGTGTCATGGCGGTCCAGCCGCGCGTGCGCCGCCGACCTTTAACGGTATACCCCACGGGGTATACAAGTAAAGTCATTCACTCAATATTCATGATTCGGAAACACCCCTGCGATTGGCATGCTAAGCTAGGCCCGGAAACATTTATGCGCCTTCGCGGCATATGAGCGCGTTCACCGGGATTTGCGCATCGGCGATCACGCCGCACAGACGGGAGGGCCACGAAGCGGACTTTTCCGCCATGCTCGATTTGATCGATTTTCTGGTGCGCGGCGGCGTGCAGGGCATCTGCCTCCTCGGTTCCACGGGCGAGTTTCTCAACATGAAGTTCAGCGACCGGGTGCGCCTGGTTCATTTGGGCGTCAAACGAAGCCGCGTTCCCGTTCTTGCCGGTGTTTCTCATTCCACCCTTGATGGAGCCGTGGAACTGGCAAACGAAGCTATCAATTCAGATGCTTCCGGTCTTCTGGTGATGCCGCCCTATTTCTTTCGTTATGACCAGCAGGACGTCATCGAATTCTTCACTCAGTTCGCAAGTGAAGTTCCGCGTCGCGTTCCCATTTATCTCTATAACATTCCGTTCTTCACAACGGGCATCACGTTTGCCACCGCCCGGGCGCTGCTCTCCACGGGCCGCTTCGCCGGGATTAAAGACTCCAGCGGCGATTTCGCATTCTTTTCCGAGTTGCTCGACCTTAAACAGGAACTAGGCTTTACGTTGCTGGCGGGAAACGATCACATCGCACTGCGCGCGCGGATGGCGGGTGCGGATGGGGCCGTTTCCGGGGTCGCCTGTGCGCTGCCGGAACTAATGACCGCTCTCGATCGGGCTGCGCTGGCGTCCGACACCGCCGGATGCGCGCGCTTCGATGGCATGCTGCAGGAATTCATTGCCTGGATCGAACGGTTTCCGGTGCCGGTTGGCGTAAAGACGGCGACCGCCGAGCGTGGAGTCAAAACCGGACCGCTGGCGCTGCCGCTTCCTCCGGAGAAAGACGCTATGCTCGTAGAGTTCCGGAAGTGGTTCGGGCAGTGGTTGCCAGGCACCCCAAAACCGGAAACTCGCACCCGGAAATAGACGAATGTCTCCCGAAGAATTTCGCCGAATGGGCCACCTGGTGGTCGACTGGCTGGCGGATTACCAGTCCCACCCTGAGCGTTACCCGGTGCTTTCCCGCGTGAGGCCAGGCGAGATCATTGACGCCCTGCCCGTTCACGGACCCGAAAGCGGCGAAGCCATGGAAGCGATTCTGCAAAGCTTCGAGCAGACTATCGTGCCCGGTCTGACCCACTGGAATCATCCCGGGTTCATGGCATACTTCGCCAATACGGCTTCCGGACCAGGCGTGCTCGGGGAGATGCTGGCCGCGGGTTTGAATGCAAACGGTATTCTCTGGAAAACTTCACCGGCGCTCACGGAATTGGAGCAGGTGGCGCTGGGCTGGTTGCGGGAGTGGATGGGTTTGCCAGACCGCTTCTTTGGCATTATCCACGACACGGCTTCCATCGGCGTTATGCACGCCATCGGCGCTGCCCGCGTGTATGCCTGCCCCGGCGCTCGCGAAACGGGCGAGTGGCCACGAATGACTATCTACTGTTCCGAACAGGCGCATTCCTCGGTGGAGAAAGGCGCCATCGCGCTGGGCATCGGACAGCGCAATGTCCGCAAAATCGGAGTAGACGAGAGCTTCCGAATGAAGCCGGCCGCGCTGCGGACTGCCATCGAGGATGATCTTCGGCAGGGATACCGACCGTTCTGTGTCGTCGCCACGGTCGGAACTACTTCCACCACAAGCATCGATCCCGTTCCGCAAATCGCAGACATCGCCGAGCAATACAATCTTTGGCTGCATGTAGACGCCGCTTACGCGGGCTCCGCTGCGGTTTCTCCAAAGTACCGGCATTTTCTCGAGGGCGCGGAGCGCGCGCAATCTCTGATCACCAATCCGCACAAGTGGCTTTTCACGCCTGTGGATCTGAGCGTCCTGTATACCAGCCGGCCGGACATTCTGAGGCAGACATTTTCTCTTGTGCCGGAATATCTGCGGAGCAGGGAAGACCCTCGAGCTCTGAATTATATGGAGTATGGCGTTCCACTCGGACGCCGCTTCCGGGCACTCAAGTTATGGTTCATCCTGCGCTACTACGGCCGCGAAGGCATTGCTTCGATAATTGAAGAACATATCCGATGGGCTCAGGAACTGGCCGGCGAGATCGCGGCCGACCCGCACTTCGAGATCTGCGCGCCGACTCCGATGTCCGTAGTCTGCTTTCGCAAGCGAGCCAGCGACGAAGAGAATCTGGCAATCATCGAACGCGTCAACGCGTCGGGTGAGATTTATCTGTCGCACACCAAATTGCATGAGCGCGTCGTGATTCGCATCGCGATCGGCAACATGGGAACCACGCGCGATCACGTCTTCCGGGCGTGGGAGCTGGTCCGCCAGTGACCTCGGGCGATCGCGCGTTCTTCGGCCATCCACGCGGATTGGCCACGCTGTTTCTCACCGAAATGTGGGAACGCTTCAGCTATTACGGAATGCGCGGACTGCTGATCCTGTTCATGGCCGCGCCTGCCACGCGAGGCGGCATGGGTTTTTCGCTGCCGGAAGCGGGAGCGATTTATGGCCTCTACACCGGAATGGTTTACCTGCTTTCTCTTCCGGGCGGCTGGATAGCGGACCGCATTCTGGGTCAGAAGCGCGCGGTGCTTGCCGGTGGGGTCATCATCGCCGGCGGGCACTTCTGCCTCGCGTTTCCTGCTGTGCCCACCTTCTTTCTGGGACTGGTGCTGATTGTCATTGGCACGGGCCTGCTGAAACCAAACGTCAGCACCATGGTTGGTCAGCTGTACGAGAAGAACGATCCGCGGCGCGATGCCGCGTTCTCCATTTTCTACATCGGCATCAATCTAGGCGCGTTCCTGGCGCCTCTGGTCTGTAGCTATGTGGGCGAGAAGATCAACTGGCATTATGGGTTCGCGCTCGCCGGCATTGGCATGACGGTGGGAGTCATCCAGTATTGTTTCGGGCTGCGGTACCTCAGCGGTGTGGGCATCCCACCAGCGGTGGGTAATTCGGAACGCCTGCAGTTTCGGGCTTCGCTTTCCGTGTTCGCAGTGCTACTTGCCGCTGGTGCATGGGCGGCTGCTACCGGCGCTCTGTCCATTCAGGCACTCTCGTCGGGTTTTGGCCTTCTCCTCACTTCGATTGTGATCGTCCTGTTTGCGGGCCTGCTGATCTTCGGCAGGTGGACGCCTGTCGAACGGAAGCGACTGATCGCGATTTACATTTTGTTCGCGGCGGCGGCGCTGTTTTGGTCCATCTACGAGCAGGCCGGTTCCACTCTCAATCTCTTCGCGGAGCGGAATACCGATCGCTCCATTCCGGGGATGAGCGGCACTTACCCGGCAGGCTGGTTTCAATCGCTGCCGGCTCTCTACGTGATCGCCATTGCTCCGGTATTTGCATGGCTCTGGGTGAAGCTGGGGAGCCGCAATCCCGCGAGCCCGGCGAAGTTCGCGCTGGGTCTCCTGTTTGGCGGCCTCAGCTTCGTGATACTGGTTCCCGTTGCCGCGAAGACCGGAGTCAGCCCCATCTGGCTTGCTCTTGTTTACCTGCTGCAGACGATTGGCGAGTTATGTTTGAGCCCGGTTGGCATGAGCGCAATGACCAAGCTCGCCCCCGCTCGCGTGGCCAGCCTGATGATGGGCGTTTTCTTTGTCGCGATTTCAGTTGGCGATTACATCAGCGGCCGGCTTGCTTCCGTATATGAGACGTTCCCGCTTCCGAAACTGTTCGGCATGGTCGGTCTCTCAGCACTGGTGCTCGGCCTGCTGATGCTGGCCGGATCGAAACCGATCCGGCATCTGATGGGCGGCGTGAAATAGTCTCGCTTAAGCCAGATCGAATTTCGTTTGGTGCAGCAACGGGTCGCTCTTGATGATCACGTTCTTGCCGAGCGTCTCTTCGATCTCCTGAATGAAATCGTTCTGATTGCTCTTCAGAACCTTGGCGACCTCGGGGTGAACGCGCAGCATTACATCGCTGCCATCCACCAGCTTTGCCATCTTCTGCGCTTCGATCAGAATCTCGCTGATGACCGTCTGTACGCTCTTCACGTAGCCCGCGCCTTCACAGTAAGGGCATGGCGCGCACAGCGTCCGTTCGAGCGACTGCTTCACACGCTTGCGCGTGATCGCAACCAGGCCGAAATCGTTAAACTGCAGAATCTTGTACGGCGCGCGGTCGGAGCGCATGGTCTCTTCGAGCGCCTGCATCACTTTCTGCCGGTTCTTGCGCTCGTCCATGTCGATAAAGTCGACAACGATGATCCCGCCCAGATCGCGCAGGCGGATCTGGCGAACGATCTCTTTGATGGCGTCCGTGTTGGTCTTGACGATCGTGTCTTCGAGGCGATTCGATCGCCCCACGTACTTGCCGGTGTTGATATCGATTGCTACCAGAGCTTCGGTCTGATTAATAACGATGTAACCGCCGGACTTCAGCCACACCTTGGGACGCAGCGCCTTCTCGAGCTCGCTCGTAATCCCGAATTCGTCAAAGATTGGCGTAGGCCGCGTATACAGCTTCACTCGGCTTACCAGCGCAGGCTGGAAGCGCTGCACAAAGCGCAGCACGCTTTCAAACAACTCTTCGTTGTCCACCCACACCGTTTTAAATGCGGAGGTGAGCTGGTCGCGCAGGATTCGCTGCACTACGTCCAGATCGTGATGCATCAGCTGCGGCGCCGGTTTTTTCTCCACCTTCTGCCGCATATCGGTCCAGAGGTTGTGGAGGAAGGTCATGTCCGCGCGCAGTTCTTCCTCGCTTTTGCCTTCACCAGCGGTGCGCACAATGAAGCCTCCGGGAATCCCGACACGGTGCGTCTGCAACACCTTCTTCAAACGCAGGCGCTCTTCCTCGGAAGGAATTTTGCGCGAAACGCCGATGTGATCGACCGACGGCATGTAGACCAGAAAACGGCCCGGCAGCGCGACGTGGGACGTTATGCGCGCGCCTTTTTGTCCCAGCGGCTCCTTGGCGATTTGGACAACGATTTCCTGACCTTCTTTCAAAAGATCCGCAATGGAAGGCATCGGTGGCCGGGGACGTTCTTCCCGCGACTCACGCGATTCGCGGCTTTCCCGCGGCTGCCGCTGCTCTCGCGGTTCTCGCTGCTCTCGTGGTTCTCGTTGCTCGCGAGGCTCCCGCTGCTCCCGAACTTCTCTTTCTCCGCGCGGCGGGCGAGGTTCCCGCACATCACGCATTTCAGCGGAAGCGGTGTCCGGCTGAGATTCGCGAACGGGAGCGGCGCCCTGCTCACCCGGTCCGCCTGTCCGCATTTTGCGGCGCATGCGGCGGGAGACACGGTGTTGATACCGGGGATTCTGTTCCCGCAGAGTCGCAGTCAGGCTGGTAGGGATACGGGCCGGCTCCGGTCCTTCGTCCGATGCTTCACCTTCCGCGTCGAGCCCTTCCTCCGCACCGGCTTCTTCTCCGTCCAGTTCTTCGACAGAGGCGTCATCGCCCGCGAATTCCGCCTGGATTTCCTCCGCGCGCACTTCGGCCAGTTCCTCGGCCTGGAGTTCATGAACGCCATCAACGGCGGGTTCCGGTTCAGCATCAGCCAAACCTTCCAAAACGGGCTCAGGCTCGAACACCGGTTCCGCTTCGGGTCCCGGCTCCGGTTCATTCGCGATGAACACGGCCTCAATCTCTTCCCGCTCCGAAACTGTCAGTTCCGGGATTTCGGGTTCAGCGGCCGCTTCCGGCTCGGGTACAAACGTTTCCTCCTCGGAGATTTCAGGCAGCGGCTCAGCAGCACCGTACTTGGCGAGTGATTCGCCCGGGAGTACTATCAGTTCCTCAGCCGTTTCAGCTATTGCCGCCATCTCGGGCGCCGCTTCCGGTTCAACCGCCTGCTGGCGCGGAGAAAAGTACTTGGACTCCGGCAATCCGCCGGTGGTCTGAGAGCCGCCCGGGCCGCCGGGCCCGCGACGTCCGCCCCGTCGCCTTCCCCGGCCCCCGCGGTGCCGGTCGCCGCCATGGTCGTTGCCCCGATCGCGATTGCCGCCCTCCGGATTCGACCGCGGAGTGAAGGATGGTGCTGCGGCGGGGGCGGCCGGTTCCTCGGAATCGATCACCGCCGTAGTATCGGGAGCGCTCTCCTCCTGCAAAACGGGGCTGCGCTCCAGCTTGAGGACCTTCTCCTCAACGCCGGTTACGATTTTGTCGTATTCCTCGTTATCTTCAAAAAAATCCGAAACATACAGGAATGCGTCCCGCTCGAGACCGATATCGACGAACGCGGACTGCATTCCCGGCAGGACTCGGGTAACACGGCCCTTATGGATGCTACCGGCGAGAGAATACTCCTTCTCCCGCTGGTAGAAAATCTCGACGACCTGATCGTCTTCCAGAACAGCGACGCGGGTTTCATGGCGCGTCGCGGAAACAACTAACTCTTTGGACATGCAATCCTCCGTTGGGCTCTTTTCAGGCTCAACCGGAGAGGATCGGTTTTCCCGGCGTTAACGGCTAAAACTCACGCTTGCCCGCAGGTGGAGTGTTCACGACTCGACATCGCAACGGGCCGGGGAACCGTCCCTCCCTGGGGAAGAGACTCAATGGCTCCCAACAACTCAAATCAGAAAAATTCGAAACAAACCCAAACTTCAATTTACAAACCGGCGAAGACGGACGTTATTCACAAGACCCAGCATCAGAAAAGTAGACCAGATACTGGAGCCACCGTAACTCATCAGGGGCAGCGGAATCCCGGTTACCGGCATTCGCCCCACGACCATACCAACGTTTACCAGGATGTGAAAAAACAAAAGGGCGGCGACGCCCATACAAATGTACATTCCCGCCCTGTCGGGCGCTGTTTGCGCATTCTGCACAATTTGCATCAGCAGAACGAAATACAGGGCCAGCGCCACCACGACGCCGACAAAACCATGCTCTTCGGAGTACGCCGAGAAGATGAAATCCGTATGCGCCACCGGCAGGAATCGCAATTGAGTCTGCGTCCCTCGAGTTACGCCCCGTCCCCACATCCCGCCATCACCAACGGCAATCCGCGACTGCCGGACCTGATATCCCGACCCTTTCGGATCAACGTCGGGATCCAGAAAACTGACTAGCCGATCCCTCTGGTAGGGCTTCAGCAATGTATAGCTAAGTGGCACAACCAAAAGCACTAAGATCGCGATAGCGGCCCAGTATTGCCAGCGCATTCCCGCCAGGAAAACGCCACAGGCGAGGATTGGGACATACGTCAGAGAAGTCCCTAAATCCGGTTCCTTCGCGATGAGCAGCATGGGAACCACCACCAGACCCGCGATCTTCAGAAGGTCCGGCAGCTCCAGTACCTCGCTTCGCAAATCCGTCATGAAGCGAGCTACCAGTAATATTATCACCAGTTTTGCAAACTCCGACACCTGGAGTTTCAGTCCGCCCGGCAGAGCGATCCAGCGGGTGGAGTTAAAAACCGTCTTGCCGATCACCAGCACGGAAAGAAGGCCCACGACCGCGATCACATACATAGGAAGCAGCTGGCTCATCAGGCTGTGATAATCCAGCAGCGAAACCACCCACATCAGGAGGATACCCGCGCCTATATAAAGGATCTGCTTCCACCATGAATCCTGCCAGACGGTCCCATGGGTGGCACTGTAGATTTGCATCACGCCCAGCGAACAGATCGCCAGGGTGATCAGGAGCATGGGCCAGTCGAAATCGCGGAGGGAGAGGTACTTACCCATGAGTGGGGGAAACCGGGGACTGCAGCTTGCCCTGCAGCGTCGCCGGCTTGTTTCCCTTCTCCGTTACCAAACGAAGCCGAGCTTTTTTGTCCAGGTAAGATTTGATGACATCGCGAGCGATCGGCGCGGAGAACATGCCTTCCGCCCCGCCTTCAAACAGAACGCCGACCACAATCTCCGGGTTTTCACGCGGCGCGAATGCCACAAACCAGGAGTTCACCGCCTTTCCGCCATTTTCTGTCTGAGCGGAGCCGGTCTTGCCGCAAACTTCCACGCCGGGAATGCGGGCGCGTACACCGGTGCCGCCTTCGTTTACCACGCCGCACATTCCGGAGATCACATCTTTTACGTTGGCCGGATTCAGCGCCCACTCTCGGGGCTTCTCGTTCTTAGTATCGGCGACCAGCAAATGAGGCCTGTGCCAGACCCCGCCCTCCGCGATTCCGCCAATGGCGCTGGCCAGCTGCAGCGGAGTGGAAGTGAGCGCGCCCTGACCAATACCGACCGAGATTGTCTCGCCCGCATACCATTTCTGGTGGAAATTGCGAATCTTCCACTCCGGTGAAGGGACCGTGCCTTCCGCTTCGCCCGGCAGATCGATACCGGTCCGGCTGCCGAAGCCCACCTCTTTGGCATAAAAGGCCATCTTGTCGATTCCCATTTTGTAAGCAACTGTATAGAAATAGGAATCGCAGGATTGCACAATGGCTTTGTGCAGCTGCACAGTGCCGTGCACCTTGTGGCAGTGGTAGTAGTGCCCGTAGAAAGACGCGCCACCCGGGCAGTGCACCGTAAAATCGTCATCGATGGTCCCGGTTTCAAGCCCCGCGACGGCCATGATCGGCTTAAAGGTGGAGCCCGGCGCTAACTGGGCCTGAATCGCCCGGTTCAGGAGCGGCTTCGCCGGATCCTGCGCGATTTCCTTCCAGTCGGCTGATTTGATTCGCACCGCAAACTTATTCGGATCGAATGTCGGACGCGAAACCATGGCCAGAATCTCGCCCGTACGCGGATCGAGGGCCACAACTGCGCCTTTCTTACCTTCGAGCGCCAGTTCGGCGACCACCTGAAGGTCGAGATCGAGCGTCGTCACAAGATTCCTGCCCGGGACTGCTTCTTTGTTTTCCAGTACTTCGCGCTCGCGGCCGAGGTTGTCAACCTTCACCTGCCGCTGACCGTCCACACCCTTGAGGATGTCGTTATAACGGCGTTCAAGACCGAACTTGCCAATGACGGCTCCGGGGTTTTCGTTCGCGTAGTCCGGGCTGTCGAGCTCGGCATCGCTGATTTCTCCGGTATACCCGATGACATGCGCCGCCATCCCGTTCTGGGGGTAGAGGCGGCGCTGAGCCCGGATCAACTCCATTTCCGGGAAGAATCCCGGATCCCGGTGCGATTCCACAAAGGCAAGATCTTCCGGAGTCAGCTCTTCCTTCAACACCAACGGCTCAAATTTCGGACGGGTGCGATAGCGGGCAAGCTTTGCATTCAAATCCGAAAGATCCAGATGCAGGCCGGCGGCTATTGCAGGCAGGTGCTCCGGCTTGACTGTCTCACGGGAAAGAATTAGTGTCCACGACGAGTGATTGTCGACGATTACGCGGCCGTCCCGATCCAGGATCTTCCCGCGCGGCGCCAGAATCGGCAGCGATTTAATGCTATTGCGTTCAGCCTGCTCGGAATAGACTTCCTGCTGCTGCACCTGCAGCTGCCAAAAACTGCCGATCAGAACGAAAAAGACGGCGACCGTGACGTACTGAAACACGGCCATCTTGGTCGATGCAAACTTCGGATCGTCGCGAATAATCTGCGGCGGGACTACAACAACAGGCGGGTTCTTCGCCTGATCGGGCGCGACGACGGGGGGACGGGTCACGGTCAGTGCTCACCTCCATTCTAGCAGGCGAGCACTGCCACTTAGTTTTTCGTCATTTTGAATCCGGTCACGGTGACTTCGGTGTTATGCGCAAAGCGAAGTCCATAGGTGCCGTCAGTGGATTTCAATTTCCCCGCCGTCACCAGCGACGCCTTGTCATAGCTCCCGACCACGGTCCCGTTGATGGCGCACTCCACTTTGTCGCCCTTCACCGAAACCGCAATCTCCTGGCTGACCGGCTGTCCCTGCCCTGCTGCTTTGTTGACGGCCGCATTGGCTTCACCGCGACGGCCATTCACCTGAAACGGTTCCGGCCCGAACCCGCGGACGATGAAGTTGCCATTGCCATACGCGGCGCAATACAGATAGCTTTGATCCGCTCCGCCCAGATCGTTGCCGGCGATCATAATTCCGTATGGATGCGGGTGGCTGTTCAGGTTCATGTATTTCGGTTCATTGAACGTGGCGCTCACGGTGTAATTGCCCGACGCTTTATTGGACGGATTCCAGTATGTGACCGCGGGGCCCGTGGTGACTTCGAGGGCATTACCAGCTTTCGCCAGCTTCGCACTGCTCAGAGACTGACCCTGTTTTTCTTCGTTGGCATCGATCTTGCCGGTCCAGCCAGGGACAGAGACGCCGCCACCCTGAACGCTGCGGGACTTTTCACCGGTGTCCTGCGCCCCCAGAGGAGCGGCAAACAAAGCGACAGCAAGCGCAACAGAGCAGCCGTGTGCCAGACAGAGAGCGTGTACTTTCATGGCGACAAGTATACCCGTTTCGGGCGCTCTACTGGCCCGGGGTGCAGGCGATATCGCTCCGATTGCCTGTAATGACCGCGCAGTCGTTCGGCAGTGCTGCCACGTTGACGCCCCGCGCGCCCAGCCCGGGTGGATTGGGGGCAATGGTGTGAACATTGCCGCTCATTCCGGGTATGGGGATCGGGGTGCCGCGATGAACATTGGTTACCGCGTTGTTCAGATAAGTCATGTACTGGGTATAGTTAATCGGGCTCGTCGGCACGGCGAAGAAAGTGTTGTTCGCCAGCGTCATGTCAAACGGAAAACGATCCGCGTTCTGCCATACCATCGACTGCAGTACATTGTTCTGGAAGGTATAGGAGCTGTTGACGGCCGCCGTATTCAAGGGCAGGTTCGGCGGGGTGTAGAAGGTTCCGCGCGTCGTCGTATCGAAGCCCTCGTTGTTAGCCACCACGTAGATTTCAGCCTGCGTCATCATGTCGAGCGAACCCGTGTAAGCCACGTCGGGATATAGCGGATCGACACCTGAAGCGTTGTAAGCCGCGTCCGCCGGGTCGAACGTACAGGTATTGTTTTCCACCACCAGGTTGATGGGGATGCCGGTACCACCCCAGTTAAAGCACGAGGACTGCTGATAATTGCCGCGGCCCTGCAGACCCCACAGCGTGAAACTCAGACGATCAAACCAGTTGTTCGCTATGTGAATATCGTAGTTATGGTTGATATATACGGGAGGGACCAGGCTGTAGTTCCCCCAGCCATTTGAGGACGCCTGTCCCAGCACCGTGTTGTCATAGCCCTCGACAATGATTCCGTTCGCGCTCTTGCGAAAGATGTTATTCGATATCTCGAAATTGGAAGTGTCCTGCGGCTGAGAGCCGGAGACGTCGAGGTTGCGGATAGTGACGGTGTTTCCGCCCTGTCCATCGTTGTAGAAATCACCGGCGATGGAGTACTCGAATACATTGCCTTTGATGGTGACGAACTTGCCCACTTTGAATTCCAGAAGGTTCTTGATGTCCGTCGGTTTCAGGTAACAGTTCCCACCGTAATCAGCCGGAGCAGCGGCCGCCGCCGCGCAGTTTGGCGTGTTAAACGCCAGATCTTTGGTGAAGTAATTCCCGGTGATCTCGACGTTTTGCAAAATCAGGAACGGGACCGCCGGGCCGCCGCCGTAAATCAGATCGACACTCGCCCCTTCGAAGTAATTGTTTTTGAACGTATGCGGCCCACGAGTGGTGCTGGCGTAAACAGCATTGTTCTGGTTCGGCACGTCCGGGCTGCGCGCTCCGGCCAGATAAGAATCGTAAATCGAAAAGCTGTCCAGGTCCGCGTTGACCAGGTTCACCAGATTCCGCAGGTTGCTCTGGCGGTGGATGTAGCAACCCTGGAAGATAATGTCGTGCGCCTGAGAACTGCCGTCGGTCGCCGCGATCGTGCCCGCGTTGAAATGAATCAGGGTATAGAGGAGCGTCAGACCGGTATCGCCCGAGCCTACAATCTCCAGTCCTACGAAGGCGTAATGGTGGCAGGCCCCGTAATACAAGTGGGAAGGATCGTTGGTCTGTGCCTTTCCGCCGCTCGCTGCGTTGTACTGGCCGCAATAGACGGCCCCATAATCATTGGTGCCCTTGATGACGGCCGGCGAGCCCGGCCCGCCAGGGTAGTCAGCCGGATTGGCCCGCACGCCAAACGTGTTCTTTGCGCCGTCCGCAATGATTCGGACCCAGCCGTTTTCCGCCCGATTCTGCAGCACCAGGCCGCCATTCCAAACGAACCCAACCGGCAGGTGGATGTCCGTCCCGCCTGTCGCATTGTTCACGGCGGTCTGTAGATTGTCCATCAGCCCCAGTGTGGTGCTGGTAGTGGCAGCCGGGATACGGGCCGGCGGGTCCGCCTGCAGGATTTGAGCGCCGTAGATGTGAGAGGGCGTGCCGCTGATCGGCGAAATCGAGCTCACCACATTATCGGGAACGTTGCCGGCGGTGGCCCCGCCCAGCTTGACTTTGGTAATGCCCAGAAAGCCGGTATTCTGTCCGTTCTGCAGACTGGTTGCCGTCAGGGTTACGGTGTAAGTGGTGGAGTTATTCGCCGGGTTCAGGGGAATGGTAACGACCTCTTCGTCTTCCGCCACACCCGTGGGCAGCGCAAGCGCACTCTGGCCCGTCGCAGTCACCGTAGCGTTCACATTCTCCGTCCGCGTCCACACATAGAGGTTCTGCGCCCCGGCCTGTGCCGGGGTGACGGTGAAACTCTCGCCGCAGTTGTCGATCAGGGTACTGCCGCTTACGCAGTTCACCACGTAACCGGAAGCTTCAAAAACACGGTCATGCGAGTTGGGGCCTTGGTCGCCCTTGTCCGGCCAGATGCCAATCAGTCCGAAATACGCGCCCGAGAAATCGACTGTCGAGCGGTCATTATCGGCCGGGGAGAAGTGCGTGTAGGCGTGCAACCCAAAGCGATCGTCGTACGGCCCCGTGACCCCGCTATAGCTCAAATCGCTGATCTGCACGGGGGCCGCATTCTTCCGGAGGATGATATTCTGCGCGTCGGACCCGGATTGGTTGAGTGCGTTGGCGGTGGATACGAACAGTTTCCAGTCCTGAACTGTACTGTCCGACGAGAAGTCGAACACATTCGTGTGATTCCATTGCGTGATGTGATTCCTGGCAGAAGGAATGGAAACCGAACTCATTCCGCCGGGAGTGCCATTTGAACCGCCGGCGGCGCCGCGTCCGCCAATAGGAATGCCCTGAGCGCACACGGTCAGGCAAAGAAGGGGAGAAAGAATCAGTTTCATTGAAAAACCAGACGTGATAGTTGGAAAACTGGAGTAATGATATCGGAGTTTCAGGTGCGAAAAGCCGGAACCGGATCGGACGAAGATGCAACCGGCATTCGTGACACTTTTCTAACCTGCGCGTTGTTTTCTATTATAAACAGAGTACAGCTGTTTTCAAAGCCCCGACTAACTCCAGAGGCCGACAACCGGCTTGCCCTTGACCAACTCGCGCGGCTGATTCAAACTGTTGAGGACTTGCATGTCGGGATCGATGCCGAGCGCATAGTAAACCGTCGCCAGCAGATCGTTGGGGTGCACGGGCTTGTCTTTCGGCGATGAAGCCGTTTGGTCCGATTCGCCGTACTGAGCTCCCGCCGCGATACCGCATCCCGCGACGATGCCGCTGTAGCAATACGGCCAGTGGTCTCGCCCGTCCGGGGCGTTGGAGTTCCCCGAAGTGCTAACTCCCATGCGCGGAGACCGGCCGAACTCGCCAATAGCCACTACCAGCGTGTCCTTCAGCATGCCGCGCTGCGACAGATCCTCCAGTAAGGCAGAGAGAGACCGGTCCAGCACCGGACAATGCAGATTCCGCAGCGGCTTGAAGTTGGAAGCGTGCGTATCCCAGGAGTCCACTTCGGCATTACCATTCGCCACCGCGGGCCAGTTCATCTGCACGAATCGCGTGCCAGCTTCAATCAAGCGCCGCGAGAGCAGCAGGCCCTGACCGAAAGTGGTCCGGCCATAGCGGTCGCGCACCTGGTCCGGCTCTTTGTTCAGGTCGAAGGCATCCCGTGCCTTACCGGAAAGCACCAGATCGAACGCTTTGCCGTAATACTCGTCGATCGCATAATCCTTCAGAGCTTTCTCAAGATCCGGCATGGACCCGTTGATGCCCTTCAGAAGTTCGAACCGCTCCTTCATCCGCTCGGGCGAAACCTCCTTGCGGAGCGTCAGATCGTCTAATTGAATCGGCTTGTTGGGATCCTGATACAGACGGTACGGGTCGTAAGCCTTGCCCAGGAATCCGGCGGCTCCTCCCTTGCCGATCACCCCCGATTCCTGCAGCGGACGAGGCAGTTCCACAAACGGCAAAACCGGCTCGGAGGGCGGCCGCAGCTTGGCGATGTGACTTCCGGCGGTGGGGAAATCCGCAGGCGACGGCGGTTCCAGTTGTCCCGAGGGAGAAACCTTGTCCGGAGGGTAACCCGTCAGCATCTGATAAATAGCCGCAGTGTGGTTGAACAGCCCGTTGGGTGTGTAGCTCATCGAGCGGATGAGCGTGCACTTATCCAGCTGCTGCGCCATCATCGGCATGGTTTCGCTGATCTGCGTGCCCGGTATCTTTGTCTTGATCGGCTTAAACTCGCCCCGGATATTCGCGGGTGCATCCGGTTTGGGGTCCCAGATATCGATGTGGCTGGGGCCGCCCTGCAGGAACACCATGATGACTGATTTGGCGCTCTCAAAGCCGCGGCTTCCGGAAAGCCGGTTTGTCGTGGCACCCTGAAGCTTCTGCCATTCGAAGAAGTTGGCGAGGTTCAGGCCCAGCAGCCCGATGGAACCGGACCGCAGCAGTTCCCGCCGGGTGGGCCCTTCGCAGGTGAATCCGCGTTTGCCTGGAATCGATAACATCGCTTTGCTCCCTCGTTCAACGGTTATAGAGAAATGCCTTACTGTTGACCAGCGCCCACATGAGATCCTGGGCCCGCGACGCCCTGCCGTCGCCCGCGTGCAAATAGGTAATGCTTTGATCCAGTTCGTTCGGCAGCGGAAGGCGGCTGAGCGTCGCCAGATAGATTTCTTCCACCAGAGCGCGGTCGCTCCTGCCACCCATCAGCGCTTTGGCGATCCGTCCCGCGGGATCCGCAACGGCGTCGGAGATGTTTCTGCCATTTATCAGGTTCAGGGCCTGCGGAAGACTCAGGTCCGTTTTGCGTTCGCTCTCGCCGGCGGATTCCCGCTGCGGTCTACCAAACAGATCAAGAAATCCATCTTTGCCCACATGCGGGTCGGGAAACTCCTCGGCCGTGGTATCCGCCGGGATTTCGGGGAAGTTCGGACGAACGCCGGTGGCCTGCGTCACCGCGTCCATCAGCTGTTCGGCATTCAGCCGGCGCGGAATGGCATGGGAAAAATTGATTTTGTCCGTCACATTCCATTCGTTGGTTTCGATGCCGGCCTGATACACGCGCGAATTCACGATGGTCCGGATCAGGTGCCGGATATCGAAATCGTGGTCCTTGAAGTCCTTTGTCAGCGCGTTGAGTAGCGCTTCGTTCGACGGCGGATTCGAAGCGCGGATATCGTCCACCGGGTCTATGATCCCTTTCCCGGTGAAGTAGCTCCACATCCGGTTTGCCATGGATTTGGCGAAAAAGGGATTGTCACGTGACGTGATCCAGTCGGCAAACGCCTGCCGTCGGTTGACATCCGAAGGCAGCGCCACAGGGGCGGTGCTGGCCACCGTAGCGGAGACCAGGAACTTCGGCTTCATCACGCGGTCGTCCTTGGGATGCCGGACATCGAAGTTGTCGCGCTTGTCGTAGACGATCTCTTCGCCGCTTTCATAACCGGGCCGGATACCAACGGTCGAGAAGAACGAGGTCATCTCGTAATACTGGTTCTGCGTCCAGCGCTCGAACGGGTGATCGTGACACTGCGTGCACACCATGCGTACCCCAAGGAAAACCTGTGTGGTCTTCTCCATCGTGGGTTTGGGGTCGCGCGTCACCCGGTAGTAGTTGGTCGCCGGGTTCTCGTTTGAACTGCCCCGGCTGGTAAGCAGCTCGTGGACGAAAACGTCGTAGCGCTTGTTGCTGGCGATGGAACTGCGAATCCACTCGCGGAACTCCCACACGCTCTTGTCACCGAGATACTTGCGATCGTTCTGCAGGAGATCGCCCCACTTTAGAGTCCAATGGTCGACGAACGACTTCCGCGCCATCAGGTTATCGATCATGCGCGCGCGGCGCGTGCGCGCGGGTGTGGGGTCAGCCAGGAAGGCGCGTACTTCCTCGGGCGTGGGAAGCTGCCCGGTGAGGTCCGCAGACACGCGCCGGAGGAAGGTCGCATCGTCCACTGCCGGAGAAGGCTGAATTTTCAGCCGGCGCAGTTTGGCGTCCACCAGCTGATCAATGTAGTTGTTTTGCGGAAGCTGCTTCCACACAAATCCGGTCTTCGGGTTCAGAACTGTTACCGGGACTGTTCCGAACTTGCCCTCGTACCGGACCAGCATGGTGGCTTCCCCGATGCGGATGCCTTTCACGGCTGCTTCGCTGGTGATGTCCGCCGTGTCCGGAATGTTGCTCGCGATTACTGCTTCCCTGGTGACATCGCGCTCGCCGCCATCGAGGTAATGCGCAACTACTTTGATCTTCTGCTCGAGGCCCGGCTGCGCCATTTCAACATCGGCCGGCTGCATGTCGATGCGGTCGACTTTGTCCTTCGTGGGGTCTCCATACGGCACGCCCTGCGCGATCCAGGCGTAGACGGTCTTGTAATAAGCCGAACCCGGTTCGATGCGCAATCCACCGCCATGCGGGACTTCCTGTGTCGGCTTGGCCAGCATCAGGCTGCGTCCCGGGTCCGATCGGTTGAAGCGCCTGCCGGAAAGGTCGTAAAGCAATGCCTGATAGTCAAACTCGGGGTCGTACCCGCGCAGAGAAAGCTTGAATCCGTTCTTCCCTTTGGCCGCGCCGTGGCACGGACCGGAAGAACAGCCCACCTTGTTCAGGATGGGCGCCACGTCGCGCAGGAAGGTAATCCTGCCCGTGCTCTGTGCCGAAAGGCTTGCGGCGCTAACGGCTGCCAGAAACAGCTTTACTCGTATCTTCACTGCTTACCCCTTTTAAGACTTCGAACGGAATTGCGCGGGAATAGATGGTTTCCCGCTGCCCATCCACCATGAGGGATGCGCTGATCACCAGATCGTAAACGGCGGGCGTCGTCGCCCGGGTGGTTGTTACCGTGAACGTCCCGGTTGGCGCACCCATAGCCGATGCTTTTACGTCGATGACCCGAATGTCCCGCACTCCCGGCGCATCCGCGCTCACGGCCGCCGGCATCACCAGGTCCTTCCGCTTACTTGTGATTTGCCATGCAAACTCATAGGCGTCGCCTTCCGCCATCTGCTTGTGTCCGGTGGGCTTCACTTCCAGAATGGCGGGCGGTTCCTTGCCCAGCGCCGCCGGTAACGCCATGCCAAGCCACGCGGCGGTAAAGGGTTTCTGCCGGTCGTTTGAACTCGGGTCCGGCAGACCGGTGCCGCCCGCGACGTCAATGGTTACACCGAGGCCAGCCGCATTCCGGCGCAGTGTCGAGCCGTCGGCGAGCTGCGCCTCGCCCACGATGACCAGATTTTCTGTGGGCAGCACGGCGTCGTGCTCAGCCGTGAGGCTCAACACCCCGCGGCGGCTGAACGAGCGCTGGTTGCTCGGGTCTGTGGTTTCGGCGCCGATGTAACCGCCCGCCACGGTCCAGCCCTTGGGCAGGTGGGGAATCGTCGCGCGGATGACTCCGTCGTAGCCCCGGCGATCGGCATTGATGGCGATGTGCATCGTACCGCCGCGTGGAACGTTGACATAGGCGGGGGTTGCCGATAACCGGAACTCCCCGGCTTGTTTGCGAACGGTAAGGCGATAAGCAAAATCAGAACCGCCGCGCTGGGCGATGTCTTCCACCGCGACTACGATTTCCGTGGTGGCGTCCGGCACCTTGAAATCGAGCACCGGATCCGCGCTCGTCCGGCCCACCTGATTGAGGGAAAACACATCGACGGCTGGTGGGATGTCGCCGGCCGAGGCCAGCTTCTTGCCTTTCGCATCGTAGACCGTAATCAGCCCGTCGAGGCGCGATGTCTCCAGTTCACGACTTTGTAATTCGAACAGGTACGATTCGCCTGGTGCGACGCGCAGCGAATATCGATTCACCCCAGCGGGCTTGCGCGATTCGACCGTTTACCACGACCGGGACGGTTAAGCCACTTTCGCCTGGCTCGCTGACTTCCGGATACTCGCTCAGCGCAAGCCGGAACGGAAGCGTTGGCGAGGCCGGCATGGGAACCGCGACGAAATCGCCCTGCGCCGGGAGCTTGACTGTCGTTGTCACCGGCCCGGCAGGGGTGACAAACTGCACTTGTGTCGAGTGCCCTCGCTGCCCGCCCAGGGGGAAAACAGACTCGGCATAAGCATAGTCGCCGATCATCAGCCGGTAGAAATTTTGTTCCTGTTTGCTGAAACGCGCGTCGTGCACTTCCACGAAGTAGTTTCCTTCGCGCGGGAAGGTGAAAGCCAGCCGCGAATCCACTCCGATGCCCGGCGCGTCTTCATTCCTCGCCAGTTTCACGCCCTTCTCGTCATACAGTTCGATCACCGGATCGATGGCCGACCCGCAGCGCCGCGCCTCCACTTCAAAAACGCGGCGTTCCCCGGCCTTTGCCGCGAGCCGAAAAATATCCCGGTCCGCCCCCGACAACGTGCCGTTAATCGTCACAGGGGTGGACTTCACAGGAGTGGCGGTGGCGAATGTGTCGTTCGTGTGCGGCTCGAGCTCCCCTTCTTCGATCTCCGGGAACGCTCCCACCGTGAACAGGAGAACGTTGGAGATGCCCTCGGCCGATCGAACCCGCACCGGATAGGTGCCGCGGACCGCTTCCCTTTTCAGCTCGACCAAAAACGCCAGTCCTTTCGCAGTCGGCGTCATAGGCGTGAAAACCGCTGGCAAAGGAGAAATCAGGGTCGCGCCCGAGGGCAGGTCGCGTCCGGTCAGGGTCAGCGTGAAGGTGGTGCCCTGCTGCGCTCCCCGCGGCTGCAACTCAGTCAGCAGCGGAGCGGCCGCCAGTGTTGTCTGAAGCGCGAGAGTAAGCAAAAGATTCTTCACGGCGTTTTACTGTTGACTCGATGTTTCTGTTGCAAGCGGCACCGGCACAAAGTCCTTGACGAGCTCGCCTGTAGAGGGGTCGTAAATCCGAACGTGGCCGTCGAAGCCCCCGGTCGCCAGGCGATTCGCCGCCGGATTAAACGCCACAGCATAGATACCGGCGGAATGACCGTTGCACGATGCGATCAGCGCGCCGGTATCGGCATCGTAGACATTCACCTGCGGAGCCATCCCACCCACCGCGATCATCCTGCCGTTGGGCGACCAGGCGAGGCTGGCAATGGCGCCGTCCTGCCGCGGAAGCTTGCGCACCAGCGTCGTATCGTCGGCAATCTTCATCACCTTTGGGCGGTCCATCAGATAAATGTAAGGTACGCGTTCCTCGCCGCCGATCACCACCATGTCTTTTGATGGATGTCGCGCCACCGCAGCCAGCTCGCCGCGCAGCAGATTTACGTTCTCCAGAAACGCGCCGCCCGCAACGTCGCTCAGCTTCGCTGCCTGGTCGCGGCCCACGGAAACCACGCGCTTGCCATCAATGCCGAAGACGGTCCCGAGAACCCAGTTCTCGTGGTTTCCAATTTTCTTCAGCTCTTTGCCGCTTGCCGTATCGATCAGGCGCACACTGTTATCCGCGCCACCCACCGCGATGGTTTTACCATCGGCTGAAACGGAGGCACCGAATAGAGTATCGGTCGTCAAGGTAACGGAATGCCTGAGCTTTGCTGTTGCCGGATCCCACAACTGAATTTCACCAAAGCGCGCGGGGGTCCCGCCGGCGGCCACCACGGTCGAGCCGTCGGGTGAATAGGAGATGCTGTTGATCCGTTCCGATTGGCCGATCAATCGCGACATCAGAGCCCCGCCGTCGCTCCGTAGCAGCAGGACTTCGCGGTACCCCGACACAGCAAGCGTTTTCCCATCGGGAGAGAAAGCCAGCGCGCTGACGACCGGCGGTTGGTGATAAACGGGTGGCCGGTCTACTGAGATGAGATCCTTCACTTCGGCCGGCGTATCGTTCAATGCCCCGGCTGCAATCCACGAAGAGACGGAGGCGATCTGTTCAGCGGTAAGGGGCGTGCCGCCCAGCGGCATAACCGGCTGCGATTCACCCTTTATGTATTTGACCAGCAGGCTGGAAGACGGGTTGCCCGCGACAAAAGCCGGGCCGCGCTTGCCTCCCTGGCTCATGCCTGTGAACGTTGTCAGGTCCAGTCCCGAACTCTTCGCGGCTGGTTGGTGGCAACCCTGGCACTGTCGCTGCAGAATCGGGCGGACATCCCGAAAGTAACTGGCGCTCTGCTCGCCCGCCAGCAGGGCTGGAAGGCAGGCTGCCGCAAACAGGAACACTCGCATTGCTTTGTGGAATTCTATCACTTACTACGGTTCGTCAATCTTCAGAAGTAAAGCCGCACTCCCATGGTGATCAGCCGCGGACCGTACTGCGGCCCTGTCGCCCTGCCGAAGTTCGGATTTCCCACGGTGCCGTTCACGCCGAAATCGGTCTTATTGAAAGGATTGAAAGCATCCGCGCGGAACTGCAGCCGAACCCGGCTCCCGTCGCCCGCCGGCCACACATACAGCTGCTTGATAATGGCGATGTTGTCCGTAAGCACCGGCGGCTGGCGGAACCTGCTGTTGTACTGCGACGAGGTTCCAAACGAATACTGGCCCGGCACCGAAAAGGCCGCCGCATTGAAATAAAGGCTGGCCGGGTTGTTAGGGTTGAGAGACGTGCGGCTCTGGCCCGTAAGAATCGCGCCGCCGTTGGCGTTGCACATGCGCGCGTCCGTGAACAGGACACCGTTGCCCAGAGTGTTCGGGCACGTCAGCGCAATCAGTGCGCCGCTGCGGTACTGGTGCGTGTCCGCAATAGTCCAGTTCCCCACCAGTGCGTTCATCAACCTGCCGGAACCGCTCAGGAACTGTTTGCCCGCGCCGAAAGGCAGATCGTAAGTGCTGTAAAAATTGAAAACGTTCGGAAGGTCAAACGCCAGATACGATTTCGCCTGGTTCAGGTTGTACTGGTCCTGCGCATACACCTGGGATTGAGAAAAGATCTGGCGGTAAGTCAGAAGGCCCAGCGACTTCGATCTTACATAGGACGAACCGAACTGCCAGTTGCCGAAATGCTTCTGCACCCTAATCATGCCTGAGTCGTACCAGGTTTTTCCCTGACCGCTGTTGCGCGAAAAGACATTGAGAAACTGCGGGAACGGACGGAGCGACTGCGCCAGGGTACCCGTGAAGCTGGGATACGGAAGCTTGAACCCGGCCGCGACCACGGCCGCTGACGTGATGTTCTGCTGCAGCAGCGGACCGAGAGAGAGATACGATGGATTCACCTGGTTCAGATCAACGGTGGAATTCAGCCGGTTGCCGCGGTTTCCCTGATAATCCACCTCGATCAAAAAGCCCTTCACTTCCCGTTGCACGTTCAGGTTGTACGTCTGGATGCGTGGCGCCACTCCGAATGTACTTCCCAGGTAATCGACGGCGAGCCCATTCCCGACGCTCGGGCTCAGGAACGGGGGCGGCTGATAATTCGCCGGCTTCGGAATGCCGGAATCCCATTGGAAGGGTGCGCTCACACCGTCCGACACCTGCGCGAAAGATCCGTTTGCGCCCAGCGTGCATCCGCAGCCACCGTTGCTGGTGGCTTCGTAAAAGATTCCCCAGCCGCCGCGAATCACGGTTTTCGGCGTGAGCTGATAGGCAAACCCCAGCCGCGGACCAACATCGGACCAATCGGTGGGCCAGAATCGCGTGGTGCCGGAGCGGTTCGGACCGCTGCCCGCAAAGATATAGGCCCCGGGGTAACCGTTGGCCGCTGGATTCGCAGCCGTTAAGGAAATCGAACCCATCGTCGGTGCATACCAGTTGACTGGCACGTCATAGCGCAGGCCCAGGTTCAGTGTCAGCCGCGAAGTAACTCGCCAGTTATCGTTGAAATAGGCGCTGTAGTACTGATAGCGAATTACGGTGTCCTGGACAGGCGTCGCCGCAGCACTCACCGAATCCGGCAATCCCAAAAGGAAACTGGCGAAGGAGTTGCCGGTTGTGCCCGTCGCTGCGGGGTTCGCGGTTTCATTTCGCGCGAACGCGTAAGTGCCGTTGGTACCCGCCAAATCGTGGCTGAGTGTTTCCAGCCGGCGAAGATCCCAGCCCATCTTGAATTCGTGTTTTCCGTGCACCCACGTCAGGCCCTGGCCAATCTGCGTCGTGTAGTTATTCTGCCCGCCGTTGTTTACCTTGCCCTGCTGCATGCCCCAGGCCGTGTAGGCATCGGCCGAGGCGAACTGAATCACCGGGGTCGCATCGGAATCGCCCGTGAGGCCCGGGAAGCCAACCTTGGTAGCGAAGCCGCTTTGCGCCGGTACGAACCATTGCTGCACGGTTCGCGAGTACCCGTAAGTGCTGTGCAGCAGAACGGTGGGCGAGATGGTGAAATCCTCGTTGACCCGGAAGATCCAGGGCTTCTGATACTGGCTGCCCAGAGCAGTGCCCAGCGGACCAGGAAAGTCCGAAGTCGCCGCCGTCAGCTGATTGTCCATCGACTGGAAGTAAGAGACCCGGTTCCTGGCGCCTATAATCTGATCGATCTTGAATGCCCACACATGATCCGTAACCTGCGACGTATTCACAAACGCATGGTTGTTAGACAGCGCCGCTCCGGTTGGAGCCGGAATGGAGGGAATGATATTCGAGGAAAGTTTGCTAAAACGGCTGGATGGAATGATGTTTCCGGGGAAAGGCGTTCGCACTGCCGAGGTGCCGGCGCCCTGCGTCGATTGCGGGTCGTAAATCGTCTGCGGGATCTGGCTGAAGTTGCCCTGTGTCTCGAGAGCCGTGGGCACGGTGTTTAGGATACTTGCAGGCGCCACGGGACGAAGGTCATTATCGTCCGAGAAGTAGAAGAAAGTTTTATTCCGGCCGTTATAGATCTTCGGGATGTAGACCGGACCGCCGATGCCCCCGCCGGTCTCATTCAGCCGATCCTTCGGACGAAAACCGGGTCTATTATTTGGGTTCTGATTGACGCTCCATCCCGCGGCCTCCCAGATGTCCCGGCGCATGTTATACGTCCAGGTTCCGTGTAAGTCGTTACCGCCCGATCGGGTGTTCAGGATCTCGATGCCGCCGCCCGTGCGGCCGTATTCGGCGCTGTAGGTGCCCTGCAGAAGCTTGAACTCGCTAAAGGCCTCCGCGGAAGGCGGGTTGAACACGGTGCCGCCGGACTCCGGAATCACATTACTCGCCCCATCGATCAGTTGCTCGCGCGCGCGACCGGTGGAACCTGCAATGCTGAGTTCGCCGCCGCTGTTCACGCCCGCCATGAAGCTCAGGAACGCGGAAGGGTTCTGCAGCCCACCGGACCAGAGCGGCAGCGTTTGATACATCCGGGGCGTCATGGTCTGCCCCTTTTCGCTGGTTTCGGTCTCGAGCAGCGTCTGCCGGGCAGATACTTCCACGCTCTGCTTCACATCGCCGATCTGTAACTGAATATCCAGCGGCTGACGCTGCGCGATGAAGACCTGAATCCCTTCTTCCACGCTCTTCTTGAAGCCGGGTTTTTCCGCGGTAATGGTCCAAATGCCCGTTGGCAGATTGGGAAATACGTACAGGCCCGCATCAGAGGAGACAACGTTGACTGTAAAACCTGTGGCGCTCTGCAGCGCCTGCAGCGCCGCACCGGGAATGATGCCTCCGTTGGAATCCATCACAGTCCCTGAAACCGAACCGGTCTGTGCCTGTCCGAATGCCGTGACGCAGGCCGGCCCCGCGAATAAGGCTAAGAGGCAAAATCTCTTCAGACGGCTGGATACCCAAGTGACTGCGAACATGGCACGCTCCTTAGTTGACCCCGGATTACCGAGTAACTATATGTACCAATGAGTCCAAAGTCAAGCGGGCGTGCGGCACCCCACAAAGGTACCGTTAACTAAGAGCGGCAGGGTTAGTCACGGGCGCGGCGGCCTCCAGACATGCCGCGGCGCCCTTACGACGCTAATGAACTTTAAGCACCACTTTCTCGCAGTTATCTTCCTTGTTGCGGAACATGCTGTAAGCCTCCGGCGCCTGTTCGAGCGGCAGACGGTGAGTAATCACGAATGACGGATCGATATCACCCTTCTGGATGCGTTCCAGCAGCGGCTGCAGATACCTTTGGACGTGACACTGCCCCGACTTGATGGTGAGCGAGCGATTCATTACTGCGCCCATGGGGAACTTATCGATCAGCCCGCCGTAAACACCGATCACCGAAACTGTCCCGCCATTCCGGCAAGCCATGATCGCCTCCCGCAGGGCAATCGGACGGCCCGTTTCCGACATCACCGCCTGCTTCACGCGGTCATAAATATACTCCATCCCATGGGCTTCCATTCCCACGGCATCGATGCACCGGTCGGGTCCGCGTCCGCCGGTCATCTCCTTCAGCGTTTCGAGCACGCTGGTCTCTTCGTAGTTGATCGGAATGGCTCCCGCCCTGGCAGCGGCCATCTGCAGCCGGTACGGAAAACGGTCAATCGCAATCACCCGCTCCGCTCCCAGCAGATAGGCGCTCTTCATGGCGAACTGTCCCACCGGCCCGGCGCCCCATACCGCCACCGTATCGCCCGGCTCGATGTCGCACATCTCCGCGCCCATGTAGCCCGTCGGAAAGATGTCTGAAAGAAACAGAACCTGATCGTCCGTCATTCCCTCAGGCACCTTAATCGGCCCGACGTCGGCGAACGGCACACGCGCATATTCCGCCTGCCCGCCGGCGAAACCGCCCAGCATGTGCGAGTAGCCAAACACGCCCGCCACTGGATGCCCCAGAAACGTTTCCGCAATACCCGCATTGGGATTGGAGTTTTCACAGACGGAATACATCTTGCGGTGGCAGGAGAAACAGGACCCGCAGGCAATCGGGAACGGCACTACCACCCGGTCGCCCTTCTTCAGTTTCTTCACGTTGCGGCCCGTCTCCACCACCTCGCCCATGAACTCATGGCCCAGGATGTCTCCGCTTTCCATAAACGGAATGAAGCCCCCGTACAGGTGCAGGTCAGACCCGCAGATCGCCGTCGAACTCACCTTGATAATGGCGTCGTGCTGGTTCAGAATCTTCGGGTCGGGAACCTCCTGCACGCGCACGTCTGTCTTGCCCATCCAACAATTTGCTTTCATGGCTGGTCTCCTTTTTTGCGATTCGCGTTGCTACGAGGGCTGCGCCGCGTGCATACTCTCGTGAATGCTTGCGTCCGATTGGGTGACTTCCCCCACTTCGAGGATCTGCTTGAAATTCCGCAGGTCGTGCTCGATCCGGCTGCCAATATCAGCTCCCAGAACCGTGCCCAGCGTGGATGGCAACAAGCTGCCCGTGGGCGCGTAATTCATCTCCACACGCACAACGGTGCCGCGGTTCCCTGGCGCCCGCTCAAACCGAACCGATCCCGCATTGTCGAACTGCGAGCCTGGCACGGTTCTCCACGCGATCATCTGGGTTGGCTCATCCACAGTCGTCTCCGCATCCCACTCGATCTTCTTCCCCAACGGCCCGTTCGCAATCCAATGGCTGCGTTTGTCACCGGTGACCCGCACGGAATCGAGATAGGTCATGAATTTCGGCAGGTTTTCGAAGTCCCGCCAGAACCGGTACGCTTCTTCGGCCGAGCGGTCCACCGTAATGGTTCTGACTGTCTTCGTGTCCTTTTTGCCCGACCCGTTTCCGTTGGCCGAACTCAGCCTTTGCGCGCAAACGATATCCAGCGCGGTTACGCCAACCACCGCTGCCGTGGCGGCGGCTACCCGCGCTTTGGTATTCCGGCTGGATCCAAGAGCTGACGCAAGCGACGATAAATCCAGAACGTCCCCGGCCACACGGCTCCAAACCCATCCCGCCGGACGGGGCCTGCTGAGAATACCGATTCCCACCGCAAGCTCTCTGAGTCCATATCCGCGCAAGACGCCGCGGGTCTTTCGGTCGTCCTGGACGCCAATCAGCGAAGCCAGTGCCCCGGGAGTAAGTACTTCCGCCAGACCGAGCCCGATGCTAAACCAGCCGAGTCCGTTGGCCAAACCTTGACGCGAATTCGATTGGGCGCCGTGAGCGTTTCCATTGCCGTTGCCTGTATTGCGTCCCGCGGTGCCCGAGCCCTCGCTCCGCGCTGCTTTCATGTCTATGGCAAGCATCCATTGCCTCCTTGAAATAAAGCCGAACTTACTTCGGATGCTAGCGCCGAAAGGTGCTCCGGTCTGTGCGGGACCACCCTCAGGGGGAGGCGCGATGTGACGTCACGCGCATTGGACGTTCCTGTGCAGCCTGCGCGGTATGACCGCCGTTTTCGTTGTGATTTTTACCGTCCTGCTGTTCGCGCTGCTGTTTTTTTTGGTTTTTCCTCAGGGCAAGAAAATGCTTCGCGACCGCGGACCCAAGGGTAGCCCCGGGGACCGCAATAACTCCGATTGGAAGATGCCGAGAAACTGAGGCGCGCAGAGCTTCATCACAATGCCTGGCCTCGGCTCCAGGCAACAATTTTGACCGGTCACTATAAATTCATCACAAGTTCATCGCTGGCCGGTTAGGCTGGTCGGAGTGGCCGCAAGCGCCTTCCAGTCAAAACCTCACCCCTTGCAGCAATTGCCCCTGCATCCTGTCTGGCCTCCCGAACCCCTCTCGCCGCCACGTCGTATCCTTTCGTTTAGTCGACATGTGCGGTTCTAACCTTTGAGGATCAAGTTTATGCAAAACCGACGTTTGTCTCTTGCTGCCGGAGCAGTACTGCTTGCTGCGGCCGGGTTGATCGCCAGCCGTACCACGGAGTTGCGCAAATATGTGCTGCCGGATCGCATCACGAGTAACGGCAAAAAGCTCCTGCCTAACGGCTGGAACATCACTCCTGCCGGACGGCACATCCAGCTGCCCGGGGATCTTCCCATGAAGATGGTGGTAACCGCCGATGGCAAGCTTCTGGTCAACACCGCGGGATGGCATGACCACGACGTGGACGTGATTGACATCCAAAGCGAGAAGCTGGAGCAAAGCATCAACGTCGGCAAGAACTGGGACGGCATGTCGCTCGATGCTTCGTCGGGCGTACTTTTTCTGTCGAGCGGCGGAACACCGAAAGCTGGCTACTCCCAGGAGGCGACTTCCGGACTGGCTGCCGCCGGAGCTTTCTCCTCAAGTCACAAACTTTCTCCGCAGGTGATGGATTTGCTGGGGAAGCCGGTCCTCCGATTGAGCTACCAGGCCGGCCAACTGAACCTTCTTCCGGCCCTGCCCATCGAGGGCGTCCCCGCGGACAATTATTTCATCTCCGGCGTGACCGCCAAAGCCGGGGTGCTCTACGTTCTTGAAATCAACGCCAGCCGGGTCTTCCGGCTCTCCGGCAAAAACTTCTCCTCAGTCATGTCGGCGGCCACCGGACCAAGGCCTTATGCAGCGGAGCTCTCGCCCGATGGCGGCACGCTTGCCGTCTCCAACTGGGGCGGGGAATCCGTCAGCATGCTGGACCCCGTGACCCTCCGCGAGCGTTCCCGCATCAAAACAGGCAACCATCCGAATGAGATGGTCTGGGATGGCGATCGCCTGTTTGTGGCGAACTCCGGCTCGAACAGCGTCAGCGTCATCGACGACGGCAAGGTAACGGAGACCATCAAGACTTCTCTCGCGCCTGAGGCTCTGGCGGGCTCCACTCCCGACGCTCTCGCCATCTCGCATGACCACAAATTGCTCTACGTAGCCAACGCGGATAACAACGATGTCGCGGTGATCGATGTCTCGAAGAAAGGCGATTCGAAAAGCCTGGGCTTCATTCCCACAGGTTGGTACCCCACCGCAGTCGCGCTCTCCGCCGACGACCGCAAACTTTTCGTCGGCACCGGCAAGGGACTGACTTTTGCGCCGAACTCTCCACCAAAGACGGATTTCCCGCGCCCGTTCCCCAACCCAAAACAGCCGTATGACTATATTGCCGGTGTGCTCAGCGGCGCCGTATCGGTGGTGGATGTACCGGACACGCGTCAGCTGGCCGCTTACACCAAACAGGTAATCGGCAATGTGCCGGTTCCGAAACGGGAGGTGGATCCGGCGGTGGCTGCGACTGTCCAGCGCGAGGTGTTTCCCAACATCAAACACGTGGTGTACATCATTCGGGAAAATCGCACGTACGACCAGGTGTTCGGCGATCTCGGGATCGGTAATGGCGACCCGACCATCACGCTGTTCGGTAAGAACGTGACCCCCAACGCTCACGCGCTGGCGAAACGTTTTGTGACGCTGGATAATCTCTACTGCAATGGCGAAGTTTCGGAAGACGGACACCAGTGGTGCGACGCGGCCTATGCAACTGACTTCACGCAGAAAGCCTGGGTGAACAGTTACAGCAAACGCGGCGAACCGAAAGCAACGGCCGAGCTGGTGGCGTCCCCGGCTGGGTATCTGTGGGATAACTGCCGGCGCAATAACGTCTCGTTCCGCAGCTATGGCGAAGGCAGAATTGTGGAAGCATCACCTGCCACCACGCCAAAGATGGACTTGAGCGGAGGCCTGCTGGGACATGTGGCCAAAGACTGGCCGCGGCAGCCGTTTGTCGATCGCGACTATAACCGCGTGGATTACTTCATCAATGAATTGCATCAGGCCGAAAAGAGCGACGCCTGGCCGCAGTTTATGATCATGTCGCTCGGCGAAGACCACACCGAGGGTCTCTCCGGCGGGAAGTACACACCCGTGGCGCACGTCGCAAGCAACGATCTGGGTCTCGCCAAGTTGGTCGAGGCAGTCAGCCGGTCGAAGTTCTGGCCCGAAACCGCCATATTTGTCATCGAAGACGACGCTCAGAACGGTCCGGACCACGTGGACGCGCATCGCACGGTGGGTCTAATCCTTTCGCCATGGGTCAAGCGGCGGACGCTCGACAGCACCATGTACACCACAGCATCCATGGTGCGCACCATGGAGTTGATCCTGAAGCTGCCGCCGATGACTCAGTACGATCAGCTGGCCACGCCGATGTATAACTCGTTCACTAACCACCCGGATCCGTCCGTTGTTGAGGCGCTTCCGGAAGTGGCTGACCTCGACGCGCGCAATCCGAAAGGCGGCCCCGGCGACTCCGCCTCGCGCAAACTCGATTTCTCCGACTTCGATCGCGCCGATCCGGATGAACTCAATCGAATACTCTGGATGGCACTGAAATCGGATCGGGAGATGCCTGCTCCTGTGCGGAGCGCACGGTTAGTCTGGCGGTAATGCGGACAGACGCGGACGTATTCCGCACGTCAGTGTGAATGCCTTTGGGGCTTGTCCTAAACTCAATCCACCGGCGAATGCTTGCCCCATGAAAAGCGGCGCCCGATAATCGCCTTGATAATCAGCCGGTCGGTTGCGGACGTTACCCCGTAACCGATGCCGAAATTGACTTCCCAATCCGGAGACAGATTCAAATCCGTCGCCGCAAAGAACTGCTGCTGCTGTTCATGCAGCGGATCGAACCGGAAGAGGCGCCCGTAATCCGCATAGTATTCAATACCCGCGCTCACCTTTTTCGTGATGTCATAGCCCACCTTCACCGCAGGGGAGAACCCGGTGCCCCCTCGGATTCCTGGGCCGTGCCAGACTCTCTCGAGCGCGGGATTCACCGCGAAGTACCAGCGGTTTACTGCCTTATCCACAATGGGACGGATTTCCCACGACCATGTATCCGGCGTATAGGGGGTGCGCTGATAGCCAATCTCCGTCGAAACGCTCACGCCCACCGGCCAGCCCCAGCTCGGTGGAACCCGCACGCGAGGACGGATATGACTCCCCACCCATTGCACGCCATGGCCGTTCTGTTCACTGGTGAAGACATAAAACCCCACTTCCGACCAATCGTTCAGGCCAGTAGTCACCTCCAGCGTTTCGTGCTCCTGATGATAAGTGGGGTAAACGCCATTGATCGTCAGACGCTGGCCCAGCGCGGTGAAGTTCGAATGGATTTCCACCATCATGCTCTTGGGCGCCACCGTTTCCGAGCCGTACACCTGGATCTCATAGTTGCCCTGTGCCGACAGCGCGGCGGCGCACAACGCGCCAAGCACAATTGCTTTATACATACTCGAACAGCAGCATAAATCCCATGTCCATGTGGTTCTGTTGGTGGCAGTGAAACAGAGAAGGCCCTGGATGGTTGGCCACAAACTCCACCTCCGCCTCCGATTTGGGTTCAACCAGCAGCGTATCTTTCAAAACTCCGCCAACCTGAAAGGAATGGCGATGAAGATGAACCGGATGTGGCTCCGTGCTTTGGTTGACATAGCGCAGCCTGTATCGTTCTCCGGGCTGCAGCCGCACCGGAACCGTTTTCGGGAACGACTTGCCATTGATGGTCCAGTAATCCGGTGCGCCGTGGCCCGCGAATTTCGATTGGAACGTGAGGGTAATTGGTGTTCCGGAAGGCGGTTGCGGCGCGTCTGCGAATCGAGCGTAGTTCCAATCCAGGCTCTGCGGCTGCGTCCATTGCGCGTTGCCGGACCGCCCGCCGTATTCCACCACAATGCCCATTCCCCGGTCTCGGATGTGCGTCCGCACTTCACCCATTACCCACACGCCCGGGTTGGTCATCTCGACCAGCGCACTCACTCGTTCCGCAGGCGCCAGGCGCAACATCTCGACCTGAGCGGGGCGGGGAACCGGGTTGCCATCGAGAGCTATCACCGAGAATGCATGGCCGGCGCATGCGATCCAATGCACCTCCGTCGCACTCGCATTCAGGATATGAAGCAGCGCGCGTTCGCCATTCTTCACGCGCAGCGGTTCGCCCCATCCCAGCATTCTGCCATTAATCGCGGATACCGCATACTCCGGGTTCATGGAACCGTCGTCACTGGACGCCATCCTGCCCTTCCAGTCGCCCAGCGAAAGAAAGTGCTCGGAGTCGTGTCCCGTACGCGCTTCCTTCGGCTCCACATACAAGAATCCATGCTGTCCGCCGTACAGTGCCCGCGTTAAATCGCGCCCGGCTCTGGTATGCGTATGGAACCAGCGGAATCCGGCAGGTGAAGGAGAGAAGCTGTACTGCGCCGTCTTTCCCGGCGCGATCTCCGGCGTACCTTCCTCCATCGATCCGTCCACATCCGGCGGCAAAAAGAGTCCGTGCCAGTGAACGATTTCGGGCAAGGCGCTTCGGTTCTCGACCTCAATCGTGACCGGCCGGCCCTCCTGAAAACGCAGCAGCGGCCCGGGAACCTGCTGATTGTAAGCGGTCGTTCGGATACTGTGACTCGGAGACAACTCGAGCGTATACGGCGCAATTACAATCCTGTGTTCCGCGGCCGCCTTCGCCCCAACTGCGGCAACCCCAAATGCTGTGATCAGTTCCCGGCGATTAAGCACAATACCATTGTCGAGCCGTGCTCACCGTCCCACGACAAGGATCATAAAGCTGTTAGGCAGCGCCTGCGGTCGGCTCTTCTTGCCGTCCTTGCTCTCGGGCGCCGGTCCCATTTCCGCAACCGGCAGGTAGAGCTTATGTCCCTTCTGATCGGAACCGATGGTGCGCGCTCCGCGCATTGTCTCGATGGTCGCCACTGGCTCGTATTTGCCCGGTGACGTCTCTCCCACCATCGTAAGACTGGCATCGCCGCCATTAGCGCTGAACGCATAGCCGTCGTCGAATGCCACCCCGTCTGTCCCTGCACCAGTGGCCGGCGTCGCGATCACTTTGCCGGTCGCCGGATCGCTCACCACCATCATCTTGTTGCCACATACCGAAAACAGGCGACCCTTCTTCGGGTCGATCGCCAGTCCGCTTGGTCCATCGCACGGCGCAATCGAATAGCGCTTCGTCACCAGCGCGTTTTTGGCATCCATGGTCACAATCTCGTTGGTATCTTCGATGTTCACAAAGATATGACCCTTTCCATCCACCTGCGCGAACTCCGGTTTGCCGCCGAGAGGAATGGACGCTGTGATCACATCGCCGGTCTTCGCATCGATGGCCGTGGAATCCTTACTGCGGCCGTTCAGGGTGAACACGCGATGCGTCACCGGTTCATAGATGATCGCATCCGGGTTCTGTCCGGTCTTGATCTTTGTCAGTACCTGCAGCGTCTTTAGATCGAACACCGTAACATCGTTATCCCGGCCGTCACTTGTGTAACCCTTGCCCAGATCGTTCGCGATGGCGATGCCATGCACGCCATTAGTGCCCCGAATGTTCCCGATGAGCTTGTCCGTCGCGGTGTCTACCACTTCCGTCTGCGTCGCGTGCGAGACGTAGAGCCGGTGGTTGTTACTGTCCACGTAGACATAGTCCCAGCCGCCGGTGCCGCCGATTTTAATTTTGGTTTGCACCTTGTACGTGGGAGGCGCGGCGATGGCGGAAACGGCAAACAGCGCCAACAGAAATCTCATCGGGATGTGCTCCTGTCGCCCGGTCGGCGAATACCGATCATAGCGGGGAAAGCTGAAGATTACCTGAAGGCACCGCGGATTCCGCCCGCACCGGAAACACCACGTCAAATCGCGAACCTTTGCCCGGATTGCTTTCCACTTCGATCGTCGCGCCATGCGCCAGTGCGATGCTTTCCGCAAGCGAGAGACCCAGCCCATGCCCGGCCCCCGTTCGCGAAGGATCCACGCGATAGAACCGCTGGAAAATATGCGTCAGATTTTCCGCGTCGATTCCGGGACCGTCATCCTCCACGGAAATACGAAGCCGATCCGGCGATCCGGTAGACCAGATTCGGACCTGCCCTCCCGGGTGCGAATACTTCACCGCGTTGTCCAACAGCACCAGGAAGAGCCGGTGCAGTGATTTGTGGTGCCCGCGGACAT
Organism: Bryobacterales bacterium; assembly: GCA_963716685.1. Classification (GTDB taxonomy): domain Bacteria; phylum Acidobacteriota; class Terriglobia; order Bryobacterales; family Bryobacteraceae; genus JALYXI01. The sequence continues at coordinate 1,953,551 of CAVQTR010000003.1, forward strand.
TCGCGGGGGACACTTCTGCGAGGATATCGATCCGCCGCAGTTCCGCCAGCCCGGCCATCTCGGCGCACACATCCTGAACCAAGCCCGAAAGCTCTACCGATCCCATCGCGGCCGCTTCCGCCTGGGAATCCCTTCGAGCCAGCGTCAGAAGGTCTTCCACCAGCTGCGTCATTCGCTCCGCCTCGGATTCGATCTGCTCCAGCGACGTGCGATACGACTCACCCGAACGCAGTCGACGTAACGACAACTCCGCCGTCGTCCGAATCACCGCAATGGGCGTGCGCAGCTCATGCGAAGCATCAGCCACGAACTGCGAGAGCGTACCCACCGCCCTCTCCAGTCTCTCGAACATGGTGTTGAGTACTTCAGTCAGATCGGCAAGCTCGTCGCGCGTCCGCGGTACCGGCAGCCTCGCAGAAAGGTTTTCAATTCCGATGATGCGCGCGGCGGCGGCGATGTCGTGCACCGGCTTCAGCGCTCGTCTGCTCAGCCACGCCCCGCCCAGCGACGCAGCGGCGATGACCAGCGGCGTCAGCCCGACGAGCAGCAGGCGAAGCAGACGCAGGGTATGCATCACTCCCGCTGTCGAAACCGCCGCGTCCAAGGTGCAGGCGACACCGTGTGCGCTGAATTGCCGGCGAACTGATCTCACATCACCTGCGGCGCGCGGAATCTCCGGATAGCGAAAAACAAACCCACTCTCCGCGTGGATCTCGATCCGCGTTCCGGGTGGCAGCGCCTGGCAAAACTCCCGGAGTTCGCCGCGCAGATGAGACTGTGATTCCAATGCCGATTCCTGCAGAAAGTAACCTTCGAACCGGGTCGCCGTGCCTTCCAGTTCCACATCCGTTTCGCTCGATAAACGGTGATCCAGCGAGAAGTAAAGAAGGCCGCCGAACAGCGTCAGTGCCCCCGTCAGCACCGCCGCATACCACAGCGTCAATCGCAGCCGCAGGCTCACAGTGGCTCTCTCATCACGTATCCAAATCCGCGGACGGTGTGAATCAGCTTCGGCTCCTGCCTGTCCACCTTTTGGCGCAGCAGTCGCATAAACACTTCCACGCTGTTGGGCGTCACCTCGCTATTGAAGCCCCACACGGATTCCAGAATGGCGTCACGGCTCAGCGCACGGCCTATGTTGCGCATCAGCAGTTCCAACAGCGTGTACTCGCGCCGTGTCAGGCTCACCGGTCTGCCTCCGCGAGTCACCGAACGGTTTCCCGGGTCTGCCACCAGATCCGCCAATTCCAGGAGCGCCGGCCGTGGAATCGCCCCTCGCCGGCTTACCGATCGCACGCGCGCCAGAAAAACATCGATCGCGAACGGTTTGGTCAGGTAGTCGTCGGCGCCGGAATCCAGACCTCGCACCACATCCGCCGGCGAATCGCGTCCGGTCAGCATCAGTACGGGCGTCTGGTTACGCCGGTCCCGCAGGCGCCGCGTCAAAGCCACTCCGTCGAGCGAAGGCAACATAATGTCCAGCACAATCGCGTCGAATGCCGTCGTGAGCGCCAGGTCCAGACCTTCGCGTCCATCGCCGGCCACCATTACCTGGTGACCTTCCTCCCGCAGCGTCTGCGCAAGCAGCGCCGCCATCCTGGGTTCGTCCTCCACAACAAGGATCTGCATTTGGCCCTGGTGTTAGTTCTGTTCGACCTCTTTGCGCCATTTTTGCAGCTGGGTCTGCAACTCGTCCACAATTTGCGGCCGGTCATGCCGCAGGTTGTGCGACTCGCCGGGGTTCTCTTCGACATTCGAGAGAAAGATGGCGTCATCGCCGGTCAGCGGTTGTTCACCAGCCGGGGTGCCGTCGTGCACGACGCCATTGAGAACCAGCTTCCATTTGCCCTTGCGAATAGCGAGCTGGGGGCCGTTGGACCATGCGACGTATTCATGCGGAGATGGCGCGCCGGCGGTAAGCACCGGCCAGATGTTCCTTCCGTCGATGGTTCGATCGGCGGGGAGCGTGGCTCCGGTGAGATGGCAGACGGTGGGCAGAATGTCGGCTGTCATCACCACCTCATCCATGAACTTGCCCGCCGGTACATGTCCCGGCCAGTTCACCACCCCCGGAACATGCATTCCGCCATCGAAGGTGCTGAACTTGAACCCGCGGAACGGGCCGTTGTTGCCGGCAGTGGCAATTTGGTTGTTAAGTCCGGCGCGGCGTTCCGTTGTTGCGCCGTTGTCGCCCAGCAGAAAGATGATGGTGTTTTGGCGTTGCCCGGTCCGCTCAAGAGTTGCCACCAAATTGCCGATCTGATCGTCGGCCGCGGCCAGCATCGCGGCATACGTGCGGCGTTCCCGCGGGAGATGCGGGAAACGATCCATATACTGCTGCGGCGCGTGCATGGGATAGTGAACCGCGTTAAACGGGCTGTACAGGAAGAACGGATTCTGGCGCTTCTGCGAAACAAGTGCCGAGGCCTCCGCTCCAATGCGTTCGGTCAGGTAGCGGCCGTCCTCGAAGATCTCCTCGCGGTTGCGCCACAGGTCGTGGAAATTGGCGCGGGCGGGTTCGCCCCAGTAGAAGCGGTGCGAGTAATAATCCACGCAGCCGTCGTGGAAGCCATAGAAGTAATCGAAGCCGTGGGCGTTAGGAACGGTCTCAGGGGTGCTGCCGAGATGCCACTTTCCCGTGAGCGCGGTGGAGTAGCCGGACTCCTTCAGGATGGTCGCGATGGTGCGTTCGGAAGGCCGCAGTGGCGGCCCGTTAGCCGGAACCCCGGCGCGGATGGGGCAGCGACCGGTCATGAGTGCCGAGCGGGCGGGGGCGCAAACGGGAGCATTCGAATACCAGTTGCGGCAGACCGTGCCACCAGCGGCAAGGCGGTCGATGTGAGGCGTCTTCAGGTCGCCTGCACCCAAATAGCCCAGGTCGTGTACGCCGAGATCGTCAAACAGAATGACGATGACATTGGGTTTACTTGTGCGGGTCTGAGCCGCACTTTCGGTCCCGGAAGCCAGAGCGAGTCCGGCTCCCAGAAGATCTCTTCTGGAAAGAGGCATGGCTAGAATATGAACCTCAGCGCCATTTGCAATTCGCGGTTGGGCAGTGCCGTTGCGCTGATCACACCGGCGCTGGCCGTTCCGATGGTGGCGCCGGGGAATTGGAAGACCGGGTGATTGGTGGTGTTGTACGCTTCGGCGCGGAACTCGAACGCCATGCCCTCACGGTACCGCAGCGGGAACATGCGGTGCAGCGCGAGATCGAGATTGTTCCTTCCCTGGGCATTCAGCACGTTGCGGCCTTCATTGCCGAAGGCGTAGGTCGCGGGGGCAACGAAACAGGAGGTGTTGAACCAGTGCGAAGGCGTGGGGTTGGAGATGTTGCCGTTACAGATTCGATTGGGCCATGAGGTGTTGCCCGCATTGGCGTTGTCGAAGGAGAGGACCGTGGTAAACGGCAGGCCATCCTGCGCCTGGTAAATCGCGCTGATCTGCCATCCGCCTGCCAGCGCGCCGGCCACGCGGCCGTTGGCCAGGCTGTGACCCACGCCGAACGGGAGGTTCCAAACGGCAGCGGCAACGAAGCGGCGGGGCACGTTCTGATCGGACGGTCCTTTTTGGCCGTTGCGATTGTAAGCATTCTGAATCCCGTTGCCGGCTTCGCAGCTGTCGCACACGCCCAGCGCGGGGTTCTGCAGATCGAGCGAGCGGCCGTAGGTGAAGCTGGCGAGCAGTGAGAGTCCCTTTGAGAAGCGCTTCTCGAGGCGGCTCGACATGCCTTCATAGGTGCTGCGGTCCCAGGGTGCGAAAGCCGTGACGCTGGCAATGGTGTACTGGGCCAGTGGCCGCCGCGTTGCCGCCGTGCCTGGTCCGTTGGTCAGAGGCTGGTTGCCCTGCGCATCGCCCCAGAGGTGGATGCCAATGTTACCCACATAGCTGGTTTGCCATACCATGTTCCAGGGAAGTTCCTTTTCAACGGTGAAGTTCCATTCCTGGATGTAAGGAGTGGTGTAACGCTGATTCCAGGCAATCAGGCCGGTGGTGGCTGAGGGAAGCAGCGCGAAATTCTGCGGACCGATGGGAGACGGGCGCGGTGCAATGGAGCTGGGACTCAGCACGAGACCGGTGGACGGGTTCAGGCTGTCGCTGCCGAGCGAGATACCGCCATAACCGTAGAAGGGCGGGTTCGCGACCATGCGATCGTTGATGCCATCTCCCTGGTCCTGAGCGTAGAACCAGCCGTAGGAACTGCGGACCACCAGGCCTTTGACGAACGGCGCGTGCCAGGCGAATCCCACGCGCGGCGCGAAGTTGTTTTTGTCCGCCGCCAGCAGCGAGCGCGACTGGCCGTTGACGCCAGCGAAAACCATATGCCCGTAATTCGGGTCCGCCGGATTCACGATGAAATTGCCCATGTGATTGTAGAGTTCTACATAGGGCAGGAAAAGTTCGTACCGCAGGCCCAGACTCAAAGTGAGCGACGGGGTGACGGACCACTGATCCTGCGTGTAGAAGCCGGTGTATTTGCCGCGTTCCGCAACGGCCGCGTTCGTGCCGGTGGTGACGTTATTGGCGTCGCCCAGCAGGAGGTCAGCCACGGGGCTGCCGGTGTTGGTGCGGCTCAGCGGGTTCTGCGTAAAGACGCCGGTAAAGCCGAGAGTCCCGCGGCCGTTGAGGGCTGAGTGGGTGGAGGCGCGGATATCCTGAACGTCGGCACCGAACCGCAGAAGGTGTTTGCTGAAGGATTTGGAAAGGTTGTCGGACATGTCCCACACCCCTGAACTTTTCAAGAGCGGGGAATTGCCGCAGCAGCTTGGCTGGGCGCCAATGCCCGTATACCCGGTTACATTGATGGTGGGTGTGCCGTGCTGGATCGGGGTATCGAGCAGGCCAGGAATGATGGCATCGAGCGGCGTGGTTTCATCGTTGCCAACAGTAATGCGGGTCCAGGAGAATCGGTATTCGTTGATCAGGGAAGGTGTGAACGTGCGGGTGTAGCCGATTCCGATACCGTTCGAGGGAATGAAACGGTTCACGGGATCCTGTGCGGGCGGCGCCAGTGCGGTGTTGATTTGCGTGTTGTAGCGAATCACCGAGCCGCGCACGAACAGCGTGTCTTTGGAACTGATCTGCTGGTCCCCGCGGACCACAAAGTTTCGCGTATTCTGGCTTTGCGGGATCCCGGAAGAGTAATTGTTCACCGCGCCGGGAAGATTGGGAGCGGGATAGAAAGAGAGAATCTTCTGACCCAGTGAGTTGAAGCGCGATGTGGGGATGGTGTTGTTCGGGAACTGAGTCCGGATGGTGCCGGCCCCGTTCGGATTCGGCGCGTTGGTGGCGGGATCGAAAACGGGAGTCGATCCGAAATTGCCCTGCTGCATGGCGAGGGTGGGCACGGTGGAAAGACCGGTACCTTCGCTCCGGACGTGGGTGTCTTCGTAAGCGCCGAAAATCCAGATTTTGTTTTTGATGATGGGTCCGCCGGCGGAAACGCCGTACTGGTTCTGAACGAGCAGAGGCTTCAGGCCGGCAACGGCAAAATAGTCCGACGCATCCATCCGGTCATTGCGCAGATAATCGTAGCCCGAGCCATGAATCTGGTTCGTGCCGCTTTTCGTGACGGCGGTGATCACGGCCCCGGCCGACGCTCCGTATTCCGCGGAGAAGTTACTGGTCTGCACCTGGAACTCCGCCAGCGCGTCCAGTGGCGGCCGTAGGGCGTCGCGCGCCCTGTTATCCAGGCCGCGCAGATAGTTCTCATTGCGCGCGCCATCCAACACAAAGGCGTTCTGCAGGCCGGTGTTCCCGTAGGCGGAAAAGGTTTCGTCGCGGCTGCCTTGAGACGCTCCGGGACCGGGGATGGCGCCGGGAGCGAGGCGCCCGAGATCCAGGTAATTACGCCCGTTCAGAGGGAGCTGCTGCATTTCCCTCGCTTCCATCACCTGATCAAGAGTCACAGACTTTTCTTCCAGCGCGGAAGTTTCGCCCGTGATAGTGACGGACTGGCTGGAGCTTCCGGGCGTCAGGGTCAGAGTCAGGCTCAGCACTTCGCCGACATGCAGGGTCACGCGCTGGCGAATCAGCTTCTCAAAGCCCGGGGCCGTGACTGAGATGTCGTAGTCGTCGGGGCGAAGCAGCGGCGCTTGGGCGAGCCCCAGGTCACTCGTGGCAAGGGTTCGCACGATGTTTTTCGTATCCGAGCCGCTGAGGACGACAGCGGCTTTGGTGACGACGGCGCCGGAAGCATCGTGGATGGTGAGGTCGAGCTCACCTGTGGATGTCTGGGCGGACAGAGTGGCAGCGGCGAAGGCGAGCGCGACCCATCTCGCTTGCGTGATGGCAAACCTCCAACCCGAACAGGATATGGACAAGATGTTGTGCCCGGGATCATATCACGGAAAGTTTCGCCGATTCGGCAGCAGGTCCTGGCCACCTCGTTATGCGGAGCGCACCTTTTGGGGAAGCGCAGCCGGCCAGGTGTCTTCGTCTCGTCGAGAAGCGCCCGGAACACGGAGGGCCTCAACATCGGTACAGCATAGCCGGATGGCCTCGGAGCATCCGCGCAATCCCGCCAGAGTGCCTATCTTCACAATTGAACGTCGGGAGCAAGGGAGTCCGTGAAAAGCGATACACCGTCTGTGATCGGGACGCCCTACACTGATTCCTATTATTCGACCTGAAACTCCCAAATATGCGAGCCGGCATTGCGAGTTCGGTCTTCTCAAGGGCCGTTCTTCCAGCCGCCCACCTAATCGACATCCGCTTGTCTTTGAGCGACGCCACGGCTCGCTCGACACATAATGATATGCTCGCTCACGAAGCGAACTTCGACCAGAAACGCATCCCGGCATTGGACGGGTTAAGAGCGGTTGCGATTTCGCTGGTCCTGCTGTTTCATCTTCGGTTCACAGGTATACCAGGACCGCTTGGTGTCACAATCTTCTTCGTCCTAAGCGGATATCTGATTACCTGGATACTGCTAAAAGAAGAGCTCAAGACAGGGAGCATCTCGTTTAGCGCGTTCTACTGGAGGCGAGTTCTCCGGATCATACCGCCGCTACTCGTCGCGACCATCCTGGGCTTGACGCTTTATAGCTCCATAGCATCAATACCTTGGACAGAGGTTGTGGCTGCAAACTCTTTCTGGATGAACTACAGAGTTGCTTTTCAGCGCCACGACGGGATGTTTTTGGCAGTCACCTGGTCGCTCGCGGTGGAGGAACAGTTCTACATTCTTTGGCCCGCTGCCTTTTGGTACCTGAGGGGTAATCCAAAACGCCGGATTACAGCGGTGGCGATCGGGATTGCGTCGATCTGGGTTTGGCGATTCGTGCTTGTAAGCGTGTTCCACGTTGCAAGTTCCTACATCTACAACGCATTCGATACTCGCGTGGATTCCATCCTTGTGGGCTGTTTAGCGGCGCTGTTCTGCCACGACAAGCGAAACCACTCCATAGTGCGGCTACTTTCGGCCCAGAGCTCCTGGTTCGTTGCTCTGCTCGGTGCCACTACCTTTTGCATCGCAGCGGTGTCTACCCGGACACCTAAGTATCTTGCTGCCGAATTGACGCTCGAACCACTTTTAATTGCCTGCGCGATGGTAAACCTGATCTTTGTGAATTCCAGGATTCGTCACTTGTTGGAATTGAAACCACTCTTGTTCCTGGGGTCGATATCTTATTCGCTTTACCTATACCATGGGCCGATCGCCACAATGATACCTGCGTGGTCGCATTATCATTCGATTGTTCTCGTTTTGTCGATCTCGGTCGCAGCAGCGGCTCTGTCCTTCATGTTCATTGAACGGCCTATACTTCGCTACAAGTCCGTGTTCTGGTGGAGACGCCCTGCCGACGTGAAGCCGAGCCACGCGGTTGACGCGCGAATCGCGATTTAGTTTCGGGTAGCAAACCACACATAGGCTTTCGATGTTTCTGCCCTGCGTCATGACCGCAGGGAACAGTATCGCGGCCAGAGAGCCGTTTAAAACAGGGGCGGCTGGCGAATCCACGAGTAACAACTCTTAATATTACAGTTGTTACTGCTCTCTGGCGCTTTACTGGCCCGGGGTGCAGGCGATATCGCTCCGATTGCCTGTAATGACCGCGCAGTCGTTCGGCAGTGCTGCCACGTTGACGCCCCGCGCGCCCAGCCCGGGTGGGTTGGGGGCAATGGTGTGAACATTGCCGCTCATTCCGGGTATGGGGATCGGGGTGCCGCGATGAACGTTGGTTACCGCGTTGTTCAGATAAGTCATGTACTGGGTATAGTTAGTCGGGCTCGTCGGCACGGCGAAGAAAGTGTTGTTCGCCAGCGTCATGTCAAACGGAAAACGATCCGCGTTCTGCCATGCCATCGACTGCAGTACATTGTTCTGGAAGGTATAGGAAGTGTTGACGGCCGCCGTATTCAAGGGCAGGTTCGGCGGGGTGTAGAAGGTTCCGCGCGTCGTCGTATCGAAGCCCTCGTTGTTAGCCACCACGTAGATTTCAGCCTGCGTCATCATGTCGAGCGAACCCGTGTAAGCCACGTCGGGATACAGCGGATCGACACCTGAAGCGTTGTAAGCCGCGTCCGCCGCGTCGAACGTACAGGTATTGTTTTCCACCACCAGGTTGATGGGGATGCCGGTACCGCCCCAGTTAAAGCACGAGGACTGCTGATAATTGCCGCGGCCCTGCAAACCCCACAGCGTGAAACTCAGACGATCAAACCAGTTGTTGGCTATGTGGATATCGTAGTTATGGTTGATATATACGGGAGGGACCAGGCTGTAGTTCCCCCAGCCATTTGAGGACGCCTGTCCCAGCACCGTGTTGTCATAGCCCTCGACAATGATTCCGTTCGCGCTCTTGCGAAAGATGTTATTCGATATCTCGAAATTGGAAGTGTCCTGCGGCTGAGAGCCGGAGACGTCGAGGTTGCGAATAGTGACGGTGTTTCCGCCCTGTCCATCGTTGTAGAAATCACCGGCGATGGAGTACTCGAATACATTGCCTTTGATGGTGACGAACTTGCCCACTTTGAATTCCAGAAGGTTCTTGATGTCCGTCGGTTTCAGGTAACAGTTCCCACCGTAATCAGCCGGAGCAGCGGCCGCCGCCGCGCAGTTTGGCGTGTTGAACGCCAGATCTTTGGTGAAGTAGTTCCCGGTGATCTCGACGTTTTGCAAAATCAGGAACGGGACCGCCGGGCCGCCGCCGTAAATCAGATCCACGCTTGCCGATTCGAAGTAGTTATTTTTGTAAGTCTGAGGCCCTCGCGATGTACTGGCGTAAACGGCATTATTCTGATTTCCAAAGTCCGGGCTGCGGGCCCCGGCAAGGTAAGAATCGTAGATGGAGAACGCGTCCGCATCTGCATTCACAACATTCAGAAGATTGCGCAGATTACCTTGACGGTGTATGTAACAGCCCTGAAAGACAATATCGTGGGCCTGAGAAGTACCATCCGTGGCGACCGGAGAACCTTGTACGTATGAGCTCATGCTCACAACTGCTCCTACCACTGTGTTCCCTGCGTCACCTGAGGCAACCAGTTCCACGCCGATGAAGGCGTAATGATGGCAGGCAGTACGAGTTAGATGATTCGCATCATTGTTCAGGGTGTTCCCCTGCTGAGTGGCATCGTAAGCTCCGCAATACACGGCAGGATATTGCCCAATAGTCTTGATCGTCGCAGGCGAGCCTGATCCTCCGGGATAATCCACTGGATTTACGCGTATGCCGAAAGTGTTCGGTGCGCCGTCTGCGATGATGCGAACCCATCCATTCTCTGGGCGATTTGGAAGGACAAGGCCGCCAACGCGGTTTCCGGTAAAGACATAGCCCAGCGGGAGATGGATATCGGTTCCACCGACAGCGTTGTTCACCGCGGTCTGTAAATTGTCCATCAGCCCCAGTGTGGTGCTGGTAGTGGCAGCAGGGATGCGAGCCGGCGGGTCCGCCTGCAGGATTTGAGCGCCGTAGATGTGAGACGGCGTGCCGCTGATCGGCGAAATCGAGCTCACCACATTATCGGGAACGTTGCCGGCGGTGGCCCCGCCCAGCTTGACTTTGGTAATGCCCAGAAAGCCGGTATTCTGTCCGTTCTGCAGACTGGTTGCCGTCAGGGTTACGGTGTAAGTGGTGGAGTTATTCGCCGGGTTCAGGGGAATGGTAACGACCTCTTCGTCTTCCGCCACACCCGTGGGCAGCGCAAGCGCACTCTGGCCCGTCGCCGTCACCGTAGCGTTCACATTCTCCGTCCGCGTCCACACATAGAGGTTCTGCGCCCCGGCCTGTGCCGGGGTAACGGTGAAACTCTCGCCGCAGTTGTCGATCAGTGTGCTGCCGCTTACGCAGTTCACCACGTAGCTGGAAGCTTCAAAAACACGGTCATGCGAGTTGGGGCCCTGATCGCCCCTATCCGGCCAGTTGCCGATCAGTCCGAAATACGGGCCCGAGAAATCGACTGTCGAGCGATCATTATCGGCCGGGGAGAAGTGCGTGTAGGCATGCAACCCAAACCGATCGTCATACGGCCCTGTGACGCCGGTGAAGCTCAGATCGCTGATCTGCACGGGGGCCGCATTCTTCCGGAGGATTATATTCTGCGCGTCGGGCCCGGATTGATTGAGTGCGTTAGCGGTGGATACGAACAGTTTCCAATCCTGAACCGAACTGTCCGACGAGAAATCGAACACATTCGTGTGATTCCATTGCGTGATGTGGTTCCCGGCGGAAGGAACGGAAACCGAGCTCATTCCGCCAGGAGCGCCATTGGATCCGCTGGCGACGCCGCGTCCGCCAACAGGAATGCCTTGAGCGCACATAGCCAGGCAAAGAAGGGGAGAAAGAATCAGTTTCATTGCAGAACCAGAGGTGATCGTCGGGGAACTGAAATGATAATAACGGACTTTCAGCTCTGAACTGTGGACCTTTTCGTGCCTGTGGGATCGGAGGAGCATGCAAGACAAGCCGCCAGTCAAGCGTCGCGCTCCTCCGAACCGCTCCCGTTTGGAAATCATGATCCAGCGTTCGAAAAGAAGGCCTCTGCCAGTGATTGCCCTTACGCTGGCCAGCCGCAGAAATGCGCGTCTTATTACGCGAATGAGAAAACTGCTCTTCGGACTCTGGAAAGACCGGTTCCCTGCTGGTTCTTCAGCGTCAGAGGGCGTGGGCACGGCTGATGTCGACGGCATAGGACAATGCGCCGTACAAGGCGCTGGACATAGCCAAATTCCTCCCCAATCCGCGCCTTCAGCGTTTCTTCAGCTTCAGGTGTTCCACTGAACAGTTGTGATGAATGGTCGATTCGCGGCATTCCTCTGTCTGGCGTCCGCACTGCTCGCCCAGGATGTCGCCGGACCGAAGCCCGTCATCAAAATGGAAGACGCCCTGGCACGCGCACGGCTCTATGCCGGACAGTTGCGCAGCGCGGCGCTCCTGGCCAGACAGGCGCAGGAAGATACCAAACAGGCGCGTGCCGCCCGCTTGCCCTCCGTCAGCGCCTTCAACCAGTTCATCTACACCGAAGGCAACGGCACTCCGTCCGGTGTGTTCGTGGCCAATGACGGAGTGCATATTTACAACGAGCAGGCCGTAATTCACCAGGAACTTTTCGCGCTTATCCGTCATGGCGAGGTCGATCGCGCCGCCGCCGCCGAAGCCGCGGCACAGGCCCGAGTCGCCGTCGCCGCCCGCGGCCTCACCGCAACGGTGGTATCCGGTTACTACACCATCGTGGCCGCTCAGAGAAAATCTCGCAACGCGCAAACCAGCCTCGAACAGTCGCAGCGCTTCCTTGATCTCACCCGGAAGCAGGAAGCCGGAGGCGAAGTCGCTCACGCGGACGTCATCAAAGCACAAATCGATCTGCAGCAGCGGCAGCGCGATGCGGCCGAGGCCTTACTCGCCATCGACAAGGCGAAAATCTCGCTGGGTGTCGTGATCTTCCCGAAGTTCAGCCGCGATTATGACGTCGTTGACGACTTCGAAAGCATCGCGGCCTTGCCGGATCTGGAGGAGGCGCGCCGCGCGTCCCTCGCCAGCAGCCCGGACATCAAAGCCGCCCAGGTGGGAGTCAGGCAGGCTGGATATGACGTCGCAGTCGCCCGCTACCAGTTTCTGCCTTCGTTCGCGCTCGATTTCTTCTACGGCATCGATGCCAATCAGTTCGCCGCTCGCACCGGCTATCCAACGCAGGCCACAGGCCGCAGCACGCTGCCGAATTATGAGGTGACTGGCCGCAAGAACCTCGGCTATGTCGCTCAGGCGACGTTGAACATCCCGGTCTGGAACTGGGGTACAACCAGGAGCAAGATCCGCCAGGCCGAATACAAGGAAGAGCAGGCCAGACTGGACCTTTCCGCCGCGCAGAAAACTTTGGACAGCACCGGCAGCGCTGCATATGTGGAAGCGCAGGGCGCCGGCGCGCAACTTGCCTCGCTTCGCACCTCCGTCGGTCTTGCCGCCGAAAGTCTCCGCCTCACCGTGCTCAGGTATCAGGCCGGGGAGGCCACCGCGCTCGAAGTAGTGGATGCTCAGAACACCGCTACGCTTTCGCGTAACGCGTACGACGATGGTCTCGCCAGGTACCGCATAGCCTTGGCCAATCTGCGTCTGCTGATGGGAACTTTATGAGCCCCGGTCGCAAATCAGCATTCGTCGCTTTTGCCGTCATCTCGGCCTGCCTCTGGAACGGATGCGGGAAAGGCAAAGAGAAGCCTGCCGAGGCGGCCGAAAGCCCCGCGCCTGTTTTCGTGGAAACCGCTGTCCTCGGCGCCATCGACCACATGGTGATCACCGACGCAGTGCTCTTTCCCCTCAATCAGGCCAACATTACATCGAAGATCAGCGCTCCCCTTCGGCGTGTCATGGTCAATCGCGGCGATCACGTGAAGGCCGGCCAGGTCGTGGCCGAGCTGGAAGCCGCGGATCTGGCCGCGGCGGCTTCGGAAAGCCGCGATCAACTGGAACAGACCCAGGCTGCCTACCAGACCGTCACCGGCGCCACCATCCCGGAAGACCGCTCCAAGGCGCTGACCGATGTGCAGTCTCAGCAACAAGCCTTCGATGCCGCGAAGAAGCTCTACGACAATCGCGTCAGTCTCCAGAAGGAAGGCGCGCTGGCCATGAAGCTGGTCGACGATGCCAAAGTTGCGATGGTTCAGGCACAGAGCGCCCTCGAGACCGCGCGGAACCATCTGCAGGCGCTCAGCCAGGTAAGCCAGCGCGAACAACAGCGCTCGGCACAGGCGCAGATGAATGCTGCTCGGTCGCATTACACCGCGGCGGAGGTGCAGGTGGGCTACGCGCGCGTCCGCAGTCCCATCAGCGGCCTCGTCGCCGATCGCTCCGTCTACCCCGGCGAGATGGCCGTCAGTGGCACGCCTCTGGTTTCCATCGTCGACATATCCCAAATCGTGGCCCGCGCGAACGTGCCAGTCAAAGAGGCGCTCTCCATCGCAAAAGGCCGGCCCGCGCGCCTCGCCGGTCCGGACGGCGATATCCCGGGCGTCGTCACCGTCGTCAGTCCCGCGGTCGACCCCGGCACCACCACCATCGAAGTCTGGGTTCAGGCGGCCAATCCCGGCGAAAAGCTGAAGCCCGGCGCGCACCGTGCGCGTTTCCATCATTGCCGAAACGCTCCGCGACGTCATCGTCATCCCGGCCGCGGGCCTGCTCAACTCCGATGACGGCGGACAAAAGGTCATGGTCGTAACCCGCGATTCGGTCGCGCATGAGCGCCGCGTGAATGTCGGCGTGCGCCAGGGGGATCGCGTCCAGATCGTCAGTGGCCTCCAGGCCGGAGATCAGGTGGTCGTGTCCGGCGGGCTTGGCCTGGAGGACAAAGCGAAGGTCTCCGTCAGGCAGCCCAAACCGGAAGAGGAGGAAGAAGACGAGGGCGGCAAAGACGAACTGAAGGAAGGCAGTAAGGACGCCAGGAGCGAAAAGAAGTGAACTCGCACTGGACGGAGCACCTCTCCCGACCCATCCTCTTCTCCGTTGTGGTCCTCGGGGGAATGGGCTTGTATCTTGCCTTCGGCATTCCCGTCTCGGTCTTTCCTGAAACCAATTTCCCGCGCATCGTGGTCGGCATCGATAACGGCGTCTCGCCTATCAATCAGATGCAGGTTACGGTCACCCGCCCCATCGAGGAGGCCATGAACTCGGTTCCCGGCCTTGAGCAGTTGCGTTCCACCACCAGCCGCGGCTCGGGAGAAGTCAATCTCTTTTTCAACTGGAACGTCAACATGTTCCAGACTCTTCAGGACGTCAACGCAGCTCTCGCGCGTGTGCAGCCGTCGCTGCCCTCCACCGCCCGGCTCACCGCCAACCGTCTTACGTTCGCCGCCTTTCCCATCCTCGGCTACAGTCTGACCTCCGAATCGATGTCGCAGACGGATCTGTGGCAGCTTGCCAATTACACGATCAAGCCGCGTCTAAACCGCGTGAACGGAGTCTCCAGCGTCGTGATGCAGGGTGGCCTGGTTCCGGAATTCCAGATCCAACCGGATGCCGCCAGCCTGGTACAGTCCCAGGTGACCGTACCTGCCATTCTCGACGCTGTGGCGAAGACCAACATGATCGATTCCCCGGGTCTGGTCGAAAACAATCATGAACTGTCGCTCACACTGGTGAGCGGTCAGACCACCAATCCCAGCCAGATTGAGAACATGGTGGTGCGAACCACGCCTTCAGGTGTTCCCATTCGGATCGGTGACATCGCCACGGTGAAGCCGTCCGTCATGCCCGCGTACACGATGGTGACGGCTAACGGCAAGCCGGCTGTCCTCCTCAATGTCTTCCGGCAGCCTAAAGCCAACACCGTTGCCGTTGCCGATGCCACCGCCAAAGAGCTCGATGCCATTCGCCAGACCCTGCCCGCCGGCGTGCAGGTCCGCACCTTCTACGATCAATCGGCTCTGGTCCGGGAGTCGATCGCCAGCGTGCGCGATGCCATCCTGATCGGGCTGGTTCTCGCGGCGTTGATCCTGGTCCTGTTTCTGCGCGACTGGGGCAGTTCGCTCGTCGCCGCTTCCGTGATTCCCGCCACCATAGCCATCACACTCATCGCCATGCGGCTGCTCGGCGAAAGCTTCAACCTAATGACGCTCGGCGGACTCGCGGCGGCCGTCGGCCTGGTCATTGATGACGCCATCGTGGTAGTCGAAAATATCGTTCTGCATCGCGATTCCGGTCAGATCGCGCGGCGAGGCCGTCCGCAGTGCCCTAAAGGAGATGCGTGTCCCGCTGATCGGATCCACCATTACCCCCATCGTGGTGTTCCTTCCTCTCATTTCGATCACCGGCGTCACTGGTACTTTCTTTCGCGCCCTTGCGCTTACCGTTGCAACCGCGTTGCTTTCTTCCCTCGCGCTCGCCCTCACCTGGACCCCTGCTCTTTCGCGCTACCTGCTGCGACGGGAAGGCAATACCGAAGCGCGAAAACACGGGGAGCTTGGCCGCCTCGAGGCCGTCTATGGACGCGCGCTGAAGTTCGTTCTCGCTTACCCTGCCAGCCTCGCCGCCGGCTGTCTCGTTCTGATCGTTGCGTCGTTCTTCTGTTACCGGGCGCTCGGCAGCGAACTCCTTCCCGAGATGGATGAGGGCGGTTTCATTCTCGATTACCTGATGCCCGCCGGATCGTCCCTCGCGGATACCAATCAGGTGCTGCTCGGTGTGGAGAAGATTCTGCAATCCACTCCGGAGGTGGCCGGAACTTCCCGCCGCACCGGCCTGCAACTCGGCCTGGCCGCCGTAACCGAGGCCAACACCGGCGACTTTTCAGTGAAGCTCAAGGGCGGCAGCCGGCGACCCATTCAGGAAGTGATCTCTGAGGTGCGCGGGAAAGTGAACAAGCGCTACCCGCAGCTCGATGTCGAGTTCATCCAGGTGCTCCAGGACATGATCGGCGATCTGACCAGTTCCCCCGAGCCGATCGAAATCAAACTCTTCGCCCAAGACCCGCTGCTCTTGAAAAAGTGGGCCCCCAAAATCGCCGCAAAATTGAAAAGGATCAATGGGATCGCCGACGTCAAGGACGGCATTGAAAACACCATCACCGGTCCGGCAATCCTGATCCAAGTCGATTCGGTGATTGCCGCGCGCGCGGGTTTCACCCCGCAGGAGATTGAACTGGATGCGAGCGCCATCCTGCAGGGCGAGCCCGCGTCAACACCGGTGGTCGTCAACGACCGCTCTTACACCATCCGGGTTCGCTTTCCCGACGATACCCGTGCCAGTCTGGACCGCATCCGCAACGTGATACTTAGCAGCTCCACCGGCAAGACCGGTTCTCTCGGTTCCCTCGCGGATATTTCGAATGAAGTCGGCCAGACTGAGATTCGCCGCGAGAACCTGCAGCGCGTCGTGGCGGTCACCGGCCGCTTCCAGGGCCAGAGTCTCGGCAAAGGAATGCAGACCGTGCAGCAAATTGTGAAGGATTTGGAACTGCCGCCCGAAATCCGCGTGGTCTATGGAGGCACCTATGCGGAGCAGCAAAAATCCTTCCGCGATCTCCTGTTTGTCCTGGCGCTCGCCATCGTACTCGTGTTCACGGTGCTGCTGTTTGAGTTCCGAAACTTCTCCGCCCCGACCGCGATCGTAGCCGCGGCCCTGCTCTCTACCTCCGGAGTCTTTCTCGCTCTGCTCGTCACCGGAACCACCTTCAACATCTCCTCCTTCATGGGCCTGATCATGGTCATCGGCATCGTTGCGAAAAACGGCATTCTGCTGCTCGATGCGGACGAGCGTTATCTCAGAGAAGGTTTGCCGGCGCGTGAAGCGATGATGGAAGCCGGCGCCCGGCGGCTGCGGCCCATCCTGATGACCGCCATGGCCACGGTAGCCGGCATGATTCCGCTCTCCCTCAGCATCGGGGCCGGCTCACAGATGCTGCAGCCCTTGGCCATCGCCGTAATCGGCGGAATCTCCGCCTCCATGAGCCTTTCCCTGCTGGTCACCCCGGCCCTGAACTATTACCTGTCCGGCAGAACGGCAGCGCGCCCGGCATAAGCTGAACGCGTTTTAACTCGCCCAGGCATAGCACTTCGACCGTGTTATAACGATGCGAGAACACGCACGCAGTGATATAGACTCAGGCCTATTGCGCTCCACATCCGGAGCATCCGACAGAGGTAATTCAATGCGCTACTTGAAAATCGCCATACTAGCCTTGGCAGTCGCTCTTCCCGTGCTCGCTCAAAGCGACCGCGGCACCATCACCGGTACGGTTTCCGATCAGGGAGGCGCCGTCGTCCCCAGCGCGACGGTGACGGCCGTTCTCTCCGAATCGAACGCTGAGTACAAGACCGTTACCACGGCCACAGGCGATTACACGCTGGCTTTGCTCCCGCCGGGGACGTACAGGATAACGGTGGAGGTTCCCGGCTTCAAACGTTTCATCCAGACCGGCGTGCGTGCTGAGGTGGCCCAAACCGTACGGCTCAACATTGCGCTGGAGGTTGGCAACGCGTCTGAATCGGTTTCCGTGCAGGCGGATGCTCCCATGCTGCAGACCGAGAGCGCCGAACAAAGCACAACCATCGACAAAGAAAGTCTGCTGGCGCTTCCGATCTACTT
This sequence comes from Bryobacterales bacterium, assembly GCA_963716685.1. Classification (GTDB taxonomy): domain Bacteria; phylum Acidobacteriota; class Terriglobia; order Bryobacterales; family Bryobacteraceae; genus JALYXI01. The sequence continues at coordinate 1,971,067 of CAVQTR010000003.1, forward strand.
TGGCAGCGGTCAGGGCGGCGGCGCCATTCGCAATCCGTTGACCTTCGCCACGCTGGTGCCCGGGGCCGTCTATCAGACTGCGAGCAACGAACAAATCCGAGTGAACGGGTTCCCCAATCAGTCTTTCAAGATTCTGATCGAGGGCCAGGACGCCACCAACGGCCTCACGCAGCAAAACGCCAACACCACCGTGCCCTCCATGGAGGCGGTGCAGGAATTCACGCTGCAGTCGAGCGGCTTTTCCGCTGAGTACGGCCAGGTTCTGGGCGGTATATTCAACTTCACCACACGCTCCGGAACCAACCAGTTCCATGGCAGCGGCTTCGAGTATCTGACCAATGAAGATCTGAATGCGGGCGTGCCTTTCACCAACAGCGGGAACGGGCATCTTCTGCGGCCGCGAACCCGCAAGAGTGACTACGGCGCGACTGTCGGCGGGCCGGTACTGGTCCCAAAAATCTATAACGGCCGGAACAAAACATTCTTCTTCTTCAACTTCGAAGGGTATGACGACCAGAAGTCATCCGCGCCCGCACTGAATACGGTTCCCACCGCCGCCATGCGGAATGGTGACTTTAGCGGAATTCTGGACAACCGGCAACTCGGGACGGACCCACTGGGCCGCCCTATCCTGGAGAACACGATCTACGACCCAGCGACCCGGCGCACAGTCAACGGCCAGATTGTCACGGACCCCTTCCCCGGGAACATAATTCCGCCAACCCGGATCGATCCCGTTGCGGCAAAGATTCAGGCGCTGTTCCCCGCGCCTACCAACTCGTCGAACACGAACAACTGGGTTCAGGTGTATCCGAACCCCAAAACTCAACAGATCATCAGTTTCAAAATCGATCAAAACGTTGGGGATAAGAACAAGATTTCGTTCTACTATGGCCACCAGAATACCCATCAGCTGAGCGCGCCGGACGGCTTGCCGCTCCCGCTCTCGGCTATCCGCGACCAGATGCTTCATTCCGACACTTTCCGCCTAAATTTCGACCGCGTAATTACGCCAACCCTGATCCTTCATGCGGGCATCGGCGAGCAGCACTTCTACAATCCCGACAGCGCGCCGGCTGGAGTGCTTGGCTACGACGCGGTGGGTAAGCTCGGGTTGAAGGGCGGCGCTGTGGATGGATTTCCGCGCATCGCCGGGCTCAGTAATTCGTTTGGCGGCATGGCGCTGGGTGTAGGCCCCACTAACGGAAATCACTACACAACAGAGAAGCCCACAGCGGTAACGAATCTTACCTGGGTGCGCGGTCCCCATACCTATAAAACGGGCGCCGAATTTCGCCTCGATTCATTCTCAAATGTTCAGGTTGTCGGCAACGGTTCCAACGCGACCGGCAGCTTCACGTTCAGCGGCAATGAGACGGGGCTGCCTTATCTGCAATCCACGAACATCGGCGGCGGCACCATCGGTAATCCTTACGCGAGCTTCTTGCTTGGAGGCGCGGACAGCGCGAGCGTCAGCAATGTTTCCGAACCGCAGTGGCGCAGACATGCCTTCGGCGTCTTCATTCAGGACACCTGGAAGGTAACGCCGAAGCTAACTGTTGATTACGGTGTTCGATGGGACCTCGAAAGCTATGGGCACGAACTCTACTACCGTGAGTCCGCCTTCGATCCGAAGGTACCGAACCCCTCCGCGGGCGGCCTGCTCGGGGCTGTCACTTACGAAGGGTATGGGCAGGGCCGGTGTAACTGCACGTTCTCTCATCCGTATCCGTACGCCCTTGGTCCGAGGCTTGGTGTTGCCTATCAGATCAGGCCAAAGACTGTTCTGCGGGGCGGCTGGGGGCTCAGCTATGGACTCACGCCGTCGTTTAACTATCCGCCTTCGGGAATAGGCGTAGGCTTCAACACGCTGAACTTCACTTCTTCAGCTTTTGGGACGCCGGCGGTTGTTTTGAGTCAGGGATTGCAGTACAACACGGCGGCACTGACTGCGGCTTCGTATGACCCTGGCATTGTGCCTTCCCCCGGTCAGATCAACGGACCGCCCTACCTCATCGATAACAACGCGGGAAGGCCGGCGCGCGTGAACCAGTGGAACATCTCAGTGCAGCATGAGCTCATGAAGGATCTGGTGCTGGAAGTAGCATATGTCGGCAACCGCGGCGTATGGCTCCAGGCGAATAATCTGGTCGACTTAAACGCGTTAACACCGCAACGGATTGCGGCGGCCGGGCTCAGCCTCACGAATCCCGCCAACCTGACTCTGCTGAGTTCGCCGCTGAACTCCGCACAGGTGAAGGCCGCTGGCTTCACGGCGCCGTATGCCACGTTCCCGGCGACGCTCACGCTAGCGCAGTCGCTTCGCCCGTTCCCGCAATTCGGCAACATTCCGGTTCTGGGCGCCCCTCTGGGGAATAGCTGGTATGACGCATTGCAATCGAAACTGACCAAACGTTACTCCAACGGGTTGCAGATCAATTCCGCCTTCACATGGCAGAAAGAACTCACCACAGCGGAGGGCGCTCCCGTCAACGACGTCACCAATCGCGCCAACCAAAAGGCAATCTCCGCCCAGTCTCAACCCCTTGTGCTGGTCGTGGGTTATACCTACGAACTGCCTCACGTGGGTTCCGGCAAGTTTCTAAGCGCCGCGCTGCATGGCTGGACTCTGGGAGGTCTGCTCCGGTACGCGAGCGGTCTGCCTATTCCGGTGCCTACCGCCAATAACAATCTCGGCATCGTCCTTCCGCGTGCGGCCGGCACCTTTGCCAACCGCGTCCCCGGTCAGCCGCTGTTCACGAAAGATCTGAACTGTCACTGTTTCGATCCGAGCACAACCTTCGTCCTGAATCCGGCGGCCTGGACCGATCCCGCGCCTGGTCAGTTTGGAACGTCCGCGCCCTACTACAGCGACTATCGCTATCAGCGCCGCCCGGATGAAGAGATGAGTATCAGCCGTACATTCCGTCTACACGGTGAGCGGACCACCCTGCAGCTAAGGGCTGAGTTCTTCAACGTCTTTAACCGGACCGAGGAAAACAACCCGACCGTAAGCAATGCGGCAGCTACCCAGGTTGTCAAGAACGGCCTGACAGCTTCGGGCTTCGGCTACATCAACGTAGGGTCGGTCGCGTTCGGACCGCGAAGCGGCCAGTTCGTGGCTCAGTTCCACTGGTAGGACCGCGCGCCCGGACACACCAACCCTGATTCAATAGTGACCCCGACAGCGATACAAAGTCAGTTAACCACTAGCCAACAAAGTTTCGCTTGCAGGCAACAACAGGAGTCATCCCGGAGGCAATTGGGCTAAATTCAAAAACGGACGACCCATGAGCACGCGCAGACGAAACGTCCTGGATCCGCGCGAGGTCCTCGCATGTGACCCTGCCAAACCGCGACTCCGTGAATCACTGCACGAAAATGAGAGTCTCTTGCGCCGCGCGGCTGAAGAGCGAGACCGGCTCTTCAATCAATCGCTCGATCTCTTATGCATCATTGATTTCGATGGGCGGCTCGCCCAGGTCAATCCCGCGTGGACCCGCATCCTCGGCTGGAGCGAGAGCGAACTGGTCAAAAGACTGTGGAGCCGCCATCTCCATCCCGATGATCGTACCCGGCTCGCCGAAGCATCCCGAGCCTTAGTGCGCGGCGACTCTCTCCTTGATGTGGAAATCCGGTATCAGTGTAAGGATGGCTCGTGGCGCTGGCTCTCCTGGACGGGACATCCGGTCCTGGAGACTCGGCAGATCTTCGCCGTCGCCCGCGATGTCACCGAACGCAGGAAGACTGACGAGGCGCTGCGAACCCAGGCAGCTCTCATCGACAACGCGCAGCGCCTCGCCGGAATGGGCAGCTGGCAATTGGATTTGCGTTCCCGGTTACTCACCTGGTCAGACGCCACCTGTGACATCTTCGGCATCCATCCAGGCAAGTTCCGCGGAACCTTCGAGCATTTTCGTTCTTCATCCTGCAGGAAGATTTAGTTGCCTATGGTGTGGCTCATGCGCGCGTTTCGCCTGCGCGTCCTTTACTTGAGGCAGAATACCGGATTCGCCGGCCGGACGGCACAGTTCACTGGCTCTACGAACGCGGCACCGTGGAGTTTGATGCCGCTGGCGTACCCGTGTCCCGCGCAGGCATGGTCATGGACGTTACTGAGAGGAAACGGCTGGAGCACAGCTCCCGGCAGCTCTCGCAAACGCTCACCGCAACTCTGGAGGGCCTTTCGGATGCGTTCTTCACCGTCGACAACCAGTGGCGGTTCACCTACGTGAATCCTGAGGCCAAAAGAATCACGCAAAAGCACAGGTCGGAACCCTCGGCGGCTGTCTCTGGGATCTCTTTCCCGAGGCAAAAGGGACCACCTTCGAGCGGGAATACAACCGTGCTCTTACTGATCGTCTGACCGTGACCTTTGAGGAGTACTACCCGGTTTTCAGAATCTGGTTGGAAGTTCGTGCCTATCCCTCCGACGAGGGTCTTTGCGTCTGCCTAAGAGACGTCACGGAGCGTCGCCGGAACGAGGAGCAGTTCCGCCTGCTCCAATCCTGCGTAAGTCGCCTGAATGATGTCTTGCTCATCACTGGAGCCGAACCGCTCATGAGCCCGGGCCGCCGATTCTCTATGTCAATGAAGCTTTCGAGCGCATGACCGGTTACAAACGGGAGGAGGTCATCGGCAAGACTCCGCGTATCCTCCAGGGTGAGAAGACCCCCGGCCCGAACTTGATCGCTTGCGTGCGGCCACCCGGAACCGCGAGCCGGTGCAGGTCGAACTGGTGAATTACAACAAAAACGGCGCTGCTTACTGGGTCGAGATCAATGCCGCCCCGGTCACCGGCGCCGACGGCAACGTCACGCATTTTGTCGCCGTTCAGCGGGGGATTACCGAGCGCAAGCGCGCGGAATCCGAAACACGCCTTGGGGCTTCGGCATTACGATCTATCGTGCAAATTCAGCAGGAGTTAGCCACGGCGGATATGCGGGGCCACTCTTTAATGCGATTGATCGCCGAGCGCGCATGTGCGTTGACCGGCGCGGCAGGCGCTGTCATGGAGGTGGTGGAAGACCAGTTCCTCGTCTCGCACGCCTGTGTCGGCATTCTGGCCGGCAACAACGGAACGCGTGTCAGTCGGGAAGACAGTCTGTCCGGATTAGCCGCCGCAACAGGCACTGTGCTTCGGATGGATGATGCGCAGACCGACCCGCGCGGGAACCCGGAACCATTTCGCCGCTATGGCGTGCGCTCGGCCATAGTAGTGCCGCTGCGTGTAGAAGCCGAAACGGTCGCCCTTCTCACGGTGGCGTCCGCGCGGCCTGCGGCCTTTCAGGATCGCGATGTCGCTAACCTGCAGATCGTAACCGAAACCCTCGGTGTTGTGATGCAGCGCCAGCGTGCGGCGGAGTTGCTGCGCAAGAGCGAGGAAGAGTTCCGCACCCAGGCTGAGTCCATGCCCCAGATCGTCTGGGTCACGCAGTCTGACGGCCGCCACACCTACTTCAACCACCATTGGATGGAATACACCGGGCTGACTCTGGCCGAATCCCTAGGACGCGGCTGGAGCCGGCCTTTCCATCCCGATGAAAGAACAGCATCGGAAGAGGCATGGCAGCGGGCCGTCACGTCAGGCCAGGCTTGCTCTCTCCAAAGCCGGCTCCGTCGCACAGATGGTGAGTACCGTTGGTGGCTCATCCGGGGCGAGCAGGAGCTGGACCAGCAGGGCCGTGTGCACCAGTGGTTTGGCACCTGCACCGACATCCATGACCTGATCACGGCGGAGCAAAAGCTTGCCCAGACCAACCGGGCACTCAAGATTCTGAGCGCCTGCAATCAGGAGATGCTGCGTACGCAGAGCGAGGAGGACCTGCTCGCCGCCTTCTGCCGAAGCTGCGTCGACATCGGCGGTTACCGCCTCGTCTGGGTAGGCTTTGTGCAACAAGACGCCAATTGCACCGTCACCTGTCAAGCCGCAGCGGTGATACCGACGGCTTTCTGGACAGCATCCGCGAAAGCTGGGATCCATTGCTTCCCGCCGGTCAAGGTCCCGCGGGCCGCGCGGTCCGCGACCGCGAGGCTGTCATACGTCGAGATATCGAAGCGGACCCGCAATGCATCCCGCTGCGCGAGCAAGCCGCACAAAGAGGCTTCCGCAGTCTCATATGCTTACCGCTCCTCGAACAAGGCCGGTGCATTGGCGTCCTGCAGCTTTACTCCCATGAGGCCGATCATGTCGGGCTCGAAGAGATGGCGCTGCTCAAAGAACTCGCCGGCGATCTCGCGTTCGGTATCGCAACCCTGCGTGCGCGCGAAGCCAAAAAGTCAGCCGACTACAAGATTGCCGAACAGGCGGAGTTGCTGGACAAGGCAACCGATGCCATCATCGTCCGCGACCTGCAGCACCGCGTTCTCTTCTGGAACCAAGGCGCGGAAAGAATCTTCGGGTGGAGCGCCGCGGAGGCAATCGGCAAGTCCAGCGTGGAAGCCTTGCATGCGGACCCGCAGACCTTCTTCCTCGCTGTCCACGCCACCCTGCAGGCAGGCGGCTGGACCGGGGAACTGATCAAGAAAGGACGCGACGGAACCCTCGTCACACTGCAGTCCAGCTGGACTCTCCTGCGCAACGGTCGCAGTGCTCCGGATTCCATCCTCTACATCGAAACAGACATAACTGAGCAGAAGAAGCTGGAAGCGCAATACCTTCGCGCCCAGCGCATGGAAAGTGTCGGCACCCTCGCGGGCGGCATCGCGCATGACCTGAATAACATTCTCGCGCCAATCATGATTTCCGTCGAGCTGCTCCGAGACGACGCCAAAGAGGAACGGCACCGCAAGCTTCTGGATACGGTCGCCTCGTATTCGCAGCGCGGCGCGGAAGTGGTCCGTCAGGTTCTTACCTTTGCCCGTGGCCTCGATGGCCGCAGAGTCTCCGTAAGCCTCGCCCGCCTCGTCCTCGAGCTGCGGAAAGTGCTGCTGGAGGTGTTTCCCAAAACCATCAGTTTCGAATGCCTCGCTGCGCCCGGACTCTGGCCCGTGAACGGCGTTCCCTCGCAGCTGCATCAGGTCTTCATGAACTTATGTCTCAACGCGCGCGATGCTATGCCGCGTGGCGGCACACTTACCATCTCCCTCGAGAACGTCATGCTGGATGACTCCTCGGCCGCTGTCATTCCGGAGGGCAGGCCCGGGCCCTTTGTGCTCGCCAGCGTGACTGACACCGGCGTGGGGATCCCGCCCGATGTACTCGACCGTGTCTTCGAGCCGTTGTTCACAACCAAGGAAGTAGGGAAGGGAACGGGACTGGGACTCGCCACCGTGGTAGGAATAGTGAAGAGTCACGGCGGTTCTGTCAACGTAGACAGCGAACAGGGGAAAGGTTCCCGGTTCCGTGTCTATCTTCCGGCTGATATCTCCGGTCATTCACCGGATGAACCCGCCGTAGTCCAGACTGCCCTGCCGCGCGGAGAGGGCCAGCTCATCTTACTGGTAGATGATGAGCCGAACATCCGCAATGTGGCAGCCCGCGCTCTCACGCGTTATGGTTACTCTGTCATGGAAGCGGCCAATGGCGCCGAAGCGGTAGATCTCTATGCCCGGCACCAGGCCGCCATCGCGCTGGTTCTTACCGACATTTCCATGCCCATCATGGATGGCGCCACACTGATTAAAGCATTGAAGCAGATTAATCCGCGGGTTCGAATTGTTGCTTCCAACGGCCTGCCCTCTCAGGGAAGTGCCGCCCGGTCCATGGAATCGGGTGTTTGCGAATTCATCCCCAAACCCTACACAACGGAAAATCTTCTATCGGCTATCCAAAGAGAGCTGAGCAACAGTGAGGAATAGCCCTAATAATAGGAAGGTTGACAAAATGTACCGGAAGTAAGTCGAGGGTGTCCTTTGAAAGGGTGGGCGATATGCCCGAAGAAAAACGTCTCCTGATCCTCGACGACGAACCCATGATGGCCCAGGCAATGGGTCATGCGGCTGAAAAGATCGGTGTGCGGTTCCAGGTTGTATCAGATTTCCAGCAGATGGTCAACCTGATCCCGGTCTGGCAGCCCTCCCATCTCGCAATCGACTTAGTCATGCCCGGCATGGACGGAGTCGAGGTTCTCCTGTGGCTTGCTGACACTAATTGCCATGCCTGGATCATCCTCACCAGCGGCATGGGCAACAAAGTCCTCGAAACAGCCAGACAGGCTGGCCTGCAGCGGGGACTCAAGATCGTCGGCATCCTGCCCAAGCCATTTTCCGTCAGCCAGTTTCGTTTACTGCTGAACTCCGCCCCAGCAACACCCTCAATGTTGGAGCGAAAGACCGCGGGCGACCCTCCTGGTCTGGAAGACTTTCTGCGTTGCCTCGATAACAACCAGCTGGTCCTGCATTTCCAGCCCAAAATCCGCCTGAAAGACTATGCCATTAAGGGCTTCGAAGCCCTGGTGCGCTGGGCCGATCCCGTCCGAGGTCTGGTCTATCCCGGTGAATTCATCGAACTCGCTGAAAGATCAGGACAAATGAATCGTATGGTGGCCCAGACCTTCGATCTTGGCCTGCAGTGGCTTGCACTCTTGACTCATCCTCGCAGTTGTCTCTCTCCATTAACATCTCCGCCGTCAACTTCGGCGAGCAGGATTTCGTGGATCGCTTTAGTTCCTCCTGTGCTTACTCCGGCATCCATCCCAGCCGCATCACCCTCGAAGTCACCGAATCCGGAACGGTCGAGCCGTCCGCGGTCACCATGGACGTGCTCACCCGCCTGCGCATCAAAGGCTTTCGGCTCAGTATCGACGATTTCGGAACGGGGTTCTCCAACCTGAGACAACTCGCCGACCTGCCGTTTTCCGAAATCAAGATCGATCAGTCGTTCGTTCTTTCCATGAACCGGTCTAGTGACTCCATGGCCATCGTCAAGTCCACCATCCAGCTTGGTAAGCAGCTGGGCCTCGTCACCGTCGCCGAAGGTGTGGAAGACATGGAAGCCGTCCGCAGACTGGTCGCCTTCGGGTGTGAGGAAGGACAGGGGTTTTACTTCGGACGTCCTATGGGTGCCGGGGATGCCAGGCACTTCATCGAGATGTGGCATCACGAAGATCGCATGCCACGTCCCCGCAGCATCTGACGGCCGGTTCCCCGCTTACCAGAAATCCCAGCGGCCGGTCACCAGCACCCATATGGCAAGCAGCGCATTGGTGGTGCCATGCGCAAACACGGCGTCGCCAATCCTGCCGCGGCGCAGCAGAACAAAGGCGTAGATCAGGCCCGCAACCGTGCCCGCCACCCAGCGCCCTCCGTGCATCAACCCGAATGCCACTGAGGAGATCAGCACCGCCGGATAGGTGAACCTCCGCATGTCCAGCGACTCGAAATCCGCGGAGATCAGACGGCGGATCAGGAAGCCGCGAAACGCCAACTCCTCCGCAATCGGAACCGTGATCACCGCCGCCAGCGTTCGGCAGGCAAGCCACGCCGCGCGGCCCGGAGCGGGCAGGTCTGCCAGACCCGATGCCATCCCGCTGTCGGAGCTGCCCCCGCCCGCCGCCCGGTCCAGTGCGAGCCACATCGCCAGAACCACAACCCCCGCCGCCGGCGCCATCCACCCGAAGCGCCAGTCCAGCTCCGCGTATTTGCGCCGGAATTTCCACAGCGTTACGCTCGCAGCGAAAAGGCGCAGCGGATAGAGCCACTCAAAATTGCTGGACGCGGCCCGCGCGGCCATCGCCGCCGCCAGAATCGCCAGTAGCGGCATCAGGTAAGCAGCCGTGGGGTTTTCAGTGGCCGCCGTTCGTGTCGTAGGCACCGCCGCCCGCTTCGTGAGCCACGGCACCCGCCGCAGAGCCAGGCAAAAGCACAACGACACGGCGATAAAGGCCATCCAGCCCGCCTGGGAATGGAAACCGCCGGTGGCAATGTCCGGCGCACCCGCGTTGCCAATCAGAATCAGCGCGGCGATTCGCACCGCATTCAGCATCCACACCGTCAGCACGCCAGCGGGAATCAGCAGCAAGGCCTGCGGAAATCGGCACTCGCGGCGGAAGAACCAGAGCCAGGTCGTGCCAAATACCAGCATCAGCCCCATGCCTTCCAGTCCCGAGCACTCTTTCGAAATCTCCACGTGAAAACTGCTTGTGCCCAGCTCCCGCAGCACCGGGTCGGCAATCACGTGCGCCAGGAACGGCCGCAGCAGCAGCTTCACCATCCCGAAGGTCAGTCCGGCAATCAGGTTCCACAGCAGCTGGAAATCGGTCCGGACCAGGCACGCCCCCGCCGTGGCCGCCGCCGCATAAACCAGCGCTCTTCGGTTCCGCGCCAGAAACTCGAGGCAGAGCCTCGGCGGAATGAACGCAAACGTGCCCAGTGGAATCGCGGCCAGACCCGCTGCCAGCCAGAGCGCCGCCATCAGATTGGGCCAGGAAGCGGCCAGACGGCTGTCGAATAAAAGAGGGGAAACTCCCGCAAACACCAGCAGTGCCCCTGCGTGGCCCGCCAGCAGCCCCCATCCCATGCGCTCGTGCGCCAGCTGTCCGGAGATCTTCCGGAAAGCGGTTTTGTCCGTCCTCCACGCCAGAATCACATAGATCGAAGCGAACGCCACAATTGCGCGCAGTGCTGCCGGCCCCCAGCTGCCCATCACGCCAGTCAGGCCGCCCTTGCCCACCAGGGAAGCCGCATCCAACCAGATGGAGATCGCAATCAGCTCCAGCGCAAACAGTCCTGCCAGCAGGGTCAGGCGCTGCGGCAGGCCCGGGCGGAACAGATCCGGAAACCTGCGGAGGGCCGGTTCGGAGCTACGGGAGCCATGCGATGTGTGAGGCAGGCTCTCGGCTAGATCAGGAGGCATAAAGAAAGAAAATCGGGTGGTACGGGACCACGCGCGGCTCCGGACACTCGGGTCTTAATATACGCCGGGCTCGCGTGAAAACAAAGCTCCGGTGAACACCGAAGTATGTAACGTTGCTTACAGATGCTGATCTTCTCAGACGAAAATCGCTGATAAGTGGGCTGTCCGTCACATATGGTAGTGCACGACTTAGAATTAGCATTGAAAAACTTGACAGTCCCTGCCGCTATGTTATCAACTAAGGCACTATACCGAAACGGCGGGTTTGTACTCCTAGAGTAAACACCTGTGAAAGTTTCAAACTGGAGGAATAAGAGTGAAAATCGTTGGATTGATCATGCTAACCATTGGTGCGGCGTCTGTTTCTATGGCGGCCACAGTACCCGAAATCAACCCTGGCTCGGGCGTAAGCGCATTGGCGTTGCTCTCGGGTGCACTGCTGGTAGTTCGCGGCAGGCGGAAAAGCTAGGAATCCGGCTTAGGCGGAATCCAGCCAACGCCTGGGAGTCCCAGGCGTTCCCGCTGGAGTTACGGGTCCTAAAATCCAGAACGAAAACGCAGAAAAATCCTGCTCTCAGTCGCTCACAACAAAGCCCATGTAAGAATTGTCATTGAAATGCTTGACAGTTCCTCCTTCAATGTTAGTAACTAAGACACTGCTGCTGAAGCGGCGGGTTGGTACTTAACCCGGTATTAACCCGATAATATTTCAAATACAACTGGAGGAGTAATAGTGAAAATCGTTGGAATCGCGTTGTTAACTGTCGGCATGGCCGTCGTTGCCATGGGCACCACTGTACCGGAGATCAACCCTGGCTCAGGAGTTAGTGCAATGGCTCTGCTCTCAGGTGCCTTGCTCGTGATCCGCGGCACACGGAAGAATTAGTCGTTCGGCTCGAGCGGACAGATAACCAACGCCTGGGAGTTCCCAGGCGTTTCTATTTGCAACATTAAGAATTACACCCACTGCCTCCCCCACTGGTGGCAGCCTTTTTCTATCCCCGCCCCGCGCGGCTACCACTGTTTCGTCCCGTTCCGTCCCACGGGTACGCCTTTCTCGCCACCCGGTCGCTCAGCGCCACCGCGAACCAGATCGTGATGCTGGTTCTCACGCCACGCCGCATACTGCCCGTGTCCTGACGCCATCATCCGCACCTGCAGCCCCGTTAGCTCCACCCGCAGCGTCCGCGCATCCACCACCGGCCGCCCCACTCCCGGAGACGTCTACTGCCAGCTCGCACCCTCCCTGCTGCCCACCGCCCGAGTCACCTCCGTCGCCCGTGCCGCCACCGCAGGATCAGTACACAAAAGGCACAGATCGTTGGATCCCAAAGGGAAGGGAACCAGGCAGATCGGTGTAAACGCAGCGTTCTCCGGTCTCTTGGTCGCTTCGTCAGCACCTTAACAAGCCCGGGCGGAAACTCACGGCCCTGTGACGAAGAAGAAAGCAAACCCCAGCAGGCAGTACACGGCTGCCAGCAGCAATCCCTCAAACCAGGTGGTCTCTCCATCCCTGGCTACCGAATTCACCACGAACACAGCTCCCACAATCGCAATCAGCTCCAGCGGATTGCTGAACACCAGGTCCATCGGATGGCCGGTCAGGTACGAAATCAGCACCAGCAGGGGAGCCAGCAGCAGCGCCACCTGAACCGTCGAACCGACACAGATCCCCATCACCAGGCCCATCTTGTCCTGCCGCGCGAAATAGATGGCCGCCAGAATATCCGCGGTATTCCCGATGAGAGCCAGAACCACGACCCCCAGAAACAGAGGCGTCAGGCCCAGTCGCGAGCCCGCCTCATTCACGCTGCCGGCAAGCAGATCCGCTTCGACAGCGAGCGCCGCGGTTGCCGCGCAGATAATCCCGAGGGACCGCCACAAAGGCCAGGTAGCTTCATTCGGCTCCGGCTCCCGTTTGCGCGAAGCGAACACGTCCCGGTGAGTAATCAGGGTGTAGACCAGGTTGGCCAGGTAGACCAGAATCAGCACCACCGAAACGCAGAGGCTCAGGTGCTCGTTGAGAGCGGCGCCGTCGCGTTGGCTCGCTGGAGTTCTCTGGCGCTCCGTGTAGTCGAACAGAACCGGAATCAGCAGCGCAATCACAGAGGTCGTCAGCAGGCTGCCCAGCAGGCCCGCGCGCTCCCGCGAAAAAGTCTGCTTCTCGCGCCTCCATCCGCCGGTGATAATAGCCGTTCCCAGGCCCAGCAGGCTCGTGCTCATAATCGAGCCCGTGATCTGCGCTTTCACGATGTCGGCGTGCCCGCCGGCCAGAACGAAAAGCGCCAAGGTCAGTTCCGCGACGCTTCCGAACGTGATGTTCAGCAGCCCGCCAATGTAAGGGCCCGCTCGATTCGCTAACTGGTCCGTCGCCCGGCGGATCCACTCGGCAAGGGGAAGAATGGCCAGTCCCGCCGTCAGAAAGACCCAGACCGGCTGCGCATGAACCCAGTAAGCCAGCGTGAGCGAAAACGTTACCAGAAACAAAAGGATCGCCAGGATCATAGGAATCACCGTTGGGGAACACACCCCGGACGCGCTCTTATCGGCGGCCGGTCTTTCTGCGTTCCGGTCGCGGCGGCGGCACTCGAGTGGCGTTCAGCATCATGTCCGGCGATTGCAGTTTCTCACGGAGCTCTTTCAGTATCATCGCCAGCAGAACGCCGTCGAGATCCTGGTCCGCCTGATACGTGACGTTGCAAACTATCCCGTGCACATCGAACTGCAGATTGAAGCTCTGCAGGGGCGCTTCCGGAGGCCACGTTTCGGTTACCGCCGGGGTCAGTCTCTTCAGGATGTGCTGGCGGAAATCGTCCAGGGGTTGCTGAGGAGGCGGCGGCGCGGCAACCGCGGGGTTCAGACGTGCCGCCAGTTCAGCGAGTTCGCTCCTGCTTGCTACCTCCTGAACAGACAGCTCTACCTGGCGCCCCGTCCGCTTGCTGAGCAGCTGTTCCGTGTTTTCGATCTCCGCCTTTCCGATATTCCGGGTCGAGACGATCCGAATCACGATACTTTCACGCCCGATTTGCACTTCTTGGGAAACCACGGTGCTCGGTGGCGCGAGTGTCTTCATGACGGACTGGACGGTGTTGCGTGCCAGTGTCTCGCCGGCCACCTGAGAAAGCGCTCGCTTCAAAGGCACTGCGATGGAGCCCAGTAGTACCACCAGAATCAGGATCCGCCACCGGACGCGGCCGCCGTCGCTGAATGCGCGCGCCAGCGGACCCCGTGAGAGCTGGCGTGCAAAACGGTCCTCGGCCTGAGCCTTGCGAATCTCCGCGCCCACCTCCTGAGAACTCATCCCCACCAGATAGAAAACCAGGAAAGCGCTGCTGACAATAGCCACCAGGTTGGTCAGGAACAGCAGTCCGGCGCCGCCCAGAATTTCCATGTCGCCCCCACTGCCCAGGCCGAATCCCATGGTCCCCAGCGGCGGCATCAGCGCCACCGCGATAGCCACCCCGGGCAGTGCCGTAACGCCCTCTCCGCCGGTTCCCCGGCACACCACGAAGGAGCCCGCCAATCCCGAGACCACGGCCACTCCCAGATCCAGCAGCGTCGGGTTCGTGCGGGAGATGATCTCAGGCGTCGCCGAATGGAAGGGAAGCAGCCAGACGATGGCGGCGGTCAGAGACACCGCCACCGCTACGCTGACAATCAGGGTGGTTACTGCCTTGATAGCCAGGTAGAGATCGCCGATCGTCAAAGCCAGCCCGGTCGCCATGATCGGACCCATCAGCGGCGAAATCAGCATCGCGCCGATGATCACCGCCGGGCTGTTCAGCACCAGTCCCAGTACCGCGATCGCGGCCGAAAAGATGATCTCCAGCCAGTAGTTGACGCTGGTAATTCGCGCCGATTCGAACACGCGGGCATAGATCCCGGGTATGCCGTTCTGCTCGATGCGCAGCCACTGCTGAACCCGAATGTGGACGCCCGAGGCGTTCCTGGTTGGCTGCATGTGCGGCTGTCAACAGTATCCCAAAACCTGCTGCGCGCCTTCCTTCTGGCGACCGCTTGCACAGGGCCAGAGTCCCCGCTGAGTGGCGGTCCGGCAGTGTGAATCAGACCTCTGGGCATGAGCTTGCAACTCGTGATGCTTGATACCGAGTGCCATCACCCTGGGCCCGGGGAGAGCCCGTTTGACCGGCGGAATCGCCGTCCTGCGCATCATCGCCGCGGGCATACTCCTCACGCCAGGTGCGCTTGCAGTCATAGAGCCCCCCGCGGCCGCGGAGATCATCCGCCGTTCCGTCGAGGCGAATGAGCGCGACTGGCAGGCCGCGCCTGCTTGGTCGTCCATCGAGACGGTAAAAGACGGGAACGGCTCAAAAGCTTATCAGGTCATTATGCTGTTCGGCTCCCCCTACCGGCGGCTGGTCCGGGTGGACGGCGCTGCGTTGTCGCCGCGGGCGCAACAGCAGGAGCAGTCGAAGCTGGACGAGGAAACCGCCAGGCGCCGTTCCGAAAACGCTTCGGAGCGTGCACACCGAATCGGGGCTTACGAGAAAGACCGAGCGAGCGACCATATTCTGATGCTGCAGCTCACCGACGCGTTTACCTTTCATGTGACAGGTCGGGAAAAGCTGTCCGGAAGAAGCGTATACCATCTGCGTGCCGTTCCCCGTGCCGGCTACCGGCCGCCCAACATGGAATCACATGTTCTCACCGGGATGCAGGGTCAGCTGTGGATCGACACCCAGTCTTTCCAGTGGGTCAAGGTGCTCGCCCGTGTAATCACTCCGGTTCACATGGAGGGCTTTCTCGCCACCGTCAAACCGGGCACTTTTTTCGAGCTGGAAAAGGCCCCGGTTAGCACGGAGATCTGGCTCCCCTCCCACTTTCGAGTTCAGTCGTACAGCAGGATCGTGGGTCTTTTCTCGCATCGAACGTACGAGGATGATACCTGGTCCAACTACAGAAAGGCCGCGGATCGCTGACGGGCGCTCACGTTCCTCGCCGCACACCATTCCGGAGAAAGCCTTCCGGAGCGTTCCAGAGATAGAATGCGCTGTCTTGAACGATTGGCTCTCACCTCACTTCCACGATCCTGTGCTGGGGCTGAGGAGCAGCGGGATGAAAGCAGGCGACCTTCAGGTTCGTTACCGAAGCATTGATTCTGCCGATGTTCCGCTCCGTGATCTCACGTACTTCATCAGCAGCTCCGACCGCGCGCAGATTCAGAAGCAGGCTGTGGCTGGCGGAAGGTGAGGCATCGAGTGCGCCATCGACCACGGGCTCCTGTCCGTTTGCACAGACAGCGGCTTTCAGGAACCCGGATGGCGAGTTCATGATGGCCTTGAGGTGAACGATAGAGATACCAGCTTCGGTGAAATCGTGATCGAGGCTGTCCAGAAGCGGCCCAAGGAGCATGGCCGAAGAGGTGGGAACACTCGTGCTTAGGTTCGCTTGCAGATTGAGCCAGGCCAGGGCCGCTTCGGCACGCGCGTATTGCTGATAGTCGATGTTAAGGATCTTTGTTCCGGCGGAGATGGTACCGGACAGGATTTCATCAAGCCATGCCGCTACTCCCTGGCCTGTTTTGGCGCTGAGCTGGCGCACGTGAGAGGAACCGACTTCGGGGAGACGGAATCCCAGATCCGCTTTGGTGAAGCACACAACATCAGCCTCCTGGAGTTGTTTTCTGAAAAGAAAACTCAGGTCCTCGTCGGCATCATCGCTCATGAGCGCTTTTGCGCGCGCAGGGTCCGCCAGCACCGTGAAGGGGGCGAGCGTGTAGCTGTCGGTGTACTCACGTAGCGGCTGAAGCGTCGTGGCTGAGATGTCCGTGCAACTGCCGACGGGCTCAGCGAAGATGACATCGGGAGAATATGCCCGCAGATAGTCCATTTCCTCCATCAGTTGCGAGAAGCGGCAGCAGAAGCAGCCACCTGTGACTTGCCGATACTCCAGGTCCTGGGAGCCAGCGTATGCGGAATCTACCAGATCCTGCCCCTGGTCGTTCATCACCACAGCGCTGCGCAGGCCCCGTTTTTTAAGCTCCTTCGCTGCAGCCATCAACAACGAAGTCTTGCCGGCTCCCAGAAAACCTCCGACAACCACCACCCAGGGTTTGACCACCGCAGTCATGGCGCTCATACCTGCGCTTCGATAGTCAGCGATTGACCCTGCTCGAGGATAAGTTGATCGGTGAGGGTCAGTACGGTGTGGGAACCCTTCGTCCGCAACTTGTGCCCAAGCACGTGAGCGCCGGATCGCACCACAGCTTGCCTCTCTGTAAAGCTGATCTCGCAGGAACGGCAAGCCAGGTTTCCGGAGAGCACCTCTAAGGAGAAGCGGCCGGACGCCTTATATGTAAAAGTGCCCCATCCTGTTCCGCTCGCCCAAAAACAATGAAATTCCACATGGGGAACTCTCGGGACAGCCACCACAGCCGCTTTGGAACCGTCATAGGAAAAGCCACTCAGACCGATGAAGCTGCTCCATGCGGCCATGGCGCGGGCGTAATGGTGTCCGCATTCGGCTTCATCCCAGGGATTGCGCTTCACGCCGTCATATCGCGAACGGATGTTGCCGATGCACTCGATACCCTCGGACACCATTCCCGTGTAGATCATCAAACCTGCCGCGGAGTATTCGAACCCGGTCATTACTTCTTGAAAGTAGGGAAAGGGAGTCTGCGGGCGCGCAACCTTCGCATAATCGCAAATCACCAGGGCCGCTTCATCGTTGAGAGCGAATGTTCGTTCCAGGTTATTGTGGTTCGCCATACTGCGCTTGTAATTGAACCGGTAAAGAGAGGCGAGCGTGGCGCGAACGTGATCAGGAGAGACGAGCGGCCCAAGGTCGGCGACGTGGGCGAGATATTGACCGATCAATTGATCGACGAGACAGCCTTCCCCAATCTGAAACTGAGGATGTTCTGTGTCCTCCGTCCCCATGCCGCTCCGGAGGTGCGGAGCGATTTGATCGGAGCGATACCCGATTACGTGCTGGACGAAGTAACTTCCATTGAAGAGATTTGCATCGACATAACGGCTTCCCTGTTCGAACAACTGTCTGTACTGCCGCGCGGATGCGTCGCCGTCGAATGATCGAGCCATCTCTTCGCAGGCGCGTAAGGCGGCCAGATACCAGATCCCGCACATCGGGTTCGGCCCATAGAATTCAACATCGTAGGTGTTGTGCTGCACGCCGGTCAGCACCCCGGCCCGGCCGGCATCCCACCCGCCGGGCTCCCAGGCGAATGCGATGGCTTTCTGGATTCTGGGCCAGATCGACTTAGCCCAGTTATCGTCTCCGGAAGCTTTCCAGTCCATGTACGCGTGAACGATTTGGCCCATCTGGCCGTCGGCAGCCGCGTAGTCGAAGCGCTGGTAGCCATCTGGCAGTAACTGACGGAAGCGCATGCCGCCCTGGTCGTCCATCGAGTGACCGAACGAGGCTTTCCTGAGTGACCGCGCGAACGACGGAAAGAGATAAGTGGTTGTGGTTTCGTAGTTCCAGACGTGCGTACAATTTCCGAAGCAGCAGCCGCGGGTATCATTGCTGCCCTCGAAACCGTGGAACTCTCCGTCCGCGGTGCGGAAGCAGGTGGTGCTTGCCAAAGTCGAGAGAT
This sequence comes from Bryobacterales bacterium, assembly GCA_963716685.1. GTDB lineage: Bacteria > Acidobacteriota > Terriglobia > Bryobacterales > Bryobacteraceae > JALYXI01. Next base: position 1,989,441 of record CAVQTR010000003.1, read on the forward strand.
TGGCGCTCGCTGCTTCCTTGACGACGCCCGGCAGCGTGCTTTCCCGAAGTGCCTTGGCAAAAAGGCGTGTCCGCTGTTCAAGCCGTGCCAGGTTGGTTGCTGCGTATAGGGCCGATCCCCATGCGTCTTTGAAGCGAGTCGCATAGAAGTTGCCGATGTTTGTATCGCCCATTCCTTCCGGTGCCGTCCAACCGCACCATTTCGGGGTTCGGTTGGGAAAATGCCAGGAAAGGATGAACGTGAATTCGGCGCTCTGGCCTGCCGCAATCGTCCGTTGCTGACAAAGGGCTGCAACGGCGTCCTGCTCAGCGGGAGGCGCTCCAAGGTCGCCGTCCGCCGAGAACTTGTCCCAGAACAGCAAAGGCGAGTTCCACCAGCGGCCTTTCGGCCAGCCTTCCCAGTGAGACATTCGCGCGCCATCAGTCAAGAGCGTAGTCAGCGCCACGCTGCCGGACATGGGATCTCCGGCGGGCAATGCGGGATTGTCGAGCAGCAGCCCGGCAAGGGGTCCTTCCGTTCGATATTGATTGCGCCGAGTGCCTTTGGATTGCCGGTCGAAGTTCTCTGTGGTCCCAGTCCGCACCGGGTTATCGAGACAAAACGCGATTGCCACCCGGGCGGGTGTGCTCCGCTGATTGGCCACCGTGTAGCGAAGGATAGCGACCGGCAATCCCGAATCATCGGGCTCATGGGGAATGAAGGGCGAGAAAGCGTCCAGCCGGACCGAAACCGGTAGCACTCGGTCCCCGAAGTCAATGTGAGCCAGCGGGTACTCTCCGGTGAACACCGCACTTTCGAGACGCGTGAGCCCAGGCCCGTTGTTGGACCCGAGGCCATCCTGCCCCTCGTAGGGAGGCAGGATCCTGGATTCCAGAACCCGGGCTACCGGTGTTTCATTTCCTGATTGAACCCAGATTGCCGGGAACGCGTATGGCGGAGAAAAGCCCTTGTTCGGGCGGCTAAAGATTTCCCAATTCCGCAGTTGCCCGCGGCCGCCAAGCCCCAGGCTTCCCGCCGCCACTCCGCCGAGGGGAAAAGATATCATTTGCAAGGCCTGCTCGCGAAAGATCCTTGGATACGAGATGCTGTTTGCGGCGGCGTGGCCGGAATCCGGAGCAGCCGATGATTGGTGCTCTGCTGCGGAGGATGGCCGGTCTTGAGATTGCGCCGCGGCCCCAAGTGCGCCAGCCGTTCCCGTTAGGAACGACCGACGCAGGATCTTTTTTTCGTGTGCCATTTCTGAAAGCGCTAACCTCGCCTGGATTGCTCTTACCGCTTATCACACACTGCCTCGAAATCATACCAACTCCCGCGCAGATACAGCCACTTACAGGGAGGAACCCACGGCCCGGCCCCCACGGCCGCAACCTCAGAAACCGCGTTTATGCCAAAAAGATTAACGAGCCTGGGCCGGTCCTCGTCATCCCTTTTCCATCCAGCGCACCGGGCCGGCCCCAAAGCACCAAAAAAGGAGCCAAATTCCTCCAAATGATCGAAATTCTCAGATAAATCGCACCGCCCGCCTACCCTTGCGCCACAACTCCCGTCTTACTCTCCACTTAATTTACCGGGAGTCTCGTCAAGTTGACGCCGCTGTTACATCCGTCTAAACTGCAGAGAACGGACTAAGTCAGTCCACCCTCCCGCGCCGTCAGCGCTTTTTGCTTCCACGTTACTTCCACTAACAGGGGTTTCTATGTTCAAACAGATTTGTGCTGCCTTTTTCTTGGTGACGGTGTGTATTTCTTACGGCCAAAGTGTCCGCGGCACCATCCTCGGCACCGTCACCGACGCGTCCGGCGCCGTCGTCCGCAGCGCCAAAGTCACCGCCACCCAGACCGCCACCGGTCTCACCCGCACTGATTTGACCAATGACGAAGGCGAGTACGCCATCCCTCAGCTTCCCGTCGGCAGTTACACCGTCTCCGTCGAGCAGGCCGGCTTCAAACGCACCGACCGCACCGGCGTCGAACTGCGCGTTGACGATCGCCTTCGAATCGACGTTGTCCTCGCCCTCGGTCAGGTCAGCGACACCGTCGCCGTTGAAGCCACGGCCCCCGTCATCAATACCGATTCCTCCACCCTCGGCAACGTCGTCGATAACAAGAAAGTCACCGAGCTACCGCTGAATGGCCGCAATTTCCTGCAGCTCAATCTGCTCGTCCCCGGTGCAAATCAGGGCGTTAAAGGCTCGCAGAATCAAACCCAGGGCGGCTCCATTTCCGTAAATGGCGCCCGCGAACAGGGCAATAACTTCCTCCTCGATGGCATGGATAACAACGATCTCGCCATTAATCAGTACGCCGTCGCCATTTCCACCGAAGCCATTCAGGAATTCAAGGTTCAGGCCAGCACTTATTCCGCGGAATTCGGCCGCAGCCCCGGCGCCCAGATCAATATCGCCACCAAAGCCGGCACCAACCAGATCCACGGCGTCCTCTACGAATACCTCCGCAATAACGATCTCGACGCCAAAAACTTCTTCGATCGCCCCGGTCCCATCCCCGGCTATAAGCGCAACCAGTACGGCACCTCCATCGGCGGCCCCATCAAACAGAACAAAACCTTTTACTTCGGCAATTACGAAGGCGCCCGCGTCCGCCAAGGCATCACCAAAGTCGCCACTGAACCCACCGCCGCCATGAAGAGCGGCAACTTCTCCGCGCTCCCCGCCGTCATCTACGACCCAACCTCGCTTCATCTCCAGAACGGCGTGCTCGTGCGTAATCCCTTCCCCGGCAACATCATCCCCGCCGCGCTCATCTCATCCGTCGGACAGAATCTCGTCAACCTCTATCCCACCCCCAACACCCCCGGCACCTCCGCCGCCAACGGTCTCTACACGTCCAGCCCCACCAAGTCCGACGATTTCGATCAGTTTACCGTCCGTGTCGATCACCGTTTCAGCGACAGCCACTCGCTCTTCGGCCGCTACAGCTTTACCAAGGAAAACCGCTTCGATACCTTCGATTCCTTCTGCGCCGGCTCCAATAACGTGCCCGGCTTCGGCTGCAACACCCTCAACGGCGCGCAGCAGGCCGTCATCGATTACATCTGGCTCCTCAGCGCCAACAAAGTCATGGAAGCCCGCACGTCCTTCACCCGCGTCCGCGGTGGCATCTTCCAGCAAAACGCGTTCAAGGATGTCTCCACCACCCTCGGCATCGCCGGTACCAGCCGCAACCCCGAGGATTTCGGCGTCCCCGTCGTCACCGCCACCGGTTACGATCGCTTCGGCGAAGCCACCAACCTCCCGCAGGATCGACACGACAACACCTTCGAATGGGCCGACTCGCTCTCCTGGACCACCGGCCGCAACAACATCAAATTCGGCGCCGAAATCCGTCGCTTCCAGGAAAACTTCCTCTTTGATTCCAGCGCGCGCGGCACCCTCAACTTCACGCCCTTCTATACCGCTCAGGTCTCCACCACTGCGGCCGGCGTCGTGAACGCCGTCGGCGGCACCGGCAATGCCATCGCCGATATGCTTCTCGGTGACGTCAACACAGCCAGCGTCAGCCGTTCCTTCGCCGGCATCAACGCCGCCACCGTCGCCGGCCTGCGCCAGACCTCCACCAATCTCTTCGCCCAGGACGACTTCCGCGTCCTCCCCAACCTCACCCTCAACATCGGCATGCGCTGGGAATACAACGCGCCCACCATCGACAAGTACAACCACCTCGCCACCTTCGATCCGTCCGTCCCCGGCAGCACGCCCCTTCCCGATCTGCGCGTCTCCACCGCCCAGACACCCAACATCTATAACGCCTCCAAAAAGGAGTTCTCGCCGCGCTTCGGCTTCGCCTATACGCCCATCGGACCGAAGACTGTCATCCGCGGCGGCTACGGCCTCTTCTGGGACGTCAAGCTGCTCAATGTCATCCTGAATTCCGCTCTCACCGCGCCATTCCTCACCGGCTATTCCTTCAGCCAGAGCACCAACGGCGTCCCCAATATCAACCTCGCCAATCCCTACGGTGGCACCTCCGGCGGCCCTGCCATTCCCAGCGCCTCATGGGTCGAGAATCCTTTCCGCGATGGCTACGTGCAGCAGTGGAACTTCAACGTTCAGCATGAGCTCACCTCCTCCATGGGCTTCACCGTCGGCTATGTCGGTTCCAAAGGCACGCACCTCGATCGCGCCTATGACGTCAATGAGCCCGCGCCCACGGCTTCGTTCACTCAGGCCCTGCGCAAATATCCAAGCTATTCGTCCATCAGCGTTCGCTCCGCCAGCGCTTCGTCTGTCTATCACGCGCTCCAGGCCAGCATGGAAAAGCGCTTCTCTCACGGCCTCAGCTTCCTCGCCGCTTACACCTGGTCGAAATCCATCGACGATGCCTCGCTCTGGAATGGCTCCGTTGTCGATCCCACCAACTTTCATCTCGAGCGTGGGCTCTCCACCTTCGATGCCCGCCACCGCTTCGTCACCAGTTACACGTACGATCTTCCGTACGGGGCGGGGCAGCGCTTCGGCGGCTCCGCGCCGCGCGTCGTGAACCTGCTGCTCGGCGGCTGGCAGACCAACGGCATAGTAACCATCCAGTCGGGCAATCCGCTCGATCCCTCCACCGGCCTGCAGCTCTCCGGCACCCAGACCGGCACACGGCCGGACGTCTCCTGCAACCCCAACAACTTTCCCCACGACCCGTCCGAATGGTTCAACGTCGGCTGCTTCAGCGATAATTTCATCGGCCGCTACGGCACTGCCGGACGCAACATCATCATCGGGCCGCCCACCCATGGCTTCGATGGCGCGCTCCTCAAGCGCTTCCCCCTGGGGAAGGAAACCCGCTACCTCCAGTTCCGCGCCGAAGTCTTCAACGTCTTCAACCACCCGAATTTCGATAACCCCAACGTCACGGAGACCAGCTCCACCTTCGGCAAAATCACTTCCGCCGGCGTGCAGGATACGCGCGCCAGCTCGCGGCAGATCCAATTCGCGCTACGTTTGGTGTTCTGACAAAATGACCAGATCCATGAAATCCGTCCTGCTCTGTTTTGCTTTCGCGGCGGCGCTCCCGGCGGCAACCCCGCCCGCGCCGCATGCCGCTCCCGCGCAGCCCTTCAATGTCGTCGAAGCGACCATTCCCGAAATGCGCGCGGCCATGGAAGAGAAGCGTCTCACCTCGCGCGAGCTGGTCACACTCTATCTCGCCCGCATCGGCATGTATGAGGACAAGCTCCACTGCATCATCACCGTCAACCCCAATGCCCTGAAGGAAGCCGACGATCGCGATCGCGAACGCGCCCAGGGCCGTATCCGCGGGCCTCTCCACGGCATCCCCATCGCGCTCAAAGACAACGTCCTCACCCACGACATCGTGACCACCGGCGGCGCTCTCGCCTTTGAAGGCTACATGCCGCCCTACGACGCCACGCTCGTCAAGAATCTTCGCGATTCCGGAGCCATCATCATCGCCAAGACCGGCCTCTCCGAGCTCGCCAACTGGGTCGCCGGCCCTCCCACGCCCATGCCAGGCAACTACAATGCGATGCGCGGCTTCGGCTACAACCCCTACGATCCCCGGCGCGATCCGCGCGAAGGCAGCGAATGACGGTCGTCCCGTGCTCCAGACCGGCGGCTCCAGCTCCGGCGTCGGCACCGCCGCCAACTTCTGGGCCGGCAACGTCGGCAGCGAAACCTCGGGCTCTATCCTCAGTCCCTCAAATCAGAACATGCTCGCCGCCGTCAAGCCTACCGTCGGCCGCATCAGCCGCTACGGCGTCATTCCCATCACGGCCGATCAGGACACCGCCGGTCCCATGGCCAAAACCGTCACCGACGCTGCCATCATGCTCGGTGCGCTCGAAAGCCCTGCGCCCGATCCCAACGATCCCGCTACCAAACTCTGCACCCCGCCCGCCGGCCGCGACTACACCAAATTTCTCAAGCCTGACGGTTTGAAAGGCGCCCGCATCGGCATCCCGCGCGCCTTGTTCTACGAACGCGCCAAACTCCCGCAGCGTTTCGGCACGCCCGAAGCCACACCCGGCGGTGGAGGCGGCCGGCGTGGAGGAGGAGGTGGTGGCGGCTTCAATGGCGATCCGCTCACTCCCGAACAAATGCGCGTCATGACCGAAGCCATCGAGATCCTGAAGCAGCAGGGCGCCATCATTGTCGACCCGGTCGAGATCCCCAGCATCGCCACGCAGGATCCCGACAAGAACTTCGCCCTTTGGGGCCAGTGCTCCGGCCTCAACAACGTCAAAGGCAAAGACGCCAACTGCTCGGTCGTTCTCAAGTACGGCATGAAGCGCGATTTCAACGCCTGGCTCGCTACGCTCGGCCCCTCCGCGCCCGTCAAAACCCTTACCGAGCTGCGCGAGTGGAACATCACCCACATCAACGCCGGCGCCATTCGCTTTGGCCAGTCCCAACTCGACATCTCCGATGAAATGGACGTGCAGGGCGATCGTGCCCGCTACGAACATGACCGCGCCAAGGACCTCGAACTCGCCGGCGCCAATGGCATCGATGCCGTCATGAAAGCGAACCAACTCGATGCGCTCCTGTTCCCCGGTGCCAGCGGCGCCGGCATCGCGGCCAAGCCTGGCTATCCCACCGTTATCGTTCCGTTCGGCATGGTGCCCAACAGCGCCAACCCGCCGTTTCCCGCCGGCTTCGACCCCAAACCGTCGCCCTTCGGCGTCAGCTTCACCGGCATGTCCTGCGCCGAGCCGAAGCTCCTCTCGCTCGCGTATTCCTTCGAGCAGGCATCCAAACGCCGCGTTCCGCCCCCTGCGGTACCCTAGGCGTTCATGCGCAAACTGCTGCTCCTCCTGCTCCCGCTTGCGGCCCTCGCTCAGGACACTCCCACCGAGCGTCAGGCCGCCAGCGGTGTCCTGAAACAGATGGATGCGCTCGAGAAAACTCTCGACATTCCGGCCCTCACCGCTCGCATCACCGCGCCCAGTCCGGAACGCGATAAAGTCGTCGCCCGCGCAAAAGAACTCATGGATAACGGCCTGCTCCGCATGGGTGACGAAATCACCCGCGCCCCGGAGATCGGCTTTCAGGAAGACAAGTCCATCAAAAAGCTCATGGACTATCTCAACCAGCACGGCTTCGTCACCGAGGCCGGCATCGCCGGTCTCCGCACCGCCTTCATTGGCCGTTACAAGCGCTCCGGCGCGTTCGCCTCCAGCCCCGGACCCAACATGGGCGTCATCCTCGAATACGACGCTCTGCGTGGCACCAAAGGCGCGTTCCATGGGGATCAGCACAGCACCCAGGGTCCCATCGGGATGGCCGTCGCCATCGCCGTCGCCGAGTACCTCGAACGCGCGCACCTGCCCGGCAACGTCGTTGTCTTCGGCACCCCCGGTGAGGAAATGATGCCGCCCGCCGCCAAGACCCAGATGTTCGACGCCGGCATCTTCCGCAACATGGACGTCATCGTTCGCAGCCACGCCGTCAGCGCCACCGCCCGCCCTGCGCCCGGCTTCGGCACCTGCTGCCTCAACATCGATGGCGTGAAATACACCTTCAGCGGCGCGCCCGCTCATCAGATGACCGCGTGGGCCGGCCGCAACGCGCTTGAAGGCGTCATCCACCTCTTCGAAAACATCGACAGCGTCCGCGCCACCATCCGTCCGGAAGCCCGCATTCAGGGCATCATCTCCGAAGGCGGCGCCGCGCCGAACGTCGTCCCCGATCGCGCGGTCGCCGATTTCTACATCCGCTACCCGGACGCCGTCTATCTCGCGCAGGTGCGCGAGTTCGTCGACAACGCCGCCAAAGCCGCTGCTCTCTCCACCGGCACCAAAGTCGCCATCGACAACTACGGCCGCCTCCGGGACGGCATCTCTCTCGCCACGCTCGCCGAGCCCGCCTTCGTGTACATGAAGCGGTACGGCGCCACCAACGTGCAGGCCGAGCCAGCCAAGCCCTCCGGCTTCGAAGAGACCGGCAGCGTGTCCAGCGTCATTCCCGGCATGAGTTTCTCCGCCCAGACCTCCGCTTACGCCAACCACACCTACGAAATGGAGAAGGATGCCCTCGCCGAGATCGGCCACCACGGCTTCGTAGTCGATGCGGAATCCATGGCCGCGCTCCTCTTCGACTACGCCACCCAGCCCGACTACCGCTCCGCCGTCAAGCGCGAGTTCGACGGTATCAAAGCCCTTTTCTCCGAATATCAGGACGCCCTGAAGAAGGTCTACCCCTTACCTGTGGTTCCCGACCCCAAATAGCGGCATCATGGTGGTTCAGTTTTCCTTCGTCGTAAACCGGTAGGTCCCGGAGCCCACGTCGAACACCGCCGCGCCGCCTTCCATTCGCAGGAAGCTGACTCCCGGTGAGACCGGCGCCACGTGGCCCGATTCCTGCACCGCGCCTGCTTCCCGCGCCGGTACATACACGGTGGCGGTGCTGTTTGGCGGCACCGTCACGTCCAGCTCGAGCGAGTCGCCGTCGCGCTTCCACTCGCTGCGAATCAGTCCGTACATCGAGCGGTGGGAAGCCCGCACGAACTGGAGATCCCGCACCGGATACGGCCGGATCACCGTGTGCGCAAAGCCCGGCCGAGCCGGGTCGGACCGAATGCCCGCCAGGTATTCGTACATCCATACCGCCATGTCGCCGATCTGCATCACATGGTTGCCGGAGTTCATCGCCGGGTCCGCCGTATCGCCGTTCCACAGCTCCCAGATCGTGGTCGCGCCCTTCTCCACCATGTATCCCAGCCCCGGATATGTCTTCTGGTTCGCGATCTGAAACGCCACATCCGCGCGCCCGTTGTCTGAGAGCGTCCGCATCAGCCACTGCGCGCCCACCAGACCGGTGCCCACATGGCCCTTGCTCTCCACTTCGATCTTCTCGATCAGATTGTCGAAAACCGCCGCCCGCTTATCGCGCGGCGTCATGCCGAACGCCAGCGGCACCACGCTCGAGGTCTGCGTGCCGTTGCCGTACACTCCCGCCGCGGGGTTGAAGAACTGCCGCTGAAACGCCGCGTTCACCCGCGCCGCCAGCTTATCGAACACCTCCGCATCCTCCGGCTTTTCCAGCAACCGCGCATAGAACGCCATCCGCCGCAGCAGCTCGTAGTAGTAAGCCGTGCCCAGCAGCGTGCCATCCGTCTTTCGTGCCGGATCCTCCGAGTGGATCAGCTTCGGCGACTCCGGCGGCACGCACCAGTCGCCGTACGTGTCCTTCGGCATGATGTCGTTCTTCAGGAACGTGCGCATGTGGTCCATCCACTTCTTCATCGCCGGATAGTCGCGCTCCAGCACGCGCCGCTCACCGTACTGTTCGTAGAGCATGCCCGGCAGAAAGATGAACGTGCTCGGCCACGTGACATCGCCGTTGTAGAGCGGCCAGTAAGCCGGAACCACGTCGGGGATGCTGCCGTCCGGCCGCTGCGCATCCGTCAGATCCTGCATCCACTTCGAATAGAATGCGGCCACATCGAACAGAAACGATTCCCCGCGGCTAACCTGCGAGCGATCCCCCAGCCAGCCCTGTCGCTCATCGCGCTGCGGACAATCCGTCGGGATGCTGCGGTAGTTCCCGCGCACGCCCCAGAAGATGTTGTGATGAATCTGGTTCAGCAGCGCGTTCGACGTCACAAAGTCATCGCTGCGCGCGAGGTCGTCATGCACTACTCGCCCTTCCATCGCGCTCAGCGCCGGTACGCCGGGGTAGCCGCTCACCTCCACATAGCGAAACCCGTGATAGGTGAAGCGCGGCTCATACGTCTCCGCTCCGCCGCCTTTCAGGATGTATGTGTCCGTCGCTCGCGCGGAGCGCAGATTTGCCGTATAAAGATGACCGTCGTCGCGCAGCGTCTCCGCATGACGCAGCACCACGCGCGTTCCCTTCGCCCCGCTGACTCTCAGGCGGCACCAGCCCACCATGTTCTGGCCCATGTCGAACACGTAGCTGCCCGTGTCGGTTTTACGAACGCTCAGCGGCCGCAGGGTCTCCGTCACCCGCAGCGGTTCCGCCACCTGAGCCGCCAGGACGCCCGGCGGAGCGGCAACCACGTGCGCCGCTTCCCACTTCGAATCGTCGAACCCCGTTCGCGTCCACCCCGATTCCAGGCGCGCATCGTAGCGCTCCCCGTCATACTCGTTGTTCGCGCGAATCGGCCCGTTCGTGCTCAGCTTCCAGCTGCTGTCGCTGACCACATGCTCCACCGTGCCGTCGTCATAGGTCAGATCCAGCTGGAAGATCGCCTTTGGATAGCCATACGAAACCGTGGCAATGGGATCTTTTTCGCGCGGCGCCCAATATCTGCCGTTCCCCAGCAGGATGCCGACCGCGTTCGCTCCCATCACGATCTGTTGCGTCACATCAAACGTCACATACAGGCTTCGTTTGCTGTAGTCGGTCAGCCCCGGCGAAAGAACCTGATCGCCCATGCGCTTCCCGTTCACCGCGAGTTCAAACAAGCCCAGGCCGCACACAAACGCGGTCGCCGATTTCGGCTTCCTCGTCACGCGAAACTGCTTCCGCAGCATCCGCGCCGGCAGCGCCCGCTCCTCGCGAAATCCCACCTCGCCCCACGGCTGCGCTCCGTACGCCCCGCGATCCCGCACTGGCGAACCCGACGCCGTCCACGTCCCGTTCGAGACAACCGTCACCGGCTCTCCGCGATCGAACTCCAGCTTGAGCGATGCAATCACCGCGCTCCGCTTCGCGCGAATCTCAATGGCGTTGTCACCAGGTTTCATTTGTGCGGTCACATCGAACACCCGCGCCTGCGCCGGCTGCGCGTCCTTCCCTGTGCTCTCCCGGTTAACCACCACTTCGAATTCCTGATCGGCCGCGGTCACCAGCGTTGCGTTGCGCAGCCTGCGGTCGCCCGGAATCTTCACACTCGTGCTCACCGCTGTCTCGGCTTTGGCATCCGCCGACCAGATCCAGTGCGCCTTCGTCAACCCCCAGAACGGACTTTCCGGGTCCCGATAAAGCTTCTCTTCGTCGCGCCCAATCCACTTACCACGCCAATCCGTGGGCTCGAGCAGTCCCATCGACCAGCTCGCCGGCGCACTCCACGGCGATTCCTTGCCCGCCTCGTCCCAGACCTGCACCTTCCAGAACACCACCGCGCCCGACGACATCGGGCCGCCTTCATACATTACATGCGTCGATTGCGCGGATTCAACGCGCCCCGAATCCCACAAATCGCCCGCGTTCCGCTGCAGCGTCTTCAGCGAGGACGCCGCAAGCACGCGGTACGCGGTCTGGCGTACACCGCGCGCGTTCGCATCCGCCGCCACTACCCAGCTCAGCCTTGGCGCCACCACGTCGATGCCCACCGGATCCACCCGGTATTCGCAGCGAAGCTGTTCAGGATGAGTCTGGGCCAACGCCGCGGTGGACATTACACTAAGAGTCAAAACACCAAGAGTCGAAACAACGGTACGCACCACGGCTTGATTGTAGGCGACAACATGCAGCCGCTCCCGGCAGACACTCAGGTCTTCACCATCCATCGCGATTCGGACTTCACCCCGCTGCTCGGGGTCGTGATCGGCCTGACCCTCGTCGAAGCCGCAGGTGTCAATCTGATTCTGCAACGCTGGAACCCCATAGCGCTGGCCTCCTCAGCCGTTCAGCGGTGAATCCATACAGTGGTGCGCCGGATGCAGCACTCACAGGCGACCATGAAACTCACACTCAAACCGGTTTCCGAACAGGTGATTGTCATCACCGGAGCGTCCAGCGGCATCGGGCTCGCCACCGCTCGCATGGCGGTCAAACGCGGAGCGCGCGTCGTTGTCGCAGCCAGGGCCCATGATTCACTCCATCGGCTGGAGCAGGAACTCAACGCGACCGGAAAGAAGGCTGTCCACGTGGCGGCAGACGTCACCAAACCCGACGAAGTCCACCGGATCGCCGAAAAAGCCATCGAGACCTTTGGCGGTTTCGACACATGGGTTAACGACGCCGGAACGTCAGTCTACGGTCGCGTGACAGACGTCCCTGTGACAGACGAGCACGCCGTTCTTGAGGTTAACTTCTGGGGCACCGTCCACGGCATGAAGGAAGCCGTCGCGCACCTCCGCAGCAAGGGCGGCGCGCTTATAAACGTCGGCAGCGAAGTTTCCGACCACTCGCTCCCGCTGCAGGGCGCCTATGCCGCTTCCAAGCATGCCATCAAGGCCTACACCGATGCGCTGCGCATCGAGCTCAAACACGACCGGATTCCCATCTCCGTTACCCTGATCAAGCCCACCGGCATTGCCACCCCGTTTTTCGAACACGCGAAGAACTATATGGAGAAAGAGCCGATTGCGCCTCCCCTCATCTACGCTCCCGAAGTGGTTGCCGAAGCCATTCTCTATGCCGCTGAAAACCCCGTGCGCGACTTCCTCGTCGGCGACTCAGCCGTTCTGAACTCCGCCCTCGGCCGCTTCACCCCCGGCCTGAACGATAAGGTGATGAAAGCCGTCGGCTTCACCGGCCAGCAGGATGCGCGCGCTCCGAAACCCGGCCATCACCAGGCTCTCGAGCGGCCCTCCGGCACGCTCCAGGAACGAGGCGATTATGACGTTACCGTCATGGAAGCGAGCCTCTATAACAAAGCTGCCATGATGCCGCGCTGGGCTCTCGCAGGCATCGCCGTAGCTGGTGTCGCTACGGTTGCGGCACTGCGCCGCCGCTCGTAACGCGCGCTATAATAAGGGTTCCTGAGGGAACCCCAATGAAAAAGTACGCCAAGTTCGCTGCGGTCATGGTGGTCATCGTCGGTACGTTGATCTGGCTCGCTTCCGCCAACATCCAGGAAGCGCAGACGTATTACAAAACCATCTCCGAACTGAATCAAATGCCGGCCAAGGCGCGCCAGAGCCGGGTCCGCGTTGGCGGCGATGTCGAGAAGGGTTCCATCGTGCGCAAGGCGGACATGGTTGAGTTCAGCCTGCAGCAGGAAAACATGCACCTCCGCGTGGCTTATGACGGCCGCGATCCCTTGCCGGACACGTTCCGCGACGGCGCGCAGGCCCTGGCCGACGGCCGCATGGGTTCGGACGGCGTCTTTCACGCGAACAAGATTCAGGCCAAGTGCTCCTCCAAGTACGCCGCTAAACCCGGCGAAGCTCCGGCCGGACTAAAAGCCGTTCCCCCGGTCCGCAAGAGCATCTAACGAACAGGTAAATCATATGGAAAACGTCGGCGCGCTCGCGGTTCTGCTTGCGTTCTGCATCGCGCTCTATGCAGTCGCGGCTTCAGTTATCGGCAAGCTGAAAGGCCGTCCCTTTCTCGTTCTTAGCGCACGGCGCGCGGTTTACGCCGTCAGCTTTCTGGTGACGGTCGCCTCCGGGATCCTTGTCTACGCGCTTCTCACCAGCGATTTCCGCTTCGCTTACGTCGCCGGCCACAGCAATCGCGACATGCCGCTGATCTACAAATTCACCGCGTGGTGGGGCGGACAGGAAGGGTCGCTGCTGTTCTGGAGCTTCCTGCTTTCCACGTACAGCGCCGTCGTGGTATTCCAGAACCGCCGCAAGCTGCGCGACATGATGCCGTATGTCATCGCGGTTCTTTCCTCCATTCAGGCCTTTTTCCTCCTGATGAACGGCTTCATCGTCAGCCCGTTCCAGATGTTGGCTGTCGACAAGGTCGTCACCTCCGTTGCCGATGGTCTTGGCCTCAATCCGCAACTGCAGTATTATGCAATGGCCATCCACCCGCCGATGCTTTATCTCGGCTTCATCGGCTTCTCCGTCCCGTTTGCCTTTGCTATCGCCTCGCTGATCACGCGGCAGCCCGGTGACGCCTGGATCCACACCACCCGCCGCTGGTCCATCGTGGCGTGGCTGTTCCAAAGCTGCGGCATCATGCTCGGCTCCGCCTGGGCCTTCGACGCACTTGGCTGGGGCGGCTACTGGATGTGGGATCCCGTGGAGAACTGCTCGCTCCTGCCGTGGCTCGCCATGACCGCCTTCCTCCACTCCGTCATGATGCAGGAGAAGAAGGGCATGATGAAGGTCTGGAACATCGTGCTCGTTTCAAGCGCTTTCTTCCTCTGCCTTCTTCGGCACCTTCCTCACGCGCTCCGGTGTGGTCAGCTCCGTTCACGCCTTCGCCGAATCTCCCATTGGCAAATACTTCCTGGGCTTCCTCGCGCTCGGCATTGCCGGCATGGTCTATCTGATCATCGACCGTCTGGATTATCTCAAGAGCGAAAGCGAACTCGAAAGCGTCGTTTCGCGCGAGTCCAGCTTCCTGTTTAACAATCTGCTGCTCCTCGCCAGCTGTTTCGCGGTGCTCTGGGGCACGCTCTTCCCGGTCATCTCGGAAGCTGTCACGCAACGAAAAAATCGCGCTTGAAGCCCCCTGGTTCAATCGCCTCATGATTCCCATCGGGCTCTGCCTGCTGTTCCTCACCGGTGTCGGTCCGCTTTTCGCCTGGCGGCGTACCTCCGTTGAAAGCCTGCGCCGCAACTTCATGGTCCCCGGCCTGCTCGCCTGCCTGCTCGCGATCGGCTTGTTTGCCGCCGGGATCCGGAATTACTGGGCTCTGATCTCGTTCGGCTTCTGCCTCTTCGTCGCCTCCACCATCATCTCGGAGTTCTTTAAAGGCGCCCGCCAGATCGGCGCAGAAGAACAACCTGAACTTCGCCCATGCGGTAGTCGAATTGACGCACCGCAACACGCGCCGCTACGGCGGCTATCTGGTCCACATGGGCATCGTGCTGATGTTCATTGGCTGGACCGGCACCGCTTTTAACAAGAGACCTCACCGAAGAAGTGGCGCTCGGCAACAGCTTCTCCCTCGGCAAATATACCCTGAAAGTCGCCGACCTTCACAATGGCGAGAACCAGAACTACAAATGGAACAGCGCCGTCCTGCAGGTCTCGAAGAACGGCCGTTCCGTCGGTACGCTGGAGCCGGAGCGCCGCTTCTATAACGCCAGCCAGCAGCCGCTCGGTCACGTTGCGCTGCGTAATGGGCTGGACGAAGATCTGTACATCAACTTCGCCAGCGCGGAAGGAAGCAAAGTGACCCTTCAGGTCTATGTTTTCCCGCTTGTCTCCTGGATCTGGATCGGCACACTCGTTCTGGTCGCGGGCACTCTCGTGGCTCTCGTCCCCAGCAAAGTCTCGCGCCAGTATGCGCGCACCCAGGTTGTCGGCCTGGCGGAGAAACATGTCCCGGTTGAAAACTAGCTTCCTCGTCGCCCTGCTCGCCGGGGTGGCTTTCGCTCAGACGCCTCAGATCGAAAGCGATGATGTCGATCGCGTCGGCTCCCACATCGCCTGTCAGTGCGGCGGCTGCAAGGAATCCGTCAGCTGCCCCATGTCCAAGCGCGGCTGCGGCTTCTGCGTTCCCGCCAAGGCCCGTATCTACAAAATGCAGAAGGGCGGCATGTCAGACGAGGCCATCATCGCCACCTACAAGAAGGAGTTCGGCGACAAGATCTTCCTTGCCGATCCCAGCGCCTTCTTCTGGGTGGTTCCCACGCTCATGATCGCTCTCGGCATCGGCGGCATCTATCTCTTCGTCCGCCGTTATATGCAGCGGCCCCGCGCCTTGGCCGGAGTTCCGGCAGATCCCTCCTTCGACCGCTACCGCGATCAGATCGAGCGCGAAACGGCCAAACTCGACTGATCGCATGGCCATCGCGCTCGCAGCACTCCTGTTCCTGGTTGTAATGGCGTTTCTGCTGTTCATCCGTCCCCAGGATCTTCCCGCCGCAGAACCCGTCTCACCCTTTCAGCATCTCGACGAGCGCAAGGCGTCCATCTACGAAAACCTCCGCGACCTCCAGTTCGAATACCGCGTGGGCAAAATGTCCGACGACGACTATCAACGCTCCAAGACCGACCTCCAGAAGGAACTCGCGCGCGTGCTGGAAGAAGTCGACCGTGTCGCCAAGGCCCAGCCCGAGCCCGTACTCGTAAAAGCCAAAGCGAGTGCCGCGCCCGGCACGTTCACCTGTCCCCATTGCAAGGCGCGCTTCCCCCAGGCCCTGAAGTTCTGTGGCGAATGCGGAAAGCCGATGAAAGCCCAGGCATGAAACTTCTCGCCGCCCTCACGCTCCTCACCGCGCTACCCGCCTTCGCCGCGCCCATCGACGGCGTCGTCATGAACGGCACCACCGGCAAGCCGCAGCCGAATGCCACCGTCACCGTTTATCGTGTCTCCGGGAACGGCCCCGAATCGCTCGAATCCGTCAAGTCCGATGCCGATGGCCGTTTCACCCTGAAAACCGATATCGCGGGTCCGCGCCTGGTCCAGGCGGCATTCGACGGCGTCACGTACAACAAGATGATCCCGCCCGGCGCGCCTTCGAGCGGCCTGGTGATCCCCGTCTACAAGTCCGAACCGAAGCCCGGCTCCGCCCGCGTGGACCAGCACATGATTCTGCTCGAGCCTGGTACCAACGGCAGGGTCGCGGTCAGCGAAGGCTACATCTGGGAGAACCCCGGCAAGACCACCTTCAACGATCCCGACCACGGCACTTTGAACATTTACCTCCCTCCTGCTGCGCAGAACCAGGTCGTCGTGAACGTCTTAGGCCCCGGCGGTGCGCCCATTCGCCGTGCGCCGGAAAAGACCGACAAGCCGGACGTATATAAGATCGATTTCCCCATCAAGCCCGGCCAGTCGCAGGTGCAGATCAGCTACAGCATGCCCTTCACCAACCCCGGCGAGTTCCAAAGCCGGGTGCTCTACCAGGGCGGCGGGCCCACGCGCGTCATCGTGCCGGAGGGTGTCAGCCTGGCTGGCAGCGGCCTGCAGGACATGGGCGGCGGTCCAATGAAGGCGCACATCTACAGCACCGATTCACCGAACATCAAAGTGCAGTTCACCGGAACCGGCGCTCTCCGGGCGGCGGACAACAGCGGGTCCGACCAGGGCGGCGGCGGGTCCGACCAGGGCAGCAGCCCCATTGCCCAGATCATGCCCAAGCTCTACGGAAGCGGCGATCCCAACGCGGGTTTCCCCGGCATGCTCAACTCGGTCAAGTGGCTCCTGCTCACCACCCTCGCCATCCTCGCGCTCGGTCTCGCACTGCTCTACCGCGCTTCTCCCGTCGAAACCGCAAAGGCCAAGAGTGAGCGCACTCGCCGTTAACGGCGTCTGGAAGTATTTCGGCGATTTCCCCGCACTCCGCAACATCACCCTCTCCGTTCCCGCGGGCTCCTGTCTCGCGCTCCTCGGCCGCAACGGGGCGGGGAAGACCACCCTGCTTCGCATCCTCGCGGGGTTCTCGCAGCCTGCGCGCGGCACGGTAACGCTCGAAGGCCGCCCGCCGCGCGATGCTGAAGCGCGCCGTCGCACCGGTTACATCGGCCACGGCATCTCCGTCTGGGACGAACTTTCCGCCACGGAAAACCTGCGCCTCTTCGCCAGCCTCTACCAGGTTCCGCCGCAGCGCATCCCGGTCTGGCTCGAACGCGTCGGTCTCGGCCGCGTACAGAACGGTCTTGTGCGAGAATTCTCCCGCGGCATGCGCCAGCGCCTCGCTATCGCGCGCGCCTTCCTGCATGAACCCCGGCTGCTGATCCTGGACGAGCCGTTTACCTCGCTCGACGATCGCGCCATCGCCCTGCTGCAAAGCGTCCTCATTGACGCGCGCGAACGTGGCGCCGCCGTGATCATGTCCACCCACCAGCTGCGCGAAGCCCTCGAACTCGCCTCCCACGTCGCGCTGCTCGAACGCGGCAGCATCGTCCACTCCGGCCCCCGCACCGCCGAAATGCTCGCCGATCCGGCTTGGTTGTACCGCACCCACGGCGAGGCATGAATCAGCTCCGTCTCGCGCTGACCATCGCCCGCAAAGATCTGCGCTCTGAGTTCCGTGGCAAGGAAGGCCTCAACGCCGCCTTCTCCTTCTCGCTCGTGATGCTGCTGATTTTCAGCTTCGCCTTCGACCCCACCAACCCCGACAACATCAACGTCGCCGGTGGCCTGCTGTGGATCATCTTCACATTCGCCGGCGCGCTGATCCTGAACCGCACCTTCGCCCGCGATGTCCCCAATGATTGTCTCGACGCCCTGATCGCCTCGCCCATCGCCGCCTGGGCGCTGTTCCTCGGCAAGTCGCTTTCGAGTTATCTGCTGCTGCTGCTGATTGAAGCCGTATGCCTGCCGGTCTTTGCCATCTTCTACGATGTGAACCTGCTGCCGGTGCTCTTTCAGCTGATCGCCGTCATGCTGCTCGGCACGTGGGCGCTTACGGTAGTCGGAACCGCGTTCGGAGCCCTCACCGTCAACGTCCGGCTGCGCGAAATCATGCTTCCGATGCTGCTCTATCCGATTATGATCCCCGCGCTGGTCGCCGCCATGTCCATTACGTCCAGCCTCTTCGAAGGCGGCAGCTTCTCCGGCGCCAACCTCAACTGGCTTCGTTATCTGGTGGGCTTCGACATCATGTACACCGTGCTCAGCTTCTCGCTAATCGAGACGGTCCTTGTCGCCTGACACCAGCTCCCGCAGTGCCGTCACCCGCTTGCGCGTGTCGCGTTCCCATTTCGAAATCAGCGCCAGATAGCCGAAGATCAAACTCCACGCAATCGCAAACGCGCCGAACAGCCACGGCAGATTCTCAGACATAGTTTTTCTCGTGTACGCTGCGGCTCAGCGTCTCAGCTACGCGCTCGTTCTGGGCCACGCGCCGCCGCACGCGGATGATACACCACCACACCAGGAACATGGCCACAATGGTCACAATCCAGGTGAGACCCATGTCGCGGTCCAGTCCGGAACCGGGAGAGCCACCCACCACCGGCGCCGGATGCTGCGTCCGGAACAGCCGGTTCGACATATAGACCAGCGGTACATCCAGCATGCCGAACAGACAGATCACCGCGCAGATCACCGGCCGCTCTTCCGCCGCCACCGCGCGCCTTACCACCACATACGCGATGTAGATCAGAATCAGCAGAAACGAGGACGTCAGCCGCGCGTCCCAGGTCCACCAGATGCCCCATACCCGCTTGCCCCACATGGAACCCATCACAATGTTCACCGCTTCGAACACCACGATCGATTCGTTTGCCGCCAGCGCCAGATCGTCAAACCGCGCATCGCGCGTCTTCAGATACCAGAAGCTGGCCACTCCGCCGATAAACACGGCCCAGAACGAAACAAACGCCGCCGCGGTGTGGAAGTAAAAGATCCGTTGGATGATGCCCATGGTGGCTTCCGTGGAAACCCACATGAAGATCATGTACAACGCGGCGAGCATAGAAGCACCCGCCAGCCCGAGCAGCCACATCGGCAGCGCCGGCGAGTCGTCTGTTCGCTGCTTCATCGCCTTAATTGTATCGCCTCTCAGTGATATAGTTTTGAAGGATGAATCGCCGACAACTATTGAAGCTCGCGATGAATGCGAGCGCCATCAGCCTTGCTCCGCGCGCTCTGCAGGCAGCCAAGGGCATGCCCGCGCCGAAGATCAAGGACATCTCCGTTATCGAATGCCAGCCCGCCGGTACGCGCCTCTCCGTCGTCAAAATCGTGACGGATCAGGACGGCCTCTATGGCTACGGCTGCGCCACCTTTACCCAGCGCGCGGATCTGGTCAAACCCGCCGTGGATCGTTACCTCAAGCCCTTCCTGATGGGCAAGAGTACTGACCGCATTGAAGACATCTGGCAATCCTGCTACGACAGTTCCTACTGGAAAAACGGCCCTGTCCTGAACAATGCCCTCAGCGGCGTGGATCAGGCACTCTGGGATATCAAGGGCCGCCAGGCGGGCCTGCCCGTCTATGATCTGGTCGGCGGCAAAACGCGCGAAGCGGCCGATTGCTACGGCCACGCCGATGGTGCCGAAAACGCCCAGGTCATCGATTCCATTAAGGGCTATATGTCCCGCGGCTTCCGCCATGTGCGCGCGCAGATCGGCGTCCCTGGTATGGAAGGCTACGGCAGCCAGCGCGGCGGTGAAATGGTCAAAGGGCTGCACCCCGGTCCAATCTTTGAGCCGCAGTATTACACGCGCCGCGTGCTCAAAATGTTCGAAGCCGTGCGCGATTCGCTGGGCTTCGAAGTGGAACTGCTGCACGACGCTCACGAGCGCGTTTCGCCCAACCAGGCCGTGCAGTTCGCCAAGGATCTGGAGAAGTTCAAGCTGTTCTACCTGGAAGACGTCCTTTCTCCCGAAGATATCGCCTACTTCCGGCAGATTCGCTCGCAAACCGCCACTCCGCTCGCTATGGGCGAGCTCTTCAACAGCCCGCATGAGTGGTCGCCCCTGATTGCCGAGCGCCTGATCGATTACATCCGCTGCCACGTCTCCCAGGTCGGCGGCTTCACGCCCGCGCGCAAGATCGCGATCCTCGGCGAGAACTTCGGCGTGCGCACCGCGTGGCATGGTCCCGGCGACGTCTCGCCGGTCGGCCACGCCGCCAACATCACGCTCGATCTGGTCAGCACCAACTTCGGTATTCAGGAATATTCGCCGTTCAGCGAACGGCTGCAGGAAGTCTTCCACAACTGCCCGGTTATGAAAGACGGCTACCTGTACGCCAACGAAACTCCGGGCTGGGGCATTGAAGTCGACGAGAAACAGGCGGCGAAATATCCGTTCGGCACCAGTGAACGCGGTGACCGTCAGCGTCTCAACGGCGGCTGGGGCGAAGTGCGCCGGCGCGATGGCTCCATCATCAAACAGTAAGCCCTGACCCGCCTGCGATTTGCGAATCGCATTGCGTCTGACGCAGCGAAGGTGCATTGATATAATTCACCCAATGCACCTTCCACGCGTCTACGTTGTCCGCCAGAACTTCCCCGATCGCAAAGTTGCCGATATCTCCGGTGCCGTCCGCCAGGAACTCTCCTCCGCCGGTTTCCAGACCCGCCTGAAACCCGGGTCGCGCGTTGCCATCGGCGTGGGCAGCCGCGGCATCACCAACATTGCGACCATTGTCCGCTCCGTCGTGGAATATTGGAAGTCCGCCGGCATGCACCCGTTCATTTTTCCCGCCATGGGAAGCCACGGTGCGGCTTCCGCCGAAGGGCAGGCCGACGTTCTGGCGCATTACGGCATCATCGAGCAGACCATGGGCTGCCCCATCATCAGCTCGCTGGAAGTGGTGCCGCTCGGCAAGACGCCCGACGGCATCGAAACCTTCATGGATCGCAATGCTTATGAGGCGGACGGCGTGATGCTGGTGGGCCGCGTCAAATGGCATACCGATTTTGCCGGCAAAATCGAGAGCGGCCTTTACAAGATGATGGCCATCGGTCTCGGCAAATTCCACGGCGCGCAGCGCTATCACACCTACGCATTCAACCTCGGCCTCGAGCACGTCATCCGGAGCATCGGCCGCCAGGTGCTCGCCTCCGGTAAAATTCTCGGCGGTCTCGCCATTCTCGAAGACGCCAACCACAACACCGCGAAACTCGCCGCCGTCCCAGTCGAAGTGATGGAGCAGCGTGAAGAGGAACTGCTCGCGCTCACCAAGTCCTGGATGGGCCGCATCCCCGCCGACGCCCACCTGCTGATTCTCGATCAGATCGGCAAGCCCATCAGCGGCGCCGGCATGGATACCAAAGTCGTGAACCGCGGTGTCAACGGCGAATACAATCCCTGGCCGAACGCGCCGAAGTTCATGCGCCTGTTCATCCGTGATCTGCATCCCGACACCTACGGCAACTCCGTCGGCCTCGGCATGGCCGATGTCATCACGGACCGCATGCTGGCGAAGGTGGATTGGAACCCCACCACCATCAACTCGCTCACGGCGTCCACGCCCGCGGCCATCCGTACGCCGCTGCACTTCGCCACCGATCGCGAGTGCCTCGAAAAGATCGTGCCCACTGTCGGCCTCTTCGACATGCGCGAGCTCAAAATTGTCTGGATCAAGAATTCGCTCGAGCTCAACCTGCTCGTCATGAGCGAAACGCTGCGTCCCGAAATCGACCGCAATCCGGATCTCGAAATCGTCGAAGGACCCATGGAGTTGCCCTTTGGGCCCGACGGCAATCTGCAGTCGGTGTTTGCCGCTTCGCACGAACCCGTGCACGCCTGACGCCGGGTTCGTGCCCGCGCCTGCTCAGGGCCGCACGATGGTGCCGTCCATGCGCCGGTCGTTGCCACGGCTCCCGCCCGGACTTTTGTAAGGATACTTCGCCGCCGCTTTCTCGTCGATATCGATGCCCAGCCCCGGACGGTCGTTGGCGTAGAGATACCCGCCTTCGATCTCCGGCGTTCCGGGAAACACCTCGCGCTCCGCACTCGTGAACTTGTTCTCCTCCTGGATGCCGAAATTCGGTATTGCCAGATCCAGATGCAGATTCACCGCGTGTCCCACGGGAGACACGTTCGCCGGGCCGTGCCATGCGGTGCGCACTCCGAACATCTCGCAGGTCGCCGCAATCTTCCGCGCCTGGGTCAGCCCGCCGATTGCTGAAATGTGGCAGCGGATGAAATCGATCCAGCGGTTCGCCACCAGCGGCAGCCATTCGTTGCGGTTCACGAACAGTTCGCCCATCGCGAGCGGCGTGGAGCTCTGCTGCCGCATCATCTGGAACCACGCCACGTCTTCCGGCGCCGTCGGGTCTTCCAGGAAGAACAGCCGGAACGGCTCCACCGCTTTCGCCAGCGCCAGAGCCTGTGCGGGCGACACGCGCTCGTGCACGTCGTGCACGTAATCCACCTCGAAGCCGATCTTCTGCCGCAGATAATCGAACATGCGGATCGTGTTGTTCACGTATGGCGTCGGCTCGAAGACCGGCGACGGCGCCACGCCGCGCGGCCGGGATTTCTGAATCGCGTCCGCCGTCGCGCTTGCCACGCCATAACCAGAAAAGCCCGGCACCGCCAATTGCACTCGGACATGCCGGTAACCGGCCGCCATGGCTTTGCGCACCTGGTCTTCCAGCTCCGGCAGTTCCCGCGCCGCCGTGTGCGTATACAGCGGCGTCGCGGCGCGCACCTTGCCGCCCAGCAGCTTGTAAACCGGCAGGCCGGCGCGCTTGCCCATGATGTCCCAGAGCGCGCCATCCACGCCGGAAAGCGCGTTGTTCAACGTCACGCCCTGGCGGAAGTACGAAGACACATTGGCGGATTGCCAGATGTCTTCGATCTCGTCTACGTTCCGGCCCATGACAAACGGCTTCAGGTAGTCGTTCACCGCCGAAACCACCGGCAGGGGCCGTTCCCGATGCGTTGCGCAGCCGATGCCGTACAGCCCCGGTTCGCTGGTCATCACCTTCACGATCACCAGTTGCTCCGCGGCCGGCTGCGTCAGAATCGCTTTGACATCGGTGATCTTCACCGGACCTGTGCCGCGGCTCTGGGCGGAGATTGGCTTCACCGCGGCAAGGGCGCCGCCGGCGCTCAACAATTGCAGTGCGTTGCGTCGGTTCATCTGAACCGAGAGTTTATCTCAATTCCCCGTACGCGCTGTTGAAGTAGAGCAGCGGTTGGTCGTCGCTCCAGCGCACGTACCGAACCTCCGCCAGCACCACCTGGTGGTCGCCCGCTTCCACAAACTGCCGCAGTTCACACTCAAACACCGCCAGCACATCCGGAATCACCGGCACGCCCAGCTCGCCGCGATACCACGCCACCGCGCCAAACCGGTCCTCGCCCGGCCTCGCGAACCGCATCGAAAGATCGGCCTGGCGCTCCGTCAGTACATTGATTCCGATTGCATCCGCCGCCAGCAGATCGGGCAAAATCGCCGCCCGGTTATCGATGCAGATCAGCACCAGCGGAGGATCCAGTGAAACCGAAGTGAAGGAGTTCACCGTCATTCCATGCGGTGAGCCCTCCTGGTCCATCACGGTGGCCACCGCGATACCCGTGGCGAATTTCGCGCAGGCCCGCCGGAAGCACGCCGCGTCTACCGGCGTGCAGGGGATATGCGCGGCGTTGCTTGACATGTCGTAAACTCAAATTTATCATTAACTTGACGGCTCCGGAGGCTTCTTGATCAAACTCGACATCATCAACGAAGTGGTGAACAAGACCGGCATTACCAAGACCAAAGCCGAGGAAGCGGTCGAAACCGTTTTCGAACAGATGAAGCGCGCGCTCGAGCAGGGCGACCGCATCGAATTGCGCGGCTTCGGCGTTTTCAACGTCAAACCGCGGAAAACCGGCATCGGCCGCAATCCTCGCACCGGCGCCGAAGTCTCCATCCCGCCAGGTAAAGCCGTTCGCTTTAAGCCCGGCAAGGAACTGCAGACGCTCCAGTAGATTTCCGTGTCTTCCCAGGACATTTCCGCCCCGCTGCGCGTGCTGACCGGGACGCCCGAACCGGAGCCTGTCTGGCGCGCGGCCAAACCCAGCCAGCGCGTATGGCTGCACATCCTCCTCCTGGTTCTCACGCTCGCCACCACGACAGCCGTGGGCGCGCGCATGCAGTTCAATTTCGACCACAACCTGCCATTCTTCGATATCGATCGCGACATGGGCGTCTTTGGCGATGCTCTCGCCAACCCGCGCATGCTGCTCGCCGGTCTGCCGTTCTCGCTCACGCTGCTCATCATCCTGACGGCGCACGAGTGCGGACATTATGTCGCCTGCCTCTACTACGGCGTCGATGCCAGCCTGCCGTACTTCCTGCCCGCCCCCACCTTCACCGGTACACTTGGCGCCTTCATCCGCATTCGCTCGCCCATCTATTCGCGCCGAACGCTGTTCGATATTGGAATCGCAGGGCCCATCGCCGGCTTTCTGTTCCTGCTTCCCGCCCTCTCCGTCGGCCTCGCGATGTCCAAGATCATTCCCGGCATCGCGGTCCAGGGCAACTTGGTGTTCGGCACTCCCCCGCTGCTCCGCTTCTTCGAGACGCTCATCTTTCCGGGCGTCCCCGTGGCCGATCTCTACATCCACCCTGTGGTCCGCGCCGGCTGCATCGGGCTGATTGCCACCGCGCTCAATCTGCTGCCCGCCGGCCAGCTGGATGGCGGCCACATCGTCTACGCCATTGCCGGCGACAAGCACAAACTGGTCACGCGCCTCGTCCTCGCCGCCCTGGTGGTTCTCGGCTGGTTTTCCTACGGCTGGTGGCTCTGGGCCGCGCTGCTGTTCCTCTTCGGCCGCCGTCATCCGGCCATCTATGATCACCATCCGCTCGGCCGCTCGCGCTTCCAGCTCGCCTGGGCCGCACTGGTCATCTTTCTGATCTGTTTCACGGTCGCGCCGGTTTCCTCGTGACCACGCGCGCATGCTGAAGCTCAGCGGCGCCATCGTCGCGCTTAACGAAGAACGCAAAATCGCCCGCGCCATCGAGAGCATGCGCTGCTGCGACGAAATCGTCGTCATCGACAGCGGCTCCACCGATCGCACCGTCGAAATCGCCACCGAACTCGGCGCCCGCTGCATCGCCCAGCCCTGGCTCGGCTACGCCCGGCAGAAGAATCTCGCCGCCGCCCACGCCTCCTTCGACTGGCTCCTGTTTCTCGATGCCGACGAGGTGCTCACAGAATCCCTTGACGCCGAAATCTGGTCTCTCAAAAACAACGGCCCCGCGCACGGCGGCTATTCCATGCCTCGCATGGCGCAATACCTTGGCCGCTGGATTCATCACGGCGGCTGGTATCCCGACCGCAAAGTGCGCCTCTACCATCGCCGCCAGGCCCGCTGGATGGGAGATTATGTCCACGAAAGCGTTGTCGTCGATGGCGTCGTCGGCCAGCTGGAGGGCGCCATCCATCACTTCACCTGCGACACCCTCTCCGAGCACCTCCGCACCCTCAACCGCTACACCTCCCTCGCCGCGGAGGAACTGATCGCCCACGGCCACGATCCCACCGCCGCCCGCATGGTCTTCAATCCCGTCTGGACCTTCTTCCGCACTTACCTGATCCAGCGCGGCTATCGCGACGGATTCCCCGGTTTCACCATCGCCTGGATGGCCGCGCTCTATACGTTCCTGAAATACGCCAAAGCGCGCGAGAACCAGTGAGAACGCTCCATCTCGATTCCGGTCGGGAAATGCGCGGCGGCCAGTGGCAGCTGCTCCGTCTCCTGCGCGGACTCACTGCTCGCGGCGACCGTCCCGTTCTGATGGCTCGCGAAGAATCGCCGCTTTTTCGCCTCGCGCGCCAGCACCGCCTCGAAACCGTTCGCCTCAGCGCCCTCGCGCTCCCCCAGACTGCTCGCCATTCGGATCTGGTGCATGCGCATGACGCCCGCTCGCATGCGCTGGCCTCCCTGTTTCGGCGCGCGCCGCTGGTGGTTTCGCGCCGCGTCGCCTTTCCCATCGGGTCCGGCCCGCTTTCCCGCCGCAAATACGCCCGCGCCGATCGCTACCTCGCCGTCTCCCGCTACGTCGCCGCAGTGCTCGCGCGCGGCGGCGTGCCCCAGAGCAAAATTACCGTCGTGCCCGATGGCGTTCCGCTGCTGCCGCTTTCCGACCGCTCCGGCGGCATCCTCACCCCCGCTTCCAACGATCCCCTGAAAGGCGTCCGCCTCGTCCTCGAAGCCGGGCGCCGCCTCGGACTGCAGATCACGCCATCCAACGATCTCGAATCCGATCTCCCGCGCGCCTCCCTCTTCGTCTACATTTCCCACTCAGAAGGTCTGGGCTCCGCGGTCCTGCTCGCCATGTCCGCCGGCGTTCCTGTCGTCGCGAGCCGCGTGGGCGGCATTCCGGAAGCCGTGCGCGACCGCGAAGACGGCATCCTCGTCGCTAACGACCCTGCCGCGATTGCCCGCGCAGTCGCCGAACTCCGCGCCGCTCCCGCGCTCGCCCAACAATTCGGCGCGCACGCGCGTCACACAGTAGAGATGCAGTTCACCGAGGAGCGCATGGTCGAGGGCACCCGCGCCGTCTACCAGGATCTGCTTCGGCATGCCTGAGGCGCTGCTCGCCGGCGTGTTCGGCCTGCTCATCGGCAGCTTTCTCAACGTCTGCATCCATCGCTGGCCGCGCGATCAGTCCGTGGTGCATCCCCGTTCCCGCTGTCCGCAATGTGAACGCCCCATCGCCTGGTTCGACAACATCCCGGTCCTTAGCTATCTGCTCCTGCAAGGTCGCTGCCGCGGCTGCGCCGCCTCCATCTCACTGCGCTATCCGCTGGTCGAACTGCTCACCGGAGTTCTGTTCTTCTGGCTCGTCCTGCGCCTCGGCCCCACGCCCGCCGCCCTCCGCGACTGCGCCTTCGTCGGTATGCTCATCACGCTCGCGTTCTCCGACGCCGAAACGCTCCTGCTCCCCGACGAATTCACCCTTGGCGGACTAGCCGCCGGCCTTGTGCTCGCCTGGCTCATTCCCGTTCCCGACGACACCTTTCGCGCTCTCGCCGCCGCCTCTGATCTGCACCTCGGCTGGCGCACTCTCTCATTCGGCGAAGCGCTGCTCGGAGCTGCTGTTCCGAGCGGCTTCCTCTGGCTCGGCGGTGTGCTGTTTGAAAAGCTGCGTCACAAGGAAGGGCTTGGCTTTGGCGACGTCAAAATGCTCGCCATGATCGGTGCTTTTCTGGGATTAAAAGGAGCGCTGCTCACGCTGATCGCCGGGTCCGTGCTCGGCTCGGTCATCGGCTTGGCCTATATTGCGTTCACACGCAAAGACGCCGGCACTTATCAGCTCCCGCTCGGAACGTTTTTGGCTGTGGGGGGTGTTGCCGTTGCGCTCTTCGGCGGTCCGTTTATCGCGTGGTACTTATCCACGCTGCAGGGCTGAAGCCCCGCCGCTAGTTGCCCGCGCGGTGTTTGCGCTCGGACGCCTTGTCGCTGTTCTCGTCCAGCACCTCGCGTACCTTGCGCGCCAGCGCCGCCGGCGTGAACGGCTTGCTCAGGAAATGCAGCGAGCTGTCCAGATTCGCGGTGTGCTGCAGCGACGTATCCGTATACCCCGACATGTACAAAACCGCCATCGTCCGGCGTTTACGGTGCAGCTTCCGCGCCACGTCCCGCCCGTTCATGTCCGGCATCACCAGATCCGTCACCATCAAATGAACCGGCCCGGCATGCTCTTTCGAAGCGCGCAGCGCCTCCTGCCCGTTGCCGGCCACCAGCACCTGATAACCTTTTGCTTCCAGAGTGGCGCGCACCAGCGTGCGTACCGCCTCTTCGTCCTCCACCAGCAGAATGGTCTCCCATCCTGATACCGGCTCGGGAGCCACCGTCAGGGTGGGCGAAATGTCGCTCCGGTCCGCCTTCGGCAGATACACTTTCACCGCGGTGCCGTGTCCCAGTTCGCTGTAAACGTCCACCGTGCCGCCCGCGCGCTTCACGATGCTCATTACCATCGAAAGCCCCAGCCCGGTGCCGTGGCCTTCTTCCTTCGTCGTGAAAAACGGCTCGAACACCTTCGCGCGCGTCTTCTCGTCCATGCCGGCGCCGGTATCCGTCACCGCCAGCATCACGTATTCGCCCGGCCGCAGATCCATATGCCTGCCAAGGAATGGCTGGCTCATCTCCGCATTCCGGGTCTCCACCAGCAGCTTGCCTCCGGAGGGCATCGCGTCGCGCGCGTTCACCACCAGATTCATGATCACCTGCTCGATCTGTCCCGAATCCGCGTGGATCCTGCCCAGGTCCGCCGCGCCATCGATCCGCAGATCGATATGCTCGCCGATAATCCGGCGCAGCATGGGCGTCATTCCCTCCACCAGCGTATTCAGATCCAGCACCCGCGCCTGCAGCAGCTGGCGCCGGCTGAATGCCAGCAGCTGCCGCGTCAGCGCCGCCGCGCGATCGCTCGCCTTGATCACCTGCTCGGCCGCCGAACGGTTTTTAGGATCGTGCGCCAGCGCCTGCGCCACCATGTGGCTGTATCCCGAAATAATCGTCAGCAGGTTATTGAAATCGTGCGCGATGCCGCCCGCCAGCATGCCTACGGATTCCATCTTCTGCGACTGCCGCAGCTGTTCCTCCAGCCTCAGCCGCCCCGACGCATCCACGAACACAATATGCAATGCTTCGGCGCCGCGAAACTTCGTGCGGCTCGGCAGCAGATCCACTTCCTGAGATTTCCCGCTGTGCGTAAACGCCGTCACACCCCGCAGCTCAGCCGAATTCGCGTCCGCCGCCTGCAGCGCGGCGCGGAAATTCTGTGAGTCCCACGGCTGCACCGCTTCCAGCAGGGTGCGCCGCGTTAATTCCTCTTCCGTATATCCCGTAAATTCTTCCGCCTTTAAGTTGACGGCAAGAATCGAAAGATTTGCGGGATCAACAATCCACGAGGGGATCGGCGATTCGCGAAACAGCCTTTCCTGTGTGCGGACCGCGGCTGGTTGTTTACTGCTGTTCGACACCGGCGTACTAAGGCGTCTCCTTTGCGCGCCCAAGGCTTCTTCCCTCTTCCTTCAGGAGTGCGTTGTTCTGATTATGCGGGAGAATTGCTGCCCGCATGCAAATAGCCGCCACCTCTCTGTTAGAATTCGGACAATTTACTTTCGTTCTAAAGAAAACATTCCCTTCGGAGGAAAGAATTGACGAGTGTACCATCTTAATTGCCGGTGCGCCTGACTTTACTGTATGAAATCACAACGCAGCAGTGGCGCGCGCTCTTTGCCGCCCAGGCCGGCTACATGCTTGATGCCATGGACGTTCTGCTTTACGTCTTTGCGCTCAATACGCTGCGCGCGCAGTTCGGTCTAACCAACGCTCAGGCGGGCCTGGTTAGTTCCATTACCCTGATCTTTTCCGCCGCTGGCGGTATCGTCGCCGGTCTTCTTGCTGACCGCTTCGGGCGCACCCGCCTCCTCGCCGCCACTATCCTCTGGTACTCCCTCGCATCCGCCGGTACAGCTACGACCACCGGACTTGCGAGCCTTCTGTTCTGGCGCGGTCTGGTCGGTTTCGGACTCGGCGGCGAATGGTCCGCGGGAGCCGTCCTCGTCGCCGAAACGTGGCCCGCCAAATACCGCGCC
This sequence comes from Bryobacterales bacterium, assembly GCA_963716685.1. GTDB lineage: Bacteria > Acidobacteriota > Terriglobia > Bryobacterales > Bryobacteraceae > JALYXI01. Next base: position 2,019,181 of record CAVQTR010000003.1, read on the forward strand.
CGCGCCATCAGTTTTATGCAGGGCGGCTGGGCTCTGGGCTACCTGCTGGCCGCCGGTGTAACCGCGCTCATTCTGCCCCGCTTCGGCTGGCGCGTCCTGTTCCTCACCGGCCTGCTGCCCGCCCTTCTCGCGCTCGCCGTCCAGGGCGGAGTCGCCGAACCGGAAATCTGGCTGGCCCGCTCCCGCTCCCGCCAAAGCGCCCGTTTCCTCGATATTTTCCGCCCGCCGCTGCGCCGCCGCACAGTACTGGCCACCGCGCTCACCACCTCCGTCCTCTTCGCTTACTGGGGTCTGTTCACCTGGCTGCCCGGCTTCCTTTCGGCGCCACTTGCGGCAGGTGGGGCGGGCCTTTCCATCCTCCGCACCAGCGCCGCTCTCGTCCCCATGCAAATCGGCGCTTTCGCCGGCTACGTCTCCTTCGGCTGGATCGCCGATCGCTTCGGCCGCACCCGCACCTTCGTCTTCTATATGCTGGCCGCGGCCGCGCTCACTCCCATCTACGGTTCCTCGCGTTCCGAAACGGCCCTCGTCTGGATCGGCCCGCTCATCGGCTTCTTCGGCTCCGGCTATTTCAGCCTCTTCGGCGCTATGCTCGCCGAACTCTATCCCGTCTCCATCCGCGCCGCGGCCCAGGGCTTCACCTACAACTTCGGCCGCGCCCTCAGCGCCTTCGCGCCCTTCCTCGTCGGCACCATTGCCGATTCCCGCGGCATCGGCGCCGCCCTCGCCATCAATGCCGCCTTTTTTTTGCTCGGCGCCATTCTTATTTTCACGGTCCCCCAGGTCAACGAGATCGCCGCGTAAATTCCCCTTTTTCCCCGCACCCCCGCCAATATCCCCCGTATTCTTAGCGGACCACGAGATTTCTATTTGAATATCATTTCCGCCGTTCCGCGCCCGGGCTTTTTTGCCGCGGACTCCGCGTCACCGCGTACAATCTTGGGGTAACATGCCGCGCGACAGCGACGTCACCTCCGCCGAAACCATCGCCGCCCGCGATCCCGCCCCGCCCACGCCGTTCCCCTCCCTTGGCTCCTCCTCTATCCCAGACGAAGGCCGCTTCCTCCCCGGCACCCTCCTCGGCGGCCGCTATCGCATCATTGGGCTTCTTGGGCAGGGTGGCATGGGCGAGGTCTACCGCGCCACCGACGTCATGCTTGCGCAGTCCGTCGCTCTCAAGCTGCTCCCCGAAACCGCCTCCGCCAACCCGTTTCTCCTCGAACGCTTCCACAGCGAAGTCCGCGTCGCCCGACAGGTCTCTCACCCCAACGTCTGCCGCGTTTACGACATCGGCGAAGCCGAAGGGCTCCCCTTCATCTCCATGGAATACGTGGATGGCGAGGATCTCGGCAGCCTGCTCCAGCGCATCGGCCGCCTCCCCTGCGACCGCGCCATCGTCGCCGCCCGCCAGATCTGTGCCGGCCTCGCCGCGGCCCACGGCAAAGGCGTCATCCACCGCGACCTCAAACCCCAGAACATCATGATGGATAAGCGCGGCCAGATCATGATCATGGATTTCGGCCTCGCCTCGCTCGCCCAGCGCGTCACCGGCGTCGAAGCCCGCAACGGCACGCCCGCCTATATGTCGCCCGAGCAGCTGAAGGGCGCCGACGTCACCGCCCGCAGCGACATCTACGCGCTCGGCCTCGTCCTTTACGAAATCTTCACTGGCCGCCGCCCCTTCGAAGCCGATAACATTCAGGACCTCATCGCCCGCCAGGAACATGCCCAGCTCACCCGCATGAGCTCCATCGCCACCGATATTGATCCCGCCGTCGATAGGATCATACGCCGCTGCCTCGATCCCGAACCTGACCGCCGTCCCCAAAGCGCTCTCTCCGTTTCCGCCGCCCTCCCTGGTGGCGACCCGCTCGCGGCGGCGCTCGCCGCCGGCGAAACGCCATCGCCCGAAATGGTCGCCGCGGCAGGCAAGACTGAGCCCTTCCCGCGCCGCTTTTCCGTTCCGTGTCTCTGCCTCGTCGTCGCCTGCCTGATCGCGACGCCCTTCCTCAAGCAGCAGTCCGAAGCCCTCATCCGCGGCCCCGCTGGCTTCCCGCCTGACGTGCTACGGCAGAAAGCCCGCGATCTCGCCTCCGGCTTCGGCTACCCTGACAGGCCTGCTGATTCCGCCCTGTGGCTCGACCAGCGCCTCGAACTTCTCCAGTACCTGGGCGGCCTGCCCGGTCCGAAAAAGTGGGACGCCTGGCTCGCCTCCGAATCCGCTATCGCCCCGTATTACCGCGAAAGCGCCATGCCGCTCGTCGCCAAACTCTCCGGCCTGGTCGACCGCACCGATCCGCCGCCCACCACGCCCGGCATGGTCCAGATGCAGCTCGATGGCTCCGCCCGCCTGCGCGATTTCTTTGCTATCCCGCCCCCCGGCATGGATCCGGCCCGCCCCGTCCCCCCCGAAGCCGTGTTTAGCGCCGCCCAGCTCGATGTCGCAAAGTTCACCCCCGCGGCACCCATCACGATGCCGCGCGGACCCAGCGATACCTTCCTTGCCTGGCGCGGTGTCCACCCCGTCCTGCCCAACACGCCTGTCACCGTCGAAATCGCCTGGTGGAAGGGCCGCGTCACCGACGCCCGCGTTCTCACTCCCTGGGCTCCCGCCGGCACCCGGCCCGTCGCCTCCCCCGTGATCGCTCGCGTGGGCGACATCATCGCCTTCTCCATGACGCTCGCCGGCATCCTGGTCGCCGCCATGCTTTCGCGCCGCAACTGGAAACTCGGGCGTGGTGACCGCCGCGGCGCCCTCGTTATCGCCGTCGCCATGTTCGCCCTCTCCATGGGCATCTGGGCCGGCGGCGTACACGCGATACCGCGTCTGCAGATGATTAATTTCCTCGAGAACGCCGCCGCCCGCGCCCTCTTCTTCTCCGCTCTCTTCTGGATGCTCTACCTCGCCCTGGAACCCGCGCTCCGTTCCCGCTGGCCCCATTCCATCGTTACGTGGAACCGTGTTCTCGCCGGCCGCTGGCGCGATCCGCGCGTTGCCGGTGACGTGCTGGTCGGCGCTGCCATTGGCTGCGGCCTGTTAACCGCCACCGGCCTGCTGGACGCCTGGGATTCCCGCCACACCACCCTCGGAACCGCCGGCGGCCTGTACCTTCTCAACGGCACTCTCACCTGGTTCGCCGGAATACTGGGGCGGCTCCACGACGGTGTCCAAAGCGGTCTCCTCATCTTCTTCTGCATCTTCGGCCTTCGCGTCGTTCTCCGCAACGACTGGGTCGCCGCGCTCGCCGGAGCCCTCCTCTTTGCCGCCACCGAAGGCGATGTTGCCAATGCCCCCAGCGTGGCGCTGGCCTTCGCGGTCATGGCAGGGCTCTACTCGGTGCTCATCTTCGCGCTGCTTCGCGTCGGTCTCCTCGCCGCCGTCTTTGCCGTGTTCTCCCTCAACATGCTCAACGGCGTGTCTCTCGGAACGGACTGGACCACCTGGTACACACCCAACGGTCTCGCCACCGCCGCCGTCCTTCTCGGTCTAAGCCTTTTCGCTTTTGCGCAGTCTCTACACGATGCCTGAACCCGTCAAATTCGAGGGAACCACCCCCATCCTCCGCGTCGCCGATCTTGCTGTCAGCCTCGACTACTACGTTCGCGTCCTCGGCTTCCAGGTCAGATGGGAAGCGCCCGGGTTCGTCTGCGTTGCGCGTGACCGCTGCTCCCTGTTTCTCTGCGAAGGCGATCAAGGGCATCCCGGGTCCTGGGTCTGGATCGGCGTGGAAGATGCCGCCGCGCTCTTCGCCGAATACCTGGCCAGCGGCGCCGTGATCCGCCATCCTCCAACCAACTACGACTGGGCGTATGAAATGCAGATCGCTGATCCCGACGGTAACGTCTTGCGCATGGGCTCCGATTCACGAGACAACGAGCCCCTCGGCGAATTTCTCGATATGAAAGGCAATCGCTGGTCCCCGCAACTCGACGGAAAATGGCTCCTCGTTCCCGGCACCCAAACCTAATCACAACCGCAAACAGCCGCTTTCCCTTTGTTTTCACCAAACGCAGCGGGCTGCTCGAATTCTGCCTGCTAACGTGAGGCCGAAAGGGTATCACTATGTCATCCGCTGCTCAGATCAACGCGAACCGCACTAATTCCGAGTCCTCCACCGGACCCAAAACCGAAGCCGGCAAAGCCAAATCCAGCCTGAACGCCTTCAAGCACGGCCTCGCCAGTGGCAAACTCATCATCGAGGGCGAAAGCCGTGAAGACTTCAACGCGATGAAGAACGACCTCCGCTTCGAGTACCACCCCAACACCACCACCGAAGAATTCCTCATCGAAAAGATGGCGATGTCGCTCTGGTTCGCCCGCCGCGCCATGGTCGCGCAATCCGTGACGCTCAACAACGCTCCAGACGACGATTTCTTCCCCGAAAGAAACTCGCCCTCATGATCCGCTACCAGGCCGTCCATGACCGCGCCTTCTACAAAGCACTGGAGACATTGCGCAAACTGCAAAAAGAGCGCAGCCAAAACAAGCTCGTTCAGAACATTGGCTTCGTTCAGAAAGCCTCCGCGGAAGAGCTCTGGGACTTCGCCGTCGAACAGCACAAAAAGCAGTATCCCGGCGAACCTTTCCCTGAATTCAGCCCCGAAGAGAAGGCCAAACTGATCGAATCGCTCCGCTAATCTGCAAAACACCCCTCCAAACTAACCGCCTCGCCAACCCGCAAGCCCCAGCTCCCGCTGCACTCCCGTAAACAGCCCCGAAACTCCCGCCAAAACGCGTTCACAACCTGCGCGAGATCCCTAAACGCTTCCAGCTCAACCCTCTACAGGCATCCCAAACCGCCGGCTGCACTCCCGCCCGCTATGCTCCAATCAGAATGAGCGAGAAGATCACCAAGTTTCAGCCCAACCGCACCATGTCCCTCCGCGGATTCGACGCGCTGGGCGCTTCCGCCTCCCTCCATTCCGCCACCGCCACCGGCTTTCAGGTCTCCGGAACCTTTCGCGATGCCGCCGATTTCGCCGTCTGTATCCTATGGGACGCCGACAACTTCTATGAGCACCCCCACCTGAAATACCTGCCCGATTTCAACCTCAAAGGCGCCGTTCTCGCCTTCGATCTCTCCTACACCTCGGGCCTCCAGCCCATCGACTCCCGCAAATACAACTGGATCGACTGGGCCACCCTCGATTACATCCCGGCAGACTCGGCCGCTATGCCCTCAAAAGTCCGCCTCTGGGACAACGCCATGCTCCAAAGCGGCGCCTTCACCGCCGCCACCGGCCAATTCACACTCGTCACCACGGCGGCCGGTCTGCAGTCCTACGACCGCATCACCCTCTTCTTTCAGAACTACGCCTACGACTTCATCGTTCCCCCCCAGAACGCGAGCGTCGAATACCCCTTCTTCGCCGGCGGCGCGGGCGCGTCCCACACGGTCACCGTCGCTACCCGCAACTACACCCACATCGAGACCGGAGCCGGCGGCGAAAGCAGTGCTCAAGTCGCATCCGCTCTGGTCGCACTCATTAACGCCGGCTCCGGCGATCCGCAGGTCACCGCTGCAATCGGCAGCGCCTCCAATTCCGTGCTCCTCACCGCGCAGCCCGGACAGTCCGGTTCCGGCGTCGCGCTCACCGCCACCGGCAATATCGGCACCACCCTCCTCGCCACCTCATTGAGCGATGTCGCGCTCGCTCTCTCCCAGGAGATCAACTCCACCGACTGGTGGACCACCAACGCCGGCTTCCCCCTCCGCTCCTTCGCTTCCGGCAACACCTTCTCTGTCACCTCCGCGCGCTATGGTCTTCTCTCCACGTCAGGCACCGCTGTTACGTGGGTTTCCGGAACCCGTTTCACTGGCATCCTGCCCGGTTCCACCATTACCATCGCCGGCATCCTCTATACGGTTGCCGCCGTCAACGGACCCGCCTCCCTCACGCTCACCGCTTCCGCTGGCTCCCAAACCAGCGCCCGCTACGTTGCCGATTGCGGCGGCATCGACGGCAACATGATCCAGCTCTACCTGCTTAACAAGACCCCGACCCTCACTGCCGCCCAGACCACCGTCCGCCTTTCCGGTGGTTCCTCCGCCGCCACCTGGCGCTGCACTCTGGATTTCACTGCCCTCGGCATCGACATGCTCCGCCAGTGCTGGCTCACGTTCGCCCCCGCGCTCGCCGATTCCGCCGCCTTCACCACCACTGAATGGCAGGCCACCTTCTCCAACTGGTCTCTGACAGACCCGAACAACGTCTGCACTCTCTCCGTCGCCGGCCCTAACAGCGTCCGCGTCGAAGAGGACAGCACCGCCTGCACCTTCACCGGCAACTGGGTCTTCGAAGAGGGCTTCTTCTCCGGCGGCGGCGCGGTCTCCTCCAAAACCACGAACGATTCCGTGACGGTCCGCTACTCCTGCACCCAGACGCACGAGCTCTACCTCGGAACGTCTCTATACCCCGGCCGCTGCACGAAAGTCGGGGTCCGCCTGGACGGCGACACCGAAACCGTCCTCAACTGTTCTCTGGTGAACGAGCCTGCGGTCAACACGCGCCGCCATCTGCGCGGCTCCGTCGCGCCCGGCACCCACACCGTGACCCTCCGCGTTCTCGATTCCAAACCCTTTTACTTCGATTTCATCGAGGCCGCCGTGCTCTCCGATATCCCGGCGCCACCGCCAGCGCGTTCCCAACTCTCGCCCGCCCTCGACTACAGCACCGACCATTCCTGGAAACTGCCTCCCGCCCGCATCCTGTGGATCTTCGACAACCTCGGTTTCGCCGGCCCCGTGAACCAGTACATCGGCATTTTCTGGTGGAACCAGCGCACCAATCCCACCGCCGTGTTCCCCTCGCTCACCGTTGCCTTCAACGGAACGTGGGCTGCCGGTGACACGGTCCAGCTCAATTTCGGGACCGTGCTCGCCAAGACGGTATTTCCGCAGGACACGACTGCCACCATCGCCGCCCACTTCGCCGCCTTCATTAACGGAACCCTCATCGGTGCCTGGGCCAGCGCTTCCGGCAACGTCCTGACTGTCACCCTGCGCTCGCCTGCCTACAGCTTCACCTTTTCGCAATCCTTCACGTCCGCCGCCGGAACCGTTACCGCTCCATCGGCCTTTTCCGCCGGAAGCGTGGGCGCCTGGATCGTCGATCCCACCCAGTCCCCCGCGCTCAACCGCGGCGCGCGCGACTGGCATTCCGACCTCTACGCCGAGTGCCGCTCCCGCAACCGCGAAGTCGTCACCTCCGGCTCCATGGAACTCGTCCATCCTCCTGATTCCTTCGTCGCCCTCTATCCCGATGGCCAGCCCGTCACTACCGCGAACAACCTTGACGGCGTCTACTCCCTGCAGTGCTCCCCCGGCTCCCTCATGCGCGCCTACCAGTGCGCCATGTTCGACTGCATCACCGATCTGCAAAACGCCGCCGGCCTCGTCCCCGGCATCCAGTTCGGCGAATATCTCTGGTGGTTCTTCACCAATTACTCCGCCACCCACACCCAGGGAGGCATGGCCTTTTTCGACGCCGAAACCACCGCGGCTGCCCAAACCGCCCTCGGCCGCCCGCTCCATCGTTTCCTCGGGCCCAATGACGATCCCAGCGTCAACGCCTCAGCCGATGCCATCTTCCTCCGCAACCGTCTTCGCGATCACGTCGCCGCCATCGGCGCGCATGTCCGCTCACGCTACCCCGCCGCGCAGCTCGAAATGCTTTTCGCCGCCGATGTGAATTACCCCGTACCCGCGGGACCCGTCGGGGGCGCGCTCAACCACTTCATCAATTTCCCAGTCGAATGGGGCAGTCACACCACGGCCGGTTTCCACCGCCTGAAAGTGGAAGCGCTCTCCTTCGGCGCCTCGCGCAATCTCGATCTCGCCCGCACCGCCGTCCAGTTCCCCCTCACCCTCGACTGGCCGCTCGCCGCCATCCGCTATCTGGTCCCCATCTTCGTCCACAGCTGTCCCTGGGAAAAGGAATTGGCCATGGCCTTTGCCGCTCATATCCCTGTAATTAATCTGTGGGCTTTTGATCAGATGTGCATTTTTGGCCTGCAGTTTTTAGCTGTGCGTAATCAGGCCCGCAGCGCTTCCCAGGGCTGATATCGGAATATTCGGCCTTTTTACCCGGGCTCCTTCAGCGTCGTTATCGAAATGTAACAGTTCCTCTCCTGTTGGCTAACTGTACGGATGCGAAGGTTTTATACGTGCGCGCTGCTTTCCGGTAATACGTCGATTGACATCCGCGATTTGCGTCCGCTATAGTTCTTAAAACTGCGTATTTTCAGTTGCTTACTGTAACCACTCCGTATTGTTCTCTTCGTCGAGCCAACAGAGCGTTATTCGGATCGTGACCTGATCAGTAGGCCTGAGGAGTATGGCAATGGCCGAGAACGAGACCCCTGAGCAGTTCCCATCCCCCGGCGCTCCGGCAGCCGCTCAGCCCGGCGTTGAGGAAGACTATGAACACCTGCTCGACGACTACAGCCACTTCGTCCCTCCCGCCGAGGACGAGCTGCTGCAGGGACGTGTTCTAAAAGTAACGCCCAAAGACGTTATCGTCGACTTTGCCTACAAGTCCGAAGGCATCGTCCCCATCGAGCAGTTCACCAGCCCCTCCGGCGAAATCAGCGTCAAGCCCGGCGACCTCATCGACGTCATGGTCGATCACCATGCCGAGCGTGTCGAAGGCTACGTCACCCTCTCCCACGAAAAGGCCGCTCGCCTGCGCATCTGGGATGATCTCGAAGCCGCCTTCGAACAGCAGCTCACCATCTCCGGACGCATCCTCGGACGCGTCAAGGGCGGCATGTCCGTCGATGTCGGTCTCACCGCCTTCATGCCCGGCTCGCAGATCGATGTCCGCCCGCTTCGCAACGTGGACAGCCTCGTCGGTCAGGACGTCCCCGTCAAAATCATCAAGCTCAACCGCCGCCGCGGCAATGTGGTGGTGTCCCGCCGCTCCGCCGTCGAGCAGGAAGTCAATGAGCGCAAATCCGTCACGCTCGAACATCTGGCGGAAGGCGCGGTCGTCACCGGCTTCGTCAAGAATCTAACCGATTACGGCGCGTTCGTCGATCTCGGCGGCATTGATGGCCTGCTCCATGTCACCGATATGTCGCACGGCCGCGTCGGCCATCCCTCGGAAATCCTGCAGCCCGGCGATCAGATCACCGCCCAGGTGCTCAAGTACGAGCCTCAGAAGGAACGCATCTCCCTCGGGATGAAACAGCTGCTGCCCGATCCATGGGAGAACATCGAAGAGCGCTATCCGGTTAACTCCCGCGTCATCGGCCGCGTCGTCAACGTCGCCGATTACGGCGCCTTCGTCGAACTCGAACCCGGCGTCGAAGGGCTCATCCACGTCAGCGAAATGACGTGGTCCCGGCGCATGAAGCACCCCTCCAAAGTCGTCAAGCCCGGCGATCAGGTGGAAACCGTTATCCTCGAAGTCCATCCCAAAGAGCGCCGCATCTCGCTCGGCCTCAAACAGCTGGAAGCCAATCCCTGGAGCACCATCGAGGAGCGCTACAGCATCGGTTCCGTCGTCGAAGGCCGCGTGCGCAACATGACCGATTTCGGCGCGTTCATCGAAATCGAGGAAGGCATCGACGGCCTCGTCCATGTCTCCGATCTCTCGTGGACGAAACGCGTTAAGCATCCTTCGGAAGTCCTGCGCAAAGGTTCCATCACGCAGGCCGTCATTCTCGGAATCGACGCCAAGGCCCGCCGGCTCTCGCTCGGCATCAAACAGCTCCAGCCCGACGCCTGGGAAACCTATTTCCAGCACCACAATGTCAACGACGTGGTGCACGGGAAGGTTTGCCGCCTCGCCAGCTTTGGCGCCTTCGTCGAACTCGCCGAAGGTGTCGAAGGGCTCTGCCACTTTTCCGAAATCCCCGGCTACTCCGGACGCAAGGCCGAACCGCCTCCCGTACAGCCCGGTCAGGAATTCGATTTCAAGATCATCCGCATGAACGAGGAAGAGAAGAAGATCGGTTTGAGCCTCAAAGCCGTAGTCGAAGATGAGGAGCGCAGCCGCCTCGACGACTACCAGCGTCAGGCCGCCGCCGCCACCTCCCGCCTCGGACAGTTCCGCGCCGCCGGCGACCGCAGCGGTCAGGAATAAAACCTGTGATTGCCAAAACCGGCCCTTTCAGGCGATACTGAGTTTCTCGCTAATCGCTTGATAAAGGAGACCTTGGGATGACGAAAGCCGACCTGATTGAAGAAGTCTCGCGCGTGGTCGAGATGACCAGGAAAGACGCCGAAGTCATCGTAGAAGCGATATTCGACAGCATTGTGCGTGCCCTTCGCGGCGGTGACAAGATCGAAATTCGTGGTTTCGGCAGCTTCCGTACCCGCCAGCGCCAGCCCCGCGTTGGCCGCAATCCCAAAACCGGAACCCGTGTCGAGGTTCCCGCCAAGAAGATCCCCTACTTCAAGCCCAGCAAGGAACTGAAGGACGTCGTCAACGGCACCCGGCCCAAAAAGAAGGACTCGGTTCCCGTCGAAGAGATCTCCGAAGAACCGGTTGCCGACTGAATTCCGTGGACTACCTCTGGAGTCCCTGGCGCTACCGCTACATCACCGCGGAAAAACCCAAATCCGACTGCGTCTTCTGTGATATAGCTAATTCGTTCGATGATGAGGCGAATTTGGTGATATATCGCGCATTGCACAATTACGTCCTGCTGAACCGTTATCCCTATTCCAGCGGCCATCTGATGATCGTGCCTTTTCAGCACGTCGCCAGTCTGGCCGAAGCCGCCGAACCGGTTTCTGCGGAAATGATGCTGCTGATGCGCCGCCTCGAACTCTCCCTTCGCGAGGTCTATCGTCCGGGCGGCCTCAACCTCGGCATGAATCTCGGTGAGAGCGCCGGAGCCGGCGTCGCCGGTCACATCCACATGCACATGCTGCCGCGCTGGGCCGGCGACGCCAATTTCATGACCACCACAGCCGAAACCCGTGTCATCCCCGAAGAACTTCCCATCACGTACAGCAAATTGAAGGAAGCATGCGCGCGCTGGTAGCCGAATTCCTCGGCACGCTCGTGCTTATACTCTTCGGCGCGGGTGTCGTCGCCATGACGGTCCTGTTCGGTAAAGGGCTGCCCGGCGAAGTGGTCAATGGCGGCTATACCAACATCACGCTTGCCTGGGGTCTTGGCGTCACCATGGGCATCTATGTGGCGAACCGCGCTTCCGGCGCCCACTTAAATCCGGCCGTCACCATCAGCCTTGCCGTGTTCCGAGGCTTCCCGTGGCGTCAGGTCGCGCCTTACATTCTGGCGCAGACCCTCGGCGCCTTCTGCGCCGCCGCTTTGGTCTATTGGAATTACCGCCCGGCCTTCGAAGCCTTCGATCCCGGCCTTACTCACACCGCCGGCATCTTCACCACATTCCCCGCTTTTCCCGCGCAGCCCATGGCAGGCCTGCTTGACCAGGTGATTGGCACCGCCTTGCTCATGTTCCTGATCCTCGCCATCGGCGAACAGGCGACCGATCTCGGCCCCATTCTCGTCGGACTTATCGTCGTAGCCATCGGCATGGCTTTCGGCGGCATGCACGGCTACGCCATCAATCCCGCCCGCGATTTCGGCCCGCGCCTCTTCACCGTGGTTGCCGGGTTCCGCAACAACGGGCTCACCGATGGCCCGCTCGTCTTCTGGGTCCCGATTGTCGGACCGATTGTCGGCGGTCTCCTCGGCAGCGCCGCCTGGCATTTCACTCTCGGCCAGCGTCCGAACCCAACCGCCGCTTAGCCGATCGCCTTCAACGCCAGATCCGCGATCGCCTCGGCGTATTCCGGCGAAAGCGGCAAGTGCTTCAGCAGAAGCCGGTAATACATCGGTCCGTATAACAGATCCAGCAGCAGTTCGGGATCGGCGTGCGCCGGCCACTGCTTCTTCCGCAGCAGCGAAATCCGCGCATCCGCCCGCCGCGGCGCAATCCAATAAGTCCACAGCGCCGCGCACACGTCCGGATCGCTCTGCGCCGCTGCCACAATCCCGGCCATCGTGCGGCCTCTCGGCCCCGTCAGCATCCGGTTAAACTCCTGCATCTGAATCCGGATGTCCCGACGGATGCAGCCCGTGTCGGGGAAGGGAAGTTCAGGAACCACCGCTTCCCGGAAGGCCTCAATCACCACCGCCGCCTTATTCGGCCACCAGCGGTAAACGGTGGCCTTGCCCACGCCCGCGCGAACGGCAATCGCTTCTACGGTCACGGCGGCAAAGCCCGTTTCGTCCAGCAGCGCCAGCGCCGCGGCCACGATTCGCTGCCTCGCCGATTCGTCGCGCGGCCGTCCTGCCCGCTTCTCGCCCATGCGGCCCTCAGCATATCCTATCGGCGCTGGTGGGGCTGAACCGTAGCTTCGGGTGAGTTATAATGAACCTTCCGGGATCGGCCATGTTGCTCAGCATTCAAGAGTTGGAAGTAAAGAAGGTTCGCTTTGACGGGACCTGGCAGCCGGGCAAGCTCGATTTCTCCGAATCGGGCGTCACCCAGATCACTCCGCTGCACGCGGCGGGTCAGGCGGAAATGCTGGAACATACCGGAGGCGAGATCCGGGTAACCGGTCAGATTCAGGTCGCCATGGAAGCCGATTGCGACCGCTGCCTCTCGAAAGCGCGCTTTGATATCGATGCGCCAATCGATCTTTTCTACGAACCGGCTTCCGCCGTCGAAGGGGAAGATGAAATTGCGATTGATGCCGGACAGGCGGAAATCGGATTTTACGAAGGACCCGGGATAGAATTGGAAGATATCTTAAGAGAGCAGGTTCTTTTGATGCTTCCGATGCACCGGCTGTGTGACGAAGCCTGTCAGGGAATTTGCCCCCTCTGCGGCTTGAACCGCAACGAATCGCCGTGCCAGTGCAGCGCGGCTCCGGCGGACGACCGCTGGAGTGGACTGAAACAATTTAAAGTGGGTTAACCACCCGGGAATTTAGAAGAAGATGCCGAATCCGAAACGTAGACATTCCGCTGCCCGCACGGGCAAGCGCCGCGCGCATGACGCGCTTAAGAAGGTGGGCATGTCCGAATGCCCCAACTGCCACGAGCCCAAGCTCCCCCACCGCGCCTGCCCCCACTGCGGCCAATACAAGGGCCGCGAAGTCATCGAAGTCGCCGAGCAGTAAATTGCACACCCGAACCGGCACATGCTGACCATAGCGGTCGACGCTTTGGGCGGCGACCATGCGCCTAAACCGGAAGTGGAGGGCGCGATTCGGGCAGCCAGAAGTTTCAATCTGCAGGTCGCCCTGGTAGGGCAGGAAGACCTGGTTCGCCGGGAACTGGAAAAACACGAGGGCATTCAGGACCTCCCCATTCGCGTGGTCAATGCGAGTGAGCGCATCACCATGGAAGACAGCCCCGCCAAAGCTGCCCGCTCCAAAAAGGACAGTTCCATGCACGTGGGCTCCCGTCTGGTGGTCAGCGGGGAGGCCCATGGCTTCGTCTCCGCCGGCAATACCGGGGCCTGCATGGCCATCACCAAGATGGTGCAGGGCAAAATTCGCGGGGTCGATCGGCCCGCTCTCTCCGGCGTCTTTCCCTCTCTGAGCGGCAAGCCCGTGGTCATGGTGGATGTCGGCGCCAACGTCGATTGCACTCCGGACATGCTCGCTCAGTTCGCAGTCATGGGGGAAATCTATTCGCGGGTCGTGCTCCGCATCCCGCGCCCGCGCGTCGGCCTGCTCTCAATCGGTGAGGAGGAGCATAAAGGCAACGAACTTACCCGCGCCGCCACACCGCTGCTCAAAGCCCTGCCGCTTCATTTCATCGGCAACGTGGAAGGCCGCGACCTCTATTCCGGCATCGTCGACGTGATCGTCTGCGACGGTTTCGTCGGCAACGTCGCGCTGAAAGTCAGCGAAGGCCTCGCCGAAATGGTAAAAAGCCTGCTCCGTGAGTCGCTCGAGGCCACCATCACCCGCAAAATTGGCTACGTCCTGTCAAAAGCTGCTTTTACCGATTTCCGCAAGCGCACCGATTACGCGGAATACGGCGGGGCCGCCCTGCTGGGCGTCAAAGGCGTATGCATCATCTGCCACGGCCGGTCGGATGCGAATGCCATCAAAAATGCCATTCGTGTTGCCGCCGATTTTTCCAGCGGGAATATAAATGGCCAGATTGAACACGAACTAAAGCAATGAAACTTTGCCTGTTGGCGATCTTCGCGGCCGGTCTCGCGCCAGGTCAGACCAGTCACGTCAACTGGACTCTGGAATTCTCACCCGCCGCTGCCAAACCCGGCACGAACGTAACGGCGAAACTCACCGCCAAAATCGATCCAGGCTGGCACCTCTATTCCATCTCCACCCCGCCGCCGCCGATTCCCACCACCATCAGCCTCGCTGCCAACCCGGTGTTCACTGTTCAGCGTGTGCTGCAGGGCAAACCGATTCGGAAGCACGATCCCAACTTCGACGCTGATACCGAAACCTTCGAAGGTGAAGCGATCTTTTATCTCGCCCTTAAGGTTCAGCCCGGCGCGCCCGCAGGCGATACCCAGATCACCGCGCAGCCGCGTTATCAGGTTTGCAGCGCCACTTCGTGCATTCCGCCCAGGACCAAACAGGTATTGGCTTCGTTCCGCATCGATCCCGCGGCCACTGCCACCGCGGCCGCCATTCCTTCCGGTTTCTCGGAAGCCAAACCGGCATCGGGTTCCGCCTCATCCGAAGCCGACCGCACCATCTGGGGCTTTCTCGCCATCGCCTTCGGCTTCGGTCTCGCGTCCATCTTCACGCCCTGCGTGTTCCCGATGATTCCGATCACGATGTCGTTCTTCCTTAACCAGGAAAACGCCACGCGCCGCCAAACCCTCACGCAGGCCGGACTGTTTTGCTCTGGAATCGTCGTCTTGTTTGCAGGACTGGGTCTGCTGACCACCTCGCTTCTGGGACCGTTCGGAGTCGTCCAGCTCGGCTCGAATCCCTGGGTCAACGGACTGATCTGCCTCATCTTCCTGGTCTTCGGCCTCAGCCTTCTCGGCGCCTTCGAGATTACGATTCCGTCCGCGATCCTCACGAGGCTCGACCGGGCCTCACAGGGCGGCGGCGTCGCCGGCACGCTGCTGATGGGTCTGACTTTCTCGCTCGCCAGCTTCGCCTGCGTCGGTCCATTCGTCGGAACGCTGCTCGCCGCTTCCGCTCAGGGCGGCGGCGCGCGCCCCGCGCTCGGAATGCTGGCCTTCGCCATCGGCCTCGCTCTGCCTTTCTTCCTGCTGGCGCTGTTCCCCGCTTACCTGAAGAAGCTGCCGCGCAGCGGCGGCTGGCTGGCGCGTGTGAAAGTCGTGATGGGCTTCGTGATTATTGCCGCGATGCTGAAATACCTTGCCGCCATCGATCAGGTGCTGCGCTGGAATTTCCTGACCCGCGAACGCTTCCTCGCGGCGTGGATTGTGCTCTTCGCCATGGCCGGACTTTATCTGCTGGGCTTCGTTCGCCTCGAAGGAATCGGGAAAGACGATTCGCTGTCGCTCGGCCGGCTGCTCACCGGCATGGCCTTCGTCATCTTCGCCCTGACGCTCACACCAGGCATGTCCGGCGGCAAGCTCGGCGAACTCGACGCTTACGTTCCCGTCGCCGAAGATGCCGACCGCGCGCTTTGGCTGAAAGACGATCTCGCCGGCGCGCTGGCCAAAGCCAAAGCCGAAGGCAAACGCGTCCTCGTAAATTTCACCGGCTACGCCTGCACCAACTGCCACTGGATGAAGGCCAACATGTTCACGCGTCCGGAGATCGCGGGTCTGCTGAAAGACCTCGTGCTGGTCGATCTCTACACCGACGGTACCGATGCCGCCTCGCAGGCCAACCAGAAACTGGAAGAATCCAAGTTCGGCACCATCGCCATTCCGTTCTACGTGATCTACGATGGCGACCAGAACGTCATCGCCACCTTCCCCGAACTAACCCGCGATCCGCAGAAGTACGCCGCGTTCCTGAACACCCGGTCAACCGCCCAATCCGTGCAGGTGGCCGCCGCTGCGGCCCCGAATTCAGCCGGCGCCGATCTCGACTCCATCCCGCTCACCACCGTTTCGGGCGCACCCTTTGACCGCACGGCTCTGAAGGGCAAAGTAGTGGTCGTCGATTTCTGGGCTACGTGGTGCGTTCCCTGCCGCCAGGAAATTCCCGGTTTCAATAAACTCAGCGAGAGCGGCATCACCGTGCTTGGTGTCTCGCTCGACGAGGACGGCGCAACCGTCGTCACGCCTTTCCTGAAAGAACATCCGATGAAGTATCCGGTGGCGCTCGGGCCGCAAAGCATCAACGACCAGTTCCACATCGGCCAGCTGCCCACGACGATCGTTTTCGACCGCTCCGGCAAAGTGGTCCAGCGCTTCGAAGGTCTCACCGAAGCCGCTCAAATCGAAGCTGCCGCTCACGCAGCCACGTAGTCCCCATTGCTTCAGCAGAGCCGCTCGCGCAGAGCGGCGGCGTGTTCCTGTATCGCCTGGCGCTTAGCCGGCGCGATGCGCACCAGGTTTCGCAGCTGCATGGTCATCCGCTGGTTGTGCGCCAGCTGCGACTCGTGACGCATCAGAAAATCCCAGTACAGAGTCGTGAACGGACACGCTCGTTCACCGGTCGATTCGCCCGGATCGTACCGGCATCCCGCGCAGTAGTTACTCATCCGCTGGATGTATTTGCCGGAAGCGACATACGGCTTCGATCCCATCACGCCGCCGTCCGCATACTGCGACATGCCGAGAGTATTCGGCAGTTCCACCCATTCCACCGCATCGAGGTAAATGGCCAGATACCAGCCATGCACCTCGCGCGGCTCGACGCCCAGCAGCAGGCAAAACAGGCCTGTCACCATCAGCCTTTGGATGTGGTGCGCGTAGCCGTATTTCAGCGTCTGTCCCAGTGCGTCATGCAGACAGTTCATGTCCGTTTCGCCGGTCCAGTAAAACCCCGGCAACTTATGGTGCGCGTCCAGGTGGTTGCGCTCGATATATTCCGGCATGTAGAGCCAGTAGACGCCGCGCACGTATTCGCGCCATCCCAGAATCTGCCGCACGAACCCTTCGACCGCCTGCAGCGGCGCATGCCCATCGTGATAAGCCTGCTCCGCCGCGCCGATCACTTCACGCGGATCGAGCAGCTTCAGGTTCATGGACGACGAAAGCCGCGAATGGTAAAGCCACGGTTGCAGCGTCCACATTGCATCCTGAAACTCGCCGAAGCTGGGCAGCGCGTGCTCGATGAACGAGGCAAGCGCGACCAGAGCATCGGCGCGCGTTACCGGATAATCGAACGACGCCAGTTCGCCCGGATGATCCGGAAACTCGCGCTCGGTCAGCGCGATGGTTTCCCGCGTGATTGCATCTGGTGGAAAGCTCCTCATCCAGGAAGAGACTTTGGGACCGTGCTTTCCGAAGCTGCCGCGGTTCTCGGCATCGAAGTTCCACCGTCCGCCAAGCGGCTCGCCTTTCACCATTAGGTACGAATAGCGCTCGCGCATCTGGCGGTAAAAGAACTCCATGCGCAACTGCTTCCGGCCAGCCGCCCACCTGGCGAAGTCTTCCGTGCTGGCGAGAAAGTGCCGGTCGGTGCGGATCTCGAGCGGGACGCCGCGATCGGCCGCGGCAGCTTTCAGCTCCTCGCGGACGCGCCATTCGCCGGGTTCGGTGACGATGAGGCGCTTCGGGCGAAGCCGCTCGACGGCCGCGCGCAGTTCGCCCCCAAAACTGTTGCAGTTGCCCGCGTCATCCAGCTGTCGATACTCAACGCGAATGCCGTCCGAGCGCAGACCCGCCGCGAAGTGGCGCATGGCAGCGAAAAACAGCGCGATGCGAACCTTGTGACTCCACACCCATGTGGATTCGCCGCGCACTTCGGCCATCCAAACCGCATCGGCTTTGGCATCGAAGCCATCGAAGCCATCGAAGGCCGAAGCGTCGCGATTCAGCTGATCGCCGAGAACGACAACAAGATTCCGCAACACCTTTTACCGATGCAGCCGGAAGGCGAGCAGAAAGATTTTGGCGTACCGCGACTTACTCGACGGGTACGCTGGCGCCCTTCGGCGGCTCTGACCGGCTCATCTTCTCGATGCGTGCGTCCAGCAGGCTGCGCATGCCTTTGAGAAATTCGAGCCTCGAGTTGCGGAAATGTTCAAACGCCGCGCCGGGTCCAACCGCTTTCGCCATGGCCGTCAGCTGCGGACCCGCGCCCATGCAGAAACACTCGCCTTGTACACGTTCGTCCATATCAGTCCTCTCTCATCTCGACGATCAGGTGCTGGTGCTCCAGCCGCGCTCTGGCCGGCATCAGGCCCGACATGGACGTGGGCAAACCAATATGTCGCCGCAATGTCCCGATCTGGACCACCAGTTCGTCTCCCTTCTTAAATAATCCCACGTCGCCTTTGATGGCGAAAGGCATGTGCAGCCGCACCTCGTGATGCCCGTCCACTTTTTGAAAGGTATACGGCGCTTCCTCCCGCGTCACCGCCGCCGGGTCTTCGGTTGCGCTGTACACGTGTCCCGCCAGTTCTTCCAGCCCTTTCATGCCAAGCACTTCGTGCATGAACAGCGGAATGCGCCGCACCGGAACGGGCGCGAAATAATCGTCCGTCTCTTTGAGGATCCGCGCCTGTGACTCCCGCCACTCGCTGAACCACGAATCGGTGATGGCGTCGGGGAGCACGCGGTTTACCAGGATGGAATCAACGGTAAGACCGTGAAGAGAGAAGTAGACGAAGGCGCGCTGGGTTTCTCGCAGCACCATCTTTTCCGGATTCGTCACGAGGCGAACGCTGGTGATCTTCGGATTCTCGAGCAGTTCGGCGACGCCGTCTACGCGATTCGCCAGCGCCTGAATGTTTTCGAAGTAGCGATCGCCCGGCAGCTCCACCGGCGAGACGCGATTCGCCAGCGGACGCACAGCCTTGATGATGCCGCGCTGCCACGGGAAAATATGCTTCATGTACCACTCGAGCGTGGTCGGCATGCTGACGAAGCGCAGCGATTCGGCGGTGGGGGCGCAATCCAGCACGATCACGTCGTAGGCGCCGGTGCGCCGGTGCTGGTTCACGTACATCATGGCGCTCAGCTCTTCCATGCCCGGCAGAATCGCGAGCTCTTCGGATTCCACGTCGCCCAGGCCGCTGGTGCGCAGCACGGAAACGATGTAGGTAGAGATTTCCCGCCAGTGCCGTTTGATCTCCACCTGAATGTTGACTTCGTGGATGGAAAGGGTTGGCGTGATGACGTGCGGCTCGCCCGCTCCGGCATCGAACAGGCTGCCTTCGAGGTCAAATGAATCGGCCAGACTGTGCGCCGGATCGACGCTCATCACCAGCGTCCGGTAACCAAGCCGGGAGAGCTGCAGTCCGGTAGCTGCCGCGATGCTGGTTTTCCCGACACCTCCCTTACCGCTGAACAGCAGAATGCGCATCGACCGTCTCCATGTCAGAATTGTAAGCTGAGGAGCTGGAAATGCCGAAACTGAGTTACTGGTTGTGCAGTGGAATCCTGATCGCGGGAGGAGCCGCCATCGCGGCGGACGATAAGAAGGGCGATGCGGCCAAGGGCAAGGAAGTGTTCGAACAATGCTCCGTTTGCCACAATGCCGACAGCGACGAAAAGAAGATGGGCCCCGGTTTGAAGGGTCTTTTCAGCAAAGCGAAGATGTCGAACGGCAAAGCCCCGACCGAGGCGAACGTCCGCGCTAAGATCAACGAGGGCGGCAACGGCATGCCCGGCTACGCCGATATGCTGACGGATACGGAAAAGAACGACCTGATTGCGTATTTGAAGACGCTGTAATCGGATTTGGAATGCGCTGCCGGTTCGGGCCGGCAGCGCGCCTCCCCAGCGAAATGCTGGAGCGGATGCATGTCGACAATGGCGACATCCTCTACGCGATCGAAACGATTGAAGCTTGCTTTCTGGATCGCGCAGAACATTCAGGAGCACTAACCCTGTACGTCGCCCTCCGATTCAGTGTTCCGCGATCGCAGGCAGTTGTGATGATCATTTGCCTTTGGCCCGCGAACTGACCTTCCCGCGCATCTCCCGCCCGCCGGATAGAATGGACGCTAATAGATGAAAGCCATTCTCCTTCCCCTGCTCGCCGCCTCCGCGTTCGGACTGCAGCAAAGCGACCTGCCGGCGCCGTTTGCCACGCCATCCGTGAACAACGGCTCCACGGTCATCGCGAAACCGGAAGGGGCGAAGCTGAAAGCGCCGCATGGCTTCACCGTGAAGCAATATGCCGAAGGGTTTTCAAGGCCCCGTTTCATGGTGGAAGGACCGGGCGGGGAAGTGCTGATCAGCGACACCATCCCCAATGGCTTTGTTTACGTCCTGAAGAACGGCGAAAAACATACTCTGCTGAGCGGCCTCGATAAACCGTACGGCCTGGCTCTGTGGAAAGACTATCTCTACGTCGGTGAACCCACTTCGCTCAAAAGGTACAAATATGATTCGAAGGCGATGACGGCGGGAGCTGGCGAAGAGGTGGTCCCCATGCCCGGCTTCGACAAGGGCCACGTCACGCGCACGGTGCTGTTCAACCAGGCGGGCACGCGCATGTATCTCACAATCGGCTCGTCAGCTGATTTTGTAACCGGCGATCCGGAAACACGCGCTGCCATCAACAGTTACAATCCGGACGGCACCGGCCATGAGATTGTCGCCACCGGCCTGCGTAACACCGTCGGCCTGCGCTTCTATCCCGGTACGGACCAGCTGTGGGCCACGGTGGAGGAACGCAACCTTCTGGGGGACGGGCTGGTGGCCGATTACTTCACCAGCATCCGTCCGGGCGGCTTCTATGGCTGGCCCTACGCTTACCTCGGGCCGCATGAAGACCCGCGCGTCATGACCGATAAGCGTCCGGATCTGGTGGCTCGCTCGATAACGCCCGAAGTGATGCTGGAGCCCCACACGGCCGTGCTCGATTTTCTCTTTTACACCGGCAGGCAGTTTCCGGCCGAATACCGCAACGGCGCGTTCCTCGCGAATCACGGCTCTTCCAATCGCTCGCAGCGTGTTGGGTATTCGGTCAGCTTCGTCCCCTTCAAAGCCGGCAAACCTTCCGGGCCGGTGCGCGACTTTCTAACCGGCTTCATGCTCTCGCCCGAGGCGAAGGAGGTGTGGGGCCGCCCGGTGGCCCTGCTGCAGCTGCGTGACGGCAGTCTGCTGCTTTCTGACGACGGCGGAAAGGTAATCTGGCGAATCTCCTATGGCCGCTAACAGCACGTCGCCGGCGGCGCGCTGGCATCCCACGCCGCTGCACTGGTTCGCGTTGGTGCTGCTCACTATCTCGGTCGGCATCAACTACCTTGACCGCGGCAATCTTTCCGTAGCCCTCAGCAGCATCAAAGCGGAGGTGCATCTGGACGAGCACCAGCTGGGGCTGCTCGGCACGGCATTCTTCGTCACCTACTCCATGCTGCAACTGGTGGCAGCGAAGCTGATCGATCGTTTCAATGTGAACTGGGTATATGCGGGCGGCTTTCTGCTGTGGTCGGGAGTCACCGCGCTCACCGGTCTCGCGCGGGAAGTACACATCCTCGGCTTCACGCTGGATGCCTTCGCGGTGCTGTTCATTCTGCGACTGCTGCTGGGCTGCGGCGAATCGGTGGCCTACCCGGCTTATGCGAAGATCATCGCCGGCAGCTTTCCCGAGCGGCTGCGCGGAACCGCCAACGCGGCCATCGACGTCGGCTCCAAACTCGGTCCGGCGATCGGGATCATGCTTGGGGTTATGCTGGTGCACCGGCTCAGCTGGCGCGGCATGTTTGTGGCGATCGGTCTGGTGAGCATGGTGTGGCTGGTGCCATGGTGTTTCGTAGCCGGCAAGCTGACGCTGCGGCAGGACCTTTCTGCGGTGCCCGCGCCCACTTACCGGGAGATCCTGTCACACCGAGCATTCTGGGGCACCGTGCTGGGCCTGTTCGGCGGCAACTACACCTGGTACTTCTTTCTGACCTGGCTGCCTTACTACTTTGAACACGAGCGGCACTATGGACACGACCGCCTGGCGTTTTTCAGCTCGCTGCCTTTCTGGGGCGTAGGCCTTTCCGCCATGACAGCCGGCCTGGTGGCGGACGCGCTGATCCGCCGCGGCGGCGTGCCGGTGAAGGTGCGCCAGGGAACGGTGTGCACGGGGCTGCTGGGCTGCTGCGCGTTCATGCTGCCGGCGGTGTTGATCCGCAACGAAGCGCTTTCGCTCTCGCTGCTGATGATTGCGTGCCTGATGCTGGGGCTGTGGTCGTCCAACCATTGGGCGCTCACGCAAACGCTTTCCGGCGCGCGCGCGGCGGGCAAGTGGACCGGCGCGCAAAACTGTCTGGGGAACTTCGCCGGGGTGGCCGCGCCGTGGATCACCGGCTCCATTCTCTATGCCACACACCAGTTCTTTCTGGCCTTCGCGGTGGCCTGCGGGGTGCTGCTGCTGAGTGTCACCGGATATTGGTTTATCGTGGGCCGGTCAGCCAGTCCCATCGTCTGGAAGGACACCGGGGGACAATGGTAACGCATGCCTGCGCCCCCGAAAAAGTCGAACGTGATTCCGTTTCCCCGCCGTCCGGCCCCGCCTGTGGATGTGGCGGATTACCAGGATCTGCTGGCGCACCTGACCGCTGAACACCGGCCCGCGACCACGGTGGAACGCGCCCTGGTGGAGATGATGGCGAGGCAGTACTGCCTGATGCAGCGCTCCATTCTGCAGCAACAGGAGGCGTTCGCGCAGGGCACCGTGGCGGATAAACTGCCAGCGCTGATGCGGCAGCAGACCGCAGCCGATCGCGCGTTTCACGAGGCTCTGGATTCGCTGATCGCCTTCCGCCGGAGCCGCCGCACCTAACCTTTGGCATCAGGACTGCATCCTGAGAGTGCAAACAGCATGCTGAACGTTTACTCGTTGTCGGACTGGATCGATGCTTCCGTCCCGCTGCGGCCCGGAATGCCGCACTGGCCCGGTGACGGGCCGTTTTCCATCAGGCAGGATCACAGCCTGGCGCAGGGCGACACCGCCAACGTCTCGCACATCAGTCTGGGGGTCCACACGGGTACGCACATGGATGCGCCGCTGCACTTCCTGCATGACGGCCAGTCCATCGACACGCTGCCGTTCAACGCCGTGGTGGGGCGCGCGCGTGTCATCGAGATCGAGGACACCGAATCGATCAAGGTCCCCGAACTGGAGCGCCACGATATCGAAGCGGGCGAACGGATTCTGTTCAAGACCGTGAATTCCTCCCGCGCCTGGCAGAGCGACGAGTTCTACGAGGATTTCGTCTACATCTCGAAGGAGGCGGCGGAGTTTCTGGCACAGAAGAAGATCCTCACCGTCGGCGTGGATTATCTCTCGGTGGGCGGCTTCCGCAACGATGGCGTGGAGACTCACCACGCGCTTCTCGGCGCAGGCATCTGGATCATCGAAGGGCTGAACCTGAGCGCCGTGCCGTCCGGTCATTACGACTTTATCTGTCTGCCGCTGCGCCTCTCCGGCGCGGAAGGCTCGCCGGCGCGCGCCATTCTGCGCAAAGAAAGATAAGACTTCCCGCAACTCATCTGAAAGGATCCGCCATGAAAGCAGCAGCCGTGTACCCGAGCAAACATTCCATTGGTCTCGCCGATCTGGACGAGCCAAAAATTAGCACGCCTCACGGTGTCAAACTGCGCATCCTGCGCGTGGGCGTTTGCGGAACCGACCGCGAAATCTGCGCCTATGAGTATGGCGAACCGCCCGCCGGTTCGGAGTTTCTGGTTCTGGGGCATGAATCGATCGGCGAAGTGGTGGAAGTGGGTTCCGAGGTCTCGACGCTGAAGCCGGGTGATCTGGCCGTGCCTATGGTGCGCCGCCCGTGCGACCGGCCTGACTGCGTTGCCTGCCGCGCCGGTCGACCTGACTTTTGTTACACCGGGCAGTTCACGGAGCGCGGAATCAAAGAGCGCCACGGCTTCATGACGGAACTGGTGGTGGACGAAGAACTGTACATGAATCCCATGCCGGCAGAGCTGCGCGAAATCGGCGTGCTCACCGAGCCGCTGACGATTGCCGAGAAGGGTCTGGAACAGGTGCTCACCATCCAGAAGCGACTCCCGTGGGCATGCCCCGGCGGTCAGGAGATTGGGTATTGCCATAAAGCTGTGGTGCTGGGCGCGGGCCCGGTCGGCCTGCTGGGGGCGATGGCTCTGCGCAACGCCGGTTTCGAGGTGGTGGTGTATTCCAAGCTTCCGGCTCCCAATCCCGGGGCCGATATCGTGGCGAAGATCGGCGCAAAATACGTTTCATCGCAGGAGACGCCGGTGGAGCAGTTCGCTTCACAGGTGGGCAATATCGATCTGGTATTCGAAGCCGTGGGCGCGTCGCAGTTCGCGTTTGACGTGTTGAAATACCTCGGCACCAACGGGCTGTTCATCCTGACCGGTATCCCCAGCGTGCATGCGCCGGTGAAGATCGATACCGACACCATCATGCGCAACATGGTGCTGAAGAATCAGCTGCTGCTGGGGACGGTGAATGCGGACAAGACTGCCTTCGCGAACGCCATTAAAGACCTGGGCGATTTCAAGCGCAAGTGGCCGGAAGCGGTGAGCGCACTCATCACGGCGAAGTACCCGCTCGATCATTTTTCCGATCCGATCAACAGCCATGAGGGAATCAAGAACGTGATCGAGATCGCGAAGTAATGGCGGACGCCGAGAAGCAACGCCTCGCGGAAGACGCCGCCCGAAAGAAGAACTGGAAGCGCTGGGGCCCGTACCTTTCGGAGCGCCAGTGGGGCACGGTGCGCGAGGACTACTCGGCGGACGGCACATGCTGGACGTATTTTCCGCATGACCACGCACGCAGCCGCGCATATCGCTGGGGCGAAGACGGTCTGCTAGGCATCTGCGACCGCGAAGCGCGGCTGTGTTTCGCGCCCGCTCTGTGGAACGGCCAGGATCCCATTCTGAAGGAACGCCTGTTCGGGCTGACCAACCAGCAGGGCAACCACGGCGAGGACGTGAAGGAGATTTACTTCTACCTCGACTCCACGCCGACGCATTCTTATCTGAAGGGGCTGTATAAATACCCGCAGCGCGCGTATCCGTATCAGAACTTAATCGAGGAAAACGCGCGGCGCGGCAAGGACGCGGGCGAATACGAAATCACCGACACCGGCATCTTCGACGAAGGCCGCTACTTCGATGTGACCGTGGAATATGCCAAGAACGGGCCCGACGATCTGCTGATTCGCATCACTGCGGCAAACCGCGGGCCGGAAGAGAGCACCCTGCACGTGCTGCCTACCGTGTGGTTTCGCAATACATGGTCATGGGGACGTACCGGCGAGGGCTACTGGGCGAAGCCGGCCATCACGCGTGACGGCGATGGGCTGGCGCTGGCGCATGAATCGCTGGGCGACTTCCGGTTCCTCATCGAGCGGCAGGCCGATCTGCTGTTCACCGATAACGAAACCAATGGCGATCGTCTTTTCGGGATGCACGATCCGGACCATCATCCCAAAGACGCCTTCGACAGCTATGTGGTGCATGGCCGCACCGAGGCCGTAAACCCGGCGCAGACCGGCACCAAAGCCGCGCCGTATTATCAGCTGGCAATTCCGGCTGGCGGTGAGGTGCAGCTGCGTTTCCGGCTGTGCAGTGCGGACGATGCTCCCGAGCAAGCTTTCGGCAGTGGCTTCGACCGCATCTTCACGGAGCGCATCGCCGAAGCCGATGCATTTTACGAAACGGTATTGGAATCGAAGATGTCGGGCGAAGAGAAGCTGGTGGCGCGCCATGCGTATGCCGGCCTGCTCTGGTCGCGCCAGTTTTACCATTACGCCGTAATGGACTGGCTGGAGGGTGACCCTTCGCAGCCGAAGCCGCCCGACAGCCGCTGGAGCGGCCGCAACAGCCAGTGGGTGCACGTCTTTAATCGCGACGTGATCTCCATGCCGGATACGTGGGAGTACCCGTGGTACGCCTCATGGGATCTGGCGTTTCACATGATTCCGTTTGCGCAGATCGATCCGGAATTCGCGAAGGAGCAGATCGTGCTGTTTCATCGCGAGTGGTACATGAACCCGAACGGTCAGGTGCCGGCGTACGAGTTTGCGTTTTCCGACGTGAACCCGCCGGTACACGCGTGGGCATGCTGGCGCATCTATAAGATCAGCGCGCCGCGGGGCCAGCGCGACCGGGTGTTTCTGGCGCGCGTGTTCCAGAAGCTGCTGATCAACTTCACCTGGTGGGTGAACCGCAAAGACGTTCTGGGCAAGCAGGTGTTCTCCGGCGGCTTTCTCGGCCTCGACAACATCGGCATCTTCGACCGATCGCAGCCGCTGCCGAATGGGCAGGCTCTGGAACAGGCGGATGGCACGGCATGGATGGCATTCTACTGCTCGACCATGCTTTCGATGGCGCTCGAACTGGCTGCCGATGATCCGGGCTACGAGGATATCGCCTCCAAGTTCTTCGAACACTTCGTCTACATCGCTGACGCCATGAACACGCTGGGCGGGACCGGGCTGTGGGATGAAGCGGACGGCTTCTATTACGACCAGCTGCTAATCGATGGGCAGCCGCATCCGCTGAAGATCCGCTCCATGGTGGGCCTGATTCCGCTGTTTGCGGTGGAGGTGCTGGAAGAAGAGGAAATCGCGAAGCTTCCCGCGTTTGCGAAACGCATGCAGTGGTTTCTGGACAATCGCCACGACATGAAAAACCAGATTAGCTGCATGGAGGTTTCGAAAAAGCCCGACCACAATCACCGGCTGCTTGCGATTCCCTCGCACGAGCGGCTGACGCGCGTGCTGCAGCGGCTTCTGGACGAAAATGAATTTCTCTCGCCTTACGGGATTCGCTCGCTCTCTAAATTTCATGAGCAGCACCCGTACATTCTGCATGTGGACGGCGCCGAGCGGCGCGTGAACTATGAGCCGGGCGAATCGCGCAGCGGTTTGTTCGGCGGCAACTCCAACTGGCGCGGACCAATCTGGTTCCCGCTGAATTACCTGCTGATCGAATCGCTGGAACGTTATCACCACTTCTTTGGAGACACTCTGAAAGTGGAGTGCCCTACCGGTTCCGGCGTGATGATGACTCTGCAGGAAGTGGCGTATGACTTGAACACACGCCTCTCGCGGCTGTTTCTTCCGGACAGTTCCGGCTGGAGCCCCTGGCAGGGCGAGCTGCGGCGGTATGCGGATGACCCGCACTGGCGCGACCTCACCTGCTTCCACGAATACTTTGAAGCTGACACCGGGCGCGGGTGCGGCGCCTCTCACCAGACCGGCTGGACCTCCCTGGTGGCGCGCTGTTTGGAAGACATGGCCTGGCAGCGGTAATGTGGAGTCTGGCCCAATCGGGCAGACGATGGAACAAAACGCCGAGGCCGAGCTGCTGGCGCGGGCGCAGGCCGGTGATTCGGAGGCCCGCGATGCCCTCTATTCCCAGTATTTCGTTTCAAGCAAACAGGTGCAGGGGCTGCTCACTCGCGAAGTTTCCGAGCCAGCCGATCGCGAAGACATTCTGCATGACGCCTACGTATCGCTGATTCGCTCCAAAGGCGAGTTCCGGGGCGACGCGAAACTGCAAACCTTTATTTACCGGGTGGTGCAGATCGCCATTTTGCAGCGGCTTCGAAGCGACCGCGCGCGCCGCCGCGAAAAGATGGTGCGTCTCACCTTCGAAGTAAATGGCGAGGAGCGCGAACGCACCATCCCGGTGACGGATTACCAGTTTGAATCGATCGACGCGAGCCTGGCAGCGGAGCGCATGTACCAGTTCATCCCGGAGCCGCTGCGCACGGCCTTTCGTCTGCGGGTGAGCGACGAGATGAGTTATGAGGAGATTGCCCGCCGGACGTCATCACCCATCAATACTGTGGCGACGCGTATTTTCAAGGCGCGCGCAATTCTGGCGAGGCTCTTCGGAGCGCCGGCGGTGGCCGAGCAGCCGGTGAGCATCGACGTGAAGAAAGGGCGCTCGCAGGGTAACTAATGGGCAGGATGTGTATTGATCCGGGAGAGTATCAGCCCGACAGCCACGCCTTGGCTCTGGGGCTGACGGGAACGGAGGAAGTGCGGCATGAGCGGCTGTGGACCGCGGCCGAGACCGGTGTCGCCTCGCCGCATGCGTCGGAGTGCGCGTACTGCGCGGCGCTGCTTGCCAGCTTCGTGCAGATGCGGTCTGTGCTGGAGCCGGCGGCGGGCATCGAGGATCAAGTGACGGTGGCGGCCTGCCCGGATGTGGACACGCTTTCGCGCTACTTCTATGGCGAACTGCATGGCGACCGGCGGGATGGGATTGCCGGTCACTTGAAGGTTTGTACCGAATGCCGGCACGATCTGGCGTTTTTAGCGCGCTCGCAGGAGCCGCGTGAACGAACCGCGCCGGTGCGGCGCCGTGTGATGTGGATGGCAGTGGCGGCGGCCGCGCTGGTGGCCAGCCTGATTCCCTGGCCGTGGGCACGCAAAAGGGGCGGGGAAGAGCCGCTTGGCTTCACGCCGTCTTCGCAGTACGCGAGTCTGGTGAGCATGCCGCCGCTCGATACGAAGGAAATGCTGGCGGATTCGCCTGCTTCGCATCACAGCCGCGTGGAGCAGGTGATTGCGCAATATCAGAAGGGCGATTACGCGAAGGCAGCGGAATACGCGAACATCATCGCCAGCATGGTGGAAGATCCGAGCGCCGAGTATCTGCTGGGCATGGCGGATTACCATCTCGGCAAAAATGAAGCGGGCTTCCGGGCGATGCGGGCTTCGGAACGCATGCAGCCACAGACCGGCTACCGCTGCTGGACCATGCTGCAGTTTGCTTTGCTGCTGGGCGATCGAGCCACCGTGGAGAAAGAAGCGCGGCATGCCGGGGCGGACACGAAATTTCAGTCGCGCTGCCGTGAGATTCTGAACCGTCTGTAAACCAGCGCCGCCGCTCCGGTTCCGAAAAGAAGCCAAGTGCCGGGTTCGGGCGTTGGCGTGGCGATCCAGGGCCGATATTCCACCAGCACTTCTGTTCGGGCGGCCGGGATACTGGTCAGGGTGATGGATGCGGGCGGCTCCGGTTCGGTAAGCGTGACCGCCGGCGCGGGAGCATGCAGCACGATTGCGGGCGGCAGGTCCAGCGCGGTGATAACGGGCCGGATTCTATCTTCTTCCATGGGCGGCAGCCAGTCCATGGCTTCTTCGGGCGGTTCAGCGGACGCCACAGGAGTCTGTGG
Source organism: Bryobacterales bacterium (assembly GCA_963716685.1). GTDB lineage: Bacteria > Acidobacteriota > Terriglobia > Bryobacterales > Bryobacteraceae > JALYXI01. Next base: position 2,048,328 of record CAVQTR010000003.1, read on the forward strand.
CACATCCGAGATGCGATTGCCGCAGCGAGCGCGCACGGTGGCGACACCATCGGTCAGCACGTATTCGCCGCGCGCGATGCGCACTCGATGGGCGGTCCAGTAGATGCGGCCGTTCAGGCGATACGAAACATACGCGCGGCGGTCGGCATGCACCCATTCGAGCACGGCATGCTCGACGGCGAACCCGGTGTAGTGCCGCGCGGCGATCGGATCATCGTGCAGGGCATTGCGCAGTTCCGCGGAATCTCGCGCGCCTCCCGGGATCACTGAATACGGGTAGACCGGGGGCGCCTCGGCATTACGCGGGTTTACGGTGGCGGGGGTTGGAGATGCTGCTATGCGCTCGGGTAATGCGCCTGCATCCTCATCGCGCGTTTGCAGGCCGAGCCAGGCGAGTGCCGCTGCTGCCGCGCAGATCAATACCAAGGCGGCGAACCGGCTGCGTGATCTGCTGCTGCGAACGCGTCTCATATCCTGACTTCATCGTGTCAGGGCGCGGGCTGAATGTCAGTAATCGTACAGATGTAGGGGTTGTATTTGTACCAGGGAGAAAGCCTGATTGCTAGTGCAAACCACGAGCCTTCAACCAAGTGATCAGGGCCGCCGGATCATCGGAGATGATGGCGTCCACATGAGCGGCGACGAGTGCTTCCCAGTCCTTCGGCTCATCCGCGGTCCACGGAACCACCTGAAGCCCGGCCGCATGCGCAGCCTTCACGCGCTCGGGCGTAACCATCGGAAATTCGGGCGAGATGATCTCCGCTTTCGCCTCGCGTGCCGCTTCGACGAAATCCCGCGGCTGGCCTTCGATCAGTGCCGAAATCCGAATCTCCGGCGCCAATTTCTTCATAGCCACCAGCGTCCGAAAATCAAACGACTGCAGTATGACGCGCTTTTCCAGCTTATGCGCGCGAACCTTCTGCAGCACCATGCGCGCGAACTCGTCCGGACCCGGTGTGTATTCCGGATGCGCCAGGAAAATTTTGGTCTCGATATTGAAATCGAAGTTGCCCAGCGGCGCGAGGTCGAATACCTCATCGAGCGTGGGCATGCGCGTACCAGCGACGGTTTGCTGCTTCGGAAAGCGCGGGTTGCGAACCTTGCCGCAGTCCCATTCGCGCACCTGCGCGAGCGTGAGTGTGTGTATCACGGCGCTGGCGGCCGGGCCGCTGCAAACCGGCGGCTCAAGAACGGGGTCGTGCGAGACCACGATGACGTTGTCCCTGGTCACCGCCATGTCGAGCTCGAGCGCGTCCACTCCCTGAGCGATGGCGTAGCGGAAGGCCGGGAGGGTATTCTCCGGACGTAGCGCGCGGGCGCCACGGTGCCCATGCACCAAAACAACGGGGGCGGCCTGCATACTCATGCAGACCGCCCCCAAAAAAACAACAAGCGAGAACTTCGCCACACTATTCCGACGGATCCGGATCGCGGCGCTTCAACGTAGGCCGCTCGTCTGAATCTGTCGTGGACTTGGTGCCGCCACCGGAGCCATCATCGATGGTGGTCCCTGCGCCCGGCGCGCGTCGCAGCTGCGGACGTCCAGCGTCCTTGCTGTCGATCTTGCGGTGGTTATGCATCGCCATCAGACGGGCCTTCACGTCGTTGAACTCAGACGTGGTGAGCACATATTCCGGCTTGGCTTTCAGATATTCCTGAATATTATGCTGCGAATTCTTGATGCGCGTCTCCGTCATGGGGTGCGTCGAGAACACCTTCGCGATCGTGCCCGGCTTCTTCTTTTCCATGCGACTGAATCTTCTCGAAGAAATCGACGAACGACTGCGGATCGTACCCGGCCTTGTACATGTACTGGAGGCCGAGCATATCGGCTTCGGATTCATCCGCTCGCGAGAATGTCAGGAAGCCCATCGGAATCGCGAGCCCCGCGCCCTGGCGGATTGCATAGCCGGTCCAGCCGCCCATGAAGATCAGCGGAATGCTCGCCATGGTTCACAATCTGTCCCTTGGTGGCGTTGCGCGTGCCGTGGCGCGCGGCAACGTGCGCAATTTCATGCGCCATCACTCCCGCCATCTCGGCTTCGTTGTCGGCCTTCACCATCATGCCCGTGTTGACGAAGAAGAAGCCGCCCGGAAGCGCGAACGCGTTCATCTCTTCCGAATCGATCACCTTGATGGTGAACGGAACTTTGGCATCCGAGTTCCGAACCAGATTCTGGCCGATGCGATTGACGTATTCCGCGATGATCGGATCGTCCACGATGCGCGCCTGACGTTCCACTTCCTGCGCCATCTGCTTGCCGAGCGCAATCTCCTTCTCGATGGAGTAGAAGTTTACGCCCTTGCCGACATCACGGTTGCCGATCTCGTCGGGATCTTTCTTTTTGTCTTCCGCGAACGCCGGAGAACTGGCCAGGGCCGAGAGAAGGCCGAGGACCGCCAGTTTGCCGGCAGCCACACGATGGAGAGGAAACATGCTGGGGAGATTCTCCTGAGGCTAGTATAAACCCGTGCGATACCCGTAATTTACTGCCTAAATGTTCTACGCGCAGGCGATGCCCGCGGTTACCACAGGTTTCGGTGCCCGGCTTCGTCTTTTTCGGCGATTTCGCCCGGTTTCAGCAGGGTGGGCCGGCTGTCCTTCTGCTTCTCCGGTTTCGGTCCCAGTCTGCCGCGAATGCTCTCATATTCCGAGGTATTGATGACATATTCGGTACGGCCCGGGAGCATGCGGCTAATGTTCTTTTCCGTCCGCGCAATCCGGTCCGCGGTAACAGGATGCGTATTCAGCAGCTGGCCCACCAGCCCCGGCTTGCGACGCTCGATGGCTTCGATGCGTTCGAAGAAGTCCACAGCTGCCGAAGGGTCGTAGCCCGATTCGTAGAGGTACTGCACGCCCAGCAGATCGGCTTCGTTTTCGAAAAGCCGCGAATACTTCAGGAAGCCGAGCGGCGCCGCCTGCGTGGCCAGCAAACCCGGAATGCCGCCAAACAGGACCGCGGGCACCGCCAGACCTTTTACCACCTGCTCCTGCGTAGCCTGGCGAGTCGCATGGCGCGCGGCCACATGACCGAGCTCATGCGAGATCGCCGACGCCAGCTCCGCTTCCGATTCGCTGAGCCGGATTAGGCCGGTATCGACGAAGATGTGTCCGCCGGGCAGCGTAAACGCGTTTGGCTGGTCCGATTCCAAAATCTTCACCGTCACCGGGAACGTCACATCCGAATGCCGCGTCAGGTTCTGTGTCAGGCGGTTCAGGTATTCGTTGACGATTGGATCGGTGTACAGCTTCGCCTGGTTTTCCACTTCGCGAGCCAGCTGCCGCCCGAGCGCAAGTTCCTTCTCGATGCTGTAAAGATTGAGGCCGGTTGCTACCTTGCGGGTTCCGATCTCCGCCGGATCCTTCTTCTTGTCGGCACTTTGGGCGAACGCCGACGCGCAGAAAACCGCGAGCAGAAGCGCGCCACGCCGCATGCTTAGAGTATATGGCACTGCTCGCAGGGACAAATCCGCCGGAAGTGCTCAAACGAATAAATGCCGGTCGAGTGTCCGTCGCTCCACACGATGCGGATGGCGTAATTACCCACCGGTTCCACGCTCACCATCTTCACTTTCGGCTCGAAGCATTTAAAGGGATTGTCTTCGGTTTTTGGCCGGGGAGGCGTTCCATGAGCGCCCGGTGCAGCCGGCGCACGGACAGTGGTCGCGCAGATAGACCACGCCGTAGTCGCTCTTATGGCCGTCTTTCCAATCGATCTGAATCCCGCGCGATTTCGAGATCGCAATGTGCTCGGGATCGGTACACGTCACTTAGTCATCGTTCTGGTCATGTTGCTAGATGAAACAGGCGCTTCACGTCGCGCACGCCGGAGATGCGCCGCATACTGCGCCAAACTAGCTTTTCCAGCTGCTTCTTGTCGCGAATGTCGATGGTCATCTCGATCTCCGCGCCTTCGCCTGTCATCTCCGATGTCCGTCTTGCGCTTCCAGGCTTCGGATATTGGCTTTCTCGTCGGAAAGCAGATGAGGTGAGCTGTGCCAGCAGTCCCGGCCGGTCGTCGGTATGCACCACCATGCGTGACCGGGCAACGCTTCGGCGGCATTCCGCGCCCATTCCACATCGATTTTGCGTTCCACGTCGTACATCAGATTCTGCACATTCGGGCACAGCTTCGAGTGCACCGCGACGCCCTTGCCGCGCGTAACATAGCCGACGATTGGCTCGCCCTTAATCGGGTTGCAGCACTTGCGCGCGGTAGACCAGCAGATCGTCGAAGCCCTTGACGCGGATGACCGCATCGCCATCGCGCCTGGCGGCTGTGGTCGGGCGTGCTCTCGCGGAGCCGGCTGGCCGGTTCGGGCGGCTTCTTCCAGCATCTGCGTCGGGCGCCAGCTTCTGCAGCACCTGGCGCGCGGAGAACTTGCCATAGCCCAGCGCCGCGTAGAGGTCGTCGGCCTTACTGAAGCCGTAATCCGCCGCCACGCTCAGCAGGGTTGCGCGCTGTGACCTCCTTCAGCTGCACGTTCAGCCGCTGCGCTTCCTTCTCCAGATACTTCTCGCCGATCTCAATCGCCTTCAGCCGCTCGCTGGCGTTGATGACGTGCTTGATCTTATTGCGCGCGCTTGCGCCGTCTTGACGAAGCTCAGCCAGTCCTTGGTCGGCTTGTGGCCGCTCTCGGTGATGATCTCGACGCTGTCGCCGTTCTTCAGCGTGTACCGCAGCGGCACGATGCGTCCGTTGACCTTCGCGCCCTTGCACAGCTGCCCGATATCGGAATGGATGGCGTAGGCGAAATCGACCGGCGTGGCATCGCGCGGAAGGATGATCACCTTGCCCTTGCGGCGTGAACGCATAAACCTCCTCCGGATAGAGATCCACCTTGAGCGTCGAGAGGAACTCGCCCGAATCCCGCACCTCGCTCTGCCACTCCACCAGGTGCCGCAGCCAGGCGATGCGCTGGTCGTCCTGCGGCCATGCCCTTGCGGCCTTCTTTATACTTCCAGTGCGCCGCGATGCCTTCTTCCGCGATGCGGTGCATCTCCTCGGTCCGGATCTGAACTTCGAAGTGCCGGCCTTCCGGTCCGAACACCGAGGTGTGCAGCGACTGGTACAGGTTCGGGCGGGGAATCGCGATGAAGTCCTTGATGCGCCCCGGCACGGGCCGCCACTCTTTGTGGATCACGCCCAGCGCGGCATAGCAGTTCTTCACCGAATCGGTGATGATGCGAAGAGCCAGAAGATCGTAGACCTGCTCGATCGGAATCTTCTGCCGCTTCATCTTGAGGTAAACCGAATAGGCTCGCTTCACCCGCGACGTCCACGCGCGCCGGAATGCCTTCGCGCCGCCAGCTCGCTCTTCCACCTTCTTGCGCAGTTCGATCAGGAACTGTTCGTTGTCGCCGCGCTTCGACTTCGATGGTGCGCGGAGACTTCGCGATAGCCTTCCGGATCGAGATGCTGGAACGCCAGATCCTCCAGCTCGCCGCGGACCTTGCCCATACCGAGGCGGTGCGCGATCGGCGCGTAGATCTCCATGCGTCTCGCGCGCGATCCGTTCTTTGCGCTCCGGCGAGAGAGCGCCCAGCGTGCGCATGTTGTGCAGCCGGTCCGCCAGTTTCACGATGATGACGCGGATGTCGTCCGTCATCGCCAGCAGCATCTTGCGGAAGCTCTCGGCCTGGCGCTCTTCGGCGGAGAAAAAATCCAGCTTGGTCAGCTTGGTGACGCCGTTGACGCAGTTGGCGACTTCCTTGCCGAAAGTTCTTGTGGATCTCGTCAATGGTGACGCTGGTGTCTTCCACCACGTCGTGCAGCAGGCCGGTTTCGAGGCTGACCACATCCATGCGCATCTCGGCCAGAATTCGCGCTACGGCCAGCGGATGCGAAAGGTAAGGCTCGCCGGAATCGCGCAACTGTTTCTTGTGGTGTTCGCGCTGGCGAAAGTGATAAGGCGCGTTCGACGGGGGAAAGGTCGTCTTTGGGGCGATACTCCCGAACCTGCGCTTCAGGAGTCCGTCGAATGTGCTCCAGTCGCGAGGACTCGATATGCGTGATCGCGGGGCGACGGCTATCTAGTGTAATTCCGGTGACTCGGAGAGCACACTTTCATTCTACTGCCAGATGAGAAATGGGCGGACCCTGATGGTCCGCCCCATGGAAAGCAAGCTATGACTACTGTCTTCTGTGCCGTTCATTGTGCCTGCTCTTCTTCCTTCTTCTCCGTGTTGATCTTGCGGCTTCCATGGACTTGTTCACCCAGTCGTCCGCGATCTCGCTCTGCTTCTTCTATTCTTCCGGGGTGTCGAGCAAGATCGGCGCTTGTAGCGAATCAACAGGTTCATATAGGCCATCGCATCGTCGTAGTTGGGATCGATCTGAAGGCTTTCTGCATCATCCTGAAATTCCCTGATCGAGAATCGGCATCCACTTGGCTTTCAGCTCAGCCTTGTCGGTCGACTCTTCCCGATCTTGTCTTTCAGCGGGCCTGGATCTTCGCGGCTTCATCCTTCATTTCTGCCGCTCGGTCAGATCCACCTGCCACCCACTTCGTCCATGCAATCACGCCGAGTGTGTAATACGCTTCTTTGCTGTCCGGCTTGATGGCGATCAGCTTCTGGTTCCACTCCGCCGCTTTATCGAAATTCTTCTCGTTGAAGTAGATCGAAGCGATGGATGCAGTGGCGATCTCGTTCTTCGGATCTTTATCCAGAACCTTCTTGAACTGATCCATGGCCGATTGCGCGAACTTTGATTCTCGGGAGATTCGGCACCCGGAATCCACTGGCTCATGTACGACATGGCCAGATAGAGGCGCGGAACAGACCATTCCGGATCGAGATCCTGGCTTCCTTGAAATAGTTCGACTGCCTGCGAATACTGCGCGCGCCTTGAACGCCTGCACGCCCTTATTCAGGTTGTCGCGGGCTTTCAGCTTCTGGCAGCCGGAAGACAGCACTGCCAGAGAGACCAGAGCGCCCGCGAACACAATCTGCTTCACGCGGTACTGAGTTCTCGCACAGCCGCATTACGTTCATGACCATCCTCCACCTTCGGCGTCATCAGACCGACTTTATCGATGTTCGCGCCGTGCGCCATGTCGATGGCCTGCGCGACATACGAGTAATCGAGATCCGGGTCGCCCTTGATGAACACCACGCGTCTGATTGCGCAGTCTTGAAGATCTCCACCAGACGGTCCTCCAGCTTGTCCCAGCGTGGTCCTTCCTGATTGATCTTCACGTTGTCTGCTTGGCGATCTGATCACCACCGTGCGATCGTTATCCGGCGGGGGCGGGGAATTCGGGGGTGGCGGCTGCGGCGCCAGCGCCTCCAGACCTTTCGGGTGGACAGGCGAAATGGCCATGAAAATGATCAGCAACACCAGGAGGATGTCGATCATCGGCGTCATGTTGATGTTCGCTTGGACGCCGCCACCGCCGCCTACATTCATTGCCATAGTCGTAGCTCCTTAAGTAGAATCTTTCCTAAGAAGTGGTGCTTACAGACCAGCGCCGCCAGCGGCGTGCCGGCTTTGATTCTTGTCTTGAATCTGTTCGGTCAGTAATCCCAGCTGATCCACGCCCGCGGTGCGCAGGTTGTCGACCACGTCTTCCACCACCTCGTACTTGGCGCGCGATCGGCTCTCAGGTAAACCAGCTTGGTCGGCTTGTTCGTCAGCAGGTCCTTCACTTTCTCGCCCAGTCTTCCGGCGGCAGCTGCAGCGCCCGGGCTCAGAAACACCTTGCCGTCGCGCGTGACCGCCACCATCACGGCATCTTCTTTATCCGCATCCGCCATGGTGATCGGGTTCCGCGCCCGCGCCATATCGATCGGCAATCTGGTCGTTCGAAAGCATCGGCGTGATCACCATGAAGATGATCAGCACGACGAGCATCACGTCCACCATGGGCGTGACGTTGATGTCGGATACCGGCGGCGGCGCTTTCTTCTGTTCCATGACGAAATCTCCTGAACAGTTTACTGTTGGCACCGGTCGCGATACCGGCCGGGCGCCTACGGTCAACTCGCACTCGTCCGAATAATCAACTCGCACTGTTAGCTGTACTACTTGCGGATGCCCGCGCGCGCGCTGCGAACGCTTCAGGAAGTAATCGATCAGCTCGGAGCTGGAGTTGCCCATCTCCACGTCGAACGCATCGATGCGGCCCGTGAAGTAGTTGAACATCCAGACAGCGGGAACGGCCACGAACAGACCGATAGCGGTGGTCACCAGCGCTTCAGAAATGCCGCCCGCGATGGCCGCGATACCGGCCGTCTTCTGGTTCTGCCATTTCCTTAAACGCATTGATGATGCCGACGACGGTGCCGAACAGACCGACGAACGGCGCCGTGGAACCGATGGTCGCGAGGCTCGAAACGCCGCGCTTCAGTTCCGCGTGCACAATGGCTTCGGAACGCTCGAGAGCGCGCTTGGAAGCTTCGATTTCTTCACCCGAAATTTCGGTGGACGCCTGATGTGCCTGGAATTCCTGCAGACCCGCCACCACAACCTTCGCCAGGTGGCTCTTCTTGTAACGATCCGCAATCTTGATCGCTTCATCCAACTTGCCTTCACGCAGCGCGCCGGCAACGGCCGGGGCAAAAGCGCGGGACTGTTTCTTTGCGGCGTTGTAAGCCATCAGACGATCGATCATGACACCGATGGACCACGCCGACATGATGAACATGACGATGACGACGCACTTGGCGAGGATTCCCATGTTGTTCCACAGAGAACGGGGATCCCAACCAGGCTGACTCTGCTTCCTGCAGCAGCATGAACGCCAGAACTGTAACTGTAAAAGCATCGTTTTTTTTCTCCTGCGAGTTGAAGTTAAGTTACTTAGACTGTTGCCGTTTCAAAAATGCTACTGCGTTCCTGATATCGCGTGGACTACTGATTCAGCGTGAAGTTCACGTCGATTGTCGTGATCACGTCCACCGGCTCGCCGTTCAGCAGAGTCGGCTTGTAAACCCACTGCTCCACCGCCTGCTGAGCTGCCGCCACCAGCAGCGGGTGCCCGCTGACCAGCGTCAGATTCTGGATCTTGCCATCTTTTCCGATCACCGCGTTGAAACTTCACCGTGCCCTGAATGCGCGCCTGGCGGGCGAGCGGAGGATACGGCGGCTTCACCTGCCGCAGCAGGTTGGCGGCCGACACGTTGCCACCCACACGAATCGAAGACGGGGCCTTCGGCCTTCGGCTTGTCCGGCCGGAGGAGGAGGCGGAGGCGGAGCGCCGCGGACGGCAGACCGCCCAGAATGCCACCCAGCACGCCGCCGCCGGTACCACCCGGGAACGCCGCCAGGGACGCCGCCAGGAACGCCTGCGGAAGGCGGGGCTTCCTCTTCCTTAATCATCTTAATTTCTTTGGGAATGGTCTTGGGGGCGACCAGGTGAGTCAGGTCAAGCTTCACTACCGGCTTGACCACTTTCACGGCAGCCGCTGGGGGCGGCGGCGGCGGGGGCGGTGGCGGCGGCGGAGCTACCAGGAAGCTCGCCATCTGCGCCGACTTGATCTGTGTCGAAGTAAATCAATGGAATGATGACGAGCACGGCCACCACCGCGATCTGATATCGAAAACGACAACAGAATCGTCCAGGATCTTATTGGTCTTGCCTACGCCTTCCACAAATGTCTGTTCAAACATTTCGGCCTCTCTGAATTGGGAAATATCTGCCGGCGCGGACGATGACGGGGGTCCGTTCCGGACGTCTCTCTATCTGTTCACTGCTTGCTCCGTACAACCTTACCCATCCCTGGCTTCACGCCGGCTGGAATTGCCGTCTTCACTGCGTGACGCCGCCGGCACCGGGGCCGCTGCCCGCCGCGCTTCCATCTAGTCATGCCACATACAGCACAATCGGGCTCGCGACGAACACCGAGGAATAAGTACCAACGATGATACCTACCACAAGGGCAAAAGAAAAGCCATGCAGCACCGGGCCGCCAAAAAGAAACAGCGCCAGCACCGTCAGGAAGGTCAGTCCGGAAGTCATCACGGTCCGGCTCAGCGTCTGGTTGACGCTGCGGTTGATCACGTCCTCCAGCTTCTCCCGCCGGTTCAGCCGCAGGTTCTCGCGGATCCGATCGAAGATCACGATCGTATCGTTCATCGAATAACCCACCAGCGTCAACAAGCGCCGCAATCACCGTAAGATCGATCTCCTTATTGAAGAGCGAAAAGACGCCGATCGTGATGATGGTGTCGTGAAACACCGCGATCACCGCCGCCACGCCCATAAATCCACTCAAAGCGGAACGCGATATACACCAGCATGCCCGCCAGCGCCAGCAGCGTCGCGCGCACCGCGTACATCCGCAGATCCTTGCCTACTTTCGGGACCCACAAAGTCCGTGCTCTGCAGGTTGAAGGGCGCCAGATAGAAGCTGCTCGCGCAACGCCTTCACAACCGCGGGAGTCACTCCCGGCACTGCCGTCAGCTGTCCGAAATCCGTCACCACGCCCGAACGGGGCGGCGTGTTGCGGAAGGTCAGCATGTCCGCCCGTCAGCTTCATCCAGCTGCGGGTCAGAGAGCATCACGCCATTCCTGGTCAGCGGGTCGCGCAGCTGATCGCGTACCGCCTCGCGGCTCGCGTTGTTGAAGTCCAGCTTCCCGGCTTCCGGGTGCGCGAAGCTTTTCTCCAGAGTGTCCAGCACAATCTGCCGGTTCTTCGTCAGGGCCGCGTTGTCGGCGCCTTCGGTACCGATGGAAACCTGGTTCTCGCCGCCGGTGAAGTTTCTGCACCGTGGGCGCCGCGGGAAGCGCCTTATCGAGCACGCTCCGGATCTGCCGACACCGGAGGAGGCCCGGCGAACTTATAGGTCATCAGCGTGCCGCCCTGGAAATCGATGCCCATACCGTGGGCCGCCCTTGACGGCGAGACTAACCAGCCCGGCCACCGTCAAAACCAGCGATGCGATGATAAAGGGCCACTTCTTCCCAAGAAAATCAAAATTTGTATTTCTAAATAATTCCATCAGTCACTGCCTGCCCAATCCGTGCCGGACCGGCCGGTGCATACCCGACTGCAAGTTGGTAAGACACCGAGTTCAACCCTTTTCTGTTCCCGAACTAAATGCTTAACGCCGTCACCTGCTGGCTGCGCGACAACTCATATTCGAAGATGGTCTTCGACACAAAAACCGCGGTGAACACGTTGGCCACCAGACCAATCACCAGCGTCACCGCAAAGCCTTTCACCGGCCCGGTTCCGAACAGGAACAGGAACAGACAGGACACAATCGTGGTCACGTGCGTATCCACGATGGTCCACCAGGCCTTACCGAATCCCGCTTCCACCGCCGCCACGATCGACTTGCCCGAGCGCAGTTCCTCGCGGATGCGCTCAAAGATCAGCACGTTGCTGTCAACCGCCATACCAATGGTCAGAATGATACCCGCAATGCCCGGCAGCGTCAGCGTCGCATGGAAGTAAGAGAGCGCCGCAATCAGAATCATCGTATTCAGAATCAGCGCCAGCACCGCGTTGATGCCGCTCATCTTGTAATAGATCAGCATCACCAGCACCACCGCCGCCAGACCCGCGATACCCGCGATAAAGCCCTGATGAATGGAATCCGCGCCGAGCGAGGGTCCCACCGTGCGCTCTTCCAGATACTGAATGCCCGCGGGAAGCGATCCCGAGCGCATCACCAGCGCCAGATCCGAAGCTTCCTGCTCACTGCCCAGGCCCGTGATACGTCCCGAATCACTGATAGCCGAATTGATGGTCGCCACGCTGCGCAGAGTCCGATCGAGCACCACGCCCAGGCGGTTGCCGATATTCGATCCGGTGAACGCCTCAAAGCGCTTGCCGCCATCCTGGCGAAAGCGTGAAGCCCGCTTCCCACTTGCCCATCTCGTCACGCGACGGCCGCGCATTGCGCAGATCCTGTCCCGTGATCACCGGTGAGCGCGATACCAGATACCAGCTGCCGCCTGTCGCCGCCGCGCGGATAGTTCAGCAGCTCCGTATTCAGCGGCAGAATGCCGCCTTTCTGCTGCATGGCCGCCTGCTCGCTCTGGAACGGCCCTTCCTTCACTTCCACGACCGAAAGCTGCGCGGCCTGCCCGATGATGTCTTTCACGCGCGCCGGATCGTCGATGCCCGGCAGCTGCACCAGAATCTCAAACTCCGAATCCGCGCGTCCCTGCTGCTGCACCGGCGCTTCCGCCAGACCCAGCGCGTTCACGCGATTCTTGATGGTCTCGATCGATTGCTCCACTGCGCGCCGCTTGATGTCCACCAGTTCGGTCGGTTTCAGGTTCAGCTTGAAATCGGTCGCGTTCACCGGCGCGGCCACCCACTGCGGATAATGATCCGCCACGAAACTGCGGAACTGCGAGATCTTGTTCGCGTTCACGCCGTGCACGTTCACCTGAATGGTGTCTGCCGTCGCGATCGTGGTCGGATCGTTGCGGTCCACGCCCGTGAAATCCAGATTTCCCTTGCGGCGCTCTTCCTGCATCGAATCCACAACCTGCTGCGCGACGCCCTTGATGGCATCCTGCACCTGTACCTGCAGCACCAGCTGGCTGCCGCCGCGCAGATCGAGCCCCAGCCGGATGTTTTTATCGAGGTTGCTCTTCAGTTCCGCGCCCGACCGGGGGAATGCCAATAATGCCGAAGATACAAAGCAATATGGTCGCGACGATGACGACCGTCTTCACTGTCAGATTTCTTTGCATGGAAACAATTGTTTGGAAAACGTCCTAGAATTCTACCCTACTTGGCCACTTCCGTGGAGACCAGGCTGGAGACCGCGCTCCGCGTAAACTGCAGCTTCAGATTATCAGGTTTCACCCGCAGCACCAGGGTGTCCGCATCCACTGCGGTAATGCTGCCGACAATGCCCCCGTTTGTCACCACCATGTCGCCCGGCTTCAGCGCTTCCAGCATCGCTTTCTGTTGCTTCTTTTGCTTCTGCATGGGCAGAAACAGCAGGAAGTAGAAAATGCCGAAGATCACGACGATCGGCAATGCCTGCAACAAAGGGTTCGCAGCCGCGGTCTGGAGCAAAAAAGCGAGGGGACGAAAAAAGGGTTCAGCAACATTGCGTCTATATCTATGGAGTCTCGGCCGGAATGTCTGCGCAGCCGCGCGGAGGTATTCGGGGAACGTTCCCAATACGGATAGCGTGCCTGATCTCACGAATGATGTCAAGATAACGCTGGATGTTGTGCCGCGTCGCCAGCGACGCATACAGAATCTCACCCGCCTGGAACAGATGACGCAGATAGGCCCGCGAATAGGTACGGCAGGTATAGCACGTACAGTTCGGGTCCAGCGGGCCCGCATCTTCTTTATACCGGGCGTGTTTGATGATCACCCGGCCCTCTGAAGTAAACAGACAGCCGTTGCGCGCGTTGCGCGTCGGCAGCACGCAGTCCATCATGTCGATGCCGCGCGCCACATACTCCGCCAGTTCGTCCGGCATCCCCACGCCCATGGCATAGCGCGGACGGTCGCGCGGCAGCAGATCCTCGGTCGCCGCGGTGATTTCGAGGCTCAGCGGCCGCGGTTCGCCTACCGAAAGCCCGCCCACTGCGTAACCATCGGTATCCAGCTCGACCAGCCGCGCCGCGCACTCCCGCCGCAGGTCCGGGAACATCGATCCCTGCACGATAGGGAACAGCGCTGCCGCCGTCCCTCCTCCTCATCTGCTCCCGGTAATGCTCCACGCCGGCGCGGGCCCAGCGCACCGTCCGCTCCATGGATTCCCGCGCATACTCATGGCTCACCGGATACTCCGGGCACTCATCCAGCACCATCATGATGTCGCTGCCCAGCGCGAGCTGCACATCCACCGTGGAGGCCGGGGTGAACAGATGCTCATCGCCATTCAGGTGCGACTGGAACCGCACGCCGTCTTCGTTAATTTTCCGCAACCCGCTCAGGCTGAAGACCTGGAAACCGCCTGAATCGGTCAGAATGGCGTTCGGCCACGACATGAACCGGTGCAGGCCGCCCATCCGCTCCACCGTATGGTGTCCCGGCCGCAGATACAGATGATAGGTGTTGCCAAGGATGATCGGCGCCCGAAGATCTTCCGCCAGATCGCGCTGCGAAAGACCTTTTACCGTTGCCTGCGTCCCTACAGGCATGAAGACCGGCGTCGGAATATCGCCGTGCGGCGTGTGCAGCACCCCGGCCCGCGCCCGCGTTACCGGGCACTCAGCTTCGCACGTCCACGTGATTTTACCGGGCAATCCGTATTGTGGCATTAGCCTTGCTCAGATAACCCGAAAGAAGAGAGGAATATTACACATGAGATCATTTGCAGTGCTGCTTTGCCTGGCTGGATCGCTGGGCGCGCAAATTGTTCCCAATCCCACGCAGTCGCAGCGCGGGCAGGGATCGTCGAGTGACATGTCGCAGCCCATTTTCCGCGTCACTGTCACGTCCCGCACCACCAAGGCGATCAACTATCACCACCGCACCGGCACCACTATGGTCGATCTGCGCGGCACGGCGCTGATGCCCGCCGCTCTCGGCACCGCGAAGGTGCAGAGCAACACCGGCGCCACCAAGATGACCGTCGATCTGCACAAGATGAGCATGCCAACCTCGTTTGGACCCGAGTACCTCACCTATGTGCTTTGGGCGATCACCCCCGAAGGCCGCGCGAACAACCTCGGTGAAGTGGTTCTCAACGGAACTTCCGATCATCGCTCGATCGATGTCGCGACCGAACTCCAGGCGTTCGGCCTCATCGTCACCGCCGAACCTTACTGGGGTGTCACGCAGCCCAGCGACGTCGTGGTCATGGAGAACACCATTCGCCAGGACACCACCGGCACCATTGAGCAGGTGGATGCCAAATACGAACTGCTGCAGCGCGGCCTCTATGAACAGAACCTGAATACTTCTTCGCTCGCCCCCATGGTGACCGATACCAAGGTGAACCTGCAGCTGCGCGAGGCCCGCAATGCGGTCGCCATCGCGCGCGCCGCCGGAGCTGAACGCTACGCCAACGACACCTTCCAGAAGGCCCTGATCGATCTGCAGAACGCCGAAGGCTACAACCGCGGCAAGGGCGACAAGAAGGCTCTCGAGACCAACGCCCGCGAAGCCGTGCAAATGTCCGAAGATGCGCGCATTATCAGCGTCCGCAAGATTCAGGCCGATACTCTGGCAGCCGAGCGCGCCGCCGCCGCGCAGCGCGAAGCCGATGCGAGGTCACGCGCCGCTGAGGAAGCTGCCCGCGCGGCGAAGTCCGATGCTGAGCGCCAGGCCGCCGAACAGGCCCGCGCGCAGGCTGATGAAGCCCGCCGTCAGGCCGAAGCCGCCCGCGCCTCAGCCCTGGCCGCCTCCGCTCAGGCCGAGCGTGATCGCGCCGCCGCCCAGGCTGCTCAGGCCGCCGCTCTCGCCCAGCAGCAGGCTGCCCAGGCGGAGGCCGAGAAGGCCCGCATGGCGGCCCAGCAGGCCAACACCGCGCTGCAGCAGTCCGAAGCCGAGAAGGCCCAGATGCGCAAACGGCTGCTGGATCAGTTCAACGCCATTCTGGAAACCCGCGACAGCGCCCGCGGCCTTATCGTCAACATGTCCGACGTGCTCTTCGACTTTAACCAGAGCACCCTCAAGCCTGGCGCGCGTGAGAAGCTGGCCAAGTTCTCCGGCATCCTGCTCGCCTACCCTGGTCTGAAGGTCTCCATCGAAGGCCACACCGACAGCATCGGCACCGACGAATACAACCAGACGCTCTCCGAGAAGCGCGCTTCCAACGTGCGCGATTACCTGGTCTCCCAGGGAATCAGCATGAACAACCTCTCCGCCATGGGGATGGGCAAAGCCAATCCGGTCGCCTCGAATGACACCGCCGCCGGACGCCAGCAGAACCGCCGCGTGGAAATGATCGTCTCCGGCGACATTATCGGCACGCCGATCGGTGTCAGCGCCGGTCAGTAACTCGTATCCATAATCCAAAACAAAAAGAGCGCGCGCCTTTCACGGGCACGCGCTCTTTTTTTGCTTCTCAGACTGCTCGCTATTTGCAGCGGCTCGCCGGTTCTCCCGGACCGCCTTCCAGACAGGGAATCGTGCTGACGTACGTGTAAATAGCTGTCAGCTGACGGTCCGTCAGGTTCTGATAAGCAGGCCACGACATCACCTGCAGCACGTTCCCGTTAAAGGGGAACGAGAGGCAGTTGGTTTGCCCGGTGGAGGAGCAACTCGGGTGAGCTTTGTCCAGATCCACGCCCGTCTTCATGATCTGCATGAAGTCCGAAAGCGTGTGACCACCGAAAGGCAGCCCCGTTTTATCCGGGGTCAGATTACGCGAAATGATCTCGCCCGCTGCTCCCGGCCCGAATGACCCGAAATCCTGATTGCCGCCCAGATACGTGCTCGCGTTAAACTTCATCTGCCCGCTGAAGAAAGGCGGCATGGTGCCCGGTAGCAGGTAGGGATTTCCGCCCGCCGCATACTCCGTCGTCGGAACCGAATGACACCCGTTGCAGTCGCCCGACACGTTCACCATGTAGCTGCCCAGACCCACCAGATCCGGGTCCCGGTTGCCGATGTTCATCACGATCCCGGAGTTCACGGCCGTCTTCAGCCCCGTTTGGATCATCTGCTGTTCATCCTGCGCGTTGTTGTTTTCATTTGCCGCGTTCCCTGACGGAGAAACGAAAGAGATCGCGGCAGCCACCAGCCCGGCCATCGCCGCACCGCCCACCAAACGATTCAGATATTTACCTTTTAACATTCAAACTCCTCCTTACAACCGAGTTATTATAGTTCCGCCGGCCGCCAGGGGAGCGCCGATTTTTTCTTTTTTGGAAGTTTCTCCCAAACCAGCTCGTATGAGTGCCGGATCAGTTCCTTCACCTCGGTCCGCCGCAGCGCCTGCAGATCCTGAAAACACACCCAGTGGTTTCGTGCCAGGTAAGGCGCCGGGATGATTCCCTCCACCTCCACCAGCTCCGCGGCCCGCTCCGCCGTGCTCTTGATTGAGAGACGGTTTTCGCGCTCCTCCTGCAGGTTTAGAATTGCGAAGATCTTCCCTCCGATCTTGAAGAGCAGCGATTCGCCCCACTGCAGCTCTTCCGTTGCATGCGGCAGAGACAGGCAATAATCCCGCACCCACTCGATGTTCATACCTGAGCTATTCTGTATCAATCATGAGAAAGCTGCTCGTCCCGCTCGGCGTTTCCGTTCTTCTTCTGGCGCAGGACAAAGTCGACGAATCCGCAACCGCGCGCATGCGCAGCGAAGAGCTGGAGCACTCGCAGATCATGCACACGCTGCACATGCTGACCGACCGCTACGGGCCGCGCGTCACCGGCACCCCGAATCACGAGCAGGCGGCCAAATGGGCCGTCGCGGAGATGACATCCTGGGGCATGAAAAACGGCCACCTGGAACCATGGGAGTTCGGCCACCCCGGCTGGCTCAATGAAACCGCTACCGGCTACATCGTCGCGCCCGTGCGCGAGAACCTGAAATTCGAAGTGCTCGCCTGGACGCCTTCCACAAGCGGCACGGTAAAAGCATCCACGGTTCAAATCGAACCTCCGCAGGGCCCCATGCCGCCCGCTCCGGAGAATCGTCCCGCCGGTGCGCCCGGTGGTCCTGGCGGCGGCCGCTTTCCGCAGGCCCGCCTCGGCCCACTCAAAGAAGAGATGACGCAGTGGATTGCCGCCAATAAAGACAAGGTGCGCGGCAAGATCGTTCTCGTCGGCAAGGCCGCCGTTATCCCCGTGAACTTCGATCCGCCCGCCAAGCGCCGCCCCGACGACCAGGTGAAAGCGCAGTACGATCCCAACAACCCCAATGCCGGCCGCTTCGGTTACGGCGGCGGCCAGGGCGGACCCAATGCCGCGAAGCCTGACCCCGCGCGTCTCACGCCCGCTCAGGCCACCGAACAGATCGACGCCATGCTCGTTGTCGGGCGGCGCTCTCATCCGCGTGAACGACGCCGCCCGCGCCGACGGCATCATCGTCGCCCAGCAACATCGCGCCTACGATGTCGCGAAAACCGTCCCTACCGTGATCCTGCGCAACGACGATTACGGCCGCATCGAACGCCTGCTGGCAGATGGCGAAGACGTCAAGATGCAGTTCGACATCGTCAATCACGTCTATCCCGAAGGCAAGACCAGCTACAACGCGATCGCCGAAATTCCGGGCACAGACAAGGCCGACGAAATCGTGATGCTGGGCGGCCACCTGGATTCCTGGCACGGCGCCACCGGCGCCACCGACAACGCCATCGGCTGCTCCATCATGATGGAAGCCGCGCGCCTGATCGAAAAGATGCGGCGTGAAGCCGCGCCGCACCATCCGCGTGGCGCTCTGGTCCGGCGAAGAGGAAGGCCTGCTCGGCTCCATCGCTTACGTGAAGCAGCACTTCGGCACGGCCGAAGATCCGAAGCCCGAATGGTTCAAGCTGGATGCTTACTTCAACGTGGATACCGGCACCGGCCGCATCCGCGGAGCCGGCATCTTCGGACCGCCGGAAGCCGCCGCGGTCTTGCGTCCCGTGCTCGCGCAGTTCGCCGATTGGGGCGTCGCCGGCGTCAGCAGCACCACCAGCCGCGTCACCGGCGGAACCGACAGCACCTCGTTCAACAACGCCGGTCTGCCGGGCATCGGTTTCGCGCAGGACCCCATCGAGTACAACAGCATGACCCACCACACCAATCTCGATACCTACGAGCGCATCATTCCCGATGATGTGAAAAAGGATGCGGCCGAAGTGGCTGCGGCCGTCTGGCATGTGGCCAATCGCGAGGAGATGCTCCCGCGTTTCACGAAGGAAACCATGCCCGCGCCGGTGGCCGCGCGTTAACGAACCCGGCCCATCTTGTCGAGAGGCCAGTAAACGAACACCGCCTTGCCGTAAATCAGCTTGCGGCTCACAAAGCCCCACGCGCGGCTGTCGTTCGACGAGCTGCGGTGGTCGCCCATCACAAAGTAATTCTCCATCGGCACCACCGTCTCCCGCATGGAGAGGTGATCGCGGTACTCCTCCGGCACATACGGCTCCGCCACCGCATGCTTGTTCACATACACGGTGCCATCGGTGATTTCGATATCGTCCCCAGGGATTCCGATCACGCGCTTGATGTAAGACTTGCTCGGGTCCAGCGGATAGAAGAACACCACAGTATCACCGCGATTGATGCTGTTCGGCCCCAGCCGGTAGGTGAATTTGTTGATGAAGATGCGTTCCTGATCGCTCAACGCCGGCATCATGCTGGTGCCTTCCACCTTCACCGGCTGATAGAGAAACACAATCAGCACAATCGCGAACACCACCGAAAGTGCCAGATCGCGCAGCCACGCAATCCCGCTGAAGAAGCCGCGCTCACCCCGCACCTGCTGCTCTTCCTGCATCCTGTCAGTATAGGACGGTGTCACTTCGCGAGCGGTTTCCCGGTCAGCAGGCGATACAGTACTGGCAGCGGCACCGCGCCTTCCTTCAGCGCCGCGTCGTTGAAGTCATGCAGTGAATAGCCGCCGCCCTTGTAAGTCTTGTATTGCTCGCGCACGCGAATCCAGTCGCGCCACCCGACCAGATACACCGGCAGCTGCGCCGATGACAGCTGCGCGCGCTGATACTTCGCCACCGCTTCCTGATGTTCCTGAAAGCCGTCCTTCTCCATCAGGTCCATCGCCTGCTGTTCCGTCATGCGCCCGGTCTGCAGACGGATATCCATGATCGCGTTGGTAATCACACGCAGTTCCTGCTTTTCGAACGAGAGGCGCAGCTCCGGCGAGTTGCCGAAGAAGCCCGCGTCCAGCATGATCTGCGTCGCATATTGCGCCCACCCTTCTATATAAGGATTGTTTCCCATAACGCCGCGCAGAATCCGCCGCGTCTTCGGCTGCACATCGTTCGCGAATTCCCCCTGCACATAGTGCCCCGGCATGGCTTCGTGAATGGTGATCAGCTTGAACGAGTAAAAATTGTCTTCCCGCAGCTTGCTCTCGACTCGTTTGGCATCCCACTCCTTCGGAATCGGCGTTACCCAGAAGAATGCGCCCAGTTCCGGCTGCAGCGCCGGGGCCGGATTGAAACCCGCCACGCCAAACAGCCCGCGCATGAACGGAGGCGTCTCGATCACCTGCAGGTTGTCTCTCGCCGGCAGCGTCAGCAGGTTCTTCTGCCGCACAAACTCCCGCGCCTCCGCCAGGTCCGTCTTCGCTTCGGGAATAAAGGTTGCCGGCGTCGCATGCCGCTGCGCCAGAATGTCCAGCGCCGCTTTCACCGTTGCACTTTCATCTGCTCCCGCCGTCTGCGAATGCGCGGCCAGAATCTGCTTCGAAAGCTCCGCCATGCGCGCGCGCACTTTCTTCAGATCGTTCTCCGCCGTCGCCAGCACCTGGTCCGGTGTCAGATCGGTCCCTAGGGCCAGCCGGAACTTGGTCCTGTAGTTCTCCTGCAGCCGCCAGTCCGGCTCGGTTTTTCCGTTCCCGCGTTTCGGCAGGTCGGTGTTCAAAAAATGATCCAGTGCCTGAAGCGCCTCCAGAGCTGGCGCCGCCGCATGATCATAGGCCGACCGGGCACCCGCAGGCATAAACGCCGGCAGCGTCTTTTCAATCAGCGCGATGTTTCCCTGGTTCTCCTCGCGCGCCACTTTGATCCAGATCGGCGGCGCACGGAATAAATTCCTCTTCGCCTGTTCGCAATAGGCCGGAAGTTTTTCCATGCGCGCGATAATATCCTGCGCGCGCTTTTCCTTTGGCGCATAATCCAGCATGTATGGATTGAAAAGCGCCGCGCCTATCGTCTCCACATACATCGTCGGATTGTGGTTCCAGGTCTGCGCCACGTCCAGATCGAACAGCGCCAGGCCGAGTTGCCCTTCGATAATGTCGTAGTCGGCGCGTTCTTCCGGAGTCAGCCGCGCGGCATCCACCGCCGCCAGCCGCTTATGAAACGAAGTGTAAAAATCGCGCTGCTTCTGAATCGACTGCCGAGAAAAATCGTCCAGCGTGGAATCCATATTTACGCCATTGTGAACGTGATATCCCTGCGAAGAAGCGAAAACGGGGGAGAAGGAAAGCGTGGCGTAGACGTACTCGTCTTCGAGCGGCAAAAAAGGAGCCGCCTGTTTCTTCCCGGAACAGGCGGCCAAAAAACAAAAAACTGTCGCGGTGATGCACCCGCGTAACGTGCTTACATTCGGAGATATCTTCACTCGGATCCAGCTTACCTGTTAATTCGAGTGCCAACCTCCGCATCTAACATTTCGGGACCGGTCTCTGCCAGTGCCGTCCCGCTGAGGCTGTTACTGTTTGTCGGGTTTGGCGGTGGCTGCGTTGTGCTTATCCACCGCGATATTGCGGCTCATCTTGTTGTCCTGCCGGTTTACCGCGCGCCTCTCGTTTCCGGTGAGCGCTCCTCCGTTGACCTTCCGCTCGGTTTTCACCTCTTTGTGGATCGCTGTTTCTCTCCTCTCGATCCGTCTGGTTTCTCCGGGTTTCAGCGCACCGGTTTTGACACCGTTCGCAACCCGGGCCTGTTGTGTCTCAGCGCGCTTCCCCACTTCCGGCGTTTGCGCGCTCAAAGCCCCCGCGAGTAACACGGAGGAAAGAATAGCGGTTAGGTGAGTCATAGTGCACTTTCTTCTTGCATTTATGAAACCATTCGCACCGTTTTTCCCTCTAACTAGGCCGATTAACATTGGTTTATCTAAAATACAGCGGCTTGTTTACAGGATTCTCTATCCAGCGACTAAC
Organism: Bryobacterales bacterium; assembly: GCA_963716685.1. Lineage (GTDB taxonomy): Bacteria > Acidobacteriota > Terriglobia > Bryobacterales > Bryobacteraceae > JALYXI01. The sequence goes on from CAVQTR010000003.1 coordinate 2,069,987, forward strand.
TTGCCCGTGCGAGGAAAGCAAGCCATGCGGGCGGCGAATCACCTGAACCGGGACGTCAGGCGACCGCGGTTTCCGGCGCCTGCATCTTCACCGAGACCAGCTTCGAAATACCCGCTTCCTGCATCGTCACGCCGTACATCGATTGCGCCGCTTCCATCGTCTTCTTGGAGTGCGTGATGATGATGAATTGCGTATCCACCGCCATCTCTTTCAGCAGCTTCGTCAAGCGCCCAATGTTGGCCTCGTCGAGCGGCGCGTCCACTTCATCCAGCACGCAGAACGGACTCGGCTGGAACTTGAAGATCGCCATCAGCAGCGCCATCGCCGCCATGGATTTCTCACCGCCCGAAAGCAGCAGCACGTTCTGCAGCTTCTTTCCCGGAGGCGACGCGATGATGTCGATCCCGCTCTCGCTCGCATTCGCCTCGTCGGTCAGCCGCATCTCGCCCGACCCGCCGCCGAACAGCGTCTGGAAAACGCCTGCTTGAAGTTCTCGTTGATCGCCGTGAACGCCTCCTGAAAGCGCATCCTCGACACCTGATCGATCTCCTCGATCGCCTTCTCCGTATCGCGAATGGAATCGATCAGATCCTGCCGCTGCGCCGTCAGGAAATCCTGCCGCTGCTGCGCTTCATCGAACTCCTCCAGAGCCTGCGGATTGATCGGCCCCAGGTTCTCGATCTTCGTTCGAATCTCCTGGTACCCACGCTCCACTTCGTTCAGATCGAGCGTGACTCCTTCGGCCGCCTCCACCTGTAGTTCCGCCAACGCGCAGTTCAGTTCCTTGCGGCTGGTTTCCTCGAGGAACTTCAGTTCGCTCTGCTTCCGAACCAGCTCCACTTCCACTTCGGAACGCTTCGCGTGGCCTTCCTCGATCCGCTGCCGCAGCTCCTTCAGCGCCTCGTCCGCCGCGGCCAGTTCCTGCCGCCGCGCCGTCTCATCCTGCGCCAGCTGCAGCACCAGTGTTTCGGTCTCCAGCACCTGCTCCGCCAGCGCCGCCGCGCGCTGATCCAGCGTGATGTTCTCCGCCAGCAGCCGCGACCGGTGCTCGCCCAGCCGCTCGATCTCCTGTCCCAGATTCTGCCGCCTGTTGCTCATCTCACGGATCTGCTGCTCCAGACGCGCCAGCGCCGTGCTCCCCGCGCGGTGCCGTTCCTCTAAAGCCGCCAGATCTGCCCGCAGTGCCGAGTGCTCTTCGCGCACCCGTGTCGCCTCGGCCGCTGCCGCGTCCAGTTCCTGCCTGCTGTTCTCCAGAGCCGCTTCCCGCTCGCCGCGTTCCTGCTCCTTCCGGCCAACCGCTTCCAGATTGCGATCCCGCTGCTCGATGGCCCGCTCCCGCTCCCGCCGCAGCCGCTCCAAATCCAGACGCGCCACCGAAATGCGCGAGTTCGCGCGATTCGTCTCCTCCGTCAGCTTGCGCATCTCATGCCCCAGCGCCAGCGCATCTTTCTCGCGCGTCTGCTGCAACACCCGCAGGCGGTCCAGATCGCGTTCCAGCTCCGCAATCTCCTGCGTCAGTTCCTCCATCGCTCGCGTCTTCTCGCCCAGCGTCCGGTCGCGTTCGCTCAGCGTCCGGCTCAGCTCGCGCAGTTCGCGCTTCAGCGCCAACGGACCGCTCGCCTTCTTATGTCCGCCGCTCAGCGTCTGCCCGTGATAGCACTGCCCGTCCGCCAGCAGGAAATAGAAGCTCTGGATGTTCCGCCGCCTGGTTGCGCGCGGTCTCTCCATCCGGCGCCAGAAAACAGTTCGAAAGCCTCGGCAGAAGCGAGGGCGTCTGCCGGCTCAGGCCGTTCGTCAGACTTCAGGTGATCGATCAGCCGGGGCAGGGAAGGCGCCGCGCTCTCGCCTGCCGCCCGGCCATTCGATCCCGTTTCCACCAGGAACGTGGCGCGTCCTTCCAGCGCCTCCTTCGAACCCGGCCGGAAGATCTGCATTCCGCGCTCCGCCTGCGCCCAGTTCTCCACCACCACGTATTCCAGCTCGTCGTGCAGAAACTCTTCCGCCGCCCGCTCGTAAGTCGCTTCCACTTCGACGAAGTCCGCAAGCACTCCCAGAGGCCGGAACCCGTCCGCCTGCCCGCGCTCCGCCGCCGCAAACAAACGCTTCACCGAATCCGTTGTATAAGCGTGATGCGAGATCACGTTCTCGAGAGATTCCTTCTGCGCCTTCAGCCGCGAACACTCCCCGCGCAGCTGATCCACGGCCCCGCGCAGCTGTCCCGCCGCGCCGCGCCTCTGCTGCAGGCCCTCTTCCGTCTGGCGCCGCTCCGCCGTCACTTCTTCCAGCTCCATCTGCCGCTGCGAGATCGACTCCGACAACTGCTCCCGCGCCTTTGCCAGCCGCTCCACCTCCACGGTCGCGTTCTGGTCTTCCTTCTCCACGCGCGCCGCTTCGCGCTCGATTCCCGCTAGAAATTCATCCACCTGCGCCAGCTGGTTCTTCAGGTTTGACGCTTCGCCCAGCAGCCGCAGCACCACCATCCGGCTCGCCTCGATGGCCTTCTCGTGCTCGCGCAGCCGGTTCTGCAGCTGCTCCCGAACCTGATTCTTCTCGATCAGCTGCGCGCGCGCCCCGCCAATCTCTTCCTGCAGTTCCGCTACAGTCCGCGCCAGCGTGTCGCGCTCCGCCTGAGAAGCGCCCAGGCGCTTCTCCAACTCCTGCGTCTCTTCTTCGCCGCGCGCCATGCGCTGCTCAATCGCGCCGCTCTCGCGCACCTGCGCTTCCAGCTTCCCGCGCGTTCGAGTGCTCTCTACGTTCGCTTCCGCCAGCTGCTTGCGCGTCGCCGTCAGCTTCGCTTCCAGCTCGTAGCAGAGCTCCTGCATGCGCCCGCGTTCCTGCTCGCCCGCGCCCACCTGCCCGGTCAGCTCCTTCATCGCCGCGCTGGCTTCCTCGAGCGATGCCGTCGCATCCCTGGCTTCCTGATCCAGCACGTTGAACCGCGCACTCAGCAGCGTCCGCAGCCGCGTGTCCAGTTCTTCCTTCAGCTCCGTGTAGCGCTTCGCCTTTGCCGCCTGCCGCCGCAGCGAATTCACCTGCCGTGTCACTTCTTCCAAAATGTCGAACACCCGCGCCAGATTCTGCCGCGCGCTCTCCAGCTTCGCTTCCGCCAGCCGCTTGCGTGACTTGTACCGCGTAATTCCAGCCGCTTCTTCGATCACCGCGCGCCGGTCGTACGGCTTGGAACTCAGAATCTGCCCGATGCGGCCCTGCTCGATAATGGCGTAGCTCTCCGGTCCCAGCCCGGACCCCATGAAGATGTCCTGAATGTCGCGCAGCCGCGCCTGCCGCCCGTCGATCAGGTATTCGCTCTCGCCACTGCGGAACAGCCGCCGCGTGATCGTCACCTCGCTCGGAGAACCCGGCAGCACCGTGACGTTCTCCGCGCCTTCCTCCACCGGCGCGGGTGGCGTCCCCGGATCCATCAGCACCATCGTCACCGCCGCCATGCCCACGGCTTTGCGATTCCGCGTTCCCGCGAAGATCACATCTTCCATCCGCGCCCCGCGCAGGCTCCGCGCGGACTGCTCGCCCAGCACCCACGTGATCGCATCGCTTAAGTTCGATTTGCCGCAGCCATTCGGCCCAACCACCGCCGCAATGCCCGTACCGTTGAACTTCAGCTCTGTCCGGTCGCAGAAGGACTTGAATCCCTGCAGTTCCACACGTTTCAGCTTCAGCATGTTGCAACTATATTAATCGCGGTCCCGGTAAATGTAAAGCAACTGTTGCCGTACTAATGCAGGTTCCCCAATCACCACCACACCATGTTGTGGTCGCGACGCCAATGACAAAGGAGTATGCTAAACGCAGAGGTGCTCAAGTGAGCAGATTACTTGTTTTCACTGGTCTTTTCCTTCTTGCCGCTAATCCTCTGATCTCCGCCCCACGCGGCGGAGGTGGCGGAGGCGCCCGTGTGGGCGGTGGCGGCTTTTCCTCAGCGGGACGTGGTTTCTCCGGCGGCGGCCGAGGTTTTATCGGCGGCGGTGGACGCGGCTACTACGGCGGTGGTTATGGCTACGGTGGCGGGTACGGCTACTACGGACGCGGCTTCGGCTACGGAATCGGGTTCGGCTACGGCCTGGGTTTCGGTCTCGGTTATGGCTTCGGCTACGGCTATCCTTACTATTCCTATGGCTACGGCTATCCCTATTACTCTCCCGGCTATTCCTATTCGTACGCCCCGGCATACGATTACGCTCCGGCCGTTTACACTCAGCCGGTAACCACTGCGGCGCAGTCACAGCCGGCGGTGATCAACCAATACTATTCCGCGCCAGCCGCGCGCGAACGGCAGGATCCGCCTCCAGGCCGCGACGCCTCCGGTATGGTCACCACTTCGCGGAACTACCTGATCGCTTTCCCGGACGGTTCCGTGCAGGTCGCTGTCGCCTACTGGGTGGATGGCAACACGCTTCATTACGTGACTCGCGACAAAGCTGAAAAGCAGGTCGCCGTCGGCTCCATCGATCGCGCTATGACGGACCAGCTGAACCGCGAGCGCCACATCGATTTCCGTCTTCAGTAATCTTTGTTGTTGGGCCATCGGGGAGCCCGCTTCTCGCGGAAAGCTGCAATGCCTTCCGCGAAATCCGGGCTCGCCAGCATCGTCTCACGCATACTCCGCGCCATCTCCCCCGCTTCCCGTGACGCCAGTCCGCGTGACTGCCTCACATATTCCAAACCATTCTTGAGGATGAACGTGCTCATTTGCGAGATCTCCCGCGCGATCTGCGTCGCCCGTTCCAGCGGCGCCTCCGCCACCTCGCTCACCAGCCCAATCGCCCGCGCCTCTTCCGCCGGCATCACGCGCCCGGTCAGGCTCATCTCCACGGCGCGCCGCTCGCCAACCGCCAGCGCCACCGATCGAAACACCAGCATGGGCCACAGCCCAATTCGTATCTCCGTCAGCCCGAACTTCGCATCCCGGCCCGCCACCACAATGTGCGCATTCGCCGCGAGGCCTGTGCCGCCCGCCAGCGCCGCTCCGGTCACCGCCGCCACAATCGGTTTCGTCACCCGCGCCGCGCTCGTGAACAGCGCTTCCTGAACCCGGTCGAGCTCTTCCAGATCCACACGGCCCATCTCTGTGAGGTCCATCCCCGCGCAGAACGCACTTCCGTTCGCGGCGATCAACACTGCCCCCACGCCCGCGTCCTCATCCGCAAGCGTCAGCGCGCGGACCAGTTCCGTCGAGAGCTGCAGATTCAGAGCATTCCGCTTCTCCGGCCTATTCAGCGTCAGAATCAGAACGCGCTCCTCCCGCCGCATCTCCAGCACATCAGACATCGATTTCCATCCTCAGCAGTGCCGCCCCATATGTCTTCCCCTGCGCATCCACGCGCAGAGTCACCGTCCCGCCGCCGCCCAGGCTGCCGTGCAGCAGGAAGTTCAGCGCTCCCAGATTCGGCAGCTCGAAGCGCTCCACCTTGCCCTGCACCATCGCCCCGAAGAACGCCTTCACTCGCTCCGCCGTCAGCTCCCGCCGGAGCAGTTCGTAATCCTCATCACGCCACGCAATTACGCCGATATTCGTCGTGTCGCCCTTGTCCCCCGACCGCGTATGCGCATACCGGCTCAACGGCGCCTTCACGAAAACACCTCCACGGAGGTCCGGATCTCTTCCCGCGGCAGCAGCGCCGGCCAGTAAGCCACAATCTCCCGCACCGCCGGCCGGCCGTCTCCAAAGCCCGTCGCCCCCGGCGGCCCGTTCAGCACCAGTGGAATCAGTTCGCGCGTAAACCGGTCCACCGCCTTACGGTCTTGCCCGCGCACTCCAATCCGAAGCTGCACCTCCGCCGGGTCGGTCACCGCCGGAGCCACGCCGTCCATGCATGCGTTCACGCCGAAAAACTCCGTCCGGATCTCCTCGAACGTCAGCCCCAGCCCCACCAGCCGCGCCCGCACAATCGCGTCCGCCGCCTGAGCTTTTTCGAGCGCCTCCGGCCACGAATACACCAGCGTCCCGATCGCCTTCCACCCATCAGCGAAGCTGATCGAAACCTTAAGTGTCTCCGGCCTGGGCCCACCGCGAATGCCCGACACCCGTACGCGATCCGGCCCGACATCCGCCAACTGAATCGACGTGAAATCCGCCGAGCAGTCCGGCGTCAGATACCGCCGCGGATCGCCCAGCTCATAGAGCAGCTGCTCCTTCACCGTATGCGTGGAAATACGTCCGCCCGTGCCCGCATGCTTGGTCACCACGAACGTGCCATCCGCCTCCGCTTCCACAATTGGATACCCGATATTCGCCATATCCGGAATCGTCTGCCAGTCCACCTGGCAGTTGCCGCCGCTGCACTGCGCCCCGCATTCCACGATGTGCCCCGCAATAGTGCCGGCTGCCATCCGGTCGTATTCTTCCGGCTTCCATCCGAAGCTGTGCACCATCGGAGCCAGCGCCAGTGCCGTGTCCGTCGACCTCCCCGCAATCACCACATCCGCGCCCGTAGCCAGCGCCTCCGCTAAAGGAAACGCCCCAATGTAAGCGTTCGCGCTCAGGATCCGGTCCCGAATCCCGCTCAGCGGCGCTCCGCTTTCCATGTCGCGCATCTCGTGCCCGCGCCCGAGCAGCTCATCGATCCGTCCCAGAATATCGTCGCCCAGCACCACCGCCACTTTTAGTCCCGGCGCCGCCGCCAGGACCGCTTCCGCGCACGCCCGCGGATTCACCCCGCCCGCGTTCGCCACCACCTTAATGCCGCGCTCCCGCAGCCGCGGAGCCAGCCGCCCGATCAGCGGAGGAAAATCCGCCGCATACCCCTTCCGCGCGTCCGCCTGCTTCTGCTTCTGCAGAATCGACATCGTCACTTCCGCCAGATAATCCAGAATCAGGTAATCGATAGGCCCCTGCTCCACCAGCCGCACCGGCGCTTCCAGCCAGTCGCCCCAGAACCCCTGCCCGTTGGCGATGCGGATCACAGCGTCTCCATGGTGTGCGGCTGCGAGCGCGGCCGCAGCAGCGCCAGCTCCAGCGCCTGCGTCAGCACCGCGCGCGAATCCCGCGGATCGATCAGCGCGTCCACATGCCCGCGCGCCGCCGCATACTTCGCATCCAGCCAGCGCTCGTAATCCGCGCGCGTTCGCTCGATCGCCTCCTGCAGATCTTCCGGCATCGCCGTGCCCGCCGCCTTCAGCTTTTCCAGTTCCGCCGAATAGAGGGCCACCACCGCCGAATCGCCTTCCATCACGCCGATGCGCGCCGTCGGCCAGCTAAATGTGAAGTGCGGATCGAACCCCTGGCCCGCCATCGCGTAATAGCCCGCGCCGCTCGCGTGATTGATCGTCAGCACAATCTTCGGCACCGTCGCGCAGGACATCGCCTCCACCATCTCGGCCCCGGCGCGAATGATGCCCGCGCTCTCCGCCTCCAGCCCCACCATGAAGCCCGAGACGTCCTGCACATACATCAGCGGCAGCCCCGTGCGCTCCGCCATCTCGACGAAGTACGCCACCTTGCGCGCCGATTCCGGATAAATGATCCCGCCAATCCGCTTGCCCAGGAACCCGCGCCGGTTCGCAATCACGGCCACCGCATGCCCCGCCAGCCGCGCCGTGGCGCACAGCATCTCCGGCGCATGCTCGGCCTGGAACTCCTGATAGTCGTCGCCGTCCAGAATGCGGAACAGCACGTCCTCCACTTCATACGGCAGCCGGTGGTCCGCCGGCAGCACGTCATACAGATCGCCGCTCTCCCGCGGAGCCTTCACATGCGCAGGAGCCTGCGGAGGCAGAGGCAGCTGACGGAAGCGCGCGCGAATCATTGCCAGGCAGTCGCTGTCGTCGTGCGCCAGATAATGCGCCACGCCGCTCACGGTGTTGTGCATGCGTGCGCCGCCCAGCGCTTCCTGCTCCACCACCTGCCCCGTCGCGCCCTTCACCAGATTCGCGCCGCCCAGCCCCATGAAGCTGGTCTTCTCCACCATGATCACGAAGTCGCTCAGAGCCGGCAGATACGCGCCCCCCGCGATGCACGGCCCCATCACCGCCGCAATCTGCGGAATCCGCAGCCTCCGCCGCATCAGCGAGTTATAGAAGAAGATGCGGCCCGCGCCATACTGCCCCGGAAAAATTCCGTCCTGATACGGCAGATTCACGCCCGCCGAATCCACCAGGTACACAATCGGCGCGTGGCTCCGCATCGCGATCTCCTGCGCCCGCAGAATCTTCGTGATCGTTTCCGGCCACCATGCCCCGGCCTTCACCGTCGCGTCGTTGGCTACAATTACCGCTGGCCGCCCCTCAATCCGCGCGATGCCGGTCACCACGCCAGCCGCCGGCGCCTGCCCGTCATACCGGTCGTAGGCCACCAGCAGACCGATCTCCAGCAGCGGCGTTCCGGCATCAATCAGCGCCGCTATTCGCTCCCGCGCCGTCATCTTGCCCGCCTGGTGTTGTTTCGCAATCCGAGCTGTACCGCCGCCTTCGCGCAGCTTGTCTTCCAGCACGCGCAACTGCTCCACCATCAGCCGCATCTGTGCCGCCCGCGCCACCTGCTCCACCATGCGCTTCTATCGTACCCTCACGCTCCGCGCGCGTTGCGATCCCGCCCACACCAGAACGGCAGATCGCCGCGCTCGAGCAGGTCGATGTAGTCCGTTCGATCATCGCGCGTGGTGACGAGTTCGCCATAGCGCCCGCGCGCTCGTTTCGCTACTTTAAGGCTGGAGGCTACCAATCACCCATGCGCTTCGCTCAGAAGTCCGTAATCGTCACCGGAGCCGGCCACGGCATCGGCCGCGCCGTCGCCGAACGCTTTGCCGCCGAAGGCGCACGCGTAGCCGTCAACGATATCAGCGAAGCCCGCGCCCGCGAAGTCGCTTCCGCGATCGGCCCCGCGGCCCTCGCCGTTCCCGCCGACGTTTCGAGCAAATCCGCCGTGGACTCCCTCTTTGATTCCGTCGTCGCCGCCTTCGGCACCGTCGATATCCTCGTCAACAACGCCGGCCTCATCACCGCCGAACGCCACTTCCTCGAAGGCGACGAGCAATGGTGGGACACCGTCCTCGGCGTCAACCTGAAGGGCGCGTTCCTCTGCTCCCTCCGCGCCGCCCACATCATGGCCCGCAAGGGCTCCGGTGTCATCCTCAGTATGTCCAGCGGTGGCGCTACTCGCGCCCATCGCGGCAACGTCGCCTATGACGCATCCAAGGGCGGCATCGAAGCCATGACCCGCGCCATGGCCCTCGACCTCGCGCCTTACGGCATCCGCGTCAACGCCGTCGTGCCCGGCGTCATCCGCACTTACAACCTCACTGACGAACAGGCCGTCGAGCGCGGCAAAGTCGTGCCCCTCGGCCGCATGGGCGGCCCCGAAGATCTCGCCGGCCCCACCGTCTTCCTCGCAAGCGACGACGCCCGCTACATCACCGGCGAATGTCTCCTGGTCGATGGCGGCGTCCTCGCCCAGCAGCGCTCAACACCCGTCGACACCTTCCCGCTCAGCCGGTTCCCCAAAATTGGCTGACCGTTGCCGTACCATACGAAAATGACGCGTATTCCCTCGCTCGCCTGCGGCGTGCTTCTCACCTTTTTGCCGCTCTCCGCCGCCTCCACTGCCACCGCTGGTCCGGCCAAAGGAACGCTGGTCATCGTCGGCGGCGGCCAGGTCGGCCCCGAGATCGCCGATAAATTCATCGAACTCGCGGGCGGCAAGGACGCGCCCATCGTTGTCATCCCCACGGCTGGCGGCGCCGCTACCTATGAGCCTTCGTATCTCGAGAAGTCCTGGCTGAAGAAAGCCGGCGCCACCAACCTCATCCTGCTCCACACCACCAGCCGCGCCACCGCCGATTCCGCCGCCTTCACCGAGCCCATCACCAAAGCCCGCGCCGTGTGGTTCGATGGCGGCCGCCAGTGGCACCTCGTCGATTCCTACCTCAATACCCGCACGCAGAAAGAGCTCTTCACACTGCTCGATCGCGGTGGCGTAATCGGCGGCTCCTCTGCCGGGGCCACCATCATCGGCTCTTACCTCGTCCGCGGCGCGCAGGAAGGCAACACCATCATGATGGCCCCCGGTTACGAAGAAGGTCTCGGCCTCATGACTAATGTCGCCATCGATCAGCATATCCTCACCCGCCATCGCGAAAACGATATGGGCGCTGTCATCAAAGCTCATCCTGATCTCCTCGGCATCGGCATCGATGAAAGCACCGCCATCGTGGTTCACGGCAGCAGCTTTTACGTCATCGGCAAGAGCAAGGTAGCCATCACCGAAGGCGACAAACCGTTCTACTTCCTTGAACACGGCGATCGTTTCAATCTCGCCACCCGCACGAAAGTCGCGCCTTAGTGGCCATCCTGATCGGCATCCATCCCGTTGTCGAAGCCCTGCGCGCCAATCGCCCGCTCGACCGCATCCTCATCGCCAAAGGAGCTGGCGGCGCGCGCATCCAGGAAGTGGTCGATCTCGCCCGCCAGGCCTCCACGCCCGTTCGTTTCGAATCGCGCGACGCCCTCCAGCGCCTCGCCGGAACGTCCACCCACCAGGGCGTCATCGCGCTCGGTTCTGCCACCAAATACGCCGAGTACGAGGAATCCACCGAAGGCGCGCAGCTCGTCGTCGTTCTCGATGGCGTCGAAGATCCGCACAACCTCGGAGCCATCATCCGCACTGCGCATGCAGCCGGAGCGGGCTCCGTCCTCATCCCCGAACGCCGCGCCGCCGGCCTCACCGAGACCGTCGCCAAAGCCGCCGCCGGAGCTCTCGAACACCTGCCCGTCGCCCGCGTCACCAATATCAACCGCACTCTCGAAAATCTGAAACGGCGCGGCTTCTGGATCTATGGCATTGACGAGCGCGGTGACCAGGACCACGATCGCGTCGTCTGGAACACTCCCGCGGCCATCGTCCTGGGCGCGGAGGGCAAAGGCCTTCACCAGCAGGTGCGCGAGCATTGCGACGTCCTTGTCCGCATTCCCATGTCCGGCCAGATCGCGTCGCTCAACGTCTCCGTAGCCGCCGGCATCGTGCTCTTTGCATGGAAAAGCGCTCGCCGGGAATTGCTAAACTCATAGCGTGAAGCAGATTGCCGTCATCTTCGCTCTGGCCGCGCTGGCCTTCGCCGCTCCCACCTCCGATAAGATCCTGGGCGATCCCAACGCGCCTGTGAAGATCGACATCTACAGCGATTTTCAGTGTCCCGCCTGCAAAGCTCTGCACGACCAAACCGTGCCCGATCTCATCCGCGACGAGGTTAACAAGGGTCGCGTTCTTCTGGTCTTTCATGATTTCCCGCTGCCGCAGCATGCCCATGCCCGCGAGGCCGCCCGCTGGGCCAACATCGCCGCGCGCTTTCACAAATATCAGCAGGTCAGCGACGCTCTGTTCCGTACTCAATCCACCTGGGAAAACAACGGTGACGTCCGATCGGTGGTAGCCGGCGTTCTGACCCCCTCGGAAATGAAAACTGCCGAAGGGCTCATGAAAGATCCGAACTTCGATGACGGCATCGCGAAGGACGTCTCGCTCGGCCAGCAGGCCAATCTGCGGCAAACCCCCACTCTCATCGTCAGCCACAAGCTGCAGACCTATCCGTTCGGCGGCTTCATTTCTTACTCCGTCCTGAAGCAAGCCATCGACGACATCGCAAAGAAGTGAAGATCGCGCTGCTGATCGGCCGCTTTCTGCTGGGCGCGGTCTTCCTGTATGCGGCTTACCTCAAGCTGCATGCCCCGTGGTACATCTTCGCCGCCTCCATCGATTCTTATCAGATGCTGCCGCCGTGGGCCGTCACCTTCCTCGCCCACACGCTGCCCTGGCTCGAACTGCTCCTTGGCCTCGCCATCATCTCCGGCTACCAACTGCGCTGGGTCGCGCTGGTCAGCGGCCTCATCCTGCTGGCGTTCTGGGTCAGCATGTTCCGCGCCTTCGCCAAAGGCCTCGGCATCGATTGCGGGTGCTTCGGCCCTGGCGAACAGGTCAGCAACCTGACCCTGCTGCGCGATGGCGCGCTCGTCGCCCTCGCCGGCTTCCTGTTCTGGTTTTCGCGGCGCCGCGCCGTTTCTTAGTGGTCGGCTGGCTTTCCCGCAGCTCCGAACGGAACGCGGCCTAAGCGCGCCAGCGACAATAAATTTGTGACAGCTGCTGGCGTATTCTCCGTCCAGGATGTCGAACTGTATCTGGCGGCAATGGACCGGCCGGCGCCGATACTCGCGCCATCCGCGGTCTCCTTCACCAGATCGAAGCCGATCTGTGGCGAGGATCAGTAGCGCTGGGAACAGGCAGGCGCCCTTGCGGAAGAAGCGCTGCGCGCGCGCCTGGCACTCTGGGAATGCGATTGTGGCGTCCCTGTAGAAGATTTACCTGGTCTTCGCCAGTTGCCACGCTTCGTCGAATAACCCGGCCGTCTGCATCTCCGGCAGCTCTGAGCCGTCCTTCACCTTCACAATGGCGTAGTCGCCCCACTGCGGCATTCCGTAGTCGCCGTTGTACTCGCGGTCGCTGATCGTCAACCCCGTGTTCAGCACCACATAATGCGAAGGGTTCAGCGGATTCGGATAGATCATCGCCGGGAAACTCTCGCTCGCCGGATACGATTGCCCGCCCATTACCACCGTCTCCTTCGTCCAGCGCACCGGCAGCTTCCCGTTCGTCTTCGCAATCCACTTGTTGCTTCCCGGATCCCCGAACAGCACCAGATGATACTTGGCCACATCCTCCGCCGTCACATCCGTGTCGTTCTTGATGAACGGATGCCCCCGGAAATACTTCGCCCACAGCCGGTCGAAGCGCGCCAGCGTTCGGAGCGCCTGCTGGTTCACCCCTTCGTTCCACGGCGTTCCTGTCGGCCGCACCAGCAGGAAAGGATCGAGGAACGCGTCATCAATCGGACCCTGCAGCGCGTGCGTCTTGTGTAATCCGGCCAGCTTCAGCCGCCCCGTCTTCCACATCGCTCCCGTCTTCTCCAGCGCAATCTCCGCCGTTGGCTTCACTTTCAGCGTCTGCCCGTCAATCGTGATCTGCTGCGCCGCGCCGGTCTCCCGCAGCAGCAGACGCGTCACATTCTTCGTCGCAATGCGGTAACTCTTCCCGCCCTCGCTCCGCTGCGCGTCCACGTCCGCCCGCTCGTAAGTCTTCTCCAGGCCATCCACCGAAACCCAGTAATCGCGGTTGTAACGCGTCGTCCACGTCACAAAGCGGATATGCTCCGGCGACGTCTGCCCCTTGTCGCCCCACTCCTTCAGAAACGCATCCAGCCGCTCGCGCACCAGCGGACTCGTGCCATGCCCGGTGTTCTGCGAAATCAAAAAGATCGCCGGCGTCCCCTGCGAGTGTAGAAAATCCGGCTCCCCCACCGAGGGAAAACCTTCCTTCTCCAGCTGCGCCCGCGTCCGCAGTGACGATTCCAGCTGTCCCCGGTTCGGCGTTCCCGCCGGTGGCGGCGGCAGACACGGCACCTGCGTATCCATGTCGCCGTCATGTCCCGCCAGCGGCAGGTCGAACACGTTCAGCGCCCAATCCGGCATGTTTTCCCAGATCCGCAAAGTCGCATACTGATACGGCTGCAGACCCGGCATCTCCGCGCGCCGCGACCATGTCCCCGCGCCAATCTCCGCGGCCGCGAAGCGGTCCGGATAGTGCAGCGCGATATGCCACGCGCCTTCTCCGCCCATTGAGAATCCGCGCAGCATCACGCGCTTGTCGTCGATCCGGAAACGTTTCTTCACCGCCGCGATGGCTTCGAAAATGTCGGCCTCGCCCGCCCAGTGATACCCCGCGCTGTTCAACCGGCCGAATACATCTACTTGGATTTGCCCGTTGTCCGCCACCGGCGGCCGCCCGGGTCCGCCGTTCGGATACGCAAACAGAAATTCCGATTCCGTGGTCTGATTCGCGCGCCCGTGCAGTGAGACATACAAGCGCGTCGGTTTCGCCGGGTCGTAGTTCGCCGGCAGACTCACTCCGTAAGGCTGCACCGAGCCGTCCATCTCCGAGTAGTACGCGTGCGTTTGCCGCCGGCCGCTGTTCCACGGCGCCTGTCCGTCCTGCAGCTGCTTCGCCCGCTCGAGGCCCGTATCCAGCACCGCCAGGGCATGGTCGATTCCGCGCTGCGTAAAGAACTGATCCGGAAACTCCAGCAGCATGCGCCCGGCTTTGCCGTAAACCTCTACATCGCCCACCAGCTCCGCGTTCGCATGCTTCGCCTTGAGCGCGCGCACCTGCGCCTCCAGCTGTTCCGTCCTGCTCTTTACCGCCTGCAGTTCTTCCGGCTTCGGCGAAATGGGGGGCTGCGGCCCTCGCGCCGGCTGCGCGGTCAGCAGCATCGGCACCGTAACCAGGAGAGTAAATAACGCGCGATTCATCGTCGCCATTTTACGCGAGATTCATTGCAATCGGAGAGTCTTTGCCATAAGCTCGTGAGACACAAGGAGTCGAGTCTCGCCATGTCAGCTGCTCACAGTTTCCGCTTGGTTGTGCTTTCGCTTGCTTTTGCGGGCACCGTCCTCGGACAGGCCGGGCTCGGTTCCATCAACGGTTCCGTGGTGGATAAGAGTGGCGCGGTCATCGCCGGCGCTCACATCGTTCTCGTTCAGTCCGGCACCAGGTCCCGCCGCGAAGTCGCCACCAACGCAGAAGGCCTCTTCAATCTCCCGTCTCTCGTCCCTGGCGAATACACCGTCACCGTCTCAGCTCCCGGCTTCCGCGAAACCCGCCTCGACAATCTGGTCCTCAACAGCTTCCAGGAAATGTCGCTGCAGGCTGTGCAGCTCGAAGTCGGGAGCGGTCCCGCCTCCGAGGTTACTGTCACGGCCGAACAACAGCTTGTCAAAGACACCGGCGAGCGTTCCGAAACCCTGCAGGCCCAGCAGGTCTCCGAAACTCCCAACAACGGCCGCAACTGGGCCAATCTGCTGAAAATTCTTCCCGGCGCCATGGCCCTCAATGACAACGCCGTGCAGGGCAGGGAATACGGCTACTACGGTTACACCGATTACAGCATCAACGGCAAACCCGGCACCGATACGCAGGTCAACCTTGATGGTGGCAGCATCATCGATCACGGCAGCGATGGCAAAGTCACCGTGTCGCCCAGCCTCGAGTCCATCCAGGAAATCTCCATTCTCACTAACAACTTCACCGCCGAATACGGCAATCGCGCCGGAGCTTCCATCAACATCGTTACCAAGTCCGGCACCAATGCCTTCCACGGTGTCGCCTTCGAAAATCTCCGCAATGAAGACCTGAACGCCAACTCCTGGTCCAACAACTACAACGGTCTCCCGCGGCCCGAATACCGCTACAACTACTACGGCGCCAACCTCGGCGGCCCCATCAAGCGCAACCGGATGTTCTTCTTCTATAACTTCGAAAACTTCAAGCAGAACGTCCCTGGCTCCACCGTCAGCAGCCGCGAACCCACCGCGCTCGAGCGCACCGGCGATTTCTCGCAGACCTTCAACGCCAACGGCTCCCGTCCTTCCATTTATGAGCCCGGCACCCAGTACAACGGCACCCCCATCCCATTCCCAAACAACGTGATTCCCTCCTCGCAGATCAACCCGCTCGGCCGGGCGATCATGAACATTTACCCTCTGCCCAACAACCCGAATAACCAGTCCAGCAATTACATCCTCACTTACCAGGCCATCGTCCCGCGCCTTTCGCAGATGATCAAATACGATTGGAACATCAGCGAAAAGAACCGCCTCTATCTGCGCTTTTCAAACGACAGCGGCACCAATACCAACCTTGGCACTTACAACACCTCGGCCGGTCTTCCGTTCAATTTGATGAATCAGTACCGCCCGGATCGAGCCGCCGTCGGCAGCCTCACCCATGTCTTCACCTCCAGCCTGGTTCTCGAAGGCCTCTTCAACTGGAGCTACGACTACGTCCTGGTCACCCCCACTAATCCCGGTGCCCTCGATACCGCGAAGCTCGGCCTCTCCGGCCTCCCCTCGGCCTTTCCCGTCAGCGACAACATCCTGCCCGGCATCAACTCCGGCGGCGTCTACCCCACCTTCAACTTCAACCGCCTCCCCGCCTACGCGCGCGCCAATGAGTGGCAGGCCAGCGGCATCCTCACCTGGACCAAAGGCACCCACACCTTCAAGTTCGGCCTCCAGTCCTTCATCGATACCAAGCAGGAAATCACCTCAGCCAACAACAAGGGCACTTACGATTTCAGCGCCAGCCACAGCCTCTACGACACCAACTACGGCCCTTCCAACATCCTCGTCGGCGCGCTCAACGAATACACCCAGGTATCCTCCGTCGCCCACAAGGACTCCATCTTCCACGACACCCAGTTCTTCGCCCAGGACACCTGGAAAGCCAGCCATAACCTGACCTTCGATTACGGCATTCGCTTCTATCACATGCCGGCCGAACGTGACGTCAATCCCAGCACCGACGGCGACGCCGTCTTCATCCCATCGCTCTACAATCCCGCCACCGCGCCGCGCTACTATGTTCCCGACCCCAACAACTCGAAGCAGGTGATCGATCCCGCCAATCCCGGCAACCCGCTGCCCTCGGCCACCGCCAGCACTTTGCTCTATACCATCGTTCCCGGCTCCGGCAACATCATGGATGGCGTCGCCGCCATTGGCTCGGCCGCCGCCGGCAATTCCGGCCTGCTCAGCCCCCGCTTCCTCCTGTTCGCGCCGCGCGGCGGTTTCGCCTGGTCTCCCGGCTTCGATCAGAAGATGGTCATCCGCGGCGGCTTCGGGTGGGCATACAACCGCAACCTGATCAGCGACGCCATCACCGCCTTTAACAACGGCCTCACCACCACCGCCGATTACCTCCAGACCAGTCTGTCCACGCTCTCCGGCGCGTCTTCCGTCTCGCGCATCTCCGCCACCAGCTACGCCGCGCGCGATAACTCCACCCGCAAGTCGCCCACTGTCTATGACTACAGCGTGTCCGTCCAGCGCGAACTCCCCTGGAAAATGGTCGGCGATGTCGCCTACGTCGGCAACATCCAGCGCCACCAGCCTGTTAATTTCAACCTGAACGCCATCGCGCCAGGCACCGCCTTCCAGTCGCGCTTCATCGATTCCACCAACGCCGGTTACAACTATGCCGGCCCCGTCACCGCCGCCAACCCAGGAGCGCTGCCTGGCAGCAATGCGGAAAATTCGCTCGTCATGCGGCCGTACCAGGGGTTCAACTCCCTCACCGCGACTGCCAACGTGGCCAACAACCGTTACGATTCCCTGCAGCTCAAACTCAGCAAGCGCTTCGGCTCCGGCCTTGTTCTCCAAAGCGCCTACACGCACCAGCGCCTGCTCACCGATCAGGAAAGTGAAGGCGAATATCTTTACCTCTGGAAGCAGTACACCGGCAACGTCTCCGCAAACAACCGCTACAACACCTGGACCACCAACTACATCTACGATCTGCCCCGCGTCGCCACCCTCATGGGCTGGAATAACCTGGTCGCCCGCACCGCGCTCGATGGCTGGCAGTTTGCCCATCTGCTCGCATATTTCGGCGGCCAGCCCTTTTCCCCCTCGTTCAGCATTCAGGAAGCGAACACCGGCACCAGCGTCAGCACCGGGCTGGTCATCCTTGGCACCCCCGATCTCACCCCGCGCATCCTCCGCAACGGCAATGCCTCCGGCTCCGGCGCCTCACCTTACTTCAACCCGGCCGCCTTTACCATCCCCGGCACCTTCCCATCCTCGAACGGCACCGGCGCCATCAATTACCTCACCGGTCCCGGCGCCTGGCAAAACGATATGAACCTGGTCAAGCTCTTCCACATCACCGAGCGCAAGACTCTCGAGTTCCGCGTCAACGCCTACAACGTCTTCAATCAGGTCCGCCGCACCGCCAACCCGGCCACCAACACCGTCAACTCCTCCATCCAGTTCAAAGCCAACGGGTCCACCTTCGCTCAGGGCTTCACTGTCTACAACACGCCCGACCAGCTCGCCGCCCGCGCCGTCGCCACCGGGCTCAGCCCCACCGCCGTCTACAACCAATACCGCACCGGCGTCGGCGCTCCCAACCTCACCAACGTCGAACCCATGCGCGTCCTTGAGGTGGGCCTCAAGTTCCGCTTCTGATCTGCCGGGCCTGTTAAACTCAATGTTTCTACCTATATGGCCATCAGTGCGGAACTGCTCGAAATCCTGGTTTGCCCCGCATGCCGGGCGAAGGTGGAACTGAAGCCGGACCAAAGCGGCCTCAAGTGCGTTTCCTGCCACCGCGTCTACCCCATTCGCGATGAGATCCCGGTGATGCTCATCGACGAAGCCGTCGTCGAAGAATGAGCGGCGTCCTTGATCGCCTTCCCCGCGGCGCGCGCGTCGGCATCGTCCGCCTGCGCTCCCTCGGTGACTGCGTCCTCACCACGCCCGCCATCCGCCTTCTCAAAGCCGCGCGTCCCGATCTCTCCCTCGCCGTCGTCGTCGAACCGCGCTTCGCCGCCATCTTCGAAGGCAATCCCGATCTCGACCTGATCCTGCGCTCCCCAGGCCGCCGCGCTCCGCCGCTTCCGCCCCGCGCTCTGCCTGAATCTCCATGGCGGCGGAACCAGCGCCCGCCTTACCGCTCTCTCCGGAGCGCCCCACCGCGCCGGCTTCGCCCATTTCCGCTTCCCCTGGCTCTACAACGTGCGCATCCCCACCGCCCAGCAGATTCTCGGTCTCACGCCGCAAAGTCCACACCGCTGAACACGTCGCCTCCGCGATGTTCTTCCTCGGCGTGCCGCCGTCCGAAATCCCGCCCTCGCGCCTCTTCGCCGCGAATCCCGAAACGCGCGACCGCTCCATACGCCGTCCTCCATCCCATGGCTTCCGAACCCCGCAAGACCTGGCCCGCTGCGCGCTTTCTCTCCCTCGCCCGCGCATCCAGTCCTCGCTCGATCTCCAGCCCCTTTTCATCGGCGCGCCCGGTGAAGACCTTTCCGCCTTTCAGCCCTGGACCACCCGCAACCTCCCGCTCGCCGAGACCAAACAGCTCCTCCGCGGCGCCCAGCTCTTCCTCGGCAACGATTCCGGACCCGCCCACATGGCCGCCGCCTTCCAGATCCCCTCCGTCGTCTTCTTCGGCCCCTCAGACCCGGTCGTCTGGGCCCCCTGGCGCACCCCCTCCGAAATTCTCGTCTCCCCGGCGGACATCGACTCAAATCTCTGAAGAGCCGCGTCTTCCACGCCCTCTCCACCCTGCGGGTACACGCATGAACGACTGGCTCCGCCTCCTCGGCTACGCCCGCCGCTACACCCCGCTCCTCGTCGTCTCCGTCATACTGATGGCGCTCGTCGGCGCCTCCCAGGCCTCCATCGCCGTCCTCATCCGCCCCGTTATCGACCGCGTCCTCCAGCACGGACGCGCCCAACGACACCCGTTCCCCTCTTCAAAATTCCCGTCTTCGACCACGTCGTCTATCTCAACGATTTCATCCCCTCCTGGATCACTAACGAATGGACCATGGTGGCCTTCGCCATCATCCTCGTCTTCACCTGTAAAGGCCTCTCCGATTACCTCGCGAATTACTTCATCAGCCGCGCCGGCTATCTCCGCCGTCACGGACCTCCGCAACGCCGTCTTCTCCAAAGTCCTGCGCCACGGCGCCGCCTTTTTCGAAAACAACTCCACCGGCCGCGTCATGTCGTCGGTCATGAACGACATCGATAAGATCCAGGTCGCCGTCTCCACCATGCTGGTCGATTTCCTGCGCCAGATCTTCATGTCGCTCGTTCCTCCTGCTCGTGGTCATGCAGACCAACTGGCGGCTCGCCCTCTTCAGCCTTACCGTCCTGCCCGTCGTCCTTATTCCCACCGCGCGCATGGGCCGCCGCATCCGCAGCACCAGCCGCCGCACCCAGGAACAGGTGGGCGAGCTCAGCCAGATCCTGCAGGAAACCATCTCCGGCCACACCGTCGTCCATGCCTTCGGCGCCGAAGATTACGAGATGGGCGCGCTTCCGCACCGCCGCCCGCCGCCTGCTGAAGAACAACATGCGCTACGTGCTGCAGCAGGCCCTCGCTTCCCCCCTCATCGAAATCTGCGGCGCGCTCACCATCGTCGCCCTGCTCACCTTCGCCCGTTCCGAAGTCAAAAACCGGAGGCATGACCGCCGGCCAGTTCATGAGCTTCCTCACCGCCATGCTCATGCTTTACGAACCCGTCAAGCGCCTCACCGGCATCCACAACATCTTCCAGCAGGCTATCGGTGCCTCGCAGAAGGTCTTCGAATACCTCGACCACGCCGATGAAATTCAGGACCGCCCCGGCGCCGTCAAACTCGCCGCCTTCACTCATGGCATTCGCTTCGAAGACGTCAATTTCCGCTATCCGAGCACGGAGAACTATCAGCTCCAGCGGCATTGATCTCGAAGTCCGCGCCGGCGAAGTCGTTGCCCTGGTGGGCCCCAGCGGCGCCGGCAAGACCACCCTCGCCAACCTCGTCCCCCGCTTCTACGACGTCTTCTCCGGGGTCATCACCATCGATGGCCGCGATATCCGCGATTACACCCTCGCCAGTCTCCGCGAGAAAATCGGCATCGTCTCCCAGGACACTTTCCTGTTCAATGACACGGTCGCGCGCAACATCGCCTACGGCCGCTCCGACGTCGAAATCGAGCCACATCCGCGCTGCCGCCCAGCATGCCCTCGCCGCCGAGTTCATCGAACGTCTGCCCGAGGGTTACAACACCCGCATCGGCGAACGCGGCGTCCGGCTCAGCGGCGGCCAGCGCCAGCGCCTCGCCATCGCCCGCGCCATGCTGAAAAATGCGCCGATCCTCATCCTCGACGAAGCCACTTCCCACCTCGATACCGAATCCGAAATGCTCGTCCAGCGCGCGCTCGCTAACCTCATGGTCGATCGCACCGTCATCGTCATCGCCCACCGCATCTCCACGATCCGCCGCGCCGATCGCATCGTCGTCATCGACAGCGGCCGCATCGCCGAGACCGGCACCCATGAAGAACTCATCAACCAGGGCGGCATTTACCAGCGCCTCCATGAGCTCCAGTTCATGACCGTGGGATTGGAAGCCGGCGAGTGAGCCGCAGCATGACCGGCTTCGCCGACGTCACCGACGGCGACCTCACCTTCACCCTCAAAGCAGTCAACCACCGCGCGCTCGATCTCCACTTCCACATGCCGCCTCAGTTCGAGCCGCAGGAGGCTCGCCTCCGCACCCTGCTCACCGGCAACATCCGCCGCGGCAGTGTCCAGATCCGCGTTTCCCAGAACTCCAACACCGCCGCCCTCACCCTCAATCGCCCGCTCCTCCAGGCGTGGCTGCGCGAATTCCGCGCTGTCGCCGCCGAGCTCGACCTTCCCGAGGCCCAGCCCGACCTGAATCAGGCCCTGCGCATGCCCGGAATCTTCCAGCCCCAGACCGCCGCCGCCCCGCCCGATCTCATCCCTCCCGCCGTCCGCGCTCTCGGCATCTTCAACGAATTCCGCGAACGCGAAGGCGCCGCCATCGACGCGGAGCTCACCGCCCGCACCCATACCATCGCGGCTCTCGCCGCGCAGATTGCCCAGATCCGCACCACCGCGGCCGCCGCCTTCCATCAGCGCCTTACCACCCGCCTCGCCGAACTCCTCGGCTCCGCCGTCGACCCCCAGCGCCTCGTTCAGGAAGCCGCGATGCTCGCCGATCGGAGCGACATTTCCGAAGAACTCGTCCGCCTCCAGCACCCACGCCGCGCAGCTCGCTCGCGCTGTTTGCGGATTCCGGAGAAAAAGGAAAAAAGCTCGATTTCCTTCTTCAGGAAATGAATCGCGAAACCAATACCATCCTGTCGAAAACCAGCGGTTTAGGCGAAACCGGCCTTACGGTAACCGATCTTGCGCTCGCGGCAAGGTCGGAAATTGATAAAATTCGCGAACAGTCCCTCAATCTGGAATGACCACCGTTTTCATCATCTCCGCGCCCTCCGGCTCGGGAAAATCCACCCTCGTCGCACGCCTGTTTCGCGAGGTTCCCGGACTCTGCTTCTCCGTTTCCTACACCACGCGCCCGCCCCGCGGTGCGGAAGTAGAACGGCGTCGATTACCATTTCATCAGCCGGGAAGAGTTCGAAACGCCGTCTCGACAACGGCGAATTCCTTGAACACGCCAAAGTCTTCGGCAACTATTACGGCACCCACAAAAGCGCTCTCGACATCGCCGCCGTCGACTGTCACGACCTGGTGCTCGACATTGATGTACAAGGTGCGGCACAATTGAGGGAGACGCTCCCGGACGCCGTTACGATTTTTGTGCTGGCGCCTTCCCGGGAGATCCTGGAAAAGCGCCTGCGCTCCCGGAGTGAGGATCCCGATGCGGTGATTGACCGCCGCCTGCACGATGCGGCTTCAGAGATTCGGAATTACAAACAATATGATTACGTGGTGATCAACGACGACCTCGAACGATCGGCGAATACCCTCGCCGCCATCGTTCAGGCCGAACGCGTTCGCCGCTCCCGCATCGAAGAGCCAGATTCAGCCCATTTTGGAAACGTTCGAAGAGAAGGTAGAGAGATAAAGCAACAACATGGAACCCACCGTTCGCAATAACGTTCACTGCACCATCCCCGACGATATGGAACAGAGCACGTATCGTTTCATCATCGTCGCCGCCAAGCGCGCCCGCCAGCTGCAGGGCGGAGCCCGTCCCTCGCTCCCCACCTCCTCCAAGAAGGCCACCGTCATCGCCGCCGAGGAAGTGCGCCGAGGTCTGGTGAAGTATGAGCTCACCCTCTCGCCCGAGGAGCAGGCCGCTCTCGACGCGCTCCCGCCCGAAAGCATCTAAACTGGTTCAGGCTTCGGCCTGTTCCTGTTATGAAAATCGTTCTGGCGGTCGGAGGCGGCATCGCGGCTTACAAGTCCGCGGAACTCGCTCGCCTGCTCATCAAAGCCGGACACAGGTCCAGCCGCTGCTCACTGACGCCGCGCAGGAATTCATCCGCCCGCTCACCTTTTCCACCCTCACCGGCAAAACGGCCATCACCGGCCTCTTCTCCGAATCCGCCTACGTCGAGCACATCGAAGCCGCCCGCGCCCACGATCTCCTCCTGATCGCGCCCGCCACCGCCGGCATCCTCGCCCGCCTCGCCCATGGCCATGCTGACGATTTCCTGTCCACCATGTATCTCGCCTTCACCGGCCAGGTCGTTCTCGCTCCTTCGATGAATGACAACATGTGGAGCCATCCCGCCACGCAGGAAAACGTCGCCACCCTCCAGGCCCGCGGCGCGCGGGTGGTCTCCCCCGGCGATGGCTTCCTCGCCTGCGGCACCACCGGCCCCGGCCGCCTCGCGGAACCCGCCGACATCGTCGCCGCCATCACCCCGAATCGCGACCTCGCCGGCGAAACCGTCCTCATCACCGCCGGTCCCACGCAGGAGCCCATCGATCCCGTCCGCTTCCTCTCCAACCGCTCCAGCGGCAAAATGGGTTACGCCCTCGCCGAAGAAGCCGTCGCGCGCGGTGCCCGTGTGATTCTGATCTCCGGCCCGGTCGCGCTCCGCCCGCCCGCCGCCGCGGAACTCGTTCCCGTCCACACCGCCGCCGAAATGCGCGACGCCGTTTTTGCCCACCTGGCCGCCGCCACGATCGTCATCAAATGCGCCGCTGTTTCCGATTACCGCGTCGCCCACGCCTCCGAACACAAAATCAAAAAGACCGCCGCGCGTCTCTCGCTCGAATTGGACCCCACGCCCGACATCCTCGCCGAACTCGGCCGCAAAAAGGGCGATCGCCTGCTCATCGGCTTCGCCGCTGAAACCGAAAATCTCAAAGAGGAAGCCCAGCGTAAACTCGAATCCAAGAACTGCGACATGATCGTCGCCAACCTGCGCCACCGCGCTCGATTCCGATACAAACGAAGTGGTACTCGCGCTGCGCACGGGCGAAATGATTGAATTGCCTCGCGCCGGCAAGCGCCAGATCGCCGCACAGATTTTCGATCACATATGGAAACTGACGAAATTCGCCGTCGCTTAGAATACTTCCGCGATCTCGGCTTCAAAGACCTTTACGATCGCCGCGCCGGCGCGCCCGCTCCGCCTGCTCCCGTAACTCCGACCGCCTCCGCGCCGGCTCCGCCGCGCCAGATTCCCGGCCTGGCTCCTCCGGACGACACGCTGTTTGCCATCCTCCAGGACATCGGCGATTGTCATCGCTGCCGCCTGGGCGACACCCGGAACAAAATTGTCTTCGGCTCCGGCAGCGAACAGGCCCGGCTCGTCTTCGTCGGCGAAGGTCCCGGTGCCGATGAAGACGACCAGGGCATTCCCTTTGTCGGCCGCGCCGGCCAGCTTCTCACCCAAATGATCGAAGGCACTTCGAAGAAAGAAGGCATTCCCATCACGCGCGCCGACGTCTATATCTGTAACGTCGTGAAGTGCCGTCCGCCGGAAAACCGCAATCCCGAGCCAGACGAGATGGCCACCTGCGGACAGTTTCTCTTCCGCCAGCTCACCGCCCTGAAACCCAAAGCCATCTGCGCCCTCGGCTCTACTGCTGCAAAGGCGCTGCTCGGCGGCAAAGAAGGCGTCACCAAACTCCGCGGCAAGTGGCAGAAGTGGCATGACATCCCGCTGATGGTCACTTACCATCCGTCTTACCTGCTCCGGCCTTACAACCAGAACGCCAAGCGCGAAGCCTGGGAAGATCTCAAGGCCGTGCTTCACTTTGTTTACGACTGAGGGTTTTCACATATGAATCGCGTCATTCTGTTCCTCACCTCGGTGCTCGCCGCCTCGTCGCTGCTCGCACAGGACCCGCCCGCGGGCCGCAAAGTCTTCGAATCCCGCTGCGCCCGCTGCCACGGGGGCGATGCCAACGGCGGCGAAATGGGACCGCCCATCCTCACCCGCATCGCGGCCCGCAGTGACCAGCAGCTGAACCTGCTCGTCCACGACGGTCTCCCCACCCGCGGCATGCCGCCTAATCCCATGGATCCCGCCGAGATGTCCAACCTGCTGAGCTATCTCCGCAGCATCCAGCGACGCGGCGGACGCAACCAGGTCCGCATGCAGGTGCAGCTTACGGATGGCAAAACGCTCGACGGCATCGTCCTCGGCGAAGGCTTCAGCGACCTCCAGCTGCGCACGGGCGACAATCGCCTCCATCTGCTCCGCAAAGCCGGCGCGCAGTACCGCGAAGTCACGTCTCAAACTGACTGGCCCACCTACAACGGCGATCCGCGCGGCAACCGCTACACCACCCTCGACCAGATCACGAAGAGCAACGTCTCCCGGCTCGCGCCCAAGTGGGTCTTCACTCTTCCCAACGCCGGCCGTCTTGAACTCACGCCGGTCGTCGTCGATGGTGTCATGTACGTCTCCGCGCCCAACGAATGCTATGCGCTCGATGCCGGCTCCGGCCGCCAGCTCTGGCATTATTCCGGCGGTCGCACCAAAGGCATGGCCAACGATTCCGGCATCAATCGCGGCGTTGGCGTCGCAGGTGACCGCGTCTTCATGGAAACCGATCACGCGCACATCATCGCGCTCAATCGTTTCACCGGCGAGCTGCTCTGGGATTCTCCGATTGCCGACTGGCACCAGAATTACTTCGCCACCTCCGCGCCGCTGCCCGCGGGCGATCTCGTCATCACCGGGGTCGGCGGTGGCGAGCACGGCGCCAACGGCTTCGTCGCCGCCTTCGACCAGAACTCCGGCAAGGAGGTCTGGCGCTTCTGGAGCGTCCCCAAACGCGGTGAGCCCGCCGCCAAAACCTGGCAGGGCAAGGAACTCGAACACGGCGGCGCGCCCACCTGGTTCACCGGCAGCTACGATCCCGAGCTCGATACGGTGTACTGGCCCACCGGCAATCCCGCCGAAGAATACAACGGCGACCAGCGCCCCGGCGACAATCTCTATTCCGACTGCGTCCTCGCGCTCGATCGCAAAACCGGCAAGTTGAAATGGTATTACCAGTTCACGCCGCACGATCTCTGGGACTGGGACGCCACTGAAACCTCGGTCATGGTCAACACCGACTGGCAGGGCAGCCCGCGCAAGCTGATGCTGCATGCCGACCGCAACGGCTTCTTCTACGTCTTCGACCGCACCGACGGCAAACTCCTCCTCGCCAAACAGTTTCTGAAGAACGTCACCTGGGCGAGCGGCATCGGAGCCGATGGCCGCCCGGTCAAGCTCCCCAATCAGGAACCCACCGCCGCCGGCACCCACGTCTGCCCCTCGCAGGACGGCGCGACAAACTGGTTTTCTCCTTCGTTCATGCCCGCCACCGGCATGTATTACTTCCAGACGTTTGAGAAGTGCAGCGTCTACAAGAAGACCGAATCCGGGAGCTGGGCGGAAGGCAAGACCTATCTCGGCGGCTCGCAGCGCACCGACGATAACCCCAAACCGGTCCGCGTCCTCAAGGCTCTCGACATCCACACCGGCGCGGTGAAATGGGAACTGCCGCAGCCCGGCGCCGCCCAATCCTGGGGCGGCACCATCGCCACGGTCACCGGCCTGATTATCTTCGGAGCGGAAGGCGGCGAACTGATGGCCGTCGACGCCGCGAACGGCAAACCCCTCTGGAGCTTCGACACCAATCACACCTGGAAGGCGTCCCCGATGATCTACCAGTTTGACAACAAAGAATTTGTGGCCGTCGCCGCCGGCTCCGACATTCTGGCGTTTGGCCTTCAGGAGTAACCGCTAACTGTGCATTGTGCAGAATCGCAAACCTGCACAATTCTGAACAACGCGCCCTCAGCTGAGTTCCCGAGCAAAGCGTTTCACAGTCGCCCTGCTGCGCCCGAAGTGAGACACCAACGATGGTGCACTCCGCCGAGAGCCCAGGCCGTTGTGCATTGTGCAGAAGTCGCAAAACCTGCACAATTCTGCACAATCCTGCACAATCAGCCCGCCCAGTCCGGGCCCCGGTCACCCGCCCACCCCCGTTTTGCGCCCGTGATATGTTTAGATATCTTGCGGTATTTTGCGTTGTTGTGTCTGCTGCTCCAGGCGCGAGCAGCCTCCGCCCCCTCCTCCGGCATCGTCCTGAATACCCTTTCAGAAGAGCTCCAGCGGAACTTCATCGTCCTGAAACAAAAGGCCGATCCGCCTCCGTACTTCATGTCCTACGAAGTCACCGAACAGCAGGATCACTTCGTCGGCGCCTCTCTCGGGGCGCTCAACGCGTCCGGCGATTCCCGCAACCGCTACCTCGACGTCTCCATCCGCGTCGGCTCCCCGAAACTCGATAACTACCACCGCGTCCGCGGCGACCGCGTCCAGTTCACCTCCGGTGTCAAGGTCACCGTTGACGACACGCCCAACGCCCTCCGCCAGCGTCTCTGGCTCGAAAGCGACCGCGTCTACCGCCTCGCCGCCGAACGCCTCATCAAGATCAAAACCAATCAGCAGGTCAAGGTCGCCGAGCGCGATTCCTCTGACGATTTCTCCCAGGAAGCTCCCTCCTCCCATTCCGAACCGGTCCACAATCTCACCTTCGACCGCGAAAAATGGGCGGTGCGCGTCCGGAAACTCTCCGCCGCCTTCGCCGAACACCCCGCTCTGATCCGCTCCGGCGTTTACGTCAGCGCCCAGGAAGACACCCGCTATTTCGTCTCGAGCGAAGGCAGCCGCCTCCAGCACGGCCGCGGATTCTCGCGCGTCATCATCTCCGCCGAAGCCAAATCCCCCGACGGCATGGATCTTTCCGATTCCGAAATCTTCGATTCCGTCGATCCCGCCGGCCTGCCGAAAGACGAAGTGCTGCTCGCTTCCATCGCCAAGGTCGCCGGTCACGTGGAATCGCTCCTCAAAGCGCCCGTCACCGAGCCCATCGTCGGTCCCGCCATCTTCTCCGGCCGTGCCTCCGGCGTTTTCTTCCACGAGATTTTCGGTCATCGCATCGAAGGACACCGCCAAAAAGACGATTCCGAAGGCCAGACCTTCACCAAGAGTCTGGGCGAAAAAGTTCTCCCCGATTTCCTGTCCGTCGATTTCGATGCAACCCTGCGCAAGGTGGAAGGCGTCGATCTCAACGGCTGGTATGAATATGACGATGAAGGGATTCCCGCGCGCCCGGTCCGCCTCGTTGATAACGGCGTGCTCAAATCCTTTCTGATGTCGCGTTCGCCCATCGATGGCTTCGTTCACTCGAACGGCCACGGCCGCCGTCAGCCCGGTCTCGAAGTGGTGTCGCGCCAGTCGAACCTGCTCGTCCGCAGCTCCCGCACCGTTCCCGATGCGAAGCTCCGCGACATGCTCATTGCCGAGGTAAAACGCCAGGGCAAGCCATACGGACTCTATTTCGAAGACATCGTCGGCGGCTTCACCACTACCGGCCGCTCAGGCCTGCAGGCTTTCAAAGTGATCCCCGTGATTGTCTATCGCGTCTATCCCGATGGCCGCCCCGATGAGCTGATCCGCGGCGCCGATATCGTTGGCACCCCGCTCTCCAGCTTCTCCAAAATCCTCGCCACCTCCGACAAAATGGAAGTCTTCAACGGATACTGTGGCGCCGAATCCGGCAATGTCCCCGTTTCCGCCGTCTCTCCCGCCATCCTCATCTCCGAAATTGAAATACAGAAGAAGGATAAGTCTCAGGATCGGCCGCCGCTTCTGCCGCGTCCCGGCTCAGGCGTAAGCGAGTGAAAAAACTCCTCGCCGCTCTGCTTTTCCTGGCTCCGGTAACCCTCACCGCCCAGGACGATTTGATCCTCAAAGCCATGCGCGATGAGATCAATCGCTCCATGACGCTGAAGCTGCTGAATCTGGAAACCCCTTATTTCGTCAGCTACGAACTCGACGATGGCCATGAGGTCGTCGCCTCCGCTTCGCTCGGTGGCCTCATCTCTTCCACCGATGCGCAGTTTCGCCTGCCGCGCGTCAACGTGCGCGTCGGCAATTACGATTTCGACAACACCAACTGGGTCGGCAGCGGCTACAACTTTGGCGCGCGCTACGATATTCGGCTGCCGCTCGATAACAGTTACGACGTTCTCCGCCAGAACCTCTGGCTCGCCACAGACCAAAGCTACAAATCGGCGCTTGAAGCCATCGCCCGCAAGCGCGCCGCGCTCCGCAATCTCTCCGTCACTGAAAAGCTGCCCGATTTCGATCGCGTTGGCCCGGTCACCATCATCGAACCGGTGAACCACGCCGTTCCCGCTACAGCCGCGTGGAAGGATCGCGCACGCTCCCTTTCCGCCACCTTTCTCGATTACCCCAAACTGAAGAACTCCTCCGTCGAGCTTTCCGCTGTCGATGGCATGCATTATCAGGTCACGTCCGAAGGAACCCAGGTGCGGGAACGGTCCGCAGTCGGCGTGGTTCGCATCCGCGGTATCGCGCAGGCTCCCGACGGCATGCAGCTCCGCGATTCCGTCGTTTTCCAGTCCCTCAACTGGAACCAGCTTCCGTCCGATGCGGAAATGACCCGAGCCGCCAAACAGGTCGGAGAAAATCTGACTGCCCTCGTAGGTGCGCCCGTCGGCGACACCTATTCCGGCCCCATCCTCTTTGAAGGCGTGGCCGCTTCCCAGCTCTTCGCGGAAGTGCTCGGCAGAAACCTGGTCCTTACCCGCAAACCTGTCCTCGAACCGGGCAATCCCGGAGCCGTCCAGACCAGCGAACTCGAAGGCCGCCAGGGCGTCCGCATCATGCCCGAAAGCTTTACGGTCGTCGATGACCCCACACAGTCCGAGTGGCACGGCCACAAGCTCTTTGGCTTCTACAAAGTGGACGATGAAGGCGTGCAGCCCGCGCCTCTCACACTTGTCGAAAAGGGCGTTCTCAAAAACTTTCTCCTTACCCGGCAGCCCGTGCGTGGTTTCCAGAAAACCAACGGCCGCGCCCGCCTTTCCGGCAATTTTGGCGCCCGCTCCGCCGCGCTCTCCAACCTCTTTATTCAGTCCAGCGATTCCACTCCCGTCGCCGACCTCCGCCGCAAACTGATCGACATCTGCAAGCAGCGCGACAAACCGTGGGGGATCGTCATCCGCAGAATGGATTTCCCCTCTTCCGCCTCCATCGATGAAGTGCGCCGTATCCTCAGCGGTGCGCAGGGCGGCGGCCATCCGGTCAGCTTGCCGGTCATGATCTATCGCGTCTACACCGATGGCCACGAGGAGCTCATCCGCGGCGTGCGCCTCCGCGGTGTCAACGTGCGTTCGTTCAAAGACATTATCGCTGCGGGAAGCGATGCCAACGTCTTCGATTATCTGGAGAATGGCATCCCCTACGCCGTCATGGGTCTCGGCAGCGATACGGCCGAGAGTACGGTAATCGCCCCAAGTGTTCTGATTGACGATCTGGATCTGGTCAAAATGGAAGATGAGCTGCCGAAGCTGCCGATCGTGCCGCCACCCGTTCTGACTCGATGAGAATCCTCAGCCGCTACATATTTAAAGAAATCGTAGCGAGCGCCCTTCTCGGCATTTCGCTGGCTACCATCGTCGTTTTCCTGCAGGCTTCCAGCAAGACGCTGCTCGAGCTGCTGGTTCGGACCTCGGCCACTCCGATTCTTGGCTTTAAGCTGTTCCTGCTCGCGATCCCGCCGCTGTTCCCGCTCACCATTCCGTTCGGCGTCCTCGTCGGCATTCTGATCGGCCTCGGCCGCCTCGCTTCCGATGGAGAAATCACAGCCATCCGCGCCAGCGGCATCTCGAGCCGCATCGTCACCGGGCCCATCATTCTCTTCTGCCTGCTCTCGACGGCGGTTGCCGGCGCCGCGTCGCTGTGGCTCACGCCAATGTCTGTCCGCACCGATATCCGCGTTATCAACCGGCTCGCCGCCGAACAGATCACCGCGCAGGTGCAGCCGCGCGTCTTCTCGGAAGACTTCCCCAAAAAAGTCCTCTACGTCGGCGACGTCAAATCCGGGCCGCCCGATGTCTGGCGTAACGTCTTCATGGCCGACACCACTCCCGTTGACGAGCGCCCAATGGTGGATGGCAAGAAGATGGAAGGTCCCAAGATTACCATCGCGCAGCAGGCCATTGCCGTTCCGGATATCAAGCACAACCGCATCCAGCTCAGCCTCCGCAACACCACCGCCCACGAAATTGCGCAGGACGGACACAGCTATCACCAAACCGCTCCGGTCAGCGATCAGGTTCTTGAAATCTCCCAGCCCGCCGAAGTCACCGGAAAGCGCCTGCCCGCCATGCCTTCACCTGAGCTGTATCGGCTGGTGCGAAAAACGCCCAGTAGAACCGAGGAAGGCATCGAGTCCCGCGTGGAACTGCACCGCAGGCTGGCGCTCCCGTTTGCCTGCCTCATGCTCGGTTTGGTCGGCATTCCGCTTGGTGTCCAGTCGCGCAAGGGCGGCAAATCGTCCGGCTACATCACCGCCATTTTCCTCGCTTTCTTCTGCTACTACCTGTCGTTCATTACGCTGACCGGCATGGCGCGGCGCGGCAGCATCGGCGTCGAACTCGCCACGTGGTTGCCGAACGCAGCTTTCTTCGTCGCCGGACTCATCTTCATCGCCCGCCTCGAACGGCCCGGCGATCGCGATCTGCTCGGCGCGGCGCGCCACTTCTTCGTCGCCGTCTGGCATCGGGTTTATGTTCGCCCGACGCGCACCGCCCGCGCCGCCGTTCGCAGCACCACCGGCTCGCGCGTGCTGCTGTTCCGCATTCTGGATTATTACGTCAGCACGCAGTTCCTCTTCTATTTCTTCGTCTGGCTCGCCGGTTTCGTCGCTCTCGCGCAGGTTTACTTCTTCTTCGAGCTGTTAGGCGATATCTTCCAGCACAGGATTCCGCTGAGCAAGGTCTTCACGTATCTCTTCTTCCTGACTCCCAAGCTCATCTACGATTTCGCCCCCATCAGCGTGCTGGTCAGCGTGCTCGTCACCTTTGCCGTCCTTACCAAGAACAACGAAGTCACCGCTTTCAAAGCCTGCGGCGTCAGCGTTCGCCGTCTCGGCCTGCCCGTCATCGTGCTCAGCCTGTTCCTCAGCGGCGCGCTCTTCGCCTTCGATCACTACTACATCCCACAGGCGAATCTGAAGCAGGATGCTCTCCGCAATGAGATTAAAGGCCGGCCTATCCAAACCTATCTGCGGCCGGATCGGAAGTGGATCTACGGCTCCGGCTCGCGTATCTATTACTACAAGATCTTCGACACCGCCGAGAATGTCATGGTCGGCGCCAGTGTCTACGAGATCGATCCGGTTACCTTCGCCCTGCGACGAGAGATCTCCGCCGAGCGGGCCCGCTGGCAACCCTCACTGCACACCTGGATTTTCGAGCAGGGCTGGTACCGCGACATCAAAGGCACCAAGGAAACCGCCTTCAGTAACTTCCAGGTGCAGACCTTTCCCGAACTGGTGGAAGCACCGGGCTATTTCATCAAGGAAGTGAAGCAGGATAAACAGATGAACTACATCGAGCTGCAGAGTTACATTCGCGATCTGCAGCAGAGCGGCTTCGACACCGTGCCGCTGCAGGTGCAGCTCTACAAGAAGTTCTCGGTTCCCATGTTCGCCCTGATCATGGCCATGATCTCCGTTCCCTTCGGCTTCCTGGTTGGCAACCGCGGCGCCATGGCCGGCATCGGCGTCAGCATTGCCATTGGCATCACCTATCTCGGCGTGGGCAAGTTCTTCGAACAGCTCGGCGATGTCAACCAGCTTCCGCCCGCCGTAGCCGCCTGGTCGCCCGACGCTCTTTTCTCCCTTGCAGGCATGTATCTGCTGCTTCGTATGCGAAGCTAAACAAGGGTGATATCCTGCACCAATATATTGCTTTCGTCATCATTCTTTCCGGCTTACCCGCACTGGCACAGGAGCGGCAACTTAGCGAGTTAGGCGTCATGGAAGCCGCCTCGCTTCGCGGCAAGACCCTCGCTCTTGATTTGAAAACAGGAACCCGCAGACTGGTCGCCAGCAGCAGGCGTTCGCTGCTGGTCGACCGGCGCAACCGCCTGTTGGTGAAGATTGTCCTGAATGGATCCGAAGACATCGCGGCCACCCGCGATCGGATCGCGGCACTTGGCGGCAAAATCGCTGCGGAGAATCTCGAGTACCGGCACGGCGCTCTTTCGGTCTTCCTTCCGGTTTCCGCGGCAGTTGCCCTCGCCCAGTCGCCTGGCATTCAGTCCGTGCGGCTCGGGCGACGTCCGGCCGTTCACACGGGTGCCGTGACCTCCGAAGGCGCCTCGCTGATCCGCTCGAATCAGCTGAATGCCACTGGCCTGACCGGGCAGGGAATTACGGTCGGAATTCTCTCAGACAGCTATAACGGCCTTTCCTCCTCGCCTACCGCTTATGACGACGTCAACACCGGCGATCTTCCCAACGTAGGCGTTCCCGATGGCCGCCCCGGACTTGTCTTCCTGAGCGACGGGGGCGACGACCTCGACGGGTTCACCGATGAGGGCCGCGCCATGGCACAGATCCTCTATGACGTGGCGCCTGGAATCAACATGTGCTTCGCCACCGGCAATCTCGGGCCCGCCTCTCTCGCCAGCAACATCCGCCGGCTGCGCCGCGACTCCTCCTGCGCCGCAGACATTCTGGTTGACGACGTCGGTTACAGTGACGAGCCCTGGTTTTCCGAAGGACAAATCGCGCAGGCAATCAACGATGTGGTAACCGGTTCGACTCTCGCCGGCAAAAAGGTTTCCTACTTCACCGCTGCCGGCAACGATTCGGGCGGCGGCTATGCCTCGGCTCTGCGGATGGTCGACGACACGGCGGCCCGATCTCTTACGGGTCAGGCCGTGGACCTTTCCACCGTTCCGTCCAGCATCGATACCAGCGGCGGATTCCATAACTTCAACCCGCTTGCGGGCGGCGCTCCCGCCATCTCGCAGACAGTTACCATCGACGGAGTAGACGAACTCGATACCCTCGACTTCGTGATGCAGTGGGACGATCCGTTCGATCAGGTTCCGAGCGGAATTACCACGCAGCTCAATCTACTCATCTTCGATTCGACCGGTAAGTACGTGGCCGCGCTCTCCGACAACAGTTTCCGCGAGGACGAGCCGATTCAGGAAGCGACGCTCACCAGCAGCGGCACCTATCATCTGGTGATTGCGCGCACCGGGCGCGGTTCTCATCTCAGCACCCGCGTCGCGTATACGTTCATGCTTGGCAGCGCGGTTGCGACGATCTCGGGCGACTATCTCAGTACGGCACAGCCCACCATCCTGGAACATCAGGCGGCGAGAAATGCCATCACGGTCGGAGCCTATCTCTACGACAACGGCTTGAACTCGCAATTCACCCCTGAGCTGGAACCTTATTCGAGCGGCGGCCCCGTCATCCTGGCCTTCGACTCTTCCGGTAAACGGCTGGCTCAGCCGCTGGTGGTGAACAAGCCCGACATATCCGCTCCCGATTGCGTCAGCAATACCTTTCTCGGCAATCCGGACAACAGCGATCCCTACTATTACTTCTGCGGCACCAGCGCCGCCGCTCCGCACGCGGCTGGTGTGGCGGCCCTGCTGTTGCAGCAGGCGGGCGGATCCGGCTCGCTTACCAATGAGCAGATCCGCAGTAAGCTGCAGGCTTCGCCAGCGCCGCGCGATCTGGATCCTTTCTTCAGTCAGGCTGCGCTCTCGGCGGGGCCGGCCGCCGTCACCGTCACCGCGAACGGCAATTACATCGACGGTTCCGAAGACAGCCCGAACTTCTTCCGTGTTACCTTCACCTCCCCCACCGCCGGCCAGACTCTCACCAGCCTGAGCATCGATGGAACCGCCGCCGGCATCAATTTCAATCCTTCTTCCCGAACCGGCTATCCGTTTACACCCGGTCCGGCCAGTCCGGGAGTAACTGTCACCTCTACGACCACGTCGCGGAGTAAAGTCCTGAACGTCTCCTTCACCGGCTTCGTCTCCGGCAGCTCCCTTTCGTTCGGGATCGAACCTGACATCACGGGTCCCAACTACATCGCCGATTCCGCCGACCTGCTCGCCGGCGCAACAGTCACCGCTGTCCTGTCAGGCGGCACGACACTGACCGGCAAGTTCGCCAACAAGATCGGAACGGGATACAGCCCGTACGACGGTTTCGGTCTGATCGACGCGTTGGCCGCGAGCAAAGCGCCTTAGTTCATGCCAGAGACTTTCGACGCAATCGTCATCGGAACCGGGCAGGCGGGCCCGTCGCTCGCGAGCCGTCTTTCCGCCGCGGGCATGTCTATCGCCGTGATTGAACGAAAGCGGTTCGGCGGCACGTGTGTCAACACCGGCTGTATTCCCACGAAGACGCTGATCGCCAGCGCCCGCGCCGCGTGGGTGGCGCGCCATGCCGCCGACTGGGGCGTGTCGATCGACTCTCCGGTGCGCGTGGACATGAAGAAAGTGAAGGCGCGCAAGGATTCCATCGCGGGTCAGTCCGAAACGGGCGTTCACAAGATGCTTACGGGACTGAAGAACTGCCGCGTTATCGAAGCCCACGCGCGCTTCACGGCTCCTCATCAGGTGGAAGCCGGCGGTGACGTGCTGGAAGCTCCGAAGATCTTCATCAACACCGGTGGCCGTGCGGCTATCCCTGCTATCCCGGGTCTGTCGGGCGTTCCGTACCTGACCAACTCATCCATGGTGGATGTGGATTTCCTTCCTGAACACCTGCTGATTCTGGGAGGCAGTTACATCGCACTGGAGTTCGCTCAAATGTACCGGCGCTTTGGAAGCCAGGTAACCATCTTCGAGCGCGCGGACCAAATCATCGCGAAGGAAGACGAGGATATCGCGAAGAGCATGCGCGAATTCCTGGAAGCCGAAGGGATACGCATCGTCACGGGCGCGGCCGGTCTTTCGGTAAGTCAGAGTGCCGGCGATATCACCGTGTCATCCGTAAGCGGCGGCGCCACCGGCTCGCATCTTCTGCTCGCGCTGGGCCGTGTGCCCAATACCGGCGATCTGGGACTCGAAACCGCTGGCATTGCGACGGACCGGCACGGTTTCATCGAAGTGGACGACCAGCTGCAAACCACCGCGCCGGGCGTCTGGGCGATGGGAGACTGCAACGGCAAAGGCGCGTTTACCCACACCTCTTACAACGACTACGAGATCGTCGCGGCGAACCTGCTCGACGGCGGTTCGCGGCGGGTAAGTGACCGGATCACGGCTTACAACATCTATACGGACCCGCCGCTCGCGCGCATCGGGCTCTCGGAAAAGCAGGTCCGCGCTTCCGGCAAACCTGCCTTGATGGCAATCCGGCCGATGACAAAGGTCGGGCGAGCCAATGAGAAAGGCGAAACGCGCGGCTTCCTGAAGGTTTTGGTGGACCCTCAGTCACAGCATATTCTGGGCGCGTGCCTGCTCGGCGTGGATTGCGACGAAGTGGTCCACTGTCTTCTGGATGTCATGTACGCCAAAGGTACTTACAAGATCGTCCAGAACGCAGTGCACATTCACCCCACCGTTGCGGAACTGATTCCAACCCTGCTGGGGGATTTGAAGCCGCTATAATGCCTTTAGAAGTTCATGAACGACATCAAAAAGAAACTTCAGGATGAGATCGCCACGCTGGAACAGGAGTTCCGCGTTGAATTGCCGCGCCAGATTCTGACGGCGCGCGCCCATGGCGACCTCAAAGAGAACGCCGAGTACCACGCCGCCAAAGAGCGGCAGGGAATGGTGAATGCTCGCCTGAACCAGCTGAAGCAGCGGCTGGCTGAAGTGTCGATGATTGATTTCTCACGAATCCCAATCGATCGCGTCGGTCTCGGCTCGGAAGTTGTCGTTCTCGACCTGAAAAAGGACGAAGAACTGACTTATACTCTGGTCATTACCGAGGAAACGGATGCCTCGCGCGGGATGATCTCGACTGGGTCGCCAATTGGCAAGAGCCTGGTAGGGAAAGAGGTCGGCGACGTGGTGAAAGTGCAGCTTCCCGGCGGAGTCAAGGAACTGGAAATCGTTCGTCTAAAGACGATTCACGAAATGGCGTAGCAGCATGACGTTCACGCGCGGTATCGGTTGGTTTTGTGGCAAGATTCTGGAGAAGATCGTTACTTCTCTCGCGCTTTCCCGCATCCATCCGAATGTTCTGACATTCATTGGACTGGTGATCAACGTCTGGGCGGCTTTCCTGTTCGCGGCAGGCCGGTTCCGGGCCGGCGCGTTGGTGGTTATCGGAGCCGGACTGTTCGATATGGTGGATGGCCGCGTGGCGCGCGAGACGAATCGGGTAACGCGCTTCGGAGGTTTCTTCGATTCCGTGCTGGACCGCTATTCCGATCTCGGCCTGTTTATGGGGCTGCTGGTGTACTACGCTTCCATCAACCGGTTCTTCTATATCGTTCTGACGGCCATCGTGATGACCGGCTCGGTAATGGTGAGTTACACCCGCGCTCGCGCGGAAAATACGATTCCCCGTTGCAAAGTCGGGTTTCTGGAACGGCCGGAGCGCGTGGTGCTGATCATTATCGGCGGCCTGTTCGGGCGCATGGCTCCCGCGTTGTGGGTGATCGCGGTACTCTCCAACCTGACCGTGATTCACAGAATGGTTTATACCTGGCAGGAGACCAAACGGCTGGAAGATGCCCAGTTGCGCGCGGTCCCCAGCCGCTTCGCTTAATTCAGAGTTCGAGTCCGGACGTGGTGATGGTTAGGCGGCCGTGTTTGACGCCTTTTGTGCTGATCAGTTTTTCCGCGATCGTCTGCACGTGCCTCGCCTGACCTTTTACCACCACCACTTCCAGACAGTTATCGTGATCCAAATGAACGTGTAGAGTAGAAAGAATCTGCTTATGATGATCGTGCTGCATGTCGGTCAGCTTTTCGCTTAACATGCGTACATGGTGGTCAAATACCAGGGTCACCGTGCCAACTACTTCACTGTCCGGGGACTCCCAGGTTTTCTCTACCAACTCATCACGAATCAGGTCGCGAAAGGCCTCGGACCGATTCGTGTAACCGCGCTCGCCAATCAGACGGTCGAACTTTTCGAGCAGATCGGTATCGATCGCAACACCGATGCGGCTCAGTTCGCTCATCTGAACTATTCCGCCTGACCCATCTTCTTGCGATGTTCAGCCCAGCGTCGCTTCTGAGCGGCGGCAATCCGTTTGCGAGCTTCCGCACTCAGGACTCGCTTGCGGCGCCGCTGACCGGATGGTTCCGAACTTACTTCCGGGGAAGTCCTGGACGACGACGCGTTCTTGGAAACGCCACCGAGCAGTCCCTTTATTTCCCGGATCTTTTCATCTATTTTGGCCTTTTGCTGCTCATAACCTAAAAGTGCCATTGACAGCATATCTGTGTCTTGTCTTGCTTTACCTCGCGGCATGAATTCTCCCGGCTTCACTATAACATATGGAGTTATGAAGATAGTCGCGCAGCGGGTAAGACGGGCGTCCATCACCATTAACAGCGTTACTACCGCTTCCATTGGTGCGGGTTTGTTACTTCTTGTGGGTATATCTAAAGATGACACTACACAGGATGCCGACTATCTTGTGGAGAAAACAGCCGGACTTCGTATCTTCCAGGACGAGAATGACAGGATGAATGTAAGCGTACGGGACACGGGCGGCGCCGTGCTGATTGTCTCTAACTTTACTCTTTACGGGGATACTCGAAAAGGAAAGAGGCCCAGCTTCGACCGGGCGGCGGCGCCCGATCTGGCAAGGCCTCTGTACGACTACTTCGTGAAGGAGATGAAACTTACCGGGATTCCGGTGGCGACCGGCACGTTCCAGGAACACATGTTGCTGTCCCTCGAAAACGACGGACCCGTCACATTAGTATATGACTCACGGTAAGCCGATCCGGTTTCACTTTGTTGTCGCGGGTAATGGACGGTTTTTGTATTTCTCGTACAGCCGCTTCTGCTTGTTATCCAGATTGACATCCTGACCCTTGATGAACAACTGCTTGACCTGAGTTTGTTCCAGCAAAGGGTCACCATCCACCATCATCAGGTCGGCCGACTTGCCTTCTTCAATGGTGCCGACTGTGTTGGCGACCCCGAGAATCTGGGCCGCGTTGACCGTGATCGCTTTCATGGCTTCCTCTTTGGGCAGTCCGAAAGCTACGGCCGCGGCAGCCTGATAGGGCAGGTTGCGGGAGAACTCATTAGTGAAGCTGGCGATGGAGAACTTGATGCCGGCTTTGTAGAGCTCAGCCGGAGTGGTTGCAGGCCGGTCATAAGGATCGTCCTCCTCGAGCGGCAGCGCCAGCGTGGGACCAAGAATCACCGGAACGTTGTGCGCTTTGATATCGTCCAGAACCTTGTACGCTTCGGTGGCCTGGCACAGGATGATCTTGATCTTCTGCTTCTCCCCGAACGCAATCGCATCCCGAATGGCGCGCTCGCGAACGGCGGTGATCATCACGGGCTCCACTCCATCGATCACGGGCTGCATGGCTTCCAGCTTCAGGTCCGGTTTGAAGTCCGCGCGATGGGCGGCTTTGGCCTGCTTGTAGCGCCGCGCCTGTTCGAAGAAGTCGTTCAGTTCCAGCATGTCCTTGTCGAACGCCTTCTTCTGGTCTTCCACGGAGCCGCGCATGCCCATCATGCGGCCTTCGCCGCGGCCGCCACCGCCGCCGACTGTCGGCATGCGCATGTGCATCACGGTGGAGCGCTTGACTTCCATTTCGTCCGTGGTCCAGCCGTTTAGGTGCATAAGCGAGGCCTGACCGGAAATGAGCGGACCATCGGGAAGCGCCAGCACCGTGGTGATTCCGTTGGCGCGAGTTACCGGAATGTGTTCGCTGTCAGGGTTAACGGCGATGGAAGAGCGCAGTTCCGGATTGAACTTACCCACTTCCTGCACGTCGTTGGTGACAGCCACGCCGCTGATTTCGGAGATACCGACGGTGGTGCCCGAATCGATCATTCCGGGATAAACCTGCATCCCTTTGCCTTCGATGATGCGAACGCCGGCGGGAGCGGCCAGATTCTGGCCGACACCGGCAATCTTGCCGTCCCGCACCAGAATGGAGCCGTTCTCGATGTCGCTGCCCGGCCATGGTATGGATGGTCGCGCCGCGTAGCAGGAATGTGTCGTTCTCAGCGCCGAACGCGGCAGCGATCAAGGTAAAGCCCAGTACTGAAGCTGCGAGTATCCGAATCATAGACCAGGTCTCCGTCCGGCGCCGGGAGCCGGCGCATTCTTCTTCTGTTCTTCCGCGGCCTTGGTGATCAGAGTCTTCTTCTCTTTCTCCTTCTCCGGCCGGCGTTCCAGATCCTTGTCACGATCGAAGTAGAGTTGCCATCGATCAGAACCTTCTCGACCTTGGCAAAGTTAGAGAGCGGGTGCTGGTCGTAGAGGACCATGTCGCGCATCTTTACCGACTTCGATGGAACCTACGCGCTTATCGATCATCAGCTGCTTCGCGGGATTGATGGTGATCGTGGAGAGCGCTTCGGTTTCGGTGAGTCCGCCGTACTTCATGGTCTTGGCGGCTTCAGTGTTCAGGTGGCGCATCAGTTCGGCGTCATCGGAGTTGAGGGAAACCAGCACGCCCTGCTGCATCATCAGAGCGGCGTTGTAAGGAATGGCGTCATAAGCCTCCACCTTGTACGCCCACCAATCGCTGAAGGTGGACGCGCCCGCGCCGTGAGCCGCGATTTCCTTCGCTACCTTGTAACCTTCCAGCACGTGCTGCAGAGTACGGATCTTAAAGCCGAACTCATCGGCAACATGGAGCAGCATCAGGATTTCGTCCTGGCGGTAGCAGTGCGCATGCACCAGCCGCTTGCCTTCCAGAACCTCGACCAGCGGTTCGAGTTTCAGATCGCGCGCGGGAGGAATCGCCAGTTCTCCCTTCGCCTTCTTCGCTTCGTAGTTCTTCCAGGTGGCCTGATATGCCTTGGCTTCGGTGAAAGCTTCGCGGATCACTTCCTCGACGCCCATGCGGGTAGCGGGATAGCGTGGCGGCACGGGAGAAGCAGCGCCGAATCCGGCCGGCTCGCCGCGCCGTTTGGGATTCTCGCCCAGCGCGAACTTGATGCCGGGCAGAGCGCCCTCGAACTTCATCTGCTCCGCGCTTTTGCCCCAGCGCATTTTGACCACGACGCATTTACCGCCGATGGAGTTGGCGCTGCCGTGCAGGATGTTGGCTGTGGTCACACCTCCTGCCAGCGCGCGGTAGATGGCGATATCTTCGGGATTCAGAACATCACCCATGTCCACCATGGAAGATACCGAGAGCGTACCTTCGTTGATGGCCTCGGCAATGATGTGCGAGTGGCAATCGATGATGCCGGGCATCAGGAACTTGCCCTGCGCATTGATCACGGTCGCTCCCGCGGGCGCTTTCAGATTGGCGCCCACCGCGGCAATCTTGCCATCGCGCACGAGCACAGAGCCGTTGTTGATGGTTCCGTTGGTGACGGTCAGGACGGTCGCGTTTTCGATAAAGATCGGCGCGGCCGCAAAGAGATAAACCGGCGCAAGAGTGAGCGCCGCTGTCAGGACTACCTTTTTCATCGAGTTGCCTCCGCGTTTCTTCGGCCAGCCGCGGCCGGGGCCGCAGGCTCAAACTTCACACCATCCACAAAAACGTATTTCACTTTGGTCTTATCCTGGAATAACTCACCCTCGGTGACCAGAAGATTCGCGATCTTCCCTTTATCGACTGAGCCAAGCCGGTCGGAGACTCCATAGATTTCCGCCGCGCTCAGCGTGAGAGCGCGAATGGCATCGGCGGGAGCAAGGCCGGCGTCGATCGCGCGTTTGATGGCGCGCATTGATCTCGACGCGAAGTTGAGAGTCCATCCGTATAGAAGGCGAACTTCACGCCGCCCTTGGCCAGAGCGCCCGGCGTGGACGGAGCCTTATCGCGCATCTCGAGAACGTGCAGGGAATCCTGCATGGCGGGATCGGCATCGCGCGGCCGCTCGGGCCATTTCAGGCTCACCAGCATGGCGGTATTGCTGTTCTTCAGCAGATCGACGGCGCGCCACCCTTCCTCGCCGCCATAAAGAACCGCGGTGCGATTCAGATCTTTGGCGAAGCGGATCATGCGATCGACCTCGACTTCACGCACCGCAGGAAGCAGAACGCGGGGAGATTCGAGCACCCCTTCGAGAGTACGGTCATAAGCCGGGCGAAGCAGACCCTGCGGATGCTGGCTGTAGATCTGTTTGGCGAGCTTGTAATGGTCGGCATCCAGATAGATCTGGTGGATGTAAGCCATGACTCCCATGAGAGAGCCGGGGAAGCTTCCGAAGCCGCCGGTGTTACGCATGGAGAGATACATGCCGGCTGAGGGAAGGACGATCATGGCACCGCTGCGGTCCGCGCCGGCAAGATCGAAGAGGACGCCCTGACCGGCAAAGATGTTGGACATGGGAAACGTCGCGGCAGAAGTGAAGCCGGCGTTGCGCCCTGTTTCAATGCTGCTGTCAGTGGGAACGATCTGGTCAGCGGCTTTGAGATAGCTGGTGTTGGAGGGGCGATCTTCGGGCCCGCGGATAACCGGCTGGGGTGTGGTGGCAAACGCAGCCACCGCTCCGCCGCCTCCGCGCCGTCCTCCGACGCCCGCAGCCGGAGCAGCCGCGCCGGGGATTCCCCAGGTGCTGAGCGCGTCGATCATGCCGGGGTAGACGGTGAGACCTTTGCCTTCGATCACCCATGCATCGGGCGGGACTTTCGACGTTCGCGGCTACGGCTTCAATCAGGCCGTCGCGAACGATGACAGTGCAGTCTTCGATGGGCGGCCCCGAGACGCGCACGACGCGCGCGCCCCGGATCGCGAATACCTGCGGGCCTTCTGCGCCAAACGCCAGGCAGGAAAGCGCCAGCGCCGAGAGAGCCAGGCGGACAAACAAGCGGGTGTTCATAAGTGAGTAGATATACTGGTACCTTTCCAGGATAGATGGTTACAAGTAAGGGAATTTCCTACAAAGAAGCGGGCGTGGACATCGATGAGGCCGACCGCGCGGTGGCATCCATCCGCGAGATGGCCCGTGAGACGTTTACGTCCGGAGTACTGACAGACATCGGATCGTTCGGGGCATGTTATGCGCTTCCCCGAATGCGCAGGCCAGTGCTGATCAGTTCCGTTGACGGCGTGGGCACGAAGCTGAAGATCGCTTTTATGACTGAACCGTCATGACACGATCGGCGAAGATCTGGTCAATCATTGCGTAAATGACATCGCGGTCCAGGGCGCGACGCCGCTGTTCTTTCTGGATTATCTGGCGGTAGGGAAACTGGATGCCCGCACAGCAGCCTCGATTGTCTCCGGGATTGCCCGCGGATGCCGTTCCAACAATTGCGCCCTCATAGGTGGCGAAACTGCCGAGATGCCAGGATTGTACGCGGACGGGGAGTATGATCTGGCCGGGACCATTGTCGGCGCTGCGGAGAAAGATAAGGTTATCACAGGCGAGGACATTCGTGCGGGCGACCTCTTGATCGGTCTGCCTTCGAGCGGCATGCATACCAACGGTTACTCGCTCGCGCGCCGGATCCTGTTTGAGGCAGGAGGTTATCAGGTGAATTCGCATGTGGGGGAACTGGGAGGCGCCCTCGGCGACGAGTTACTGAAGGTGCACCGGAGTTATCTGGAGGCGATTCAGGCGCTGCGGAAGGCGGGAGTGCTGAAAGGCGCCGCGCATATTACCGGCGGCGGCCTTACGGATAACACACCTCGCATGCTGCCGAAGGGTCTGGCGGCGTCGATTGATCTTTCGTCATGGCAGGTTCCGCCCATTTTCGAATTGCTGCGCAACGTGGGAAACGTACCCGAGGAGGATTACCGGCGCACGTTCAATCTGGGAATCGGGATGGTCCTGGCGATTTCGGAGAAGCGTGCGGCCAAAGCGCTGAAGACTCTGCGCCGCCTGGGCGAGACGCCTGTGGCGATGGGCGAAGTGATCCGGCTGAAGCGCGGGGCCAAAACGGTTCAGTATCGATGAGGCGTCTGGGAGTTCTGCTTTCCGGACGCGGCTCGAATTTTGAAGCCATTGCCGAAAGCATCGCGAGCGGACGGCTGAACGCGGAGATCGCGGTGGTGGTGTCGAATCGACCGGGCGCGCCGGGGCTGGGGATTGCGCGGCGGCGCGGGTTGACGGCGGTAGAGCTGCCGGTGGAAGGAAGGGAACGCGAGGATTACGATCGGCTGCTCGTGCGGACACTGCGGGAGCACCATGTGGAGCTGGTTTGCCTGGCGGGTTACATGCGTCTGCTGAGCGCGGTCTTCGTCCGTGCGTTTCC
The DNA here is from genome assembly GCA_963716685.1 of Bryobacterales bacterium. GTDB lineage: Bacteria > Acidobacteriota > Terriglobia > Bryobacterales > Bryobacteraceae > JALYXI01. The sequence continues at coordinate 2,114,001 of CAVQTR010000003.1, forward strand.
GGAGCGGATTTTGAATATTCACCCTTCGCTGCTGCCGGCGTTTCCGGGACTGGACGCGCAGCATCAGGCTGTGGAGTACGGAGTGAAGGTTGCCGGATGCACGGTCCACTTCGTGGATGAGCAGATGGATGCCGGTCCGATTGTGCTGCAGGCGACGGTGCCGGTGCAGGACGACGACACGGCGGACACGCTGGGCGCCCGGATTCTGGAACAGGAGCACCTGATTTACAGCGAAGCGATTCGGATGGTGCTGGCGAAAGAGTACCGGCTGCGAGGGCGGCGGGTACTGCTGAATCCGGCTTAGACCAGGGCGGCGGCGGCGAAGCCCAGGCCGATGCCGATGGCGCATCCGGCCAGAACATCGGTTAGAAAGTGCAGGCCGAGCAGCACGCGGGAGCAGGCGATGCTGAGGGCACAGAAGACCAGACCAATCATCAGGGCGGGATAGAACAACCCAAGCGGTATTGCGACCGCAAAGGCAGTAATGCTGTGGCCGGAGGGAAACGAAAACTGGTCGGGCGGCAGCAGAGTGGCCCAGCAGTGCGGCTCCACGGAAGAGGGCCGGCTTCTGTTAAATAGTCGTTTCAATTTGAGGAAGAGAAGAATACCGGCGCTGGAGGAGAGCGCCGCGGAGCCGAGCGCGTGGTAACGCTCCGTGCCGCCGAACAGCAGGACAATAAGACCCATGGAGTACCACAGCCAGCCATCGCCCAGGCGGGTGGCAACGATCATCCAGTAGCGGATCCAGCGGGGAGCGCGCCACGCGTTCACCTTCTTCATCAGGCGCTGGTCGCGGGCTGCGATGTAGGTGAACATCGGATTGTGAACCGTCATGCCGCCACCTGCTCAGCCGCCGCTTCCGGAACACAGCAGACGTGCTCCCGTTCGACCAGGGCCTGTGGCGCCCATTGACGCGCGAACCGCGCCTCCATCAAATAGTTTATAAGAGTAATGACCGGAGCGAAGGGACTAAGAAGCGCGATGGGCGCGGTCAGCGGGTTTTCGCGAAGCATGCGCATCCCAATCCAAAGCACGTCGCGGGTGAGCTTCCAGTAGCTGCCGGAGGCACCGTGAGCGCGGCCCAGGCCCAGACGGACGCCGGCGAAGAACTCTTCTTTGGTGCGGGCTTCGGGCACATCGGTCCAGCAGGAGCCAAGGGAAAACACGGCATGGGCGTCACTGCCAGCGACCGGGGCCTTACCGAGCGATTCGGCGAAAAGCGCCGCGGCTCGGTTGGTACGCTCGAGCATGCATCCATTGCGCGTCTCGAGCGCGGGGAAAGCGTTTTGGAAACATTCGAAATCCTCGGCGGCGCGGCGGCCGGTCAGGTGGGAAAAAATATGATTGGCGCTGTAAAACAGGTTCTGTTCGTTCAAATAGGCGTGGAGCGAAAGAAAATCGTCGCGCCGGCGCTGAATTTGAATGTGGTCCCGCTCGGTAATGTTGTAAACACCCACATGGAGTTCCGTACCGCTTGGCAGCCGGCAGGTGACCTCTTCGCTGAGAAAGAAATCCGGGTGGCGGCGCAGGGATTCCACGGCTTCGATGGAATCGTGATCGGTCACCGTCACCAGATCCATTCCCTGGCGCTTCAGAGTGCTGTATAGCGCTTCGGGATGGTTGTAGCTTTCGCGGCAGATGAGCCGCATCCCCGGCACGGTACACATGCCGGAGTGGATGGTGTGAACGTGCATGTCGCACTTCATGCCCTTGTTATAAGTGGCACTTCAATACGGTTAGGTGACAGTCGCGCGAAACAATTGTGAAGGGGATTGTTTGTGGTGTAGCGTGTGAAAGGCATGAAATCGATTCAGATTTTCTTTTTCGACGCGGGCGGCGGTCATCGCAGCGCGGCGAATGCCCTGCGCCGGGTGATCCTGGAGCAGAATCGCGACTGGGACGTGCGCCTGGTGAATCTGCAGGAGGTGCTGGCGCCACTTGACGTGTTCCGGAAGCTGACCGGAATCCGGATGGAAGATGTCTATAATCTGGTGCTGCGCAAGGGCTGGACGTGGGGCTCGGCGCAGCTGCTGCCGCCGATGCACGGGCTGATTCGGATTTACCACCGGAAGCAGGTGGCGCTGCTGCGGAAGGAGTTCGCGGCGAACCCGCCGGACCTGCTGGTTTCGGTGATCCCGAACTTTAACCGCGCCCTGCACGAGGCGCTGGGCGGGCGAGCCCCGATGGTTACGATTCTTACCGATCTGGCGGATTTCCCGCCGCATTTCTGGATGGAACGGCAGGACCAGTTCTTTATCTGCGGGACAGAAAAAGCGGCTCAGCAGGCTCTGGCGCTGGGACACCCGGAGCCGCGCGTGCTGCGAACATCCGGAATGATCCTGAACCCGATGTTCTATGAAGCGGTGCAGGTGGGCCGGCGGGAGGAGCGACGGAGGCTGGGGCTCGATCCGGATCTGCCCACCGGGTTGCTGCTGTTCGGCGGCCATGGTTCCGGGGTGATGAAGGAGATTGCGCAGAGACTGAGCGCGTCAAGACTGAAAATGCAGCTGATTCTGATTTGCGGCCACAACGGAACCCTGGCGGCCGCGCTGCGGAGCCAGCAGAGCGCGATGCCGATGCATGTGGAGGGGTTTACGAAGGAGATCCCGCGCTTTATGGCCATTTCGGATTTCTTCATCGGGAAACCGGGGCCGGGGAGCATCAGCGAGGCCATGGCGATGAAGCTGCCGGTGATTGTGGAGCGAAACGCGTGGACGCTGCCGCAGGAGCGGTACAACGCGGACTGGATCCGGGAGTCCGGCGTCGGCATCGTACTGGAGTCGTTCCGGTCCGTGGTGGCGGCCGCGGCGGAAATGCTGGACCCGGGAAAGTACCAGACCTTCCGGAATGCGGTGGACAGGCAGCAGAATCGGGCAGTTTTTGAGATCCCGGAGATGCTGGAGCAGATCTTAAGAGGGTCAGGGGCTTCAGAGTGAAGCAGAAGGGCAAAAACCCTTTTGCAACCATACCCATCAAGAAGGTATCTTTAAAGATAGCGGAAGTGCGAACGAGTCCGGCCCTTCATCTGGGCCCACGTCCGGAGTCCTCGCACTCCAGGGAGCCACACTAGATTTATGTTCGAGCGATATACGGAAAAGGCCAGACGAGTCATATTCTTCGCGCGATACGAGGCCAGCCAGTTCGGTAGCCCCTATATTGAAACGGAACACCTCCTGCTCGGTCTCCTCCGGGAAGATAAGACGCTGGCAAACCGGTTCCTCCGCTCTCATGCAGCGGTTGAATCCATTCGCAAACAGATTGAAGGCCATACCACCATTCGCGAAAAAGTATCCACTTCGGTGGATCTTCCGCTGAGTCACGAATGCAAACGCGTTCTGGCTTACGGCGCGGAAGAGGCGGAACGTCTCAGTCACAAACACATCGGCACGGAACACCTGCTGCTCGGCCTGCTGCGCGAGGAGAAGTGTTTTGCCGCCGAAATTCTCCATGAACGCGGCCTGCGGCTCTCCACCATTCGTGAAGAACTGCAGCGTTCGCAATCTGAAAAGGTATCGTCCAGCCGCCCCAAGGAAAGCTCGCTGCTGGCGGAATTCAGCCGCGATCTCACCCAGTCGGCGATGGACAATGCGCTCGATCCGCTGATCGGACGCGATCACGAACTGGAGCGCGTAGTGCAGATTCTGTGCCGGCGCACCAAGAACAATCCTGTGCTCATTGGCGAACCGGGCGTTGGCAAGACGGCCATTGTGGAAGGGCTGGCGCAACGGATCGCAGAAGGCGATGTGCCTTCGTTCCTGGCCGATAAGCGGATTCTGGCTCTCGATCTTTCCCTGATTGTCGCCGGAACGAAGTACCGCGGCCAGTTCGAAGAGCGGCTGAAGACCATCATGAAAGAATTGATGGAGAACCAGAACGCCATCATCTTCATCGATGAGCTGCACACGCTGGTAGGAGCCGGGTCGGCGGAAGGTTCGCTCGATGCGGCGAATATCTTAAAACCGGCGCTGTCCCGCGGCGAGATTCAGTGCATCGGCGCGACGACACCGGCGGAGTTCCGGAAATCGATCGAGAAGGACCGGTCACTCGAGCGGCGCTTCCAGGCCGTGAAGGTGCCCCCGCCCACGGAATCCGACGCGGTGAAGGTGCTGTTCGGCATCAAGGACCGCTACGAGAAATTCCACGCGGTGGGATACACGGACGAAGCGATCGAATCGGCGGTGTACACCTCCAGCCGCTACATTCCGGACCGCTATCTTCCGGACAAGGCAATCGATCTGATTGATGAGGCGGGGGCCCGCGTGAAGCTGCGCGCGACCACACTGCCGAGTGATCTGGCCGACATCCAGAAGCGGATTAAGTTCATCGTTCACCGGATGGAGAACGCCATCGCGAACCACGAGTTCGAGAAGGCGCGCTTCTATTCCGATGAAGAGCGCAAGGAACGCGAGAACATGCGCCAGCTGCGCGAGAAGTATAACCTGGACGATACCTCGACCGGTCTGGTGACCAAGGACGATATCGAGGACGTGGTGGCGCGCTGGACGGGCGTTCCCATGACCTCGATTAAGGAAGAGGAAATCACCAAGCTGCTGCGCATCGAAGAGGAGCTGCACCGGCGGATCATTAGTCAGGACAAGGCGATTTCGGTTCTGGCGCGAGCGATCCGGCGATCGCGGGCCGGCCTGAAGGCGAGCAATCGTCCGGCCGGTTCGTTCCTGTTCCTCGGACCGACGGGGGTGGGCAAGACGGAAGTGGCGCGCGCGCTGGCCTCCTTCCTGTTCGGAAGCGACAAGGCGCTGATTCGCTTCGACATGTCGGAGTTCATGGAGAAGCATTCAGTCTCCAAATTGATCGGTTCGCCTCCGGGATATGTGGGTTACGAAGAGGGCGGCCAGCTGACCGAGAGGGTGAAGCGCAATCCTTACTGCATCGTGCTGCTGGACGAAATCGAGAAGGCGCATCCGGACATCTTCAACATCCTGCTGCAGGTGTTTGAGGACGGACAGCTGACCGACGGGCTCGGCAATACGGTGGACTTCAAGAACGCGATCATCATCATGACCTCCAATCTGGGGGCGCGCTTCCTGGAGAAGAAGGGTCATCTGGGCTTCCAGGCTCCGGCGATTGAAGGTATCCCGGGCAAGCTGGAAGAGATGGTACGCGGCGAAGTGAAACGGGCGTTTAATCCGGAGTTTTTGAACCGTCTGGACGACACGATTCTGTTCACTTCGCTGAATGACGACGATCTGATCCGGATTATCGATTTGCTGGTGGAGCAGGTGAATGGGAACCTGGTGGCCAAGCAGATCAAGATCCGGCTGACGACGGACGCGGCGAAGTACATCCTCGAGAAGACGTGTTCGGACCGCAGCTACGGCGCTCGCCCGCTGCGCCGCGCACTGCAGAAGTATATCGAGGATCCGCTCTCGGAAGCCCTGATACAGGGGATTCTGCCGCGGCCCGGTGAACTGGAAGTGTATCTGGGCGATACGGGTATTTTCTACCGGTCACTGAATGTCCCTGCTCTTGAGGAACAACCGGTGGGCGCGGGCGGTGAAGTCATTGCCGCTGAGCCGTCTCCGGGAACTCTGCTGTTTACCTTTTAAAACGGAAAAGGGGCACTAAGATTAGTGCCCCTTTTCACTTTCCCCCCTGGTAATCGCTGTTACTAATCCCAGTCCATAGTCTATAGTTGAAGTTCTGACTGCCCGTAGTTCTGCGTTGTATGTGGTGGTATTCGCCCATTTGTGCGGTTGCCATCATGCGGTCAGGAAGCAGCCGCTCAGCACGCTGCATATGGCGGACCCTGCGGCAGCCGGTCAGTTAGTTACAGGCTTTTACGGCGTCGAATCGAATTCGTGGCGCTGGACAGCAAAGCGGTTTGTCGTAACTTTGCTGCCGCCGAAAGGTTCAGATGTCCGAGGCGGCCTGCTGCGGATGCACATTGTCATTCCGGACGCGCAGTTTAAGAGGCTTGGACCGGTTACGGTAAGTGTGGATGCGGATGATATCAATCTGGAAAGTCAGACGTTTCCGGCAGCGGGAGATTATAACTACCTCAGCGAAGTGCCCGCTTCCATTCTCCGCACTAATCTGCTGCCGGTGATTTTTACGCTGGACAAGGCTGCGGCGCCATCAACGACGGACGGGCGCGAACTGGGCGCGGTTGTATCCGAGATCTCTTTGCAAACTAAGTAATCACAGTATGAAAACAATTCTGGTCACAGGCGGCGCCGGTTTCTTTGGCGGAGTTTTGAAACAGGAGATACTCGGACGCGGCGACCGCTGTATCAGCGTGGATATCTGCCCGGACGAGGTGAAGGACGCCAACCTGGTAAGTCATCAGATCGACATACGCGACCGGAAGGCTCTCGATCGCGTGTTTGCTTCGGAGCGCGTGGACAGCGTGGTGCACTGCGCCGCGATTCTGGCGCACGGCTGCAAGGATGATGAATACCTGTGGAGCAGCAACGTCGAGGGCACGCGCAACGTAGCCGATTCTATGCGCGCCCACGGGGTGCGGCAGATGGTGTTTACGTCCACGAACTGTCTGTGGGGCGAGGCGCTGCGGCGGCCGGTGCGGGAGGACGACGCGCCGAACCCGATTGAAATCTATGGACGCTCGAAGCTGGCCGCGGAAAAGATTCTTCACGAATACACCGATTTAAACTGCGTGATCATTCGCTGTCCCACGATCATTGATTTCGGCCGGCTGGGGCTGCTCGCGATTTTGTTTGAGTTCATCGATGAGGGCAGGCGGGTGTGGACGGTAGGCGGCGGACGCAACCGGTATCAGTTCATCTATGCGGGTGATCTGGCAAATGCCTGTCTGCTGGCCGTGAATTATCCGCATTCCGATACCTTCAACATCGGCTCGGACGATGTGAAGTCCCTGGCCGACGTGTACCGGCATGTGGTAGCGCGCGCCAAGAGCAAGTCTTCGGTACGCACGCTGCCGCTGGCTCCGACGATTGCGGCGATGAAGCTGGCCTATCATCTCAAGATTTCTCCGTTGGGTCCTTATCATTACAAGATGATCGCCGAGGATTTCCTGTTTGATACGGCGAAGATCAAAGAGCGCCTCGGCTGGCGGCCTACGCTGACTAACGAGCAAATGTTGTGGCGCGCGTATCAGTATTACTCGGAGAACCGGCGCGAGATCGAAGGCCGCAGCAATGTGTCCGACCATAAGCGGGCCGCGAACATGGGCGTTATCCGGCTGCTTAAGTGGGTGTCATAAGCTGGCGACCGGCCGCAGAGTCGCGCTGGGCATTACTGTTACTTACGCGCTGATTGTCGCGGCGGCGATTTCCCGTCACGAGCCGTGGCCCGATGAAGCTCAATCGTGGCTGCTGGCACGGGATTCCAGTCTGTTGCGGCTCTGGCTCCATCTGCTGCATTACGAAGGAACGCCGGGGCTGTGGCAGACGCTGCTGCACCTTCTGAATCTGCTGCGATTGCCGTACGCGGCACTGAATATCACATCAGGCCTGTTGGGCGTAGCGGGAGCATGGATGCTGGCGCGGCACTCGCCGTTTCCGCTGCCATTCCGGCTGGCATTACCCTTCACGTTTTTTCTTGCGTATCAGTATGCCGTGGTGGCGCGCAGTTACGCGCTGCTGCCGGTGCTGCTGTTCGGGTGCGCGCACTTCTATGCGAAGAGAAACGCCGGACCGCTCACGGCGTTGCTGTGTCTCACGGCTTTCGTAAGCGTGCACGGGCTGGCGCTTTCCGGCTGTATCTGGCTCGCGTACCAATGGCGCGAACGGCAACCACTGCTCCTGCTGTATGTTCCGGCCGCGGCGCTTGCCCTATGGTGTGCCTGGCCGGCCGGGGACCAGATCTTTATTCCTCATCGGAATTACCGGCTGGATCACCTGGGTACCGTGGTGGGCCACGCGTTCACCGATGGCTTCACCGGGGATTTGTACCTGTCTCTGGCGGCCATTGCGCTCTCGCTGCCCTTTCTGTGGCGAGGACGGGCGCTGCTGTTTTTCGCACTCGCGTGTGTTTCGCTGTCGGCTGTCTTCGCGATTGTGTACTCGCAGGTGTGGCACTTTGGCATTTTGTTTCTGGCATGGATCTTTGCGTTTTGGATCGCCGCGGCACAGGCGCGGCCTGGAAATCTCGCGCTGGCGGCGCTCGGGGTGGTGATCGCCTTCCAGGTTCCGTGGACCGCGGCTTCCATTAGCTGGGACTGGAGCAATCCTTACTCGGGAGCGCGGGCAGCGGCTCTGTATCTACGCGGCATTCCGCATCAGAATCTCTATGCAGTGGGCTATGCGTGCACTGGCATCCAGCCTTATTTTCCGGCTAACATCTTCGCCAACTGGCACAGCGCTTACTGGGACTGGTCTTCGCGCAATCATTCGTTGCAGGATATCGATCGCTTCGCGCAGCTGCGGCCGGATTACGTGATTGTGGGTCATACGAACCTGACAGAACAGATCCTGTGGAATCACGACGTGAAGAAGAGCGGCTATGTGGCCGTCAAGCACTTTGAGGGAAACCTCTACTGGCGCGATGATGTCTTCGAGCCGGATGCGTTCGACCTCTACCGCCGCCGCGACCTGAAGTGACCATGACGTTTCCGGAGTTTCTCCGCTTCCTGATCTTCGAAACGGCCCGTTACTTCACGTCGCTTGCGGTAGCAATCGAGTGGGTGATTCTGGCGTTTGGCGCGCTGTTGGTGGCCATAGCGCCGTTTGCCGGAGCACGCGCGCTGGTTTCCGTTCGCGATGCCTTGCGTTCGCTGGCCCAGAGAAAGCGCCTGGCAATTGCGATTTGCGGACTTCTCCCCATCGCCGTGCGGCTGGCGCTGCTGCCGTGGCTTCCGGTTCCCGACCCGAGCATTCACGATGAATTCAGTCATCTGCTGCTGGCCGATACTCTGGCGCACGGGCGATTGACCAACCCCACGCCGCCCATGTGGCAGCACTTCGAAACCATTCACGTGATTCTGCAGCCCACTTATAACTCGATGTATCCGCCGGCTCACGCTTCCTTTCTGGCACTGGGCCAAATCGTGTTTCATGAGCCCTGGGCGGGCGTGGTGATTTCGGTGGGCCTGATGTTTGCCGCCATGTGCTGGATGATGCAGGCGTGGTTGCCGCCGCAGTGGGCGTTCTTCGGCACCGTTACGGCAATCGTGAAGTTCGGCATTCTGGGCTTCTGGATGAACAGTTATATGGGCGGGTCCGTTCCGGCGCTGGGCGGCGCGTTGCTGGTGGGTTCGGCTCCGCGGCTGCGCCGCACCAACCCGCGGCGTTTGCATGCCTGTCTGTTTGCGCTGGGCATGGTGATCCTGATGAACAGCCGGCCTTTCGATGGCGCGGTGTTGAGCGCGGCTGTGCTGATCTGGCTGGTTCCGTTTCACCGGAGCCTGAAACCCGTATTGGTTCCGGCGGCGGCGGTTCTACTCTGTGGCGTGCTGTTTACCGGCTATTACAACTGGCGGGTCACCGGGAAGCCGACCCGCATGGCGTATCAGGTCAATCGCGACACGTACGGCTGGCCGGAGAATCTGGGCTTTCTTCCGCCGAAGCAACTCGCGCTGCGACACGCGGTGCTGCAGGACATGTACACGCGCGAGATCCATCATCGCGACATTTACAAAAAATGGGATGCGTTCGTCGAAAACCTCGACACGCGGTTTTTCGATAACTGGACCTTCTTCATCGGCCCGCTGCTTACGATCCCTTTGGCCCTGCTGCCATGGATCCTGCGCAATCCCGGCACCCGGCCGTTGGTTATCTTTCTGGCGGTGATCCTTGGCCTGAACCTGCTGCAGATGGTGCTCTACCCGTACCATCTGGGGCCGGTGGTTACGATTATCTTCACCCTTGTGGCGCAGGGGGTCCGCCTGATCTACGTCGGGCTGAAACGGTCTTCAAGCGGACGCGCCATTTGGTTCGCGCTGGTGCTGCCCGTTTGTCTGATGCTGGTGAGCGTCATGAAGGAAAATGCGGAGATGCTGGTAGTTCCGCTGGCCTACTGGGAAAGGGCTTCCGAGCCGCACAAGGAGGCGCGGGCGGCCATTGAAGAGTGGCTGGAATCGCGCAGGCGGAAGCAGTTGGTGATCGTTCGCTACGGCCCCGGCCACCCGTCGGATCAGGAATGGGTATACAATCATGCGGACATCCCCGGCAGCAAAGTGATCTGGGCGCGGGGCATGGGTCCGGCCGCCGACGCCAGCCTGGCGGCAGCGTTTCCCGACCGAGAGGTCTGGATCCTGAACGCCGATGCAGTGCCGGCGCGGCTTCTGCCGTTCGACCGCGTCCCCTAATCCGACTGGCTGCTAAACCTGTACTTTGCGCAGGTATTCGAAGCTCTTGCGCAGGCTCGCGATAGGATCACCCGGGGTCTGGTCCTGCTCGACGAAATAGTGCTGAACACCAATTTTCGCCGCCGTCGCGAGGATCTTGGGAAAATCGAGAGAGCCGCCGCCGACTTCCCGGAACGTAGCCGGCTTAACCGATTCCGAGTACTGCACAGCCTGGTCCGATGCTTTGTCCTTCAGGTGCAGCAGAGGCACGCGGCCCTTGTTTTCGGTCAGGAACTCGACGGGATCATGGCCGGCGACGCTGACCCAGAACACATCCACTTCGAGGCCCACCAGCTTCGGATCCAGATGGGCGAGCATAACATCTATCGGACGCTTGCCGGGCTCGCCTGCAAATTCGAAGGCGTGGTTATGATATGCAAACTGAAGACCGGCCTCATGGCATTTGGAGCCGGCTTCGTTCATCTTGTCGGCGAAGGTCTTGAAGAAATCCCCGGTGCCGCGGTCAGCGGGTGGAAGATACGGCATGACTGCCCATTTAACGCCGGCGGCCTTCATGGTTTGGAGCGCTTCGTTCCACGCGACCTGCTTTCCTGAGCCCCACGAGCCGGTAACGAGCCCTGATTCGATGTGAGAAGAGACCGGGGCCAGCTTGTACTTTCGCAGCAGCGGTGTGAGCCGGTCCAAATCACCGCGGGCGACTTCCGCTTCCCGGTAACCGATTTCCGCAATAGCCCGAATGGTTTCTTCGGCATGTTCCGGAATCTGCTTCCGCACGGTGTAGAGCTGCACTCCAATGGGAAGCCGGAAAGTCCGGGCGCCTGCGAGTGAGGCAGCCGCCGCGGTGAGGAACAACTCTCTGCGTGTGAGCATGGCGAAGTCTCAGTTTATACGACCGAGCTTCGCGAATAGCGAAGAACTCAGCGAACAGCCCGGCGCACCACCAGGAAAATGACAAGCCAGACCAGCAGGAAAACAACAAACAGGATCTTCGCGATGCCGGCGGCTGCCCCGGCGATCCCGGTGAAGCCCAGTGCGCCCGCGATCAGGGCGATCACCAGAAAGATTAACGACCAATGCAACATTCTTTGTTACCTCCGCGTCATGCGGGAGCAATCAAACGCCCAAAGTCAAGCTAACGTCTTACGCGACAACGGCTATAATCCAAAACGATGGACATTTACGACGAGCTGACCCGGCTGCGTCGGCTCGGCCAAAAATCCGCGCTGGCCACGATTGTCCAGGTGCGCGGCTCCATTCCCAGCTTTGAAAGCGCCAAGCTGCTGGTAAGGGAGGACGGCTCGATGGTGGGGACCATCGGCGGTGGCTGCGTGGAAGCCGAAGTGTGGAACGCCGCGCGAGAGGTGATTGAAACGGAGCGGCCGCGGCACATGAGCTTCAACCTGGGGCAGGACGCGGCGTATGACAACGGTTTGATTTGCGGTGGCCAGCTGGACGTGTTTGTCGAGCCGGTAATCCCCAGCCCGCGCGCGATGATCTTCGGGGCCGGTCATATCTCGAAGAGTTTATCGAAGGTACTGACTATGGCGGGCTTTCTGACCACCATCGTGGACGACCGCGAGGCTTTTGCGAACCGCGAGCGCTTTCCGGAAGCGGACGAAGTGGTATTCGGCGAGTACGAAGAGGTGTTCACGCGTCTTCCTGTGACTGAGGGGACCTATATCGTGATCGTGACGCGCGGGCATCGCGACGATATGCGGGTGCTGCGGTGGGCGGCTGCTACCAATGCGCGGTACATCTCAATGATCGGCAGCCGGCGCAAGGTGATAAATGTCATGAAGGAACTGGAGAAGGACGGGGTCTCGCGGGAATCTCTCGCACGCGTCTTCGCGCCAATGGGTCTGGAGATCGGCGCAATCTCACCGGAAGAGATTGCCATTTCGGTGGCGGCGGAAATGATTGCGGTGCGCCGGAACCCGGACGCCGCCTGGCGTGCGCTTTCGAAAACGGTGGCGGGCCGCGCAGCCGCCGGCGAACAGCGCGTTGAAGCGCTGCGGAAGTGAGCCCCGCGGCACTGATTCTGGCGGCGGGAGAATCGCGGCGCATGGGCTGCGCGAAGGCATTGCTGCGTTTCCGAGGGGAAACATTCCTGGATCATCTGGTTGGTTTGGTCGCGGTTCATTGCGACCCGGTGATTGTCGTGCTGGGCCACGAGGCGGAAGCGGTTCGGCGGGCCATGAAGCGCGACGCGGTGATTGTAGTGAATCAGGAGTACCAGCGCGGCCAGTTCAGTTCTATGCAGGCCGGGCTGCACGCCGTTCCCGCGGAAGCGCCGGGCGTGCTGTTCACGCTGGTGGATCATCCCGACCCTGCGCCGGCGACCATCGGCCAGCTGTTTTCCCCGGCGCTGATCAGCGTTCCAGTGGCGCAGGGCCGCAAAGGGCATCCGGTGTTCTTTCAAAGCTGTCTAATTACCGAGTTCCTGAGCCTTCCCGCCGACAGCGACGCGCGCCTGGTGTTTCGGGAGCACGCATCCGAAACGCGTTACGTGAACGTTGAGGATGCCGGCATCCTGGACGATGTGGACGACCCCGAAGCATTGCGCGCCTTCGAGCAGCGCACGTCCGCGGGAGTGCTGTGAAGCTTTCTGCCGGCCGTATCTTCAAGATTGCTTTGTTATGTATTGGTGTCCTGCTGGCGGCCGGAATCATCGCTCCCAAGTTTCACGCCGACCGATACCGCGGACGCATTCAACGGGCGCTGGAAACGGCGCTGGGCCGCAAGGTAACCTTCGGCGAGATCCGCTTCAACCTGTTTACGGGACCCGGTTTCAGTGTCCGGGATGTGGTGATTGCGGAGGACCCGGCGCTGGGCGCCGAACCCATTGTGTATGTCGGCGAGCTGGAAGCGAACCCGCGTCTGTGGTCGCTGTTCACCGGCAATCTGGCGTTTTCGTCTTTGCGTCTGGAGGACGCATTTCTCAATCTCTCGCGCGCCGATGTGCGCGCGGGCGAATACCGGTGGAACTTTGAGACGCTGCTGCGTCCGGCGGTGGTCGCGGTGTTCCCGAACATCAGCCTGCGCGGGGCTCACATCAGTTTCAAAGTGGGCAACACCAAATCGATGGTCTATCTGCTCGATTCGAATCTCGATGTCAATCCGCCATCTTCGGCCGGGAAGCCGTGGCGGTTTCAGTTCCAGGGCAAACCGGCGCGCTCAGACCGCCCGGCGCGCGGCTCAGGCAGTTTGCGGGCGCGAGGCAACTGGCGTCCCGGACAGATTGATTTGGATTTGCAACTGGAAAGCAGCGAGCTGGGCGATATGGTGGCGCTGGTGCGCGGTGAAGATATCGGGCTGCATGGTCTGATTTCGGGCCGCGCCAGTTTGAAGGGCCCGACGACGAACGTGGCCGTCGGGGGCAGGCTGCGCGTGCAGGATCTGCACGGCTGGGATCAGAGCGTCCCCAAGGGCGAGAGCTGGCCACTTGACCTGAGTGGAAAGTGGAATCTTCCGGCGCAGCAGCTGGAACTGGACGCGCGTGTGGCAGGGCGGGGAAGCGCGCCGATTCTTAAGGTGCACTATCTGGTGGAGCAGTACGCCGCACAGCCGCGCTGGGGCATTTCGGTGGAACTCAACCATTTCAGCGTGGAACCGCTGGTGCCGCTGGCGCGCCATCTCGGTGCTCCGTTGCCGGAGGGTTTGCAATTCACCGGTCTGGCGGATGGAGTAATCGGCTATTCCAAAGAGCACCACTTTAATGGCCAAGCGAGCCTGCACGAATCGGCGCTGTCCCTTCCGGGTTCCCCGGCGCTGCGCATTCCCGAGGCGCAGGTAATGGTGGACAGCGGGAGCGCCCGCCTGCTTCCTGCGCGTGTAGTTTCCGATGACGGTTCGGCGGAGGCAAGCGAAGCGCAGGTGGAAGCGGAGTTCGAAATGCCTTCGCAGCGCTCAACGGTAAAGATTGTATCGAGCGGCATGAAGGTGGCGGCGCTGGGCCGACATACGTCGCTCGCGGCGGTGCCGCTGCTCTCACAGATTGCGAAGGGGCAGTGGAGCGGGGAGCTGGAGTTTTCAGCTCAGCCGGGCGCGGCCCCGTTGTGGTCGGGCAAGGTGCTCTTGAAAGCGGCGGAAGCTGCCCTCCCCGGTTTCGCGCAACCGGTGCTGCTGGATTCCGCCGAGGCGCACCTCGACACCGAGGGCGTGTTCCTGCAGCGCATGCGGGGCCATGTGGGCACCGTTGCCTTCCAGGGAGATTACAGTTACGAAAACGAGCAGGCGCGGCCGCACCGGTTCGACCTGACGATCGATGCTGCGAACGGCGGAGAACTGCAAGCTCTGCTGCTGCCAACGCTGCAGCGCGGATCCGGCCTGCTGGGAATGGCAATGCGTTTCGGCCGGCGCGCGCCGGTGCCGGAGTGGCTGGCGGGCTGGCACGCGGAAGGCACGGTGCGGATGGCAAAGCTGTCCCTTGATGCGCTGAATCTGGAAAACGTGAGTACGCGCGTGGTATGGGATACCACGCGGGTGACGATGTCCAGCGTCACAGCCAGATTGGAGGGAGGCAGCGTACGCGGACGGGTGGCGATCGATCTGCGCAGCGGCGCTCCGGCCTATGAGGTTCACTCGCGGCTTTCCGGGGTGGAATGGAAAGGCGGCACGCTGGAGGCGGAGACGGTCCTCACCACGCACGGCACCGGGGCGGCGCTAGCGGCTAACCTGCGTTCGCGCGGAACGTTCGCGGGCCGCGCGGTCCTGGACGATGTGGACGCAATTACAGGCCGGTACGATTTCGAATGGAAGGGCATTGCGCCTCATCTGACCCTGAGCGATCTTCGACTACTCTCGGCGAATGCGTCCTACACTGGCGCGGGCATGCTGCAGGATGATGGGACGCTGGTGCTGCAGCTAACCAGCGGCGGCAAACAGATGCGGGTGGCCGGCACGCTGGCGAGCCCGGGTCCGTTGCGCTGGTCGCCTTAGGAGAGATCGGGCGGCCGCAAGAGCAGCGCGCTTCGGCCGGCTCGCAGGGCCGGGTCCTCGTCACTCTCATCGAGCGGCTCGTGCGCGTGGTAGTAGTAAGTCACCAGGCCGCCGGTAAACAGAATCAGTCCGATCACCAGCAGCCACAGGGCGGCGGCTCGCGAGGCCAGGCCACCGGGCCGCGCGGAAACCGCCGTCAACTTCACCACCGCGGCCGCCATCCCAAGCGACAGGCCGAATTTCCACCACCACGCCATGAAATCCAGATGGCTCTGGCCGCCCACTTCGCTCCAGAATTCCAGAGTCGCCATTACAGCCATCAGGAACTCGATTCCGTAAGCCGCCCGAACCAGTCGTATACCCATCCGCGTTCCGATTTGATCTTACGTTATCCTTAAATTTCAGGCGAAGCGAGGAACAAGCCGCCTGTCCCTTTCGTTATTAACAGAATATGAGCCATGTTGCGGAACCCGGTTCCAGTGCCCGGCTTCGGTATGACATCAGCAACGCGCTGGGTCTGGCGTGGAGTTCCATCCGCGCGCACAAGCTGCGCAGCTTCCTGACCCTGCTCGGCATCATCATCGGCGTGGCGAGCGTGATCCTGGTGGGTTCAGCCATCGACGGTCTCAGCGTCTATGCCGAGCAGAGCACGGCGAAGGCCTTCGGCAGCGATTCCTACATGGTGGGGCAGATCATCAATGCTCACAGCCGGCGCGAATACTTCGACAAGATGCGGTATAACAAACCGCTGCATCTGGACGACGAGCGCTATCTGGTGAGCGAAAACGGAGAAGGCACGCTCTACAGCCCGTACCGCAACAAGACCGCCGACACCAAGCGCGAAGGCCTGATCTGTGAAGAGACTTCTATCCTCGGAACCTCCGCCTCGCTCGCGGTGATCCGCGATCTCAGCCTTTCGCAGGGCCGCTTTTATACGGATCAGGAAGAAGCCGCGCGCTCCTTTGTGACGGTCATCGGCGACGAAACCCGCACCACGCTGTTCCCGGATGGCGGCTCTCCCTTGGGCAAAACCATCAAGATCAACGGCATCGATTTCACCGTGATCGGAGTACAGGAAAAGCTCGGATCGGCGTTCGGCAACAGCCAGGACAAATGTGCGTACATTCCGATTACCGCCTTTAACCGCCTGTTTGGCACCAGCTCCAGCGTTCCGGTGTTCGCGCGCCCGAGACCGGGAACGGGAATCAATATTCAGCAATCGCTCGATTTCACAAGGGTCGCGCTGCGCAACCGCTTTCATGAACGGCCCGGCCAGGCAGACAAGTTCGACGTACTGACGCCCGATGCTATCCGCGGGTTCATCGACAATCTACTCGGCATGGTGACCGTGATCGTGGTTCCCGTAACCTGCATCTCGCTTGTAGTCGGCGGGATCGTCATCATGAACATCATGCTGGTGAGCGTTACCGAAAGAACACGCGAGATCGGCATCCGTAAAGCCCTGGGCGCGCGCCGCACCGACGTGATGATGCAGGTGCTGATTGAATCGGTGGTGATGTCGTCCATGGGCGGCGCGATGGGCGTAATGCTCGGCGCCGTGCTTACGGAGCTAATGGCGCGCGCCTTCGATCTCGGTCTGAAGATTACGCTGCCGTATGTGCTTCTTTCCCTGGTGGTTTCAGGCGGCGTTGGCCTGGCGTCCGGATGGTACCCGGCTTCACGAGCGGCAAAGCTGGATCCCATCGTCGCGCTGCGCTCGGAGTAAGCCATGAACGTCAGCCCCGTCCAGAATATCGAAATGGCCCTCACGGCGGTGTGGACCAACCGGTTCCGCTCGCTGCTTACCATTCTCGGGATCGTGATCGGCATCACCACGGTGGTGACCGTAGCCTCGCTGCTCACCGGGTTGCGTCAGGGCGTGGTGACGTTCTTCGACGAACTCGGCCCCGACAATATTTTCGTCACAAAGGTGAGCGGCCCGCCGCAGGGCAGCGGCTCCGAAAAGGAACGCAAGCGCCGCCCGATTCTTCCTGAGTATGCCGACATTCTGCAGCGTCAGGCGTCCTCGGTACTCGAAACAGGGCTCTCTCTCTTCATCCCGGCCGTGGCAAACGGCGCGCCGGTCACCGCCAAAGTGCCGGGGTTCGAAACCGATTCGCTGAGTATCGTGGGTTCCACTGCCAATATGATCGATCTCGCGCCGCGCGATTTCGACGAGGGCCGCTTCTACACGCAGGAAGAGGAAGCCCGCGGAGCGCACGTGGTGGTAGTGGGCCATGATCTGGCGGCGACCCTGTTTCCCGAACGGTCACGCTCTTGGCCGCACCTTCATGCTCAACGGCGCGGAATACACGATCGTTGGCGTGAATGCAAAAGCCAAGGGCGGCTTCTTCGGCCAGAACGATGCGGACACACAGATTACCATGCCGCTGAAGACCGCGGAAAACCGCTATCCGCAGGTGGACCGCTTCATGATCGTCTGCAAGGCACGTCCGGGTCTGCGGAAGGAAGCGTATTCCGAAGTGGAAGGCCTGATGCGCCGCATTCGCCACCTGAAGGGCAACGCGCCTAATGATTTCACTCTCGCCACACCCGACCAGATTATCCAGCAGTTCGACAGCATCACCGGCCTGATTGGCCTGGTGGCGATCGCCATCTCCGCCCTTGGACTGCTGGTCGGCGGAATCGGAGTGATGAACATCATGCTGGTGAGCGTTACCGAGCGCACGCGCGAGATCGGCGTTCGTAAAGCCATCGGCGCGCGCCGGCGCGACATCGTCGGGCAGTTTCTGATGGAAGCGATGACCCTCACCGGAATTGGTGGAGTGCTCGGGATCGTGATCGCCGTGTTGGTGACGCTGCTGGTCAGTGCGCTGGTTCCTTCGCTGCCCTCGGTGGTGCCCAGCTGGGCGGTAATCGCCGGGTTCAGCGTTTCGGTGGCAATCGGGTTGTTCTTCGGCACCTGGCCGGCTCTGAAAGCTTCTCGCCTTGACCCGGTGGAAGCGCTGCGCTACGAATAGAGCATGCCCAAAGTGACTGTCGCGGTGGATACCAAGCTGTGTATCGGGGCCGCTGTCTGCGTCGGCACAGCGCCACGCTGGTTCCAGCTGGACGAAGACAACATCGCGTCTTTCAGCGTTCCGCAACCGGCCGAAGTGGATGAGGCAACGCTGCTGCTGTTGCTGGAAGCCGCTGAAGGCTGCCCCACCGGAGCGATTCAGGTCTCGACGGAGGCGTAGGCCGCCTAAGCGGCCACGGGCGGCAGATATTTTTCCGCCATTTCGCGGAAATCCGAAGGCGTAATCAGCCGGAAGCGGATCTCAAGCGATGAAAACCGCTTCAGATCCTCATGCATCTCGTCCGAAGGTGCTTCCGACCCTGCCAGATGCAGATGCCCCGCTTCCACCCGGAACGGCAGAACCTGCCACTTGCGGGCGATCGCCGCGGGCAAAGAACGGGTCGCGCCCGTGTTGACGGTCTCCGGCTTGCCCAGCGGCAGATTCAGTTCGCGGCTGATCACGGCATAGAGTTCCTGTTCACCGATGAGCCGGAGATGCAAAAGATGCGCGGCCAGCGAATGGCTTGGGGTTCGTGAAGCGAGCGCCACCTTCATCGCCGCGGCGGTCAGATGGCCGGAGCTCACCAGAATCTCTTCCAGCGGACGCCGCTGCTCCAGCAGAGCGGAGCGATTGGGATAGGCGTGCTCGGTTTTGAGCCAAACCTGCTTACGGCCGCGCAGCTTAGCCGTACTGTAGCGCCAAATGGCGTTGCCCGCGGCGAGGAAATTGATGAGGCTTCCCCAGAGAACCCGCAAAGGCGCGTATAGGGCGAAGCGCAGGCCGTAGATGCGCGCGGAGCAGCTGATCCGGATCATCATGTGCATGCATTCGAGGCATAGCAGCGCGGCAATCAACGCGCCGGGCACGCGCCCGCGCATCTGGTGCGCCAGTCCCCATTCCGTATGCGCGGCCCAGCTGGCGAAGCGCGTCACGAGCCCGTAAAGAAACAGCAGATTCAACAGCGGAGACAGAAGGCTGTTGACGATGTTCTTGCGGTCGCGCCAGAGCCAGTAAGCCTGCGACGCGGTGGACCGCAGCGTCTGGTGCTCCCACGATTGCAGCGCAATCCCCATGTTCCAGCGTGTTCGCTGCTTCACCGCCGCCCAGAAATTCCGAGGGAAGTATTCGCGGGTGGCGACGAACGTTCCGGCGCGCTGCTGGATGGGCACAAAAAACTGCGGGCATCCCAGCCGATGCACCCGCGACCCGTTTTCGTAATCTTCCGTCAGACAGCCGGGCTCAAAGATGCGGTTCGCATGGGCGGCGGCGAGCTTCTCGATGGCGGCGCGGCTAAACCCGGTGCCCACGCCGTTCGAAGGCACAAAGCCGCCCAGCATATTCCGTACGGGCATATCGCGGAACTGGAACTGCGCGAATTCATCGCAGTACACGCCGTGGGTGGGCTCGCGCGCTGGGGTGGGAAGCGCCAGAACCGGGATCTGCACCATATCGTTCCACTGGGCGTAGTAGTTGATCCAGCGCAGCGCCTCCGGGTGGATCACGTCTTCGGCGTCATGCGTGAGGATCATCTCGAAACGCGCGCCGTGCTGCTCCTCATAGAGCAGCATGCGCTGATAGATCCAGTTCAGACAGTCGGCTTTCGACGTAGGACCTGGATGCGGACAATGCGCGATGTGCACGTTCGGAAAGCGCTGTTCCAGTTCGGAGATGGCGGCCACGGTGGCCGTGTCGTTCGGGTAGGCGCCGATGAAGAAATCGTAGCTGCCGTAATTCTGCGCGGCAATGTTGTGCTGCACCATGCTGCGGATCACACGGTGCTCCTTCCACAGCGGTACGAAAATGGCCATGCGGCGCTCTCTGACGCGCTTCAGAATGCCCGTGCGCGGCGTTCGCCGGCGGCGGCGAAACAACCATCCGTAAAACCAGGCGCAGTCAATGAACAGATCGTCAACGCCGTTAATCGTCGCCCAAACGGTGAACATCACCAGCAGCACGGCGGCCAATCGGTCCAGAAAAGTTCTCCCTCGGAACCGATAGTGCGCGTGCTTCTGAGAATTCTCTCAGTACACGGAACCGGGAGCGCGGCGCGGCGCATCGAGCGCCACCCTGCCTTCCACACCGAGTTTCAGCACTTCGCGATCCCGCGCGAGTACTTTCCGGTCCTCCGCGCGGAAAACACCGGCTTCTTCCATGCGCGAGATGTCCTTCAGCGCCTGCTTCACTTCGGTTTTGTCGAAAGCTTTCTTTACACGCTGCTTTGCCGCGGCCTTCACCAGCGCGAGCGTGCCACGGTTCAGAACGGAGCGCTGCTCCGGGGTAAGCCGCGCATGCACCGCCGCCGTGTTCAGGTCATCCTGCATCACTTCGAAGAGATTGCGATTATCCACATACTGGCCGGCTAGCAGCGTCGGCAGCAGGATGGCGAGGCCGCGGCGCATCTACCGAAGCCACTTATAGAAGTAGAAGACCATCGGCACGCTGCCGGTATTCTCGATGCCATGCCAGTGGTTGCCTGCGCAATACATCATGGAACCCGGGCCCACCTGGGTCACCTGTTCGCTGACCATGATGGTTCCCGTTCCTTCTGTAACCAGCATGAATTCCTCTTCCGGATGCTGATGCGGCGGGTGCGGACTCATGCCCGGGTTCAGGCGCAGACTGCCGGCCACCATCAGGCTGAGCAGGTCCGTGGGACCTTCGAAATACATCCGCACATCGCCGAAGGGTTCGTGTGTCAGGGTCGCCTGCTCTTCCAGGAGCACCACGTCCGGCAGCTGCGGTAAGTTCGCCATTCACCTCATCATACGCCCCACCGGAGCGGGTTCCACATGCACCAGCACATCGGCGACCCACTTGAGTCTCTTCGCGAATGGAATCGCGTGCGCGGCTGGCGATATCGTGTCCTTCAAGCACGGTGATTTGCGGATCCACTTCCAGGTGCAGATCCACGTGGTATTGCAATCCGGTCTTGCGCGCAAAGCATTTCTCCACGCCCATGACACCGCGCACCGAAAGCGCGACGTCACGAATCTGGTCCAGCAAACCCTCATCCGGCATGGTGTCCATCAGCTGCAGTCCGGTATCGCGCATCACGCGCGCTCCGGTGAACATCACGATCAGACCGACCGCGAAGGCGCCATAGTGATCGGCGTTCGGAAAGCGCTCCGGATCGGAAAGCGTGAGTCCAAGGGCAATCAGCGCCGCCACGCCGGAAATCATATCGATCGCGTCGTTGTAGGCATCCGCCACCAGCGAGGCACTGCCGATCGCCTTCCCCTGCCGGTACTTCAGGCGCATCAGCCAGATCTTCACGGCGATGGAGAGAACGAGAGGCCAGACCGCGTACGCGGCGGGAATACGGGTCTGGTCGCCGGCGCCTAACAACGCGTGAACGGCGATCGCGACGCCGCCCAGAAACAGCATAATCCCGAGCGTCAGGCCACTTAGAATTTCCGCCCGGCCGTGGCCATAGGGGTGGTTGGAATCCGCCGGCATGGCCGCCAGCGTCAGCCCCAGGAACACCATTCCGGACGAGACGACATCACCCGCGGATTCGAACCCATCCGCCAGTACAGAATTGGACCCGGACGTCAGACCGACAATGATTTTGAGCGCGGCCAGGGAGCCGCTCACCGCCATCCCGGTGATCGCTATGCGCTGTCCGGTTCGCACCACACCAGTGTAAACAATGGTCCTAACGCTTTGGTGATGAATTGGGGGGCAGCATGAGTGTTACAAAGTGGCCGTCAGCAGCCACCGGGACCGCCCCAAACTGCGTGCGCACAGCATCCACAAAGGGCTGAAATGCGCTGCCGGCGGGAACGATCGCAAACTGTGGCCGGCTCGCCGCAAGCGATGCAGTGAAATCTTTCGGATCGCAGCCGCCTCCGCAGAGCAGGCAGGAAAAGCGCAGCGGATTCGGGGCATAGTAGCGGGAGCAGTTCGCTACTCCGAAGACGGAGGCGCCGGGATGGGCGCCTGCCAGACGAAAGAGCGACGGCGTGGTCGGGAGCGCCTGCTCGAGATACTCACGCGCGGAAATCCGCCCCATGAGATAGGCGGGCTGCAGGCTGTTCACCTCGATGCACAGGACCACCAGCAGCGAAAACAGGAAGCTGTAGGCGCAGCCCACTGCGACGAACACCCGGCCCTCGCGTGACGCGGACGAAAGCAGCCGCACGATGCCCGCACCACCTGCCAGCGCGAGCAGCGAAAATGGAACTATGGCGTAGCGCAGCGCGCTCAGCACGTCAGCCCACGCCAGAAGATAGATCAGGCCGAAAACCAAAACCGCTTGCCGCGGCGCGTTCCACCTGCCGAGCAAAAGGGTTGCGAGCAGCACCGGCGCGAATAGAAAAGGAAACATGCCCATGGGGTTGGGCGATGCCGATTCAAACGCCTGCTTACCCTGAAACATCAGGTACCAAGGCAGGGTCACCCACCTTCGCAGCTGATTTTCGGGATGCTGCTGCTGCGGCAGCATCTGCGCGGTCTGCCGCGCTCCTTCCGGGTATAGAGGGTTGCCGGTGAGCACCCAGGTCTGGGCATGCCAGAACAGCCCACCCGCCGCGAACAGTAGGATAGCAACTGTAATGGCGCGCCACGGCATCCGCTCGCGAACCCAGGCATACAGCCAAAGCGGCGCCAGTCCTGCCATCGCAAACAGCACAACGTGTTTCACCCCCGCGGCTTCACCCAGCAGAAACGAACCAAGCAAAATCCAGCGGTGCCCCCGGCCCGCCTGCCACTGCAGGAAGCCGTACAGCGCACCAAGTTCGAAGAGCGCCATCAGCAAATCATTTTTTGCGACGCCCAGGCTCCAGTGCAGAAACGGATACGCTGCGGCGATCGCCGTGCCCACGATGCAGGCGGGCGAATGGACTCCGCAGCTTCGTCCCACGCGAAACAGCATCCAGAGGAACAGCACCCCCACAAAAGCCATCAGCATCTGCGCGGCAGCCGGCTGGCCGAGCGCGAATCCGAGCGTCATCAGGAGTTCCGCTCCCTGGGGATAGTAGGACTGCGGAATCAGCGGCGTCGGTTGGACTGCCTGCGTCCGGGCATAGTGTTGCGCCAGCGGGAAGTGATAAGCCAGCACATCGAAGGCCGTTGGCGGCGCGAGCATCATCAGCAGGCTGCATCCGGTCAGCAAAAACAGGAAGAACACGCAGACGCCGGTAATCGGCGAGCCGGAAATCTCCGGCGCAGTCCATCGCGCGAATGGCGCTGAAAGCCATCGCCACAGACGCCTGCGCTCGAGGAGAACCCGCACCCCGCAGAGGGAAAGCAGTCCAACCACAATCAGCGGCGAGAGGAGGCCGGCTTTGCCCAGAGCTGCTAAAACAAGGATCAGAATGCCGAAGCCACAGCACCAGACGGCCGGCAGATCCTGTTCCGTGAAGCCCATCGGCGCGGTCAGCAAATCGCCGAGTGCGAGAGCTGCGATTGCAGCCGCCGTACAGACCAACGCGGCAATGGGATGCACCGCCGCACACGTCACCAGAATCATGCCGGTCAACGCCGCCGGTTCCCTTCGGCCCACAAACCGGCGAAGCCGGAACGCATAGAGCAGAGCCAGCGCGCAAAGCAGGGGCAGCGTCCGAATGCCGAAATAGAAAGCGCCCGTGTTGCGGAAAAACTCCTGGTGCCACAGGTATGCGGGCAGGCTCAGGGCAAACGCCGCCGGCAGCCACGCCAGCGTGATGATCCGTTCAGCCCGACCCGCAGCCCCGAAGCTCAGAACTGAAGTTTCAACGCAAGCTGGCCGATACGCGGATCCTGCGCGCTCGTGATGCTGCCGAAACCGCCGGCACTCTGCGTCACGTTTGGATTATTGAAGTTCACCCGGTTGATTGTGTTGAAGAACTCGGCGCGGAACTGCAAGCGCACGCGCTCGCGCACAATCGGAAACTCCTTGTAAAGGCCGGTATCCCAGTTCAACAGGTCCGGACCACGCAGCGCGCCCTTGCCGACATTGCCAACGGAGCCGGTCGGCGGCAGACCAAAGGCACCCGGAATTAAATAGTTCACACAGGGCCCGCTCGATCCGCATGCCCCGGCGCCATATTCCGGTCCACCCAGGTAGACCGCGCGGTCCGACCCAATCCCGGTCTGCGACTGATCCTTCCCGGCAAGAATGGTCAGCGGCCCGCCGGTCTGATAGGTGAAAATGCCCGAAAGCTGCCATGCGCCAAGGGCCGTGCGCACCAGCCGGTTGGTACCGGCGAGCTTCGGAAGATCGTAGACGTAAGACATCACGAAGCGCTGTGTATGATCGAATTCCGACGGACCGCGATCAAACTGATGGCGCCCCGGGAAGTTCCACGGCACCGGCGAATTGCTTCCGGCCGAGACACCGGTGACGCCTTGGCCGTACGGAAGCGTGTCGATCGACTTCGACCAGGTGTAGTTCGCCAGAACGGTCAGACCGTACGAGTACCGCTTCTGCACCGTGGTTTGCAGCGAGTTATAGCCTGAGTTGATGTCCTGCGATGCCTGCGAAATGGAGCCATACGGCTGAAACGCACGCCGCGCGTCCGTGGTCAGCTTGCTGCCCGGAATATAAACCGCCGGATTCAGTTCAAGCGATTCCAACAGGTGCCGCGACTGGGAACCGACATAAGCCACGCGTGCCACCCAGTCCGACGTCAACTGCCGCTCGACCATCATGTTCCACTGATAGACCACCGGCGTAAGTTCCTTCTGCCCGTTTGCCGGATCGTAAGTAATCACCAGGACCGGTCCCGGGAAGGGCGAATTCTTCGGAGGAGGGAAGGGAGACGGATACGGATTCACCAGGCCCAGCAGTGGGTTGCTGAACGAACCCTGGGGCTGCGTCAGGCTGAACTGTGGGCTGAACGGCGTGACATCAACGAAGCGGTTATTGAAGATGCCGTCCTGAATGGCGTCGTAAAAGATGCCGCCGCCCCCTCGAAGACTGGTTTTGCCATCGCCGGTCAGATCGTAAGCAAAACCCACGCGCGGTGAGAAGTTGTTATAGCTGCCATTGGCGCCCCACTTCGGAACGCCGGGGTCGCCGGGGAAGAGAAGTCCCGCCGGCGCGTTGGTGTAAACCTGCGAATGCACGTTCGCGTTGTAGTTACTCACGCTGAACTGCTCCACCCGGTTCTTTCTCTCCTGCCACGGGAACATGGGGTCGTAGCGCAGACCGAGATTCAAAGTCAGACGGCGCGATACGTGATAATCATCCTGCGCATATCCGCTCCAGGTGTTGATCAGGTTATCTTTAAATTCTCCGAAGCCCTGAGTAAAGGTACGCACATAGCCCAGCATGAAACTGGCAAGCGCATCATTGGTCACGTCCGAGGTGAAGCTGAACGATCCGCTGGTCCGGAACTGATTGCGCAGCAGCACCTGAGCATGGATCCCGGTGGCGCCGAAGGAAAAGCTGTGTCTTCCGCGCACAAGGTTGAAGTCATCGCTCAGGTTGTATTGATTGCGGATGAACGATGCCGGATCAGTCTGCCCTGGGCTGAAGAATCCCGAAACACCGATACCTTCCAGTGTGTTCACGGGCGGTTGATACAGGTTCACTCCCAGCGAGGCGAGACTGATGCTGCCCGGCGCCGGACCGCGATTTGAGGTTTCCCGCGAAAAACTCAGCCGCAGTTCATTCAGCGCGGTTGGCGTGAAGACGTGCGTTTCTCCGAGCATCGCGTTTTGGGACTGAATGATGGAGAAGTTGGAGTTACTCAGGTAATTGGTTTTGTCGAGAAACCCGGTGTTCTTGAACTGATCCCAGAAGTAGCGCGCCGTCAGCCTGTCCCGCTCGGAGAAAGAATGATCGACTCGAGTAACATACTCGTCGAAATTCTGCGCCAGCGGTACCGAATAAAAGAGCTGGCCATTGCCGGACGCCGCCACGGGGATGTACTTCAGGAACGCAAGCGCCGCCGGATCCAGCCGATTCTTCGGAATGATGTTTCCCGGGAACGGATTCCCGGTGAGCGGATCTACCACCAGCGTGGCTTTCCCAAAGGGATTGGAAGGGTTCGCCGTCAACACATTCGAGAAGTCGCCGTTCTCATTGGCCACCGTCGGAACGAACGCGCTGGATGTACCGCCGATGTTGCGGATGCGCGTGCCCTGGTAACCGAAGAAGAAGAAGTCCCGATTGCGCCCGTCGTAGAGATGCGGGATCATGATCGGCCCGCTGATGGTCCCGCCGTATTGATTGCGCTTCAGCTGGTCGCGCTTGGCGGCGAAGAAGTTTCGCGCATTGAACTCGGCGTTGCGCACGAATTCGAGCAGGCTGCCGTGCAGCTCGTTCGCGCCTGAACGGGTAACCACATTCACCACGCCTCCGGCATTCCCGCCGTACTTAGCCGAATAATTGGCCGTCTGCACGCTAAACTCCTGCAGCGCATCAGGAAAGGGAAACGGCTGATTCGCATTGGTGTAAAGGTCGTTGTTGTTCGCGCCGTCCAGACGGAAGCTGACCTGGTTTTGCCGCGAGCCATTGGTCGAGACGGTAACCGTGGTGGGAAACGTTTTGGTGTTGCCCTGATCCACGTCGCTCGCCGGAGCCGGAATCGCACCGGCCACCACGAGCAGCAGTGATGCCGCATTGCGACCGTTCAGAGGCAGATCCACCACGCGCCGCTGGTCCACGACGTCGCTGATGGTGGACGTGGAGGTATTCACCTGACTCGCTTCGCCGGTTACTTCCACTGTTTGGTTGGACTGCTGCAGCGAAACAGTCTGATTGACGGTGATGCTTTCGTCCGCCTGCAGCAACACGCCCTTGCGCACGGCCGGAGCGAAGCCGGTAGCTTCGATGGACAGAGTATAAGTGGCAGGCCGCAGAGCCGGTACCACGTAGTAACCCTGTTCATTGGTCGTGGTTTCGCGAATGGTGCCCGTAGCCTCGTCAGTTACTTTGATTTTGGCCGCCGGAGCCACAGCTCCCGAAGTATCGGTTACGGTTCCCACGATGGTTCCGAAACCCTGGCCAAATGCCACTGCGGAGAAAGAAATGATCAACAGCCCCTGCGTGATTAGACGCCGTATTCCGTGCAGACGCAACATGGTCCCACACCCCTTGTGGAACATCATACATGAATGTCCGCCGGAGGCAGGGCGGGATTTGGCAGCGCGGCAAAATATCTTACTCTGAAGACAATGAGTAAATATCTCAAAGAGCTCGCCTTCGGCCGCGATGTCGCGAAGCGCGCCGGCGAACTGGCTTTGCGCTACCGCGAAAACGGCATAGGCCACGAAGTGAAATCCGACGAATCTCCGGTGACAATCGCCGACAAGGAATGCGAGAAGCTGATCGTCTCTGCCATCGCGGAAGCGTTTCCCGAAGACGGTGTGCTGGGCGAAGAAGGCGCAGTAAAGGAGTCGCCGAATCAGCGCAAATGGATTGTCGACCCGATCGACGGTACCCGCGACTTCATCCGCGGCACTCGCGCGTGGAGCGTGCTGATCGGGCTCGAGGAAGCGGGCGAAGTCGCCGCAGGGTTTGCGTATTTCCCCTCTACCGGCGAGATGTTTTCGGCATCAAAGGGCGGCGGCGCTTTCTGGAACGACCAACCCATCCGCATTTCCGAGATCACCACGCGCGGGCAGGCGCTGATCTGCGTTAACGGCCTCTCTTTCATGCGCCGTTATGAATTCGCTCCCAACCTGCTCGAATTCCTCGAAAGCTTCTGGACCGTTCGCAGCATGGGTGGCTGCCTAGATGCCATGCTGGTGGCGTCCGGCCGGGCCGACGTGTGGCTGGAAACGCAGGCAAAGCCATGGGACCTCGCGCCGCTCAAAATCATCGCATCTGAAGCCGGTGCCGTCACCTTCGATTTCACCGGCGTCGATACCATCTATGGCGGCAACTATGTCATCACCGTCCCCGCGCTCGCGGAGGAAGTGAAGCGGTTCATCACTCTGAAATCGAAGATCTGAGCCATGATTACCGCTCAGCTCACCGGACTCCGGCAGTTCACTCTGGTCGATGACGAATTGCCGGAACCCGGCCCGGGTGAGTTGCGCGTCCGCGTCTCCGCGGTGGGCATCTGCGGCTCGGACATGCATGCGTTTGCTGAAGGCGGCGTCGGCGATTCCCCCTGCCGTTATCCGACGGTGCTCGGGCATGAGCCGTCCGGCACCGTCGAGAAGATCGGACCGGGTGTGACGGGGTGGTCGGTTGGCGATCGCGGCGCACTCGAGCCGGCCATCTTCTGCTATCACTGCCGCTTCTGCACGGCCGGCCACTACAATCTCTGCGAAAACATTCGCTTCATGAGCACCGCTGCGGTTCCCGGGTTCTTTCGCGAATGTGTGGTGGTTCCGGCGCACAATCTGCTGCCCATCGCGCCATCCACCAGCCTCGCCGAAGCCACTCTGGTGGAACCTCTGGCGGTGGTGCTCCACACCCTAAAAATCGGTTCCTATCAGGCTGGTGAAAGCGCGGTGGTTTGGGGCACCGGACCCATCGGCCTGCTCACCGTTGCCGTGCTCAAGCTCTTCGGCGCGCCCCGCGTGATAGCTGTTGAACCGCTGGCTTACCGCCGTGACTTTGCCCGCTCGCTCGGAGCGGACGATGTTTTCGACCCGAACGCGGCCATCCCCACCGGCTTCGAGATCGCCTTCGACTGCGCCGCCAAGGGAAACTCCGTTAACCAGTGCCTCGCAACGCTCAAAGGCTTCGGCAGGGTTGTCCTGACCGGCATTCATTCGGATCATCGCACCAGCCTCGATATTCACCTGATGCGCCGCTCAGAACTCAAGCTCCTCAGCGTCCGCCGCTCCAACGACGAATCGAATGACGCCCGCGATCTGCTGGACCGGCACGCGCGGCTGTTTGCGCCCATCATTACTCACCAGCGGCCATTGACTTCCATCAATGAGGCCTTCGCTCTCAACGAGAGGTACGAGGATCACGTGGGCAAGCTGCTGATTATGCCGCAGCCGGAGTAAACACCACACATACCGGCGCGGGGACGGCCACCGGCCGGTCCACCAGGCTCAGTTTGCCGGTCTTGTGCTCAATTTCGAAGATCGAGACGGCATTCGAAGCCTCGTTGGCCGCCAGCAGATAGCGTCCGCTCGGGTCGATGCGAAAAGTCGCGGTACCCTTGCCCCCGGAAGCAATTCGCTGGACGGACCGCAGCGTACCATGCCGGCCCTCGATCGCAAACACCTCGAGCATATCCGCGCCGCGGCTGGAAACATACACGAAACGTCCGCCGGGATCGACCGCGATTTCCGTCGGACCCGCCAAAGTCGGCGTGGTCTCCACCACTTCGGTCATCTTTCCGGCTTCGTGGTTATAGCGCAGCACGGCAACTTCGGATGCCTTCTCTTCCACGGCATAGGCAAACCGCTCGTCCGGCCGAAAGGCCATGTGTCGAAGGCCGGTTCCGGCCTTCATGGCAAACGTCGCGGGGTCGTTTGGCCAGAACACCGCGTCGGTGGAAAGGAAGCGAAAATTGAAGATCTTATCCGCAAAATCCGGCACGAAGATGAAGAAGTTATCGGGCGAAATCACCACCTGCCGAGCCATCCCGGTTGGCCGGTTATCTTTCATTTTGCCCACGCCGCCATCCCCTTCCATCAGGAACGAAACCGCGTTGCCGCTTTTGCAGTTGGTGGCCACCATCATCCAGCCATTCTTGTCGAGCACCAGATGGCACCCGCCGGTACCGCCGGAAGGCGCGTGGTTCATGGGCCGCAGGGCGCCGGTGCGGGCGTTTACCGCGAAGCTGGATACGGAATCGTCCGAAATGGCGTAGATCAGCTGGTTGCCGGGGTGCACGGCCAGCCACGCCGGGCTGGCGACCTGATCATTTCCCGCAATCGGCTGCAGCACCGGGTTCTCCGGGTCGAAGCGGAATGCCTGAATGCCCTTGCCGCTGGTCGCGACGTAAACAAGATACTTGCCTTTGGGACGCTTGAGTATATCGAGCGTCCCCGCGCACAGCGCCGCCGCCAGCGCGAGGGAGATCAGCAGCCGCATGTTCCTATTTCAGCGGGGTATCTGACGAGGAGAGCGGGACGCCGCTTAGCCGCTTCAGCAAAGCCGCCGTTTTGTCATGCGTCACAATTTCCGCGAGGAAGATCGGGGTGCGGCCGCGCGCATCCTTTACATTGATCTTTGCCCCCTGGTCAAACAGGTACTGCACGATGGCGTCGCTGCCGGTTCCCGCCGCTCCGTGCATCGCCGTGCGCCCGCGCCGGTTCGCCGAGTTCACGTCCGCGCCGTATTGAACCGCCAGCTTTACTGCGTCAAGGCTTTTGCTGGAGGCTGCCAGTATCAATGCGTTCGAGTCGTCCAGCGTTTTTGCCGAGGTGTCGGCGCCGGCTTCCTTGAGCAGCTTCATTACGGCCGGCTGACCCGCCGCCGCGGCGAGCAGGTAAGGTGTCGCGCCCGCGGTCGAAACGTCTCCAAATCCGCCCCCGCCGCCACCGCGCGCCGGAGTCGCCGGAGCCGCCAGCTTGGCATTCGGGTCCGCCTGATGCGCCAGCAGATCCTTCACCAGCTCCACCTTCCCGGTCTGCGCCGCCAGGTGCAGCGGAGTGCCGCCGAGTTTGTTTTTCGTGTTGGCCGAAGCGCCCTTTTCCAGCAGCAGCTTCGCCGCGCCGCTGTTTCCGTACGTGGCCGCGATCAGCAGCGGATCCGTCCCGTCCGGCAGCCCGGTGTTGACATCCGCGCCCGCAGCGAGAAGCAGTCCCACGGTCTTGACGTCGCCCTTCTGGGCTGCGAACAGCAGCGGGGTGAATCCGCCCTTCGATGCCGCATTTACGTTCGCGCCACCCTCCAGCAAGGCCTGGACTACACCGGAGAAGCCCTCCGCCGCAGCCCACATCAACGCCGTCTGCCCTTTTCGGGAATCCGTCGCGTTGACGGTGGCCCCGTGAGCCAGCAGTGCCTTCACCGCCTCGACACTGGCGGACCGCGCCGCGATCATCAAAGGCGTCTCGCCGTTCCAGCGTGCCGCGTTCGCATTCGCCCCCGCTGCCAGTAGCTTTTTCACCAGGGCGGCGTCACCGTTGGCGCACGCGAGCGACAGCGGCGTCTCGCCGTATTCGTTCGCCAGATTGACGTTGGCGCCCGCGCCCAGGAGCAGATCGGCGGCCGCGGTGTCGTCGTTCCGCACCGCCCATGCCAGCGCCGTCGCGCCGTCCGGCTGCGCCTCGTTGACATTGGCGTGGGAGGCGAGCAGCGAACGCAGCGTTTTGGTGTCGCTCTGGCGCACGGCGTCGACCAACGAGGGCGCGTCCGCGGCCTGCATCGGAAGTGCGGTGAAAATAAGTCCGCAGAGGCAGGAAAGTCGATAATGGAATGGCACAAACGGTCCTTTCCATATATCATATAGGTAGATCCTGCCTGTGATGCCCTCCTCCCTTTCTCGATTGTGGCCATTCGCGATTGCCGGGACTTTGATCACGCTTCTCTGGGGCGCGGACACCGGCAAGTCTCCCTCGAAATCTTCCACTGCGGTTTCCGCGAAGGACACCAGCCCACAGCGCGCCATGCTGGACCAGTACTGCGTTGGCTGCCATAACCAGAAGCTCTCGACAGCGGGTATCGCGCTCGATACCATGCGCCTCGATAATGTGAGCCAGAACGGGGCCGCCTGGGAAAAAGTGCTCCGCAAGGTGGCGACCGGCGAAATGCCGCCACCCAAAATGCCCCGGCCCTCAGAACTGCAGGCGAAAGCTTTCACCACGGCGCTGCAGTCAGAGCTGGACCGCAATGCCGCCGAGCATCCAAACCCGGGCCGTCCTACCATCCATCGCCTGAATCGCGCCGAGTACAGCAACGCCGTGCGCGATCTGCTCGGCCTTGATATCGATGCGGGCGCGAGTCTGCCGGCTGACGATTCCGGTTACGGGTTCGACAACATCGCCGATGTGCTTTCCACCTCGCCGGTGCTGCTCGAGCGCTATGTGTCTGTCGCCCGTAAGGTAAGCCGGCTGGCTGTAGGTGATCCGTCCATCAAGCCGGGCATCGATCAGTTTTCGCTCGAACGGAATGCGGTGCAGAACGAGCAGATCAGCGAAGATCTTCCGTTTGGTTCACGCGGTGGCATGGCCATCCGTTACCGGTTCCCGCTCGATGCCGAGTACAGCTTCAAGATCACAATGCGCGGCGGCGGCGCGGCGCAGGAACCTCTCACGATTCGCATGCCGGTGAAGGCCGGAACCCGAACTGTCGGAGTGACTTTCCTGCAGGAATCTGAGAAGCCGGAGCTGGTCGCTCCGGTTCGTGCCAAGAATCCGCTGGTGGGTGTCGCGGCTTTCACTCCCGGGCAGGGCGGGGGTGGCCAGAACCGCGCCTTACCCGCGCAGCTGGATTTCCGCCTAGATAACGCCCGCGTGAAGCTCTTCACCGTGCCCGCGAACGGGCAGCTGGATTCTGTTTTGATCGGCGGCCCCTACGACGAAACCGGCCCCGGTACCACGGCGACGCGCCGAAAGATTTTTGTTTGTGAACCGGCCTCTGCCGGCGAGGAAACCTCCTGCGCCAGGACCATCATGGGTAACCTGGCGCGCCATGCGTACCGCCGCCCGGTGACCGACGCTGATCTTCGTCCGCTGCTCGCCTTTTACCAGACTGCGCGCAGGACCGGCAGCTTCGATTCCGGCATTGAACTGGCTCTGCGGGCGCTTCTGGTCTCGCCGGACTTCCTCTACCGCGTCGAACGTGACCCGGCAGGCACCGCGCCGGAAGCAGTTCATCGCATCAGCGACTTCGAACTGGCGTCCCGGCTATCCTTCTTCATCTGGAGCAGCATACCCGACGATCAACTCCTCGATCTGGCTCAGCAGGGTAAGCTCAGCGATCCGGCCGTGCTGAAGCAGCAGACCCTGCGAATGCTGGCTGACCCCAAATCCAAAGCGCTGACCACCAATTTCGCCGGACAGTGGCTGTACCTTCGCAACCTCGCCCAGGTCAAGCCCGATCCCGACGCCTTCCCGGAATTCGACGAGAGCCTTCGCAACAGTTTCCTGCAGCAGACGCAGCTGTTTTTCGACTCCATTCTACGTGAAAACCGCAGCGTCATGGATCTGCTTGACGCCGACTACACCTTCCTGAACGAACGTCTGGCGCGTCATTACGGCATTCCCAACATCCACGGCTCGCATCTTCGCCGTGTCGCGCTCGACGAGAAAGACCCCATGCAGGACAACCGGCGCGGACTTCTCGGCCAGGGCAGCATCCTGATGGTCACGTCTTACCCTAATCGCACTTCTCCGGTCCTTCGCGGCAAGTGGATTCTGGAGAACCTGCTCGGCACGCCGCCGCCTCCGCCGCCCGCCAATATTCCGGATTTGAAGGCTCACAGCGCGAGCGGCGCCCTTCTTTCCCTCCGTCAGCAGATGGAGCAGCACCGTGCCAACCCCACTTGTTCCTCGTGCCACGCGCGCATGGACCCGCTGGGCTTCTCGCTCGAAAACATGGACGGGGTAGGGAAGTGGCGCACCAAAGAAGCCAATATGGATATCGACACCTCCGGTGTTCTGCCCAACGGCACGAAATTTAACGGCCCTGCCGGCCTTCGCGGCGTTCTTCTGAGCCGCCGTGATGAGTTCGCCGGCACCATGGCCGAGAAGCTGTTTACCTACGCGCTGGGACGTGGGTTAGAGTACTACGACAAACCCACAATTCGCCAGATTACCCGGCTGGCCGCGACCGACGACTACCGAATTTCATCTTTTATTTTAGGCATTACTCAAAGCACACCGTTTCAGATGAGGAGATCGCAGGATCAATGATTGTTACCAGGAATGCACTCTCACGGCGCACGCTTCTCCGCGGAGCCGGAATCGCTCTCGGACTCCCGCTGCTGGACGCCATGGTTCCGGCGCTTACGGCGGCTCGCAACAGCGCGGCCAAACCCGTCTGCCGCATGGGCGTGGTTTACGTACCGAACGGAATCATCATGGATCGCT
Organism: Bryobacterales bacterium; assembly: GCA_963716685.1. Classification (GTDB taxonomy): domain Bacteria; phylum Acidobacteriota; class Terriglobia; order Bryobacterales; family Bryobacteraceae; genus JALYXI01. Next base: position 2,148,081 of record CAVQTR010000003.1, read on the forward strand.
GGACTCCGGCCACCGAAGGTGCCGGATTCGAGCTCACGCCCATCCTGTCTCCTCTCGCTCCTTTTAAAAACCAGCTGCTCGTAATGAGCGGTCTCGCGCATCACAACGGCAATCCGCTCGGCGATGGACCTGGCGATCACGCGCGCGCCGGAGCCACCTTCCTCACCGGTGTCCATCCCAAAAAGACCGACGGAGCCGATCTGCACTGCGGCGTTTCCGTCGATCAGATCGCGGCGAAGGAGCTGGGCAAATACACGCAGTTGGCCTCGCTCGAAGTATCGCTCGAAGCGGGCGGCACGGCCGGCGGCTGCGATTCCGGCTACAGCTGCGCCTACTCGAACACCATCTCCTGGCGCTCGCCCACCACGCCGGCGCCGATGGAACCGAATCCCCGCGCCGTCTTCGAACGCCTGTTTGGCGATGGGGACAGCACCGATCCCAAAGTTCGCGCTGCCCGCCGTCAGGAAGACCGCAGCATCCTCGATTTTGTTCGCGATGACATCGCCCGCCTGCAGACCGGGCTCGGCGCGCGCGACCGCAGCAAGCTCGAGCAGCACACTGATGCCATTCGCGACATCGAACGCCGCATCCAGATGGCGGAAGCGCAGAGCGCCACGATGAAGCTTCCGGTAATGGAGCGCCCCGCCGGTGTTCCCGATGAGTTTGAAGATTATTACAAGTTGATGGTAGATCTTCAGGTAATTGCGCTTCAGGCCGATTTAACTCGCGTCACCACGTTCATGGTCGCGCACGAGGGCAGCAACCGCGCCTACCGTTCCATCGGTGTCCCCGACCCACACCACGGCATCTCGCACCACCAGAACGATCCGGAAAAGATTGCGAAGCTGGCGAAAATCAATACGCTGCACACCACCATGTTTGCGTATTACCTCGAGAAACTGCGCTCCACGCCGGATGGCGAAGGCAACCTGCTCGATCATTCCATGATCCTGTACGGCAGCAGCCTGGCCGATGGCAACATGCACACCCACGAGAAGCTGCCGATTATGGTCGCCGGCGGAGCCGCCGGTCAGATCAAGGGCGGCCGCCACATTCGTTACGGCAAGGAAACCCCGATGGCCAACCTGCTGGTCACCATGGTCGACAAAATGGGAGTCCCCTGCGAAAATCTCGGCGACAGCAATGGTAAGCTGGCGGATCTCGGCGAGGTTTAGCGCTCTCGCTCTTGCGGTTGTTGCACACGCGGCAACCTTCGACGACACGGTCAGACCGTTTGTCCATCAGTACTGCGAAGGCTGCCACAACACGAAAACGGCTGCGGGAGGCATCGACCTCCAGCAGCCGACAGATTTAAAAGACCGCTCCACCTGGGAGCTTGTAGTCGCCAAACTCCGTGCCGAGGAAATGCCCCCGAAGCGCGCGAAGCAGCCGCCCGAAGATCAAATCGGCGCGGTCACCGGTTTCATCGAATCCGAATACGAGCGTCAGGATCAGTCCGCTAAGCCAAATCCGGGTCGCGTCACCGCTCACCGGCTAAACCGGTACGAGTACAACAAAACTGTTCACGATCTGCTGGGCGTCAATCTGCGCGTAGCTGACGACTTTCCCGTGGATCCTTATGGATACGGCTTCGACAACATCGGTGACGTGCTGTCACTCTCACCCGTGCTTACCGAGAAGTACCTGAAAGCTGCGGAGCGCCTCGCCAACGCCGCCATCCCGAGCGGCCCGCCTTTACATCCGATTGCCGCGCGCTACCTCGCTGAGCGCATGGGCCAGGAAAACCTTCTGCACATTTCGGTGGTGCATGAGTTTCCGGTCGACGGCGAATACACCTTGCGCTCCGCCTGGTACCAGGCGCTGAAAGATGGTGCAAAGCTTCGTGGCAAGCTGTTCCTGGACGGCCGGCAGGTGAGCGAGACCGAACTCTCCTTCTACTACGCGATGGACCGCGGCTTCGAAGCGCCAAACCTGCATGTCACGCAGGGCCCGCACCGAATTGATGCGGATATGGTGATCGCCCCGGACGCAAAAGGTCCCAAGCCCTATCTCGAATACATTCAGGTATACGGGCCAAACCGGCAGACACCCGCCGAACAGACTTCCGCCTACCGGCACATCTTCGTTTGCAGCGAACACACCCCTGCCTGCGCGCGGGCCATCCTCGCCCCGATCGCACACCGTGCCTATCGCCGGCCGCTGACTCCGAGGGAACTGGATCGGCTGCTGGCGCTGGTCACTCTCGCCCAAAAACGTGGCGATACCTTCCAGGCCGGCATTCGCGTCGCCATCGAAGGAATCCTGATGTCGCCCAGCTTCCTTTTCCGCGTGGAGCGCGATGCCACGGCCACGCACCCGCTCAGCGATGTCGAACTGGCCTCCCGACTCTCCTACTTCCTGTGGAGCAGCATGCCCGACGACGAACTGCTCGGGCTCGCTGAACACGGGCGCCTGCATGCTCCCGGTGTCCTGAAAGCGCAGGTTACCCGCATGATGGCCGACCCCAGGGCCCATGCGCTCGTCGAAAACTTCGGCGGAGAGTGGCTCCAAACGCGCAATCTGGACGTCCTCAAGCCCGACCCCGTGCGGTTCCCCGGCTTCAACGCGCTGCTGCGGGATGATATGCGGACCGAAACCGAGATGTTCTTCGCTTCCATCATGAAGGAAGATCGCAGCATTCTCGATTTCCTCGACGGGCATTTCACGTTCCTGAATGAACGTCTGGCTAAACATTACGGCATTCCGGGGGTCACCGGCGATCAGTTTCGCCGCGTCGAACTCGATGGCACCGAGCGCAGCGGCGTGCTGACACAGGCCAGCGTTCTGACCGTCTCGTCGTACCCCACACGCACCTCGCCGGTGATCCGCGGTAAATGGATTCTGGAAAATCTCCTGAATACCCCGCCGCCTCCCCCTCCGCCAAACGTGCCCGGCGCTCGACGAGAAAGCCGCCGGGACTACCGCTTCCGTCCGCCAGCAGTTGGAAGCGCATCGGGCCAACCCCGCCTGCTCCGGCTGCCATTCGCGCATGGATCCGCTGGGCTTCGGTCTGGAAAACTACGACGCCATCGGGCGTTGGCGCGAACAGGAGGGCAAATTTCCTGTAGATGCTTCCGGCCAGCTGCCCAACGGCAAGACCTTCCAGGGCGCAGCCGAGCTAAAGGCGATTCTGAAAGCCGGCAGCCCGGTGTTCGTTCGCGCTTTGAGCGACAAGATGCTGACCTACGCTCTCGGCCGCGGCCTCGAGCCCTACGATCGGCCCGCGATCGACAAGATCGCCGCCAGTGTGGAAGCGAACGGCTGCCGCTTCTCAAGCCTGATTCAAGCTATTGTCGAGAGCACGCCGTTTCAAATGCGCGCAGGCGCAGAGCAGGAGCAAACAGAATGATGAAAAGCCTGTCACGCCGCGCCATGCTGCGCGGTATCGGAACCTCCATCGCGCTTCCGTTTCTCGACGCCATGGTTCCGGCTTTTGCCGGACCCGTTCGCTCCGGTTCCGCCGGTCCCACGCGCCTGATGTATGTCTACGCCCCCACCGGCATGATGCCGAGTGGCTGGTACCCGCAGCAGACCGGCGCGGCATTTGACTTCCCGCGCATCGTCAAGCCGCTTGAGCAATATCGGGAAGACATCCTGTTCATCAGCGGCCTGGGCGACAATCCCGGCCGTGCCTTGGGCGATGGTCCCGGCGACCATGCCCGCGCTGCCTCCAGCTATCTCACCGCCGCACATCCCAAACGAACCGAGGGTGCCGATATCCATTGCGGTATCTCGGTTGATCAGGTCGCGGCGCGCAAACTCGGCCAGGTCACGAAATTCGGCTCGCTCGAACTCACCTGTGAAGACAGCCGTCAGGCCGGAGCCTGCGACTCTTACAGCTGCGCCTACCAGAGCATTTCCTGGAAATCCGAAACGCAGCCGCTGCCGCCCGAGATGAACCCGCGCCTGTTATTCGAGCGCCTGTTCGGCGATGTCGATACCAGCGGCACTCCCGCGGAGCGCCGAAACAAAGCAGCCTACCGCCGCAGCATTCTCGATCTCGCCCTGGAAGACACCCGGAGCCTCAAAGGGACGCTGGGAGCGAACGACCGGCGCAAGCTGGACGAGTACCTCACCTCCATTCGCGAACTGGAAAACCGGATAGCCAAGTCTGAGAAAGATACCCAGCACGCGCTGCCCCCTGGTCTCGCCATGCCGGCAGGTATTCCGCCCAACTACGCCGACCACGCGCGGCTTCTGTTTGATCTCACCACCGTCGCCTTCCAGACAGATATGACCCGCGTGGCCACCTTCATGATGGCGCGCGAAGGCGGACTCCGCACCTATGCCGAATGCGGTGTTCCCGAGGCGCACCATTCCATCTCGCACCATCGCAACGACCCGGTATTGGTTGAGAAGGTCACCAAAATCCAGTGTTACCACCTGGAGCAGTTCGCCTATTTCGTTGGCCGCCTCAAAGCCACCCCGGATGGCGACGGTTCGCTGCTTGATCATTCCGCGATTGTTTACGGGGCCTCTATGGGCGACCCCAATGTGCACGACCACGGCACCTGTCCGACGCTGGTCGCCGGGAAAGCGCGCGGACGCATCCGCAGCGGTCAGCACGTCAGATACGACAAGGAAACGCCGATCGCCAACCTGCATCTTTCGCTGCTGGACTGCGCCGGCGTTCCCACCGAAAAACTCGGCGATTCGACAGGTAAAATCGACCTGTAGCTACGGCTTCAGCACCACCTTGATACAGCCGTCTTTCTTGTCGCGAAACGTCTTGTACATCTCCGGCGCTTCGTCCAGTCCCACTGTGTGCGTGATGACGAACGACGGATCGATCTCGCCCGCCTCAATCTTGTCCAGCAGCGGCTTCAGGTATCGGTGAACGTGCGTCTGACCCGTCTTCACGGTCAGGCCCTTATTCATGAGCGCGCCAAACGGAACCTTGTCGAGGAATCCGATATACACCCCCGGTACGGACAACGTGCCTCCCTTTCGGCAAGCCATGATCGCTTCACGCAGAACATGCGGACGGTCGGTGCCCAGCATCACCGACTGCTTCACCTTGTCCACCACTGAATCCACGCTGCCGCCCACGTGCGCTTCGGCGCCCACGGCATCGATGCAGCGGTCCGGACCGCGGCCGTGGGTCATCTCCATCAGCCGCTCCATCACATGCTCCTTGCTGTTGTCGATGATCTCGGCCCTGCCCTTCGTCTGCGCCATGGCAAGCCGCTCCGGCACCCCGTCAATGGCAATCACGCGCCCGGCCCCAAACATCCACGCGCTCTGAATCGCGAATTGGCCCACTGGTCCGCAGCCCCAGACCGCCACCGTATCGCCTGGCTCCATCTCGCAGTTCTCCGCCGCCATATACCCCGTCGGGAAAATGTCGGACAGAAACAGCACCTGTTCGTCCGTGACGCTGTTCGGGACTTTGATTGGCCCCACGTCCGCGTAAGGCACGCGCAAATACTCCGCCTGGCCGCCCGCGAACCCGCCCAGCATATGAGAATAGCCAAACAAACCCGATGGCGAGTGCCCCATCGCCTTGTTCGGCCACCTCCGCATTGGGATTGGAGTTGTCGCAAAGCGAGAACATCTGCTTTTTACAAAAGAAGCATTCGCCGCAGGCGATGGTGAAGGGAATCACTACGCGGTCCCCCACCTTCAGCCGTTTGACGTCACTGCCCACTTCCACCACTTCGCCCATGGGCTCGTGACCAAGGATGTCGCCATCCTCCATTGTCGGCATGTAGCCGTCGTACAGGTGGAGGTCGGAACCGCAGATCGCTGTCGACGTGATCCTGACGATCGCATCGCCCGAGTTCAAGATCTTTGGTTCCGGAACTGAATCGACGCGAACGTCTTCTTTGCCGTGCCAGCAGAGTGCTTTCATCATGCACTCCAGCACAGCAGGCGAAGCGCCTGTGTAAGAATCGTGACGCGAAATTTAGCCGTGGCCGAGCTTCATCAGCCAGCCGATACCGAACAGCGCAGCCAGAAAACAGCCAAAGCAGTATGCTCCATACCGCAGACGCTCGTTATCTGTTCGCTTGGTAACAACACCCAGAACAATCGAAGCAAACAGTGCAAACAGAAACGCCGCTTCGAAATGGGACAGGTTCATCTTCGGCATCAGCTCTTCTTCCCGGTTGCGATCTCGAAAGCGTCCACCATCGCAAGAATGTTCAACAGTCCTGCGGTAACCAGAAACTTGGTTCCGTAGTCGTGCACGTGACCCGCAACGTCCGGCTGCGCATATCCCAGCATCGTGGTCAGCAAATAAAGAACACCCGCCGCCAGGTTACTAACGAAGCCGCCGTAATTGATGACAGTAGTCAGGAGATCGCCCTTCTCCGGATGGAACATCGCGCCGCGCATCAGCAGCCCGAACAGGAACATCGCCGTGACGGAAACCAGCAGCAGTGCGGCGCGGCCCCGCTTCTTCAGCAGGAAATGACCCCCGCCCGGGATCAGCCAGCCCACGAGGACGGGCGCGGCCCACGTGCTCAACGGCGCCGCCGGCTCCTTCTTTGCAGCTTGTGTCGCCATGGTAACTCTTACGAGATTATCACGCCTACCGTTCGCCCCATTTCAGCTTCTGACGCAGCACATCGAAGAACATCTGGCGCGGCGGACGGATCAGATGCAGCGCATAATCGGAGCTGCGACACTCCACGCGATCGTTCTCCCGGAGCGGCTCTCCCACCTGTCCATCGATGGTCAGAAATGACGATTGATCTTCGGCGCGGCACACGACCGTAATCACACTCGATGAATCCACAATCACCGGCCGGTTCGTCAGCGTATGCGGGCAGATCGGTGTCAGGCACACCGCGCTCACGCTCGGATAAATAATCGGACCCCCGGCGGAAAGAGAATAAGCGGTGGAACCCGTGGGAGTCGACACGATCAGCCCGTCCGCCTTATACGAGCAGACAAACATGTCGTCCACCCACGCTTCCAGGTCGATCATGCGCGCAATGGACGATTTCGTGATCACCACGTCGTTCAAGGCTTCGTAACGCGCGGCTCTTCGTCCTTCCCGCAGCACGTCGATGTGCAGCAGGCGGCGCTTGCCCACCTGATGTTCGCCGCCCAGGGCGCGTTCCAATTCCGGGAACAGGTCTTCTTTTGTAATCGCGGTCAGGAAACCGAGGCCGCCGAGATTGACCGCGAACAGCGGAATCTCCCGCCCGCTGATCGCGCGCGCCGCCGAAAGCAGTGTGCCATCGCCACCCATCACTATCACCAGATCGCTGCCCTCCGGCACCTCCGGCCGCGTCAGGCCGTCCGGTTCGTGCAGATAGACCGCGGTTTCGTGATCGCATCGGGTGGTGATCCCCCGTTCCCGCAGCCACCACACCACTTTCGGGATCAGGTCCACCGCCGCCGGCACCTTCGGCTTGGAGAAGATGCCGACTGTCTTAACGGCGGGCATGGAGCAGGAATTCCCGGTTGCCTTCAGCACCCAGAATGGGGCTCGGAGTCAGACTCGTGCGGAACCCTTGCGCTTGCACCGCTTCCGTCACCCGCCGGCATGCCTCCTCATGCACCTCCGGGTCGCGCACAATTCCTCCCTTGCCCACCTGACCTCGGCCGGCTTCGAATTGAGGCTTCACCAAAATGACCATTTGTCCGGAGGGCTGGAGCAGCGGGATGGCTGCGGGCAGTATCAGGGTCACAGAAATAAAGCTTACGTCGCAGACCAACAGATCGACAAGTTCACCTGTGTCAGCCAGGCTGATTGCGCGGGCATTGAACTGTTCGCGCACGCTTACGCGCGGGTCGCTGCGAATGCGCCAGTCGAGCTGGTTCGTCCCAACATCGAACGCGTAAACGCGCGCCGCGCCATGCTGGAGCAGACAATCGGTAAACCCGCCCGTCGAGGCTCCAATGTCCAGGCACACCCGGCCGCCGGTATCGATCCCGAAATATCGCAGCGCGTGCTCCAGCTTCAGACCCCCGCGGCTGACGTACCGGGGCGGGGAAGCCACATCAAGCGCCGTTTCGGCGTCCACGGTTTGCCCCGGCTTGAGCGCCTTCTGACCAGCCACACTGACATTGCCCGCCATAATCAGCGCCTGAGCCTTCTCGCGCGAGTCCGCCAGACCCCGGCGGACCAGCAGCACATCCAGGCGCTGTTTCATCATCTGATAGTCTAAACGCATGCGAGTTTTGCTTACCGTTTTCCTTGCTTTGGTCTGTTGCTTCGGCACGGCCGTTGCTGCCGATGTAACAGGTACCTGGACGGGGAAGCTGGCGACTCCGCACGGCGATTTCAACTTGAAATTTGTTTTCCAGCAGGATGGCGCCAAACTCACCGGCACGGGTTTGGGCATGCAGGGCGAAGCCATTCCCATCAAGGAAGGGAAAGTGGATGGCGATCAGATCACCTTCATGATGGAGATCGATGTCGACGGCGTGATGAAGATCCCCTACTCGGGCAAGCTTTCAGGAGACACGATGAATCTCCAGGTTACGGTGCCCGACCAGGAACCGATGCTGACGACGCTGGTTCGAGCCAAATAGCAAGGTTGCGGCACTGCGCCTCCGTTGCTCCTGGCAGCCGTTCGAGCCGGAACAGGCTCGTCGTTTCGCCTTCGAGCACCGCGTCCAGGTGCAGGATGCGGTCTCGCCGGGCAATCAGGACTCGGATTGTTTCGCCCGCCCGGTATTGCTCCATGCGCTGCGGCCACTGATCGTGGCGGACGCGGAAACCGTCGGTCGCCAGGATTTCGTCTCCCGGACTGAATCCGGCCGTGAAAGCCGGGCCGCCTTCGGGAACCTGCGTCACCACCAGGCGGCCGTCTTCCGCCTTGGTTCCAAAGCCGAGTGAGCTCCGCGGCGGCACCTCCGGCGTCCGGAAGCGCAATCCGAACCAGTTGAGTGCTTCCGAATACTTCAGTTCTTCCACCGTCTCTGTCGCATGGTGGAACCAGGCTGAAAGATCGATCCCGGCTGTCCCCGCGGCAAGCGCCTGAAACTGCGCGGCAGTAAAACCGCGCGTGTCACTGAAATCCCGGTACGCCAGCCGCATCAGGTCGTCCAGCGTTTTCACGTTGTCGGTGGCCCGGCGAATCAACGCATCCAAAAGCCACGCGATCACTGCGCCTTTAGTGTAGTAGCTGATCGTGGAGTTGACCGTGTTTTCGTCTGGCCGGTACAGCCGGATCCACGCGTCAACCGAAGCCTCCGCGACGGACTGATGGAGACGCCCCGGTGTCTTCTGCAGCCTCTCGATCAACGTGCTCAACTCCACCAGATATTCCTCGTTGGAACAGAGACCCGCGCGGCGGATGTTCAGCGATCCGTAGTACTCGGTGAAGCCTTCCGCAATCCAGAGGCTACGCGTGTAGTTCTCGTTCTCGTAATCGAACGGCCCCAACTCGATCGGGCGGAGCCGCTTCACGTTCCACACATGGAAATGTTCGTGGCTCATCAGAAACAGCCACTTCAGGTAAGCCGTCCGGGTGCGCGTGGCCCAGCGCGACGTCATCACGGCCAGAGAGTTCCTGTGTTCCAGGCCGCCGTACGCTTCGTTCATCAGGTTGAGGAACGTGAAATGCGGGTAGGGAAGCGAGCCCCACATGCGCAGGTGGTACTCCACAATGCGTTGCAGATCAGCCTGGGAACGCGGGCCGTCCCACACGCCGTCTTCCCCTTCGTTCGCGAGCAGATGCGCAACGCCATTCACCGTAAAGGCGTACCGAGCGGGGTTCCCGGCAAGGATCGGCGAATCCACTAATGTGTCGAAATCCGGAGCTCGGAAAACGCCCCCGTGTTCCGGAAGCGCGGTGACCACCTGCCCCCACGCTGATGGTAGGATAATCGTGACTTCGTGCTCCTGCGCCGTCCGACCCACTACACCGATGAAGGTTGCGGCGCCGTTCAGGAACGCCGAACCCTCATCCACCCAGTTGGTGCGAACCGAAGCCTCGTGGCAGTAAACGCGGTATCGGAACGAGACTGTTCCATCGGCCCCGGCCGCAACGCGCCAGCGGTTCTTGGCGATCTTGCCCGGAACTCCTTCGACATGCCGGGAAAACTCGCGCACCATATACGAACCGGGGGTCCAGACCGCCATAAACAGTTCGAGCGCCGGCTTTCCCTCGGCCGGGAAACTGGCTTCGATTTCCGCATAATGCGTAGCGGGCGAAGGAAAACGGACAGTATAGCGGCAGGCCAACGTTCATTCTACGCGGCGCGGCCCGCGGCTCGGGCGGGATTTCCCTGAGTGGGGCAGGCGGCTTCGATTCTGCTGAGCGCCTTCTTCACCGCGGGCGCATGCTGGGCAGCGGGAAAGATTCTCCTGTCACGGTGCCGCGCGACCCTCTACCGCGAGGAATGGTTTTTCTTTCGCTTCGTCGCCGGCAGCGCCTGTCTCAGTCTTTTGGTATTCGCACTGACCGCCGCGCATCTGGCGTACCGATGGATTTTTGCGGTAGTGGGCATCGGCCTGATCGCAGCGGCGGCGAAAATTCGGACTGACGACCGAAACGCTCTCCCGCTGCCGGATTACCCAACGCGCTGGAAGATCGCCTTCCGGGTGATTTACCTTGTCTACGGCGTTTACTACGTGGTCAACGCCATGGCTCCCGAGGCCAGTCCGGATGGCAGCGGCTACCATCTTGGCCTGGTCAGCCGCTACCTTTTGTGGCATGGTTTCGGCCACATCACCACCGACATCTATGCCAGCCTCTCGCAAGGCCTGGAGATGTTGTTTCTCTTTGCGTTCGCCTTCGGGCGTCATTCCGCGGCGGCAATGGTGGAGTTCGCTTTTCTACTGATGCTGCCGCTCGGCATGCTGGGCTACGCGCGGCGATTTGGTTTCCCGCGGGCCGGCGTTTTCGGCGCGCTGCTGGTGTTCGTCACTCCCGTGGTTGGCATTTCGGGAACCGTCGCTTATAACGATGTGGCTGGCGTCTGCGTCCTGTTCGCATCCTTTTATCTGGCGCAGATTTGGGCGCTCAGCCGCGAGCGCGATCTGGTTTGGCTCATTGGACTGTTAGCCGGATTTTGCTACGGCATCAAATACACGCTGTTCCTCGCGGTTCCGTTTTTGGCTTTGTTTTTGATAACGAAGCGTTCCGGCTGGCGTCCACTGGCGATCCTGGCAGCCAGCGCCGGCGTGATGATCGCTCCCTGGATGGTGAAGAACTGGCTGGTCGTACAAAATCCACTCTCGCCGTTCTTCAACCAGTGGTTCCCGAATCCTTATGTAACCGTTGGATTTGAAAAGGATTACACGGCCATGATGGGACAGCAGGATGATCTCACGCCTGCCCAGCGGCCCCTTGAACAGACCGTTCAGGGCGGCCGGACGGCTGGGTTTGTCGGGCCGATCTTTCTGCTCGCGCCCTTGGCGCTCTTGGCGCTTCGGTTTTCCGCGGGACGCCAGCTTCTGCTGGCGGGAGCCGTCTTTCTGGTCCCGGCATTTACCAATCTGCAAACCAGGTTTCTCATGCCGAGTCTGCCGTTCTTCTCTCTCGCGCTCGGTCTGGCGCTCATGGAGGCGGGTTCGGCACTTTGGGTCCTGTTGCTGTTCGAAGTGGTCGTCTGCTGGCCCCGGTTCACGGGCAACTATTGCACGTCATACGCATGGCGCCTGGCCGAGTTCCCGCTGGCCGAGGCAACACGAAAGATCCCGGAAGAGAAGACTCTGGCAAAGCGGCTCCCCTGGCTGCCCGTATCAAAGATGATCCAGGCCCAGGTTCCGGAGAACGGCAAGGTTTTCACATTCAGCAGCCCGCCCGAGGCATATACCACCCGCAATATTGTGATCAGCTATGAGTCAGCACTCGGCGAAAAGCTGGCGGATTTCCTTTACTGCGCCGCTCTCCCTGAGTTTCGGCCCACCCAGATGCTGGAATTCCCGTTTCAGGAACGCACAGTCCGACGGCTTCGTGTGGTTCAACTTGCGAAACGAAGCCAGGAGAGGTGGAGCGTCGCGGAAGTCCGCATCTTTCACCAGAGGCAACAGCTGCAGCGATCGCGCGACTGGCGCATGCGCGCTGAGCCCAATAATTTTGACGTGGCACTGGCGTTCGACAATCAACCGGTGACGCGGTGGTCGAGCGTGCAGGCGCTTGACACAGGGATGCAGATCGAAGTGGAATTCGGCCACCCGGTTGAGGTGGATGAAGTGGTGCTCGAAACCTCGCACGATCAATGGTCGGTTCGGTTGCGCGTCGATGCGGAAACAGAGCCGGGAGTGTGGCGCACGGTCTCGTCTGATCCTTCCACTTCAACTGGCGAACCCAAGTCGAACCTGCGGCGCGCTGCCACCATGGAGCTGCGCGCTCGGGGAATTACGCACCTTCTGGTCGCGCCCGACAACCTTGCCTTCGCAGACTTCGTCGAGAACGCGAGCAGCTGGGGCCTGAAGCTGGTCGGTACCGCCGCTGACGCGCGGCTTTACCGGCTCGAACCCTGATGGCGCGACGGAGCACGGCCGCCAAAGTGGCCCTGGCGGTAATCGGATTGGTAATGGCTTGGAACCTCTGGAGAGCGGCCGCACAATCCTGTTCGGAGAATGAGGCCATAACATTCAATGAGTTCGCCTCAAAACCTCTTGCAAAGGTTCTCACTCTGCCTGCAACGCCGCAGAACCAGGTTCTGCACACGCTGTTCTGCCACTGGATCATGCAGTTCCTGGGCGTTTCGGAGATCACTTTGCGCCTTGCGAGTCTGTTGGGCGGGTTGCTGTTCCTGATAACCAGCTATCGTCTATGCCGCTTCTATTTGGGAGATGGCTGGCGTTTTCTGGTGGTCTTTACAGCTACGGCAGCCAATCCGTTCACGTTGAATTACTTTTCGGTCGCCAGAGGCGAGAGTTTGGCCGCTGCGTTCTTCCTGCTGGCTGCCTGCGAGCTGAGCCTGCATCGCCGGCTCAGCCGGGCAAGTGTGTTCCTCGCCCTGTCCGCGGCCGCCAGCCTGCCGTTCGTCCTCCCCGCGGTCGCTCTCGTACTCGGCTTTTCTCATGTCGAATACTGGAACCGAAAACGCTTCAAGCTGTGGCCCACGATCAATCAATTAATCCTGCCCGGAACGGCGGTAGCTGCGGCGCTTCTGCTGCTGCCGCTCACCGCAGCGTCGCGGATCCCATGGCCGTCCGCGCTTCCGAGTCGCATCTGGCCATTTGATTCAGCAACAAAGACCATCATGCTAACCGTTCGGAACCACATGACAGGGCCACTTATGATCGGCGGCAGCGAGAACCTCCAGCAAAACTTGACATTTTATCGCCGACGCTATCACATGAATGGACTTACGGTAATTGGCTTTGATTTGTTGCGAGCGGACTTTCTCGTCCTTGACGAGGGGACCACAGCGCTTCCAGGATTCTTTGTCCTATACCGGGACAACACAACCGGCGAGGTTCTGCTGGCGGCTGATCGCGGTCAGGGTGGTGCATTTCAACCAGTGTCCAAAAGAGCTAAGTGATTGAAAGTATATAGCTTACGCATTGGCCAGCTCTGTGCATACACGAGCTTGGAACCGTGACCATGCATTTCTCCCGTCGACTGATTGCCCTCATACTTCTATCCGCGCCGTGTTTCGCGCAGACAGCACAGCCGCAGGATCAGCAGGATCCCGAAGATCGGAACCATGGCGTAGCGCGGATCAGCCTGCTCAATGGGGATGTGGCCGTACGTCGTGGCGATTCGGGCGACGCCGTGGCCGCTGCAGCCAATGCGCCTCTGCTGGTGCAGGACGCCGTGCAAACCGGCCCGGCTTCGCGGGCCGAAGTTCAGTTCGATACCGCAACGCGTTTGCGCCTGGGCGAGAATACCGACGTGCGCCTCGCTGAACTGGTCGCCGGGCGCTACCAGATTCAGATTGCGCGTGGCACAACAACGCTAAGCATTCAACGGGAGGGAACTGCCGAGGTGGAGATCGACACTCCTTCCGTAGCGGTTCGGCCATCCCGGGCAGGGGATTACCGCGTTTCCGTGCTGGATGACGGGACAACGCAGATTACCGTGCGCCAGGGCGAGACCCGCGTCAACAGCGGACGCGGTGAAGAGCGCGTCATGGCAGGTCAGACAATGCTGGCCCGGGGGTCTGCGGACAACCCGGAGTTTCAAATCATCGCGGCGCTCGGGCGCGACGAGTGGGACACCTTCAATGAGCGGCGCGACCGGGAATTGGAGCGGACCGACAGCTATCGGTATGTCGGCCGGGACGTGGTAGGCGCGGAAGATCTGGATTCCTACGGCCAGTGGCAGAACGACCCGACTTATGGCCAGGTCTGGGAGCCACGCGTGGCCGCTGGCTGGGCGCCTTACCGTTCAGGCCGCTGGGTTTGGGAAGACTATTACGGCTGGACCTGGGTGAGCTACGATCCCTGGGGCTGGGCGCCGTACCACTACGGAAACTGGTTCGTGGGCCCGCGCGGCTGGGCGTGGTATCCAGGTTCTATCTATGGACGGCATTTCTTCCGGCCTGCGCTGGTTGGATTCTTTGGATTCGGTGCGGGAGTCGGCGTCGGGTTTGGCTTCGCGAATATCGGATGGGTGCCGCTGGCGCCGTTCGAATTGTTCCATGCGTGGTGGGGACGTGGATTCCGATCCGGCTTCGGAGCCGGGTATGGCGGCGTGGGGGTGCTGAGCGCCTACCGCAATGCGCGGTTCGCCGGCGGTGTGACGGCCATGGGAGCGCGGGATTTCGCGGATGGCCGGTTTGGCCGGTTCTCCAGCGTGGGGCAGAATGAGTTGCGCTCGGCAAGCCTCGTGCGCGGCGGCCTGCCGGTGACGCCCGGAAGCGGCAGTCTGCGGTTCAATGATCGCCAGACTTCGCTGGCCGGCCGTACGACGTTTGCCTCCGTCAACCGTTTCGCCAGCCACAATCAGCCCGCACTGACGCAACGGACCCCGTTCAGGCAGCAGCAGAATTCGGGCGGCTTTGGACGAAGCGGGGCGTCGCCGGCGGGCGGCGGTCCCGGAAGCGCGTCGTCAGGGGCGTCGGGATGGCAGCGGTTTGGCTCGCCGTCCAGTCAGGGGTCCGGGATGGGAGCGGCACGGCCGCAGAGTTCCCTCGCTCGATCTGGATCCACCCAGTCCGCGCAGCCGCAGGGAAACGGTGCTTCCGGATGGGGCCGGTTTGGTTCGCCCAGCGCCAGCGGGATGGCGTCCGGCCGAAACAGTTTCAGTTCGCCGCAACAAAGCGGAAATCCGGGTTATCGGTCGCCGGCGCCGGAGGCGAGAAGCTTTTCTCAGCCTTCCGCGCGTTCGGTGCAGGTGGCGCCCCCGATGGTGCGGGAGCGGTCGGCTCCGTCGTACAGCGGTGCGACCGGCGGGCGGCAGTCCGCACCGAGCTACCACAGTGCGCCTGCTCCATCCAGTCATTCGAATTCCGGACATTCCGGTAGCGGCGGCAGTTCGCATAGCTCCTCGTCAGGCGGCGGCCATCACGGCAGGTAGCGTGAGTTGACATAATATACGTTATCGGAACACCGGGACGGACTTGTCAGGCACGTTCACAACAGTCCATAGCAGACCCGAACCTAGCAATTCCTCGCCAACCGCTCTCGTGCGGCTCCGCAGCCTGGCCTGATTTCACAAAGGTGCGTGTTAGCCTCCGGGCACGATGGCTTCGTTATTCGAACACTTTCACGGGATCTCGCCGCATGCTTCGCCGCGGCCGGTCGGCTCGTCCACGTTGTTCCGCCGGCACGGCGAGCAACACTCAGGTTCCGACTCGGCGTTGTCTGAGCAGGTCCAGCAGCTCGCGGGCGAACTCAGCCAGCAAAGCCGGGCTCTCGGCGAGCTGGTCTCCGCCGCCTCCGGATCTGCTGGTCAGCTTGCCTCCACGGCGAGTCACGCGCTCGGAGGCTCGGTTCTGGGAGGGCTGGCTCAATCGGCGTCCTCCGGATTCAGCTGGCAATCCATCCTAAAAGATGTCTTCCCGGTGGGTGGCCTGATCTCGGGCATCGCCGGCCTGTTCAGTTCGCCCGCGGCGCCCGCCGCGCTCGAGCAATACGACGCACCGCTTCCTTTGAACTTCATCGCCGTGCTTGGCAGAGACGGCACCATTTCCCAGGCCGCGGGCAACGCTCGAGGTCAGGATCGGGCCGCGAGCGTTGGTGTCGACCTGACGGATGGCGCAGGTGGCCCTCAGCCCGCCTATACACGGCTGGCCAACGGATCGCTCGGGCCAGTGGCTGGCACTCCGGCCGATCGCTACTCGGGCACGCTGGACCTCTCCTCACAGGTGCGTGACCTGGTGAGCGCCACCGCCCCGCCCCCTCCTCCCGCGACAGCAAATGCCCTTCCGGCAGCGGTTTTGCCGCCGCGGTCCCCTGCTGACTCGGTGCCGGTTAATCCGGCCACGGCCAGCAGTGCCGGGACTCCGGGAAACGGCGCAACCCCGGTCCCTGAGTTCGACGGCGCCTGGTTCTTGGACCACGCCCCGTACATCGCGGCCGCGGTCAGGACCGCCATGCTGGACTTTCATCCGATTGTGGACGTGATCAATGATCTCTGATCTGCGCTTTCGGGACAGCGGGCCGGGCTTCGAGCTGGTGCCGTTCCACATGACTAAGAAGTGTTATACTTACATTGACCCAATGAAAAAAATCAGCCTGGAGTTCACCACCGAAGAACTGGGTATTCTCACGACAATGGCGTCGGACCAGCTTTTTCGTAAGCAATTTATCGATTCTAAAATGCCGGGATTTCGTCCGAACCGGGAAGAACTCGATATGTGCAAGAATCTTGTGGGACGGTTGCGCTCGGTAGTCGACGAGCAGCGCACCAAGGCTGCCGCTCATACGGAAAAGGCCGAAAAGAAAGTAGCTGCGCGTTAATCAACAACCAACAAGAGGCTCCTTCAAAGGCCTGCCCGTTACTGCGAGGGCGGCGGCGAAGGAGCCTTTGAAATCTGGCCGCGGTAGGCTTCGTCCATCGAGATACCGTAAGTGTTGAGCGTTTGGCCAATCGCTCGATCCAAAGCAGCCCGCGCTTTGGCGTAGTTCCCTTCCGTTACCACTTCCGTCGTGCGCGCCTGCGCCAGATCCCGCTGTTCCTGGATCACGAGGTAAGTGGTGGATGCACCTACCTGATACCGCTGCTGTTCCGCGTCGAGAGCCTCTTCCTGTAGCTGCCGCGTCTGCACGGCTGCGTCGTAGCTGGCACGCGCGCGCTGCAGGTTTTGCAACGTATACTCCACTTCCAGACGAACCTGATTTTCCTGCTGCTGCGCGCGGACTTCGGTCTGGCGCGTAATGATCTGGTCGTGAATGTAATCCGCCTGCGCCACGCGGTTGCGGAGCGGAATCACCAGATTGAGCCCCACACTGTAGTTCGGGTATTTCGCGCCGAAGATCTGCGAAAGGAACGTCCCGTAGCCGCCAATCAGCGAAGGGTCGGGCATCAGCGATCCGGGGGCCTGCAGTGAATTCACTTCTCCGGCCAGAGCGTTGCTTTGATAGCTGCCCACCAGATCCAGGCGGGGCAAAAGAGCGTTTTTGGAACCCTTCAGCAAAATCCGCGCATTAGCGACCTGCAAGCGCGCCTGAGCCAGATCGGGGCGGCTGCTGTAGGCGGTTTGCAGCAGCTGGTCGAGTTCCAGCGCAGGCTCCTGCGCCGGGATCTGGATTACGTCCGAAGGAATGATGCGGGCGGAGCGAACGACCGGGTCAGCGGTTCCGCGCCGGGTTAGTACATTCTTCAGGATCAGCTCCTGCTGCAGCACCAAGCCGGTTGAATTGGTGAGATCCTCCTGGCTGCGCGCCACCTCCGCCTGCGCGCGCTTCACTTCGATGGGCGCGAGCGTTCCCACCTCCACCTGCGCCTGGTTGTCCTGAAAAAGCTTCCGAGCCAGTTCGAGAGCCTGTCTCTTTACGCGAACGTCCTCATTCAGGCTGACAAGATCCCAGTAAAGCCGCACCACGGCGGCAAGCGTATCGAGCAGCTGCTGGCGGAACAAATCGTCGGAAATCTTCTCTTCGTTTTTAGCAACCACAATAAAACGGCGGTTCGTAGTGAGGCTAAAGCCCTGCAGCAGAGGCTGGGTGACAATCGCGCCCAGGCTTCCGGCGTTGTAAGGGTTGTACTCGGACCGTGTGCTGTTGTTGCTCAGGCGCGAAGTCAGATAGCCCGCATTGATCGAAGTTCCGGTGGCGAAACCCTGCGTGTAGATCGCGTTCGCGTTATAGCTGTTGGAGTTGAGCAGGTTCGTGCCGCTGGTCAGCGTGCTGGTTTCAGGCGTGCTCTGATGCGAAAAGTTAGGCGACCCCGTGAGCACCGGATCGAACTGGGGAATGGGCGTTCCGACCGTGAACGGAATGGTGCCGCTCAAACCGAGCGCGTTGTCCGTCGAGGTAACCGGCGCGAGATCCGCCGTGTTGGCCGGAGTTGTGGTGATCGGCGTGGTTCCCGCCACCGTGGTCAGCAGCGGACTGCCGGGGCCGCCGACGCCCGCCGGCAGCTCGCGAATGTCATACAGAATGCCGCGGGTAACGCCGCCGCCCTGCGCTCGCAGTGACTCCGATTCAGCTGTTGGTTTCGTAAAGCGCTGGATCTCGATATCGAGGTTATTCTCGAGCGCCAGTGCGATGGCGTCGCTTAGCGAGAGATAGAGATTGCCCCCGCGCACCAGCGTGGAGAATCGGCTGGCATTCCGGAAATCGACCGGCGCCACAGCGCGGCCATGGTACGGGTTGCCGAGACGCTGGTACCACGGACCGATGATATTGCCTTGGACTGCGGGCGCCTGACTCTCTGTCGCGGGACGGTCCCCTGCCGGCGGTGTCTGTGCCAGCCCCAGTTCAGGCAGGGTGGCCAGGAGCACATAGCAAACGAATTGTTTCATGTTACCGGGAGGCCCCGGACTTTGTACCGCTCTTCGGTGTTCCTTCAGCACCGATGCCGGATCCGTTTTGGTCCGACTTCCCGCCCGGTTGTCCTGCTCCGGCTCCGGGGGTTTGCGCGTTGGCGCCCGAACCCGCGGACTTCTGCTTTGTAGACGCCGGCTTCACCTGCGCGCCCTCGCGGACTTCGTCACTCGGGTTGATGATCACGCGGTCGCCGTCCTGCAGGCCCCCGGTGATTTCAATGTCGGTACCGTAGTCGCGTCCCACAGTCACCGGCTCGTAATGCACCTTGTTGCCGTTCATCAGCACTGCCACGCGCGGGCCATTGGCGCGAACCACCATAGCGTCACCCGGCACCAGCAGCGGCGGATTGGACCGAAGCGTCCGAAATTGCACGTTGGCATACATTCCCGGCAGCAGCGAGCCGTCTGAGTTGCGAATCTGCACTTCCGTCAGCATGGTGCGGCTGGTCGGATCGATGGATTGCGCGGTGCGCGTCACCGTCCCGGTGTAATGCCGCTGCGAACCCTGCAGGATCACGTCCGCTACGCTGCCTCTATGGATATCGGGCGCGTATGCCTGCGGCACGTTCATCAGCATGCGAAGAATTCCCACCTGCGCCACGCGGAAGAGTTCGGTGGAAGCTCCGGGTGTAGCGCTTGGGGTACCCAGATTGGGAATTCCCTGCCCTGCTCCGCTCGCTGAAATCAGCGCTCCGGCATCCACACTGCGCGCGGTAACCACGCCCGTGAAAGGAGCGCGAATCTGCTCGTATCCCTGCAGTTCCACCAGTCGGGCCAGGTTGGCTTCGGCGGCAGCGACGTTGCTCTCCGCCGCGCGGACGTTGGAAGCCGCGACTTTCACCAGAGCGGCCGCGTTGTCGTAATCGGCCTGAGCCTGATCGCCCTGCTGCTGCGAAAGCACGCCGCGCTGTACCAGAGTTTTGATGCGTCGCACGGTGACGTCCTGCAAGCGCAGCTGCGCTTCGGATTGTTCCAGCGAAGCGCGCGTCTGTCCCACCACGCCCTGCGTCTGAGCCACACCGGCGCGGGCCTGCGCGACCTGAGCGTCCAGATCCGGCTCTTCGATGACGGCCATAACCTGGTCTTTCACCACATGATCGCCGATATCCACGTAGCGCTTGCGTACGTAGCCGGCTGCCCGCGCGAACACGTAGGCTTCGTTCAGCGGCGACATGCTGCCCGGCAGCAGCAGTTGCGAGGTCGGAAGAGAACGCTTGACGCGTGCCACATTAACTTCGGGAAGGCTGGTCTCTTCCTGCTGCGCTTCGCGATTGATTCCCTGCTCCCGCTTGCGACGCGGCAAATAACCCACAAAGAACAGAACTACTAAAAGCACCAGCAGCAGCAGCGCGATCCAGACAATGCGCGAGCGCGAGGGAACATGCGGCGGCGGCGGTGGGACACGAGGATGAACCGGATCGTCCAGCAGGATCTGCTGCGTTCCTGGCTCCAGAAGTTTTTCGTCGGCGATCTGTGACATGGGCGCTTAAGCCGGCAGCGGCTCTCCTTCGTGCTCCTCTTCTTCAATCTGGCGGTCGAGATCGACCGGCGGTTTCTTACGCAGAATGCTGTACATGATGGGCACGAAGAACAGGGTGCTGAAAGTGGCGACCAGCAGGCCGCCGATGACGGCTCGGCCGAGAGGTGCATTTTGCTCGCCGCCTTCGCCAAGCCCGAGCGCCATCGGCAGCATACCGATGATCATGGCAAGGGCTGTCATCGTTACCGGGCGGATGCGCGTGTAGCCGGCGGACAGGGCGGCTTCAATGGAGTTTTTGCCTTCGGCGCGCTCGTCGTTGGCGAACGTAACCATCAGGATGCTGTTGGCAGTGGCGACGCCGATGCACATGATGGCTCCCATAAGCGAGGGAACGTTCAAGGTGGTCTGCGTGATAAACAGCATCCAAAGAATGCCGGACAGAGCGCCAGGCAGCGCCATCAGGATGATGAACGGATCGAGCCAGGATTGAAAGTTGACCACGATCAGCAGGTACACCAGCAGGATCGCGAAGAAGATGCCGATGCCGAGCCGGAAGAAGGACGAGCGCATGGTATCCACCTGCCCGCGCATCACCATGGAAGCGCCTTTGGGCAGCTTCTGCGAGATGTTGTTCATGATCTTCTCGACATCGTTCGCCACGCCGCCGAGATCGCGCTCATCGGTGTTGACGTAGAGGTCGTAAACCGGCTGCACGTTGTAATGATTCACGATCGCCGTTGAAGTGGTGCGGTGAAGGGTGGCAAGGTTACTCAGCAGCTGCGTATTGCTGCCGCCCGGGGAAGAAGTGATGGGAGTTCGCTGCAGCGCGTCGAAGGAATCGATGCGGTACTGCGGCGTTTGCACCGCCACCTGATAATTCACCCCGTTCTGCGGATTCAGCCATTGATTGGGGGCAAGCTGGCCGCTCGAACTGAGTGAAATCAGCATGCTGTTGGCGACATCCCGCTGTGAAAGACCCAGCTGGTCGGCTTTCGATCGGTCCACCACCACGTCCACTTCCGGATAGGCGACTTCCTGGTGAATATGTACGTCCACAGCTCCGGGAATGCCCGCGACTCGGCGCTGCAGCTCCTGCGCGATTTTGTAATTGTTGACCGTCATCGCGGCCGATTACCTGAACATCAATGGGCGCCGGCAGGCCGAAGTTCAAAATCTGGTTGGTGATGTTGGCGGCCTGGAAAAAGACGGTCTCTTCGGGGAAGCTGCTGGCGGAACACGGCCCGGAGTTTACGCTGATACGCTTCAGTGTGGGCCGTGTTTTTCCTGGTTCAGCGAAACCAGAATTTCCCCGTCGAAGTTGCCGATGGTGGCGCTGTCGCTAAAGGCCAGATTGAAGCCTCCCGGAGGCAGGCCGATGTTGTCCAGAATGGTGTCGATTTCCTGACGGGGAATCTGACTCCGAATCTCCTGTTCCACTTCGCCGAAGATCCGCTCCGTCTCCTCAATTCGCGTACCCTGGGGGCAGCGCACGTGGATGCGCATCTGGCCGGAATCGATGTACGGGAAGAAATCCTCACCCACGACCAGGCCGAGCGAAA
This sequence comes from Bryobacterales bacterium, assembly GCA_963716685.1. Lineage (GTDB taxonomy): Bacteria > Acidobacteriota > Terriglobia > Bryobacterales > Bryobacteraceae > JALYXI01. The sequence continues at coordinate 2,169,915 of CAVQTR010000003.1, forward strand.
GAGAGCCCAGACAGAAAACCGCAAAGATGGTAACTACAATGCCGCGGTGTTCCAGGCTCCAGTGCAGAGCGCCGCGATAGCGATCGCGCAGTTGCTCAAACCGGTGATTGAATGCTCCGTGAATGCGCCAGATCAGACCTTCGCCCTGTGCATGCTCGCCACCCTGCTTATACAGTTCCACTTCCGAACGGAGCAGATAGTGCACCATGGTCGGGATCAGCGTTCGGGAGAGGAAGTAAGACATCATCATGGCGAAAACCACCGCCATGGCGAGAGGCGTAAACAGATATTTGGCGGCGCCGGTCAGCAGGAGCACCGGCACGAACACAATGCAGATGGCAAGTGTCGAGACGAAAGCCGGGACGGCAATCTGCGCCGCGCCGTCCAGGATAGCGCGCGTCAGCGGCTTGCGCATCGCCATGTTGCGATGAACGTTTTCGATTTCCACCGTGGCGTCGTCGACCAGGATGCCGACCGCCAGCGCCAGCCCGCCAAGCGTCATGACATTGATGGTCTGGCCACAAACGCCCAGCACGATGATGGAGGTAAGAATCGAGAGCGGGATGGAAATACAGACGATGATGGTGCTGCGCCAGCTGCCAAGAAACAGCAGGATCATCAGACCTGTGAGGCCGGCCGCGATGCCGCCTTCGCGCAACACACCTTTGATGGCGGCGCGCACGAAGATGGATTGGTCGAACAGTTCGCTAACCCGAAGCGAAGGCGGAAGACCCGCCAGGATCTTCGGAACCTGCTGCTTCACACGCTTCACGATGTCGAGCGTGGACGCATTGCCGTTCTTGAGCACGGTGAGCAGCGCGCCCCGGCTGCCATTAGTGCGCACGATGCTTTGCTGCACCGCATAACCGTCACGAATCTGCGCGACATCTTTCATGTAAACCGTGGCGCCGTTCACAGAGCGCACCGGGAGATCGTTCAGTTCGAGTGCGGTATTCGTGCTGGCATTCAGGCGGACCAGGTATTCGCGGTCGCCGACCTTGGCTGTGCCAGCGGGCAGAATCAGGTTTTGATTATTCAGCGCGTTGGAAATGTCGGTAGCGGAGAGCTTGTTGGCGTATAAAGCCTGAGGATCCAGATCGACCATGATCTGGCGCTGTTTGCCGCCGTAGGGAAGGGGAATCGAAGCGCCCTGCACGGTCGCGAGCTGCGTACGAATGAAGTTGGTTCCCAGATCGTAGAGCTCCTGTTCGCGAGAGCGTGGTGCTCGAAAGCCCGAGCTGCAGAATCGGAACAGCTGGATGCATTGTATTTGACGATACTGGGTGGTGAAAATTCCAGGCGGCAGCACACGAAGAATGGTCTGCATAATCGCAGTGACCTGCGAGATGGCCAGCTCCACTTTGGCCGAGGGCTGGAAATAAACGCGGATGACGGTGACGCCGTTATAAGCCTGCGATTCGATGTGCTCGATATCGTTGACGGTGGTGGTGAGCGCGCGTTCCGAAATGGTGGTGATGCGCTTTTCCATCTCGTCCGGAGAGACGCCGGTATAGCTCCAGATCACGCTGACAACGGGGATATCGATGTTGGGAAAGATGTCGGTCGGCATCGTGAATCATTGCTGCGATGCCAAGGATCACAATCAGCGCCGACATGACCACGAAGGTGTACGGACGGTGAAGCGCGAGTCTTACGATCCACATGAGTGCTTTCCTTCAGAGTACGCCAAAAGCAGCCAATACGAAACGCTGGCGTTTCGAATCTCTCCGGGTATACTAACCATTATGTTGAAAGCGACGGAAAAAATCTGGCATAACGGACGTTTGATTGGCTGGGACGATGCGAAAATCCACGTTCTTAGCCACGTCGTCAGCTATGGCAGTTCCGTTTTCGAAGGCATTCGCTGCTATGCCACCGAAGCCGGTCCGGCGGTCTTCCGGCTGAAGGATCATGTGCGCCGGCTGGTGGATTCCGCCCGCATTTACCGCATGGATACGTTCCCGTTCACACGCGAGGAACTGGCGCAGGCCATGCTGGATGTCGTCAGCGTAAACGGACTGCCCTCCTGCTATCTGCGCCCCATCATCCTTCGCGGTTACGGTGACGTGGGCGTGAACGGCCGCAATAACCCGGTGGACGTCTACATCGCGTGCTGGGAGTGGGGCAAGTATCTGGGCGAGGAAGCGATGGCGAGCGGCGTCGACGTATGCGTTGCGAGCTGGACGCGCATTGCCCCGAACACCCTGCCCGCGCTGGCGAAGGCAGGCGCGAATTACATGAATTCGCAGTTGATCAAAATGGAAGCCATGGCGAACGGGTACAGCGAAGGTATCGCCCTGGACGCCTCGGGATACGTGAGCGAAGGCTCCGGCGAAAATTTGTTCGTGGTGCGCGATGGCAAGCTGCTCACGCCGCCTTTGGGAGCCTCCGTTCTGCCGGGCATCACGCGCGACACGGTGGTCACGATTGCGCGCGATCTGGGCATTCCGATCGTGGAAGGAATCATCCCGCGCGAGCTGCTCTATATCGCCGACGAAGTATTCTTCAGCGGCACGGCTGCGGAAGTGACGCCGATTCGTTCCGTTGACCGGATCCCGGTAGGCAAAGGTTCACGGGGACCTGTCACCGAACGGATTCAAAAGGAATTCTTCGCCATTGTGGAAGGCCGCAAGGAAGACCGCCACGGCTGGCTTTCGCCCGTGGAGACACGCGAAACCGCGGGCGCGTTGAAGTAAACTGTGACGCGGGCTGGCCGGCGACCTCCCCGAGATTTACCGCTTCCCCCGCGCCACAGCCATTCAACGAATACCCTTGTTGTAGCGCTTGCGCCGCAAGTGGCGTATGCCGTTTCTCGCTCTTTTCAACAGCTTTGATTTCCTTGCGAATGACAGACCTGGCGTGAGCGAGCTGTTTAAAATCTGTGGATAAACCGGAGGCTTTGTGATTTGTTCAGGCGTGGATGTGGAAACCGGGCAACCGTTGGATGTGGAGTGCGCGGGCGGACGGATCACAGCGGTGCGGCCAGGCACGGCAACCGACACCTTCGTGTGCCCTGGCTTCGTGGATATTCAGGTAAACGGCTTCGCCGGCGTGGACTACAACTCCGCGTCTACCCCAGCGGATGAAATCCTTCGCTCCGTTGACGTGATTCTCGCAACCGGTGTGACACGATTCTTTCCCACAGTGATCACAGGCGGACCGGAACAGATGTGCGGGTCGCTCCGGAATCTGGCGGCAGTCGCGAGCCCGGCGATTGCGGGGTTCCATGTCGAGGGGCCGCATCTCTCGCCGGAAGACGGCCCGCGCGGCGCCCATCCGCTGCAGTGGATTCGCAAGCCGGATCTCGCGGAATACCGCCAGTGGCAGGAAGCGACAGACGGCAGAATTCGTCTGGTCACCGTGTCGCCGCACTGGCCCGAGGCGCCCGCATACATCGAAGCACTGGTCGAAGACGGCGTGACGGTCAGCATCGGCCACACGCATGCCCCGGGACAGGAAATTGCCGACGCCGTAAGGGCCGGAGCTTCGATGTCCACCCATCTGGGCAATGCGGCACACTCAATGATCCGCAAGCAGCCGAATTACATCTGGGAACAGCTCGCGGAAGACGCGCTGACGGCGAGCTTTATTGTCGACGGCATCCACGTGCAGAGGGCATTTCTGAAAGCCTGCGTGCGGGCCAAGGGCGTGGATCGTTCTGTGCTGGTGACGGACGCCAGCTCTCCGGCCGGCGCTCGTCCGGGGCGTTACCTGTTGGGCGAACAGCCGGTGGATCTGACGGAAGACGAGCGTGTGGTTCTGGCGGGAACGGACCGCCTGGCCGGTTCATCACTGCGCATGCATCACGCCGTCACCAACCTGATGAACATGACGCAGCTCAGTCTGCGGGATGCTGTCAGGATGGCCACCGTGAATCCGGCGCGTGCCGTGAACATGGAAGGCCGGATGCGAGGCTTGGTCGTGGGGGAACAGGGTGACGTGCTGGTATTCCGCGTAGCGGACGGACGAATTCAGATCGTCAGTAACTCGTTCATGGAACCCTGACGGTAGCCTTGTAAGTCCAGCGTGACGAACTTATAGCCCAGCTTGCGGAACAGCGAGGTGAGCTTGCCGGCCATTTCCATGTTGAGGGCCTTTTCCATCTCCTCGCGCGCCACTTCGATGCGTACCAGCTCGCCGTGAAAGCGCGTGCGAAACTGACGAAAACCAAGCGCCTTCATCTCTTCCTCGCCCACTTCCACGGTTTTGATGTTCTGAATGGTAACCGGCGTTCCGTAGGGAATGCGGGAACTGAGGCACGCAGCCGCCGGGCGATCCCACGTGGGAAGGCCAGCCATGCGTGAGAGCTCACGAATCTCGAGTTTCGTGAGATCCGCATCCACCAGCGGCGCCTTCACCTGATGCTGTTTGGCGGCATTCTGACCTGGGCGGTAATCACCCAGATCGTCCTTGTTGACCCCGTAAATGATATTCGGAATGTTACGCGTCCGGCTAACATCTTCCAGACGGGTGAACAACTCGTCCTTGCAGTGAAAACAGCGGTTCGCGTCGTTCTTGATATAGTCCGGGTTTTCGAATTCGCGTGTCTCAATGTACTCGTGCGCGATGCCGAACTGGTGTACGAAATCTTCCGCGTCCTTTTTGTGCGAAGCCGGGATGGAGGCGCTGTCAGCTGTAACAGCCAGCGCGCGGTCGCCTAACACTTGATGCGCGGCCCATGCCAGATAAGCGGAATCCGTGCCGCCGGAATAGGCCACGATCACCCGTTCCATTGCACCCAGCAGATCGAAAAGTTTCTGCTGTTTTTCTACGACCATACGTAAATTATAGCGGCTTAGCTCGTCAGTTTGGGCAGTTTCGAAGTGTCCCAGCCGCCGCCGAGCGCTTTGATCAGCAGAACGCTCGCGTCCATGCGGCGGCGCATGATGTCCACCACGGCACGCTGATTGGCAAGCGCCGCGCCCTGTGCCGTAACCACTTCGAGATAAGTCACCAGCCCGCCGGTGTAGCGGTTCGTGGAGAGTTCAAGCGAGCGCTCCGCGGCAGTCACCGCGTTTTGTTGGGTCAGCGTTTCCTTCTCCAGAATGCGCAGAGCGGCCAGGTTGTCTTCCACCTGCTGGAAGGCGTCCAGCGCAGACTCGCGATATGTCGCGACCGTCGCATCGTAATTGAACTGAGCGGCCTGCTGCGTGGCGCGGCGGCGTCCGCCGTCAAAGATGGTCTGCAGCACGTTCGGCCCGACTGCCCAGAAGCGACTCGGCCAGTTGAGCCAGTCGGTCACGGACTGCCCTTCGAATCCGGCCGCGGCGCCGAGCAAAATCTGCGGAAAGTAAGCGACGTGCGCAATCCCGACCTGCTCATTGGCCTCCGAGACGCGCCGCTCATTCGACGCAATGTCCGGGCGCCGCTCGAGCAATTGTGACGGAAGGCCCACCGGGATCACGGGAGGCTCGCCGGCCAGCGGCTTGGGACCGAGGTTGAACAGCGCAGGGCTTTTACCGATCAGGATCGCGATGGCATGTTCGAACTGCGTTCTGCGTACACCGACATCGGTGTCGAGCGTCCTGGTGGATTCCAGCTGCGTTTGCGCCTGCGCGACTTCCGCTCCCGCGGCAACGCCACCTTCGAAACGATTCCGCGTCAGGTCGTAGGCGCGCTGGTAAGCAGCGACGGTATCGTTGAGCAGCTTTTGCTCGGCATCGGCGCTGCGCAGTTCGAAATAGTCGTAAGCCAGCTCCGCGTGAAAACTCAGACGAAGAGTTTCCAGATCGGCGGCGCTCGCCTGCGCTTCGTTGCGGGCGGCTTCAATGGTGTGGCGCACTCGTCCCCACGCGTCGAGCTCGTAACTTACATCGAACGGAAGCAGAAAGTTCCCGAAGTTACTGTTCGTCCGCGGGTTGGCGAACGCATAAGTGGAAGAGTTGCGATTCGACGTAATCTGCGGATTCACCGTAACCGTCGGATACTTCTGCGACTGGTTGATGCGAATCACGGCGCGCGCCTGATTAAAGCGCGCTTCCGCGGCTTTCAGGTTTTGGTTGGAAAGGCTGACCTGTTCTTCGAGCGAATTCAGATCGGCGTCGTTGAACAGCTTCCACCAATCGGAGCGAAGCGTGGCGTCGCCCGGTTGTGCCGGCTTCCAGTTTTGCGATTCCTTGTAAGAATCGGGCGGGCTCTCTTTGTAAGCAACGGGCCCCTGAATGGCCGGACGCTGATACTTCGGACCGACCGAGCACCCAACGGTAAACACGGCGAGCAGGATAAGAGCAATGCGATTCATTCCGCCTCCGTTTTGATATCGGCGATGCGCACAGGCTGACCGGAAGTCAGCGAATCAGCGGGATTGGCTATCACCGCATCAGCGGGATTGAGGCCGGAGATGATCTCGACCTCATTGCCATAATCGCGCCCTATCGTGACCGGAACGAGCACCGCATGGCCATCGCGAACCACGCCCACTCGCAGACCTTCGGACCGAAACAGCAGCGTGCTGACCGGAACGGTGAAGCCGCGGCTGGTGCTGCCGGGGAGCTTGAGATGCACCAGCACATAGGAGCCGGGCAGCAGTTCTCCCGTCGGGTTATTTACATCGACTTCCACCAGCAACGTTCGGGAAGTGCTGTCGATGGCGTTGGCATTGCGCACCAGCGTCCCAAAGAAGTTTCGGCCTGGATACTCCGTCAGCTGCAGCGCGGCACGCGTACCGTTTTTAGCGGCGCGTTCGTAAACCTCAGGCACGTTGACGAACACGCGCAGGCTGCCGGTGGCGGCCAGGTGGAACAGCTCCCTGCCTGGCGCATTGGATCCCGCATCGATCAGCGCGCCGACGATCCGTATTGCGCGCGGTGATCACGCCGTCAAACGGCGCCGTGACCTTCTCATATGACTGCAGATCCTCCAGGCGCCGGACGGCTGAGATCGATGCATCCACCATCGCTTTTTTGGCGTTGAGATCGCCGGTTTTTTCATCGGTCTCCTGACGCGAAACCGATTGCGTTTTCAGCAGGAACTGCCAGCGCTCTGCGGTGGATTGCGCCAGCTTCAGATTGGCCTGTGCGGTCTCGAGATCGGCTTTCGCCTGCTGCAGCTGGTGATCCAGCTCCGGGGCATCGATCTCGGCCAGCAGTTGTCCCGCTTTCACGTGGGTTCCGATATCGACGTACCACTTTTTCAGATAGCCGGCCGTGCGCGCGTAGATCGGCGAATCCGTGAACGCCTGGATGTTGCCTGGAAGAACCACTTCTTCGTCCGCGCCGCCGGCTTTCGGATGAACAATGGCCACGGTGAGCACGGCATTTTCATGCGCCTCACGGGCCAGCGCGGCAGCGGATGCCGTCCGGTTCAGGATGCCTGAGTAAACGACAAAACCAACAACGGCTGCGAACAGCAGGCACAGCACGAGGACGGTAATGATAGTCCCGGAGCCGGGTCTGGCGGTTCCTTTGACTGGGGCCTCGGTGGATTGCTCAGTGGTCATTGCAGTGGGACCTTTATTGATGCGCGGGCGCGAGGTTAGACTCGTCCGCCGGCTGGGTTGGCTTTGGTTTGCGTATTCCGTGCAGCAGGCTGAACACGGCGGGCACAAAGAACAAGCGTCGCGACGGTGGCGCACATCAGGCCGCCGATCACGGCGCGTCCAAGCGGCGCGTTCTGTTCGCCGCCTTCGCCCATCCCGAGCGCCATCGGAACCATGCCGATGATCATGGCCAGCGCGGTCATCAGAACCGGACGGAAACGCGTGAAGCCGGCTTCGATCGCGGCCTGCAGCGCGTCGTGATGGATGCTCCAGACGCTCTTTCGCGAAGCTGACCACCAGAATGCTGTTGGCCGTCGCCACGCCCATGCACATGATGGAGCCCATCAGCGCCGGCACGCTGAGCCGTGTGTGCGTGGCGAACAGGAACACGCACGATTCCGGCCAGCGCGGCCGGGCAGCGCGGTGATGATGATGAACGGATCCAGCCAGGATTGGAAGTTCACCACGATCAGCAGGTAGACCAGCACGATGGCGAAAGCCAGCCCGGCGAGCAGGCCCGTGTACGAAGTCTGCATGGTCTCGATCTGGCCGCGAATCGACAATCGTGCGAACCGCGCGGCAGTGACTTGCGCTGCTGCGTCCACGATGCGCGTGATATCGCGCCGCGACGCCGCCCAGATCGCGCCCGTCCACCGAGCCGAAGATATCGACGACGCGCCGGATGTTGTAGTGCGAGACGACCGCCATGCCCGCTGCCGCGCGAGATGCTGCTGACATCGCTCAGGATCTCCGGACGGGGCGCCGCGGGCGCGGTGATCGGAATGTTCTGCAGATCCTGCAGCGACTGAATGCTGTACTGCGGCGCCTGCGTGACCACGTTGTAGCTGACGCCGTTCTTCGGGTTGAGCCAGAATGTCGGCTGTCGTCTGGAAGCTGCCGCTCAGCGAGACCAGCATGCTGCTGGCGACATCGCGCTGCGTGAAGCCCGCCTGCGACGCCTTGCGTGCGGTCCACCGTGATGTGCAGCTTCGGCTGATCGGAAGGCTGCTGAATGCGGAGATCGGTCAGTCCCGGCACCTGCCGGAACTGGCTGAGCAGCTTGATCCGCAACATGACGGCTGGCATTGAATGTCGTTGCCTTCCACCTGAACATCGATGGGCGCCGGCAGGCCGAAGTTCAGGATCTGCGTCACCATGTCGGCGGGCAGGAAGTAGAACGTGACGCCGGGAAATTCACTCGCGCAGGCTGCGGCGCAATGCTGCGCACATACATGATCCGTCGGTTGATGGTGCTTCCTTCAGCGACACCAGGATGTCGGCGTCTTCCGAGCCGATCACGCCCGAGTTGCTGTAGGCCGTGTTGATGCCGCTGTACGGCAGGCCGATGTTGTCGAGAATGCTCTCCATCTCAGCCGGCGGAATCTGCGGCGGATCGAGCGTTCTCCACCAGATCGCAGAGGCGCGCGGTTTCTTCGATGCGCGTGCCGGTCTTGGCGCGCACGTGCAGCCGGAACTGGCCGCTGTCGGTGGAGGGAAAGAAATCGTGGCCCAGCCAGGGGACCAGCAGGAACGCGCGCGGCGCACAACGCAAGGAACGCCGGGACGAACACCAGCCGCCGATACACCAGCGTCGTCAGCAGCAGCTGATACGTCAGCCGCAGGCGCTCGAAGCCGCGTTCGAAGCCGCGCTGGAAAAGCACGCAACGGATTGCGCGATTGCGGCCGCTCGTGTGATGCTTGGCGCGCAGCAGGTACATCGCCAGCGTGGGAACCAGCGTTCGCGAAAGGATGTACGACGCGAGCATCGCGAACACCACCGCTTCCGCCAGCGGCACAAACAGGTACCGCGCCACGCCGCTCAGGAAGAACATCGGCAGGAACACGATGCAGATACAGAGCGTGGAGACCAGCGCCGGCACCGCGATCTGCGCCGCGCCTTCCAGAATGGCGTTGTGCAGATCGCTGCCTTCTTCGAGGTAGCGCTCGATGTTCTCGATGGTCACCGTCGCGTCGTCCACCAGGATGCCCACGGCGAGCGCCAGACCGCCGAGCGTCATGATGTTGATGGTTTCGCCCAGCGCGCTCAGCACCATGATCGAAGTCAGAATCGAAAGCGGAATGGAGACCGCGATGATCAGGGTGCTGCGCCAGCTGCCCAGGAACAGCAGAATCATGATGCCGGTAAGGCGGCCGCGATGATCGCTTCGCGGATCACGCCCTGTACGGCGGCGCGCACGAAGATCGACTGATCGGCCAGCGGCTGGATCTTCAGATCCGGCGGCAGCGTGGAAGCGATCTTCGGCAGCAGGGCACGCGCGCCCGACACGATATCGAGCGTCGAGGCCTTGCCCGTTTTCAGAATGGAAACCAGCGCGCCGCGCTGGCCGTCCAGCCGCACGATGTTGGTCTGCGGCGCGAAGCCGTCGCGAACGTGCGCGACATCGCGAAGGTAGATCGTGGAGCTGCCCACCTGCTTGATCGGCAGATCGTTCATCTCCTCCACCTGTCTCGGGACTGGCGTTCAGATCGACGTCGTATTCAAACTGGCCGATCTTGGCGGTGCCGGCAGGAAGGATCAGGTTCTGCTGGTTGAACGCGGTGACCACATCGGTCGGCGACACGCCCTTCGACTGCAGCAGAGCGGGGTTCAGATCCACCATGATCTGGCGCTGCTTGCCGCCATACGGATACGGAACGGCCGCGCCCGGGATGGTGACCAGCTGGGTACGAATAAAGTTCAGTCCCAGATCGCCCAGTTGCTGTTCGGACAAGGTTTTGCTGGACAGACCGAGCTGCAGAATCGGAACGCTGGAAGCGTTGTAGGTAAGGATCAGCGGCGGCACCACGCCGGGCGGCATTTGCCGCAGAATGGTCTGCGACGCTCCGGTGACCTGCGCGGTGGCTGCGTCCACGCTGGCTCCGGCTGCAGAAATACCTTCACCACCGCCAGACCGTTCACCGTCATGGATTCCACGTGCTCGACGTTGTTCACCAGCGTGGTAAGCACGCGCTCATAGACCGAGGTCATCCGGCCTTCCATCTCTTCCGCGCTCATGCCGGTGTAGTTCCACACCACGGCTATCACCGGAATGTTGATTTCAGGGAAGATATCCGTAGGCGTTCGCAGAATCACAATCGGACTGAGAATCAGGATCAGCAGCGCGAGAACAATAAACGTATACGGTCGGTTGAGAGCGACGCGAATGATCCACATAGCAGCCTGCTAAGGTTGATGATATACGAGACGATTAGTCTCGAAATTCGCCAAAGCTGTGTATTGAATGACACAAACAACAAAAACGCTCGGGCGGCCGCGGGACGAAGAAGTCCGGCGGCGCATTCTGGACGCTGCGGCTCAACTGCTGGAAGACCGCTGTATCGATGACATCACCGTCGATGCCATCGCCGAGCATTCAGGCGCGGGAAAGGCCACGGTTTACCGCTGGTGGCCGAACAAAGCAGCGGTGCTGATCGAAGCGTTCCGCGAGCATATGTCGCGGGAACTTCCCTTCCCGAACACGGGCGATTTCCGGCAGGACGTGCGTCAGCAGCTCGAGAATTTCACGCACATCGTGTTTCGCGGCAGGCGAGGCCGGGTCTTCCGCAGCTTTATCGCCGGCGCGCAGGCCGATCCCGAGATTGCCACCGTGTTTCGCGAAACGTGGATCCGGCCGCGCCGTGCGGAAGCCCGCAGGCTATTCGAGCGCTACATGGTGGCCGGTGTGGCTCGCCCCGATTTGGATCCGGATCTCGCCGTCGAGCTGGTCTTTTCGCCGCTTTATTACCGCCTGCTGACCGGCTGGGGCGAAATCACGGGCGATTATCTGGATCGTCTGGTAGATACAGTTCTTCCGGCTCTTCTGAAGCCGAAGCCGGAGTAACGTCGATGTCGTAACGAGGCGCAAGCTCCGGAGCGTATCGCGCGATATCGCGGCGCAGCCGCAGCAGCGCCAGGTCCTTAGCCTTCGCCTCCAGCATGATGTCCGTCTCCAGATCCAAAATGGAGCGAAGGAAGGAAATGGTTTCGAACGGACTGTTGTAATCCGCGTGACCGGTCCAGACAGGTGGCTGCAGAACAGTCTCCGCCTTGCCGGTGCGGCGATTCTTCCGTTTGATCTCCCGCATTTCTGTTCGTGGACACGAGAAATGAATTTTCGGACGAACTCCCGCCGGCCACGTCGCGAGAAACCGACGGACCGTTTCGATCAGCGGCAGATTCTGCGGGTTGTTACACCAGAAGTGCTGATGATCAAAAATCAGCGGGACCCCGGTGGCTTCATGAATCCGCAATACATCTGCCGCGCTGAAACGCAGGTCGTCGTTCTCCAGTGTCAGGCGGCGGCGCACCGGCTCTCCCAATCGTTCCCACGTTTCGATCCAGCGCGCGATGCTCCGCTCCCGGTCGCCGTAAAGTCCGCCCACGTGAATCACCAGTACGGCTTCCGGCCCGCACTCCATCAGGTCGAGCATTTCCGCCTGTGACTCCAAATCCCAGATGCTCTTGCGCGTAAGCGTCTCGTCACCGCTGTTCAGAATGATGAACTGCGAAGGATGAAACGAGAGCCGCAGATTCTGGTCACGCGCGAGCCTGCCGACGCGCGCAAGATCCGCCGCGGACTCCCGCACCATGTTGTGAAAGTGCGGCATGTCGGGATGAGTGGCGTACGGCGCAAGGTCGCTGGACATGCGATACATCAGGATGTTGTGCTTCCTGAGGTAACCGAAAATATCGACCAGATACTCGAGCGAGACGCGCAGATGTGGACCCGCCTGCCAGCGCCGTGTGTCGTTGCTCTTCAGCTGCGGCTCTCCCATTACCTTCACCGGGAAACCTAGCCGCATCGTTGGGGGATGACTGGTTAGCAAGAGCGCGGTCCAGCAGATCTACTGCTACGGAGTGACAACGTAGTCTTTGAAATAGCTGGTGCTGTCGGTCTTTGACCACAGGCCGACCTTGCCGGAAACAGGCGGACGCAGCACCGGGTTGTTCGCGGGCTGAAGATCCGGATTCAGAGGCCCTCTGCGGCTTACCGGCGCGGTGCCCAGCGTGTATTCCAGGGCTGGCTTGCCGTCAACCGCAGCCTTTACAACTGCACCATTCACCGTCAGCTTCAATTCATGCCACGCAGTAGGATCGAGCATGAACGGCGTGGTCCGGTCACTGAATTTGATATTGCGTCGAACCCCGTTATGAAACTCCCAGAGTGCCACGTTGCTCTCGGTATCGTTGAATCGCACGGCCAGCCAGTCGCCATTGGGCTTCACATTAAACAGGATGCCGGAGCAGCGGTCCGCGTCGCCCGCCACCGTCCTGAACTTCACACTGATGGAACCATTGGAGAAGTTGTCAACGCTGCGGAGCACCGCCACGGGATAATAGGCAAATTGTTTGGCATTGTCCATCAGTTCCTCGTTGGACGTGCCGTAAAGTTTCCGCGCGCTTTGCACCAGCAGTTTGGTGGGGTTGTCTTTACTCGCCACCCACGGGCGGCCATCCACCATCACCACCTTTTCGCCGTGGAACTGAGTGATCAGCCATGTTCCCACGATCGGTTCGAATGCGGCCGGCGGCTGACCAGGCTTCTCATTTTTCAAACTGACTTTCATCTCGGCCGCGCGCAGTTGCGGCAACAGAAAGACAGCAGCAAAGACCACCAGTCCGCCCCTCGGACGCGCCCTCATCAAATTCTCCTTCGTGACAGTATCGCACCACACACCGAAAGGCCGGGCCACAGCGCATAGAAGAGGAGAGCAGCGCCTTTAGGCGTCGCGGCAAGAGGATGCCCGCGAATGGCGGCGTCGTCCGATTCCAGCGGAGGACTAACGCCCGCCACCTGGTAAATTGCCTCCAGCACGCCTTCCGCAGTCGTAGCGCGGCTCATGGTCCGGCGTCCACCCAGTTGATACCAGATCTCGCCGTAACCAGCGCTGGCCTGTTCGAACAGCCCGATGGACGTGGCTGAGGCGTAATGCACCTGGACGCTAGGCAGCACTCGCCGCAGCTTCGAAAGCGCCCGCGTTTCCAAATCGATTCGCCTGGGGTCTTCGGGCGCCAAGTGAACATCAATGCGCAGCGGCTCCCGAATCCGGGCAAGCGCCGTTTCGTCAGGCTCCGGAAACGAGTTGCCGTGTGCTTCCGATGTGTCCCAGCTGGTGGTGATGAAGGCAGAGGCCATGACTATGCATCCGGCAATCACGGCGACCCCGGCGGATTCACAAGCACGCCGCCGAATCGAAATACCCACACGAATCCAGATCGACGCAAATGCCATTCCCGAGGCGATCAGCGTCAGGCAGATTAGAACGATATCGAACCGCAGCAGCCCGTGTTGAAAAGCGGACACCATCGCGGAAGGCGTGTAGGCCGCCGCCCGTTCCCACCAACCGCCCTGTACAGATCCCGCGAAGCTGATGAGCCATGTGGATACCGTCGCGCCGACCGTGAGGATGGCGGCGGTGGCATGGTGTTCCGTAACGGACGCCATCGCCGCGGCGAGCGCAATCGTCAGTCCCGCATTCAGCAGGTGACCCAGAACCAGAGTGAGCATTTCGGGAGGGTACACCGCGCCTCCGTAACCCTTCCACAGCGCGATGGCACTGAGCGGCGGGATCATCGCAACCATCCAGCCCGCCATCAAAACCATACCCTTCACCAACGAGCGCCTGAAGGCCGAAACGCTTTGCTGCGTCTCCAGCCGTAGCGCGCCGCTGTGCCGGTCGCCCGCGAAAAGCCCAATGGCCGCGAACGGCAGCAGGAACACCGCCGCCAGTTCGCAGGCGCTGAATGTGGGCGCCCACACTCCGATCAACGGCGAAAGTGCCTCCCCGACTCCGGCTGATCCGCCGTTGAGGCCGCTCACCTCGGCATACGTCCGCACCGAACCAATGAACGAGATTCCGGTAAGCGGCCCGATGGCAAACAGCAACACCCACCAGGCGCGGGAAACGCGCAGCTCACGGTACTCTTTCGCGAATAGCCAGCCAATCGGCGACCTACGTAAGAGCAAGAAAAACCTCTTCGAGATTGTTGTGCGGCAAGTTCGCGGCAGCGGCCAATTCCCGCGCCGTACCCTCGCCGCACACGCGTCCCCGGTTGAGAAGAACGAATCGGTCGCAGAGCCGCGCTGCTTCACCGATCTGATGAATAGACAAAAAGAGCGTGCGGCCGGCCGCAGCATGGGCTCGCAACAGGCCGGCAACGTCTCGGGCCTGGCCCAGGTCCAAGCCATCGAAAGGCTCATCGATCAGCAGCGCCGGTTGCCGCGTCAGAAGTCCAATCGCAAGCAGTGCTCGCTTGCGCTGCCCTTTCGAAAGCGCGCCGAACCTTTGCGCCAGCACTTCCGAAAGGCTCAATCGTTCGACCACTTCGTCGCGGCGCGACGCCTCTCCGCCCAGGAATCCAATCGCGAAATCCAGGCACCACCCCACAGACTGCGCAGGCCACGGTGCGATGGCGTCAGGAACATAAAACAGCAGCGACGAGCGATGCCGCACCGTCACCGGCATGCCCTCTCGCACAACTGCGCCGCCGTCCGCGGGCAGCACTCCGGCAAGACATTCGAACAGCGTGGACTTTCCCGCGCCATTCGGCCCAATGAGTCCGAGCACTTCGCCCGCTCGCACCCCGAAGCTCACATCAGCGAGCGCCGCGATGCCGCCGAACTGCTTAGAGAGCCCTCTGACTTCGAACAACATCGCCTCAACAGGATAGCTGGCCGGATTTGCACTCCGCCCATTCGGTTATAAAATGCGACTGTTGATGAAGAACCTGATCTTGTTCGCAGCGACAGTGACTCTGGCGAGCGCGCAGACCGCTCTGCCTCCCCCTCCGGCTCCCCTTGCCGTCCCCGCGCCGGGACCCGCAACGGATGCACCCTACGCGCCGCTGCCCATCGTGCAGGGCGGCATCGTGATGCCCTTATACCCGCCGGGATCGACATATCTGAGGGCCGACAAAATCCGCGTGCCGGAGCAGTACAGCATGAGCCGCACGGTTCCCGGGCGCGTCAACAGCATCGTCAGCATCCACAACCCGTCCATCGAAGTACACACGGTGGATCAGAGCATCAACACCGGCGCGGTGGTGATTCTCGCCGCGGGAGGCGGGCACAACACTCTAAATGTGGGCAGCGAAAGCGCCGACTTCATTCCGTTTTTCTATAACTACGGCGTGAACACCGTTATCCTTCGCAATCGCCTGCGCCGCGACGGCTACAACCCGCAAACGGACGAAGTCTATGACGCGCTGCAGGCCATCCGCATGGTGCGCGCTTATGCGAAGGAGTGGCGTCTCGATCCGAACAAGATTGGCATTATGGGCTTTTCTGCCGGCGCCGAACTGGCCGCGGCAGCAGCGGTTCTGTATAACGATTTCGATCAGAAAAACAAAGCCGCCGGAGACCCTCTGGCTGGAATCACCTCGCGTCCGGATTTTGCCGGAATCATCTATCCTGGTCCGTCGCCCTTCGCGCGCAACCGCACCCCTCCCCCCATCCCCGCGAACGTGCCGCCGGCCTTCATTGTTTGCGGCGGATCGGGAGATCGTGTGCACGCCGTCTGGGCCATCGAATACTACTCCGCGATGCTGGCGATGGGTGTGCCGAATATCGAAATGCACCTCTATGGCAACGGCCGGCATCCAGGCGACCCGCTGCCCGACGGAAGCCATATGACCGGAGGCCTCACTGACCGCGGCAACACGCCCTACGGCACCTGGCAATACCGCTTCGTCGATTGGTTTCGCGATCTCGGCTTCCTGCAAAAGCCCGGCGTGGAAACCAAAGCGGCGCGTGACGTTGAGGCCTTCGTCAAACAGCCTCCGCAAACCCGCCCGGCGCGATAGCGGTTACAATCGTTTGAGTGTTGAACTTTCGCGAATTCGATGCCGGACCTGATCCGTTCGGACGGACCTGGCACATCCGTTTCAAGTGGCTGCAGACGGCGATTTCCATCCGGCACAGCGACTCGGTGGACGTCAAGTTCCTGATGAGCGACGGAACAATCGACGCTGAGAAAGTAATCTCCATGCAGCACCGCGATCTGCTGGAGTTGTCGCGCAAAACGGGAATTCCGATGACGGATCCATGGTGCGCTCGCCTGGCCATGCTTCACCTGGAATATCTGGTGCAGTCAGGCGAGGATATGGAAAAGAACCTGGTGTACGTTTCGGCGAAGGAGCTCGCGGCGTATGATGACCGTATCCGCCGCTGGGAAGCGGAACAAGTGCGCGCCAGACGCGGCGCGGCATAATCGCCTCGGAGGTTTTCTTGCTTCTAATCAGAGCTGCTGTCCTGGCGGCATTCGTGTGCCTGCCTTCGTACGGAGCCGACGAGCACGAGGAGTGCCGGCAGCAAATCAAGCTGCTGCAGGAACGGCTGGATCTGGTGGAAGCGAAACTCCTGGCGCTTTCGCATGAGGCGCCCCCGGCTCCCGTTGCCCCGGCGGGTCCGGTCACCACGGTAGCCACCCGCAGGGAAGTGATGCCTCCCGAACTGATCCCCGAAATTGGGAAAATTGGGGCAGAGGTCGGGCTGGTGTTGAACGGCTCTGCCAATCCCTTTCACCTGAACGCGGGCCAGGACGCTGCGGGCTTTATCGATCTGCCGCTCGTGGACAAGCCCGACTGGCTGCACGGCAAAATCTCGTATGAAATCCTGGTCGGGCTCTCGCAATCGAAAACCACCTTCACGACGACCTCGAACGTCGCGCAGGTTGCTAATCTAACAGTGCTGAACGCGCTGAATCCCGCCGGCGGTTTACAGAATGTAACAGAAGCGGCCACCGGCACCGGCTCAGCGCCATTCCCCGTATCTGCAACGACCACAACCCAGTTGAAACTGCTGCAGGTGGTGCCCTTCGCGTTGAAGTACACCAGCACGGCGCTGGACCGCTGGCGTTTGCGGCCCTATGCGGTGGCGGGCTTCGGCATCTATGTGACGATTCACGACCAAACTCCCTTCAACACCGGCGTTCGTACCGACGCCAATCTTCCCCCGGCAATTCTGCAGTTGATCAACCAGACCTTCGGAGGCAAGGCTCCCTTTGGCGGCCCGCTCGTCGCCGGTCAGCTATCCGAGTCGTCCGAACTCGAAGCGAAGGGACTGCCCGGCGGACACGGTAACATCGATTTCGGACTGCACGGCGGAGGCGGCTTCGAGTTTCGGGTGAACCGCAGTTTTTCTCTTGGCTTCGACGCCCGCTATAACCGCATCGCCGGTGCGCCAGGCTCCCTGATCACTTACGGAACCCGGTTCGGCATTCATTTTTAATCCACTCTGAAACGTTAATATAGGCGGATGCGCCGCCGAGCCGAGATCTCCCGAATCGAAGGCTTCAGCGATGCGGTATTCGGATTTGCCGTCACGCTCCTGGTGGTTTCGCTCGAAGTGCCCAGAACGTTCGACGAACTGCTGGTGAACCTGCGTGGTTTCGCCGGCTTTGCTGCCGCCTTCAGCGTGCTATTCGTCATCTGGACAGAGCAGAATCGCTTCTTCCGCAAGTACGGGCTCGAAGATACCCTGACGCTTTGGCTCAACGCCCTGCTCTTATTCCTGGTCGTGCTCTTCGTATATCCGCTCAAATTCCTGTTTACCTGGCTGTTTCAGTCGTGGCTGGGCGGCCGCGCCGAAGAGGTGCGGCCTGGTCAGGAATCGCAGCTCATGCTGATCTATTCCGGCGGCTATACAGCGTTGTTTCTGGTGTTCCTTCTCATGCACTGGCGCGCCTATACCCGGCGCGGAGAACTGGGGCTTTCTCCGGTCGAGGTGTTTGACACACTCACCTCCATGCTGGCAATGAGCGTTCAGATCGGCATCGGACTGCTGTCTCTGGTTCTTGCTCTCGCCGACCGTTCTGCATGGGCCGGGCTTTCGTTCCTTCTAATAGGACCGGCTCTGACGATTCAGGGTTTTTGGCGTGGCAGCCAGCGGCGTCTACTCTTCGCCGCTGCCGAAAATCGCTCCGAGTGAGCCAAGTGGGTTGTTGTGCTGATCGTTGGTGTGGTGCGCGTGCGTGTCCGCGAGTTCCCGCCGCATCTTCTCCAAAGTCATGCTCTGCACGATCACGCGTCCTGGCCCGGTAAGCGTCGCGAGGAACAGCCCTTCGCCTCCGAAGATGGCGGTCTTGATTCCCCCGACAAACTCGATTTTGTAATCCACGGATTCGTCGAAGGCAACGATACAGCCGGTACTCACCTGCAGCTTCTCGCCAGGATTCAACGTGAACTCGATGAAGTCGCCGCCCGCGTGAATGAACACCAGGCCCGGTCCCTGCAACTTCTCCAGAATGAAGCCATCTCCGCCGAAAAAGCCGGTCCCCAGGCGGCGCACCATCGCAACACTGAGCGTCACCGTAGGTTGCGCAAACAAGAACGTGTCGCGCTGCGCCATGATGGCCTGTCCGGCATGAAGCTCAATGGCCTGGATCTTGCCCGGATAGCCGCCGGCAAAACCAACTTCCCCCGCGCTGTCGGCGCGAAAGTAAGTAACAAACAGAGAATCACCCGCCAGTTTGCGTCGAATCGCGCCCATCAGCTTCTCGCTTAGCGAGCCGCCGGTCATGCGGGTGTCCCATTGCACGTTGGCAGTCTTGTACAGCATCTTGCCCGCCTCCGCGTAGACTTCCTGCCCGGGCTTCAGATGCACACGCGCGATTTGCAGGTTGTCTCCCTGAATGGTGTAGTCGAGCGGCTGAGGTGCGTAAGTGGCGCCTCCGGCTGTGGGTCCGGTGCTGCTTCCCGGAGCGCCGGTTGCGCCCACGGGATTGCCGCAGGAACCGCAAAACCTGGCATCGTCGGCGATGGGGGAACCGCAGTTGCTGCAGAAAGCCATGTCCGTCATCTTCGCACGCCCCCTGAGCCAGGCGTTACCATCGAGTTGATGCTTTCCTGGCTCTTCTCCGATCCCCTGACCACCGGTACGCAGGCGCCCGATTTCACGCTGGAGGACGACAAGGGCGGGCAGGTTTCCCTCAGCGCCCTGCGAGGGAAAAACGTGGTGCTGGTCTTCTATCCCGGCGACGATACGTCCATCTGTACCGCGCAACTTTGCGAGTTTCGCGACCGCTGGGAGCAGGCAAAAACCAGGAACACGGTCGTGTACGGCGTCAATCCTGGCAATGAGAAGAGCCACGCCAAATTTCGCGGAAAGTACCAGTTTCCGTTTCCGTTGCTGGTGGATGCGGGTCAGAAGGTGGCATCCCTTTATCAGGCCAACGGTCTGATCGTGAAGCGCACCGTCTATCTGATCGGCCCGGACGGGAAGATTCGCTATGCGAAGCGCGGCAAGCCGAGCGTCTCTGAAGTTCTTGCCGCCGCGATCTGATTCCGCATGGCCAAGGTCATCGCATTCCTATCGACGTCCTGTCTGCTGTTCCTGTTCATCGCCGGCATTGGATACATGCGATTTTTCGGGCCCGGCGGCTCCCTCTTCCACCGCAGTCTGGACGCCCCCGCCGTGGTGAAAGAAGTGCGTTCCCTCAGCGATCTGGTCACAGTTCGCTACAGCATCCAAAAGGTTGTGGGTTTCAAGGAGAGCAAGAGCCCCGTGGGTGAGGAATCCATTCTCCTGCTCGTGCAGGCGCGAGTGCTGGCCGGGATCGACCTTTCCGAACTAACTCAGTACGACGTCAAAATGAAAGACTCACACACCGCTCTCATCCATCTCGGAATGCCGCACATCACCGAAGCATTCCTGGATGAGAAGGAAACCAAAGTATGGGACCGCCGCATCACCTGGTGGACGCCATGGATCTCGCCCGATGTGGATCTGGAGCACAAAGCACGACTCGAAGCCTTGAAAGAGATCCGGGAGCAGGCACTCCAAATGGGCATTCTGCGCGATGCGCAGAAGAACGCCGAAGAGGATGTTCGCGGAGTTCTGCGAGTCTTCGGCATTGATCATGTTACTTTCCAGTCGGGCTCGTGAGCCTGCTTGACACCTCCCGGGGTGGTTGATATCGTTGGCAGCCGTGCGAACCAACATCCGGTTTTGGGCTTTGCTTGTGGCGGCAACAATACCCTGCGTAGCTCAGGAAACGCGAGCCAGCCTAAGTGGAACCGTGGCGGACAATTCCGGCTCGGTCATCGTTGGTGCGCAGCTGCGGCTGGTCAACACACAGACTGAGGTTGCGTACTCCGCTGAATCCAACCAGTTGGGTCAATATCGCATCCTGTTTGTCAACCCCGGCGTCTATCAGCTCAAAGTCGAGATGACTGGGTTCCGCACTTTCGTGCGCGAAGGTCTGGAACTCACCTCCGGTGAAGCCGCCACGCTCGACATTCAGCTGCAGATCGGCAGTCAGACAGAGACCGTCACCGTGGGCGCCCAGGCCCCGTTGCTCGAAGCCGAAAAGGCCGACCGCGGCATGACTGTCGGCGAGAAAACGGTCAGTGAACTTCCCACCATCGCGCGCGTGCCCATCATGGCGGCAACTCTTACCCCCGGCGTCATCTGGACCGCGCCGAATTATGCGCTCGCGCCTTTCTCCAACTCAGGCTTATCCAGCTGGTCCATCAACGGCAGCGTCACGCCCAGCGCGGAATTTCTTCTGGACGGCGCGCCCAACGAAATGATCTATCAGGCGGCGCACAGCATCGCTTACATCCCGCCGGTGGATGCCGTGGAAGAGTTCAAAGTGGTTACCGGCGCTTACGACGCGCAATATGGGCGTAATGGCGGCGGCGTCATGAGCGTGCTGCTGAAGAGCGGCACCAACAGCCTGCACGGGACGGCTTACGACTTCCTGAAGCGGCCTTTTCTGGATGCCAACACCTTCGCCAACAACTCCAAAGGTGCGACGCGTCCCTATGACAAGCTGGACGAATACGGATTCACCGTTGGCGGTCCGGTCTGGATCCCCAAAGTGTACAAAGGCAGAGACAAGACCTTCTTCTTTGTGGCGTTCGAGAAGTATCATGACGCCACCATTCCGCGCAGTCAGGTCTCCTCAGTCCCTACCCTCGCGCAGCGGAGCGGCGACTTTTCCCAGACATTCAACAACGCCGGCCAGCTGATGACCATTTATGACCCCATGACCGGTCACAATGTGAATGGCACCTGGGTGCGTAACGCTTTCCCTGGTAACATCATTCCAGCCAATCGGATTGACCCCGTGGGAGCTAAAATCCTGGCGCTCTACCCTGCCCCGAATACCGTAACTCCGGGCTCGCCAAACTGGCAGAACAACTACTTCAATCAGGATGGCATCACGTCTTACTTCTTCCCCAACTTTGTGGCCCGCATCGACCACAACTTCGGCGAAAAGGAACGCATCTACGGGCGCTACGCCTACAACAATCAGCTCCTGAACGACACCACCAACGAACTGCCCGGACCGGGAGCCGACCTCCGCTGGGGAAACAAGGTCAATAACGCACTCGTCTTCGATTCCATCACCGTCCTGACACCGAACCTGACGTTTGATTTCCGAATCTCCATGAATCGCTGGACGCAGAACTACGTCCCACCGAACTTCGGCCCGAACAACGGTACCGTGATTGGCTGGCCGCAGTCTCTGGTCAGTGAGTTCCCTGAGCCAGGCCGGTTTCCGTACTTCACATTGGCGAACTATCAGTCGCTGGGTGAATCCGGAAGCAATGTGTGGTTCGCGCCCACCACCACCATCAGCCTGCAACCGAACATCGCCACGACCCACGGCCGTCACTCCATCAAAGCGGGGCTCGATTTCCGCCTGATCCACCTCTCCAATTACCAGTCCGCCTTCGCAGGCGGCACCGCGGCATTCGATCAGGGCTTCACCAGAGCCAATTACCTCACTGCCGATTCCACCACCGGCAGTTCGGCCGCTTCGGCGCTGCTCGGCTATGCGGCATCGGGCGAAGTCGATTACATCGCCCGGCCCTTCTACAGCTGGAAATACTATGCGCCATGGGTGCAGGACGATATCAAGATCTCCCGCCGTCTCACCATCAACGCCGGACTCCGCTGGGATCTGCTTTCCCCCATCACCGAACGCTACAACCGCCTGAATTATGGCTTCTTCCCCAATCAGGTGAATCCCATCTCCTCGCAGATCAACCAGAGTCAATTCCCGGGCTATCAGGTTTATGGCGGCGTCGGGTTCGCCGGCGTGAACGGGAATCCACAGTCCGCTTTCAAGACCGATTGGAATAACATCCAACCGCGGCTGGGCGCGGCATACCAACTCACGTCAACCACCGTTATGAGAGGCGGCTGGGGTGTCAGCTACATTCCGCAGGTCTCCTTCGGCAACAATTACGGATTCAGCCAGTCCACGCCCTATGTCGCGACTAATGACGCCGGCCAGACTCCCGCCAGCGTTATCTCGAATCCGTTCCCGACTGGCATCCTCGCGCCTCCTGGCTCAAAGCTCGGGCTGCAGACCTTGCTGGGACAGGCGCCGTCCTTCTCCGATCCCGATGGCAACATCGGCAAGGTGTACAACTTCTCCTTCGGCTTCCAGCAAATCCTGCCCGGTCAGGTGCGTGTGGAAGCTTCCTATGTAGGCTCGCGCACTGACGAAGCGCCGGTCACCAAAACCTTCAATGCCCTTTCGGCTAAGAACCTTGCTCTGGGCGACGTCACGCAGGGCGGCAACCCCAATTACCTAAACCAGAAGGTAGCGAATCCTTTTGCCGGACTCCTGCCCGGCACATCCCTCAATGCGGCGACCGTGCCGCTGCAGCAGCTGCTGCTTCCCTACCCCGAGTTCACCGGCCTGACCGAACAGAACATCCCCGTCGGTAAGGTCTGGTATAACTCCCTCCAAATCGGCGCCCAGAAGCGCTACGCGCAGGGTTTCTCGCTCACCGGCGCTTACACTTTCGGGAAGAACATCCAGGCGCTTAGCTATCTCAATGCATCCGATATCAGTCCCTCGCGCACCATCGTGCCATTCGACCGCACCCACGTCTTCACCGTTGCTCCCACTTACGAACTTCCCTTCGGCCCCGGCCGCATGTTTCTCAACAGCAGTCAGGGCCTGGTCAGCCGTCTCGTGGGAGGTTGGCAGCTCATGGGAAATTTCATCTGGCAGTCAGGAGTGCCGATGACCGTTCCGAGCGGTGTCACCGTAATCGGCAACCCTGTGCTTCCCAATCCCAGCTGGAACCAAATGTTCAACACCGGCCTGATCGATGCCAATGGCAAGCTGGTGGACCAGGCCGGCACCATGCCTCCGGCGTTCCAGATTCAGCCCGCCTTCGCGCTGCGCAACTCTTCGCTCTATTACGGCAACCTGCGCGATCGCTGGGGTCCGGAAACCAACATGGCCTTCGTGAAAAGCACGCGCATTCGCGAGACTGTGCGGCTGGAACTCAGAGGCGAAGCATTCAACCTGTTCAATCACCCGCTTTTCGGAGGCGACCCGGTGATCTCACCCACAGCGCCGAATTTCGGCCAGCTGGTGCGTAACAATGGTCAGACCAATGAGGCGCGCCAGATTCAGTTGTCCGCGCGCCTCGTGTTCTGAGCCCAGCTAATTGATCTTATATTTCGCGATGTAGGCTCTGTCCAGCTCGCTGCCCATGCCAGGAGTCTCGGGCGCCAGCACTTCGCCGTTGACCATGTTCTGCTTCCCGCCCGATTCCATGTAGATCGCGTTCGGAATCGCGCAAAGGATGTTCATGTTCACCGGCCCGCCTCCGTGGCTTGCCAGCTCGAGCCCAAACCCATCGGCGATCGCGCCGATCTCCATCCATTCGGAAGGCCCGCCGCCGCGCCTGTTGTCGGGCTGCACCACGTCCACACCCTTCGCGCGCATCAACTCCATAAATGAGTGCTTGTTATACAGGTTCTCGCCCGTTGCCACGCGCATGTCCAGCTCGCGCGCGATTTCCGCGAAGCCCTCGATGTCATGGGGCGGCAGAGGCTCCTCGAACCAAAAGCATCCCAGCTGCTCATACGCCTTACCGCGGCGCAGCGCTTCCGGTCGCGTGAACACCTGGTTCGCATCCACCATGATGCGAATATCCTTGCCGGCGGTCTTGCGGCCCACCTCGATTCGTTCCAGATCGTCGTCCAGACCGTAACGGCCCACCTTCACCTTGAACGCGCGATACCCCTGCTCCAACGTTTCATTGATAGTGCGCTTGTACTGCGAATGGTCTTTATCGTTCTCGCGATACCACCCGCACATCGCATAGGCCGGCATCCGGTCGCGGTAAGCGCCCAGCATCTTATAAACAGGCAAGTTCGCCTGCTTGCCCAGGATGTCCCAGATCGCAATGTCCGCCGCCGAAAGCGCCACCTGAGTCAGGCCCTGCATCCCCTGATACTCCAGCGCGCGCCAGAGGTCCGCGCGGATCTTCTTGGGAAACGCGGGGTCCTGCCCCATCAACACGGGCTTTACTTCATTCTCGAGAATGCTCTGCACCACGCGCGGCGCGCCGGGGATCGCCTGAAAGTTGCTGTACGCCCACCCGGTGATCCCGGCATTGGTCAGGACGCGCAGAACCACGCCGCCGCTCGCTTCCCCGAAGTCATGTATCGCATCGCCCGTAAACGGTGCGGGCGGCAGGCGCAACAAATCGGTTTCAATGCCCGTAATCTTGACTTGCTTTCGCGTCTCAGCCGCAATGGCGAACCCGCGCGACAAGCCGGCCGCGGATGAAGTAAGAAGAAAGTTACGCCTGTTCATACGGATCCTTTTCTCCGGTTCCACTAACCCAGATCGATGACTTTTGCCTGCTTCAGGAAAGCCGGGTCGAACTGAAGACCCAGGCCCGGACCGCTCGGAACGGGAATCACGCCATTGCGAATCTCGAAGTTCGGCGTATACCAGGACTCACTCTTCGCCGGCGCGCGGTGAACGTACTCCATCCACGGCCCGATGTTGGGCGTGGTCGCCGCAAACTGCAGAATGTTCACTGATGCCGCGCCGGTCTGCGTGTTATGCGGGCAGATCCACATATTCACCTTGCGCGCCATTCTGGCCACGCGCGCGGCCCGAATGAATCCGCCGTTGTAGTTCAGGTCGGGCTGCACCACGTCAAACACCTTGTTATCGATCATCCACTGAAACTGCCACAGGCTGGAGTTCTGCTCACCGAACGCCACTTTCATCTCGAGAGCGTCAGCCACGGCTTTGGTCTCGCTCAGCTCTTCCCATGGACACGGCTCTTCGAACCAGAGGTACTTCATCTCCTGCAGGCGCTTGCCGATCGCAATGGCATTCCTGGCGTCGTACGAACCGTTGGCATCAGCCATCAGCGTCACCTTGTCCGCCAGCTGCCGGTGTGCCAGTTCGAAAATTGTATCCGTGCGCTTCGGAGCAGCATCCCGGTTGTCGCTCATGCGGCCGCCGATCTTAAACTTCACCGCCTTCGCGCCGGTTTCCTCGACGCCCCTCACATATACCGCCACTTCTTCTTCAGCCGTCGCCTCGCGAGCCGACCCAGAAAGATAGACCGGTATCTCTTTCCTCAGTACGCCGCCCATCAGTTCGCCCGCCGGCTTCCGGAGAGCTTTGCCCATCAGGTCAAACAGGCTCTGTTCCACGTAAGCCACCGGACACCAGAATGCCTGGCCGGCAAGTTTGTAGTTCGAGTTCACCACATAAACTTCGTCCACCAGATGCTCCAGATTTCGCGCATCCTTGCCGAGGAAGAATGGCTTCACTCGGTTCTTCAGAATCGGTACGTAGTCTTCAATATTCTTCGCCTGAATGATGCCTTCTCCGCCATCTTTCGTACGCGTGCGCAGAAAAAACTGGTTCCGCGCCTGAAGCAGTTCAATAGACGAAATGATCAGTGGCGCGCTGAAGAACCGGGGAAGGTTGAAGACCGGCTTCTGATACTCCGATATCTCCGCGGCCATATCCGTCCGCGATCCCTGGGACACAGCGGATTTGGCAGGAATCGCACCAATCCCGGCAGCCTGAAGAAATGTTCGCCGCTCCATATATCGCTAAGCACTATATCACCGCCCTCGCATACCTCATTCGTTCGAAAGGAAACGGACCCGCGAAGCTTTTGGAACCGCAACTGATCTGTTACTGCCGAGGTTTCCTATGACGAATAAAGTTCTGGCTTTTGCCGGCCTGAGTCTCGCCGGTGCATGTTTGCTGTTTGCGAGTGTAAACACGGATTACGACAAGAACGCTAATTTCGCGAAGTTTCATTCCTATTCCTGGATCGACGTGAAGGCCGGTGATCCACTTTGGGTCGACCGCATCAAGAGCGCAGTAGATAGCCAGCTGAGCGCCAAAGGCTGGCAGAAGATGCCCTCCGGTGGCGATGCGAGCATTTCCGCATTTGGTTCCACCAAAAATCAGCAAACGCTCAATACCTTCTATGACGGCCT
Organism: Bryobacterales bacterium; assembly: GCA_963716685.1. Lineage (GTDB taxonomy): Bacteria > Acidobacteriota > Terriglobia > Bryobacterales > Bryobacteraceae > JALYXI01. Next base: position 2,196,633 of record CAVQTR010000003.1, read on the forward strand.
AGGCGGCGGCTGGGGCTGGCGGCGCGGCTGGGGCGGTGGAATGAGTGAATCCACCACTACCGTGGAAAACACACCCGTAGGCACGCTCGTTGTTGACGTATTTGACTCCGGAACGAAGAAACTGGTCTGGAGAGGCACGGCGTCTGATACCCTCTCGAACAAACCCGACAAAAATGACAAGAAGCTCGACAAAGACGTAGCCGACATGTTCAAAAAGTTCCCCCCGAACTCCAAAGGTTAGTCGCGGAACGGAATTACAGAACTCTTACACAGCGGTTGACCGGAGATTGGTACGTTGGTCATGTGAATAAGGTCACGACCCTTCCCCGGAAAGATTTCTTCAACTGGATCACGACGTCGATCATGATCCTGCTTCATGTGGGCGCCATAGGCGCCCTTTTTTTATTTAGCTGGAAAGCACTCATTATCTCGGCTGTTCTGTACTGGATGACCATCGGCTTCGGGATCGGTATGGGGTATCACCGCCTCCTGACGCATCGCTCCTACAAAGTACCGAAAGCCCTTGAGTACTTCTTCGCTGTTTGCGGAACTCTCACCCTGGAAGGGGGCCCGATTTTCTGGGTGGCGACGCATCGTGTTCACCACCAGCATGCCGATCGCGAACTGGATCCTCACACCCCGCGCCATGGCGGCTTCTGGGCGCATGTTGGGTGGATTCTGTTTGGTGAGCCGAAGCACAACGACACCAAACGCATGTCCAAATACGCGCCGGATCTGGCCAAAGATCGCTTCTACGTCTGGCTCAACACCTGGCACTTCCTGCCGATCGTTGCGCTCTCTGCCATCCTCTTTGCAGTCGGCGGCCTGCAGCTGGTTCTCTGGGGCACCTGCCTCCGCGTTGTGCTCGGCCTGCACGCCACCTGGCTGGTGAATTCAGCGACGCACATGTGGGGGTCGCAGCGCTTCGAAACCCGCGACGATTCACGCAACAGCTGGTGGGTGGCGCTGGTCACGTTCGGCGAAGGCTGGCATAACAATCACCACGCGCATCCCACCTCCGCGCGTCACGGTTTGGCCTGGTATGAAGTCGACTTCACCTGGATGCAGATTTGGCTGCTGAAGAAGCTCGGTATTGCGAAGAGCGTAAAAGTTGCAAGCGTCCGCGAACCCCTGCCAGCCGAAAAAGCCGCCTAGAGCGCGCTAAGCCGGCTGTTTCTTCACCCAGTAGACTTTCACTTCGCGTTCGCTGGAGATTTTCCACCGGCCGCGGACTGGACGCAAAACCAGTTCGTCGCGGGCGGAACCCGAGTAGTGGGACCGCCCCCCAAACTCCCAGGTTTTATCAAACGACACCACGGCCCAGTCGGGGCTGATTTTGTCGAACTTTAGGTTCGTAATGTCGAACTTGTCCACGGTTCCGATTCGCGAGAACACATTCTGTTCCTGCCTGCGGAGCTGTGTCACGTTCAATCCTCGCTGCCCGTAAAACGTGTCCACCACCGGCGCGTAACACGCCACTTCTTCCTCCGCGCTCTTGTGAATCTTCGCGCGCACCCATTGGTTCAACAAATCCGAGATCCCCTGGACATGTGGACCGGATGATGCCCCTGACGCCGCGCCCGCGTTTTCGCTCGGAAACGGACTCCGGCCGCTCGGCTGCGCTTTCTGCGGCTCTGTGATCAGTGGCGGCGGCACGGCAGCAGACGGGGCTGGCGGAACGGCGGCGGGAGCAGACACCACTGGCGCCCGGGACGCCGCCTTTTCTGCGTCCTGCGGGTGAACCATGCGGGTCGTCGGCATCACCAGCGCCAGCACTCCCGCGACACACGCCGCTAAAACTCCACCAATCAAAACCGGCGTGCGGTATTCACGCAAAGCCCTTCGCTCCGGCTCGGCGCGCTCCACCGGCTGCCGCGGCGGAAGGGGCGGAAAGGGCTGAACCGGAGGCTCAAACCCGTTCTGCTGCACAGGACCGTGTTGCCCAGGAACATGCTGCGCGGAATTTTGATGTCCGGCAACGTGCTGGGCCGTAACATGCTGCACAGGAACCTGCTGCACGGGAGGCTTTTGCACCGGTGACTGCTGAACAGGAAGCGGCGGCTGAACGGGAACGGAAGCCCGGTTTCGGTCCGCCGCCAAATCCTCCAGCAACGCGCTCAAGGGCGGCCGCGCTCGCGGATCCGGGTCCAGCGCGGTGCTCACAATCGCATCGAACGGAGGCGGAACGAACTGCTCGCGTCCTGCCCGCGGAAACACCTTCCGCATCACCGCTCCCAGCGACCACACGTCCCACGCCGTTGAGACCAGCCCCTCGTTCGCTTCCGGCGGGCTCTCAAATGAGGCATCCAGCAGCAGTTCGCGCGTCTCCGAGATAGGATACTTCCCCGGGAGGCGCAGCTGACTGAAGTCGGCTAGTTTCCATTGCGAACCAACCCGCCAAATCGAAGGCGCGCGAACCGCGCAGCTCGTCAGATTCTCCGAGTGCAGATAAATCAGACCCGCGCATAACTGACGAAACAACTCGGCCGCTTCGTCTACGGTCATGGGCCGGCGCCGCACATCTTCGTCCAGGCCGGAATCGGCAGCCTCGGTCGCAAGGTAGATAAAGCCCCATTCGCCCGACCGTGCTCGCCCCGCCGCATAAACCTGTGCCAGATTTGGGTGCGACAGAAACGCCGCCTCCCGGAACCGGTCGAAGTCCTCCGCCGCGCCGCGCGCCTCCTCGTTCTTCAGATAAAGGAAGATGTCTCGTTCTTCAGCGAGATCGCGAGCACGAAACCAGCCTCCGTTCCGATCCGGTTGAAGAAAGTCTCCGATCTCGAAACGGCCTTCCAGTGTCTGGCCGCGCACCCCGTCCCACGCTGGTGGATTGCTTGCTGTGTCTACGCTCAAAAACGGACTCCGTTATCCGATATGCAACTTTAACACCGTTTAATTGGGATACGATATTGCTGTCGGAAGTGTGACTCGGAGGAAACAATGCCTGAATTGAAGAAATTCCCGGTGTTCACGGAAAGCGGCCGGATCGGAACTCTCACAGCGGCGGCCCGCTTTCTGGACAGCCGGTCGGAGAAGAAAATCCAGCTCGACGACGGCCGCGAAATCTCCGTCGCCTCGGACGCCCTGACCGTTCGTTCTGACGGGAGTTTCTTCCTGCGCGACAGCAGTGCTCTCAGCACCCCGGCCGAATTGCCGTCGCAACCAGCCGCGCCGCATCCTGCGTCTAACGAGGTGAACGGAACAGCCGCGTCGTCGAACCGGGTCGACGCCCGGGCGGAACGGCCGGATGCACGTATGTTCCGTGATGGGTACGCCATCGAGCACGTGCAGATCGACCGCATCGTGGCGGAGGCGCCGCCGCAGCGGCAGGAGGGCGATACGCTCATACTCCCAGTGGTGGAGGAAGTGCTGGTGATGGAGAAGCGGTTGATGCTGCGGGAGGAGATTCGCATCACACGGCGGCGCGAAACAGTCGAGGAAGTGCACCGGATCGATTCTTTGGTTTAGAATTCCGGGGCTTTCCTGGAGGTAGAACATGCTGGAACTGATGCCTTCCACATCCGCCGCCAACGTTGTCTTCGTGGCCGAGCGCGCGGTCGCTGGGGAGCGCATCGAAATCGCCGCCGACGTCGGGGAAACGTTGCGGAGCGATTCCGTGGAAGGCCTTCGCAGCCTGCCTCGCCGTGGTTTGGAGATCGGCGGCATTCTGCTCGGGTCCGCCGAGGGAAGCTGCCGTGTCACAGGTCTTGCGCCCGTTATCAGCGAGCATCTCTACGGACCCCGCTATCAGCAGTCCAGCAAAGATCGCGCTCTCTTCGAATCGCGTCTCGCCGAACTCCGGGACGAATCCAATGTCGATGCCAAACCCATTGGCATGTATCGCACCCAGATCAAGTCCGAAGCCGGTCCGGATGAGCGCGATTCCGATGCGTTTCGGAAATACTTTCCCGAAAGCGCGGGCATTTTCATCCTCGTTACCCCGCAGCTGACCGGTCAGGCAACCCTGTCCTGCTTCTATTGGGATCGGGAAAAGATGATCCCCTGTGATTCCTTTGAGCGCCGGGAACTCCAGATCGATCCGCCACCCGTTCCGCGCGCCCCCGGCCGCGGCAAACGCTGGACCCAGGAAGCGGTCCTCGCCGGCATCGCCGGTCTGGTGGTTTGGGGCATCGTGATTCTGGTGCAGCACCAGCCTTCCGCTGCCGTGGTGATGCCTGCCGCGGCGCCCGCGGCCCTTGCCCCCAGAACAAAAGCGCGCCCTCTGCAATTGCAGGCGGTAACCTCCTCGCAGGGCGCGGAAGTGCACTGGGACAGCCGTGCCGACGTTCTTCGCGCCGCTACCGGCGGGCTCCTCACCGTTGAATCCGGCGACGACCGGACCGAGCTTCCCATCAGCCGCGCGGAACTGAATACCGGAAAATTCTTCTACGGTGAGGTCGGCCCGCTGACCACCTTTGTCCTCACCGTGTACCGGTCCAACGGCTCCCCGGATTCCCAAAGCTTCACCCTGCGCGCTCCCGAGATGCAGCTCGCCGCCACAGTTCCCGCTCCAGTTCCCGCCGTGGCCGCCGCGCCACCGCCCCGGCAGCCCCGGAACGTTCAGGAGGAAGTCGACGAACCTGAGCCAGAGCCGCTGCCTGCTCCCGAGCCCCGCAGACGCGAGCGGGAAGCCATCGCGCCGAAACCTCCGCAACCTGCGCCCGTGCCCGAACGCCGGTTCACTCTGCCCCCGCCGGTCACCGTAAGTTCCGGGTCCATCATGGCCAAACCGTGAAGCGCCTGATCCTGCTTCTTCTCGCTGGCAGCCTCGTGCTGATGGCCGACTACCAATCCGCCATGCGCGCCTTCAAAGCCGGCGATTACGGCTATGCGCTCACGCAGTTTGTGCCCGAAGCGGAAAGCGGCAACGCCGCCGCGCGCAACGCTCTCGGCTTTATGTACGAGCGCGGTCTCGGCGTTTCGAAAGATGCGGCCACAGCCGCGGAATGGTACCGGAAAGCCGCCGAACAGGGCTACGGACCCGGTCAATACAATTACGGCCTGTGTTTCTGGCATGGCGTCGGCGTCGCGCAAAGTGATGCGGAAGCCGTGAAGTGGATGCAACAGGCAGCCCGGCAGGGCGTCTACGAAGCCGAATACGATCTGGGCAATTTCTACTTTAAAGACGGTAAGGGCGATATCGCGCAGGCACGCGCCTGGTGGCGGCGCGCCGCGGAGCATCACATCGCCGGCGCGGCATATAACCTTGCCTACGCTCTGGCTGACGCCCACGATTTCACCGACGCGGCACGCTGGTATCGAGTGGCCGCCACGCAGAATTACCCGCTCGCCCAATATGCCCTCGCGCTGCTCCTCGAAAGCGGCCAGGGCGTCAAGGCCGATCCCGTGGAAGCGCGCATGTGGCTGGAACTGGCCGCGCGCGGCGGAGTGGCCGAAGCCAAAGCGGAACTGGAATCACCTGCCCAAAAGCTTTCCGAATCCGAACTGGCCGAAGCGAAGCAGCGCGTCTCCGCATGGAAACCCGTGAAGGCCCCGGAGCCCGCCGAAGCCACTCTCCGCACCACGGAATTGCGCGCCAAACCGGTCTTTGATCCGGGCCCGCAGGCCTATCAGCCGCAGCGTGTGGCAACCGGATTCTTCGTCAATACCGAAGGCGGCGTACTCACCAGCCTCGACGCCGTGCGTGGCTGTGGTCAGCTCACCGTTCGCACCACCCAGTGGCAGAAGCGCGCCGAGCTGGCGGGAGAGGATGCTGCACTCGGCCTCGCCGTTCTCGCCATTGAAGGCGGTGGCGGCACGCCGCTGGCGCTTGCCGCCGACGCTCCTCAGGAACGCAGTCTCGTCGAAGCCGGTTTCCAATTCGCCGAACACCACGCCACCTCCATCTCTGTCACCGGACACATAGCCGCCGCCGAGGGCACCCGCTCCGCATTTCAACCCGATCGCCCTGTCGACCCGCCGATTGCCGCGTCTCCTCTGGTCAACGATCAGGCCACCGTGCTCGCGGTCTCCATGGGTAAGTCGCTCATCCTCGGTGACGACCTGCTCCGCTTCCTTCGCTCCAAAAATGTTCCGCTCGATGGCCGTCCCGCGCCCTCCCCCGATCTGGCGCAGGCAGCGGCCGCCGCAAAGAAAAGCCTGGTTCTGGTGGAATGCGCCGCACCGCACTAAACCGCCGAACCGATTAACATAAATGGATGGCGCTCAGTGGGCATCGCAAGTCGATTGCGTTGTTCATCACTCTGGGCGCGTGCCTGATCGCGGTCGCGGTCATTCTCAACATCGGTCTCATCGTCTGGAGTTGGCGCACCGGCGTCATGTTACTGCTCGGTGTGCTCTTCTGCAGTCTGCTGATTGCGGGGGTCACCCTGAACACCATCTTTCTGGTGCGCGAAATCCGGCGCAATGAAGGCCATGACCACTTCATCAATGCCGTCACACATGAACTGAAAACGCCCGTCTCCTCCATGCGGCTCTATCTCGAAACGCTCCAGAAGCGCGAGATGCCGGATGAAAAACGGCGTGAGTTCTATTCGGTAATGCTGCAGGATACCGACCGCCTGACGCACACCATCGAACAGGTCCTGCGCGCCGGGGAAGCAAAAACCTGGCGCAAACACCTCCACCCCGATCGCGTCGATCTCGCTGAAATTGTTCAGGAGTGCGTCGCCTTGGCGCGCATGCGTCATCATCTGCCCGAGGAGGCCGTCTCCTGCCAATGTGCTCACGAATTTGTATGGGGCAATGCCGATGAACTCAAAGCCGCCGTCACAAACCTCCTGGACAACGCCATCAAGTATTCGCGGGGCGAAGTGCATGTCTCGGCGGAGGTGGTGCGCCTCAACGAGAAGAATGTAGGGATACGGGTTCGCGACCAGGGCATCGGGATCGCCCGCAATGAGCTGAAGCGCGTCTTCCGTCGTTTCTATCGCGTGCAGGGCATGGTCGCGACCCGCGTCAAAGGCACCGGCCTTGGACTGTACCTCGTCCAGGCGACCGTCAAACGCCATGGCGGAAAGGCCTGGGCGGAGAGCGCCGGGCCCGGCCAGGGCAGCACTTTTACCATGCAGCTGCCGCGCGGGGAATCCTCTTGAGCACCATCCTGCTGGTGGAGGACGAACAGCACCTCGCGTTCGGCTTAAGCTTCAATCTCGAAGCCGACGGCTATCAGGTGGAAATCGTGGAAACCGGCGAAGCCGCGCTCGAGCGCCTCTATGACACATCAAAGCACTTCGATCTCGTCGTGCTCGACGTCATGCTCCCCGGCATGGATGGCTTCGCCGTGGTCAGCCATCTGCGCGCGCGCGAACACTTCATCCCCGTTCTGATGCTCACCGCCCGCGGACGCGCCGAGGATGTTCTCCAGGGCTTCGCCGCCGGCGCGGACGATTTCCTGCCCAAGCCCTTCGACCTTTCCATCCTCGTGGCGCGCATCGGCAGCCTTCTCCGGCGTCGCGACTGGCTGCGGCCTCCCATTCGCGACCGCTTTGAGTTCGCCGGCAAAACCATAGACTTCGAAGCCATGGAAGTCCACGTGAAGGACAAGCGCCTGCCCCTCACTCTCATGGAAGTGAATCTTCTCCGCTACCTGATTCAGCATCAGGGTGAGACCATCTCCCGCAAGGCAATGCTCGAAGATGTCTGGGGCGTTCACGAAGACACCGACACCCGCGCCATCGATAACTTCATCGTGCGGCTGCGTCGCTATATAGAGGATGACGCCGGCTCACCCAGACATCTCCTCACCGTGCGCGGCGTCGGCTACCGCTTCATTGGCGAACCGGTCGCCTGAAAATCAGAATGTGTTGCTCCGGCAGCGTCTCGATCGATTTCTCGAACAGATAGCCTTCCGGTTCAATCTCCGCCCGCACGCCCTTCACCGACATCTTGTGCTCCGGCCGGATCGGCACGCTGGGGTCCTCCTGCCGGTACTCCAGCAGCACCAGACGCCCGCCCGGCTTCAGCGCCTCTCGAATGTGCCGCAGCATCTCCTGCGGTTTCGAAAACTCGTGGTACACATCCACCAGCAGCGCCAGATCGAAAGTGTTGGCTGGAAGATGCGGATTGTCCGCCGAGCCGAGTACCGTCTCGAAATTCGTCAGGTGCGCCGCAGTCAGATTCCGGCGCAGCTGCGTCAGCATGGCCTGCTGAATGTCGTTCGCGTACACCTTTCCGGTCGGGCCCACGCGTCGCGCCAGTTTCTCCGTAAAGTAGCCCACGCCTGCCCCGATATCGGCCACCACCGCTCCCGGCGCGATTCCGATCGCGTTCAGCGCCTCGTCCGGATGTTCCTCGCGTGCGCGCTCCGGACGCGTCAACCAGTCCGCGCCGCCCATTCCCATCACGGGCGCAATTGGTCGATTGGTAACCGGGTGAACGTCCTGAGCCGAAATCGATAGGGAAGCCAGAAGGAGCGCGGTCAGAAAACGCGGCATGTCGTTATTAGATTACGGTAACGAAACTTTGGTGTAGACTGAGCGCGTATGATTTCCCGCAGAGATTTCCAAAAGACCGCGCTCGCTGCGCTCGCCTCGGCAGCCACGCTGGCCGCGAAGCCCAATTCAGTAGTGGACGGCGTACAGCTCGGCGCCCAGTCTTACAGCTTCCGCGACCGCTCGCTCGATGACGCCATCAAGGCCATGGTGGATATCGGCCTGAGTGAGTGCGAGTTATGGCAGGGCCACATTGAACCAAAGATGAAGCCGGCCGAGCTGTCCAACTGGCGCAAAACAGTCTCTCTCGACGTCTTCCACGACGTCCGCCGCAAATTCGACAGCGCGGGAATCCTGCTCTACGCCTACAACTACAGCCTGCGCGACGCGGCGAGCGATGAGGAATTCGAGCGCGGCTTCGAAATGGCGAAAGCTCTCGGCGTCACCCGCATCACCGCATCCTCCACGGTCACCGCTGCTGCCCGCTACGACAAGTACGCGTCCAAATACAAAATCTACGTCGGCATGCACGGCCATTCCCGCATGGATGAGAACGAATACAACACCCCGGACAGCTTCGCCAAAGGCATGGCCGGAAAATCGAAGTACATCGGCGTCAACCTTGATATCGGCCACTTCACCGCTGCCGGATTTGACGCCCTCGATTACCTGAACCAGCACCACGACCGCATCATCACGCTGCACCTCAAAGACAGAAAGAAAAATCAGGGCGATAATCTGCCGTTCGGCGAGGGCGACACGCCCATCAAAGCCGTCCTGCAGGATCTCAAGGCCCACAAATGGAGGATCCCGGCCAACATCGAATACGAATACAAAGGCGCCGACACCGTCGCCGAAGTGCGTAAGTGCTATGAATTCTGCAAGGCGGCACTCGCCTAACGCGCGGCGGCCGCAATCTTCGGCCAAAGCGATCTGCCGCGTGCCCCGGGCAGGCGCACGTCAATGGAATCAGCCAGCGTCGGCGCAATGTCCAGGATCGAGATTTCTCCAATATTCCCCGGCTTGATTCCCTGCCCGCTCAGCACAAACGTCGCGCGGAAATCCGGCCGGTGCGGCCATTGGGAGTCCACTCCTTTATGGCTTCCCGGTCCCACCGCGCGGCCGGTCGCACTATCGGAAGGAATATAACCTGGTGCGGTGCCAAACGCCGCAACCCATCCGCCTGTATCCGGCAAATCCCGGCGCACCTGTGCCAGCGGAATCTCCCGGGCAATGCCCGTCTTCCTCCCTCCGATCAACTTCCGGAGAGCCGCCGCCGCCTTCGCGTCCGTCGCGCCGATCACCCCGTACTTCACATCAATCGCCTTCGAGCCAACCAGAACCCGGGGCCGCACTACATACGTTTCCGTTTCAAACCCATGATCGGAAACCAGAGCCACCAGAGTTTCCGGGCGCCGCTTCTCCAAAGCCAGACCGATCAGATCGTCGTCGTTCTCCAGAACCTCCCGCGAGTAAATACTCAGTGCGCCGGTCTCGCGTTCCTCCCCTTCCAGATCCGAGAGATGCACCAGCGTTAAATCCGGAGGGTCGGAACGCATCAGATACCGCAGCGCCTCCAGCCCGCTGGCATCGCTCCATTGGGCCTTCGTAAACGTCGGGTACGCCGCGGCAATCTTTTGCGGAAATCCGGCTGTGCACTTGTGTGAAATCGGCTCAAGCGGCGGGTCGAGCGTGGCATGCCCCTCCCAGAACTCCGGACAGAGGTAATCCGCCTGAGCCCCAAGCGTCGCCGGCCAGTAAAGGAGCGCCGTCCTGCGATGCGCTGCTGCCGCCGCCTGCCACAGCGTAAGCGCTCGCGGTGTCCGCGCCGGTGACTCGTCATCCATCACCTGGTGCACCGAGGGAGGAACCCCCGTAACAATAGTGGTATCCGAAGCCCAGGAATTGTCCGGAATCTGACCGATCACGCCGTCCGCCGCCGCGCCCTGCCGCAGCAGTTTTCGAATCGACGGAATCTTCAAATGCAACCGGTCGGCATCTCGAATGTACCGGGCATCCAGACCGTCGATGCAGATCACAATCAACTTCCGGGGCTCCGCTGCGCGCGCCGAAAAGGCTGCAAGGGCGAGCAGGATCAACGCGGCGAGACGCATAGTTCTTGTGTAGCACTCCTCGGCGCGCGGAGGTTATCCCGATTTCGGGATAGATCATTTTGCACTGCAAAGCCTTGTGTTAGAATCCAGGCAAGTGCAGATCGGGAGCCATATTCCAAATTTTGTAACGGAGTTCCGGCTGCACACGTCTTCGTGGGTTAGCGACTCCCCTCATTGCCATGCCTGAGCTTCTTCAACGTGATCCTTCGGCCCCAGTAACCGATACCCCGTCAGGACCAAAGATCGCCACTGAGCCGGACGACCATCTCGCTCGTCTGCTTGCTCCCGATACCGAGGAGCCCTGGTATAAATCCGTCTATCGCAACGTTCAGGAGATGATTCATCCTCCGAAGCTTCCGCCTCTCGAAGTCACTTCGAAGCCGGTAGCCGTGAAGGATATCTGGGGATTGTACGGCCGCGACAACCGTTCGCTCGGCGCCTCGCTCACACTTCAGATCGTTGTTGTAGCGCTCCTCTTCACGGTTTTCTCCCAGCACGCGGCAATCACCAAAGCGGTGAAGGATTCCGTCCACATTCTCGACCCGAATCTGGAACCGTATAAGCCCAAGCAGCCGCCTAAGGCACAGACCAATCAGGGTGGCGGTGGCGGCGGTACCAAAGCTCCGCTTCCAGTCGCTAAGGGTCAGTTGCCCAAACCGGCGCTGAAGCAGTTCATTCCTCCTTCGGTGGTCGTCAATCAGGCGCCAAAGCTGGCCGTTGTTCCCACCATCATTGTTCCGCCCGACGCTCCTCTTCCAAACTTGAAGATGGACAATTACGGCGACCCTCTCGCGCATCTCGGCATTCCCTCCAACGGTACTGGCAGCGGCGCGGGGATGGGTAATGGAAGCGGCGGCGGCGTAGGCAGCGGCAAGGGTGGCGGATACGGACCCGGCGAAGGCGGCGGTGTCGGTGGCGGTGTCTACCGCGTCGGCGGCGGCGTCTCGGCTCCTTCCGTACTCTACAAGGTCGACCCGGAATACTCCGAAGAAGCCCGCAAGGCCAAGTATTCGGGTACCGTGCTCATTTCTCTGGTTGTCGGACCGGATGGCCGCGCCACCAACATCAAAGTGGTTCGCAGCCTCGGTCTTGGTCTCGATGAGAAGGCCATGGAAGCCGTAGCGAAGTGGAAGTTCAAACCGGGAACGAAGAGCGGTTCTCCGGTCGCCGTTCAGGCCACCATCGAAGTCAACTTCCGGTTGCTCTAAATTCCGCTGCTATTCGTAGCGAAGCGCATCAATCGGATCCAGCCGCGAAGCTTTGATCGCCGGCAGCAGTCCCGCAACCAGCCCGATCAGCTCCAGCACGATCGTTGAAGTCAGCACCGCAAATCGCGAAATGTTCAGGTGAATATCCCCCGTTCCGGTCTCATCTTTAAAGATGGGACCGAGCAGCGGCAGCGCCCCCACTCCCGTCGTCAGCGCGTAGCCAATCATCACCCCCAGTAACCCGCCAAACGTAACAATCGCCATTGCCTCCAGCAGAAACTGAAACAGCACCGCGCGCCGCGTCGCGCCCAGCGACTTGAGCACCCCAATCTCCCGCGTTCGCTGCGTCACCGAGACCAGCATGATGTTCGTCAGCCCCACGCCGCCAATCGCCAGCGTCAGCGCGCCGATGAAACCCAGCAGCACTCGTAGCGCGATCGACATCCCATCGATCTGCTTCATAAAATCGTTGAACGCAATGATCTCCACCGCGCGATCGTCGCTGCCCGCGAAGTTGTGCACGCGGCCCAGCGTCGCCCGAACCTGTGCGATCGCGTTCTGCCGGAACAGCGGATTGTTCGGCGTCCAGACCAGATCGTCCGGGTACTTGATGTCCCGAAACTGCGCCATCGAGCTGTAGGGAATGAAGACGCATTCGTTGTCGGGCGTATTGTAGTTCGCAATCTGAATTTTGCTCTTCAGCACGCCCGCAACGGTGAAAGTCGCGCCGTTGATCGTGATCGTCTCGTTCTCCGGAGGAATCTCCCCGAAAAGCTTCTTGGCGGCATTGGCGCCCAGAACCGCGATATGCTGCTTTTCCACCTGATCATCGGCGGAGAGCCAGCGCCCCGACGCCACCGTCATGTTGCTGACCCGCTGATACTCCGCCGGCGCCACGCCCCGCACGGAAAGCGATTCCTGCCGGTAGCCCCTCACCACAGCCGCGCGGCGCAGCATGCACTCGGGCGAGATCGCCGCAACGAACGGTACGCTGTCGCGAATCGCCTCGACATCCGAAAAGTCCAGCCGGATCGACCGGCCCGCACGCTCGCCCCCCGCCTGCGACGATGTATGGCCCGGAAACACGACGATCAGGTCTTGCCCCACCGCCCGAAACGCCGTCTTCAGCGCCCGGTCGAATCCCTCACCGTACGAATACAGAATCACGAAACACGCCACGCCCCACGCCAGGCTGATACAGGTGAGCACGCTCCGCTGGCGATTGAAATTCAGGGCCGCCGCCGCCTCTCGAAAGATCGCGCTACCGTTCATACCGCAGCGCCTCCACCGGCGTCAGCGCCGCCGCGCGCCACGCGGGCAGCAGCGCACTCACAATCGCAATTACCGTCAAAGCAACGAACGTCAGCAGCGTGGTCGTCATGCTCACCGGCAAGCCCGGGAATGCCTCCGGCATGGGCGCCAGTTTCAGCAGTGACGAGATACCAAAAGCCACCGCCCACCCCGCGAAGCCGCTCACAAACGCCAGAATCGCGCCCTCCGCCAGAAAGTCGATCAGGATCCGCACCCGCGTCGCGCCCAGAGCCTTGCGCAGACCGATCTCCCGCGTCCGCTCGCTCACCGTCACCAGCATGATGTTCATCACTCCCACCCCGCCCAGCGTCAACGTCACCAGCGCGATCACCGAGAGAAACACCGTCATCGATTGAAAAATGGCGTCCACCTGCTGCGCGTTCTCAATCGTGTCCCACACTCCCAGCGCCCCGGTATCGTTCGGGATGAAGCGATGGTTGCGTCCCAGAACGCGCCGCACCTGCTTCAGCGCCTCCGCGGATTCAGTCGTCGAAACCGGAGCAAAGATGATCTCACTCAAGTTGCCCGGCGTGTAGTTTTCCTTCGGCGGCATGTCGCGAAGCATCGTCGCGTAGGGCATGTAGATCTTGTCCTCATCCATGCCGTCATAGCTGGAATTCTGATTCTTATCCGCCATTACCGCGATCACCTGAAACGGCAGCGAATTGATTTCGATCTGGCTTCCCGCAATACCCGTGCGCGTCCCAAACAGCTGCTTCTTCACCTTGAGCCCGATCACACACACGCGCCGCGCCTGCGCCTGATCGTCTTCGGAGAAGAACCGCCCCGAACCAATTGGAATGTTGCGCATCAGCGTATAGTTCGCTTCCACGCCGCTCGTGTCGAAGGAGCCGCTGTTGAACGGGCTCACCGCGCGAACGTTGTTGGCCAGTTCACTCGTCACATGCCGGACCAGATAGCATTCCGTCCGGATGTCCTCCACGTCCCGATGATTCAGCCGGACCCGCCGTCCCGCGCGCTGCCCGCCGGCCTGCTGCGACGTGCGCCCGCCGAACAGAATCACGATGTTCTCGCCCAGCGTCTTCATGTTGTTGCGCTGGCCCTCTTTGAAGCCCTCGCCCATGGCCACGATGATCACAATGGACGCGATGCCCCACGCAATGCCCGCCATCGTCAGAAAGCTGCGCAGCTTGTTCCGGAACAGGCTGGAAAAAACCTGTCCCAGCAGTTCGGAAAGGTAGGACATTACTGCAGGATGACTTCCTGGCCCAGCGCCAGCCCCTTCAACACTTCCGTACGGCTGCCATTGCTGATCCCGGTGACAATCGCCAGCTTGCGCTTGCCCTTCTCCGCCGCCGGATCGGGCAGTTCCACCTGCGGCTTCTTGTCTTTCGAATACAAAATCGCGCCTTCCGGAATCGTGAGCACTCCCTTGCGCTCCTCCAGAATGATCTCGGCATTTGCGGTCATCAGCGCGCGCAGCTTGCCGCTTTCATTTGAGATGGAAACGCGTACTTCAAAAGTAGTCACGTTATCCTTCTCCGTCCCCAGCGGCGAGATCTTGGTCACCTTGCCGTAAAACTTCTGATCCTTATACGAATCAACCGTGATCCGCGCTTGCTCGCCCAGGTAGATTCGCCCCACGTCGCTCTCATCCACCTTCCCTTTGACATATACCTCGCGCAGATCCCCCAGCGTCATAATCAGCGTTGCGCTGGCTCCCTGATTCAGAATCGAACTCACCGCGTCGCCCACCTCGCGGTCGCGCGAGAGCACCACCCCATCCATCGGCGACGTGATGGTCGCGTTCAGCAGATTCTCCTGCGCCACCGCGACAGTGGCTTCCTGCTGCTCAAGCTGCGCCTGCGCCTTCGCAATCGCAGCCCGCGCTGAAGCCAGATTCACCACCGCCGACTTCTGCTTGTTCACCGCCATCTCGTAAGCCTTTTCCGCGTCGTCCCGCGTGTTCAGCGCAATCAGCCGCTCGGCATACATCTTGCGCGCGCGGTCCCGGTCGTTTTTCAGAAACGGCAGGTCGGGAGCCACCGCGTCCACCTGATAGCGCTCGTAATCCGCCTTCGCCGTGTTCACCTGCGCCTGTGCCACATTGAGCGCCGCCTCCGCCTCCCGCAGCAGCGGCTGCAGATCGTTCTTATCCAGCTCGCAGATCACCTGCCCCTTGTGAACGAAATCCCCGAAATTCACCGGCAGCTTCTGAATGATCCCGCTCGCCTTCGACTTGATCTCCACCTGCGTGGTCGGCTGTATCTTGCCCGTCGCCACCACCGACCGCGCCAGGTCCGTCTTCTCCACCTTCGCCAGCTTCTCCGGATCGATCTTTACCGTCGTGTGGCTCAGAGCCTTGAACGAGAAAGCTCCCGCCGTCAGAACGGCCAGCGCGGCTGCGATCCAAACCATTCGTTTTTTCTTTGCTTTCGCCATCAGGATGGTCTCACCGCTTACTACGATGAGATGGACGGCTGAGTTCACGAAAGGTTGGTTCATTGGCGCGACGACGGTTATGGCTGCTGCTGGCGAGTACCGCGATCTTATTTGCTGTTCACGCGGCATCCCTGAACCTGCCATACTACTGGGACGAACTGGGGCAATTCGTACCCGCCGCGGTCGACATCTATCGCCACTTTGATCTGATTCCCAAATCCGCGCAGCCCAACGTGCATCCCCCCGGCGTCATGCTGTATCTCGCCGCGGTCTGGAGCGTCACCGGTTACTCCATCACGGTCGCGCGCGTCGCCATGCTGTCGCTCGCCGCGCTGGGCCTCGTGCTGGTTTATTCCCTCGGACTGCGCCTCGCCAACTGGCACGCGGCGGCCCTCGCCCTCCTGCTCCTTCTGTGCGACCCGCTGTTTTACGCCCAGAGCATGATGACCCAGCTCGATATGCCGGCCATGGTCTGCGTGCTTCTCGGGTTGGTCTTATTCCTCGATAACCGCCACATCGCCTGCGCCGCGGCCTGCACAGCTGCGGCGCTTACTAAAGAAACCAGCATCCTGCTGCCGCTCGTTCTCATGCTGACTCTGCTCCGCGAACGCCGCCTGCGGGAAGCCGCTTATTACGTGGTTCCCGCGCTCGCGCTCAGCGTCTGGCTCTTCGCTCTTTGGCGAGCCACCGGGACCCCCTTCGGCAACGCCGAATTCGCGCACTACAACCTGAATTACTCCCTCGATCCGCTGCGCATGGTGTTCTCCCTCTGCCGCCGCGTCTACTACCTCTTTCTGCAGGATTTCCGGTGGATCGGCACCGCCGCCATGTGGTATTCCTGGCGCCATCGCGGCCTCTTTCGGACCCCTGCCTGGCATCTCGTCATGACCTTCGCGGCCGCCCACATCGTCCTCGTCAGCGTGCTCGGCGGAGCGGAACTGGAGCGCTATCTGCTCCCCGTTCTGCCCATCTTCTATCTCGCCGTGGCACAGGCCCTGTTCACCCTCTCCCCTGCCCGCCGCAACCTCTGCGCCGCCGCTGTCTGCGCCGGCCTCGTCGTCGCTGTCTTCACCAAACCGCTCTTTCCCCTCCCCTATGAGGACACCGGGGCCATGGTCGATTTCGTTCGCGTCCAGCAAACCGCCGCCGCCTACCTGCAACAACACTATTCCGGCCAGGACATCTACACCGCTTGGCCCCTTACCGCCGCCCTTGGCCGCGCCGATTTCGGTTACGTCACCAAACCGCTCACCACCCACGAGACCCTTGACCTGAAATATTCCATCCTCTCGAAGCTCAACCCCCGCGACGTCCATGTGCTCGTCCTCTACCCGCGCACCTGGGAACCCGTCTTCTGGATCCTCCACCTGCCCGGCGTCGGCGCCTTTCTTACCAGGTTCTACGAATACGAGCCGCAAATGACCGGCGGACAGGCGCACACCGTCCTCGGCCTCTCGCGAGTCGCCCGCTGGGACCGGCGCGGCCAGTGGGTCGAGGTCTGGGCCAAACGCTGATTTCACCCTGCTGATCTGAGATAAACAGCCCCGGTTCCCACTTGTTTGTGAAGCCAGGAACCATGATTGATCTCTCTCCCGTTCTCACAGCGGTGCACCCCGCCGAGGTTCCTGCCCCGGAAATCTGGTCCCCTCCCTCTCCTCTCCTTTGCGAGGCGCTCGACGATGGCAACACCGGAGTCCTGATCTTCAACGAAGACTTCCACCCGGTACATATCACCAGCCAGGTCCGCCCCCTGCTCGGCTTCCATCCAGAACACCGCATGGGCGGCCTGGATGTCCTCCAGCTCCTCTCCGCCAGCGGCCTTGACGACGAATCCGCGGCGCTCGCCCGCGACCTGGTCTCCGGGAACAAAGAGGAGGCGGTTTTCCTCAAAGCTCACAACGAAACCAACGGAGTCCGCATGCGCCTGCGCGCTCTCGGAAACGGCTACCGATTGGCTTCGTTTGAGCGAACCGGTCCCGAACGCGGTGCCGGCATCCAGCGGCCCAACAACTCCGTTGAAATCGACTGGCTCACCGGCCTTCCGTCACGGCAGGCTCTCGAAATGGCGCTCACCGAAGCTCTCACCACCCGGCCCGAGGAACCGCTCTCGCTCATCCTGCTCGATCTCGATCGCTTCAAAGCCGTAAACGACACCCTTGGTCATCCCGCCGGCGACGCCCTCCTCCGCCTCGTGGCCGAGCGCATCTCCTCCGCCCTGCGCAAAACCGATATGGCCGCGCGACTCGGCGGAGACGAATTCGCCCTGCTCATCTACCCGTCCCTGAGCATGACGGAACCTACCGCCATCGCCAACCGCATCCTCGAAATCGTCCAGCGAACCTATCTCATCGAAGGTCAGCTCGTAAACGTCGGCACCAGCCTCGGCATCGCCATCTCGCCCGAGCACGGCACCACCTGCGAAACCCTGATGAGAAACGCCGACCTGGCGTTGTACCACTCGAAAACCTCCGGCCGCGCCACCTTCCACTTCTTCCACTCCAAAATGGAACTGCGCGCGCAGGCCCGCCGCACCAGCGAGCTCGAACTCCGCCGTGCGCTCGCGCTGCGCCAGCTCGAACTGCATTACCAGCCGCAGATCGATATCCGCACCGGCATGCTGGTCGGCTTCGAAGCTCTCGTCCGCTGGCGCCATCCCGAAAAGGGCCTCATCCCTCCCGGAGATTTCCTGCCGCTCGCCGAAGAAATCGGCGTCATCATTCCCCTCGGCGAATGGGCGCTCCGCACCGCCTGCCGCCAGGCCATGCAGTGGGAAGAACACGTCGTCATCGCGGTGAATGCTTCCCCTATCCAGTTCGATACCGGCCGTTTCGCGGAAGTGGTAGCCAGCGTCCTCAAGAGCACCGGCCTTCCCGGTCATCGCCTCGAAATCGAAATCACTGAAGGCCTGCTGCTGCGCAACGAATCCACTGTCCTCACCACTCTCTATCAGCTCCGCGAAATGAAAGTCCGCATCGCCATGGACGATTTCGGCACCGGCTATGCCTCGCTTAGCCAGCTCGCTTACTTCCCCTTCGACAAGATCAAGATCGATCGGTCCCTGTCCGGCAACGGTGGCCACAACCCCAAGAACCGCGCCATTGTCCGCGCCATCGCCGCCCTCGGTGAAAGTCTGGGCGTCTCCACCATGGCCGAAGGCGTTGAAACCGCCGAGCAGCTCGATCGCCTGCAGGTGGACGGCTGCAACTCCGTGCAGGGTTATTACTTCAGCAAAGCCGTCCCGGCCAGCGAGCTCACCGCTCTCATCTCCACCCTGAACAAGACGTCCCGCGATCTTCCCTTCGAAAAACCACAGGCAGAGAACCAACCATGACCACCAAACTATACCGACTCGTTTACTGCAGCCGTAACCGCATTCGCGGCGGCACTCAGGAAGTGGCGGCCGAACTCCACTCCATCCTCGACAGCGCGCGCACCAATAACGCGAAGGCCGGTGTCACCGGAGCGCTGCTCTATAATTCCGGCAACTTCGCTCAGGTTCTCGAGGGTCCCGTCTCCGAAGTCAGCCGCATCTTCGAAAAGATCCAGCGCGATATGCGCCACAGCGAAGTCACCATCGTCCAAAGCGGACCCGCCGAAGAGCGCCAATTCCCCGATTGGTCCATGGCCTTTTCCGCCAGCGCCGCCGCTGCCGCCACCCCGAATGCCGCCATCGCCTTCGACGCCGCGTTCGGAGAAGCAGTGGGCGCCGGAGACCAGATCCTGAGCATCCTCCGCGAGCTCGTCATCCAGGAAGACGACTGGATCCTGATCGACGCCGCCTGACCCAGTTGATGATCTCGGCCGGGGTGGCCACATCTATATGGTGGTGCAAAACGCAGTCGCCGTCGGCTGCGTGGCGCTGATCCCCGCAGGCAACGGCGTTTACGAACTCTCGAAGATGGCTGTCTCGCCTGAACTGCGGACGCGGAATCGGTCGCATGCTGCTCCGCACGCCATCACCCAGGCACGGCAGCACGGTGCGCAGTCGCTCTTTCTCGGCAGCAGCACCAAACTGCCAAACGCAGTCCGCCGTTCACAGCACTTCTCCCCAATCCTTTCAGCAACTTACTGACAGCGCCCCACGGCGCCAATGCTAACGTGAGGCCGAAACGGTACAACCATGTCGTCCGCAGCTCAGATCAACGCGAATCGCACTAATTCCGAGTCCTCCACCGGACCCAAAACCGAAGCCGGCAAAGCCAAATCCAGCCTCAACGCCTTCAAGCACGGCCTCGCCAGCGGCAAACTCATCATCGAAGGCGAAAGCCGCGAAGACTTCAACGCCATGAAGAATGACCTCCGCTTCGAGTACCACCCCAACACCACCACCGAAGAATTCCTCATTGAAAAGATGGCGATGTCTCTCTGGTTCGCCCGCCGCGCCATGGTCGCGCAATCCGTCACCCTGAACAACGCTCCTGACGACGATTTCTTCCCAGAGAAGAAGCTCGCGCTCATGATCCGCTACCAGGCCGTCCACGACCGCGCCTTCTACAAAGCCTTGGAAACATTGCGCAAACTGCAAAAAGAGCGCAGCCAGAACAAGCTGGTCCAGAACATTGGCTTCGTTCAGAAAGCCTCCGCCGAAGAGCTCTGGGACTTCGCCGTCGAACAGCACAAAAAGCAGTATCCCGGCGAACCTTTCCCCGAGTTCAGCCCCGAAGAGAAGGCCAAACTGATCGAATCGCTCCGCTAATCTGAAAAAACTCCTTCCAAACTAACGGCCTCGCCGACCCGCAAGCCCAAACTCCCCTCACACGCGCCAGCCGTCCCGAAACACCGGCCGCAGCAGTTCATCCGCTTCCGGCATGTTGCTCACGCGCATCCCCGCTGCGTCCCAGTCCAGCTTCCCTTTCACCCGCAGGGCGACCGCACCCAGCAGCACCCACTCCGTAAAAGGCCCGGAAACCCGGAAATCCGAATTCGCCCGAGTCCCCTCCTTCGCCGCCCGAATCCAGTTTTGATAATGCGGTTCCGCCGGCTCCCGCGCCGCCGCCTTGAACCGGTAAGTCTCCAGCTTCCCCGCCGAAAGCACCCGCGTTCCTTCTCCATACGCGCCGGTACTGATGTAGCCATCCTCACCCACGAACAAACTGCCGCCGTTCCCTACATTCGCCCCGGAAACCGCGTGCAGATCGGGCGGCCCCGCGACGCCGTCATACCAGAACACCTTCACCCCCGGGAAATCAAACCGAATCACCGATTTCCTGGGAAACGCACAATCGCTCGTCCCTTCCTGATGTATGCACTCCACGCTCTCCGGCGCCGTCAGCCGCAACGCCATATTAGCCGGACCCAGCACATGGCACCCCATGTCCCCCAGCGCCCCGCACCCAAACGGCAGCCAGCCGCGCCAGTTAAACGGGACGTAAGCCGGACTATATGGCCGCGTCGGCGCCGGCCCCAGCCAGGTTTCCCAGTCCAGCGTCGCGGGAACCTTCGCCGGATTCGGCAGCTTCTGCATTCCCTGCGGCCACACCGGACGGTTGGTCCAGGCATGCACTTCCTTCACTTTCCCGATTGCTCCGGCACCAATCAGCTCCGTGCACCGCTGAATCCCGCGCGACGTATAGCCCTGATTTCCCATCTGCGTAGCCACGTTCCGCGCCGCCGCGGCCTCCGCCAGCCGCCGCGCCTCCATCACCGTGTGAGTCAGCGGCTTTTGGCAATGCACATGTTTCCCACGCTCCAGCGCTGCCATCGCCTGCACGCCATGCAGAAAATCCGGCGTCGACACCATCACCGCATCGATATTCCGGTCTTCCCGCTCCAGCATCTCCCGGAAATCCACGTACTTCGTCGCCTTCGGAAACTTCGCGAACGTGGGCGCCGCGCGCAGGCTGTCCGGGTCTGCCAGCGCCACAATGTTCTCCTTCGAGCAGGCCTGCAGGTCCACCGCACCTCTTCCGCCCGCGCCAATCCCCGCAATGTGCAGCTTGTTTCCCGGCGACTGGAAGCCCAGCGCCCGCAGCGATGGCGTACTTCCGAATCCCGCCGCCGGAATGCGTCCCGCCAGAAGTGTGCCAAAGAAGAAGTGACGCCGGGTCAAAGGGTATTTTGGCACGAGCGGAAAGGCTGGCGTTTCAACACGTTTGTTATACTGTGGATTCGCCCTAAACCTATGCCGCTGAAGCCGATTGCCGCGAATTTGACTGCGGAAAAGAAGATCTATCTGCTAAAACCCCGCGGATTCTGCGCCGGGGTGGTGCGGGCGATCGACGTGGTCAAAATTGCGCTCGACCTCTACGGTCCGCCGGTATACGTTCGCAAGGAAATCGTTCACAACAAACACGTTGTCGAGGAATTGCGGCAGGCCGGAGCGATCTTCGTCGAGGAAATCGATGAAGTTCCCGAAGGCGCAAGGGGAATCTTCAGCGCTCACGGCGTCTCGCCCGAAGTCCGTCACCACGCCAAAGCTGCGCAACCTGAAGGTCATCGACGCCACGTGCCCGCTCGTCACCAAGGTCCATTTGGAGGCCGTGAAGTTTGCCCGCGAAGGCTTCACCATCGTCCTCATTGGTCATAAAGATCACGACGAGGTTTCGGGCACGCTCGGCGAAGCGCCGCAGCAGTCCGTTCTCGTCGAAAACGTGGCCGATGTCAATGAATTGAACCTTCCCGACCCTTCCCGCGTTGCTTATCTCACGCAGACCACTCTCAGTCTCGATGAGACCACCCACATCGTCGAACGTCTGAAAGAGCGCTTCCCCATGATTCAGGGTCCGAAGTCGCAGGACATTTGCTACGCGACCGAAAACCGGCAGATGGCCGTCAAAGGCGTATCCGAGTTCTGCGACCTGCTTCTCGTGGTCGGTTCCGCCAACAGCTCCAATTCCAAGCGCCTCGTCGAGGTCGGAGGCAACTTCGGTGTTCGCGGATATCTCGTGAACGATTGGAGCGATGTGAATCCCGAATGGCTCGTCGGCGTCAAAGACGTAGCGGTCACCGCCGGCGCCTCCGCTCCCGAGCACCTGGTGGAAGAATTGGTGGCGGCACTGCGGAACGAGGGATTCACGCAATTGGAAGAAGTCGAACTGGTCGAAGAAGACGTTCGCTTTTCGCTGCCGGGCGAGCTCACGCAGGCGGCGGCGGTGCTCACACAGATCGCCAATCGGCAGCCCACGCCGAAACAGGCCGTGGCGCTCTAATTCATGAGTCCGGTCATTCACCTGGAAGACACCCTGCTCTCCACGGCGGCGCTGTCCATTCAGCGCTCGGCGGACGCTCTGCTGAAGCAGCAGGAAGCGCAGGGTCACTGGTGTGCCCAGCTGACGGCCGACAGTACGCTCGAAAGTGACGACATCCTGCTCCAGCTGTGGATGAACCCGCCCGTCAACGGCGTCTGGCAGTTTCGCCGAATCGCCGCGCGTGCGTAAGGCCGTTCGCGCCATTCTCCGCCGGCAGCTCTCCGATGGCGGCTTCAATATCTACGTCGAAGGTCCGTCTGAAATCTCTGCTTCCTGCAAAGCCTATTTCGCTCTGAAAGTCGCCGGCCTGCCTGTCACCGACGAGCGCATGTTGATGCTCCGCGACCGCATCCTCGCGCTCGGCGGCCTGCAGGCGGCCAACAGCTACGTCAAGGTCAACCTCAGCCTTTTCGATCTGTACCCGAAGGACCACACGCCCAGCATTCCGCCCGAACTGATGCTGCTGCCCGGCAAGATCATCTACCAGATGTCTTCCTGGACCAGAGCCATCGTCATCGCCCTTGCCATCGTCCACGCCTCCAAGCCCAGCCGCCCGGTTCCCGCCGGCTTCAACCTGGACGAACTGCATCTGCCCGGCAAGAGCTTCGCTCTTCCGAACGACGATTCCTGGCTCACGCTGCGCAACACCTTCATTCATTCCGACAAGATTCTCAAGCTCTGGGAGAAGTACGGCTTCGCCCGCATCCGCAGAAGTGCCATTCGCAAGTGCGAGCACTGGATGATCGAGCATCTCAAGCATTCCGACGGTCTCGGCGCCATCTATCCGCCCATGATGTACGCCATCATGGCCTTCGATGTCCTGGGCTATACCGCCGACCATCCCATGCGTCAGGAAGCCGTTCGTCAGTTCGATGCGCTCCTGGTCGATGACGGCAACCGCTTCTACTTCCAGCCCTGCTTTTCGCCCGTCTGGGATTCCGCCATCGCCAGCTATGCGTTAGGCGAAGCGGGTGTCAGCGGTCCGCCGCTCCGGCGCTGTGCCGATTGGCTTCTCGAACGGGAGATCCGGCGTCGCGGCGACTGGAGCATCAAGCGCCCCAACGTGGAACCGTCCGGCTGGGCCTTCGAGTTCCAGAACGATCACTACCCCGATATCGACGACACCGCCATGGTGCTGCTGAGCTTCGCCCACGCGCGCGGCTCCGACCGTGCCGCTCAGGAAGCGTGCGAGAAGCGCGCGCTGAACTGGCTCCTTGCCATGCAGGGCCGCGATGGCGGCTGGGCCGCGTTCGACGTCGACAACAACTGGCAGATTCTCAGCTACGTTCCCTTCGCGGATCACAACGCGATGCTCGATCCCAACTGCGCCGATATCACCGGCCGCGTGCTCGAAGCTCTGGCCGCCCACGGACTCCGCCGCAGCCATCCGGCGGTCCAGCGCGGCGTCGATTACCTCATCCGCACGCCAGACCGCTGACGGCAGCTGGTATGGCCGCTGGGGCGTCGCCTACATCTACGGAACCTGTTTCGCGCTGCGCGGTCTTGCCGCGGCTGCCGAAGACGATCACGAACCGCATGTGCAGCGCGCCAACGAATGGCTGCGCTCCATCCAGAATGCCGATGGCGGCTGGGGCGAAAGCTGCGCCAGCTATGATGAAGGCGCCTATGTTCCGGCCCGCAGCACTCCGTCACAAACCGCCTGGGCCATCATGGGTCTCATCGCCGGCGGAGACGCCAGCAGTTCCAGCGTGCGCCATGGCGTCGAGTATCTGGTCGAGACCCAGCGCCCGGATGGCGAGTGGGACGAAGAGCTCGCGACCGGCACCGGTTTCCCGAAAGTGTTTTATTTGAACTACCACGGTTATCGAAATTATTTCCCGCTGCTGGCGCTCTCCGCCTACAGCAAAACCAAACTCCAGGAGCGTGCATGAAATTTCCTCTCTCGACGACGGCGATGCTGGCTGCGTATGTAACGAAAAACAAACGAAACCCGCCGGCGGCGTGGCAGAAGGATGCACCCCAGCAGGATGACGCAATGTCGAACCCGTTCCGCATCTTTCAGGAACGCCAGGCAGCGGCAGACCGCAGACCGCATCCCATGATCCGCAAGCGGTTCCCCATCGTCCTGATGCTCGAACCGCTGCATGCCTGCAACCTCACCTGCACGGGCTGCGGACGCATCCGCGAATACGAATCCACCATCACCGAACGCATCCCGCTCGAAGAGTGCCTCGCGGCAGTCGACGAGTGCGGCGCGCCCATGGTCTCCATCTGCGGCGGCGAACCCATGATGTACCCTCAGATCGGGCCGCTGGTGGGCGAGATCCTGAAGCGCGGCAAGAACATCTACCTCTGCACCAACGGGATGTTCATCCGCAAGCGCCTGCACGAGTTCAAGCCCGATAAGAAGTTCTACTTCAACGTCCACCTGGACGGCCTCGAAAAGAACCACGACATTGCCGTCGAGCGCGAGGGCGTGTTCAAAGAAGCCATCGAGGGCATCAAAGCCGCCAAAGCCGCGGGCTTCCAGGTCTGCACCAACACCACGGTCTATAACGAGACCGATATGAACGAAATTGAAGAGCTCTTCGAATACCTGAAGACGCTCGGCGTCGATATGCACCAGATTTCGCCGGCCTACGGATACTCCGCCGTGAATAATCGCGAAATCTTCATGACCAAAGATGACATTCGCGAGAAATTCAAAGGCTTCGGCGACCGGTTCAAGCGCTTCCCCATCAACCAGACCCCGATGTATCTGGAATACCTCGAAGGCCGGCGGGAACTGCCCTGCACCGCGTGGGGAACCCCGACTTACAACATCAAGGGCTGGAAAGGCCCATGCTACGTCATCTCCGACGCGCATTACAAAACCTTCGAAGAGTTCATGACCCGGACCGGCTGGGAGAATTACGGCCCCGGCAATGGCGATCCGCGTTGTGAGCACTGCATGATGCACTCCGGGTTCGAACCCACTGTCGCCCTCGGCGTGGATGCCACGCTCGGAGACACGCTCAAAACACTTAGCTGGGTGCTGCGGTAAACGAGCCGCCCTGCTGTGACCCTTGTAACCGGGGCCTCCGGGTTCCTTGGCTGGCATGTGGCAACCGCCCTGCTGGCGCGTGGCCGTTCAGTTCGGGCCCTGGTTCGGCAAGGGAGTAAAGTCGGTGGGATCGACGTCGAAACCGTCACCGGAGACCTTCGCGATTCCGATTCGCTTCACCGCGCCGTCGCGGGTTGCAGCGTCGTCTATCACGTAGCCGCCGATTACCGTCTCTGGGCGAAGGATCCGACCGAACTCTATCGCAGCAATGTGGAAGGCACTCGCAACCTGATCGAGGCCGCGAAAAAAGCCGGCGTCTCCCGCTTCGTCTACACCAGCACCGTCGGCTGCATTCATCCTCCGGACGAATCACAGCCCGTTTCCGTCGATGAAATGAAAGGCGCCTACAAGCGCTCGAAGTTCCTCGCGGAACAGGTGGCCCTCGCCGAGCGCGAACTGCCCGTCGTCACCGTAAACCCCACCGCGCCCATTGGCGATCACGACGTCAAGCCAACGCCCACCGGCCGCATCGTCCTCGATTTCCTCAAAGGCGACATGCCCGCCTTCATCGACACGGGTCTCAATCTCGTCGACGTCCGCGATGTCGCCGTCGGCCACGTGCTCGCGGAAGAAAAGGGTAAGCCCGGAGAACGCTACATCCTCGGAGCCGAGAACCTCACTTTGAAGGAAATCCTTGGCCGGCTCGCTGCCATTACCGGCCGGCCCGCTCCCACCGTTCAGTTGCCGTACGCCGTCGCATACGCGGCCGGAGTAGTCACCACGGCCTGGGCCAAGATTTCGGGCAAGCCGCCCCGTGCGCCGCTCGACGCTGTCAGAATGGCGAAGAAGAAGATGTTCGTCTCTCAGGCGAGGGCCGAGCGGGAACTGGGTTTTTCGCCCGGTCCCGTCGACGCCGCGCTGGTCAGAGCCGTCGACTGGTTCCAAAGCAATGGATACTGCTGACATCTTATTCATCGCTTCCGATCCCCTCGAATTCACCGACACAGTGCGGCGCTGGAACGATGTGCGTCCGGTTTCGCTTCCGGTACACTGGGCCTGCGAGGGCGTGCGCAGAGGCCGCCGCGTTCTGGCCATCGCGAACGGAGCCGGCGCCGGACGCGCCCGCATGGCGTCGGACGCGGCAGCAGCCCACATGCACTGTGGCGTCACCTGCAATATCGGCTTCTGCGGCGCTCTGGATCCGGATCTGCGCCTGGGTGATATCGTCGTTCCCGGGCCCGCTCCGAAGACATCGCTGCGGTTTACCGCCGGTCCGCTCTTCTGCAGCGACCATGTCGTGCGCACTCCCGCGGAGAAAGGCGCCCTCCGCGCCGCCGGAGCGATTGCCGTCGATATGGAGTCTGCCGGTCTGCCCGGCGCCTATTTCGTCAAGAGCGTCAGCGATCTGGCGGATGAGGGCTTCGATAACGATTTCAACTCCGCCCTGCTTCCCGATGGCCGCTTCAGCATCGCGCGTCTGGTCTTTGGAGCCATGAAGCGTCCTCTCGTGCGCTTCCCCGAACTCGTCCGGCTGCGAAAGCACACGAAGATGGCATGTGAGACCCTAGGTGAATTCATCCATGACTGCGAATTCTAACTCCGTCCCCGGGACCATGCGGGCTGCGGTGTATCGCGGAGACAGTCACGTGTTCGTGGAAGAAATTGCGACGCCTGAGATCGGCCCCGGTGAGCTTCTCATCCGCGTGCATGCCTGCGGCGTCTGCCACACCGACCTGAAGAAGGTGGAGTACAACCTGCTTCCGCCGCCGCGCGTCTTCGGGCACGAAACCGCGGGAACCGTGGTCCGCACCGGTGACGGCGTCACGCAGTACGCGCCGGGCGACCGCGTCATCGTCTTCCACCACATTCCCTGCCGGGAGTGCTTCTACTGCAAGCGGATGTTGTACGCGCAGTGCCCGGTGTACAAGCGCGTCGGCGTTACCGCCGGATTCGAACCCGCCGGCGGCGGCTTCTCCCAGTACGTCCGCGTGATGGACTGGATCGCGCGCGACGGGGTGGAAAACATCCCCGACGGTGTTACCTTCGAAGAGGCCTCCTTCGTCGAACCGCTGAACACCTGCCTGAAAGCCGTCGTTCAGTCCGGGGCGGGACCGGAAGATACCGTGCTCGTGATGGGCCAGGGTCCCATCGGTCTGCTGTTCACCATGCTGCTTGCCGATCGCGGCTGCCACGTGGTCGCCACCGACACCATCGACCGTCGCCTGGCTCTTTCCCGCGAGTGTGGCTCCGCCGTGGCGCTCGACCCTCGCCAGACCGACACCGCCGCCGAACTGAAGCGTCTCACCGGCGGGCGAGGTGCCGATATCGTCTTCGTCGCCACCGCCGTTCGCGGTCTGGTGGAACAGGCCGTAGCCTGTTCGCGCCCCGGAGCGAAGATCTGCCTCTTCGCCCAGACCTCCGATAGGGAACGCATCGAACTATCCGGCGCGAGCATCTGTGTGGGAGAGCGGATGCTGTACGGCTCCTATAGCGCGTCGGCCGATTTACAGAAAGAATCGGCGCGCCTGGTTTTTAGTGGAAGGCTGCCAATTTCACGCCTCATTTCCCACCGCATTCCACTTGCTAGGATTAAAGAAGCTTTCGATCTGGCGACGCATCCGACTAGTGAGTCGCTGAAGATAATCGTGGAATGCAACAGGGAATGATGGCCGCCGTGCTCTACGGCAAAGAGCACCTCGAAGTGGAACGCGTCGCCATGCCCGAACTGGGTCCGGGAGATGCGCTGGTACGCGTCCGCCGTGCTCTCACCTGCGGCACCGACGTAAAAATCTTCCGCCGCGGCTATCATGCCATGATGCTCAAGCCGCCCATCGTTTTCGGGCACGAGCTCGCCGGCGACGTGGTGGCCGGCCCGCTGACCGGAAGACGCGTGGTGGCCGCGAATTCGGCTCCCTGCGGAATCTGCTCCCAATGCCTCCGTGGCCGCGCTAATCTTTGTGAAGATTTACTTTTTAATAACGGCGCCTATGCCGAGTACATTCGTATTCCGGCGCGCATCGTCGAAAAGAATACCCACGTAATTCCGGATGGCATCAGCTACAGCGACGCCGCCCTGACGGAGCCGCTCGCCTGCGTGGTCAAAGGCGTCGACGATTGCGGCGTCAGACGCGGCGATACGGTCGCCGTGATCGGTCTTGGCCCCATCGGCATGATGTTCGTCGTCCTGTGTAAGCTGCGCGGTGCCCGTGTCATCGCCGTGGGTCGCCGGGAAGCGCAGCTCGCTCGTGCCCGCGAACTGGGTGCCGATGAGGGCGTGTCCGGCGATGCCGTCCGAGAAGTCCGCGCTCTCACGGGCGGCGAAGGCGTCGATATCGCCATCGAAGCCGTCGGCAAACCCGAGACGTGGCAGGCCGCCGTTTCCATGCTGCGGCGCGGCGGCACCGTGAACTTCTTCGGCGGCCCGCCGAAGGGAACCACCGTTGCGCTCGATACCAATCTGCTGCATTATTCCGAGCTCACCTGCAAAGCCAGCTTCCACCACACGCCGGAGGCCATCCGCACCGCCTTCGACATCATCTGCGCCGGACACGTCACCGCTCATGACTTCGTGAAAGGCGAGGAGCCGCTGGCGAATCTGCCCGGCGTGATGCAATACCTGATGCAGCAAAACGGCGCGCTCAAGATGGCGATCCTTCCGTGAACCTGCCGCCTGTCGATTTCCTGAAAGCCCCGCAGCGGGTTTGGACACACGCGGAATCGGAAGGCTATACCCGCTGGCTCGCCACTCATCACTACGAGAATTTTCAGCGTGGTCAGTTTCCTGCTGCCGAAGAAGCTCCATCAGGATTTCTACAACGTCTATGCCTATTGCCGGTGGGCCGACGATCTGGGCGATGAGATCGGCGACACCGCCGAAAGCCTTCGCCTGCTGAACTGGTGGCGCGAATCGCTCGATCAGATGTATGGCGGTCACGCCGAACATCCGGTTTTCATCGCGCTGCCGCACCACCGTGGAACGGCACGGCATTCCACGTCAGCCGTTCGCCGATCTGCTGCGGGCATTCGTTCAGGATCAGACCGTAACCCGCTATCGCGACTGGGACCAGTTGCTCGATTACTGCGTCTATTCCGCAAACCCGGTCGGCCGGCTGGTATTGTATCTGTGCGGCTACAGTGATGCGGAGCGCCAGCGCCTCTCCGATGCCACCTGCACCGGTCTGCAGCTGGCGAACTTCTGGCAGGATGTCACCGTCGATCTGGCCAAGGACCGCGTCTATCTTCCGCTCGATCTTCTGGCCCGCCACGATTATACGGTGGAAGATTTGTTCGCGCGGCGTCTCACGCCCGGCTTCGGCCCCATGATGCGCGAGGCGGTGCAGACGGCGCGCGGGTTCTTTATTGCCGGGCTCCCGCTCCCGGCCATGGTCGACCGCCGTCTGGCTCTCGATCTCGAGCTGTTTAGCCGCGGCGGCTTGCGCATTCTCGATAAGATCGTGCAGCTGAATTACGATGTGCTCTCGCAGCGCCCCCGAATCTCGAAAGCTGAGCGAGTCGCGATCCTGGCGGGCGTCATGCTTCGCATGGCAATGAAGAAGGCCGCGTGACCGAACTGGACCGGTCGTACACCTGGTGCCGCGAAGTCGCGAAAAAACGCGCCAGGAACTTCTATTACTCGTTCATTCTGCTCTCACCCGAGCAGAAGAATGCCATGTGCGCCGTTTACGCGTTCATGCGCTACTGTGACGATCTGAGCGACGAAGCCGGCGCCAGCCGTGCCGCTATCGAACGCTGGCGCGGCGCGCTCACCGAAGCCCTGGCCGGCAGGTTTGACGAGCACCCCATGTGGCCGGCGTTCCACGATTCCGTTATGCGGTTTAAAATTCCGCACGACTATTTTTTTCAGATGATTGAGGGCGTCCTGAGCGATCTGGATCCGCGGCCCGCCGGCACGTTCGCGGATCTTTATGCGTACTGCTACAAAGTCGCCTCGGTGGTTGGACTGACCATCATTCATATCTTCGGTTTTGAGAACAGCAAGGCGCTCGAGCTGGCCGAACGCTGCGGCATCGCTTTCCAACTCACCAACATCCTGCGCGATGTGCGTGAGGATGCCACGCTCGGCCGGCAGTATCTTCCCGAGGAAGATCTGGCCCGTTTTGGAGTAACTGCCGGCGACCTTCGCGAAGGCCGTCCCGGCGAAGGATTCCGGCGCCTGATGGAGTTTGAAGCTGCCCGCGCTCGGTCTTACTACGATCAGGCCTGGCCGCTGGTGCAGATGGTGCATGCGCGCAGCCGCTCGTCCCTCTGGGCGCTCATCACCATCTACTCGCGATTGCTCGATCGCATTCGCAGCTCGAACTATGACGTGCTTTCCCGCCGCATTTCCCTGCCCGGCTGGGAAAAAGGCCTGATTGTGGTGCGCGCCATGGTACGTGCGTAGTCTCCGTTACATTAAACGATTTTCATAACGAAACCGTCAGGCCTCGAAACTGGTTAGTAGTAATGGAGACCTTATTGCTGGTTTGTGATAAAACTATGAAGACACTGGTATCTGCGCTTGTCTTAACTGCCGCCGGCGCGTCCGCCTGGGCGTCAACTGCACGGCCGGCTGTTAGTGCGCTGCCGCTGAACTTTGAACCGAATCGCGGACAGGCCGAGCCTTCCGCCGCCTTTCTGGCCAGAGGAACGGGTTATTATGTCACTCTCAATTCCAAAGGCTCGCACGTCATTCTAAGAAAGGGCGGCAAAGCCGCCGAAATTCAGACGCGCCTCGTTGGTTCGGCTGCAGGCGCCACGCTTCAGCCGCTCGAAGCCTTGCCTGGCAAGTCGGCGTGGTTTCATGGCAGTGATCCTTCGAAGTGGATCACCAACATCCCGACTTACTCCCGAATTGAGGCTTCCTCTGTGTATCCCGGCATCGACTTGGTTTACTACGGTAATCAATCGCGGCTGGAGTACGATTTCGTCGTAGCTCCCGGCGCGAATCCCTCGAAGATCCGCGTCGCTTACAACGGCGCCGCCGCTTTGCGCACCGATGCCGCGGGGAATTTGATCGTGGCGACTCCTGCCGGCGATCTGCGCCAGGAGAAACCCGTTATCTATCAGATGCGGAATGGCGTCCGGACTCCGGTGGATGGCTCGTTCGCGATCGCGGGCAAGACCGTCGGTTTTCGCGTTGGGCCGTATGATCACAGCCTGCCGCTGACCATAGATCCCATCCTGGTGTATTCCAGCTTTCTGGGCGGCAGCGACACCGACGAAGGTCACGCCATCGCGACCGATGCCGGCTCGAATATGTACATGACGGGCGTCACGTATTCCACGCCTGGCGGCGATGCCGACGTGCTGCTGCGGAAGATCAGCTCCGACGGCACGACGTTCATCTACAACGCCGACCTCGGCGGTTCCTATGACGATGTAGCCAACGGAATTGCCGTGGATGTGAATGGTTACGCCTACGTCGGCGGCCGCACCGAGTCTTTGGATTTCCCAACCGCGGGCTCGAACGTCTTCCAGAACGTCAATTACGACGCGGACAACGCCGCCTTTGTGCTTCGTGTCGACCCGACCGCCAGCACGCTGGTGTACTCCACTTATGTGGGCGGCAGTAACGACGATGAAGGCTACGCGCTCGCCATTGATAACTCCGGCAACGCGTATCTGACCGGCGCTGCTTCCTCCTCCGATTTCCCGATCAGCAGTGGAGCGTTTCAGGCAAACCTGAAAGGCGATTACGATTGCTTTGTATTCAAGATCGATAACCAGGGCAACGCCGTGTATTCCACGTTTATCGGCGGCGGTTCGGATGATGAAGCATTCGGGATCGCAGTGGATAACTCCGGGAATGCTTACATTACCGGGGAGACTTACTCCGATAACTACCCGCAGGCCAACGCACCGTTCCAGCATTCGCGTCATGGCGGCTACGACGCTTTCCTTACCGAGTTGAATGGCGATGGATCGGGACTGATTTTCTCCACCTTCGCCGGCGGCAGCAACGATGAAGCCGGAAACGCCGTGGCGCTCGATCCTTCCGGCAACATCTATGTTGTGGGCACAACCTCTTCGCACGATTTCGCCGGAACCGGTCAGGGCTTCCAGCCGAACTACAAAGGCGGCGCTTCGGATGGCTTCGTTTTGAAGTATTACGCCGGCGGCTCCAATATCGCCTGGGGCAGCTATCTCGGCAGCAACGGCGCGGATGATGCCAATGCTCTGGCCG
Organism: Bryobacterales bacterium; assembly: GCA_963716685.1. GTDB lineage: Bacteria > Acidobacteriota > Terriglobia > Bryobacterales > Bryobacteraceae > JALYXI01. The sequence goes on from CAVQTR010000003.1 coordinate 2,229,436, forward strand.
TGGACGCGAACGGGAACGTTTACATCGCCGGAGACACCAATTCCAGCGCTTTCCCTTCCACCAGCGACGCCCTGCAGGGCACCTGCGCGGGCGGCTTCGATGCCACGCTCTCGGTCCTCGACACGAACGGCAGGAATTTGTACTTCTCGACGTTCTTCGGGGGCAGCGGCGATGACAGCTTCTACGCCATCGCTCTCGACCCGTATTACAACGTGTACCTGACCGGCGTGACCTCGTCAGGTGACATCACGATTTCGTCTTCGAACGTGGTGCAGGCTCAGCCCGGCGGCGGCGATGTGGATGCGCTTCTCGCGAAGATCTCCGTGTCGAGCTCAAACATTCCGGGTGCTTCGAATGTCGGAATGCCGGTGACTCCGTCGGCAAATCCGATGTCCGCGGCTCACAGCGTCTTCGGGCGCGGCATGGTCGCGCCGAACGCGGCGGGCAGGTTCGGTTCTCGTCCGGCTCGCAGATCGTCGACTGACTCGATCCAGTCCAAACGTGCCGCGCGAACCGGCATGAAGCCGAACCGCTAAAGCGTTTGAACCGAAAAAGGGACGGGTCCGAAAGGGCCCGTCCCTTTTTTGTTTAGGAGTTAGCCTTTTCGGCCGCTTCCCCGTTCTCGACAATATCGCCGGATTTGAAGAGAATTCCGAGCAGGATCGACCGCCATTTCGGCTTCTGGCGCAGCAGGAATTCCAGATCCATACCGAAATGCTTGAACTCTTCGCCCTGAGCGTCGGCCATGATGGCTTTGGCATCCTTGTCCTTTTCGACAGAGATGCGCTGCTCATACCAGTTAATCGCTTCCGCTTCTTCCGTCAGCGACGTGATCATCCGCGCAAAAGTGCGGGTCTCGTGCGAAAGCTCGTCAACCGGCTCGTGATACTGATCGAATCCCATGGTGTGACATTACCACGGGAGCCAAATCAGGCCGCGCACTCGCCGCGGCCCAGCTGCAGCGAGAACGCCTCGGTATCGCCCCAATCCTTGTAGATCTCCGGGAACAATTCGGGCGGCTTGGCAAGGTCGGCCGTCATCTCTTTGAAGAACGCGACCTTCTGCCGCATCACGTACGCCCGGAACGGCTCGTCCGGCAAGCGATTCGCCTCGAAATGATTCAGCACCCGCTGCACGGCGACTGGCGCGAGGCGCGCGGGGATGCTTTGGACCGCGAGTCCATACTGCAGCGAGCCGTCGGCTTCGTTTCCGCCGCCGAGCAGCATCAGGTAATACGGAACTTCCTTGCCGTCGATCTTGCGGGCGTTGCCGTAGAAGCCGAAATCCGCCGTCCAGTGCTGGCCGCAGGAGTTCGGGCAGCCGCTGACTTTGATTGCCAGCCGGCGCACTTCCGGGCTGTCGTATCCACGCACCACGTTCTGCAGCGCCGCGCCCAGATTCATGGCTTTGGTGAGCGCCAGATTGCAGGAATAAGCGCCCGGGCAGGTGACCACATCGTAAATCTCATGCGCACCGGCGCCGCCAAGTCCGACGGCATCCAAAGCCGCGTACACGCGCTTGCAGATTGCGCCAGCTGGATGAAGCCAAGGACCAGATTCTGGTCGATGGTCACGCGAATCAGGCCGTCTCCCGCGTCCGCCGCAATCTGCGCCAGAGCGCGCATTTGGGCACTGCTGAGATTGCCCTGATCCACCGTTACGGTGACCATGGCGTAGCCCGGCTGCTCCTGCTCTTCGACGTTAGTCTCGAGCCACGATCGAAACGCGCATCGCCCGAAGAGGGAGCGTTCACAACCGGCAGCAGCGAGCCCGAACCAAGCGGCTGTGGGTTGGACTGATAGCCGCCAAAACCTTCCGGCACCTGATCCGGCATTTCGATCCCGCCGTTGGTCAGGATGTCCTGATACTCTTTCTCGATAGCCTCGCGCAGCCAGTCAAAACCGCGCTCCCTCATCACGAACTTCAGCCGCGCCTTGTTGCGATTCTTGCGATTGCCGTAGTTGTTGAACACACGCACCACCGCTTCGCATGCGCGGCATCAGCAGTTCTTCCGGCAGGAACTCATCGAGCACCTGCGCTTCGACAGGCATGGGACCCAAACCGCCGCCCACCACCATGCGGAAACCGCGCTTGCCATCGCGAATCGCCGCGCGGAGGCCGATATCGTGGATGGCCGTCAGCATGTCGTCGTGATGGCAGCCGTCGAAGGCGATCTTGAACTTGCGCGGCATGCTGTCCGTCAGACCCTTGCGCAGAAAGGCATAGGCGATCTTCTGCGCATACGGCCGGACGTCAAAGATCTCATGCCGGCTCAGCCCCGCTTTCGGGCACGCCGTCACATTGCGAACGGTGTTGAAGCAGGCTTCGCGCGTGGTGAGCCCGACATCGGCCAGCCGGTGAAACAGGTCCGCCACATCCTTGAGCGGCACAAAGTGGTACTGGATGTTCTGACGCGTGGTCAGGTGGCCCTTGCCGCCGGCGAATTCGTCGGCTACCAGAGCCAGCTGTTCCATTTGCCTCGCGGTGATCGTGCCGCCCGGGAATTTGGTCCGGATCATCTGCACGCCGGGCTGGCGCTGGCCATACGTGCCATGGCGCAGGCGAAAGCCTCGGAATTCGTCTTCCGTAATGGCGCCGCTCAGGTACTCATCGGCGCGTTGACGAAAGTTCTCAATCTCAGCTCGGACCACCTGGTCGTATTGAGCTTCAAATTCTTCACGGGTAACACTGGGGGAGGGCATATAACTACTTCTCTATAGAGATTAGCATTCATCCAGTGTCTACTGCTTGCTAAGACGGCGGTTATACTCGGCAACCGCGTTGGCGTAACCCGGAGGAATCGCCTGCGGGGTGACCGCGTGCGGATTACCACCCCCGGCCTCCACCTTGCGGCGAAGTTCCAGCTCGATTTGTTCGGCGCTCCCGAGCACCTGACCGATGATTTTGTTCAGGAGATCGGGATTATTGGCGTACGCGCGGAGGTTGACTCCGCGCAGCGTTCCCGACAGGTCGCGCAGTTGCCGAGTGAGATCGGGATTGTCGCGCACGGACTGCTGCAAGCGGGCGATATCGCGGAGCGTATCGTTATACGCGCCTTCGGCACTCCGGCCGCCGCCGCCCCATGCGGGACCGCCGCCGCCGTTCGGACTGTAGGAGCCCTGCTGGTCCTGGCCGCCCTGCTGGCCACCCTGACCGCCCTGCTGCCCGGACTGCCCTTGTTGTTGACCCTGTTGCTGACCGCCCTGCTGTTGTCCGCCTTGCTGCTGACCCTGCTGTTGACCGCCGGGTTGATTCCCCTGCTGGCCCTGCTGGCCCTGACCGGGCTGGTTCCCGCGCGCCATCTGCTGTCCCGGCTGGTTTCCTTGCTGGTCACCGGACTGACGCCCATTTTTGCCTGCCCGCGCCATCTGTTCAATCTCCTGGCGCAGCTTCTCAGCCTGGGCGAGAGCCTCCTGCATCTTGCTCTCTCCGCCCGCGTTCCCCTTGTTCTTGTCGAACGCCTGCTGCGCCTGGCGGACCTGATCGCGCGCCTGATTAAGCGCCTGAGTTACTGGCGCTTCGCGCATCACGGCGTATGAGCCGAGGCCGCGCCGCAGAGCTTCCGCGCTCCAGTTCATGCTGGTTTGCAGGTCCTGCTGCTGCATTTCGCCCAGGGCGTCACGAAGCTTCTTCGCGACCTCGGGCTGGCTCTGCGCCAGATCGCGCGCGGCCTTTTGCATTTCCTGCTGCAGGCGGGAAAGCGCTTCGGATTCCTGCTGCTTCTCCTGCGACATCTCGCGGGAGAGGCTCTGCTTCCCGGAAGGATCGTTCCCCTCACCGCCGGCGAAATTCTTTCGCAGACGTCCGGCGAAATCCTCCTGCTGCGACGCCAGCTTATCGGCATCACGCGCAACATTGTCGAGCTGGCTGCCGGTTTCCTGCTTGCGGATGCTGGACAGCATGTCGCGCGCTTCCTGCAGACGCTCGGCCGCTCGGCGGGCATCCGCCTCAGCTTTCGCGCTATCCCCCGCCGATTGCTGCTGCGGCTTGCCGCCCTGACGAGCGGAGGCGGATGCGCCCATGTCCCTGGTGGCTTCAGTCAGGCTGCGCAACGCCTGCTCCAGCTGCCGTTGCTGCGCCTGCTGCTGGGCATTGCGGCGCGGCAGCGACTGCTGCTGTCCGCCCTGCTGGCCCTGCTGCCCACTCTGCTGGCCCTGTTGTCCGCTTTGGCCGCCCTGCTGACCCTGGCCGGACTGCGCCTGCTGCTGGCCGCTCTGCTGACCCTGTTTTCCCTGCTGACCTTGCTGGCCCTGTTGACCTTGTTGTCCCTGCTGGCCTTGCTGGCCTTGCTGCTGCGCCTGCTGCGATGGGTCGTCCCGCGTCAGCTTCTCCATTTGACGCCGCAGTTCTTCCGCCTCTCGCCGCAGCATTTCCTGCTCCCAGCGCTGCTGATAGCTCTGGTTGCCGTTCTTCGCCTGCTGAGCCAGTTCCTGCTGCCGGCGCGCCAGCTGCTCGAGCTTATTCAGCGCATCGTCCACCGCTTTTTGCTTTTGATCGGCTGCGGACTGCTGTCGCCGCTTCGTACTGGTTCTTCTCGGTATCCAGCTCGAGATCGAACATGTTCTCCAGATCGCGGCTGGCCCCGCCGCCACCGCCGCCTCCGCCGCCCTGCCGGCCAAAGGCAACCTGAATCTGCCGGAACGTGGATTCCGCTCGCAGCAGGTACTGCAGCGCCTTCTGCTCAGGCGTCAGCGCATCCTGGAACTTCAGGCCGCGCAACTGATCCGAAGCCGGACCCATCGCGCCCACGGCCTTTTCCATGTCTTCCGTAAACGCTTTGAACGCGGGGTTGTTGTCGGTCATCTGCCGCGCCTTCATCCGGTTCGCGAGCGACTGCGCCTGATCGCGCAGCTTCGCCTGAACATCCGCCAGATATTTGGCGTTTTCAGCGGCGCTGCCCTTCTCATGCCCTTTCAGCTGGTTCCAGGTGGCCGAGATCAGTTCCTTTTCGCGCTTGGAGATGTTGTTCTGGTCTTCTTCCCCACCGCCGCCGCCACCGCCTCCGGCCTGCTGCGACTGCGAGTATTCCTTCTCGAAGGGCTGAGCTTCGATGAAGAAGATGTCTGTTTTGGTGGTGTTGCGGGCATCGCGCGCCGTGGCGTAAAGGCTCACGACGTCGCCGGGGACCAGCTTGTAGTCTTCGAGGAAAAGCGTGGTGGATCCGTCCGCTTCCCGCCGGCCTTTCGCGTTCGGCAACAGGCACGGTCTTCTCGGGAAGACCATTCACGGAATAGTGCAGTTCGAGGTTCTGCAGCGCGAAGTCGTCTTTGCCCTGCACCGTCACGGCAACTTCTTCAATCGGGCTCACCTTGGCATCGCTGCCCGGCTTCAGAATCGAAACCGTCGGCGGCGAATCCTTGCGTGCTTCGATGAAATAGTTCTCGGTCAGCCGCACCATCTCGCCCGAATCGGGCGTGGCGACGTGATACATGTCGTCTTTTTCGATGGGTACGCTCGCCACCAGCTTGCCGTCGCGTGGCGTAAGCTCGATTTTCCTGCCGCTGTCCAGAATCAGACTGCCCTTGTCGAGCGGCTTATCGGTGGTGATTTCCACTTCGGCCTCGGTGCCTTCCACGGCGCGCAGATCGCCGCCGGGGTCTTCCGTCTCGTTCTTCATCCCGAGCCAGGACGGGTAGTGATACGTGACCTTGATCTTCTTCACCGCGGGCAGATCGACCACGGTCAGCTTGTACGGCTCGGAACTTCACGCCGCCGGCTTCCACGTAATACTCAACATCTTCCGGGACTCCGGCCAGCACGAAGGTATACGAGGAGGAATGCGACAGCGGCTGCATGGGAGCTTCTTCCCACTTTGTGGAACTCGCATACTTCGCGCGGACACTTACTTTCGAAGAAGTGAAGCCGTTGAGCGTCGCGGAGATGATCTGATCCGAGCGGCGGCGGATGCGGTGCGTTCCGGGATCAACTTTGATGCTGTACATCGGCCTGCGATCGGCCTTGGGGTAGCCGCCCCACAGCAGGGCCGTGCCATAACCGAGGAAACCGGGACCGGAGATTCCGAGCCACAGCAAAACGGTGACCGCGATGGCCGCCGCCGAACCGAAACTCACAATCCAGCTGCGCGGAACGATCGGCTCGGAACGGCGATTGGCCACTTCGAGCGCATCCGCAGCCAACAGCGGGAGGAACGGATCGTCCGCATTCTGCTTGGACTTCTCTGTGAACGTGACGAGGCGCTGCTGGAACTCAGGGAAACGCTCTTCCGCGCGACGCGCCGCCCAGCGCCGGTTCAGGCGCATCAGAGGCACGATGAGACCCGCCGTGAGCACGCCGGCAATGGCCAGGAACAGCAGCACGCGAGACCAGAACAGACTGGGAGCGGAGAAGGAGAACTGGTTCGCCACCATCACCAGCGCGACCGTGACAAGCAGGGCCGCACCGCCGATGAGGGCCGCGCCGCGCGTGACAGCAAGCAGCCGGAGGTTTCGCTCCAGCTTCCGCAAATATTCCGAGAGTCCAAGCAAAGGGTTCATGCAGCCTCTTTCTCCACAGCCAGATGACGGTTGCCGAGCAGCGACTCGGCGATAGCCAAAAACAACGCGGCGATCATCACATACCACCAGAAATCCACAGTGCGCGGTTCCTCACCGGCAGCCGGTTCCGCAGGCCCGCCCGGACGGGTGGCGGACTCTCCCGTATTCTCCCAGAGTTGCAGGGTCTCCGTGGGAATCGGTTCCAGATTCGATTCCTTGCGGTCCGGATTCACGGCCGCCAGCTCACGCGCGCCGCTGGCATGCCGCACATCGTAGAAACCCTCCGACGCAAGAGTGACTCCCTGCGCTTTCGCCGCTTCGGAAAGCGAGAGCACGCGCTCACCTTTGGGTCCCGAAACCTCGACGGAGCCCGTCTGCTGGCGGTTGGACCGCAGATCGAGATAAGAACCGGCGGAATAGGTAGCGGGGCGATCATCGATATTGCCGAGGTAGTGCGAGGTTTGCTCGACGAACGGCACGAAAGAAGGGCTGATCGGCAGGTCGTTCGAGATATTGTCAAAAGTGGAAGCAAACACCAGCACCCGTCCTTCGCCCACCTTCACTTCGGTAAGCAGCGGCGTATTGTCTGCCAGCCGGACGATGACACGCGAGGTGCCCGGCTGCACCTGCACCGTATAGAAGAACTTGATGCCTTCCCACTGGTTGGTACGACGGATCACCGGGTGCGAAGTATCGAGGTAAGTCACAATGTTGAACCGGCCGGCTTCCGGAGTTTCGTAATGCTGGCTGGAAATCGCGAGGTCCGCCACGGGGACCGTGCCGCGGCTGGTGGATTGCCGTCCCAGCGCCACCAGCAGCGATCCGCCGTTGCGCACGTAATCCCGCAGGTTCGATTCGAAGCCTCGGGACGGCGGCGCCGGGTCCGACAACACGACGAACGCGTACTTGCTGAGCGTCATGTTGGCGGCCTGTTCCGGGGAAGCCGAGACCAGAGTGAAGGCCGGTTCGTTCGAGGATTCGAGCGCGGTGCGGAAGTAGAGAAACGCGCGGGTATCGCGCGGGTCCTGCACGAAGAGCGCAGGCCGGGGATCAGACCGTTCTGTGGAGAAATAGAAGTGATCGTCGGCCGGGAAAGCATCCGCGGCCTGAATTTTCACTTCGCCGCGGTTCAATCCGTACGGCGCATCCGGAGCCAGGAACTCCACCGAGACGCGGCCGTTCGCCGGGATCTCGACGGTCTTCGTTGCGATGGGCCGGCTGTTCATCAGCAGCGAAACACTGGTGTGATTCACGGGGGTGCCGAACCCGGCGACAGTGGCCTGAATGCGGACGCGTTTCGGATCGTAAATATGGCGCGGCGCGATCACGCCTTCCACGGTATAGTTCGGAACCAGCGCGCCGGCCGCCGCATGCGGAATCAGCTTGATGTTGGAGGCGAGCTGCAAATCCGAAAAGCTGGCGGGCATGGAAGATTTCTGCATGTCCGAGAACAGATGCACCTCAATCCCGCTGTGCAGCGGCTGCGCGATGGAGCGAAGTTCCCGCGTCAGGTCCGCATAGGAGCTCGCGCCATCGGAGGGTTCCACAGCGTTAACGGCATTGCGCAGCGTTCCTTTGTCATTGGTCAGCTGCGTCAGCAGATGCGTCTGGGAAGCAAACTCCAGGACTTCCGCGCGGTCGCCTCCGCGAAGCTGATCGACCAACGCCATCGCCGCTGCTTTGGCATGGGGCAGCCGGTCGTCCTGGCGCATGCTGAAGGAACGATCGATGGCCAGAATTACGGTGCGGCCACCCTGCGCCGAGACGATCGACGTGGAGTGAATGAACGGCCGCGCAAACGCCAGCATCAGCAGAATGATGAACAGAGTGCGCAGCGCGAACAGCAGCAGATACTGCAACCGGCGGTGCTTCACCGAGCTTTGCGTGCGCCGCTCGAAAAACATGAGCGAGCTGAAGGGCAACGGCACCGTCTTGTGCCGCTTCAGCAGGTGAATGTAAATCGGCAGTCCGACCGCGGTCAGACCCGCCAGAAACCAGGGCGCCAGAAAGCCCATCTAGCCACGCTCCCTAGTCACGCCGCTGCCTCAGAGTCAGATATTCCCGCAGCGCTTCATCGAGCGGCCGCGAGGTATCGATCAGAAAGTAATCCAGTCCCGCCGCTTTGGATTTGTCGCGCAGCGTCGTGATGTGATTCTCCATTTTCTGCCGGTACTCATTTTTCGCGTACTCCGGAGAAACTTCGAGCGATGACTTCGTTTCCATATCCAGCAGGAGCGTGGAATCACGGAACTTCGGCTTGATCTCCTGCGGATCGAGAATGTGAAACAGAATCACTTCGTTGCCATGAAAGCGCAGCGGCTCGATCGCTTTCACGATGGTTTCCGGCTGTTCATAGAAATCGGACACTACCGCTACAATGCCGCGCCGGTGCAGGAAGTTTTGAAAGTGCAGAAAGGGTTTGGCGAAATCGGTATGCACGCCCGGCTCGGAGTGTTCGATGGCATGCAGCAGGCGATGCAGCTGGCCCTGACGCGAGGAAGGCGGCACATAGGTTTTCACATCGTCATCGAAGACGATGATGCCGGTGGCATCGCGCTGCAGGTTTCCCATGTACACCAGCGATGCCGCGAGGAAACGAGCGTAATCGATTTTGGTGCCCGCCGAGCCGAAGGCCATGCTGCCGCTGGTATCCAGCAGGACCAGCAATTGTGAATTGGTTTCGCCGCGGTACCGCTTGAGGACGATTCTTTCGCTTTTCGCGAAAACATTCCAATCGACGTGCCGCAGGTCGTCGCCAGGCGTATAGGCCTGATACTCGGCAAATTCCTGGCTGAAGCCGAAATCGGGTGAGCGGTGCAGGCCCGCGACAAACCCGTCCACCACCGTCCGGGCGACGAGGTCGAGCGAAGAAATGGTCGAAAGCGTCTTGGGATCGAGAAAACGCTGGAGCACGTTACTCCCTGGGCGCTGTCTTGATGTTCAGAACTTCCTGCAGAATATCGTCCGGCCGAAGCTTGTCGCTTTCCGCATGGAAATTCAACAGGATGCGATGCCGCAGCACCGGGATATAGAGCGCGCGCACATCCTCATACGCCACATGGTAGCGGCCCTTCATCAGAGCGCGGCACTTCGCCGCCAGCACCAGGAACTGAGCGGCGCGCACGCTCGCGCCATAGTTCACGTACTTCTTCACAATGTCGGGCGCCAGCGCGTCACGATTGCGCGTGGCCCGCACCAGATCGATGGCATAGCGCGCCACCGATTCACCCAGCGGCACCATGCGCACCAGCTGCTGGAAATCCAGAATCTCTTCGGCGGTCGTTACCGGGTCGGCTTTGGCGACGTGCGTGGTGGTGGTGAGATCCACAACCTTCAGCTCTTCCGCGGCCGACAGGTAATCCAGCACCGTATTGAACAGGAACCGATCGAGCTGCGCTTCGGGCAGCGGATAGGTGCCTTCGAGTTCGATGGGATTCTGCGTGGCGAGCACGAAGAACGGCGAGGGCAGCAGATAATTGTGGCCGCGCACGGTACAGGCCCGCTCCTGCATGGCTTCGAGCAGCGCCGATTGCGTTTTCGGCGGCGTGCGGTTGATCTCATCCGCCAGCATGATGTTGGTGAAGATGGGCCCCTGCACAAAGGTCCACGTGCGGCGGCCGGTGCCGGGATCTTCCTCGATAATGTCCGTGCCGGTAATGTCCGACGGCATCAGATCGGGCGTGAACTGAATGCGCTTGAAGACCAGGCCAAGCGTCTGGGCCATGGTGCGGACCAGCAGCGTTTTCGCTGTGCCGGGAAGGCCCGTGATCAGGCAGTGGCCGCCCACAAACAGCGCGATCATCACCTGCTCCAGCACTTCTTCCTGACCCACGATCACGCGGCGAACCTGCGTCGTGATCTTCTCTTCCACTTCACGGAAGCGGGAGACACGCGATTTGAGAACTTCCGGTTCCAGACTGCTGACGACAGTTGTTGACATGATCGTTTAACGGTTGTTATCGGGCGAGAGTTCTAATAATAGCTTCTGCGCGGGTTTGAACGAGGGCGCGGCCTCAAGCGCGGTCTCCACCTGCTCGCGCGCTTTGTCGTCCTGCTTCGCCGCGTGGTAGGCGCGGGCAAGATCGTAATGCGCGCCCGCCTGATCGTCGGGTTTCGCTGCGGCTACCGCCGCAAACTCGCGGATGGCGCCGCTTGGGTTGCCGGTGGTCAGATACAGCGCGCCCAGATGCCGGTGGAGATCCTGATCGAGGGGTGCGATGAAGTTCAGGCGCGCCAGGGCGGCAGCAGCTTCTTTGGGACGGTTCGCGGCTTCGAGCATGGCGCCCAGCCGTTTGATGGTGGCGGGGTCGCGGCCGCCGATGCGGGAATAGCGCTGCAGTTGATCCATCGCCGCTGCCTTGTCGCCTTTGGCCATGTAGGCATCGGCCAGGATCACGTACACGTTGCCCGCTTCCACATAGTCCGGATACATGTCCCGAATTTCGAGACCCGTGCGGATGACTTCATCCTGCTTGCCGGCCTTCACCAACTCGGGCAGGGTCTTGATTTTCGTGCGCCACTCGGCGTAATTGTCGACGGTTTTCTTCGTGCTCTTATCCAGCCACGCCAGAAACTTCTTATCGAACTCCTCGGGCGACATGCCCAGTTCCTTCTTCACCACTTCCGCCGTGTCGCTGGTATGCGCAAAATCGTGAACCATGTCGAGCAGTTTGGACTCCCCCCACATCTCGGAGATGTAGTCGCAGATCCTGCCGCCCTGGAAATAGGAAACCACCACCTGCGAGGGATAGCTGGGGTGCACGAAACCGCGATCAATCTCCGCCACGGGCAGAAGCTTCTTTTCCTGAATGGCCTTGATCACGTCCGGCGTCAGCCGGTCGCCCCAGTCGGGCGACGCGGCGGTTTCTTCGTGCACCGCCATGCCTTCGGTGAACCAGCGCGGGACGCGGTAATTGGTCGCGGTCAGCACGTAGACATGGCTCATTTCGTGCCACAGCGTGCTGGCCCAGTGGAACTCTCCCGGCTTGCGGCCGGAAGGGCTGTCCATCGCGATCACGTCATTGAAGGTGACGCCCAGAGCGCCCAGGCCCGGCATGCCCATGGTGCGGACGGCGAAATCGTCGTGATCGGGATAGACTTCCACCTGCACCGGGCGGGTCAGCTTCATCTTGTATTTGCGGTCGTATGTCGCCATCGCCCGCTTCATCTCTTCTTCGAAATAGGGGCGCAGCACTTCCGCCTCTTCCTTCCGAAGCCGGAGGATGGTGGTGTCGGTGCGGTAAGTGGCGTAGCGCTTGTAACTGTCCAGCAGGCGCAGCGAGTTCACCGTCGCCGCGTCTTTATAGTTGTTGTTGTAAGCCAGCTCCAGCTGTTTGCGCGCTTCGTCTTCGCGGCCCAGACGCATCAAATTAATGCCAAGCTGCGAGTGCGCGTCCCACAGATCGGGAGTCACCGAAACCGCCTTCTCGTAATACGCGATGCCGTCGTCGTAGCGCCGGTTCATCACCAGGAAGTAAGCGCAGGTGGCGTAGGCTTCGCCGTAGCGCGGGTTCCTGGTGAAGATGCGCTTGAACCATTCCGTACCCGGCTTATCATCCAGCAGATCGGCAGCGGCGTGGATGGAAAGCGCATCGAGCGCAGCGGGATCGATCTGCAGCGCCGCATCGGCTTCCTTCAACGCGCCTTTGGTGTCGTTGTCTTCCAGACGAAGCCGTGCCAGAAATTCGCGCGCTTCCACGTATTTGGGATCGGCATCGATGGCCTTCTGCGCGAGCGAGATGGCCTTTCCTTCGAAGCTTTCCTCGGCCGCCATGGCGAGACCGAGCAGTGCGGGCGGGTAGTCCGGCTTCAGCGTCAACGCCTCGCCGAACAGCGCGCTGGCATCCGTTTTGTTGAACCGTTCCAGCAGCAGCCTGCCCCAGCGCACGCGGTACTCGGGATTCTTTTCGTCCCGCGCCACCAGGGCGCGGAACATATCGTTCGCGCCTTTGTAATCGTGAGCGCGCCGCAGCGCTTCGGCCTGCTGAAGAGACTGCGCGCAGGCCGTGGAAACTACCGCGAGAGTAAGAATGGCAAACTTCATTTGTCCAGTTCCGCCTGCGTTCTGGCCAGTTCCAGGAGCAGCTTCGAGAGCTGCGATTTGTACTGCTCCGGCGCCAGCAGCGCCTTTTGATATTTCAACTGGTCGATCTGTGTCTCCAGTTCGTCGCGTTTTGCCTGCAGCGCTTTCTTCGCCGGATCAGTCACCACGCTGGCAGCGGTCAGCCGCGCGACGGGGAAGGCCTGCGCCAGTTGCGCATCACCCATGGTGGGATGCTCCGTCGCCAGCCGCTTTTGCGAATCGTAAAACTCCTTCGTTTTCCGCTGCGCGAACTGGAATGCTTCGGCCGCGCTGATTACGCCGTTCTTATCGATATCGGCGGCGGGATCGTTCAGCGCCTCCACCCAGAAGCGCGCAAACACTGTGGCGTTCTTTTCCGTGCCGGAACGCGTGGCCGTGATCACCAGACGGTTCTGTTTCTTCAGGGCATCCAGAACGCCGCCGCTTGCGCTGGTGGTATTGACAACCAGCTGCCGCGTGGCCGGAATTTTGTTGAGCGCGCCAGCGAGTTCGGCGGCCGAAATATCCGGACCCGGCAGATTGAACTTGTAATCCGCGCCATCGAACGTGCCGTGGCCAATCATCAGCAGCACCAGAGCGTCCTGCGGCTTCGCCTCATGTGCCACCTTGTCGAGTGCAGAATACAATCCCGCGCGGGTGGCGGCGGCGCCTTTCAGCGTGGCCACCTGAATATCGCCGCCATGCGCCGTCAGCGTCTTCTCGGTTTCGTTGGCCAGCATGGTAAACCGCTGTTCGTAATCCGGCTCACCGCCGAGACCGGCAACCGTCACGTAAAAAGTTGTCGCCCGCAGCGACGCGGCGCAGCAAAACAGCAGCGTGCCCAGCTTCGTCATACCACTCCCCATTTTCGCCGCAGCAGCCATTCCCCGCCGCGCAGGCAGAGCGCCAGCAGCAGCACGATCGGCATGTCCCACAGGTCGAGAGTCTGGCTCGCGGTGATGCCGGCATCGGAGAACGAGATGTCGTCCGGCAGCTTGCGCGCGTCATTCGCCGCATAATAATGACCGCCGGTCTGATCCGAAAGCTTCTGCAGCAGTTCCTTGTTCTGCGCGGTGTGGAAGTTCTCGGCCACGCCGTCTTCGCGCCGGAACATCACAAAATCACGCTCCGTTCCGCTGGAGACATCCGCCACATAGGAGCCCGGCTTCACAGCGCTGTAATCCGCCGTATAGATGCCTTCTTCCAGCGGCTGCGGAGTCAGAGCGATGGTCTCCGAAAGGTTCTCCGGGCCCAGAATGTGCGCCTGCACCGTGGCATTCGCCACCGGCTGATAGCTCTTGTCGCGCACGTCTACCCGCAGATGCACTCTGGTCTCGTCAGAAAGAACCTGTCGAGGGGTGGACGCCTCCAGCTGACCCGGCGTTTCCTGCACCAGCCAGCGCAGGAACTGCCGCCAGAAGATCTCATGGGTCATATCTTCCTTCGGCTGCGACATCTGCCAGCGCCACGTTCCGGCTGTTGCGAACACCGCGGCCCGCCCGCGCCCGTAATGCTGAATCACCAGCAGCGGTTCCGGCCGATGCCCTGCCGGGGTTACGTTCATCAGCGTCACCGCACCCGGTTTGACGTCGCCCACCACCTGATAGTTTGCGATCTGCGGCATCTTCTTCCACCGCTCGGCATTCTTTGCCGGAAGATCTTCCAGACGGCAGATCAGACTGTCCTGTCCTGCAGGCGCCAGCTCCGCTGTCGAATAATCGCGGTGAAAGGTGGGGCCATTGCCGGCGAGCAGCCGCACCGGCATCATTTCCGCCAGCGGCGTTTTGCCGTAGCCGCCATCACTCAGCGCGAATCGGCCGCCCAGAAACAGGACGCCGCCACCGCGCCGGTCCGCGAACTGCCGGATCAGTTCCTGCTGGATCGGCGTGAAATAATTCGCTTCCACACTGCCGATGATCAGGCCGTCGTACGCAAACAGGTCTTCGGCTTTGGTGGGAAAACCGGCTTCCAGTTCCGTGGGGCTCGAAATTCCCTGCCGGTAGATCTTATTGGGCGTGGTGCGCAGCATGCTGACCAGTTCCACATTCTGGTCGTCTTCCACGGCGCGGCGCATGAATTTGTATTCCCAGCGCGGCTCGCCCTCCACGTAGAGGATCCGCATCTTGCGCGCGGTCACGTTCACCAGACGCGTGATGGTGTTGTTCGCGGTGTTTTCTTCGCCGCTCAGCGGTTCCACCGTCACCTGCACCGTGCGCGGACCCGCGGCGCCCGCGTTGAACACCACGTTCTCGGTCTGCGCACCGTTGTCGGCGCGCAGTGTGACTTCCTGTGAGGCCACCACCTTGCCGGAATCGCGAATCGAAATCCGCGTCTTCTGGCCGTTGTAGCCCACCTGATGAAACGTCACCTGCGCATTCAGCCGCGAATTGGCCAGCGCGCGCGCCGGAACCGCCACATCCGCGATCTCCACATCGTTGGTCAGTGTCTCGCGGCCAAATCCTATGGTGTGCACGGGAATGCGTTGCTGCCGGATGTGCGAAATGGTATCGGGATCGATGCCGCCCGAATTGTCGGAACCGTCGCTCATCAGCACAATCGCGCCCACCGGAAGGCTGGAAGCTTCCGCCGCAATCTGGTTCAGCGCGTCGTTGATGTGCGTCGCGGTGGAATCGGGCTTCACCTGCGTGGTGTTCGGGACGCGCTCCAGATCCTTGCCGAACTCGTAGAGCCGCACCTGAAAGCGCGAACCGAGCGGCTGCGCCAGCTTATCTTTCCAGAGGTCCACCGCCTGCGTCAGACGCGTCGAGCCGTGCTCGGGCAGCGCCATGCTGCGCGAATGGTCCACCAGCACCGTCACCACGTTCTGCTGCGGCCGCAGCGTCGCAACGCTCAACGCCGGGTGCCACAAAAGCAGCAATACCAGGGCGATCAGCGCGGTTTCCAGGAGCCAGATGACGATTGGCCGCGTTCCGGTCAGCAGCCCGTGGTTGCGGCGCACGTGGAAATATAAGCGCCGCCGCCGCGGCCGCGATCAGAAGCGCAAGAACCCACACCGGCCACGCGGCCAGGAACACCAGATGTCCCTTAGCGAATGCAGACGGCGAGTATTTAAATAAGAACTCAAACATGTGGAGAACCGGCTTTGCCCAGGTGTCCGTGCCAAGTGTAACAGCAGCGTGAAATTATCAGTGTGTCATGGAATAGATGATGTAGTTGATTCCTGTCTGGTAGGCCTGCGACGTATATTTCTGCTCGTATTCGGGATTGTCGGCATGTTCCCACGCGTCGCCATGATCCTGGTTGAAGGTCATGGCTACCATGACGCGCTTCTTGTCGTCGTAAATCGCCCGCCAGTGCGGAATCTTTCCATCCTTTTCGTACACTCTGTGGCTGTAGACGTACTGCAGACCCGGAACCTGTACACGCTCGTCCAGATCGTAAACGGTGTGAAAGATTGGGTCGCTGTTTTCGATTTCCACGATCGGCCGGTCGGGGAAAATTCGATCCATGCTGTCCGTAAATACCTTCCATTCATAGGTACCGTGGAAATCGTCAACCAGTAAGAACCCGCCCCGCAGAAAATATTCCCTCAGCAGCGCGCATTGCGCGTCCGTCAGGTCCCAGTGGCCCACTTCCACCGCGTACACCCATGGCCAGTTGAAGATCTCGCGCGTGTTCAGGTCGATTACCTGTTCGGAAGAGCGCGTATGGATGCGCGTCAGCCGGCGGACACCCTGCACAAACTGCCGGTCGGCTTTGGGGAAATCCGTCGGCCAGCTGCCGCGCTCGCCGGAGTAGCTGGAGTAACGGCCGGAAGGGTAACGCAGCCGCGCGAAGGCCCACTCGGTGCGTTCGAAGGCGTCCGGCGGCACCGGCGCGGGGTTATCTTCTTCGCTCCGGTACTGCGTGAAGTTGGCCTGGAACGCAAAAAGTCCGGTGAGGCCGAAGACAAACGAAAGAATTACCGGAAGCGCGTAACGCACCCGCATGGAAGGCACTGGCTGCTTTCAGGATAGCAGAGCGTTTTCTTCAATCCACCGCCACCAGATGCACTTCGCCCGGCCCGTGGACGCCCCGCACCAGGTTCTGCTCGATATCTCCCGTGCGGCTGGGCCCGGTGATCAGGACCATGGAACTGGTCAGCTCTGCCGGCGTGGGGAGCAAGGTCAGCAGTTCGTCCAAACCCGTCAGGATGCGCCCGGCCGGCACCACGGCAATGTGCGCCGGAGGCAGGAGCGAAATCATGCGCGCTTCCTCACGGCTGGAGAGCATCACCAGCGTTCCCGTATCGGCCAGCGCATAATCGGAGCTCGTGATTCCGCAGCCAACGCTCGCGCAGACCGCACGCAGTTCTTCCCGGTCGGTAATGCCGGATTGCACACCGGGAAGCGCCGTAATTCCGGTTTCCACCAGAAACGGCGCATTCGAAGCCACAGCCGAGCGGCCGTTCAGCGCCGCATTGACGTAATCGCACGCCTCCGCACGCGAACGGGCATGGTGAGTATTCGCCGCCAGCACTCCGGCGCACCGCAGCAGGCTGGCAATTCGGTCCTGCCGTTCGCACAGCACAATCCGCAGGCGCGGCACGGGAAGCGTTCCCGGCGCCGGATTGCCCAAACTCCTGCGAATCGAGCCAAGTATCTCTTCCCGCCCGGTCATCGCCGCTCCTTCCACAACTCCCGGAAACTCTTCTGCGGCATAGCGGGCAGGTCGCGCTGGCTGCGCCAGGCCTGAACCGGCCCGAAGTTCACCATCGGCGCGAATCTTCGGAACCGGCCGAGGAACGCATAAATCTTCGGATGGCACATCAGCCACCCAAACGCGCGAAAGCCCGCGCGCTCCTGCCAGTCCGCCTGTTTTTTGGCCGGGCCTTCCTTTACCTCTGAGCGCAGCGCCAGCAGGATCTTCGGAATGTCGATCTTAACCGGACACACTTCCGCGCATGCGCCACAAAGACTCGAAGCAAACGGCAGCGCCGGCGTGTGCTGAATCCCCAGAAACTGCGGCGTGATGATCGCGCCGATTGGACCCGAATAGATCCACGGGAAACTGTGGCCGCCGATTTTCCGGTAAACCGGGCAAATGTTCAGGCACGCGCCGCAGCGGATGCAGTAGAGCGATTCGCGCTTCTCCGGATCCTCCAGCAGTTTGGTCCGTCCGTTGTCCAGCAGAACCACGTAAAACTCGTCCGGCCCGTCAATCTCGCCTTCCCGGCGCGGCCCGGAGAGAAACGACGTATAAACGGTGAGCGGCTGGCCTGTTGCGCTGCGCCCCAGCAATTTCAGAAAAACTCCCAGATCCTGCGCGCGCGGGATCACTTTCTCAATCCCCGCCACCGCGATGTGGATCTTCGGCGCGCTGGTGGTCAGCCGCGCATTGCCTTCGTTCTCCACCAGCACCACGGCGCCGGAATCCGCAATCAGAAAGTTGGCGCCGCTGATGCCGATATCCGCGTTCAGGAACTTTTCGCGCAGCACCGAACGCGCGATCATGGTCTGCTTCTCGATCACGGTCTCGTGGGGGATGCCCAGCTTCTCCTCGAATATCTGGGCGACGTCATACCGCGTCAGATGCAGCGCCGGCGCAACGATATGATACGGGCGCTCGCCGCGCAGCTGGATGATGTACTCGCCAAGATCGGTCTCCACCGCTTCCAGTTCGTGGTGTTCCAGGCGCTCGTTAAGATCGATCTCCTCGGTGGTCATGGATTTCGACTTCACGATCAGGCGCGCCTGCTTCCGTTTCGCCAGATCGAGAACGAAATCCGCCACTTCCGCGGCATTGCGGCACCAGACCACATGCCCGCCATGCGCGTTCACATTGGCTTCGAACTGCTCCAGATACTGGTCCAGATGGTCGATGGCCTGCTTCTTGAGGGCATTCGCATGGGAGCGCAGTTCCTGATACTCGGGCAGACGCTCCTCGCCCACGGCATGCTTCCGGTGCTCCACCAGCCGTCCCGTGCCGCTGTAGAGCGCCAGCTGCAGCTTGTGGTTGCTGAGGGTCTGGGCGATCTTCCCCTGGAATTCGGTCGGCATCTTACCGGCTCGCCAGCACTTCCGCCAGATGCATGGTCTTCAGCGGCAGCCCCGCGCGGGAAATGGCGCCTTGCAGCTGCATCAGACAGCTGGAATCGATCGACACCACGGTGCTCGCGCCCGTCTTCAAAATGGAATCGATCTTAGTCCGCGCCATTTCGCCCGAGAGATCCGCAAATTTCACCGAAAAGGTGCCGCCGAAACCGCAGCATTCCTCGGCTGCTTCCATTTCGCGCAGCTCCAGCCCGGCCACCTGGCGCAGCAGCCGACGCGGTCCCTCCTTGATGCGAAGATCCCGCAGGGCGTGGCAGCTGTCATGATAAGTCACCACACGCTCAAAGCGCGCGCCCAGGTCGCCGGCTTTCGCCACCTCGGTCAGGAATGCCGAGAACTCATAGATCTTAGGCCGCCTGGTTTCATCCGGAAGCAGTTCGGAAAAGTGATGAGACACCATGGACGTGCACGATCCCGAGGGACAAACGATGTAATCCGCGCCGTCAAACACGTTCAGAAAATGGCGGGCCACGCGGCGCGCTTCGTCCCGGTATCCGCTGTTGAATGCCGGCTGACCGCAGCAGGTCTGCGCCTCCGGAAAATCAATCGTGTAGCCCAGCCGTTCGAGCACATCCGCCATCGCCAGCCCGACGTTCGGAAATACCTGATCCACAACGCAGGTGACGAACAGCGACACGCGGGAGGCCATCAAGAAAAAATGGTAACACCCGCTACAATAGCGATTGATGATCCTGCGGCGCGGCATCCTGATGGCCTTTGTGGGCGCGGCTGCCTGCGTTGCGGCGGCCCCCGGCAGCGTGCTCCGAGGCAGGCTGAAGCAGCAGCCCGGCAATCCGCCGTCGCTCGAAACGCCGGATCACCGCTCCGTCTCGCTCACGGGCGATGACGCCACCAATAAGGTTCTGGAAGATTCCCGCATCGGCGGCATGGAACTGGAGGTCAGGGGCCGCTTTACCGACCCTTCCCGGTTCGCGGTCGATCGCATCGAAACGCACTCGCTCGTCGCCATACAAGGCGGCAAGCGGTATCAGGTCACCTACTTTTGCGACGTCTGCGCCATTCGCAGCTTCGCGCCGGGCCTGTGCGTCTGCTGCCAGCAGGAGACTCGCCTTGACTTGATCGAGGCGGGACAGGAATAAATGCGCATCGCCGGTTTGCTTCTTTTCCCCCTTATGGCTTCTGCCGCTCACTACTCCGCTTCCCAAGCCACCGTCGACGGGGTGCCTGTCGCCCGGTTGACTGATGGCGACCACAAGACCGAAGTTTCCATCGCGACAGGTGTTGGCAATCTCACTTACGAAATGAAGGTGAATGGAAAGAATGTTCTGTACTTTCCTTATGCCTCCGTCGGCGAGCTGAAGAAGAGGCCGAACCTGTGTGGCATTCCGTTTCTGGCTCCATGGGCGAATCGCCTGGACCAGATGGCGTTCTATGCCAATGGCCAGAAGTTCACCCTGAACGAAGCCCTCGGCAACATCCGAAAGGATGGGAACGGCCTGCCCATTCACGGCCTGATCTCTTTCTCGCCCCTCTGGGAAGTGGTGGAAGCGAAGGCCGGCGATGACGAAGCGCATGTCACCAGCCGTCTGGAGTTCTGGAAGTATCCCGACCTGATGGCGCAGTTTCCTTTCGCCCACACCATCGAGATGACGCACACGCTCTCGAACGGCGTTCTGCGGGTGGAAACGGTCCTGAAGAATCTGTCCACCGCCCCGATGCCCGTTTCCATCGGCTTCCATCCCTATTTCCAGCTGGACGACGCGCCCCGCGATGAGTGGACAGCGCACCTATCCGCCCGCGAACACGTGGTGCTTTCGAAACTTCTGGTGCCCAGCGGCGAAACGAAGCCAATGGACTTTCCGGACCCGCTTCCGCTCGCGGGCCGGCAACTGGACGATGTTTTCACCGGTCTGGTCCGCGGCAGCGACGGCCGGGCCGAGTTTTCCGTCCAGGGGAAGAACGAAAAGATCGCGGTTCTCTACGGCCCGAAGTTTCCGGTCGCTGTCGCCTATGCGCCGCCCGGGCGGAAGTTCATCTGCTTCGAACCGATGGCCGGGCTGACCAACGCCATGAACATGGCGCACGAGGGCCACTACAAAGAATTGCAGAGCGTCGCGCCCAACTCGGAATGGCGCGAAAGCTTCTGGGTTCGGCCCACCGGGTTTTAGCGCTTCACAAACGCATCGATAAACGTTTTCCGGAACAACGGGGCGTCGGCATCCAGAGCCACGCGGATAATCCGCTTGGCTCTGGCGTCTTCCGCGGTGCGGCCCTCGTCGGGTCCGCTCACCTCGACGTCCACGGGCAGTGAGCTGATCTTCAAGGCTGCGGGAGCGACCAGGCCGACCGCGGCCAGCGGATCCCACGCGTAAAAGATATGGTTATCGATCAGCGTGCGCGAGCTTTCGAGCAGCTGGTTGATCAGTTTAGCCAGGGGTGCGTTCGCGCGCTTCCGGAACTCGGTTAGAAACGCCGGCTCGAACGGAACCTGATTGCATGCATCCAGCGGCACCAGACGGAAGCGCAGCGCCGATTCAAAGACCGTGCGCGCCGCCGTGGGATCGACGTAAATGTTCCATTCGGCGGTATGGTTTTGCGTCGGTTCCAGATTGCCGCTTACCCGCACCGCGCCGCCCATGATCGTCATGTCCTCAACGGGATATGCTCCGCGCGGAAGAGTGGCCAGCGCTTCCGCGATATTGGTCAGCGGACCCAGCGCGACGAGCGAGAGCGGCTTCGCCGTAATTCGGAGGCGGCGGCTCAGGTACTCAGCCGCGGACTGAGCCTGCGGCTTCGCGTCGGTCGGCGGGAGATCGATTCCCGGCAGGGCATCCGAAGTCAGCCGCCACGCATCGGGAAACGCGTTCGTTCCCGCCAGCGGCGTGCCGCGTCCGATATAGACGGGAATATTGGGTTTTCCAGCCATCTGAAGCAGCTTCAGGATGTTCTGCGCGCCCGCGTCCACGTGAGCGATTCCATTCACCACCGTAATGGCTTCGACACTGACGTCCGAACGCGAGAGCAGAAACGCAATCGCCATGATGTCGTCGGTGCCGACATCGGTATCGATGATGATGTCCTTCGGTGTCGCGGCAATCATGGGCAGCGCCAAAGCGAGTGCCAGCAGGCTGCGCTTCATACCCGCGTCACCCGCGAAAAGCCTTCCTGTATAGTCGGAACCTGCAGCTTAGCCGCCATCATGGCCATTGCGTCTTCCGGCACATTGCGTTCCCGTCCGGCATTTCGCGTCACGCAGATCTCCAGCGGCACATCGAAGAACACGGCCTCCACTTCACATTTCTCCCATTTGGCAATCTCGATGTAGGGTCTGCGCTCCGCGCAGGTCAGATGCGTGGCATCCACGCAGGTCACCGGCATTCCGATGCCGATTCTTTGGCGGAGCAGATACCGCATCGTGGCGAACACGCGGCCATGGATGTTCTGATTGGTCACGTCGTCTGAAAGCACATGACGGATCGCATCGGAAGACAATACCGTCCAGCCCTGCGCCGCGGCCCACGTCGATTTCCCCGACGCCGGCAATCCCACCAGCACAACGATCCGCGGCAAGTTAGAGCAGTTCCCGGCAGAGCTGGCGGCGCAGTTCGATCGCGTTCACCGGCTCATATTTGGCGAACCGGCGCAGCACGGCCATGTTGGCGCGAAGCGCATCGCCTTCGGCGCATGCCGCCAGCACCGCGCGGGCCGCCACTTCCACATGGGCCAGCGATTCGCGCACGAAGACGGAACAGATGAGCGCGGATTTCGCCGTGGGATGCTTACGCGAGCGCAGCAGCACCGATTCCATGGCGAACACATCCATCACGACGTCGCTGATGCCGGCCAGCACCTCTTCCTGTTTATCGATCGAGGCCGCGAACTTCTGGTACGCCGCGCCCAGCAGCAGCAGCGCGATCTTCTTCGCGTTCCGCACCAGTCTGCTCTCTTCATCGCCGGAATCGACGGGAGCAGTGCCCAGGATCTCATTCATCACGCCAGTTACCGCCCTCACCAGCGCCAGCTGCCCGCGCTGCGCGCGCTTCAGCAGCATGCCGGTGATCAGCAGGCGATTGATCTCGTTGGTGCCTTCAAAGATTCGATTGATGCGCGAATCGCGGTACGCGCGCTCCACCGCGTAATCCTGATGGAAACCGTAGCCGCCGTGGATCTGCACGCCTTCATCCACCACGTAGTCCAGCATTTCCGAAGCCCACACTTTGATCAGGGAGCACTCGGCCGCGAACTCTTCAAACGCCGCCAGGACATTGTGACCGGCGCCGACCTGTGCTTCGATCAGGCCCGCCACTCGGTAGCTCATCGATTCCGCGGCGTAGATGCGAATCGCCATCTCGGCGAGTTTGTGCTGGATCAGGCCGAACTCAGAGATTGCCGATCCGAATGCTTTCCGCTCCTTCGCGTACTGCAGGCTTACTGCGAGCACATCTTTCGCGCCACCCACCACGAAGGGTCCCAGCTTCAATCTTCCCGAGTTAAGGATGTTGAACGCGATGATATGTCCGCGCCCGATTTCACCCAGAACATTCCCGACCGGCACGGGCACGTTGTCCAGAAAGACGGCGCAGGTGGAACTGCCCTTGATGCCCATCTTCTTCTCTTCCGCGCCGCTGGTCACGCCGCCGAACGAGCGCTCCACCAGAAATGCGGTGAACTTCTCACCGTTCACCTTCGCGAAGACTGTGAACAGATCGGCCCTGCCGCCGTTGGTGATCCAGTTCTTTTGGCCGTTGAGGATGTAATGCGAGCCTTCCGCATTCAGGTCGGCGCGGGTGCGCGCGGCCAGAGCGTCCGAACCGGCATGCGCTTCGCTCAGGCAGTAAGCGCCGATCATCTCGCCCGACGACAGCTTCGGCAGATACCTTTGCTTCTGCTCCTCGGTGCCGAACAACAGCACCGGCTCAGTGCCGATTCCCGCGTGCGCGCCATGCCACGCGGCGTAGGACCCATCGCGGGCCATGCTCTCGGCCACGATCATGGCAGACACCGTGTCCATTTCCATGCCGCCGTACTGCTCCGGAGTAGTGACGGAAGTGAGACCCAGAGCCGACGCCTTACGCAGAACCGATACCGCCACGTCATGATTGCCGTGCCGGATGGCTTCGATCACCGGCTCGACATCGCCCTTCCAGAACTCCGCGGCGGCGCGCGCGATCGCCCGGTGCTCGTCTGTGAAGTCTTCGGGCGTGAATACCTGTGCCGGGTCGGTCTCCTCGATCAGGAACGATCCGCCGCTCATGCGAGCCTTTCGAAGATGCCCGCCGCACCCTGACCGCCGCCGACGCACATGGTGACAAGCCCGTAGCGCGCCTCGCGCCGTTCCATCTCGCGCAGTATAGTGGCCGTCAGTTTCGCTCCCGTGCAGCCCAGTGGGTGGCCCAGCGCGATGGCGCCTCCGTTGACGTTGACGCGTGCGGGATCAAGGCCGGCTTCCCGCATCACCGCGAGCGATTGCACAGCGAAGGCTTCATTCAGCTCGATGACCGCGACATCCTCCAGCCGGAGACCGGCCAGTGCCAATGCCTTCGGGATCGCGACGACCGGGCCGATGCCCATGATCTCGGGCGGCACTCCTGCGGTCGCGAAGCTGACGAAACGCGCGCGCGGCTTCAACCCGAGCTCGCGCGCGCGCGTCGCCGACATCACCAGCGCAAGAGCCGCGCCATCGCTGGTCTGCGAG
Organism: Bryobacterales bacterium; assembly: GCA_963716685.1. GTDB lineage: Bacteria > Acidobacteriota > Terriglobia > Bryobacterales > Bryobacteraceae > JALYXI01. Next base: position 2,253,699 of record CAVQTR010000003.1, read on the forward strand.
GAATTGCCGGCGGTTACCGTTCCGTGCGCGTGGAAGACGGGCTTCAACTTGGCGAGGGCTGCCGCCGAAGTATCCGCGCGCGGTCCTTCGTCGCGGGTCAGGCCATTCACCGGGACCAGTTCCTCGTCGAATCTCCCGCTGTCCTGCGCGGCCAGCGCTTTGCGGTGACTGTTGTACGCAAACTCATCCGCCTCTTCGCGCTGAATGCCATATCGCTGCTGCAGCTTCTCCGCAGTCAGACCCATGTTCAGGTAAGTCTCCGGCCGGTGATCCACCAGCCATGGATTGGGCGAGAGACGATTGCCGCCAAACGGAATCATGCTCATGGATTCACTGCCGCCCGCGACGATAATGTGCGCTCCGCCGGAACGGATGCGGTCGGCGGCCATGGCGATGGATTGCAGCCCGGAACTGCAGAAGCGGTTGATGGTCATGCCGGGAACCGCGTCCGGCAAGCCTGCCCGCAGCGCCACAATGCGCGCCATGTTGGTGCCCGCTTCGCCTTCCGGCATCGCGCAGCCGAGGATCACGTCATCGATTTCCTCGCGCGGCGTCTGCGGATACTTATCGAGCAGGCGAACCAGCACCGCAGCGGCCAAATCGTCGGGGCGCGTGTTCCGCAGTGCGCCGCGCGGAGCTTTCCCGACCGGCGTACGCAGGCAATCGACAATGACGACTTCTTCCATATCAGTTCCGGAGCGGCTTCCCTGTCTTCAACATATGCTGAATTCTCTGCTGCGTCTCGCGCCGGCCGCACAGGCTCAGAAACGCTTCTCGCTCCAGATCCAAGAGATGCTGCTCGCTGACATTGCGTTGCGTGCCGCGGCCGCCGCTCAGGATGTGCGCGAGTTTCTCCCCGATTACCGCGTCGTAATCTGAAATGAATTCTCCTTCGCGCGCCAGATAAACTCCCAGCTTCATCAGCGCGTAAGCGCTGTCGCCCTCAACCGGGATGTCTTCGCGCGGCGCACCAGGCGCGTAGTCGCGCGCGAGTGTGAGAGCGAGCGCTTTCGCGTCCCCGACCAGGCGCTCGGGATTCATCGTGATGCCGTCACCGTCGCGCAGCAGTCCGAGCGAACGCGCCTCAGCCGCGCTCCCCGACATTTTCGCGTACCCGATCAGCTCAAACGCGGGCTTCGCGTTGCCAAACCGCATCAGCATCTCCTTGCAGCCGCCGCCCGCCGGGATTAGCCCGACGCCCGCTTCCACTAAACCCATGTACAGTTCCGCCGAAGCCTGCGCGCGCGCGGCATGCAGCACCACCTCGCAGCCGCCGCCGAGCGTCATGCTGAACGGCGCGGCCACCACCGGACGCGGTGCATATTTCATCGCCATGTTGGTGTTCTGGAAGCGGCGGATGGCCGCGTCCAGTTCGTCCCATTCCTCATCCTGCGCGGCCAGCAGCACCAGCATCAGGTTTGCCCCAGCACTGAAGTGCTCGCCCTGATTCGCAACCACCATCGCGGCGAAGTTCTTCTCCGTCTCAGCGATGCCGGTCTGAATGATCCGGAGCGCATCATCGCCCATCGCGTTCATCTTGCTGTGGAACTCCACGCACAGGACGCCGTCGCCAAGATCCTTCAAGGATGCGCCGGCATTCTGCTGGATCACCGGATTGCGCGAGAGCACAGTTACGCCGGGACGCGGCTCCAGATCGCGGTAGGCGTTGTCCTGGAAATCGAAGTACTGGCCGTCGCGGTAGAAGGATTGCGCTCCGGTCGCGAGCATCCGTTCCACATTCGGCGGAACACGCTCCATGCTCCGCGCAATTTCAGCCACGCCGAGCGCATCCCAGAGCTCAAACGGGCCGAGCGCATTGCCGTAACCCCAGCGCATGGCGCGATCTATCTCGACGATGCGATCGGCAATCTCCGGCACCATCAGCGCGGAGTACGTAACCAAATCGGTAAAGAGAGTGCGCAGAAAGCGCCCGGCGCGGTCGTCGGAAGCGACCAACATGCGCAGGCGTTCGGGCAGGCTGTCGATATTGCGCGCGGCATCCACTGAGGGAAAACGCGGCTTCGCGGGAGGCCGATATTCCAGAGTCTTCCAATTGATGGCTTCGAAAACCTTCTCCGCGCCGGCGCCGGCTTTGCGGTAACAGCCCTGTCCGGATTTATCGCCCAGCCATCCGCGCCGGATCATCTCGACGAGAAACGGCTGCATGATGAAGCGCTCCTGATACGGATCGTTAGTGACGGCTTCTGCCAGATTGCGGGTCACATGCGCCCAGACATCGATGCCAACGATGTCGAGCAACCGATAGCTCGCGCTCTTCGGCAATCCGATCAGCGGCCCGGTCAGCAGATCAACCTCTTCGATCGTGTAATCGCCCTCGACGGTCAGCATCTGCACGGTGGCGCCGAACAAACTGCCGATGCGGTTAGCGATGAAGTTCGGCGTGTCTTTGCAGGGCACGACGCCTTTGCCCAACCGCTTCTCGGCGAACTCGCTGACGGTCTGCGCGATTTCCGGCAGCGTGTCCGCGCCGCGGATCAGTTCCAGCAGGTGCAAGTAGCGCGGAGGATTGAAGAAATGCGTCCCTAGGAAATGCTGGCGGAACTCTTCGGGAAAGCCTTCCGAGATGGAAGCCAGCGGAATGCCGCTGGTGTTGGTGGAGACGACCGAGCCGGCGGCGCGCAGCTCCGCAACGCGCATCCAGAGCGAACGCTTGATTTCGAGGTTTTCCGAGACGGCTTCCAGAATCCAGTCGCAGTCGCGAATTTGCGGCAGATCTGTGTCGAAGCCACCGGTGCGGATGAGCGAAGCCGCGCCGGGCACGAAGAAAGCCGCGGGCCGTGCTTTCGCGGCGGCCTGCACGCCGCGCTGCGCCGTGGCGCTGTCGATATCCAAAGCCAGGGCCGGAATGCCGGCGTTGGCAAAGTGCGCGGCAATCTTCGCGCCCATGGTTCCGGTGCCCAGGATCGCAACGCGGCGAATCGGTCTCATCAGGATCAGCTTACGTGAATGATGGGCCGGTGTTTGGGGTCCGGAATGGCGCGGCGCAGAACTTCCTGCGCAATTGGAGCCACATCGCCTTCGCCGAAGAACAGGAAGCGGAAGACGTTACCAACCGGATTGCCTTCGGTCCACTTGAAATAGCCATGCGGAATGTGACCGGTGGTTTTCTCGAGGTGGATCAGCATGGCCGAGATGGCATTCGCGATTACCGGGCTGCGGGCGTGCAACACGGCATGCCGGCCCCGTTTTTCTCCGGACACGCGGAGCGTCTCTTCAAACTCGGAAGCGTCTCCGCGCTCCACCTCGAAGAAATAGAGCCGCTCGTCCGGCGAGAGGTTGTGGTAATACCGGACTTCCTGATCGATGGTGTCGAGAGCCTTTTCATCCGGAGTGCGCGGGCGATGAGCGATGAGACGGATCACCTGATCTTCGTCTTCGGCCAGCATGCGCCGAGCATCATCGTCCAGTTCGACATCGCAGATGCGGAGCTCGGTGGAGCGCAGCGCGCGGGAGATCAGCGAAACCGAGACGATGCTGGCGATAAAAATGGAGGCGATCTTCAGGCCTTCGGGCCGTTCGTAGATGTTCAGCAACGTGGTGTAAACAAATACCGCGGCGATCAGAGAAAAGGGCCAGCGCAGAGCGGAATCCCAGACCGAGATGGTGACGGCAAACGCAGCGGACGTGATCAGCACCAGCACGCCGGTGGCATAGGCACCGCCCTGTGCATCCACATTGGCGTTGAACAGGTACGTGACGACGAACGAAATGCCCATGAACACCAGCACCAGCGGACGCGAGGCGCGCGCCCATTCCGGAGCCATGCCGAAGCGCGGCAGATAGCGTGGAATCAGATTGAGCAGTCCGGCCATGGCGGAAGCTCCGGCGAAGGCCAGAATCAGAATCGTGCTGGCATCGTAAACGGTCCCGAAGCCGTTGCCGAGGTACTTATGGCCGAGATAAGCGAGGGCGCGGCCGTTGGCTTCGCCCCCATCCTTGAATTTGGCGGGCTCGATCAACAGCGTGGTGATGACGCTGGTGAAGATCAGAAACACGCTCATGATGAGCGCCGCGGTAACCAGCAGACGGCGGGTGTTGCGGATGCGTCCGGCGAGATCGTCGCCCTTGATCAGCGGCATGACCGCAACGCCGGTTTCGAAGCCGGAGAGTCCGAGCGCCAGTTTGGGGAACAGCAGAAGCGAGATGCCAAGCATCATCAGTGGATTGCTGTGCTGCGTGAACAAGTGATTCTTCCATTGCGGAATCAGCTCCGGATGAGCCAGTACTTCGCGCACGCCGACAAAGGTGACGACTACATTCAGCGCCAGATAGACGCCGACCAGCAGCACCGCTACGCCGATCGCTTCCTTGAAGCCCTTGAGGAAGATGGCGCCGAGCAGAACGAGCAGCACCAGCGTCACAGTCATCTGTCCTTTCATCCAGGCGGGAACGAAGGGATTCTGCGTGAAGTGCGCGGCAGCGTCAGCAGCGGACAGTGTCATGGTGATGACGAAATCAGTGGTGGCGAATCCCAGCAGGATCAGCACGAAAGCCTTGCCGCTCCACTTGGGGAACAGCTTCTCCAGCATGGCGATGCTTCCCTGCCCGTTGGGACTGGCTTCGGCCACGCGGTTGTAAACCGGCAGCGCGGCGAAGAGCGTGACCAGCACCAGAATCAGCGTGGCCAGCGGAGACAGCAGTCCGGCAGCGAGGAAGGCAATACCGGGTTGGTAGCCGAGGGTCGAAAAGTAATCGACGCCGGTCAGACACATGACCCGCCACCAGGTGTGCACGGCTTCCGGCTTGCTGTGGACGCCCTTGGGCAGACGGATATCGGCCAGAAGCCAGTCGCCAAAACTCACGATCAGTAGACCCGGCTACCGGACATCAGCGGAGCCTGGCGAATTTCCAGGCAGCCTTTTCCGGTGGGCAACACCTTCCCGGGATTCAGCCGGTTTTCCGGATCGAACAGTTCCTTGAACGATTGAATGGCCGCCAGTGTTTCAGGCGGGAACAGATGCCCCATGAGCTCATTTTTCTCCATGCCGACTCCATGCTCTCCCGTGATCGAGCCGCCGACCTCGATGCAGTGGCTGAGAATCGCTTCCCCCGCCTGCTTGGCGCGTTCGAGTTCATCGGGATTGCGCGCGTCGAAGAGGATAATGGGATGCATGTTGCCATCGCCCGCGTGGAAAATATTGCCGATGCGCAGGCGGTAGCGCTCGCTCACCTCTTCGATGTACCGCAGCGTTCCGGCGATTTCCGAGCGGGGCACCACGCCATCCTGAACGTAGTAAGTGGGACTGACACGGCCCACAGCGCCGAAGGCATTCTTGCGGCCTTTCCAAAGCAGGTCGCGCTCTTCGGCGGATTTGGCAACGCGGAACTCGCGCGCGCCGCTGGCGAGGCAGACTTCGCGAATCTGCTCGCCTTGTTCTTCCACTGCTTCGCGCAGTCCTTCCAGTTCGATCAGCAGCACCGCCGCGGCGTCGCGCGGATAGCCCGCGTGGGTAGCGTCTTCCACCATCTGCATCATGCGGCCGTCGAGCATCTCGATCGCGGCCGGCGTGATGGCGCGCGCGGTGATTTCGGCCACCGTGTTCGCGGCATCGTCCACCGTGTTGTAGATCGCCAGCGCGGTCTTCACCATTTCCATGTGGCGCATGAGGCGCACCACAATTTTGGTGACCAGCGCCATGGTGCCTTCCGAGCCGGTGATTAGGCCAGTAAGATCGTAACCGGGCGAATCGGGCACTTCGCCGCCGGTAAAAATCACGCTGCCGTCCGGCAGAACGCATTCCAGGCCCAATACGTGGTTGGTGGTGACGCCGTAAGCCAGCGTGTGCGGGCCGCCGGCGTTTTCCGCGACATTGCCACCAATGGTGCAGGCCCGCTGGCTGGAGGGATCGGGCGCATAGAAATACTTCTGCGCCTGAACAGCGAGCGTTATATCGAGGTTGACGACACCGGGCTGCACGATAGCGCGCTCATTGGCGACATCGATCGCCAGAATGCGATTCATCCGGGCGAAGGCGATCACGATGCCGGCGGAACGCGGAATGGAGCCTCCGCTGAGACCGGTTCCCGCGCCGCGACCCACGATGGGGATGCCAAACTCGCGCGAGATGTTCACGATGCCGACAACGTCTTCAGTGGTTTTGGGGAAGACGACGATATCGGGCAGCACCTTGTCGATGCTGCCGTCGTATTCGTAGAGTTTGAGGTCGTCCGGCTGGTCCAGATAACCGCGCGGCCCGAGCAGCGCGGCTATTTTTTTTCGAGCCTCAGAGGAGAGATTGGACACGCTCGATCATTCTACCGTCTGTCCAGTTGACGGAGCCCACAATCTTATCGACCACTTTGCCGTTCGCATTAATAATGTACGTTTCCGGTATCTGGATGGTGCCGTACTCCTGATTGATCTTTTGATCGGGGTCGCGCGCCGTGAGGAATCCAACATTAAAGCGGTTGAGGAACTCGCGGTAAGCGGCCTCGTCCTTATCGATGCTGATCCCGAGGACCACCAGCCCGCGATCCTGAAAACGGCGGGCCAGGCGATCGAGAGAAGGAATTTCGTCCACGCAGGTCTGGCACCAGGTGGCCCAGAAGTTCAGGACCAGCAGTTTACCCCCGAACCTCGTGAGGGAGATCTCTTGTTTGTTGCTTGCCAACACATCGAAGGACGGCGCCGAATCGCCGACGTTCGCGACCTTCTCATGAATGCTGCTGTAGAGCAGGCCGGTGAACAGCACAAACAGCGCCAGGATACCGCCCTGCAGGATACGATCGACTAAGTTCTTTTTCATTGCTTTTCCCCAATTGCTTCTATAGTTAAGTGTATCCCGCCGAACGACTCCGGCATCTAAAAGCCTGATGTTGATCACGCGCAAGATCGAGTTCTCCGCCTCCCACGCTTGCCGGCTTCCGGAGTTGTCGGATGAAGAGAATCTGGCGATTTTCGGCACGGCTTCGAACCCTCACGGGCACGGACACAACTATTCCGTGGAAGTGACGCTGGCGGGCGATCCCGACCCGGTCACCGGCATGGTGATGGATCTGAAAGAACTGAAGGAGATCCTGAACCGTGAGGTGGTGGAGCCGTTTGACCACCGGTTTCTGAACCGTGAAGTGCCGCCGTTCGATCGCGTGAATCCGACCGTAGAGAATATCGCCATCGAGATCTGGCGCCGGATTCAGCCGGCGCTCGCGGGGCAACTGCACAACGTGCGCGTCTGGGAGACGGCGGATCTCTACGTGGATTACTCCGGAGATCTGTTGTGATCCGCGTAACGCGCCGATACGAATTCTCCGCCTCGCACCGTTTACACTCCGACCACTTTTCCGAAGCTGAGAATCAGGAGATTTTCGGCAAATGCAACAACCCGTTTGGGCACGGACACAATTACGAAATCTTTGTGACCGCGCGCGGACCGGTGGATCCCGCTACCGGCCGCGGGATCGACCCAAACTTGCTGGACCAGCTGGTGAGTGAGCATATCCTGACCGCCTTTCAGCACAAGAACATGAATCTGGATGTTCCGGTTTTCGCGGAGACTGTTCCCACGACGGAAAATCTGGCCATCGAGCTCGGACGGCGGTTGAAAGCTGCCTGGAGCAGCGTATTTCCCGGCGAATGGCCGGCGCTCGACCGAATTCGCATTCGGGAAACCGACCGCAATATCTTCGAACTGGCTCTAAACAAATGATCAACGACCCCATAGCTCCCCAGATCCGCGACATCATCGATTCGTTAGGCGAAGACCCGGAGCGCGAAGGCCTGAAGCTAACTCCCATGCGCGTAGAGAAAGCGTTCCGCTTTCTGACCAGCGGCTATCAAAGCGATATCGGCAAGCTGGTTAATGGCGCGATTTACAACGTGCAGTATGACGAAATGGTGATCGTTAAGGACATCGAGTTCTATAGTCTCTGCGAACACCATATGCTTCCCTTTTTCGGGAAAATGCACGTTGCCTATCTGGCAAAAAACAAAGTCATCGGCCTGAGCAAAATCCCGCGGATTGTGGATGCTTTCGCCCGTCGCTTACAGATTCAGGAGCGCCTGACACAACAGGTGGCGGAGTGCCTGATGGACATGCTGGACCCGCACGGCGTTGGGGTTGTCTGCGAGGCCAGCCATTTTTGCATGATGATGCGCGGCGTGGAAAAACAGGAATCTTCCACGGTGACCAGCGCCATGCTGGGCGCTTTCCGCGATGCGAAGGAAACGCGCGACGAGTTTTTAGCCTTGACTCGGTCCCGATAACTTCGATCCCGACGACTTCGATCCGGATAACTTCGGTTCCGGCGGAACGTCAACCATAAATCGGAAATCGCAGTTCATACACCGGTAGGGAAGCTGCTGCTTCCAGCGAGAAATCATTTTCGCAACGAACCCAGTGTGCCGCGACCGCCGTAAATCGTTCGATCTGCAACTGGGACAACTCTTATTTGCCCGCGCCTGTTGCATATGGATAGGGAGAGTATATCAAATACTTCCCCTCTCCTTAAAAGTTTGAAATCCTACTTCATTTCGGCTGGTTTGGCTTCCCCGCCCTTTTTTTCCGGACGTTTCTGAGAAGCGAGCGCGGGAGAAACCGGATCCGCAGGGTGCCCCGCCGGATAGCCGGATTCGGAAACCCCGGTCATGGTGTTGTGCTTCGATTCGGGGCTGCTCCACCCGCAGCCGCCGCATGCGGCAACCAGGCCGATACCCAAGACCGCACACAAAATCCGGGAGTTCACCAATTGTTCCATTTACTGGCATTGTAGCAGCCGCAGCAGCTACAGAGCTTCGAAGAAGCGCCATGTCTCGAGCGCGCAACGCTGCCATCGATACGGCTCGGCGTGGCGTCTTGCGGCGCTGGCGAGGTCCTCCCGCAGCGATGGAGAAAGCAGCAGACGCTCAAGGCCGGCGCGGATTTCGGCGGTACTCAGCGGGTCGACCAGAATTGCGGCACCGCCTGTGACTTCCGGAAGCGAGGAGACATCGGAAGTGAGAACCGGAACGCCCGCGGCCATGGCCTGAGCGACGGGGAAGCCGAAGCCTTCGTAGAGTGACGGATAAGCGAAGGCGCTGGCTCCGGCGGTGAGGCCGGGAAGCATGGCTTCGGGAACATAGCCCAGATACCGGACCGTTTCGAGGCGCGCCATGGTCTGCTCGCCGGCCCAGCCGCGCGGACCGGCGACGACGAGCTCGAACTGGTCGCGGAGTTCAGGGCTGAGATCTGCCCAGGCGTCAAGGAGGCGGTCCACATTTTTGCGAGGCTCGATGGTGCTGACAAATAGAACGTACGGCCGGTGCAGACCGAAGGCCGACCGGGCGGCAGCGGCTTCGACGGGTCCGGCGGCGAAGTAGGCGTCCGAAACGCCGTGGTGGATGGCGCGCACGCGGTCGGGCCGCAGGCCGAGCCAGTGAATGGCATCCTGGCGGGAACTTTCGGAAGGGGTGATAACGCCATCGGCGCGCTTGACCACCAGCTCCGCGAAGCGCTTGTCGTTGGTGACGGTTGCGGGCGTGTGGAGCTGCGGATGGGACCACGCGGTCATATCGTGCATCATCGTGGTTAGCCGGGCGTTGCGGGGAGGATGGCGGATCTGATTGGAGCAGTGGAACAGGTCAATGCGGCGGCCGAGGAGATCGAGCGCGTGATTCCCAGGCAGATTCACGAAATAGAGCAGCCCCATGCGCAGGAACGTGGCGAACGGATCGACCACCGAACCTTCGTGATGGAAGGTGACGGCGCCATCCAGGAATGGAAAGGCGTGGACGGACTGTTCGCCGGCGAGCGCGCGCAGTTGCTGGCGGAGCTGGAAGATATAGGCTTTGACGCCGGCGCTGCGTACGAGGAAAGGCGTGCAATCGATGCAGACGCGCATCAGGCAGCGGCCTCAAGGAGAGCGTCGCGCGTGAGGCGGGCGGCGGCGGCCCAAGTGAAATCCGCGGCGCGTTGCGGGCCGGCGGCGGCGAGGCGGGCGCGGAGCGGATCATCGCATGTAATCCGTTCGAGTACGTCGCCGAAGGATGAGGGATCGAAAGTGAGGGCGGCATCGGCGGCGATGCCGGCAAGTGGTTCGATACGGGAACACGCCGTGGGAATGCCGGCCGCCATGGCTTCCAGCACGGGCATGCCGAAGCCCTCGAAGCGCGAAGGGTAGACGAAGGCGCGCGCACCGGAGTAGAGGCCGAGGAGTTCGGCGCGCGGGATCCAGCCAGTGAAAACGGCAGAATCGGCGAGGCCAAGCGAGTCGCGAAGGGTTTCGAGTTGGGTGGCGAAGAAGCCGCGCAGGCCGGCCAGGATGAGGCGGTACTGCGGGTGGGACTGGCGAAAGATCGCGAACGCGCGTAACAGGCCGTCGAGGTTTTTGTGGGGATGCAGCGTGGAAACGGTCAGGATGTAGGGACTGGCGCGGTCCTCGGCGCGAGGCAGGGCGAAGAAGGCAGGCTCGACGCCGTGCGGAACGACCCGGATGCGGGATTCCGGAAGCGAATAGAAGCGCAGAAGGTCTCGTTTCGTGGCGTCGGAAACGGCGATCAGCAGACGCGCGCGGTGCGCAGCGCCCCAGAGCAGCAGACGCCAGAAGGGCAGATCGAACCAGCGGAAGTGTTCGGGATGGCGCTTGTGCTGGAGATCGTGAAACACGGTGACCTGCGGACACGGGCAGAACAGCGGCGCGGTGAAGCCGGGGTTCAGCAGGACGTGGAGGCGCAGCTGGCGGACCGCGGCGGGCAGGCCGGTCTGTTCATACAGTATGCGGGCGGGGCGGTTGACCGCGCGAACGGGAACGGGATGGTGATGAAAGTTCGCCTGAGCGGGAACCAGATCGGGGCCGGTTTCGCGGTTGGTGAAGATGAAGAACTGGTTCTGGTTGTCGAGGGCGGCGAGCGCGGCGAGCAGGCTGCGGAGATAAATCTCCGTGCCGCCTACTCCGCCGGGAATGAGATAGAGCGCATTAACGCCAATCCGCATCAGCGGGCGGCGGCGCGCATGGCGGCTTGCACTCGGGCGAGCCCTTCGATGGCGCTGCGGTTAGCGGAGTTCAGATTCAGGACGTGCCGGTAATTCGCTTCGGCGACGGGCAGCCGGTTCATGGCTTCCATGACGGTGGCGCGATAGAGATAGACGGTGATCATGCCGGGATCGAGCGCCTCGGCTTTATCGAGCTCTGCGAGCGGCTCGTCGATTTTGCCCTGTTTGAATCCGATGAGTGCAATGTTGGCCCACGCCTGCGCGCTCGAGTGCAGATCGACGGACTGGTGGAGTTTCTGCAGGGCTTCGGCATGCTGGCCGTTGCATTCATAGGCCATGCCCCAATCCATCAGAACCATGTAGTCCGGCTTCTGGATGGCGGCGGCCCGGGCGTAGTGGTCGATGGCCGCGGGGCAGCGGTTCGCCTGAAAATCGGCCACGGCGAGGCCGAACTGGACGCGCTGTTTGTTGGGGCCTTTCCGAGCCGCATCTTCCCAGAGCGAGAGGGAACTGCGCCAGACGGTGCTGCGTTCGTGGCTCCAGACGGCGAAGACAAGGCAGAGGCCGCCCATGAGGGCGATGAGAGTTTTGCGATTGATGTTCCAGCGGCGCAGGAATTCGAGCGAGATCAGGATGAGCCCGACGAGAGGCAGATACATACGGCGGTCCGCCATGACGTCTTTCAACGGGATGAAGGACGAGGTGGGCGCGAGAATCACGACGAAGAGAAAGAAACCGAACGAAGCCAACGGGAAGCGGCGGCGGCAACGGAAAGCGAGCGCGGCAAGGGCGACGATGCCGAGGAGATAGAAGATGGCGCCGTGCTCGAAGAGGGTGTGGGAGACGGCGAAATCGTAATCGATGGTTTGCCAGTACGGGAACAGGAACAGGCCGAGGTAGGCGAAGAAGACGCGGAACTGCGTGAAGAGGTATTGGTACCAGGTGAACTCTTCGAGGTTGAAGCCGACGCTGATGGTGTCGCGGCCGATGACGCGCAGGATGACGACGACGCCAATGAGACCGAGGACGAGGATGGGAACGTAGAGCTTCCAGTTTCGGCGCGCGCCGCTCCAGGAGAAGCCGGGATTGAAGAAGTAATCCGTCAGGAGCAGAACGGCGGGGAGAGTGGGGGTGTGTTCCTTGGAGCCGACAGCGGCGCCGAAGAGAAGCAGCACGCCGGCGGCGGCGGGCCAGGAGATGGCAGAGGTACGGCGGTAGAGAAAAGCCATCCACGCGGCGAAGTAGAAGAAGGCACTTATAGCTTCGGATCGACCGGCGACGTAAGCGACGCCCTCGGACTGGATGGGGTGCAGCAGGAACAGGGCGGCGCCGAAGAGCGCGAAGGTGGTGCGCGCGGGTTCGGCGGTTTCTGCCAGTTCCAGCAGGCGGCGGAGTACGAAGAAGAGCGGAAAGGCCGCAGCAGTGTGGAACGCGATGTTCCAGAGATGAAAGGAGAACGGCTCAGGCCCGACCCAGTGGAGATTGGCCCAGTAGCTGAGCATAGTGACCGGCCGAACGTGCAGCCAGGAGGACAGGGGCGCGAAGATGGCCCCAGGCTGATTGAAGGGCAGGTGCAGATCGTCAAAGACGAACTGGCCGTTGAGAGAAGGCTGGTAAATCCAGAGCGCGAGGAGGAAAGAAGCGAGCGCGCCGAGAGCGTACATCCACCAGGCGGCTTCCCAGGGACGAGCGGGAACGGCCGCGGGCGGGACAGGCCGCTGCGGCGTGCGCTGACTGCGCGGCTGCGGACGGGTCTGGGTCTTCACCGCGGGAGTTCCTTACCGCCACGCAGATGAAACTCTACGATGGCAAGACGCTGTGCGAGCGCGATGTTGTCGTCCTTCAATTTGGAGATGATCACCGAGAGCCGGAAGAACACGAGGAGAAACGCCGCTCCCGCGATGACGAGCAGGGCGAGGGGCGCGTAAGTAATGCCGAAGACGCCGGCGGCGGATTCGATGAGCGTGGGATTCAGGGACAGCACCAGCAGCGCTATGGAGGCGATGAGCCAGGAGACGGAGTATTCCACGCGGATGTGCGCTCGACGCACCGAACTGAGCACCAGAAGAATGAGGACGATGCTGAGCGCGGTGGTCCAGTGTAAAAGGCGATCCAACAGCAGGTGCTCCGTTATCTTCGTCGGGCGCCGCGTCGGGCCCCGCCTTCATATTTCAACACATTGATCAGGACGCCGAGCAGCACGTGAACGATGTAGTAGATGGATTTGAGCGCGGTGATGGAAGACTTGCCGGTGGTGCGGGGATGAAAACGGCAGGGGACTTCGACAAAGTTGAAGGCTTTGCGCTGGAGGACGACGAGCGTCTCGATTTCGGGATATTCGAGCGGGAAGCTACGGCTGAAGACGGAGAGGGCGCGGCGGTTGACGCCGACAAATCCGGAAGTGGGATCGTGAACCGGTTTGCCCAGAATGGGTCGAAGCACGGCGCGAAAGAAGTGGATGCCGAGGGAGCGGACGGCGCTGGTGTGGCGGCTGGAATCTTCAACGAAGCGCGAGCCGATGACCATTTCGCAGCCGGAGGCGCGCAGGGTTTCGTAGATGCGCGGGATGTCCTGAGGATCGTGCTGGCCATCGCCATCGACCCGGATGACGTATTCGTAACCGAGTTCGAAGGCGAGCTTGTAGCCGGTTTGCACGCAGCCGCCGAGCCCGAGATGGTGGGGCAGGCTCAGGATGTGAGCGCCGGCGCGGGTGGCTTCCTGAATGGTGGCATCGACGGAGCAGTCGTCGACGACCAGGACCGGAGCGTGGGGAACTTCGCGCCGGATGGAGGAGACGACTCGCGCGATTGCGCCTTCTTCGTTAAACGCAGGGACCAGAACCAGCAGACGGCCGCCGCCGGGTGGCGCGCTGAGCGAATCCGTCATGCAGGCAAAGCCGGCCTGGTAAGTGTTTGAAAGAACAGACGCTTTGCCAAGCACACAGGATAACGCGAAGACTGCGCGAACGAATCACGCGAGCTCTTCGACCTGAGCGAGTTTGAAAATCCGGCATCCGCCTTCGGTATGTACCTGATATTGAATGCGCACCGCGATCTGACATTCGCGTTTGCTGCTCCAGATTTGCGAGATCTTCTGGACGGTTTTGGAGGTGTTTTGGTCGGACATGGTTTTCCTGTCCTCATGGTGGCTGACGAGACTTGGCAGTTCGCCGGAGATGGCGGGCAACCTTATGCAAACAAAAGCGAAGATTTTTGGGGAACGCGTGTGACCGCAGTTTGGCCGGGGTGTTTGGGGGAGCGAGGGAGAGTTTGGGCTTGCGGGATGACGAGGCGGGTTGGAGGAGGCGGTTTTTGCGGATTAGCGGAGCGATTCGATCACATTAGCAGGCAGAGATCGGGCGACGGGCGGAGTTTGTTGAAAGAAAGAGAAAAGAGGGCCGGAACTCGTGATTGAGTCCGGCCCGAAGGGAGGGTTTACGGTACGACTTTGACGAAGATGATGACGATCACGTAGAGCGCGAGCGATTCGATCAGCACCAGACCGAGAATCAGCGCGCCGCGGATGGCACCTGCGGCACCGGGGTTACGGGCCATGCCCTCCGTCGCGCTTCCGATGGCGCGACCCATGCCGAGACCGCAACCGGCGGCGGCAATCGCCATGGCGAAGCCGGCCGTCAGCGGACCCCAGGTGTTGGCGTTCGAGCTGCCACCGGTGGGTGCGTTCTGGGCAAAGATCGGCATGGCGAAGAGACAGAGCGCCAGCAGGGTCAGGAAACATTTGGTTCTCACGTTGTTTGTTGCTCCTTTGTGTATGATTCGCTCTCTGGAGGTGGTTGCCGGACAGGCTAAGCTGGCGGCCTCACACAGAAAGCGGCATTAAGCCGGTTGAATGAATTAGTGCTCTTCCGCAATGGCACTGCCGACATAGACCATAGTCAGCAGAGCGAAGATGTAGGCCTGCAGAAAGCCGATGAACACGTGCAGTCCCATGAAGAGCGCGGGTACGACTAAGTAAGTGAGGCTGAGAAAGACGGCCGTCACCTGTTCGCCGGCGAACATATTGGCGAACAGACGGATGGTGAGCGACATGGGCCGCGCAAGGTGGCTGATGATTTCGATGGGGATCATCAGAATGGCGAGCAGCGTATTGGGCAGCCAGTGATCGAACACTTTGGGGCCGGCGAAATGCGCAAAGTATTTACCGATGCCGGCGCGCCGGATGCCGACGTAGTTGTAATAAAGGAAAGCGATCAGGGCGCAGCCTGCCGGTACGTAATGGAACTGCGTGGGTGAGAGCAGGCCGGGGATGGTGCCGATCAGATTAGAAAACAGAATGAAGATGAACAGGGTTCCGAAGAGCGGCAAATATTCGCGGCCCGCATGGCCGACGTTTTCATCCGTCTGGCCGCGCAGAAACGCGTAGAGCTCTTCCATGATCTGCTGCAGTTTGCCAGGCTTATCGACCGAGAGGCGGGCGCGCAGGATCAGGAAAACCACGACGATGATCAGCGCCACCACGATCTGCATGACGATGAAATTCGCCCAGGGACGGGAGGCGTTTTCCGCATGCTGCCCAAACAGCCCGAGCAGACCGTTGCCGAGGCCGGCCAGGTGCTCGTTAAAGAAGCGGGTAAGGGCTATTTCTTCATCGTTCATAAGTCAGTTCGAACACGGCCTCCAGTACGACGGCTGCGACGGAGCAGAACAATCCCGTGAACGCGGCGTACAGACTGATTTTCGTAAACTTCAGGATAACAAATGCACCAAGAACGAGCACGATGAAGCGGAAAAGGATCCAGGCAGCGGCGCCCAGTCCACCGGTGGAGCGGGGCGTGCCGACAGCGTTTACGATACTGTGCAGGTTGCGGAAGTTGGCGTAAGAGGCGGCGGCGCCGAGGAGGAAACCGAGGGACCAGCGCCAGCCACCGAAGATCTGGGCGCCGAGGGCTCCGGCTATAGTGGCCCAGAGCAGGAAAATCTGCAGCCTGCGGATCAGACGGGGATGATCATTTGGGGTCGACATCCGCCTGCGAGGACCGGATGGCTTCCACCATGCCGGCTATGATGCCCAGCACGAGAAAGACATAGTGGAGATAAGTGGTGTGGAAGAGCTTGTCGAGTCCGTAGCCGATGCCATAGCCGACGAGCGCGGATACTGGCAGCAGCATGGCGATGCCCGTGTACTGCGCGAAGCCTCCGTCGTCCGGTGGTTTGGCCATAGCTCAGACGCCTCGCTTGGCGCGGAGCAGATCGCGCGCGCGCTGTCCGGTTTCGAGAACCAGATTGCCCATTTTCGGATGAGACGGCTCCATATCGGGATGGATGCCGAGCTCTTCGAGGGCTTCGGTAGTGGTGGGGCCGATGGAGGAAACCACGGTTTGGAGAAGGCCCGCGCGAGTGGCCGGCGCGATTCCCTGCTCTTCCGCGGCCTGCAGCAGAAAGGGAAGCTGGACCGAGGTGGTGAAGAGCGACACGTCGAAGCGCCCATCGGCGAGAAGGCGGGCGGCCTCGCGGAGCGGCGCGGTGTCCTCGGGGAGTTGCCACTGGTAGACCGGGACGGAGGTAACGGAGCGGCCCTGCGCGCGCAGGCCTTCGTGCAGTTCGGTGCTGGGGCGGCCGTATTCCTGCACTGCGATGTTGCGCTCCGGGCGGTGCTGCGTGATGGCGAGGATTTCGCGCCAGGTGTTGGGCTCGGGGGCCATGATCGCGCCGGGGACCTGCATTTCGCGCAGGACTGTCATAGGTTTGGGGCCGCGGGCGACGACGGTGACGGTGCGCAGTGCTCCGGCGAAACTGCCGGGCGGGTAGCGGGTGGCGAGAATGCGGTCGAGATAGCGCGTGCCTACGCCCGTCAGGAGGATGACCATGTCAAACTTTCCTGCGAATAGGTCTTCGGCGAAAGCAAAGGCGGGCTCGTTGCGTTCAAGTGGCACTTCGCGCATGGAGGGCGCGATGAACGGCTCACCCTTTTGATTGCGAATCAGAGTTGCCATTTCGGAAGCGCGGCGGCTTTCGAGTGAGAGAACGCGGAGGCCGTCGAAAGGCACGGTCTGATTGTAGAGCAAATGGGGGGACGAAAAAATGCGGGACGAAACGAAACGGCATTTGACTGCGGAGCAGGTCTTTCAAACACCTGAAGGCCGATTTCGGTCGAGGTTACTCACGGCGTTTTTATAACCTTTGAACAGGCCGCTTTATCCCATTCGAGTTCCGCGGGCCGGTGCTGCCTTGAGCATGGAAAGCCTTGCTGTGTCTCTTTGTAGTAAAGAGGGTTTCACGCAGGAGCGTTTGCCCTGCCGAAAGTGCAGAAGCCGCGCAAGCCAGCTACTTCGCCGGGCCCAGACGTTCCGTGCCGATTTCGATATCGTCGTAGAAGATGTCGAAGCCCTGAGGTGGAGCGCCCCAGACTCTGGCGCCGAAGCCGAATTCGGTGAAGCCGCCGACCAGGCCGGAAACGGTGTTGCTGCCTTTGGGCCAGGCAAACTTCACGGTCTCGCCGATCTGCAGGCCGTCCACCCACAGGTTAATGAAGGAGGGGTCGTCACTGAATTCCCACTCGAGGAGGAACCATTTGTCGGCGGGCGGGGCGGATTCGCTGCGTTTGGTGATTTCTCCGCGGCCCTGCCCGGCGAGCGATTTGTTCTCCTGGTAAGACGGCATCCACATGCCGCGGGAGGTGCCAATCTCTTCGAACTTGGAAAGGGGCCAGCCGTCTTCGCCCGCGAAGATCAGCGGGTTGTGCGTTGTCCCGATGCCGGAAGAAACCTTCATATAGGCGCGGCCGAAGAAATGGGTGCGCACGGATGCCGGCAGATGGGTGGCCACGACGAAGGCGTAACTGCGCGCGGCCATTTCCGGGTAATGGATGTGGAGCGCGTATTTGCCGTGCGCGCCATCGACAGATTCAACGGCGACGGTGGCGGTGCCGCTGGTTCGGGTGTCCCAGACGGCGGGATCGATTCTACCGCTTTCGAACGTCTCCTGAAAAACGGGGCGGGTTTGGCCGAACGAACCCAGTGAACAGATAAGCAGGGCGCCGCCCAGCCGCAAAAGCATGGGAGAAGTCTATCATTGATGAAAACCTATGCAACGACTGGCACTGCTGCTTGCTTTCGCCGCCGCGGCCGCGGCGCAATCGAGGCCTGTGGAACTGAAGGACTACTACGCGCTCGAAACGGTATCGGCGCCGGTGCTGTCGCCGGACGGGACCAGACTGGGGTTTGTACGCACGCGGATCATCGAGGCGGAGAACAAGCGGCTGAGCGAGGTCTGGCTGGGGCCGGCGGACGGCTCCGCCGCGCCGGTA
The DNA here is from genome assembly GCA_963716685.1 of Bryobacterales bacterium. Taxonomy (GTDB): domain Bacteria; phylum Acidobacteriota; class Terriglobia; order Bryobacterales; family Bryobacteraceae; genus JALYXI01. The sequence continues at coordinate 2,271,893 of CAVQTR010000003.1, forward strand.
TGCATCAGCGACGCAAAGGTCAGCTCAACGATGCCGCGCTGGACTCCCGATGGAAAAACGCTGATCTATACGGCCAATAGCCGCTGGTTCGGGTACCGGGACGGACAAAGCAACGGCGATTCCGTGGGTCGGCTGCGCGCCGGTAGTCAGTCCGGACGGGCAGTGGATCGCGTTCACGAAGAAAACACCGCCCGCGAAAGCCGCAGCGGCGCCGGTTTCGGAGTTCGACAGGCTGACGCAGGAGCGGTTCAAAGGCCGCATGTATGACTGGATGAACTACCGTTTTGACGGACGGGGCTACTTGCCGGACCCGCGCGATCCGCTGGCCACACCTCCGAACGAATTGTATGTGGTGGCGTTCCAGGGCGGCGAATTGAAGCAGTTGACGCACCTGGGCGTGGATGTGCTGACCCCGGTCTGGAGTCCCGACAGCCGATCGCTGGCGTTCACGGCGAATCTGCATCAGCGCGATGAACAGTCATACGAGCGCTCGGATCTTTGGACGGTGGATGCTGCCGGCGGCGCGCCCAAACGGATCACGGCGGATGACGGCTGGAACCATTCGGCACCCGCGTGGTCGCCCGATGGACGCTCCATCGCGGTGCTGCGGCAGGAGGGGTTGAACCGCGTGCTGACGGCCAGGCGAACGCAGGGAGGCGCGTTGGATCTGTATGTGATTCCGGCGGCGGGCGGCACGCCGCACAACCTGACGCCGAACTGGGACGATCTGCCGAGCGCGGCGAAGTGGAGTGAAGACGGCCGCTGGCTGTATTTCCACGCAGGCGTAAAAGGCGAGGCGCATTTGTTTCGCGTCTCGATGGACGGAAATGTGGAGCAGGTGACGAAGGGTGACCGGGTGATTGGGGATGTGAGTGTCGCGGGCGGGCGGATTGCGTATACCGCGACCACGCCGGACCATCCGGTGGAAGTCTTCACGGCGTCATTGCGCGGAGAGGGAGAGAAGAAGCTGACCACGTTTCAGGACGCGCTTCTTGCGCGCGTGCAGCTGGGCAGGGTGGAACGGCTGCGGTATGACAGCAAAGATGGCACGTCCATCGATGGCTGGGTGGTGCTGCCGCCGGGTTACGATGCGCGCGGACCGGCATACCCGATGGTTCTGACTATTCACGGGGGTCCGCACGGGGCGTTCTCGAACAGCTTTTCCTTCGAAGAGCAGTTGATCGCGGCGGCTGGCTACATTGTGCTCTATACGAACCCGCGCGGATCGACCGGCTATGGCGAGAAGTTCCAGTGGGGCACGTGGGGCGGGTGGGGTGACCGCGATTTTGAAGATGTGATGGCCGGGGTGGATGCGGCGCTGAAGCATTATCACGGCGACCCGAAGCGCCTGGGCGTGACGGGGTATTCGTACGGCGGATTTCTGACGAACTGGATCATTGGGCATACGGACCGGTTCGCGGCTGCGGTGGTGGGAGCGGGCCCTTCGGACTGGGTGAGCAACTACAGCACGGGCGATATTCCACGGACGAAGGAGAGCGAATTTCTGGGCAGGCCGTGGGAGCCGGAGGCGAACGCGGTGATGATCCGGCACTCGCCCATCACGTATGCGGCGCAGATTCGCACGCCGACGCTATTCGTGCATGGCGAAGCGGACGCGCGCGTGCCGATTTCGCAGGCCGAGGAGATGTATACAACGCTGAAGAAACGCGGCGTGCCGGCGAAGTTCGTGCGCTACCCCGGCGAATATCATGGCGGCTGGAGCCCGTGGGATACGGTGCACCGGTATCAGCAGGAAATGCTGTGGTGGAAGCAGTACTTGCGCTAAGTGCCGGGGCAGGCGTGGCCGCTTTGAGCGAGGCCCCACGCCATGGCGTTATCCAGGAACTGCAGGAACAGAGGTTCGGCATACATGTAGCCGGCGTGGCCGAGCGCGGAATAGAGCGCGTGGCCTTTGCCGACGCAGTGCCACCAGATCAGTGGGTGGTCGCCTGGCATGGTGGCGCGGCCGGGCGTGTAGGTCTTTTCATCGACCGTGGCGATGATACGGTAGCCGGGTTTTCCGCGTGGACTTTTGTCAAACGAATACCACTCCTCCGGACGGCGCCATTCACCGGGGAGATTCTTCGCGAGCGGGCTGCGCGGATCTTCGATGTGGATGACGGCGGGCATGATGCTGGAGTGCACGATGAACTGCGCGCCGACGAGTGTCTCGACATACCACTTCCAATCCGCCAGTGAGGAGTGGCCGTGGTTTTCGACCGGGTCGCCACCCGCGCCGTGAATGCCGAACCAGGAGCCGCCGTTTTCCACCCAGGTTTTGAAGGCGGCGCGCTGTTCCGCGGTGAGCGGGTCGCCGCTGGTATTGTTCCAGATCACCAGGCGAAACTTTGCGAGCTGTCCGGCATTCATCACCGCGCCGTTTTCGGTGATGAAGAATGGCCAGTTCCGCTCTTTGGCGATGGCGGCGAGCGCGGCGTTGGAGGCCTGGAGGGCGGGTTCGTCGCGGTAGCCGGAGGTCTTGGAAAAGATCAGGATGCCGCCGGGTTTCAGATCGGCGGGCAGTTCGGGCGGCGTGGAATCGAACGTTGGGTTGTCGACGAACCCGGCGAGGCGGCGCGGAGGAGGAGGAGTCTGCGCGGCAAGCAGCGCCGTCAATATGAAGAAGAAAACGGGTTTCAATCGGCCTCCTCGGAATTGCCGACCTTGAGAACGGCGAGGAACGCTTCCTGCGGGATATCGACGGTGCCCACGCGCTTCATGCGTTTTTTGCCTTCCTTTTGCTTTTCCAGCAGCTTGCGTTTGCGCGAAATATCGCCGCCGTAGCACTTGGCGAGAACGTTTTTGCCGATGGCCTTGATGGTTTCGCGGGCGATGATCTTGGTGCCGATGGCGGCCTGCAGCGCAACTTCGAACATCTGGCGGGGAATGAGCTTGCGCATGCGCTCGATGAGCAGCTTGCCACGCTCGTACGCGAAATCCTTGTGCACGATGATGGAGAGCGCATCGACAGGATCGCCCGCGATCAGGACATCCAAACGCACCATGGGCGAAACGCGGAAGCCGGCGAGGTGGTAATCGAGCGACGCATAGCCGCGCGAGGCGGATTTCAGGCGGTCGTAAAAATCGAGCACGATTTCGTTCAGCGGCATTTCATAGAGGAGCAGGACGCGGCCGCTGCCGATGTATTCGAACTTTTTCTGCAGCCCGCGCTTGTCTTCGAGCAGCGCGAGAATGCCGCCGATGTATTCCTCGCGCGTGATAACGGAGGCATCGATGATGGGCTCCTCGATGGTCTTGATGGAAGACGGATCGGGGAACTTGTTCGGGTTATCGACTTCGTAAACCTCGCCTTTGGTGTTGGTGATGCGGTAGCGCACGCCGGGCGCGGTGGTGATCAGGTCGATATTGAACTCGCGCTCGAGGCGCTCCTGCACAATTTCGAGATGCAGCAGGCCGAGGAAGCCACAGCGGAAACCGAAGCCGAGAGCGGTGCTGTTTTCCGGTTCGAAGTTGAACGCGCTGTCGTTGAGACGCAGCTTTTCGAGCGCATCGCGGAGAAGACCGTGCTCGTGCGATTCGACCGGGTAGAGGCCCGCGAAGACCATGGGCTTGATCTCTTCAAAGCCAGGCAGCGGTTCGGCGGCTGGGTTGTTGTGGTCGGTGACGGTGTCGCCGATCTTTGCGTCCGAGACTGTTTTGATATTTGCGTAGAGGTAGCCGACTTCGCCCGCCGAGAGTTCCTGGGTGGGAGTGGCTTTGGGCGCCTGGTAGCCGCAGCCTTCTACGTCGAAGGTCTGGCCGTTGGACCAGAGGCGGATCTTCTGCCCCAGTTTCAGACGGCCGTCGACGATGCGCAGCAGCACGATGACGCCGCGATAGGGATCGAACCAGGAATCGAAGATGAGCGCGCGCAGAGGGGCGTCGGCGTCGCCGGAGGGCGGCGGAATCAGATGGACAATGGCTTCGAGCGTTTCGGTGATGCCGATGCCCTGTTTGGCGCTGCAGAGGATCGCATCCTTCGCATCGAGACCGATCAGGGTTTCGATCTGCTCGCGGATGCGTTCCGGCTCGGCCGCGGGCAGGTCGATCTTATTAAGGATCGGAATGATTTCGAGGTTGTGGTTGAGGGCGAGGTAGGTGTTCGCCAGTGTCTGGGCTTCGACGCCCTGCGAAGCGTCGACTACCAGAAGCGCGCCTTCGCAAGCCTGGAGGCTGCGGGCCACTTCGTAGGAAAAATCCACGTGGCCAGGAGTATCAATCAGGTTGAGCTGGTATTCCTTCCCGTCAGAGGCCATATACGCGAGACGAACGGCGTGAGCTTTGATGGTGATTCCACGCTCGCGCTCGAGGTCCATGGAGTCGAGCACCTGCTCCATCATTTCGCGTTTGGAAAGCGCTCCGGTGACTTCCAGGAGCCGGTCGGCAAGCGTGGATTTACCGTGATCGATATGCGCGATGATGGAAAAATTGCGGATGAATTCACGGTCCATGCGGTATGATTAGGCTGAATTTTTAGTATGACATACGGTTCGGAGACAACGCTTTTTGAGCAGGATGAGCACGGCATCGCGCTTATTACGATCAACCGGCCGGAAAAACGCAATGCGCTGAATCAGGCAACTATCGGCGAGCTGGATCGCGCGTTCGTGCGGGCGGAGCAGGACCCGGCGGTGCGCGGGATCATGCTCACGGGAGCCGGGGCGAAAGCGTTCATTGCGGGAGCGGACATTCAAGAGCTGGCGGAGCTTTCGCCGGCGCAAGCCGAATCGCTGTCGCGGCGAGGCCAAAACGTGCTGCGCCGGCTGGAGACCATGCGGAAGCCCTCGGTTGCCGCGATCAATGGCTATGCGCTGGGCGGCGGGCTGGAACTGGCGATGTGCTGTACCGTGCGCATGGCTTCGCACAATGCCGTGATGGGCCAGCCGGAAGTGAAGCTGGGAATTCTGGCGGGCTACGGCGGCACGCAGAGGCTTCCAAGGCTGGTGGGACGAGGCCGGGCGCTCGAGATGCTGCTTTCCGCGGAACCGGTGAGCGCGGCGGAGGCGCACCGTATCGGCCTGGTGAATCATGTGGTGGAGCAGGGCGAGCTGATTGCGTTCAGCCGCGCGTGGCTTCGAAAAGTGCTGGCCAACGGGCCGCTGGCTTCGGGACTGACGATGCAGGCGGTGGACGTGGGCCTCGACTGTGGCATGGACGCGGGACTGAGGTTCGAAGCGATGGCGTTCGGGCTGGCCGCGGCGAGCTCGGATCGGATGGAAGGGGCTCGCGCATTTCTGGAGAAGCGCGCGCCGGCATTCACAGGAAAATGACAATCGAAGGAAACTTATCCGGCCAGGGGCTGAGGTTTGCCATCGTGGTGGCGCGTTTCAACGGCTTCATCACCGACCGGCTGCTGGCGGGCGCGCTCGACGCACTGAAGAGATCCGGCTGCGCGGAAGACGCGGTAGACATTGTGCGCGTGCCCGGGGCTTGGGAGATGCCGGTTACGGCGCGGGCGCTGGCGCACGGCAAGAGGCACGACGGCATCATTTGTCTGGGCGCGGTGATTCGGGGGGATACGCCACATTTTGATTACGTGGCGGGCGAGGCGGCCCGCGGCCTGGCGAACCTGGCTGTGGAGACGGGCATTCCGGTGGCGTTCGGCGTGCTAACGACGAATACCGTGGAGCAGGCAGTGGACCGGGCAGGCGCGAAAAGCGGGAACAAAGGCTTCGATGCCGCGATGACAGCGATTGAAATGGCGAACCTGCTGCGTCAGGTTGCGGGGAAACAATAGCGATGCCGTCCCGTCACAAAGCGCGCGAGCAGGCGCTGCAGATTCTTTTTCAGTGGGACGCCCGTAAGCATTCCGCGCAGGAATCGATCGAGGCTTTCTACGCGTCGCTTTCTTCGGAAGATGGCGCGGCGCGCAGCGACCGGGACGCTTTCCTGGAACAGTTGGTGCGCGGGACGGTTTCGCAGATCGAAGAGATCGACGGGCAGATCACACGGCACGCGGACCACTGGCGGCTGGAGCGCATGCCGGCGGTGGACCGGAACATCCTGCGTCTGGCGGTGTATGAAATGCTGCACACCGATACGCCCGCGCCGGTGCTGATTGACGAGGCCATTGAACTGGCGCGCCGGTTCTCCGGGAAAGAGTCCGGCCATTTTGTGAATGGGGTGCTCGACGCGGTGCATCGCGATTCCCGCTCCGCCAGCGCCTGATTTGACAATTGTCCGGAACCGGATCACTATTTAGGATTAAAGAGGTTTACATGCGTAACCTGCTGGTCGCCGCTTTCGCCCTTTGCAGTCCCATTGCAGTGCTCGGGCAGTCTGTGATCTCCGCACATTCCGGTGTGCTTCACGTTTCGGAAGGCGCGGTATTTCTGGATGGCAAGGAAGTCAATCAGAAATACGGCACTTTCCCGGACATTAAAGAGAATTCCAAACTCAGCACGGAAGCCGGGCGGGCGGAAATTCTGCTCACGCCTGGCGTGTTTCTGCGCGTTGGCGATCAGAGCGCCGTGCGTATGGTCACGAACCGGCTGATTGACACGCGCGTGGAGTTCCTGGGCGGCAAGGTGATTGTGGAATCGGACAGCCCGATGAAGGACAACGCGGTCACCATCGTATATAAGGATTTTCAGGTGCATGTCCGCAAGGCCGGCGTCTTCGAGATGCAGACCAGTCCGGAAGAGCTGAAGGTGTATCACGGTGAAGCCGAAGTGGAAGCGAACGGCGAAACCACGGTGGTGCGCGCGGGGCGTCTGCTGCCGTTTGGACGCGCACTGGTCAGTGAGAAGTTCGATGCCAAGGACGGCGACGATCTGGCACGGTGGAGCATGCAGCGCAGCCAGAATCTGGCGGTGGCGAATGTCTCGGCCGCAAAATCGCTCCGCGATTCCGGCAGCACCTGGGGCGGAAGCGGCGGCTGGTACTACAACCCGTTTTATTCGATGTATACCTATGTTCCCGGAATGGGCACGTACTGGAGCCCCTACGGTTACGGCTTCTGGAGCCCGTATACTGTGTACTCGGTCTACCGGCCGGCGATCGCTTACGGCGGCGGCGGACGGGGTGTGAGTACGGCGCACGTGGGCGACCAGACGTCGAATGGATTCGGACGCGCATCGGCGAATAATTCGCTGGGTAACATGGCTTCTTCCTCTTCGTCCACCGGGTTTGGCCGCGCGAGCGGTGCAGGTAGCTCGGGCGCATCCTCGGGGATGGGCGCCGGCAGCGCGGGTGGCGGTGGGTTCTCGGGCGGCGGTGCCAGTGGCGGCGGACGCGGCGGACACCGGTAACCTGGTTATCACACTTATTTACAAAGATTTAGTCTTTCGTCCAAAACTAGTCAGCGGCAGTTTGCGTTGTAATAGCATGCGCAACCTGTCGCTGACTTTTGTTTTTCTACTCTCCGCGGCTGGACTTGGCACGGGATTTCTGTTTGAGGCCGGCCAAACGATCTCTTCGCAATCCGAACTGACCACTTTCGCGCACCATCCCGCGAATCATCCGCGCCGTTTACTGATCAGGCAGAAGGCTGACTAGATCCATCTGCAGTAAACGGCCGGAATGATCCTTAGAAAGTAACCCGCGCGGAGAATTGCAGAGATCTGGCGGGAAGCTGCGCCGTGATGCCCGCGAGGGGCTGGCCGAAGCCGGCACCGGCAGTGGCTGCGTTCCCGTAGGTACCGCTGAATCCCACAAAGTTCGCGTGGTTCAAAACATTGAAGGCCTCCGCGCGCAGCACCAGCCGCCAGCGTTCGCTAAAGAGCGCGAACGGCCGTTCGAGAAAAGGCTGCAGGTCATAGATCGGCGTTCCCCGCCCCGTGTTGCGGCCCACCACGGCTCCATTGATCACCGGACGATCCGTGCTGCCGCCGGTATCGCCGCTGTTGTTAACGCCCGTGACCACGTTGTAAGGCAGACCGGAAGCCACGGTGGCCACGCCGCCCATGCTCATCTTCAGGGGCGCCACCCAGACTCCACTCAGAACAAAGCGGTGCCGCTGATCGAAGATGGCGTTGGCATTCTCGATGCGCCCGGTAAAGCTCGGATCGTTGGGATTCTGGCTGGTGGTGTCGGGATCCACGTTGTCGGTGGCGTGCGACCAGGTGTAACTAGCAAGGAGCGAGACGCCGTGCCGGAATTCGCGGCTCAGGTTCACGTCTAGCGCGTTGTAGTGCAGGTAGCCGTTGTTGACGTCGGTCTCGATCAACGCGTAGGGCGGCTGCGGGTTACTGGCGGCGGTGGGGCTGCAGGTCATTCCATGCTGGGCGTACCAGGCGACCCAATAAGGTCGGGTGCAGTTGGCCGCCTGCGCCGTCCGCACCTGCCCGGGAGCGGTACGGATGAACGGCGCGGGCGCATCGATGTCCAGCGGGCGGTTGATCTTAAGCGTGTGGGAGCCGACGTAATCTACGCTCAGGAGCCATTCCGGCCCCAGACGGCGCTGCACGCCAAAGGTGTACTGCTCGGAATAAGGATTCACCAGGCGACCGCCGGGATCAAGCGGATCGCCCGGGCGCACATATAGACTGCGCACCGGAGCCACGGCCCCGGCCGGAAACGCGGGCAGTGGCGCCGCCGCGATGCTGGAAGGAAAGCCGACCTGGCCCGGCGTGGCGGTGTAGTTGAAGACACCGGTGACGCCCGTGAGTGCGTAATTGGCCTGCGAGTTGTCGACAATTTGCGAATAGTAGATGCCGAAGCCGCCGCGCACCACGGTCCTGCCGTCGCCGTGGACATTGTAGGCGAAGCCCACGCGCGGAGCGAAGTTCAGCCGCGAATCGGTGAAGGTCTGCTGTTCGTAACGCAGCCCCAGGTTAAGGGTAAGATCGCGCCGGACGCGGTAATCGTCCTGAATGAAAACGGCCCAGAGCGTGTCGTTAACGGTGTAGCTGGCATTGCCGTAGCTTTGGGTATAGCTGCGGACGTTCGCGATGTTGTTCAGGAACGCGGGGCTTTCGCAGATGGTTAATGCGGCGGTGCAGGTGCTGTAGGTGAACTGACCGAGATAGATGGGGCCGCCGAACTCCTTGCTGTTGCCGCCGGTGTGCGCGACGATTACGTCCGCCCCGAATTTGAGCTGGTGCGGTCCGCGCACTGCCGAGAGGGTATCGCTCGCCTGATACTGACGGTTCATGAGCAGGGCGGACTGCGAGGTGCCGGAGGTGAACGTGCCGCCTGTCGAGACCGGCACGACAAACTGGGTTCCGTAGATGACGGGATCGAACTCGGTGATTGGCGACGCCAGCTGAAACTGTAGCCGCACGCTGTTCAGCACGGCAGGGCTAATAGCGGCGGTTTCGCCGAGTTCTTCGGAATAAGTCCGACGGCGAAAGACGCGGTCCACGGTTGGCAGGTTGTTTCCGCCAACAGTGCCATTTGGGTTCGTATCGTGAAAGCCGTCCAGGATGCTGCGGAAGAACAGATTGTTCGAATCGTTGAGGGCGTGATCGAGGCGCATAAAACCCAGCCAGCCGCGGTAATGCCCGACGAACGAACCGGGCGCGACGGGAGAAATGATGGGCGAGGCGCGGTTCTCGCGGCTGTCCTCTCCGGAAAGCAAGAAGTGGGTTCGTTTCGACGTGCCAATCGGGCCGGAAAGCGTCGCCGCGGTCTGGCCCAGTGAATCCGTGGTGAGATCGTTACCGCTGGCCGCGTTGGTGGAGTTGAAGCCCGAAAGAGCGGCTCCCGTCGCCGCCGGGCGCCACAGCTCCAGCACTGCGCCGTGAAACCGATTGCCGCCGCTCCTGGTCACGATGTTGACCGCGCTGCCGGTGCCGCCGCCGTATTCCGCGGAGAAGGCGTTTTGCAGGATCGTCATCTCCTGCACGGCCGCGAGCGGGATGTTGCTGAAGATGGTCTGCCGGCCCCAGCTGTCGTTTCCGGTGGCGCCGTCCACCTCGAACCAGGTCTGCCGGCGGCCCGCGCCGTTGCTGGTGAAGAGGTTTTCGTTCATGAAGACGTCGCCCTGGTTGATGGCCTGGCGGTTGGCGGCATTTAAGAGTGGCAGATACGTAATGCGGCGGTTCAGCAGCGGGGTCTCTTCCATCTGCCCGGCAGTCAGCCGGACGCCCAGCTGCGGCTGATCGGTGCGCACCTGGCCAGCCGCTCCCGTGACGGTGACCTGCGAGTTCCCGCCAGCCACGCTGAGTTCAATGGTAAGGTCCGCAGTGGTGCCGCCTTCGAGAACGGTGTCGCTCACCGCCGTGTCGCCGAAGCCCTGTTTGCTGGCTGTGATGTTATAAGCTCCGGCGACGGGCAGGCCGGAGAGCGAGAACAGCCCCGCGGCATCGGTCTGCGTTTCGCGCTTCCAGCCGCTGAGCGTGTTGACGGCGCGGATCTGCACGGCGACGACAGCCGCGTGGGTTTGATCGATTACGCGGCCGCGCAGGGTGGCGGTGTCAGGGGTTTGAGCGGAGAGAGAAAGACCCAGCAGCGCCGCACCAATCAGCGCGATCCGATTCAGCATGTAACATCTTAATCAAAGCCCCGGGTTACTCGAAAGGTTTGCCGGTTACGGCTCGAGAATACAGACGTCGCGCAGGTTGCGGTACTTTTCGGCGTAATCCAGGCCGTATCCCACCACGAACTCGTCCGGGATGGGGAATCCGACATAGGCGACGTCCACGGGACGCAGGCGGCGTTCCGGTTTATCGAGAAGGGTCACCACACGGACCGAGCGCGGATGGCGCTGCTGTAGCAGCTGCGTCAGGTAGTTCAGCGTAATTCCGCTGTCGATGATATCTTCCACGATCAGCAGATCGCAGCCTTCCACCGCAATGTCCAGATCCTTGGTTACCCGCACCTGACCCGAGCTGGTTTTCTGTTTACCGTACGAGGAAATGCCCATGAAATCGATAAAGGTATCGCGCCGGATCGCGCGGGCCAGATCGGCCAGAAAGAAGCAGGCGCCTTTCAGGATGCAGATCAAGTACAGCGTTCCTTCCGGGTAGTCCCGGTCAATGGCAGCGCCAAGTTCGAGGATTCGTTTCTGGATGACTTCTTCGGAAAGCAGCGGGCGGAGAGAGGACACCTGCGTATTGTAGTCAGCCTGGCCAGCAAACTGCTACTGACGATGCATGTCAATAATTGCCTGGATCATTTTAGGTTTGCTCGCTGGATTTATCGGCAGCAAGCTGGTCAACAAATCGGGGGAAGGCATTTTCCTCGACATCATTTTGGGAATCGTCGGCGCTATCGTCGGCGGCTTCCTGTTCCAACAGTTTGGTGCTTCCGGAGTCACGGGACTGAACCTTTACAGCCTGCTGGTGGCGGTAGTGGGCGCGGTGATCTTCCTGGTTATCTATCACGCACTTTTCCGCCGCAGAGCATAGTACCGTTTCCACGCAATACCCGCACGTCCCAGCCGAATGCGCGTTACACTCGGGGCATGCAGGTGTTACAGGCGGGTGCCCACAAATGGATTTTGCTGGAACTGGAAGCGGAGACAGTAAACAACGTGGCGAAGCAGGCCGGCTTCGAAAGCCGCGTCAAGGATACGCCTCGGAGCCTGCAGCTGGACCTGACTGTTCCAGGCCGCCAATCGCCTCTGCTGCTGTTTGACGCAGCGGACCCTGCGAACCTCGGCTGGTTTTCCCGCTGTCAGTTTTATATCGACGGCCGCACCGGCGGAGTGATGCAGACGCCGATGTCCGTGGCCAATAAGCGCGATCGCTCGGGCCGGAACCAATCCAACTCGGTTCGCCTGAGGATTGCCAAAGAACTTCCCGTCTCCTTCCGGCTTCCTGGTAAACAACCCATCACCGAACAGGTGTTCTACGCCCTGTTCCAAAACTTCCTGACAGCCCTGACCAAGACCGGGGTCGCTGTGTGCGGCGGCTCGGCGGTGCAGCCATTGGCGGGCCGGACGGAAAGCGTTGGCCCTACCATGTAATCCGGAAGAAAATACCGTTTTCGCGCATCATAATAGGCAGAGAAGGAGCATTCGCATCCGATGACACGACGTTTTTTCTTCCTAATGCCGTTAGGCACAGCGGCGATGGCCGCAGCGGCCAATAAAGTGATGTCCGGGGGCAAAGTCAAAATTGTCCTGTTTTCGGATTACGGCGAGCGCAAAGAGACTGTTATGGCCGATAAAGTTATGAAGAGCGACGAAGAGTGGAAGAAGCAGCTGGATCCCGAGCAGTTTGAGGTTACGCGCAAGAAGGGCACTGAGCGGGCCTTCACCGGCAAGTACTGGAACAATCACGAAAAAGGGATCTACCGGTGCATCTGCTGTGAAACCGCGCTGTTCAGTTCCGATACGAAGTTTGAGTCCGGCACCGGGTGGCCGAGTTTTTGGGCCCCGCTGGCCAAAGAGAACGTGAAAACCAACACCGATACCAGCTTCGGCATGGTGCGCAACGAAGTGGAGTGCGTGGAGTGCGGCGCCCATCTGGGACACGTCTTCGACGACGGTCCGAAGCCTACGCACCTGCGGTATTGCATGAACTCCGCCTCGCTCGACTTCAAGAAGACCTAGTCCTTCCGCACTCAGCTCCGCGGGCCGATGGTCCTTCCGGTTATTCCAGCCCGTCAGGACTATTTGCCCGCGGTCGGAGGCTTGCTCCCTCCGACCACGAAGTAGCATCCCCGAATTAAAAATCGTAACGGAGCGCGGCCTGCAGCACTCGCGCGCTGCTGGTGGTGTTCTGCGAGCCCAGCGTGGTGCTGATCTTGCCGAATGTAGCCGGCGTGAGCAGGTTCGTGCCGGGAACGCCGAAGCTGGGGTTGTTGAACAGGTTGTACGCCTCGGCGCGGAACGTAACCGCATGGTGTTCGGTGAGACGGAAGCGCTTCACGACCGAAGCGTCATCGTCCAGGAACCGGGGACCGATGAAGGCATTACGGCCGCCGTTACCGATATAGCCGGGGATGCGATTCACCGAGAACAGGGCCGCCTGCGCCGGGGTGAAGTAAAACACGCCATTGCCCTGACGCAGCACGCTGCCGACGCTGCGATCCGTACCGCTGAACAGTGCATAGCTGTTCAGGCCGGTGCCCGGTCCGGTGGGGTACTGGCCGGAGACGGAGAAAGGCGAACCGCTCTGCCATATGAACAGAGTGCCGATGTCCCAACCGCCGACGAAGGCATCGGCCCAGCGGGGCATGTTGCCTCCCCAGCGCTTACCACGTCCGATGGGAAGGGTGTACAGGCCGGTGGCATTGAACGAATGGGGATGGTTGAAATCACTGACGGCTTTGTTCAGCTTCAGGTTGTAACTGTCGATGGGAGCGGTGTAGCCGTTGCCTTCGGCCGAGATGTTGTCCAGCGACTTGCTGAACGTGTAATTCGCCGCCACATGCAGTGACCCGGTGGAGCGGCGCACGCTGACCTGCAGGGAATCGTAATAGTTGCGGCCGTCGTTGGTTCCCAGAATCACCTGGTTGTATTGCGGGTACTTGCGGAGATAGTTATCCGGAATGCCCGCGGCGGCGTACTTGGTGTAGTTATTGCGATCGACAGCGGTGGCGGCGGCGCTGAGCGCTCCGTTAGTGAAGTTGCTCGCGCCAACAGCGCTGAGCACCGCGGCCGGAGTGCCGAAGATTTTCACCAGCGTGTTGTTGGCGGAAGGAACGGGTCCGGTGGGCTGCCCGTTCGGAACGTAGGCCTGAAATTCCTTGAAGGCAGCGAGGAAATCACCATAGACCTGCTGCTGGTTCACGTCACGCTCGAGAAACAGTTTTACGCCGCGCGAGCCGACGTAGCCAACCTCCAACACCGTGTTGCGCACCACCTGATGCTGGATGTTCAGGCCATACTGCTGCACATAGCCGTTGCGGATATTCGGGTTGTACAGAACCACGCTGGTGGAGCGCGTATCCGGCAGGGTCAGCACCGGAGCAGCCGGCTGGGCAGGCAGGATGGCGGCGAGCCCGTCGCTGACGCGGTAATCGGTCCCATTGCTGTTCGGGAACACATTCACGGTTTGAGCGAAGCCCGGCGTATTTCCGTCCGCGGTGCTGACCGACGCGCCCAGAGTTCGATCGTAGAAGATGCCGTAGTTCCCGCGAAGCGCCGTCTTGCCGTTGCCGAAGACATCGTAAGCGAAGCCGAAGCGCGGCGCGAAATTGTTGTAGTCGGTCTTGTAATACTGTTTGACCGGCGCGATGGTGGTGCTTTCAAGCGGCACCAGGGCCGCAACCTGGCTCGCCTGCACCAGGCTTCCCTGCAGCCCCTGCTGCTCGATGGGAGAGCCGAAGATGTCCCACCGCATGCCGTAGTTCAGGGTCAGGCGCCGGGTGATCCGCCAGTCGTCCTGGACGAAGTAACCGACGTCATTTATGTTGAAGTTACGCACGCGCGGCGTGCCGGGCGCCTGGAACGTGTTCAGATTGCTGTAATACGTCTCGGTCACCTGATTTACGCGGCCGAGCAGCTCATTGTACAAATTCTGGAAATTGGTCAGGTTGGTTCCGGACACATTCGAAGGCGTCAGTGAGGAGGGCGGTGCGTTGCCGTTGCCCGTCGTGAAGGTCACGTTGGGATAGATACCGGCGAGGTTGTAGCCGTACTGGTCGGTAAACGTCAGCGCCATGCCGAACTTGATGGTGTGCTTGCCCAGCACCTTGGTGACGTTGTCGGAAAACTGGTTGACCGGAGAATTGCGGCCCTGCGGGAAGCCGGAGTAGTTTGGGTCGGTGTAGTCGTTCGAAATCAGCGTGGGTCCCAGCAGACGGCCGGGACGGTTGAACTGCACCGTTGCACTCTGGTGTCCGGCGCGGAATTCGTTTACCGTGCTGGGCGTGATGTTCCAGTCCCAACCGGCGGAGAAGCCCCAGCGGTGGCCGCCCTGATTCCCCTGCGGCAGGCCTGGGAAGGTCGCATCGGCGCTGTTCAGGTTATCAATAGCGGTGTTGCGCTCCCAGCTCCAGCGGAGGAACAGGTGGTGATTGTCGCTGATATTCTGATCGCCCTTGATGGTGAACTGGTCTTCCAACGAAGGAACCGGATTGTTGAACCGATACCCAGCGGTTTCGAGACAATCGCCGATATCGCAATTGTTGGGGTTCGGTAGCAGCGCCAGTGTCTGCGCCACCGCGGGATCGATTCCGATGTGACGGGGATCGTTCGCCACGATATTGTACTGCTGCTGCACGCCACCCACGTTGTAATCGAAAAGTCCCTTTTTCGCGTCCGCCGTCAGGACGGTCCTGTTGCGAACCACTTCCTGGCGAGTCCGCCGGCCTTGAAAGTTGCCGAAGACAAAGGTCTTGTTCTTGCCGTTGTAAATTTTGGGGAGAACCACGGGGCCGCCGAGCGAGAAGCCGTAGATGTTCTGTACAAACTTGGGCCGCGCGGTGCCCTGCGCGTTATTGAAGAAATCGTTGGCGTTCAGATCGGTGTTGCGCAGGTATTCGAACATGCCGCCATGCACCGCATTCGTGCCGGAGCGGGTGATCAGCTGCACCTGACCGCCGGCATTGCGTCCGTATTCCGCTTTGCCGCCATCAGTGATCATGCGGAATTCGCCGATGGAATCGGTGTTGTTGGCGGTAAGCGAGAGTCCGAGGCGCGGCGCCACCGAATCGTTGGCGTCAATGCCATCGAGCGTCAGGTTGTTGCTGCCCTGCCGCTGACCGTTGATGTGGGTGAAGCTGACGTCGCCGGGGTTGATCTGCGCGCCTGGTTGGAAGGTGCTAAGTGTGAGCGGCGTGCGTCCCAGCTGAGGCAGCGTGTCGATATCGCGCATGGTGATGCTGCGGCCCACCTGAGAATCGGTGGTCTGCACGGTCTCTTCACTTGCGCTGACGCTAACGCTTTCGGTGGCCTGGCCAACCTGCAGACGGATGGTCTGGTTGACGATGGCCGCGGCGTTCAGTTCGAGGTTGCTGAGGATCTCCTGCTGGAAACCCGGCGCCTGAATAGTCAGGGTATAGAGGCCGGGCTGGAGGGAAGGAAACACGAAATGCCCGTTGGCATCGCTCGTCAGTTCGTTGTGAATCTGCGTCTTGACGTCTCTCGCCGAGAGGGAAGCTCCGGCGACCACGGCCCCCGTGGGATCCTGGACAATGCCTTCCAGACGGGCGGTGACAGTCTGAGCACCGGCTTCAACGGCAAGCGCAAGAATCAGCGCAGAAAGTACGAACGTTTTAGTAATCATGATGTAACGAGATTGACTTAGGACCCTGTTGGTGAAAGGTTACACAGAAATCCGGAACAACCGCAAGCGTTTGGGGGAAAATTTACAACTATGGCGCAACCAAACGTGTTCCCGGACGTATAAGTCTGATTGGGTTTAGATGCGAAGGCGGCCGCAGCGAGCCGGTTTGAACAGAAAAACGGGTTATGATATCATAGCGTTAGACTCCAACGTGAATCCGTTTTCCTACTCCCATTCACCCTGGGGCATCATTAAGGAGTAAACGCACCAACAATGGCATCCAGCAACTATAATCAGGGCGCTCAGGTCGAGCACCAGAAGTTCGGCCTCGGGACTGTTTTGTCCCATACCGATGAGCGCATTGTGATCAAATTCGACGATCATGGCGAGAAGAAGTTCGTTTCGCAGATGGTCGCGGGTTCCCTGAAGAAGAGCGACCGAACGCCACCAGTGGAGAAGCGCGCCTCCCGCGCGCGCAAGCCGAAGGCGGTCGCGGCTCCGGCTGCGGCAGCACAGTAGTTACCCCAGGACATCGATCACTTGAACGCGAGACAGAAGCGGTTATTTGAAGAATCGCTGAAGAAAAATCCCGGCATGAAAATGCCAACCCAGGCGGCGGCGCGGCCTGGTGAACTCACCGATGAAGATATGGCTCTGCTGAAGCAGGGCGTGGGCGATAAAACCGGAAGGCCGCCCCAGCCGGGCCAGTCCGCCTCCGATGCCGGATCCGAAGCGCCAGCAGATCAAATCGGTTCGATTGTTACGTATTTTGAAGAAAAAGGCTTCGGGTTTCTGCGGCCGGAAGGCGGCGGACGCGACGTATTCTTTCACATTTCGCGGCTGACCGAAGGTCAGGCATCCGACCTGACGCCAGGCACCAAGGTTATTTACGAACTCGGTATGGATCGCACCGGAAAGATGGCCGCGAGCGCGGTTCGTCTGGCGCCTCCGGCCGAGAAAGCTCCTCCGGCGGAAAAGCCGGCTCCCTCCGAAAAACCACCCGTCGATCAACCCGCTTAAGTCAGAAAGGGAGCGTACCGCTCGGCCGTGCCAACTCCCGTTTTGACCCTTCTTTTAGAAAGGGCGGGAACCCACCGAACGCCTTTAGGGGCCATTCCCCGGTTTCCCGGCGACGACCAACTCACCAGCGCTGCTTGAGCGGACTCCCTCATTTTTGAGTGTTGGATCAAAAATTGAGAGCCAGCACCTGCTCTGCAGAAACGCTCCTTCCCTAGATTACAACGCTTTTAGTGCTCCTCAAACTCCGGGTCAGGGGCCGGCAAAATATCTTTCGGACCGGCAACCCATACATACAAAGTAGGGAGCAGAAACACGCCGAGAAGCAGCGCGGCGACCAGCCCGCCGACGATCACGATGGCGAACGGCCGCTGCGAATCCGACCCGATTCCGTGCGAGAGAGCGGCCGGAAGCAGACCCACGCTGGCCACCAGCATGGTCATCATGATGGGCCGCAGCCGCTGTACGGAGCCTTCGATCGCGGCGTCGAGAATAGTTTCCCCGCGCACGCGGCGCTGATTGATGTATTCCAGCATGATGACGCCGGTCTGCACCGAAACGCCAAACAAAGCCAGGAAGCCGACGCCGGAAGACACGCTGAAGTGGATATGCGTCGCCCAGAGCGCGAGCAGGCCGCCGATGGGCGCCATGGCCACGTTCGCCAGAATCAGCAGCACCCACTTGAACGAATTGAACATGGTGTAAAGGATCATGCAGATCACCAGGATCGTGATCGGCAGAACGATTGCCAGCCGCTTCGAGGAACGCTTCTGGCTTTCATATTCACCCGCCCATTCCAGGTGGTAGCCGACCGGCAGCTTCACCTGTTTGGTCACCTTGGAGATGGCCTCTTCCACGGTGCTGCCCAGATCGCGAACGGGCACGCTGTACTTGATGGCCACGTAGCGCGAATTACCTTCGCGGTAGATCTCAGATGCGCCGTCCCGCATCTTGACATCGCAGAGCTGAGCGAGAGAAACCCGCTCGCCGGAAGGCGCCACCAGCCGGATGTTTTCGATTGCTTCCCGCGTGCTGCGGAACGGGCTGGCATAGCGCGCCACCATGTCGTAGCGCTGTTCCCCCTGCAATACCTGGGTGACGGCTTTGCCGCCGACCGCGGTTTCCACTGCGTCCTGTACGTCCGACACGTTGAGTCCGTAGCGCGCGGCTTTTTCGCGGTTCACCACGAATTCCAGGTTGGGCTGCCCAATCACGCGGAACAGTCCGAGATCCGCGACGCCTGGCACGGTGTGCATCACGCTGACGATCTCGTTGCCTTTGGCTTCGAGGGTCTTCAGGTCGTCGCCATAGACTTTGATGGCAAGCTGGCCCTTGACGCCGCTGACGGCTTCTTCCATGTTGTCGGCGATGGGCTGGGAGAAGTTCCAGAGCGTTCCAGGAATTTTTTCCAGCTGCCGATCCATGGCGGAAACCAGCTCTTCCTTGTTCTGCTGAAACACCGGCCGCCAGTTTTCCTTCGGCTTTAGATCAACGAAGTATTCCGTGTTGAAGAAGCCGCTGGTATCGGTGCCGTCATCGGGACGTCCGATCTGCGAGACCACCTGCGTTACTTCGGGGAAGGAGGCAAGAATCAGCCGCGCCTGGTTCATCACGCGTGTGCCTTCGGTAGGACCTGTGCTGGGCGCCAGCGTGGCGCGCGCCCAGATGGCGCCTTCGTCCAGATGCGGCAGGAACTCCGAGCCGATCACGCCGCTGGCGTTGATGAGCCAGGACGCCACCAGCGCAGAGGCCGCGATGGCGACCGTCAGCCACCGCATCCGGATGGCCAGCTGCACCAGACGCCGGTAACCGGCGGTGATCGCGGTCATCACCGGGTTGTGCCACTCGCGCGTATTCCGTCCGAAGATGAAGCTGGCGAGCACGGGCGCGATCAGCATGGAATACATCAGCGCACCCAGCAGCGCGAACGAAACGGTCCACGCCATCGGCTTGAACAGACGCCCTTCCACGCGCTGCAGAGTAAAGATGGGAACGTATGCCGTGATGATGATTCCGATCGCGTAGAAAACCGGGCGCTGTACCTCGTGAGCGGCCTGCCGGATGGAATCCATGTTGCTTTTCGCCTCATGGTTCGGCTTGCTGAGGTAGCGGACGATGTTCTCCACCATCACCACCGCGCCTTCCACCACCATGCCGAAATCCAGCGCGCCGAGCGAGAGCAGGTTGGCTGGAATCTTCGCGATGCTGAGACAGATGGAAGCGAACAGCAGCGAGAACGGAATGGTGAGCGCCACGATGAACGCTCCGCGAATGTTGCCAAGGAACAGGAACAGAATGACGGCAACGAGGATGATGCCTTCCGTCAGGTTATGCAGCACCGTGTGCGTGGTGTAGTGCAGCAGATTGCTGCGATCCAGAAAAGGAACGATCTTCACGCCGGGCGGCAGCAGATGATTGTTTAGTTCATCCACCTTTTCGTGGATGCCCACCAGCGTGGAATCGGAATCGGCTCCCTTGCGCAGCAGAACAAACCCTTCCACCACGTCGGGATGGTCAACGATGGCGCCGTCGGCGCGATGAATCGCCTGCCCCACGCGGCCGAGGCGGATTTTGGGACCCTGCACCACCGTGCCGATATCGGCAACGTGAATCGGCGTGCCGTTCTGCGTTTTGATGACGGTCTTTTCGATATCGTGCGTATCGGTCACCAGACCTACAGCCCGCACGTTCACCTGCTGCAAACCGGCCTCAACGAAACTGCCGCCGGCGTTGACGTTGTTGTTTGACAGCTGCTGCTCCACCTGCCCAATGGTCAAGCCGTAAGCAATCAGCTTCTCGGGATCAATGCGCACCTGGTACTCGCGTGTCACACCGCCGAAGCTGGTG
Source organism: Bryobacterales bacterium (assembly GCA_963716685.1). Lineage (GTDB taxonomy): Bacteria > Acidobacteriota > Terriglobia > Bryobacterales > Bryobacteraceae > JALYXI01. The sequence continues at coordinate 2,291,818 of CAVQTR010000003.1, forward strand.
ACGTCCACAACGTTGGGCACAGATTTAAACTGCTTTTCGAGCACCCAGTCCTGCAGGCTCTTCAGCTCCATCACGTCGTAGTTCGGATTCGTGCTGCGCAGGGTGTACCAGTAGATCTGGCCGACAGGACTGAAGTCGGACCCGATCTGCGGCTGCAGACCGGCCGGCAGATTCACTTGGGTCAGGCGCTCGAGCACCTTTTGACGGTTCCAGTCGTTCTCGGATTGATCGTCGAAAATCAGCATCACGCTCGAGAGGCCGAAAATGGACGTGGAGCGCATGTGCTCCAGATGCGGAATGCCGTTCACCGCGATTTCCACCGGCACGGTGACCTGCTGCTCCACTTCCTCAGCCGCGCGGCCGGGCCACTGGGTAATGATCTGGACGTAGTTGTTGGCCACATCCGGATAGGCTTCCACCGGCAGATTATGAAACGATATGCCGCCCCAGATGAGCAGCAGGACCATCAGGCCCACAATCATCAGGCGGTTGTTAAGCGCGAATTCAACCAGTGCGCGAATCATGTTGTTGGATCTCTACTGTTCCGAGGTATTCTGCAGAACCAGCGCGTTCGAAACCACGCGGTCGCCGGGTTCCACGCCCGACTTCAGCTCCTGCATGTTGCCGGGCAGCATGTTCCCGGCGGCGACTTCCACGCGACGGAAGGTATTTCCCGGGGCCGGCATGTACACCCAGTCGCGGTCGTGCAGGTGCAGCACGGCGGAGGCGGGCACCGATGCATAGGCCTGTTTCCGCGGCCCCTGGAACGTGGCCTTCACGAACATGCCGATACGCATAATGCCCGGATTTTTCATCTCGAGCCGCACCTTTGCCGTGCGAATGGTGGGGTCGAGAACGGGGCTGATGTTTCCGATCCGTCCCTTGAACACGCGATCCGGATAGGCGTTCAGCCGCACATCCGCATACTCGCCGAGATGGATCTGCGAGATGTCGTTTTCATAAACATCGCAGATGATCCAGACCGTCGAGAGATCCGAAATGGTAAACGGATTGGGCGAGGCGAGGCCCTGCGTTCCCGCCGCGGCGGTTACCTGCTGCTCCGTGATCACTCCGGAAACGGGTGCCTTCACGTCGACGATCGCAGATGGATGTTCGGGGTCGGCTCCCAGAATCCGCAGATGCTCCTGGGTGGTCTGCACCGTAACTTTGGCTTTCAGATCCGCATCCTGCGAGACTTCCAGATCCTTCTGCGCTATGGCGCCTTTGTCATAGAGCAGCTTCGCGCGTTCGTACTGCGCGCGCGACAGCGTTTCATCGGCTTTGGCCTGCTGGTAGTCGGAATAGGCGCTGGAAATATCGGCGCTCTGCACTTTCATCAGCAGCTGACCCTTCGTTACCGTATCGCCCAGGCGGGCATGCACTTCGATGATTCTGCCGGCCGCGAGCGAGATGACCGGAATGGTGCGCGAAATATCCGCCGTAACCACACCGGTGACGGTAAGTTCCGGGGCGCTGTCGTACGACGCAGCGGTCGCGAGGGGGAAGCGGTCGGGATGATCTACCTTTACCGTGTTCGCGTCCTCGGCTGTTTCGACGCGCGCCGGCGGCGGCACTTCCGCTGCCTGATCGGGCGCTTCCTTTTTTGCGCAGCCGGCCAGCAGCAGCGCCAGTGCAATCGGCGGAATGGCTTTCATCATTGAATTTCTTCGCGGCCCACGGCCATGTTGAGTTGGCTTACCGCGGTCAGGTAAGAGCCCACCAGATTCAGATACGCGACCTGTGTCGCGCGGTACTCCTGCTGAGCCTGCAGAAAATCCAGAAGGGCGATCCCGCCGTTCTGATACGCGAAGGACACCGTATCCCTCACGCGCGTCGCTGTCTGCAGGTACTTCTGCTTATAGGGACGCAGCAGAGTGAGCGTATTATTCACCGTCGCGTAAGCGGAATCCACGTCGCTGAACACCTGCGCTTCGGTGGCCTGCTGCAGACGCTCATTGCGCCTGATATCCAGCTGCGTGCGCGCCTTCTCTCCCTGGTTCTTATCGAAGATGCGCAACGGGAAGGAGATGCTGAAACCGGTGTAGAAGGTATACGGCGGGTTGCGGCCCAGATCCGCCCCGATGGTGGGATCGCTGGTGCCGTTGGCGATTGCCAGATGGTAATCGGTTCTTGCTTTCTGTACGCTCTGCACGGCGGCTTTCAGATCCGGCCGGGCTTCAAGGGCCACACGGTGCAGCTCTTCCAGACTTACCAGCTGTTCGCTGAAGTCGAAGGGACCAGTGACCTGGAAGGCTTCCACAGGAGTGCGGTCGTTCAGCAGCGTCAGCAGCTGAATTTTCGCGGTCCGCAGGTTCACACCGGCATTGGCCAGATCGGCTTCGAAGTTCACGCGCTGCAGCTCGAGGCGGTCCAGATCCACCTGCGCGATGTCTCCGGCCTGCTTGCGCGTGCGGCTCAGTTCCAGCACGTGGTCGTAATCGGTCAGATTTTCGCGCGCCTGCGCCACCACCGCCTGCGCCTGCAGCGCCTGCACAAAGCTGTTGCGCAGATTGAAGAGCAGAGTGCGGCGCGTATCGTCCAGCTGCGATTCCGCTATCGCGGTGGCATCCCGGGCGTCTTCCCGCCGCAGCTCCCGCTTGTGCTGCCGCTCATGCAGGTAATCGACGGAGCCGGCAAACAGCACTCCCGCGATGGGCCGGTACGGATTCGCGTTGAAAAACTGGAACTGATCGGCCGCGATCGTCAGGCCGGGATTGGGACGCAGGAACGCCGTCACCTCGGCCGCGCGCGATTGCTCGATGCCGAGCTGTCCCGCACGCAGCGTCGGGTTCGTCGCATCGAATTTCTCGCGAATCTGTTGCCAGGTGAAAGCCTGCTGGGCAAAACTGAAAGAACTACAGAACGCGCATCCCAGTGCCAGCGCCAGACATCTGTTTACTCCCTGCGGAGGCATCGGCACAATTCATCGTAGAGGTTCATTAATAAGGAAGTCCTAAAGAAGTGCATTCACTTAAGGGCAGGAATGGAGTATTTCCAGGGCTTTTCAGGCGCCCCGCAACTGAACATCTCTGTCACCAGCGTAGCGAAGGGCCGGCAGCCCCGGCCCATATCTTTTGGTTAAAGCTACATATCTTTCGGCCATTTCTGCTGACGCGCATATGGCAATAAATAGAATGGGACCAGGTTCCTGGATGTTGTCGATTCTTACGCGCGGGAGCACGCGCGCCGTTCTCGTTCGCGCCGGCCTGCTGATTGCCGCGATTGCTTTAGCCGACTGGCGGGTGGAGGAGAACATCCCACTCGGTTTTCTGTACTTGTTCCCCATGCTGCTGGTAGGCAGCGCGGCCAGCCGGTTCAGCATTGCCGCCACCGCCGCGCTGTGTACCTGCCTGACGGAACTGTTCGACACCTTCGAATGGTCTCCCGCGCTGGGGCTGCCCCGCGACATCCTGATCTTCGCCGCGTTCTTCTGCATGGGCCTGTTCGTTTACGAAGTAACCCGCAGCAGGAAGATCTCCCAAAGCCATCTGCAGTTGATTGAAAGAGAAGTACAGGCCCGGCGGGAAGCGGAAGAGCAGCTGAAAATTTTGGTGGAAAGCAGTCCCGCCGCCATTTTCACCATGGGCGCCGATGGAAGCATCCTGCTGGCGAACGACGCGGCGCACCGGCTGCTGGCACTCGAAGCCGGTTCCCTGCCCGGCCGCCAGATCGGCGCGTTTCTTCCCGCGCTTGCCACCGCGCTCGCGCCCGGCGATGCCGGCCAGGCTTTTCGTACCGTCATGCAGTGCCGCGGCCACCGCGCCGATGGCGAAGTGTTTCTGGCCGACGTCTGGTTCTCCACTTACCGCACTACTGCCGGGACGCGACTGGCCGCGATGGTGGTGGATACCTCGGAAGAATTGCGCAATCGCGAAGAGTTCAGCCTGCACCAATTGCTCGCGGGATCGCGCATCCTGGTGGGAGCCGTCTCACATGAGATTCGCAACGTCTGCGGCGCCATCGCCGTGGTTCATGCCAATCTGGCGCGGGGCGGAGCGCTCGCCGGCAGCAAAGATTTCGAAGCACTCGGCACGCTGATCCTGGCGCTCGAGAAAATCGCCGCGATGGATTTGCGGCAAACCGCTAATCAGGCGTCGGGCGTGGATCTCGCCGCTCTGCTGGAGGAGTTCCGGATCGTGGTCGATCCGTCCTGCCGGGAAGACGGCATCGAAACGCGCTGGGAGGTGGAGAGCAGCCTGCCGCCGGTCTGGGCAGACCGTCAGAGCCTGATGCAGGTGTTCCTCAATCTGACCAAGAACAGCGAGCGCGCCATGCTGGGCCGCCCCACGCGCTGCCTTACCGTGTCGGCCCGCCGCGAAGACCAGATTGTCTCCGTCCGTTTCCGCGACACCGGCGGTGGCGTCCTCAATCCCGACCGGCTCTTCCGGCCGTTCCAGCAGGACGCGCAGTCGGGAGGCCTCGGGCTCTATCTCTCACGCGCGTTCATGCGTTCCTTCCGCGGGGATCTGCGCTACGAACCGGAACCGGGCGGCGCGAGTTTTATCGTGGAAATGGCGCCCGTGATTGCGGCCGAAAAGGACACTCATGATTCGGATCTTACTGGTGGACGATCACGGCCTGTTCCGCGAGAGCCTGAGCCGGTTGCTCCACGCCGAGCCTGACCTCTCGATCGTGGCCTCCTGCGCCACCTCCAGGGAAGCGCTGACGGCCATTGCCGCCGAACCCGTGGACCTGGTACTGCTCGATTACGATCTCGGTGAGCAGCAGGGCTCGCTGTTTCTCGACGAAGCCAAAAAGCAGGGCTACACCGGACGCATCTTAATGGTGACCGCCGGCATGAATGACGCCGGAACACTGCGCGCGCTCGAAGGCGGGTCTTCGGGCATTTTTCTGAAACACAGCCCGCCGGCTCAGCTGCTGGAAGCCATTCACAAGGTGATGGAAGGAGAAATGTGGATCGATCCCGGCGCGGTCCGCTCCCTGGTGGCTGGCGCGAACGTCAAATCCGACCAGCAGCGCACCGCGGCGCCGCTTAGCACCCGCGAGCGCGCGGTTCTAAAAGCCGTCTTCGAGGGTTTGTCGAACAAGGAGATCGCCGCGCGAATCGCGATTTCGGAAAGCTCAGTGAAAGCCGCCATCCAGCAGCTCTTCGATAAGACCGGCGTACGCACGCGCGGACAGCTGGTGCGCATCGCGCTCGAGCGCCAGGCGCGCGACTGGCTGGACGACTAGTTCGACGCCGTCAGCGCCAACACGGCATAGGCAGTCGCCGCATCGCTCATGAAGCGGCCCACATCCGTTTTCAAATCGCGGTTTTTGTTCAGGGAGTACGCCAGCCACTGGCCTTCGGGCTTGGTTTGATTGGCGGTGAGCCAGGCGATTCCGCGCTTCACTTCCGTGCTGTTGCGCGCGACGCCGGCCTTTTGCAGCGCAAACGTTACGAGCCCAGTCGCGTAGCCATCGCTCTTCGTTTCGAGCGGTGTGGCATCCCGGCGTTTCCACTCACCCGCCAGAGAGGTCAGGCTCCAGCCGCCATCTTCCTGCTGCAGGCTCTCGACGCGTTCGAGAGCCGCGGTTCGCTGCTTCTCGGTGAACGTCCCGGGCAGGCCCGCTGACGCCCACAGCGCTACCATCTGATTCACCGGGGACTGGGAATCGAATCCCTGCCGCAGATAAGCCTGCAGCATCCGCACATGCTCTTGGATGTCAGCGCGCTTGCTGTAATGATCTGGCGCGGTGCTAACAGCCAAGGCCGCCAGCGACGCTCCGTAATAGGGGGAATCATCCGCTTCCCAGGGCCGGTTCTTGAAATCGAGCCAGGGAAAGCGTCCTTGATTCTCACCCGTCTGATACTGCTGGGCCCACATATTGTCGAACGCGAGGCCCGCCTCGGGCGATTGATACGTCGCCAGAATCAGCGCGTTCAAAACCGACTCCGTACCGCGCGATTCGGCGCTCTTCGTCGGCCCGGACTTCCCATCCTTATAGAACGGTTCCATCTCCGGCCAGTTCTTTACGCGCTTCGTCACGTTTTCGACCAGTTTCTGCTCAGTCGCGGATGGCCCCGGCTCGCCCAGTGCCTTCCGCAGAGCCAGACGCGAAATTGCGTAAGGCGCGGCTGTATGGCAGGAAACACAGAACGTGCCGTGATCGCGCTGCGCGCTGGGCCACGTCATCCACCAGTCGGAACGCCCATCCAGGTAAGCCGCGGCGGTTTTGGGGTCCCACGAGGGGGAAGCATCCGTAGCCGCATGCAGCGCAGCCGCGGAACATACCAGCAGAATGCTCGTGACCGTGCGTGACATCATAGGGTTCCCGTTAGTGTAGCTCACTTCCGGCACGCGGAAGGCCGGGAACCCGCGCTGCTAAAGGCTCTGGGCACCGCGCCGCTTCACCGCGGTCAGGACGCCGCAGATGCCCAGGCTCAGGACCCCGAAGAGGGCCGGTTCCGGCGTGGCGGCCGAAGTCACCGAAATATCTCCGATCACCGCTCCGCTGGGGCTCCCGGCGGCGTCTCCGCTCACAAAGCGAATGGTAGTCGAGCTGTCCACGGCGGTGAACTGCAGTGTTTCCTGCAGGTACGCAGACTGGAACGCGGCCAGGGTTCTGTCCGCCGGCGGGTTAATGGAAAACACGGCGGGCGTGGCCCCCACCGCATACACATTCAGAATCTTGGTTTCGGGACGGTCGGGGTTGCCATTCAGCGCGAAGCTCAGTGTGTAAACGGTATTCGCCACCGTCGCGATAGTCTGGCTGATGGCTCCGGGCCCAATGCCATCCATGTCCACGCTGTTTCCGCCGCCCGGGGGCCCCGCCCAGTAACTGCCGATCCAGTCGACCGTGCCCGCATCCACATGCCACGCGCCCGCGAACGTTTCACCCGTGGAAAACTCCGTCCAGGAACCCGCATTTCCGGCAAACGTTCCGTTGCTGACGTTTGCTCGCGCCGGAATTCCCGCGGCAAGCATCGCCCCGAATAGAATTAACACGGCCTTTTTATGAAACAGCTTCGTTGGTTGCTTCACTCGTTCCTCCTCTTAGCACTGCAGAATAAGTGTGCCACACGTCAGATAACCTTACAATTAGCCGTTGGTTAATTCTAATTGCTTTTTCATAGTTGATTCAATAATTCTCGGATCTTTGGAGCGTCGCTGGAACCTGGCCTCGCCGAAAGGGCGGCCTGCAGCTCGACTCGCGCTTTCTCCCGATCCCCTTTGCGGAGAAGCGCTGCACCCAGGTGATACCGAAATGTCGCATTGCCCGGACTCTTGCGCACCAGCACCTGAAACGTCTGCAGGGCGTTGTCGTCCATCTTCTTTTTGAGATAGATCCAGCCGAGCGTGTCGGAAGCCGAGAGTTTCAGGTCCGGCGCCACCGCGTTCTGCTCGCTCTTTTGCGCCATGGAAAGCGCCTGATCCAAACTGTCGCCGCTTTCCGCCATCAGAAATGCCAGGTCGTTCAGCGCGTTGGCGTTATTCGGGTCAGCCGCCAGCAGACTGCGGTACTTCGCTTTTGCCTCGCCCAGCCGCCCCGCCCCGGCCAGCGCCTGCGCGACCTGCAGCCCCAGATTGACGTTGCCGGGTTCCGCGGTGGCCACCTTCTGCAAAATGGTAATGGCGCCGGCGGAATCGCCCCTGGCCATCAGAGCGTTGGCCATCCCGAGCTGCGCGTCGCGTGAGGTCGGCGCCATCTGCTGCATCTGCCCGTACTGCTCGACCGCCACGTCGTATTTGCCGGTCTGCATGGCGAAATTAGCCAGCATCTGCCGCACGGCGAACGCGTCGGGATTCCGCCGGACCTCATCCTGCAGCAGCGCCATGCCTTTCGCCGGCTCATTCTGCGCCGAGTACGCCTGCGCCAGCGCCAGCTTTACCTGCGGATCGTCGGGGCCGGAGGCGTTCAGCTGGCTCATGATCTGTTCGGCTTCCTTAAACTTCTTTTCCGAAAGCGCCAGCACTCCCAGACGGAATTTCACCTGCCGCACCTGCGGGTATCGGGTCGCCAGACCGGTCAGTTCCGCGCGTGCTTCCGGATAGCGTCCCGCGCCCGTCAAACAGGTGGCGTGCATCAGCCGCGCCTGCGGGTCGTTGGGCGTGTTGGCAAGCACCTCTTCGGAAACAGTTAGTGCTTCCTGGGCGCGCCCCTGCGAAAGATCCACCTGCATTAGTGCCAGCCGAGGCGGCATATAATACCGGTTTCGCTGCGCCGCGGCCTTCCATTCTCGACGTGCGCCTTCCGCGTCTCGTTTGCGCAGCAGCGCGTTGCCCAGTTGGAAATGCAGCGTGGTATCCGTGGGCCTGCTGGCGGATTGCGTGCGTAATTCCGCTATCGCCGCGTCCAGATGCTCAGGTTTTCCCTCGTCCAGCCAGACCAGCGCGCGAACCAGTTTCGCTTCGCCGTCGTCGGGCTTCGCTTTCAGAATCACTTCGAGCTGTTCGAGCGCGGCAGGCCACTTCCGCTGGGCCACCTGCACGCGCACCATTCGCTTGCGGTAAATGCTGGGATCTTTGGCGTGCGCCAGACCCTGCTCATACTGCTTCAGGGCTTCGTCGGGCTGCCCTACCAACGCGTAGAAATCTCCCGCTTCGCGCCGTCCTTCGGGAAAATCGGCGGACCGGTCTACCAGCTGCTGGATCGTGGTCGCCATCTCCGCCGGCTTTTTCGCAGCCGAGTAATACCGCGCCAGCTCCAGAAGGGGACCTGCTTCTTTAGGATTGTTCGCAGCTTTGAGCTTCAGCACCGCTTCCGCCTCGCCTTGGTTTCCGGAGGCAATGTAGCGGGAATACAGAAAGTCGTAAGCCGGTCCGTATTTCTTGTCCTGCGCAACGAGGCCCCGCGCCAGATCTACCCCGGCCTGCGCCTGGCCGTCCTGCACCAGGGCTTCGGCCAGTCCCAGCTTCGCTGACAATTCGCCCGGCTTCACGGCAGTTGCCTTGCGTAGAGACTGAATCGCCTCGCCTGGCTTCTTTTCGTCCAATGAGAGCGCGCCTTTCAGCAGATTGCCGTCGTAATCCGATGGGTTGGCGCGCAGCAGTTGTTCCACGCACTTGACGGATACATCGTAGAGCTGCTTCGAATGCTGCGGATCCGCGTGGTACAGGGCCAGCGAGACGTGCCCCATGCTGGCGTTGATGTCACGGTCGGCCGGGGCCGCGGCCAGAGCGCCTTGCAGTTCGTGGAACGCAGCCCCCGGCTGGTTCTGCTTCATCAGCACCAGCGCCAGACGGTAATGCGCTTCCGCCAGCCGCGGGGCTTTCTGCAGCGCTTTCTTATATTGAATGGCGGCGTCCTCCAGTTTGCCCGCGTCGAAGTATTTCTTACCCCGGTCCACGTAGCGCTGTGGGTTGCTGCCGCACCCGGCCAGGCCACTCAACGCGACGGCAGTTAAGAAAAGCACGAGTTTACGGCGAAAATCGTTTGGAAATGAAAGCATACGGAACCTCAGAAATCCAGCTGGGCAGGATTGATTGTAATATGAATGAGAAAATTTTTGACGCGAAGTCGCCGGAATTATAATGCCTTATTTCGGGAAATAAGAAAGCATTTGCGTATAAACGACGCCAGCCAGCTGCGCGGCGCTCGCGTCGGCCGCTGAGGAATCGCCGCCTGCCACGGGAACAATCACCCGCACCAGCGCCATGTCGGTCCGGTTATCCGCCACCGCGTCCCACACGCGGTGCATCTGCAGCTGCTGTTCAAAGGTATAAACGCCTTTGAATGTCTGGAACCAATACAAAACCACCTGCTCGGTGTCTTCTTTCGTAATGCGGAAGTAATTCACCGGAAATGTGACGCCGTTACCCGCCGACACCGTACTCAGGTGCGAAGCCGTCGGGTTCCAACCCGCTCCGGGCAGGCAGACTTTCGGATCGTGCGCGTTTTTCGCTCGCAGCTGCGTCTTGTAATAGGCTACGAAGACCTCGGCGGGGGCTGCCCCGCCCGGCCGGTGATACAGACGCACCATGAAATCGTCCGGGCCCAGCATGTCCAGCGCTTCCGGCGCGATACTCTCCTCCCGGGTTTCCACCCAGCCACCCAGTTCCACGGGAATGTTGGCCAGCGGCGGCGGCGTGGGAAGGATCGGATCGCGATGCAGAAGGAAGGACGCCAGGCTCTGCGCCGCGAGCAGCAGAACCGCGAAGCCGAGCAGCAAGGTTCGCCGTGTCATTGCGCCAGCGCTCCCTTCCGAGCAAAGTGACGGTACGCTCCATGAGACGTCAGCACCAGCAGGAATCCAAGCAGGAAGGCCGACCAGCCGACAATTTCATGCTTTGTTCCTTCCGTCCATGCCAGGTTGTATTTGCCCAGGAGGCCGGTAGTCGTAATCCGCAGCGCGTTGACAAAGATGGCGCACGGGATGGCGAACAGCACCAATACCGCACGCAGCCAAAGCCTGGCTTCGAAGAAATAGCTGTACACCACGCAAAAGAAAATCAAGGTAATCAGGGACCGCAGTCCGCTGCAGGCTTCCACCACGGAAAGCCGCATATAGGGAAGCTGCAGGATATTGCCCTCGCGCACCACGCTGAAACCAAGCAGTTCGAGGAAGACTTCAGAAAGCCGCGTAGCCACCAGCTGCAGCGGCTGCGTCAGCTCCCCGTAAAACACGTTGGGAACCGGAAAGGTAAACAGCAGTAGCAGCACGGGAAACAGATAACGCCGCAGTGTTTGCCACCCGCCTAGGACCAGCAGACAACCGGCGAGCGACAGGAGGAATGCAAATCGCGAAAACGTCGACGAATTCCCGAGCACGGCGACCGTGCCCAAAAGAGCCCCGGCGCCCAGCAGGACCAGGGACCAGACGCTTGGCTCCCCGCGCGGCTGGAGCAGTTCCGCGCGCGTATCCCAGACAATCAGCACGGCCACAATTGGCGCGAAAAAGCCATGCGCCATGTCGTCGCTCGACCACAGCAGCCGCCCGGTGTGCAGCAGCATTGGCAGGTAGCAGGACACCAGCAGAGCTGCCAGCGCGCAAAGCACGCCAATTTGGGAACGGGCCGGCGCTTCCTGGCGGCTCAGGATGGTAACCTGAGCGGAAAGTGTAATCAAAATGACAGTCTACTCCAGCTCACCGAAAAAACGAATTCCCACTTAGGTCGGCGGAATCTCTGTCACTTCCGATGTAAAGGCCTGAAAGGATTCCCATTCGGGTTTCTGATGTGTTACGCTGACTGTGTACGAAAACGAGAAAAAGAGAAGATCAGGAGTAGTAACCTCTGTAATGGCGTTAGCACTTGAAGCAAAGCGGCAAATCGTCGCGAAAAATCAGGTTCACAAGAGCGATACCGGTTCACCGGAAGTCCAGATCGCGATCCTCAGCGGGCGTCTCGCTCAGCTTAAGGCGCATTTCGAAACCCACAAAAAAGATCATTCGTCCCGCAGGGGATTGCTCACCATGGTCTCGAAGCGGCGTCGACTCCTCACGTACCTGAAGAATAATGATCCCGAGCGATACAAGACGGTTCTTGTCAAACTCGGAATCCGCCACTAACAGGGTTCTCTCCGGCGCGTCGCTGTCTCATTGGCAGGACCCGCTGCCTTGTCCCGATGGGCAAGGAATACACCGCTTTGAACGCCGCCCATCCGGTGATGGTCCGGCTGTTCCCTCCTGTTTTCTCCCCTCGTCAAAATGCCGGACACCGGCGGAAATGGATCGGAAGAGGATTGCCCTCTTCCCTGTCGACTCATGGAAACTACATTTGAAATAGATTTATTCGGCCGTAAGATTACGATCGAAACCGGAAAGCTGGCTAAACAGGCCAACGGCTCTGTCGTAGTCCGCTCGGGCGATTCGGTCGTGCTCGTCACCGCGTGCTCCAACGAGCAGCCCAAGCCAGGTCAGGCCTTTTTCCCCCTCACCGTGGATTACCGCGAATACACGTATGCCGCCGGGCGCTTCCCCGGAGGCTTCATCAAACGCGAAGGACGTCCTTCGGAAAAGGAAATCCTCACCAGCCGCTTCATTGACCGCCCTATGCGGCCCCTGTTCCCCGAGGGCTACATGTGCGAAACGCAGATCATTGCCATGGTGCTCTCCGCGGATCCGGAGCAGGATCCCGCGGTGCTCGGCATCATCGGTGCCGCCGCCGCACTCGCCATTTCTGATATCCCGTTCCATCACAAAGTAGGCGCCGTTCGCGTCGGCTTTGTCGACGGCAAAGTAACCGCCAACCCCACCTATTCCGAAGGCCGCGCCTCGAAACTCAACATCGTCGTGGTCGGCACCGAAGAAGGCATTGTCATGGTGGAAGCCGGCGGCAATCAGGCCAGCGAAGCCGAAGTGCTCGAAGCCATCGAATTCGGCCACGACTGCTGCAAGAAGATTGTCGGCGTGATTAACGAGATGATTGCGAAGATCGGCAAGCCCAAGCGCGCCTACACGCCGCCGGTTCTGGATACCGAGGATCTCCTCAAAAGTCTCCGAGATGGCTCTCGCCGATCTCACGGACGCGCTCGATACAAAGAAATATCCGAAGCTGGAGAGCTATTCCAGGATCTCGGCTCTGAAGTCGAAGATCAAGGAAGCCTTCCCCGAGCAAACCGATCAGGCCGTCAAAAGCTTCGAGGCGCTGAAAGAGCGCATCTTCCGCGACGAAATGCTGAAGCAGAAGCGCCGCCCCGATGGACGCGCCTTCGACGAAGTGCGCAATATCTGGATCGAAACCAGCGTTCTGCCGCGCACCCACGGCTCCTGCGTCTTTACCCGCGGTGAAACGCAGGCTCTGGTCACCACCACGCTCGGCACCAAGGATGACGAACAGCGCATCGAGCTGCTGGAACCCGGCGAAGCTTCGAAGCGCTTCATGCTGCACTACAACTTCCCGCCATTCAGCGTGGGCGAAGTCGGCTTCATGCGCGGCGCCGGTCGCCGCGAAATCGGCCATGGCGCACTGGCCGAACGCGCCATCTCCGCCGTGCTGCCGGATCAAACCGCATTTCCCTACACTCTTCGCGTGGTCAGCGATATCCTGGAATCCAACGGTTCCAGTTCCATGGCCAGTGTCTGCGGCGCCAGTCTTTCGCTGATGGATGCCGGCGTTCCTCTGAGCGCCGCCGTGAGCGGCGTCGCCATGGGTCTGGTGAAGGAAGGCGACGATTACGCCATCCTCACTGACATTGCCGGAGCCGAAGATCACTACGGCGATATGGATTTCAAAGTCGCCGGTACCAGCGTCGGCATCACCGCCCTGCAGATGGATATCAAGGTCCCGAACGTGACCACGGCCATCATGAAGGAAGCGCTTGAGCAGGCGCGCCGCGGCCGGCTCTTCATCCTCGACAAGATGAACACCGCGCTCGACAAGCCCCGCACGGCGATGTCCGAGTACGCGCCTCGCATCTACACCCTCAAAATTCCCGTCGATAAGATCCGCGACGTCATTGGACCAGGCGGCAAAGTCATTCGCGGCATCATCGAGCAGACCGGTGTCAAGATCGATGTCGAGGATGACGGAACCGTTAACGTGGCTTCGAACGACAACATCGCCGCGAAGAAAGCCCTGCAGATCATCAACGATCTCACGGCCTCCGCGGAAGTGGGCAAGACCTATCTGGGCAAAGTCGTTCGTCTGGTGGATTTCGGCGCATTTGTGGAAATCTTCCCCGGCACCGATGGCCTTCTGCACATCAGCGAAATCGCGGAGACGCGCATCAAGGATGTCCGCGATGAGCTGAAGGAAGGCGATCAGCTGATGGTGAAGGTGCTCGCGCTTGAAGGTAACAAAATCAAGCTCAGCCGCAAGGCGGTGCTGAAAGAACAGCGCGAAAAGCTGAAGGCGTAACGGCCTTCGCAATCGCAAAAAAAAGGGCGGACTTCGGTCCGCCCTTTTTTTATTTCCCCCTCTTACTTGGTGGACATCTGCTTCGCGGTCTGCAAATGCGCTGTTACCATCGGCAGCACGCGAACTGCGAATGCCTTGACCTTATCGTCCTGCCCGTCCCGAGCTTCCCGCTGGAAATCCCGCAGAGCGCGCTCGTGAATCCGAATCTCGTCGCGGATGTACGCGCGGTCGAACTCAGCGCCGGACAATTTGGACAGCCGGTCCACATCGGCCTGCTCTCTTGGGTCGAGCGTAGCCGGAAACGTGATGCTCTCTTTTCCGGCCATACGCTTCAGCATGCCGGTGGCTTTCCCCTGCTCTTCCAGAACCTTCTGCGCGTATTCCTTCACAGAGGGGTTGGAAGACTTATCAAGCGCCAGCTTCGCGGCATCCAGCTGCCGCATCCCGCGCATGGCGGCGTTGTTAATGAACTGCCGGTCCCACGCGGTGTTCCCACCGGTCAGATCGGTCTGGTGGGATGTCGGATCGGCTGAGAATCCTGGGCCTCCCAGCGGCGGCGGAGTCGGCTCCGCATTGGCATTGGAGATCTGTCCCGGCGCCCGCGGGGCCTGCCCCTGCTGATTCGATTGATTCTGGTTCGGCTGCGTAGGAGCGGGAGTCTGGGCAAGTGCCATACCACCGCCCACCACCATCGCGCAGAAGATTCTCTTATCGATCAAAATAAGCCTCCTAGACTGCCACGATCCTATCAGATTGCCGGACGCTCCGGCCAAACGCGTTTAGCCCGCGAGTTCCAGTTCGATGCGCTTCTTTTCCGCGTCCAGCCGCGTGATCCGGAACGACCGAACCTGTCCCGCGCGCGCCATTTCCTTCCGCGCCGGCGTCGCCGTATCGGCCTGGCCCATCTTCCATTTATTGGCCAGCATGGAACTCAGCGCTGAGACGTCCGCTCTGGCCTTCGCCGCGCTTCTCTTCCTTCTGCTCGCTGCCCGGCAGTGGTGCAGGAAGCATGCACGCCTTCGCCCAGTTCCACGCTCACGCGGCCCTTCGAAACATCGGCCACGCGGCCCGTCACCACATCGCCTTCTTTGTGTTCGGCGATGTATTCGTCCACCGAAGTCGGCATGCAGCTGCTTCATGCCCAGCCGCAGGCGGCGCTTGGCTTTATCCAGCTTCGAGCACCACCGCCTTCACCGTTTCGCCCGCCTTCAGCACGTCCTGCGGATGGTTGATGCGCTTCTCATTACTGATGTCGCCGACATGCACCATGCCTTCGACGTCTTCCGCCACCTGCACGAATGCGCCGAATTTGGTCAGGCTGGTGACCGCGCCTTCAACAATCGGTTCCCGGCGCAAACCGGGTTTCGGCATCTGCCCACGGATCGCCCAGCGCCTGCTTCAGCCCGAGCGAAATGCGATGCTCGCCGCGGGTTCACCGCCAGCACCACCACTTCCACCAGATCGCCCGGTTTCACCACGTCGGAGGGCTTGCGCACCTTCTTCGACCACGACATCTCAGACAGGTGAATCAGCCCGTCCAGTCCCGGCTCCAGTTCCACGAACGCGCCGAAATCGGTCACGCGCGAAACCGTGCCCTTCACCCGATCGCCCACATGGAACTTCTCGCCCGCCAGCGTCCACGGATCCGGCTGCAGCTGCTTCATGCCCAGCGAAATGCGCCGCTTTTTCGGATCCACTTTCAGGATCTGAACGTCGATCTGCTGCCCGATGGTCAGCACATCCGCGGGCTTGTTGACGCGGCCCCAGGAGATTTCCGCCACGTGCAGCATGCCGTCCACGCCGCCGATGTCCACGAAGGCCCCGTAATCCATCAGGCTGCGAACCGTGCCATGCACCACCATGCCTTCGCGCAGTTCACCGAACAGGCGCTCTTGCGCGGCCTTCTCTTCTTCTTCCAGAACCACGCGGCGGTCCACCACCACGTCTTCATCGGCCACGTCCAGCTTGATGATCCTGCAGCTGATATCCTGGCCGACCAGCTTTTCCAGTTCGGCGACATCCTTCGCGCCGCTGCGCGAAGCGGGCATGAACGCGCGCGCGCCCACATCCACCGTCAGGCCGCCCTTGATCGCGCCGGTTACCCGGCCGCTGATGGTCTGCTTCTCTCGAACGCTTTCTCCAGGCCGGACCAGTCCTTCGGCCGTTCGAACTTGATCAGAGAAAGAAGGTAGTAGCCCTGCGGATCGTGCCCGGTGATCGCGACCTGCATCTTGTCGCCCGACTTTCGCTGTCAGTTCGCCCGCCGCATCGCGACAGACTGGCCGCGGGCAGAGCGCCCTCTTCTTTCATCCCGAGATCGAGAAATACCAGGTCGCCCGAGATGGCAATCACGGTGGCCTCGCGGCCCTCGCCGGTTACGGGTTTCGTGGTGCTGCGTTTGTTCGAATTGTTTGAGGAGATCGCCGAAGGAGGAAGCTTCCGTCTCGCGGTCCGCGGCTGTTCGTTTGGCATGGAGGGATTTCGTTTTTATTCTTGCATAACCGGCCGAGTTAAGATGACAGCGGATGACCCAGGCTTCTGCGTTTCCTACGCGCGCAGGACATCGTGCTGGTCTTGCTGTTCGCCGCCATGGCGGCGCTCGAGCCCGACCACGACGCTTGGGAAATCGGCATGATCGCGGCGCTCGGCGTGCTGCAATTGCTCGAATCCAAAATCCCGTTCGTATCTACCACACCTGGCAAGGTCATCTGGATTCTTCTGAAGCTCGCCATCGCCTATCTGCTGATCGGCTACACGCGGCGGCGTTACCAGCACTTATTATCTGATCCTGCTGCTGCCCATCATTTCCGCGGCCACCGCGCTCGGCGTCTATTCCCACGCTCGCTGTTCAGCCTGCTGGCCTGCGCCGCGTATCTTTCCTTCCTCGACTGTACATCGATTGGTCATCAGTCCGAGATCGAGCCGGATCAGGTGCGCGATGCCTGATCCTGCGTCTGCTGTTTCTCGTGTCGCGGGCAACGCTGGTAAACGCGCTCGCCACGCCCTGCGCGAACAGAACGCCCGCTACCGAAGCTCGCCGAAGAGTCTGCGCGAAGCCGAAGCGGCCATCCGCCGCTCCGAACGTCTCGCCGCGCTCGGACAACTCTCCGCCGGTCTGGCGCATGAACTCCGCAATCCCCTGGGCACCATCAAAGCGTCCGCGGAGATGCTGACCCGCAACGTGCCGCCGGAAAATGAACTCGCCGTCGAAATGGCCGGGTTTATTTCAACGCGAAGTCGACCGCACCAATTCGCTCGTCACGCGCTTTCTGGATTTCGCGCGGCCTCTGACAGCTGCAGACCGCGCCGGCCGATCTCGCGCGAGTCATCGATCGCGCCATCGAGCTGGTGAAGCGCGAGCACCGCCGCCGCCGCGATCGAACGCGAGTACGCCGCCGACTCCGCAGCCCATTCCCTATGGATGCCGAAATGATGGAGCACGTCTTCTACAACCTGCTCCTCAACGCCGTGCAGGCGAGCGAGCCCGGAGCCGCCGTTGCGGTGAAGACCCGCCGCCTCGATCACGCTGCTGAAATCTGCGTTATCGACCACGGCTGCGGCATCGCGCCGAAGACTGACTCGAAACCATCTTCAATCCCGTTCTTCACCACCAAGCCCACCGGCGTCGGACTCGGCCTGCCCATCGTCGCGAAGATCGTGGACGAACATGGCGGTAAACTGCGGTCGAGAGCGAACCGGGCAAGGGAAGCACCTTCCGCGTCCTGCTCCCTTTGCAGTCACCGCATGAAACAGCGAATTCTGATCGTTGAAGACGAAGAAAAGCTTCGCCGCGTCATCCAGCTGCAGCTTGACTCCAGCCGGGCTTTGAAGTCGAGCAGGCGGGCACCGCCGAAGAGGCGTCTCCTCGGTGTTGATCGCGCCGACCTCATCCTGACCGATCTGCGTCTGCCCGGGATGTCCGGCCTCGAAATGCTCGCTCTCATTCAGCGCCAGAACTCGCGCGCGCCCGTCATCATGATGACCGCGCACGGCACCATCGAAAACGCCGTCGAAGCCATGAAGGCCGGGCGCGTCCGATTTCCTGCTCAAGCCCTTCTCGCTCGATCACCTGATGACCGTGGTGCAACAAGGCGCTCGAAGTGCGCGGCCTGCGCGATGAGAACCGCAAGCTGAAGGAAGAGCTCGGCCGCCGCTACGAGTTCGACAACATCATCGGCCGCAGCCCGCAGATGCAGGAGATCTTCGCGGCCGTCCTGCGCGTCGCGCCAACGCGCGCCACCGTGCTGCTGACCGGCGAAAGCGGCGTCGGCAAGGATCTCATCGCGCGCGCCATTCACTTCCACTCGCCGCGCAAAGACCGGCCGCTGGTGAAAATCAACTGCACCGCGCTGCCGGAGAATCTGATGGAAAGCGAACTCTTCGGCTATGAGAAGGGCGCGTTCACCGGAGCCAATACTTCCAAGCCGGGTAAGTTCGAACAGGCCGATACCGGCACCGTGTTTCTCGATGAGATCGGCGACGTTCCCACCGCCGTACAGGTCAAGCTGCTGCGCGTGCTGCAGGAGCGCGAATTCGAACGCCTCGGCAGCAACAAGACGCAGCGCATCGATGTCCGCATGATCGCCGCCACCAATCAGGATCTGCGCGCGGCCCTCGAACAAGGCACCTTCCGCGAAGATCTCTACTATCGCCTGAACGTGGTGCCGCTCGAGATTCCGCCGCTGCGCGCGCGCAAGTCAGGATATCCCGCACCTGGCCGAACACTTCATCCATAAGCTCGCGCCCGACAGCGGCTCCCAGCGTGGAACGCATCACGCCCGCCGCCATGGAGCATCTGCTGGAATATCCGTGGCCCGGCAATGTGCGCGAGCTGGAAAACGTCATCGAACGCAGCCTCGTCATGGCGACCGGCAGACAGCTCGATGCGAAGGACATCCGCTTCGACGCGCATCGCGCCCGCGCCGTCACCTCCGGCGAACTGGCCCTGCCCGAGGGCATGAGCCTCGATCAATACGAACAGGAACTGATCCGCCAGGCGCTGAAGAAGGCCGATGGCAACAAGAGCCAGGCCGCACGGCTGCTCGGGCTGACGCGCAACGCTCTGCGCTATCGGCTGACGCAGATGGGTATGGAATCCTGACCCCTCGCCTGCAGATCGAGCGCGTCACCAAAACCTATGCGAATGGCGGTCAGACGCTCACCGCCCTGCATGAGGTGACGCTCGCCGTTCCCGCCGGCTCCGTAACCGCCCTGCTTGGACGAAGCGGCTGCGGCAAGTCCACGCTGCTCAACCTTGCGGGCGCGATGGATTTCCCCGATTCCGGCTCTGTGCTCATCGACGGCCAGTCCACCGGTTCGCTCTCCGATGCCGCGCTCACCGCGCTGCGCCGCAATCGGATTGGCTTTGTTTTTCAGTTCTTCCAGCTGCTGCCCACGCTTACCGTTCTCGAGAACGTGGAACTGCCGCTGCTTCTTGCCGGTGAACGGCACACAGCGGCGAAAGCGCTCGAGCGGCTCGACTGGGTTGGCCTGGCCGACAAGGCAGGCTCTCAACCGCACCAGCTTTCCGGTGGTCAAATGCAAAGAGTGGCCGTCGCGCGCGCATTAGTGCACCAGCCGCTGCTGCTTGTTGCTGATGAACCTACCGGCAATCTCGATACCGCCAGCGGCGAAACGGTGCTGCAGCTCATCCGGCAGGCGGCGCGTCAGTTTGGCGCGGCCGTGCTGATGGCAACACACAGCGCCGAAGCCGCCGCCATCGCGGACGAAAGAGTGCAAATGCGAGATGGACGCATCGAGAGGAAATCCCATGATGGAAATCCATGACTCCCGCGGTGTTCGCGGCTCTCTCCATATGCCCGAACAGGGCGCGGCCGATGGCCTGGTTCTTACCCACGGCGCCGGCGGAAATCAACACTCACCGCTTCTGATCGCCGTTGCCGACGCGCTCGCTTCGGCTGGCATCACCGTGCTTCGCTTCGATCTTCCCTTCCGGCAGAAGCGGCCCAATGGTCCGCCTCATCCGAGCGGAGCCGCCGCGGACCGCGAAGGCCTGCGTGCCGCGGCCGACTATCTGCGAACCCGCGTGCCCGGCCGCGTCTTCCTCGGTGGGCAGTCCTACGGAGGACGTCAGGCCAGCATGCTCGCGGCGGAAGTACCGGATGCCGTCGATGCCCTGCTGCTCCTCTCCTACCCGCTGCATCCGCCGGGCAAACCGGAAAATCTGCGCGTGGCCCACTTCGCCGGGATTCGCTGTCCCACGCTGTTCATTCATGGCTCGCGCGATCCCTTCGCCACCTTCAGCGAATTGAAAACCGCAATCGCGGGTATGACCGCCAGGACGGAGATCGTGGAAGTGCCCGGCGCGGGACACGACCTCGCGCGCGGTAAGTTCGATCTGACCGCCACGGTTGTCCAGCCACTTCAGCAGATCATCGCCTGAAATCCCAGAACACTTCGCACTCCGAGATATCGGTCTTCTCCCGGTATAGGCTCGGGATTCCGATCGCGGCCGCTTTTTCGTTCTCGCATGTCGCGATGGTGTCGTAAGCGCCCGCGCGG
Source organism: Bryobacterales bacterium (assembly GCA_963716685.1). Lineage (GTDB taxonomy): Bacteria > Acidobacteriota > Terriglobia > Bryobacterales > Bryobacteraceae > JALYXI01. The sequence goes on from CAVQTR010000003.1 coordinate 2,312,082, forward strand.
ATCTGGCGGTCCAGTTCCGGCCGCAGCACCACATGCAGCGCCTTCGCAAATTGCGGGCTGATCAGCAGCCGGTGTGAATAATCCAGCTCCATTCCCGATGGCGGACGCCTGTGCAGCAGAAAGTACACGTGCTCGTCCGCCAAAATTGTTCCCTTCGGCGGCGTTACTTCCCGCACCTTGTCGGCGATTGCCTGGAAGTCGCTCCAGAGAAACGCGTCGCGCTCGGTCAGCAATGATTTGCCCAGGCCCAGAGACATCAGCACGCCGACCAGCGCCACGGGCCACGCGGCGCGCACACCCAGCCGCAGCGTAGCGAAGTACAGACCGGCCGCGGCCAGCACCGCCAGAAAAGGCAATGTGAAAAGGAAGTACCGCGCAAACGTCGGCCGCCCCAGACACAGGTGCAGCGCCTCCGCGCAAGCCAGCCACGCGCACAGATAAAACGGCGCTCGCTGCAGGCGTGTCCATCCGCTCACGCGCGCCACGAACCAGAGCCCGGCAAGCGCCAGCAGGATCACCATCATCGCCTGCACCGAATCGATCCAATCAGTCAGCACGTCGAGATCGTGCTCCGTTGGGTCGCCCCAGCCGTTGCGGCGATACAGGATGTTATAACCGGCCAGTCCGAACCAAACCACCGCGGGTGACTTCACGAACAGCCAAATCACCGGCAGCCACGGAATCACCACGCCGGCGGCGAAGACCGCGAACATCCGCACTCGTCCCGCCGCCTCATAGAACAGCAGCCAGATCAGGAGCACCGGCGCGATAGGAGCCACCAGCAGCGATCCGCACGCCGCGGCTCCGCTGAAGAAGCCGGCAGCCAGCACCGGCAGAAACCCGGCGCGATCCAGCGCGAACACCGCGCACCGGAATGCCGCGGCAACGCAAACCAGACCGAAGCCGTAAGCCTGGCCTTCCGTTCCGAACAGCACCACCATGGCGTTTAGCGCAAACACCAGAATGGCCGTGACCGCGCCAGCCAGGCGCCAGCCTGCAACCGGAAAGAACCGCAGCACCCAGTCTGCAATCAGGAACACCGCCGCAACCGATTCAAGTGCCGAGGCCGCCTGCGCTGTGCGCCACGTGTCGCCGAACACCCGCATCCACATCGCCACCCAATACGCATTCAGCGGCGGCTGCGGAAACAGAAAATCCAGATACGGCCGTTCGCCCGCTTTGATCAGCTGAGCGGTCAGCAGATGAAAGCCTTCGTCCCAGGCAAATGCCAGCGTCTGCGAATAGAGCAGAAACAGTGCCGCCAGCGCGCCGCATACCGTCCAAACCAGCCTTGCGCCGCTCTGTTCCCCCGTCTGCACGCCGCCATTCTAGCCCGAACGAACGCGCTTGCTTTTAAGTGGGTGATCTGTCACACTTTAAGGGTTTTAGAAATGCGTGGTTGGCTGGCAGGTTCGACGGTTCACTGGCTACGAAGTCTTTCTTCGTAGCTTTTTGTATTTCTGGACTCTTTTAGCCAGCTGCTATGAACCAGGAGAAATGTTGTGAGAGAAAAAGGTATCGTGAAGTGGTTTAACGCCGCCAAGGGCTTTGGTTTCATCCAGCGCTCTACGGGTGACGACGTTTTTGTTCATTTTTCTGCCATCCAGGCAAATGGGTATCGCACCCTGGATGAAGGCGCGGAGGTCGAGTTCGAGGTCAAGCAGGGTCCCAAAGGTCTGCAGGCCGAGAACGTGAGCCGTCCGTAGAAAACGTCACCAGCAGTCGTTGGAGGCTCCTCTCAGCCCCGGGGAGCCTTTCCTATTTGGGCGGTCCCCCCTCGAACGTCACCGTCGATTCACTCCCAAACTTTTTGTAATCGTTGTACTTGATAATCAGCTTGATCCGCTGTGGCCCCGTGCGGAACTGCAGAGTGTCATCCGCCAGCGTGTAGACCGGAAACCAGAATCCGTTCACCTTTCGCCGGATGGTGGTGAAACGCGGGAACAGGTTCTCCGATTTGGTCGTGCGAATCTGCGGAACCGCCTGCCCTTCGGACCGCACCACCGAATAATCGTCCTTCTTCACCCATAGCATGCCGTCGAAGAGCCGCTGACCCGCCAGAATCTGGCGCGGCCGCACCTGCAGCACCCAGCAATCCTGCTCGTCCATGCGCTCCTCCCCGCGAAACTTCGTTTCGTAAATCGGCAGAAAGGCCTCCACCAGCACGAACGGCTGAATGCTGCGGATATCCTGAAAATCCTCCGGCGTCAGCAGCAGATTCTTCAGTGTGTTACGCGGAACGCCGTTCGCGATGTCGTCGCGCCGCATCGCCGGGGAAAGAACCACATCCCGCAGTTCGCTGTACTCGCCACGCACCGACCCGCGGTCGTTCAGCTCCTGCACCAGCACGCTTTCATGATACGTGTACTGGCTGCGTTCCGCCTCCGTTTCGCTCTCCCGGTGCGCCACCAGACGCGCCAGATTCGCCGGTGGCTCCGCGGCCGCCAAAACGCCCTTTGCTAACATGACAGCGATGATCAGGAAGCCGGGCCTCAGCAGCTTCTTCATCACCTGCTTCTCCGGCTGGGCCATCTTCTGCACACTGGCATTCGCGGTTTACCCGTCCACGGGAATTCCCGCATGGCTGGGCCTTCCCTTTCTGGCCGCTTTCCTTCTCGAGTTCGCATTTTATCTGGTCCCTGGCTTTGAAAATGTGCGCGCTGCGCTCGCTTCGCGCTTCTCGAAGACGCAGCTCGCGCCGCTGCTCGCCGGCAGCGCCGTCGCTCCCTACCTGCTATTCTCCCTGGGAAGTGGCCAGTTTCGCTGGTCCGCATTTCTCACCCTGCTGCTCGCGGTCGCCGTGGTCAGCTGCTGGTTCGCCTTCTTCCACGGTTCTCTTCTCACCGACCTCGCTTTCCTCGCTCTTCTCGCCGCCTTTGTCCTCACGAAGCTCGCCAGGCAAATCTACGTCTCGCCGGTTCCCATGCAGGCCGTCATCCATGGCCTGGTCATCAAAGTCCCGCCCGATCTCCTCGGCCATCTGATGATCATCCGCCTCGGCGCCTGCGCGCTTCTGATGCAGCGGCGCTTCGCCGACCTCCGCTTTGGCTTCGTTCCGTCACTGCGCGAGTCCATCGTCGGCATTCGCTTCTTCCTTTACTTCCTGCCTGTCGGATTCCCGCTCGGCTGGTGGCTCGGCATCACACTGCGCGGACGTCCCGGTCCCGCGTGGGAAGCCATCGGCGTCTTCCTCGGTGTCCTTTGGGTGGTGGCGCTCTCGGAAGAGTTCGTCTTCCGCGGCATTCTTCAACAGGGCCTGGCGCGCCTCACCGGCCGGCCCGTCTGGGCGCTGCTCATCGCATCGCTCATCTTCGGCCTGTGCCACCTGCCCTTTCGCGGCTTCCCCAACTGGCGCATGGCGGCGCTCGCCGCCGTCGCCGGAGCCTTCTACGGGGAGGCGTACCGCCAGGCGGGCGTCCGCGCGAGCATGGTTTCCCACGCTCTGGTGGTAACCACCTGGCTGGTCTGGCTGAAGTAACGGAAACCCGCCCGCGTTGGAAGGCCGTCCAAGGTTGCATGCCGTTTGGGCCCAGGGCTAAACTCTGTCTTCCTCTTCTTTTCCTCGCTTTTCCTCTCTTTTCAGGCGTTTATGATCACTACGCTTTGATCCTGCAGGACCAGCCGGTGGCTGCCCGCCGCGGCGCCGTCAGCCCTGAAGAGGAGAGCCGCCGTGCCTCCATCCAAAGCGCGCAGGCCGCCATCCGTACGCAGCTGGCTTCCAGCCACGTTCAGGTCACCGGCGCCGCCCAGAGCCTGCTCAATGCCGTTTTCGTCGTCGCCACGCCGGATCAGCTGGATGCCCTCCGTGCCATTCCGGGAGTCAAAGCAGTGGTCAAGCTGCGCGTTCGCCACACCCATCTCGATAAGGCCGCGCAACTCATCAACGCTCCCGCCGCGTGGTCCGCGCTCGGCGGCATCCCCAACGCCGGCCTCGGCCTTAAAATCGGCATCATCGATACCGGCATCGATCAGACCCACCCGGCCTTCAGCGACACTTCCCTGCCCTCGGTCGCCCCTATCTGCAGCGGCTCCGATTGCGCCTTCACCAATGCCAAAGTGATCGTCGCCCGCTCTTACGTCAAAATGGAAGCCGCCGGCGCACAGCCCAATCCGGCCGCCACTTCCAGTCCCGACGATTTCTCCCCTCGCGACCACGTAGGCCACGGAACAGCCGTCGCCATGGTAGCCGCGGGCATCACCAACACCGCACCCAATGGCGAAGTCCTTACCGGCATCGCACCTAAAGCATATCTCGGCAGCTACAAGATTTACGGCAGCGACGACGTGAATCCCGGAGCCACTGACGACGCCCTCATCCAATCCATCGAAGACGCCTTCAATGACGGCATGAACATCGTGAACCTGTCGAGCGGCTTCCCCACTCTCTCGGGCACGAACGATACCGGCGCAGCCTGCGACAACCCCACCGGCGTTGCGTGCGATCTGGTCGCCCAGGCTTACCAGAACGCCGTGACCCAGGGTCTGATCATCACCGCTTCAGCCGGGAACTCCGGCCAGAACGATTTGGGCAACGCCATCCTGACCGCTCTCGGCTCGCCCTCCACCGCGCCCGGAGTCATTGCCGTGGCCGCTTCCACTAACTCGCATACCTTTCTCAACGGCATCACACTGAATACGTCCGGATCCACGCAGTCCCTTGCGGCCATTTTCAGCGATGGTCCGCTTCCCGCCGCTCCTCTCACCGCGCCCCTCAAGGACATCGCCACCGTTACCGACGTTCTCGGCTGCACGGCTCCGCCCACCGGCTCGCTTACGGGCTATTTCGCCATCATCCAGCGCGGCACCTGCAGCTTCTCCGTTAAAGTGCAGAATGCCCAGACCGGCGGAGCCGTCGGCGTCATCTTCACCCTTGCCAACGCTACCGATGCGCTCAACTTTGCTCCCAGCGGTCTGAACGACACCACCATTCCTTCTGTGATCGTTTCGCAGGCCGACGGCCAGACGCTGCGCGCCGCTGCTTCCTCAAACCCGCCCGCAACAGTCACCATCGATTCGTCCCTGCTGGTGCAGGCCGCCGCCACGCCAAACGTCATCGCCGATTTCTCTTCCCGCGGTCCCGCTCTGCAAAACGGCACTGTGAAGCCCGACGTCACCGCGGTCGGTACCAGCATCCTGATGGCGGCTGAAAACACCGATCCCGATGGCGAGGTCTACAGTCCCACGCGCTACACCGCGGCCGATGGTACCAGCTTCTCCAGTCCCATGGCCGCCGGCGCCGCCGCGCTGGTCAGGCAGGCGCATCCTTCGTTTACTCCCGCGCAGGTGCGCTCGGCGCTGGTCAATTACGCCAATGCCACCGTTCTGACGGAAGACAGCGGCTCCGCAGCCAGCGTCAGCGATTCCGGCGGCGGACTTCTGAACGTGGCCGCCGCCGTTGCGGCTACCGTCACGGCTAATCCGTCAAGTGTCTTCTTCGGCTTTCCCAAATCCGGCGCAAGCGTTACCGCCGTTCCGGTGCAGATCGCCAATACGGGCGGCTCGGCCGTGACGCTCTCGTTCTCCGGTACCACGCAGGTCACCGTCACGCCCGCCAGCCTGGCGCTTGCCGCCGGCCAGACCGGCACCGTGAACATCAGCCTTCCCGGCAACGCTCCCACCGCCGGCAACTATCAGGGTCAAATCAATATCACCGGCGGACCCGCTCCTTTCCATATTCCGTTCTCCTACATCGTGGGCAGCGGTACCGCGGCCTATATTGACGATCTGCTCACCGACGAACAGATCGGCGCAGTGGGTCAGCCGCTTCCCGAGGGGCTGGCGTTCCAGATTGTGGATCAGTACGGCGCTCCCGTGGCTAATGCGCCGGTGCGCTTCGCCGCCAGCCGCGGCGGCTCCATCAAACAGCCGGACACTGTGACCAACCAGTATGGAATCGCTTACACCGATGCCGTTCTCGGCTCCACTGCAGGGACTTATACCTTCACCGGCTCCGCCGGCGGCCTGAGTTACAGCTATGAGGCAACTGCGCGCGCGGTCCCCACGATAACTGCAGCCGGCGTGGTGAACGCAGCCAGTTCTCAGGCCGTGGCCGGTATTACTCCGGGATCCTATATTTCCATCTACGGCACCGCTCTGGCAGATGGCAGGTACACCAGCACCACGAGCACGCTGCAGCCCGGCCTGCAGAACGTCAGTGTCAGTTTCGATGTTCCTTCCGCCGGCCTCAGCGTGCCCGGATATCTCTACTTTGTCAATACCGGTCAGGTGAACGTGCAGGTTCCCTGGGAACTCGCGGGACAAACTTCCGTGCAGATGAAAGTATCCGCAGACGGCATCTATGGCAACGTCGTGACTGTTCCCATCAATACTTATGCGCCGGCGATCTTCACTTACGGCCAATCGCTTGCCGCCGCTCTGGATACCAATGGTCTGCTAATTGGAACCACGAACCCGGCCAGCCGCGGACAGGTGGTGAGTATCTTCGCCAACTCACTTGGTCCCGTGACGAATCAGCCTCCGTCCGGCTCTCCCGCGCCTTCCTCACCGCTTGCCACCACCGTGTCGGTGCCCGTAGTGCAGATCGGCGGCGTAACCGCCACGGTGCAGTACAGCGGCCTCGCGCCACAGTTCACCGGACTTTATCAAATCAATGTGCTGGTCCCAGCCAATGCTGCCGTGGGCTCGGACGCGGTAACTGTCTCCATTGGCGGTGTCACTTCACCGGCGGCATTTCTGAACGTACAATAAGGGCATGCGCGCCGCGGTTCTCGTCCTTCTCCTTGGATGCGAGTGTCTGTCTCCCGCCCAGATCCACTTACCCGGAAAGCGTCCGCAGACGCAAAGCCAGACGCAGGAATCCAACTCTTCCGGCAAAACAGTGGTGGATAAGAAGGGCACGGTAAACAGCACCGATAATGGCTCCATCACCATTGAAGCGGCCGATTCCCGCTTCCTCTCCTTCAAGGTCGTCCCCTCGACAAAGTTCAACGATGGCCTTGCCATGTCGAACATCAAGGCTGGCGAACGCGTGCGCATCACCGGAACACAGGACGACGAATCGTTCCTGACCGCCACCGCAGTCTACCTCGACGATACGCCGTCTCCCGTCGACCAACCCACCCGCACCGCCGCCACGGCGACTGCGCGCGAGGTGCCTCACACCGAACCCATGATGCGCCCGGCGCCGCGCGATCCCGACGATCAGGGCCCCCCTCATCTGAAGTACGGCAAGCCCGATGAACAGAAGGCGGCTTCTTCCTCCGGCCACACCGTGCAGTACGATGCCACGCCCTATGTCCCGCCGCCGATCGTGGCCGGACGCGTCATCGAAACCGCATCCGGACGGGAACCCATCAACGATAAGCCGCTCGACCCCAAGGCGGCCCTGGTGGAACGCGCGCGCGAAGAGGCGCTCAACTTTACTGACACGCTGCCGAACTACGTCTGCCAGCAGTTCACCACGCGTTACATGCGCGGCCCCGGAAGCAACGGATGGCAGGCGCAGGATATCGTCTCCGCCACCGTGGTCTATGAAGGCGGCAAGGAAGACTACCGCAACATCCAGATCAACGGCAAAGCCATCAGCAAGAAGATGGAGGAAATGCAGGGTTCGTGGTCCACGGGTGAATTCGCCACCACGCTGCGCAGCCTGTTCCATCCCGGCCGCTTCGCCGATTTCCACTACGTGAAGCAGACCACCATGAACGGCATGACTGCCTGGGTCTACGACTATAAAGTCCTGCGGCAGAATTCTGACTGGCGCATCCAGCTCGGGTCTCAGTCCATCATCCCGGCCTATTCCGGCCGCGTCTGGATCGACAGCAAGACGGCGCGCACGCTGCGCATCGAGATGTCCGCGGACAACATCCCGGAAGACTTCCCGCTCGACAAAGTGGAAGCCACTGACGATTACGGTTTTGTCCGCCTGAGCTCCGCCGCGGAGGAATACCTGCTTCCCACGCATGCCGAGAACCTAAGCTGTGAGCGCGGCACCACCATCTGCAGCCGCAACGCAATCGACTTCCGGAACTATCACAAGTACTCCGGCGAAGCCGTAATTACATTCGACAAGTAAGTTAGCGCTGCAGGATCATCCGCGTGCTGCTGCCCTGCGCGATGGTTTCGGTGGTGAGCGAAAAGCCTTCGCCGGTCAGCACCGCTTTGTTGCGCGTGATCTCTCTGCCGTTGCGCAGCAGCATCGCTTCGAAGCCTTTGTCACTCACGCTCAGCAGCTTCACCATCACGCCCGGTCCCAGTCCATTCACCGGATACTCTTTGCCATCCGCATTGGCCGCGTAAGACCAGCCCTTGCCGCCGGCGGTGGTCAGTTCCATTTCCAGGTGCTTCCCGCTGTGCTTCAGGTGCCACACCACCGCGCCGTAGCGCCACGCTCCGTCGATAGTGGCCGCGGCCAGCACAACCGAGACGAACACGAAGGTAAGAACGGCTTTACGGATCAAATTTAAGTATAGTGACTGCAGGGTAAGAACCGATGTCCTCCACGCGACGCCACTTTCTCCGATCCGCAGCCGCCGCTCCGGCCATGCTCGCCGCCGCCCAGGCGCCCCACTCCGCGAACGACCGCATTCAGGTCGCCCTGATCGGCGCCGGCGGACAGGGCACCGCCGATGCGCACGCTTCCTCCGCCCAGCCCGGCGTGAAACTGGTCGCCGTAGCCGATTGCTACGATGGCCGCCTCACCCGCGCGAAGGAAGTCTTCGGCAGCGATGTCTTCACCACGCGCGATTATCGCGAAATCCTCGCGCGTCCGGACGTAGACGCGGTCATCATCGGCACGCCCGATCACTGGCACTCCCGCATCTCCATCGATGCCATGAACGCCGGCAAAGACGTCTACTGCGAGAAGCCCATGGTGCAGCACGTCGACGACGGCAAGCCCGTCATCGCGGCGAAGGAGAAAACCGGCCGCATCATGCAGGTGGGCAGCCAGCGCGTCAGTTCCATCGTCTACCAGAAGGCCAAAGACCTTTTGAAAGCCGGCGCGATCGGCCAGTTCAACATGGTGGAAGCGTGGTGGGACCGCAACTCCGCCATCGGCGCATGGCAATACTCCATTCCGCCCGATGCCTCCACCGCCACCTGCGACTGGGATCGCTTCCAGGGCCGCGCGAAGCATGTCGCGTGGGATCCGAAGCGCTTCTTCCGCTGGCGCAATTATCAGGACTACGGCACCGGCGTCGCGGGCGACTTGTTCGTCCATCTCTTCTCGGGCATGCACTTTGTCACCGGAGCCATCGGTCCGAGCCGTGTCTACGCCACGGGTGGCCTGCGCTACTGGAAAGACGGCCGCGATGTCCCCGATCTGCTGCTCGGCGTCTACGACTACGACGCCACCGATCTGCACCCCGCCTTCAATCTCTCGCTGCGCGTAAACTTCGAGGACGGTTCCGGCGAAACCTCCGGCTTCCGCTTCATCGGGTCGGAAGGCATCATGACCATCGGCAACGGCGTCACCGTGACGAAGCATCCCGGTCCGACGGAACCCGGCTTCTCCCTCGATACTTTCCCGAGAGCCACTCAGGAAGAGTTCCTGCGCGAATACCGGAAACAATATCCGCGCAACAACGCCAATGCCGACAGCATGCGGCCCGACGTGGAAGACAAATACCTGCCGCCGCCGGGCTACAGCGATCATCTGGACCACCACCGCAACTTCATCAACGCGGTCCGCAGCCGCAAATCCGTGGTGGAAGACCCCACGTTCGGGTTCCGCGCCGCCGGACCCGCGCTGCTTTCGAATATCAGCTATTTCGAAAAGCGCATGTGCCAGTGGGATCCGAAGAGCATGACCCTCTTATAAAACGTCGGCGAACCCGCGTTTCATATAGCGGAAGAACAAACCGCCGACAAAGAAAGCCGTAATCGAAAACAGTGCCGCCACGGCCACGCTGCTTGCCGACGGAACGCTGTTGTCCAGCAGAATCTGCCGGTAGGCGCGCACAAACCACGCCAGCGGATTGGCCGTAATCAGAAAGCGCAAACGCGCCGGATAGCGGTCTTCCGCGATAAAGATCGGCGTCACCCAGAACCACAGCGTCAGCGCCACCGTCAGCACCTGCGCGGTATCCCGCAGATACACCTGCAGGCTGGAAGCGATCCAACCGATGCCAATGGCGAACAGCCCCAGCAACCCGAGGAACACCGGCAGCAGCGCCAGGCTGGGGCTGATGTGGCGCAGAAGGATTCCCGCCGCCACCACCACCAGCGAGGTCGCCATCACATGTCCCACTAAAGACGAGAGAAAGATGGAAATCGGAATGATTTCCGCCGGAAATACGGTCTTCGTAATGAGATTTGCCTGCTCAATTAACGACGCCGCGGAGCGCTGCACGGTCTCGCTGAACAGCAGCCATGGCAGCAGGCCGGCGAAAATAGCCAGCGGATTTGCCTGGTGCAGACACACGCTGAATACGAAGGTGTAACTGAGCAGCAGCACCAGCGGATGTATCAGGCCCCACAGCCACCCCGCTACCGAACCCACGTAGCGCTGCTGGAAATCGCGCCGAACCAGCTGTGCCAAAAGCCCGCGGCGCTCAATCAGGTTGCGGAGAAACAGCGTTCCCGGAAGATGGTCTGACACGCCGGGATGGTAACAATCAATCCCTTGACATGCAAGCTTAAGGCTTGTTAATCTGACGTTTCGCAACTTAAGCCGGTCATACAAAGGCAGGGATTTTTTGTGCCCTGCAGCTACTTTACGTCTGAATGAAGCAAGATTACTTCATCCTCGTCCTCGCCCACTCGATCCATGGGCGCCTCCAGCGCGTCCATATTCCGCAAAAAGTCGTCTACGGTGTCCTGCTGCTGGCGGTTTTTGGCGCGATTTCCCTCTTCGGTTTTGTCTCTAGCTATGCGCGCATGGCGTGGAAAGTGGCCAATTACAACACTCTGCGCCGCGAAACCGATAACCTGCGGGCGCGCTATGAACGCCTCCAAAAGACCGTAAATCAGACCGATGCGCAGCTGGCATCACTGCAGGCGCTGGCGCAGGAAGTCTCGGTGGCCTACGGCATCAAGCAGAACATTGTCGGTTCGGCCGACCTCACGTCCGAAGCGCGCCTCGCGCCAACGGTCAAGGAAACCATCGCCGAATATAACTTTCTGCGGGGCAGCCACCTTTCCCAGATGGAAGGCAGTTACACCCAGCGCTTCCATGTCAATGTGATCCCCAGCATCTGGCCGGTCACCGGCCGGCTGATGGGGGGCTTCGGCGTGCGCACCGATCCCTTTTCGGGTGAAGGCGCATACCACACCGGCGTCGATATCTCGGCTCCTTCCGGCACGCCCGTCCAGGCAACCGCCGATGGGCGCGTGGAGTTCTCCGGTTTCTACCACGGCTATGGCCGCGTGGTGATCATCGATCACGGCAACAATTACCAGACCTATTACGCCCATCTCTCGCGCGCCGACGTTCTCGAAGGCCAGGAAATCCGCCGCGGCGAGACCCTGGGAGCGGTGGGAAGCACCGGCCGTGCCACCGGCCCGCACCTGCATTATGAAGTGCGCATCGGGGACGCTCCGGTGAATCCCTACCGTTTTCTGAATAAGCCGGTTCTCACGCAGGTAGCCCGCGGCACCGATTTTTCCTTCTAAGCTGTACCGTTTCGGCCCGCTCAGCGCGTCGTTACCGAGTGATGCGCGTGCTTTGTGTCCTCGTGTGTTCCCTGCTGATGGCACAGCAGGATGCGACATTCTCCACCGGAGTCAAGGTCGTCAATGTCCTGGCGTCCGTCCACGACAAGCATAATCAGGTAGTAGAAAACCTGACCAAGGACGATTTCATCCTGGAAGAAGACGGTCACCCGCAGCTGATCAAGTACTTCTCCCGCGACACCAACCTGCCACTCACGGTCGGCGTGCTGGTGGATATCAGCGGCAGCCAGCGCCGCCTGGTGGATGCGGAAAGCCGCGCCAGCTATCGCTTCTTTGAACAGGTCCTGCGGGAAGACAAAGATTTAGCTTTCGTGATCCACTTCGATCGCGAGGTGGAACTGCTGCAGGATCTGACTTCGTCCCGCCGCAAGCTGGAAACTGCGCTCGATTCGCTCGCCCGTCCGGTGCAAACCCAGAGTGCGCAGCAGAACGGAGGCTGGGGCGGACGCAGTGGCCGCGGCAGCGGCGGCGGCGGAAACACATCGCTATACGATGCCACTCTTCTCGCCTCTGACGACATCATGCACCAGCAAACCGGACGCAAAGCCGTCATCATTCTGTCGGACGGCGTCGATACCAGCAGCAAGGTCAGCCTGAGCCGCGCGATTGAAGCGGCACAGCGCTCGAACGTCATGATCTACTCGATCCTGTTTGAAGACCATGAAGGCGGATTCGGGCGTTCCGGCATCAGCCTCGGCGGACCATTGGGCGGAATGGGCGGAATGGGGGGTGGACGGCGCGGCGGCGGACGGCCGGTTGCGATGCAGCGGCCGGACGGCAAGAAAATCCTGCAGCGCATGGCGCAGGAAACCGGCGGCGGCTTCTTTGAGGTGAGCAGCAAACAGCCCATCGAAAAGGTGTACGGCCGGATCGAGGAAGAACTGCGCGCCCAGTACAGTCTTGGCTACTCGCCGGATCATCCGGATGGCGCAGGTTTCCGCAACATCCGTGTAACCACGCGCAACCACGACCTGATCGTGCAGGCGCGCAACGGCTATTACCCGGAACAGTAGCCTCGGCAACCCGTTGTATACTGGAAGGAAACGCCCGGTCCAGCGTGTGTCTGCGCGTCTCTACTAGCAAATGTTCGACAATCTTTCAGAGAAGCTGCAGCGTGTTTTCAAAAACCTGCGCGGCGAAGGCAAGCTCACGGCCGAAAACATGGAAGCCGCTCTGCGCGAAATCCGTGTGGCGCTGCTCGAAGCCGACGTCCACTTCCACGTTGTCAAACAACTGATCGAAAACGTAAGAGAGAAAGCCATGGGGCAGGAAGTGCTCCAGTCGCTGACTCCCGCCCAGCAGGTGATCGGAATCGTCCGCGACGAGCTGATCAAGGTGCTGGGCAGCCATGAATCCAAGCTGCGTTTCGCCAACGATCCGCCGAGCGTATTCCTGATCGTCGGCCTGCAGGGTTCCGGTAAGACCACCTCCACCGGAAAGCTGGCTCGCTGGCTGAGCAAGAACGGCCACCGGCCCGAAGTGGTTTCGGTGGACATCTACCGTCCGGCCGCGCGCGAACAGCTGCGCGTGGTGGCGCGTGATATCAATATCCCGATCTACGCGGGAACGCCCGAAGAGAAGCTGCCGCTTGAACTGGCGCGGTCGGCCCGCCGCGATGCCGCCAACTCCGGCCGCGACGTGCTGCTGGTGGATACCGCCGGACGCCTGCACATCGACGAAGAGCTGATGGTGGAACTGCGCCAGCTCAAGGAACAGCTGAACCCGGTCGAAATCCTGTTCGTGGCCGATGCCATGACCGGCCAGGACGCGGTGAAATCGGCCGATGAGTTTCACAAAGCGCTTGGCATCACCGGCGTCATTCTCACCAAGATGGACGGCGATGCGCGCGGCGGCGGCGCGCTTTCCATCCGCCACGTCACCGGCCAGCCGCTCAAGTTCGTCGGCGTGGGCGAAAAGTCCGATGCGTTCGAACCGTTCTATCCCGATCGCGCGGCCTCGCGCATCCTGGGCATGGGCGACATCCTGTCGTTTCATCGACAAAACGCGCGAGGCGTTCGATGAGAAGCAGGCCGAGAAGATGCAGCAGAAGCTGCTCGACAACGATTTCACGCTCGAGGACTTCCGCGATCAGCTGAAGCAGCTGCGCAAGCTGGGGCCGCTTGAAGGCCTGCTCAAAATGATGCCTGACATGGGCATGATGAAAGAGCTGAAGAACGTGCAGGTGGACGAAAAGGAAATGTACGCGCACCGTGGCGATCATCGATTCGATGACGCCGCGCGAGCGCGAGAACCACATGATGATCAACGGCAGCCGGCGGCGGCGCATCGCGAAGGGCAGCGGAACCAGTGTGCAGGATGTGAACAACCTGCTGAAGCAGTACACGCAGGCGCGCAAGATGATGAAGAGCTTCTCCGGCGGCATGATGGGTGGCCCGCTCGGCAAGAAGCTCGGCAAAATGAAATTTCCCGGCATGCCCGGATTACCAGGTTTTTAAGGACAATAAAGCAGATGCTCATGATTCGTCTGGCGCGTTTCGGCGCCAAAAAGAAGCCGTTCTACCGCGTGGTGGTGATCGATAAGGAGCGCGCCCGCGACGGCCGCAATCTGGAAGTGGTGGGCAATTACAACCCGCTGGCGAATCCAGCGGCGGTGACGCTGCAGCACGAGCGCATCAACTACTGGATCAAGAACGGCGCGCAGATGTCGGACCGCGTGGCGAGCCTGGTGAAGAGCCACCCCGCCGCTGAACCCGTAGCCGCGGTGTAAGCATGGAAGAAGAAGTCTCGATGAAACTGCTGGTGGAAGATCTGGCGCGGGCGCTGGTGGATGCTCCCGACCAGGTGGCCGTGACCGAAAAGCCGGGCGACCAGAACACGGTCATCGAGCTGAAGGTAGCGCCGGCGGATCTCGGCAAGGTGATCGGCAAGCAGGGCCGCACCGCGCGCTCCATTCGCACCATTCTGGGCGCGGCCGGTTCCAAGCTCGACCGGCGATACACGCTCGACATCGCCGAGTGAACTCCGGGCAGGTCGCGGTAGCGCTGCTCGGCAGGCCGCGCGGCAACCGCGGCGAACTGACGGCCGTCAGCCTGAGCAGTGATCCCGGACGCTTCGGGCAACTGCATCACGTTATCTTGTTTCATGGCGATCTCGAACTCCCTCACGAAGTGGAGAACGCCTGGTGGCACCAGAACGTTCTCATCATTAAATTCATCGGCGTGGATTCCATTTCCGACGCCGAAAAGCTGAGCGGTGCCGAAGTGCGGATTCCGGCGGCGGAGCGCGTGGCGCTCGAGCCCGGAGCTTACTTTGATTCCGACCTGATCGGCTGCCGTGTCACCGATCGTGCGACCGGAGCCGACTTGGGCGCCGTCACGGCGCTGCAGGATGCCGGCGGGCCGGGACTGCTGGAACTGGAAGGCGGCACGCTGATTCCGTTTGCCCGCGATCTGTGCATTTCGATCGACACGGAGAAGCGCGAAATCGTGGTGGCGCTTCCCGAAGGTTTGCTCGAACTGAACAAGCCGTGACCTTTCACGTCGTCACCATCTTCCCCGAGTTCTTCGAAGGACCGTTCCGCCATGGCGTGGTGGCGCGCGCCGTGGAAGCCGGGATCGTACAGCTGCGAATCCACAACCTGCGCGACTGGACGCGCGACCGGCACCAGACCGTGGACGACCGTCCCTTCGGCGGCGGTGAAGGCATGCTGCTGAAGCCGGAGCCGCTGTTCGACGCCGTGGAGCAAATCCTGTCGGAACGCCACCCCGCGCAGCGCGTGGTCCTGCTCTCGGCGCAGGGGCGGCGCTTCGATCAGGCAGCGGCGCGGCGGCTTTCGGCGTATCAGGAAACGGTGCTGCTGTGCGGCCGGTACGAGGGCGTGGACGAGCGCGTGGCCCAGCACCTGGCGGACGAGGAGCTGTCGATCGGCGACTACGTCCTTTCGGGCGGCGAACTGGCCGCGGCGGTGGTTATCGATTCGGTGGCCCGTCTGGCCCCGGGTGTTCTGGGCAACGGCGATTCGGCGGTGTTCGAATCCTTCTCGGAAGAAGGCATGCTCGATTGCCCGCAGTACACGCGGCCGGCGGAGTTTCGAGGCTGGCGCGTGCCCGAGACGCTGCTCGGCGGGAACCACGAGGAGATCCGGCGCTGGCGCAAACAGGCGGCGGCGGAAAAAACGGCGCGACTCCGGCCGGATTTGTTGCTAAAATAAGAGTTTCCTTCAGGACATTCAAATGCAGAACGCGCTGTTAAGCAATTTCATTAAGAAGCACCTGCGGACGGACATGCCGGCTTTCCGTCCGGGCGACACCATCAAAGTGCACGTCAAGATCAAGGAAGGCGAAAAAGAGCGCGTCCAGATCTTCGAGGGCACGCTGATCGCCCGCAACAACACCGGGATGGGCGACACCATCACCGTTCGCAAAGTGAGCTTCGGACAGGGCGTGGAACGCATTTTTCCGCTGAACGGGCGCTCCATCGACAAGATCGAAATCGTGCGCACCGGCCGGGTGCGGCGCGCCAAGCTCTATTACCTGCGCGGTCTCAAGGGCAAAGCCGCTCGTCTCAAAGAGCGCTCGTAATCAGCTGAACAGCCTATGAAGGGCGCCTGGAAGTGCGATGGGGCGCTGGAACGCGGGCTTCGGTCCCGCGGTTTCTTCGCGGTAGCGGGCGCCGATGAGGTCGGCAGGGGTTCCCTGTTCGGCTCCGTGGTGGCGGCTGCCGTCATTCTCTCTCCCGATTGTCCTGTACGCGGTCTGGACGACAGCAAGAAGCTGGAGCCGGAGCGGCGCACCGTTCTGGCTCACCGTATCCGCGAGCGCGCCGTAGCCTGGGCCGTCGCCGCGGTGGACTCCGAAACCATCGACCGGATCAATATCTACCATGCCTCACTGCTGGCGATGAAACTGGCGGTGGAACAACTGCGCCCGGCGGCGGACTTCCTGCTGGTGGATGCCTTCCCGCTGGCGCTCCCGCTTCCGCAGTATCCGATCGTGCAGGGTGACGAGCGGTGCCACGCCATTGCCGCGGCCTCCATCGTGGCCAAGGTATATCGCGACAATACCATGCAGGAATGGGACGCGGTCTATCCGCAGTACGGCCTGACGCGTCACAAGGGCTATCAGACGCCAGAGCATATGCGTGCCCTGCGTCAGCACGGGCCATGCCCGCTGCATCGCCGCAGCTTCGCTCCGGTGCGGCGGGAAGCGAAGCGGAATCAGGGCGCGGCGTTGTGACCGGCATCGCGCAGCCCAATCACTGGTTCCAGAAAGTCTCGGCGGTGCTGTTCATCATCTTCTGCCTCGAAGTGGGATTATTCCTCGTGATCTATCCGTGGACGGGCGAATGGGACACGAATCGCCTGGCGACGATCCTGATCCTGAAGTTCCCGCGCTGGAATGAATACTGGCAGAACGCTTACCTGCGCGGCGCAGTGAGCGGGCTTGGCCTTATCGATCTCTACATTTCCATCGGCGAGATCTTCCGGCTGCGGCGCTTCAGCCGCTGATTACAAGCCGGCGCGCTTCCAGAGTTCATCTACGCGGCGCTTCACGTCGGGCGACATCTCGATCACGCCGGGCCATGGCCGCGTGAATCCTTCGCCGGGCCATTTGCGCGTGGCATCAACCCCCATCTTCGAGCCGAAATTCACCAGACGGCTGGCGTGATCGAGCGAATCGACGGGACCGAGCGTGAACTGGATGTCGCGTTCGGGGTCGATATTGTTTAGCGCCTTCCACGCGACTTCACTGACGTCCTGCACGTCGACCTCTTCATCGACTACCACGATGCACTTACTGAACATCGCCTGGCCAAGTCCCCAGATTGCGCTCATGACCTTGCGCGCATGTCCTGGATAGGATTTACGGATCGAGACAAGGATGAGGTTGTGAAACACGCCTTCGGCGGGCATGCAGATGTCGCGCACTTCGGGAAGCTGCAGGCGCATCAGCGGAAGGAAGATGCGCTCGATGGCTTTGCCCATGTAGAAGTCTTCCATGGGCGGCGGACCGACGATAGTGGTGGCGTAGATGGGATCGCGGCGCTGGGTGATGCAGGTGAGATGAAAGACGGGATACTCGTCGGCGAGCGAATAGAAGCCGGTGTGATCACCGAACGGACCTTCGGTGCGAAGCTCGCCCGGCGTGACATAACCTTCGAGGACGATCTCGGATTCAGCGGGAACCTGCACGTCCACGGTCTTGCACTGCACCATCTCGACGCCTTCGCCGCGCAGGAAACCGGCGATCAGCATCTCATCGAGTTCAGGCGGCAGCGGCAGGATGGCGGAGTACATGGAAGCGGGATCGCAGCCGATTGCAACGGCCACTTCCATACGCGTCCCGGATTGCCGCCGCATGTGTTCGGCACCCTGTTTATGGGTCTGCCAGTGCATGCCGGTGGTGCGCTCATCATAGACCTGCATGCGATACATGCCGCAGTTGCGCTTACCGGTTTCAGGATTGTGGGAGAAAACCATCGGCAGCGTGATGTAACGGCCGCCGTCTTCGGGCCAGCACTGCAGCACGGGGTAATCGAAGAGCGAGAAGCCTTCGGTCTTCACGACTTCCTGACACGGCGCCTTGCTCACGGTTTTGGGGAAGAACGAGCCCATTTCGGCGAGCTTCGGCAGCATCTTCAGCTTGCCCATCAGGCCTTCGGGCTTCTTGCTCATTTCGAGGAACTCGACAATGCGCGCGGCCACTTCGTCGACCGATTCGACTTCCATCGCCACTTCCATGCGGCTCATGGAGGCGAAGGCATTGATCAGCAGAGGACACCTGCTGCTTTTGGGCTTTTCGAAGAGCAGCGCGGGACCGTTGCGCTTCACGGCGCGGTCGGCAAACTCGGTGATTTCGAGAACAGGATCGACTTCAAACGGGATGCGTTTGAGCTGCTTCGCTTTCTCAAGCGCGGTGATGAAGTCACGCAGGTTGCGATAGGCCATTGACTATAATGACAGCTTCAAGATGACAGACAAACGTACGGCATTGGTAACCGGCGCGAGCCGGGGAATCGGACTGGCGTGCGCGCACGCACTGGCCGCGGCGGGAACGCGCGTGGTGCTGGCGGCGCGCAACCGCGAGTTGCTGGATGCCGCGGCGGGCGCGATTGCGGGCGATACATATGTAGTCGAGATGGACATGAGTTCGGCGGAATCCATTAAGGCGGCGATGAGCCAGGCGGCGAAGGAGTTCGGCCGCATCGACATATTAGTGAACAACGCTGCGATCACGCGCGACGGTATCGCGATGAGGATGAAGCAAGCCGATTGGGACGCGGTGATCGACACAAATCTTTCCGGAGCATTCTTCGCGATGCAGCAGGTGCTGCCTGCAATGATGCGCGAGCGATGGGGACGAATTGTAAATATCTCGTCGGTGGTGGCGCGATCGGGCAACGCGGGACAGGCGAACTATGTGGCCGCGAAGGCCGGATTGATTGGGCTGACGAAGTCTCTGGCGCAGGAGATGGCTTCGCGCAACATCACGGTGAATGCCGTGGCGCCGGGATTTATCGAGACCGATATGACCAACGTGCTGCCGGACGAACTGAAGGCGAAGATACGCGAAAGCATTCCGCTGAAGCGTTTCGGCAAGCCCGAAGATGTCGCCGCGGCGGTAGCTTTTCTGTGCGGCGACGCGGCTGCTTACATCACGGGCCATGTGCTGGATGTAAACGGCGGCATGTATATGTAGAACATTTCTCCTGTTTTGTGTTGCAATTGAGAGCAAGGAGAATCATTGCCTTATGGCAACCAAGAAAAAAGCAGCAGCCAGTAAGAAGGTCGGCAAGGTCATGCATGAGTTCAAGCAGGGCGACCTGAAGTCCGGCGGAGGTAAGAAGGTTACCAATCCGAAGCAGGCCATTGCGATCGGATTAAGCGAAGCGCGGAGAAGCGGAGCAGCGGTGCCGCCACCACCGGCGAAGAAGAAAGCCGCGACCAAGAAGACCGCAGCCACGAAGAAGACGGCCACCAAGAAAGCGGCGCCGAAGAAGGCAGCGGTGAAAAAAGCCGCGCCCGCGAAGAAGAAAGCTGCGGCTAAGAAGAAGCGCTAAACAGGTTGCCGGGTCCGAGCAGCCAGCCCGGATCGAAGCGTCGTTTGACGCCTTTCATCGCCTCAATCTGCTGCTCCGAGTATTCGAGCGGCAACAGATGAGCTTTGCGTTTTCCCAGCCCGTGCTCGGCGGAGACAGTACCGCCGAGTTCGACCGCGGCACGCGCGAAGCGCACCATCAGGTCGCGGGCACTGCTCGACTCCTCTTCATTCGCCGGCAGCAGATTAACATGCAGATGCGCGTCACCGATGTGGCCGAAGACGACGTAACGGCCCGGAAATGCGGCTTCGCAATCGCGCCGATAGATGGCGAGCATGTCGCGATTGCGCGCGACGGGCACGGCGAAATCGGTTCCCATCTTGAGACAGCCGTTGCGGCGGACGGTATCGTTCACCAACTCCGGCAACGCGTGGCGGAAGCGGCGGAAACGTTCGCGGTCCTGAGCGGCTGTGCCGAACCACGAGGCCTCCAGCATGGCGCGGGCGGCTTCCAAACGGCCGGTCCAATTATCCAACTCGTCGTCTGTAACTACTTCCTGTTCGATCAGCAGCGCGGCCTGCGCGCCTAACGGAATTTCCGGATAGCGGCCGCGCAGGAGTGCGAGCGAATGCACGTCGAAGTACTCGAGCATGCGGAGCGCGGGAACGGGACGCCATGCGTCGACGGCGTCCATCGCGTCCGCATCGCTGGCGAAAAACACGACGGCGCTGAGCAGGTCGCTGGGGATTGGCAGAAGCCGCACGGTCGCGCTGAGAACGATGCCGAGCGTGCCTTCGGAGCCGATGAAGAGATCGATCCAATCCATGCCGGGGCGAAGAAAATAGCCGGCGGTGTGCTTGGTAGTGGGCGGCACGGGCAACTCGGGGACAGCGAAATCAATGGCGTCGCCGCGCCGACGCTCGACGACCGAGCCATCCATCAACGCAACGCGGAGACTGAGAACATGCGGCCCGTGTGTCGCCGTAAAGAAACGAGCGCGAGCCGCTGGCGTTGGTGGCAATGGAGCCGCCGAGCGAGGCCCACGTTTCGGTGGGATCGGGCGCATAGAACTGGTTCGTGCGCGCGGCGGCGGCCTGGAGATCTTTCAGCAGCAGGCCCGCGCCGACGGCTGCCTGACCGCGAAGCGACCTGAACAGCTGATGAAGTTTTCAAGCGAGAGCGACCAGCCGCTCTGCGGGACGCGGCCGCCGGTGACACCGGTGCCGCCGCCCGAAACGGTGAGCGGCGTTCCGGAGGCGCGCGCTTCGGCGAGGACGGCCAGCAACTCGTTCTCATCGCGCGGGAACTATGACGCGCTCGGCGTCACCGGTGAAACCGGAAGCGTCGGCGACCTGCATGGATCAGATTTCCAGAATAACCGGCATGATCAGCGGCCGGCGCTGGGTGTGTTTCGAGATGTAGCGCTTGAGCGTCGGCGCGAACCTTTTCCTTCATCACGCCCCAATCCATCGTTTTCTTCGTTGGAGGAGTTCTCGAGCGTGCGGGAAACCACCTGGCGGGCGTTCTTCATGAACTCGGACTGGCATCGTCGGAAGCGAAGCCGCGCGCCACCACTTCGGGGGCGGCTTCCACTTTGCCGGTGAGCTTGTTGATGGCGATGATGATGAGCACGATGCCGTCTTCGGAGAGGTGGCGGCGGTCGCGAATGACCATATCGCCGACCACTTCGTCGATCACTCCGGAATCGATGCAGACGCGGCCGACGGTGACGCGGCCGTTCTTGCGCGCGCCGCGTGAATCGATTTCCAGGATGTCGCCGGTTTCGAGAACGAAGGATTCCTTGAGGCCGGATTCGCGCAGGTGTTCGGCGAGGCGGGCATGTTTGGCGAGCTGCCGGTATTCGCCGTGCACGGGCATGAAGTACTTCGGCCGGACCAGGTTCAGCACCAGGCGCAACTCTTCCACGCTGCCGTGGCCGGAGACGTGGATGGGCGGATTCATGCTGCCGTACATCACATCGGCGCCGCGGCGCGAGAGGTGGTCGATCATGCGGAAGATGTTTTTCTCATTGCCGGGGATGATGCGCGAGCTGAGAACCACGGTGTCGCCGATTTCGATGGAGAGATGCTTGTGGTTGTTGACGGCGACGCGTGAGAGCGCCGACATGGGCTCGCCCTGCGTGCCGGCGATCAGTAACGGTGACTTTGTTCGGCGGGCGCATTCATGACGTCCTGCGGACGAATAAGCAACGCCATCGGGAATGTCGCAGAAGGCCGAGGTTGTGGGCGATCTCGGTGACGTTGCCCATGCTGCGGCCGACGATGGCGACCTTGCGGCCGAACTCCTGCGAGAGATCGATGATCTGCTGCAGGCGGTGAATGGAGGAACTGAAGGAGGAGACGAAGAGGCGGCGTTCGGCGCGGTTGAAGATGTCTTCGAGGCGAGGGCGGACGGCGCGTTCGGATTCGGAATAGCCGGGCCGATCGGCATTGGTGGAGTCCGACATGAGCAGCAGCACGCCGCGCTTGCCGTATTCGGCGAGAGTGTGCAGGTCGAAGAGCTCGTTATCGGTGGGAGTGGGATCGACCTTGAAATCGCCGGTGTGGATGATGACGCCGAGCGGAGTGGTGATGGCGAGCGCGACGGCGCTGACGATGGAGTGGGTGACGTGGATGAACTCGATCTTGAAAGGACCGACGGTCGACTTTCTGCTTGGGCTTGATGGCCTTGGAAATCGACTTCGTCCTCGAACTCGTATTCGTCCATGCGGCGCTCGACCAGCGCCAGCGTAAAGGCGGTGCCGTAGACGGGGACGTTGATTTCGGCGAGGAAGAAGGCAACGGAACCGATGTGGTCTTCGTGGCCGTGAGTGAGAAAGAGAGCGCGGACGTGCTGGCGGTTCTCAATGAGGTAGGTGAGATCGGGGGTGACGAAATCGACGCCGAGGAGTTCGGCTTCGGGAAACATCATTCCGGAATCGATTACGATGATGTCGTCGCCGTAGCGCACCGCCATCATATTCATGCCAAACTCGCCGACACCGCCGAGCGGAATTACCTGTAGTTTTCTTATCTGTCATGTTCGTTTAGCGGTACCCGGCCGCTTGCAATTCAAATAGTTCGGCGTATAATCCGCCGAGCCGACCAGTTCCTGATGGCTTCCCTGCTCTGTAATTTCCCCGCCCGAAAGGACCAGGATGCGATCGGCCATGCGCACGGTGGAGAAACGGTGCGAGATGAGCACCGACATTTTGTCCTTTGGTCAGTTCGGCAAAGCGGAGAAAGACTTCGTATTCCGCGCGCGCATCGAGCGTGGCAGTGGGTTCGTCGAGGATGAGCAGCTGGGCGTCGCGCATATAGGCGCGGGCCAGAGCGATCTTCTGCCATTCGCCGCCCGAGAGGTCGACACCGCCGTCAAAACGGCGTCCGACCACCTGATCGAACCGTAGCGGGAGCTGCGCGATCATCTCCGCCGCCTGACTTTTGCCGGCGGCACGTTCGATAGCGGAGCGGTTGGGAGGCGAGATCGTCAATCTTACCAAACCCAATGTTTTCTTTGACTAACAAATCGTAGCGCATGTAGTCCTGGAAGATGACGCCGATCTCGCGGCGCAGGTCTTCGACTTCGTAGTCGCGGAGGTCGACCCCGTCGAGCAGGATGCGGCCTTCGGTGGGTTCATAGAGGCGGGCAAGCAGCTTGACGAGCGTGGTCTTCCCCGCTCCGTTGGCGCCGATGAGGGCGACCTTTTCGCCGGGTTCGAGGCGGAAGTTGATGTCGTGCAGCACGCGGCGGGTGGAACCGGCGTAGGCGAAGGCGACGTTGCGGAACTCGAAACCTTCCCGGATGGGGCGCGGAGCGGGGATGGCGCTGGGGCGGCGAGGCGATGGAGGGCTGCATTTCGAAGAACTCGAACAGGTCTTTGAGGAAGAGCGCCTGTTCGGAGACGTCGCGTAAAGCCGGAGAGGATCTTTTCGATATAGCCGCGAGAGCGGGAGAAGGCGCCGGTGAGGAACGTGAGGGTGCCGAGCGTCAGGGCCCCGGCGACGGCGCGGGCGAGGATGACGATATAAGCGCCGTAATAGCCGCCGGTGGAGACCAGATTCAGGAGCGAACCGAGGGCGGCGCGGCGGATGGCAACGGCCTTGTTTTCGGCAAAGACGCGTTCGGAGACGTCACGGTAACGATCGGCGAGGTAATCGCCCAGGCCGAAGATCTTGATCTCCTTGGCGCTGTCGGCGCTGGCTCCGAGATAGCGGAGGTAATCGAGCTCGCGGCGCTGGGGCGTCCATTTGTAAAGGACGGAATAGGCGAGGGCGGTGAAATGGGTTTCGCCGAGGAAAGCGGGAATAACGGCGGCGACGAGGAGCACCATCAGCCAGGGCGAAAAGACGATCAGGCCGGCGGAGAGCGAGACAAGGCTGACGCGGTCCTGGGCGATGTTCAGGAGCGAGGCGAGCAGCGTGATGCGGCCGGTGGTCTGGCGGCGGGCGCGTTCGAGCTTGTCATGGAAGACCGGGTCTTCAAAGGAGACCAGGTCGAGGCGGGCGGCGTGCTGCATGAGGCGGACGCTGATGCGGTTGGTGAAGCGGTCGGCGAGAAGGCTGTCGCCGAGGGCGTTGAGGCGGCCGAGGACATCACTGAGCGATGGCGAGGGCGAGCTCAATGGCTACATAGCGTCCAAAGGACGCGCGGAACGGGCCACCACGGCGTCGATGATGAGCTTGGCCGACCCAGAGGGTGGCGAGGGGCAGCATCGCGCGTATGAGGCGGAAAAGGACGCCGGACAGCACCAAAGGCGGGCTGGTCTCCCAGACCAGGCGGAGCATGGGGCGCACATTGCGGAAGCGAAGCCAAACGCTCGCGCCAGGTGGGCGGGCGTCGGGGCTATCCCTGGCAGCGGGGTGGCATCTCCTTCCAGTTTCAGGACTTGTGCAGAAAATGCAAAAGCCCACCCCGAAGGGTGGGCTTAGGGCCGCTCCGCATCACCAGAGCGACGTTGGGAGAATCATTTCTGACGGCTTCGCAACCATCAAAAACTTTAGTGATTGGATCTTAAATTTTCCGGGCCGTCCGCGTCAAGTGAAAATCCGCTTTGATTTTTGTGAACGTAAGCTGTTGAAAACGCGCCGCTTGCACGAGTTTCAATTTTCCACAGGATTTACACAAGACGGTTCCGGGCCGGTTTCGGAGGCCTTCGATGGTTTCTAAAGCCAACAAAAAACGCTATTTCCAGCGTTCACCGAGATGCAGGGTGATCATCTCTTCGCCGTCGCCGGAGGCTCCGCCGCGGTGGAAGAGGGTTCGGATTCCGCCGAAAACGAGGCCGGAAAGGACGGCGAAGACGAGCAGTATGCCTATGAGAACAGAGACATTTACCATGAAGTTGCCCCAGTTGTCTTTTTTGGTGGGCAGCTTCTCGCCGGTGGTGACCGCAGCTTCGTAGCGGACCTGGGAGAGGAGCTTTTCGGCGGCGTCAGAATTCGCGGGAGAGAACACCACCGCCACGAGGGGGCCACTCCGCTTTACGATCGAGTTGGGGGTCTTCGAGAAAACGGCGGTTCGTTCGCGGGCGGATTCGGGCGTGGGGAACGAGAAAATGGCGAGCTTCATCGGGGCGGCGGAACCGTCGCGGTAGAGCGCCGACTCCACTTCGGTGCCGAGGTGGAAGGCCGCGGCGGAGGAGGACACTTCGGGATCGAAGCGGGCGAGGCTGACGGGTCCGAGGACGTAGCGCTCGGAATCAGGGACGAGACCGGCGGCGGGGAGGTGGTCGGGAAGGGTTGGGAGGGGACCGGATTCCTGACGGGGGAGCGAGCGGAAGACCGTGGCCAGCTCGTCGGGGGTGGGCTGGTAACCCTTCAGAATCAGCAGGTGGTTGCCGAGCGCGACGATTTCGCCATCCGGGATGGAGGCGGCGAGGTGGGTGAGCTCGGCGGGTTTGGGATCGGGGCGCGCATCGGCAGGGCGCTGCCACTGGTAGGCGGCTACGCCGCTGGTGGTATCGGCCAGGCGGTAGGCGAGGACGTGGAGCGTTTTGCCGGCGTTCTCATAGGTGGCGTCCTCGGAATCCTTGAGGCCGTATTCGTCCCAGACGGGGCGATCGGTGAGGGTCGCGGGCTGGGAGGCAGTCTTGTGGTAAGGGCCGATGTTATCGGGAAGAATGGCGGCGGAAAGGAGGGCGTTTAGTGCAAAAGGGAGAAACAGTTTCCACACTTTTCAGAGTACCGCGTTACGCGGCCCTCCCTTGCGCGTGGCCGCTGGGCGGGCGTTGTGCAGAATTGTGCATCTTTTGCGGTTGTGCGCACACTGCACAAGGCTGCGGCAGCAGGGCGGGATCGAAGATTTCGGCGATTTTGCGTTTACAGGCGATATCGGTGAGGGCGGGTTCCGGCGGCGGGAGCGTGGTGGCTTCCTTTAAGACGGCGAGCGCGGCCTTGAGGCGGACGGACGGGGAGGTTTTGGGGTCGGCCAGAATTTCGGCGAGGGCGGCGAGGGCGAGACCGGCGTGTTCCTGCATGCGATCGCGGAAATGGAGGCAGCGATCGTACTGGGCGCTGGCGAGGTTGCGGGTGAAGGCGGGGACGGTGCGGCGCCAGTTCGCGATGGTATTGCGGTGGACTCCTGCGGCTATGGCGGCGGCCGCGATGGTGGCTCCGGACGACAGGAGATCGATGACGATTTGCTGGGCGGGGGTGAGCGGCTGGGACATTGCGTGGTTCCTCGCCTTAGTTGTAGCGGGGGTGGGGGTGGGAATTGGGTGGGTGGGGGTGTAAGTGATTGAGGGAGTATGGAAAAGAAAAGTTTGAAATTGGTGAACGGCGGATTTTAGTGCGTTTATCCTTTCATCCTTGAAAGCGTTTCGCGGGAGTAACCGGCGAGAGCTTTGATTTGTCAGGACGAGACTTGCTGATGCTTGTCTCGCTTTGGGCCGGTATGCGGCAGTTTATAAAGGCCTCGTCAGAGGAAGCTGTGGGTCACTGATACGGTCGAATGGCGCCGGGAAACTCGGCCCGTCTACGCGCTGCCGGATGGTGAGGGCTTCGGCTCTTTTTCCCAGCCAGTTGTTTTTGGAGCCAGTTGACTTCCCCTGTAAACGCTACGCCGTCAGGCGCGGGTGACTCCGCCATTTTGGGCGCTCACATTCCGGCTTAGCCGTTTTACCTGGACCGTTTCATCTTCTCAAGCTCCTACTCTAAACCGTGCATTCCATCTCGCCAGCGTACCCGCCCCAAAAAAACGGTGCATGATCTCTAATGGCCAACCTGTTGTCGCGACCTGAGTAGTTTCATGATCTTGATCATGATCGGTTCCTCAGGATATTGGGCGATAAGCCGAGTCAATCGTTCCACCTGCTTGGCGTTCTTGGCCGGATCCGGCTCGCCCACCGTCGCATTGTAAAGCGCCTTGGCCAACTGCTCGCGGACCGCCGCCTCCTGCCCGTGCGTGGTGTGCAGTGTCTCAATGCGGTCGGCCAGTGCCAGGCTCCTGGCCGGATCCGGCTCGACCGCCGTTGCATTGGAGAGCGCCCTGGCCAACTGCTCGCGGACCGCAGCCTCCTGCCCGTGCCTGGTGTGGAGTGTCTCAATGCGGTCGGCCAGTGCCAGGCTCTTGGCCGGATCCGGCTCGACCACCGTTGCATTGAAGAGCGCCCTGGCCAACTGCTCGCGGACCGCCGCCTCCTGCCCGTGCCTGGCGTGCAGTGTCTCAATGCGGTCGGCCAGTGCCAGGCTCCTGGCCGGATCCGGCTCGCCCACCGTCGCATTGAAGAGCGCCTTGGCCAACTGCTCGCGGACCGCCGCCTCCTGCCCGTGCCTGGTGTGCAGTGTCTCAATGCGGTCGGCCAGTGCCAGGCGCTTGGCCGGATCCGGCTCGACCACCGTTGCATTGAAGAGCGCCCTGGCCAACTGCTCGCGGACCGCCGCCTCCTGCCCGTGCCTGGTGTGCAGTGTCTCAATGCGGTCGGCCAGTGCCAGGCGCTTGGCCGGATCCGGCTCGCCCACCGTCGCATTGTAAAGCGCCTTGGCCAACTGCTCGCGGACCGCCGCCTCCTGCCCGTGCCTGGTGTGCAGTGTCTCAATGCGGTCGGCCAGTGCCAGGCGCTTGGCCGGATCCGGCTCGACCACCGTTGCATTGAAGAGCGCCTTGGCCAACTGCTCGCGGACCGCCGCCTCCTGCCCGTGCCTGGTGTGCAGTGTCTCAATGCGGTCGGCCAGTGCCAGGCTCTTGGCCGGATCCGGCTCGACCACCGTCGCATTGTAAAGCGCCGTGGCCAACTGCTCGCGGACCGCCGCCTCCTGCCCGTGCCTGGTGTGCAGTGTCTCAATGCGGTCGGCCAGTGCCAGGCGCTTGGCCGGATCCGGCTCGACCACCGTCGCATTGTAAAGCGCCCTGGCCAACTGCTCGCGGACCGCCGCCTCCTGCCCGTGCCTGGTGTGCAGTGTCTCAATGCGGTCGGCCAGTGCCAGGCTCCTGGCCGGATCCGGCTCGACCACCGTTGCATTGAAGAGCGCCGTGGCCAACTGCTCGCGGACCGCCGCCTCCTGCCCGTGCCTGGTGTGCAGTGTCTCAATGCGGTCGGCCAGTGCCAGGCGCTTGGCCGGATCCGGCTCGACCACCGTCGCATTGTAAAGAGCGCCTTGGCCAACTGCTCGCGGACCGCCGCCTCCTGCCCGTGCCTGGTGTGCAGTGTCTCAATGCGGTCGGCCAGTGCCAGGCGCTTGGCCGGATCCGGCTCGCCCACCGTCGCATTGTAAAGCGCCTTGGCCAACTGCTCGCGGACCGCCGCCTCCTGCCCGTGCCTGGTGTGCAGTGTCTCAATGCGGTCGGCCAGTGCCAGGCGCTTGGCCGGATCCGGCTCGACCACCGTCGCATTGAAGAGCGCCGTGGCCAACTGCTCGCGGACCGCCGCCTCCTGCCCGTGCGTGGTGTGCAGTGTCTCAATGCGGTCGGCCAGTGCCAGGCGCTTGGCCGGATCCGGCTCGCCCACCGTTGCATTGAAGAGCGCGGTGGCCAACTGCTCGCGGACCGCCGCCTCCTGCCCGTGCCTGGTATGCAGTGTCTCAATGCGGTCGGCCAGTGCCAGGCTCCTGGCCGGATCCGGCTCGTCCACCGTTGCATTGGAGAGCCCGATCGATAACGCAGTGGCTACCACGCTTTCGGCGTGATGGGGCACCAGATTCAACCATGCCGACCAGTCACGATCCATCGGCCGCTTCCATGCCACCGCAACGCAGCAGTACAGAAGTCCAACTGGCGCGCGGCCGGTTTCGATCTCCGCCAACGCTTGGTTCATTATGTAAAGGGCAGGATTTGCGCCAGTCGGCGGTACCCATGGCAGGTAATCCTCCAGGAGGCGTCCGAGGAATAACTCGGCCGGTTCGCAGCCCCAGGATCGCTCGAGCATTTCACGAGCGATCCTTTGATTTGACGCGGCCTGACGCTTCAGGTGCATCTGCTGGTCGCCGCGCAGACGCATGAGCAGGAAGAACTCGCCGAGCAGGTCGGGCGCTATCGGCCCTATGCGGGAGTCTGCGACCGCTCCGGGGATCTGTTCGGAGAGAGTGGAGAGCGAATCGAGTGTGGCCTGATCGAGCCCCTCCACGCGGTTGCAGAATTTCGGGTCGTCGCTGGTGGCTCCCTGGGTCAGCGTGGCTTCGAAGAGCAGGTCGAGATGCTCGTCGGTGATGCCGGCCGTTTCCCATTGACGGCGCTGCGACTTCAGTATGCTCTCCAAGAGCAGTTCCGGAGACCAGGCAGTGCCCACACTGAGTTTTCCTTCGGCGAGAGCGGCGGCGGTGAGTAGCGCAAAGAGCGGCCGGAACTGGTCATGCAGGCGCTCGGCGACGGCGGCGATGGCTTTGCGGTCGGCGTCGGAGGGGACTCGCTGCCGGCGCTTTAGCTCCTCCATAACGATAGCGTCAAACTCAGCGCGGTCGGGCGCCAGGTCTACCGCCAGCGTCCGCTCGTCCAAATCCAAGGCGATTTCGCCGGCCTTCCAGTCGGACCAGAGCGGCCCCCGGTCCGAGCGGTCGAGGAGGACGATGCGGACACATTTGGCAGGCTGGTCAGCTTCAAGCGACCGCTTGGTTTGAGTGTAGATCGACTGCAACCACTCGAAGGCAGTCCGATCGCCGAATCTCTTAGAAGCGGCGTAGTCCAGCACTGCCAGCGTGTCGCGAGCGGGCGTCCAGGGGTCCGGCCAATCCTGCTTCGCGTCAATGAATCCGGCCAGCCACCCCCGCCGGTGAAAGAAATCGCAGAGTTCGAGCGCCAACCGGCTCTTGCCCATGCCGGCCGGTCCCGTCACCTTCAAGATGCGGAAGCGATCGTCCGACAGGAGCCAGGGAAAAACCTTGGTTTCGAGCACCGGGCGAGGCAGATAGAAGTTGGCACGCCGTTTGAACTGCAGGTCGGTGAGACGGAGCTGGGAGTCGTTTTTGCGGAGGCTTTCAAAGAGATCGAGCTTGGGTTGAGGTAATGTCTCTCGGTTGACGTGCAAATCCCCGATCAGAGTGGTTACAACCACTGCCTTGCCACCTTCTGCAACGTGAAGATTTTCGATCAGCGGGTTGTGAGACGAATCCGACATTGCGGAAAGGGATTCACATCTGAAAAGTATTGGTGTTGATGATATGGGCCACGACTATCTTGCCCCCGCTTACTTCGATCTTGCCGATCATCGCAGAGGCGGCGGCATCGCTCTTCAATAGAGGCAGAAGCTTTTCGGCCAGCGCGGGCGATGCGGTCAGCGCAGCGGTCACTTTCCCGGGAATTTCAGACGGAGCCGGGTCGGACGTCCATCCGAACAAAGACTTGACGGCGCTCCAGGTAGCCTTGCCGGCTTCGCTCGCCACGCCCTTGACATACTCATTACCTACGAGGCTCACCGCTGCACTGATTGTCGCCAGAGCGGCGGGTTCGACGACCATTGTTGTTTCTCCTCTTGGGCAGTTTATACGATTTGGACTCTCCAGTTGGGATGGAAACGAAACGAGTTGGAAAACCGGACGGAGCAGCCCTCGTCGTGACACGAATGCATCAGCACGCCGGGGGGCTGGCTATGAAGGCCGCGAGGCTTTTACTTAAAAGCCTGCTTTCGAGAAAGAAGAACCTCGAACGGGTGAAAGCGGCCGGCGGTTGAGACGTCGTAGTCGGGATCGGAATGATGCACTTCGTGGATCCGCCAGAGAAACGACACGGAATGAAACGCGCGATGTGCGCCGTAGCGCTCAAGATCGAGCAACAGGACGGCTAACGCACATTGGACCGAAAGCGGCAAAAAGGAGTGGTTCAAGATGCCGAATCGGCTGCCGGAGACCATGGCGGCGACAACCACCGGGCTCAAGCGAATCATGAACGTTTGCAGGAGCGCCGATATCGTGAGGATCAACCCGTGGCGGCCCCAGCGCTGCTCCGCGGGCCAGCCGAGCGGCGAGCGGGGGCGAAACGATTCCCAGACTGCGACACCCAGAAACGTGCAGACGAAAACGAGCCAGTAAGCCGTCCCTTCCAGTCTGATCCACTGCATGGGAGAGCTTCGAGTTTAGCAGAACCGCGGTGATTGGCCGCGTTTTCCGGTTCTGTGGGCGAAAACGTGCATCCGAGATCGGGTGACTTCGAAGACCCGAAAAACGGCACAGATGACCACGCGAGTTTTGGCCGGAATCGGGACTGGCTTTCTGGTGTTGAAAGGCGTGCGCATGGGGATGGAGGCCTTTGGACCTGCGCGCGATTACCGGGTGCAGGATGCGGCTGGGATTGCGCCGGAATCTGAAGAATTCCTGTCTCGGCTGGCCTGCGTTGTGGATGCTCTGCCGCATCGGAATACGGGCGTCGAAGTTTTGACGAACGGCAATCAGTTTTATCCGGCTGAGCTGGAGGCGATTGATGGCGCGCAGGATACGGTCAACCTGGAGGCTTACGAATTTCTGGCTGGCGATGTGACGCGCGAATTTGTCCGGCGGCTGGCGGCCCGCGCTGCCGCGGGCGTGCAGGTTCGGATGACGATCGACGCGAGCGGAAGCGGGAACACGCCGGACAAATTTTTCGACCCTTTGCGAAAGGCGGGCGGGCGCGTGGTTCGCTACCATCCGCTGAGCTGGAGGGACTGGCCTTATTACGATCACCGCACGCACCGCAAACTTCTGATTGTGGATGGACGCACGGGTTTCGCGGGCGGCGCGGGATTCGGAGACCACTGGATGGAAGGAAAGAAAGGCCAGCCGCGATGGCGCGACACGATGCTGAAAATCACGGGCGCTTCCGCGCAGAGCCTGAATGCCACGTTCGCGCAGAACTGGGTGTGCTGCACAGGCGAGATCCTGTTTACGCAGGGAGATTTTCCAGACGGGCAACCCGCCGGCGATTCCGCGTGCATGGTGGTGATGAGCATGCCGGGTTACGGGACCAGCCGGGCGCGCATTCTGTTTCAGTGCCTGATTGAAGCCGCGAGGAAGGAGATTGCGATCACAACTCCGTACTTTCTTCCGGACCGGAGCGCGAGAGGCGCGCTGATCCGGGCGGCGCAACGCGGCGTGCAAGTGCGGGTGCTGACGGCGGGCAAGTGGAGCGACCACCCGATGGTGCGGCGGCTCAGTGAAGGGGTTTCGGCGCGGCTGATCCGTCATGGTGTCGAATTCCATGAATACGAGCCGAGCATGATCCACGCGAAGCTAATGACAGTGGACGGGGTTTGGACGGTGGCCGGTTCGACAAACTTCGACCACCGATCGTTCGCGCTGAACGACGAGGTGAACGTGGTGATCCAGGACGAGAAGGTGACTCGCGGGATCGACCGGCAGTTCGAGGAAGATTTGCGGCATTCGAAACGCATGTCAGTCCGCGAGATCGAGCGAGAGAGCCTGAGTGCCGGGATTCTCGAGAAGGCCAGTTGGCTGATCCGGCGGGAAGAGTAATGTCACGGTTAGACGGCGGGAGGGTCCGGTTCCATTCGGCAGCCGGCGAAAGTGGGCCTAACCCGCGTTCAAGGATGAAGGGTCGACTTGATCCCGAGTGGCGTCAAATCCACCTAACCGAATAGCGGGACTGTCAGCGGCCCTTTGCCTGTCAATCGGTGCTGTCTTGCCGTGTTACCACTCGTATATCCAGGCGTAGGTTGTGTACGTGGTTGGCTGCGGGTTACCCTTGGATCCGAAGATCTTGTCCCCGATCTGCTCTCCGCAGCGGCAGGTGAGGCGAAAGCCTTTATCGAAATAGATCGGGTCGTCATCATGGAAGCGGTAAGCGGCAAAGCTGAAATCCGATTCGTCCTTGTGTGTCAACCCAGCCGAAGGCAGGTGATAGAGTCCCCGGTTGAAGTAGTAAGTTCCGAGGAAGTAATCCTCCAGGCCTGAAGAGAGCAGCAGGGGCTGACTCGCTCCATTGATATAAGCACGCATGATGGCTTCGAGATAGTGGTAATTCGTGCTGCGGGCCGCTATGGCCACCTGGAACAACATGCCCTGCTTATCGGTGTTACACAGATCGAATTCTTCCAGCCGCCTGGCAGTGTAATTTTCACGCTTATACAGCTTCAGTCTGGCAGCTGCCGGCAATGCCGTCTCTCCAATCCGCAGAGGGAGGTTATCGACACCGCGTATGATCCACCAGAAGACCTGGTCGTCTTTCACGTGATCCGGCAATTGCGCAGTAACGCGTATGGAAGCACCGAAAGGGATGCGGTAGAAGTTGAAAATGCCGCTTGGAGCGCCCGTTTTTCCGAAATACTTTGTGCCCCAGGGTGCGGCCGGGTCCTGGAAGCCGATTCCGTGACCCATTGCAAGCTGCATGTCTATAGAGGGCTGTTTCTCGCCATCCACGTAGACCCGGAGCCGGATCAGTCCGTAATCCTCGAAGCTTCCACCGAACCACATGTGGGTGAGGCATCCCCTGCTCTGATGATTCAGCAGTTCCGCTTCTTTGCCGCCGAGGAATGGGCGTTCCTCCTTACCGATCGAACTGAACGTACGCCTGCCAGAGGCTGGGGCGGAAGGCCGCCGGATGGGAGACGCTGCGGCGGGGGACAAGGCAGCGAGTTGAGAGAAGAGGCGCCGGTTCATTTTTAATCGCTCCCGAGGATTCGAAAACGTTTTTGAAGGTATCCGCTACCTGCAGCAATGTCAATTGGCGCGGTATGGACCACGGCACGTTATGAAAGGCGGAAAGGTCTACAGGCGTCCATCATGTTTGGATGCGTTGACCGCAGAGCTTTGGTCATACCCAGACTTTCTTGTCAGGTTCCGAGTTTCGACGTTCGAGACGGTGGACGAAGCGGTTATTTCAGGTTCTTTTCGAAGAACTCCGTGATGGATTCGCGGAGGTGGCGGGTGACGGGGCCGGTGACGCCGTGGGCTTTTTGCGGGTAGACCAGCATTTCGAATTTGCGGTCGGCCTTTTCGAGGGCGTTTGCCATCTGCACGGAGTTCTGGAAGTGTACGTTGTCGTCTTCGAGGTTGTGCACGATCAGGAGTTTTGCCTGGAGCGCGGCGGCGCTGTTGACCGGCGCGCTGGTCTTGTAGCCCTGTTCGTTCTCGCGCGGCAGGCCCATGTAACGCTCGGTGTAGATGGTGTCGTAGTTGTGCCAGTCTGTGACCGGCGCGCCGGCGACTCCGGCACGGAAGAGTTCGGGGGCGTGCGTCAGGCTGAAGAGCGTCATGTACCCGCCGTAACTCCAGCCATAGATGCCCATGTGAGTTGTATCCGCGTAGCCGAGGGTTTTCAGGTATTCGATGCCGGCCCTTTGATCGGCCAGTTCCTGCGCGCCGAGGTTGTGATAGATGGGTGATTCGAACTTGTGACCGCGGCCGTAAGATCCGCGGTTATCCACCTGCCAAACGACGAAGCCTTTGTAAGCGAGAGCCTGTTCCCAGTTCACGCCGGCCCACGTGTTGGTGATGGATTGCGCGCCGGGTCCGCCATAAACCATGACGATGACCGGGTATTTGGTTCCGGCGGTGAAGCCGGCGGGCTTGATCACTCGGCCATATAGCAGTGCGCCGTCGGGCGTGGTGAAGTGGACGATTTCGGCCGGGAGGATGGCGAACTCGTTCTGTGCGGCGTGGTCCGCCTCCTTAAATGTGGACAGCTGCGCGCCGTCGGCTTTGTGGAGCGTGGTTTGGGGCGGCGCCGTCATGCTGGACCAGGTGTCGAGGTAAGCGCCGGCGGTCTTCGGCATGTTGATGGCGTGGGTGCCAGCGCCGGTGCTGAGCTGAGTGTGGGCTTTGCCATCGAAATCGACAGCATAGAGTTGACGCTCGAGGGGGCTGACTTCGGAGGAGGTGTAGAAGACTTTGCGGGCGTTCTCATCGACGCCGGCGATGCGATCGACGGACCAGTGACCGCGGGTGAGGGTGGCGGCGAGCTCGCCGGACATGGTGTAGCGGTAGAGATGGCGGAAGCCGTTGTCGCGTTCGCTGGACCAGAGGAAGCCGGAGCCGTCGGCCAGGAAATGGGGGCCGTCGTTGACGTTGATCCACGCGGGATCCTGTTCGTGCAGGACGGTTTTGGATTTGCCAGTGGCGGCATCGGCGAAGAGCAGGTCGAGCTGGTTTTGGACGCGGTTCATGCGCTCGACGGCGACGGCCTCGCTGCCGGGGAGCCAGGCGAAGCGGGCGAGGAGATGGCCGCGCGGCTCACCCAAGTCCATCCATGTGGTTTCGCCACCCGCGGCGGAAACGACGCCGACGCGCACTTCGGCATTGGGGTCGCCGGGTTTCGGGTAGCGCTCGGGTTCCAGCTGCGCATGGGTGCTAAGCAGAGAGACCTGGGGGTAAATGGGCTCACGGCTGATGTCGAGCTGGAGGTAGGCAATGCTCTTGCTGTCAGGCGACCACCAGTGGGCGGTGCCGAGATCCAGTTCTTCGGGGTAGACCCAGTCGAGTTCGGCGTTGAGCAGCGTGGCGGAGCCGTCGTGTGTGAGGCGCTTGACGGATTTGGTGGCGATCTCGAGACAGTAGAGATCGTCATCGCGGCGGAAGGAAACTTTGGTGTTGTCGGGGGAGAGTTTGGGGTCCTGCTCGATTTCGACCGTGTGGGTGAGCTGTTCGAAACGGCCTTTGTCGAGATCGACGATGAAGAGGTCGCCCGAGGCGCTGACGAGCATTTGTTTGCCGGAGGAGAACCACTGCTGGCTTTGGGAGGAGACGCGGCGGTTGGTCCAGTCGAAGAGCTCGGGCGTAGCGGGTGGGGCTGCGGCTTCGTCGAGTTGTTTGAGGTCGAGCACCTGGCGGCGTTTGCCGGACGGAACTTCATAGAGCCAGAGTTTGCCGGAATCCGTATAGGCGATGTGTTTCCCGTCGGGAGACCAACTGCCCGAGCCGCCGCGTCCGCCGCGCGCCGCGGGACGGAGAGTATCCGCGATGGAGATGGGTTTCTTCTCCGCAGCGAGCAGCGGAAGAGCCGCGGACAAAGCAACCAGTAGCGGGATCTTCATGAAGCTCCTATTGTAGGTTTGCGGTTATAGTTATACAAATGCCGAAATTGAGAAGGCGCGACTTACTGAGCCAGGGCGGGCTGCTGGCGCTGGCGGGCGGTACGAAAAAGGCCGCGGCGACACCGCTCGAGGTGGGGCCGAATCTGTATCGCTCGATCGGGGTTCATCCGCTGATCAATGCGCATGGCACGTTCACGATTATCACGGGATCGCAGACGCTGCCGGAAGTGAAGCGCGCGATGGAAGAAGCGTCGCGCAGCTTTGTGCAGATGGACGAATTGATGGATGGCGTGGGGCGGCGGCTGACGGAGATCACCGGCGCGGAATGGGGCATTGTTACGGCGGGGTGCTGCGCGGCGCTGACGCATCTGACTTCGGCGGCGATTGCGGGGAACAATCCGGAACGCATGCAGCGGCTGCCGAACCTGACGGGACTGAAGAGCGAAGTAATCATCCCGGCTTATTCGCGCAATGTTTACGACCACGCAATTCGCATGCTGGGCGTGAAGATTGTGGAGGTCCACGAGCCGAGCGAACTGGAAGCGGCGTTCAATGAGCGCACGGCAATGGTCTACATTCTGGGCGGACCGGGCGACGACGGGCCGCTGGGGACGCGCGTGGTGGCGGAAGTAGCGAAGCGGAAGAATGTGCCGGTGGTGGTGGACGCGGCAGCCGAAATTCTGACGCATGAAGCCCAACGTGCATCTGGATCGCGGTGCGTCAGCAGTGGTGTACAGCGGAGGCAAGTGCATCCGGGGTCCGCAGGCGGCGGGGCTGCTGCTGGGCGAGAAGAACTGGCTGCGGGCGGCGTGGGCGAACAGCGCGCCGCACCATGCTTACGGCCGGTCGCTCAAAGTCGGCAAGGAAGAAATCATGGGCATGTTGACCGCGGTGGAGATGTGGGTGAAGCGTGACCACCAGGCGGAGTGGCGCACGTGGGAAGCGTGGTGCGGAACGATGGGGGACAGCGCGAAGCGCGTGGACGGGGTGACGGCCAAGATGACGCAGCCGAGCGCAGACCTTTCGAACCGGTCGCCGCGGCTGACGATTCAGTGGGACGGCGCGAAGCTGGGGATCACGGGGCAGGAAGTGATCAAGGTGCTTGCGGAGACGGAGCCGCGGATCATTCTGGATCGCGGGACGGGGACGCGGCCGGGGAACATGGAAAGCTCGGTACAGATTGTGCCCTACATGATGAACGCGGGCGAGGAGAAGATTGTGGCGCAGCGGCTGTATCAGGTGCTCTCGAAGCCGCCGAAGTTCGATAACCCGCCGGGGCCTCCCGAGGGAGCGCCGGTGCCGGTGGGCGGACAGTGGGAGGTGCGGCTGGAGTTCGGGCGTGGGTCGGCCGGGAATACGCTGATGCTGGAGCAGGACGGCGCGAAGCTGAAGGGTACGCACCACACGGAGTTTTACGCGACGGATTTGAGCGGCCTGGTGGCGGCGAACACGGTGAAGTTTCAGAGTTCGTGGCGCATCGAAGGGCAGCGGCTTTCGTACACGTTTTCGGGCACGGTGGATGGCGATCAGATGAAGGGCGTGGTGAACATGGGCGAGTACGGCGAGACCACGTGGACGGCGCAGCGGCATCAGAACCGCGCCGCGGGCGAACGGCGAGCGGACTGAAATTCGAGGACGGAGAGAGACATGGCTAAAACCAATCGACGGAATTTTCTGGGACGCGGAGCCGCGACAGCGGCGGCGGCAGCAGCGGCAGTGGCGGCGGTTCCCGCAAAGGCACAGGACGGCGGGAAGCCGACCAAGCGCGTGATTTATGCCAACGGGAAAAAGCCGGCGAGCACACCGCTATTCAGCGGAACTGTGGCGTATGGCAACCTGCTGTTCATCGCGGGCGTGGGGTACCACTCGGAGGGCGATATCAAGGTGCATACGAAGGCGGTGCTGGACCAGATTGAGAAGCAACTGGAAGCGGCCGGATCGTCGATGGAGAAGGTGTTGAAGTGCAATGTGTATTTGAACGACTTGAAAGACTATGCGGGCATGAACGAGGTGTTCAAGGGGCGGTTCGGGGCGGAGCCGCCGGTGCGCACCACGATTGCGGCGGCGGGCGGAATTCCGGGCAATTCGCTGGTGGAAATTGACGTGATTGCCTGTATTTAAGGTTTGTCAGAAGAAATCGTGGGTCGATTCCGGCTGGCGCAGTGACCGGGCGATCTTCTTCATAGGCTCGATGCGCGAGCGCATCACGTGCCGACACCAATCATCGAGGAACTTTCCGGCCCAAGTGGAGGAGTTGTAATCCCAGAGTTGCTGAAAGGCTTCCTTCAGAAGGTAAGCACGCACGGTCTTCAGGTTGTAGCGGAGCAGATCGCGTAGCCGGAAGCGCTGTTCCGTTTTCAGATTTTCTTCGCGTTTGAGCAGTAGCCAGCGCGACTTCTTCAGCACGGGCACGCCGCCCTCGCTGGCTATGCGACGCGATTCTCCGGCACGGACTTCGTCCAGCGCCTTGTTCATTTTCGCCACGATGTGAAAACGATCGAGGATGTGAAGCGCCTCGGAGCATTTCTCACGAATGACTTTCAGATAGGGTTCCCACATATCGGAGCAGACGAACACGATCTTTGAAGCCAGTTCGTCGCCGATGACAGCGAAGAATCCCTGAAAGGATTCGATGGTTCTTGCGCGGCCGACCCAAAGCAGGCGCGTGACGCCGAGATCGATTTGATAGACCAGAGTCAGGTACTTGTGGCCTTTGGCGTATTGGATTTCATCGACGCCGATGGCATCGATTTGACCCGGCACCCGGTGCTCCAGTCCGAAAGTGACGACGTGTTCCACGGCGTCGGAAACCTTTTCCCAGGCGGCAGTCCACTCGCCGCATGGTGTACAGCAGGAAGACGAAAAATCCCCATAGAGGGATAAAGTCAAAGCGGCGTTCGGCGAGTTGGTCGTAGCCAGGTGCCGGCTAATGACAGCGAGAACAGATTGCGGCAGAGCCCTTGCGTTGGCCGCACCGAGACCACGATACTCTTATGGTCTGGATTGAACTGGGCGTGCTGACAGACAAAACCCCAGAAGCGGTGGCAGCGGTTTAGAATCGTGATCAGTTCCATGGCGTGGAGGCGGGCGGAGGCGAATCGCTACCATAAACCGCTCCAGACCCGCGAGATCGATAAACGCTATGCGACCAGGCGTGGGCATGGCAAGAGCCTTACGGCTGTCGAGAGGAACTTTTCTACTTTGGTGGCTTAGGAACTTCTCATTCTCATGTGGCGCCAACAAGCTGGTACGCACCAGTGATCGGGTTGAGCCATCCGTGATAAGATCTCCGGCGAATGTTGTCACGGCACCCAATTCTTAGGAGCATTCTTGCGTTAGTAACGGGTGAGGCATGCCGGCTCGCTTTGTTGATGGTTTTTGCCTTCGGAGTTCTGAGGCCTGTGTTGCTGGCTACGAACCCGGGCTGGAAGCCGGGAGCAGCTGCCCCCCACACACCGCTCATGTTGTTTGTAGGAATGCTTTTTCTGGTATGGATTCTTTTAGTCGTTGGTCCGGTCGGAGGATACGTATGCGCAAAGCTGGCTGGCCATAAATACATAGCACATGGCGTGGCCTTGGCTGTTCTTTCCGTTGCCATCTACCTGAAAGAGGTTCTGACGAGCCCACCCGGAACGGAGCCCCTCTATTTTGTCGTCTCAACATTCATCGTAGATCCGATTGGCATTTTGTTCGGCGCGTATGTTTACTCCCGACGCGTGTCGCGGGGCAAAATTGCACTGCCGGCCCAAGCCGCATCGTGACCGGGTCTGAACGCCCGAAAAGCTGATCGAATGCACCAATCTATTACCGAGTTTATTGAACCAGTAGTCGCCCGCTGTACCTGTTCCGCGTCCGCCAGGCGAACGGATGGAGCATCGAGCGCTACGTCTCGAAGTCTCTAAGAGATCCATCGTCCTGAAGTGACAGCAATCGCGACCGACACGCGGGCCGCAATGCACACCTAAGCGAATCGGTCCTCCCTGACGGCGTAGCGTTTACAGGGGAAGTCAACTGGCTCCAAAAACAACTGGCTAGGAAAAAGAGCCAAAGCCCTTACCATCCGGCAGCGGGTACACGGGCCGAGTTTCCCGGCGCCATTCGACCGTATCAGTGACCCACAGATGCCTCTGACGAGACGTATTTAAAAGCTTCCTGTAACTAACGCTTCTCGGTAATCTGACGGAAGACGCGGAGCAGGTTTCCGCCGAGGAACTTTTGGATGCGCTCTTCGGAGTAACCGCGGCGGAGCATGGCGGCGGTGATCAGGGGAAGGTCGCTGACGTCGCGCATGCCGCGCGGCGGGGTGGGGCCACCGTCGAAATCGGTGCCGAGCGCGACGTGATCTTCGCCGACGATAGCGACGGCGCGGTCAATGACCGCGACCCATTCGTCCACCGTGAGCTTCAGGTCGTCAGGAACGGTGGAGCCCAGCATGGGGAACTTCGGCGCGGCGAGCTTATCGACGTCGAGGATGGACGAGGGCACGCCGCGGTCGCGGATTTCGTTGGTATCCCAGAAGGGCTTGCCGGCGTGCTGCGTGACCCAGTCGAAGACCTTGCGGTTGTGGAATTCGTTGCCGATCTGGAAGCCGATCACGCCGCCCTTAGCTGCAATCTTCTTCATCAGCCAGTCCGGCATGTTGCGCGGGATTTCGTTCACCTGACGAAGTCCGTGGTGCGTGGCGACGACTGGATCCGAACTCGTGTCGACAGCTTGTGAGATGGCGTCGTCAGAAGCGTGGGAGACGTTGATGACCATGCCGAGGCGGTTGGCCTCGCGGACCCAGGCGCGGCCGCGGTCGTTGAGGCCATGCCATTTCAATGTGCCGGAGCAGCAGGAATCGGCGAAGTTGCTTTGCCAATTGTGCGCGCAGAGTTGCATGGAGCGCAGGCCCAGACGATAGAAGTCGCGCATGAGGGCCGGGTCGCCGTCGAGATCGAAACTGCCTTCGATGTCGAGAACGGCGGCGATTTTGCGGGCGGCGTGGATGCGCTGGATGTCCGACGCGTTCAGGGCAATCTCGATGGTGCCGCTGTTGGCGTGAATCTGGTTGATGCAGGCATCGATGAGGCGCAGCGCCTGTTTGGTTTCGAAGCGGCCGGGATAGTAATCCTCGGTTACGTAGAAGGAGAAGAACATGGCGCCGAGGCCGCCCTGCCGGGCGCGGGGAAGATCGAACTGGCCATCGGACTTGCGCTCGCCGATGTCGCCGCCGTGATAGAAGACCCGTTCGATGGCATGAATGTGAGCATCGAAGACCAGAGAGTTGCGTTGCAGGGCGAGGGCGCGCTCGGAGACGTCGGCGGCGCGGAGAAAGAGCAGCGGGAGGGCGGCCGCCAGCGCGACGCCGAGAGTTCGATTCACACCAGGATTATAATGGGCGGAATTGTATGGCTGGTAAACGTCCGAAACTCGCCGCGGTGACAACGGTCTATCGCAAGTATTCGCATACGCAGCACATTGTGGACCGGTTTCTGGAAGGGTACGGCTGGCACGGGGCGCACCACTATCCGGAGATGGATTTGATTGCGCTCTATGTGGATCAGGTGGGGCCGGACGACCTGAGCCGCGACCGGGCGGCGCGCTTTCCGGCGATGAAGATCTATCCGACGATCGCGGAGGCGCTGACGGCAGGCACAGGGAAGCTGGCGGTGGACGGCGTGGTGCTGGTAGGCGAACACGGCGACTATCCGAAAACGCCGAAAGGCCAGGTGCAGTATCCGCGCTACCAGTTGTTTGAACAGATTACGGAGGTGTTTCGCGCAAGCGGGCGCTCGGTACCTGTGTTCAGCGACAAGCATCTTTCGTGGAAGTGGGAATGGGCGCGGAAGATGTACGACACGTCGAAGGAGATGGGCTTCGCGTTCATGGCGGGATCGAGCCTGCCGGTTACGTGGCGCATTCCGTCCGTGGAGTTTCCGACGGGCGCGCGGGTGCGCGAAGCGCTGTGCATTTGTTATGGCGGCGTGGACAGCTATGACTTCCATGGGCTGGAGACGATTCAGGGAATGGTGGAGCGGCGGAAGGGCGGCGAGACCGGCGTGAAGTGGCTGCAGGCGTATCGCGGCGACAAGTTCTGGGAGGCGGCGCGCGAGGACGTGTGGCCGCGGGAACTGATGAAGGCGGCGCTGTGCCGCAGCCATACGCTGACGCCGGCGCGACCAGGGTTCACGGACATCTTTCCTTCCATGGAGGAGATGCAGAGGATGGTGAAGGACCCGGTGGCATATCGCTACGAGCATGCAGACGGGCTGAAGTGCACCATGCTGCTGATGAACGGGCT
This sequence comes from Bryobacterales bacterium, assembly GCA_963716685.1. GTDB lineage: Bacteria > Acidobacteriota > Terriglobia > Bryobacterales > Bryobacteraceae > JALYXI01. Next base: position 2,354,387 of record CAVQTR010000003.1, read on the forward strand.
GGTGCGCGATTTCAATTTTGCGGCGTCCCTGGAGGGCGTGGCAAAGCCGTTTTCGACGCAGATGTATCTGCCGATGCCCGACGGACGAACGACGCTGGCGGACTTCTTCAATCCGCTTTCGTACAACATGGAAAAGATGTTTTTGAGCGGCAAACCGACGATCCCGATTGAACGAACGCTGCTGACCACTGGGCTGACGGCGGCGGGCGTGGACAGTTTGTATGCGGGACAGGTGCGAATGGAAACACCGCATCTGGCGATTCGCTATCAGCCGGCGTCGGATTCGACCTTCTGGAGGGCGTAAGAATGGCGGCACATTTCACGCGCAGGACTTTCCTGCAGGGCGCTGCGGCGGCTCCGCTGCTGGGTCAGGCGGCCGGGCAGCCGAAGCGGATTGCGATCATCGGGACGGTGTTCCGGCTCTCTTCGCATGCGCAGCACATTGGGGATCGGTTCATCATTGGGTATCCGTTCGCGGGCGAGTGGCACAAGCCGAACACGCGCGTGGTCTCCATGTACATGGACCAGAAGCCGGCGAACGATTTGAGCGCTGCACGGGCGAAGGAATTCGGGTTCACGGTGTATCCGACGATTGCCGAGGCGGTGCGCTGCGGGGGATCGAAGCTGGCAGTGGATGCCGTGCTGATCATCGGCGAACACGGCGATTACCGGGTGAATGAGAAGGGGCAGACGCTGTATCCGCGGTATGAGTTCTTCGAGCAGGTAACGAAGGTATTCGAGGCGGACGGGCGCTCGGTGCCGGTGTATAACGACAAGGCGCTTTCGTATAGTTTCGAGAAGGCGAAGGCGATGCGCGACGCTTCGCGGCGGCTGAAGTTTCCGATGCTGGCGGGGTCCAGCCTGCCAGTGACGTGGCGGCTGCCGGAGATGGAACTGCCGCTCGGGTGCGAGATCGATGACGCGCTGATGGTAGGCTCAGGCGGCAGTGACGCCATGGACTATCACGCGCTTGAGGCGATGCAGTGCATGGTGGAGCGGCGGCGTGGTGGCGAGCGCGGGGTCAAGAGCGTGCAGTTGATCGAAGGCGACGCGGTGTGGCAGGCGGGTGACCAGGGGCGATGGTCGAAGGAGATGCTGAGCGCGGCCCTCTCACGTTCGGACAATTTGAAAGGCCTTTCGGTAAAGGACGGGCGCACGCAGGATATGGTGAAGACGGGCGTGCTGCCGGGGCTGGTGCGCAACCCGTGGGCTTACTTTATTGAGTATCGCGACGGGACGAAGGCGACGCTGCTGATGCTGAGCGACGCGGTGGGCGATTTCAATTTCGCGGCGAAGGTGAAGGGCAAGGCGGCAATCCAATCCACGCAGTTTCTGCTGACGCCGGACCCGAATGTGACGTACTCGGCGTGCCTCGCGAGCAAGATTGAGCAGATGATCGAGACGGGAGTGGCGCCGTATCCGGTGGAGCGAACGCTGCTGGTGAGCGGGATGCTGGAGAGCTGTCTGGATTCGCGGGTGCAGGGACACCGGCGGCTGGAGACGCCGCATTTAAGCGTGGAGTACCGGGCGCCGAAGGAATCGCAGTACTGCCGGGTTTAAGACCGGGTCCGCGGAACAGGCGGCGAGTATCCAGTGCGTGAGAGTCATCGGCTTTCCATATGTCCCCCATCCTTGTCATTGGCTCCAGTGGCCGTGTGGGCAGCCAGGTTGTCGCCCAGTTGAGCGATCAGGGGCTACCAGTACGCGCACTGACGCGCAACCCTCAAGCCGCAGGCCTGCCTTCGCGCGTTGAGCTCGTGCAAGGCGACTTGACCGCGCCCGAGACGCTGGAACCGGCTTTGCGCGGGGTGGATTCGCTGTTCCTGGTGTGGACAGCGCCACCAGCCACATTTCCGGAAGTTCTGAAACGGATGGCAGACAGAGCGCGGCGTATAGTCTACCTTTCGGCTCCGCTCAAAACGCCGCATCCGTTTTTTCAGCAGCCAAACGCGGCCAGAGTGGCAGCGGAGCGGATTGAGCAGGCGATTCAAGCGTCGGGGCTGGAGTGGACATTCCTGCGGCCGGGCATGTTCGCATGCAACGCGCCGCACTGGTGGGGACGGCAACTCCGTGCCGGCGACCTGATCCGCTGGCCCTACCTCGACGTGCCGACTGCGCCGATCGACCCTCGCGACATTGCCGCGATTGGGGTTCGAGCGCTCTGCGAGGACGGGCACGCCGGAGCCGAGTACGTTCTGACAGGACCGGAACCGCTGACGCAAAGGGAGCAGATCTCGACTCTGGGCAGCGTGCTGGGACGGTCATTACGCATCGAGGAGATAACGCCGGACGAAGCTCGGAAGGAGTTGGTCAGAGTGATGGACTGGGGCATGGCGCCGACAGCGTCGGTCTCCGCGGTGATCGAGATCCTGTTAAGTGCCTGGGGGGCTGCTGTGGGACTGCCGGCATTTGTTTCGAACACCTTTGCCGAGACCACGGGCACCCAGCCCCGCACATTCCGCCAGTGGGCCGCCGACAACACAGGGCAATTCCTGTGATTCGCAGGCGGCGTACTCTTTCAGCTCCTCACTAAATTCGCGACAAGAGCAGGACCAGGTACTGCCGCCATAGTTTCAGTCTATCGTCTCAGAATTGCAGTTTGCCGCCGATTTGGATGTTGCGGTTGCCGGTTGCCGACGTGATGTTGCCGAAAGACGATGTATTCAGCGTAGAAGAAGGGTTGCTGAAGTTGGTGTGGTTGAACAGCGCGAATGTCTCGAAGCGGAACTGGAAGCGAACGCGCTCGGTGATCGGGAAGTTCTTGAAGACGGAGAAGTTGACCGTCTCGGCGCCGGGTCCGTGCAGCAGGTTTCGGCCGGCGTTGCCATAGGCGTAGTTCGTGGGCGTGATGGGGTAGAGATCGGCGACGGTGAAGGCGCTGGCGTCGATGCAGCCGACGAGGTGGCCGCGGCCGCAGTTATCGCTGGGCGTGTGGACCAGGTCCGGGCGATAGCTGCCGCTGGAACTGGTGTTGGCGGTATCCGTTCCCGTGATAACGTTGAACGGCACGCCGGTCTGCAGCGTCACAATCCCGTTGCCCTGCCATTTGGTGAAAACCTGCCGCAGGACCGGATTGGAGACGGAGAAGAACGGAATGTCGTAGACGAAGCTGGCCACGAAACGATGGCGGATGTCCCAGTTGGAGTTGCCGTAATCGTCTCTCCAGTTGTAGGGAATCATGGGAGTGCCGCCGCCATTGGAATCGGTGGAGATATCGAGCGTATGAGACCAGGTGTAACTCGCCAGGAGCTGTAAGCCATGCGTGAGACGCTGGCGGAAGATGGTGCTCATGCTTTCATAGTTGGCGATCTCGTCGGTGTTAACGGTGCGGATGACGCCGAAGAGCGGATTGGGGCGGCGTGAGTTGACCGAGCCGGGACCGGGGAAGAGCGGCGTGTTGTTGTAGTAGCTGCGGTCGAGGTGGTACGAGTGCGAGCCGAGATATTGCACTTCGAGACCGCCGCCGCTCCAAAGCTGCCGTTCGAGACCGGCGCTCCACTGGTTCATGCGCGCGCTGGGCTGATGATACGGATCGGTGACGATGGTTCCGGGAGTGGCGGCCGCGGGGCAGACTCCCGGAGTGAACGGGTTGGTCAGACTGGGCGGCGTGAGGCCGACGGAGTAAGTGCAGGTCAGGATAGTGGTGTAAGGCGGGTTGGTATTCAGGAACGTATAGCTGTTGGTTTGGTTGGGATTGTAATAGATGCCGCCGCCGGCGCGAAAGACGGTCTTATCGGTGATGCGGTAAGCGAAGCCGAGGCGCGGCGCCCAGTCGTTGTGATTGGGTCCGGTGAAGTGATAGCCCGGCGTTCCGCCCACCAACGCGGTTTGGCTGGGATTCAGCTCAGTGGCGTTGCCGTTGATGGTGTAAGCAACGGTGGGCAGTTCATACCGAATGCCGTAATCGAGGGTGAACTTACGGGTGACCTGCCACTTATCGAGGACGAAGAAGCCATCGCGCCATTCGGCGACGCGGCCGCGCACTTCCGGTCCGGGAGTGGTGAAAGATTGCGGAAGGCCGAGGATGAAATCGGCCGGCGCGTACCCGGTAAGCGTGCCGTTGAAGGTGAAAGATCCGCGCGGGCTGTTGACGGCGGCGCGGCCGGTGGCGAGCCGGCGGAACTCCAAGCCGGCCATGATGTTGTGCGAGCCGTGGTTCCAGCTGATCTGTTCCGAAATCTGGACGGTGCTGTCGTTCTGATACCAGTTGGTGGAGGCGTTGCCGAGGCCGTTGAAGCCGGTGATGGTGAAATCGGGAAGGCCGGGATTGTTGTAAGTGGTGTCGCCGGTGAAGCCGGGGATGCCGAGCGCGGCGCCCGGGCTTGACTGTTTGGCGTTGACGAAGGGGTTCAGTGTCGCGGTGTTGAAGAAGTTGCGGCCCACGCGGAAATCGTTCACCAGATTGGCGGTCAGGGTGTGGGTGTAGCCAAGCGTGTAATTCGTGGTGGTGACGGGCGTGGTGTTGGCGTTGGTCGCGATGGCATTGCCGCCGAAGATGTTTTCGTTCTGGTAATGCGCGCGCACGTAGAGGCGAACTTTGTCGCCGATGTTCTGGTCGATGCGGTCGACGGTTTGATCGGTATTGATCGTGGTGGGCACCGGCACGGAATAGTTGCTGGCGAGGCCGGGTAAGTTGGAGCCTGGATAGTATTGCTGCAGTTTCTGCGTGACCGGAGAAATGCGGGAACTGGGAATGATGTTGCCGGGAAACGGCGTGTTGCCGTTCAGCGGATCTTTAATGGCGCCGCCCGTGATGCTGCCCGTGGGCACGCCGGAGAAATTGCCAGTGAAGAACGCCGCGGGCATCTCAGTGGAAAGAGAAGTCGCCTGCTGCACCAGCCGGTAGCCTTCATACGATGCCATGAAGAACGTCTTATCTTTGCCGTGATAGAGCCTGGGGATGGTAACGGGGCCATCGAATTCGACACCGAACTGATTCTGGCGAAGCGGTGGTTTGGCCGCAGTGGGATTGGCGGGCGTGGGCAGGGTGAAGAAGGCGCGGGCGTCCAGAACCTGATTGCGAAGGAACTCGACAAACGACCCGTGATAGTCATTGGTGCCGGACTTGGTGACCATGTTGATGTGAACACCGAGATAGGCGCCGTACTGAGCGGAGTAGGTCCCGGTCTGTACTTCCATTTCCTGAATGGATTCCACCATGGGCCGCGTAGGCGTCGTGGTGATCAGGTTGTTCATGATGCTGATGCCGTCGAGAGACAGGCTGTTCTGGATTTCACGCGTGCCGGCGCCGTTGAAATCCTCACCGGGAGGCGTGCCGGTGCTGGAAGACTTGGTGCCGAGCGTGACCCCGGGGGTGGTGGTGGCAAGGCTCATGACATCGCGGCCGCTCATCGGAAGTTCGGCAATGTTGCGAGTACCGAGCACTTCCGAGACGGAGGCATCGTCAGTCTTGATGGCGGTGACAGCGGCCTGTACGGTGACGGACTGCGAGACGGCGCCCACGGGCAGGGTCAGGTTAGTGCGAACGGTCTGATTGATATCGACGATGATTCCGGATTCGGTTACTTTCTGAAAGCCGGGATGCTCCACCGTGAGGCTGTAGACGCCCACGCGGACGAATTCAAAGGTGTAATAGCCCTGATCGTTGGTGGTAGCGGTGTAGCGATCGAGCGTGCGGGTTTCGGTAGCCGTGACGGTGGCGCCCCCCACGGCTTTCCCGCTGGGATCCGTAATGTCGCCAACCATGGATGTGGTGGTGGCGAGTTGCGCAAATCCGGCAACGGCGAAAAACGTGGAAAGACAAATACCGGCGATGACGCGCTGAAGCATGTTCAACCCCCCTGACATGTTCGTTACAGGTTACCGTAACGGGTTAGGAATAATACTCCCACAAACACCGGTACGGCGCCACTAAAAAGTATGGTAGAGAGCGGATTCTAATTTCGGGAGAGATCGACGGCGGCGAAGGAGTGGAGTTCGGGGACGGTGAATTCAGCGGCAGGACCGTCCTGAGTCCAGTCGGCAAGCTGCTGGCCGGGGAGGCCCTCGGACCGGAGTTGACCGCCCCCGGCATAACGCCCATGAACGCGAACGCGCAGGCCGAGTACGGGGCGGTTGCTGTAATTCAGGAGATACACGCGCGCGCCGCGGGGGCCGGTGAGCAGACGGCCGATCACCACTTCGCTGCCATAGATGCGAAGGGAGCGGTTGTCGTCGCCCAGCTGGGAGCGGATGCGGTGAGCCAGGGTGCTTGGGTTGGCGCTTTCCGTGAGGGGGTAATCGGCGCTGCCGAGTTGCACGTTGATGTGAAATTTGCGGGCGGGCGCCTTTTCGATGCGATAGAGCAGGTTCAGGCGGGTAAGCAGATTGAGAAGTTCGCCGCCGGCGGGAGAGTGATCTTCCACGACGCCGAAATCGGCCGCGGCCGCGAAGTTGGCGGGCGGAATGGCGCGCAGGGTTTCCACCATTCGAGAGAAGGCGCCGGCCCCGGGTTCATCGGCGGAGATGAATGCGGCGGCTCCGTAGGTGAACGCTTCGGCGGCAGCCAGCGCGGCGGTTTCGCCCTGCACATCGTAGAGGAACGTCTTGTCCGGGGAGAGCAGGATGCGCCAGCCGTTAGCGTCAATCCAGGGATGCGCCGTGGCGGACGCGATGTTTGTGCGGTACTGAACGCGCGGAGGGTTGAGCTTCACGGCGTCAGCGGGAGGCGGGTTGCCGGCAGTGAGCAGCGTGGGAAGCAGCAGCGCGGCGGCGGCGAGCATCAGACTTCCACCGAGGTGACTTTGATGCGCTGCTTCTCATACTCGCCCATGCCGAAGTGGGCGGCGGCATATTGGATGTGGCCGGGCTCGCGAATGAAGGTGTTCTTGTGAAAGTCGAGGTGCGCGTGGGAATCGAGTTTATCGGTGGAGCGATCCCAGAGAGATGGCGCTCCCTCGGCGGCGCGCTTCTCTTCGATCAGTTCGAGCAGCATGCGGTCATTGGCGATGGGGTCGGTGCCGAACATGAGAAGCTTTGGATAGAAGCGGTACTGGCGGTCTTCGGCGAAGGGACCGCCGTGCCAGATGGCGCTAAGGCCATCCATGATGTTCAAGACGCATTTGGAACGAAGGGGCTCGACTGAAGCCAACCTGCCGATGAAGGAGAGCGTGTTGGTCTTTTCGTGCTGATGCGAGCGGGCGACATTCGAGAAGTTCCCATACGCAAGATTCTTGAGACAGCCGGTGACGCCGGAGGCCTGATGCTCCTTGGCGTTGGGGACGTTGATGATTTTGGTGAAGCGGTCGGTCACGAGGCGGATGAGATTCGAGCGGGTGTCATCTTCACCGAAGAAGCTGACTTCCACGTAAGTGCGGGGATCGTAACCCATGAGCGAGCCGCGCGGATTCTCGACCGCTACGATGTTGACCTTCTCCGGAACGAACTGTTCGTAGTGAACGCTGACCAGTTGTTCAAGGAAACGTTCGTACACATAGATGTTCTGCGGCTTAACGCCAACGGCGATCAGGTTGCGCACGATGCCGCCGACGATTTCGGGCGAGGAGCGAATGAGTGGCGCGCCGGAGCAGTTGACCTTGATGCCGACCACGTCTACCGGTGAGAAGAAGGAAGCCCAGGCGTCACGTTCGGCGGAGGCGCCGGTGAGCGTGCGCATGCCCGCGGAGAGCATGCTGTCGACGCTCGCCTGACTGACCACGCCGGTTTCGGTATCGACCGCGCTGTTCGAGACGACGCGCGTGAGTTTGCCGGGGTAACGGCCGGGCAGACCGGAACCGTTCTGCGGATACGGGCTGACGACGCGATAGCTCGGCAGATCATTCGAACCAAGCAGCGCCGGGGCGGCGGCAATCCCGAGGAACGTGCGGCGGTTCATCCCTGTATCTTAGCCGTTCAGAAACTGTATTTCAGCGCGAGCTGCACCTGGCGCGCTCCCTGCGAGCCCTGCAGCAGGCCGAGCGTGGTGCCGACCGTCCGCGTGGGCGCGTTCAGGATCGGCGTGTTGGTCAGATTGATGAACTCGCCGCGAAGCTCCATGCGGTGGTGCTCGGTGATGGAGAAATACTTGGCGAGATTCATGTCGAAAGAAGTAAGGCCGGGGCCGCGGACGGTACTGACGCCGCAATTGCCGAAGGTGCCGGGCGCGGGCTGCGCGAAATCCGCCGGGTTGAACCATTGGTAGCCGCCGGAGGGAGAGTTCTGTTCGCCATAGACCACGGCAGGCGCAACGCAGTTGGCGCGGGCTGCACGGGCGGTGGTTCCGGAGACATCAGTGGCATTGATAGTGAGCGGGAAGCCGGTATGCAGGCTTAGGATACCGCCGACGGTCCAGCCGCCCACCACAGCATCAACTGCCTTATTGAGGTTGCTGCCGAACTTCTGATTGCGGCCGACGGGAAGAGAGTAGACCGCATTGCCTATGAAGTTATGCGTGGCATCGTAGCCGCACGCGCCCCATTCCGCGCGCATGTTGTAAATGTTCTGGAAATACGCGGAGGCGTTGGCAGTCTGACCACCCTGTCCGTAGTAACCGATGGAATTGGTGAGGCACTTGGACCAGGTGTAAGAGAGCGAGGTCTGCAGGCCGGAACTCAGGCGTTTTTGCAGAACCAGCTGCAGCGCGTTATATGACTGACTGCCGATGGACGACGTTCCGGAGATCTGGCCGATATCGGCGAGGAGCGACGGGTTACCAGCCAAATAGCGCGTGGGAGAGACCGTGCCATCCGGGTTGAGTACCTTCTGGAAGTAAGGCATGGCGACCATGAGATGCGTGCTGCGCTGGCCCACATAGGAGGCCGAGACAGTGGTGGAATTGGTGATCTGCTGCTGCAGCGTCATGTTCCACTGATTGGCCACGGCGGGGCGCACGTTGGGATCCCACACGCGCAGGGTAACGGAGTGGTACTGGTCGCCGGGATTGCTGAAGAAGGGCGAGAAGCCCTGATCGAGCGTGGAGCCGGGCAGCGTCTTGAAGTTACCCGAGCCGGAATACTGGTTGTCATGCTCGACGGCGAACGGCGGGTTGATGGTGAGGCGCAGATTGGTGCCGGTGCCTTCGAGATAATTCGATAGGGTGTAGCCGGCGCGAACCACCAGCTTGCCGCCGCCGGGAGTCCACGCCAGGCCGACACGCGGCTGGAAGTTGGTGATGCCGTTGTACTGGTTATAGAGCGCGCTGCAGTTGTTATAAGGGCAGCTCTGTCCGGCGAAGTATTGCGCACCGGTGGCGAGGTTAAAGTTCGACTCGCGGTTGTAAACCTCTTGCCAAGGAGTATGCAGTTCCCAGCGAAGGCCTAAGTTCAGAGTGAGGTTTTTGGTGACGCGCCAATCGTCCTGAAAGAACGCAGCGAGGGAGTTCGAACGCTGGCCCCAGGTACCGCCGTTGACGCCGCCCTGGATCTCATCGGGCAGGCCGAGGAGCAGATCGGCTTCGGCGATGCCGCCGTTGGCGCTGCTGGCGCCGGTGCCGATTGCTTTGGTGGTGTAGTAGCCGTTGAACAGGATGGTGCCGGCGCGGCCGTTGTTGCCGGAATAGAAGGTATCGAGGCGATAGCGGTAACCCTGAAAGCCGAAGTGCATGGTGTGATTGCCGGCGCTGAGAATCAGGGTGTCTTCATAGTGAATCACGGCATCGGCAAAGAGCTGATAGACGTCGCTGGTACCGAAGCTGGCGACATTGCCGCCGGAGAGGCTGATGGAGGGAAGGAACTGGGACGGAACGCTTTGGATGCCCACGGTCTGGGCGAAACCGGCGAGGTTATTGGAAGCGGAACCGTTGTTCAGGAAGACATAATTGACGCCGAAGCGGGCTTCGTTGACCAGCGCGGGGGTGATGGTGCGGGTCCAGTCGAGAACGCCGGTGTGCGTGGGGTAGTTCGCGAAGCTGTTGTAAGCCAGCGGGAAATTGCGGAGCGTGGGGTTATCGAAGCTGCTTTGGGAGTAGCGGCCGAAGATGCGGTCTTTATCGGAGCGGTTCCAATCGACCTTGACATCCCCCTGATCGCCGTTGATGTAACTGCGGACGCCGTACTGGAAGTTGTTCAGCAGGCCGGGGGAAGTGGGCTGCGGGTAGTAAGACGACGACAGAATCTTGCTTGCCGCGGGGCTGAAGAGGGAGGCGGGGATGATGTTGTTGGCGAAGGGCGTGCGGTTGCCGCTGGCATCCACCGAATACGGGTTATAGATCTGCACCGGCTTGGGCTGGGAGAGCAGAGCGGAGAAATCGCCCTGACGTTCGGCGCTGCTGAAGACGGTGGAGCTGGAGATGCTGGTGGGGGTATCGAGGCGCGAACCTTGATAGTCGGCGAAGAAGAAGAGCTTATCGCGCTTGATGGGGCCGCTGGCGGTGCCGCCGAAGTTGTTCCAGCGAGTGGCGGGGCGCGCCAGGTTTTCAAAATTGTTGGTCCAGGAATTCGCGTTCAACTTGTCATTGCGAAAGAATTCATAGGCGCTGCCGTGATAGCGATTGGTGCCGGATTTAGTGGTGGCGCTGACGATGCCGCCCATATAGTTCCCGAACTCGGCGGGCGCGGTCAGCGTGATCTCATTGAACTCCTGAATGGCGTCTACCGCGGGCGCGTAGCCGACCAGATTGTCGGAGACCTGATTGTTATCGAGGCCATCGAGCATGAAGTTGTTGGACTGTTCGCGATTGCCATTGACGTTGGGGCGGGCGCTGGAATCAGTGGTCATGCCGCTTTTGAATCCAGCGGGGTTGGGGTTGATGCTGCCGGGGGCCAGCAGCGTGAGCTGGACATAGTTGCGAGTGGCGAGAGGGAGCTCTTCGCTGGTGTGGGAATCGATCACCTGGCCGAGCAGAGTGGACTGCGTCTGCAGCAGCGGCGCGGCGCTGGTGACCTCGACAGTCTGCTGGATGCTGCCGACTGAGAGGGGGAAATCGAGACGGGCTACGGCGTTGAGTTCCAGGACGACGCTGGACACGGTGGCGGTCTGAAAACCCGCATGCTCCACTTTGACGCTGTAAGTGCCGATGGGCAGGCGCGGCAGGTTGTAGACGCCTTCATTGTTGGTGGCCGTGGGCCATTCGGTGCCGCGATCTTTATCGGTTGCTATGACTTTCGCATCGGTCACCGCGGCCCCGGAGGGATCCGTAACACGCCCGGTGATGGCGGCGGTAACCTGCTGCGCGTGAGAGAGAACAGGAGAGAAAAGGGAGGTCAAAAGAAGACAAACCACTCCCGAAAAGATATGACGAATCGATTTCATCGCACCCTCGATTGGTTGATTCTGACGAGGGATTACTGAATAGTCAAGCCAATTTATTAAATCAGGACAATAACTCTTTCAGACGTCGGGCGACTACCAGATCTTCTCCGGCTTCGAGCATCCAGACGCCCACAACGATGGTGTTTTCGTCAGAGGGCAATCCGGCGCCGGCCGGCCTGCCAGTCTGCGGATTCAGTTCGATCGACGGCGTTCCGGCACGCAGACGGGTCATCACTTCGCGCGGCGTGACGCCCAGACGATGCGGATCATAACGCAGCAGCAGATGCGGGACGGCGTTGGCGGCGGTCTTCGGAATCACCACCTGCGCCTGCAGGGTGGGAATGGCTTTCAGCTGCGCGGCGATGCGATCCGCGCGGCGGCGAAACTCGGCTTCCATCCCGGCGTCGGTCTGACTGAGGAACCAGTCCACGGCGGCCACCATGCCGACGATCTGTTCCTTCGCGACTTTCATGCCGCGGCCAACCGAATCGGAATTGGGACTGTTGTTGCGCGTGGCGGCGAGGATCAGGTCTTTGCGGCCGAGGAGCAGGCCGGCGTTTTGCGGTCCGCGCATGCCTTTGCCGCCGGAAAACGCCACCATATCAAAGCCCATCGCGGTGTAATTCCAGAGGTTGGAGATGGGCGGCACGTCGGCGGCGGCGTCGTTAAAGCAGGGGACGCCGTGGCGGTGGGCGACGCGGAGCCAGTCTTCGCGCCCGATCTCCCCCTCTTCGGAGGCGTTGAAGAAGTTCGTCATCACCGTGCGGCCGGTGAAGGCGGCTTCGTAGTCGGCGAGGGTTACCACTTCCACGAAGCGCACGCCGCAATTACGCATGGCGTGGTCGTAATCGTAGCGGTGGGCTTTCTGCACGATTACTTCGTTCTTCATGCCGGTGGCCTCGGAAGGCATTTCATGAACGGCGTCGCTGTTGGCGAGCGTCATGGCCGCAGCGGTTCCCAGCGTGAGCGCGGAAGCGGCGCCTGCGGTCACCATGGCGGCTTCGCACTTTAACTGGCGGGCCAGATATTCACCGGCGGCCTTCTGCAGCTCCTGCAGGCGCACAGGATGTTTCGCGGCGCGCGCAACGGCGGCCTGCACGGAAGCCGGCATGGTGGAAGCGGTGAGCGCGGTATACGTGCCAGCGGCGTTGATGATTTTGGCTACGCCGAGCCTGGCATAGTAATCCTCACCCTCGGGCGCCCGCTGCGATTCGGCGGCTTTGGCGTTGCCGGCGGCCAGACCCAGCCCGGCCACCGTCGCATTCACTCCCGTCAGAAAGCCGCGTCGGGTTCGGTCTCGCTTCATAGTGCCTCCTTGCGTGGATCAGATTCATGCTAATACAATGGCGCGAATGCGATCTTTCACCGTCCTGATTCTGCTGGCAATTCCTGTTTTGGCTCAAACACAGCAATACGACCTGCTGCTGCGCGGCGGTCATGTCATCGATGCCAAAAACAATATCGACGCGGAACGCGATGTCGCCATTCGCGATGGCAAGATTGCGCTGGTGGCGGCGCGGATTGATCCGGGACAGGCATTCAAGGTGGTGGACGCGAAGGGTCTCTACGTGACGCCGGGCATCCTTGATATCCACGTGCACGTCTATACGGGGACGGGAGAGGCGCATTCCTATGCGGGAGATAACAGCCTGGCTCCGGATGGGTACACTTTCCGCACGGGCGTCACCACGGTGGCCGACGCGGGATGCGCGGGCTGGCGCAACTTCGAGGACTTCAAACAGCGCGTGATTGACCGTTCGAAGACGCGCGTGCTGGCGTTTATCAATATTGTCGGGAACGGCATGCGCGGCGGTAAGTACGAAGACGACCTGACCGACATGCAGGCGAAACCCACCGCCGAGATGGCCATGAAATATAAGAACCTGATCATTGGCGTGAAGACGGCGCACTACACGGGTCCGGAATGGACCCCTGTGGAGCAGGCGGTGCAGGCGGGAACTATTGCGAGCATTCCGGTGATGGTGGATTTCGGGGCGAACCGCAAGGAGCGTCCCATGAGCGAACTGGTGACCAAGAAGCTGCGGCCGGGCGACATCTATACGCACTGCTATTCCGGCCTGCGGAACGAGCTGGACGACACCGGGCATGTGAACCCGGCGATGTTCGAGGCACGGAAGCGCGGGGTGTTTTTCGACGTGGGCCATGGCGGAGGAAGTTTTGCGTGGCGCGTGGCGGTGCCGGCGATCAAGCAGGGATTTCTGCCGGATTCCATCTCGAGCGATCTGCATGTCGGCAGCATGAACAGCGGCATGAAAGACATGGACAATCTGATGGGTAAGTTCCTGACGCTGGGTCTTCCGCTGAAGGATGTGATTGCGGAATCCACGTGGAACCCGGCAAAGGAGATTCACCGCGAGGATCTGGGGAACTTATCGGTCGGCACGGTGGCGGATGTGACCATCTTCCGCATGGAGCGGGGGACGTTCGGCTATACAGATATGTATGGCGCGCGGCTGAAGGGAGATAAGAAGCTGGTGTGCGAGCTGACCTTGAAGGATGGGAAGGTAGTATGGGATCTGAACGGCCTTTCGCGGCCGGACTGGACAACGCTGCCGCTGAACTACCGGCAGAGCGGAGATGCGCGCTGGGACGCAATCACCCCCGCTCCGCGAAGATCGGCTCCGAAGCAGTAAGCCGGGCTAGTAAGTCAGGCGAAGTCCAAGCTGCAGGGTGCGGCCGCCTCCGGCCGCGGTAATCTGGCCGAAGTTGGTGGCGGTCACCGAACCTTGCGGCGCGCTGAAGTTCACCTTATTCGTAGAGTTGAACGCTTCGGCGCGGAACTGAAGCTTGATGCGTTCGGTAATCGGCTGGTAGCGGCTGAGGCCGAGATCGAGATTGAAAATACCAGGGTTGCGCAGGTTGGGTTCCGTGCGCGAATCGCTGCCAAGCGAGTAGAGCGGCGCGGCGGCGAAGGCCGTGGTGTCAAACCATTGATTGATGGATTGCCCCGTGGCGAGATTCGGATTGTGCAGGCGCAACGCGTACGCGGAGATGCCGGGCAGCTGCGTGTTATTGGGCCCGGTGATCACCACCGGCTGGCCATCTTCCATGGTCCAGATGCCGCTTACCTGCCAGTTACCCAGAATCTTGCCGGCAACGCCGTTGCCGACGAACTGGTGGCCGGTGCCGATGGGCAACTCATAGACGAAGTTAGTGACGAAGACCTGGGAGCGATCGAGATCCGAGACAGAACGCGAGAGTTTCAGGTTATAAGGATCGATCAGGCTGGAGCGGCCGCTGAAGCGTTCCGGTACATCGTCGATGAGTTTGCTGAACGTGTAGCTAGCCTGCAGCAGGAGGCCGTGGCCGAAGCGCTTATCGACGCGGATGGCAAGCGCGTGATAGATGGAATCGCCGATGGAGGCGCGGATGTCGTTGATGCTGGTGTACTGCGGGTACGGCAGCAGGAGACTCGACTGGCGCACGGTTGGCGTACTTAAGCTGCCGCTGGTGATCTTGCCGTAGAACGGGTTGGGAACCAGCGCGTTCAGCTGCGAGCCGAGCGATAAGTACTGGGGATTGGCGGCATCCTGATTAACGTTTTCCCAGATGTGCTCGCCGCGGCTGCCCAGATAGGACGCTTCCACCAGCAGATCGCTGAAGAGGGTTCGCTGGATGCTGGCGTTCCACTGCTGGTTGACGGGTGTCTGCCAGCTGGGAAATACGGCGCTGATGCCATTGCCGATGAGTGTGTTGGGGTAAGTAAGCAGACCGGAGACAAACGGATTCGCGAGCGAAGCGCCAACGGGCGGCGTGTTGGGCGCGGCCTGCGCGGGTCCCAGGAATACCGGGGTGGACGCTTCCGAACCGCTGCCCAGATCGCCGGGGCTGGCGCCGATGCCGCCGCTGCCAGGCAGATAGAACAGGCCATAGCCGGCACGGAACACGGTGTTCTTCAGGAAGGTGTAAGCCAGGCCGACGCGCGGCGCGATATCGGTCTGATTCGGGCTGCTCTGGTAGCGATGCGAAGGGCCGGTGAAGCTAAGAACGCCGCTGAGTCCGGTGATGGGATCGGTGGCGGCGGGGTTGAAGTACGCGAGGTGGTTGTAGCGTTCGCTGTACGGCGTTTGGTACTCCCAGCGCAGGCCGAGGTTGACGGTCAGGTTGCGCGCGACTTTCCAATCGTCCTGCAGGTAGACGTTATAGCTGCGCTGCGAGGCGGCCAGCGAGGGTCCTACGGTGAAGCTGCCGCCGGTGGGCGCGCCGAGCAGCAGCGTAGCCAGACCATAACCGGAAGTGCCGCTGGCCACACTGGGGTCGGGGCCCTGGGTATACGCGCGGGTGAAGCCGAAATCGCCGGAAGGATAGTCGGGACGGAAGATATTGAAAGCCAGGAACAGAAAATCGATGCCGGTCTTGACTGTGTGGGAGCCCTTGAGCCAGGTCAGGTGGGCCTGCGCTTCGGGAGTATTCTCGGCGTCGGTGTAATGGGAGGCGCGCAGCGGTCCCAGGCCGGTAAGATCGGTGACGTCGATTTCCGGGAAGAGATAGTCCAGTTCGGCGGCTTTGAGATAGCCGGGAAGACCCAGCTTCGTGACATCGAAGCCCTGACTGCGCGGATTGCAGGTGTTGATCTGGCGTGTGTAGCTGACGCGGAATTCGCCAACCAGGTTGGGGCGGAACGTAACGGTGTCGCTGAGGGCCGCCACCCAGGGCGATGAGTTGGCATTGCCTTCGTTGCAGTTGGTGCCTTCGCCGGGGAAAGCGACACCGGTATAGCCGGGCGTATTGGCCGGGCTGTGGGTGATGCCGAAGCGGAAGAACAGGCGGTTGTTGCTGCCGATGTTCTCGTCCACGCGTCCGTAATACTTGGTGGCGGTGTTGGCGCGCGTGGCGGAGACGGCGTAGTTATTGGTGTTGCCCGGCAGATCGGGAAGCGGATAATACTGCAGCAGGTTGAGCGAGATGGGGTTGATGCGGCTCTGCGGAATCTGATTATTGGGGAACTGCGTGCGCGTGTAGCTGCCCGGGCTGGCGGGGTTGGGCACGGTCGTGAGAGGATCGTAGATCTTGATCAGCGCGCCGGCGGAGGTGGTGGTCTGCGAAAAATCGCCGCTGCGCTGCAGCAGCGTGGGCACGGTCGCGGTAATGTTATCGGGACTTCGGTCGGGAATCTGTTCGAAGTTGAAGAAGAAGAAGGTCCGGTTCTTCCCGTTGTAGACGTGCGGGAGGTAAGTGGGGCCGCCGACCGCGAAGCCATACTCGTTATGCCGCACGGGATTGAGCGGCAGGCCGTTGCGATTGTTGGTCCAGCCGTTGGCGTTCAGCACGTTGTTGCGGAAGAACTCATACGCGCTGCCATGCAGTTCATTGGTTCCGCTGCGGCCGGCCGCGGTGAGAATGCCGCCGCCCGAGCGCCCGTACTCCGCGGAGAAGTTATTCGTGATCACCTTGAATTCGGCCACCGTTTCGAGCGGCGGAGTGTAAGCGATGTCGTTGGTGGAAGTATTGCGCGTTTCCTGACCGTCGAAGAGCACGCCGCTGGTATTCGAACGGCCGCCGCTGATGATGGGGCCGGTACCGGTGTTGCCGTTCGGCGTGACGCCGGGCGCGAGCGTGAGCAGCGCGTAGGGATTCCGGCCGTTCAGCGGAAGCTGCACGATCTGGCGGGAACTGACTACGTTGCCGAGGGAAGAAGTCTGTTCATCGAGAAGCACGGCGTTGGCGGAGACGGACACTTCCTGCCGCACGCTGCCCGGAACCAGCGAGACGTTGATGGTGGCAGTCTGGCCTACGGTGATGGTGATGTTGGTGACGCGGCCGGCGGAGAAGCCCTCTTTCTCGGCGCTGATCAGGTAATGTCCGGGAGGCGTGAACGGGAAGGAGTAATTGCCCTGCTGGTTGGTATTGGTGTTGGCGGCCACCCCCGTATCGGTGTTCGTCAGGGTAACTTTCGCGTCGGTGATTACCGCCTTCGATTGATCCGTGACCACACCGGTCACGGTTCCCTGCTCCACCTGCGCCAGACAAATAGCGGCGCTGAACACAACCAGACCTGCCAGTGCGCAGACCGGCACGCGTTGCTGAAACATACGGAGTTTCTCCTTGTGCTGTTTTGACGAGGGCGCCCCGCCCTGGGTACTGAAACCTGCCGCTAAGCCAGAACTTCTTTGATCACGCGGCCGCCGGTATCGGTAAGCCGCTGGTTGCGTCCGGCGCTGTAGTAGGTCAGGCGCATGTCATTCAAGCCCATCAGGTGCAGGACTGTGGCATGCACATCGCGCATGCGATAGATGTTATCCACGGCTTTGAAGCCCAGATCGTCGGTGGCGCCCACTACTGTGCCTGGCTTGATGCCGCCGCCGGCAAACCACATGGTCATCGCTCGGGTGTTGTGGTCGCGGCCGGCTTTGGCGCGCAGGTCGGCGGGGTTGTCGGGGGTGCGGCCGAATTCGCCCATCCAGACCACCAGCGTGGAATCCAGCAAACCGCGCTGTTTCAGATCCTTGAGCAGCGCCGCAATGGGCTTATCGGTCTCAGCGGCGTTCTTGGTGTGGTTCTTGATGATTTCGGTGTGTCCGTCCCACGACTGGCTGGGGGTATAGAGCTGGACGAAGCGGACGCCCTTTTCCACCATCTTGCGAGCCATCAGGCAGCGTTTGCCAAAGGATTCGGTGACGGGATCGTTCATCCCATAAAGTTCGCGCGTGGCTTCGGGTTCGGCGGCTATGTCGAGAGTACCCGGCACCTCGGCCTGCATGCGATAGGCGAGCTCATAGGAATCCATGCGGCCCTGCAGATCGGGGTTGGTGAAGTGTTTGGCGAGATAGTCCTGGTTATACGAGCGCAGCAGCTCCATTTCACGGGACTGGACGTCCGGCGTGACATCGGCGGGAGGTTTCAGGTCCAGAATCGGGTCGCCCTTCCAGCGGAGCACAGTCCCCTGGTAGCTGGCGGGCAGGAAGCCGGGTCCCCACTGCTGGGAACCGCTGAAGGGCAGCGAGCGGAAGTCGGGAAGCACCACGAAAGCGGGCAGGTTCTGGTTCTGCGTGCCCAGCCCGTAGGTGACCCAGGAGCCCATCGAAGGCTTGCCCGGGATCACGACGCCGGTGTTCATCAGGAAGACCGCGGCGGGGTGGTTGCCGTTTTCGGTCTGGATGGAGCGCACGAACGCCATGTCGTCGACGCAGGTGGCCACGTGCGGGAACAGGCTCGAAACGTCCATGCCGCATTGCCCGTGCTTCTGGAACGGGAAGGCGCTTTTCAAAATCAGGCGGGGCTTGGCGAACAGGTTCGGCTGGTCGGTGTTCTTCTCCTTGCTCCAGTCCATCACCGTGTTGTCGAACTTATCGAGACTCTGCTTGGGGTCGAAGGTATCCATCTGGCTGACGCCGCCCAGCATGGTGAGGAAGATGCACGACTTCGCCTTCGGCGCAAAGTGAGGAGTCTTGGGAGCCAGGGGATTCTGGCCCGCCTGCAGATCGCCGTTCAACAGGTTCAGCAGGGCCAGGCCGCCTGCTCCGGTGAGGCTTTGGTAGAGAAAGCGGCGTCTTGCCAGATCGGTGTTCATGTTCTACTCCAGGTACAGAAACTCATTCAGGTTGAACAACACCAGGCCGAGGCGCGCCATGGCATCGCGGGACGGGAGATTGCCGAGTAGCTGCTCGGCTTTGCCGCGCTCAGAATCCGAAGGAAGCCGGCCGAGGGCGAGTTCGAAGGCGCGATCGATTTCCTTCTTCCGATCAGGGCCGGCGAATTCAATCACGTGGTCGGCGAAGTGCTTCGATTCCTGATTCATGAACTCGCTGTTCATCAGGGAGAAGGCCTGCGTAGGCACCACGGTGGCGCTGCGGCGTGAGCAGACTTCGCTCATGTTGGCTCCGTCGAAAACCTCGATCATGGGGTTCATCACGGAGCGGCGCTGGAAAGTATAAATGGTGCGGCGCGCCTGTTCCTTTTCGGAGGACGGGAACCATTTGAAGAACTCGAAGCCGCTGGCAACATCGGCCGGCACGCTGACGAACACGCCCGGTCCGCCGTCGGATTTCTGCAGCTGGCCGCTGGCGGCCAGAACGGAATCGCGAATGGTCTCGCCTTCCAGTCGCAGCCAGTTCATGCGCCAGAGCAGCTGATTTTTGGGATCGGCTTCGGCGTACTTCTGGTACTCGGGGTTCTCAGTAGACTGGCGGTAGGCGTTCGAAGTCACCATCAGGCGATGGATGGACTTAAGGCTCCACTTGTTAGCAACCAGCTGGGTGGCCAGCCAGTCGAGAAGTTCGGGATGCGAGGGGCGCTCGCCGTTGATACCGAAATCGCTCGGGGTACGGACGATGCCTTCGCCGAAGTGATGCTGCCAGAGCCGGTTAACGATCACGCGGGAGGTGAGCGGGTTGTCAGGGGACGCGATCCAGTCCGCCAGCGCGGTGCGGCGTCCGGAACTGCCACCGGCAAACGGGATGGTTGCCGGATTCGCATTCCCCACCACAGCCTGCGGGAATCCGGGATCCACTTTTTCACCCTTATTCCCCAGATCGCCTCCGGCCAGGACGTAGGTGTCGGCCAGAGAGGGTACCTGCGGCGGCACCACGTCTGAAACGGAATAGGCCAGAGGTCGGAAGCGCAGCGCCAGTTCTGTGAAACGGCGAGAGCGATCGCCGGCTTCGGTCCACTCTTTGCGTTCCTCGGCGGTGAAAGAGGTATCTTTAACGTCCTTCAGCGCCTTCATGAAGTCCCCGCCCTTCTTCGGCTCGGGCTCCGCGTCCGCCTTCTTATGCGCGCTGTTGTATTTCTCTTTCAGGCGCGTCTCGATCTTCTTCAGTGCGTCGGCGGCTTCTTCGGATTCGTCTTCGTACTGGCGCTGATTCGCCTTCATCAGGTGCGGATGCTCGGGGTCCGTATAGGGCGCGGCGCGGTCTTCCACTCGCATGGGCGCGAAGAACGCCTGCAGCCGGTAGAAATCGCGCTGCGGAATGGGATCGTACTTGTGATCGTGGCAGCGCGCGCAGCCAACGGTGAACCCGAGGAACACCTGGCCCACGGTGCCGGTCAGCTCGTTCAGAACGTCCTGGCGGAGTTGCGTCTTGAAGTTCGCGTCGGCCTCCCACGTACCCATGCGCAGAAACCCCATTGCGACCAGGTGCTCGGAGCGGTTGCCGCCCTGCATCTCATCGCCGGCCAGCTGTTCCTTGACGAAGGTGTCGTAATGCTTGTCCTGATTGAAGGAGCGGATTACGTAATCGCGGTAGCGCCAGGCCGTCGGGCGCTCGCCATCGATGGCAAACCCGTCGGATTCGGCAAAACGCGCCAAATCCAGCCAGTGGCGGCCCCAGCGCTCGCCATAGCGGGAATCGGCCAGCAGCTTGTCCACGATCTTCTCGTAGGCGTCCGGTGAGGCATCGCTTTCGAACGCATCGAGTTCGGCCGGTGTGGGCGGAAGCCCGATCAGGTCGAAATAGACGCGGCGCAGCAGCGCGCGTTTGGTGGCGGCCGGCGCAGGATGCAGATTTTTGGCTTCCAGCTTCGCGAGAACGAAGGCGTCGATGGGGTTCTTCACCCAGGCTGCGTTCTGAACCGCCGGGACAGCGGGAACCGATGGTTTGTGCAGCAGCCAGTCAAGATACGGGTCATGCTTCTTAGCGGAAGCAGGGGCTGCTTTCATACCGGCAATGGCCGCGGAAAGAGTATCGATGGCCGCGGGATCCAGCGTGCCGCCCATGGGCATTTTGGGCGTACGCTCCCCGCGGACATACTGCAGCAGCAGAGACTGTTTGGGGTCGCCGGGTGCGATTGCCGCGCCGTGCTTGCCGCCCGAAAGCAGCAGGTCCAGACTGGCCATGTTCAGCCCGCCGGAGCTGTTGGAAGCGGAGTGGCAGGCCGCGCAGTTCTTATCCAGAACCGGACGGATTTTCTGATTGAAAACGGCTTGATTGTCCTGGGCCTGCAGGCACAGGACCAGAAAAAACGCGGAGACAGCGGCAGCTCGACCTGGCAACAAATGCCCT
Organism: Bryobacterales bacterium; assembly: GCA_963716685.1. Lineage (GTDB taxonomy): Bacteria > Acidobacteriota > Terriglobia > Bryobacterales > Bryobacteraceae > JALYXI01. The sequence goes on from CAVQTR010000003.1 coordinate 2,375,536, forward strand.
CCAGACAGGCAAAATTATATCGTAGTTTTCGTCAGTAACACCAAACGAAGGTTAGGGTTTCACCACTCTTCCATCAATGGTGCGGTCGGTATTGTACGCGCCGCCATTGCGGATGGGACCCATCGGATTCTTCGCGGCCAGTTCCTCATTGATATCCAGTCCAAGCCCGGGCCTTCCGCTGCCATACAGGTAGCCTTTGCGGATTTCGCCCATGCCGGGGAACATCTCATGAACCAGCGGCGGAAAGTGGTTTTCTTCCTGAATGCCGAAGGCGGAGCTGGAGATATCCACGTGATAACTGGCGATCTGGTTGACCGGATCGTTCTCGCCGCCCTCCTGAAACGCGGTGTGCACCCCGAAGATCTCGCAGAGCGTCACCAGTTTGCGAATGGGCGTGATGCCGCCCGTGGCCGCGACGCGGCAGCGGATGAAATCGATCAGGCGGTCCATGATCAGCGGGATGGTCTCGTAAGGGTGCGAGAACACCTCGCCCACGGCCTGCGGAGTAGTGCAAATCTGGCGGATGTTGCGGTAGTAGGCCAGCTGCTCGGGCGGCAGGATGTCTTCGACAAAGAACATCTGGTAAGGCTGCAGCCGGCGAGCCAGCTCCACGGCGTTCATGCCGGTCATGTGCGAGTGGACGTCGTGGATCAGCTTGGGCGCGAATCCGGCTTTGGCGCGGAGGTATTCGAAGACGGGCGGGATCGTGTCGATGTACAGGTCTTCGTCAAAAGCGATGCCCTGGTAGCCGCCCTCGGCCCGGTTTCCCTGCCCCGGTGCGATGAAACCGCCGCCGCCGTAACCACCTTCGCCGTACTGGATGCGCACATGGCGGTAGCCGGCGGCGAGAGATTTCTGGAGCGTCTCGAGGCATTCCTCTTTGGTTTTGCCGCCCTGGTGATCGTAGACAGGCACGGCATCGTGCGCTTTTCCGCCCAGCAGATCGTAAACCGGCATGCCGGCGCGCTTGCCCTTGATATCCCAGAGCGCCATATCCATGGCCGACAGCACGTTGTTGTTCACCGGGCCATTGCGCCAGTAAGTGCGCATCTGCGCGGCCTGCCAGAGATCCTCGATGCGGTCGGGATCGCGGCCGATGAGCCACGGCTTCAGGTGGCTCTCGAGCGCGGCAATCACCGCCATGGTCTGGTAATTGTTGTTGGCCGTGCCGATGCCGTACAGGCCGGGTTCGCTGGTGATCACCTTGACGAACACCCAGCGGTAATTGCGGCCGCCGTTAGTCGTGATGATCTTGACGTCTTTGATGGTCAGCGGCGGCAGGCCGGTGGTTTTGCGCGCCACCTCCTGCGCCACGGCGGCTGGCATCAGGGGAACGGCTGCCAGTGCTTTTTTGATCAGTTCTCTGCGGTTCATTAGCTTACCTCTGCTTCTGCGAAGCCACACTGATTTCCCGGAACCAGACAGTGGCATTCCCGCCATGGTGCTGCACGGCAATGTAACCGCTGTCCGGGCGCGGTCCGCGGTCGGGTTCGTAACGTCCGTTCTTGGGCGGAACGGGTGAGGTTCCGTCGTAATCCGTGACCACCGTTCCGTTGAGCGTCACGACCGTGCGCGGGCCCGCCAGCCGGATCTCGAGCGTGTTCCATTCACCCGCCGGTTTGTATGGACGCGCTATGGCTTTGGTCATGGAATAGAGCACCCCGGTGCAGTGCCAATCGTCTGACGATTCGTCGATCTGCACTTCGATGCCGCGATTGATAGCGTCGTCTTCGGACTTCGGCCGGTCCGGGATGCGGATGAAAAGGCCGGAATTGGCCCTGGGATCGGAGACTTTGTACACCATACGGATCGTGGTGTTGCCGAACTTCTCGGGCGTGTACCAGAGGTCGTCTTCCGGGGAATCGGGAAGGGAAACCAGGATGCCGTTCTCAATGCGAAAGCCCGGGGGCTCGTTGGCCGGAGCGCCTTCATGACGGGGAATGCGGGACCAGCCTGTCAGGTTTTTGCCGTTGAACAGCTGGCGGCGGGCGGGTTCGTCAGCGGCGGAGTTCATCAGCGCCTGGTAGAGCTTCTCCCCCACCACCTTGTGAACGGCGGCGGAGGGATGGCCGGCATGGTAGTAGTAATAGGCCTCTGGCGTGGCGCAGGGTTTGGCGTCTTCGTCGAAGATCTCGCGTCCGGCGCAGGCATCGGTGGTGTTGGCGATACCGTAACGCGCCGGTTCGCGCATCACTTCGTCCATGTACGGACCCCAGTCGCTCATGGCGATGGAGACATCGGGGAACTCGGCGCGGATATCGGCGGGAATCCGGTCGAGCGCCGGGTTCAGGCGGCGCCCCACTTCGCTGAACGCGGGGATCGCGACCGGGAGACGAGCGATCAGGAAGCGGCGCGCGCCGAGGCCGTGGAGCGTGCGGATCTCGCCTTCCAAATTGGCGACGGTCTGCTCGCTCGGAAGGCGTTTGTCATTCAAACCTCCGGCGATAAAGAAGAGCGTGCGCTCCGGCGGGAACGAAATGACGTGGGACTGGACGCGGCTGGCGAAATCGTCCACCTGATTGCGCATGCCAAGCCCCAGCAGCGCCCCTTTGGCGCGGCGTCCGGAGCCGCTGCCTGTACCGGCTCCGCTGACCGCGAAGTTTAGGCTGTGGTTCCCGGCATTGGAAGCGTTCGCGGGCAGCAGATGAATGTTCAGCCGCTCCGCCAGCCGGGCGACCGCGGTGGGCCCGTTGCCATCAATGTAGCCGGCGCCAGTATCGGAATAGCTGTCACCGAAGACGTACATTCGCTCGGGCGGCGGCAAAGCTGCCCCGCCGCCGCTCGGAAAGGATGAGAAAAGCACGCACAGAGAAAGAATTCTGCCGAACATAACTTTGGGTGGGCGCGTCAAAACACCTCTTCATATATCATGAATCCAGCAATGTCGCTGCCCCGTGTTGTTTTTGCAATTTTGGCCCTGTCTGCCGTACCCGCCGCAGGTGCTTCCACCCCCTCGCTGGATCGCCAGTTCGATCAGACTGTTCGGCCCTACGTGACGAAATACTGCGTGGGCTGCCACAGCGGACAAACGCCTGCCGCGCAGTTTGATTTGAAGAGTTACGCGACCCTGAGTCAGGTGGAGCAGGACTATCCGCGCTGGGCGCTGGTGATGGAGCGGATGAACGCGAAGGAGATGCCGCCGAAGCCCCTGCCGCAGCCTCCCGCCGATGCCAGCAAGCACGTGATCGACTGGATTCAGGCAGTGCGCGCGGAAGAGGTGCGGAAGTCCGCCGGCGACCCCGGGCTGGTGCTCGCACGTCGGCTGAGCAACGCCGAGTACAACTACACCGTTCGCGACCTGACCGGGCATGACATGCAGGTCACGCGGGAGTTTCCGATCGATCCCGCCAATTCTGCTGGATTCGACAACTCGGGCGAGTCGCTGACCATGTCGCCGTCGCTGCTGAACAAATATCTGCAGGCCGCGCGCGCTGTGGCAGACCACATGGTGCTGACGCCCGACGGGATTGACTTCGCGCCTTATCCCAATGCTGGCGGAATCGGATCGCGAGAAGTACGCCATCCAGCGGATCATAAGCTTCTACGCGCGCCAGCCCACTAATTACGCGGACTATTTCGAGGCGGCGTGGCGGTTCCAGCACCGGAGGGCGCTGGGCAAACCCGGCGCGACGCTGGCTTCCATTGCGGCGGACTCGAAGATCAGCCCCCATTACCTGACGCTGGTTTGGGGCATTCTGCAGGATAAGGATGCTCTGGGTCCCGTTGCGAAGCTGCAGACCATGTTTCACGGGCTGCCCGCTCCCGGCTCGGGAGATCAGGACGCCCTGCTCGCCAAATGCGGCGAGATGCGCGATTTCGTCACCCGCATCCGCGCCCACACCGCTATGCAGTTTTCGGCGCCGAAAGTGCGCGGCTTGCCGGCCGGATCGCAGCCGCTGCTGAACTGGAAGCTGAAGGAATACGCGGAGCACCGCTTGCAGAGTGATCCGGCGGACCTGCGCAACGATACCGAACCCGCGCCGGTGGTTCCGGAGATCCCGAAGTATGCCGGTCTTCACCAGGAAGCGGCCCCGCGATGGGCGGCGCTTTCCGCCAAGGCCCGCGCGGGCGATACCGATCTGATTGTCCCGGCGGCCGAGCGCAGCCGGTATGAAGCGGCATTCGCGCGCTTTGCTTCCGTGTTTCCCGACACATTCTACGTCACGGAGCGCGGCCGGTATTTCCCCGACGATTCGCAGGATAAAGGCCGGCTGCTGAGCGCCGGTTACCACAGCGTGGTGGGCTTCTGGCGCGACGATCAGCCGCTGATGCAGCTGGTTTTGGACGAAAAGGGCCGCAAGGAACTGGACCGGCTCTGGGACGAGTTCGATTTCAGTGCCAACTTTACCGCGCGCACCTGGGTGCAGTACTTCTTCAACCAGAGCGGCGAAGTACAGGGCCACGGCGCGGAATCCGCCACGGCGCGTCCGCCGGATCACGAAGTCACCGACGAGCCGGTAATTCTGGCAATGCGCGATGCCTATCTTGCCAAAGCGGCGGCGAATCCCGACAATTCTCCGGTCGCTGCCGAGGCAATCCGCTACCACTTCGAGCGGATGAATTCCATCCTGCGCGGTCTGGAAAAGGAACACGCTGCGGCCGAGCCGAAGCACCTGGAAGCGCTGCTGCGGTTCGCGGCGCATGCCTATCGCCGGCCGCTGACTCAGGCCGAACAAGACGATCTGATCGGCTACTATCACACGCTGCGCACCAAAAACGAGCTGACGCATGAAGACGCCATTCGCGATTCCCTCGTCAGGCATCCTGATGTCGCCGGACTTCCTCTACCGCCTCGATCTGCTGGACCCGGCGGTCACCTCCAAAGGATCGTTGAATAAAGCAGTGGCGCTAAAGACCTCCGCGGCGAAGAACTCCGCGGTTCCGGCGCGGCCGCTTTCGGCGTACTGCGCTGGCCAGCCGCCTAAGCTACTTCCTGTGGTCCAGCATGCCCGACGATGAGCTTCTGCGGCACGCGGCCTCCGGCGATCTGGAGCGCCCCGACGTGCTGCTGGCGCAGACCCGCCGCATGTTGAAAGATGGGCGCGTGAGCGGGCTGGCGACTGAGTTTACCGGCAACTGGCTGGATTTCCGGCACTTTGAAACGAATAACTCGGTGGACCGCGAGCGCTTCCCCGCCTTCAACAACGACCTGCGCGAGGCCATGTTCCAGGAGCCGGTGCATTTCGTGGAAGACGCGGTGCGGCACGACCGTTCGGTCCTGGATCTGGTGTACGGCAATTACACCTTCGTGAACCCGGCGCTTGCGAAACACTACGGCATGCCCGAGGTGAAGGGCGACATGGATACCTGGGTGCGCGTGGACGATGCGGAGAAATACGGCCGCGGCGGCCTGCTGCCTATGGCGGTGTTTCTGACGCAGAATTCGCCAGGGCTGCGAACCAGCCCGGTGAAACGCGGACACTGGGTGGTGCAGCGCGTTTTGGGCGAAGTGATTCCGCCTCCGCCGCCGGTCGTTCCCGAGCTGCCGAGCGATGAAGCGAAATCCGACCTGCCGGTGCGCGAGATGCTGGCGAAGCATCGTGAAAACCCGATGTGCGCCGCCTGCCACGCCCGCTTCGATTCCTTCGGTCTGGCCTTTGAAGGTTATGGCCCGGTGGGCAGCGCGCGCAGCAAAGATCTCGCCGGACGCCCCGTGGATACCGCTGTCACTTACCCCGGCGGCACCACCGGCAGCGGCTTCGAAGGCCTGCAGAAATTCATTCGCGAGTACCGACAGCAAAGAGTTCGTCGATAATTTGAGCCGCAAGCTGTTGGCCTACGCGCTGAACCGGTCGCTGCAGCTCTCCGACGAAAGCCTGCTGGACAAAATGGAGACGCGGCTCGCCGCCGATCAGTACCGGTTCGATTCGCTGATGGAAACGATTGTGACCAGTCCGCAATTCTTAAATAAACGCATTCCCGAAGCTCGCGATACACGCGAAGCTCAAACCAGGAAGGGTGATTGATAATGGCTCGAACGACGAAAAACTCCGCTCCTCGCATCTCCCGCCGCACCGTGCTGCGCGGGGTGGGCTGCACCATGGCCCTTCCCTGGATGGAGTCCCTGCACGCCTTGGCGGACACACCATCCGCTTCCGCGTTTCCCAAGCGTTTCGGCGTGATGTTTCTCGGGAACGGCATCAATGAAGATCACTGGAGCGCCGAAGGACAGGGCGCTTCCATGGCTCTGGGCAAAACCCTGCAGCCGCTCGAACCGCTGAAGCAGAAGATCAACGTCGTCGACGGCCTGTTCGTAAAGGCGCTGACGGGCCAGGGCATCCATCCGGCGACAGACCGGCAGCCTGCTTTCGGGCGCGCACATCTCGAAAGGCGCCATCATCCATTCCGGCATCAGCATAGACCAGATGATCGCGAACCACGTGGGCGAGGACACACCGCAGTCGAGCATCGTGCTGGCCTGCGAGCAGCCCATGACCGGCTATCACGAGACCAACTTCTCGATGGCCTACAGCTCGCACATCTCCTGGCAAAGTCCGGATTCGCCGGTGCCGGTGGAAGTGTACCCGTCGCTCGCCTGGGACAATCTGTTTGATAACCGCGGCAGCCTGCTGAATATCAGCATCCTGGACCGCGTGAAGGAACGCGCCGCCGACCTGAGCCGCAAGATCAGCTCGACCGACAAGGGCAAGCTGGACGAATACCTCACCAGCGTGCGCGAAGTGGAGAAGCGCGTGGAAGGCATGCGCAAGGGCAAGGAAAGTGCCGAAGACGCGGCCAAGGCGAAGAACACCATCGCCGCTACTATGGAACGGCCGGCCAACGGCCTGCCCGAAGATCTGCGCGACCATGCGCGGCTGATGTGCGACATCATCGCCATCGCGTTCCAGACCAACAAGACGCGCGTGGCGTCACTGATCATTTCCCGCGACCTCTCGGCCATGTATTACCCGTTCCTCGAAGTGAAGGAAGGGCACCATGCGGCCTCGCACAACAACAATTCAGATGGCTACGAGCGCATCGCCCGCTTCCACGTCAGCCAGTACGCCTATCTGGCGCACGAAGCTGGACAGCATGAAGGAAGGCAACGGCACCGTTCTCGATAACACCTGCCTGATGTTCCTTTCCAACCTGTGGATTGGGCGCAAGCACGACAACTTCCGGTTGCCGCTGATTCTGGCGGGCGGCCTGGGCGGCACGCTCGAGACCGGACGGACGCTGAATTATCTGAAGGCAGGCGAACGACAATCGCAAGATGTGCAGCCTGTACCTGTCGCTGATGGACCGTTTCGGCATTAAGCTGGAACAGTTCGGCGACGCTCAGAACCGCCTCGAAGGGATCTAAATCCCTCCGAGGCACTTTTGTTTGTGAGACTTACGCCTCGTCAGCCCAGAGGCCGGCGAGGCGTTTGTCGGTATCCCCAAAGCGCTCGAGCTTCACTCCCATGCGATCCATCATGGAGAGATAGAGGCTGCAGGCGCGGCGATTGTCGTCACCCTTCTTAAAGTAATCGATCACTCGGCCGGTCTTCATTTCCCCGCCTGCCTTTCCGGCAAGCACGATGGGCATCTGATCCGCGCCGTGCTTGTCGCCATCGTACAGATTCGAGGCCATCATCAGCATCGAGTTGTCGAGCAGCGAAGTGCCGCCTTCGTCAATGGCCTTCAGCCGCTGCACCAGATAGGTGAACTGCTGAATGTGGAACTGATTGGTCTTCAGGTACATGGCCTCAACCGCCGGGGCGTGTCCGTTGTGCGTCAGATCCAGATGCAGCGCGCCGTTCACGCCTTCAACGAACTTGAAGTTCATCTGCGACAGATCGTTGTTGAGCATCAGGGTGACGATGCGCGTCTTGTCCATCTGGTAAGCCAGCACGGTCAGATCGAGCATCAGCTTCATGTGATCCGGCACGTTCTGAGGCAGTTCGTTCGCCGGACGCGGCATGTTCGGCTGCTTCAGCGTGGGCCGCCAGCCTTCGATACGTTCCTCTTTCGAGGCGCGCTCGATCCGCTTTTCGATGTCGCGCACAGATTCGAGATATTCGTCCAGCTTCTTGCGGTCGCCGCCGCTGATCTTCGGCTGGATGCTCTGCGTGTCCTGCATCACCGCGTCGAGGATGCTGCGGTCCAGCTGACGGCCTTTGCCGTCGCCGACCAGCTGATCGAACGTGCGTGAGGGGTAGATCTCCTTGGTGGCCGGCTTCGTCGGGGTCGCCCAGGAGATGCACGAGCCGTAAATCATCGAGAGGCCGTCTTCGAGGCGCAGCTCATTCGGCTCGATGCCGAGCGCGAGGCTGGGGACGGCGGTCTGCTTGCCGATAGCGCGCGCCAGCACCTGATCCATGGTGGTACCCGCGCGGATGTCGCTCGGATCCATGCTGATGGAAGCCCCGGACAGCATGTTGGCCATCTTGCCCTGGTGCGGGCTGGTGGCGACGAAAGCCTGGTGATTGTAGAGGCCCTTGACGAAGACGATGTCTTCGCGGACAGGCGTCAGCGGCGCTGCGGCGCGGCCGAACTGCATGGCGGCTCCGGAGCCCTTGGCGTCCCAGTCGATGGTTTCCACGCCGTTCGAGAAGTAAACGAACCCAAATCGCAGCGGCGGCTTGTTGGCTGCGGCTACGGCCGCTTTGGTGCCATCCTGAGCGCCGAAAACCGGCAGGGATTCCATCCAGGGGAGCGCGAGTGCGACACCCGCACCACGTAAGAAGTTACGTCTTGATTTCATTGGTTACCTGCCTTTTCGGAGATTCATTAGTTTGGCTGATGTGGTTCGGACGGGCGCGTTTTCACGGCCGAGACGGTTACGGAACTGACGACTGGTGATGATGTCGGTGACCAGTTCGGAAAACGGCGCGTTGCCGCCCGCCGCCACCATGCGATCGATCAGCGGGTAATCCGATGGCAGAATGGTGCGCCCCAGAGAGTAGCCGATCATCTTCATCGCCAGCGTGCGGCGGATCTGTTCATCCTTGCTCTGCAGATACTGCAGCAGACCATTGGTCCCCACGATATCCACCTGATCGAGCGTCTTGCTGGAATCGTCAATCGGCTTGCCGTCGGCATACTTCTCGCGCCAGCGGCCGGTGGAATCGTAATGCTCGAGCGGGAAGCCCATGGGATCGATGCGCGTGTGGCATCCGGCGCAGGTGGCGTTGCGCTTGTGCGCTTCCAGCTTGTCATGCAGCGAAAGACCGCCGAAGAGCTTGTCGTCGGCCGGAATGGAGCCGGCATCGGCGGGCGGCGGCGGAGTCGGCGTTCCCAGAATGCGGCGGAGCACAAAATCCCCGCGCTTCACCGGGCTGGTGCGCAGCGGCGCGGAAGTGGTGGTCAGCACCGTGCCCAGGCGCAGCAAACCGCCGCGCTCCATGGCATTCGCGCCATCCACTTTCTCCATCTCCGCGCCGGCTTTCACGTTCTTGTCGACGCCGTAATATTTCGCGAGCGTCTTGTTCAGGAAAGTGTAATCCGCCGAGAGCAGCTCCCGCACGGGACGGTCATGGCGCACGATGTATTCGAAGAAGGAAACCGATTCGTCATACATCGCCGTCTTCACTTCTTCGGTGAACTCCGGGTAGCGGCCGGTATCCACGCCGCGATACTGATCGAAATGGTAGAAGCCCAGCCACTGGCCGAAGAACTCGGTCGAGAGGCGGCGCGCCTTGGGGTCGGCCAGCATGCGCTTGATCTGCTGCGCGCAGCTGCGGCGCGCTGCTCAGCTCGCCTGCGGAAGCGGCGCGGCGCAGTTCGGTGTCCGGGATCGACGACCAGAGGAAGAAGCTCATGCGGCTGGCGAGTTCCCAGTCGTTGAGCGGCTTGACCGTGGCTTCGTTCAGCGGCAGCTCCACGCGATAAAGGAAAGCCGGGGAGACCAGGATGCGCGTCAGGAGCGCGCGGATCGCCTTGGTGTGGTCCTTCTCGGAAAGCATGGTCTGCCGGTAAAACGCGCGCAGGCCGGCAGTTTCCTGCTCGGTCAGGGGCCGCCGCCACGCCTGGCTGGCAAACTTCAGGCAATCTTCCACGTGTTCGGGATGGGAGGCTACTTCTGCCGCCGTCACCTTCAGATACTCTTCGCGAATCGGCTGGACGAACTCGCGCGCTTCGGCCGGCATGGCCGATACCTGCGCCGCTGTCAGATCCGCCATCTTGCGGCTCTTCAGGTTCAGGTGAAAGTGATCCACCAGCAGCGCCAGATAGGCGTCGTAGTAGTCGAAGGAGGAGTACAGATCCGTCCACGCGCGGTCGAGGCGCTGCCGCGTGGCCGCGTCGACCATATATTCCGCGAAGAACTGATCGTCGCGGTGATATTTCACGTTGGTATCGAACGCGTCGTGCTCGGGGGTGTTATACGTGGCGTCGAACGGCAGCGGCGGCGGGTCTTTATCCGCGGGAGTGGGCTCGCTGTGGGAGTTGGGCGGCAGCAGATCGACAAACTGCAGGACGCCGGCCTTGAACTCGCGCGAGCCCGCGCTCTGGGGATCACCCAGCAGCGCGTGAATCGGAATGCCTCTCACCGGTCCATCGGCGCGATCGGAGAACGTCACGCGCACCACGTGCTGCGGATTGCTGCCCACCGCGGCATCCACCTCCAGCAGGACGCCGAAAGCGCCCGGAGGAACAGTGAGTTCAACGGACGTGGATCCTTCGGCGGCGAAATCACCCGGCGCTACCTCGTTGCCCTTCAAACTCTCGCCGAACTTCAGCTTGCTGACCATCTCGGGAGAGAGAAAATCCTTCAACGGAATCTTCGGGCCCACGGGACCCTTGCCCTTGCCGCCAGCCGGAACGCCGCCGGTGCGCACCACGACCATGGCGTTGCGCCAGATCACAATCGGCTTTTCAGGGGAGTTCGGCGAAACGGAATCGACGTTCAGGTACACCTTGGCTGGTCCGGAAGAAGCGGCTTTCCCCTTGCCATTGGGCCTGCCGCCGATGATGTAGTTGAAGTGGTGCGAAAGCTCGGGCCGCAGGGCCGCATCGGTGAAGATGAGCGGGCTTTCGTCGCCCGCGCCGCCAACTGCTTTATCGCCGCGCGCGAACAGCCAGCTGGGCCACGTGGTAACAAACTGTTCCAGATCCGCGCAGCCGGTGCGGGCCGCTGTTTCGGCCGCTTTGCGATCGCCGGAGACTTTGGGCAGGCGCTGCCAGCGGGCTTCCACTTCGGACGCCGGGTAGCGGAGCGAAGCAGTGGTCACCACCTTATATAGATGCTGCGCAAATGCCGGGTTCACACCTTCGGCAGTGGCCAGGCTCGCCATGGTGGCGGCCGGTTTGCCAAGAGCCGCGCGATTCCGGTACTCCCAGGTCACGAAAAACGCTTTGCGGTACTTGTCGAGTCCGAACGATTCCCCGCCCTCGCCCGAGACGGTGCGGAATCCGTAAGTGGCGTAGATATCTTTGATGCGGGTGATGGCCGCCAGCTCGAAGCCGGTCTTGCCAGGGTGCGTGAAGAATTCGATCGGCCCCGCGCCAATAACAGCATGGTCAGCCACCAGCTTCGCGGTTTCCAGGTACCGCTCGAGGCTGGCGTCCTGCATGAACTGGACGTCGCCGAAGTTCATGAACCCTTCGCCGCCCACCGTGTCATTCGCAAAATCGCGGCCGATATCGAGATCGACGCCGGTCAGGTCTCGAATGGCATACCCGTACTCGCCGCCGGTGAGCCGCCGCATGGTGACACGGCCGGGATCGCCGGCATTTTTATTCGAAAAGGTGGTGAGCTCGGTGCGCACCCAGTTGATCGCCATGTGCCGCTGCGCCTCGGTCGGCTGCGGCAGGCCCTTGGGTGGCATGCGGTTCTGCTCCAGAACGGCGGCCACTTTCTGCCAGGACTGGAAGCCCTCGCCAACGGGGCTGGAAGTAAGTTTCAGCAGGCTCACGCCGGCCATACCGGCGCCCTTGCCATGACATTGAAAACAGTATTGTTCGAAGACGGCCTTCGGGGTGGAAGGAACCTGTTCGGCGAACGCGGAAAGGCAGCCAAGCAGAAGTGCGCCGATGCGCGCGCTCCACAAAGAGCTCATAGTGTTAGGGCCTATTTTATCTCTGTGGAGGCTGAATGTCGAATTTGTGCTGGAACAGGCAGCGAGGCTGGTTAAGCCGAATCATTCTACGGTCTTTGTTGCTGCGCATCGACTTCTTCCAGCTTGTCGCGCAGTTCCCGCGCCCTGCGCAGATTGCCGGTGCGGGCATGCGCATTGAAAGCGGCCTGGAGCATATCGCGGCTTGCCGGCGCCTCCTTCAGCGCTGAATCGTATTCCGCGGCCACCTTGTCATACATCCGCAGGGATTCGTAGACAGCAGCTCGTTCCACATGCTGGAACAGCCCGTGTGACGGGTCAATCTGCGCCAGCCGGTTCCGCAACTCGTCTTCCTGGTTTATCGAGAGAACGGAAAACGAAACCCCGGTCTCGGCCTCCACCGTTTTGAAGACGAGCGTCACCGGGTGATCGGGGTCTGCGGAATTGCGATAGCTCGCCAGAGCTTCACGCAGGGAAGGCGAATCCAGCATACCGGCGCTGCCGTCCACATCCGGAACCTGCGCCAGAACCATACCACGAGCATTCTTCAGGGATACTGCAGCCCGCGCCACCGGCGGCCGGGTACGCCAGCGGATTACAAAATCGCCCGCCGCCACCGCGCTTTGATCAGGAGGGGAGTAAATCGGTGTGTCGCTGCCTTTCTCGCGTCCGGCACGGCGGCCATACTGCTTCAGGGCATAGTCAAAACTCTGGGTGGTGCTGATCCGGTCCTGGGGTTTCAAGACTGGCATATCGCGCCATTCGTCTTTCCTGCAGACGTCCGGAGCGAACTCACTCTTCCGCACGTCGGAAATTGGAATGGTGGTGTGCACGCGAACGGTGGCGTTGCCCTGACACTTGAGGCTCTGGTTCTCGAACAGGATTCGGCCCTCATCATTCCCCGGGATGAGTGGTTCCGCCCGCTGGTCTGTGCAGGGCCTGCTTTTGCATAACAGAACTTTCCCGCTGAAGCTCTGAATAAACCCCACCGGCGTATAAATCTCAGCCGCTTGCAGGCCCACCAGGTATAACAGCATGCAGATTGTGACAGCGCCTGTGCGAATCAAGATCAACTCTCCTGTTCCCTCGCCACGGCAGGTTTATGAAGCCACTCCCAGTAACTCCCAAACCACCTGTCGGCAAATGGATGCAAAGCCAAAGCAAGAGCGACCATCAGGCAATCGTCCCAAAGAACGTGATGAAGGTTGACGAAAGCGCCGAATAGGAGAACGGCCCCAGCAAGCGCCCAGCTCAGGCTGGTCTGCAGCTTCTCTTCCACCATGGTTGGACCGGAACTGAGCCTTACCGCCACGATGATTAACAGGAGGGCCGCCGCCAGCAGGAAATCCGCCAGTTCCACCCAGCCTTCCCGAATCACGGACAAGGGATTCGTTGCCGTATAGGCCGCTGACGCGTGTAAGACAATTCCTGGAACCACGCCGGTCTTCACCGGATGGTCAAACGAGTCCTCGGCATGGGAGACATCCCCAACCAGCACCATCTGTCCTTCGATATCCTCACGCCGCGAAGCCAGAACAATTTGCAGCCAGTCGGAATGACCCGGTGCGCCTGCCTGAATGCGGATGGCTGTGTCTTTCAGGCGCTGAATCATGCTGTAATCAACCACCGATTCCTGCACTTTCCCGCCGTTCAGTTCCACCTTGGAGACGGTCTCCAGCGGCCATCTTCGCTTGAGCGGAGCCGAGTGTTCCATGAATGCGGAACTCAGGGCAGCGCTCATAGTCCTGCCCTCCTCCTTCCTGTCGGCAGTTACACCGTCTCCGTCGAGCAGGCCGGCAACGCCCAGAGACTGGGGCACCGATCGGGAGTCTTCCCGCGCCAGGATGGCCGCCGCCAGTTTCGCGTATTCCGGCAGTCCCAGCCAGAAGGCTGGCGGCAGGCCCTGCGTTCGCGAGACCCCCAGATAAACGGGAAGGCCACGGTCGGTTTGCTTCAGGCAGAAATCAAAGAACGCGGGGTCGGCGCGGGACATGAACTTTCCCACCTGACGCTCGGCATCCAGTTCCGGCGAGAAATCGATATCGATGCCGATCACCTTCGGTTTAAAAGCCGCAAGGGCGACAAGAAGCTCCCTTAGAAATGTCCGGGAGGTAACTTCGTTTGGGCCTTCCGGGCGAACGCTGCTGATGTCGACAAGAGTTACCGGGAGCTTCGCGTCCGTAGTCAGACGGCTTTGCAGCAAACGGTAGGTAATCGTTCTCAGGCCCTCGCCGGCGGGTGTCTTCCCGAATAGATGCCAGGCGCCCGCCAGTGCGGCGGAAAGAAGAAGTCCGGCTAGAAAATCGCGGAGAATGCGATTTCGGCGTGACGTGTTCTCATTCTGTCCCGGTCCCAGGAACACAAAGAAAATGTTGGTGCCTTGCATGGCGACGGGATCAGCGCGCATTCGCCAGCAGGAATGCGGACGGAAGCCTGGCGGAGGTGCCCGGGGTTTGAGCACTCAGGACAATGCTCCCGCCCTGCCCATAAGCCTGCATCACCGGATGCTGCTGGCGATTCTCCTGGCGGCTCACCTCCGTGGGCACTCGACTTTGCAGAAATTCGAACACCGAAGCAATCGTGGGCTGCCCTCCTTTCTGGCGGAGAGCATCCAGCAGGTAACGCGTGAAATAGCCATGTTTGGTTTCGGGATCTTCGAATGAACGCTCCTCCGCTTTGCTTGCCGAGATCACCACCCGGTCACCCGAACCCTGCAATCCCTGCAGCGGATCCAGACCGTCGCCTCCGCGCGATTCCGGCTGCGCGCCGCCGCTGTAACAGGTGTCCAGCAGAAGCACATACTGCCGGGAGAGTACCCACCTCCCCAACTCAGCCAGCTCCGCCATCTTGATCGCGCTGGCAAATGTGGTCGCTTTGGTGGTTGTATCCGTATCGTAGGTCAGGACGTAGCTTAATCCGGTGGGGTCCAGCTCGCGCCCACGGCCATGACTGCTGAGGTAAACCACAACCAGATCATCGGGCTGCGCACTGGCCCGGATCTCGCCAAATGCTAGGCGGATGTTCTCCGTAGTGGCCTTCTCATCCACCAGAACTTTGACATGCTCTTTGTCATTCTTGAAATGCGCATCGTGCACCAGAAAATCGCCGAGTGCCACTGCGTCACTTTTTGCGTACTGAAGAAAGTCGTCGCTCTTACCCAGATTGTTGATGCCGATGATCAGCGCCCACTTATCGCGGATCTTCCCCGTTGAACCCGAAGGCCGCGTCACTACGGTAAAGGGATCAAATTTGGCGCGCTGCGCCTTCGAGCCGTTCTCATCCGCCTTACGAAAAGAGTACGCGGCGTCTGAAGAATTTCCCATCTTCCGGGCAACCAGCCCCCGGTAATACCACAGGTCTCCGCTGAGGTTACAACTGCCCGTACCGTTGGTGAGCCACTGATACACCAGTCGGGTCTGAGAGGCACTTGCCCCAGGATGCATCCGCTCGCGCGCCCACACCAAGCGATCCTCTTCCGTGTCGCCGCAGGCCGCCTTCAAAGCCGGCGGCCCCACAACAGACCAAAAGGTCACCTGCGCCAGCAGGCACCGCATGACCGTTCGCACTGTCAATCCGCCCTGCTAAACCGGTTTCGCCGGAGCAATCGTCTTCGTCGGCGTACCGGGGCGCGCCGGCGTACGGGCTGGCGGCTTCGCCATTTGCTTCTGAATTGCTTGGATCACCGGGCCTGAAACATGCGCGCGAGCCAGTTGCAGCAGTCCGTTCGAGCTTACGTCGAACTTCGGGTCGGGCACGGTTTGAATAAAGGTGATCAGAACGCTCTCCGGCAGACCTTCTTTCGCCATGTCGATCAGCGCGGCATTGTTCGCACTGTTTTCAGCCGGCGTGACCGCAGCAGATCCGGATCCGCCGGCAGGTCCGGCAG
Source organism: Bryobacterales bacterium (assembly GCA_963716685.1). Classification (GTDB taxonomy): domain Bacteria; phylum Acidobacteriota; class Terriglobia; order Bryobacterales; family Bryobacteraceae; genus JALYXI01. The sequence goes on from CAVQTR010000003.1 coordinate 2,391,400, forward strand.
CCGCGGCCTTCACTTCCTTCACCGGCGCCTCCGCAGCCGGCTCTTTCGGCCGATTCTGCAGGAAATGCTGGATCTCCAGATAATGGTCCAGCGAATCCTGCGCCCGAATCTGGGCAAGCAGTATCTCGTGTTCCGCCGGTTTCACATTTTTCGCATCGGTGTAGAACTTGGAAGCCTTATTTAATGTAGCCGTCGCCTCATTTGACTTCTCTGCCTCTCCATAGGCAATTGCTTCGTAGCTCAACCCAATCAGATATAGCCGGTACGCTTCGCTCGACCCGGAAAGCGGGCTCATCTTCTCTGTTTGCTCCTGAACATCGCCCCATCGGCCGCCCTTCGCCAGTTCCCGAATCTGCAGAAAGTCCTTTTCCACCGGCAGTAGAGCCACGAATTCCTGATCGACGGAGACGATCCGGTTCGCCACCTTGTCCGCCAGTCCCTCGATCAACGCATCCCGCCACTCAATCTCCGTCGGAGCGCGGCCGCCCTTTCCTTCCGCTCCCAGCGCGTCGTGCATCTGCTGCCCTCCGCCTGCGGCGCTCACCAGGTCGCCGGCATCGGAACCGCCGCGAGCTACCTTGATGCCCGTCGCCACCTTATCGCGCCAGGAAGTCTTCTTATCCTGAACACTCGCGACTTTGTCTTCCTGCTCGGATGTAACAAAGTCGTTCTCCAGGTGATACTGCAAATTTGCCGCGTCGATAGGACGGTTGCGGCTATCGAGCACCTGAACGCTCGCTCGGATGTTGCCGATCCAGGTTTGGATCTTCTGGTTCTTCAACCCGATCTTTCTCTCGCCCGGATGCACAACCTTCGGTTCATAGCCAGTAACAATGCACTTGATGACCGTGTCGGCGGGACCGTCCACAAGCTGAATACCGCCCGCTTTGGCGTTCAGCAGCAGGGTTCGGATCTTCTCTCTGAGAATGGTCGCGGTTTCGGCAGGAATCGAGTTACCGGCTATTTCAGGCAGGAACTGCACCGTACTTCCGTTTCTGGCCGAGACCGGTGGTAATTTTCGGGTGAGTTTTACGGTTTCCGGCTGACCTTTATTTACCAAAGACCAAAAATCGGGCCGGGCCGGAACAGCGAAAGTCAGAACAAGTACCGGCAGAATCAGAGATTGTTTCGATACGATCAGAGGCAATAAACGCGAATGTAACGTTGACATTTACCCGATGCGCCAGTAACTGGGGCGCCCTCCATTAGGAATGGAAGTTACCACAGCACAATGCATTCGTCAACATGGGAAAGCGAGGCCGCGCTGCGGATTCGTACAAGCAACCAACGGGTCAATTGTTAGTCAGATTGTTTTATTTCTATCTCAGTAAGAGAAAGTAACCAGGTCCGGAAAGAATCAAACTCCGCAGTCTAAATCTCGTGCAGCAGCCACTTCGCTGCATTCTTCTGCATCTTGACGTACTCCGGATTCCACAGCACCGCTATCATGTGTCCCGGCGCCATGAAACACACCCGGCCCTTGCCGTAATCATATGCCCAGACGGACTCCGCCGAATTGCTCTTTCTGCCGGCGTTGTCGGTGAAATCGAGCCCGTGTTCCGCAATGCTTCGCGCCAGCACAAACTTCGGGTCCTTGTCGTAAGTAACATAGTGCTGCTCATCGGTCACGATGAAATCGTTCACTCCCCGCGTGATCGGGTGGTCCGAATTCACAATGTGCACCTTGTACGGCCGGATCGGCGGATGACCCGTGTAAATCGCGCCCTCCACATCCCGGTAATCTTTATTCAGCAGAGACGCCTGGCTGTCATTATGGAAAGCCCACAGGGAGCCGCCCTCCTGTACCCAGGTTTTGATTGCCCGGCCCTGTTCCGCAGTCATCCAGCCCACGCCCTTCGGCACAATCTTCTTGTCCAAAGGAGGAACGCTCACCAGATCCTCTGGCTTCCCGGTCCAGTAAATCGCCTGATAATACCCATTCGGGAACCGCAGCCCGTCGCGGAACATGATCAGGATCTTGTAATTCTTCAGATTGTCATAGGTCAGCAGCTTCTCTTCGTCGGTAAAGTCGATCGAGAGGCCCGCGCCGTCCACCAGAGTGGCGCCCAGCGCCGTCCGGATGTAGTCCGAGTTATGCGATTCATCGCCGCAAAGTGCGAATGCCGTCGCTTTGCCCCCGCCCGAATATAGCCGGCTTCCTGCCGCCATGCCGGCGCCCGCAAGTCCCAAAGTCCGCAGCGCGGATCGGCGTGTCACCTTCATGTGCTGAATCATAAGAATCTCAGAAGTAAAATTTAGCAGCCAGTTGCATGATCCGCGGATTCCCCGCTGTAAGAATGCGTCCGAAGTTGGAACTCGAGAGCGACGCCGTCGGGTTCGCGAAGGGCGGCCGGTTCAGCGAATTGAATACCTCCCAGCGGATCTGGAACCGCCGGCTTTCACTCACGCGAAAATCTTTGAAGAGCCCGCTGTCGAAATTCTCCAGTCCGGGGCCTGTCAGGATGTTGCGTCCGCTGGTCCCAAACGTACCCAGAGGGGGCAGCGCAAATGCGGCAGTATTGAAAAACTGCGCGATCTTGCTGCCGTTCGCACGGTCGTTATAAGTCGGCGCCGCGCCAAACACGTCGGCGCGATCCAGTCCCACACCCGAAAGACTGCGATCCTGCCCTGCCGTCACGCTGAAAGGCAGCCCGGTCTGTAGCGTCAGGATGCCGTTCACCGCCCAGCCGCCCAGCACCGCATGAGTCAAGCCCTGTGATCCCCGGAAGAACGGCAGCTGCCAGATAAATGACGTCAGGAACCGATGTCTCACGTTAAAGCTGGCCAGCCCCTTGTCCGCGCTCCAGTTAAACGGGTTTGAGGACTGGCTGCCCAGACCGCTGTTTCCGTCATTCGACTCCTGATCGATTGCCTTCGAGAACACATAGGAACCCAAAATCGTGAAGCCGCCTTCAAACCGCCGGTTCCAGCTCAGCTGCAGCGCGTGATAGGTCGAGTTGGCCGTGGATTGGATGCTCTCGATCGTTTGATACCCCGGGTAGATCCGCCGCGAATCGATATTCGTCGTCGTCGACTTGCCCGGAATATACAGGCCCGGGTTCTGCTGCTCGCTGACATGCAGATGCGTTCCCTTGTTCCCCAGATAGGCGGCGGTCACCACGAACTTATACCAGATCTCCCGCTGCACGTTGAAGTTCCATTGCTGCACATAGGCGCTGGTGAAATCGGGATTCATGTTCATGATCGGCAGCGGCAGAAAGAACTGCTTCGTCGCGCGTTCCTGCGCGGTGGTGGCGCGCTGATAGGTCTCAAGGAACTGCAGCGGCTGCGGGTTCGCCCCATAGGGATTCGACAGCTGCACGTTGTAAGTGGTCAGCCCGTAGGAAAACGGCTGCGACGTTGGGTTGGAGTTCAGCGTCACCAGCTGAACGGTGTCGGAGAAGATGCCATAGCCGCCGCGAATGCTGGTTTTGCCGTCGCCAAACGGGTCGTAGGCGAAACCGAAGCGCGGTGAGAAGCGGTCGAAACGAATCGGCACCACGCCCAGCCCGTCGATGCCCTTGTCGCCAGGAAACAGATAACCCACCGGCGCCAGCGGATACACCGTGGACTGCTGGCCGGGCCGGAATGCCGTATTCTCACCGTATTTGTCTTCCACCGGCACATAGGGCTCCCAGCGCACGCCCAGATTCAGCGTCAGCCGGTGAGTGACACGCCAGTCATCCTGAAAGTAAAGAAACGGAGTGTACTTATACTGCCAGGACGAAATCGGCGAGTTCTGATAAACGCTGTACGCCGCGCCGGAGTAGAAATCCGCATAGCCGTAACCATAACTGCCCGTCAGCAGTCCGTTAAAGCTGAAGCCGGGGTCGGTATCGAAGTTCTCGCGTCCGTTCCGGCGAACCTTGGCGATGTCTCCTCCAAACGTCAGCAGGTGGTTGTTCTTGGTCCAGGAAAGCGAATCGACGAACTGGTAGTTCATCATGAAGCTGCGGTAGTTGGTCGCAATTCCCAGTCCCAGACCGCCGCTCACACCCACAATCCAGTCCGTCGGGATGTTCGGCGGGGCCAGCGGCACGCATGTCGGCGAGCAGCCGAGAGAGGCCCAGTTTGCCGGACTGGTTACCTCCGGCGAGCGGTAGAAAATGTTTCGCGCCACCGTCAGCGTCGCCACGTTGATCAGCGCCGGCGTGAAGATATGCGTGTCATTGACGGTAAAGTTGTGCGTCACCCAGTCCAGCGTTCCGTTGAAAGCCGGCAGTGAGTAGTTGGCTTTGTTGAAGTAGTCGTCCCAGAAGTAGCGCACGCTGAACTTGTTCGCCGTGGATAACGAATGGTCGATCTTCGCCACGATCTGGTTATCGTCCGTGGGCAGAGACAGGTTGTAGGAGTAAATATTACCCGGGCTGTTCGGCAGCGGCATGAATGCCTTGGTAAAACTCAGCGCCACCGGGTCCAGCAGGCTGGAAGGGATAACATTCCCCGGATACGGCACCCCGTTCGGAGCCTGCGCCGTCACCGTATTCGGCGGCGCCACCGTGATCGGCTTGCCTTTCAGCAGGCTCTGCGAAAAGTCCCCCTGCCGTTCGAGCGCGGACGGCACCACGGTGGAGGAATTGGTCTGCCCGAGCGCCTGCCGCGTGCCTTCATAAGCGAAGAAGAAAAACGTCCGATCGTGCCCGTTGTAATGCGGCAGCCGCACCGGTCCGCCCACATTGCCTCCGAACTGATTGCGGTGCAGCGGCGAGACCGCGGCGGAGAAGAAATTCCGCGCATCGAAGTCATTGTTCCGCAGAAAGTCATAGAGCACGCCATGCAGTTGATTGGTCCCGGATTTGGTCACCATGGTCACCACCGCGCCCGCGTCCCGTCCGTTCACCGCGCTGTAACTGTTCTGCAGAATCGAAAATTCCTGCAGCGAATCGGGGTTGGGAAAGGCAGCCGGAACGTTGTTATACATGTCCATGTTCAGGCCGCCATCCAGAACATAAGCCGATTGGCTGGGCCGGGTGCCGTTCACGCTGAAAACCGTATTCGTATTCAGCGCAATGCCGCTCGCCGCCGAACCCGATCCCATCTGAATGGCGCCCGGCAACACCCCTTGCAGCTGCAGAGCGTTGCGTCCGTTCAGCGGCAGGTCGTCCATGCGCTTCGAATCCACCACGTCCTTCAGCGCCGAGGTCAGCGTATCCACCGTGGAAACGGTCCCCGACACTTCGAGAACCTGTTTCACCTCGCCCACCTGCATCAGCAGGTCGACGCGCACGCGCCGCTCGATCTCGAGCACCACATGCCGCCGTTCGATCGTCTGGAACCCAGCCACCTTGCCGAGAATGGTGTAACTTCCGGGAGCCAGGTCGGGAAACACATAATTCCCGGCATCGTTGGATTTCACCGTCTCCGTGGCGCCGGTCGCTTCATTGTTCGCCGTCACCTCCACCCGCGGCAGAGCTGCGTTCGATTTATCGGTCACCGTTCCGAAAATCAGCGCATTCCCCTGCGCGAACAGACTGGAAGTCAGCAGCAAAGGTAACCAAAGAAGTCGCATGTTCCTCTCCGTGGAAAAACAATTCCGGCCGATCAGATCGAACAGACAGAGCTGTTATTCAGACGTTGCGAAAGTCTATCACCACGAAAGGTTTGTGTCAAAAAACCCGCCGCGTCGCAGCCCGCTGAACGCCACGGCGCTTTCTCGTGCTCACGAACGCGAACCCGGCCCAAATACCTATCGCAGGCAGCGGAATCCATCCGCAAACCTGAGCCTCTGTGCCGCCATCGTAAGTCAGCAAAATCCTGAATTTCCCATTTCTCTTGGGATTGATCAGTAGTTGGCCGAGCTTGTCGCTTTGGATGGGAACGGCCACGCCGTCTACCCGGGCGTGCCATCCGGGATGTGCGGGAATGTTGACGCTTACCAGCTGCCCCCGGGCCGCCACGCTGCAAAGCATCAAAGAATCGGCGGACTTCCACACCGCTTGTACGAGCGGTCTGGACGAATCCAGCACGCTCTTTACGTAGGGCATCAGCGGCCCTGTATCGATCCCGTTAACAGGCATTCGCTGCGGCAGTTCCGCAGGGTACACAAGATGAGCAATACCCCGCCCGGCGGAGGGCAACTGATAGATGATTGCTCCCCTGCCGTGCCACAGTTCTTTTAACCTGCCCTGAAACTTCAGCGGGTGAACCATCGCATACGGCTCGGTGCTCTCCGGCAGAAAGATCACCGCGATCCCGGCTCCCAAAGCTTCCAGCCAGGTTTCTGAGATTTTCGCCGCATTGGTTCCAGCTGCCTGGTCCGATTCAAACATGTACTTTGCTATCCCGTTCGAGTGACTCAATGGACTCTGTTCACAGCATCCCGAAATCTGAGGCACATCCGCGAGTGCATTCAGCCAAAAGGCCCCGGAACCCGGGATCATCACTCGCTCGCCCGCGCTGTGACGCGCCAGCCACTCCGCAGCCGTGAACTGAGTGGTCTTGCTGATTTTGATCGGCTGAATCAGAGTCTCCGCATACCGCTGATACCGAATCGCCTGCCACACCAGCAGCGGAACCGCCAACATATAGACCACTCCCCGGCTTGCGGGAACTCTGGTCGTGATGGAGTTCAGGAGACAGCCGGCCAACGCGCACAGGCACATCTCCATCGCAAGGTGAAACCGGTGCGGCTGAGCGATAACCGTCAGGTTTCCCCAGTAACTTCCCAATACGATGAATGCAGGAATCAGGAAAGCCAGACCGAAGAACCGGATGGCACGCCGCCCCCGCATTCTGGCGCTCAGCCACAACCATCCCACGCACAGCACCATCAAAGTCGCCGTCAGAATCAGGTGACGCGCGCCGAACGCGTTCTCGGATTGCATACTCTGCGTGTTGGCCTGTGTCGTCCAAACGGTGGAAGGGAGAATCCACGGAATGCAAACGGAGTAGGCGAACAGGCCAGCGGTCACAATAACCTAAAAACTCTTTGTGATCCCAGCCAGTGGAAGCGTACAGGCGTACGCCACCAGCGCCACCAGTGCGTGTGCCCCGGCTGCATCCCGCGTGCCAGCGCAAAGAACGCCGATTCCATGGAGCCGAGGTAAGCCAGGTACTCGGTCCGGAAAAGCCGCCCGGCAATCCAGACGTTCAGCAGAAAGATAGCAATCAGGCTGAATAACCTGGGCAGGCAGTCGCAAGCTCAATTGAGTAGAGCACGTTTTCTGTCACGTTCTCCCTCCATCCCTCACTTGTATCCTGTACAAATGTTCGCCGGTGTTTCGCCCCGGCACAGGGAGGTCCCGTGGCCGATTTCCGCTCACTGTTCCGGTCAATTCTGCTCTCCGTCTGCCTTCTGCTGTCCCTGCTGCTCTCGGGCTGCGGCGGCGGCAGCGGCCCCGTCGGCGCCATCAAAGACGAAGCCATGAGCGCCGTACCCCCGCGCCTCCCTGAATCCTTCAAATTCGCCGACGAAGATTTCTTCCATGACATGGACCAGACCCGCGACGGCCCTCTCCCTCTCACCACCAGCCAGATCCAGGGCCGCAATATGTGGCTGGTCTGGACCGGCGGCGATGACCGCCTCTGGGACGTCCTCAACTGGAAAAGTTACGGCACCTTCGATCTGCTGAGGACCATCTCCTCGTATCAGGGTTCTAAGTTCGGACGCCACAATCGCTGGGAGTATCTCGGCGTTGTCAACGAACCCTGTTTCGCCGAAGCCACACACGGCGACCCACAACACTTCGGCCTCTGGCTTGACCAGCGCATCCCGGGATGCGACCCCCGCTTCGACGGCAAAGATCCCTTCGCCAATGAGAAGAAGTACCCCGGCGTTCAAACCCTGCATCGCGGGGAAGCCATGCCCGCCGGCTCCTTCTATGGCGAGCCCACCGGCATCCTCGGCCTGCGCCTGCTCCCCAATCCCAGCTTCGACGCGAAGGCCAAAGCCAGCTGGAATCCGGAACGGTATTACGCCAACGATCCCACCTATGTTACGAAGGATCTCGTGCGGCCTTACCGCGTCGGCATGGCGTGCGCCTTCTGCCACGTCGGCCCGAATCCGCTGAAGCCGCCCGCGGATCCCAACCAGCCCAAATGGGAGAACCTCAGCTCCAATGTGGGCGCGCAGTATTTCCACTTCGATCGCATCTTCGCGTGGCAGGCCGACGACAGTAACCTGCTCTATCAGGTGCTGCACACTTATCGCCCGGGCGCTCTCGATACTTCGCTCGTCTCCACCGATTACATCGATAACCCGCGCACCATGAACGCCATCTATTACCTCGCGCCGCGCCTCGGTCTCGGCCGCCGCTGGGGTCATGAGAGTCTCACCGGCGGTAACCTAAACAACCGCCAGTTCAATGACTTCGTCACCGGCGGACCTCTCGGCGTCTATTTCGAGCCGCCCATGGATGTCTGGACCCCGCGCGTCCTCAAAGACGGTGCCGATTCCGTCGGCGTGCTCGGCGCGCTCAACCGCGTCTATCTCAACATCGGGCTTTACAGCGAGGAGTGGCTGCGCCATTTCAACGCGCTCTTCGGAGGCGAGAAAACTTCCCCCATCGAAATCGCAGCCGCCCGCCGGAACTCGTCTTACTGGAATGTCACCGAAGCCTGGACCCCGGCCATGGCCGATTTCTTCCTGCACAGCACGGAGCCTCATCACCTGGCTGATGCCCCCGGCGGCAAAAGCTATCTCACCGCCGATGACGGCACGCTGACCCGCGGCAAGGAAGTCTTCGCCGAACGCTGCGCGCGCTGTCACTCGAGCAAAGCGCCCGAGTTCGCCAGCGGTGTCGACCCCGGCGGCTGTTCCGGACCCAGCTATCTCGCCTGCTGGAAGAAATACTGGGACTGGACCAAGACCGATGACTACAAGAAACAAATGCGCGCCATTGTCATGGACCCGCAGTTCCTCGACCAAAACTATCTCTCGAGCGAGCTGCGCGTGCCCGTCACGCTGACCAACACTAATGCCTGCAGCCCGCTCGCCAGCAATGCCATTGGCGGCAGCATCTGGGATAACTTCTCTTCCCAGACCTATAAAGATCTGCCCTCCGTCGGCGAGATCACTTACTACCACCCCAACTCGGGCGAGGCGCGCAGGTATGTGATGCCCGCCGGAGGACGCGGCTATACCCGGCCGGCCTCGCTCGTCAGCCTGTGGTCCACTGCGCCGTTCCTGCTCAACAACTCCGTCGGAACCTTCAGTTCCAGTCCATCAGTCGCCGATCGCATGAAGTCGTTCGACAGCTCCATCGAACAGATGCTCTGGCCGGAAAAGCGGCTGCGCGATCCCGCGCTCGCGGGCAAGGTCAAAGGTCCCAGCCTGATTGACCGCACCACCGCCATCAGCTACATCCGCATCCCGTTCGGCTTCCTCCCCGGAGCCGCCGCCGATTTCCTCAAATTCGACCGCATCTTCCTGCCCTCCATCGAAGACAAGGAAGGCGTCCGCATCGGTCCTATCCCCCAGGGCACGCCCGTGGGGCTCCTGGCCAACCTCGATCTTGATCCCGGCGAGCACCTCACGCTCCCAGCCCGTTTGAAGCGCGATGCCAACGTCATCAAGCTGGCTTCTCTGACCAAACAGAGTCTTAAGAATCCCTCGGGCGCAAACTTCGACCAGCTCACCGAACTCCTGCTCTCGCTGAGTAAGTGTCCCGATCTCATCGTGAACCGCGGCCATTACTTCGGCACGGATCTGCTGGACCCGGCCGAGGGCGAGCCTGGCCTGAGCGACGCCGATAAGCGCGCCCTCATCGAGTTTCTGAAAACGTTCTGAGCGGAGAACCCATGCTAAACCGGCGCGCCTTTCTTTCCCGTCTTACCGCGAGTACCGCGTCCCTGCGGCGCCTGCTCCCCGGCCAGAGCGGCCCGGCCGCGCCTGAGTGGGAATACGTTGTGGTCGGTTCGGGCGCGGGAGGCGGCACGGTGGCGGCGCGTCTCGCCGAACTGGGCCACACCGTGTTCCTTCTTGAAGCCGGCGGAGACCCCGCGCTCATTACCGGCGGAGATCCCCTGCATCCGGATCGCAACACCTTCCCGGAAGACTACGAAGTCCCCGCCTTCCACGCCAGCTCCACGGAGAACGAAGCCACCAAGTGGGATTTCTTCGTGCGCCACTACGCCGCCACGGAGCGCCAGAAACAGGACCCCAAGTATTACGAGAACTACGAAGGCCATCGCGTGGATGGCGTTCTCTACCCGCGCGCTGGCGCGCTCGGCGGATGCACCACCCACAACGCCATGATCCTGATGTATCCCCAGAATGCCGATTGGGAGCACATCGCGAACGAGACGGGCGACGACTCGTGGAAGCCCGAGCACATGCGCGGCTACTTCGAAAAAATGGAGAACTGCCATTACCGTCCAATCGAGCGCTTCTTCCAAAAGGTGACGCACCTGAATCTCACGCGCCATGGCTTCGGCGGCTGGCTGCACACCGAAAAAGGCGCGCCCTTCGAGACTGCGATTCAGGATCAGCCGCTGCTCAAGACTCTTCTGCACGCCATCCAAACCACCATCCGCGAAACTCCGAACGCCGGCCTCGAACTGCTCCGCGACCTCGAAACCCAGCTCGATCCGAATGACTGGGCCGCCGTCAAAGCCAATCTGCAGGGCATTCATTACACACCGCTCACCACGCAGCACCATGCACGCACCGGAACCCGCGAGCGCCTGCTCGACGTCCGCCGCCGGTTCCCGGAACGCCTCCACATCGAATTCGACGCGCTCGCCACGCGCGTGATTGTGAACGGCCAGAAGCGCGCCACCGGCGTGGAATACCGCAGCGGCAGCCGGCTGTATCGTCCCCACGGGCAGCCTGGCGACCGGGGCGCCCCACGCACGGTCGTGGCCTCCCGCGAAGTCATCCTCTGCGGCGGCGCGTTTAACACCCCGCAGCTGCTCATGCTTTCCGGTATCGGTCCTCAGTCGCAGCTGAATCGCTGGGGTATACCGCCGGTCAAGGTGCTGGAAGGCGTTGGCAGAAATCTGCAGGACCGGTACGAAGTCGGCGTGGTCCACCGCATGAAGCAGAGTTTTCAGGCGCTCGCCGGCGCCACGTTCACGAAAGGCGATGGCCCTTACGAACAATGGCGCAAACACCGCAAAGGCATCTACGAATCGAACGGCGCCCTCCTCGGCGTCACGCGCCAGTCCGCGAACGCCCCCGCGCCGGATCTCTTTTGCTTCGGCCTCGTAGGAAACTTTCACGGCTATTACCCCGGCTATTCGAAGCTCGCGGCCACGCAGCACGACCAGCTGACCTGGGCCATCCTGAAGGCCCACACCGAAAACCGCGGCGGCGAGGTCACCCTGCGCTCCGCCGATCCGCTCGTCTCGCCAGACGTCAACTTCCACTACTTCGAAGAGGGCACGGACAAAGCCGGCGCGGATCTCGATGCCGTCGTCGAAGGCATCCGCTTCGTCCGCCGCCTCACCGCCGGTCTCGAAGTCATCAAAAGTGAAGAGATGCCCGGCAGCGCCGTGCAAACCGACGACGAGCTAAAAGAGTACGTGCGCAACAACGCCTGGGGCCATCACGCTTCCTGCACCTGCCGCATCGGGAAAGAAAGCGACAATGGCGTGCTCGATTCGCGGTTCCGCGTGCATGGCGTAGCTGGTCTGCGTGTCGTCGACGCGTCCATCTTCCCGCGCATCCCCGGCTTCTTCATCGTCAGCGCCATCTACATCGCCGCGGAGAAAGCCGCGGACGTCATCCATCGGAGTTAGCCGGAGGAAGCCATGAACACAAAATTTGCAACAGTAGTCTGCCTCGGTATCTCAGCCGCAGCATCAACCGCGCAGACGCCGCAGAGCACGGCCCCCGTAGCCGCCGTGCGCCGAACCTGTCCCGGCGATCCAGCCGGCAATCTGGCCTCCACAGACTGCAGCTTCACCCTCGGGCTGCGCGTCAAAAGTTTCGTCGAAGGCTCTGTCACGGATCAGGCCATGCTTGGCGCCATCGTCTTCTCCGCCGTCGCGCAGGCCCGCAACGATCCTCACGAGTGGGGCCGCGGTTGGGACGCCTTCGGCATGCGCGTCGGCAGCCGCTACGCGCAAACCGTGACAAAAGGTGTCGCGCAGTTCGTCTCCGGCGCCGCCCTGGGTGTCGATCCCCGCCATGTCAGCTATCTCAGCGATCCCCTCGTGCACCTGCCGCCCACCACCGGCCGTCGCATCGGCCACGCGTTTATGGATTTCCTTACCGTCCGCCGCTCCGCTGTCGATGGCGCCGGCACGCGCCTGCCCAATATCCCGGTGTTCGCCGGCTCCGCATCCAGCGCCTTTGTCGGCGACCTCTGGTATCCGCGCTCGGCTCGCTCCGGCGGCCAGGTCGCTCTGCGCGCGGGCGGTTCGCTTGCCACCGCGCTCGGCGCCAGCTTCTACAATGAATTCTCGCCGGATATTGGACGGCTGCTCGGCGCGCTGGTTAAACGGGGCGGCACGCCGTCCACACCCGCGCCCGCCACCACCGGAGCCACGAAGGGGGCAAAGTAATGCGAACCATCGCCGCGCTGTTCTTATCTCTGCTGATCCTCACCGGCTGCTTCCACGTGCCGAACCGGCTCTATAATCCCGCTGCCCAGGGGGCGGATCGTTCCGTGGTGCGCGTCTTCGTCGATCACGACCAGGTGGACCCGAACTGCGATTTCGCGCAGAACGCCTGCCTCGCCTTTCTCGAGTTCGACGACATGGGCGAGATGTGGGACGCAACCCAGCTGGATAAAGCCCTCGCGCTGATCCGCCGCGCCAAGGCTCGCAGTCCCCATCCCATCGTCGTCACCTTCACGCACGGCTGGAAACACAATGCAAACGATCAGCCCGGCCAGCCTGACGGCAATGTCTTCGGCTTCGAAGGCGTCCTCGATTTTCTCGTGCATCCGCCCTCGCCGCATCGCTTCGCCGATAGTCCTGTCGTCGGCATTTACATCGGCTGGCGCGGCAATCTGGTCTCACAATATTGGCCCGTGCGCCAGCAGCTCAGCTTCTTCAATCGCGAGAGCGCCGCCATCCGCATCCCCGGCGCCAGCCTCACCTCCGCGCTGACGGAGATCATGAAGGAGACGCACCGTGATACCCCCGCCGCCCGCGCCATCATGGTGGGCCATTCATTCGGCGGCCTGGTGATGGAGCGCGCGCTCACCCAGGCCATGGCCGATTTCGTCCTCCGCGGCGGCACGCGCGACAACGGCAGCGACGGCCCGTGGGCGGACCTCGCGGTGTTCGTCAACTCCGCCGCGGCCGCCTTGGAAGGCAAGCAGATGCTCGATCTTCTGAAGCGCCTCGAACGGACGCGCAACCTGCGATACGAGGTCACGCCGCAAGCCGCGCTCGCGGAACGAACCGCCGCGCCCAACCTCGCCCGCACAGCCCAGCGGCCCCTGCTCCTTTCCATCTCGTCACTAGGCGACATTGCCACGCGCTTCGGTCTGGTGATCGGTCACGCCCCGACGGCGCTCGATCGCCAGCTGAAAGGGAGCTGGAGGACGTACGCCCACCCGGACATCCCCTCGGTCCCCTCGCAGCGTTCGTATTACCTCAGCACCACCGCGCACATGCAGGTACTGCAGAGCCACCTGATCGTGGAAAACACCCCGCAGGCCCTCGCGGGATGCGGCCCGCTGTTCAGCCCCGCGCCCATCACCATCAGCACCGGCCAGCAGTACTTCATCTGCGAAAAGCCCGACCGCTGGAACGACACCCCCTACTGGGCGATGCAGATGCCTGCGACCATCGTTCCCGACCACAACGGCATCTTCAACCTGAACTTTATCGCCTTGCTGGAAAAGTTCCTCCCCAGCGCCCAGGAGATGAGCGACCCCGCGCTAATGCCCGCTGTGCACGTGCAGTAGACAGTCCGCTGACTAAATCGGACAATCACGGCGGTTCGCCCGGGCAGTGCCTTCGGACTTCACGACTGATTCAGTACGGCACACCGCCGGCGGACCGCTTTAGCTTTGAGCGCAACGGAGACACAAACAGATCATCTCAACTCAAGCCGTAACTGCCGCTCACCCCGCTCCACCCCTGTCACACCCCCGCAATCCAACCGTAATCCCCCTGTAACTCCCAACCGCTAGGTTGAAGTGTCCCATGCGTCCCCGCATCCTCCTCACCCTCCTTACCCTAAGTGTGCTCGCGCCTCAGTCCTTCGCCCAGAGCGACACCACCGTCCTGCGCGGCCGCGTCACTGACCCCGCCGGGCTTGCCGCGCCCAACGCGCAGCTCACCCTGACCGCCGAAGCCACCGGCGCCCTCCGCAACACCCACAGTGACACCATCGGCGCATACCGTTTCGACCTGCTGCCGCCCGGCGACTACTCCCTCCGCGTCGTCGCGCCCGGTTTCCACAGCTTTGACGCCCATGGCCTCCATCTCCAGGTCGCCCTCACGTCGTCGTTCGACGTCACCCTCGCCGTTGGCGCCGTCACCGAAGCCATCCAGGTCAGCGCGGACGTCTCCACCCTCGAAACCACCACGGCCGCGCAGGGCACCGTCATCTCCAGCGAAAAGGTCAAAGCCCTGCCCCTCAACGGAAGGCAGTTTCTCCAGCTCGCGCTCCTCTCGCCCGGCACCAACAGCGGCGGTCTCGCCGTCCAGCAGAACTCCCTGCGTCAGGGCGAAATCGGCGGCCTCAGCGTCGCCGGCCAGCGCACCAACGATTCCGCCTATCTGCTCGACGGCGTCATGAATACCGACCCCGATTACAACGCCCTCAACTATGTGCCCGTCGTCGATGCCATCGCCGAGTTTCAGGTCCAGGTGGCCCAGTACAGCGCCGAATATGGCCGCGCCTCCGGTGGCCAGATCAACGTTGTCACGCAATCCGGCACCAACCGCTGGCATGGCGCCGCGTGGGACTTCCTCCGCAACAATCGCCTCGACGCCCGGCCCTTCAACCTCACCACCTCGCCTGATGTCCCCGAGTTCCGCCGCAACCAGTTCGGCGGCCTCGTCGGCGGACCCATCCTGCACAACAAGCTCTTCGGCTTTTTCACTTACGAAGGTCTGCGCAATCGCCAGGCGGCCGCCAACCTGACCACCGTGGCCGTGCCCGACCAGTTCCAGCGTGCCGGCGACTTCTCAAAAGAAATCGCCACCACAGTCATCTATGATCCCTCCAGCACCCTCACGAGCGGCCTCCGCGCCCCGTTTCCCGGCAACGTCATCCCCGCCAGCCGCATCAATCCCGCTGTCGCCGCGGCTTTCAGCACGCTGCCGCTTCCCAACCTCTCCGGCGGCCTCTACATCAACACCACAGATGTGCTCCGGCAGGATAACGACAACGTTTCCGCTCGGGTCGATTACACGCTGTCAGACAAGCTCCAGTTCTTCACCCGCTATTCCACCGCCACCGAAGATGCGGCCATCCCCGCGACCCTGCCCGGCCGCGAAGGCCTGAATAATTCCATTCCCCGCAACGCGGCCGCCGGGTTCACGCAGGTGCTTGCGCCCAACAAAGTGAACGACATCCGCCTCGGCTTCAGCCGCCTCAACTTTCTCTACGGCCTCCCCGAACCCTCGTTCAACGTGAATGGAACGACAGCGGCGCTTCCCAACTTCATCGTGGGCCAGCTCAATTTCGGCGGCGCTGGCCCCTACAACGCCACCGGCCCCGGCGGCATCGCCCAGTCGCGCGACAACGTTTATCAGCTCTGGGACGTCTTCGCCTGGCAGCTCGGCCGGCATTCCCTCAAAATGGGCGGCGAGTTCGATGCCTTCCAGTACGTCCGCTTCGAGTATGCCGATCCGTTAGGCTCCCTAACCTTCACCGGAGGCTATACAAATGCCACCGCCGCCGCGCCCAAACCCGGCGACAAGAGTGGCGATGCCCTCGCCTCCGCTCTCCTCGGCCTGCCCCAGACCGCCGTCCGCACCCTCGGACCTAACCGCATCGATGGCCGCCAGAAGAATTACGCCGCGTTCCTGCAGGACGATTTCCGCCTCACCAGCGCGCTCACCATCAACATGGGCCTGCGCTACGAAGTCTCGCCGCCCCTCAGCGATATCCGCCACCAGCTCAGCTCCATTGATTTCAGCACCGCGCCATCGCCTAATGACATCTTCGCCACCGCTAAGCAGGGCATCTACAGTCCCACCTTATTTGTCTGCGGCCGCGACGGCTATCCCGGCGGATGCGCCGCCTCCAACTGGAAGAACTTCAGCCCGCGCCTCGGTGCCGCCTGGCAGGTCAACAGCAAAACCGTGATCCGCGCCGGTGCCGGTCTCTATTACGGCACGCAGGACGACAACACCCTCCTGAAACTCGCCCAGACCCTGCCCACCACTTACAACCAGACCCTTACCTTCAACGCGTATGTCCCGCAGGTCACGCTCGCCAACGTCTTCGCCCCCGCGGTTGTCGGCACGGCCTCCATCACCGCCGCCGCCATCGACCTGCATCAGGGCACGCCTTACTCGCCGCAATGGAGCTTCAACATCCAGCGCTCGCTCGCGCGCGATACGGTCCTCGAAGTCGGCTACCTCGGTTCCGCCGGCGTCCATCTCGAGCAGAACGTGCAGGTCAACAATTCCCTGCCCGGCACAGTCGCGAAGCGGCCCTATTTCGGTCTCACGCTCGCTCCCGCCGTGCAAAGCGCGTTGCAATTTCCCGCCACATCCACAGTCGTGCCCGTCACCACCATCAATTACTTCCCGCATTCCGCGCACAGCAATTACCACGCGCTTCTTGCGCGCTTCGAGCGGCGCTATTCCAGTGGTTTTTCCATTCTGAATTCGTTCACTTACTCGAAGGCGCTCACCAACGCCCCGCAGTACCGCAATGCCGGCGGCATCACCGGTGACGAAAACTCGCCTCCGCAGAACTCCTTCAACCTCGCCTCGGACCGTTCGCCCGCCTACTTCAACACCAAATTCCGCAACGTCACTTCGGGTGTCTACGAGTTGCCTTTCGGACACGGCCGGCGCATGCTCACCAGCGGCGCGGGTGCGTGGCTCGCCGGCGGATGGCAGGTCTCCGGCACCCTGCAGTTACAAAGCGGCTTCCCCTACACCATCAATTACAAGGGCGATCCCATTAATATCGGCGGCGGCAGCGGCGGCATCCTCGTGCGTCCCAATTACGCGCTCGATGCCAGCGGCAACAACGTGAATCCCAATCTGCCCTCGGATCAGCGAACCACGTCCCGCTACTTCAACACCGCGGCCTTCGTCCAGCCCATCTATTCGTTCGGCGATGTCGCCCGGAACTCCATGGTCGGAGCCAGCCTGTTCAATCTGGATGCCACGGTCGCCCGCAACTTCCGCATCGCCGAGCGCGCCAACCTTCAGTTCCGCGCTGAGTTCTTCAACCTGGCCAACCATCCCAACTACGGTCTGATCGGGAGAGTGATCAACGATCCCACCTTCGGCATCGTCCAGAACCAGCTCCCCCCGCGTCAGATTCAGTTTGCTTTGAAGTTTAGCTTTTAAGCCTTACGGCCCCGCGTTTACCCAGGTCACGGAGAAGTCGCTGTTCGGCGAGAGCGCGCTTGTCTGCGCCTTCACCGTTGACGACGAACTCGAGCTCACCATATTGATCTGCTGCACGTTATTCCCGAAGGCGCTGATCGGATTCGTCGTTCCGTTGATTGTCGCCAGGTTCCCCATGAACGAAACCGATCCGAAATCGGCAAGAGGCAGCACGCCTCCCCCCAGCTGGCAGCACGGCGCTTCCGCAATCCACTCGGCCGAGGTCTGCTTTGCCGCGGCCACCACGCTCGATGTGCTGAACGTCAGGCCTTTTGTCGTGTCGGTGATCGTCACGGTAAACGTCGGGCCGTTACCGCGCCGCCCGTTGCTGCTCTGGCCCGTGTAAACCACTTCCGCGTTCATCACGTCGCCCGGCTGTACCGAACCATTCGCAAACTGCACGAAGTAGGAAGGTCCCGGATAGAACTCGTACCACGCGTAATAGGTCGGCGTACTCCGGCGAATGCCGTCCGGACCCACGCAGTCGGAATCAGTTCCGGTCTGTTCCACCGTGCCCGAGTTATCGCCGTCGATCCCCACCCACATCGCCGAATACCCGGCCCGGTCGTTCAGCGCCGCCGAACAGGTCGCGGTTGGCACCACCCACGAACCCTTTACATCTGTAACCGCCCCATTCGCGGCTGTCACTGCATAGCCGCTCCAGTTAGTCGAGGTCGCCGCCCCGTTCCGGTCCCCCACCCGAATCAGCGGATACCGGTGGTGATGACGCCCCATGGGGATCACCTTCACCGCCGGCACATGACTCAACGACAAATTGCTTCCCGCTCCCACACTGCAAAGAATCGCAGCGCTCACCGCTAAGATCCTCACGTTACTCCCCGTCGACATAAACTTTCATTACCTCTCAGCTTGTAATTACGGACGTCCGCGTCCGTACCGGAGCATCATACCCCACTGCGGTGGCCGCGTGCGCCGGTAACTCTCCCACGCCTCGCGCGCGCCGCGGGCATAACTCTCCAGCTCGGAATAATCGTCCCGCCACGTCGTGTACATCATTCCCGCCACGCCCGGAATCCCCGTTGCGTGCGCCATCTCCCGCCTCGCCGCCGCCGCTCCATCGTGATCCGCCGTGTCGTAATAACCTGCAATCACCTGCCGGTGCGCTACCGGCTGCCGCGGGTCGTCTCCCGAAAACCAGGTCAACGAGGGTGTCAGCCGGTCCAGATTCCAGTTCATCAGCGTCACCTCCGCCGGCAGCCCCTCCCACGATCCCGCCAGCGTCCCTTCAGCAAACGCATAGTGCGCATGCGCGTTGTGATACGGGTCGAACATGTCGCTCCACACATACAGCGGCCCAAACGGTTGCAGCGCCGCCGCCGTCCGCTGGAAGCTCCACGCCAGCAGCTGCCCCGCTGTCATCCCCTTCGCCCGGCACTGCGCGCACGAGTTCAGGTGCCGCATCTCGTCATGGCTCAGCAGCAGGCCCGAGCCCGCCCGCACCAGCCCCGCCACTTCGCGCGCGTTCTCCCGCACCCACCGTTCCACCGCCGCATCCGTCAGGCACGCCCCCACCGCATCGTCATAGAATGGCGCCACCGCGTAGTAATCCATTGCCACCAGCTGCCCCGGCCGCAGCCGGCTGCCCGCCGGCAGCGTCACCGCGCCCGGGTCGTGATAGTTGTCCTTTTCGAATCGCGGATCGCGCAGCAGCTTCGCATCGTGCACCGGGTCGAAATCCTTCCCCTCCGCAAACACGATCGACGGGTCCCCCGTGTCATACACCCGCAGCGGCGTGCCCGCCCGCCGGAGCACATACACCAGCGCGGTCTCTTCGATGAAGAACCGATCCATCCACAGCTCTCCGTTCGCCGCGCCAAACGCCCCAGCCGCAAACTGCAGCGTCGTCGAATCCGCGCTGTTAAACGTATAGTCCAGCGGCGTCCAGTCCTGGTCCGGCGGCGGATGCAGCCCCGCGTCCATCCGCGTCTTCTTCCCGTCGAACACCTCCACCTGTGCTTGCCCGTGGAATCCGCTCGTCCGGCAAAACACGCGCAGATGATACTGCCGCCACGGAATCACGTTCAATCGCATCCGCACCCCCTGCCGCGGACCCGTAGTGACCTCCTCTGACGCGCTCTTCACCTGCTCCAGCCGCGTCCCCGCCGCGTCCACGCGGAACATCGTCCCAATCACCCGCTGCCCCTCCGCCCAGTTCGGATTGGTTATCAGCATGTCGTTCGAGCGCCCGTACGGAGCCGCCAGCGGCATCACTCGCAGCCCCCGCCCCTGCGCATACTCGATCACCTCGCGCAGATACCCCCGGTTCCTCTCCGGCCACTCCGGACTGCTCATAAAGATCAGGCTCGAATCCCACAGCGCCATCCCCGTGTAGCCCGCCCGCGCCGCCCGGTCGATCAGCGCCTTGCTCGCGCGCACCGCCTCCGGCGACACCAAATAGCTGTGATGCCAGTACCACAGCTCCATCGCCTCCGGCCGCGCGCAGCCCCCCAGCACCGCGCAAACCGCCAGCACCCCCGCAACCCGATAGTGGTTCATAACCGGACTTCTTATAATGAACAAATGCCACGCCGTGGCACAGCCCTCACGGTCTGTGCGGGTTTCGCCATCGCGCTGTTCGTCCTCTGTTTCTACCACCTCACCGCCCTCGGCATGTTCGGGCCGGACGAACCGCGCTACGCCGCCATCGGCCGCGAGATGGCCCGCTCCGGTGACTGGATCACCCCCCGCCTCTGGGGCTCTCCCTGGTTCGAAAAGCCCGCGCTCCTCTATTGGATGACCGCCCTCGGCACCCTCGCCGGCCTCGGCCCCGACCTCGCCCCCCGCCTGCCCGTTGCCGTTCTCAGCGCGCTGTTCCTGGTTTTCTTCTACTGGCGGCTCCGCCTTGCCTTCGGCTCGCGCCCGGCTCTCTACGCCGTCATGATTCTCGCCACCTGCGCCGGCTGGGTCGCCTTCAGCCAGATCGCCGTCACCGACCTGCCGCTCGCCGCCTCCTTCTCCGCCGCCCTTCTGCTCGCCTTCCCCTGGCTGCGCGCGCGCGATCGCCGCCTCCTGCCCGCCGCCGCCGCGTGTCTCGGTCTCGCCGTACTCGCCAAAGGTCTCGTGCCCCTCGTGCTCGCGCTCCCGTTGCTCTGGGTCGCCCGCAAACAGCTGCGCGACCTTTTGCGCCCCGCTGTGCTCGCCTCCTTCAGCCTGGTCGCCGTCCCCTGGTATCTGCTCTGCTGGCTGCGCAACGGCATGCCCTTCATCGACGTGTTCTTCCTCGAGCACCAGCTCGGCCGTTTCACCTCCACCGCCCTGCAGCATGGCCAGCCCGTCTGGTTTTACCTCCCCGATCTCCTCGCGCTGCTCTTCCCCTGGTGCTTCGCGCTGCCCCTGCTGCTGCGCCGTGATCTTTATGCCTCCCCCGAAACGCAGCTCGCGCTCCTCACCGTCGTTTGGGGGCTCGTCTTCTTCAGCGCCTCCGCCAACAAACTCGCCAGCTATCTCCTGCCGCTGCTTCCGCTGCTCGCCCTCCTGATCGGCCTCGCCGTCGCTCGTGCCACCTTCGCCGCCGGCTGGCTGACCGGTTCCGTTCTGGTCTTTGCTTTTGTCCCCGTCATCTCGTGGATGCTCCCCATCGCCATGGCCGAAGGCCTGCGCCACGCCTATCCCGTCGACGACGCCGTGCGCGGCCGCGCCGCCCTCCTGATGCCGTTCCTGCTGCTGCTCGCCGTCGCCGGTCTCGTTGCCGATCGCCGCGGCCACCGCTGGGTTCCCGTAGCCCTCGTCTTCACCCTCGCAACGGCCTCCGTCGCCTGGCTCAAAGCCCGCGATCTCCCTGCCATCGATGCCCGGCTCACGGCCCGTTCCCTCTGGCGCGAAGCCACGGCCCAGCCCACGCCGGTCTGCGCCGGAAAGATGGACCGCGCCTGGCGCTACGGCCTGAACTACTATTCCGAAGGCCGCCTCCACGATTGCGGCCCCGCCCCGCGCGGCCCGGTGATCATACAAAAAGACCGCAATGTCCGAATTCAACCCGCTCCACTGTCACAATCCACACGCACGCAGTAGAGATGCCGGTGAACTCCTGGTTATGATCCTAAAAACCAGGAACACACATCTCGACTGCGAATGCCCGAACCCGACCTCTCCCTAACCCCCACTCAACTTTTCGACTGGATACCTTTCTATCGCGCACTCGCCACCGAGCTGCAGCATTATCGCGACCGTCAGGCCGAACTGATCGAGTTCCTCCACACGCTTCACACCGAAGGGTTGATCGGAATCTCGTTTGACGACCAGGAAAGCGGCGGCAACCGGTTCCGTCTGCGCGAGATGGATGGCTTCACTTTCTTCGCGATGTTCAACCGCCAGATCGCTTCGTCTAAGCGCATCGCCATCCTTCATCGGATCCAGCAATATTTCCACATCGATGCCGCGGTCCCGGAGACCTTCTCCGGGGTCCCGCTCGTCAATAACCAGCAATCGTGGTTCTTCTCTTACTCCGACGAACGCAAGCCTGGTGATGTAGACGCACTCTGGGACGTCTTTATACGGGCCTTGCTGCCGGACCCGCTCGCGGACCCAGCTTTCGAGCAGGCATTTGACCGTGCTCTGCAAGTAAGAGGTACTTCCGTCAACCTCACTATGGGGCTGTTCTGGATCCGGCCCGATAAATTCCTCAACCTCGATTCCGTCAACCGCTCCTATCTCGGCTTGAAGATTCCCCCGGCCGGCCTTTCCTTCGCCTTCTACAAGGAAACGCTCGCGAAGGTTTCGTCAGCAGCACCCCGATTTCCCACAGCTCTCCCACACACGGCTTGGCTGGAGAACCTCGAAAAGCAATAATCCGAAAAGCATGACGACAGCCTCGAACCAAAAGACAGCGGCGCGCCTACCTCCCAGTGTCTGGATCTTCCAGGCCAATCCCAAACTCTATGACATCGACGCAGCCCTCCGCGAACTCCAGCGAATTCACTTGGAGCGTCAATCAATACAAGGACAAGATCAACCCCGGTGACACCGCTTATATCTGGAAGAGCGGTTCTCAGGGAGGTATCCTCGCCCGCGGAACCGTGGTGTCTCATCCCGCTCTCCTGACCACGCAGGAGCCGGAACAGCGTTTTTCACTGGACCCGAAAACCAGCGGCGCCGAGCAACTGCGAGTGCGCCTGACCGTGGATGAGGTGTTCGACAATCCAGTGCCCCGAAGCCTGCTCAAATCGGACCCTCGGCTCACCCATCTCGCCATCCTTCGCTTCAGTCAGGGCACCCAGTTCCCCGTTTCCCCCGAGGAAGGCGAAGCTCTCGAGGAACTGGTCCACCGGCCCGACGCCGCCGACGAAATCCCCGCAGCAATGCCCGCCTCCTCAGCCGAACCGGACCATCGCACCTGGCTCTACGCACCCGGTCAGGGGGGAGAGTTCTGGGAGGATTTCTATCGCGGCGAAATCATGGCCATCGGCTGGGACAAGATCGGAGATTTGTCGCAATACCCTACCCAGGACGCCGTTGCCGAAAAGCTCATCGACGCCTACAATCCCGGTAACCGTCCCAGCAACAACGCCAAAGCCTGCTTCGAATTTGCTCATGTCATGAAAGTCGGCGACCGCGTTTTCGCCAAGTCCGGCCGCGATGTCGTTCTCGGCTATGGCATCGTCACCGGCGACTATGAATTCCAGGATGCCCGCGAACAATTCAAGAACGTCCGCAGAGTCCGCTGGGAACAACGGGGGCATTGGAAGAGCAGCGGCAAATGGAACATCAAAACCCTCACCGACATAACCGGCGACCCCGAGCTGGTGCACGATCTCGATCAGTTGATGGGCCTCTCCCAGCCAGCCGCTCCTGTCCTCACCGTCTTAGCCGCTCCCCCCTACACACTGGAAGATGCCATCGCCGGTACAGCCTTCACCGCTCAGGATTTTGCCGCTTATCGGGATCTCCTGCTGGCAGACCGCAACGTCATCCTCCAAGGGCCTCCCGGAGTCGGCAAGACCTTCATCGCGAAACGTCTCGCCTATTCAGTCATCGGCCACGAAGCCCCCGCCAGAATCGCGATGGTGCAGTTCCACCAGAGTTACTCGTATGAGGATTTCATCCAGGGCTATCGACCGTCCGCGACCGGGTTCGTCCGGCAGGACGGCGTATTTGTCCGCTTCTGCAAGCGCGCCGCCCGCGACCAGGACTCGAATTACGTCTTCATCCTCGACGAAATCAACCGCGGCAACCTCAGCAAAGTCTTCGGCGAACTCATGGTGCTCATCGAAGCCGATAAGCGCGGCAGCAAACATTCCCTCTCCCTCACTTACTCGGATTCGGATGACGATCAGTTCTATGTTCCGCCCAACGTCTTCCTCCTCGGCATGATGAACACCGCCGACCGCTCACTCGCTTTGGTTGACTACGCGCTCCGCCGCCGTTTCTCCTTCGTCAACCTGAACCCCATGTACGCCACTTCCACCTTTGGCGACTTTCTCGTCGAAAAAGGCACTCCGCGTCTGCTCGTCGACGCCGTTTGCAGCCGTCTCATCGAACTAAACCAGGTCATCGCCAAGGACAAGAACCTCGGAGAAGGTTTCGCCATCGGCCACAGTTACTTCTGCGAAGGGTCGTCCGCCCTCACTCCGGAAATCTATGAGAAGGTCATAACTTACAAGATCCTGCCCCTCCTCGAGGAATACTGGTTCGAAAACGCAGATCGAATGAAGACGTGGAAGGCCAGACTCCTTGCGCCTCTCGCGCCATAACTCATGGATGCCATCCCCGTCGCCAACATCTATTTCCTCCTTTGCTACGCATGGAAACAGTTTGCTCCCGACGAACTCAACGAAATCGCCAATGACCCGGCGGCTGACATCCTCGAGCTCTTCTCCCGCATTCTCGTCAACGGTGTGCGCTCTCTGCACCGGCGCGGCTTCGAGGCAGCCTACGTTGAGCACGAAGAAGTGCTGTCTCAGGTCCGCGGCCGCATTCGCATCTCAGGCTCTCTCGCTCTGCGGGCCACGGCGGTGCGGCGGCTGCTCTGTTCCCACGATGAACTCACCGCCAACATCCTCCGCAACCAAATCCTCAAGACCACTCTTAGCCGGGTCCTGACTCTGCCGCATGAGGGCGGTGACTTACGGCGCGAGGTCAGAAGCGTCATGCCCCTCCTCTATGGCTTCGACTGCATCAAGCTCACGCACCGGCTCTTTCGTGAGGCGCAGAGCCGCCGCGGCAACGGCACCTACGCCTTTCTGATGAACATCTGCTACTTCCTGTTCGAATCTCTGCAGGCCGAGGAAAGCGACGGCACCTGGCGGTTCCAAAGCGTTCTCAGAGACCCGCGCCGAATGCGCCGCATCTTCGAACAGTTCGTAAGAAACTTCCTCGCCTGGCGCCAGAGTGCCTATGCTGAAGTAAAAGCCGAGCAACTTGAGTGGTCGTCCCCTCCCGTCCCCGGCTGCCGCTCCGAGTTATTGCCGAAGATGATGACGGACGTGACCCTGCGGTCCGGGCACCGGACCGTAGTGATCGAGTGTAAGTACACACCCTCTCTGCTGCAGCCAGGACGATACGGGGACTTGAAGCTGCGGTCGTCCCATCTCTATCAGCTCTCCGCCTATCTCCGCACCATGGAAAGCAACGGCGGCCCCGACGCGCACGCCGATGGCATCCTGCTCTATCCCGCCGCCCGCATCACCCTTGACGAGCGCTTCGTCTTACACGGTCATGCCGTCCGCGTCAAGACCCTCGACCTGCACCAGCACTGGACCCACATCGAAAGCGAACTGCTCGGCTTACTCCCCTGACGCATCACCAGCCGGAAGACCAGGCGAAACGAAGTCGCCGCCAGCTTCACTAAACCTCAGTCGCCATGGAAAAAGAGAACACCCGCACAGGCAATCGTCGAGGCTGACATGGGAATCCCTCAATCGCAGTTCACGCCCTGGACCCGTAAGCACGACAAACCTGGAACGCCCCTGATTCCGCAGGCGCCCAACATCGTTTACCCCCAGTCCCTCGAAGACCTGATCGCCATTTGCTCCACCAGACCGCCCGGCCAGCGGCTGCACGCGGCGGGAAGTCACTGGGCCCTCTCCGCCTCCGCCGTCAGCGATCACACCTTCATCGAAACGCACGACTGGAACAACCTGATCCCCACCATGGGCCGCACGCTGTACGATGTAGTGCCCGGCTGTCTGTCCGACGAGTTCCTGACTGAACTGAACGCCTCCACAACAGCAACCGCGTTTGTTCCGCCGCCGCCTTCCTACTATGTCCATTTCGAGTCAGGCAAACGCGTCTATCAGCTCTACGCGGAGTTAGACGTTGGCGATACCGCGAACGACGCCAGCTTATGCGCGAAGATGAGGTCAAAGTTCGGCAACCACGCGTTTGAAGGATCGTGGGGTTTTTACACCCTCGGCGGCGCGGGCGGCCAGACCGTTGTGGGTGCGCTCTCCACCGGAACGCATGGTGGCGATTTCGATCGGCCTCCCATCGCGGACTCGGTCGTCGCCCTGCATCTCGTCGCCGACGGCGGCAAGCACTACTGGATCGAAAGCTTCGCTGGTCATCGCACGCCCTTCACTGACGAGGCCAGCCTTCGCGCGCTCTACGGAACCGCAAAATACGGCGGAGCCGACAACTTCGAAGTCATCTACGACACCAACGTCCTCCGCGCGGCCATGATCCAGGTGGGCCGCTTTGGAACCGTCTACTCCGCCGTCCTCCGGGTCACCCGGCAATACGGCTTGCGCGAGGAGTTGCTCCAGGACACCTGGGAAAATGTGCAGGGCTTAATCGCTGACGCGAATTCCTCGCTTTTCACGAAGAGTTTCGCCACCGCCGACGGTGCCTCCATCCCGCAGCAGTTTCTCCAGATCGTCATCAACCCCGTTCCCAGCGCCAACGGAACAGCGCATACCTGTGGGATCACGCGCCGCTGGACCGTCCCTGTTTCCTCGCTGCCCTCCTCGCCGCTGCCGCCCGTCACATGGAACAGTCAGGGCAACCCCGCCGGCCGCGCCGAACTGGTCGGCAATATCGTCCGGCCCACCGATCCTCTGCTGAACGCACCGCGCTTTTCCGCTGCCGGCCAGACGGTTGGCTATTCACCCGACGATTCCGGCATCGTCTCATTCAGCCTCTTCGACTCCGCCTGTGCCGATGCCAACTTCATGGACGGGATTGTCAGCGGAATCTACACCGAAATCGAT
Organism: Bryobacterales bacterium; assembly: GCA_963716685.1. Taxonomy (GTDB): domain Bacteria; phylum Acidobacteriota; class Terriglobia; order Bryobacterales; family Bryobacteraceae; genus JALYXI01. The sequence continues at coordinate 2,417,985 of CAVQTR010000003.1, forward strand.
AATTTCCTGAGCAACAATGCTGTCGCCATCGGAGGTGCCTTGGCCGGCGCTATCGCCGCGGGACTTGGCCCAGGCCTTGCTGCCCTTGCCCCCTGGCTGCTGGCGATCCTCGCGCTCCTTTCACATTTCCTGAACTCTCTGCGCAACGATGGATCCACCGTCGGCCAGGCTCTCAATAACCTGCGCGGCGCCCTTCTGGGCTCTTCCGATCCGGACGCGAGAGCCGCGGGAATCGTCGTGTGGCGCGCCATCGCGAACGAAGTCTTCAAATCCCAGCAGACGGAGCAAACCTATTCCGCCATCAGCTATGCGATTATGGACACTCACAACTACACCGACATCAGTTGCGACGTCAACGTGCGCTCCATGGAAGTCTTCTTCGACGCCGAAGACCCCAATCTGCTCACGTTCATCAACCGCCTGCTGCTCTTCGAAATCGACCAGGAATTTGAGTCCGGGTTTTCGGTGGCGGGCTACGCCTCACTGAGATTCTGCGGACAATCAACCGCCACCATCGGCCAGGAGGCCTTTCGCAGGACAGTCGCCGTCGAGTGTTCCGGCCTCGCCGATGAGCTGGGAAGCGCTCAGTACGTAGACTATGCGGTGAAACTCGCGCTCGATCCCAACATCAAAGGTTACCTGCACTGGGGCCAGCAGAACACCAGCACCCAGGCCGACATCGAGTTCCGCTTCGGCGACACACCGGCGAATCCCTCCGGACCGCTGCAGGAGTGGCGATCCGTTCTTTCGCAGCTAACTGGCAACGGCCGCCTTGATGGCTTCAGCAGCCTCTTCACCCGCGCCACTGGTTTGGAAGTGGTGCAGCCGGCAGTTGGCTCTTTCGCGCTGTCGACCCCACCCACCGCATCGAATCACACCTGCACCGTCACCTGGAACTGTTTCAACAACCCTCCGGAAACGACGATCAGCATCTCGATCACCCCGCCATTCGGCAGTGCGCCGGGAGTCTCCGGGCTTCCGTTGAGTGGCAGCCACACCGTCACCGCGAGTCTGACTGGCATCTACACCATCACTTTGGTTGCCAGCCTGGTTCGGAATGGCGAAACGCGCCAGGCTACCCACGCGCTGACTGTTAAGTTCTGAAACTGATAAGGAGACAGGGATAAATGCCAAACGTCTACAATGGCAGCGTCGCGTTCTACGGCAAATGGTCGCTGATCGTCACAGGATTGAACGCTTCTTTTGCGGAGAGAGTCAGAATCGCGGGATCTCTCGCAAGCGATGGAGCCGTCGCCGGAAAGGTAGGCACCACCGTCGCCGCGATCGACGGAAGTTCCTGGCAGGCCTTCATGGAATGGAGCAGCGATGGCGGCGCAACCTGGCATCCCAGCCGAATTCACCGGAACCCTGGAGTGAATCCCACCGACGGCTTCATCATCAATCTCAACGCTGACGACAACACGCCCGCCCTCGGCGACGGAGACTTTAACGATCTCGTCGTTCAGTTTAAATACCTGAATCCGGAGATCAACCCGCCCGCGCCGGTGCCCCCTCCCTACGGCTTTACTGTGCCTCCAGCTTCATTTCGGCCCCCACCGCCGGGCGGCGGACTCGGTTTACCACGCTGCAGCTGCGAATGTGTCTGCACCTGCCGTCCGGCGAAACGATTGAAGCGGTCCAGATGTTGTTGATTGCTTTCGCGAGCGGATGCCCCTCTTCGATAATTCCCAACCCGTTCCGCATCTTGCCCCGTTTCTGCTAAAGCCAAAAGGCAATTCACCCTTGGCACAGTTGTTTCAGAAAGGGTCCTTTTGCAACACACCGAATGAAACAGAATTGCCCGTTCTGTTCCAAGCCAGGCCGCCAGTCGTGTTGCGCAAAGGGTCCTTTATGCAACACCTGTCAATGAGTGCGCCGTCGATCAGGCGAAACGTGGTCCATGATTGTGCCCGTAGCTGGCGCGATCAGTATTGCGTCGTGAGCGCTCGCTTCCAAGAACAGCGCTTTATCCTCGATAATCCGGTTCAACGCGAGCGCACACACTGGCCTTGCAATTTGAGTATTCGCATAATCTAGAAATACGCACGACAACACAAATGCTGCCGCGCCGATTACGCTCGCTGTTCGACTTTCCGTAATATGGAGTAGCCAAAGACCGACGCCAAATGGCACTGCACCAGCAAAAAACAATCTACCTAGAAACATGAAAATGTCATTAACGCCGTCGGTCGCCAGTTGTCGCTAAACGTTCAAGCGCAAACCCCCGATTGACACTCGCTGTTACGCGACCAGTTCGCCATTCCTCTACAAACTGATCGTGGTTCATACCGGGCATTATACGGCGACGTGCCGGCTAATGCGTGACCGTGTAGAAGCCGAGATCATTGCGGCACGGCAGGACCAGACACGGCCAGACAACCCGGTTGCTGTGGAAACGTCGCGGCTGATAGCGGCCCACGCGGCGGAATACCGGGCGTTTGCCAGCCGGTTAGGTTATTGCCCGGATTCCTTTTTCAGTGACGAGCCTAAAAGCCCGATTGAAACTGTGGCCGAGGCGGTGGCGCAAGAGATCATCCGTGAAATCGTCACACGGTATCACGGCCAGCGAACGTTTCACAAAGCGTAAAAGTGTATTCAGCGGGTCGCATGAAAACCAAATCCGAAGAACTATTTGAAAAGTTCCTTGAGGCCAACCATGTGGCGTTCGAGAAGATCGAAGAAACGACGTCGCCCCGGCCAGATTATTTGATTTCCATCGGCGACGTGAAGCTGATTTTTGAGCTAAAAGAACTAGCCGAGGATGAGAATTTCGGAGTAGTCGCGGACCCCGTCTATCCGCATATCAAAAGCCATTCGCGCACGTTAGGCGATCACGTCCGGCGCAGGATTGAAGGCTCGAAAAAGCAAATACAGTATGGTGCTAAACAGGGCATCCCCTCTGTTCTGCTTATCTACAACAACCTTGACCCGGTGTTTCAGATGTTCGGCACCGAGGATATGGATTTCACCACGGCGATGTATGGCGAACTAACGGTGCTTCTCAACAAAAAAACCAGAGAGGCGTCAGAGATGTTCAACGGCAAAAATCAGTCGCTTCAAAAAAACAAGAACACGTCTTTCAGCGCCGTGGGCCGACTGTGCGACCCGGGCGGTGAAATGACGGTGACGGTGTTCGAGAACGTGTTTTCAGCGGTACAGCTTCCCTATGATCTACTGCCGCCGTGCTTTGAGGCGAAGCGCGTCAATATTTCAGACGAACCCGTTGATTGTTCCCTAGTCCGACGTTCCCACAAAGGGTAAGTGTCGGAACTCGCCGCCCAGCCAATAAAACCGGCCCTTCCCGCGTCCCGAAACTCAGTCTCGAAACCCCCTTCCCTGCTTCGGCCCCTCGAAGGTGCTGTAATGCTTCTCAGCGAGGAAACCACAAATTCCGTGTGCCTCAAATCTGTATTCGTCGTTGCCGATTGCCTGACCTTAGCGGGCTTAACTCCCGCCGCTCAACGGAGTTTCACCGCCATATCAATAATGTTTGCGGCGGTGCTGTTATTCGGGCCTCGCACGGCTCAGGCGCAGTGTCACTCGAACTCAGCCCCTACCCGCCGCCCGTGCGCGACCGCTACCAGCCGCGCAGCATCTGGCGTCACAACCCCGTCACCAACCAGCAGGAACTCGTCGAAATCTAACTAAAGCAAAAAGGAGAACCACCGAAATGTCATCCGCCGCGCAGATCCACGCCAACAAAACCAACGCGCAGTCCTCCACCGGCCCGCGCACCGAATCCGGCAAAGCCGTATCCAGCCTGAACGCCTTCAAACACGGCCTCGCCAGTGGCAAACTCATCATCGAAGGCGAAAGCCGCGAAGACTACAACGCCATGAAGAACGACCTCCGCTTCGAGTACCACCCCAACACCACCACCGAAGAGTTCCTCGTCGAAAAGATGGCGATGTCGCTCTGGTTCGCGCGCCGCGCCATGGTCGCGCAATCCGTCACCCTCAACAACGCGCCCGACGACGACTTCTTCCCCGAAAAAAAGCTCGCCCTCATGCTCCGCTACCAGGCCATGCACGACCGCGCCTTCTACAAAGCGCTCGCCACCCTGCGCGAACTCCAGAAAGAACGCCGCCAAAGCGCCTTAGTCCGCAACATTGGCTTCGTTCAGAAAGCCTCTGCCGAAGAGCTCTGGGACTTCGCCGTCGAACAGCACAAAAAGCAATATCCGGGCGAACCGTTCCCCGAGTTCACCCCCGAAGAGAAGGCCAAACTCATCGAATCGCTCCGCTAACCCGGAAAACGCCAACTAAATCTGACAAAAACCGGCCCAACCCGAACCCGCCCGTCACCCCGCAAGCCCAAACTCCGCCGCACGCCGTTCCGCTTCGAAACGCGCGTTTCGTTTTGGAACCCAATTCGAACCAATCGGCCGTTTCGTCCTGGTACTTTCCGCCTGGTTTCCGGTTTTCGCCGCCTCCACAAGGTATTTACCTGTCAAACACTTAGCCACTCTTTTGCCGCGCCGCGCCAAAATTTTGCCGCCGTGGTCAGGCCCGTGCTTTTCTTCCGGTCATGGTTGCTGAAGTTGTCTCGCTCAACAGTTCCGAAATCACCCCGAGAGACCAGATGGTTCTCGATCACCTGTCGCTCGTCCGCGCGATTGCCGTGCGCGTTCATGAGAGCCTCCCCGTCCACGTCGATCTCGACGATCTGATCCACGCCGGCGTCATGGGTCTCTTCGACGCCGCCACCCGTTTCGACGGCTCCCGCGAAGTGGCTTTTCAGAGCTATGCCAAACACCGCATCAAAGGTTCCATCCTCGACAGCCTCCGCCAGCTCGATTGGGCCTCTCGCGATCTCCGCAAACGCCACAAGCAGCTCGAAGCCATCACCCGCGAGCTCTCCACCCTTCTCGGCCGCCAGCCGTCCGAACTTGAAATCGCCGACAAAATGGGCGTCGATGTCGAGCGCTGGCGCCAGATGTCCCTCGAACTCCGCATGGTCGGCCTGCTCTCCGCGTCCACCCGCGCGCAGGACGACGAAAATCAGACCACGCCCGATTTCCCCGCGCACGAGGATTCGCGCCCCGATAACATCGCCGGTCACCGCCAGCTCAGCGCCGCGCTCCAAAGCGCCATCGGTACCCTCCCCGCCCGGTACCAGCAGGTCGTTGTCCTCTATTACACAAAGGACATGACCATGAAAGAGATCGGCGCCACCATGAGTATCAACGAAAGCCGCGTTTCCCAGATCCATAAAACCGCTCTCGAAAAGATGGCTGTGACAATGCGCTCAGCCGGCATTCACTCGTGCGAAGCTTTCGTCTGAAAAGGGGGTAAATTACTGATATTATGGCAGGAACAAATGAATTTCGGGTTGCGTTTAGGACCTTTGTTCCTGCTGGCCCTTGTGAGCCACGCCAGTGCTGATACGGTTGCCGAAAAAGCCGTAACCATACTCGATTCCCGCTGCGGCAGCTGCCATAGTGACAAGTCCGCCATGTCCGGTTTCCGCATCTCCAGCCGTGACGCCGTCCTCAAAGGTGGCTCGCGCGGAACCGCCGTCGAACCCGGCAAGCCTGCCGGCAGTCTGCTGTTCAATGCGGTCAGCCACGTCGGCCCGCTCACCATGCCGCCCGGCCCCAAACTGCCCGATGCCGATATCGCTGTTCTTAAGGACTGGATCCAGGCCGGCGCGCCCTGGCCCGAGCACACCGCCGGCATCAAACATGCCGATTGGTGGGCCTTCACCAAACCGCAGCGGCCCGCCGGATCAGGCGACATCGACGCCTTCCTTCTCGCGAAGCTGCAGAAAGACGGTGTCGAGCCCTCGCCCAAAGCCTCCCGCGAAGCGCTCCTCCGCCGCGCCACGTTCGATCTTCTCGGCCTGCCGCCCACGCCCGAACAGACCAAAGCTTTCCTGAACGATCAAAGCCCCAGAGCATGGGAAACGCTCATCGATTCCCTGCTCGCCTCGCCGCGCTACGGCGAAAAGTGGGGGCGCTACTGGCTCGATCTCGTCCGCTACGGCGACACCTCCGGCTTCGAACAGGATCCATATCTTCTCGATGCTTGGCGTTATCGCGACTGGGTCGTCAAGTCGCTCAATGACGACAAACCCTACGATCGCTTCGCTAAGGAACAGATCGCCGGCGATGAAATCTGGCCGGAAGATCCCGAAGCGCGCACCGGAACCGGCTACTTCCGCGTCGGCGCCAACCGCGACATGCTCTTTAAGGTCGAAGACCAGAACCGCGTCGAGAAGCTCACCGATTACGTCGACACCACTTCCCAGGTTTTCCTCGGCCTCACCGTCGGCTGCGCCCGCTGCCACGATCATAAGTTCGATCCGATTCCGCAGCGCGATTTCTACCGCCTGCAGGCTGTCTTTACGCCGCTCGTCTACACCAACAACTTCCTCGAATACAACTCCGGCCGCAATTACGACCTCGCCGCCAACGGCCGCGAGTTCAAGCTCCGCCAGATCGGCGAGCAGATCGCCCGCATCGAACGCCCTTACCGCGAGCGGATAAAGAAGAAGAAGATCGAGACGCTGCCCGAAGCCGATCGCGCCATCGCCTACGCCAAACCGGAAGACCGCACGCCGGCGCAGCAGGCGCGCGCCACCGATTTCGAACATAAGCTCGCCGTTTCCGATGACGAGATCCGCGCCATCATGTCGCAGGAAGACAGCGAACGCCTGCACGGCATCGAAAAGCGCCTTGTCTCCATGTACGCCGCCTATGCGCCGCCGCCTTACACACCCGGCGTCATGGATTCCGGCCGCGAAGCGCCCCGCACGTTCATCGCCCTGCGCGGCAATCCCACCGCTTACGGTGACGAAGTCAGTCCCGGCTTTCTCTCCGCTCTGGGCGGCGGCGATGTGCCCGAACCGCCGCTCCATGCCGAAACCACCGGCCGCCGCAAAGCCCTCGCCGAATGGATGGCCTCGCCCGATAATCCGCTCTTCGCCCGTGTCATGGTCAATCGCCTCTGGCAGGGACATTTCGGCGCCGGCCTTGTCCGCACGCCCAGCGACTTCGGCATCCGCGCCGGCAATCCCGAGAACCGCGATCTGCTCGACTGGCTCGCCGTCGAGTTCGCCTCCCGCAAGTGGTCCATGAAGTCCATGCACAAGCTGATCATGATGTCCGCCGCTTACCAGCGCAGTGCCGACCCGACAGCTTCCGCCAAAGAGAAGGATCCCGCGAACAACCTCTTCTCCCACATGAACCGCCGCCGCCTCCAGAGCGAAGAGATCCACGACGCCGTTCTGCAGGCCACCGGCAGCCTCAACCTGAAGATGGGCGGCACGCCCGTTGTTCCGCCGCTCCAGAAAGAAGAACTCTACGGCCTCATCGGCAAGCCCGAAAGCAACTGGGTCGTCACGCCGAATCCGGAAGAGCACAACCGCCGCAGCATTTACATCCTGCAGCGCCGCACCTTCCAGCAGCCCATGTTCGAAGCCTTCGATTCTCCCGACGGCGTGCAATCCTGCCCGCGCCGCAACGAGAGCACCACCGCGCCGCAGTCGCTCGCGCTCCTTAACGGCAACTTCATGATGACGCAGGCTCGCCGCCTGGCCGCCAAAGTGCAGTCGGTTGATGAGCAGTGGCATCGCGTGCTCGGCCGCGCGCCCACGGCGGAAGAACGCACTAAAGCGGACGTATTCATCGCGAAGCAGACCACGCAGCTTGGTTCCTCCGAAGCCGCGTATGCTGAGCTGGCAAGGGCATTACTCAACCTGAACGAGTTTCTCTATGTCGATTAGCCGCAGAGAGTTGTTATCCCGCGCCGGCCGTGGCTTCGGTGCGCTGGCCCTTGCCGATATCCTGCAGGGCGTCGAACGCGATCCCAACGCCAAAGCCAAGAGCGTCATCTACCTCTTCATGCACGGCGGCGTCAGCCACGTCGATACGTTCGACCCGAAGCCGGAACTGACCAAACGCACCGGTCAGCCGCTTTCCGCCGAGCTCGCCAGGACCATCAAGACCAGCTTCATCCACGATCCCACCAAAGCCATCCTGCGCGGCAGTCCGTGGCAGTTCCGGCCCGGCGGCAAATCCGGTGTCCCCGTTTCCGATCTCTTCCCGCATGTCCGCGAGCGCATGGACGATATCGCTGTCATGCGCGGCTGCTTCGGCGACGTCTTCGATCACGCGCCCGCCATCTATCTTCGCAACAGCGGTTCGCAGTTCCCCGGACGGCCTTGTCTCGGCTCCTGGATCACTTACGGGCTCGGCACCGAGAACCGGAATCTGCCGGCCTTCGTTGTAATGTCGGATGGGTCCACCAAGAGCGGTCCGCCCGCTTATGGCGCCGGCTTCCTGCCTGCCGTCTATCAGGGCACCGTCTTCCGCGGCGGGGAGAATCCCATCCTGTATCTCCGTAACCCCGAAGGCGTCTCCACCGAAGCCCAGCGCGACACCCTGAACTTCATCAATTCGATGGATAAGTCCCGCGCCGCCGTGGACACCACGCTCGAAGCGCGCATCGAATCCTACGAGCTCGCCTGGCGTATGCAAAGCTCCGCGCCCGAAGCCGTCGATCTCTCGAAGGAAACGCCGGCCACCAAACAGCTCTACGGCCTCGACGAACCGCGCACCGCCGATTTCGGCCGCAAGTGTCTGCTGGCCCGCCGCCTCGTCGAGCGCGGCGTCCGCTTCATCCAGATTTACTCCGGCACCAACGTCGGCGACGACTGGGACGAAGCCCATAACGATCTGCTCGCCTCGCACACCAAGATGGCCGGCAAGATCGATAAGCCCATTGCCGCGCTCCTGCAGGATCTGAAAGCGCACGGCATGCTCGATTCCACCTTGGTCATCTGGGGCGGCGAGTTCGGCCGCACTCCGCTTTCCCAGGGAGCCAACGGCCGCGATCATCATCCCTATGGCTTCAGCATGTGGATGGCGGGCGGCGGCGTCAAAGGCGGCCAGGTTATTGGCGGCACCGACGAGTTCGGCGTCCAGGCCGCGGATGTGCGCATCGACGCGCATGACGTGAACGCAACTATTTTGCGCCTGATGGGAATCAATCACGAGAAGCTGACGTATCTCTATCAGGGCCGCGATCAGCGGCTCACGGATGTCCACGGCGAGCACGAGTTCACTAAAACGCTGGTTGGTTAGCGGCGCGCTGCTGTTCGCGGCCGGCCTCGCCGCGTTCGCTCAGCGCCCGTTTCGACAATATCCCGGAGATGAATACGAGGTCTTCCCGCTTCCGCCCGATGGCCGCCTGAAAAGTGAGTGGGTCTTCGCCCGCCTCATGTATCCGCAGTCGCCCGGTGCCCGTTACGGCCGCTGGGGACGCTGGGGCGGCGATTGGACCAAAGGCTACACCAGCTGGACCAATGATTACCCGCGCGCCGACCGCCACTTCGCCTCCGCGCTGCGCCGCCTCACCGCGATCGACGTGCGCTCCGTCGAGCAGCCCGTCAATTTGAACGATTCCGGCGACGTCTACAACTGGCCGTGGCTTTACGCCGTCCAAACCGGCCAGTGGCAGCTCACCGATCCGCAGGCAGCCGAGCTTCGCGAATATCTTCTGCGCGGCGGCTTTCTGCTCTGTGAGGATTTCTGGGGCGCCATGGAATGGGACATCTTCGAGGCCACCATGCGCCGCGTCTTTCCCGGACGCCCGATCGTGGAACTCGAAGACGATTCCGCCATCTTCCACACCGTCTTCGATCTGCAGGATCGCTATCAGGTTCCCGGCGAATGGTCGCTGCGTTCCGGACGCACCTATCGCAACGGCGGCGTCCAGGCGCACTGGCGCGGCGTCTTCGACGACAAGGGCCGCATCATGGTGGCGATCTGCTTCAACTCTGATGTCGGAGACTCGTGGGAATGGGCAGATGAGCCTCGCTATCCCGAAGCCTATTCAGCGCTCGGCATTCGCATCGGCGTCAATTACGTCGTTTACGCGATGACGCATTAGTGCGCGGCGGGCGCGGGCGCTGAGGCCGCCGGCGCCGCGCGATCGGCCAGCAGCACCATTTCGGTGCGCGGGAAGGCGAACCTCTTCGCGTTGGCATCGATCAGGTTCACCTGACAGGTGTACTTTCCTGCGGGCAGCTTCGCCAGCGGCACCTGAAACTGCACCGGCAGCGCGTTTCCGCGTCCCGGCGCCAGTTCCGATAAGTGCACCGGCGCGGATTCGAACGCCTTGCGGTTGCCGCGGTAGAACGTCAGCACCGCGTTCACATCCGGCCGCTTATCCGTCGGATCGCTCGCCGGATCGTAGACTTCCAGATAAACGAACAGGTTCTGATCCTTCCGGAATACGCGGGTCACGCTCGGCACCAGCTTCTGGCCGTCCTGAATCAGCGGATCCGCCGCAAGGTCCTTCTTCTTTGCGCCGGCCGTGCCGATCGCGCTGGTGATCGGCTGCCGCTGCGATGCCCAGACGACGGAGCTGATGTGCAGGCCCGGCGTTGGCAGTCCGAAGTCCGGCACAATGAACTTCGATTCGAACGTGCCCATCTTGCCGCTCTGGTTTTCCCGCGCCAGCAGCTTCAGCAGATACGTTCCCGGCGGCAGCGTGAAGCCCGCGTCATACTGCAGCGAGCGGCTGCTCAGCTTTTCCGCCGTCGCCGTGTTCAGCTTCACCTTAATGCCGTCGCGCACGCTGCCCACCAGCTTGCCCTTGGAATCGCGCACCTGCCCGATGAAGTCGAATTCGGTCTCTTCGCTGCCGCCCTTTTTGGCCAGCGGAATCTCCGAACCGGGAATCTTGATCGAGACCGGCACGAAGTAGGTGCTACGATTGAGCCGGAAGTAATCGGTCTCGACCGCCAGTGGCAGATCGGTTACCGGATCGCCCAGCATCAGCGCTTCCTGCAGCTGCTGTTCCTTGTCGGACTGGGTGAACTTGCCGAACGTCTTGCTTCCGAAGTAGCCGCTGCGGTAGTCCAGCTTCGCCTGAAGGTTGTTCGCCAGCTTGATCGAGACCCGGCGGAATTTGCCGTCCTGCTTATCGTTGCTGCTGTAATAGCCCAGAATGTAATAGCTGCGCACGTCATCCTGCGCTTCCTTGATTCCGGTCGCCAGGTCGTTGTCGTCCAGGAACGCCTTGCCCCCGGTATCAGCGGCCAGCGAGGTCAGCGTTTCCTGCTGATCCTGGAACCGGTTCTTCTGGTCCTGCTGGCCTTTGCCCGTGAACATGCCGTTGCCTTTCGACATGGCGGAGCTGGCATCGCCGCCAGGAGGAAGGGCCACCAGACCGCGCGCATCGATGGGGTAGAACGAAACATTAGCCCGCACCGCGGCGTTGATGGTGGAACGCAGCTGCGATTGATTTTCCACGCCCTGCTTGCCCACGCCGCTGGAGAAATAGAGCAGCGCTTTCTTTTCCGGCAGTCCGGCCAGCATCTTGGCGGCGCTTTCCAATGCGGCCAGTTTCCGGTCCGTGTTGAAGATGTTGAATTCGGTTTCGTCGGCCGAGAACGCCGCACCTGTGTCTTCGCCTGTGCTGTCGTCGCCGTTCCCGCCTTCGATCGCGAGGTCGCTCCCGCGTCCAATGGGAAACGCGTTGATCACCTGCATCAGCCGGTCACGATCGTTCGTAAAATCCTGATCCACATTCAGCACGGAGGCGAACGTCATGATGCAGACCATGTCGGACGAAGCCATCCTGGTGGTCAGGAAGTCGCGCGCGGCGTTCTGCGCCCGGATCTGTTCCGGCACTTGCATAGACGTGAAATCGAACAGCATTACCATCAGGCGCTTGTCCTGATACTGCACGTGGCCGGGCGAGGTGGTGGTGATCATCTGCTGGCGGCCTTCCGCGCGCGCGGGCCTGGCCGGCGTCGCTGGTGTGGTGCTTACGGCAACCGTGGCCGGCTCGGGGGTATCCGAGCTCAGCTTCTGCAATTCGAAGACTGAGATGGGCTGCGGCTTGCCATCTTCCAGAAGAACAAAGTCTTCTTTCTTCAGGTTCTGCACTTCCTTGCCGCCCTTATCGCGTACCGTGACATCGAAAACCACCAGGTTGCTCGACGATTTAAAAACCGGGTCGGCCTCCGGCTGCTGCTGCGCGGGCACGGAGGTCACCAACAGAGACAGCGCGAGAGACAAAGAAAGGATTCGCATGGTTGTTAGAACCGTAAACGCACTGTGGCGGTCACGACGCGCATGGAGCCGGCCGCAAGCGGCAGCCCGTAGTTCGTCGCGCCCACCACCGTATCGAAGCTCGTGATGTTGACGTTGTTCAGAATGTTGTTCGCATCGATGCGGAACTCGATGCGCCGCCGGTCGTCGCGCAGCCGGAAGGAGCGCGCGAAACTGGCATTCATCGTCAGCGTGGTGGGTCCGGTGATGGTGTTGCGTCCGGCATTGCCGTAAGTGCCCGCCACCGGGAAAGTAAACGCATTCAGATTGAAGAAGCCGCTGCCGGTGTACAGCGGCAGGCCGGTCGCCTCCGCGCGGCCGCTACCCACGGAGCCCGAGCCCGCGATGTTTGCCTGGTTCCCCAGCACCTGCGCGGTGAATGGCGCCCCGCTCGAAAGCGTGGTGCTGCCGGAAAGCTGCCAATCTTTCAGCAGCGTCTCGCGCCAGCCGCCGGGACGGTAGGAACCCTGTTCGCCCACCGGCGACGTAAAGATGAAGGACGTGGTCAGCAAATGCGTCCGGTTGAAACTCGAAACGCCGCGTTCCGCGCTCAGATCGTTGAAGTTCTGCGCCACGCTGGCCCCGCCTCCGCCGATGGAGGAAGCATCATCGATGGATTTCGAATACGTGTAGAACAGGTTGAACGAAGTGCCGCGCGAAAAGCGCCGCGTCACGCGCGTCTGCAGCGCGTGATAGATGGAATTGCCCTGCGACGTCTCATACAGAAACTGCGTCGCATTCTTGATCATCGAAGTCGATTGCCCGTTTAGATAGGAACCGTTGGTGGAGCGGTTCGGCTGCTCCTGAATGTCCAGCCGCGTGCCCTTGGTGCCGTTATACGAAAGTTCCACCTGAATCTGGTGCGGCAGGGTCTGCTGCAGGCTCAGATTCCAGGTCTGCACGTAAGGCATCCGGTAATCCTTGTCGATGGCGTAGGTATTCGTGATGGCGGTCGAAGGCGCAGTCGCGAAACCGTTCTGAATGGTCAGCGGCGTGGTGGTGCTTGTCACCAGGTTGGCCGTGGTGGCAAAGGGCGGCTGCGCGGCCAGGCGGTTCGCGAACTGCGCGTAGACCGAGCCGTTGTAGAAGATGCTGTACCCGGCGCGCACCACGCTGTTTTTGGCGGGCTTCCAGGCGATGCCAATGCGCGGCGAGAAATTCAGCGGTTCCGGATTGATCAGTCCGGCGGAAAAGCTTCCGGAATACGGCCCTGTCTGTCCAGGCAGCACTACCGACGCCGCGGTAAAGCCGGGCGCAATGTCCAGGTTCGCCAGGTGCCCGTACTTCTCGCTGTACGGGGTGAAGTATTCGTAGCGCAGCCCTAGCATCAGCGTCAGGCCGGACCGCAGCCGGTAATCGTCGGTCACAAAGGCGTCGTAGGCGAAGGCGCGGAAGTAATTCGCGGTGTCGCCGAACCGGATGGAGCTCGATTGCGGCAGCCCCAGCAAATAATCCGCGAAGTCGTAGCCGGTATTCGCCACCGGCTGGCCGTTTATGAACTGGCTGGTCAGCAGCCCACTGAACGAGTAGCTGCCGCGTCCGTTCGAATCCGTTACCGGGCTGTTATTGCGCCGCGAAATATCACCGCCGAAGCGGAACGTCTGCTTGCCGTGAACGAAGGTGACCGTGTCGTTCAGCGCCGCCGTCTGCGCGCGCCCCACCGCAGTGCTGGCATCGCTCAGGCCGCCGAAGTTGGTGAAGGAAAGGTTTGGGGGCCCGAAGTTCCGCGGGTCGTTCGACGTGCCGTTGATCCCGGCAAGCGCCGCCACGTTCGCTCCGTAAGCGAAGAACGGGAGCGTGGTGTTGTTGTTCCGGCTGAACGTGAAATGAAACGCTTCGATCCAGTTGCGGCTGAACGTATGTGTATCGCCCGCGCTCAGGCTCAGGCCGGAGCCCGTGGTGGCGTCGGTATACCCGAACAGCTGGGCGTTGTGCGCGTTGCGCAGCTGCATATTCACGTTGACGTCGATGTTGTCTTTTTGCGTTACCGGCCGGTTGATCCGCACATTCAGGTTCTCGGTGTTGTTCGGAACCGAGCGCAGGATCTGGTAATTGTTCAGCGTCCCCGGCTCATTCGGCAGCGGGATATACGGCAGCAGGTTCAACGAGACCTGGTTGAAGCGCGAAGCCGGAATCACGTTATTCGGAAACGGGTTCCCCGTCGTGGGATCGAAAATCCGCACCGGTCCAAAGGAGGTTGCGGCCTGCGAGAAATCGCCCGCGCGCTCGGCCAGCGTCGGCAGTGTATTCACCCCTTCGTACGGCTGCCGGCTGCGAATGCCCGTGTAGTTCAGGAAGAAGAACGTTTTGCTGTCGTGAATCAGATGGGGGAAGTTCAGCGCGCCGCCAGCGCTCAGGCCGAACCGCGCCGAGCCGTAAGCCGGCTGCAGAATCTGCTCGCCATTAATGGAATACGGGTTCGCATTGACCGCCGAATTGCCGATGGTGATGAACGCCGAACCGTGAATGCCGTCGCGATTTCTGCCGGCGCGATTGCCGAAGGCCGGAGAGTTACCGGGCCGCCGCTGTCCGCGCTGCCCGCCACCACCGCCGCGTCCGCCGAAGCCGCCGCCGCCTCCAAATCCGCCACCACCGCCGCCGCCAAAACCACCACCGCCCCCACGGCCTCCACCTCCCGGACCGCCGCCCGCGCCGGGGCCGCCACCCTGTCCCGGACCCTGACCGCCCAGTCCGTTAGGACCTCCGCCAAAACCGCCACCCGGGTTGTTGGGATCAAAGCCAAACCCACCCGGACCTCCGCCGCCTGGGAACCCGTCGGGACGCGCCTGCGCCAGGCCCTGGCTGAGACTGCCGTTTACCAGGAACGCTTCATTGGAATCGCCGCCCACCGGAGCCGCCGGAGCGGATTCCGCCGTGGTCGATTCCTCGAGCGCCGCCGCCAGCTGCGCCGCGTTGCTGTTGGGGTTCAGCGTCAGGTTTTGAAATCCCGGCCGACCCTGAGCGTTCGCGCCGCCCCTGCCCTGACCCTGACCGCCGCCCTGCGCTGTTGTGCGACCCTGGGCTCGCCCCTGACCACTGCCCGGTCCGCTGCCGCTTCCTGCCCCGGCGCCCGATCCGCCGCTCGGAGGACCACGCCGGGTCTGCAGCACCGGTGCTGGCGCCACACCCACCGTGAGATTCCACTGGGTGGGCGTTGCACCCGGACCTACTTTCACCGTTTGCTGCGCCGGCGTGAAGCCGAACAACTCCACGGCCACCTTCCAATCGCCGGGAGCGGCGCCCTTCAACTGATACCGGCCGTCTTCATCGGTAATCGTCGAAATGGTCTTCCCGTCAAGCGTGGCGGTGACGGTTGCGCCCGGCAGCGGCTGCCCGGAGGAGCGAACCACCCCATCCTGCGCCCACGCCCCGGCAGCCAGATACAGTACCAGCGGCAGTGTTCGAAGGATGGTCATGTTCGGCAGGTCCGATCGTGCTTACTGCTTTTTGGCGGTGAATTTCTGAGACTGATCGGCGCCTTCCCGCATGCGCGAGAAATCAATCGAATCGCCCTTCACTTTGCCGGTGTAGGTGAGCTTCATTTCGTTGTCGCCCATCTTCATAACGGTGGTGAAGGAGATGTTGTCGCCGTCCACTTTGCCATCGCTGATCTGCATATCGCCGCGCTGCGTGGAGACCGTGCCGGTCAGCGCTTTGCCGTCGGACATCAGATTGAAGGTGGTGGACATGGTGTTGCCCTGGCGGCCGGGAACTTCAGCGACGTACTTCCCGGTGACGTCGGCGGCGGCCAGTGTGAAGACGAATGCGCCCAGAAGGGCAAGTACTGCAACGAACTTGGTTTTCATGTATGGAAGACTATCAGGAAAGCTCCCGATGTTACACGGGAGCTTTCGAAACCCGCAGGGTTTTACGAGGGTTTAACAAAAACCGGCGTCAGAGCCCTTTCCCGGCAAGGAAACCAACCAGATCCACGACACGGCTGGAGTAACCCCACTCGTTGTCGTACCAGGAAACCACATGCACCAGGTTGCCTTCCAGCACTTTAGTCAGGTCGGAATCCACAATCGAGCTGTGCGGATTATGCAGCATATCGCTCGAGACCACCGGATCGGACGTATAGCTCAGAATGCCTTTCAACTCGCCTTCGGAGGCGGCTTTCAGCGCCGCATTGACCGCGGCCTTGTCGGTGTTGTCGCGCGTCACACAGACCAGATCCACCACCGAAACGTCGGGCGTCGGCACGCGCAGAGAATAACCGTCCAGCTTTCCCTTAAGTTCAGGCATCACGAGGCCGATGGCGAGCGCGGCTCCGGTGGTCGTCGGGATCATATTGATCGCGGCGGCGCGGGCGCGGCGCAGGTCCTTGTGCGGAAAATCGAGCGTCGGCTGATCGTTGGTGTAGCTGTGGATCGTGGTCATCGATCCCTTCAGAATGCCGAACTTCTCATGCAGCACCTTTACCACGGGCGCGAGGCAATTCGTGGTGCAGGAAGCGTTCGAGATGATGTTATGTTTGGCCGGATCGTAGGTCTTGTCGTTGACGCCCAGCACCATCGTGACGTCTTCATTTTTGGCCGGAGCGGAGATGATTACCTTCTTCACGCTGCCGCGCATGTGCTTGGCCGCGTCCTTTCCATCGGTGAAGCGGCCGGTGGACTCGATGACGATATCGGCGCCGACGGAGGGCCAGTCGATCTCAGCCGGATCCTTGGTGGCGAAGACCTTGATTTTGCGGTGACCGACGACGATGCTGTCGCCTTCCACGCGCACATCCTCGTGGAGGCCGCCGAGCACGGAATCGTACTTGGTCAGGTGAGCGAGGGTCGTGGTATCCGTCAGATCGTTGACGGCGACGAAATCGATATTCTGGTTGTGCAAACCCGCGCGCACCACGTTGCGGCCGATGCGGCCAAAACCGTTAATTGCTACTTTTACAGGCATAAGCTGGAATCAAATTTCAGGATAACAGAGGCCTGTCAGGGAACGTTCGATTCCATCCTTTCGAGCTGGCGGGTGTCGTCGCCCGCCTGGCACTTCGGGCACCAGAACAGATTGCGCGCCACGAAGGTCTTTGTCAGCACCGGCGTCGCGCAGAGGAAACACGGCAGCCCTTTGCGGCGATAGACATAGCGCTTCTCGCCGGCGCGCACGCGGCCTTTCGGGTGCGGGCGATCTTCCGGTCTGGTAGTTACGATGATGCGCTGGTCCACCGCGGCTCGCATCAGCACGTGTGCGTCTTTCCAGATGCGCGTCAGCATACGCGCGGGGACCGCGAGGCCGGGAGTGAACGGGCTTAGGCGCGCGCGGAACAGCAGTTCAGCACGAAAGATATTGCCGATGCCGGATATCACGGACTGGTCCATCAGCAGCGCAGCGATGGGCGCGCGGCTCTTGCGCACTTTCGCGAGGAATTGCGCCGGGCTGTTGTCCGGACGCAGCGGGTCCGGACCGATGCGGGCCAGCAGCGCGGCGCGCTCGACGTCAGAGAGTATTTCGCACGCGGTGGGGCCGCGCAGTTCCACCCAGTGGCTGGCCGTAGAGAGGCGCAGACGCAGCGCGCCTTTGGGCTCGGGAAACGGCATCTCGCCTTCGCGGAATTTGCCGAAGAGCCCGAGATGAATGTGCAGCTGGCGGCCGGGTCCGAAGTCGTAAAGAAGGTGCTTTCCGTAAGCTTCCACGGAGCGCAGCCGGCGCCGGTGGATCAGCCGCGCGCCGCTCTCAAACCGGCCGTTGGGCGCGGCCACTGTGAGCACGCGATCCTGAAAGAGTTGCTGGTGGCTCTCCGCGACGCGGTGGAGTTCATTTCCCTCGGGCATGGCGCTTATTTACGGCCGCACGCCGGAAACACGAGGGCGCATGATCGTTCACCATTCCGACAGCCTGCATCCATGCATAGACGATGACCGGGCCCACGAAGGAGAATCCTTGTTTTTTGAGGGCCTTGGAAATCTCCAGGGAAAGCGGCGTCTGCGTGGGAACGTCGCCCGAGTTCACGACGGGTTTCCCGCCGGCGAGGTTCCAGACGAACTGCGAAAAGTCTTCGCCGCGCTCCCGCATGGCCAGATACACGCGCGCGCCGGCAACGGTCGCCTGGACCTTCGCGCGCGAACGGATGATGGCCGCGTTCCCGAGCAGCCGGGCGACATCCGCCTCGCCGAAGCGCGCCACCGCTTCGGGGTCGAAACGGGCGAAGGCTTCGCGCAAGGCCTCTCGCTTGCGCAGGATGATGGCCCAGGAAAGGCCGGCCTGAAAGCCGTCGAGCATCAGCTTTTCCCAGAGCGCGCCGCTGTCATATTCGGGCACGCCCCACTCTTCATCGTGGTAAGCGCACATCAGCGGATCGGAACCCGCCCATGCGCAGCGCTGCAGGGTGACGGCTTCGCGGGTCGGCATGAGGCAATTATGACAAGCGGCCCAGCTATGACAACCGCCGGGGCTCAGGGCTCGACGATTACGACGTGAATATCCATCACGTTGGTATGCGTCGGTCCGGTGATCACAAGGGCGTCACGGGATTTTAAGTAATGGTAGGAATCGTTTTCGGCGAGAGCGGTGCGCGCTGCGGAATCGCTGGTGGCGCCGTTCACCACGCCGCCGGCGGCATCGGTCGGGCCATCGGTTCCATCGGTGCCACAGCTCAGAATGGTAACGCCGTCAAGCCCGGCGATGTCGATGGCGGCGGCCAGCGCAAACTCCTGATTGCGACCGCCTTTCCCCGCGCCGCGCAGCGTGACGGTGGTTTCGCCGCCCGATATCAGGCACGCGGGTGGTTTGATGGGGTTGCCGGAGGTATAGATTTCCCGGGCCATGGCCGCGTGCATCCGGGCCACATCGCGGGTCTCGCCTTCCACCGTGCTGGCGAGGAGCAGTGTCCGGTACCCGAGCGCCCGCGCCTTCCTCGCCGCGGCCGCCAAGGCCCGCCGGTTGGTGCCGGTCAGGATGTGTTCGGCGGCCGATTTCTTCGGCGTCTCGCGAAAGGCCGCTTCGAGTTCCGTGCGGATGCCGTATTTCGCCAGCACCGCGCGCGCATCCGCAATGGTGGATGCGTCCGGCGCGGTGGGGCCGGAACCGATCACGTCCAGGTTGTCACCGATCACATCCGAAAGGATCAGGGTGACGACTTTCGCGGGAGCGGCCATGGCGGCCAGCTGCCCGCCCTTAATCCGCGAGAGATGCTTCCGGACGGCATTCATCTCATGGATATCCGCGCCGCAGGCGAGCAGCTGGCGCGTCAGCTCCTGCTTCTGCGAGAGCGACACGCCTTCCACGGGAAGCGGCAGCAGCGCGGAGGCGCCGCCGGATATGAGGCACAGCACCAGATCGCCTTCGCCCGCGGAAGTCGCCAGTTGGGCGATGCGCTCGGAACCACGGACGCCGGCTTCGTCCGGCACGGGATGGCCGCATTCATTGAGCTGGATGCGGCGCAGCGGGACGGTGTGGCCGTACTTCACATTCACCAGCCCAGCGGTGATGCGGCTGCCCAGTTTGCGCTCCACCTCCTGGGCCATCGAGGCGCCAGCCTTCCCC
The DNA here is from genome assembly GCA_963716685.1 of Bryobacterales bacterium. Taxonomy (GTDB): domain Bacteria; phylum Acidobacteriota; class Terriglobia; order Bryobacterales; family Bryobacteraceae; genus JALYXI01. The sequence goes on from CAVQTR010000003.1 coordinate 2,437,537, forward strand.
GCCCCCACCACGTAAATGTGGCGGTAATCGGCTGGGCGGATGTTCCAGTGGCGGCGGATGGCGCGCGCCGGTTCGGCTGCCGCCAGCGCGGCCCGCAGGATGGCGAGAGCGTTCGGGGCGCTCACTCGTCGAAGAGGGACAGTTTCAGAATCTGGTCCACGGCGATTTCCGGGTCGCTGCCGGTGACGGGAACGCGGAGGGAGGTTTGCGCATAAACGGCCTGGCGCTCGTCGAAGAGTTTGCGGAAAAGAACGGGGTCGCGCGCGAGCGGGCGGTGGCCGTTCTGGTTGACGCGCTCGTAAACGGTTTCGAACGGGCAATCGATCCAGAGCGCGACGCCGTTGTTTTCCATCAGCTCGGCATTGGCGGGCTGGGTCCACGCGCCACCGCCCAGCGCGACCACCGTTGGCACGCCGTGGCGGATTTTGTTTACCCGTTCACGCAGACTTTCGGCCTCCATGCGGCGGAACTCATCTTCTCCCTGCTCATCGAAGATGGCCGCAATGCTGCACTGCGCGGCGGTTTCGATGTCCTCATCGAGATCGGCGAAGTGCCAGCCGATGCGCTGAGCGAGCGCCCGGCCAATAGTTGTTTTACCGGAGGCCATAAAGCCGGCGAGATAAATCCCGGGGGTCCGCTTTAATTTCAAAATCATTTCTAATTACGTTTCGGAAATCACGCCGCCCAATCGGGAGTCTACCACCGAAGGGAGAAGGTGCTCGAGGGCAATGAACAGCCATCCCCAGCGCGGGGTGACGACTGTGCGGGCCTCGCGCTCCACGCCGCGCGCGATGGCTTCCGCACAGTGATCAGCGGAAATTGCATACCTGGACATTTCGGCGATGCGGCGGGGAGGCCGGCCGATGGCGCTGCCGTGGAACTCGGTTTTCACATAGCCGGGACAGACGGACATGGCGTGTATGCCCGACGGTTTCAGTTCGATGCGCAGGCCGTCGGTGAGCGAAATGAGCGCGAACTTGGAGGCCGAATATAACGTCATCCACGGCAGGGCGACCTTGCCCGCGATGGAGGAAACATTGACGATGACGCCGCTTTGCTGCGCGCGCATGTGCGGGATCACGGTTTGCGCGAGCGCAAGCGGGGCGAAAAAGTTCAGTTCAAAAACGCGGCGCGTATCTTCGCCCGTGGCGGTAGCAGCGGGCTGATAGGTTCCCATGCCGGCGTTATTGATCAGGATGTCGATGCGTCCGAAGCGGGCAATGGTGGTGGCAACGAGGTGTTCGCGGAAAGCAGCATCGGTGATATCGCCTTCGGTCAACAGCGATCCGGGGCTGTCGACGGGGCTGCGGGAGGTGAGGGAAAGCAGCGCGCCGCGCTTTCCGAATGCGCGCGCACAGGCCGCGCCGATGCCTCGCGAAGCGCCTGTAATCAGTACGACTTTCCCGCTCAGCAGCACGGGCCATAATAGTATCATGTCAAGACTTCTGCCCCTGTTCCCGCTGCAGCTGGTGGTCTTTCCGCGGGTGCAGCTTCCTCTACATATTTTTGAGGAACGTTACAAGGAAATGGTGGGGGAAGCGATTGAGAATCAGTCTGAATTCGGAATCGTGCTGGCGCGCAAGGATGGCATTGTGAACGCCGGCTGCACTGTGGTTGTGGATAAGGTGCTGACGCGCTATCCGGACGGCCGCATGGACATTGTGACGCGCGGTCTCCGCCGCTTTGAAATTCTGGATTTGAATCGCGACAAGGCTTACCTGCGCGGCGAAGTGGAATTCTTTGATGACGACGACCCTTCCGATGCGCCGCTCGAACTGCAGCGTGAAGCCCTGCAGCGTTTCAAAGGCATGCTGGAGACGGGCGACGTGCGCGTGTTCGCGGAACCGGTGCTGGACGACCGGCAGCTGAGCTTTCAGCTGGCGCAGTCGATTGAAGACGTCGATTTCCAAAGCCTGCTGCTGCGCAACCGTTCCGAAGCGGAGCGACTCAAACAATTGAGCAACTTCCTGGTGCAGTACATTCCGAAGCTGAAGGAAACCGCGCGGATGAAACAGCTGGCGCCCATGAACGGGCACAGTCACAAACTGGCAGGTACGTAGGGGTGATTGTCCGGGTGGAAGCGGACAAAGAGAAGATGGCGCGGCCGGCGCCGTGGCTGGTGTCGCTTGCCATTCACGTCGCCTTTGCGGCCTTTTTGCTGCTGGTCTCCAATCCTCCGGCTAAAACGCCTTCGGCCTACGACCAGCTGCTGAAAGGCAGGGAGGCGCACATTGTGTATTACAAGTTCCGCGACAAGCTGCCGGATGTGAAGCCGATACAGCAGGCGAGCGCGCGGCCGCCCCGAGCCACCGTGGTGATTCCGAAGCAGCAGATTGTTTCGTCGCCGAAGAATGCGCCGAAGGGGCTGCAGCTGGTGTGGCAGCCAGTGCCAGACATTATTCGCAAGGATGTGCCCACGCCCAACATCCTGGCGGTGATGGTGCCCGATGCGCCGAAGCCCGCGCCGAAGAAGTTCGTACCGCTGGCGGACCAGCCGAAGGTGGCGAAGAATGTGCCGCAGCCCAGGCTGCCGGATGTGCCGGCGGAACTGGCGCTGAACGTGAAGCCTACGGCGCTCGATAGCATGGGCGCGCCGGCGCTGAAGACCGAAAAGCGGCCGAAGTTCAGCGTTCCCGAAGCGAAAAGCCGCGCGGCGGCGCAGACGCCGCAGATGGAAGCGCCGCCGGCCGTGGCTGTTCCTTCGCCCGCGTCGGAATCGCAATCGGCGCTGCAGAGCGCGCTGGCCGGGTTGCGGCAGACGCAGGTGAACGTCGTCGTGGTGGGGCTGAACCCGAGCGACCAGAATGCGATTCCACATGGGTCGCGCGCGGCGGAGTTTGCGGCGGGTCCGAAACTGAATCCGAACGGCGGCCCGGGTGGAGAAAAAGGCGCGGCGCTGACCGTCCCGGACCTGTTCGTGAAGGGCGGCGGCGCGGAAGCGCGGCCCACGCTGATGGCCCGCCTGAACGCCGCTCCGACGTCGGCGGAATCGCTGCGCGGGCTTTCGAAATATGCGTCGCCAGAGCGTGAGCCGGCGGCGAACCATGGTGGCGCGAGGCGTGTGAGCAGCGCACCGACCTCGCGCTTCGATGGGCGCGAAGTGTACAGCATGGCGATTCAGATGCCGAACATCACCAGCTATTCCGGCAGCTGGATGATGTGGTATGCCAGCCGCACGCTGTCGAATCTGGCGGAGGGACCAATCAGTCCGCCGGTGCCGCACCGCAAGGTGGATCCGAAGTACATTGCGACGGCGGCGGCCGAGCGCATCGAAGGGCGTGTGCAGCTCATGTGTATGATCACCGGCGCAGGCGCGGTGGACCACGTGGAACTGCTGAAGGGCATCGACGAACGTCTGGATCAGAGCGCGATGGAGGCGCTGAGCAAGTGGCAGTTTTCGCCGGCCACGCGCGCGGGCGTGCCGGTGGATGTGGATGTTATGGTGGAGATTCCGTTCAAGCTCGCGCCGAAGGTTCCGGCGCCGTGAGCAGTGCGGCGCCCGTGCGGGGACGGCAGCATCTGATTTTCGATGCAGACGACACGCTGTGGGAAAACAACGTCTATTTCGAGAAGGCGTTCGATGGCTTTTGCGAGTTTCTTGCGCATTCGCGGCTGACTCCGGCGGAGGTGCGGGAAGCGCTCGATGAGATTGAGCTCGCGAATAATCGCGTGCACGGCTATGGCGCGATGAACTTCGCGCGCAATCTGCGGCAGTGCTATGAAAGGCTGGTTGAGCGCGAGTGGGATGCGGGGCATCCCGAGACGATCAACGCGCTGGCGCATGACATTCTGCAGAGCCCGATGGAGCTGCTGGAGGGCGTGGCCGAAACCATTCCGGTGCTGGCGGAGCGACATGAACTGACGCTGTTTACGAAGGGCAATGTGGAGGAGCAATCCGCGAAGATTGAGCGCTCCGGCCTGAAGCCGTATTTCGCGCACCTCGGCATTGTGAAGGAAAAGAACCGCGAGGCGTACCTGGAACTGGCGGCCAGCCGGCAGTTCGACCACGACCGGACGTGGATGATCGGCAACAGCCCGAAATCCGACATCAACCCGGCATTGGCCGCAGGGCTGCGGGCGGTGTTCGTGCCGCACGCGCGCACCTGGGGACTGGAGCAGGAAGGGCTTCCTGCTGCGGGAGAACGGCTGCTGGTGGTGGAGAGCCTTCGGGACCTGCTGCCGCTGTTCGGGGCTTAGGCGGCTTTCTGGATCTTGCCGTCGCGGATGCAGGATGTGCAGACGCGAACGCGCCGCCGGGCTCCCTGAATCAGCGCGCGCACGGACTGCAGATTGATGTTCCAGCGCCGCTTGGTGACGTTATGCGCGTGACTGATCTTATTGCCGAACTGAGGGCCTCTACCGCAAATTTCGCAAACTCGTGCCATTTCTGTAAGAACTCCTGAACGTAATCTTTGATTCTAACAGCAGGAGCCGGTTTTTCCAAGCGGGTCACGGGGCCAGCAGCGCGGCGCCGGGGTGAATGAAGTTGAAGGTTTTGGTACACGGTGTGAAAGAGACGTGGTAACCGGGCCAGAACCGGAGGGCGGCGGCGGTGAGCACCTGAGCGTCGTCGCGGCGGTGTTCGAGAGAGATGGCGAGGCGCGGGTGAAACCGACCGATCGTGTCGGCGGCGCCCTGCAGGACTTTCTCTTCCGCGCCTTCGACGTGCATCTTGATCAAGCTGACCTTGGGCAGCCCCAGTTCGTAGACGAGCTGGTCGACCGTGGTGACGGGCACGTCGAGCGTGGCCGCGCTTCCCTGGATAAAGCTGGCGGCGCCGGCATTGGCCCGATCGAGATGCAGGGTCGCGGTTCCGTCATGGTCCAAGGCACCTTTGGGGATGACGGTGACCCGCTTCTCGCGGATTTCGGCGGAGAGATTGCGGCGGAGGCATTCGAGGATCACGGGCTCGGGTTCCACGGCGATTACCTCCTTTGCGCCTGCGGAAAGGGCCAGACGCACCTCGGCCCCGGCGTTCGCGCCGATGTCCAGAACGACGTCGCCGGGGTGGACGGTCTGCCGGAAACGGTACGGGTCTGTTTCGGTGATTTCGACGAGCGACGGAAGGGTCCACGCGGAAACCGGATACCAGAAAGAGCCGAGCGGCGTATCGTACATGGCGATATTGCCGTCGCGCTGCACTTCGTAGATGTCGCGCCTGGCTCTCATGAAACGGTCCTCGCCATCGAGAATGCCCGGCGCGAATACGCTGCAGCCGGGAGCGAGTTCCACCTGATGACGCGCACGCGCGACCAGCAGGCCGATCCGTTTCGGCATGGCGAGCGGAACCAGCGCGGCCAGGATGCAGGCCAGGAGAACGTATCTCAACGGCGCGCCTCCAGGTCGAGGATTTGGAACAGCGGGATGGATCCGGTGAAGCGGCACGCGCCGTCGATCCAAGTGCCTGTGGTAATCACACCGCGGGAGGCGGCGGGAGGCGTGGGAAGGTGCATGTCGTCCACGCCGAGACCGTTTGCGCGCAGGAAGACGTCCTGATGATTGATCTCCACCGAGAGATCGACCGGCTGGCCGGGCGGAAGGTAGATGGATTTCGAAAACGCCCAGCGCGTGCCCAGCCCGAGAAGCAGGCGGTACCGATCGCCGCCGATGCTGAGGAAGCGGTAGCCGCGGTAGCTGCGCGGAGCGGATTCATTCTGAAACACGGTGGCATCGGCGGTCTGCCGCGCCATGGGCGTGAACTTCGCTTCGATCAGCGCATGCTCCGGCATTTCGAGCGGCGGCAGCTGGCGGAATTCGGTTAACACCGAGCCATCCCCGGCATAATAATGCGCCTGCGCATCCGAGCACCGGAGAGCCTGTGGCAGGCAGCCCGGCGGCTGCGGGACTGCTTTGCGCCTGGCCGCAAGGTCGCGGCGCAGAAAGTAGTGACAGCCGTATCCGTCCGCGACGTGGATGTAGTTCTCGCGGACGAAAAACGCGACATCGGTAAACTGGTCGAACCGGTAAAGGCCGGGATCCCACATCGACCAGGAGACCGGAGACACCGCGTCGATGAACAACTCGGGTGGGGCCGCGCGCATTTCGGTCATGAAGCGGTCGCGGTAATACGAAGTGATTTCGCGCGGCGCGAGGAAGAAGTAAAACAGATTCAAATCGCGGGTGGCGACCACATGGCCGGAGCCGAGATACGGATCGGCTGTCCAGCCCCAGACGAAGATCTTTCCGCGCGGCGTGACCAGCGATCGAATAAAGTCGCCATCGGCCGAACGAATGAGCGGAACGATGTTTTGGAAATTGTGATCGTCCTGGAATGCCCAGAGGTAAGTTTCCTGCGACATCGTCAGGGTAAGAAAGAGGAGCGGGAAGAGCCGGCGCCGGCTCTCCTGCCGCACCAGCATCCATGCCAGCGTGACGCTTACCGGCGTCAGCAGGAAGAGGAGATAGTGCGGGAAATAGCGGTGGGGTTTGTAGACCGAGAACACGGCCGCAGCGGCGCAGACCGCACAGAGCAGGCCGAACCAGCGCACCAGGTCGCTGCCGAAGTGTCCGGAGCGGTGAAATGCGAGGGTGCAGAGCCTTGCCAGCAGCAGCGCGATAAGAGCCAGATACAGCCACGCTGCTCCGGAGTTGGAATAACGGGTGACGATCGCGGTGACGATCACCAGTGCGCCGGCATCGGTAACCCGCAGCACGCGAGAGTCGCTCGATCTGCTCATCGTGTAAACGGCAACGGCGAGCGCGAGCAGAAGGAAGAGGAGAAAGCGAATCTCTTCGGTTCCGAACAGGTATTGGATAAAGCCCGGGAAGTCGCGAATGAATCTGCTGTCCAGCTGGGTGTAGCGTTGGTTGGAAACGATGTAACTGATCCAGAAGCTGTTCAGCACGCCGGTGGCGTAGCAGAACACCGCATTGGCAATCAGCAGCGAAAGAGTGCCGGCTGCCGTGAGTAATGCGGGTTCCCAGATGCGCCGGGCCTTTCCCTGGTAATGAACGTAGAGCACGGCCACGGCGGCCATGGAGCCGATCACCGGCACGGATTGCATCTTGGAGAAGAAACCAACCGAGATCAGCAGGCCCAGCAGCACGAGGGGCAGCCGGTAAGCTGCAGGGTTGCGGAGCACACGAACGGTGAGGTAAAGAGTCACCGCGACCAGCAGCATGGGAATCTGTTCGGAGCTGTAATGCAGAAGATTCGCCTGGCGAAAGCTCGCGAACGCCGCAACCAACGGGAGGATGGCGACTCGAGCGAGGCTTTCCGCGCCAATCAGGGCGACCGTGCGGTACAGGAGGAAGCAAACGGCAAACGCAATCAACACCATCAGCAGGCGGCTGGAGGCGAAATCCGGCGTGATGCCGAAGATGGCCGGAAGCATTAGCGGATAGATATTGAGCGGACCGCTGGTCCCACAATCCACAGAGCGGAAGAAGTTACTGTCATAGAACAGCTTCTGCGCGGCCGAGAGAAATTCGGCTTCGTCCGGATTCAACTGAAACGCCACCAAACTGGGAAAGCGGCAAACCAGCAGGCACACGCCGATGCTGAGCAGAAACAGCCAGCGGGATCTGCCTGGGCGCTTATAGTTCCAAAACGCGAGGGCGGCGGGGACGAACATCGAGACCAGACACAAAACGCGCCAGCAGGTGTAAGCCGCTCCGGGAGTGGGAAACAGCCGGATATAAGAAACGAGCCATTGGTTCAGGATGGGCCGGAATGTGCCCGGCGCATCCAGCGGCTGCGGCACAAGTGCGCCAATGCGATAAATACAAAGCGCCGCGACTAAGAGACAGCCGGCGGCAACGACGACGGTTCTCGCGCGGCTTACCTTCGGCGCGGCAGTCACGCTGTCCGAAAGTTCAAGCCCCATCTCTTTCCCAGTCGAGTACTGTCTGGACGCCTTCCGCCTTGCTCATCAAAGGCGACCAGCGCAGCAGACGCGTCGCCTTACTGTTATCGGCGACGAAGTACTTCTGATCGTCGTGCCGCCACGGCAGACGCCGGTATTCCAGTTTGACGGACAGGCGCTTCTCGAGGAAAAGGAACAGTTCCAGGAGAGACATGCTGTTCTCCACCCCGCCGCCGATGTTGAAAGCCTGACCTCTTACGTCATCAATGTTACGGGCGGCGGCGAGATAGCAGCGCACGGCATCTGAGACGTGGAGCAGATCTCTGACCTGCTTGCCATCTCCACAGATGGTGAACGGTTCACGGCTCGGATTGTCACGCACGGCGAGCGCCTGGCGGCAGAACCAGCCGACCCATCCCTGATCGATGGTGGCATGCTGACGCCCGCCATAGATGGTGGAGTGCCGGAAAACGACAGTGTTCAGATGGAATCCGCGCGCGTAGTCCAGCATGTACTGATCGGCCGCGCCCTTCGAGCAGCCGTAGGGTGTATGAAAGGCCAGTGGCGCCGTTTCGTCCACGCCGCCTGCGGAACCCGCCGGGCGATATCGCGTCTCATCTTCCGTCAAATTCAACTGCGAAAGCGTGCCATAAACCTTGTTACTGGAGGCGTACACAATGGTCGCGCGCGGCGCGAGTTCGCGGACCGCTTCCAGCACATTGATGGAACCGACCACATTGGTGTCGAAATCCTTTCGCGGGCTTTGCATGGAGGTGGTCATCGCTACCTGACCCGCTAAGTGAAAGATTACATCCGGCTTCTCCTGTCGGATCAGCATCTGGACATCGGACGCATTCCGGGTGTCGCCGTGCACAAAGGTGAAGTTACCTAACGTGCGCAGCCACGTCAGATTGGCGGCGGAGCCATGACGCCCCAGATTGTCGAACACAGTAACCGGCTGACCCGACTCAATCAGTTCCGCCGTGATGTTACTGCCGACAAAACCACAGCCGCCGGTGATGAGATATTTCACTTGACGGCCGGCACGCCACAGGCTTCCTGGCGCGCGGCTTCCCGAAACTTGCGCAGTCTTCTGAGTGTGGTGAGATAGCTGGCGGCGAAGGTCATCAGGTTGCGCTTGCTTTCTCCAGCTTTGCGCCGCTCGAACACTACCGGCACCTCGGTGACTGTGCCGCGCGCGGCTCCCGAAACGATCTTGATCAGGATTTCCTCAATGATATCGAAGTCATCCGAGCGCAGCGTGAGCGCGCGCAGGCTCTCGCCGCAGTACAGGCGCAAGCTGTTGGTCACGTCGCGGCAATCCAGCTGAAACGCCAGCCGGAAGGTCAGGTTGACGACGAACGACATTCCAATCAGGATCCACGGATTCTCGGTAGCGCCGCCGGAGACGTAACGGGAGCCGATGACAACATCGAAACGGTCGCGCTTCTCCCAAAGCCGGTGCAGCTGAGCGGGGTTGTGCGAACCATCCGCATCCATGAAGAGAATCCAACGGCCGCGGGCTTCGGCAATGCCGGTGCGCACGGCGTCGCCATAACGATTGCCGCCGCGGCGGCGAACGTGGCGCACGCCGTTCGCGCGGCAAACGGCGGCTGTATCGTCCAACGGCTCGCTCGAGTCGAGCACCAGAATCTCATGTGAAGGCGTCAGGGCCGCGGCGCATACCTTCAGTACCGGAAGGAGCTGTTCGAGGGATCCGCTTTCGCGGTATGCCGGGAGCACGATGGACAGCGCGGGCGCTGTCATCGCGCGAAGCAGCTCGCCTGCGGTTCCCTGACCCGCAGAGCCGGGAACTCGGCCTGTGCGAGTTCCCAAACCGCAAACGAAAGGCTGACCGCCGGCTGCCAGTCCAGTTCGGTGACCGCTCTGCGGATGTCGGCCACCATGTGCATGGGCTCGTACGGATGATAAGGCAGCTCGCCAAATCGCAAATCCGCCTGCAGGCCGATTTCGCGGCAGACGGATTCCACGGTTTCGCGCAGGGTCCTCGATTGCCCGCTGCCCAGATTGAATACCTCAATTGATTTTGCTTCGCGCCGCTGCAACACCGCCTGCACGGCGAGCGCAATATCCTGCACGCTGCAGAAATCACGGTACTGCATACCGCTCGAGAGGCGCACGGGCTCTTTCATCAACGCCGTGCGCAGCAGAGACGGAAAGAGCCGGCCTCCGCCGTCATGCAGCCCGGTGAACGAGAACGGCCGCAGGACTGTCAGGCGCCGGTTAAACTCCGCCGCGCCGGCCTGCAGCAGACACTCCGCCGCGGCCTTGCTCGCGCCATAGGGATGCTGTGTGCCAACGGGATCCGTCTCGAGCAGCGGACGGTTCTGGTTGCGGTAAACCAGACCGGTGCTGATGTAAACGAAGTGGCAATCCGGCAGCGCGCATGACGCTTCAAACAGATGCAGAGTGGTCTGCACATTGAAGTTAGTCATGCGAAACCAGCAGGGACGGTCCGGCCGGACGCCGCTTGCCGCGCAATGAATGATCACTTCGGGCGCAAGTTCGGCGAGCACGCGGCCGATCTCACCGGAATTTGACAGATCCGCCTGAATCAGGCGAACGTTGGGATAGCGGCTGAATAAGTTGAGGTGCGGCTCGCGAAGCGGAAGAATGACTTCCAGGTCCGGCCGAGACGCAAGCAGGCGCGCGATGTTATAGCCCAGTGTCCCGGAGCCGCCGGTAATCAGGATGCGCTGCCTCGCCGGGCTCCTCATGCCTGCCTGTGCCGTTCGGCGGTTCATTGAATGCAAGTAACTCGTGATCCTTTACTTATGGTTGATAACCAGCGCTCTTGTCCCTAAGAAATTCTTAAATCCCGGCAGCGCCTCCCGCGGTGTTTCACGATGAAATGATTTGGGTGCACCGTTTCTCCTCACGCTTCAGCAGCGCAGCCAGCCGCCGGCAGCCGTAGCGCGGCTTGTCGTCGGCCAGTGGACGCAGTTTCTCCTTCAGTGCGTGATCCCTGGATTGCACTGTGTTTTATTCGAACATAAAACGGCCGCGCAATCTGTGTAACTTCGCACCACCACGACTGGTTTTGTAACAATTCCGTGCGGTTATTCCACTAGACCCAGGTTTTCCACGGCGCTTTGCCGCTCTTCCACAGGTCATTCAAATATTTGTATTCCCGGAACGTATCCATAGCGAAGAAAAAGCCTTCGTGCTGATAGGCCATCAAATCGCCGCGCGCGGCAAGCTGCGCGAGCGGATCCTGCTCGAGAATGCAGTCGTCGCCGGTCAGCAGGTCGAAGATCGAAGGTTCGAAAACGAAATAACCAGCGCTGGCCCAGCCATCGATCTGCGGCTTCTCGATGAACTGGCGCACGGCGAACTTCTCGGTCAGTTCGAGGATGCCATAACGCGAAACGGGACGAACGGTGGTGACTGTCGCGGTCCGACGGTGCTCCTTGTGAAAGCGAATGAGCGCATGCAGGTCGACGTCGGCGACGCCATCGCCGTAGGTCAGCAGGAACGGTTCATCGCCCAGATACTTGCGTACACGCCGCAGGCGTCCGCCGGTCTGCGATTCCGCGCCAGTATCGGCAAGAGTGACGTGGAAATCCTGCTCCTCGTGCTGGTCGTGATAGCGAATGGCGTGGCTCTTGCCGAGGCAGACCGTGAAATCGTTGTTCATCGCTTCATAATTCAGGAAGTATTCCTTGATCATGCTGCCCTTGTAACCCAGGCAGAGGATGAACTCGCGAAAGCCCGCCTGCGCGTAGCTTTTCATGATGTGCCACAGAATGGGCCGGCCGCCGATTTCGACAAGCGGCTTGGGGCGGAACTCGGTTTCCTCGCGGAGGCGCGTGCCCTGGCCGCCGCAGAGGATCACGACTTTCATCGCGAGACCAGTTCCTTAGCCATGGGAAACAGCGAACGGTCGCCGGCAAGAAAGTCGCGGAAGCACGTGATCATGTAGTCGAGCATGGGTTCGGTCAGACCGGGGTAGAGGCCGATCCAGAAGACGTTGCGCATCACGAAATCGGTGTTGGCGAGATCGCCCACGATGCGGCGCGGAACGTCTTGGTAGGCGGGCTGGCGCACCAGATTTCCGCCGAAAAGCAGCCGCGTCCCGATTTTGCGCGCTTCCAGGTGGCGCACCAGTTCGTCGCGCGTGAAAGGCGCGCCGGGGCGGACGGCGAGGGGAAATCCGAACCAGCTCGGTTCGCTTCCGGGAGTGGCGGCGGGCAGCATGAAAGCATCTTCGAAGGGCCGCAGACCGGCCATCAGCGTATCGAAATTGCGGCGGCGCGCAGCGATGAACCCGGGCAGCTTCTTCAGCTGCGAAACGCCTACCGCGGCCTGCATGTCCGTGAGTTTCAGGTTGTAGCCGATGTGCGAATAGGTGTATTTATGATCGTAGCCGCAGGGCAGATCGCCCAGCTGCCAGTCAAAGCGCTTGCCGCAGGTATTGTCTTTCCCGGGTTCGCACCAGCAGTCGCGGCCCCAGTCGCGGAAGGATTCCACCAACGTCTTCAGCAGCGGTTTGTCGGTAAGCACGCAGCCGCCTTCGCCCATGGTGATGTGGTGAGCGGGGTAAAAGCTGACTGTCGCCAGATCCCCGAATGTGCCGACCTTTTGGCCTCCGTAAAGCGCTCCGACGGCGTCGCAGCAGTCTTCCACGAACCACAGGTCGTGCTTCTTGCAGAATGCCTGCACGGCGGCCAGATCGAAGGGATTGCCGAGCGTGTGCGCAATCATGACGGCGCGCGTTCTGGAGCTGAGCGCGGCTTCCAGCTGGCTGACATCCACTTCAAAGGTGGGCAGCGAAACGTCGATGAAGACCGGCGTCAGGTTGTTCTGCAGGATGGGATTGACGGTGGTGGGAAACCCGGCGGCCACGGTGATCACTTCGTCCCCGGGCTTCAGGCGCTTCTCGCCCAGTTTGGACGAGGTGAGGGCGGAGAGCGCCACCAGGTTCGCGGAAGAGCCCGAATTCACCAGGCTCGCGCCGCGCACGCCGAACCAGCGCGCAAATTCGCGCTCGAACTGATTGGCGAAGCGGCCGGTGGTGAGCCAGAAGTCGAGACCGGCATCGATCAGGGAGCGCATGTCCTGGGCATCGAAGACACGGCCCGAGACCGGGACCGGCGAAGCGCCAGGTTCGAAGGAGCGGCCGGGAAAAGCCGCGTCATGGTATTCCGAAACCAGGATATGAATCTCCCGGCGTATTTCTTCTGGGCTTCGTGCCAATTCTGACTTCCTCGATTCAGGATAAGCGATGCGCGGGCCGGACGCGTGGCAAATGGAGGCTGAGCGTGATTAACCCGCCGGAACGGGCGGGTTTTGAGATGGCAACTTCGCCAAACAGGGAGCTCGGCAGCGGAATGGTGACAGCGGCGCGAAGCAATGCCACCAGCGCGAGAGCTTTCACCTGCCCGCCCATTCCGCTGCTGTGGGCCAGCATCCAGCTGAGAGGCGCGAAGATCAGCGTGTAGGGTATCAAAAAGGCAACGGCCTCGCGAACCGTCAGCCTGGTGCGTCCGGCCGCGACATCGGTGGTGAGCAGGATGAGAAAGGCCACGAAAGGGGCGTAGAGGTGAACCAGCGTGTAATCGTAAGAGGTGAACGGCAGCACCACCGAACAAGCGCTGAGCGCTGTGAACTGATTCAGCAGCGGCAGGCGGCGGATGCGGAGCCAGTAGAGCGCGGCGAACGCCACGGCCACAACGGCGCCATAGATCAGACAGGCTGTGGGAAGCAGCGCGTCCGTACGCGCCGAACTGTGCAGGGCGAGATGCAGCACCTGTTTGATACACGAAAACAGCGAGTGCTCGAAGCCGATCTGATCGGGCCGGACGCACAGGATTTCAAAGTGACGAAAGAAATCCATGCCGGCGAGGACGCCGCGCAAAGCGCCGGGGATGTCGGGACCGGCGATGGCCAGGGCGGCCAGATTGCAAAGAAACGCCGAGACTACCCCGATCGTCAGCTCACGATACCGGCGGTTCACCAGAAACAGCAGCAGCAGCGCGCCGGGGAAGATCTTCATGCCGGCCGCGATGCCGAACAGAATGGCCGAGGCCGTGAAATGCCGGCGAACAAACACGAACGAGGCGACAACGGTGGTGATCCAGACCAAGCCCTCAATATTGGCGCGGTCCAGCAGAAAGAAGAGCGGGTAGGCGCCGGCAAGACTGAGCGCGAGGGTGAATCGCAGCGCCGGACAGCGAACCGCCAGCCACCCCGCCGCGCCGATGGCAAACACCACAATTGTGATCAGGTAATACGCCAGCGGGTGCGGCGTCAGCTTCCAATAGGCGAGAAAGCCGACCAGCAGGGGCGCCGGATAGGTGAATGAAAAGCCGGGCAGATCGAAGAACTTCGTGGTGTGGTCCCAGATGGCGAAGCGCGGATCGAAAATGGTGAAGTCGGTGAAGCGGACCGATGGAATGAAGAGCAGGGTGTCGTAGGGGTACGGTTTGTGAAGCAGGCGTCCCTGCACGAATACCGCGGCAAGCGCCACAACCCAGAAAGAGGCGAAGAGGATTTGGAAAAGAAGCAGCGCCCTGCGAGACGAAGCGCGAGCCGCGGACATGCGAACTGGTGCCGCGCGGCCGGGAAAGTTCTCGCCCGCTCAGGCGCCGGCGGCCAGGAACTCGCGATACCACCCGATGGTTCGCGAGAGGCCTTCTTCCAGCGTGAACGCGGGAGACCAGTTCAGCACCGCGCGCGCCTTGGCCGCGCTGAGGTATTGATTTCTGATCTCGTTGGTGGCTTCGTTCCGAACGTCGGGCTTCAGGTCTGATCCCATCAGCGCCAGAATGCGATCCACCAGCTGCAGCACGGTCACCTGAATTTCGTTCGAGAAGTTGAATGCCTGGCCGCGCAGCGCGGTGTCTTCGGCCAGCCGCCGTGCGAGCAGCATATAAGCGGCCGCGCCATCTTCCACGTAGAAGTAATCACGGATATACTGACCGTCCGAGCGAATCACGGGCGCTTGGCCGCGCACCACGGAACGGATGGTGCCGGGCACGATGCGGTTCCAGTTCAAATCGCCCGCGCCATAGAAGTTGCCGCAGCGCGTGATGGCGACCGGCAGCCCGTAAGAGTGCGCGTAGGTCTGAGCGATCAGATCCGAGCAGGACTTGCTGACGTCATACGGATGCCGGCCCTGCAGCGCAGCGTTTTCGTCGTAAGGGAGCTGGTCATGCGAGCCGTAGGCTTTGTCCGAAGACGCGATCACGATCTGCTTCACCATGGGGCTGCGGCGGCAGGCTTCGAGCAGCGCCCACGTGCCCGCGATATTCGCCTCAAACGTGGATACCGGATTACGGTTGGCGATGCCGACCAGCGTCTGCGCCGCCAGATGAATCACGGTGTTGATTTCGTATTCGCCGAGTGTACGCTCGAGCGTGGACTGATCGCGGATATCGCCGCGAACCACCTTGACGCGCCCAATATCGCCGCTGCGGAGCAGTTCGCTTTCGGGCACCCAGTCACGTACCAGGCACACCACATCCGCCCCCGCGGCCAGCAGCCCGGCCACCAAAGAAGCGCCTACCAGGCCCGTGCCGCCGGTCACAAACGTGGGGCGGTCCAGCCAGAACTTCCGGTCTGTTAAATCCATGCTTCGGCTATCCAGTTTACAAGGGCCTTACCAGAAGCGATACCATTGCCGCTTCGGCGGTTCGGGCTCGGGGTATTCGGCTTCAATGAAATCGCCGGTCAGCACGGCGCCTCGGGTTCGTGATGAACAGCCGCCGCGCCACAGTCTCGCCATACTTTTCAGCGATGAAGTCGAAACCAGGCTTCAGCACCGGCGGGCGGTACTCGGGATCGTGCCCGTCGCTCGCGACGAAGTGCACCAGATTACGCTTCATCAGTTCGCCGGCAGCGTGCTGCGCGGCCTTGCCGAACCGGCCCAGGAACGATTGCGCGGTCACCTGAATCAGGCATCCGCCGCGCACCCACTGCGTCAGTTCTTCGATCTGCTGCATCAGCAGCGTGTTGCGTTCGGGATGCGTGATCACAGGGGTGATGTCCACACGCTGCATGCGGTCGAAGACGTCGGCTGTTCCTTTGGAAATGGAAGCATCCGGGAACTCCACCATCAGGTAACGCTTGTGATTGACGGTGTATTTCGCGGGGTGGTCCAAGCAGTCGCGGATATTGTCGAAATGAAGATGGAAATCACAGCCGGCATGGATGCGGATGCCGGGCAAGGCCGCGGAAAGCTCCGCAATCTGCCGCGCAATTTCGGCTGGCTGGTAAGTGAACTGAAGATCCGAATGAGGCGTGGCGACGATATCGGTGGTGCCGGATTCGGCCGCGATCTTCAGCATGTCGAGCGACATGGGAAGATCCTTCGAGCCGTCATCCAAACCGTAAAGAATGTGTGAGTGGATGTCGACCATTCAGCCGACTAGATGAACATCTCTTCGTCCTGCGTCGCGTGGTCTACCGACGCGCGGCTGCCCTGCGTGTACACCGAAATTGCGGTCCGCAGACCGGAGAAGAAGCCGTTCACTTCGCGAACCGGCTTCAGAATGGCGGATCGGACGGCGCCACCGGCGGTGTTGACCTGCTCCATGGTTTCATCCACGGCTCCGTCGATGCGAGCCATCTGCACCTTGGCGCGGTCCGAGAAATCCTTCACCAGCTCGGAGAGCCGCTCCACCTGTTCCTTGCCGATCTTGACGATATCGGTGGCATCAGTGGTCACTGCGGCAATCTTCGGTTTGAGATCGTCGACGATCAGCTTGACGTTGTCGATGATGGGCTCGGACTTGTCCATGATGGTGTGTACGCGCTCCTGCGTCTTGCGCACCGCCACGCCCAGGCCGATCACAATGATCGCCTGCACCAGCATGCTGAGGGCGGCGAGAATAACGCCGCCCGCTACTACCCAGCGAAATAAATCGTCAGACATATTGGGCCGGCACCCAAATCAGACGCGAGCTTCTGCGGGAATGTTGGGCTCCACCTTATCGCGGTACGCCTGCTTCCCTGCTTCCACAGCGTCGTTCAGGGTGTCCTTCTGCTTGCTCAACACGTCCTTGCTCTTATCGATCAGGTCGGAAGCGGAGTCCTTCCACGTCTGCGACTGCTTCTTCAGGTATTCCTTTCCTTCATCGGCTTTGCTCATCAGCATGTCGCGCGTCTCGTCACCGGATTTGGGCGCGAACAGCATACCCAACCCAACTCCGATACCAAGACCCAGAAAGAAATTCGCCATCCCGTCTCTATCCATGTTCGTTCTCCTGTTCAAAGGCCAATTTTACTTCGATGCAATGGTAGCAGTTTTGAGTCCATTTCCTGAAGCTGGATAATGTGAGATGTGCTGAAGAAGCTGGACGCGTTAAAACTGTGGGAATACGCGCTGAAATCGGTCGGCGCTCGTGCCCAGAGTTCGGGCGAGATGCGAAAAAAGCTGCAGGCGCGCGCGGCCGCGCCGGAGGACGTGGACGCAGCACTGTCGAAGCTGAAAGAGTACGGCATGCTGGACGACCGGAAGTTCGCCGAGGCGTTCGCCACCTCGCGGCTGGAAAACCAAGGCTTCGGCAAGGCTCGGGCGGTTCGCGATCTGCGGCAGCGGCGCGTGGCTCCGGCGCTGGCGGAAACGGCGGTGGCGCGGGTGTATGCGGAAAGCGATGAAACCGTGCTGATCGAGGATTTCATCCGCCGTAAATACCGCACGGCGGACAGGGACAACCTCTTCCGGGAAGACAAGGATCTGGCGTCGGCATTCCGGAGGCTGCGTCTGGCAGGCTTCAGTTCCGGAAAGATCATTCCCGTGCTGAAGCGCTTTGCGAAAGATCCGGACCTGCTGGACGGCCTGGCGGAAACAGAAAACGAGTCCGATTCGGCCGAGTGATCAGATCACGCGCATGGTGTTCCGCAGTTCACCGAACTGCGGGATGCTGATGGTTACCACATCGCCCTCCGCCAGCGCGGCTTCTTCGGTGACGATGATCCCCGTGCCGGTGAGAACTACCGACGACGAAGGGACTGCGTTCGACCGCAGCAGGTATTCCACCAGCGCTTCGAACTTGCGGTTCAGGCGTCCGGTGGAGGTGCTGCCGGTGAACCGGGTTGTCGCGCCGCGCGTGATGGTGCAGGTCATTTCGAGCGCGTAGGGGTCCTGGATTTCATCCGGGGTCAGCAGATACGGGCCCAGCGCGCAGCAGGCGTCATAGGTCTTCGACTGAGGCAGATACAGAGGGTTTTCGCGCTCAATGTCCCAGGCGGAAACGTCATTCGCCAGCGTATAGCCGAGGATGGAACCGTGCCGGCCCAGAACAAGCGCGAGCTCCGGCTCAGGCGCGGTGAAGCGCGAATCGGAACGGATGCCCGCCGCCTGGTTGGGACCCACGCACGCCCGGCTGGTGCCCTTGAAGAAGATCTCCGGGCGCGGGTCACGATACACCTGCGCGTACATGCCGTCCCGCGTGCCCTGCTCGCCATCGCGGAACGTGGCGCTGGTTTCGTAGGTGCAGCCGCAGCCCCACACTTCGCACGGATGGATGGGAATGATGGGAGCGGCGTTCGTGGGAAGCCGCGTCGCCAGGCTCTGGGCCAGCTTCGCCAGCGGGATGGCTTCCGCCTCGGAGCGGGCTATCAGATCCCGCATGGTGTGGCCGGGGATGGCGCGCGCGGAGCCGTTCTCGAAGATGGCGGCGACCGAGCCGCCGGCGGATTGGATTTGTCCGAGACGCATCAGTATTTAAGGTAAATCGTTTTGTAATCGCTGTAGAAATCGAGCGCGGCCGGGCCCTGCTCTTTCGGACCGAAGCTGGAATCCTTGGTGCCGCCGAAGGGAAGCTGATACTCCACGCCCGCGCTGGGCAGGTTCACGGTCAGGAGGCCCGCTTCCATCTTGTAAACGAAATCGAACACCCGCGAGACGTTGGTGGTCTGGATGGAGGCTGAGAGACCGAACGGGACGTTGTTGGCGATGCGCATCGCGTCTTCGAAATCCTTCGCGCGCATGATGGCAAGCACCGGTCCGAAGATTTCTTCCTGCGCGATGGTCATGGATTCGGTGACATCCGCGAATACCGTGGGCTCGACGAAATAGCCCTTAGCGTGCGCGCCCTCGGTGAGGTGCCGGCCGCCGCAGAGCGGTTCGCCCGCTTCCTTGCGCCCGATTTCGATGTACTTCAGCACCGTCTCCAGCTGGCCCTTGTCCACGCAGGGGCCGATATCGATGCCGGGCTGCATGCCGTCGCCGACTTTCAGCTTCTTCGTGCGCTCCACAACGGCCGCGACGAACTTGTCGTAGATGCCGTCTTCCACAATGGCGCGGCTGGTGGCCGTGCACTTCTGGCCGGTGGAAAAGAACGCCGCGTTGACCACGTTCTCCACAGCGGAGTCGAAATCGGCGTCGTTCAGAACGATGGTCGGGATTCTTGCCGCCCATTTCCAGCTGAATGCGCATGCTGGCGCTTCGAAGCTTCGGTGTGCAGCCAGTTGCCGATGTCATTCGAGCCGGTAAACGAAATGGCCTTGATGGGCTTGGCGTTGACCAGCGCCTCGCCCAACTCGCCGCCCGAACCCGCGACGAAGTTGATGACGCCTTTGGGAATGCCGGCTTCGTGCAGAGCTTCCACCAGCCGCCAGCAGCACAGCGGCGAAACCGATGCCGGCTTCACCACCACCGTGTTGCCGCAGATCAGCGCCGGCGCCATCTTCCACGCGGGAATGGCGATGGGGAAGTTCCAGGGCGTGATCAGGCCTACCACACCAATCGGTTTGCGGATGGCGAACATGTGCACGCGGTCGCGCTCGGAGGGCACCAGATGCCCCGCCAGCCGCGAGCCTTCGCCGCCGAAATAGCGGAAGATGTTGATGGCGCGACGCACTTCGCCCTTGGCTTCCGGAAGCGTCTTGCCTTCTTCGCGCGTCATCTCCGCGCCCAGCATGTCGAACTGCTTCTCCAGCATGTCGGCGGCTTTGAACAGGATCGCGCCGCGCGCGGGCGCCGGCATGGACGACCACGCCGGGAAGGCGGCAGCCGCGGCCGCGGCGGCATCATCCACATCCTCCGCGGACCCTTTGGCGAAGAGCCCGACAATTTCGTCGGTGTTCGCGGGATTGCGATCTTCGAACGTTTTGGCGGATTCGACCCACTCGCCGTTGATGTAATTGGAAAAGGTTGGCGTGCTCATTTAAAAAGAAACCTTGGGTGCGCTGCGCGCATTTACATCCGTTTTGAAATAGGCATCGTCGCGCTGGAAGCCGGAGATGGAGGCCACGACATTCGCCGGGAACAGCTGAATGGCCGTGTTGTAATCCTTCACCGATTCGTTATAGCGGCGGCGCGACTGCAGAATCCGGTTTTCTGTCCCGGCCAGCTCAAACTGCAGACTTTGGAAGTTCTGATTGGCTTTCAGATTCGGGATAGTTTTCCACCACCACCAGCAGCCGTCCAAGAGCGCCTTCCAGCTTCTGGTTGGCGTCGATCTTCTCCTGCGGCGAGCGCGCGTTCATCATGCCGGCGCGGGCGTTAGAGATGGCAGTAATTACGCCGGTTTCTTCCTTCGCATATCCCTTCACCGTTTCCACCAGATTAGGGATCAGGTCAGCGCGGCGCTGCAGATCGGCGTCAATCTGCGACCAGGACGAATTTATAGCCTCGCTCTTGGTTGCCAGATCGTTGTGAATGCCGACGAACTTTACACCGAACAGCAGGACGGCAAGCAGAACGATACCGAGCGTGATGACGACAGCTTTCATGTTCTCTTCTCCAGTTTATTTGTTCAGACGGTCCACTGCGTCGATCACGATTGAACATTCTCTCAGATAGGACGCCAGCAGCGGTTCGGGATCCAGCTTTTTGATGGCGACTTTCTCTTCCCGCGCGTCCAGCAACTGTACGAAAGGCGCGGCATTCATGCCGAACTTCTCCTCACACGCGGCCACGATGGCGCGCTTCTTCGGCGGCGCTTCCACCCCGTGCAGCAGCAGCGCGTGGCGGAACAGCACGCAAAATGTGGAGACCGAATCCACCATCAGATGCGCCAGCAGCTCGCGATCGGAGAGGATGCCGGATGCTTTGGTGCGCAGACGCAGCAGCTTGGCGCGCAGTTCGCGCTCCACCTGCGCCCGGTAGAACGAATTGTCCACCGTGAGCGCGCTCACCACATCGCGGCCGGCCAGGATGCGGTGGTGCTGGCGGATATCGTGGAACTCGATAGCGAAACAGTCCGTGGAGGTCTCGACTTCGTGCTCGCTCAGCAGCAGCGGCGGAGGATGGCCTTCCGCGCGCCACCATTTGAACACCGGCTCGGAAGCGCGGAGATCGTTCGGCGTAATCTGCCGGAGGACGCAGAGAATGTTGATGTCCGAAAAGTTCCGATCGTGCTCGCCCGCGGCTGCGGACCCGTAGAGCACCACGGAGACGAGCTCCTCCCCATGGGCTTTGGCGAGACGCGCGACCAACTGATCAAGCACGGGCTGCATGGGTACGTTTGATGTTACCAATCACCTTCTACCAATCACTGGAAGCTCCGCCGCCGCCGGAATCGCCGCCCCCGAAGCCGCCAAACCCGCCGCCGGAATCCCCGCCGCCGAAACCGCCTCCCCAGCCGCCACCGCCGTAATCGCGCCGGCCGCCGCTCATCATGTTGCCCAGCAACATACCGGTGAGGAACCCGCCGCCGCCGCGGCCCCCGCCGCGCGTGAACAGGAAGAAGAGCACGAGCGCGCCGACAATCAGCGGCCAGGGCAGCGTGTGCACTGTTCGCTCGCGAACCTGGCGGCGCGGCAGCTGGGCGGTGATGGCGACGCCCTTATCCTTCGCGATGATGGAACCGATGGATTGCGCGGCGGTCAGCATCGCTTCGCCGTACTGCCCGGCCCGCAGCGCGGGACGCATCTGCACCAGCAGCATTCCGTCCAGCCCGTCCGGAAGGATCGGTTCGAGTCCGTTGCCGATTTCGAGGCGGCTGCGGCGGTCGCCGATCACCAGCAGAAACAGGACGCCGTTATCCTTCCCTTTTTGCCCGATTCCCCAGGCGTGGAACAGATCGTTGGCCACGTCTTCGATCGGGTCGCCTTCGAGCGACTGGACGGTGACGAAGGCCATCTGCGCTCCGGTGGAACGCTGCACCTCACCCGCGTAGTTCTCGAGCGCGGCCCGGCTGGACGCGTCGACCACGCCGGCGAAATCGCTAAGGTAACCCTGCGGCTTAAGAGCTTTCCAGTCCGCGCCCCACAGCTGCGCGGTAAGCAGCAGCAACAGCAACCGCGAGAGCTGGCCGGTCCGCACTCTTAGCAGACCAGTTCGTCGCGGGTGATCTTCAGGCCGTCCAGATTCCCCAACACTGTCAGCGCGATCTGCTTCGGCTCAAAGAAGGTGCGCGCAATGTCCCGAACCTGCTCGGGCGTCACTTCTTCAATGCGCTCCACCAGTTCGTCCAGGGTGAAGAAGCGATGGAAATACATCTCCTGGCGAGCCAGATTGGACATGCGGCTCGACGTGGATTCCAGACTGAGCATCAGCGAACCCTTCAGATGGTCTTTGGCGCGGCGCAGTTCTTCTTCCTGCACCAGCTCCTGCTTTAGACTGCGGAATTCGTTCATGACGCACGCCACCACCTTGCGCGCGCTTTCGAGCGACGTGCCGGCGTAGACGGAGAGGCAGCCGGTATCGCTGTAATTGCTCAAATCGGAATAAACCGAATACGCAAGGCCCTGCCGCTCGCGGATATTCTGAAACAGGCGCGAACTCATGCCGCCGCCCAGCAGCGTGTTCATCACGTAGCAGGCAAACCGGTTCTCATGCGCCACCGGGTAGCAGGGAACACCGAGAATCAGGTGCACCTGTTCCAGCTCTTTCTTAGTGCGCAGCACAATGCGCGCATGCGTCGCCGGTTCCGGCTGCACCGGCACAGGACCCGCCGGACGCAGTTCCGCGAACGCGTCCCTGGCCAGCTGCACCAGCTTGTCGTGCTTCAGATTACCAGCCGCCGTGATCACCAGATTCTCCGGCGTGTACACGCTCTGGTAGTACGACTGGAGCATGTCGCGGTCGAACCGTTTCACCGTTTCGCGCGTGCCCAGAATAGCCTTGCCGAGCGGCTGATCCTTCCAGAAGTTCGAGCAGAAGATTTCGTTCACCAGATAATCCGGGTTATCCGAATCCATCTTCAGCTCTTCCAGAATCACACCCTTTTCGCGGGTGATGTCTTCCTCGCGAAACGCCGGATGCAGCAGCAGATCCGTCAGCACTTCGAACGATCGCGAGAGATGCTCGTCCAGAACCTTGGTGTTATAGCAAACCAGTTCCTTTGACGTGAACGCATCCAGGTTGCCGCCAATGCTGTCGACGGACCGCGCGATGTCCTCGGCCGTGCGGGTGGCAGTCCCCTTGAACAGCATGTGTTCAATGAAGTGCGAAATGCCGTTCTGTTCCGATGTTTCGCGGCGTGAGCCGGTCCCGATCCAGAATCCGACCGAGACCGAGCGCACGTGAGGCATCACCTCCGTGATCACGCGAATACCGTTCGGCAACGACGTGGTTTCGATATCGCGCGCGAGAATAGGTTTAACTTGTGTGGAAGACAACTGAGAACCTATCCGTTTTTACCACGAAATGGCACTTTTCCGGGGTTTGGCCGGGCCGCCCGGACGGCCGCGGGGTTAAAAGGTAACCCGCGCGGCAAGCTGGACGTTGCGGCGCTCCACGCTGCCATTCGGCAGGAAGCCGTACTGCGCTGTCACGTAATTCTGGCTCCCCACGTCGGCACTGGCGCCGATCAGCGACAGGTTGGAGTGGTTCAGCAGGTTATACGCCTCCCCGCGAATCTGCAGACTGGCGCGCTCGGTGATCTTGAACGACTTATAGAGCGAGAAGTCCAGGTTGAAACGGCCCGGCCCGACGAAGGCATCCCGCCCCGACATATTGCTCGGGAACGGACCCAGATCCGAATAGCCCCACTGCGCCGAATTGAAATGATCGATCTGCGACGGCTGGAACGTCAGGTACTGGAAGGTGTTCGGCGCGCCCGTATTGATCAGCGGCGTTCCGTTTACCGGACCGTTGAAGGCCGCGCGCGGCGCATAGTTGAGCGCGTTGGTGCTGTCGAAGACGGAGTACGGGCTGCCGGTCTGCGCCACGAAGATGGCCGACATGCTCCAGCCGCCCAGCGCCAGGTTGGCGATGCCGGGCTGGCGGAAGAACGGCTCCTCATACACCGGCGCGATGGTGACGCGGTGGCGGATATCGAATTCCGCGTTGCCTCGATCGAGATTGGGATTAAACGGGTCCAGATAGCCGAGTACGTAATCACCATTGTTGGCGGTGGTCGCGCCGACGTCGGAGAACGTGGAACTCAGGTTATCGATGGCATGCGACCACGTGTAGTTCGCCACCAGGCTCAGTCCGGTGCGGTGTACATTGCGGACATTGATACCCAGATTCAGCGCGTTGTAGACGGATGAGCCGATGCTATCGCGCCGATTGATTCCGGTGTACTGCGTGTTCAGCAGACGCGAGGTGCAGTTGCCGGCCGCGGCGCTGCAGGGGTCGCCCAGATAAACGTTGCCGTACCCCAGGCGGTTCAGGGCGGCAATGCCATACAGATCGGATCCGGCAGAGCCGCTGTAAGTAGCAGTGACCACAGTGCCCGGCGCCAGCTGGTGCTCAATGGCGAAGCTCCAGTTGGAGGCGCGCGATGTCTTGATGTTCGGATCCACGTTGCGCAGGCTGGCGGTGAGCAGCCCGGCCGTTCCGCTCGATCCGCCGAGCGGCCCCAGATTGGAAGTGGTCACCGGCACCGGCGAGGCCGCCGATCCAAAAACCGCCAGCACTTCATAGTTGGGCGGGTTCTGAATCACGTTGAACGTCACATTGCCGAAGTTGCGCTCATACGCCAGTCCATATCCGCCGCGGATGCTGGTCTTGCCGTTGCCGAAGACATCCCATGCCATGCCGATTCGCGGCGCGAAATCGCCGTAATCCGGCTTCCACAGAGAACCGATTGGGCTGTTCGGGGCAATCTGCACGCTGCCGTTGCGGATCCTCTGCTGTTCGGTGGTGCCCGCTCCATCGTAGAAGTTGGAATCCAGCAGCTGATTCTTGTTGTGCTGCACGCCGTAGAACTCATAGCGCAGGCCGATGTTATACGTAATGTTGCGCGTCAGCTTCCATGTGTCCTGCACGTAAGCGGCGGCTTCGTTATAGCGGTTGCTGCGGCTAAAGTTGGGCTGGCTCGCGGGCAGGCTGACCGAGCACGAGGGCGGATTCGTCGCGGCAATGGCGTTCGTAGCGCACGGATACTTGCCCTGCGGATTGATTGCCGTCTGCAGTTCATACAGGTTGCCGGCAAGAAAGTTGTCGAGCGCCTGACCCAGATTGGAACTGCTCAGCGCTTCCACCGCTGTCTCATATGCGCCGAAGGTTCGGTTGTCCCGCAAGTAGACATACGATCCGCCAAAGCGGATCTGGTGCTGGTTTTTGATCCAGCTCATGTCGTGATAAAACTGGATGAAATTCTGAGGGCCTCCAAACGGAATGCTGTTGCCAGGCGTGTACGGGTCGTAACCCGGAAACGCGATGTTGGTGCCCAGAACCGTCGCTTCGCTCGAAGGGCTGGTGTACAGCGTCGGCGTAATGGGCGCGGCGCCAAACGGCTGGACGTTGTTCAAGCGGTTGAACACCACCTTGTCCTGTGTCAGAAACTGCGGCGTAAACGTGTGGGTAACCGAAAACAGACCGTTGTTGTTGTAATAGCTCTGTCCCGTGTTGTAGCCGGCGTAGGGGCTGTAGGAAACGCTGCCCAGCGAATCCAGTTCGCTGTAGAGCGCGTACCGCCCATACATCTGTGTCTTGTCGCTGAAGTTGTAATCCACGCGGCCCACCAGTTCATAGGTGTTCTGCGGAACGCCCGCGCCCTGATCGGTTGCCGTCTGGTAGGCCACCTTGTTGAACATGGGCGTGTTCGGATTGAAAGCCGCGCATCCGCCGCGCGCCGCTGATCCGGTGCACGGATCCTGACCGAGCGCAATCAGCTGATTCCGCGTATAGCTCTGCAGCACGCCCACGCCGGCTCCCAGTGCCTGCGACGCAAAGAAGCTTTGCGTATTCGGGGCCGCCGCCGCGATCAGCTGCGAACTGGGCACGAACGCCGTGTTCACCGAGCCGGTGCGCACGCGAATCCACTCGGTGTTTTCGAAGAAGAACAGCTTGTTCTTGATCACCGGTCCGCCCACGGAATAGCCGAACTGGTTGCGCGTAAAGATCGGGTTCGGAATGGAATTGGCGTTGTTGTCGAAACTGTTCGACGCCAGTTTCGAGACGCGGTTGTACTCATACAAGCTGCCGTGAAACGCATTGCCGCCCGACTTGGTCACCACGTTGACAATACCTCCCGAGGCGCGGCCGAACTCCGCCGTAAACGTGTTCGTCAGGATGGAGAACTCCTGCACCGAATCAAGTGGCACCTGCTGACCGACCGTGGCGTTGAACTCATCATTATTCGCCGAGCCATCCAGCAGCACGTTGGTGGAAGACGCGCGCTGGCCGTTGATCGCGTACCCGTTCGCTCCCCGCGTGGTCCCGGTCGCATTTGAAACGTTGCCTGTCACCGCCATGAAGTCATACGGGTTGCGTGTCAGGCTCGGCAGGTTCGACATCTGCTCCTGATTAATGGTGGTGCTCACCGTCTGGCTTTCGGTATTCACCTGTGTGGCATCCTCAGTAACCTGAATCGCGGTGGATTCCTGGCCCACGGTCAGCTTCGCGTCTACCACCGAAGGCGCGCCCGGTGCCACATTCACCGTTTGCCGCAGGGTGTTGAACCCTGGCGAAGTCACCACCACTTCGAATCTGCCCGGCTGAATATTGGTAAAGGCGAAATCGCCTCGCGCGCCCGAGACGGCATCGCGGGTCAGCCCGGTGGTGGTGGATCGGATCGTGACCTTAGCGCCTGCGACCACGCCTCCCGTGGGATCGCTGATGGTGCCGGTGATCTGCCCTGTCTCCGTCTGTGCCAAACATGCAAGCGCGGCGAAAACAAGCGCGGCGAGTGCAGAAACGATCCGGCGAACGAAAGGCGTGTGCATGGGCACAGCCAAAGCAACTATTACGCCACGATTAACCGCCGTGTTTTCATTATGTTAGGGATGCCACACTTCAAATTTCGGTAGGGCTTTCGAGAGAATTCTTACAGCTGGCAGACGCGAAATCCGAATTTTGGGAAAACAGCAGCCATTTCCGAAATTGGAGGAAAATTCCGGCTACTGTTTGTGGAAGTAATAACATTTTCAAGCGTCTGGAGCTTCCATTTTTGAAATTTTCAGCACCACTCAACCAGATTCATGCGTTTTGAATCATAACGTTACGAATTTAACAGTTTGGCCATATGAGTGCTAAAACAGGCCCAATATGACATTCCGGCCCGTGCACCATGCGCTTGTTGTTTCCGTTCTGGCGTTTCTGAGCGGTTCCGCAGTCAGCCTTTTTGGACAGGCAATCAGCGGCGACGTGACCGGCAGCGTCATGGACGCAACCGGAGCCGCGGTGCTGACCGCTAAAATCGACGCGCTTAACGAAGAAACCGGCGTGAAAGTAAGCACTTCGGCCGGCGCAAATGGCGTATATCGCTTCAGCAACCTGCCTGTCGGCGTTTATACCGTCACCGCTTCCGCCACGGGATTCACGACGGCCAGTGTGCGACGCGTGAATGTCACGCTTAGCAGCGTGGTGACGCAGAACCTGACGCTGCAGGTGGGCACCTCCACCACGTCAATCGAGGTTTCGGAAGCGCCTCCCGCCATTGATACCACCACCGCGCAGCTGCAAACCACCTTCGATGCGCGCCAGGCCCAGGATCTGCCGACCGCGAGTTTTTCGAAGACCATAAACGGCGCCGGCATCTGGAATCTCAGCCTGCTGAGCGCGGGCGTCTCGTCGCAGGGCGGCGTGGGACAGGGAACCGGTCCGGCCATCGCCGGCCAGCGGCCGGAAGATAATTCCTTCTTCCTCGATGGCGTCAGCAACAACAATCACTATTCCACCGGCCCGCTGGTCTATGTCTCGAACGAAGCCGTCGCCGAAGTCTCGCTGCTGCAGAATCAGTTCAGCGCCGAGTTCGGAGGAGCTTCGGGCGGCGTGTTCAACGCCGTGGTCAAATCCGGCACCAACTCCCTGCATGGCTCAGTCTACGAATACTTCCAGAACCGCAACCTGAACGCAGTGGACGCCACCACCGCCGTGCAGGGTCTCACCTCCAACCCGCGCTTCGACAACAATCGGCTCGGCGCCTCCATAGGCGGCCCGATCCTGAAGAATAAGCTGTTTTTCTTCGGCGACATGGAGTACAACCCGCTCGGCCAGTCCGCGGTTCCTGGCGCTCCTCTCTGGTCGCCCACCGCTGCCGGTTATTCAGCGCTCGCCGGAGTCCCCGGCGTGGTCTCCAATAACCTCTCCGCCTTTCAAAAGTACGTGCCCGCGGCACCCACCGCCAATGAAGGAACCATTCAGGTGGGCAACGCCAAGATTCCGATCGGCGACGTCTCGTTCGTTAACCCGACCTACACGAACAGCTACAATGCAATCGTTTCCATCGATTACAACCTGAGCAACAAAGATCAGCTGCGCGGCCGCTGGATCTACAACAAGAGCCAGGGCATCGAATCGCCCGGACCGAATATTCCGATCTTCGCTGTCAGCTCACCGAACAACAACTACCTTTACTCGCTCTCCGAATTTCACAACTTCACGCCGACGCTGCAGAACGAATTCCGCAGCTCCTTCAGCCGCAACGTCAACTCGCTCAGCGTCCCTAACATCACCTTCCCGGGCTTGAGCGTCTTCCCGGTGATCCAGATCGATGAGCTGAATGGCATCGCTCTCGGTCCGGACGGTCCGAGCGGCTCCATCCAGAATCTCTTCCAGGCGCAGGACAACCTCACCAAGATCTTCGGCAAGCACACCATCAAGGCCGGTTATCACTTCACCGACGTGATTCTGACCAACTACTTTATCCAGCGCGTGCTGGGCAACTACGAGTACTCGACCCTGCAGCAGTATCTGTTCGATCTAACGCCGGACGTCCTCGGCGAACGCAGCGCGGGCCCTACCAGCTATCCCGCCGGCTTCCTGCAGCACGAAGCTTTCGTGAACGACGATTTTCGCGTGCTGCCGAACCTGACGCTGAATCTTGGCCTGCGCTACGAATACGTGACCATTCCGATCGCTGCGCGCTACCAATCCTACAGCTCGCCCGCCAACGTTCCTGGAGGCATCACCTTCGGTCAGCCAAAGCCGAGCCCGAACGACTGGTCGCCCCGCATCGGCTTTGCGTATTCACCCGGCAAGAACTCCGTATGGTCCATCCGCGGCGGCTTCAGCCGTTCGTTCGACCTGACTTACGCCAACCTGACGTCCAACGCCGCGCCCCCCTATTTCCAGCAGACCAACGACGTGGATCTCTCGAGCAACGCTCCCAATTTCCTGAAGAACGGCGGACTCTCGGGCTCTCTGGTTCCGCTGCCCACCAACCCGCGCGATGCTCTGGCCGTGATCGGCTCTTACACTTTCGGTGGCAAGCGTCCGTACGGCCTCACCTACACCGGCGGCGTGCAGCGCACCATCGGCAAGAGCTATTCGATGGAGATCCGGTACGTCGGCACCAAAGGCGTCCATCTCTGGAATCAGTCGCGCCTGAACATCTATCCGCAGGTGACGGCTGCCCGCAGCCTTCCCACGTATTACACGATGCCGTCCCCCGCGACCTTCGCGTCGCTGCCGCTCACGCTCGGTCAGATTAAGGCCACCATCGTCCCCGGCGGCACCGCGGCGGACCCCACCAATGCGCTGGCGACTCTCGGCTCCGAAGCAAACATCGTAGGTTATGCGCCGCAGGGCTACTCCAGCTACAACGGCCTGGCCACACAGCTGAACAAGCGCTTCTCGAGCGGCGTCTCCTTCATCGCCTCGTATACCTGGAGCCACCTGATCGACGACGCGACCGCGACCAACTTCTCAACTTATCTGACTCCGCGACGCGCGCAGGATTTCCAGAACCTCGCCTCCGAAAAAGCTTCCTCCGCTCTGGACCGCCGGCAGCGCTTTACGTTCACTTCGATTTATGACTTCCAGCCTTTCAAAGACCGGAACTTCGTGATGAAGAACGTGATCGGCAACTGGACCCTTTCCGGAACCTATACTTACGAAACACCGGAGTACGCCACGGTCCAAAGCGGCCTCGATTCCAATCTGAACAACGACAGCGCCGGGGACCGCGCGGATGTGAATCCCGCGGGAGCGGCGAACGTCGGGTCCGGTGTGACCGGCTACAACGCGCAGGGCAAGGCGGTAGCCGCGAACGACGCGAGCATCGTCGCTTACGTCGCCAACAACCCCAACGCGCGGTATGTCATCGCGGGCGCGGGTTCTTATCCCAACGGCGGGCGCAATACGTTCCCGCTGAAACCGACCAACAATATCGATGTCTCCCTGACCAAGCGCTTCAGCGTTACCGAGCGCGTGAAGTTCGAAATTGCCGGACAGTTCTTCAACGTCTTCAACCACCCCCAGTTCACCGGCGGCTATGTCAGCGACGTTTCCAGCAACGGCTTTATCGGCAGCCGCAACGATCTGATTCCGAACAACCCTCTGTTCGGACGCTTTGACCAGTTCTACAGCAGCAACGCGCGCGCCGTGCAACTGCTGGGACGCATCCGGTTCTAGGCTGCGAAAGCGTCTTCCAGGGCGCCCGCCGCAGTTAATACCCGCGCCTCATCAAAGGCGCGGGCCACAATCTGCAGACCAATGGGCATGCCGCCGAGCCCAATTCCCATCGGAATCGAGATCGCCGGCAGCCCGAGCAGATTGATGGCCCGGGCAAACCGCGTAGCCGCCATGCGGGTGTCTTCGGGCTGCCCCTGAATGTCCACCGTAACGGCGCCTATGTGCGGCGCCACGATCGGCGACGAGGGCGTGAAAAGCACATCCACTTCGTTCCACACGCGCGCAAATTTTCGCTGCATCATGCGGCGCAGACGCTGCGCATTGATGTAATCGGTGGCGGGCAGCAGCCGGCCCTGATCGAGAAGCCCCAGCACATCCGCGCCGATATCCTGCCGCCGCGTTTCCGTAAAGCGCTCCATCACGGCCGCCGCTTCGCACATCAGGATCACGCGCGCCACCGCGTTGATCTCCGCAATGTCCGGCACGCGCACCGGCACCACGCGCGCGCCGAGCGTCTCTGCCAGCCGGAACATGCGCTCCATCGCATCCGCGACTTCCGCCTCCAGCCGTTCCAGGTAGAAGTTTTCCGGCCGCCCGACGCGCAGCCCCGCAAGCGAGATCTCCGCGGACGGCAGATAATCTGCTGTCGGCCGGCGCGAAGAGTTGTCGTCCCGTTCGTCGTGACCAGCGATCGCGTTCATCACCAGCGCCGTTTCCCTTACGGTGTTGGTCAGCGGCCCCATGTGGTCCAGGCTGAAATCGAGCGGCATTACGCCGTACCGGCTCACGCGCCCTGACGTGGGCTTCAGGCCGACCGTGCCGCAGAAGGCAGCGGGAATGCGAATGGAGCCCCCGGTATCGCTGCCCATCGCAATCGCCACCATGCCCGAAGCCACGGCCGCTCCCGACCCGCCGCTCGATCCGCCCGGCACGCGCGAAAGGTCGTGCGGGTTGTGAATCGCGCCGAAGTGCGGATTGTTGGACGTAATGCCGTAAGCCAGTTCATGCAGGCCGGTCTTACCCATCAGCACGGCTCCGGCCGCGGCAAACTTTTCCGCGACCGCCGAATCGTGATCGGGCACGTGATCGGCGAACAGCTTCGAACCGCAGGTGGTGCGAACGCCGCGGGTGCAGAACACGTCTTTCAGCGCGATGGGAATGCCGTGGAGCGGCCCGCGATCCACACCTCGCGCCAGTTCCTCATCCGCGCGGCGCGCCGCGGCGAGCGCGCTCTCTTCCAGAACCGTGAGGAACGCGTTCAGCTCGCCATTTTTCTCCGCGATGCGAGACAGCGACTGCCGCGCCAGTTCGACGGACGATACCTTGCGCGCCCGCAGCGCGGCGCCGGCTTCCAGAACATTCACCGCGGGTCCACCGCTTCTTCCGAGAGAATGATCGCCGGCTCCACTTCCATCGGGATCGCGGCGGTCTGCGGCCGGAACAGCGCTTCGAGAGCGCTCAGCTTCTTCACTTCCTCATCCGCGAGAGGCACGCCCTTTCCCTCCGCGACCAGCTTCCAGTTCGTGTTCATCGGTTTCTTCCGGGATTCCGCAACGGCGTTCACAGCCGGCGGCAACATCAACCTACCATATGCGACAGCTGTTTTCCCTCACCATCGGCTGCCCGACCTTGCAGGAGAAGGCGGTGGCGAACTCCGGCATATTGGATACCACGCCGTTGATGCGGTACTCATTCGGCGAGTGCGGATCGGTAAGCGCGTGAGCGCGCCGGCTTTCCGGACGCTCGTCACCGCAGGCCCACTGCGCCATTCCGACGAAGAAGCGCTGATCGGGCGTCAATCCGTCCACAGGCTTCAGGTCCTTGCCGGCTTCCGCCTTCTTCCACGCGATGTAAGCCAGCAGCGTGCCGCCCAGATCCGCCACGTCTTCGCCCAGAGTCAGGCTGCTGTTTACCTTGATATCGTCCACGGCGGTGTACTGGCCGTACTGGTTGCGCACGCAGGCCACGCGCTTCTCGAACTCGGCTGCGTCATCCTTCGTCCACCAGTCCTTCAGATTGCCCTTCGAATCGAACTGCCTGCCTTCATCGTCGAAGCCGTGCGTCAGCTCGTGACCGATGGTCGCTCCGGTGTTGCCGAAGTTGGGCGCGTCATCCATTTTGGTGTCATAGAGCGGCGGCTGAAGCACGCCCGCCGGGAAGTTGACGTCGTTGAGCTGGCCGTTGTAATACGCATTGATGGTGGGCGGCGTCATGCCCCATTCCGCGCGATCCACCGGTTTGCCGATTTTCGCCAGTTCGCGCTTCGATTCGAAGATGGTGGCGCGTTCCACATCCCCGGCGAAATCGTTCGGCTCGATGACCACGCTGCTGTAATCGCGCCACTTGTCCGGATAGCCGATCTTGTTCACCACAGTGCCCAGCTTCACCAGCGCCTGCTTCTTTGTAGCGGCGCTCATCCACGGCAGCTGCTCGATCTCGCTGCGCATCGCGTCTTCGATCTGCTTCGTCATCAGCTGCGTGCGGCGCTTGGCATCCGCACTGAAGGTTTTCTCGACGAACACCTGACCAAGCGCTTCGCCCAGATATTCGTCCGTCCATCGCACGCAGCGCTTCCAGCGCGGCGACTGCTCGGCCACGCCGCGCAGATATTTGCTGAAGAAGTCAAAGTGCGGCTGCGCGAAGCGATCGGCCAGATAGGCGGCGCGCGCGTTCACTTCATGCCAGCGCAGATAGGTTTTGAGCGAGGTGAGATCGCGGCTGTTCAGCTGACGCTCGAGTTCCTGGAAGAACCTCGGTTCCGAGACGTTGATATCCCCCGCCGCGTTGACGCCGCTGACGCGCAGATATTCGGACCACACGAACGTAGGCGTCAGCATCTGCAGCTGGCGCACTTTCATCCGGTGAAACAGATTGTGCGGATCGCGCTTCTCCACGCGCGTAAGCGAGACTTTGGCCAGATCCGTTTCGATATCCATGATGCTGCGCGCGCCGGCCTTCGCCGCTTCGGGTGAATCGCCCAGCAGCTCGAGCATGGCAGCGACGTGGGCCACGTATTTCTGCCGGATCTCTTCCGATTTGGCGTCGGTCTTCGTGTAATAGTCGCGGTCCGGAAGTCCCAAACCGCCGGCGCCGGCGGACATGATCACGCGGCTGGCATCAGCGAAATCCTGATCGCTGCCGAAGCCGAAGAACAGGCCCGAACCCTGCGTGGCCAGATGCTCGCGGGCCAGCAGCGGAGCCAGATCGCGAACGCTCTTCAGCGCGGCGATGGCGGCGAGCGCAGGCTGCAGCGGCGCGGCGCCGGCTTTCTCAACCGCGGCTTCGTCCATGCACGCACCGAAGAAGTCCCCGATCTTCTGCTGATTCGGCGTCCGCGACGCGCCGCCCTGCGCCGCCTGCTGCAGCAATCCCCAAAGATACTGCTTGTTATCGTTGTCCAGTTTGGAATAGACGTCCCAGCGCGATTGATCCGGCGGAATCGGATTGTTCCGGATCCATCCGCCGCAGGAGTATTGGTAGAAATTCACGCACGGGTCGGCATTGCGATCCATGGAAGGGACATCAAGGCTGGGCGTGTACGGGAACGTGGTGATCGGCTTGTCCTGAGCGGCGAGAGCAGCAACACAGAGCGGGACCAGGAACGCGCGGGATATCATCTACCGCAGGATATCAACTGGCCATGGCGCGCCAGGAGGGTTCGTCCTGACCGACGCTGAGCAGTTTGCCGCCGCGCACCAGCGGCAGGCGCAGCAGTTTGGGCTCGCGCTCGATGCGGGCCGCCAGTTCGGATTCGGAGAGCTTCAGGTATTTCATTCCGGCATCCTGATAGACGCTGCTCTCGGTATCGAGCAGGGCCGGCCAGCCGAAGCGCTCAACGAAGCGGCGGATTTCGCCGGGACTCATGGGCTTCTGCTTCAGATCGACCATGTGGATCGGGATGCGCCGCTCCTTAAAGAAGCGCTCGGCGGCGCGGGTGGCCGCAGAGTTCTTCACGCCAAAGATCTGGACGCTGAGTTTTTCAGGTTTGGAGTTGTTCATAGACGCGCCATACCGCCGCCGCCGAGCGGTCCCAGTTATATGGTGCAGCCGCGGCAGCGTGCCCGAGCCGTTCGCGTAGACCGGGGCTTTCTTTCAGACGTTCGATTGCAGCGGAGATCGCGGCAGGCGATCGCACCGGAACCAGCAGACCGTTCTCCTCGTGCCGGATGACGTCGCGCATGCCGCAGGTATCAGTGGTAATCACGGGGAGTCCGCTGCGCATGGCTTCCATAAGGGTGAGCGGGGTGCCTTCAAAAACGCTGGGCAGCAGGAAGGCGTCGGCTTCAGCCAGACAGCGGGCGGCTTCGGCATCGGAGCGGGCGTCGAGCACAATGGCCCGTGGGCAGGCAGCGCGGATCACGTCAGCCGGAACACCGCTGCCGAGAACGGCGAATTCCAGCTCGGGATGCTGCGCCATGGCGGCGACGGCGTCGAGGTTGCCTTTTCTCGTAAGCCATGTGCCGGCGAAGAGCACGCGCCGGAAGCGAGTGTAGTCGCGGACGGTTTCGTAAACGGGGGAGGCTGCGGGATAGATGCGGGTGATCCGCCCGGGCGGGATGGCGAAGCGGCTGGCCAGGTAATCGCGATCCTGAAAATTCAGACAGAACACGTGGTCCGCGCGGCGGAGGGCGAGCCGGGATTGCCAGAGCGAGGTGAGCGGATAGATCAGACGCGTTTTCCGGCCGGGACCGCCGCGGCCCAGCGCGGCATCCTCCAGCGAGATTTCCCAGCCGCGCTGTTCCACGCCGTGCGACGTGACCACCACGCGGGCGCGACCCTTTAATAAGGATACGAGCGCGCCGGACGGTTCGTGGACATTGACCAGGTCGTAATTCCCTGCCCGGGCGCGCCGGGCGACCAGCCACGGGTAAACGAAACGAAGCCATTTATTCCGGTGACGCGGCGGCACGTCGTCGGCGGTGAAATAGTCGACTTCGGCGGGAATCCGGTCGTGAATCTCGCCCATAATGCGGCTCATTCCGCCGGTTCGCGCGCGTGAAACATTATGAGCCACAAGGATTTTCATCGCGCGGCGCCTTCCAGAACCGGCACCAGCGCGGCGAGGTGGCGCTCGAGGGTGAACTCGGCGGTGCGGGCGCGGGCGGTTGTGCAGAATTGTGCAGAATTGTGCAGACAATCGACAATTGCACAACGGAGCGCTTCGGCGGTGAGTGAGGCGGCCAGGCGTCCGTTCACGCCATCGGTGAGCCAGTCGGGAATGCCGCCGGAGGCGAAGGCGGCAACGGGAAGGCCGGATTCCAGACCGGCGAGTCCGAAAGGTTCGGGCCATACGCTGGGCATAACGAATACGTCGTGCTGGGCGGCGAGGGCGCGGAGTTCGGATTGGGGCAGCCAGCCGGGGAAAGCCGCGCGCGGGCAGTGGCGCTCGAGGTCGGCGCGCTCGGGTCCGTCGCCGGCGAAGGTTATGGCGGTGTCGAGATCGCGTACGGCTTCGGCGAGAAATTGCGCGCCTTTGCTCCGCGTCATGCGGCCCGCGAAGAGGATACCGCTGCCGCCGGTGTGCGCCGGGAAGGTGGAATCGGCGAAGAGCGGAACGCGATGGACGGGCGCGAGGCCGTGCCGCGTGTATTCGGCCTGCATATGCTGTGAAGCGGTGACGATGGCGGTAGCCTGCCGAAGCGCGCCGAGGCGGGCGGATTGGATCTGATATTCGCGCACCATGACCAGCGGATTCAGGCCGCCGCAGCGATGCGGGAAATAGTGACCGAGGCAGCCGGCGCCGAGCGTGCGGGCGCACGGCTCGGGCGAAGGAAACTGGTGCGTCTTCTCGCCGCTGATGCACGTGCCGTGGTAATTGTGCGCGAAGTGAACCACGGGCGCGAGAGCGGCCAGCGACGTTTCAACCACGGGCGATTGGAGTCCGTGGTTGAAAATGACGTGAGGGCGGAACGCGCGGAGCGTGGAGAAGTCGGTGGAATGATTGCCGGCCCGGATGCAGGCGGAGCCGCGCGCGACATCCGCTTCGTGGAACAGTGTGACGGCGTGGCCGAGCTGTTCGAGCGCGGGAATGATGCCGTTCAGATAGGATTCCGTGCCGCCGACCAGCTGCCGGTGGTGGTTGGTTATCGCGATTCGCATGCCATGAGCGCCGCGATGGTGTGGCGCAGAGCGAAGTGCTCTTCGTATAGCACGCGCGAGTGCGCGGCGGCGTGCCGGCGCGCGGGTTCGTCGTCCAGCAGGGCGCGAAGCGTGGCGAGCAGCGCGGCGGGTTCGACGGCCGGCGGCACCAGCAGCGGTTCGGTGTTGCGGGCGCGGTTGGTGACCACCGCTTTGCCGTGCGCGAGCGAGGCCATCAGCGTTGTGCGGCGGCCGCTGGCTCCATCCGGATAAAGGTGCAGCATCACCTTGCAGGAGGCGATGGCATGCGAGAGATCGGCGGCTTCCAGATCGCCTGTGACCGTGGCGCGGGGATGCTGGACGCGTTCCGAGCCGCGGCCCATCGCGAGGACATTGCAGGCGTCCAGAACCGGACGGAGCAGCGAGAGCGAAATCGCATCGTATTGTCCGAAATAGCCGACTTCGTACTGCTCTTCGACATCGGGCGCGGCGGTGACGGGAATGTTGCTCGGCACGGGCAGCCAGCGAATTGGCACGCGGTGTCCGAAGGCGCACTGGCGCAGGCGCGCTTCCCAGGCCTGCGACGAAATCCAGACGCGATCGGCGGCGCGCAGCAGGATGGCAGCCATGATGCGATGAACAACGGCTGCGACGTGGTGACGTACGCCGCCCTCGCCGAAGCCGAGGCCGGGCTCGTGCACCATGATGTCGAGATCTTCGTGGCGGCGGGCCAGCCAGAGGCAAAACGGGATATTCAGAGATTGATATCCGAAGCCGTGCGGGACCCACTGCAGCAAAACGCGGCGCGGATACGGGTAGTCGTCCATCATGGCTCCGACGCGGCGCAGGTCGGCAGGCGTGAACGCGCCGAACTCACGGGACCAGACGCGGACGTGCTCACCGGCGGCTTCAAGACCCGCGGCAATCTGGGCGGAATAGTCGCTGACGCCGCCGGGACGAGGGGGAAACTCGCTGGTGATCAGGTGCCATGTGCTCAAACCGACTCCAGCCAGACCTGTCCCCAGTCGTCGAGCGGATCGTTCTGTCCGCTGAGCGCGACCGGGCGCAGCCGGAGTT
The DNA here is from genome assembly GCA_963716685.1 of Bryobacterales bacterium. GTDB lineage: Bacteria > Acidobacteriota > Terriglobia > Bryobacterales > Bryobacteraceae > JALYXI01. The sequence continues at coordinate 2,475,160 of CAVQTR010000003.1, forward strand.
CGCGCAGCAGCGCTTCCGCGGAGGCGCGCGTGGTATTCGACGAAGACCAGACGTTCGGGTGCATCTCCGCGACGATGACCGGACGGTGAGCCGTGATGGTTCCGCGAGCGCCGCGCAGCGCTTCGATCTCAAAGCCTTCGATGTCGACCAGGATCACATCGGGAATTGCGCCCGCAGTGCGGCAGTACTCGTCGATCGTAGTCACGGGGACGCGCACCTGCGCGGCGGTGCCGGCCAGGGAATCGCCGGGCCTGGCGAGGCGGCTCATGCCGTCGGCGCCTTCAGCATAGAGTGTCAGTTCGCCAGGTACAGCGGCGACCGCGGCGGGAACGACGGTGACGCGATCGCCCAGCGCGTTGAAATCGATATGGCGGGCGAGCACTTCACGCGCTCCGGCATTCGGTTCGAAGGCGACGATGCGGCCGGCGGGCGCGCTCCAGTGCGCCAGCTGCAGAACATAGGTTCCGACATTAGCGCCGATATCGAAGCAGGTCATGCCGGGCGTGACGCGGCTGCGCAGAAAGGCCGCGGCTTCTTCCTCATAGCGCGGGCCGAATCGCGGGCGCTGGGTGGGATCGATGCGGTACTCCACGCCATTGACGGTCCACGGAATTCCCTGCCCGCCGTGCAGCCGGCCGAGGAACGATTCGTAAGCGGGGCGCAGGTTGCGAACGAACGCGGAGTTGCGTCCGAGAAGACCGGCGACGCGGCGAGCTGTGGCTTGCACTATCGGCATTGGCTGTAGATCCCGAGGCAGCGTTCCACTACCGCGGGCCAGGTAAACAGTTGGAGCACACGGGCCCGCGCCGCCTCTCCCATTTTGTCCCTTTCGGCCGGATGGTCCCGCAGGAAGGCCAGCTTTTCGGCCAGCGCGGCGGGATCGTTGGGCGGAACGACGAATCCGGTTATTCCATTCTCCACGACTTCGGGCATGCTCGCCACGTCCGTGCAGATGGCGGGCGTGCCGCAGGCCATCGCTTCAAGGAGCGTCTGGCCGAGCAGTTCGGGGATGCGGGTTTCGTCGCCGTACAGAGTTCGATAGACGCTGGGCAACACCACGCACGCGGCGGAGCGGTAAGCATGGATGAGCTGGGCGTCGGTGAAATCGTGGTGAAAGGCGACGTCCTTGCCTTGCGCCAGATGTACGAGGTGGCGGAAGAATTCCGGATGATACGGCTGGCCGATAAGTTCGAGGCGCATACCGGGCGGAAGCGCTTCGACGAGGTAATTGACTCCTTTGTGAGGCAGCAGGCGTCCGGCGTAGACAACGGCCGGGATGCGCGGAACGGTGGCATCGGGCGAGAACTTCGCGGTATCAACCCCGCCCATGATGACGTGAGCGCGCGGACTGGCTGCCTGACCGGAAACTTCGCGGCTATAGCGGCTGATGTGCAGATGGCCGTGGAACCAGTGTTCGGTGGAGACGTAGCGCGAGATATCCCAGCCGCCGCCGCCGAGATCGCTGACGAACACGCATTTGCCGCTGGCGCGCGCGAGCATGGCGGAAAGGCTGCTCATGACGATGTGGCGTTGGTGGCAGTGAATGACATCGGCTGAGCGCAGGGCGGCGAGCGCGCGGAAAGAGAGCGGATTCGAAGGGAGATGACGGACGTGGATGGCGTTGCCAAAAACGCGAATGCGAAGATTCCCGAGGGACTCTTCCCGGTGGCGGGGACCGAAGGTAAGGAGGGTGGTGGGTGTGACATCCGCCATGTGGCGGGCAAGTTCAAGAGCGTACCGTTCGGCGCCGCCGAGGACCCCGCCATCGGCTGAGAACAGCGCCGGTACGGTGTGAATGACGCGCGGCGACAACTTAATAAGGTAACGCGGGACCGGCGTTTCAGGTGGAGGACTGAAACGCCGGCCGCGCAACGGATCATTTTTCTCCGTTTGCCGAGATCATCATGTCCTGCGAGTTGCTGCTGCTGCCCCACACCGCGCTGCTGCCCCAGACCGCACTGCTGCCCCACACCGCGCTGCTGCCCCACACGGCACTGCTGCCCCACACCGCGCTGCTGCCCCACACCGCGCTGCTGCCCCAGACCGCGCTGCTGCCATTCACGAAAGCGGAGGAGCCCCACACGGCGCTGCTGCCCCACACGGCGCTGCTGCCCCACACGGCGCTGCTGCCCCACACCGCGCTGGATGCGTTTACCACGGTGACGGTTCCGTTGCTGGTATTGGCGACGGGAGAAGCCGCGTTGCCGGTCACCATGTCGGTGGAATTCATGGCCGCCCAGATATCGATGTAGCCTGCGCCGACCGTGAAGATATCGTACTGGCTGGTGTAACTGATGTTCGTCACCGGATCAACGGCCACGCTGGACTGTGGGAAGTTCTTGGTGGCGGTCTTCATCAGGCGCGCCTTGATGAGATCGGGTGTCAGGGTCGGGTCCTTCTGCAACATCAGAGCGGCCGCTCCGCTGACCATCGGGGTTGCCATGCTGGTGCCACTCAGGGTGAAGTAATCGTTCGATCCCGTAGTGTGGTTGTTGGTCATGTAGTAGCTCTGCTGGACCTCGTTCTGCGGGAAGGAGGTGTCGAAATGAGAGCTGCTGGCCAGCTGGGAAACGATGCGGTTGCCGGGAGCGACCACGTCCGGTTTTACGATATGGTCGATCTGGGTCGGACCTTTCGAGCTGTAGCTCGCAATCAAATCGTCCGAACGCGTGATGGTCGACATGTCTTTCATGGCGCCGACGGTGATAACAAGAGGATCGTTGCCCGGAGCCGTGATGGTGCCGTAACCGTTGGTACCGAAGCTGTTGTCACGCCCGTTGTTGCCGGCGGCGACCACGACGACGATGCCGGCGCGCCACGCGGCTTCGGCGGCTTTACACAGCGGATCGAGCGTGTAGCTCTCGAACACCGGGCGGCCGAGGGAAAGGTTGATGACGCGGATGTTGTATTTGCTCTTGAGCGCGATGGCCTGGTTGATAGCCGCGATAACGTTGCTGTCCGCTCCGGAGCCGTTCTGATCGAGCACGCGGAGGTTGATGATGTTCGAATTCGGCGCGATGCCGCGGAAGGTCCGGGTGAACGGCGGACCAGTGGAGCGGGAGCCGTTGCCGGCGACGATGCCGGCGACGTGCTGGCCGTGGCCATAGTGATCGTCGGTTCCGCCGCCGACGAAGTCCTGCTGGTAGACGACGCGATTTCCGCCCTTGCTGCTGTTCAGATCGGGATGCGTCGAGACGCCGCTGTCAATGACGGCTATGCCGATTCCAGTGCCGTCGAAGCCGTAATTGAAGGCGGTAAGCGCGTTGGTAGTGGGTTCCGCGTAATCGAGCGATCCGCTGACCGCATGGTCTTCCGAAATGTAGACAACTTCGGGATCGTCAGCCAGTTCGGAAAGCCGGGAAGCCGGGATACGGTAGGCGCCCCCCATGACCACGCCCAATTCGCGCTTAAGGGAGCCGCCCCGGGCGCGGACCCTGTTATGGTGCTCTTCAGTGGGTGCGTGACGGAACTGAACGATCACGTCGACGCTGTCACGGCCTTTCGCCTCCCGCAGCTCGCGGGCAAGATTCGGATGTACGGTCTGGCTCCACGCCGAGACGCAAAGGGTCAAGCAGGATAGCAGTCCCCGCTGGTAAGTCTTCATGAAAGGTTTATCGGCGGGCGCGCCGGAAGGCACACAGAGGGACGGCAAATCAGTGACGAAAAGTACCTGGTACAACAGAGGTAGGGTGAATTTCCGGAGTAGGAGGTTCACCGAAAAGACGTCGCGTGCTGATTCAGCCATTGGGCGTGTTTCTGCTCGACGAAGATTGTGGAGAACGAGAACGTGATTCGAGTCTGGGCACCTGCTGCGCAGAAGGTGTCGGTTCAGCTGGGAGACTCGGAGACACCGATGACGCAGGGTGATCACGGCTGGTGGGAAGTGGACGCCGGGATGCCGCTGGCCGGGTTGGATTATGCCTTTTCGCTGGATGGCAGGCCGCCACTCCCGGATCCGCGGTCGGCCAGCCAGCCATCGGGCGTTCATGGTCCTTCTCGATTTGTGGATCACAGCAAATTTGAGTGGTCGGACGAAGGGTGGCGTCCGCCTCTGTTCCGAACGGGCATTGTCTATGAGCTGCATATCGGCACTTTCACGCCGGAGGGAACGTTCGAGAGTGCGATCCAGCGGCTGGATCATCTGGTGGAGCTTGGAATCACCCACGTGGAGCTGATGCCGGTGGCGGAGTTCGCAGGCAACCGCGGATGGGGATACGACGGGGTGGACCTTTATGCTCCGCATCATATATATGGCGGTCCGGACGGGCTGAAGAAGCTGGTGAACGCGTGCCATGAGAAGGGGCTCGCAGTGATTCTGGACGTGGTGTACAACCATCTGGGACCGGACGGCAATTATCTGGCGCAGTTCGGGCCCTACTTTTCGGATCTGCATCATACGCCGTGGGGAGAGGCGGTAAACCTCGATGGATCGCAGAGCGCGGAAGTGCGGCGATTCTTCATCGACAACGCGCTGATGTGGCTGCGCGACTACCACTTCGACGGGTTGCGGCTGGACGCGGTGCATGAACTGATCGATACCTCGGCCGTGCATTTTCTGGAACAGCTGGGCACGGAGGTGGAACAGCTGGAGGCGGATCTGGGCCGCACGCTGGTGCTGATCGCCGAGAGCGATTTGAACGACCCGCGCGTGGTGCAGCCGCGCGAAGTGGGCGGATACGGGATGACGGCGCAGTGGTCGGACGATTTCCATCATGCGCTGCATGTGACGCTGACGGGGGAACACCAGGGGTATTACTCCGATTTCCATGGAGTGGACGATCTGCGGGACGCGGTGGAGAAGGTGTTTGTCTATGACGGACGCTATTCGGAGTACCGCCAGAAGTATCATGGCCGTCCGGTGGAAGGAGTTCCGCGATACCGGTTCGTGGCCTATCTGCAGGATCACGACCAGGTGGGAAACCGGGCCAAGGGCGACCGCAGCAGCCACCTGATGAGCGAGGAAGCGCTGCTGCTGGGAGCGCAGATGGTGCTGACCAATCCGGGCGTGCCGATGCTGTTTCAGGGCGAAGAATGGGGCGCTTCGACGCCGTTTCAGTTCTTCACCGGGCACGAGGATCCGGATCTGGCGAGGAAGGTTTCGGAAGGCCGGAAGCGCGAATTCCGGAGCTTCGGGTGGCGCGACGAAGAGGTTCCCGATCCACAGGCGCTTTCGACGTTCGAACACTCCAAACTCGACTGGAGTGAACTGCAGCGGGAGCCGCACCGCCACATTCTCAATGAATACCGGCGGCTGATCCGGATGCGGCGCACGACTCCAGCGCTGCACGACGGCAAGCCGGCGAAGGTGGAACAGCAGGGCGAGCGGCTGCGGGTGACGCGAGGAGAACAGACCTTCGAGTTCGATTTCGCGGCTCATGGCAAGATGGCTCCATGCGCTTCGTTCTCTGCCTCTTCGCAGTAAGCCGGCTTTTCGCTCAAACCTTTGTTATCGACGCCGGGACCGTGCTGGACGGCCGCGGCGGCGTTCTGCACAACCAGCGGATCACCGTTAAGGGCTCGAAGATCGTTTCGGTTCAGCCGGGCGGCAACGGGCGGCTGACAGTGATGCCGGGGTGGATTGACACCCACGTTCATTTGGACTGGCATTTCGATCCGAGGACGAACAAGCTTTCCACACGGGTGAACGACAAGACGGAAGATGTCGCACTGTTCACGGCGGAGAACGCCTGGGTGACGCTGCAGGGCGGGTTCACGACCGTGCAGAGCGTCGGTTCGGTTTACGACAAGTATGTGCGGGACCGGATCAACGACGGCGCATTGCCGGGGCCGCGCATTCTGACATCGCTGCGGCAGATCAACAACCATTCGGGCGATCCGGAAGCCATCCGTGCGCTGGTGCGGCAGACCAAAGCCGAAGGCGCTGACCTGATCAAGCTTTTCGCCACGGCGGGGCTGGGCGCGGGCGGCGAGCAGACCATGACCGACGAGCAGATTCAGGCGGCATGCGGCGAGGCGAAGGCGGTGGGGCTGCGCTCGCTGGTGCATTCCATCAGCTCGAAGGGAACGACTGCGTCGGTGCTGGCCGGATGCACATCGATTGAACACGGAGATTTTCTGGATGACAAAACGCTGGCGCTGATGGCCGAGCACGGCACTTACTTCGATCCGAATTTTCTGGTTCTGCATAATTACCTCGATCTGCGGGAGAAGTTCAACTTCAGCGAGGCATCGCTCGCGAGCCTGGGGAAGGCGATTGCGCCAACGGCGGATGTGCTGCGCCGGGCACGGAAGCACAATGTGAAAGTCGTGTTCGGGACGGATGCGGTGGCGGGCGCGCACGGGCGCAACGCCGACGAGTTTATCTATCGCGTGAAGGATGGCGGTGATTCGTTTACGCAGGCGCTGATCAGCGCGACGTCACTGGCTGCGGAATCGATCGGGATGGGCGACCGGATCGGCACGATCGCGCCGGGTTACGAGGCGGATGTGGTGGCGACGGACGGCAATCCAATGGACGACGTTACCGCGGTGCGCCGGGTGGTGCTGGTGATGAAAGGCGGCCGGGCTTACCGCGATGACCGCGCTACGGGAGCTTCACGTCCATAACGGCGCCGAGCCGGCCGGCGATATCGCGGAGGGAAAACTCGGGCAGCTCGCGGTGCGGGATGGACGGTCCCCAGAGCACGAACACGGAACGGTAGCGCATGGGCCAGTGGCCGTGGTTGCCGATTTCGCGGGGCTTTGCGGAGGCCTCGCCGGTCGACGTGAACATCACGTGATCGGCGGAATCGAAGACGGCGACGGGATGCGGCGGAAGAGTGGACGGAAAGCGGGCGTATTCGGCGAGCGGGATCTCACGGCCGACCGCGCTCGAATGGCGCAGCAGCTCCGCGGTCTGGGCGTCCGGAGCGATGGCAACGCTGCCGGCGGCAATGGCATTGGGCGCGATGATTTTGATATTGACCATCGTATCGACGCGCTCGAAGCCGTGATCGGAGACGACCGCGAGAGCGGATGAGCTCGGCAGGGCGGCAAGAATCTGTCCGATGAGTTCGTCGGTGCGTTCGAGGATGGCGCAGGACTCACGGGAGAAGGGCGCGTTTTCGTGCTCTTCGGAATCGAGATCGACCAGGTGAATGAGCAGGAGATCGGGCCTCTGCCGGGCGAGAAGCGAGAGCGCGGCGAGGGTTCGGGTGCGGTCGTCCATCCATTCCTGCGGGAAGGACGGGTAGTCGCGGGAAATGGCGGCGACGAGGCCGGGCGGATTGGATTTGGCTTCGACGGAGCGGGTGTCCATGGAGCCGCCCTGACGCTTTTCGAAGTACTCGGGCAAATTCCAGTCGAGCGGCGCGCCGACGGTGACGGGCCAGGTGATGGCGGCGGTTTTGAGTCCGGCGTCGTGCGCGGCGCCAATGAGAGTGGGGACTTTGATCTGGGAGTAATTCAGGTAGCGGTCGCCCGGAGGACGCCAGTTACTGAGGATTCCATGGACGACGGGATCGGCGCCGGTAATCAGGGTGGTGTGAGACGGCCAGGTGATGGTGGGAAAAACGCCGATGACCCCTTGGGAAAACTGGCCCTCGCGCATGAGGCGGCGAAGGGTGGGAATCCGGAGGTGCATCGCATCGGCCTGAGCAAGATAACGATTATCGAGGCCGTCGACGGAGATGACGACGAGCGGCTGGCGCGCGGGAAGCGCGACAGCCGCAAGCAGCAGAAGTGAAGCGAGACGCGTCAAAAGCGGATCCGCCCGCCGAGCTGGATCTGACGGGAGTTAAAGGCCGTAGTGGGTTGCAGGAAAGTGGCGGAGCCGAAGGTATTGGCGACGGCGCCGGTACAGCCGCCGGCACTGCACGCGACGTTGGTTGAGTTCATTAGGTTTTCGGCTTCGCCGATGATTTCGAGGCGGTACTTTTCGGCATGCAGAGCGAAGGTGCGGCTGATGCGCATATTGATTTCACCGAAGCCATAGCCGCGGAACTGGTTGCGGGTCTGGAAGACGGGGAAATCGTTGTTGACGCTGTCGCCGTTGAGGTCGGAGCCGGCGACGGCGCTGACAGGAAATGCAGACGTATAGGTGAGATCGGGAGCGATAAGCCAGCCGTTTAGGACCGTGGAGGCGAATCCCTGAACGGGAACGGCGGGCTGCCAAACGCCCTGGGCGACGAAGCGGTGGCGCTGGTCGCTGGACGACCATCCCCAGTCGCGGCGGAGGTTGGTGGGGTTGTAGGCACTGCTCCCGTTGTCGCCAACGGAATCGTTGTCATTGAAGGCGTAGCCGAGCGTGTAAGACGCGACGAGCTGGAAGCCGCGGCTGAAGCGCTTGTTTACCGAAACGAAGCCACCGTAATAGACGGAGTTGCCAACTGACTGGAATTGCAGAATCTGATTGTAATTCGGATTGGGGCGGTTGGCGCTGGAGAAGACGGGGCGGCCATCGGCTAGTGTGCCGACAGCCGGGCCGAGGTTGCTGTCGATCAGGATGGGCTCGCGGTGGCCGCCGTACCATTGCAGGCCAACGGTGACTGAGACGTCGCGGCTGAGTTCCTGTTCCAGCTGCATGTTGGCCTGCTGCGCGTATTGCGTTCTGAAGTGCGTGGAGAAGCCGTTAACGGAAGGTTTCTGCAGATAGCTGGCGGCAACAGCGGCGCTCGCGAAAGACGACGGGTACTGCGGCGCATTGGCATCGGCCCCGGAGATGACGTAACGGAGAACCTGATTGCCGTTCTGCCGATCGACGAGGGAGATGTTGCGCAGGTTCAGCGTGTCATAGAAGATGCCGTAGCCGCCGCGGACCACGGTCTTCGGCGTGAACTGCCAGGCAAAGCCGAAACGCGGAGCGAAATCGAGCGGATCGCTGGGAATGGTGCGGGAGATGGCGAGCGGGGCATTCTGGCTGAGATCGGGAAAGACGCGGTATTCCCAGCGGAGGCCGTAGGAGAGCGTCAGATTGGGTGAGAGATGGAAATCATCCTGAGCGAAGAAGTTGATGGGCGTGGTGCGGTGGGCGGCGGTGTTGGTGCCGAAATCCTGGGTGAGCTGGGTGTAATTGAAGGGCCGGCCGGTGGCGGGATTAGTGACCTTGTTAACGGTGTTGAGGTACTGCGAAAGGCTGGCGAAGGTGTACTGGACCAGCAGGCGGTCGAGCGAAGTAACGTGGATGGTATCGATATCGGTACCGAACTTTAGTTGGTGGCGGCCCCAGCGGCGGCTGAAGTTGTCGATGAAGTTGTACTGCAGCTCGTCGTAATACTGGCCGGCGCTGGTGTTGGAGTCCAGGGTGGCGACGCCGCTGATGGAGATGACCGGACCGATGACACCGCTGACTGGCGGGCGGGTGAATTCGCGACGAAGGAGGCCGAAGCGGAGTTCGTTGATGGTATCCGGACTGAGGATGGAGGTCCACTGTGAGGCAAAGGTGTCGTCGCGGTCGGTGAAGTTGTTGCCGGCGCTTTTGGGCATCTGGCCGCCGGACGTGTTGTATTGCGAGGGCGTGAAGAATTCGCTGTAGCGAACGTAGAAGTTGTTGTTCTGGTTGAGCTGGTAATCGAGGCGGCCGAGATAGGTCCGGAAGCGCTGCTTGAAGGGCGCGCTGCCGAGATCGGACGCGGGAATGTTGAGCGCGAGAGCGTTGGCGGGGGTGATGGTGATGGGACGCGCGCCGTCTTCCGGTTCGTATTCGGCGCTGACGAAGTAAAAGAGTTTGTCTTTCCGGATGTGACCCCCGAGGTTCAGGTTGTAAGTGGCCCATTGCTGGAAGGGCTTGGGCTGGGGAGCGAGGGAAGGCCGGGCGATAAGACCGGGACGACGAAACAAAGCCAAAAACTCGCCGTTGGTGTCGTTGGTACCGCCTTTAGTGACCATGCTGATCATGCCGCCGACCGTGCGTCCGTACTCGGCGGCCATGGAGTTGGAGAGAACTTTGACTTCCTGGATAGTTTCGGGGGAGAAGATGCCGAGGCGTCCGGGCCCGCCGCGCTGGGTGTTGTCGATGCCGTCGATGAGAAAGCCGCGACGCTGCATACCGCCGAAGGCGAAGGTTGGGTTGCCAAACTCATCGTCACGGGTGCCGTTCAGACCGGGCGCGTAGAGGGCGAGGTTGAACGTGTTGCGCGAGGTGATGGGCATGTTCTCGATAGACTTCTGATTCATGCTGCCGCTGACGTCGAAGCTCTGGGTGTTGAGGATAGTGGCGTCCGCCTGGACGGTAACGGCCTGTGTGGCGGAGCCGAGTGACAGGGCGATATTCACGAGGCTGGACTTGGCAAGATCGACGGTGACGCCGGCTTGAGAGAAGGGCGCGAAGCCGGGGGCGGCGGCATCGACTTTGTACTTGCCCAGCGGGAGGAGGGGAACTTCGAATTCGCCTTGCCCGTTGCTGGGGACTTCGCGCTGGAAGCCGGTGGCGAGGTTGGTGGCGCGAATTTTGGCATCGCGGATTGCGCCGCCGTTCGGATCGGTGACGACCCCATGAATTCCACCGTTGGCTTCACCGGTCTGACCAGGCGCGCCGGGGACGAAGACTAGCAGCGCGGCGATACCGAAAGGAATCAGTTTGTTATGCATTTGGTTCCCTTCACCATAGAAAACCAATGTGAATTTAGGACTACGCCGAGGTTTCGGACCGGTGACAGGGGCGACGGCCGGGCGTTTTGCGGAACGAAGCCAATACGCGGCGGAGCGGGACTGGCATGGCCGCCCTCAGGGTAACAGGTTATAAGCTGGCCGCCCTGATTGCTGGCGTCCGCTGCCGATACCCAGCTGCACACCTGGCCTAGGCCAGCAGGGGTTTGACCACGTTGCCGGCCACATCGGTCAGGCGGAAGTCGCGGCCCTGGAATTTCCAGGTGAGGCGGGCGTGATCGATGCCCAGGGTGTGCAGGACCGTGGCCTGGAGGTCGTGGACGTGGACGGGGTTTTCGGTGATGTTGTAACCGTAATCGTCCGTAGCGCCCCAGGTGAGACCGGGCCGGATGCCGCCTCCGGCCATCCACACAGTGAAGCAGCGGCCGTGGTGGTCGCGGCCGTATTCGGTGGCGGTGAGGCGGCCCTGACAGTAGACCGTGCGGCCAAATTCCCCGCCCCAGATTACCAGCGTGTCCTTCAGCATGCCTCGCTGCTCGAGATCGAGGATGAGGGCGGCACTGGCTTGGTCGACATCCTTACAGCGCCTGGGCAGGTCGGAAGGGAGATTGGCGTGATGGTCCCAGTCGCGGTGATAAAGCTGGATGAAACGGACGCCGCGCTCGGCCAGACGGCGGGCCAGCAGGCAGTTGGCGGCGAACGTTCCGGGAGTTTTGGCCGCGTCTCCGTACAGTTCGAAGGTGTGGGCGGGTTCCTTCGAGGTGTCCGTAAGTTCCGGGACCGAGGTCTGCATCCGGAACGCCATCTCGTACTGGCGACACGCGCGCGGAAGTTTCGGGGTCGCCAAACTCGCCCGTGGTCAGGTTGTTCAGTTCACCAAGCGCGTCCAGGAAGTGGCGGCGGTTCGCGGCGGGAAAGCCTTTCGGATCGGAAAGGTAGAGAACGGGATCGCCGTTAGAACGAAACTTGACGCCCTGGTAGCGGCTGGGCAGAAAGCCGTTGCCCCAGAGGCGGTCGTAGAGAGGCTGGCCGCCGCCGGAATTGGAGATCATGACGCAGAAGGCGGGCAAATCTTCGGTTTCGCAGCCGATGCCATACGAAATCCACGCGCCCATACTGGGGCGGCCGCCGAGACGGAAGCCCGTCTGGGCCATGGTGACGGCGGGATCGTGATTGATCTCTTCGGTATTGACTGACTTGATGAAGGTCAGGCGGTCGGCAATGGCGGCGGTGTGAGGGAGCAGATTGCTGACCCAGGCGCCGGAATCACCGCGGCGGGCGAAGTCAAATTTCGAGGGGACGACGGGAAAGCTGGACTGTGAGGCGGACATGCCGGTGAGGCGCTGGGCACCGCGCACGGAATCGGGAAGATCGGTGCCCTGCCACTTCTGGAGGAGCGGCTTGTGGTCGAAGAGTTCGAGCTGCGAAGGGCCGCCGGACTGAAATAGATAGATGACTCGTTTCGCGGTGGGCGGGAAGTGCGGAAGGCCAGGAAGCGTTTCGCCCTGGAGGTCGCGATTCAGGAGGCCGGAGAGAGCGGCGAGGCCGAGTCCGGCGGTGTTGCGGGCGAAGAACCGGCGACGGGTGAGCATGGCTATTCCTTGGTGATGGTTTCGTCGAGGTTGAGCAGCAGGCTGGCGACGGCGGCAGAGGCGGCGAGATCGGCCGGAGCGAGCGCGGGGTTTTGGGGCGAACGGCCCTGGTTCAGGTATTCGCGGGCGGCGTCGGGGCTATGGGAGTAGTAATCCCGAAAGCGGGTGAATGCGGTGCGAAGGATCGCGAGGCGGGGAGCGTCGGGAGCGCGGCCAAGGAGGAGGCGATAGCCGAAGGCGAGGCGCGCATCGGGAGTGGCGCCGCCCTCGAGCATCATGCGCTCGGCGATTTTGCGCGAGGCTTCGAGGAAGGCGACATCGTTCATCAGATTCAGCGCCTGGAGGGGCGAGTTGGTGCGGTTTTCGGAGACGGTGCACTGCTCGCGGCTGGGCGAATCGAAATTGGCCATGAAAGGCGGGGTGACGGTGCGTTTCCAGTAGGTATAGAGGCTGCGGCGATAGAGACCTTCGCCCTGATCTTCGACGTAACCTTTGCCTCCGGCGAGTTCCTGCCAGAGTCCGGCGGGCTGATAAGGCTTCACGGACGGGCCGCCGAGCTTTTCAACCAGAAGTCCCGAGGCGAAAAGGGCCTGATCGCGTATCACTTCAGGGCCGAGGCGGAAGCGGGGTCCGCGCGCCAGGAGGCGGTTTTCGGGGTCGCGCTGGAGGAGGGCGGGCGTGACACGGGAGCTTTGGCGGTAAGCCGCGCTCATGACGATGGTCTTTTGCAGCGCTTTGACGTCCCAGCCGGACTGGACGAAGGTGACGGCGAGCCAGTCAAGGAGTTCGGGGTGCGAAGGCCATTCGCCCTGGGAGCCGAAATCGTCGACGGTTTTCACAATGCCGGTACCGAAGAAGGATTGCCAGAACCGGTTGACGGTGACGCGGGCAGTGAGGGGATTTTGAGGATCGACCAGCCAGCGCGCCAGACCGAGGCGGTTGTTGGGCAGGCCGGGACGCAGGGGAGGAAGGATGCCGGGAGTGCCCGGCGTGACGGGTTCGCCGGGAGCATCGTAGGCGCCGCGCTTCAGGACGAAGGTGGGACGCGGCGCGGCGCTGTCAGCCATGACCATGACCGTGGGGATGGACGCGTAGAAGTCATCGCGTTTGGCCTGAGCCTGGGCGATGTTGTCGAGGAGCGCGCGGGCAACGGGCGAAGCGCCGGTGGCGAGGAAGGCGAGATGCAGTTTGGCGCGTTCGGCGGCGGAGCGGGCGGCGGGCGGAACCGCGGCGATGCGGGAGAGCGATTCAGGGAGTGCCAAAGCGGCGACTTCGTCCGGCGCGAGCGCGGTTTTGTATACGCGGACATCGCCAATGGCACCGTGGAATCGCCTGCCGCCGGCGGCTCCAATACGGAAAGGCGTGTCCTTCTTGTGCAGCGGCTCGTTGTTCTGATCGAACAGGATGCGGGTGGCGACGGGCTTGCCATCGATATAGATGCGGACCCCGGCGGCTTTGCGTTTGCCGTCGTAAGTGACGGCGACGTGCTGCGTCTGGCCGAGGCGCACGGGATCGGCCGTTTCGACGCGAAGCCCCAGATCGGTCCAGCGAAAGATGAGATGGAGACGAACGCGGCCATCGATGAGATAGAGGCCGTGGCCGGAGCCTTCGAAGTACTCGTCCGAATGGGAGAGGATGGCGCCGTCGGGAGTGTCGGGGCGAATGGAGGCGGCGAAGGTGAAGGGCTCCATGTAGCCGAAATCCATCTGGTTGCCGGGGAAGGTGTCAAATTTGGAGCCGTCGAATTCGGCGGGAGCGGGGGCGGAGTGGAAGACCAGGCCATTGGCGGGCTGCCAGTCAGCTGAGGGAGAGAGTGCATGTTCCCAGGCTGTTTGGGCGCGCCGCAGTTCCGGATCGATCCTGTCGAACGCCTGCTGCGCATGGGCCAGGTTGCTCTCGAGGCTTTGGAGCGTGTGGGCCTGATCGGGGAGCGGTGCTTTAACCAGCGGCGGTTCGTTGCCGTAGTTCCAGACGAACCCCTGTTCATCGGGGATCTGGTTGAAATAGGCAAACAGGCGGTAGAAATCTTTCTGCGGGATGGGATCGAACTTGTGGTCGTGGCAGCGCGCGCAGCCGGTGGTGAGGCCGAGCCAGACGACCGAAGTGGTCTGAGCCCGGTCCGCGACATATTCAACGCGGTATTCCTCGGGGATGATCCCGCCCTCGCCGCTGGTGCGCTGGTTGCGGTTGAAGCCGGTGGCGATTTGCTGATCGAGCGTGGGATGCGGCAACAGGTCGCCCGCCAGCTGTTCGATGGTGAAGCGGTCCCAGGGCATGTTGCTGTTGAAGGCGGCGATCACCCAATCGCGCCAGCGCCACATGTCGCGGGCTCCGTCGGTCTGGTAGCCGTTGGTATCACCGTAGCGGGCGGCTTCCATCCAACGGAAGGCCATGCGCTCGCCGTAACGCGGCGAGGCGAGGAGACGGTCCACGGCATGTTCGTAAGCGGCGGGGGAACGATCGTGGAGGAAGGCGTCGAGCTCGGCGGGCGAGGGCGGCAGGCCGGTGAGATCGAGCGAGACGCGGCGGAGGAGGAGGGCGGGATCCGCTTCCGGGGACGGCTGGAGCTGTTCGCGTTCGAGGCGGCTGAGGATGAAGCGATCGATGGGATTGCGGACCCAGCCGGCGGCGGTGACAGGCGGGAGCGCGGGCAGGCGCGGGGCGGCGAAGGACCAGAACGGCTCCCATTTGGCCCCCTGGGCGATCCACTGGCGAATCAGTTCGATTTGCGCGGGGGCGAGGCGTTCCTTCTTCGCGAAGGCCGGGGGCATGCGCGCGGCATCCTGGGGCGCGGTGATGCGACGGATGAGTTCGCTCCGGGCGGGATCTCCGGGAACGATGGCGTGGCGGCCGTTGCCAAGGTCAGCGAGAGCGGCGGATTCGAGATCGAAGCGGAGTTTGGTGACGCGCCGGGCCGCGTCGGGACCGTGGCAGGCGAAGCACTCGTTGGAAAGGATGGGGCGGATGTCGCGATTGAACTGGATATCGGCGGCAGCGAGCGACGACGGAATCAGGAAGCCGCAGAGCGCGAGAGCGAGGTTCGCGGCCGAGCCCATGTTGTCATGATACCGCCCACCGGCAGGGACTCGGTTTCGTAACCCGCGGCGGCGAAATTCCGTTCAACGTCAGTGGTGGTCTGGCGGCCGGAGACGATGTGGCTGGTGTCGAGGGCGAACTGCACCTTGTAACGCGCGAGGTAAGCGGCGGCTTCAGCGAGGGTTTCGACTTCGGCTCCCTCCGTATCGATTTTGCAGAGCGCGGGAGTTCCCCAGCGTTCGAAGGCGTCGGCCAGGGTGATGGTTTCGACGATCTCAACGGAGCCAGCGGTGTGGTCGGAGGTGCGCGCGAGGGAGGAGGTGATGGAGCCTTCGGAGTTGAACGCCGCGGTGCCGCGCAGCCCGGCGATGGCGAGCTTGACGGGGACGACGTTGGTGAGCTGATGGCGCTCGATATTGCGCAGGAGCAATGTGTAATTGAGCGGGTCGGGTTCGAAGGCGATGACTCTGCCGCGCTTGCCGACGAGGCGGGAGAAGTGATAAACGGAGACGCCGCAATGCGCGCCGACATCGTAGACGGTATCTCCGGGAACGGGGCGGTACCAGTGGAAGTAGCCTTCGATGGCGTCTTCCTCTTCGGGGAAGGACGCGAGTTCGAACTGCAGGCCGGAGGCGCGGTAGGTCTGCAGAGTGGGGCGGGAGTAATCGATCACGGAGCGGCCGTTTTGCTGGGCCGGGACGAGGGCGGCGAACTGGGCGTCGAAATCGCGGGAGAGTCCATCGGCGTGAACGAAGTGCCGGGGCGCGATGCGGATGACACGCGTGTCTTTGGTGATTTCGAGCGCGCCATCCCGCAGGTGGAGGCGAGCGCCGTGATGGCGGACCTTGCGATCCATCAGAGCGCGGATGAGGATGTTGCGGCCACCGAGACGGTGGGCCATGTCGGTGGCGAGTTGATAAAGGGACATGGTGGGCTTTCCTTTCGAGCGGCGGCTGAGGACGACGACTTTCCAGCCGTCCTGCAGGAGACGGCGGAAGACATAAGGAGTGAGAATGGCGCCGGGCGAGCGCAGCGTTTCGCCAACAGCGTTGCGGACCCAGCTGGGTTTGCCGATGGTTTGGATGAGTACCGTGAGGGCGATGCCACTGTGGAAGTTGCGTTTGGCCGAGCGCAGGATGCGCTGGGAGGGCGGGTCTGCCTGGGCGAGGAGGTCGATAAACACGCGATCAGTGAAGCGCCGCCACTGGCCCACGGCGGACCGGCTGGTGGTGCTGTTGTGATGGTTGGTGTACTGGACGAAAGGCTGGTCCGCGCAGGCGATAAAGCGATGGTTCAGTGCGACGGCGGCCCACAGTCCGATATCGCAGAGGTCGCCATGGCTGACGCGAAAGCCGCCCTGGGCGAGCGCGTCGGCGGTGCGGAGGAGGATACCGCTGAGACGCGGACCGCGCCGGCCGCCCCAGAGGTTCGCGAGCATGGCGGCGGGGTTTTCGAGAGCAGGACCCGCGGCGGTGGTCCAGAAGCGATCGCTGGCGGTATCGGCGATGTAGCAGGGACACCAGGACATACCGACATCGGTACCGGTGAGAAATGGCTGGATGAGCTGCTCGACGGCGCGGGGGAGGAGCAGGTCGTCATCGCCCAGAAGGAGAAAGAACTCGCCCGAGGCATGGCGGAGACAGAAGTCGAAGTTGCCGACCAGGCCCAGAGTGGTTTCGCGGCGGTAATGCACGAGGCGCGGGTCGTCGATCGACGCGATGCGGGCATGGGTGTCGTCAGTGGAAGCGTCGTCGGAGACGAGCAGCTCGATGTTTGGGTAGGTCTGGGCGAGAACGCTCCGCATGGCGCGAAGGAGCAGCGCACTGCGGTTAATGGTGGGGATGGCAACCGTGACTTTGGGTGGGGTTCGGCTCATGCAGGCGAGGTTTCGGCGGCGGCTTTGAAGGAGGCAACGCTCAGATTGAATTTCCAGAGTGCAAGGAGTCCGAGGCTTGTGACAGCGACGTAGCCGAGGACCTGCATCATGAGGATGTACGCGAGCGCATCGTTCTTCGACATGCCGAAGGGAACGAGCACCGTGACGGCGACGAACTGAAAGACCCCCACGTAGCCGGGGGTGGAAGGGATGGCGCTCGAGAGGCCAAGGGCGGTAATGAGGAGCAGCCCTTCCGGGAACGAGAGAGACAGGCGGAGGATATAGGCCAGGATCATGGCCGAGATGACATCCATGGTCCAGATGACCAGAGTGAGGCTGAGGAACTGGATGAGACGGGCGGGGTGATGCAGGGCCGCGACGCCGAGGCGAATCTGATCGGTGATGGCGAGAAGGCGGTCACGGAGGCCGGGCGCGACGGGAAGTTTCCCGAAGATCCACGCGGCGAGGCGCTGCGTTTTGGGGATGAGCGCAAGGCCGAGAGCGGCGACAGCGGCGGCGATTCCCATCGTGTGGGCGGCGCTGGAGAGCCAGGCGGGTTTATCGGCAATGGAGGCGAGCGCGACGGAAGAGGCGAGTATTAGAAAGAGAAGATCGGAAGCGCGTTCAGCGAGCGCCGTAGTGAAGACATAAGATTTGGTGAGCTGTGAGCGGGTGCTGATCATCATGGTGCGGATGAATTCACCGGCGCGGCCGGGCAGGAAGCTGTTGCCGAGATAACCGGCGGAATTGGCCCAGAACACCGTGCTGACGGGGATGCTGGCCTGCGCATTGAGCAGGACACGCCAGCGCGTGGCGCGCAGGAAGGGAGCGACGGGCATGAGCACCAGGCTGGCCAGGAGCACCGGAAGCCTCGCGGACGCCACAATCCGGCCCACACGCGACCAATCGACGCCGCGCACGGCGTAGTATAAAAGCACGGCGGAAATAGCGAAGGACGCGGCAAGAAGCCACTGTCTGCGATGGCGGGGATTGAACGGCAATTCGTTCCGAGTTTATCATCGGCAATTCTGCTTTATCTCAGATGCCGGCCAGCGGCATAGGGCCATTGATTAAAACTAAATTGAGCAGACAATCGCAACCAGATTATAAACATTTTTCCCAATGCTCGGAAAGTTAGATTTTATGAATTGTCTGTTTTGCGGTGCGGAGGAGTCCAGTTTCTGTTTTCAGACAGGTGACCGGTGGTATAAATTGCCGGGAGTTTACGACGTACGGCGCTGCGCGGAATGCCGGCTGCTTTTCCTAAATCCGCAACCATCGCCGGAGGTAATTGGCCGACACTATCCCCGAAATTACTACGCTTACGAAGGGCCGCGTGCGGACGATGCTCGCGATGCCCGGCTGTACCGGATCTTTTACGGGCCGAACGCAAAGGCATGGCAGAAGCTGCTATACGCGCCATATCGGGCGGTTTTGCGGACTTTTGTGGGCGGACCGGGGCAGCGGATTCTGGATGTGGGCTGCGGTTCGGGGCATTATCTGGCAATCGCGAAAGGATTGTACCCAATGGAGGTGCACGGCGTGGAGCCCTATTCCTTTAACGCAGAATTCGCGCGGGAACAGGGTCTGGAAATCTTCCATGGGACGCTGGAGGAAGCGCGCTTTCCGGGCGAATATTTCGATGGAATTACCATGAATAACGTGTTCGAGCACGTGCCCGATCCGGAGCGGGTGCTGCGCGAACTGCGCCGCATTCTAAAACCGGGCGGAACGCTGGTAGTGGCGGTGCCGCAGAGCCGCAGCCTGCTGTGGAAGGTGTTTGGCCGGCACTGGTGGCAGCTGGATGTGCCGCGCCATTTAAGCGTGCCGGATCCGGAGAATATGAAAGCGCTGGCAAAAAAGACGGGGTTTACGGTGAGAAAAATCCGGTATCACAGCATCCCCACCAGCATCCTGGCGACTCTGTTTTACTGGTGGAACGACGCGATTGGAAAGCGCAAATACTTCCACGAATTCCGGCAAAACCGGTGGGCATTTCGCGCACTGCTGCCGGTCTCTTATCTTCTAAACGCGCTGGGGCTGGCGGACCAGATGGAGGTTATTCTGGAACCCGCGGCAGACCCGGGGCGTGCTGGAAATTGACTCGTTCACGCTCAATGACGAGCGGCCGGTTTTGGACGAAGGTGAAGATGGAGCTGATGTATTCGCCGATGATGCCGAGGCACACCAGCTGCACGGAGGCGAACAGGAAGATACCGATCACCAGCGGAGCGATGCCGACTTCGAAGCGATTCCAGAAGACGAGTTTGTAGACCAGGTAGAAAACGGCGACGACGATCGAGAGGAGGCCGGTGACCATGCCGGTGAACGTGGCGACTCGCAGCGGCACCTTCGACAGATTGGTGATGCCGAGCATGGCCATGTCGTAGAGCGTGTACCAGTTGTTTTTGGTGATGCCGCGCTCGCGCCGTGGCTGGGTGAAGGCGATCTCCTTCCAGGGCAGGCCGATTTCGGCGATCATGCCGCGGAAATACGGATAGGGATCCTTGAAATCGCGGATGATGTCGCAGACCTGGCGGTCATAGAGGCCGAAGCCGGTGAAGTTTTCGAACGTTTCGATGTTGGAAATGCGGTTAACGAGATCGTAATATCGCGTGCGCAGCCAGTACATCAGGCGATTCTCCTGGCTGCTCTGCTTGATGCAGATCACCATCTTGTAACCCTGCTCCCACCAACCGACGAGTTCAGGGATGAGCTCGGGCGGGTCCTGGAGATCGGCGACCAGACCCATGACGGCATCACCCTGCGCCTGGTGAAAGGCGTGAATGGGTGAGCGGATGTGGCCGAAGTTGCGGGCGTTGGCGATGACCTTGACGTTGGGGTCAGCGGCGGCGATTTCCTTCAGCAGGGCGAGGGTACGATCGGTGGAGCAGTTATCAATAAAGATGTGCTCGTAACGGTAATTGCCAAGGCCGGCGATTACATCCCGGACGCGGGTATAAACCTCGCGCACGTTCATTTCTTCGTTGTAACAGGGGGTGACGATGCTGAGCGATTTCATTTGGTTAACCATCGAACCGCAGCAAGGCGGGGTCGATTTCCTCCTGATGCGATTCGTACCACTGATATAAATCGCGAATGGAATCCTCGATGGGGCGGAAGGAAAAGCCGCCCATTTCGGAGAGCATGCGGGTATTGTCGCCGCTGTATTCGGGGGCGAGCCCTTCGGCAGCGACCTGAATTTCGGGATTGCGGCCGGAAACTGCGGCTACGATGCGGGCAAGCGAGAGCAGATCGCGCGCCTGACCGCGGCAGACGTTGTAAGTGGAATGGCGGGGTTCGTTTTCGATGAACCACGCGGTTAGCGGCGCGAGATCCCGAACGTCGAGGTAATCGAAAAAAACGTTGCGGCGCAGGGTGATGGGAAGGCCGCAGAGGACGCGGCAGCAGGCATTCGACAGAAAGCGCACGTCCCAGGCTTCATATTTGCCGAAAACGCCGAAGAGGCGGAGGTTATGGATGCCGGGTGTGGATTCAGTGTATTGGGCCGCGATGTATTTGGCGAAGCCGTAATCGTCGGCAGGGACGTGGGTATCGAAATACGATTCGGGCATGAGGGGCTGGTAGCCGCGGCGATCAAATTCGGCGCCGGAGCCGAAGTGCAGCATGCGTCCATAGAGGTGGCGGTTGCGGGCGAAATTGAAAAACATGCGGCAGTTGTTGCGGAAGAGATCGGGCGCGGTGGTTTTGCGGTTGGAGCGGCCGGTGGCGGCGTGGACGACGGTGTGGAAGCGGTGCTGTTCGAGGTAGCGGCGGACAGCGATTTCGTCCAGAAGGTCGAGTTCGTGGCGGCTGGGCGCGTGAACCTGGTAAGAGGAGGCAAGCAGCTCGGCGAGGTTGCGGCCGATAAAACCGGAGGCGCCGGTGATCAGGATCGCGGTGGCCATCACGTACGAAGCGAAAACGCGTTCACAGCAAAAGGCAATTTCTCATCCTATGGTTTTCAATGACCTGGAGCAAGTAAAGAGATGGAGGGCCGGGGCGTCAGGTAAAACGGTGGGTGAGGACCACCAGTTGTCACGATCCACGACGAAGAATATGTTTGCACTGGCCGCGATGGCAGTGCTGTGTGCCGATACGGCCGTGGCGAGCCGGCAATTTCAAGCAACTACCGACACGCTGACCGGCGCGAAGATGACTATGCCGACCACCGGAAGCGTGAGTTTCGCGGTGAATCCGCAGTTCACGGCCAACGATGGTTTGTACCACATTATGTTTGAGTTACGTGACCCTTCCTCACCTGCTTCTTTCACTATCATGAAGTACTCGGATGGGTCGATCGGGTCGTCCTGGTTCGGGACGGACGCGGTGCCACGACCGGAGGCGAAGCAGAGCGCGAACGGCCTGACGCCAAATGCCTGGGCTTTCGTGACGGTCAGCTGGGCAAACGGCGGCGCGTTGAACGTGTACTTGAACGGGCAGCCGTTTGCGTCGGCGCAGGGGATGGTTTGGCAGGACACGTCGAAGTGGCAGCTGAGCATCGGGAACCGGTATAGCGGCGGGTATGACGCGCGGAGCAGAATCGCTCTGGTGGGGATCTGGTCACGGCTGCTGACCGCGCAGGAAATTGCACTACTTGCGGCGGGGGCAACGCCTTCTCTGTTCCCGGGTTCACTGCTGGCGGAGTATGATTTGACGGGCGCGTCTACGGCGGCGCAGGCGGGCAGCGGCGGAACGCTCGCACCACAGGCGGGCTCCACAGCGAGCATTGCGGCTGGCGATCCGGCGGCGTATGTGGCTCCGGTGTCGACGCTTTTCCTGGACGGACCGGGGAGCGGGGTGACGGGGACTTCCGGCTGGCCGTCGCAGCCGTTTACGGTCATGGGTCGGAATCTGGGCAATCCGGTGACGGTGACGCCGGCGGACGGAGCGGACGGGAGGTTTGTACCGCCGACGGTGACGGTTTCCCAGGCGGACCCGCTGGCGATTTTTCAATACCTGCCGGGGTCGCCGGGGACGAAGAGTGTGTCCGTGGCGAACAACAGCGGGTTGAGCAACCCAAAGGCGGTGACGTACCGGGTAACCACGCTGGCGGCCATCACGGCGGATGCGCTGACCCAGACGGTATCACGGGGAAGCGATGCGGTCTTTCACGTCACGACGGCGGCGGCCGCCGGGCAGGTTCCGCACCTGATGCTGGGCTTTATGCCGGCGGGTTCGAGTTTTCAGGTGAATCTGAACAGCTGCGCGGCGGCGAGCGCGGCACAGCCGACACCGGCATGGAGCGACTGCGGCGCGGTGGCGAGCGGAACGTACACCCTGACCGTCCACACCGCGGGCGTTTCGCCGGGAGCTTATGCATTTAACGTGTTCGCCAGCGTTCCGGGCGCGCCGGACGGGGCGGGCGTCACGCTCGCGCTGACGGTGAATTAGGCCGCTGTTCCGGGCGAATCAGAACGACACGCGCGCGCTGAACTGCAGCTTGCGCGGGCTGTTGGCCGTGGTGGAAACGGTGCCGAACGTCGCCGTATCGATGTTGGTGCCGGGCGCTCCAAAGTGCACGGCGTTGTTGACGTTGAAGGCGTCGGCCTGGAGGGCGAGACGCGCGCGCTCGCGGATGCTGAACTCCCGGCGGACACTCAGGCTGACGTCGGCATTATGGGGAGCGAACAGCGAATACGGAGCGGAACGGGCGATGTTACCCACGGTGTAGGCCGCGGGGTCAATGAAGGCGGTCTTATCGAGATAGGGCGTGGCGGTGACGCTGCGGCCGCCGCTGCCGAAGTCTCCGTTGATCCAAATACTGCCGTTAAACGCCGGGTTGTAGTTGGGGTAACACGTACCGAGGATTCCGCCGGAGGTGCAGGTTCCACCGATGACCAGCGGCGATCCACTGGTGAAGAGAAAGATACCGGAAAGCTGCCAGTTGCTGAGCGCGGAGCTGAGGAGCATCGAGCTGCTGTTGAGCGCGTGGCCTTTGCCGAAGGGAAGTTGATAGACGAAGGTAGCCGTGGCGACATGCGGGTGGTCGATGACGCCTGGCGCCTTTTCGAGAGCGTTGTTGAAGGGATTTCGCGGCGAGGAAACCAGATCGTCGAGTTCTTTGCTAAACGTGTAATTGACGGTGAAGGTAAGGCCGTGGGCAAAGCGGCGCATCAGGCTGGTCTGGAGAGAGTTATAAGTTGAATTTCCGAGATCGGCCCACGGGTTGGCGATGCCGTTGTACTGCGGGTACGGCTTGAGCGCTTGGCCGATGGTGCCGGTGAAATTCGGAAATGGGATGCCGATGTTGGGGAACGATGCCTGCGCCTGCGCGAGTGTGGCCGGCGTGAGGGTCTGGCCGAGCAGCGGTCCGAGCGAGAGGTATTGCAAGGGGATCTGATTGGTCATGGGACCGGCATTCCCGGCGCCCGGAAGGAAGTGACCCGAGCTTGCGCTGTAGGCGACACTCAACACCAGACTCGGCGTGATGGAGTGCTGGATGTTGAAGTTCCAGTTCTCGTAATAAGGCGCTTTGCCACCGATATCCGGGTCGCCAAAGGTGATGGTCTGGGCGGTGCTGGGGCCAGCAATCGGGGCGCCGGCCGCAGCGGTGATGAAACCGATCCCGTAACTGGGGTTGAAGAATGGCGGGGCCTGGTAGGGCGGGTAACCGGTCGCCCAGTTAAATGCCGGCTGGCCGGTGGCAATGCTGCTGAAGGTGGCGCTGGTGTTGAACCCGAGCTGACTAAGCCCCTGGCGGCCGTTGGTCCGGCCACCGACGCCGCCGGCATGCGCGTAAACCAGCGAGTAGCCCGCGCGGATGACGGTCTTGTCGCCAATGCGGTAAGCGAGACCGAGGCGCGGTCCGGGCATGACGTAGTGATTGTTCACGGGGGTGGAGCAATGGCAGCTGTCAGGTCCGTTGCCGGCGAACTGCAACGCGCCCAGGTGGTTGCCCGCCAGCGGATTCGGCAGATTGGGATTGAAGAAAGACATGCGGTCGGCCACTTCGGTGAAAGTTCCCCACATGTTCCAGCGCAGGCCCACATTCAGGGTGAGGCGCGAATTCACTTTAATATCGTCCTGAACATAGAACGCATAGGTCTTATAACGGCCTCCGGTTTCGGCGACGGCATTCTGGGTAACGCTGCTGCTGTCCACCAGGCCCAGTAAGTAACTCGCATAAGACAGACCGGTGGTGCTGAGCAGGGAGCCGGTCGGTCCGAAGTTGGCCGTCTCGTTGTTAGTGAAGTTGAAACTCGCGAGGGTGCCGGTGACCGGGTTATTGAAGTTATCCTGCAGCGCCTGGTATTGGAAACCGACGGTGATAAAGTGGCGGCCTTTGGTCCAGAGTACGTTGTTCTGCACGTCGAAGGTGTTGGCGGCTTCGACATTCGCGGTGACGCCGCCCCAGCTGATGGGCGAGTTGTTGCCGGAGAAGTTGATCCCGGGCATAGCAGTGCTGGCGATGCCGGGCGGCAGCCCTGTCAGGCCAGCCTTCATTGGGTAGTTGCCATCCGCGTTGGGGTTCTTGAGCGGGATGTAAATGCGGTTGAAGTTGACGCTGAACTGGTTCAGCAGATTCGGCTTGATGGTGTAGATGTCATGAAACTGCGCGGTGGTGGAGTACTCGGTGACGAATCGGGAGTTGGTATAGGGCTCAGGCAGCGCGTCGGTGCCTACCGCGTAACTGCCGGTGAAGTTAGTGGTGTACTTGCCGGTGCTGTAGAGGCCGTAAGTGCGGTGCCGGTCTGAAAGATTGACATCCACCTTATTGGTGGTGCTGTCGTTATTTATAGTTTGGGGAAGGATGGCGAAGTAATTGTTCTGGATTCCCGCGTTGGTGGGCGCCGGCAGCAAAGAGGCAAGCGACTGCGCGATGGGCGAAATCCGGTTCGCGGGGATCACGTTATTCGGGAAAGGCGTCCGGACGTTGGTTCCCGTCGCGCTTGTTGGGTCGTAGATGATCTGCGGGAAGGCGCTGAAATCGCCATTCCGCTCGGCCAGTGTGGGAATGGATTGAAACTGCGGGGGCGTGGCGGAGGCGAAGCGGTAACCGTCATAGTTCCCGAAGAAAAACGCCTTGTTCCTTTTGATCGGTCCGCTGATGGTGCCGCCGAATTCGTTCTGGTGCTCGATAGGCGTGGTGGGCGCGAAGAAGCCGCGCGCATCAAAAACAGTGTTGCGGAAGTATTCGAAGACGCCTCCGTGGAACTGATTGCCTCCGGACTTCAGAACATAGTTTGAAACTCCCTGCCCTTCATACATCGCCTTCGCGCCGGTGGTTTCCACTTCGAACTGCTCCACGGCCTCCACGGAAATGCCGAAGGCCAGGTTGCGCGTGTCACTCTCCGTGCCGGCATTGGTGAGCGGCAAACCTTCAATGTAAGTTTCGTTTTGATAGGTCTGGCCGCCGTTGAAGGAGCCGGTGGAGGGTCCCGCGGGCTGGGTGCTGTAGTTGTTGACACCGACCACGAGGCCGGCAAAAGCCGATGGGTCGCGCGCGCTGGCGTTCATGGAGAGCGGGAGCGAGTCGTACACATTGTTCTGCATGGTGCCGCCGAGCGCGACATCGTCGATCTTCAACATGGACGGGGCGACATCCACGGTGACGGATTGATTCGCCGCTCCGATTGGGAGTTTCAGGTCGAGTGCGACTGTATCGAGCGCGTCGACCACGACGCGGGGCTGAGTGACGGTTTGGAAGCCGGCCGCGCTGACGGTTACGGAGTAATCACCCACGGGAAGAAGCGAGAGCACAAAGACTCCCGCGCCGGTGGTCTTGCGCTCGCTCCGGACACCGGTAGCCAAATGAATGGCAACTACGGAAGCATCGGCAACTACGGCGCCGGACGGGTCAGTAATGGTTCCCTGAATAGAACCGGTACCGCCCGCCTGACCAAACAGGCAGCCGGCAACTGACAGGAAAAGAATGCAACGTGCGACGTGGCGCATTGTAAGACCTCCGTGGTTACTCGATGCTAGTAAGTTTTATACGTTAAAGCAAGGAATAAGTGAGGGCAACGGCGCACTAATCGACGGGAGGAACGATCATATTCGCGAGAAACTCCTCGCGCGGAAGGAAGGGGAACAGGTCTTCGAGCGGCTTCGAGACGAAGGAGCCGTCGGGAAGCTGAGTGGAAGAAAGGCGCGGGCCGCGCACTTCTTCGGGGATGACGCGGACGTCGCAAACCACGGGGCCGGGCATATCGAGCACGCGGCGGATCTGTTCGCGCAAGTTAGTTTGATCTTCGATGACAACAGAGGCGATGCCGTAAGCGCCGGCGACCTTGCCGAGATCGGGAACGGTGAGGCCGGTGCGCGAATCGGCGCCGATGTTGGAGTGGCCGAAGTAGGCTTTCTGGGAAGCGCGGATGGAGGCGTAACCATCGTTATTCAGCACGAAGAACTTGCAGGGCAGGTTCAGGCGGGCGACGGTTTCAAGCTCCTGAATATTGAACTGGAAGCCGCCATCGCCATCGACGCAGACGGTGCGGCGGCGGCCCAGCGCGAGACTGACCGCAATGCTGGCCGGAAGGCCGAAGCCCATAGAACCGAGCCCGGCGGTGTGGAAGACGCGCTGGCCGGCGCGGGTGGGGTAAGTGAAGATAAAAATTTCGATGCCGGAGCCGGAACTGCCGGAGACCACGCCATCGCGGGGATCCACTTCACGGCTGAGAACTTCGGCCAGGTTATAAATGCTGACCGCGCCGGGCTTGCGGTGGTCTTCGGTGACCAGCGGATAAGCCTCCTGCCAGCCTTTGACGCGCTGCATCCACGGGGAGCGATCTTTGGGCCGGACCGCCGCTTTTTGCGCGAGCAGTTCGCGCAGGAACGCGCCGGCGTCGGCGCAGATTTCGGCATGAAGCGAGCCGTGGAGCTTGGCGATTTCAGCGGCGTCAACATCCACCATGGCTTTCCATGCGCCGCGCGCCAGGTTTTTGGGAGCGAAGCCGGTGAGCGCGTTATCCATGCGCGCGCCAAGAATCAGCAGGAAGTCGCAGTTCTGGATGGTGAAATTGGAACCGCGCGCGGCGAGCGAACCGGGGCGGCCGGCGAACAGGGGATCGTCACTGGAAATGATGTCGCTGGCGCACCAGGTGGCGGCGGTGGGGATCTGCAAAAGATCGACGATCTGGCGCCACTCGGGAACCGCGCGCGCGAGGCGGACGCCATTTCCGATCATGAGCAGCGGGCGCTCTGAGGCGTTGAAGCGCGCGATCACTTCAGCGGTGAGCGCGGGGAGATCGACCGCAGGTGGTGCGGGCAGTTCGGCGGGATCGAACGCCTGCAATGTTTCGACTTCGATGGGCGCGGCCTGCACATCGATGGGGATATCGATCCAGACTGGACCGGGGCGGCCTGTAAGGGCCAGGTGAACGGCCTTTTCCAGGTGGTAGCGAATGAGCCGCGGATCCTCAATGGTGACGGCGTACTTGGTGAGCGGCTTCACCACGGAAACGATATCGATTTCCTGCGGGCCAAGCTGGCGGACGCCGAGCGGCGTGCCATCCGGTTTGAACATGCGATCGGGGCGCTTGACCTGGCCGGAAAGAAAGAGGACCGGCGTGGAATCGAGCCACGCGCCGGCGAGACCGGTGATGGCGTTAGTGCCGCCAGGGCCCGTGGTGACGAGCGCGACGCCCGGACCACCCGTGGCTTTGGCGTAATTCTCGGCGCAGATGGCGCTGGCCTGTTCGTGCGAATTGCAGACGAACTCGATGGAGTGTTCACGGCCCAGCGATTCATTCAGGTGCATGGCGCCGCCGCCGGTGACCAGGAAGACGTGCTTCACGCCCTGCGCGGCGACGAAGCTCATGACGTAATCGGAAAGCTTGCTCATTGTTGGGAGAGGATCCATTCCAGGACTTCGCGCACGGCGCCTTGGCCGCCGTTGCGGGTTGCGATCTTCTGCGCGATGGCGAGCACGGGCGGCTGGGCGTCGGCGGGCGCGGCGGTGAAGCCAGCGATTTCGAGCGCGGGCAGATCGTTCACATCGTCGCCCATGAAGCAGATCTCGCTGAGATCCAATTGGTTGGTCTCGGCAAAGTGGCGCAGCGCGTCGCCTTTCGTTTTGCAATCCTTACGGAAATCGGTAATCAGGAGTTTCGAGGCGAGGCGATCCACGAGCGGGCCGCCTTCGCCGGAGATCAGACCGAGGACGAGGCCGGCTTTACGAGCGCGCGAGACCCCCATGATGTCGGCGAAGTGAATGCGCTTCCACTCGTCCCCCGTGGGACCAATGAAGACGCCGCCATCGGTGAATACGCCATCGATATCGAATACGGCAGCGCGGATGCGAGGCAACCGCTAAGCCCCGACGCGGCGCAGCTTCTTGATGATGGGCAGTTCGCGCTCGTAGACTTTCTTCACGCCATCGCCCATGGAGCGTTCCACCAGGCGGATGTAGCTGGCCAGACGGGAAATGCCGTTGGGTTCGAGCGAGGCGGCCTGATCGGAACCCCAGCCGGCGCGATCAAGGGTAATGTGGCGCTCAATGACGCACGCGCCGAGCGCGACCGCGGCGATGCTGGAGGGCAGACCGGTTTCGTGGCCTGAATAACCGACCGGAACTCCATAGCGCTCTTCCAGCATGGGGATGGCGCGCAGATTCAGTTCTTCGTAATACGCGGGGTAGGTGCTGCAGGCGTGCAGGAGCACCAGATCCTCTTTGCCCAGAATCTCGACGGCGCGATCAATCTGATCGACGGTGCTCATACCGGTGGAGAGCACGATGGGCTTGCCTTTTGCGCGTGTGTGGCGCAACAGCTTTTCGTCCGTGATGGAGGCGGAAGCGATTTTGAAGCAGGGCAGATCGAACTCATCCATGTCGTCGACGGACTGCTCGTCCCAGGCGCTGACGAACCACGGCATTTTTACTTCGCGGCAGTAGCGATCAATCTGGCGGTAATCCTCCCGGGAGAATTCGAGACCCCGCTTGAGATCGCCATTGGTGTTGCCGAAGGGAGACTCGCGCGGGGTGGCAAGTTCGGCGGCGGTGTAGACCACGTCCACGGTGCGCTTCTGAAATTTGACCGCGTCACAGCCGGCCGCGACGGCGACGCTGATCAGACGGCGGGCGATGTCGAGATCGCCATTATGGTTAATGCCGATCTCCGCGAAAATCAGGCACGGGTGGCCGGGGCCCATGTATTTACTACCGAAGCGCACAGGCTTCGTAGTGGCGGAGTTATCGGTGGTATTACGCATGAGAAAGAGGTCCGTTTTGCGGCGGTCGAGACGAGTATACAACGGTTTTTGTTTCGATCCGTCTACGGCGAAATAAGTGCAAACACTTATACGCCGGAGGTTATCCGATCGGTGTAACGGGCGATCATGAGCTCTTCATTGGTGGGGACTACGCGGACGGTAACGGGCTGATCCGGCGCGGAAATCACAGCGGCATTCCTGTGATTGGCGTCGGCATCGAGCGCAATGCCGAAGCAGCCGAGTTCCGCGCAGACTTTATCGCGGACGAGGGCTGAGTTTTCCCCGATTCCGCCGGTGAAGACCAGCAGATCGAGGCCGCCGAGTACGGCGACATACGCGCCCAAAAAGCGGCGGATCTGGTAGCAGAAGACGTCAATGGCTTCGGCCGCGCGCGGGTTCCCGGCGGAGTGCGATTCCAGTTCCTGCATGCTGGAGCTGACGCCGGAGAGACCCTGCAGACCGCTCTTCTTCGCGACCAGCTCGTTCACCGCATCGGGCGTCATGCCGAGCTGGCGGATCAGGTGGAGGACGACGCCGGGATCGAGGTCGCCCGAGCGGCTGCTCATCAGGAAGCCGCCTGTGGGAGTGAGGCCCATGGAAGTATCGACGCTCTTGCCATCGCGAATAGCGGCCATGCTGGCGCCGTTGCCCAGATGCGCAATGATGACGCGCGCGGGAAGAGCGTTTTGGCGCCGCAGTTCCTGCACCAGATAGTCGTAGGACAGTCCGTGGAAGCCGTATTTCACGACGCCGCGATCGGCGAGTTCCTGCGTTAACCCGTACAGCTGCGCGACGCGCGGCAGAGTGCGGTGAAAGGCGGTATCGAAGCAGGCGACGGCGGTGAGATCCGGGGCATGGCGAGTAACAGCTTCGATGGCGGCGATTTGGTCTGGCAGGTGATCGGGCGCGAGAGAGGACAGGCCGCGTAGATCCTTCAGCAGCGCCGTGGTGATGCGTTCAGGCTGGACGTGGTCGCGGCCGCCGTGGACGATGCGGTAGCCGACGGCGGTGACGCCCGCGAGTGAATCGTGGGCGCGCAGCGAATCGAGAAAGCCCGCGATGGCGGCTTCGCGCGATTCCGGCCGCAGCTGGTCGAGTTTACCTGAGGAGATGCGGGTTTCGGCATCCCCCATTTCGTAGATTGCGTATTTGAGGCTGGACGAGCCGCTGTTGATGGTCAGAATGCGGCGCGGCATTCAGAGGCGCGTGGCGGCTTCCCGCTGTCGCGCGACCTCGTGTTCGGCCTTCAGCCAGTCCGTTTCGGGGTCGCCCTCGGGGCAGCCACGCTTCTGCCAGTATTGATACGCCAGCAGTTCGGTTTGCTCGCGCTCGGTCTGTTCGTGTTCGGTGATTTCGGCTTCCGTGGGCGCGGGAGAATGCTCGGTTTGCGGGTGATGGTGCCTGCGTTTCGCCATACAACTCTTACCATCGCACGGACTACGGCGTGAGTTGCGCGAGGCGTCCGGCGCTGCCTGCGGCCCAGCACAGAACCCGTTTGCCGGAGGCGCCGAACGCAGCGGTGTTGAAGGATTCGCGGTCGAGCGGAGACCAGGAACGGCCGGCATCGCGCGAGATATCAGTGCCGGAAGTTCCAACAGCCAGGAGCATTTTGCGAACGGGGTCAAAGGCCAGACCGGAGCGGTATCCGGCGGGGTGCGTCGGCGGCTCGGTCCAGGTGAGGCCGCCGTCATCAGTGATGGCGAGATTGTGCGCGGGTTCGCCGGGTTTGGTGTAATCGCCACCGCCCGCGATGCCGTGGCGCGTGCTGGTAAAGACGAGCGAAAAGATACCGGCGGCCGGGCCGGCGCGGACGGGAGTGGTGGCGACGGTCCAGGTGAGGCCGCGATCGCGGGAGTGGAAGACGCGGGCGCCCGCGGGTCCGCCGGTGCCAAACCAGACCTCGGAGCCGCCGAAGAGCGCGAGGCTGGTGTTGCTCGCCGCGAAGGCGCCTTCCTTCGGAAGAGCGGGCGGCGTGGCGCGGCGCTCCCAGGTACGGCCGGCGTCAGAGGTGGTGAACACGGCCATGCGGCCCTCAACCTGATCGCCGAGCAGGATGCCGTGGGTCTTGTCCCAAAAACGGAGCGAATCGAAAAAGCCCTGCGGATCGGGATTGGTGAAGAGAAGCTGCCAGCTTTTGCCGGAATCAGTGGTGCGGTAAATGCGCGATTTGGCGCCTTCGCCCGCGCTCATCAGCCACGCGGCGCCGGGCGCGAGGGCTTCGACACAGCGGAAATCCAAAGCTTCGGCGCCAGGCACCACGCCGGATTGCCAGGCGCGGCCGGCATCCGCGGAGTGCAGCCAGGTGCCTTTCGAACCGCTGGCCCAGACTTCGGTGGCGGAGACGGCCTTCAGACCGCGCAGGCTGGCGTCGACGGATGTGGTCTGCGGCAGCCACCCTGCAAGGAAGAGCAGCAGCAGACTCATGGCGCGGATGCGTTAAACGGGCTGCAGTTCGTTCGAGAAGTATTCGACGGTGAGGCGCAGGCCGTCTTCAAGCGAGACTTCAGGCTGCCAGCCGAGCACGCGTTTGGCTTTCGAAATATCGGGCTGGCGCTGCTTCGGATCGTCTTCGGGGAGCGGACAAAAAACCAATTCGGAAGACGCGCCGGTGAGCGACTGAAGCGCTTCGGCGAACTCGCGCACGGTCATCTCGCGCGGGTTGCCGAGGTTGACGGGGTAGCGTTCGTCGGAAAGCATCAGGCGGTAAAGGCCGTCCACCAGATCGGAAACGTAGCAGAAGCTGCGGGTCTGGGAGCCATCACCAAAGATGGTCATGGGCAGATTGCGCAGGGCCTGGTCCACGAAGGCGGGCACAATGCGGCCGTCGTTCAACTTCATACGCGGGCCGAAGGTATTGAAGATCCGCGCGATGTTGGTGCGGACGCCGTGCTTGCGGTGATAGGCCATGGTAAGGGCCTCGGCAAAGCGCTTGCTTTCGTCATAACAGGAGCGCGGACCCACCGGGTTGACGTTGCCCCAGTAGGTTTCCACCTGCGGATGAACGTGCGGGTCGCCATAGCTTTCAGAGGTGGAGGTGAGGAGAAAACGCGAGTTATGCAGCAGGGCGAGTTCCAGCATGTTGCGCGTGCCAAGCGAGCCGACATCGAGCGTTTCGATGGGGAACTCGAGGTAGTCCCTCGGGCTGGCGGGAGAGGCCATGTGGAGAACACCATCCACCTGCCCGGAGACATCGAAGGGGCGCGTGACATCCTGCGGGCGGAATTCGAAGCTGCGGTTGCCCTTGAGATGGGCCAGATTGCGCGGGGAACCGGTTAGAAAATTGTCCAGTGCGAGAACGGAGTGGCCCTCTCCCAAAAGACGGTCGCACATGTGAGACCCGATGAACCCGGCGGCGCCGGAAACTACGATGCGCAAGTTTTCTCCATGAGAGATTTTATTGTAGCGAACGGCCTGTATATCAGGGGTTATCAAGGCGTTGCGGGGGCGGGAGAGGGCGGGCATATAATAGCGGAAACATCCATGCCCTATTCCTATCCCACCCGTCGCAGCATTCTGAAAGGTACCGCCGCCGCCGCGGGAGCGGGGCTGGTTACCATGGCATTTGGCCAGCGGGGAAACACCCGGCGAGCGCTGGCGCTGATTGGCGATCGGTACCACAACTCGGATTACATCCGCGTGGCGCTGACAAAGATGTTTCAGGGACAGGGCGTGACGGTGGACTACACCACAGACTGCGACCGCCTGAATGCCGAGCAGCTGAAGAATTACCAGCTGTTCGTGTGTCTGCGCGATGGAATGGTGTGGCCCGACGGATATTCAGGGCCGGACGCGTACACCGCTTACGAGCAGAATCTGGAGAACAAGGAAGATTTCCCGGAGGCGAAGTCGCAGAACTGGCTGCGCGAGGAGCAGGCGGTGGCGCTGAAGGACTTCGTGCAGGCCGGCAACGGGTTTTACTCGCTGCATAACAACAGCCACGTATCGCTCTCATCGAAGACGTATCGCGATGTGCAGGGCGGCGCTTACATCGGGCATCCACCGCTGCGGCCGTTCCGTGTGCGCGTGGTGAATAACAACCATCCCATCACCAGGGGCATCCAGGAGTTCATCGTCAACGATGAACAGCATTACGTCAATTACGACAAGGACCGGAAATACATTCTGCTCGAAGCGGAAAACACCGACGGCCTGACGTTTCAGAAGCTGGGAACGAAGTCCATCGCGGGCTGGGCATACGACTACGGGAAGGGACGTGTGGTGTTTACAGCTCCGGGACACACGATTCATGTCCTGTGGGTCCCGGAGCATCTGAAGCTGCAGCGCAGAGCCGTGCAGTGGCTGCTGAAAGAGATCTAAGCTCTTAGACCGTATCGAACAGCAGCACGCGATAATCCTTCGACTTCAGGGTCTTCTCAATGGTGGGCCAGACGTGCTGGTGGATGTCGCTCGCTACCCATTTCTGGCGCATCTCCTCGCTCTGGAACGTAAGCGAGAAGCGATAATTCAGCCCTTCCGGAGCTTTGCCCATCAGAGCTGAACGCAGCTTGAGCATCTTGACATCGATATAGCCGGGGTACTTCATGGCCGCAGGCTTGAAGGTGTTGTGGAAGTTATTCAGCATCTCCGTCTCGCGCGCGGGGTCCACCGACAGGTCGACGTCCAGCACGATGGGTGAACCTGCCACGGCGGCAGAGGTCGGCGTTTGCATCAGGGCCGCGGTTCCGGCCAGCATGGTTGCGAAATAGTCTCGGCGTTTCATTGCTTCTCCTCCTTAGTTGTACAGCGCCTTCTCGCCCTGCACGGCCAGTTTGATGCGATAGAGTCCGGTCTGCGCGGTGATGTAGAGGCTCTTGCCATCGTCACCCCAGTTGCAGTTGGCGGGGGTTTCGCCGGGCTTGATGGTGCCCAGATGTTTGCCCGCGGCGGAGAACACCCAGATGCCGCCGGGTCCGGAACCGTAGACGTTGCCCTGCGAATCGACTTTCATGCCGTCGGGAAGGCCGTTCTCGGTTTCCGAGGTAACGTCGGCGAAGACGCGGCCATTGGCGACCGTGCCGTCCGGCTGGACATCGTAGGCCATCCAGACCTTGTGCTTCTCGTCGGAGTTGGAGATATAGAGGATTTTCTCATCGGGCGAGAAAGCGATGCCGTTCGGCCGCGTGAGGTCCTGAATTACAGCGGTTACCTTGCCGTTGTTATAGCGGAACACGCCGTTGAACTTGATCTCCTTCGCGGGGTCGTCATCCTGCTTCAGCAGCCCGTAGGGCGGGTCGGTGAAATAGAGCGAGCCATCGGAGCGGTAGACCAGATCGTTAGGGCTGTTGAAGCGTTTGCCCTGATATTTGGTGATGAGCGGAGTGACGCTGTGATCCTTCGCGATGCTGACGATCTGCCGGTTGGAGTGCTGGCACAGCAGCACGACATCATTCGCGCCATGCACCATGCCGTTCGGGCCGATGAAGGAGCCGGCCGGAGCGGCCGGATTCTCACCGCCGCCGGGGCGCAGAATTTCGACGATCTTGCCATCGGGACTCCATTGGCGCACCACGTTGCCGGTCACATCGCTGAACCACAGGTAGCCCGCGGGGAACCAGAGCGGCCCTTCGATGAAGCCGAAGCCGCCGGCCAGTTTCTCGATTTTCGCCGAGGGCGGGATCAGCGCGTCCAGAGCGGGATCAAGGCGGACGACAGAGCCGACTCCTTTATCCGCGCCGGCCCCTGTTTCCATTTTGGTGGCGGGCGCTTCCGGGGCTTTGGAGCAGCCGGCCAGCAGTAAAGCGAGAAAGACATACGTCCGTTTATCCATGGTTCTCCTGGGATGGTGATGGAACGTGCCGAGCATATCAAACTGTCAGCGGCTGCCGCCAGATTTCGGAGGGAAAAACTGGATGCAGACGGGCGCCTGCGCCTGTGTGACGCCGCCGGTGGGGGTGAGGAAACCGGTGGCCGGGTCGACATGGAAGCTGACGATGTTATTGGTGTGCTGATTGGCGGCCAGCAGATACCGGCCGGAAGGATCCAGATTGAAGTTGCGCGGCTGCTGCCCCTGAGTGGAAACATGCTGGACGCTGCGCAGCATCCCGGTCTTTGGATCGATGGCGAAGACGGCGATGCTGTCGTCGCCGCGATTGGACGCGTATAAGAAGCGGCCTTTGGCGTCCACGGCGATTTCGGCGGAGTTGTCTTCTCCCTTGAAATCGGCAGGCAGGGTAGAGATGGCCTGTATTTCGGTGAGGGCTCCGGCGGCAGCATCGTAGCGGAAGGCGGTTACCGAGGAACCCATCTCATCGACGGCATAGGCGAAGCGGTTGCTCGGGTGGAAGGCGAAGTGGCGGGGGCCGGCGCCGGGCTTCACGGCGACAAACGGCGGGTCGTTGGCGGTCAGCGAGGCCGCTGCCGGATCAATGCGGTAGCTGTAGATCTTATCGAGGCCCAGATCCGGGACGAAGACGAAGCGGTTATCGGCCGAGAGGAAGACGCCGTGCGCATGCGGACCGCGCTGGCGTTTGGGATCGACGCTGGAGCCGTGGTGCTGCATCAGGGAGACGGACGCGCCAATAGTGCCATCGGCCGCGATCGGGAAGGAGGCTACGCTGCCGCTGCCATAGTTGGCGACGATGAGCATGTGATTGGTCCGGTCCACCACCAGATGACAGGAGCCGCCGCCCCCGGAAGGCTGGCTGTTGATGAGCGTCAGCTTCGCAGTGGCGGGATCAATGGAATAGCCGGTGACGCGCCCCTGCACCTTGCCGTCGTTCCCGAGTTCCGTGACCGCGTAGAGGAACTTACTGTTGGGGGAGACAGTCAGGAACGAGGGATTGGTGATCTCGGCGCCGAGTCCAACCAGCTGGAGAGCGCCGGTCTTCGCATCGAAGGTATAGGTGTAGATGCCCTTGCTTTGCGGACCGGTGTACGTTCCGAGGTACATGTACTGCGGGCCGGCGGCGAGAGCCAGACCCGCAGAGAGGAGGAGGACGACAGGAAGTGAGCGCTGCATCGCCAATCAAAATATCAGTTTCAGCGCTACCTGCATAATGCGGCCGTCTTTGGAGCTGGTGATCTGGCCGAAGGTGCTGCTGTTCAAACTTGCCGAGGGGTTGTTGAAGTTGGGCCGGTTGGCAAGATTGAACGTCTCCCAGCGAAACTCGAGCGACCGCTGTTCCGTGAAGCGGAAAGATTTGAAAGCGGAGGCATCGAAGTTGATGAGGCCCGGGCCGGTGAGGATGTTGCGGCCGGCGGTGCCGAAGGTGCCGAGCGCGGGCAGAGCGAAGCGCGTGGTGTCGAAGTATTGGCGGATGAACTGAGCGCGGGATTCGCCGCCGTTGACGGTAACAGGACCGCTGCCGGTTAGATCGGCGCGGTCTCCGCCGCCGCCGGAAAGGCTGCGGTTGGTGCCGGCGGTGACGCTGAAGGGCGTGCCGGTCTGCATGGTCAGGATGCCGTTGAGTTGCCAGCCGCCCAGCAGCGCGCCACGCAAACCCTTCGCGCCGCGGAACACCGGGATTTCGTAGAGGAACGAAGTGACCCAGCGCTGGGTCACGTTCAGATCCGAGATGCCGCGATCGTAAAACCAGTTAAATGGATCGGTGGCGGTGGAACTGGTGGAGCCGTGGCCGTCATCCGCAGTCAGGTCAATGAACTTGGAGAAGGTATAGGAACTTAAGATGGTGTAACCCGCGCTGAAGCGCTTCTTCAGGGTAAGCTGCAGCGCGTGATAAGTAGAGTTGCCGTTAGCTTCCAACGTTTCAATCTGCGCGAAGGGCTGATACAGACGGCGCTGATTTAAATTGCCGGACGTGGAACAGGCGCTGCTGCCGCAGTTACCCGGGATGTACGGCGCGCCGTTCAACTCTTCCTGAATCTGCAGGTGTGTGCCTTTCGAACCCACATAGGCGGCGGTGAGGACAAAGCCTTTGATCAGATCGCGCTGCAGATTGAGATTCCACTGCTGCAGATAGCCGTTGGTGAAGCCGGGATCGATGCTGCTGATGGCCACAGGCGTGACGAACTGGAACGAAGTCTGTCCGGCGGGAACGCCGCCGACATAGTTCAGCAGCGCGGAAGTAATGTTGGTTGCCCCGCGGTACGGGTCCGTCAGGCTGTAGGGATTCGTCAGGGTGGTGGCAACGGAGTACGGCTGGCGGCTGGGGAAGGTGTTGTACGCGACCAGGCGCGGCGTGTCATAGAAAAGGCCGTAACCGGCGCGGACGCTGGTCTTGCCATCGCCGAAGGGATCCCAGGCGAAGCCGATGCGCGGCGCGAACTTGTTCCACTCGTTCGGCACGATGGTGTCGGAGACGCCCTTGTCGCCCGGGAAGACCAGACCGAGCGGCGCGGTGGGATAGACCGTGGATTGCTGACCGGGGCGGAATTCCATCAGGCGATTGTGCTGTTCCGTCAGGGGCAGATAAGGTTCCCAGCGCAGGCCCAGATTCAGCGTGAAGTTGCGCGTTACCTTCCAATCGTCTTCGAAGAACGCGGCCGGCACTTTCTTGCTGGTATAGCTCTGCAGGATGGTGTTCTGGCCGACGGTGATGGGCAGGCCGAGATAGAAATCGGCATAACCGTTGCCGGAGCCGCTGCGCGAGCCATCGAAGCTGAATACGGGCGAGGCGTTGAAGTATTCGCGCCCATTGCGGCGCGCCGTCAGGATGGAACCGCCCATGGTGAGCAGATGGTTGCCGATGCTCTTGTTGAAGCTGTCGATGAACTGGAAATTCTGCATGTAGCTGAAATAGGCATCGCTGCTGCGCACGCCGATGCCGCCACTGACACTCAGGCTCCAGTCGGTTGGCACGGAAGGCGGATGGACGACTACGCAGGAGACGCAGCCAAGCGAGGCCCAGTCCGGCGCGGCGGGCGTGGGCAGCGGGGAACGGATGAATGTGTTGCGATTGAACGTAACCGTCGCGGTGTTGGTGGCGGTGGGGCTGAAGGTGTACTGGTGGGAGATAGCCGCGTTGTGCGTCGGCCAGTCATAGGTAGATTGAAACGCGATCAGCGAATCGGCGTTGTTGTAATGGTTGTCGTCGAAAAAGTAACGGACCATGATGCGGCTGCGGTCGCTGAAGTTATGGTCGATGCGGCCGGTGAACTGATCGTCCGTGTAAGGGATGGATAAGTTATAAGTCAGCTGGTTGCCGTTCACGTTCGGCAGAGGCAGGAAGGCCGCGGTAAACTTCTGCGCCACGGGATCGAGACGGCTGGCGGGAATGATATTGCCGGGGAACGGCAAGCCGGTCAGCGGATCCTTCACGGGACCCAGCGGAAGCTTGGATTGCGAGAAGTTGCCCTGGCGTTCGAGGACAGTAGGGACCACGGTGCCGGAATAAGTGTTGCCGCGGCGCTCGCGGTTGGCTTCATAAGAGGCGAAGAAGAATGTCCGGTTGTGCAGGATGGGACCGCCAGTATTTCCGCCGAACTGATTTTTGCGCAGCGGCGGCTTGGTGAGGGCGAAGAAATTGCGAGTGTTCAGCACATCGTTGCGCAGGAACTCATAGAGCGCGCCGTGATAGCTGTTGGTTCCGGACTTGGTGACGGCGTTGACCGTGGCGCCGGGGTCGCCGCCGTAAACGGCTGTATAGCTGTTGGTCTGGATGCTGAACTCCTGCAGCGCATCCGGGTTGGGAAAGGCCGCGGGCGTGTTGTTGTAGAGATCCATGTTCATGCCGCCATCGAGCGTATAGAGCGAGCCGCTGGGACGTGAACCGTTGATGGAGAACGTGAGATTGGTATTCACGGCGATGCCGGACGCGGCCTGTCCGGAAGCCGCCGGAACCACTCCGGGCAGCAGCGTCTGCAGCTGCAGAGCCTGACGGCCATTCAGCGGAAGATCGACGACGCGGCGCGTGTCGACGGTTTCATTCAGCGCCGCGGTGAAGGTATCGACATTGGTAACGTCCGCCGCGACGAAAACCACTTCCTTCACGTCGCCCACGGAAAGCGTCATATCGACGCGGGCGCGCTGGCTGATCTCGATGAGGATACCGCTGCGCACGGCGCGCTTGAACGCGGGGGCTTCGAAGGTGAGCGTGTACTCGCCGGGACGGATGTTCGGGATGACGTAATTGCCATCGGCATTGGTGACCGTGGAATAGCCGGTATCCGTGCTGGCGAGTGTGGCACGCACGGTGGCGTTGGGAACGGGCGAGCCGGAAGGATCCTGCACCGTGCCCTGGACGAGGGAACTGGACGTTTGGGCAAGCAAAACCGAGGCCGTAAGCGCGACAAGGCTCGCCAGCCGGACGGGACTAAACATCAAAAAGACTCCTTTAAGTACCGACCAGTTTAGCTGAATTTTTTGGCGGTGAACTGCGCCAGCCGGTGGCCCGCGCGCGATTCGTCCATCAGCATGGCGAGGCGTTTGACCCGTGTTTCTTCGCGTTTGGCGTTTACCACCCACCACGTGGCGGCGCGGCAGTAGGAAGGCGCCTGCGCGTTGAAGAAGTTCCACGCTTTCTTATCCGACTGGAACTGCCGTTCCTGCGGGCCGGTGAACGCCACGATCTCCTGTTCGAAGGAATAGACGCCCGACCGCTTCTCCTGACGGGCGGCGAAGGCCCGCAATCCGGCGGGCTGCATTTGTCCGAGCTTCGTCAGTTCCGCGACCCGTTTGATGTTCACCGAGCTCCAGATACTGCTTGCTTTGCGGGGTGTGAACCGGATGGTGTATCGTTCGTCATCAATGCGCCGGCGCACGCCATCGATCCAGCCAAAGCAGAGCGCGGCATCCACCGACTCCTGCCACGTAATGCCGGGCCGCCCGGAGCCTCTCTTATAGAACCCGACCAGCAGTTCGGTGCGGCTGGCATGATTGGCTTCCAGCCACGCGCGCCAGTCATCTGGCGTGGCGAAGTAGGCCGGTGTCATCCTGGGTTGCTGCTCTGGAAGCAGACGCTACCGAAAAACAGAGCCAGCCAGCAGAGAACGCCGAAAGCCAGCAGATACCAGTAAACGCCGCGCCACACGCGGCTGCGCGCAATCGGCTCCACCCACTTCCTGCCGCGTCCATATTCCAGCAGAAATGCCCATTTCATTCGCTGCCTTTCGCCGGTTGCAACGCGGCGAGGAGAGATTTGGGGGCCTTCGCCACCACGTGCACCTGCGGATCCACCACCTCCGCCACTTCATACACCATGGCGGTTCCCAGCACGGAAGAGACTTCGGAGGAGTTAAGTCCGTAGCGCTTTTCGAGCCACGTCACCAGGTTGGTGGTAGCGCCGCGCAGTGCGTCATCCAGACTGCCGGCAATGCCGCTCGCCATGAAGTATTCGCTGTTTTCCATACGGGGCGCGGGCGGCGACTTCCCTGGCTCCAGCGTGACCGTGAACTGGATGTCCATGGAGGTTTCGAGCGCGTCTCCGGTGAGTTCACCTGCTCCCTGCAGCGCGTGGCCATCACCCACGGAAAGCAGCGCGCCCAGCGCATAGACCGGCAGATACACCGTGGTGCCCTCGCGCAACTGGTTGTAATCCATGTTGCCGCCGAAGCTGCCGAGGAAACCGGACCGGTATTGCATTCCGCCCGGCGGCGCCACGCCGACGCAGCCCAGCATGGGCGCCAGCGGCACGCGGTAACTCTTCAGCGCCTCCGTGGGATTCTTCAGCATGGCGAAACCGGCTTCACGGTCCAGCTTCCAATCTGAGTCATAGTCTTTGATGCGCTTACGATTCTCCACGTAGCCCGGATTCAGAGCATTGCCCGCGATCCGCCCGCCGCTGACGGCGGTATCGCGATTCAGGCGAAGCCGGTCGAAATGGACCGCGAGCGTATCGCCGGGAATCGCGCCATCCACATAAAACGGCCCGGTCAGCGGATTGCCACCCGAGGTGCGGCGCACGCCGTGAGGATCGTACCCGCCCGCGTCGACGGACCAGGTTTTCACGCTGTCGCCGGAATGGATGTGGAGCACCGGATCGATGGAGCCCGAGAAGTGATGCTGGAACTGCGTGGGTTCAAAGTTGTGGAGTCGCGGAGCGTCGGCGGCCGCCGGCTCCCGCCGCGCCTCCCACTTCGCGTTGATCTTTTGTTCAGGCGCGGTGGCCGTGCCTTCGATGCGGCCGTCCGCGGCCAGGCGCCCATCAAGATGGATGGTCGTGTCGGAATCCGGCTTAACGATTCCCTGAATGCGGCCGTTTTCGAAAGTGCCTTCGAACGCGTTCGTCCCCAGCTTGCCCGTCAGTGCGGTCCCTTTGAGAGAAAGCTCCAGCCGGTCGTAGTTGTTGTTATCGAAAACCTTGAGGTTGGAGATCCACTTACCGGCGGGCGAACCGCCAGTGGACTGCGCAAAGGCACCAGCGGCCAGAACGGCGAGGGCAACGGCGGCACGCAGGCTACAAATCGTATTCGAAGACATAGGAATGTTTTCCTTCCGCGATGGAGATCGTCATGGAACCCTTGATCCCCGTCAGCTCGCCCGTCCCCGAATCAGGCACCACCATTACCGTCAACCCTGCCGTACCGCGCGCCATCGTTCCACTGTGTTGCAATACGAAGCTTCCGTTCCGTCCGTTCAATATTCCGGTTACCTGCTCCATGGCAACGTAACCCGCCGAGCCCTGCACCGCCGTCCGGAAGGCCAGCATCTGCCCCAGGCTGCGCGCCTGCAGCTCACCGTGAAATACCTTGTCCAGCATCATCCGGCCGATCGGGGATTCGTCCTCCCGCGGCTGTAACTTCACATCGAATTCTCCGGCTGCGCGACTCGTCATGGGCTTCATGATAAGGATATAACCAGATGCTGATCCGTTTCGGCGCGCTGTGGCTGGCGGCGTCCGCGCTGCTGCCCGCTCAACCGATGACCTTCACCAATCCTTCTATCGATGCCCGGGTGGACGCGCTGCTTCGCCAGATGACGCTTTCGGAGAAGGCCGGCCAGCTGAACCAGCTCACCACCGGGTACGCTACCGGCCCCGGCGGCATCTCGACCAATCAGGACCGCCTGCTCGCGGCCGGCAGCATCGGCAGCCTGTTCAATGCCAACACCGCGCTGCAGACCAACACGTATCAAAAGATTGCGGTGGAGAAGAGCCGCCTGCACATTCCATTGCTGTTTGGCCTGGATATCATTCACGGCTTCCGCACCATTTTCCCGGTGCCGCTGGCGCTCGCGGCCACGTGGAATCCTGAGCTGATTGAGCGCACCGCGCGCGCCGCGGCGGAAGAAGCTTCGCTGCAGGGAATCCGCTGGACTTTCTCGCCTATGGTGGATATCGCGCGCGATGCCCGCTGGGGCCGCATTGTGGAAGGTGCGGGCGAAGATCCGTTCCTCGGATCCGTAATTGCTCGCGCGTATGTGCGGGGCTATCAGGGCCAGTCGCTGAGCGGCGCGTCCTCAATTCTGGCGTGCGCCAAGCATTTCGTGGGGTACGGTGCGGCCGAAGCCGGACGGGAATACAACGCGGCGGAGATTTCTGAACGGCTGCTGCGTCAGGTGTATCTGCCGCCATTCCATGCCGCGGTGGAAGAAGGCGCGGCCACGCTGATGAGCGCCTTCAATTCGCTGAACGGCGTGCCCGCCAGCGCCGACCCGTTCACGCTGTCTCAGGTGCTGCGTAAAGAGTGGAAGTTTCAGGGCCTGGTGGTGAGCGATTACAACTCCATCCGCGAAGTGATTGCGCACGGCACCGCAAACGATGAAGCCGGAGCCGCGCGCAAGAGCTTCCTCGCGGGCGTGGATATGGACATGGAAGGCCACGTCTATCTGGCGAAGCTGCCGAATCTGGTGGATTCCGGCCTGGTGCCGCAGAGCCGCCTGGACGACGCCGTGCGCCGCGTGCTGCAGCTGAAGTTCGGGCTGGGCTTGTTTGACCATCCGTATGTGGATGGCTCCGCCGCTGCCGCCCACGCCGCGCCCACGCCGGAGCGGCTGACGCTGGCGCGCGAAGCCGCCGAACAATCGCTGGTGCTGCTGAAGAACGATGCCGTGCTGCCGTTGCGTCTAAATTCGGGCGGGCAGCTGGCGCTGGTCGGCGCGCTGGCGGACAGTGCCGAAGACATGCTGGGCTCCTGGCCCGCCGCCGGTCGAAACGAGGATGTGACCACGCTCCGCGCCGCCCTGCAGCAGCGCGCGGCGCAAAACAATTTCCAGCTGCGCTATGCCA
Organism: Bryobacterales bacterium; assembly: GCA_963716685.1. Taxonomy (GTDB): domain Bacteria; phylum Acidobacteriota; class Terriglobia; order Bryobacterales; family Bryobacteraceae; genus JALYXI01. Next base: position 2,518,425 of record CAVQTR010000003.1, read on the forward strand.
AAGACGGCACCGAAGCGCTGGACGCCGCGCGCGCTTCGGACGTGGTGATCGCCACCATGGGTGAGCGCGCCATCGCCACCGGCGAAGCGTCCGCGCGCACGGAACTGAATCTTCCTCCGGATCAACAAAAGCTGCTCGAGCAGCTGGTGGCAACCGGCAAACCGGTGGTGCTGGTGTTGTTCAGCGGCCGTCCCCTCACGGTGGGCTGGGCCGCCGCGCACGTTCCCTCCATCCTGCAGGCCTGGTTTCCCGGTGTGCAGGCCGGTCCGGCCATCACGCGCGCGCTGTTTGGCGATATCAATCCATCCGGCCGTCTGACCGTCAGTTATCCGCGCTCCGCCGGTCAGGAGCCCATTTACTACAACGCGCTCAACACCGGCAGGCCGCTTGCCACGCCCGACGAACCGCTGCAGGCGGACTTCGGCAATCGCTATTTTAGCCGCTACATCGACGAGAAAAATACGCCGCTTTTTCCGTTTGGCTTCGGCCTCTCGTACACGCGTTTTGCGTATTCGCCGGTGAAGGTGAGCGCGGCTTCGGCGTCAGCGGCGGCGCTGAATCACGGACGCGGCACGCTGGTGGCCAGCGCCGAAATCCGGAATACCGGCAATCGCGCCGGGATCGAAACCGCGCAGCTGTATATCCGCCTGCGCGGCACCAGCATCGCGCGGCCGGTCCGGGAGCTGAAAGGCTTCGAACGCGTGAGACTCGAACCCGGCCAGTCCCGCCGCGTGGAGTTCCAGCTGGGGCGAGATCAGCTGCGCTTCTGGAATATCGACATGAAGGAGGTGGTGGAACCCGCCGCGCTCAGCATCTGGATTGCACCGGATTCCGCCTCGGGATCGCCCGCTCAGGTCGCCATTCGCGAATAGGCGCGCAGCTATGCGGGCCGTTTAGGCCGCGGGCGCCTGTTGCAGCAGATCCGCCACGGATTCGCACGGCGCCGGCCGGCCGATCAGGAATCCCTGTACCATGTCGCAGCCCATCTGCCGCACCGCCTCCAGCTGCTGGCTGGTCTCGATGCCTTCGATCACCACCTTCATCCCCAGGCTGTGCGCCAGAGACACGAGCGACGCCGTCAGCGCCACCGAACCCGGATCGTTGGCGATATCGGAAATAAATGAGCGATCGATCTTCAGGTTGTCGATGGGCAGCCGCTGCAGGTAGCTCAGCGAGGAATAGCCGGTGCCGAAATCGTCGATTGAGACGCTGACGCCCAGCTCCCGGATCTGGTTGATCTTCACCACGGCGTCCGCCAGGCCCTGCATGATCACGGATTCGGTGAGCTCCAGTTCCAGCATGCGCGCGGGCAGGCCGGTGCGTTCCAGAATGCTGGTCACCGTCTCCAGGAAATCCGGCCGCATGAACTGCACCACGGACACGTTTACCGAAACACCCACGCCCTTGCGCGTGTTCTGCGACCACAACTGCGCCTGACGGCAGGCTTCCTCCATCACCCAGGTTCCAATCGGCACAATCACGCCGGTCTCCTCCGCGATAGGGATAAATCGCATGGGCGGAATGGAGCCGAGCAGCGGGTGCGTCCAGCGGAGCAGCGCCTCACAGCGCACGACGCCGCCATGATGCAGGGAAACCTGCGGCTGGAAGTGCAGCGAGAGCTCGCCGCGGCCCAGAGCGCGCCGCAGATGATGTTCCAGCTCCAGGCGTTCCCGCGCCGATTCGCCCATCTCCGGCGTGAAGAACTGCAGGCGGTTCTTGCCGCGGCGCTTCGATTCGTACATGGCCGCGTCCGCGCTCTGCAGCAGGCTGGTGGCGCTGAAGCCGTGGCGCGGAAAGATGCTGATACCGAGGCTCGCGGTGAGCAGCACCTCGTTATCCTCCACCAGAAACGGGTCCTGAATGGTCGCGAGGATACTGTGCCCCAGCTCCTCCGCCTGATTTTCGCTCACCAGATCCGTCATCAGGATGGTGAATTCGTCGCCGCCCATCCGCGCCAGCGTGCAGGTGGCGCCCGCTGTGGCCCGCAGCCGCACCGCGCACTGCTTCAGCAGGCTGTCGCCGGCGGCGTGGCCCATGGTGTCGTTCACCAGCTTGAAGCCGTCCAGATCCAGATAGAGCAGCGCCAGCGTGCTTTCGCGCGCGCGCGCCGTTTCCAACTCCTCGGCCAGGCGCGCCTCCATCATGCGCCGGTTCGGCAGGCCCGAAAGCGGATCGTGCATCGCTTGATGGGAAAGTTCCTTCTCAGCGCGCTTGCGTTCCGTGATGTCGCGCGCCAGGCAGCACATGAACTCGCGGCCTTTGAACTCGAGGAAGCTGACGCTCACCTCCACCGGATACGCGCGGCCGTCCTTGCGCAGATGCGTGGATTCCATGCGAATGGAACGCCGCAGCCGCAGCTCCTGCCGCAGCCGCGAGAAACGCTCGAAGCTCCACGCCGGATCGAACATCCCCACCGCCATGCCGTTCAGCGCCTCGCGATCCAGGCCAAGATTGGCGCAAGCCGCGTTGTTGGCATAGAAGATATGGCCTACCGCATCGATCCAGAGAATGGTGTCGGGCGAATGGTCGAGCGAGAACTGGCTGAAGCGCAGCGCTTCCTCCACCCGCATGCGCTCGGTGATGTCGAGCGAAACGCCGCCCAGGAAGCGCTCGCCCCGTGGATTGGTGAACGGAAACTTCAGACTCAGGAAGTGCCGCAGCTCGCCCGAGGGAAGAAATACGGCCTCGGTCAGTTCCATCCCGCGATTGTTCTCCAGCACCGCGGCATCGTTGCGCTGCAGCTGCTCGGCGATCTCGGGCGGCCACAGTTCGTTGTCGCGTTTCCCCCGGACCTCTTCGAGCGACGTCTCCAGTTGCCGGCAGTATGCGTCGTTCACATACTCCATCCTCCCGCGGGAGTCCTTGATGTATGTCAGCGCGGGCGTATAACGCATGAACGCGTCGAAGCGGCTGCGGCTGCCCTGGGCGTCCAAATGTGCCGCGTTTGCCCATGCGCGCGCTCGCCGCACGCGCCGCGCCTGCCAGCAAATCAAGACAAGCGTCAGCAGCAGGCCTGCCAGGCCAAACCGCATCATCTCATCGCGATGCCGGGCTTCCAGCGCTTCGTTCACATAGCGGCCGTCATAAGCGTCATACACCGACCACTTCGCGGCCAGCGCCGTCAGCGTTCCGTTTTCGGTCAGGCGTTCAATCTCACGGAACAGAGCGTCCACAGAGGGATTCGCGCCGGCAGCCGCCAGTGTGGACTGCATCAGGTCCGCCTCCGGCGTGGGGATCACGTGCAGGGGCCGTCCCGAACAGCTTTGGCCTGTCAGCAGCTGTGCCTGAATCAGCCGTACATCCTGGAACACGCCATCCACCCGCCCCGCGCACAACGCCGGTATCATCTCATCCAGCTTCGGGATGGTGCTCAGCACGGCATCCGGAAACAGCAGCCGCGCCTGATGGTCCGCCATCGGCGTGCCTCTGGTGACGATGTGCCTGCCCCGGGTGCCTTCCCGCGACGCCGGCACGCCTGGTTCGAGCGAGACCAGCGCCATCTGGCTTTCCCACCAGACGGGTGCGGCACGGAAGCGCTTTTCCCGATCCTTCGTGACCGTCATCAGCGGATACACATCAACGGCGCGGCGTGCCAGAGCGCTTTCCGCGGGCTCCTTGTGCAACGGAATCCATTGCAGCGCCACTCCCGCGCGGGCGGCGGCCTGAATGATGAGTTCAGCCGCGATGCCATCGGGCGCCTGCCCGGCCCGCGGTATCACATAAGGAAGATAAGGATGATATCCGACACGAAGCGGCTCCAGCTTCTTATGCGCGCAGGCAAACAACAGCAGGACGCTCGAAGCCAGAAGTAAGCTCGCTGTACGCGGCCACCGAACTAACATTCAGGTGATCCTGTCCGTACTGATCCAGCCATGATCATCGTCTTACCAGTACGAGTATAACGGCATCCACATAAAGCCTGGAAGCTTTCGATAAGATTGTTTGGCTCTCTTTTTGATTCATTTGCCTACTTATCCCAGCTGTATAACTTCAGTGAAATTCGTTCAATTAACCAAAAAGTCGGGTTAGTGTTACCGAATCTAACAACAGCCCCAAAGCTCTCCTCAGTTAATACGTGTTTCCCCTGCAAAGTAAATATCCCGAGGGCCACCCGGGGATAGTCGGACCGGTCGCGCGGCGCCGCGCGATATCCTGAAAGAACACGTGCTGCACCGGCGCTCGCCACTCGTCACTGTTTTCCTCGTCCTGCTGATCCTCTGGGTTCTGCTGTCGGCGCTGGGCATCGTGCGCCCGCTCATCACGTTTCTGGCAATTGCCGAGCTGGCTATCGGCGCCGTGCTGCTCTTCCGGCTCTGCCGTTATCTGGTGCGCCAGTCGCTGTGGCGGCTGCGCAACCGCCTGATCATCAATTACATTCTGATCGGCGTCATCCCCGTCGCCCTCATTGTCATCTTCATCCTTGTCGGCATCTATGTGGTGGCCGGACAGGTCGCGGTGTTCCTGGTGCTCTCGGAACTCGACCGCCGCACGCAGGGTCTCAATCAGCCCGCTCAGATTATGAGCTGGTCCACGCCGGAGAGCAGGCCGCGCATCATGAACGGCATCGCTCCCTTCGTGCGCAACCAGTACCCCCACGTGCAGATGCTGCTGCATGCCGATCAGGATCTGCGCTATCCCGCCGATGCCCGGCTCACCACGCCGCCTCTCGGCTGGGATAACACCTGCGGCGTGCTTTGGAAAGACGGCCGCTATTACAGCTGGGCTCACGTAGCGCGCAACTCAATGGAAGTGGTGCTGATGGAACCGGTCACCAGTAAGATGCTCTCGGATCTGGTGCCTGACCTTGCCGCCGTGCAGTGGCTTTCCGATAATCCTCACACGGAAGAGGAAGCAGTTCACATTCCGCCGCCGCGCAATCGCTTCGATCGCGAAGTGAACTGGGCCGCGCGCGTCGACGTGGCGGACTGGAACCGGCCCAACCGCATGACCCAGCGCGTGCTCATCGTGACCACGCGGCCGTTCGCCGTTCTGAACATCATCTTCAGCGACCGCTTCGTCATCGGCCAGGCAAGTCTGTGGGCGCTCGGCGGCATCGGGCTGCTGTTCCTCGCCGTCGAGCTGCTGTCGCTCATCACCGGGATCTCGCTCACTCGCACGGTCACCGGCGCGGTCCACAACCTTTACGAAGGCACAAAGAAAGTCACGGCCGGCGACTTCTCTCACCGCATCGAGGTCCGTGGCAACGATCAACTGGCGGATCTGGGCCGTTCGTTCAACAGCATGACGGTGAATTTGGAGCGCCTCTTCGCCGTTGAGAAGGAAAAGGAGCGCCTGCAGAGCGAACTCGAAATCGCCAAGGAAGTGCAGCACCAGCTCTTTCCGAAAGACGTGCCTACGCTGCGCACCATGGAACTCTGCGGCGTCTGCAAACCGGCGCGCATGGTGTCAGGCGATTACTACGATTTCCTCTGTCTCGAGGGTAACCGCGTCGCGCTCGCCATCGGCGATGTGGCGGGCAAGGGCATCTCCGCCGCGCTGCTGATGGCCTCCATACAATCCATCATGCGCACGCAGCTCACCGCCGGCTCGGCTGCCTTCGCAGCTGCGGTGAATGGCGGGCCGGTGCACTCCTTTTCCACGTCCAACGCCGTCTCGCAGCTAAACCGCCAATTGTTTGCCAGCACGTCGCCCGAGAAATTCGCCACGTTCTGCTTTGGCATTTACGACGAAGACCGCCGCCTGCTCTCATACACCAACGCCGGTCACCTGCCGCCTCTGCTGATCCGCGGCGAAGAGGCGAGCGAGCTGGAGGTCACGGGCACGGTGGTGGGCGCCTTCGCGAAAGTGCGCTATGAGGAGCGAACCATCGCGCTCTCCCCCGGCGACATGCTGGTGGCGTATACGGACGGCATCGCCGAACCCGAAAACGCATACGGCGAAGAGTTCGGCGTGCAGCGCCTCACGGATCTGGTGCTTCGGTACCGCGAAGCCGGTTCGCATGAACTCATCGCGCGCGTGATGGAAGCCGTCGAACAATGGAACCACGCGTCGGAACTTCCCGACGATATGACGCTGATGGTCGCGCACATCCAATGAATCGGGTTCTTTCCGCCGCCCGCATGCGCGAGGTGGATCGCCGCACGACGGAACTCGGCATCCCGTCGGTCGTGCTCATGGAGAATGCCGGAGCGCGTGTCGTGGAATTTCTGGAGCGCCGTTTCGCGCCGCTCTCCGCCCAGCGCATCGTCATCTTCTGCGGCAAAGGCAACAACGGCGGCGATGGCCTGGTGGTGGCACGCCAGCTCCATACGCGCTTTCAGCCGCGCGCGCTGCAGGTGGTTCTGAACGCCGCGCCCGAAGATCTCAAGGGTGATGCCGCGCAGAACTTCCGCATGCTCACCGCCTGCGGCTGCCCGTTCACGCGCGAGGTCACTCCTGAAATGTCGGCGGCCACGCTGGTGATCGACGCCGTGCTCGGAACTGGTCTGACCGGAGCGGCTTCCGGACCCGCGCTCGAGGCTATTCGTACCATCAACACCGCGTTCCCGGCGGCAAAGGTAGTGGCGGTGGACATTCCCTCCGGCGTGCTGAGCGATGCAGCGGACCTCAACGGCGGCGAGTTCGTACGCGCGGATTTCACCGTCACCTTCACCGCGCCCAAAGTTGCCCAGGCTCTGTCGCCCGCCTGCAATGCGATGGGCGAATTGATCGTCGCGCCTATCGGCTCCCCGGAACAGCTGTACGAAGATGTCCCGCTCTCCCTGGTCAACGGGCGCGATATCGCTCCACTCTTCGCCCCGCGCCGGCGCGATGCGAACAAAGGGACCTATGGCCATGTCCTTGCCATTGCCGGCGCTCCCGGCCACACCGGTGCAGCGGCCATGTGCGGCCTGGCCGCTTTGCGCGCCGGCGCCGGACTGGTGACGGTGGCCTCTGCGCCCGCCGCCATCCCGGTTATTGCCGCGCACGCACCGGAGCTGATGACGCACGCGCTTCCCGAAACGCCGGAGGGCGTGGAAGCGCTCGCCGAAAAGAAGACGCTGCTCGCCATCGGACCAGGGCTCGGCGGCAGGCCCGAAACAGTGGCGCTGGTGCGCCGCCTGTTCCATACCTGCGAGCTCCCCATGGTTGTGGATGCGGACGCTTTGAACGCGCTTGCGGGTTCCGACTGGCACGGCAACGATCACTTCCGCGTGCTTACTCCGCATCCCGGCGAGATGTCGCGCCTCACCGGAAAATCCATTCCGGACATTCAGAGCGACCGCCTGGCCGCTGCCACCGCGCTGGCCACCGAACGCCAGGTGATCCTGGTCCTGAAGGGCGAGCGCACCCTCATCGCCTTCCCCGATGGACGCGTCTGGATCAACCCCACCGGCTCGCCCGCCATGGCCACCGGCGGTACCGGCGATATCCTCACCGGCATGGTCAGCGGCATGCTCGCGCAGTTTCGCACGCAGCTCGAGCTCGCCATTGCGGCCGCCGTTTACCTCCACGGACTTTCCGGCGAAATCGGGGCACGCCACGTCACTGAATCTGGCCTGATCGCCACGGATCTGCTGCGCTTCCTTCCCGATGCCATCCATGCCTGCACCAGCCCTGACGTTTCGCACCCGCTCTGAAGAGGAGACGGTCGCCCTCGGACGCCGCCTCTCCGGTGAGCTGCCGCACGGCGTCGTGCTGCTGATCGGAAACCTGGGCGCGGGCAAGACCACGCTTTCCAAAGGCATCGTCTCCGGCCTGAACGCCGCGCCGCCTGAGGAAGTGTCCAGCCCCACGTTCACCCTCATCCACGACTACGGCCGCGTCTTTCACATCGATCTCTACCGTCTGGAAACCGCGGCGCAGGTGGAAAGCCTCGGTCTCGACGACCTCTTCGATTCCGCCGATTACGTGCTGATCGAATGGGGCGAGCGCTTCCCCGCCCTGATGCCCGCGCGCCGCACCGAGATCCGCCTGCGCGCCGTCGATGAAGACGAGCGGGAGATTGCTGTAACCTACACGGAGTGACTCAGTGGGCTCTCATTCTCGGCGCCAGCAGCGGCTTTGGTGCGGCAGTGGCAAGGGAACTCGCGCGCAGCGGCCTGAGCATCTTCGGCGTCCACATGGACCGGCGCGAAGGCCTGCCACTGGCCGAACAGGTGCAGGCCGATATCCGCACGTCGGGCCAGGAAGCCGAATTCTTCAACGTGAATGCCGCTGATGAGCTCAAGCGCCGCGAGGTCATCGAAAAGATCGGCACCCGGCCGGTGCGCGTGGTGTTTCACTCGCTGGCTTTCGGCTCTCTCAAACCGCTGACCGGTCCCGATGCCGCCAACCAGCGCCAGCTGGAGATGACCGCTGACATCATGGGCCACAGCCTGGTCTACTGGGTGCGGGATCTGCTGGAACGCGATCTGATCCCCGCCAACGGCCGCATCTACGCCATGACCAGCGAGGGCAGCTCCAAAGCCATCCCGCAGTATGGTCCGGTCAGCGCGGCCAAAGCCATTCTGGAAGCGCACATCCGCCAGCTCGCCGTGGAACTGGCGCCGCGCGGCATTACCGCCAATGCGATCCTGGCCGGTGTCACCGAGACCGCCGCGCTGCGCAAAATTCCTGGCCATGAACGTCTGGCGGAGTACGCGCGCCAGCGCAATCCCCACGGCCGCCTCACCCAGCCGGAAGACATTGCCCGCTGCGTCAGTTCGCTGATGTCGGAAAATACATACTGGATGACCGGCAACACCATTCGCGTTGACGGCGGAGAAGGGACCACAGGCTGAGATGACACTCCCCGGAATCACGCAACTGGCGCTCACGGCGGACGTGCTCCGCTCCCTGCTCGACGGCATCACCACTGAAGAGACCGGATGGAAGCCCGAACCCGGCCGCTGGAGCATCGCCGAAGTGCTGGAGCACCTCTCGCACGTGGAAGGTCACGGCTTTCGCAGCCGCGTGGAACAGATGGTGAACGAGGACAGTCCGCTGCTGCCCGAATACGATCAGGAAGCCTTCGCCGCCGCCGGTCAGTATTCCGGTCGCGAAGCCGAGGAATCCTTCGCCCACTTCGAGGAACAGCGTGACGACAATCTTGTCTATCTGGAGTCGCTGCCGCCCGCTGTTGTGAAGCGAACCGGGCGTCATGAGAAGCTCGGTGACATCACGGTCGGCCAGCTTTTGAACGAATGGGCATTTCACGATCTGGGCCATGTCCGCCAGCTTGCCGAGCTGGTTCGCGTGATCCGCTACTGGCCGGAAATGGGTCCGTTTCGCACCATTTACTCCGTGCGCCCATGAGACCATAAATCATGCAAACCCGCGACGAGAACATCCAGAAACTGGCTGAATTGATTAAGGATGTACGCATCGCCATGCTCACTACCCTGGACGAGGACGGCACCCTCCGCAGCCGCCCCATGGCGACCCAGAAGACGCCTTTCGACGGAACCCTGTGGTTCTTCACCGGCGCCTCCTCCCCGAAAGTGGATGAGGTGGAACATTCCCGCGAAGTGAATCTGAGCTACGCCGCGCCGGACAGCAACACCTACGTCTCCGTTTCCGGCACCGCCCGTCTGATTCGCGACCAGGAGAAGGCCAGGGAGCTTTGGAACCCGATTTTGAAAGCCTGGTTTCCGAAGGGCCTGGAAGATCCCGAACTGGCTTTGCTGCGCGTCACAGTGGAGAAGGCCGAGTTCTGGGATTCGCCCTCCAGCACCATGGTGCAGATTGCCGGTTTCGTGAAGGCCATGGCAACCGGCCACTCCTACAAGCCCGGCCCCGGGGAACACGAGAAAATCACGCTTTGAAAATTGCGGTTGCTGGCCTGGGCTTCATGGGCGCCACCCATGTCCAGGCCTGGCTGCGCGTTCCCGGTGCACAGCTGGCCGCTGTGGTCAGCGCCGACGAGCAAAAACTTTCCGGTGACCTGACCGGCATCCGCGGCAACCTGGGCGAAGGCGGCGCCCGCTTCGATTTCTCCCAAATCTCCCGCTACCGCGAATGGGACGCATGTCTGCGCGATCCGGCGGTGGACGCCGTCGATATCTGTGTCCCTACCGATCTGCATCAAAGCTACGCCACAGCCGCGCTGCGCGCGGGAAAGCACGTCCTGGTGGAAAAGCCGCTGGCCCTCGATGGGGCGAGCGCTGATCGCATGATTGAGGAAGCGCGCCGTGCGGGACGTACTCTTATGTGCGCGCAGGTGCTGCGGTTTTTTCCGGTGTATCGCGTGCCGCTGCCTGGTCCGGCGCAGTCCGCCCGCTTCACCCGGCAGTGCGGCGAGCCCGAATGGAGCGGCTGGCTGCGCGACCCGGCCCGCTCGGGCGGCGGCGTCTTCGACCTTCTCATTCACGACGTGGATTATTCGGTCCGGCTGTTCGGTGCACCGCAATCGGTATCGGCCTACGGTTACACCGACCTCGATCACGGAATAGACTGGGTAGTCGCGGAGTTTCAATATGAGCACACCGGCCCGGTGGTGATCGAAGGCGGCTGGTATTTTCCCGGGTCGTTTCCCTTCCGTATGCAGTACCGGATCATCACCGAATCCGGAATTTTGGAATACGATTCCGCCCAAACGCCGCCCGGCGAAGGCGCCTGGGAAGCCGAACTGGCCTACTTCACGAATTGCGCGACGGCCAATCGGCAGCCGGAACTGTGTCCGCCGGAGGATTCGGCACTGGCCGTCCGCCTGACCCGCGCCATGCTGGAATCCCGAAGACGCGAAGGAGAAACGCTGGCATGTTCGAAATTGGATTAATGTTCTGGGCCACCCCCGACCCGGCCTCCACGCTGGCCGAGGTAGCCGAACTGGGGATCGCCTGCGGGCAACTGGGCATCCCCGGGGAGCTGCCGCTCGCTCACGCGGACGAATGGCGTAAGTTCCGCCTTTACAGCGTGATCGCCGCTTTCGAAGGCGAGCAATACACGGACGTTCCTACGGTGGAAGCCACGGTTGGCTTCGTTCCGCGAAAAACCCGCGCTGCCCGCGAGGAGCGCATGCTGGCCCTCAGCGATTTCGCCGCGGAGCTCGGCGTTCCCGGCATCGGCACCCACATTGGCTTCGTTCCGCAGGACCGGGACGACCCCGAATATGCAGCTTTGCGCGATCTGGTGCGCCGCATTTGCGACCACGCCGCCCGCCATAGCCAGACCTTCGCGCTCGAGACCGGCCAGGAGACGGCCGCCGCGCTCCGCCAGTTTCTGGCGGATGTCGATCGCCCCAACCTGGGCATCAATTTCGATCCCGCCAACATGATCCTCTACGGCACCGGCGATCCCATCGAAGCCCTCGACATCCTCGGCCCCCACATTCTTTCCGTCCACGCCAAGGACGGACACTGGCCGCCAGCCGGCGTTCCCGGCGCGCTCGGGGAGGAAAAAGCGCTCGGTGAGGGCGCGGTTGGGGTCGAGCGTTTTCTCGCTAAACTCCAGAAAACCGGCTACACCGGGCCGCTGTTCATCGAACGCGAGGCCAGCGACCCGGCCCGGCGCCTCGCCGACGTCCGGAACGCGGTTACCTTGCTTCGCGGGCTGACGTCATATAGTATTCAGATCGGAAATCCATCGTGACAGATCACAGCAGACGAACTTTCTTCTCCTTCGCAACAGCGGCTGTGGCCGCATCCACCCAGCGCCTCACCGCCGCCAGCGACAAGGTGAACGTCGCCGTCGTGGGACTCGGCGGCCGCGGCCGCGCCCACATGAACGAATATTCGAAGCTGCCCGATGCCAACATCGTCGCGCTTTGCGATGTGGATCAGTCGGCGCTCGAACGCGGCCAGGCGCTGGTGGAAAAGGCCACCGGCAAAAAGCCCAGGGGCTACGCCGACATGAAGCAGGTGTTCGACGACAAGGAAATCGACGCCGTCTCCATGCCCATCCCCAACCACTGGCATGCGCTCGCCACCATCTGGGCCTGCCAGGCCGGCAAAGACGTCTACATCGAAAAGCCCGCCTGCCACAATCCGTTCGAAGGCCAGAAGATGATCGAGGCCGCGCGCAAATACAACCGGATGGTGCAAATCGGCTCGCAAAGCCGCACCATGGACCACAAAATCAAGGCTATGCAGCTGCTGCATGACGGCGTGATCGGCAAGGTCTATCTGGCGAAAGGTCTCTGCTACAAGCGCCGGCCCTCCATCGGCCACGCCGCGGATTCCCCGGTGCCGCCGGGAGTCGATTGGGATAAGTTCCTCGGCCCCGCGCCCATGCGCCCCTTCAACACCCTGCGCTTCAAGTACAACTGGCACTGGTTCTGGGATACCGGCAACGGCGATATGGGCAACCAGGGAATCCATGAAATGGATATCGCGCGGTGGGGTCTCGGCGGCGAGTTCCCGAAAAGCGTCTTCTCCATGGGCGGCAAGTATATCTATAACGACGATCAGGAAACGCCCAACACCCTGCTCACCACCTTCGATTACGGCGACGGCCGTCAGCTGGTCTTCGAAACGCGCGGCCTGATGACCGGCGGCGAGGGCGGCCTGGTGAAGCGCGGCGGCAACACGATTGGCAATCTGTTCTATGGCGCCGATGGCTGGATGGCTGTCGATGGCGCCGGGTTCCAGGTGTACAAGGGCGAAAAAGACGAAAAAGTGATGGACGTGAAGAACAGCGGCGCCGGCGACACCGGCCCGCATATGGAGAACTTCCTTTCCGCCGTCAAGAGCCGCAACTACAAAGACTTGCATGCCGACGTCGCGGTCGGCGTGATGTCCGCCGACCTCGTGCACATCGGCAATGCCAGCTATCGCCTGGGCCGCAAGCTCTATTTCGATGGTGCCACGCGCAAATTTGTCAACGACAAGGAAGCCGACCAGTTCCTGACGCGCAAATACCGCGCGCCGTACATCGTTCCCGAAAAGGTCTGATCAGCGCGTAATCGTCCCGAGCACTACCGCGTGCCGCGCCCCTGTGGCACTGGGAAGATTTCCCGTCTTCCCGTGCCAGGTGCGGTGCGCCAGAACCGCGAACGCCACCGCTTCCTTGGCATCGCCATCGATGCCGTGTTCTCCTGTGGTCGAAAATCGCAGCCCAGGAAGAAGCGCCTGGAGATTACCCATCAGCTGCCGGTTGTGCACGCCGCCGCCGGAGACGATCATCTCCTCCGCGCCCGCCGCGAACTGCCGGATGCCCATCGCGATAGTGGCCGCCGTGAGCGCGGTCGCCGTGCTGATCAGATCGGGCAGCGCGAGTCCGGAGTTCTTCAGTTCCGCAATGAACTCGCGCCCGTACTGCTCGCGTCCGGCCGATTTCGGCGGCTGCCGCGAATAGTATTGGTCTGCCAGCAGCCGGTCCAGCAGGCCGTGGTTCACCCGGCCTTTGGCCGCGATCTTCCCGCCCCTGTCGAACGTTTGTTTGCCCTCGGTTAGTTCCGTCACCAGAGCGTCCATCACCATGTTGCCCGGACCGGTATCGAACGCGATGACATCCTCCGGCTTTGCGCCCGCTGGCAGGTAAGTGAAGTTCGCGATGCCGCCGATGTTCAGCGCCACGCGGCCACGCTTCTTGTGCCGGAACAGCAGGTAATCGACGAACGGCACCAGCGGCGCGCCCTGCCCGCCCGCCGCGATGTCGCGCTCGCGGAAATCCGAAACCACGGGAATGCCGGTCCGCTCCGCGATCACTGCCGCCTCGCCGATCTGCAGCGTGTTCACCGGCGGGCGGCCTTCGTGAAAGATCGTCTGGCCGTGGCAGCCGATCAGTTCGATGGTCGCAGCGGCACGACCCGCTGCAGCGCCTTCGCGTAGAGTTCTCCCAGCTGGAAGTTGAGGCGCGAGATTGCTGCCGTCGTGGTGGCCGTGTTCGATACAGCCAGAATGGCGTCGCGAACCTCCGCCGGATACGGCGTAGTCTTATGCGACAACACCTTGATGTGCAACTTATGAATGTCGACGACGGCGACATCGATCCCGTCGAGCGATGTCCCGCTCATGATGCCTGCGACTCGCATCAGCTCAGCTCCTTTTGTAATGCACTGCAGAAACTGCAGCGCTTCGATCGGGCCGCATTTCGTCCAGCTTCAGCGCGCGGATCTGCTCCATGATTTGTTTGCCTTCCGGCTCGAACAGGCGGATCTGCATCGGGCCGGTCGCGCGGCGTCAGCTCTTCCGTTACAGCGTGCTCGGCTGCGCTCGTGCAGCTTCAGCACTTCCCGCGCGCGCTCGATCACCGGCCAGCGGCAGACCCGCCAGGCGCGCCACTTCGATCCCGTAGCTGCGGTCCGCTTTGCCCGGTTCCACCTTGCGCAGGAAGATGATCTGGTCGCCCGCTTCCTTCACCGACACCTGCAGATTGCGTACGCCGTCCAGCTCCTCGGCGAGTTCCGTGAGCTCGTGATAGTGCGTCGCGAACAGCGTCTTCGCGCGCGTGTCGCCGGTGGATGTGTTCCACCACGGCCCAGGCCAGCGCCAGCCCGTCGTAAGTCGCCGTGCCGCGGCCGATTTCGTCGAGCACGATGAAGCTGCGCGGCGTGGCGGTGTTCAGGATCACCGCCGTTTCGGTCATCTCCACCATGAAGGTGGAGCGCCCGCGCGCCAGATTGTCCGACGCGCCGATGCGCGTGAAGATGCGGTCGATGATCGGCAGCAGCGCCGCGTCCGCCGGAACGAACGAACCCATCTGCGCCAGGATCGCGATCAGCGCCGCCTGCCGCAGATAGGTCGATTTGCCGCCCATGTTGGGACCGGTGATCACGGCGATCAGGTCGCTCTCGTTGTTCAGGTACAGGTCGTTCGGGATGAAGCGCGTCTTCCGAAATCTTCTCGATCACCGGATGCCGGCCGGCCGCGATGCGCATCTCGCCATCGGCCGAAAACGCCGGCCGCGCGTAGCGGTTCTCCGCCGCCACTTGGGCCAGCGCCGCCGTGACATCCAGTTCCGCGATGGCCGCCGCCGTGGCTTTGATCCGCTGCGCATGGCTCGCGGCCAGCTGCCGCACTTCCGTGAAGATCCGCTTCTCCAGCGTGAGGATCTTCTCTTCGGCGTCCAGCACCTTGCGCTCGTAATCCTTCAACTCCGGCGTGGTGAAGCGCTCCGCGTTCACCAGCGTCTGCTTGCGCTCGTAATCCGCCGGCGCGAGATGCAGATTGGCGTTCGAGATCTCGATGTAATAGCCGAAGACGTTGTTGAACCGGATCTTCAGCGACTGAATGCCGGTGCGCGCGCGCTCCCGCGCTTCGATCTGCGCGATGTATTGACGCCCGTTCTGGCTGCAGGTCGCGCAGTTCGTCCAGTTCGGCGTTGCAGCCGGCGCGAATCGTGCCGCCATCGGCCAGATTGATCGGCGGCTCATCCGCGATGGCGTCCAGAATCGCGTCCCGCACTTCCGGCACATCGTCCAGCCGTTCGAATGTCGCTCGCACGCGCGCGCCCGGCGGCGTTCGCTCGCCAATCGTCGCCAGCTTCGGAACGCGTTCCAGCGAATGACCGAGCGCCAGCAGTTCGCGCGGCCCGGCGCTGCCGAGCGTGACCTTGGCCAGCAGCCGCTCGAGATCCAGCACGCCGCGCAGTTCCGTCGCGCAGCTCCGCGCGCAGAATGGTCTCGCGCAGCATGTCGGCAACCGCGTCCAGCCGCGCTTCGATCTCGTCCACGCGCAGCGACGGCCGCAGCAGGCGTTGCCGCAGCAGCCGTCCGCCCATGCCAGTCGCGGTCTGGTCCAGCACGCTGATCAGCGTCACGCCTTCGCCCGCGAACACCGGCTCGACCAGTTCCAGATTGCGCACGGTCACCGCATCCAGCATCATCGTCTCGGCGCGATCGTAGTGCGACGGCCGGTCGAGATGATCGAGCGCGGCACGCTGCGTGTCCCGCAGGTAATGCAGCACGGCTCCGGCGGCGCATACCGCGGCGGCTCGTCCGGCCAGCCCGCAGCCGTCCAGCGTAGCAGGTCGAAGTGCTCGCGCAGGGTGCGGTCGGCGTAATCGAGGCTGAACACCCAGTCTTCGATCGGCGTCTGCACGCCCTTCGCCTCGGCGAAGAGCGGGTGTGCGGTGGCCACCAGAATCTCGCGCGCGCTCAGGTTCTCCAGAATGCCGGCGGCTTCGCCTTCGTCCACTTCGGTGACGCGAAACTCGCCGGTCGAGATATCCACGTGCGCGAGGCCGGCGCGCGCGCCCTGCTTCGCCACCGCCGCGAGGATAGTTGTTCTCGTGCGAGCGCAGCAGATGCGCGTCGGTCGCCGTGCCGGGCGTTACGACGCGCGTGATCTCGCGCCGCACCAGCTTCTTGCCCGGCTCCGGCTTCTTCCATCTGTTCGCAGATGGCCACGCGGTAGCCTTTGTGGATCAGGCGCGCGATGTAGCCTTCGGCGGAGTGATACGGCACGCCGCACATGGGCACGGCTTGCCCTTTTCCTTATTGCGCGCGGTGAGCGTGATTTCCAGTTCGCGCGCGGCGGTGACGGCGTCTTCGAAGAAGAGCTCGTAGAAATCGCCCAGCCGGAACATCAGCAGCGCGTTCGGCACCTGCTCTTTGGCGGCGTGGTACTGCCGCATCAGCGGCGTCGACGCCTCAGCACATCTAGGCATAGATTCCGCGCAGCCTGATGCAGCTGGCCACGCGATCGAGCGCCAGCATGTAGGCGGCCGTGCGGTTGTGAACGTCGTGCTTCTCCGCGTAGTCCACCACGGCGTCGAAGCTGTTCACCATGATCTCTTCCAGCCGCTCATTCACCAGCTCTTCATTCCAGAAGAAGCCCTGGCGATCCTGCACCCATTCGAAATAGGAAACCGTGACGCCGCCGGCGTTCGCCAGAATATCCGGGATCACGAAGATCTTCTTGTCTGCCAGAATCGCATCCGCTTCGGATGTGGTCGGGCCGTTCGCGCCTTCGCAGAGAATCCGGCACTGCAGCCGGTGCGCGTTGCCGGAGTGGATCACGTTCTCCGTCGCGGCCGGCAGCAGCACTTCGCACTCCAGGAACAGCGCTTCCTGTTTGTCGATATCTTCGCCGCCGGGAAAATCGTTGATGGAGCCGGTCTCTTTCCGGTGCTTCGCCAGCGCTTCGATATCGAGGCCGTTCGGGTTGTAGACCGCGCCATCGTACTCCACGATCGCAGATGATCTTGAAAGCCCGGCTTCGCCATCAGCTTCGCCGCCATGCCGCCCACGTTGCCGAAACCCTGAATCACCACGCGCGGAACGGAACGGCGTCGAGGCCCAGCTTCCGCAGCGCTTCGCGCGTCACGATCATGCAGCCGCGGCCGGTGGCTTCGGGCCGTCCGCGCGAGCCGCCCAGCTCCATCGGCTTGCCCGTCACCACCGCCGTTGTGGTGTGCCGCACGTGCATGGAATAGGTGTCCATGATCCACGCCATGGTCCGCTCATTGGTGTTCACATCGGGCGCGGGAACGTCGCGCTCGGGGCCCAGAAACTCGATGATCTCCGACGGTGTACCGCCGCGTGATGCGCTCCAGTTCGCAGATCGGAAAGCAGATTGGGCTCGCAGATCACGCCGCCCTTGGCGCCGCCGAACGGGATGTTCACCACCGCGCACTTCCACGTCATCCAGGAGGCCAGCGCGCGCACTTCGTCCAGCGTCACGTCGGGCGCGAAGCGGATGCCGCCCTTGCCCGGACCGCGCGCGATGGAGTGCTGCACGCGATAGCCGGTGAACACTTCGAGACGCCCGTCATCCAGCTGCACCGGGATGTTGACCGTGATCTCGCGCGCCGGGCTGCGCAGGATCTTGCGCATGCCATCGTCCAGACCCAGCGCTTCGGCGGCTTCATCAAAGCGCGCCGCGGCGGCCAGCCACGGATTGGTTTCCTTCTCGAGCAGCAACAGGGTACTCATCGCGTTCATTATCCCTGTTTCCGGCGGTAGAACACATAAGAGCGCGCCAGTACAAAGCACTCGACAGCCACACTCGTAATCGCGACAGCAGTGGACGCTTTACACACCAGCAGCAGTGGCAGCAGGATCACGAAATTCAGCACGCCCGCGGAGATAATCATGTTCGACCACTGCCTTTTGAAGCCAAGTCCGAGCATGTAGTACGTGGCGAAACTGGTTCCCAGCGCAACCACAAACGGCACCGGCGACATGATCTGCAGCAGGCGCACGGCTTCGTCATACGCATTGCCGTACACCAGATGAATGCCGATGGGTGCGGCGATCAGCAGCCCGAGCGAAATCACGGCGAACGGCGCGCTGAGCCGGAACAGGTTTTTGCGAATGAAGTGCACCGCGCCTTCGGGCGATTCCGCCGCTTTGCGGCTGATATGCGGATAGATGGCTGTGGAAAGCGGCGAGATCATGTTTTTCGCGGCATCGATCAACTTGGCGGCTGCCCCGAAATAACCTACTTCCGCATTGCTGGCAATCAGCAGGAGGATGAACGTGTTGCTCGTCGTATAGACCTTGATGGCGGCCGTGGAAAGGAAAACGTGCCAGCCTTCCGCCAGCGTGCGGCCCACGTCCGATCGCGACGTGCGCGTGAACCGCACGCCCGTAAGACGCCGAACATAAACCAGGCCAACCGCGCCGGCGATGGCGGTGCTGCCCGACATGATCGCGGCGGCCCACAGATAATCGGATTCGCGCCGAACCAGGAAGAACACGGTCATCAGACCGATGAAGCGTGCGCCCACCTCGCGGATGGTGATGTATTCCATTCGTTCGAGGCCCTGAAACAGCCACTGCGGAAACAATCCGCTGCCCACTACGGTGAGAAAGCTGATCAGGAACAGCGGCCAGTCGGCGCGCAGCCGCGGCACGGCGAACACGATTCCCGCCATCAGCAGAAAACTCGCAAGCATCAGCAGCAGTCGCGCCGCCATTGCGGACGTGTAGATGCGGCAGAGCGTATCCAGGCTGTCGCGATGGATGGAGACTTCGCGCGTAACGCTCAGATTGAAGCCATACTCGGTAATCACAAGGAAGTAGCCCATGAACGCCGAAGCGCCTTGAATCAGGCCGAACTTCCCCGCCCCCAGCACGCGCGCCAGGTAGGGAAACGTCAGCAGCGGCAGCACATAACCGGCCACCGTGATGCCGTACAGCGAAAGCGCATTGCGCACCACAGCATGGCGCGTGAAGCGGCTGAGCGCGGGGCTGAATCCCATTCAGACGGCCAAAACTGCCAGGGCCTTCCGAACCACGGGATCGCGCTGCGCTTCCACTTCATCGCCCTTTTCGACGCCCAGCCCCTGATTCAGAATCTCCGTCTTCAGGCGGCTGCGAATGTAATCGAGATCGGACGACCACTCCGCCACGCCCGGCTGAATCTGCCGCTCGTAGAGGTATTCGCGCAGCGTGTCGAGCAACTGCGGCGTGACCTCGAAAGACGGATCGATCTTGTTCGTGGCGAGGTACTGGGTGGCGAACCCGGGAAACGATCCCGAGCCTTCGAGCGCCGCGCGCAGGCGCGACATCGGCTCGGGCGTGACGACGTAATCGGGAATGATTCCGCCGCCGCCGCGCAGCGCGCGCCCGCTGTCGCTGTGAAAGTCCGTGCGCGTATTGGGATGCGCCGCCGTTGCGGCCAGCGCAAACTCGTCCGTGGGCAGCGGCTTCTGAATAGAACGTCCGCTGGGCGTGTAGTAGAGGGCAGTCGTTAACGCAATGCCCGTGCTGTGGGAAAGCGGGAACACGCTTTGCACCAGCCCTTTGCCGAAACTCGGCTCACCGATCACCTTCGCGCGGTCGTGATCCTGCAGCGCGCCGGTGACAATCTCCGAAGCGCTGGCGCTCTTGCCGTTGATCAGGATCGCCACGGGAAACGAATAGGGTTTCGCCGTCTGCGGCACCTTCTCCACTTTTTCTTCCACATGGCGGCCGCGAATGGTCAGGATGCTCTGGCCCGGCTGCAGGAACAGCGATGCGGTTTCGAGAGCGGCCGTCACCAGACCGCCCGGATTGTTTCGCAGGTCGAGCACCAGGCCTTTGAGCTTACTTCCGCCCAGGCTCTCGATGGCCTCGTGGATCTGCGCGCCGGTCTTCTCTTCGAAGCTGCCCACGCGCACGTAACCCACGCCGGGCTTCAGCAGAAACGCGCGCTCCACGCTGGGCTGCTGCATCTCTTCCGGAATCAGCGTGAACTGCAGCGGCCGCACATTGCCGCTGCGCCGCACATAGAGCTGCGCGGGCTGCTGGCGCGAGGCGCTCAGCACTTCCACCAGCTGATCCAGATTCAGGCGGTCGAGACGAATGTTATTAATCGCGATAATTTCATCGCCCGGCGAAAGGCCCGAGCGCGCGGACGGCGTACCCGGCGTGGTCTGCAGCACGATCACGCGGCCCGGCAGAATGGAGACCACGCTGCCGAAGCCCTTCGTGGTGGAGTTCTGCATCTGCTTCAGCTGCTCGAACTGCCCCGGATCGAAGAACACCGAATGGGGGTCAAGCTTGCGCAGCAGCCCGGGAATCGCGCCCTGATAAAAGGCCTGCTCGGAGGAGACCGGATCCGCGGCGTAGCTATCCAGGATGGAATAGGCGTCCACCAGACGGCGCACCTCAGGGGAGAGATCGTCCTTCTTATCCTTCTCCGCGCTATGCAGCGCCGGCGTTGCCAGCAGCAGGAAAACGCCGAGTTGGATCCGGAACCGCATTACCTTGTGAACCGCGTGGCCTTCTTCTCATTATGGCGTTCCAGCGCCAGGGAGATCAGGCGGTCGATCAGCACGGGATACGGCACTCCGGCCTGCTCCCACATTTTGGGGAACATACTGATGGAGGTGAACCCCGGCAGCGTGTTGATTTCGTTGATGAAAAGTTCGCCCGTGGCCGCTTCCATCAGGAAATCCACCCGCGCCAGCCCTTCGCATTCCACCGCCCGGTAACACGCGATCGCCAGCCCGCGCAGGCGGTCCGTCTGTTCCGAGGTGAGCTTGGCCGGAAGATCGACACGCGCTTCGTTCAGAATGTACTTGTCGTCGTAATCGTAGAATTCCTTCGAAGGGAAAATCTCGCAGGGCAGCGACGCCTGCGGATCGTCGTTGCCCATCACCGAGCACTCAAATTCGCGGCCGGTGATGCCGCGCTCCACCAGAATCTTGCGATCGAACTGCGCCGCCAGCTGTAACGCCGCTTCCAGCTCGGCCGCATTGTGTGCTTTCGTAATCCCCACCGAGGAGCCCAGATTCGCCGGCTTTACGAACACCGGAAACGGCAGCGATATCTCGCGGCCGGTGTTTTCGCGCGTGAGCGAAACGTAATCCACAATGGGCAGATTGCGTTCGCGGCAAACGCGTTTCATCATTTCCTTGTCCATGGAAATGGCCGACGCCATCACGCCCGCTCCCACATAGGGCAGGTCCGCCAGTTCCAGCAGTCCCTGCACGGTGCCATCTTCGCCGAAGGTGCCATGCAAAATCGGAAACACGACGTCGATATCCGGATGCGCGCCCGGTTCCGGCAGGATCGGCCCGGGACTCCATTTGCCCTCCTGCGAAATCACATAGTGCAGCACCTCGTACTTCGCCGGATCCATCGCCGCCACGATCGACTGCGCCGAGCGGATCGACACTTCGTGCTCGCCGGAACGGCCCCCGTAAATTACCGCGACGCGTATTTTCATCCGAGAATCTTTTTCCCCATGGCGGACATGATCAGTTCGACGGCCAGGTCCGCGGTCCGGTTCGCCTCATCGAAAACAGGATTCACCTCCACCGCTTCCATGGACACCATGCCGCCCGAATCGCAGATCATCTCCATCGCCAGGTGCGCCTCGCGATAGGTGGCGCCGCCGCGCACCGGCGTGCCCACTCCCGGCGCGTCGCGTGGGTCCACATAATCCAGATCGAGCGACAAATGGAACCCGGCAGTGCCCGCGCTGGCAATCCCGATCGCCTCCGACATCACCGTGCGCAGTCCGCGTTCGTCGATGTCGCGCATGGTGAAGACGTGAATGCCGGATTCGCGCACGTGCGGACGCTCCAGGATGTCCACCTCGCGAACGCCCACCAGCGCCACATTGCGTGGATTCACCTTCGGCGCAAAACCGAAAAGGCCGGTCAGCTCCGGCGGACCCAGACCCACGCAGCAGGCCAGCGGCATGCCATGCACATTGCCGCTGGGACTGCTTTGCGGCGTATTCATATCGGCATGCGCGTCGATCCAGATCAGGCCGATCTTCGCGCGCTTCTTCCGGAAGAACTGCGCCACACCCGCTATCGTGCCCACCGCAATCGAGTGATCGCCACCCAGCACCAGCGGTGCTTTGTTCTCCGCCAGCGCCGCGGCAACCATCTGGCCCAGGCGCTCGCAGGTAGCCGTAATCTGCGGCAGATATTTCGCGTGGCGCGGACCCTCGGGCAGGCTTTCCTGCTGGTCTACCGCAACGTTGCCGAGATCCTCCACCTCATAGCCCAGCGCGGCCAGTTTCTTATTCAGATTGGCGACGCGCAGAGCCGACGGCCCCATATCCACGCCGCGCCGGTCGGCGCCCAGATCGAGCGGCGCGCCGATCAGTGCGATGTGAGACTGGCGCATCGATCAGGGCCGCAGTCGGTACAGCATTCGCGGGAACGCAATGGTTTCGCGGATGTGCTCGAGGCCGCACATCCAGGCCACACAGCGCTCAATGCCCATGCCGAATCCGCCATGCGGCACGGAGCCGAATTTGCGCAGATCCACATACCAGTCGAACGCTTCCTTCGGCAGGTGATGCTCTTCGATCCTCCGCAGCAGCAGATCCAGATCATGCACGCGCTGCCCGCCGCCGATAATCTCGCCGTAGCCTTCGGGCGCCAGCACGTCCACCCCCAGCGCCACCTCCGGACGGTCCGGATCGGGTGCCATATAGAACGCCTTGATCGCTGACGGGAACCGGTCCACCATGATTGGCCGGTCGAACTGCTGCGTCAGAATGGTCTCGTCGGTGCCGCCGAAATCGCTGCCCCACTGGATGTCGCTGCCGTTGGCCTGCAGGATCTTCACCGCTTCGTCATAGCTCAGCCGCGGAAACGGCGATTGCACCGCCTCGAGCTTCGCGATGTCGCGCTCCAGCACCTTGAGATCCTCGCCGCGTGTTTCCAGCACGCGCGCGGTAACGAACAGCAGCATCTCTTCGGCGACGCGCTTCACCTCGTCCAGATCGGCATACGCCATCTCCGGCTCCACCATCCAGAACTCGGTCAGGTGCCGGCGCGTTTTGATCTTCTCCGCGCGGAAGGTCGGGCCGAAGCAGTAGACCTTGCCGAACGCCATCGCGTTGGCTTCGTTATAGAGCTGGCCGGACTGCGTCAGGTACGCCTTTTCGTCTTCGAAGTAATTCACTTCGAACAGCGTGGTGGTGCCTTCGCACGCCGCCGGCGTAAAGATCGGCGTGTCCACCAGCGTGAAGCCGTGGTTGTCGAAGTAATCGCGCACAGCTTTGATAATGGTCGTGGCGCACGCGAATGATGGAGTGCTGGCGCTGGCTGCGCAGCCAGAGATGCCGGTGGTCCATCAGGAATTCCGTGCCGTGTTCCTTGGGCGTGATGGGGTACGGATCCGCCTCGGGGACGCGCTGGATCACCTGCAGATCTTCCACATCCATCTCGAAGCCGCCGGTAGCGCGCGCATCGGCGCGAATTTTTCCGGTGACAATGATCGACGATTCCTGCGTCAGATTGCGAATGTTCTCAAACAGCTCTTCCGGCAGCGCGTTCTTCACCGCCACGCACTGCATCAATCCGGTTCCATCGCGCAGCAGCGGGAACACAATCTTGCCGGACTTGCGGATGTTGTAAAGCCAGCCGGCAATTTCGACCGTCTCCCCTTCATGGCGGACGGCCTCGAAAATGGAAATTCGAGTGGGCATTTCAGGCATTTTCCAAACGGTCGAACACCTGCCGCACCGCTTCGAGCGGGTTGGCGATATCCGGGTTCTCTTTCAGCTCCAGCAGCAGCGGATACTGGCTTTGGCGCGAGCGCAGCATGTCCATGGCGCGCCCCCAGTCGATAGTGCCGCCTTCCGAAACCATCGGAAAAAGATGCTTGTCGCTCTTGCCGTCGTTATCGTGAACGTGCAGCGAGCGCACACGGTCCTGCATGATGGCGAACTCCGATTCCACATTCCCGCGCAGATTCGCGTGGCCGGTGTCGAACACGAAATTCAGATCCAGATGCGTCATCCGCAGGAACTGCTGCAGCCGCTCCGCCGAAGACAGGTCGTTCGGAATATTCTCCAGCAGAATGTTGACGCCGCGCTGCCGCGCAAACAGGCTCAGCTGTTCCAGCGCGCTGAACGCCGCTTCCACCTTGAACTCGTTGAACTCCTCATGCAGCACGCCGATGTGCTGAATCAGGTACTGAAACGGTATGTATTCCGAGATCTCGAGCGCGCGCTTGATCTCATCCACCATGCGCATGCGCTCGGCTTTCGTGGTCTCCGTAATCGTAATCACCGCGTCGGGGCCCGAACGCCCCCAGTATTCGTCGCTGTACATGGGCGAGTGCAGCGAGCGCAGCTTCAAGTCGGAATCGCGAAACCAGTGGCCCAGCTCGCGAATCTGCGACGGGTTGCGGTAATCGATATGCTGCCGCGCGCAGAAAATCTCCACGGCCGGGATTCCGGCATCCAGAACTTTTTGCAGCCAGGCAATCGTCAGCCGCTGCTGCACGACAAGGTGCGAGGAAAGAACGTGATTCATGTATCGTCAGTAGCCTTTGGCAGTCGCTTCCACGCGGCCGTCCGGCGCGCCCTGCAGCCACTCGCCGTCGAACAGGATCACCGCCGCCTCGCCGATCATCGGCACCACGCGCAGCTGATGACCTTTCGCGCGCAGCAGTTCCATGGTGTCCGGTGAGAAGGTCTTCTCCATGCTGATCTGATCGGGCATCCACTGATGGTGAATGCGCGGCTGGTCTACGGCTTCCTGCGCGTTCATGTGGAAATCGATGGCGTTCAGGATGGTTTGCAAAACGGTGTTGATGATCGTCGGTCCGCCGGGCGATCCCGTGACCAGGAACAGCTTGCCGTCCTTCGCCACAATGGTGGGCACCATGGAAGAAAGCGGCGTCTTGTGCGGCGCAATGGCGTTGGCTTCACCCTGAATCAAGCCATAGGCGTTGGCTTCCCCGGGTTTTGGCGCGAAGTCGTCCATTTCGTTATTCAGCAGAAATCCCAGCTTCGCCGCCGTCACGCCGCTGCCGAAACCGCCGTTCAGGGTGTAGGTCACCGAAACGGCATTGCCTTCGGCATCCACAATCGAAAAATGGGTGGTCTCAAGGCTCTCGTATTTGGTCAGATTCCCAGGGCGAATCTCGCTGCTCGGCGTGGCTTTCTGCGGATCGATGGAATCCCGGAGGCTGGTGATGTATTTCGGGTTCAGCAGCGCCGAAACCGGCACCTTAAAAAAATCCGGATCGCCCAGATATTCGCTGCGGTCGGCAAAATAGCGCCGCATGGTTTCCGCCAGCATGTGCAGCTCGGCGGCGGAACCGGCGCCGGCTTTGTAATAGTCGGTGCCTTCCAGAACTCCCAGCATCTGCAGCACGCCCAGACCGCCTGAGCTGGGCGGCGGCGAGGTGATGATGTCATAGCCCCGATATTTGCCCAGCAGCGGCGCGCGCTCAACGGCCCGGTACGCCTTCAGATCTTCCAGCGTGATCAGCCCGCCATGCGCGGCCATATCGCGCGCCAGCATCTTCGCCGTCTCGCCCTCATAGAAATCCTTTGCGCCATGGTCGCGAATACGCTTCAGCACTGCGGCAAGTTCCGGCTGAATCAGAGTGTCGCCGGGCTGATAGAATTCGCCGCCTTTCAGGAAAATGCGCTTCGAATCCTCGAACTGCGCCAGCTTTTCCGAAACCATCTCGGAGTGCAGCGAATTGGCCAGCGCCCAGGAAATCGGGAAGCCTTTGGCCGCCAGCTCACAGGCCGGATTCACCAGTTCTTTCCAGGGCTTTTTGCCCCATTTTTGGTGCGCATATTCCATGCCGCGCACCGTTCCCGGAACGCCGGAGGCCCGGTATCCCACCAGGCTGTCCTTCGTCGGCCGCCCATCCGGACCTATATACATATCGCGCGACGCCGAACCCGGCCCGCGCTCGCGAAAATCGAGAAAAGTGGAGCGGCCATCGGCAAAGCGCACCAGCATGAATCCGCCGCCGCCCAGATTCCCCGCCGAAGGGTGCGTCACGGCAAGTGTCAGAGCCACGGCCACGGCTGCGTCCACTGCATTTCCGCCGGCTTCCAGCACCGCCTCGCCCGCGTCGGTGGCATGCCGCTCCCGCGCCACCACCATGCCATGCTTGGCGCGTACAGGCTGCCGCGCCGGGAGCTGCGCGGAAAACACAATCAGAATCGCGCAAACCGACGACAGCCGCTGACCAGCACGCATACGTATGAGTTTAGTGTAACGGGCGGATGCGTACGCCCGCCGGAATTTTAGGCCTCCGGCGCCTCAGGCGGCGGAGCCACTTCCCTGCTCAGCTGGTCCGCTGCCTGTTTCAGCCTGCTGAGCTCGTCCTCAATGATCGCCCGCTCCTCTACCCCCAGCTTTGGCAGACCCCTCAGCATCTGACTGGCGCCCTGGAACGCGCGGTTGGCATGGTAGAGGCTGGTCAGACCATGTTCCCGATGCCCGGATTTAAATTCCTCGCGCGCCACGTCCAGAAAGGTAAAGCCCAGCTGGACGTCGGTGCGGATCAGATTCGCGCCGCTGGTTTGCAGCGCCAGCCGCAGGGCCTCATGTTCGGGCGTCATTCATTCATGTTGAAAGCATTTGTATCGCCAGTCCTGGCCTTTACACCTGTAATAAGATCGGCACTGAGAGGCGCTATGTTTATTCCGCTCACCCCGCTCCGCTGTCTGGCCCGCGCCGTGGAACTCTACGGCTCGAAAGTGGGAGTGGTCAGCGGCGACCGGCGGTTCACCTATGCGGCGTTTGCGGAACGCTGCTATCGGCTCGGCTCCGCGCTGCAGTCTGCCGGCCTCCAGCCGGGCGACCGGGTGGCTTTCCTCAGCTTCAACACGCATCAGCTCCTCGAAGGGTATTTCGGCGTTCCCCACGGCGGAGGCATCGTCATGCCGCTCAACGTTCGCCTGACTCCGGTGGAGCTGACCGCCATCCTGAACCACTCCGGCGCCCGCTTCCTCTTCTATGAGGACGATTTCGCCGCGGCCATCCCTCTTTTTCGCGAGTCCTGCCCGGCGCTCACCGCCTGCTGGCCTCTCGACGACGCCTACGAGGATCTTCTGGCGCGCGGCACGCCTGCCGCCGGCGATATTTCCGCCATTGACGAACTTTCCATTGCAGAGGTTTTCTATACCAGCGGCAGCACCGGCTCGCCCAAAGGAGTGGCGCTCTCACACCGCACCCTCCATCTGCATGCCCTCTCCGTCGCGCTTGCCCTGCATCAGGAAGATACCGGCGTCGAACTGCACACCATTCCGCTGTTCCACGCCAATGGCTGGGGCCGTCCGCAGGCAACCACGCTGGTGGGCGCGCGGCATGTCATGGTCCGCCGCTTCGATCCAGCAACGGTCTTCCGGCTGATTGAAACGGAGCGTGCCACCTCCATGTCTCTGGTGCCCGCCATGGCCGGCGCCCTGCTGAACGCTCCCGATCTGGCCTCCCGCGATTTCTCTTCCCTCCTCGAAATCCACCTGGGCGGCGCCGCCTCCTCGCCGGAGCTGATCGCCCGCATGGAACAGGCGTTCGGCTGCCCCTGCATGTCCGGCTACGGCCTCACCGAAACCTCTCCGGTGGCCGCTTCGGCCCGCCCCAAGGCAACCGTTACCTATGCCGGCGAGGCCGACCGCCTTCAGCATCTTTCTTCCGCCGGCTGGCCGCTGCCCGGCGTCTCCATCCGCGTGGTGGATGCGGAATTGCAGGACGTAGCGCGTAACAATTCAGACATCGGCGAAGTCATTATCAGTGGGGATCACCTGATGGATGGGTATTTCCATGAACCCGAAACCACCGCCGCGGTAATGTCGGGAAACTGGTTTCATACCGGGGACATGGGAATCTGGGACGAAGAGAATTTCATTCGGATTGTCGATCGAAAAAAGGATATCATCATCAGCGGCGGAGAGAATATTTCGTCTATCGAAGTGGAGCACGCCATTGCGGCTCACCCGGATATACTGGAGTGCGCGGTCGTGTCGGCCCCGGATGAGAAATGGGGCGAAATCCCGGTTGCCATCGTAGTTACCAGGAGAAACGAATCGATTACTGCGGAAATGCTTTGCGAGTTTTTGATGAAGCGGCTGGCCAGGTTCAAAATACCCCGTAAATTCGAATTTACCGATGAACCTTTGCCTCGAACCGGTACCGGAAAAGTCTTGAAGCGCGAGTTGCGGGATCGCTACTGGCTGGGAAAGCAGGAACGCGTCCAGGGCTGAGATGGCGAAGAAACCGGTTCCCCGGAAACCCGCTGCAATTGCGAGCGGAAAGAAGAAAAAGGTGGAGTCTGCCGTTCAGGAACCGTCGAACTGGATCCCCTGTCCCGTAGTCGGAATCGGCGCATCCGCGGGCGGGCTCGAAGCGTTCTCTCGCCTCCTGGCCGGCCTCCCTGGCGACACTGGTCTCGCCTTCGTTCTGGTGCAGCATCTCGACCCTGCCCATGAAAGCTCCCTTGCGGAGATTCTGGGCGGACGAACCACCATGTCCGTTGTGCAGGTACACGAGGCGACCCTGGTGTTCCCCAACCACGTCTACGTCATTCCGCCCAACACCATCATGCGGATCTCCGGGGGCCGCCTGGAATTGGAAGCGCGGGGCGCGCGAAACGAACGCCACATGCCCGTGGACGCGTTCCTCACCTCGCTGGCAGCCGATCAGAAGAGCAATGCCTTCGGCGTGATTCTTTCCGGCACCGCCTCCGACGGGACGCTCGGGCTGAAGGCCATCAAGGACGAAGGCGGCATCACCTTCGCGCAGGATGAGCGTTCCGCGTTGTTTCCCGGCATGCCGCGCAACGCCGTCGCCATGGGTGCGGTCGATTTCATTCTGCCCCCGGAGAAAATCGCGAAGGAACTGGCCTCCATCGCGCGCCACGCCGCACCTTCCGTGGCGCTCGGCAATTTGCCGGACGGCCCGGCCAGAATCGACGAAGGCCCCGAATTCCAGGCGGTCCTGAATGCGCTGCGGGTTTATGCCGGCGTGGATTTTACGCACTATAAGCACGCCACCACCAAGCGCCGCATCGCGCGTCGCATGACCATGCACCGCGTCGACAAACTGGGCGACTACCTCAAGCTGCTCAACGAACGCCCGCCCGAGATGGCCGCCCTGTTTGAAGACCTGCTGATCAACGTCACCGAGTTTTTCCGCGACAGCGAGGTCTTCGAGTTCCTGCGCGACCACAGCATCACCGAGATGCTGAAATCGCGCTCCTCTGATCAGCCCCTGCGCGTGTGGGTGCCCGCATGCTCCACCGGAGAAGAAGCCTATTCGCTCGCGATCCTTGTGAAGGAAGTGATGGACAATCTGCGCGTCAGCTGCCCGCTGCAGGTTTTCGGCACGGACGTCAGCGACAGCGTCATCGAGAAGGCCCGCACGGGAATCTATCCCGCGAGCGCGGTTACCGGCCTCTCACCCGAGCGCCTGCGCAATTATTTCATCAAGCTCGAAAACGGTTTCCAGATTCGCCCCGGGATTCGCGAGTGCTGTGTCTTCTCGCGCCACAATGTCACCAAAGATCCGCCGCTCTCGCGCATGGATCTGATCAGCTGCCGCAACCTGCTCATCTATCTGGGGCCGGTGCTGCAGAAGCGCGTCATCACCATGTTTCATTACGCGCTGCAGCCGGGCGGCTGCCTGGTGCTCGGTTCGTCGGAAAGCCTCGGCGTCTTCGCGGATTATTTCGTGTGCGCGGAGAACCGCCACAAGATCTACTGCCGCAAACCCGGCCGCAGCATGAAGACCGAGCTGCTCGATCAGTCGAGTGTGTGGCAGCGCTCGAGTGAGGTGGAGGTTTTGGGGGCCCTCAACCCGCCGGGCGACATCGACAACCTGGTGGCGCAGCGGGAAGCCGACCGCGTTCTGCTGGCGCGCTATGCGCCCTCCGGGTTCCTGGTGGACGGCAATCTGCGGATCATCGAGTTCCGCGGCCGCATCGGGCAGTATCTGGGACCGTCTCCGGGGGAAGCCAGCTTTCATCTGCTGAAGATGCTGCGCGACGAGCTGATCATGCCCGTTCGCGCCGCCATCGACGAGGCTCGCGGCAGCGATCTTCTGGCGCGGAAGGAGAAGGTTCGCTACCGGACAAACGGAGATCAGCACACCGTTAACCTCACCGTGCTCCCCATCGCGGCAACGGTCGCCAACCGCCTGTTCCTGGTGCTCTTCGAAGATCCGGACGAATCGATCCAGATGCGTCCCCAGCCGCGGCTGCCCCGAGGCGGCGACCGCAAAGCCAGCGAAGTTTCCCCGGCCGCCATTGCGCAGCTGGAAGAGGATCTGGCCAGCACGCGGCAGTATCTGCAATCCATCATCGAAGAGCTGCGCTCGGCCAATGAAGAGATTCAGTCGAGCAATGAAGAACTGCAGAGCACCAACGAAGAACTGCAGACTGCCAAGGAAGAGCTGCAGTCCAGCAATGAAGAGCTGACCACCATCAACGAAGAGATGGGCAGCCGCAATTCCGAGCTCACCCAGGTGAACAACGATTTGGTGAACCTGCTGACCAGCATCAGCATGCCCATCGTGATGCTCGGCGGCGATCTGCGCATCCGCCGCTTCACGCCGCTGGCGGCGCGTATCTTCAACTTCATTCCCACCGATATCGGCCGTCCGATTCTGGACATCAAGCCGGATTTCGAGATTCCCGATCTGGAAGACATGCTGCTCGGGGTGATCCGCACGCCGGCCGAGCACGAACGCGAAGTGGTGGACCGCGCCGGACGCTGGCACCTGCTGCGCGTGCGTCCTTACCGCACCACCGACAACAAGATCGATGGCGTCGTGATCCAGATGCTGGACATCGACGCGCTGAAGCGCAGCCTGGACGAAGCGCGGGCCGCGCGCGAGTATGCCGAGGCCATCGTGGATACCGTGCGCGAGCCGCTGGTGGTGCTGGATGCCGATCTGCGCGTGCAGCGCGCCAACCGCTCCTTCTACCAGATCTTCCGCGTGGCGCCGCAGGAAACCGAAGGCCAGCCGTTTTACTCGCTCGGCAACCGGCAGTGGGATCTCGCGAAGGTGCACGGCCTGCTCGACAAAATGCTGCACTCCGGCGACGAGCTGCGGGACGTGGAAGTGGAACAGGAGTTCGACCGGCTGGGCCGCCGCACCATGCTGCTGACCGGACGCAGCCTGCAGCAGGAGCAAGCTCCCGGGCTGATTTTGCTCGCGATTCAGGACGTCACCGAGCAGAAGCTGGAAGCCGAAGCGCGCTACCGCCGGCTGTTCGAAGCGGCGCAGGACGGTATCATCATCGTCTCCGTGGATTCGGAGGAGATCACGGATGTGAATCCGTATCTGCTCAACCTGTTCGGGTATGCCCGGCAGGATCTGGTGGGCAGGCGCTTCTTCGATCTGGACCTGTTCCGCAGCTCCGAGGAAGTCCGCAATCTGCTGCGCGACATCAACGAGCAGCGCGTGGTTCGTATGAGCGACCTTTCCCTGCCCGCGCGCGACGGACACACCGTGCTGGTGGAAGTGGTGGCGAACGCCTACGCGGAAAGCGAGCGGCGCGTGATTCAGTTCAACGTGCGCGACGTCAGCGACCGCCGCCGGCTGGAACAGCAGCTGCGCCAGACGGCCAAGCTGGAAAGCATCGGGCTGCTGGCGGGCGGCATTGCGCACGATTTCAATAATCTGCTGACCGGGATTTTGGGCAACGCCAGCCTGGCGGTGAACGACGTTGCCGCCAGCAGCGGAACGCGCCGCCTGCTGGATGAGGTGGTGCGCGCCGCCGAGCGCGCCGCGGACTTAACGCGCCAACTGCTGGCCTATGCGGGCAAAGGCCGGTTCGTGGTCACCTCAGTGGATTTCTCGGCGCTGATCCGCGACACCACGCCGCTGATCCAAACCTCTATTCCCCGCAACGTCCGGCTGGACATGAAGCTCGCCGAGAACCTGGCGCCGGTGTCGGCGGACCCGGGCCAGATGCAGCAGATCGTGATGAACCTGATCATCAACGCGGCCGAATCCATCCGCGAGTCGGGTTCGGGCGTGGTGACCGTGAAGACCTCCGTAGTGCAGGCGGACGAACCGTTTCTGAGCGTCAACTTCGGCGGCGCCGATCTAAAGGCCGGCCAGTACGTCTGCGTCCAGGTGAGCGACAACGGAATCGGCATGGACGAGGGGACGCGCGCGCGCATCTTCGACCCGTTTTTCACCACCAAGTTCACCGGCCGCGGACTCGGCCTGGCGGCGGTGCACGGCATCGTGCGCGGACATAAGGGCGGCATCCGGGTGCAGTCCACGCCGGGACTGGGCAGCGTTTTCGAAGTGATCCTGCCGGTCACTCAGCCCAAGCCGTCGCGAGCGCAGGTGGCACGCACCAGGCGCAATCTGAACGGCAGCGGCACCGTGCTGATCGTCGACGATGAAGATGTGGTGCTGCAGATGGCGCAGGAGACGCTGGAGCGCTATGGATACAAGGTGCTGACGGCGAACAATGGGCAGAAGGGCGTGGAACTGTTCCGCCAGCGCCATGCGGATCTCTCGCTGGTGCTGCTGGACATGATGATGCCGGTGATGAGCGGTCCCGATGCGCTTAAGGAAATGAGGAGCATCAGCGCGGACGTGCCGGTGGTGCTTTCGAGCGGGTACAACGAAGCTGACACGGTGAAGCAGCTAAGCAGGCGCGGCTTCGCCGGCTTCATTCAGAAGCCGTACACGCCGATGCAGCTGGCGGAAAAGATCAACACCGTGCTCAGTTCGGGAGCCGCGCGGGCTAGAGGCTGACCCAGGCGTGCTGCGCGGAGCTGGCGAGCACCTTGTCCAAAATCTCCAGCTGCCGTAAACCATCGATGAACTGCGGGTATTCCACGGCAGCGGCGCGGTCCGCCACCGTCCGGTAGAAACGCCGGAACACCTGCTTGAAGGTGTCGTCGTACCCTTCGCTGTGGCCGCCGGGCAGGTCCGCGTAGGAACGCGCGGGTTCGCGCATCAGCGAAGGGTCTTTCACCATGATGCGGTTCGGCTCGTTGCGCTGCCCGATCCATAATTCATCGGGCTTCTCCTGATTCCAGGTGACTGAACCCTTCGATCCGTAGATCTCCATGCAGAGGCGGTTCTTGCGCCCGGCGGAAATCTGGCTCACCGTGAACGCGCCGCGCGCGCGGTCGCCCAGTCGCAGCAGCACCGCCGCGAAGTCTTCGGTATCGATCGGCATTTCTTCGTAATCCGCGGGCTGCAGCGTTTTACCCGAGAATGTCTCGACCGATCCCTTCGGCCGCTTGCGCGTGGTGTGGAAGGTTTGCAGATCGGCGCACAGGGACGAGATCCGCAGGCCGGTCAGGTGCTCCACCATATCGCACCAGTGCGTGCCGATATCGGCGAAAGCGCGCGAGCGGCCATTCGCGGCCGGGTCGATCCGCCAGTTCCAGTCGGTATCGTAGAGCAGCCAGTCCTGCGAGTACGTTCCCTGTACGGCATAGATTTCGCCCAGTTCGCCCGCTTCGCGCATGCGGCGGATCTGCTGCACCAGCGGATAGTAGCGGAGATTGTGAAACGTGCAGTTGGCCAGGTTCTTTTCCTTTGCCTTCGCCACCAGCTGCTGCGCCTCGGCGACAGAAGTAGCCAGCGGCTTCTCGCAGAGCACGTTCTTTCCGCATTCGAGCGCGGCCATGGCCATGGGGAAATGCAGCACGTTGGGGGTGCAGATGTGTACCGCGTCCAGTGAGGGATCGCTCAGCAGAGAGCGGTAATCGCCGGTGGCGCCTTCCACGCCCACTTCATCGGCGAACTTCCGGGCTTTCTCTTCGCTCGAGGCCGCAATCGCCACGATCTCGACATTGCCCAGACGCCGGATGGCCTCGGTGTGAACCTTCCCCATGAATCCGGTGCCCAGCACCGCTGTCTTCAGTTTCCTCATCGCGCTTTAATGTATCGCACAAGCTGTAACATTGGTAAGAACAGGATGGTGGTGAGGATCCGAATCACGCGCGGCTCCGGCGTGGCCGGCATGAAGCCCGCCGTGTCCGGACTTCTGACGCTTGCGGCCTTCGTTTGCTTCATCCTGGGAGTTTGGATTCTATGCGCGGAAGTGGGCTGGGCGGGAGCATTCGTGCTCAGCGCCGGGCTGTTTTCGCACTGGCAGGTCTGGATGGCGGCGGGCGTGGCGGCACAGCTCTGCTCCTTCCGTTTGAACCGCGCCGCCTGAGCGGCTTGCTATTCTGAAGGCAGGCCAAGCATGCGATACGACACGCGTTACCGGTTTGCCGGTTCCAGCTTCTCCAGTTATCTGCCCGCCGGTGTGAAATGGCTGCTGATCTCGAACGTCGCGGTCTTCCTGCTTTACTTTTTCGCTAATCTGGCCGGGGCGGCGCAGTATTTCAATCTTCTGGCGCTGGTGCCGCGCGCCGTGGTGGAGCACTTCGCCATCTGGCAGTTGTTTACCTACCTGTTCCTGCATTCGCCCACCGGGTTTACCCACATCCTGCTCAATATGCTGACGCTGTGGATGTTCGGCACCATGCTCGAGCGCGACTGGGGAACGAAGAAGTTTCTGAAATATTACTTCATCTGCGGAGTGGGCGCGGGCGTATGCGTCGTGCTGATGGCGGCCCTGTTCGGCTCGATGGATGTTCTGGTGATCGGCGCGTCGGGCGCCATTCTGGGACTGCTGCTGGCGTTCGGGCTCCTGTACCCGAACATGGAGCTGCTGTTCTTCTTTCTGTTCCCGATCAAAGCCAAGTATTACGTGATGATCGTGGGCGCGATGGTGTTCCTCTCCACCATGATGCCCAGCCAGGGAGTGAGCAACGTCGCCCATCTGGGCGGCATGGTAGTCGGATATATTTATCTTCGGATGCAGTTCAAAACGCCGAGCCTGGCGTTCATCGGCGAGGGCTACAAGCAGTGGAAGCTGCAGCGCGCGAAGAAGAAGTTTCAGGTGTACATGCGGAAGCACGGCGGCGGTCTGAATTAGCTTCGTAACCCGCCTCGCCGGGGTTCCGTCTCAGTAGGGAGATTGACATGAAACTCTGGTATTCCCTGTTCGCTTTGCCGGTGGTGATGGGCTTGATTCTGACGGCCCAGGAAGGACCCATTCAGCCGGGCAGTTCCACCGTGGCGCGGCCGCGCAAGCCACCCGTGAGCGACAGCAACACCCCCGCTCCCGAGCCCGAAACCGATCTGCCGAAGATCCCTTCGAAGCTGTCGCCAAAGAACAAGGTGCCCGAGGGCGAAGGCGCGGCCAGCTTCAAAGTGGAAACGAATGTGGTGAACGTGGACGTCGCGGTGCTGGACGACAAGGGCCATTTCATCCCCGGACATTCCGAAGAACAACTTTCGCATTCTGGAGGACAACGTCCCGCAGCAGATTTCCAGCTTCGCCATGGGCGAGGCGCCGGAAACCGTTTGCCTGCTGGTGGAGTTCAGCAACAAGTTTCAGGGGCTGTACGGCGTCCGGATGGTTCCAGACGCTGCAGGCGGTTTACGGCTTCGTCGAGACATTGAAGAAGGACGATTACGTCTCGGTGATCGCCTACGATATGCGGCCCGAGATCCTCTCCGATTTCTCGACGAACCGGCAGAAGACGTATGAAGCGCTGCAGCGCTTGCGCATCGCCGGCTTCTCCGAGGCGAACCTGTTCGACGCGCTGGCCGATACCGAAGAGCGCATGAAGGACATCGAAGGCCGCAAGGCCATTGTGCTGGTGTCCTCCGGCATCGATACGTTCAGCAAACTTACGTTCGATAAAGCGCGCAAGATCATGCAGAACGATGCCGTACCGATCTACGCGATCGGTCTGCTGCAGACGGCCCGCGAGATGGCGGACGCCCGCGGCGGCATGGGCGCCATCGCGCGCATGGACTTCCTCCAGGCCGATAACCAGATGAAGACCTTTGCCAAAGAGACCGGCGGCATGGCGTTCTTCCCGCGCTTCTACGGCGAGTTTCCCTCGATCTACCAGAGCATCTCACAGTCGCTGCGCAACCAGTATTCGATCGCCTACAACCCGAGCAACAGCGCGCGTGACGGCAAGTACCGGAAGATCAAAGTGGAACTGGTGAATCCGGCGACGAATGAGCCGCTGCCGGTGAAGGACGCGAAGGGCAAGCCGATCAAATACCAGATCGTGGCGAAGGCCGGTTACACCGCGCCTCGCACTGTGGAGTAAGAAGTCAAGCGAAGAAATTCTTTGCGTTTGAGGCGGATACAAATGCTGCATAAGTTCATTGACACTTTTGTAACCGCTTTGTTAACCTTCGGCGGTCGCCTCAAATGCCTTCCATTCTTCTTGTCGATGATAACGAGTATGGCCTCGCCGCCCGCAGCCGGATTCTGACGGATCTTGGCTACCAGATTCGCAAGGCGCAGAGCGCGGAAGAAGCGCTGCAGCTGCTGGAATCGGGCGAGCATACCTTCGACCTGATGGTGACGGATTTCCGCATGCTGGCGATGGACGGCGTCGAGCTGATCGGCCGCGCGAAAGTGCTGCGTCCGGCGATGAAGACGGTGCTGCTTTCGGGCTTCGTGGAACCGCTCGGACTGACCGAAGAAAACACCGGCGCGGATGCCGTGATCGCGAAGAGCGCCGTGGAAGCGGCGCATCTGACGCGCACCGTGAAGGTGCTGCTGGCGCGGCGCGTGCCGCGCAAGCCGGCCGCTTCGGAGAAGCGGCCGGCCGCGAAATCCATGGTAAAAAGCCTTTAGTGATTCGAACCGCCTCCGCGACCTTTCTGAGTCTGGCTTTGCTCCTCGGAGCGCCGCCGCGGAAACCGCCGGCCGTTCGGCCGGCGGAAGGCGGCGCAGTGGCACGATGGCTCGCCGGCATGACGCTGCGCGACGAAGTCGCGCAGCTGGTTGTGGTGCCGTTCAGCGGGCGTCCGATGAATCCGCGATCGAAGGCGTATCGGGATTTCGTGCGCTTCGTGACACGCGATCACGTCGGCGGCCTGATTCTGGTGAACGTCTCGCGCGGCCGTTTGGTGGACAAGGCGCATCCGATGGATGTCGCCGCGTTCCTGAACAAGATGCAGCGGCTGAGCCGCGTTCCGCTGCTGGTTTCGGCGGATCTGGAGCGAGGCGCGTCCATGCGCCTCGACGAGACGACAGTGTTTCCGCACGCGATGGCGTTCACCGCCGGGCGCGATCCTTCGGCCGAGAAGTTCGAGGGCGAAGTGACCGCGCGCGAAGCGCGCGCGGTCGGCATTCAGTGGGTGTTTTATCCGGTCGCGGACGTCAACAACAATCCGGACAATCCGATCATCAACATCCGCTCGTTTGGTGAGAATCCGGAAGACGTTTCCACTTACACGGATGCGTTCATCGAAGGCGCGCAGGCAGACAAGAAGACGCGCGTGCTGACGACAGCCAAACACTTTCCCGGACACGGCGACACGGCGACCGATTCGCACATGAACATGGCGACGATTCTAGCCGACCACGCGCGGCTGGAAAGCGTGGAGTTCGCGCCGTTCCGCTCAGCGATCGCGCATGGCGTGGATTCGGTGATGACGGCGCACATCGCCGTGCCCGCGCTGGACAGCGCGGACACGCCGGCGACGCTTTCGCCGAAGATCCTGACCGGCATTCTGCGGAATGAAATGGGCTTCAAGGGCATCGTGGTGACGGACGCTTTGGAAATGGGCGGCATCGCGAAGGGCTTCAGCACCGGCGAAGCGTCGGTGCGAGCGCTGGAAGCAGGCGCGGATGTGCTGCTGATGCCGACGAATCCCGACGCGGCGATCGACGCAGTCGTCGCCGCGGTGCACAGCGGGCGCATCACGAAGAAGCGCCTGGACCAAAGCGTGACGCGCGTGCTGGCGGCGAAGGTGAAGGTCGGCCTCGCGGTAAAGAGCACGGTGGATTTGGAAAGCATTCCGGAACAACTGAACGCGCCCGAAGCGGTGGCGCGAGCACAGCAGATTGCGGACCACGCGGTGACGCTGGTGAAGAACGATCGCGACGTGGTGCCGCTGCGCGACCCGGCAAAGAGCTGCTTCCTGATTCTGGCGGAAAGCCGCACATCCGTCGGCGGCCAGGCATTTCAGCAGGAAGTGAAGCGGCGCGTGCCGGCGGCTCGCGTCGCGCTGCTGGACGCGACAATGAGCGACGCGGATCTGACGGCGGCGCAGCAGCAGACCACGGATTGCGCCGCAACGGTGGTCGCGGCGTTCGTGACGGTCGCCGCGTACCGCGGCGACACGGCACTGGGCGGCGGATTTCCGGCGCTGGTGCAGCGGCTGATCGCGAGCGGCCAGCCGCTCGCGCTGGTGGCGCTGGGCAATCCTTATTTGCTGCGATCGTTCAGCGGCGTGAACGCGTACATGACGACTTACAGCACGGTGCCGCCTTCGGAAATCGCGGCGGTGAAGGCGCTGTTCGGCGAGATCGCGATTCAGGGAAAGCTGCCGGTGACGATTCCGACACTGGCGAAGTATGGCGACGGGATCCAGCTGAACGCCGTGAAATAATCGGGGCATGCAGATTACGTGGCTGGGCCACGGAACCTTCCAGTTTGTGCTGCCTTCGGGCGAGACGATGGTGCTCGATCCGTGGACAGACGGCAATCCGAAGTATCCGAAGGATCACCGCTTCAGCCGCATCGATACGATGCTGATCAGCCACGGACATTTCGACCACATCCACGATGCGGTTCCGCTGGCGAAGCAGTTCTCGCCACGCGTGGTGGCGATCTTCGAAACCTGCGAGTGGCTGAAGAAGAAGGGCGTGGAAAACACCATGCCGATGAACAAGGGCGGCTCGCAGAAAGCCGGCGCGGTGACGGTGACGATGACGCACGCGGTGCACAGCTGCGGCATCACCGACGGCGACGAGATCGTATACGGCGGAGAAGCAGCGGGCTATGTGCTGACGTTCGAAGACGGCCGGACGATTTATTTCGCGGGCGATACGAATGTGTTCACGGACATGGCGCTGATTGCGGAGATGTACGAGCCGGAGCTGGTGTTTCTGCCGATCGGCGATCTGTTTACGATGAGCCCGCGCGAGGCCGCGGTGGCGTGCCGGCTGCTGCGGGCGAAGCGCGTGATCCCGATGCATTTCGGAACGTTTCCGGCGCTGACGGGGACGCCGGAGGAGCTGGCGAAAAAGGCGGAAGGCGTGTGGACGCTGGAGCCGGGCGTCCCGGTAGAATGGTGAACATGGCGAACGACGGATATATTACGCGCGACGGGGCGGAAGAGGATCTGCAGGAGCACCCGGGCTGGACGTGGGTGCTGGTGATCCTGATGAGCCTGCTGCTGCTGTTCCTAACGATTACGTTCGAGCACGACTTTATTTAAGACTCGGGCTCATCGGGACCGGCGCCGGCGGTGAAGTAGGCGCAGTCCGGGTGGTGGAAGACCATAGCGCTGACGCTGGCTTCGGGCTCCATCATCATGCCTTCGGTGAGGAAGCAGCCGATTTCCTCCGGCAACAGCAGTTCCCACATGCCCTGCTGGTCATCAAGGTTGGGGCAGGCGGGATAGCCGAAGCTGTAGCGCTTGCCGCGATAGCGCGAGGTGAAGCGCTCCTGCATGGTCATCTCGGGCGAATCGGGAAAACCCCAGTCTTCGCGGATGCGGCGGTGAAGCCACTCGGCGCAGCCTTCGGCGGTTTCGATGGCGAGAGCCTGCAGGCCATGCGCTTCAAAGAAGCGGCCTTCTTTTTTGAGCTGTTCGGAGCGCTCGCGGATGCCGGCTCCCGCGGTGACGACGAACATGGCGAGGTGGTCGCGCGGCGGCAGCAGGTAATCGCTGAGGCAAAGACCGTTTTCCTTCAGCTGGCGGCCGAAGTGGAAGGTGTGGATGGGCGACTGGCCGCCTGGCGCGAAGAGGTTGACGGAGTTGCCGGCGCGCTCGGCTTCGAAGAAGCGCCACACAGCCTTGACCTTCATGAATCCGGCAGCCTGCTTCTTCAGGTCTTCGACCAGGTTGAAGAGCTCGAGCGCTTTGGGCTCCTGCTGAGCGAGGTTCTTTTCGAAATTGCCCTTGTAGCCGAGGTGCCGGCCGTAGAGCATGAAGGGGTTGATGTAACTCCAGAGCTCGGGCAGGTTCGGGACGTCGCGCACCTTGCGGTCGAGATAAGGGACCGCAGGAATCGGGATGTCTAGACGGACCTTGGTGCTGCGGACATCGGAGAAGGCAACGGGCGCGGCAGCGGGTTCGGCTTCGGCGGGCGTGGGTTCGGTGAAGGTGTTGGCGCGCAGAACGGCTTCGCGCTCGGCGGGATCCTGCAGGCGGTTCATTATGGCGAGGCCGGTCATGGCGTCCTTGGAATAACAGACGGCTTCGCCATAGCTGGGCGCGATTTTGCCGGAGGTGAATTTCTGCGAGAGCGCGGCGCCGCCGACGAGCAGCGGGACACGGATGCCGGCCTGTTTCAGATCGTCCGCGGTGAGAACCATCTGCTGTGCGCTTTTTACGAGCAGACCGGAGAGGCCGATGGCATCGGGATTGTGCTCGCGGAAGGCTTCGATGATCTTCTCGGACGGGATCTTGATGCCGAGGTTGATGACGTCGTAGCCGTTGTTGCTGAGGATGATTTCGACGAGGTTCTTGCCGATATCGTGCACGTCGCCTTTGACGGTGGCGAGCAGGATTTTGCCGCGCGCAGCGGTGTCGGCTTTCTCCATGAACTGCTCGAGGTGGTTGACGGCGGCCTTCATGGCCTCGGCGGACTGAAGGACTTCCGCGACGATCAGCTCGTTGGCGTTAAAGAGGCGGCCGACTTCGGCCATACCGGCCATGAGCGGGCCGTTGATGATATCGAGCGGCGCGAAGCCTTCGGCGCGCTTGCGATCGAGATCCGCGATGAGGCCTTCCTTGGTGCCTTCGATGATGTAGTTGGCAAGGCGCTCATCGAGGGGCTGATCGGCCTTGGCGACCTTCTCCTTTTTGACCGCCGTGCGGAAGTGTTCGGCGATGGCGGCGATGTTGGGCTGGTTGATGGCGGCTTTCTCTTCGGGAGACTGGGTGCGCCAATCGACCGGGCCGGTAGCGGCGGTGGTGTTGAACAGGAGATGTTCGGCCAGGCGGCGCTCTTCTTCGGGGATGCCGGCGAAGCGCTCCAGCTTTTCGGCATTGACGATGGCGAGATCGAGACCGGCTTTGGTGCAGTGGTAGAGAAAGACGGAGTTGACGACTTCGCGGGCGGCGGCGGGGAGCCCGAAGGAGATGTTGGAGACGCCGAGCGTGGTTTTGACGTACGGGATGTGCTGCTTGATGAGGCGCAGGCCTTCGATGGTTTCGACGGCGCCGCCGATGTAATTGGCATCGCCGGTGGCGCACGGGAAGACGAGCGGATCGATGATGATGTCTTCGGGGGGGATGCCGTATTT
This sequence comes from Bryobacterales bacterium, assembly GCA_963716685.1. Classification (GTDB taxonomy): domain Bacteria; phylum Acidobacteriota; class Terriglobia; order Bryobacterales; family Bryobacteraceae; genus JALYXI01. Next base: position 2,559,707 of record CAVQTR010000003.1, read on the forward strand.
GGAGGTGAGGAGGTCGACGGAGCGCTGGGCGACTTCGAGTTTGCGCTCGCGGGTGAAGGCCTGGGCTGCGAGTTTATCCTCGTCGATGGTGCCGACGATGAGCGCGGCGCCGTATTCGCGCGCGAGCGGGCAGACGCTTTTCGAATTTCTCCTCGCCATCTTCGAGATTGACGGAGTTGATGATGCTCTTGCCCTGGCAGTAGGTAAGCGCGAGTTCGATGGCGCTTCGGATCGGTGGTATCGATCATGATGGGCGCCTTGATGATGACGGATCAGCTTCTCGTAGAAGGGCGGGATGTCCTGGATCTCGTCGCGGTCGGTCGACTGGAGGCAGACATCGATGATGTGCGCGCCGTTCTTGACCTGGCGGCGGGCGATCTCGACGGCTTCTTCCCACTTTTCTTCGGCGATGAGGTTCTTGAACAGGCGCGAACCGATGACGTTGGTGCGCTCGCCGACGATGAGCGGGCGCGTTGCTGTCGTCGGCTTCGACGACAGTCGATGCCGGAATAGTAGGCGCGGTGGGCGGGCGCTTTGAGCGGCGCGCGGCTGCGGCCTTCCGCCATTTCGGCGATGGCTGCGATGTGTTTATCGGTGGTGCCGCAGCAGCCGCCGACGATGTTGAGCCAGCCGTGTTTGACGAAGCGCTCCAGCTGCGCGGCGAGCGAATCGGGCGTTTCGAGATAGAGGCCGTCTTCGTTGGGCAGGCCGGCGTTGGGGTAGCAGGAGACGCGAACGGGCGCCATGCTCGTGAGGCTGCGGACGTGGTCCGTCATGAACTCGGGGCCGGTGGCGCAGTTGAGGCCGATGGCGAGGAGGTCGGCGTGCGCGATGGAGGCGAGGAGCGCCTCGGCGGTCTGGCCGGCGAGCATGGTGCCCATGGGCTCGATGGTGCCGGAAACCATGACGGGGATGTTGCGGCCGGTCTCCTGCATCGAGCTGCTGGATGCCGAGGAGGGCGGCTTTGACGTTGCGGGTGTCCTGGCTGGTTTCGACCAGGAAGATATCGACGCCGCCGTCGAGCAGGGCCGCGGCCTGATCGTGGAAGTTGCGGACGAGTTCGGGGAAGGTGACGCCGCCGGTGACGGTGATGGCTTTGGTGGTGGGGCCGATGGAGCCGGCGACGAAGCGCGGTTTGGCGGTGGTGGAGAATTCGTCGGCGGCGTGCGCGGGCGAGTTGGGCGGCGCGTGAAGGTGAGGTCGTAGGCCTGATCGGCTGAACGTCGTATTCGGCGAGGACGAGGGCGGTGCTGCCGAAGGTGTTGGTTTCGATGATGTCGGAGCCGGCCGCGAGATAGGCGCGGTGGATGTCGGAGATGACGTCGGGGCGCGTCTTGACGAGGTATTCGTTGCAGCCTTCGAGAGCGGGTCCGCCGAAGTCCGCCGCGGTGAGATTGCGGGCCTGGAGCATGGTGCCCATGGCGCCATCGAGGACGAGGATACGGGTGGCGAGGGCGTCTTTCAGCGCCTCCTGGCGGTCTTCAGAAGTGGTCACGGAAGCTTCATTTTAGCAGTTACCCCTGCCTGGTTTCGCTTCCCACGCGAATCCGCGCGGCCTTCGGGTTGGTACGGACCGTGGTTTCGGCGGCGTGGATGGAGTTGACGCGCCAGAGGTAATGCTCGATATCGAGGGCCGTTAAAACGAAGCCAAAATCTTTGGGGTCGAAGGGTAAGTTCTCTACTTTGTGGTGCTTGAAGAGGACAACGGCGGCGGCCATTTCGCTTTCCTCACGGGCGTGGCGGGCGGCCTGGAGGGCGGTGAGCTCGCGCAGGGCGACGAAATAGAGCTTCTGCCAGCGGTGCTCATGGAGGCTGAGGGAGCGAAGGGCGGTGGTGTGGTCGAGACAGGCCTGGGCTTCGTCGAGGGTGTCCTGAGTGTGGGGGTGGATGGGGCTTTTCTGGTCGTCCGCAGCGTCGGCGTCGAAGCGGCCCATGGACAGGATGGCGGATTCGTGGGCGCGAGCGCGGTTCAGACGCCACTGGATATCGGCCAGGGTCTGGGTGAGCTGCTCTTCGAGGATGCCGCGGGGCTTGAGTTCGGTGTGATAGGCGGCGATAAAGGCGTGGTAGATTTCGCTGTCCTCGTGTGGCATGAGGACGTTTTGGCCGGTGAGGCCGTGGCGAAAGGCGTTGAAGCGGGAGCGCTTTTTGCCGATTTCCGTGACAGGGCCGGTGGAGTGGGTGGCGTTTTCGTGATTCGCGATGATTTGGGCGGCGCTGGCCATATGGTTTCCTTTGTGACTTCGATGGTGCGACTTGGGTGGTGGAACGGGTACACGGGCGAAGCCCGTGCACCCCAGGATTACCATGCGGGGGTTCTGGGGACGGGGTGATGGGGTGGAGTGGGACATTTGGAATGTGTGGGTTGGGGGGAAGAGTGGGGTTGTGACTGGGGGGATCTCCGCTTCAGGGGCTTAGTGTCTGGTTCGCCTGACAGCTTAAGCCGTGAATGCGCGTATCATCCCGGTGAGGATGCTGACAAGGGCGTTGATAGACTTGACTCACCACGCTAATCCGGCTATAGTGGGATCATGGTTGGTGAGCCAAGTACTTTGATGGAAGCGATCCGGTTCTTTGCGGACACGGACACGTCCATCCAATATTTCGCCGCCCGAAGATGGCCGGATGGTCCCGTTTGCCCCAAATGCGCCGGGAAGGACCACTACTACCTATCCAGCCGCCGCCTCTGGAAATGCAAGGCGTGCGGCAAGCAGTTCTCCGTCAAGGTAGGGACGATTCTTGAGGATTCCCCGATCGGGCTAGATAAATGGCTAACTGCCTTGTGGATGCTTGCGAACGACAGAAACGGCATCAGTTCCCATGAGCTTCACCGATCCATTGGGGTCTGTCAAAAGACCGCATGGTTTATGCTCCACCGGATTCGTCATGCCATGCAAACCGGGAGCTTTGAAAAGAAGGCCAACGGCCAAATCGAGATTGATGAGACGTTCATCGGCGGCAAGGCTCGGAACATGCACAAGCACGTCAGAGCCGCTAAGATCACCGGGACTGGTGGCAAAGACAAAACCGCCGTCATGGGCATTCTTGAACGTGGCGGGACCGTCCGCACCAGAGTAATCGGCAACCGGAAGAAGAAACTTCTACAGTCCATCATTAAGGAACACGTTGAACCCGGAGCCGAAATCTTCACAGACGCCCTGAAGTCCTACGAAGGTCTGGAAATTGAATATATACATCAGTTCGTAGACCACACCATTGAATACGTCAAAGGCCATGTCCACACAAACGGCATGGAGAACTTCTGGAGTCTGTTGAAGCGGTCCCAGAATGGAACCTACGTTTCCGTAGCTCCCCATCATGTGTTCCGGTACGTGGACGAACAAGCGTTTAGATACAACCAGCGCAATGACGTGGATCGTAGCCGATTTCATCAAGCCCTTCGTGGGACGTGCGGCAAGCGGCTGACCTACAAGGAAGTGACTGGAAAGGATTAGATATGGAAAAGTCTCTGAAGAACATAGACGATGCCTACAAGTGGTCACTTGAGACCGTGGCAGCGTTACGGGCGGGGGAGTTGTCCCGAATCGACATGGACGAACTTATCAACGAGATCGGCTCGATTGCCAGCGGATTGCGCCGGGAGATGGTGTCGCTTCTCAAGGATATCGTCGAAGCCATGCTGATCCTCACGTACACCGACTCCGACAAGGACGAAGCTGAACGCCAGTTAGCCCACTCTCAAGGGCAGCTACAGTTGCTTCTGCATTCCGCTCCTACCCTTCGTGACGTAATAACTGAAGTAATCGACAAGGCGTACAAGCGTGCAAAGGACAGTGTAACGGAAGACTATAACGTGTCATTGCCGGATACCTGTCCGTTCCCGCTAGAACGTATCACTGAAGACCCGTATGATCGAGTAGTGGCCGAAGGCAAGTTGGTATGAAGACATATCAGGACTTCATCACTGAGATGAGCAAATCCGAGATTCGTGAGCTTGAGAGCCGCCTGAGTGTAATTATTGAACACTTGCTAAAGATCAAACACGTCAAAGGCCAAATCGGGCTTGACAATCTCCGGGGATGGAAGAAGTCGGTGCGGGATCAACAAAACGACTTAGCCGATCATGTTGAGGAAAATCCGGGGCTGAAACCAAAACTCACGGATGCGCTTCTGGATACCGTGTACCGTTCTGTGATCGGAGGTTTGAACAAGGATTATCCGGGGATTGCGTTTCCCCGGACCCGACAATTGCCTGTTGACGAAATCGTTGGACGAACCGTGTCAGCAATGTTGAAGAAACGATAAGGGGCTGTTGTTTCGGCAGTGCTACATACTGCCCTTCCCGTCCTCATCCAAGATCGCCAGTGGTTCCCGATCCTGCAAGCGAACGTCCTGAAGGACGTGGCAGAAGTGGAACTGGAGATGCCGCCAGTGGAACAAAGCCGGGGTAGTCTCGACTCCCTATTTGTCGATTGAGCCTTTCTTACGCCGTTCCTTAGCTTTTCGGATGGCATCAAGAGTGGCGTCGATCTTTTGGAGTTCCGTTTTCTTGACGGCCAGCAAGCCCGTTAGCAGACGATCAAACCGTTCTTTGGGGTTTGTCGAATCGTCCACCGGAACCCGGACCATTGGTTTCCGTGCCATACCTCCAATTATAGGCTTCCGGGGCGGGTTTAGCCGTTTGGTGAGTCAAGTTTATCAACGCCCAAATTAGGACACTACCGAGTTTGCGGCGGGGTTCTGCGACTGCTGCGGGCTCGGTCGGTCGGCAGAAAATATCCCCTTTGATAAGCGGTGTGAGGACATACATGCTCATCGTCTGGACAAGCGCCAATTGTCCTTCATCGCGTGGATCCCGTTACGGGCTTGTGCCCCGCCGATTCACTCGCCCCTCTCGGTCTGCTGGCAGCCTTCCTCGATGTGGGCCGATCAGGCGCGGCGCTCCTCATCCGTCCAGCTTTCCTCGGCGTCCTGCGCTTCCAGAGCACGGCGCAATCAGGACCCGTTTACTGCAGGGCCACGTGGATGGCCTGGGCGAGTTGGACGACGGTGAAGGGCTTTTTGAGGAATCCGGAGAGACCTTTGCCCGCGAATTGGGCGAGGGCCTCGGAATCGCCGTAGCCGGACGACAGGATTACGCGGACATCGGGCCGGAGGGTTCGCAGACGGCGGAAGACCTCCTCGCCGCCCATGTTCGGCATACTCAGGTCGAGCAGTACGGCCCGGATTTCGCTGGAGCGATCCTCGAAGGCCCGCAGGCCCTGCTCGCCGCCTTCGGACACGATGACGGAATAGCCGTACAGCTCGAGACCATTTTTGACTACGCCGCGGACCGAGGCTTCGTCGTCGATGACCAGAATGGTTCCCTGCCCGCGCAGTTCCGGATGGAGATTGTTCTGCGCGGTCACCGCGGAATTGCCAACAGATGCGCCGCCAACGGCGGGAAACAGCACCTTGAAGGTAGTGCCTCGTCCCAAACCGCTGTAGACCTTGAGGCCTCCACCGTTGCTTCGGATGATGCCGAGGACGGCGGCCAGGCCCAATCCGCGGCCCTTTGCCTTGGTGGTGAAAAACGGCTCGAAGATGCGCGCGAGCGTTTCCTCGCTCATTCCCTTACCGGTGTCATGCACTTCGAGGCAGACGAACTGTCCGGGGCGGATGTCATCGGGAGAAAAGACGGTTTTGCTGTATTGCTCGTCCACGTTTTGCAGGGTGGTGGTGACGGTGACCGTGCCGCTTTCCCCGGCCGGAATGGCCTCGGCGCCGTTCACGATCAGGTTCATGATGACCTGTTGGATCTGGCTGGAATCGGCGTGAATGGAGGGCAGATTCTGGTCGAGCTTGAGACGGACCTGCACTTCTCTGGGCACGGAGGCGCGAACGAGCGCGCTGATCTCGCGGACGAGGTCCGAAAGACTGACGGGTCCGACGACGAACGTTCCCTTGCCGGCGTAGGCGAGCAGCTGGCGTGTCAGGTCGCTGAGGCGCTGGGAGGCGGCGGTGATTTCCCGGAGCATGGGGTCCACGGGACTGCTGACGGGCAGGATTTCGGCCATGATGCTGGCGTTGCCGAGGATGCCTGTAAGCATGTTGTTGAAATCGTGGGCAATTCCCGCGGCGAGGACGCCGAGGCTTTCGAGCTTTTGCGCCTCGCGCAGCTGCTCTTCGAGCTTGCGCCGCTCGGTGACATCGCGGGCGACATGGGAGGCGCCGATCACGGTTCCATCGCTCGCGCGGACAGGCGAGATGGTAAGGGATACGTGGATGGGGCTGCCGTCTTTGCGAACGCGGACTGTTTCGAAATGCGAGACGTGCTCACCTTTGCGGAGGCGCGCCAGGATGTCGTGCTCTTCGTTCAGTTTGTCGGGCGGGAGGAGGATCGTCATGGATTTGCCGATTACGTCCTGGGCGGCGTAGCCGTAGACGCGCTCGGCGCCCTGGTTCCAGCTGAGGATTACGCCATCGGCATTCTTGCTGATGATGGCGTCGACCGAGGATTCGACAATGGCGGCGAGGTGGGCACTGGCGGTCGAAAAGGAAGATGTACTTCCGAACTGGTCCATGACAACACTATCGTATCGCCCGGGTCGGGATTCCTGCGAAGGGGCGGCAGGTTAGACTGGGGTTCGGAAGCCGCTTCATGGCCGCACGACGGACAGCATTGGTGCAGGAGAAGGTTTCGGGGCTTCCGAGGATGGGGGCGATAGCCGGCGGAGTGGTGCACGGGCTTCCGGCGGATTTGCGCGACGTGCTGGCGGCCGATCCTTTGGCGCTGGCTACATGGGAGGACATTACGCCGCTTGCGCGCAACGAGTGGATCTGCTGGATTGAATCGGCGAAGAAGGCGGAAACGCGGAGCCGGCGGATTGAGTGGGGCTGTTGCAGCCTGCGGGAGGGAAAGCGAAGGCCGTGCTGCTGGCCGGGGTGCCCGCACCGGTGATCCCAGGGATTTGCGCAGCGGTTTACGCCGAAATCACCTGGGACCAGGGAGACGCAGAGGTGAACGGATCATCCTTCGTGAGCAGGTCCAAAAGCAGGTTCGCTCTCGCCGATGTCCATGCGTTCGATGAGACCGTCCGCAATCGTATAGGAATGCAACAGCACCTGGTTTGAGATAACGTCGCCGGTTCGATTCTTCACAAGTTGTTGAACCTTGACATCGGTTCTGCCCGCCTCACCTTCGGTTACTTCGATAGGTTCGACATGAGGGTCGAACTCAGCCCACTGGCGCGTCCAGTAAGCACGGATCTCTTCCTTTCCGACCACTCGACCACCTTCTGAAGCCCTGGGCCAATTGACGTTTTCGCTCATCAGGGCAAGTGCGCCGTCAATATCCCGACGATTGAAGGCCGAGTAGACCTGAGCTACTAATCCTTTTGTGTTTTCCATGGGGCTTTCGTAAAGCGCGTCTGAGGGACAGCCTTAAGCTAACAGGTAATCCAAGTCACAGGACGAACCAACGTGTGCGGGCGGATACGCGCGAAAGCCAACAGAGGCATTCGAGATGCGCAGCAAGGGCACTGTGCGCGCAAGGCGCTGAATTCCGTATGAAAGTGATACATCAGAAAAACTTTTTCTCTCATTTCGGCGCATTTGAAAGTACGAAGATTCACGGGTCCGGAACCGACGTTCTGGAGACCACCAGGCACCTGGCGAAGTGGCGGGAGGACCTGGATCTGCTGCGGGCGACGGGCCTGCACGATCTGCGCTATTCGGCGCCGTGGCACCGAATCGAAAGGACTCCCGGCGAGTTCGATTTCAGCTGGATGGACCAGCCGATGCGGCATATGCGGCAGCACGGGATGCGGCCGGTGATCGATCTGCTGCACCATACGTCGTTTCCGGACTGGCTGGAAAACGGGTTCGCGAATTCCGAGTTTCCGGCGGCCTTTTGCCGGTATGTGGAGGCGTTCGCGGCCCGGTATGAGTGGGTGGACCGGTACACAATTTTCAACGAGCCGCTGGCGACCACACTGCTGTGTTCGTATACGGGCGACTGGTATCCGCATTACCGGTCGGAGACGGCGTTTGTGCACATGGGCGTGAATGTGTGCCGGGCAATCCGAATGGCGGACCGAAGTCTGCGGCGGATACGGAGGGATTTTTGTTCGGTTTACATCGATACATGCGAGCACCACTCGGCTTTGGACCGGCGGTCGGAACGTTGGGTGGCCTTTGCGAATGACCGGCGGTTCTGGATGCTGGATCTGGTGCTGGGGCAGATTGGGGCTAAGCATCCGCTGGCGGGGTATCTTGCCAGCCACGGTGTGAGCGCGGATGAGTTGCGGGAGTTCGCGGACGATCCGGTGAAGATCGATGTGCTGGGCCTCGATTCGTACCCGCACTCGGAGATGGAGTGGTACTGGAGCCGGCAGCTGAAGCGGGCGAACATTGGTCCGCCGGCGCCGCGGCCGCTGGGTTTTGCGAAGGTGGCGGAACAGTATGTTGACCGGTACCGGCTGCCGGTGATGCTCTCGGAGACGAACATCCGGGGCACCGTGACGGACCGGCTGACGTGGCTGCGTTTCATGCACGAGCAGTGCGAATCGCTGGTGAACGGAGGGGTGGATTTCCGGGGCTTCTGCTGGTACCCGTCGATTGACAGTACGGACTGGTGCTATTTGTGCACGCGGGCGACGGGCACGGTGGATCCGCAGGGGGTTTGGTACCTGGATGACGAGCGGGAAACGCGGTTTCCGTCGGAGTTATCGATGTGGTATTCGCAGCTGGCACGCGGATTGGCGACGGCGCGGGATTTGCCGGCGTACCGGTTCCTTGCGCCGCTGGACCGGGAGCTGGCGGGGTATCAAAGACTGATGGCGCACTGGGAGGATTGGCGGGAAGCGGAGGAGATTGCGGCTTAGCGGGTTTGGGGGTGACAGCGGCGGAACACGTTTGGATGTGCGCGACGAGGATTGCGCTCCGTTCAATGGGGTTCTGAAGCGTGCCGCGCAGCGGGTGCGGCGGGCGTCGTAATCTAGTCAAGACGTTTCCCGATGACCAGCACACATTCGCAGCGACCCAAATCCGCGCTCAGCCTTGATTGGTGGGCCGTGCTCCTTTCTCTGGTGGCCGTGTTCCTGATTAAGTCTGGCGTTCTGGGGAACATTCCCTGGTGACCTCACTGCGGCGATTTGCCGGGATGATTCCTGGGATTCTTTTGCTGGGTGTGCTGGGTTACGCGGGGAAGGTGACCGAGCAATCCATTGCGCGATACGGGAAGGCGCACCACCTGTTTCTGCCGAATATCGAGTACGTCCTGTGGGCGATTGTGTTTGGTCTCATCGTGGCCAATACAGTCGGGGTGCCTCGAATCTTTCAGGCCGGCGTGGACACTTATGAGTTCTGGCTTAAGGCCGGGATCGTCCTGCTGGGGGTGCGGTTTGTGCTTGGCGACATCCTGAAGATGGGCGGAATCAGCCTGGCGTGCGTGGCCATCGAGCTGGGTCTTTCGCTGGTGCTGATGACCTATCTCGGGAGGGTGTTCCGGCTTTCGCCGAAGCTGACGAGTCTGCTGGCGATCGGCTCTTCCATTTGCGGCGTTTCGGCGATCATTGCGGCGAAAGGGGCCATCGATGCGGACGACGAAGATACCTCGTACGCCATCGCCGCGATTCTGGCGCTTGGAGCATTCAGCCTGTTCGCATTCCCGGCAATCGGACACGCACTCGGGATGGGCGATCAGGCGTTTGGGCTGTGGGCCGGACTGGCCGTGGACAATACGGCGGAAGCCACGGCGGCAGGCGCGCTGTATTCGGACGCGGCCGGAAAGTTTGCGGTACTCGCTAAGACTGCGCGCAACGCCACGATCGGGTTCGTGGTCCTGGGGTATGCAGTGTACTGGGCGAGGAAGTCGCAGGCGGCGGTCATCACGGACAAGGCTACCTTTCTGTGGCAGAAGTTTCCGAAGTTTGTGCTCGGGTTCCTGCTGATCTCCGCGCTGACGACGGCGGGGTTCTTTTCGAAGCCGCAGATCGCGAACATCGCCAACCTGTCGCGGTGGGCGTTTCTGCTGACGTTTGCGGGAGTAGGGCTGCGGACGAATGTCCGGGAGATGACGAAGCAGGGGATTCGGCCGTTTCTGGTGGGCGCGATCGGGGAGTTTGTGATTGCCGGGATCACGCTCGGGCTGGTGCTCGCGGTTTCGCGCCTGTACCTGAGCTAAAGCGCACGTTCCCGGCGGGGAACCGTGTTTATACTGAACTGAGTTGAGGAGATTGAACTTGCCCATTTTCAACGCGCGACGAATGGCTGCCTGCGTCGCTCTGGCGGCGGGCTTCGCGCAATGCGGCGCGGTTGCCGCCGAGATCCTGATTGGTGACGCGAAGTCGCAGCCGGAAAGTCTGACGGCGGCGCCGGGCGGGGTGCTCATTGTGGGCAGCGCCAGCACGCCGTTCGTTTATAAGGTACGCGCGGGCGCCACTACCGCTGAGAAATTCGTGGACGCGAGCGCGGAAGGAGCGGGCACGTTCTTTTTTGGCATGCTGGCGGACGCCTCGACAAACACGCTCTGGACGTGCCAGCTGACGCCGGTCCCGGGGACAAGACCGGTGCAGAGGCACACAGCGGTGCGGAGCTTCGATCTGGAGAGCGGGGCGCCGAAGATCCGGTGGAATCTGCCGGGGGACAACAGCACCTGCAACGACTTTTCGATTGGGCCGGACAAGGCGCTGTACATCAGCGACACGGCGAACAGTAAAATCTACCGGCTTCCGGCGGGCGCTTCGACGGCTGAACTTTTCCTGGAGCATCGGGCGCTGTACGGGATCGATGGCATCACCTTCCTGAACGGCACACTTTATGTGAACAACGTGTTCTCGAACAACCTGTATCGCATTCCGATGGATGCGTCGGGGAAGGCGGGACAGCCGGTGGATATCTGGATGGATCAGCCGGTCAAGGGACCGGACGGGATGCGCGCATCGAACGGCAAGCTGCTGGTGGCGGAGAACGCGGCCGGACGGATTTCCGTGATCACGGTGAACGGCGATAAGGCCAGCGTGAAAGTAATCAAAGAAGGACTGAATACGCCTACGGCGGTGGAGCCGGCGGGGGACATGATCTGGATTGCCGAGCGCGGCGCCGGCAAAGCGGTTTCGATGCCGATGCCGAAATAATCCGGCAGGCCGGTATTCGCATCTACATCTTTGGAAATGACACGAGACACGACTATGAAAGTTCTGAAAGCGGGGCTGTTTTTTTCTCTGTCGGCGGGGGCGGCCTGGGCTCAGGTGAATGTGGGGGCGCAGAAGCCCGAAGCCAGTCTGCCGTTTACGCTGACGTCGGTGGCGAGCTTCAAACTGCCCTGGCGGGTGGCGTTTCTGCCGGATGGCCGGATGCTGGTGACGGAGAAGCCCGGGCCGGTCTGGCTGGTAACGCAGCAGGGCGAGAAGACGCAGGTGGGCAATACGCCCGCGGTTTACTTTCAGGGCCAGAGCGGCATGCACGGCATCTTTCTTTCGCCGCGCTACGCGACCGATCACAGTGTCTATTTGACTTACGCGGAGCCGGGCGATTACGGCGGCGGCCTGGTACTGGCGCGCGCGCGGTTGAACCTGACGGCGAACTCGGCGAGTCTCGAAAACCTGGAAGTGCTGTGGCGGCAGATGCCGAAGGGGAAGGGCGGCCAGGAGGGCGCGCAGGTGGCGTTCTCACCCGACGGCAAGTACCTGTTTCTGGCGGTGGGCGACCGGCAGCGCATGACGCCGGCGCAGGATCCGGATCAGCCGGAAGGCAAGATTCTGCGGCTGACGCTGGATGGCAAGCCGGCGCCGGGCAACCCCAACTTTGGGAAAACCGGGGCGTCGACGATTCCGCTGATCGATCCGCCGCGCGACACGGAACTGGCGAAGACGGCGAAGGTGGTGAGCACGTATAACTTTCCGAGTCCGAATCTGACGCCAGCGGAGACGTGGGCGAGCGGCGTGCGGACGCCCTATGGGCTGGCGTTTTCGCCGACCGGGGAACTGTGGGAGGTGGAGCATGGGCCGCGGGGCGGAGACGAGCTGAATCTAATTGAAAAAGGGAAGAATTACGGCTGGCCGCTGGTTTCGTACGGCATGAATTATAACGGCGTGCCGATTCCTTCGCCGGACACGCGACCCGATCTGGCGAAGCCGGTGCTGTACTGGCTGCCGGTTGTTGCGCCGGGCAATCTGATGTTTTATCGCGGCAACCAGATGTTCCCGCAGTGGAATGGGAATGGATTCGTGAGCGGGCTGGCGACGCAGTCGCTGACGCGGATTATCTTCGACGGGCACGGGGGCGCGAAGACGGCCGAGCGTTGGGACGTGGGCCATCGGGTTCGTGATGTGGAAGAAGCCGCGGATGGGTCGCTCTGGCTGCTGGAGGACGCGAGTCCGGGCGCGCTGATCCACGTGACGCCGAAGTAGCAGGGGCGGCGGCGGGGTGTCCCGCGCTGGCCGGGGCGATATACTTCCTTCGATGAGATTACTGGTGCTGGCAGCGGCGAGCGTGATGGCGCTTGGCGGGGCGGAGACGTATACACTGGGGCCGGATTCGCAGCCGCAGCCGGGGGTGCCGAAGGGGACCGTGACGAGGCTGGAACTGGCGCCGGGAAGGTTCTATCCGGGGACTCCGCATCGATACGGGATTTATGTGCCGGCGCAGTATGATGCGGCGAAGCCGGCCCCTTTCATGATCTTCCTGGACGGCAGCGGGGCCATGGGCGGGCAGCGCGTGCCGGTGGTCTTCGACAACCTGATCGCGAAACACGAGCTGCCGGTGATGATTGGGGTCTTTGTCGATCCGGGGGTGCTGCCGCCGGTGAACGATGCGGCGCAGAGCCGGTTTGAGCGGGTGTTCGAGTATGACTCGCTGAGCGATCGGTATGCGCGGTTCCTGCTGGAGGAGCTGATCCCTGAAGTAGGGAAGAAGTACAACCTTTCGAAGGATCCGAACGACCACGCCATCGCGGGGGTGAGCACAGGGGCAGTGGGGGCGTTCGCGGCGGCGTGGAACCGGCCGGATCAGTTTCATCGGGTGCTCAGTCTGATCGGGACATACGTGGCGATGAAGGGCGCGGACGGACTGCCGGCGCTGATTCGCAAGACGGAGCCCAAGCCGATCCGGTTTTTGCTGCAGGACGGGCGCAACGACCACATCGTGCCGAGCGAGCCGTACGGAACTTTCTACGCCGGGAGCTGGCCGATCAACAACCAGGTGATGTACGAGGCGATGGAGTTTGCCGGGTACGACGCCAAATTGGTGATTGGCGACGGCGGTCACGACACCAAACAGGGCAGCGCGATGATGCCGGATGCGCTGCGATGGCTGTGGCGGGATTATCCGAAACCGATTGTGGCGCATGAGCCGGCGGAGTTCGGGAAGCCTGACTGGGATACGCGCGGCAAGGTGTATGCGACGGTCTGGGCGGACAAGGGCTGGGAGCGGATCGGCGGGGAGTACGGGGCGGCCGTGAGCGCGGCGGGTGATCGCGAGGGCAATGTGTATTTCGCGGACCCTGGAGCGAACCGGGTGTACCGCGTGGCGGCGGACGGACGGGCGGCGGTGCTGCGCGAGAACACGACCGGCGCGCGGGCGCTGCGGGTGGGACCGGATGGCCGGGTGTATGCGTCACAGCCGGGACGCAAGCGGATTGTCTCGTGGGGCGCGGGCGGCGATGAGAAGGAAGTAGCGACCGGCGTGGAAGCGGGCGACCTGGCGGTGACGGCGAAGGGCGGGGTTTACTTCGCGGACCTGGCGCGCCGGGGAATCGGGTATGTGGCGCCGGGCGGGCAGGCACGCGCGGTGGCGGCAGGGGTCGAGATGGCGGTTCCCTCGGGCGTGGCGCTTTCGGCGGATCAGGCGATGCTGGTGGTGACGGATGGGCAGTCGCGGTTCAGCTGGTCATTTCAGATTGCGGCGGACGGATCGCTCGAGAACGGCGAACCGTTTTACCGGCTGGAGATGCCGGAATCCGGGTGGATGAGCGGGGTACACGGGGTGACCGAGGACACGATCGGCCAGGTGTATTTCGCGACCCCGCTGGGGGTTCAGGTGTGCGAGGCGAACGGGCGCGTGGCGATGATTCTGAATGCGCCGGAGTACCGCGGCGTTTCGGGCGTGACGTTTGCGGGGGCCGGAATGGACTGGCTGTATGTCACGACGGGCGGCGGGCTTTACCGGCGTCCGACCAAGGTCAAAGGCGCGGGCTCCTGGGAAACGCTGAAGCTGCCCAAACCGCCGCTCTGAGCGGACGCGGGCGCAGGCTCGATGAACTCGGCGTGGAGCGCGGCGACGGCATCGCCGACGAAGGCTTCGGGCACGGTGAGTGAGAAGACCGAGCTGGAGGTTTCGCCAATGTCCCAGCGGATCTGACGGCGGCGCAGGGCGCTGAGGACGCGCGTGCCGAGCGACGGATCGGCGATGATGCCGTGGCCGACCAGGGTGATCCGCGGGCCGCTGCAGGCGATGCATTTCACGAGGCCGCCGGGGAAGCCGGTGTCGGCAACAATGCGCGTGCCCTGAGCGGAAGAGTTGCGCGAGTTGCGGATGACGATTGGGATGCGCTGGCGGATGGCAGGCGTAACCGTTTCAGGGTGGAGGACTTTGGCTCCGAAGCGCGCCATCAGGCCGGCTTCCTGGTAAGAGATGACGGGGAGACAGCGGCCGCCGGGCAGGACGCGGGGGTCGCAGGAAAGCATGCCGTCGACATCGGTCCAGATCTGGATTTCGTCGACGCTGAGGGCAGCACCGACAAGAGAGGCGGTGTAGTCGGAACCACCGCGGCCGAGAGTGGTGGAGACGCCGTCTTCAGTGGAGGCGATGAAGCCGCCGAGCACGACGAGGCGATTGGCGGCAATGCGGGCAACGGCGCGGCGCACGCGTGCGGCGGTTTCGGCGTTCAGAGGAGCGGCGGCGGTGTGGTGAGCATCGGTCACGATGACTTTGCGAGCATCGAGGTGGACGGCGGGGATGCCTTTCAGCACGAGAGTGGCGGTGACGACGACGCTCGAGAGGCGTTCGCCGAAGCTGGCCACGGCGTCCCAGCAGGCGGGTGAAAGGGACTGGGCGCGGCCGACCGCGGCGAGGACGCCGGTGAGTTCGTCAAAAAGCTGTTTCACCTGCCAGTGCACCAGGCGGGGCGCGATGGAGAGGTGGCGGGCGCGCAGCTGAAACAGCGCGTCACGGTACTGACTGGTGTAGCCGCGAGCGGCCATTTCGGCCATTTCGATCAGCTGGGTGGTGGTCCGGCCGATGGCGGAGACGACCACGACGGGACTTTGATTCCGCGCCGAAGCGACAATTGCGGCGACCCGGTTAATGGCTTCGCGGGACTCGACAGAGGAACCGCCGAACTTCATTACGATCATGGCTTGATGGGACTCCCTGGTCCTCTTTCAGGGTATGGCGCAGGCATGAAGAAGTGATAAGGGCGGGATAAAGCGCGCATAAGAATGGATCAGGTTTTTGGATGGGGGCGATGGCGCGGCTCTGCGATAATACAGGGTCACCGGAGGTCGAGACCGATGAGGCTGATGCTGGGCCGCGGCGGCGGTGCTGCTGCTGGCGCAGGAGGGCGGCACCATCTCCGTCGCGCTGGCGGGCCGGGGCTGGTATCTGGGCGAGCGGCAGGTGGAGCGCGGAGAGCGGCTTTCGGCGATCGCGGAACTGGTGGGAAGAGAGGCAGGCGAACTGGCGCTGGACTGCGCGGGAGCCGGGCCGATTACATACAGCTGCCGGCAGCCGCCGTGCCGAGTTCCGGTTTGTTCCACGAAGGTGGACGGCGTGGAGGTGAGGGCGTTGACGCCGCCAGGTGGACGGTCCTTTTCGGGCATGCTGGCGGCGCTGCTGAAACGCGAGCCAAGGCAGCCGGAAGTGATGGGGGTTCGCGGGACCGTGAACGTGAACGACGCGGTGCTGCCGCAGGCAGAGGGCGCCGTGCATTTCGGCGCGGCACTGCAGCGGGCACCGGAAGGGCGGTACTGTCTGCGGCTGACGAGGCTGCCGGAGGGCGGAGCGGCGCGGGTGTATGTGGTCGACTGGAACCGCACGGCGAATCCGGAGGGCCGGGCGAAATCGCCGGACTTAGTGACGGGTACATACACGCTCGAAACGGGACCGGCGGGGGGCGCGTGCGAGTTTGAGGAGGCGGACAGGGCGCGCGCGTGGGTGCTGATCGTGAAGGGCGCGGCGTTCACGAGAGCGAATCAGCAGTGGAAGGCGGATGCCGCGGGGTTGCGGGAGATGGAACAGGCGGGGACGTCACCTGCGGTGGCGGCCATGATGCGGCACTTGATTCTGGCATCCCTGGCGGATGCCGCTGAAACTCCGTGAGAGCCTTTCTCCGGGCTGAGCGGTGGGGGCTGCTGGTGGTGGCGCTGCTGGCACTGGTGATGCAGGTTCTGGAGTACCGCGGGTGGCTGGGCGGGCTGGAAGGCAGGCTGCTGGACACGCTGCTGGCCTCCGGCGGGCAGGTGAGAGGCGAGAGCCCGATCACGCTGGTGGATATCGACGACGAGGCCTATGCACAGTGCTTCGGGGAGACATCGCCGATGGACGCGGCAGTGGTAGCGGCGCTGGTGGCGGGAGTGGCGCGGGAGGGGCAGCCTTGGGTGATCGGCGTGGACGTGCTGACCGATTCGCGAAAGTTTGCGACGCAGTATCGCGCGCTGGCCCCGCAGATGGAAGCGCTGAAGCCGAAGGTGGTGTGGATTTCCGGCGTGGCGAGCGCGCGCTTCGAACTGGCGTCGTTTTTGCCATGGCTGGCGGGCGCTCACCACGAGCTGATAGTGAAGCCAACGCCGGTGCTGGGATTTGAGCCGGGGGAACTGGCGGGGATGCCGGAGCTGGTTTGGGGTGTGCCGGTGTTTCCGCTGGATGAAGACGCGGGGGTGCGGCGGTTTCCGAGGACGGTGGAGCTCTCGGCGGACCCGCGCTATTCGAGCGCGCGCGAGCGGCATTCGACGTGGGCGCGGAGGGTGGCGGAGGAATATTGCCGGAGCGGAGCGCGGTGCGCAGACGAAAGCGCGGAAGAGGTGCTGATCTCGTATGCGGCGCCCACGCCAAAGCGGGTGCGCGCGCTGGAGTTATTCCAGTGTTCGGAAGGCGGCGCGCTTCCGCAGGCGCGGGAAGGCGTGTGGGAGAAATTTCGGGAGGGCGCGCGCGGAAAGATCGTGATGATCGGGGGGACGTTCCGCGCTTCGGGCGACTTTCACGATACGCCGGCGGGGCGGATTGACGGGCTGCTGATCAATGCGTATGCGGTGCAGGCGGAGGCCGATGCGGCGGGGATCCGCGAGGCGTCGAGGCCGCTGGCGGTGCTGTTCGATCTTGCGACCGGGGTGCTGATGGTGTGGGCAGGTTACCGAATGGAACAGGCGGTGGGGCGCATGCGAAAGCGGAGCCGGTGGCGCGGGCTGCTGGCGCGAAATCTGATCCGCTGGACGATGGCAATGAGCGCGGGGGTGGTTCTATTGGCCGCGGGCTGCACCTGGCTGCTGTTCGGACGCGGGTATCTTTTGAGCTTTCTGGGCGTGGGGGTTGGGGTTATGCTGCATCAGATCGCGGAGGTCTGGCAGAAGAATCCGCGGATGGAGCTGAAGCCGGAGCACGGGCGGGAACGGTAGAGGACGCCCCCAGATAAGAACGGGAGAGGCAGAGCAGTTCGCGGCGCCAGTCTTCGAACAGTTTCTCGGGCGAGGCGGACTCGACGAGGCCGCGGCTGACACCGGCCATGGCGCTCTGCAGGACCGAAGCGATCAGCCAGGGATCTCCGGTCAGGGGATCAGATGAGGATGCGAGCATGCGGGCGAGCGCCTGCCGGGAACGCAGTCCGGCTTCATTGGCGATTCGGAGCCCGTCGACATCGGCGCTGATTGCATAAAGCGCGACGCTGGTTTGGGTGTCCTTCATTTTGGTCTGAAGAAACGCGGTGATGAGGGCGTCGGCCATTTGCGCGAGGGGATTGCCCTGCTGTTCGCGGCAGACGCGTTCGATGGCTTCGGCGACTCCGGCGACATGGCGACGCAGGACGGACTGCAGGAGCGAGACCTTGTTGGGGTAGTACTGATAGAGCGTGCCGACGGACACGCCGGCGCGGGCGGCGACGCGCGTGGTGGTGAGGCGTTCCTTGCCGACCGCGAGCAAAACCTGAACAGTGGCCTCGAGGATGGCTTCGACACTGGCGGCCGAACGTGCCTGAACAGGCGATTTGCGGGGCTCCAGCGCGGCTTGAGAGGGGTGCGGCAAATGCGAACTTCGGAACGGAGTGTCCCTTCATCAGATCACAGGTAAGGAGAAACAAATGACGACGCAAATGAACCTGGGCGGCAGCTTTCCTCTGGGGCAGGCTTCGGTGAACCGGATGGGGTATGGCGCGATGCAGCTGGCGGGACCGCACGTGTTTGGACCGCCGCGCGACCGGAATGCGGCGATTGCCGTTCTGCGCGAAGCCGTGGAAGCGGGCGTGAACCATATCGATACAAGCGATTACTACGGACCGCATGCGACGAATCAGGTGATCCGGGAGGCGCTGCATCCGTATCCGAAGGGGCTGGTGATTGTGACGAAGCTGGGAGCGCGGCGCGGGGCGGATGCGTCGTGGAATACGGCGCTTTCCCGGCAGGATTTGATTGACGGGGTTCACGACAATCTGCGGAACCTTGGGCTGGACGCACTGGAAGTGGTGAACCTGCGGGTGGGAAGGCCGATGGGTCCGGAGGAAGGCCCGATCGAGGAGCCGCTTGCGGTGCTGATGGAGCTGAAGAGCCAGGGGCTGATCCGGGAGGTGGGGATGAGCAACGCGACTGCCGCGCAGGTGCGGGCCGCCCGGAAGATGACGGACATTGTGTGCGTCCAGAACCTGTATAACGTGGCGAACCGGGCGGACGACACGCTGATCGACGAGCTCGCAGGGAGCGGGATCGCGTATGTTCCGTATTTTCCGCTGGGCGGGTTTACGCCGCTGCAGTCTTCCTCGCTGGATGCGATTGCTGAGAAGCTGGGCGCGACGCCGATGCAGGTGGCGCTGGCCTGGCTGCTGCGGCGGTCACCGAATATGCTGCTGATTCCGGGCACATCGTCAGTGGGGCATTTGCGGGAGAATCTGCATGCGGCGGCGCTGGAATTGCCGGCGGAGATGATGCCGGAGCTGGATGCAATCGGGCGTGCGCATCAAGCATCATGATAGGTAATGTGTGCTGCGTAGATGAGGACGACGCTGGATTTGGATGAGGATCTGATCGCGCTGGCAAAGGCTCTGGCGCGGCAATCGGGAAGCACGGGAGGGCGTGTGGTCTCAGATCTGGCACGGAAGGCGCTGCAGCCGGCGGATGCTCCGGAGATGCGGAACGGCGTGCCGCTGTTTGCGGTGAAGGCAGGGGCGAAACGCGCTGATAACGCGCTGGTGAACCGGCTGCGGGACGGGGAGTGAAAGGCGTCGCGCTGCTGGACGTGAACGTACTGGTGGCGCTGTTCGATCCGGGGCATTTGAATCATGAGGACGCGCACGCGTGGTTCGGGAAAAACCGGCAGAAGGGCTGGGCGACATGCCCGACTACGGTAAACGGGTGCGTGCGGGTGCTGAGCAATCCGGGGTATCCGGGGTTGAAGGCGACCGTGGCGGAAGTGATGGATCACGTGCGCGTGCTCTGCGCGGCGCGCGACCATCATTTCTGGCCGGATGCGATTTCGCTGCTGGATGCGGCGTTGATTCATCCGCGGGCGATTGCAGGGCACCAGTTGATTACGGATGCATATCTGCTGGCTGTGGCGCAGAAGAACGGCGGACGGCTGGTGACGTTCGATCGGGCGATTCCAGTGAAGGCGGCGGCAGGGGCGACGGCGGAGCGGGTGGAGTTGCTGGGAGGACGGAAAGAGCCATAGAGGCGCGTCAGTCCAGAAGCTCGAGAAACGCGCCGGCGGCATAGCTCAGGCCTCTGCGGGTGGGGCGGAGGAGGTGCACTTTGCGCTCGACGTCGATCTCCTTGACGGAGAGCGCGCGGAGCGTTCCCTGGCTGAGTTCTTCCTCCACGCACATGCGCGGGATGAAGGCGACGCCGAGATTGGCCTGCACCAGCTTGCGGATGGTCTCGATAGTGGGCATCTCGATATCCATGTTCAGCGCGACTTTGTGGCGCTGGAATTCGCGCAGGACGATCTCGCGGTAAGGCGAAAGGACGTTGTGCGCGATGAAGGTCTCGGACCGCAGTTCGGTGATGGGCACGTTCTTCCGTGAAGCCAGGCGGTGCTCGGGCGAGACGACCAAGGCCAGCGCGTCGGTGTAGATGACCTTCGAGATGAGGCGTTCGTCGCGTGGATCGTAAGCTGATGACGCCGAGTTCCAGGTTGCCGTCGATGATTTCGTTGGGAATTTTGCTCGACAGGCTGCGGCGGATCTGCACTTTTACTTTGGGATAGAGGCGGCGGTAGCGTTCGATGTGCTGCAGCAGATAAAGCGTAGTGGATTCATTGGCGCCGATGGTTAGGCGGCCGGCGGAGTTGTCGCGCAGCTCGGTAAGGGAGTTTTTGAGTTCGGCGGAGAGGTTCTCGAAACGGCGGGCATATTCGAGAACGGCGCGGCCGGCATCGGTAAGGACGAGATCCTTGGCGGAGCGGTCAATGAGCTTCTCGCCGAGATCGACTTCGAGGCGCTGCAGGGCGAGCGAGACGGCGGGCTGGGTGCGAAATAGCTTTTCGGCGGCGCGGGAGAAGCTTTTTTCGGTGGCGACGGTGAGGAAGACGTGAAGCGGATACAGCTCCATGCGGCTGAACCAGCATAACAAGCTATTATGGACAGCTCTAAAGAATAAATTTGATTAATCCCATCACCAAAGCTAGGATGAAGGAGTTGAGAGGCGGAAACGAACCCATGACCAACCGAGTCTGGATCTTCGATACGACGCTGCGGGACGGGGAACAATCGCCGGGCTGCAGTATGACCGTACCTGAGAAGCTGAAAATCGCACGCAAGCTGGTGGAACTGGGCGTGGACATCCTGGAAGCGGGATTTCCGATTGCGTCGGACGGCGATTTCGAAGCGGTGGATGCGGTAAGCCGGGAGTTTCCGTGGGTGCAGGTTGCGGCGCTGGCGCGTTCGACGACAGGCGATGTGGAACGCGCGGCGAAGTCGCTCGAAGCGGCGAGCCGGCCGCGGATTCACACGTTTCTGGCGACCAGCGATATCCACCTTAAGTACAAGCTGAAGAAATCGCGGCAGCAGGTTCTGGACAGCGCGGTGGCGGCGGTGGAACTGGCGCGGCGGCATGTGGACGACGTGGAGTTTTCAGCGGAAGACGGAGCGCGGACGGATCCGGATTATCTGGAGCAGGTGTCGCGGGCTGTGGTGGCGGCGGGCGCGCGGACGGTGAACATTCCGGACACGGTGGGCTATTCGACGCCGGACGAGTATGGCGCTCTGATCGGGCGGATTGTGCGAGGCGCTGGGCGATACGGCGGTGGTGAGCGTGCACTGCCATGACGATCTGGGCCTCGCGGTAGCGAATTCGCTGGCCGCGCTGCAGGCAGGGGCGCGTCAGGTGGAGTGCACGATGAACGGGATCGGGGAGCGCGCGGGGAACTGCTCGCTCGAAGAGATCGTGATGGTGCTGAAGACGCGGCACGACCGGTATCCCTACACGACCGGCATGCATTCGGAGCATCTGTATGGGGCGAGCCAGATGCTGAGCTCGATCATTACGTTTCGGGCCGCAGCCGAACAAGGCGATCGTCGGGCGGAACGCGTTCGCGCACGAAGCAGGGATCCATCAGGACGGGTATCTGAAGGAGAAGACAACCTACGAGATCATCGATCCGAAAAGCGTAGGCGTGCCGGAAGGACGGCTGGTGCTGGGCAAGCACAGCGGACGGCATGCGCTGGGGCAGCGGTGCGGCGAGCTGGGGTATCCGCTGACCAAGGAACAGCTGGACGCGGTGTACACGGAGTTCACCACGCGGGCTGACCGCAAAAAGGGGATTATGGACGAGGAAATCATGGCGCTTATCGAGGACGTTTGTGAGCCCAGAGGAGTTGTGGCCGGTTGAATTTGAACATATTGGTGCTGCCGGGCGACGGAATCGGTCCGGAGGTAACCGCGCAGGCGGTGCGGGTGCTGCGAAAAGCGGCGGAGCGAGGGAAACACACTGTCACGCTGACGGAAGGGCTTCTGGGCGGCGTGGCGATTCACAAGACGGGCGTGCCGATTCCGCCGGAAACGGCGACGCTCGCGGCGGCGGCGGATGCCACACTGCTGGGCGCCGTGGGGCTGCCGGAGTTCGACGACGCGCCGCCGGAGAAGCGGCCGGAGCGCGGATTGCTGGGGATCCGCAAGGCGATGGGAGTATATGCGAATCTGCGGCCGGTGCGCACGTATCAATGCGCTGCTGAATTCCTCGCCGCTGAAGAACGAGATTGTGGACGGCACGGATATGATCATCGTGCGCGAGCTGACAGGCGGCATTTATTACGGCACGCCGCGCGGCATTTCGGGCGAAGGCGCCGCGGAACGCGCGGTGAACACGATGGTCTACACGCGTCCGGAAATCGAGCGCGTGGCGCGCATGGCGTTTCATCTGGCACGCGGGCGGCGGAAGAAGGTGACGTCGGTGGATAAATCGAACGTGCTGGAGAATTCGCAGCTGTGGCGGCGCGTGGTGACGGAAGTGGCGGCGCAGCATCCGGATGTGACTCTCGACCACCTGCTGGTGGATAACTGCGCGATGCAACTGGTTCTGAAGCCGAAACGCTTCGACGTGGTGCTGACGGAGAACATGTTCGGCGACATTCTGAGCGACGAGGGCGCGGTGCTGGCGGGATCGATCGGGATGCTGCCTTCGGCGTCCATCGGCGACCGGAAGGCGTCGGGCGTGTGGACCGGGTTGTATGAGCCGGTGCATGGTTCGGCGCCGGATATCGCGGGTCAGAGGAAGGCGAATCCGCTGGGGGCGATCGGGTCTGTGGCGGCGATGCTGGAGTACAGTTTTGGGTTGAAGGAAGATGCCGGCGCGGTGAACCGGGCGATTGAAGCGGTGCTCGACAGCGGGCGCGTGACACCGGATCTAAAGGGTACGGCAACAACGGAACAGGTAGGCGACGCGATCTGCGCGGCGCTGTAGAGACCAATTATGCGAACGATTATTGAAAAAGTCTGGGATTCCCATGTGGTGCACCAACAGCCGGGCGCGCCGGCGCTGCTGTTTATAGATCTGCATCTGGTGCATGAAGTGACATCACCGCAGGCGTTTGCGGGACTGCGCGAACGCGGGCTGAAGGTGCGGCGGCCGGACCTGACGCTGGCGACGGCGGACCACAGCATTCCGACGACCGACCGGCGGCTCCCGATTCTCGACAAGGTAGCGGCGAAACAGCTTGAACAGCTGGAACAGAACTGCCGCGATTTCGGGATTCCGTGCTTCGGCATTCACAGCGCGCAGCAGGGAATTGTGCATGTGATCGGACCGGAGTATGGCGCGACGCAGCCGGGCATGACGGTGTGCTGCGGCGACAGCCACACGGCGACGCACGGTGCATTTGGCGCGCTGGCGTTCGGAATCGGGACGAGCGAAGTGGAGCAGGTTCTGGCGACGCAGTGCCTGCTGCAGCGCAAATCGAAGACATTTCAGGTGAACGTGGATGGGGTTCTGTCGCCGGGCGTAACGGCGAAGGACATCATTCTGCACCTGATTTCGCTAGATCGGGGTGGGCGGCGGAACGGGGTGCGTGTTTGAGTTCTGCGGATCGGCCATCCGGTCGCTTTCGATGGAGCAGCGCATGACGGTGTGCAACATGTCGATTGAAGGCGGCGCGCGGGCGGGGATGATCGCGCCGGACGATACGACGTTCGAGTATCTGGCGGGGCGGCAGTTTTCGCCGAAGGGCGCGGCCTGGGACGAAGCCGTCGCGCGATGGAAGCAGCTGCCGACGGATGAGGGCGCGGTGTTCGACCACGCGATTCAGATCGACGCGGCATCGATTGAGCCGATGATTACGTATGGCACGAACCCGGGAATGGGAATGGGGATCACCTCTCCCCTGCCCGACCCGGCGACCATGACGGATGTGCGCGAGCGCGATTCCATGATCAAGGCGCTGAAGTACATGGGGCTGGAGGGCGGGAAGCCGCTGCTGGGACATCCGGTGAACGTGGTGTTCATCGGGAGCTGCACGAATTCGCGAATTTCGGATCTGCGGAGCGCGGCCTCCATCTTGAAGGGCCGGCAGGTGAGCCCGAATGTGCGGGTTATGGTGGTGCCGGGATCGCAGGAAGTGAAGCGGCAGGCGGAGGCGGAAGGGCTGCCGGAGATCTTCCGCGAGGCGGGGTGCGACTGGCGGGAGCCGGGCTGCTCGATGTGCATCGCGATGAACGGCGACATGCTGCAGCCGGGCGAGTACAGCGTTTCCACCAGCAACCGTAACTTCGAAGGACGGCAGGGCAAGGGCGGACGGACGTTTCTGGCGTCGCCGCTGACAGCGGCGGCGAGCGCGATTGCGGGCGTGGTGAGCGATGTGCGGAGGATCATGTGAAGCCGTTTACTCCTTTTTCGAGCCGGATGGTGCCGATGCCGATCAACAACATCGATACGGACCAGGTGATCCCGGCGCGTTTTTTGAAGACGACATCGAAGGAGGGTCTGGACAAGCAGCTCTTCTATGACTGGCGTTATGACGCTCAGGGCAATCCGAAGCCGGATTTCATTCTGAACACGGCACAGGGCCAAGGCGCGGAAATTCTGCTGGCGGGTGATAACTTCGGCTGCGGCAGTTCGCGCGAGCATGCGCCGTGGGCACTGACGCAGTTCGGGTTCCGGGCGGTGATCAGCACGTCGTTTGCAGATATTTTTACGCAGAACTCCCTCAAGAATTCACTGCTGCCGCTGGTTGTCCCCGCGGAGGTGCAGGCCGAGCTGTTTGCGATGGTGGCGCAGGACCCGGGCGTAAAGGTCCAGGTGGATCTGGCGTCGCAGATGCTGACCCTGCCCGACGGGAAGCGCGTGGAATTTCCGGTGGATGGATTTTCGAAGATGTGTCTGCTGGAAGGGGTGGACGAGCTGGGCTGGATACTGAAGCAGGAACCGGCGATTGCGACATTCGAAGGCCGGATGAACGGGACACTGAATACGCTGGGCTAAGACTCAAGTGTGATCAGCGAACCGGCCGCACTGCAATCGGGCCTGTCAAAGCCCCACATCCCGATGCTGGACGGCCTGCGCGCCGTCGCGGTTTTTCTGGTGATCTTCTATCATGCGGGCCTGCCTTCGCCGGGCGGCCTTGGCGTGCTGATGTTCTTCGTGATCAGCGGCTTTCTGATTACGTGGCTGCTGCTGAAGGAGAATGCGAAACGCCGAGACGTGTCTCTGCGGGGCTTCTACACGCGGCGGGCGATGCGAATTTTCCCTGCGTTCTACGGGTACGCGGCGCTTCTGCTGGGGCTGCTGCTGGTGACGCACCGGCCGGTGATCTGGAGCCAGGCGGCGGCCGCTCTGCTCTATTACAACGATTATTACCAGGCGATTCTGGGCGACCCCAATACGGGATTCAGCCATACGTGGTCGCTCTCGGTAGAGGAACAGTTTTACCTCGCGTGGCCGCTGCTGTTTCTGTGGGGCAGGAACAGGCCGGCGCAGCTGGCGCGGGTGCTCACGGGCGGGATTGTGGCGGTGTGGGTCTATCGCGCTGTGCTGAAGTACGGCTTCCACGTCTGGCAGGGCTATTTTTACGAGGCATTCGACACACGGGCGGACCAGCTGCTGCTGGGCTGCCTTTTCGCCGTTCTGCTCTGGACCGGAAAATGGGCCCGCGTGTGGGTAGCGGTTTGCGGGGTGCCGCAGTTTCTGGCAGTTACGGGCGCGCTGGTGGTCTCGGTGCTGGTGGAAAGCCGGATGGGAGCGGAATATCGGGACGTTTTCGGCTTTCCGATCGACACGGTGCTGGTGGCGTTGATGCTGGTACAGCTGATCTCGCTGCGCGATCATGCCGCAGTGGCCTGGATGCAGGCAGCTCCGGTGAGGTATCTGGGGCGGATTTCGTATTCCCTGTATCTCTACCAGCAGTTGGTGTTGCCGGTGGTGGAAAGTGCGCTGCGGCGCTATGATCCCGCGGTACGTGTCAGCGTGGCGGTCGCACTGGTGGTGGGGACGGCGAGTGCTTCTTTTTATTTGATTGAGAAACCGTTTCTGCTTCTGAAAGACCGGATGGCAGCGGCGCTGCTCCGCCGGGCGGCGGAGTACTGAATCAGATCCTGCGCACAACTTTTTTATATCTTCATTAACAAAACCATTGGCTCCGGTGTTTCGAATTCGTGTATGATATGGAGCTAGAGACTTTCTCTCGACAGTCCCGCCCTGTTCGCGAGGCTTCTTTACCCCATGGGGCCAGGTTCCGCTCCCTTCCTTTATATTTCGCTATCGTTCCCGATTTTCGATGCAGGTTAGGTGAGCCGCCGCTATGACGGTTCAAGGTTAGAAGCGCAGTTAAACCACTGGAGAGAGAACAGACACCATGAATGACATCCTGAACGCAGAGCAGGCAACGGAACTTTTGAAGCGGGGTTTTTCGCGAAGGTCGCTTGGCCGTTTCGCAACTATGATCACGGCGGGCGCAGCGCTGCCGTTTTACAACGAGTCCGCCCTGGCTCAGCTGTCCATGGTGAAGGACATTCCCGCTGATGCCGTAAAGATCAACGCGAATGAAAACCCGCTCGGACCGTGTCCGGAAGCGGCGGAAGCAATCTACAGCGTCGTCAAAAAGGGCGGCCGTTACGAATATGATCTGACCTTCAACATGGCGAAGACCCTTGCCGCCATTGAAGGCGTGAAGCCCGAGTATGTACAGCCTTATGCCGGTTCGAGCGAACCGCTGCACACCACGGTGATGGCGTACACCTCTCCCACGAAGAGCTTTGTGCAGGCCGACCCCGGTTACGAAGCGGGCGGACGCGCGGCGAAGTTCGTCGGCGCGAAAGTGATCGGCGTGCCGCTGACCGAGAACCATGCGCATGACGTAAGGGCGATGGTTGCGGCCGATCCGAACGCCGGCATCATCTATATCTGCAACCCCAACAACCCGACGGGAACCACGACGAAGCGCGCGGACATCGAATGGGCGCTGGCGAACAAGCCGGCCGGCTCTATCCTGCTGCTGGATGAAGCGTACCTGCACTTCTCCGACGCGACGCCGACCACGGATCTGGTTGCCGCGGACAAGGACATCATCGTTCTGCGCACGTTCTCCAAGCTGTTCGGCATGGCCGGCCTGCGCGCCGGAGCGGCCATCGGCCGCCCGGACCTGCTGGCCAAGATGAAGAGCTACTCGGCGGGCGCGCTGCCCATCACCGGTATGGTGGGCGCGGATGCCAGCCTGAAGGTGAAGAACCTGGTTCCGGAACGGCGCAAGAACATGCGCGCGATTCGCACCGACACGTTCGATTTCCTCGCCAAGAACAACATCAAGTTCATTCCTTCGGACAGCAATTGCTTCATGATGGACGCGCAGCAGCCGGCGCGCGAATACATGCGCAAGATGGAAGCCCAGAAGGTGTATGTCGGCCGCGCCTGGCCGTCGATGCCCAACTGGAGCCGCATCACCGTTGGCACCGCCGACGACATGAAGAAGTTCCAGGCAGCAACCAAAAAAGTCCTCGCGTAAGCGGGTTTCTTCTCCTCCCGCGGCCCGGCAGCTTTGCAGCTCGCCGGGCCGTAACTTTATATGCTCAAGGCTCGCTTCCCGAAATATTCGTGGAATGCGCTGACCGGTGACGTATTTGGCGGCTTCATTGCGTCGCTGATCGCGTTTCCTTATGGCTTGGCGATGGCTTCTTTAATGGGCCTGCCGCCGATCCTTGGCGTGTTCACCTCCATCCTGACGGCTCCGATCACCGCGTTGCTGGGGCGCAATCCGGTGATGATAGGCGGCGTCTCCTCGGTAACGGTTCCATTCATTCTGGTGGCGGTACACGATCAGGGGATCGGGGGAGCGGCGAAGGTTTCGATGGTGGCGGCGGTGCTGATGCTGGTGTTCAGCACGCTGCGGCTGGGCCGCTATGTGGCTCTGGTGCCGCACCCGGTGATGGCTGGGTTTTCGTGCGGAATCGGCGGCATGATGGTGATTTCGCAGCTGCATACGATTTTTGGGTACAAGGCGGGGCCGCTCGATTCCAATTTGTTCGTACAGCTGGAAGATTGCCTCGCCAATCTGACGCATCTTTCCTGGAGCACGACGCTGACGGCGTTGGTGGTAATGGTGGCCGCGTCGATTGCCGGGCGGATTTCGCACAAGCTGCCGGCGCCACTGATCGGGATTGCTGCCGCGCTGCTGACGGCTGCGATATTCCACTGGAATTCCAAAGAAGTAGGGACGCTGCCCTCGACGATTCCGCCGTTTATCGGATTCGCGTGGCGGCCTTCGGACGTGTACACGGTGCTGCCGGCGGGCTTCGGGCTGGCGTTCGTGACGTCTGTGAATCTGCTGGTCACATCGCGCGTCGTGGAACATTTCCGCGGACGGCATAAGGCCATGAAGAAGGCCGACGCGGACCGCGAACTGGGTGCATATGGGATCGCCAATCTGGCCGCGGGGATGTTCGCCGCGCCGATGAGCGTGGGCATTCCGGCGCGCAGCCTGGCGAATGTGCAGTGCGGCGGCAATTCACGGCTTTCCAACCTGATCCACGCCGGATTCCTGATCCTTTTCGTGACGGAAGCCGGCGGGTTTATCAAACATTTGCCGCTGGCCGCGCTGGCGGGCGTGACCGCGTGGATGGGCGTCCGGCTGATGGAATGGAGCATGTGGAAGCGGCTGCTGATCATGCGCCGCACAGATGCCGCCGCCTTTCTCACCACATCCGTTGCCGCGTTGTTCCTGAATGCGGTTTTCGCGGTGGCGCTGGGCGTTTCCTTCTACCTGGCGGAATACCTGTACCGGACTTACTTTTCGACGCGAAGGTTGTTGGTCACCGAGAACACGCCAGGCACGCCGTTGGCCTGAATATTCGGCGATATTCTTATCGCCCGAGTTGGCTACCACTCCTTCGAGCGTGACGTTGCCATTCTTCACGATGATGTGAATGGACGGCACCGCCTGAAAACCGTAGCGCGTGGAGAGCGCCGGATTCGCATAAATGGCTCGATAGACTTCTCTGCGGATGCGCTCGTCGTTGGGCGAGAGAGGCAGCACTTCGATCTGGTTGTTGACCGCGGTGACCCCTTCGACCCGCTTCACCACATTGCCCGCATCGGACTTGAGTACGGGATTAGTGACCTGACCCATCAGCGTGACGGCGCCCCCGCCATCGACACGAAAGGATAAGTTATCGAACACGTTGTAATACGGCAGCATGACGAGTTCATGCCGAACCTCCTTCGTGATATGGGCGGTGGTTTGGTCACCGGGACCCGTCTGGGCGGTAAGAGCTGCCGCGGCAAAGACCGCAGTTAGAAAAAGGCGTTGCATAGGGAACCTCGCGTATCAAGGCGCACGCGAGGTTCCAAGCCCTACTTGATTTGTAACAGAACGGACTCAGCGTCGGCTGCGGTGAAGCTCTCCACCTTGGCGGAGTGATTCATCGAACAGAATTTGGGGCCGCACATGGAGCAGAAAGCAGCGTCTTTGAAACCCTCTTCCGGCAGCGTTTCATCGTGCATGGCGCGGGCGGTTTCGGGGTCGAGCGAGAGCTCAAACTGCTTGTTCCAGTCGAAGCGGTAGCGGGCGCGGGAGAGTTCATCGTCGCGGTCGCGGGCGCCGGGCCGGTGGCGGGCGATATCCGCCGCGTGAGCCGCGATCTTGTAGGCGATGATGCCCTGCTTCACATCTTCGCGGTTAGGCAGCCCGAGGTGCTCCTTGGGGGTGACGTAACAGAGCATGGACGCGCCGTGCCAGCCAATCATGGCCGCACCGATAGCGGAGGTAATGTGGTCATAACCGGGCGCGATATCGGTGACCAGCGGGCCGAGGGTATAGAACGGCGCCTCGTGGCAGAGCTCGTTTTCCTTCTGCACCTGCAGCTGAATTTGATCAAGCGGGATATGGCCGGGGCCTTCCACCATGACCTGGCAATCGTATTCCCAGGCTTTTTTCGTCAGTTCGCCCAGGGTTTTCAGTTCGGCAAACTGCGCTTCGTCGCTGGCGTCCGCAATGGAACCGGGGCGCAGACCGTCGCCCAGAGAGAACGTGACATCGTACTTTTGGAAGATTTTGCAGATGTCTTCGAAGCATTCGTACAGCATGTTCTGGCGGTGGTTCTTCACCATCCACTCGGCCAGAATGGCGCCGCCGCGGCTCACGATGCCAGTGATGCGCTTCGTGGTGAGGGGAATGTACTGCACCAAAACACCCGCGTGGATGGTCATGTAATCCACACCCTGCTGCGCCTGTTCCTCAATCACTTCCAGCATGATGGCGGCCGTGAGATCTTCAACGCGGCGCACACGCGCGAGCGCTTCATAGATGGGCACGGTGCCGATAGGAACCGGCGACTCAGCAATGATGGCCTGGCGGATACGCGGAATGTCGCCGCCTGTCGAGAGATCCATTACGGTATCGGCGCCGAACTTCACGCAGTACTGCAGCTTGGCAAGCTCTTCGGAGATGTCCGACGTGGTGGCGGAATTGCCGATATTGGCGTTGATCTTACATTTGGAAGCCACGCCGATGCACATGGGTTCCAGCCGCTGATGGTGGATGTTGGCGGGGATGACCATGCGGCCGCGCGCCACTTCAGAGCGAATCAGCTCGGCGGGAACCTTTTCGCGCTGCGCGATGAAGTCCATCTCTCCGGTGACAATGCCCCGGCGGGCATAGAACATCTGGGTGCGAATCGGATCGGTGTTGCGGGCTTCCAGCCAGTCAGTGCGCATGATTGATGAAGATGAACGTTCGGGAGTAAGGGATGAAGGCGGGCAGGCGAAGCGTTTGGCGCAGGCCTGCCATGGGTCTTACTTCTTTTTCTTGGGCTTCTTGGTTTCCTTTTTACGGTCCATGCCTTTGGCCATCGGGTGATTCTCCCTTCGTTACAGATTATAACTGTAAACGTGCGCAGGCTCGGCTACATTTCGCTGCTTGGGGCGACGCTGGTGCTGGGCATTGCGCTCGGATGGTCGGCTTTCGGACAGCAGATTGACAGCGATGCGTACGACTTCTTTTTTCGGTCCTGGCAGCCGCGGGCGCGGGGCGCCGAATCGATCATTCTGGCGGCGGACGAAGCATCGTTTCAGGCATTCGGCGGGCTGTTCCGGCTGCGTTCCGCAATGGCGGCCGGGCTTGAGCGGATCCGTGCGGCGCACCCGCTGGCGGTGGCGCTCGATGTGGTGTTGATTGAGCCGGGCGATAATCCCGCGGCGGATGAGGCGCTGGAACGGGCATTCGAGCGCACGCCGCATCTGGTGCTTCCCTGCTTTGTAAGCGAGGATGGCGCCAGGTGGGACGATCCGCTGCCGCGTTTTCGGAAGTGGGCGGAGGCAATTGGGGAAGTTCATGCGAACCCGGACAAGCGCGACGCAATCAATCGCGATATTCCGCTGCAGGAGGTAGCGGGTCACGACCGGCGCTGGGCGCTGGCGCTGGAAGCGTTTCGCATCAGCCGGCGCGCGCGCATCACAGAATCGCCCGAGAGCCTGCGGGTTGGTGAAACAGTGATTCCGAGCGCGGCGCCCCGTCGGCTGATGCGCGTGCGTTATACAAATGCGGGCATCCCCCAGGTGTCATTAAAGGACCTGAGAGAACGTCCCGAACTGGCCGAACGCTTCCGCGGGCGGGTGGTGTTCGCGGGTGTGACCGCACAGGCAATGGGCGACCGGTGGATGACGCCGCTCTCGAACTCGGTGAACGTGCCGGGGATCGAGATTCATGCCAATGCCTTCGAGACGATAGCGCAGCAGGCGTTCCTGACGGACGCGCCCGAGCTTTGGGTGGTGCTGGCCTGTCTGGGTTACGTGGCGGCGGCCGGCTTAATCTTCGCTATTCTGGACGGCTGGCCGGCGAATCTGGCGGCACTTTTGCTTCTTGCCGTGGCGCACGGGCTTCCCTGGTATCTGTTCACGCGCGGCGTGGTGTTCGCCTATGCACCGGGGGCGGCGTGCGCGTGGTTTTCCATTGTCGCGGCGGCGGCGTGGCGTCACATTGTGGTGCGGCGCAGGCTGGGACAATCGGAAACGGCACGCACGCAGTATCGCGAGGCGATGCAGTTCGTGACGCATGAAATGAAGACGCCGCTGACGGCCATTCAGGGATCGAGCGAACTGATTGGCCGGTACGCCATGACGGACGAGAAGCGGAAGCAAATGGCACAGGTGATCAACGCCGAATCGAAGCGCCTGGCGCAAATGATCGAGACGTTCCTGAATGTGGAACGGCTCTCGGCGGGGCAGATGCAGCTGAAGCGGGAATCGTTTTCGCCGCTGGAGGTACTGGTGGCATGCGTCGACCGGGTGCGTCCGGTGGCGGACCGGAAATCCATTCAGATCCGAATGGAGACGATGCCCCAGGGAGCGCTGACCGGCGACCGCGAACTGATGGAGTATGCGTTTTACAATCTGCTGACCAACGCGGTGAAGTATTCGCCGCCGGATACGCGGGTGACGGTATCGGGCGATCGGCAGAAGGACCGCGTGCGCGTTTCGGTGGCGGACGAGGGGATCGGCTTCGATGCGAAGGACGCGCGGCGTATCTTCGAGAAGTTTTACCGGACGAAGACAGCGGAGCAGTCAGAGGAGAAAGGCACGGGGATCGGCCTTTCGATTGTGGAGCAGATTGTGACGCAGCATGGGGGTTCCATCTCAGTGGAAAGCGAAGTGGGACGAGGCTCACGTTTCACCGTTTCGCTGCCGAGCGCGGGTTAGAGGCAACGGCAAAGAATCGGGAGGTATGCGATTATGCGTGTAGAGCCGGTATGGAAATGACGGCACCCCCTTCGCGCAAGGTACCCCTGCCACGGCGGGCGCGCGTTCGCCAGTGGGGCATTGTTATGCTTTGTGTTCTGGTTGCCGCGCTGGCGTTTGCCGCCAAGCATGCGCAGTATGGCTCCGATGGGCACGGCACCTATCTCAAGCAATCCGTCAAGATGCAAAACCGCCAGACGCCTGGCCAGAGTCAGGTTGACGTGGTTTTGGTGCCCGCCGTGGTGAGCGCGCCCGTTGCGCCAACTGCGTACGGCCGATGTCTGGCTTCTTACCGACCCGTTGCGTTCGTCCTCCGCTCTGTCTCGGCCAGCCGGCCTCTTCTGATCTAATGCACTGCTTGCAGCGGTAGTTGCTTGCAGGTGGTTCGTTCCGATTGGAGAGGGAAAAGGATGGGATGGATGTGTGTTCTGAGGCGCTGGTCGCTGTGGACCGGGGCGAGTTTGCTGGTGGTGCTGTGCGCCGCATGTTCCCGCGGGCCGCGGGATACGAAAACTGTGAAGGCCGCCGAGCCTCCGGTGGTAGCTGTGGCACAGGTGATGCCGCGGGAACTGAAGCGCGAAGAAGTATTAGAGGCCGAGTTCCGGCCATTTCAGGTGATTGATGTGCACGCCAGAGTGGCCGGCTACCTGAAGGCCATCTACGTGGATGTGGGTTCCCGCGTGGCGGCCGGCCAGACCCTCGCTATCCTGGAGGTGCCGGAGCTGGCCGACGATATCGCGCGAGCCCGGGCTTCGCGCAGCCGCAGCAATGCCGAGGTGCAGCGCGAGAAGGAAGAACTGTCACGCGCCGAGGCGCAGCACCAGGCCACGCACAGCGTCTACGAACGGCTGCTCAGTGTCTCGAAAACCAATTCGAAACTGATCGCGCAGCAGGAACTGGACGACGCGCAGTCACGCGACTTATCTTCCGAGGCAAGCGTTTCGGCGGCGCGGGCGGCGCTGGCTGCCGCGCAGCAGGGCGTGGATGTCTCGCAGTCCGATGTGAACAAGACTCAGACCATGAACGACTACACCCGGATCACGGCGCCGTTCTCGGGTGTAATCACAAAACGCTATGCGGACACGGGCGCCATGATTCCGGCGGGCACGTCGTCCACCAGCAACGGACTGCCGGTGGTGCAGCTTTCGCAGAACACGCTGCTGCGGCTGGTGCTGCAGGTGCCGGTGTCCATTGTGTCGCACATCCGGCTGCGCGAGGAAGTGGATGTTCGGGTCCGGGAACTGAACCAGACCTTTCGCGGGAAAGTCAGCCGGTTTGCCGACAGCGTCAATATGGGGACGCGCACCATGGATACACAGGTGGACGTACCCAACCCAAATCTGACGCTGATTCCGGGAATGTACGCGGAGGCGGTTCTCACACTCGATAAGCGCGATCACGTGCTCTCAGTACCACTCGAAGGGCTGAACCAGCAGGGAAATCAGGCAACCGCGTACGTGGTGGGGCCGGACAACCGGATCGAGTATCCGCAACGTGGTGACGGGCCTCGAAACAGCGGAGCTGGTGGAGGTGGTTTCGGGCCTGGTGAACGGCGACCTGGTGGTGACGGGGAATCGAAGCCAGCTGGCTGCCGGACAGAAGGTGGTTCCGAAGCTGGTTTCGGTCACCAAAGACGGGGAGGCAAACTGATGTCCCGCTTTGCGATTCGAAATCCTTATTTCATCGTGGTCGTCTGCCTGATCGTCATCGTGGTGGGCGCCACCAGTCTGGTGCGCATGCCAGTGGATATGTTTCCGGACATCAACATACCGGTGGTGGTGGTGGCCACGTTTTATTCGGGGATGCCGCCGGAGCAGATCGAAACCGATATTACGTCCCGGTTCGAGCGCTTCTTTACGCTGGCAAGCGGCATCGATCATATGGAATCGCGGTCGCTGCCGGGAGCCAGCGTGATCAGGGTCTACTTCCAGCCGGGAACAGACCCGAATTCGGCGGTGAGCGGCATTTCCAACCTGGCGATGGCGAACCTGCGGCGCTTGCCGCCAGGCACGCTGCCGCCGATCGTGTTGAAGTTCGATGCTTCCAGCCTGCCGGTGTGCCTGGTTACGTTCAAAGGCGAGGGTCTGAACGAGACGCGGCTCCGCGATTTCGCGCAGTACCAGGTGCGCAACCAGATTGCCACGGTGCCGGGCGCCTCCGTGCCGCAGCCGTTTGGCGGTAAGCCGCGGCAGATCATGGTCTACGTCGACCCCTACAAGCTGGAGGCACATCAGATGAGCCTGATGGACGTGGTGCGCGTCAGGTCAACGAATCCAATCTGATTCTGCCGGCGGGCGACGTGCCGATCGGCGACTTCGATTACAACATCTACACCAACAGCCAGGCGCCCAGCATCACGGCGATAGACAATATTCCGCTGCGGAGCGTGGGACAGTCGACCGTCCGGGTTTCCGATGTGGGCTTTGCCAAGGATGCCGCGCAGATCCAGACCAACGAGGTGCGAGTGGACGGCCAGCGCTCGGTCTACGTGCCGGTGCTGAAGCAGGGCGGCGACACCAACACGATCCCGATCGTGGATGGCGTGCGCAAGGTGCTGACGCATCTGGTCGATGTTCCCAAAGCAGCTGGTGACGAACGTGGTCTTCGATCAATCGGTGTTCGTGAAGACGGCGATCGAGACGCTGCTGCACGAAGGCGGCATCGGGCTGCTGCTGACGTCGCTGATGATTCTGATCTTTCTGGGCAGCTTCCGCGCGACGCTGGCGGTGTTCTTTTCGATTCCGCATCTCCGCGCTGGCCACTTTCATCGCGCTCTCGATGGGCGGCAGTTCGGTCAACAGCATGGTGCTGGGCGGCCTGGCGCTGGCGTTCTCGCGGCTGATCGATAACTCGGTGGTGGTGCTGGAAAATATCTACCGGCATCTGGAGCTGGGAGAGCCCGCCGAGGAAGCGGCGGAGAAAGGCGGCCGGGAGGTGGCGCTGGCGGTGCTGGCGGCCACGCTGACCACGGTGATCGTGTTCTTCCCGGTGACGTTTCTTTACGGCGTGAGCCGGTTTTTGTTTCAGGCGCTGGCGCTGGCCGTGGTGCTATCGCTGTTCGCCTCGTATGTGGTGGCGATGACGGTGGTGCCGCTGTTATTGCAGCGCGCTTCATCAAGTCCGCGCACGGTGGTCACGGAGCCCACCCGGTAAGCCGGGCAGCGCGGTTCAATGGCTGGTTCAATCGCGGCTTTGAACGCCTGCTGAATGGCTACGACCGTTCGATTCAGAAGGTACTGAAACGGCCGGGGCTGGTGGTGGCCGGACTTGGCGTTATGTTCCTGGTCAGCCTGGCCGTGTTTCCTCTGCTGGGCGTTTCTTTCTTTCCACGGACGGATGCCGGACAGTTCGTGATCAACCTGAAGGCGCCCACTGGTACGCGCATCTGCAATAACCAATGACCTGGTGAAGCAGGTGGAAGGCGCTGATTCGGGAAGAGGTGCCGACGGAAGATCTGAACATGATCGTTTCCAATATCGGCGCCACCGGCGATATCTCGGCGATCTATACGACCAACTCCGCGCAGCACACCGCCTTTGTGCAAGTCAGTCTGAAGCAGGACCACAGGATTGGGAGCTACGAATACATGGAGCGGGTGCGCAAACGCCTGGCTCGCGAAATGCCGCAGCTGACCACTTACTTCCAATCCGGCGGCCTGGTGGATGCCGTCCTGAATCTGGGACTGCCGGCGCCCATCGACGTGCAGGTGGCGGGCTCAAACCTGAAAGCCGGATATCAGGTTGCATTGAATCTGGCGCGCAATATCCGGCAGATGCCGAATGCGAGCGACGTGTACATCCCGCAGGACATCGACTATCCCTCGCTGAGGCTGAAAGTGGACCGCCAGCGCGCGAGCGAGTTGGGCCTGAACCAGCATGAGGTGGTGAACAACGTGATCACCGCTCTTACTTCCGATGCGATGATCGCTCCCAGTTACTGGATCGATCCGAAGACAGGCAACGATTACATGCTTACCGTGCAGTATCTGGAAAACCAGGTGAAGACGCTGCCGGATCTGAAAGCCATCCCCTTGCGGTCCGCGCGCGAAGCCGACTCGACGCGGCTGGACATGGTGAGCAACATCACCCGCTTCCAATCGCCCACTGAAGTGGACCACTACCAGATTCGCCGGATCAACGATATCTACGTGCAGACCGCGGGCGAGGATCTGGGGCGTCTGGCGAATTCCATCGATGCGCTGATCGCGAAGACGAAGCTTCCGGAGGGGATCAGCGTGAGCCTGCGCGGCTCGGTTCAGGGCATGCGCAGTTCGTTTCAGAGTTTCGGCCTGGGCTTGATCATGTCCGTGGTGCTGCTGTATCTGGTGATCACGGCGCAATTCAAATCGTTTCTGGATCCGGTGCTGATTCTGCTGGCGCTGCCGCCAGGTTTGACGGGCGTGTTGCTGACGCTGTGGATAACGGGAACCACGCTGAACGTGATGTCGCTGATGGGCATCGTGATGATGGTGGGCATCTCGGTCTCAGACAGTATCCTGATCGTCGAGTTCACCAAGCAGTTGCGCGGCGACGGAATGGGCGTGCGACAGGCGGTGGCAACGGCGGCGCGGGTTCGGCTGCGGCCGGTGCTGATGACTTCGCTCGCGACGGTGATCGGCCTGCTGCCGATGGCGCTAAAGCTGGGAGCCGGCAGCGAGGCCTACGCGCCTCTTGCCCGCGCGATTTGCGGCGGTGTGGCCGTTTCGGCCATGCTGACGGTGTTTGTGGTGCCGGCGGCTTACACCATGGTCTACGGACGGAGGGAGGCCGCGTGATCAGACTCTGGGTACTGCTCGCGGCGGCGCCGCTGCTGGCGCAGCAGCCAGTCCGCCTGACGCTTCCGGAAGCCGAAGCGCTTGCGGTAAAGAACAATCCCGATGTCAGCATGGCGCTGCTGAACGCGGCGGCGGCCAATCAGGTGACCATCGAGACGCGCGCGGGCTTCTTCCCCACCGCCAATGGGAGTGTCACGGGAGTGGGTGCATTGCCGGGCAGCCGTATCGCTGCAGGCGCTCTGAACAATCCCACCGTTTACAACCGGCTCGCTGGCGGCGTGAACGTGACTCAGCTGATTACCGACTTCGGCCGCACATCCAACCTGACCGCCAGTGCGCGTCTTCGGGCGGAAGCGCGCGACGATTCCGCGAAGGCAACGCGCGCGGACATTGTGCTGCAGGTGGATCGCGCCTACTTCGCCGCGCTGCGCGCCGCCTCCGTCCTGACGGTGGCGCAGCAAACGGTGGCGGCAAGGCGACTGGTGGCGGATCAGGTGACCGCGCTGGCCAACGCCAAGCTGAAATCGGGACTGGATGTCAGCTTCGCGAATGTGAACCTGGCCGACGCCCGGCTGCTTCTGCTGAATGCGCAGAACGACGTTCGAGCCAGTTATGCCGACCTTTCGAACGCGCTGGGATACCGTGATCAGCGGACCTTCGATCTGGTGGAGCCGGTGCTGCCGGAGGCTCCTTCGCCCGACCCCGCGCCGCTGATTGAAGCGTCACTGAAGCAGCGGCCCGAGATTCTGAGCGCGCGCGCGGATCTGGGCGGTGCGCAGAAGTTCGCAATCGCGGAACGGGATTTGCGGCTGCCGACGATCTCCGGTCTGGCTACCGCCGGCGGCCTCCCTGTCTATGAAGAGCCTCTGCCCTCGCGCTATCTGGCGGCCGGCGTGAATGTGAACATCCCGATCTTCAACGGGCATTTGTTCACCGCGAGGCGCACGGAAGCAGAATTGCGAGCGCAGGCGAGCGAGAAGAATCTGGTTTCTCTCGAGAACCGAATCGCGCGCGATGTGCAGGTGGCCTATCTAAACGCCGTAACGGGGTACCAGCGGCTGAACGCCACCGCAGAACTGCTGGCGCAGTCAAATGAGGCGCTGCAGCTGGCGCAGGCGCGCTACGATCTGGGTCTTAGCTCCATCGTGGAACTGAGCCAGGCGCAGCTGAACCTGACTTCCGCACAGATTGCCACGGCGAGCGCGCGGTATGACTATGACCTGCAGCGTTCCGTGCTGGACTATCAAACGGGAGTGATAAGATGACGGGCCTGACGCCACAGCAGTTGAGCGCCATCCAGCAGCACGACACATGCAGCATCCTCAACGCGATCGAGAAATTCGATGTGCGGCTGCGCAACGACGGGTATGCGCGCCCGGGCCTCCATTGGATCTTTCCCGGCGTGAGATCGATGCTGGGTTATGCCTGCACGCTCTGCGTCCGCGGTTCCAACCCGCCGATGACCGGCACCGTCTTCGCCGAGCGCACCGAATGGTGGCCGGATATTCTGGCGATCTCGGGTCCGCGCATCGCCGTGATCAAAGACGTTGACGAGGATGCGGGGCTTGGCTCGGTTGCCGGCGACGTGCATGTGGCCATCATGCAGGGTCTGGGCTGCGTCGGTCTGGTGACGAATGGCTCGGTTCGCGATCTGGACGCGGTGGAGCAATCGGGATTCGCGTTCTATGCGAGAAGTGTGTCACCGTCGCATGCGTACGAACATGTGGTGGACCACCACCAGCCCGTCACCATTTTCGGTCTGCACATCAAACCGGGCGACCTGCTCTATGCCGACCGCAACGGGCTGATTTCCATCCCGCTTGAAATTGCGGCTGAACTGCCGGCGGTGGTGGAGCGGCAGAAGACCAAAGACCGGCGCGTCATCGATTTTTGCCGGTCACCAGAATTTTCGCTGGAACGCTTGAAAGCGGAGATCGCACAGGGCAGCGATTAGGTTGCGGCGGGCGCCGGTTCTGGTAGGGGTGCTCTGCGGGTTGCTGGTGTTCGCCTGGCAGTTCCTGACGGTTCAGTACAACTATCATGGCGACTGGTCGGCGCTCTTCTGCACCGGCTCACAGGCGGCTCTGTCCGCGCCGGTGGCTGCCGAACATCCTTACCGGTTTGCGGCGAGCGCGGGCTGGGACGGGCAGTGGTATCACGCGATCGCGCATGATCCGCTGCTACGGCGCGGGACGGCGGACGCCATGGATGACTCCCGCGACAGCGCGCGGCTGCGCTACCGGCGTATTTTGATTCCGACTGCCGCGTGGCTGCTGGCGGCAGGGAACGATGCGTGGGTGGACTGGGCGTATCGCATCGTGATGCTGGGCGCGTTTGCGCTGGGAGGGGGCTGGCTGGCGGCGCTGGCGCAGGCTGGCGGAAGATCGCCACTGTTCGGGTTTGCATTCGTGCTGGTCCCGGCTTCCGTCGCGGCAATCGACCGGGAGGCGATCGATGTTTGGCTGCTGGCCTTCTGCTGCGCGTTTGCGTTGTATACACGGTTCCTCCGCAGGCCGCGGCTTCTGTATGTGTTGCTGGTTGTGGCGGCACTGGCGCGCGACACGGGGCTGCTGCTGACCGCGGCTTACTGCCTCTGGCTCCTGTGGGAAAGGCGGTTCCGCGCATGCGCCGCATTTGCCACGGCCGCCGTGCCTGCGCTCGCCTGGTACGGGTTCGTGGCCAGCCGGACCGTGGCGGTGGGCAGCCTGGGCAGCGTGGCATTTCCCTTCTCCGGGGTGGTGAACCGGCTGACACATCCGTTCCCCTATGTGGACAGCGTTGCGATGACGGCCGTTCTCCGCATTGCGGATCTGCTGGCGGTTATGGGCGTGCTGCTCGCAATGCTGATAAGCTTTCACTTCTTCCGGCGGCGGCGCGGTCCCGACCCGGTGGCAATTGCGATCCTGCTTTTCGCGGGAGTGGGAATTTTTCTGTGGCGTCCGAACGATTGGCTGGAGGCTCTGGACTACGCGCGCATTCTGTCACCGCTGCTTCTGCTGGAGGCGGTCGCGGGCTGGCCGGGTTCGCCGCTGCCGGGCCTGCTGCCGCTTTGCCTGGTGCTGCCGCGCTTCGGACTGGAGATGGCGTCGCAGGCGGCCGGGGTGATCAAAGGCCTTCTATGAGCGCGCCCTTTTCGAGGCGCAGCACGCGGTCGCAGCGCGCGGCAAACGCATGGTTGTGCGTCACCAGAATCGACGTGAGGCGGTGCGTCTTGTGCACGTCGGCGATCAGGTCCATTACGCGTTCGCCGGTGCGGGTATCTAGGTTGCCCGTGGGCTCGTCGGCCAGCAGCAGCGCGGGGCGGCCGGCCAGAGCGCGGGCAAGCACCACGCGCTGCTGCTCGCCGCCCGAGAGTTCGCCGGCGCGATGATGGCCGCGGGCTTCAAGGCCGACATCGGCCAGCGTCTCGCGTGCGCGAAGCTGTGCCTGCGCGCGCGCATCGCCGCGGATGAGCAGAGGCATCATCACGTTCTCGAGCGCGGTGAATTCGGGCAGAAGGTAATGGATCTGCCAAACGAAGCCAATTTGGCGATTTCGGTAATCGGCCAGCGCGGCGTCATTCAGGGCGGCTAGGTTTTGGGAGCGGTACCAGATGCTGCCGGCAGTGGGACGGTCGAGACCGCCGAGCAGATGCAGCAGCGTGGACTTTCCGGAGCCCGATTCCCCTACGATGGCGACTCGTTCGCCGGGAGCCACGGCGAGATTCAGATGGGAAAAGATGGGGAGGTCGCGCCCGCCGGACTGATAGACCCTGGCGAGGTCTTCGCAGCGGAGAATCGGGGGTTCGGCAGCCATCGGGCACACTCAGTATCGCACCGGGATCCAGTTGCGATTTTGGCGGGGAAACGGTAAATTAGAAGGGTTTCCTGCCTTGTGCACCCGTAGCTCAGCTGGATAGAGTATCTGACTACGAATCAGAGGGTCGCATGTTCGAATCATGCCGGGTGCACCAACAAATCATTTAAAGTCAACAACTTGTCCGCAAGTTCTAAACGGTCTCTCTAAATATAACGGGGCTTCTCAAAAATGGCATTTTCGATGCTATAAGGCGTTATGGTCCCGAACGCCGAAGAACCGTACGACGAATACAAGTGGTCCCTCAGAAATGCGGAAGCTTTACGGGTTGCTGTTCAGTCGGGCGATTTCTCAAGCGTGGACATGGACCGCGTCATCAGAGAAGTCGGTGGGCTCGCCAGCGGACTGCGCCTAGAGCTTTATTTCGACTTCTACGAGATTCTTTTAGCCATTGTTGTCTCGGAGCGAATTGACGATGTGGAAGAAAAAGAACGACTGGATCGTCAACGGGTTCGAGCACAAGGTGACATTCAACTGCTTTTGAGCGTCGCCCCGAGTTTGCGCGACGTGATGGACGAAGTGTTGACCGAAGCCTATGAACAGGTCAAGACCAGCGCGGTCATTTACGAATTGAAAGATGTGCCTGAAAAATGCCCGGTACCTCTTGAGAAGACTATCGAATTCGTTTGATCGCGTGAGGAGAGTCGTTCATGAAAGCGTATGAAGAATTTATTCGAGAGATGAGCAGATCCGAACTCAAGCAACTTGAGAATCGCCTTACCGTGTTGCTTGCTCATCTTCTGAAACTCAAACAAATCAAAGGCGAAACTCTTTTCCAAAATTCAAGAGCCTGGCTGCTTACCGTCACCGAACAAAGAAGCGGTCTCCAACAACTGATCAACAGTTATCCTCATTTGAAGGCATCTCTGAAAGACGAACTGTTGGACGTTGTCTACAAGGTTGCAGTCAACGATGTTCGGAAGG
The DNA here is from genome assembly GCA_963716685.1 of Bryobacterales bacterium. Classification (GTDB taxonomy): domain Bacteria; phylum Acidobacteriota; class Terriglobia; order Bryobacterales; family Bryobacteraceae; genus JALYXI01. Next base: position 2,602,050 of record CAVQTR010000003.1, read on the forward strand.
AGTATCCGACCGTCAATTGGAACTTGGGATGGCGACGGTGTCCAATATGCCCGTTCATCGGCTTTGCAGATGGAACGGAACTCGACGGTTAGATCGATCTCAGTTCGTTCAGGACATCTTCCGCGTATTCGATTTCGCCGTCCCAGAATCGCATCAGCACTTCCCTGTTAAGGTCAATCCATCGCTTCAGCAGCTTCAGTTCGTGCGGTTTCATCTCCCCTTCCACCACACACACATCAGGCCGAACTGCAACTGAGACGAGTTCTTCGCGATAGCCAGCAAGTAACTCGTCAATTGCGGATCGCGCCTCTCCGAGACTTCCTTCGTTCACAGACTGTTTTCACGGACTACAATTTTTTAAAAAGGCGCGAATCTGTCGGTACTGCTCGACATTCTTTCGTACGACACCCACTACAACGCTTTCTATCTGAACATGATCGGGAACGAAATGTATCTCGACAGCTGCGTACCTACAATGAATGGCAAGAGCGAACGCGAGGTAGAACAAACCGAAAGCTTGTCTTTGTATTCAGCGATCAGGTCACAGCGTCCCTCATCGTTCGCACTTCGATTCCGATTCTGCCTGAAGACTATGGCAATTTTCAGATCCGCCTGATGGTCACGAAATGCCGGTCGCTCGTCGCACCCTACCGCACCCTCTGAATCTCACTAGGAATCAGAGGGTAGCATGTTCGAATCATGCCGGGTGCACCAAAGTATTCTCCAAATCGATAAATTACGGGTCGCGAGCAGAACCCCCACAGACGCCGCAACGCCCCCGCACCAGTCCGATGCGGTAATGCCACCAGAAAACCGTTGACCTGACGTTGGCCTGCAAGAACCGCGCCGGAGGAACATTGCAGGCCGAGGCCTTCATCTGTCGCGTACGGTACGGAGGAGGAGCCTCGGTCCAACCATCCCAGGTATGTGTCCGCTCCCCCTGTCACACAAACCTGCCAGTTGGCCCTTACTCAATCTTTCAAGACGGTCTTCACACGACGTCTAATTCCAAGTAGCACCAGCCCGGCGATTCCACTGAGCAACACTGGCATCGTGCCTGGCTCCGGCGCGGTGGTGAACTGAGCAGACGTGATTTGGTAAGCGTTCGGAGCTGTGGAAATCGGCACTGCCTGCAAAGTTAGAGAACCCTGAACGTTAAATGCGATGGAAAAAGCGGTCGGGCCACCGCTGTTGATGCAAGTCACATAGGGGGAGCAGGCGGAGACTGTTCCCGAAATCGTTTCCGGTACTGTGATTGTTAGATTTCCCGATGTGAGGACGAAAGGCCCGAAAAACAACAAGCTCCCGGATGTAAAATCCAGACTCGGGTATGTGACACCGGCTGCGACGCCTGAGCCGCCGCCTCCTCCAACATCACTGGTGATCAGGGCGAGACCCAGAGAGAAAGGAGTACCCAAAGTCGTCGTGGTGAGAGGGCCTCCTGCAGTACTTCCTCCTCCGGTCACGTTGAGATCAGGTCCCAGGAACGTAAACGCTTCGTTGATGCTCGACCCGCCGGAAGTGTAAGAGAGAGAAACAGAGTTCGCGGTGAGAGTGGCCGCTGTGGAGTTACCCGCGAAGATTCCGATCGCCGCGGATGTGATTACGAAGTTCACTATCTTCATGTGCACCTCATCTATGCCAGCAAGGGCATTTGGCACAATAATAGGCCTTTTTTTCGTGTTAGCAACCGCTAATTCGCGAAGGATAGTGACAGATTGTGTGAAATGCAACGGGCTCGCACGATCATTTCGCTTGACAATGATTTTGTCTTGCTGACCGGCCGATAAGCGAACGGTTCCAGCCGCAGGACTGAACGACCTGTTAGTTACTCATTAGAATATGATTCGAATATTCTACTGAGAGCGAAGTTACTTCTTCAATCTCTTATCTTAGCCAACACCCCGGGGTGCCCGGTGTGTTCGTTGTGACTGTCGCTGGCAACCATGCTGCTCGCGATGGCGCGACAAGTCTCGCTGTAAAGCATTCAAGTGCTCACGCAAGGCCAAAAGCTCCTGAACCAGAGCCTCTACGAGCGCAAATCGTGGGATTCGCACGCATCCTCGAGCATGGTAGCCATGTGGCTCTGCTGCGCCCAGCAATTCCGCTGTCTGTAGTACCTTGGCGCTATGGCAGAGCGACCCAGTCCGATCTTTCGAACCCAGGAAGAATTGTTGCTGATCGGCACGATGGCTGTCTACGACTCGCAGTCGGAAGCCTCTGAGGGGATCCCGCGGCAATGGCGGGAGTTTCGGCGCACTCATCCGTCGCTCGGGAACGAGACGACTTTCTACGGCGCATCGCCCTGCACTGCCGACCGCAGGATTCACTATCTGACCGGCATCGTACAGGGAGGGTCGGAAGCTGTGGAGACCGGTGAACGTTTGACCCTTGCGGCCGGAGAGTATGCAGTTGTTCGTGTAGATGATTTGGCCCTGCTTCGCGATACCTGGGTCTGGTTGCTGTCGGTTTGGCTGCCCACGTCCGGACGCCGAGAAAAGAACACGCCGGAATTCGAGCGGTTTACCAGTATCTCGGAGGCTGGCACGCCCACCGGGCCAGTCGAGATATGGATTCCGCTCGAACCGCTTGCCGACAGTTGATGAGTCAGCCCGTTAACCTCCGATGCGCCGCACACGTCAATGGGTGCTGCTGGAGCGGGAGAGACAAACCGTGATCACCCCTTCTACTTTTCCGCAGCCTTAACCTCTTCTTTACATCGGCCCACTCTCCACGATTGTTTAGCAAATTCTTTACACCCATGCTGCGACGCAATCACCGAGTAGCTCGTCCCTAAAGCAGAGGAATGAGAACAAACATGAGTATAGAAGTCCTGAACAGGACGACTCTCTCGCAATTGGCGGATGCAGTGGTTCAGAACTGCCTTCCTGTCTGGTTTCCCCGAGTTGCCACGCTCACGTACTTCCTGACAGTGGCACTCTCTTTGGCGCAGCGTGTTCAGGAGAGCGTTTCCGGGAACGCGAATGCTTAACCGAACGGTCTGGGACCGCCGACAGGCATTGAAGTTGCTGTGGGGAGCTGGTTCCGGAGCGTTGCTGGCAGACACTCTTTCGGAGCCATCGGAGGCGGCCACGATTGCGAATTGCGCCATCACGACTCCCACCGTGACAGAAGGACCGTACTGGGTGGAGGAGCATCTGTTCCGGTCGGATATCCGCACAGATCCCACAACCGGCGTCGCGCGCAAGGGCATTCCTTTGACGCTGACATTAACCGTGGTGAACTCAACGGCCAACTGCGTGGCGCTCGAAGGGGCATATGTAGACATCTGGCACTGCGATGCGGTAGGAATCTACTCCGACGAGGCGAGTTACAACCCGGGTGGAGGCACCGGTACCGTTGTTACCAGCGGGCAGAAATTTCTGCGCGGCTACCAGCTTACCGATGCCAATGGACAGGTGCAGTTTACGACCATCTACCCTGGCTGGTACTCGGGGCGGACGATCCACATTCACGTCCGAGTACGCACGTACAACGGCGCCACGGCACTGACGAACTATACCACCCAGATTTTCTTCGATGACAGCGTGAACAACAACATTCTGGCGCAGGCTCCTTACAACACTCGTACTTCAGCGCGCGACACAACGAATGCAAACGACATGGTCTATAACGTCGCCAATAAGACGCTGATGCTCGCGACTGTTGCCGCCAGCGGCTCAGGTTATGCCGCAGCCATGACGGTGGATCTGGCCGCGCAGACTTCTACGGCCACCACTCCCGGCATTGCGCCGAACGCTGTCGTCAGTTCGGCAAGCGGCGCGCCGGGCGTTGCTCCAGGTTCGTGGATCAGCATCTTCGGGGCTAACCTCTCGCCCTCCACTTATCTAATGACCTCTTCGGACGTGGTCGACGCCAGTATGCCGACTACCCTGCGGGGAGTGAGCGTCCAAATCGACGGAGTGCCCGCGTACGTGTACTACGTCAGCGCAGAACAGATCAATGTTTTGGCGCCTTCCAATGGCAAGTCCGGAACGGTAGCGGTCACGGTGAGCAGCGCGAATGGAACCTCGAGCGCAGCGAACGTCACTTTGCAGCCAATCCTTCCCGGTTTGTTTGTGCAGGGTAGCTATGTCCTGGCGGTGCGGCCCTCAGACAGCGCCGTAATCAACGGCTCCACCGCCGCGAAGGTAGGCGATGTTCTCGAACTCTACGGCACGGGGTTTGGCCCAACCACCACAACCATGGCGCCCGGACTGGTATTTACCGGCGCTTACCCCACCGTCAACGCCGTTACTGTCACCATCGGCGGCGCGGGAGCTCCGGTCTCGTTCGCGGGCCTGGTGGGACCGGGCCTTTATCAGATCAACGTCACGGTGCCAGCCGGAGTTTCGGCAGGCGACCAGGGGATTCTTGCCACCGTGTCCGGCTTTACGACTCAGGCGAATGGAATCATCCCCATTACTTCCTGAACTTCTCCTGCTTACGAAATGACTTCGAAGGCGCAAGACCCGCCGTCATTGATCCTGAGACAGAAGTTTCCTTTTCTCCTCATGTTTGAGAGGATCACAGCGTTTTGGATTTTACGGACGGTCTGGTTCGTGCGATCTTGTCTGGCGTCCACGACACCGATGTCTTCCAGCGCAATCATGTCGTAGTCGAATAATATGGCATCGACTCAGGCTGGACGCGACTGAATGATCTCAAAGCGATTCTTCAATTTAAGAAACGGTTTCTCAAAATACTGATACGAAAGATGCGCCGCAGCGACACAGAAGCAGAGCGCCAAGCCATCCACTAGAACCAGGTTAACCACCGGCCGCAGTTTCGCAGCACCCAGCAGCCATTCCGAAAGCAGCATGAAACCAGGATGGAATACATACAGGCCGAAAGAGATTTTGCCAAGGTAGATCAGTGATCGCGGCGTTTCGGTGACCCAAAGTTGGCGAGAAAAATCGCGGTACAGCCCGCGACCGCGGCTCCGTAACCGAAGATCAGCTTCCAGACCGGGACCGGCGGAACAAAGTCCGAACCGACGTTCATCCCGGCAAATGCAAGCAAAACCAGACCGGCCATTGCGAGCAGCCAACGAGACGGGGCACTGATGCGGAGTGGCTGCCTGTGCGTCCGCAGCGCAATGAAGACTCCGGCCCCGAGAAACAGGAATTGGACCGGAGTCTCGTACCATAGCCGCCAGCCTTGTGCGGAGAACACCGGGATCCACAGGAACGCGAGCACCACGAAAACAACAGCCATGCGAAACGCCAGTTTCGTTCCACCAAACTTCAGCACAGGCGCCCAGATCAGATAAAACTGCTCTTCGATCGAAATGCTCCACAGTACCCCTAAAAGAGCCCCCATCTCGGTGTACAGACTTCCCCAATTCACAATGAAAAAAGCCATCCCGGCGATGGCCCGTCCTGAGATCCGGAATGACTGGGGAAATACCTGATCAATAAGAATTCCCCGCCATCAGCGCAGCGAAATAGAGTGGCCAAATGCGAAGCGCACGGCGGACAAAAAAAGCCTTCCAGTTAACCGTCTTTGTCTGTTCACGCTCTCGCACCAACAATTCGGTGATGAGAAAAGAAGAAAGCAGAAAAAACATTGACAAACCAAATCCGCCCATCCGGCGAAACAGGTTCGGGACGCCCGGCGCATACGGACCGTGGTGAATCAGCACTGCAAGAAAAGCAAAGAACCTGAGTACATCCAGTTCTGGTCGATAGAAGCGGTGCGTGACCGGTGCTTCGATCGCACTCTGGGGCGACATCCTGTCATGCTAGCAGCCCAAACAGATTCGACCCGCATGGTTTTGACCTGACCCCTCGGTTTCCCCCGCAAAGGAGTGCGAATTGGGACGAGAAAGGAAACGGCGGCGCCGGTCAGCACGCCTCGATCCGCCGATCCCGCCCCGCATTTCCCCGCCCCGCAACTGTAAATCAGTACTAGGCTTAACTCACTTTCGACTTCCCCAAACCCCGGTTTCCGACGATTCCTTCCTGATATCTATAGTCATCCGAAAGTATTCAAACCAAGTCGGAATGTCCCGGAGGAAAAATGAAAAAAGCTTTGACGTCGCTAAGTCTTAGTGCCACCCTGTTCGGCGCAATTGCGGTCCAGCAGGCCTCGGCAAGTATCAGCATTTCACAGGAATCACTGACCGCGCCGAGCGGTCTGACCTTCTACAATCTTGACAGCGCCCCGCTGGGCAAGACCACTTACAACCCGGTTCCGGGGCTCACCATCGACGCTACGCAGGCCGCCCCGGCGACGTCTCCCAGCGAGGGCTTCGTCGCAGGTCCGAACGTCGGATCTGTCTATGCCGCACCCATCATCGACAGCAATGGTGACCATTTCGCCGGGACGTACCTGTCCACTGGTACCGGTACCATCACCTTCACCTTCGCCACGCCACAGACTCATTTCGGTCTGCTGTGGGGCTCGGTCGATGCCTCGAATGTGATTACTTTCTCCGGCGGCAACACGGCCACCACGTCCTTCTCGGGCGCGCTCCTGAATACGATTTCCACACCCGGCTTTGTCGGCGCCGTCGGCGACCAGGGTTACGGCGGCAGCGAATACGTACAGTTCAGCGACACCGGCAACTTCACCACCGTCACACTCACCAGCGGTCAGATTTCGTTCGAAAGCGCCGATTTCACCACCACGGCCACCCCTGAGCCGGCTTTCCTCGGCCTGGTGGGTTCCGGACTGGTGCTGATGGGAGGCATCATCAGCCGGCGGCGGCGTCAGCACTCCGCCTAACAAGCACCAACCGAGAGACGCAGGGGAGAAAAAGACTATCTCCCCCGGCGTCGAACGGCTTCGCACACCGCTACACCAGAGCCGAGCACTCCCGCGCCGCGCCTACAGTCCGCGCAATGTCCTCTTCCGAATGCGCCGCTGAAACAAACAAAGCCTCGAACTGAGACGGCGGCAGGTAGATCCCGCGTTCCAGCATCAGATGGAAGAAGCGGCCGAAGCGAGCCGCATCGCTCCGCTTCGCCGATTCATAATCCGTCACCGCCTCTCTGGTGAAGAACCAGGTCAGCATCGATCCCACTCGGTTAACCGTCAACTCTCCCCCAAGCGCCCGTTCCAGTTCCCCGCTGCTCTGCTCCAGCTTCGTATAAACTTCCGGATGCGCACGCAGATAACGCAGCATTGCGAGGCCCCCGGCCACCGCCATCGGATTTCCCGAAAGAGTTCCCGCCTGATAAATGGGGCCGCTCGGGGCTACGTAAGTCATGATGTCGCGCCGGCCCCCATAAGCCGCAATGGGCAGTCCGCCGCCAATCACCTTGCCCAGCGTGGTCAAATCCGGCCGAATTCCATATAGTTGCTGCGCGCCTCCGGGAGCGAGCCGAAACCCGGTCATTACTTCGTCGAAGATGAGCAGCGCGCCGTACCGCGAACACAGGTCCCGCAGAGCCTGCAGGAAACCCGGAGCGGGCACTACGCAGCCCATGTTTCCGCAAACGGGCTCCACGATTACCGCCGCGATGCGATCGACATTCTCCTGAAATGCAGACTCCACCGCATTGGCGTCGTTGTAAGGAACAGCAATAGTGGTGTCGCTGAAGCCGCGCGGCACCCCCGGAGAATCCGGCAGCCCCAGCGTTGCGACGCCGGACCCAGCCTTGACCAGCAGGGAATCTACATGGCCGTGATAGCAGCCTTCAAACTTGATGGTGATTTCGCGCCCGGTGAAGCCTCGCGCTACGCGCAGCGCGCTCATGGTGGCTTCGGTGCCTGAACTCACCAGCCGTACCATTTCCACCGACGGCACAAATTCGCGAATCAGTTCCGCCAGCTCCCCCTCGCGCTCCGTGGGCGCGCCAAAGGTTGTGCCGATTTCGAGCGTCTCGCGCAGCGCTTCAATCACCGGTGGAAAACGGTGACCCAGCAGCAGCGGCCCCCAGGAGCCGATGTAATCGATGTACTCGTTGCCATCGACATCGAACATGCGCGAGCCCTGGCCGCGCGCCATAAACACAGGGCTGCCGCCGACACCGCGAAACGCGCGCACCGGGGAATTCACGCCTCCGGGGATGCTCAGGCGCGCCCGCGTAAATAAGGCTTCGGACCTGGAGTGCGTCATCGGATCAGCCTGCTGAACCCAAAACTCATCGCAATTTCGAAGGCACTTCCGTTCAGGTTTTTCATGAGACGCTGGCGTAAGCCCGAATAGTCCTGCGTGCCGGCGAACAAATCCTGAATCACGGATTTGAATCGCGGGCTGCGGCGGGTAAACTGCACCATCCGGGACGGCACGGCGCCGAAAAGAAAACTGCCCCGGAAAATACGGCGTGCCAAACGCGACCCGAACTCCAGATCGCTGGCGAAATCGCGGCGCAGCAGGCGGCGGTAGGCCGCCTCGGTGGCTCCGTTCAATCCTTCGAGAATTGTTTTAGCCGCCAGGTCAGCGGAGCGCAGCGCGTAATACAAACCCTCGCCGGTGATGGGATCCACCAGGCCCGCGGCATCGCCCACCGCCACCCAGCCATCGCCCGCCACGCGGTTGCGGTCCCATGCCGGAGTGTCCAGGCAGGGCAGCAGATGGCTGTAGAACGTGGCGTCGCGGCGCGAAATGGTTTTCGTATCCATGTATCGATGCAGCCGCGCGCGCAGCGAACTGGCGGGTTCGCCCTTCCCGCAGATGCCGACAGAGAGATGGCCGCACCGGGGGAAAACCCAGATGTATCCTTCCAGCCCCGCAAGAAACTCAATATCGATACCGGCCTGTGTACCGGGCACGTAGTATCCCAGCGCGCTCATGGTGTCGGCCGGTGTCAGTTCGGTTCCGAACTGGCGGAGCGGATTCCGCGCGCCCGTAGCCACCACGCAGTAATCCGCGTCCATCACGCCGTTTTTCGTCAGAATGCGCCAGCCCTGGTCGCGCCGCTCCGCGCCCAGTACCCGCGTCTTTTCCACATGCGCGCCGGCCTGCGCGGCACGGTCCAGCAGCATGCGATTCAAATCCATGCGCGAATAAATGATGAGCGGATGTTCCAGATCGAGCGAGACGTGGCTCGCGCCGGGAGCCGACATGCGGGTCTCGCGCACAATTTTCTTCGGCTCGCCACTTTCCATCAGGAATGGATACTGGCTGTAAGCCTTGTACGTGAGTCCGCCGCCACACGGCTTTTCCCACGCGAGTTTCTCATCGAGCAGCACGGTCCGCAGGCCAGCCGAGGCGAGCCGTTCCGCCGCAAATGCGCCAGCCGGGCCACCGCCCAGGATGGCGACCTGTTTCATGGCTTCGTTCCGAGCGTACCGTCTGGATTGCCGTGGCCTGGAGGGATCTGCTGACCGGGAACCATACGGGATCCGGGAAGGCCGGAACCGCCCTGATCGCCAGGCAGTTCGGAAGGCGTGGTGTGGCTGTCGGTGCTCATGCCGGAGCGGCTCTTCACCACCCATTCGTCCCTGACGCGCTCCAGATGGTAATCAGCCGTCACGCCACTGCCGCCGCCTTTGGGCACAAACGCCACCGCCGCATCCGCCTGAGAACCGTGGAAGGAAACGGAATTTACGTTCACATCCATCTGTTCGACGTTGATGCCCTTGCCGGAAACATATTTCCGGACACTGGTCTGCACGGCTTCTTTGTTGTCGATATTCTTCGCGCAGGCGGAGAGCAGCAGGGCCGCCATCAGGGGAATCCATACAGGTTTCACGATTCGATTATGCCATCCTGCGAATGGCCTCCACTACGCCATCCGCTACGTAAACAGATGCTTCCGCAGCCACCTGAAGACCAAATTCACGCACCGTTGCGCTGGTGACGGGACCAATGGTCGCAATCCGTACTTTCCGCAGGCGTTCCGGACCCGCCGCTTCCGCCAGGTTGCGCACCGTGGAGGAACTGGTGAAGGTCACCCAGTCCGCGGGCCGCAGCGCATCCAGCACGCCACCGGCAACCTGCGACAGATCGTCCGGCGGCACGGTGCGGTAGGCTTCCACCACATCCACACGGGCGCCGCGCGCAGCAAGGCCGGCAGGCAGAATGTCGCGGGCCACGGCGGCGCGAGCCAGCAGGATGCGGCGGCCTTCCATCTCAAACCGGTCGAATGCGGCCAGCAGACTTTCCGCCACGTATTCCTCGCCTATCAGATCGGTCTTCAGATGTGCCGCAGCCAGCGCATCGCGCGTGGCGGGACCGATGGCGCAGATCTTCCCGCGAATGGCACGCGCGTCGGCGCCGGAGCGGTCCAGAGCTTCCAAAAAGAAGCGCACGCCGTTCGAGCTGGTGAACAGCAGCCAGTCATAGAGCGGGAGCCGGGCGATGGCGTTGTCAAGAGGCGCGGCGTCGGCGGGCTCGCGAATCTCAATGGCGGGCAACTCGCAGGCATTCGCGCCCAGCTCGCGCAGACGCGCGCTCAGACCCGCTGACTGTTCGCGCGGACGCGTTACCACCACCGTTCGTCCAAAGAGCGGCAGGTGTTCATACCACGCCAGTTTGTCGCGCAGACGAACCGATTCGCCCACGATGATGGTGGCCGGCGGCTTCATGGCATGTTCGTGAATCAGCCCGGGCAGCGTGGCGAGCGTGCCAGTGAGCGTCTCCTGATCCGGCCGCGTACCCCACCGAACAGCTGCGGCGGGAGTGTCCGCGGGCCTGCCGCTCGCAATCAGCCGCTCCGCTATCACATCGAACGTGGTGAGCCCCATCAGGATCACCAGCGTTTCCGAGCCGGTGGTTCGAATCCAGTCGATGCGCTCGGGATCGTGCCCGGTTACGAAAGTGACCGCCGAGGAATATTCACGATGGGTCAGCGGAATTCCCGCATACGCCGCCACGCCCAAGGCCGATGTCACACCGGGGACCACTTCGAAGGGCACGCCTGCTTGAAACAGCGCCTCGGCTTCTTCCCCGCCCCGGCCGAACAGGTACGGATCGCCGCCCTTCAGGCGCACCACTGTCTTCCCCGCCTGCGCGCGCTCAATCAGCATGCAGCAGATCTCGTCCTGCGTGAACGCGTGGGCGGACTTCTTCTTGCCGACGTACAGCTTTTCTGCGCCGGAAGGAGCGAGATCGAGCAGCGAATGTGCCGCCAGGTTGTCATGCAGAACGCAATCGGCATGTTCCAGCAGCCGCCGCGCCTTGCAGGTAATCAGTTCTGGATCGCCTGGACCCGCGCCAACCAGGTAGACCTTACCGGGAATCGGCGTAAACCTCGTCGAGGATCTTTCGCCCGCCGCTCGCCAGCAGCCGCTCGCCCACATCCAGACCCAGACGGCGAGCGTCCGAGACGTGTCCCTTTTCCGAATCGCGCACGATGGTTTCGCCATCCGGCGCAATCACTACGGCCGTCAGCAGAATGGTGTCGCCCTCAATCTCCGCAATGGCGCCGGCGGGCAGCTGGCAACCGCCGCCCAGCGCTGCGAGCACCGCGCGTTCGGCAGTCACGGCGTGCCAGGCCTCGCGGTCGTTCAGTGTTTTTGCGGCATCGAAGCCAGCGCCGTCGGCAGGCGTTTCCATTCCCAGCGCGCCCTGGCCCGGCGCCGGACACATCGCCTGAAACGGCAGCTCTTCCACAATGCGATGCGCGAGCCCCAGCCGGTTTAGACCCGCGGCGGCAAGCACGATGGCATCGAATTCACCGCTGTCCAGCTTGCGCAGCCGCGTGTCCACGTTCCCGCGGATGGGTAGAATCTGCAGATCGGGCCGCAGCCGCCGCAGTTGCGCTGCTCGGCGAATGGAGCTGGTGCCCACGCGCGCACCGGAAGGCAGATCGCCCAGCGGACGCCCGGCCATGGCGTCATGCGGATTCTCGCGTGCCGGCACAGCTGCCAGGCACAACCCCGGCGGCAGTTCCGTGGTCAGGTCCTTCAGGCTGTGGACCGCCAGCTGAACGCGGCCCTCCAGCATGGCGTCTTCAATTTCCCTGGTAAACAGGCCTTTGGTGCCCACGGCGGAAATGGAAGCACTCGACAGAATGTCGCCGGTGGTGCGGATGATTTCGATTGAGCTCTCGAATCCGCGCGCGGCCAGCATGTCGCGCACGTGGTTTGCCTGCCACAGCGCCAACGCCGATCCGCGCGAACCAATCACAAGGGGCACAGTCTCTTTATACCTTCTCCGTCCAGCGGTATGCGCCTTTGGAGTTGCGGTAGAAATATTTGTCGGCGACCTCCGCGCCCTTCGCTTCGAAGTATTCGCGCACCACTTTCAGCGCGACGCCAAATGGCGCGATGCGATCGCTTACCGGCCAGTTGCTGCCGTAAACCACACGGTCGGGTCCGAACAAGTCGAACAGCATGTCCAGCTCCGGGCGGTAATGGTCCACGTCGCCGGGCACGGCTCCGTTCACTTTCCGAACCACGTTCGACACCTTGGCATAGACCAGCGGACGCTGCGCCACGGCCCGGAGACTGCTCTCGTATTCCGGGCGGCCCTTCGATCCCACCGGTGTATCAAACGGAAGATGATCCAAAACCACCCGCAGGTTGGGAACGGCGTCGGTGATACGGAGGGTCGCGGGGAAGACAGTCAGATTGCCATCGCCCACTACGTCGATTTCCAGATTGGCCTGCGCCAGTAGTTTCAGATCGTCCAGATACCCGGGCGTGGCCAGATCGCGAGCCACGGAGCGGCCCCAGATCGTGCCCAGCCGAATGCCCCGAAACAGCGGATTCCGGTGAAAGCGTTCCAGGTGCTGCGCGAAGCCCGGCTTACCCGGTTCCAGATCGCCAACGGTGCCGACGATAATGGGGTTGTTTGGCGCGAGGTCCAGCACCCACTGGTTGTCCTCCAGCAGCGGACTCGCTTCCACTTCGATTGTTCCCACAACGCCGAGCGCCTTCGTCATGCGAACGTACTCCGCCGGCAGCACAGGACGGTAAAGCACCTTCTCGTCCTTAGGCGGCCATGGTGTTCCGCCGGGACGCGTCGGATCGTAGAAGTGCGTGTGGGTGTCGATGATGCGCCGCGGCGCGGCCGCTTCCGCAAGCGCGCCGGCGCCAGCAGCCGCCAGAAACGTTCTCCGGTTCATTCCAGACGAGCTTACTCCATAATGAGTGGATTGAGCGTCTGAAGCCTTGCATCCTGAAAATCCACTCACCATTCCGCTCTCGCTGCTGATCATCTTCGGAACAGCGAAACTGATGGCGGAGCTGTTCGAGCGCCTGCGCCTGCCCGGCATCGTGGGCGAGATCCTCGCGGGCGTGCTCGTCGGTCCGCAGGTGCTTCACTGGCTGGAGCCGAACGCCATCCTTTCCGCTTTTTCGGATCTGGGACTGCTGTTTCTGCTGTTCCGCGTCGGGCTCGAAGTACACCCCTCCAGCTTCCGGCGCGCCGGCGGCATTGCCGCCGTCGTAGCAGTCTCCGGCGTCGTGCTGCCGTTTGCCATGGGCTACGCCATCATGACCCTGTGGAAAGCGCCGCTGGTGGAGAGCTGCTTCGTTGCGGCGGCCATGGTGGCCACCAGCGTGGGCATCACGGCCAAAGCTCTCTCCGAACGCGGCGCGCTGCAGATGCGCGCAAGCGAGGTGATTCTGGCGGCAGCGGTTTTTGATGACATCCTGGGCCTGCTGGCGCTCGCTCTGGTCAGCAGCCTCGCGCGAGGCGGCGTGCACCCGCTGGAACTCACCGTCACCGCGGTGGTAGCCATCGGCTTCACCATGGTCACGCTGCGCTGGGGCAGCCCGCTGATGCAGCGCATTTTGCCGCGTCTGAATACGCGCCTGAACATCAGCGAAACGGAGTTCACGCTCGCGATGGTGGTGCTGTTCAGCCTGTCCGCTCTTGCCGTCTATGCGGGCGTTGCAGCGATTGTCGGGGCTTTCCTCGCGGGCATGGCGATGTCCGAAACCGTGGAGCAGCGCGTCCATGAGATGACCGGCGGCGTTGCCGAAGTCTTCCTGCCATTCTTTCTCGCCGGCGTCGGAATGCAACTGGATCTCACGATCTTTCGCAACCCCGGCACGCTGGCGCTTGCGAGCCTGATCATCGGCGCTGCCATCGTTTCCAAACTGATCGGCTGCGGCGCGGGCGCGCTTCGCCTGGGTCGCAAAGACGCGCTGCGTGTGGGCGTCGGCATGATCCCGCGCGGAGAAGTCGGCATGGTTGTGGCGCAGATCGGCTCCTCGCTTGGCGTGGTGCCGCACGAACTTTACGGCATCATCGTGGCGATGTCGGTCGCCACCACGCTGGTGGCGCCGCCGCTGCTGCGCGCCGTGTTTCCCTCGAACAAATAGTTGACGCTGTCGCGCGCGCCCCATAGATACTTGTACGCTTCGGGCTCGCGCAGAAAATCGAACTCGCGCAAACCTTCCGCCGCAGCCTGTTCGATGGCGTGCCGCAGCAGCAGGCCGCCGCAGCTCAGCTTCGCGTAAGCCGGATCGAAGCCGCTAAAATAGCTGTAGAAACGGTTGCCTGCGACAAAGCCGTAGAGCACCGCGCGAACCACGCTATCCACCTGGAGCACGAAAATCCGCAGGAGGCCGCGATCCTGAAACCCTGCCGCCGCTTCCCGGTGGAATGCGCGCAGCGCATCTGTGTTCAAAACTCCCGGCTGCCGCTCCTGCTGCCATCGAGCTTCGTGCAGTTCAAACAGCGCATCCAGATACTCGGTGCCGCCTGATGCGAAGCGGTACTCGTGCTGCTTCTCCAGCCTGTTGCGCGCGCGTTTCAAATCGTGGCGAAGCTTGGAGTCCGCGCATTCGGGGAAGTGCGCCAGCGACAGCACCGGACACACCGAAGACTCCGGCTCGCCGCCGGTCAGCAGAGCGGAACCCCGAGGCACTTCCCGCATGTCGCAGCGAACCGGCTGGAGCGCGATCCATCCGCGCAGCTCTTGCGCGCATTCGGCAGCGCGTTCCGGAAGCGCCAGCAGATCGCCGTAATCGCTGACACCGGCGCCCAACAGCGCCAGCGTGCGCCGTTCCGTGCCGTAGACAAACAGCGGTGCGATCGCGATCAGCTCGCCATGTTCCTCCCACACGCCGAAGCGAATTTCCCCGCCGCCGAACAGATGCCGCATCCACGGGATCAGCCATTCCGGGCTCTGAAACGGCGTCGCGTGCGGACAGCGATCCCACAACGCGGACCAACGCGGGCGCAGCTGCAGCATGCCCTCCAGCGAATCCAGCCAACACCAGCTCACGCCGCAGCAACCTGCTCATACATTGCAAGATATTGTGCCATGCTGCGCTCCAGCGAGAAGCGCCGCTGCGCTTCGGCGCGGCATGTCATGCGGCTCAGTTCGCGCACGTTGCGGATGGCCTCCGCCATCTGCCGGGCGTCGTCCACCAGAAATCCCGTCACGCCATCTTCCACAATGTCCGGCAGGGCGCCGGAGCGGAACGCCACCACGGGCGTGCCGCACATCAGGGACTCCATCGCCACCAGCGAACTGGTTTCCGGCGCCAGACTTGGCACCAGCAAACACCGCGCCGCGGAAAGCAGCCGCCGTTTGCGCCGCACGCCCACCGCACCAATCCAGCGCCGCCGCCGGTCCAGCCGCGGTGCAATTTCCCGCTCGAGATATTCCAGGTGAGCTTTGTAGGGAAACGTCTCGCCGGCCAACAGCAGGTCCGCGCCCGCGGCCGTCGCCGCATCCAAAGCGAAGTGAAAACCCTTTTCCGGGCAGATGCGGCCCAGCGACACGCACCACGAACGCTGCTGAACATACGGTGCAAACAGGAAATCCGGTGCGCCGTTCTCAATCACCGGCAGCAGCCGCAGCTCCTCCGGACAGGAGCGCCGCTGCGAAGCCGAGACACAATGAAGATAAGTACGCGGACGCGTCAGGTGAAACACTTCCGGCGAATACCACGAAGGCGGCATGTGTAGGGTGGCGATGACCGGCGGACCCGCTTTCGGCACGTAGTTCTCGAAATCGCAGCCGTGCAGGTGAACCACATCCACGCCGCGCGATTCCACCGCCCACGAGATCGCTTCGCGGAAACAGGCGTGCGAAAGGGAGCGCGCGCGCTCGCCGATGGTGCCGTGCGTTGCAGGGACCGCGATCAGTTCACCGGCAATGCGCGACCCCTCGCGGGCAATCACGATGGAACGATGCCCCGCGGCGACCAGCGCCGAATCGATGCGCGCCAGCACCTGCTCGGCGCCGCCGGCAGTGTCCGCGCTCACCGGCGCGAACGGGAACGCGACATTCAGAACCGTCAGCAATCGCGAGCCATCTCCCGTAGCGCCCGCGCCGCATTACGCCTCCACTCCTCACTGTGTATACCCCACCAGAAGTGGTCGTAATGCAATGTGCCCTCATGCGGGGGCGCGCTGAAGCGGTAGACGGGCGCGCGCCGAAAGCGTTCCTCCGTTACGGGGAATTGGTCCAGAATCGTCCATTGCGTCCGGAAGCAGGCAAACATGCGGCGCTTGCGCATACTCTCTTCTTCCGTCAAAGCGAACACCTGTTCTTCTCCCCCGTTCGGCAGAAAACGGCCGCGAAAGAAGGTGCCGTCCAGTTCGTAATACGATGTCATCTCCCAAAGTTCCGGACCCGATTCACCCGCCGCCAGCCGCACCGCCAATGCCGTCGCGTCGTGGTCCGGGTGTCCTCCTTCGTAAGGATGCGTAATCACCAGTTGCGGACGTAACCGCTGCAGCAGCGCACGGACCTCGCATGCGAATTCGCACATCCGGTGCGACGTCTGCTGGTCCACGAACCCCAGCTCGTGTAGTCTCTCCTCGCCGATTCCCGCCAGTGCCAAAGCTGCCAGCAGCTCATCGCGGCGCGCGGCAGCGTACGCAGCCGCCGTTGAAAAGCCATGCCGGTGCGCGTCATGCAAAGCCACCGGCGAGCCGCCGGTCGCGTGCGCAACATGCACGTCGCGCATTTTCGCCATCAGCGCTCCGGCGCCGATCACTTCATCGTCCGGGTGCGCCGCGACGATCAGGATTCTCCGGCTTAGGTCGAACTCAGACATGCACGCAGGTAAACCCGTCCGATGCCGTAGTGCCCTTCCAGGCCAAGGTCTTCAGCGGCGCGCCAGGCTGTTACCTCGGCAAAGCCCGCACCGCGCAGCACGGCGGAAATCTCTTCCACGCTGTAGCATCGCTGCTCCACTTTCACATCGCTGCGCACCCACTGATCGTGCTGACGAAAGATCGTAATCTCGGTCTGGCCGGTTTGGGTCGCGCGGTCATAGCCGCCGCGTGCGAAGAATGCGTGATCCGCTTCAACCTGACACCACGTCTGATCCCAGCGCTCGCCGTAAGCAGCTTCCGTATTGATGTCGCACACTAGGTGGCCGCCGGGCCGCAGCACCGCGCGTACACACGCAAAAGCACTGGCCACTTCCGCCAGAGAGAGGATGTGATTCACGCTGTCGAAGGTGCAAACGGCCGCATCCACCAACGCGCTGAGCGAGAATCGCGCAGCCGGCGCATGCACAAACTCCGCCGATGGCGCGTTGCGGGCCGCATACCGCAGCATCTCAGCCGAGCTGTCCACGCCGGTGACGTGAAACCCGCGCTGCCTAAGGGCACGCGCCAGCTTGCCGACGCCGCAACAAAGATCCAAAACGTAGCCGTCCGCCGGAATGCCAGGCAGCAGCAGCGTATCGATAGCGGGCCACTGCCAGTCCTGAAACGGCTGCGACCAGCAGCGATCGTAAAGCCAGGCGAAATCGTCGTATGGGCTGGTCACTCTTCCAGACGAAAGACTTTTTTCAGCGCCTCGATGACGAACGCGCCTTCGGGCTCGGCGGCCTGCCTGCGGATTTCCGAGATCGGCGCATGCGCAATCTTATTGACGATCGATTTGGTCAACGCTTCCACCACAGCCGCCTGCTCCGCCGTGAAGGAACCCGCTTTGCGCAGGACACGGGTCGTTTCCGCCGCGCGGATCATCTCCCAGCGCTCCTGCAGATTGACGATCGCCGGCGCGACTTCCTGCACCTTCAGCCGCGCCAGCATGCGCTCCACTTCCTCGCTGATGATGTGCTCCGCCCGAGCCGCTTCCTTCTGCCGTTCCGCGATGTTGGTGTTCACCACGCCCTGCAGGTCGTCAATATCGTAGAGAAACACGTTATCGACCTTGTTCACGTCGGGTTCGATGTTGCGCGGCACAGCAATATCGATCAGAAACATCGGCTTGTTGCGGCGCACCGCAATCACCCGCTGCATTTCATCGCGCGTCAGGATGTAATGCGGCGCTCCGCTCGATGTAATCACGATGTCCACTTCGGGCAGCATGCCAGTGAATCGTGCGTAATCCACAACAGTGCCGTCGAACAGCCGGGCCATCTCTTCCGCGCGGCTCTGCGTCCGGTTGGTGACGAAGATGTGCGCGGCTCCGGAGCGGCGCAAATGCCTCGCCGCCAGCTCCGACATCTTGCCGCTGCCCACCAGCATTACCGAGCGATTAGCCAGCGTGCCGAAAATCTTGCGCGCCAGTTCCACGGCCGCATAGCTCACCGACACCGCCATTTGCCCGATGCCCGTTTCGGAGCGCACGCGCTTGGCGACGGAGAACGCCCGGCTCATCACGCTTTCAAGCAGCCCGTTCATCGCGCCGGCGGATTTCGAGAGCGCGTAGGCCGACTTCATCTGTCCCAGAATCTGGGGCTCGCCCACCACCATGGCGTCCAGACTCGCCGCCACGCGAAACAGATGTTCGATGGCATCGCGGCCTTCATAGCGATAGAGCTGCGGGCCAAGGCTGTCGGAAGAAATGCGTCGCGCTTCCACCAGGAACGAATCGATGGCCGCCTGCGGATCGGCATCGTCATCCGCAGCCACCGTGATCTCCACGCGATTGCACGTGGACAGAATCAGCACCTCCGCGATGCCCTTGCCATGCTTCAGCGCATCGAGCGCTGTGGGAATGGAGCGCTCCGGAAACGCCAGCCGCTCGCGCACTTCCACGGGCGCGGTCTTGTGATTCACTCCGGTGAGCAGCAGTTTCATTGGATCAAAATCCCTGCGTGCGCCACCCATGTGACCACGGAGCAGAACAGCGCCGCAATCGCCAGGATCGCCGCTTTTCTGCCACGCCAACCCGCGCTGCTGCGGAAGAAGACCAACGCCAGATAGATGCCCCACGTGATGAAAGAGATGCCAATCCGCGGATCGGCAATCCAGCGGGTGCCGTAATCCACGCAGGCCCAGATGCTGCCCACGATGATGCCGCCGGTGATGCAAATAAAGCCGAAACGCAGCGATGAGGAAATCAGGTCGTCCAGAGTGCCAAGGGGAGGCAGATGGATGGGAAATTTTCTCGGCTTCTTGCGCTTGAGCTCGCTTTCCTGGAACAGGTAGACCACGGCGGCCACGGCGGTAAACAGCAGCGCGGCATAACCCAGCAGTATCAGAACGATGTGCACCTTCAGCCACAGCCCGCGCACTTCCGGACTGGACCACGCCGGGAAATTGCCGCTCAGGCCGGCGACCAGCGTCAGCACGAACACCAGCGGAAAGATGAAGACACTAAGTGATTCGGTGCGGTAGCGCCAGTATACGAACAGGAATGACACAGTGATCAGGAACGCGCATAGAGACAGCGTCTGGAAGATGTCGTTGACCGGGAACTGACGTTCCATCATGCCCTGTTCCACGATGGAGACCAGATGAAACAGGCCGCCTAGACCGAAGGCGGCGAGCGCCGGACGGAAGAACGTATCGCGCTGGCGGGTGAGCAGAAACAGGGAGTCGAGCAACCCAAACGAGTACAGGGCGGCGGCGACGCGGAGCCAAATCACGCTGGTTGCGGTCATTCGTGCTTTACGCTTCCATTGTATGGTGTCAGCCTGACAGGCCGGGCGTCCGGCTCGACAAGCCAGGCAGTGCGTTGCGGGTAATACCGCAGCAGCGCGGCGTCTTCGGCATCGCCCAGATCGGCCGCCCAGACCACGCGCGAGGCATCGATATCCGCGGCATTGTGGATCCATTCGTGGAAGCGATGCGCGGGCGCATAGCGCACGAATACCAGCTGCGCGCCCGGCGCTTTGGCCAGGCTCTGGTTGACGGCGAGGCGTCCGTCGGGATCGGGTTCCACGACGACCGCGCGCGCTCCGTACCAGAACAGGAAGTGAGCGCCGCACAGCAGCAGGATCAGGCGGGCGGCGGTTCGCGGCAGGCGCTCCAGCGCCACCACGCTGATCAATACGAACAGGCAGGTTTCAGCGGCGATGTAATGCGGGTAGAAGTACGGATAGAAATTCGTTCCGGCCGCGAATAGGACGACCGTTCCCAACACCCAGGCAAAACGAAACTCGCGGAGCTTCCACAGAAACGCCGGAAGCGCGAGCCACAGCGGCGCGAGAAAGAAGAACCGGTAGAAGCGCATGCGCTCCCACAGGCGCTGCGCGAAAGTTCCCGCGGTGTCGTGAATGGCGCACTGCGCCGCATAGTCCAGTTGCTGTTCGCGCGTCAGGGCGCGGTGCGGAACCGGATTCGGCTGAAACGTGAATGCCGCCGGCACGCCGTATTCGAAGCGGCTCAGCTGGTAAGGCAGCATTGTCCAGCTGCCGGTCACCTGCCTGTCCTGCACCAGCGTGGCGGCGACGCCTGGCAATACACCGAGGAGCACCGGAATCAACAGCTTCGCCGGCGGGCGCCGGACCGCGAGGTACAAACCCGCCGCTATGGCCAGCAGCAGCGATTCGGCGGGACGCGAAATGAACTGCACCGCGAAACCAAGCCCCAGCAGCCACGCGCTGGCCGGACGCGAACGCAGCCGCGGAAGCGCGCCGAAAACCAGGCATGCGGCAGCCGCCGAGACTGCGCCGCCCCAGTAGTCGTTCATCCATTCGCACAGCGGACCGAACTCCGCGACGGCGAGCAAGCCGCCCAGCAGCGCCCATTCCGGTGTTACCCAGGCGCGCAGCATCCAGTAGCACAGGCCGCAGAAAAGGCCGGCCGAGATCAGCACTCCCGCCCACGGATGGCCGAAGATCAGCTGCCCCAGAGCCAGCACGATTCCCTGCCCGGCCGGATAGATGGAGCTGTAAGACGGCTGCTGCAGCACGAAAACCGCCTCAAAGAAGCGATGCATGGGGTGCACCGGGTTCGCGAAGCGAAAGTGCGCGACCGTGTCGCCCAGCAGCAGATGGCCGAAGTCATCGGCTCCCGCCGGCACGGGAACGGGAAACCACGGCACCAGCGCCAGCCGCAGCGCAACCGGCAACAGTGAAACCAGCGCAAAGCACCATCGCGGGCGCGCGGCCAAGCGGCGGGACCACGGCCCGAACCAGCCGCGCGTTAGCAGCAGCAGAACCAGCGCCGCCGCTATCGCCAGCTCCGCCAGGTCGAGCGGCCCGAAGCCCGCGGCATTATGCAGCGGAAGAAAAGAACGGAACAGACGCTACTCCGTGCTCGCCAGTACTTTGCGATACTCGGCGCTCATTTGGGCCGCCACCTGCCGATGCGCCTTTGCGCCGGCAATGCTGGCCAGCAACCCTTTTCTGGCCTCCTCCAGATCATGGAGGTTGAGCTCATTCAGGTGCTCGTCATGAAAGTAGGTCAGTGCCGCAATGACCGTCTCCTGCGTCCGAGTCTGCAGCTGCAGGAAGCTGTTCTGTTCCTCATAGACCTCGGCATATTTCTTCAGGGTCGGATAATCCATGAAGCTCAAAGCGCCAACGGCTTCCGCAGCGCGCCAGCTGGTGGAACTGGCAGCGGGAGTGCTGAAGGCGATCGTGATCTGACCGGTATCCATCTTTTTGTGCGCCAGCAAATCGTTCACCAAGGCAAGGGCGCGTTCCTGGTTGCGGATATTCGTGTCCATGCCAGGAAGCGCGCCGTCCAATTGTTTCTGGTTGTCCCGCAGTTCGTTCGAGATGTTCTCTTTCGCCTCCCGCACGATGGACTTATGGTGAATCCACTCGGTCACCTGCTCCAGCGAGAGCGCGATCAGGATGCCGACGGTCACGATCGCGAGATGCACCAGAACATCACGCCACGTGTGAACCGGCTGATGCGGAGCGTGGATTTCCATAACTCCGCTACTCCGAACGCATGGCCTTGTCCAGGGCTTCCACGAAGAAGTATTCGCCCCACATGACGGATTCATTCACACCCAGATATTTGTGGATGTGATAAACGCCGCCCTTGAGAATGCCTTCCCAGCCATCGCCCGGCGTGGCCACATACTCCAGACACAGCGACTCCACCATCTTCCTGGCGGAGATCCGGTAGAAGTTACTCTTGATTCGGTCCGAACTGAGTTCGGCGAGCTGAAACAGACCCGAAGCCGCGATGGCCGAGGCCGAAGTATCTACCTGCGCCCGGCTATCTTCCGGAGCTCTGAAATCCCACGGCGCCACTCCATTGGGCGGCAGGTGCTCGAGGAAGTAATCCGCGCAGGCTTCCGCGGTCTGCAGAAACCGCGAATCGCGCGTGTATTCGTAACAGGTGCCGAAGCCGTAGAGCGCCCACGCCAGGCCGCGGGTCCAGTCGGAATCGCCGCGGAAGCCCTGATGGGTCGTCTGCTTCAGAAACTCGCCGGTCGTCAGGTCGAACATGCCTTCATGCGACGTCGATCCGTCGCCGCGCACCAGCACTCGCCGCGTGGTGAGGCAGTGCCGCATGGCGACGTCCAGCAGGTGCGCGTCACCGGTCTCGAGGGCGGCGTAGAAGATGACGCCGACGTTCATCATGATGTCTATGAACAGCGAGTCTTCGGAGACGAACGACCGCAGGTACTGGCCTTTCTCGCGGAAGCGCAGCGCCATTGTGCGGCCCGCCTGAATCAGCACGTCATTCAGATAAGGCTCCTGCGAAATCTCGTACCAGCGGAAGAACGTGGACATGAAGATGAAGCCCAGATCATGCACATTGCGGTCATGCTGGCGCGGCTCGAGCGGCCGCGAGTAGCGGATGGCCTGTTCCCGCCACCAGTGCGCCTCGGCGCTCTCGCGGCGGCTCTCCTGCTCATAGACAATCCACATCATGCCAGGCAGAAAGCCGTCGCACCAGTGCGTCCAGGCTTCTCCGAGGTGCTTCCATTTCCCCTCCTGCGTATACATCGGGTAGAAATCCGGATGCTGTTCAATCAGGGCGCGTACCTGGCGCCGCACCACGGCCATGGCATTGTCGAAAAGGGCGGCATCTGGGCCGCCGGTTAGTTCAATCACGAAATCCTCTCGGTCCAGCCTACCGGATTTCGTGACGGAAGCGGGTTACTTGCCAAGCGGCCATGTCCAGCCGCTTATTTCCGGTTTGTCCATGCCTTCGGTGTGAGCGAAATTGAGGCTCTCAATGATCTGCGCCTTCAGCCACTCCTTCAGGTGCGCGCCGGAACCCTGCAGCTTCGGCACGCTGTCGATCACGTCGATGGCGAGATGGAAGCGGTCCACCTCATTCCAGATTGCCAGTTCCAGCGGCGTATTGATGTTGCCCTTTTCCTTGTAACCGTGTACGTGAATATTCGCGTGATTGGTGCGCCGGTACGTGAACTTATGGATCAGCCACGGATAGCCATGGAAGTTGAAGATCACCGGCTTATCGGCGGTAAACAGGCTGTCGAAGTCATGGTCGGAGAGCCCGTGCGGGTGGGCGGAATCCGGCTGCATGCGATAGAGGTCCACCACATTTACGAACCGAATTTTGAGATCCGGACAGTTCTGCCGCAGGATAGCGACGGCGGCGAGGGCTTCCTGCGTCATCACGTCGCCGGCGCTCGCCACCACGACATCCGGATCGGCGCCGCGATCGTTGCTGGCCCACTCCCAGATGCCGATGCCCTTGGTGCAGTGAATCACGGCGGAATCCATGTCGAGATAGACCAAATGCGATTGTTTGTCCGACACAATCACATTCACGTAGTCCTTACTGCGCAGACAGTGATCCGTGACACTCAGCAGACAATTCGCGTCAGGCGGGAGATAGATGCGGGTGATACCAGCGCTCTTGTTACTCACCACGTCGAGGAATCCGGGATCCTGATGAGTGAACCCGTTGTGATCCTGTCTCCAGACCAGGGAGGATATCAGGATGTTCAGCGAGGAGATGGGGGCCCGCCAGTCGATTTCAAGCTTCGATTTCTCCAGCCACTTGGCGTGCTGGTTATACATGGAATCGATGATGTGAACGAAGGCTTCGTAGCTGTTGAACAGGCCATGGCGGCCGGTGAGCACATAACCTTCGAGCCAGCCTTCAAGCGTGGTTTCGCTCAACATCTCCATCACGCGGCCGTCGGGCGCGATATCCGTGCCGTCGGCATCTTCCGGCAGGAACCGGGCGAGCCAGGTTTTGTAACTCGCTTCGTAAACATCTTCGAGCCGGTTGGAAGCATTCTCGTCCGGACTTAGCAGCCGGAAGTTATGCATGTTGGCGCGCATAACATCGCGCAGGTACTTACCAAGGTTGCCGGTGGGAGACATCTCCTTTGTGCCGGGTTCCTCGATCTCAACAGCGTATTTGCGAAAGTCCGGCAGATCGAGCGGCTTCCGGAGTTTTCCGCCGTTGGCATGCAGGTTGGCGCTCATGCGCCGCTCTCCGGTGGGCGCCAGCGCTTTGAGCTCCGGCTTTAGTGTGCCGTTCTCGTCGAATAACTCTTCAGGCCGGTAGCTGCGCAGCCAGTCTTCGACAATCTTCAGGCGCTCCGGCTTCTTCTTTACATCCATCACGGGTATCTGGTGGGCGCGCCAGAAGCCTTCTACCTTATGTCCTTCCACTTCCTTCGGGCCGGTCCAGCCTTTGGGACTGCGGAGAACGATCATGGGCCAGCGTGCGCGTTCCGCCTTGCCGGAGTTTCGTGCTTCCTGCTGAATGGCGCGAATGTGCTGGATGCAGTGCTCCACGGTGGCCGCCATCCTGGGATGCATGAGGGCCGGGTCGTCACCTTCGACAAAGTGCGGAGTCCAGCCGTAGCCTTCGAACAGGCTTTTCAGTTCTTCCGGCGTGATGCGGGCGAGCAGAGTTGGGTTGGCGATCTTATACCCGTTCAGATGCAGGATGGGAAGCACCGCGCCGTCGCGAATTGGATTCAGGAACTTATTGGAGTGCCAGGAGGTGGCGAGCGGTCCGGTTTCGGCTTCCCCATCACCAACCATCACGCTGACGATCAGGTCCGGGTTGTCGAAAGCAGCGCCAAACGCATGGGCAACGCTGTAGCCGAGTTCGCCGCCTTCGTGGATGGACCCAGGAACTTCCGGCGTGCAGTGACTTCCCAGCTGACCCGGAAACGAAAACGCCCGAAACAGCTTAAGCATGCCCGCTGCGTCCTGACTCTTCTCCGGATAGACTTCCGAATAAGTACCTTCCAGATAGCAGTTGGAAATTACCGCGGGGGCCCCGTGACCTGGACCCGAGATATAAATCATGTCGAGATCGTACTTACGGATTACCCTGTTGAGGTGCACCCAGGTAAAAGTCTGGCCGGGATCGGAACCCCAGTGCCCGAGGAGCCGGTTCTTGATGTGTTCGAGCCGCAGCGGTTCGCGCAGCAGGGGGTTATCACGCAGATAGATCATGCCGGCGCACAGGTAATTGCACGCCCGCCAGTACGAATCAATACGATTCAGCTCATCGGGTTGTAACGATTGGCCGGGGGTTTCCATAACTTCTCGTTCGTAGCATGGCACAGGTACATGACGGAATCGTGTCAGATGAGTGCGCGGGAATGGGGAATGGTGTGATTTTTCGTTTGATACAATTTGAACTCGGTTCCGAGAACAATCCCCCATTTCCTATGAAAAAAACTGCCGTTGTCTTCTTTTCTCTTGCGATGGCTCCGCTTGCGCTGGCCACCGCTGTAACGGCTGGCCCGTCCAACGAGAATCTGGTGTTTACCGGACTCGGCCCGAATAGTGCGGGCAACGGGCAGGCCACCATGACCCTGGGCACCTGCGCCTACGACGGAAGTTTCACCAATTGCACGCTGACAGGTGCGTACACGGGCCTGGGCGGCGGAACCTTTAGCATCGCGCTGAAATACCAGGGGAACGGGCCTTCCCCCATCCTGGCCACCATCACGGGCGGCAGTGAAAATACGGTGGCCCTGAGCCTGTCTTCCGGGTCGCTGATTACCACGCTGACCCGAACAGACGGCACCGTAACGAATTTCTATTACACGTTTATTTATTTCGCGGGCACTGCTGCGCAGAGCTGCACCAAAGCTACCGTCTGTAACACTGCTTCTGTATTCGGGACTGCCGGAGCGACCCTGACTGAGAAATTCATCGGCACCATCGATCCCACTCCCTCTATCCGGGCTTCCGCCGGGGTAATCAGCGCCGGTCAGTATGGCGGCTTCTCCGCAATCGCACCGGGCACATGGATGGAGATTTACGGCCTGAACCTGGGAACGGTGCTTTCCCAGACATGGAGCGGCAACGATTTCAAAGGCGACGCGGCTCCTACCAGCCTGGCCGGCACAACGGTGACCGTAGGCGGCAAGCCCGCCTATGTCGATTTCGTGAGCCCGGCCCAGGTGAATGCGCAGGTTCCATCCGGTCTGGCGTCCGGTCCGCAGCCGGTAATTGTGACCACCGCGGGGGGAAGCAGCGCGGCCACCACCGTCACGGTCAACACGGTAGAGCCTGGCATTCTGGCTCCCACAGCATTCCAACTCAGCTCGGGTAACTACGTTGCGGCGCTGTTCCCGGACGGGAGCACATTCGTTCTGCCGCCGGGCACGACTAACGCAGTGCGTACGGCGCGGGCGAAACCCGGAGACACCGTCATTCTATACGGCGTCGGGTTCGGTTCCGTGACTCCCGACCTGCCGGCAGGCCAGATTTCGAGGCTGACCAACAGCCTGCAGATGCCGTTCCAGGTGTCTTTCAACGGTGTACCCGCGACCGTGACTTTCTCCGGCGAAGTGTATGGCTACGTTGGCCTTTACCAGTTCAACGTAGTAGTTCCGAACGTCGGTTCCGGTGATGCCGTGCCGTTGACGTTCACTCTCGGGGGGACAAAAATTCCCCAGAACCTTGTGATCTCGATCGGAAGTTAGCAAGTCCACTCGAAGAAAAGGAGTCTTCATGGCTCGCCAGATGATTCAGCGCCGGAAGTTTGTTCCCGGCGATCCGCAGTTCGGGCAACCGACCGCGTCGCCGGACCCAACAGTCTTCACGGTGACGCATGGCAGCGATACAGGGCTTTTCGCCAAAGTGCAGAAGGGATTGCTGCAGGCAATCCCGACGCCGCCAGCCGGCGTGAACCTGACGATGACTTTGGCGCAGGCGCTGGGAACCGGCGGCGCGGCCACAGAGACGGAAATCCGAAAGGCGGGCCAGATTGTATTCCATAGCGTGGGCGACACCGGATCGGTGAAAGGTCCGGCCACGCAATCGCTGGTCGCAGACAAGATGGTCGCGGATTTCGATGATCCGCTGCCGCAGGACCGGCCAGCGTTTCTTTACCATCTGGGCGACGTGGTTTACAGCTTCGGCGAGGCGATGTTTTACTTCGACCAGTTCTATGAGCCTTACCGCTCATACCCCGCGCCGATCTTCGCGGTAGCGGGCAACCATGACGGACTCGTTTATACGGGCGAAGGCGTGCGATCGCTGGACGCCTTTCTGCGGAACTTCGTGAGTCCGGAACCGGTGAAGACGCCGGAATCGGGCAGCCTGGTGCGAACGGCCATGACGCAGCCGGCAGTCTATTTCTGCATGGTGGCGCCTTTCGTGACCTTCATCGGCCTATACAGCAACGTTCTGGAAGATCCGGGCGTGATCTCGAGTCAAGGAGACAAAACGTCGCCGGTGAACGATCAGCAGCTGACCTTTCTGGTGAGCGCGCTGCAGCAGGCGAAGAAGCGAGGCGGCGCCACCATTCTGGTTACGCATCATCCGCCATTCAGCGGCGGTGTCGTGCACAGCGGCAGTCCCAAAATGCTGGCCGATCTGGACGCGGCGTGCACCAAAGCGGGTTACTGGCCACACGCGCACTTTTCGGGACACGCGCATAATTACCAGCGCTTCTCCCGCACGGTGAAGAAGTTCCAGATTCCCTATGTAGTCTGCGGCAACGGCGGACACGGGTTAACGCCGCTGCAGAAGATAGCCGGGGCGCCGCCGCGAACTCCGCTGCCGGTGGGCGACGGCCTGGTGCTGGAAAACTACGACGACCAGGATTTCGGCTACCTGCGCGTCGTGGTGGATGCGAAGCGAATGCGCATCGAGATGCACGATACGGTGGCCGGCCAGACGTTCAAGTCACCTTCAGACATGGTGACCGTCGATCTGGCAAGCCACACGATTGTGGCGAACTAATTACATACCGCCGCTGGTCTGGTGATAGTTCGGATACTGCGGGCGCTTCGGCTCCGGCGCGGGCGATTTCTGCAGCTGCTCCATGGCGATGCTGACGGCTCGCTCCAGCTGCGGATCGTGACCCTGC
This sequence comes from Bryobacterales bacterium, assembly GCA_963716685.1. Lineage (GTDB taxonomy): Bacteria > Acidobacteriota > Terriglobia > Bryobacterales > Bryobacteraceae > JALYXI01. The sequence continues at coordinate 2,630,275 of CAVQTR010000003.1, forward strand.
GAAACCTGCATGGGCGTGAGTTCCACTTCGACATCGGGCGGGACGCCGTGGTTCTCCACATCCCATTCGCCCTTGGGGCTGAAGAAGCCGAAGCTGGGCGCGGTGATGTTACCGCCATCCATTAAGACGGGGTAAGCGCCGACGCCGACCAAACCTCCCCACGTCCGCTTGCCGACCAGGGTGCCGAGCTGCTGGTTACGGAACAGCCAGGGCATGGCGTCGCCTCCGGAACCGGCGAATTCATTGATGATCATCACTTTGGGTCCCTGAATGGAACCGGCCGGTGTTTTGTAGGTGTCCCCGTAGCGCGGCGCCCAATAGCTGAGCAGCGGACGGCGCAGCACTTCAATGACGTAATCGGCTACCTGACCACCGGCGTTGAAACGTTCGTCGATGATGACACCCTTGCGATCCGTCTGGGCGAAGAAATAGCGATTGAAGCTGGTGAGGCCGGGCTGGCCGGTGTCGGGCATGTAGACGTAGGCGAGTTTGCCGGAACTGAGCTGATCCACCTTGCGGCGATTCTCTTCGATCCAGGCAAGGTTGCGCAGAGGCTGTTCGGTGGCGACAGGCACGACGGAGACTTCGTGCGAATCGGCTCCGGAAGCGCTGGAAGCGAGCTTGAGGACGACGGTGCGGTTGGCGGTGTCTTCGAGGAGGCGCGAGATATCGTCAGCCGCCGTCAGATCCTGGCCGTTGATGGAGAGGATGTAATCGCCCGTCGAGATCTTCACGCCGGGCTGCACCAGCGGCGCGCGCAGCTGCGGGTTCCAGCTCTCGCCGGAATAGATGCGCTTGAGGCGGTAGCGTCCGTCGGCGACGTCGTAATCGGCGCCGAGCAGACCGCCGGGAATGTGGCGGGGGCTCGGTATGCTGCCGCCGTTGCCGCGCATATGACCGACGGTAAACTCACCGAGCATTTCCTGGAAGATGTAGTTCAGGTCCGCGCGGGCCGCGAGCGAGCTGAGATACGGCTCATACTTCTTCTCGGCGGCTTCGATGTTGAGGCCGTGGAAATGGGGATCGTAGAAGTAAGCGCGCTCGATGCGCCAGGCTTCGTGATACATCTGCTTCCATTCGGCTACGGGATCGACGCGGACTTCCATGCCGGTCAGCCGGAGCACGCCGTCTCCAGGTTTCACGGCCGTGGCGGTGCTGACGATGGCGTACTGCGGCGCGCGCTCGGGCGCTCCGGCGGCGGCAGGCGCGCCGTTCTCACGCGGCGGCATGGAACCGATCAGGATCTTTTCCCCATCGGCGGAGACATCGAAATCGGCGACATTGGTGGCGAAGTTTTCCAGTTTGCGAGTCTTGATATCGAAGCGCTGCAGCGTGCGGCCCGGCGCGGCGGCGCGGGCGAAGCCGGAGGCGCTTTCGGAGACGTAAAACGTGCCGGGCTTGCCGGCCACCAGCGCATCGATGCTGCGCGCCGGAATGGGCAGCGGCACGATGCGTCGCGCCATGTCGCCGAGATCGACGCGGGTGGGCTTCACGGTGGCATCGGCGGGCGGGGTTCGCGAAGGCCGCGCGGCGCCAGGCTTTTCCTCGTCGCTCTCGGGCGCGACCGGCGAGAGACCGTCGGTGCTGAGTACCAGCGCGTAGACGCTGCGCGTGACTTCGAACTCGTCGCTGCTCATATCGAGGCCGCTGACGGTGGTGCCGTAGTTGGTGCTGGCGGTGAAGTAAAGATACTCGCCGTTGCGGTCGAACTGCGGATAGCGCGCGTCGCTCATGCCGTCAGTGACCTGCGTGCGTTTGCCGGTGGCGAGCGAGTAGAGATTGATGGCGTGCAGGCGGTTCGGCAGGCCTTTGCTGAAGGCCAGCCATTTGGAATCGGGCGACCAGGTGACATCCGAATTGGCGCTGTTCAGCTCATCGGTATCGACCTTGCTGACCTTTCCGGCGGCGACGTCGGCGAGCCAGAAGTTCAGACGGTTGTCGTGGAAAGCGATGAACTTACTGTCAGGCGACCAGCGCGGGTTGCTGTAGTAGGCGGAATCGCGCGAGATGGAGATCTTTTTGGCATCGCCCGCGCCGTTCTGCGGTTTGATGTGGAGCGCGTACTCGCCGGATTCGTCGGAGAAGTAGGCGATGCTGGTGCCGTCGGGCGACCAGGAGGGCGCGCGCTCCATGACGCCGGGCGTGTTGGTGATGTTGTGGAAATCGCCGCGCGCGGCGGGAACGGTGAGGATCTCGCCATGGGCTTCGACCAACGCGCGCACGCCGGTGGGCGAGATGCGGGCGGCGCGGAGCTGCTGGCTGACGTCGGAGAAGCGCGGGCGGATTTCGGGCATATCGCCGGAGATCTCGATCGGCACCCTGGCGGCCTTGCCTTTGGCGACCTCATATAGATAGATATCGCCGAACTGGTCATAGACGATGCCGCCCGGTCCGGCTTTGGCGGAATCGATGTCATAGCCGGTGTTCTTCACAGCCTGGGTGACCATTTTCGATGAGGGATCAAAGCCAAAAAGGCCGACGGCTCCGCCGCGATCGGAGAGGAAGAAGACTTTGTCGCCGACCCACATGGGGTCGAAATCGGCGGAATCGGTGCGGGGAATTTTCTGGGTTTCGAGGGTATTCATGTCGAGAATCCAGAGGAAGCTGGCGCGTCCGCCGCGGTAGCGCTTCCAGGCGATGAAGTTGGTGAACGAACCGCCGACGCCGATGGGCGCATAGGCGAAACGCTTCCCGTCAGAAGAAAAAACGCCGGAATAACCCATCGGAACGGGCAGCGGCTTCGCGAGCCCGCCTCCGGCCGGAACCGTGAAAAGGCGGGTGAAGCGCGAGTAAGTTTCGCGAGTGGAGCGGAATACGATGTTTTTGCCGTCGGGCGTCCAGCCGATGGCGTTATCGGGATCGGGGTGGTGGGTGATGCGGGTGGGCGTGCCGCCGGTGGACGGGATGGTGAAGACGTCGGTATTGCCGTCGTATTCGCCGGTGAAGGCGATGGTTTTGCCGTCGGGCGAGAAAACGGGTTCGGACTCGGTGCCCACGCCGGAGGTAAGGCGCTGAGCGGCGCCGCCGGCGCGGGGGACAGTCCAGAGGTCGCCGGCGTAAGAAAAAACAATCTGCGTTTGGCTGAGCGCAGGTTTTTGCAACAGATGGGGGCTGTTGGCGGTGGCCGCGAAGGCGGGCGCGACGAGCAGAACGAGGGGTAAAGCGAGGAGACGCATGGGGGTATGATAGCGCCGATTCGTTTGACGGCGAGGCCGTGCGAAACGAAGCCATTGTGCAGGATTGTGCATATTGTGCATGGATTTCAGGAGTGCACAACGGGCGGTTTGCGCGCGGCCGCGTAACCCGACAGTGGAATCGGCCGCTCCTCAGGATAACCGGGCAATTCGCCGAGGGCGGGTCGGTGCGGTGCCCTGGGCCAGCGGCGGCGGGCGAAAATAAAGGTCTATGCGTTGTGAACGGCGAATGCGGGCGTGAGGGAAAGAAGGGTTTCCCTGCAGGCTTTGCGGCGGCAGGCCATTGTGCACTCGCTTTTTGGGCCGACAACGCTGGGGCGGGCAGTGCAGCGGCTGGGGTTTGTGCAGGCGGACCCGATCCGGTCGCCGGCGCGGGCTCAGGACCTAATTCTGAGGCAGCGGGTGGCTGGCTATAGCGCGGGGGATCTGGATGCGCGGTACCGGGCGCTGGGGCTGGAAGAGGATTACCTGTATGCCTATGGATTTATGCCGGAATCGACCTGGCAGTTGCTGCATCCGCGGGCCGAGCGGGAGCTGAGCGCGGCAGATAGGCGGGTGTTGGAGTTGGTATCCGCGCACCGGCGGCTGCATCCACGGGAGCTGGAGCGCTATCTGGGGCGCGAACGGGAAGTGAATGCGTGGGGCGGCTATTCGAAGGCGACTACGCAGATGCTGCACAAGCTGCACTACCGCGGACTGCTGCGGGTCGCGGGGCGCGAGAACGGCATCCGGCTCTATGAGCCGGCGAAGATTACGCACGAGCCGCTGGCGCCGGAGGAACGGCTGCGGCGACTGACACTGGTGATCGCCGGGATTCTGGCGCCGGCACCGGAGCGAAGTCTGCGGGCGGCACTGCGGCATCTGGGGCATGCAGCGCCGCAGCTGAGCGGCTGGCGGTCCGTGGTGGCGGATCTGCTGGCCGAAGCGCGGCTCGACAGCGCGGAAGCCGACGGCGTCCGTTATGTGTGGCCGGCCGGGCGTGTGTCGCGGCGGAAGGATGCGGAGGAACAGGTGCGCTTCCTGGCTCCATTCGATCCGCTGGTGTGGGACCGGGCGCGGTTCGAACATTTCTGGGGCTGGGCGTACCGGTTCGAAGCATATACACCACCGCCGAAACGGAAGATGGGGTACTACGCAATGCCGGTGTTATGGCGCGAAGAAGCCATCGGCTGGGTGAATGTGTCGAGAAGTGAAAACGGTCTGCGCGTGGAAGACGGATACGTTGGCAAGAAACCGGCGGAGCCGCAGTTCCGCCGGGAGTTCCAGGAGGAAGTGGAGCGGTTCCGCCGTTTCCTTACATGATGGCGTGCGTGAAGTGGCCTTTTTCGCGAAGGCCGGCGAGCGCGAGACCATAACGCCCACGGCAGCCGGTCTTTTCGAAAATGTGCTTCAGGTGGATTTTTACCGTGCCGGTGCGGATGCCGAGATTCCCGGCGATTTCCTTGTTGCGCATGCCGCGTTCCACCAGTTCGACTACCTGATGTTCACGGGCGGTTAGGCTGGAGCGGCTGCGCGTTTCCCTCTCCGTTTCCTGCAGGATGGTGTCGGACATCCAGGTGCCGCCCTCGGCCGCGGTGCGAATGCAGGACATGACGACGTCGAGATCCGAAGTCTTCTGGACGACGCCGCGCGCGCCGGCCTGGACCAGACGAAGGGCGTCGCTGTTGCCAATTCCGGCGCCCCAGATGATGGCGGCGCTCTGGCAGGATTTCAGGGAAGGCAGCCAGTCGACGAGCGGCTGAATGCCAAAGGCTTTATCGATGATGACGACCGAAGGGCGCGCTCCGCGCACCAGCTCGATGCCTGCCGGGAGGGTGGTGACGGCGCCGGCGTAACGCAACTCGGAGCAGCTTTCGATGAGGCTGCGCATGCCCTCAATGCTGATGGGCTGGGTATCGACCACAACAATACTCTTGCGGTTCGTGGGAATGGTTAGGGACATTGATCTCCGTTCTCCTGCTTTATCGGCCTCGCCGGGCCGAACCTTTAGCTAAAAAGCAATAGTTCCGGAGGAAGGGAGATATTCTCCGCTACTTGACGTTGATGGTGCCGCGGCAGCGGGGCGAACCGCACTTGCAGGGTATCTTTTCGATGTCCTTGGAAAAGTGGTAATCGACCGTGAGCTCTTCGCCCTTCCTGATAGGGCGCGCGCTCATGTAAAGGATGTGGCCTTTGGTGACGACGGTGCGGATGTTGGGATCGCAGCAGTGATTGACGTATTCGGCGCCGCTGCCGCCGACGGCTCCATCGAGTGTCCAGTAGCTATCGAGAGTAAAAAGATAGATCATCGAGCCCTGCTCATCACTGCGGCGGCGGGTCTCGCGGCGATTGATGCGCTCTCCGGTGTACTCCATGACTTTGCGGCGCGCGGGAATATCCTCTTCAGCGAAGATGCCGTGACGATGAATACCGGATTTGCGGATGGAGAGCTTAAACGTTGCGTACCTAGGATCGATCTTCGGCGTGGGTTGTGCCGATTTGCGTGATGGCATTTTCGATAAGTGTAAACGATGAATGAGGCGCGGGTGATGCGGGCCTCGCGATTGTTGGTTTCGTTATTCACAGCGGGGTCGAGATGGAGCCCGCACCAGGCGAACGCGGAGCAGATGCGCTCGCGGATGCAGCTGACCAGCTTGCGTCCGGCAGGCGATTCGATGAGCTCAAATTTCAGCGAGGAGCTGCCGCGTTGAAGACGAGGATCTTCACGAGCGGTTAGGTGACGAGTTCGAGCATGGGCCGATAGATAGGGCCGGAGCGATCGCGGAGCATGCCGCCGGAGCGGCCGGCGAGCACTGCCTGGATCTCGGCGACGATGGAGAGCGCGATGGCTTCGGGTGAATCCCCGCCGATGTCCAGACCGACAGGCGCGTGAACGGATTCCCAGTCGGAGGAGATACCGAGATCGGCGAAGAGGTGCTCCGTGCGGTGGCGCGGGCCGAGGATGCCGAGGTACCGCGGGCCGGCCGGCAGAAGACGGCGGAGAAGATCACGATCGTTCTCATAGTTATGGGTCATGAGGACGACCACGGAGCGTTCAGAGACGGGCGCGTCTTCGAAGGGGACGACGCCGGAGAACCCGGGGAAGCGAACTGCGGCGTTGGCGGGGTGGGCATCGGCCAGGGTGACGCGCCAGCCGAGTGCGCGCGCGAAGCGGGCGAGCGGCACGGCATCGTACCCGGCGCCGAAAATGACGATGTCGGTGGGCGGGGCGACGTATTCGTAGAACGCGGCGAAGGTGTCGTCGGAGACGAAGCGCGATTCGCCGGTGAGAAATGTTTCGACGGCCTGAGGGTCGTGCGCGGCTTCTTCAACGGTGGAGAAGAAACGCTTCGCTGCGCCGCCAGCGGGATCGCGAATGAGGTGGACGACAACACCGGGCTGATTCGAGGCGCGGAGGTGTTTGAGGAAGTCGAGAGTGCCCCGTGCGGAGGCGCGGGAAACGCGTTCGAGCAGAACATCGACAACGCCGTTGCAGCCCAGGCCGAAGGCACGTACGGCATCTTCTTCGGAAGTGGTGTCATAGACGCGCAGTGAGGGTTCATCGTCAGAGGTGAGCCACCACGCCTTGCGGCAGAGATCGCGTTCCAGGCAGCCGCCGCTGATGGCGCCGATGCGGCGGCCATCGGGGAGGAGCAGCATGCGCGCACCGGCGCGGCGATAGGCGGAACCGCGCACCCGCACGACCGTGGCGAGAACCGCATCCTGAGCGCCGATGTCAAGGGCATCCACCGCGGCGAGGATGGCCTCGATTTCATTCATGGTGCCAACGATTTACATTTTCGCTGCCAAAGAAGTGGCCCGATGTACAGCATCGCCCATTGGCAGAGCTCCTGCGAGGTAAAGGCGTAAATGGATCACGAAGGCGAAGTTACCCGCCGCGAATTTGTAGGCGGAGCCGCGGCCGCGGGCGCAGCGACGCTGGTGCCCTCTGAGGCGCAGGCGCAGAGTGAAGATCATCAGCCGAGCGATGTCACGCTTCGGATCAACGGACAGGACCATCAGCTATCAATCGAGCCGCGGGTGACGCTGCTGGATGCGCTGCGGGAGCGGCTGCATCTGACGGGCACGAAGAAGGGCTGCGACCACGGGCAGTGCGGCGCATGCACGGTGCTGATCAACGGGCGGCGGGCGAATTCATGCCTGACGCTGGCGATTATGCATCAGGGCGACGAGATCACGACAGTGGAAGGATTGGCGCAGGGAGATCAGCTGCACCCGATCCAGGCATCGTTCGTGGAACACGACGGGCTGCAGTGCGGGTACTGCACGCCGGGACAAATCTGTTCGGCGGTTGCGCTGGTGGATGAACTGAAGAAGGACACAGTAAGCCAGGTGACGCCGGATGTGCGGAAACGAGGGCCGGTGGAAGTGACGGATGACGAGATCCGGGAACGCATGAGCGGCAACATCTGCCGGTGCGGCGCTTATCCCAACATTGTGGTGGCGGTGCGCGCGGTATACGAGCGGGGGCGGGCATGAGGTCCTTCGAGTACGCGCGGGCAACAGACGCGGCGGGAGCGATCACGCAGCTGGGCGGCGACCCGAATGCACAGTTCATCGGGGGCGGAACGAACCTGATCGACCTGATGAAGTATCAGGTGGAAGAGCCGGCGCGGCTGATCGATATCAGCAGGCTGCCACTGGACAAGATCGAGGAACTGCCGGGAGGCGGCGTGCGCATTGGGAGCCTGGCGCGGAATAGCGACATGGCGAACCATCCGCTGGTAAGGGAGCGGTTTCCGGTGCTGACGGAGGCGCTGGTGGCAGGGGCTTCGCCGCAACTGCGCAATCTGGCAACGGCGGGAGGCAACCTGCTGCAGCGGACGCGCTGCTACTACTTCTACGATGTCGGATTCGCGCAGTGTAATAAGCGGAAACCGGGATCGGGATGCGCGGCGCGGGACGGATACAACCGCATCCACGCGATTCTGGGAGCGAGCGATGAATGCATCGCGACGCATCCGAGCGATATGGCGGTGGCGCTGGCGGCGCTGGGCGCGGTGGTGCGGGTGCAGGGCGCGAGGGGCGATCGCGAGATCGCGTTTGCGGACTTCCACCGGCTGCCGGGCAACACGCCGCAATTCGATACGAATCTGAAGCATGGCGAGCTGATTACGGCGATCGATATTCCTGCGGTGGCAGGATCGGGACAGTACTTCTCCTACGTGAAGGTGCGGGACCGGGCGTCGTATGCGTTTGCTCTCGTCTCCGCGGCGGCGGTGATGGATCTGGACAACGGACGGATCCGATCGGCGCGGCTGGCGCTGGGCGGCGTGGCGCACAAGCCATGGCGGGTGCCCGAAGCGGAACAGGTGCTGGCGGGCAAGCCGGCCGGAGACGCGGCGTACCGGCAGGCGGCGGAAGCGATTGTGCGCGGAGCGCGAACCTACCCGCACAATGCGTTCAAGGTGGAGATGGCGAAGCGGACGGTGGTGCGGGCGCTGACGGTAGCGGCTTCGCGAGGAAAGACGAATGGTTGAATCGATTGGTAAGCCGCTCGATCGCGTGGATGGGCGGCTGAAGGTAACGGGCCGCGCGGTTTATGCAGCGGAGCATCCGGTGCCGAATGCGGTTTCGGCGGTGCTGGTGATGAGCACCATTCCGAAGGGCCACATTGCGAAGATGGACATCTCGGCAGCGGAGAAGGCGCCGGGCGTACTGGCGATTATGACTCACCAGAATACGCCGAAACTGCCTTCGCAGCCGAAGGGCAGTTCCCCGAACCGGCCGACCAGCCGGAAGCTGAACCTGCTGCAGGACGATCACGTTCTGTACAGCAACCAGCCGATTGCGGTGGCGGTGGCGGACACGCTGGAGAACGCGACGCGGGCGGCGGAGCTGGTGCGTGTGCAGTATAAGAACGCGCCTTTCAACGTGGTCCTGGAAAACGGCATGGGCAGCGCGTATGACCCGGGCAAAGCAGGCGGCGGAGACGACCCGGCGGACTGGTCGCGTGGCAACGTGAAGGCCGGGATGACCGATGCCAAAGCGCAGCATGCCAACCTGTATGTGACCCCAATCGAGACGCACAATCCGATGGAGCCGCATGCGACGATCGCTGTCTGGGAGAGCCCGACGAAGCTCACCCTCTACGACGCGACGCAGGGTGTGTTCAGCGACCGGGAGCGCGTGGCGACAGTTTTGGGCCTGCATCCGGACGACGTGAGAGTGGTATCGCCGTATCTGGGCGGCGGCTTCGGCAGCAAGGGTCCGACGTGGTCGCATGTAGTGCTGTGCGCCATGGCGGCAAGGCGCGTGGAGCGGCCGGTGCGTTTGGTGATGAAGCGCGAACAGATGTTCGGGCCGGTGGGCTTCCGGGGACGCACGCATCAGACGGTTTCGCTGGGGGCGGCGCAGGACGGAGCGCTGACGGCGATCCGGCACGACACCATCGATCAGACATCCTCCTTCGATCAGTTCGTGGAGGCGTGCGGGCTGCAGGCGCGGATGCTGTACCAGGCACCGAGCGCTTCCAGTACACATCGGCTGGTGCGGCTGGACATGGGGACGCCATCTTTCATGCGGGCACCGGGCGAGGCGCCGGGAAACTACGCGCTGGAATCGGCGATGGACGAGCTGAGTTACGCGCTGCGGATGGACCCGGTGGAGCTGCGGCTGCGCAACTATGCGGAGCAGGACCCGGAGAAGAACAAGCCGTGGTCCAGCAAGTCCCTGCGGGAGTGCTACCGGCAGGGTGCGGAGAAGTTCGAGTGGTCGCGGCGAAAGCAGGAGACGCGCGCGGCACGGGACGGCAAGTGGCTGGTGGGTTACGGGATGGCAACGGCGTGTTACCCGACGCGGCGCGCGGAATCGCACGCGCTGGCGCGGCTGCGGCCGGACGGCTCCGCGCTGGTGGAAGCGGGCACGCAGGATCTTGGCACAGGCACGTATACGGTGATGAGCCAGGTGGCGGCGGACGCGATTGGGATGACGCCGAGCCAGGTGACGTTCCGGCTGGGCGACACGGAGTTTCCGGAGACGCCGGTCTCGGGCGGTTCGCAGACGGCAGCGAGCACGGGGTCCGCAGTGAAGCTGGCAGGACTGGCGCTGCGCGAAAAGCTGGTGCAGATGGCGATCACGGATGCGGCGTCTCCGCTGAGCGGCCTGGGCGCGAACGATGTGACAATCGACGGCGGATATCTGGTGAGCAAATCCACTCCGGCAAAACGGGAAAGCCTGGCTGCGTTTATGTCACGCCAGGGCGGCAAGGAAATTGAGGCGAGGGGCGACGCGAAGCCGGGCGAGGAGAAGGAAAAGTATTCGATGTACGCCTTCGGCGCAGCTTTCGCGGAGGTGCGAGTGGACGCGGAGCTGGGAGAAGTGCGGCTAAACCGGCTGACCGGCGCGTATGGCGCCGGTACCATTCTGAACGCCAAGACCGCGCGCAGCCAGTTGATGGGCGGCATGGTGTGGGGGATCGGGATGGCGCTGACGGAGGCGACCATTGTGGACGCCAAACGCGGCCGCGTCGTGAACGCGAATCTGGCGGAGTACCACGTGCCGGTGAATCTGGACGCGCCGGTGATCGACATCATCACCGTGGAAGAGCACGATCCGCATGTAAACGAGCTGGGCGTGAAAGGCGTGGGCGAGATTGGGATCACGGGTACGGCGGCGGCGATTGCCAATGCGGTGTACCACGCGACAGGGAAACGCATCCGCGAGTTGCCGATTACGCCGGATAAGCTGCTGTAGATCAGAGTAATTTATCGGGCGTGATGGGAAGATCGCGCACGCGTTTGCCGGTGGCGTGAAAGACGGCATTGGCAATTGCGGCAGCAGCGCCGATGGTTCCGATTTCCCCGACACCTTTGGCGCCAAGCGGGTTCACGCGGCTGTCGTGCTCTTCGACGAAGAACGCGTCGATGAAGGGAATGTCCGCGTTGACGGGCACGTGGTATTCGGAAAGATTGGTGTTCACGAAGCGGCCCTGGGCGGGATCGAGCACAGTGGATTCGTGCAGGGCCATGCCGATCCCCCAGACCACTCCGCCGAGCAGCTGACTGTGAGCTAACTGCGGGTCAATTATGCGGCCGGCGCCGAAGGCACAGGTGTAACGGGTGACTCGGACTTCCCCGAGATCGGCATCCACGGAGACTTCGGCGAAGTGCGCGCCGAAGGAATAACAGACGAATTCTTCGCGCGTTTCGGGAGGTTTCACCTGAGCGAAGGCGTCGCCCGGCTTTGTAAGGTTGGCAGTGTTGACCAGCAGCTGGCGGCAGGCGGCCTGGATGGCGGAACCGACGCTGGCGATGGTTTGCGAGCCGGCGGAGATTGGTGCGAGCGGCAAATGGGTATCACCCAGTTCGATCTGGATGCGCGCGGCCGGGATGCCCAAGATTTCGGCGGCGAGCGCGGGGAGAGAAGTGTAAGAGCCGGTGCCCTGGTCGCAGGTGGCGCTTTGCACGAGCACCGAACCATCCGAGCGGAGGACGGCGCGCGCGGAAGCGGGCACCATTTTGGCGTCGTAAGCCATAGAAGCCATGCCCATGCCGATGAGGCGATGACCGTCGCGCATGGAACGCGGTTCGGGATGGCGGCGGTTCCAACCAAAGCGCGCGGCTCCCTGCCGGCAGCACTCCGCGAGAGAACGGCTGGACCAGGGCTTGCCGGTTTCAGGGTCGCGCTGCGTATCGTTGCGGAGGCGAAGTTCGAGCGGATCGATGCGCAGAGCGGAGGCGAGCTCGTCCATGGCGCATTCGAGCGCAAAGAGTCCGGGCGTTTCTCCGGGGCCGCGGAAGGTGAAGGGGCCGGGCAGGTTGAGATCGACGAGCCGATAGGAAGTTTCGCAATTGGGCGCCGGGTAGAGCTTACGCGTGGTCTTTGTGACCGGCGCGACGACGCGACGGTCCATGAGGGAAGTGGTGGCGACCGCGTGGTGGGCGAGGGATGTGAGCGAACCATCGCGCCGGGCGCCGAGTTGGATGTGGTGATTGATGCGCGGCCGGTAACCCACGGAGGTGAAGGTCTGGCGGCGCGTGAGCACCAGGCGGACGGGCCGGCCGGTGCGCTTCGCGGCAATGGCAGCCAAGGCGACATGGGGCCAGGTGGGACCTTTGCAGCCGAAGGAACCGCCGACGAAATATTGCACGGCGCGGATGTCTTCTTCCGGCATTCCGAACCACGCGGCCAGCGTTTTGCGGACACCGTAAACCCACGTTGAGGGCTCGTAGACGGTGAGCTTACCGCCATCCCAGTGAGCCATGGTGGCGTGCGGCTCCATGGTGGTGTGGTGCTGGAAAGCGGTGCGGTAAACGCGGTCAATGCGGACATCGGCGTGCGCAAACTCGGAGGCGAAATCGCCACGGGAGACGGCGGCGGGATGGTCCCATTCCTTACCGGGTGAGAAGGCGCGGGCGAGGTTGGCTTCGAGGCTGGCGACGGGGGTCTGCGGCTGGTACTGGATGTCGAGGCACTCGGCTGCGCGGGTGGCCTGCTCGAGCGATTCGGCAACAACGAGGGCGACATGCTGGCCGCTGTAGTGAATTTCGGGACTCTGCAGGGGAAGATGAGCGGTACCGGCTCCGTTCGCATTGAGCTGGCCATCGTCGCCGGGATCGAGCAGGACGCGGGCAGGTGCAAGACGCTGCGCGTTCTCGTGGGTCAGGATTTCGATGACGCCGGGGCTGTGCAAGGCGCGGGCGATGGAGATGGAAAGAATGCGGCCGCGTGCAATGGCGCTTTCGACGAGCACGGCGTGGGCGAGGCGAGGGGCGTCGATCTCTGCGACATAGCGCGCGGAGCCGGAGACTTTGAGCGGACCATCGCGGCGGACGCTCATGACTGCGGTTCCGCGGCGAGGCGTCCGTAATCGGCGGGCGTATCGATATCGGCTTCGGCTTCGGGGCAGGCGAGGCGGATGGTTTTGGCGGCGTTCGAGAGGATAACGCCTTTGCAGCCCTGCTCGGGTTTGAGGGCGAGCAGATGCGGGAAGAACTCGCGGGCGAAAAAGACGGGGACGCCGACGGTATCGGCGTAGTGGGAAGCGACGATGGGCTGGCGGGTGGCGTGGTGTGTGGCGATGAGGCGGTTGAGGATTTCGGGCGTGATTCGGGGCTGATCGGCCAGGGCGAGGATGAGGCCATCGGCGTCGCCGCGCTGCGCGGCTTCGACGCCGGTTTGGATGGAGGTTCCCATGCCTTCGGACCAGCGCGGATTTTCCACGGTTTCAACGGCGAGGCCGGCGAGCGCGGGGCGGATGGCGTCGGCCTGAGAGCCCAGGACTACGATGACTCCGCTGGCGTGCGAGGCGAGAGCGATTTCGACGGAGTGCCGGAGCAGCGGCTTGCCGTTGACGACAAGAAGCTGCTTGGGCGACCCCATGCGAGTGGAGCTGCCGGCAGCCAGAAGGACAACCGGGATGCGGCTGACTGGGCCCATGAGCGTGCTGGTTACATTGTGGCAGAGCAGCTTTAAAAGATGATTTTTAGGGCGAGCTGCATGTTAAAAGGCTCACCGGGTCCGAGGCCGGGCGCGCCGCTGTAATCGCCGATGGTATCGCTGACCACTCCGTTCGAGCCGACCGAATAAGCGCCGCTGGCAAGGTTGATGCGATTGAAGATGTTGAACATCTCGGCGCGGAGCTGGATTTTGAGGAGCTCTTTTACCGGGAACACGCGGAAGACGGAGAGGTCGGTATTGGCAAAGCCGGGGCCGGAGAAGGCGTTGCGGCTCAGGTTGCCGGCGGGGTTCGCAGTTCCGGCGCAGCCCGGGGTTCCGGGGACGCAGAACGCGGCGGGGTTCACCCACGGCTCACCGCCGAGCGCCGCGCTGAAAGTGTGATTCACACCGGCAAACGGATCCGCAATCAGGTTCATGCCGGGGCGCTGTGTACCGGCATCGAAGTTGAACGGCTCGCCGCTGCGGAGGGTGACGAGTCCGCTGACGGTCCAGCCGTGAGTGAGCGCGCGCAGATGGGAGCTGCCAGGCACATCCCAGTTGAAGAAGGCGGTGAAGTTGTGGCGGATGTCGAAATCGCTGCTGCCGTATTCCTGTTTCAGGTTGAAGCTGTCGAGGGGCAGGACGCCGCGGTATTCGGTGACTTCATCAAGCGTATGAGACCAAGTGTAGGCGAACTGCGCGCTGATTCCGTGCCAACGGCGGATGCGCAACGTGCTTTGGAGGGAGTTATAGTTCGAAGTGCCGATGCTGTTGAGTTGGATGACCGAGCCATAGTTGGGATACTGCGCGGAGTAAGCACCATTCTGATTAATGTTCTGCATGACGCCCAGCTTGCGGCCCTGACTTCCGACATAGCCAAGCTGCAGGACAGCAGATGAGCCGAGACTTTTCTCTACGTTGAAGTTGTAGTTGAAGAAGTAAGGCGTGCGGAAGTTTTGATTCACGGAGAACACGTTGAAGATCTGTGAGGAGCTGAGACAGTTCTTCTCCGTCGTATAGTTCCCGAGGCAGGTGGTTACTCCGGGGAAGAGGGACGCGCCGCCCGACTGCGCGGTGGTCCAGTTATAAGCGTTGCGGCTGTAGTTATCCACTGCTGCGGGGCCGATGGGGTTATCTTCGAGACCGTTGGCGGCGGCGATGGGTGGGCGGAAATCGAGAAACGGATTGATGTTGATCTGGTCGAAGAACATGCCGAAGCCGCCGCGAACCACCCATGAGTTGCGCGGCTGATAGGCGAAGCCGAAGCGCGGCGCGAAGTTGTGGTAATCCGGCCGGAAGATGTTCGGAATGCCGCTGCCTTGCAGCTGCAAGCCCTGACCGGCGACGAAGACACCGATGTCGGGGTGGTTGACGCTGTGGAGCGGGCCGAAGTATTCCCAGCGAAGGCCGGCGTTGAGGTTGAGCTTCGGGGTGATCTGCCAATCGTCCTGACCGAAGAAGTTGAAGCCGGTGACGGCGACGTAGCGTTCGGCGTTGCCGACGGCGATGGAAGAGGAGCTGACATCACCAGCGAGAAAATCCGCGAGGGCGAGAGTGTTCCGGTCGCAGCCGGCGTTGGCGGGGGTGGCGGCACAGGCGGCGGCCCAGGGTCCCTGCGTGCCATCAAAATTGAACTGCCCGGTGGAGCGGCGGAAGTAATATTCATCCACGCGGCCGAGGCGGTATTCGCCGCCGAACCGGAACTGTTGTTTGCCGGCGACCCAGGAAAGGATGTCGGTGAGATGGCCGGTGGCATCCGTACGGCCTTCGGGCGGGGTGATGCCGACCTGATCGAAGCCGCGGATGACGATGTTGGAGGCGCCGGCGATGGGCTGGCCTCCGATGAGCGCGCCGGGGCTGAGGTTCAGGCCGAGGGCGCTCATGTTGAAGCTGTTGTTGGCGTCATGAAAGGCCTGCTGGAAATAACTGGTTCCGAGCAGCAGCTGATTCGTCAGGCGGCCGGTGAGGACGGAGTTCAGGACGGCTGAGTAATTCTGCACATGGAGCGGCGCGACTTCGAAATAGTAGCCGAGGTTGGAACTGGCCGTGGCGAGCGCGAGGCTGGCGCCGGGCGGCTGCGTCTGCTTGCCCTGCCCGGCGAAGGCGTGCACGGAGAGATGTTCGCTGGGAGTGAAGTTATGATCGAGCCGGACGACTCCGTTATAGCTGTAGCCGGTGCCGGGAACGGTGGCGAAGTAATTATTCTGCGCGGCGGGGAGGTTGGTGATGGAACCGGGCCAGAGTGTGGAGAGCAGTCTGGCGGAGAGCGCGCTCTGCGTTACGGGTGCGTAAGCTCCGTACGTTCCGCCGGAGTTGGCGAGCAGGGCGGCGGCGCGAGAGACCCACGCGGCGGAAGGCTCGGTGGAGAGACCGGTCAGGCCGAAGAGGTAATTCTGGTGTTCAAACCCGGCGAACAGGAACGTTTTGTCCTTGATGACGGGACCGCCGGCGGTAACGCCCGCGTTGTAGTTGCGCAGCTCCGGCGCCTTCGGAAACTGTGGACTGGCGACGAAGAAGGGAGACGAGGCGGCAAAGAATTCGTTCCGGTTGTAGTAATACGCCGTGCCGTGGAGCTGATTCGTGCCGGACTTGATGGTGAGGTTGACGGTGCCCCCGGCGCTGCGGCCGGTTTCGGCGTTTGACTGCGTCTGGACAGAGAATTCATCGATGGCGTCGAGCGGCATGATGACACCGGCGATGCCGGAAACGCCGCCCTGGTTAATGGCCGGGATGTTGTGCCAGAAATCGTTGTTGTCGGTGCCGTCGATCTGCCAGTTCACCTGGTTCGGGCGTGTGCCGTTTAGAGAGCCGAAGCCGCCGAGGGAATATCCGGCGAAGCCTGGCGTGACGGCGATCAGCTGGGTGAAGTCGCGGCCGTTGAGCGGCACTTCCTGGACAGATTTGTCGGGAAGGGTGCTGGTCTGGGTGGAGCTTTGGGCGTCCAGCGCGACGGCAGCGGCCGAGACTTCCACGGCGGTGGCGGCAGCTCCGACGGCCAGCGAAACGGGCAGGCTGCGGACGCTGCCGGCGGTAACTTCCACTTTGGTGACGCTAACGGACTGCATGCCCACGGCGCTGACGTTTACCGTGTAGGCGCCAGGGGGAAGATCCTGAAACGCGAAGGCGCCGCTGCCGGTGCCGGCGGTGTTGAGTTGCACGCCGGTGGCGTCGTTGGTGGCAGTGACTTTGGCGTTGGGAACGGCTGCTCCGGAGGCGTCCGTTATGGCGCCGCTGATGGCACCGCGAAACGTTTGCGCGTCCACAGGGACAAGGGTCAGGTAGAAAGAAATGGCGATCAGAGAAAGGAAACGAAGCATGGGAGATGGGGCCTTATTCCGTTCGAACCGGGGTTCAACGGGAGAGGCGGGAAGAGACTGAAACGGTAGTATCGCGCTCCGGAACAAACGGTGTCAATGGCGGACGCGGCGGATCAGGCGGGCTCGGTTTCGGCCTTCTTGTAACGCTCCACTTTGACGCCCACAGGGCCCTGACCGGTGCGGTTCAGAAGCGTGGTCTGCTCCTCCTGGGACATAGGTTTGAACGTTTTGCAGACGAGGACGTTGTGTTCCAGCTGGTCCACGGTTTCGACGCCGGAGACCAGCGTATCGATGTCATGACTCCACGTGAAGCGCAGACATTCGTCGATGGAAGCGACGTTGTTCGCGGCAATGCCGCCCATGGCGTTGCTCTTCATGGCGAGCATGCCGAGACCTTTGGCGCGCACTTTCGGCAGCACGTTCTCGATGAAGCTGAGGTAGTGAGGGTCCACCAGATTGACGGGATGCTGAACGGTTTCCCAGCCGTCGAAGGCTTTCAGCAGGCGCTGGTGAACGTCGGGGTTGTGATGTCCGGTGAAGCCGATATGGCGCACCTTGCCCTGCTGTTTGGCGGCTACGAATGCTTCGAGCGAACCACCGGGCGCGAGGATCTGATCGACCTCTGACATCTTGCTGACCTGATGGCAGCACCAGAGGTCGAGATAGTCGGTGTTCATGCGAGTGAGGCTTTCCTCCAGTTCCTTCATGGCGCCTTCGCGGGTGTAGATCTCGGCCTTGGTCATCAGGTGGATCTTCTGGCGAAGGCCGCCCGCGAGTGCTTTGCCGTAGGTGATTTCGCTCTGGCCATCGTGATAGGCATGGGCGCAATCGAACATGTTGACGCCGAGATCGATGGCGCGGTGAACGATGCGGATGCCTTCGTCTTCACTGCGCACGCGCATGTGATAGCCGCCGACGGTGATGCGGGAGATGCGCATGCCGGTCCTGCCGAGCGTGGTCACAGGCATGGGCGTGTCGGCGATCAGTTTCGCCTGGGACGCGGCGAGCGCGGCGGTGGAGGCCTGCAGGAAGGTTCGGCGTTGCATGCGTACAGTTTACTTAATGCGGGCGGCCGGTGAAGCCGACGGCGGTACGCAGCTCATCGGCATTCATCAGACGGCCCTGCGACATGACCCAGACGGTATGGCGGAGATCGCCGATGTGTTTCGAAGGATCGCCCTCGACCAGAACGAGATCGGCGGTTTTGCCGACGGTGATGGAACCGGTCTGCGCCTCGACGCCGACGAGGCGGGCGGGATTGATGGTGGCTGTCCGCAGGGCCTGGCCTGGAGTCATCCCGGCATCGACATAGAGTTCGAGTTCGCGCACAATTTCCAGACCGGAGCCATCCGTACCGGCGACGAGGGACACGCCGGCCGCGGTCAGTTCAAGGAGCCGGCGGAAGCTGGCGCGGTAATCAGCGCGGGTAAGGTCTTTGGGGACTTCGAAACCGCCGGTGCGAAAACCCCGCTCGGTGGTGGGCGGCATGGTGCCGCTGTACGGGGCGTAGGCGGGGGAGAGGTCGCCATTCCCCGGGACGTACATGCCCTCGAACACGGAGACGGTCGGGTCGACGGTGATGTGCTTTTGGGCCAGTTCCGCGATCAGCGATTTGAGGGGCTCGGCGTGAATATCCACATTCCGGGCATAGCGGCCAGTGCCTTCAAAGCGCATGATCCCGTTCGAAACATTGACCACGCTGTCGGGCATGGCCTGCATCATGACGAAGTTGATGTGGGTGATTTCGTCGTAACCGGCGGCGATGGCCTAGGAGGGGCGCATGGTGGCGGGAACGTGCCCGTGGACATGCAGTCCGGATCTTTTTGCTTCGGCGATGGCGGGGGTCAGCCATTCCGGCTTCATGGAGCCATAGAATTTCACCGCGATGAAGCCCCGGTCCTTAGCCATCCTGACGGCCGCAACGGCTTTCGCGGCGGAACTGACGGAGATGCCGGCCTGAGCGGCGAGCGGACCTTTGCCGTCGATGAGAACCGATGAGTAGACCGAGGGGAACAGGAGTTCGCCTTTGAGAATGCGCTCGGCGCGCGAGACCGCAGGCTCGATTTCGGCGCCGGGGTTGCGCAGGGAGGTGACACCGATGGAGAGCAGCATGGGGCCGTCGGTGTCGTCAGAGACATGCATGTGGGCGTCCCAGAGGCCGGGGACCAGCGTCTTGCCCGAGCGGTCAATGACTTTGGCGTTGGGCGGAACGGGGAGGGAGCCGGCAGGTCCGACGGCGGTGACTTTTCCTCTTTCGGCGATGACGGTCTGGTCATCGAGGAAGCTGGCGGAATCGGTATCGAAGCGTTTGACATGGACGAAGGCCACAGGCGTGGCGGCCACCGCGCCGAACCGGCGGGCGAGAGCGGGGGCACGCAGCGCGAGAGCGTCATTCTGGGCTTTCTGAAGCTTCAGGAAATCCCCGGCGTAGGCTTCGGGAAGGATGCCCAAGCCCATGATGAAGCCGAAGAACTTTCCGCGGCTGTCAAGCCAGATCGGGACTGCGCCGAGGGACAGGCCTTCGAGGGCGAAGGCGGAGACGGTGGTGCGCGAGGCGCCCTCACCGAGCATGAGGTCGGTGAGTTTGACCAGGCGCGCTTCGCCCGCGGGCAGCAGGGAAAGCTTGCGGCCGGGCGCGAGATAGAGCTTTTCGGCGAGCACGGAAGCGGAAACGAAGGTGCCGCCCTGGGGCAGGTAATGGCTTTGGTTGTCGTAGGCTTTGGCGCCCTGATCGATGGGCGTTTTCCAGCGCGCCTCGCCGTCCGCGACGGTGTAGGCTTCGGCGGCGTCTCCGTTGGGCGTGATTCCGCGGATGACCACGCGATCGGGCTGGCCGTTGCGGCCGAAATGGATGGTCTCGTCCTGTTCCCAAACCATGCCTCGCAGCAGGATGCTTTCGCGCGAGGCGAAGCTTCCGTCAGCGGTGCGCCACAGGGACGAGGAGCCGTGCTGGCCGGCCACAGAAATCACGAGAAATTTTTGAGCGCCCGGCGGAGGCGTCATGAGCTGGCTGGCGGGAACCTGCGGAAAAACGAACTGCGCGCTGCCAGCGAAAGCAGCGAGAGCGATGAGCCGTACACGATGCATACGAACACTCCTTCTCCGGCGGGCCAAAGGATTGAGGCACTGGCGCTCCGTCGATCACCTTAGTGTGCGCCATTTTCAGGAGACCGCCGCTAGGATGGAAGAATGAACCGTCGCGATTTTCTGCGCTCCACCGGGATTGTGTTCGCAGGCGCTCTGTTTGCCGAGCAGGGCTGGCGGACATTTGAAGTGGTGACGCGTGTCGAGGTGGCGAAGCCTGCCGGCGTAACGCGAGTCTGGGTTCCGGCGCCGAACGTGAGGGATACTTCGTTTCAGAAAATCCTTTCAAACCAATTCCAGGCGGAAGGCGGCACGGCCAGGCTGGGGCAGCCGGGCATGGTGAGCGCTGAGTTCGCTGCAGGGGTGCCGCCGGTGCTGACGGTAACCAGCCGGGTGGCGACGAAGGACTTCTCGGTGGATCTTGCGAAGCGTGGCAACGCGCGGCCAATGGACCCGGAAGCCCGGCGGGAGTATCTGCAGCCGACAAAGCTGATGCCGACGGACGGCATCGTCAGGACAAAGTCGCTCGCGATTACGCAGGACGCGGGGACGGACCTGGAGAAGGCGCGCGCGATTTACAACTGGATCGTGGAGAACACGTTTCGCAATCCGAAGACGCGCGGGTGCGGACGGGGCGATATCCGCTTCATGCTGGAATCGGGCGACCTGGGCGGAAAGTGCGCCGACCTGAATGCGCTGTATGTGGGCCTGGCGCGCGCGGCGGGGCTTCCGGCACGGGACGCGTACGGGATCCGGCTGGCAAAATCGGAACTGGGGTACAAAAGCCTGGGGACCGCGTCCGCGAATGTGACGAAGGCGCAGCACTGCCGCGCGGAAGTCTACGTGGGCGGTTACGGCTGGATTCCGGTGGACCCCGCGGACGTGAAGAAGGTGGCTCTGGAGGAGCCGCCGGGAAACCGGCCGCTGAGCGATGCGACGGTGGAGCGGGCGCGCACGCGGCTGTTCGGATCGTGGGAGATGAACTGGATGGCTTACAACTTCGCGACCGACGTCGCGCTGCCGGGTTCGAGCGGCAAGCCGGTCCCGTTTTTCATGTACCCGCAGGCGGAAACGGGCGGCGAGCGGCTGGACAGCCTGGACCCGGACACGTTCCGTTACGAGATCACGTCGAAGGAAATCGCTACTTCGTAATCAGGACTTTGGTGTTTTCGGCGAGGTCGTCGGTGGGGTTCAGAATGGCCTGCTGGCCGGGCTGGACGCCCGCGACCACTTCCATGGTGGCGCCGTAATCGCGGCCGAGCGTGACCTTGTTGTAGTGCACGCGGCTGCCGGGCGCAACGGTGGCGATCTGGGGACCCTCGGCGCGGAAGACCAGAACGGCGGCGGGCGCCATGACCGGGCTGACGCTGCGATTGATGGAAAGCAGCACGTTAGCGAACATTCCGGGACGCAGCACGTGCGTGGTGTTGGGAATGTGAATCTCGGTGAGCAGGGTGCGGGAGGCGGGATCGAGCGAATCGGCCGTGCGGGCGATTCGGCCGGGAAAGGTGCGGCCAGGATATTCGGTGACGCTGATGGCGGTCATCTCGCCGGGGTGGATGGAGACGGAATAAGTCTGCGGCACGTTGATGAAGATGCGCAGCTCGTCGGTCTGGGCCATACGGAAGAGTTCGCGATTGCCGGAGCCGCTGCCAGCGGTGATCAGGGTCCCGGGGTCCACATTGCGCGCGGTGACAATACCGGTGAACGGGGCAGTGACGCGCTCGAAGCTTTGCATCTCTTCGAGGCGATGCACATTGGACTGCTGCGCGGTGATATCTGCCTGCGCGGCGGTAACGCTGGAGGCAATGGCATCGGTGCTGGCGACCGCTGAATCGTAGATGCTCTGCTTTTCTTCGCTCTCCTGTTTGGAGACGACGCCCTTGCCGACCAAGGTGGTCCAGCGCTCAGCAGTGGCTTTGGCAATCACGGTACGGGACTGCGCTTCCTTGAGGTTGGCGCGGGCCTGGGCAAGCGCGGCAACGGCATGCGCGAGCGTGGCTTTGGCCTGGGCCAGCTGCTCGTCAACTTCGGGAGATTCGATGACGGCCATCAGCGCGCCGGCTTTCAGATGGTCGCCAATATCGACGCCGCGGGTTTTTAGATAGCCATCGGTGCGGGCGTAGATGGGCGCTTCCTGAATGGCCTGGATGTTGGCGGGTAGCGAGATTTGGCTGGTGGGGGCGGCGGACTTGAGGGTGACGACATTGACCTCGACGGCGTCCGTCTGCAGGGCTCTCACTTCGGCGGCGAGCGCGCTGTGGCGCTGCAGGCGTGGGATGGCGCCTCCGACGATCAGCGCAATCAGCCCTGCGAGCAGCAGGAACGCCACCACGAAGGTGAGCATTTTGGAACCGCGGCGGGGGGCGGAAATGGACTGGTCGGCGATCATACTTTTCCTCTTAAATCATTTCTTCTTCAAAAGGAGCGCGGCGCCGCAGCGTGGCGTAGATCACGGGCACTAAGAAGAGAGTCGCGAAGGTGGCGGCCACCAGACCGCCAATGACGGCGCGGCCGAGCGGAGCGTTCTGTTCCCCGCCCTCGCCGAGTCCGAGGGCCATAGGCAGCATGCCGATGATCATGGCGAGAGCGGTCATCATGACCGGGCGCAGGCGCGTGTACCCGGCGGAGAGCGCAGCGCCCGGGGCATCTTCGATGATGCGCTGGTCGTTGGCGAACGTGACCAGCAGGATGCTGTTGGCGGTGGCGACGCCGACGCTCATAATGGCTCCCATCAGCGACGGCACGCTGAGCGTGGTCTGGGTGATGAACAGCATGAACAGGATGCCGGAGAGCGCGCCGGGAAGCGCCATCATGATGATCAGCGGATCGAGCCAGGACTGGAAATTCACCACCATCAAGAAGTATACGAGCAGGATGGCGAACAGGAGACCGAAGCCCAGTCCGATGAACGACGAGCGCATGCTTTCCACCTGACCGCGCATGACGAGGGTGGTCCCGCGCGGCGGTTTGACGCTGTGGAGCACGCGATCGATATCAGAGGCGACGCCGCCCAGATCGCGCCCCTGCGTGGTGCAGTAGACGTCGAAGGTGGGCGCGACGCTGTAGTGGCTGATGATAGCGGGGGAATTCAGGCGCTCGACCGAGGTCAGGTTGGTGAGCATCTGCGGGCTGATCTGCGAACCGGAGGTGAGCGGGGTGGTCTGCAGGTCGTCGACGGCGCTCATTTTGTATTCGGGCGTTTGCACCGCGATCAGGTAACTGACTCCGTTTTTCGGGTTGACCCAGTAATTCGGCGCGGTCTGGCCGCTCGAACTGAGCGAAATCATCATATTGTTGGCGACTTCCCGCTCGCTCATCCCGAGCAGTACGCCGCGGGTGCGATCGACATTGAGACGGATTTGCGGGGCGTCAACTACCTGATGGATGTGAACGTCGGCGGCGCCGGGGATCATCTCGACCCGACGGCGGATAGTTTCAGCGAGCTTGTAATTTGCGGCCAGATTGCGGCCGACCACCTGGATGTCGATGGGCGCCGGGAGTCCGAAATTCAGGATCTGGCTGACGATGTCGGAGGGCTGGAAGAAGCAGATTAGCTGCGGGAATTTGACGTGGAGCGAGGCACGCAGGCGGCGGACGTATTCATCGGTGGGCCCGTGCTCTTTGGAGAGAGAGACCAGAATTTCGGCATCGGCGGGACCGACCATGGACGGGTCGCCGAAGGCAATGTTGGTGGTGCCTTGGGGGACGCCGATGTTATCGAGGACCATGGTGAGTTCGCGCGGCGGAACGATTTGTTTGATCAGCGCCTCTACCTGATTCAGGATGCGGGCGGTTTCTTCGATGCGGCTGCCCGCGGGGGCGCGGACGTGGAGCCGGAACTGGCCGGCGTCCACGGAAGGGAAGAAATCCTGACCGAGAAACGGCAGGATGGCGAGGGAGGCGAGGGAGAATAGACCAAACGCGCCGACGGTGGCGGCGCGATGCGCCAGCGCCCAGACCAGAATGCCGCGATAGCCGTTGCGCATGCGCTCGAATCCACGTTCAAAGGCCTGATGGAAGCGTCCGAAGAGGCCGCGGGGCCGCTCATTCTCATGGCCGGGAGCGTGCAGGTGGGCTTCGCCGCCGAGCAGATACTTCGCCATGGTGGGAACCAGCGTGCGCGAGAGCAGGTAAGACGCGAGCATGGCGAAAACCACCGCCATGGCGAGCGGCGTGAAGAGCGATTTGGCGGCGCCGCTGAGGAACACCACCGGGACAAACACAATGCAGATGGAAAGCGTGGAGACGAACGCCGGGATGGCAATCTGCTGCGCGCCATCGAGGATGGCCTGCAGCACCGGCTTGCCCTCACCCATGTTGCGGTGGATGTTTTCGATTTCAACGGTGGCGTCGTCGACCAGGATGCCGACGGCCAGCGCAAGGCCGCCGAGCGTCATGACGTTCAGCGTCTGGCCGAGGAAACTCATCACGATGATGGAAACCAGAATGGAGAGCGGGATGGAAACGGCAACGATGAGCGTGCTGCGCCAGCTGCCGAGGAACAGCAGGATCATCATGGCGGTGAGGCAGGCGGCGATGGTGCCTTCGCGCAGCACCCCGCTGATGGCGGCGCGCACAAAGAGCGATTGATCGAAGAGGAGCTTGAGATTCAGGCCCGGGGGCAGGCCGGCAAGGATGGCGGGCAGGGCTTTTTTGACGCGGTTAACGACGTCAATCGTGGAGGCGTTGCCGTTGCGCAGAATGGTGAGCAGCGCGGCGCGGCGGCCGTCTTCGCGCACCATGTTGGTCTGGATGGCGTAACCGTCGCGAACCTGGGCGACATCGCGGATATAAACCGGAACGCCGTTGATGAGCTTGACCGGAATGTCGTTCAGCTCATTCTAGAATTTCCGGCGTATTGTTCATGCGGACGCGATATTCGCGCGCGCCGAACTTGGCGCTGCCGCTGGGGAGAATCACGCTGCCGGCGTTGATGGCGTTGCTGACATCGGTGGGAGAGATGCCCTTGGCGAACATCTGCGCGGGGTCAAGATCCACCATCACCTGGCGCGGTTTGCCGCCATACGGGGGTGGGCACGGAGGCGCCCTGCACGCTGGACAGGCCGAGTGCGGATGAAGTTCAGGCCGAAATCGTAGAGTTCCGCTTCGGAAAAGCCCTTGCCGCCCAGGCTGGTCTGCAGGATGGGTACATTCGAAACGTTGTACTGGATCACCAGCGGCGGCGTGATGCCCGGGGGCATGGAGTGGGTGACGCTCTGGCAATTGGCGGTGATCTGCGCGACCGCGGCTTCAATGTGCACGCCCGGCTGGAAGAAGAGCTTGATCACCGCGACCCCGTAGAGCGACTGCGATTCGATGTGCTCGATATCGTTGACCGTGGTGGTCATAGAGCGCTCGGAGACAGTGACGATGCGGTGCTCCATCTCTTCGGGCGCGAGGCCGGCATACTGCCAGATCACGCTGACGACAGGGATGTCGATATAGGGGAAGATGTCCACGGGCATCCGCATGATGGTGACGATGCCGAGGACGAGCACCAGCATGGCGCCGACTACAAACGTGTAAGGCCGGCGTAGCGCGAGTTTAACGATCCACATAATGGGCGGGCGAAGCGACGGGGCTGAGAAGTGACTTTTTTATTTTAGCGCGGGGCCCGTTGTTAGAGTGTGGGAATGGATTGGTATGAGGGGGAAGTGCGGGCGCTCGAGAAGCAGCTGTGCGCCGGATCGGGAGCGGGCCGCCCGGCGGTTTTCTACGGGAGTTCTTCAATCCGTATGTGGACGGACCTGGCGCGGGACATGGGCGACGCGCGCGCCTGCAACATGGGCTTTGGGGGCTCCACGCTGGCTGCATGCGAGTACTTTTTCGACCGTCTGGTGCCGGGGGTGAATCCGATGTCGCTGGTGATTTACGCGGGCGACAACGATTTAGGGGACGGGCAAACGCCGGAAGAGGTGCTGGCTTCCTTTAGCGCGCTGGCGGACCGCATCAAGCGGGCGCTGCCGCTGATTGAGGTGGGGTTTATCTCCATCAAAATCAGCCCGGCGCGCGAGGGCATCCGCGAGCGGATCCGGCAGACGAACGCCTTAATTGGTGAGGAAATCATGCGGAGACCTCTTTTCTATTACGTTGATGTGGCGGAGGCGATGCTGGACGGTGCGGGAGAACCCCGGTGCGAGTTGTATATGGAAGACGGACTGCACCTGAACGAGGCGGGTTATGCGTTGTGGACACGGCTGCTGCAGCCGTATCGTAACCGGATTTTCACCCCGCCCTCACCGGAAACTCGTCCTTCGGACGGTATCCTTGTGAGTACGTAATTTACCTTTCAGATGAATCGGGAGTACCACAAGTGGTTCAGTCCGCGGTTGCATCGCGACATGGAACTGCTTGTGTTCGGGCACGGCGGCGCGCGTGTGCTGGTGTTCCCCACTCGGCAGGGACGATTCTACGATTACGAAAACTGGGGACTGGTGGGATCCGTAGCGGATCGCATTCGCGCGGGCTATCTGCAGTTGTTCTGTGTGGATAGCGTGGATTCGGAAGGTCTGTATTCGGAGGGGTGCGCGCCGGAGTGCCGCATTGGCCGGCACAACGAGTACGAAGCTTATCTTCTGGAAGAAGTCATTCCGTTTACGCGCAGTTGCAACGGCCACCCCGCGCTGATTTCGCACGGCTGCAGCATTGGCGCCTACCATGCGGTGAACGTGGCGCTGCGGCACCCGGAACAGTTCAGCAAAGTGGTGGCGCTGAGCGGACGTTATGATCTGACGCGTCCGGCGGGCCCGTTCCGCGATCTGTTCAACGGGTATTACGATCAGGACATTTACTTCCACACGCCGACACACTTTGTGGCCAATCTGGCGGAGGGCTGGCTGCTGGATCAGGTGAGGAGGTTGCGCATCACGCTGGCGATCGGCAGGCACGATTGTTTCTACGAGAGCACCTGCGAGCTAAGCCGGGTGCTGACCGGGAAGCATGTGAGCCACGAAATGGTGGTGTGGGACGGGGAAGCGCACCGCGCGCGCGACTGGCGCAGGATGGCGGCTCATTATCTTCACGAATGAGGGTGTGGAGTCAGGGTCTAAACCGCTTCGAGGACACACCGGTGACCGGTAGCCATAACCGCGCGGCCTGGCTTTTTGTATCCTAATCTTCACGAATGAAAGCTCTCCCCTGCCTGATCCTGAGCGCGGGCCTCGCCTGCGCGCAGGACTCCCTGATTCAGCGGATTCGAAGCATCGCGGCCGACGCAAAAGGAAGCGTGTCGGTTGCCTGTGCGCTGCCGGGGTCGAAGCTGAACTGTGATCTGCAGCCGCACGCGCATCCGCCCATGCAGTCCGTTTTCAAGCTGCCGCTCGTCGTGACCATTCTGCACGGGGTCGAGAATGGAAAGTTTTCCCTCGATCAGCCGGTCCGGTTCCTGCCGGAGGACCGCATTCTGCCGCATACGTTCAGCCCACTGCAGGACAGATACCCGAAGGCCAATGTGGATGTGCCGCTGCGCGAGCTGCTGCGCATGTCGGTCTCGATCAGCGACAATGCCGCGACGGAAGTTCTGCTGCGGGTGGCGGGCGGTCCAAAGGTGGTGAACGACTACGTCGCGTCGCTGGGGATCAGCGGTTTTCATCTGCTGGATGGCGAACAGGAGTTACACCGGAACCTGCCCGCGCAGTACCGCAACTGGTTTGAGCCCGCGGCCGCTGTGCAGCTGCTCCGGCGCATCAGCGACCACTCGCCGCTGAATGCGGCGCACACGAAGCTGCTGCTGAACTGGATGGTGCCGGCGGTTCCCACCAAACGATTGCAGGCGAATCTTCCGGCGGGCACGGTGGTGGCGCACAAATCCGGCACATCCGGGTCGACAAACGGTCTGGCGCAGGCGACCAACGATATCGGCCTGATCACCCTGCCGGATGGCAGGAAGCTGGCGATCGCCGTGTTTGTAACCGATTCCCGCGCGGATGAGGTCACACGCGAGCAGGTGATTGCGCGGATCGCGCGGGCTGTGTGGGACGCTACTCGAGGGTAAAATCGGCCGAAGCTTCGGTGTTCTCCCACAGAAGGGCCAGCTTGCCGGCTTTAGGGCCGGTCTTGCGCAGTTCCACGCGGAAGGTTTCCACGGGCGCGGGCAGGCTGGTGAGCGTCATGGGCGTGCGGCCCAGATCGCGGCTGCTGTCGTAATTCAGATGAAATTGTCCGGTTTCGCGATTGATGATAAGAAGCCACTTTTTCTCGTTCGGCAACGTCCAGATGCTGTAGCTGCCCTTCGGCAGTTTCAGGGAGCCGATGCGCAGATCGGTGTCAGTCGTCAGCTTGGTGGCCCAGTTGGCGCCGGTACACCAGACCTGCCCATATGGCACCAGTCCACCCATCACCTGGCGGCCGTGCATGGAGGGCGCATAGTATTCCACCGCGATCTTTTTGCCGTCAATAGTGACGGAGGTATCGGCGATTGGACTGGTGTATTTCGGACGCTGTGCGGGGAGCGCCACAGTCAGGAGAAGAACAGCCAGACAGGAGCGGAAGAGCGGCATGGGTTACCTGACACTCATCGTCGCATGGACCTCGGCGCGTGAATTGAGCTTCAGAACGGCGCGCGCATTTCCACTGGTGAGCTTCTCCAGATCGGGAGGATTCAGCATGCCCGTCAGGCTGTCGAGGAACGCGCGGCCGCGCGCATTCGGCGCGAACGGGTAATCGACCGAGAACAGGATGCGGTGGATGCCGACGACATCGAGAGCGCAGCGCAGCGGCGGCTGGGTAAAGTAACCGCTGGTGGTGATGTGAATGTTCGACTGGAAGTAATCGGCGACGGGCTGCCGCAGATGCGGCGCGGCGTGGGAGAGAACACCGCTGGAACGCGCGAGCGCATAGGGCAGACCTTCGCCCATGTGGCCGATGATCAGTTGCAGGCCGGGCAGGCGATCGAACAAGCCGGAGAGGATGAGGCGCAGCGTGTGCAGGCCGTTTTCGGCGTGCCAGCCCCAGCCGGCAATTGCGAGCAGGTGACCCGCTTCGCCGGGCAGTCCGGAGAAATACGTTTGGTTCACCGGGTCTGGCGGCGGCGCGGGATGCAGATAGACGGGTATGTTCAAATGCGCGGCGGCTTCCCAGACGGGAAGGAAGCGCGGATCGTCCAGGAACAGGCCTTCGGTGGTGCCGTCCAGCATAGCCCCCGAGAAGCCAAGCTGCGTGATGCACCGCTCCAGTTCGATGGATGCCGAAGCGGGGTGTTTCAGCGCCAGCGCGGCGAAACCGCCCAGGCGCGCGGGGTTCCGTTTCACGGCGTCGGCCAGTTCGTCGTTGATGTCGCGGACCAGCGGCGTCGCGGTCTCCGCTTCGAGGGAATCGAGACCCATGGCGGCGAGCGAGAGCACCTGAAAATCGATTGAAGCTTCGTCCATGGCGGCGATGCGGCCGGCGCCCACATCGAGAAGCTTCGGCTGCAGTTCGGCGAGGCGAGCGATGGAGTTCCGGCCGTAGACTCCGGTAGCGCGAAGGAATGAGGGCGTGACGAAATGCTCTTCAAGCGCGATGGTCCGCATAGTGTAGAGATGACAGTGGACGCCGCGAAGTTTTAGGATTGAACCCGCGCGCGGTCTGTTTCCCCCGATTGCGGGCGGCCGAATGGAAATTCGATACACTTTCACTGGAGGCCCTGTATGCCGTGCCGTTACGGTTGCACCGCGGATCACCGGATTCCGGTCGAGCTGGTGGAAGCCGATGTGGAGATTGGGTTCCACCTGATCGATCTGGCCGACGACCGTCCGGCCGACGCGCCGCGGCTGCTGGGGGACGCCGAAGCTGTTTACACCGATACCTTGACTCGCATTGGGCGGCTCGCGCCTCCCGAGCAAAGCAGCTTCGAGATGCTGGTGGCCGAACTGCGCCGGGCGATCGACGCAGCTCTCGCGCGCCATCGCCGGGATTGAGCGCTCCTGGCTGAGCAGCGGCATTCTTTGGCGCCGAATTTCGCGAAGTTTCGTATCATAGGGCAATTCGCATGCGATGGATTCCGGTTGCGCTGCTGAGCGCGGGTTCACTATTGGCGTCGTCGTGGCCGCTGGAGCGCCTGTTCACGCGCCCGTTTATCTGGGGCACGCCGCCGTCGGAGGTCACGTGGTCCAAAACCGGACACCGGCTGGCGTTTCTGTGGAACGCGGAAGGCAATACCTTCCTGGATCTCTACAGCTACGATCCCGATTCGCGTAAGCTGGTGCGCCTGACGGATCTGGCTGGCGTGCATGACGAGCTGAACGAGGCCGAAACCGAAAAGGACGAGCGCCTGAAGCGCTATGAGCTGCCGAATGCGGGGCTGAACAGTTTCAATCTTTCGCGGGACGGTTCGCGGGCGGCATTCACCTATCAGGGCGACCTGTACCTGGTGAGTACGGTGGGCGGCGAGGCGCCGTTTCGACTCACGAAAACCAAGACCCCCGAGAGCGGGCCGCAGTTTTCACCGGATGGCAGCAGGCTTTCGTATCTGCGCGGCGGGCAGGTGTTTGCGCAGGATCTGAAGAGCGGGCAGCTGACGCAGCTGGTGGATGCCGAAGGCGTGAGCACGTATCAGTGGTCCCCCGATGGCAGACGGCTGTTCTATGTGGTGCGAGGCGGCGGCGGGCGGCAGCAGGTGCTGACGAACTATTCGGGACGGCTGGCGGCGGCGCGGCCATTTCCGCGCAACGTGGCGGGGGATGAGCCCGGCGCGTCGAAGCTGTTTGTTGTGGCCGCCGATGGCGGGAAACCCGTTTCCATGCAGGATGGTCCGCTGGGCGCGCGCGTGTGGGCACAGGCAGGTCCGCAGTGGTCGCCCGATTCACTGCATCTGATCCATACGGTGACCAGTCCGGATATGAAGCGCGAGCAGCTGCTGGAGCTGGATGCGCTGACCGGCAAAGCGAAGCTGCTGTATGAGGATAAGGACGCCGCATGGGCGAACGGCTCGGCGATCGGATGGTCTCCGGACGGGCGCACGGTGTGGTTCACCAGCGATCAGGACGGCTTTCAACACCTCTATACCGTGAGCCGCGAGGGCGGAGCGCCGGCACAGGTAACGCATGGGAAGTGGGAGATCCACAGCGAGACGACACTCTACTCGCAGAATCCACAGTGGGTGGGCGACTACTTGTATTACACGTCTACGGAGAATGGCACGTCGGAGCGGCAGTTTTATCGGATCAAGCCGGATGGCAGCGGCAAGGAGCGGCTTTCGGAGCGCGAAGGCGTCAATATCGGCGTGGTCTCGGAAGATGGCGCGCACCGGGCGGCTCTGAGCGCGGATCTGCGGCATCCGCTCGATTTGTGGGTAGACGGTCAACAGGTGACGCATCGCGCAAGGCCGGAGTTCGCCAGTCAACCGTGGCCGCAGACGCGGTTCTATTCGTTCCCTTCAAAGGAGGACAAGCAGACCGTCGCCGGTAAGGTGCTGCTGCCTCCCGGCTATCAGATGAACGACCGCAAACGGAAGTGGCCGGCGGTGTTCTTCATCCATGGCTCGGGTTACGCTACCAGCGTGCTGAAGCAGTGGGGCAGCTACCAGGAGTTCCGCTACGTGTTCAACAGCTATCTGGCGAACAAGGGATATGTTGTGTTCGATATCGATTACCGCGGCAGCTCCGGTTACGGACGCGACTGGCGCACCGGCGTCTATCTAAACATGGGCGGGCCGGATCTGGAAGATGTGCTGGGCGCGGTGGACTACGCGAAATCCCTCGGCAACATCGATATGAAGCGACTGGGAATCTGGGGCGTGAGTTACGGCGGATTCATGACGGATATGGCGATGTTCCGCTCGCCCGATACCTTCCAGGCCGGGGCGGCATTTGCAGCAGTTACGGATTGGGAAAACTACAACGCGTTTTATACACAGCAGCGGCTCAACCGTCCGCAGGACAATCCCGAAGCGTACCGGCGCAGCTCGCCCATTACGTTTGCCGGGATGTTGAAAAACCCGCTGCTGATTGTGCACGGCATGGTGGACAGCAACGTCCTGTTTCAGGACGACGTGCAGCTGACGGAAAAGCTGATCCACGATGGGCGTCCGTTCTCGGAGGCGTTTTATCCCGAAGAGAATCATGGCTTCCTGCGCGATGAAAGTCTAATCGATTCCTTCCGCCGCACGGCCGAATTTTTCGACCAGCATCTGGGGACTGCCGCTCAGTGAACCCACCGTTCCTGATGCCGCGGCTGTATCCGATCCTGGATACGGCGGCGCTGGAACGGCGCGGATGCGGCCTGGTGGAAGCGGCGCGCGGCGTGCTGGCGGGTGGCGCGAAAATTCTTCAGATCCGGCATAAGGGTCATTGGAGCCGGCTGGTGTTCGCGGCGGCGGAGGAGGCCGCGCGTCTGTGCCATGAATTCGGCGCGATTCCGGTGGTGAACGACCGCGCGGATATCGCGCTGCTGCTGAACGCCGGGCTGCACGTGGGTCAGGACGATATGCAGGCCGCCGATGCACGCCGCCTGATTGGACCGCACCGGTTTCTGGGACTTTCGACGCACAACCCCAGCCAGATTGCCCTCGCGGTGACGGAGCCCGTGAATTACATCGCGATAGGGCCGATGTTTGCGACGGCCAGCAAGGAGAATCCGGACCCAGTGGTGGGCGTGGCCTCATTGCGGGAGTGGCGCGCGGGTGTGCCGCAGCCGGTGGTTGCCATCGGCGGAATTACCCGTTCGAACGCGCGCGAAACCCTGGATGCGGGCGCGGATTCGCTCGCCGTGATCAACGATCTGCTGCCGGAGCGGTGTACGGAACTGAGTCTCAAGGAGCGTACCGAAGAATGGCTTCGAGCACTAAACAAATAGAACCGGCGGGCTTGGTCAAGGGCCTCGGCCTGGTGTCGGCCACCACGCTGGTGATGGGCTCGATGATCGGCTCAGGCATTTTTATCGTGTCGGCGGATGTGGCGCGGCAGGTGCAGTCGCCAGGGCTGCTGATCATGGCGTGGCTGGTGACGGCGGCGCTGACCATTACGGCGGCGCTGAGTTACGGCGAACTGGCAGCGGCTATGCCGCGCGCCGGCGGACAGTACGTTTATCTGCGCGAAGCGTTTGGGCCGCTGAGCGGTTTTCTTTACGGCTGGACGCTGTTCCTGGTGATTCAGACCGGCACGATCGCGGCAGTAGCCGTAGCGTTCGCGAAGTACCTCGGTGTGTTCTTCCCCGGCGTTTCGGCAAGCAACTATCTGCTGGGCGCGGGGAAGGTGGGGCTGACCACGCAGCAGCTGGTGGCGATCGCTGGTGGTGCTCGCGCTGACCCTGATCAATACGCGCGGCATCCGCACCGGCGCGGCGGTTCAGAACGTTTTTACCTTTGCGAAAACGGCGGCATTGCTCGCGCTGGTGGTGCTGGGGTTCGCTCTCGGCCGCAATGCCGCCGCGGTGCAGGCCAACTTCACCGGCTTCTGGCGGGATGCCGGCTGGGGCGTTCACACGGTGCGCCTGGTGGGTGTGGCGATGGTGGGGACGCTGTTTTCGAGCGATGCCTGGAACAACGTAACGTTCACCGCGGGGGAGGTGCGCAACCCCAGGCGCAACCTGCCGCTGTCGCTTGCACTGGGCGTGGGCGTGGTCTCGCTGCTCTATATCGCGTGCAACTTCGTTTACCTTAGCGTGCTTCCCTTCTCCGCCATTCAAACCGCGCCGGAAGATCGCGTGGCCACAGCCGTGGTGTCGGTCATGTTCGGGCCGGTGGCGGTCCAGCTGATGGCGGCAGCGATCATGATTTCGACATTCGGCTGCGTGAACGGGCTGATTCTTTCGGGAGCGCGGGTTTACTACACCATGGCGCTCGATGGACTGTTTTTTCGCCGTGCCGCCACTCTGGACGGCAGCACGCGCGCGCCCGTTTTCGCGCTGGCCATTCAGTGCGTGTGGGCGGTGCTGCTCACGCTGAGCGGACAGTACAACGATCTGCTGGACTATGTTATCTTTGCGGTTCTGCTGTTCTATATCGCTGACGATCGCGGGACTGTTCGTCCTGCGCCGCACGCGGCCGGATATGGAGCGGCCCTACCGCGCCGTGGGCTATCCGGTGTTGCCCGCCATCTACATTGTGGCGGCGGGTCTGATTGAGATTCTGTTGTTGCTGAACAAACCGAACTACACGTTTCCGGGACTCGGCATTGTGCTGCTGGGCGTTCCGGTTTACTATCTCTGGCGAAAGAAAGAAGGCGCGATCACGTGAGTCTATTCGCCAGTCAAACCATTGAGCCGCATCATGCGACGAGACCGAGGGCGGCGAGCACAACCTGAAGCGGACGCTGGGACCGGGCAACCTGGTGGCGCTGGGTATCGGCGCGATCATCGGCGCCGGACTGTTCTCGCTCACCCGGATGTCGCCGCGAATAACGCCGGACCGGCGGTGGTTCTCTCCTTCATCATCGCGGCGCTCGGCTGCGCCTTCGCGGGCATGTGCTACAGCGAGTTCGCCACCATGATCCCGGTCGCGGGCAGCGCCTACACGTACGCCTACGCGACCATGGGCGAACTGCTGGCCTGGATCATCGGCTGGGATCTGGTGCTGGAATATGCGGTGGGCGCGGCCACCGTTTCGGTCAGCTGGTCTTCGTATCTGGTGCATTTTCTGGACGAGTTTGGCATTCACCTGCCGCCGCAATATACCGTGTGTCCCTGGGACGTGGTGCCGGGCACTGCCATTCACGGCATCGTGAATCTGCCCGCCATCTTCATCATTCTGGCGGTCTCGCTGCTGCTCATTGTCGGCATTCAGGAATCGGCGCAGGCCAACGCCGTGATCGTCGTGCATCAAGGTGACCATCGTGATTATCGTGATCGCGGTCGGCTTCGCTTACATCAATCAGGCCAACTACCATCCGTTCATGCCGCCCAACACGGGCGAGTTCGGGCACTTCGGCTGGAGCGGCGTCATGCGCGCGGCGGGCGTCATCTTCTTCGCCTATATCGGCTTCGATGCGGTTTCCACCGCCGCGCAGGAGGCGCAGAAATCCGCAGCGCGACATGCCCATCGGCATCATCGGCTCGCTGGTGCTCTGCACCATTCTTTACGTACTGTTCGCCTACGTGCTCACCGGCATGGTGAACTATAAGATCTTCGAGAACGATGCAGCGCCGGTGGCCACTGTCATTCGCCAGTTCCCGATGGCCTGGCTGCGTACGGGCGTCACGCTCGGCATCATCGCTGGATACACGTCGGTGATTCTGGTGATGCTGCTGGGGCAATCGCGCGTGTTCTACTCCATGTCGCGCGACGGTTTGCTGCCAGCTGTTTTCTCCGACATCCATCCGAAGTTCCGCACGCCCTGGAAGTGCAATCTGGTCTTCATGGTGTTCGTCTCCCTGTTCTCCGGCTTCGTGCCGATCTCGCGCCTCGGCAACATGACCAGCATCGGAACCCTGCTGGCGTTTGTGATCGTCTGCATCGGGGTCATCGTGATGCGCGAGAACGAATCCGGATCTGCCGCGCTCCTACCGCACGCCCATGGTGCCGCTGGTACCGATTCTGGGCGTGCTGGTCTGCCTCTCCATGATGGTGGCGCTCGATATCGACACGTGGATCCGGCTGGTGGTCTGGCTGCTCATCGGCTTCTGCGTCTACTTCGGGTACAGCCGGTCGCACAGCCATCTTTCGCGCCGGGCGCCCGCCGGACGGTAACGCCCCGCGTGCCGTCCGCTGTCACCAACACCGACTTCCCGGGCCTGCGGCTGTTTAGCCGGGGCAAGGTCCGGGATATTTACGAGGCCGGCGACGATCTGCTCTTCGTCGCCACAGACCGCATCTCGGCCTTCGACTGTATCCTGCCGAACGGCATTCCCGGCAAGGGCGAGGTGCTGACGCAGATTTCGCTGTTCTGGTTCGATTTCCTGCGCGGCATGGTCCCGAATCACTTGATTACCGCGAATGCGGACGAGTATCCGCCGCAGTGCGCGGCCTATCGCGAACAGCTGCGCGGGCGCTCCATGCTGGTGCGGCGCGCCGAAATGATTCAGGTGGAGTGCGTGGCGCGCGGCTATGTCGCGGGTTCCGGCTGGAAGGATTATCAGCGCACCGGAGCGATCTGCGGCATCCCACTGCCCGCCGGTTTGCAGGATGGCAGCCAGCTCCCCATGCCGATTTTCACGCCGGCCACCAAAGCCGCCACCGGGCACGATGAAAACATTTCCTTCGCGGTGGTGGAAGAACTGGCAGGGCCGGAGCTGGCCGCCCGTCTGCGCGACACCACTCTGGACATCTATGAACGCGCGGCAAAGTACGCGGAGAGCCGCGGCATCATCATCGCCGATACCAAGTTCGAATTCGGCTTGATTGGCGATGAACTGGTGCTGGCCGATGAAGTCCTCACTCCGGATTCGTCGCGTTTCTGGCCGGTCCGCGAATACGCGCCAGGCGGCGCGCAGAAATCCTTCGACAAGCAGTATGTGCGCGATTATCTGGAGACCACGGACTGGAACAAACAGCCGCCTGCGCCGCCGCTTCCCGACGAAGTGATCGCGGGAACAGCTGCGAAATACCGCGAAGCTTACACAATCCTCACGGGCAAAACGCTTTGAACTGGCTGGACCTGCTGCTGGGCGGTCTGGCTTTGCTATCCGCCCTGGCCGGCGCGCGCAAGGGCCTGTCGCGCGAACTGATCGGGCTGGCCGCGTCGCTTCTCGCGCTTCTGCTGGGCGTGTGGTTCTATCGTTCCGCCGGCGCTTGGTTTGCGCCGTATGTCAGTTCGCAGGCGGTCGCGTCGCTCGGCGGTTTCTTCGCGATTTTTTTCGGTGTGATGATTCTCGGCGCGATTCTTTCCGCAGTGGTGAGCGGCTTCCTGCGCACCATCGGCCTCTCTCTGGTGGACCGCCTGCTGGGCGCGCTCTTTGGTTTGGCGCGCGGCCTGCTCCTTGGTTTTGGGATCGTGATGATTCTTCTCGCAGTGGCTCCCGCATCATCTTCCGGGCAGCCTCCCGACGCCGTGGTAAAGTCGCGTTTAGCGCCTTATCTGATCGAACTGTCGCGTTTGGTTGCCCGCCTCGCACCGGACAGCGTAAAAACGAGCTTCGAAAAGAAATACGAACAGACCAAACTGTACTGGCAGCGCGCGGCGGAACACGCAGCGCAGTAGAAAGAGCATTGGGGATGAAGGAACATTTCGATCAATTCGTTGACTATGTGCTGGATAAGGGATTGTTTCTTGAGCAGGCCGTCGAGCTGCTGGAAAAAACGCTGATAGCGGAGACCTTGAAGAAGACCGGCGGCAACCAGTGCGCCGCCAGCAAGCTGCTGGGCATTCATCGCAACACCCTGAAACGGAAGATGGAAGAATTCCAGCTTCCGGGCCGCTTGCCGGTGCGCAGACCCATGGCTCGCGCCGCCGGCAGAGACGCAAACCGGCGTCACGTATCGTGAAAATCCGGCTCGCCATTTTCGATCTGGATGGCACGCTGATCGATTCCAAACTCGACCTGGCGCATGCCGTAAATGCGGCCCGCGCCGACCTTGGCCTTGCGCCGCTGCCCATCGAAACGGTTTACTCCTACGTGGGCGATGGCGCCCCCATGCTGATTCGCCGGGCTCTGGGGAATCAGGCGTCGAAAGAGCAACTGGAACACGCGCTGCAGTTCTTCCTGACCTATTACGCCGACCACGTGCTGGACAACACCGTCCTGTATCCGGGGGTGCGCGAAACTCTGGATGCGCTGCAGCGCGCCGGCGTCGCGATGGCGGTGCTGACCAATAAACCGGTGCGCATCAGCCAGACGATTATCGACCGTCTCGATCTGGGACCGCACTTCCTCTACGTTTACGGCGGCAACAGCTTCGACGCGAAGAAGCCGGACCCGATCGGCATCGACACGCTGCGGCGGCAGTGCGAGACAGAGCCGGATGCCACGCTGATGGTGGGCGACAGCGGCGTGGATATCCAGACCGCGCGCAATGCCGGCGTGCATGCCTGCGGCGTCACCTACGGCTTTCAGCCGGAAACCTTCGCGCAGCATCCGCCGGATTTCACTGTGGACCGGCTGGACGATCTGCCGCGAAGGATGATGGAGCTATGAGCGACAGCTGTCTCTTTTGCCGGATTGCCGCGAAGGAAATTCCGGCGCAGATTGTCTTCGAAGATGAACGTTCACTGGCGTTCCTCGATATCGGGCCGCTGTTCCCTGGCCACACCCTGCTGGTGCCGAAGACACATGCACAGACGCTGACGGACCTGCCCGAAGACCTCACCGGCTCGCTGTTCGTGAACGCCCGCATGATGACGCTTGCGGTGGAGCGCGCCATGGCGGCCGAAGGATCCTTCCTCGGCATCAACAATCGGATCAGCCAGAGCGTGCCGCATCTGCACATCCACATCGTGCCGCGGCGGAAGAAAGACGGACTGCGCGGCTTCTTCTGGCCGCGCAAGCCCTACAGCGATGACGCGCACCTCACACAGACCGCCGATGCGATCCGTCGCGAAGTCCAGCTGCTTCGCTAGTTGTGGACTGCCGTATATAACGCCTGCGTGAAGGTAGAGCCGGGCTGCGACAAGGTCAAAGGCACCTGATCACTGTCGGCAATGTTGGGCACCACCACGTTGAACTGATACAGGCCGATCGCTCCCGGCGCAAGGCCCGCATAGAGCAAAGTGGCAGGCGCTCCGCCGAAAGAGATCTGCACCGGATTCACCAGCGCATTCAGTGATGAAACCTTTTGCCCGGCAGGAATGGCGGGGGAAACCGGACCGAAGCCGATGCCATACATGATGATGGTCTCGCCTTGTTTGGCCTGGCGCGAGGCGTATCCGCTGATCGCACCGGGAGGGGCAACGTAGGTGGCATTGTCGGTGAACAGAGCCACCACATACTGCGTGCCGCCGATGTTAAAAGTGTTCGGAGCATCCAGCCCGGGCTGCGTGGCATTCACCGTGATCGTGGTGAGCGCGCTGGTGCCCACCGAATTGGTGACCGCCACGGTCTGCTGGCCCGTCCCAACGGTGAACGGCACCTGTGCGTTTACCTGACCGTCGCTGATGAAATCCACATAAGCGGGAATGCCGCCGATGGTCACCGAAGTTCCATCGAGCGATGTTGGCGCATTGGGACCGTTGAAATCCGCGTCGCTCCACATGCGCTTGTTCGAAGCCAGCAGAGATCCGTAAATCTCGATCCAGTCGCCGGGTGAGATCGCTTTGGAACCACCGAACGACCCGGCGCCCTGTATGCCGCCGCTGCTGATCACGGGAAGCCCGGCCACCGGCGCCAGCTGCCGGACCGCATTGTTCTGATTGTCGCCAACGAAGAGATTGCCGCCCGAACCCACCGCAATGCTCGACGGGCCGGAGAGCTGCGCGGAGAGCGCCGGACCTCCATCACCTGTGAATCCCGCGCGACCATTCCCGGCGACTGTCGAGATGATGCCGTTGGGCGCCACCACGCGAATGCGATTGTTGAAGTAATCGGCGATGTAGAGATTGCCGGCGCTGTCCACAGCCACGCCGCGGGGAGTATTCAGCCGCGCGCTGGTGGCCGGACCGCCGTCTCCGCTGAAACCGCTCAGCGCACTGCCCGCCACGGTGCTGATGTTGTGCGTGCTCGCGCTTACCATGCGGATGCGGTTGTTTCCGCCATCGGCAATATAGAGGTTGCCGTTGCGGTCCACCGCCACACCGTCCGGATTGTTGATGCGCGCGGCGGTTGCTGGTCCGCCGTCTCCGGCGAAACCGGCGAGGTTGTTGCCTGCCACCGTGCTGATGGTGCCGCCAGGAGTGAGCATGCGAATCACGTTGTTGCTGGAATCCGCGATATATAGGTTGCCCGCCGCATCAAACGCCATACCCACCGGATGCGAAAGGTAAGCCGCGGTGCCAGGGCCGCCATCACCGCCATAGAAATTGCCGTTGCCGGAGCTCTGCTGGCCGGCAATCGTGCTGATGGTGCCGCTGGTTGTGACCTTGCGGATCACATAGTTATTGGTGTCCGCGATGTAAATGTTGCCGGAGGAATCCACGATCACTCCCTGTGGATACGACAGCGAAGCCTTGGTGGCCGCGCCGCCATCGCCGACATAGGAGTTGACTCCGTTCCCCGCGACGGTACTGACGGTCCCGCTTGCGATCTTGCGGATGCGCTGATTCACCTGGTCGGCGACGTAGATTGCGCCCGAGGAATCTAGCGCCACGCCGAACGGGGAAGCGAACTCGGCTGCGGATCCCGCGCCGCCATCGCCTTGGAAACCGCTGGTGCCGTTTCCGCCGACCGTCGTGATGATATAAGCCTGCTGCGTCTGGGCCGCGCACGCCGCGGCAAAACAGGCTGTGAGAAAAACAAGACGAGACTTTTGCATCAAGGTACCTATATGTTAACGGCTGTTGTCCGGTTTCAGACGATTGCCGTGACCTTGATCAGCGCCAGATCTATCAGCGCCGGCCCAGCGAGAATGCGAACAAGCGCGAACTAAGCCGCGGTCTTCGAGCAGAAGTGATCGAAGGCGTCGGTCAGCAGCTTCGCAATCTGCATCGCGTCACGCCGCTCGATATCGCTGCGGTGAATCATGTGAACCGGCTTGCCGTCCTGGAAAAGCGCGATCGCGGGGGAAGAGGGCGGATAGCCTTTCAGCATCCCGCGCAGGTGCGCCACCGCGGCATCGTCGCCGCCGGCGAAAACTGTGATGGATTTGTCCGGCCGCGGTGTGTGCTGCATGGCCATGCCGACACCAGGCCGCGCTTTGCCGGCCGCGCAGCCGCAAACGGAATTGATCACTACCATGACCGCGCCGCTGCCGGGGGTCAAAATGCGATCGAGATCCTCAGGCGTGCGCGCCTCCTCCAGACCGAAGCGGGTAAGGTCCTGACGCATGGGAATAATGAGCTGTTCGGGGTATGCCAATGTTTTCTCCTGGTGAACCTTCATTCTCTCATGGTCTTCGAGATATGCTTAACGTCCAGAAGGAACATCCATGAAGCACCTGATCCCCCGAATCGCCGCGCTGGCGGTGTGTGCCGTTCTTCTCACCGCGGCATATCAGCGCTCAAGCAACGCCTCCGTCATGACACTGGCGGCTAAACAGTTCCTCGACTCGCTGACGCCCGAAGAGAAAGCCAAAGCCACGTTCTCGATGGACGATGCCGAACGCGAGAACTGGTTCTTCACGCCGGTTCCGCGCAAGGGGCTGCCGCTTCGCGAGATGACCCCCGGACAGCAGCATCTGGCCACCGCGCTGATGACCGCCGGCCTCAGCCAGCAGGGGCTGATCAAGGCGGAAACCATCATGAGCATGGAAGACGTGCTGCGTGCCATGGAGAAGGACGATGGCGAGCGCCGCAATCCCGGCAAGTATTATTTCAGCATCTTCGGCACGCCTTCGGACACCGGGCAGTGGGGCTATCGCGTGGAAGGCCATCATCTGAGCCAGAACTACACGGTGGCCAACGGTAAGGTGATCGATGCGCCCAGCTTCTTCGGATCGAACCCGGCCGAAGTGCGTGAAGGGCCGCGCAAAGGCGTGCGCCTGCTGGCCGAGGAAGAAGACCGCGGCCGCGCGCTGCTGAATGCCCTGGACCCCGCGCAGAAGAAGGCCTGCATCATCACCACCGATGCCTACAAGGAAATTCTGACCTCGAACTCGAAGCGCGCGCAGCTGGATGGCAAGCCCGCCGGGCTGCCGCTTTCGAAGATGAATGCGAAGCAGGCGGCGATGCTGATGGATCTGCTGGACGTCTATGCCAGCAACGTGCCGCAACAGATGGCCGAAGCGCGCATGGCGCAGGCCAAGCAGGCCGATCGCGACATCTATTTCGCCTGGGCCGGAGTTGCCGAACGCGGCGGACCGCATTACTACCGCGTTCAATCGCCCGCGTTTCTCATTGAATTCGACAACACGCAGAACGATGCCAACCACATTCACTCGGTGTGGCGCGACTGGAACAACGATTTCGGCGGCGACCTGCTGAAACAACACTACGACTCCAGCCACCGGCAATAGATCCCGCGCACGGTTACACTGAAAGCGGATGAGGCGCAGAGCATTCGTCTCTCTGCTGGCGGGCTCCGCGTTCGCCGCCGAGGGCGAAAAAGGCAAGGTTGTTCCCAGTGAAGCGCGCCGCTATCCGGACCCGGCCACGGAGCTGGAGGTGCTGCGGCTTACCGATCCGGCCCACACCAGCGTACTGCCCGCTTCCGGCCAGCGCATTCTGGCCCGGCGCAATGGATTCCTTCTGTATGCGAGCGACCGCGGCGGCACCATGCAGGCTTACCGCATGGATCAGAAGAGCTGCGAATCGCGCCAGCTGACCGATGCCGCGGCCCTGAACCCCGCTTCCCTGACCCTGCTTCCCGACGAGCGCGGCTTCTGCTATCTGGATGGCAGTTCGCTGCGCATGACGCTGTTTACCGGGCTGCGCGATCACGAGCTGTGCCGCGCCGAGGGCGCTTCCCTGCTCTCCTTGAGCGACGACGGCCTGCACGCGCTGCTGGCCATGGAATCTGAACTGCGGCTGGTGAACGCGGCGAGAGGCGGCGACACGAAGATCGCGGAATCGCCCTCGCCGATTGCTCTGGTGCTGGCGCGTCCCAAACGAACCCAGGCGGTGTATGTCCGCGAGAACGGCGAAGTCTGGTCCGTCAACTTCGATGGCCAGCAGCACCGTCCGCTCAAAATGGATCCGGTGCCGCACGCACATGCGGGCGTGATGCAGTGGAATCCTTCCGGCCGAACGCTGATCTATCTGCGCATTCCAGCCGACCCGCTCGAGATCAACACACTGCGCGAACACACGCCGGATGAAAACGCAGATGCGCTGCTGGGAAAGACCAGCCAGTTCGTGCAGTTTGGCGTGAACGGCGACTCCTCCGTATTCATTGGAGCCAGCCGCAGCAAGGCATCGCCCGCCGTACTGCTGTATCTGCGTGTGGCGCGCCGCGAGTTCACGCTGTGCGAGCACCGCGCCACCGATCCCAACAAGGTGGCGCCGGTGTTCTCACCCAACAGCCAGTACATTTACTTCCAGAGCGACCGCCACGGCAAGCCCGCAATTTACCGGATGCGCGTAGACCGTCTGGTGGAAGAAACCAGCTAGCGCATCCCCAGAATGTTGAACACAATATAGAGCCCGGCTGAGAACGTGGCCGCTCCCAGCAGCACGCAGACCGGAAGAGTCAGCACCCAGGCGAGCAGCAGGTTGCGCAGCGTATCCATCTGCAGGCCGGAACGGTTTGCCGCCATGGTGCCCGCCACGCCGGAGGAAAGAACGTGCGTGGTACTGACCGGCAACCCGATGTAATCCGCGCCTCCAATGGTGATCATCGCCACCAGCTCCGCCGAAGCGCCCTGCGCGTAGGTGAGATGCTCCTTGCCGATCTTCTCACCCACCGTCACCACGATTCGCTTCCAGCCGATCATGGTTCCCAGACCCAGCGCCAGAGCCACCGCGACCTTTACCCATACCGGAATGAACTTGGTGCCAGTATCCAGTCGCTTCTTATAATCAGCCAGCGGCTTCTGCTCATCGTCATTGAAGCGATGCGACTTGTTCAACTTGCCGATGCTTTCCGAAACCAGATACATATTGCTGCTCAGCGCACGGCGGCCCTCTTTCGAAATTTCATTGAAATCGTGTTTCCCGACGATGCGTTCGATCAGCTGCTGGTTCATGGTGGCCAGCGCCGGGAAAGTGTTGTCGGTGATCTTGCCAGTGGTCTTCAGGTAGCCGGACATCTCCTCTTCGGCTTCCTTCGAAGGCATCACCGCGCCGCCATTGTGGCGCTGCAGTAGCATTGAGACCTGCTGTGAGCTCTGCAGCAGTTTGTCCATGTTCTCCTGCCTGGTGGCCAGATCGACGGCATACGTCCCGGGCAGTATGCCGATGAGGATCAGCATGATGAGACCCATGCCTTTTTGGCCGTCGTTCGAGCCATGCGCGAAGCTGACTCCGGTGCAGGTGAGAAACAGCAGGCAGCGGATCCAGAGCGGAGGCGGTTCTTTGCCCTTCGGCGCTTCGTAGAGAGACGGCGCTTTCACCAGAAGTTTGAGCAGCAGCAGCAGGCCGCCGGCGCAGACGAACCCGACGATCGGCGAAATCAGCAGCGACGTGCCCACTTCCTGAGCCTTCGCCCAGTTCACGCCTTCGCCGAATACGTACCCTTTGGAGAGCAGTGAATTCGCCAGTCC
Source organism: Bryobacterales bacterium (assembly GCA_963716685.1). Lineage (GTDB taxonomy): Bacteria > Acidobacteriota > Terriglobia > Bryobacterales > Bryobacteraceae > JALYXI01. The sequence continues at coordinate 2,674,329 of CAVQTR010000003.1, forward strand.
CACGCCCATGATGGAGCCGATGAGCGTGTGCGAACTCGATGCCGGCAGGCCCAGATACCACGTGCCCAGGTTCCAGATGATGGCTGAGATCAGCAGAGCGAACACCATCGCAAACCCGGCGCCCGAGCCCACGTTGATCACCAGCTCGACAGGCAGCAGCGCCAGCACGCCGAACGCGACTGCGCCCGAGGAAAACAGAACGCCAAGCAGATTGAAGCAGCCGGACCAGATCACCGCGAACCACGGCGGCATGGTGTGAGTGTAAATGACCGTCGCAACCGCGTTGGCGGTATCGTGGAAGCCATTCACGAACTCAAAGCTCAGCGCAAGGAACAGCGCCAGAAAAAGAAAAAACGCGGTGCCGGTGGTTAGGGTTTCCCCAAGTATATGCAAGACGTCTCCCGAGTGGCTATGGCAAGCCAGCCACTCAGGATAATCAAGCGCTGTTACACCGTCATGAATTCTGTAGGCTTTATTTCAACTGCGCCAGCAGCGTTTTCACCGCCGCGTCCAGCTGCGAATCACGACCTTCGTAGCTCTCGCCCGCAGTGCGCTGCACCGTCACATCCACTGGCCGTGGATGCAGTTCCATGTCGGTTCCGTCGTTCGCCGTGATCCGGGTCTGAGGGGTGCGCAGCACGGAGCCGTCGATCATCTGCGCGCTGCTGGTGTAGATGATCCAGCCGGCCGTTGGCACGCCCACCACCTTGCCCAGCTTCATGGCCCGGTAGCCTTCGGTGAAGTCTTCGGCATCGGAGAGCGAGTCCTGATTCACTACCAGAACAGTCGGCAGTTCGAGCGAGCGCTGCCCCAGCTGCGAACGCGCGGGCGAAGGCGCCTGATCGCGCGACGTCATGGTTAGATACGGACGCCGCGTGAAGACATCGAGCGCATACGCGTTGACGAAGCCGCCGTTGTTGTTGCGAATGTCCACCACGACGCCTTTGCTGCTGTGGTTCTCGGCGTCGAGGTCGAGATAGAGTTGCTCGAGCGAATCGGCCGACATATCGGCCATGTGGACATAGCCCAGACGTCCGTTGCTGATCTTGTGAACATAGGCGCGGCGCTGCTCGACCCACTGCTTGTACAGCAGCTTCTTCTCGGTGGCGGTATCGACGGGAAGCACTTCGACGGAAGGCTTCGCGGAGGTGCTCAGCACGGTGCGCCTGCCGATGCGGTACCGCAGCATCTGGTCCAGATCCGAACCGGGTTCGAAACGGTGTCCCTCTACGGTCAGCAGCTTGTCTCCCGCCTTTAAACCGGCAATGTCGGCCGGTCCCAGAGGCGTGACATCCGTGATCAAGCTGTCAGCCGGGTCCACCGTCATGCCGAGGCGCCCGGTCGCCGGCGGAGTGATGGAAGTCTGCCCGCCGCTGATGCCGCTGTGCGAGGAGTTTAGTTCCCCGATCATCAGCGAGATCACACGCCGCGCTTCGTCGGGGGTGCGCGCGCGCTTCACCAGCGGCTCATATTCGCCGCGCATGTCGGACCAGTTGACGCCGTGGAACTTCGGGTCGTAATACGTTTCGTTCAGCGTGCTCCACGCCTGATGAAACACTTCCTGCTTCTCCGCTGCGAAATCCACATCCACCTCGGCCGTCACGGCCAGCGGACGTACCACGCGCGTGTCCATGGAAACCACGCTGATCCTGCCGTTCTCCAGATAGAAGACTTCCTTCCCGTCGGGCGTAAACTGCGCGTGCGACTTGCGGCCGGCAGTGGAAGTCAGCTGTCGCGGCACGGCGGGTTCGCGCGCCAGTTCGTCCAGCGAATACGTGTACAGGTTTTGCTGCCGCGCGGCTTCGGCCGTAAACAGCAGCGTCTTGCCATCCGGACTGATGGCCTGCAGCGTGGAGTCGAGTTCGAGCGGCAGCAGCGCCAGTCTCTGACGGATGCCATCGAACTGAATCTCCACCGGCGTTTTCGGCTTCTTCCCGTTTTCGACAAGCGCGCCAGGTGTCGGCGGAACAGCGGCAGCAGCGGGCGGAGCGGCTGCCGGACCCGGACGCGCCGGAGTTTCTTCCTTGAACAGATCGCGGAATTCCGTTTCGCGGAAGTGCGGGGTGCGCGCTACCAGATCCACGCGCGCCACCGCGCCGGGCTCGGTGCGCTGCGTCGTGTTGAACAGCAGATACCGGCGGTCGGGACTCCAGAGAATCCGGCTGGCAAACGAATTTGCGAGAAAGCTCAACGGCTTCTCGGAGCCGCCATTCGCGGGCGCGGCTTCCACATTAGTGAAGCCGCGGCTGTCCTCGTCGAAGAACGCCAGCCAGCGGCCGTCGGGCGACCACGACACCACCTTATTGCCATAGCCGCCGAGCGTCCGAAACCTGCGCGTCGTCAGAACACGGTCTTCCTTTGAATCGACGCGAATGACATGCACTTCCCGGCCGTCGCGAATGTAAGCGACTTCCTTTCCATCGGGCGACCACGCCGCGTTCTCATCCTTCTGACCGCCGTTCGTGAGCGGGGTCTCGGTCTCTTTCGCGAGGTCGTAGATGTACAGGTGCTCGGTGCCGCCGCGATCCGACGAATACAGCACGCGCGTGCTGTCGGGCGCCCAGATTACCGACCTTTCGCTGGCCGGGGTCTGTGTGAGGCGCACGGCCGTGCCGCCGCTCTTCGCGCCCGCCGCGAATACCTCTCCGTGCACCACGAACGCCACCTTTTTGCCATCCGCCGAAAGGGACATTTCGCGAATGTCGCTGGTCAGGTTGAGATGCGTTGTGGACGGAACCGCCGGCACACCGCGCAGCGTGATGGCGATGCGGCCGCAATGCTCGCCGCTCGGGTCCGTTTTCCAGATGGCGAAATCGCGCTCGAAGACGATAGCCTTGCCGTCGCGCGAAATGCCGGGCCACAGGAAGCGGCCATCGGTAAACTTCGTGACCTGATGCGGCGCTGAACCTGGAGCCATGCGCCACAGATTTTCCGCGCCGGAAGCATCCGACATGAAGAACAGCGTTTTGCCGTCCGCGGACCACATGGGCCAGAGATTCTTGCCATGCGCGTCGAGCACTCGGCGGTACGCCGGCTTGCCGCCCGCGGTTTGCGCCGGGGTCACCACATCGAAGCGCGTCTCATCGATGTGCGCGTGGCCCTTGCGCCACCACTGCCGCACGGCCATAGCGCCGCTGACCACCGCAACCGTGTCGTCGGCCGGATTTGGCGCGGCCTGGGATTCGTCCACGAAGCGCTCCGCAGCTATCGCGACCGGAGTGCCGCCTTCGGCCGGAACGCGGTAGATGTCAGACATGCCGGAAACATCGTTCCGCGAGGAGGCGAAATAGAGCCATTTGCCATCCGGCGCCCACGCGGCCAGCGCGCACAGCGTGTCATCGTACGTGATACGCTTCAGGTCGCCCGAGCGCAGGTCAAGTACATAGATGTCGCCATTGCCGGTGCGCGTGGAGACAAACGCCAAACGCCCGCCGTCAGGCGAGTACATGGGCCGGGATTCCGTGGCAGGGTGGGAAACCAGAAGACGCGCTTCACCTCCAGAGGCAGGAACGGTCCAGATATCTCCGCCGGAAACGAAGGCAATCTCGGAGTGATCGGGGGAGAGCGCAGGCTCCGAAAGAAGCGGCTGCGCCCATACCGAGGGGGCAAACAAAAGCAGGAAAAGCGGGGTGAGGCGGGCCATGGTTTATGGCCCTATCTTAGCTGCTTCTTATCTGGGGGTTTGTACCTTGGGCTCCGCGAGGTAACCCACGATCATGTCCTTCTGGACCGAGTTGACGATAATCTCGTAAGGCTGCCGCGCGCGCGCCATCAGGAACTGAATAGGTTCATTGATGGTGCGGTCTTTTTTCTCCGTAGCTTTATCATCCGCGATCAGTTCGAAGGTGAAGCGGTTCTTCTTGGGGTCGGCCTTCTTCAGCAGCATGGAAACTTCTCCCACTCGCTGCGGCGACTTACCCTTAGCCAGCCGAAACTCCACATAAGTCCGCTCTCCAAGGCGCTTCAGGGCTTCCAGTTCCTTGCCGTTTGTGGCCACATAGCCGCTGGTGACGCCGAGGTCGCCCGTCACCTTCTTCAGGTCAAGAATGGTCTTATCCAGTTCGGTTTTGTTAGTGGCGATCTGCGTCTTGACGTTACTTACTTCGCCATTTACGTTCTCGATCTTCGCGTTGGCGGTGCTGGCGGCGTCCTTGACTTCGGAGATCTGGCCGGTCACCTGTTTCACTGAAGCCTGCTGTTCCTGCTCCAGCCGTTTCGCCTGCTGCTCGGTGTAAGTCAGCGCCTCTCGCTTGGCCTGACTGGCCGCCAGATTCGCCTGCCTCCGGGCAGCTTCCAGATCGTCCTTCAGGGTGTCCAGATGCTTCCGGTTGGTCGCGACAACCTGACTGGAATTCTCTTTGAGGTTTTCGACTTCGGCCTCGATGGAATCGCGCGACTTCACGGCGTCGGCCTTCATGTCGTGTATCTGGATAAACAGATAGACATTGGACACCAGAAGCGCCGCGAGAGCGCCCCCCACCAGCGCCGTCTTCACGTTCGAGTTACTCGGTTCGGGCCGAGAGTAAGCGGTCGGTTCACTCATACCACGAGTATAGATGCACCCAACACGGTTTTTGGTTACTATGCCCTTGAAACCAGTCGGCGCGGAGGCGTTGGCGGGGCGGAATCACCCTGCGGGCAGGGCTTGTGATACGGTGAGGCGTGTTGGAGGAGCGCCTTGCGCAGTTACAGGAACGAGTGTCACTGGCCTGCGCGCGCGCCGGGAGAAAGCCTTCCGATGTCCTGCTGCTGGCAGTGACCAAAGTCTTTCCCGCTGCTGCCATCCGCGAAGCCTGGAACCTCGGCCTCCGCGACTTCGGCGAGAACTACGTCCAGGAATTCGAGACCAAGGCGCCGGAGGTGACCGATCTGGCCGGCGCGCGCTTCCATCTGATCGGTCACCTGCAATCCAACAAGGCGAAGAAGGCCAGCGAGCTGTTTCAGACCATTCAGACCGTCGATTCCGCCAAACTGGCGCGCCGGCTGGACGACTGCGGCCGGCCGCTCGACGTGATGATTGAGGTCAAGCTCTCCGAAGAGGAATCCAAGCACGGGGCGGATCCCGCCGAGCTGCCTGCTCTGGTGGACGCCGTCCGCGCCTGCCCGCGGCTGACGCTTACCGGACTGATGACCATACCTCCGTGGTCCGAAAACCAGGAGGAAACGCGGCCTTACTTCGCGCGGCTCCGGGAGCTTGCCCGCCGGTTCGAAGTGCCCGGCCTTTCCATGGGCATGTCCAACGATTTCGAGGCTGCCATCGAAGAAGGCGCCACCTGCGTCCGCGTCGGAACGGCGCTGTTTGGGCGCCGCCCGAAAGCGTGACGGTCGGGTTCCACTCGCCGCTGCCGCCGGCACACTCGGGTGTTGCCGATTATGCCGCCGCGCTGCTCAGTGAACTACGGCGTCACGGCGCGGTGCAGGTCGCGCCGGAACGCTGCGACATTGCGCTTTACCAGCTGGGCAACAATCAGCTGCATCGCGGGATCTATCGCGAGGCGCTTGCGCATCCCGGAATCGCGGTGCTGCACGATGCCGTGCTGCACCACTTCTTCCTTGGCTCGCTCACGCGCGAGGAGTACATCGCGGAGTTCATCCACAACTACGGCGAATGGGCGCGGCATGAAGCGGAGACGCTGTGGGCGGAGCGCTCCGGCTCCGCGCAGGATCCCCGCTATTTCGCGCGGCCTTTTCTAAAGCGCATTACTGAACGCTCGCTCGCGGTGGTGGTGCACAACGGCGCTGCCGCCGCGCTGGTGCGGGAGCACGCGCCGGAAGCCCGCGTCGTCACCATCCCACATCTGTTTGTGGAGCAGAAAGCTCCGGACGATGCCGCCGTGCTCGGCTTTCGCGCCCGCCTCGGCATTCCTCCGCGCGCGTTCCTTTTTGGGCTGTTCGGCTACCTGCGGGAATCGAAACGTGTCCTGCCGCTGCTGCGCGCGTTCCAGCAACTGCGGCGCGTTCGTCCCGGCAACTGCCTGCTGGTGGCGGGCGAGTTTGTCTCCGAAGATCTGGCCCGCGCCGCCGAGCCGCTGCTTCGGCAACCCGGCGTTTACCGCATCGGACACCTGAGCGAGCGCGACTTTCACCTCGCCTCCGCCGCGGTGGATTGCTGCGTCAATCTGCGCTATCCCGCAGCCGGCGAAACCTCCGGCATCGCCATCCGTCTGATGGGAGCAGGCAAGCCCGTGTTCGTCACCGAAAGCGCCGAGACCGCCGATTTACCACCCGCCGCGTGCTTCCGCATCCCGCCGGGAGCCGCCGAAGAGCAGGCTCTGCTGGAAGCTATGGTGATTGCGGGCGAGTACCCGGAGCTGTCCCGCACCATGGGCCGGCACGCGGCGGAGCACATTCGGCGGTATCATGCGGTAATGTCCGTCGGGGCTGCTTACTGGAACCTGCTGTGCAACGCCTGCTCTTCATTGCCCTGACTGCCGCTGCGCCGTTCGCCTGTCTGGGCGCGCCCGTGGAGCAGCTGCATGTGCTGGTTCCCATGCGCGACGGGGTGCATCTTTCCACCAGCATCTTCCGCCCTTCCGGCACGGCTCCGGTTCCCACTATCCTGATCCGCACGCCCTATGGAAAGGAAGCGGCGACCCCGAACAATCTGGGCTTCGTGGACCACGGATATGCGCTGGTGGTTCAGGACGTGCGCGGACGCAACGAATCGCAGGGCACCTTCGCGCCGCTGGTCCAAGAAGGTCCGGACGGCTACGACACGCTGAACTGGATCGCGCGGCAACCCTGGTCGAATGGCAAGGTCGGGATGACCGGCGGTTCTTACCTCGGCATCTCCCAGTGGAAGGTGGCGGTGTTGAACAACCCGCACCTGAAGGCGATGTTCCCGTGGGTCTCGGGCGACGACGATTACCACGACCGCTTCTATTCCACAGGCGGCGCGATGAAGCTGGGCCACCGGCTGCTTTGGATCGCGGAGAACCTGCGCAGTTCCGATCAGGCGGCGCCGGATTTCAATAAGTACATCTGGACGCTGCCGCTGCGCCGCAGCGACGTGGAGGTTACCGGCAAACGCTCCCGGCTTCTGCAGGAGATCATGAACCACCCGGACGACGATGACTTCTGGCAATCCATCAGCATCAAGAATCAGATCCGGAACATCAAGGTGCCGGTGTTTTCCATGGGCGGCTGGTATGACAACTATGTCGAGAGCGATCTGGAGGCATTCAGTGCGCTGCAGAAGGCCGGCAACACGGACCGCATCGTAATCGGCCCGTGGCCGCACAATCCCAGCACTCTGTTCAAGACCGTGAGTTACGGAGATTCCGCACGAGTCGGATTCCGGAAACTGCAGCTGGAATGGTTCGACCAGTGGCTGCGAGATAAGGACGACGCCTTCCGCGCAAAGCCGCCTGTCCGCATCTTTGTGATGGGCATCAACCAGTGGCGCGACGAATACGAGTGGCCCATCGCGCGCGCCCGTTACGTGAAGTATTACCTCGACAGCAAAGGCCACGCGAACAGCGTTGAAGGCGACGGTGCGCTCACCGAGGAGCAGCCCAAAAAACAGCTCTTCGATTCCTATATTTACGATCCGCGCAACCCCGTTCCCACGCGCGGCGGCGCGGTCTGCTGCAATCCGGAGATCTTCCCGTGGGGGCCGTTCGACCAGCGCGTGGTGGAGAGACGGCCGGACGTACTAGTTTACAGCACCCCCGTTTTGAAAGAGGACGTCGAGGTGACCGGCGACATCCAGGTATTCCTGTTCGCGGCGAGCACCGCCCGCGACACGGACTTCACGGCGAAGCTGGTGGACGTGCTGCCGAGCGGCCTGGCGCGCAACCTGACTGACGGCATCCTGCGGGCCCGCTACCGCAGTTCGCTGGGGAAGGAAGATCTGCTGAAGCCGGGCCAGACTTATAAGCTGGCGATCGATGCCGGGGTAACCAGCAACGTGTTTCTGAAGGGGCATCGCATCCGGATCGAGATCTCGAGCAGCAACTTCCCCCGCTTTGACCGGAACCCGAACACGGGGCGGCCGGTGGCCGACGAGACCGAACTGAAACCGGCCGCGCAGACGATTCATCATGATCGAAAGCACGCGTCTTACGTGCTGCTGCCCATCGTGCCGATGGGTTCGCACGGCGGCGAAACGCTGACACGCGCCGCTTCGCACCCCGGCGGGCCAAAGCCGGCGCGGTAAGCCTCACGCGTCGGCCCATCGGCGCAGCAGGTTGTGATAGACGCCGGTGAGCTGCACGCTTACCGGGTTGTCCGGATTCTCCCCGTTGAGCCGCTGGATGGACTTATCGAGGTCGAAGAGCAGCGTTCGCTCCGCGTCTTCGCGCACCATGCTTTGGATCCAGAAGAAAGAAGCCACCCGCGCACCTCGCGTGACCGGCCTGACGTGGTGCAGAGTGGTGGCCGGATACAGAATCAGGTGCCCCGCCGGAAGCTTCACTTCATGCGTTCCGCAGGTGTCTTCGACGACGAGTTCTCCGCCATCGTACTCATCGGGCGCGGCCAGGAACAGGGTGGCCGAAAGATCCGTACGGATGCGGTGGCCAGTGGAGCCAATCTGGCGAATGGCGTTATCGACGTGCGTCCCGAACGACTGCCCGCCGCTATAGCGATTGAACAGAGGCGGGAATACCCGGAGCGGCAGCGCGGCGGAGATGAAGAGCGCGTTCTGCGCCAGCGCGGTGAGCACCATGTCGCCCACCTCGCGCGCAGCGGGTGAATTCTCGGGCAGTTGCATGTTGTCCTTGGCGCGCGCGGACTGGTGGCCGGCGGTGACGCGGCCATCCACCCATTCCGCTTCCTCGAGAATGCGGCGGGCGCGAGCGACCTGGCCAGGGGTTAGGAGATCCGGTACGGGAAGAAGCATGACTGATCCTTAGAAGTGGAACTTCAACCCGATGAGAGCCGATCTTCCGGGCCCGAGCACGATATGCGCGGGATGCAGCTCGTCATAGTAGTAACGGTTGGCAAGGTTATAGACATTGGCCTGCAGCGAGACATGTTCATTAATGGCGTGCGAGGCCATGGCGTTGAATACCCAGTAGCTCGGCGCTTTTCTAACGAGACCGGTGACCGGATCGAACGGCGCGGTGGAGCTGGCGGTGCGGCTGTCGACGAAGTTGCCGCCGGCTCCCACCTGCCAGTGCTTCGGAAGCCGATAAGTGCTCCAGAAGTTGAAGGTGTTGGCGGGAACGTTGGCCAGCTGCGCTCCGATGGACCCGGGATAATACTGCGACGAAACCACGCGGCCGTCCAGATACGCATAGCTCGCGAGCATTTCCCACCGGCTTTTGATGTGGCCGTTGACGGAGGCTTCCGCGCCGCGAACCCGCTGCCGGCCGGCCAGCACGTTAAGCAGCGGGTTCGTGGGATCCGGTTCCCGCGCGTTGTTTTTCACCGTCTCGAACAGGGCCCCGCGCAGGGACAGCTTTGCGCCGGAGAAATCCCACTTCGTGCCGGCTTCGATGTTGCGGTTCTCTTCGGGCGGCAGATTGGCATTGCCGGCACTCAGCGATAGCGATTCCGCAGAAGGGTTGAACGAAGTGCTGGCGGTGGCGTAGACGCTTCCGGACGGAGCCGGATGGTATACCAGCCCGGCGCGCCAGCTGGGCTTCTCATCGAGACGGTTGAAGGCGGCGGCGGGAGCAACCTGCTGGGTGGAGTGAGCGTTCATGCGGTCCCAGCGGATGCCGCTGGTGAGTTCCCAGCGTCGCCCGAATTTCAGGGTATCGAGCAACGATACGCCGGCGCTGTTGGCCGTGGTGTGGACGTCCGTGGAAGGCGCGGGCGTACCGGTGAAGACGTCGTTCGGGTTGGGGTTCAGCAGGCCCGTGACGGGACCATTGGTGAACTTCGGCCGCACCGGATCCGAGATCTCGCGCGCGGCTTCCACGCCGGCAACCACGGTGTGCTGCACTCGGCCGGTGCGGAAGTTCGCGGTCAGGTCCAGCTGGTCCGTGAGGTACGATTCCACGCTGCGGACCGCAATTTCATTGCGGTTGATGGCGATCGCGCCGAGCGGCATGGCGGGCGTCACGGGAGCGATCAGCTGCGGCTCAGTGATCTGCGCGTCGCGAACGTAATTCGCATAGCGGCTCTGGCTGCGCAGCGTCAGGTGCGCGTTGAAATCGTGCTCTACCTTGACGGTGCCGATGCCATCGCACGTCCGCAGAAAGTTGCCCCTGGCGAAGCCATAGTAATTGCTGCGATTGACAGGCGCGGGCCCGTTGAACAGCCACGGGATGCCGTAATCGGGAATGTCGTCAGCATTCTGATGGAAGTAATTCAGCGTCACGCGCGTGGGCGTGCCGAGGCCGAAGGCAAGCGACGGCGCGACGCCCATGCGGCGATTCTCGGCGACATTGCGGCCGGCCACATCGCCTTCATTGCCCATCACGCTCAACCGGAAAGCGGTATTCTTCCCGAGAGCTGGCGCGGGCGTGTTGATATCCGCGGTGAGGTGGCGGGTGAGGTCGGTGCCGAAATCGAAATCACCGGAGAAGAAGCGGTTCAGGCCGGGCACCTTGGTGGCCTGGTTGACGACGCCGCCGGTGGAGCCACGTCCGAACTCCATCGATGACGGACCCTGCAGCACCTGCACCTCCTGCACATCGAAGGGATCGCGGTAATAACTGCCGAAGTCACGCATGCCGTCGATGAACAAATCGCTGCGCGCGCTGAAGCCGCGGACGGTCAGATTGTCGCCCTGCGAGCCGCCTTCTCCAGCGGCCAGACTGATGCCGGCGACGTTGCGCAGGGCGTCGCGGAGCGTGGTGGCGTTTTGCTGCTGCATGGTGGCCTGCGAAACCACATCGATGCTTTGCGGGATGTCGCGCAGCGGTTCGGTATAGTTCGGCAGAGACGGGGCGAGTGAAGCGGAACTGTCTTCCACGTTGAGCGTGGTGGAGACGCCCGCGAGCTGCAGCGCGACCGTATCGGGTGCGGTGAAACGGAAGCTGACGCCGGTATCGCGGAGCATGACGGTGAGCGCGCGGTCCGGCCGGAAGACGCCGGAAACTCCCGGCGACTCGATGTCGCGGATGCGTTGCTCGGAGATGACGACGTGCAGCTGTGTCAGGCGCTCAAAGGCCGGAATGGCTGCGCCGAGCGGACCGGGGGCGATCGCGAAAGTAAGCGCGGTGGGCTCGGGCGCTGTGGCATCGCGGTGGCGAGTCGGCGGGAGGGCGGTCTGGGCCAGGGCCACCTGGAACTTCTGGGTGCCGATGGGACTGTAAGCGATCAGGGTACCGACGGCAATCCAGCGGTAGCTGACAGGCCACAAAGATCGGGGCCGGGATGAATTCTTCGCGTTGTGGGACCGCATGCATTCTTCTCCTTGAATGCCTGGTCCGGCGTCCCTACAATAGAGACAGCGCCAGGCCCAGGCCTGTCGAACTGGCAGGTCTTCACGGTTGCTCGCCAAAGTGGACCGTGAAGGCCTGTAGGATTGATTCCGAGAACCCGGACCAATTCGGTCCGGTATACAGGATTTACGTTAGCTGCAACAGCGCTGGCTGTCAACTCTGCTGCAACTGGATTGCAGAAATAGGTAATCCGGAGAACACGGGGCGCGGCGGGCCGCCGGGTGGCACGGATTGACTTTGCCCCGCGCAGCGCGGTATTTTTAGCCTGATAGTCCCCTGCCCCGACGGCGCGGTAGCCAAGTGGTAAGGCCAAGGTCTGCAAAACCTTTATTCATCGGTTCGACTCCGATCCGCGCCTCCAGCTTTTTCCCCCTCGTAACCTTCCTGTCCCCTGCTGGGATATGATTTGTTTCATCGCATGACCCGAAGATCGGCTCTCAAAGGCGGCGTTGCCGCGCTGACCGCGGCGCAGGCCCACGCGGCCCCGGCTCCTGGCGCCGGACGAATCCGGCAATCTGTCTGCCGCTGGTGCTACAGCAAAATGCCGCTGGAGGACCTGTGCCGGAATGCCAAACGGATCGGGCTGCAGGGCATCGACCTGGTCGCGGTGGAGGACTGGCCGGTGGTTCAGAAATACGGCCTGACCCCTTCCATGACGGACAAAGGCGCGGGCACCATCCCGGATGCCTGGAACCGCCTGGAGAACCACCCCCGGCTGGAAGCACAGATGCGAGAAACGCTGACGCTTGCCGCGGCGGCCGGACTGCCCAACGTGATCACCTTTTCCGGCAATCGCCGGGGCATGCCGGACGCGGAAGGATTAGCGAACTGCGTGACCGGACTCGACAAGATCAAGAAGTTCGCCGAGGAGAAGGGCGTTACGGTGAACGTGGAACTGCTGAACAGCAAGGTGAACCACAAGGACTACATGTGCGACCACACGGCGTGGGGCGTGGAACTCTGCAAGCGCGTCGACTCGCCGCGTGTCCGGCTGCTATACGATATCTACCACATGCAAATCATGGAGGGCGACATCATCCGCACCATCCGTGACAACTTCGCCTACATCGGCCACTTCCACACGGGCGGCGTTCCGGGCCGCCACGAAATCGACGGCACGCAGGAACTGGATTACCGCGCGGTGGCAACGGCCATCGCCGATCTGGGCTACAAGGGCTTTATGGCGCATGAGTTCCTTCCGCTGCGCGATCCGATGGCGTCACTCGAACAGGCATTCCAGATCTGTAACGTCTAAGCGCGAATGAGCATGCCAGTGGCCGCCGCCGAACCGCAGCTGCGGCGCGAGCTGGGCCTGCGCGATCTGGTACTGACGCAGATCCTGTTCGTGGTTGGGCTGCCGTGGATCGGCGTGGCGGGCAAACTGGGGCCTTCGCACGTGGTTTACTGGCTGCTCGCGATGGTGACATTCTATGTCCCGTCGGCGATGGTGGTGATTTTCCTGAATACGCGCATGCCGCTCGAAGGCGGCCTTTACCAGTGGGCGCGGCTGGGCTTCAATCCGTTCGTGGGATTCATGACCGGCTGGAATCTGTGGCTGTATGTGATCGTGCTGACGTCCGAATGCGGGCTGCAGATCATGACAAGTCTGGCGTATGCGCTCGGGCCGCGCTGGTCGTGGCTGGCGGCAGACAAGTTCTGGATTACGGCGGTGAGCTGCGCGGTGGTGGGCGTGCTGGTCTGGCTTTCCGTCGCGGGACTGGGAATCGGCAAGTGGCTGCACAATGCGGGCGGCATTGCGCTGGTTCTGATCTTCGCGGCGATCATCTTCTTCGCCATTCGTACGGGACACTTTCATCCGCTCACGATGGCAACGCCGGCGGTTTCGCTGTTCAGCCTAAACATCCTGAGCAAGATGGGATTCGGCGCGCTGGGCGGCTTCGAGTACGTGGCGATTCTGGCGGGCGAATGCCGCAGCCCGGCACGGTCGATTGCGCGCTCGGTGGTGATCGCGGCGCCGGTGATTGCGGTGATGTTCATTCTGGGCACGAGCGCGATGATCACGCTGGTGCCGGTGGCGCAGATCGATCTGATTGGTCCGGTGGCGCAGGTTTTGAGAGCGGGCGCGCAGCCGTTTGGCATGGCGGCGGCGATTGTGCCGATCGCCATCTTCACGGTGATGGGTTTGCGCGTGGCGCAGGCGAGCGTAAACTTCACGGGCACGACGCGGCTGCCGATGGTGGCCGGCTGGGACGGTTTGCTGCCGCGCTGGTTTACGCGGCTGGACCCGAAGCGGCGGACGCCGGTGAATTCGATCCTGTTCGTGGGCGCGGCAACGTTGACGATCGGGCTCGCGAGCCTGATCGGCACCGGACATCAGGAAGCCTTCCAGCTGCTTTGGAACGGCGGCGCCACGTTCTACGCGATTCCTTACGTGATGATGTTTGCCATTCCCTTGTTCAGCCGCCGCATCGAGCGGCCGCCTGTGTGGCTGTGGATTGCGGCATTCTCTGGTCTGGTGATGACGCTGCTCAACATCGGGTTTTCGGTGCTGCCGATTATTGACGTGAAGAACTCGCTGACGTTCACGGTAAAGATGACGGCGCTGCTGGTGACCGGCAATGCGGTGGGCGCGGTGCTCTATCAGCTGCGAAGATCGAGAGTATGAACAACGCTGTCCGCTGGATTCCGGAAGGCTACCATTCGGTGACGCCTTACCTGATTATTCGGGGCGCGGCTCTTGCAATGGGATTCTACCAGAGAGCATTCGGCGCGAAGGAACTGCTGCGGCTGGAAGCGCCGGACGGTTCGGTATCGCATGCGGAGATGCGGATCGGCGATTCGGTGGTGATGTTCGGGGAAGAGAACATCGCGGGGAATATTTGCGGGCCGCACACGCTGGGCGGCGCGGCGACCAGCCTGCTGCTGTATGTGGAAGACGTGGACGCAATGGTGGAGCAGGCGGTGGCGGCGGGAGCGAAGCTGACACGGCCGCTGCGCAACGAGTTTTATGGCGACCGCACCGCGCGAGTGGAAGATCCGTTTGGGCACGCCTGGTTTCTGGCGACGCACATTGAAGACGTGTCGCAGGAAGAGATGCAGCGGCGGATGGCTGGCGGTTAGCGGCGTTACTTCAGGTTGATGACGAGCACGAAGCTGCCGGGGACGATCTGCTGGCGTTCGTAGACCTGGATTTTGTAGTCGCCGGTTTCGGTGAGGTCCGAATCGAAGATGACGCCGCCGGGCGAGCCGTCCGATTTACCCGAAGGCGAGGTGACGGTTCCGGCGGTGGTGAGAACGGGACCGCGCGGCCGGATTTCGACAGTCATGTGCTGACCCCTGGCGGCGTGAACGACGAAGAGGTCGTGCGTGGCTTTCGTGGTGAAGGTGCCGGTGATCTCGGCCAGGTGACTGCCTTTTGGGAACTGAATGCGCCTTGGCGGCTGCGCCGTGATGAGGCCGGCGAACAGCAGCAGCAGGAGGCAAAGCGCGGCGGATTTAGATCTCATTCGCGGGCGGCAGGATGAGATGCGAGAGCAGGTCCTGTTCCAGATCGATATCCGGATTGGTCATATTGCAATCATAGCCGCTGTTGCCCTGGCAATCGCCGGCGTACTGCCAGATGAGAATGGGGCACGGCATGTTGGCGATGGGCGTGACGATGTTGGCGTCCCAGTCGGGAAGCGGCTTGCAGCCGGTGCCGAAGAAGTAGCGGGCGATCCAGGCGCCGAAACACGGGATGCCCTGATCCTTCGCGGTGGCGATGTTGTTCCAGGTCACCTTATCGAACTTCGTGCCGTAGACGCACGGGAGCAGCGTGACGGCATCGAGCGTGATGTCGCGGCTGTGGGCCATGAGCGTCTGCGCCCAGCCGCGGTAATAGGAGAGCGAGAGCGCGGGCGTGCTCTCGACATCGAGGAAGACAAAGAACTGTCCGCCGACCGAGCCGAGGTAATCTTTGCCGAAGGTGGTGATCAGGTCTTCGGCGTTGGCCTGTCCATCGGCGGTGCCATCAGCGGCGGTGCCGTTGACTCGCTTGGTCTGGCGCGCGATGGGCAGGATGCGGATGTTGTTATCGCGCAGGACGGGGTTTTCGCGCATGTGGCGGTATTCGACAATTCCCGTGGTGGAGACGCTGGTGAAGTAGCGTCCCCAGAACACGGGCGTGCTGCCGAAGAAGTCAGTGGCCTGATCCACCATGCCCTGCCCGTTGATGAAGGTGGTGACGGGAACGGAGCTGTCTGCGCCGGGACTGCCTTTTGCCATCAGGCGATGCTATCACGCGAGGCGGTTGGCTTGAGGCGGCGGAGCCCGAAACAGGCGGTGAGGACGCCGGCGCCGATGAAGGCGAGGCCGCCGGGTTCAGGAGTAAGGCTGGTTCCCGTCGGACGGATGTTGCTGACGAAGCCGACGGTTTCGTTATCGGCTTCGAAGTTGCCGCTGTTGCCTTCGGAGATGACGACCTTATCGAAGGTTCCGCCCGTGGCGGCGAAATCGAGGAAGGCATATTGCTGGTTATTGTTCAGGCCGAGGAAATTGGAATTGGGGTTGCCGCAGAAGCTTCCGGACGGGCAGTTGCCTACGAGCGCCTGGAACTGACTGGCTCCGAAAGAATAAATGAAAGTGGAGCCATTATAAAAAGAAATCGTATTGGTTGAATCGAGCGCGGAAAACCAGAGGCCGAAGAAATTAACGCCTTGGTTCAGGGTAAGAGTCACGGGGTTACTGGGCGTGACAGCGAGGTATTTGCCCGTGCCGCCGGCGGCGCCGTACTGGTCGGGGTTGTGGATCTGTCCGTTGCCGGTGAAGGTTCCGGTGATGGGTCCGTTCGACGGGAAAGTGGAGACGTAACCCGAAGGAAGCGCACCAGCTGCGAGCGAATCAAAGGTTTCGGTGCCGATGTTGCAGGTGGTGCTGGAGCCGCACAGAAGGGCGATGCCGGTGGGTCCAATCGCCTGGACGCCGGGCGCCTCATAGTACGGGGTGATGTTGACATTAGCCTGGACGGCGGCGGGGGCAAAGGCGGCCGCCGCGAACCAGACAATACGGTGTAAAAATCCCGAATTCATATTGTGAAATTTATCACAATATTCAAAAACAAACAAAGAATTATTCGGGTTAGTAAAATAGAAAAACGCTGTTGGTTCGCTAACCGCGCTTTTGCTGCAGCTTTTGCGACACCTTTTCGACTTCTCTCCAGACTCGCAAAAGGTTGCCACTCCACATCTTGCCGATTTGTTCCTCGGTGTAGCCGCGGCGCACGAGTTCGAGGGTGACATTGAAGGCTTCGGCGGCGCTGTTCCAGCCGTCGATTCCGCCGCCGCCGTCGAAATCGGAAGAAATGCCGACGTGATCGATGCCGATGAGCTTGACGGCGTAATCGATGTGATTGACGAAGTCCTTTACGTTGGCTCGCGGCGCGGGGGGAAGCCTCGCGTCGAGTTCGGCCAGGCGCTTATCGTAATCAGCCCGCTTTTCGGGGGTGAGGACTTCGAGGCCGAAGTTGGCGCGATTGAAACCGCCGCCGCGGCGACCCTGCGGGGCAGCTCCCGAGGGATCTTCCACGGGACAGGCGGCACGCGTTTCCGCGGCGGGAGGAGCGCCCGCGCGGCCGCGTCCCCCACCGGCACCGCCGCCACCGAAAGAGGGAAGACCGAAATCCTGACGAAGTTTGGCGAGAGCGGCGAGGCGCTCCTTCGAATCGGTCTTTACATAAGAGGCAAAGCCGACGATCTGCACTACGCCGCCATTCTTCTTGAGCGCGAGCAGCTGTTCATCATCCATATTGCGGCTGACATCGGCGACGGCGCGGACGCCGGAATGGGAGGCGATGACGGGCGCCTGGGAGAGTCGCATGGCTTCGAGATTGGCGCCTTTCGAGGGATGCGAAAGATCGACCATCATGCCGAGACGGTTGAGCTCGGCAATGACTTCGCGGCCAAGCGGGGAGAGACCGTTGTTATAAAGATAGCCCTGGGTTTCGCCGGTGTTGGAATCGGCGAGCTGGCTGTTGCCATTGTGAGCGAGCGACATGTAGCGCGCGCCGCGATCGTAGAATTCCTTCACGCGCTTGATGTCGTTGCCGATGGGGTAGGCGTTCTCAACGCCGATGACGGCGATGCGGAGGTTCTTCCTGTGAAGGGCGAGCACATCGGCGGGGGAGAGGGCGAGACCGATGTTGTCCGGCGCGATCTTCTCGGTGAAGCGATGGATGGCGTCGAACTTGGCGATGGCCTGTTTATAGGCGCTTTCGTAGCCTTCCGGCGTGAGGGGGCCCTGACCGACGTAGACGATCATGAACGTGACATCCATGCCGCCCTCGACCATTTTCGGGATGTTCACCTGGGTGGAGAGCCGCATCGTGTAGTTGCACTCGGGGGTGAAGTTGGAGGGCTCGATGTCGTTGTGGGTATCGAGTTTTAGGACATTGTTGTGAATTTGTCTGGCTTTGGCGACGAGTGCCGCCTCGCTCTGCTGGGCGGGGGCGATGTTCGCGGTGAGGAGGAACAGCAGACCGGTGGCGAGCTTCTGTTGGGTGGCTTTCATATGCAATCTCCGGTTCGGGTTTATGCGATCGACGGAGTTCGCAGGGGCCGCAGGCCTTGCCTATGGTAACAGGGACGCAGCTGTGGCTTGTTCGAAGGCGTACGGGGACAAACGGCGGGGAGTTATGAGGGATTTTTCAAATTAGCGAAGCGATTCGATCAATTTAGCCTTCTCTTCGGGGCTGAATTCAGGGAACGGCTCGCCGGGATATTGCTTTTTGTGCTGTTCCACCGCGAAGTCCCAAAGCTCTTCGGCGGAGGCTTTCTGAACGAAGCCAATGTTCTGCACCAGCTTGTTCTGGCTGCGCTCTTTTTGGAGTTTGCGCAATGTCTCCAGTGCTTTATAGAAGGCGCGGTCGTGCACGGCCTGATAGCGGATCATGAGCGCGAGCTTCTTCTCGGGGAAGAAATCGTCGTCGGGCGCGTTGTTCAGGGTGACGGATTGCGCGACCATGGCGCGGCGCGCGAACCAGAGAGACATCGCCATTTTTTCGATGAGGAATTCTTCGGTGGTGGTGTTGGGGTGGTACTCGAAGCGGAGGTCATTCTTCATCGCGTTGAAGTCTTCGCGGCTTTCGCCTTCGATGATGAGCTTGCCTGAGGCGAGACCGTGTTTGAAGGCGTTCAGGCTGGATTTGGCTTTGCCGGCTTCGGTTTTGGGGCCGGTGGAGGACTCGGCATTGGTGCGATTCGCGTTGATCTGAGCAGCGGATGACATGGTTGTACCCTTTCGGCCTCACGTTAGCAGGCGTAAATCGGGCGGTAGAGCCAAGCTGCTGATTCGACTGGGTAAATGTGTTGTGACCGGTCGCGCGGCCAAAAACAGAGCCAGGGAAAAAACGTAACTATTTCGCGATTCCCCAGTATCAGTTACTGGCGAACATGAACCATTTTTTCCAGAATGCCCGTTATGCGCTGCGGCAGTTCCGGCTCTCGCCGGGATTTACCGCTGCCGCGATTTTGACTCTCGCGATGGGGATCGGCGGGACGACGGCGATTTTTACGCTGATCGACGCGGTGATGCTGCGCTCGCTGCCGGTGGCGAATCCGGCGAGCCTGTACCGGGTGGGGCAGGGGCAGGACTGCTGTGTGGAGGGCGGTCCGCAGGAGCGGTGGGGTATGTATTCGTATGCGCTGTTCGAGCGCCTGCGGGACGCCGCGCCGGAGTTCGAAGAGGTCACGGTATTTCAGGCCGGCCTGGGGCGCGTGAGCGTGAGGCGGCAGGGTGTAGAGCCGGCGGCGCGGTCGCTGCGCTCTGAGTACGTGAGCGGGAGTTACTTTTCCACATTCGGCGTGGGAGCTTTCGGCGGGCGGGTGTTTACCGCGAAAGACGATACGGCGGGCGCTCCGCCGGTAGCGGTGCTGAGCCATCACGCATGGCAGATCACATATGGCGGGGACACGTCGGCAGTGGGCTCGACGTTCGTGATTGAGGGACATCCGTTCACGGTGGTGGGAGTGGCGCCGCCGGGTTTCTTCGGCGATACGCTGCGAAGCGATCCGCCGGACCTTTGGATTCCGGTGCACCAGGAGCCGCTGTTGAGCGGCACGGGCGGACTGCTGAACCAGCCCATTTCGGCATGGCTGCGCATGATTGGCCGGCTGCGTCCGGGAGCGACAACGGCGGGGATGGCGCCGCGGCTGACGGGCACGCTGCGCCAGTGGATGCTGAACGAATCAGGGTATCCGGCGAACTGGATGCCGGATGTGAAGCGGACGCTGGGGCGGCAGGTGATCGATGTGGTGCCGGCCGGCGGGGGCGTGGAGGTGATGAAGGAGGAGTACGGCCGCAGCCTGCGCATCCTGCTGGCCGTGTGTGGGCTGGTGCTGCTGATTGCGTGCGCGAACGTGGCGAATCTGCTGCTGGTGCGCTCCGTGGCGCGGCGGGCACAGATTGCGCTGCGCATGGCAGTGGGCGCGACGCGGAGCCAGATTGTGGCTCAGGCGCTGGCGGAGAGCGTGCTGCTGGCGGTGGGCGGCGGCATCGCGGGGCTGGTGGTGGCGGTTGCGGCAGCGCGACTGCTGCTGGTGCTGGCGTTCAGCAGGTCGCGCTTTCTGCCCATCGGCGTTACGCCGTCGCTGACGGTGCTGGGGTTTTCGTGCGGGCTTTCGCTGCTGACCGGAGTGATCTTCGGCGCGGCTCCGGCGTGGCTGGCGACGCGAACGGCTCCGGCGGAGGCACTGCGCGGAAAGGGGCGCGGGGGAAGCGACCGTTCTTCCTCGATGAGCAAGGTGCTGCTGATTCTGCAGGCGGCGCTTTCGGTGGTGCTGATTGCGGGCACGACCATGCTGGCGCGCAGCCTGAGCAAGCTGGAGCATCAGGACTTTGGGTTCGATGTGGAAGGACGGGTGCTGGTGGCGCTGAACAGTCCGCCGGCGACGTATAACCTCGCGAAGCTTTCGGCGCTGTACCGGCGGCTGGAGGACCGGCTGAACCGTCTGCCGGGAGTGCGCGGATCCGGGCTGGCTCTGTATAACCCGCTGACGAACAACTGGGGCGAGCTGATTATGGTGGCGGGGCATCCGCCGGGGAAGCTGGATGGCGAATCGGGATCGTCGTGGGATCGCGTGAGCGCGGCGTATCTGCACAACCTGGGCATGAAGATGGTGCGGGGGCGCGAGTTCAGCACGGCAGACAACGAGAATACAGCGCCGGTGGCGATTGTGAACGAGGCGTTCGTGAAACGTTTCTTCCGCCCGAATGAGGATCCGCTGCAGCAGCACTTCGGGATGACCGAGCCACAGAACGCGGGGACGTTTCGCGTGGTGGGCGTGGTGCGGGACGCGAAGTTTGCGGGGTTCGCTCTCTCCAGGCCGGCGCGTCCGATGTTCTATGTGCCGCTGGCGCAGAGCGTGAATTACGGCAACAGCGTGATGACGCGCGTGGAGCTGGGCAGCCATTTTATCGGGGCGCTAATGCTGGTGACGAACACGCCGCCGGGTACGCTGGAGCCGGTGCTGACGAAAGCGCTGGCGGAGGTGGACCCGAACCTGACGATTACGAGCGTGCGGACACTGAAGGAGCAGGTGGCGCTCTCCTTCGACCGGCAGCGCGCGGTGGCGAGTCTGGCGGGCCTGTTCGGAAGCGTGGCGCTGATTCTGGCCGCGGTGGGGATGTATGGCGTGACGGCGTATTCGGTGGCGCGGCGGACGGCGGAGATCGGGATTCGCATGGCGCTGGGGGCCGACCGAGCGCAGGTGGTGCGGATGGTGCTGCGCGGGGCGTCCGCGCGGGTGCTGGCGGGGCTGGCGGTGGGAGTGCCGCTGGCGCTGGGTGCGGGGCGATTGCTCTCGACGGAGTTGTATGGGGTTTCGAGCCGGGACCCGTATGCGCTGACGCTGGCGGCGGGCTCGCTGGTGATTTGCGCGTTTGTGGCGGCGATTATTCCGGCGGGACGCGCGGCGTCGATTTCACCGACGAATGCTTTGCGGATGGAGTGAGCGGGACACAATTCTGAGGTGTGTGGGGCTCACAGGCAAGCACCTGACCAGGCCTTGCCGCAGAGAAACAACAGGGGCTATTGGTTTACGACAAACAGCCGGGCCCCACCGCACCGCCCTCCGCGAGATATTTTCCGGTCGGGGACAGCGAGACTGCGAAGGGCGCTGGTCTTTTGTGAAATTGAGGAATTTCTGAGATCGTGCTCCAGGATGCGACCTTCTGGCCAGTGTTGAAACTCCAAAGAACGTTGCGGCTGATCGACTCCCCACAAAGTGTGCCATCGCGTAACAGCCACAATCCTGAGATGCACGTCCATTTCGGGACTGCGGGACGGGCAGGAGCGTTCTGCTCTCCTAGTCCAATTGCCACTTGGTTTCATCGGGAGAAACACTCATTGCCCACACCGGCTCCGGTCGAAATCCTGGTAGTGGGTCAATTTGGATTAAACATTTAAGCGGCTGATTAGTTCCGCAAGCGTTGTCGGTTCTTCGTGCACGCTTTTGGCCTTATCCAGTACCTCTCCGATAAAGCCCGGCTTGTCTCTCTTGGCTCGGAGTTTTAGGCCTGTCCTTATCGCGAGAATGAAGGTCCACTGAACAAGAATCATCTGCCCTAATTCGTCGTCGCCCCTTGAAGATTCGAACCATATCCCATCCGTATGGGAAACGGAGACAATCTTGGCGATGAACAAGCGAGACGTGTCTGTGTCGTCACCGGGAAAGTAGTGCAGGAAACCTGCGTGAACAGACTCGGTCCAATCCCGCCGAACATTCACAGCCACAACATCTCCCTTTTTCAATTCCATGGGCCTATGATCGTATCCCGACAACGTACCCAAGCGCAAAACCAAAAGAGAACCCTAGGCCGCAACTTCTGCTCTTCTTTCCGCCATCGCGACGAGATCGGCAACGCTCCACAACCGATCCGAAACCCAGCGGCCATTGCCGGAGTAGCGCGCAGGGTTTGGTGAATCCGCACGGAGTTGTAGTGCATGTAGTGGAGCGCAACCGCCGCTTCAAGGTTTTCAATGTTTTTGGAGAAGCTATTCGTCAAGCGCGTGAATCGGCGCATCCCCAAGCCCTTTTACTCTAAACCTGAGACTCGGCGCTAAGATCAACCGGCTCAAGTTGCGAGGCTCCTCTGCGGGCGATGAAGGCACTGATGAATGCCGCGGTCGGGATCGGCCCGATATGGGCAGCCTCGATTTCGGGCATGATTTGGTTACCGACTTTGGCGGTGTTCCAGCGATCGAGAAGATCCCTGCCGCCGACGAAGTTCCTGCCGAGGAACCCAACATCGATCTCGACCCAGACGGACTCCTTCCACCCCTCGCAGTAGGGAACGAACGCAGCCCACGTGCACGCGGGAAACTTGCGACCGTAGCTGGCCAGCTCGAACTCCCGAAAATCGAACAGACTTACGCCGCCGAGCGTGCGAACGTAGGGAAACAATTCGGGACCGGCGCTTGTACTCCACCGTTCGCTGTCGAGCAGGTCCGGCTCCGGCAGAATGCCGCCGCTCTCAAGAATTCCGCGGAAGCGGTCCAGGCTGGTAGTGTGCCAGATGCCCGAAGAGACGCGTGCAAGGACGAGCTCTCTCAAGGCCAGACGGGCTTTCGCTGATGAGCCCCCAGCGCTCGCAGAAGCCCGTAACTCGTCCGGAGGCATTTCCGCGTCGGTTTCGCTCCTCGGCGATTTGCTCCGCATAAAAGCGTAAACATCGACCGCCAGCAGGAACAGACCCAGAACGAAAAATGTAGGCGTTGCCCAGATATTCATCCATGCCAAAACTTCACTCATCACGGTTCCCTTCTCAAGAGGCGATGGCCACGCTAAGGCTTGCTCTAGCGCTACTTGAGGTTGAGGCTGCTATTAGTAGTCGGATCAAGCGCGAGTTCGATGAACAGGATGGGAGCTAGTGCTCTGCGTGATACAGCCTCAACGGTAGAGGTGAAATCCATACCCGGCAATGTAAATGTATTGTCCTCGGATGGGTACATCCTTTCTTCCCAATCAGAAAGCGACGTGTTCTTACTAAAATTGCAGGATATCGTTCTGCCAGCATTTGTTTTTAGGGCTGCTGAAACGTGCCCGTTGCCAAACCCGCGTTGATTCCGGACCAGTTTAGATAAGTCAGAGTGCCAGAGCATCGACGATCCGCCGGCGAGGAGCACAAGCGTGCCGGCCATTTTTCATCACCTACCTACTTATACCCGTAACAGCTCCTGAGCCCGAAGTACCTATAAAAGTGACTCGTCGTCCCGGCGCGGTAGCGGGCGGATTCGCAGGCGGCAGGGAAATCGGTTTCTTTTTCGTTGTAGTACATCTTCACGAGGATGGTTTTGCCATCGCTCCAGGAGTCCCACTGGATGTTGGCGGCGAGGGGGGCGACGTCTGCGCCGCGCCAAGGGTTGTTGGCCTATGTATAGGTGTCCGCGGCGGCGGCTGGCAGTGCGGCGTTGGCTATCCTGAGGCGCGTTGCGAACGGGATGATGATTTCGGCGTGGGTGAAGCGCAGTTTGGCGGCGTGGGTCAGCCGGCCGGCGGCAATGGCGTCCTGTTCCGCGAAGAAGTCGTCGAGCAGAGCCTGGCTCATTTTGTAAGTGACCGGCGCGGCTTCGCGGATGCCGGGACCTTTCTGATAGAAGTCCTGCGCGTCGGAGAGGTAACCCAGGATATCGAGTTGTCCCGGAGGAAAATATTTGGCGAAGTTTGCCTTTACTTCCTGATCCATCGACGGGGTGATGGAGTAGACGGCGTAGAGCGCACTCGCGGCATCGACGGCGTTTGCCAGAACCGTTGAGCCGTCGCCGGTGATTTTGGCGGTGAACTTTCCATCATCCGAGGTGAAGGTGAAGGTGCCGCCGTTGGAATACATCGCGGCGCCCTTGTCGAGGGCATCCAGAAACGATTTCGTGAAGACAGTCTCGAGCACAGTGCGCGCCATGGTGTGAGACCGCGCGCTGTATACGATGCTGTCGACCCTGGCACTCACTGTGGGATCGCTGGCGACGTAATTCTGGTAGTTCCGGCTGGCCTGATAGACCGGGAAGACAGGGTCGGTGGCGGCCGGCAGATCGGTTTTCGCGTTGAGCTTGTGGAAGTAGAGCTGGAAGCGATTGGTGCCGGCGCCCTGGGCTACGGGTGCGTTGACGGGGTAGGCCGTGAGCGGGTGGCTGTTGACCGTGAGCGCGGCGAAGCCGGGCACCGACGCGGCGAGCGATTGAGTGAAGTAATGGGCGCTGTCGACCGCGCGATTCACGCCGGAGGTGGAAACGATGACCTGACGGCGGGTGGTTCCGGTGACGGCATTCGCGAGCAGCGGGGCGACGCGCTGTGCCAGACGCCCGGCCAGCATGGTGTGCTCGGCAATGCCGCGGCGGGTGAGGTTGCCGTAGCCGGGCGCGGTGATGCCGGGAACGTTGTAACCGACGACCGCGTTGGCGCGGATGATCTCGAGCAGTTCGGCACCGAGGCGCCCGCCGGCTTCCGTGAGGCCGCCGTTCGCCTGCGCCGCCAGCCACATGTTGTAAAGGGCGAGGTCGTTCGAGGGGCTGGAAAGTCCGCGCGAGCCGTGGCGCGCCACCATCTGCACAAAGATGGGCCTGAAACCCGCGGGGGCCGCTTCATAAGTGGCGGCATCCTGCCGCGGCGAGTAGGGCGCTTTGGTGCTGAGGTAATTCTGCGCAAGGCAGGCGGCGGGGAGCAGAAGCGAGGTGACGGCGATGACCAGGCGCGACTGAAGACGCAGGGAAAGTGCGGGTGTGCTGATCATGAGGAAGTCGCCGGAGGGGACAGAGATCGGCTTATGCTTTGCAGATGCGGCCGATTGCATCCATCTTGCTCTCCGTGAGATAGCCGTAGCGATTGACCCAAAGCCTGCGTTCGGAGGCGAACCAGGCGGTTTCGAGGCGCTGTTCGAAATCCTGCTGCGGGCCGTAGCCATGGGCGAGGGCGTAGACAGGAGTGGCGCCGGCGGCCTTCTGCGCGGCGACGATTTTGCGGGCCTGCGCGTGGCGTCCGGCATTGTGCGGCGTTTCCGGGCCGGGGTACTGGTAGTCGCTGAGGTGGGCGGGGCCTTCGTCGTCACGAAAGCCCATGATGGCGGCGAGGCGGCGGGTGAGCGCGGCTTCGCTCAGGCCGGGGTTGGCCTGCATCAGCGCGTCGCCATAGAAGCGGATGATCATGGGCCAGTGCATGGTGTAGAGCTTGACGCTAAGGCCGTCCGAAGATTTGGCCGCGAGGCGGTAATCCATGCCGGAGGCGAAGCAGAGCGGTTCGGGGAAGGCGTTCGGCACCATCAACTTTCCTGCCCCGCCGGCGGCGGTGAGCGCGTCACGGAAGCCGTGCAGCAGTTCGCCCACCAGCGCGGCCTTGAACCGGCCGAGCGCCTG
The DNA here is from genome assembly GCA_963716685.1 of Bryobacterales bacterium. Classification (GTDB taxonomy): domain Bacteria; phylum Acidobacteriota; class Terriglobia; order Bryobacterales; family Bryobacteraceae; genus JALYXI01. The sequence continues at coordinate 2,700,006 of CAVQTR010000003.1, forward strand.
GAGGCCTTCCGCGCGGCTCATGAAGGGCAGCAAGGCGAACTGAGGGGATGCGACTTCCGCATTGGTGAGGCTGCCGTGCAGGTGGCGGTAGAGCGCCTGGGCATCTCGGCGCATCAGATCGAAATCAAAGCCGAGGCGTTTGGCGGCGGTCTGCGCGGGGCTGCTGAAATCGAGAAACTCGTCGTCGAGGGTGTACTGCGGGTATTCGGGCCAGTCGACACGGATGCCGTCGATTTCGGGGTACTGGCGGCAGAGGTCGGTGATGAGGGTTTCGGTGTAGCGGCGGATGCGGGGGGAAGCGAGGCTGCCGGTGTTGCCCACGCGACGTTTGGGCACGCTGCCATCGGGGAGGCGCGGCTTGTCTTCTTCGGTAGGGCCGCCGGCGGTGACTATGTAGTCCGGCGGAATGGCGGACTGGATCTGGAAGAAAGTTTTGAGGCCGGCGGCTTTGGCGGCGCGCAGGAGATCGCGGACGAGGCGGCCCTGCGTTTTCGTGAGCTCGTCGGGAACGCCGGGCTGATAGGTGAGTCCTTTGTACAGAGAAAGGTTGGGGACGAAGCTGGGGGAGGACGTGGTGTAGAGTTCGCGCTTGCCCCACAGCGGACGATCAAGGAGGCGCACGCCGCCGGCTCCGGCATCGACAGGCGGCTGGCGCTGGCCGTGCTCCTTGTCGGAAGGCTGCATGACGTAGGGCGCGGTGGCAACGGCGGTGGCGCCGGCGCGCGCTTTGATGTTGTGGAGCACCTGATCAATGCCTTCCACCTGGTAGTCCTCCGGCATCACGGTGATGCCAACGAAGCGCGGTGCGGGAGCGGCGGGACCGAGGGCGGCGGCGGGCAGTGTGGAAAGGAGAGAACGGCGGGTCAGCATGGAAAACTTGAGTTTATGGGTAAGGGGCTACGTCGCGCGAAGAGATCTTCCGTTTCCCGCTTGACGTTACTATATAGTTACGTTACTATCAAGTCACGTTTTGAAAGGAAACGGAAGGATGACCATTGAAGAATTGACCCTGGATACGACACAGAGTATCGACATTCGGGCAGACATTGGAGATGTGTTTCGCAGCGTGCTGCACCGGCTGGGAGAAGGGAGCACCAACATGCAGGGCGAATCGATGCAGATGACTTTGGAGCAGTGGCCGGGCGGCCGCTGGTTTCGGGATCGCGGAAACGGAGTGGGGCATTTGTGGGGGCATGTGCAGGTGATCAAGGCGCCGGTGCTGCTGGAACTGAGCGGACCGATGTTCATGTCCTATCCGGCGCTGAACCATATCGAAGCGAAGCTGGAGCAGCGGCCGGGCGGGACGCATCTGGAACTGCGGCACCGGGCGATCGGGTTGATCGATCCGGAGCACCGGCAGAACATTGCGAAGGGCTGGCAGCATATTTTGGCCGGAGTGGTTGAAGACTGTCCGGCGCGCGCGCACGCGCAGACGAGCTAGTGCCGGAAGACGAACTGGACGGCGTGTGGAAGGCCCTGTCTGACGGGACCAGGCGATCGATCCTGGATCTGCTGCGGCAGGGCCCGCGCACGACGACTCAGATTGTAGAGGCGTTTCCGCAGCTTACCCGCTTCGGCGTGATGAAGCATATTGACGTGCTGCGCGCGGCGGATCTGGTGCATACGCGCGAGGAGCGGCGGCAGCGCATCAATTCTCTGAACGTGGTGCCGATCCGGCGAATTTACGAGCGCTGGGTGGGGCGGTTCGAGGAGCTGTGGTCGAGCCACCTGCTGCGCATTCAGGAAGATGCCGAAGCCAAAACGGCGGAGGCCGAGGCGAAACCGAAGCGCCGCGGTTAAAACAACAGTTTGAGGGAAAGCTGCAGCTCGCGCGGAGTGCCGCGGCCGGTGGCGTAGGTGCTGACGGTGGTGGTGATGACGCCGAAGTTGGCGGCGGAGACATCCGCGTTGGGAGCGCCGTACTGGGCGCGGTTAGAGACGTTGAACAGGTCGGCACGGAAGCGGACGGTGAGGCGCTCGCTGAGGGAAACGAATTTGGAAACGCCGAGATCGAGCTGCGTGATTCCGCGCGCACGGAAGGCGTTCCTTCCGAGATTCCCGAAGTTGCCACTAGCCGGGACCGCGAAGGCAGCCGGATTGATCCACTGACCCGGCGTGGAGCCGCCGGCGGGGGTAAGCGACTGGCCCGGCACGTAGTCGGGGCGTTCGGAATTGGCGACCGCAAAGAGGCCCGGAACGGATGCGTTGGCGCGATCTATGGTGATATTCACCGGCAGGCCGGTTTGGGTGGTGGCGATGGTGCTGAGTTCCCAGTTGCCGAGCAGCGCGCGCATGCCTCCGGGCGCGTTGAGATGCGGTTTGCCGGCGCCGAACGGAAGCGCATAGACCGCGGAGAGATTGAAGAGCTGGCGGACGTCGAAATCACTGCTGGCTTTGTCGCAGGAGCGGCAGAAGGAGTTCTGCGGGGTGTCGGAATCGCCGCCGCCGATGCTGCCGTCGTTGATGGAGTGCGACCACATGTAGTTGGAAGTCAGCAGGAGGCCGTTCGCGAAGGGCCGGCGCAGGTTGAACTGGAGCGCTTCGAAGGTGCTGTTGCCCACGTCGCCGCGCCAGGAAACGGCGCCGAAGGCGGGATGCGGGACGATGTTGGCGGGCGGCACGGCTAAGTTGACATAGGTGGTGGTCAGGACATCGGTTCCCTTGTTACCGAGATAGCTCAGGGTGGCGACCAACTGCAGCGGGAGGCTCTGCTGGAGCGAGGCGGTCCACGCGGACACATAGTCGTCTTTGCGGTTGCGATCAAGCGCGCGGGGGGAGACTACGCCAAGGCCGCCGCTGCGGGCGTAAGTCAGGAACGGATCGAGTGGGAAGGAAAGCCCGGGGAACGAGACGTTGTTGAAGGAATAGCGATTGACGGTGTTGGAGATGGGAAGGTTCTGATCGTCGGCCTGACCATCGGTGTGATAAATCCCGGCTCCGATGCGCAGAACGGTTCCGCGCAGGGACCACGCGATGCCGATGCGGGGATCGATGTCATCGAAGCGCGGATGGAAGTAAGAATCGGTATTGGGGCAGAAGCCGCCGCAGGTAATGAAATCGAAGGGAACGGCCTGATTGCCGATGGCATGCAGGGCGTTGAAGATGTTATAACGCACGCCCGCGTTGACGGTCAGGCGCGGAGTTACCTTCCACTCATCTTCGGCATAGAACCAATACATGTTTTTGCGCTGGCGCACCAGAGGAAGAAGAGAGGTGTAGGAAGCGGTGCCTGCCTGGTCTGCCAGGAAGTCAGCCGCGGAGGTGTAAGTGAGGGAGCCGCTGGCCGAGGCGCCCTGATTCAGGAACAGCCGCTTGTATTCGACGCCGAATTTCAGCGTGTGGCTTTCTCTGGACCAGGAGACATCGTCGAGGAGGCTGATGGCTTTCGCAGGGTTGTCAGAGGTGGTGGTGCCGGCAAGCGAACTGAAACCTGAGACCGTGAAGGTATAAGGTACGGGCGAGAGCGTGGCGGCGTGGTAGAAATCCTGATTGATTCCAAACTTGAACTCGTTGACTAGTGTCGGCGAGAAGACATGGAGCACTTCGAAGACGCCGTTGTTGAATTTAGTGTCGTACTGCGTGCGGGCGATGAGCTGTCCGGTGGGAATGGTCTGGACGGCTTCATCCGAGTTATAGCGGATGAAGGTGGTGGTCTGATCCGAGAGGTGGTAATCGAAGCGGATCATGCCGGAGTCTTCGTTATCGATTTGGCGGCCGAGCGCTTGATAATTCCAGACATTCGGGGAGGCGGCTGTGGGCGAGGTGCCGGCGGGGTAAGCGCGCAGCACGGTAAGGAGCGCGGGTGCGGAGAGCGCGGCCTGCGCGAGGAACCGGGGACTGGGAACGAGTCCGATCTGCGTCCCGTCAAGGCGCTGGCGCAGGCCTTCGTAGGCGGCATAGAAGAACAGCCGGTTGTGCCGGACGGGTCCGCCGGCGGCTCCGCCAAACTGGTTTAGCAGAAAGGGATTGGGAGACGGGCCGTTGAAGGGCGTCCGGGCTTCGACGGCGTCGTTGCGGAAGTAATCGAAGGCATTGCCGCGGAAGGCATTGGCTCCTGACGGCGACACGACGGCGACCTGCGCTCCGGCGGTGCCGCCTTCCACCGAGGCTCCAAACGTCTGATCTTTGACGTCGAACTGGTCGATGGATTCAAGAGGGATGGTAAGGCGCACGTATTCGCGCTGCATCTGGTTGAAGACGGCGGTGGCGTCGACGCCATCGAGGGTTAGATTGTTGTCATCGAGGCCGTGTCCGGCAAAGCGGATGGTCCTCTGATCGCCGGCTCCGGTGTCGACCGCGCCGGGCACCAGGGCAGTGAGGGTGGACCAGTTTCGGCCATTGACGGGCAGTCCGTCGACCTGTTTGCGCTCGATGGGAGCGCCGACAGAGGCGCCGACGCGATCCAATTGAGGTGCGAGCGCGGTGACGCGCAGCTGCTCGCGGCGCTCGGCGACGGTTAAGACGATATCGAGGGTACGGGCGCGGCCGACTTCCAGTGCGACCGCGGGCAGGCGGCAAGGGGCAAAGCCGGGCTTCTCGATTTCGATCACGAAGACGCCGGGCTCCAGATTGGGGAGGGAGTAAGCGCCCTGCGCTCCGGTTTCGGTTTGGCGCGTGAAGGCTGTGGCGGTGTGGATGGCGCTGACGCGCGCGGCTGGAATGCGCCGGCCCTGGTCATCGGTAACGGTTCCGTTCAGGGAAGTGCGCGCCACCTGGGCAGCGAGGGGGACGCAGGAAAGCAGCAGGAGGAAGGCGTGGAGGTGTACGCGCATAGCGCGGCGGAGGATTTTCGATTGTAACGAACTCATTTTACGGGTTGATGACGAGTGGTATGCTGCGCGAAGTGGCGGGCGCGGTCAGCATGACGGAATTGGCAGACGCGATTCGCAGCGGCGATTTCGCGCGCGTCAAAGCCATGCTGGAGGAGCGGGCGGAGCTGGCGGAGACCACCGCATCCTATGGGGACGAGCGGCGGGCGATTCACTACGCTGTGATTCACCGGCGGCCGGAGATCGCGCGGCTTCTGATGCGGAAGGGCGCGAACGCGCGGGCAGGTGTGCATCCGCATCGGGACGCGACCTCGGCGTGGACGCTGGCGCGGGAGCGTGGATATGGCGAGATGGTCGCAATCATGGAAGAGGAAGAGGCGCGCCGGGCGAGACTGGCGGAGGAGAGCGCGGACGCTTCCGTGGATGAGCCAACTGGTGAGCCGGGACGCGCGGCCGTAGCGAACGGAGATTGGGAATGGCTGCGCGGCCGTCTGGCGGATGGGACGCTGCGGAACGACGTTCGCTGGGATGATGGCGGCCTGCTGACAGTCGCCGTGCGCAGTGATCGCATGGACGTTCTCCGCTTTCTGCTTGATGCGGGTTTCGATCCGGACGAAGCAGTGTCGTACGGCGGGGCGGACTGGGTGGCGCGTTCGCAGGGGTATCCGCTGTGGCATGCGGCGGCGTTGGACCGGAACGAGATGGCCGGGCTGCTGCTGGATCGCGGGGCGAATTCCAATGCGCATGTGGATTCGAGCGGCTCGGCGGTGTACAGCGCGTACAGCCACCGGCAGTGGGCAACGGTAGAGCTGCTGCGGGCGCGCGGCGGCAAGGTGACGGCGGACATTGCGGCGCTGTATCGCGAAACGGAGGTGGCGCGGCAGCTGCTGGCGGATGATACCGCGGAAGACCTGCTGCGCTTTGGCGCGGACGCGGGCGCGGTGGAGATCGTGCGGATGGCGATTCCGCGGATCGGGTGGGAGCGGGAGGACGAGCGCTGGTTCCGCATGCTGGCGGCTCCGCTGAGCTTCTGGCACCACATCCCGTGGCTGTATGCGGGCAACAAGGAGTTTGACCGGACAGGCTATCTCGCTTGTTTCCGGCTGATCGCGGAGGCGTGCGATGTGCGCGTGACCGGCAGCTTTGGGCGGAGCCTTCTGCATGAGATCGCGGCGATGGGCGACTGGGTGACCGATGATGAAGTGACAGCATTCGGCCGCGCGGCGCTGGAGGCTGGCGCCCGGGCGGATGGGCGCGACGAACTGCTGGGGAGCACGCCGCTCGGGTGGGCGTGCCGGTGGGGACGCGCGGGCCTGGTGCGGCTGCTGCTGGAAGCGGGAGCCGATGCCGAGGAACGGGAGGCGGAACCGTGGGCACGTCCGCGCGCGTGGGCGGAGAAGATGGGGCGCGAGGAGATTGTGCGGTTGCTGGGCTAAGCGGGCTCCGTGTAATCGACATGCACGCCGGGCCGAAACACTTCGGTGCCTGCGAGCGTGACGCCGGGCAGCCGATGAAGGCCCACTTCGCGCAGGTTAGGGAGGCGCGCGAGAAAGGGCAGACCAGCATCGGTGACCTGGCGGCATTCGTAAAGGTCCGCCTGTTCGAGGGACCGCATGCCACCGAGCATTTCGAGGGTGCGGTCGGTGATCTGGGTGAGCCCCGCGTAGTAGTAGCGGAGCGCCAGGTGGCGTATGTGAAGGGTGGCGAGGTCGCCCGTGTCACGGCAGTACATGCACAGAAGCCGTTCGAGGTTCGGGCATCGGCCAATGTGGCGAAAGGCGGCCTCGGGAAAATCGATGGGGGTGAGTTCCCGCAACGCGGGGAAGAAAGGCAGCGCGGCGAGGGCGCCGTCATCCACGTTCTTACAGCTGATACCAAGGCTTTCGAGCGAGAGCATTTGCGAGAGCGCAAGGAAGCCGCGGGTGCCGAAATGCGGACAGACGCGGCCCCAGATCTGCTGAATTGTGGTCGATTTGGCGAGGGCGGTGAAGCCTTCATCAGTGGCAACGGATTGCTGGATGCGCAGCCGCCGGAGACAGGGCATGGCGGCGATGTGCGGCATGGCGGCATCGTTGCTGAGTGCGCCATCGCATCCGAGCGCGGTAAGCCGGGGCAGTGGAATCAGGTGCGCGAAGGCAGCGCTGGTGATGCGAACGGTGTGCCAGAAGAGATCCAGTTCGCCGATGCCGGGCAGGGCGGCGAGCGACGCGACCCCGGCATCGGTGAAAGGCCCATCGACCAGCAGATGTGCCGTCTCGCCATCGGGGAGCGCGAGCCGGGGGAAGTGGCGCAGCAGGGCGAGGCCGGCGTCCGTCACGAGCTTGCCGGAGCGGAAACGCGTAAGATTTGGCTTTGCCCGCAGTGCTGCAATGGCGCCGTCTCCGGTGGGCGAACCCATGAGATCCACCGCTTCGAGGCGATCGCAGAAGCGCAGGTTCGCGGCGCCTTCGTCGGTGATTCCCGACTGCCACGCGAGCGCGATCGTGCGCAGGTTCGGCAGGTCCCGCAGCACTTCGAGCGCGCGGTCAGTCAGGGTGCTGCCTGGGTGGCCGTTCAGTTCGAGGTGCTCCAGCTGCGGCATGCGCGACAGATGCCTGAGGCCCGCGCCGGTCAGCTCGCGGGAGTTGGCGAGGCGCAGGCCCGTGACAAAATCGAGCGCGGCGACTCGTTCCAGCGCTTCGTCAGTGAGGAACCCGTTGCCGTCGAGCGCGGGGATCCGGTGTTCCCGCATGACGCCGAGCAGGGTGTCCCATTCGGTAAGCGACAGAGCGCGGCGCGAGGCGATGCGCCGGTTCTTTGTGTCGAGCGCATAGAACGAATCCGTCAATGGGATTCGCTCGCCAGAGCAGGCGCGCGCAACGCTGTTCCGCAGTGCGGACAGTAGATATCGGCTGCGCCGACGAGTTGCCGGCAGTGCGGACAGGATGGGCTCAGCCGGTGGCTGCAACCGGCGCAGAAGTTGTGTCCGGTCTGCACCGCGTTGCCGCATTGCGGGCACGGGTGGGTGAGCGGCTGCCGCAGGACGAAATACAAAACGATGCCGAGCCCGTTGGGAATCAGGACGGCGACCACCGTCCAGAGCAGACCGCTCATCCCGCGCCGCCGGGAATCGCGATTGACGTAGCCCACCAGCAGCAGATAGCCGCCGAGCAGCGTTCCCCCCACCAGGCCGATTGCAAGGCGCGCCACTAACGGGATGCCGTCCGGACCGGACAAGATGAGATTCACAATCAGCTGCACGGCGGAGAAACCAAGGCCCGCCAGCACCCACGCCCAAAGCGGAACCATCCGGATTCCCCCGGCCATTCCCGTTGTCGATTCGTTTTTCAACTGCATCGCTTTGATCGCCTTTTCCTTTGTTCGCTAGTCGCCGTCGCCGGCCAGGTGCGTGCCGTGAGCGAGAAGCAACGCACCGGCCACCATCGCCGGCGCGATCCAGAGAAATGCAAAACCTGTCTGCCAGACCCAGTTCGCCATGCCGGTCCGCTGGCCCAGCCAGGCGCACGTTTGCCAGAACAGCGGCGTGGTGATTGCCGCGGAGACGCCCACCAGCAGACAGGCCAGACACACCAGCCAGGAGCGCTCGCGCTGACGGCGGAGCTCAGCCGCCCGCGAGCGCACCCGCATCTGTGTCGCCTGGACCAGACCGGCATCCGCCGCGACGGACTCGCTGCGCAACGCGCTCAACGTCCTTCCGACAGCTTCCGCGTACGCACTGCAGGCCGCGCATTCTCGCAGATGCTCGCGCAGCCAGGCCTGCTGATCGGCCGGGAGATCGTTCCCGTCAGCCAGGGCAATCCGTTCGCGTGCCTGTTGGTGCTCGTCACTCATTCCTGAACCTCCTGCAACTGCCGCATCAGCATCCGCAGCCCGCGATAGACGCGCGATTTCAAGGTGCTGAGCGGCGCGCCGGTCACCGCGGCAATTTCTTCCAGCGCCAGACCATCGTAGAAGCGAAGCACAATGGCCTCACGATAAGCGGCCGGGATGCCCACCAGCGCGGCGCCAATGTGTTCAGCCTCTTCGCGCTGCGCGACCAGTTCCCAGCCGGAAGGGCGCGGGTCGGCCGGCTCCGGCGCTGCGTGCTCATCATCCGACAACAACGCATCGAGGCTCAGCGGGCTTTTGCGGCGGAAGGTATCCACCGTAAGATTGCGGGCGAGGGTGTAGAGCCACGTGCTGAACTCATGCCGGCCATCATACTGGTGGCCGCGCTCCATGACGCGAAGCCAGGTCTCCTGAAACAGATCCTCGGCCAGGTCCCGGCTGCCCGAGAGGTAAAACAGGTAGCGCAGAAGGCGGTGCTGATACTGTTCGATCAGGTGGTCCAGCAGTTCGGGGTCGCGCCGCCGCAGGCCGCGGGCGATGGCGGCGGGTTCGGATTCCATCGCGTTCGCAAACCAGCAGACCGTGGCGTTCATCCTGACGTGTGATACGGAGCGCGCCATCAAAAAGACGCAGACTTCGCCAGTTTTTCCCAGGACCACATGGCGGCGATGGCTTTCGACGGCAGTGGATGTCCCAAGTGATGCGCCAGCAGGCACGCCTGGCCGCGGTGATGCGCGTCGTGGGTGATCATGTACGCCAACGTGCCGGGGTTGGCCGGCCACGGCTGTTCCTGGTGGCTCATGAATGCGGCTGAGGTCATCTTATCCCTGGCTGTGCTACAGTTCCGTGATCGAAAGGAAAACCGCTATGCGAACCAGTTGCGCCGCTGCCTCTGTTTTTCTTGCCGTTTCGTGTGCCCTGGGCGCCGGGACACCGGATGCGCGCGTGGATGGGATCTTCGCCGCGTATGACAAGCCGGATTCGCCCGGCTGCGCGCTTGGCGTGATCCGCGACGGCGAGTTTGTGTATCGCAAAGGCTATGGCGCGGGCAGCCTGGAGCTGGGCGTCCCGCTAACGTCGCAATCGGTTTTCTACATGGGTTCGGTTTCGAAGCAGTTCGTGGCCGCAAGCGTAGTGCTGGCGGCTGAGCAGGGGCTGCTCTCGCTCGACGACAACGTGCGCCGGTACCTGCCTGAGATACCCGATTACGATTACCCGGTGACGCTGCGGCACATGCTGCACCACACCAGCGGCTTCCGCGACATTCTGGAGCTGATGGCGCTTTCCGGCAGAGACGCAATGGACGTGCATCCGACGCCGGAGCTAATCGATTTGATTGCGCGGCAGAAGGCGCTGAACTTCCGTCCGGGCGACGAGTACCTCTACAGCAACACCAATTACTTTCTGCTGGCCGAGATCGTGAAGCGCGTGACGAAGAAGCCCTTCTCGGCATTCGCCGCGGAGCATATCTTCCAGCCGCTGGGCATGACGCACACGCGCTTCTATGACGACCGCACGGTGGTGGTGCCGGGCCGCGTGGCGGCGTATGCTCCGCGGAAGACGGGCGGCTTTGCCGTGGACTGGTCTACAAACTTTGAAATGGTGGGCGGCGGCGGACTGATGAGCAGCGTGGACGACCTCCTGCTCTGGGACCGGAACTTTTACCGCAACCAGCTGGGCAAAGGCACGCTGCTGAAGGAACTGCAGACCCATGGCGTGCTGAATAACGGGAAGGAGATCGCGTATGCCCTGGGGCTGGAACTGAGCTCCTGGCGCGGTTTGCCGGTGGTGGAGCACAACGGCGCCCTGTTCGGATACCGGACGGAAATCCTGCGCTTTCCCGAGCAGCGCTTCACCGTGCTGTGTCTGTGCAATCTGCCGACTGCCATTACGCCCACCCTCGCGCGCGGCGTGGCGGAGGTGTATCTCGCGAAGGATCTGCACGCGGATACAGATGCGAAACCGGTGACAGCGGCGGTGTCCCGGGCTTCCGAACCCGGCCGGCGCGTGACCGATCCCGAGCTGGCGGCTTATGCGGGAACTTACCGCAGCACGGAACTGGACGCCACCTATGTCTTGTCCGCCGACGACGGTGGGCTGATGCTGCGGATGAACTGGAGCCCGCCTCAGCATATGACCGCCGCCGCGCAGGGCGACACCTTCCGCGGCGCCGGGTTGACACTGGCATTTCAGCGGGACGGGAACGGCGGCGTGAAGGGGATCGCGGTATCGGGAGGCCGGGTCCGCAATGTGGCTTTTGAAAAAGTGAGCCGTTGATCCTGATGCCGAACACACCGAACGAACCCTTGCTCGACGCGCTGCTGGATTCGTGGGTCCGCATCAACGCCATTCTGGTGAACCTGCTGCTGGCCATTACGCCGGAAGCTTTGACCATCCGCGCTATGGGAAGCAGCCCATCCGTGTCACAGCTGTTCACGCACATGCACCTGGCGGCGGGCCGCGGAATGGATATGCATTACGACCACCCGATCCTGTTTCTGCAGCACATGATCTGGCATGAGGGCTACCATCACGGCCAGATCAAGCTGGCGCTCAAGCTGGCCGACCAGCCGCTGAACGATGACGAGATGGGGCCGCTCACCTGGGGCGTCTGGATGCGCAAAACGAAATAAGATGTAGCCAATGCGCTGCGCGAGGCCGCTGTTTCCCGCTCTGATTATGATGGCCGCCTTCGGCGCTCCGGCACCGGCGGCCGACAAGACGCTGATCGATTACTTCCTGCCGATTCCGGTTTCGGGAACTCTTTCCAAGGACGTTTGGGGCGCCCCGAACGTGCTCCCGCGGGACGCGCGCAATGGCCTTGAAGACCCCACGATGAAGCAGTGGTGTTACTGGGACGGGCAGATTCTGCAGGCCGCCGACGGCAAATATCACCTCTTCGCCAGCCGCTGGGATCAGGCGCGCGGGCATCGCGGCTGGTTTGGTTCGGTGGCGGTGCAGGGGGTGAGCGACAGCGCGCTCGGGCCTTACGTGGACAAAGGGATGCTCTGGCCTGGGAACCAGGGCGGCAAGGGCCACAACGTGACCGCGATGAAGCTTCCGGACGGGCGGTATGCCGTGGTGGTGAGCGAGACCAGGCCGGGCGACGTGTTTGTGTCGACGTCGCTCGACGGTCCCTGGGAACAGCTTGGCTCGATCAAAGTGGATGGCAATGGGTTCGACGCCAAACAGGGCAGGATGTCGAATGTCAGCGTGATGGCGCGGCCGGACGGCAGGTTCGAAATCGTGGCGCGCTCCGGCGCGATCATGATCAGCGACAGCGGCATCCTGGGACCCTACAAGCTGCAGGGAAACAGCATCTACCCTGCCCTGCCTAACCTTCCGGCGAAGGACCTGGAAGACCCGGTGATCTGGTTCAGCGGCGGAATGTTTCACATTGTTGTGAACTGCTGGAGCGAGCGCAAGGCGTTCCATCTGATGTCGCGCGACGGCATCACCGGGTGGAAGAATCGCGGCCTGGCTTACGACCCCACTACGGACTTCGTACGTTACACCAATGGCACGGTGAATCACTGGGACAAGATCGAGCGGCCGGGCGTGTTCCTCACGGGCGGCCATGTCGCGTACTTCACCTTTGCGGTTCTGGACGTACCGAAAGACGAGGAACTGCCGAACGACAGTCATGGCAGCAAAGTGATTGTGGTTCCGTTTGATGGCGCCGCGTTCGATCGCGACATGGCGCGCCGGTAGGGCGGGTACAATGGGCTGAAACCGCCAACAAGCTAACTATGTACAACACCAAAGCTTACTCCGCCGCGAGTGCATCCTCTCCGCTCGCCTCCTGCACCATCCCGCGCCGCGATCCCACTGCGAACGATGTGCAGATCGAAATTCTGTTCTGCGGGATCTGCCATTCCGACCTGCATCAGGCGCGCAATGAATGGAGCAGCGTGATGCCCACGGCCTACCCGTGCGTGCCCGGTCATGAGATCGTGGGGCGGGTGACCAGCGTGGGCTCCGCGGTCACGAAGTGCAAACCGGGCGACCTGGCCGCGGTGGGCTGCATGGTGGATTCGGACCGCACCTGCCCCGAATGCCAGGCCGGCTTCGAGCAGTTCTGCGGCAATATGACGCTTACCTATAATTTCCCGGACAAGCACCTGGGCGGCGTCACCTATGGCGGTTATTCCGACAGCATCGTGGTGACGGAGGACTTCGTGCTGCGCGTGCCGGAGAATCTCGATCTGGCCGGCACCGCGCCGCTGCTTTGCGCGGGCATCACCACGTATTCCCCCATGCGCCACTGGGGTGTGGGCAAAGGGAAGAAGGTGGGGATTGTGGGCCTTGGCGGGCTGGGCCACATGGGCGTGAAGTTCGCGCACGCCATGGGCGCGCAGGTGGTGGTGTTCACGACGTCGCCGAACAAGAAAGACGACGCGCTGCGCCTGGGCGCGGATGAAGTGGTGATCTCGCGTAACGCTGACGAGATGCAGAAGCACGCCGGCAGCTGCCACTTCATTCTGGATGCCGTATCGGCCGATCACGATATCAACGCCTATCTGCAGCTGCTGGGACGCGACGGCCACCTTGTTCTGGTGGGCGCGCCGGAGAAGCCGATGGCGGTCTCCGCGTTCGCGCTGATCTTCGGCCGCCGCAGCCTCTCCGGCTCGCCGATTGGCGGCATTGCCGAGACGCAGGAGATGCTGGACTTCTGCGGCGCCAACAACATCACCGCGGATGTGGAAGTGATTCCGATCCAGAAGGTGAACGAAGCCTACGACCGGTTGCTAAAGGCGGATGTGAAGTATCGCTTTTCGATTGACATGGCTTCGCTCAAGTCTGAGTAACTCTACGGCGCTGCGGCAACCGCGAACTCGATTTCCGGTCCGCGCGCCAGATGCCACCAGTAGCGTCCCGGTTTGATCTTTGCCGCCGGGACGCGGAAGATCAGTTCCGCGCTTCCGGCTTCTGCCACGAAGCGGCCGGTCCCCGCCGAGACGATTTCTCCCGCCGCGTTGCGCAGCTGCCCGGAAGCATCTGAAGAGGCATGGTTCGTCACCTCCAGGTGAAAGACCACAGTGGCGGTGCCGGCGGGAATGCGGACAGAAGGTACTCCCGCCCCGCGCACCTGGCCGGCGCTTAGATTCACATCCCAGGCGCGCGGGGCCGGCACGGCCTTCGCATAGGTCTCGGCGTGCCTTGCCGGCGGTGTGCCCTGCCGCCACGCCAGCCAGGCCGTCCAGCAGAGCAGAACACCAGCCGCTGCCGCGAGCGCCCGGATGTGTCCGCGCGACGGTGGCATCACGCGAGTGCGCCGCGAATCTCTTAGTGCGTAGGCAAATGCGAGCTTCGCGTGCTGACTTTCGGAAGCGTTGTAGCGCTCCGCCAGAGCCCTCCGTTCAGCAGGCTGCAAGCCGCCGCGCACATATTCATCCAGCATCTCGCGCTCAGCGGCGTCCAGCCGTTCGGTAAAGCCTTCCTCCCCGAACAGCCGGTCGAGAAAGGCCTCCCGATCCGGATGGCGGTCGAGCAGATAATCGACGAATTCCTGTTGCTTCTCGTCCGGGTGTGAACTCAAAATAAATCGTTCCTGTCCTGATCTGTCGAAATCTCCGGATTTGTGGCGGAATTCCTTTGCTGCCTCATACAGCGCTCCAGATGTTTGCGAATCCGCAGCGCCCGGCTGCGAAGGGCTTCGGCACTGACGCCCAGCCGCGCTGCCAGAGCGGCGCGCACCTTCGATGCCGCGTCGGAGTGCGTCTGGTAATACCCTTCGATGATCTCGCGGGCGGTGGGTGGCATCGCGGCGAGACACAACGTCAGCGCCTGCAGATCGCCCTCGCTGGCGTGGGCGGGTTCGGGCGCGGGGAGAGTCAGGTCGTGTTCGCGCCGTTCGTGGGCGCGCGCTTCCAGCAGCACCAGACGCGCCACGCCGCGCGCATAGGCGTTCAGATCGCCCGAGATACCACCGACCTCCACCAACCGCTTAGCCACGCGGTCGATCGTTTCGTCCGCCCAGCGCTCCGGGAAGCGCGTGCATTCGAACGTGAAATACCGCAGCAGCCTGGCGCGCAGCAGCTCGAAGCGTTCACCGGCCTTCTCGCGATCCGGGTCCAGCACCAGGAGCAGGGCCTCGAAGGCGGGCGGGGTGAGAGACCAGCGCCTCCGCGGCTCGCCCATGCTAATTCCCGTCACCGGAAATGGTGAAGGCCGCCCAGTAATACGGCGCCGCCCAGCGCGGCTCACCCATCATCCAGCGCCGTGTGTTCAGCAGCGCCTGAGCGGGAGAGAGACCGCGGCTCCACATCGCCCCGTAGAAATGTTCCATGAACTGCGCGGTGCCCTGGTCATCCACGCTCCACAAGGCGCCGATCACGCTTCTGGCACCGGCATACAGAAAGCCTCTGCTGAGGGTTACCAGGCCCTCGCCCTCCATTTCCTTTCCGAACGAGGTTTCGCAGGCGCTGAGCACCACCAGGCGCGCGCGCAGGTGCAGATCGTAGACATCGTGGAGCCGCAGGAGACCGTTCTCAGAAGAACCGTCGGGACGAACCTGCGAAAGTATCACACCGGAAAGTTCGGGCCGGGAATTGTCGATGCGCGTGTGCGCTTCCACGTGAATCAGGCCGAAGGTCGGCAGATCGGCGCGGCGCCAGACACGCGCGTTCGCCTGAAAACCGAGCAGTTCCACCACATCGTGATGCGGCGCGAGGCCGCGAATGGTCTCCGCTTCCTCGCGCGACCACGGCAGGCGCGGCAGGGAGTTCTCCGCGGGCGCGGCATGCGGAGACAGCTTCACGCGCGGATCACCCGAGGAGAACACCGGGTCCGCGATGATCAGCGCCGGCGTGCTCCGCGGCGCGTAGCGGCCTGCTTTGCGCATTTCCATCAGAACGGACGCGGATGGCAGAGACGTGATCTCTGCCGCTGTGCCGAGCAACACCAGCCCGGCGCCAGGCCTGCGGAAAGGCAGAGCCGCGAAGGGCACGGCATGCAGCGGGCCGTCCGGAACAATCAGCACGCGTGCAAAGCGAAGCTGCGCAGCCACCGGATCCAGAAGCATGTGCCCCAGAAGGCGCGCTTGTCTCCGCGCTTCGGCATCGGCCCGGGCGAACCGCGCATTGCGAGTCGCCAGAGGCTCCGCGGTGGAACGACGGTTCCGCTCCGTCACTGCGTGCAGCAGTGCGCCCGCCGCCTCTGCGAGCTGCCTCCGGGGAGGAAGCGGAATCTGGATCGCCTCCCGGCTGCTCACCGCCCACAGATAGCTTTGCTCCGCTCCGGCGAAGTATTCCAGCAGCACGGTGCCCGCGTCCAGCAGTTCGCGCTGCGTCTGCGCCAGCGTGGGCGGAGCGGGCATGTGAAGCGCGGCATAGCCGGAATCGCTGACGCGCAGGCGCGCTTCGCACTCTTCCTTTTCCGTGAGCAGCCGGTCGATGGCGTTGCGGATTTTCGCGGCCTGGGTCCCGCGCGCGTCCGGCAACCGTTCGAGCGCGCTGGCCTGCGCGTTGACCGCCGCATCGAGGCTGCGCATACGGCTCACCAAAGGCGGATCGGAGGTGTCGCCGGGCGCGTGTTCCAGTTCCTGCAAAGCATCCAACAGCGCGCGGGCGTGCGCCTGTTCACTCGTTTGAAACGCCTCGCCAATCGAATGGCCCAGCAGGCGGATGCGCAGCGCCCAGGCCTTGCGCTTCGAAGCCAGATAGTGAATGCGTACGCCGGGCGCCAGCAGGTCTGAGCGCGATTCCTCAATCAACCGGATGGCCTCGGTGACGTTGGCCAGCGCGGTCGCGCGATCGGTCTTTTCGCGGGCTTCTGCCAGCGTCACCAGCATCACCGATTGCGCCAGACGGTTTCCGGTCTCCCGCTCGCGCGTCAGAGCGCGGTTGAGCGCCGCAATTGCCGCGGCTGGTTCTCCTGCGCCGCGGTCGTATTCAGCCAGTGCGAACAGCGACCACGCTTCGCCGCCCCGGTCCCCAGTCTGCCGCAGAATCGCAATCGACTCGCGAAGATTCGCGAGCGCCGCCGCGCGGTCGCCCATCTCCAGACGCGCCCGGCCCAGATCGCGCAGCGCATACCCTTCGCCGCGGCGGAACGAAATCGAGCGCGCCAGAGCGAGCGCACGCTCGAGGTGGGGAACCGCTTCGGCAATGTGTCCGGACTCCAGCTGCAGATTGCCGAAATTGGTATGGGACTCCACCAGGCCGGAAGAATCGTGCAGGCCTTCGCGAAGGCTGAGTGCCTGACGGTGCAGCGCCTGCGCCTTCTCCGTTTCGCCCAGCTGCGCGTAGAGCACACCTTCGTCGTTCAGCACGGAGGCTTCATTGCGGCCATTGTGCAGCTCGCGCCAGAGCGCCAGCGCGGCGGCGTAGGTGTCGAGCGATTGCTGTCCCTGGCCGAGGCAAAGATAATCCTTCGCGATCGCCATAAGCGTGTAACCCTCGCGCTCGCGATCGCCCAATTGACGCCGGATAGCGAGCGCCTCCTGCGCTTCGGCGAGAGCCGGCTGGCAGTCGCCCAGTTCCCAGTGCGCCACGGAGAGATTGTGTAGGGCAAGGGACTCCTCGTGGCTTTCGCCGAGCTGCCTCGCCACAGCCAGCGCGTCCGCGAAGCCGGCAAGGGACGCGTCCGCATCCTCCATTTGCAGATGCATCACCGCCTGGTAGTAGAGCAGCTGCGCGCGCGCACGAGGGTCGCGCGCGGTATAGGCGCTGTTGTGTTCGCGTTCAGCCGCGGCCAGTGCCGGGGCAAACTGTCCCTCGGCTCCCAGTTCCTGCACCAGCGCAATGGCGATGCCGGCAGCGAGCGCGTCCTCGGCAGCATTTCTCGCTTTCGCGAGGGCGGTTTCGTAAGCGGCGCGCCTCCCGGGACCCGGCGCAGACGCGGAATTCTGCGCCGTTGCCCATGCGCGAAACGCTTCTGCGCTTCGCTGTTCATCGGAACCCGCGGGCCTGCCGGGCTCAGCCGAAACAGTACACATGGCGGAAGCCGGAACGGGCCGAATCAGATGCGCTTCGAGGCGCAACGAGCTTCCGGCGGAAGCGATAGCCGACGCTTCCGCTGTGCCGCCGGTGCCGCCCACTCCCGACATCCTCGAAACAACCCGGCTGCCGTCCAGAACTGTGAGTTGCACCGCCGCGCCGGGGCACACTGCCTTCACGCGAACAAATAAATCCGCGGGAAAGGCAACCGGAATCATTCGCGGGCCGGGGCTCAGTGTGACCTGCATGGGATTGCTCGCCGCAACCTGCGCAAGAGCGTGGGGCAGCCAGCACGCGGCCCAGGCGGCCAGCCAAAACCGGATTCGGGACATGAGTACCCTGCGGTTTTCTATTGTAATGCCAGTAAGAAATGCGTAGTAACAAATCGTACGTGAACATCCGTCACGGTCTCCTGATTCCCACCAGTGGTAGTCAGGAGGAAGAAAAAACAGATGCACTTATTCAAAGCTTCATGCGCGACCCTGCCAATCTGGATGGCCTTGATGATTACCGCGGCGCATGCGAACGCGACCACCATCGTGGCGGACTTTTCGAACCCCGTGCTGCAGGGAAATTACACTGGCACGGATGGCTCGCAGGTGTACGAGGACAATACAGCGACCGCCAGTTATTTCATCAGCAACAACCTGAACCCGGCACTCGCGGGCACTCCGCCCGCGCAGCAGACCGGGAGCGAGATCGAGTGGGGCTCGGGCACCGGTGATCCGGCGTTCAGTCTGCTGATTTTTTTCGGGAAGCAGGTTCCCGCGAATCCGGATCAGACCTTCGACCTGGGCACGCTGGTCTATCTCAACGGCACGAGCGACTTTGATTCGCTGATCTTCGGCGCAAGCGTCACTTTCTTCGCTGCTGATGGCACTCTGGTGAATCCGGTCTGCAACCCGGCGACCATGGCCTGTGGTTCCTCCGCAATCGATATTGTGACCACGGCAAATCTAAGCCAGCCCGGCAGTGAGGCCCACGATGCGGATTACCTTTCGCTCTCCGGCGTGGCCAATCAGACGTTCAATGTTTTCGAAGGCGCGACGGCCACGGCGGAACTCTACGGCCACTTCGTTGGCGACCCGACCATCGCGCTCGATTCCATTGTGCTGAATCCGGGGCAGCAGGCCAACGGCTTCATCGGCGACGGCCAGCCCTCGGCGGTCCCGGAGCCAGCGACCTTTGCCCTGTTCGGGCTGGGCGGGCTGGCGCTGGGGATCGTACGCCGCGTTCGCTCAAACTGATTCCGGCCCGCGCGCGCCGCCGCTGTTGAGAAACCCTCCTTCGGGAAGCATAATGAGGAACGAGCTGTTTCCTCATGAGACCTGTGATGTGCGCGCTGCTGCTGACCGCTTCGGCCTTCCCGGCCTCGATCCCGAAGGAGGATTCGCGCAACACGGCTACGCCCGGCACAGACACGCACTTTGCGCTGCCTTCGTTCAGCAGCCGCGCCGAATGGGAAGCCCGCCGACAGCAGCTGCGGCGGCAGATTATGTCGGCTTCCGGCCTGTATCCCATGCCGCCGAAAACCCCGTTACACCCGCAGGTCTTCGGGCGAATCGAGAATCGCGACTGCACCATCGAGAAGGTACTGATCGAGACTATGCCGGGCTATTATCTCGGCGGCAACTTGTATCGGCCGCTGCACTCGGCCGGCAAACATCCCGCCGTCCTCAACGCGCACGGGCACTGGACCTACGGACGTCTGGAGAACCAGCCGCTCTACTCCGGCCAGTCGCTCGGCATCAATCTCGCGCGCCTCGGTTTCGTGGTCTTCGCCTGGGACATGGTGGGTTATAACGATACGGTCCAGACGCCACACGCCTTCGGCAGTCCCGTGGAACAGCTGTGGTCGTTCGGACCGCTGCAACTGCAGGCGTGGAACGCCGAACGCGCGCTGGATTTTGTCGCGTCGCTCGACGATGTGGATCCGTCGCGCATCGGCATGACCGGCGCCTCCGGCGGCGCGACGCAAACGCTCGTGCTCTCCGCCATGGACGACCGGCTGCAGTTCTCCGCTCCGGTCAACATGGTTTCCGCCATCATGCAGGGCGGGGATTTCTGTGAAAATGCGCCGGCTCTGCGCATAGGCACCAGCAACGTAGAGATCGCCTCCATGTTTGCGCCCAAGCCGATGCTGCTGGTGTCCGCAACCGGCGACTGGACGCGCAACACCCCCACCGAGGAATTTCCCGCGATCCGGAAAATCTACGAACTCTTCGGTAGCCCGGGGAACGTGGAAACCGTACAACTGGACGCGCCGCACAACTACAACAAGGAGAACCGCGAAGCCGTCTACCGTTTCTTCGGCAAGCATGTGCTGGGCGAAACCGATCCCAAAAAGTTCGCGGAGAAGACCATCCAGGCAGAGATGCTGCAGAACATGCTCGCGCTTTCCGGACGCACGCTTCCGCCCAATGCCATCAGCTATCCGCAGGTGTTTGCGGCATGGAAGGAGATGGCGCCGCGCCAATCGCCTGCCGCCGACGAAGCGCGCGACCGCCTGAGCCTCACGCTGGCCGCCGACTGGCCGCGCGATGTTCTAAGCGAGAACAGCGCGGAACACATCGTGCTCAGCCGCGCGCACGTCGGCGATCGCGTGGAAGGCTCCTGGAAAGAGGGCTCCGGCGCTCCGCTGCTGATGGTCAATGCCGGCGGCGTCCGCGTCCCGGCGGGCGGACGTCCTACGCTGCAGATCACTTTATTCCAGCCCTCGCCCGCGCGCAATGAAACAGTGCGCCACTTCCTCGCCTTCAACCAGAGCGACGATGCCTGCCGCGTGCAGGACATCCTCACCGCGCTTGCCTGGCTGCACAGCAAACATCCCGGCGAGATCGAAATCGTGGCTCCCGGGTCCGCCGCGGTTTATGCCGAGTTTGCCGCCGCCGTCTCACCGGTGAAAGTAAAGCTCGCCACACGCCTCGAAAACTTCACCGGCACCGACGACGACTTCCTGCATCACTTCAACGTTCCCGGGATTCAACGTGCCGGCGGTCTGGCCGCCGCCAATCGATTGACACAGAGCACCAAATGATCCGACTCGCTTTCTTTTTCACGGCCTCGCTCTTCGCCGCCTCGCCTGTCTTCAACGTGGTGGATTACGGCGCCAAAAACGACGGCAGCGCCAATGCCACAGCCGCGATCCGCAGCGCCATTCAGGCCTGCGCCAAAGCCGGCGGCGGCACCGTCTATTTCCCGGCCGGGACCTACGACACCGGCGCCATCCAACTCGTCAGCAATCTGGTGCTTTCGATTGACGCGGGCGCCACGCTTCGCTTCCACACCGATCCCGCCGATTACCCGCTCGTTAAGAGCCGCTACGAAGGCACGGAGGCCATCACGCCGGCGCCGCTCATCGGCGGAGAGAATCTGCAGAACGTAACCATCACCGGCCGCGGCACCCTGACCACCGACAACGCCGCGTGGGTCCGGCAGACCAACAACCCCGAAGCGCGCAAGCTCTGGGAGAACATCAACGAGCGTCTGGAAAAGGGCGAGACGGTTCCCGACGCGGATTACCGCAAAGCCACTCCGTTCCTGCGCCCCTCGTTCATCCGTCCGATGAACAGCAAAAACGTTCTGATCGAAGGCGTTCACATCGTGGGCTCGTCCATGTGGACGCTGCACATCCTCTACTGCGAAAACGTGGTCATCCGCAACGTGATCATCGAGACCTATCCCGGCCGCAACACCGACGGCATCGATATCGATTCCAGCCGCGAAGTGCGCATCTCCGATTCCTTCCTGACCACCGGCGACGATTCCATCTGCCTCAAGAGCGGCAAGGATGCCGACGGCCGCCGCGTCAACCGGCCTACCGAAAACGTCGCCATCACCAACTGCACCATTCAGCATGGCCATGGCGCGGTGGTGCTGGGCAGCGAAACCGCCGGGGGCATCCGCAACGTGGTCGCGAGCAACATCATTTCCCAGCACACCGATAAGGGCGTGCGCATCAAGAGCGGACGCGGACGCGGCGGCACGGTGGAGAACATCCGCTTCGATAACTGGATCATCGAAGATCCCGCGGGCCCCGGCATCGAAGTGACCAACTACTACACGCGCGTTCCCGACGAACCGGTGTCGGCGCGCACGCCCATCTTTCGCAACATCACCATCAGCCGCATGACCGTGAACCGTGCGCCTGTGGCCGTCAGCATCGAAGGCCTGCCGGAAATGCCGATTTCCGCGCTGCACCTTTCCGATATCGTGGCCAATGCCAAAGCCGGTCTGCGAGCGTTCAACACCACCGCGCTCGAACTGCGCAACATGCTGATTAACCCGGCGGAGGGTCCGGCTTTTCTGATCCGCAATTCGACGGACCCGGAGCTTGCCGCGGTGGAAAGCCACACAGCCAAATCCGCGCCGGTGATCCGCCTCGACGATTGCACCGATGCCGTGATTCGCGCCAGCAAAGGCACGCTCTCCTTGAAGCCGGGCGCGGCTCAGCCGAAGACCTACGAAAGCGAACTCACCAAAACGGAAGCATCCAATGACTTTTGGAGCAACATCAAGAGCCCCGATAAAGCGCTGAAGAAATAGCCCGCTTACCGCTTCAGGGGATCTTCGATCCACGGCGGCGTCGCTTCCATCAGCCGTCCCAGCGCGGGTTCCTGCAGTTCCAGCTGCTGCTTCATCTCCCACGCGATTTCGCGATAGCTGAAGTGTCCTTTCACGCCGCTGCGCACGCGTGCGATGTATTCCGCTTCGGCGAAATCCATCTTGAACAGAAACCGCGAACGCGCGCCGAAGGGCAGCAGGTAATGCGCGCCGGGCTCCGGCAGGTGGTGCATCGCAAGCAAAGCGTTTTCCATCGCGGCCGTGTACACCTCGCCTGCGCCGGCGGCTGCGATTGCCGGAGGTGTATCGAAGCCCAGTTTCCCGGAGAACGCCTGGCGGTACTGCGCGCAGCGGCGATGGCGGTGCAGATCGCGGTACGCGCCGATATCGATCGTCATGTCGAAACAAAACTGTCCGCCGCGAAACTCCCGCGGCAGATCGTCCCGCCGGCTGCGCGTGCGCAGCGCCACATCCAAGACCTCCGCGCGCCTCGCGTCGCTCCAGCTGCGCGCCGTATCGTAAAGCGCGCGGAACGGCCAGTCCGTGACGGAATAGAGCAGAGTGGCGACGGCTTCCGCGGCGGCGCTATCCGGCCGCACCAGATCCACGCGCGGAGCCGAGTGATCCGGCGCGCCCAGATTCTGCTGAGCCCACAGGCGCAGGTCCGCGCGGCTTGCCGGCGTGTATAAGTCGGGATCTGCATGCCGCGCCAGAGTCGGAGCGAGCGGGTCGGCAATGGCGTCGTCCCAGATGCAATCGGGCGGCGCGGCGCACGCCTGCGCGATCTCCGCGGCCAGTGAACGCAGCTCCTGATATTCCGAAGAAGCCAGCCGGCGGATCTGCTTTTCCAGCGTGCGGATGCTGGTCACCTGCCCCACGTTGGTCGGCACGCCCCAAAAGAGCAGATAACGCGCGACGTCGAAGGCGCGAGCGGTCAGGTTGCGTTCATAGGCATCCGGCTTCAGGGTGTCCGGCCGCGGCAGCCGATCCCGCAGATGTGCCAGCACGCGCGCATGCACGTCGGCATAGGCGGCCAGCAACGCTTCCCCGCCCTGCCGGTAGGCTTCTGCCTGCTCCGCATCCAGCTCCGGCGGGGTGATGAAACCCGAATGGGAAAAGTCCTGGTAGCGCGATGATTTCGCCTGCCCGTCCCACAGCGGCTCATCCTCCACTTCCGTGGCCGCCAGCTCCGAAACGCCTTCGAAACAAAATACCGTATGCCCTAAATCCGCGATGGACTGGTGGCCGTATTGAAAGTAGTAACTCTCGAGAAACTTCTCGGAGTTGTGGGTGCGCACCCAATCTAAGGACTCGCGAATGGAATCGGGAGAGCGGCTGTACCGCGCCAGCGCGTACGCGCACTTTTCCGGTGGCAGCGGGGCAACCGTGATGACTCGTTTCAAGTGGTTATGATAGCGCTCACGGCGCAACCCAGCCCGCAATCAGCCGTTCCGCCTTAGCCATGCGGGCCGGCGTATCGCGAACAGCCAGCGCGAGCGATTGCGACGTGCTGTAGACCCGCGTGATGCCGCCTGTGGTGCGCAGAGCCACCATCAAATTCTGCCGGCTCTCGGCAGTGATTGCGGCCGGCAGGTAAAAGATCCGCACCGCGTCCTCGGGTGCGCCGGGATCCTGGTATTCCACCGTCGCGGCGGGCGGGGTTGCCGGTGTTACATCCAGATGCGCGATCATCCAGCTTGTCATGGCCGCCTCGGCTGGAGTACCGCTAAACACAATGGCGCGCCGGGCACTGACCATGAAGATGTGCTGCATCTGCGCCACAGTGCGCACCGTTGTAATGATCTCCTGCAGACCCACATTGCCAATCGCGTGCTGCAGAGTGTAAATCGAATAAGTCAGACCGCCGAACTCGGCCTGCTGATTCGCCGGGCCCGCCGGTACATCCAGCCGGCTGGTAATCCACGCGCCAATCGCCAGATGCAGCGGATCGCCCGCCGCTGAGATGGAACCCGACGCCGCATCGAGTGACAGAACATGGATGTTGGCAACGGTTCGCATTGTCGTCGCGATTTCCTGGAGTCCTGCCGATCCAGGATTGCTGCTCATCCGGTACACCTGTTCCGCGGTCTGAGCCCGCAGCGCCAACGTAAACGCCATCGCCATCAGGAGCTTCATGCCCGAAAGACGCCTCGCAATCCAGAAGCGTGCAGGCCGCTATGATAACGGGTTGCTCATCAAGATCAGCCGCTTGCACGAACACGCCCGCCTGCCCACTTACGCGCACGGCCCCCTCGAAGACGCCGGATTGGATCTGCACGCGGTCGCCGACGTCACCCTGCTGCCCGGCATTCCCGCCCTCGTGCCCACCGGAATTGCGATCGAGCTGCCGCCCGGCTATGAAGCGCAGATCCGTCCGCGCAGCGGCCTCGCCCTGAAACACGCGATCACGCTGCCCAACAGCCCCGCCACCATCGATCCTGGATATCGCGGCGAGATTCGCGTCATCCTGCTGAATCTGGGCGGCGGGCCGTTCGCGGTGCGCACGGGCGACCGAATCGCGCAGATGATCGTGGCGCGATATGAAGCGGTGGAGTGGGAGGAAACGGAACTGGCCGAGTCGCAACGCGGAACCGGCGGTTTTGGATCGTCCGGAAGGTGATTGCGAAGGTGAGAATTGGTGGACGACGGGGGGATCGAACCCCCGACCTCTGCATTGCGAACGCAGCGCTCTCCCAGCTGAGCTAGTCGCCCACAGCGACGGATTTACAATATAACATGATGCCCGATGCCGAACTTCTTTCCAAAATGCAGCGCGAATGGGACGCGCGCGCACTGGAAAACGCCCGGTTTTACGTGAACACCGAGCGCACCGACTGGAAAGACGAGGACTTCTTCGAATCGGGCCGCCGCACTGTACGGGAAGAGATCCTGACCGACATGATCAACATCTGTCAGGGACGCGATCCGAAGCAGATGACGGTGCTCGAAATCGGCTGCGGCGTGGGCCGCGTGACGCGCGCGCTGGCCGAGGTTTTCGGGACGGTCCACGGCGTGGATGTCTCCGGCGAAATGGTGCGCCAGGCACAAAGCCGCCTGCGCCGATGTCCCCAACGCGCACTTCTGGCACGGCAACGGCGCGGATCTGCGCGTTCTGGGCGATGTGCGCGTGGATTTCGCGTTCTCCTCCATCGTGTTCCAGCACATTCCCAGCCGCGAAGTGATCCAGAATTACGTCTGCGAAGTGCACCGCCTGCTGCGCCCCGGCGGCCTGTTCAAATTTCAGGTGCAGGGCGATGCCACCATGGAAACCGAGGCTGGCGACACGTGGCTTGGCGTGCCGTTCTCAGACGATCAGGCGGTCGCGATGGCGAAGCAGTGCGGCTTCGAGCCGCGGCACCGGCACGGCGCGGGCGGCCAGTACTTCTGGCTTTGGTTCTTTAGGCAGTAATCACTTGAGCCATGGCGGCGGTCCGAACCGGCCCGCATAGCCATCGCGCAAACCCGTCACCGCCGACTGAAAGTTCACCCAGCGGCGCTGGCTGGGCACGGTGAGAATCTCTTTCGTGTTCTCCAGCAGCAGCAGAAACGCCAGCAGCAGAAACTGCTTCTTCGGCACCGAGACGCCCACACTCTCGAAGTAAGTCCGATTCAGGAACCGGTTGCGGATCTGCAGGTAATACTGCAGTTTTCCTCGCGGCGTTAGCGACTGAATGCGCTTCACAATCCCAAACTGATTGACGTAAACCACGCGCGCATGGAAGGCCGCCAGAAAGCCGTAGATGGTGTCGTCGCCGCCGATGAAATAGCGCACATCCGGCAGCCCGATTGCGTCCACCACCCTGCGATGAATCAGGGGCCCTTCGAAATTCCCGTAGGTCACGTTTATCCACGGCAGCCCATTGGCGAAGGAAACATCGCGATCGAGCGTGACCGGCGTACACGCGGCCGTGTTCCAGACCGATTCCCAGACGTGCGGCCCGTCCGACATGGTTTTGCGGCAGTGAATCAGATCGCCAATCTCCGCGTGACCCAGCAGCATCTGCAGCGCGCCCGGCAGCATCTCGACATCGTCGTCCATCACCCAGATCCACTCGTAGCCGCGCTCGTAGGCCCACTTCATGCCCGCGTGGAAGCCGCCGGCGCCGCCGGTATTCCGGTCCAGCCGGAGATATTCGAAGTCCGCGAACTCCGCCGCAATCAGCTCAGGCGTTCCGTCTGTGCTGGCGTTATCCACCACTACCACGGTGTCCGGCGGGCGCTCCTGCGCGCGCAGCGTGCCGAGGCACGTCCGCAGCATCGCTTTGCGGTTGAATGTCACCACCACCGCACACACTTTTCCGTCCAAAGGCCGCAATTTCAAAGCTTACTATGCGCGGCCGCGCAGTCCGCGTATCACCCCGCCGATCAGGTATCGGGAGCAGCTGGCCAGGTGCCCGGCAGCCACGCGCCAGTCGCGCAGATCCAGATCGAAATACTTCATATTGCCCGTGTATTGCCGCGCCAGCTCGCGCCAGGTCAACTCGCCCGCAGCCAGATTTCCCGGGATCGCCATGCAGTCCAGTTTCAGCGCCACATGGTGGAAATCGAACCGCGTGGGCGACACCGGCGCCGGATTTCGCCCGATCAGATCCTGATAATGCAGCCACCCGGTCTCGACGCCCATGTATTTGGGACAATCGCCGGTGCCGCTGTAGCGCGGATTGACCTCGATCAGCTTCGCGCGGCCATCGCGCACATCGCGCTTCACTTCGATCTCCGCGATGCCGCTGTACCGCATGTCGCGCAGGAAGCGGTCGCACTGCGCCTGCAGCGCCTCGTCCACCACCGGACGAACGATGCTCGCGCCGCCGTAAAACATCGGGTGGGACCGCAGTTCCTTCACCACGCAGCTGCCCAGCAGACCGCCATCGGACGCGTACACGCCCAGATAACAGCTCTTCGCGTGATCCGGCCCTTCGATCATTTCCTGCGCCACCACCCGCGGCCGGTACGGCTCGCACAGCGCGTAATGCGCCAGCAATTCCTCGGGTGTCGCGGCGGCCATGACCTTGCGTCCGCGCAGCGGATTTCCTTCCGGCAGGCTGCCCCATTCGCGATGGCTCAGCGGCTTGATCAGCGCCGGGAACAGCGCCCGCGCGTTGAACGCTTCCAGATCGGCGCGCTTCTCGACGTAACAGGTGAGCGGCCTCGGAAAATCGTAGCGGTCGGCCAGCACGGATTGTTCCTCTTTGCTGGTCAGAGCGGCCTGAATCCTGGCGCCCGCGGAAAACCGGTACGCCTGCGACAGTGCGTCGGCATGCCGCCCAAGCGCGGAGACGAACATATCCGAAGACGCAATGAACACCGGCCTTCCGCCAATGCGTTTCGCCAGCGCGAGCATAAACTCCAGCCACTCGCCAGGACGCTCATCCGGATCGGGACACAGGTACGATTTGCCGTAAATGGACCGAAAGCCTTCGTGCGTGCGAACGGGATCGACGCCCACAGCGG
Source organism: Bryobacterales bacterium (assembly GCA_963716685.1). Classification (GTDB taxonomy): domain Bacteria; phylum Acidobacteriota; class Terriglobia; order Bryobacterales; family Bryobacteraceae; genus JALYXI01. The sequence continues at coordinate 2,727,556 of CAVQTR010000003.1, forward strand.
GAACGCCATGCTCCAGCAGATCCCGCATTAAATTGACGCCGGTCTGAAAAACGCCGCCAATCACCGCGCCGGGCAAACTGCTAGATTGATCGAATGACAAAAATGCTGCCGCTCCTTCTCGCGGCGAGCGCACTTGCCGCCGAACCGATCAACATCTCTGAAGTCTATCGCGAACCCTCCCAAAAGCTGATCGAAGCGGCGCTGGCGGATCAGGAAGGGCTGCAGCGATTGCAATATCTGTGCGACCGCATCGGCAATCGTCTCAGCGGCTCGGCATCGCTCGAGCGCGCCATCGTGTGGGCGGCGGCGGAGATGAAGAAAGCCGGTCTCGAGAACGTCCAGACGCCGCCCGTGATGGTGCCGAAGTGGGTGCGCGGCAGCGAATCGGCAATCATGCTCGAACCGGTGCACAAACCGCTGACCATGATCGGCCTGGGCATGAGCGTCGGCACGCCGAAGGAGGGCATCACCGGCAACGTGGTCGCGGTGAAGACCTTCGACGAGTTGACCGCGCTGGGACGCGACAAGGTAGCCGGCAGGATCGTCCTGTTCAATCCCGACTGGCAGGGTTACGGCCAGACGGTGATGTACCGGTCGGGCGGCGCATCGGCGGCGGCGAAGCTGGGCGCGGTTGCCGTGCTGGTCCGCTCGATGACCAACGTCAGCCTGCAAACGCCGCACACCGGCGCGATGAACTATCAGTCCGGCATCGCAAAGATTCCGGCCGCCGCCCTCAGCGTGGAAGACGCCGCCATGCTGGAGCGTCTGGTGCGCTGCGGCGCGCCGGTGCAGGTGCGGCTCAATATGGAGGCGCATCAGGAGCCCGACGCTTCTTCGCACAACGTAATGGGCGAAATCCGCGGACGGGAAAAGCCGGAGGAAGTGGTGGTGCTGGGCGGTCACATCGATTCCTGGGACATTGGCCAGGGCGCGAATGACGATGGCAGCGGCATCATGGCCACTTTTCAGGCAGTCGCGCTCATCCGCAAGCTGGGGTTGCAGCCGCGCCGCACCATTCGCGTGGTGTTCTGGGTGAACGAAGAAAACGGCGGCGCCGGCGGACGCGCTTACCGCGCGATGGTGGGCGATGCCGTTAAGAACCACGTCGCGGCCATTGAGATGGATGGAGGCGCGGAGAAACCCGTCGGTTTCGGCTTCGGCGCGGGCGGCTTTGGCGGCGGTCTGCCGCGGCGCGCTGCTCCGGGGACGGCTCCACGAGCGGCGCCGCGCGCGACCACCTCAGCGGCAGCATTTCAGCGCGCCGTCGACATCGGTAAACTGCTCGAAAGTATCGAAGGCGGGAAGATGACGCCGGGCGGCGGCGGGGAAGATATCTCGCCTCTGCTGGAAGACGGCGTACCCGGCTTCGGCGTCCGCACCGTGGGCCTGCACTACTTCGACTGGCACCATACCGATGCCGACAGCTTCGACAAAATCGTGCCCCGCGAATTTCAGCTGAACGTCGCTTCGCTCGCTGTGCTGAGTTACGTTCTGGCCGACATGCCGGAGCGGTTAACCGATATGAAATAGATGCTAACATGTGACAATCCGTCCCAGTTCTGACGGATTCCCCGCGTCGCGAATTTCCTGGAGGAGAGTTGCGATGCGCCGTCTGTTTCTTTCGTTTCTGAGCCTGTTCACCCTGATGCTTCCGGCGCTGCCGATTCACGCGCAGACGTTTCGCGGCAGTATAACGGGGGTGATCACCGATGCTTCGGGCGCCGCCGTTGCCGGGGCCGCCGTGAAGGCGCTGAACAGCCAGACCGGCCTCACGCGCGAAGCGCTCAGTTCGAGTTCGGGCGAGTTCGCATTTCAGGATCTTCCGCTGGGCGCCTATCAGGTAACCGTCACGCAGGCTGGTTTCGAAACCACGAAGATCGATCAGGTGAACGTGGAAGTGGGCGCGGTGGTGAACATTCCCATCCGTCTGGGTGTCGCCACACAGGCGGCTACCGTGGAAGTGGCGGCGAGCGCGGTAAATATCGATACGGCAACGGCTACCCTGAACGCCGTGATTCCCGACAAAGCTGTGCAGAACATTCCTCTGAACGGCCGCGACTTCACACAGCTGGTGCGGCTTGCTCCGGGCGTGAACGGCGCGGGTTCCATCAACGGCGCGCGCAGCGCCCAGAACAACTGGCAGATCGACGGTGCCGACAACAACGACGTCTGGCAGAATGCCGCCGCCGTAAATCAGGGCGGTGTCGCCGGCGTGGCGGGAACGCTGCTGCCCATTGAAGCCATCGACCAGTTTTCGGTTACGACGGACGGCACCGCCGAATACGGCCGCAACGGCGGCGGCTCCATCAATATGGTGATCAAATCCGGCACGAATGCGCTGCACGGAAGCCTGTACTACTTCAATCGCAACGACGCGCTGGCGGCGCTTTCGCCGTTCGCCAGCGTGAAAGCCAAGCTGAAGAACAACCAGTTCGGCGGTTCCGTGGGCGGACCCATCATCCGGAACAAACTGTTCTACTTCCTGACCTACGAACGCCAGAAGCTGATTGCCGGGAATTCCACAGCCGCCACAGAGCCTTCGCAGGCATATGTCACGACCGCGACCGCGGTGCTGAACCGCTATCAGGTTCCGCTGAACCCGGCGACTCTGAACGTTCTGAACTTCTGGCCGGCACGCGGGCGCACGGGTCCGGGCGCGGCCAATAACTTCGTCAGTACGGATGACAGCAACGATTACAGCGACAACGGCGTGGGCAAGGTGGATTACAACATCAACGAGAAAAACAACCTTGCTTTCCGCTATTTCGTCGGCACCGGCGCGCAGGTGGCTCCGGTGGGCTCGGCTTATCACGAGTACTACCAGGTGGCGCCCAGCCGCATGCACAACTTCTCGCTGGTGCTGAACACCGTGGTCTCGGCGCGGGCGGTGAACCAGGTTCTGGCCGCTGTCAACTACTTCAAGCAAACGTTCAACGACGCGGACAACAGTCCGAATCCGGTGGCGGTGGGCTTCAACACCGGCGTGACTGACCCGGTGCTGAGCGGGGCGCCGGCCATCACGATCAGCGGCTTCGACCCAATCGGCCTGACTCCGCCGCTGGGCCGCGTGGATACCACGGGCCACCTGACCGATACCTTCACTTACACGGCCGGCCGCCACCAGATCCGCGCGGGTGTGGAATACCGCCGGTCGCGCAACGATGTCTTTTACGACCGCAACAAGCGCGGCACGTTCAGCTTCGACGGCACACAGGGGCCATGGGCGAGCGACGCCACCATCACCGACCCCAACGTGAAATCGCTGGCCGATTTTCTGGCCGGCTACGTTTCCAGCTCTTCGATCGTGCTGGGCGCCGTGCAGCGCCTTTATGATCAGAACGCCTTCGAGGGCTTTCTGCAGGATACTTGGCAGGCCACGAAGAAGCTCAGCGTGAGCTACGGCGCGCGCTACACGGACTACGGCCCTTTCTTCGACCCGACAAACCGGGTGTCAACGTTCATTCCGAATGCGGGCGGCATTGTCTTCACCAGTTCCTCGCATCCGCTCTACCCCGCACGCAGGAACGATGTGGGCCCCCGCGTCGGGTTCGCCTACAATCCGACCAGCAGGCTGGTGGTCCGGGGCGGCTATGGAATCTTCTACGATGTACCGAACCTGAATGCGTTCGGCGATAACCGGCCTTCGAACGGAGGCGCGGCGGGCGTGCAGGCCAACCCCGCGGGTCCCGATCCGGTGTATACCGTTCCGCGGAATAACTATACCATCGTGCCCGGGCAGCAGATCTTCACCAGCAGCAACATTCCGCCGCCGCCTTACAACCTGTTCTCGGTCAGCCAAAACTTCCAGAACGCGTCGCTGCAGAACTTCAACCTGAATACGCAATACCAGCTCGGCAAGGGCGCCGTGCTGCAGCTCGGTTATGTCGGCAGCCTTGGCCATCATCTGCTGGTAACGCGCGATATCAATCAGGCGGCGACATCCTCGCTGGGTACGAAGAATACGCTGGCGCTGGCGCAGCTGACGCGGCCTTACAACTCTACTTATCCGCAGTACGGCGTGATCAACGAAGTGCAGACCATGGGCAATTCGCACTACAACTCGCTGCAGGCCTCGCTGCGCACCACGTACTGGCATGGACTGGCTTCCCAGTTCTCGTATACGTACGGCCACGCGATCGACGACGCGTCTTCCGTGCGCGGCACCACGCCGAGCAACAGCAACAACGTTCGCAACGATTACGGCAGCTCCAGTTTCGACGTTCGCCACACCTTCACCAGCTACCTGATCTACGATCTGCCGAAGGCGTCGCACGGACCGAAGCTGCTGCTGAACGGCTGGCAGATGAATTCGCTGATCTCGTATCACACGGGCACGCCGATCAACATCACCTACGGCAAGAATGCCAGCGGCACGTTCGAAGGCGGAGACCGCGTGGACATCGTGAGCGATCCGTTTCAGGGAGTGGATCAATCCCTGCAGAACCATGTGGTGCATTGGTTCAATAAAGCGGCTTTCGCCGCGCCGGCGAACGGCACCTTCGGCAATCTGGGCCGCGACGTATTCTACGGACCTGGCTTCGGCGACGTGGACTACTCGGTGTTCAAGAACACGCCCATTACGGAGCGCATTTCCACGCAGTTCCGGGTGGAGATCTTCAACCTGTTCAACCGGACCAATCTGGCAAACCCGACGACGAACTTCAGTTCCGGCTCGTTCGGAACCATCAGCGGAACGGCGGCGAACTCGAGCGCGCCAGGCATTGGGCCGGGTGAGCCTCGCAACGTACAGCTGGCGCTCAAGATTATCTTCTAGCGCGGCGCCATAGGAACGGGCTCGAAGTGCAGCGTCTCCTTCTTCGGAGGGGCGGTCTGCGCAGGCGGCGGAGCTGGCGGCGCGATTGCCGGTGGCGGAGCGGCCGGCGGCGGGGCGTAAGGCTCCAGCACAGGCAGCGGGCGCACGTCGGCATCCAGCAGCAGCACCTGCCGGCCGGGATAATACTGAATCAGTCTCCGGTTCTCGTCAGGCCCCAGATCGCGCGCCCAGATGACGCGCGCGCCGTTGATATCGGCCTCGTTCCAGACCCATTCTTCCTGAAAGATGTGACGCGGGCCGTACTGGGCGAAGACCAGGAGCCGGCCGGGATAGGCGGCGATCCTGCGGGCGACTTCGGTGCGCCGTTCGGCGTGGCGGTCGAGGCCAGGCCACGTTTCATACGGGCGCATGGCGCGCGATACCTCGCAGGTTTCGCAGACGTGCATGCTGTACCAGAACGCGAAATGGACGCAGCACAGCAGCATCAGGACGCGCGCGCTTTCGGGACTGAAGCGGCTCAGTTGCTCCAAGCCGACGACGGCGATCAGCACGAAAAGACAGGTTTCAGCGGCGACGTAGTGGAACTGCCACGCCGGGAAAAAGTTCACTCCCAGCGCGAACAGAACGACGGTGAGCGCGACCCACGCGAAGCGGTATTCGCGCAGCCGGAACAAGAACGCGGCGAGCGCAAGGTAGAGCGGCGGCAGCAAAAAAAAGCGGTAGAACCGCACGCGGTAGCCGAGCCGCGTGAAGTAAGTCGACAGCGTTTCGCGGCCGGGAAGAAAGGCGCGCTGCATGCGGTAATCGAGCGACTGCTGCGGCGTGAGCGCGAGGTGCGGAGCGGGCGGCTGCTGAAAAGTCAGCGCGGCGGGCACGCCGTACTGATACTGGCTGAGCGAATACGGCAGCGTGGTCCAGTTTCCCGTGACCGCGCGATTCTGCAGCAGCGTGACGGCCACCGCCGGAAGAACCACCAGCGCGGCGACGGCGGCCGATTTCCCGAGCGGGATGCGGTAGAGCACTACGCTGACCACCAAAAATATGGACTCAAACGGCCGCGCCAGCAGGTGCAGCGCGATGCCGAGACCGAGCAGCACCGCGGGAAGCATCGCAGCCGGACGCTGGCGCATTCTGGGCAGCGCGCCGAAGACCAGGCATCCGGCGGCGGCCGGCAGCGCGCCGCCCCAGTAATTGTTCATCCACGGGTTCAGCGGGCCGAATTCAAAAACCGCGAGCAGACCGCCGGCCAGCGCCCAGCCTGGTGTGGTCCAGGCCCGCAGCATCCAGTAGCACAGGGAGCAGAAAGCAGCCGTCGCGAGCACCACGCCAGCCCAGGGCAGGCCGAAGACTCCGCGGCCCACGGCGAGCACCAGACCCTGACCGATGGGGTAAATCGAGCTGTACGTGGGCGTCTGGAGGACGAAAAACGTTTCGAAGAACGCGTGGAACGGATGCGCCGGATTGGCCAGGCGCACGTGGCGAAGCGTATCGGCGACCAGCAGATGGCTGAACTCGTCGTAGATATCCGGAACAGGGACGGGGTGATGCGGCAAAAGAGCCAAACGCAGCAGGACAGGCAGCGCGGCGAGCAGCGCCATGCACCAGACGGTGCGGATAGCAAAACCAGCCAGACGACTCTGCAGGGGGGTCCGCCAAACCCACGCCATTGCGATCAAGAGCGCCGCGAGCAACAGTTCTACAGAGTCGCTCCAGCGGAACAAATCGGATGAAAACATGGGCCCAAGCTAACTTTAACCCTGCAGAGTTCCTGCACGAACCCCGGCCCGCTACCCAGGACGAAAACCGATTCTACGAACCGGTTTTCACGTTTTCCTGAGGACGGCCTTCTTCGCTGCGGCGCTCGGCCCAGTATTTCTTCATTCGCAGGGACACTTCCAGACGCGCCTCCGGATCCATCGATTTGCGGCCGCGCCGCGATTCGGACGGATGCGGAAACCTGGTGGACGTGTCGTGCAACTGTTCGAGCGAACCAATGATCTGGTCGAGCTTTTCCCTCTCAATCCGCAGATCGCGGATGATTCCGATTATATCCACGCGTATTCTCCATTTACTAAAAGAATTATCAGCGTGTCAGAAATGGCCAGTGTTGGACGACATGGTAATGGTAGCGACTGACCGCCAGATAACCCAAGCAAGATAATAGCAGGAATAATCCAAATGTAACTAAGATTATCTTGCCCCATGGTAATCGTCGGTTTTCGCGATTTAAGACCAGAAGGTAACTGGCGAAGATGCCGGCATAGAACAGCACGCACATGGGCGTGGCGAAAAGCATCAGATTGAAAACGTCCGGCGTGGGCGTGATGATGGCCGCCAGAATCACGATTCCGAGAATCGCGTACCGGCTGTGGCTGATCAGGAACTTCGGCGTTACCACCCGTAAGAGCGTGAGAAAAAAGATCAGAATCGGCAGTTCGAACACCACGGCGATGCCCAGCGTGACGTTGACGAACATGTTGAAGTATTCGTCGATGGATATCAGCGGACGGACATTTTTGGTGATGCCGATGCCCAGCAGGAATGTGAGGCCGAAGCGGAAGGCGACAAAATAAGCGAAGCAGCCGCCCATAATGAACAGGCCGGCCGAACAAAGCACAAAGGGAGCAGCGAAACGGCGCTCTTTCTTATAGAGTCCTGGCGAAATAAAGGCCCAGACCTGATAAAGAATCCATGGCGAGCTGAGAAAGATTGCCACCAGCGTCGGGAGTTTAAACCAGATGACATTGAACGCCTCCATGGGGGTGATCTGGGCCAGCTCGGGCGGCTTAATGCCGAGCGTTGTCAAGGCATCAACGGCGGGAGCGCTAACGATTCCCCAGAGTTCCTCACAGAAGGTGAGGCTGAGCATGAAAGCGACGGCGACACCGATCAGCACCAGAAAGATGCGCTTGCGCAGCTCTTCCAAATGGCCGAGGAAGGACATGCGCAGCATGCCGTCCTCTTCCTCATCCTCGGGATCCTCGGTTTTGGGAGGCGGCTTCTTGTGATTGCCGCCGGATCCGGAGGAAGGCGGAGGCACGCTGACCGCCAGCGGAGGAGGAGGCGGCGGCGGAATGACCACCGGCTCGGCGGGCGTCGCCGGAGAGGAATCGTAAGTATAAGATTCGTCGTAGTACGTGTAGGGCGACGGTTGTTCGGGATGCGTGGCGGCTTCCCCGCCGTCGGGGTGCACGGGGGCTGAGGCGGGAGATTGCTCTCCCTTCGGTTCTTCCGGTGATGCCATTCGCGTTTAACTCTTTAACGTATGCTCAGCCGTTTCGCCGTGGGAAAAGCTGCCGCTGGCAATGGTTCCCTCGGGAGCCGCTCCCGGTCCTGGAACAATGTGCCCGGCTTCCGGGGCGATGGCGTGAGTCGATTCGGCGCCCTGAGTTGCGGATGCGCCTGAAGTGGACGATTCAATTGCGGGAACTTCGGAGGCGGCCATTACTTCATGGCCCGGATCGTAGGAGGAATAGTCGTAGTTGTAAGCGTCGTGGTAATGACTATCCGTGATTTCCTTGATCGACTGTGTTTCCCGCTCGAGGTCTCTCATTTCGCGATCGAACGTAGACTTCAGTTCGTTCTTGGCCCGATTAAACTCGGTCAGACCTTTCCCCAGCATTTTGCCGAGCTCCGGTAACTTCTTCGGACCGAACAGCAGCAGCGCCAGGATAAAGATGAAGACCATCTCGGGATAGCCTATGGGACCCATCTGAACATTCTCCACTCTCATTGTACGGGGTTCCGGGCGAGCGGTGCAAAGCCGCCCGCGGCCGGGGGACATCCGGGGTAAAACAGGATCAGTGATTCAGGAAACAGAGATCAAGATTGCCATCGACGAAGCCGGCATCTCGCTCGAGGAAGCGGGCGCGCGCATTGCCCACCACGGGTTCACGATTCACAAGCCGCGCCTGTTCGAACGCAACCTGGTGTTCGACACGGCGACGGGCGAACTGCGGACTTCGCGCCAGCTGCTGCGGCTGCGGGACGCCGAGGGTTTGGCCACGCTGACGTTCAAGGGCGTGGCGAATACGGCGACGGGCCACAAATCGCGGGAAGAGCGCGAGACCACGGTCGGCAGCTTCGGCGAGACTCGCGTAATCCTGGAACGGCTGGGCTACCGGGTGGCCTTCATCTACGAAAAGTACCGAACCGAGTTTACGCGGCCGGGCGAAGAGGGAACGGTGACGGTGGACGAAACGCCGGTGGGCAACTTCCTCGAACTGGAAGGCGAGCCGGAGTGGATCGACCGGACAGCAAAGGCGCTCGGCTTTACGCGCACAGATTACCAGACGGCGAGCTACAGCCGGATCTATCTGGACTGGTGCAGCAGGCACGGCGTGCGGCCGACCCACATGCAGTTCTGATCAGTGTCCGGCGATCTGGACCAATGGCGGCTTGGTTTCCGTGCCCGCGGGAGCGGCGGACGGAATGGTCTGGGGCGAACGCCAGAAATCCATATAGGAAGTGTAGTGAACGCAGGCCACGGTGCAGCGCGGAGCGCAGCCTTTCTCGGTGATGAACTCGCGGCGGATATCGGCGACGGTGTAATCCTTCAGCGGGATCGCCGGGTAGCCGCGCTGCTGGGAACAGTAATGTACCAGGCCGTCTTCGCATACATATAGGTAGCGGGCTCCGGCGCGGCACTTCCACTGGTTCTCGCGGCCGTAGGCGATGTTGTCCTGGAAGAAGTTGAGCCGGGCGTAACTGTTCTTGCCCATCTCCTTCATCTGGAGATAGACGTCCTGCTCTTCGGGTTTGAGCGGCTGCAGCTGGCCGTCGCCATCGTGGATGATGCCGACTGTGGAGGTGAAGCCGAGATCGACGGCACGGCGGCCAACGGTGAGCGCATCAGCGGGATTGCGGATGCCGCCGCCGACCACGCTGTTGATATTGACGTGAAACACGGCGAACTGCGCGAGCCACTGCAGGCGCTTGTCGAGCACTTTCAGGCTCTTCTTCGAGACTTCGTCCGGCAGCACGTTATCGATGCTGATCTGCATGTGCTCGAGGCCGGCGGCGTTCAGACGCTTGATACGGTCCTCGTTAAGCAGATATCCGTTGGTGATCATCCCGGAAATCATGCCGTGGCTGCGGACGCGGGCGATGAGCTCGTCGAGCTCGGGATGGAGCAGCGGCTCGCCACCGCTCATGCTGACAATGCTGGTGCCGAGCGAAGCGAGCTTATCGATGCGCGCGAACATCTCATCGCGCGGGACGGGCTTCGAGAAATCGTCGTATTCGTTGCAGTATTCGCAGGCCAGATTGCAGCGGCGGATGGGAATAATGTGGGCGAGAACGGGGTGGTCGGTGGAGAGGACACCCTTGGCCAGCATTTTCCATTCGCGCAGACGGCGACTCGTGGCCGTCACACTTCGTCCGAGACGAAAGCTCAAATCCGACATAGACACAGAATCTTCGATTATAAGATGCCGCCCGCACCGCGCCGAACTAATTCCAACGGGAACAGCGGGAGACAACCTGCTGTATCTTCCGCTTGTTGCGCGTCCGGAGTGCGGTAGCGGACCCATTCCCGGACGGGCACGTAACAGCGGCATTCCGGAAACGAAACAGGCGTTTTGAAGCATCTAAGGCTTCGTGTGCATCCACTTGATTGAACGGCCAAGCGACCGTTATACTGGCAATTTCGCTGAAGCGCAATGATGATCACGGCGAGAGACGAATCGGATCCACTGGCACCGCAGCGGGAGGCGGCCTTCTTCTATGGCCTGTTCCTGCGCGGGCATTCGCTCGAAGGCCTTCGCCAGGATATTGATTTGCCTCGCAACCTTTTGGATAAGTGGCTGAAAGCCAAAGACTTCGAGAACAATTTCCGCGAAAATCTACATCGCGTGTATGTTTACCGCAAGCAGGTTTTGGCGGTTTTCGACGCGCTGGTTAGTAACGAACAAAACCGCCTGCAGTAAGCCCCGCCTTCTTTCCCGTTCGCCCTCAGTTACTATATGGAATCGGAATTGGATGGCGCTCTCCCGGTTTTTCATAGTCGCCGCGCTCCTCGCTTCGTCCCTGTTCGCCGCTGACATCCTGGTAAGCGGGCGTGTGGTGGACGAGCACGGAACACCGGTGCCGAATGCGCGCGTCTGGGCGAACGGGCATGAGGCGTTCTCGACGCCGGCAGGCGATTTCCGGCTGAACGTACCGGGCGCAGCGGACGGAAAGCTGCTGTTGAACGCCGAACATACCGGTTTCTTCCGGCTGAAGGACCGCCCGGTTCAGGCCGGCAGCGACATCCTGCTGATTCTGACTCCGCAACGGGAGGTATTTCAAAGTGTCGAGGTGGGCGAAGCGCCCTCGCCTGTGGACCCGGCGTCTACGGGCCGCGAGGAAAGGCTGAGCGGCACCGAGATCAACGACGTGCCCTACCCGGCGAGCCACAGCTTTCGCAATTCGCTGAAGCTGATGCCGGGCGTGATTCAGGATCCCTCGGGCGCGGTGCATTTCCAGGGCGGCGCGGAATACCAGACCCAGTATCTGCTGGACGGCTTCGACGTTTCGGACCCCATCAGCGGGCGGTTCACGACGCCGCTGGCTGTGGAAGGCGTGCGCTCGGTGGAGCTGCTGAGCGGGCGCGAATCGCCGCAATATGGGCGGGGCTCGGCGGGGACGCTGGCGATCCATCCGGAGAACGGGACGGATCAGTTTCATTTCACGGCAACCAATTTCATTCCGGGCATCAATACGCAGCACGGGTTGCAGCCAGGCAACTGGACGCCGCGCATTGGCTTTTCGGGTCCGCTGTGGCGCGGACGGGCGTGGTTCTCGGACAGTCTGGACGGCGAATACAACAAGGGTTACATCAACGGGCTGCCGAAGGGACAGGATGTGAACAGCTCCTGGCTGGCGGCGAACCTGCTGCATGCGCAGGTGAACCTGACGACGGCGAACATTCTGTACGGCGACTTTCTGAGCAGCTTTCAGAACCGCAGTCATTTCGGGCTGGGCGTGCTGGACCCGATCGAGACCACGACGGGGCGGCGGACCAACCAGTTCATGGCGGCGGTGAAGGACGTTCACACGTGGACGGGCGGCACGCTGCTGGAAGTGGGCTTCGCGTGGCAAACGGTTTTCTACCGCTCGATTCCGCAGGGAGACGCGCCGTATATTCTATCGCCCGAAGGGCGGAGCGGGAACTACTTCGTGGCGTCGAGCGACCACGGGCGGCGGAAGCAGCTGTTCACGAATCTCTATACGCCGGCTTTCGGGTTCCACGGACACCACCAGCTGCAGTATGGGGCCGATGCGCAGCGGCTGGACTTCTCGGAAGCTTACCTTCGCACCAGCTTTGAAGTTGTGGGCCTGAACGGGCTGCCGCTGTTCGAGACGAGTTTCAGCGGCAACGGACATTTGAACCGTCCGAACGCCTCGCTGGCGGGATATGTGAACGACCACTGGCAGCCGACGGAGAAGCTGACCGTGGACGCGGGGGTGCGACTCGACTGGGACGAACTGGTGCGCCAGGCGGCGCTGGCTCCGCGCGTGGCACTCTCGTGGGCTCCATTCGCGGACGCGCGAACGAAGTTCGTCGCGGGATATGCGGTGATTCACGATGCCACCAACCTTTCCTTGTTCAGCCGGCCAATGCAGCCGCAGGCTGTCACGATTCCGTTCTCCCCCGACGGCGTACCGGGCGCGCCGCTGACCACGACGTTCGTGGCTGGTCATGGACTGAGCATGCCTCGGTACGACAACTGGAGCGCCGGGGCGGAGCGCGATTTCGGCCACGGCCTCTCGGCGCGACTGGAGCTGCTGCGCAAGCGCGGACGGGACGGTTTCGTCTACGTGCCGGCGTCGGCGACGGGAGAAATCACGATTCAGCCGCAGCAGCTGGGCTACGGGTACGGCGGCACATATTCGCTGGCCAATGTGCGCCGCGATTCCTACGATTCGGCGGCGGTAACGGTGCGGCAGTCACTGGGCGGTCAGTATGAATGGTTCGTGAGCTACGTGCGGTCGCGCGCGGTTTCGAACGCCGTGCTGGACGTAAGTGTGGACCAGCCGCTGCAGGCATCGAGCAACTTCGGACCGGTGCCGTGGGACACGCCCAACCGGATTCTGAGCTGGGGCTATCTGGCGTTCCCGAAGTGGGTGGGCCCGAACTGGGCGTTCGCGTATCTGGCAGACTGGCGAACGGGATTTCCGTTCAGCATCACGACCGACGCGGGGACGGTGAGCGGGCCGGTGGATTCCCGGCGGTACCCGGCGAACTTCGATCTGAATCTGCACCTGGAGCGGCGCTTTGCGTTTCGCGGATACCGGTTCGCGATTCGCGGTGGCGTCAACAACCTGACGGACTCACGCAACCCGACCGCGGTTAACAATACCATCGGCGCGCCGGACTTCATGCGCTTCTACGGCTACGAAGGCCGGCATTTCGAGTTCCGGCTGCGCTTTTTCGGCAAGCGATCCTGAAACGAAGGCTTGTGACCGGCGCTCAGCCGAGACCGGCTTCGCGGAGGAACACGGCGGCTTCCTCGGGCGGCGTCGGATTGATATAGAAGCCGGTGGCGAGTTCGAACCCCGCGACCTTGGTGAGTTTCGGAATGATCTCGATGCGCCAGTGATAGTGCGCGACAGGCGCATCCTGCACGGGCGCGGTCTGGATAACGAAGTTGTAAGCGGGGTTTTCGAGAACCTTATCCATCTTGCGTAGAGTGGAGCGCAGCGCCCAGGCGAGGTTATGCAGATCGGCGCCATCGATGTCCTCGAAGTGGGACTGATGGGTGCGCGGCACGATCCAGGTTTCGAAGGGGAAACGCGACGCGTAGGGCTCAAGGACGAGGAAGCGATCGGTTTCGGAGACGATGCGGACGCCGGATTTGGATTCCTGACGGACGATGTCACAGAAGACGCAGCGCTCCTTGAAATCGAAATAGCGGCGCGCGCCATCCATTTCCTCGAGTGCGCGTTTGGGGACGACGGGCAACGCGATGAGCTGACAGTGCGGGTGTTCGAGCGTGGCGCCGGCGGCTTCGCCGTGGTTCTTAAAGAGCAGGATATAGCGCAGGCGGCGATCGTTCTTGAGATCCTGCACGCGGCTGCGGAAGGCCCAGAGGACGCGCTCGACCTGCAACTCGGGCATGGTGGCGAGAGTGGCGGTGTGGTCGGGCGTTTCGACGATGACTTCATGGGCGCCCAGGCCGTTCATGCGATCGTAGAGACCTTCGGCATCGCGGTTCAGATCGCCTTCGATACCCAGGACGGGGAATTTGTTGGGCACGACGCGCACATCCCACTGGCCGCCGTTGCGGACGGAGAAGACTTCGGGCGGCGTCTTATTTTCATTGCCGGGGCAGAGCGGGCAGAGGCGGTGAGTGAGGGGCGCGACCTGTTCGCGGCTGAAATCAGAGGGACGGCGGGCGCGGTCTGTGGCGATGATGACCCAGCGGTCGGTGACCGGATCCTTCCGGAGCTCTGGCATTACTTCCCTCCCGCGAGGAGCGCTTTCCGATTTTGGAGGTAATCGGCAATGGCTTCGGTGAGGGGCGGCATGGGCGCGACACCGGCTTGCTGCATGCGGACGTTGGCCAAAGCGGAGAACTGCGGGCGGCGGGCGGCGGTGCGGTACTCGCGGGCGTCGGTGGGATTGAGCTCGGGGCTTACGCCGGCGGCGGCGAAGATGGCCTGCGCGTAATGAAACCAGGAGATGGGCGTGCCGCCGCCGATATGGAAGATGCCGCTTTCGCCTTTCTCGAGGAGATCGATGGTGCGAGACGCGAGGAGCGGGGCGTAGGTGGGCGAGGCGACGTGATCGGCGACGACGCGGATGGGCTGACCGCCGGCGGCGAGGCGCAGCATGAGCTCGAGGAAGTTGCCGCGATTGGTTTTCAGGCCGCCGGTGCCAAAGACACCCGAGGTGCGGATGATAAGGGGCTGATCGAGATAGGCCTGCGCGTAGAGTTCCCCGGCGAGCTTCGAGACGGCGTAGGCGCCGAGCGGATGAGTGGCGTCGGTTTCCTCATAGGGGCGGCCGAGGGTCCCGTCAAAGACGTAATCGGTGGAGTAGTGGACGAACTTCGCATCGGTCTGGCGGCAGGCAACGGCGATGTTGCGAACGCCGAGCGCGTTGGCAGAGAAGGCGGCGAGGGGTTCGGTTTCGGCGATATCGACCTGGTTGTAAGCCGCGGCGTTGAAGACTACGGCGGGATCGAATTCGGTGAGCGCGCGCTCTACTTTCGCGGCATCGGTAATATCGAGATGAACGCGTTCGTAGCCGCGCACTTCATAGCCGCGACTGGCGAGGTCGCGCGCGAGTTCGAGTCCCAGCTGGCCGGAACTTCCAAAGATTACGGCTTTTTTCGACATAGATTATTTGGCGACGGGCAGCTTCTCAGTGGACGCGATCTTGCCGATGAACTGCTCGGCGAGCCGTTTGAGGTCTTCGGTACCGCGCAGCTCGTGGAGCACCCAGATATCCACTGAGCAGGCGGAATCCTGGGGAAGGACGCCGATGACTTCGCCCATCCAGAGGCGATCTTCCGTTTCGACCTTGACCGCCGAGCGCAGCTGCGGAACGAAGCCAGTGCGGACGCAGATTTTGCGGTCTTCGACGGCGACCAGGATGCCGGGGAAGCCGGACTGCTTTTCTCCCAGCAGGGTGACGAGCACCGATAGGTCCATGAACGATTACCAGGTGTGGGCCAGAACCAGCCAGCCGACAGCGGCGGCGAACGCGGCAAGGACCGCGCCAAAGACGAGGGCGGAAGGCGAACGCCAGGCGTGGGCGGCAACGGGAGCGAGTTCGGCATCGGCCGGGGCGGCGGGCAGGGCGGGCACGGGACGAGGCGAGGTCTGCGGCAGACTGCGGAGCGCGCGAGCAATCTCTTCGCGGCCGCGCTGATCGGCAATGAAGATGGTGCCGGAGTTGAGGCCGTTGGTGGACTGGACGAGCAGCTGGCGCAAAGGTTCGGGGACCTCTTCGACAGAGCGATAGACACCGGCCTGCTCTTCGCGGCCGGAGGAGATGAGGATGGTGGAGGTTTTCAGGACGCCGGAGGTGACGGAGGAGCGGGCTTCCCCGCAATGCGGGCACTCCCCCCAGGACTCGTGATTGAATTCGATCTGGCAGCGCGGGCAGGTCATGAGAGGGAGCGATGCTTACCCGTTGACGACCTTCGAGGCTTCGACCGGTTCGAGCGTGCGGCCAAAATGTTCGAGCATGACGTGGATGAAGCCGAGCGCGGCTTTAGAGAGTGCTTTGTCCTTGCGATAGATGAGGCCGAGGCGGCGCGGCATGGGTTCGGGAGCGAGCGGAAGGGCGCGCACTTTGCCGGCGGCGATTTCCTCGCGGCAGTTAGAGACCGCGATAAACGAGATGCCGAGGCCGGCGATGACGAAGCGCTTCATCATTTCCGTGGAATCGAGTTCCATGGAAACATTCATGCGATCTTCGACGGGCTCAAACCAATGATCGAGACGCGAACGCGTGGTGCCGGATTTCGGAAGCAGCAGCGGGAAATCGGCGAGGTCCTGACAGGTGACGGTTTTCTTATCGGCGAGCGGATGGCGCGCGGGAACGACTGCGCGAATTTCATCTCGATAGATATCGACAATCTGCACGCGCTTTTCGGGAATAGGCATCTGAGTGAGGCCGAAATCCGCAATGTTTTCCATGACGGCTTCGACGACGCGCGCGCCGAACGAGCGGTTCACCTGAAGCTGGACGGCGGGGAACTGTTTCTTGTATTCGGAGAAGACGCCGGGGAGGACGTAAATGCAGGTGGCTTCATTGGCGGCGATGACGAGCTCACCGCGCGGCACCAGTTCGAGTTCGTGCAGGGTGTCCTGCGCGCGCCGGCGCAGTTCCAGGATCTGCTCGGCGTATTCGGAGAAGATTTTGCCGGCGGTGGTGAGGGAGATGCGGCTGCCGAAGCGTTCGAACAGGTCGGTTTTGAGCTCCTGTTCGAGCTGACGAATTTGCGCGCTGATGGCCGGCTGCGTCCGGTAGCAGGTTTGGGCGGCTTTGGAGAAGCTCTTGAGCCGGACGATCTCGAGGAACGTGTGTAGTTGATCGAAATCCATCTTGGCCGGTTCGTTTCCATTCTAACAGAATGTGCGGGAATCGCCTTTATTTCGTCATGCGGCAGCGCTTACGGAGAAAGCCTGAGGGCGAAGGAGGCAGCATTGTTTATATTTGCGTCCGCTGTGGCAGGGGCAGCGTTCGTTGCGTCCGACTTTGGTTGTGCGCGGTTGTGCAGAATTGTGCATCATTTGCGATTTTGCGGGCTGCACAACGAGGGGAGCAGAGTGCCGGGGGATGGCCTGAGGCGCAGGAGCGGCTTCGCGCATGGCGGGTTCGGCGGGCGGGAGCGAGGTGCATTCGCTGAGGACGGCGAGGGCGGCTTTCAGACGGACGCCGGCGGGAGTTTTGGCATCGTCGAGGAGGTGGCGCAGCGCGAGGATGGCGGAATCGGCGCTTTCTTCCATTCGGTCGCGGAAGTGGAGCATGCGATCGTACTGGGCTGTGGCGAGGACGCGGGTGAAGGCGGCGTTGGACTGGCGCCAGTTGGTGATGGTGTTGCGGTGGACACCGGCTGCCGCAGCGGCGGCGGTGAGGCTGAAGCCGTTCGAGAGAAGAGCGATGACCTGTTCCTGAGCGGGCGTGAGCAATGGGATGTTGGCGGACATGGGATTCCTCAACCCAGTGTTAGCAGGCAAAAGGGGCGGGTTCGGGTGGGAGAAGGCGTAAGTGGTTGGTGGAGTAAGGTGAATAAATCTGAATCGAGCGCTTTTTTCATTCGAGGATTATCGCCAAGATGCACCGCCACCTTACGGAGCTTAGTGGCCCGTATCCGGAGTGTGAACTGTGTCTTGAGGGAGACATGATTCCGCGAGAGAGAGGTTTCGATTCTCCACATACAGACCCACCTGACGCCGCCGCGCGCGCTTGATATAACAATGGGGGGTTGGGAAACTTTTCCCGCGGAGAGAGCCATGGCTGAGTGGACACGAAGAGGATTTGTCGGGACGCTGGCGGGAGCGGGGGCGGCGGCATCGCTCGGCGCGCAGCAGCGGGCGGGGCATGGCCGGATGAAAATTACGGATCTCCGATGCGCCATTATGGGCGGCAGTCCGGTAATCCGCGTGGTGACGGACCAGGGGATCTCGGGGTACGGACAGGCGGAGACGCGGAAGCCGTATCTGAAGCCGATGGTGCTGTTCTACAAGGAATATCTGATCGGGGAAGACCCGACGGATGTGTCGCGGGTCATTGCAAAGATCCGGCGGCTGGGCGCGTTTAAACCGTGGGGGTCGGCGGTGAGCGCGATCGAGATTGCGCTGTGGGACATCGCGGGGCAGGCCGCGGGCGTGCCGGTGTACAAGATGCTCGGCGGGAAGATGCGGGACCGGGTGCGGATCTACAACGGCGGAGTGCGGCCACCGATGACCGGGCAGACGCCGCAGGATTACGCCGAGAACACGCAGAAGATGAAGGAGTCCAAAGAGGGCTTCACGCTGATTAAGCAGGCCGTGGGATTTCACAATCCGGCGATGATGCGCTCGATGACAAACGGCTGGTATGACGAGCCGCGGACGGGAGCGCCGCATGCGGACCGCGGGCTGATGACGGAGCGCGGGATGAAGCAGGTGATCGCCTGCGTGGAGGCGATGAAGAAGGTGCTGGGCGACGAGATCGGGCTGGCGCTCGACTGCGGGCCGGGGTGGATGGTGAAGGATGCGATCCAGTTTGCGCGGGCGCTGGAGCCTCTGCACATCACTTGGCTGGAGGATCTGATCACCGGTGATTACGCGCCGTATCCGAACGCGGAACTGTTCCGCGAAGTGACGACGAGCACGACGATCCCGATCCATACGGGCGAAGAGATTTACCTGCGGGAGAACTTCAAGGACCTGATCGAGAAGCAGGCGGTGAACGTGGTGGGGCCGGACCCGGAGGACGTGGGCGGGATCGGGGAGCTGAAGTGGATTGCGGAGTATGCGGATCTGCACGGGATCTTAGTGGCGCCGCACGGGATTTTCGATGGGCTAATCGGGCTGGCTGCGCATGTGCAGATGGCGGCGGCGCTGCCGCAGAATTACATTGCGTTCGAGTATCCGGTGGCGCAGGACGCCTGGTGGTATGACATTGTCGAAGGCCTGCCGGATCCGATTGCGAAGCGGGGCTTCATTGATGTGTGGGATAAGCCGGGGCTGGGGGTGACGTTCCGGGTGAAGGCGGCGCAGGCGCATCTGGCCGACGAGGACCGGCACTTCTTCGACTGAGGGACATAATGAGCGCATTACAGGTGGGAGAAGAAGCGCCGGATTTCGCGGCGCAGGCATCGCTTGGGGGCAAGGAATTCCGGTTTTCGCTGGCGGAGGCGCTGCAGACAGGGCCGGCGGTGGTGTACTTCTATCCCTCGGCGTACACAAAGGGCTGCGATTTGCAGGCGCACACGTTCGCTTCGCTGAAAGACCGATTTGCGGGCGTGGGCGCGACGATTATCGGAGTCTCGGGCGACAGCATTGAGCGGCTGAATGTGTTCTCGGCGGACCCGGAGTTTTGCGCGGGTAAGTTTCCGGTGGCTTCGGACGCGGACGGGCGGATTGCCGCAGCGTATGGGGTGAAGGCGAGCAGCGCGAAGCCTGGAATGCGGGATGTGCGCGGGGAAGAGATTGGGCACGATCTGGTGGAGCGCGTGACGTTTGTGATTGGCAGGGATCACCGGATCGCGGCGCGGTTTTCTTCGGCGGACGACGGCATTTCGCCGGATCAGCATGTGCAGAAATCTCTGGAGACGGTGGAACAGCTGGCGCGTTGACGGGCCGGCGGGCGCGTGATGCAGAAGATTCAGGTGATCGATTCGCACACCGGCGGGGAGCCGACCCGGATTGTCATTGCGGGCGGGCCGGAGTTGGGCCGGGGTTCGATGGCTGAGCGACTGGCGTGCTTCCGGTCGCAGTATGACCATTTCCGCTCGGCGGTGGTGAACGAGCCGCGCGGGAACGATGCGATCGTTGGCGCGCTGCTGGGCGAGGCGAGCGACCCGGAGTGCGCGGCCTCGGTGATCTTCTTCAACAATGTGGGTTTCATCGGAATGTGCGGGCACGGAACGATTGGGCTGGGGGCGACGCTTGCATACCTGGGAAGGATTGCGCCGGGGATTCATCAAGTGGAGACTACGGTGGGACGCGTGACGCTCGAGCTGCATGCGGGAGGCGAGGTGACGGTGGGAAACGTCGCGAGCTACCGGCGCGCGAAGGACGTGGCGGTGGAAGTGGAAGGCCATGGCACGGTGACGGGCGATGTGGCGTGGGGCGGGAACTGGTTTTTTCTGACGCACGACGCACCGTGTGAGCTGGAGCCGCGGAATCTGGACGCGCTGAAGGAGTATGCGTGGTGCGTGCGGCATGCGCTGCGGGCGCGCGGGATTACGGGAGACGACGGGCGCGAGATCGACCATATCGAGCTGTTTGGCGCGCCTCGACAGGCGGAGGCGGACAGCCGGAATTTCGTGCTGTGTCCGGGCGGGGAGTATGACCGCTCCCCCTGCGGGACGGGGACGAGCGCCAAGATGGCGTGCCTGCATGCGGACGGGAAGCTGGCGGAAGGGGAGATCTGGCGGCAGGAGAGCATCATCGGCACGATGTTCGAGGGATCTTTCGCGTTGGAGGACGGGCGGCTGTATCCGAAGGTGAAGGGGCGGGCGTTTGTGAATGCAGAGGCGACGCTGCTGCTGCAGCGGGAGGATCCGTTCCGCTACGGAATCGCGATGGAGAGGGGCGCGGGCAAATGACGATGCAGTGGAGCGGGGTGATGCCCGCGATGACGACGGCTTTGCACGAAGACCTTACTGTGGACCACGCGTTTGTGGCGAAGCATGCGGCGTGGATGATGGACCACGGCTGCACGGGCGTGGTGGCGCTGGGCAGCCTGGGCGAAGGCGCGACGCTGACGTTCGCGGAGAAGGAAGCGGTGCTGGCCACCGTGGTGAAGGCGCTTGCGGGCCGCGGGCCGGTGGTGGCGGGAATTTCGGCGCTGAGCACGGCGGAAGCGGTGGCGCTGGCGAAGATGGCGGAGCGCGTGGGATGCAGCGGGCTGATGGTGCTGCCGCCCTATGTCTACGTGGGCGACTGGCGCGAGAACAAGGCGCACGTCTCGGCGGTGTTCCAGGCGACGAAGCTTTCGTGCATGCTCTACAACAATCCGATTGCGTACAAGGTGGACTACGTTCCGGCGCAGGTGAAGGAACTGCTGGAGGAGCACGGCAATCTGCACGCGGTGAAGGAGTCAAGCGCGGATGTGCGGCGGATCGCGGCGCTGCGCGCGCTCTGCGGCGAGCGGGTGCGGATTATGGTGGGGGTGGACGACGCGATCGTGGAATCGATTGCGGCGGGCGCGGTGGGGTGGATCGCGGGGCTGGTGAATGCGTTTCCGGCGGAATCGGTAGAGCTGGTGAAGCTGGCCGAGGCGGGAAACAGCACGGAGGCGTTTGCGTTGTACCGGTGGTTTCTGCCGCTGCTGCGGATGGATACGGTACCGAAGTTCGTGCAGCTGATCAAGCTGGTGCAGCAGGAATTGGGGATGGGCAGCGCGCGGGTGCGTCCGCCGCGGCTGGAGCTGGCGGGCACTGAGCTGGCCGAGGCGAAGCAGGTGATCGCGGAGGCGCTGGCGACGCGGCCGAAGCAGCGGGTGGCTGGCGCGGCTTCGTAGCGGGTTAAGAGAGCCGCTCCACGTGCGGGGCGAGGACGCGGGAGCGCGCGGGACGCGAGAGCTGGTCGAGGATCCATGCCAGAGGCGGCAGGAGTAAGACAAGCGCGGCGGTGACGATGAGGCGGCGCAGGAGCGCGGAATCGTCGGGCAGATTGTCCAGCACGGCAATGGAACTGAACAGCACGAACCACGTCACGGGGTTCAGCAGCACCAGTATGCGCACGGCGCGGAAGCCGGTGTAGACGCGATTCGCAACTTCGAGGCGCAGGGCGCCGGGAGACGGGGTCCACTGGAAGCGGCCGTCGAGATCCCACCACGCGAAGAGGCGGCGGACGCGCTGGGAGAACGCGGACTCCGGATTCCAGGACACGGGGACGGGAGCGGACGGCCAGACAACGAACGCGAGCGACGCGGCGCTCATGCTGTAGAAGAACAGTGTGAAGGTGGTTCCGGTGAAGAGCAGCAGGCTTGCCTGAAACAGGATGTTGGCGAGGACTCCCCAGTAATAGAGGCGCGGGACCAGCAGGAGCGGCACTTCGGCGAGTTCGGTAACGATGGTTGACCAGCACAGGAATTTGGCGAGAACGAGGCTGGGGAGCAGAGCGTTGAACGCGAGATACCAGGGCTGATGGAGACGGTTGACGGCCCAGTTTTCGAAGAAGATGCCGGTGTGCCAGTCGGGGTCGAGCGCTTTGTTGAGGCCGGCGCCGAAATAGGTGAGCGCGAGCTGCCAGCGGAGGAACGGCGGGCCGCCGGGCTGGTAGAGTCCGGCGAGCAGGAACATGAGGCCGCAGAAAGTTTTGTTGTTGCCGTAATAGGCTTTGGACGAAAGCACGGCGACAAGCATGGTGACGCCGAGGACCAGCGACGCGAGGCGGATGCGGCGGTTGAAGACGACCGCGAGGGCTGCGACGAGGAAGAGGGTTTGCAGCGTTTTTTGAAAGAGCAGCGGCGGCAGGCGATCGATGAAGGGCAGGAACGGCAGCCAGGGGTCGGGCAGAATTTTGACGTGGTTGGTCAGGAGGACGACGAAGGCGAGCACCTTGACGAGCACGGCGAGGTTGGTGGGGAGATCGAGCCCGGTGCAGCGGAGCGGGTTCCAGGAGGGCCGGGCGGCTTGGAAGGTCTCGATCATGTTAATCAGCAGCGGGCGGCCAGTGCCATTCGAGAGGGCTGCGGCCGTTCACACGGTACTTCATAGTGACGTTGGCTTTATCGCCAAGCGCGGCGCGCTTTTCTTCCACCTGACGCAGCATGTCGATGACATGGCTGGGGGCGCGGTTATCGAAGCCGTGCATGGGGCGGCGGTAGCGTTTGCGGAACTCGGCGGCGTTGAGGGTGTGGCCGTTGACGACGGCTTGCGCGACGTAATCGGTCTGGGTATCGAACGGAGCCCAGCAGAAGTAGCGGGTGGGGACGAAGCGGGCGTAGACGATGGCGCCGAACTGGAAGACAAGCAGCAGGACGGGGATGACGATACGCATGGGAATTACCAGTAGAGTTTGAGCGCGAGCTGGATCTGGCGGGAGGTGCGTTGATAAAGCAAAGGTGCGCCGGCGCTGGTGATGGTGCCCGCGGCGGCATTGCCGATCTGTGAGTTGGGATTGTTGAACTGCGGCGTGTTCAGGACATTGAAGGACTCGGCGCGGAACTGGAGCCGGCGGGCGCCGTCTTCACTGAAGAGGAAGTCTTTGAACAGGGAGAAATCGACCTGTTTGGTGCCGGGTCCGAAGAGGATGTTGCGTCCGGAGTTGCCGTAGACGTAATTGCCGGGAGAGACGAAATCGGCGGTGTTGAACCACTGGTTGATGGTGGGGTTATCGAGCTTGCCGGAGCCGATGCGATTGGGCCATTGCGCGGCGTTGCCGGAGTTGAGGAGGCTGCTGACCATGACCGGGGTGAAGGGCGCGCCAGTGGCGAAGGTTTCGATGCTGTTGAGGCGCCAGCCGCCGATCAGCGCCTGCACGGGTCCGTGCGCGCCGGGAACGAATGCTTTGCCGCGGCCGAACGGGAGATCGTAAGACCAGCTGAGGACGAGGAGATGGCGGACATCGAAATCGGAGTTACCGCGATAGAGGCGTAGATTCGTAGGGTTCTGGATGCCGACGGCGTTCGAGTTACCGCTCGAGTCATCGATGCTGTGACCGTAGGTATAAGATCCCTGGAAATCGAGACCCGCGGGCAGGCGGATCTTGTAAGTGGTCTGAAGGGAGTTATACGACGAGTTGGCACAGGTGCAGTTGAGGGTGCCATCGGCCAGGTTGGGGTAAGGACGGCGGGCTGCTACGGCGCCGGGACCGGGGACGGCCTGATTGATATTCGGATTGATGAGTAAGTGGACGCCGTTCTGACCGACATAGGCGACGGAGAGCGTGTCGCGGCTGGTGAGCTGGCGCTGGATGTTGAAGTTCCACTCGTTCGCGGAGGGGTTGTCGTACGCGTGCTGAAACACCTGGAAGGCGCTGCCCGCAGTGGGGAAAAGGGCCGGACGCGCGGCGGGAAAGCCGGCGGAGATGGGCAGCGCGGCGGCATAACCGGCGACACCGGAGCTGTTGGTGGTGATCAGCGAGCCGTTGAACGGGGCGTTCTTGGCCTGGGGGTTGGAGTTGTAAGTTTCGTAGGCGTAGAAGATGCCGAAGCCGGCGCGGATGACCGTGCGGGGATCGACGCTGTAAGCGAAGCCAATTCGGGGGCCGAAGTTGGTGTAGCGGCCGCCGGTGACGGTGTTGGAGGGATGGGCCGCGGTGGCAACCGGGATGAGATTGCCTCCGTTGGAGGGATCGAAGACGGCGAGGCGGTTATGACGCTCGGTCCACGGGGTAACCATTTCGTCGCGCAGGCCGAGGTTGAGAGTGAGCCTGGTGGTAACACGCCAGTTGTCCTGCACATAGAAGGTGGGACGGAAGCGAATCAGGTCGAAGAACTGGGCGACATCGAGCTGGGAGCTGATGGGCCGGCCGTAGAGGAAATCCGCGAGGCCGTAGCCGGTATAGGAGCCGTTGAAGGAGTAAGTGCCGTTGGGGTGGGCCGGAGTCAGGAAGGCGAAGCGGGTACTTAGCCAGTCGAAGCCAAAGGTGAGCTCATGGCTGCCTTTGACAATGCTGAAGGTCTGATCGACCTGCCAGATGTTGTTCACCTTTTTGACGTTGCCGTTGCCATCGCCCAGGCCGGCATTGCCGGAGATGCCAATGTTGGTGAGTCCGGGAATACCACCGGCATTGGCGTTGGGGATGCCGAGCTGGTCACCGAGGTTGCCGCGGGTGGTGTCGAAATCGACAATGTCTTCGAAGAGACGGGAGTAACCGACGCGGGCCTGGTAGTACTTATTCGACCCGAAGGAGCGGCCGTAGCCGAGCACGACCTGATTGCCGGGCGCCAGGGTCTGGCCGGGATAGCCGGGTCCGCCGCCGATGGCCGGCGTGGGTAAGTAGCCGGGATTGGTGGTGGCGGGGTTCTCTTTGCTGTAGCGGCCGAAGAGGCTGGAGGTATCGGTGCGGTAATCGACGCGGATGTCTCCCTGATCGATGTTGTTGGTGAGCGCGCCGTTATAAAGATAGTTGTTCACGAGCCCGCCGCCGGGGATGTTGGGCAAAGGAAAGAGAGCAATCAGGTTGGCCGCCGTGGGATCAATCTGCTGCACCTGGTTGTTTGGCAGGGGCGTGGTGGTGCCGGGAATGTGGAGAACGGTTTTGGGCAGGAGCGCGGAGAAGTCACCGGTACGGAAAGCGGCGGTGGGGACGGTGGAGATATAGGTCTGGGCCTGGCTGACGCGCTTGCCTTCGTAGTCGGCGAAGAAGAAGAGCTTGTCGCGGCCGTTGAAGAGATGCGGAATGAGGACGGGACCGCCGAGATTGCCGCCGAACTCATTCAGGTGGAACGGCGGGATGGGATTGGTTTTGGAATCGAAGAAGTTTTTCGCGTCGAAATCAGAATTGCGGACGAATTCATAGATCGCTCCGTGGAACTGGTTGGTACCGGAGCGGAAGGTGACGTTGATGATGGAAGGGCCGCCGCCATATGCCGCGGGCGCCGCGCTGGTCTGGACTTTAAACTCCTGGATGGCATCGACGGGCGGGTAGAAGATGAGCACGTTAGCGTCGGCATCGACGCTCTGGATGCCGTCGAAGAGATAGATGCCGATGTCGGAAGGATTCCCGTTGACGACCGCGCCGCTGGTTCCCCGCCCCGCTGTATAGCCGCCGTTGGCGATATTGGTGGAGTTGCCGTGGTTGTTGACTCCGGGGGCAAGCTGGACTAACTGGGTGAAGTTACGGCCGTTCAGGGGGAGATCGACGACCTGCTGACGGGTGCGCAGGTTACTGACATCGGAGGAGGCGGTATCGACCGTGACGACGTTTTCGCCGACGGTGACGCTTTGGTTCGCGGCGCCGATTTCCATGGAGACGTTGAGTTCGGCGCGCTGGCCGACCGCGAGTTCGAAGGTTTCAGTCTTGTCCTTGAAGCCGCTCTGCTGGACCTTGAGGGAGTAGCGGCCGGGAGGCACCGCGAGAAAGTCGTACTCGCCGGTGCTGGAAGTGGTGGTCTGGCGCGCGGCGTTGGTGGCAAGGCTGCGTATTTCGACGGAGGCTCCTGCCATGGGCAGAGCGGACTGGTCGCGAACGGCGCCGACCACGGCACCGAGTTCAAACTGCGCGAGACAGAGCGTGGGAAGGAGGAATATTGCCGCGATCGAAGCAGGGATGCGGGATGACATGTAATGACCCTCTGGAAGTGCCGGAAACGACCCTTTGGACTTTCAGCACGCTACCATATCATGTTTCTTCGGGCACTTCGGTGGAAACGGAATTGCTCGGAATTAGGAAAGGGGGCGATGATATGTGCATCGAAGACCCGCATACAAGCGAAGCGCAGCACGCGAGCGCGATAAACCTGGCCGCCGGGATCTGGCTGTTCAGTTCGCCCTGGATTTTTGGGTTGTACGACGGCGCGGAGTGGAACAGTTTCTGCGTGGCGATTCCGCTGGCAGTGCTTTCGGCGATTCGGCTGGCAGTGCCGGACAAGTGCCTGGGCGCGAGCTGTATCAACCTGTTTCTGGGAATGTGGGCGATTGCGTCGCCGTGGCTGGTGGGATTCACGGATCAGCCGAAGGCGCGGTGGAATCTGGTGGCGGTGGGATTTCTGGTGGTGCTGTTCGCTTCGCGGAGCATCGTGGCGACGCTCCGCATTCATCAGGAAGGGCCGCTGACGCCGCGGCACCGGTAAGCTTTTACTCAGGCGAGAAGTGGGCGCGGCGGTTTCTGGCGAAGCAGCCTTCCGTCTCGTCCGTGCACTGCGGCTTTTCCTTGCCATAGCTAACGACATCGAGGTGCGATTCGGCGACGCCGAGGCGAGTGAGGTAATCGCGGGCGGCGCGGGCGCGGCGGTCACCGAGGGCAAGATTGTACTCAGCGGAGCCGCGATCATCGCAGTGGCCTTCCACCATCACTTTGGCATCGGGGTAAGTCTGCAGGATCTGTTTGAGGGCGGTGGCATCGGCGGAGAGCGTGGAGCCGGCCTGTTCGCTGATGGCACTGTTGTCATAGGCGAAAAAGACGTCCTGCACGCGGGTGTTGACCATCTCGGCAAAGCCGGCCGCAGGGGCCGCTGGCGCCGCGGACGCGGAAACGGCGGCCACGTTCAGAGTGACGCTGCCGGAGGCGGTGCCGCCGGGGCCGGTTGCGGTGAGGTTGTAAACGGTAGTCTGCGAGGGCGAAACCGTCTGACTGCCACCGGACGGCTCAACAGAACCCACGCCGCCGGAGATGGTGACGCGGCTGGCGCCGGTGACGCTCCACCGAAGCAACGCCTGCGCGCCCGGAGCGATGCTGGAGGGCGCCACGGCGAAGCTGGTGACCTTTGGCGCGGGAGCGGGAGGCGGCTCATTCCGTGCCACCGCCGGCGCGGGAGCGGGAGGAGTGCTCACCATCACTTTCTTTTTGGAGCAGGCAAATGTGGCACAGGCGAGGCAGATGACCACGCCGGTTGTTTGGAGCTTCATGGGTGTTTCGTCCCTTTCCTCTCAATTGTGCGCGGCGACGGGTATGGAAGATATCCGGTCGATACCGGATAGGCGGGGGTACCCAACCCTGATAACCTGGAGTGGAAGATGCGGTTTCGTACCTGGCCGGTGCTGGTGTTCGGGTTTGGCGTACTGCTGCTGCTGATGGCGTTTTCGGGACTCGCCACGTGGACGCAGACGCGGAAGTTGTACAGCAACTGGCAGGCGCTTGACCAGTCCTATCAGGACAGCGAGCGCAGTCTGCAACAGATTCGCTCGGATGTGCAGGTGTCGGGGCTGCTGGTTCGGGACTACCTGCTGGACCCCTCGCAGGTGCATGGCTCGCCTTCGAAGGGCCGGCTGCTGAAGAGCCGGGCGGAGATGGCGGCGCAGCTGGATCGGCTGCAGCGCACCATCGCTATTGAGCACGAAGCGAAGCTGAAGCTGCTTGGGCGGCAACTGGAGAGCTACTGGGATTCGCTTGATCCCATATTCAACTGGACGCCGGCGGAGAAGGTATCTCTCAGTTCGGCGTTCCTGCGCGAGCGCGTGATTCCGCGACGGGACGCGGCCCTGGCGCTCGCGAACGAGATCGAGCGGCTGAACGAGGCGAACCACGATACGAGACAGAAGGATATCCGCCGGTCGCGCACGCAGTTCGAGAACGTGTTCGGGTATACGGCTGTGGTTTCGCTACTGGTGGGGCTGATGATTGCGGTGGCGAGCGTGGCGCGTATCTCGCAGCTGGAAGCAGCGACGCAGTGGCAGCACCGGCAGACGGAACGGGCGGAGCAGGGGCTGCGCGATCTTTCGCAGCAGCAGGTGAAGGCGCAGGAAGAGGAGCGGCGTTCGATCTCGCGGGAGTTGCACGACGAGGTGGGACAGATGCTGACCGGGCTGCGGATGGAGGTGGCGAACCTGCAGCGCTACCACGGAGCGCCGGTGCAGGAGTTCGAGCGGAAGCTGCAGGAGTGCGGTGTGCTGCTGGAGCAGACGGTGCAATCGGTGCGCGATCTGGCAATGGGGCTGCGGCCTTCCATGCTGGACGATCTGGGGCTGGGCGCGGCACTGGAATGGCAGGCACGCGAGTTTGCGCGGCGCTATGACATACCCGTGAACCTGACGATGGAAGCGCCTCTCGATTTGCTGACGGAATCCCAGAAGATCTCGATCTACCGCGTGGTGCAGGAAGCGCTGACGAACTGCGCGCGGCATGCGCATGCGAAATCGATCGGTATCCGGCTGAACGAAGACGGCAGCATGCTGCGGCTGGTGGTGGCGGATGACGGGATCGGAATGGTGGAGGAGAACAAGAAAAGGTCGGGCATTGGGCTAACGGGCATTCAGGAGCGCGTGCGGGAGCTGGGCGGCGTGTTCGCGATTCTTTCGGCTCCGCGGCATGGGACGACTTTGTCGGTAGCGATTCCGTTTCGCGCGGCGGAACTATGACCCCGGTACGGGTGCTGCTGGCGGACGATCACGGAATTGTGCGGAAGGGCCTGCGTTCGGCGATCGAGAGCGAGGCGGAGTATCAGGTGATCGCGGAAGCGGCGAACGGGCGCGAGGCCGTGGCGCTGGTCCAGCAGTTGAAGCCGGACGTCGTGATTATGGATATCGCGATGCCGCAGCTGAACGGGATCGACGCGACGGCGCAGGTGCTGAAGTACAGCCCTTCGACGAAGGTGATTATCCTGAGCATGCACTCGGACGAATCGTATGTCCTGCGTGCGCTGGCGGCGCAGGCACGGGGCTACATTCTGAAGGATTCGGCGGAGGTGGATTTACTTCCGGCACTGCGGAACGTGCTGCAGGGGCGGCCGTATTTTAGTCCGAAAGTGACGCAGGTGCTGCTGGAAGACTACATGCGATACCTGCGGCTGCGCGGGCTGGAAGACAGCTATCAGCTGCTGACCGACCGTGAGCGGGAAGTGTTGCAGCTGCTGGCAGAGGGCCGATCGAACAAGGAAGCGGCGAATCTGCTGAATCTGGGGCTTTCGACGGTGGAGACGCACCGCATGAATCTGATGCAGAAGCTGAACCTGCACAGTACGGCGGAAGTGGTGCTTTACGCAGTGCGCAAACGGATTATTTGTTAGATTCTCCGGTCTTGACAGGATGGGATTGCGGCGGCGGCGCCGATAGGATGGAGCCCGGGATACTTCCCACGGAGAAATAACAATGAACCGTTTGAGCGGCTTCCTATGCGGAATCTGCGCGGCTGGGATGATGTGGGCGGATGCCGGGACGCATCCGAACATGTCCGGGACGTGGCAGCTGGACGCGGCAAAAAGCACCAGCCATTCCGGCGTTCCGAACGACATGGTGCTGGTGATCGACGAGAAGGACGATGGGACGATTCACCTGACAGAGAGCTCCGCGGCGACCAACCACAAAGCGGATTTCCAATGCACCACGCACGGTCAGGATTGCGAGGTAAAGGAAGAGGGCAAACCGGCGAAGGTTTCTTTCTGGTACAACGGACCGCTGCTGGTGGAGACGGAGATGCGCGGGCACAATTCGGAATCGATCACGAAGAAGCGGATGAAGCTGTCGAGCGACGGCGCGACGCTCAGCGTGGAAGTGGAGCATCTGGTTCCGAGCGGCGCGCCGGAGACGCTGGTACTGCATAAGCGCAATTAGCGCTTGTAAAATGCTGGTAAAAGCGGAGCCGGCGGCGTTCCGCGCGCTGCGATCCGGGCTATCGTTCCAAATAGGTACCGACTTTTATGCCTATGACGGATCGCCGATTGTTTCTGACCTCAGTGGGAAGCGCGCTGTTCACGACGCGCGGATTGTTTGCAGAAATGCTGGCGGCAACGCCGGAGCTGACCGAAGGTCCGTTCTATCCGGACAGGCTGCCGCTGGATAAAGACAACGATCTGCTGATTGTGGGAGACCACATCACGCCCGCCGTGGGTCAGGTGACGCGGCTGAGCGGGACTGTGCGGAGCGCGTCGGGGAGCCCGGTGCGGAACGCGACTGTTGAGATCTGGCAGGCGGACCACAGCGGGATTTATCTGAATTCGCGATCGCAGCGGGTGAGGAAAATCGATCCAAATTTTCAGGGGTACGGACGGTTCGAGACGGGCGCGAAGGGCGAGTATGCCTTTCGCACGATCAAGCCGGTGCCGTATGACAATCGCTGTCCGCACATCCATGTGCGGGTGAAGCAGGGCGAGCGCGAGATGCTGACGACGCAGGTGTTCATGCGGGGCGATCCTTTGAATGCGCAGGATGGCGTGCTGCGGGGATTGCGCGATCCGATGGAACGGGAACTGGTGGTGGTGGAGTTCCGGCCGGTGGCGAATTCGCCTGTGACGGAGCTGCGGGCGCAGTTCGATATAGTGCTGGGCCGGACGCCGGAGCACGTATGAGGCGGAGTGGCTGGGTGGCGGCGGGATGGCTGCTGGCGGTGGCCGTGGCGAGCGGGCAGCAGCCGGGGCAGGATGCGAACGGGTTTGTGGCGCGGATGATGGCGTTTGATGCGAATCACGACGGGAAGCTGACGCGAAGCGAGATCACCGATCAGCGGCTGGCGGGGTTGTTCGACCGGGCGGATGCGAATGGCGATGGCGTAGTGACCGGGGATGAGCTGCGGGCGTGGTACGCGAAGGAGAATGCCGGGTTCGGCGGCGGCGGCGACGGGCCGCGCGGCGGACCGGGAGGTGGACCGGGCAGCGGGCCAAGAGGATTTGGCGGGCCGGACATGCGGCCGCAGCCGGGGCAGATTTTGCCGGAAGGCATGCAGCGGATGCTGCAGCTGACGCCGGAGCAGAAGGCGTCTGTAGCGGCACTGCAGCGCGAGGTGGACGCAAAGCTGGCGAAGCTGCTGACCGCGGAGCAGAAGGCGCAGTTGAAGGACGTGGCGCAGCGTGGTCCGGGAGGAGGACCGCGCGGCGGGCCACCTCCGGGCGAGCGCTAGCGGGCAGGAGTTCCGAAGCGAACGGCGTTGCGGGCGCGGGCTTTCGCGGCTTCCTCGTCGCGGTCGCGCGGAGGAGCGTCGCTCTGGAGCCGGCTGAGCAGGCGAGCGGCTGCGACGGCGATCTCATCAACAGCTTCGGCGAAGGCGGCTTCGTTGGTTTTTGAGGGCTTGTGAAAGCCGCTCACCTTGCGGACGAACTGCAGAGAGGCGGCGCGGATTTCTTCGCCGTTGACCGGCGGTTCGAAGTTAAACAGCGGTCTGATGTTGCGGCACATAGGCTACACCTGCGAGACAAGGATTTCTTCGGGCTGTGGCGCGGCGGCCGGGGCGGGCGCACGGCGCGTGAGATGGGCGACGGCAAAGAGGCCGGCGAAGCCGACCAACATGCCGATCGAAGCGCCGAGGCCGATGAACTGCGGGCTGGTGACGTGGCGGGCGCGGAGCAGACCGGACAGCAGCAGATTGATAAGCACGGGCAGCGCGGCTGCGCACATGGGCAGCCACGGGCGGTTGAGCGCGAAGAGCGATCGCGAGGTGATTTCGAGCAGCGTGCAGCCGACGAGCGCGGGGGCGAAGCCGAGGAACACGGCGCTGACGAGTTCCGTGGACGCGACCGTGAAATTGCCGCGTTGGAACAGCAGAGCGATCACGGGCTGACGCAACAAAACGCCGACCAGGCACGCGGCGAGAGAAGCGGCGGCGACGAGCGCGGTGGTGCGGTCGATGATGCGCCAGGCCTGGCGCGTTTCGCCTTTGGCCTGGAGGAGCGAGATTTCCGGGAGCATGGAATTCGAGACGGGCGAGACCAGATAGGCGACCACGACGTTGACGCAGCGGATGCAGTAATCAAAGGCGGCGGCCATCCCGGCGCCGGCGTGAGTGGCGTGTGCCCGCGTGACGATGAGATTCAGAGCCATCAGGCCGGCATAAAGACAAAACGAGCCGGGCTTGGCGAAGAGTTCGCGCCAGGGCGTGGGGAAACTGCCTGAACTGGACGAAGTGCTGGCGGCTTCGCGGGTGAAGAACCAGACCAGAGCGAAATGCACAAAGGCGCCGGTGGTATAGCCGACGGCGAAGCCGTAGATGCCGATGGCGCGCCAGAGCAGGAAGGCGCCCGCAATGGTGAACACGTTGAGCGAGGCCTGGTAGAGCGCGGAGGGCCAGAAGCGGCGCTCAGTGAAGAGCAGCGCGCTTTGCAGAGCGATGCCGCCGGCCGCGAGCGGCGTGAGCGCGGTGATGCGCAGAATGTTGACCGCAGTGGAGAACTGTTCCGGCGCGAGACCTGGCCCGAGGAGACGGATCAGCAGCGGCGCGCAGACGATAAGCACGGCCGAGATGCTGGCGAAGCAGACGGTGAAGACGGACCGGGCGCGATGGAAGAGGGCGTAGCGCTCCTGGCCTTCGCGCGCCATCAGCATGGGCACGAAGGCGAAGATCATGGTGTTGATCAGCAGGACGTTGAGCGTATCGATGGGGCCGATGGCGACCGCGAGAGCGTCGGCCCGCGCGTGCGTGCCCAGCAGGTAAGCGGTGGCGGCAACCCGAATGAAGCCGATGATGTTGCCGAGTACGATGCCGGCACCGAAGGTGAGACCGCCGCGAATCAGAGGATCGCCGGACACACGGCCGGCAGCGCGCCGCAGCGTATCCGGGAACCGAAATGGATGGGCGGACAGAGCGCTACTCCTTAGCTTCGAGGCAGGCGGCTAGCTGCTTTTGGCGGCGGCCAGCGCGGCGTCGTAGTTGGGGTGATCCGCCACTTCCTTCACGTACTCGGCGTAGGTTATGGTGTTGTCCTTGCCGACCACGAAAATGGCGCGGGATTCAATCCGCAGTTCCTTGATGAGAGTGCCGTAATGCTCGCCGAACGAGGCATCGCGATGATCGGAGAGCATGCGCACGCGGTCGACGGCGAAAGAACTGCCCCAGCGCTTCTGCGCGAACGGCAGATCCATACTGATGGTGAAGACATCGACACCGGCCATTTTGGTGATCTCTTCGTTCAGGCGCTTGGTTTGCGCGTCGCAGACCGGGGTATCGAGAGAGGGGATGACGCTGAAGATGCGGACGGAGTTTCCGGTCGCAGCCAGATCGACGGGCTGCATGGCGACATCAAGACACTGGAAGTCCGGCGCTTTGTCACCCGCCTTTAACTCGGGTCCGATCAAAGTCATAGGTTTACCCATCAACGTGGTGGCTTCGGCGCGTTCCATTGGTATTGGCTCCCTTGGGTGAGGACTGACTGGGCTATTGTAGCAATTCACTCAAACGCGCCGCGCTGGTGGTGGGCAGCTGACAGGTGAAATATTCGCAGACATATGCGGTGGGTTTTCCTTCGATAGCAGTCAGCGGCCTAACCGATTCGGCAAGCTCCGCGACACCCGGTGTGGCGAGCAGAAGCAGATGATCGGGAAGGAAGCGGGAGTGGAAGGCACGCAGCATCGCCTGAGTAGCTTCGTCGGCGGGATCACCGGCAACCACCACCTGACGCGGAGGAGTGAGCGAGTACGCAAAAGCGACGAGCATCTGGGGCACGGCAAACGGCGCTTCGTTGATGCGGGAGGCGAAGGCGCGGAGCGTCCGATCAGCAGCCCCTTGGAAATCGGCGCGGCCGG
Source organism: Bryobacterales bacterium (assembly GCA_963716685.1). Taxonomy (GTDB): domain Bacteria; phylum Acidobacteriota; class Terriglobia; order Bryobacterales; family Bryobacteraceae; genus JALYXI01. Next base: position 2,761,537 of record CAVQTR010000003.1, read on the forward strand.
TAATGCGGGCGAGGCGCAGCAGGTTCAGGGCGGCAATGGAATTGGCGGAGGGCTCGGCGCCGTCGTAGTCCTCTTTCAGGCGCAGCACCACGTCGGATTCAGAAGCGCGTGAGCCGAAGAAGGCGCCCGCAGACGGATCTTCGAACAGCTGCAACTGGCGCTCGGTGAGCTGAATGGCGAGCGTGAGGTCGGCGGGATCGAAGGAAGTTTCGAAGAGATCGAGGAGACCGCGGATGAACGAGGCGTAGTCGTCGAGGAAAGCGGGGATACCGGCGGAGCCGTCGCGAAAGCGGCGCAGCAGATCATGGTCCGGCATCATGGCACTGCGGATGAACGCGGCGGCGTCTCGCGCAGCGGCGGTGTAGCGGGGCTCGTCGAGAGCGGCGCCGGCGCGGGCGAAGGCGGAGATCATCATGCCGTTCCAGGCGGTGAGGACTTTGTCGTCAAGGTGCGGCCGGGGGCGCAGCGCGCGGGTGAGGAAGAGGCGGGTGGCGGCTTCGTCGAGCACGCGGCGCACTTCCTCGACCGGGGCATCGAAGTGGTGCGCGGTTTCTTCGAGCGTGTGGGCTTCGAAGAGGATGTTGCGCCCGGTGAATTCGCCGTGGGGATCGTTGTGGACGTTGCCTTCGGGATCGACGCCGTAGCGGTGGCAGAACCAGCGCGATGCTTCGGGGCCGGCCACCTGCTCGATTTCCTGCTGCGACCAGATGTAGAAGGCGCCTTCACTCTTCTCGGCGGGGCGAGCGGAATCGACAGCGCTGTCGGCGTCCTCGGCAGAGTAGAAGCCGCCGTCGGGGTGTTTCATATCGCGCAGCACGTAATCCAGAATGCGGCGGGTTTCGGCGGCGAAGGCGGGGTCCCGGGTGATCTGAAAAGCTTCGGCGTACGAAAGGGCGAGCTGGGCCTGATCGTAGAGCATCTTCTCGAAGTGGGGAACGAACCAGTATTCGTCGACGGAATAGCGGTGGAAACCGCCGCCGAGATGGTCGTTCATGCCGCCGCGCGCCATAGCGTGGAGGGTGACGAGCGCCATTTCGAGGGCGGCGTCGTTGCCGGTGCGGGCATGGTAACGGAAAAGAAAGTTGAGGATGACGGGACGGGGGAATTTGGGCGCGTTTCCGAAGCCGCCGAGCCGGGCGTCGAAGGTGCGCTCAAAGTAATGAAAGCAGGCGTCGAGAGCATCGGGCGAGGGCGCGCCGGCGGCGGGGAGCGAGGATGACTGAGCGATCTGATCGAGAATGCGGGCGCTCTGTTCGCGGATTCGCGGCTGTTCATCGCGCCAGGCGGCGGCGATGCGCTCGAGCACAGCGGGAAAGCCGGGGCGGCCGTAGCGGGAATCCGGCGGGAAATAGGTGCCGCCGACGAAGGGATGCAGGTCGGGGGTGAGCCAGACGGACATGGGCCAGCCGCCGGAGCCGGTGGCAGCCTGGACGTAGGACATGTAGATGCGATCGATATCGGGGCGCTCTTCGCGGTCCACTTTAATGGAAACGAAATCGCGATTGAGGAGCGCGGCAACGGATTCGTTTTCGAAGGACTCGCGTTCCATCACGTGGCACCAGTGGCAGGTGGAGTAACCGATGGAGAGGAAGATGGGTTTGTTTTGCGCGCGTGCCTGTTCGAAAGCTTCGGGTCCCCAGGCGTACCAGTCGACCGGGTTGTGGGCGTGCTGCAGCAGGTAGGGGCTTTGTTCGCGCGCGAGACGGTTGGTGTGCATCATTTCGGGGAGTTTTGGTTCAGGAACTTTTTAGCGATTTCGCGGACGGGCCGGTGGCGGCCGTCGAGTTCATAGTTCATGGCGCGCATGGCGTCGGTGGTGATGCGGCCGCTGAGAGAGTTGAGCGCTTCGCGCAGGCCGGGAAATTTGGCGAAGGCATCGCTGCGGGCCACAATGGCGGCTTCGTAGGGCGGGAAGTAGTGCTTATCGTCTTCGAGAACGGTGAAAGGCTTGACGGAGAGAAGACCATCGGTGCTGTTGCCCGCCACCATATCCACCTGCCGCTGTTCGAGCGCTTGGTAGAGCAGCCCGAGATCCATTGTTTTCACGGAACCTTTCACGTTGATGCGGTAAGTGCCAATGAGCCCGGTGAGGCCGTCGGGACGCTTGATGAATTCGTAGCCGACGCCGAGTTTCCAGCCGGGCGCGTAATCGGCGGCTTCGGAGAGGGTGCGGACGGCGCGGGCATCGGCCTCTTCCTTGCGGACCACCATGGCGAAAGTGTTGACGAAGCCGAGCGGAGCCAGCCATTCGAGATTCCACTGTTTATAGCCGGCGCGCACGTGGTCGAGGACGGCTTTGGGATCGGATTCGGGCTGCTGTTTGAGGACGGTGGTGAGCGCGGTTCCGGTGTATTCGGGGTAGAGATCGATCTGGCCGTTGACGAGGGATTGGTGGGCAAGCAGGGTGCCGCCGAGATCGAGTTTGCGCTCGACATGGATGTGGAGTGTGTTTTCGAGATGCTGCGCGATGATTTCGCCGAGGATTAGCTGCTCGGAGAAGTTCTTTGAACCGACGCGGAGGCGGGGAGCGCGCGAGCACGAGAACGAGACGAGCAGAACAGCGGCGGCGATTAAAACTTTCTTTCGATCCATCCAAATCCTTCATCGGCGAGAATAGCCATCAACGCGGCGGGAACGGCGCCTGCCAGAATCTGCGCGCTGTCCACCGACGCGATCCCGCGAAAGATGAAGACGCCCAGGCCGCCCGCACCAATGGCGGCGGCAATGGCTGCCGTTCCTATGGTAGTCACGGTGGCGACGCGAAGGCCAGCGATGATGGACGGCGCGGCAAGGGGCAGTTCCACTTCGCGCAGGATCTGGCGGGGCGTCATGCCCATGGCGACGGCGGATTCGCGAATAGCAGGCTCGATGCCGGTAATGCCAACCAGGGTGTTGCGCAGGATGGGCAGCAGAGCATACAGGACCAGCGCGACGATGGCGGTGCGCTTGCCGATTCCGCCGATGAACGGGATGGGAATGAGGAAGCCGAAGAGCGCGAGGCTGGGAATGGTTTGCAGGACATTGACCAGCCCGACGACCGGCCTGCGAAGCGATTCGGCGCGGGTGAGCCAGATGCCGGTGGGGATGGCAATGGCGGCGGCGACCAGGACCGAAATGCCGACAAGGAACAGGTGTTCGAGCGACAGGTCGAGAGCTTCCCGGGCCAGGTCAGCCCACATCCCGGAGCACCTCAAGGAAAGCCTGGGCTTCGGGCGTAGCGGCGCGGCGAAAATCGGCCGGAGTGGCGAGGACGTCGAGTGAGCCGCCGCGGAGGAGGGCGATGCGGGAGCCAAGTGCCAGGGCTTCACGGACATCGTGGGTGACAAAAATCGCGGTAGTGTTGGCGGATTGGCGGAGGGCAACGAACTGGCGCTGGAGATCGAGGCGCGTCACGGGATCGAGCGCGCCGAAGGGTTCGTCGAGGAGCATCAGCTTTGGTTCGGCGGCGAGGGCGCGGGCGACGCCAACCCGCTGGCGCTGGCCGCCGGAGAGGGAGCGCGGCAGGCGATCGGCGTATTCGGAGAGGCCGACGTGCGCCAGAATTTCGGAGACGCGGCTTTGAATTTTGTCAGGGGGCCAGCCGGCGAGGCGCGGGGGAAGCGCGACGTTTTTGCCGACGGTGAAGTGCGGGAACAGGCCGGCTTCCTGAATCACATAGCCGATGTGACGCTTCAGTTCGACGGGGTTCCAGGCGGTGGTGGCTTTGCCTTCCACGAGAACTTCGCCGGACGTGGGGAACAGGAGGCCGTTAACGAGTTTGAGCGCGGTGGTTTTGCCGGAGCCGCTGCGGCCAAGGAGGATGACAGTTTCGCCCGCTTCGATGGCGAGATTGAAATCGTGAAGGATGAGTTTGCCGCCCACGCTGTAATCCACGTGAGAAAACTGCACGATGGGCGGCATGGGCGCCACTATACCGCGCGCAGAAGCGTTTCCGCGAAGGGCCACTCTTTATCGGTCCACTGAGCGGCGACGGCGAAGCGGGCGGCCTGGGCCATCTCGGCAATCTGAGGTAGACGGAACTTGTGGGAGCTTTCGGTCCAGATGGTTTCGCCGGCTTCGAAGCGGATCACGCGGTCGAGGGCGGCGACCCGGACTTTCTGAGCGACACGCGAGCGGATGTGCATCTCGACGCGCGCGGATTCGGCGTTCCAGCGGGCTTGGTGTTCGAAGCGGCGGACAGAGAATTCGGCGCCGAGTTCGCGGTTCAGACGGACGAGGAGATTCAGGTTGAACGCGGCAGTGACGCCCAGGGAATCGTCATAGGCGGCGAGCATCTGTTCGACCGGCTTGACGAGGTCGGTGCCGAGGAGCAGCGCATCGCCGGACCGGAGGAGAGAACGAACGTGGCTGAGAAAGGCGCGGGCGGGCGCAGGATCGAAATTGCCTACGGTGCTGCCGAGGAACAGAACAAGCAGGGATTGACCGGGCGCGCGGCGGGAGACCACGGTGCGCAGACCATCCAGGTAAGAGGCTTCGTGCGTTTCCACGGCGAGACCGGGGAGGCTTTCGAAGCTGGCGGCACAGGCGGCAAGCGCAGAAGGAGAGATATCGATTGGGTGGTACTGCAGGGTGCGGCGGCCGGAAAGGGCCTGAAGCACGGCGCGGGTTTTGGAGCCGGAACCGCTGCCGAGTTCGGAGACGAGCACGCTTCCGGGCAGGGCGCCGGCGATTTCGTTCGAGTGGCGTTCCAGCAGGCGGGCGTCGGCGCGGGTAAGACCGTATTCGGGGAGGAGCGTAATGGCATCGAACAGCAGCGAGCCCATCTGGTCGTAGAGATAGGTGGAGGGCAGTTCCTTCTGGCCCGATTTTGTCAGTCCCGCCACAACATCGTGAGCCAGGGAGTGATCCAGCGTGAGATCAAGCGCGGGTGCGGACATGAGTTAGTTATGGGCGAGGCGGAACGTGGCGTAAACGTAGGGATATTCCGGACGAAACCAGTTCCGGAGAGAGCGCCGAACCAGACGATCGGCGGTGCGCGGCGAGGCGCCCTTCAGGACGTAGTGTTTGCCGTCGAAGAAGTTGGCGGAATAGCCGGGGTAAGCCGGGCTGGGGGCGAAACCTTCAAACGGAGCGAAGAGCGTGGAAGTCCATTCCCAGCCGTTACCAATGGTTTGGGCAACACCGAAGGGGCTGTCGGCGGCAGGTGTGGCATCGACGGCAACGGGATCCCAGCGACGGTAACCGAAATTGGCGTCGGGCAGTTCCGTGGCTGATTCCGGGGAGGAAGACCAGGGCAGCGGCTGTTCACTGCCGGCGGGGGTGCCGAAGGCGGCGCGGTGGTACTGCGGTTCAGTGGGGATTTCAGCGCCGCGCCATTTAGCGAATGCCGCGGCCTGATCCCAGGTGGCGTAAACAGGCCAGTCGAGGGGCAGCGGGAAATCCTGAAACATGCCGCGCTGCAGGAAGCCGCCGTTTTGCTTTACCCAGTAGTGGGGCACGGGGCCGCCTTCGCGAACGAAGTCCAAATATTCGCGGTTCGTGACCTTATAACGGTCGATTCCGAAAGCGGGCACCTGCACCGAGAACTGGCGGAATTCGTTGTCCCATCCGAAGCCCTGTTCCTGTTCGCGGCCGAGGGTAGCCTCCCCGGCGGGAATTTCGACCATGGTGGGTACGGAGGGAGCCGATGTAACCGGAGCGGGCGATTCGCCATGTTTAAGGGAGGCGTCCAGGTTGTGCATGATGTAGGCGAACGTCTCCGCGTGCATGTGCCGGTGTTCAATCAGCATTTGCACCAGATCCTCAGGAGCGTGCGCCAGCTCGCGGTCCAGAGTTTCGCGGACGCTGCGGCTATAGGCCTGAACCTCGGCGAAAGAGGGCCAATCCGCGGGAGTGTCGGAAGGCAGCTTGCCGGGTTCGGGATCGATGCCAAACGCGAAAAGATGATCGAAACCCGGGTTGGGAGAAACCGCCGACATACCGCCGTATTTCATGAGATTCCAGTCGAAGGCTTCCAGATGCCCAAGATAAAAAATCATGCGATGGCGCTCTGGGATGGGACGGTGGTAAATCGCCTCGGGATCGATGCAGGAAAACAGAGAATCGGTGACCGCGCGGGTTTCAGCCACCTCGTGGGCAAGGGTTCGAGAAGTCGGCGCCATGAAGCAACCACCCACGGTAGCAATTCGCGGGCCGACGCAAGAACGGCGCGGGGTTTCCGAAATCCGACGGCGGATTGGGAACGTGAATACAGATTCGGGCCTGGGCGGTGTTTACACCGATCGCGGGACACTGACAGACTTGGAATTGAAATCAGCCCTTGCGCATATGCCAGAGCTTCGGCTAATACTGAATGTACGAATTTGCTTTGGCTTTGAGGAGCTGAAGCTGGGGAAACGGTAATGGGCTCGAACGGATTTGCCCATCTTGGCGCTGGATTTGTCACCTGCACTCTACTCCTGTTCACGCCCGCTGCCGGCGTGAGCCAAACCCTGATGTCGGCCAACGGACGCGGCGGAGCGGTACTGACGTTCAGCACCGATGAAGCGATCCTGGAGTCGCAGGAACCGCGCAAGGATATTGCCTGCACGGTGGATCCGATCAAGCCCTCGCTGGGCTTCGACCTGCGCTTTCATGCCGGCTATGACGTGACAATTCCGATGAAAGAGCTGGCCGGGACGGAAAACTCCCTCACGATGATCTTCCGGGTTACTCCCGATAAAGATAAGAATCACCCGAAATATTTCTCGCAGCGCTTCAATGTTCCGAAAATTGAAGACGAGGCTAAAGGAGACGCCTATCTGGAGGGCACCTTCGACGTGGGCGAGGGTTCCTACCACGTGGACTGGCTAATGCGGGACCGCGGCGAGCGTGTCTGCTCCTCCTACTGGGACACGGCGGCGGCACTTTCGACCAAGGATAAGGAAGTGGCGCTGCACATCGCGTCGGATTCGGTTCAGCCGGCCGACAGTGAGATGTTTAAGCAGGAGCCGCCGGTGGCCCGTGATGAGAAGAGCGGGCCGCTGAATGTGAAAGTGATGGTGAACTTCGCGCCGCAGCGGTTCAGTTCGGCGACGATGCAACCGCTCGACACAAACGCGCTGGTTTCCATTTTGCGGAACATTTCGCGCGAGCCGCGCATTTGCCGCTTTTCGATTGTCGCGTTCAACATGCAGGAGCAGCGGGTGCTGTACCGGCAGGACGAATCGGAGCAGATCGACTTCCCCGCCCTGGGCGACTCGCTGCATTCGCTAAAGCTGGGCACGGTGGATTACAAGCAGCTGGGGCAGAAGCACTCGGATGTGGATTTCCTTAGCGGCCTGATCACGCAAGAGATGAACAATTCGCACGCGGACGCGGTAATTTTCGCCGGTCCGAAGGTGATGCTGAACGAACAGGTGCCCACCGAATCGCTGCGGCAGGTGGAAAACATCGGGTTTCCGGTGTTCTACATGAATTACAACCTGAACCCACAGCAGAACCCCTGGCGGGACGCGATTGGGAACACCGTGAAGAAATTACGCGGCTACGAGTACACCATCAGCCGTCCGCGCGACCTGTGGGTGGCGTGGAGCGACATTGTGACACGTATAGTAAGATCTAAGGGAGGAAGAGCGAGTTCAGGCGTGACTTCCTCACAGTAGAGGTGGATCGTTCTATGCTCGCGTCTTTCCGAACCGCACTCGTCCTCACTCTGGCCTTCAGCGGCGCTGCTTTTTCGCAGCGGTTTAAGAATCCGGACACACTGGGACCGGATGTGCCCACGCCCCCGCAGGTAATTGAGCGGATGCTGACGGACGCGCATCTGAAATCAAACGAAATGGTCTACGATCTGGGCTGCGGCGAAGGGCGCGTGGTGATCATGGCGGCGCAGAAGTTCCGGGCGCACGCGGTGGGCATCGAGCTTTCGCGCGACATCTACGACAAGACGTTTGCGCTGATCAAATCGATGGGGCTCGACGGGCAGGTGCATATCGTTCACGGCAATGCGCTGCATTACGACCTGAGCCCGGCCGACGTGGTGACCATGTACTTTCTGACCAGCTCCAACGACCGGCTGAAGCCGGTGTTTGAGCATGATCTGAAGCCGGGCGCGCGCGTGGTCTCGCACGATTACGAAATCCGTGGCTGGAAGCCGGCAATGAAGGACGAAGTCGAGGTAGCCGGGCGGACGCACCGCATTTACGTCTACGAGATGGCGCATAAAACCGCCGAATGAACTCCGCCAGTGGGAGTCTCTTCCCGGAACTGGTCCGCACACACGAACGGGTTTTCACCACCGGCATTCTGCCCTCGCAGATGCTGGAGGACCTGATTGCCGCCCGGCACATCAGCGCTGTTTCACCGATTCTTCCGGAGCAGATTCAACCGTCGAGTGTCGATCTGCGGCTGGGTCCCGCTGCGTACCGCGTGCGCGCAAGCTTCCTGCCAGGTGAGAAGACCACTGTCGCCCGCAAGCTGAACGACCACAAGCTGCACGAACTGGACCTGACGCGGCCGGCGGTGCTGGAGAAAGGCTGCGTCTACATCGTGCCGCTGCAGGAGGAGCTGAACCTGCCGTCGGCGATCTCGGGCAAGGTAAATCCGAAGAGCTCCACCGGGCGGCTGGACATCTTCACCCGGCTGATTACGGACTACGGGCGGCAGTTCGAATTCGTGCCGCCGGGATACCGGGGCAGGCTCTATGCGGAGATTGTGCCGCGAACATTCAGCGTGGTGGTGCGCGAAGGAGCGCGGCTAAGCCAGCTGCGGCTCACGCGCGGGGCGCCGCAGTTCTCCGATGCCGAGCTGATGCGGCTGGACGAACGCGAAATGCTGGTGTATGGCGAAGAGGCCATGATCGCGAGCGGGCTGCGCCTTTCGGTGGATCTGGCGGGAACGGCGGATTCGGAGGTAATCGGGTACCGGGCGAAGAAGCATTCGTCGCTGATCGATCTGGACCGCATCGATTATTACGACCCCAGTGAGTTCTGGGACCCGATTCAGCGGACGAAGAACCGCGATCTGGTTTTGGATCCCGAGGATTTTTACATTCTGGCTTCGAAGGAGAAGGTGCGGATTCCGCCGGGCTTTGCCGCGGAAATGGTGCCGTACGATCCCTCGGTGGGGGAGTTCCGGATCCACTACGCGGGCTTCTTTGACCCCGGTTTTGGGTATGGCACGGACGATATCAAAGGGACGCGCGCGGTGCTGGAGGTGCGGTCACACGAGGTGCCGTTCCTGCTGGAGGACGGGCAGGAGGTGGGCAGCCTGACGTTTGAGCGGCTGATGTGCGCACCCAGCCGTCTATACGGCCAGGGGATCGGCTCTTCGTATCAAAAGCAGGGATTGGCGCTAAGCAAGCACTTCAAACGGTAGACGAAGTGCAGCTTCGCGCGCGATGATCTATCGCGATTTTGGAAAGACCGGAGAGACCGTTTCCGCCATTGGGATGGGCGGGTTTCATCTAGGCAAGCCGCCGCTGGAAGAAGCCGAGGCGATTCGGTTGATGCACGCCGGCATGGATCGCGGCATCACGTTCTTCGATAATTCCTGGGATTACAACGAAGGCGAGAGCGAGCGCCGCATGGGGAAGGCGCTGAAGGGCAGGCGCGACCGTGTGTTCCTGATGACCAAGTTCGACGGGCGCACGAAGGAGACGGCCACCGAGCAGCTGAACGAATCGCTGGAGCGGTTGCAGACGGACCATCTGGACCTGTGGCAGTTCCACGAGAACGTTCGCATGGAAGATGCGGACCGTTTCTTCGCAAAGGGCGGCGCTGTGGAGGCGGTGGAGGAAGCGTTACGCGCGGGAAAAATCCGGCACATCGGGTTCACGGGACACAAGCATCCGCTGGTGCACCTGCGCATGCTGGAGAGCGCGGACGAACACAACTTCAGCTTCCAAAGCTGCCAAATGCCGCTGAGCGTGATGGACGCGCACTTCCGCAGCTTCGAAGATGGCGTGGTGCCGGTGCTGGTGGAGCGCGGGATCGCGGTGCTGGGCATGAAGTGCATGGGCGATGGCAACATCCTGAAGGCTAAGGTGGCGACGCCGCTCGAATGCCTGCAGTATGCGCTGCGGCTGCCGACCACGGTGGTCATTACCGGAATCGACAGCGAGGCGATTCTGGACCAGGCGGTGGAAGCGACGCAGACGTATGGCCGTCTGACCGATGCCGACGTGGAGGCCCTGCTGGAACGAACGGCGGCGGCGGCGATGACAGGCGAGTTCGAGCCGTTCAAGACCACCGAGAAGTTCGATTCCACGGCGTTTCATCCGGAATGGCTCGGCAGCCAGATGATGGCCTAAGCGGCGGCCGCGTTCAGGGCCGGGGCGCGGGGGCCAGCTGCCACTGCTCATTGAAGAAATTGGCGTCGAGGATCTTGCCGGGCCACTTCTCGTCAGCAGGAATTGCGGTATCGACGACGGCGTAATCGGGCAAATTGGCGATCTGCAGCGAGTTCGTGTTGTTGGACGATTCGCGGAACGTAAAGCCGCTGTTGAGCACCACGTATTTCTTCGGATTCAGCGGATTGGGATAGACCATGACCAGCGCGCTGGACGCGGGGTAGTGTTTGCCGCCGGCGGTGATGCCGGAGGCGGTCCACTGGATTGGGAGCTTATCGGCGATGCGCGCCAGGATTTTGTTGCTGCCGGGATCGCCCCACAGCACCAGATTGCTGGAGGCAATGTCAGCAGGCGTGACGGCGGAATCGTCGGTCTGGCGGGCTTCGCCGCGGAAAAGCGAGCGCCACTGACGCACGGCGCGGGTCTCTTCGCTTTGCACCCACGGCGCGATGGCCGGCACCAGAGGCGTGCCGGTGGGCTTCACCATGATGAATGCTTCGGTGAAGGCATCGTCGATGGGACCCTGGAGATCGTGACGTTTCTGCAGACCCGGCAGCTCGCCTGATGCCCACTGTCCGCCCGCCTTGTGGAAGTGCACCACCCACGAGCGATCCGTGGCCGGACCGACGACGGTGAGGCGCTGGCCGTCCAGCACAACAGCGGCTTTTTTGGTGGGATCGAGCGTGGATCCGCCGGGCCCAAAGTTCAGGGTCAGGGCGGAGATGTTGCGCGTCTGCGCGGTGGCGCCATCCGATGTCAGTTCGGCATCAATGCGCGCGCGGCTCCAGTGCTGTTCGAGGCCGTCGAGCTCAATCCACTTCATGCGGTCGTAAGCAAGCGTCCACGTGGTGAAGTGCACGGTGCGCGGATAAAAATCCATGCCACGGTCGGCGATGGCGTCAATCAGGCGACTGATCTCAATCTTGGAATCCGGGTGGTATTTGTGTCCGGTTTGCGGGCCCACGACGCGTGTAAGCGTCATCCCATCTTCGGCCAGATAACGGGCCATGATGTTGGAGGACTGCTGCTGTGGATCAATTTCGCCGTGATACGCCACCAGGGGAAGCTGCGCGAAGTTGAGCGCATAATCGGTGGCGTTGGTCAGGTGATAGAGCTTTTCCTCCCACCAGGTGGGGTGCAGGCCGGGCTTGTATTCGGCGGTTTCGGCGAACCCTGCGCCGGGAGCGGCGGCGGCCCACTCACCGGCATGGTGCGCGGCGATGTGCCAGACGGAAGCGCCTCCCATGCTGAAGCCGCGGACCAGAATGCGGTGATCGTCAATCTGGTAATGGCGTTTCACGTCGGCGAGGGCTTCGAAAACGTCGGTCTCTCCGGCGAACTGGGTGGCGTTGCAGAAGCGGCCGTAGATGTGGAGCACGATGGTGTCGCGCGGCGTGAATTCGCCGAAGTTCTTTTCGCGGTCGGTGATGAAATTGAGCTCGGTGCGGGTTTCGCTGCGGCCGGGGAACCAGAGGTCGAGACGCCATTTATGCGGGCGATCGGGCCCGAAGGAGGGCGGGACCACAAGGCCGTAAGGCTGCACGCTGCCATCGATCTTCGAAACATACGCGCGGACCACGAGGCCGGTGGCGGAGGTCCAGGGCGAGGTGTTGCGGGCGAGAGCGTCGGCACGGGCCTGGCCTTCCTCGAGGAGCTTTTTGGCCTGGGTGATCTCGGCCGGCTTGAAGAATTCGTTGCCTTCGAGGGCGAAGCGGACGGCTTTGTGATAGATGGCGGCGTCGGCCCAGAGGGGATTGGACTTGACGGCGTCCAGCGAGCGGGCCAGGCGGGCGAGTCCGGCTTCAAGCTCGGCGCGGTCAGCGGCGGGAACGGGGATGCCGGGAGGCGGCAGGGGTTTGGCAAAACACGGGGAGAGGACGAGAAGGACCGCAAGGAGGCGCATCAGTTGGGATCATATCGCGTCCGTTCGGGAGGCGGCGTGTCAGCCGAACCAGACCCGCGCGCCCTGTTGCAGCACGGCGGCGCCCGCGATGCCGGTGAATGCGGGCTTCCACCGGCCGTGTATGGCGTGGGAACCGAGGTAGAGGAAGCATCCGCCAGCGACAGCAAGGGGGTAATTGGTCCACTGCGATCCCAGGCTGGCGGCGAGCTGCAGCGAGGCGAAGCCACCCGCCAACGTCGCCGATTCGGCGAGCAGCGTCCAGCCGAAAGCCGCGCTGCGGGATTTTGTGGAAGCAAGCAGGATAGCGCCGAGAGCCATCCCTTCGGGCATCTTGTGCAACATGACAGCGACGGGAAAAGCGACTTCGACGGCGGCCGTGGAGCCGTGCCGCGCACCGGCCAGTCCCCAGCCGTCGAGAAAGGCATGCGCCGCGGCGGCCAGCACCAGCGGAAGCGTGAAACCGGGGAGCGCGCCTGGGCAGTCACTATGATTGTGGCCGTGGGAGCAGGACGGACACACCGAAAACAGGTAACGATCGAGTAAAAACAGCAGAAAATATCCGGCGGCGAAAACGGGAACGCTGCGCAGCCAGCCGATATCGCGGGCCAGTTCCGGCAGCAACCCGAACAGCGAGACGCCGAGGAGCAGACCGCCGCTGAGGGGGATGGCCACGCGGGTAGCCTGCGGCAGACGCTCCAGCCACAGCGTGGGAACGGACGCCGCGACCGCGACAGCAGCGGCGATGGCGGGCAGGGCCGGTATAACAGGCAACTCCATCTTCTATATAGGTCTATGCTAAAGTTTCAGTTGGATTCACGCTCCCGTGAACCCGTCTACATCTCTATATGATCAAAGTCGAAGGCCTTACCAAGCGATACGCACGTAACATCGCTGTCGACAACATTTCCTTCCAGGTTGATAAGGGCGAAATCGTCGGGTTCCTGGGTCCCAACGGAGCCGGCAAAACCACCACCATGCGGATTTTGACGTGCTTCCTGCCGCCTACGTCGGGGACCGCGTCGGTCGCGGGGTTCGATACGCTCGAGCAGCCCATGGAAGTGAAGAAACGCATCGGCTATCTGCCGGAAAATCCGCCGGTCTACCCCGAGATGGAAGTGGACGAGTATCTCACGTTCGTGGGCCGGCTGAAAGGACTGACTGCGAAGGAGGTGCCAGGGCGGGTGTCGGAAGCCATGAAGCGCTGCGCCATCACGGATGTGAAAAACAAGCTGATCGGCAAGCTTTCGAAAGGTTACCGGCAGCGCGTGGGTCTGGCACAGGCGATTCTGCATAATCCCGATGTGCTGATTCTGGACGAGCCCACTTCGGGCCTCGATCCGAAGCAGATCATCGAAGCGCGAGAACTGATTGCGAGTCTGGCTGGCGACCACACCATCATTCTGAGCACGCACATTCTGACCGAGATTGAACAATCGTGCGACAAGGTGATCATCATCAATCGCGGGCAGCTTAAGGCGACGGATTCGGTTTCCAATCTGAAAAAGCTGCTGCACGGCACGGAGGTGCATGTGGAAGTGCAGACCACGGCGCCCTCTTCGGAGATCCGGCAATCGCTCGAGCAGATTCCGGGCGTGAGCCGCGTGGTGCTGAGCAGCGCCGCGGACGGTCGCCATTACTTTGAAGTGGAGAGCCTGGAGGGCCAGAACGTGCGCGGGGAGATTGCGCGGGCGGTGGTGCATGCCGGGTGGAGTTTGAATGAACTGCGTCCGCGCGGCGCCAGCCTGGAGGATGTGTTCCTCCAGCTCACGGCCTCCGAACAGAGAAGCGCGGCCGCGCCCATCGAGAGCGAGAAGGTAAGTTAACCGATGAAGAACGTTCTGATTATTTGCGAGAAAGAGATCAAGAGTTACTTCACGTCTCCCATCGCGTATCTGCTGATGGCGATTTTCGGTCTGATCTTCGGCTACTTCATGTTCAGCGCGACAGCATTCTTCGTCATGCGCAGCATGGAAATGCAGATGCAAGGCGGCGCGCAGCCCATGAACGTGAACGATTTCGTCATCGGTCCGCTGCTGGGCAATGCAAGCGTGGTGGGGCTGTTCCTGATTCCCATGATTTCCATGCGTCTGTTCGCGGAAGAGAAGCGGCAGGGGACCATGGAACTGTTGATGACGTCCCCGGTGCGCGATTGGGAGATTGTGCTGGGCAAGTGGCTGGGCGCGATGTTTATGTACATCTGCGTGATCGGCATTTCGCTGATCAACGTGGCGATTCTGTTTGCGTTCGGCAAGCCGGACTGGCATCCCATCGCGGCGGGTTATCTGGGCCTGCTGCTCCAGGGTGGCTGCCTGCTGGCGATCGGGACATTCATTTCCACCACGACGCGCAATCAGATTATCGCGGGCGGCGCGACCTTTGCCGTGTGCCTGCTGTTGTGGGTGCTGGACTGGGTGAGTTCGTATGAACAGGCGGCATGGGCGAAGGTGGTGGCCTATTGCAGCGTGTTGACGCACTTCGAACCGTTCTCGCGCGGCGTGATCGATTCGAAGGACGTAATCTTCTATGTCTCTATGATTTTCCTCGGATTGTTCCTGACGAAGCGATCGATGGAATCGCTGCGGTGGAGGTCGTAACATGGCGTCTTCGGAGTTTCTGAAAGCGCGCCAGACGCGTTACGGCGCTTACCTTGTGGTTTATGTGCTGGTGATCATCGCCATCCTGGGCGCGGTGAACTGGCTTTCGAACCAGCACAACAAATCGTTCGATACCACGGCCAACAAGCGGTACACGCTCTCCGACCAGACTAAAAAGGTGGTCGGGAATCTGAAGAACGATGTGCAGCTGGAGTATTTCGACAAAACCAGCGCGTTCGACCGCGCCAAGGCGCTGCTGGACCGCTATTCCAACCTCTCCAACAAGCTGCATGTGCAGTACATAGATCCGGATAAGAAGCCGGATCTGGCGCGCGCGGCGGGCATTCGCAACTATGGCAGCATCGTGGTGCAGAACGGCGCGAAGAAGCAGGAGGCCAAGAGCCTTTCGGAAGAAGAAATTACCGGCGCGCTGATCCGCACACTGAAAAGCGGCGACCGCATGGCGTGTTTCGTGACCGGATCGGGCGAGCTGGGCACCGACGATACGGAGCGCAGCGGACTTTCAGCATTTAAGGCCGCGCTCGAAAAGAACAACGTCAAAACGAAGACCATTTCACTGCTCGAGAAGCCGGACGTTCCGGCGGACTGTTCCGTTTTGGTGATCGCGGGTCCCAAGCGCGACTACATTCAGCCGGCGATTGACGCGGTGAAGAAGTACATCGATGGTGGCGGAAAAGGTCTGTTCATGATCGATCCAGCGATTGATTTCGGCCATGGCGATCAGAACAGCGGCAGCCCGGCGCTGGTGAAGCTGCTGGAAGGCTACGGCGTGACGCTGAACAACGACCTGGTGATCGATGCCAGCGGCGTGGGGCAGTTCTTTGGATTCAACGAAGCATCGCCGGTGGTGGCGAAATACGACACGAGTCCAATTGTGGCGGGCATGAAGGGCAATGCGACGGTATTCCCCCTCGCGCGCAGCATCGATGTAAAATCCGGCGCGGAGAAGCTGTTCGAGACTTCCGACAACAGCTACGCGACGACAACTCTGAAGCCGCCGATTCGGATTGACCCGGCTAAGGACAAGAAGGGTCCGTTCACGCTGGGCGCCGCGGACACGGTTTCCGGCAAGGGCCGGATTGTGGCGATTGGCAGCTCCAGCGCGGCCGCGAATCAGGTGCTGGGCATCAGCCAGATCGGGAATCGCGACCTGATGCTGAACACCATGAACTGGCTGACAGCGGATGAAGATCTGATTTCCATTCGTCCGAAGGATCCGGAAGACCGCCGCATTTCCATGACCCGCAGCCAGATGAGCCTGCTGTTTTATACCAGCGTGGTGTTCATCCCGCTGCTAATCATCGGGAGCGGCGTGGCGGTTTGGTGGCGCAGGAGATAGGCGATGCAGAACAAAGGACTGCTGGCGGCCGTAGCGGTGCTTGCGCTGCTGGGCGGAGCTGTCTACTGGTCCAATAAAACCGCCGCGAAGGACGCGACGAAGCCCGCGGCGGATGCGCCGCCGAAGATTCTCACGATCCCGGACGACCAGTTCAAAGAAATCAAGCTGGCCAAGAAGGACGCGCCGCCGACAGTGCTTTCAAAGGCATCGGGAACGTGGCAGATTCTCGAGCACGACGGCGAAGCGAAGCCGCTGGCTGCGGATCAGGACGCGGTAACGGGCGTGGTCTCGTCGCTGGCGAATCTGACATCGGACCGCCTGATCGACGACAAGCCGGCGAGCCTCTCGGGCTACGGTCTGCAATCGCCCAGCGAGACGATAACGATCACGAAGAAGGACGGCAAGACGGAAACGCTGCTGCTGGGTGATGACAGTCCCACGGCTTCCGGCACTTATGCGAAGCTCGCCAACGATCCGAAGGTTTACACTGTCGCGTCCTTCGTGAAAACGGGTCTGGACAAGACCGCGAAGGATCTGCGCGACAAGCGGCTTCTGCCCTTCAACACCGATAAGCTCACGAGCGTGACGCTGACGGCCAAAGGTCAGACCGTGGAGTTCGGCAAGAACGGCCAGAACGAGTGGCAGATCGTGAAGCCGAAGCCGATGCGCGCGGACGGGCAGCAAGTGGACGATCTGGTTCGCAAGCTGAAGGACGCGAAGATGGACACCGCGGTGGAGCCGGCGAAGTTCGCGGCGGCGACAAAGATTGCAACCGTCGCGACCAGCGATGCCGGCGGGACGCAGACGCTGGAAGTCCGGAAGGACAAGGACAAGAATTACTACGCCAGGAGCTCCGCCGTGGATGGCTTGTACAAGACCACGGCTGAACTGGGCGACGGGCTGGACAAGAGCGTCGACGACTTCCGCAACAAGAAGCTGTTCGACTTCGGGTTCACCGATCCGGAGAAGATCGAAGTGGGCAGCGCGACGTACCAAAAGTCGGGGGACAAGTGGATGTCCGGTTCGCAGCAGATGGATTCCGCGAGCGTGCAGGCGGTGATCGATAAGCTGCGCGATCTGGCGGCCACGAAGTTTGTGGACCGGAGCGCGGGCGACCCGTTCCTGGTTCTGGGCGTGACTTCGGGCGCAGGCAAGCATATCGAGAAGGTAACGATCACGAAGCAGGGCGACAACTACTTCGGCACGCGAGAAGGCGAAGCGAGCGTATACCAGCTGGATCCGAAGGCCGTGGACGATCTGCAGAAAGCGGCGGGAGCCGTGAAACCGTACACCGCGCCGAAGAAGCCCGCGGGCAAGAAGTGAACGCACTCCTGACGGACCTGTATGAGCTGACGATGGCCGCCGGTTATTTCGACACCGGCAAAACGGGGGAGCGGGCAACATTCGAACTCACGGTGCGGCGGCTGCCGAGGCATCGCAACTTCATTGTGGCGGCGGGGCTGGCGCAGGCCGTCGAGTATCTGCTGAACCTGAAATTTGAGGCGGCGGAGATTGAGTATCTTCGCGGGCTGAAGCAGTTTGCGGGGGCGTCGCCGGAGTTCTTCGAATATCTCCGCGACTTCCGCTTCACGGGCGATCTGTTCGCCGTTCCGGAAGGCACGCCTTTGTTCGCGGGAGAGCCGATGCTGACCCTGCGGGCGCCGCTGATCGAGGCACAGATGCCGGAGACGTATCTGCTCTCCATGCTGACGTTTCAATCGCTCATCGCCACCAAGGCGGCGAGGATGGTGGAAGCAGGCGGCGGGCGCGATGTGGTGGAGTTCGGCACGCGCCGCGCGCATACGCCGGAAGCGGGTGTGCTGGGCGCAAGGGCGGCGTTCATCGGAGGCTGCGCAGGCACCAGCAATACGCTCGCGGGGTTTCAGTACGGCGTGCCGGTGATGGGGACCGCGGCCCACTCCTGGGTAATGTCTTTCGCCAGCGAATCCGAAGCTTTTCGGAGGATGCAGCAGCTGCTGGGCACGGCGACCGTGCATCTGGTGGATACCTACGACACGCTGGAAGGCACGCGCAAAGCGATTGAACTCGGCGAGCCGTTCTGGGGAATCCGGCTGGACAGCGGTGATTTCCTGAGCCTTTCGCAACAGGCGCGCGCCATGCTGGACGCCGCCGGATTTACCGGCGCGAAAATTATGGCGAGCGGCGATCTGGATGAGTACAAAATTAATCAGTTGATAAAGCAAGGCGCGCCGATTGATGCGTTCGGCGTAGGAACTGAACTGGCGACTTCAGGTGATGCGCCTTCCATGGGCGCGGTCTACAAGATCGTCGAGATCGACGGCCGTTTTACCGCGAAGCGCAGTGAGCAGAAGACGTCCATACCAGGCTCGAAACAGATCTTTCGCTTCGCCGATCACGATCTGGTGGCGCGCTCGGCGGAATGCGCCACGGGAGCCGAAGCGCTGCTGAAACCGGTAATGCTGGGCGGCAATCTGCTGCAGCCCATGCCCGATATCCATCAGGCGCGCAAACGCGCGGCGAAAATGCTGGCGGCGCTGCCGGACGCGGTCCGCGGCACGGAGCCGGACGACACTTTTCAGGTGCACCAAAGCGCCGCCCTGACGGCGCTGATCGAGAAAACCAAATGAAGCGCGCGTTCTTCGACATCGATACGCAAATCGATTTCATGTATCCCTCGGGCTCTCTGTATGTGCCCGGCGCCGAGAAGCTAGTGCCGATGATCGCGAACCTGAATCGCTACGCGATGGAGCAGGGTATTCCGCTGATTTCGACGGCCTGCACCCATGCGGAAGACGATCCGGAATTCCGCATCTGGGGGCCGCATTGCGTGGCGGGCACAGTGGGATGGCAGAAGCCGGCGGTGACGCTGGCGGGGCAGCGGATTCTGGAAAAGCAGGAATTGGATATGTTCAGCAGTCCGCTGCTGCCGGGATTGCTGGCGGAGATGGATGCCGACGAGTATGTGGTCTACGGCGTGGTGACGGAAGTGTGCGTGAAGTTCGCGGCGGATGGATTGTTGCGCATTGGCAAAAAGGTGAGCATCGTGACCGATGCCGTGCTCGCGTTCAATGCCGCCAAAGGCGAACAGTATCTGCGAGACTTCGCCGGAGCAAAAATCAGTTCTTCAGAGATTTAGAAACCTGAAGAGCGATGGCGCGGGCCTGGGCTTTGATCTGGGCGGCGTTCAGCGTCAGGCAGCGGCGGTCGCGGACCACTAAGCGTCCGTTGACCATCACGTCGCTGACGTCAGACCCTTTCAGCGCGTAGACCATCTGCGAATAGACGTCGTACAGCGGCACGGCGTTGGCCGCGTCGAGGCTAACGGTGATCAGGTCTGCCAGTTTGCCTCGTTCGAGCGAGCCGATTTTGGCTTCGAGCCCGAGAACGCGCGCGCCGCCGAGTGTTGCCATTTCGATCGCGGTGACAGCGGGCAGCGCCTGCGGATCGAGCGTGGCGACTTTCTGGAGCTTGGATGCGAGGTCCATCTCCTCGAACATGTTCAGGTCGTTGTTGCTGCCGGCGGGGCCGTCGGGACCAAGGCCCACGTGGACACCGGCTGCCAGCATCTTCTCCACTGGCGCGATGCCGCTGGCCAGCTTCATATTGCTCGATGGGCAGTGAGCCACGCCGACATTTTTGGCTTTCAGGATCTGAATATCGTCATCATCCACCCAGACCCCGTGCGCGATCACCGTGCGGCCGTCGAACACACCCAGTGAATCGAGATAGCGCACCGGGCTCATGTGATGCTGCGCTTCGGAATCTTCGTTTTCCTTTTTGGTTTCGGAAACGTGGATCACGAGCGGCGCTTGAAAACGGTTGGCGAGAGCGCGCGCGGCCTGCAGCGTCTCCCCGGAGTTGGTGTAGATGGCGTGCGGCGCGACGGCGGGAACGATCAGGGAATCGTCGTGGAAGCGCGCGAGGAACTTCTCGATCCGGGCCAAAGCGTCGGCGGGTGTTTTGGCGTCGGGAACGGGAAAGCCGATGACGGTTTCTCCCAGCACGCCACGCATGCCCGCTTCCTTAGCTGCCTCGGCGGCCACTTCCTCGAAGTAGTACATGTCGGTGAAGGTGGTCGTTCCGGAGAGCAGCATCTCGAGACAGCCAAGCCGCGTTCCCCAGCGCACGAAGTCCGGAGTGACGTTTTTGGCTTCGGCGGGAAAGATGAAATGTTCCAGCCAGTCCTGCAGCTTCCGGTCATCGGCAATGCCGCGCAGCAGGGACATCGCGGCGTGCGTGTGCGTGTTGATCAGGCCTGGCGCGATGAGCGCGTCGGGACGGTCGAGCCGCTGCTTCGGTTGAAAGCGGCGGTCGATTTCGGCGCGCGTACCAATTGCCGCGATATGATCGCCCACCACCGCGACCGCGCCATTTTCGATGAGCCGCCGTTGGGCGTCCATCGTTACGACATAACGAGCGCTGAGAACCCAGTCGGCCGGTTCGGCGCGGACAATGCCGGCGAGCAGCAGCAGACTACAAAAAAGTCGCATCGAAGGCCCGCGGGAACAGGGTGGAGAGACGAAGGGTTTCGAAAAGGCCGTGCATGTTGCAGAGCGTGAGTTCGGCATCACCGCAGAACTCCCACAAAATCTGGCGGCACGCGCCGCAGGGAGGCGTCAGGCGGTCAGTATCGACAGCGACGGCGATGCGGTGGAAGCGCTTTGCTCCTTCGGAGATGCCTTTGAAGATGGCCACGCGTTCGGCGCAGAGCGTCAGGCCGTAGGTGGCGTTCTCCACGTTGCAGCCGGTGAACACGCGGCCGGTTTCATCCTCCACGGCGGCGCCCACGCGGAAGTGCGAGTAGGGAGCATGCGCGAATTCGCGCGCCTGGATAGCAGCTTCCACCAAGGTCATGCGAGCCTCGGGAGAATGGCCTGCAGCAGTCGCACAAGCTGGCCGCGGACGCGGTTGCCGATCGCGAGCACTTCCTGATGATCGAGTTTCTTCCCGGAAATGCCGGAGGCAAGATTGGTCACGCACGAAATGCCGAGCACTTTCATTCCCATGTGATTTGCGGCAATGACTTCGGGCACGGTGGACATGCCGACAAGATCTGCGCCGATGGCTCGCAGATAACGAATCTCGGCCGGTGTTTCGTAGCTGGGGCCTGGGAGTGCGGCGTACACGCCTTCGGCCAGATGCACGCCCATCTCTCCGGCTTCTTCCTGCGCGATCTGGCGGAAGTGCACGGAGTACGGTTCGGTCATATCGGGAAAGCGCGGCCCGAGATCATCGAGATTGGGACCCGTCAGCGGATTCGCGCCCTGCAGGTTGATGTGATCGGAGATCAGCACCAGTGCGCCTTCCTGCAGATGCGCGCCGATGCCGCCGGCCGCGTTGGTGACCACGAGCGAACGCACCCCGAGCGCGCCGAGCACGCGAACACCGAAGGCCGCTTCTGCCGCGGTATAGCCTTCATAAATATGGACACGGCCAGCCATAACGGCGAGGGGAAGCGCGCCAAGGCGTCCGACGACCAGCCTGCCCGCGTGACCGATGGCGGTGGACGCCGGAAAGCCGGGAATCTCAGCGTAGGGAATAGCGATGGCATCGGAGAGTTCGTCCGCAAATGCGCCGAGGCCGCTGCCCAGGATAACGGCGACGGTGGGGCGCAGCGCGGTTTGGGAAGCGACGAAATCGCGCGCCTGGGCGATCACAGCAGCATTCCCGCGATGCAGGCAGACATGAAGTTAGCCATGGAACCGGCGGCCACCGCGCGCATGCCGAGGCGAGCCAGATCCGGTTTGCGGCTGGGAGCCAGCGCGCCGATGCCGCCGATCTGAATCGCAATGGAGCTGAAGTTCGCGAACCCGCAGAGGGCGAACGTGGCAATGGTGACCGAGCGCGGATTGAGGTGTTCGCGCAGGGTGGCGAGATCCAAAAACGCCACGAATTCATTCAGGACCAGGCGGGTGCCCAGCAGATTGCCAATGGAGGCGCAATCGTTCCAGGCGACGCCCATCAGCCAGGCAAGCGGAGCGAAAACGAAGCCGAAAATCTGCTGCAGCGAAGCGGGCAGCCAGCCGAGCAGCGGGAGCGTATGCAGCCAGCCGAGGATCCCGTTGCACATCGCAATCAGAGCAAGAAAGGCGATGAGCATCGCGCCGATGTTGAGCGCGAGATGCAGCCCGTCGCCGGCACCCTGCGCGGCGGCATCGATCACGTTGACAGCGGTCTTCTCCAGTTTCACTTCCACTTTGCCGGCCGTCGCCGGCATATCCAACTTCCGGGATGATGATCTTGGCCAGCATGATGGTGGCGGGCGCGGTCATGATCACGGCGGTAAGCAGATGCTCAATTTTGACGTGCGCCACAGCGACATAAGCCACCATGACCGCGCCGGATACGTGCGCCATGCCGCTGACCATGATGGTGAACAGCTCGGATTCCGTCATGCCGGCGATGAAGGGCCGGATGGTGAGCGGCGCTTCGGTCTGGCCCATGAAGATGCTGGCGGCGACGTTAAGCGACTCCGCACCACTGGCGCCGAACACTTTTTGCATGGCGACGGCCATGGCGCGCACCAGCACCTGCATCACGCCCAGATAGTACATGATGGCGAAGAACGAGGCGATGAAGATGACGATGGGCAGAACCTGAAAGGCGAAAAAGACGCCGGAGCCCGCGCCAAGGCCCTGCAGGAATTTGGGGAAGGACCCGGTGCCGTTGCCAAGCGGACCGAAGACAAACTCACTGCCAGCGACGGAGTAACCGAGCATGGCATTGACGCCCTGCCCAATGCGCTGGAAGATCAGGCCGAAATTCGTTTTGAGAACGATGACCGCGAAGGCCAGCTGCAGGCCCAGGCCCCAGAACAGGATGCGCGGCTTGATGGAACGTTTGTGAGAGGAAAGCAGCCAGGCGACCGCGAGGATAGCAATGATCCCGAGAAGGCCGGTGAATCGGCCCATTAATTAGCTGACGACCTCGAGAATCAGTTCCCGTTCGTCTGGCTTCTGGCTCGAGATGCGGAACGCGTCTTCCACGGTTTCCGCCGCTTCTTCAAGAGAAGTTTCCTGGGTGTAGTAGAGGCGGCACAGCACCGCGCCGGCGTCCACCTTCTCGCCCATTTTCACTTCGAGAATGACGCCCACGGCGTGATCCACTGTGTCTTCCTTGCGCTCGCGGCCCGCGCCCATCATGGTGGAAGCACGGCCGATATCCTCGGCATTGATGCCGCTGACGTAACCCGCGCGGGACGTGGTGATCTCGCGCATCCCGGTCGCATTCGGCAGCAGTTCGAATTTCTCGAGCGCCTGCGGATTGCCGCCCTGGGCTTCGACAACCTGTCTGAACTTCTTGTAGGCGGAGCCGTCGGACAGCTTCTTCTCGGCAAGCTCGCGCGCTTCCTCGAGAGTCTTGGTGATGCGGCCGAGGAAGATCATACGCGAGGCCAGCTCCACCGAAAGGCGGCGGAGATCTTCCGGGCCTTCGTTGTGCAGGGTCTGCGAAACTTCCATCACCTCGAGCGCGTTGCCGATCGCATAGCCGAGCGGCTGGTTCATATCTGTGATCAGCGCCTGGACCCGCTTGTCCATGCGCCGGCCAATGCCGACCATCATGGCAGCCAGGCGGCGCGCGTCCACCTGCTTCTTGATGAACGCGCCCGCTCCCACTTTGACATCCAGAACGAGGGCGTCCATGCCTTCCGCCAGCTTTTTGGACATGATGGAGGAGGCGATGAGCGGGATGGATTCCACCGTCCCGGTGACGTCGCGCAGGGCGTAGAGCTTCTTATCGGCGGGAGCGAACTCTTCCGTCTGTCCGATGAAGGCGAGACCGAGTTCGGAAAGCTGCTGATGGAACTGTTCGAGCGAGAGATCCGTGCGGAAACCAGGGATGGATTCGAGCTTGTCGAGCGTGCCGCCGGTATGCCCCAGCGCGCGGCCGGACATCATCGGAACAATCACACCCGCGGCCGCCGCGATGGGCGCGGAGATCAGACTGGTCTTATCGCCAACGCCGCCCGTGGAATGCTTATCCACTTTGACACCGGGGATTCCGGACAGATCGATTGTCGATCCCGAGTTCATCATGCTTTCGGTGACAGCGCTCACCTCGCGGTCTGTCATGCCAGTGAAAAACACGGCCATGAGGAACGCGGACATCTGGTAATCGGGGATTTCGCCGGACGTATATCCATTGACTAGAAAAGCGATTTCCTCGGGAGATAGCTCCTCGGCGGCGCGCTTGCGCTGGATCAGATCAACAGTTCGCATGAGAAAGAAACCCAAGCCTACCATCTTAAGCAACTGAAAGTAAAGGAATAGTTGCCCGCAGATGCACAAAAACGGAGGGGTTTTGGGGCCGCTCAGGCCTTCGGTGTGGTGGACATCAGGTCGCGCCCAAGCGCCTGGTTCACCTGCTGCCAGGCCTGGCTGCCAGGCGCCTCGCCGTAGTTGTTGAACAGATAGGCGAGAATGCCGGCGTTCAGTTTCAGCTGAGAGCCATCGGCATTGGTGAAGGCGATGTCGCGCGTGGGGACGGAGGTGGACCAGCCGCCGCCGTAATCCGGTTCGTTGACCACCTTGCCGCCGAGCATGGTGGCAAGCGCGTTCGCCGTGTCGGCGGTGGCTAGTTCTTCCGGGTTCATAGGCGTGGAGGTCGTGAAGCCGTCCACCGTGACGTTCTGTTCGAAGGTGAACGGCGTGGCAGGTGTGGCGGACGCCGCAGGCGTCGGAGCAGCTGGTGTGGTTGCCGCAGGGGTGGTGGCAGCCGGGGTGGTTGCCGCCGGACCAGCCGTGGTGGTGTCGGCCGGAACGGCTTTCGTTTCCGCCGCGGAGGCGCTCACGATGGGGTTAAACAGCTGGGCGAACGAGCTCTCATCGCCCGGAGCCCACGGTTTGGTGGATGGCGGGGCAGAAACGGCGGTTGTTGAAGCGGAGAGTGGCTGAATCATGGTGAGTACCATGCACCTGAAACGCCCCCACCGCCGTATTAAAATCAACGGCTTACCGCCTGCCATGCGGCAAACTTTCGGCGTGCGGCAGAAATTGGCCGCGCCTAATCCACCGGCTTCCAGCCTTTGGCCGGATCAAACGAAGCGGGCCTCGGTCCCTTTGGTCCCAGATCTCTCTCGTAGACTACCCCGTCCTGATTCACGATAAACGTGTGAACCCCGGAGACGCCATACTGCGCCGGATACGCCACCAGCGCAAAGCCGCCGATCATCGAACCCTTCACCACATAGTTATGCGCCCCGCCGGGAGCATTGGGCCCCTGGGAAGTCAGGATACGGAAGTAGTACCCGTGGTAAGGCTTCGATTTCGGGCTGCTGCCATCGGCCTCCACAAACGGCTGCGGCACCAGCCCGGCCACATCCTTCTGCCCAAACAGCGAATCAGCGGGTCCGGAAAGATGTTGCGCGTATTCCTGCATGCCGTGCTGGTCGCGTGCCCGCGCGGCGTAACTCTGCTGCGCCTGCACGTAACCGGCGCAGATTTCCATGGCGTCCAGCTCGTCCGCTCCGATTCGGCGCGCGCGCATTTCGAGGTTGCCCTGGCTCGCATCGAAGCTCCACTTGCCGTTCCTCCGGACAATCGGCACGGGAAACGGCCAGTCCTGCGAACCAATCACCAGCAAAACCCGGTTCGGACTCAGAGGATCCTTCTGAATCCTGTGTTTCGAGCGCGCCAGTTTGGCGAACTGTGTGCGCTCGGTCTGGTCCTGCTGCGGGTTACCGGACGAGACCACCATCTTTTCGCCGGGTCCGAAGATGGCGGAAAGCGCAGCCTCGTCATTCCGCTCGGCCGCCTGAATGGCAGCCTCGGCGGCCTGTTCAGGCGAATCAAAGGTGCGATTCGTCTGAGCCCAGACCGCCAGAGGAAGGCTGACCAGAACAGAAAGGGCCAGAGACCTCATCTACCGATGGCCCCCGCCACCGTGGGATTCGCCACCGCCGTGCGATTCACCGCCGCGGGCTTCGCCACCCCCACGCCCCGCCGGAGCCGCTGAACGGGCGGGAGCCGGAGCGCTGCGCTGGCCGCCCATGCTGGAGAAGCCGTGGTCACTTTCCATCCGGGTCCGGGCGCCGTCCTGCACTCCGCCGAACGCGCTGTGCGGGGCCTCGGAGCTGCGCTGCTCAAACTGCTGGCCGCCAAACCGCTGCTGCGGAGCGGGTGAAGACTGCGGCGCCGAGCGGAATCCCTGCTGCTGCGGCATCGCGCCGCCCTGCGTCCGCCCAAAGTTCTGTTCGCGCACCTGATTCTGCTGACCCGCAAAGTTTTGCTGACGGCCAAAATCCTGCCGGCTGTTAGCGAAGCCCCGGGCATAGCCGCCGCCCGCTTCGCCGCCACGAAAACGATTGTTGAGCTGCGCGCTGGGATACGGAACGCCGATGCGGTGTTCCGGATTGTGCGACCACACGCCTTCGCGCCCATACCCGTGATAGTCGGCAAAGCCGTAGCGGTGGAAGAAGTTGTTGTTCACGATGATGCTGTGGTTGCGCCAGTTCGGTCCCCAGCCCCATCCGGCCCAGCCGCCGCCCCATCCGCCAAAGAACGCGCCCACCGAGATGCCGTATCCGAAGCCAAAGCCATAACTCACCGCCGGGTAATAAAGCGGAGGATAGTAGCCGTAAGCTGGCGGTCCCCAGATGTAGGCCGGGTTGTAAGAGGGCACATACACCACTTCGGGATTGGCGGGCTCAATCTGAATCACCGGCTGTCCGCCCTGCTGCTCCATATTGACCACCTGCTGCGGCGTGGAATTCAGCTTGCCGGCCTGCTGCGCTCGCTGGCGCATGCGCTGCACCGCGTTCATCACGTCGGCCTGCTGAGCCAAAAACGCATTGCCGAGATCAGTGGTCCAGCGGACATCCTGAGAAAGCCGCGCCACCACGTCCGGGAAGGCAACCAGCGCCTGTACGCTGGCATCCCAGTTCTGCTGCTGGGCGGCCTCAATCCGGCTCTGGCCCTGCAGCCGGCCGTTTTGACCCAGCCACTGGTTCGCTTCCACCACTTCCAGCGGGTAGGTCGCGGCCACCAGCACCTGTCCCAGCAGCGAATCGGGATAAAGCGCAATGGGGGCTACCAGGTCGTCCAGCTGTTCGGGCGACATGGGCTGCGCCGGCGGAGCCTGCTGCTGCATCTGCGGCGGCGGGCCCTGCTGCTGGCCGTCATAGGGCGGAGGCGGATACTGTTGTTGCTGCTGGCCGCCATAGGGCGGAGGCGGATACTGCTGCGCCGCCGCCGGGATCGCCTGAGAGGCCATGAAGGCTGCAGCGGTCAGCACCGAAAAAGTTTTTGTGAGTGTCACTTTGAGTACCCCCAGTGAAGGAGCAATCCTTCCACCATTACTGATGGTGACAGGGACAGGCGGGTTGCCAGCGCGCGATTAAATCCCCTACATGAGCTGGAGCAGGCGCTCGCGAATGGCAATAGCGGTATCGTTATCAGTCCCGATGACCAGTACGGTGTCGTCACCGGCAAGAGTGCCCACCACCTCCGGCCACCCCTCGTCATCCAGAGCGAGGGCGACGATGCTGGCGTGCCCGGGGTCGGTTTTCAGAACCACCAGGTTCTGCGCGGTGCGCGCATCCCGAAGGAAGCTGGCGATCAGCGTATTGAGCTGCTGGCCCGCTTCGCCTGCTGCGATCTCCTGGTAGCCTTCGGGAGTTTTCACCAGCCGCAGATCCCGCAGATCGCGGGAGAGGGTCACCTGCGTGGCGGTGATGCCGGCCGCTTTCAACTCGCCGGCCAGCTCGTCCTGCGTGTAGATTCGTTTGGAGCGAATGAGTCTGAGTATCTGTCCCTGGCGATAATTCTTGCTCATGCGCCCAGCGTGGCGAGAGCCGCGCGCGCGGCGAGCAGCGCTTCGGCGACCGCGCGCGGCCCGGTGCCCCCGATCACTTCGCGGGACTTCATGCCGTGCGCGGGATCCAGCAGCAGCGCGATCGCGGGAGTGAACGCCGGGTCGAAGGCGGCGAGCGAATCGGCATTCCAGTCGGCCGGTTTCTTCCCGGCGCGGGTGCTTTCGAGGACCAGGCGCCCCACCAGCTGGTGAGCCTGATGGAACGGCAGCCCGGCGCGAGCCAGCGCTTCCGCCAGGTCGGTCGCCACCACCCAGCTTTCCTCAGCCGCGGCCTGCGGAACAGCACCGCGCAGCACCACCGTCTTCGCCGTGGCGCGCGCCATTTCGAGACACGCGGTCAGCTGGTCAGCGGCTTCGAACAGCGGCTCCTTGTCTTCCTGCATGTCACGGTTGTAAGTCATGGGCAGGCCCTTCAGGGTGACCATCAGCGACGTCAGCGAGCCGACCACGCGGCCGGATTTGCCGCGAATCAGCTCGAGCGAATCCGGATTCTTCTTCTGCGGCATGAGCGAAGATCCGCTGGTCACGCCGTCACCCAGCTCCAGCCAGCCGAACTCCTCACTTGAATAAAGGATCCAGTCTTCAGCCAGGCGGCTGAGGTGCAGCATCGTCACTGACGCAGCATACAGAAAGTCCAGGGCGAAATCGCGGTCGCCCGAGACATCCATGCTGTTGGTCGTGACGGTGTCGAAGCCCAGATCGCGCGCAATAGCCTCTCGATCAAAGGGAAATCCGCTGCCGGCGAGAGCGCCGGAACCGAGCGGCAGTACATTGATGCGGCGCCGGGCTTGGCGGAAACGCTCGGCATCGCGCGCGAACATGTCGAAATAGGCCAGCAGGTAATGCGGCCACAGCACCGCCTGGGCGCGGCGCATGTGGGTGTAGCCGGGAATGATGGTCTCCGGGTATTTTTCGGCCAGGTTCAGCAGTGCGTTCAGCCACTCTGCCAGCAGCGTGAGCACGCGGTCGCACTCGCCGCGCAGCCACAGCCGCGTATCGAGCGACACCTGCTCGTTGCGGCTACGGCCGGTGTGGATCTTGTCCGCCACAGCGCCAGCCTGCTCCTTCAGCTTGCGGATCACCAGCGTGTGAACGTCTTCATCCGAGGCGCCATCGTAAAAATCCGGACTCGCCGAAGCCGCCTGGATCTGATCGAGCGCGGAAACAATGCGGCCGCGCTCCTCCGCGTCCAGAATCCCGATGCTTTCAAGCGCGCGGGCGAAGGCCTGCGACCCGCGAATATCCGCTTCCAGCAGCCGTCGATCGAAATGCAGCGATCCGGAAAAGCGCTCGAAGACTTCGGATGGGCCGGTTTCGAAGCGGCCCCCCCAGAGCTTCACTTGCCTTCGGCTTTGGCTTTTTGTGTGGCCAACGCCCGGACCTGCATCGGAAGTCCGATCAGGTTGATGAACCCACGCGCGTCCTTCTGATCGTAATCGGCGCCCATCGTGAAGCTCGCGATCGACATCGAGTAGAGCGAATAAGGCGACTTGCGACTCACCGGTTCCAGGTTGCCTTTATAAAGACGCAGGGTCACTTCGCCGGTGGTGGTCTCGCTCAGCGTGGTGAAGAAGGCGTCCAGGGCCTCGCGCAGCGGCGTGAACCAGAGGCCGTTATAAACCATCTCGGCGTAATCGAGAGCCAGACGCTGCTTGTAATGCGCGGTGTTCTTGTCCAGTGTGAGCGCTTCCAGTTCGCGGTGCGCCGCCATGATCAGCGTGCCGCCCGGCGTTTCATAACACCCGCGCGACTTCATGCCCACGAAACGGTTCTCCACCAGATCGATGCGGCCGATGCCGTTCTCGCCGCCGATGGCGTTCAGCTTTTCCAGCAACGCGACACCGGAGAGCTTCTCGCCGTCCACCGAAACCGGAGTGCCTTTTTCGAAACCGATAGTCACCTCCGTGCGCCGGTCGGGCGCTTCGGACGGACTCTTGGTCAACATCCAGACTCCGTCGGAAGGTGCGTTCGCAGGGTCTTCCAATTCGGCGCCTTCATGCGAGATGTGCCAGATGTTGCGGTCGCGGCTGTAGATCTTGGTGGTGGATTGCGCGATCGGCACGTTGTGCTGGTGGGCGTACTCGATGGCGTCTTCGCGGGAGATGATGTCCCACTCGCGCCACGGGGCGATCACCGGGAGCTGCGGCGCCAGCGCCTTATAGGTTAGTTCGAAACGGACCTGATCGTTGCCTTTGCCGGTGCATCCGTGCGCCAGCGCGTCGCAGCCCGTGGCCAGCGCCACTTCCACCTGCTTCTTTGCCAGCAGCGGACGCGCGATGGAGGTGCCCAGCAGATACTTGTGTTCGTAGATGCCGCCCGCGCGCACCATGCGCCACAGGTATTCCGTGACGAATTCCTCGCGCAGATCGGCTACGTAGACGTCATCCGCGCCGGATTTGCGCGCTTTGTCTTCCAGACCGGTGAGTTCGTCTCCGCCCTGCCCGATATCGCCGCACACCGCGACGATTTCGCAGTGATAATGCTCCTTGAGCCATGGAATGATGATGGACGTGTCAAGACCGCCTGAGTAGGCGAGTGCAACTTTTTTTGGATTCATAGATGATGAGAGCCGCGCGTCAGGCGATGAGCATCAGCAGCAGCGCCTTCTGCACATGCAGCCGGTTTTCGGCCTGCTGGAATACAA
Organism: Bryobacterales bacterium; assembly: GCA_963716685.1. Taxonomy (GTDB): domain Bacteria; phylum Acidobacteriota; class Terriglobia; order Bryobacterales; family Bryobacteraceae; genus JALYXI01. The sequence continues at coordinate 2,792,101 of CAVQTR010000003.1, forward strand.
CCGAGCGGGGCGATTCCATCACCGCGTCGGTCACTTCCTCGTCGCGGTGCGCGGGAAGGCAGTGCATAAAGATGGCATCGGGCCGGGCGGCGGAAAAAAGTCGGTCGCCGATCTGGTAAGCGGCAAAGTGCGCTCGGCGGCGCATCGCTTCGCTCTCCTGACCCATGCTGGCCCACACGTCGGTATAGACCGCATGCGCGCCCTCCACGGCTTCTTCGGGGTTTTGCGTAAACTTCAGCACGGCGCCCGTGGACGCAGCCAGAGCCCTCGCCTGACTCACAATCGCGGGATCGGAAACGTAGCCCGCCGGTGTGGCCAGCGCGAAATCCATGCCTAGGCGCGCGGCGCTCAGCATCAGCGAATGCGCCACGTTGTTGCCATCACCCACGAATGCCAGCTTGCGGCCGCGGAAGCCGCCGCAGTGTTCGCGGATGCTCAGCATATCCGCCAGCGCCTGGCAGGGATGGTACATGTCGCTCAGCGCGTTGATCACTGGCACCGACGACCACTGCGCGAGGCCCTCGATGGTGGCTTGCAGAAAGGTTCGGGCGACAATCGCGTGTACCCAGCGATCCAGATTGCGCGCAATGTCTTTCAGTGGTTCGCGCACGCCGATAGGCCCATCAATGAACACCGAATTGCCGCCCATCTGCTGTGCGGCGAGTTCGAACGTAAAGCGCGTGCGCAGCGACGGCTTTTCAAAAAGCATCGCGATGGAGTGGCCGGCCAGGGCCTGGCCAAAATCGCGGGGAGAGCGCTTGATATCGGAAGCGAGATCGAGAAGGGCGTGGAACTCGTGGTCGGTGATGTCGAGATCGCGGGTCAGGTCCGGGGCGGCGATTCTAAGGAGAGGAGCGCTGGCCGTCATGTATTTTTATTCAGCTATATGAATATTTACACATCGGGCCGATTGGGCGCAACCAGGGCGGCCTGCATCTCCGGCGAGAGGCGGATCTTTTCCCATTGCCGCGAATCCGGACTCAACTGAGCCCCGGCACCCACCAGCAGCGCCACCGCGTCGCAGAGCCGCGTACTTTCCGGTTTGTCGGGCGGCGTCTGAACCCACGAGTGGAGTGCCCAGTCCAACGGCGTACCGTCGTACGATTCGTCTTTCGCCTCCACCGGAGCGCCGTGCTGCAGCAGCAGTCTGACGATCTCCGCGTGGCCGCCGTACGCGGCCCAGTGAAGAGCCGTATTCCCATGGCTCCTGAGCTTCGCGTCCACTGGCACGCCCTGTTCCAGCAGGAACCGCACCACTTCCGTGCGGCCGAACTCACACGCCCACGCAAAGCCGTTCAGAACCTGCTGCGGGCTTGCGTCGCGGAACAGCTCACGCACCAGATCCATCCGTCCCACTCCCGCCGCACCTTCAAAATCGAGATGCGCGCCGCGCGCGGCCAGAAATTTCGCCGCCGCTCCCCGACCGTTGCTCAGACACATGTTGACAGTGCTGCCGCCTGACGGGGGGTCGAGAGCGGCCCCGTGCTCCAGCAGCAGCGTTAGCAAATCCAGCTGAACACCCGCGTTCTCGGGATGACAGCTGGTCGCGGTGAGACCGAGCACCGACGAATGGCCCCCGTACGCATCCGATTCCGCCTGAATATCCGCGCCCGCGCTCAGCAGCAGCTTGGCGGCTTCCAGAATATTCGGCGGCGTTTTCTGGCGTACGTCCTCCACCCCGTTGGCCGAGACGTAATGGAGCAAAGTCGAGTGGTGCTCGCGCTCGGACCGCGCGTGGATCAGGTCCGGATGGTCCCGAAGCAGTGCTTTGAGCACCGGCAAATCTCCCGCAATGACCGCATCCGCCGCCGCTTCAAACTCCGGACCGTTCATATGGCGGCTCTATGTCAGACGGCGAACCACAGCCTCCACTTCGGTCTGATAAGCGTCCAGCAGTTCCGGGCTCTGCGCCTCGAAGCGCATTACCAAAATCGGCTGCGTGTTGGAAGCGCGCACCAGCCCCCAGCCTTTGGCGAAGTTGATGCGCGCGCCGTCCACATCCAGCACCTCATAGAGCTTCTGGAAGTGCTCCTTCACCTTCGCCACCACGGCGAATTTGGTTTCGTCGGGGCAATCGAACCGCAGCTCCGGCGTGGAAACCAGTTCCGGAACACCAGCCAGCTGCGCGGAAAGCGGCTTACCCGATTTCGAAACGATGTCAAGCAGCCGGCACGCGGCATACAGCGCATCGTCAAAGCCGTAGTAGCCGTCGGCGAAGAACATGTGGCCGCTCATCTCACCAGCCAGTTCGGCATGAGTCTCTTTCATCTTCGCTTTGATCAGAGAGTGCCCGGTCTTCCACATAATGGGGTTGCCGCCAGCCTGGCGCAGCTCTTCGTAGAGCACCTGCGAACATTTCACTTCGCCGATCACGGTGGCGCCCGGCTTGCGTTTCAGGATCTCGCGCCCGTAAATCAGCAGCAGCATATCGCCGAACACCAGGTTTCCCTTTTCGTCCACCGCGCCGATCCGGTCCGAATCGCCATCGAACGCAATGCCCAGATCCACCGGCTGCTCGCGCACTGCGGCAATCAGATGCTCCAGGTTTTTGGGCTGAGTCGGGTCCGGATCATGGTTGGGGAAATTGCCATCCATTTCAATGAACTGCTCGCGCGCTTCCACGTTTAACTTCTGGATCATGCGGTGAAACACAGGACCGCCGACGCCGTTTCCGCCATCCACCACCAGCCGGACTTTGCGCTCGAAATGGAAGTGGGACGTGATCTCGTCGACATACGGCGTCACGATGTCGAAGGGTTTCTCCGTCCCAACCCCGGTTAAATAATCCCCGCGCTCGATAATGCCACGCACTTCCTGGATCTCTTCACCGTGGATCGTCGAGCTCCCGCACATCACTTTGAAGCCGTTGTAATCCTTCGGATTGTGGCTGCCCGTGATCATCACTCCGCCCGCGGCGTCCAGGTGAAACACTGAGTAGTAAAGCAGCGGCGTGGGCACGATCCCGATGTCGGTAACATCGCAGCCGCTGGCCTTCAGTCCTGCCATCAAAGCGTTGCGCAGCCGGGGCGAACTCAGGCGGCAATCTCGCGCCAGATTGATATTTTTCCCCCCGTGCCGCTGAAGGAAAGTTCCCAGGGCCTGGCCGAGTTCCGTGATACCCGGATCCAGGAGGTCTTCGTCCGCAATGCCGCGGATGTCGTACTCCCGGAAGATCGTCGATTTGAGCATAAATCGCAAGTATAGCGGCAGGAGGCATTTTTACAATTTGTTTCCAACTTCACAGATGGCTTTGATATCTAATGGTCACGGATAACCCATATGCTACCCAGACGAGTCCTCCCCGCCACGCTGCTTTTTCTCGCACCAGCCATGCTGCCGGCCGCGAATCTGTATTACCAGCACAATCTGGTTTCCGACCAGACCGGTGTTGCTGATCACGTCGATACCAATCTGGTGAATCCCTGGGGGATCTGCACGTCGGCCACGAGCCCGTTCTGGATTTCTGATAACGGCACGGGGCTTTCCACGCTCTACACCACGTTCGGCGTGCCGAACGCCACCACCAAACCGGCTGTTCCCGCCACCACCGCGACCGTCGCTGGCGGTAACCCCACTGGCTGCGTCTACAACGGGACCACAACCGCGTTTTTCGTTCCGAACAGCGGCGGCAAGACCGCCAACTTCCTGTTTTCCACGGAGAACGGAACGCTCTCGGGCTGGAGCTCAACCGTGAATGCCGGGCAGGCTATCGTGATGGTGGATAAGTCTGCTTCCGGAGCCGTGTACAAAGGACTGGCGATTGCGACGCCGGCCGGCACCACCTCCCCGCGCCTCTATGCCGCGAATTTCAACGCGGGTACCGTCGAAACCTATGACCAGAACTGGCAGGCGGTCAGTCTGCCGGGCGCGTTTACGGATTCCGGTATCCCCGCCGGCTTTGCCCCGTTCAACATCCAGGCGCTCAACGGCAAGCTGTACGTGGCCTACGCCAAGCAGGACGCCCAGAAGCACGACGATGCGGCGGGCGCGGGCAACGGCTATGTCGACGTTTACGATCTGAACGGCGTGCTGCAGAGCCATCTGATCTCGGGCGGCAACCTGAATTCGCCGTGGGGGCTGGCCCTCGCGCCGGCCGGATTTGGCGACTATGCGGGCGATCTGCTGGTGGGCAACTTCGGCGATGGCACAATCAACGTCTATAACCCGGCGACCGGCGCCTTCATCGCGCCGCTTCACGACGCGAAAGGCAACACCATCCACCTCAGCGGGCTGTGGGGCCTGCAGGCGGGCAATGGCGGCAACGGCGGCGATTCCAATGCCATCTATTTCGCGGCGGGACCGGGCGGCGAACAGCATGGTTTGTTCGGCAGCCTCCAGGCCGCGCCGGCAATTCCGGCCGGGGCCATCGCCAATGCGGCCAGCTACGTTACCACCATCACCCCGAACAGCTTTGTGACGGTGGTGGGAACCAATCTGGCGGCTACCCAGCGCACGTGGGCCACCTCCGATTTCGTCGCAGGCAAGCTTCCCACCGCGCTCGACGGTGTCAGCGCCACAGTGGACGGCAAGCCCGCCTACATCTATTACGTCAGCCCGACCCAGATCGATCTGATCCCGGCCGCGGATACCACGCAGGGTCCCGTACAGGTGGTCGTGACGAACAACGGCCTGGTGAGCGCGGCGGCCACCGCAGCCATGGCGAACTACGCGCCGGGGTTCTTCCTTGCCAAGGGCAATTACGTTGCGGCAACGCACGCGGACAACTCGTTGGTGGGCGCCACAACTCTCTTCCCTGGGAACAGCACGCCGGCGAAGGCCGGTGAAACCATCGTGCTCTACGGCACAGGCCTGGGCGCGGTAAATCCGGCGGTGGACGGTCTGCTGGTAAACACGCCCGCTTTGACCACCACGCTGCCCACAGTAAGCGTGAACGGCGTCTTCGCCAGCATCACTTTTGCGGGAATCACGGCGGCCGGGCTCGATCAGGTCAACTTCGTGGTTCCCGCGGGAACGCCCTCGGGGGATCAGGCCATTGTGCTGGCCATCGGCGGAAGCAAAACCCAAACCGGCGCGCTGATTACCATCCAGTAAACGGCTCCGCCGCCGATTGTTAAGGATTTGGCGGACTCTCGGCCAATCCGGTATACTCGCAGGTTCTAAAGGAGAGTCCGCAAATGTCACAGAGCATGGTTCAGATAATCGCCGGATTACTGGCTGTGCTCTTGCTGGTGGCCGCGATTATGCGTCACAAGAGCAAGAGCAAGAAGACCGAAGACGACGATTTCTGAAAATCCGCGGTCTCTCTCTGACGTTCACGCCAGTGTAGAAACGGCGCATCCGTCACTGTGGCGGCGGATCTTCGCCTTTGCGGGCCCGGCGTATCTCGTCAGCGTTGGTTATATGGACCCGGGCAACTGGGCCACGGACCTCGAGGGAGGGGCCACTTTTGGTTACCAGCTCCTGTGGGTGCTGGTCGCTTCGAATGCCATGGCCGTCCTGCTGCAGACACTCGCGGCGCGGCTCGGAATTGTCAGCGGACGCGACCTCGCACAGGCGTGCCGCGAAACCTATCCCCGTTTTGTCACCTCCTGCCTGTGGTTTGTCTGCGAAATCGCCATCGTCGCGTGCGACCTGGCGGAAGTCATCGGCGCGGCTATCGGGCTCAAGCTCCTGTTTCACCTGCCTCTGCTGCTCGGCGTCGGCATCACCGCCTGCGATACCATCCTGGTCCTTTGGTTTCAGCGCTTCGGCATCCGGCTGGTGGAAGCGGTGGTGCTGGCCCTGATATGTGTCATCGGCGGATGCTTTGCGCTCGAGATCTTTCTCGCGCATCCCCAGCTCGGGCCGCTGGCCGCCGGGCTCATCCCGCACCTGAACGGCAAAAATCTCTACATCGCCGTGGCCATTCTGGGCGCTACCGTGATGCCCCACAACTTATATCTGCATTCCGCGCTGGTGCAGACCCGCCGAATCGGCAGCAACGATGCCGAGCGCCTTACGGCCTGCCGCTTCAACCTGTTCGATTCCGTGGTGGCGCTCTGCGCGGCCATGCTGGTGAACATGGCCATCCTGGTAATGGCGGCGGCAGTGTTTTTCACCCGCGGCCAGGCAGTTAAGGAAATCGAAGACGCTTACAAGCTGCTCGCGCCCATCCTCGGGACCTCGGCCGCGAGCATCGTCTTCGCGTTTGCGCTGATCTGTTCCGGGCAGTCCTCCACGCTCACCGGCACCATGGCGGGGCAGATTGTGATGGAAGGCTTTCTGAATCTGCGCGTGCGGCCATGGGCGCGGCGGCTGATGACGCGGGTGCTGGCCGTCACGCCGGCCGCGCTCGTGATCTATCTGGCCGGCGAGCGCGCCACTTACCAGCTCATCATCCTCAGCCAGGTGGTGCTCAGCATGCAGCTGCCGTTTGCCATCATTCCGCTGATTCACTTCACCAATGACCGGCAGCGCATGGGTGTGTTCGCCAACCGCCTTTGGGTACGCACGCTCGCCTGGCTGACGGCGGCCGTGATCACCGGCCTGAATGTCTGGCTTGCTGAGGAATCCATCAACGAACTGGCACAGAACGCGCGATGGCCCCAGCTGGTGCGCGCGGCCGGGGCTACCACCGGCGGATTGCTGCTCATCCTGCTGCTGTGGGTGGCGCTGCAGCCGCCGTTCTACAACTGGCGCCGGCGCTTTTCACGAGGAACCCTCGGCACCGCGTCCGCTCAGACGTCGGAGCTGCCCGCTCGTTCCTACCGGCGCATCCTGGTTCCCCTCGATCACACGCCGCTCGACCGCCTGGCGATTGCGCATGCCGTGGCCCTCGCCCGCGGACACAACGCCCGGCTTTTTCTGCTCCACGTGGAAGAGGATGTGACGAGCCAGGTCTACGGCTCGCTCGCTTCCACCGCCGAAGTGCAGGCCGGGACGGAATACCTCGATGAGATCGCGAACTCCCTCGCCGTAACAGACCTCGATGTCGAGAAGGCGGTTCGTTTCTCGTCCAATCCGAAACGCGAAATCGTCCGGTATGCGCGTGAGATCCGGCCGGACCTGTTGGTGATGGGAGCGCACGGCCACGGCCGGATCAAGGATCTGCTGTTCGGCAACACCATCGACCCGGTGCGCCATGAGCTGAAGCTGCCGATTCTCGTGGTGCGCGAAGACTCCGGGGTCTGAGACACGGCGCGCCCATAGCGTGTCGCGGTAACACAGACGCGCTATAATATGTCTGATAAGTCCCATGTTTTCTTCATCCATGCATGGCTGGTGGAGTGCTTCTTCACCGGTCGTGAGTCGCTTGCGCGTCGCGGTCTGTCTCCTTGTCTGCTGTAGTCTCCCGGCAGCCACGCTTGAGCGGCTCACACTTGACGATATGACGGGCAAGGCCACCGCGGTGGTGCGCGGAATCGTCACGGGCTCCTCCACCAGCATGGTCGGTTCCACTGTCTATACGTGGTACCGGGTGCAGGTGAGCGAAGTCTGGAAGGGACCGGTGCAGAATACAGTCACCGTCATGATGCCGGGCGGTGTGGCGAATGGGGTCAGGCAGTCGTTCGCCGGCGTCCCGCACCTGAACATCGGCGGCGAATACGTGATGTTTCTGTGGACCGGCAAATCCGGAAACACACAGCTGATCGGTCTCACCCAGGGTCTGTTCGACGTCTCGGTGGATGCGGACGGCTCGCCCGTGGCATCGCGCGGCGCCTCCTCCGAACTGATGCTCGATGCGAACGGCAAGGCGGTTCAGGATCAGGCCGTCCGAATGAGTTTGAAGTCCATGAGTTCGCATATCCGCGGCACAGGCTCCGTACGATGAGAGCCGGCGCGCCGCACCTGCGGGGCTTCCGCCGCCTGGCCGCCACGGCCGCGCTGTGCATCCTCACGGGTTCGTCCGCGTCCGCTTATTACCATTACCTTCATTACCTGACACGCGGCGCGCCTTACACCACAGCGCCGGACAAGTTCGACCTGAACGCGCTGCAGAACAAGACGCTGCCGTTCTTTGTCACGGACTCGGGCCCTTCCTCTTATCCCCGCAACGACAGCTACACTTCGGTGCTCAGCCAGATCCGGCAGGCGGCGGCCACCTGGAACTCAGTGACCTCGTCCGATCTGCGGGTGAAGTTCGGTGGTCTCTTCAGCCCCGGCACGCCCGCGCCTGTTTCTCCCGTAGGCGTTGTCGATTTCGTCGAGCTGCCGCCCGGTTTGCTGGGCTTCGGCGGCCCTTCCACGGTGCTGTCCGCAAACACCGGACCGAACGGCACGTTCTTTCCCATCGTGAAATCGGTGATGAACCTCAGCACGGACCTGACGCAGCAGCCGGGGCCCAGCTATTCGTCCCAGTTCTTTCTGACCGCCGTCCACGAAATGGGCCACGCCCTGGGCCTGCAGCACACCTACACCTCGAGCGCGATGTCCACCTCGGTAACCCGCGCAACGTCCCTGACCAGGCCGATCGATGCCGACGATATCGCCGGTATCTCCGTGCTCTATCCGGCTTCGACATTTGCGTCCAGCACCGGCACCATCACCGGGCGCGTGATGTCGAACGGCCAGGGTGTCCATATGGCCTCGGTTGTGGCAATTCGCAACGGGGCGGGGGCGGTCAGCGCCATTACGAACCCCGATGGAACCTATCGGATGGACGGCATTCCGCCTGGCCAGTATTACATCTACGCGCATCCGCTGCCGCCGCAGTCGAATGCGCTGACCGGCGGCGCCTACTGTGCCGATATCTGCCCGCCGCTCGATCCCGCGGGTCAGGCCGTCGCCCCCGGAGCGCCGTTCAACACCGTTTTCTATCCAGGCACCACGGACATCGTACAGGCGGCCACCGTCTCCGTGCGCGCGGGAACCACGCTTCCCTTGAATGACATCACCGTACAGTCGCGCGCGGATGTGCCGGTCTTCGGAGTCCAGATTCTTTCCTATTTCAGCGGAAACTTCGTGAGTCCGGGTTACCTGAACATGACTCCGGCAGGCTACGGCGGAGTTCTGGCGTACGGCTCGGGCGTGATCGCAAACAACGCCGTGGCGAATGGTCTGAAGGTGCTGGTGATGGGCGGCGCCGCCAACGTATACTCCGTCGGCTTCTATTCCGACACCTCGAACAACCAGTATTTGAACATGGGCGTCAGTTACTCGCTGGGCGCCGCACCGGGCCCGCAGCATCTGATCTTCAGCCTCGGCAACTTCATTTATGTGCTGCCCTCCGGTCTGGACCTCGTGCAGGCCAGCCCGCCCGCGGTCTCTTCCGTCGCGCCGAACCCCGACGGTTCCGTCTCCATCACCGGTACCGGCTTCGCGCCGGACAGCGCCATCTATTTCGACGGACTCCCCACCGCCATCCGCAGTCTGAACAACCAAACCGGTCAGGCTGTGGTGATCCCGCCGCCCGGCGCCAACGGCCAGAACGCCACAGTATCGGTCTACAACGCCGACGGTCAGAATTCCCTGTTCCTGCAGGCCGGTTCGCCCCCGGTTTACTCTTACGGATCAGCCGCGGCGCCGTCCATCTCCATCTCTCCCAGTTCCCTGCCCGCCGGAAGTGTCGCCGCCATCGACATCGTGGGCGTGAATACCAAATTCACCACCGGGCAGATGATTGTTGGCTTTGGTTCGAGCGATGTTTACGTGCAGAACGTGTTCGTGCTCAGCCCAACCCACGCTCTGGTGAATGTCTCCATCGCTTCCAACGCGACGGCGGGAACCACCGAAGTGAACGCCATCTCCGGCTTTCAGCTTTCCTCGCTGCCCGCGGGTTTCACCATCCAGCCTGCCGGCGCGCTTGCTCCCACGCTGAATCCGCAACTCTCGAACGCAGTCCCAGGACAGACCGGCGCGTACCCCGGCGCTCTCGTGAACCTCTCCGGCGCTGATCTCAGTTCCGGAGCGGGATCGCCCACCGTAACCATCGCGAATCAGGCGGCAACCGTGGTCAGCGCCAGTGCTGCGCAGATCACCCTGCAGGTTCCCGCGAGTCTCACGCCCGGGCCCGCCATTCTCCAGGTGAACAACGGCGCAGTGAGCGGCTATCCGGTCGCCGTCGGTATCGACAATTCTCCGGCGGTGATCACGGCTGCGGAAGATGTCGCGAACAATGTGCTCACCGCCGCCAGCCCTGCGAGCGGGGGCAACGTAGTGAAACTCCTGCTCTCCGGCTTTTCGAACGGCTCCAGCGTGATCTATCCTTCCGAGGTCAATATCGTTGTTGGCGGCATCAGCCATCCGGCCGTCCAGGTGGTTCCCGCGGCGAATGGCCTGACCGAAGTACGCTTCGTTCTGTCCAACCTGGTGCCCGGCGGCCCCCAGCAGCCCGTCACAGTCTATCTGGATGGCTCGAGCAGCCTCTCTTCCACCCTGGCCGTTCTGGGCCAGTAATTCTCGTACGGTAAACAGGCGCGGGATATAATCCGCTCATGTCGAATCAAGAGTCGCTCCGCCGCGGGTTTCTGCGCCGCTTCGCCGCCTTCGCCGGGCTTTCCGCGTCAGGCGCCGCCGCGAGTGCCGCAGCCCCAAAAGCCGCGCCCGCAGCGCTGCCGGCCTACGCGCGCGCGCAATCATACCGCTCTCTGAAGCAGTCGAGCTTCGACCGCACCGGCGGCAACAAAGACTGGTGGGCCGTCGCGCCGGGCGACACCCAGGAAGTCTTCCAGTCCTCAGGGCCGGGAGCCATCACGCACATGTGGTTCACCATCAGTTCCCCCAGCCCCTCCGTGTGGAAGGAACTGATTCTGCGCATCTACTGGGACGGGAACGCCAAACCCAGCGTCGAAACGCCTCTCGGCGATTTCTTCGGCCTCAATCTGGGTGAGTTCTATACGCACCAGTCCGCGTTCCTCGACACTGCGCCCGTCCGCGCCGTGAACTGCTGGTTCTCAATGCCCTTCCGGCGCGCGGCGCGAATCACCGTGTCCAACGAAGGCGCCCAGCCGCTGCGCGCGCTCTATTCGAACATCGATTACCAAACCATGCCTTCGCTCCCGGAAGACGCCATGTACTTCCACGCCCAATACCGGCAAACCACGCCCACCGATGCGATGACCTACGCGCCCGGCCAGGACAAAAACCTGAACGGCGAAAACAACTACGTCTTCGTCGAAACCACCGGCCGCGGACATCTGCTCGGCGTCACCCTCGGAATACAGCAGATCAAAGACAAGTGGTTCGGCGAAGGCGATGAGATGATCTTCATCGATGGCGAGGCGCACCCGGCGGTAACCGGCACGGGCACCGAAGACTACTTCCTCGGCGCCTACGATTTCGGCGGCCGCGATCACGCGACACCGTTTTCTTACCTGTATCATGGCGCGCCGTTCATCACGAGCGCCGAGCGCGCGGGCGGCCAATATTGCCTCTACCGCTGGCATGCCGATAACCCGGTCACGTTCCAGAAATCCCTGAAGCACACCATCGAACACGGCCACGCCAACGATCGCGGAGATAACTTCTATTCGGTCGCTTACTGGTACCAAAGCGAGCCGTTCACATCCTTCCCCAAACTGCCGGCCTTGGCTGACCGCATCGTAAAACCCGCGGAGCGCTCATGATCCGGGTGGCACTTGCCGCCTTGCTCGCCGTGGCCCATCTCGGCGCGGCGGGCGCCACCGTCACCACGCTAAAAGACGCGGACGCCAGGCTGAACGCGATGAAAGGCGACGAGCACCGCATCGCGCAGGTTCCCCTCGGCCATTTCAACGGCTATTCCATGAGTGTGACGAAGCGCCAGGCCAGCGGCGTCGCCGAACTGCACAAAACGCAGAACGACGTGTTCGTTGTCGAAAGCGGCGAAGCCACGCTGGTCACCGGCGGCACCATCGCGGCCCCCAGAACCACTGGTCCGGGCGAGGTGCGCGGACCCTCCATTCAGGGCGGCGAACGCCGCAAAATCGCGCAGGGCGATTTCGTGCACATCCCCGCCAACACTCCGCACCAGTTCCTGCTGGATGCCGGCGGCCAGATCACCTACGCGGTAGTGAAGACAGCTGCGCGGTGAGGTGCAGCTCGGCATCGGAACGCCGAATGTAATTGGCTTCGATCTGCGCCGGATCGCTGACATCCCCCGCTCGTAAGCGGCGCGCCGCGATCCGCGCAATAGCCGCCCCCAGCGGTCCCGCGGGCTCAATCCACTCCAGATCCTCGAAGCCAAGAACAGCCTGCTGAAACTCGGCCATGGTAGTCAGGTGTTCGGGCAGACGCGCTTCCCCTTCCGAATCGTAAACGGCGGCGTAGATTTCCTCGCGCCGCGCATCCAGCGTCACCGCTCGCAGTTCGCGAACGCCAAACGTCGCGAGCGCCTGCAGATTAGAGACCGCGCATACCGGCCGGCCCAACGCCTCCGCCAGTCCCTTCACGCAGGCAAGACCCACGCGCACTCCGGTGAACGTGCCGGGTCCTGAGGCCGCTGCGAACAGCGAGACATCCGTCACCACAACCGCGTGACGCGCCAGCAGATCGGCAATCGCGCCAAACAGGATCTCGCTGTAGCCATCGGGAGCATGCAGCGGGACTTCCTCGATCAGCCGTTCTCCCTCGGCCAGCGCAATGCTGCCATGCGCATTGGTGGTATCGAGAGCCAGAATCACGGTGTCAGCTGGTAATTTCGGTCCAGCGCGTAAGCCTTTCCGTTGGCGTTCAGCGCCGTCACATGCACATGAAGCAGCGCCGGAAAGCGGATCGCCAGATTCGCGGGAATCTGAAACGTTCCCTGCGGTCCCGTGCCGATCACTCGATAGCTCTGCTCATCCGCCGTCACTTCGCCCGTCCACACGTATTCCATGCGCCGCGTGCCCCGCGTCTGTTTCGTAATCCTGACCTCGAACGCCGGCGGATGCGCCAGTGACAGTGTGTCGGCCGAAGGCTGCACAATCTCGAACGGAACCTTGGCCGGATTCGATTCCACCTCCTGCATCAGCACCTCGTGCGATTCGAACTTATAGCTGCGCAGACGGCTGGCCTTTTCGCCTTCCCGCGAAAGATGCAGCACCCAGTCATGCGATTTGTCAGGAGGTTCGCCGGAGAACGTTTCCTCTTTCAGATTCTTCTTCTCCCGCACGATCTCCCCGTTGATGGGATTCAGCCACTCGACCTCATAATTGTGCTTGATCACCTGCACTGAAACCGGCCCAGGCTTATCCACATACACGATGTACTCCAGATCTTCCAGCGCATAACCGGTACCGCCGTCGAGGTTGTAAAACGGCTCGAGTTCCCAGTGGCGCGTGGTCGCGAAGAAGTCGTACCAAACCTTCATCTGCGCGGCAGCGGTCTCGTCCGGCGGCGCGGATTCCGGGTACTCGCCAGCCATGGCAGCGTGCCAAAGATCGCGCCGGAACGCATCCGCCGTATTCCCCGCGCCACGAAAATCCCCCACCGCCGGAGCCGCGAAAACCTGGTGCTCCACATCCGCAATCTGCGGGTCCGGGGATCGGTACGTCAGAAACTTCATCCATTCCGCATCCAGCAGCGGAGCCGAAGTGGCCGTCGTTCCGCACGACTGCATGTGATGATACTGATCCGCCGCCTCGATCACCCCGGCGATCTCATTCATCAGCTCGCGCCCGCGGTCATACGTCTCGAAGTTCTCCAAGCCCATCCACGTGATGTTCATCGCTCCGTAGCGAGCCACCAGATACTTCACCGCGCGCTCGCGCTGCGCGCGTTCCGGAAACCACTGCGTAAACGCGTTGTTTCCCGGTGCGATCACCAGATCGGCAGTCATACCCCGGCGATTGATCGCCAGAACCCGGCGGTCCACTGCCGCGAACCATGCCTCATCCGGAAAAGCGGCTGGCTTCGCCGGCATCAGCGTCAGGCGAATGTGGTTGAAATGCTGTCGCGCGCGCGCATCCGCGTAACTGTCGAATGCCGCGCCGTCCAGCGTCGCGGGAGCAATATCGCCCATCCACAGATGCGGCTGACGATTCCCTGTGTAGCGAAAGTGATGCACGTTAGCCGCTTCGATAAACCCCGGCGCATCGGAAGCGGTCGCCGTGAACTGCCCGGTCTTGCCATCGCTCAGGCGGAAGTCCCATGAACCCGGCTCCGTCGGAGCGATCCGCAGAACCAGTTTCGAGCCGTCCCGGAAAGACGGAATCAGATAGGTGTGGTGCCCGGGCGAACGGAATTCTCCGCTTAGTTCCGCCGCAGCGGAAGCCGGGACGGAGATCTCACAGACTGACCACGTGGGCGTTGAAGGACAAATGGTTTGCGCGCTCGCTGCAGAGAGCGCAAAGGTGGCCAGGAGGGCCGAACGAACCATGGTTCCATTATCAGGCCAACGTTATTGCTGCTGTTGCTGATCCTGCTGCTGCGGCGGTTCCCTCTCCGCAACATCGATGACAGGCCCTGCCGCCGTCTCCTGCAGATGCTCACAGCCTTCTTCATCCAGCGCCGGACGCACGCGAACATCCACGGAGAGCCGCTGCCCCGCGTGCCCTTTGTAGACACCCCGCACCGGCGCTACGTCGCCGTAATCGCGGCCGTACGCAATGCGGATATGCTGCAGACCCACGGGCCGGCCCAGCGTCGGGTCCTGCCCCACCCAGCCAATCTCCGGAATATACGCTTCGGCCCAGGCGTGAGAAGCCTGCCCGCCAATCACTTCTTCTACGCTCGCCCCCGGCTCGGCGGTCCGCCGCGGCACCAGATAGCCCGATACATACCGCGCCGGAATGCCGCGCCTGCGCATCACCGCGATGAACAGATGCGCGAAATCCTGACACACGCCCGCGCCCGTGCTCAGCGCGTCGATGATGGTGGACTTCACCTGCGTAGCGCCTTTCTCATAGCGGAAGTTCTGGTGAATGTGCTCGGCGGCCTTCTCCACAAACCCGAGCACCGTGCCGTCGCATGCCGCTTCCGCTGCGGCCACCAGAGGATCGAGCGCTGCCGGCTGCGGCACGTATTGCGTGGCCGTGATCAGATCGTAAAAGTCGTCACAGAGCTGCTCCAGATGCTCCTCCAGCTCGCTCAGCGCGATTCCCCTACCCGCCGGTTGCGCCGGTTTGTGCACCAGCACGATCGACTCCGTCTCGATGCGCAGCAGCCGGTGATCCGGCAGCACGTTGAATTGATGAACCCAGTTGCCAAAGAAATCCAGATGCGCCGAGGGCTGCGAAGGCGGAATCGTGGTCAGGCGGAACGAGAGACAGCTCTGCAGATCGTCCTGCATGGGACGCAGCCGCACCTCGTTGTAACTTTCCGATACCGGGCCGTCGTACTGAAAGTCCGTGATGTGCAGAAGCTTGTAGCGGTTCATAGAGTTTCAGTAGTAGAAATACGTCCGCGCGATGTGATACCCAATCTGCCGGCACGTCGTTTGCAGATCCTCGAGAAACTTGTGCAGGCCGCGCTCGAAGATCTCCTCGATGCGGTCGTACATCAGGCTCTCGTGCAGCTTGCCCGTCAGCCGTTCCGCTTCGTTCGAATACCCTCCGGGACTGCTCCCGCTGATCGCGCGCAGTGAATTCTGAATCGTCGCCACGCTGAAGCGAATGGACCGCGGATGCTGCGGATGCAGCATCAGCAGCTCCGCCACGCGCTCGGGATCGATGCGCGAATGATACTGCCGTCGGTAAATTTCGTAAGCCGCTACCGATTTCAACACCGCCATCCACTGGTGGTTGTCGGGCTTCTCATCGGGATCGCGGCTCTCCACCAGGTTGTGATATTCCACGTCCACAATGCGCGCCGTCATCTCGGCGCGTTCCAGCGCGCGGCCCAGCTGCAGAAACTGCCAGCCTTCATCGTGCGGCAGCGTGTCGTCGCTCACCCCGTGAAAGCGGTGGCTGCCAAACTTAATCGTGCTGCAGAAGCGATGCGGACCCACAGCGATTTCTTCTTCGGCGCGGAAGCGGCTCACCATGTGATACAGGCTGTTGATGTCCTGCCACATCTCCCGCGAGATGCGGTCGCGGATGGTGCGCGCATTTTCCCGCGCGCGGAAAATACATTGCGCGATGGAGTTCGGGTTCTCCTCGTGGAAGCCGAGGAATTCGAATACCGTTTGCGTCGTGGCCATCGAATACAGCTGAAAGAAGCGCTCCTGCTCGCCCGAGATGTTGACCAGCGGCTCCCAGCGCAGCCGGTAGGTCTGCTGCGATTGCTCGAGCAGCATGTGGTAATTCACGTCAAGAATGCGCGCGGTGTCTTCGGCCCGCTCCATGTAACGCGCCATCCAGAACAGGGATTCCGCAATGCGGGAGAGCATGCGCTCAGCGGCCGGCATCTTAGGTTTCCCCCCGCAGAACCCAGGTGTCTTTACTGCCGCCGCCCTGCGAACTGTTCACCACCAGCGAGCCCGGCTCGAGCGCGACGCGCGTCAGTCCCCCCGGAACAATGGTCACCTTCTCACCGTTAAACAGGCAGTACGGACGAAGATCCACATGGCGCCCCGCCATCTTCCCGGTTCGCGGATCGAATGCCGGACAGCGCGACAAACCAATCACCGGCTGCGCGATGTAGTTGCGCGGGTCGGCGGTCAGCCGCGCGCGGAAGTCTTCAATCTTCTCCTTCGAAGCCGCCGGCCCGATCAGCATGCCGTAACCGCCCGATTCCCCCACAGCCTTCACCACGAGCTCGTCGAGATGCTCCAGCACGTACTGCAACTGATCCTTGCGCGAACACAGATACGTATCCACGTTCTTCAGAATGGGGTCCTGATCCAGGTAATACTTGATGAACATCGGCACGTAGGCGTAGATCGCCTTGTCATCGGCAACGCCATTCCCAATCGCGTTCGCCAGTGCGATATTCCCGGCGCGGTACGCGCCCATCAGCCCGGAAACGCCCAGCAGCGAATCGCGCCGGAATGCCAGCGGATCGATGAACTCGTCGTCAATGCGGCGGTAAATCACATCCACGCGCGTCAGCCCGCGGATGGTCTTCATGTAAACGATGTCGTTATCCACCACCAGATCGCGGCCTTCCACCAGCTCGATGCCCATCTGCTGCGCCAGAAAGCTGTGCTCGAAGTACGCGCTGTTGTAAATGCCCGGCGTCAGGAGAACCACCACCGGATTCCCCGCCCCGCGCGGCGCCAGCGAGCGAAGGATGTTGATCAGTTCGAGCGGATAGTGGTCAATCGGCAGCACCTCGCAAACCTCGAAGATCTTCGCGAAGGTGCGCGTCATCACCAGACGGTTTTCCAGAACGTAGGAGATTCCGCTCGGCGTCCGGACGTTGTCTTCCAGCACCAGATAATCGCCGGTCTTCGAATCGCGAATCAGATCGATGCCGGAGATATGGGTGTGAATGCCGCGCGGCACTTTCACGCCGATCATCTCGCGAAGATAGTGCCGGCACGAAAGCACCAGCGAGCGCGGGATCTTGCGATCCGCCAGAATCCGTTGAGCGCCGTAGATATCCTGCAGGAACAGATTCAGCGCCAGCACGCGCTGCGAAAGCCCCGCCTCCAGTCGGTCCCACTCGGAGCGGGGGAGCACGCGCGGCATCAGGTCGAACGGAAACAAACGCTCGGTGCCTCGGCCGTCGCTGTAGACCGTGAACGTAATCCCCTGCAGCAGGAAGGATAGGTCGGCCAGCTGTCGCCGGTCTTCAAATTCGGCCGGCGCAAGCCGGCCCAAACCCTCCATGATCCTTTTGTAATGGGGCCGCGGCTTACCGGGAGCCTCGAACATCTCGTCGTAATAAGCGCCGAGATCGTAATCCTGGAGCAGACTGTCCTGCGCTGGCGCGCCCTGCCTTTGGCTTTGCAGATTGCCAGTATAGCAAGCGCTTTAAGACGGCCCCGAATGGGCCAAATAGAAAATTTTGATAGGCGCGCTATCGTCCGAGGGCATAGTTGACCATGTCTTTCAGCGCATAGCCTTCCCCGGCATCGGGCTGCCAGTCAGGCTACAGACTGAGCATGGAGTGGCTGTCGCCAAACATCATTCCAAGCATCACTTCCGCGACAATGCGGCCGCCTACCGGCCCCAAACGCGGCGTAGTGACACTGACGTCCTGCGTCACCGGAACCCTGACGATCTCCTGGTAATGCATCGCCTCAGCCAGGATATACGTCCACAGCGGGCAGTTGTTTTTGAATACGGATGGCGCACCCGGGAACGTGTTGATGTTCGGCGATGTTCGTTTCGTTTTCTGTCTCATTCGCGCCGAAAGAGTCCGCGTGGAGGCTTGAACTTGGCAATAGCCTGTCATCCTTTAGGCGCGAAGTTGGTCTCGACCCCAATACAGGTGGCGGCAAGCGCGGCGATGCACGGCGGCTGCAAGACCAGATGCGGCGGCTGTTTCAGGCAACCATCAGTTTTCATCCGGTGATAGAAGAAGCGCATCGTCACGGCGAACGCTGGCCAAATATGCAGGTCGCTCCTGAAGGCGAGTTATGGTGGGACCCCTGCGACCCCGCGCAAGGAACGCTGTGGGGTAGCTATGTGGTTCTCGGTGAGCAATTTTATAAAGCCATAACCGGCGCTGCCGTGCCGGTCGATATGCGCGTGCTACGGGCCACTAAACGTTCTCCGCTTGCGCTCGACCTCTACGCCTGGTCAACGTGGCGGGTATTCAGGCTTTCCAAGTCAACTTTCATTCCTTGGGTAGGATTGATGCAGCAGATGGGCGGCGAGTACGAACGGGCTGGTAATTTCGTGCAAAAGGCGAAAGCAGCAATCCGCAAAATCCGCACGGTGTACCCTGCCCTGAAGCTCTAGTTCGCAAAGGGCGGATTCTTCCTTCATCCTCACCCACTGCAATTGCTCCGGCATCAAACGTGCATAGCGGGCAGCAAGGCTTCAATAGGCGGCTGCGCCTGAGCATACTACAACATAAAGGACGTTATGGTAAGTGTTCGAGAATCCGCGCCTCCAGGTGACGTGAGGCCAACGTAGAAGGATGGGCAGGGCCAAGAGCTGGGCTGGCCGTCTCCGCTTCCGCCACTGCACGCACTATTGGCAGTGCCTCCTCGTACCGGCCCAGGTTAGCGAGAATCCGCGCCTCCAGGTGACGTGAGGCCAAAGTAGAGGGATGGGCCGGGCCGAGAGCTGGGCTGGCCATCTGCGCTTCCGCTACTGCACGCACGATCGGCAGTGCCTCCTCACACCGGCCGAGGCGGTCAAGAATCTGCGCCTCCAGGTGACGTGCGGCCAACGTATAGGGATGGGCCGGGCCGAGAGCTGGGCTGGCCGTCTCCGCTTCCGCTACTGCACCCACTATCGGCAGTGCCTCCTCGTACCGGCCGAGGCCGTCAAGAATCCGCGCCTCCAAGTGACGTGAGGCCAACGTAGAAGGATGGGCAGGGC
Organism: Bryobacterales bacterium; assembly: GCA_963716685.1. Lineage (GTDB taxonomy): Bacteria > Acidobacteriota > Terriglobia > Bryobacterales > Bryobacteraceae > JALYXI01. The sequence goes on from CAVQTR010000003.1 coordinate 2,811,315, forward strand.
CGAGAGCTGGGCTGGCCGTCTCCGCTTCCGCTACTGCACGCACGATCGGCAGTGCATCCTCGTACCGGCCAAGGCCGCCAAGAATCTGCGCCTCCAGGTCACGTGAGGCCAACGTAGAAGGATGGGCAGGGCCGAGAGCTGGGCTGGCCGTCTCCGCTTCCGCTACTGCACGCACTATCGGCAGTGCCTCCTCGTACCGGCCAAGGTCGTCAAGAATCTGCGCCTCCAGGTGACGTGCGGCCAACGTATTGGGATGGGCCGGGCCGAGAGCTGGGCTGGCCGTCTCCGCTTCCGCTACTGCACGCACGATCGGCAGTGCCTCCTCGTACCGGCCAAGGTCGTCAAGAATCTGCGCCTCCAGGTGACGTGCGGCCAACGTATAGGGATGGGCCGGGCCGAGAGCTGGGCTGGCCGTCTCCGCTTCCGCTACTGCACGCACGATCGGCAGTGCCTCCTCGTACCGGCTGAGGTGGGCAAGAATCCGCGCCTCCAGGTGACGTGCGGCCAACGTATAGGGATGGGCCGGGCCGAGAGCTGGGCTGGCCGTCTCCGCTTCCGCTACTGCACGCACTATCGGCAGTGCCTCCTCGTACCGGCCAAGGCCGTCAAGAATCTGCGCCTCCAGGTCACGTGCGGTCAACGTATAGGGATGGGCCGGGCCGAGAGCTGGGCTGGCCGTCTCCGCTTCCGCTACTGCACGCACTATCGGCAGTGCCTGCTCGTATCGGCCGAGGCCGTCAAGAATCTGCGTTTTCAAAATCTGTACTTGATACGTCTGTATAGCTGTTCGCCCCACAGTCCTGATTCTGAGATGAAGAGCGCGCTCTGCTAATGGCAGCGCCAGATGATAGCGCCCCTTGTCTCGTTGATTTGAGCTTTCGGCTTCGGCGGCGCTTGCTTCTGCAACCTCGTCGCGGTTAATGGTTTCGAATGCACGCTCCTCATATTCGACCAGAGCTTTCCGATAAGTGGGCCACGATTCAATCTCTTCATCCATTCGGCTTTGAATATCCGCGAAAAAATTTGAAGCATCCCGGTTAGTGGGCCAAAAAGAAATAGCTGCGATTACATACGCTTCGGCTGAAACCAAGCCAGAAGCATGTCCTTCCGACGCTGAATGTGCGGCCGCCCAATGCGCTCGTCGGAGCATTAAATCGGATATCTGTTGCCCCTCTCTTTGGCACCAGGTCACTAACTCGCGATTTGCCCGGTCGTAGTTGCCATCGCCCAGCTCCTTTTCGGCGGCTGCCAGAGCAGTAACGGATACCCGGCTCGTTAGAGTAGCGCATTGATTCTCCAAAGCTTCGACTTTTGCCCTCTGAATTCCGAGCGCCTCATCTCTCCGCGTTATGTCCTGTTCAAGGTCGTGAATTCGCCCGTCTTTACTCTGCAACCGGCGGTGAACAAGCCAGCGTAAACTCGCTATCCAGCCGAGCAGTGGAACCAAGATGGTCACAGCGTTAGCCAGCGGAGAAGCCTTTGCAAAGGCATCCGCGATAGAACTCAATAGCTGCCAAAGCGAAGAAGCGGCCATGCAAGCAGATTACAGCGAGCGCAGAAAACATTTCTTGCCTTGCGTGTTAAATACATGTGATAAAGGGGTAGTTATCACACGTAGTCGCTATGAAAACTGACTTCGATGCAAAACCGCTACCTGTACCTGTGTGCTCTATCGTCGGTGGAGTGATAGGCGGGCACGGCTACTCACATCAAACACTGGAAAAAATGTTCTATGAAGCGGGGGCGGGTGGGGAGCCACCTCCCGGCAACCGGGTCGAGAAATGTCAGACCTGGCTCAAGCGAATGCATAACAATGTGCCTAACCCCGCCGCCGTGCTGGGCAAGGTGGTGGAAGAATTTATGGAAGTAGACCAGCTTTATAGCGCGGAGAAACAGCAAGCAGGTCGCAAAGCAATTCAGGAAGTGCTGGCCCGGTTCGGCCTCTCGTACCGCACGGGGGGCCTCATCTTGGGGGCAACTACGGCGCTTGCGACAAAATCTCTGACGCAGGTGCTCAAAGACCGCGACCTGACGCAAGTGGATAAGGAATTTGAGCGCTCGCTCGCCAATGTCGAATCCGACCCGCCCGCGGCGATTACCGCCGCCTGCTCCATTCTCGAATCGCTGTTTAAGGTCTATATCGAAGACACTGGCCTTGATATGCCCGGCGACGAAAGCCTGAAGCCGCTCTGGAAAACCGCCAGCAAGCATCTGGGGTTGGACCCTTCGGCGGTCGAGGATGAAGATATTAAGAAAATTCTCTCCGGCATGACCTCGGTGGTCGATGGCATTGGCTCACTGCGCACACATGGAAGCACCGCGCATGGACGGGGCAGGCATCCCTACCGAATGCAGGCGCGACATGCGCGGCTGGCGATACACGCCTCTCATACGCTGGTCGGCTTTTTTCTCGAAACCTGGGATGAACGAAAACGAAAGGGCGCGCTATGAGCAATGACCTTACTACAGTAAATATTCCGCGCGGCCTGGTGGCGATAGCGGTCAAGCCGCCTGCGCTGTTCCTACCGCACGAGAAAGCGGCCGAGCGGTTCTTTGGCTTCTTCACTGCGAACATCCGCAATAAGAACACGCGGCGAGCCTACTATAAAGCGGCATGTCGGTTTTCCGACTTGTGCGTGGGTAGGGGACTGCTTGACCTGGCTCTGGTCAAACCGCCCCATGTTGCCGCCTATATCGAAATGCTCGGGGCTGCGGAGCCGCAGGGGCATGGGCTTTCCAATCCCACGGTCAAGCAGCATCTGGCGGCGCTGCGCATGCTCTTCGACTGGCTCGTGGTCGGCCACGTCATGGAAAGCAATCCGGCGCATGCGGTCCGCGGCCCGAAATACTCCAGGAAGAAAGGCAAGACGCCGGTGCTCGACCGCGATGAAGCCCGCGCGCTCCTGGCCGTGATTGAACCGGGCTCGCTCACGGGCCTGCGCGACCGAGCGCTTATCGGGGTCATGATTTACACCTTCGCGCGCGTCGGCGCGGTGCTGCAGATGAATGTGGGCGATTACTTCAGCCAGGGGCGCCGGGGATGGGTGCGCCTCCATGAAAAGGGCGGCAAGGAGCATGAAGCGCCCTGCGTGCCCAAGCTCGAAACCTACCTGGATGAATATATCGCGGCGGCCGGAGTTGCGGCCGATACAGACGGGCCGCTGTTTCGCACCACGGGGCGCTCGACCGGCACGCCGCACCGGCTGACGCAGCAGGACGCCTACCGGCTTATACAGCGCTACGCCAAGCGCGCGGGCATCGAAACGCGCATCGGCAATCACACCATGCGCGCGACCGGCATCACCGATTACCTCAAAAGCGCCGGGTCGCTTTCCGAAGCGCGCAAGATGGCCAACCATGCCGACACGCGCACGACGCAGCTTTACGACCGGCGCGGGGATTCCGCATCCCTCGACGAATATGGAAAGGTGGGGATTTGAGCGCAGTGAAGGACAAGCGGCAGATGAATGATTGCGAGCGCCGGGCAAAGGAATACCTGCTGCACAATCTGGGGCCTGCAATGACGGCGTGAGCTGTATGTAACCCCAGAGTTTGAGCGGCCACAGGATACGAAGGGCCGGGAGGCAATCCTCGAAAAAAAGCTTCGGCAGTTACCGGACCCTATCGCGCAAACGCATGTCATCGCCATCGATGAGCATCTTAGTTTTTATCCGGCGCGCAGTAGTATTGGCCGACCGCAGCGTTTCGTGGTGGCAGCAGAAGTGGATTACGACTCGGGTGGCTTTTATCGGAGAATTGCGCGAGCGCCGAAAGATGCCGCGTGAAGCGACCGGTACATCCGTCCGAAACGTCCCTGAAACAGCGGCGAGGACTTGGCCGACATCAGTCCTCGCAGCGGGGTCCCGTGTCTTCCGCTCATAAGGGAGCCTCCTGACAGGGGAAGTGACACGGTTACCGGAAACGTTTCGAACGGACTGCTTAACGATTGCCGAAATACTGCACGTGCACGTAAGTTCCCAGGCGCTGGTTGTAGGCCAGGTACCAGCCCGGGTGGTCGGGATCCTCATAAACCACGATGGGATCGCCCGCCCAGTTCCAGTTATTCACGTACGCGTAGTCGAACGGAGCCACGCCGAAAGAGAAGCCGTTGAACCAGAACCGGTCGCGGTTTCCGCCGGCGATTCTCCAGACGTGCCCAGGTCCGAAGCCGCCGGTGAAGCGCCCGTATGCCCACGGTCGATCCAGATGGAAGCGCGGGTCGCCTCCCGCGTATTCGTGACCGATCCAGCGTCCGTCCGGATGTACGTGCGGCATGTCGGGATGGCCGCGCTGGTCGGCGAAGCCATGGTCATGTGCCTCTCCACGGTACGGGGCCGGGCCTCGCTCGGGCGGCCGCCCCATCTCGCGACGCCCTTCCTCACGATGCTCCTGAGCGTAGGAACCCGCGGCCAGAACCAGGAAGGCTGCTAATATTCCGAAGGTTCGTTTCATGCCTTCGATATTTGCAACTCAGTCTCCATTGAGTCACACCCTGAAACAGGTAAATTTCCCTTTACTTTCAACAAACACAAGGGCCCGCTCGGTTTCCGCCTGTTAACGTGAGGCCGAAAGGGTACAACAAATGTCATCCGCTGCTCAGATCAACGCGAACCGCACCAATGCCGAGTCCTCCACCGGACCCAAAACCGAAGCCGGCAAAGCCAAATCCAGCCTGAACGCCTTCAAACACGGGCTCGCCTCGGGCAAGCTCATCATCGAAGGTGAAAGCCGTGAAGACTTCAACGCGATGAAGAATGACCTCCGCTTCGAGTACCACCCCAACACCACCACCGAAGAATTCCTCATCGAAAAAATGGCGATGTCTCTCTGGTTCGCGCGCCGCGCCATGGTCGCGCAATCCGTCACCCTGAACAACGCGCCCGACGACGACTTCTTCCCCGAGAAGAAACTCGCGCTCATGATCCGCTACCAGGCCGTCCACGACCGCGCCTTCTACAAAGCCCTCGAAACACTGCGTAAACTCCAAAAAGAGCGCAGCCAGACTAAGCTGGTCCAGAACATTGGCTTCGTTCAGAAAGCCTCCGCCGAGGAGCTCTGGGACTTCGCCGTCGAACAGCACAAAAAGCAGTACCCCGGCGAACCGTTCCCCGAATTCAGCCCCGAAGAGAAGGCTAAACTCATCGAATCGCTCCGCTAATTTGAAAAAAACCGTCCCTCACACCCGCCTCGCCAACCCGCAAGCCCAAACTCCCTCCCAACTTCAAGTAGAAGAAAGCCGTTGCCCTATCTCTGTTCCAGCTTCGCCAGAAGATCGTCGAAAGGCCTGGTGAAGCGGTAGTTCAGAGCCGGCTTGCCGGCATCCTGCACAGTTACCAGCAGAGTTGGCTTCGTTCGGCGAGAATCCGCATACGCATGTGCGATGCTGATCTCAATGAGAGACGTGGAGGCGGTGGAAGAGGAACTCTTCGAAATCGGCGCAATTGCGGACGATTCCACCAAGTTGGAGCGCATTGCGGTTTGGTGCGCGGCACACCCCGACGAAATTCCCCTCGCCATTCATCTGCTGATGAGCCGCCCAAAGAAAGAGGACGCCTGATGCGCCGCCTGCTCGCCTGTCTTCTTCTGCTTGCCGCAACCAGCCTCGCCGCTACCGACCATCCGGCGCTCATGGCCGGTATCTACGAAGCCAATATCCCGATCAAAGGCACCGCCGGCCGGAAGGTCACGCTAAACCTGGCGCAGGATGGCAAGGCCACCATGCGGTCGGAGCTGGTGGGCAAAGGCGTCGAGAACAGTTCCGGCACGTGGTCCGCCGCCGGCGAGGAAGTGCGCCTCGAATTCGACGGTGGCCATCCCGCGCCCATGGTCTGGCACTGGAAGAAGAATCGCCTGATTGCGAAGGAAAAGGGCGCCCTTAGTCTGCGCAAGCCTCGGTAATCAGATCCGGTGGAACGCTTTCAGTATCTCCCGCGTGCTGTAAAGCATCGCGATCGGCCGGCCGTGTGGGCAGGCCATCGGGTAGTCCGTCGCGCTTAACTCGCGCAGCAGCCATTCCATCTTGTTCTGATCGAGCCGGGTGTTGATCTTAATCGCCGCGCGGCAGGCGAGCGACGCCGCAATCCCGCGGCGCAGATCGTCCAGCGAGACGCGGCGCAGCTCATTCTCGGCAACCTCCAGGATCTCGAGAATGGCGCGCTGCAGATCGGCGGGTCCGATGGCCGCCGGCGCTGCTTTTACCGCGATGGTGCCGTGGCCGAACGGCTCGGTTTCGAATCCCTGCGCCTGCAGCTCATCGGCAATTCGGGAGTATTCAATCTGCTGACCGGGCGTAAGCTGCAGCACCAGCGGCATCAGCAAACGCTGCACTTCCACGCGTCCCGAAGCCCGCTGCGCCAGCACTTTCTCGAACAGAATGCGTTCGTGCGCAACGTGCTGATCGATGATCCAAAGCCCGTCGCGGCCGGCGGCGATGATAAAGCTCTCGTGAATCTGTCCCAGCGGGCGCAGGTCGCCCAGTCCAGTGAGTGTGGAAGGCGCTTGGCTGGCCGCGAGATCCTGCGGGAAGCCGCCATGCGTATCCGGCGCTTTCAGACGGACCGCGGCCGGCGGCGGCTCCGGCGCGGGTTCGAAATCGAATCGCGGCGCGGGTCCGGGTTCCGGGCGCAGCGCGAAAACTGGAACTGCCTGGGCGATGGTCGCGGCTGGGTGCCCGGCCGCCTCGCTTTCCGGCCCGATTTCGACATCCTCAATGGCCTGCGAAAACTCGGAATAAGGCAGCGCTGCGGCGGGCTGCGCCAGCGGACTGGTGGCGAAAGCGGGAGCGGGGCGGCTCTGCATCAGCAGCTCGCGAATGATGTCGCGCACCGAATCGTGAACGAAACTCTGGTGGCGAAACCGGACCTCCGTCTTCGAGGGGTGCACATTCACGTCCACCTCTTCGCTCGGGCACTGCAAAAACAGCAGCGCAAACGGGTAGCACGCCGGCGGCATCAGGTTGTAATAAGCCGAGGAAAGCGCGTGCAGCATCAGGCGGTCGCGAATCAGCCGGCCATTCACGAAAACAAAGATCGAATTGCGATTATTTTTTTGCACCTGCGGACGGGAAACGAACCCGCTGACGCGAAACGTGCGCGGCTCTTCCTCGGCCAGAACCAGCGTGCGTTCACGCTCCCCGATCTCGATCAGCTCCGTCAGCGCGTCGCTGCCGAACACCTGGAACACGCGTTCCCGCAGCGTCGGCACGGGTGTCACATGCAGCAGTTCCGTGATGCCGTTCATCAGTTCGAACGTCTTTCCGGGATTCGCCAGGCTGTAATGTGTTACCAGGGAAGCGATATGCGCCAGCTCGGTCTGCTCGCTGCGCAGGAATTTCTTTCGCGCCGGCACGTTGAAGAACAGGTCCCGGACCGCAATGGTGGTGCCCGGCGGCGAGGCAATTTCGCCCACATTCAGAATCCTGCCGCCGGCGATCTCGATGCGGTTGCCGGTGGTTTCCTCGGCGGATCGCGTTTCGAGCACCAGGCGCGAAACGGAGGCGATCGAGGGCAGCGCTTCGCCGCGGAAACCCAGGGTCGAAATCGAGAGCAGGTCTTTCGCGTCGTGCAGCTTGCTGGTGGCGTGGCGCTCAAACGCCAGAAAGGCATCATCCCGCATCATCCCGCAGCCGTTGTCCGCGATCCGGATCAGACGCCGCCCGCCGTTCTCGATCTCGATGCGGAAGCTGGTGGAACCGGCATCGAGCGCGTTTTCGAGCAGTTCCTTCACCACCGAAGCCGGCCGTTCCACCACTTCGCCAGCCGCGATCTGGTTGGCGACGTTGTCGGAGAGAACGCGGATGCGGCCCATTCGTTGTCAGTGTAACGTTGAAGAATGAAGTGGCTGGCAGCGGCAGGTCTATCGCTGTATTCTCTTTTCGGCGCGGATATTCAGCCGTCTGAATATCTGGCGCACGTACGCTACCTCGCTTCGCCGGAGCTGAAAGGCCGGCTGACCGGGTCGCCCGAACTGAATGAGGCGGCGAGATACATTCAGGCGCAGTTTCGCAGAACCGGCGTGCAGCCGGTGAACGGCTCGTATTTTCAGGATTTCGAGGTCACCGCCAAGACGGCGCTCGGAACCGCCGACCGCGCGCAGTTCACCGTGGGTTCCATCACCCGGAAGCTGGGCGAGGGTGCCGATTTCGTTCCGCTGAACCTCAGCAGCAACGGCACCGCGACGGGACCTCTGGTCTTCGTGGGCTACGGTATCACCGACGACGCGACCCACTACAACGATTACGCCGGCGTCAGCGCGCGCGATGCGATTGTGCTGGTGATCCGGCACGAGCCGAAGGAGGGCAAGGAATTCTCCGAGAACGCCCATATCTCGAGCAAGATCGTGAACGCGAAGCTGCACGGAGCAAAGGCGGTCCTGCTGGTGAACGATTCGCCGCGCCACGGCGGCGCCGATGAATTGGAAAAGTTCACGCCCGTGACGGCGACCGAGGATTACGGAATTCTGGTGGACCAGATCTCGAGCAAAGCCGCCGACCGGCTGCTGGGCCTCGAACACCGCACGCTCGCCGGGACTATCGACGCCATCGAGAAAGACGGCAGGCCGCATTCGTTCGCCTTCTCAGGCGGTGGCACGGCCGCCCTGACCGTTGCCATCCAGGAGGAAAAGCGGCGGGTTCACAACGTGGTTGGCTTCGTTCCGGGACAGACCGCCGAGTACATCGTGCTCGGAGCGCATTACGATCATCTGGGCCTCGGTGAACAAAACTCGCTCGCGCCCTCGCTCATGGGCACGGTGCATCCGGGCGCTGACGACAATGCCTCCGGAACGGCCGGAGTGATTGAGCTCGGGCGCGTATTCGCGAAGGCGCCGAAGCAAAAGCGCGGCTTTCTGCTGCTGTGCTTCGCCGGGGAAGAGGAAGGCCTGCTCGGCTCTGCCTACTACGTCAGCCATCCGCTGAAGCCGCTGAACAATGCCATCGCGATGATCAATATGGATATGATCGGGCGCCTGCGCGACAACAAGGTCTACGTCGGCGGCGTCGGCACCGGCTCCACGTTCGAGAAGCTCCTGAGTGCCGCGAATGAACGCTACCACTTTCAGGAGGACCGATCGGAGGCGGGCGGCTATGGATCGAGCGATCACACGTCGTTCACAACGAAACACGTGCCCACGCTCTTTTTCTTCTCCGGGCTGCACAGCGATTACCATAAACCGAGCGACACCGCGGACAAGATCAACGCCCCGGAGGCCGCGCGCCTGCTGGATGAGATTGCCGACCTCTCGGAAGCGCTGGCCGCTGCGCCGGGGCGCCCGGAGTTCGTGCGCGTCCAGCCGAACCCACACGAAGGGGACGTCTCCTCGTCGGGCGGCGGTTCGGGTTACGGACCCTACTTCGGCAGCATCCCGGACTTCGGAGGTCCGGCGGACGGCGTACGATTTTCCGATGTTCGCGACGGCTCTCCCGCCGCGAGCGCGGGCTTCCGCGCCGGTGACGTGATGGTGAACTTCGATGGCAAACGAATCCAGAATCTGTATGACTTTACCTACGCCCTGCGCCAGCACAAGGAGGGCGATGTGGTGCTGGTGAAGGTGCTGCGGGACGGCAAACCGGTGGAGGCCAAAGTGACCCTCACCAAACGGAATTGAAGAAACGGCGCATGTTATCTTTAGAGCCGGGTGACCTCGCCTCTTAATTTTCATCTGGACCAATACGAGGGACCGCTGGACTTGCTGCTGGACCTGATTCGGAAGCAGCAGATCGATATTCGCAACATCCCGATCGCCACCATCACCGCGCAGTATCTGGAATACCTCGAGAAGGCGCGCGAGATGGATATCGATCTCGGCGCGGAGTTCGTGTTCATGGCGGCGACGCTGATCTACATCAAGTCGCGCATGCTGCTTCCCACCGACCCGGCGCTGCGGCGGGCTGAGGAGCAGGAGGAAGATCCGCGGCAGGAGCTCGTCGAGCGGCTGATCGAGCACGAGAAGTTCAAAAACGCCGCCCAGATGTTGCAGCAGAAGCGCATGATCGAGGAAAACGTCTGGTCGAATCCGCAGATCAAGCAGTTCGTCTCGGAAGATGACGATCCCGGTCTCGCCGTCAATCTATTCGACCTGGTGAAGGCCTTCGGCGAAATCCTGGAGCGAGCCAAATCGCGCCCGGTCTACGAGGTGGCCGCGGATGAGGTGAGCGTCGGCGACATGGTGTCGCACGTGCGGCGGCTGCTCGAAAACACGCGCCGCGACAAGCCGCTGTTCATCCTCCAGGTGATGGAGCAGCAGCGCTCCCGCCGCGCCATGATCTGCCTGTTTCTGGCGGTGCTGGAACTGGTGAAAATGCAGGCTGTGCAGATTGTGCAGAGCGAACTGTTCGGTGAAATCGCGCTCGAGAGGCACGAACGCTTCGCGGAAGTGTTTGAAACGGCCGATGCGCTGCCGGCGATAGAAGAGGAATACAAGTAGAACGAATGGAATCTGTTACACCGGAAGAACTGCTGCCCACCGAGGAGCAGCCGGCGCCCCCGATCGATACCGACGACGCGAAACTGCGCGCCACCATTGAAGCCATCGTGTACCTGACCGATCAGCCGCTGACGCTTGATCAGCTTTCGGCGGCTCTGGTGCAGCCGCGTGAGCGGGTCGCGAGGCTCGTGGGCGAGCTGACCAAAGAATACGAGCACCCGGAGCACGGCATCGCGATCCGCGAGGTAGCGGGCGGCTTTTCGATGGCCACCAAGCCCGAGCATCACGACGAAGTGCGCGCGTTCGTCAAGAACATGCAGCCGCCGATGAAGCTGTCGCTCGCCAGCCTCGAAACGCTGGCGGTGATTGCCTACAAGCAGCCCATCACCGCGCCGGAGATCATGGAAATCCGCGGCGTGCAGGGCGCAAGCGTGCTGAAGACGCTGCTGGACCGCAAGGTGATCGCGGCGGCCGGCCGTAAGAACGTAGTCGGCAAACCGATTTTGTACAAGACCACCAGAGAATTTCTGGTGCAGTTCGGATTGAAGGATCTGAACGAACTGCCATCGCTCAAAGAGTTCGAGGAAATCCGGCGGATGTCCATCCCGGAAGAGCCGGCGGCGGTGGAGAGCGTTCCGGAAGGCGAGCCGCAGGATGCCGCTTGAACGTTTACAGAAGATCCTTTCGGGCGCGGGTGTCGCGTCGCGGCGCAAAGCCGAACAGCTGATTGTCGAGGGCCGCGTCACCGTCAACGGCGCAATTGTCAGCGAATTGGGCAGCCGCGCCGATCTGGATACCGACCACATCAAGGTGGATGGGAGGCTGCTGCACCGGCCGAAACACCTGCTGTGTATCGCGCTCAATAAGCCGGTGGGTTACGTAACCACGGTGAGCGATCCGCAGCACCGCGAAACCGTGATGGATCTTTTGCGCGGCGTGAAGGAGCGCGTTTATCCGGTAGGCCGCCTCGATTATCACAGCGAAGGTCTGCTGCTGATGACCAACGATGGCGAGTTGGCGAACGCGGTCACTTCCGCGGTGAATCACGTGCCCAAGACTTACCTCGTGAAGGTCAATGGCACGCTGAGCGCGGACCAGGAAGAAGCGTTTCGCCACGGTCTGCCGGTGGAAGGCCGCATGACCAAGGCAGCCGGACTGAAACTGCTGCGGCGCGCGGACAATCCCTGGTACGAAGTGCGGCTGTTCGAAGGCCGCAAGAATCAGATCCGCATGATGTTCCGGCATCTCGGCTTTCTGGTGGAGAAGCTGAAGCGCGTGCAGATCGGGACGCTGAGTCTGGGCTCGCTCAAGCCCGGCGAGTTCCGTTACCTTGACGCGGAGGAAGTGGAAAGGTTCAAACGTTCGCTGCACCGGGAGAAGCGCGCGTGAGGACCATTCGCGAGATTCTGGCGGGCACGCGCACCATTGCGGTAGTCGGGCTTTCCAGCCGGCGCTTCCGGCCGAGCTATGGCGTCTCTGAATATATGCGCAACGCCGGTTACCGCATCATTCCGGTGAATCCGAAGGAGACGCTGGTGCTGGGCGAAAAGGCTTACGCGTCGCTTGACGAAGTGCCGGAAGCCATCGACATGGTTAACGTTTTCCGCCGATCGCAATTCGTCCCGGACATCGTGGAAGCGGCCATCCGCAAAGGCGCGCGCTCCGTCTGGCTGCAGGAAGGCGTAGTCAATCCCGCCGCCGCTCGCCGCGCCGAAGAAGCCGGCCTCGATGTCGTGATGGATCTCTGTCTGTTAAAGGAACACCGGCGTCTGCGGCTCTAAAGCCGCAGATCGTTGCCGGTCATTTCCTTCGGCTGTTCCACGCCGAGCACGCCCAGAATTGTCGGCGCGATATCCTGCAGAGCGCCGGTCGGCTTTAGCTTGTATTGCGAGTCGTCGACCAGCAGAAACGGCACGGGATTGGTGGTGTGGTAGGTGTGCGCGCCGTGTGTGGCGGTGTCCACCATCATCTCGGCATTGCCATGATCGGCGCTGATGATCCAGGAGAAGTTCTTGCGCCGGAGCGCCTGATACAAACCGGCGAGACAGGCGTCTACCGTTTCCACCGCTTTCACGGTAGGTCCGATTTTGCCGCTGTGGCCCACCATATCAGCGTTGGCGAAGTTCATGACGATGACGTCGAACGAATCCGATTCAATCTGACGGACCGTGAGTTCCATGATTCCTTCGGCGCTCATCTCCGGCTTCAGATCGTAAGTGGCCACTTTGGGTGAAGCCACCATCTGCCGTTCTTCGCCGCTGAAAGGCTTCTCTACGCCGCCGTTGAAGAAATAAGTCACATGCGCGTATTTCTCGGTTTCGGCCACGCGCAGGTTGGTCCAGTTCAGCTGCGCGAAGACATTCGCCAGGATGTTGTTCGGGTGCTGCTTCGGAAGCACGAACGGCACCGTGAACGATTTGTCGTACTGCGTCATGGTGACGTAGTTCCGATTGCGCTTCGAAAGGATCTCGGTCATCTCGCGCGCCCGGTCGGCGCGGTAGTTGAAGAAGATCACCGAATCGTCCGGTTGAATGCGGCCCACCGGCTCGTTGCGCTCGTCAACGACGGTCATCGGCTCGATGAATTCGTCAGTGACGTCTTTCTGGTAAGAAGCCTTTAGCGCCGCCGTCGGGTCGGTGGTGTGGATGCCGGTGCCTTCCACCATGGCATCGTAGGCGCGCTGAATGCGCTCCCAGCGATTGTCGCGATCCATAGCGTAGTACCGCCCGGAAAGAGAAGCGACCTTACCGATTCCGATTTCGTCGATGTGGCGCTGCACATCTTCGATGAAGCCGACGCCGGTATTCGGTCCGGTATCGCGGCCGTCCATGAACGCATGGACGAAGACTTCTTTTACGCCCTGCTGCTTTGCCATTTTCAGCAGCGCGTAGAGATGATTCAGCGACGAATGCACGCCGCCGCTGCTCACCAGGCCCAGAATATGGACACGTGGGTGATCCATGGCGGCGATCAGTTCCGGGTTGCGTAAGAAGCTGCCGTCCTGAATCATCAGGTCGATGCGCGTCACGTCCATGTGGACCACGCGGCCGGCGCCAATGTTGAGATGGCCCACCTCGCTGTTGCCCATCTGCCCTTCCGGCAGACCGACCGCCGGACCGGACGTGTGAATCAGCGTGTTGGGAAAGTCGCGCAGCAGCGCATCGTAGGTTGGCTTGCGCGCCTGCGCAATGGCGTTGCCTTCGGTGGCCGCGCGATATCCCCAGCCATCCAGAATCGTCAGGACCAGCGGCTTCGGGCGCGACCTCACTGGCGGAATGCCTTCCGGCCGGGGAACCTGGCGGCATCGCCCAGCTTCTCCTCAATGCGCAGCAGCTGGTTGTACTTCGCGATGCGGTCGGTGCGGCTGGCGGAGCCGGTCTTGATCTGGCCGGCGCCGGTGGCGACGGCAAGATCGGCAATGAACGGATCTTCGGTTTCGCCCGAGCGGTGTGAGACAATCGCCGCGTAACCCGCTTTGGCCGCCATGTTCATGGCTTCCAGCGTTTCGGTCAGCGTGCCGATCTGGTTGACTTTCACCAAAATTGCGTTGGCGGTACCGGTTTCGATTCCCCTGGCGAGGAATTCGGAATTGGTCACGAACAGGTCGTCGCCAACCAGCTGCGTAGTGGAACCGAGCGCATTGGTGAGCAGCTTCCATCCGGCCCAGTCGTTTTCCGCCATCCCATCTTCGATGGACATGATGGCCGGGTGCTGGCGCTTCCAGTTGACCCAGAAATCCACCATCTCTTCGGAAGTGCGGACGGAGTTATCGGACTTCTTGAAGTGGTACCTGCCATCCGAGTAAAATTCGCTCGAAGCGGGATCGAGCGCAATGCCAACCTGATCGCCCAGCTTGTAGCCGGCCTGCACCACGGCCTCCTGCACCAGATCGAGCGCTTCTTCGTTGCTGCGCAGGTTCGGCGCGAATCCGCCTTCGTCGCCGACCGCGGTCGAGTAGTTGCGCTTGCCCAGCACCTTCTTCAGCGTGTGGAACACCTCCACACCCATGCGCAGGGATTCGGAGAACCGATCCGCCCCGAACGGAACGATCATGAACTCCTGCAGATCGACGGAGTTGTCTGCATGGGAGCCGCCGTTGATGATGTTCATCATCGGCACGGGGAGTGTCGAGGCGCCGGCCCCGCCCAGATAGCGGTAGAGCGATGTGCGCTGGGACGCGGCGGATGCGCGCGCGGTGGCCAGCGAAACCGCGAGAATCGCGTTCGCGCCCAGCCGGCCCTTGTTGCTGGTGCCATCGAGATCACGCATGATCTTATCGATGCGGGCCTGCTGCGTTGCGTCATGGCCATTGAGCGCTCTGGCGATTTCGGTATTGATGGCGTTCACGGCTTTCAGCACGCCTTTGCCGAGATAGCGGGACTTGTCGCCATCGCGCAGTTCGACGGCTTCATGCTCGCCGGTGGAAGCTCCGGATGGCACCGCGGCGCGCCCCATATTGCCATCGGCCAGAAAGACTTCGGCCTCGACGGTGGGGTTGCCACGGGAATCCAGAATCTCGGTACCGGTTACGCGGACGATTGTTGACAAATGCATGCTCCTGAGCAGGGGTTGAAGTGTGACGCCGGCCGTTGTGGCGGCGCTGTTTTTATTATCGTGCACCGCAGTAGCCTACACAGCGGAATCAGATGCGCGGCGCAGAATTCCGAGGCCCAGCGGCATCATGGCATCGGTAACGAATGCGAGCGGAGACAGCGCGCCGACATGCATGGCCAGCATGCTGGCGAAGATGCCGGGCCGCACGGAGAACGCCGGCAGAGCCCTGTGGCGCAGCGCGGGAAACCGATCCAGCATCAGCATCAGGCTGCTCATCATCCGCGGCCGCCTCATCATTTGAGTGTGCGCGGATTCGTAGCGATCTAGGCGCTGCGAGGCGAGAGCTTCCGCCAGTATCACCGCCTGCTGGAAGGCGAGACAAAGGCCTTCGCCGGTAATTGCATCCACGGAACCGGAAGCATCGCCGATCAGCGCGAAGCGGTTTCGGGTGACGCGCCGCAGTCGGCGGGTCGCGCTCACGGCGCCTTTCTCAGCAGTCACCGGCGCGTGATTACCCAGCTGGCGCGAAAGATCCGGAAAACGCGCAATGGCTTCGTCTAAACGGAGGCGCGGATTGCGCGAAATAAGAGCGACGCCCACTTCGTCCGGCGCAACCGGCGTCACATAGATCTGGCAGCCGTCACCCCAGTAGATTTCGACGCAATCGGTCCAGGGAGCTACGCGGTAGTGGCGGCGGAAGCCGAACCGTTCACTGTGGCGCGAGGCTGCGTCGAGCCCGGCGGCGCGCCGCACGCGGGAATGCTGTCCGTCGGCGCCCACTATCCAGCGCGCGGCAATCCCGTCAATGTCGCCCACCGGCGAACGCCAGAGCATCCGGACGCCGGTCTCCCGCGCGCGGTCGATCAACAGCCGGTGCAGCGTCAGCCGGCGAACTCCCACGGCGGACCCATGCGGGAATGAGGCATCGACGGCGACACCGGAGCCGAGGAAGCGAATGCCACGAAAGGGAAAGCCATGGCCGCCACTCACATGAACGCCAAGCTCCGCCAGCGCGGCCAGCGAATCCGGCATCAGCCCCTCGCCGCAGGCTTTATCAATGGGCGGACTTCCGGCGTCGGCCACGGTCACGCTAAGGCCATGCGCGCGCGCGGCGATGGCGGCCGCCAGACCTGCCGGACCGCCGCCCACCACGAACAGGTCTGTCACGTTAATTGCCGCCGGCGCTGGCGCTCGCGATGTAGCGTGTACTGGGCGGACCCATGTGAATGTGCGCGCCGGTGGCCTGATGCGCCACGGCGCGCCGGAAAGCAAAGAACGGGATGTGGTTTTCCGTCAGGTAATGACGAAGCCAGACGCCCTCCGGCTGATCGGGCGCTACCGCGACATCCACACGGCCGCGATGGTCGAAGCCGAAGGAGCGGTGCACGGCCGTCTCGCCGTTCGCGCTGATGGGCAGCGGTTTGCGAAAGCGGCCCGCGAAGGCCAGTTCCACGCGCTGCAGATCCAAAGGAGAAAAAGTGCCTTTCCCGGCGTAGTATTCCGCAATCTTCCGGGATTCCATGGGCGATGCCGTCGCCAGCTGCCGCATGAGCTCGGCTTCGGACGCGGCCATCGCTTCGATTTGACGGACGAGTTCCGTGCGCGTGAGCGCCCAGTCGTATTCCTTTTGCGCGCGATCCACGTCGTCGGCCGACATGGTCATCTCGGTCTTGGCGATCACTCCGGCGTCGACCAGCTTCTTCTGTTCTTCCGCCACCTTTTTGCGGCGGTCCAGGCGGCGCTTCGCGGCGGCGACCGTCTCAACCGCCTGCTCGGATGTCAGATCTTTGCCATACAGAGCGCGGGTGATGGAGGCCTCGTCGACCGTGTCGGCGAGTTCGGCCTGCGCCTCGTCCAGTTTGATCTTCGGGAGAGTGCCGTTGTCCACCATCAGGCGGACGCGATCCACCTTCATCCGGGCACGCAGGACCGAAGGATCTTCGAGCGCCAGCTCAGCGGCCGTAGGACCGGACTTTTTCGGGGTCGCCGGCTCCGGAGCAGCGGGGGGAGTCTGGGACCGCAGCATTGCCGTCAGAGCGACAGCCGCTAATAGCAATCGGGGGTTCAAGGCTCTCTCAATAGTGTACGATAGCGGTTAGGAGAGCGTTTCTGGGGAAAATCCACGCGCCTGAGCCGGCGAGTCGCACAGTACAGGAAAACCTGGCGGGAAAGACACCGCCCTGGCTCGTGGCGGTTCGCGCTGCCGAATCCAAGCAGGCGAAAGACATCAAAGTTCTCGATCTTACCGGAATCACTTCCTTCACCGATTATTTCGTCATCTGCACCGGCTCCAATCCCAGGCAGGTGCAGGCCATCAGCGAGGAGATCGGTCTGAAGCTGAAGGAAATCGGCGAAATGCCGGTGAGTTTGGAAGGTCACGACCAGGCGGAATGGATTCTTTCCGACTACGGCGATTTCCTGATTCACGTTTTCTCCCCGAAATCCCGCGAGTATTACGATCTGGAGCGGCTGTGGCGCGCCGCCAAAGACGTACCGATTCCCCCGGAGTGAACGGGGC
Organism: Bryobacterales bacterium; assembly: GCA_963716685.1. Lineage (GTDB taxonomy): Bacteria > Acidobacteriota > Terriglobia > Bryobacterales > Bryobacteraceae > JALYXI01. Next base: position 2,828,809 of record CAVQTR010000003.1, read on the forward strand.
TGAAACTCTTTCTGTATTACATCGGAAAACCCAGGGATCCACACGCTAACAGCATTGCCGAGGATTTTGTGGGGCGGGCGAGCCATTACGCGCCAGCCACTATGACGGAAATCCGGCCCGAAAAACTGGACGTGCGCGCGAAACACCCCGGAGCGCAGCGTATCTACCTGGACCCCGGGGGCCGGCAGATGGATTCCCAGGCGTTTTCGAAGCTGTTCGAGAAGGCCGAAATGGTAGGCCGCGATATGGTGTTCGTGGTGGGCGGGCATGACGGATTGCCGCCGGGATGGCGCGAGCAGGCAGACCTGCTGCTCTCACTTTCGTCCATGACCTTCCCTCATGAGCTGGCGCGCGCGATGCTGGCCGAGCAGATCTATCGCGCGTTTGCTATCTTGCGGGGGCATCCCTACCCGAGATAGCTTGGAGGTTCGCTCATGTCCTGGTTCAAACGAGAAGATTCCAATTCCGAGAAGATTCCGAAGGTAGAAGAGGCGGAGAAGACCGTCCGCACGGAGGGACTGTGGCAGAAGTGCGACAGCTGCCGCGAAATTATCTGGAAAAAGGATCTGGAAACGAACCAGCTGGTGTGCCCCCGCTGCTCCGCGCACTTCCGTTTGGACGCGCGCACGCGGCTACAGATTCTGTTTGACGGTGGGACATACGAGGAACTGGATGGCGAACTGCGCTCCTCCGACCCTCTTGGCTTTGTCGATAACAAGAAGTATTCGGACCGTCTGGCGGCCATGCAGTCGGCCACCTCGCTGACGGACGCGCTGATTTCGGGGCGCGGGAAGCTGGAAGGCCGCAAGGTTAACATCTGCGCCATGGAGCCGAAATTCATCGGCGGTTCCATGGGCTCGGTCATGGGCGAGCGGATTACGCGCGCCATTGAGCGCAGCATTGCGGAAAGCGCGCCCCTGATCGTGGTTTCGGCATCCGGCGGAGCGCGCATGCAGGAAGGCGCCATCAGCCTCATGCAGATGGCCAAGATTTCGGCGGCGCTGATGCGGCTGGACGAAGCACGTGTTCCGTATATCAGCGTGCTCACCGACCCTACCACCGGCGGCGTGACGGCGAGCCTTGCCATGCTGGGCGATCTGAATATTGCCGAACCAGGCGCGCTGATCGGGTTCGCGGGTCCCCGTGTTATTGAGCAGACCATTCGCCAGAAGCTGCCCGAGGGCTTTCAGCGCAGCGAGTTCCTGGTGAAGCACGGCATGCTGGACGCGGTGGTGCCGCGCGGCGAGATGAAGGCTTACATCGCCCAGGCGCTCACGTTTTTTGTCGGCGCGCCGGCGGCATGACCTATCCGGAATCCGTCCGGTATTTGTATTCGCTTGGCAACGAGCTGAAGACGGCGAAGTTCGACCTGGAACGGATTACGGTGATTCTGGAGGCCCTTGGCTCGCCACACCGCCAAGGCCGTTTCGTGCATGTCGCGGGAACGAATGGAAAAGGTTCCACCTGCGCGCTGATGGAAGCCGGTTTGCGGAATGCCGGAGTGCGGACCGGACTGTACACGTCTCCTCATCTGCACCAGCCAACGGAGCGCATGCGCATCGCGGGCGAGCCGGTCTCCGAAGAACGCTTTGCGGCAATTTTCACTCAGGTTCACGAGTGCGCGGAGCATCTGCTGGCGGCCGGCAGCCTGGATTTCCATCCGACCTATTTCGAAACCGTGACGGCGATGGCCTTTCAGCTGTTTGCGGAGGAGGCGGAATTCACCGTGCTCGAAACCGGTTTGGGCGGACGGCTGGACGCGACCAACGTGGTGAACCCCGAGCTTTGCGTCATTACGCCGATTGATTTCGACCACGAGAACTTCCTCGGCAACACCATTGAATCCATCGCCGGAGAGAAAGCGGGGATTCTGAAGCCGGGCGTGCCGGCCGTGTTCGCCGCGCAGCGGCCCGAGGCGTCCGCGGTGCTCGAACGGCACACTCCCTTTGAACGTTCATCCGATTGGCCGGTAGAAGTTCCGGAGATCGATAAGTGGGGCAGCCGGTTCCGGCTGCGCGGCGAGCCCGTGGTGTGTCCCCTGGCAGGCCGCCATCAGGTGGAGAATGCGCGCACGGCCGCCGTGGCGCTGCAGCGTCTGGGGTATGCGCCGCGATTCGAGAATGCGCGGTGGCCGGGGCGGCTGGAGCGCGTCTCCACGAGTCCGGATGTCATTCTGGATGGCGCGCATAACCCGGCGGGAGCGCGCGCGCTGGCCGCCTATGTTCAGGAATTCTTTGCGGGCGAGCCGCTGCGGCTGGTCTTTGGCGCGATGCGCGATAAAGCCGTGGGCGAGATGGCCGAGCTCCTGTTCCCGTTGTTTGACGAAGTGGTGGTAACGAGGCCGGATCAGACGCGAGCTATCGCGCCCGAGGTTTTGGTGCGCATGTCCGATCATGAAAACATCCGCGCGACCGAAACGCTGGGCGAGGCGCTGGCGCTTCCCTTCCCGGGCACCAGCTTCGTTACGGGGTCGCTGTTCCTGGTGGGCGAAGCCGGCCTGCTACTGTCAAAATCATGAGCAAACTGTCGCACTACGACACCGCCGGAACGCCCAGAATGGTGGATGTCTCAGGCAAGCCGGAGACGCGGCGTTTCGCGCGCGCCCACGCCTTTGTGCGCATGAACGCGGAAACGGTGAACAGTCTGGCGACCAACCCCAAAGGCAACCCGCTTGAAATCGCGCGCATCGCGGGGATTATGGCGGCGAAGAAAACCTCTGAGCTGATTCCGCTTTGCCATCCGCTGCCACTCTCCCACGCGGATATCGAGGTGACGCAGGAAGAGACCGGCATTCGGATCGTCGCCACAGCTGCCACCAGCGCGCAGACCGGCGTCGAGATGGAAGCGCTGACGGCCGCCGCGGTGGCGGCTCTCACGGTCTACGACATGACGAAGGCGCTCGATAAAGGCATCGAGATTCAGGACGTGTATCTGCTGGAGAAAACCGGTGGCAAGGGTGGAGATTACCGCCGGTGATCCGCGCGGCGGTAGTGACGGTCAGCGATTCCGTATCGGCCGGAACGCGCGAGGACCGGTCCGGGCCCGCCGTGCGGCAGCGGCTGCAACACCTGGGATACCAGGTCACCACTGAGCGCACGGTGCCGGACGACCGGGCGCTGATCGGCGAAGCATTGAGAGAGATTGCCGATTCCGGTACCGTGCAAGCCATATTTGCGACGGGTGGCACCGGGATTGCATCAAGAGACGTGACGCCGGAAGCAACACGCGATGTAATTGAGCGCGAGATTCCAGGCCTGGGTGAAGTGATGCGGGCAGAAGGACGCAAATTGGTGAAGACGGCGCCTCTTTCGCGGGCTTTGGCGGGTTCGCGGGGCCGGGTGCTGATCGTCGATCTGCCGGGCTCTCCGAAGGGTGCTGTAGAATCGCTCGATGCTATCGTTGAGCTGATACCGCATACGGTGGACTTGTTGAACGGCAGGACGGAGCATAGATGATTCGCAACGTGATTACAGTTGGCGCCGTTTGTTTTGTGCTCGCTGCGCAGCAGCAGAGCATCGGTCCCAATTCCCAGCCCGGAGCCGCGGCCGTTCCCCCGCCTAATCTTGCCGATACACAGCCGGATACGCCCATTGAACGAACATCGGTCAGCGTGGTGCAGGCTCCGACGACGGTCACGGATCGCTCCGGGGCGCTGGTGGATGGACTGCAGCCGAATCAGTTCCGCCTGTTCGACAACGGCAAAGAGCAGGACATTCATGTGGACGTTGCCTCCCAGCCGATTTCATTTGTGATTGCGATTCAGTGCACCGATTCCACGGAAGCGGTGCTGAAGCAGATTCAGCGCAGCGGCAGCCTGTTCGGCCCGCAGCTGGTCGGAGAAAACGGCGAGGCCGCGGTGCTGGCTTTCGACAGCCGCATTCGCGAAATGCAGCCGTTTACCAACGACAGCACGAAAATTACCGACGCCATCCGCAAGATTCATGCGGGAACCAGCCAGGCGCGCATGATTGACGCGGTGGAAAAGGCGACTTATCTTCTGCGTTCGCGCCCGGCGTCGCGCCGCCGCATTATTCTTTTGATCAGCGAGACACACGATCAATCGAGCGAATCCCGTCTGAAGGAAACGCTGGTGGCCGCGCAGTTGACCAATGTCACCATCTACACGGTGAACATCTCGCATCTGGTTACAGCCATGACCAGCAAACCGCAGCCGCCTCGCCCCGATGCGCAGCCGGCAACGGCTTACACGCTTCCCGGAGGCCAGCCGAGCACTCCGACCACGGTGCAGCACAAGACCATGCTGGGCGACCGCGTGGAGTTCGTTCCGCTGGGTCGCGAGATCTACAAAGACGTGAAGGGCCTGTTCGTGGACAACACAGCCACGCTGCTGACCGAGCAAACCGGCGGCACCGAATTCTCTTTCATGAAACAGCGCGGCCTGGAAGACGCGGTGGAAGCGATGAGCCGCGAAGTCCACAGCCAGTACATGATCACGTATAACCCGAACAACAAAAACGAGGGCGGGTTCCACGAGATCGAAGTGCGCCTCGACCGGCCGGAATACACAGCACGCACGCGGCCCGGATACTACCTCGCGAGCATCAGCCGGTAGTCAGCTTTTTCCCAAATCAGGATTATCACCACCGTCTCCTGGCCGCTGCAATAATAAGCGGCCTTCCAGCATCCGCCTGCCATCGAAGGTATGTGCGGGAGCGTTTTCCCATTCAGCATCCCTCGTGCAATCGCACCTGGGGCAACTTGCGCCGGAACGTTCACCGTGTATACTGATGTCGGCACTCTCAGTAGAGTGCGACTGGCCAACTCTCCCGGTTGAGTTGTGAGGCTGATCATGTTCAGGACAACGTTTGTCACGCTGCTGTTCACCGTGCTCGCGCACGCCGCGAGTGCTCCCTCCATCACCATCTTTCTCGATTTTGAAACTCTCCCTTCGGCGACCTCGGTATTCCAGATGGAACGGGAAGTCACCGAGATCCTCAAGCCTTCAGGACTGGCGCTGGAGTGGCGGATGCTCAACGACCGCCAAAGCGGTGAATCATTCCAGGATCTGGTTGTGGTGAAGTTCAGGGGATCGTGCCAGATGCGCAACCCCGCGCTCGACAGCGAACTGGGTCCGGACATGGGAGGCGGCCACGTGGCGCTGGCTTCGACGCAGGTTTCGGACGGCCGCATCCTGCCATTCAGCGATGTGGAGTGCGACCGCGTACGGCAATACATTTCACCGGATGTCAGCGCACGGGACGAAGAGAAGCGCGACGCCATTCTGGGCCGGGCACTCGGCCGCGTGCTGGCGCACGAGTTTTATCACATCTTCGCCGCTACGCCGCATCACGCCGCGGAAGGTGTGGCCCGCGCGTCGCACAGCCGTCACGATCTGACGGCGCGTGAATTTCGCTTCTCCGCGGCGGAGACGAACCAGTTGCATGAATTGAAATACCGCGCGATGCTGGCTGGCGAGGGCGAACGTCCCTCCATCACCGTCGCCCGCGCCGACGAGCAATAACTCGATCAGCGCAGGCGTGCCATCAGGTCGCCGGTTTCGCGAAGCAGATTGAGCCGGGCCTTCTCGCTGGAGAACTGCGCGTCATAGAACGCGATCCATTTTTCATCCTCCTGAAACCGCGCTTCTTCCACCTGGCGCAGGGAGACGCGTCCTTCGCCCAGCTGCGCGAGGATGATGGACAGGTTTTCGCGCGCGACATCCAGATCGGCGCGCGCTACATCTCGCGAGGTGTCCGATTTGCGAACGTCCTGAAATTCCTGGTGCACTTCGAGCGTGATGCGGTTGCGCGCCGCTTCCATCTCGATCCGAAGATGCGAGTTGTCGATTTCGGCCTGCGCCACCGCCGCTCCCACCCCGGGCCCCACCAGGATGGGAACCTGGAAGGAAAGCCCCAGCTGAAAATTGTTTTGCTGGTAGGCTTTGAAGAACTTGTCGTAATTGTTGTAGCGCGAGAGCAGGGCGTATTCCGCCACCAGATCCGCCCGCGGCAAACGCGCCGCCTTTTGTGCCTTGATGTCGAGGCCTTTGGCGATCATTGCGGATTCGAGGCGTTTCAGTTCCTTGCTGGAGGCGAGCGCCTGCTGCACCGCGGCATCTTCGCTGGCAGGCAGCGGCTGTGGCTCGCGCTCCTCGCCTGTCGCGCGAACTTGGTCCTGCGCGGTGAAACCGAGCACCACGGCGAGCGAGCGCTCAGTGTAATCCTGATCCTCCGCGAGCATCTGCACTCGCTGCCGCGCGCGCTGCCATTCCAGACTGGCCCGCTTCTCTTCGATGGGAAGCTCGCGGCCTTCTGTTACGCGCAGACGCACCGTGGCGAGGACCTTCTCGAGGCTCTCCGCCTGCTTCGCCGCGAGCGCGTTGAGACGCCCGGCGCGGTCCGCATCGAGATAGAGCGAAGCGGTACGGAATGCGATCTCATCGCGCTTGGATGCGGTGGCGAACGTGGCTCCGCGGGCATTCTCACGCGCCTGCGCCGCCACCAGACTCTGCTGCCGGTTGAAGAGAAACTGCGTCCCGCGCGCCTGCACGATGCTGGGCACGGCGCCTTCGATACTGAGCGGAAAGCCGCTGCTGTACGCGAGTCCGCTGCCGGCGGACACCTTGGGCGAGAACGGATCGCGCGCAATCCGCGCCGCTTCGAAGGCCTTCTGCTGGTCCAGTCGCGCCATCGCGACGTCGGGGTTCTGAGCCAGCGCGCGGTCCACGGCCTGCTTGAGCGTTAAGGTATACGTCTCCGCAGCGGCCGAACCGGCGACGAGCAGGAAGAGGAAAAGCCTGAACATAAATGTCACTCTGCCGATCTTATTCGTATCGAAGCGCTTCCGTAGGGTTCAGCTTCGATGCGCGGTTGGCGGGCAGCAGCCCGAAGATGAGACCAACCAGGCAGGAGACGCTGAACGCAATGATCACGGAGGAAGCCGAAATGGGGATTTTGATGCCTTCCACAAAGAACTGAACGCTGAGGGGCACTGCGAGTCCGGCGAGGATCCCAAGAGCGCCGCCGCCCACGCTGATCATGATTGCCTCAGTCAGAAACTGCAGCTGGATCTCACGCCGCGACGCGCCAACGGCCATGCGCAGTCCGATCTCACGAGTCCGTTCCGTCACCGTGACCAGCATGATGTTCATGATGCCGATGCCCGAGATTACGAGAGCGATGGCGGAGACCAGCAGCAGCACCAGGCTGAGCACCAGCGAAATGCTCTTTGCGGCGGAGAGGATGGCGGAGAGATTTTCCACCTTGTACTTGGCCCCGGCGCGATGACGGCTCTCGAGGATTTTGGTAACGGCTGTGGTGACCGCAGGAACCTCTTCCGCCGAACGCGCCTGGACATAGAGCGGATCGATGCGTTCCACCCGCACGAAGTATTTCAGCACCGTGATGGGAATCAGGATGGTTTCATCGTTCAGCTCGGATTGTCCGAAACTGGATACGCGCTCGCGGAACGTGCCGATTACCGTGAACTGCAGACCGTGGATCTTAATAATCTGTCCAATGGCCTGTTCCTGCCCGCCATAGAGCCGAATCGCCAGCTTATCGGTTAGCAGCGCGACTTTCTGCCGCAGCGCCACATCGCTGGCGTCGAGAAACCGCCCCGCGAGCACCACCAGGTTTCGAACCGGCAGGTAATACTGGTCCGAGCCGGCGATCAGGACATCCTGCTCCTTACCGGCGATGACCATGCGGTCGAAAATGGTCATGATGGGCGCGGCGGCTTTAATGCGGTCCGCGAGCTGTTCGCGAACGGCCTCGGCGTCCGCCATCTTGACGAAATCCGCATCCACGAGCGCGGTGCTCTGCTGGCTGCCCACCTGATACTGGGCGAAAACCATGTTCGAGCCGACGCCTTCAATTTGCTGCAGGATGTAATGCTGGCTGGTGAGTGAGATGGTGACGACCAGGATGACGGATGCCGTGCCGATCACCATGCCAAGGCCGGTGAGAAATGAGCGGATCGGATTGGAGCGCAGCGCCTGAACGCTGAAATGGAACGCTTCGCCTAACTGCATCCGCTTCGGGCTTAGCTCCCGCTGACCTGCCGGAGAAGCTTGCGCGCGTCGGACTTTGCCGGATCTTCGGGCGAGATGTTCAGCGTGAGGTAGCGGGACAGCAACTGCCGCGCGTCCGCCTGGCGGCGGTTGTACTTCAGAAACGTGGACGCTTCCGCGAAGATCACGCGCGGCTCATCCGGCGCGATTTTCTCGGCGGAGACAAACGCCTGGTCGCTCTCTTCGTACCGGCCTTCGCGCGCGAGAAGCTTCGCCAGTTCCAGAAGTTTTCCGACCCGGCGCGGCGCGAGAGTAATAGCCCGTTTCAGGTAAGTTTCGGCGGATTGGTAATCCTTGCGCTGTTCCGCGATGCGCGCGCTGGCGGCCGCGCCCTCCGCCGGATCTTTCGCCGCGATCAGACGAGCGGCTTTCTCGGCTTTGTCGAATCCGCCGCCCATGAAGCCGGGCGCCTGCAGATAAAACTCCAGAAGGTCGCTGACCGCTTCGAGATTCGAGGGGTCGAGTTCCACCGCTTTTTCGAAATTCGTCCGGGCTTTCGTGGCGAACCCGGCGGCTACCAGCGGGAACGAGACCTCGGCGCGGCGGCCATAGGTGCGTCCCAGCCAGTGGTAATAGCTGGATTGGGAACCGTCAAGGGCAATTGCCTGCTCGAAGGCGGCCACCGCTTTCCGGTAGTCGCCGAGCATGTAATAGCTCTGACCTAAGAGCGCTGCCGCGGGAGCGCTTGTATGAGAAATGGAAGTTAGTTGCTCTACAGCGCCCGAAAAATTCGTATGTTCATAGAACTTCCGTGCGCGGTCGAATTCGGGTGGTTCGACCGCAAGCGCGGCAGCTCCAACAAGGACCCCTATAACTATGAAACGAAAACCCACTTGCGGACTTTGATGACTCAGGCAGCCGATAGGTTTCAGTCTGTGACCGGCTATTCGCAACCAGCTGCAAAAAAGCAGCCACAGCAAGCAGGTCAGGAGCTGTGTTTGTGACAATTATCAATGTGAAGAAACTCCCGTGGCTGATGGAGCAGACATGGCGCGATTTGCTGTTTGCGCACTGGCCGGTTTCCTGGGAATCCCTGCGCGCACAGGTGCCGGAAACGATGGAGCTGGACCGCTGGGAAGGCGCGGCGTGGCTGGGCGTTGTGCCCTTTCGGATGACGGGGATCCGCCCGCTGGGAATGCCGGCTGTGCCTTACCTTTCCGATACATTGGAGTTGAACGTGCGAACCTATGTGACCGTGAACGGGAAGCCCGGCGTGTATTTCTTCAGCCTGGACGCGGAGCGGCCCATCGCGGTGCGCATCGCCCGCCGCTTTTTCTTTCTCCCTTACTTCGACGCGCAAATGGAATGCAGCGAGGACGACGGCGCCTTACAATACAGCAGCAGGCGGACGCATCGCGGCGCCGCGCCGGCGGAATTTGCGGGCACTTACTCGCCCGTGGGAGACGGGGAACCCGCGGCCGAAGGAACGCTGCCGCATTTCCTGACCGCTCGCTACTGCCTTTACACGCAGGATCGAACGGGAGCGCTGGTGCGCGGCGATATCCAGCATGACCCTTGGACGCTGCAGCCGGCGCGCGCGGAGTTTCAGCTGAATACCATGGCCGCGCCGCTGGGCTTTCGGCTGGACGAACCGCCGGCGAGCCTGTTGTTCTCCCGGCTGCTCGAGGTGAAGATCCAGGGCATCGCCCGGTGCTGATCGGCGTTTTTGATTCGGGTGTCGGCGGGTTGACGGTGCTGCGCGCGCTGCACCGGCGCATGCCGACACATGATTTTCTCTATGTGGGAGATACGGCCCGCGTCCCCTACGGGCGCAAGCCGCGCGAGATGGTGGAGACGTTTTCGCGCGGCATCGCAGCGTTCCTGCTGGAACAGGGCGTAGAGGCTTTGGTCATTGCCTGCAACACGGCTTCCTCCGCCGCGCTGCCGCAGCTGGCGGATGAGGTCCCTGTCCCCGTGTGGGGCGTGATCGAGCCCGGTGTGGCTGCTGCGCGCGCCGCGGCGCATGGCGGACGCGTTGGCATCATTGGCACCGTTGGCACCATCCGCAGCGGTTTGTATCAAAGCAAGCTGGAAGCGCACGGCATCGAGGTCTGGGCGCGTGCCTGCCCCATGTTCGTTCATCTGGTGGAAGAAGGTCTGGCCGAATCGCCCGAAGCGGAACTGCTGGCTCATCACTATCTGGATGACCGGCCCGAACTGGATGCGCTGATTCTCGGCTGCACGCACTACCCGGTTTTGCGGGATGTGATCCAGCGTGTTGCCGGCCGGCGCGTTCATCTGGTGGACAGCGCCGAGGCGATTTCGCGCACGGTGGAAGCGAGCCTGGGCAGCCGCGCGCCAGGATCCGGCGGCATCACTCACTTCGTGACCGGTGATGCCGTGGCGTACGAGCATACGGCCCACGTCATCGGTGGGGTGGACGGAGAGATCGTGCCGCTGCCGGTCGCCGAGCTGGTGGTCTTGCAGGAAGCAACCCGGGTGTAATCGCGATGCCCGAACCCGAAGCAATCCGGCTGTTTATCACTGGCGGCACGTTCGATAAGGAATACGACGAGATTCACGGCCGTTTATATTTTCAGAATTCGCATTTGCCGGAGATGCTGACACTTGGCCGGTGTCGGCTCCCCATTGAGGTCCGAACGCTGATGATGATCGACAGTCTGGAGATGTCGGATGCCGATCGCGACCTCATCGTGGAACAGTGCCGGGCGGCTCACGAACGGCGCATCGTGATCACGCATGGCACCGACACCATGGCGGAAACGGCACGCGCGCTGGCGGCCCGGAACACGGAGAAGACCATCGTGCTGACGGGAGCGATGATCCCTTACAAGTTCGGAAGCTCGGACGGGTTTTTCAATCTGGGCAGCGCTCTGGCGTTCGCCCAGACGCTGCCCGCAGGAGTTTACGTCGCAATGAATGGCCGCATCTTCGACGCGGACCGCGTGCGTAAGAACCGCGACACGGGCATCTTCGAGGAAGTGCCTCCTAGCGCCGGACGGCAGTGATCGAGCGCCAGCTGCTGTTTCCCGCGGCATCCAGGGCTTTCACGATCAGGGGGTTGGTACCGGTCAACAGCGGTACCGTGGCGTTCCAGACGGCAACTCCCGATGCTGTTCCGGCGTTGGCCCCGTTCTGCCAGGTCACTTTGACCGCGCTGGCCGACGCCGTTCCCGCGAGCGCGATCGTAGCTTGATTGGTCTGCAGGATCGTAACTGCCGGAGAGCTGATCGCCACTGAAAGCGGAACCTGCTGCGAGGTGGGCGCAGGCGCGGCTGTCACCGGAGCGGAAACCGTTCGCGTCACGGCAACTGCTTTGATCGCGGTTCGATGACTGGCATCGGTTGCCGTCAAGGTGATGGTATTCGAGCCGGGCATCAACGGCACGGCGGCCGCCGACCAGGATGTTGAGCCCTTCGCCTGACCCGACGCCTTGTGATCGGTTTGCCAGGTCACCACCGTCGTTCCGATCCCGCTTGCGGTGGTTCCGCTCAACGCGAGGGAAGCCGCGGTGGTCTGTAAGGCGGGCGTGGCGATGGTGAGCGTCAGCGGATCGGCGGCCGGGGCTTGCGGCGCTCCGTAGATCGCCTGGATTCCCGCGATATCGTCCGCCATGATCTGCGCGCCCAGGCGGTAGTACGGATACATGATGGCCGCCGGATCGTCGGAATGCCCGAGCCCCAGCGCATGCCCGGCTTCATGCAGCGCCACGGTGTAGATATCGATGTTGCTTCCCGTATGCCAGGCTTCGTCGAGGTTCAGGTGCATGTCACCCGCGATCGGCTCGGGGTTCGACGGATAAAACGTATGGGCCAGAATGCTCGGCGTAAACGGAAAACCATCACCATGGTCTCCGCTCGCGAACCAGACATTCACGGTCTGGTTGGCGGTTGCGCTCGTTTTCTCCTGAAACTGCAGCGGAGCATACTTCGCCCACGCCTGGAACGCCCGCTCGATCTCCGCTTTCACCAGCGACTGCTGAGCATTCGGCGTCAGCGCGGAGAAGAAGTAACCGATGCCGGCGGCTCCTGACGTTCCCTTCGGCCATCCGTGTCCGACCACTACGTACTGTCCCGAACCGACACCGGTGGAGCTTGCCGAAGTGGAAAGCGCGCCCTCGCAGCTCTGCACCACTTGTCCGGACACCAGATCGTCCGAGGCCGGGAAAATGTAATCCACTTCATCCCAATCCTGCAGCGCGAGCGCCTCCTGAAGCGAGCCGGTGACCACGAAGTGGTTGGGCGCCAAACTCGGATGCGGCAGAACGGCGAGGTTCTGCTGCCGCAGCATTTCCAAAGCGTCCAGCGGATTCACATCCGGGTGAAACTCGACAACGAACGCCGATCCGTCCGGGCGTCCCGCCAGCAGCGGACTTACTTTGAGTTCGCCGCGCAGCCGCCCGGCATACAGCAGGTCGAGGCCTTCCGTGGAGAACCCGTCGCCCGCAGTCACCATCACGGCGTTGTCCGGCACCACGCCGGTTACCACCGCGCCGCGCGCCGCCAGCTCTTCCACATCCGCGGCGCTGACCGCAGCTTTGTACTGCAGCAGGTAATGCGAACTGCCCGCGTGCCAGCTGCGCGAGGAATTCGCCTGGTAGTCCGCCGGCAGATCCGCCGTGTCGATCGTTCTGGTCTTCAGGTGCAGCGTGCCCGCCGCCCAAATATTGCCGCACAACAGAATTGCGCCAAGTTTCTGCCACAACATGGCCATCTATCGGCGGCGGATGAGAAGTTCTGTAGAGCCGCGCTACGAAGGAGACGATGCGAATTTGCGTTGCTCCGATTCTTGCTGTCGCGCTCTGCCAGTCCCTGCCTGCCGCCACTCCGGTTCCTTACGTAATCGACACCGTGGCCGGGAGCAGCATGGTGGGCGATGGCGGGCCGGCGACCATGGCGCCACTGCGGGATGCGCAAAGCATTTATTTGGACGCCGGGGGCAATCTCTACATCGCCGATGCGGGCGATCACCGGATCCGCCGCATCTCAGCCGGAGGCGTGATCACCACTGTCGCGGGCACCGGTTTCCCGACGAAAACCGATCTGAATCTGCCTTACGGCGTCGCGGTCGATTCCTCCGGCAACGTGTTTGTGGCCGATCTCGGGAACAATCGGGTCCGCCGCATCGATTCGAATGGGAATGCAAGTACGGCAGCGGCGAACCTGCCGTCTCCGCGCAACGTTCTGTCGGACGCGGCCGGGAACGTCTATATCGCGGAATTCAGCGGTCATCGCATCGTTCGTCTCGACCCTACTGGCGCGATGACCACCATTGCGGGCACAGGCGTATCGGGCTCGGGAGGCGACGGCGGCCCTGCGCTCCTTGCGCAGCTCAGCTATCCGGCGGGAATGGCGGTCGACCGCGCCGGGAATCTTTACATCGCCGACAGCGGGAACCATAAAATCCGCAAGGTGTCCGCAGCCGGCGTGATCACAACCGTACTGGGCACCGGTGTGGGAGGCAGCGCCTCTGCCGCGCAACTCAACACGCCGACCGGCGTCGCGGTCGATCCGTCCGGCACTCTATACATTGCCGACAGCGGGAACCAGCGGATCCGGCGGCTAACAGCTTCGGGCGTGATTTCCACCATCCCGCTCTCCGCGCGCGACGTCGCGCTGGATGCCGCCGGGAACCTGTTCGTCGCGGCCGGTACGCAGGTCTACAAGGTGCTCCCCAATGGCGCGCAGGCGGTAATTGCGGGCGACGGTTCTTACTTCCTGCGAGGCGACGGTGGGCCGGCCACGTCCGCGCGCCTCAACGTGCCTTCCGCCGCGGCTCTCGATGCGAACGGCACGCTCTGGATCTCCGACAAGGGCAACTCGCGGCTGCGGACGGTCTCGCGAGCGGGGTCAATCTCCTCCGTGCCGGCCCCAGCCTCCGGGCTGTTTTCTCCTGCCGGCCTTTCGTTCACCGGAACCGGAGACCTGCTCATCGCCGATTCCACAGGCGAAGCCATCCGCGACCTGTCCGCCGCTTCGCTCACGCGCGTGGCCGGCAACGGAATGCCGGGCTATACGGGGGACGGATTCCAGGCCACCGGTTCCTCGCTGCTGTCCCCAAGCGACGTGCAGTTCACGCCGGGAGGCGGCTTTTTCCTCGCGGACACGGCCAACCACCGCATCCGGCGGGTCAACTCGGGCGGCACCCTTGTCACCGTGGTCGGCAACGGCGTGCGCGGCTGGAACGGCGATGGCATGGGCACCGCGGTTCAGATCGATAGTCCGGGCGCGCTGGCGCTCGATTCCGGCGGGACGCTCTACTTCGCGGACACCGGCAATAACCGCATCCGCCGTTTAACTGCAGACGGCGTCGTCAGCACCCTGTCAACGCCGATGCTGAACGCCCCGCGCGGCCTCGCTGTGGACAACCTCGGAAACGTGTTCATCGCCGACACGAACAACCACCGCATCCTGCTGATCGCGCCGGACACTACCGCCACCACGATCATCGCCGGGACAGGTGCTGCCGGGTTCGCCGGCGATGGCGATGTCGCGACGCGCGCCCAGCTTTCGTCGCCGGTAGGCCTGTTTCTTGACCGGTCAACGGGCGTGCTGTACATCGCCGACTCGGGCAATCAACGCATCCGCCGCCTGACGCCCGCGCCTGCGGCGCCGATTGAATCGCCGGCCTCATCCGTTGCGGTAGTAAACGCGGCTACGCTGCAGCCAGGGCCGGTGGCTCCGTGTTCGCTGGTCAGCATCTTCGCACCGTCCGCAGGCGCCACGACAACCGCAGTTCTCTTCGACGGCCAGCCCGCAGTCACCGTGTCAGCAGAGGGAAACCAGGTGACCGCACAGATCCCTTGCGCAACCGTAAACCAAGCCTCCACCCTCCTGCAGCTCAGCTACTCCGGAACCGCGCAGCCGCCAATCACACTCAGCGTTGCGAATGCGGCTCCCGGGCTGTTTACTCTCAGCGGCGGCACGGGTCAGGCCGTCGCCGCGAACCAGGATGGCAGCACGAATTCGCAGGTGAACGCGGCCGCGCGCGGTTCCGTGATCACGCTCTATGCCACCGGTGCGGGCGTCAGCAACTCCATCGGCGTAATTTTCGGCGCAACGGCGGGGACGGTTCAGTTCGCGGGTGACGCGCCGGGCCTGATCGGGCTCACGCAGGTAAACGCTACGCTGCCGCCCGACGCCACCGGAATCGTCCCCGTGATCCTGCTGGCCGGCAATGTGCCGAGCCAGGCCGGTGTTACGCTGGCGGTTGAGTGATCCCCATCGCCCTGACCATCGCCGGTTCGGACCCTTCCGGCGGCGCGGGTCTGCAGGCGGATCTGAAGGTTTTTCACCAGTTTGGAGTCTACGGACAGGCTGTCCCGACACTTCTGACTGTTCAGAATACGGCCGGCGTGACCCGCGTGGAAATGCTGACGCCCGGCCTGGTGGCCGACCAGTTGGCCGCCGTTCTGCAGGATGTGCCCCCGGCCGCGGCGAAGACCGGCGCGCTTGGTTCAGCCGAAGTCATCCGCGCGGTCGCGCAGGCCGCCGGCCATTTTTCCTTCCCACTGGTGGTCGACCCCGTGATGCTCAGTAAAGGCGGGGCAAAGCTGGGCGGTCCGGCCTTGCGCGAACTGCTGCCTTTTGCTGCCCTGGTTACGCCAAACCTTGACGAAGCTTCGGCACTGGCCGGCTTCCCGGTTGCCGATTTGGAATCGATGCGGCGAGCCGCCACCGCGCTGCACGGAACGGGCGCGCGGGCAGTGCTGGTGAAGGGTGGTCACCTGACCGGCGACCAGGCGATCGACCTGCTGCTGTTCGAAGGCCAGTTTACCGAGTTCCCCGCCCCGCGTATCGAAACCCGGCACACGCACGGCACCGGCTGCGCCTATTCGGCCGCCATAACCGCGCTGCTCGCCTGCGGGCTGCCGATTCCGGATGCGGTCGCGCGCGCGAAAACCTACGTTACGAATGCCATCCGCACCAATCCGGGTCTCGGCCGCGGCGCCGGGCCTCTGAATTACTGGGCCTGATCTATAATTGGCATTTGACCAAGATTCAGGCCCACTACCGGCTCGAAAAGCCGCTCGACGAAGCTATGATGCTCGCCATCCGCGACGTGCAGGCGATCTATGGAATCGATCGTGTACAACTGGCGCCGGCGCTCGATTCCCTGATGGTGGAATACGATGCCACCCGTCACCGCGCCATTGATATCGAAGCGGTGCTGCGCCGCAAGGGCGTGCCGGTCGAAATCGTCGCGGCGTAGACCGGAATCTTAGATGGAAGCGGGCGCTTCCACAGTCAGGTCGGAGGTGACGTTGCCGGTGTTGCGCGTCCCTGCGGGCTCAAACAGCAGCAGCGAACATTCCTTTTCCGCGCAGGGACGGTGCTCCACGCCGCGCGGCACAATCACGAATTCCCCTTCGGCAATCTCCATCTGCCGCTCCGCGCCGGTCTCGTCGCGGTAGTCCATGCGAAACGAACCCAATACCACGAGAAAGAGCTCGTCCTGCTCGTCGTGATGATGCCAGACGAAATCGCCCAGGAGCTTGACCAGTTTGACTTCCTGCCCGTTTAATTCTCCGGCAATTCGAGGGCTCCAGTGCTCGCCAATTCCGGCGAACTTTTCCTTCAGCGAAACCTTGCGCATCCCTTGCCCAGTATAGGCCGCCGGTCTGCTATGTTCGGAAAGAATGCACCCCCCTCGCCGCCCCGTCGAGGTGCGCCGTGTCGATGAATGCGACACCCTCGACGACCTCATTACTCATTGTCTGCCCGCATTTGGCGGAGCTTTTCTTCGCCGCGTTTACCAAATTCTTGATCGTGCCATTGGCATGGGCTGTCCGCTCACGCTCGCGATATCCGGCCCCGTTACCGTTTCCGGCCAGCATCAGGCCTGGCTGATCCCGCTGCTCGAGACAGGCTGGGTGGCTTATCTAAGCACCACCGACGCCGTGTGCTATCACGACGGACACCGCAGCCTGGATATGTCACGCCAGCCTCCCGGCCCGATTTTCGAGGTGCCCATTTTCGGCGACGATGCGGCGCTGCGCGATGAAAAAACCATTCGCGTCACCGACATGGCATTCGACGAACAGGTGCTGCTCGATCAGGACCGTTTCCTTACTGCCGTTCTGGCGCGCCCCGAGTTTCAGAAAAAGATGACCGGCACCGAGTTGCGCTGGCTTCTGGGCCAGTACTTCGGGCGGCAGGAACAGCAGAATCAGGTGACACCCGGGCTGCTTTCCACCTGTCAGAGGCTCGCGATCCCCGTTTTCGTCGGCGCGCCTGCCGATGGCAGCGTGTTTCTAAACTCCATGAAGCTCTGGGCCATGCGCGAAGCCGGGCTGATTCCCGGGTACGCGTTCGAACTCGACCTGCACGCCGAAGTGTTCGAAGCATGCGCCTATCATCACTGGGGCCTGTTCGAAGACAACGCGCATGCCCTCGCCACACTGATCCTGGGCGGCGGCGTGCCGAAAAACTTCAACCTGCAGCCGGAGCCGGCACTGGGCCAGATACTCGGCATTCCGGACGTGCGCGGATATGAGTTCGACGTGCAGATTGTGACGGCGCCCGTAACCGACGGCTCGCTCTCCTCCTGCCCGCCGGCGGAAGCGGTTACGTGGGGCAAAGTGGACAAGGACACCTACCGGCAATCGACCGAAAGCATGCAGGCTGACTACTCCACGGTGATGCCATTCCTTGTCAAAGCACTGCTGGACAACCGGAAGCGCTACGAAAGCATGGAACAGGTTCCGGCCGGAGCGGAGGGCTATCTGCGGCCGCGAGCCGGCTACCGCTTGTTCGAAAAACGGCAGGAACTCTGCGCCACCCTGCGCGACGCGGTTCGCCAAAACGGCGAATGGCTCGCGAGTTCTCTCGAATATCCGCTGGCCTAATTCAGGAAATACTTCGTGTAGAGCGTGTCGCGCTGCTTCGGAATGAATCCGGCGTCGCGAATCAGACGCCGCAGTTCCTCTTCGGATGCCCGGTGATGCGCTCCTGCCGCAGAAACTACATTTTCCTCGATCATAATGCTGCCCACGTCATTGCCGCCGAAGCGCAGGCCCACCTGGCAGGTTTTCAGGCCGGGTGTCACCCAGGAAGACTGGATATTCACAATATTATCGAGATAGATCCGCGAGATTGCCAGCGTCTTCAGGTATTCGACGGCGGTCGCCTCTTCTTTAATAAACCGTCCGAGCGAGGTATTTTCCCGCTGAAAACTCCAGGGAATAAAGGCGGTGAACCCGCCGGTGTCCTCCTGAATGCGGCGCACAATCTCGAAATGATTCACGCGCTGCTCGATGGTTTCCCCACAGCCGAACATCATGGTGGCGGTGGTCCGCATGCCGAGCGCGTGGGCAGTCCGGTGCACATCGATCCATTCCTGCGTTCCGCATTTCAGGCGGCTGATGCGGTAGCGAACCGCATCGTCCAAAATTTCGGCTCCGCCGCCCGGAATAGAATCAAGGCCGGCATCCCGAAGACGGGCAATGGTATCCCGCAGGGAAATTCCACTCACCTGGGCGATATTCGTGATCTCGGGAGCCGAAAAGCAGTGCGTATGGATGGTAAAGCGCTGCTTGATATTTCGTAGCAGGTCCTCGTACCAATCAATTTTCAAATCCGGGTGCAAACCGCCCTGCATCAGGATTCCCGTCCCGCCAAGATCAATGGTCTCCTGAATCTTGGCGAAGATCTCTTCCTGCGGAAGTACGTACCCTTCCTTGTGTCCCATGGGACGGTAGAAAGCGCAAAACGAGCAGTATTCAGTACAGAAGTTGGTGTAGTTGATGTTGCGGTCGATGATATAGGACGCCACACCCTCCGGGTGGTAAGAGCGCCGGATGCGATCGGCCTCCATTCCGATGCCGATCAGATCGTCGGACTCGAACATCTCGGTGGCGTCAGCACGGCTCAGCATGATGCCTTTAGTTTAACAGCCTGCTGCACGGCAGCCGGATTGTCGCCCGCCGTAAATAATCATTTGAATTCTTTATTTCTATTGACTTTTCGCAATACCGGTCGGTAATATACCCTACAGCAACATAGAAAAAAACCAGTTCGGAGGAGGGTGTAGAGTGGGTAAATTGGCAGTCACGATATTAGCGGTGCTTGGGATTTCAACTTCAATTCAGGCCGCCACAATTCAATTTTATGAAGAAGGTTCGATGTTCACCTCTGTTGGCTCGGGAGGAAGCATCGGGTATACGGTTCCCAGTTCGGGGGATGCGGTTCCAAGCATAAATAATACGCTGACCGTGACCAGCGGGGATCAGACGGTTGCGATCCAGTATGAAACCACGGACGGTCCGGGAAATCCCCAAAACGTATTATCCGGATCAAATACGGCTTACGGATTTTTCGATGTAATGTACAGCGGCGTTACGGGTATCGTTACTATTCCCGCATTCACTTTTAATCTGAAAATCACGGACATAACAGATAGTTCCGTTCTTAACTTTACGGGCACAAGCTCCGGAGGTCAGATTGGTTTCAACAGCGGATCCGGAATTGACACCGTGAATATCAGCTACAGTCCTTCGCCGCAGACAGCGGGCAGCAGCACTTTCTATGTCTTCAGCCCGACCTCGCTGGTAATCCCCGCGCCGACGGCCACGTTCGGCCTTACCACCATCCAGGGTCAGGTTTTCAGCACCAGCACACCGGAACCCGCTTCCATGTTCCTGATGGGCGCCGGCCTGCTGGGCCTCGGTTTCGCCTCCCGCCGCAAACTTCGCGGCAAATAGTTTTAGCGGTTGTGCATTTCCGGCCCGTGCCTCTCTGGCGCGGGCTTTTCTTTTGGCATCCTGTTTCCATTCCCCGGTATAATTCAATTTGCCCGAGACGCGCCATTCCGTGTGTGCTCTGGACTGCCCCGACGCCTGCTCGCTCTTAATCAATGTGGATGAAGGGCGAGGTTCGCGGCTGCGCGGCGACCCGGACCATCCTGTTACCCGGGGATTCCTGTGCGGCAAGGTGGCGCGCTACCTCGAGCGCGAATATTCGCCTGAGCGTCTGCTGTACCCGCAGCGCCGGACCGGAGCTAAAGGCGACGGCCGGTTCACCCGCATCTCCTGGGACGAAGCACTGGACGAAGTGGCATTCCGGCTGCAGCGCGTCTCCGATACTTACGGTTCCGAGGCCATTCTTCCCTACAGCTATGCCGGCACCATGGGCCTGCTGAATGGCGGCGGCATGGACCGGCGCTTTTTTCACCGGCTGGGCGCCTCGCGTCTGGATCGCACCATCTGTTCTTCCGCCGGAACCGCGGGAATGCTGGAAGCGCTGGGTTCCCGCGCAGCCACCGAACCCGAGCAGTTCCGTCACTCGAAACTGATCATCGCGTGGGGCGCGAACATTCTTGCCACCAACGTGCATCTGTGGCCGTTCATCGTGGAAGCGCGCCGCAGCGGTGCGCGGTTTTACGTGATCGACCCGCACCGCAACAAAACCGCGCAGCTGGCAGACCGCCATTTTGCCATCCAGCCCGGCACCGATACGGCTCTTGCGCTCGGCATGATGCACGTGATCATCGGCGAGAATCTGCACGACAAGGACTATATTGACCGGCACACGCTGGGGTTCGCGGAACTGCGGGAGCGGGCCAGGGAATATCCGCCGGAACGCGCGGCCTCGCTGACCGGTCTTTCCGCCGAGGAGATAACCCTGCTTGCACGCGAGTATGCCACGGTACGGCCCTCGGCAATTCGGCTCAATTACGGCATCCAGCGCAGTGAACGCGGCGCCCTGGCCACGCGCGCGGTGGCGCTTTTGCCCGCCCTGGTGGGATCCTGGAAGGACGTGGGAGGCGGGCTGCAGCTTTCCACCTCTCAGGCTTTTCAGCTGAACCGTAACTATTTGGAAAAGCCCGAACTGCAGCGCATCTCGCCCCTGGACCGCGAAGCACGGCTGGTAAACATGACGCGGCTGGGGTACGCGCTGAACGAGATGGACCAGCCCCGGGTTCACGCGATGGTGGTCTACAATTCGAACCCAATTGCCATTGCGCCGAACCAGAATGCCGTGATCCGGGGGATGAAACGGCCGGATCTGTTCACGGTAGTTCTCGAACAGTTTCAAACAGATACGGCGAACTACTCCGATATCGTGCTCCCCGTAACCACGTTTTTGGAGCACACCGATTTGTACCTGGCTTACGGGCACTATTACCTGCAGCTGGCCCGTCCCGCCCTGCCTGCACCGGGCGAGTGTCTGACCAATGTCGAGATTTTTCGACGGCTGGCGCGGCGCATGGGACTGCAGGACGCCTGCTTTGAGGAATCGGAGGACGACATGATCCGGGGTCTGCTCGACTCCGGCCACCCGAATCTGGCGGCCATCACGCTCGAGCAGCTGGAGCGGGAGCACTTTGTCCGCCTCAAGATCTCGCCCGCCGGGGAGCATTGGCTTCCTTTCGCAAACGGCAACTTCGGCACGGCGTCCGGGAAGTGCGAGTTTCGTGCGGAATCGCTGGATTACGAGCCACCGGTGGAATCGCGGCGTGGCGATTCGGCTCTGAAATCGCGTTATCCTCTGGAATTGATTTCCCCGAAACACCACGACAGCATGAACTCCACCTTCGGCAATCGCCGGGAGCTGGATTGGGAAACGGCTGCCGCTACCCTTCATCCGGATGATGCCGGGCCGCGCGGAATTGCGGACGGCCATTCCATCCGCGTGTTTAACGATCGCGGCTCCTGTGTGCTGCGCGCGAAGGTTGCCGCGGATGTGGCGCCCGGCGTGGTGTGTACGCCATCCACTCGCTGGCCTGGCTTTGCCCCTGAACGGCGGAACATCAACGCCCTGACCTCAGAGCGGCTGACGGATCTGGGCGGCGGACCCACGTTCTACAGCTGTCTGGTTCAGGTGGAAAAAACGGGAGACTGATGATCGTGAACATTCAACGCGCGGCCCTAGCGGCCGCCATTGTTGCCGGCCTCGCCGGATGTAAAAGCAAAGACCGCGTCACCGTGCAGACGGAGGAAGAGGCGCCGCGTCTGGCCACCATGCTGGCCATGAACGATCCGCGCGCGCAGACCCAGCTGATCAGCGGCTGGTCGAGCCTCGAGAGCAACGCCTGGCGCTGGACCACCGGACATTTTTCTGTGATGCTGCGGCCGCCGCTGGGGTCCGCCCAAAACGGCGCGGTGCTGAAGTTCAAGTTCGCCTTTCCGGAGGCCATCCAGAAGCGGGTTCGCGTCACCTCCCTCAGCGCCACGGTCAACGGCACGGCGCTCTCCCCCGAAACCTACACTCAGGCGGGCGATTACACATATACCCGCGACGTGCCGGCGAGCGCGTTGCCGGGGGATTCCGCGAAGGTGGAATTTACACTCGACAAGTTCGTCCCCGCGGGCACAATGGAGCAGCGCGAGCTGGGCGTGATTGCGACGGCAGTTGGCTTCGAACACAAGTAATCGATGAACCGTGCCGTCCGCGCACTTTCCTGGACGGTTCCCGCGCTGTTCTGCCTGTGGTTGTACTGGTTTGGTTTGCTGGCGTGGTTTCAGCGTGACGATTTCGCCTGGCTGAGCCTGCACAACCAGGTATTCGACCGGCACTCGTTTTTGACGCAGATGTTCTCGCCAATGGCGCAGGGCACCATCCGTCCGTGGAGCGAGCGCGGATTTTTTCTGCTGTTTTACCGGTTCTTCGGCGCCGATGCCCTGCCCTACCGCATTCTGGTGTTCGCCACGCAATTTTTGAATCTGCTGCTGTTGGGCTGGATAGTCCTGCGGCTTACCGGTTCCCGGATTGCATCGTTCGCGGCTCCGGTGCTCTGGACCGCAAATGCCGCGCTGGCGACGGCGATGTCGTGGACTTCGGATTATAACGAGATCCTGTGTGCGTTTTGCCTGCTCCTGGCGTTTGCCCTTCACCTGCGCGGGCATTACTGGCTGCAGCTGGTGGTGTTCGTGCTGGGGTTCGGCGCGCTGGAATTGAACGTCGTTTACCCGGCGCTGCTGCTGACCTATTTGGCAGCGTGCCGCAGACCGCGTTCGGAACTGTTGCGGACCGCGCCCCTTTTCGTAATTTCGGCGGTCTACTACCTGGTGCACCGGTGGGCCGCGCCACTTCCGGCAACGGGCGCGTATGCCTGGCATCTCAATTTCGACATTTTCCGGACATTCGCAACCTATTGGAGCTGGGCGTGGATTCCGGCGACGTGGCGGCGCTCGCCCCGAACGATTCTGACGCTTGCCTACACTGCGCTGGCAGTGTGGCACCTGGTCCGCCAAGCGCGGCGCCGTAACTTTCTTCCTCTCTTTTTCCTGCTTTGGTTCGTCATTACTCTCGCGCCGCTGCTGCCGCTGCGGGGACATATGACCGACTACTATCTGACAATCCCGGCAATCGGTCTGGCCATGCTGTTCGGCGAGATGCTGACCGGCCGGTTCGGACCCTACATGCTGCTGCCTGCGGCGGGTTACCTGTTCCTGCAGATCCCCGCGGCTCGCCGCCAGACGCAGTGGAGTTTCGACCGCTCGCAGGATGTGCGGGAGATGGTGCTCGGGATTCGCCACGCGCACGAACTGCATCCGCGCAAAGCCATCCTGCTGACCGGCGTTACGCAGGAGCTGTACGATTTTGCCATGGCGCATTCGCCGTTTCAGGCGCTCGACATCCCGGATGTGTACCTGGCGGAAGACTCGGCGCGGAACGATTTCGACCGCGTTTTACCGGCAGGCGTGGCTGCCCGGGCGGTTCTGGACAACGAGCTGGTGATGTATTCCCTAACCAACGGGCGCCCCCGGAACGTGACCTATCAATACGAATGGAATGCCGCCGCAGTATCCGACAAAGATGTGCCCAGAACAGTTGACGCTGGCAGCCGGTTTATGCAATACTTGCTCGGTTCGACATGGTATCCGCTCGAGGTTGATCATCGGTGGATGCCGCAAAGGGCATCGTTCCGAATCGGTGGCCCGAAAACGCCGAACGACAGGCTCATCCTCACTGGGTATTGCCCGGAAGAGCAAATTGGCTCCGTTCCGCTTGTGCTGCGTGTGTCGGTAAACGGCAACCCGCTGCCCGAAGTGGAATTTTCTAAACCGGAAGCTCCTTTTACTCGTTCGTTCAGGTTGCCGCCGGATTTGACCGGCAGCGGCTCCCTTGAGGTAAGTCTGTGGGTGAACCGGACCTTCGCCGCGTCCGCGGGCGGACGTCCACTCGGACTGGCTTTCGGTACCTTCGAGATTCGATAAGCCTAAAGTCTGCGCGCATTCATCCGAAAGATTCGGGGACGCGGCGAGAGTTTTCCGAGGTGTTTGGGTTTGGTAAGAAGATTGCTAGATGGGGGTCCATGACGAGCTACTCTGTGAGGTTCTTAGCGGGCGCCGCTAAGATAATTTGAAACTTTCACACTGAAGTTCTCGTCTGATGGATTCGAACACATTTGCTGAGATATTTTATACGACGCTTTACTTTTATAGGGAGATACGACCATGACCAAGAATGAGATTGAAAAATACAAAACAGTGCTCGAGGCAAAGCTCAAAGAGCTGTCCGATGCGCTGAGGAATCGCGAAGACATCGCGATCGAAAAGACTCCGGATGCACTTGATGAAGTCCAGTTGGCCGGCGAGCGTGAGCTGGCGATCCGCAACCTTGACCGCGAATCCACGCTGCTGCGCCAGGTGCGCGGAGCCCTCGCCCGCATTGCTGACGGATCGTTTGGTGTTTGCCTTCACTGTGAAGAAGACATCAGCCCCAAGCGTCTGAACGCGGTACCGCAGACGGCGTACTGCATCACCTGCCAGGAAGCCGCCGACCGCCACGAGTTTGAAACCTCCGATACAGTTGAGTTCGCCAACGCCGCATAGAGACGGCCTTAAATTCCTCCTTGTTGTTTACCTCAGGCGCGATCCGACGATTGCGCCTTTTTTTTATTTATTCCAGAGAATGGCCGAATACATCCGTCCGGCTTCCGCGCGTTCCCGCCTGAAGGAAAAAAATGCTTTATCCATGCATAAGGTACACATACCGGCCACTTCGATCTTGCCCGGCGGCACCCCTGCTTCGGTCAGCTGATCGCGGTTGATTGCCGCCAGATCCAGTTTTGCCTTCGCAGTCACACCGGGGATAAACTCCCGCGCGACTTCCGGCCCTACTTCGTAACAGCACGGGCCAATTGCCGGCCCCACCGCGACCTGTAAATCCTCCGGTCGCGTACCGAAGGCTTCCCGCATGGCTTCGGCGGCGCGTGGCGCGATGTGACCGGTCGTGCCGCGCCATCCGGCATGCACCGCCGCAACCGCGTGGTGGTGCTTATCGACCATCAGGACGGGCACGCAATCGGCAGTTTTGATGGCGAGTATGACGCCGGGAACGTCTGTGATCAGAGCGTCGCCATCGCCGGCGAGCCCGGCCGCGCTGACCCGAATCACATCCGCCGAGTGCACCTGATGAACGGTGGCGAGTTCGCCGGCCGGAGGCCCGGAATGCCGGGAACCGAACACGGCAGTCACCTCGGGTATAGCCGCAAGGGAAGTGGGACGGTAGAAGCCATTGGGATCGAGCGGGAAAGACATGAGAGCGGTTCCCTCATTCTAGCTGCGCGTCCGGCTGCGGCCGTTTCGCCGCGCCCGCTACACTGGTCAATGATGCAATTTCAGGAAACTGTCGAGGCTCAGGGCCATTTGATCGACTCCCACATCATGGAAGAGATCTTCGACAAAGTGGTGGAGTACAGCAGCCGCTTCGAGGTGGAGCAGTTCCGGATCGGGCGCACCAATGGCGAACCTTCGTATCTGCGGCTGCGGATCGAATCGCCCACCAGTGAAGATATGGAGCACGTGCTCCAGAACCTGCTGGCGCTGGGCTGCTCTCCGGTGGAGGCGGCCGATGCGCAGCTGCGCGGTGTGGATTGCGACAAATGCGCGCCGGAGGACTTTTATTCCACCACGAACCACCGCACCGAGGTGCGGCTGGGAAACCGCTGGGTGGAAGTGGCGAATCAGCGCATGGACGCGCTGGTGGTGGTGCAGGACGGCTCGGCGGTGTGCCGGCGACTGCGCGATGTAAAGGCCGGCGATCAGGTGGTGGTGGGCATGCGCGGAATCCGCGTGGTTCCCGAGGCGAAAGAGCGCGACCGCAACACGTTTGCGTTCATGTCGAATGAAATTTCGTCGGAGCGTCAGGTGGAGACCGCCGTTCGTCAGACGGCCAACCTGATCCGCAAGGCTCGGGAACAGAATCTGAAAGTGATCGCGGTGGCGGGTCCGGTGTGCGTCCATACGGGCGGTGTGAAGCCGCTGAGCGCGCTGATTCGCGGCGGGTATATTCAGGCGGTGCTGAGCGGGAATGCGCTGGGCGTTCACGACGTGGAATCCGCGCTGCTGGGCACGTCGCTAGGCATCCGCATGGCTGACGGGCGGCAGGAGGAACACGGGCACCGCAATCACATGCGTGCCATTAACGCCATTTACCACTGCGGCAATATCACGGGCGCAGTGGAACAGGGGCGCCTGCAATCGGGAATTCTGTACGAGTGTGTCAAGGCGGGCGTGCCGTTTGTACTGGCGGGCAGCCTGCGCGACGATGGTCCGCTGCCTGACACCATCACCGACATGAACGCGGCTCAGGATGCCTACGCGGAACATCTAAAGGGCGCGGGTGTGGTGCTGTGCCTCGGTTCCATGTTGCACTCGATCGCGACCGGGAATATGCTGCCCAGCTGGGTCAAAATCGTCTGCGTGGACATCAACCCAGCGGTTGCCACCAAGGTCAGCGACCGCGGCACCGGTCAGGCCGTGGGTGTGGTCACCGATGTCGGCCTGTTCCTCGACGGACTTGCCAAAGAACTCTCATGAAACGAAGTTACACCGACGAACACGCGGTAGCCGGCATTGACGCCGAACTGCCGGAAATCGAAACCTGGCCCAACCAGTTTCCCCGTTACCAGATCGAGATCGCGATGCCGGAATTTACGTCCGTGTGTCCCAAAACCGGGCTGCCGGACTTTGGCAAGCTTACCTTGGTGTATGAGCCGGACAAGCTGTGTCTCGAGCTGAAGTCGCTGAAGGAATACACCATGGCGTACCGCAATCTCGGTATCTTTTACGAGAACGTGGTGAATCGCTTCCTTCAGGATGTGATTCGGGCGGTGAACCCGGTTTCGGCAACACTGGTAGGCGAGTTCATGCCGCGCGGAGGACTGCATTCCACTATCACCGCGCAGTTTGTCAAGAACTCCGGCAAGGCGAACAAGCGTGCCCGTTGACGAAGAAAAAATAGCGGAGCTGCGGGCGCTGGTGGATGGCATTCGCGACCGCGTGCGCGCGCAGTTTCCCACGGGCGCGGCCGTGGTGGAAGCGGCTGCCCCGGAATTTGAACCGATCCGCGTGCCACTGGCTGATCTGATGCCGGTGGTTCATGCGCGCGACGCGGCGCAGGCCAAGATGGCTTCCATTGGCAGCGTGAACCCGCGCCGGGGCGGTTTGGTGAACAACGCCATTCAATCCGTAAAGCGCTCCGTGGCCCGCGGCCTGGGCTGGTTCGTGCGCGACCAGATTGTGTTCAACCGGGGCGCGCTCGCGTGTGTGGAAGCGCTGATGGAATCGGTGAATGAACTGAACCGGTCGCTGAGTTCGCTCGGGGCACAGATTGGCACGAGGCTCGAACAGGATCGCCAAGCCGTGGAGCCGCGGCTGACAGCCGCCGAGCAGCGCGCGCAGGACCTGCTGGCGGAAGGCCGCCGACTGACGGAGGAATCCCGGCGGCTGGCCGGAGTAACCGCGCAGTGGCACGAATTCCGCGCGGATGTGCTGAAGCTGGGAGGCGAGGCGCAGACGGCGCATCAGCAACGGCTGCTGGCCGCCGAACAGCACGCGCGCGAGCTGGTGGAAATGCAGCACCGCGATTTCAGGGCGTCGCTCGACAAAGGACTGCATGAGATCCAGAGCCAGCTTTGGGAAGATATGCGCCGCATCCGCCTCGAATTCGAGCGAACGATTCACAGCGAGCTGCGAACCATCCGTCAGCGCGGCACAGCGGCGACGGTGACGGGCGCGCCGCCGGCGCAAGCCGGGGCATCCCAGAATTTCGATTACCAGGCCTTTGCCGATCGCTTCCGCGGTTCCGAGGAATACATCCGAGGAGCGCAGCAGTTCTATGCGCCACATTTCCGGGGAGTGCGGGAAGTGCTGGATATCGGGTGCGGGCGGGGTGAGTTTCTGGAGGTGATGCGCGAGCACGGCATTGCGGCTGTGGGGATCGATCTCAGCCCGGCGTCTGTGGATTACTGCGTCAGCAAGGGCCTGCGGGCCGAGGTCGCCGACCTTTTTGCCTACCTTGAGGCGATGCCCGATTACTCGCTCGCGGCGATCTCCTGCTCGCAGGTGATTGAGCATCTGCCGCCGGATCGGCTGCCTGCCATGCTCCGGCTTTGCGCGGCAAAACTGGAACGGGGCGGACTGATCGCGCTCGAAACGCCTAACCCGGAGTGCCTCGCCATTTTTGCATCGCACTTCTATCTGGACCCGACGCACACGCGTCCGGTGCCTCACGCGCTGGTGGCTTTTTACCTGGAAGAATTCGGCATGGGCGGAATCGAAGTGGTGAAGAGGTTCCCTGCCGCGGATGCCTGGCCCGAACTGGCTGCCTTGCCCGAAGGCTTTCGCGAACGGTTCTTCGGCGGGCTAGACTACGCGATTTTCGCGCGCAAGCTTTGACTTCATCTTCTCGGCGAAGCGCTCAATGTTGATGATGAAGCGCTCGTGCAGCCCTTCGCCGATCTTCTCCTGACCGTCTCGCGCTTCTACACGAAAGGTGACGCGGCGGCCATCGACGGACGCGACCTCCGAGCGAAAGGTGACCTGCGTTCCCAGCGGGGCGGCGCCGAGATGTTTGACGTTCACGACCGTGCCGACGGAATCGAAACCCTGCTCCAGCATAGGAAACAGCAGATTGCGGCTGGTGATCTCCATATGCTGGATCATCTGAGGGGTGGCCAGGACACGAGCGCTTTCGAGTCCGAGAAAGCGGATGGCCACGCGGTCATCGACCGTGATGGATTCTTCGCGCACCGCTCCGATCTGAATCAAGCTCCGATTTCCGCCGCTACCTTGCGCATGTAATCGAAGGATTTCTGCATGCCGGGCATGGGATCGTCCGCGTGAATTTCATACTCGAGCGAGCACACGCCTGGGTATTTCATTTTGACCAGCTGCTGGAAGATGGCCTTGATGGGCAGCACGCCTTCCCCCACCGGAACCTGGCTGTCCTTCGCCATGGGGTCCTTTAGATCCTTCATGTGCAGTTCGTGAACGCGCGGGCCGGCTTCGGCGATGGATTCCACAATATCCGCGCCAGTGCGTGACGTGTGGCCGATATCGATACAGAGTCCCATCAGCGGGTCCATGTTCTTGATCAGTTTCAGCGCGCTTTGCGGCGTCGGGAAGAACTTATCCTCGGGGCCATGGTTATGGATGGCCGCCTTGATTTTGTACTCGCCGCAGAGCTTCTCGATTTTGCCAAGGTTCGACGGCGTCGGCGCCATGATCATCATCGGGAAACGGCAGTTCTTCGCGTAGTCGAACATCTTGCGCAGTTCCGCTTCGTCGTCAGATTTCATGTCGATGTTGCCGCCGCCGACAACGATCAGGCCGGCATCGTCGAACTCTTTGCGCCCCGCTTTCAACTGCGCCGGCGAGTCCTTATAAGGAAGGTGTTTCTCCTTGATATCGCAGTAACGCACGCCAAGGGTCTTGATATCCCGGATGCAGGTTTCGCGATCGAAATTGCGGAAGGAGTAAGTGGCGACACTGAGACGAATCTTATTGTCACTGGACGCGGCCCATCCGGCAGCGGGGAGGGCGGCCAGCGCGGCCCCGCCCTTCAGGAAGGTTCTGCGATCGATCTGCATGCCCTGGATCATATCTGAATTCGCAGGCCGCTGCTAGACGTCGGACGAGCCGGAATCGTCACCGCCGCCGAAGTCGCCCGAATCGCCGGAGTCGTAGTCGCTGGTGCCGGAGTCGTCACCGGCGTAATCGGTGCTGTCGTCGCCGCTGGTGTCGCTCGCGGCATCGGAGGTACTGGTGTCGTCGCCGGAGGAGTCGCTCGCGTCACGGCGGTCGTCGTAATAGTTATTGGTTTCGTTGATGATGGTTTCGCCGCCACCGCCGTAACCGCCGCCGAAGCCACCGCCATATCCGCCCCCGCCGAAAAAGCCCGAGCCCATGGGACCGCGGAAGAAATGATCGGCAATGGCGCTGCCGATGAAACCGCCAGCCAGACTGGTCAGCAGACTGCCGCCGATGACGCTGCCCATGCCGAGACCGCCACCGCCGCCACCCGGTCCGCCACCGCCAAAGAGGCGCTCCATGGTGCCCGGCTGCCGCACTTCCGCGCGGGTGGCCATGCGGGCCAGCGTTTGCGGATCGTCGGCGCCGGCGGGAGGCCGCTCACCGGGAGGCACGGTGGAACTCAACTGCTGCAACACGATACGCCGCTGTTCCGGAGTGAGCTGCGCGAACGCTTCCTGATGCGCCTGCTCGATGGTCTCCGGCGGCGCGGTTTTCAGCATGTACTGATACCGCGCGATGGCTTGATCGTTGGACATCGGCTGATTGGTTGGCGTATAGGCCTGCTGCGGCATTTGCTGCTGCGGCGGCTGATACTGTCCCTGGGACTGCGCGTCTTTCTTTGGCTGTTCTTCGTGGCCAAACAGTTTATCTAAGATGCTCATGATGGATTAAGCCTCCGTGGCAGGGAGATTGCAACTCGATTGTCCCATGACTGAATACGAGCGAACATTGTCTGTCGAAGCTCCCGCCGACTCCGTCTTTCAATACGTGTCCGACACAGCAAATGTTCCGGCGTACCTGCCGGATGCCCAGGGCGCGAACTTTAGCCTGGACCCGGAAAGCCGGGCGATTGATTGGACGGGAGAGGGAACATCAGGTCAGATCCGGGTGGATTCCGGCGATGTGACGCCGCAGCTTTCGGAGATTACGATGCGGCTGGTCTTCAACGACAGAGAACCGTCAGACAGCCCTTCGAACGAGGACGAGAAGACGCTGGACAGGATCGATGAGGCGCTTCGGACCATTCAGAAACATGTGGAGCAGGCACACCGGACGCGCGGGGCGAACTTTATGTAAGTAATTATTTGTGTCCGGCTATCTTGCGGTCCGCTGAGATTGGGACGCCGTTTTGATTCTTACCCGTCATCCGGTTTCCACTCACGGTGACGTTATCCACAAATCCGGCATTCCAACGGAGCACGGTAGCTGTACGCTTCGGATCCACGCAGTCCCACTTACCGGCAGCCTTACCATTCATCAGCACGCTTTTCTGCGGGGTAAGTGTGACATTTCCCCCGTTAAACCAGCGCCACTCTCCCACCGCTGCATCGCAGCCGGCGGCCAGAGCCGACGCGGGGGTAAGAAAGAGAAGCAAAAGAATTGTACGGTTCATAGATTGGTTTCTCGGACGCACCGCCATTCTCCCATAGCCAATCCGCCATACTGGAAGACGTTATGCGCTTGATTGTCCTGGTGCTCACAATCGCTTTCTGTGCCGGTTCGGCGGAGAAGCGCCCTGTTTCGGAAACGGATCTGTACGCGTTTAAGTGGATTGCGGATCCTCGCATCGCGCCAGACGGATCCTCTGTCGCTTATACGCTGGTGACGGTTACGCGGAAGCACGATGGTTACGCAACCTCGCTTTGGATAGTGCCCTCAACGGGCGGCGCGCCGCGACAGATTACCAACGGGACACACGATTCTTCCCCGCGCTGGTCACCCGACAGTACTCGGCTTGCGTTTGTTCGCAGCCCGGAGAACGCGGGAAAACCGGAACCTCCGCAGATTTTCATTCTGGACATGCGCGGCGGAGAAGCGCGCCCGCTGACTGATCTGCCGAAAGGCGCGGCAAACCCGGTCTGGTCGCCTGATGGTCATACGCTCGCGTTTCTTTCTTCTACGGAACCCTCCGATATGGATAAGAAGAAGGAAGAAGAGAAATCCGATGTCCGGGTGATCAATCGAGCCGTTTACCGGTCGAACGGCGCGGGCTATGTGGATTACGGGCGCAAGTCGCACATTTATACGGCGGCCGTTCCGGCTGTGATCAACGCGCCGGCGAAAGCCAGGCAGCTTACGACGGATCCGTTTGACCAGAGCTCAGTTACCTGGTCGAAGGACGGTTCGCAAATTTATTTCACGACCGAGCGCGAGTTGGAGAGCTACTACGCGCAGCCACACAGCGACATCTATGAGGTAGACGCGACCGGCGGTGAGATGCACAAGCTGATCAGCATGAATGGCGGGATTCGCGGCATGTCGCTCAGTCCGGATGGTAAGCGGATGGCGTTCATTAGTTCCGAAAACAAGGAACCGGTGCGGATGCATGGACCGCCCGATCTGTATGTCACCGACCTGCAGGCCGGCGCGAAGCCGCAAAATCTGACGTCGGATTACGACTACGAAATCGGCGGCGGCATCGGAGGCGATCAGGCTCCTCCGCGCGCCTCCGCGCCATCGCTGCCGTACTGGAGTAAAGACGGGCGCTTCGTTTACGTCAGTTCCGCCGAAAAGGCGCGCGGCAATCTGAAGCGAATCGATTCGCGCTCAGGCAAGCTGGAGGCGGTTACCACGGGCGACTGGGATGTGGAAGCTTACAGCGCCACGCCGGATCAGTCAAGGGCCGCGCTCCTGATTTCCACGACTACGAACATCGGCGATCTTTACCTGCTGGATGGCGGAAGGAACGCAAAGCCGGTGCAGATCACGAAGGTGAACGAGGAACTCTTTTCGCAACTCGATCTGCCGGCGCCGGAAGAGGTCTGGTATCCGAGTTTCGACGGAAAGATGATCGAAGGGCTGGTGCAAAAACCGCCGCACTTCGACGCTTCGAAGAAATATCCGCTGATCCTGAATATTCATGGCGGCCCCAACTCCACGTATGGGTTCAACTTCTTCCATGAAATGCAATTTCTGGCGGCCAGGGGCTATGTGGTGTTCTACCCCAACCCGCGCGGTTCCACCAGCTTTGGCGAGGAGTTCGCGAATATCATCCAGTACAAATATCCTGGCGACGATTTCAAAGACCTGATGGCCGGCGTGGATCTGCTGATTTCGAAGGGCTATATCGATTCCAGTCACATGGGGGTCACAGGCGGCAGCGGCGGCGGCGTGCTCACCAATTGGGCAGTCGGCCACACTAACCGCTTTGCAGCGGCGGTCTCGATGCGCTCCATCGCGGACTGGGCGGGCTGGTGGTACACCGCCGATTTTACGCAGTTTCAGCCCAGCTGGTTCCGGGGGGCGCCGTGGGAGGCCGAAGCGGATTACAAGGAGCATTCACCGATCACTTACATTCGGAACGTGCAGACGCCGCTGATGCTGCTGGAAGGCGAAGCAGATTACCGCACGCCGCCGACGGCCGGAGGTGAGCAGATGTTCCGGGCCCTGAAGTACTTGAAGAAGCCGGTGGTGATGGTTCGGTTTCCGGGAGAATCGCACGAGCTGTCGCGTTCCGGCGTGCCGAAGCATCGTGTGGAACGGCTTGATCACATCGTGGGCTGGTTCGACATCTATCTGCAAGGCAAGCCTAACAAGACTTACGAGGTTTCTGAGTGAATTTCCGCAAACAGTTCATGGTCAAACCGGGCAAGAAGTTCCGGCTTGCCGATCACGATCCGGACGAAACCGCCGGACTGGATGAAAAGACTGAGGCGGCCGGACTGCTTGCGCACCTCTCGGATCGGCTGGGCACTCTGCAGAAAGTGCTTTACGCGGAACATCAGAAATCCGTGCTGATCATCCTGCAGGGAATGGATGCGTCCGGCAAAGACGGCACCATATCGCATGTCATGTCCGGCGTGAATCCGCAGGGTTGCAGCGTGACTTCTTTCAAGCAGCCGTCCTCACACGAACTGGATCATGACTTCCTGTGGCGCATTCATCAAAACGTGCCCGGCAAGGGCATGATTGGCATCTTTAACCGTTCGCAGTATGAGGACGTGCTGGTGGTCCGGGTACACGACCTGGTTCCCAAAGAGATTTGGTCCGAGCGCTACGAGCAGATCAACGCGTTCGAACGGATACTCAGCGAAAACGGCATCGTGGTTCTGAAGTTCTTCCTAAACATCAGCAAGGAGGAACAGAAGCAGCGGTTCGAATCACGCCGGGACGATCCGGATAAGAACTGGAAAATCTCGACGGCGGACGAGGCGGAGCGGAAGTTCTGGGACGAATATCAGAAGGCATACGAAGACGCCATCGGCAAATGCAGCAAGAAGCACGCGCCGTGGTTCGTGATTCCGTCAAATAAGAAATGGTTCCGCAACCTGGCCATTTCTCACATCGTGGTTGAAGCGATGGAAGACCTGAATCTGAAATATCCTGCCGCGGCGAAGGTTGCACCGAGCACGGCGACTAAAAAGAAGGCGTGAGTGGCGGCGATCACCGCGAAGAAGATAATGATCGACGTGCCAAGCCAGAAGGTGGGGTCGCTTCGCGGTGCGGGCCGGCGCGGAATCGCGAAGATCAGCAGACACACCGCGAACCAGCCTGCGAAGTTGAGCAGCGGAACTCCGTAGTACGGGCCGGGCGTCAGCCAGCGCCAGTAATGCAGAAAGCCTGACGCGAGCGGATCGATCACCAGATCGAGCGCCGTCATCGCGAGCGCGCTGAGCACGATGCCCGTGCGCATCTGGCGCGTGTAGGCGAACAGGACCAGCCAGGCGCCGGCGATCGCGACTGGCACGCCCAGCAGCTTTGGCGCCAGCACGTCTGTATAAACATAGGCGCTGAAGGGATAGGCGAAGCGCAGACCGATTGCTTCAAAAACAAACCCAATGGCGGCAGTGACCAGCAACTCGCGCCAGTCGCCATTTATGACCGCGAGCGCGGCAGCGAGCAGCAGAAAAACCGGCGCGGCCCAAGTCATGTTCGGCGGTGTATTCAGCACCATGCCGCCGGCCCACAGAACCACGTACACCGACCAGAGCGCGATGCGGATTAGTCGACGAGACGGCATGTGATTTCAGCGGAAAGCAGCACGGTGGGCGTCCCGCCGCCTGGGTGTGTGCTGCCGCCTACACGGTACAAGCCTGGCACGCGCTTATCCCGATTGGCCGGACGGAAGAACGCATTGCGCCAACCGTGGGAATCAGTTCCGTATATGGAACCTCCGGGCATCAGATAGCGCTGGGCGATGCGCTCGGGCGTCCACGTATCTTCCACCACGATCTTGCCGGAAAGATCCGGGAAACCGCTGCGCCGCAAGCGTTCGAAGACGCGGGCACGCGCCTCCGGCAGCGCACTGGCGGTTCCGGGCGCATTCGCCATTACGAAGAGGGCATCGCCTTCGCCTGGCGCGTTGATGTACACGGTGGGGTCGTCTGGAAATCGCTGCTCGTCAAAAATTTGATGGAACTCGCGCTGGTAATCGGCAGAGAAGCAGATGGTGTTCTGCTGCAACCCGAGCGGCCGCTTCAGACCCAGCAGCATGACGAAGCCTGACATGGATCGTGAATGGAGAGGCGCGGGAGTGCGGCCAAGGAGGGTATCGAGGGTTGCGGAATCGCCATTCATGATGACGATATCGGCAGGCGCGCGGCGGCCATCGGCCAGCGCGACTCCGGTGACGCCCCGGCTATCCGTTTCAATGCGCGCCACGGGCGAATTGGCGCACAGCGCAACGCCCGCGTACTGCGCGAGCCGCACCAGCGCTTCCACGATGGAATACAGCCCGCCGCGCACGGCATAGCCGCCGAACGCGTATTCCAGATACGGAATGAGCGCCAGAGTGGCCGGCGCGCGGTACGGTGAGGAACCCACGTACGTGGGATAGCGGTCGAACATCTGGCGCAGATGCGGGCTATGGAAATGCGCGGCCACGGTGCGATGGTAATTACCCCAGCCATACCGGAGCGGCATTTTGCGCAGTACGCCCAAATCGGCGAGCGAAGGACGTTCCGAAGGCGCGCGGCGGAGAAACGTCTGGCGCGAGACTTCGTACAGCCGGGCTCCCAGTTCCTGAAAACGCAGGAAGCCGGCAATATCGCGCCGGTCCAGATTGCGTACGACGGCGAGCCAATCCGGCAGGCTCGTTGAATAGGTAAAGCGGGTGCCGTCGGGGAAGATGTACTCGGCGAGCGGGTGCAGCGGCAGCAGCTCGACATGGTCTTCCATGCGCGCGCCAGCCGCGCGAAACAGGTCCGCGAAGACCCACGGCATGGTGATCAGCGAGGGCCCCGTATCGAAACTGAAGCCCTGCGAACACCAGCGGTTCATCTTGCCGCCAAACGTGGGGCCTGCTTCGAACACAGTGACTTCATAACCGCGCGCGCGCAGACGCAGCGCCGCCGCCAGGCCCCCGAGGCCAGCCCCCACCACCACCACTTTCTTCATGCCCGGTTCAGATACTGACGGCCCTTCCAGGTGACACCGCGGCCATTGCGACAGGCCCGCCAGGAAGAGAGACCGAGGGCCAGCAGCACCATTTCTCCCAGCGGATGCGTCAAAGGGCTCCACCATTTCTGCCGGAAGCGAACGGCCAGCAGCACACGCGCGCCCAGAATCCATGCCGCCGCGCGCCAGCTCAGCCCGAGGAAGGGCAACAGGAAAACGCAGAGGTGGAGCAGCAGAAAGGCCCAGAAGCTGATATCGCGCTGAAAGGCGAGGTAGAAGTTCTTCTGGAAGCCCAGCCAGATCTCCGGGAAGGAAGCGTACATGCGCACGCTGACCACATCCTGCCCGTCGAGACAGAGCGCGCGTTCACCGCGCTCCCGCCAGATCTGGGCGAGCCGGGTATCTTCGAAAATTTCGTTGCGAACGGCAGTGTGGCCGCCCAGCGCTTCATAGGCAGCGCGATTCGCCAGCATGCACGCGCCGTGCGCAAGCCCCAGAGACGACTCGTTGCGCACCAGCGAAAGCGGAGCGGGAAACAGCGAAAACACGACGAAGTTCAGCATCGGCATGAGCGCGCCTTCCCAGAAGCCGTGCATTTCGAAGCCAGGCCAGGCAGAGAGCAGGGTGAGGCGGCGCGCCTCGGCATCGGCCACCATGCGCAGGCACGCGCCGCTCCGCAGACGCGCATCAGCGTCCAGGAATAACAGCCAGTCGCCCGCTGCGTGCGCCGCCAGCTGCGCGCAGGCGAAATTCTTTCCGAACCATTCCGCCGGCAGCGTACCAGCCCGCAGCAGGCGAACGCGGGGGTCACGCGCGCCGTACTGCTCGACAATCGAGGCGGTTTGGTCAGAGGAATGGTCATCACACACCAGCACCTCCCGCACGGCGCTCCCCTGACTGAGAACGGCATCCAGACAGGCGCCCAGATTCTGCTCTTCATTGCGCGCGGGGATCAAAACAGACAGCGAAGGATGCACGCCCGGGGCACTCTTCCGAATACGCGGCCAGCCCAGGACATTCACCAGAACCACAGCGAAAAAGGCGAGGGCGGCCCAGACAATCACGCCGGGACCATGGAGGCGGCGCTGGCGCGTTTGAAGATGCAGTCCACAGCCGCGAGCACGGGAGGCAGCGCGTTGCTGTCTCCAAAACGCGCGGTCAGCGTTTCCTTCGCTTCACTCACCAGGGCGGCAACCCGGTCGAGGCTCTCCGCCACGCCGTGGGCCGCGACATTGCTCATGCGATGGTGGCGCGCATCCTGAAACGCGGTCTTGCCGGTGTCTTCCGGACTGCCGCATTCATCGAGCACGTCGTCGTAAATTTGATATGCCTCGCCCAGAAGTTCGCCCGCGCGCGCGAGCGGACGGACATCCTCCGGACAGGCTTCGCACGCGATCGCTCCGGCGGTGAACGTGAGCCGCATCAACGCGGTGGTTTTCCGATTGCGCTCCCCGCCGGACTCGGACGCGTTCAGATCTGCGGCCTGACCGCCAATCATGCCGTTAATGCCGATACAGTTCACCGCCTCACGCATCAGGCGCGGCGAACCTCCGAAAATTTCGTACGAGCGGTTCAGGAGCGCGAGGGCGGTAAGCAGCGCGACATCCTCACCAAACACCAGATGCAGCGCCGGACGCCCGCGGCGCACGTCCGCGTCGTCCATGGCCGGAAGATCGTCGAAGATCAGAGAACTGGCATGCAGGAATTCTGTGGCGCAGGCAGCCGGAAGCGCTTCCTCGCGTGTTCCGCCAGCCGCGGCGGCAGCCAGCAGAGCGAGCATGGGACGCATGCGCTTGCCCCCCGGGAAAATGGAGTATCGAATCGCCTCATTCAGGCGCGCCGCGCCCCGCAGATGGCCCGAGGGCAGCATCTCACCGAGGCCGGATTCGATCAGTTCGCGATCGTCGAGGAAGTAACCGGACATGAGCCCGCAGAAACCCTTTCCTGAAACAGAATTTCACTCAACTGGCCGGTAGCCTCCAAAATCGGCAAATGTCCGGCGTTCTTGAGTTCCCACGCCGACGCTTGTGGCCAGACGGCCTGCCACCGTCCGACTGACTCACGCACCGCGCGAAACGTTTTTTCACCATATAGGATGTCGATTGGCTGTACGAGACCTTCAAAAGTTTCAGGCTGCGGAAAAGTGGTAAAAAGCTGAAGGTAGTTCTGTGTCGTGGCGTGGTTCACACGCGCGAAACCCTGCGTCAGATCTGTGGATTCGGCTCGCTTCGGCTTGAGGGAGAGATTCGTGAGCAGCCGGCCAAGAGGGTTCGCAAACGTCGAGTAGTAGGCGTAACGACCGATTCCTGGCGCGACAAAAACGCGAAAATACCAGGGAAACACCGCGAGAATATCGATCAGCACCAGCCGTTCCACCCGATCCCCCAGGCGCTTCGCCACCTCGAGGCCTAAGAGCGCGCCGCTGCAGTTTCCGACCAGGGTAAACGGGGCCGGGACGCGCAAAGCGGCATCGGCAATCTGGTCCGCGATGGCGGCGACGGTCCATTCGCGCGGGTCCGGGGATTGCCCGCAGCCGGGGAGATCCGCACTGTAGAAGGCGGAATCGTCCGGAAGATGGCGAACGAGCGGGTCGAATGTGTGATGGTCGCCGCTCCAGCCATGCAGACCGAAAAATGCGTGCCGACCCGATCCGGAGCGCTCAATGAACATGCGACGCGATCCTCTCGGCTGTCATTTTCCCACCGAGTACGACCATGGGCATGCCCGTGCCTGGCGTGGTGCCTGCGCCGACGTAATATAAGCCCGCAATGTCGCGGGAATAATTAGGCGCGCGAAACGGACCCATTTGAAACAGTGTATGCGCAGCGCCAAAGGCGGAGCCATCGTGCAGTCCGAAGCGCCGCTGCCACTCGACCGGCGTCCACACCTCTTCGTATACGATGTCGGCCGGATTCAGACCGGAGCGTTGGAGAATTGCAGTCTTTGCATCGCGGACGATCGCGGTCCAGTCGGCGCCCGGCATTTCGCTCAGGACCGGCGTGGGCACCAGTACAAAAACAGCGCTGTCGCCGGGCGGCGCGAGGTCCCGATCGGTTGCCGAGGGAATGCTCACGTAGAAAGGCAGGTCCGTTGGGATGCGGCCCTGCCGGAAGAGCTGATCGAATGCAGCGCGATTGTCATGCGGCAGGTAAATGGTGTGATGACCCGAAGCTTCCGGGCGGCCACGCATCCCCCAGTAAAAGGTGAGCACGCCGGGTGTCATCTTCGTTTTGCGGGCGGGCTGCGTGCGCCCCAGAAGATGTTCCTCGGTGAAGGGCGCGTCGACATTTGAGACCACGATCCCGAAGCGCGCCAGTTCGCCGGATTGCAATTCCACTCCTGCGGCACGGCCATTCTCCGTCAGGATGCGGCGCACCGGACAGCTGGTTTGAATGTCCGCGTCCAGTTCCCGCGCCAGCCGTTCCATGCCGCGCACCAGTGCGTGGACGCCGCCTTTCGGCAGCCACAATCCGTAGGCGAGTTCGCCGTAGGCCAGGATGGAAAAGATGCCGGGCAGCTGGTAAGGCGAGCCGCCGAGATACATGCCATAAGAGCCCAGGGCCTCACGGATGTACCGGTTTTTGAAGAACCGCGCGAGTTCGCTGTCAAGGGACCGCCAGACGCCCGAGTTCCACATCTCTCCGGGCGAGAGCTTGCCGATCCAGCGCACGGCCCGGTCCTCATTGCGGGTCACCAGCTTTTGAAAGGAGACGTCGTATTTGGCGCCGGCATCGCGAAACCAGGCAAGCGTCGCGGCGGAAGAGCCGGGTTCCAGCCGCTCGCACTCACGCAGCAGCCGCTGCATATCGCTTGACAGGCTGAAGGAGGTTCCGTCCGGCCAGCGAAACTGAACCGTGGGATCCACGGGAAGCAGCGTCACGTAGTCGGACAGCTTACGTCCCGCGCTGGCGAACAGTTCTTCAAACACCCACGGATAATTGACGAGCGACGGGCCGGTATCGAACTGAAAACCGTCATGCGAGATGGCGTTGGCGCGTCCGCCGGTGAGCGGATTCGCCTCGAACACCGTTACAGGAAAGCCGGCGTTCCGCAGATGGATCGCCGCGCTCAAACCGCCCAGTCCGGCGCCGATGATGGCGACCGTCGGCTTCACAACACACCGGCCCAGGCAAGCGGCAGGCGCCAGTATTTGCTGCCCGGCAGCACCTGAAACTTGACAGACATCGGAACGCTTTCGCGGTGCCGCACACCTTCCATGCTGCGTCCGATGCGCAGATTCAGCTGGCGGTAGACATCAATGCAGGCGCGGATGGCGACACGGCAATCGGGCGCGAACGCGTCGAGCGTGCTCTCGGCCAGGGCGTAATGGTTTTCGGCGGTGGCCGAGACACTGCGCAGCACGGTGCGCAGTCCCGCCAGTTGTGCGGAATCATTCACGTCCAGCTTCGATATGCCCTGGTCCTGCAGCAGGTCAAGTGGCAGATATACTCTTCCGCGGCGCTGGTCTTCGCCGACGTCGCGGAGGAAATTGGTCAGCTGCAGTGCGATGGCGAGGTCGCGGGAGGAGCGCAGCGCGCGTTCGAAATTGGCCGGAGCCGAAGGTCCGTACACGTATGCAAGGAAGTAACCCACCACGGTTGCGCTGCCGTAGATGTACGATTCCACCAGATCATCCATGTCGCGATAGGGACGCGGCGCGATGTCGTTGCGCATGGCTGCAAGGAACGCATGGTAGTGCTCCGGCGGAATCTCCCGGTCCCGCACCACCTGCGCGAACGCCGCGACTACTGATGGGACCCCGGAGGCCACGCGCTCCCGCACAGATTGCATGGCGAGGCTGCGATTGTAAGCTCCGGCCCATAGATCCAGATAGGCGTGCTGATCTTCGGGACGCAGCGGAAAGGAATCCACCACTTCATCCGGGAAGCGCACGGCCGCATAGATCACCTCCACCTCCGCGCGTTTAGCGGGGGGAAGAAAACGAGTGACCAAAAAGAAGCTGGTGCTGTAGACTCGCAGGATCGCGCGGGACCGGCGCGCGGCAAACTGCCACGCGATCAGATCGGAACCCGAGTGCAGAATGCGGCGGCAGGTCTCCGCCTCAAAGTTCCGCCAGTATGCCTCGTCCCAGGGTGGACGCATAGTTTTCCAGATGACTTCCGGAAACCTCCGATTGTAAAGAATTTCCAGCTAGACTGTAAGCAGTCATTCACTTCCGCATCTTCAGGTGATCCATTGAGTCTTGCACTTCAACAGCGCGAACGGGAAGGCATTGTCATTGTGGATTGTGATGGCCGCATCACTGCCGGTTCGGAGACGGCCGAGTTTCGCGCGGAGATGGAAGCGCTAATCGCCGCGGGCAAAGTTAACGCCATTCTGAACCTCGCCGAAATCGATTTCATCGACAGCACGGGTCTGGGCGCGATGGTCGTGGCCTCCAGCGCCGCGAAAAAACTGAGTGGCAAAGTGAAACTGCTGAATCTGAACAAGCGGCATGTGGAGCTACTTGTGATCACCAAGCTCACCACCATTTTCGATCTCTTCGATGACGAGCAGGACGCCATCAACAGCTTCTTCCCCGACCGTCAGGTGCGCACCTTCGA
Organism: Bryobacterales bacterium; assembly: GCA_963716685.1. Taxonomy (GTDB): domain Bacteria; phylum Acidobacteriota; class Terriglobia; order Bryobacterales; family Bryobacteraceae; genus JALYXI01. The sequence continues at coordinate 2,870,684 of CAVQTR010000003.1, forward strand.
TCTGCTTTCCTTCGTGCGCGAGATGAAACAGGAATAGGGATGCTGCAGGCCGGAGCCACCGCGCCCGAGTTCCGCATCGGGGATTTCTCGCTGCGCGAACACCTGAACCAAGGGCCGCTCCTTCTGGTGCTGTTTAAAATCAGCTGCCCCACTTGTCAGTTCACACTGCCGTACCTCAACCGGCTTTTCGATCGCGGCTTGCCGGTTTTCGGGGTTTCGCAGGACGACATCGATGCGACGCGCGAGTTCACCGACTATTTCGGCCTGACCTTTCCCATGCTGCACGATGGGGCAGGCTGTCCGGTGAGCAACGCTTTTTCCATCGACCATGTGCCGTCGCTTTTCCTCGTGGAGCCGGATGGCCGGATCAGCTGGGCGCTGAATGGCTTTCATAAGGCGGAACTGGAGAAGCTCGGCGCGCGCGTAGGCGGTTCTCCGTTTCGCGAGGGCGAGCGGGTGCCAGCCATGCGTCCTGGCTGAGGTTCGAAAAACTAGTCTCCCGGTGGGAGATCCCGCTACACTGATAACAGATGGCGAACAAGATCGGCGAGGCATTCGGTACGGCGGCATCCATCGCGAAGGGCATGGGCGTTACCCTGCGCGAAATGATGTCTCCCACGACGACGGAGAATTATCCGGACGAGCCGCCAAAGTTTGAGGAACGGTTTCGCGGCGTTCACGTGCTGCAGCGGGATGAGAACGGCCTTGAGAAATGCGTGGCCTGCTTCCTGTGCGCGGCGGCGTGTCCGGCCAACTGCATTTATATCGAGGCCGCGGAGAACACGGCGGTCGAACGCATGTCCGGCGGCGAGCGATACGCCAAGGTGTACAACATTGATTACAACCGTTGCATTTTCTGCGGCTACTGTGTGGAGGCCTGCCCGACGGACGCGATTACGCACGGCCATGGCTTCGAAGTCTCCAGCTACAACACGTCCACTCTGATCAAGCGCAAGGAAGATATGCTGGCGCCGCTGCCGGAAGGCGGCATCCGGCAGCCGGAAATCTCGCCGGTGCAGACCGCCGGGCACTAACCCTGCGCTTCCGTACACAGATATACTGTTGAGTTGGCCCGGAAATCCATTGTTTTCCCGATTTTGCTGCTGGGAATGGTGCTGCCGGTCCGCATGGCATTTGCTCAGGGTTGAGTGATCTCCCGCTCCGGTCTGGAGTCAAATGGTGCGGAAGGCGGAGGATATTTGCAGCCGGGCGACTGGACGGCTGCGACGGGGTACCGGCACGTCTATTCGCATGTGCATTTCAGCGGGCCCACGGAAAACGTTTCCCGGCAGCAGCTGGGCACTGAGATCCAATCGAAAACCAATCTGGAAGACGTGATGGTGACGTACCAGCTGACGTCGCGCATCAGCCTTACCGGCACGCTGCCGTTTCTTTCAGCCAGCAGGCGCAACCAGTCGCAGTACGGCACGCTGCACACGTCGGGAATCGGCGATATCAGTCTCGGCGCGGCATACTGGCTCCGAAAGCCGCTGAGTCCGAAAGCGTCGCGTAACAATGCGCAGTTCGGGCTCAGCCTGCTGGTGCCCACCGGCAGCGACCGGCAAACCAATCTGGTGGCCACCTCCTACGGCGCAACACCCACCACCCAGTATCCGGATTACTCGGTGCAGCCTGGCGGAGGCAGCTGGGGCATGATCATGTCCTGGCAGGCCTTTCACGATCTGGGAAACAATTTCATCGCGTTTGTGGATGGTGACTACGTGATGACGCAGGGCGGCTATCACAATTTCTGGACTTCCCACGGAGGCACAACCAACAACGCTCCCGCCGCTACCGCCGGCCTGACTCAGTTTGATGCCATTCAAGACCAGTACATGGTCGAAATCGGGTGCTCGCATCCGGCACCGAAGATCAAAGGGCTGGCAACGACGCTATCGGTGAGGGACGAAGGTGTGCCTGCCAGGAACCTGATTGGGAACGATCTGGGATTCCGCCGGCCGGGATTTGGCATCGCGCTGACGCCGGGTTTCATTTACACCCGGGGCAATCACATGTTCCAGGTGAGTATCGGGAAAGTTCTGATCCGCGACCGCACGAAGAGTGTCCCGGAACAGATCAACGGCGTGCACGAAGGGGACGCGGCGTTTGCCAATTACGTCTGGATGGCGGGTTATACGCTGCGCCTTCCCGGGAAGAAAGGCTCGGCGGAAACCGCCGCGGTTCGCCCGGCGGCAAAGCCGGACGGTTTCAAACCATTCCACCTCACCACGCTCGACGGGACCCCAAAGACTTTGCCGGATTTCCCCGGCAAGGTACGGCTGGTGAGCTTCTTCTTTCCGCAGTGCCCGTTTTGCAATGTGGAGCTGCCGAAAGTGCAGAAGATTTACGAGCGCTACCGAGACAAGGGGCTTTCCGCGGTTTGGATCAACATTCTGCCGGAGCAGGTGAATCTGATTGCCGGATGGCAGGCGCAGCGGAAGCTGACCGTCCCTGTGCTGATTGGCGCCTCGCAGGACTCGCTGCAGCGGGATTACGGCATCGAAGCTACACCGACAACTTTTCTTCTGGATGAGAAAGGCAAGGTGCTTCTCCGGCAGGACGGCTACCGGCCGGGGGACGAGGTACTCCTGGAGAATCGAATCAGCGAAGCTCTCGGGGTACCGGCGCCACCGAGTATTCCGTGAACCGGCGCACGTAGAAGCGGGGAGTAGCAGCGTGGACAGCGATGCGGGTACCGGAGCTGTGCTCACTGATCGACGATCTTCGTGGGTTTGTAGATTTCGATCCGAGCAGGGTCGGAGTGGTGGGCCACAGCCTGGGCGGATGGAGGGCACTCGCGGCGCCGGGACAAGAGCCGCGAATCGCCGCCGTGGTGGCTCTTGCCTGACGGCAGCTCACACCCGAAACCCGGGAATATCGCCTTTTCGGGGCGAACTCGCCTGGCTTCCGAACTTATGCGGTGGTGCGCTTAACCGCCAGCGGCGCGAAGGCCTGACAGACGGGCATCATGGAGACGGCGTTGATGTTCACGTGGGCCGGCCGGCTGGCAACCCACAGTACCGTATCGGCGATGTCTTCCGGGTTCAGGGCTTCGGTGCCTTCGTACATCTTCGCCGCCTTCGCATCGTCCCCGCGGAAGCGCACGTTGGAGAATTCGGAGCCGCCCACCAAGCCGGGCTCGATATCCGTTACGCGGACCGGCGTGCCCAGAAGATCCGCCCGTAGATTCAGGCTGAACTGGTAAACGAACGCCTTGGTAGCTCCGTATACGTTACCGCCAGGATAGGGGAATTCCGCCGCGGTTGAGCCGAGATTGATGACGTGGCCCCGTTTGCGTTCCACCATGCCGGGAAGAATGGCGCGGGTGCAATAAAGCAGCCCTTTGATGTTGGTATCCACCATGGTGTCCCACTCCTCAATGCGGGTCTGGTAAGCCGGTTCAAGGCCCAGCGCGAGGCCAGCGTTGTTGACCAGAATGTCAATGGCTGCAAATTCCGAAGGCAGGTTTTCCACCGCTTTGTATACCGCTTCCCGGTCGCGAACATCGAGCTCAATCGGCAGAATTCGATCGCCCAGTTCCTGGCGGAGTGCGTCCAGCCGCTCTTTTCTGCGTCCGCTGACGATGACGCGCGCTCCCTCCTTCGCAAACCTGCGCGCGATGGCGGCGCCGAATCCCGCGGTCGCGCCTGTAACGAATACCGTATTGGTCATTCCGCTATGGTACGGTCCCTCGCGTGCACAGTTACGGTGAATGCGATTTAAGAGGGTTGTTTTGATACCGCTCGCCTCCGGCTGGCCCGTTTCGTGTCCGTTCGCCGCAAGCTGATCGTGACCGAAAGCAATCATCATCATGGGACGCGATATCAACCTCAACAAGCCCGATCCGCCCTCGGTCATCCACGAAAACATTAAGGTGGTCGCCAACCTGGAGCAGGAGTTTCTGCGCAGCCGGAGTTTGCTCGACCGCGGCATCGATGCCGTGGCCGATTTTACCGGCAGCATGAAATTCGTGCTCGCTCACCTGTGCTGGTTCGTCGCGTGGTTCTCGTTCAATGCCCTGCCCGGCCTGCCGCACTTCGACCCCTACCCGTTCGCGATGCTGAGTTCCATCGTGTCCTGCGAGGCGGTGATTCTTTCCGCGCTGGTTTTGATGAAGCAGAACCGCATGGGCCAGCACGCTGATGAACGCGAGCATCTGCATCTGCAGATCAATCTGCTGGCGGAAAAAGAAATCACGAAGGTGATTCAAACGCTACAGGTAATGTGCCAGCACATGGGCATCGAAGAAGCCGCGGCCGATCCGCAGGTTCAGGAATTGAGCCAGGACACAGCTGTGGATCATCTCGCCTCGGAGTTGCGCCAGAAGATCCAGGAAGTGTCGCAGACCTAGCTACTTCGCTTTGGCGAAAGTCAGGCACACCGGCATGCTGGTCTGAAAGCTCTTGCCCGAATTCGTCAGCTTGCCCGTTTTGTGATCGATCTGAAACAGAACCACATTGTTGGTGTCCTGATTTGCCGCGAGGAGCCAGCTGCCGGTCGGGTCGATCGAGAAGCTGCGCGGGGTCTTGCCGCCCGTGGGAGTCTGGTTCACCAGAGTAATCGCGCCGGTGGCTTTGTCGACATTGAACAGCGAAATGGTGTTGTCCCCGCGGTTTGAGGTATAAAGAAACCGGCCGTTCGAATGCAGGCGGATTTCCGCGCCGCTCTTCCCGCCGGTGTAGCCCGCCGGAAAGCTCGGGACGGTGGCGAGTTCCTTGAAAGTGCCCTGTTTGCCGTCATAGGCAAATACGACCACGGAGGCGCCCATTTCCGTCATCACATACGCGAATTTTCCGTTGTCGCTGAAGACCATGTGGCGAGGTCCCAGACCCGGCCGGACACGCGCGAACGGCGTGCTGTTGGGCCGCAGCTGCAAGTCATAGGATTTCACTTCGTCGAGGCCAAGATCGTCCACAAATACAAAGCGGTTGTCGGGAGCAAGCGTCGCGGAGTGAGCATGCGGCGCTTCCTGCCGCTCGGTGTCGACGCTGGAGCCGGTGTGCTGCAGGAAGGCGGTGGCTTCGCCCAGCGAGCCATCGATCTTCACCGGAAACGCGGCAACGCTGCCGCCCGCATAGTTGGCGGCGAACACCACAAGGCCGGCATGGTCCACAGCGACATGGCACGGACCGGGTCCGCGGGAAGGCACGACGTTTAGTTTCGCCAGCTTCCCGGTGGCATGGTCGATGGTGTAAGAGGTGACGGCGCCGCTCTTTTGGCCCTGGTAGTCCGAATCCTCATTAACGGCGTACAGAACTTTTCCGTTGGGATGCAGCGTAAGCCAGGAGGGGTTAGAGGCTTCGGCCGCCAGACCCAAAGGAGAGGCAGCGCCGGTTTTGTCGTCGAAGCGAAAAACATAGATGCCTTTGCTGTCCTGTTTTGTGAACGTGCCGACGTAAAGGAGGTGAGTAGCGCCTTGCGCCAGAGCGGAAAACATGAGGAGAGGAGCCATGAATCGAATGAGCATCGTCCCTGACATCATATGTGAAATAATCAGGCCAATATGAGAATCAAACGCCGCGGCTTCGTGCGCGGGCTCCTGCTGGCCCCTGCCGCGCCCGCTGTGCTGAATGCCCAGCAGACCACGCCACAGCAGCAGCCTGTTCCTCAACCCAACACCCCGGCCCGCCAGGTTCCGCGGCAGCCCAACAACATTCCCACGCTGAAGGTGACCGAAGTCGACCTGACGGCCGAGACCAGCCCGCACTTCTTTTCGGCGGATGAGTTTGGGGTGCTGCAAAAGCTGGGAGCCATCCTGCTGCCGCCGCTGAAAGGCAACCCGGGCGCACTGGATGCCCATGCACCGGAGTTTCTGGATTTTCTGATCAGCGCCTCGCCGGCGGACCGCCAAAAGCTCTACCGCAATGGTCTGGACCGCCTGAACCTGCAGGCGAAGCAGAAGTTTCACAAGGGTTTCGCCGAACTGGATGCCACGCAGGCAGACGCGATCATCCGTCCGCTGCTGGTGGTGCGTCCGTGGCCGGAAGACCTGCCGCACGACCCGACGAAGAACTTTCTTGCCCAGGTACACGAGGATCTGCGCACAGCGACAATGAACTCCCGCGAGTGGGCGGAGGCTTCGGCCAAATCCGGGCGGCGGTTTTCGCGCGGCGCACGCACTACCGGACTGTACTGGAAGCCGATTGACCCGATTGAAGGGAACTAGACCATGCCTGTCAAAAACTACGATGTTCTGATTGTCGGATCCGGCCACTCCGGCGGCATGGCCGCGAATATTCTGACCCAAAAAGGTCTCTCGTGCCTGATGCTGAACGCGGGTCCCGAGGCCGATTTCGAAAAGGACCGCGAGACCCGGTCCACTTATGAACTCCCCTACCGCGGGTTCAACAAGCCGGGCCGCCTGCCTCATGTGTTTCAGGCGAACGAATTTAATGCCAACCAGTGGGTGGACGAGAAAGAAGTTCCTTACACCTGCCCGCCGGATGCGCCATATAACTGGGTGCGCGTGCGCCTGCTGGGCGGCCGTTCTCTTTTCTGGGCGCGGCAATCGTTTCGTCTGAGCAACTACGAGTTCAAGGCCGCCGATATCGATGGAACCGGCGAGAACTGGCCCATCGATCTGGAGGAAATGGCGCCTTACTATTCGCGCGTGGAAGAGATCTTTCGCGTTGCCGGGCGCAAGGAAGGGTGGCCGCAGTTTCCCGATGGCAACTTCGTCGAAACCACGTATCCGCCGGACACGCAGACCATCCGCCGCGTAACGGAACTGGCGAACCGGCGCGGCATTCAGGTTTCAAAGGGACGCTCCGCTCTTGGCCGCGATGGCCTGGCGAGTTCGATCAATCTGCTGCTGCCGGACGCGCTGGCTACGGGCAAGCTGGATATCGTGCAGAACGCCATCGTGCGGGAAGTAACAGTGGACAAGAACACGGGCCTTGCTTCCGGCGTTCATTTCGTGGACCGGCATTCCGGCCGCGAGATGCACGTGAAGGCGCGCTCAGTGGTGCTCGCGGCGGGTTGTCTGGAAAGCACGCGCTTGCTGCTCAATTCGAAGATTTGCAACTCGAGCGGCGTGATGGGGCACTACCTGGTGGATCAGATGTATGGCGTTTCGGTAGTCGCCTCCGTGCCGGAAGCGCGCGACGGCAAAGCGAAACCCGGGCTGATGGGCGGCGGCGTCTTCATTCCGCGCTTCCGGAATCTGAGCAAGGCGGATAAGCGCAACTTCATCAAGGGCTACTGCGTGACCATCAACAGCGGCGGCAGTGCCAGCCCCAACTTCTTCCCGCTCTACGGAGAAGAACTGCAGACGAAGCTGGACAGCTACGCGAATTCCTGTGTCTCCGGCGGGATCTTCGGCGAGCGCGTGGCGCGTTATGAGAACCATGTGCGGATTGATCCCACGGTGAAAGATCGCTGGGGAATTCCGGTGCTGCACATCGAAGCGCGCGATACGGACAACGAACGCAATCTCACGAAGGATGCCGCCGACACTATCGAGGAGTTATTCCACGAAGCCGGCTGGGAAATCATCTGCAAGACGGACCGTGTGAATCCTCCCGGCTACAGCATCCACGAAGTGGGCACGTGCCGGATGGGGAACGATCCGAAGAAGAGCGTGCTGAACAAGTGGTGCCAGAGTCACGACATGCGCAATCTGTTCGTGGTGGATGGCGCGAGTTTCGTGACGTGCGGGTGGCAAAACCCGACTATGACAATCCTCGCACTTTCCATGCGCGCCTCTGAACATTTGGCCGATCAGATGCAACAGGGCGGTGTGTAGGTTGGAACGAGCATGGCCAGAGTTTTATCAACGCACTGGTGGGCGCTTGCGCTTCGCGGAATCTTCGGCATCATCTTTGGGCTGCTTGCGTTCTTCACGCCGGGCATTACTCTGTATGTGCTGACCATTCTGTTTGGCGCGTATTCGCTGCTGGACGGCATCGTGAGTCTGGTGGCGGCGGGGCGTTCGTCCAGCCATGGCGAACACTGGTGGGGCCTGCTGTTCGAAGGCGTCGCCGGCCTGGCAGCCGCAGCGGTCACCGTGATCTGGCCGGCCATCACGCTGGTGGTTTTGATTTACATAATCGCGGGCTGGGCCATTGTCACCGGCATCTTCGAGGTTATTACTGCCATCCGTTTGCGGAAACATGTCAGCGGCGAGTGGCTGCTGATCATTACGGGCGTCGCCTCCATCCTGTTCGGCGCGATTCTGTTCTCGGCGCCAGGCGCGGGCGCGATCGTTCTCGCGTGGTGGATCGGCGCGTATGCGTTTGTGTTCGGAATCCTGATGGTGGCGCTGTCGTTCCGGCTGCGGAAGTGGTCAGCCACAGCGCCGCTGCAAACGGCGTAACGGGACTACTCTTTCGGGCCGATCCCCAGCGTTTTCATCTTGCGGTACAGGTTGCTGCGCTCCAGACCCAGCAGTTCCGCCGTGCGGGTGACGTTGCCGTTGGTTTCGTCCAACTTCTTCAGGATGTATTCGCGCTCCACGGCCTCGCGCACCTCCTGCAGGCTGCCGAAACGGTCAGTGGGGCGGTCAGCGGGTGCGCGTTTGGCAGTGGTGAGCGGAATGTGGCGCGCGTCCACGCGGATCTGCGGGTTCAGGATCACGATCCGTTCAATCAGGTTCCGCAGTTCGCGCACGTTACCCGGCCAGTGGTGTTCCTGCAGCACCTGGTAAGCCTGGGGCGTGAGCTCTTTCGGCTTCCGGCCATAACTGGTGGTGAATTCATGCAGGAAGTAATCCGCCAGCTGCGGAACATCTTCCAGACGGTCACGCAACGGCGGTACGTGGAACGGAATCACGTTCAGGCGATAGAACAGATCCTCGCGAAAATTGCCGCGTTCAATCTCCTCTTCCAGGTGCTTGTTCGTCGCGGCCACCACGCGCACGTCCACCTGAATGGAATCGTGTGCGCCAACGGGTTCGAAACGCTGTTCCTCCAGTGCGCGCAGCACCTTTGCCTGGGTGCGTAAGCTCATGTCGCCCACTTCGTCGAGGAAGATGGTGCCGGCGTCCGCCTTCTGGAACTTGCCGGCTTTGGTTTCGTGCGCGTTGGTGAAGCTGCCCTTGCTGTGGCCGAAGAGTTCGCTTTCAATCAGCTCTTCCGGGATGGCGGCGCAGTTCACCTCCACAAACGCGTTGCCGTGACGCGGGCTCATGGAGTGGATGGCATGCGCTACCAGTTCCTTGCCAGTGCCGCTCTCGCCGTAAATCAGGACGCGCCCGTTTGTTCCCGCCATTAGGCCAAGCTGCTGGCGAAGCGCTTTCATGGGCACGCTCTCGCCGATGATGCGGTATTTGGAGGAGACATCCGTGCGCAAACGGCTGTTCTCCAGTTGCAGCCGCCGCTGCTCCAGCGCGTTCTTGGTGACGATGGACAACTTCTCGAGCGAGAGCGGCTTCTCAAGGAAGTCGAACGCACCGATTTTGGTGGCGCGCACGGCGGATTCGATGGACGCGTGGCCGGAGATCATCACCACGTGCGGGCGGTCCGCGAACGGGATCTCCTGAATGCGCGAGAGCGCTTCCAGTCCGTCCAGACCCGGCAGCCAGATATCGAGGAACACCAAATCGCAGGGACGCTGCGCGATGTTCGTGAGAGCGGCTTCGGCGCAATCGACGGTGTCGACGTGGTAACCCTCGTCTTCCAGAACACCAGCAAGGGACTGGCGGATGCCAGGCTCGTCATCAACGATGAGAATGCGCGGTTTCATTGGCCCAAAGTCGTGACCAAGAGCTCGGGCGCGGCAGCCACGGCCGCTTCTTCGATGGGAATTTCGACGGTGAACCGCGCACCCGCTGGTACATTGTCTTCCACGCGAATGTGCGCGTTGTGGTCCGCCAAAATGTTGTTCACGATTGCCAGACCGAGGCCGGTGCCGCGCCCTTTGGTGGAGAAGTAAGGCACGAAGAGTTTTTCCTTGTCCTCGGGGGAAACGCCGGCTCCGGTGTCGGCGACCACCAGTTCCACGGAATCGGCCGAGCCTGTCTGGGTGACGATGTGAAGGCGGCGCAGAGGGGAATCCTGCATGGCTTCGGCGGCATTATCGATCAGGTTCACCACCACGCGCTTGATCTGTTCGCGGTCCACGAAAATCGCCGGCAGAGAGGGCGCCAGATCAGTGCGGATTTCGATATTTCCCAGACGGCCGGAGAAAACGGCAAGGGCGCTTTCGACAATCGCATTGAGCGAAGCGGGAGCGGGCTGCGGCGCGGGGAATCGCGCGAATTGCGAAAACTCGTCCACCAGATTCTTCACGGACTGCACCTCATTTACGATGGTGGCCGTGCATTCCGTAATAATGCGGCGAACTTCGGGCGGAATCTGGAGGCGGTCGATCTGGCGCTGGATGCGTTCTGCGGAAAGGCCGATGGGCGTCAGCGGATTTTTGATTTCGTGCGCCACGCGCCGCGCCACTTCGTTCCATGCGGCCGCCTTCTGCGCGCGCAGCAAATCGCTGGTGTCCTCAATCACCATCACGAAACCGGAGGTGGAGCGGTCCTCCAGCGCCGAAATCGTGATTGCCAGGTGCAGCGTGTAGGCGCCGAATTTCAGATCGAGCTGCTGCGCGGCGATGCCGGTGCGCAGAGCGCGTTTCATCAGGTACCGGATTTCGGCGGCGTCTTCGCGGGGGAACAAGTCTTCCAGCCGCGTCGCGCTGGCCACCAGTTCCGCGGGCAGGATGGCGCGCAGAGCGCGATTGACCCGCTGGATATCGCCGTTGGCCGACATGGAAATCACGCCGGTCGGAATGTTCTCGAGAATGGCTTCAGTGAAGCGACGGCGCGTATCCAGTTCGCGCGCGTTGCCTTCCAGCTGGGCGGTCATACGATTGAACCCCAGCACCAGCCCGGCGAGTTCGTCGTTGGCGCCCACGTCCACGCGGTAGGCGAGATTACCGCGCCCCACTTCCTCGGCAGCGTTGGCCAGCGCGGCGATCGGCACGCTGATCTGCTTCGAAAGGAACAGTGCGATCCAGGTGGCGACGAACAGAATGAAGAGCGAGATCAGGCACAGCAGCGACATGTACTGCGTGCGAATGGCATGCTGGCTGGCCTCGATCTTCAAATAAATGGCGTTGTACTTTTCGATTTCCTGGCGTTTGGCGCTGACATCGATCGGCACGGTGGAGATGACGCGGACCGTGCCAATTTCGCGTGCCGCCCAGAATACAGAGTGCCGGCTGGCCGCGTAGTTTGCGTCCTTCGGCATCATGCCGCATGACGCGACAGGCACCCGCGAAGTGACCGGCATTACGAAAGCCGCCGCGAGCTTCTGCTCCTTGCAGAAGCGTTGCAGGTAGCCGGGTTCGATCTTCCCGCCGGCCAGCTGCAGGCGGATCTCCGGCAGCGATGCCAGCAGCGCGGCCTGCGCGTCCACCTTGTCCTGCAGCTCGCGGGTCAGAGCGTTGGCGATTTCAATAAAATCGGAGCGCTGGATATCCACCGGCTTGGCGAACCACTTCTCCAGGTTGTGGCTCATCACGGCGAAGCTGAAGAACAGCATGAACAGCACCGGCATAAAGCTGAGCGCCAGCGCTCCCACCACCAGCTTGGTCTTGATCCGCGAGCCTTCGCGGTTAGTCCGGCGCTCCACAAACAGCTTCACGCCATCGCGGACCAGCATGAACCCGAGCGTCACCATCAGCAGGAAAATGAGGGTGGAGACAGCCCACAGGATCACCGTCTGCGCGGTATCTTCAGGTCGGTAAATGCCGTAATTCAGCGAGCCCTGCCACACGACGAGGGCCACCAGCATGAGCAGCAGAACCACCCCCGAGCCGTACATCAGGCGCTTGCGCATGCGTTTTCCTTAGTTTGCCATACCCGCGTGCTAATCTGGAGGAAAGATGTCCCAACCTATTCTCGGCATGGAACTTAGCGAGATTCGCGAAGTTCTGGGGCCGGGTCAGGCTCCCTTCCGCGCCAAACAGGTTTATCAGGCGCTCTACCAGCAAAAAGTGGCGGATCTGGTGCAGATTTCAACACTGCCGGCCGGGTTGCGCGAAGAGCTTTCCGCATCACACGAGGTCGGCATGCCCGCGCTCGACCGGCGCTACGATTCGACTGACGGGACGCGCCGCTATCTGCTGCGCCTGGGCGATGGCAAGACCGTGGAAACCGTGCTGATGCCGGAAGACGGCCGCGACACCGTCTGCATTTCGAGCCAGGTGGGATGTCCGGTGGATTGCCGGTTCTGCATGACCGCGCTGATGGGGCTGGAACGCAATCTGACCGCGGGCGAGATCGTGGGACAGGTGCTCTATGTCGCACGCGAAAACGGATTGCTCGACAGGACCGCGAAGTTCAACATCGTGATGATGGGGATGGGCGAGCCGCTGCTGAATCTGCCCAGCGTGCTGAAGGCCACTCGGCTGCTGACGGATCCGGAAGGCGCCGCGATTTCCGAGAAGCGCATTACGCTCTCCACCTCCGGCATCATCCCCAAAATGGAAGAGCTGGGCCGCGCGGTGGTGAGGCCGAAGCTGGCGATCTCGCTGAACGCTTCTACAGAAGATATGCGGCAGCAGCTAATGCCGATCACACGCAAGTATCATCTGCGCGACCTGATTGAAGCGTGCCGTGCTTACCCGGTGCGGCCGTGGGAGAAGCTGACATTTGAGTACGTCCTGCTGGGCAAGGTGAACGATTCCGATGCCGACGCGCGGCGAGTGGTAGGGCTGCTGGGCAATCTGGACTGCATGGTGAACCTGATCGCGCTGAACCCCGGGCCGGGAATCGATTTCGAGACACCCGCACCGGAACGCGTGGACAGCTTCCAGTCAATCGTCAAGCGCAGTATGCCCTGCTTTGTGCGCAAACCGCGAGGACGCGATATCTTCGCGGCCTGCGGACAGCTAAAGCGCAACGCCTAGTCTATTTCTTCGCGCTCAGGTCTTTGGCTCCACCGGCGCGCAACATCGCCGCGACAGCCGTGTACCCATTGATCGCGGCAGTGTGCAGCGGGCTGCTGCCCGCCAGATTGCAGAGATTGGGATCCGCGCCCTTAGTCAGCAGGAGCGTTACAACGTCTTCGCGCCCCATCGACGCCGCGTTATACAGCGGAGTGGATCCCGAGGCTTCCTCTCGCGCATCCATTTGCGCTCCGTTCGCCAGCAGAAGCTCCACAACGTCCGCATGCCCGCTCAGTGCGGCATCGTGCAGCGGAGTGCCCCCGTAAGCGTTACGCGCATTCACGTCGGCGCCTTTCTCGATCAGCGTGCGCGCGATCTGCAGGTGGCCTTTCAAGGCAGCCTGATGCAGCGGCGTGGACGATTTCGCATCCTTTGTGTTCACCGGCACGCCCAGTTTGAGCAGCATCGCGACGACATCGGTCTGTCCTTTGAGAACGGCTTCGTTCAGCAGATCGACGCCCTTCAGCATGGTCACGCTCTGTGAGGGAGACTTCGCGACAAGAAGCTGGACGACATCCGGATGCTGGAATCGCGATGCGTTCTCAAAGGGCGTTGCGCCGCTGCTGTCGGCTATTGCGGTGTCCGCGCCGTGGGTCAGCAGCAAACCGGCCATATCGGTGAAGCCTTTGATGGCAGCCTGATTCAACGGAGTATCGCCGGATTCGCGGTTCACGTTGTTCACATCGGCCCCTCCCGCGATCAGCACGGCCGCCATCGCAGTGAAGCCTTTCCACGCGGCCTCGTTCAGAGGCGTCGCGCCGCCGGCGTCCCTGGCATTCACGCCGGCGCCTTTCGCGATTAAAAGCCTCGCCAGTTCCGTGTAGCCGCGCGTGGCGGCAATGTGAAGGGCGGTGGCGCCGGATTTCGAAGCTGCCCGCACATCCGCTCCCCGGTCGATCAGCAGCACCGCCATTGCGAGGTCGTTTTTGATCGCGGCATACTGCAACGGGGTCGATCCGGCTTCTTTGTGCGGCGCGTTCACGTCCGCCTTGTGATCCAGAAGCAGCGTGACCAGGTCAGCGCGCCCGTTCCAGACGGCGTCATGCAGCGGAGAGGCGCCCAGCAGATCGGGTGCATTGGTGTCGGCCCCGGCTTCGATCAGGGCTTGCGAGGCGGCGAGATCACCCGCGCGGATCGCGTCGTGCAGATCCTCCGCCAGCGAAGGCAGGCTCAGTATCGCGGCGATCTGGAGGAATCGCAAAATCCGGCGGCCCGACGTACTGCACCTCTTCTTCGAGTGTAATGCCGAAGCGGTCCCACACGCGGCGTTTCAGTTCCGCGATCAGCGCGCGCAGGTCGCTCGCGGTACCCGCGCCGGCGTTGTAGATCAGATTGGCGTGGTAATCTGCCACCTGAATATCGCCGACCGACATTCCCTTGGCATCCACCTTTTCGAGGAAATACGCGGACGGCACCTTTCCTTCGCGGATCACGCCGGCCGGCAGCTCGGACTGCACATCCGGCGGCAGTTCCGCCAGCAGGAAGTTCTTGAAGATACTGCCGGCGCACTTCATGGTGGGCGGATATTTTTCATTGCGAATGCTGAGAATGCCGTCCGCCCTCGCTTTCAGTTCCCGCGGGCTGGCCGGCTTGAGAGCCAGTGTCGCCGAAAGAATGATCCAGTCCTTGTGTTTCTTGAAGATGCTTTCGCGGTAGTGGAACTCGCATTGCGCGTTATCGAAAACGCGGAGGGAAGCACCATCGTAGAAGCGCACGGACTCCAGGCTTTGCGAGATGGAACGCCCATACGCGCCGGCGTTTCCGTAAACCGCGGCGCCTACTGAGCCCGGAATGCCGGTCATGGTTTCAATGCCCTGCAAACCCGCTGCGATCGAAGCATCCACCAGATCCTGGAGCACGGCTCCGCCATCGGCGATGGCAAGGTTCTCCTCGATATGGATGCTGCTCGAGATCAGCTTCAGCACGATCCCACGAAAGCCCTGATCCGACACCACCAGATTCGTACCGCCGCCAATCACCACGTTCGGCAGTCCGCTGGCGCGAGCTATGCCCAGCGCTGCGACAAAGCTCTCGGCGTTCGCTGTTTCGATATAGAGATCCGCCGGACCGCCGATGCCGAACCGCGTATAATTCGAAAGCGGCGCATCGCGAACCACTCGCACATTTGGAATCGCGGCGAGTTGCTGCAGCGTCACTTCCGTATCGGACATGTCTCTCATCGTACCCGCATTTCCCGGCTTTTCACCGGACGCGCTGCGCTTCCTGGGCTCTCTGGCGCGCCACAACGATCGCGAATGGTTTCAGCCGCGGAAGGAGCAGTATGAGCAGCTTTGCAAGACTCCGATGACTGAACTCATCGCGGCGCTGCACGTCCCAATGAAGAAGTTCGCTCCGGAGTATGTGCAGGACCCGGCAAAGGCCGTTGCTCGCATCTACCGGGATACGCGCTTCAGCAAAGACAAAACGCCGTACAAGACGAATGTTTCCGCTGTGCTGCGCCGCCGCGGGCTTTCAAAGGACGGCAGCGCGCAGTTTTACATGCATGTGGATGCGAAGCAGCTGGTGCTCGCGGCCGGGTGCTATATGCCGGCCGCGGATGAATTGCGCGCCATTCGCATGCACATCTCAGAGCACTACGCGAAATTTGAGAAACTCTGCCGCGCGCCGAAGCTGAAAAGCGCTATGGGTGCGCTAAGCGGAGAGCAGCTGACCCGGCCGCCCAAAGGCTTCCCGGACCTGCCTCTGCTGCGAAACAAACAGTTCTATTTCGCGCTTCATACCGATTCCGCGCTGGCAACCACGCCGGAACTGTTCAAGACCGTTCTGGGGTGTCTGCGCGCCGCGATTCCGGTGATGGATTTCCTCAACGCGCCGCTACTGGGCCTGACCAAAGCCGACGACACGCGTTTTTTGAGCGATGGTTTAAGCTGGTAGTTACTCTTGAAAAACGTTTCTGCGGACGTATTGCGCACTCATCTGAACTACACCAACTGGGCAACCAACCGGCTGCTTGCACAAGTGGCAGAACTGTCCCCTGAAGAACTGCGGTTCGATTTCGGTACCGCTACCAAAACGGTGGTGGGAACTCTGGCGCATGTCTACTGGGCGGACACGCTCTGGCTTTGCCGTGTGCAGGGCGCGCCCCGCCCCGAGTGGAAACCCAGTGAAGTAAACCTGGCCAGGCTTCAGCAGGAGTGGCCAGAGCTGCAGGAGCGCTGGAAAGCGTTATTCGAAAATCAGACAGATGAGACCGTTGACAACGGGGTGCATTACTCCGGGCTGGACGGCCAGCAGTTTACGCAGCCGCTTTGGCAAATCGTTCTGCACATTGTGAACCACGCGGCCCACCATCGCGGCCAAGCGTCGGGCTTTCTGCGGGCACTCGGAAAGACTCCGCAACCGCTCGACCTGGCAGCGTATTACCGGCAACTGGGTCCATGGAAATCGTAAAGCAATGGTACGGGCGCAAAATGGGCGCCTGGGAAAACCGGCTGGCCTTCCGCTCCACCAACCGCGTGGTGCGGCCGTTTGACTGGGGTATCGAATGGGCCGCTGACTGGCCCAATGCGCGGCGCGTGCCGCGCAACGGAAAGACAGCTGAAGAGTGGCTTGCCGAACTGAATCGCGACGCCATCGCTCACAGCGAGGAGTTTTTCAGTTACCGACAGCCGGAAGATTTCCGGGTGGCGGACGAGATGTTAAAGTTCACCTCCGCGGTGGAGACGCCGTATCCCGAAAACAACACGGTCCACGCGCGCATCTTCCCTGCCCGGGGTAAGCGCGCTGTGGTGGTGCTGCCGCACTGGAACGCAAGCCTGAATCAGCATGTGGCTCTCTGCGCCGGAATCGCGAAGCTGGGCATCACAGCGCTGCGCCTCAGCCTGCCTTATCACGATTACCGCATGCCGCCGGAGCTGGAGCGCGCGGATTACGCGATGTCCTCCAACATTGCGCGGTCGATCGACGCCACGCGGCAGGCCGTCATTGATGTGCGTTCCTGTCTCGACTGGATGCAGCGGGAGGGCTTTGAGAGCCTCGGTATCGTGGGCACCAGCATCGGCTCCTGTTATGCGTTCCTGGCCAGCGCGCATGACCCGCGCATCGCCGTCAATGTCTTCAACCACTGCTCCACATATGTCGCGGATGTGGTGTGGAGCGGCCTTTCGACGCGGCACATCCGGCAGGGGATTGAACACGATATCAGTCTGGAGCGTCTGCGCGAAGCGTGGGCGGCCATCAGCCCGGTTCACTACATGGATAAGTTCGCGGCGCAGAAGAAGAAGTCGATGTTCATCTACGCCACTTACGACACCACTTTCCCCGTGGAACTTTCCCGCGACACCATCAGGCAGGTTCGCAGTCACGGCATCGATGCCAAAATCGTAGCTATGCCGTGCGGCCACTACACCATCGGCGAAGCTCCTTTTAAGTTCATCGACGGATATCACATTTGCTCCTTCCTAAAAAAATGGCTTTAGTTCATCGCTATCCGGCGTCGCTCGCCTGGAGCGGCAGCACGGGCGTGGGCTACGATCATTACGATCGCACGCACACCATCGAGCCTTTGCAGCTGAGCTCCGATCCTGCGTTTAAGGGCAACCCGGCACTGCTTAACCCGGAGAAACTACTGGTGATGGCCGCGTGTTCGTGCCAGTTGCTTGCCTTCCTCGCCGTGGCGGCGCGCGCGCGTCTGGAGGTGGTCAATTACGAAGATCATGCCGAAGGGGAAATGCCGGAAGACGACAAGCCGGTCCGCATCACGCGCATTGTCCTCAATCCGAAGATCACGGTTCGCGGCGTCGTTGCGGAAGAGCGGGTTCGCAGTCTGGTGGAACTCGCGCATCGCGAATGCTACATCGCCAACAGCCTGAAAACCGATGTGATCGTGCGCCCGTCGATTCTCTTCGTCTAACCTCTACTTCAGGTTTGCGTTAAACCAGGCGACCGTTCGCTTCACCAGATCTTCAACGTGCTTCGGGTCGTGAAAGCGGTGCCCTTCGTTGGGATACACCACGAATTCGGTTTTGACACCAAGCGTCTTCAACGCGTGCCAGAACTCATACGATTGCGGCGCGGGGCACTCGCCGTCACGGTCTCCCACCACCACCAGCGTCGGAGTCTTCACGTTTTTGATGTACGTGATGGGTGAGCTCTTCGCATATACCGCCGGGTCGTCGTAGACCGAAGCGCCGAAATACGGGATCATCCATTCGTCAATGGAGTTCTCGCCGTAGTAGCTCAGCCAGTTGGCGATGCCGGCTCCGCTCACCGCGGCATGGAAGCGGTTCGACTGCGTGACCGTCCACATGGTCATGTACCCGCCATAGCTCCAGCCGCCCACGCCGATGCGCTTCTCGTCCACGGGCAGCGTTTTCACCACTTCATCAACGCCGGCCAGGATGTCCCGCAGATCGCCGTAACCGAAATCCTTCACGTTGCCGCCGGTGAACTTTTCTCCCTCGCCGTAACTGCCGCGCGGGTTCGGAAACAGCACGAAGTAGCCTTCCGGCGAGAGCAGACTAAAATCGAAACCGGGGAACGGCCAGGAAGGCGATTTCGCCGCGGCAGGACCGCCATGAATCGAAACCACCATCGGGTAACGGCGCTTCGGGTCGTAGTCTTTGGGAAACAGAAGCCAGCCCTGCACCGTCGCGCCGTCGCTGGTCCAGTGCAGCTTCTTCGTTTCTCCCCAGTTCGGACGCGCGGACGAATTCCCCTGTGTGCGCGGACGCCAGTCGTTGATAGGACCCGCCCACACCTCAGGCGGTCGCTGCCACGAAGTGCGCACCAGCGCGGCTGTTTTGCCGTCGGCTGCCAGCGAGATGCTTAGGTCGCCGTCACCGCTCGCGATGGATTCGTCACCGCGCCACAGCGTCTCCGTCGCGCCGTTCGTTGGGTCCAGCCTGGTGATGGCGCTCCCGCCATCTTCACGTTCCGTCATTACCAGCCTGTTGCCGGACCATCGCAGCCACGCGGGCGAAGTTCGGCGGCCAGGAGTGATGTCACGCGCCGCGCCGCCGCCCGCGGCCACCGTATATACGTCGCCTCCGGTCGAGCCCTCATCGCTCATCAGGCCGCCAATGAAGGCGATGCTCGCGCCATCCGGGGACCAGCGCGGAACAGCAATCTGCGTCGTCGGTTTCAGAATCAGACGCGTCTGCCCCGACTTGGCATCGATCGCGTAGAGCTGCGCGACCCACCAATTGTTATCGCCCGCGCCTTTCGCCGCCGTGTACACCAGCTGCCGCGAATCGGGCGACCAGTCATATTCGTAGACGTACGTATCGGCTGGAGAAAGAGGCTGCGCTTTGCCTGAAGCCGGATCGATCAGGGTGAGACGCTGCTCGAAGAACTTATCCTCCACCACACCGGCATCTGCAGTGGTGGGCTCGAGCGGTCCCGCGGCGCGAACCGCATTTTCCGTGAAGAGGACCGCAATGCGGCGTCCGTCGGGAGACCAGCGCGCCTCCTGCAGGAAGCCCGCCAGATCGGTGAGCCGGCGCGCCATGCCGCCCTTTGCAGGCGCCAGATAAAGCTGCCGCTGACCTCGCTTCGCGCAATCGGAGAAGAATGCGAGCTGCGCGCTGTTCGGGGACCACGCCAAACCTTCTTCGGCGCAGGCCTGCTCGTCGCCGCCTCCGCTGACACGCACCGGCTTCGCTCCCGCGCGGTTCAGGTCCAGAAGATTGATCGTGGTGTTCCGGGATTCGCTGTTGTCTTTCGCCCGGGTGGACTCGATCCACGCCAGATGGTTCCCGTCCGGAGAAATGACGGTGGCGCGGTAATTCTTCACATTGTAGAGAGCGGCGAGAGTCTTCTCGATCTGCGCGAAGGCGGGCGCGGCACAAAGACCCCAAGCGACCAGGAATGCGGAAACGCGGGGCATGCCCCTATTATGCGGGTTGACGGGTAAGCAGCCGCTTCAACCGGAGGTGCGTGATCTGGCGCTGTTGTTCCGCCGCCACCCGCAGTTCGGCGCCAGGTTCGTGCGTCATGCGTTCGCGGAGCACCTTCAGGATCTGATCAGCGGTTTTGCCGGTGGCACACACCAGGAAAATGTATCCGAAGCGCTCTTCGTATTCCCGGTTGGCTTCGCGCAGTTCTACAGCGGCTTCGTGCGACCCGTGGCGCACCGTGTGCTGCTCCTCCTGCGACCACTGATTGTCGCTTCGCTCCCCGATGCGTGGATGCGATCGAAAAGCTTCCAGCCAGTCGCTCGGACCCAGGCTCCACCAGATGCTATCCGCGGTGGCGAGCACTTCCTTCGCATTGGGAAAAGAGTGCGCGGCCATGGAAGAAGCCCATTTTGCGGAACCGCAACATTTCAATAACTCCCCGGCATCGAACCGGATCATGCCCAGCACGAATGCCATTATGTCATCGGTGGAGAAAAGCCACCTTGTGTTATTTTGAGGTGGTTTACTTCGCTTGCCGCCCTTCGTTCTAGATCCGGTCGAGGTGAGGGTTCTCGCCTCGCTTCTCGAAAAAGAAAGCACCACTCCCGAGTATTACCCGCTCACTCTGAACGCCCTGGTAAACGCCTGCAATCAGAAATCGAACCGGTATCCGGTGGTCTCGTATGACGAGCAGGATGTCGCGGCGGCACTGGAGCAACTGCGCGCTAAGAGGCTATCCACCGTGATCGTCTCCGGCGGCCGCGCGCAGAAATATGCACAGCGCATTTCGGAAACGCTGAACATGGGACGGCGCGAACTGGCGCTGCTCTGCACGCTGATGCTGCGAGGCCCGCAGACGCTGGGCGAGCTGCGCGATCGCGCTGACCGCATGTACCATTTCGACGACCTGGAACAGGCGGAGCTTTGCCTGCAGCATCTGGTGGATGGCGAGATGGCGGTGAAACTGCCGCGCCAGCCCGGACAAAAGGAAAGCCGCTACGCCCACCTGCTTTCGGGCGAGGTGCAGTTCGATGCAACCGCCGAGCAGGAGCCGGAGCGTTCACCGGACCGTCTGGCCGCGCTGGAAGCCCAGGTCGCCGAACTGCGCGAGCAGGTGCGCACGCTGCAACGGCAAATCGAACAGTTCCTCTAAACCTATGACCAATCCTGTTACTCCGGACGAGATCATCGCGCGCCTGAATGGCTTGATGGAAGCGTGCCGCGATGGCGAGCGCGGGTATCGCACAGCAGCCGCGGATGTGCACAACACCGAGCTGCAGACCATCTTCGAAGAGTACGCTCACCAGCGCGCCGGCTTCGTGAAGGAGCTGGAAGCGGAAGTGATTCGCCTGGGCGGAACGCCGGAAGAGACGGGATCCATCGCGGCAGCAGTCCATCGCGGCTGGATGGATCTTAAGGCCGGCCTGACCGGCGGCGGGGTGCATGCGATCGTCGCGGCATGTGAAACCGGCGAGGATGCCGCTCAGGCAGCTTTCGAACGCGTGGTGAACCTCGATATCACCGGCCAGACACGCTCGCTCGTGGAAAAGCAGTGGCACAAAATTCAGGAAGCGCATCAGCGGCTGCTGCGGCTCAAAAAAGAGACGGCCGCCGATGGCGACAGTTAAAGTAACCCGCAAAGCCGCGGCCCGCGTCACTGCCGGGCATCCATGGATCTTCCAAAGCGATGTGGCGGATGCCGGCGAAGCGCAGCCCGGCGACACCGTCGGTGTTATCGAGGCGAACGGGCGTTTTCTCGGGACCGCTCATTACAGCGCAGCCTCTCAGATCACGCTGCGCATGCTGTCTACGCGGCAGGTGGAAACGGATCGCGCCTTCTTCCGCGAACGCCTGACAACGGCGCTGCGTCTGCGTCAGAGTCTGCTTCTGGGGACGACGGCTTATCGTCTGGTGCACGCCGAAGCCGATTTCCTGCCTGGCCTGATCGTGGACCGCTACGGAGATTACTTCACCGTGCAGACGCTCGATCAGGGAATGGATCGCGCCTCCCCCGAAATCGTCGCCACGCTGGTGGAAATCTTTGCGCCTGCGGGAATTATCGCGCGCAACGATTCCGCCGTGCGCACGCAGGAAGCGTTGCCGCGCGAGACACGCGTGCTCCATGGCGAAATCCCCGATGACGTGGAACTTGAGTTAAACGGCCTCCGGCTGCACGCCGACCTGGCGCACGGCCAGAAGACCGGTATTTTTCTCGACCAGCGGGAGAACTACGTGGCTGCTGCGCGTTATGCGCACGGACGCGCTCTCGACTGCTTCACATCGGGCGGAGGCTTCGCGCTCCACATGGCTCCGCGCTGCGAAGAGGTGGAAGCGGTGGACAGCAGCGCCGCGGCTCTCGCCATGGCGGCGCGGAATGCGGAGTCGAACGGGATCGGGAACATTCACCTGCGCGAGGCGGATGTATTCGAGCTGCTTTCGAACACGCGGCGGCGTTTCCACACGATTGTGCTCGATCCGCCGGCGTTCACCAAGTCCAGAACCCGGAAGGACGCGGCGCTGCGCGGCTATAAGGACATCAATCTGCGAGCCTTGAAGCTGCTCGAGCCGGAAGGCGTGCTGATCACCTGCTCCTGCTCGCATCATGTCAGTGAAGCGGATCTGCTGGAAGTGATCGCGGAGGCATCGCTCGACGCCGGCCGGACGCTGCGGGTGCTGGAGAGGCGGACGCAGGCGCTGGATCATCCGGTGCTGCTGACCGTGCCCGAAACCCACTACCTGAAATGCATCATTCTGCAGGCGGCGGATTCAGCTTCGCGTCTATGAACTGAAGGGCTTTGTTCTGCTGCTCGATATAGCGGGGATTGGTGCTGGTTTCGATGGCGAGGAGGATTCGCTTCCGTTGCAGGAGGAGGCTTTCGCGCTCCGCCTGCTCCGGTGTAAGAGGGACGGACTGACTGGCGCCGCGGTTGAACTTTTCGGCCTGTTGTTCTTCGACCGATTTGCTCTCCCAGCCGCGCGACATAGGATATTTACGATTCGGCGGGCGGTTCTTCGAGACCTTCGCGCTGAGCCTTGAGGCGCTCTTCGCGGCGTTTCGCGCGTTCGGCCGAACGCTTGACCAGTTCCGAACCTACCAGTTCGATGATGGCCTGCTCCGCGCCGTCGCCTTTGCGGAAGCCGAGGCGAACGATGCGGGTGTAGCCGCCGTTGCGCTGGCCGAAGCGGCTGCCCAAAGTATCGAACAGCTTCTGCACGGATTTCGGCGTTTCGAGAAAAGCGGCCGCCTGACGGCGTGAATGCAGCGTATCGCGCTTAGCAAGCGTGATCATGTTATCGACCAGCCCTTTGATGGCCTTGGCCTTAGGAACCGTGGTCACCACGCGCTCATGTTCGATGACGCTGGTGACCAGGTTCTTCAGAAGCGAATTGCGAGCGCCAACATCGCGCTTGAGTTTGGCGGTACCGACGCGGTGTCTCATTCGAACTGCTGACCCTCATCATCCAGTTCAGAGCCTTCGACCACCGAACCCGGGGGGGGCGGCGGCGGTGCTACCAGGCGGCCATGCGCATCCGGCTTCATGCCGAGGCTGAGACCCATGGTGCCTAGAATTTCCTTGATTTCATTGAGCGACTTGCGGCCGAAATTCTTGGTGCGCAGCATCTCGGATTCCGACTTCTGCACCAGTTCGCCGATGGTCTGAATGTTGGCGTTCTTCAGGCAGTTGTATGAGCGAACCGAGAGCTCGAGCTCTTCCACGGACCGGTTGAGCTGATCGCCCATCTTGTCCATGCCGCGCTCGGAGGTCTCTTCGGAAGCTTCGGCGACTTCTTCAAAGTTGATGAAGATGGTCATGTGATCTTTCAGCAGCTTGGCCGCGTACCCAATGGAATCCTGCGGCGAAACCGCGCCGTTGGTCCAGACTTCGAGGGTGAGCTTGTCGTAGTCCGTCATCTGTCCGAGACGCGCGGCTTCGACGCTGAAGTTGACCTTGCGAACGGGCGAGTGAACAGAGTCGATCGGGATGTAACCGACGGCCAGATCTTCATCGAAGTTCTTATCGGCTGAGACATAACCGCGTCCGGTACGCAGACGCATTTCGATGTTGAGCTTGCCGCCCTCGCTGACGGTGGCGACATGCAGGTTGCGGTCGAGCACTTCCACATCGGCATCGGTCTGAATCTGACCGGACAGGATATCGCCCGCCTGATCGACGGAGAGGCGGACGGTTTTCATGCCCTCGCCCATGATCTTGAACGGAATCTGCTTCAGGTTGAGGATGATGTCGGTGGCGTCTTCGACAACGCCGGGGATGGGGCTGAATTCGTGGTCGGCGCCTTCGATGCGGACAGCGGTGATGGCGGCGCCCTCAATGGAGCTGAGGAGCACGCGGCGGAGTCCGTTACCGATGGTGGTGCCGAACCCGCGCTGGAAGGGTTGCGCGGTGAACATGCCATACCGTTCCGTAAGGGTTTCGGTATTGGCGACCAGACGCTTTGGTTTTTGGAAGCCTTTGAACATAGTTTTTTACCTGCTTACTTCGTGTAAAGTTCGACGATGAGCTGTTCGTTGATCGGGATCTGGACCAGCTCGTCGCGCTTCGGCAGCCGGTGATCCGGCCCTTCAGATTGTCGCGATCCACGTCCATCCAGGAAGGCGAAGGAGCATGCGCGGTGGCATCGCGCGCGCCGAGGATGGTGGGATTATTCTTACTGGTTTCGCGGACGGCCACTTCCTGACCGGCGCTTGACGATAAAGGAGGGGATGTCGACCTTCTTCCCGTTCACTTCGATGTGGCCGTGGCGGACGATCTGGCGCGACTGGGCGCGGCTGGTGCCGAGACCCATGCGGTAGATCACGCTGTCCAGACGGCGCTCCATCATGCCGAGCAGGTTTTCGCCGGTGATGCCTTTGGCGTGCGCTGCCTTTTCGAAGCTGTTGCGGAACTGGGTTTCCAGAAGGCCGTAGATGCGCTTGGTCTTCTGCTTTTCACGAAGCTGCAGGCCGTAGCCGACCAGCTTCTTCTGTCTTTTTGGACTGGCCATGCTGACCCGGGAACGAAGTTGCGCTTTTCAATGGCGCACTTCTCCGAGTGGCAGCGTTCGCCTTTCAGAAATAATTTCATGCCCTCGCGCCGGCAAAGCCGGCAGACAGGGCCTCGATAACGTGCCAAGTAAACCTCCTCAGGTTTTAGGACGTGCAGTTTACGGGGCCACGCCCCTTCTTCCTGCTTAATGAAACAAAATCAGACTCTGCGCTTTTTGGGGGCGCGGCAGCCGTTGTGCGGCATCGGGGTGGTATCCCGAATGGAGCGAACTTCAATACCGAGGGTAGCCAGCGCGCGGATGGCGCTTTCGCGGCCGGAACCCGGCCCGCTGACCCGCACTTCCACGCACGCGGAGGCCGCTTTCCTTGGCTTTTCCGCCGGCGGTGATGGCCGCCTGCTGCGCGGCGAACGGCGTGCCCTTGCGCGAACCGCGGAACCCGAGCGAACCGGCGCTCGACCAGGACAGCGTGTTGCCTTCCTGATCGGCGATGGTCACGATGGTGTTGTTGAAAGTGGCCTGGATGTGAACGATCCCGCTGTGTACGTTCTTGCGCTCTTTCTTCTTAAACGCTTTCTTCTTGGGAGCGGCCTTCTTCTCGCCGCCCTTGGCGGCTGCCTTGGTTGCCATTACTTCACGCCCGCCTTCTTCTTGTTAGTCACTGTGCCGCGGCGCGGACCCTTGCGGGTACGGGCATTGGTATGGGTGCGCTGGCCGCGCACCGGCAGACCGCGGCGATGCCGCAAACCGCGATACGAACCCATTTCGATGTGCCGCTTGATGTTCAGCGAGACTTCCTTGCGGAGATCGCCTTCGACGGAGCCTTCCTCTTCGAGGATGTTGCGGACTTTGTTTACCTCGTCTTCGGTGAGGTCGCCGATCTTCTTATCGAACTCGATCCCGGCGCGGTACAGCAGGGACTTCGCGCGCGTACGGCCGATGCCGTAAATATACGTCAAGCCGATCTCGGCTCTCTTTCTGGGGGGCAGATCTACGCCGGCGATACGTGCCATACGTTTGATCCTTTTAACCTTGACGCTGCTTGTGTTTCGGGTTGGCGCAAATGACCCGCACCACGCCTTCGCGGTGGATCACCTTGCACTTGTCACAAATTTTCTTAACGCTTGCTCGAACTTTCATGGCCTTTGTCCTCTTACAGCTTTCTCACAATCCGACCCCTTGTGAGATCGTTTGCCGCAAATTCCACTTCCACCCGGTCGCCCGGAACAACCGCACAAAATTTCGCTGCCCGGCCCCGGCCGCATGCGCCAGAACCTGTTTGCGGTTGTCGAGTTCCAGCCGGTACACCAGACTGGGAAGTTCCTCGACCACCCTCGCTTCACCTTCACGGCCGCGTCAACACCCACGGACCGTTCTTCGTCACCGCCACGCAGTGCTCAAAATGGGCGGAGTAGGAATTGTCCTGCGTCACCGCCGTCCACTTATCCTTGCGAACTTTCGTCGCCGCCTTGCCGGCATTCACCATGGGCTCGATCGCGAGCACCATGCCTTCGCGCAGCCGCGGATTTTCATTCTTCCGGTCCACGTAATTGGGAACCTGCGGCTCTTCGTGCAGCTGCGTCCCGATCCCGTGACCCACATACTCCCGGACGATCGAAAACCCGTTCTTCACCACATGCTGCTCGACGGTCCCACACATGTCGAAAAGCCGGTTGCCGTCCCGCACCTGGTCGATGGCCAGCTCCAGCGATTCCGCGCGTCACTTCCATCAACTTCTTCGCCTGCTCGCTGATCTCGCCAACGCCGACCGTCAGCGCCGAATCGCCGTAAATACCCGTTCAATTGAGACGCCGGTATCGATCGACACGAGGTCGCCCTTCTTCAAAATCCGCTTCGGAGACGGCATGCCATGCACAATCTCCTCATTCACCGAGGTGCAGAGCACGTACTTGTACCGCTCTCCCGCGGCCGGCACATAATAGCCCTTGAAAGCCGGCTTCGCGCCCGCGTCCGCAATCATCTTCTCCGCCGCGATTCGAGATCCTAGGTACTGACGCCCTCGACCGCCATCTCGCCCAGTTTCTGGAGGATCTGATAGACCAGCAGGCCGCTGCGGCGCATCTTCTCCAGTTCTTCGGGCGTTTTGCGAATGATCATATCCAGCGCTACAGTCCGGTCAGCATCTGCCGGATTTTTTCAAACAGCGACTTCCGGCTTTTCCCGGCTGGCATCAAGTTCCAACCAGCTGCCTGCCGGTTTCCCGGAAATAATCAATCAGCGGCCGCGTCTCTTTCTCATATGCGTCCAGCCGTTCCCGCACGACCGACTCCCGGTCGTCTTCCCGAATCACAAGCGTTTCCCCATCCAGATCGCACACACCGGGAACCTCGCGGGGGCTTCGAAGTGGCATTGTAGAGGGTACCGCACCTGGGGCACTGCCGTCGCCCCGAGATCCGGGCGATAATTATATTGTAATCAACAACGAGATGAATTACCACCTCGTCCACTCGCGAGCGATTCAAGCAGCTTCGATAACACCACCGCCTGCGCCAGCGTCCGGGGGTAGCCGTCCAGGATAAATCCCCGCGCGCAGTCCGGCAGCGCGACCCGTTCCTTAACGATCCGGTTTACCAGTTCGTCCGGAACCAGCGACCCGGCGCGCATCTGATCCCGCACCGACTGCCCGAGCGCGTCCCCCGACTGGATGTGCTCCCGCAGCATGTCGCCCGTCGAGATCTGCGGGATACCCAGATGCTCGCACCAGAAGTTTCGACTGCGTTCCCTTCCCCGAACCAGGAGATCCAAACAGCACCAGCGCGCGCCTGACAGGAGCGACGGCTTCCGCTAACGCGCCCGCCCATCTAAAACGAGCTGCGCCGTCCGCGAATCCGGCCCGCGCGCGGCGTAAACCCTTCGTAGTGGCGCATGATGAACTGCGCTTCGATCTGATTGACCGTGTCCATCGCGACGCCGACCACGATCAGCAGCGAGGTGCCGCCGAAATAAAACTGCACGTTCAGACCTTCCAGCATGAAGCGCGGGAAGTACGTGTCGATGAAATTGCCGACCAGCGGCAGATGCTGCAGGTGGATGCCGGAGATCATGATGTCCGGAATCAGGCAGAGAATGCTGAGGTACAGGCCGCCCGACCACCGTAATCTTGGTCAGGATGTTGTTCATGTAGTCCGACGTGTTGCGGCCCGGCCGGATGCCCGGAATGAAGCCGCCGTACTTGCGCATGTTGTCCGCCGCTTCATTCGGATTGAAGATGATCGAAACGTAGAAGAAGCAGAAGAAGATGATCAGCGCCACGAACAGCAGCACGTAGAGCGGCTCGCCGTGCCGGATGGAGCCCAGCGTATCGCGTAAGCCAGCGGCTGGATTTCACGAACGGGAAGCCGGCGACGGTCTGCGGAAACGCCAGGATGGAAGACGCGAAGATGACCGGGATGACGCCGCCCGCATTCACCTTGAGCGGCATGTGCGTCGACTGGCCGCCCATCACCCGCCGTCCCACGACACGCTTGGCGTACTGGACCGGAATGCGGCGCTCGCCGCGCTCGACCAGCACGATGAACGCGACTACCGCGATCATCATGACCAGAATCACAATCAGGGTGATGAAGCCCCATTCATGCGTGACAAACACGTTGGTGTAAACGTTCCCGATGGCGCCGGGGAGGCCGACCACGATACCCGCGAAGATGATCAGCGACATGCCGTTGCCGACGCCGCGTTCGGTAATCTGCTCGCCCAGCCACATGATGAACGCCGTGCCGGTGGTAAGCGAAACCATGGTCAGCAGCGTGAAACCCAATACCGGGGTGGATGACAATATTGCCCTCCATCGCCTGCAGGCCGGTCGCAATACCGAATGACTGCAGCATGGCCAGGATCACGGTCAGATAGCGGGTCCACTGCGTGATCTTGCGGCGGCCGAGTTCGCCTTCTTTTTGCAGCTTTTCGAGCGTCGGAACCACCACGGTCAGCAACTGCAGGATGATCGACGCCGTGATGTACGGCATGATGCCCAGCGCGAAGATGGTCAGCCGGCGGATGTTGCCGCCCGCGAACAGATCGAAGAAGCCGAAGATGCTGCCGGAGTTCTTGCGCAAAAAAGTCCTCCCAGCGGTCGAGATTGATGCCCGGCGTCGGGATGTGCCCGCCCAGACGGTAGACGGCGAGCAGCCCGAGCGTGAACAGGAGGCGCTTGCGAAGATCCGGGATGCGGAAGGCGTTCGCGATGGCTTCGAAGATTTTCATGTCAGCTCCTGCCGGATTTTATGCTTTCTTTTCGCGAACGAACTTCGCCCGAGGCGCGATCACTTCCACCGTTCCGCCGGCGGCTTCGATCTTCTGCTTCGCCGATTCCGAGAAATGGTGAGCGGTGACATGCAGCGCGCGCGTCAGCTCGCCCGAACCCAGAATCTTCAGCCCGTCGCCCAGCTTCCTGACCACACCCGTTTCCATCAGACTGTCGACGGTAAAGGTATCGCCGGTCAAGCTTCTCGAGGTTCCCGACATTGACGACGGCGAATTCCTTCTTGAAATCCGCATTCGAAAATCCGCGCTTCGGCAAACGGCGGTGCAGCGGCATCTGGCCGCCTTCGAAACCGCGCATGATGCTGTAGCCGGAGATGGAACGCGCGCCCTTCGCGCCGCGGCCGGAGTACTTGCCGAGGCCCGAACCCATACCGTGACCGACGCGCTTCTTCGGTGCTTCTGCCCCGCCGGGGGTTTCAGATTGCTGAGATTCATCGAATTATTCCACCACCGCCAGCAGATGCGGGATCTTCTTCACCATGCCGCGGAAGCCCGCTGTATCCGGCCGCTCCACGACCTGATTGATCTTCTTCAGACCGAGGCTCGCACAATCACTTTGTGCTTCTCCGGCGTGCAGATGGGGCTGCGCACCAGCTTGATTTTAATCTTGCCTTCCATTACATCTTCTCCAGCGGTGCAGACCACGCGCTTCCGCCACGACACCCTTGTCGCGCAGCTGTTCGAGCGCGTTGATGGTCGCCTTCACCACGTTGTGCGGATTGTGCGAGCCGATCGATTTGGTCAGCACGTTCGGGATGCCGGTCGCCTGCACCACCGCGCGCACCGGACCGCCGGCAATCACGCCCGTACCGTCCGGAGCCGGCTTCAGCAGCACCATGCCCGACGCCGAACTTGCCCAGCACCTGATGCGGAATCGTGTTTTCGAGCAGGTTGATCCGGCGCAGATTCTTCTTCGCCGCTTCAATGCCCTTGCGGATAGCCGAAGGAACTTCCTTCGCCTTGCCCACGCCGAAGCCGACCACACGCGCCGGAGGAATCGCCCACCACCACCAGAGCCGAAAAGCTCATGTTCTTGCCGCCCTTGACGACTTTGGTGACGCGGTTGATCGCGACGACCTGTTCTTTCAGGTTCAGGTTCTGCGGGATCGATCCGTTTGGTTAATACCGGCATTAAAACTCCAGTCCTGCTTCGCGCGCGGCATCGGCCAGCGCCTTGACGCGCCCGTGATAAATATAGCCGCCGCGATCGAAAACCACGCGTCTGATGCCCTTTTCCTTAGCCCGCTCGGCCACGGTCTTGCCGATTTCTTTCGCCGCCGCCACATTGCCGCCGCTCTTTTTGTCGCCTTCCTTCTTCTCGATCGAAGAGGCCGAGACGAGGGTCGCGCCTTTCGAATCGTCAATCACCTGCGCGTAGATATGCGCCACGCTGCGGAACACCGCAAGACGGGGGCGTTCGCTGGTGCCCTTTGACCTTGCCGCGGATGCGCTCGTGAATGCGCACGCGGATTTCGTTCTTTGAAGTCTTCTTAATCATCCCTCGCCCTTACTTCGTACCGGTCTTGCCGACCTTCTTGCGCAGCACTTCGCCGGTGTAGCGAACGCCCTTATTCTTGTACGGATCGGGCTTGCGCAGGCCGCGGATATTGGCCGCCACCTGACCGAGCACCTGCTTGTCGAAGCCGGACAGAACCAGATGCGTCTGCTTATCGATCTTGAGATCGATCGCCGTCCGGCAGCAGCACTTCGATCGGATGCGAATAGCCAAGCGTGAAACTCGCCACTCGTCCCTTCACATCGGCCGTGAAGCCGATGCCCACGATGTCGAGCTCGCGCGTGAACCCGGTCGAAACACCCTGAACGGCGTTCGCCGCCAAAGCGCCGCGTTAATCCGTGCAGCGCCGCATGTTCATCGCTGTCGCGCACGATCTCGAGCCTGCCATCGGCCTGCTTGATCGAGATACCCGGCCGGAACCGGAACCTCAGCTTGCCCTTGGGCCCCTGAACCTCCAGTTGATCGCCGATGCTGATTTTCACGCCCTGGGGCAGCGGAATCGGTTTCTTACCTACTCTCGACATAGCTTTTCCTCTTACCAGATGCTGCAGAGAAGTTCGCCGCCCACGCCTTCCTTGCGAGCGTTGCGGCCGGTCATCACGCCCCGCGGGGTCGTCAGGATGTTGATTCCGAGACCGCCCTGCACGCGCGGAATATCGTCCTGGCCCACATATACGCGGCAACCCGGGCGCGAAACGCGCTGGATGTGCTTGATGACGGGCGACCTGGTCAGAGCCGTACTTCAGATAGATCTTGATGACGCTCTTCGCGCCTTCTTCGGCCACTTTGAAGTTCGCGATATAGCCTTCCTCTTTGAGGATGCGCGCGATTTCGGCCTTCAGCTTCGAAGCCGGAACGTCCACCTTCGGGTGGCGCGCCTGGATGGCGTTGCGCACCCGGGTGAGCATATCTGCGATGGGATCACTTGTCATTCAATCAATCTCCTGCTTACCAGCTGGCTTTCGTCACGCCGGGAATCTCGCCGTTCAAAGCGAGCTGCACGGAAACACAGACGGCAGATGCCGAACTTGCGCAGAAAGCCGCGCGGACGGCCGCAGCGCCAGCAGCGGTTCCGGTGGCGGCACTTGAACTTCGGCGTCTTCAGATCTTTTGCGATTTTTGCGGTAGTGGCCATCGAGTAATCCTTACTGCCGGAACGGCATTCCCATGTTCTTCAGCAGCGCGAGCCCTTCGGCATCCGTACGCGCCGTCGTGGTGATCGAGATGTTCATCCCCGTGGTCTTGTCCACCTTCGAGTAATCGATCTCGGGAAAAATCAGCTGGTCCTGCACGCCCAGCGTGTAGTTGCCGCGCCCGTCGAAGGACTTCCCCGAAACGCCGCGGAAATCGCGCACGCGCGGCGAGCGAGACGTTCACCAGGCGGTCGAAGAACTCGTACATCCGGTCGCCGCGCAGCGTCACCATGCAGCCGATCGGCATGTTTTCGCGCAGCTTGAACGCCGCAATGGATTTTTTCGCCTTCGTGATCACCGGCTTCTGGCCGGCGATCGCGCCCAGCTCCGCCACGGCCTTATCCATCAGCTTGGCGTTCTGGGTGGCTTCGCCCAGCCCGATGTTGATCGAGATCTTATCGAGCTTCGGCACCGCCATTACGTTCTTGTAACCGAACTCTTTGGTGAGCGCCGGGATCACCGTATCCGTATAGTGTTTGCGTAAACGGGCTGCCATATCGACCTACTTCTTCTTGTCGAGCGTCTGGCCGCACTTGCGGCAGATGCGCGTCCGGACGGCTTTGCCGCCCTCGGGATGTTCCACGTGATGCCCGATGCGGACCGGGCCGCACTTCGGACACAGAATCATGACATTCGAAACCGCGATCGGGGCTTCGCGCTCCGCAATGCCGCCTTTGATCTGCTTGGCGGGGTTCGGCCGCGTATGCCGCTTGATCATCCCCACATGCTCCACCAAAATCCGGCCCTTCTCGGCGTGGATGTCGAGCACGCGACCGGTCTTGCCCCTGTCCTTGCCCGCGATTACCTTTACCTGATCGTTGCGCTTCAGCTGAATACGGGGCATCAGATTACCTCCGGCGCGAGCGAAACGATCTTCATGAAACGCTTGTCGCGCAGTTCCCGGGCCACCGGTCCGAACACGCGCGTACCGATGGGCTCGTTGACTTCGTTGATCAGCACCGCCGCATTCTCGTCGAAACGAATGTAGCTGCCGTCGCGGCGGCGCGATTCCTTGCGCATGCGCACAATCACGCAGCGCACCACTTTGCCCTTCTTGATCGCGGAATCGGGGGTCGCTTCCTTGACCGCGGCTGTTACCACATCGCCCAGTCCGGCGCGCAGCCCGAGATCGCCGCCGCGCGGCAGAATGCAGGATAACCTGCGCGCTCCGCTGTTGTCGGCCACCGCGAGGATGGTTCTCATTCCAATCATAAGTCGTCTCTCACTCGGACGGGTTCGGACCCGCCACCCTTAGATCCTGGTATCCAGATCCTTCGGCTGCGCTCCCACCTGGGGAGCACGCCGCACGATATCGCCCAGCTTCCAGTGCTTCAGCTTGCTCAGCGGACGGCACTCCACAATGCGAACAATATCGCCCATCTTCGCGTCGCCGGTTTCATCGTGCGCATAGAACTTCTTGCGCTTCTTCATGATCCGCTTATACAGAGGATGCGCCACGCGGCGGCTGACCGCCACCACGATGGTCTTCTGCATTTTGGTGGACACCACTTCGCCAACCTTTTCGTTCTTATGCGACGCCTGTACTTCCGCTGTCTCTTCAGCCATCTGCTTATCCACCTTACCGACCGGCTTTCGCCAGTTCCCGTTCGCGCAGAATGGTCAGCATCCGGGCGCGATCCTTACGCATATTCCGAATCTTCTTCAGGCCTTCCACCTGACCCATCGACATCTGGAACTTCAGCCGGAACATCTGGCTCTCCATGTCAGTCAGCTGGGTCTGGATTTCGCGGTCGTCCAGATCGCGCGGATTCTTTTGCTTCATGCTCTACTCCGCCACTCCGTCACGAGTGACAAACTTGGTCTTCATCGGGATCTTGTGCGCCGCCAGCCGGAACGCCGCTTCCGCAACGTCGGGAGCCACGCCTTCCATCTCAAACAGAATCTTGCCCGGCCGCACCACTGCCACCCACTCTTCGGGCGCGCCCTTACCTTTACCCATACGGGTTTCAGCAGGCTTTTTCGTGATCGGCTTATCCGGGAACACACGAATCCATACTTTGCCGCCGCGCTTGATGAAACGCGTCATGGCGATACGGGCAGCTTCAATCTGCCGCGCCGTCACCCAGCCGCAGGTCATCACCTTCAGGCCGTATTCGCCGAAGGAAATCGACGAACCACGCCATGCTTTGCCGGTCATGCGGCCGCGCTGCTGCTTGCGGTACTTGACCTTCTTGGGCATCAACATAAAACGTTATTCCTCCCCGCCGTGTCCGGTCTTGTCCTCGGGCGCGGCGCCCTGAGGGTCGGTTTCGGCCTTCTGCTTCCAGGATGGGTTGGTCGCCGGGCTCATCAGCGGCGGACGAAGACCCTGCGCGGGACGCGGCAGATCGCCAGGAGCGGCCTGCGAAGCGGGACCCGCGGGTTCGACCGGCGCAATCTGCGCCACCGGAGCCGGCTGCGATTCGCGCGGACCCCGATCCCCACCGCGATCCCCGCCACGGTCACGGTCGTCCCGGCGCGGCCGGCGGTCGCGGTCGCCGCCACGGTCGCCGCGCTCGCGGCGCGGTTCCGGATCAGCGTTCAGCGAGCGGCGCTTGCCCTCGATAATTTCACCCTTGTAAATCCATGCCTTGATGCCGATGACGCCATAAGTGGTATGCGCTTCGGTAAAGCCGTAATCGATATCCGCGCGCAGGGTATGCAGCGGCAGCTGCCCCTGCAGATACCACTCGCTGCGCGCGATTTCCGCGCCGTTCAAGCGGCCCGACACCCGAACCTTGATTCCCTTGCAGCCGAAACGAAGCGCCGAATCTACAGCTTTACGCATCGCGCGCCGGAATGCCACGCGCTTTTCGAGTTGCAGCGCCACTGATTCGCTCACCAGCTGAGCATCCAGCTCCGGCTTGTGCACTTCCTGAATGTCGATAAATACTTCGCGCTTGGTCTTCTTCGCCAGATCGCTCCTTCAGCTTCTCGATCTCGGCGCCCTTGCGGCCGATGATGATCCCGGGACGCGAAGTGCGGATGGTCACCCGCAGCTTGTTGCCTGGACGATCCACTTCAATCGAGCTGACGCCGGCGGACTTCAGACGGCTGCGCAGGCCCTCCTTCAGCTCCAGATCTTCCTGCAGCAGCTTCGCATAGCCCTGCTTGGCGAACCAGCGCGAACGCCACGGCTTGGTGACGCCGACACGAAAACCGTACGGATGAACTTTCTGTCCCATGAGTTAGCTGTTCGAACCCTTCTCCGCAACCTTGATCACAATGTGCGCGCTGCGGCGCTGATACCGGTACGCGCGGCCCATCGGAGCCGGCCGGATGCGCTTCTGCCGCGGTCCTTCGTTCACGTACGCTTCCGACACCACCAGACGGTCGACATCCACATCGTCCGAGAGATTCTGCGCATTGGCAATCGCGGACTTCAGCACTTTCTCCACCGCCGGCGCGATCCCTTTATTGGTGACCTGCAGCGTCGCGATCGCCTTGCCGACCAGCATGCCCCGGATCACATCCACCACCAGCCGCGCTTTCTGCGGCGAAACCTTCATGTACCTTGCTTCCGCTCTGGCTTCCATTGCTGTTCCTTAGGACGGCCGCGAGGATTTCTCCGTCGCCGCCTTCACCGAATGTCCTTTAAACGTGCGGGTCGGCGAAAACTCGCCAAGTTTGTGACCCACCATGTTCTCCGTGATATACACCGGAATGAATTTGCGCCCGTTGTGCACCGCGATGGTATGGCCGACGAACTCCGGCAGCACCGTCGAGCGCCGCGACCAGGTGCGAACGACTTTCTTTTCGTTCGCCGCATTCATCTTGTCGAGCTTCTTTTCGAGATGGCCGTCGGTAAACGGCCCTTTCTTTACGGAACGGCCCATGCTATCTCTTCTTCGCTTTCCGGTTCACAATGAACTTGTCGGTACGCTTGTTATTGCGTGTCTTGAAGCCGCGGGTCGGCTGTCCCCACGGAGTCACGGGGTGACGGCCGCCGGACGTTTTGCCCTCACCGCCGCCGTGCGGGTGATCCACCGGATTCATCGAAACACCGCGGTTGTGCGGCATCTTGCCCAGCCAGCGCGAACGCCCGGCCTTGCCCGAACGACTGGTTTTCGTGATCCGAATTGCCTACCACGCCAATCGTCGCCATGCAGTCCGACGACACGCGGCGCACTTCGCCCGAAGGCAGCTTGAGCAGAGCCACGCCCGCTTCGCGCGAAACCAGCTGGGCCTGCGTGCCCGCCGAACGCGCCATCTGAGCGCCCTTGCCCGGACGCAATTCAATGTTGTGCACCACGGTGCCGGCCGGGATATTCTTCAGTGGCAGCGCGTTGCCCACCAGGATATCGGCTTCGGGACCGGACATCACCTTCATCCCGACCTTCAGCCCTTCCGGCTGCAGAATGTAGCGCTTCTCGCCATCCGCATAGTGCAGAAGAGCGATGCGCGAGGAACGGTTGGGGTCGTATTCGACGGTCGCGACCACAGCCGAAACGCCGGCCTTATCGCGCTTGAAATCGATGACTCGGTACGCCTGCTTGTGGCCGCCGCCGATGAAGCGGCTGGTCACGCGGCCGGTATTGTTACGGCCGCCCGTGCGGACTTTCTTCTCGACCAGCGATTTTTCCGGCTTGTCCGCGGTGATATTTTCCCGCGTGACCACCGTCATATAGCGGCGGCTGGGAGTAAAGGGACGATATGACTTGATCGGCATGACCTAACCTAAATATCCGTAAACTCGGGAACCTTCTCCCCGGCCTGCAGCTTCACGTACGCCTTTTTCCAGTCGGACCGGTAACCCGAGAAGCGGCCCCGGCGGCGCAGCTTGCCCTCGAAATTGGACGTGCGCACTTCCGCGACCTTCACTGCGAACAGCTTCTCCACCGCGGCCTTCACTTCCACCTTGTTCGCATCCGGCGCCACTTCGAAACACAGCGTGCGCTCGGCTTCCTTCTTGGTCGTGCCCTTTTCCGTAATCAGCGGGCGGCGAATGACATCGTGCAGTTTCATGATTAAGCCGCCTCTTTCGTGCTGGTCAGGCTCTGGGAAAGGCGCTCCGCGGCGGCACGCGACAACAGCACGCGGCCGGCGCCCAGCAGATGATACACACTCACTTCCCGCGAATGCAGCAGCGTGACGCCTTCCAGATTGCGCGTCGAAAGCTCCAGATTGCGGTTGTCGTCGTTGTCCACCAGCAGAACCTTCTTCGTCGCTTCGAGCTTGCCCAGGGTCGAACGCATCGCCTTGGTCTTGTGGTCCTTCAGCTCGAAAGACGAGATCACTGCCAGTTCGCCATCGCGCAGCTTCGCCGTCAACGCCGAGCGCAGTGCGCCGAGCACCATTTTCTTCGGCAGACTGTACGAGTAGTCGCGCGGCTGCGGCCCATGCGAGGTTCCGCCGTGCCGCCAGAGAGGCGAACGAATCGAACCCATTCGCGCCCGGCCCGTACCCTTCTGCTTCCACAGCTTCTTGCCCGAACCCGCCACTTCGTGCCGCGTCTTGGTCTTGTGCGTACCCGCGCGCCGGCCGGCCTGGAAGTTGCCGCACCGCCTCATACAGCAGCGCCTCGTTTACTTCCGCCCCAAATACGTCGTCCGCCAGATCGATATCGCCGGTCTTCGAACCCGTCAAATCAAAAACATCCACTTTCGGCATGGTCTTAACGCTTCGCCCTCTTGACCACCACGTAGCCGCCATTCGGTCCGGGAACCGCGCCCTTTACCACCAGCACGTTGTCCTCGGCCACCACATCGATCACTTCGAGGTTGCGAACGGTCACCCGCTCGTCACCCATATGTCCGCCCATACGCATTCCCGGCAGCACGCGCGAGGGAAAGCTCGACGCGCCGATGGAACCCGGGGCGCGGTGGAACATGGAACCGTGGCTGCCTTCGCCTCCGCGGAAGTGATGCCGGCGCACGACGCCCGCGAATCCGCGGCCCTTGCTCACGCCAATCACGTCCACCTTGTCGGCCGGCTTGAACTCATCCACCAGCACCTGATCGCCCGGCTTCATCCCGTCGGTGCCGGCAGAACCGGCATCGCCCGAACCCAGCCGAAACTCGCGCAGAAACTTCACGCCCTGCGCATTGCTCTTCTTCAGGTGACCGGTCTGCGGCCGGTTCAGCCGCGCCGGCTTGACGAACTCCAGCAGCCCAAGCTGCACCGCTTCATAGCCGTCCGCGTTCACCGTTTTACGCTGCACCACGGTGCACGGACCGGTCTTCAGAAGCGTGACCGGGACCGCCTGACCGTCAGGCCGAAAGACCTGAGTCATGCCAATTTTTCTGCCAAGAATGCCTGGACTCATGTTCCAATATTCCGTTCTGCGAACTATTTAACCAACGCCTACTTGTGATCTTTTCCGAACGCCTTGATTTCGACGTCCACGCCCGCCGGAAGGTCGAGTTTCATCAACGCATCCACCGTTTGCTGCGTCGGCTCGAGAATATCGAGCAGGCGCTTGTGCGTCCGGATTTCAAACTGCTCCCGCGACTTCTTGTCCACATGCGGCGAACGGAGAACCGTCGTCCGACTGGTGGATGTCGGCAGCGGAATCGGACCGGCTACCTGCGCGCCGGTCCGCTTGGCCGTATCGACGATTTCCGTCGTCGACTGGTCCAGAATCCGGTGATCGTACGCCTTCAGCCGGATGCGAATTCGTTCCCGCAACGATGCCATTTCCGCTTAGTCCAGAATCTCGGACACGGTGCCCGCGCCTACCGTGCGTCCGCCCTCGCGAATCGCAAACCGCAGGCCCTTGTCCATCGCGACCGGCGTCTGCAGCTCCACTTCCAGCTGCACGCTGTCGCCCGGCATCACCATCTCCGTGCCTTCCGGCAGCATCGCCACGCCCGTCACGTCCGTCGTCCGGAAGTAGAACTGCGGCCGGTATCCCTTGAAGAACGGCGTGTGCCGCCCGCCCTCTTCCTTGCTCAGCACGTACACCTCACCCTTAAACTTCCGGTGCGGCTTGATCGAGCCCGGTTTCGCGATCACCTGACCGCGCTCCACTTCTTCCTTTTCCACACCGCGCAGCAGCAGACCCACGTTATCGCCCGCGCGGCCTTCGTCGAGCAGCTTCTTGAACATCTCGACGCCCGTGACCACCGTTTTCCGCGTGTCGCGGAAACCGACGATCTCCATTTCCTCGCCCACCTTGCAGATCCCCTGCTCGATGCGCCCCGTCACCACCGTGCCGCGGCCCTGAATCGAGAAGATATCTTCGATCGGCATCAGAAACGGCCGGTCCACCACGCGCTCGGGCATGGGGATATAGGTGTCGACCGCTTCCATCAGGTCGTCGACCGACTTTTCCCACTGCGCCTCACCGTTCAGCGCGCCCAAAGCCGAAACCCGCTGCACCGGCAGCGTGTCGCCCGGAAACTGATAGCTCGACAGCAGCTCGCGGACTTCGAGCTCCACCAGATCGAGCAGCTCGGCGTCGTCCACCATGTCCACTTTGTTCATTGCGACCACAATGCTCGGCACGCCCACCTGCCGCGCCAGCAGAATGTGCTCGCGCGTCTGCGGCATGGGGCCGTCGGTCGCCGCCACCACCAGGATCGCGCCATCCATCTGCGCCGCTCCGGTGATCATGTTCTTGATGTAATCGGCGTGACCCGGGCAATCCACGTGCGCATAGTGCCGGTTCGCGGTTTCGTACTCCACGTGCGCCGCCGCGATCGTGATTCCGCGTGCCTTCTCTTCAGGCGCGTTGTCGATCGAATCGAAGCAGCGGAACTTGTTCTTCGGGTTGTGCTTCGAAAGCGTTTTCGTGATGGCCGCCGTCAGCGTCGTCTTGCCATGATCGATATGCCCGATCGTGCCGACATTGACGTGCGGTTTGCTGCGATCAAATTTCTCTTTTGCCATGGTGGATCTCCTGAAACCTTACTCGGCTCTTATTTACCCTGTGCCTTGCTGATAACCTGCTCCTGCAGGGTGGCGGGCATTTCGTCGTATCTGCCGAAATGCATCGTGAAGCTGCCCCGGCCCTGCGTGCGCGACCGGATATCGGTCGCATAACCAAACATCTCTGAAAGGGGGACCATCGCTTTGATGATCTGCGTCGTTCCGCGCAGTTCCATCCCTTCCATCCGTCCCCGGCGTGAGTTGATATCGCCGATCACGTCGCCCATGTACTCTTCGGGCACCACTACTTCCACCGACATGATCGGCTCGAGCAGCACCGGACTTGCGCGCCGCGCCGCTTCCTTGATCGCGTACGACCCGGCCAGCTTGAACGCCATTTCCGAGGAATCGACATCGTGGTAGCTGCCGTCATACAAAATCGCCCGGATATCTGACATCGGGAAGCCCGCGACGATTCCGCCCTCAAGCGCTTCCTTCATTCCCGCTTCCGCCGGCGCAATGTATTCCTTCGGAATGGCGCCGCCGTAAGATCTCGTTCACGAACTCGAAACCGGTACCGGAGGGCAGCGGCTCCACCCGAATCTTCACCACCGCGTACTGGCCCTTGCCGCCCGTCTGCTTGACCTGACGGCCTTCGGCTTCCGCCTTCTTGCGGATGGTCTCGCGATACGCCACCTGCGGCTTGCCGACATTCGCGGCCACGCCGAATTCGCGCATCATGCGGTCCACAATGATTTCAAGGTGCAGTTCGCCCATGCCGGACAGAATCGTCTGCCCCGTTTCGGGATCGGTCGCCACCCGGAACGTGGGATCTTCCTGCGCCAGCTTCTGGATCGCCATGCCCATCTTTTCCTGATCGGCCTTGGTCTTCGGCTCAACTGCGAGCTGAATCACCGGAATCGGGAAATCGATCGGCTCGAGCGTGATCGGCGCTTTTTCGTCGCAGATCGTATCGCCCGTGGTCACGTTCTTCAGGCCGACGGCGGCGCAGATATCGCCGGCCAGAATCTCCTGAATTTCCTCGCGCTTGTTGGCGTGCATGCGCAGCAAACGGCCAATCGCGCTCCTTGCGCCCCTTGCCGCCATTGAAAATGTTGTCGCCCGCCGCCAGCTTGCCCGAGTACACCCGGAAGAACGCCAACTGCCCGACAAACGGATCGGTCATGATTTTGAACACCAGCGCCGCAAACGGTTCGTCGTCCGAGGCCTGGCGGACCAGCACCTTTTCGGGCTCATCCACGTCATGGCCTTCCACCGACGGAATGTCGAGAGGCGAAGGCAGATAATCCACCACCGCGTCGAGCATCGTCTGCACGCCCTTGTTCTTAAAGGACGATCCGCAGATCACCGGGAAGATCTTCATCGCGATGGTCGCCTTGCGGATGCCGGACTTGATTTCAGCCGTCGTCACCGCCTCGCCATTCACGAACTTCTCAAACAGAACATCGTCGCGATTCGGACACCGCTTCGATCATCGCTTCGCGGTATTCCTTCGCTTTTTCCAGCAGGTCCGCCGGGATGTCGACGATATCGAACTTCGCGCCCAGCGTCTCATCGCGCCAGATCACCGCGTTCATTTCCACCAGATCGATCATACCCTTGAACGTCTCCGCAGCGCCCACCGGCAATCTGAATCGGCACCGGCCGGCACTTCAGACGGTCGACAATGGTGTCCACCGAATGATAGAAATCCGCGCCCACGCGGTCCATCTTGTTGATAAAGCAAATGCGCGGAACGCTGTATTTGTCCGCCTGCCGCCACACCGTTTCCGACTGGGGCTGCACGCCGGCTACAGCGTCGAACACCGCAACCGCGCCGTCCAGAACGCGCAGACTGCGCTCCACCTCGGCCGTGAAATCCACGTGGCCAGGCGTAT
Organism: Bryobacterales bacterium; assembly: GCA_963716685.1. Classification (GTDB taxonomy): domain Bacteria; phylum Acidobacteriota; class Terriglobia; order Bryobacterales; family Bryobacteraceae; genus JALYXI01. The sequence goes on from CAVQTR010000003.1 coordinate 2,912,127, forward strand.
CGATAATGTTGATCTGGATGTCCTTCCAGCTGCACGTAGTCGCGGCCGACGTAATCGTAATGCCGCGCTCCTGCTCCTGAGCCATCCAGTCCATCGTGGCGGTGCCTTCGTGCACTTCGCCGATTTTGTGTGTCCGTCCGGTGTAATAGAGGATGCGCTCGGTCGTCGTGGTCTTACCCGCATCGATGTGCGCGGCAATCCCGATGTTCCTCATCCGCTCCAGTGGTACCGTTCGTGGCATAAACCCTTTTGACTTAAACCCTTATTCCCGATTACCAGCGATAATGCGCGAAAGCCTTGTTGGCTTCTGCCATCCGGTGGACGTCGTCACGCTTCTTGATTGCTCCGCCGCGCATGTTCGCCGCGTCGTTCAACTCATTCGCCAGCTTCTCCGGCATGCCCTTTTCGGCGCGCCCGCGGGCATTCGTCAGAATCCAGCGAATCGCCAGACTGGTCCGCCGGTTCTGCGGCACCTCGATCGGCACCTGGTAATTGGCGCCGCCCACCCGCCGCGTCTTCACTTCGAGCAGCGGCTTGCAGTTCTCAATCGCCTTCTTGAACACCTTCACCGGATCGTCGTTTGCCCGGTCCTTCAGCTTGTCCATCGAGGTATAAAAGATCTTCTGCGAAGTCTGCTTCTTGCCGTCCCACATCATCGAGCAGATGAACTTCTCGACCAGGGTCGAGCTAAATACCGGATCCGGCAGCACTTCGCGATTTTCAACTCTTCTTCTGCGTGGCATATATCGCTAACCTATTTGGTAGCGGCTTTGGGACGCTTCGCCCCGTACTTCGAGCGGCTTTGCTTGCGGTTGGCGACACCGGCGGTATCGAGCGCGCCGCGCACCACGTGATAACGCACGCCGGGAAGATCCTTCACACGGCCTCCGCGAATCAGCACGATCGAGTGTTCCTGCAGATTGTGGCCGACACCGGGAATATAAGTGGTTACCTCAATTCCGTTGGTCAGGCGCACACGGGCTACTTTGCGCAGCGCGGAATTCGGCTTCTTTGGCGTCGAGGTATACACACGCGTACAGACGCCCCGCTTCTGGGGGCAGCTCTGCAGAGCCGGGCTCGCAGTTTTCCAGGCCGGCGGTTTGCGCCCATTGCGCACAAGTTGATTAAAAGTTGGCACGAAAATCCCTTAACAGGTTGAATTCAAAAAAGCCCAAAAACAGAGTCAAAAACGTTGAAACAGACGAAACCTTGCGGAGGCTTCAGTACTGCGAGGACTTCGGACAGGTCCATGCCAAAAACGGAAGCGCATAATCCCGAAAACACCAGGATCAGGTCCGTCCCCAGTAGCGGGACCGGCCCCCAGCCGGACCTCCCAAACAGGAAGGTGGTAGCAAAGGAGCAGAAGAGCTAACTCGCCAAACCCTCTAAGAGTAGCGGGGTTTCGATTCTATGTCAAGCACATGAGATCATGCCGCCGGCGCATACGGAACCAGCTTCCCGGCACGCGCATCCACCCGGCTCAGACGCTCCAGCAGATAGTCTACCTCCGCCATGCCCGCCCGCGAAAGAGACCCCTTGGGCCGGCGCTGCGCATCCGAGGACAGCACCCCGCGCCGCATTAGTACATACTTCCGCACCGCAAGACCCACGCCCTGCTGCTGCTCATAGCGCAGCAGCGGAAGATGCGCGTCAAACAGGTCGTGCGCTTCCGCGCGCCGCCCCGCCTTCGAGATCCGCGCCACGTCCGCCAGCATATCCGGGAAACAATAGCCGGTCATTGCGCCGTCCGCGCCCCGCTCCATCTCGAAATCCAGAAACAGCCCGCCGTTGCCGCACAGAATCGAAATGTGCCGCATGGATCCCTCGCGCTCAAAACCCCGCAGCGCGGAAATCTTCTCCAAACCCGGCCAGTCCTCGTGCTTCAGCATCACACACGACCGATTCGCCTCCACCACCCGCCGAATTACACCCGGCGTCATCACCACGCTCAGCGTCAGCGGGTAATCCTGCAGCACAAACGGCACATCGCTCCCGATTGCCTCCACCGCCTGGCTGAAATAAGAAACAATCTGGTCGTCGGTGCGAAGCGACGGGGTCGGCGCAACCATCACCCCGGCCGCCCCGGCATCCATCACCGCCTTTGCCAGCGATTCCATGGCCGCAAACCCGGGCGCGGAGACGCCCACCACCACCGCCATCCCGCTCGCCCGCTCCACCACCCGCTTCGCCACCGAAAACGCCTCGGCCGGAGTGAGTTTCGGCGCCTCGCCCATGATTCCCAGCACCGTGATGCCTGAGCAGCCGGTCGCGCCATAGAAATCTGTCATGCGATCCACAGACGCCTCGTCGATTCTTCCATCCTCATGGAAAGGTGTCGGTGCGATCGCGAAAACACCCTGTGCCGTTACGTCGAGAGTCATATCCCTGCTTACCTATTGGGAACAGGAAGCCTGAACGGTCGTCACCGACGTCAAATTCAGCAGTTCCTGGCCTGCCTTGCGCATCAGAAAACCCTTCGCTTCCACCCGATGCGCCTTTTGCGCTTCCATCTTATAGGCCGTCACGTCATACGGCATCAGCCGTAAAAAGTGAAATTCGCCGGTGCCCGACAAAGCCGCGGCTGCCCGCAGTTCCGTCTCTGTGGACGCGTCCGGGTTCCGCGTCCGCGCCGCCGGACTCGCATGCTCCAGAGTCCACTCGCCCGAGGCGCTCTTTTCGAGGCACCCCACCGTTTTCACCAACGCAAACTCCGGAACCGCCTTCGGTCCGTCCCGGTCCTCGATCTGAATGCTGCCCAGCGATGCAAGGGTCAGTTCCGTCTTTCCGGCGGGAAACCCGTTTGCCTGCAGAATGAACGCCACCATCTCCAGGTAAACGCGGTCGCTGAGGCTGGCCGGCGCCCCGCGCGGCATGGTGTTTTTTAAACGATGGAAAAAGCTGCCGACATTGTCTTCCCGCCAGTGCTCCATGAAGCTTTGGCCCACCAGCAGATGGCCCTGCCCGCTCAGGTCGGGCTGATGGCAGGAGCTGCAGTGCACATCGAAAGCCGTCTCCCCCCGCACCGCCTGCGCTTTGGTGTAAATGCCTTTCCAAACCGTGGCGTGGCCCGCGCCGGAAGTTTCACCGAACGAAGCCAATACCAGCGCCGCGCCAAGCAGAATCAGCACGGCCGGGCGGCTGTTGCGCCGCCGACCCCGCGCCTTCCTCCGTTTCAACACCCAACCGATATCCATTCCCGGCATTGCGTTCTTCCGCGCGGAGCAGTCGCCCCGCCTAACTACATCTTCGTCTTAATTACTTCCACCAGTTCCTTCACGGCGGTGGCGCTCTTCTGCAGCATTGCACTCTCTTCGGCGCTCAGCTTCAGCTCGTATATCTTCTCGATGCCATTCGCGCCAAGCTTCACCGGCACGCCTACGAACAATCCGCTGATCCCGTATTCCCCTTCCAGATAAGCCGCGCACGGCAGAACCTTCTTCTTATCCTTTAAGATCGATTCCGCCATTTCCACCGCCGCCGCCGCCGGAGCATAGAACGCGCTGCCGGTCTTGAGATACTTCACGATCTCCGCGCCGCCGTTTTGCGTCCGCTCCACCAGTTCCTTCAGCTTTTCCTCGCTCAGCAGTTCCGTCAGCGGGATCCCCGAAACATTGCTCAGCCGCACCAGCGGCACCATCGTGTCGCCGTGTCCGCCCAGCACCACCGCCGTCACATTCTCCGCCGAGACATCCAGTTCCTTCGCGATGAACGTCCGGAAGCGCGCCGTATCCAGCACGCCCGCCATCCCCACCACTCGGTTCTTCGGGAACTTCGAAACCATGTAAGCTGCCTGCGCCATGGCGTCCAGCGGATTCGTCACCACGATAATAATCGCGTCGGGCGACACCGCCACCGCCTGCTCCGTCGCGCTCTTCACCACCTCGTAGTTGGCCAGCAACAGATCGTCGCGGCTCATTCCCGGCTTGCGCGGGAACCCGGCGGTGATGATGATGACGTCGCTGTTCGCGGTCGGCGCGTAGTCGTTCGAGCCCGTCATCGAGACGTCGTAGCCCTGTACCGGGCCCGACTGCTGAATATCCAGGCCCTTGCCCTGGGGCACGCCTTCCACGACGTCCACCAGCACCACATCGGCCAGTTCCTTATCAGCGATGCGAAGAGCGCAGGTCGCGCCCACATTGCCGCCGCCAATTACTGTAATTTTCTTTCTCAAGCTTTTTCTCCCTTTCGCAAACTAATTCCCAAATCCCGCAGATTCCGTTCCGGCACCGGCGAAGGCGCGTCGCACATCAAGTCCGTGCCCTTTGCCGTCTTGGGGAATGGAATCACGTCGCGGATCGACGTTTCCTCGCACAGGATCATCACCATGCGGTCGAGCCCCAGCGCTATTCCGCCGTGCGGAGGCGCGCCATATTCCAAAGCATCCAGCAGAAATCCAAACCTCCGGCGCGCTTCGTCTTCCGAAAACCCGAGGGCCGAAAATACCTTCTGCTGCATCTCGCGCTGGTGGATACGAATCGAACCCGATCCCAGCTCCACGCCGTTCAGCACCAGATCGTAAGACTTCGCCCGGCACCGCGCCGGATTGCTGACCAGCTTCTCCACGTCCTCATCCAGAACGGAGGTGAACGGATGATGCGCCGCCATCCAGCGGTTATCTTCCTCATCCCACTCGAACATCGGGAAATCCGTGACCCATAGAAACTCGAAGCGGCGCGGATCCAGCATCCTGTGCCGCTCATTGTATTTCTGAGCCAGCATCAGCCGCAGTTGCCCGCACGCCTGATATACGGTCTCCTCGGGACGCTGCCCCTTCGGCTCGCCGCCCCACGACGCCAGAATCAGCAGATCGTCTTCCGCGAATCCCACGCGCTCGCGGATCTTCGGCATGATCTCCGGGAAGTCGCGCTCCAGCCGCTTCGGATCGTCAAACACGCGCAGCCCGCGCTCCGTGCCGAACGCCTTCAGCGCGTCGCGCTCGGATCTGGTAATCGCGCCCACGCGCGGAATGTGAAGTGCAATCAGCGGCAGCCCGCCCGTGCTCAGATCCGGAATCAGATCCTCCACCGAATGCATCGGCGGAACGCGCCGGTCCGGTTTGTCGCTTCCGTAGCTGCGCATGGCTTCGGCATAGGTCAGTCGCGCAAACGGCGTCTCCACCGCAAAGCCCGCCTCCTGGCACACGCGCTTCATCAGCGGTTCGATTACGGCGAAAATCGTTTCCATCTGCGGAAACGACATCTCCAGATCGATCTGGGTAAATTCCGGCTGCCGGTCGGCCCGCAGATCCTCATCGCGGAAGCACCGCACAATCTGGAAATACTTGTCGAAGCCGCTGACCATTAGCAGCTGCTTGAAAATCTGCGGCGATTGTGGCAGCGCGTAAAACGAACCCGGCTGCACGCGCGAAGGCACCAGATAATCGCGCGCCCCTTCCGGAGTGGACCGCGTCATGAACGGCGTCTCGATCTCCAGAAACCCATGCGCATACAACACCTCGCGCACCGCGAACGCAATCTTCGAGCGCAGCATGATGTTGCGCTGCATGCGCGGCCGGCGCAGATCCACATACCGGTACTTCAGCCGCGCCTCTTCGGAGACATTCACTTCGTCTTCCATTGGGAACGGCGGCGTGTGCGAATCGTTCAGGATCCATACCCGGCTCACCACCACTTCCACTTCCCCGGTCGGCAGGTTGGGATTGATCGTGTCGGCCGAACGCAGCGCCACTTCCCCTTCCACCGCCACCACGTACTCCGAGCGCAACTCCTCCGCTTTGGCATGCGCCTCGTCGCCGATGTGAAACACCGCCTGGGTCACTCCATCACGGTCGCGCAGATGAATGAAAATTACTCCGCCCAGATCCCGGCGGCGATGCACCCATCCCATCAGCACCACCCGCGCACCGGCGTCCCCCGCGCGCAGCTGCCCGCACATGTGCGTGCGCTGCAGATCTCCCAGAAAATCCAGCGTCAATTCCGGCTCCCGATGCGCGCGCTCAGCTCTTCCCTGCTCAAACTGATCTGTTCTCCCGTTTCCATGTTCTTCAGCGAATACTGGCCGGCGTTCATTTCGTCTTCTCCGACGATCATCACGTACCGGGCGCCCAGCTTATTGGCGATCTCCATCCCGCGCTTCAGCCTGCCCTCGGCCAGCACCTCCACCGAGCAGCCTTGCCGCCGGAGGTCGCGCGCCACCACGCCCGAATGCCGCAGCGCAGCCTCGCCCATCGGCACCACGTACAGGTCCAGCTCCGTGCGCGCCGCCGTTGGGTCGGCATCTTCGATGGTCATCACCAGGCGGTCTTCCCCAATGGAAAACCCGATTCCCGGCGCCGCCACCTTTGACCCCAGCTCCTCCGCCAGTCCGTCATAACGCCCTCCGCCCAGCACCGAGTTCTGCGCGCCCAGATTCCCATGCACAATCTCGAACGTCGTCCGCATGTAGTAGTCCAGCCCGCGCACCAGCCGGGGCCGTACCTCGAACGGGATGCCGCGTTCCGTCAGCGACTGCTTCACCGCTTCGAAATGCGGCTTGCAGACGTCGCACAGAAAATCCTGGATGGAAGGCAGCGCATCGATAATCGGCTGGTCCTGCGGCACCTTGCAATCCAGCACGCGCAGCGGATTCGTCACTGCCCGCCGCTGGCAATCGCCGCACATGGTGCGCGCCACGCTTTGCAGTTCCTCGCGCAGCTTCTCCACAAACAGCGGACGGCACTTGTGATCCCCCACCGAATTGATCAGCAGCTGATAACCGGTCACGCCCAGCCGCTCGAAAATTTCCACAACCATCTCGATTACTTCCGCGTCAGTAGCCGGCGATTCCGACCCGATCGCCTCCGCGCCGATCTGGTAAAACTGCCGATAGCGGCCCTTCTGCGGACGTTCGCGGCGGAACATCGGCCCCATGTAGTAGAGCTTCTGCACGCCCGGCCGCTGGTCCAGCCGGTGCTGGATGTAAGCGCGGATAACAGAGGCGGTATTCTCGGGCCGCAGCGTCAGCGAAGACTCGTCTCGATCCTCAAAGGTATACATCTCCTTCGTCACAATGTCGGTTTCCGCCCCCACCCCTCGCGCGAACAGCTGCGTTTCCTCCAAAATAGGAGTACGGATCTCGTGATAGTTATAAGCGTGAAACACCTCTCGCGCGACGCGTTCCACGCGGTTCCACACCGCGGTCTGCGGGGGCAGAAGATCTCTCATCCCTTTTACGGCTTGAATCATTTCAGGCGGGAATCTTCAATCTTATCATGGGGAAAGCGGCAACCCGGATGAGACGGCGAGGCTTCGTGGCCGGTCTCCTCGGCGCCTGCGCCGCGCGCGGCGAGCCCGTTGATCTGCGCCCGCTCGAGAGGGAAATTGCCTGGCGCATCAACGAGCTCCGCAAGCGCGTAAGCGCGCCCCCGCTCACCTGGGACGACGCGGTCGCGGCGGCGGCCCGCAACGAAAGCGAGGACATGGCGCGCATCCGCTTCTTCTCACACGAAAATCCCGAGCGCGGCGAGCTGGCTGCCCGGCTGGATTCCGCCGGCATCCGCTGGCTCCGCTGCGGTGAAAACATCCTGCGCGAAGACGGCTTCCTCGATCCGGTCAGCGTTGCCGAAGTGGAATGGTGGTACAGCCCCGGCCACAAAGCCAATCTGATCAACCCCGTCTACACGCATACCGGCGTGGGCCTGGCCCGCGGCTCGCCCCATGAAGTCTTCGCCACGCAGATCTTCGTCCTCCCTTTGCCACCCGGTGTCCGCATGCGCAGACAGATTCCCTAAGTGGCGGCGCGGATCGAAATTTCGCCCTTCCCCCAGACCGCCTGCCGTCCCACCCCCGTGTGCCGCGCCGCCTCCAGCCACGGCAGAAATTCCCCCAGCTCGCCTTCATATTCAGCAGTGCCGGTAACCCCCCCGATCCGATGCCTCTGCCCCGTGCGGCTGCTGCGGCGTTCCGTTTCCTCACGCCGCAGGTGGCAGCTCACCATCCTCACTCCGGCCGCGCGCCGCGTGCTTCCGTCGTAATCGATATCCAGCGCCCGCTCGCCATACAGCCGGCTCAGCGTGCTGACGCGGTCCCGCGCGCGTCCGAACAAAATCGGAAACTCCGGGCTGGGCGCAATTCCGTTCCCGTGCTTCAGTTCCGTGGCCGAAAGAAATTCCACGCAGACGCGGCCCGGCGCCGCGGACTGCGGACTCAAATCGAGAGTCACCCTTCCCCCCGCGCCCTCAACCCGCAAAAACTCGGCTGCCCCGCGGCTCGCACCCAGCCCCTCCCGCGGCAGCGCCTCCAAAACCCGCAGCAGCCACCCAATCACTTCCGGGTCCGCGGAAAATACGTTCAGCACGAAGTGAAACGCCTCCCCCGCCCGGATCGCTCGCCCATCCAAATGCCGCGCGCGAAAGACAAACGGACGCGGCCAGTCCCGCAGGCCGCTGGGTTCGGAATCGCCTTTCTTTCGGAACGCACCCGGCTCAAAGATCCGCGCGTACGGACACTCCTCCGCCGCCGGGCACGTCTTCGCGTCTGAACAATCTGCCCGGCACGCCAGACGGCGAAACGCCAGGCCCATCGCGCCACGCAGAGTGTTCGCTGCCTTCCCAGGCGGAAAGAACAACGGCTCAGCCGCCGCCAGCTCCAACCGCAACGGCACGTAAACGAAGTTCACCGGCAACAGCACAAAGTATAATGTCGTCGATGCCCGGCCGGAGCTTCCTCCTCTTCGTTCTGTGCTGCCACATCACTGCGCAGGAGACCTATTCCCAACTGCTGCGCGAGGGCCGCGCGCTCAAAGCCCAGGGCAATGCCGCTGCCGCTTTGCGCGTACTGGAACGCGCCCGCGATCTGAATCCCCGGTCCGCCGAAGTGGAAGACGAGATTGGGTTCGTTCTTACCGCCACCGATCGCTCCGTCGAAGGCCGCAATCACTTCGAAAAGGCCGCCCAGCTGGACCCCGCCTTCGCCCCCGCTCATTACCACCTCGGCGTTTCTTACTGGCTGGCCCAGGACCCCGAACGCAGCGTTCCCGAACTGGAAGCCGCCGTCCGCCTTCGTCCCTCGGACTGGGAATACCTCTACCGCCTCGGCGCCGCCTACGATGCCACCAACCGCCATGCAGATGCTGTTCGCGAACTCAGCCACGCGGTGAAACTGCAGCCCGCGAATGCTGCGCTCTGGAATGCTCTCGGCCTCGCGCAACAGCAGGGCGGCCGCGAAGAAGACGCCGTCACTTCCTACCGCCGCGCCGTGCAGATCGATCCCGACAGTGCCGATTTCCGCAACAACCTCGGCGTCACGCTCGTCAACACCCGCCGCGCCGATGAAGCTCTCACCCAATTCAAAAAGGTCCTGGAGCTCCATCCCGATAACATGATGGCGCGCGTGAACATCGGCTTTGCCTACATCCAGAAATCCGATCTCGACACCGCCGTCGCGCATTTCCGCTCTATCCTCGCCGATCACGATCAGCTCGCCATCGCCCACCACGATCTCGGGCTCGCCCTGAAGGAGAAGGACGATCTGGAAGGAGCCACCAAAGAACTCACTCGCGCTCTCGAACTTGACCCCGGTCTCGCCGAAGCGCACTACACCCTCGGCATCATCTTCTGGCAATCGGGAGATTTCGACCGCACCGTGGAGCACATGCGCGCCGCCGTCGCCATTCGCCCCGAATACGCCGAAGCGTACTTCATCCTCGGAACCGCCCTGAAACAGAAAGGCGATCTGCCCGGCGCCATCGCCGCCCTCCGCGAAGCGCAGAAGCTCAATCCCGCGGACCCCGGCCCCAGCAATACACTCGGCCAGGCGCTGCGCCAGTCCGGCGCTCTGGAAGCCAGCAAGGAAGCGTTTGCCAAAGGCGCTCAGGCGAAGGCTGCGATCGAAGCGCAGCAGACCGAGCGGCTGCGCAAACACTAAATCCGCCCGGCGAATCATGCGCAAATGGATGGTGACCGTCGCCGCTCTTCTCGCTTCGCCCGGCCTCGCGCACTGCGCCACCACATTCAACAAAGACGTCGCGCCCATCCTGTTTCGCCGTTGCATCAGCTGTCACCACCCCGGCGATGCCACGCTGTTCAGCCTCTCCCGTTACTCTGATGCCAAAAAACGCGCCGCGCAAATCGCTGCTGTTACGCAGTCCGGGTACATGCCTCCCTGGCTGCCGGAACCCGGCTTGCTCCCGTTCGCCGATGAGCAGCGTCTCACGCCGGCCGAAAAGGCGACGCTCGCCCGCTGGGTTCAGGATGGCGCCCCAGAAGGCGACCACGCCGACTTACCACCTTCCCCCGCTCTCACCGATGGCTGGCAACTCGGCCCGCCCGATCTGATCCTGACCGCGGCCCAGCCCTTCACCATACCCGCCGACGGACCCGATCTCTACCGCAATTTCATCCTCCCCGTTCCCTTCTCCGGCACGCGCTTCGTCCGCGTCGTGCAGATCCGCCCCGGCGACCGCGGCATCGTCCATCACGCCAATCTCCTCATCGACCGCAACCGCTCCCTCCGCTGGCGCGACCACGCGGACGGCCAGCCCGGCTTCCCGGGCATGGATCTGGAGATTCCCGCCTCCCTCTCCGATCCCGAAAGCCATTTCCTCTTCTGGAAGCCCGGCTCGGTCGTCGCGCCGGAGCCTCCCGGCATGGCCTGGTCGCTTGCAGGCGGCAGCGATCTGGTTCTGAATGTCCACATCCAGCCTTCCGGCCGAACGCATCAGATCCAACCATCCGTCGGCCTCTACTTCACTGCCGAACCACCGCGCCGGCTTCCCCTGCTCGTGCAGATGGAAAACGATCGCGCCCTGAACATCCCGCCCGGCGATCGCCGCTTCGTGGTCTCCGATGAATTCACGCTGCCCGTCGATGCCGAACTGCTCGCCATCTATCCCCACGCCCACTATCTCGGACGCGAAGTGCACGCCGCCGCCACTCTTCCTGATGGCGTCCAGGAAACGCTTCTCGATATCCGGCACTGGGATGTCAACTGGCAGGGCGTTTACCGCTATGCGAAGCCTATCGCCCTGCCCAAAGGCACACGCATCGCCATGCAATGGACCTACGACAATTCCGCCGCGAACCCGGCCAATCCCAACCACCCGCCGAAGCAGGTAAAAGGCGGCAACCAGTCCACCGACGAGATGGCCCATCTCTGGCTGCAACTCCTGCCGCGTGGCGATGCGGAGGGCCGGCTCGCCATCCAGGAGGCCGTTGCGCGCGCACGGCTCAATCGCGATCCCGATGACTTCGGCGCCCACTTCAATCTCGGTGGCATCCTGCAGGCGCGCCGCCAGCCGAACGCCGCGATCCGCGAATTCCAGCAGGCGGTCCGCCTGAAACCCGGTGATGAGGCCGCCCTGAATGCGCTCGGCGCTCTGCTCCAGCTAAAAGGCGAGATCGAAGAAGCGTCCGCGCTCTATCTGCGCGCCCTCGCCAGCCGCCCCACGTACGCCGATGCGCATTACAATCTCGCTACCATCCTGCTCGCGGAGGACCAGCCGGACGAGGGCATCGCCCATCTCCGCAGCGTCATGCAGATTGACCCGGATGATGCCCGCGCGCGCACGAAGCTCACCGGCGCTTTGGAATCCCGCGCCCACAGTCTCGCCGCCTCCGGTCGTCTGGCCGAAGCCGCCGCGGACCTCACCGATCTCATTGCCCTCAACCCCGGCGATTCCGACGCGCACGCCAATCTCGGCGTCACCCTCGCGCGCCAGGGCAACTTCAAATCCGCCGCCCAGGCGCTCGAACGCTCCCTTCAGCTCGACCCCCGCAATGAAGCCGCGCGCAGGAATCTGGAACGGGTCCGGCAGCACCTGCCATGAAGCAGCCTTTCTCGCGGCGTCAGTTCATCCACTCGCTCAGCCGCACGCTCGGTGTCTTCACTTTCGATCAACTCGTACACGGCCTGCCTCTCGGCGCACAGTTCGTTAACGTGGCGCGCGAAGCCGGCCTGCGCTCGAAGACCATCTTCGGCAGCGAAAAGAAGAATCGCTTTCTGCTCGAAACCACCGGCTGCGGCGCCGCCTTCTTCGATTTCGATAACGACGGCTGGCTCGATATCTTCCTGGTCAACGGCACCCGCTTCGAAGCCAAATCTATCCAGGGCGAGCAGCCCACCAACCGCCTCTATAAGAACAATCGCGACGGCACGTTTACCGACATCACTGCCTCCGCCGGTCTGCGCCGCACCGGCTGGGGACAGGGCGTATGCGTCGGCGATTACGACAATGACGGCCATGACGATCTCTTCGTCACCTACTGGGGCGACTGCGCTCTCTATCACAACAATGGCGACGGCACCTTTACCGATGTCGCCCGCAAAGCCGGCGTCACCACCCGCACCGCCAGCGGTCTGCAGCGCTGGAACACCGGCTGCGCCTTCGTCGATTACGACCGCGACGGCCACCTCGATCTATTCGTTGCCAACTACATCGATTTCGACCCCAAAACCGCACCCGTTCCCGAATCCGGTCCGTGCCTGTACAAAGGTCTGATGGTCGCCTGCGGTCCCCCGGGGCTGCAGGGCGGGAAGAACATCCTGTTCCATAACAACGGCGACGGCACCTTCACCGATGTCTCCGAAAAGTCCGGCATCCTGCGACACTCCTGGTACGTACGGTCTGGGCGTCCTCACCGCCGATCTGGACGACGACGGCTGGCCCGATATCTACGTCGCCAACGACTCCACCTCCTCCGCGCTCTACCGCAACAACCGCGATGGCACCTTCACCGATATCGCCGTGGATGCCGGCGTTGCCTTCAGCCCGGATGGCAAATCCCAGGCCGGCATGGGCATCGCAGCCGTCGATTACGATTGCGACGGACACCTGGATCTGGTCAAGACCAACTTCGCCGGGGATACGCTCAGCCTCTACCGCAACCTGGGCAAGATGGTTTTCGACGACCAGACCTTCCAGTCCGGCCTCGGCAAAAACACGCGCTACCTCGGCTGGGGCATCGGCTTCCTCGATTTCGACAACGACGGCTGGTCGGACATCCTGGTCTGCAACGGTCACGTCTATCCTGAGATCGGCGAAACCGGCACCGAATCCGGCTACCGCGAACACAAGCTGCTCTATCGCAACTTAGGCAACGGTAAGTTTGCCGATGTCACCGCGCTTGGCGGCCCCGGCATTCTGGAAATGGTGCCGGGACGCGGCTGCGCCTTCGGCGATTTCGATAACGACGGCGATATCGACGTGCTGGTGAACTGCATGAACGACGTCCCGCAGCTGCTGCGCTGCGATCAAAGCACTCGCGGAAACTGGATCAAAATCAAAACTGTCGGCGTGAAATCCAACCGCAGCGGCATTGGAGCGAAAATCTCCTGCACCACCGCTGCCACCCATCGCCAGATGGACGAAGTTCGCAGCGGCGGAAGCTACATCTCGCAGAACGATCTGCGCATCCACTTCGGCCTCGGCGCCGCTGACTCGGCCGACATCGAAATACGCTGGCCCAGCGGGTTAACCGACCGGCTCGCCGGCGTGAAAGCCAATCAAATTATCACCGTAGTCGAAGGCAAAGGGATCAGGAGCTGACAAACCGTCCCGATCCCCGCCGCTTAGAAGTTCAGGTGAAGTCCGAATTGCCACCGCCGCATTTGAGACAGCGCCGCCAGTGATGTAATCTGCCCGGCTGTGGGCGAATCCACCACTCCGTTCGGCTGCCCCAGGTTGGCATGGTTGAACGCGTTAAATAACTCCGCCCTGAATTGCAATCCCACCCTCTCCGTAATTCGGAACGTCTTCGCCAGCGAAGCATCCGCATTGAAGAGGTGCGGCCCGAAAAACGAGTTCCGTGCGACGTTGCCGAACGTTCCCGCCTGCGGACGGGTCCACGGACCGCGTGTGCATCCGTTCGCATTCAGTTCCGGAGTGGCGGTAGCCGTAGTCAGGCATCCCGTTCCCGTCGTCGCGGCGTTCGCTGTGGCATACCACTGCGCCGGGGTCTGATTCGAAACATTGGCGTTGCCCGTCAGATTCGGCCTGCAGGGACCCGTATCCTCGTCCTTGCCGCAGTCCTGATAAGAAGGTGTAAACGGCAGTCCGCTCTCCCAGTTCCAGATGCCGGACAGCTGCCATCCGCCCAGCGCCAGATCCATCGCCCTCGGAGCGCTGCTCAGATACTTCTTCCCGTGGCCAAATGGCAGTTCGTACACCTGGTTCAGATTGAATACAAACCGGCGCACCCCGCTCTCCCGCCCGTAATCGATGTTCTGATTCCAGTAGAAGTAATCGTTCGCGAAATCGAAGGCGCTTGCCCACGTGAAGTTGCCCTGCAGCGTCAGTCCTCCGCTCAGCCGTTTTTCCGCGCGCGCCTGCAGCGAGTTGTACTTTGTCGACGCATCGTCGCTGAAATACTTGATCGATTGCGTCCAGCCGAACGAGTTGTAAAACGGCCGGCGCTGATTCGTGGTCAGCGTTCCAAACCCAACGATAGTCGGCGCGTTGATGTTGTAGTTCGTGCCGCCCGGCGTGACGTGGGTGCCCTTGTTCGCCACATATGCCAGCGAGAACACCACACTGTTGAACTGATGCTCCACGGCGAAGTTCCAGGAATCCACCACCGGCAGCCGCATCGTGTTGTTGCTTGTCAGAGGCAGAACGTTCGGCGAAATTCCGTTGGGCAGCAGCGGATTGCCCGTGCTTCCCTTCGGCTGCGTAGCCAGAATTGTGGTCGGGTCCAGCGCCGGCGGCCCCTGGTTCAGCGTAAACACCGGCAGCCAGGGATTCGACGGATTTAACGATTGGTTCGCCAGCACCGGAAGGTTTTGCGTCACGTTGTGACCGAACGATACGCCGAACACACCCACGTCATAAGACCGCCCGTATCCTGTGCGGATCACCGTCTTCGGCGTCACCTGATACGAAAGTCCCACGCGCGGAGCGAAATGCGTCCACGCCGTATTCACGTTGCCGTTCAACCCGATCCCGTTCTCGCCCGCGATCAGAACTTCGCCGGTCTTCAGGTTTTGGTAGCCGCCCTGATCCTTCCCGTTCACATACTGCGGGAAGTAGATTTCCCAGCGCAGTCCGTAATTCAGCGTCAGTTTCGGCGTGATGCGCCACGTATCCTGCACGTAGGAGAACACGCGATGCTGCCGTTCCGCCGCGCTCGTCGAGTTGCTCACGTAGCGCGTAAAGGTCTGCACATCGCCCAGCAGGAACGAAGCCAGTGATAATCCGCCGCCGTTCGGACCTTCCGTCGTCGTTGGATCGAACGTCAGCTGTCCCGAACGGTGCGAATCGCTCGGCACCCGCAGATTTTCCGCGAACCGCACATCCAGACCGAACTTGATCGAGTGGTTCCCCACCGTGTGCGTCACGTTGCTCACCCACTGGAATTCCTGCTCCTGCTCATTCAGCGGACAGTTGCAGGCATTCACGCCCAGCGAATAGCCGAAGGACGATCCGCCCGTACCGTTCAGAACGAAGGCCGGCAGCCCGGACGTATACGTCTTGTCCAGATTCAATCCCGGAATGCCCGCATCCTGTGCCGGCGACGTGCCCAGCCCGTTCGGATTCACCGCCACCCGGTAGCGGAAGAAGCCGAAACGGAAATCCGCCAGCCAGTCCGGCCGCGCCACATAATCGATTCCGTACGATAGACTCTGGCTCCGCAACGCCGATGCTCCCGCATACGTGGTTGTCGCGTAATTCGGCCCTCCGGCCAGCAGGCCGAACGCGCCCGGCGCCATCTGCCCCACCTGGAGGAAGCTGTATCGCCCGAACATGTGGATCTTCTCGGTCTGGTACCGATCCGTCCGCACATCGAACGAATCGTTGTTCAGGATTCCGCTTCCGGATGCCTGGTAGTTCGGTCCGCTGCCGCTCGCGCCCGGCAGGTTCGGCATCGGCAGCAGCTTCAGCAGATTGGTCGCCTGCGAAGAAATCATCGAAGGCGGAATCACGTTACCCGTAAACTGCTGGCGGTCTGTGGGATTGATGTTGCAGTTCGCGCCCGCGCACGGGTTGTAAAACGCCACCGCAATATCGCTGAGATTGCCGCCGCGCTCAGCCGCCGTCGGCACGCGCGTCAGCAGCGAACCGCCGATCTTCTGCCGCGTCCCCTGATAGTCGCCAAAAATAAAGGTCTTGTTCTTCTGAATCGGTCCGCCGACCGAGCCGCCAAACTGGTTCCAAAGCGTCGGCGGAATGAATTGATTGGTCGTGCCCGGCAGAGGCTGCGACTGCGCGAACGGATCGCGTGCCGCCGCGTGGCTGTCGCGCCGGAATTCAAACGCGCTTCCGTGCACCACGTTCGTTCCGGATTTGGTCTGCACGGAAATCACCGCCTGGCTCGCCTGCCCGAACTCGGCGTCGTATGCCGTGGTCGTAATCTTCAGTTCCGATACCGCGTCCAGGTTGGGCGTGATCACCGGCTCGCCCAGCACCGAGTCACGGTTGTCGGTTCCATCCAGCTGAAACGAAATGCCGCCCCAGTACTGCCCGCCCACATTCGGACGGTAAACATCCTGCGGCTGTTCGCTCGCGCCTGTTGTGCCGCTCGCCTGAAACCCCGGCACCAGAAAATACATGCGGCTCATGTCCCGCGAGTAAACCGGCAGCTCCGCTACTGCTTTCTGCGAGATCGTATCCGAGACATCCGCCTTCTCTGTCTTCAGCAGCGGAACATCTCCCGACACATTCACCACTTCGCCCACGTTGCCGATCTTCAATTGAGCGTTGGCCTGTGTCGTGGTGTCCGCTTCCACCACCGTGTTCGTGCGGACGTAGGTATCGAAACCAGTCGCCTCCACGCGAACCTCATAAGTACCCACAATCAAATGTGTCTGGGAGTAATTACCGTCGGTATTTGTGGAAACGGCATGTAACACGCCCGTACCCACGTCCTTTATCGTTACCTTAGCGTTCGGCACGGCGCCGCCGCCTGGATCCGTAACCGTCCCGACGATATTTCCAAATACCGCCTGACCTGCAGCCGTCCCGGAGAACGCAAGAGCCAGCAAAAGCCCCGCGAAAAACTTCTTCGACATGGTATTCCCCCTCCCCGCTACAACAAGTTCGGAGCAAGTATATGTCAGTTGCCAGCCCCCCGCAAGCACCCTTGGAGGGAATCCTGTAAATCCTTTTGACTTGAATTGTTGGTTGTGAAATAATCCCGTCACCCTGTCTCGAAACCACGTTGAAAGAGGAAGCTGGTGAAACGATTACTGCTCGCCCTGTTGCTGCCCGCCGCGTTGCTGACCGCCCAAAACACCTCGAGCTCGCTCGCGGGCGCCGTTCAGGATAGCGCCGGCGCCGTTGTACCCAATGCCAAAATCACCCTGACCGGTGAGGGCAACGGCTTCACCAGAACCGTCACTAGTAATAACGAAGGTTACTTCTCCTTCCCGGACCTTACCCCCGCCACATTCACCATCGCCGTCGAATCCGCCGGCTTTAAGATTTATCGCCAGACCGGCATTCTGATCAATGCCGATGAACAGCGCTCCCTCGGCCGCATCAAGCTGCAGGTCGGCCAGATCTCCGAATCCGTCACAATCGCCGCCGAAGCCGTTACTGTCAACACCGCCAACGGCGAGCGTGCCGGCACCCTGACAGGTGAACAGCTCGATCAGATCGCGCTGCGCGGACGCGACGTCTTCGATGCCATCAGCCTTATGCCCGGCGTCGTCGATACCAGCGACGGCCGCGATTCCCCATCGCCCACCAGCATCAGCAATATCTATATCCTCGGCGGCCGCAACGATTCCAAGAACATGACAATAGACGGTGTCACCAATCTCGACACCGGTTCGAACACCAGCGTCCACAGCATGCCTTCCATGGATTCCGTCGCCGAAGTCAAAGTTCTGATGTCAGCCTATTCCGCTGAGAACGGGCGCAATCCCTCCGCCATCAACATCATCACCAAGGGCGGTACCACGCAGTATCACGGCCAGCTGGGCTGGTACTTCCGCAACGAAGATCTGAACGCCAATAACTTTTTTTCAAATCAGGCCGGACGCCCGCGGCAGGAGTACCGGTATAACATCGCCAGTTACAACATCGGCGGACCTATCCTTCTCCCGAAGATCAACCGCGGCAAGCGCAACCTGTTCTTCTTCTTCAATCAGGAGTTTCAGGATCAGGTGGTCTCTTACGCCGTCAACGAAAAGACTGTACCCACCGCGCTCGAACGGCAGGGCGATTTCTCGCAATCCGTCAATACCAACGGCACCCGGATCACGGTCAACGATCCGCAGAACGGAAAGAAAGCCTTTCCCGGAAACATCATCCCCGCCTCGCGCCTGAACCCCGTCGGCCAGGCAATCCTCAACATGTTCCCGCTGCCCAACTTCGTCGATCCGAATCTCGCCACGCGCTACAACTGGAACTACTACGTCGCCGCTTCCGAGCCTTACAACCGCCGCACCGAGACGCTGCGCGTAGACTACGCCCCCGAAGCCAACTGGCAGCTCTATGTCAGCCTCAGCAACAATGCCGACCACCAGAATGTTCCCTACAGCGGCGGCACCGCCGGCTGGGTGGCCGGATCTCTAAACTTCCTGCTGAGCCCCATCACCTATACCCAGCCCGGCCGTCTTGGCACGCTTCACTCCACCAACACCATCACTCCTACTCTGTTTAACGAAGCTTCCTTCGCCATCAGCCAGAACACGCTCAATTACTCACCCGAAAACCCGGACCTGGTCAACCGCACCAAACTCGGTATCCTCATCCCGCAGCGCAACGCCGCGCTGAATCCTCTGAACCTCATTCCCGACATGACGTTCAGCAGCATCCAGAACTATGCCAACCCTTCGCTGAACGATGGCACCCCCTATTTCAACCAAAACACCATCTACAGCTTCGTCGACAACATCAGCAAAGTTGTTGGCGCCCATGTCTTCAAGGTCGGCGTGTATTACGAACACACCCAGAAGATCCAAAGCGCCAACTCCCCCGTGCGCGGCAGCATCAGTTTCAACACCGATTCCAATAATCCCCTGGACTCCAATAACTCCTACGCAAACGCAATCCTTGGCAATTTCGACAGTTACTCCGAAGCCCTGCAGCGTCCGCAGTCGAACTATCTCTTCACCAACACCGAATGGTTCCTTCAGGACGATTGGAAACTGAAACCGAACTTCTCCCTCAGCTGGGGCATTCGCTTCTATCACGATCCCGCTCAGTACGATACCCGCGGCTTTATCTCTTCGTTCTCGCCCACCGCCTGGAACCCTGCAACCGCCCCTGTGCTGCTGCGTCCCGCGGTAGTTGATGGCGCCAACGTTGCCATCGATCCCACCACCGGTAAGACCTACGGCCTCGGGCTGGTCGGCCTCTTCGTTCCCGGCGTGGGTAACACCGCCGATGGCCAGCTGATCGGCGGCAAAAACGGCGTTCCCGGCGGCATCTATTCCACCGCTCCCGTTTCCGTCGCGCCCCGGCTCGGCTTCGCGTGGGACCCCTTCAGTGATGGCAAGACCGCCATTCGCGGCGGCGGCGGCATCTATTTCGACCGCATCGAGGGCAACCCCACCATGAATCTCTCGAGCAATCCGCCCGCGGTCTATTCGCCCACCACCTATTACGGCACCTTCTCCGATATCGCCGCTTCCGCCGCGTCCGGCTATCTCGGACCCACCGGCACAGTCTATTCGCTTGCCACCAAGCCTCACCAGCAGCAGGTCTATAACTTCAACGTCAGCATCGATCGCCGCATTGGCTCGAACGTCTTCTCCGTCGGCTACACCGGCTCGCTTGGACGTCATCTGCTGTGGGAGCGCAACATCAATGCCGTCGCCCCCGGCGCCGATTTCATCACCACCCTGAATCCGCAGAACAAGAACCCGCAGAACACCAGCGCGCTCTCAACCAACTTCCTGCGCCCGTACTCACCTTATGGCGATATCTATCTCTATGAGTTCGCCAACAACTCCAGTTACCACGGCCTGCTCCTCTCCGTTCAGCACCGCCTGTCTCACGGCATCAACGTCAGCGCGTCTTACACTCTCAGCAAAGCGCTCGACGTAGCCGACGCTTACAGCAGCGCCGTCGACCCATTCCTGAACAACCGCTCGCGCAATTACGGTCCAGCCGGGTTCAATCGCGCGCAGGTGTTCACCAGCAACTTCTTCTACCTGCTGCCCAGCCCGGGCCGCGCCGTCGGTTCCCGCCCGCTCGGCTGGGTCGCCGATCATTGGCAGTTCTCGGGAGTCGTCCGCATGCTTACGGGCGCACCCATCACGCCCGGTTACAGCCTGATCACCGGCATCAATTCCCCCACAGGCACGCCGTCCGATACAGCGCGGCTCCAGGTCATCAATCCCAACGCCCCGCTCGCGCAGCGTTTCGGCCCACCGCCCGAGCCCGCCGGCCAGGCCACTCTCGCCAACGCGCCGTGGTCCGTAGCCGATACCGCTCCGCAGTTCGGCAACCTCGGCCGAAACACCATGACCGGCCCGGGAACCAATAACTGGGATCTCTCGCTCTACCGCCTCTTCCCGTTCCGCGAAGGCCGCGTCAACGCCATGCTGCGTCTCGAGACTTACAACACCTTCAATCACACGCAGTTCAGCGCCATCAACTCCACAGCCCAGTTCAATACTCTGGGCTCCCAGGTCAACACGGCCTTCCTCCTGCCCACCACCGCGCGGCCGCCCCGCCTGGTACAGGTTGCCATGCGCGTCACGTTCTAACGCGCATGATATTCTCCGGTGTTGCTTCCCGTCCTGCTCACCGCCGGCGCGCTTCTCCTGCAGGTCGATACGGGGATGCTGGGCGGGCTCTACGCGCAGGAATTTGAGCGCCACCCCACCGCCCAGGCTGCGCGCGACCTCGGCATGTTCCTGCGCCGCCACGGCGATTCCGCAGGCGCGCGCAACGCCCTGAAGGAAGCGCTTCGCCTCGACGACGCGTCTGCATCACCGCAGGCCCTGGACGATGCCTTCGAGCTCGCCCTGGCCTCGCCCGGTTCTGAAGCCGCGCCCCTGCTCACCCGCGCCGCAGCCAGTAAAGATCCCCGGCTCGCCGCCCGCGCTCTCGAAACCCTCGGACATCTGCGCGATATCTTCGGCGACAAACCAGCCGCTGTCGAATGCTACCGCCGCGCGCTCACGCTTCAGGAAAACGCCGCCACCCTCGAAGCTCTCGCCGCCGATCTCGACCCCGCCGCGGCCGTTCCCCTGCTCGAACGCGCACTCGCCCTCAACCGCGCGCTGGGACTGCGCCACCCGCAGGTTGCTACCACCGAAGCCAACCTCTCAGGCGCGCTGCTCAATGCCGGTCGCACCGACGACGCCATCCGCCTCGCCCGCGATGCCATCGGCATTTTCGAAGAAGCCCTCGGCCCCGGCCATCCGCGCACCGCCTCAGCCGCCACCATTCTGGCCTGGGCCCTGCGCGCCAAAGGCGATACACGCGCCGCGCTTCTCTATTACCAGCGCGCGCTCGCAATCGACCAGGCTGCCTTTGGATCCAGCCACCCTCAAACGCAGGCCGACGCCAAAACGCTCGACGATTTTCAGCGCGAACTCAGCGGACCACCATGATCCGGTGATTCGCGAACGCCAGAGTGGCCGACGCGCGCACCGCCGGCATGTGGCACCCGACGCACGCCTTGCCCGCAACCGCGACGGTCTTCGTGTGCGTCACCCGCGGATGGCAGCTCAGGCACGCCGCATCGTAACTGGCCGGCTGTCGCGCCAGCGGGTCGTGCGGTGAATGGCACGTCAGGCAAGTCAGCTTTCCCGCGCTCTCCCGGTAACACCGGCTCGCCGCCAGCATCAGCGGCTGGTGCCGCGCATTCCAGGGGTCGCGCAGGTCCGGAGTGCTGCCCGCGGGCAGCGGCATCCGGTGGCACGCTCCGCAGAACTCATTCATCGCGTCGGCGCTCATCTTCCCCGGATTCTGCGGATGCACCCGCTTCGGATCTGCCGCGTGCGCCGCCGCCGCTCCGTGGCATGATTCACAACGCACCCCGCGTTCATGCGGAGAAATTTCGCCGTTCTCCGCAACCTGCAGCGGCCCCGTCGAATGGCATGCGAAGCACGACAAAATCTCCGCGCCCGGATCGAAAATGCGATACACCCGCGCCGCATCGGTCAGGTGGCCCGGCGTACGTCCATACCCCTTGATCGAGCGATACCAGCTGCGCCCCAGTTCCAGGTAGTTGGCTTCGTCGCGGCGCTGCACAAACGTAATGGCCTGCAGGCCCGCGCCAAACGCCCATTCGCCCGGCTCCGGCGCGCGCGAACGCCGCAACGCCTGAGCGTGCTCGCTCGCCGATTGCGCCGCATACTCCTTCGGGTGGCATGGCTGGCACGCGGCTGCCCCCGCGTAATCCGGAACAGCGGCCATCGCAAGCAGCAGCGGGAAGAAAATCTTACTTCACCGGACTTTCCGCAGTAAACGGCGAACAGCAGGGCTTGATCACCGGCTGAAATTCCATCAGTTCCACGCGCGTGCCGTCCGGATCGTAGAAGTTGGCCTGCCACTTCCCGTCGAGACCCATCTGCGGTCCATCGTGCCGCGGGCTCAGCCGATTCTGTCCAATCATGGTAGTCATTGCCTGCTCCATGTTCGCCACACCGATCGAGAAATGATTCAGCACGCCCAGCTGCCGTTCATCCACCCGGGACATGGGCACAGACGATCCTTCGCCCACCATCATGTACTCCAGCCAGTCGTGCCCGTCCGGGACCTGCTGCGAAATCCAGTCGACATGATCCGGCTGTTTCGCTCCGAACCAGTACGGCCGAAACCCCAGAATCTCGCGATAGAAGTGATCTTCGGCGCTCCGGTTATGCACCAGATAGCCCACATGAATAATGTGCGTCCCGATAGGCGTCACGCTCGACGGTCCCGGCGGCGCGCCGCGTCCCGATTCCACGAACTTCACCACGTTGCCTTCCGGGTCCTTCGCCTGAAACCAATGGCCGCCATCGCCCGATGTTTTCAGCGCGGTCAATCCGTCCACACCCTTGGCCGTCAAATAGGCCAGCAGTCCGCGCGCATCGGCGGTGTTGTACGCCACGCACGCCATCCTGCTGATCGGGTGGTCCCCCGGCATCGGCAGCACTTCCACAAACTGCGTCGGGCTGAAGTAATAGCGCGTTCCGGCGGCGTCTTCCGGGTCCGCGCCCTTCGCCGCGCCGAGCACTTCCGCATAGAAATGTTCACTTGCTTTTGCATCGCTCGCGTAAACGCACATGTGCGAGATGCCGGTAATAAGCGGCCGCTTCGGTTGCTCCGCGGCGGCCGCTGCCATCGCACTCAGGAAGAAAATCAGTTTCGCCGCAGTCCTCATCGAATTACTTCCGAAACGATTATCCTCCCACGCCGACTGCTACGGCGCGATCTGCAGGAAGTTCAACTGGTCCAGCAGGGCAGCCGGCACCTGTGTCAGCGGCTGAAACAGCTGCATCGCCGGCGAGAACGGGTTCGTCAGGAACTGGTTCGGATCCGGACTCGGCTGCCCGCTAAAAAACGCCGCTACCTGCTTCTGCTCCGCCAGCGCCAGTGCGGTCTCCGCCGGGTCGCTGAAGATCGTCGGATTGCTCAGCACGCGATGCGGCAGAATCGGCAGGCCGCCCGCGCCAGGCATCGTGATTCCCAGCAGTTCCGTATGGTTCGGAATCGCCGCCAGATCGGTTCGCAGCAGCCACGCCGAATTGGTCGCTCCCGCCGCCCGCACCATTGCCGCCTCCGTCGGATTCGGCACCTCCAGATCCCCCAGGCCAAACTGAAACAGAGTCGCCTTCGCCGGCACTCCGTGCAACGGCGCCGTCGAGAGATGTCCGGCATACGCCAGCGGATCGCCCAACATACCCAGCCAGTCCACCACTTCAAACGCGGCCTGAATCGGCATCGCGCCGCTCACATTATTCACCACCGCCGCAGGCCCTCGGAACACGTAATTGTCATTGAAGCCGTCGTGGAAATACGCTTGCGGACTCGCGGGCGGCACATTCAGCAGCGACGGATTGTTGCCGCCCAGATACGCAGTCGCCAGCGGCCGCCCCGAAAGCGCCAGCCGCGAAACATCTGACGACGTTCCTCCCGCGCCGTTCAGAACCGCGCGGCTCACCCCCGGCTCCACGGCATGAAACATCGCGCCGTAGGTCGAACCGAACGACTGCCCCACATAGTCGATCCGCGACGGGTTCAACAGTCCCAGCCCGCCCGCCGTCTGCAACAGCCGGGTCAGCGCGAACAGGTCCACCACAGTTTGCCGTCCGCAGTCGCGCACCGCGAGCGGACCCGGCAGAATGCAGCCGTCCGTCGGCCCAATCGGAGCCGGCGAAAACGCAATCCCTCGTCCCGGCGCCGCCACCGTGAAAGATCCAATTGAAGGTCCGCGCAGCTGCACCGTTCCGCCCGGTCCGTAGCCGTGTCCCGTGATCTCGATCGCCACCGTCGCATATCCTTGCAACGCCAGCGTGGACGCGATATACGTTGGCGCGCCGAACTGATTGTCGCCAAGGCCATGCCCGTAAATCACCACCGGATACCCGCCCGCCGGCATAGGGGAAGAAGGCACAAACACATGGAACGAAACCGGCGCATAGCCCGGCGGCAGCCCCGGAGCCAGCGGCACGGCGGGCGGTCCGCTCACCGCAGCCCCCGTCGGCGTCACCGAAATCGAACCCGCCAGCGGGCCGCTGGTGTTCAGAAAAATCGGCGAGAGATACATGCCGAACGCAATCTGCCCCACTCCCTGCAGAGCGGAAAGTGGAATTGCCTGCGGCGTGTTGCCGTTCTGGTCCTGCGGCACCCAGTTGATGCTGTCCAGATCGCTTACATTGAACACCGATACCGGTCCTGCCGGCAGCACCACCGAAGGCGTCGATCCCTGATACACGAATGCCCGCGCCTGTTGCAGCCACGCCGTCGCGCTCATCGTCGTGAACACCGAAGCCGACACCATCCCGGAACTCTGCCCCGATTGATTCACCGCCTGTGAAAGCGCGCTGCAATAAGAATCGCCCGCCTTCTTCACGCAGCTTGAATAATCCGAGTTCTGCTGCAGCTTCTGTCCCTTCAAGTCCTGCACAGCCTGAGTCACCGCCAGCAGATATTTGCTGTCTTGATTCAATACCGCGTTTGGCTTCGCATAGGCGCAGTTTGAAGCCGGATCGTAGATCACCTGATTCACCGCGATTGCCGGCCCGTTCGGCCCAATCGGAAACAGCTGAATGCCCGCTGCCAGGCTGGCCGGGTTCACCGCATCCGAGAAGCAAACCGTCACGCGCGGGTTGACACTGAATCCATCCAGCTGGTTCAACAGCAAGGTATTGGCGCACGAGCTCAACGTCGGCGATGTCGCGCACTCCACGGGCATCGGCAGGTTGATGCGCTTGCCCGTAATCTGGGTGGCGTCGGTTGTGGTGACCGAGTCAGTGGGAAAAGGTCCTGCAGTGGCAGAACCCGGTGAGAAAAGCGCGGTGGTATTGCCTGCCCAGAGGCTCGGCACAATCAAAATGGCGGCTATTTGAGATAATTTCATTCGGTAGTCAGGCTTCCGAACAATGATAAAGAACATAACCACAAAGATTTACGAATTTCGGATTAAAAGGTCGTAATATAACTCCTCGGCAGTATGGAATCAGCCGTTGCGCTCGCAGCGCCCTCGCCGGTGATATCGTGGCGGCATGATCGCCGCCGCTCAGCACCGCCGCGCCCGTTTGGCCGCATCGTTTGCGCCCCAGGCTGCCGCCGCTCTTCCCGGTCCCGGAACGCTCGATGTCGCCGAGATCCGGGCCTTTCCTCTGCGTGAGCCGGTTTCCGGCAATCGCTCCGTTCTGCTCCGCGTCAAAACCAATTCCGGTCTGGTCGGCTGGGGCGAATGCGCCGCGCTCTCAGCCAACGAACTCGCGGTTATCGAATCCGCCTGGCTGAAGAAAGCCGCCAGCCGTTTCGCCTCTCTCGACCCCGCGATTCCAGGCTCCGGTGCGCTTGATATGGCGCTGCTCGATATCGTCGGCAAAGCCTGCCGCGCGCCCGTATACCGCGTCCTCGGCGGACCCACCCGAAACAAAGTGCGCGCCTGCGGTTATCCGGGACAGGGCGGATTTCCCATCCTCACCGTCGCCGTTCCCCCGCCCGTCTCGCGCAACCAGGGCAAAGCCTATCAAAACCAGATCCGCGCGCTTGTCACCGCCGTCCCCGCGGGCGCCGATTTCATCCTCAGCGCGAACGGACTCCTCACCCACGGCGACGCCCTGTCCGTCGCCGCCACCGCCGAACCGCTGCACCCGCTCTGGTTCGATGAACCCTGCGCGCATTCCAATCTCGAGACCATCCGCAAAATCTCCGCCGATACCGTTCTCCCCCTCGGCTTCGGAAAAGATATCCGCGACATGGGCGTCTTTCAGGCCCTCCTGCGTGAAGGCTTGGTGGATGTCGTCCGCCCCGAGATTTCCTTCTGGGGCATCACCGGCGTCAAACGTATCGCCGCTCTCGCCGAAACTTATTACGTAGCCGTTGCTCCTCGCCTCGAAAGTGGTCCCGTCGCCACCGCCGCCGCTCTCCACGTCGCCGCCGCCATCCCCAACTTCTTCGCCCAGCAAATCCCTGTTCCCGCCGCGCCGGAAGATCGCGCGATGCGCGCCGAACTCTGTTCCCCCAATCCCGAGTCCGGCCGCAATGGCTTTCTGCCGCTTCCCACCGGTCCTGGCCTTGGCATCACCATCAACGAATCCGCTTTGGAGAAATATCGTGCTGCGTAGAAACTTCCTCGCTCTCGGACCCGCCGGCGCCGCCCTTGCCGGCGCTCCCCGGCATCGCCCATCCCCCGCCCTCGATTGCGGCTGCTCGTTCGCGCAGGAGTCCACGCTCACCCGTGATGATTTCGCCGGCCTCCGCTCCGGCATTGCCATCACCGGCGTGAAGGTCTTCGGCGTCTCTCTCACGCCCACCTCAGACCGTCCCTACGTCTTCGTCAAAATCGAAACGAATCAGGGACTCGTCGGCTGGGGCGAAGGCACCCTCGAAGGCAAAGCCGGCGCGGTCATGGCCTGCGTCAACGATTTCCGCGATTTCCTCATCGGCGCCGATCCCCTGCAGGGTGAGCACATCTGGCAATCCATGTATGTGCACACTTTCTATCGCGCCGGACCCGTCGTCGGCTCCGCCATTTCCGGCATCGATCAGGCGCTCTGGGACATCCGCGGCAAAGCGCTCGGCATGCCCGTCTATAAACTCCTCGGAGGTCCCTTCGATGCGCGCGGCGTGCGCGGCTACTATCACGTGGATGGCGCCGGACGCGAACAGTTGATGCAGATTCGCGAAACCGCCCGCGCCCAGGGTATCACCTGCGTTAAAACCGGCATCCCCGGCTATTACGAATGGATCGAGCGCAGGCCGAAAATCGACGCCGCCGTCCGTCATATGCAGATGCACCGCGAAGCCCTCGGCCCCGATATCGATATCGCCGTCGACTTTCACGCCAAGACCAGCCCCAGCGTCGCCTCCGTCCTTATCAAAGAGGTGGCCCCGCTCAACCTGCTGTTCGTCGAAGAGCCGTGCCCACCGGAGAACGCGCGGGCCATGGCCAAAATCTCGCGACGTTCCACTACGCCCATCGCCACAGGCGAGCGCCTCATCGCATCCTACGGCTGCCGTGAAGTCATCGAAATGGGCATCGTCGATATCCTCCAGACCGATGTCAATCACGTCGGCGGAATCAGCGGCCTCTGGAAGGTTGCCGCCACCGCCGCCGTTTCCGGCATCTCCATGGCTCCGCATGCCTGCGAAGGTCCCATCGGCGGCCTCGCCACCATTCACGTGGATGCCGCCATGCCCAACTTCGTCGTTCAGGAAATCTGCGGACAGGTGAAGCCCAACGCCGCCGACAAAGTCTGGGAAGAGTGGTTCGGCTTCCCCGCCATGCGCATGGTCAACGGCCGCTTCCCGCTCTCCGAAAAGCCTGGCCTGGGCTTCGACCTCTCCGAAGCCAGCCTCGCGAAGTTTCCCTTCGGCGGCACCAAACCCATGGCGCGCGTCTTCCATGAGGATGGCTCCGTGGCCGAATGGTAAGCCTCGCAGGCAGCCTCGGCGCCGAATGACAACTAAAGTTGTACATCAGTAATCGCTTACTCGTCTGAGCCGTAACTGAACCGAAACCTCCATCCTTGACACCCTCGGATGGCCGGTAATACGTTTGTGACCAGCGCGTGAAAAACATGAAACCTCGCTTTGCGTTTCTCGGCCTCGGTGCCCTGCCTTTCCTGCTTCTGCTTGCGGCAGCTTTCACTCTGTCCGCCCAAATCTATTCCGGCTCTCTCACCGGCGTGGTCACCGATCCTTCGGGTGGCGTCATCCCCAAAGCCCAGATCGTGCTCACCGATGAAGACAAGGGCTTCACCTTCAAAACCACCAGCGACAACGACGGTCGCTACGTTCTCCGCAACCTGAATCCCGGTCGCTATCGTCTCACGGCAACCGCCCCGGGCATGCGCGCCTTCACCGCTGCCGGCATCGCGCTCGAAGTGGGTCAAAACTCCCAGCGCGATGTTCACTTCGAAGTGCAGGGCTCCACGGAAACCGTCAGCATTGCGGCTGCCGCGCCCCTGCTCCAAACGCAGGACGCCTCCACCGGTCAGGTCATCAATCAGAAATTCATCAACGATCTTCCGCTCACCAGCCGTTCCGTCTTTAACCTGGCTGAACTCTCGCCCGGCGTCTCGCAGGCGCCCGGCGGCTCCTTCGGCCTGAACGCCGGAGCCACCAACTTCATCTCCAACGGAGGCCGCAACTCCACCGCCGATATCGTGATGGATGGCGTCAGCCAGACCAATCAGGAAAATAACAGCGGCGTCACCACCGCGCTGTACACGCCCCCGGTCGACGCCGTTGAAGAGTTCAAGGTTCAGCAGAACACTTACAGCGCCGATATCGGCTTCGGTGGCAATACCGTTATCAACGTGGTCACCAAGTCGGGCACCAATCAGTTCCACGGCAGCGCCTATGAGTTCCTGCAGAACTCCGACCTGAACGCCAACAACTGGTTCAATAATCAGAACGGCATCAAGATCTCACCCAAGAAGCAGAATCAGTTCGGCGGAACGTTCGGCGGACCTATCCGTAAAGACAAAACGTTCTTCTTCATGGATTACCAGGGCACCATCGCCACCAGCACCGGCACCGCGCGTGCCGGCGTCCCCAGCGCTGCGGAACGCACCGGCGATTTCGGCGAGCTATGCGGCCGTTCGGGCGGCAGCTTCGACGCCTCCGGACGATGTTCCTCCGCCAACGGGCAGCTCTGGGATCCCATGACCGGTGTCTACAGCAGCACCGCCGGCGGCGCGGTCAGAAGCGGCTACATTCCTTTCAACAACCTTGCCACGTACACCAGCCCCGGCAACCCGAATCTCGCCGGAACTCCCTACGTTCTTCCCAACCGTCCCGGCAACCTGATCGACCCCGTCGCGCTCAAGATGATGCAGTATTTCCCGCTGCCCAACGTCGCCGTGGGAACCGCCGCTTACAACCCGCTGAACAACTGGATTGGCACCAACGGCAGCAGCAGCACCGACCATCGGTTCGACGTCAAAATCGATCACCGCCTCAGCGATGCCAGCCTGCTCACCGGACGCTTCTCCCGGTCACTCAGCACCAGCGAGGGTGTCAACTGTTTCGGCAACGTCGCCGACCCCTGTACCCAGGGCCCCAATGACAGTCACTCCTATTCGGCGTCCCTGAATCTCAGCCACGTCTTCACGCCTACTCTGGTAATGAACGTGACGTATGGCTGGGCGCGCAGCTTCAGCTTCACCCACGGCATCTCGTCGGATTTCCCCAGCTTCAGTCCCGTCACCACGCTCGGCCTGCCCCAGTACATCCTTACCTCGGGCTTCGTTGCCACCCCCAACATCACCTTCGGCAACGGCTATCAGGCCGTCAGCAGTCAGAACCTCGGCTCCCAGACCTTTTCCATCCTGCATTACCCTCTCGATACCCACGATCTCAACGTCACCTTTAACAAGGTTCGGGGCTCGCATGAGTTGAAGTTCGGCTGGGAAGGCCGCCTGCACATCATCAGCTTCCTCCAGGTCGGCTACCCCGAAGGACAGTTCAGCTTCGCGCAGTCCGGAACCTCGCAGACACCCGCCAGCGGCACAGGCGGCGATCCCCTGGCCTCTCTGCTCATCGGTTTCCCTCAGGGCGGCAGCGGCTATGGTGTCGATGTCGCAGTAACTACTCAGAACTTCGCTCACGCCTGGTACCTGCAGGACAACTGGCGCGTGAATGATCGCCTCACGCTGAATCTCGGACTGCGCTACGAACTCACCCTGCCGCGTACCGAACGCTATAACCGCATGAGCTGGGTGGACCCGAATGCCGTCTCCCCGCTTCAGGTCGCCGGATTGCCGCAGCTGAAAGGCGGCCTCGAATTTGCCAGCAACCAGAACCCCAGCCCGTATAACACTGATCCCCTGAACTTCGGGCCTCGCATCGGCATCGCCTATCGCGCACCCGGGAACATTGTGATTCGGACCGGCTACGGCATCTTCTTCGATCCCATCAAGGGCGCGGCGGCGGGCACCGGTGGCGGTGGCTTCACCGGCTTCAACTTCACCACCCCGCTCCTCACCACCAATCAGAATGACGGCGCCACGCCCTACGGCCGCCTCTCGAACCCGTTCCCTTCCGGCCCGCAGCTCCCCCCTGGCACTTCGCAGGGCCTGCTAACGGCCCTCGGTCTCGGCGTCAGCGGCCCCATTCGCACGTGGAACAACACCCCCTATATGCAGACCTGGAACTTCGGCCTGCAGCGTGAGTTCAAGGGCAACGTCCTGCTCGATGCTGAATTACGTCGGCACCAAAGGCACTCACCTCTATTTCGGCGGCGCCGGCTCCATCAACTATCTCGGCCCGTGGGTGGAAGGTCTGAATTCCGACCAAATCACCCAGCTGAACTCCTTCGTCGCCAATCCCTTTTACGGCGTCATTACCAATCCGGCCAGCAGCCTCTCGAATGCCACCGTCCAGCAGTATCAGCTGCAGCGGCCGTATCCGCAGTTCACCGGTCTCAGCGGCAATGATCCGCCCTGGGCCAACTCCATCTACAACGCGCTCCAGTTCCGCGCCGAGAAGCGCTTCTCGAACGGCTTCCAGCTGCTCGCCACCTACGTCTTCTCGAAGTCCATCGACGATTCCTCCGTCGCCTGCGGCTGCACCACCTGGCTCGGCGGCGCCACCAGCCTGCAGGATCCGAATCGCCGCTATCTCGAGCGCTCGGTCTCGCAGTACGACATCCCGCACGTTCTCCAGTTCTCGTATGTCTACAGCCTTCCGTTCGGCCGCGGCAAGCACTGGGGCAGCAACATTCACCCCGTGCTCGATACGCTCTTCGGCGGCTGGCAGACCAACGGCATCTGGCGCTTCGATAACGGCATGCCCGTTTCGCTCACGGTCAGTAACTCGCGGCCCATCCCCACTTACGGCACGCAGCGTCCCAACCTGACCGCCACACTCACGCGCAACAACAATTCCAACTGGCTCAACCAGTACTTCGCTGACCCGCAGGTGGCCGTAACGCCTGCTCCGTTCACTGTCGGCAACGCGCCACGCGAAATTTCCACCGTGCGCGTACCCGGCACCGCCACCACCGCTCTTTCGCTCTTCAAGCAGTTCCGCCTCAGCAAGCTGCGCGAAGGCTCGTTCCTGGAATTCCGCGCCGAAGCGTTCAATGCGCTGAATCACCCGCAGTTCGCGGGTCCCAATATCACCGTCGGCTCCTCGGCCTTCGGCGCCGTCACCTCCCAGGCCAACTCGCCGCGGCAGATGCAGCTCGCGCTCAAGCTTTACTTCTAGCGCGCGCTCCCAGGCGGGGCGGTTTTGCAAATCGTTCACGGTCACGGCCTGAACGATAATCGAATGGACGAATGCAAAACCGCTCCGCGCTGCTTCCCCTGGCAGCATTTCTCAGCGCGTGCTCAGCCCTCGCGCCCAAACCCGTGATGCCCCCCATTCCCAAAGACATTCACTCTCTTTCCAATCCCCAGCAAATCGCCGTTCGCCACATCGATCTCGATCTCAGCGTCGTCTTTGAACAGAAAACGCTGCAAGGCTCTGCCATCCTGTCCTTCGAACGGATTGATCCCCGCGCCCGCATCCTCGTCCTCGACACCCGCGATCTGCAGATCGATGAAACCGAGACCTCGCACGACAACAGCCAGTGGCGCGAAACCGAATTCCACATGGGGAAGGCCGATAAGATCCTCGGCCGCGCGCTCACCATCACCCTTCCCGAAGACGCCCGCTTCGTCCGCATCCGCTACTCCACCGACCCCAGCGCCAGCGGCCTCCAGTGGCTCACCCCGGAACAAACCGCCGGCAAACAGCATCCTTTCCTCTTTTCGCAGTCAGAACCCATCGCCGCCCGCAGCTGGATTCCCCTGCAGGATTCCCCCGCCGTTCGCATCACCTACGCTGCTCACATCCGGACAAGCCGCGAACTCACCGCCGTCATGAGCGCCGAGCACGACGCCGCCTCTCCTGGCGATTTCCGCTTCCACATGAATGAGCGAATCCCGTCGTACCTCATCGCGCTGGCCGTCGGTGACATCGGCTTCCAAAGCACCGGCAACCGCACCGGAGTCTATGCCGAACACTCCGTCGTCGCCAAAGCCGCGAAAGAATTCGAAGACACAGAGAAAATGATCGAAGCCGCCGAGCGCCTCTTCGGTCCCTATCGCTGGGGACGCTACGATCTCCTCGTCCTGCCGCCCAGCTTCCCCTTCGGCGGAATGGAAAATCCGCGCCTCACCTTCGCCACTCCCACCGTACTCGCCGGCGACAAAAGTCTCGTCTCGCTTGTCGCCCATGAGCTCGCGCATTCCTGGTCCGGCAACCTCGTCACCAACGCCACGTGGAGCGATTTCTGGCTCAACGAAGGCTTCACCGTCTACATTGAGCGCCGCATCCAGGAAGAGGTCTACGGCCGCGTGCGTGAGGAGATGGAAGCCGCGCTCGGCCGCCAGGAACTGGAACACGAAATGGCTGGCTTGGGCGAGAAAGACCAGATCCTCCACATCGATCTCACCGGCCGCGACCCCGACGACGGCATGACTCTCGTTCCGTACGAGAAAGGCGCGTTGCTCCTCCGCCAGATCGAACAGACCTTCGGCCGCCAGCGCTTCGACAAATACCTGCGCGGCTACTTCGACCACTTCGCCTTCCAAAGCATTACCACCGCCCAGGCGCTCACCTACTTGCGCGAGAACCTGTTCGCGCAGTCCCCCGAACTCGCCGCCAAGATTCCTTTGGATCAATGGGTCTACCAGCCCGGCCTTCCTCCCGGTGCTCCCAGCCCGCAGTCGGATGCCTTCGCCAAAGTGGAAGCGCAGGCCGCCGCCTGGGCCCGCGGCGCCAGCCCGGCCTCACAGCTCCAGACCTCCGGATGGAATTCTCAGGAATGGCTCCACTTCCTGCGCGCCCTCCCTGCCAAACTGACTGTGGCGCAAATGACCGAGCTCGATGCGGCCTTCCATTTCACGCAAACCGGCAACAACGAAGTCCTCCAGCAGTGGCTGCTCATGTCCATCACCAACAACTACCCCGCGGCAAGCGCCCGTCTCGAGGACTTCCTCCTGACCGTCGGACGCCGCAAATACATCAAGCCGCTCTATGAGGAACTCATGAAAACGCCCGCCGGAAAAGAGCGCGCCGAGAGTATTTACGAACGCGCCCGTCCGGGATATCATCCAATGGCGCAATCCACCATCGACGCCATCGTTCGCTGACATCCGCCTATGCGAAAGCTAACCACGTTCCTTCTTCTGCTCGCGGCTCCGGCAGCCGCTCAACACGATATCGCCGCCGGCATCAAACGCTTCGTCGACGATAAAACCGTCGCCGGCGTTGTCACTCTGGTCTCGCATCAGGGCAAGGTCGTGGAATTCGATGCGCAGGGCGCGGCCGATCTCGCCGCCGGTCAGCCCATGCGCAAGGACACCATCTTCCAGATCATGTCCATGACCAAGCCCTTTACCGCGGTCGGTATCATGATGCTGGCGGAAGAAGGCAAGCTCACGCTGCGCGACCCCGTCGAGCTGCACCTGCCCGAGTTCCACGGTCAGCGCGTCGCCACCACCACTGGTCCCGAAACCGCGCGCACCGGCACCGCCAACCGCCCCGTGCAGATCCGCGACCTCCTCACCCACACCTCCGGCACGTTTGACGGCGCGCCCTACGAAATCCGCGATTACAACCAGCAGATGAACATCCCGCTGGCCGATCTCGTCCGCGTCTTCGCCCGTCAGCCGCTGCTTTTCCAGCCCGGCACCCACTGGAGCTACAGCAGTCCTGGCATCGACATCCTCGGACGCATCATCGAAGTCTGCTCCGGTCAGAAGTATGAAGACTTCATTTCTCAGCGCCTCCTCCAGCCGCTCGGCATGAAGGACAGTTTCTTCTATCCTTCCGACGCGCAGCTGCCGCGCATCGCTATGGTCTACGAAAACCACGACGGCGCACTGCGGCCTTCCGGCGGCGGCATCCTCGGCGGCGATCCCGCCCGCCATCGCAAAGGCGCGAAGTATCCTGCTCCCGCCTGGGGCCTGCACTCCACCGCCGAGGATCTGCTGCGCTTCTACCAGATGATGCTCAACAACGGCAGTGCGAACGGCCGCCGCTACCTCTCGCCCTTCTCCGTTCACCTGATGACCGAGGTGTACACCACCGGCCTCAATCCCTCCGGATGGCTCGGCGGCGCCGGTTACGGACTCGGCTGGGAAGTCGTCACCGAGCCCTACGGCGAGCTCGCCGGCCACGCTATCGGCACGTACGGCCACGGCGGCGCCTTCGGCACCCAGGGCTGGATTGATCCGAAACACGGCCTCATCCGCATCATGCTGATCCAACGCTCGAACGGCGGCACGGATACCCTGCGCGACACCTTCATGACCATGGCCGCCGCCAACTGGGCTACCGGAGAGAAATAGGAGCCGGCATGGCCGGGCCGTCTGGGTCGTCTACCCGGAAACCCGCCTCGTCCAGGTCCACGGTCACAATGGCGGCTTACTCGTCCGCAACGAAGTCCAAACCCTTACCGCGCCTCACATTCTGCCCGGTTTCGAAGTGCCCGTCCCGGCCCTCTTTGCCGAGTGAGCATGTTATCCTGACTAAGTCCCCCCGAATCCCGGAAAACACAGCGTGAAAGTAGGATTTGTAAGTCTCGGCTGCCCCAAGAACCTGGTGGACAGCGAAGTAATGATGGGCCAGCTCGCCCAGCGCGGTCACGAGCTCACCCCTCGCCCCGACGAAGCCGACGTCATCGTCGTCAACACCTGCACCTTCATCGACCCCGCCAAGCAGGAATCCATCGACACCATCCTCGAGATGGCCGAATTCAAAAAGTTCGGCCGCGCCCAGCGCCTCGTCGTGGCCGGATGCATGGTCGAGCGCTACCGCGGCGAAATTCAGAAAGAGCTGCCCGAAGTCGATGCTCTCATCGGCACCAACGAGCTCGATTCCATCGTCTCCGCCTGTGAGGGCATCGAAACTCCCGCCGCCCCGGTTGTCCCGTACCTGTATAACGACACCACCCCCCGCGTTTTCTCGACGCCGCGCCATTTCGCCTACCTGAAAATCGCCGAAGGGTGCGATCACCCGTGTGCATTCTGCACAATCCCGCAATACCGCGGAGCCTTCCGCAGCCGCCGTTTCGAATCCGTCGTCACCGAAGCCACCCGCCTGTTTGCGCAGGGAGTCCGCGAAATCAACCTCATCGGCCAGGACACCACCTGCTATGGCGAGGACCTGGGCATCCGCGACGGACTTTCGCAACTTCTGCACAAAATTGCACAAATTCAAACTTCTCATAAGAAATGGATTCGTTTTCTCTACGCCTATCCGAACCGGGTTACGCAGCGGCTCCTCGACACCATAGCCGCCCATGACGACCTGGTAAAATACATCGACATGCCGCTCCAGCATGCCAGTGCGCCTGTTCTCAAACGTATGAAACGAGGGGCCTCCGGCGATATTTTCCTGAATCTACTGGACCGTGTCCGCCGCACGGTCCCCGGGGTTTCCATCCGCACCAGCTTCATCGTGGGCTATCCCGGCGAGACCGAATCCGATTTCGAGACCTTGTGCAGCTTTGTGCAGGCTGCACAATTCGACCGCCTGGGCGTCTTCTCCTATTCCGACGAGGACACCAGCGCCAGCCACGCGCTTGACGGCAAAGTCGACGCCGCCACCATCTACAACCGCAAGCGCCGCCTCATGGCCATCCAGCGCCGCATCTCCAAAGCCCGCAACCGCCGTCTCGTCGGGCAGGAAGTGCCCATTCTGGTCGAAGGCCTCTCCCCCGAAACCGATCTCCTCTGGCAGGGCCGCATGCCCTCCCAGGCTCCCGAAATCGATGGCATCACCTTCATCAACGATTTCGAAGGTGCCGAGCCCCAGCCCGGTCAGCTCCGCCGCCTCCTCGTCACCGAGTCCCACGACTATGACGTGGTTGGCACGCTGCTTGCACCGGACGAAGCCGAGGTTCCTCAGTCCCGGCATCCGGCCGAGCTGATTCAAATCCAATGAGCGACCCGATCCTGACCCAGTGCCCCATCTGCCGCAAACAGGTAGCGCTGGGCGATTCGCATTTTCCGTTCTGCAGCGATCGCTGCCGCGAAGTCGACCTCGGCAACTGGGCCATGGAGAAGTACACCATTCCCGGCGAGCCTATCACCATCAACGACGTCGATCTGACGGACATCGATTGAACCCGGCGAAACTGCTCGCCACGTGGTTCGGCTGCGGCCTGGTCCCATTCGCCCCCGGAACCGCCGGGTCACTTGCCGCCGTCCTCCTCGCCGTCCCGTTCACTCGCGCCAGTCCGCTGTTTCTGCTCCTCGCCGCCGCCCTGCTTACCCCCGTGGCGTTCTGGTCCGCCGGCGCGACCGCTCGCGCCCTCTCCCGCAAGGATCCCGGCCTGATTGTCATCGATGAGGTAGTCGGTCAGTGGATCGCTCTCGCCGGAGCCCGCCGCCTGAACTGGCGCTCGCTCCTGATTGGCTTCGTTCTGTTCCGCCTCTTCGACGTCTGGAAACCCTTCCCCGCCCGGCGCCTCGAATCTCTCCCCGGCGGTTTCGGGATCGTCGCCGACGATATCATGGCCGGAGTTTACGCCTCGCTTGTCTTATTTGCCTGCGGGTGGTTCAATTTTTATTAGCCATGGCTATTCGTAAAGATGTACGCCCCCAGATTGCACAAGTTACCCCGGAGGCGGCGATTATCGGTGGCGAGTTCCAGATTTCCGGTAAATACTTCGCGAAAACCGACCGCCCCCGCGTCCTCATCGGTGACATCGCCGCCCCCATCATCATCGGTTCGGATTCCTTCGTCATCGCCCGCGTCCCCGAAGGCGCGTCCGCCGGGGAACTGGTCATCGAAAGCGGCCAGCATGCCAGCCAGGCCTGGACCTGCGATATCGGCATCGGCATCGCCGAAAATCTGCACCCCGTTTCCAGCCCCGCCATCGACCGTTTCGGCAACGTCTACAGCACCTTCAGCGGTTCCCGCGGCCAGAAAGTCCCCGTCGCCGTTTACAAGATCGACCTGAACTACAACATGAAGCCGTTCATCAACGACATGATGAACGCCACCAGCCTCGTCTTCGATCGCGAAGGCATGCTCTACATCTCCAGCCGCTTTGAAGGAATCGTTTATCAGGTCACGCCCACCGGCAACATGTCGGTCTATGTCGAAGGCATGGGCGTCGCCACCGGCCTCGCCTTTGACGATGAGGACAACCTCTATGTCGGCGACCGCAGCGGCACCATCTTCAAGATCAGCCCCGGCCGCCAGATCTTTGTCTTCGCCACCCTCGAGCCGTCCATCTCGGCCTATCACCTCGCTTTCGGTCCGGACCGCTATCTATATGTTACGCGGCCCCACCACGTCCAGCTTCGATACCGTGTACCGCATTTCCCACGAAGGCGACGTCGAAACTTTCTATCGCGGTCTCGGCCGCCCGCAGGGCATGGATTTCGATGAGGACGGCCGCCTCTACGTCGCCGGATCGCTCGCCGGACGCAAAGGCATTG
The DNA here is from genome assembly GCA_963716685.1 of Bryobacterales bacterium. Taxonomy (GTDB): domain Bacteria; phylum Acidobacteriota; class Terriglobia; order Bryobacterales; family Bryobacteraceae; genus JALYXI01. Next base: position 2,950,070 of record CAVQTR010000003.1, read on the forward strand.
TCCGCATCGATCAGGACCGCAAGGCCGAGTTGTTCATCAGCGGCCCCGGTATGGTCGGCCTCGCCTTCACCCCGTCGCAGGCCATCGTGGTCGCCACCACCAACGCGCTCTACCGCGTCGACGCCGGCGTCAAGGGACGGCAGTTCTCCTGACGCATGAACGCTGAAATCATTGCCATCGGTTCGGAGCTCCTCACTCCGGACCGCATGGATACCAACTCGCTCTATCTCACCGGAGAACTGAACAACCTCGGCATTGAGGTCGTCGCCAAGCACATCGTCGGTGACGATCGCGCGCGCCTCTCCTCCACCATTCACGGAGCGCTTCGCCGTTCCGGCATCGTCATCCTTTCCGGCGGACTCGGCCCCACCGAAGACGACGTCACGCGCGATGCCGTAGGCGAAGCCCTCGGCCGCAAGCTCGTATTCGTGCCCGAAGTCTCCGACCAGATCGAACAGCGCTTCCGCCAGATGAACCGCAAAATGGCCGAAATCAACAAGCGCCAGGCGTTTCTCGTTCAGGGAGCTGAAATGCTGCCCAACGATCGCGGCACGGCGCCCGGCCAGTGGATCGAGGAATCCGGCGCCTGGCTCATGCTGCTTCCCGGCCCGCCCCATGAGCTGAAGGCCATGTTCACCCGGCAGTGCCTGCCCCGGCTGCAGCGCCGCGTTCCCAAACAAGCCATCGAAACCCTGATCCTGCGCGTAGCCGGCATGTCGGAATCCGATCTCGACGCCACCATCTCGCCGGTCTATAAGAAGTACCAGAATCCTGTCACCACCGTCCTCGCGCACGCAGGCGACATCCAGGTCCATCTGCGGGCCCGCTGTTCCACCGCGGCCGAGGCCAACGCGCTCCTCGCCGAAGTCGGCGGCCAGATCGATCTCCTCCTCGGCGACCGCATCTATTCCCGCAACGGCGATTCGCTCGAAGTCACCGTTGGCGATCTTCTCAAGCGCGACCGGGCCACCGTGGCAGTTGCCGAGAGCGCGACTGGCGGCGGACTGGCTGAAAGGTTCACCAGCGTTCCAGGCTGCTCCGCTTACTTCCTGGGCGGCTTCATCACATACTCCAAAAAGATGAAAGCCGATCTCCTTGGCGTCGCCCAGGAAACGCTGGATAAGTTCGGTCCCGTCAGCCGCGAAACCGCGCAGGCTATGGCCGTGCAGGTCCGCCGTAAAACCGGCGCCACTTACGGCGTCTCCATCACCGGCAATGCCGGACCCGGTGTCGACGAGGGCAACGCTCCCGTCGGCATGGTCTACGTCGCGGTTGCCGATCCCATGGAAACCGTTGTCCTCGACCGCCAGTTCATGGGCGATCGCCCGCGCATCCGCTCCTTCGCCGGACAGATGGCTTTGGACATGCTCCGGCGGCGTCTCGCGAGGTGAGTGTGCTACTTTGGTGTTTCTGGTAGAGGTGCGGTAGCCAACAGCACGCAGGCCGTTGATCCGATGAGTCTCGGAGCCTGCTGCGAGGGGCATATCGCCGAAACGGTTTCGCCGGCTCGGGCGGAACGGTTGGGGGCCGGGCTAAATCCCGTCCACTGTCATCGGGCCTCTGATGCCTGGTGTTGCGCTACTGGGAAGTGAACGCCTGCCGCTCGTTTCCCTTCTCGCGTAAACCTGCCACTCTGGATTTATGAACGTATTCGAGCTCACGCGCGCGCTCGTCGATATCGAGTCCATCACAGGCAACGAAGAACAGGCCGGACTGTACCTCTTCCACCTGCTCTCCGGACTCGCGCGCGAGCACAACGGCTCCGTCGAGCGCATGGAAGTGGAACCCGGCCGCTTCAATCTCTTCGCCCGCTTTGGGGATCCCGTGGTCACGCTCTCCACGCATTACGATACCGTTCCTCCGTTCATCCCTTCACGCGAAGATCAGGCATTCGTCTGGGGCCGCGGCGCCTGCGATACCAAGGGCATCATCGCCTGCATGATCCTCGCCGCCGAAGCTCTGCTCAAAAGCGGCAACCGGAATGTCGCGCTGCTCTTTGTTGTCGGTGAAGAGCGCAACAGCGCCGGCGCTTATCACGCCGCCAAACATCCGCGCGGCTCCCGCTTCCTCATCAACGGCGAGCCCACCGAAAACCACCTCGCGTTGGGGTCCAAAGGCTGCCTGCGCTATGAAATCACCGCCTCGGGCAAAATGGCGCATTCCGCCTATCCCGAACTGGGCGATCCAGCCATCGACAAGCTGCTCGATTCGCTCGAGCGCATCCGCCGCGTCACCATGCCCGTCGACGATCTGCTCGGGCAGTCCACGCTCAACATTGGTGTCATCTCCGGCGGCCGCGCGCCCAACGTAATTGCCGATCGCGCGCAGGCCGAAATTCTGATCCGCCTCGTCGGCGATGCCACGCAACTTCAGGCCGATATGCATGCCTGTGCCACTCCCGGCGTCACGGTCACACAGATCCTTGAAATTCCCGCGGTCCGCCTCGGCAGCGTGCCCGGCTTCCCCACCACGGTGGTCGCGTACACCACCGATATCCCGGCTTTCGGGGGCGCCTGGGGACAGCCGCTGCTTTTCGGTCCCGGCACCATTCACGTCGCCCATACGCTCGATGAGCGTGTTCCCAAAAACCAACTCTTAGCAGCCGTCGAGCTCTACGGAACCCTCGTCCGGCAACTCCAAAATTCATGAGTCAGCAAATCGAAGTCGGCATCCTCGGCGCCACCGGCATGGTGGGCCAGCATTTCATTAAATTTCTCGAAGGGCATCCGTGGTTCCGCCTCACCTGGCTGGGCGCCAGCGATCGCTCCTCCGGCAAGCGCTACAGCGACGCCGCCACCTGGCATCTCGGTGGTGAAGCTCCCGCCTCCGTTGCCAGCCAAATCGTGCAGGATTCCAAACCGGGTTCCGCGCCGAAGCTCCTCTTCTCCGCCATGGATGCGTCCGTCGCCACTGAAATCGAGCGCGCCTTCGCCGAAGCCGGCCACATCATCGTTTCCAATTCCCGCAACCACCGCATGGATCCCGATGTCCCGCTGCTGGTTCCCGAAGTCAATCCCGATCACCTTCAGCTGCTCGAAACGCAGTCCCTGCTGCGCGGCTGGGAAGGCCGCATCGTTACCAATCCCAACTGCTCCACCGTGGTCCTCACCATGGCGCTCGCGCCGCTTCGCCCCTTCGGCATCACGCGCGTGCTCGCCACCACCATGCAGGCCATTTCCGGCGCGGGCTATCCCGGCGTTTCCTCCATCGATATCAATGCCAACGTAGTCCCCTACATCGGCGGCGAAGAGGAAAAGATGCAGCAGGAAACCCAGAAAATTCTGGGTGAATTCCGCGGCGAACGCGGCGCCGGTCATATCCATCCGCTTCAGGCCAAAGTCAGCGCCCAGTGCAATCGCGTGCCTGTCATGGACGGACATCTCGTCGCCGTCTCCGTCGATCTCATGCAGCGTCCTTCCCTCGAAGAAGTCCGGGAAGCGCTGCAGAATTTCGGCGGAGTTCCGCAGCTGCGCGAGCTTCCGAGCGCGCCGCGGCATCCCGTTCAGTACATGCACCAGAACGATCGCCCGCAGCCGCGCAAAGACGTCGAGCGCGATCGCGGCATGGCCGTCTTCACCGGACGTCTCCGCGCCTGCGATGTGCTCGGCTATAAGTTCCTCGCGCTCGGCCACAACACCGTTCGCGGCGCCGCCGGAGCCGCCGTTCTGAACGCCGAGCTGATGCACTCCGAAGGACTGCTGGACGCATGATCGTCATGAAATTCGGCGGCACCTCGGTCGAGTCGGCCGCCGCCATCGAGCGCGTTGCTCGGATCGTCAAGTCCCGTGAAGAGCAGCGCCCCGTCGTGGTTGTGTCCGCGATGGGCAAGACGACCAACAAGCTGCTCGCCATCGCGCAGTCCGCCATCACCGGCTCCCGCGAAGATTACCTCGCGCGCATCCACGACCTGCGGGACTTTCATTCCCGCGAAGCCCGTCAAATTGTGGCGCTCGCCGAACGCACGTCTCTCGACCGCACGCTCGACGACCATTTCCAGGAACTCACCGAACTCGCCAAAGGCCTCGCCGTGCTCGGCGAATTGACCCCGCGCGCCACTGACGCCATCGCCAGCTATGGCGAGCGGCTCTCCAGTTACATCGTGGCCCTCGCCTTCCGCCAGTTCGGAATGCAAACCGCCCACGTGGATGCGCGCCACCTCATCGTTACCGATAATCGCCACACCCAGGCCGCTCCCAATTTTCCCGAGACCTACAGCCGCCTTGCCAGCCGCATTCCGCCGATCGCCAAGGATCATGTCGTCGTCATGGGCGGCTTTATCGGCTCAACCGAACACGGCGTTACCAGCACGCTCGGCCGCGGCGGTTCGGATTTCACCGCCTCCATCGTCGGCGCCGGCATCAACGCAGCCGAGATTCAGATCTGGACCGACGTCGACGGCATGCTCACCGCCGATCCCACCATCCTCAAAGGCGGTCACCGCGTCCGCGTCATTTCGTTCGCCGAAGCTGCCGAGCTTGCCTACTTCGGCGCCAAGGTCCTGCATCCCGCCACCGTCGTCCCCGCAATCGAGAAGAATATTCCGGTGCTCATCCTCAACTCGCGCCGTCCCGAGATCGAGGGAACGCGCATCGTCTCCGAATCCATTACGTGCAGTAACGTCGTCAAGTCCATCGCCTGTAAGCGTCACATCTCTCTCGTGAATATCCACTCCACGCGCATGTTCATGGCGCACGGCTTCCTGCGCCGCATCTTCGAAGTCTTCGACCGGCTGGAAACTTCCGTCGATATGGTCGCCACCTCCGAAGTCAGCGTCTCGCTTACGGTCGACCAGCCCGAGCGCCTCGAAACCGTGCGCCGCGAACTCGAGGAATTCTCTGAAGTCTCCATCGAACCTGAGCAGGCCATCGTTTGCCTCGTGGGCGAAAACATCCGCCATACTTCCGGCGTCTCCTTCCGCGTGTTCCGCGCCCTGGATAATGTAAACGTGCGCATGATTTCGCAGGGAGCCTCGCTCCTGAACCTCAGTTTCGTAGTCGCCGAGGCCGACCTGCATCGCGCCGTCGCGGCGCTGCATGCCGAGTTCTTCCACCATCTGGATCCTGAGGTGTTCGCGTGAACCTTGCGCTCATCGGGTATGGCAAAATGGGCCGCATGCTTGACCAGCTTGCGCCTGAGTCGGGCCTGACGGTAACCGCCCGTATCGATATGGGCGATCTCATCACGCGCGAATCCCTCAACGGCGCGGAAGTGGCCATCGAGTTCTCCGGCGCCGCCGCCGTCCCCGGCAATGTCGAAACGCTTGCCTCGCTCGGCGTCAACATTGTCGAAGGAACCACCGGCTGGCTTGAGCATCTCGCAGCCGTGCGCGCCTCGGTCGAACGCCACAACGTCGCCATGGTCTGGAGTCCCAACTTCTCCATCGGCGTCAACGTGTTCTCCCGCCTGGTCGCCGAAGCCGCCCGGCTGCTGCAAAACGAACCCGCGTACGAATCCTGGGCCTGGGAAATCCATCACTCCGCCAAGAAGGACTCGCCCTCCGGGACTCTCCTCAAGCTTGTCGATGACATGAAGAAGGCGGGGTACACGCATCCGGTCGACGTATCTTCCAGCCGCGCCGGTGCCGTGCCCGGCACCCACGAAATTGGCTTCGATTCGCAGGCGGACACCATCACGCTTCGCCACACGGCCCGCAGCCGCGACGGTTTCGCCCGCGGCGCGCTCAAAGCCGCTCAGTGGGTTGCCGGTAAAAAGGGCTTTCACGAATTTCACGAGGTCTTATTCCAATGAGTTTCAAAGGCTGCGGCACCGCGCTGGTCACTCCGTTTAAGCAGGATTTTTCGCTCGACGAAGAAGCCCTGCGCCGCCTGGTTCGCCGCCAGGTGGAGGACGGCATTCACTTCCTGGTGCCCTGCGGCACCACCGGCGAGAGCCCCACGCTGTCACGCGAAGAACATCTGCGCGTCGTTCAAATTACCATCGAGGAAGCGAAGGGCAAGGTTCCGGTTCTGGCCGGAGCCGGCGGTTACAACACCAAAGAAGTCATCGAGCTCGCCCACGAAATTGAAGGCCTCGGCGCGGACGGCATTCTATCCGTGACCCCGTATTACAACCGGCCCACACAGGAAGGCCTGTTCCAGCATTACCGGGCAATCGCCGAAAACACCACGCTTCCCATCGTGATCTACAGCGTGCAGGGCCGTACCGGCGTGAACGTTGAACCCGCCACGCTCGCCCGTCTCGCCGAACTTCCCGGCATCATCGGCGTCAAGGAAGCTTCCGGCAACATCGCCCAGATGGCCAGCGTGCTTCACCGCGTGCCGCCGGAGTTCCTGGTCTTCTCCGGTGACGACGCCATTACGCTGCCCATCGTGGCGCTTGGCGGCGCCGGCACCATCTCGGTCGTCTCCAATCAGATTCCCGGCCCCATGTCTCGCCTGGTGCAATGCTGCCTCGATGGGAACTTCGAGGAAGCCCGTAAACTGCAGCGCAAATATTTGCCGCTGATGGAAATCAACTTCATCGAATCGAATCCCATCCCGGTCAAAGCCTCTCTGGGAATCATGGGCCTGCTCGATCCCGTGTTCCGCCTTCCCATGGTTCCGCCGCGCCCGGAAAATCTGGCGCGCATCGAAGCTGTTCTCAGGAGTTCTGAACTTGCAAACTGAAATCGAAGAGTTGTTTGAAGTCAAACCCAGCGTCTATCAGATCGAGCACCAGCAGGTCTTCTATCGCTTCAAGACCGCTCTCAACTCGGGTCTCATCCGTGCCGCCGAGCCGGATCCCGCTTCTCCCACACGCTGGCGCGTGAACACCTGGGTAAAAAAAGGAATCCTCGTCGGCTTCCGCATGGGCGTGACCGTCGAGATGTCCATCGACGGAACCAAGCAGCCTTACTTCGACAAAGACACCTATCCCGTCCGCGCCTTCTCCACCGATTCCAATGTGCGCATCGTGCCCGGCGGCTCCAGCATCCGCGACGGCTGCTACATCGGCAAAGGCGTCACCTGCATGCCGCCCATGTACATCAACACCGGCGCGTGGGTGGATGACGGCACCATGATCGATTCGCACGCGCTGGTCGGCAGCTGCGCGCAGATCGGAAAGCGCGTGCATCTTTCGGCCGCTTCGCAGATTGGCGGCGTGCTGGAACCGGTCGGCGCGCTGCCGGTCATCATCGAAGACGACGTGCTCATAGGCGGAAACTGCGGCATCTACGAAGGCACCATCGTCAGCAGAGGCGCGGTGCTGGGCAGCGGCACCATCCTCAACCGCTCGACGCCCGTTTACGACCTGGTCCACAACCGCATCTACCGGGCCACCGATGACATCCCGCTCATGATTCCGGAAGACGCCGTCGTGGTGCCCGGCAGCCGCGCGGTCACCAGCGGTCCGGGCAAAGACTGGGGCATTTCGCTCTACACGCCTGTGATAGTCAAATACCGCGACGAAAAGACCGGAACGAAAATCCAGCTCGAAGACCTGCTCCGATGATCGATCTGACCGGCAAGGTCGCGCTGGTCACAGGCGCCGGACGCGGCATCGGCCGCGCCATCGCGCAGAAGCTGTCGTCAGCAGGGGCAGCCGTCGTCGTGAACGATCTCGACCGAGGTCCAGCCGAAGAGACCGGAGCCCTCCTCGGTCCAAACGCTCTCGTCGTACCAGGTGATATCACGGCTCCGGACTTCCCGCAGCTTTTGGTGGACACGGCCGTTCGTGAACGGCGCGGCCTCGACATCCTGGTCAACAACGCCGGTTATACCTGGGATAACGTCATTCAAAAGACCACCGACGAACAGTTCCAGGCCATGATCGATATTCATGTAACAGCTCCCTTCCGTATGTTGCGCGCGGCCTCCGGATTTCTCAGAGAATCGGCGAAGCGCGAAGCGGCGGAAGGCCGGCGCGTCATGCGCAAGGTCGTCAACATCACCTCGATAGCGGCTACCGATGGCGGTCCGGGCCAGGCGGGTTACGGTTCCGGCAAGGCGGCGGTGATCGGCCTGACGCGCGTGGCTGCCAAGGAATGGGGCCGCTACAACGTGAACGTGAACTGCGTCGGTTTCGGCCTGATCGAGACGCGGCTCATTCAGCCTTTGCAGGCGGAAGGTTCAACCATTGAAGTGAAAGGCCGCGAAATCAAGGTCGGCGTGCAGCCCGCGGTTCTCGACAGCGTCAAAGCCATGTCCCCCTTCGGCCGCGCCGGCACCGTGGAAGAAGCCGCCGGACCCGTTCTGTTCTTCTGCTCCCCGCTGAGCGACTTCATCACCGGTGAAGTGCTGATCTGCAGCGGCGGCATGCACTTCTAACTTCCGTACGGCTTCGCCGCGGGTCCCATCGGTTCTGCTGGAATGGCGAATTCTGCGACCGGATCGGGATGCGCTGGATCGAAGCGCGGAAGGCCGTCACGCAGATACTTCCCAAGCGGCAGACCGGCCTCGCGAATGCCTTCGACGATGCATTTGGCGAGTTCGTAACTGCCGTAATCGGAGTGGTGCGTGGTATCTTTACCAGCGAAAGCCCGGTGAGCTTCCACCGGTCCCAGCGCTTCGTAGAATGGCTTGCTCATAGCGTGTAAATCGATCAGGGCCACGCTTTCTTCCTTCGCCGCCTGCCGCACCGCTTCGGGATAATCGCCAAGGCTGTTCGTGATTTTGCCTTTCGCGTCGAACGTCAGCCGGTTCATCGACGTGATCAGCACCGGTGTCGCCCGGTGCTGCCTGGCCTCGGCGATCATTCGCTTCAGGCTGGCCTTGTACGTGGTGAAAGCGCCAACGCCTTCGCCGGTTTCCTTCTGATCGTTGTGTCCCATCTGGATGAAAATCCAGTCGCCGGGACGGATCGTGCTCATCACTTTGGCCCACCGGTTCTCGCCGAAGTAACTGTGCAGCGATTCGCCCGATTCGCCTTCATTGGCGATCCCAATCGTGGGCTGGAAGAAATCCGTCAGCATCTGGCCCCAGCTGTTGAACGGTTCGGAGACCTGGTCGGTGGAAGTCGAGTCGCCCACCAGGTAAAGCGTCGGCAAATCGTCCGCTTTCTTCAACTCGATCGAGCGCACCACCGGGTGCGTGTTGGTGAACTCCAGCGTGATCCGGTCGTCCCAGGCCCAGGCCTCGCCAGCCTTTTCGCGAGGCTTCAGGCGAACCTCGCCGCCGCCCGCAATCTGTGGCGTCCTTGTGTGGACGATGAAGGTACGTGTGACATACTGGCCCGGCTCGGTATGGACTTTCTCCACCATCACCCGCCGCAGTTCGGTTTTGATCGTCGTGGTTGTTTCAACATGCGGATCGCCGAGAGTCACCGTGACTCGATGGTTCCCTTCCTTCGCCACGCGGATTGAGAAGTAGAACGGCGACTTCGCCGGTGACGAGCCCGGCTCGAAACCGTAGCCCAGCTCCGACGTGTAGACCGTCGACGCCGGTATGGTGGTCAGGTCCAGCGTTTGCGCCTGCAGCACCGCCGCAATCATCGGCGCGCAAAGCAGCAGCCGGCGACTACTGATCATGCGCGGCCAGAAAATCTTCGCGCTGCGGAGTAAAGCTGTCCACCAGACGCGCGGTCTTCGAAAGCAGATGGATCGAATGCGGAATGCCGCCTGGGACGGCAAACAGATCGCCCGCGGTCAGCCGGCTCGGTTCCTGCCCTTCGCTCAGGAACAGAATCTCGCCTTCCGCCACGTACGTGGTCTGCTCGTGCCGATGCGAGTGAAACGGATCCGGATCGCGCCACGGTCCTCCCTCGAAATCGATGACCACGGTCATCAGGCTCGGTGTGGTAATGATGTGGCGCGAAAGGCCGGCCCGCACCTGTTCGGCGGGCGTCCTTTCGCGATCAAGGACGGCAGTGGTAGTGTCGGCTTGGACCATGCCTCCAGTTTCTCTTATGCTGAAGCTATGGGTGTGGCGATCGCGTTTCTTCTGCTGGCCGGCGCCTCGCAGCCGCCGCAGCCGCCGCCCGCAGGAGAGATTCTGCTCCGGCGCGCCTGCACCACGTGCCACCCGCTGGATGTCATCCACGCGCGCAGGCTTCCGCGCGAGGACTGGGGGCTTGAATTAAACAAAATGGCCGCCATGGGCGCACAGATCCGCAACCGGAAAGCGCTGCTCGATTACCTCGCGTCCACCTACGGCAGCAAAGAATAACCGCTACGGCAGTTGCTCAATCCGGATATTGCGGAATTCCACCCGCGAACCGTGGCCCAGAAAGCCAATGTGTCCGGATGTGCGGGCAAGGCCCGGATGCTTGTCCAGCACCTTCGGCTCACGCACCGTGTCCAGATTCGCGTCGAGGATGACGACGCCGTTCAGCCGCACGGTGATCTGGCGGCCGTTCGCCGTGATCTCTTCCTGATTCCATTCGCCCACGGGATTGCGGTATCCGGTGCGCGCCGGAATCACATCGTAAACCGAGCCGTGGAACTGCTCCGACCGGATCTTGCCTTTGTACATGTTGTCGCCGTCGTCGAGGATCTGAATCTCCATGCCCTTGTAAGCGGCGTCGCCCTCATACGGCGCGCGGATACCGATGCCGTTGTTCGCGCCCGGCGTAAGCAGGAACTCGAAGCGGAGCACGAAGTTGGCGTATTCCTTCTCGGTAAACAGATTCCCGCCGCCATCTGCCGGGCAAACGATGCGGCCGTTCTCCACGACATAACCGGGTCCGTGGCCGCCCACGAGCTTCCAGCCTTTCAGAGTCTGGCCGTCGAACAAAGGCGTGAAGCCCGGTTCGGCGGCGCCGAGTGTACCGATGCAGGTTAAGGCGAGTATTGCGCAAAGCCGTTGCTGGGAGGCCATGAAGCAATACTGTAGCGCGAATCAGGCGCGCCGGTTGAGTCTGGTCGCCAGCGTGATCGCGAGCCCGAGAGCGATCGCCGCTCCGGCCATCTGCCGCGGCAGCGGATCGGGAGGCGCCGGCGGGACAAACCGAATGCCGGTCTCATCGGTAACCGCCGGGTTCGGGATGTAGCGGCCATGCTCGGGTGTCTCGAAGTTCTCCGCGAAGTGCTGCAGTTCCGCGCCCACCGAAGGCCCCGACATCGGCTGCCCGTGACCGCAGCCCACCGTAAACGGATCGAGCTTCGCGACTGCGCGGACGGATTCGCGCGCCTGCGCCCAGTCATAGGTAAACGGCGCGGGCGGCTTGTTGATCTCGGGTTTCTGCATCGCGAGAGCGATCGGGGAATCCACGTCCACTGTGGTGAATGTGTCGCCCGCCAGCAGCACGCGTGTGCGTTCGTTCCAGTAAGCCACCTGCCCCGGCGCGTGGCCCGGCGTATGGATCCACTTCCAGTCCGCAAGGCCGGGAATCTGCCCGTCGGCTGGCAGTTCCTGCAGGTGCCGCCGCAGGTCGAACGGTTTGGTGGTGAAGAAGCGCGAAAGGAATGCCATTGCGCCGCCGACCGTGGGATCCTTCGGCGGGTAAGCCGACTTACCGGTCAGATACGGAAATTCCAGATGATGCGCGTAAACGGGCACACCCCACGAGTGCGCCAGGTCGTGCGCGGAGCCCGCGTGGTCCATGTGTCCGTGCGTCAGCAGAATGCATGAAGGCGCCACGCCGCGCCCATACCGTTCTTCCGCCGCGTCCTGAATGGTGTCCGCTTTGCCGGGAACGCCGGTGTCCACCAACACCCACGGCGCGCCGGGAGCTCCGATGAAATAGACATTCGCAATCGTAATAGGAAGGCGGGCTACGCCGGGAGCAATTTCAGTAAGATTCATACCTGCCGCAATTGGAGCAGGATTGGGGCCGAATCAGCGCTGGATCACCAGCGGCATCGGAACCGGCGCACCCGCCGCATTCACTGGCTTGATCATTCCGGCAGCACCGATCGGCGTGATGGTCATTCGGTCGGCATCGATTTCCACGACGAGGAAATGCCGTTCCGCCGCCCAGCCCTCGATGTGTGCCGCCTTAAGTCTTCCCTGCACGTTGCCATGCCGCAGTTCCCCGCCCGCGCCGGTGATCACATAACGAATGTTTCCGGTGGCCGCCGAGCGCTCGCTGAACTGAAAATTGTGTTCGTGTCCGCTAAAAACGACTTTCACACCCGATTGTTTGAAGAGCGGGATAAACTGCTTCAGCGCATCATAGCTGGCGCCGTGATAAGGACCGGCATTGAACATTGGATGATGCCAGTAGGGAATATTCCACGGAGCCTGCGAGGCCGCGATCGCTTTGCGGAACCATGAAAATTCTTCGCCGCTTTCCGTGTAAACGGGATGAGGACGGCCCGATGCGGAGTTATCCGTACTGTCCAGGGAAAAGAAACGCGCAAGATCGGCGTAAGCAAAGCTGTACCACCGCGCGGGCTGGTCATGGGGATAGAAGAAGTTGTCCAGATAAGCGTTCAGGTCGTCACGATTCTCAGTGCCATTGCCATCGTGATTACCCGGCGAAGGATAGAACGGAATTTCCCGCAGCAGCGCGCCATACGGACCAAAAAATTTTTCCTCCCAATCCGCATCGTTGTCACCCGAATGAATGGCCGTGAAACCAAGATTGAGATCGGCGTAGATATTGTCACCGGTGGTCAGGACGAACCGCACCACCTCGCCGCGCGAGGCGCGAGCCTGAAATTCTTTGGTCATTGCCGCCGCGATTTCCTTCTGTCCCGTAGTGCCCGTGCCGTAATCGCCCATTACAAAGAAGCACAGCGTAGTGGCGTGTTCCGGCCAGGTGCGCACGCCCCCACCGCCGATCTTCGCGCCATTGACCGAAACTTCATAAGGATAAGTTCGGTCCGGTTCCAGGCCGGTCACGAACGAATAATTCTTCGTTGTGGTGACATGCTGTCCGGCAATGCTGATATCCGCGTTGCCCATCGAAATCGACGTGCGTCCGATGGTGTTCGGCCCTTTCGTGTTGCCCCACGCGATCAACACGGCGCGGCTCTCGATCTGACCTACATACACGTGGTTGGACTGGCCGCACAGGCCGCCCGGCAAAGCAATCAGTAAAGCCAGGATGAAGCGCACTCCCACCAGCTTACACTCTCGCTTAAGCCATTCGAAATCAGCGACTTGCAAGAACATTAAAACTGTTCATAATCGGCAGGCCGATGTTATACTCGGAGAATGGTTTTTTCATAACACGGTAGCCCCTTCCCCCTTTCCGGCAAGCGCCGAATCCTGCAGTTCGAAAGGTTTTCCGAGTGAAAAAATTTGTGCAAAAGGGCCTGATGATGATGGCTGGTCTTGTCAGCCTTCCTGCGGCCATCTCACACGCAGACAGTAAAACGGAAGTACATGAGTGTAAGTCGAGCGACGCAAGGTTTCTGCAACTCAAAAAATTTTTCCACGGACGAAAATGTCCGATTGAGCATCTGAGCGCGGCATTCATCCGCGAGGCCGATGTCCATCATCTGGACTGGCGCCTGTTACCGAGTCTTTCCATGGTGGAATCCGGCGGTGGCCGGTCTTTCCGAGGCAATAATGTCTTCGGCTGGAATAACGGGAACAGTAAGTTTGGTTCCGTGCGCGAAGGGATTCATTTCGTCGCCGGCAAACTGGCGAATTCTCGCTATTACCGCAACAAAACCGTGAGTGAGAAGCTGCAGGCCTACAATCCGAATGATGGTTATGCGGATTCCGTCCAGCTGGTGATGCGGCAGATCTCCCGCACCGACTAACTCAGGCGATAATTTCCCTCACCACTTCGCCGGCAACATCAGTCAACCGGAAATCGCGGCCGCTGTAGCGGTAAGTCAGTTTCGTGTGGTCGAAGCCAAGCAGGTGCAGTGCGGTCGCATGCAAATCATGCGGATGCACCGGCTTCTCCACCGCCTTAAATCCAAAATCGTCGGTGGCACCGTGAACCATTCCGCCTTTCACGCCGCCGCCGGCCAGCACCATGGAGAAGCCGTGGCTGTTGTGGTCGCGTCCGTTCTGTACTTTCACCAGACCGCTGACTTCCACCACCGGCGTGCGGCCAAACTCCCCGCCGATAATCACCAGCGTTTCCTTCAGGAGGCCTGAATCCTTCAGATCCTGCAGCAGCGCCGCGATGGGGCCGTCGGATTGGAGCGCGTGTTTGCGATGGATCAGAATGTCGTCATGGTTGTCCCACGGCTGGCCGTCGCCGTAGTACACCTGCACCATGCGCACGCCCTTTTCCACCAGCCGGCGCGCCATCAGACAACCGCGTCCGAAATTCCCGTCGCCATAGCGCGCGCGCGTGGCTTCGCTCTCTTTGGTGATGTCGAAGATCTCCGGTGCTTCGGTCTGCATTCGGTAGGCGATCTCGGCCGATTGAATGCTCGCTTCCAGCTGCGGGTCGTCCCCGTTGCGCTGAATGTCCAGCCGGTTCAGCCTGTTCAGCAGGTCCAGCTGGCGGCGCTGATCGGCCAGCGACAGATTCTTATTCCGGATGAACTGCACCAGCTGATCAGGCTTGTGCTCGTTGTTGGGGATGTACGTACCCTGATAGACCGCCGGGAGAAAACTGGAACTCCACAGCTGCGCTCCGATAATCGGCGCGCCCGGACAAAGCACCACATACCCCGGCAGATTCTGATTCTCGGAACCCAGCCCGTACGTCACCCAGGAGCCCATCGAGGGACGCCCCGGCATCTTGTCGCCGCAGTTCATCATGAGCAGCGAAGGCTCGTGATTGGGGCGGTCGGTGTACATGGAGCGAATGACGCATAGATCGTCGGCATGCGCGCCCAGCTTGGAAAAGATCTCGCTGAACTCGATCCCGCTCTGGCCGTACTTCTGAAACTTGAAAGGCGAGCGCAGCAGGTTGCCGGTCTTGCGCTCCGTCTTCAGATTGCCCGCGGGCATGGGCTGGCCGCTGTACTTGTCCAGCATGGGCTTAGGGTCGAAGGTATCCACCTGCGACGGGCCGCCGTTCAGGAACAAAAAGATGACGTGCTTCGCAGTAGCGGGGAACTGCGGCGCGCGCGGCGCGAGAGGATTGGCGGTGGCTTCCGCAACGCCCGGCGATTTCGCAGCGTTCAAAACCTGAGCAAGTCCGGCCATGCCGAAACCGGTGCCGACTGTACGGAGAAGTTCGCGTCTGGTGGTCATGGCTTTAGTTCACAAAACTGCATTCGTTCGAACTCAACAGCACCTGCGCATAGCGCGGCCAGGCATCATTCGTGGCTTTCAGATATTCCAGTCCCAGCTTCTTTTCTTCCGGCGTGGGCGCGCGCTGCAACACGATTCCGTACGCCTTATCGATCTTCGCCGAATCGTCCCGGGCATCCTTCACACGATCCGCCAGCGCCTGCGACTGCGCAGCAATGAAGTCGCTGTTCAAAAAGAAGAGGCGCTGCAGCGGCACATTGGTTTCCATGCGCTGTTCGCTGGTATTGTTCGGATTGGGAAAGTCAAACAGCGAGAGCGCCGCATCCAGTTTGCGACGGCTTACGAACCCATATGCAGTGCGGCGCACGTTGTCGTCTCCGAATTTCTGCGGCGGCCCGCCTTCGGTCGCGTCCAGCTTGCCTGAGAGAAACAGCAGCGAATCGCGCAGACCTTCGGCATCCAGCCGATGCCGGTTGAAGCGCCACAGCATGCGGTTCTCCGGGTCGGCTTCGAAGTTCTTCGCCAGGTTCTCGGTACTCAGCGCGTAAGCGGAACTGAGCATGATCTCGCGATGCAGCTTCTTGAGCGACCATCCCTCGCGCGTGAAGCGAGCAGCCAGGTAGTCGAGCAGTTCCGGATTGCTGGGACGGTCGCCCTGCGCGCCGAAGTTGCTCGGCGTGCGCACCAGGCCCGCGCCGAAATGATGCGCCCACACCCGGTTCACCATCACGCGCGCCGTCAGCGGATTTGCGGGATCGGCAATGGCGTTCGCCAGGTCGAGACGCGGCTTACCGGTAAATGGCTGCGGGTCGCCCTTGCTCAAAATCTGTAGAAAGTGCGGCGGCGCTACATCGCCCGGCGCGTCGCGGCTGCCGCGCAGCCAGACGTGCTGCTCCTTCCACTTCGGCAGGTCCGTCACTGTCTGCAGGAACGGGTACTGCGGCGGCAGGTCCATTTTCGCGGCCGCCAGATCCGCCTGCAACGCGTCGAGGTGCGCTTTCCACTCGCCGGAAAGGAAGCGATCGATTTTTCCCGCGCCGTAATGCAGCACGCCACGGCCGGAGCCGAAGACGTCTTCCCAGAGAACGTATTTATCGCGTTCGAGCGAGACCAGATTCGCGCCCGAAAGATCGTTGCGGTTGGGATTGAGCCCGAGCGTGATGTGGTTCCGGTCGTCAACCACCTTCTTCTCGGCATTCACTTCCAGCAAAAGGTGCTGAAAGTCGTCAGCCGCTTTCTTCTTCCCGCCAGCCGGGGCATCGTACCAAGCCTTCAGATACGGATGTTCCTTTTTCGGGTCCTTCAGGTAATTGTGCCACTTCTCGATGGTCGGCGCGTCCAGCTTATCCTTCGGACCGAGCCCTTCGGCGGCCAGCATGTAAGCGGACGTCCGCGCAGCCAGGATGCCCGCCAGCTGTTCGCTCTGCGCGTTGACGAAGGCATCCAGTTCCTTCTGCTGATCCGCGATGCGCTTCGACTGCGCCTGAAATTTGTCCACCACTTCCTTCGGCGCGAGCGGCTTTTCATGCAGCTCGGTATTGGCAAAAATGCCAAGCAGCGAATAATAGTCGCGCGTGGGAATCGGGTCGAACTTGTGGTCGTGGCACTGCGCGCAGGCCACCGTCAGTGCCAGAAAGCCGCGCGTTGTGGCATCCACGCGATCGTCCTGAAATTCGGGGCTGAGCGCATAAAAGCCCAGACCGGCTTCGTACTTCTCGGGATGGGGCAGCAGGTCTCCGGCAATCTGCGCCTTCACGAACATGTCGTAAGGCATGTCCTGATTCATGGCCTGAATCACCCAGTCCCGATAGCGATAGGCATTTGGGTACGGGTCTTCGCGCTCGGAGTTCAGCTTTGCATCGGAGTAGCGCGCCACATCCAGCCAGTAGCGGCCCCAGCGTTCGCCATAGCGCGGCGAGGCCAGCAGGCGATCCACCACTTTTTCAAATGCAGCCGGCGAACGGTCCGCTTCGAATGCGGCGACTTCTTCCGGCGTCGGCGGCAGTCCGGTCAGGTCGAAGCTGGCGCGGCGAATCAGTGTGCGGCGGTCGGCCGGACGCGCCGGCTTCAACCCTGAGGCTTCCAGCTTCGCCAGCAGAAAGCGGTCGATGTCGGTCTTCGCCCACTTCGCATCCTTCACCTGTGGCGGGGCCGGATTTTTCACCGGCTGGAATGCCCAAAAGGCACGGCGTTCCGCCGATATCACGTAAGGCGCGGCAGCAGGGGGACCGGCTTTCGAACCCGCGGGCCACACCGCGCCAGCCTTCACCCACGCTTCCAGCGAGGCGATCTCTTCCGGCTTCAGCTTTCCGGAAGGCGGCATTTTGCGCGCACCGTTGTAGCGAATGGCCTGGATCAGCTTGCTGGCATCCGGATCGCCGGGCACGATGGCCGGGCCGGACTTGCCGCCTTTCAGCAGATGCTCGCGCGAATCCAGCTGCAGGCCGCCCATCGCAGACTCGGTATGGCATGAATAACACGCCGTCGCCAGAACGGGACGGACACGGAGTTCGAAGGCGTCATTACCCTCGGCCAGCCCAGCGGCGGCAGCGAGGAAAAAAACAACGGACAGCCGCATAAAACGTTTACTCCAGTCTCCCATATCGCGGGCAGGTCAGCCGCGATAGGTGAAGTAGTCCGCGATCTGCTCGCCGATGCGCCCAATGGCGTCTTCCAGCATGAAACCGTCGCCAAAATGGCTGGCGGTGAACACCGAAACAATTACGTTCCGCCGGGCGCTTTCAAAGATGCCGACATCATTCCCGATATACGGCAGGAAATCGCCGGTTTTATGAGCAACGCGGAACGTGGAAACATATTTAGGCAGGCGCGTGGTGTACAGCTGGCCGCGCAGAATCTGGAGCATGCTGTCGCTGGCTTTCTGGCTGACCGCCTGACCGGTCTTGATCTTCTCCAGCAGCACGCCCATGTCCCGCGGGGAAGAGAGTCCATAAGGATGCTTACCTTCGCGGTGAAAGTCCGCGGCGGTTTTGGCGGCGCGCAGCGCGGCGAACCACTCGGAGCTGGGCGCGGTGGCGCGAGTCTGCGCCAGGCCGTATTCGGACATGAGCCGGTTGACCGGCTCCACGCCGCCCACTTTGGCGAACATCATATCCGTCGCGGTGTTGTCGCTGACGATGATCATCAGCGTGATCAGATCCTTAATGGTCAGGTCCGCTCCGGCATCCAGCGAACGAATCACGCCGGTGCCAGGACGCTTATCTTCTTCGCGCAGCTTCACGCGATCGGTGAGCGCAAATTTGCCGGCCTCCATCTGCCGGAAGGCTTCCACCATCAAAGGAATTTTGATGGTACTCATCGTGTCCATCTGCTCGGTGGCGTTAAGTGCGATCTCCTCTTTCGTCTCCAGACACTTCACGTAAATGCCCCACTTCGCATTCACCGAGCGCGTAATGCGCTCGATGGCGCCTTGCAGCCGGTCAAGCGGCGTGGCCGGCGCGGCGGCGCGCGTCTGGGCAAACAGCGGGAGCGGGAGGGAGAGCAGGAGTGACCGGCGGAGCATCTCCGTATCGTAAAGCAAAAGAAGCGGCAACAAGTTGGCCGCAAATGCGTCTAGTAAACTGAATCTACTGGAGCTCATCTTTGATGAAAGTTCAAGCTGCCGCAGCGGCTTTTGCGCTGGCGGTTGTGTCGCCCCTGCTCTGTTCCGCCGGTCAGGAACGTCCGAAGGCCGGAAAAGTCGAAATTATGAAGGCTTCCGAAGTGAAGCCAGGAATGAAAGCCGTCGCCTGGACGGTGTTTCAGGGGACTGAACCCGAGCCTGTGCCCATCGAGATCGTGGGCGCCTGGAAGAACATGTGGGGTCCGGGTCAGGACATTATCGTCGGCAAGATGGGCGGCAAAGCGCTGCAAACGGGCGTAGCGGGCGGCATGAGCGGCAGCCCGGTATACATCGATGGCAAGCTGATTGGCGCGGTGGCGCTGCGGCTCAGCGTGTTCTCTCCGGACGCCATCTGCGGCATCACGCCGATCGAGCTGATGCTCGAAATCAACGATCTGGATAAGTCCCGGCCCATGGACGCGCGCGCGCCCGGCAAAGCCAGTGGCACTGCGGCGGCGGTGATGGGCGGCGCTCCGAACATGGTTCCCATCGACACGCCGCTGACGTTTTCGGGATTCAACAGCAGCGTGCTGACGGAGTTCGGACCCATGCTGCAGAACCTGGGAATCACTCCTGTAATGGGCGGCGCGGGAAGTTCGCTGCGCGCTTCGAAACCGGCGGCGGGATGGCAGAAATCGCTGCAGCCCGGCGACAGTGTGGCCGGCGTGCTGGTGTCCGGCGACATGAGCATCACGGGCCTCGGCACCGTGACTTATAACGATGGCAAAAACGTGCTCGCGTTCGGGCATCCGTTCTTCAACCTGGGTCCGGTGGATATGCCGATGAGTAAAGGCGAAGTGCTGACCGTCCTCTCGTCTACCTATCAGCCCAACAAGATGGCGAATGCAACCGAGATTGTCGGCTCGCTACATCAGGACCGGCACAGCGGAATCATGGGCGTGCTGGGAATGGAATCGCCGATGATTCCGGTGACGGTGAAGGTGCGCTCGCTCGGCGAGAACAATGCCGTGCGCGGCGAAAAGGATTTCCACTTCAACGTTTTTCAGCATCAGAAGTGGACGCCGTATCTGATGATGATGACGCTGTTCAATTCGCTCTCCGGAGACAACGAGTTTAAGGATGAGGCCACCTACCGGCTCTCCGGCAAAGTGGATCTGAACGGCCACCGCAGTCTGGACATGAGCACCATGCAGGCTTCAGGAGAGATGCCGATGCCCGCGCCCATGGTGCTGGCCGGCTGGTGGGGTGATAAGTTCAACCGCCTGTACCTCAATGCCGTGGATACGCCGCAGCTGAAGAGTGTGAACGTGACGGTGGATCTGCTGCCGGAGCGCCGCGTTGCCACCATCGAGAACGCGTGGACGGCATCCACGGAAGTGCGGCCGGGCGACAAGCTGCCCGTCAAGGTGTTCCTGCGGCCCTATCGCGGCGACCGCATCGAGAAGGATTTCGAGGTGCGCGTACCCGATGGATTGTCACGCGGCGAGCACAAGATTCTGCTGAGCGACGCCGAGACGATGAACCGGATGCAGAGCCTGGCGGGCGTTCTGGACCGCTACATCGATATTTCGCAGGCTATCTCGCTGATCAATCAGGAGCGCTCAAACGACAAGCTGTATGTCTCCGTGGCCGATGGCGCGCCGACAGCGTATTACGACGACAAGCTGATGCCCAGCTTGCCTTCTTCGGTGCTGAACGTGATGCAGGCGGGCCGCGCTTCCAGCCATTCGATTCTGACCTCACCCGAGAGTGCCTCGGAACAGATGGCGATTCCGTTCGATTACGTTATCAACGGTAGTTACTCCCTCCGCTTCACCGTGAAATGACTCTACAAATGAGGAGCGCCGCGGCGGCGCTTGGTTTCCTATCCTGTGCCGTGTGTTTCGGCGGCAGCACGAAGACCTGGATTCAATCGGAGTATGCGGATTTCGAGAAGGGTCATTTGCATGGCCTCTCCATCCGTAGCGACGGCCGCCTGACGCTCGCGCCGAAGACCACGGAGGTGTTCGATGCCTCCACTGCCTATCTCTGGGCGCTGGCCGTGGATTCGCACGGCACACTCTACACCGGCGGCGGACCCGGCGCCAAACTTTTCTCCGTCACCGCGGCCGGTGTTCACAAAACGGTAGCGTCGTTCGATGCGCTGGAAGTGCATGCCATCGCCATCGACAGCGCGGATCAGGTATTCGTAGGAACATCGCCCGATGGCCGGGTTTACCGCATCGGCACGGATGGCAAGTGTGTCGAGTTTTATAACCCGAAGCAGAAATACATCTGGGCGATGGCCTTCGGGCCAGGCGGCGATCTGTTCGTCGCCACCGGCGATCACGGCGAAGTGCATCGCGTGGATCGCAGCGGGAAAGGCACGGTCTTCTTCCGGACGGAGCAGACCCATGCGCGCTCACTGGCATTTGATGCCAAGGGCAATTTGATAGTGGGTACCGATCCGGGCGGCCTGGTGCTGCGCGTGGATGCCACCGGACAGGGCTTCGTGCTGTACCAGATGTCCAAGCGTGAAGTCACGGCGGTGGCCTCCGCGAAGGATGGCTCCATCTACGCCGCGGGCGCGGGCACGCAGGCGGCGGGCACCGGAATGCCGCCTTCGGTTCCGGCCCTGCCCGCCCAGCTGAGCGCGGGCGCCGGTGAGCCGGGGTTAAAGGTTGCCCTCAGCCCATCGCCCGTTCCCTCAGCCGCGCCCGCAGCAGGCGCTGGCACCGATGTCTTTCGCATTCACCCCGATGGTCACCCGGAGAAGGTATGGAGCGGCCCGCGCGATACCGTCTACGCGATAGCCTTCGATAAAGAAGGTCGCGCCGTGCTGGGGGCCGGGAACAAGGGCACGCTGTACCGTGTGGATTCCCCCTCGCTCTCCACTACACTTGCGAGTCTCACTTCCAGCCAGATCACCGCGCTGGCGCCCGGCGCGGATGGCGCTCTGTATGCCGCCACAGGCAATGTGGGCAAGGTCTTTCGGTTCGGCCCTGGGCTGGAGAGTGAAGGCTCGATTGAGAGCGATGTCTTCGATGCTGGCGGCTTTTCGCAGTGGGGCCGCGCGAAGTACTACGGCGATCTGCAGGGCGGCAAAATTTCCCTGACGGTGCGCACCGGCAATGTGGATCGCCCCGAGAAGAACTGGAGCGCATGGTCTGCCCCGATTGTTTCCGCGGACGGCGGCAAGCCGGCGCTGGCCGCGTCGCGCTTTGTGCAATGGAAAGCGACGCTCGCCGGCGGAGCCGATCTGGATGCGGTGGAGATTTCGTATCTGGCTCGCAACGCCGCACCGGCCGTGCAGGATCTGGACATCACGCCGGTGAATTACAAGTTCCCCGCCCCGGCCACCACGCCGTTTGCGGTGAGCACACCTCAGACGCTCAACCTGCCGCCCATGGGCAAACACCAGACCACCGCGTCCCCTGCCTCTTCGCTCGATCTGAGCGGCACCTCCATGCAGTTCAGCAAAGGCTGGCTGGGCGCGCGATGGAATGCAACCGATGAGAACGGCGACACGCTGACCTACACCGTCGAGATTCGCGGCGTGAAGGAGACCGATTGGAAGCCGCTGGCGGAGAAGCTGCGCGAGCGGCACATGAGCTTCGACTCCACCGCGTTTCCGGATGGCGAATACCGGTTGCGTGTGACCGCGTCGGATTCGCCTTCGAACGTGCGCAGCGAAGCGCTCACTGGCGAAGAAGTGAGCGCGCCGTTCTATATCGACAACACGCCGCCGGAGATTACCTCGCTGCGCGCCACGCGCGAAGGTCAGGCCCTGCGCGCGCACTGGCATGCCGCGGACGCGCTGAATACCCTGAAGCGCGCCGAGTATTCGGTTGACGGCGGCGAATGGACGCTGGTCGAGCCGGTAGGCCGGTTATCCGATTCCCTGGCTCTCGATTACGATGTCGCCATTCCCGCGGGCGCGGGCGAACACACTATCGCCGTGCGCATCACCGACGATTACGACAATACGGCGGTAGCGAAAGTCATCGCGCGGTAGCCACCTGCTCCGGCGCATCAGCCGCGATGGATAACGCCGCCGTAGCCCATGCCGTACCGGCCATGGAGATCCACTGGTCGTGGTCGTAAGGGAAGCCGCTCTGGAAATAGGGCTGGAACTTCGGTGCGCGGCTCTTCACATACCAGGAGCCGTCGGCATGCTGGGTGCGCAGCAGATACTGCACGCCGCGGCGATACACCGGTGAGGTGGGCGGCATGCCCGCTTCGGCCAGCGCGGTCAGCGATTGGCCGGTGGCGTATGAATCGCTGGTCAGGTGCGAATTCTGGGCCCAGCCGCCGTCTTCCCGCTGCAGCGCGATCAGCCTGCGTGCCAGTGGCGCGAGCTGGTCGTTGGTTTCGCCGGCCCACTTCAGGCCCATCAGCTGCATTACCTGTTCCTCGTTGTAGACGGGAGTGGCGTGTTTCAGCCAGGCATGCCCGGCCTCGGCATGGGCGTCCATCTCGGCTTTGCGGCCCGGCCAGGCAAACTGGCGGATGGCGCGAATGGCCAGCGAGGTGGTGATGATGTCGCTGTCTTCCAGCGGAGGACGCGCGAAGCCGCCGCGATGCCAGCTGCCGTTGGCGCTCTGCAGCGCAATGATGTTGTGCAGCAGCGGATCCACCGCGGGATCTGATTTCTGACCCGCCGCGGAAAAGTGCAGCAGCGTATAAAGCAGGATATCGGGACTGCCTGGACCGTCGTACCGGAGCATGAACTGGTCGCCCGAGCCCGAAAAGAAAGCGCGGTCTCCCGCCAGCTGTCCCTGCTGCAGTTCCTGATTCACCGGCACGCCGTGGGCTTTGGCGTAACTCGCCGCCACGGCGGTCAGGTTTTGCGCGTGGCAGGCAAAGCAGCCGCCCGTGTTCATGAACCCGGCACTTACTTTTTCCAGCAGCTGCATGCTGCGGGTGGCGGCCGCGCGGGGCGAGCCTCCGGGTGAAGCCGGGCCAGGCGCCATGCGGATATCGGCAACGGAAGAAGGAAGCAGGCGCGTGACTTCCGGAACGCCAAAGCGCCCGGCCCACTCTGTGGCGGATTCCCCGGTGGACATCTTGATGGACGGGTCGGCGCCGGCTTTCAGCAGCAGCCGCACAATCGCGGGGTCCTGCGCTTCAGTGGTGACGGCGTAGTGCAGCGGAGTCATTCCGCGTATGTCCTGCGCGTTCACCTTGGCGCCCGCGCGCAGCAGCAGTTCCACAACCGCGGGCGGTCCGTAGCTGGACGCGAGCAGCAGCGGCGTGAACTTGCCAAGCGCGATCGATCCGTTTTTGACCTTGCCTCCCGAATCGGCGGTGTTGACGGCGTTCGCATCGGCTCCCTTTGCCAGCAGCATGCGGACGGATTCCACATCGCCCACCGAAGCAGACAGAAGCAGAGCCGTTGCCCCGCTCTTGTCCGTGGCGTTCACGTCGATTCCTTTCGCCAGGGCGAGCCGGACCTCCTTTGCATTGCCCCCCGCCGCGGCGGCGTGCAGAAACGTGAAGCCGTCTTTATCTGCGGCTTTCGCATCCGCTCCTTTTGCCAGCAGCATCTCCACAACGTCCTCCGAACCGTTGTGGAGTGCCGCCAGAATCAACGGCGTGCGGCCAGTCTTCGACTTGGCGTTCACGTCCGCGCCATGACTTAGAAGCAGCCGGATTTTGGCCGGCTCGGTGACGCACAGCATCAGCGATGTTGCGCCAAATCCATTGGCGGCATTGGCGTCCGCGCCCGCGTCCAGCAGGACCTTCACCGCTTCGGGCGACCCAAAGGCGCTGGCATACAGAAGCGGCGTGGTGTCCCGATCGCCTTTGGCGTTGACGGCGCCCGGCTGGCTCGCCAGCCTCTGCACAGCTGTTAAATTGTTATCGCGGATCGCGGTAAAAAGGGGGCTGCCCCCGGCTGCATACGCGCACATTGCCGGCGCGGCAAGGATTAAAAAACGAACAAGACGCATTACTCCTCCGAGTGAATAGTGTCAGGATACTCCCTTTCGTTACACTGGGGAACTTGAAGATTGCGTTCGTCGTGCACGATTACCATCGCTCCGGCGGACACAGCCGGTACGTGGTGGAGTTGGCGGAACGCTTCGCGCGCGAGCATGAGGTGCACGTCTTTGCGAACACGTTCCGGACGGGCGATGCCGGTTCCATCCGGTTTCACCGCGTGGGCGCCTGGCGAGCCAATGCGCTGACCCTGATTCTGAGCTTTCGCTGGCGGGCCACACGCATGCTGCGCGGCGGCGGGTTTGCGGTGGTTCACGATCAGGGGCTTTGCTGCGCGCGGCCAAACGTGGTCACCGCGCACATTTGTAATGCGGCGTGGAGCGCAGCTCGCGAGGATGCGCCGATGGGTGAGCGGATTTTCGGCGCGATCGCGGCGCGCCTCGAGCATTGGCAGTACTGGCGATTGGGACAGGCGCGCGTGATTGCGGTTTCGGGCCGGGTAGCGCGGGACCTGGCGCGCTGGTACGGATACCGCGGCGCGCCGGACGTGATCCACCATGGCGTGGATGCGGCACTGTTTTCGCCGGATCAGCGCGACCGGTTTCGCGATTCCGTGCGGCGGGAGATCGGCGTTCCGGCGGGCGAACCGCTGTTCCTGTTTGTCGGGGACTTTCGCAAGGGCGCGGCATCTTGCATCCGGGCACTGGAACGTGGGTGGCTGGTGTGCGTGGGCGGCGCACCGGCGGAGGAATACCGTGCGTTGGCGGAAACGCTCGGTCGCGGCGCGCGCGTGGTGTTCCACCCGGCCACCGATACCGTTGAGAAATATTATGCGGCCGCTGACGTTTTCCTGCTCCCAAGCCCCTACGATTCATTCGGGATGGTGGCGCTGGAGGCCATGGCGGCGGGTTTGCCGGTGGTGGTCAGCCGCGAAGCGGGAGTGTCGGAGCTGATCCGCGATGGCGAAAATGGGTTCGTTCTGCAAAACCCCGGCGACCTTCCTGGGGCGATGGAGCGGGCGCTGGCGGACAGCGTTGTGGGAAGCGCGGCGCGGGAAACGGCGCTGGCCCATGGATGGGACCGCGTGGCCGCCGAGACCATGGCCGTTTACGAACAGGCGCGGGAAGCCCCGCGGATTCTGGCGTTTGCCACCCAGGGGGCCGGCGGAAACGACGAATTGCGGCTGCGGGCGCTGCTGGAAAACTTCGCGGTGGAGTGGTTTCCGTTCGATCGCCGGCGCAAATTGGGTTCGTTTTGTGAATTGCTCCGAAGGCTCGCCCGGGGCGGCTACACTCTGGCGGTCATGGAAGGAACCGGCATCGCAGGGGGCGCGGCTTTGCTGCTGGCCCGTTTGTTCGGTCAACATTATGTAGTCAGCAGCGGTGACGCCGTGGGACCGTTTATCGCGGCGAAACAGCCGCTGCTGGGCGGTGTCTTCGAAACCTACGAGCGTTGGCTCTACGGAGTGGCGAGTGGTTTTATCGGCTGGTCGCCGTATTTGACCGGACGGGCGCTCACGTTCGGCGTGCGGCGGGCGGCCACGGCCGCGGGCTGGGCGGACGCGGCGGCTTCCGGTGCGGACGTCCGCCGGGAACTGGGAATTCCGCCTAACGCTTTGGTGGTCGGCATCGCCGGTTCGCTCGATTGGAACCGGCGCGTGGGCTATTGCTACGGCTGGGAACTGGTTCAGGCTTTGGCGCTCTGCCGGCGAACGGATGTCTTCGCCCTGATTGTGGGCGAGGGCAGCGGTCTGGAGGAACTGCGGCGCATGGCCGCGGATCAGGTAATTTTCACCGGTTCGGTGCCCCGGGCCAGCGTTCCGGACTATCTGGCCGCGATGGATATCGGCAGTCTGCCGCAAAGCTGCGACGGATTGGGTTCGTTCCGTTACACTACCAAGCTGAGCGAATATGTGGCGGCTCGCCTGCCGGTAGTGACCGGCCAGCTTCCCCTGGCATACGACCTGGATGAGGGCTGGCTGTGGCGGCTCCCCGGCGATGCGCCATGGGACCCGCGCTACATCCAGGCGCTGGCGGCACTTCTCGATGGAATCACGCCTGAGGCGCTCGCGGAGAAGAAAGCGGCCGTTCCCGTCGGATCGCCCGTTTTTGACCGGGCCAGACAGGTCGCCCGGGTGACGGCGCTGGTTCGGGACGTTCTGGAGACCGTTTGAGAGTCGCTCTGCTTTGCGATTCGCCTGACGAACACTGGCCCAGCATGGACACGGTCGGCCTCATGCTGGCCGAGGGACTCGCGCAGAGCGGCGCCGTGGAAGTGGAGCGGATTGCTCCGGCCATGCGGCGGTTTACCCCGAACATCACCGCAAACCGGCTGCTGCTGCGGTTTGTGGACTACCCGCGCTGGCTGAAGCGCAACAGCTGCCGCTTCGATTTGTTTCATATCGTGGATCACAGCTATTCCCAGCTGGCACACTCGTTGCCGTCCGGACGCACGGTGATCACCTGCCACGACATCGATACCTTCCGGTGCGTGCTGCGGCCCGAACAGGACCCTCGCGGACCCTTGTTCCGCGCCATGACGCGCCGGATTCTGTTGGGCTTTCAAAAAGCCGCGCATGTGCTGTGCGACAGCGCCGCCACCCTCGCCGATCTGGCAGACACGGGAGCGATGTCCCCGAACCGGATGTCAGTGGTGCCGCTGGGCGCGCATCCTTCGTGCTCGCCCGATCCCGAGCCGCGGGCCGATGCCGAAGCGGAGCGGCTCCTGGGACCGCAATCGGTTCACGATCGCGATCTGCTCCATGTGGGCAGCACCATTGAGCGCAAGCGGATTGATGATCTGCTGCGAATCGTGGCGCTGGTGAGACGCACCGAGCCCGATGTGCGGCTTATTCGCGTCGGCGGTCCGCTGACTCCGGCGCAGGTGAAGCTGGCACGGAAACTGGAAATCGAACCCGCCATCGTCCAGCTGCCGTTCCTGACCCGCGAGGTGCTGAGCGCGGTGTATCGGCGCGCGGCGCTGGTGCTGCAGCCCTCGAGCGCGGAAGGGTTCGGCCTTCCTGTGGCCGAGGCGATGACTTGCGGGACTCCTGTCCTCGCGAGCCAGCTGCCGGTGCTTCAGGAGGTGGGTGGAGATGCGGCGCTCTACTGTCCACCGGGCGATTTGGAACAGTGGGTCGCGGCCACAATCCGCCTTCTGGCACTGCGCAGAAACGAGCCGGATCGCTGGCAGGAGATGCAGCAACACGCGGTTCAGCAGGGCTCCGGCTTTTCGTGGCGAAACCACGCCACGCGGGTGCTTGGCGTGTACAATAAGGTACTTAGCAGCAGCCAGAGCTGAACGGTACCGCACTCAAATCGAACACCAGCGCCGATGCTGACGACCCCTCGATCGCTCACCTCTCTCCGCCCATCTGCGGCACTCCCTCTCAGTAAAAGCGGCCGAACTCGCGTCCTTCAGGTGGGTAAGTTTTACCCGCCGGAGCACGGTGGTATGGAAAGCCATCTTCACGTTTTATGCAATGAGCTGCGCGACTCGCTGGATCTGAAAGTTCTGGTGGCCAGCAAGACGCGTCAGGGTTCTACGGAAACCGTCGACGGCGTGCCGGTCACGCGGCTCAGCACCCTGGTGGATTTCTTCGGTGCTCCGGTGTGCCCCAGCATGGTGCAGGCGCTGCGCGCCTCCGACGCCGACATTCTGCACATCCACTGGCCGAATCCGCTCGCGGTTCTGGCCTATTTCGCCAGCGGATTTACCGGGCCGCTGGTATTTACGTATCAAAGCGATATCGTGCGTCAAAAAGTGCTCGGGTCGGCGTTCCAGTCGATTCTGCACCGCGCGCTAAGCCGCTCGTCGGCCATCATTGCCACCTCGTCCAACTATTTGGAAAGCTCGCCCGTCCTGAAAGCGCATCGCGAGAAGTGCCACGTGATTCCACTTGGTATTCCGATCGAGCGCTTCCACTCGCCCGATCCGCACATCGTTGACTGGATTCGCAATCAGTACGGACCTTCCATTGTGGTGGCCGTCGGCCGTCTGGTGGGCTACAAGGGCTTCGAACACCTGATTCGCGCGATGAAGAAGGTGGATGGACACCTGCTGCTGATTGGAAACGGGCCAATGCGTGCCGAGTTGGAATCTCTGGTGCGGACGCTGGGCCTGTTTGAGCGCGTCACGATTCTGAGCGGCGTGGCGGATGTGGTGCCTTATTATCACGCGGCGGATGTGTTCGTTCTGCCGTCCGTCAATCGCAGCGAGGCCTTCGGCATGGTGCAGATCGAAGCCATGGCCTGCGGCAAGCCCGTTGTGAACACTCAGTTGGATTCGGGCGTTCCGTTTGTTTCGCGGCATGAGGAGACGGGCATCACCGTAGCACCGTCCGATCCGGATGCGCTCGCGAAAGCCATCTGTACGCTGCTGCGCAACCCGGAACTGCGCGCGCGTCTGGGCGCGGCCGCCCGTGAGCGTGTGCATGCCGATTTCAGCGTGGAACGGATGGCGCGCCGCACGCTCGAACTCTACGAGTCACTGCTCCTGCCGGCGTGACGTGCCCGGCATGCCGCTCCGCTGACGTGATCGTCGCGGAGACTCTCGATACCCGCGAACTGGCCGCGCACTGGGCACGTCTCGCCATGCACGGCGATGCGACACCTGCGGAAATAGAAGGGTTTGTGCGCGGCGATATTGGTTCCGATACGGTTCAGATTCTGACCTGCCGGGCTTGCCGGCTGGAATTCGCGGAGCCGCGGCACACGTGGCGCGCGGCGCATTACCCTCATGAAGCCCACGAACTCGGATGGGATCACGAGGAAGCGCTTCGCGCGCTCGCGCCGCTTCCGCCGGGAACGCTGCTGGATGTCGGCTGCGCCAATGGACAGTTTCTGGCGCGCGCTGCCGCGCTGGGCCATCGTGTGACCGGCATCGATTTCTCGGAAGAGGATATCGCGGAATGCCGCCGGCAGGGCTTCGAGGCGCACGTCGCCGACCTGAGGCGCGATAACGCGCTGCTGGCCGATGCGCGCAGGTTCGATGTGATTACGTTGTTCCAGGTGATCGAGCATCTGGAAGAGCCGGATCTGGTTTTTGAGGGTCTGGGGAAACTCGCCGCGCCGGGAGCGCGGCTGATGCTCGGCTGCCCTTCTTCGCTGCGGTACACGCGCGGGTTTGGTCATCCGCAACTGGTGGGCAGCAGCGATTTCTGGGATTCGCCGCCCCAGCATGTGCTGCGGTGGAATCCTGCTGCGCTCACCGCGTTTTTGGCGCGGCACGGCTGGCGCGTAACGGCCACTGCGTTTGAACCGCTGCGGGCCTTTCACGCGGCGGCGCACCTGGCGGGTTTCGGAGATGCGACGAGGTCGCGGTGGCAGCGGCGGATGAGTGTTGCGGCTTATTACCTGAGGTTGAAAGCCGGACACCGAACCGGCATCCGGCTGTTTGCGGAAGCGCGGAACTAAGCCGCCGCGGCGGGAACGTCCATCACCGAAGCGAGGCCGTGCAGCACCGAAGCGATGCGCACTGCGGCCAGTATGGTTTCTTCCGGCACACCCTTGTCGCGCAGTACATTTTCATGAGCCGACACGCACTTGCCGCATCCGTTGATGGCGGAAACGGCGAGGCACCAAAGTTCGAAATCCACCGGATCCGAACCATGCGTGCGGATCGCCTGCATGCGCAGCCGCGCCGGCATGTCCGCATACTTTTCGTTCGCGCTCAGATGGCCAAAGCGATACCAAATGTTGTTCATTCCCATGACGGCGGCCGCGGCCTTCGCCGCGTGCAGAGCTTCCGGAGAAAGATGCGGTTTGGCCTCTTCCAGCAGATACTCCGTCATATCCGAATTGCGGGCGGCGAAGGCACAGGCCACCGCCGTTCCCCACGTCTGCTGCTCAGTCAGCTCGGGCTGCTTCAGCACCGCCTGCAGATTCAGCTTCAGGTCTTTGGCGTAATCGGGAATACCCGCTAACAGATCCTGCATGGGATTAAACCGCGAGGACGGACTCGCCCTTCTGCCAGTTGCAGGGGCAGAGCTCGTCAGTCTGCAGCGCGTCCAGCACCCGCAGCACTTCCTGCGGATTGCGGCCCACCGAGAGATCGTTCACCATCACGAAGCGGATGATGTTCTGATCATCCACGACGAAGGTGGCGCGCTGTGCGACGCCTTCCTTCGGGTCCAGAATGCCGAGCGCCGTGCAAAGCTCGCGCTTCACGTCCGCCAGCATCGGAAAAGGAAGATCGCGCAGATCTTCATGGTGCGTGCGCCACGCCATGTGGACGAATTCGGAATCGGTGCTGCCACCGAGGATCTGCGCGTCACGGTCGAGGAATTCGCCGTTGAGC
Source organism: Bryobacterales bacterium (assembly GCA_963716685.1). GTDB lineage: Bacteria > Acidobacteriota > Terriglobia > Bryobacterales > Bryobacteraceae > JALYXI01. Next base: position 2,980,859 of record CAVQTR010000003.1, read on the forward strand.
TTGCCGAACGCGGCGATCTCAGTGGGACACACGAACGTAAAGTCCTTGGGCCAGAAGAAGTACACCTTCCACTTGCCTTTATAGTCGCTGTCAGTAATGGTCTTGAATGCGTTCTTCTTATCGGTACCCACCGTGGCGGTGAGTGAAAACACGGGAAACTTCTCTCCTACTCCCAGCATTATCATCGCTCCTTTGTGTTGTATAAATCGTTGATTTTGGCTGCCAGAATGAAATCGTTTTCGGTCAGCCCGTTGATCTTGTGCGTCCAGACCTTCACGCCCACGCGGCCCCAGGCCAGTTCCAGATCGGGGTGATGCCCTTCGGCTTCCGCCACGGCTCCCACTCGGTTCACGAAGGCCAGAGCCTGCGCAAAATCGGGAAACCGGAAGGCGGCCGTCAGGTGGTGTTCCTCCACCACTTCCCATCCCGGAATCTGTCCTGCCAGGGCGCGCAGTTCCTCGCCTGTCAGCGGGGGCGTGCCGCCTCTGCATGGGATGCAATGTTTTGCGGAAAGACTCATAGAGCTTATTAGACGCCCGGGGTGCGCACAGCCCTCGGATTACATAAGTAAGTGCGCCCGGACCAGATTGGAGATACCTGCGTGGGAACGCAGTTTATGCAAAATCTTAGTTTAGACCAGCTATAAAGTGGGGTCAAGCTATACTCATCAGATGCCGCTGCTTCGCTCCTGTGTTCTGCTCGTTTTTTCACTACCGTTACTGGCCGCGACGGACAGTACGGTTCTGGGAAAGCTGGGCCACTCCGAACACGGCGACGCATTCGACACGGGTCCGCGCGAGAAGCCGCATGTGCTGCAGGGAATCGGCACAGCACACTTCCCGATTACGGTGAAGAATCCCGAGGTGCAGCAATGGTTCGATCAGGGCAACGCGCTGCTGCATTCCTTCTGGGATTACGAAGCCGAGCGCGCCTTCCGGTGGTGCGTCAAGCTCGAGCCTGACAATCCCATGCCTTACTGGGGACTGGCGCGGGCGAGCATGCTGCGCGGACTGGGCGGCCAGACGCGGCCGGCGGAGATGATTCGCGAGGCGGTGAAGCGGCGCGCGCGGGCCAGTGAACGCGAACAACTCTATATCGACGCCCTGGCCGCTGAACTGATTCCCGATCCGCTGCTGCCCGCGGATGAAAGCCGGCCCCGTAAGTTCCTCGAGACGCTCTGCGTCAAATATCCGGATGACATGGAAGCGTGGGCTCTGCTCGCGCTGAACACCATGGGGCGCTCGCGCTACGGCGCCGAGTTGATGATTCGGGAAGTGCTGGCGAAGCAGCCGGACCATCCTGGCGCGCACCACTACCGGATTCACAACTGGGATTATCACGAACCCGAGATGGCGCTTGAGAGTTCGCGGCGTTATGGCGACATCGTGCCCTCAATCGGGCACGCGCTGCACATGCCGGGGCATATCTTCAGCATCGTGGGGATGTGGAATGAAGCGGCCATCTCGATGGACGCGGCTACCCGCGCTGAAAAGCAGTACATGATCGATACCCTGACGTTCCCTTTTAATAACTGGAACTACGGCCACAATCTGACTTATCTGAGTTACATCCAGGAACAGCTGGGAATGCCGCACGCGGCGGAGTTCGGCGCCCGGCAAATGATAGATGCACCGATCGACCCGAACGCGGCGCGCAGCACCATGGATTACGGCATGGGCGCTCTGCCGCGGGTTCTGCTGAAATACGAACGCTGGGACGACATCTTAAAGGATGGCTACATCCCCTGGCGCGACACTTACGATGATCAGGTCAACCGCGCTTACTTTCGTGCGCGCGCGTACCTGGCAACGCATGATCTGGAAAACGCGCAGAAGGCAATCAGCGAGCACACCGAACTCGGCAAGGATTCGGCAAAAGGCAAATTGACCGGCGTATTGGAGAAGATGTATCCCATTCAGGCTTTGGAACTGCGCGGCAGACTGGCACTCGCCCGCGGGGAAAAGCTGCAGGGCCTGGGCGTGCTGGCCGAATCCGCGCAGAAGCAGTTTGAGTTTCAGCAGACTTTCGCGGATCCGCCTTTCTATCCCGAAGTGGTTTACCTGGGCCTCGGCGAAGCCTATCTGCAGACGAAGAGCCCGCTGCTGGCCGCTGAGGCTTATGAGAAGGCGCTGGCGCTGACCAAAAACGACATATTTGCGCTTTCCGGCATGGTGCGCGCATACGCCGCGGCAGGTGAGAAGGAGAAGGCGCAGGATGCCATGGCGCGCCTGCTGTTTGTCTCAGCTGACGCGGAGAAATCACTCGCCGTTATCGATCGCGCGAAAGCCACCGGCATTACCGCGACACCGCGCGATTCAGCGCCGGGACCGCAGCGCAACTATCTGCGCGCATCGCTCGAAAAGTACGGACCGAATAAATGGGAGCCGTACGCCGCGCCGGGGCTGGACGTGAAAGACTCTTCCGGCAAACGCGTAACGCTGAGCGAGTATCGCGGCAGAAATGTGATGCTGGTTTTCTATCTGGGGCAGGAATGTCCGCACTGCATGCGGCAACTGCACGACATCGGGAACCGCAAAGCGGACTGGGACCGGCTGGACACGGTAGTGCTGGCGGTCAGCAGCGCGGCGCCTGACCAGAACGCAGCAGGTCTGAAAGCCTTCGGCGATTTACCCGTGCGGCTGCTCTCCGACGACAGTAAGCAGAACGCACGCCGCTTTCACTCCTACGACGACTTCGAAGAGATGGAGCTACACTCGACCATCCTGATCGACCGCGAAGGCCGCGTGCACTGGGCGCGCACCGGCGGGGAGCCGTTCAGCGATATGGCGTTCCTGGTCTCGCAACTGGAGCGAATGAACAAGGCCGCAGCGAAGCCGGCTGCCCCACCTAGCGGCTTTTAGTGCGGGCGGAGACACCTTTGCCACGCAAATGTAAGTTCGCACCCGCCGCCAGAAACTTAGCTCCGGCCGAGTGTGTGGCCGGACGCAGAAACACTCTCGCCAGTTAGCTCTCTGGCACTGCCGTTGCAGCAGTCGGGCGCGAGGCACAGCCTGACTACTATGAGACTGAACAGAATCCTTCAAAGCGCTTTCCTGATTGCAGGATTAGCGACATACTCCGCGATGGCACAAACAGGCGGAGGTGCAACATCAGGAGCCGGCACCACCGGTTCCGGTTCCGGAGGCTCCGGCTCGGCAGCTTCCGGAAGTACGACGGGCGCCGGCGGCGGGTCCGGGAGTGGCAGTTCCGGCATCACCGGTTCCAGCAGCACCGGCGGTACCGGAGCGGGTTCCGGCAGTGCGGGCGCTATGGGATCGAGCGCGACCGGCGGATCGGGATCGGGCTCCGGCATTGGCGGTGGTACCGGCGCGGGTGACGCGGGCATGGGCGCCGGCGGCGGCTCTGGGGCCGGCGGCATCGGATCGGGTGGAAACGGTAACAACACAGGCACGGGCGGCAGCCACCTCGGATGGGTCGGCCTGCTTGGACTCGCAGGCCTTGCTGGTTTGTTTAGCAAGAATCGGAGCGACGCGGCGAACCTGCGTACCTCCAGCAGGCCGTAAGCTATCACTCCTTGTTGGGCGTGAATTTACTTCACGCCCAACAACCTCCCTCCGAGTTGTTTCTAGCCGCAGGCCGCGCGAACAAACCGATCAACCCGCGAGGCCGCTTCCATCAGGTTTTCATACGAGTTGGCATAGCTGAAGCGGATGAAGCCGTCACCGCGCGAGCCAAACGCGGCTCCGTTCAGGCAGGCCACGCCGGCTTCGGTCAGCAGGCGGTCGGCGAGATCCCGCGACTCCATTCCGGTTCCCCGCACATCGGCCCACGCATAGAACGCACCGCCGGGAAGACCGCAGGTAAATCCGGGTATGGCATCCAACGCCGCGCAAAACGCATCGCGCCGGCGGCGGAACTCCGCGACCATCCGCACTACTGGCTCCTGCGTTCCGGTGAGAGCCGCGATTCCCGCGCGTTGCGTGAAGCTCGCCGTGCAGGAGTTGGAGTTCACCATCAGTTTATTAACAGCTTCCACCAGCCACTCCGGCATAACTCCATAGCCAAGACGCCAGCCGGTCATCGCGTAAGTCTTCGAGAAGCCATCGAGGATGATGGTTTTCTCCAGCATGCCGGGCAGGCTCGCGATGGAAGCCGGCGGTGTGTCGCCATAATGCAGGCGCGTATAAATTTCATCGCTTAGAACCATTACGTCACGGCGTCTCACTTCGTCGGCGATGGCGGCCAGCTGCTCAGGCGGAATCACGTCGCCGCTGGGATTGCCAGGTGAGTTGAGAATCACCATCTTTGTCTTATCGGTGAACCGGTAGTCGGGAACAGCAGTCGCGCCCAAAAAGCGGATCATCGATTCGTAGATGGGAAAACCGGGATCGGGGCAGATCACTTCATCGCCTGGCTCGAGTAGCGCAATCAGGGGAAAGAAGATGATCGGCTTGCCGCCGGGCACCACGCACACATGCTGCGGCCCCACGCTGATGCCGCGAGACTGGGAGACATAAGCGGCGATGGCTTCGCGCAGCTCCGGGAGGCCCTGGGTGGGGCCGTAGTGCGTGTACCCCTCATCCAGAGCGCGCTTGCCTGCTTCCACGATGTGGGCAGGCGTGGGAAAATCCGGCTCACCAATTTCCAGATGAATGATGCTGCGCCCCTGTGCTTCAAGCGCGCGTGCGCGCACCAGAACGTCGAAGGCGCTCTCCACTCCCAGGCGGGCGATACGTGAGGCGAGTTTCATGCCTTTCGGAACCAGACCACGCCATCGTTCTCACGTACTTGCACCACGTCATCGTCAATCGCCACGCGCTCTCCTTCGATTCGTCCGGTGACCCGCGTTCCATCGTCACGGGTTACCATCGCCACCTGATACGGAACGTCCGCCTGAAATGCGGCCGGAGCCAGAAACACCACCGTTTCCGTGTAGACCTTCATCGAACCTGTCCCAATATGGTTACCACGCAGGTGCCGCCGGAACCACCGAGATTTTGGGCCAGGCCCACAGAGTGCCGCGCCAGCTGGCGGTCTCCTGCTTCACAGCGGATCTGCTGCACAACGTCGCAGATCTGCGCCACCCCAGTGGCGCCCACCGGGTGACCCTTGGACTTAAGGCCGCCGCTCGCATTGACCGGCATGCGGCCGGAGCGCCGGGTTCCGCCCTCCGCCGAAAAGAAGCCTCCCTGCCCCGGCTGGACAAAGCCCAGATCTTCCATGGCAACAATCTCCGCAATGGTGAAGCAGTCGTGCAGCTCGGCGAACTCGATCTGCCGGGGACCGAGCCCGGCCATCCCATAAGCTTTTTGTGCCGCGATTCGCAATGCGGGGAAGGTGGTGATGTCGGCCTTCCGATCAAGCGCCACAAAATCGGACGCCTGAGCGATGCCGAGGACGCGCACAGGCTTGTCGGTGAACTCCGCCGCGCGGTCGAGGGGCGCAAGCATCACCGCGGCTGCTCCATCACTGATCAGCGAGCAGTCATAAAGGGTAAGGGGATCAGCGATCGGCTTGCCGGCCATGGCCTGTTCGAGTGTGATCACCTTGCGCATTTGCGCATCGGGGTTGAGCGCTCCGTTCTCGTGGTTCTTCACGGCGACGGCTGCCAGATGCTCGCGGGTGGTTCCGTACTGGTGCATGTGGCGGCGCGCAATCATGGCGAACAGCGAAGGGAAGGTGGAGCCCGCGCGGATCTCCGTGGCGCAGTCGCCTGCCGCAGCCAGGATTTCGGTCACGCGAGGCGTGGGCTGCGTGGTCATCTTCTCCGCCCCCAAGACCATCACGAGGTCGCTCACGCCGCTCGCAACGTCCAGCCAGCCATGGTAAAAGGCCGACCCGCTGGAAGCGCAGGCGTTTTCAATGCGCGTGGCAGGAATGCCTGCCATGCCGAGCGCTGCGCAAATGTAAGGCGCAAGATGATTCTGTCCTGTGAACGACGGACCCGCAAAATTGCCGAGGAAGAACGAATCCACCTGCGTGGGCCAAACGCCGGAATCGCGTAAGCATTTCTCCGCAGCGGCAACCGCCAGCGCGCGCAGATCCTGATCCGGGAAAGCTCCGAAAGGAGTTTTGCCGATGCCAATAACCGCGACGGTGCGCATGCTCTGACGATATCAACTCAGGGGATTGGAAGGAGACGTGCAATTTGGCACATCAGGTATTTATGCGAATCACTCACCTTGCTCTCTCCGCCGTTTTGGCGCTTCCCGCGGCCGTTGTTGCCACCGAGAAACCAGACATTACCGGAACGTGGCAATTGGATGTCAGCCGGTCGAATTTCGGCAGCCAGGCTGCTCCGGATTCCATGACGCTGCGGGTTACCGAGGGAAAGCACAAGACTCTGCAGATCTCACAAACCAGCACAAGTCCAGGCGACCTGCGTACGGTGGAAACGGAATGCCGCACTGACGGCAACTTCCATCCGGTGGACGGACCGGTAGGCGGTTCGGTGCGGTGTAAGTGGCAGGGTGACACGCTGGTGAGCGAAAAGGAACTGCCGGACGGCCACAGGAAACTGGAAATGCGGCTGACCGTTTCGCCGGACCGTGCGACGGCCACCGAACAGCTGCACGTCACCGGCACTTCCGGGGCAAGCGACACCACGCTGGTTTGGAAAAGGATGTAATTTGGCAGAGTGAACGTCGAACCGCTGCGTAAGATCCTGCCGTATTCGACAGTCGTGGTGGTGCTGGCCGCACTGTATGTTGCTTATACGTTTTATTCCCGCCGGGACGCCGAGCACCACCTGGAACATGCCGAGGCCGTCTCGGAAGCGGAGAAGGCGCGGCAGTCGCTCGACCGCGTGGGTGGCGGAGATCTGAAAATCCTTCAGTTCTACGCTTCGCCGCCTCAAGTCCAGAAGGGACAGGGCGCGAAGCTGTGCTATGGCGTGGCATTCGCCAAAACAGTCCGGATCGAGCCGCCTACCGATGCTATTTGGCCTTCCCTTGGGAACTGCGTCGAGGTGAAACCCGCCGGCACTACGCATTACACCTTAACGGCCCGGGATACCCAGGGTAAGGAAACCACCAAAACCACCGATATAGAGGTTGTCCGCTGACACGATAGAATCAGGTTTGTTTCCACGTTTGGCGGACTGGAGCGTCACATTTGTTTAAGGGACGAAAATTGGACCTGGCCATCGAGACCGCACTCACGACGCAGGAACAGCGGAATCGCTTTGTCGCGGACAATTTGCGCCGCATTTTCCTGCAAATTTATCGAATGGTCGGGAACGTGGCGGATGCTCAGGATCTGACGCAGGAAGCTTTCATCAAAGCCCTGCAGCGGCAGGAGCAGCTGAAGGACGAACAGAAGGCCGCTCACTGGCTTTCGCGCATTGCCACCAATACGGCGCTCGATTTTCTGCGGCGTCACGGGCGCGTGACGTTTTGCGAGATCGAATATGCGCCGGAAAGCCACTCCGAAAGCCCGGAAGACGTGCTGCTGCGCGGCGAGCATCAGGAGTATCTGCAGGACGCGCTGGCCACGCTGACCCCGCGCGAACGCGCCGCCTTCGTTCTGCGCGATCTGGAAGACCTGCCGGCGGCCGAGGTGGCGAGCCGTCTCAACTGCACCAGGGCGACCGTGCGGTCGCATATCGCAAACGCACGCATCAAGCTCAGGAAGTACATGTCGAAGAGGAAAAGATGAAACATCCCAGCGACTCGGATTTGGCTCTCTATGCCGGCGGGGATCTTGGCTGGCTGCGGCAAACGCTGGCGGAACGGCATGTGCGCAGGTGCGGTGCGTGTCAGAGTGTGGCGGCGGATTTCTCCGAACTGCGGTCCGAAAACGGCGCGGTGGCGGATGCTGGTGCGGGCGCGATTTCGGATCTGCAGTGGAACCGGCTCGCCATTGACATGCAGGCAAATATTCGGCTCGGTCTGGCAGCCGGGGAGTGCGTCCATCAGCGGCCTTCCCGGAGTGTGGTTTCGGGACGCCGTCTGGCATGGGCCGGGGGCGTGGTGACGCTGCTGTTGATGGCGGGGATCTGGACGCAACGCCCGGTAGTGCATCCCGCCGTGGGACGCGCAGTGACCGGAACGGTTTTGGAAGCCGCGGAGAGCGGCATTCAGGTGCGCGAAGGTCGCCAGACGCTGCGCATCCTGAACAGTTCCAACCACAACGTCAGCTATTCCGTAGGCGGACAGGGCGAACTGCGCGCGCGCTCGCTTGATCCGGAAACGGGGAATGTGACGATCACCCATGTTTACGGCGAGTAAGGCGCTCCTGGTTTTGGGTGCGGCGGCCGCTATCCTGCAGGCGCAGGAAGGTCCGCTGGATCCTTACAGTTCGGTGAAGTTCAATCTGCCGGATGGTTCACCGGTCTCCATGATGTCAGCGGATTACGGGGATTCGCGGGCCATAGCGCGCGGCGGCGCGCTGGTCCTGGACCTTCACATGGCGCTCAAGCTGCGCAATTCGGATTCGCGACGCATTCGCGGGATCACGATGCTGGTGACCGCGCAGGAATCGGCACCGGGCGGGCGTGCTTCCTATTCCGTGCCGACCCTGGATGTGGGTCCGGGCGAAACTTTCCCGGTGAAAATCGACGTGCGGCTGATTCGTCCGTTGCAGGCGGGAAGCGGGCCGCTTGTTCAGGTTTCGCTGGACGGCGTGTTATTCCAGGGTCTGGATTTTTATGGCCCGAACAAGCTGAATTCACGCCGCACCATGACGTTCTGGGAGACCGAAAACCAGCGCGATCGGAAGTATTTCAAGCAGGTGCTCGCGGCGAAGGGAATTTCCGGCCTGCAGCATGAAATGCTCGACAGTCTGGCGAGGCAGGCGGATCGGCCTGGAGTGGATGTGCAGGTAAGCCGGGATGGACGCTCCACGGGACCGGCGGCGACAGCGGACCGCGTTCAGCCGTTTGCGTTTCTCGAGTTGCCGGAAGCGCCGGTCCAGCCGACACGCGGCTGGGCGGACATCTCCGGGAATGAAGCCCGGGATGCGCGGATCCAGATTCATAATTCGTCTCTGAAGCCTGTGCGTTACGTGGAGATCGGCTGGGTAGTGAAAGACCGCGATGGCCGCGAGTATATGGCGGGTTCGGTTCCGGCGGCGGAGACTGATCTGTACCTGCCGGCCGGACACGGGGGAGAGATTTTGCAGGATACGTCACTCCGGTTCCTGCGTGCGCCGGGCGTGCCGCTGAATGTGCAGTCGATGACTGGTTTCGTGAGCCAGGTGGAATTCAGCGACGGCCGGGTTTGGGTGCCGACACGCGACGGCCTGGGCAAATCGAAGCTGAACCGCCTGATCCCGCCCTCGCCCGAGGAGCAGAGGCTGACGGACCTTTATCGCAAAAAGGGAATTCAGGCTTTGCTGCAGGATCTCAACCGCTATTAGCCCGTGCCCACAGAAAGGGAACTGCTCGACCGTATCCGCTTCCTCGAAGAGCAGAACAGCGCGCTGCAGGACAAGCTGGATGAAATCTGGTCCGTGCTCGCTCCGGTGTACGAACCGGATGAAGACGCCGACGACATGGGGCTGGTCCAGATCGATCCGGCCGGCAAACCGCAGTAGCGTCTCTAGCGGCTTCTCACGCGGTACAGCGTGTAGCAGGCGGTGAGCAGCACCACGGCCGCGACCAGAATGCCTCCGTTGACGTAGCGCCCCCAGCGTTCCCAGCTCTCGCCCACGAAGTATCCGATCGAAAGAAACGTAACTACCCACAGGAAGCCGCCGGACCAGGCATACAGGGCGAAGTCACGCGGTTTCATCTTCGCGCTGCCAGCTACGAGTGCAGTAAAGTGGCGCACGCCCACCACGAAGTAGCCGAAGAACAGCGTCCAGCGGCCATACCGCTCAAACCAAGTCTGGGCGCGGCACCAGTATTTGGTCTGGCCTTTCAGCCATCTGGCTCCGGTCCGCCCCAGGATATAGCTCAGGGTGATGCCGCAGAGGCTTCCGGCATAAGCGGCGGCCAGCGTAACGGCGGGGTGCAGCGTTCCCTTGTGAATCAGGATGCCCGCCACCACCAGAATAGTTTCGTCCGGAATCAGAGGGCCCACGATGCCCAGCATCAGAAGCCCGAAGATGGCGACGTAGCCGTATTGCGAGACGAATGTCTGGGCCCAGGCCATCGCGGCTTAGGCGCGTACCTGTTCCAGCTCTTCCCGAATTCGGCGTACGGCGGCCAGGGGATCCTTTGCCCGCGTCACCTGCCTGCCGACGACCAGGTAATCCGCGCCGTCGCGGATCGCTTCGGCTGGCGTGGCAGTGCGTTTCTGATCGCCCGCGTCCGCCCCTCCCGAACGCACGCCCGGGGTCACCAGGATGGCATCTGTTCCGGCCAGCTCGCGGATGGTGCGCGCCTCCAGCGGGGATGCCACTACGCCGTCACACCCGGCCGCCAAGGCGTTCTTCACGCGCAACGCAACCAGGTCGCGCACATCGCACGGGTAACCGAGATCTTCCAGATCCCGTTCGTCGAAGCTGGTGAGCACAGTAACGCCCAGCAGCCGCAGGGTTCCCGCCCCGCGGCCATCCACCGCGGCGCGCATCACCGCGCACGAACCATGCACGGTCAGGAAACGAACACCGGTTTTCGCCACCTGCGCCACCGCGCGTTTCACCGTTTCGCCGATGTCGTACAGTTTCAGGTCGAGAAACACGTTCAGGTGCTGCTTCACCAGTTCGCGGACGAAGTCCATGCCGGCGGCGGTATAAAGCTCCAGCCCGACCTTATAGAAGCGCACTTCGGGTGACAGGCGCTCCACCAGCGCGCGCGCATCGGCGGCGCTTTCGACATCCAGCGCAATGATCAGCGGATCTGCTTCAAACAAGATGGATCACCCTTCCGGTCTTTTCTATCACACGCCCGACGCGATGCGCCGCGGGAAAGGCCGCCGTCAACGCCGCGGCATCTTCTTCCGGCAGAGCGATCAGCAGGCCGCCGGAGGTTTGGGGATCGTAAAGAAGATTCTCCACCTCTTCGGGAATCGCGCGGTGCGCCTCGACGCACGATGACGCAAATGCTCGATTGTTCTTCAGGCCTCCCGAGAGCGCGCCCTGCTGCGCATACTCCATCGCGCCGGGCAGGAAGCGCAGCTGGCCTACTTCGATCTCCAGCGTGACGCGGCTTCCCACCGCCATTTCGCGCGCATGCCCCAGGAGCCCGAAGCCGGAGACATCCGTGCAGCCGTGGACATCGAAGCGCAGCATCGCCTCGCAGGCCGCGCGGTTCAGTGTGAGCATCGATTCGATAGACGCTTCCACATCGCTGTCCCGCGCCATTCCGCGCTTAAGAGCAGTGGAAACCACGCCTGTCCCCAGGCGCTTGGTGAACACCAGAGCGTCGCCCGAGCGCGCGCCGGAGTTGGTCTTGACCTGGTTCGGATGGATGGTCCCGGTGACCGCGTAGCCAAACTTCGCTTCCTCGTCGCTCACGCTGTGGCCGCCCAGAATCACCGCGCCGGCTTCGTGGATTTTGCTCGCGCCACCCTTCATGATGGCTTCCAGATGCTCCAGATCGCCGTCAGCGGGCCAGGCCAGAATGCTGAGCGCAGAAATCGGCACGCCGCCCATCGCGTAAATATCGCTCAGGGCATTGGCGGCGGCGATGGCGCCGAAGGTGTAGGGATCGTCCACGACAGGCGTGAAGAAGTCCACCGTCTGCACCAGCGCGAGGTCGGAGGATACCTGGTACACACCCGCATCGTCTGAGGTGTCGAAGCCAACCAGCACGTTCGCGTTTGCCACGCGCGGCACCGTGGCCAGCACACGGTCGAGAATCGCGGGATTCAGTTTCGACGCGCAGCCGCCAGCCTTCACGTGAGACGTTAACTTCGCTTCCATCCCTCTATGATCGGTCTTCTTTATAATCAAATCCAATGACCGTCTCCAAAGTCCTGCTGTTCTGCCTGCTGGCCTCCGTGGTTTTACTCGGCGCGCGAGATCCCCAGACCGACCCGCGCCTGAAGAATGCCTCGCGCAATCCGGACAACAACGGCTGGACATTCGTGCACCTGGAAGGCACGCCGGCCGAGATCGGGTTTCAGCACGGCTATCTGCTGGCTCCGGAGATTCAGGATTTCCAGAAAGTGATCGCGCTCGAACTGGAGCACGACAACCATCGGAAGTGGTCGTTTTACCGCGGCGCTTCGAAGAACATTCTGTGGCCGCACATTGAGCCGGAGTACCGGGAGGAGTTGCAGGGCATCGCGACGGGCCTGAACGCGCGTGGCGTCAAACTGGATGTCTGGGATGTAGTCACGCTGAACGCGGCCGAGGAGTGGTCCTATTACACCAAACAGTACAACAGCGTTCACGGCGTAAAGCCGGGAAGCGCGGCTCCGGCCGGCGACCATTGCAGCGCCTTCGTCGCGACGGGCAGCTATACCAAAGACGGCAAACCGGTAATCGCTCACAACAACTGGACCGGCTATCTCGATGGCGAGCGCTGGACCATGGTTTTCGATATCGTACCGGCCAGAGGCTCCCGGTTCATCATGGACGGCGCGCCCGGTTTGATTCACAGCGCTGATGATTTCGGTATCAACGCGTCGGGGATCATGATCACCGAAACCACCATCACCGGTTTCTCCGGCTGGGATTCGAACGGCATTCCCGAATTTGTGCGCGCGCGCAAGGCCATGCAGTACTCGAAATCGATTGACGATTTCGCCCGCATCATGAAGCAGGGAAACAACGGCGGATATGCCAATAACTGGCTGGTGGCAGACCGCGGGACGGGTGAGATTGCCAGCCTGGAGCTTGGCCTGAAGAACGTGACGCTGCAACGCAGCAGGGACGGCTTCTTCGTCGGGTCCAATTTCCCGGTGAACGAAAAGCTGATCAAGGAAGAGACCGATTTCTCCGCGAAGGATATGAGCAACAGCGCCAATGCGCGCCACATCCGCTGGAACCAGCTGATGGAGCAGAACAAGGGCAACATTGACGCCGCCATGGCCGAGAAGTTCCTCGGCGACCACTACGACAGCTTCGAACAGCGCGAAGCGCCCAGCGAGCGAACCCTGTGCGGACACGTCGACCTTTCGAGCCGGGGCATGGGTGACTGGCAGGTTCCCTATGGCGCGGCCGGCGCCGTACAGAACAAGGTTGCCGATTCCGCCATGGCCGCCCGTCTGGCCTTCCAGGCTCATGCCGGACACGCCTGCGGCCTGGATTTCAAAGCCGCCGATCACCTGGCCAAACACCCCGACTTGAAGTGGCAGAAGGACCTTCTCCGCGACATGAATTCGCAGCCGTGGACGGAGTTCGCCGGAAGGTAGCAATTCTGGCATTATGGAAGGAATTGCCGCTTTCCAGACAATCCGCCGCGGAGTTGCGTCACACCCTGCGGACACCGATTAACCACATTTCGGGTTACAGCGAGATTCTGCTGGAAGATATCGCCGCGCTTCCGGACTCGTCGGAAGCCGCCGAACTGCTAACGGCAATTCAGGAAGACGCGCGACGCAATCTGGAAGCGATTCAGTCCGTACTCTCTGGCGAAACCGAGTATCTGGATGGTGACGCGCCGGCGGAGCTGCGGCGCCAGATGGCCAAACCGCTGGACCGCATGCTGTTGGCGGCCGAGGCCCTGGAGCGCGTGCTTCCAGAGCCTATGCTGCCCGATCTGGCGCGTATTCGCAGCGCGACGCACCAACTGGCCTCGGAAATCCAGATTCCCGCCGCCGCGGCTTCACCGCTTGCTGCCGGACCCGCCGGTTTCGACTCTCACCCGAACACCGCCGCCTCGATTCTGGTCGTTGACGACAACGATGGCAATCGCGATATGCTTTCACGCCTGCTGTCCCGGTATGGTTTCACGGCGCAGGCGGCGGACAGCGGCCCCGCTGCTCTGGAACGCATGCGGGACCAGCGCTTCGACCTTATTCTTCTCGATTTGGTAATGCCCGATATGAGCGGGCTGGACGTGATCGCGACCATCAAAACCGATCCCGGTCTGCGGCACACTCCGGTGATCCTGATTTCGGCGCTGGACGACATGGATACGGTGGCGCGCTGCATTGAACTGGGCGCGGAAGATTACCTGTTCAAGCCGGTCAACCCGGTGCTGCTGCGCGCGCGCGTGCGGTCAACGCTCCAACGCATCCGCACCGAGGAAGCGATGCGCCGCAAACAGGAACTGGAGAGCATCGGCGCGTTGGCGGCCGGCGTCGCGCACGATTTCAATAACCTGCTCACCGGTGTTCTGGGCAACGCCTGCATGCTCCGCGACGCCATGCTGCCCGGCGACGCCAACCGCTACTTCGCCGACGAAATTGTGAATGCCGGCGAACGCGCGGCGGATCTGGTGCGGCAGCTGCTGGCCTATTCCGGCAAGGGGATCTATGAATTCAAGCCGATCGACCTTGCGCACCTGATCACGGAATCGGCTTTGACCTTCCAGGCCGCGCTGCCCGTGAACATCGATCTGACTTTCGAGCTCACCCCCGTGCCGCCGGTGCGCTGCGATGCCGATCAGGTGCGCCAGGTGGTGCTGAATCTGATACAGAATGCCGTCGAAGCTGTTGGCGAGGAGCGTGGCGCCGTAGTTATTGCCAGCGGGACTGAGGAGATTGCCGGCGACAAGGGCGACTGCATACCGGTGGTCGGCAGTCCCGAACCGGGCCGGTACGTGTTTCTGGAAGTGCGCGACACCGGGCACGGTATGGATCCCTGCGACACGGTCCGCATCTTCGATCCGTTCTACACCACGAAATTCTTCGGCCGCGGTCTGGGCCTGGCCGCCGTCGCCGGTATCGTCCGGATGCACAAAGGCGGCATGCGGGTTTGCACCGCGCCGCGGCAGGGCAGTTCCTTCCGCGTGCTGCTGCCGCTCGACCATTCGGTATCCTAGAGTTATGACGTCCGGTAATCCCGTCCTGAACGGAACTCTCTACGACGCGAGCGGTTCGCGCATCGGCTACGGCGGCACCATGACCGTCGCCGGAACCGTAAACAAAGCCGGTATTCTGCTGCTTTGCGTGTTCGCGACAGCCGCGTGGACATGGAATCAATTTCTTCCGAATCGCGATCCTTCTTCCGTCAGCGGTTACATCATGGTCGGCGCGCTTGGTGGGTTCGTCGCCGCACTGGTCACGATGTTCAAGAAGGAGTGGTCGCCCATCACCGCGCCCATTTACGCCCTGCTGGAAGGTCTGTTTCTGGGCGCGCTCTCGGCCATGTTCGAGCTGCGTTTCCCCGGGGTCGCGATGGAATCCGTTGCCCTCACATTTGGGACTTGTTTTTGTCTGCTGCTGGCGTATCGCTCCGGCCTCATCCGGGCTAGTCAGAAATTCACTATGGGTGTTGTGGCTGCTACCGGCGGCATCGCGCTCATCTACTTCGTGAGCATGATCCTCGGTTTCTTCCACGTCCAGGTGCCCGGCATCTATGGCAGCGGCCCGCTCGGCGTCGTGTTCAGCCTGGTGGTGGTCTGCGTGGCGGCGCTCAATCTGATTCTGGATTTCGCCTTCATCGAGCAGGGTGAGCGCAGCGGCGCCCCGAAATACATGGAATGGTACAGCGCCTTCGGCCTGATGGTCACCCTGATCTGGCTGTATCTCGAAATGCTGCGGCTGCTCTCAAAGTTCCGCGACAACCGCCGTTAGCGGCGTCGCGTGGCGCCGTGACCGATCAGTCCCAGATCCGCGACTACGCAGATCACAATCACCACCAGATACATCCCGGTGACCGTGCCGCCTGAATTCACAACCCACGCGTAAACCAGCGTGGTAAGCGGAAGCACGAAGAAGCCAACCAAAGGCAGCAGCAGCCCGTGGTACGCCCTTTGCAAAAACGTGCTGAAAAAGAACAGCAGCACCAGCACCAGACGAGGAAACGCAAGGCTCAGGACCAGCAGTAAACAGGGCATGTCGTTAACCTTACATTAAAACGTCTCACTGGCGAAATGATTGCACGTCTATCCGGACAAGTGATGGGTCGCTTCCTGGTCTCGCTGGCTTTGCTGTTTCCCTGTTTGCTGCGCGCGGATATCGCGCTGCTGCTGCATGAATCCACAGGAGGCGGCGCCGCGCGCTTCACCAGCGCAGGCCACGCGGCCGTGTATCTGTCAAACGTCTGCATGGAAACTCCCACGCGGCTGCGCCTCTGCCAGCCCGGCGAGGAAGGCTCAGTTATCGGCAACTACACCAACTTCGGCGAAGATAAACCCTACCGCTGGAACGTGACGCCGGTCAGCGTCTACCTCTACGGCGTCGAGAACCCGGCCGATTCTCCTCTTTACGCTGACGCCGACGTGCGCAGTCTGCTGCAGGAGCACTATCGCCAGAAGTATCTGGCTGCCGTCTGTCCAGCTAAGTCCTGCGGGACCGCCGTGATCGAAGCGCATTGGCGCGATACCGTGGGCAATGCCTTCGCGCGCGACATTTATTCCTTCCGCGTGTCCACCACCCGCGAGCAGGACGCCGAATTCGTCCGACAGTTCAATTCGGCCCCCAACGTAAATAACTACAACGGCTTCACGCGCAACTGCGCGGATTTCGCGCGCATGCTGCTCAACCGCTACTTCCCCCATTCCGCCCGGGCGGACCACCTGAACGATTTCGGCATGACCAGCCCGAAAGCCATTGCCAAGTCTTTCAGCCGTTACGGCGAGAAGCGTCCGGAGCTGATGTTTTATTCCGAGAAGTTCGTCCAGACACCCGGTCCCATTCGCCGCAGCTCGGATTGCCGCAAGGGCACCGAAGTCAGCTTCACCTCCAAGAAGTGGTTCTTTCCCATGCTGCTGCGGTCGCACGAACTCGGCATGATGATCGCTGCTTACGTGCTGACCGGCAGGTTCAGCCCGGAACACACGTTTGAGCGGCACCCCAGCCAGCGTGTGGCGGAACTGCGGCTGCGCGAAGCCGCTCTTCACCCCGAGGATGGGTCGCCGGAGCACGCGGCTCTGGCTGAGGAGCGCCGCGCCGAGCGCGAATCCATCCTCGGAGACCGCCGGATCTGGAGCGATTACGAAAGCCGCTTCCGCCCGATCCTTGCCCAGGCGGTTCAGCAGGGTCTGTTTCGCGACAAGCGCGAAGTGGGCGACTACTTCCGCGAACTGGAGCGCCGCAGCGAACCCGAATTGAACGCTTCGGGCACTCCCGTCCTGCGCATAGGCGACGCCACGGTCGGCTTAACCCGCGCCACCATCCTCGACGGCTCCTCCGACCCGCGCCTGGCATACAAGCTGATGCTGGCGCGCGTAGCGTTCACGCTGAAGGCGGCTCCCAAAAATCGCAGCACCTTGCCCCAGTTCCAGTCGGACTGGGACATCATGACTCAGCTCGGCAACGCCGAACGCGCCGGGGTTTCTACGCCCTCGGCCCTGGGTGGTCAATAAACCACGCCTGGCTGTCTTCCGCGTGCTCCCCGGTGGCGTTGCGGCAATACGTGCCGTCGCTCTGCATGATGTGCGCGTTCTTGGTATCACGCAGATATTCGCCCAGGATTTCTTCCCTCACGCGCTTCACCAGCCGCGCGTCGGCAATCGGGAAAATCACCTCCACCCGATGGTCCAGATTGCGCGGCATCAGGTCCGCGCTGCCCGCGTACACTTCGTCTCGTCCCCCGTTGTGGAAGTAATAAATGCGGCTGTGTTCCAGGAATCGCCCGATGATGCTCGTGACCCGGATGTGTTCGCTAATGCCGGGGATGCCCGGCCGCAGGCAGCAGATTCCTCTCACCAGCAGATCCACCTGCACGCCCGCCTGCGACGCCTCGTACAGCAGACCGATCATCGCGTTGTCTTCGAGCGCGTTCATCTTGAGGATCATGTGGCCGCGCTGTCCTTCGCGGCTCAGCGCAATCTCCCGGCGGATCAAACTCGCGATGCCGCTGCGCAGCGTATTCGGCGCCACCAGCAGACGCCCGAAACCTGGTCTGTGACGAATAGCCGGTCAGATAGTTGAACAGCTCACTGACATCCGCGCCGATGGTCTCGTTCGAGGTGAAGAAGCTGAGATCCGTGTAAAGACGCGCGGTGACCGGGTTGTAATTGCCGGTGCCCAGATGCACATACCGCCGGATCGCCTCGCCCTCCCGCCGCACCACCAGCGCCACTTTGGAGTGGACCTTAAGACCCAGAATTCCGTACACCACGTGAACGCCTTCGCGCTCAAGTGCGCGCGCCCATTCGATGTTGCTCTCCTCGTCGAACCGGGCCTTCAGCTCCACCATCACGGCTACTTCCTTGCCGTTCTCCACGGCATCGACCAAGCGCTTCAACAATCGGAGAATTCCGGCCTACGCGATACAGCGTCATCTTGATCGCGAGCACATGCGGGTCGCGCGCGGCCTTGCGCAGGAACTCCACCACTGGCTGGAACGATTCGAACGGATGGTGCAGCAGAACGTCCTGACGGCGCAGCAGTGTGAAAAGATCCTCTTCCGCCTTCGGCATCAGCTCCGGCGGCGTGAACGGCGCGAACGGTTTGTCTTTCAGGTCGGGCCGCTCAATCGCCATCAGCTGCCGCAGCCGGCTCAGATCCAGCGGGCCCGCCACACGGTACACATCCTTCGGATCCATCTCGAGGTTTTCCACCAGGATGTCGAGAATGTGCGAAGGAATGTACTGGTTCACCTGGAGCCGGACCACCGCGCGGAAACGGCGCTGCCACACCGCTTCCTCAATGGTCTCCAGCAGATCGTCACTTTCGAACTCCTGGATCACCACCTCGGCATCGCGCGTCAGGTGAAACGCGTGCGCCTCCACAATCTCCATGCCCGGGAACAGGCGCTGCAGGTTGGCCATGATCATCTGTTCCAGCCAGACGAACGCCTGCCGCGGACGCACGGCCAAAGCCGCGACGCCAGGCTCGGGCGGTTCCGGCGCGCTCTCCGGCACAGGGATCAGTTTCGGGAGCGTCTCCGGCACCTTCACGCGCGCGAAATGGTCCACACGCTGCGCATCGCGCACCACGACGGCGATGTTTAGGCTCAGATTCGAAATATGCGGAAACGGCCTCCCGGGGTCGAACGCCAGCGGCGTCAACACCGGAAAAACAGTCTGCTGGAAATACGTTTCAAGGGAGGCGCGCTCCGGCCGCCCCAGCGACGAATACTGCATCAGCTCAATGCCCGCTTCTTCCAGCGCCGGCAGCACCTGTTCGCGGAAGCAGCGGTATTCCTGCTCCATCAGCTGCGTGACATCCGCGCGAATGGCTTCCAGCTGATCGTTCAGCGTCAGCTTCCCTTCAAGCGCGGCGTCCAGCGAGCCGGAAGCCAGCTTCTGCTTCATCACGGCCACGCGAACCATGAAGAATTCATCGAGATTGGAAGACAGAATGGAAAGAAACTTGGCGCGTTCCAGCGGCGGGTTGCGCGCATCCTCGGCCTCCTGCAGCACGCGGCGCTGAAAAGCCAGCAGGCTTAGCTCGCGGTCCAGATAAAGATGCGGATCGTGCACCCCGTCGAAATGCTCGGGCTGTTCGTGTTTTGCAACCGCGTGACGGCGTGGGTTTCGCGCCTTTCGCACGGCAACGGCCGCTTCCGAATGTTGCCCGGCCGCCGGGGTATTCTTCGTGGCCATATAGGTCCATTGTCGCGCATGATGCCAAAGGGTAATCGCGGTACAGTGGTCAAAGTTTGGTGCCTCTCAGCCTTTTCCGAAACCGCGTCTGGATTGCGTTTCTTCTCATCGCGCTGACACTGCTGGCTCTCGACTGGGCTTATGGCGGATTGCGTCTGCAGCCGCTGTACCGCGCCGTGCTGGACGTGGCGGCGGCTGCCGCTCTGGCCCAGATCATCGCGTACGTTTTCTCGCTCCTGCTGGCCAAGCGCATCCGCAATCTGCAGGCGCTTACGGACCGTTTGCTCGACGCGCGCCTCCCCGAAACCGAAGTGCCGAATGCCGACGACGAACTCGGACTGCTGAACCAGTCGCTGCGGCGCATGGCCTCCCGCATTCACGAACTGCTCGACCGGCTGAGCCTGGAATCCAGCCGGCGCGAGGCGATCCTGGCCAGTATGAGTGAAGGCGTGCTCGCGGCCGATAACCGCCTGCAGGTGATCTTCTGCAACGATTCCCTGGCGCGCGCGCTGGGAGCCACCCGTCCCGTGGCCGCCGGCACTCCCGTGCTCGACCTGGTGCGCGACCCGCTGCTGATCAATCTGCTCACGCAGGTAATCGCCACCGGGCAGCCCATGAAACATAAGCTGGAACTCACCGGAGGCGAGGGGAAATTTTTCGAGGCGCAGGCGGCGCCGCTCGCGATCACACCCCAGAGCCGCGGCGCCATCATCATTCTCCACGACATCACCGACATCGAGCGCTTGGAGCGGGTCCGCAAAGATTTCGTCGCGAACGTCTCTCACGAGTTGCGGACACCTCTCACCGCCATTCGCGGCTATGCGGAGACGCTGCTCGACGGCGCGCTTGAGGACACGGAGAACAATCGGCGCTTCGTCGAAATTATCCAGGCGCACGCCATCCGGCTGAACAATATCGCCGCGGATCTGATGACGCTTTCAGAACTGGAATCCGGCCGGCCCGCACCCGAACCGGAGCGGGTCTCGGTGCGCGACGCCATTGAAACGGCAATGTCCACCGTGGAATCGGAGGCGCGCGTGCGCCGCGTGCATCTGCAGTGCGGCGAGATCGCGGACGTGATGGTAATGGGGCACAAGATCCGGCTGGAACAGGCGCTCATCAACCTGATCGATAATGCGGTGAAGTTCAACCGTCCGGGTGGCGACGTGAAAGTGGAAAGCTGCGTGACGCGTGACGGCAAAACGTCGATTACCGTCGCCGATAATGGCAGCGGCATTCCGTCCGACGACCTGCCGCGTATCTTTGAACGCTTCTACCGAGTCGACAAAGCCCGCTCCCGCGAAGTCGGGGGAACGGGCCTGGGACTGTCAATCGTGAAACACGTTGTCGAGCGGATGAATGGCACCATCCGGGTGGACAGCACGCTGGGAAAAGGGGCTACTTTTACCCTGCTGCTGCCGTCCATTCCGGACGCGGTTACATAATCTCGTCGCCAGCGATGGCGGGAATGCTGAGCTTTTCCCCGCCCTTTTTGTTCATATCGTCGGCCAGAATCACCGCTTCCGCCAGATCGCGCATGGGCCGGCGCAGCCGGCGGCTTTCATTGCGCAGCCGCAGGTACGCTTCTTCTTCGGTCAGGTTGTGCTTGTACTGCAGGATCCCCTTGGCGCGCTCCACCAGCTTGCGCGTTTCCAGCGTGCGCTTCATTTCCAGCGTTTCCGACATCAGGCGCGCATTTTCGATGGCGATAGCGGCCTGACCGGCCACCACTTTCACGAAGCCGATTTCGTCTTCGCTGAACACGCGCTGTTCGCGGGTGTAGATGTTGATGGTGCCGATCACCTTGTCGCGCGAGGTCATGCGGAACCGAAAGCAGCGACGCCAGACCGGTCTTGCGCGCCAGTTCCGGATAGCGATACTGCTTCTCGTCCAGAACGTTCAGGATCATGATCGGCCGGCCTTCGCGCACTACGCGGCCGATCAGCGAATCTTCAATCTTGATCGGCATCTTGTGCAGATACTCGGGTGAGGAGCAGCGGGCCGCGCTGATCACCAGCTCGCGGCGCTCGTCGTCCACCAGCATGATGGAGCAGACCGGCGAATCCAGTGTCTCGGCCACCATTTCGGAGATGGCCTGGAGGATGCGCTCGAGATAGCTTTCGGCCGCGATCGTCTGCGCCACGGCCGCCAGCGTCTCCATGCGCCTGAAGGCGCTCTGCGACTGCTCGGCCAGACGCGATTTGGCCAGCGCCCCGCCCATCTGTTCGCCGATGAATGAGACCAGCGCGACTTCGTCTGAAGTATGCTTGTGGGGCTCGCGGTGATGGACGTTAATGACGCCGATCAGATCGCCGCCGCTGACCAGCGGAACCGAAAGAAAGGCCTCGTAGGTGTCTTCCGGGAGCGCGTTGAAGCTTTTGAAACGGGCGTCGGACGCGGCGTCTTTGCTAAGCGCCACCACGGAATTATGCATGGCCACCCAGCCCGTAATTCCTTCGCCCATTTTCAGGCGAATATTGCCGATTTCCGAACTATGCGGCAACTGCGAGGCGCGGAGAACGACTTCATTCGTGGAGTTTTCCACAAGGTAAACCAGGCAGGCATCCGAGTCCGTCACCTGCATGATGAGATCCACGAGCTCACGGAGCATGGTTTCTAATTCCAGTCCGGAGCTGACAATACTGCTGATGCGATGGAGTAATGCTACCTGGGTGCCCATACCTTGGACCGACTCTACCATTTCTAAGGCCATATGTGAGAAACCTTTCCGAATGCAGTAAGACCGGGAATAAATCAAGTGTAAAGAGCTCCGTGCGGCGCAGTCCAATTGAAACTTTCTATGCGCGGGATTGGCGCGATTGCCGATCTGCGGCATCATGACTGGTATGAAGAAACCGGCTCCCGCTGACTACCCTATCCTTCCCGAACTGGCGGACCGCTGGAGTCCGGTGGCCTATTCACCGCGGGCGGTGGAACCGGAGAAGCTGCACCGGCTGTTTGAAGCGGCCCGCTGGGCGCCTTCGAGCTCGAATGAGCAGCCGTGGAGCTTCGTGGTGGCAACGAGCGATCATCCGGCCGATTTCGAACTGCTGGCGTCATGTCTGGAACCTGGGAATGCATGGGCGCGGACGGCTCCGGTGCTGGCGCTCTCGGTGGCGCGTCTGGTGCTGGCCGGAACGGACAAGCCGAATCGGCATGCCTATCACGACGTGGGGATGGCTGTGAGCAACCTGCTGGCGCAGGCCACGGCGGAAGACCTGATGGTGCACCAGATGGCCGGCTTCGACGTGGAAATGGCGCGGCGGAACCTGAGTGTGCCCGCCCATCACGACCCGGTCGCGATGATCGCGATCGGGTATTACGGCGAACCGACGCCCAGGCAAAAGGAGCGGGAAGAAAAGCCGCGCTCGCGCAAGCCAATCGATCAGTTCGTGTTCGGCTCGCACTGGGGCAAGCGGCTCTTCTGATACAGCACTGCAGGTAAGGGAAGACTGATGGAAAATTCCAGCGAGAATGAATTGCTGTTGAGCGCGCTCCTTCAGGACCATAGTGAGGCGCGCGAAGACTCTTCGACTATCGTTCGCATAACGGGATGGAGTGCAACCGGAGAGCGCATCGCAAAAATCCGGGTTACTGTGACCTCGCTGGACACAAAGCCGGGGTATACGGCAACCGGACACGACGTGCACTGATCGGTCCTATGAGGGGCGAGTATGTGTTGCGGGTCGAAGCTCCCGGCTTTGACCCAGGCCGCAGATCCTGAGAGCTCACGAGCCCGATTTATTTCGAATGATGAGGGTGTCTACCTTTTGCTGGTCCTTGCTGATCCTGAGAAAGGGCTGACGATACTCAATTCCCAGCCCATCCGTATCCATTTAGGCGAAGATTCGAGGTAAGGCGGTCAGCAACTAAGGCGCGGTCTTCTCCATCAGCTCGATACCGGCGCCCGAGGGGTCCGCAAGCAAAGCGACCCGGGCCTTGACTTCGGGCATCGCCTGGGCAGCAGAGTCAAATTTCACGCCGTTGGCTGCGAGCTTCTTACAGAGTTCATCGAGCCCTTTCACTTCGAACACGACGTAGTCGATCGCGCGCCCTGCCGTAGGAGCCACGGAAGCTGCCTGCGTAAACGTGAGTTTCGCTCCCGGGAACTGCACAGAGTCCGCGTCGTCGTCCTGACCGGGCCGTCCGCTCAGGTTTTTGGCATACCACTCTGCCGTCTCCTTCGGCTGGGCGGAATGGTAGTGGATATGATTGAACTCCAGCGGCGCGTACATCGAGTTGTCTTCCATCAGTTCGACGCGAACGCCATCGGGTCCGTCAAAGATCAGGCGGTCGTCGGCGCCCTTCGGATGAGTGGCCTTGTAAGGAGTTTTCGCCAGCTTGTCGACGAAGGGCTGCAGGTCCGGAACCTTCAAAGCGAGATGGTCGATTGCGGATCCGGCAGTCGGACCCGAAGGCGGCTTCTTCGAAAACAACAATGTGGCGCCTAAAGTACTAACTCCATTCAGCGACTCGTAACGGTAAGTAGAGGCGCCGATCACGTCCTTCCAGAAGGCGATCGCCGCATCCGGGTCGGCGGAGTTGAGGTGAATGGCTGCCACAGTTACGTTGCGCTCGCCGCGCTGAGGCGGCTGCCCGAAAGAAGCGGCTGCAGAAAGAAGGAGCAGGAGAAAGGCGGTGACCGGCTTATAAGACAGCGGCATGGCTGCAGGCTATGGTAGCAGCCGCGAGAGTGCGTTGCACAACGTCAGGTATCTAGCAGCCATGCAACGTTCGATGCGTTCGCAGTTCCTCGTGCGCAGCTCTGCACTGATTCAGCATTCGTTCCCAGATCTCTCTGACGCGTCGCCCTCGCGTCCCATTATTCCCATTCGCGGAGACGTGCAGCATCTCATCGGTCGCTTTCGCCAGCGCGCCTGCCTGCAGCGCAAACTGATTTACCAGCGCAACCCGCATCGGACATGGTTTATCGGTATCGGGCAGAGCGCATCCAGCTTTCTGCCGGAAGGCGAGGCCTTAGGGGGAAAGTAACTACAGGCTAGCAGTTAACTTTCGGTATAGTGCCTCGGTGCTGCTTCTATTAGTAACCTCCGGCACCTTGCGGGATGAGAAGTTACTTTCGTAGCTTCAGAATGGTTCCGGTATCTGTGGCAACCCAGACATTGTCTTCGTCCGGAGCGGCTAGGAAGGTCCGGTGCGCCTCCACCTTGTAGTCCACCGGCATCTCCTCCCAGGACTCCATGTCCGTGCTGCGCAGGATTTTCACCTTGCCTGGAATCGGGCTGTTATGGACTACCCCGGTGCTTTGAATGCCGGAAAGATAGACGGTGCCTCCGGGCAGAAGCATCACGTCCGAAATGGCGCGATCGGCGCGCCGGAAAATGCGCGTACTTTTGCCGCTGTGCCCGTCAACTCGATACACCTCGGACGGCCATTCGAAGTTGTTCGTGAACTCGATCAGCCCGACCGACGCGCCATCGGGAGCAAAGCTGATCTTCGTCACACGCCCGAAGATGGAAGCCGTCGAGGTGTCCCAGGTCTTTCCGGCGTCGCGCGTTTGCAGCAGCACCAGTGTTGAGGGCCACTGCCGCCGATTCCTGGCTGCTTCCGGATCCATCCAGTCGGGCACCTTGTTGTAGCGCGGCGGTTCGTTCCAGCCGGCAATGATCCCATCGTGCGCATTGGCGAAGGAGATCATGCCGTACGTGGTGTAAAGCGCGTTGGTCTGCGGCTCGGCGGCGGCGGCCAGCGGAGCCCAGGTGGTGCCCCCATCGGTGGTCTGCCAAACCTGTTTTCGTTCACCCGCCGCCCAGCCGTGCTGGCGGTCAAGGAAGCCGATGCGCAGGATGTCCTTCATGTCCTTGGGCAGCAAGAGCTTGTGCCAGCTGCGTCCGGCTTCCTCGGTCTGCCAGATGCCGTTGTCAGTAACCATCCAGCCCAGAGTGTCATCAAGAAAGAAGAGCGAGGTCCCGATGTCTTTCACCGGGATCGGCGTCCAGTGCAGACCGCCATCGCTGGTGACCAGAACGGTGGGTTTGGATTTCTTGTTTTCGAAGATGTACCCCGCGGCGATGCCACGTTTGGCGGAGGGAAACTTCAGGTCGTTGATGTAGAGCGAGCTCTGCATCTGGCTGTACGAATACTGGACTTCCCACTTATCGGCGGAGAAAAGCGGCGCGGCGCACAGGGCCGCGAGGAGCACAAGGCGAATGTTCATTTACAGTCTGGGACGGACCGGGCCGGATGACATGACCAGGTCGACATGATTGGCTTCGTTTTCCACCGAAACGGGCATGCGTGCCAAAACCAGGACGCAGCCTACCTGCTCGCCAACAGTGGTGAGCATCTCCATCTCACCCCCGGTGTGCTGGTGCGGTGCACGGTGCTGCACGTTGATCACGCCCACCACTTTGTTGCGTGAAATTACCGGGGCCGAAAGAAATGCCTCGTAGGTATCTTCTTTTAATTCACCGAAATACTTAAAGCGGGGATCTTTGAATGCCTCCCGCGGGATGGACAGCAGCCGGCGCTCCCGCGCTACCCAGCCGGTGAGACCTTCGTTCAGGCGGAGCCGCACCTTGCCAATGGTGTCCGGGTGCGGTGTGTTGGAAGCGCAAAGAACCAGCTCGTCGTTATCGATCAGGTAGACCAAACAGGAATCGCACTCCATAAACTCCGTGACGAGCGAAACCACGCCTTGGAGTACTTCCTGCAGGCTCATATCCCGCACCATGAAGCGGCTCACCTTCTGGAACAGGCGCAACTGCTCCTCGGTGCGCTGCAGGCGCAACTCGAGATCCTTTTTGGCCACGCCTTATTATACGAGCGATTGCGGGCGGACGCGCCGGACGGCTACACTCACCTAATGGTTACCATGACCGCCTGGGAGGGGCCAGGCTGTCCGTTTCGCATTGAATTCGCAACGCGGAAACTGGAGGAAATCCGGGACGCGGTGGTGCGCGCGTTTTACTCCATGCCACGCGGAGGAATCGAAATCGGTGGAGTTCTTTTTGGGACGCGCGACGGGCAGCGGCTCCGGATTGAAGAGTATCGGATGCTGCCATGCGAGCACAAGCTCGGTCCCGGCTTTCAGCTCTCCGCGCGGGATCGCGAGGCGCTGGCGAAGACGATCGCCGAGGGCCCGCTGGAGCCATTGGGATGGTTCGTTTCTCATACGCGCAGTGAAATCGCGCTTTCACCGGCGGATCTGGAAATCCAGGAACAATACTTTCCGAAAGCCTGGCAGATTGCTCTGGTGCTGAAACCGGCGAATATGCGGCCCATGCGTGCTGGTTATTTCTGCCGCGCGGCGGATGGTCACATGCCCGGTGAGAAGAGCTGCGGCGATTTCACGGTTGAGGTTGTTGCGCTCGAAGCCCTGCCCCAGGCGGAACCGGCCACCGTGCCTCCGCCGCCGGCTCCAACCCCGACCGTCGCCGCGAGTCAGCAGGTTGCCACTCCTGTGCTCGTCGAGCATCGCATTCCTCGCTTTGCCGAAGCCTCGGCAGTCAGCGGCGGGAATGCGTGGGTTTGGATAGCGGCGTTGGTAGCCGTTCTGGTCCTCGGCGTGGCGGCCTGGGTGACACGCGCGTCGTGGATGCCGGCTCTTGTCATGCAATAAACTAAAGGATGACACCGCAACTGAGCTGTATCGAATGCGAGGCGCAATTTGCCGTCACCGAGATCCTCTACAACTGCACGCATTGCGACGGGTTGCTGGAGACGCGGTACTCCGCCTCGGCAAATACGCCCGAAGAACTAAAGGCGCTCTGGCGCGGACGGCGCACCAGCAACGCTCCGCTAAATACCAGCGGTGTCTGGCGGTACCGGGAAATGATCCCGTTTCTGGGCGATGAAGCGCATGCGGTAACCCTGCGGGAGGGCAACACGCCCCTGCTGCCGGCGCCGCGTGCCGCCGAATATGGCCGGCTGGACAAGCTGGTGTTCAAACACCAGGGGTTTAATCCCACCGGGAGCTTCAAGGACAACGGAATGACGTGCGGGGTCTCGCAGGCGGTGCGGCTCGGGCGGCCCCGCGTAGCGTGTGTCTCGACGGGCAACACCTCCGCTTCCATGGCAGCTTACGCGAGCGCAGCAGGCATCGAGCCCCTGATTTTCATTCCCAACGGGAACATCGCCTATGGCAAGCTGGCGCAGGCTCTCGAGTACGGTGCCCGTACCTTCCAAGTGGACGCTAACTTCGATCAGATTCTGGCGCTGGTGCGCGTTCTGGCCGAGAAACTCGGCATTTATCTGCTGAACTCCATCAATCCGTTTCGCATCGAGGGGCAGAAGACAATCGTCATCGAGATGCTGGACCAGCGTGACTGGCTGGTTCCCGACTGGATCGTACTGCCGGGCGGCAATCTGGGGAACACCTCAGCGTTCGGAAAGGCGCTGCGGGAGCTTTTCGATCTAGGCTTTATCGCCAAACTGCCGAAAATCGCGGTCGTGCAGGCGGAAGGGTCGGCGCCGTTCTATGACTTCATCGAGCGCGGAGGCAAATTCCGGCCCATAGGACATCCGGAGACGCTGGCCACAGCCATCAAAATCGGCGATCCGGTTTCCTGGCCGAAAGCCATGCGGGTGATGCAGGAAACGCACGGCGTCGTCGAAAAAGTCACCGAGCAGGAGATTGCCGACGCCAAAGCGGTCATCGGACGGTGCGGAATCGGCTGTGAGCCGGCCTCGGCGGCAACTCTGGCAGGAATCCGCAAGTTGCGCGCTGCCGGCATTATGCGGGTCGACGACGATGTCGTGGCGGTGCTGACCGGCCACGTATTGAAGGACCCGGACTACATCTTCAAATACCACACCGGCAAGCTGGAAACGGGCGATGGCAGGAAGATCGCCGGGACCTATGCAAACGCGCCGCAGGTGGTCCCCAACGACGCGGATGCGATCGCACGGCTTCTGGAAGTGGAGCAGCCCGTCGCGTAACTTTCGGCCTCGCCCGAACATCTACTGTTAAGCTTTTCTAATAAAGGACACGGAGCTCCGAATTTGGATCGATATTTGTACCGTCTGCTTGCGTCGTTTTGCCTCCTTTCCTGTGCCGGCCTGGCACAAACTCCCAACGAATTGGCCGCCAAAACTTCCCCGTCCTGGCTCGAGGAGTTTCTGCAGCTGCCAGTCATTCGGATGTTCGAGCCCGCTCCCAAACCGGCCACGAGCGGTTGCGCCGTCGCCGCGCTGCCGGCCATTGCGGACGAACAGGCGCTGCGTTTCGAGGCAAATGCCGGGTCGGCGGCGGTGGTGGACATCGGAGGACTCACTCCGCCGACCGCTCGCGCGCTGGCTCGCTTCCAGGCGATTCTGGAAAAGATTGGTGGCAAGCTGAAGCTGACGTCCGCGTACCGCCCGTCTCCTTACCAGGCGCATCTGCAGGCGGTCTGGGACAAATGGAAACAGCTGCGGAATGTGCGCGACGAGGGTTGCCAGATGCTCCGGGCGCAGGTGGAGCAGGAGTTCACGCTGCACCAGCTGCTCGAAACGCAGCGGCCAGTCCCGGTTTCCGATCACACGCTCGGCATCGGTTTCGACGCGGCGGTCATCATGCCGATCCGGGCACATCTGCGGCGGCGCGTTTCAGCCGATTCGCTGGCGCGGATGGCCGGCCTGCGGCGCCCGGACGTGCTGCACGACCCGGTGCACTTCCGCTTCGTGGGCACAGTTGCCGCCACCACGCGACGCCGCGGCGTACGGGCCTAGTGTCCTAAAGGTGCGTTGAGCGTTGAGGGCGCTTACAACTTTTGAATGCCGGTCAAGTTCGACGCCAACAGTTGAACAGCAGCGTGTTTTATGGGACTTTTGGGCAGCGTCAACCGCTTTGCCATTTCGCCAGTAATTTTTAGGACACTACCCGCCGTTTTGTTGTCGCCCCCGCGTTACAATCGCGACGGAAGCTATTCCTGGCCGGTGCCGGGCACGGACTTCAAACCCGATGTGCGGCACTTGTGTCGCGGGTGGGTTCGACACCCACTAGCTTCCGCCAGCCGCCTCGTTACAGACGGCTCAGTTCGGCCAGATCGAGGCGTCCGGTATAGATCGCCATGCCAACGGCCGCATGAATGTGCATCGCCTGCAGCGCGCGGATGTCTTCCATCGTCGTGATCCCGCCGGCGGCCGTAATCTCGTTCGTCGTCGCCGCGCGCAAACGGCGGAACCACTCCAGATCCGTACCCTGCATCATGCCTTCCTTGTCCACATAAGTACAAAGAAATGCCGAGCAGTATGGCTCGAGCGAGCGAATCACTTCTTCGGCGCTGAAATCCATCGCGGCGCGCCAGCCTTTTACCGTGATCTTGCCGCCCTTTGAATCGAGCGCAATGTGCAGCCGTTCCCGGCCCACGGCGTCCACCATGCTTTGCAGCAGCGCAAAGTTCGCACCCGATTCTGTGAACGCCGCCGTGCCCACAATCACCCGCCACGCACCCTGCGACACCAGCGCCTGAGCACGCTCCGGCGTGCGTACGCCACCGCCGATGCGCGTGCGAGCGTTAGCCGCAATCAGTCGAACCAAATCATCATTGGCGCCGCTGCCGATCGCCGCATCCAGATCGATCACCTGAATCTCGGGAAACGCCGCGAACTTCTCAATCATCGCGAGCGGCGCATCGCCCTCCAGCGCCTTCTCGCGGCCCTGTACCAGCTGCACCACCTTGCCGCCCATCAGATCGATGCAGGGAACGATCATTGCGCTCTCCGTACCGCGATCCCCGCGTGGTCCAGGTGCTCTTTTAACTGCTCCACGGTGTAAGTTCCATAGTGAAAAATGGAGGCCGCCAGCGCCGCGTCGGCTTCTCCCTCCGCCAGCACGCGCGTGAAGTCGTCGGGCTTCCCCGCCCCGCCCGATGCGATGACCGGGATCCGCGTCGCACGCGAAACGGCACGGGTCAGTTCGCAGTCGAAGCCGGTCTGAACGCCATCAGTGTCCATCGAAGTCAGCAGGATTTCTCCCGCGCCCAGCTCTTCCCCGCGCGCAGCCCAGCCGACCGCGTCGATCCCTTCATCGTCGCGGCCTCCGCGCGTATACACATTCCATTCGCCCGCACTCCGGCGGCGCGCATCGATCGCCAGCACTACCGCCTGCGCCCCAAACTCTCCGCTCAGCTCCGTAATCAGCTCCGGACGCCGGATGGCGGCCGTATTCACCGAAACCTTGTCCGCACCGGACATCAGAATCTGGCGCGCATCGGCGATAGAGCGAATGCCGCCGCCCACGGTTAGCGGGATGAACACCTTGCGCGCGGTGCGGGCCACCACATCCGCCATGGTGGCGCGCGCGTCGCTCGATGCCGTGATATCCAGAAACACCAGTTCGTCCGCGCCGTCGCGATTGTAACGGTCGGCCAATTCCACGGGGTCGCCGGCGTCCCGCAGGTTCACAAAATTCACGCCTTTAACAACTCGGCCATCGGTTACGTCCAGACAGGGGATGATGCGTTTCGCGAGCATTTAGAGATCGATGAAGTTTTGCACGATGCGCAGCCCCGCCGGACCGGATTTCTCCGGGTGAAACTGAACGCCGAAGATGTTGCCGCATTCGAGCACTGCCGTCTAGGGCAGCGTGTAGGTGCAGACAGCCGCGGTCGCGGCCGTCTCCGGAACGTAATAGCTGTGCGCGAAATAGACATACGGCTTTTCCGCCAAGCCCCGCATCAGGCACGAGTCCGCTTTGCGCTCCAAATCGTTCCAGCCCATGTGGGGCACCCGCGCGCCGCTGCCAAACCGGCGCACCGAGCCGGGGAACAGGGCCAGGCCGCGCTCCTCCGGCGCTTCCTCGCTGCTCTCGAACAAGGCATGCAGGCCGAGACAAATTCCCAGGAACGGCACCTCCGCCTGAATGCGCTCGCGCAGCGCGTCCCGCACGGCAAGCGCGTCCAGCGCGCGCATCATCTGCCCGAAGTGACCAACGCCCGGCAGCAAAATCTTCGATGCCGCGCGCAGCCCGGCGGCATCGCGCACCAGCTGATACTCTGCGCCGATCTCACCGAGCGTGTTCTGCACAGAACGCAGGTTGCCCGCGCCGTAATCCAGAATCGCGATCAAAGCAGTCCCTTGGTGGACGGCAGCTGGTCCTTCAGCCGCGCATCCGTTGAGCAGGCGAACTTCATCGCCCGCGCGAAGCACTTGAAGATCGCCTCTACCTTGTGATGATTGGAGCGGCCGTAGAGCACCTTCGCATGGAAGTTCGCGCCGGCATGATGCACAAAGCCATCGAAGAAATCCGCCAGCAGTTCGGTTTGCAGATCCCCTACCAGCCGCACTTTCACCTTGTCCTCGTACACCAGCGCCGGCCGCCCGCCCAGATCCACCGCCACCACGGCCAGCGTCTCGTCCATCGGCATCACGAAATAGCCCGCGCGATTGATCCCGCACCGGTCGCCCAGCGCCTTCGCAAACAGCTGCCCCAGCACAATGCCGGTGTCTTCCACGGTATGGTGCTGATCGACATCCAGATCCCCGGCGGCCTTCAGATCCAGATCGAATCCGCCATGCTTCGTGAACAGCTCCAGCATGTGATCCAGAAACCGGATACCCGTGCCGATGCCATACCTTCCACGGCCTTCAATGCGCAGCGTGCCGCCGATCTGCGTCTCTTTGGTATCGCGCTGAATGGTTGCCTGCCGCGGCATTAGGTTCTCACCACCGGTTCCATTTGATTGATATCGTCCAGCACCGCAATCGCGCCTTCCTGTTCCAGCAATTGCTTCAATTCCGCCACACGAGGGCTGCCCGGAGCCGCGATCCCGATAAACGGAACGCCGGCCGCCTTTGCCGCTCGTGCGTCATCCACTGTGTCGCCCACATACCAGATTGCCCGGTGCGGCACAGTGTCGCCAATCTTCAAAAGCCCTTCGGGCGCGGGCTTCGGCTGAACCACATCGTCAACACCCACCACAGCGCTGAACGTGTCCGGAGCGAAGCGCGCCAGCGTCACGTTGGCCTCCCACCGCAGCCGGCCGGTGAACACCGCCAGCGTATTGAACTCCGCCAGACGCTCCATCAATCCGTCCGAGGGAATCCACCGTTCCCGCGAAATCAGACCATTGCCGTTCTCGCCGTGAAAAATCGCTTGGAAATAATCCACAATCGTTTCGAACGGCGCCTGCTGCCCGGCATCTTCGATCAGCCTCCGCGAGAGCACCCAGTCGTCGTTATAGCCGCCGGCGTTCTTGTAGTCCTGAATCTGTTCGCGCGTGGGCTCCGCGCCGGTGAAGTGCGCCACCGTCTGGCAGATCGCGGTGCGATAGGAATCGCCGACATCGACCAGAACGCCATCCATGTCGAAGACGATTAGGTTGCGCTCGCTCACCAGATTCTCTCCAGCTCTTCCAGCAAACGGCGGGTCTGTTCGCGCGTGCCCACGGTAATGCGCACGCCGCCTTTGATTTCATAACTGCGGTCGCGCACCAGAATCGCCCGGTCGCGCAGTGCGTCGCGTATTTCGATCGCCCGCCGCCCCGCCAGCGCCAGCACGAAGTTCCCCGCGCTGGGCACGAACGGAATACCCAGCCGTTCCAGACCCACCACAAGCAGTTCGCGCGCGGCCAGCACTTCCGCCACATACTGCTGCACAAAGGCTGTATCGCGAACTGCCGCCTGCGCCGCCAGCGCCGCCATGGAATTTACGCTGTAAGGCGATTGCGCCTTGTGCAAGTACTCAATGTTCGCTTCGTGCGAGAACAGGCACCCGATGCGCATCGCCGCCATCCCATACACCTTGGAGAAAGTGCGGCTGACAAACAGGTTCGGCGCATCCCCAATCCACGGCAGCGCGGTGACGCCGCTGAATTCGTAATACGCCTCGTCCACCAGCACCACAGCCCGTCGCGCCCGTTTCACAATGCGCGCGATGGCTTCCGGAGCAATGCCCGTTCCCGTCGGATTGTTGGGATTCGATACGATGACCGCCCTGGTCGCCGGAGTAATGGCGGCCAGCAACTGCTCGAGCGGAAAATCGAAGTGCGGTGGCTCGTAGTCGATCTCCACCACCCGCGCGCCCGCCACTTCCGCATAAAACCGGTACATGGCATACGAAGGCCGTAGAATCAGCACCTCGTCCTCGTCGTCCACGTACGTGTTGATGAAGACCTGAATCGCTTCATCCGTGCCATTGGTCAGAATGAAGCGCTCGGGTTCCACATGAAAGTGTTCGCCCAGCGTCTGCTTCACGTCGTGATAGGTCGGGTAGACCGCCAGCCGCTCGGGCGTCAGGCCTTCCTTCAACGCTTCGATCACCGCGGGCGAGCAGCCCACCGTATTCTCATTAAAGTCCAGGCGCAGCTTCTCGATGCGATTGCCGGTGGGCGGCGAATAGGGCGCCATGGCCTGAACCGCTTTGCGGGGACGAATGCCGCCTTTGGGAAGCTTCATGGCAGCCGCACCTCCACCGAGCGCGCATGTGCTTCCAGGCCTTCGGCCCGCGCAATGGTGGTGACTGCCGGCGCAATGCGCGCCAAAGCTTCGCCGTCCAGCTGCTGCACCGTTATCACCTTCAGGAAATCGCTGATGGAAAGACCGCCGCGCACCCGAGCCGCGCCTCCCGTGGGTAACACATGGTTGGGACCCGCGGCGTAATCCCCCGCCGCCTCCGGACTATACGGTCCCACGAAGACGCTTCCCGCGTGCCGGATTCCAGGAAGAAGCGCTTCATCCTGAATGCTGAGATGCTCCGGAGCGAACTGATTCGAAAGTTCCACCGCTTCCGCCCCTGACCGCACGACGACAATCGCGCTGTTGCGCTCAATCGCTTTCCGCGCCACCCCAGCCGTTGGCAGCGTCTCCATCTGCCGCTCGATTTCCTTCGCCACGGAGTTCGCCAGCCGTTTCGACGTGGTAAGCAGCACCGCGCTGGCATCCACATCGTGCTCCGCCTGGGCCAGCATGTCCGCAGCCAGAAACTTCGCGTCACCTTCGGTTGCGATGATCAGAATCTCCGTCGGCCCCGCTACAAAATCGATGCCCACCTCGCCGGCCAGCAGCTTCTTTGCCGCCGCGACATAGATGTTGCCCGGACCCACAATCCGGTCTGCGCGCGGAACGGTCTTGGTCCCGAAGGCAAACGCCGCAATCGCATGCGCCCCGCCCATCTGAAAAACCTGATGCGCGCCCAGTATTCGCGCTGTGCCGAAAACCTCATCCACTGCGCGCGGTGAGCAGACGCAGATGCGCGGCACGCCCGCCACCAGCGCCGGGATCACCGTCATCATCAGCGTGGAAGGCAGTGGATACCGCCCGCCGGGAATGTACGCGGCCACCGTGTCCAAAGGCCGGACGATCTGCCCCAGACGCAGCCCCGGCTGCACTTCCGCGAAACGCTCGCCCGGCTTTTGCAGTTCAGCAAAAGCGCGAATGTTAGCGCCCGCGCTCTGAATCGCCGCGCGGAACTCCGGCGAAAGGCGCCCCGCCGCGGCGTCCAGTTCCTTTTCCGGAACAGCCACACTGCGGCGCGCCAGATTGTCAAAGCGCCGCGCATATTCCAGCAGCGCCCGGTCGCCGCGCTTGCGCACGTCGGCCAGAATCGGGGCCACCACGGCTTCGGCGGCGCCCAGGCGCGCAGCCCGCCGCGCCAGAACCCGCCCCATCTCGTTCGATTGCAGGATTCGGATCATGCTTACATCACGATTTTGTTCAACGGATACTCTACAATTCCCTCCGCGCCCGCCTGCTTCAATCGCGGAATGATGTGCCGCACGGTGGATTCGTCGAGGATGGTATTCACCGCAAACCATTCCCGGTCCGTCAGGCTCGAAATGGTTGGATTCTTCAGCGCCGGCAGCACATTGAGCACGGCATCCAGCGACCTGGCCGGCACGTTCATCATCAGCCCCACTTTGCCTAGCGCGCTGATGGCGCCGTTCAGCAGCAGCTTCAGGTCCTCCAGCTTGCCCCGTTTCCACGGGTCGTCCCACGCGGCCTTGTTGGCAATCAACTGCGTGTTCGATTCCAGCACCACATCGATGATCTTCAGCTTGTTGGCGCGCAGCGAGGAGCCGGTCTCGGTTACTTCCACGATGGCATCGGCCAGCACCGGCGGCTTCACTTCCGTGGCCCCCCAGCTAAACTCCACCCGCGCTTTCACTCCGTGCGCGGCCAGATAACGCTTTGTCGTCGCCACCAGTTCCGTAGCGATAATGCGCCCCTCCAGATCCTTTACGGAATGGAACGGCGACGCTTCCGGCACCGCCAGCACCCAGCGCACCTTGCCAAAACTCTGCTTGGCATACACCAGATCGGCCACTGGCACAATATGCGCGTCATTCTCTTCCACCCAGTCGCGGCCGGTCAGTCCGGCGTCCAGAATGCCGTCTTCCACATACCGCGCCATTTCCTGCGCACGGATCAGCATGCATTCCATCTCGGGATCGTCAATCGCCGGAAAATACGAACGGCTGCTCGTCGTGATGTTGTACCCAGCGCGGCGGAACAAATCGACAGTTGCGTTTTCCAGGCTTCCCTTCGGAATGCCCAGCTTCAGCGTCAAAGCGCGCTCCCGTAAACAACCGCGGGATCGTAAACCGGCGCTTCGGTTTCCACCCAGTTGCCATCCCGCAGTTGACGGTAGAAGCAGCTCTCGTAACCGTTGTGGCAAACACCCGGCTGCTCCGCATCCACCCGCACCAGCAGGGCGTCGGAGTCGCAGTCGGTCGCAATGCTCTTCACCGCCAGACGGTGTCCGGAGCTCTCGCCTTTCAGCCACAGCTTGCGACGGGAGCGGCTGTAGAACGTCGCGAACCCCGTCTCCACCGTCCGGCGAAACGCTTCGTCGTTCATGTGTCCCACCATCAGCACGCGCCCTGTCCGGTCGTCCTGAATTACGGCCGTCACCAGCCCATCCGATTTGCTGAAATTCAGATCCATGCAATAAAAAACCCGCCTGTACCTCGGCGGGCTGTCCTTTCCAGATTTGTTTGTTGCGAGAAGCTCTGTTTAGGAAAGTGAACGCCGCGTTCGTTCATTCGAATGAAGATGGGAATGATGATGGCCGGCGCGCACACGCAACATAAACCAAAAGTATAGCAAGTTCACGCACGCACTCCTATTCCAATTCCAGCGCCAGAAACATCAGCTTGCCTTCTCGCTCCACCTGCAGCACCGCCGGCGACCCAGGCTTCAGGCCGTCCAGAAGCGTGCGCAGAGCCTCCACGTCCGAAACCGGCGAGTTGTTGACCGAGTAAATCACGTCACCAATCGCCAGCGTGCCCGTTCCCGTGTACGGTGAGCTCTGGCCGCGCGCCGCCACAATCACGCCGTACTTACGCCGCAGGTCCGGGAGCAGTTCGGCCGTCTTCTTATCGATTGCCACGCCCAGAATTCCCAGCCGCGCCACCGTGTTCTTCTCTGGCGTCACCATGTCCGCGAAGCGCTGCGGGTCGGTGTCACGCTCCACCACTTCAACGGTGGCGTCCAACGTTTCCGTCCCGCGTAACAGCTTCAGGTTCACCTTGTCGCCCACCGGCCGCCGGTAGAGGAACAATTCCAGCTGCGGCGCGTTCTCCAGAAACCGGCCGTCAATCGACTGCACCACGTCGCCCACCTTTACGCCGGATTCGTCCGCCGGACCGCCTGGATCCACATCCGCCAGCAGCACGCCGTAATCCTGCGGCAGACCGAGTCCCAAAGCCAGTTCCGGCGTGATGGTCTGGGCCGCCACGCCAATTTCTCCGCGATGCACATGGCCGCTCTTCTTGATCTGCGCATAGACGGAACTCACAAGATTGCTCGGAATCGCAAACCCGATTCCCTCATTGCCGCCCGACTGCGTATAGATAAAAGTATTGATTCCGATCACGCGGCCTTCAGTATCCAGCAGCGGCCCGCCGCTGTTCCCCGGATTGATGGAAGCGTCCGTCTGGATATACGACATCGGGTCGTCCGTCTTGATCTGCCGCCCGGTGGAACTGATCACGCCCATCGAAATCGAGTTTTCAAGGCCGAGAGGATTGCCAACCGCCACCACGATCTGCCCTTGCCGCAGCCGCTCCGAATCCCCGAAGCCCAGATACGGCAGACCCTTCATATCGATCTTGATCACGGCGAGATCCGCTTCGCGATCCAGACCCACCACCTTCGCCTCGATCAGTTTGGGAGGGCGCTCGAAGTGGCGGCCGCCTTCCGTAACCGGCATCCCGAAGGAAAGCTGCACCTGCACGCGCCGCGCGCTCTGCACTACATGGGAATTCGTCACGATGTAGCCGTCAGGGGTAAGAATCACGCCCGATCCGGAGCTGCGCTGCCGCGAGATCAGGCTGGCGTTGGTTGCGCTGCTGTCTTCGTTGAAGGAATAGCCCGTTGAAAAGATTTGTACAACGGCGTGGCTGACCTTGCGGGAGAGCGCTTCCATTGCTGAGCTGAACTCCCGCAGCGTTCGATCCGGAGCAGCGGTTTGCTCCTGTCCCACAACGGTTGCGGGCAGCAGCAGAGCGGACAACAGCAGAGCGCGGGGAATCATGACGTCAGTGTATGTTCCCCACCCTATGCACGAACAGCGCCAATGGCGCTCGCGGGCGTCAGGCCTGCGCGCGTCGACGCCGCACTACGCAGGTTCCAAGTGCTCCGCAACCCATCGCCAGCATGCCCCATGTAGACGGTTCCGGCGTCGGCGTCAGTCCGTTCGGGTTGGAATTGATGAACAGTTCCTGAACGCCGTTGTATTGATTCTGCGCATCCGTGAGAATGGAGAAGCTGGAATAGTTATAATTCTGGTAATTCGAGAACGCCTGCGCCATCCAGAAGTTCACCTGGTTGGTGCCCGCATTTGCAGTTGCGGGATCGAAATACGTCCAGATCGCATCCTGAATGTCGGCCGCGACACTGCTATTGGCGCTGTTGACCCCGCCCACGAAGCTCGGGTAAGGGCTGGGCACGTTCGGCGCTCCGAGCAGGGTGCTCAGGTAAAAGATCTGTTCGTAATCCGTTTTCGCCACCGCGGCGGTCGGCGCCAGCGGTCCACCGAAGCGCGTGAGGCTCAGATCATCAACATGCGAGATGTTTACCGTGATGGGCGTGGCCCCGATAATGATGTCGTGAGCCAGATCGTCGCAGTAAACAGTAACGGTATTCCCGTTGAAAGGCCCGGTGTAAGGCGCGATGTAGGCACCGGACGAGTCGGTGTTTCCGTTGACACCGTTAATACCGATGGTGCCGGTATTGGCAAAAGAGATACTGGAACTGCCAATTACGGTCAGAGCCAGCGCAATCAGGTGGCGGTGAATTCCAAGGTGCAGCAAGTTACCCTCCCAGGGCTGCGGCTTATTCTTACCGCCGCAGTTTGAATACTAACCAAGGAGAGTTAAATTAACAAAAGAATTATGTAAGAATTTAACTTCGGTAGAGATTTGGTACCAGTACCCCACCTAACGTTGCGATTCTACGCCCTACGGGTTGTTGTCCGCCTTCTTCTTCAGATCCTGAGCGCCCTGCCGCACCTTTTCGCGGCCTTTTTCCAGTTCCTCTGTTACCACCGCGTCCGCTTTGTGGAAACCGCGCTTCGCGTCGTCAGCCAGTTCTTTGGTAGCCGGCGAGTCCTTTACCTTATCCACCCCGCGCCGGACGTCTTCCTTCACCTTCTCCGCCTCCCGGTTAGCATCCTGCTGCGAACTCGGGGAACACGCCGTCAGCAAAAATAAAGAAAGGCAAAGCGCGATTTTCATAGTTGCTCCAGAGCCTGTTCCACATCAGCCGTGATATCCTCCACCGCCTCAATTCCGGTGGAAAGTCTCACCAGGTTGTCCCGAATTCCCATACGTTCGCGGTGTTTGGGAGAAATGTCGCGATGCGAACTGATTACAGGGTACAGCATCATGGTGTGCACATCTCCCACCGACGTCGCCGGCACAATCATCTTCAAAGCGTTCATGAATTGAAACACTTCGTCTTTCCCGCGTGCCTTCTTCAATTCAAAACTGATCACCGCGCCGAACAGACCGGAGGGAAACAGCCGCCGGATCGTCTCGCTGTCCGGGTGCTTCGGGTCCGCCGGATAATAGACGCGCTCCACATCCGGCCGCGCCGCCAGCCAGCTCGCGATCCGGCAGGCATTCTGGCACTGCCGCTCCATGCGCAGCGGAAAGGTCTTAATCCCGCGCATCACCAGATAGCTTTCAAACGGCCCGATCACCGGACCCACCGTGCGCGACGCCGTCCTCAGGATGTCGAGATGCGCCGCGTCCGAGGTTACCGAACCCGCCAGCACGTCCCCGTGACCGGAAAGATATTTTGTCAGACTGTGCGTCACCATGTGCGCACCCAGCTCCAGCGGACGGCAGATCAGCGGCGTGGCGAAGGTGCTGTCCACAACCAGCGCAGCGCCCGCGTCGCGGGCAATCTCCGCCACTTTGTCGATGGGTGCCACCCGCAGCAGCGGGTTTGAGATCGTCTCCATCAGCAGACAGCCCGGCTTTTCCTCTTCCACCGCCGCCGCCAGCGCCTCCAGGTTATTGAAATCCACAAAACGAACTGAAATCCCGGTCGGCGCGAGCATGTTCATCAGCAGGGAGACCGTCGCGCCATAAATCGCCTGGGCGGCAATGATCGAACGCCGCCGATCGGTCAGCGCGGCCTGAATTGCCATCTGGATGGCCATCATGCCCGACGAGCACGCCAGCGATCCAGCGCCCGATTCCAGCGACGTCAGCAACTCTTCCAGCGCGTCCGTGGTGGGGTTGCTGTACCGCGCGTAAGACTGGCCCGGTATCTCCTGCGCGAATACCCGGTCCAGATCCCGCAGGTCGTCGTGGATGTAGCTGGATGCCGTGTAGATCGGCGTGGTGACGGGTATGGCGGTCCCTGCTTTTTTGCGGTCTCCGTGATGAACTGCTCTGGTCTCGATCTTCATTTCCTCTTCCAGCGTACGCCGTCCTTGGTGTCTTCCAGCAGAATGCCTTCCGCGCTCAACTGCGCTCGGATCTCGTCGCCGCGTGCGAAATTGCGCGCCTTTCTGGCTTCGTTCCGCTCTTTGATCAGCGTGTCGATCTCGGCATCGCTGCGCTCGCCCTGTTTCGCCGTGGGTTTCAAAACGTCAAACACCGAATCAAAGCGCTGCAGGAACGCTTTCGCGCCGGCCACGTTGCCTGCGGTAAACAGCCCCGCATCCATCGCGCTGTTAGTTTCGCGCACGTATTCAAAAACAGCGGCCAGCGCCTCGGCGGTATTCAGATCGTCGTCCAGCGCCTCAGTAAACTGCCGGTTCGCCTCGGCTGTGCGCGCTTCCATGTCCTCCCCCGCGCTCTCCGGGAAATGCGCGGTTTCCAAACGAAGCTGGTAGTTGCGCAGCCGCTCGATGGCCGTTGAAGCCGATTTCAACCCTTCGAACGTGAAATTCAGACTCTTCCGGTAGGGCACCGATGCCAGCAGATAGCGCACGGTTTCGGGAGGGTAGCCTTTGTCCAGAATGTCGCGCAGGGTAAAAAAATTCCCAAGCGACTTCGACATTTTCTGCCCTTCCACAAACAGAAATTCCGAATGCATCCAGAAACGGGCAAACGGCTTGCCGGTCAGCGATTCCGATTGCGCAATCTCGTTCTCGTGATGCGGGAACGTCAGGTCGATTCCGCCCGCATGAATGTCGAGCGTTTCTCCCAGGTATTGAATCGCCATCACCGAACATTCAATGTGCCAGCCCGGCCGGCCGTTCCCCACTTCCGTTTCCCAGAAAGGCTCGCCCGGTTTCGGCGCTTTCCACAAGACAAAATCACGGGCGTCGTCCTTCTCATAGTTGTCCAGGTCCACCCGCGCGCCGGCGCGATTCCCGCTGAAATCGTTATGCGAAAGCTTGCCGTACTCGGGAAAGCCGGCGATGCGGAAGTAAACCGAGCCATCGTGCTCGTAGGTGAAGCCTCTTTCGGTCAGCGTATGAATAGCGCTCGCCATTTGAGGGATGTGCTCGGTGGCGAGCGCCACGTGCTCAGGTGTCTCCAGCCGCAGCAACCGGCAATCGTCAAAAAAAGCTTTCGTATACACCGCCGTGTATTCCGCCAAAGTTTGATTTCGAGCCACGGCGTTGCGAATGATCTTATCGTCGATGTCA
This sequence comes from Bryobacterales bacterium, assembly GCA_963716685.1. GTDB lineage: Bacteria > Acidobacteriota > Terriglobia > Bryobacterales > Bryobacteraceae > JALYXI01. The sequence goes on from CAVQTR010000003.1 coordinate 3,022,306, forward strand.
GTAATATTCATGACGTGATCCAGCGCGAACCCGCTGGCACGCAGCCACCGCCTCAGCACATCGAAAAAAATGAACGTCCGGAAGTTTCCGATATGCGCATAATCATAGACGGTCGGGCCGCAGGTATACATCCGAACGGTGTTGTCACGTGCAGGCTCGAATGGCGTGACGTCGAGCGTAAGAGTATTGTAGAAGCGTAAGGCCATGTGGTTCGGTTTGGAATCTCTATCTTAGTTCCAAATGGCATGTGGCCGAGTTTAGGTCGCGAGTGCGAGCTTATGCGGTTTGCGATGCGATTTGCCATTTTGCTGGCCGTGGTTCTGAGTGCTCCGGCGCAAACGCTGCCGACCGGATTTCTGCGCGGAATTCTGGTGCAAAGCCAGCCCGGAGAATTTTTTGTCCGTTCCCCCGCCAATGTAATTTATCGCTTCTCTTCCGATAACCGGACGTGGATCGAAAGAGAGAAAGAACGCATCCCAGTAACTAACCTAATGCGTGGTGAAGTTGTCGAAGTGGTAAGTGACCGGGATATTTACGGCGCCCTGCCGATCCATTATGCCCGGATGGTTCAGGTAATTACAAAGGTGAATGAGTTATCAAAAGTGCGTGACGGAAAGTACAGACTGCACAAACCTCAGGAAAAACAGTTTGAAAACGTAAGAAATTTTACCTATTCTGGGATCGTAATCCGAATAACAGCCGGGTCGCTGTTACTGCGCACGCGGCTGGATGGTGAACACGTGATTTACCTGGATCCGCAAACCCGTTGGTTTGAAAACGGTTTGGAAGTCGATGCACGTTCGCTTCGGCCCTATACTTTTGTATCCGTAGAGGGGGATCGGGACAAAGACAGTCAGATCGAGGCTCTGCACGTTGTGTGGGGCTCGATCCTTGAGGCCGCCGGATCACCGCGGTGACCGCAGCCGGAAGGAGTAACAAAATGGCGCTCATTTCTTTGATTGGCCTGGATGATTCCACGGCCCGGCAAATAGAAACCATTACCACCCACGCCAGCCATGTCGTCTGCCGCTCCGAGATGAATTCCGATTATCCCGCGCGGCCTGAGGCCGATTTGATTTTCCTGTCCGGTGACGAAGCGGATTACCTGGACGCGCTTCGTGCCATCCGTGCCTGGCACAATGCTCCTCCGGTTGTCGTGGTAACGCGCCTCCCCGAGGTCAGCGGGTGGCTGGATGCGCTGGAAGCCGGCGCAACCGATTACTGCTCGGCGCCATTCGAAGCCGTGCAGATCCGCTGGATTCTGGATTCGGCACTCAGCCGTCCCCGCGCTTTCGCCGCTTAGGGCTTCAGCACCACTTTGATGCAGTTGTCTTCCTTCCTGGTGAACGTGGAGTAGGCTTTCGGGCCGTCTTCCAGCTTCAGCCGGTGCGTGATGATGAAAGACGGGTCGATGTCGCCCTTCACAATCCGTTCCAGCAGACTCCTGGTATAGCGCTGCACGTGCGTTTGACCCATTTTGAGAGTCAGCCCTTTGGAGAAAGCCGCTCCAATTGGAAACTTATCGATCAGGCCGCCGTACACGCCGGGAATCGAAACCGTGCCGCCTTTGCGGCAGATCTGAATAGCCTGACGCAAAACATGAGGACGGTCGGTTTCGAGCCTCACCGCCTGTTTCGCCCGGTCGTACAGAGCGTCGATGGAAGTGCCATGCGCTTCCATTCCGACCGCGTCGATACACGAATCCGGACCGCGCCCGCCGGTCATTTCCTTCAGCTTTTCGTGAACGTCGGTCTCGTCGTAATGGATGGTTTCTGCTTTGGCTTCGTTCTTTGCTTTGGCCAGCCGCTCCGGCACGCGGTCGATCGAGATGACGCGCTCCGCGCCCAGCATGTAAGCGCAGCGGATCGCCAGCAGTCCCACCGGCCCGGCACCCCAGATCGCCACCGTATCCCCCGGCTGAATGTTGCAGTTCTCGGCCGCCATGTAGGCGGTCGGCAGGATATCGGAAAGGAACAGCGCCTGTTCATCGGTCACCGGATCGGGAATCACGATGGGTCCAACATCGGCGAAAGGTACCCGCACATATTCCGCCTGGCCGCCGGCATAGCCGCCGAACATGTGCGAATAACCAAACAGGCCCGCTGCGCTCTGGCCGTACAGCTTCTCCGCCATGCTCGCGTTCGGGTTGGTGTTGTCGCAGCAGGAATACAGTGAGCTCCTGCAGAACCAGCACGCGCCGCAGGAAATGGTAAACGGCACCACCACGCGGTCGCCTTTTTTGAGATTGGCGACATCCTTTCCAACCGCGACCACATCGCCCATGAACTCATGGCCAAGAATGTCGCCCGATTCCATGGTCGGAATGTATCCGTCATACAGGTGAATATCCGAGCCGCAGATCGCCGTTGAGGTGACCTGAATGACTGCATCCCGCGTATCCAGGATTTTCGGTTCGGGCACCGTATCGAGACGGATATCCTGTGTGCCGTGCCAGCAGATTGCCTTCATGTTTTTCCCTCTCGATTAACGGTATGCCGGCGCATCACTGGCCGGGAACGACTCTTCCGAAGCTTCCCGCAGATGCTCATCGTCATGCCGCTTGCGATCGGTTCTGGCTGTTTGCTCGGCTTCGCGGCCGGAAACCTGGCCGGTATTGTCGATCACCTGGCCGGATTCCACCATCGATTTCAGCCTGCGCAGATCATCGGTGATCTGCTGTTCCGGCTCTTCGCCGAACAGCTTCGCCAGATAGGCGCCCAGAACGCCGCCCGGAGGATTGTACTGCAGCGTTACCCGCACCGAGGTTCCGCGTCCGCCGGTTGCGTCCGCGAAGTGAACGGAGCCGGCGTTGTCCACATCCGCACCCGGCAGCGATCGCCACGCCAGCAACTCGCCCGGTATCTCGTTGATGATCTCGGCATCCCATTCCACCGTGCGTCCACGCGGAGCGAGGGCGGTCCAGCGCGATGTCTTCTCGCCGGTCACTTTGACGGACTTGAGGTGCTTCATGAAGCGCGGAAGGTTTTCCAGATTGCGCCAGAAAGCAAACACTTCTTCGCGCGGTTTGTTGATCGTGGTCGAGCGGTCCACTCGCACACCCATCTCATAAGGAATGCTGACGTTCGAGCCCTGCCCGGTGTCCGCCGTGCGAACACCCAGATACTGATATGTGTAGCAGAACCCGGTAACCCCGCGCCGGATCATTCCGGCTCCCAGAAAAGCAAGTCCCGCGCCCAGCGCGTTTCGCTTCTTCGCGCCATAAAGTGCCATCAGCGTGCCGGCAATAACTGACATGGCCCGATCGGCTTTCCCGACATTCGGAGTGATATAAGCTTTTCCCGCGATCTCCATAATTTCCTCGGTTCGCAGCAAGCACTTACCACTCCAAAGTGGCATTGCGGAAACGGTGTGATGCCGTGCGGTATTGCACGTGCTGTAATCGAATATCAATGATGCTCCGATTCGCGGTCCTGACTCTGCTGCCTGTTGCAATGTACGCCCAGACGACAGTGCCGCCAGCCCAGCCGGACCGCTATCGCGATAATATTTTCTCCCCGGGAGAAACGCCCGGCGCGCCCGCCCTCACGCCTCAGCAGAAGCTGCAAATCCACCTGCAGCGCATGATCGCGCCGCGTGTCTTCGTCGGAGCGCTGCTGGTTGCCGGTTATCAGGAAGGCCGCAACACGCATCCCGAATGGGGCAGAACCTGGACTGGCTTTGGCAAACGATACGGAACCGATCTCGCGGTGAACGCCGTGCGTGAGACCATCGCCGAAGGTCTGGATGCGGTGACGCATCAGGATCCGCGCTACTTCCGCTCGCAGCGCGCGGGCCTTGGGCCGCGACTGCGCGACGCGGTCGGCCAGGTGTTATGGGCCTACACCGACAGCGGCGGCCGCTCTTTTGCCTGGGCCAACGTGATCAGCGCCTACGGCGCCACACAGATCGGCGTGCGCTGGGTGCCGGTGGGCCAGCGCAGCACCGGAGACGGTTTCATTTACGGCAGCCTGCTGCTGGCGGGAGACGCGGGACGCAACGCGTTTCGCGAATTCTGGCCGGACGTCCGCCGCAAAATCCACCATCGGTAGCATGCTTTAATAATGGTTCATGGCGATCAGGCGAGTCGGTATCCTCACCGGGGGCGGCGATGTTCCCGGGCTAAATTCAGTCATCAAAACCGTTGTGTATCGCGGGCGCGAAATCGATTGTGAAGTCATCGGCATCCGCCGCGGCTGGGAAGGTCTCACTCACCTCAACTTCGAGGATCCCTCCAGCGTGGCGCGCTACATCCTCCCGCTGAACACCGAAAACACAGGCGTGATCGACCGTTTCGGCGGAACCTTCCTGCACAGCTCGCGTACCAATCCCAAAAAAATGAAGAAGGTGCCGGATTTCCTCGCCGGCCAGACATTTCCCAGTTCGCAGCAGACCAAGGAAGGCGTAACCACCACCGTCTACGACATGACCAGTCAGGTGCTGAAGAACGTGGCGCGCCTGAATCTCGATTACCTGATCGCCATCGGCGGCGACGATACCCTGAGCTACGCCGCGCATGTGGACAAGGCCGGCGTGAACGTAATCGCCATCCCGAAGACCATGGACAACGATGTCCAGAACACCGAATATTGCATCGGTTTTTCCACCGCCATCTCGCGCGCCATGGAGGCCATCGACCGCCAGCGCACCACCGTCGGTTCGCATGAACGCATCGGCATTTTCCGCATTTTCGGACGCGACGCCGGCTATACCGCGTTCTACACTGCCTACGTCACGTCGCTGCGATGCTGCATTCCCGAGCATCCCTTCGACCTGCAAAAGCTGATCGAAGTGCTAATCAAAGACAAAGCCAAAAGTCCCAGCAACTATGCCCTGATCGTCCTTTCCGAAGGCGCCAAATGGCAGGGCTACAAGGCCCAGGAATACGGTCCCGCGGACGCCTACGGACATCGCAAAAAGGCCAACGTCGGCGAAGCGCTGAGCGACGAAATTCAAAAGGTGACCGGCGATGAAACCATCGTCAGCGATCTGACTTACGACCTGCGCAGCGGCAGTCCGGATTGCGTGGATCGCCTGATTGCCGCGACATTCGCCGGCATGGCCATAGACTGCATCAAGACCGGGCAGCACGGCCTGATGATGGGTATCAGCCAGGGCTGCTACGCCGCCGTGCCCATTCCGGACCCGGCGCTCGGACCGCGCAAGGTGGACGTCGAAACCATGTACAACGTGGAGCGCTTCCGGCCTTACTACTCCAACAAGCTGGGCCTGCCGCTGTTCCTGACGCGGGCGTGAACTGGCGGCGCCTGTTCGGCAAGCCGGAGGCCCGGCCCGAAGTGCTGACAGACGATCTGCGGACGGAGATCCAGCACTCCTTCGACGAAGCCTCGCGCGACGAGGAAAACTTCCCTTCCGCCATCGATCCGCGCATTTATCACGTCCGGCTTATCCTCGAATTCTTCGGGAATCTGACCGGCCGCCGCGTTCTGGACGCCGGGTGCGGCAAAGGCCGCTTCGCGCGCGTTCTGCAGGAGAATTTCCCTGCGGCGGAAATTTGGGGCCTCGACATTTCCCCGGAAATGCTGAAGCATGTTCCCGCTCCCATTCATACTCGACAGGGCGCGCTAACCGAGCTGCCGTTTCCCGACACTCACTTTGATTGCGTGTATGCCACGGAATCGCTGGAGCATGCCGTCGAGATAGATCGAGCCGTCGCCGAAATGTGCCGGGTCCTGAAACCAGGCGGCCGGCTGGTGATTATCGACAAAAATGCCGAATATTTCGGTAAACTAAAGACCCCGGCCTGGGAGAAATGGTTCCACCGCGGGGCACTGGAGAGATTGCTGAAACGCGATTGCCGCGAAGTTTCGAGCCGTTTCATCTCCTACTGGGAAGACGTGGAGCCGGACGGCATGTTTATTGCATGGCTGGCGAGTAAGTAACGGAACGAACTTCCTATGGGCCGTGAGCACAGCACGCTCTCCACAACGCTTAGCATTTCGCCTCCTCACCGGAACCTGAGCGACCGCATCAACGGCAATCTGATTCAATCTGAAGTTGAAGGCGGCGTGTATCTGGACGACCTCGAAGAGGGGGACGTGCTGATCATCGAAACCCGCAACACCCATTACCGTCTGGTCACCAGCGGCTGTGGCACCGCGCTGATTTCCGGCCATCCGGTGTTTTGCCCGGATCCGGTGCTGGTCAGCGTCGAAGGCTCGAACTGGGGCGGGTCGCTGCTGAAGGCGAGTTTCATCGGCCGGGGCATGTGCCTCGAATTTCGTCATCCCGTTTTCCACACGGTGACCACTTCGCCTATCCTGCACATCCGGCACGATCGCCCCTAAAGCGTTTTCCAGAGCGCGGCGAATTCGGTAAACGCCTTCGGTTTGCGCCAGCCTGCCAGCAGCCGCACCAGTTCCACGCCGGCCCAGACAAAATACGCAATCGTCGTCCACTGATTGATGTGGTTGCGCAGGTACGTCAGAAGCGCGCCCCGATCGGTGTTTACCGAAAATACGATCTGCACCGTCCACAGGACGAACAGGAACAGCGCTTCCCACCACGCCAGCTCCATGTTGATCAGGAAGAGCGCGCCCAGCAGGGACTGTCCCAGCGTCATCATCATCTCGACGTTCTGCTGCGCGTCGAAGACGATGGTGGAAGCTGTATGCCGGCTGATTGACAATACCACGGGCAACAGCGCGGCCAGCAGCGTCCACTGGGTAATATTGCTCGAAACCATGTTCATCAAACCCAGCGACGCACGATCAATACTGCGCGCCCAGTAGAACGCGGACACCTGCTCGGGAAATTCCGAGACCAGAGGAGCAATCCACTGAATAAACGTGAACCGCGAAATCCCGAGCGCCATGGACATGGCGAGCAGGCTGCTGACGAAAGGGTCAGTGGCGAAAAAGATCAGGACTCCGCCAGCGACGAAAAGCAGCGCGATCGCCGCGATGCGCACCGGTCGGCGCGAAGTCACAATCCTGTGCGGAACCCGGCCCAGATCTTCCACATCTTCCGATTCCTCGGCCGGAATGCGCCGAATCACCACGATGTAAGCGACGTAAATGCCCATCAGCACCAGCGCGTCGATCAGGCCCAGCGAGCCTTTCCAGCTGATTACGGCGACATAAACCAGGCACACCAGCACGCCCAGCACCTGCGCGCTCTGCTGACTGGCCACCGCAATGCCGCGCATCGGCTTGCGGAAACGAGCGCGATAAGAGAGCGCGGCGGTGCAGTAGATCATGGGCCAGCCAAGGCCGGTCAGCAGCCGGATGGCGCCGGTCAGGTTCGCAATCAGCAGTTCCGTGCGCTGATGCCATGCCAGATCCGCTTCCACCGCAAACTCCGGCAGCGTCTGCATCCACGCCAGAATCACCAGCGCGAAGCCCTGCGCCATGAAGAACTGCGCCGCTTCCGCGCCCCAGGCGATGAACAGAGAGGCAAGCAGAATGGCGGGGCCGGTCCAAAGAATGGACAGCGGATCGCCGACCGCCGCGGGCGCGGCCGCCGACAACATCAGGATCAGTGCCGGCTGATTAATCTTCCGGTTCGACGAACTGAACGTTGGCAATCTCTCTTGAGAGTAGCGAAGGTTTTTCGAACGCGGGGCTTTTCACCGGGAAGTCCTGCCGGAAGTGTGCGCCGCGGCTTTCTTCGCGCGCCAGCGCGGAGCGGGCGATCAGCAGCGCCACAGTGTGCAGACTGCGCAGGTCGTACTGCGGCAGATGCGCGTCCGTGGAAGGCGCGCGTTCCACGGCTTCCAGACGCGCAACCGCGTCGCGGAGGCCTTCGGCGTCGCGCACGATCCCGCACTTTTCCGAGGCAATCGCGCGCACTTCCTGCTCCGAGGCGCGCGGGAACAGCAGCTCAGGCCCGCCCTCATCCGAACGGGGCGCGGGAGAAGCTTCCCTCATGGCCGCCCCCGCGCGCGCGCCGAACACAACGCCTTCCAGCAGCGAATTGCTGGCCAGCCGGTTGGCGCCGTGCACACCCGTGCACGCGGTTTCGCCGGCAGCGAACAGCCGCGGCAGGCTGCTGCGGCCATCCAGATCGGTGCGTACGCCGCCCATGGCGTAATGCGCTGCGGGACGCACCGGCGCAGGCTGCGTCGAGATATCGACGCCGTAAGTCAGGCACGTCTTGTAAATGCGTGGGAAACGCTCCCGGATAAAAGCCGCGGGCCGGCTGGTCAGATCCAGGAACACATGCGGCGACTGCGTGCGGCGCAGTTCCTCCGTGATGGCGCGCGCCACCACGTCACGCGGCGCCAGATCCGCCATGGCGTGATAACGCGGCATGAATCGCTCACCCTGCGCGTTCAGCAGCAGCGCGCCTTCGCCGCGCAGCGCTTCGGAGAGCAGGAACCGCGGCGCACCCTCAACATGCAGCGCCGTGGGATGGAACTGAACGAATTCGATGTTCGAAATTCCGGCTCCCGCGCGCCACGCCATCGCCATGCCGTCGCCGGTGGCGACATCGGGATTGGTGGTGTCGAGGTAGACCCGGCCGAGTCCGCCCGTTGCCAGCAGCACGGCCCGCGCGGGAAAGCGAGAGAGCGAGCCGGCGGCTTCATCGTACACCATGGCACCCGAGACTTCGCCGTCATGGGTCAGCAGATCGACTGTCGCCGCATAAGTCTGGAAGCAGATATTGGGCAGCGACGCGGCCTTACGGTAGAGAGTGCGTGCAATCTCGCGCCCGGTGGAATCGCCGTGAGAATGGAGAATGCGGTTGCGGCTGTGAGCGGCCTCGCGCGTGAAGGAAAGGCCCGCGGCATCGCGGTCGAACTCCGCGCCCCATCCGATCAGCTGCTGGATGGCCGCTGGACCTTCTTCCACCAGCGTGTGCACGGCGGCGCGGTCGCACAAACCATCGCCGGCGTAGAGCGTGTCCTGCTCGTGCAGCTCCACTTCGTCATCGTCACTGAGCGCCACGGCGATGCCGCCCTGCGCGTACTCCGAAGAGGATTCCCGAAGAGTGTCCTTGGCGATTACCAGAACCGTTCCGGCCGCGGCCAGTTCAATGGCGGCACGCAATCCGGCGACGCCCGATCCGACCACCAGAAAGTCACATTCCATCCAATGATGCGATTCTAACAGTGATGGCATTGATGGCTAAGTTTGCGGTGCGCACGCCGCAGGCCGTGTACGAGACGCACGTGGCGCGCGGCCTGATCGAGCAGGCCGCGGACTTTGTGCCGGCATCCGCCTCGCGCGTGTTTGTGGTGACCACGCACGATGTTTGGAAGCATCAGGGCGCGCGTCTGGAACAGGGCCTTCGAGGCATCGACTTCGAACCGCTCTATCTGCCAGGCGGCGAGGAGCAGAAGCGCCTGGCGCCGCTGGAAGCGCTGGCGGAGCAGATGGTTGCGCGCGGCGGCGACCGATCGAGCATCGTGATCGCCTTCGGCGGCGGCATTGTGACTGATATGGGCGGCTTTCTGGCGGCCATCTTCATGCGCGGCATTCCTGTTTTGCAGATTCCGACCACGCTGCTGGCGCAGGTGGACGCGGCGGTGGGCGGCAAGACCGGCGTGAATCTGACCGCCGGAAAGAATCTGATCGGCAGCTTTCATCAGCCGCTCGCGGTGCTGACGGATCCCGCCGCTGTGGATACGCTGCCCGAACGCGAATACCGCGCGGGCCTCTATGAAGTCATCAAACATGGCGTGATTGCGAGCGAGCCGCTGTTTCGCCTGATGGAAGACCGGCGCGATGCCGTGATGGGGAGATGTCCGGCAGAAGTGGATGAGATGATCCGCGAATCGGTTCGCATCAAAGCCGAAGTGGTTTCGGCGGATGAGCGCGAATCCGGACTGCGGCGTATTCTGAACTTCGGCCATACGTTCGGCCACGCGCTGGAAGCGGAGACGCAGTACAGACTCTTCCTGCACGGCGAAGCGGTAGCGTGGGGCATGGGATGCGCCGCGCGTCTGGCCGTGATGGAAGACCTTCTAACCGAGCCGGAGAGCGAGCGAATTCTGAGCACCATTCGCGCTTATGGCGAGATCCCTTCGCTGGCTGGCATCAGCGGCCAGGCCATCGAGCAGCGGCTGCTTTCGGATAAGAAGACCGTGCACGGCCGCATTCATTTCGTGCTGCCGGAGCGCATCGGCCAGGCGGTGGTGAAAGCGGGCGTCGCGGAATCCCATGTGCACGCCGCGATCGCTCAGGCGCTGGCGTGAGCGGCACCACGCCTGCGGGCACAACCAACGACGCCGAGGCTTCGCAGTGGGTGCGCGCGATGTTTGGGCGCGTGGCGCATCGCTACGACTTCGCCAATCACCTGCTTTCGCTGAACATCGACAGACACTGGCGAGCCCGCACGGTGGCGCGGGTGCGCGCTGTGCTGCGGCGTCCGGGCGCGCGCGTGCTGGATCTCTGCTGCGGCACAGGCGATTTGATGCTGGCTCTTGAGCGCGAGCGCGGCGCGCCGGTGATCGGCAGCGATTTCTGCCACCCCATGCTAACTGCGGCGGCACGAAAGGGCGCTCATCGTCCGATTCTGGTGGAAGCGGATGCGCTGTGCCTGCCGGTGCCGGAAGCCTCGCTCGATCTGATTACGGTAGCCTTTGGCTTCCGTAACCTGGCGAATTATGAGCGGGGTCTGAGTGAATTGAGACGGGTGCTGCGGCGCGGCGGCATGCTGGCGATTCTGGAGTTTTCGCAGCCGCCGAATGCGGCGTTTGCGGCACTGTACGGGTTCTACTCGCGGCGCGTTCTGCCGTGGATCGGCGGAGCTATCTCCGGCTCACGCGATGCGTATGCATATCTGCCGGAATCGGTGCGCCGGTTCCCCTCGGCGGAGAAGCTGGCGGCCATGATGACGGCGGCGGGATTCAGCCAGGTGAACTTCGAACGAATGACTTTCGGGATCGTCGCGCTCCACATCGGGCGCGTACACGAAGCGCACTTAAACGATGCTGACGCCCATGCTGCGGGCGGTACCGCGCACGGAGTTCATAGCTGATTCGAGCGAAACCGTGTTCAGATCAGGGAGCTTGATCTTGGCGATCTCCTCGATCTGCTTTTCGGTGATCTCGCCGACTTTGGTCTTGTGCGGCTCGGCGGAACCCTTCGCGATGTTCACGGCGCGCTTGATGAGCACCGGTACCGGCGGAGTCTTCGTGATGAACGTGAAGCTGCGGTCCGAGTAGATGGTGATTACGACGGGGATGATCAGGCCTTCCTGATCCTTGCCAGACGTCTTGGCGTTATAGGCCTTGCAGAAATCCATGATGTTCACGCCCTGAGGGCCGAGAGCGGTGCCGACGGGCGGCGCCGGAGTGGCTTTGCCCGCGGGGATCTGCAATTTTACTTGTCCGGTTACTTTCTTTGCCATTCGCTTATACCTTTTCTACTTGCAGAAAATCGAGCTCGACGGGCGTGGCGCGGCCAAAAATGGTGACCAGCACGCGGAGCGTGTTGCGTTCGGGATTCACTTCGTCCACCTTGCCCGAGAAGTTGGTGAACGGCCCATCCACAATGCGCACGTTGTCGTTCTTGTCGAACGTCATCTTCGGGCGCGGACGATCCGCCGAGTATTGCTGGCGGTACAAAATTGCGTTGACTTCATCGGCGGTCAAGAGGCACGGGGTGCGTGCCGCCGCCCACAAATCCGGTGACGCGGGGCGTGGCTTTGATGGCATGCCACATCTCGTCATCCATATCCAGTTCCACCAGCACATAGCCAGGATAGACCAGGCGCTTGCTGGTGACTTTCTTGCCATTGCGAAGCTCCACCACTTCCTCGGTGGGGATCAGGATCTGGCCGATCTTATCGGCGAATCCGAACGCCTCCGAGCGGGTCTTGAGCGACTCCGCCACTTTTTGCTCGAACCCGGAATAGGTGTGCACGATGAACCATTTCTTGGTGTTCTCGGGCAGGATTTCAGCGGGCGGTTCGGCTTCGACTTCGGGCTCGTGATCGCCGGACATCACTTCCCCGTGCGGAAGGACGTCTTCGCTCTCAAGCGTTTCAGAGGTTTCCAAGTCAGGCACGGTGTGTTCCTCGCTGTCTTCGGGATAAGCGCTACTGTCGATCATTCAACTTCTACTTCGTGAGCGCCGTGTACAGCTTGCCAACCGAGTTGACGATCAGTTCATCGACGATTTTGAAATACGCGGCAAAGGCGAAAACCGTGAGGATCACGATCGCGGTGGTAGCCTGGACCTGCGCGCGCGTCGGCCATGTGACACGTTTCATTTCCAGCTGAAGATCCGCGATGTAATTGCGCGTGATCTCCGGCCATTGCTTCATGTTTTCGAGCGTGCCGGGTTTGGTTGTTTCTGCGATGCCTGCCATATACGATGCCTTTTTGCCGGGATTGGCAGGGGCGGAGGGATTCGAACCCCCACTCGCGGTTTTGGAGACCGCTGGTCTGCCGTTAAACCTACGCCCCTTCGTTCCAGGACGACAAGTTCAGTTTACTTGATTTCCTTATGCGGCTGGTGCTTGCGGCAATAAGGGCAGAACTTGCTGCAGTTCAATCCGCTCAGTGGTGGTCTTCTTGTTCTTGGTTTTCGAATAATTGCGGTTTTTGCATTCACCGCATTGAAAAGTAATGATTTCGCGCATTTCGTTCTCCTGACTGCTTTATTTCCGCTTAGTCCAGAATCTCGGACACGGTGCCCGCGCCTACCGTGCGTCCGCCTTCGCGAATCGCAAACCGCAGGCCCTTGTCCATCGCGACCGGCGTCTGCAGCTCCACTTCCAGCTGCACGTTGTCGCCCGGCATCACCATCTCCGTGCCTTCCGGCAACATCGCCACGCCCGTCACGTCCGTCGTCCGGAAGTAGAACTGCGGCCGGTATCCCTTGAAGAACGGCGTGTGCCGCCCGCCCTCTTCCTTGCTCAGCACGTACACCTCACCCTTGAACTTCCGGTGCGGCTTGATCGAGCCCGGCTTCGCGATCACCTGACCGCGCTCCACTTCTTCCTTTTCCACACCGCGCAGCAGCAGACCCACGTTATCGCCCGCGCGGCCTTCGTCGAGCAGCTTCTTGAACATCTCGACGCCCGTGACCACCGTCTTCCGCGTGTCGCGGAAACCGACGATCTCCATTTCCTCGCCCACCTTGCAGATCCCCTGCTCGATGCGCCCCGTCACCACCGTGCCGCGGCCCTGAATCGAGAAGATATCTTCGATCGGCATCAGAAACGGCCGGTCCACCACGCGCTCGGGCATGGGGATATAGGTGTCGACCGCTTCCATCAGCTCGTCAACCGACTTTTCCCACTGCGCCTCACCGTTCAGCGCGCCCAAAGCCGAAACCCGCTGCACCGGCAGCGTGTCGCCCGGAAACTGATAGCTCGACAGCAGCTCGCGGACTTCGAGCTCCACCAGATCGAGCAGCTCGGCGTCGTCCACCATGTCCACTTTGTTCATTGCGACCACAATGCTCGGCACGCCCACCTGCCGCGCCAGCAGAATGTGCTCGCGCGTCTGCGGCATGGGGCCGTCGGTCGCCGCCACCACCAGGATCGCGCCATCCATCTGCGCCGCTCCGGTGATCATGTTCTTGATGTAATCGGCGTGACCCGGGCAATCCACGTGCGCATAGTGCCGGTTCGCGGTTTCGTACTCCACGTGCGCCGCCGCGATCGTGATTCCGCGTGCCTTCTCTTCAGGCGCGTTGTCGATCGAATCGAACCAGCGGAACTTGTTCTTCGGGTTGTGCTTCGAAAGCGTTTTCGTGATGGCCGCCGTCAGCGTCGTCTTGCCATGATCGATATGCCCGATCGTGCCGACATTGACGTGCGGTTTGCTGCGATCAAATTTCTCTTTTGCCATGGTGGATTACCGATTTATCAAAACGAACCCGAATGCTGAGTGGTCGTACAGGCGGGACACGGTAAGTATAGCAAAGGACAGTGCCATCCGGGAAGCGCCGGGCCGCTGCCGTGGACGCTGCGGAACGAACCCAGTCCGGGGCGGTTGTGCAGAATTGTGCAGGATTGTGCATGTTTTTGCGATGCACAATGGCCTGGCCGAGAGGGACGGACCTGCCCGATTTACTGCTTTCCTGCTGTTCACTATTGTGCAGGATTGTGCATTTTTCGCGTTGGCCACTCTGCTGCACCAGCGCCCTGGCTTTTTGCGGAACAAAGCCAAACCCGGCGAACGTGCAACGGAAATGAAGGTGTTTCTTGAATGGAGCCGTTGACCGGGATTGAACCGGTGACCTCGTCCTTACCAAGGACGCGCTCTACCATCTGAGCTACAACGGCCGAAAAACAGTGGTGGACAGGGAAGGATTCGAACCTTCGTAGCCCGATAGGACGGCAGATTTACAGTCTGCTGGTATTAACCGCTCACCCACCTGTCCGGGTGTCCTACCCGTTTAGGTTAGCGTAATTGGTCGTGAGTTCGCAAGATCGAAGAGGGTCAGGGCTCGATGAGGCAGCCACCTCGATGTCCTCCGCGCGACTGACAGGCTCGGGAATGCTGTCACCCGCCTCGCGCAGACACCGAATGTGGAACTCGATGGCCCCAGCCGTCAGCCGCCAGAGCTTTCAGAATGTCGCGAACTTCCATAGAGGATGGTCCAGTATGGCCAACCTGCGTCGCTAATCTGACTTGCCAGTCCGGATCTGTGAGACTAACAGAGGATGAACATTGCCGAGTTCAGCGCGCTGCTGTTCACGGGCTCGCTGGCGGCGGGTTTCGTCGGATCGCTGACCGGGCTTGGCGGGGGCGTGGTGCTGGTTCCGCTGCTCACGCTGGCCTTTCACGTGGACATGCGCTACGCCATTGGCGCATCGCTCATTTCCGTGATTGCCACGTCTTCCGGCTCTGCCGCCGCTTATGTGCGCGAAGGCTTCTCGAACGTCCGCATCGGGCTGTTTCTGGAGATCGCGACCAGCATCGGCGCGCTGGTGGGCGCGGCGCTGGCGGCTCGCGTCCCCACCGCCGCCCTGGCCATTCTGCTCGGCGTGGTCCTGCTGTTTTCGGCGTTCGCTCCGGCGCATGCCGGTCACGGTCCCGCGAAGGGATCGCAGGAGCGCCGCTCGCTCGGCACCATCCTGAAGCTCAACAGTTCTTTCCCCGGCGCGGATGGCATGGAAACCTACAACGTTCACCGCGTGCCGCTGGGCTTCAGCATGATGTCGCTGGCCGGCATGCTCTCGGGACTGCTGGGCATCGGCTCGGGCGCGGTGAAGGTGCTCGCCATGGACCTCGCGATGGGGCTGCCGTTCAAGGTCTCCACCACTACCAGCAACTTCATGATCGGTGTGACGGCGGCGGCCAGTGCCGGGGTGTACCTGCATCGAGGCTATGTGGATCCGGGTTTGGCGATGCCGGTGATGCTGGGCGTGGTGGGCGGTTCGCTGATCGGGTCGCGCCTGCTGGCCGGAGCCGATGCCGGCCACCTCCGCGTGTTCTTTCGCGCAGTGATTCTGCTGCTGGGCGTGGAGATGATTTACAACGGCTGGACCGGGAGGATCTGATGGACGACGACCGCATGGACAGCCAGATGGGCCTGCTGCTGCGCTGGGGCGTGATCGTCGCGTGCACGGTGATGATTGCCGGCGGCGCCACTTACCTGGCGCGACACGGAACCGAGATGCCGCGCTACGGGAAATTCCGCGGCGAGCCTTCCGACCTGCGCACCGTGAGCGGGGTGCTGACGCTGATCCGGGCGGACAGCGGGCGCGGCATCATCCAACTGGGGTGCATCCTGATGATCGCCACGCCGGTGATGCGTGTCCTCTACGCCGTTTATGCGTTCGCTCGCCAGCGCGACTGGATGTACGCCGGCATCAGCGCGATTGTGCTCGGGTTGCTGATCTACGCGAACAGATGATCAGCGGCGCACCCCGCGCCCGGGGGTGACGGACTGCAGCTGGTTCTTCGCGACCACGACAACGCCGTTCACCACCACATACGGAATGCCGGTGGAATACTGCGCGGGATTGTCATAAGTCGCGACGTCCTTCACGGTCGCGGGATCGAAGACGGTAAGGTCGGCATCGGCGCCGACTTTGATTCTGCCTTTCTGTGGCAGATTGAGGCGCTGCGCGGGAAGCAGACTCATCTTGCGGATGGCGGTGGTCAGGTCAAGCACTTTCTCCTCGCGCACATATTTTCCGAGAACGCGCGCAAAGCAGCCGGCGCCGCGCGGATGTCCCTTGCCGTTATCGATCCAGCCATCGCTCGCCACCATCACGTCCGGGTTCGCCATCACCAGGCGCACAATCTCCTCGGGGATATGGTGCAGAATCACGTCGCCGCCCTGCTTGCGATAGCGCGTGAAAGTTTCGGCGGTCAGCCGCTCGCCGGTTGCCACCCACTGCAGATCATGGAAGCCAATGCCCAGACGCTCCTGCCAGCCTGGATCGAAGATGGCGGTTTCGAGACGCGTCATGCCGGCGGTATAGGAATACGCCTCGGTGGTCACATCGATGCCATGCTTATGCGCGCCGAAGATCATCTCGAGACAGAGCGGTGTCTGGCGAAAACCCATGCTGGGAATGTGGACGACGTGCAGGGACGAGCCAGTGGCCGCCGCGTCAGCCAACACTTCCTGGAGCGCGCCGATGACGCCGGGTTCCACGGGACCCGCGTCGCGCATGTGAACATAAACCGGGACGTGATAGTTCGCGGCAACGCCGAAGACTTCAAGAATCTCCGGACGCGTTGTGGCGGGCATGTAGGCAATGCCCATGCCCACGCCGAGCGCGCCCTCATCCAGACCCTTGCGTATCAGCGCGAGGATTTCGCGTTTCTGCTCCGTGGTGGCTTTGAGCGTGACGGCATTGTCTCGGGGCAGGAAGGTGCCGGAATCGTGCATCACGGCCATGCGCGCGGGGATGTGGCCGGAAGTGGCGCCGAAGTTGACGATCGCCTTCCCTTCCCGCGCGGCATACCAGGGCGCCACCGGGTTGACGCCCACCTCCATTTCGAGCGCGGTGGTGACGCCGTCGCGCGCTTTGTACCGATAGTTCTCCGGCGTCTGACCGTGCGAGTGCAGGTCGATGAAGCCTGGAGAAACCACGAGGCCCGCGGCATCGATAACGACTCGCCCTTCGAGCGGCGATTCCGAGATAGCGGCGATTTTGCCGCCCTGCACGGCGACCGTGCGGCGGGCGTCGAGGCGCGATTCCGGATCAATGACCCGGCCGTTGCGGATGACGAGGTCGTAGGTCTGCGCGTGCAGCATGCCGAGGGCGGCGCTACACAGTAGTAACTTGCAGTTTCTCAAGCTGGGCCGCCTCTCCGAATAACTCGCACGATGCACCGGGAACGATGTTGCGCAGCAGGCCGGCGAGGACCTTGCCGGGTCCCACTTCGATGAAGCGGCCGACTCCGCGCGCGTGCAGCAGGCGCATGGATTCGGTCCAGCGGACAGGATTCGGAACCTGTTCGTAAAGGCCGCGCCTTGCTTCTTCTGCGGAGCGAATCTCACGCGCCTGCCAGTTGTTGATCAGGGGAACTCTCAGATCGGCGAAGTAGGTTGCTTCGAGATCGGTTTCGAGGCGCTCCTGCGCGGGCTGCATGAGCGCACAGTGAAACGGGGCGCTGACGGCGAGCGGCGCGGCTTTGCGGGCCCCGGCGGCTTTCGCCAGTTCCATCGCGCGCGCCACCGCGCCGGCATGCCCGGCGATCACCACCTGATCCGGCGAGTTCAGATTCGCGGCGCTTACCACCTCTCCCTGCGCGGCTTCGCGCAGGACGCCGTTGAGCGCGCCTTCGGGTAGTTTCAACAGCGCCGCCATCGCGCCCACTCCGGGCGGAACAGCAGCCTGCATGTAACGGCCGCGATTCCGCACCAGCTTCACGGCATCCGTGAACTGCAGCGAGCCCGCGGCCACCAGCGCCGAATACTCGCCCAGGCTGTGGCCGGCGACATACGCGGGCTGGATGCCATTCGCGGCGAGCACGGCGGCGGCGGCACAGGAAACGGTAAGGAGCGCGGGCTGCGTGTGCTCGGTGAGCTTCAGCATATCGTCGGGGCCTTCGAAACAGAGACGGGAGATTGAGTAATCCAGCGCTTCATCGGCCTCTTCGAAGATGCGCCGCGCTTCCGGGAACGTGTCCGCAAGCGACTTGCCCATGCCGGGCGACTGAGATCCCTGTCCGGGGAACAGGAACGCGAGTTTATCCATCGGCTTCCATCTTACTTCCGTATACATGGACCGCAAGCGCCATGGCGGAGAGCAGGAACCCCGCGGCGCACACACTTGGCCACCGCGCAATGCGCCAGCCCGCAGCGCCGAGCGCCGAACCCAGCGCGCCACCCGCGAAATAAGACACCATGTACACCGTGTTCAGGCGGCTGCGCGCTTCGGGGATCAGGCCATAGATCCGGGTCTGATTGGAGACGTGACCGGCCTGCACGCCGAGATCGAGCAGCGTCACTCCGGCGATGAGTCCCCAGAGGTGCTGGCCGGTCAGCGCGAAGACCACATACGCCAGCAGCGTGACCAGGATGCCGCCGCCGACGGTGAAGCGCGGACCGCGGCGATCCGCCAGTCGTCCGGCGAGCGAGGCCGCGAGCGCGCCTGCCACGCCGATCAATCCGAACAGACCGGCCATGCGGCCGCCGTAATGGTAAGGCGGCGTGACGAGCACAAAGATCAGCGTGGCCCAGAAGACGCTGAACGCGCCGAAGAGCATGGCGCCGATCAGCGACGCTTCGCGCAGCAGCGGCTGCTGACGCACCAGCATCCACATGCTCCGCAACAGCTGCGGGTAGCGCATGGTCTCCGCCGGCGGGCTGGGAGGAAGCGCGGCGCGCAGCGCGGCCGCGAGCGCCAGCATCAGCACTGAGGCGGCCCAGTAGACCGTGCGCCATCCCCAGGCCGCGCCGGCAAAGCCGCTGGCGGTGCGCGCCAGCAGAATGCCGATCAGCAGCCCGCTGAGCACCGTGCCGATCACCTTGCCGCGTTCTTCGGCCCCGGAGATCTGCGCAGCGAAGGGAAGGATCAGGTGCGGCGTGATGGAGGTGAGCCCCAGCAGCAGGCTGGCAGCGGAGAGCAGGAACAGCGTGGGCGCGAGCGCGGTGAACACAGCAGCGGCGGCCGTCGCGAGGCACACGCCGGTGATCAGGCGGCGCCTCTCGAACATATCGCCCAGCGGTACGAACAGGAACATTCCTATGCCCGCGCCAATCTGCGTGAATGCCGGAACGTATCCGCTGTCACCATGCAGCGTGCGCGACATCAGCTCAAGCAGCGGCTGGTTGTAATAGATGTTGGCGACGCTGACGCCGCAGGCCATAGCCATCAGCCATACCAGCGCTCGCGGCGCCTGTGTGGCTCGCGTTGTTGCGTACAATCTAACCCGAGTGTAACCGACCTGTTGGACGTCGATAGTGTACAAAGGGGACATGGATTACAGGCTGCTCGGCAACTCCGGATTAAACGTATCGTCGCTCTGTTTTGGCACCGGCACGTTCGGCGGAGGCAATGAATTCTTCAAAGCCTGGGGCTCCACCGGCGTGGAAGAGGCGCGGCGCGTGGTGGGCACCTGTCTCGATGCCGGCATCAACATCTTCGACACCGCGGATATTTATTCCGATGGCCTCTCCGAGAAGATTCTGGGCGAAGCCATTCGGGGACGCCGTCACGAACTGCTGATATCCACCAAGGCCACGTTTCCTCTCGGCAAGGGACCGAACGATCTGGGATCGTCCCGCTACCATCTGCTCGCGGCGTGCGATGCCAGCCTGCAGCGCATGGGCGTGGATCACATCGATGTTTATCACCTGCACGGCTTCGACGCGCTGACTCCCGTAGAAGAGGTGCTGTACACGCTCGATACGCTGGTGCGCAGCGGCAAGGTGCGCTATCTGGCCTGTTCCAACTTCTCCGGCTGGCATCTGATGAAGTCGCTCTCGGTCTCCGAGCGCAACGGCTGGGCGAAGTATGTGGCGCATCAGGTGTATTACTCGCTGATCGGCCGCGATTACGAAGCGGAACTCATGCCGCTCGGCATGGATCAGCGGATTGGCGCGCTGATCTGGAGTCCGCTGGGATGGGGACGGCTGACCGGTAAAATCCGCCGCGGACAGCCGCTGCCCGAAGAAAGCCGTCTGCACCGCACGGCCGACAAGGGACCGCAGGTGGAAGACGAATACCTGTACAAAGTGGTGGATGTGCTGGATGAGATCGCGAAGGAGACGGACAAGACGGTTCCGCAGATTGCGCTGAACTGGCTGCTGCGCAAGCCCACCGTCTCGAGCGTGATCATCGGCGCGCGCAATGAGGAGCAGTTGAAGCAGAACCTCGGCTCGGTGGGCTGGTCGCTGACTCCCCAGCAGGTGGAGCGTCTGGACGCGGCGAGCACGCAGGCGCTGCCGTATCCCTACTGGCATCAGCGGCAGTTCGCGGTGCGCAATCCGCCTCCGCCGGCTTACGCGCAGTAAAAAGCTTCGCCCGGTAAGTGGAATTAGTGAATCGTCTTGGTCTTACGATTCATGTAATCCATCAATAAATACTTACCCAGGTTGTAAGGCGTGGTGAAGTAAGCCTTGCCGCGGCAGATCTCGGTTACCTTCTGGACAAAGCTGACCAGGCCGTAATCGCTCGCCAGCATAAAGGTATTAATCAGGATGCCCTGCTTCTTGCAGCGGTTGACCTCTTCGAGCGTCTTACTGATCACCAGCGGATCAAGCCCGAAGGCATTGCGGTAAATGCGCCCGTCTTCGAGAGTTAGCGCCGACGGCTTGCCATCGGTGATCATCACGATCTGCCGCATATCCTTGCGCTCGCGCGCCAGCAGCTTTTGTGCCAGCAGCAGGCCATCGCGCGTGTTGGTGTAATACGGACCCACCTGCGCGCGCGCCAGCTGACTGATATCCAGCTCTTCCGCCGAATCGTGAAAGAGCACGCACTTCAGCGAATCGCCCGGATACTGAGTCTTTATCAGATGCGTCAGCGCCATGGCCACTTTCTTCGCCGGCGTGAAACGATCTTCGCCGTAAAGGATCATGCTGTGGCTGCAATCGAGCATCAGCACGGTGGCGCAGCTGCTTTGGTACTCGCACTGATGGACATGAAGATCGGAGTACTCCAGATTGAGCGGCACGGCCGCGCCTTCGCGGCGGATGGCGGAGAACAGCGTCTCGCTCATGTCCAGGTTCAGCGTGTCTCCGAACTCATACTGCCTTGAGGAGCCGGAGGTTTCGACGCCCGTCGAGAGATCGCGCGTATCATGGCGGCCGAAACTGGATTTGCCGAGCGAGCCCAGCAGATCCTTCAGCGTTTTAAAGCCCAGAAAATCGAGGGACTTATCGGTGACCTGAAACTTTACCTTGCCGTCGGGTCCATTGCCGGTGCCGCCTTCGCGCGGGTCGCCCGTGGTGATGCTGCCATCTTCCAGCAGCTTCTCCACCAGCTGATCGATCAGCTTCTCCATCTGCTCCGGAGACATGGCCTCCAGGCGTTCCATCAGCTCCTCGCGCCGCTCCTCGGGGAACAGACGACCTTCACGCAAAGCCTGTTCGATAGCCTCGCGCAGCTCCTCCATGGTCTGCGACTTCCATTCGGAAGAGGGATTGTACGGGTCGTTGAAGCCGCTCTGCAGCAGGAAGTCCGACAGCGCCTGCAGCAGATCCTGCGCGTCGATTCCCAAATCCTCGCCGGTGTACTTCGAGTATTTGATCCACTTCATATCGGGTACCCCGCCCGCTTAGTTATACTTGCGCCGCTGCCGTTCCCGCGGAGGAAATTCGTCATCTTCCTCGCGCCGCTCGCGTGGTTCCTTGCTTTCGCGCGGCTTGCGGGCTTCTGAAGCAAAACCCCGCTCTTCGCTGCGGCTGATGCGGCGATGGGCATAGAGACCTTCCAGAATGAACTCCGCCGCGGAAGCACGCACTCCGTCCGGCTCGCTCGCACCCAGACCCAGCGCGCGCAGCTTCTCCATCAGGCCCTGGATGGGCGTCAACTGCTCCACCATCTGCTCGGAGGTCACCGATTCATCCAGCTTCAACGTGCCGCCAATATCGAACCACTGCACAATCGGCGAGACATTCACGCCCTCGTAATACTTGTTGTAAATGGCGCCCACGGCCTGGCGGATCAGTTCGCGTCCTACCGTGTCGCCGCCCTTCAGCTCGCCCTCATACTCCAGCTCCAGCTTGCCGGTGATGGAAGGCATCGCTGCATAGATATCGAGAACGCGCGGCACAGCCACGCTCTCGCCATTGCGCAGCGCGCGCCGCTCCGCATTCGACAGCACGTTCTCCATCACAGAGATGGGCAGCCGCTGCGATACACCGGAGCGCTTATCCACGCGCTTGTCCTCGCGCGCCGAAAACGCCAGCTGTTCCACAATTTCGCGAAATGTACGCCGGCACGCGCACTTCAAAGCCCGACTCGCGGTCCATCCACGCTTCCTGGCGCGTGATCTCAAGACCCTGTTCGAGCGCCGACGGATAATGCGTGCGGATTTCGCTGCCGATACGATCCTTGAGCGGCGTGATGATCTTGCCGCGGGCCGTGTAGTCTTCGGGATTAGCCGTAAACACCAGCATCACATCAAGCGGCAGGCGCACCGGATAGCCTTTGATCTGGATATCGCCTTCCTGCATGATGTTGAACAGACCCACCTGAATCTTGCCGGCCAGATCGGGCAGCTCGTTCACCGCGAAGATGCCGCGGTTCGCGCGAGGCAGCAGCCCGTAGTGCACAGTCAGCTCATCGGAAATATCCTGTCCGCGGCGCGCGGCCTTGATCGGATCGATGTCGCCGATCATGTCCGCGATTGTGACGTCGGGAGTCGCCAGCTTCTCCACATAGCGCTGCTCGGGAGTCAGCCACGCGATCGGCGTATCGTCGCCATGCTGCGCGATCAGGTCGCGCGCCTGCCGCGTAATCGGCTGGAACGGATCGTCGTGAATTTCCGAGCCCGCCACGTACGGAATGGCCGGATCGAGCAGTGTGGTCAGCATCCGGATCAGGCGCGTTTTGGCCTGCCCGCGCAATCCCAGAAGGATGAAGTTATGTTTGGACAGCACCGCGTTTACCACCTGCGGCACTACCGTGTCTTCATATCCCACGATTCCGGGGAACAGCGTTTCTTTTTTCTGCAGCTTACAAATCAGATTGGCGCGCAGCTCGTCTTTCACGCTGCGTCCGGCCGTGCGGGCATCCGCAAAACGGCTGGCGCGTAGTTCACCCAGGGTGCGGGGCAATTCCGAAAGTTGTTCTTTCATGAGTTTTCCGGGAATTTGCTTTTTAATTCTAACAGTGGAGATGTCCGTCTTTATTGTGTTGCGTTAAATTCGTACGTATCGTTCGCCGTGCGCACCATCAGGTGTCCACCGGCCAGCAGCTTCGGTTCCATGGGGAAGAAAATCGCGCCGTCGGTGGAGTCTCCCGGCGCCAGACGCGTGGCCACAAACGCCAGCGCCGAAGCCGCGGCCGCCGCCTTGAACTTCGCCGCTACGCCTTCCGCCATCGCGCCGCGCCGCCGCTGTTCATAGCCATTCGTGGAGCGCATATTCGGAATTCCATACAGATTGTTCTCGTAGGCGAGCACTAACTTCTGGACGTCGCCCAGATTTCCGCGTTCCAGCATCTGTTTCACCACGATGTCGGCGGAGGCGGCGCGCACTGTTTCGCCGTCGGCGCGCACATACGAAAAATCCTCCGGCCGAATGTTCGCATAGATCTGCGATCCGTTCGAAACGGTCACCTGAATCATGGTGTATTCGTGGACATGCGCGCGCGTGGTGGCGAACATAACGGTGACGCCCTGACGTGTCAGCGTCTGGTGCTTCACCCCGTCCTTCTCGTACTCGATCACCTGGCCCCACGCCGCGCCGGCCGCTGCCAGCAGCAGGACGCGCATCAGCGAGGGCGAGAGCATATAGTCATCTTACGCGACACGCCCAGGCGCCGCGCATCACGATGGCCGCTACGGCGTCGCCGTGTTTTTTTGCCTGTGCCGCTGGTAGGCGCGCTTGATATCCGGCCAGAATTCCTTGCCCAGCTGGCCGGCCATGTCGGTCAAAATGTACGTGGCCGCCTGCGTGGCCGCATCGCCAACAGTGCGTTCGTGGGGGTGATACGTGATGGAAACCGCCGCGGCCAGACTGTTTCCGACGAATTCATTCGCATTGAACGAAATGCCGCCCGAATCGTTACGGCACACGAAGATGCGATCCACGGCATAAAGGAAGCGGCTCTTGACCGAACCCTGGCCCTTGCGGAAGTAACGCGGATCCAGATGGAAAAGCGCCGGGACGATAGCCTCAGGAAAATAATTTCCCACCACCTGGTCGACATAGCTCAGGCTGTAGCGGTGGGCAAAGCCCTTCACGCCCTGGCCGTACTCACGGTTCTGGTCACCCTCCAGCTGGGAAAGACCGGCAAAGAACGCCGTGGTCAGCAACACCGGATAATCGAAGGAGTCTTTCGTGGCAATGGTGAACTTCTGTTTGGTGGTGATGGGTTGAAACGGAACGGAGCTTTCGGCGGTGCGGTAATTCGGCAGCACACCAAAAACGCGTTTATCCTCGGCGGGCTGTCCCGGTCCGGATTCCGTCTTGCCTTCGGGAACCGGCGGCTCCGTCTGCGGGGCGGGAGTGGCTGGCGCGGCTGGTTGCGGCGTCTGCGCCACGGCGTGCACACCGCAGCCGGCGATCAACAGAAGTGCGGCCGCTTTCAGACGCAGCGTCGGTTTTTGAAATCGAATGTGAGTTCCCACCTTAAGCAGTATCCGATGTCTCGAAGATACATCGGGTTTCATACGTTTTGAGGTAGCTTGCCGCTGGGCACCATCTCCACCGGATATCCGAGTTCGCGCCATGCGTCGAAACCGCCTTCCAGCGGACGCACACGCCTCACCCCATGCTTTCGTAACTGGAGCGCCGCACGGGCGCTCGATGCTTCATTTGGTCAGGTGCAATAGAGAACCACATCGCGGTCGAGTGGAATCTCCTTCAGCCTTTGTTCAATCTCCTCATACGCCATGTGCATCGCGCCAGGCAGCTTCGCCGCCCCGTCCTCACTCCATTCGAGCGCGTTGCGCAGATCCACCACGGTTACCTGATCGCCGCGGTCGAGCATCTGCCGCAGTTCCACGGGCGCGATGCGGGCAATGCGCAGCTCCCGGTAAAAGCGCCGCCGCTCGATGTATTTCCAGGCAACCCACGCTATCACGAGCGTAATCAGCAGGCCCAGCAGCCACGAACCCATGCGCGCCGCCTGCGCCGCCAGCAGCTCCAGCTGGTCGTGAAACGCATAGCCGAGGCCCGTATACACACCGGCCCAGATCAGCGCGCCCGCGCCATCGGCCAGCGCGAACTTCCAGATCTTCATGCGGAACATACCGGCCAGCGGGGCGGCAGCCGTGCTCAGACCCGGCAGAAACTTCGAAAACAACAGACCCGGCGCGCCGTAGCGGGAGAACATGTTCTCCGTGCGCCGCACGCACGAATCGGGCTCCAGCGAAATCTTACAAAGCAGTTTCAGAATGGCCGCGCCGCGGTACACGCCCATCCAGTACCAGACATTGTCGGCAATCAGACACGCGAAAACCGCGAGGGCCAGAGCCGCCGGATAGGAAAATGCGCCCGATGCCGAGAGTGCTCCAATGGCAAGCAGGACAGGCAATGAGGGCAGCGGGAGACCCATCTGTTCCACAAGAACGGATAAAAACAGGATCAGGTATCCGTGCTTCAGGACAAAGTCGAGTGTCTCCCTCATCTCCCTCTAGAGTGCCGTAACCGCCTGAACGATTCAATGCGCGTTACTGAACCGTCACCGGAAACGCCGAACTGCAGACTGGCTGCGCCGCGCTGCCGCCGGCGGCGCATACCGCGAGCGAAGCCTGTCCCGCCGCGGTTCCCGCCGGAATCGCGACGTTCACCTGTTGCACACCGGTCAGGCCCGGAGCCACGCCGGCATAGAGCGGAGTCAGTCCGTTTTGCCCCTGCAGATTCACCGTTACCGGACCGGTGCCTGTCGAGATCAGGCCCGTCGCGAAGATCTGCAGGATCTGCCCCGCGTGGGAAGGCGCGCCCGTTCCGTTCACCGAGCCGTCTTGATTCAGGATGCCGAAGACACCCGGCGCGACGGCCGCCAGCTGCACGGTCTGGGCGGCGCTGCTGCTGCCGTTCACCGTTACCACCACAGTGGCCTGCGGACTGGCGGCAAGGGCGGCGGGCACCTGCAGATTGATCTGCCCGGCGCTGGTGTAGAGCAGCGGCGCCGGTATGCCATTGAACGTCACGCCGACATTCGTAGTCGCAAAGTTCACGCCTTTGATGGTCGCAAGCGAACCCGCCACCAGCGGTCCGGGCTGCAGCGTCGCCGCGTTCGTGATGCTGCTGACCGTCACCACAGGCGCTCCCACTGTCAGCGAGATCGGAAGGGTACGAATGCCGGCCGAGCCCGCGTTAATGGTCAGCGTGGCGTTGTAGAGGCCCGGCGCCAGTGCAATCGGATTCGCGATTACGCGCAGCGTGGCGAAATTGGTTCCGGAGGGCGGGTCCACCACCAGCCAGCCCGTGCCGCCGCTCTGAAACGTCAGCGTGTCGTTAAACAGCATCACTCCGCCGCCGGTGTTGTTGACCATCACGAACTGCGTCTGGAACGGGCTGCCCGCGGGCACGGAAAACTGCAGAATGCTGGCGGAGACACTCAGCACAGGAAAATACTGAGCGCCGCAATCGCCCAGAGCGGAACAATCGGAACCCGGGTTCCCCGCTGTGAAGCGCGGAATGGGATCCGTGGCAGTCGCATAGGTAACGGTAGAGACCGGCGCAAACGAAACGGCGTCGCTCGCAATGGCGGGTGTCTGGTTCGGCGCCGCGTTCAGCCCCAGAAACACAGGAAATTGCGCCGTCTCGAGCACGGAGGGGTTGGAATCGATCACCTCATACACTACAATGCCAGCGCCGTTGGTGAGAGGCACTGCGCTGGCGCTGTTGAACGTCGTGAGGCCGGAGATGGCAGCTTTGGTAATAACCGGCGTGCCGCCCGCACCGTTCGCATCGGTCCCCGAAACGCGCGCCAGCAGCAGTGAGCCCTGCGCCGTGGGAGCATAGGCGCCGCCCGATTGCGTGCCGCCGAGATCGCCGCCCGCTGTCGGCTGCACCGTGTCATGGCCCGCCACCACATCAGGCACATAGAGCTGCGAACCCGCCGGGAACCCGGAGTAACTCACCAGGATGCGCGTGCCCGCATCTGAGGTGGCATCCTTCGGCATGAACGCGCCCGCGAAGCCTTCCGTCACGCGCGTGGAAGTGAAGATGGTGCCCGCCGCAAACAGATTAGAGATGGTGATGGAACTCGGCAGCGGCGAACCCACGCAGGTGATTCCATTGCTGGCATAGGTCGCCAGCAGACCGGGCGCGGCGGTCGCCACAATCAGGTTGGGATTGTTCAGCGAGAGCCCTGTGGTGGAGAGATTGGCCGTGATCTGCCGCGCGCTCTGCTGCGAGATCGCCGCGCGTACATTCGAGATCTGAATGGTCACAGGACCCGACACTGGCACAGTGAACGTCACGCCGTTGAAAGCCAGAACGTTGGTGGCAAGCAGCGCCGCGGTACCGGAGGGAACCCCGTTCACGGTCAGGCTCGCGTTCGGCACGCCGCTGGAGGAAAGCCGGTTAGTAATGGGAGCGGGCAGCGTTAGGGTGATGTTGGTGGTAACTGCCGAACCCGCCGTGCCGCCTCCGCAGGTCAGTACGATATTGCCGATCGGCTCCGTCAGTCCTTCCAGGCGGACGGTTGTGTTGGAAGCGGTGGTCGCGCACGAGAGCGGCGTTTGGGCCGGAAGCAGCGTGGCGAAAATCAGGGCAAGCAGGAAAGGAACAAAGAAAAAGTGGAAATTCAGACCGGTTAGTCTGTTACCACTCGGAGTAAGGGGTACCATCCAGGCTAATTTTATCCGATCCGCTCCGGACGTCGAAAATTCCGGGCTCCGCCGTGTTCACCGCCTGCCCCGCATCTTCCTGAATAATCTTCCAGGAATCGCTGCTTCCCGTCACCGGATCGCGCGGCACTTCGCGCAGATACCCATCGGTCACCAGATCATTTAGAGACTGCGGCGCCTTCTGCCGGTCATAGCTGTATTCATCGATCACGGTGCGCATGGTGAAGAGGTTGTTCCGCAGCACGCTTTCCTTCGCGCGGATCACCGACTTCTGGTAATAGGGGATGGCGACCGCGATCAGGATAACGATGATCGCCATCACGATCATGATCTCGATCAGCGTGAAGCCGCGGCGGCTCAGCAGGCGCGGACGGGCTGCCGTTTTACCACTCGGCATAGGGAGTTCCATCGGAAGCCTTGTCGTTGCTCTTGGTATACACGTCGAAGATATTCTGTCCGCCCCAGCCGGAGTTTTTGGGGTCGTCCTGCATACTGCGCTTGCCCCAGTCGAAGGAATTGGTCATGGGGTCCTTCGGAATGCGGCGAAGGAATTTCAGTTTCACATCGGCATTGGTGCCGCTTCCCTTCACACCGTCCACCATGGCTTCCAGGCTCTCCGGATAGCACATGGCGTCCTGCTTCTGGATTCCGAGCTTCCCGGCGTCGCACGTATCCTTATATTTATCGATGCCCTTGCGGATCTCGGTAAGCGCCACCCGCAGATTCCGCTCGCGATCGCGCTTCACCCGTGACCGCGCCAGGGGAACCGCCATGGTGGTAAGCAGCAGCATGATGGTGAACGCCACAATCAGTTCGATCAACGTCAATCCGCTGCGCCGCGACATCTCTATCTAACGTTGACGGTCAGCGCCGGAGCGTTGGTTGCAATCGGCTGCCCCTGCGCGGTTCGCAGCGAGAGCGAAGGCACGCTGACCGTGGTGGTTCCCTTCCCCACGGCCTGAAACACAATGGTCATGATGCCGCCTGTACCGGAGACGCCGGCGGCGCCGGGTGCGCGCGCGATGCTGGCGGTGGCGTCTCCCGTATCGTTCATGATGTTCTTCGAAGCGGTCAGCGGCGGTCCGGTCTGCTGGATCAGGTCTCCGGAAACCACGTTGGTGATGCGCAGGATCTTCGGATCGAACCGGAGCTGCGCCGCCACTGAATTCAGATTCGTCACATTCTGCACGCGCAGGGCAACGCTGACCGCCGTGTTGAGCTGCGCTTCCGCCGTGCCGGGCATGAAGGAGACGGTCACCGGACCCTGCGCGTCCGGCGGAGGCGCCGTGGCGGGCGGAGGCGTAGTGACAGGAGCAGGCGCGATCACCGGAGCCGTGGCGCCAGGAACCGGATTCGGCGTCAGCGGCCGCAAAGGAGCGGTGGCCGCGGGAGTGCCAGGCGCAGGCCGCGTTTCGGGAGCCGTTGCCGCTGGCGCAGCCGCATTGGGCGTGCGAATCATCCGCACATTGGTGGCATTGCCGCTCGCCACGCCACGCAGATCCGATGTGGTCGGGTCCGGCGCGCGCAGGATATGCGGAATCAAAGTGATCAGCAGCTCGGTGCGGATCTTTTCCGTTTTTTCGTCGCTGAACAGGCGATTCAGCAGCGGGATGCTCGAGATGCCCGGCAGTCCGGATTTGGTCTTGTTGTCCTGCTCCTGAATCAGGCCGCCCAGCAGGTTGATTTCGCCATCCACCGTGCGGATGTCCTGCACCAGCTTGCGCTGGCTGATGGTGGGCTGCTGAATGCCGCCGACGTCACGATAACCAGTCACCTGCGAGATATCCACTTCAATATGGAGGGAAACTTCCCTGGAATCGTGAACCTTGGATTGCATGTCCAGGTTCACGCCGGTCTCAATATAGGTGAACTGCGTCTGGACCAGCGGACTGACGCCCACGCCGACGCCGCCAATGCCGGAACCGAAGCTGCCCGACGCGGTAGGCACCTTATCGCCAATGTGCAGGCTGACTTTTTGGTTATCCACGGAACGCAGCTGCGGGGATTGCAGCACCTTGGTGCCGGAGTTGGTTAGCAGTGCTTCAATGAAGCCGCCTGGAATGCCCGTGATGGAATAATCGCCTGAGGATATTTTGCGGACGTTGGTCAGTGGAATCGCGCCAGTGGTGCTGGTCGCGGTGCTGGTGGTCCCCGTGGTGGTGCTGCCTGTCAGCGTGGTTCCCGTGGTGCTGGTGGTACTGGTGGTCGAGCTGTTGCCAAGAATGGCGGCGCGCGTCGGGGTGAAGGCAATGGTGGAGCTGATGCCACCCGGGGCAATCTGCGCGCCCAGGTTCCGCACCACATCGCTGCTCACTTCCATGACGATCACGTCCACAATCACTTCGTTTTTCGGCTTATCCAGATCGTTGATGATCTTTTCAGCCAGCAGCATGCGGTCGGCTTCGCAGCGAATCACCAGCGCATTCTGCGTCGAATAGTTGTAGATTTTCTGGATGTCGGTCACCGTGCGCAGGGTGGTAATCACTTCCTGCAGCTCGGTGGTGGCGGTGATGTTCTTCAGGTAAAAGACTTTGACCACCTGCTCTTCAAACTCGCGGCGCTTCGTGGTGTTATCCAGAGTGACAAAGATCGCGTTGCCGGAAAGCGGCTTCCAATACGACTTGGTCACCAGCGCCACATAGTCCAGCGCCTGTTCCAGGGTGGAGTTGGTCAGATCGATTCCCTGTGGCCGCACGGTGTTCTGGGCCTCGTAATCCGGATCGAACAGAACGTTGATGCCCGCCAGCTTGGCGACGGTTTCGAACAGAACGCGCGGCTTCTGATTGTTCATCTTCAGCGTGATGGGCTGGGCATTCAGCGGTTTCAGCTGCGGCACGTCCTCCAGGCTTGCCATGCGCGCCAGCGAAGCCTTCTTCTCCGTTTCCGCAGGAGTCAGGCCGCGGTCCTTCACCTCTTCGGGCGTGGGCCCACCCGGTTGCGCCTCCTGTTTCTTTTGGCGCTCCAGCATGCGCCGGGTAATTTCGATCTCCTCCCGCGCGATAGGCGAAGAAGGGTCCACCGCGTAGGCATGCTCCAAAGCCGTCATGGCTTCGTTCAGGCGTCCCTCCCCGCGGATCCTGCGGCCCTTTTCGATGTACATCTCGCCCACCTTGAAGCGCACGCGGCGGGTCTCGAGCTGGTACTGCGTGTCGCTCGGGTCCTCAGCCAGGGCCTGCTGGTCGAAATCGAGGGCCTTGTCCAGTTCGTTCGCCTGTTCAGCGGCGCGTCCCTGCGCCAGCAGGCGGTCGCCTTTACGGGTCCGTGCCTGCGCGGGTTCCAATGACAGAATCACGGCGGCTGCAACCAGCAGCCTGACGGGGGAGACCAATTTAGCCACGATCCTTGTGGATTATCATCTAATTGACTGACGCGGCAGGCAGTTCGCCTGTTGAGGAAAAACTGGGGCACTCCGGAGTGGCAGAGAAATATCCTGAAATCAAAATGCTGAGCGAGAATCGCCAGGCGGGTCACAACTACTTCCTGCTGGAGAAGTTCGAAGCGGGAATGGTGCTGACCGGGACTGAGGTTAAGTCCATCAAATCCGGCAAAATGCAGCTGAAGGAAGCCTATGCAGCCGTGCAGGGGAACGAAGCCTGGCTGATGAACGCGCACATCTCGGAGTATTCCCACGGCAATATCGCGAACCATGCGCCCGTGCGCAGCCGGAAACTGCTCTTGCACCGCCGCGAAATCGATAAGCTGCTGGGCATCACGCGGGAAAAAGGATTGGCTCTCATTCCCACGCGCGTGTATCTGAAGAAGGGCCGCGTAAAATGCGAGTTCGCCGTGGCGCGCGGCAAGAAGCTGTACGATAAGCGCGAAACGGACCGGGCCAAAACCGCCGAAAACGAAGCGAGAGCGGCTATCCGCGCCAGCAAGGCGCGATCTTAGGAGACTGATGAGAGTTGAACTGGTGAGTGGAGCGCCGGCGGCGCACGAGACAGGAGCCCTGATTGTCCTCGAATTCGAGGGGCGGGAGCGCCGGAAGGAACTGGAAAAATTTTACGAGGCGGGTGAGATCTCCGGAAAGTCGATGGAGATGGTGGTGATGCATAATCCCGCCGGATATCAGGCCGCCAGGTTGGTTCTGGCCGGTGCCGGCAAGGCTGAAAAATTCCAGCCCGCCGACCTTCGCCGGCTCACCGGAACCGCCGTGCGCATGCTCAAGGGCAAGTCTGTGCGCCATTGTGCAATCGAAATTCCTGCACAATTTTGCACAATTGGGTTCGTTTCGGCGGCGGTGGAGGGCGCCCTTCTGGGCGATTTCGAATGCGACCAGCTGAAAAGCGATCGCTCCGGCACAAAGTTTCTGGAAAGCTTCACCGTGGTGGCGGAAAGTCCCGGCATGGAAGCGGCTGTGGAACAGGGCCGCATTCTCGGTGAGGCGCAGAATTTCGCGCGCGAGCTGGCAAACGAGCCGCCTAACCGGTTGACGCCTCTCGTGCTGGCGGAACGCGCGCGCGCCATGGCTGCGGAGTGCGGATTGAGCTGTGATGTGCTGGACGCCGACCGCATGCGCGAGCTGGGAATGGGCGCCCTCCTGGCCGTCGCGATGGGAAGTGCGGAACCACCCGCAACCATCATTCTTAGCTACACGCCGGAATCTAATAAGAACAAAGAAATTCATTTGGGATTAGTAGGAAAAGGTGTGACGTTCGACACCGGCGGAATCTCCATCAAACCGGCGGAAGGCATGGAGAAGATGAAGTTCGATATGGCCGGCGCGGCGGCGGTAATTGGCGCCATGAAAGCGATCGCGGCGCTGAAACCTGGAATCGCGGTAACCGGCATCGTTCCTACGGTGGAAAATATGCCGGGCGGGCGGGCGCAGCGGCCGGGCGACATCGTAAAAACGCTCTCCGGCAAGACCGTGGAAGTGCTGAATACCGACGCTGAGGGGCGCATGATTCTGGCCGACGCGCTGACCTATGCGACGCGCCTCGGCTGCACCCATTTGGTGGATGCCGCGACCCTGACTGGCGCTATCGTAGTTGCTTTAGGCTCAATCAATACGGGCGTATTCAGTAACTCTGAGGAGTTCGCAGCCCGATGGATGGCCTCGACCGCCGCCGAAGGCGAAAAGATGTGGCGCATGCCCCTCGATGACGAATATAAGGAACTGCTGAAGAGCACGGTTGCGGATCTGCACAACATCGGCGGGCGCTGGGGTGGCGCCATCACAGCCGCCGTGTTCCTGAAAGAGTTCGCCGACCCGGCCCCATGGATTCATTTGGATATCGCGGGTACTGCCTGGTATGACGACGCTAAACCCTTCCTGGCCAAAGGTCCTACGGGAACGCCTCTGAGAAGTTTCGTGCGGCTCGCTATCGATTGGTAATTAACAAAATAAAGCCCAGGTTTTCTCATTATTTTGAGTTAGAAAACAAAAATCGTGAGAAGATTCACCTACACCGATCACGAAAGTGCAGACGAGGGGCGCATCTTACTTCATGACTGATTCTGGCCGTTCCGGCGAATTGACCCGGCTCCGTGAACGGGTCGAATTCCTGGAACGGGAACTTCTTGGCGCGCGGTCTGCCGCGCTGTTGGATTCGCTGCTGGATTCGCCAATCCCCGTCTGGACCACCCGCGACGACCGCATTTTGGCCGCTAATCGGGCAGCGGCGCGGCTGGTGGGTGTTGCTTCGGAGAACGATCTGGCCGGGCGCTGTGTTCTCGACTTTCTGCCCATCGAATGCCATGAAGAGATGCGGGCAAGTTTCCGCCGCGAAGAGGAGTTCGGCGAAGATTGCCCGATCATCCGGGAAGAACAGATCATTACGGAACGCGGCGAACGGATCGATGTCCAGATCACCGTCTGCGCGATCATGCTCGAAAACCGGCGCGCCCGGCACGTTAGCTTTCTCGACATCACCGAGCGTAAAGCGGCGGAAAAGAAGCTGCTGGACGTTCACGAGCGTTTTCACGATCTGGCGGGCAGCGTCCGCGAGGTTTTTTCCATCATCGAGCCGGAATCGCGACGTCTGCTGTACGTCAGTCCCGGTTACGAATCCATCTGGGAGCGGTCCTGCCAGAGCCTCTACGAGAACCCGTTGAGCTGGCTGGAGGCCGTGCATCCGGAAGATCTCCCGCGCGTGGAAAAGGCCGCTGAGTCACTCGAAACTTTTAAGGAAGAGTACCGGATTCTGAACCGTCACGGAGACGTGCGCTGGATTCGCGGCCGCACGTTCCCGGTTCGCTCGGAAACGGGCGAGCTGCTGCGAATCGTGGGCTGCTCGGAGGAGATCTCCGAGTGGAAGAAGCTGGAGCAGCAGCTCACGCAGTCGCAGAAGATGGACGCGGTAGGCCGGCTGGCGGGCGGAATCGCGCACGATTTCAACAACCTGCTGACCGTGATTAATGGTTATGCCAGCCTGCTGGCCGAGCGCGGGGATGTTCCGCCCGACATGATGTCCGGCCTGCGCAGCATCCGCCATGCCGGCGATCGCGCGGCCTCGCTTACGGCTCAACTGCTCGCGTTCAGCCGCATGGGAACCCTGCAGCCGCGCGGCATGGATTTGAATACGGCGGTTGCCGAAGTGGAACTGATTCTGCGCCGGCTCATCCGCGAGGATGTGGACCTGAAGACAGTGCTTCAGGCCGAACCGGTGCCCGTGATGGCGGACCCCACGCAGATGGAACAGGTGCTGCTGAATCTGGTGATCAACGCGCGCGATGCCATCGACGGTACCGGCACCATTCTCATCGAAACCGGCTGCGCCGAGTTCGACGCGGATACCTCGCGCATGCACGGCGGATGTGGCGTGGGCCGCTTCGCGATGCTCGCCGTAACAGATTCCGGGCGCGGCATGAGCCCGGCAACGCAGGAGAGAATCTTCGAGCCGTTCTTCACGACCAAGCCTCACGGACAGGGTACCGGCCTCGGCCTGGCGAACGTATACGGCATCGTGAAGCAAAGCGGCGGCACGATCTGGGTCTACAGCGAGGAAGGCGTCGGCACCACCTTCAAGGTGTACATGCCGATGGCGGAGAAGGCCGAGGTTACGGGATCGGGCAACGATCAGAAGGTGATTGCGGCCCACAGTGCGACCATCCTGCTGGTGGAAGACGACGATCAGGTGCGCAACATCGCGGCGGCTGTTCTGAAGTCCCGCGGACATTTCGTCCTGGCCTCTTCTAACGGCGAGGACGCGCTGAATGCGGCTTCCCTGCTCCCCGGCGGCATTGATCTGCTGGTGACCGACGTGATCATGCCCAAGATGAGCGGGCCGGATCTCGCAGAGCAACTGACTGATCTTTATCCCGCCATGCGCGTGCTGTTCATTTCGGGTTACACCCAGAGCGCGGTCATTCACAAAGGCATGATCCGCTCGGGCGTCAACCATCTCGACAAGCCATTTACGCCCGACATGCTGGCGCGGAAAGTGGCGGAGGTGCTGTCTGCGCCGGCGGCAAAGGAAGGGGCGCTGACCGCGGCTTCGTAAGCGGTCGCGTTTTACTTCATTTCAATGACAAGCGTGCGGTAAGCTTTCTTACCCAGATTAATTAGCACGGGCGCGTCTTCCCCTTTGTTGTGCCAGATTACTTCGCCCGATTTGCGTTCGCGAACCGTTTTTTCGTGCGTCGCGCTGTCAATGCGCTGATAGCGGCAATCATCCAGAAAGACAATCAGCTGGTCGCTGGGCCGGATGTAGCGTTCCCTCGGAACGCCCGGCTCATAAAGAACTTCGCTCACCTTCACGCGCGCATTTTCCAGCTTCATGTTGCCTACAGCTACCAGTGTAAGGGCCGAGGAGAGCGCGGCCACCGCCAGCAGTTTCCATTTCATGCAGCCGAATATAACAGGTTCTTTCAATCACTCTCCTGTTTGCTAACCGCCAGGGTATGTATCACAATGGCAATGCAAAAACTATGAGACTGCGTGTACTGGGGATTGTGTTGGCCGGCGGCAAGGGAACCCGCCTTTACCCGCTTACCAAGGAACGTGCCAAGCCTGCCGTTCCGTTCGGGGGAAAGTACCGCATCATCGATTTCGTCCTGAGTAATTTCATCAATTCCGGCATTAATTCGATCTATGTGCTCACGCAGTTTCGCAGCCAGTCTCTGCTGCAGCATTTGAACGAAGGCTGGCAGTTCGGCGGACTGCTGAAGAATCAGTTCATCATTCCGGTTCCCGCGCAGATGCGTTCCGCGGGCGAGACGTGGTATCAGGGAACGGCCGACGCCATTTACCAGAACATCAATCTGATTGAACAGGCCGATCCGCACGTCGTGGCAATTTTCGGCGCCGACCACATTTACCGGATGAACATCGCCGGCATGATTGAGTTTCACGAGAATCAAAAAGCGGCCGCCACGGTTGCCGCGATTCCGGTGCACCGCCGGCATGCTTCGGAATTCGGCGTCATTGAAACCGACGAGGGCGGACGCATTCTCGATTTCCACGAAAAGCGTTCCGACGCGCCAACCATTCCGGGCAATCCGGAAAGCGTCTTCGCGTCAATGGGCAACTATGTATTCTCCACGCGCGTGCTGCTGCGCGAACTGCATGACGACGCGGCCAACGAGAAGAGCTCGCACGATTTCGGCCGCGACATTCTGCCATCGCTGGTGAAGCGTTCGGAAGTCTTTGCGTACGATTTTGCGGACAATAAAATTCCGGGCGAGCCGCCCGAGAATTCGGCGTACTGGCGCGATGTCGGCACCATCGATGCCTACTACGAAGCCAATATGGATCTGCGCGCCGTGGCTCCGTCGCTGAATTTGTACAACCGCCAGTGGCCGCTGCGCACCAGCGGCTTTCCCGATCCGCCGGCGAAATTTACCTTCGATATGGAAGGCCGGCGCGGCGTTGCGATCGATTCCATCGTTTCCGGCGGCTGCATCATGAGCGGCGGAACGGTGCGCAATTCGGTGCTGGCGCGCGGCGTCAAAGTTCATACCGGCGCGATGGTCGAAGAATCCATCATCCTCGACAACTGCGACATCGGCCGCCACTCCAAGATCCGGCGCGCGATTCTGGACAAGAATGTCCGAATTCCCGAAGGCACCACCATCGGCTACGATCTCGAGCAGGACCGCAAGCTGTACCATGTCACCGAAACGGGCATCGTGGTGGTGGAAGGCCTGCGGTCGAACGTTGAGATCGCAACGCTGTTCGTCTAACGCTCAATCCACCCGGAGGACGATCTTGCCGCGCGTGCGGCCTTTCTGGCTCAGGGCGAGCGCCTTCGCCGCTTCGTCAAGCGTGAACACGTTTTCCACCAGGGTCTTCAGTTCACCGTCGTCGATCATGCGCGCGATTTCGGCCAGGCGCGCGCCGTTGGGCTGCACGCCGATCATCGCAGTGCGAATGCCTTCGCGCTGCGGCGGCGGAGCCACCAGCGACACCAGCATTCCGCCGGGCTTCAGGACACCGAGGGATTTCTCCTGCGTCTCGCCGCCAATCGTGTCCAGCACGACATCCACATGTTTCACGGCGGTTTCGAAATGGGTCTTGCGGTAGTCGATCGCCTCATCAACGCCCAGCGCGATCAGGTATTCGCGGTTGCTTTCCGAAGCCGTACCGATGACGTGCGCGCCTTTGCGCTTCGCCAGCTGCACAGCCATCGAGCCAACCCCGCCGGCCGCCGCGTGGATCAGAACCGTTTGTCCGGAGGTGAGCCCGGCGGTATCGAACAGCGCCTGCCAGGCAGTCAGCGCGCCGACGGGAACGGAGGCGGAATGGATGAAATCCATGGTCTCGGGCTTGCGCGCGGCTTCAGTCGTTTTCACGATGGCGTACTCGGCAAACGCGCCGAGGCGGCGCAGATCCAGATAGGCGTAAATTTCGTCTCCGGCGTTAAAGCCGTCGCCGCCCTGCTCCACCGTTCCCGCGAGCTCGCAGCCCGGCGTCAGCGGCAGCGCATGGGGCATCACCTTCTCCATCATGCCTTCGCGGGTCATCCAATCAACGGGGTTCACGGCCGCCGCGGCGAGCTTGACCAGCAACTCGCCGGCGCCGGGCTGCGGACGATCGATATCTTTGAGGCGCAGCTGGTCAGGCCCGCCGAAACTGTCTATCTGAATCGCTTTCATAGTTCCAATATGATTCAGGGTTCCAGCGGGATTCGGAGATAATTGGTTGCGCCGTTGCGAATCTGGATTTGCTGCGTCTTGCGCTGTCCGTTCCGCTGCACCATCACCTGATAGCTGCCCGGCGGCAGATTGAGCTGAGCGGGCGTCAGCTCCTGCATCAGCTTGTCATCGATAAAGATGTTGGCGCCGGAAGGAAGCGTACTCAGCATCAGCACGCCGCCCGCGGGACGCATGGTGATCAGCGGAACATCGAGGCGGTCGCTTTCCACGCGGATCTGGCGGCGTTCCGCCTGGTGATTGGCAAGCGCGAGATTGAGCGAATGTACGCCGGGTTCGCTCAGCAGCATGCAGGGCGTTTGACAGGCAAGCTCGGCACGACCGTCGAGTGTCGCGGTGGCGCCGGGCGGATTCGTCACCACCCAGACGTCCTGCGGCATAGGCCCGCTCGTCTCGGCCCTCGGCGGAGTGGCGGAAGCGGGTTTTGCGGCAATGGGTGCGGCTCCAAAGGGCGAGCGTCGCGCGACCGGAGCAGTAACAGGCGGCGCGGGTTTGGCTTCCGGCCTGGTTTCCTGCTTCGCCACGGGAACCCCTTCAGCAGACGGCTCGGGGGTGAGTGCGGGAGCCGGAGCAGGCGGCGGAAGTTCGGTATCGTCGGGAGCCGGACTGGGTTCCACTTTGGGCGGCGCGGCGGAAACGGTACCGGCGCGCGTTTCCGGCGCGGCGTCGAATGAAGGCAGCGCCCCGGTTTGCCAGGCGAGCAACCCGAGCACTCCCAGAACCACCACGAATGCTCCGATGGCGGGCAGCAACAGTGATTTCGGCTTCCCGCGTGGCTGGCTGCGGCGCCGTTCCGCGCGCTCGCGAGTGGCCGTCTGTTGCACCGGGACCGCGGCGGCGCGCTTCGGGCTCACCGGTTCAGCCGCTGTTGGCAGACTCTGTGCGGTGCCGCGGGTTAGGCTCTGCCATCCTTCGGAATGCGAGCAGGCCTCCCCGAGCGCGATCACGAACTCCGTGCAGCTGACGTAGCGGCCGTCGGCCTTCTTTGAAAGCGCCTTGCGCAAAACGGCGGTGATCTCCGGCCCGAGCGAAGGATTCAACCGATGCGGTTCCGCCGGCTGCTCCGCCACAATCTTATACACCACGGTGCCGAGATGTTCGCCCGCGAACGGCCGTTCGCCCGTCAGAATTTCATACGCCACCACGGCCAGCGAAAACTGATCGGATCGCCCGTCGATGCTGGTGCCCTGCACCTGTTCCGGCGACATATAGTTGGGCGTGCCCAGAATCGCGCCGCTGAGGGTGAGATTGCCGGACGTGCCCGCTTTGGCAATGCCGAAATCGGCGATCTTTACCGAGCCGTCTTCATCCACCATGATGTTGGCGGGCTTGATGTCGCGATGCACGATGCCCTTTTGGTGCGCGAAATCGAGCGCGGCGGCGGTCTGGCGCAGGATGCGGAAGATCTGATCGGGCCGCATCGGCTTCTTGCCGGCCATCAGGTCATCGAGCGTCGGGCCATTGACGAACTGCATCGCGATGTAAGCGAGGCCATCCTCTTCTTCCATGTCGTAAATGGTGACAATGCCGGGATGCGAGAGCACACCGGCGGCGCGGGCTTCGCGAAACAGGCGTTCGCGCAGGCGGGCGCGCTGGCTGGGGTCGTCAAGCTCGCGCAGGCGGATGGTTTTGATGGCGAGCGGACGGCCGATGGTGGGATCGATGGCCTGATAGACGACACCCATCGCGCCGCGCCCAAGCTCTTTGACGATGCGATATCGTCCGATCCGTTCCATCCGAGCCTAGTTTAACGCGGGCCTTGGAGCGAGTTTGAATCGTCCGGCACGCGCGTGTTAAGATCGGTTGTCGTGATTGCGGGGACGTAGCTCAGTTGGTTAGAGCGCTGGCCTGTCACGTCGGAGGTCGCGGGTTCGAGCCCCGTCGTCCCCGCCATTTTGTTCCTCCCTTTCTCTTCACCGCATCCACAGCATGGTGGCGAAGAACACCGCCACAATCACGCCAACGGCAATCACCAGAACGGAGTGAAACATCGAGAGACTCCCCAGCGGAAGGCCACATCTGCGATGCGGGCCTGCAAACTTCGGCGTCTCAGGTCCTGTCATAAAAACAGGGTAAAGTGCTGCCGAAAACAGGTGCTGTGAGGAATTTGACTGAGCGCCGCGTCCGTCTCTCCCAGCCGTAAGAGTTCGCACGAATCTCTTGTTTTACAGCGACATCCGGGCGCGCATGGAATCAAATTCGCGCGAGTAACAGTTTCCTGCCCAGCGCAGCGAGGCGGCGTACGCAAGAGCGCAGAAAGCCAGCATTCCGAGCATCGCAAAAGGCGCGGTGTCCTGCCCGCCGCGCAGCATCGCGATCGCAAAACCGCCGGGTACCGCGCTGACCGCCAGCCCAACCACCTGATCCAGCAGAGACGGCGATTCCTCGCCAGTGTACGGGTGCCGCACTGAGGTCACGTTTCCCCATGCCAGGTTGGCCAGCAGCAGCGATGCGGCTTCGGCGGAATCGCCCAGCCCTTCGTGCCAGCCGAAGCGCCAGAAGGCCAGCGCCAGAATCGGGCCCCAGCGTGCGGCAGCGAGCATCGTCTGAGCGCGGTTTTTCGTGCCGAGGATTGTGGCTCCGTGCAGCGGCCACAAGCCGAACCGATCCATGCCGGCGACGCCATCCACAGCGAAGGAATTCATGATGACCCCGGAAGCCAGGAGGGAAGTGAATGCCAGCACGGCACGCACCGCGTCCGGTTCCGGCGACGCACCGGTGGCGAGATAGAGCGCGAGGCCCAGAAGAATCAGCCAGAGGATGGGTTCCGAACGGCGGAAGTAGCGCAGGTCCTTTGTCAGCAGTGACATGGTTGCGGAGCTCGCGGCTTTGCGATTGGCCGCCGCCGGCGCCCGTTCGAGCATCCAGGTGAGACTGGCGCGCGCAAACCAGACTGCCGCCGCGGCCAGTGCGAGCAGAACGGCGCACGCGAGCCAGCTGCCCGCGGCAGCGAGCACCACCAGATGCGAGGGAAGCAGGTTCAGCAGCAAGGCCGAGCCGCGACCCAGACGCATCCATGCCAGCGCCGCCGCGGCAATCAGAACCAGGAGCGC
Source organism: Bryobacterales bacterium (assembly GCA_963716685.1). GTDB lineage: Bacteria > Acidobacteriota > Terriglobia > Bryobacterales > Bryobacteraceae > JALYXI01. The sequence continues at coordinate 3,063,256 of CAVQTR010000003.1, forward strand.
GGCGAACCCGAGGCGGCTTCCGAGCGACGTTAGCATCGATTGCCGAATTGCGTAACCGGCCATTAAGGAAGCACAGAGAAACGCCGCGCCGGCGATCAGGCCGCCAACGGGATGCGGCGATGCGCCGAGAGGCCAGAACACCGAGACACAGCCCAGCAGGGCCAGCCAGGAAATCGGCGCGGCGAAACCGCCTGCGATTCGGGCGATCAGGCGCTCGCGCGCAGTCAGCGGGAAGCGCGTCAGCTCCCGCGGCCCCATCGCGCCCGTGCCGGTGTCCCATACAGGCGAGAGGCAAAGAACGAAAATCGCGGCCGTCAAAAGATCCAGTTCGCCGAACTGGCCGGTGTGCGCCTGCGCCGCGACGCCCTTCAGAATGGATGCGTAACGCGCGGAAGCCGCGACGGCAATCAGCCCGAGCAGGATCAGACTGTTGCGGGAGCCGTTACCGCCGCGCGAGAACCGCCGCCAGTACGAAACCCACTGCAGCCTGAGGACTTCGCGGAACCCGTTCGCGGCCCTCAGCCCAGCCATGCCCATTCGCCGATCTCCGGCCGGCCCACATGCTGGAAATAGAGGTCTTCAAGCGTCAAACCAGCGGCCTGCGTTTCCTCCATAGTCTGATGGCAGACAATGGAGCCGCTCATAATGATGGCGAAGCTGTCCACCAGCTGCTGCGCGATCTCCAGAATGTGGGAAGTCAGGAAAACCGTCACGCCTTTGCTCTTCAGCATCTGCAGCAGGTCTTTGATGGCGCGGCCGGATGCGGGATCGATGCCTTCGAACGGCTCGTCGAGAAACAGAACGCGCGGGTTATGCAGCAGCGCCATGGCGAGCGAGCATTTCTTGGCCATGCCGAACGAAGCCTCATCCGCATAGGTGTCGCGCACCTGCCAGAGATCGAGCGTTTCCAAAAGCTGGCGTGCGCGGCTTTCGGTCTCCTCGCGCGAAAGGCCATAAAGCGGACCGCTCATGCGCAGGTGCTCCAGCAGCGTCACGGAGTGGAACAGAGCGTTGCCTTCGGGCAACACGCCGATCACACGCCGCGATTCGATGTCGCCCGCGCGGGGCACGCAGCCAGCCACGGAAATCTCACCCGCCGTGGGCTGCAGCAGGCCGGTGAGCATTTTGACCGTGGTCGATTTGCCCGAGCCATTCGGCCCGAGAAAGCCGAAGATGCCGCCCTTCGGCACGTCGAGCGAGATGCCCTTAACGGCGGTGAAATCGCCGAACTTTTTGGTCAGCCCGGAGGCGCGGATTTCGCTCACTACCGCGGACCCAGAAACGCCTGTGCCAGCAGCACCAGGCCAAACCCCACGGCAGTGGTGAGGATCTTCATGACGGTCCAGCTTTTCAACGTCTGCGGCACGGTCATGCCGAAGTACTGATTCACGATCCAGAAGCCGGCATCGTTGACGTGCGACAGACTGCCGCCGCCGCAGCAGACCGCCAGATAGATCAGTTCCGGGCGATATCCGGCGACCGATTTCACCAGCGGCGCCACAATCCCGGCCGCGGTGATGATGGCGACGGTGGCCGAGCCCTGCGCCGCGCGCATGCCGACCGCGACAACGAAGGCAAGCAGCAGCGGCGAGAAGTGGGAAGCGGCCAGCAGTTTCCCCGCATAAGCGCCGGCGCCGGTATCGACGATGACCTGTTTGAACGCGCCGCCTCCGCCCATGATCAGCAGCAGCGAACCGGCAGGCAGGAACGACTTCATCGCCAGTTTGCCGAGATCGTCGCGATTGAGGCCGCGGCGCACGCCGAAGAAATACATGCACAGCAGAGCAGTGACAGCGAGCGCCGTAAAAGGGTGACCGAGGAAGGCGAGCGTGCGGTTGCCGGGTCCGGCGACGGTGGCCGCCAGAATGAGAACCACCGGCATGATCAGCAGCAGGATGACCAGCGCGACCGGCGGACTGGCAAGGTGGCTGTCGCCCGCTCCGGATTCCAGTTCATCCGCGATGGGCGGGACCGGCACGAAGATGCGCTTGCCAATGAAAGCCGCGAAAGCGATGCCGCCCGCGATGGACATGGGAATCGAGAGCAGCGTGCCATAGAGGATGGCGGTGCCCAGATCCGCGCCGAGCAGTTGCGCCGCGCCGGCCGGGGCGGGATGCGGAGGCACGAGCGAGTGCGTGATGGTGAGCGGCGCGCACATGGCCATGCCGAAATAGAGCAGCGAGCGTTTCGATTCTCGCGCCAGATTCCAGACCAGCGGCACCAGAATGATGAAGCCCACTTCGAAGAAGATGGGCAGCCCGACCAGGAACGAGGCGATCAGCACGGCCCAGATGGCATGCTGGCGGCCGAAGAGGTTGAGCAGCCAGTCGGCCAGCACGCGGCCGCCGCCGGAGTGTTCCAGATAGGCGCCGATCATGGCGCCGAGCCCCAGAACCACGGCGATGAAGCCGAGCGAATCGCCCACGCCGGACTGAATGGACTTGATTAATGCCCCTGGGGCCATGCCGCAGGCCAACCCGAGCGCCATGCTGGTGAGCAGCAGGCCCAGAAACGCGTGCAGCCGTACCACGAGGATCAGGAACAGCAGCAGGACGATGGATCCGAAAGTGAGAAGGAGCAGCGGCGGCCCGGTTACGGCAGCGTGTGGAATTGGATGGTTCCCTTTCTCTCCCAGGCCGCGACCACGGGCCCGTTCGGAACGGACGTCAGCTGCACAAATCCGCCTTCGTGATCCAGCTGCTGCGGCTGCGTCTGCCCAGGGACGCGCGCGAACACGCCATCAGGCGTAGACCATGCGGCGAACACACCTTCTTTATTAGCCGTGATGCTGGGATTTTTGCCTTCGGCCAGAGCCGTTTCAGCGCCGCCTTCGGGCGCGAGATAGATTTCAGTTCCGCGCCGCCAGACGCTGATTACCTTTCCGTTGGCGGTGGTGGCGAGACCGCCGCCATCCATGGGACAGGCCTCCAGTTTCCAACTGCCGCCGCCCATCTTTTCGGCGCTGCTGAAGGTGCGGCCGCCATCTTCGGAACGCGCCACGTACATGTCGCGATTCCCTTCGAGCGCATTGCGCCACATCACCAGGAGCGCGCCTTTGGCATCGAACAGCAGCGAGGGATGGCAGCACTGGCAGATGCTGCCGCTGGCCGAGCGGTAAACCAGAATGTTCTTCGACCACGTAGCGCCGTTGTCGCTGGAGTAGGCGCCGTAGAGTTCCGTCCCGGGTTTGCCGGGAACCACATGCCGCAGATCCAACCAGACGGCGAAGAGACGCCCATCAGGTGCGGCGGCCATGGCGTGCAGCCCTTCGCGCGTGGCGGCGGGTGTGTCATTGATCTTCGGGCCGGCGCTCCAGGTACGGCCGCCATCGAGCGAGCGCCAGGTGAATAAATCGCCTTTGGCTTTCTCTCCGCCTACGGCCGAAATTACGATAGCACCGGGCGTGATGGCGACGCGCGGACCGCGATGGTTGCCCAGCATCAGCGCGTCGGCGTCACCCACTTTGATTGGTTCCGAAAAGGTGGCGCCTTTGTCGTGCGAAGAAGAAAAATACACGGTGCTGCCGGAACCGAACGTAACCGCGACGAGCTTTTCCGAGGCCGCCAGCTGAGGCTGACGGTAGTCGATGGCGGTCTGAGGGATCAGGTGAAAAGCCAGCAGAAACGCGAGCCGCAGCATGCACTTATCATTTCACACTCACCTGAGCAGGAGAAGGACTTCAACAGGCTTTCCGTTATCATGAAATCGAACGAGCATGGAAACGCCGCCAGCTTCGCCTGCCCGTAAGAAAATTCCCAAATGGCTGGTACCTACGCTGGGCTATGCGATTGCGATCGGGAGCCTGGTCTGGGTGTTCCATCAGTTCGACTACAAACAGATGGAGCAGGATGTCCGGACGCTTCACTGGGGCTGGGTGGGACTGGCAATCGCGCTCAACCTGCTGGTGTATGTGATCGACGGCTGGCGCTGGCGCGTGCTGCTGAGCCCTGCCGAAGACGCGCCCTTCGGGGAGTGCGTCAAGGCTGTGTTCGTGGGCATTGTGGCGAACGGGGTGCTCCCGGCGAAGGCCGGGGAAGTGATCCGCTGCTATCTGCTTTCACACTGGACGGACACGCCGCTCTCACTCGCGCTGACCTCCGACGCGGTGGGGCGCATAATGGACGGCATCTGGATGGTGGTGGCGTTTTATCTGCTGACCATCGGGGTGACGGATATTCCGCGGGCACTGCGCGACGGCACGTTCCTGCTGGCCATCGGCGTGGCAGTGCTGACCGGGCTGTTCCTGTTCGTTCTGTTCCGCCGCGAACACGCGCATTCGTTCATGGCGGAGAACAAGTGGGCGGCTAAGTTTGAGCATCTGCTGCACGAGATCCATTCGCTCGGCGACCCGCGCGCGCTCGGCATCGCGATGGCCATCAGCGGCTTGTATCTGCTGCTGCCGGTGCTTTCCGTGGCCGCGCTGTTTCGGGCACACGAGCTGGATTTCAGCCTGCAGGACGCGGGCATCACGCTGGTGATCGTGCACATTGGGACCACGCTGCCGAATGCGCCGGCGAACCTCGGCTCTTTCCAGTTCTTCGCGACGCTGGCTTTGGATGTGCTGGGAGCGGAGCGCGCGGATTCGAAGATCTTCTCCGTGATCCTGTACTTTGTGCAGACGCTGCCGCAGATGGTGATCGGCGCGCTGGTTCTGTTGTTCACCGGCTTGAAGCTGGGCGAAGTGCATACGCATGCGCGCGACGCTCACCACACGCGTCGGGCGACGGCGCCGGGTCTGGCGGAGTAGCATTCGCGGGCGCGCGACTGGAGTATCGTATAGATACTTCGGATGCGACTTACACTTTGCCTCTTCGCTGCCGCGCTGGCGGCACAGACACCGCCGAACCACGATCTGGGCTTTACCGACACGCCGATGCTGCCCGGACTTCCTTACCATGTGCATGATCCGGCGCGGCCGCATCCGCCGGTGGTGACGCCCGCGACGGTGCCGGGCGGACCGCCTTCCGATGCCATCGTGCTGTTCGACGGGAAGGATCTTTCGCAGTGGGCCAGCCGTCCAGGTTCGATCACGAAGACGAAGAGCGGCGGGCCGGCGGACTGGACGCTGGGCAACGGCTATTTCGAGGTTTCTCCCACCACCGGAGATCTGGCGACCAAGCAGAGCTTTGGGGACATGCAGCTGCATGTGGAGTGGGCGTCGCCCAATCCACCGCGAGGGAAAAGTCAGGGACGGGCGAACAGCGGCGTGCTGCTGATGGGTCTGTATGAAGTGCAGGTGCTGGATTCCTACGACAACCCGACCTACGCGGACGGGCAGGCAGGCGCGATATACGGGCAATGGCCGCCGCTGGCGAATGCCGTGCGCAAACCAGGCGAATGGAATGCTTACGACATCGTGTTCGAGGCTCCGCGCTTCGATGGGGAGAAGCTGATTTCGCCGGCCTATATCACGGTGTTTCTGAACGGCGTGGTGCTGCACAACCGCAAGGCTTCCATGGGACCGATGGTGTATCGCCAGGTGGCGCATTACTCGACGCAGCCGGCGGAAGCGCCGCTGGTATTGCAGAACCATCACGATCCGGTGCGCTACCGAAACATTTGGGTCCGCCGCATGAGCGGCTACGACCAGCCGGAGAAATAAACCAACCCGCGCCGCCAAGCATCGTCTGACAGACGATGAGGAATTGGAAGTTTGCGGTACGCGCGCTGAGCACGCGGCCCGGTTTCAGCGTTACCGTGGTGCTGCTGCTGACGCTGGGAATCGGTGTCACGACCGCGCTGTTCTCGGTGGTCCATACGGTGTTGGTGCAGCCTCTGCCGTTTCCCCATCCGGACGAACTGGCCGGCCTGATGGAAGCCAGCGCGGCGAAGAGCCAGAAAGAAAGCCTGATGGCGCCGGCGCGAGTTGCCGACTGGAGCCGAATGAGCCGGACGTTTCAGGCAATCAGCGGAAGCTATGCCGAAAATGTGACGGACACCAGCATGTCGCAGCCGGAACGGCTTGCGGGGCTTCGCGTGGCGGCGGATTACTTCCGCGTATACGGCATGCCGGCTCAGGCGGGACGCGCCTTCACGGCGGACGAAGAGGTGTACGGCGGCCGCCTCGCGGCGGTGATCAGCGATGGATTGTGGAGCCGGCGCTACCGGCGGGAAGCGGGCGCGGTGGGAAAGCGGCTGATTGTGGATGGCAAAGCGTACACGATTGTGGGCGTGATGCCGCGGGCGTTTACCAGTTCCGAGGTCGACGTCTGGATTCCCGCGCAGCTGACGCCGTCTTTGATGCAGTACCGCGATGCGCGCTTCTATACCGGCATTGGGCGGATGCGGCCGGGCGTAACGGTATCGCAGGCGCAGGCGGATCTGGCGAGTGTCCAGAATACACTGGCGGAGCGGTATCCGAAGACGGACAAGGGCTGGTCGGCCGCCGTGAGCGATTACAGGACAGCCCGGATTGGCGACACGCGGAAGCCGCTGCTGCTGCTGTTCGGCGCGGTGCTGCTGCTGTTGCTGATCACGTTGAGCAACGCGGCGAGTCTGACGCTGGCGCAGCTGAACCAGCGGCAGCGTGAACTTGCGATCCGCACGTCGATTGGCGGGACACGAGCGCAGATGGTGGCGATGGTGATGCGCGAGGTAGCGGTGATTGCAGGGCTTGGCGCGCTGCTGGGGTACGCTGCGGCGCGGCTTTCGCTGAAGCTGCTCATGCGGGTGTTCGCGGATACTCCGCGAATCAACGAGCTGGCGATTGACTGGCGCGCGCTGGTGTTTGCGGTGGCGGCGAGCGTGGTGGGCGCGGCTGCGTTTGGGCTGATTCCGGCGCTGCGTGCGACTGGCGCGACACGAGGCGCGGGCGGAAGCCGGTATCGAGGTCAGAAGGTGCTGATTGGAGCACAGGTGGCGCTGACGATGATGCTGCTGGCTTCAGCGGGCGTGCTGCTGCGCAGCTTCCAGAACCTGAGCCATGTGCCGATGGGCTTTGACTCGGCGAATCTGGTGCTGTTCCACGTGGGCGCGGCGTGGGACGAAGAACCGCGCGGCGATTGGACGCATGCAGGAACGTCTGATCGGCGGGCTGCGGCGGATTCCGGGCGTGCAGGCAGCGGGGATGGCGAACTTCTTGCCGGCATCCGGAGCCACGCTGCGCACGCGCGTCACGCTGGAGGGAATCGCGGGCACAGATGAGACCGGCCGGATGCCCTCGGGTTCGCGGCTGGTGAGCCCGGGATATCTGCAGGCACTGCGCGTCCCGCTGCTCGCGGGAAAGTGGTGCCCGGAACTGACGGCCGCGGCGCGGCCGGGCGGCGGAACGACGATGGTGAACCAGCGCTTCGCGGATGTGTACGCGGGCGGCAGAGGTGTGATCGGGCGGCATGTTCTCGGGTCGGAAATTGTGGGCGTCATCGGAGACATCCGCGAGGATTCAGCGGCGGCTCCGCCGTATCCTTATATCTACGAGTGCGCATCGGGAGGAAACTGGCCCGATCCGGAATATCTGGTGCGGACTTCGGGCGATTCGCGTGAGACGATCCGGTCGATCCGCGAGGTGGTGCGCGGCGCGGCGCCGGGGCGAGCGATCTTCGGCATGCAGACGTTCGAAGAGGCGCTGAGCAAGACCCTGGAGCGTCCGCGCTCGAACGCACGCCTGCTGGCGCTGTTCGCGGCCGCGGCGCTGCTGCTCGCGGCGATCGGCCTTTACGGCCTGGTGACCCAGCTGGTGAACTCGCGGCGGCGGGATCTGGGCATTCGCATGGCGCTGGGCGCGGCGCCGAACCATTTGGTGGGCTCGATGGTGGGCAGCGTGGTCCGATTGATCGCATGCGGAATCCTGGCGGGCGCGGGCCTGATGCTGGCGGCGAGGCCGCTGCTGCAGTCACTCGTATTTGGGGTGAGCGGGGCCGATCCGGCTGGTCTGATTGCGGCGGCAGGGCTGCTGGGCGCGGTTTCGCTGGTGGCGGCATTTCTGCCCGCGAGACGGGCCGCGGAGATCGATCCTACGGAGTCGCTGCGGGCGGACCAGGCATGAGGGCGCGCAGTTTCTTTTCCTGATCGGCGCTCCAGTAGGCGCAATCGAGCTGGAGGAAGACCGACGTGTACGGGATGGTCATGTTGGTTTTGACGATCAGGACGCGAAAGGTCTGGCCGGCCTGATCGAGCTTCGCGATGATCTGCTCATGTGGCAGCGATGTGGGCGTTTGGCTCTTGAAGAGATCCGCGAGCTGTTTGCGATAGGCCGTGATGCCGGGCGCTTCGGTCTCCGGAACAAAGGCCAGTTCCTGATCGGTATAGACGATCGGACGGACATGCCTCGAGGAGCTCACGGCGTTTAACACGTCCTGCAGAACTTCCATCTGGCCGGCGCCGGAGACGATCGTCTCGATGCCGTCGCGTGATTGTGCCGGATAGGCGGAATCGGCAATGACGATCCAGTTGCGGTGGCCGTAGAGAGGGATGCGGTCGCGGACCTGCTGCTGCCAGTTGGACGAGGTGGAACAGCCGGATAAGAGAAGGGCCAAAAGAAGAACCGGCTTCATGCCGCGCCTGGGAGCGCGAGCAGGTCTGCCGCTCGTTTCCGGATAAGGCGCAGGACACATTCTTCTTCGGGGTGCAGAGTGGCGGCGGTGGGCGTGAAGGGGCCGTCGGGCGGTTTCACGCAGGAGAAAAGCGTGCCATCGGCGTAGGCATCGAGCACTACCGGATGAACGTAATATTTGCGGCAGGTGGCCGGGCGATTGCCCAGACGGCCCGCGACGGCTTTGATGGCCGTGACGACGTTTCGCTTCATCTCCGTCTCCGACTGCGCCGGGCCGATATCGGCCAGCACCAGCGCCGATTGTACCGTGCCGGCCCAGGTGCGGAAATCCTTGGCGGTGAAGTCGCCGCCGGTGATTTCGCGGAGGTAGGCGTTGACGTCATTGGAATCGATGGTGTGCTGGCGGCCGTCGTGATCGAGGTACTGGAAGAGTTCGTAGCCGGGCAGATCCTGGCATTCGCGGATGATGCGCGCGAGGCGGCGGTCGTGGAGATGGATGTCGTGGTCCTGTCCGCTCTTGCCGCGGAAGTGGAAGCGGACGTCGGCGCCTTCGATATCGACATGGCGATCGCGCAGGGTGGTGAGGCCGAAAGACTTGTTCTGCTTGGCATATTCGGTGTTGCCGATCCGAATATAGGTTGTTTCGAGCAAGCGCACGACCGTGGCGAGCACCTTCTCACGCGGCAGGCCGGGGCGGGCGAGATCGCGCTGCACGCGGTGGCGGATGAGTGGCAGCGCCTTGGCGAACTCGGGCATGCGGCCAAACTTGGTGTGATTGCGGAAGTGGGAATAGATAGGGTGGTAGCGATACTGCTTGCGGCCTTTAGCATCATAGCCGACGGCCTGCAGGTGGCCTTCGGGAAGGGGGCAGATCCAGACGCGCTGCCAGGCGGGCGGGATGACCAAGCTGCGGATGCGAGCCAGATGCTGTTTATCGCGCAGGGATTTGCCGGCCGTGTCCAGATAGCGGAAACCGGTTCCGCACTTCTGGCGCGTGAAGCCTGAGGTGGTCTCGCGGACGTAGCGCAATCCGGCGGCGCGGGCGGACTGCACGGGATCTTTCGGCCTGCTTTTCATCGGTTTTCCGTTAGGCATGTTTTGTGCCAGTGACTTAAAATGATATTTTGCCGCGCAATTCTTCCCCGCCAGCCATAAGCTGGCCTCTGCTGTACCTGGCCGTTGCGCTGACCACGCTTGCCACACTGCTGCTGGAACTTTCGCTGACGCGAATTTTTTCGGTCGTATTTTATTACCATTTTGCGTTCCTGGCCATTTCGATTGCGCTGTTTGGACTGGGAGCGGGCGGCGTTTTTTCTTACGTGGTGGCCGCCTGGAAGGGCACGCTGTTCCGCAAGCTGGGCCTGCTGAGCGGTTTGAACTGCCTGCTGGTGATTCTGGCCATCGTGACGGTTCTTAGCCGCAAGGGCGATTTGAACAACGGGCAACTGGCTCTGATTTACTTTACCAACGCGCTTCCCTTCTTCTGTTCCGGCATTATTCTTTCTCTGGTTATTTCGGAGACTATCGAACGTGTCGACCGGGTTTACTTTTTCGATCTGCTGGGCGCGGCGGGCGGATGTCTGCTGCTGGTGCCGATGCTCGGGACGTTCGGCGGACCGAATACGACGATTGCGGTAGCGGTGGTGTTCGCGGCGGCGGCGGCGGTGTGGTTCAATCTCGCGGGTTTCCGGACCGGCCGGATCGCAAGCGTCACTCTCGGGCTGCTGCTGACGCTGCTGCTGGCGGTGAATCTGAAGCAGGGCTGGATCGACATCCGATACGCCAAGGGGCAAAAGCTGCGCAAAGAGCAGTTCGTCAAGTGGAACGAATTCTCGCGGATCGCGCTGGCTCCCGAGGGCGGCATGAAGCAGATTTTCATCGATGCGGATGCATCGACGGGGATCGCGGATTTCGACTTCGCGCATCTGACGCCGGACAACCTGCGCGACCTGCTGCATCAGGGCGCGAGCCTTCCTTACAACGTGCGGCCGGGGGCGAAGACGCTGATCATCGGACCGGGCGGCGGCTGGGACGTTTCGCGCGCGCTGGCGTCGGGCAGCCGGGATATTACAGGTGTCGAGATCAACCCGATCATTGCGAATACGATCATGCGGGAGAAATATCCGGACCTGAGCCGCCGACTGTATTTCCGCCCGGAAGTACACATCCATGTGGAAGATGGGCGAAGCTTTGTCCGGCGGAGTTCGGAAAAGTATCAGGTGCTGCAGGCGACGCTGGTGGACACATGGGCGTCGACGGCGGCGGGCGCGTTTGCTCTCTCCGAGAGCTACCTGTATACCACGGATTCCTTTCACGACTACCTGACGCATCTGACGGACGACGGCATGCTGACGATTACGCGCTGGGGATTCGAGCCGCCGCGGGAATCGCTGCGGCTGATCTCGCTTGCGATTGCGGCTCTGGGCGAACTGGGCGAGAAGGAGCCGTGGCGCCATGTGATCGTGGGGCGGGAATGGCCGGCGGAGCTGAAGCGGTTCGGCGCGCGCGACACGGTGCTGATCTCGCGTAAGCCGTTTTCGGCAGAGGATATCGCGCGCGCGAAGGCGGCGATCGCGGAAGCGAAGATGACCGCGGTTTACATTCCCGGCGAGCGCATTCCGAACCAGTTTACGGACCTGCTGCTCAGTCCGGACCCGGGGCAGTTCGAACGGAGCTACGCGTTCGATATCACTCCGGTGAATGATAACCAGCCGTTCTTTTTCTATACAGTGCAGCCGCGTGACATTCTGACATTTCTGAAGGGCGCGACGGAGCAATCCGCGGATTACAAGGTGAACAAGGCGGTGCCGCTGCTGTTCGAACTGCTGGCGATCAGTCTGGCGGCCGTGGCGGTGATTCTGCTGCTGCCGCCGCTGGTGCTGGGCACGCGGATTCCGCAGGACCGTTCGGTACAGGTATTCCTGCTGTATTTTCTTTCGATTGGTGTGGGCTACATCCTGATCGAAGTCGCGCTGATTCAAAAGTTCGTACTCTTTCTGGGTCATCCGACGTATGCCCTGACGGTGGTGATTTTTTCCATGCTGCTTTCGAGCGGGCTGGGCAGTTTCGCGAGCCGGCGATTGCTGAGCGGCGCGGACTCGCGGCTCAAGGGAGCGATTCTGGCGGTGGCGGTGCTGGTGGTGCTGCTGGGCGTGGTGATGACGGTGGGGTTGACACCGCTGGTTGGTCTGCCGCGCTTCGCGAAGATTCTGATTGCGATTGCGCTGATCTTCCCGGCCGGGTTCTTCATGGGAATGCCCTTCCCCGCCGGCCTGGCGCGGCTGGAAACGCGGAGCAAGCCGGCGCTGCGCTGGGCGTGGTCGCTGAACGCGGCGTCGAGCGTTCTGGGCTCGGTGGGGGCTCTGGTTTGCGCCATTTATCTGGGCTTGATGCAGACCCTGATGGTGGGTGGATGCTGCTATCTGGCGGCACTGGCGGTTTTCTCGCTGAGCGGGCGCGGCGGCGCCTTACCGGCTGCGGCGCGCGGGATTACACTTGATAGGGAGGAAACAGTCGGCTCATGACGCCAGCCCCGGTGGCAAGGCTTACCGACTCGTCCGCAGGCGGCCTGGAAGCGGATTTTTTGATTCGCGCATTCCGGCTGATGTACACATCGCGGCGCATCGACGACCGCGAGATTCTTCTGAAGCGGCAGAACCGCATCTTCTTCCAGGTGAGCGCGGCAGGGCACGAAGCGCTGCAGGTGGCGGCGGGACTGGCGCTCAAACCGGGCTACGACTGGATCTATCCTTACTACCGCGACCGAGCGCTGGTGCTGGCTCTGGGCGTGACGGCTTACCAGATGATGCTGCAGGGCGTGGGCGCGGCGGAAGACCCGGCATCGGGCGGGCGGCAGATGCCTTCGCACTGGAGTGACCCGGGCCTGCACATCGTCAGTTCTTCTTCGCCAACCGGGACTCAGTATTTGCAGGCGGTGGGATGTGCCGAAGCGGGCGTCTATCTGAAGCCGCAGGGAGACCGGGTGACGCTGGTGTCTTCCGGCGAAGGCGCGACAAGCGAGGGCGAGTTCTGGGAAGCGGTGAATGCGGCGTGCCTGAAGCGCCTGCCGGTGATCTTCCTGATCCAGGACAACGGCTATGCGATTTCCGTGCCGCGCGATTATCAGACGCCCGGCGGCAACATCTCGCATGTGCTCTCGGGGATGCCGAACCTGTGGCGGCGGGAAGTGGATGGCACGGATTTCGCAGCATCGTTCGCCACGATGCAGGAGGCGGTGGAGCATTGCCGCAGCGGCGAGGGACCGGCGCTGGTTCATGCGGACCTGGTGCGGCTGTATCCGCATTCGCTTTCCGACGTAGCGACTCATTACAAAACGGCGAGCGAACTGGGAGCGGAAGCGAAGCGCGACCCGCTGGTTACGTTCTCGCGGCGTCTGGTGGAAGAAGGCATTCTGGATGCGCACTCGCTCGAGCGGATGACGCGCGAAGTGGACGAGGAAGTCCACGAGGCCGCACTGGATGCGCTGCCGGCGCCGCCGCCCGCGCCGGAGACGGCTTTGATCCATTTGTATTCCGAGCGGGTGGACCCCTGTTCGGCCGCGTTCGATGTGCCGGAACATCCTGAAGGCGAGCCGAAGACAATTGTGGACCTGCTGAACGCGACGCTGGCGGAGGAGATGCGGCGCAACCCGGACGTGGTGGTGTTCGGGGAGGATGTCGCGGACTGCAGCCGGGAAGAAAACCTGTGCGAGGTGAAGGGCAAAGGTGGCGTTTTTAAGGTTACGGCCGGACTGCAGACGGAGTTCGGGAGCCAGCGCTGCTTCAATACACCGATCGCGGAGGCGGGAATTGTGGGCCGCGCGATGGGGATGGCCACGGCGGGAATGAAGCCGGTGGCGGAGATCCAGTTTTTCGATTACATCTGGCCGGCGATGATGCAGATCCGCGATGAACTGTCGAATCTGCGATGGCGATCGAACGGTGGGTTCAGCTGTCCGGTGGTGCTGCGGGTGCCGATCGGCGGGTATCTGAACGGCGGCGGGATTTATCACAGCCAGTGCGGCGAGGTGGCGTTTACGCATATCCCCGGGCTGCGCGTGGTGATGCCCTCGAATGCCATGGACGCGTGCGGACTGCTGCGCACAGCGATTCGCTGCGACGACCCCGTGCTGTTCCTCGAGCACAAGAAGCTGTATCGGGAACCGTACAATCGGTCTCCGCATCCTGGCGTGGACTTTACGATTCCGTTTGGCAGGGCGCGGGTGGTAAAGCCAGGCAGTGCGCTGACAGTGATTACGTATGGCGCGTTGGTGCAGAAGTGTTTGCAGGCGGCAATTCAGATGGAGCGCAAGGACCCGGGGAGCAGTATCGAGGTGATCGATCTGCGCACGCTTGCTCCATACGACTGGGAAGCGATCCAGAAGTCCGTGACGAAAACGAGCCGCGCACTCGTGGTTCACGAGGACTGCGTGTCGTGGGGATACGGCGCGGAGATCGCGGCCCGGATCGCGGACGAATTGTTCGATAAGCTGGATGCGCCGGTGCGCAGGGTTGGCGCGATGGATACCTGGGTGGGCTACCATCCGCAGCTGGAGAACGCAATCCTGCCGCAAGTGGAAGATGTGGTGCGTGAAGCTGAGAGACTGGTCGGCTATTAGGGGGCGGGCATGAACACGAGACGGGATTTGCTGCGCGGGGCGACCGTGGCGATGACTGCGGCGTCGTATTCGCGGGTGATGGGCGCGAACGACCGGATGAACCTTGGGGTGATCGGGCCGGGGGAACGCGGCCGTCTGGACATGAGCCACTTCCAGAAGAACCCATCGGTGGAAGTGGTGGCACTCTGCGACGTGTATGCGGAGCATCTGGATCTGGCGCACAAGACCGCGCCGAATGCGAAGGATTTCAAAGACCATCGCAAGCTGCTGGAGATGAAAGATGTGGACATGTGCCTGATCGCCACACCGGATCACTGGCACGCCACCATCGCGAAGGATGCGCTGAATGCGGGCAAGGACGTATATGTCGAGAAGCCGCTGACGCTGAAGCCGGAAGAAGGTCCGCCGATTGTGAAGGCGGCGCGCGTGAACAACCGCATCTGCCAGGTGGGCATGCAGCAGCGCTCCGGCATTCACTATCTGAAAGCGAAGGCGGACTATATCGATACGGGCGCGTTGGGCAAGATTACGCTGGCGCGGACGTGGTGGCACGGGAACACGTACCATCTGCGTAAGGCGCCGGCATCGCTGCAGACGCAGCCAACGAACCTGGACTGGGCGCACTTTCTGGGTCCGGTGAAATGGCGCGACTGGGACCCGCAGCAGTATTACAACTGGCGCGCTTATCTGGATTTCGGCGGCGGCCAGGTAACGGATCTGTTCACGCACTGGATCGATGTGGTGCACATGTTCATGGGCTACGATACGCCGGTAGCGGCGATGGCCTCCGGCGGAGTGTACAACTACAAGGACGGGCGCACGGCTCCGGACACGATCAACGTACTGCTGCAGTATCCGGGCGAGTACACGGCGACGTTTGAAGCGACGCTGGTTCCGGGAATCACGGGCGCGGCAATCGAGTTCTGCGGCACGAAGGGACGGCTGCTGATCGACCGGCAGCATTACGAGTTCTGGCCGGTGGGCAAGGGCGTGAAGCCGACGATTGTGCAGGCCGAGCCGCACGACATGACGCTCGACCATGTAAATAATTTTCTGGACTGCGTGAAATCGAGGAAGCTGCCGAACGGCGATGTGCTGATTGGGCACCGCTCGGCGCAGGCGTCGCATCTGGGCAACATTTCCTATATGCAGAAGCGCCGGATCGATTTCGACCCGGTGCGGGAAGAGATCCTGCCGCTTTAGAACGCCGCCTGGCGGAGTACATCTTCGACATAGTGGAGATCGCCGCGATGGCAGGGCGGGATGCCGAGCTGCTCGCACAAATTGCCGCGTTCGGCCGGAGTGATAATCTCCCACTGGGCGGTGGCGACTGAGCCGCTGACAGTGACGGCGGGCAGGCTTTCGGCATCGACACAGACGCGAAATTCGTGCAGCTGGCCGGCGAAGCCGTTGTAGGCACGGAGGGTATCGCGCTCGAGTTGCTCTTCGCTGAAATCGGGGAGTTCGAGGGTGAGGGGTGGGAGTCCGGAAGCCTGGCGGTGAGAATGAAACGCCGCCGCCAGCTTTTGGAACGCGCCACCGGAGCGGACCCGGGCGGGGTAGCTTTTGGCAAGCGCCTGCTTGGCGAGGTAGACTTGCCAGCCGGCCTGCACGTTGGCTTTCCAGCTCCAGATTTGGTCTTCGGTGGGCGCGGGGGTGGTGACCTGGCAGATGCCGACGCCGCCCAAGTTGTCTTCACTGAATAGAGGACAGGCGGGAGAGCGGAACTGGCGCAGGCCGCTTTCGAGGCGCATGAGCCGGCGGAAACCGGGGCTGGCGGGAACTTCGCGCTCAAGATCCGCGGGTGAGGGATTCGTGCCGGTGATCCGGAGCCCAGAAGTTCGGGCGGAGAGTGTCTCGCCGTTGACCTGGACGGTGACGCCGACCGAGACATCGCCGCCGCGGATGTGGGTGAACGGGATGGTCAAGCAGGGTTCCGCGGTGGTGACATCGATCGGAGGGTGAGCGGTGCGGCGTCCGGCGGAGTGGGCGCAGGTGGTTCCGGTAAAGGTCAGGGAGACGGTCCAGTGATACCGAAGAGGGGCTGGAGTGGTGGGAGGCTCGCCGCTGAATTCGGCGTTTAGGGTGATCTTCGGCATTTCGCAGTTGGAGGAGATGGGGAAGAGCGGGCCGGGCGGGTCGCAGGTCAGCTGGAGTGTCATTGCGCCCTTAGTGTAGGAGCGGAAATTGGGGCTGGATGGTGATAGGCGCTGTAAGTTGCTGATTGGGTTGGGGTGAATTGCGGGATTCCAGGCGTGAATGACTCGCGGGCCTTCGGAAAGAAGCCTTGCAGACGACCGAAGTCACAAGCTCTTTGCGCATTTGGTGTGCATGCTGCGTGCGACCGGGGACTGCAGATGGAGTTTGGGCTTACGGAGTGCCGGGGCGGTTAGTTTGGAGGGGTGTTTTGCAGATTAGCGGAGCGATTCGATCAGTTTGGCCTTCTCTTCGGGGCTGAATTCGGGGAACGGCTCGCCGGGATACTGTTTTTTGTGCTGTTCGACGGCGAAGTCCCAGAGCTCTTCGGCCGAGGCTTTCTGAACGAAGCCAATGTTCTGCACCAGCTTGTTCTGGCTACGCTCTTTCTGGAGTTTGCGCAATGTTTCCAGCGCTTTGTAGAAGGCGCGGTCATGGACGGCCTGGTAGCGGATCATGAGCGCGAGTTTCTTTTCGGGGAAGAAATCGTTGTCCGGAGCGTTGTTGAGGGTGACGGATTGCGCGACCATGGCGCGGCGGGCGAACCAGAGAGACATCGCCATCTTTTCGATCAGGAATTCCTCGGTGGTGGTGTTGGGGTGGTACTCGAAGCGGAGGTCGTTCTTCATCGCGTTGAAGTCTTCACGGCTTTCACCTTCGATGATGAGCTTGCCTGAGGCGAGGCCGTGCTTGAAGGCGTTGAGGCTGGATTTGGCTTTGCCAGCTTCGGTTTTGGGTCCGGTGGAGGACTCGGAATTGGTGCGGTTCGCGTTGATCTGAGCTGCGGATGACATGGTTGTACCCTTTCGGCCTCACGTTAGCAGGGGCGGTTTCAGCCGCGGGGCGCGTTTGTTGCAGACAAAGGGGAACCAGGCTGTTTGGGATTGTGACTACTGAACTGCCACGGTGGCCGAATCCGAGATTCCGGCGAGGGAGATCTGAATTGGGACGTCATTGCCGGGGGTGATGTTCGCCGGGACCTGCACATTTACCTGGTACAGGCCGTTATAGCCGGGTCCGATGCCCGAGAAGAGCACGAGCGCGGGCTGGCCGCCGATGGTCACGGTGGGGGTGGCAACGGTGAGGTAGATGGGATTGCCGTTGGCGGGTGCGACGGAACCGGTGGTAAGGCCGGAGCCGTTCGGGTCCCCATTGGGCGTGGCTTTGCCGAGACCGGTGACGTAGAGCTGGAGGTAGCCGCCGCGTGTGACAGCCTGGGCGCAAAGGGAGGCTGGCGTGAGAGCGGCGCAGTTAGTGGACAGTCCATAGGTTGCGGCCATGGAAGCGGGCATGGAGATCCACGCGGTGTTGGCTATGACAGCGACGGCGTTGTGGCGACCGGGGACGAGCGGATCGCCATAGTAAAAGAGGCCGGGAACAGCCGCGGTCAGGGTAATGGGGGTGACAGCAGAGGCGCCTGCCGCATTCTTCACCGTGACGTTCACGGTTCCGCTGTACGGGAGCTCATTCGGCACCAGAACATTGATCTGGCCGAAGGTGGCTCCCAGGGCGAAGATGGGCGCGGGCGCGGTTCCGAACAGAACGCTCAAGCCATTCACCGTGGTGGAGGGAAAGGCGGTGAACACATCCTGAGCACCGAAGCCCGCGCCGAAGACCGAAACGATGGACCCGGGCGCCACAACGCCGGAGGAGCGGTAGCTGGCTCCGTTCAGAACGGAAGCGATGGCGGGAGCGTTGCCGAGCGGCAGCGTGGCAGTGTTGCTTGCGACCCCGGCAACCGTGGCGACCACAGAATTGATTCCCAGGGAGGCGTTGGCCGGGACGGTGAAATAGATGGTGACGCGGCCGGTGGAGGGGGAAGCCTGGAGAATGGTGGCTTTCTGGCCGCCCACGGTGATGACCGGAACGACGGCAGGAGGAACGCTGGTGCCCACCCCGAAGAGGGATGCCTGCAGTGTTTCCCCCAAGGCCGCGGGAGAGACGGGCGAGACGGGCTGAGTGCTGGGGTAATGGGCGAAAGGGAGATAGGGGCTGTACTGCGGCGGATCCTGCGGACCGGTGACTGTGATGGGTCCGGTGGTAAACTGCGGCGCGAGAGTGGCGACGTTGAGGGGAAGCGCGTTCGAGGACTGGCCCTGATAGGTGATGACGAGGGTGGTGAGTCCAGGGGAAGCGTTAGCCGGAATGGTGGCGAGGAGGAAGACAGCGTTGCCGGCGAGCGTGATGCCGGTGGTTTGTCCGGCGACGGTCATGGTGTAATCCTGAGTGGCGGAGCGCGGCGGGAACGCGCCGAGAACCACGATGCCGGTGCCGGGACCGAAGGATGTATCGTTCAGCGCGGCGGTGAAGACGCTGTTGATCTGCGGGGCGTTCGTGGGCGACTGGGACAGAGCACCGAGCGCGGAACATAAGAGAAGAGTAAGAAATCCGCGTACCGGCATCACTGGGTTTCTAATCTTACGTGATCCGGTAGGGACGGCTCGGGACCGGATGAGTGATTCGATACACCGTGGTTAGAAGACGCCGCGGCCCCAGAGTCCGCCGAAGATGGTGCGGGCCATGATCTGGATATCAAGCCAGGGTGACCAGCTTTCGACGTATTCCAAATCGAGTTCTACGCCGCGGCGTGCTTTGGCTTCGGTGTGGATGCCGCCGCGCATACCGTTGATCTGGGCCCAGCCGGTGATGCCGGGTTTGACGCGGTGCCGGGCGGCGTATTCGATGACGGCTTCCGGATAGATCTGGTGACCGACGAGCATTTTGGGCACGTGCGCGCGGGGGCCGACGACCGCCATGTGACCCTGAAGGACGTTGAAGAGCTGGGGGAGTTCGTCGATGCTGTGCCGGCGGATGAAGCGGCCGACGCGGGTGACACGCGGATCGTTTTCCATGGTGCCGCGCGTGCCATCGTCCTGGGGATCGAGAGCCATGGAGCGGAATTTAAGGAGATCGAATTCACGGTGGTTGAAGCCGACGCGGCGCTGGCGGAAGAGGACGGGGCCGGGACCTTCGAGGCGGATAGCGACGGCGGCGGCGAGCATGACGGGCCAGCAGACGAGGAGTGCGGCGGTGGCGACAACGTAATCTTCCGCGGCCTTGAGCATGGCGTGGCCGCCGGCGAGCGGGCGGCGCGCGACCTGCAGAAACGAATAGCCATCCATATTGCGCAGCTGGACTTCCTTAACGTTGAGCCAGCTGAACTCCATCAGGAGCAGGATTTCGGCGGGGATGGAATTGAGCTTCTGCATCATGATGGAGATGCGCTCGTGGGCGCGCATCGGGAGCGCGACGATGATGGCGTCGATGTGGGTGGTGCGGGAGATTTCAATGAGCCGGTCGATGCCTTTGGTGACGGGGATGCCGCGGATCTCGGCTTCGCAGCGTTCGGCGCGTTCGTCGAAGATGCCCACAATTTCGTAGAAGCCGTTTTGGACGCGGTCATTGCGGAGGTGTTCGACGGCGGCGATGCCTTCTTCTCCGGCACCGAGAATGGCGACGCGGTGGGTGAGCACGCCGCGGCGGCGCAGGCGGTTCACGATGAGATGGGCGGCGAGGCGGCAGCAGGCGATGCCTGTGACGGCGCTGCGCAGCCAGTGCGTGAGCCAGGAGGTGGTGCCGGGGCCGGAATGGAAGGCGTCGGCAAAGGCCCAGACCACGAGGGCGGCGGCGGCGAGACCGGAGACAGTGTGGACCACTTCCCAGCGCAGAGTACGGCGGCTGTCCCAGCGATAGACGCGCTTACTGCCGTTGACCATGCGGTAGGGGATGGCTGCGAGGGCGGAGAGCAGGAGCGACTGGGCGAGGGAGATGCGGGATGGAAGGGCGGCGGCGACAAAGCCCGCGAGGATGAGGCAAAGAACGTCGGCGAGTTTGACACCCTGATCGATCAGGGCATGGGTGACGATCGAGTGCGGTGCTTCGCGTTGGGCGTTCATCGACAGCGATCTTTACGGTTGGTGGGCGGGACGAGGGTTTGTTCTCATCCCGGCGTGCCGGTGGGATCGCGGGCGCGAGGTTAGCGAAGGCTGAGGCCGCCGTCGACGGCGAGGACCTGGCCGGTGACGAAATCGGAAGCGTTGAGGAAGAAGCTGACTGCGTCGGCGATTTCTTCACCCGTTCCGGCGCGCCGGGCGGGGGTGGAGGAAACCATAGTTTCGATGCGGTCGTCATGTTCGCCGAAGGGGATGACGCCGGGGGCGACGCTGTTAACGGTGATTTCCGGGGCCCAGGCTTTGGCGAGGGCTTTGGTAAGCATGACGACGCCCGCTTTCGAGGCGCAGTAGTGGGCGTGGTCCGCCCAGGGGCGCAGGGCACCGAGGGAACTGATGTTCACGATGCGACCGCCGCCGTGGGCGCGCATGATCCTGGCCGCGCTCTGGCAGCAGAAGAATGTGGCTTTGAGGTTGACGGAATGGATGGCGTCCCAATCGGCTTCGGTGATGTCGAGGGGATCGATGCGGGTGAAGCGGGCGGCGTTGTTCACCAGGCCATCGAGGCGGCCGAAGTGAGAGTGCACCGCATCGAAGAGCCAGGCGATGTCGGAGACGCGCTCGAGATTGGTGCGGAACACAGGGGCGTTGCCGCACTCCCGCGCAGTATCAAGCGCTTCCTGTTCCGAAGTCTCATAGTGAATGGCGACGCGCGCGCCTTCTTTTGCCAAACGCAGAGCGATGGCGCGTCCGATGCGCTTCGCCGACCCTGTTACCAGCACTACTTTTCCGTCAAGCATTCGGTTCCGGCAGCCTCCCCGTCCAGTTCGCCCACGCCCAGAAAACAGCGGTCAAAGAAGTAATGACGCCCGCCCACGCGCCCACGGTGCGCGGATCGAAATACTGTGAGGCCACGCCCGCGGCGAGCATGGAGAGCATCATGGTGGACCAGACCATCGATTCCATCGTCGCAAAAACGCGGCCGCGGTATTCATCGCGCACGAGGCGCAGCAGCTGAGAGAAGTTGAGGATGGAACTGACGGCAACGGCGGCGCGCGAGACGCCGATGAAGAAACAGGCCACCGCGAAGTTTGTCATCTGGCTGAAAACCACGTAAGCGGCGCCATGGATCACGTAACAGACAATGATACTGTTCTTATACGCCGGGAAGCTGAGGCGGCGGCCGAGGAAGTGCGCAACCGCGGCGCCGACGAGAAGGCCGATTCCGGCGCAGCCCCAGAGTTCCCCGATGCCGGCAGAGCCGCGCTTGAACACCAGTTCACCGAAGACGCTGAACAGAATCTGCGCCGCGCCGCCGCCGGAGGCCCAGCCGACGCCGACGAGGGCGAGGCCCAGAATGAGGGGTGACGATTTCATATAGCGCAGGCCTTCGGTGTATTCGTGCCACGGGCGCACGGGTTCCACCGGAACCTCGCCATCGTCGTCGATGGTCTGGCGCCTGGGACGAAACCCGTGGGGGACGCGCAACTGCCAGACGCACAGGGCGGAGATGAGGAACGAGAGCGCGTTGAAGAGAAACGCACCGGTGAAGCCGAACTGCGTGACGGCAAGGCCGGCGGAGAACGTGCCGATGGTCAGGGTGGTCCACTGCGTGGTTTGCGTGAGCGAGTTGGCGGTGTGGAGCTCTTCTTTACTGGCGATGGAGGGCAGGATGGAGGAACGTCCGCTGGTGAAGAACGGGGAGGCGAACATCAGCAGGGCGCTGAAGGCGTAGAGCATCCAGTTGCTGGAATCGCGAATGGCGAGGATGAAGCCGAGGGCGAGAAGGCAGCGGATGAGATCGCTGGCGATCATGACCTTGCGGCGGTCCATGCGATCGAGGAGCACGCCGGCGATTGGACCGGCGATGACGGCAGGGATGGCGCGGGCCAGCATGACGCCGGTAACAACGATGGGCGACTTGGTGTGCTCGAGCGCGAGGCTGAACACGGCGATGTTGTTGAAGTGGTCGCCGATCTCGCTGACGACCTGGCCGAACCAGGTGTAGCGGTAATTGCGATTGGTGCGGAGAAGCTCCGTGAACGAAACCATCTCAGACGACAATTTCTTCGCGGATGGTCATTTCCCGGAGGAAGTCGTGATCGATCTGATAGCCGAAACCGGGTGAATCGCGCACGACGATGGTGCCGTGCGGAGTGGTTTCCACTTCGGGGACAATGATGTCGCGCTTCCAGTAGCGCTTGCTGGCGGAAACGTCGCCGGGCAACGTGAAGTTGGGGAGCGTGGCGAGCGCGATGTTGTGTGCGCGGCCGATGCCGGCTTCGAGCATGCCGCCGCACCAGACGGGGATACCGTGCGCCTGCGCGACATCGTGCACCTTTTTGGCTTCGCGGAAGCCGCCGACGCGGCCGAGCTTGATGTTGATGATGCGGCCGGCTTTCATGCGCAGCGCCTGTTCGGCCTGATGGGCGGAGCGGATGCATTCATCGAGGCAGATCGGCGTTTCGAGCTGGGCCTGCAGCTCGGCGTGGTCGATGATTTCGTCGTGGCCGAGCGGCTGCTCGATCATCATCAGGTGGAAGTCGTCGAGCTGTTTCAGATGGTCGATGTCGGCGAGGGTGTAGGCGGAATTGGCATCGGTCATCAGCAGGATGTCTGGGGAAGCGTTCGCGCACCTGGCGCACGACATCGACATCCCAGCCGGGTTTGATTTTCATTTTGATGCGCTGGTAGCCGGCGGTGAGTTCGAGTTCGATTTTCTCGATCAACTGGGCGACGGAATCCTGAATGCCGATGGAGACGCCGCAGGGAATTTCGCGCCGCGCGCCGCCGCCGATGTGCTGCCAGAGGGGGTTGCCGAGACGCCGCGCTTCGAGATCCCAGACGGCGGCTTCGAGACCGCCGCGCGCCATGTTGTGCCCGCGGATGTGAGCGGTGAGCGGCGCAACGTCGGCAGCGGCTTCGAGTTCGCGATGGAGCACGCGCGGGCGCGGCGTAATCGCGAACGATGGGCCAGGCGGAATCGGTCCACTCTTCGTTGTAGAAGGGATTCTCGCCGGCGGTGACTTCGCCCCAGCCGGAGAGGCCTTCGCTGACCACTTCCACGATGAGGATGTCGCGGCTGGTAGGTGCGGCCGAAGCTGGTTTCAAAGAAATGCACCAGCGGCATGCGGATGTAGCCGCAGAACGACTTTGTCGATTTTCATTCCCATTTTCCGAGGAGATAAGTCGCCGTGGTCGGCGGATTTCTCGAAGCCGATCACGGCGAGGCCGCGCGTGAAGAGTTCGAGGAAACGCTCGCTCATTTCTTTTTGAATTTCGCGGGCGCGTTTGGGTTCGTCGCGAGCGGATCTCCGCGATGTTGGCCGGCAGAGCGATACGCTCTTCGACGGCGGGGCGAGGGACAGGCGTGCCCGCGAGAAGTCCGTTCACGCGCGGGCTGCCGAGCCACCATTCCGCGGTGCAGCGATCGGTGGGGAGGCCGCCGTGCAGGGGGCTGGAGGTGGTGCCGTACTGGTTGAGCACGTAGCGGCGTACGACGGCTCCGAGGCGTTCGATGTTGAAATAGGCGTTCTTCAATTCGAACGGATCGAAGGTCCATTCCATAAGATCGAGCGAGCGGCCGAGGGCCTCTGTCTCGCTGCTCCAGTTTGAGCATGCGGCCGACGCCGGCGTTTCGATATTCAGCAGCGACGCCCAGCATGTGGCTGTGCAGGTAAGATTTGCCTCCGGGCTTTACGCCGGGGATGGCGAGGCAAAAGCCGACCAGGCGGGCGCCATCGTAGGCGCCGAAGGCCTGGCCGCCGATCTTGTTGGCGGTGACGAACAGGCGCACGGGCAGGAGATCGAGATCCTCGAAACCCCAGATTCCTTTCTGAAGAGCAACGGCTTTGCGGATCTCATCGGTGGAGGTCAGCTTGCGGATCTCGATCACTGCTTGGCTTCCTGCCACAGGGTTTCCATTTCTTCGAGGGAGCTGGCATCGAGCGTTTTGCCCTGGGCTTTCAGCTGCTGCTCAACGTAGCCGAAACGCGCCCGGAATTTGGCGTTGGTGCGGCGCAGCGCCTGCTCGGGATCCACTTTGTGGAAGCGCGCGAGATTGACGAGGGTGAAAAGCATATCGCCGAGTTCGCCTTCGCGCTCTTCCTGCGTTTGGGAGGCGGCGAGCTCGGCGCGTTCCTCGTCCAGCTTGGCGAGTACCTGTTCGGCATTGGGCCAGTCGAAGCCGGTCTGCGCGGCGCGGGTGGAGATTTGTTCGGCTTCCACCAGGGCTGGCAGCGCGCGCGGAACGGCATCGAGCAGGGCGGCGGGCTTTTTCTTTTCGGCGGATTTGACGCGGTTCCAGATTTCGCGAACATCGCCTTCGGTTTGCGCGGTCTCTTCGCCGAAGATGTGCGGGTGACGGCGGATCAGCTTGGCGTTGATGGCGGACAGCGCGTCTTCGATGGTGAAGCGGTTCTCTTCGCTGGCCATCTGGGAGAAGAAGACGGCCTGGAGAAGGAGGTCGCCGATTTCGGAGGAAAGCTCAGCCCAGTCGCGCCGGTCGATGGCGTCCATGACTTCGTAGGTTTCCTGCAGGAGGAAGGGCTTGATGGTGTCGAAAGTCTGCTCGCGATCCCAGGGGCAGCCGCCGGGCGCGCGCAGGCGGCGCATGATGTTTACGAGCTCGTCGAACTGATTTCCCGCGGACAATTAATCATTGTAAACGGCAGAGGCGCGGAGGACGGTGCGGTAGTCGTCGAGGGGCGGCACTGGAAGGCCGGATCCTGGCCTGATCGTCCCAGCGGCGCAGCATGACAGCCTGGGCGAAGTACGGCTGTGCTTCGAACCTGTTCAACCTGTTGAATAAAGACGCGCCGAGCACGAATGTGGGAAGCAGTTCATTCGGGCTGATTTCGCAGAGCCAGCAGGTGGAACAGGCGGGGCCGCGATCCATCCGGATGATGGTGAGGATCATCTTCTAAGCTGAGCAAACTGTTATATGATTGGAGCCGACAGTTCCCAGCGAAACCGTGAAGCTTTCATCGTGGATCTACCCCCTCAGTGTGTTCGTGTGCCGGAGCCTGGCCGCGGAAACCGCCGCTCCCGTTCCTTCCCAGCAGGCTCTTCTCAATCAGTATTGCGTCGGCTGCCATAACCAGAAGCTGAAAACGGCGGGCGTTGCGCTCGACCATGCGGAACTGAACCAGATTGGCACCCACGCGGACCTGTGGGAGCGCGTTCTGCGCAAAGTACGGGCGGATCAGATGCCGCCGGTGGGCATGCCGCGGCCGGCTGCGGCGAGTTCGGCAACGTTCACAAAGTGGCTGGAAACCTCGCTCGACAGCGCGGCGCAGGCAAAACCGAACCCGGGACGCACGGGCGCTCACCGCCTGAACCGCGCGGAATACAGCAACGCGGTGCGCGACCTGCTGGCGCTGGACACCAAACCCGGACAACTGCTGCCGGTGGACGATTCCGGTTTCGGGTTCGACAATATCGCCAATCTGCTTTCCATGTCGCCGGCGCTGCTGGAGCGCTACATGTCCACCGCGCGCATTGTGAGCCGGCAGGCGGTGGGCGACCTCTCCATGAAACCGGTAACAGACGCGTTTTCGGTACCGAAGAGCGGCGGTGGAAAAAACGGGCGCAGTGAGCAGGTAAGCGACGATCTGCCGTTCGACTCGCGCGGCGGGCTGGCGCTGAACTATTACTTTCCGCTGGATGCCGAGTACGTGATTCGCATCAAACCGACGGGCAACGGCAGTCCGAGCGAACTGCGCCTGGCGGTGAAGGCGGGGCTGCATCCGGTGGGTGTGACGTTCCTGCGGGATTCGGCCAAGCCGGAGATCGCGTCAGTCGGATTCCGCCGGGGTGGAGCCGGCGCTGGATTCGGTGGCGGCGCGGGGAGCGGCAATCCTCCCGCAAAGATGGATTTGCGCCTGGATGGCGCGCGGTTGAAACTGTTCGACGTGCCGCAGGGGCAGGCTGCTCCCGATGTCGACACGGTTACCATCCTGGGACCGTACAACGCCACGGGCCGCGGCGACACGCCGAGCCGTAAGCGCATTTTTGTGTGCCGTCCGGCATCGGCGGGCGAAGAAGATGCTTGCGCGAAGACAGTTCTGACCAATCTGACGCGGCATGCGTTCCGGCGTCCGGTGACGGATGCGGATCTGCGACCGCTGCTGGCGTTTTACCGGAGCGGCCGGACCGAAGGCGACTTCGACCACGGCATCGAGAAGGCGCTGCGGGCGATGCTGATTTCGCCGGACTTTTTGTTCCGGGTGGAGCAGGATCCGGCGGGGCTTCCGGCAGGGGCCATGTATCGCGTGAGCGGCTACGAACTGGCATCGCGGCTCTCGTTTTTTCTGTGGAGCAGCATTCCCGATGACGAACTGCTGAAGCTGGCGGGACAGGACAAACTGAAGGATCCGGCGGTGCTGAAGGAGCAGGTGCGGCGCATGCTGGACGACCCGCGCTCGGATGCGCTGGTGAGCAATTTCGGCGGCCAGTGGCTGTATCTGCGCAACCTGGCAACGGTGAAACCGGATCAGGATTTGTTCCCGGAATTCGACGACAGCCTGCGGCGCTCATTCCGGCAGGAGACCGACACCTTTCTGACCAGCATTTTCCGCGAGGACCGCAGCGTGACCGAACTGCTGAGCGCGGACTACACGTTCTTGAATCAGCGGCTGGCGGAGCATTACGGCGTGCCTTCCATCTATGGCTCGCAGCTGCGCCGGGTGACGCTGACAGACCCGAATCGCGCGGGGCTGCTGGGCCAGGGCAGCATTCTGACGGTGACTTCGTACCCCAACCGGACTTCGGTGGTGCAGCGCGGGAAGTGGGTGCTGGAGAATCTGCTGGGTTCCCCGCCCCCGCCGCCGCCGCCGGACGTTCCCGAGCTGAAGGCACACAACAACGATGGCCGCAAGCTGACCATGCGCGAACAGATGGAGATGCATCGCGCCAACCCGATCTGCACCTCCTGCCACGCGCGAATGGACCCGATTGGCTTCGCTCTGGAGAACTACGACGGCGTAGGCAAGTGGCGGACGGAAGACGGCGGTTCGAAGATCGATGCGTCCGGGAAGCTGCCGGGCGGCGAATCGTTCAGCGGACCGGCGGGCCTGAAGAAGACCATGCTGGCGGGGCACCGCGAGGAATTTATCAACACTGTAACCGAGAAGCTCCTTACTTACGCCTTAGGCAGAGGATTGGAAGCTTACGATCAGCCGGCAGTTCGTACGATTACGCGCCAGGCCGGACACGACGACTACCGCATTTCCGCACTGATTACCGCAGTGGTACAGAGCACACCTTTTCAAATGAGGAGAACGGCAGACCAATGATTCTTACCAACAAAGCGCTGAGCCGACGCACCCTGCTGCGCGGTCTGGGAGCGGCGGTAGCGCTCCCGCTGCTGGACTCCATGTTCCCGGCGTTCGGCAGCCCGGGCGCTCCCGCCACGGCGACACGCCTTGGCTTCGTCTATCACCCGACCGGCATGATCATGGACAAGTGGACTCCGGCGGCGGAAGGCGCGGGTTTTGAATTTACGCCGACGCTCGGCGCACTGGAGCCGTTCCGCGACCGCCTACTGGTGCTGAGCGGTCTGGCGCAGGTGAACGGCCGGGCGCTGGGCGATGGTCCGGGCGACCACGCGCGTGAAGGCGCCACCTGGCTGACCGGCGTGCATCCGAAGCGTTCGGAGAGCGATGTACACGTGGGTGTTTCGGCGGATCAGATTGCGGCGAAGGAACTGGGCAAGTTGACCCAGCTCGCGTCGCTCGAGATCTCGCTGGAATCGCCGAGTCTGGCGGGCGCGTGCGACCAGAATTACAGTTGCGCCTACACCAACACGGTTTCCTGGCGCACACCGACGACGCCGAACCCGATGGAATCGAGCCCGCGCGCGGTATTTGAGCGGCTGTTTGGCGATGGCGACAGCACGGACGCTTCAGCGCGCCTTGCGATGCTCAAAGACCAGCGCAGCATTCTGGATTATGTTTCGGGCAGCATCGACCGGCTGGAAACGAAGCTGGGGTCGAGCGACCGCAGCAAGCTGAGCGAGTATCTGGACGCCATTCGCGATATCGAACGCCGCATTCAGAAAGCCGAGCAGCAGAACGCGACCATGAAGCTGCCCTCTATGCAGCGCCCGAGTTCGGAACCCGAGACTTTCGAAGAACAGGCGAAGCTGATGATCGACCTGCAGGTGATGGCGTACCAGACGGACATGACGCGCGTGATCACATTCATGTTCGGGCACGCGGGCAGCAATCGTCCTTATCGCTCGATCGGCATTTCGGACGGGCATCACGCGCTGAGCCACCACCAGAACGATCCGGAAAAGATCGCGAAGGTGGCGAAGATCGACGCGCACCTGATCCAGACTTTCGCGTATTATCTCGAGCGGCTGAAGGCCACTCCCGATGGCGACGGCAATCTGCTGGACCACACCATGTTGGTATACGGCAGCAGCCTGAGCGATGCGAACGCGCACACGCACCACGATCTGCCCACGCTGGTGGCCGGCGGCAAGAAGCTGAAGGGCGGGCGGCACATCCGGTACGCGAAGGAAACGCCGCTCAACAATCTGTTCGTGAATCTGTTGGACCACGCCGGTGTCCGCACCGATGGATTCGGCGACAGCACCGGCAGGCTGCAGTATCTCTCGGAAGTCTAGGAGGCGGATGCGAAGCGTTGCCCTGCTGCTCCTGACGGCAAGCTGCTGCCTGGCGGCGACGGCGTCCGGCGATTTGCAGTTGATCGATGCGGTGAAACGCCGCGATTTGAAGGCTGTGAAACTCCTGCTGGCGGCGCACACGGATGTGAACGCGGCGCAGCCGGATGGGGCGACCGCTCTGGCGTGGGCCGCGCACCTGGGCGAAGATACGTCGGCGGATCTGCTGCTGGCGGCCGGCGCGAATGTCAATCCCTCGGACGAATACGGCGAAAATGCGCTGACGCTGGCTTGTGCGATTGGCGATGCGCCGCTGGTGGACAAGCTGCTGAAAGCCGGCGCGGATGCGAAGAGCGCGCGCTGGAACGGCGAAACGGCGCTGATGATCGCGGCGAACGCGGGCAGCGTGGAGAGTGTAAAGCTGCTGCTGGCAAAAGGCGCGGACCTGAATGCCGCCGAAAGCCGCAAAGGGCAGACGGCACTGATGTGGGCGGCGGCCGAAGGACACGCGGATGTGGCGCGGCTGCTGATCGAGAAAGGCGCAAATGTGAAGGCGCCGTCGAAGAGCGGATGGACGCCCCTGGTATTCGCCACGCTGAAAGATAACCAGCCCACGGTGAAGATGCTGCTGGCTTCCGGGGCGGACCCGAATCTGGCGCTGCCGGACGGGAACAAAGTGCTGATTGTGGCGGCGTCGAACCGCAGCGCTCACGCGGCGGCTGCGCTGCTGGATGGCGGAGCGGACCCGAACGTGGCAGACCGGCAGGGCAACGCGCCGCTGCATATGGCCGCGCAGAATGGCGATCTCGGGCTGGTGAAGGATCTGCTGGCGCGGAAGAGTGATCCAAATGTGCGGACGCCCAAAGCGGTGAAAGCGAGTGGGCGCGGCGCGGCGGCCGCAGCAGCCGGAGGAGCGTTCCGGGCCCGGGCGGGCGAGCAGACTCCGCTGATGCTGGCGATGCGCGCCAATCATCTGGACGTGGCGGCAGCCCTGATTGCCGCCGGCGCGGATCCCAAACTGAAAGCGCAGGACGGCTCCACGCTGCTGATGGCGGCAGTGGGCAGCGGGCATGTGGAAGCGGTGGAATACGCCTGGCAGTTCGATCAAGATGCGAAAGCCGTGACGGACACCGGCACGACGCTGATGCATGCCTCGGTGACGGGCACGGCGCAGGGCGGCACTCTGGACGCGCAACTGCGTATTTGTGAAGTGGTTCGTTTTCTGGCGGCGCACGGCGCACCTCTCGATGAATTGGATAAGCAAGGCAAGACACCGATCGATATCGCCGATGTGCTGCCCATCGATAAAGCGGTGGAATTGATGACCGACCTGATTATCAAGAGCGGTGCGAAGCCGAAATCGCCTTCGAAGCGGTGATTGCAAGGATAAATGTGAAGCTCTTACTGGTTGCCGGATTCACTCTGATGGCCATGGCGCAGGAGCCGGCGATGACCCCCGCCGGGCCGGGCGGAGGACGCGGACGGGGCGGGATGGGCGCGCGGGGTACACGCGAGTTTCTGGGGCTTGGTCCGGCGCCGGATGCGGCTGCGGCCAAACTGGGCGAACCGCTCTACAAACAGAACTGCGGGGCTTGCCACGGGGAAACCGGGCGCGGAGCGCAGGGCCCGAATCTGGTTCGCTCAACTGTGGTGCTGCATGACGAGAAGGGCGAAGAGATTGGCCCGGTGATTAAGAACGGGCGTCCGCAGGGCGGCATGCCGGCGTTTCCAGGGCTGAAGGAAGATCAGCTCTACGACATAGCCGAATACCTGCACATGCAGGTGGAGCTGGCGGCCAATCGCGGCCTCTACGGACAGACGTACAGCACGCTGCGCAACCAACCCAGCGGGGACGCGAAGCAGGGCCAGATGTTCTTCGAAGCGCACTGCAATTCGTGCCATTCCGCTTCCGGCGATCTGGCGAAAATCGGCGCTAAATTCCCGCAGGCGGTGACAATGCGATCGCGATTCCTGTGGCCGGCACAGCAGGGTCCGCGCAAAGTCACGGTAACGACGGCAAACGGCCAGACGGTTACGGGTTCACTGCTCACCTATGACGATTTCACTATTTCGCTGCGCAGCCCGGATGGCGAGTTTCACGAATATCCATTGAATCAGGTGAAAGTTAAGATGGACGACAAGCTGGGCGGACACCGCGGCCTGCTGCCGCAGTACACGGACGCGGACATTCACAACCTGACGGCGTACCTGGTGACACTGAAGTGAAGGCTAAATGGCTGATGGCGGGCGCGGCGCTGGCCGTTTCCCTGCAGGCGCAAAGCTTGGATCCGAAGACGCTGCGGCTGTTCGGACAGCCGGGTGACAGCTGGCCCACCTATAACGGCGACTACTCCGGACGGCGCTTCAGCGACCTGACTCAGATCAACCAGGGCAACATCGATCTGCTGAAGATCGAGTGGATGCATCGCATCAAGGGCATCGGGCCGCAGCGCGGCGTGGGTGATCCGTCGATTAAATCGACGCCGCTGCTGGTGAATGGCATTCTGTATTTCACAATTCCGGACCACATCTTCGCCATCAGCGCGCGCACCGGCGAGCAGCTGTGGCAGTTCGATTACGAGGATAAGGGCGGGCATCTCGTGGGGCAGCGCGGCGTGGGGATTTACGGCAAATGGCTGTACTTCCTGACTCCCGATGGCTGGTTCATTTCGCTGAACGCGGGCGATGGCAAGGAGCGGTGGCGCAAGAAGGTTGCCGACGAGAAGCTGCAGTACTTCACCACAATGGCGCCGCTGATCGTGAAGAATCACGTGATGGTGGGCGTGGGCGGCGATGCGATGGATGTGCGGGGCTACCTGGAAGCGCGCGATCCGGAAACGGGCGACCTTCAGTGGCGCTGGTGGAGCGAGCCTGAAAAACCGGGCGATCCGGGTGCCGAAACCTGGCCCAACAAGGCGGCGATGGATCATGGCGGCGGGATGACGTGGATGTCCGGCACCTACGACCCGGACCTGAATCTGCTCTACTGGGGAACCGGAAATGCCAATCCGGTGTTCGCGGGCCAAAGCCGGCTGGGAGCCAATCTGTGGACCGCCTCGATTGTGGCGCTGAACGCGGACACGGGCAAGCTGGCGTGGTGGTTCCAGGCATCACCGCACGATACGCATGACTGGGACAACGTGGAGACGCCGGTGCTGCTCGATGCTGACGATTGACGGCAAGCCGCGCAAGCTGCTGGCGCAGGGAGCGCGCTGCGGCTGGTTCTTCGTGCTGGACCGCACCAACGGAAAAAATCTGGTGTCGAAACCGTTCGCGGGCACGGGCAACTGGGCCAAAGGCGTGGATGCCAAAGGCCAGCCGATTCCCGATCCGGCGAAAGAACCGAAAGTGGACGGCTCGATGATCGACATGCCCGGCATGGGTGCCACGAACTGGCCGCCACCGAGCTACGATCCGCAAACGCAGTTGTTTTATCTCAACACCACGCAGGGTTACGGGCTCACGTATCTGTACGATACTTCCGATCAGCCGGAAGGCTATGGCGGCGGCAGCGGCGGCAACTTCGATCCGCGCTCGGCGCTGCTGGCCATCGATGTGAAGACGGGGCTGATCAAGTGGAAGCATGAGCATGAAACCGGACCGGGCGGAGCGGGTCTGGCGGGCGGCCTTTTGAGTACGGCGGGGCATCTGCTGTTCACGGGCGATTCCAGCAGTCTGGTGGCGTTCGATCCGGCGGATGGGAAAATCCTGTGGCATCAGAAGCTGGAGACGGCACTCAGCAACGGGCCCTCCACCTGGATGCTGGACGGCAAACAGTATGTGATCGCGGGCGCGGGCGATACGCTGTATGCGTTCTCGCTGCCGGGAAAGAAATAGAGCGATGACCACACGAAGAGAACTGTTGGCGATGGCGGCTTCCGCAGCGGCCCTACTGAAAGCGGAAGCGCCGGTGGCTGTTCCTAATCCGCAGGGGAAGCTCGGCATTGGGGCGACACCCACGGGCTTCATGGTGCGCATGCGCGTGAACCGGGAGGCAACGCCGCCGGTGGACTGGATCGACTACTGTCACAGCCTGGGACTGGGGGGCGCCGAGACAGGCGCGCCGCCTCTCGATCAGGAAGGCATTAGCCGGTTCCGCGACAAGATTCAGTCGTACAACATGCATGTGCTGTTCAACGTGCGGCTGCCGGCGACGGACGCCGACGTTCCAGCGTTCGAAGCGGGAGTAAAAGCGGCCAAAGAGATTGGCGCGTATAGTCTGCATGCGGCTCTGACGCCACGGCGCTATGAACAGTTCGACAACTTCGAGGCCTTTAAGACCAGCTTCGAAAAGAACCAGGCGACGGTGGCGCGCGCCGAGCCTGTGCTGCGGCGGCATAAGATGCGTCTCGCGATCGAGAACCACAAGGGCTGGCGCGCGGCGGAGCAGGCGGCGTGGATGAAACGCCTGAGCAGCGAATATGTGGGCGTGCATCTCGATTTCGGCAACAACGTCTCGCTCTGCGAAGATCCCATGGAGACGCTGAACACGCTGTACCCGTACATCATCGGAGCGCACATCAAGGACATGGCGGTGGCGCCCTACCAGGATGGTTTTCTGCTTTCCGAAGTGGTGCTGGGCGATGGCTTCCTCGATCTCAAGGGCATGGTGAGCAAGCTGCGCGCGAAGGATCCCAACATGATCTTCGACCTCGAAACGATCACACGCGAGCCGTTGAAGATTCCGGTGTTCACGAAGAAATACTGGGTGACGTTCGACGATTCCTTCAGTCCGCTGCCGGGCCGGGATCTGGCGCGTGTGCTCGAGATCGTGCATAACAATCCTCCGAAGAAGCCGCTGCCCACAGTGGCGGGGATGAGCCAGGCCGAACAGGTGAAACAGGAAGACGCGAATAATCTGGCGAGCATCATCTACGCGCGCCGGAACTTAGGGCTTTAAACTCCCGACCTTTCCCGCGCATTTTTTTGGAGCGGCGGCCAGGCGGGTGCTACGCTGAGTGCGCGGTTGATTAACCGCAGCGGAGACACGCATGAGAAGAACGGCTTCAATCGCGGTTGCTTTCCTCGCTTTCCCTTTATCCTGGCTTCCCGGTGCGGCTTCCGGTCTGCCCTCCCTCCCGCAGGTGTTTTCGCGAACCTCCGTCAGCCCGCAGCTGGGTAAACGGATCGCGGAGGCGAGGGCGGCGCGGAATGCCCGTCCGGCTACCTCCTGCGGAGGTGAACTGAATGTCGGCTTCCGTGTGCAGACGTTCGCTTCGGGGCTGCGCGGCGGCGTCTGGTATCCCTCCACCGGCGCCGAAACCACTTACAACTACCCGGGGAACTACGAAACCGCGGTTGCCGTGAGCGGACCGGTGGCACCCTGCGAGAAATATCCGCTGGTGGTGTTTTCGCATGGGTATGGCGGGTGCAGCATTCAATCGGTCTACTTCACCGAGGCGCTCGCGCGGGCCGGGTATATTGTTGCCGCGCCGGACCACCGGGATTCGCTGTGCAAGGTGGATCAGGGCATGCGCCTGCAAATGCCGGATGCGGAAGTGCCGGGCGCGCAAAAAGAATACACGGATGCGATGTACCGCTATCGCCAGCAGGACATCCGGGCGGTGCTTGATGAGATGACCCATGACCGCGATTTCGGTCCTCGCATCGACGTGAATCGAATTGCCGGAGCCGGGCACTCCCTGGGTGGCTACACGATCGCCGGGATGGCGGGCGCGTGGCCTTCGTGGAAGGACGGACGCATCAAGGCGGGCCTTCTGCTGGCGGCCTGGATTCAGCCTTTCGTAAAGACCGGAGGCATGAAATCCGTGCACGTTCCGCTGATGTTCGAGGGCGGCACCCGGGATCCGAACAGCACGCCGGCGGTGCGGGCGGCGGGCGGCGCGTACGATCAATCCAACCGCCCGAAGTACTTTGTGGATTTCAGCGGCGCCGGTCACCTCGACTTTTCCAATCTCGGGTGCAAAATGCGTAAATACGTCTCGGCCTGTGCCGCCGACGTGGAGGTTCCCCGCCTGGTGAATTCTTATGGAATCGCCTTTCTGGACCATTATCTGAAGGGAACGGCCGAGCCGATCCTGACGCGGCCCAATCCCGGATTAGCTGAGTTTCGGTACACTCCGTAACAGGGTGACCATGCCGCGTGTCCGATTCGTGTTGCCGGCCCTGCTGCTGTTTGCAGGGTTCGGTTCTCTGGCTTTTGCGGCTCCGCCCGCCTCCTGTGGCTCGCTGAACGCGGGCCTTCAAATTCTTTCCAACGTGAGCGGCGCGGCCGGCGGTTCGAACTATGGCGGCGCTTTGAAAATGGCCGTTTGGTATCCGACCAGCGCGGCCGCTTCTGCCTACACGTACGTGGGACCGGGTCCGGACGTGAAAGGCACGGTCGCGTTAAACGGCGCGCCGGCCAGCTGTGCGCAGTTTCCTCTGATCGTGTTCTCGCACGGCTGGTCGGGCTGCGGCACGCAATCGGTTTACCTGACGGAACAGCTGGCACGGCTGGGCTACATTGTCGCCGCGCCGGATCACAATGACCACGGGTGCAGCGTCGACGGAACGTCCATCGGGCTGCTGCAGGTGAATTTCGAATTTCCCTTTGCCAAGTTCGGCAACGCAGCCGCATGGACGGACCAGACCGGCTCGTACCGCAATGTGGATGTGGAGACGGTCCTGAATTATATGCTGAACACCTGGAGCGGGAAGGCCAGCGTGAACCCCGCTCAGATTGTCATGTCCGGCCACTCCTTCGGCGGGTATACGGTGTTTGCGAAGATCGGGGGCTGGGCGTCCTGGCTGGATTCACGGTTTAAGGCCGCGGTGATGTACTCGCCTTATATTCAGGCATTCCAGGCACAGAACACGAACACCATTTCCACCCCCGGAGTTCCCCAGCTTTACATGACCGGCGGTCCGCAGGATAAAGGCATCATGCCGTGGATCATTGGCCCGCAGCCGTGCGACACTCCGGTGAACACCGCCAACTGCGGTCAGCCCGGCGCCTTCGAGCAGGTCCAGGCGCTGAAGTATTATGGCGAACTGCCCGGCGCCGGTTATGAGGCGAGCCATTTTGCGTTTACCAACAGCCTCTGTACCAACTCGGGCTTTACGACGGTAGCATCCTGCCTCGCGAGCGTGCCGAATGCCCAGGCCGTGGTCAACTACACGGTGGATTTCCTTGAACACTTCACCGCCGGCCAGACGCCTCAGAGACTCTGGAGTACCGGGCCGGAGTGGGCCACGTGGTGGCAGACCGCGGGTGTGCCTTCCGGCAGTTATCTGGCGGGTAAGGGTGGGGCGCAGGGGGAAATTCTGTCCCTGCTGGGAGAGCACCTGACCACCGATGCTCCGCCCACTCCGGACGGCGCGCTCGTGATGCCGCAGCAGGTTGGCCGGACCACCGTTACGGTGACGGACAGTCAGGGCAGCAGCCGTCCCGCGTCCCTGTATTACGTTTCGCCGGGACAGGTAAACCTGGTGATTCCGAACGGCACCGTAGCCGGGCAGGCGGTGGTGAAGGTGGAGCTTGGCGGGACGCTTGTCTCCTCGGGACCCGTCACCATCAAGGCGGCCGCGCCGGCGCTCTTTACCCTCCCCGGGAATGTGCTTGCCGGGTGGGCGCAGGGCAGCGGCGGAAGATACATTAGCATCTGGGCTCCCTCCGGCGCCGTTCCGCTGAACGTAAGTGACTCCGGTACGTACCTGATCGCTCTGGGGACCGGACTGCGCACCAGCGCTTCCACGCTGACGGCCACCGTGGGCAGTTTCTCCTTCGACGGAGTCCGCGGGCCGCGCCCGGCGCTGGGCGCATCTCCCGACTATCAGGGACTCGATCAGGTGGCCATCGGCCCGCTGCCGGCTTCGCTCAGCGGCTCTGGGGTCATCAACGTGGTGATCTCGACGGGAACGCAGCAGACCAACACCGTCCGCATCGCGATTCAGTAGATCCGGCTAGCGCAGCTTGCCTTCGACGAACGGGACTTCGAAGACCTTTTCGTGCTGCACCGGGCCGTGGCCGAAGTACCCGCCTTCGCCGAACACCTCGCCGTGGTCGGCGGTGATGGTGATCCAGGTGTTGTCCGGGACCTTGTCGAAGAGTTCTTCCACCACGCCGTCCAGGTATTGAACAGCTTTGATCTGGCGCTGTCGCAGTTCCTCCAGTTTCACCTGATCGAACGCGACCCCGGTGGCGTTCTCGTCTTTGAGCTTGCCTCCAACCGTGTGAGCGTCCAGGTGCTTGAATACACCGTGAATGCCGTGGATTCGGGGCCACAGATCCGGGGACTCATCGGGCAGCGCGTACGGATAGTGCGTTTCTCCGACGTTCAGCAGATAGTACGAAGGCCGGTCTTCGGGGAAGGTCATCTCAGCTATCATGGCGCGCATGTCGTTGTGCTTCGGCATGAGCTTGAATTTGTCGAAACCCTGATTCAGGATGGTCTTCGGGTTCAGGACTGGAAGCGACACCAGCGCGTTGGTATGATAGCCAAGATTTTGTTTGAAAAAGAGCGGGAGGTAGAGCTGTGGTATCAATGACTTAAATTCAAAGTTATCTATTCCAAGGCGGTCTGAATAGCGAATAAAGTCTTTTTTGTAGTACTCAGACGCGTAGACCAGTTCCGGGCGGGTATGCGGCATCAGGCCCATCAGCAGGTTGTAGTGCGAAGGGGCGGTCCAGGTGGCGTAGGACCAGCGCCTTTCGAGCGCTCCCAGCTTCAGAATGGTCTTTGGTTTGGCGGCTTCAAATGAATCAAAGCGACAGCTGTCGAAGATGATCGTAATGAAATTGTTACCCTGAATGGTGCTCATTGGCTCCCTGAAGATTCGGTAGTGACGGGTGTATTGCCGGTACGAACGTGGACGTGGCCGGCGGAAATGCAGCGGCACTGTTCGGTCCTGCCAGTATAGTGCAGGGTAAGGAGCGAACGATACAAATTTGAATAATATTTGTTAGTGATCGTACACGCAGGAGGTACTCCGCATTGTCCCGGATAATAAGGGGAAAGACCTCACTTTAGTGCTGGTACGAACCGGGGCGTCGGAATGGCATTTCATAAGAATTAATGTTGACACAAGTTAACAACCGGGTTATCCTTCATTCCTAACGTCACAACAAGGGGTTCAAGGGCACATGGACACGGTAAGCTGTTTTGTTTAAATCCACCGCACTTCTTATTTCTTCCTTCGCTTTTACGGGGGTTGCAGCACAGGCATCGATTCTTTATGAGAACGCACTGCCGAACATCAATCTGAACCAGCCGGCCGGTAACGCGCGCAGCAACGTTGCCTTTTCGGAAAGCGACCCGGTCGACTTCTTCGACGGCACGAGTGTCACCTTCTCCCCGACCCTGCTTGGCGGCTCCTCCGTGATCATCAGCTCGATAACCAACTGGTCCGTTGCCTCCGTCCTTGGCCAGCCGCTCGGGGACGAATTCGATTCAGTTTACCTGATGTACCGCCCGGTGGGGGGCACCTGGCAGGTCGCGCTGGATCAGAACGGAAATCCCGAGACCGGAACCCCCAATCAGTTTTTCGATTCGGTGAATCCGAATCTGGTCAACGACAGCAATCCCGACATCACTCACACACAGGTCCCGTACACGGCCAAAGTCGCCGACTACGAGTCGCTGACAACCGCTGGCAGTTATTTCCCGCTCTGGCAGAATACGTTCACCAATCTGTCTCTGCAGCTGGCAACAGGCGTTCCTTACGAGTTTTCGGTCTGGGGCGCCAGCTCAGATGCGGACCCCAACTCAGAGTATGGGTACTGGTTCAATGCCTATTCCAGCCCCAGTTTCTTCCTCAGCGGAGCACGGGAGGACGATAAGACCGGAACCTACCTGCGCTGCGATGCCACCCAGCTAAGTAATCCCTGCTTTGTGGAAGATCCGTTTACCGATCAGACCTGGGACAAACGCGCCGATTTCGATATCATGATTAATGGAATCGCGGCCCCGGAGCCTGGTACTTTTTTACTCTCCGGCCTCACTATTTTGCTCGCCTTCGTGATATACCGAACGCGTTCTCTTCGCAAAGTGTCGGCTTTGTCGCCAAATCAGACCCGAAACTGCTAATGTATAGCGTTCGATCCCGAAGACCGCGAGCACGTCTCCAATGCCCGTTTGAGTGAATCTTCCATGTTTCGAAAGGGCCCATCAGTATTTCAGGCGGTGACCATTCCTGGTCCACTTCTTCCTGGATGGTCTGGCGTTCCCCGGTAAGCAGCCTAAAACTACGCGTGGGGACGGCATCTCTGGTGATGCTGTCCCGGTCTTAGCAGGAGGATACATGTCTTGGCGGCAATTTCTATTTTCCCCCGAAGGTTTTGATCAGACAGCGCTGCTGCTGTCGGCCGGTGGTTCCGGGTCGGCAACCGGCGTTTTGGCAATGGGCTCTCTCTCCGCCGCACAGGCTGCGGAGTCGCTGAAGCGTCTCGCGCGGACCGGCTTCGGTTTTGGTGTTTCCCTGCCCGGTCTCCGGCAGGAAGCGGCGCGTCTGCTGCTTGCTGATTTCGCCGGCCGTGGTCTCAGCACCGTTGTCCTTACTGACCCCTCCTGTGAAGGTCTGGCGGATTCCGTTACCTGGTGTCTCAACTCAGGTCTGGAACCCCTGGTCGAGGTGACTACCCTCGGAGGAGCCCTGCGTGCCGTGGAATGCGGCGCGGCGGGACTGATCGCGAAAGGCAGCGAGAGTGGCGGCTCGATCGGCGAGGAAACCACGTTCATCCTGTTGCAGAAGATTTTGCCGCGCGTCCGGATACCGATTTATGCCCGGGGGGGCATCGGCCTGCACACTGCTTCCGCGTGTCTGGCCGCAGGGGCTGCCGGCGTGGCGCTTGACTGGCAGCTCGCTCTGGCCGAGGAATCCACGCTTCCGGAAGCTGTGAAAGCCCGGATCGCGCGCATGGACGGCAGCGAAACCGCCGTTCTCGGGCAGGAGTCGAAGGTACGGTTCCGCGCTTACTCGCGCGTCGGCGAGACCGCATATTTCGATCTCAAGAAATTCGAGGAAGCCGAAGGGATTGACGGCTCCGCGAGTGATGAAGCGCTGCTGACCTGGACGAATCGGGTGAACGACCGAGTGCGCAGCCAGGAGCTGCTCCTGGTCGGTCAGGATGCGGCTTTCGCGCAGGGCCTTGCGCATGAGTTCCGCAATGTGAAAGGCATCTGCCAGGCCATTCACGCCGAAGCGATGCGCCAGGTGCGTGTGGCCTCCCGCCTGAACCATCTGGGTGAAAACGGGCCGCTGGCGAAGGCTGAGGGAACGCGCTTCCCTTTGCACCAGGGTCCCATGACCCGCGTGAGCGACAACGCTGATTTCGCACTGGCCGTCGCCCAGGGCGGCGCGATTCCTTATCTGGCGCTTGCTCTGATGCGCGGACCGGAAGTGGCTCGCCTGCTTCAGGAGACCAGCACCAAGCTGGGCAGTCTGCCGTGGGGCGTGGGCATCCTGGGGTTCGTTCCGAAGGAGCTGCGGGATGAGCAGATGGCCGAAGTGCGCAAGGTGCGGCCACCGTTCATGGTAATCGCCGGGGGCCGTCCCGATATGGCGAAACAGTTCGAAGGGGAAGGGATCCACGTGTATCTGCACGTGCCTTCGCCCGCGCTCGCCAAAAGCTTTCTGGAATCGGGCGCGCGCCGCCTGATCTTCGAGGGGCGCGAATGCGGCGGTCACGTCGGTCCGCGCACCAGCTTTGTTCTCTGGGAACAGATGACGCGCATGCTGCTCGAGCATCTGCGCGCGCCTGGGGCGGGCAAAGCCGAGGATTATCACATCATCTTCGCCGGCGGAATTCATGATGCGCGCTCCGGCGCCATGCTGGCCGCCATCACGGCGCCGCTCGCCGAACGCGGCGTGCGCATCGGGGCGCTCGCCGGCACGGGCTATCTGTTCACTCGCGAAATCGTGGCCACCGGCGCGATTACCACCGAGTTCCAGGAAGAAGCCCTCGCCTGCCGCGAAACCGTGCTGGTGGAATCAGGCGTTGGCCATGCGACGCGCTGTGCCGACAGCCAGTTTGCCACCGCCTTTGCCGATCTGAAGCGCCGCCTCACCCGCGAAGGCAAACCGAAGGAAGAGATCCGTGAAGAGCTGGAAAAGCTGAATCTGGGCCGGCTGCGCATTGCTTCGAAGGGCACGGTTCGCGCCGCGCAGAGCAACGGCCGCGCTGTTTACCATCAGGCCGACGCCGATACCATCCGCCGCGAAGGCATGTTCATGATCGGGCAGGTGGCCACGCTTCGCTGCGAAACCAGCACGGTGGAACAGCTGCATGAGGATATCTGCGCCGGCGGCACGCTGCTGGCCGAACGCACCGAGGCGATGCTCAGCGAGTATCGCGAGGGAGCGCCGGCTTCCGATGCCGATATCGCCATCGTGGGACTTTCCTGTCTGTTTCCGGAAAGCACCGATGTCCGTGAATACTGGCAGAACATCCTGAACCGCCGTTACTCGGTGCGGGAGATCCCCAAAGAGCGCTTCGATTCGGACGTTTATTTCAACAGCGATCGCCGCGCGCCGGACAAGATCTATTCGCGATGGGGCGGCTTTCTTGACGACGTGATGATCGATCCGATGAAGTTCGGCATGCCGCCGTCTTCACTTTCCTCGATCGACCCGATGCAGCTGGTCACGCTCGAAGTGGTGCACCGCGCACTGCGCGATGCCGGCTACGGAGAACGCCGCTTCGATCGCGAAAACACCTGTTGCATCGTCGGGACCGGCGGCGGCGTGGGCGAGCTCGGCCTCGGTTACGGCATCCGCTCCATGCTGCCCTACTATGTCGATCAGGCGGGCGGCACGCTTGCCGATTCCGCCGCTCTGATCGAGCAGATGGACAAGGAGCTTCCCAGCTGGACCGAGGATTCCTTTGCCGGCCTGCTGCTGAATGTGGTCGCCGGGCGTGTGGCCAACCGCTTCGATTTCGGCGGCACCAACTTCATCGTGGACGCCGCCTGCGCCACCGGTCTCGCGGCGCTGCGCCATGCGGTGACGGAACTCGAGACGCGGTCGAGCAACGTGGCCGTGGTCGCTGCCTGCGACATGATGCAGTCGCCGTTTACGTATCTGTCTTTCAGCAAGACCCAGGCGCTCTCCCCCACCGGCCAGCCCCGGGTATTTGACGAGACAGCGGACGGGATCGTGATCAGCGAAGGGGTGGCGTGCGCGGTGCTGAAGCGCCTCGACGACGCACTCCGCGACGGCGATAAGATTTACGGTCTGGTGAAATCCGTCGGCGCTTCGAGCGACGGAAAGGACAAGGGCCTCACGGCGCCGCGCGCCATCGGCCAGATGCGCGCTCTCGAGCGGGCCTATAAGAAAAGCGGCGTAGCGCCTGAGACCGTCGGGCTGATGGAAGCTCACGGTACGGGCACCGCCGTTGGCGACCGCACCGAATCCGAAGCACTCGCGCAGTTCTTCCAGTCGAAGGGCGCCGATCATCAGAGCGTCGCCCTCGGCTCGGTCAAGAGCATGATCGGCCACGCCAAGTGC
Source organism: Bryobacterales bacterium (assembly GCA_963716685.1). Classification (GTDB taxonomy): domain Bacteria; phylum Acidobacteriota; class Terriglobia; order Bryobacterales; family Bryobacteraceae; genus JALYXI01. Next base: position 3,105,525 of record CAVQTR010000003.1, read on the forward strand.
GCCGCCGGGTTCGCCGGCTTCTTCAAAGCCGTGATGGCCATGCGCCACCAGGTGCTGCCTTCCACTCTCGGAGTCACCAAGCCGAATTCGAAGATTGATCTGAAGCAGAGCCCGCTTTATATCAATACCGAGACGCGTCCCTGGCTGCAGAAAAGCGGCGGCGCGCCGCGGCGAGCAGGTATCAGTGCCTTCGGCTTCGGCGGCACCAATTATCACGTGGTGGCGGAAGAGTTCCGCCCGATCGATGGCGCGGGTCCCGAGGAGTCGCCCTTCCGCGACTGGCCATCGGAACTGTTTCTGTGGAAGAAGAACTCGGCGGAGGATCTTTCGACGGCGCTCGGCGGTTTGGCCGGCGCACTCGAAAAGGGTTCGCGCCCGGCTCTGGTCGATCTGGCATCGGCGGTCTGCTGGGAGCACGGCAGAGGCGCCGGTCCATTCTGTCTCGCAGTGGTTGCGCAGTCAGTTGAGGATCTTCTCGCAAAGCTGCAGGCGTTCCGCGCCACTCTCGATGCCACCAAAGAACATCGCGAACTGAAGGACCCGAAGGGCGTTTACTTCTCGCCCCGTATGGAGTCCGCGGCCGGGAAGATTGCGTTTGCCTTCCCCGGTCAGGGATCGCAGTCGGTCGGGATGATGAACGACCTCGCGGTGACGTTCGCTCCGGTGCGCTCGGCCCTCGAAGAGGCAGATGCGACGCTCGGTGCGCAGCTGGGCAAACCTCTTTCGGCTTTCATCTTTCCGCCTCCGGTGTTCGCCGACAGCGATAAGGAAACGAACGACCAGGCGCTGAAGCGTACGGACGTGGCGCAGCCCGCGCTTGGCGCGGCCGACCTTGGGATGTTCCGCCTGCTCGCCTCCTTCGGCATCCACCCGGATTCTGCGTGCGGTCACAGCTATGGGGAATTCGCCGCGCTCTGCGCCGCCGGAACCTTCAGCCTGCCCGAACTGATCCGTATCTCCGAACTGCGCGGCCGCGTGATCGTCGAATCGGCTCAGAACGAACTCGGGACCATGGCCGCCGTGGAAGGTGGCGAGGCGCGCATTGCGCCGATTCTGAAAGATGTCGCGGGCGTGGTAATCGCCAACCTGAACGGCCCCTCGCAGACGGTGATCTCCGGAACAAAACAGGGGATCGAGGAAGCCGTCCGGCTGCTCAAGGATCAGGGCCTGAAGGCCAGACCCATTCCGGTAGCCTGTGCGTTCCATTCACCGCTGGTTTCGGGCGCGCGCGCTCCGCTGCACGACGGCCTTGCCGCGTGCGATCTGAATCCGCCGCGCTTTCCGGTTTACTCGAACACCGTGGTAACTCCGCATACCGGCGATGCCGCTGCCACGTGCGAGCTGCTGACCGAACATCTGGTTCAGCCGGTCCGGTTCAACGAAGAAATCGAAGCGATGTATGCGGCGGGCGCGCGGGTCTTTATCGAATGCGGACCCGGACGCGTGCTCACCGGCCTGATCTCGAGCTGTCTCGAGGGCCGGTCCCACATTGCCATCAATATGGATCAGCCGGCGCGGCCGGGCCTGGTGCATCTGACGCATGCGCTCGCGCAGCTGGCCGTCTCCGGCGTTTCGTTCTATGCCACCCGCCTGTTTGAGGGCCGGGTCACCAAAAATCTCGCTTTAGACAAGCTGCTGACCGAATCCCTGCCGCAGCCCGCGCCTGCCACGGCGTGGGTGGTTTCGAACGGCCGGGCGGTGCCATCGGCCCGCTTCCATGATCCCTCCTGGACGCCGCTGCCTCCCTTTCCGGAGAGGCGCGCTTCCGGCGAACACGTTCTGCTGCGGTCGGCCGAGGTGGTTTTTGAGCCGGCGGTGCAACACTCGATTTCTCCATCCATGTCCGTTCCTGTTTCCGAAAATCCGATTTCGGTCTATCCGAATGCGATTCCGCCGGCGGCCGCCATGCCGATTCCGGCAAACCAGATGGAGACGGTGATGCAAGGGCATCACCGTCTGATGAACCGGTTCCTCGAAACACATCGCACCATCATGATGGCGTGCCTGCAGCCGGGGGTCGCGATGGCATCGACCGCCGCTGTCCCGGTAGCCTACGGACGCCCGGCCGAAACCATGGATCGGCCAATGGCTGCGCCTGTCGTGGTGATGCCGGCTCCGGCGGTTCGCGCCCCCGAACCTGTGCCGGCGCCGAAAGCGGCAGCCGCGGCGGCTTCGGCCGGCGGATGGTCGCCTGCGCCTGTTCCCGCGCCTGTCGCGGCCGTAGTGCCTGCTTCTGCAGTGGCAGCGCCTCCGGCTGCCGCGCGCATTACCCGGGAAGCCATTACCAAAGCGCTGGTGGAACTGGTAAGCCAGCGGACCGGCTATCCTGCCGATTCGCTCGATCTGGACCTCGATCTCGAAGGCGAGCTCGGAGTCGATTCCATCAAGCGCGTCGAAATTCTGGGCGCGCTGCAGTCCGAATCGATCCTGCCCGGCCAGGCTCTTGACGGCCACATCGAAGCACTTTCCAAGCTCAAGACGCTGCGGGCGATCGTTGAGTTTGTCTACGACGTGGCCGGCCAGAGCGAAGCCGCCGCGGTCCCGATCCCTGTTGCCGCCGCCGTGGCGATTCCTGCGGCAGCTCCGCCGCCGCCCTTGCCCCTGCCAGCCGCCACTCCCGCGCGCGTCACGCGCGAAGCGGTAACCAAAACACTGGTTGAACTGGTCAGCGTACGCACCGGTTACCCGGTCGATTCGCTCGATCTCGATCTCGATCTCGAAGGCGAGCTCGGCGTTGACTCCATCAAGCGCGTGGAAATTCTCAGCGCGCTGCAAACCGAATCCATTCTCCCCGAGCAGGCGCTGGACGGCCATATCGAAGCGCTGTCGAAACTCAAAACACTGCGCGCGATTGTTGATTTCGTGTACAGTGCGGCCGTGCCCTCAGCTGCGGGTGGCGAAGCCAAACCCGGGCTTTCGGCTGCGTCGCAACCGGTCTCTCCATCCGTGCCCCAGGCCGCTCCCGCCACTGCGCCTCCCGTCGTCGAGCGCCCCGCCGCGGCGGTAACCCGGCTGACTGTTGAAGTGGTGGATGCGCCGCTGCCGCGCAGCTCCACTCCCTGTTCCGTTTTCCTTCTGGTCACCGACGATCAGAGCGGAGCGGCCGCCGCATTCTGTGCGCGCCTGACGGAACTTGGCGTGGCACATGCGCGCATCGCGCATTCCCCGGACAGCGGTGCCGATCTGCAGAACGAAGCTTCGGTCGCCGCTTTAGTCAGCGGTCTGCGGCAAAAGCACGGCCCGATCGGTGGACTCGTTCACCTGATGCCGGTCGCCCCCGTGGCCACGCCCGCCCATCCCGCCGCTCTCGCCGGGATGGAAGCGCGCACGCTGCTCGACCTCCGCAGTCTCTACCTCCTCACGCGCGAACTGGAAAAGGATCTGCGTTCCGCGAAATCGGGAATCCTGCTCTCCGCCACGCGCATCGGGGGCGGCTTCGGGTTTGGCTCGGCAACGCCCGGCTGCTTTCTTCCCGGGTAACGGCGCCGTCTGCGGTTTCACCAAATCCGTCGCTCGCGAATGGAGCGAGGTTGCCGCCCGGGCGATCGATTTCGAAACCACCGAAACACATGAAGCCATGGCGCAGTTTCTGATGGACGAACTGCTGCACCGCGATGCGAATGTGGAAGCCGGCTACATCGGCGGAGTCCGCAAAACGCTGCGCTCGGTCAAGGCTCCGCTGCCTCCGTCAGGCGACGGTCTGAAGCTCGATCGGCAGTCGGTAGTCCTGATCACCGGCGGCGCGCGCGGCATTACCGCCGCCACCGCGCTTGAACTAGCCGAAGCGTTCCAGCCGAAGCTCATCCTGGTTGGCCGCTCGCCGCTCCCGGCCGCGGAAGATGCCGCGGACATTGCCGGCATTCTCGATCCCAGGCAGCTGCGCGCCGCGCTGATGACCCGTGTCTCGACCGCCGGCCAGCGGCCCACGCCCGCGCTCATTGAAGGCATTGCCAAACGCATCCTGATCGATCGCGAGATCCGGCAGAACCTCGCCCTGCTCCGTTCGCTCGGCTCCGAGGTCGAATACCACGCGGGCGATGTCGCGGATGCCGCCTTCATCCGAAATCTGATCGAAGCCACGTACCGCAAACACGGCCGCATTGATGGCGTGGTCCACGGCGCCGGCCTGATCGAAGACAAGCTCATCGCCGACAAGAAACCGGATTCCTTCGACCGCGTGGTGCGCCCCAAGATGGCGGGCGCGCTCGCTCTGGCCGGCGCGCTCCGGCCGGAGAAGCTGCAGTTCACCGTCTTCTTCTCCTCGGTATCGGCCCGCTACGGCAATCGCGGTCAAAGCGATTACGCCGCCGCGAACGACTTCCTGAACAAGCTCGCGGTGAGTTTGAACCGCCAGTGGCCGGGGCGCGTCGTCTCGCTCAACTGGGGTCCCTGGAAGACCGAAGGCGGCATGGTTTCCGATGAACTCGCGGCCCGCTTCGCCGCAGCATCCGTGGAACTGATCGAGCCGCGCGGCGGACGCAAAGCGTTCCTTGCCGAATTGACCGCCGGACCGAAGCAGGATGCCGAAGTGGTATTCGGCGGCCCGCTCAGTACCGACCCGAAGCCCGCCGGAACGGAGCGTCCCGCCGTCTCCTCCGGGCTGCCGCTGATCGACACCCTAAGCCATGCCAATGGCAGCGTGCTCGCGGACATTGAATCGCATCCCGAACGCCACGTCTTCCTGCAGGATCACTGCATCGACGGCAAGCCGGTTCTTCCCATGGTGGTCGCGATGGAAATGCTCGCCGAAACTGCGGTGGCGGGCAACCCCGGGAAACCCTTCACCGCAGTCCGTAATCTGCGCAACTTCCAGGGAATCACCTATCCGAACGGCTCCGCGCGGGAGCTGCAGGTGGAGGGCGCCAAATCAACGGTCGTCACTTCCGGCGCGCCGCTCGCGATCGATCTGGCGCTGAAGTCGCGGAACTCGGGCCAGATCCATTACCGCTCGCGCGTGGAATTCGGAGGCACGCTTCCGGCGCTGCCGCCACGTCTGCAGCTGCGCAACCGCCGGCCGTTTCCGCTCTCGCTTGCCGAGGCCTACGACCGCTGGCTGTTCCACGGTCCCCTGTTTGCCGGGATTGTCGAGGTCGTTGCCATGGGCGACAACGGCATCATCGGACGGCTCAAAACCACCAAAGTGGAGAAGATGTTCCGCCCGGCACGCGGCGGAGCCTGGCTGGTGGATCCCGTGATCACCGACAGCAGCCTGCAGCTGGCGCTGCTGTGGACCCGCGCCTTCTACGATCAGACTGCGCTGCCCTCCATGCTTGAAGCGTATTATCACGTTGAGGCACTCCACAGCGCCGGGGAAGTTCTCTGCGAAATCGAGATTGTGCACCGCGCCGGCAGCCCCACACTGCGCTGCCGTCACGTATTCTATGACGAACAGGGCCATGTCCTCGGCTGGATGGAAGGCATGGAAAGCACCATGAGCAAATCTCTCAATCGGATTTCCGAAAAGGTGGCTGAGGTTCGCTAAGAATGAGTGAGATCGCTTCCGGCATCCGGAGCTCTCCGGTTCGAGGCGATGTTGCCATCGTCGGACTGGCGTGTACGTACCCCGGCGCGCGCCGGATGGAACAGTTCTGGCACAACATCGTCAATCACTTCGACGCCATCACGGACGTGGATCCGGACAACTGGGACCCCTCCGTTTTCGTCGATGCCGACCCCAATGCGGAAGACCGCCTCTACTCGAGCCGGGGCGGCTGGATCCCGAACACCTTTTCGTTCAACCCGCTTAAATTCGGTATCCCGCCAGCCACGATCGCCGGTTCGGAGCCGGACCAGTTTCTGCTGCTGCGCTGCGCTTTCGAAGCGCTCGACGACGCCGGTTACCTGAAGCGCGAGTATGACCGGGAGCGCGTCAGCGTCATCGTTGGACGCGGCAACTATCCTGGGCCCGGACAGATCTGGCTCGCGATGCGCAGTTCCGTAGTGGAAGGCGTAGTTGCCATCATGCGCCAGATGCGGCCCGACCTTTCCGAAGCCAGGCTGCAGCGCTTCCGCGAGCTGCTGAAAGCCAAAATGCCCCGCCTGACTCCGGAAGGCGCGGGCGGCCTGATCCCGAACATCACGACCGGCCGCGCGGCCAACCGCTTCGACTTCATGGGGCAGAATTACTCCGTCGACGCCGCCTGCGCCTCCGCCCTGATCGCCACCGAAATCGCCGTGCGCAACCTGCTCACCGGTGTCGACGACATGACGCTCGTCGGCGGACTGCACATCTGCAGTCAGGTACCGTTTCTCTCCATCTTTAAAGTCACGCGCGCTACTTCCCTGACCTCTGTCGTGCGTCCCTTCGATGAAAATGCCGATGGCACGCTGGGCGGCGAAGGGGTCGGCATGCTGGTCCTGAAACGTCTGGCGGATGCTGAGCGTGATGGCGACCGCATTTACGCCGTGATCAAAGGGGTCGGCTCAGCGAGCGACGGCAAAGCCAAAGGCGTCCTCGCGCCGCGCGTCGAAGGCGAAATTATGGCCGTCCGCCGCGCTCTCGCCATGGCAGATGTTCCGGCCGACAGCATCGGCCTTGTGGAATGCCACGGCACCGCCACCGTCGTCGGGGATTCCACCGAACTGCAGGCGCTCGAAACCGCCTTCGGTCCCGCCGGCCTCCACAGCCGGACCTGCGCCATCGGCAGTGTGAAGTCTATGATTGGGCACACCATGCCGGCAGCCGGCGCTGCCAGCCTGATCAAGACCGCTCTCGCGCTTTACCATCGCGTCCTGCCGCCCACCCTGAACCTGAACCAGCCCCATGCGAAGCTGCGCGATCCCGGGTGCCGCTTTTACGCGAACACCGAGACCAAGCCGTGGATTCAGCGCACCGACGGCGCTCCCCGCCGCGCCGGGGTGAATGCCTTCGGCTTCGGCGGAATCAACGCCCACGTGGTGATGGAAGAGTACACCGGCGCGGACGAACGGACCGAGACCTCGCGGCTGCGCGAGTGGCCCACCGAAATTTTCATCGTCGAAGCGCCCGGCCGCGCCGAACTGGTGGCCGCGCTCGACCGCCTCCGCGCTTACGCCATTCAGGTCGAAGGGATCGCCCTGCGCGACCTCGCGTACACCCTGAACACGTCGCTTACCGGAGCGTCCCACCGCGTCGCCATCGTGGCCTCTTCTCCAGAAGACCTGGCGCAGAAAATCGACCGCACCAAAACGCGCCTGGCGGATCCCGAGTGCACCCAGCTGCGCGAGCGCAGCGGTATTTACTACTTCGAGAACACCGAACTGCATGGGGGTAAGCTCGCCCTGCTTTTCCCCGGTGAAGGCGCCCAGTATCTCCACATGATGTCGGACCTCTGCATCCACTTCCCCGAGGTCCGGCAGTGTTTCGATCGCGGCGATGCGGCGGTAAAAGATCCTTCGCGCATTCCTCTCAGTTCTCTGGTCTATCCGCCGCCGTCCTTTTCACCCGAAGAAAAGAAGGCCGCCGAAGACCGCATCTGGTCTCTCGACCACGGCACGGAGACCGGTCTCACGGCCGACTGGGCGATGCTCGCGCTCACCCGGAGTCTCGGCATCCAGCCCGACATGCTGAGCGGCCACAGCTCCGGCGACTGGCTCGCCCTCACTGCCTCCGGCATCTTCGAATTCGAGGAAGTATTCGGCAGCATGGACCGGCTCGACCAGCTGTACCAGCAGCTCAAACTCGACACGGCCATCCCGAAGATGACCATGCTGGCCGTGGGCGCAGGGCGCGAAAAGGTGCTCTCAATCGCGCAGGAGCTGCACTGCATCGTCGAGATCGCGAACGACAACTGTCCTCATCAGGTGATCGTAGTGACCCGGCCGGAGGATTCCCAGACGCTGGTTGATCACCTGCTCAAAAACGGCACCTTTGTCGAGCGGCTTCCCTATGATGGCGGCTACCATACGCCATCGTTCACGTATATGAGCGAGCCGCTGCGGGAGCTGTTCCAGAGCTTCACCGTGCAGGCTCCGAAAACGCCCGTCTACTGCGGCATGACCGCTGAGCCGTGGCCGGACGACCCCGCTAAGATCGTCGAAATCGCCGCGTCCACCTACGCGAGCCCCATCCTGTTCACTCAGACGGTCGAACGGATGTATGCCGACGGCGCCCGCATCTTTGTCGAATCCGGCCCGCGCGGCAACTTGACAGCGTTCGTGGACGACATTCTGCGCGGCAAGCCACACCTCTCCGTGCCGCTCGATCTGTTCCGCCGCCCCGGTCTCACTACCCTGAATCACGCGGTGGGGATGCTGGCGGCTGTTCACGTCCCCATGGACCTGAACGCTCTTTATCAGCGCCGCTCCCCGGTGAAGCTGACCCTGAACGCCGAAGCGGATTCCGTGCAGCCGGAGGAGCGCGAGCCCGGCGTGATGCAGGTGTCCAAGGTTTATCGTTACCTGTACGTTCCTGAGGGCAATGAATTCCCCATGCCCGCGCCTCCGCCCGCCACTGCGCCGGAGTATGCGGATGCGCCGGAGTATGCGGATGCGCCGGAACCTTTGTTTCAAACGATGGCGGAACAGCCGGTCGCGGCCTTCCAGTCGGCTGCCGTCTCGGGATCCTCGCTCGAGGATCATTTCCAGCTGATGGAGAATTTCCTGCTCACCCAGGAAAGCATCATGAGCAGTGTGCTGGGCAGCGGGTTCAGCCCCGGTTACAGCGCGCCACCTCCCGACATGACGCAGTTCGAGGCGCCGGTCAACGGCTTCTCGGCTCACCCGGTGGCCGCGCCCGCGCCCGTGTCAATCCCGGCTCCGCAGCCTGCAGTGTCCGCAGCCCAGCCGGCTGCCCTCGCGCCGCAGCCGGCCATCGCCGCACCGCAGCGCGCGGCTCCGGCGTCGCCAAATCTTCAAAAACTGCTGCTCGAAGTCGTCAGCGAGCGCACCGGCTATCCCGCCGAAATGCTCGATCTGGATGCGGATATGGAAGCCGATCTCGGCATCGATTCCATCAAGCGCGTGGAAATCTTCGGCGCGCTGCAGCAACAGGGCAGCGGCCAGCTGCTGGCGGGCGAAGGCGATCTGGAAGCCGTCTGCAAGCTCAAAACGCTGCGCCAGATCCTGTCCCTGCTGGCCGGAGACGCGGCGTCGCGCGCGCACGCCATCGATTCCCTGATTCGCACGGCCACGGTCGCGGAAGAAACACCGGGCCAGTCGCTCACGCTGCGGCTCACTCTGAATCCGGAGGAACACCTGTATCTCCGCGATCACAGCCTGACCTTCCCCGCGAGCGACTTCGATAATCAGGGCAACCGCATCTACCTGATGCCTCTGACGGTCAGCGCCGAACTCGCCTGCCAGACCGCCGCGCGTCTCGACCCGGCGCAGAAGGTGGTCGGCATCTCAGGTATCGAGATTTTGCGGGGCCTGCAGGCCGTACAAAACGAAGAGCCGCCGGTTGTTCTGATCCAGGCAACGCGCCAGCCTTCGGGCGACGTTCGCGTGCAAATTCGCGCGGAACGCGGCAAGCCGTATTCACAATCGACCGTCCAGTTGGCGGAACAGTATCCGCCGGCACCCGAGCCGTTCCCCGCCTCACTCCCCGATCCGCGCGCGGCCCGCTGTACCGGCCGGCAGATCTACGAACACCGCCACATGTTTCACGGACCGTCGTACCAGGGCGTCCGCAGCATGGAAGCGATGTCGGACGGCGGCATTCTCGCGACGCTCGAAGTACTGCCCGCCGGCGAACTGCTCCGGTCCGACCCCGCGCCGCAGTTCCATATCGATCCGTTTCTGCTCGACGCCGCCGGTCAGCTGGTCGGCTACTGGCCCATCGAGAACTGCCGCCGGGGCGGCAACGTGCTTCCCATCAAGGTCGCTCGCGTTACTAAATACTGCGATCCGCCGCCCGCGGGCACAAAAATCGAAGCGCGCATGCTGGTGCGCAACCTGTCCGACCAAACTCTGAGCGCGGATTACGACCTGCTGCTGCCCAATGGCCGGCTCTGGCTGCGCGTGAATGCCTGGGAAGACTGGCGCTTCTACTGGCCCGCCAGCCTCTTCGATTACGCCTACGGACGCTTCGCCTCGTTTCAATCACCCGGCATGCACCTTGTAGACGAGGAACTGCGCGACGCCGGGTTCGACTGCATCCTGCTGCCGCCGCTCGCCGTGACTGAGCACGACCCGCTTCTCGATGAGAACTGGGCCTATGTGCTCCTGAGCCGGCGCGAACTGGCCGAATACCGATCGCTTCCCCCCGCGCAGCAGGGCGCTTTCCTGTTCGCTCGCACCACCGCGAAGGATGCCGTGCGCGCCTTCCTGCTGCGGGAGCACAACCGCAAACTGTTCCCCGCCGATATCGAGATCATGCTGAACCGCGGCGTGCTGCAAGCTAGCGGCCCATGGACATCCACCCTTACCGCCCCATCCCTTTCGGTCTTCTCCGGATCCGGATGGGCCGTGGCCGCGGCCGGCAACCGCGCTTCCGCCATTGCCGCCATGGAATCGAACGGCGCCATACCGCCCAGTTCCCTGCTGCCGGACGAAGAAGCAAAGTTCGCCGGCCTGAGCGACGCCGAGGAATGGCGGAAGCGCGCCATCATCGCCAAACAGGCTGCCGCCCGGTACTTCCGACCCGAAGCCGACGCCCATTACTGGCAGACCCTGATGGTGGGAAAATTCGATGCAAACAAAGGATGGCTGGAGATCGCCGATCCGGATTCGGCCGTGAATGCCGAGGATTTACTGCGGGTCTCCACCGCCCGCGCAGGAAATTACCTGATCGCTGTTGCGTTCCAGGCCTAATATTTAATGAGGGATCACTTGACCAGAGAACAAATTCGTACAGATTTAATCGCGCTGTTGAAAGACGCCAGGGAAGATTGGGACGATTCCATCGTCGTCACCGACGATACCGGCCTGTTTCTCGACCTCGGTTTCGAATCCATTGACGCCGTCGGCCTCGGTTCGGCGCTTGAACACCACTTCAACCAGGTTCTTCCCTTCCCCGAATTCATGTCCCGGGCGAAGGAGATGGATCTCAGCGATATCACCGTCGGCATGCTGCTCGATTTTCTGGTCGCCAACCTGGGCGACAACGCCAAAGGATATGTAGCGTGAAGCCTGAAGTCATCCTGTTTGGCCTCGACGGCGCGACGTTCACGGTGCTCGACGACCTGATGGCGCGTTCGGTGATGCCGAATCTCAAGAAATTCATCTCCGAAGGCGTGAGTGCCAAAATGGTCTCCACCGTTCCGCCGCTCACGCCACCGGCATGGTCCTCGCTCGTGACCGGCCGCTCACCCGGACACCATGGCATCTTCGGCTTCATGCAGTATGCCGATGCGCAGTCCATGTCCGTGCAGCTGGTCAACTCGCGCATGCTCACCGCCGAAAGCATCTGGTCGATGGTCAACCGGCACGGCCGCCGCGCGGGTTCCCTGAACTACGTCGGGCACCAGCCCGCGCCGAAGATCGATGGCTGGGTGGTTCCCGGCTGGGTCTCCTGGCGCTGGATGAAACAGCTTAGCCATCCCGCCGGCATCATCGAGATGCTGAAGCGCGACCTTCCCGGCTTCGATGTGAAAAGCATCGCTCTCGATCCCACCGAAGAGAAGAAGGCCATCGCCGGCGCCGTCCTCGACGATTACCGCTCCTGGGTCATGCCGCATCTCGAGCGCGAGCAGCAGTGGTTCAATGTTCTTTGTCACATGATGGAACGGGATCCTGTGGCGCTCGCCGGTATCGTGTTTGACGGCGTCGACAAGCTGCAGCATCTGCTCTGGTCGTATCTCGATCCGGCTCTGGCCGAACCCGACAACCCGGAATTCGTGCGCATCCGCGACATCGCCTGGGAGTACTTCGCGCGCATCGACCAAATCCTCGGCGAAACCGTGGACCGCTGGGGCGATCAGGCCACCATCCTGATCTGCTCCGATCACGGCTTCACCGGCAGCTGGGAAATTCTGCACCTGAACTCGTGGCTCGAAAAGAACGGCTGGCTCACGTGGAAATCCAACGTTGAGAAGGCCGCGGACGGCACCACGGAGCTGGACGACTTCTACAAACTGCAGCCGTTTGATGAGAACGCCACCTGGGCCTTCGCCCTCAACTCCGCCAGCAACGGCATCTTCATCAATGTTCGCGGGCAGCGTGGCGATTTCGGCGTGCCCCCGGAGCAATACCACAGCTTCCGCCGGGAACTGACCGAAGCGCTGCTAACGCGCTGCGCGGACCCGGTGACCGGCGAACCCCTCGTCACCCGCGTTTACACCCGCGAGGAGATCTTCGAGGGACCGAACATGGCCAATGCGCCCGACCTGACCATCACCCTGCGCGATTACAGTTTCGTCTCTACGCGGCGCATCGATACGGCCTACGCCAAACGTACCCATCCGATGGGCACCCACCATCCCGATGGCATCCTGATCGCCCGCGGACCGGGCATCCGCCACAACGAATCCGTCGACCGCGTCAGCATCCTCGACGTGGCGCCCACCGCTCTTTACGCCATGGACATTCCGATTCCGGCGGATCTGCAGGGCCGGGTGCTCCAGGAACTCTTCACGCCGGAATACCGCGCCGCTCATAAAGTCGAGTGGGGCACCAAATCCATGACCGGCGAAGCTTCGGCGGTGCCCGTCGGCGTCCCCGACGACGACATGGAAGTGCTCGAGAAGATGAAAGCTCTGGGCTATCTGGAGTAGATCACCCTATGCCGAAGACACTCGCACGCGGAATCAACTTCCACTACCAGACCCTCGGTGAAGGTCCCGACGTCGTTCTGATTCATGGGATCAGTTCCTCGCTGGCTTCCTGGTACAACGGCATGTTTCCCTCGCTCGCCGCCTCCGGATTTCGGGTCACCGTCTACGATATGCGGGGCCACGGACTAAGCGACTGCACCGAAAGCGGCTATACGTCTTTCGAGCAGGCGCACGATCTTAAGGCGCTTCTGGATGTGCTCGGAATCAAGGAGGTGCGGATCGCCGGACACAGCTTCGGCGGTTCCGTCGCCATGCACTTTGCCCGGCTCTTTCCGGAGATGACGCGCGGCGTGGTTCTGCTCGATACCGGCCTCGCGTGCCTGCACCACCTGCGCGTCATCCGGGGCTGGCAGGGCTGGGAAACTCCCGGCATGAAGGAAGAAGGCTTCACCCCGGAATGGTTCGAAGATATGGAAAGCCAGAACAACATGGCCGAATATCTCCGCCGCACTCTCAGCGCGCCCCGGCAGCGCGGTTTTCGCAAAGGCGCCGGCGGGTATACCCCGCGCATTAAGCGCCTGATCGAGGAAACCAAAGCGGGAACCGAGTACCGCGACGTGGGCGGGCTAACCGAAGAAACCCTGCATCACATCCAGACACCCGTACTGGGCCTCTACGGCAGCTCGACGCCGGCCCAGAACATCGCGCCGCACCTTGCGACGATCATGCCGCACTGCCGGTCCGTCAATATGGAAGGGCTGGGTCACTTCGCGGCGCTGCACGACCCCCAGCCGATCCTCGCCTACATTACGCCCTTCTTTCAGGACCCTTACGGGTATGTGGAACAGGGCAAAGCCGAAGGAGCTCAGCGCACCGGGCTTCTCGAGCCGCCGCTGCAGACCAGCACTTCCCCGCTCACGTAATCGGACAGAGAGGAACAGAAGAACAGCACCGGCCCCGCGGCATCCTCGGGCAGGCCCAGCCTGCCCATGGGATTCTGTTCCTTCATGATCCCAATCAGCGCCGACTGAATCCCCAGCTTGACGCCATGCCCCTGCACCGTGATTTCGTCGTCTTCCTGTCCGAGCGGCTGCGTCAGCCGGGTTTGAATGAAGCCGAACGCCACCGAGTTGACGTTGACGTTCAGAGAACCCCATTCCTTCGCCAGAACCTTGGTCAGCCCGATCAGCGCACCCTTGCCAGAGCCATAGCCGGACTGTCCGGAAATGCCATCCACCGCCGACACCGACGAAATATTGACGACCTTCCGCGTGACTCGCCGGCCCTCGCGTTTCTCTCGTTTGGCCGCATCGCGCAGCCATGGAGCCGCGGCGCGCAGCAGCCGGAACGGCGCGATCACGTGGATGTCCAGCATGGCCTGAAACTGTTCGTCGGTGGTTTTGTGGATCGCGGCGTCCCAATTGTATCCGGCGTTGTTGACCAGGATGTCGACCGATTCAAATTCGGTCAGCGCGAACTGGATCAATCGCTCCGGGAATTCCGCAGCAGTAATGTCTCCCGCCAGCCCCCGGACGCGCCCGTTTCCCTCGCTTTGGACCAGTGCCTCAGTCTCCGCCAGCTGATCCGCGTCCAGGTCATTCAGAACCAGCGCTGCGCCGCAGGAACCGAGCTTCTGAGCGATCGCGCGACCGATACCGCGGCCGGCGCCCGTGACGACGGCAACGCGTCCGTTGAGGTTAAGATCCATGGCTTTTCATTAGCATAACCGGAGTTTGAAATGTATACTGCAAAAGGACCCAATCTTGCGTTATAACCAACTCGGCCGGACAGGATTATTTGTTTCGGAACTCTGTCTGGGCGCCATGACGTTTGGCGGCCGCGGGTTCTGGGCGGTGGTCGGCAAGCTGGACCAGGACGAATCGGACAGGCTGGTCGCCCGGGCACTCGAGGCCGGCATCAACTTCATTGATACCGCCGACGCCTATGGCAATGGCTCCTCGGAGCGGATTACCGGTCAGGCCCTCCGCAACCTCTCCGTTAAGCGTTCCGATATCATCATAGCAACCAAAGTCTACAACGAGGTTGGAAACAGTCCCAACGATCGCGGCGCCTCGCGCGCTCACATCATGGATGGCGTGAAGGCCAGCCTCGAACGGCTCGCGCTCGATTACATCGACCTCTACCAGATCCACGCGTTCGACCCCGTCACTCCCATCGAGGAAACGCTGCGCGCGCTGGAGGACCTCGCGCGCCAGGGACTGGTTCGCTATTTCGGCATTTCCAACTGGCCCGCATGGCAAATCATGAAAGCCATCGGCATCGCGGAACGCCGCGGCTGGTCCCGCCTCCATTCCATTCAGGCCTATTACTCTCTGGTCAGCCGTGACATCGAGCGGGAAGTTATTCCATTGGCGGAGAGCGAGGGCGTCGGGCTGATGACGTGGAGTCCGCTGGCCGGGGGCCTGCTCAGCGGCAAGTTTCACAAAGACCAGAAAGGGCCGGCGGGAGCGCGCCGTAGCACCGCGCTCGATTTTCCTCCGGTGGATCGCGAGCGCCTCTGGCGCGTTCTGGACGTCAGCCGTCCGATTGCCGAAGCGCATGGCGTGTCCCCCGCCCAGGTGGCGCTCGCCTGGCTGCTGAGCCGGAAGGCGGTCAGCAGCGTCATAATTGGCGCGAAAACCGTCGAGCAGCTGAACGACAATATCGCGTCGACCGAGTTGGTACTGACTGCGGAACAGCTGGCGGCGCTCGAAAAGGTCAGCGCACTGCCTTCCGAGTACCCCGGCTGGATGGTGCAGCGCATGGGCTCCAATCGGCACCCCCAGCCAAAACGGACGCAGGTTACCCAGTCCCGGACCGCAATCCAGGACTAGTACGATGCCGTATCATTAAAGACATTTTAATGGAATTCACACTACTTAGCCCGGGGAAAAAGTGGTATTCTCCAGACTCTCTTTGGATATAGATCCCATATGAATACATCGCAGTTCAAATCGCATTGCTTTGCGATCGCCTTAACCGCTGCCCTCGTCGGCTGCGGTGCGGTCGGTACACTTCACGCCCAGGTAACGGAGCCGATTCCCGCTCCCACAGCCCCCAATTTACGCATCAGCAACCTGAATTCCGACATCGGCTACCTGCGGGCAAAGGCAAGCCCGGACGAGTGCTGGAACGGACTGGGCACCACGTCACGATACGACTTCATCAATAAGCTTACCCCCGCGACGCCATGCCCGGCCGGGCAGGTACCCAAGGTTGATCAGGGCTATATCTGGGGTCAGGTGCTGGTCCAGAACCAAATTTTCTTCGGAACGTTCGCGAATCCAAACTGCCTCGGACCGACGCTCAATTCCACCCCCAAACCGCTGGTGTTTCCCGGCGAGTGGACCTGTGAGTACACCCAGGGGCCGTATTCCAACACCCGCGGAGGACCGCTGCCAGCGAATCTTGCTGACGACCGGCCGCCCCGCATGTATCTCTACGACATTCCCTCCCATACGGTCAGAGACATCACGCCCAAACTGGGCGGTACGCCGCCGGCCGCAGCCTGCGGGCTCACCGGAGCCAATCCGTTTTGCGTCGATGCCCTGTGGTTCACCACGGTCGGCATTCGCTCTGCGGTTTCGTACACCGATCCCACAACGGGCAAAATTTATGTAATCGTTTCCGGCCAGGCTCTGGTACCCGGAACGCCGGGGGGGCCAGCTCCGGTGCAGAACGCCACAAACTTTTTCGTCTGGGGCGTCTCTGAAAATCGGTGGGTTGGCAAATGGCAGTATGTGGGCTTCAGCGACATGCGTCACTGGCTTACCTATCACGACCCGACCACCAACGCCGTCACCCTGTACGGCGCTGTTTTCAAACCGTCCAATTCCACCACTGGCTTTGGCGCTCTGATGCGGTTTACGGGCAGCTTCGCCGCGCTTCCTCCTGTGCCCGTTTCGTCCGCCAGCAACTCGTTCAACGCGGTACCGCTCTGCGGCTCTGCTTCCACCGCGGCTGCGCCTCCTGTCACTGCCCCCACCTACGACTGCGTTTCGTTCCAGGATGTAGGTGATCTTCCGACCAGCGCCAGCGAAGTCCTTCTCGCGCCGGCAGGTACCGCGGACGCCGGGCGCGTCTTCGTCGGCACGTGGCCGCCGCAGGGTTCCAATCCCGGCAATCTCGTCGCGGGAATCTTCATGAGCCCCGTGGTTCCGGCCGGTGGCTTCACCCCCGCTACTCCCGCCGTTTGGACCAAAGTGTGGGATGCCGGCAACTACGATCCCGACCCGCTTCTGCGGACGACTTACGGCACCGGCGCCATGTCGTTCTACAACGGGTATCTCTACTGGGGCACGCTGAACCCGCCGTTCTCGTCGGTCAATAAGTTCTTCCAGACTTATCCGAAACCGACCGATCTCACGACCTCGACCGAGTTTGTGCTGCAGGCAAACCGCACGGCGGTCCTGCTCCGCGGCCAAAACTTCTCCACGGCGACACCCACCGTCGATTTGCTCTACGGGGAGACCGGACTCCCGGTTTTCACAGCCCCGGTTGCGCCCGCGACCCTCGGCACCTGGGCGCTGCAACCTAATAACATCCCGACCAGCACCTGCAGCGTGAACTGCGGTGTGCCGCCGCTTTACGGCCACTCCGGCTTCAACAACATCTTCACCAACTATATGTGGACCATGGCGCTGCTGAACAACCGGCTGTATGTCGGGACCATGAACTGGGCCTTTCTTGCCAATACCTATTCGGTTGCCAGCAACGTCTCCGTTCCCGCCTATCTCCAGCTGACGCCGAGTAACTTCGGCGCGGCGCTGTATTACTTCAGCGACACCACACACCCCGCCATTCCCGTCAGCACCAACGGGATCGGCAATTACCTCAACTACGGCGTCCGCAATATGATTCCGTACAGCAGCTCCAGCCTATTCCTCGGGATGGCTAATCCAATGAATCTCGCGACTACCTCAACGTCGAACTACCCCGGCGCGGTCTGTTCCCTCGGCATCTGCCGCGGCGGATGGGAACTGATCGAGATCAATCCCGGAAGCACGGTCATCAGCAGATAGCACGGACGTAACTGATCGTGACTTACTGAGCGCGGCAACCGCTTCCCGGTTGCCGCGCTCATTCCTTTTAGCAGTACCGCGGTGATAAACTGAATGGACCGGCTCCCCGCCCATGCCTGTTTACTCAACGGCCCTCCTCCTTTTTCCCCTTGGCTGCTTACTGGCCGCTCCCCCTTCCGAAACCATTCAGGAACAGTTCGCCAAACGCGCAGCCCGGCTCTGGTCTCTTCAACCGGTGGTTCGTCCGGCCACGCCTGCGGCAACCACTTCCTCCCGCAATCCCATCGACGCCTTTATCGCGGCGGACTATCGAGCGAAAGGCCTCACGCCAGTCGGCAAAGCCGACAAGCTGACGCTGCTGCGGCGCGTTTATTTCGACCTGATCGGCATTCCGCCGACGCCCGCCGAGCAGGATGCCTTTCTGGCGGATGCCTCGCCGGATGCGTACGAAAAAGTGGTCGACCGGCTTCTGGACGACCAGCAGCACGGCGTTCGCTGGAGCCGCTACTGGCTGGATGTGCTGCGGTACGCCGATCTGGACGGACTGGACGGTTCCGTCATGCCGGCCTCGAGCGGCATCTATCTCTGGCGCGACTGGGTGATTCGGCGCTCTGAATCACGACATGCCGTACGACCAGTTCGTGCGGGCGCAGATCCTCGGCAACCGTTATCCGCCAGAAACCGCCACCGCGCCCAGCGGCCGCCGCGCGCGCGTTGAAGGCAGCGTGGAAGATACCTTCGCGCTTGGATTTCTGGCGCGTTCGGCAGTTAACCGCAACGATAAGGATCATGACGTCGCGTTCAGCGCCGTGGAGACCGTCTCGACGGCGTTCATGGGCATGACCGTCGGCTGCGCCAAGTGCCACGACCATAAATTCGACCCGATCACGCAAAGAGACTTCTACGCCATGAAGGCGATCTTCGATCCGCTGGTGCTGAAGAACGTGATGCTCGCGACACCAGCCGAGATCTTCGCCAACGGCCAGAAGCTGGATGAGTTCAAGAAGAAAAGCGCGCCCATCAACGAAGCGATCGAAGCAACTGATCGGACACGTACCGGACGAAACTCTACGACGAACGCGTGGCGCTGCTTACGCCGGAAGTCCAGGCAGTGATCCGCAAAGCCGGAAAGAGACCGGACCGCCGACGAGCAGAAGATCTGCGGACGACTATTACCCGGTGCTGCGCATCGACCCTTCCAAGATCAAGGAGGTGATGACGAAGGAAGAGGTGGCGAAGTACAACGCACTGCTCAAGCAGCAGAAGGCGCTCGGAAGCGTGAGCTCGCGCTGCCTTCGTACTGGACCGTGGAAGAAGATAAGGCGCTGCTGAAGCAGAAGAACTATATCCTGACCACGGGCGATCCCAAACGCCCCGAGATGGACAAGCCGGTGGAGCCGGGCTTTCCCTTTCAGCCGGCGAACATCGATTTCCGGGATGGCCGGCGGGAGGCTTTCGTCGAGTGGCTGACGGCACCGAAAAATCCGCTGTTCGCCCGCGTGGCGGTGAATCGCATTTGGGGCTGGCATTTTGGCGAAGGCCTGCAGAGGGTGACAAGCGACTTCGGGCTGCTGGGCGGTAAGCCGTCCAATCAGACGCTGCTGGACTATCTGGCATCCGAATTTGTGGCGCACGATTACAGCATGAAATGGCTGCACCGGTTGATCGTGACTTCGGACACGTATCAGCTGGCGTCCAAAGCGGAACCGGCGCTGGTTTCGAAGAACAGCAAGGTTGATGCGCGGAACACTTATCTGTGGCACTTCCGCCTGCAGCGGCTGGCGGCCGAGCCGATCTGGGATTCCATTCACTATGCAGCGGACGATCTGGATCTGACTGTCGGCGGGAAATCGTTCCAGCTGAGCGTTCCGGACCAGAAGCAGCAGATCTTCCTGCCGAAGGATCAGATTGCGGATAACCGCATGAACCGTCGCGGCGTGTATCTGATTCGCGGGTATATTCCGAGCACCGACGTCATGAACAACTTCCTGACCTCGTTCGATGTCGACGACGGCCGCACGCCTTGTCCGATGCGCACGCAGACGGTGACCGCTCCACAGGCGCTGTTCACCATGAACAACGATCTGATCGAGAAGGAGTCGGAGAAGCTCGCGTCCGTGGTGCTGAAAGAGGCCGACGGCGACGTGCATGCGGCCGTTACGTCGGCTTATGAGCGCGCGCTGGGGCGCAAACCTTCGGGATCCGAACTGGATTATGCGCTGACTTACATCGGCAAAGATCCGTCGCGCATGAAAGAACTGGCGTGGCTGCTGTTTAATCTGGACGAATTCATTTACGTCAGGTGAAAAATGGACGAACTGAAAAGCCTGTATCCCTGCGGGAAGATAGCGCGACGCCGGTTTCTGTTTCAGACAGCGGCTGGTTTCATGGGCTCGGCGCTCAGCTCGCTGTGGGCGGAAAACGGACAGCTGATGCAGGATGCGCGGCTGCCGGGAACTCCGCCGCGCGAAGTCGGTGATCTTTCTGTTCATGTGCGGCGGTGTCAGCCACATCGATACCTTCGACCCGAAAGACAATAAGCACGCCGGCAAAATCATGGACGCCATCGGCTTCGGCGATAACAATGCGCCGATGAAGCGGCCGGTGATTCCTATTCTGCGGACTTACAAGCAGTACGGAAAATCCGGCATTCCCGTTTCCGACTGGTTCCCGAATGTCGGCGAAACCATCGACGACATCGCCGTGGTCCGGTCGATGTACTGTCACCAGACCAATCATTTTCCTGCCGTCCTGGAAGGCGCGACCGGCAAACCGCTGCGCCAGTTCGAGCATCCGTGTCTGGGCAGCTGGGTTTCGTATGCGCTCGGGACAGCGAATAAAGATCTGCCGACGTTTGTGAACGTCGGGCGGCCTTCGTCGCCGGTGCAGCTATCGGGCGGTTATCTGGGCGCGAGTTACTCGGCGACGCCGTTTCAGCCGGGTGATGTGCCCATTCCGAATCTGCTGCCGCCGAAGAGTTCAACCGGACGGCAGCGCGACCGCGAGATGCAGGCGCTGTTCGAACTGGATAAGCAGTTCCGCGCCGATTACCAGATCGAGAGCGAAATCGCGGGCCGGACTCGCTCGTTCGAGCTGGCCGCCAGCATGATGATGAAGGCGCCGGCGATCGTCGACTTCTCGACTGAACCGGAGCACGTCCGAGAGATTGTACGGGATCGGCGTCAAAGAGACCGACGATTTCGGCCGGCAGCTTCTGCTCGCCAGGCGGCTTGGCGGAAAACGGCGTCCGCTTCATCCAGATCTGCCATGCAGGCGGCGGCAACGGCGCATGGGACTCGCACGACGATATGAAGAGCCACGGTCCGCTTTGCCGGGCGGTGGACAAGCCGATTTCCGGACTGATTCGCGACCTGAAACAGCGCGGCATGCTGGACAGCACGCTGGTCGTGTTCACGAGCGAATTCGGACGCACGCCCTGGTCGCAGAATACCACCGGCCGCGACCATAACGCGATGGGTTTCACCTCGCTGTTCGCGGGCGGCGGCGTCAAAGGCGGCGTGGTGGAAGGCGCTACCGACGAAGTGGGCTACCGCGCTGTCGAGAAGCCGCACTACATCAGCGATCTGCAGTCCACCATCCTGAAACAGATGGGACTGAACTATAAGAAAATGGACTTCGTGCTCAACGGCCGGCCGTTCCATCTGGTGGAAGAAGGCCTCGGCCCCATCGACGCCATTGTTAGCTAGTCAGTTCGCGTTCGTTCCGGCCTTGTGTTCCTGCATGGCTTTCATGCCTTCGTGAATGATGCCGACGGCTCGCTCCGGACCGCGCCGCCCCGTCACCGTGAATTTCTTACCCTTCAGCCTGTTGTAGGAAATGAAGAAGCCTTCCAGTTGATCGAGCAGCGTGGGCCGCAGCTGTTCGATGGACGTGATTCCTTCATGACTTTGTGAGTAGATGCTGACGCCAAGCAGACGCGAGTTGGTTTCCGTTTTGCCGTCTTCGGTCTGCTCGGCTTCGATCACGCCGACGAGGCGCACGTGCAGCAGGCAACCGACATGCGCCGGCTCATCCATCAATACCATCACGTCCAAAGGATCGCCGTCTTCGCCCAGCGTGGATGGAACGAACCCGAAATCGAAGGGGAACATCATGCCTTCGGGCAGCAGGCCCGCGAGTTCGAAGAGGCTTGCCTCGGGATTGTAGTCAAATTTATTACGCGAGTGCTTCGGCGTTTCGATGATGGCGCGGCACTCGCACTTCCCTTCATCGAGCTGGTTCGGAAATAAGGTCAGATCACCCATATTCGGAGTTTACGGTCAGCCCGGAGAGTTATGACAATCCGGTTACAGAAACAGGGATCATGCCGCACGTTGGAACATTTCGTGCGCTGCTGGGTGTTTCATGACCCACGAGGATTTCCGTTCTGGCGCTCGCTGATCTGCTGTTCGGCCGGCCGCTCGCCTCGGAAGAAGAGGCCGAGCAGCGCGTAGGTCCCGCTGGCGGGATTCCGATTTTCGGACTCGATTCTCTCGGTTCGGCCGCGTACGGTCCCGAAGCTGCGCTGACGGTACTGCTGCCGCTTGGCGCGGCGGGTGTCGCGTACATTCTGCCGCTGAGCGGAGCCGTGATCGGCCTGCTGGCGATCGTGTTCTTTTCCTACCGGCAGACGATTGCAGCATACCCGACCGGCGGCGGTTCGTATACGGTGGCGCGGCAGAATCTGGGCGCGCGCATAGGGCTGCTGGCGGGAACGGCGCTAACGATCGATTACCTGCTCAACGTGGCGGTCGGCATCTCGACCGGCGTGGGCGCGCTGGTTTCGGCGCGGCCTTCGCTGCAGCCGCATACGCTGGCGCTCTGTCTCGGAATCCTGCTGATTCTGACGCTGATCAATCTTCGCGGCGTGCGGGAAGCGGGAGTGATTTTCATGGCACCCACATATGTGTTTGTCGCGGCGCTGGGCGGCATCATCGTGTGGGGTGTGATCCGGAGCATTCTCAGCGGCGGCCATCCGGCGCCAGTGGCCGCGCCGCCACGGCCGCACGGAGCCGTCGCGGCGGCCGGGACGTGGCTGCTGGTGAAAGCGTTCGCGAGCGGATGTACCGCGATGACCGGCGTCGAGGCCGTCAGCAACGGCGTGCAGGCGTTTCGGGAACCGGTGGTGAAAACCGCGCAGCGGACGCTCACTGTCATCATCGCGGTTCTGATGGTGTTGCTCGCCGGCATCGCGTACCTGAGCCGAGCATACCAGCTGGTCGCAACGGAGCCGGGCAAACCCGGATACGAAAGTCTGCTGTCCCAGCTTACCGGCGCGGTGGCGGGCAAGGGAGTCGTGTACTTCATCAGCATCGGCTCGATTCTGGCGGTACTTACGCTTTCGGCTAACACCTCGTTCGCCGGTTTCCCGAGGCTGTGCCGCGCGATGGCGCAGAACGGATATCTGCCGTACGGCTTCGCCGTGAGAGGCCGCCGCCTGGTTTACTCGATGGGAGTTTACGTACTGGCGGCGTTTTCGGCCGTCCTACTGATCGTGTTCGGCGGGATTACGGACCGTTTGATTCCGCTGTTCGCCATTGGCGCGTTCCTCTCGTTCACCCTTTCGCAGGCGGGCATGGTGGCGCACTGGCGGAAAAATCCCGGCGGCGGATCGCGAGTCCGTCTGGCGGTGAATGCGGTGGGAGCGACCGCAACAGGGATGACCACGATCATCGTGGCGGCCGCGAAGTTTGCCGAAGGCGCGTGGGTGACACTGCTGCTGATGCCGGTGCTGCTGCTGGTGATGGTCGCGGTGCGGCGGCATTATCATTCGGTGGCGCTCGAGATCTCGAGTCCCTCGCCGCTCGATCCCGGCCTGAAGCAGAGGCCGCTGGCCGTGGTTCCGGTGGAGGACTGGAACCGCGTTTCGAAGGCCGCGCTGCGGTTTGCAATGGCCATCGCGGACGACGTGGAGGTGCTGCACATCGATTGCGGGAACGAGTCCGATCTTCTGCACACGCAGTGGAGCGAATGGGTGGAAGAGCCGGCGCGCGCCGCTGGCCTGACGGCGCCGAAACTGGTTCACTTGAAATCGCCGTACCGGATGGTAGTGGGACCGATTCTAAACTATATCCACGAACTGGAGCGCAACAACCCGCAGCGGCAGATCGCGGTGGTGATTTCGGAACTGGTGGAGCGGCGCTGGTATCAATACCTGCTGCACAATCAAAGAGGACAGGTTCTTACCACGCTGCTGACGTTGCAAGGCGAGCAGCGGATCGCGGTGGTGAACGTTCCCTGGTATATGAAATGTTGAGTGCCGAGTTGTAGCGGAATTGTAACTTCCGATTGCTACACTCCTTGTTACCGAATGGGAGCAAGGATGAAGCACTTAACAAATTGGAAAAGACAGTGTGCCGCGGCATTGATCTGGGCAGTGATGAGCACGGTGTCTATGCCAGCTCAGAGCGGAGCCGCAACGCTGTCCGGTAATGTGGTGGACCAGGTGGGAAAGGCCATCGAAGGCGCAACGGTTACGGCTAAGCTGGCCGGCGGCCTGGTAAGTGGCACGGCGACGACCGATGCGAACGGGCACTTTACCGTTACTAATCTGACGGCGGGAACTTACTCGCTGGAGGTAAGTTCGCGCGGATTTGCGCGGAATACGCGCATGGGTGTTCCGGTAGGGTCGGGCGCATCTCCCGAAGTTTCGATCACGTTGAATGTCGATGCCATTTCGCAGTCGGTGACGGTGCAGGAAACATCGCTGGTGGCGGCGGATCTGGCTCCGCAGGGAAATATCCTGGATGCGACTTCCGCCAGAACGGAAATCTCGAGCGCGGTGATCCAGAACTTCATGGCGCCGGTGGCGGATTTCGCGGAAGTGATTCAGCAGGCTCCGGGAGCGTTCAGCACCAACCCGAACGGCATCGGCCTGGGGCAGGGCAAATCGTACTTCCGCGGCTTCTCGGACGGCCAGTACACGCTGACCTTCGATGGAATCCCATTTGAGGACACCAATACGCCGACGCACCATTCGTGGGCCAGCTTTCCATCGCAGTGGATCAGCTCGGTGGACTTCGACCGCAGCCCCGGGCAGGCGTCGAATTTTGGGCCTACGAATTTCGGCGGCTCGATCAACCTGAAATCGCCGGAGCTGCAGGCGGATCCGGATATCCGCGGCACGATGACGGTCGCTTCGTTCAACACCAGGTTGTATTCTCTGGATGCGGAGTCCGGCCTTCTGGGCCATCGCAAGCAGGACGCGGTGCTGTTCAACATCAATGCGATGACTTCGGACGGATATCAGACGTTCAACCACCAGCAGCGCGACGCGGGCTACGGCAAATACCAGCATCGCTTTTCCGACCGCACCAGTCTGAGCCTGTACGGCGGCGTGGTGGATATCTGGAATAACACGCCGAATACGACGAACCCGACCCGCGCGCAGGTGGCACAGTTTGGCGATAACTACCTGCTGGATGGTACAGCTCTGATGCCTAACGGAACGCCGGACCCTTACTACTACAAGCTACGACAACTATCACGTGCAGACCGATTTCGAGTATGCCGCGTTTACCTCGGACCTGGGCAACGGCTGGAAGTTCGACACGAAAGCATATACGACGCGCTACTGGAACAAGCAGTTCTATCAGAACGGCGGAACCGTTACCCTGACGAGCGCCAAGCCGAGCGGCGTGGACAAGCTGAACGGCTACCGGCACGCCGGCGACACGCTGGTGGTGAGCAAGGAAACCAAATGGGGCACCTTCCGCACGGGCATGTGGTACGACTGGGCGTACACCGACCGCTATCAGGTTCCTTCGAATATCCTGACGCAGCGAGAATACTCCGCTGCCGAACTTCCACGAGCACTTCATCACGCAGAGTTCGCAGCCGTTCGCGGAGTTTGAGTGGCGCGCGGCGCCGCGGCTGGTGATCACCGCGGGCATCAAAGCCGCGGATTACAACATGCACCTGAACCAGTATCAGGACAACGGCAAGACGGTAGGTTGTCTCGGCGGCCTGGCTACTACATATCCTTCGACCGCGGGTATCTGGGCGGGCGCACCGGCCTGCACCGGCGGCGTAGCCTTCGTGACCCACGGGATCAACTACAACAACTGGTTGCCGACGCTGACGGCGCGCTACCGCGTGTGGCGGCAGTGGTCGGTCTACGGCCAGTTTGCCGAGGGCAGCATCATTCCGCCGAGCAGTGTTTTCGACGTGCCGGGCGGCAATGTTCTTTCGCCGCCGAAGCCGACACTGGCGAAGACCTATCAGGGCGGGTCCGTGCTGAAGCTCAACCGCTTCACGCTGGATGCGGATGTGTATTATGTGCACTTCCAAAATGGCTACCAGTCCTATATCGATCCGACTACGAACGAGCCGGTGTTTGTGGCGACCGGGCCTTCGAACACGAAGGGCTTCGAGGCGGAGAGCAATGTAGCGCTGGCTTACGGACTCAGCCTGTACGGCAACTTCACAGTGGGATCGGCCAAGTATCAAACGGGACCGAATTATCCCAACGGCGGACAGTGGGTGGCGAATACCCCGAGCAACGTCGAGGGAGTAAGTCTGCTGTGGCAACACCGGAACTACGACATGGGCCTGACCTGGAAACGGGTTGGCCAATACTACAACGACAACGGCAGCCTGCCGTACAAGGTGAACGGCATCTCGGTTCCGTATCCCGTGGACCAAGCGGTGACGATTCAACCTTGGAATCTGGTGAACGTGTTCCTGAACTATACGATCCGGAACTCCTCGCACTTCCGCGGGACGAAGATCCAACTGGCGGTAAACAACCTAGCCAACAGCCACAATCTGGTGGGCGTCACACCCGGAACGGCGGCTACGGCAACCACATCGTATGTGGTGAGCCCGACCGATCAGCTGAATCTGCTGCCGGGACGGAGCATTTCGCTGACGATTACCGGCGGCTACGCGCCGAAGCGGTAGTTCATCCGAACGAGCGCTGGTCCCCGGGACCGACTACGGCGGACCTGCCGGTGACTTCGAAGGCTCCCTGGCCCGCGCGCTGCTGATGGAAGGTGGCGCGGGGGTTGCGGGCGGAGCGGTTCCCGGCATAGTGAATGCCGAAGCGAATGCAGACCGCGCCGAGAGTGCCGAGCACACCGGTAACACGGCGCAAGCCAGGCGATGAACGGGGAACCAGAGACAGCACGAGGCTGGCTGCGCTGAGCACCTTGCCGGACTGCCACAGGAAGCCGCTGAAGCCTTCGCGCAGCGGGCGCACGACTTCGGGAACGGTGGCGACATCCAGTTCGAGCGCGTGGGCGAAGCCGATTTCGGCGGCTTTGCCGGCGATGCCAAACAGAGCTACGGGAGTGTGCTCGCCCGGGCCGACACCCACTATGTCGAACAGGGCTGAGGCGCTGGCCGCGGCGGAAGCGAGAAACAAGGCCGGCATGAGGCGGTGGGGGCGCTGCCAGACGGGAACGGTTGTATGCGAGATCAGGACGCCGGTGTAGCCGGCCAGCCCCAGACCGAAGACACCGGCCGCGACGGCGGCGGCATCGCCGAAGCCCTGAAGAGATTCGGGACCTAATTCCAGAACGGCGGAGAGCCCGGCAAGCGAGGAAAAGCCGACCAGAATCCAGGAGCCGACGCTCATGGGCGACGTCGGGCGGAAGACGCGCAGCATGTTGATGAACAGCAGCGGCTTGCCCAAATCGTGAATCAGCAGGCCGGAGCTGATGAGCGCGCCGATGGTTCCGATCCAGCGCGACCTGCGAATGAGAACGGGCAGACCATCGCGGTTCACCAGCGTGGCGGCGGCGCCCAGCACCATTGCGCCGCCGGTAACACCGCCGACGTAGTAGTAAGCCGGAATGTCCCAGGACCAGACGGACGGCTTGATGACGGGGCGATCGTAATAGGTCGTAGTGCCCGGGCTCTGGGTGTCGAAAGCGTCGGGCTGCCTTTCGTACTCCGGCTCGGTGGGGCGCGAAACGCCCTGGTGCGATGCTTCCCCGCTGAGAATGCCGATGGCGGAATCGATGTTGCGGCCGTCGGTCATTGGCGGGCTTCGTTTCCGCGGCTGGCCGCTACGGCGGTGAGAGCGGCGGCGGCAACGCCCAGAGCCGCGAGACCCATGGCCTTCCAGCTCTGCGCGGCCTTTTTCGTAGGGACGACAGGGTCGGGCGGCAGATTGTAGACCTCGGGTTTGTCGACCAGGAGGAAGAAAGCGTTGAGGCCTTCGGTGCCGGGCTGGTTGCCGGAATTGACGCCGTAGAGATACGCCTCGCTCAGGCCGTTGGCGTGGAGAGTTTCGACGCGCTTGTGGGCATCGGCGCGCAGCTGATCGAGTTCGCCGAAGTGAATGGATTCGGTGGGGCAGGCTTTGGCGCAGGCGGGGGTCATCTCCTCGCCGAGGCGGTCATAGCAGAGCGTGCATTTCCAGGCGCGGCCATCGTCTTCGCGGCGGTCGATGACGCCGAAGGGGCAGCCTACGACGCAATAGCCGCAGCCGTTGCAGATATCGGGCTGGACGTAAACGGTATCGAATTCCGTGCGCATGATGGCGCCGGTGGGACAGTTTTCAAGACAGCCGGCGCGCGCGCAGTGCTTGCAGACGTCCGAAGACATGAGCCAGGACATGGCTCCGGCATCCTGCGTCGAGAGCGCGACGGGCCGTTCGATGAAGCTGACGTGCCGCCAGGTGGATGCGCCAAGCGTGACGGTGTTGTCATACGACATACCGCTGAAGAAGAAGCCATCTTCGGGCAACTGGTTCCACTGCTTGCAGGCCACCTCGCAGGCTTTGCAGCCGATGCAGATGGTGGTGTCGGTGAAGAATCCCTTGGCCATTTACGTTTGATCCCCCTGTTTATCCTGGCTGGTGGAAACCAGATGTTTTCCTACCGGGCGATTGCTGCCAACTATGGGAAGATCCCGCAGCTCTCCGCCGGGCAGGCGATCGCCGTTGGCCGGCGATATGCGAGGGTGTTCCGGACGCGCTCTGCGACCCGCCTCGATATTAGCAGTGTAGGCCTTGGAATTCATGATGCTGACGTTGGGATCAGCGGCGAGAACGGTCAATTCATTGGCCGAATCGCCTTTTACCAAACCGCTGCCGCCCCAGTGATAAGGCAATCCGATCTGCTGGAAAGTGCGCCTGCCAATGCGCAGCGGACGGATGCGGCCAGTGACGAGCACGCGAGCTTCAATGACGCCGCGAGCGGTGCTGATGGTGGCCCAGCCGCCGTTCTTCAGGCCCTTCTCGGCGGCGAGATCTGCGCCGAACTTCGCAGAACATTTCCGGCTGCAGTTCGCTGAGCCAGGCAAGCCAGCGGGACATGCCGCCAGCGGTGTGGTGCTCGGTGAGGCGGTACGTGGTGAGCAGGAAGGGGAAGCGCGGATCGTCCCAGGGCCGGTGCATGGGATTGCGGGGGCGCAGGTAATCAATGCGCACGGGATCGCACTGCTGGCCGTAGAGCGGATTCTTGACAACCGATTCGAGCGGCTCATAGTGAGTGGGCAGCGGACCTTCCTGCAGACCGCTGGGCGAGAAGAGCCAGGCTTTGCCGTCCGCCTGCATGATGAAGGGATCGGTGCCGGAGATGGTGTCTTTGCCTTTGGCATCGGGGCCGGGCCGGTAAGAAGGCGGCCGGTCGCTAATGCAGTCGGGGTGATCGAGGCCGGTCCACTTCTTCTTCTCCTCATCCCACCAAACGTACTTCTTGCGTTCGGACCAAGGCTTGCCTTCAGGATCGGCGGAGGCGCGATTGTAGAGAATGCGCCGATCCTGCGGCCAGGCCCAGCCCCATTCCTGCGCGACCCAGTCCTGTTCCTGACCGGGTTTGCGGCGCGCGGCCTGGTTCTTGTCTTTGGCGTAGACGCCGCTGTAAATCCAGCAGCCGCAGGCGGTGCTGCCATCTTCCTTCAGCTCAGTGAAGGCATCGACGGCCTTGTTGTCGGCGACGGTGTAGCCGTTGATCTCTTTGAGGACGGCTTCGGCGTCAGGCTCCTGATGCGGACCTTCGACGGGGTAATCCCAGGTGAGATCGAGCAGGGAGCGATCCTTGCGCTCGGACGAACCGGCGTAAAGTTCCTTCAGGCGGCGGCCGAGATGGTAGATGAAGTGAAGCTCGCTGCGAGCCTCGCCTGGCGGCTCGATGGCTTTATGGCGCCACTGCAGCAGGCGCTGTGTGTTGGTGAAGCTGCCTTCCTTCTCGGTGTGGGCTGCGGCCGGGAAGAAGAAGACTTCGGTGCCGATGTCTTCGGTGCGGACTTCGCCGCGTATCATGCTCGGGTGAAGTACGCCAGAATTCGGCGGTCTCGATCATGGCGAGATCGCGCACGACGAGCCATTCGAGATTGCGCAGACCTTCGCGCTGCATGGCGGCGTGCGGGCGAGCCGACGGCGGGATTCTCACCCATGACGAAATAGCCTTTGACGCTGCGATCGATCATGTTGACGACGGAGGTCATGTGCGAGTGGTCGCCGGTGAGTCTGGGCAGATAGTCGAAGCACCAGCCGTTTTCGGCGGTGGCGTGTTCGCCCCACCAGGCTTTGAACAGGGAGACGATGTACTTCTTCGATTCAGCCCCACCAGCCTGAGACGGCGACTTCGTTCTTCATGTAGGCTTCGAAATCGGTATCCTGTTTGGCGCGCGGCATGGACATATAGCCGGGGAGCAGGTTGAAGAGCGTGGGGATATCGGTGGAGCCCTGAATGGAGGCGTGGCCGCGCAGGGCGAGGATGCCGCCGCCGGGGCGGCCGATGTTGCCGAGCAGCGTTTGCACGATGGACGCGGCGCGGATGATCTGCGCGCCGGTGATGTGATGCGTCCAGCCGACGGCATAGCAGAAGGCAGAGGTGCGGTCGCGGCCGGAGTTCTCGCAGAGGGTTTCGGCGATTTTGGTGAAGAGGCGCGGTTCGATGCCGGCAGATTTCGTGAACCATTTCCGGCGTATACCGCTGGTAGTGGCGCTTCAGGATCTGGAAAACGCAGCGGGGATTCTGAAGCGTGGGGTCGGAGACGCCGCCGCGAGCCATGGCGGCGCGTTCGGCCTGCGCCTGACCGGTGTGGCCGGCGCGCTTGCCGGTGGGCGGCGTATCGAGCGGGTCCTTATACATCCAGGTATCGAAATCGTACTCCGCCTTCTTCGGGTCCCAGCCGCTGAACAGGCCATCGAGCTCTTCGGTGTCCTGAAACTCATCGCTGATGACCAGCGCGGCGTTGGTATACGCGACGACGTAATCGTGGAAATAGCGGTTGTTCGAGAGGATGTAATGGATGAGGCCGCCGAGGAAGGCGATATCAGTGCCGGGACGAATGAGGCGCGTAGATATCGGCGACGGCGCTGGTGCGGGTGAAGCGCGGATCGACGTGGATGATTTTCGCGCCGCGCTCTTTGGCCTTCATCACCCATTGAAAACCGACAGGGTGATTCTCGGCCATGTTGGAACCTTCAATGACAATGCAATCCGCGTTCTGCAGATCCTGCTGGAACGTGGTTGCGCCGCCTCTTCCAAAGCTGGCCCCCAGACCGGGGACCGTGGAGGAGTGTCAAATCCGGGCCTGGTTTTCGACTTGTATGATGCCGAGCGCGGTGAAGAGCTTTTTGATGAGGTAGTTTTCCTCGTTGTCGAGGGTGGCGCCGCCGAGGTGGGCGATCCCCAGTGTGCGATGAAGCGGATGACCTTCTTCGTGTTTGTCCTGCCAGTTCTCGTCGCGGGTTTTTTTCACGCGCTGCGCGACCATGTCGAGCGCGCGATCGAGCGGGAGTGCCTCCCATTCGACTCCGTGCGGGCGGCGGTAGAGAACGTTTTGAACGCGCTGTTTGCCGGTGACGAGCTGGAAGCTGGCGGAACCTTTAGGACAGAGGCGGCCGACGGAGATGGGGGAATCGGGATCGCCTTCGATGTCGAGAATCTTTTCGTCTTTGACGTAGACGGTCTGGCCGCAGCCGACGGCGCAGTAAGGGCAGATGGACTTGACGATGCGATCGGCGCCTTTGGTGCGGGGCTGGAGGCGATCGGTGCGATCGGATTTCACGGTATCGCCCAGCGCCAGCATGTCGCCCTTTTTGAGTTGGCGCAGCACGGGCCAGTTGGAGGGGAAGGAGGAGCGTTTGGGTGTCATCGTCTTCCTCTTCACGCTACTCCCGCGAGGAAGGGGCGTCAAACCGCAGCGTGCGCGCAGTTACAGGAAGCGAGGGATGGAATTTATTTGCAGAGACGGAGTTTGGGCTTGCGGGGTGACGAGCAGGTCAGGGTTCGAGGGGTTTTTGCAAATCAGCGGAGCGATTCGATCAGTTTGGCCTTCTCTTCGGGGCTGAATTCGGGGAAAGGTTCGCCGGGATACTGCTTTTTGTGCTGCTCGACGGCGAAGTCCCAGAGCTCTTCGGCGGAGGCTTTCTGAACGAAGCCAATGTTCTGGACCAGCTTGTTGTGGCTGCGCTCTTTTTGCAGTTTGCGCAATGTTTCCAGTGCTTTGTAGAAGGCGCGGTCGTGGACGGTTTGGTAGCGGATCATGAGCGCGAGCTTTTTTTCGGGGAAGAAATCGTCGTCTGGAGCGTTGTTGAGCGTCACGGATTGCGCGACCATGGCACGGCGGGCGAACCAGAGAGACATCGCCATTTTTTCGATGAGGAATTCTTCGGTAGTGGTGTTGGGGTGGTACTCGAAGCGGAGGTCGTTTTTCATCGCGTTGAAGTCTTCGCGGCTTTCGCCTTCGATGATGAGCTTGCCTGAGGCGAGACCGTGTTTAAATGCGTTGAGGCTGGATTTGGCTTTGCCGGCTTCGGTTTTGGGTCCGGTGGAGGACTCGGAATTGGTGCGAAGTGCGTTGATCTGAGCGGCAGATGACATAGTTGTACCCTTTCGGCCATTAAGCTAGCAGACGGAAATTGGGAGTTACACGTAAGTTAATGAAAGCACTGGAAACAAGTGATGTGATGGACGAAGGGGCCACCATGCTGCGCGGGTTCGCGGCAGGGCAGCAGCGCGAACTGGCGGAGGCGGCACGGCGGGTGGCGGAGGCGGCGCCGTTCCGGTATATGGTGACGCCGGGAGGCTACAGCATGTCGGTGGCAATGACGAACTGCGGGCGCGTGGGATGGGTCTCGAGCGCGCGGGGTTACCGGTACGATCCGGTGGATCCGCAAACGGGCCTGCCGTGGCCGGCACTGCCGCCGGAGTTTGCCGAGCTGGCAGTGAGGGCGGCGGCGACGGGCGGGTTTGCGGGGTATGACCCGGACGCGTGCCTGGTGAACCGGTATGAGCCAAGCGCGAAGATGGGGCTCCATCAGGATCGCGACGAGAAGGACGAATGGGCGCCCATTGTTTCGGTATCGCTGGGGCTGCCAGCGGTGTTTTTGTGGGGCGGGAAGCGGCGTTCAGACCCGGTGCGGCGGTATCGCCTGGAGAGCGGGGATGTGGTGGTGTGGGGCGGGCCGGCGCGGTTTGCGTATCACGGCGTGGCTCCGCTGAAAAACGGCGAGCACGAGGTGACGGGAGCGGCGCGGATTAATTTGACGTTTCGGAAGGTGTTTTAGGGAGGACGCGGCCGGGATGCAAGCCGGTGGTTTTGCCCTGTGACCAGACGAGACCGCCGTTGACGAAGACCTTCTCGATTCCGGTGGAGAGCAGGAAGGGCTCGGCGAAGGTGGCGCGATCGCGGACGGTGGCGGGATCGAAGAGGACGAGATCGGCGAAGGCGCCGGGTTTGAGGGTGCCGCGGTCTTTGAGGCCGAGCCGCGCGGCGGGGGCGGAGGTCATTTTGCGGACGGCTTCGGAAAGCGTGAGCCACTTGCGCTCACGGACGAACAGGCCAAGCACGCGGGGATAAGTGCCGGCGCCGCGGGGGTGGCGCATGCGCAGGCCGCCATCGCTGCCGACCATGACCCAGGGCTGTTGGTAGAAGAGACGGATATCGTCGTCCTTCATGGCCTTACAGACGACACCGGCGCTGCCGTCTTTTACGATCTGGCTGTAAAGGGCGACAGGGGTGACGGCGCGGGCCTGGGCGAGGGCGGCGAGTGTGTGGCCTTCGAAATCGGGATGGGCCTTGCAGGAGGTGATGGTGACGTTTTCGGCGCCACCGACATCGGCCAGACCTTTGGCGACGCTGGCGGGGTTGTCGTACTGCTTATCGAGAACGAGGACGGTGAGGCCGGAGGACCAGGCGTCGTAGGGGTAGCAATCCGCGGTGACATCGAGGCCGCGCTTGTGGGCGGCATCGACGAGCCTGACGACTTCGGCGGCTTTGCCCCAGACGGCGGCGGTGCCGAGCTTGATGTGGGAGACTTCGACGGGAAGGCGGGCTTCTTCGCCGATGCGGATTTCTTCGCGAAAGGAATCCATGGCGTGATCGCCTTCATCGCGGACGTGGGAGACGTAGATGCCGTGGTGTTTAGCGGCGGCTTTGGCGAGGGCGATCAGTTCTTCGGTGGTGCTGTAGCTGCCGACTTCGTATTCGAGGCCGGAGGAGAGGCCGACGGCGCCGGCCTGCATGGCCTGATCGACGAGAGCGGCCATGCGCTCGATTTCCTCGGGGCGGGCTGGGCGCTTGTAATCCTTGCCCATGACCTGGGTGCGAACGGTGGCGTGGCCGACGAGGGTCTGCAGATTGAGCGCGGCGGGGGCGGAGCGGCGGGCCGCGAGGTAATCGGCGATGGGCCACGAGGAGCCGCCATCCTGTCCGACGAGGATGGTGGTGAGACCCTGGGAGACCTGCGAGGCGGCATCGGAATCCACTTCGAGATGGTCAGAGTGGTTGTGCATGTCGATGAAGCCGGGAGCGAGGACGAGGCCGGAAGCGTCAATGACGGTTTCACCCTGGCGGGACCGGAGGTTGCCGATGGCGAGGATGCGATCGGCGGAGAAGCGGAGGCTGGCGCGCACCGCGGGAGCGCCGGTTCCATCGAGAACCAGCGCGTTGCGGATGAGGGTGGACGGCTGTGCCGGAAGCAGCGCCGCAGTTAGGAAGACGAGGAGAGCGGCGGAGCGGAGCATCAGAAAAAGTACTTCGCGCCGAACTGCATCACGCGCGGGGTGCCGAGCGTGCTGGTGTATTTGCCGAAAGTGTTGGGCGAGCCGAGGCTGAGCGTGGCGGTGTTGACGTCAAAGCGAACGGAGTTGGTGACGTTGAAGACTTCGGCGCGGAACTGCAGCTTGTGGCTTTCCTTCCATGGCATGGTGAACACTTTGCTGAGGCTGCCATCGATATTGAACACGCCATCGCCGCGCAGGGTGTTGCGGGAGCCGGACTGGCCGGGGAGCGTGAGCGCGAAATCGGCAAGGGCGGCGTTGGGGTTGGCGAACATGTAGGCACCGCCGCCGGGGATGGCGGCATTCTTCACGGTGGAGGCGGTGAGCGGGGCGAGCTGGGTGGCGTAGCCGGAGATGTTCCAGTTGGTGGGCCAGAAGCCGCCGTTGCCGACACTGATGGGGAAGCCGGAGGTTTGGCGATAGATGCCGTTGAGCTGCCAGCCGCCGATGATGGCGCCGAGGATGCGGTTATCGGTATCGAGGAACGGCTTGCCTTTGCCGAAGGGCAGTTCATAGACAGCGAAGGCGGTGAAGATATGGCGTGTGTCGTAATCCGAGACGGCGCGCATCTGGCTGGTGTTCCAGGGGTTGATGATCTGGGAGAAGGTGACGCCATCGGATTCGCGGCTGGAGGCGAGATCGATGGACTTGCCGAAGGTGTAATTGAAATCGAACTGGAGGCCGTGGCTGAAGCGTTTGCGGGCGCTGAGCTGGAGCGAGTGGTAGGCACCGCTGCCGCGGGAGCGATAGACGGCAAGGGAGGAATACTGCGCATTCCACTGCTGGTAAGCGCCGTAGCGTCCGCAGGGGCTGCAGCCGGGACCATCGATATCAAGCAGGACGGTGGTGGCGTCTGGTTCCTGCGTATAGAACTGACTATAGATCTGCTGGGTGGCGGTGAGGCCCTTGCCGGCGTAGGGCGAGTAGAAGTTTTCGAAGAAGGGCTGCGGGGTGATCTTTGAGACCGGGACGTTAGCGGCAACCTGCTGTTCCATGATGGTCGCGGCCTGGAAGTAAGTCTGGCCGGAGGCTGGATCTTTCAGGTTGGTGGGGATGGCGACGTCATCACCGATGAGCGAGCGGCGGGAGAGGCGGCCGATATATCCGGCCTGGAGGAGGATGCCACCCTTAACTTCGCGTTCGAAGGAGAAGTTGAGATTGATGGTGTAGGGCGCTTTCAGCTTGTCATCGAGGCTGGAGGCGATGGCCCAGATATTGGGCGCGGTCTGGGGAAAGCCTCCCGGAGGCGCGGGCTGCAGCAGGCCGGCGGGGAGAATGGTGGCTCCCTGGAAACGCGGCGCGGTGAGGGCGTTGGCGTTAGCCGGGTTGGTGAGGGCGGTGGAGAAGCCGAGCGCGGTGGAATCGACGAGGCGGATGAGGCTTTGGCCGAAGGCATCGTAATAGATGCCGGCGCCGGCGCGAATGGAAGATTTGCCGGGGCCGCCGAAGAGCTTGCCGAGGAAGCCGGTGGTGCTTTGGGGCGAGTAGGCGATGCCGAGGCGCGGAGAGAAATCGTGCTGGAAGGGATAGAGTGGACGGCCGCCGGGCTTGCTCGACAGATCGAACTTGATGGGAGCGACCAGGGACTGCGGCTTGCCGGCGTCCGCGAGGGCGCCGCGCTGGTCGAAGAAGTCACTCAGCGGAACGGAGGTGGTGGTTTGGATTCCGTTGGCTTCGCTCAGGGCGGGGTTGAGGGAGACGCGCAGGCCGGCGCTGACGGTGAGACCGCGGAAGGGGCGCCAGGTGTCCTGCAGATACATTTCGAAATTTTTGTCGATGAACTTGCGGGCGACGCCGGCGCCCTGCGCGAGGGCATTGCCGGAGGCGTCGTAATTATACTTGGCGTCGCCTTCGGAGATGATGCCGAGGAGATCGGTCATCAGGCGGGTGTAGAGCGTGCTGTTCTTGGCGTCAGCGGTGAGCAGGTTGGTGCCGGTGCCGCTGAGCCAGGAAGAGTTGATGTAACCATCGCTGTAGGAGTTGGCGAAGTTGAGGCGCGTGGCGCTGGTGAAGCGGTAATTCGCGCCGAACGCGATGGTGTGGGCGCCTTTGTTCCAGGTGAAATCGTCGGCGACGTTGTGGGTGGGGATGGTGGCGGAGAGCGGACGCGTGGTGGCGTATAAGTTATCGATGGAGCGCAGGGTGACGTAGGCGGTGCTCTGGACGCCGGTCTGGTCGAACGACTGGCGGGTAAGGCCGTAGCGCATGTTGCTGATCAGGTTGGTGGTAATGACCCAGGTATCGCCGACCGCAAGGCCCTTGTCATTTTCGAGGCGGGCGGAAGCGTCGGCTTCACCGGGGTACTGGGGGATGGTGGTGGTCGAGTGATCGTTCTGGAGATTGCCGCGGAAGAAGATTTGATTTTTGGCGTTGAGGATGTAATCCGCACGGGTGATGTAGGTGTTGTAGCGCAGGGGGGAGCCGCTGTTAAAGCGGTAACCGGCGGTGTTCAGGCCATCGCCGACGGAGGTGTCGTTGGGCGAAGGGAACATCTGGAGATATTTGAGAATGGCGGGATCGGGACCGATGTGGAGCGGATCGACAGCGGCGACCTGATCGGGAGAGAGGGTACCGACGGAACCATCCTTGCGGACGTAAGTGAAGATTCCCTGACGGAATAAGTTATTGGGAACGATGCGAACGGCGCTGGCCTGCGAGGCATCGCGGCGGCCTTCGTAGCTGCCGAAGAGGAAAAGTTTGTCGCGCTTGATGGGGCCGCCGAGCGTGCCGCCATAGACGTTGCGGATGAGCGCGGTACGGGGGACGCCGGCCGCGTTGTTGAAGAACGTGTTGGCGCTGGTGAGCGTGTTGCGGTTGAATTCGAAAGCGGAGCCGTGCAGTTGGTTGGTGCCGGACTTAGTGACGAGCGAGACCTGCGCGCCGGAGGAGCGGCCCTGATCGGCGCCGAAGTTGGAAGTGGTAACGCGGAATTCCTGAACGGAATCGAGGGTGACGCGAAGGACTGAGGTGAAAGCGGTGCGGTACTGCTGATCATTGACGTCGACGCCATCGAGGGTGACGTTGCCCTGATCGCTCTTGCCGCCGTTGACGGAGCCGCTGCGGTAATCGTCTTTGCCGTTGTTGATATAAACGACGCCGGGCTGAAGCGCGAGGAGGCCGACGGGATTGCGGGCTTCAAAGGGAAGCTCGAGGATGGGTTTTTCGCCGATGGCATTGCCGACGGAAGCGTCGGTGGTGTTGACCTGGACGGATTCGGAGGAGACGGCTATGGTTTCGGTGACGAGGCCGACTTCGAATTTGAGATTGATGGTGGCGGGGGAATTGACTTCGAGCACGACCTTATCCATCAGCACGGAGCGGAAGCCGGTTACCCTGGCTTCGAGGCGGTAAGTGCCGGGCGTGACCTGGAGGAAAGAATAGCGGCCCTGCGCGTCGGTAAGTTCGGTGCGATGAGCGTCGGTCTGCTTGTTGATGATTTCGATGGCGACACTGGGAAGGACGCCGCCGCTACTGTCAGCGGCGACGCCGCTGAGACTGGTGGCGTTCTGCGCGAGAAGTGCGGTGGCGAACAGAGAAGCGAGAACGACTGCGGTAGAAGTAAGACGCATGATTTCCCCCTATGAAGATGGTGCGCTGACGCTGGTCGGCGCGTAAGTATTAACGGCTCAGACAGGGAGAAATCGTTAATCGTTGATTTTCTTTGAAGTGGTGGGGATTGTCAAGAAGTTTTCTTTTCCGGGCGGGTTAGGAGAGTTATGCTTTCCCTTACCCTGAATATGTGCATGGCCTGCGGGAGCAGTTGGAGGGCAAAGAGGCTACAACGCTTCCTGCGGCTGTGTCCCGCGCGCAGGATGCAACTCCTGCGCGGCAGAACAGAAGCCGGAGTGGTGCTTCGGTCAGAGTTAGGGACGAGTTCCTTACAATCTTTTAACGTTACCTGTTGAACGCGGGGCGCATCCGTTTCAGCATGCGATGTAGATGGCTGTGGAGCCTGCTTCCCGCTTCCTTTGCGGCTTTTGTCACGCCCATTTGTGACGCCCACCAGCAACCGACGACTCTGGCTGTGCTGGAGGTAGGGCGCGATCAGGTGACCATGAACCTCCATCTTCCCCTGACGGAGTTGCAGCTGGCGTTTGGGCATGGCGTGACCCAACACCCCGAGCAGACCGTCGCCGCGTGGGGGCCGGCGCTGCGGAAGTATTTGGTTGAGCACATCCATCCGATTACTGCTGCGGGAAGGCCCTGGTCTGTGCAGGTGCGGGATGTGGCGGTGGGTCGAGCAGAACAAATCCAGAGCGGTCCGTTTCAGGAGCTTCTGGTGGAACTCTCGCTGATTCCGCCGCCGGGAGCGGGCATGCAGGATTTCCTCCTGAACTATGACGTGATCCTGCACCAGGTGGTGACGCACAAGGCCGTGGTCTCGGTTCACCACGACTGGGCATCGGGCCGCGTTGGGTCGACGCAGATCGGGGTAATCGCGGTGAATACCACGACCACACGAATCGAGCCGCTTTCGATTCATCTGGGCGAGGGCAGCTGGTGGAGAGGCTTCCAGGGCATGCTGCAGATGGGCGCACAACATATCCGCGAGGGCACGGACCACCTGCTGTTTCTGCTGGTGCTTCTGCTGCCAGCCACGCTGCGGTTGAATGGCGTGGCCTGGGGAGAGTTTGGGGGCAGCCGCTACAGCCTGGCCCGACTGGCGAAGATCGTCACGGCCTTTACGCTGGGGCACTCGATAACGCTGATCGCCGGCGCTTTGCAGTGGGTGAGGTTGCCGCAGCAGCCGGTGGAGGTTTTGATTGCCTTTTCCATTCTGGTGACGGCGGTTCACGCGATTCGACCGATGTTTCCTGGCCGTGAAACGCAGGTGGCGGCGGGATTCGGTCTTGTCCACGGACTTGCCTTCGCCAGCGTGCTGGCCGACCTGCACCTGAGCGCGGGTCCGATGGCGCTGAGTATTCTTGGTTTCAATCTGGGGATCGAGTTGATGCAGCTTTTCGTCATCGCGCTGACGGCACCGTGGCTGATTATTTTGAGCCTGACGCCAGCGCATCCCTGGGTGAGGCGCGGCGGCGCGGTGCTGGCGGGCATTGCCGCTGTTGGCTGGATTTTGAATCGTGTATCCGGGGAATCGAACTGGGTCGAACGGGCCATGAACAGTGCTCCCGAGTATGCGCCCGCCGGCATCCTCATTCTGGCCTTTATTGCTTTACCCGCTTACTTTTGCAAGACACTCCCGGCGGCTTCGTTCCGCCTGGCGAAAGAGAACTGATTACGTGACAAACCATTTTTCAAGTAAGTTCTTACTTCCCTTCTCTGCCTTCCTGTCTTTGACGGTTGCGTGCTACTCGCTGGCAGGGCTTCACGCCGCCGATGACACGAACCGGAATCCCATCGCGACCGCGAATCAGGCTTTGGTGAAACGGCTGATGACGGCCAGCAGTATCTCGCCACAGGCGACCGTGAGCGATGTGGTGACCAAGGCTCTCGCATTCGAAGCGATGCTGACCGCAGACCAGCTAAATACGCTGCAACTGACTTACTCGAGCACTCTAGCCGGTAAGTGGTCGAATCTACCCTGCGCCGCCACCTGCCGGAACGGTATTGGACTGGGGACTCTGACGGCCGATCAGCTGACGGCGGCTCTGGCGGTGATCCAGGCGGTGCTGGGAGCCTCGGCAAACGAAGGCTTCGACGAGTTTGCGCAGATTCGCATGGCCGACGATGTGCTGGCTGCCGCCCAAAGCAGCGGAGGCGGAGCACCTGGGGGTACCAATCCGGGCGGGACCAATCCCGGCGGCGGCACGCCTCCCGGGGGTGGCACTCCTCCCGGCGGTGGCGGCGGGGGTGCGACCGGCGGCGGCTACGGTTCGGGCCTGTATTATCTGGCGTTCCTGAACACTCCGAGCAATACGGGCGCGTGGATGATGCAGTTCGGCGGGCATCACTATGCGGCGAACATCGGATTCAACGGAGGTCATATCGTTTCCACGACTCCTCATTTCTATGGCCTGGAACCGCTGAGCTTCACTGTCAACGGCACAACCTATGCGCCGCTGACACAGGAGCACGATGCGATGGCGGCCATGCTGGCGTCCCTGAGCACGAGCCAGCTTGCCGCGGCGAAGTTAACCCAGACATTCAGCGACGCGACGCTAATCCCTGGTGAAACCAACGGGGGCAGCGGCACTTTCCCGGCCACCAAGGTGGGGATTCCCGTGAGCAGCCTGAGCGCGGCGCAGCAACAACTGGTGCTGGAGGCGATGAAGCCGTGGGTTCAGGACATGAATGCAACGGTCGCCGCGAACCTACTTGCGATTTATCAAAACGAACTGAGCGGGACGTATATCGCGTATACCGGCGACGGCAACTCGGGTGACCTGACCTCGTTTTTGAAAGCTGACACGAACTATGCGCGGATCGATGGACCGAGCGTGTGGGTGGAGTTTGTGTGCCAGAACGGCGTGGTGTTCCAAAACCAGATTCATTACCACACCGTTTGGCGCGATCATGTGCGCGATTACGGTAAGGATCTGAGCCTGACGACGCCGCTCGACACGCCGGTAAGCGGGGTGACGGGAGGAATCACCTCTGCGTCCGGGGCGAGCTACGCGATCGGTTCGCTTGCACCGGACGCAATCGGCACGCTGTTCGGAACCGGTTTCGCATCCGCGACCATTTCATCGTCCACTTCTACGCTTGCCACCACGCTCGGCGGAGTGCAAGTGCAGATCAGGGATTCCGCGGGAGTGACGCGTAACGCGCCGCTGTTCTTTGTCTCCCCCACACAGATCTCGTATCAGAATCCGTCGGGCGCGAGTGCGGGAGCAGCGACGATTACGGTGCTGCTGAACGGCGGCGCTGTGGGTCAGGGCGCGACACTCATCGAGCAGGTGACGCCGGGGCTGTTCGCGGCGAATGCGAATGGGCAGGGCGTGGCGGCGGCAATCGCGGTGAGGGCCGGCGCGGACGGCAGCCAGGTAGCGCAGCCGCTGCTTCAACTTAATTCCACGACGAACAAATATGAAGCCATTCCGCTGGATGTGAGTGACGCGTCGAACCCGCTGATCCTGCTTGCCTTCGGGACGGGATTCCGGAACCGCACTTCGCTTGCGAATGCGTCGGCGACGATTGGGAGCGCGGTGGCGCAGGTGCTGTATGCGGGCGCGCAGGGCACGTTTGCGGGACTGGATCAGGCGAATATTCTGATTCCGAGCAGTCTGGCGGGGAGCGGCAATGTGAATGTCGTGCTGACTGTCGATGGGAAGGCAAGCAACGCGGTGGCGATCAACATCAAATAGATCGAGG
Organism: Bryobacterales bacterium; assembly: GCA_963716685.1. Taxonomy (GTDB): domain Bacteria; phylum Acidobacteriota; class Terriglobia; order Bryobacterales; family Bryobacteraceae; genus JALYXI01. The sequence goes on from CAVQTR010000003.1 coordinate 3,147,414, forward strand.
CTGCCGCGGCGGGCGGTCAGGAGTCCGATGCGTTGCCGGCGCGGCGTTGCGTGATATGCCAGAGAACACCGGAGGGGTCGAGGAGATAAGCGACTCGCAGACCCCACGGCTGCAGCGCGGGCGGCTTGGGCTGGGGTATGCCGAATTGGGCTGGCAGGTCGAGTTCCTGGATGTGGCGCCACCACGAGTCCAGATCGTCGACCATGAGTTGCATCATGAAGTTTTCGGCCCATTCCTTCCGGAAGAAGTTCTGCAGGATGAAGCCGCCGGCGCCGATGCCGAAGATGGCGACGTCGCCGTCGAGCAGCTTGCAAAAGCCGATGGTTTCATAGAAGCGCTTGCTTAATGCAAAGTCTTTGGCGGGTACGAAGGGGCGCGCGAGTTCTGCGCCGGAGGGGATGCTCATCTCAGCAATACCTCACGCCTGTCTTCCATGCCGTTATTCTGGCATTACCGTCGGCATTGGAGAGCGCGCGCTATAGTAAATCGGGCACCGGTGTCCCCGGGCTCCAGGAGAAAAACGCGATGGGTTCGGTGACGGGCTTTGGCGGGGCGTTTATTCGAGCGAAGGATCCGGAAGCGCTGTACCGCTGGTATGAGCAGCATCTGGGTCTGAAGAGGACGCAGGGGTTTTTCGGGTTTCCGGCGTCGTCGCAGCGCGGTCAGATCGTGTTTTCTTTCTTTACGAAGGAAAGCCAATACTTTCCCGCGGGGCAGAACACGATGATCAATCTGCAGGTGGAGGATCTGGACGGACTGCTGGACCGTTTGACAGCGGAAGGCGTGACGGTGGATCCGAAACGCGACAGCTACGATTTCGGCAAGTTTGGTTGGTTCACAGATCCGGAAGGCAACCGGGTGGAAGTCTGGGAGCCTGCGGCTGAAGACTGAGCTTTCTTAGTCGGCGTGCAGGGCTTCGATGACATCGACACGGGCTGCGCGGGCGGCCGGCAGCGTAGAGGCGACAACGGCGGCCGCGAGCATAACCGCGGCGGCGAGGATGACCGGCACGGCTCCGGGCATCTGCATTTCCGGGAAATAGCTGGCGGCGAGACGCGCGGCGATGTAGCCGCAGAACGCGCCGGCCACGACACCGACGGCAGCCATCACGGCGCCTTCCGCGATCACTCCTTTTAGCAGACTGCGCGGCTCAGACCCGAGCGCGAGGCGGATGCCGAATTCGCGCGTGCGGGAGCTGACAGAGAACGCGAGGACACCGGCGACACCGACGACCGCAATGGCCAGAGCCACTGCCGCGAAGACGCCGGAGACGAGCGTATTCAAACGGTCAGGCGTGAGCACTTCCGCGCGGATATCTTTCAGAGTTGCGGCATGCTCGACGGGCTGTTCGGCAGAGATTTCGTGGATGGTTCGCGTAATGGGAGTGACCAGGGCGTACGGATCGGCGTGCGTGTGAACGAAGAGGTTGCCGCCCAGCATCATCTGTTCGAAGGGATGGTAGACGGTGAGGAGCGGGCCGGGAACGATGTGCTCGTCATCGACATCGGCGGCAATGCCAATAATGCGGCGGGGGGCGGCGTTGAAGTTGGGAATGAACTGGATGACGGGGTCGGTCCAGATGAGGTGGCGATTGATGGCGTCGCGATTGGGGAACATGCGTTCGGCAACGCTCTGGCTGATGATGACGACGGGCTCGGAAGACTGGCGATCGGAGCTGTTGAAATCGCGGCCCTTGAGAATGGGAACACCGAGCGCGGCGAAGAAGCCGGGCGAGACGGAGCGGAACTGGGCGTTCATGTCTTCTTCGGCCCCGCGGCGAGCGTAGCCGTCGACGGTGAACTGGAGGCCGGCGCCGACGCTGCCCGCATCGCGCCAGGGAATGAAAGTGCCGGCAGCGACCTGATCCACGCCGGGCAGTTGCGAGATGCGGCGGATGGTTTCGCGGTAAAAGCCTGCAATCTGGCCGGGAGTTTTGCCGTAAGACATCACAGGAACTTCGAGGGCGATGACGTGGCCGGTATCGAGGCGGGGGCCCGCCTGCTGCAGGGCAAGGAGCGTTTTGAGGAGCATGCCGGCACCGGCCAGCAGCATGAAAGACGCGGCTACCTGCGTGACGACGAAGATTCGCTGACGACGACGGGTACCGGCGGTGAGGCGCAGGCTGCTGCTGGAGAGACCGATTCCCTGGGAGGAGCCGGAAGAGGGCAGGCGCGGGACGAACGCCAGAATTACGGCGGCGACGAGGGCAAGCGCCACGCCGACCCAGAGCACGCTGGAATCGACCGTAAGATCGAGGGCGCGGACCGAGAAGCGGGAGGCGTAGCGCGCGAGGATGGCGAGGAGCGGGTGCGCGATGAGAACGCCGAGCGCGGCGCCGAGGCCACAGAGCAGGAGACTTTCGGTGAGCAGCATGCGGCGCAGCGCGCCGGCGCTGGCTCCGAGGGCCGCGCGGATGGCCAGTTCGCCTTCGCGGCGGACGGTGCGCGCGAGGATCAGATTGGCGACGTTGGAGCAGGCGATGAGGAAGACGAGCGCGGAGGCCGCGAGGAGCACCAGCAGCACGGTTCGGGCGCTCGACGTGATCTGGTCGTGAAATAGGCGGGCCTCAATGCGGAAGCCGCCTTTGCGCGAATAGGCTTCGGGGTGTTCCTTGACCATCGATCCATAGACGGTCTGCAGTTCGGCGCGGGCCTGATCGAGATCGGCGCCGGGGGCAAGGCGGCCGAAGAGTTCGGTCATGCGATGGACGCGTCCGGTGACCATGGTGGCGGAGAGGTGATGGGGGCTGGTGACGATGTTGGCGATGATCTCGGTTTCCGCGGGATAGGGGACTGAGGGTTCGAGGACGCCGACGATAGTGGCGGGGCGCGCGCCCATGGCGCTGTCGAGGCGGACGCTTTTGCCGATGACGGAGGGATCACTCTGGAGTGAGGTGCTCCAGAAGCGATAGGTGAGGACGATTGCGCCCGCGGCGCCGGGGCCATCGTCACGCGCATCGAGCAGGCGGCCGAGCACCGGGTGCAGGCCCATGACTTCGAAATACGAGCCGCCGACGACGCCGCCACGCACCTGACGCGGTTCCCCGAGGCCGACCATGGAAAAGCCCATGGTGGAAAATTCGCCGAACGCGCTCACGGTTTTCATGCGCGCGCGCAGGTCCTGCACTTCAGGGACGGAGAACGCGGTGTTGCCGGCGCCCAGGCCAGGCGCGCTCTGGCGGAGATAGATGAGCCGGTTCTCATTGCGGTTCACCAGAGGGCGGAGGAGGACGCCGCGCACGAGGGTGAAGATGGCGGCGTTGGCGCCGATGCCGAGCGCCAGCGTCAACACGACGGTGATGGTGAGCCCACGGGTACGCGCAAGCGAATAGAACGCAACTTTCAGATCGCGAGTGAATGACATGTGCTTCCCTTCCCGGCCGCTGGTAAGTCCAATATTGTAATTTACGGACGGGCTGCGGGCGGAGTTCAGGCGAGGATTTCTTCTAATGCGCCAGTCCGGGGAACAGCGCGGGGGTTTGTTCGACGGCGAAATCCCGGAAAGCGCGCACGGCGCGGGAGGTTTGCCGGTTGCCCAGGTGCAGCAGCCAGAGGTCAAAGGCGCGAAAGCGCCACTTTGGCATGACTTCCACCAGCGCGCCTTTGCGCGACAGCCGCGGCAGGACGACCGGCGGCAGCTCTCCGATGCCGACGCCCTGGAGGATTGCCGGCGCGAGGCCGGCATAGTCATTCATTGAGAGAAAGGGCTGGAAGAAGACGGTTTGTTTGTCCCGGCCGTCCGCACTGTCGAAGATCCAGCGATCGCGGGGCTTCCAGCGGGCGAACGAGAGCAGCCGGTGCTGCAGCAGATCCCGCGGATGCCGGACGGGGGCGTGCTGCTTCAGATAATCCGGGGCGGCGAGCAACTGGTGACGGTAGCGGAGAAGCGGGCTGCCGATCAGCGAGGAGTCGGTGGACTGTCCGAGCCGGAAGATCAGGTCGACGCCGTCGGTGATGTGGTCGACGGCGCGTTCGGCGATCAGGACCTGAATGCGGACGTCCGGATGGCGCTTTTGGAAGTCGTTCGCGAGGGGAGCGAGCAGCGAATCGGAGATGCTGGGAGGGGCGGCAATGTTTAGCTTGCCGGATACCGTTTTGCGGTAACCGGAAGCGATGCCAGCGACGGCGTCGACAAGTTGGGCGCCCTGGCGGGCATGTTCCAGAAGCTCAGAACCAACAGCGGTGAGCCGGAGACGGCGGGTGGAGCGTTCGAGAAGGCGGACACCCAGCTGCGTTTCGAGTTCGGCTATCCGGCGGCTGACGGTGGAGGTGGGCATCCTGAGCCGCCGCGCGGCTTCGGAGAAGCTGTTGGCTTCGACCACATGGGCGAAGACCACCAGCGCGTTCAGGTCCGGCATGAATAGATTATCCCGCATGTGGGAAAGTGTTTTGCAGTCTATCCCACTACTCGAACGGATGGAGGAAGGGTAGGCTGGATTGAGGATTCATGAACAGACACGACGAAGAGCAGGCGGTGACCGCCCTGTTGCAGCGATATGAACGGGCTTTGAACGAGGCAGACACGGACGCGGTGATGCAGCTGTATACGGCAGATGGCGTGTTCATGCCACAGCACTTCCCGTCGGGCGTGGGACTGGCTTCGGTGCGGCAGGCTTACCAAGGCGTGTTTGCGGCGATTCGAGTGACGGTGAAGTTCACCATTGCAGAAGTGCAGCAGGTAGCGGAGGAATGGGGGTTCGCGCGGACGAACTCGGCGGGAACTGTTTTCGTGCATGCCACGGGCGCCACATCGGCGGAAGCCAACCAGGAATTGTTCGTACTGCAGAAGGCGCAGGGCGCATGGAAAATCGCGCGCTACTGCTTCTGCACCACGAATCCGCCGCAGGGTTGATGGAAGCCATGGCGACGATGAGAGCCGCGGTGATTCGGGAGGCGGGTGGACCCGAGGTACTGAAGATCGAAGAGGTGCCGATTCCTGTGCCGAAGGCGGGCGAAGTACTGATTCGGGTCAAGGCGTTTGGGCTGAACCGGTCCGAAATGTTCACACGGCAGGGGCACTCGCCGGGCGTGCGGTTTCCGCGCATCCTGGGGATTGAAGCGGCGGGTACGGTGGAGCAGGCGCCGGGGGGCGAGTTTCAGGCGGGCGATGTGGTAGCGACGGCGATGGGCGGCATGGGACGGGAGTTCGACGGCGGCTACGCGGAGTTCACCTGCGTGCCGGTTAGCCAGGTGCAGGCGATCCGGAAGCGGCTGGAATGGAGGATCCTGGGCGCGCTGCCGGAGATGCTGCAGACTGCGTGGGGTTCGCTGTTCCGATCGCTGCGGCTGGCTAAGGGAGAGACGCTGCTGGTGCGAGGCGGCACGACTTCAGTGGGGCTGGCAGCCGCGGCGATCGCGAAGAACCATGGGGCGCGCGTTTGCTCCACGACGCGGAATCCGGAGCGCATGGAGACGCTGCGCGGTTACGGGCATGGCGAGGTGATTCTGGATACGGGCAGCATCGCGGAGGCGGTGCGGAAAACGCATGCGGAGGGATTCGACAAGGTGCTGGAACTGATTGGCACGGCGACGCTGGAGGATTCGCTGCGCTGCGCGCGCGAGGGCGGAATCGTGTGCATGACCGGCATTGTAGGGAACCGGTGGGCGTTTGAGCAGTTCGCGCCGATGGAGAAGATTCCGACGGCGGTGTGTCTGACGTCGTATGCGGGGGAGTCGCACGATTTTATGCGGACGCCGCTGGACGAACTGGCCGGGCAGGTGGGCGCGGGCACGCTGCAGGTGCAGGTGGGACGCGTGTTTGGGCTGGAGGAGATTGCGGAGGCGCATCGGGTTATGGAGGAGAACCGCGCGGGCGGGAAGATTGTGGTGGTTCTGGAGTAAGCGGGGAAAGCATCACCCCGATGGTCCGGGCCGTTTTGACTTGGTCCAAATTGTCCGGATACTCGCCACGATATCTGTGGTGCCCCCTACTTACCGGCGCGGCCTGCCAGGTTCCACTCCGTGAACGGGGAGCGGACGCCGCGGACGCTCACGTTTAGCAGGTACGGTATGCCGGAGGCGAAGGCGCGGGCGAGCGCGGGGCGGAGCTGGTCCGGGTGGTCGATGTGTTCGCCGCCGCCCCCGAAGCCCTGCATCACGATGTCGTAGCGGGTGGGGCGGAGTTCGCAGGCCACGGTTTCACCGCCGGATTCGTGGCTCTGGAGTTCACGCTCGAGGCCCCAGCCGGAATCGTTGCCCACGATGATCACGACCGGCAGGCCAAAGCGCACGAGGGTGTCCAGTTCGGCGATGTAGAAGCCGAGCGCGCCGTCGCCGGTGATCAGGACGACGGGATCGGCCGGGTGCGCCAGTTTCAGAGCGATGGCGTTGGGGAGAGCGGCGCCAATAGTGGCGAGCGGTCCCAGGCGGAGCCAGCCGCCGCTGACCGTGGCGGGAGTGGTGGCACGGCCCCAGTGCGTGAAATCGCCGCCGTCCCACGAATAATGCGTGTTGGGCGGGAGCGCGGCGCGGAGTTCGCGATAGAGCGTGGCGGGATGCATGGGGAGCGCGGTATCCGCCGCCTGGTCGAGCTGTTCGTGCGCGGCGGCGCGGAGGGAGACCAGCCCATCGAACCACGCAGAAGTTTGCCAGGTGTGCTGCCGGGCGGCGGCGGTGAGGGCGCGGAGGGAGGTTTTGGCATCGGCGCAGATGGCCAGATCGACGCGGCGGTTCATGCCGAATTCCTGAGGGTGAATGTCAATCTGGAGGAACTTTGCGGCGGGGGAGAAGAGACGCGGGCCGCCGAAGGCGAGGCGAAAATCGATGCGCTTGCCGACAACGAGCACGACGTCCGCTTCGGGGAAGGCGGTGCGCACGGCGCGGTTCAGAGAGGGATCGGCATAACCGAGGTTGCGCGGGTGGTCGTCGGAGATGAGGCCGCGCGACATGGTGATGGTGAAGAGCGGGAGCGAAGTGGCTTCGATAAAGCCGCGCAATTCGGCTTCGGCGCCGGACCACCACACGCCGCTACCGGCGATGACGACGGGACACGATGCGGAGCGCAGGATTTCAATGGCCTCGCTGATGGCGGCGGGATCGGGATCGGCGGGCGGCTGCGCGACAGGGAGCGGCGCGCGGGCCGGGGTTTCGGTGCGGCCGGTGAAGAGGTCGACGGGGATGGTGAGGTGCACGGCGCCTTTGCGTCCGGAATTGGCTTCGGCCCAGGCGCGTCCGAGATAGAAGGGAATCTGCGCGACGCCCGGCGGTTCCGCGGCCCACTTCACGAGCGGGCGCGTCATAGAGACCTGATCGATGTCCTGGAAAGCCTGGCGCTCCGCCATGGCGGACGCACGGCTGCCGCTGACGGCGATGAGGGGACTGCCGGCCAGCTGCGCGGTGGCGATGCCGGTGATGGAGTTGGTGTGTCCGGGGCCGCCGGTGACGAGGGCAACAGCGGGTTTGCGCGTGAGGCGCGCCCAGGCGTCGGCGGCGTGGGTGACGCCGGATTCGTGGCGCATATCGACGATCAGCAGGCCACGGCGTTTGGCTACGGCGAGCACTTCGTTCAGGTGATCGCCGACGAGCGTGAAAATGCGATCGATTCCGAGATCGATCAGGGTGGCGACGAACAGTTCGGCTCCGGTGGGCATCCGTTCACAATATATAGTTGATGGGAATGTCCGCGCCCGCTTCCATTTCAAACGCCGCGCCGGCCCGCGAGGACTCCGCGCGCGCATGGAGCATTGTCGTGCTGCTGAGCCTCGGGATGGTGATCGCGTATATTGCGCGGGTCAACATATCCGTCGCCGTGGTGATGCCGGAGTTCCGGAAACTGTTTCATCTGACGGATTCGGACCGCGGTCTGCTGGGTTCGGCGTTCTTCTGGTCATACGCGATTCTGCAGATTCCGGCGGGATGGCTGGTGGACCGCTACGGCGTAAAGCTGCCGTATGCGCTGGGGTTTCTGGCGTGGAGCGTGGTGACGTCGGTAACGGCGCTGGCGGGGTCGCTCGAGCAACTGGTGGCGCTCCGCGTTTTGCTGGGCGTGTTTGAGGCGATGGCGCAGCCGGCGAGCATCCGGTGGATTCGGTTCAACTTCCCGGAGAAGCGGCGGGGGCTGGCGGTGGGGCTGTTCATGACGGGCAGCAAGATCGGGCCGGCGGTGGGGGCTCCCCTGGCGGCTTATCTGTTGAAGCAGTATGACTGGCGCGCCATGTTTTTCATTCTGGGGACGGCTTCCCTGCTCTGGCTGGTGCCGTGGCTGTGGCTGGTGCGCAATGACGACCGGCAGCGCGAACAGGCGGCGGCGAGTACGGGCGCGGCGTCGATGTCGTTTCTGCAGATGATGCGGAACCCGATCATGTGGGGCACGATTATCGGCACATTTTGCTACATGTATTTCGTTTATTTCTGCATGACGTGGATGCCGGCTTACTTCGTGGAAAAGCGCCATCTGGCACTGAGTTCCATGGGGCTGTATACGTTCTTCAGCTTCGGAGGAATCGCGCTGATGTCACCTCTGGCGGGGCTGGCGGCGGATCGGTTGATTGCGGGCGGGCGCGATGCGGTGGCGGTGCGCCGAGCGTTTGTGGTGGCGGGTTTTGTGATTGCGTCGACTGAGGTATTCGGAGCGTTGACGGATTCCGTCCCGGTGGCGCTATTCTTCGCGGTGTTCTCGCTGACTGGGCTGGGCCTTGCGACGGCGAACTACTGGGCGATCACGCAGACGCTGATGCCGGGCGGCGCGATTGGCAGGATGGTGGGGATTCAAAACTGCGCGGCGAATCTGCCGGGAATTGTGGCGCCGATTCTGACGGGATGGCTGATTCAGCGCACGGGAGATTACCGCGCGCCCATGCAGGCGATCTGGTGCTTCCTGATTCTGGGAATCGCGGCGTACTGCTTCCTGGTGCGCGCCAAATACTCTGCCGCATATCGGGGAACTGTTAAAATTTAGTTTCCGATGACTCTTGAAGAACTCGAACGCGAATATACTCCTCTGCGCGACCAGGCACACGCCGTGCGGAGGTATCTTTGACTCGGCTGCCAAGCAAAGTGAACTGGGAAAGACCGAAAAACTAATCTCCGAACCGGACTTCTGGAACCAGCCGGAGCGCAGCCAGAAGGTGATGCAGGACCGCAAGCGTCTGGAAGAAGCGATTGCGCACGACGCCGGCATTGCGGCGCAGACCAGCGACCTGGATACTCTTTTCGAACTGGCACGCGAAGGTGAACGCGTGGAGCCGGACATTGAGCGCGAGCTGAAGAGCTTCGAGGCGATGCTGACGAAGCTGGAAGACGCGATGCTGCTCTCGGGAGAGAACGACGCGCGGGATGCGATCGTCACGATTCACCCCGGAGCGGGCGGCACCGAGAGCCAGGACTGGGCGGAGATGCTTCTGCGCATGTACCTGCGGTGGGCGGAGCGGCACGAGATGAAGGTCAATATCACCGACCGGCTGGAAGGCGAAGGCGCGGGGATCAAATCGGCGACGTTCGAAGTGAACGGGGCGAATGCGTTTGGCCTGCTGCAGTCGGAGATCGGCGTTCACCGGCTTGTGCGCATTTCGCCGTTCGATTCGGCGGCGCGGCGGCATACATCGTTCGCTTCGGTGTTTGTGTATCCGCAGATCGACGACGAGATCAAGATCGATATCAAGCTGGAGGATCTGCGCATCGACACGTTTCGTTCGGGCGGCGCGGGCGGGCAGCACGTCAACATGACAGATTCGGCGGTGCGCATTACGCACTTTCCGACGGGCATTGTGGTGCAGTGCCAGAACGAGCGATCGCAGCACAAGAACCGCGATACGGCGATGAAGCAGCTGCGCTCCCGGCTGTATGAGTTCGAGCTGGAGAAGAAGCGGGAGGAGTCGCGCAAGACCGAGGCTTCCAAGCTGGAGATCAACTTCGGCAGTCAGATTCGGAGTTATGTGCTGGCGCCCTACCGGATGATCAAAGACCACCGGACGAAGCTGGCCATCGGGGACGTGGACCGCGTGCTGGAGGGCGATCTGGATTCGCTGATTCACGCATGGCTGGTGTGGCGTAAGACCGGCAAGACAGTCGGCGACGACCGCGACGATCTGCCCGAGTAGTTTTACTTGCGCGCGGCGCCGCGATAGATTTCCAAAGTTTCTCTGGCGTTGCGCTCCCAACTGAAGCCGCTGGCGTGGATGCGTCCTTTTTCGATCAGGCGAGTGCGCAGATCTGCGTCCGTGAGGGCCTCGCGAATGCCGCGCGCGATGTCGAAGACGTTTTCGGGGTTCACGAGGAGCGCGGCGTCGCCAACGGCTTCGGGCAGAGCGCTGATATCGGAGGCGACGACCGGCGTACCGCAGGCCATGGCTTCCAGCGGCGGCAGACCGAAGCCTTCGTAGAGTGACGGGAAGACGAAGACAGAGGCCATTTCGTAGAACACGCGCAGCGTCTCGAACGGAACAAAGCCGAGGAAGCGCACGCTCTGTTCCACGCGGCTTTGCATGACGGCGCGGCGGACCGCGGGGTACTTCGAAATCTCATCGCCAATGATGATCAGGCGCAGGTCGCGGAAGCGCTCGTCGGATTCCAGCTGCGTGCGCACCACGGCAAAGGCTTCCACCAGCCGAGGGATGTTTTTTTGCGGGCGAATGGTGCCGGCGTAGAGCAGGAACGGATAGTTGATCTGGTAACGCTGCAGGAGGCGCAGGCGGTCCGGATTCGGCTCCGGGTGGCGGAAGAAGCCGGGATCGGGCGCGTTGTAGACGAGGCGGACGCGTTCGGCGGGGATGCCGAGCTGGTTATGGAGGTCGCGGCGGGTAGCGGAGGAAACGGCGATGACGCAGGACGCGCGCTCGAGGCCGCGCACGAAACGGAAGGTGCGGAGCGCGCGCCAGATGCCGGTCTGCTCGGGATAGAGCACGACGCCGATATCGTGAATGGTCACGATGTACGGTTTAGGCATCAGCATGGGGACGCGGTTCAGAGGGAAGTGCACCAGATCGACGCCGCAGTTGCGCAGAAACCAGGGAAGGCGCAGGTGTTCGAGGCGGGTGGTATCGCGGTGCGTGTAAGCGAGCGTGCGGAAGTTTGCGGGCAGGCGCGGAAGCAGCGCGGCATCTTTAGGATGCGTGAGCAGCAGATATTGGTTTTCGCCGTCAGTGCAGGCGAGCGCATGGATCAGGTTGCGAATGTACGTACCGACGCCGAAATCGCTCAGCCGGCGAACGTCAATCGCAATCTTCACAGCGTCACGCGCGCACGGCGTCCAGCTTCCAGGAATAGAGGGGGAAACGTTCGGTGAGTGCCTCCACGCGGCGGCGCACCGCGGCGAGCACGGATTCATCGCTGATGTTGCGCAGCACCTCCGCAATAAGGCGGGCCACTTCGCGCATTTCGGTTTCGCGGAAGCCGCGAGTGGTGACAGCGGGGCTGCCGAGACGAATGCCGCTGGGGTTCAGCGGCGGGTTGACGTCGAAGGGAATGCCGTTTTTGTTGACCGTGATGCGCGCGAGGTCGAGCGCCTTTTCTGCATCCTTGCCGCGCACGCCTTTGGAGAAGACATCGACGAGCATGACGTGGGTATCGGTGCCGCCGGAGACGACGCGATAGCCTTCGTCCATAATGCCTTGCGCGAGAGTCTGGGCGTTGACGATCACCTGTTTTTGGTAATCGACAAAGGCAGGCTGCATGGCTTCCAGGAAGCAGACCGCTTTGGCTGCGATGACGTGAACGAGCGGGCCGCCCTGCGCGCCGGGAAACACGCTCTTATCGATTTCGGCGCCGTACTGTTCCTTCGCGAGGATGATGCCGGACCGCGGTCCGCGGAGCGTTTTGTGCGTGGTGCTGGTGACGATATCGGCCCACTCGGCAGGGATTGGGATGGACGCCGGCGGCGACCAGGCCGGAGAAATGCGCCATATCGACCATGAGCAGAGCGCCCACGGAATCCGCTATCTCGCGGAAGCGCGGAAAATCCCAGATGCGGGAGTAGGCGCTGCCCCCGGTGACGATCATGCGCGGACGGTGCTCTTCGGCGAGGGCGCGGACCTGATCGAAATCGATGAGTTCGTCGTCTTTGCGAACGCCGTAGTGGATGGCGTTGTAGGTCTTGCCGGAGAAATTCAGTTTGAAGCCGTGGGTCAGGTGGCCGCCGTGGGCCAGGCTAAGGCCGAGGATGGTGTCGCCAGGTTTCAAAACAGCGGCGTAGGCGGCCTGGTTGGCCTGCGAACCGGAGTGGGGCTGCACGTTGACGTACTCGGCGCCGAAGAGCTTTTTGGCGCGATCGCGGGCCAGATTTTCGACCGCATCGGCATACTCGCAGCCGCCGTAGTAACGCCTGCCCGGGTATCCCTCGGCGTACTTATTGGTGAAGACGCTGGCGGTGGCCTGCATGACCGCTTCGGACGTGAAATTTTCGCTGGCGATCAGCTCCAGCTGAGCGTGCTCGCGCTCGGTTTCATGCTGGATCGCATCGTAAATTTCCGGGTCCACGTCCGCCAAAGATCGCGCCAACGGGTTATTCATAGGGATACTCGAATTATAATGTAGAAATGTTCTTTCGCCGTCATTCGGCGCCGAAGCCGACGTTCGCGGGCGACCTGGAAAAGGCGCGGGCCGCAGGCTTTGCCACCGAGCCGCAGAACGGCAATCGCGTGCAGGTTTCGCGCGAAGGTGTCGCCGCCATTATCGAAGATGTTCCGGGCGGGCCGCCGAAAGTGGTGCATCGCGCGGGCGTCGTTATGGGCGGCGAGATCGCGACTCTGGTGGATGGGGGATACCAGAAGTTTCTGCAGACCCCGACGGGAAAGCGCCGGCCGGCGCTGGCGGGGGACCTGCGGGCGATTCACGATTTTCAAGAAGATCTGCGCGAGGCGCTGGGGCTGGTTACGCTCTACAACGAGGCGCTGGGCACGGTATCGAACAAATACGTTTACGACCGCGTGGAAGAACGCGATCTGGACCACCCGAAAGCGCCCTGGAAGATTCCGACTCCCTCGAAGCCTAAGGCCTGAGCGAGAGCGCGGCGACCGTTTCGATGTGGAAGGTCTGCGGAAACAGGTCGACGAGCGTTAAGCGGTCGACCGCGTAGCCTGCGCCCGTAAGCGCGGCGAGATCGCGCGCAAGCGTGGCAGGGTCACACGAAACCACCGTGATAGCACGCGGGCGGGCGGCGATCAGTTTCTGCGTGACAAATTTCCCGAGTCCAGTGCGCGGCGGGTCGGCCAGAACGAAATCGGGCGTGGCGGTGTGGGCTTCCAGGTAGGAATCCACCGGTTCGGCGAAGGCGTTGACTTTCACTCCGGCGCGATCGGCATTGGATTGCAGATCGCGGACGGCGCCGTTGCCGGATTCCACGGCGGTGACGGAGGCGAACCGGCGCGCGAGCGGGAGCGTGAAGAGCCCCACGCCGGCGTACAGGTCGAGCGCGGTTTCACCGGCGGCTCCCTCGATAGCGGTTTCCACCATGCGGTCGACAAGGAACCGATTCACCTGGAAGAAGGAGTTGTGGCTGACGCGAAAGCCTGAATACTCGAGCGAACTGGTGACCAGGCCGGGAATGCGCTCGGCGGCCCATTCGAAGAAGCGCACCGCAACGGGCTGATCGCTTTCGAGCACATTGAGCTGCACCTGCTCTTCATTGGTGAACACTTCGAGAGAGCGAATGAACTTCGGCCAGCGGGGATCGCGCAGCATGCCGTTCAAAGCGCCGATGCACTCGTTGATGCGGGGCGAGCTGATGGGGCACTCCTGGATGGCGCAGAGCTGATGGGAGCCGCGTTCGCGATAACCGAGGTTCCTGCCTTCAATGTGGAATTGGGCGCGGTTGCGATAGCCCCAGGGCTCGGCGGTGACGGCGGCTATGTCGAAGGGGGTTTCGAGCTTGCCGACGCGGCGGAGCGTCTCCGCGAGAATTGCGCGCTTGGCTTCCACCTGCGCTTCATAAGAGGCGTGCTGGTAATGGCAGCCGCCGCAGCGCCCGAAGTAAGGACAGGGCGGAACCACGCGCGCAGGGGAGGGTGTGGTGACCTGAAGCAGGCGGCCGCGCAACACGCCGGAGCGCGCTTCGCCGGTTTCGATTTCGACGTCTTCGCCGGGCAGAACAAACGGAGTCAGCACCACTTGGCCGGCGCTGCGGCTGAGGCCTTCCCCTCCATAAACCAGTTTTTCGATCTGAAGGGCGGTTGTTACCATGGATACTCACTCATGAAAGCACGGGTCTTCTCCGGCGTACAACCGACCGGTAATCTTCACATTGGCAACTATCTGGGCGCCCTCAGCAACTGGGTGAAGATTCAGCACGATTACGAGAGCATTTTCTGTATCGTGGACCTGCATGCGGTGACGGTTTACCAGAAGCCGGATGAGCTGCGGGCAAAGATTCTGGAGATCGCGGCGCTGTTTCTGGCGGCGGGGATCGATCCGAAGCATTCGAGCATCATGGTGCAATCGGCGGTATCGGAGCACAGCGAACTGGCATGGATGCTCACCTGCGTGACGCCGATGGGGTGGCTGCAGCGCATGACTCAGTTCAAAGCGAAATCGGCGGCGCAGGAGACCGTAGGGGACGGATTGTTTCAGTACCCTGTGCTGATGTCGGCGGACATTTTGCTTTACCAGGCGGCGGTGGTTCCGGTGGGGGACGATCAATCCCAGCACCTGGAGCTGACGCGCGACATTGCGCAACGGTTCAATTCGCTTTATGGCGAGACGTTCGTGGTGCCGGAGACGAAGCTGCCGGGCTTTGGCGCGCGCGTGATGGGGCTGGACGATCCGGAGATGAAGATGAGCAAGTCGGCGGCGGGCGCGGGCCATGCGATCGCGCTGCTGGACGCTCCGGATAAGATTCGCAAAACGCTGAACCGGGCGACAACGGATTCGAACCCCGCGGTGAATTTCGCGACGATGGGACCGGGCGTGCAGAATCTGCTGGGGATTTATCAGGCGTTTTCCGGTAGCGCGGACGAAGCCATGCGGGAGAAATTCTCCGGAATGCGGTACGGGGACTTGAAGAAGCAGGTGGCGGAGATGGTGATTGCGCATCTGGAGCCGATGCAGCGGAGATACCGCGAGATTACGGCAGAACCTGGACATCTGGACGGCATTCTTCGCGAAGGCGCGGAGCGGGTGCGACCGATCGCGGCAGAGACGGTGGAGCTGGTCAAGCAGCGGATGGGTTTGTATTCGGCGACAAGTTAGCAGCGGCGCCTGTCAGTGCCTGATTACTTCGGTTCGAAGGTCAGGGTATCTTTCACTTCGGCGCGGTCAAACGGCATGGGGAAGCTGGTGCCGTTGTAGTAAGCCGTCCACTGATCCTTGTAATGCCGTGACAGGACGTGACCGGATTCGCCGATGGGCACGTCAAGCAGCGAGGTATCCCAGTTGGCGAGATCGGCCGTGAATCGTTCCGAGGGTCCCAGTTTGCGGGTGGTTTGTTTGACCGTGGTGGATCCGCCGGACATAGGTACCGGACCGACATCGAAGTAGGGCGCGACGACAGGCAGCCGGTGTCCGATGGGGTGCGCGACGGTGAGTTGCAGATACTGACCGTAGATCCACTTATTCACATACCTGCCCTGCTGTCTGCGGCCATCTTCCACGGAATCGAGGAGACAGCGCACCAGCGTCTCGTCGTAGTCGCGAAACCAGCCGGCCGGACGCGCGCGCAGCAGCCGTTCCACCACGGCAACCGACATCTGCGTTTCGTACGCCGCTCCGTTGCCGGGCGAAGCTACATCTGCTACGGCTTTGCGCAGATACTGGAAAGCCAGGGCGGCGATGAAGGGCGCGGACTGGTTTTGACTCATTTGACCGTTCCACGAGCGCAGCACGCGCACGGCGTCTTCCAGATCCGGATTGGCCGCCTTTTTGCGGTCGTAGGCCGCGACCAGCGACTTAGCCAGGTATAAGTGAAAGGCCGAATAGATATCTGTTTGCACCGGCAGCATATCGGCCGGCTTCAGGTTCTTCTTTGAACGCAGCAGGGCGTTGATTTGAGTAGAGCGGCTGGGACTGGCGAACCGGCCCGCGACCGCAAAAGCGTAATTGGCGGGGAAGGGATTCTGATTCGCGGTGACAATGAGACCGCTGGACGGGTTGTAAGCAGTGGGCAACTGCTCAAAGGGAATGTAACCGTCCCACTCGAAGTTGCCGGAGGAGCCATCGATGGGCAGGTCTCCCTGATAATTGTGCCGGATGGGCAGTTTGCCGGCGGCGTGATAGCCAATGTTTCCGTCGCGGTCTGCGTAAACGACGTTTTGTCCAGGACCGGGAAAGTGCGCCAGCGCGGCGGTGAACTCCTGCCAATTTCGGGCGGCATCGACATCGAGGAAGGGAAACTCGAAGAGGCCGGGCTGCGCCGCGGTCCATTTCAGCGAAACACGTTCCTTGCCGCTGTCAACGATGAGGGGGCCGTGGCGGGTGACCCAGTGGCGCATCTCGACGGGAGCCTGGCCTTTCACCCGAATCATCTCGCGCTCGAGCCGCGCCTGCTCGACCTGACCTTTGAACAGGTATTTGCCGGAGCGATCGTCGAAGCGCTCGATGTAGAGGTCCTGGACGTCGAAACCGAGATTGGTGAAGCCCCACGCGATGTGATCGTTGTGGCCCACGATGACTCCCGGGACGCCGGGGAGGGAGACGCCGGCAACATGGAATCGCGGGGTCTGCAACCCAACCATGAACCATACGCCCGGGATGGAGAACTCGAGATGCATGTCGTTTGAAAGCAGCGGTTTGCCGCTGGCGGTGCGGGAGCCCGCGATGGCCCAGGCGTTGGAGCCAGGGTGGACATCTGCGCCGGGCAGTATCTCCGTGCCGGCGCGGAAAGGAAACAGGAAGTCCACCTTTTCTTTGTCGCCGGTGGACAGCAAATTGTTTTTCTGGAGTTTCTCGGGCCAGGTAGTAGTGAGGTCGCGATACATATACAGCCCGATTAAAATTCCATCGATCACACTCCAGGGGCGAGGGTCATAACTGAGCACCGCGAATTCAAAGGGCAGGCTGGTGCGATGCGTTTCGATAAACCAGTTGACGCCGCGGGCATAGGCCGCAAAGGGAGCCCGCTCGCGCGCGGACATGGCCGCGTAGATTTCTTCCGCGATGCGGCGCATGCGCAGCTTGCGCGACTCGCGATCGGTATCGAGAGCGGCAACGCCAACAATCTCGGCGAGATCGCCGCCAGCATAGCGCCGCAGAGCATCCATCTGCCAGAGGCGATCCTGAGCAGTGGTGTAACCCTGGACAAAGAGCAGATCGGCATCGTTGGCGGCGTGAATGGTGGGGACACCCAGATGGTCGCGGGTGACCGTGACCTTTTGTGAGACAGGGACGCGCTGAGAACCTGATGTCTGGGGCAGAGGCCGCCAGAAAAACCAATACACGACAGCTAGAATCAAAACCAGAACCGCACCAATTAATACATTTAGCGCTCGTAGAAAGCGGTCCAGAATCACTTTTGAATTGTAACCGCTCCCAAACAGATTACGTCGCTTATGTAACGCGCTACAATCGGCAGGTATCATGAGCAAGCGGCCTTTTCTCGCCGAGCTTGACGAGTTGCAACAGCGGCTGCTCAGCATGGGTGGTCTCGTCGAGTTCGCCATACACCGGAGCATCCGGGCACTGGTGACGCGCGAGTGTGTTCAGGCGCGCGATATCTGGGATACTGAGCGCCGCATCAACGAAATGGAAGTGGAGATTGATGAGCTGGCCACGCGCATTCTGGCGCTGCACCAGCCGGTGGCGCGCGACCTGCGCTTCCTGACCGCGGCCATCAAGATCAACAGCGATCTGGAGCGGATGGGCGACCTGGCGATCAACATCGTGCAGCGCGCAGTATCACTGGCATCGAAGCCGCAGGTCAAGCCGCTGATCGATATCCCGCACATGTCGAACCTGGTGGAGATTATGGTTCACCGGAGCCTGGATGCGTTTGTTCGCCGGGACGCGCAGATGGCGGAGAGCATCCTGCACGCCGATGACGAAGTGGACGATCTGAAGAACTCGGTGTATCAGGAACTAATCGGTTTCATGGAGAACGATCGTACCGGGATTCACCCGGCGGTAGACCTGATTTTCATCGCTCACAACCTGGAGCGAATCGCGGATCATGCCACCAACATCGCCGAAGATGTACTGTTTTTGGTAAACGGAATCGACGTGCGGCACAGCCATCCCCGCAATCAGAGCACCATCGCTGGCAATGCTGACTTTGTTTACTAACGTTCACCCCTCCGTCATCCTTCCTTAACAAACCAAAGCGATACTCAACAGAGTTCGCTCATGAAAAAATCGATCGTTTGTTATCCGTTCCTTGTGATTTTTGCAGCACTTGCGTTCGCGGCGGACGGGCCGCCCGAAGCAGCTGAAATTGCCCGCCTGCAGGCACAGCTGGCGCAACAGCAGAGCCAGCTGGATCGGCTTCGCGAGACGCTGGAGGGCCAGCAGAAACTGATTGATCAGATTGCCGGAACGAAACCAAAGAGCCTGGGCGAAGTGACGAGCCTTGCGCCCATGGTTCCGGCGCCCGCACCCGCTCCCGCGGCGCTTCCCGCGCTACCCGCGCCTCTGCCCATGCAGAAGACGGATGATCAGCAGCCGTCCCCGCTTTCGCTGCGCATCGGCGATAGCTACCTGACTCCGGTTGGGTTTATGGATTTCACGTATGTGGGACGTTCAACTGTCGGCGGCGGCGGCATCGGCAGCAACTTCGGCAGCATTCCCTACAACAACAACGCAGCCACCGGGCATCTGGCGGAGAATCGCTTCAGCGCGCAGAACTCGCGGCTTGGACTGCGCTTCGATTCGCTGTATCACGGCGCGAATGTGACCGGCTATTTCGAGGGCGACTTTCTGGGAAACAACGGCGCGAATGTCGCGGTGACGAGCAATTCCGATACGTTCCGGCTGCGGCTCTACTGGCTGCAGATGAAGAAAGACAAGTGGGAAGTGATGGCGGGGCAGTCGTGGAGCCTGTTGACTCCGGGGCGCAAGGGGATTTCGCCAGTACCGGGCGACCTGTTTTACTCGCAGGATATCGACGTGAATTACCAGGCCGGTCTGGTGTGGAGCCGCGACCCGGGGATCCGTTTCGTGTATCACCCGACGAAGACGGTCTCCATGGCATTTGCCGCTGAGAATGGGGAACAGTATGTGGGCGGCAGCGGCGGTTCCACGGCTACTGTGGCGCCTTCGCTGCTGACCACCGAATTCGGCCAGTTCAACAATGCCACGAACACGCTGGCAACGCCAAACGCCGCGCCGGACTTCATCGCGAAGATCGCGTTCGACCCTACGGCGAAGTTCCATGCTGAGGTAATCGGCCTCGAGAGCACGTTCAAAGGCTTCAATTCGCTGAGCAACACGCATTATCTGAAGGCTGGCGGCGGCGGGTCGTTCAATATGAATTTCGAGTTGTTCAAGGGATTCCGCATCCTGACCAACAATTACTGGTCCGACGGCGGCGGCCGTTATCTTTTCGGTCTGGCTCCCGACCTGACGCTTAAGGGGAACGGCGATATCGCTCTGCTGCACTCCGGTTCCACCGTTTCCGGCGCGGAATGGACGCTTGGGAGCACGCTGGTTTATGGCTACTACGGCGGCATATACGTCGGCCGGTATGTCGTGATCGATCCGGCGACTGGAAAGCCGGTTGGGTATGGTTATACCGGCTCGGCAAACGGCCAGAACCGGACAATTCAGGAAGCGACTTTTGGTTTCAACCGGACGCTGTGGAAAGACGCCCGGTACGGCGCGGTGAATTTCATGGGCCAGTACTCCTGGCTGAATCGCGATCCGTGGTACGTGGCGACCAGTCAGCCCAAAAATGCCCACCAGAATCAGATTTATTTCAATCTTCGGTACACGCTTCCGGGCTCCGCGCCAACCCTCAAGTAATCATAACGGCGATTTAACAAAACTGTAACATTCAAGTGCTTAACTAAAGGAGACAGAGAAATGAATAAGACAGGATTGCGCCTGGCGGCAGGAGCGGCATCGCTGGCAGCGCTGGCCTTTGGGGCAGCGGCAGCAGAAACGATCACCGCGGCGGGCGCCACGTTCCCGGCGATCATCTACGGCAAGTGGTTTGAGCAGTTCCGGCAGAAAGACGGCGTCCAGATTAACTACCAGGCGATCGGATCGGGCGGCGGCATCAAGCAGCTGACGTCCGGGACAGTGGATTTTGGCGCCTCGGACAAGCCGATGAGCAATGAGGAAATCGCCGCAGTGCAGAAAGACCGGCATTTCAAGCCGCTGCATTTCCCGACCGTGCTGGGCGCGGTTGTGCCTATTTACAACGTGGAAGGCGTGGCCAAGGACCTGAAGTTTACGGGCGATGCGCTGGCCGGAATCTTCATGGGTTCGATCACGAAGTGGAACGATAAGGCCATTGCGGCGGCGAACCCGGGCGTTAAACTTCCAGACCAGGCAATTACGGTTGTGGTGCGTTCCGACAGCAGCGGCACGAGCTTTGTTTTCACCGACTTTCTAACCAAGGTAAACAGTGCGTGGAAGAGCAAAGTGGGGGCGAACGCCGCGCCGAACTGGCCGGTTGGTCTTCGCGCCAAGGGCAGCGAAGGCGTGTCGGGTCAGGTGAAGCAGCTGCCGAACTCGATTGGCTACGTGGAACTCACCTATGCCATCCAGAACAACATGGGCTATGGCTCGGTGCAAAACTCGACGAAGAAATTCATCAAGGCGGATCTGGAGAGCGTGACGGCCGCGGCGGCCGGCGCTTCGGCATCGATGCCGGAAGATTTCCGGGTTTCCATCACCAACGCGCCGGGTGCGGCTTCGTATCCGATTTCGACCTTCACCTGGCTGCTGATTCCGGATAAATTCTCCGATGCGACGAAGAAGAAGTCGATGACGGAATTCCTTTCCTGGATGCTGACCACAGGGCAGGCCAGCGCGGGAACTCTGCATTACGCACCACTTCCGAAGCAGGTGGTGGCGAAGGAACAGAAGGCCATCGCGCTGATTCAGCTGACTAAGTAGTTCAACATGGCAACCGCTGCGATTCCAGTCCAAAAGCCACGCAGCTTCTTCGCCCGCCTGATTGGCGGCGACGAGGTTGCGTTTGCTATTACGTGGACGGCAGCCGCTTCGATTCTGCTGGTAACTCTGATGCTGGTTTGGCAGTTGTGGAGCCGATCAGCGGAAGCGCGGCATAAGTTCGGCTGGGATTTTTTTGTCACGCGGACGTGGGATCCGGTGGCGGTGCAGTTCGGGGCCCTGCCGTTTGTCTACGGGACGCTGCTGACCTCGGTGCTGGCGCTTTTGATTGCGGTGCCGCTGGCGGTGGGCGCGGCCATTTTCCTCTCTGAGCTGGCGCCACGGCGGGTTGCGGATGTAGCTGCATTTTTAGTGGAATTGCTGGCCGCGGTGCCGAGTGTGATTTACGGGCTGCTGGCGATCTTTACCTTGATTCCCCTGCTTCGGACGTACGGCGAGCCGTTTCTGCATAAGACACTCGGCTTTCTGCCCTTCTTTCAAGGGCCGATGTACGGAGTGGGGTACCTGGCGGCGGGATTGATTCTTGCTGTGATGACGTTTCCGTTCATCATTTCCATCTCCCGCGAAGCATTGATGGATGTGCCCAACGACCAGCGCGAAGCAGCGCTGGCGCTGGGAGCGACCAAATGGGAAGCCACCTGGCAGGCGGTGGTGCCGTTTGCGAGGCTGGGGATTCTGGGTTCGGTCTTCCTCGGGCTGGCGCGCGCGCTGGGCGAGACGATGGCGGTCACGATGGTCATTGGCAATACGCCTTCCATCAGCGCGTCCCTGTTTGCGCCGGGCTCGACAATTGCCGCTTCGATTGCCAATGAGTTCGCGGAAGCTTCGGGCGATGTCTATCTGGCTTCCCTGATTCTGCTGGGTCTGGTACTGTTCCTGCTCACTATCGTGATGAACGGACTGGCGCGCCTCCTGATTCTCGCGACCAACCGGACGGGGAGCGCAACGTAAATGGATGGACGCACCAGACGGCGTTACGTAGTGAACTCCGTGATGCTCGGTCTGACAGGCGTCTGCACGGTGCTCACGGTATCCGTCTTGTTTCTAATCCTCGGTTATTTGGTTTATAACGGCGGCAAGGCACTCGACTGGAACTTCTTTACCAAGCTGCCGATGCCTCCGGGCGAACTGGGCGGCGGAATGGCAAACGCGATCATCGGCAGCGCCAAGGTGATTTTTCTGGCGAGCCTGATCGGCATCCCGGTGGGCTTCCTTGGCGGCGTGTATCTCTCGGAATTCGGCGGCAATGCGTTTCCCCACGTCATCCGGTATACGGCGGATCTGCTGAACGGCGTGCCGTCGATCGTAATCGGCATCTTTGCCTGGGTGATTATCGTGGTGCCAATGCGGCACTTCTCCGCCTGGGCTGGCGGGTTCGCGCTGAGCCTGATGCTGATTCCCATCACGCTCCGGAGCACGGAACAATTCATGCGCTCAGTGCCGCAGAGCCTGCGCGAAGGCGCTCTTTCGCTGGGCGCGAGCAAGTGGCGAACGGTTCTGACGGTGGTGGTGCCGGCATCGATAAGCGGCGTGGTCACCGGCATGATTCTGGGCGTTGCCCGCATTTCCGGGGAGACCGCTCCCCTGCTTTTTACCTGCCTGAATAATCAGTTTTGGAGTTCCGGCTTCAACGAGCCGACTGCGTCACTCCCGGTCATGATCTATACCCATGCCATCGCGCCCTATGAGGACTATCACCGTCAGGCGTGGGCGGCGGGGCTGGTCCTGATAACGATGGTTCTTGTCTCCAACATTGCCGCACGGCTCATCCTTTCGAGGGGCACGGTGCGGCGCTAACACGTGAACGCAATGGCTACCACACCTATCTCGACACCCACACAAGTTCAGCCTCAGTCCGGCGCTCTGTCAGCGCCCGTGACGGCTTCCTCCGCGAAGCTGAAGGCGCAGGATCTGCAGTTCTACTACGGCGCGTTTCAGGCGCTGCATGGCATCTCGCTCGAAGTTCAGACGAATCGAATCACCGCGCTGATCGGCCCTTCAGGCTGCGGCAAATCCACCTTTCTCCGGACGCTGAACCGCATCAACGACACGGTGAAAAGCTCGCGCTGGGAAGGCGAGATCCGGCTGGATGACACCAGCATCCGCGAGATCGACGTGACGAGCCTGCGCCGCCGCGTGGGCATGGTTTTTCAGCGCCCGAATCCCTTTCCGAAGTCCATTTTCGACAACATTGCGTATGGGCCGCGCGTGAACGGCTTCAAGGGACCGCTCAGCGACGTGGTGGAGAAGAGCCTGCGCCGCGCGGCCCTCTGGGACGAGGTGAAGGACAAGCTGGGCAAGTCCGCTTATGCGCTTTCGGGCGGCCAGCAGCAGCGGCTTTGTATTGCGCGCGCGCTGGCAGTGGATCCAGAAGTTCTGCTGCTGGACGAGCCATGTTCCGCGCTCGACCCCATTGCGACGGCCAAGATTGAAGACCTTCTGATCTCGATTCGCGATCAGTGCACGATCGTCATCGTGACACACAACATGCAGCAGGCGGCGCGTGTGGCAGACACGACCGGCTTCTTCCTGATGGGCAAGCTGATCGAGTTCGACAAGACCGACATCATCTTCAAAAACCCGGCCAAGAAACAGACCGAAGACTACATCACGGGACGGTTCGGTTAGACCCATGCGGCGCCTGGAAAGCGATCTCGATCAGATCAACGAGCAGCTGCTCGAGATGAGCTCGCTGGTGGCGTCATCAGTGCAGCGCAGCGTGCGCGCGCTGATCGACAAGAGCGAAACGCTGGCGCACCAGGTGATCCGCGACGAATCACGCGTGGATCAGATGGAGATCCAGATCGACGACCTGGCGGCGAGCATGATCGCGCTGAACCAGCCGGTGGCGCGCGACATGCGGTTCGTGCTGGTGGCGATCAAGATCAACACGGATCTGGAACGTATGGGCGACCTGGCGGTGGGCATTGTGGAGCGAGCGCTGTCGCTGATTCAGCAGCCGCCGCTGGCGGCCACGAACCGGATTCCGGAGCTGTCGGTGCTGGTGGAATCGATGGTGCTGCAGAGCCTCGATGCGTTCGTCAAGCGCGACCCGGAAGCGGCTCGTGAGATCATCCGGTCGGACGACCGGGTAGATGTGCATCGCAGCGGCATCGTCGAGGAACTGATTGTCGAGATGCAGAAGAACGGCGCGTCGGTTCCCTACGCGGTGGCGCTGATCGCGGTGGTGCGAAATCTGGAGCGCATCGCGGATCATGCGACGAACATTGCGGAAGAAGTGATCTTTATGGTGAAGGGCGAGGACGTTCGCCATCATCCGCCGGTGCTGGACGAGTCGCTACAATCGCAGTAGCAGTGAATGCCATTTGTCTTCTAAGCGGCGGGCTCGATTCCTCCACCTGCCTTGCTCTCGCGCGCCGCGAGGGTTTTGAATGTTATGCGCTGTCTTTCGACTACGGTCAGCGACACGCGGTGGAACTGCGCGCTGCCGAGAACATCGCGCGCAGTCTGGGAGCGGCGGCGCACCAGACGCTGCGGATCGATCTGCGGGCCTTCGGGAACTCGGCGCTGACGGCCGACATCGACGTTCCGAAGGGGCGGGCGGAAGCGGAGATGAACGCGGGGATCCCGGTAACTTACGTGCCGGCGCGCAACACGGTATTTCTCTCGTTCGCGCTTGCGTGGGCCGAGGTGCTGGGCGCATCGGACATCTTCATTGGCGTGAATGCGCTGGATTACTCGGGCTATCCTGATTGCCGGCCGGAGTTTATCGAGGCATTTGAGCGCATGGCGAATCTTGCGACTGCGGCGGGCGTGGAAGGCCGCACGCGGGTGAAAATCCATGCGCCGCTGATGCAGCTTTCGAAGGCCGAGATCGTGAAGCTGGGGCGAGAACTGGCCGTGGATTTCTCGCTGACGCACAGCTGCTACGATCCTGGCGACGGCGGGTGTCCCTGCGGGCAGTGCGACTCCTGCGTGCTGCGTCACAAGGGCTTCGCGGAAGCGGGGATTACGGACCCGACAGTTTCGTGAAGATTTCCGAGATTTTCTACTCGGTTCAGGGGGAAGGCACACTGGTGGGCGTGCCTTCGGTGTTCATCCGGACGAGCGGGTGCAACCTGCGCTGCCGATGGTGCGACACGCCCTACACCTCCTGGTATCCAGAAGGCGACGAGATGGACCTGGACGCGGTGATGGAGCGCGCGCGGACGTGGCCGGCGGCGCGGCATGCCGTGGTGACCGGCGGCGAGCCGATGATCGCTCCGCCAGTAGTGGAACTGACGGATCGGCTGCGCGCGGCCGGTATGCACATCACAGTTGAGACGGCAGGCACGGTGTTCACGCCGGTGGCATGCGACCTAATGAGCATCAGCCCCAAGCTGGCGAATTCGACGCCGGAGGGGCGTTTTGCCGCGCAACACGAGCGCCTGCGCATCCAGCCGGAGGTTCTGAAGCGGCTGATCACGAGTTATCCGCACCAGCTGAAGTTTGTGATCGCGCAACCGGACGACCTGGCTGAGGTACGCGCGCTGGTGGAGGCGCTTCAGGCGGACGCGCGCAACGTTGTGCTGATGGCAGAGGGCACAAGCGCGGACGTGCTGCACAAACGCGCGCTCTGGCTGGCGGAAATCTGCAAGGACGAGGGGTTCCGCTTCAGCCCGCGGCTGCATGTCGATCTGTACGGGAACCAGCGCGGCGTCTGAGGTCACCACAGCAGCTTCAATCCGAACTGGATCTGGCGCGAAGAGGTGGAGGTGGACGTGATGAGGCCGGCAGTGGGGGCAGGCACAGCGGAAGCAGAAGAAAAGACGACCGGGTTGGGCGTTCCGAAATTCGCGCGGTTCAGGATGTTGAAGAACTCGGCGCGGAACTGAAGCTTTAGCTTCTCGGTAAGCCGCGTGTCTTTCAACGCGGAGAAATCGAGTTCGGCGAGACCCGGACCGGTGAGCGTGTCACGGCCGACATTGCCATACGTGCCCGATGGGGGCGCGAGAAAGGCATTGGGGTTGAAGTAGCGGGTGGGGCCACCCTGGACAATGCCACCGGTGAAGCGGGGATTGTACGAGGGCCGGACGGGATTGCGCGAATCGCCATTGTTGGAAGGGTTGTAGCCGAGCTGCGGGGTGAAGGGGAAGCCCGACTGCAGAGTCTCGATGGCACTCACGGTCCAGCCACCGAGGCAGCTTTTCCTGCCGAAGGGAATTTCGTACGAGGCGTTGATGGCGGCGAGGTTGCCGACATCGTAAGTGGAGAGGCCGTAATCCAGTTTCGGGTTGCCGGGATACATCACGAAGCCGGGGGCGTTGACGCCTACGCTGGTGTTCCAGGCGCTGCCATCGTCGAGACTTTTGGAGAAAGTATAGACGCCGCGGAACTGCAGGCCATGGCTGAGCCGGCGGTTCACATCAATTTCAAGGCCGTGATAGGAGCTGATGCCATTGGTGAACCAGGTGGTGGTGTTGGCGAGGGCCGGATTGGCGTTCTTTGCGCCGGCGGGATAGGTGAGGGTCCCGGGAGTGGGGAACGGCTCGTTGGCGTCAACGGAGAGGACTTCATGGTAGCCGTGCGACCCGACATAGCCGACCGTGAGAGAGGTAGTGGAAGCGAGCTGCTGCTCCACCTGGAAGGTCCAGTTGAGGGTGGTGGGGGTGTACGGATCGGGCTGAATGCCGCTCGGTGAGATAAGGCTGCCCGCAATGAGAGGTTGGCCGGGAACGATGTTCAGGCCGGACAGGGGCACGTTCTTTATGGTTTGCGTGGTGTTGAACGGCGCGTTGGCATCGAGGCGATAATCGAGATTGTCGAGCAGGGCGTGATAGATGCCGAAGCCGGCGTGGATGACGGTGTGGCCGCGGCCGAACGGGTCCCAGGCGAGGCCAATGCGCGGGTCGGGCAGGAATTTGGCGCGGTTTACAGTGAGAGCACTCGAACCGATGCGCGGCTGCGTCTGTATGACGCCACCGGCATCGAAGCCGTAGTTGGAGGCGCGGCCGCGAGCCTCATTCCAGCCGTTGGTGGATTCGAAGCGGAAGCCGAGGCGCAGGGTGAGATTGGAGCCGAGCTTGACGGCATCCTGAACGAAGCCGGCAGCCTCGACGGAACGCCAGGCGAGAGCGGTGGGCGAAGGAATCACGGTGAACGTGGAGACTGTCCCCTGGAGAAAGCCGGTCAGGCTGCCGAAGGAGGCCTGACCCCACTGGTACTGCGCGAGATTGTCGTTGGCCTGAATGCGCTGAATCCACACTCCGGCTTCAATCTGGTGGCGGCCGCGGGTGATGCCGACGTGGTCATCATAGGTGAAGAGATTGCGCGCGGTGTTGAGATTCGCGCCGACGTTGGTGCCGGCCTGGCTGATTTGCGAAGCGCCGTTGGACGCGGTGCTGCCGCCGATGACCACGGCGCCGATAGGCTGCGAACCCACCCAACCGGGGACATCGACAGGGGTCTGGCCGGTGAAGAAGTAGGCGGCGCGCGAGAAGCCGACGCGGGCGGTGTTGAGGAATGAGGGCGAGAAGAGGTGCTGCTCCTGAACGCTGATGACCTGCTCGCGCAGGTTCTCGACGACGCGGCTCAGAGGATTGACCGTGGGGGTGTGATCGGCGCTGTCGTCGGCGGTATAGACGGTGAAGAGGGTGTCGGCATCGGAGAAGGTGTGGTCGAGACGCGCGGTGCCGAAATCTTCGCGGATGGTCTGGAGCGGGGTGCTGAAGGCTTCCGCGATGCCTCCGCCGAGGCTGGGGCCGTTGGCGACGGGCCAGAGTTTCAGAAGCGAGGCGACGCCGGGAGCAATGCCAACGTTGACACCTGCGACGACGCCCGCGCGGGCATTGTTGTCGGGCACCAGAGTGATGTCACTGAGGGCAAGGTGCTGGCGGAAGCCTTCGTAGTTGCCGAAGAGGAAGGTCTTATTCCTGCGGATGGGCCCGCCGAGCGCGCCGCCGAACTCATTGCGCTGGAACTGCGGGACGGAGGCCTGATCGAAGAAGTTGCGGGCGTCGAGAGCGCTGTTGCGAAGGAACTCATAGACGGCTCCGTGCAGTTCGTTGGAACCGGAGGCGGTGATGATGCTGATCTGAGCCCCGGGGCGCTTGCCGTATTCGACGCCATAGGTGTCGGTGACGACGTTGAACTCGCGCACCGCATCGACGCCGAGGAGCTGGCCGCTCGCGCCGCCCGGAGTGAGGTTGACCTCCGAATTGCCGGTGTACTCAATGCCGTTCAGGAGGAAGAGATTCTCTTGGGGGCGCCGGCCGGACACGGCGAACATGTTGCCGACCGATGAGTTCGAGGTGCCCACGCCGCCGGAACGCTGGCCGGTGTAATTGACGATGGCGGGATTCAGGGTGATCAATTCGTCATAGCTGCGGCCGTTGAGCGGCAGTTCCTTGACCTGCCGCTCGGTGACAAGGCCGGAGGTGGACTGGGTGGACACGCTGACGGGCGACGGGGATTCCTGGACGGTGACGACCTGGCGCAGTTCTCCGACGGCAAGGGTGAGATCGACGATGGCACTCTGGCCGACAGCGAGCACGATGCCGCGCTTCAGCTGCGAAGCAAAACCTTCCTTCGCGGCGCTGACTTCGTAGGGACCAATGGTGATGGAGGGGGCGGCATAACGGCCACCGTCATCTGTGGTGAGCTTGCGGCCTGCCCCGGTTTCGCTGTTCCGGACGTTGACAGCGGCTCCGGCGATGGGGTTGCCGCTGGCATCGCGAACCGTGCCCGTGAGGGAAGCGCCAACCACCTGGGCCTGAAGCGAAGCAGCGGTGGTGAGAGTACCCAGCAGAAGCAGAGGCGACCAATTACCCATAATCCTATCGAGTATGGGGTCATGCGCCGAACCTGTCAAGAGATTCCTCCGGTCAGTAAGGGATGTTGCCGCTCGAGGCGTCACGGGGATCGGCCCAGCGGTCATTGGGTAAAACAGGCGTCCAATCCGGGCGCGCGGGATCGCGATCGTAGGGATAACCGCCGAGACGGCGGTAGAGCTCGCCGTACTCGCGCAGCTTCTCGCGATCGAGTTTGACGCCGAGGCCGGGACCTTCGGGGACGCGAATCGCGCCATTTTCGTACGGCAGGAGGCCGCCTTCGATGATGTCGTCGGTGAGGTGGTGATAGTGGGCGTCGGCGGCAAAGCTGAGGTTGGGGACAACGGCTCCCATGTGCAGCATGCTGGCGAGCTGGATGCCGAGTTCACCGGAGGAGTGCACGGCAACACCGAGCTGGAAGGTTTCGCAGATGCCGGCGGCCTTGACGCAGGGCCGGATGCCGCCCCAGAAGGTGGTGTCGAGAAGAATGACATCGACGGCGGTGTCGAGAACGTTGGCGGCGAGCTGTTCGAAGTTGACGACGACGGTGTTGGTGGCGAGGGGGACGCGGGTCATCTGGCGGGTGCGACGCATGCCGTTCATGCCGTAGACGGGATCTTCGAGGTAATCGTTATTGATGGATTCGATGGCGTGGGAGAAGCGGATGGCCTGCTCGGCGGACCAGACGCCGTTGGGATCGAAGCGGAAACTGTCGCCGGGGAGGGATGCGGCGAGGGCGCGATAGGCTTCGAGTTCGTAATCGGGATGGAAGACGCCGGCTTTGAGCTTGTGGGTGGTGAAGCCGTATCGCTCCTTCGCGGCGCGCGCGAAGGCGACGAGTTGGTCGGCGGTACGGACCTCACCGGCGGAATCGCGCGGGTGGGGATAGCGGAAGAAGCAGTAGGAGGCGAAGGTGACGCGATCGCGCAGGCGTCCGCCGAGGATTTCGCTGACGGGCACGCCCCAGGCCTGACCGATGAGATCGAGACAGGCAAATTCGAGAGCGGCGAGGACCTGGGTGCGGTTGTTGTAGAGAGACGCCGTGGGGTTGGCGATGAGGAAGCGCATTTCCTCGAGCCGGGCGGGATCGTGACCGACCAGATAGGATTTCATGGCGCGGAAAACGGCCTCGGCGGATTCCCCGCCCCCGCCCATCTCACCGAGACCGATGAGGCCGTTGTCGGCTTCGACTTCAACAATGGTGCGGACGAAACGGCCCCAGTGGCAGCCGTTGGCATGGCGGAGCGGCGCGTGAAGGGGGACGGTGACAGTGGTGGCGCGGATGTCTCGGATTTTCATGGGGGATGGCGATTCCATTATGGGGGACCGGGGCCGGGACTAGGCTTCGGCTGGACGCTTAGACAGTCGCCTGATTGGAGAAACAGGAGTTGAGGCATTGTGATGCGGATTTGTGGTGTCGACCGGGCGGAACTGAGGGTTGGGAAGGCAGGGTTCGGAGGATCGGTCAGAAATCGGGGCGTATGTCAGCAGCCTCGATACCTCCAACCAACCATTGTCTAGTCAATGCGATATCGATGATCGTGTTGCCGACCACAAGGTGCGTCTTCGTGGAGGTCCATGATAGCCAAGCGTGGTCCGCGGACTCGGAATCGGTAATTTGTGGATTCACATTGATCAGATTCGCTTTGGAGTTTGGATTTTTCGCGTCAACAATCAGGACAGATTTGCTCTTTATCGGATTGGCCGACCACACCGGCAACGCATTGCCATGTGGAGCGTCGATCTTCACCCGATCCGGGTACCTGAGCTGCACCGGCCTCTCGTACGGAAGCCAAGTCAGTTCCCAAGCCGTCTCGCTATATGAGACGATTGATCGCGCACCATGTCCGGGGACCTCGTCCAGTCCGTGCAGCGAGCCTGTAAAATTCTGCAGGTGTTCCAGAACGAGGGAGAGGTGCTGCGGCTGCGGGACATCACGAGCCGCACGCTGCTGCACAAAGCCACCGCGTCGCGGATTTTGCGAACGCTGGAGAGCGAGGGGCTGATTGAGCGGCTGGGCGGCGACCGGTTTCGTTCCACGGTGCGGGTCGCGGCGAAACGGCGATACCGGATCGGGTTCGCTACCCGAGGCAGCGATACTCCGTTCTCGCGCTCCGTGACCGAGAGCGTGCAGCGCGCCGGCGAAGAGGCCGGGATGGACCTGATTACCATCAGCAGCCTTCGCAGTCCGCGCATCGCGCTGCGCAACGCCGAAACTCTGGTGCGCGAGAAGGTGGATCTGGTCATCGAATTCCAGAGCCATGAGAGCGTGGCGCCGACGATCGCCTCGCTCTTTCTTTCGGCAGGTATTCCGGTGATCGCGATCGAA
The DNA here is from genome assembly GCA_963716685.1 of Bryobacterales bacterium. Taxonomy (GTDB): domain Bacteria; phylum Acidobacteriota; class Terriglobia; order Bryobacterales; family Bryobacteraceae; genus JALYXI01. The sequence goes on from CAVQTR010000003.1 coordinate 3,178,445, forward strand.
ATTCCGCATCCCGGCGCGACGTTCTTCGGCGCCAACAACTATCAGGCAGGGTTGCTGGGCGGCCGAGCCGCAGCGCGCTGGATCCAGCAGAATTGGGGCGGCCAGGCGGGCGGCGTCCTCCTGATCGAAGAGAATATCGCGGGACCGCTGGTCAAGTTGCGCGTGACCGGCATGCTGGCGGGGTTGCGGGAACTGCTGCCCGCGCTCGACCGGGTTCCTACGTTGGAGATGGACGGCCGGGGTTCTTTCGAGCGCACCATGGAACGGGTGCGGCGGTACCTGCGGCACGCGCCGCCGCAGCGCACCGTCGTGATCGCAGGAAACGACAGAATGGCTCTCGGGGCGATCCGCGCCTTCGAGGAGTGCGGGCGCGCGAAACAGTGCTGTGTGATGGGCCAGAACGCCAGCCTTGAAGCGCGCATCGAACTGCGGAGGAAGAGTACTCCGCTGATCGGATCCATTGCGTACTTTCCGGAACGATACGGCGATGAGGTCATCCGGCTGGCGTCTTCCGTTCTGAGCGGCCATGCCGTGCCGCCGGCAGTGTTCACGCGGCACCAACTCATTACACGCGAGAACGTGGAACGGGTGTACCCGCTCGATGAGGTGGTGCCCGAGTATCTGACCGTACCGTTGTCGTAATTTTCGTCTCACAATGCGAGACGTTCCGAACCGTTGGGATTTTTGTTGACGGCGGCCGGCCTTCGGCGACATTGTCACTGCGTTACATGTGCAGCTTCCCGCGTATGACGAAAACTCACGGGAACCCAGGAGTGCAGACATGAAAACGATGGCAGCCATGGCGTGCCTGCTTTGTTTGTGGACGCCATTGCGAGCGCAGGTCTCAACCGGCAGCGTCGCCGGGCGTGTAACGGATCCGGCGAGCGCCGTGGTGCCCTCCGCAACGGTGATTCTGACGAATCAGGGAACCGGGCAGGTGAGGACAGCCAATACCAGCGGAGCCGGAGACTACATGTTCCCGATTGTCGAGCCAGGATCTTACACACTGCGTGCCGAAGCCACGGGCTTTAAGAGCTTTGAGGCTACAGGTCTGGCGGTGCAGGTGGCGCAACCGGTGACGCAGAACGTGCAACTGCAGGTGGGCGAGACGTCATCGAAGGTGGAAGTGGCGGCGAAGGCCGCGGTGCTGGACGAGCGCACGGCGGAAGTGGGTCAGGTGATTGAACACCGTGAAGTGATCGACCTACCGTTGAACGGGAGGCAATTCCTCGACCTGGCGAAACTGGTTCCGGGGGTGGCCGAACTGGACCCCGGCCCGGGCTCGCAGAGCAATGGCCTGTCGATCAACGGGCTGCGCGCGAACCAGATCGGGTTCTTCATCGACGGCGTGGATGTCCGTACCGAATCGAGCGGCAAGCCGGCGTTCACTCCCTCGATCGAAGCAATCCAGGAATTCAAGATTCAGGAGAACGATTTCTCGGCCGACAGCGGGCGGAATCCGGTGGCGATCAATCTCACGCTGAGGTCCGGCACGAATGCTTTCCACGGGGCGCTGTTCGAATTTCTGCGCAACAACGACTTCGATGCGCGCAGCTTTTTCTCCCCCTCGGTGAGCGCGCTGCGGCGGAATCAGTTTGGCGTTGTGATCGCGGGGCCGGTGGTCCGCAACAAGGTGTTCTTCATGTTTAACTATGAGGGATTGCGGTCTTCGGCGGGCGTTACGCAGTACCTGAGTGTTCCGTCAGCGAATCAGCGCGCCGGGAACTTCGCGGGCGGCCCCACCATCTATGACCCGGCCACTTACAACCCGGCTACGAATACGCGCCAGGCCTTTCCGGGTAACGTGATTCCGACGTCCCGGTTCGGCGCGATCGGAAACGCGATTCTGAAGTACTATCCCGCGCCGAACGCGTCATCGGGCGGGTTCAATTACATCACCGACACAGCGACAGTCAGCAGACCGAACCAGTACAACAGCCGCGTGGACTACCAGATCAGCGAGAAGGACGGGGTATTTGGACGGTACTCGTATGGCAGCGGGAACAACACCACACCCTCGGGCCTGCCGCTGACGGGAACGATCGAGACGATTCTTTCGAATAACGTGACCATACAGGAATCGCATGCGTTTAGTCCCGCGGCGATCAACCAGTCCCGGATTTCGTGGATTTACTACAAGGACTATGTGGGATTTCCGCTGGCTCCGGCGAACCTGACTCCGCAGTTTGGACTGCTGAACCTGAATCCGCAAAGCATCGCGCTGGGGCTGCCGCAGGTGGTGGTGCCGGGGCTGAGCACCATCGGCGCGAATGCATTTCAGCCGAACGGTCCGCGTGAAAACATCTTCAGTTTCGGGGACGATTTCACGTGGATTCGCGGACGGCACACGTGGAAGTTCGGGTTCGACGGGCGTCTCTACCGGCCGGCGGCGCTGGTGCAGCAGACTCCGAACGGGATTATTACGTTCGCGAACCAGTTCAGCAATCAGGTGAATGTGCCGGGAACGGGGAGCGCGGTGGCGGATCTGCTGCTGGGCTACCCCACGAGCGTTCGGGCCACGCAGCTAGGCGAGACGAATGGGTGGGTAAGCCTGCGGTATTACTACTACGCTGGCTATGCGCAGGACGAGATCCGTCTGCGGCCGAATCTGATTGCAACTCTGGGCCTGCGGTACGAGTACCAGACGCCCTATAACGACATTTACAACAATCTGGCGGATTTCAACCCGCGCACAGGCCAGTTCCTAAAGCTGGGTGAACAGATTCATAACCTGAACAACCCGGACGGGAATAACTTTGGGCCGCGTGTGAGTGTGGCGTGGTCGGTGACGCCAAAGACGGTGCTCCGCACGGGTTTTGGCGTGTTCTATGGCGAGCCCCGCGGGTCGGAGTTCGGATCGTTTCCGCTCTCGCCGCCGTTTGTTATCGATCAGACCTATGTCTCGAATCCGCTTGTTCCCAATTTGATTGGACAGCTGTTCCAGATCCCGGTAGTTCGCGATCCTGTCAGTCATCAGATCCTGGAATCGCCGAGCGTGAATGTGTTTTCGCTCGATCCGAATTTTCGCACCAACTATACCTATGACTGGAACTTCACGGTGCAGCGCGAAATTATGCATGACGTTCTGTTCGAGGTGGGATACGTGGCGAACAGCGCGCACAAGCTGACGGGCAGGTCGCTGGTCAATCAGGCGGTGCTCGACCCGGACCCAACGCACCCGACGCCGGTGATTACGCGCCGGCCGAATCCAAACATCGGGGATGTGAGTATGGTGGAAGCGCTGGACAACTCCAATTACAACAGCCTGGTGGCGAAGCTGAACAAGCGGTTTTCTTCGGGATTCTCGGTGCTGGGCGCTTATACGTATTCGAAGGCCATGGGAATTGGCGGAGCACTGTCCGGCGATCAGTCGCGGCAGCAGAATGCTTACAACCGCGCAGCGGAATACGCGCCGCTCGAATTCAACCAGACACAGCGGCTCACGGTGTCCTGGATCTATGAGCTTCCATTCGGAAGAGCACGGCGGTTCGGCGCATCGCTGAGAGGCGTGGGTGGACTGGTGGTGAGCGGGTGGTCGCTGCAGGGAGCGTACACGGCGCACAGCGGTTTTCCGCTGACTCCGGTATCAGGGGTGTCGTCGAACGTGGGGAGGCAGGATCTGAACCGGGCGAACCGGGTGTGCAACGGCAACATCGGCGGCACCAGCGCGCAGACGCTGACCCACTGGTTCAACACCAGCTGCTTTCCGGACCATGCTTTCGGCGTATTCGGGAACAGCGGAAATGGAGTGATCGGGGGCCCGGGGGTGAACAACTTCGACCTGGCGGCGATGAAGAACACGTCTGTGCCGATGTGGCATCGCGAGCCGGTAACGGTGCAGCTGCGAGGCGAGTTCTTCAATGCATTCAACCATGCCGACTTTGGCGACCCCGGCCTGACGACCGGCACGGCGCAGTTCGGCGTGATCCGCACGACGAGCATTCCGGGCCGCCAGATTCAGTTCGGCCTGAAAATTCTTTTTTGAGCCTGAGCACGTGCCCACCCACCCCGTGAACCTGTCTGAACCTGTTTTGAAGATCCCGCGCCGCAAGCCGCTCACCGCCAGGGTGGGAGTATTCGGCGTGGGCCACTACGCGTACTGGCCGCAGTTCGACGGCCTGCTGGAGGAGATGCACCGCAAGCTGGCGGTGTTCGTGAACAAGGTTCGCGCGAACGACGTCGACGTTGTGGATTTCGGAATGGCGGACGACGCGCGCTCGGCGTACCGGCTGCGCGACCGAATGAAGGCGGCATCTCTCGATTTGATCTTCTGCGACTTGGTGACGTATGCGACGTCGGCAACGTTCGGCGCGATTATTCGCGATCTGGACGTGCCGATTGTGCTCGTGGCGCTGCAGCCTTTGAAGGCCATGGATTATGCGCGCGCGTCGACCTACATGCAGCTGTGCAACGACGATTTTTGCTCGGTGCCGGAGTTTACGGGCGTGGCGATTCGGATGGGCAGGCGCCCGCCGGACCTGATTCTGGGGACGCTGGAGAACGATTCCGAGGCGGACGCCGAGGTAGCGGAGTGGTGCCGGATCGCGCGCGTGCTGCACGACCTGAAATCCGCGCGAATTGGGCATTTCGGGCATGTGCTGGAGAATATGCTGGACATGCAGACGGACCACACGGCGTTGACGGCGGCGTTCGGGTGCCACATTGTGCAGACGGAAGCCGAGGACCTCATGCGGCAGCTCCGCGGGGTTTCGGATGGAGACGCGTCGGCGATGAAGCTCCGGGTGCTGGAGCTGTTCGACACGCCGGACCCTCAGTCCGACCCGATTACGCGCAAGCTGACGGCGGAGGATCTGGACATCGCGTCGCGGGTGGCGGTGGCGCTGGAACGGTTTGTGGACCACCACGAACTGGACGGACTGGCTTACTACTACGAGGGCGAGCCAGGCAGCCCGCTGCGGCAACTGGTGACGAACCTGATTGTGGGGAACTCTTTGCTTACGGCGGCCGGGTTTCCGATGTGCGGCGAATCCGATCTAAAGACGTGTGTGGCGATGCTGATCGAAGACCGGCTGGATATCGGCGGCAGCTTCGCGGAGTTTCATCCCATCGATTTCCAGGAGGGCTTTGTGCTGGTGGGGCATGATGGCCCGCATCATCTGAATATTGCCGACGGGAAGCCGGTGCTGCGGAGCCTGACTAAGTATCATGGCAAGCCTGGGTCGGGAGCGAGTGTGGAGTTCCGGATTAAGGAGGGACCGATCACGATGCTGGGAATCGGGGTGGCACGGGGCGGGAAATTCAAGTTTGTGATCGCGGAGGGCGAAAGCGCGCGGGGTCCCATTCCGCCCACGGGGAACACCAACACGCGCGGGTTCTTTGAGCCGGATATCAAGACGTTTCTGAAGCGATGGGTGAGCGAGGGTCCGACACATCATTTTGCGCTGGGAATCGGACATCACGGGGAAGCGCTGAAGAAGATCGGCGAGATTTTGGGGCTGGAGAGCGTAATCATTTCGAGGAAACCGGCGTGACGATTTGCCGGTGACAGATGATGGGGCATCGCTGGCTGCTTTGCTGGCTGCTGTTCGCGGCCACCGCGCTGAGCTTTCTGGACCGGCAGGTGTTATCGGTTCTCTCGCCGCGCATCACGGCCGAGTTCGCGATGAGCAACGAGGCTTATGCGCGCGTGGTGTTCGCCTTCCAGGCGAGCTACACGGTGATGTTCGCGGTGGGCGGCCGCTTTGCGGACCTGGTGGGCACGCGCGTGGGGATGGCGGCATGCCTGGCGGTGTGGTCAGTGGCGAGCGCGGCGCATGCGTTTACACGCGGAGCGGCGAGCCTGGCGGGGGCTCGATTTCTGCTGGGGATGGGCGAGGGCGGATGTTTTCCGGCGGCGACACGGGGCGCGGCACAGTGGTTTCCGTCCGACAAGCGGGCGCTGGCAATTGGGATTGCAACGGGCGGATCGGCACTGGGTGCGGTCATCGCTCCGCCGTTGACAGCACAACTGGCGGCGCGCTTCGGATGGCGCGGCACCTTTTTGATAACGGGAGCGCTTGGCCTGGTATGGCTGACGGTGTGGCTGGGCGTGACGCGGAAGGACCCGGCGGAACTGGAGGAGAACACCTCAACGCGGACTTCGATCCGCTACTGGCTGGCGCAAAGGGCAGTGCGCTGGGTGCTGCTGGCGCGCTTTCTTTTCGACCCGGTGTTCTACTTTTATATGTTCTGGATTCCCCAGTATCTGCACCGCGAGCGGCAGCTTTCGGTGGAGCAGATTGGCGCGCGCTTCTGGATACCGTTCCTGGTGCTCGGGATCAGCCAGGTGGCGGGAGGGCGTGCGTCCGATCAGCTGGTAAAGCGAGGGTGGGAGCCGGTGCAGGCGCGGCGGTTGGTGCTGGGGATGGCAGCGGCGCTGACGCCGGCGTCGTGGTTTGCGGCCCTGAGCAGTGACGTAGATTCCACCATTGCGTTGATGTGCGTGCTGATGTTTGCGCATGGTTTCTGGATTACGAATTTTCTGGGACTGCTGGGCGACGTGTTTCCGGCAAGCGCGATTGGGACGATTACGGGACTGACCGGAACCGCCGGCGGCATTGGCGGTATGATTTCCAGCCTGGTGATCGGGGTGGCGGTGGATCGCTTCTCCTTCACACCGGTGTTTGCGGTGACAGCGGTGCTGTACCCGGCCGCGTTCGGAGTGCTGTGGATTGCGACAGCGAGGAGGAACCGATATGATGCCGCGGCTGCTTAGCGTTTGCTGGTTACTGATTACAGCGGTGGGAGCGCGGGCGCAGAATGGACAGACGGCGCGCGACTGGGCTTCGCTGGTGGGGCAGCGCTACGAAATTGTGCGCGACGTGGTGTACAGGAAAATCGGCGGGTTCGAGGCGAAGGTGGATGTGTACACGCGGTATGACCGCAAACCTGGCCCCACTATGGTTTACATACATGGAGGCGGATGGACCACCGGCAGCAAGGAGCAGTACTCGTTGTGGTTCCTTCCGTATCTGCAACTTGGGATGCGCGTGGTGAGCGTGCAGTACCGGCTGGCGAAAGTGGCGCCGGCTCCGGCCGCTGTGGAGGACTGCCGCTGTGCACTGCGCTGGGTGTTTCAGAATGCGGAGAAGTACGGCTTCGATCGGAGTAAGGTTGCGTTGACCGGCGGTTCGGCGGGCGGTCACCTGGTGCTGATGACTGGATTGCTGAAGTCCTCGGACGGCTTCGACGGGGAGTGTTCGGGCGCGGCGCCGGGACGGGTGGCGGCGATTATCAACTACTATGGCCCGACGGATCTGGCGAATGGACTGGAGCAGAAGAGTCCGACTGTGTTGGATTGGCTGGCGGGAACCAGGAACCCGAAGGAACTGGCGGCGCGCCTCTCGCCGGTGAAGTACGTGCGGGCAGATTCGCCGCCCATCCTGACAATTCACGGGGATGCCGACGAGATTGTTCCTTATCAGGACGCGATCAAGCTGCGTGACGGACTGGCGAAGGCCGGCGTGGCGAATGAGTTGGTTACTATTCCGGGCGGCAGGCATGGCCGGTTTCGCTGGACGGATGCGGACACCCTTCGTGTGCAGCGAACGATTGAGGGTTTCCTGCGCAGATACGGTTTGACGGAGTGACAGTGAGAAGTGTGTTTATGTATCGGCGAACTGCATAAGCCGCTCGACGTGTTTGGCGAGGACGTCGCACTCGATGTTGATGCGATCGCCGGGCCGGCGCGTAGTGAGGGAGGTGTGCTGCCAGGTGTGCGGGATGATGGCGGCCGAGACGACATCGTCTTCGAGGGCGGCGACGGTGAGGCTGATGCCGTCGAGGCTGATGGAACCCTTGAAGACCAGATAGCGCAGCAGTTCGCGAGGCACGCGGACGCGGAGCCAATAATTCTCAGTGCTCAGCACTTCGCCTGTGCCATCAACATGGCCCTGCACGATGTGGCCGCTGAGACGCTGCGCGAGCGTGACGGGGCGTTCGAGATTGACCACCGAACCCACGCGCAGATCGCCGAGACTGGTGCGCCGGATGGTTTCGGGCGCGAGATCGGCGGTGAAGCCGTCGGCGCGGATCTCGACGGCGGTGAGGCAGACGCCGCTGACGGCAATGCTGCCGCCGAGAACCAGGTCGGAGAGCACGTCATGACAGCTGATGGCGAGTTTTGGCGCGGGGGCGGCGACGACCCCGGTTTCCTCAATGATCCCGGTGAACATAACCCTCCACGGCGAATTCATCAGGCGAGATAGAATGCAGGGCGATGCGCTCGATGCGGATGGCGTCCACCCGGCGTCTGCGCCCGATGCCGCCGGCCATGGGCAGCGATTCGGTGCCGCCCAGAATTTTCGGCGCGTAGTAGAAAAACACCTTGTCCACCTCCTCGGCCTCGAGCACCGCCCAATTCATTTTGCTGCCAGCTTCGACAAGGAGCGAGAGGTACTTTTGTTCGCCGAGCCACTCGACGGTGCGATGAATATCGGCGCGGCCGCCGGGACCGTCGAAGATGAGCACCTTCGCGCCGCGGGCTTCCATGGCGTGGCGGCGCTCCGGGGACGCGGCGGAGGTGGCAACGACTGCGAGATCGTCCTGCACGTTGGCCAGCATCATGGAGCCGATTGGCAGACGCAGGCGAGAATCCATGACGACGCGCATGAGGGGTCGGTGGCGCGGGAGGCCGGAGCGGTCGGTGAGGAAACAATCGTCCGCGAGCACGGTGCCGATGCCGGTCAGGATGGCGTCGGAATCGTGGCGCAGCTGCTGGACATGGAGGCGGGCCGTGGAACTGGTGATCCAGCCGCGATTGTCGTCAGGTGCGGCGATTTTTCCGTCGAGAGTAAGGGCGGTTTTCAGGGTGACGAGCGGACGGCGAGTGCGCACGAAGTGAGCGAAGGCTTCGTTCAGCTTTTGGGCTTCGTCCGAGGGCTCGATGTCGACCGTGATGCCGGCTTCACGCAGTTTGCGAAAGCCATTGCCCGAGACGAGCGGATTGGGATCCTGCATGGCGGCGACAACCCGAGATACGCCGGCGGCAACCAGAGCTTCGGCGCAGGGAGGGGTGCGTCCGTGGTGGGAGCAGGGTTCAAGATTTATGTAGAGGGTGGCGCCACGCGCTCGCGTTCCGGCTTCTTCGAGGGCTAGCACTTCGGCGTGCTTCACGCCGAGATAGGTATGGAAGCCGCGGCCAACCACTTCGCCATCGCGCACGAGAACGGCTCCGACCATGGGGTTGGGACTGGTGAGACCTCGCCCCTGCCGTGCCAGAGCGATGGCAGCGGCAATACTCATGCGCCGAACAGAGAATCGATGAATGCCCGCGGTTCGAACGGCAGCAGGTCGCCGGCCTGTTCGCCGACGCCGATATAGCGGATCGGCAGATTGAGCTCGCGGGCGATGGCGACGATGACGCCGCCTTTGGCCGTTCCATCGAGCTTCGTGAGGACAATGCCGGTGACGCCGGCGGATTCTGTGAACCGGCGGGCCTGTTCGAGACCGTTCTGCCCGGTGGTGGCATCGAGGATGAGCAGCGTTTCGTGCGGAGCGCCGGGGATGACGCGGGCGGCGGTGCGGCGCATCTTCTCGAGCTCGGTCATGAGGTTGGTCTTGGTCTGGAGCCGGCCGGCGGTGTCGACTATGACGTAGTCGACGCGGCGGGAGCGGGCGGCGTGGAGGGCATCGAAGAGCACGGCGCTGGGGTCGGCTCCGGGCTGCTGGCGGATGACATCGGTCGCTGTGCGCTCGCCCCAGATTTCAAGCTGTTCGATGGCGGCCGCGCGAAAGGTGTCGGCGGCGCAGAGGAGCACGCCGCGACCTTCGGATTTGTAGCGGCTGGCGAGTTTACCGATGGTGGTGGTCTTGCCCGCGCCGTTGACGCCGACAACCATGACGACGGCCGGCGGCTCGGCGACATAGGTCATGGGGCGCTCGGTGGCCTGGAGGATTTCGAGGAGATGCTCGCGGATGAGTTCGCGCACCTGAGCGGCATCGGCCAGAGTTCGGCGATCGGAGCGCTCTTTGATGCGGTCGAGGATTTCCTGGGTGGTGGCGACGCCGAGATCGGCGCCGATGAGGGTGTATTCGAGTTCGTCCAGGAGATCGGCATCGATCTCCTTCTTGCCCTGTAGAGCGTCCTCAAGGCGGGTTACGAAGCCCTGGCGGGTCTTCTGGACGCCGGTTTTGAGCTTATCGAGGAGGCTCGGCTCTTGTTCGACGGAGCCGAAGAGCGTCTGAATCATGTGACCGTAATTGTACCAGGTTAGCCGATCCGGTCAGGCGGTGGTGACCTTCGGACGGAGCAGACCGTCAAAGGCGGGGCGGACGCTGAAAAAGACCGGCACCCACAGGGCGGCGGCCAGCAGATTGGGTGCGATATTGGCGGGGTTTTTGGTGCCGCAGTACAGGACAGCCGCCGGGTTAATTTAGTATCGGGTTGGTAACTCCTCCAGCGCCTGGACTCCAACTTCGCCAACGGTCTTCCTGGTGAAGGCCTTTTGCTGTTCAGCGGCTTCCAATCGTGGGATGGATTGTGACATTGGTGAGCCCCATGACTGCGGGCGCCCAGGGAGCCATTCGTCCGCTTGCTAAAATGAGGCAATGGCAATCATCAGGCGGCGGCGCACCAGCGTCGTAGACGTGGGAGGTGTGCGCGTTGGCGGCGATCACCCGATTGTGGTGCAATCGATGACGAACACCGACACCGCCGACGTCACGGGGACGGTGAACCAGATTATGGCGCTCGCGAAAGCGGGCTCTGAACTGGTTCGGGTTACGGTAAACACCGACGAAGCCGCGGAAGCGGTGCCGAAGATTGTCGATACGCTGATGCTGCTGGGCGCAACTGTCCCGGTGGTGGGCGACTTTCATTACAACGGCCATCTGCTGCTTAAAAAGTACCCGGCGTGCGCGCGGGCGCTGGCGAAATACCGGATCAACCCCGGCAATGTGAATATCGGAAAGAAGCACGATGATAACTTCCGAACAATGATCGAAGCAGCGATCGAGTACCGGAAACCGGTGCGCATCGGCGTGAACTGGGGCTCGCTCGATTCGGCGCTGCTGACGCGGATGATGGACGAGAACAGCCGGCTGGCGGAGCCGAAGGATGCGAGGGATGTAACGATAGACGCCATTGTGGCGAGCGCGCTGCTTTCGGCGGAAGCGGCGGAGCGTCACGGGCTGCCGCGCCATCGCATTATTCTCAGCGCGAAAGTAAGCGGAGTTCAGGATCTGATTGACGTTTACCGGCTGCTGGCCGCGCAGTGCGAGTATCCGCTGCACCTTGGCCTGACGGAAGCGGGCCTTGGTTCGAAGGGGATTGTGGCTTCCACGGCGGCTCTGGCGGTGCTGTTACAGGAAGGCATCGGGGATACTGTCCGCACGTCGCTGACGCCGATGCCAAACGGTGACCGCACGGAAGAGGTGATTGTCTCGCAGCAAATTCTGCAATCGCTCGGCATCCGCAGCTTCACGCCGCAGGTTACCGCGTGCCCGGGATGCGGGCGCACCACGAGCACATTCTTCCAGGAGATGGCTGACCAGATCCAGAACTATCTGCGCGACCAGATGCCGATCTGGAAAGAGCGTCATCCCGGCGTGGAAACCATGAAAGTGGCCGTGATGGGCTGCATTGTGAACGGGCCCGGCGAATCGAAGCACGCCAATCTGGGCATCTCTCTTCCGGGCACTTTTGAAGAGCCGGTAGCGCCTGTGTACGTGGACGGGAAGCTGGTGAAGACCCTGCGCGGCGACCGCATTGTGGCGGAGTTCATCGGCATGCTGGACAGCTACGTCGAGAGTCATTACGCATCCGAGCTGGTCGCCGGCTAGTGTCGCGCTTCTTTCACCTAGACGAAGCCCGTGCGCTGCTGCCCCGCGTGGAAAAGGTGATCCGATCGGCCGTCCAGGCGAAGAGCAGTCACGATCAGTGCGAGCAGGCGCTGCAGAACCTGATGCAGCGCATCATGTTAATGGGCGGAATTCTGGTGGACCGGCTGGCAGTGGAGAACATGAAGTCGGTGAAAGAGACCAGCGGCGAACGGCTGAAGGCGGCAATCGAAGAGATCGGGGAGATTGGCTGCCTGGTCAAGGATCTGGAAGCCGGTCTGGTGGATTTCCCGACGCTGTTCCAAGGCGAGGAAGTGTATCTGTGCTGGCGGATGGACGAGCCGGATATTCAATTCTGGCATGGCGTGCACGAAGGTTTCGCGGGACGGCGGCACATCGACCAGCATTTTCTCGATAACCATCAGGGCCGCTCGCCGAGCTAGCCCGGAATCGTCTTACTTCAGCCAGAGTTCCAGTTTTTCGGCCAGCAGTTTCTGGCTTACGGGCTTGGAGAGGTAATCGTCCATTCCGGCCTGGAGACACCGTTCGCGCTCCCCGGAGAGGGCATTGGCGGTGAGGGCGATGATGGGAATCCGCCGTGGCCCGTGTTCCCCGGCGCGGATGACGCGGGCAGCTTCGAGACCATCCATCTCCGGCATCTGGCAATCCAGCAGAACCGCTTCGTAGATGTTGTTGTGGAGCGCTTCCACGGCTTTGCGGCCGTCGTCGACAACATCCACTTGATAGCCGAGGCGTTTCAGCATCAGCGTTCCGACCTTCTGGTTGACGGGATTGTCTTCGGCCAGCAGTACGCGTCCGCGATCCTGTTTTGCAGCGACGGCGGGCTGTGGCTTGGGGGCGTCGTGCACAGCACGCTGCGACCGGAGCTCCGGCCTCAGGACGCCGCTAACGGCACCGAGGAGCTGCCCGTGGCGGAGAGGCTTAACGAGGTAGACCTGCACGTTGAGGCGCTTGGTTTCCTGCACGTTTTCGCGCTTGGTGACAGAGCTGAGCAGGACGATCGGCAGGTTCTGCAGGCCCGGGTTGGCGCGTATCGCGCGGATCAGCATGATGCCGTCCATGCGCGGCATTTGGAAATCGATAAGCGCCATGTCGAAGGGCCGACCCTCGATGAGCGCGGCGAGCAGCAGTTCGAAGGCTTCGATGCCGTCGGGAACGCTCGAGATCGAGGCACCGTAACCGGCGAGCGTCCGTTCGGCGATCCAGCGATTGGTGGCATTGTCATCGGCCACCAGGATGCGGACGCCGCGCAGGAAATCGGGCGCATAGTCAGCCGCGGCGGCCGCATCGACGGCGCTGAAGGAGACGGTGAACCAGAAAGTAGATCCTTCCCCTTCGCGGCTGGTAACGCCGATGCGGCCACCCATGAGTTCCACGATCTGGCGGCAGATGGCGAGCCCGAGTCCGCTTCCGCCGAAGCGGCGGGTGGTGGAGGCGTCGGCCTGGATGAACGGCTCGAAGATGCGGTTGAGGACCTCGGGAGGCATGCCAATTCCGGTGTCGGATATGGAGAAGCGGAGCAAAGCTGCGGTGGGGTTTTGCTCGGCGACCGTCACACGAAGGGTGATGTCTCCGTGTTCCGTGAACTTAACGGCATTGCTCAACAGATTCAGCAGCACCTGGCGCAGACGGCCGGCATCGCCGCGGACGCGGGAGGGAACAGCGGAATCGGCAATGGAACCGAGCTCCAGTCCCTTGCGACCGGCGGTTTCGGCGAGGAGACCGATGGATTCTTCGACCGCGCCACGCAGGTCAAACTCGGTTTGTTCGAGTTCCATGTGGCCGGATTCGATTTTGCTGAAATCCAGGATGTCGTTGATGATGGCGAGAAGCGCGTTGCCGCTGGAAGCAATGACGTTGAGGTAGTCGCGTTGATCGGGCGTAAGGACCGTATCGGACAGAATACCGGTCATGCCGAGAATGCCGTTCAGGGGCGTCCGGATTTCATGGCTCATGGTGGCAAGGAAGCTGCTTTTCGCCTGAGCGGCCGATTCGGCTTTGTTGCGCGCGTGGGAAAGTTCCTCGGCCTGCAGCCGGAGCGCCAGTTCTGCGTTCTTGCGCTCCGTGATGTCGCTGTGGGAGCCGACCATGCGCAGCGGCTCCCCGTTCGGTCCCCACTGCGCAATGCCCCGGGCAAAGACCCAGCGATAAGTTCCGTCCTTCGACCGCAGGCGGTATTCCTGCTGGTAGGCGGGCGCTTCGCGCCGGAGGTAAGCTGACAGGTTTCCATTGACGCGCGCGGCTTCATCCGGATGGAGGAGAGTTTCCCAAAGGCCTGGCTCTTCGGGATCAGACTCGCGGAACCCGAGCATTTCGCGCCACCTCGGTGAGTGGAAGACGGTGTCGTTGCGGGCATCCCAGTCCCAAAGTCCGTCATTGTTAGCGGCCATAGCGAGCTGCCAGCGCTCTTCCTCCTGACGCAGACGCTCGACGGCGGAGCGATGTTCGGAGATATTGGAGATGACCCCCAGCAACTCATGGGGAGTGCCGTCAGGATGGCGCGAGAAGACGGTTTCGCGCATGCGGAGAACACGATAGACGCCATCGCGGTCGCGGAGCCGGAACTCCATTGCATAGAGCTGACCATCCGCGGCCTTAAGGCACCTCTCGCGGTGCTCGTGGAATTGTGGGAGATCGTCAGGATGGACCAGCTGGGCAACAGGATTGTTCAGGCGCGCGACTTCCTCGCGCTCATGACCGACCACCTCCGCGTAGGCGGAGCTGGCGTAGACCGGACCCGGCTTGACCAGATCGTAGATATAGATCAGGTCAGGAACCGCCGCGATGATCTTCTGCGTGAGCAGCAGAGCTTCCTCGCGCGCGGCTTCGGCGGCTTTGCGGGATGAGATATCTTCGGCCCAGCCTTCGTAGAACTCGACTGTGCCGTCGGCTCGGCGCACGACACGGGTGCTTTCGCGGATCTGCACCGGCGTTCCGTCATTGCGGTACCAGACGGCTTCGTGGCCGGCGATGCTTCCCGACTGCTCGAGTTCACGCTGCCAGCCGGCGCGCGTTTGCACGAGTTGATCGGATTCAATATTGCGGCTTTGCAGGGCGGCGAGCGAAGGATAGCCCAGCATATGCAGGATCGCCGGGTTGACCATCAGGATTTCGCCGCTGGGCGCAGTGCGATATATACCAGTCGGAGCGTTTTCGAAGAGCGCGCGATAATCGGCCTCGCTGGCCCGCAGGCGCAGAGTGGTGGCGCGCAGTTCCAGCTGATCGACAACGAGTGCCGCGAGCGTGGCAAGGTTCTGCGTTTCCTCTTCGGAGAAAGCGCTGCGCGGAACGCCATCCAGGACGGCCAAAGCGCCGATGCTGGTTCCGTTCGACGCGAGCAGTGGGGCGGCAGCGTAGAACTGGACGTTTTCGAGGATGGTGACGTCGCGGAAGCGCGGTTCGAGGCGGGTATCGAGCGCGACCAGCACCTCGGACGAAAGCACGACCCAGGTGGAAAAAGAATTTTCGCGGCTGGTCTCGGGGAGATCGAAACCGAAACGCGATTTGAACCAAACGCGATCCCGGTCCACCAGCGCGATCATCGCAATGGGAACCGAAAAGAGCCGCGCCGCAAGTCGCGTGATCCGGTCGAAGGATTCCTCGTAGCCGGTATCCATAATGTTGTACGCCCGAAGGGCTTCCAGGCGAGCGGACTCGCTGTTCGGGTAAGTGATCGACATGTTAGCGGGCGTTCACCACGGCGGGAGGAAGAGAGCGAATCCTGACTTCCATCTCCGTGCGAACCTTTTCAAAGGCGTTCTCCAGAGGCCAGATCTCGAGAAACGGATCGGGAGGACGCCATGCGTGCATCCGGGACTCCATCGAGTCCGCCGCATCGCCCATGGCAAGCGCGCCAATCTGCCGGCAGCTTCCCTTGACACCGTGCAAGAGCTTCAGTGCGTCTTCCTTGTTGCGAGCGACGGAGGCCTCGTTCAGCTGCTCGATGCAGGTCTGGGTGCTTTCAAGAAACAGGGTAAGCAGTTCGTGGGCGGTCTCGGGCTCATCGACCAGCATTTCGGTGAGAAACTCGGGCGCGGTCCAGGCGCGGGGTACGCGGTCGAGCGCGTTGCGAAGATCATTGGCGCGGATGGGCTTGCTGACGAAATCGCGCATTCCGGCTTCGATGCAGATGGCACGGTCGGACGCCATGGCGTTGGCGGTAAGAGCAATCACCCAAGGCCGCATGTCCGCGGAAAACATCTGTTCTATCCGACGGCTGGCTTCGAGGCCATCCATCTCGGGCATGTGCATATCCATAAAGATGACGTCGTAGGGCTGGCGCTTTAGCGTCGCGAGGGCTTCCACACCGTTAGCGGCGAGGTCGGGCCGGTAGCCGAGGCGCGAGAGGAGAAGCAGCGAGAGCTTCTGATTCACGGGGTTGTCCTCCACCACCAAAATTCGGAACGGCCGCTCCAGAACGAACTCAGCGTTGGCTGGAATGGAGGGACTGCTTTCTGTGGAGTCTTCGTTCGGCTGCTGGAACCAGCTCAGCATCGATTCAAAGAGGTGAGAGGGTTTGATGGGTTTGGATTGCCACGAGATGCGCGCGCCGTCTGAAGAAGCGCCGAGTCCATGGGTGCGTCTGCCGAGTGAATAGGTGACGATCCACGGGACGTCGCCGGTGAGTCTGCGCAATGCGGCGACGGACAGTCCGGGAGTGTCGTTATCGACGATGGCGACATCAAAGGTTCGACCCGCCGGCACACCGGCGGAAGCCGCAGCCAAAGAAGAATAGACGGAGGCGTTCATCTTCCACTCTTCGAGGTGCTGATGCAGGACTTCACGGCTGGCGGGCGCGCGATCGATCACCAGCACACGACGCTGTTCCAGGGAGGAACAACGCTCCGCAGGCGCAGGTTGCGCGGCAGCGAGGGATTCGAGCCGCAGAGTGAAGTGGAACGTGGAGCCGACTCCGGGGGTGCTCTCCGCCCACATGCGGCCACCCATCATTTCGGTCAGCTGTCTGCTGATGGAGAGCCCCAGCCCGGTGCCGCCGTGCCTGCGGGTGGTGGAAGCATCGGCCTGATGGAAAGGCTTAAATATTTCTTCGATTTTTTCGCGGGAGATCCCCATCCCGGTGTCGCTGACGGCAAAGTGCAGCTCGCGAGAAGCTCCGGTGAGCGGCTTCGAATCGATCGAAAGATGAACGCTGCCCTTCTCTGTAAATTTCACGGCGTTTGCCAGCAGATTGATCAGGATCTGGCGCAGGCGGGTATTGTCGCCGAGCCAGGAGTCCGGTGTATTCCTGCGGATCAGGTAATTGATCTCAAGACCTTTGCCGGACGCGGCGGCTGCCATCAGATCCAGAGAGCTTTCGATACAGCTGCGCAGCGCGAAGGGCTCGCATTCCAGCTGCAGTTTGCCTGAATCTATCTTTGAGAAGTCCAGAATTTCATTAATTATGGAAAGCAGGCCTTCGCCGCCGCCGCGCACGATTTCGACGTAATCACGCTGCTCGGCGGTGAGGCGGGTTTCCAGCAGGACACCGGCCATGCCGATGACGGCATTCATGGGTGTTCGAATCTCATGACTGATGTTGGCCAGCAACTGCGATTTGTAGCGCGCCGCTTCTTCGGCCTGATCTTTGGCGCGACGAAGTTCGGCTTCGGAGTGCAGTTTCCAGGTGATGTCGTCACCGACGGCGACGAAACAGCGCACTTCCCCGTCTCCTGAGGTGACCGGACAATAGGAGAGCCGGTTCCAGAAAAGCGTTCCATCGCGGTGTTGGGTGCGGAGAGTAAGCGCGATTCCGCGTTTTGCTTGTAACGCGGCGTTAACTTCCTGCAATGCAACCGGATCAGTTTCGGCGCCGGCCATGAAGCTGTACGGCAGGCCGATGATCTCTTCGCGAGCGTAGCCGGACATTTCAGCGAGCGCGGCATTGCAATAGACCACCGGGTGTCCGGGCTGCGTGATGTCGAGAATGGCTACGGCACTGGTGATGGCGGCGAGAGCGCCATCGCGGAGCAGAATGGCTTCCACGCCGCGGCGACCGTCCCGGCGAGCACGGGCTCCGCGGAAGAGACCGGCGAGTCCGGTGAGAAACGAGGGCAGCACTTCCTCGAGTTCCCGCGCGCGCTCCGGCAGGAATGCCTCGAGCACGAGCGCGCCGTCCGGTTCAGACTGGGCGCCGCACAGCAGCACGGCGGGTTGCCCTTCGGTTGCCGACCGGCCGGTTTGACGGACTGTGAGAAGCTCGGCGGATTCCGCTTTACCTGCCCGGATCTGGACCGCATCGCCGTCGAACTCGGCGAGGGAGCCGTCACGGCTGCCGGTGATCCGCAGGACCACGGCGAGCAGTTCCGAAAAGACGAGGTCGGGACCGGTTCCCCGGATGAAAGCGTCCTGGGCGCGCAGCATGGCGTCAAGGAGCCGGGAGGCCGGGTTCATGGGCGAGGCTCCTCCGCCAGATCGGGGCCACGCGGCCTCACGAGCATGCCCCAGAAATAGAGCGCGAGGAGTTTGGCGTCACCGAGCAGAGTCTTGGTGGCGCTGTAGTAAGCCTCGGCGGTATACAGATCGTCTTCACACGGCGACCGGCCGAACATCACAGACGCTTCGGTGATCAGGCCTGCCTTGGATTTCAGATAAATCGACTTCCAATCGCCAGGGAGGCGTTCGATCTCCGCACGCGAGCGCGGCAGCACGCCTACGAGCGAGAGATGGCCGCGCAGGACGGAAAAGAGTCCGGGCCAGATTTCGGTGACGAACGCACCCCACCGGCTCAGCGATCCGGCGGTTTCAAGGCGGGGGAGAAGATAATCGCGCCAGCCCGCCGGGTTGTCGTCCGCCGGAATGCGGACCGGGAGGCACTGCACAAACTTCGCTCCGCGCACGAGCAGGAAGTAGAGAAGCCCGACGGAGACGAACGGCAGGGTGAGCAGCATGAGGAGCAACGCAGCCAGGCGCGAAATCAATTGACGAGTGGAACTCTGCGCGGCTTTCTCGGTAAGACTGCCGAGGAGAAAAGTCTCCGAGACCAGCAGGGAGGTGCCGATGCGAACGTTCACCAGCCGGTTCCGGTCGACGATCACGCGGTCGAGTTCGAGACCCTCGCCGATGTAAGTGCCCGGCGCGATGCTGGAATCGGCAACGGTGGACTGATCGCCCACGATGCAGTTTTCTCCAATCACGGCGCAGGGGCCAATCCGCGCGCCGCGCCCAATGCGGCAGTTGGCTCCGATGTATGCAGGGGCCTGCACACGCGCGGTGGGGTGCAGAGAGACGTTGCGGGAGATCCAGATGCCCGGCTCGTTTTGGCGGCCGCCGATCATGAGCGCGGGGAACTGTCCCCGGAGGATACCGGACTGGCTGTCGAGCAACTCGCCCGGAGCCTCGAAGCTGACGCAGACGGTGACGACGCGCCGCTCGAAGGCGCCCAGGAACAGGTCACGTCCAGGAAGCCGGTCCAGCATAAACAAACCGGGCGTGCAGGGAGGCAGCACGGCCCAGCCGGTCCATTCCCCATCGGGGCGGTAATAAACAGCGGGCCTGAGCGGCTCCCCCATGGTTAGTTCGGGCAGCTGGTCGACGCGTCCGAGCAGGATCTCTTCCTCGAAACCCACGACGATGGTCTGCACCTGTTTGAAGGGGCTCTCGCCAGTGGGGAACAGATGGAAGCCGAATGTGCATCCCCAGCGCGCGCCATCGCCCATGAACGACTCAACCGTTTCAGGCAGGTGATTCAGGATGAATTCAAAGCGCCGCACGCCGAGACTGACCAGGTATTCCACAATGTGCTGCAACAGCGGACGGTCGACCAGCGGGAATAAGGTGAGCGGGAGGTGCTCATCCAACCCGTGCAGCCGGGGGTTGCGGCCGGTTCCTGTGATGATGGCGATCATGCTCGTTTATTTACTCCGCATCCGGTCGCCAATGACGCGCGCCAGGAAGATGAAATTGCCGACGAAGTAGCGGCGCCACATGCGGCGCGGCTCCTGCCAAAAACGGTACAGCCATTCGAAACCCATCTCGCGCAGCCAGGCAGGCGCGCGCGGGATTCGGCCGGAATAGAAATCAAAGAGACCGCCGACACCGATGCCAAGAGACGCGCCGGATTCGAGCAGGTGTTCCCGGATCCACAGTTCCTGTTTCGGCGCACCAAAGGCGACCAGCAGAATGCGGGCTCCCGAGGAGCGGATGGCTGCAAGCACATCCGGCAATTCACTTTCGCTAAAGAAGCCGTGGCGGTGGCCGAGCACCTGAAGGCCGGGATAGGAACGGTTAATCCAGAGCGCCACATCTGCGGCAATGCCGGGTTTACCGCCCAGCAGATAAATGCCGATCGGCCGGGATTCGAGAGCGCTGCAAAGCCGGGGCAGCAGGTCGGTACCATTAACATTTTGCCGAATGTGCCGGTTCAGGATGCGTCCGGCTACCTTGATGCCGATGCCGTCAGCCAGCACGCACCCGCATTCCTCAAGAACGCTGCGATAGCGCGGGTGGCGGAACGCGATGTTTACGCAATCGGCGTTCACGAAACACAGTTGCGAAGGAGCCGCTGCCGAAGCTTTTTGAAGGATGGCCTCGACGGCTTCGTCCATCGTTAGGTTTTGGATCGGGATTCCAAGGATCTCAATGCGGTCCGGCGCAACCGCGACATCTTCCCCGTACAGGGAAGCGGGAATGGCGCGGAGAGCGATGCCCACATCTCCCCAAAGCGACTGCGTATCGACGTACTCCGCATCCGCGCCGGCTTCCGTTCCGTAGGCTATGTTAGTGTGCGACCGAACCCACCAAAGGCAGATGAGACCGGGGCGCACATTCAGCCGGTTAGAGGCGGAAAGGTGCGACGCAGCCAGTTCTTCCGGAGCAGCCGCCCTTGGGCCAACGAAAGACAGATCGCCGGCGACGACGTTGAACAGGACAGGAAGTCCGCAGAGCGGTCCGGAAGAAAAGGCATGCTGGTAAAACCGGACGCCCCAGCGGCCCACGCGAGGCAGGTGAAGCATACGGCCGCCGCGCGCTTTGAGCCGAAGGTAGAGCAGTGACAAAAGCGGAGAGAACAGCAGGATAAACAGCCCTGAAAGTGCCAAATCCAGCGAACGTCGGGTAGCCGCCAAGAGCTGAACCCACAGCAACCAGGCATTGCTGTTCCAGCGGCGCATCCGGCGCCGGCGGAGAGAGCGGGCGGAGAATTCGCGCTCGTACTCGGCAATCAGCCGTGTGCGTTCAGGACCCCTGGCGGGCATTCTGTTGCTCAGCGGAGTCATCGATCAATATGCGCCCTTGCCCATCAGGATCGCGGGCGCGGTTTTCAGGAGCAGGACGAGATCGACCCAGACGCTCTGGCTTTCGATGTACTGGAGATCCAGTTCGACCTGACGGTCAAACGGGATATCGCCGCGTCCGCTTACCTGCCAGATACAGGTCAGCCCGGGTTTTACATCCAGACGGCGGCGATCAAGCAGGGTATAGAGGGCCACCTCTCGCGGAACAGGAGGCCGCGGACCTACCAGGGACATGTCGCCTTTGAGAACACACCATAACTGCGGCAACTCGTCGATACTCAGCTTCCGAATGATTCGTCCGACAAGCGTCACCCGCGGATCTCTTTTCATCTTGAAAGTAATACCCTTTTGGTGATCGTTAGATGACATTAACAGGTCTTTCAATGACTCCGCATTAATAACCATGGACCGGAACTTAGGAAAACGAAACTCACGGCCCCACTGTCCCACCCGCTGCTGCCAAAAGAAAACAGGGCCTTTGTCGGTGAACCGGATGGCGGCGGCGACAATAAGCAGAAGAGGCGCGAGCGTCAGCCCGAGAAAGAGCGCGCCAAGAATATCGATTCCGCGCTTGATCGCGTTCGAACCGCTGATTACCAAGCGCCACAAGTACTTCTTACGTGCATAATTGAGCCGCGCGGAGAGGTTGCCGGCGCGATCCTGGCCGTAGCGTTTATGCAGCTCGTCTACAAGGTCCCGGCGTTCGGGAGAGAATGTTATCTCTTTCTCCGTACTCTGGAAGCTTACGACAGATACTTTCACGATTCAAATTCCAACTTTCAACTCCAGCCTAATCTGCTATTAGTCAGTTCAGGGCTATTTAGCCTAAAAAATACTTTGTATAAAACTCACGTTTCTTAGTTGCTAGTGTACACTGAGACAGAGTTCATTTCTAACTCGAAATTCGAATTGCGCAGAAACAAATTTCTATGATGCGTCTGGCGACGGAGGGCAGCGAAAACACCACGGTAGTCATGCGTCCCGGACGAGTAATGGTGATTGAGGATGAGCGTCATATCGCGCGGCTTCTGGACCATGTTCTGCGCAAGGAAGGCTATGAAGTCCTGGTCGTGCATACAGCGGAGAGCGCCCTCGAACGCGTGAGTGCACTGCAGCCGGACGCCCTGCTGCTTGATCTTGTCCTGCCGGGGATGGGCGGGCTGGAATTTCTGCGCATAATTCGCGCCGAGCCATACAGCCTGTTCTGCGTGGCGATTGTTCTGAGCGGACACTGGTTCGGGCACGATGGCGAAACGATGCTGGCGACGGGCGCCAGCGCGCAGTGCTCCAAGCCGGTCGCGCCAAGCACGCTGCTGCGCAAACTGCGCGAGTTCGGAATTCAGAGCAGCATGCCTGAGAGGGGGTAAGCGCGATGCCTACGAAGACTATTTCGGCCGCTGCCCGCTCCGGGTCACCCGCACTGCGGCGACTCGCCGCGCGCGTGGATGAGGCTTTCGCGCCTCTGGGCGAAGTCGACGGGCTGAACATTGAAATCCGGACCGCTGATGGCCTGACGATTCCGGTACTCTTCCGCGACAACGGGCCACTCCCGGAGAATGCGGCATGCGTACGCATCCACGTGGATGGAAATGCCGAGGCGGAAGTGGTGGTGAGTCATCCAAGGGCGGATTCCGAGGCTCTGCGTTTCGGTGAAGCGCTTGTGCACTGTGTGGTGCGCGGAATGGATCTGGAGAAGCGCGAAGAACTGCTGCTCGAGGAACTCGGCGCGAACTGGGAAATCCTGGAAGCGCTATACGAAATCAGCACCGATGTTCTGCGTACCGGCGGCATCAAGCACTCACTGCGGCGGCTCATCGAACGCGTGACATCCATGCAGGAAGGGCTGCATGTCGCTTTATTTGTAACGCGGCATGACGGCTTCGAGCCGTTGGTGAGCACGGATGCCACGGCGCACCGGATGGAGGCTCAGGAACTGGGGATGCTCGAGCAGGTGATGCAGCATCGCACGGCCCTGCTGCACAACAATCTGGAACCAGGTGAAGCGGAACCGGCGTCAGTCTGCTGGAGCAGAGCCACCAGCGTGGCGGCATCACCCCTCACCTCATCCCAAAACACGATCGGTTTTGTGGTGGCCTGGCGCAACGACGACAGATTCGCATTCGATTCCTTCTTTTCGCGGCTGCTGGAGACCATTGCCTATCAGGCTTCCATGCTGATGGACAGCGACCGGCTGAACCGCAAAGTGCGGGCGAGCGAACTGCTGGCGCAGGAGATCGAGATTGCCTCGTCGATTCAGGAGACGCTGCTGCTGGCGAACGCGCCGACCCATGTACCCGGGCTGGAAGCCGCGGCGTTCAGCCTGCCTTCGCAGAACATCGACGGCGATTTCTACGATTTCTTTCCGCATGCGAACGGGGCGTTGGATGTTTTAGTCGGCGATGTGATGGGCAAGGGAGTGGCGGCGGCGCTGCTGGGCGCGGCAACCAAGAGCCAGTTCCTGCGGTCCATTGCGAATCTGGCACTCCAATCCGCGGGCGCGGCGCCCGAGCCGCGAGAGATTGTGATGCGCAGCGCTTCGCGCATGAGCGAGCGACTGATGACGCTCGAGCGTTTCGTGACCTTGTGCTACGCGCGCTTTGATATGAGCGCAAAACGGCTCACGTTCATCGACTGTGGCCATACAGGCGTCATTCACCACAGCAAAGCAAGCGAGCTTACCAAAGTGCTGCGCAGTGACGACCTGCCGTTTGGGGTTCTGGGCGAATTCGATTGCGAGCAGCACGAAGCCGACATCCTGCCAGGAGATACTTTTTTGTTTTACTCCGACGGTGTAACGGAGAACCGGTCTCCGGAAGGTGAACTTTTCGGGGAGGACCGCCTGACCGAGTGCGTGGAGACCTGGTGCTCTCTCGGTCCTTCCGTGCTGATCCGGCAAATTGGGAAAGAAGCGGTGCGGTTCCGCGGATCGGAAAAGTTCTCCGACGATTTTACCTGTGTCGCCATTCGCATCTGCCGCGGCAACGCAAGCAAGCCGCCGCTGATTTTCCGGGCGGAAGAGTTCCGCTGCGATCTGGAGGAACTGGCCCGCATGCGGGGATGGCTGGGCGATTTGGCGGAGGCACTGCCGGGCGACTCACTCAATGAGGTCGCGACTGCGCGGCTGTTGCTGACCTGCACCGAACTTTTCGCCAACTGCGTGATTCATACGGGCGAGCGCCCGTGTCTGGCGCCTATCCGAATCGAGGGGCTGGCCTATGCGGACGAAGTCACCGTTCGCCTGATGCATCCGGGGGAGCCGTACGACGCGCTCTCGGTCGTTCCTCCGTCATTCGACGGTTCGCGCGACGGCGGTTTCGGTCTATTCATCGTTTCCCGTTCCGCCGACGAACTGGTTTACAGCCGCGACGCCGAAGGAACAAACATTACGACTATTTCTTTCGCGCGATAAAAAAATGAATATCAAAGTAACAACGGAAAAGATTGAAACTATTGCGGTGACTCAGCTCTCCGGCGAAGCGCTGGATGCGAGCAACGCCAAAGAGCTCAAAACTCAGGTTGCCCCGCTGATTGTGCCCGGCGCCAAAGTTATCCTCGATCTCAGCAGTCTGAAATTCGTGGACAGCTCCGGCCTGGGCGCGATTCTTTCCTGTCTCCGTCAATTGAATGCGGTGGGGGGCGACCTGAAACTGTGCGGAATGATCAAGCCGGTGCGCGCTTTGTTTGAACTGGTGCGGATGCACCGCGTATTTGAAATCTTTAATACACGCGAAGAGGCGCTGCGCTCGTTCGGTATCGGCACGCCTTCTCCTGTAGCCGCAGACTGACTCCGATCCTTTGTTATGAGCGCAAAGCTTGGCTACCTGGTAAGCCGGTACCCCGCCATCTCGCACACGTTCATTCTGCGCGAGGTGGTGGAGTTGCGACGGCTGGGCTTTCATATCGACGTGGCGTCCATCAACGGGCTGGACCGCGCTCTTCCGCAGCTGACAGACGAAGAGCGGCGGGAAGCCGCGGCGACGTTTTATGTAAAAAGGGCGGGAGCCAGGGCTGCGTTGCGGGCGAATGGCTCCGCCTTACTCTCCAGACCGAGCGCTTATCTGAAAACTCTGTGGGCCACCGTGCAGCTGGCGGATTTCGAGCCCCGGGCTACGCTCCGGCTGTTCTTTTACTTTTTGGAAGCGGCGATGGTGGGGGGCTGGATGCAGAGCCGGGAGCTGCGTCATCTGCACGTGCACTTCGCAACGCCAGCGGCCACCGTGGCGATGATTGTCAGCCGGCTGTTCGGCTTCACAATCTCGATCACGGTGCACGGCCCGGACGAGTTTTACGACGTCCGCGGTTTCCTGCTGGAGAACAAGATTGAAGCCGCCTTGTTTCTGTGCGTGATCGGAAACTTCGCGCGGAGTCAGTTAATGAAGCTTTCGGATGCCTCCGAGTGGCACAAGTTCCACGTCTCACCGCTCGGCGTGGATCCCGATTTGTTTAGGCCGCAGCGCGGCGAGCGGGCGGAAGTGTTCGAGGTCCTGTGTGTCGGCCGTCTGGTGCCGGCGAAGGGACAGCACATCCTTTTGGGCGCGGTTCACCGGCTGCGCCAGGATGGCCGGCTGGTTCGCCTGCGTCTGGTGGGAGACGGTCCGGATCGCGCGTCTCTGGAAGCGGCGGTGAAACACCGGCGCCTGGGAGCGGACGTGATCTTTGAAGGAGCCGTCAACCAGGATCGCATCCGCGACTTTTACGGCACCGCGGCCGTGTTCGCGATGGCGAGCTTCGCGGAAGGAATTCCGGTGGTGCTGATGGAAGCCATGGCGATGGAGATTCCGTGCATTTCGACTTGGATCGCCGGGATCCCCGAACTGATTCGCGACTCCGTGGACGGGCTGCTGGTAGCTCCCTCGGACGAACAGGCCCTGGCCGATGCGATTGCCCGTCTGATGGATGACGAGCGCCTGCGGCGAAGACTGGGTGAGGCAGGACGGGCGCGCGTGATTGAGAAGTATAACCTGCGCCGCAATGTGGCGAAGCTGGCGGGAATTTTCGAAGCGCAGCTGGGCGAAAAACGTCTGGAGGATGCTGCCGCATGATACACGGGCTGCTGACCGTGGCCGGCACAGCGTTGACAGCGGTAACACTGCCGGGAACGGTAGAACTGCTGGTTCTGACCGGGGCTGGCATGCTGCGGCCGCGCAGGCGTGCGCAGCGTCCGAGGGGAACGTTCCGCCTGGCGGTGGTGGTTCCGGCTCACAACGAGGAAAGCGGCATCGCGCGCTGCGTCCGCAGTCTTCTGAGCGCGGACCGAACCGGGGTGGATCTCAGTGTGGTGGTGGTCGCCGACAACTGCAGCGACGGAACTGCGGAGGCGGCGGGTGCCGCCGGAGCAAAGGTTCTAACCCGGCGAAGTGAAATTGAGCGCGGCAAAGGTTATGCGCTGGATTTTGCGTTTCGCACGCTGCTGCCCGAGTGTTTCGAAGCGTTCGCGGTGGTGGATGCTGACAGCGAGGTCGCGACGAATTTTGTGGTGGAGACCGCGGCGATGTTTCAGGCCGGGGCGGAAGCCACACAGTGCCGCTACCTGGTGGCGAACCCGAACGCTTCCATGCGTACCCGCCTGATGAACGTGGCACTTGCCGGATTTAACGTCCTGCGTCCGCGGGGGCGCGGCCGATGCGGCCTCTCGTGCGGGATTTACGGCAACGGCTTCGCGCTTTCCGCGGCTACGCTGCGCGCGGTTCCGTATGTGGCGTCCTCGGTGGTGGAAGATCTGGAATATCATCTGGCGCTGGTGCGGGCGGGCCGTAAAGTGCGTTTCGCGGACGCCACCGCGGTTTACGGAGACATGCCAACGGCCGGGTCCGGCGTGAAAACCCAGCGCACTCGATGGGAGGGCGGACGCTTCCGCATGCTGGCAGAGAAAGTCCCCGCCATGATGAAAGAAATCCTGGGCGGCAGACTGGGGCTGGTGGAGCCCTGTTTGGATCTGCTGTTGCTGCCTCTCGCATTTCACGTCACTCTGCTGCTGCTGGCTGTTGCGGCGCCGGTTGCTCCGGTGCGGATAGCCGCCGCCGTGGGTCTGGGCGTGGTTGCGCTGCATTTGTTGGCCGCGATTCGCGTGACCGGAGGAGGCCCTTCTGATTTCGCCGCTTTGCTTTCGGCCCCCTTTTATATCGTGTGGAAGATTCTCCTGATCCCGAGCTTAATTCGGAGTTCGAGATCCAAAACTGCGTGGATCCGAACAGCACGCGAACCGGAGCGCAATCCTCGATGATTCCTGATGTTTCGGTGGTGGTGGTCTCCTTCAACACGCGCGATTTGCTGCGCCGGTGCCTTGCCGCGCTGTATGTGGAGCTGCACGATATTGCGAACGAAGTGTTCGTGGTGGATAACCACTCGCGCGACGGTTCGGCCGATATGGTGGAGACGGAATTCCCCGAGGTCCGGCTGGTGCGGAGCACGATCAATCTCGGTTTCGGTGCGGCGAATAATCGGGCCTTTGCTCTTGCGCGCGGGCGCTACGTGGTGCTGCTGAACTCCGATGCATTTCTGGAGCCGGAAGCTCTGCGGCGCTCGATCGTGCATATGGATGAGGAACCGGAAGTAGGGCTCGGCGGCGGCCGCCTGATTGGACGCGACGGAGGCTGGCAGGCTTCGGCCCGGCTCTTCCCTTCCCCGCTCAACGATTTCCTTTCGCTTTCCGGCATGGCATCGAAGTTCCCCTCGTCCCGCTTCTTCGGACGTCAGGACCATACGTGGGACGGTCAGGACCATGCGATCGACGCAGATTGGGTGCCGGGCGCGTATTCCATCGTTCGGCGCAGCGTGCTGGAAGAGGTCGGCTGGTTCGACGAGAACTTCTTTTTGTACTACGAGGAAGTCGACCTGTGCTTCCGCATCCGGGAGGCTGGGCACCTGGTGCGCTACTGGCCGGATGTGGTGGTGGTGCACTATGGCGGCGAATCTTCGAAGACTGTGAAGTCTCTGCGCATGTCGCGGTCCGGCGCACAGCTGGAGTTGTGGCGTATGCGCAGCGGCTTCCTGTATTACCGCAAGCACCACGGCAACGCGGCCTGGGTGTCGAAGCAAATTGAATCGCTCTGGCACCACGCGCGTTCAATCAAGAACCGGCTGAGCGGAGACCCCGCGCGCCGGGAAAAGGCCGAGGAGTCCCTGATCGTGGTGGGCCTTCTAAAACAGGCGTGGCGCGAAACATCGCGCGGAGAGGTTTGTCCGGAGCGTCCATGGTAATTCGTACTCAGGTTGGCATTTGCCTGCTTCTACTGGCTGGAGCGGCGGTAGACGCTCAGGATGCGCCGAAAGCCGGCTTTCAGACCCGGGCGAAGCAGAAAATGTTGAGCACCGAAGAGGTGGTACATCGCTTTGAGGCGCCGGCGCTGGTCTCCTACTCGCTGGGCAACGGCGACGAGATTTCGGTTGACGTCTGGAACCATCCGGAGCTTTCGGGAAAGCACGTCATCGGGCCGGATGGCAAGATCACGCTTCCGGTGGCCGGCATCGTTACCGTTACGAATCTGACGCGGGAAGAACGCCCAGCAGACCATCGTGAGTGC
This sequence comes from Bryobacterales bacterium, assembly GCA_963716685.1. Classification (GTDB taxonomy): domain Bacteria; phylum Acidobacteriota; class Terriglobia; order Bryobacterales; family Bryobacteraceae; genus JALYXI01. The sequence continues at coordinate 3,206,997 of CAVQTR010000003.1, forward strand.
CTTCGCAAAGTTCTACGCGGATTTGGCGGTGACACTGCGCGTGGACCGCTACACATCGTTCCGGGTTTTCATTCTGGGACGCGTGGGCAGCCCGGGGGCGCTGCAGTTCGATTCACAGCCAACGTTGCTGGACGTGATTACGCGCGCAGCCAGCCTGCCGATCGGCGGAATCGGAGCGGATAAAGCCGGACTGGGCCGCTGCGCCATCATTCGCGGACGGGACGAGATGATCTGGGTGGATCTGAAGGTACTGCTCAGCCAGGGCAATCTGGCGATGAACATCCGTCTGGCGCGCAACGATCTGGTTTACATGCCGGATGCGGGAGACCAGCTGGTTTATGTTCTGGGCGAAGTGCAGCATCCCGGCGCATTCCGGCTGACGCCAGACATGACGTTTCTGGACGCTTTTACGCTGGCGGGCGGCATGACGGAGGATGCCTCGCAGGACAAGATCGAAGTGGTGCGCACGGTGAACGACGCCCAGCGGGAGTTCCGGATGAAGGACCTGCTGGCGGGCCCCCGTGAACTGAACGTGTCGCTGGAAGAGGGCGACATCATTTACGTGCCGAAACGCAGCATGGCGAAGTTCGGATATTTCATGCAGAAGACCAGCTCACTCGGAGGCTTTGCGGTGGTGGGGACGGCGGTGGCCCGATGATACCTCCGGCTTCCGCCACGCGCACGGATCCGGCCCTGGTTCCGCAAAACACTCCAGGCACCACGGACTCCGGCGCTCCGGCGGGCGGCCTCAGTATCCATGCGCTTGCCAGCCTGCGCTCCCACTGGCTCATGGCGCTGGCGGTTTTTGTGCTGATAACGGCCATCGGCCTGCCAGCCGCGTGGTTCCTGGGCACGCCCAAATTTTCGGCAACCGCGGTGATCTTCGTTTCCCCCAAATTCCTGGCCAACCTGGAAGACGATAAGGAATTCGACCTTCAGTCCAACTCGCAGTACCGGGACTACGTGCAGCAGAACGTGCGCACGATCAACCGTTTCGACATTCTGAAAGATGCGCTGACGCGCATCGGGCCGCTGCAATCCGTTTGGGTTCGTCCGAAAGAGACGCTGGACCACGCGGCAGAACGGCTGCAGGGGGCGCTCGGCGTGGAGCCGGTACCGGACACTTACCAGATTGCGATCACGCTCGAGACCACCAAAAAGAATGGTCTGGCGGAACTGGTCAACGCGATCGCCACGACGTATCTGGAGCGCGCCAAATCTGAAGAGTTCTATGGCAGCGATTCCCGAATTAAGAATCTGCTCCAGGACCGCGCGCGTCTGCAGCATGACATTGAAGAGAAGCAGGCGCGGCGGCTGGAGCTGGCGCAGGAGCTGGGCGTCAGCAGCTTTACGGAAAACTTCCTGAACCCCTATGACCGTCTGCTGGTAACAGCTAAGGAGGCAGCGTCCGAAGCGCGAAAAACAAAAATTGAGGCGGATGCGCAGGTGGGCGCGTTCGACGACGGGCAGCGTGCGGGAGGCACGGAGGCGCTGCGCGCATTTGCGCTGGACCAGACGGAGAAGGATCCTTCCATTCTGAGCATGACCGCCAATCTGAATGCCCGGCGGACGGTGCTGGTGGGCTCGATCAGCGGACTGGCGCCTAACCACCCCGGCCGGAAAGCAGCCGAACGCGAACTGGCGGCGATTGAAAAGGAACGTCAGGATGCATATCAGAAGCTGGTGGATTCGTATTCGAAGATGCTGCTGGACGAACGGCGCGCGGATGCCTATAAAGCAACACGCGTTGAGCAGAACCTGAATGCTGAGGTAGCGCGACAGGCTTCACAGGCCACCTCGTTTACGCGCAGTTATCAGGAGGGCCTGCAGCTCGGCCTCGAAATCGACCGCGCGCGGAAACGGTTCGACAGCATTCAGCAGCGCGTAGATTTTCTTTCCCTCGAAAAGACGGCTCCGGGTTTTGTGCGGCTGTTTTCCAGCGCGCGGCAGCCGGACCAGGCAGTGAAGGGCGGCAGAACCAAGGTATTTGCCGCTTTCGTTGCGGTGGCATTCCTGCTGGGGCTGATTACACCAATCGGCGCGGACGTGCTGGACCCTCGCCTGCGCTCCCCGCGGGCAGTGGAAGCACTGCTCGGCTTTCCTCTCGTGGCGTGGCTGATGGAGAAGAAGGAGGCCGGAGCAGACTTCCACCGGGAGCAGATTCTGCGGCTGGCCAACCGCCTGAATCAGGATCAGCAGACGAATCAAAGCCGCATCTTTGCCTTTACGGCGGTGAAAGCGCGCGGCGGAGTTTCCACCATCGTGATGGAGACGGCGCAGGCGCTGGATCATTTGGGAGTGCCGGCTTTGGCAGTGGAAGCCAACGCTTACCGCGCGGATCCGCGCTATCGCAAACCACATTCGCGCGGCCTGACCGTGATGCTCACGGGACACCAGGATCTGCACGGGGCGGTGGTGGAGGGCGACGAGGAACTGCCGGACCGCATTCCCGTAGGCGATCTGGTGAATGAGAAGAATCTGCCGGATATTCAGAATCTGATCGGAGTGCTGCGCCAGGCAGGGGAAAGCTACAGCATCGTTCTGGTGGATATTCCACCGATTCTGGTCTCGGCGGATGCGGAATACATCGCCCGCGCAGCCGATGTTGTGGTGCTGGTGGTAGAGGCGGAATCGGTAACCAAGGCGGAGTTGCGGCGGGCCGCGCGGAGCCTGGAGCGCATCCATGCGCCAGCTGTGTCGGTCGTGCTGAATCGGGTGCGAGCCAACGCTCCGGGCGAGGTGGCGAGTAAGGCGCTTCATGAATTTGAAACTGGGACGGATAAGCCGCGCTCGCGCTGGCTCAGCCCGTGGCTCTGGACTTAGACCATGCGGACACCCGGGGTAAGTGTCGTGATCATTGGTCGCAACGAAGGCCCGCGCCTCGAGCGCTGCCTGCGTTCCGTTACCGCGATGGAGATGCCGGAGGATGGCATCGAGGTCATTTACGTGGACTCGGCTTCCACGGATGGAAGTCCCGAAGTGGCATGCGGACTGGGTGCGACGGTGGTGCCGGTTCACCCCAGCCGCCCCACGGCATCGCTGGGACGAAATGCGGGTTGGCGGCGGGCATCGGCTCCCTTTGTGCTGTTCCTGGATGGCGATACCGTTCTCGACCCGCGGTTCGTGGTGGACGCGCTGCGAGAGTTTACGCCGGACACCGCGATTGTCTGGGGGCACCGGCGCGAGATCCATCCAGAGGCTTCGGTCTACAACCGCGTGCTGGATCTCGACTGGATTTATCCGCTGGGCATCGTGGATTTTTGCGGCGGCGACGCGCTGACGCGGCGCGCGGCACTGACGGAAGCGAATGGCTACGACGAACAGCTGATTGCCGGCGAAGAACCAGAGATGTGCCGCCGGATGCGGGCCAAAGGCTGGAGAGTCCTTCACATCGATAGGCCGATGACCGGCCACGACCTGGCGATGACCCGATGGTCACAATACTGGCGGCGCAGCGTACGGACCGGGTACGCCTATGCCGAGGTATCGGAGCGTTTTCGCGGATCGGGGCTGCCGTTCTGGGAGTCGGAAGCGCGCCATAACCGCAGCCGGACGAAGCTGCTCGGCGCAATCGCGGCCGGAGCGGTAATGCTTTCGCTGGGGCTGCTGACGCCGTGGCCCGCGGCGGCTGCGCTTGCGTTTTTCGCGGCATTGGCACTGCGAACCGCATGGCGCGCCAGAGCCAAATCGTCCAGCCTGCTGACGTGCCTGCTTTACGGGATTCATTCGCATCTGCAGCAGCTGCCTATCTATCTGGGACAGCGCGAATACCAGCGAGATCGCCGGGCCGGACGGACACGCGGCCTGATCGACTACAAGGAAGTGGCGCAGTAATGGAATTCCAGGACACTCAGGCAACCCTGCCCGCGCCGGAACCGGAACAGGAAAATCACGCAACCACCGTCAAGAATTCCCTTTCGCGCAACGTGGCGGTAGATATTGCGGCGCGGGTGGGCTACCTGGTGTCGCGCTTTTTCATTCCGCCGTTCGTGCTGGCGCACGTCACCCTCGAAGCCTACGGCCTCTGGTCCACGGCGTTCATCATCGTCTCTTATGTGGGGCTCTCGACGATGGGTATTTCGAGCGTCTATATCAAGTTTGTTGCTGAGTACACCGCAAAGCGGGAATATCACAAGGCCAACGAGCTGATCTCGACGGGTCTCTGCCTCACCGTGCCTTTCTGCGCGATTGTCTTCGGGATCTTCTATCTGCTCTGGCCGAATGTGGTGCAGTGGCTTCATATCGCGCCAGGCCTGCAGCGCGACGCGCACGAAGTCGTGCTGTCTGTGGTCGCGATTTTCTTGGCGTCGCTCAGCCTGGGAGCGTTTCACGACGCCGTGGTGGGCGCGCAGCAGACCGCGCAGGTGCAGATGCGCTGGGTGATCTGCTACGTGGTGGAAACGATGCTGATTTTCGTTCTGGTTGGCATGGGGCGTGGCATTCGCGGTCTCTCCGAAGCGTTTCTAGCGCGCACCGTCATCGATCTCAGCCTTTGCCTGATCATGGCCGTGCGACTGCTGCCGTGGCTTCACATCTCGCCGCGTCTGGTGAATCGCCACTCGTTTAAAACGCTGTTCGCGTTTGGCGGCATCGTGCAGATTCAGGGACTGCTTTCGGTGGCGCTCGGGTCGATCGAACGCGCCATTGCTGCCCCGCTGGTGGGTCTGGCGGCAACGGGCCTGCTGGATATCGGCAAAAAGCTTCCGGGCATGGCGGGAACGGTCCCGCTGGCGTTCGCCTCTTCCTTCACACCTGCGGCTTCCTATCTGCACGGGGGACTGGAAGGCGCCTCGGGCCAGCGTGAGGCCGTCCGAAAACTGTATCTGAAGGGCGCCCGCTATATGAATCTCGTAGCCGCGTACTTTTGCGGCCTGCTGGTGGCCGCACCTGGCGCGATCATCGGGGTTTGGGTGGGCAAGCATTACGACGGTGCGGCTTATCTGGTGGTGATCTTTTCCGTTTCGATTCAGATTCACCTGCTGACCGGGCCAGGAACGTCCATTCTGAAAGGCATTGGACAGCCGATGGCCGAATTTCATTACGCCATTCCCAATGTGCTTGCGCTTCTGGTGCTGGTACCGCTTTCCTGGCTGGTCGCCGGGCAGTGGACCGTTCTCGGCATCGGCACGGCAGTGGCGGCCAGCACGATCATCGCCGCCGCTTATTTTGTCTGGCACGCTAATCGTCTCTTATCAGTGCGGCTGGCGCAGTACACGCGCTCGGTGCTGGTCCCGGGACTTGTTCCCTATCTGGTGGCCGCGCCTTTTGCCGCGCCGGCTGCGTGGGCTGCGACGCACGCGACGCGCTGGACCGCAGCTGGATACCTTGCCGTTATCGGCGTGCTGTATTCGCTCGCGCTGCTGTTTGTGGTGAACCGCTTCGTGCTGGAAACAGGCGAACGCTACTGGTTCCACGGCATCATCGCGTCAAAGCTTGGCCGTTTCTTTCCCACAAAACGCCTGAAGGAACAGGAGTCTCCCGTTTGAAACCCCGCAACCTTTCCGATTATTTTCGCTGCACCTGGGTGATCAACCTCCCCGAACGCAAGGATCGCCGCCGCGCCATCACAGGCGAACTGACAGGCGCCGGTATGCCGCCCGCGCCGGGCAGAGTCGAGATGTTTCCCGCCGTCAAGCCGACCGAGAAGAGAGGCTTTCCCAACAACGGTGCGCGCGGCTGCTTCCTGAGCCATCTGGGCATTCTGACGAAGGCGCTGGAACGCAACCTGCCGAATGCGCTGATTGTGGAAGACGACCTGATCATCTCGCCGCGCGTGAACGATCAGATCGAGCTAATCGTGCGGCAACTGGAGACGGAACCCTGGGGCATCGTCTACTTCGGCCACATCGTTGAGGTTCCGGACTCCACGGAGCCGCGGCTCATTCCGTTTTACGACCCGGTGGTGACTTCGCATTTCTACGGGGTGAACGGACCCGTGATCCCGCGCCTCGTGGAATATCTGGAGCAGGTGCAACAGCGCCAGCCCGGGGACCCGCTCGGCGGCCCGATGCATCTGGATGGCGCGCTCACCATGTTCCGTGCGGCAAACCCTGACATCCTGACGCTGATCGCGCATCCGAATCTTGGCTGGCAGCGGCCATCGCGCAGCAACATCAATTGCGCCTGGTATGAACGTCTTCCGGTGGTGAAACAGGCCGGAGATCTGGCGCGCGTAGTGCGGGATGCGCTGCGCGCCTGAGGTATGAACTTCCTGCCTGCTTTCGCGCTGATTGCGGCCGCGTGGATTGCGTTGCGGCGCTCGGCAGCGAAGGCTTTTTTGGACGTTTATCTTCCGTCCGTATTCCTGCTCCCCATGTATTTTCGGTGGGTGATTCCGGTTGTGCCCGACCCTACATTCGAGCAGGCAGGCATTGTGCCTGTGGCCGTGGTGTTCTTCCTTCGGCAAGGCAGAAAATGGCGTTTCAGCTTCATGGATCTTCTGATCTGCGGTCTCGCCGGCTGCATCGGGTATTCCGAGTTCCTCAACGCCGGTTACAAGGAAGCGCAGAACCTGATGTTCGACATGGTTGCTTCCGTGGTGCTCCCTTACGCTCTTGCAAAGGGACTGGTGGAGCCGAACGGGATGCGCGTAGTCTTCGCGCGACGCTTGGTGATGCTGATGTTTATTGTTTCCGTGATCTCGCTCTGGGAATTCCGGATGGGCGTCTCCGCCTGGAAACAGATGAACCGGTTCTTCCCAGGGCAGGGGCTGGAATGGTACACCACTTTTCGTTACGGCTTTGCGCGGATCGCCGGCCCTTACGGACACGCCATTATAGCGGGACTGGTTTTGGTCACCGGCCTGCGTATTCAACGCTGGCTGGAGTGGAGCGGCCGCTGGGAACCAAAATTCGAAAAGCTGCCGTGGCTGCCGGTATCTAAAGCGCGCATCATCACCCTGGGCCTGATAGGTGGGTGCATTATGACCATGTGCCGGGGGCCTTGGCTGGGAGGATTACTGGGGGCGCTCATCACGGCGGTGGGTCGCTCGCGCAATCGCAGGCGCGCGCTGATTTTGATCGCCGCCGCGCTGCTGCTGGTGGGCGCTCCTTCGGTGATCGCGTTCAAACATTATGTTTCGGTAGGCCGCGCGCATGCCAGGACCGAGTCGCAGGAGACCGCCGCGTACCGCAAAGAACTGATCGATAAATACGTTTCTATCGCGCTGAAGAAATCTGTGTGGGGCTATGGGCGAAACACTTGGCCCAAGCTGCACAGCGCGCCTTCCATCGACAACTATTACCTGCTGCTCACGCTGATGCATGGGCTGGTGGCGGTTTCGATCCTGGTTACCATCCTGCTGATCATGCCGTTTCGCCTGGTTCGCTTCGAGATGAAGAATCCGGTAGCGATCCCACTTGGCAGTTCGCTCGGGTTTACGCTCGCCGGTATTTACATCGCCTACGCAATTACAATCGCGACGGTTTACATGGGTCTTCAATCCATCCCTTTGTTTGCCATTATTACGGGTTGGTCGGAAGGCTACCTGCTTTCCGGCCAGGCTGTGCAAAGCGCGGCGGATCCCGTTCCGATCCGCAGCGCGGCGCCCTTCCAATTCCGGCGCGTGGTCGCATGAAGGGAATGCTGCTGCTCACTTGCGCCGCGGCCGGGGCAATCGCGTGGTTCGGAGCCAGGGCACACGATCCTGAGATCGTCATAACCGAGAAAGTGCTGGTGCCCAACGTGGGCCGCTTCGGCATCAATCTGGGAGGCTGGTCCTTCTTCGGCGCCGACCAGTTCATGTCAAATATCCTGAAGAACCCAGGCTTCGAAGGTCTTCTGGATGGCGCGATTGTGATCCCCGTGCATCCTGAGATGGGCCAGTTCGACGACAGCCCCGAGTGGCTGGCGCGGCCCGACGGCTTCTGGGAAGGCGCGCGATACAGCATTCGGACAGGTACGAACGCGGGACGCGATGGCGTGATCGTTCACTCCTCCAAAACCAGTGGCTGGAACCTGCCGTACTTCGTGGCGCGCGAGGGCGACCCCACCCCGGACGCCGGCGCGGCGGTGGCGATGATGAAAGACACCGAAAGTGAGCCGCCGACGCAGTGGTGGTTCTCCAACGATCCGGGCAATTCCTTCGCACCCGAGTTGAATCAGGTTCGTCCTGGCAGTCCCGGTGTGCGGTCGCTGCGCGTGGCGGCGAACGGTACTTCGTCCGCGAAGGTCACGTCTTACCTCGACAGCATCGGGGAACGCTCGGGCAACCTGCTGCCGCTTTCCGGCAACTGGCATCTTTCGTTCTGGACCCGCTTGGATAAAGGGAGCGCGGCGCTGCACGTAAGTTTCGGGCGGCAGGGCTCCGCAGCTCTGCTCTCCCGCGATGTACCGGTGAATGGCGCCTGGACTAATGTACAGCTGGCGTTCTCCGGAACGGACAACGGTCCCTCGGGAACGGTAAGCCTGCAGTTTGAACTCAGCGGCCGTCCGTCAGGAGAATTGCTGCTCGACGATGTGGATATCCGTCGGGCCGAGGACTCCGGGCAGCCATTTCGCCATGAAGTGGTGACCATGTTGGAACGCCTGCATCCCGCCTACCTTCGCGAATGGCAGGGGCAATTGGGAGATACGCTGGCCAACCGAATCGCGCCGCAGTTTGGGAGAAAATCGTACCGATACCGGCCCGGCGACACCGGCCAGACTGACTTCGGCTACGGCCTGCCGGACTTTCTTCAGCTTTGTCTTCGTGTCAAGACTTCCCCATGGATCATCATTCCGACAGTTTTTAACGACGCGGATTGCTCAGGACTGGGAGACTATCTGCGTTCGCAGCCAGAACTGGACACACTGCCCGAAATAATCGTGGAATTCGGCAACGAGAACTGGAATTCGCTTTTCCGTCCGGCTGGAATCTCCGACCCGGTCACTCACGGGCAGGCGTCCGGCCGCTGCTTCGCCGAGATCCGCGCGCATGCGCCCGGAATGCGCCTGAAAACCGCCGCGGACGCGCAGGCTGACTATCCGGCTGGTGCCGTGCAGTCCATGAATGCCAGCCAGAATGCTGACCTCACTGTGCTGGCGCCTTACTTCCTGCAATCGCTCCCCGCGGGACTGTCGCTGGCGGAGCGGCTGGGCCTGCTCGTCCAGCCGAATACAGCGAAGATGATGAAGATTGCGGCCGCCGCCGCGCCATTGAAACGGGAACTGGCGATTTACGAAGTCAATCTTTCGACGGTGGACGGGAACGCCTCGGCGGCGGAACGTCTGCCGGTGGCGGCTGGCTTCCCTTCTGGCACGGCTCTGGCGCGCACCATGCTCGATCTGCTCGCTCTGGGGATTCGGCGGCAGTGCGTCTACTCGCTCAGCGGTTACGATTCCCAGCTAAGCGCGCAAACCGGTTTTGTTCCCCTTTGGGGAGTGTCCCGGGATCTCGGGCCCACCCAGCGGCTGCGTCCCACAGGCCTCGCTCTCGAACTGCTCAATCAAACGGTAATGGGCGACATGCTGTCCGTCACCAACTCGAACGCGGGTGTTTCAGCCTATGCGTTCCGGTCGGACCAGGACTGGTCGGCAATTTTGATTTCGTCGTTGACAGCTGCGCAAACCGTTACACTGCGCATGCCGACGCAGATCCGGGATGGTTCCACCGTGCAACTGCGAACTCTGGGCGCAAGTACCCTCGATGCCACCAATGAGGATTCCGATCAGGTAGTGATCGCGGAACACACGGCGCAGGTAAAGAGCGGCACGGTCTCGGTAAGCCTCGCGCCGTTCACGGCAACGGCCCTGTTCGCTGGGAAGAACACGGCGCGCGGGAATTTCATAAAATAGCGGGCGTGCAATCCCGCATTGGTCTTCTCGCTCTTGCGCTGGCGGCGTCCGTTTCCGGGCAATCCGATTGGGCGGTCTACGGCGGGAATTCCGAGAGCACGCGTTATTCGACCCTCTCACAGATCACGCGCACAAACGTGGCGCAGTTGAAGGTCGCGTGGACTTACGACACCGGCAATTCCTTTCCCGGTTCGGAAATGCAGTGCAATCCGCTGATCATTGATGGCGTGATGTACGCCACGACGCCGACCCTGCGCGTTATCGCGTTAAACGCCGCGACCGGCGAACTGCGCTGGAGCTTCGATCCCTTCGCGTCCGAAAGAGTGATCGGCAAGTCGCGCAGCAGAGGTCTTGCTTACGCGCCGAATGGAGGAAAGCCGCGCGTGTTCGTTGCGGCGCGTAACTTCCTGTATGCGATCGACATCCGCACCGGCAAGCCTGCCGCAGATTTCGGAAACGGCGGACGCATCGACCTGCGCGAAAATCTCGGCCGCGAACTGAAAGGCGTTTCCATCGGCGCCACCAGCCCCGGAATCGTCTACAAAGACGTGATCATCATGGGCAGCATCGTGAGTGAAACGCTGCCCGCAGCGCCGGGCGACATTCGCGCCTATGACGTCAGCAACGGCAGCCTGCGCTGGTCCTTCCACACCATCCCGCACCCGGGCGAGGCAGGCTATGAGACTTGGCCAAAAGACGCCTGGACATATATCGGCGGCGCGAATAACTGGGCGGGCATGGCGCTTGATGAAAAGCGCGGCCTGGTATTCGTACCGACGGGCTCCGCCGCATTTGATTTCTACGGCAGCAATCGCGCCGGAGATAACCTTTATGCCAATTCGCTTATCGCCCTGAACGCGGCGACCGGCAAACGGGTGTGGCATTTCCAATCCGTGCGGCACGATCTTTGGGACCGCGACTTCCCTGCCCCGCCCACGCTGGTGACAGTCCAGCGCAACGGCCGCCGGGTGGACGCAGTCGCGCAGATTACGAAATCCGGGTTTGTGTTTCTCTTCGAACGCGAAACCGGCAAGCCGCTCTTTCCCATCGAGGAGCGCGCCTATCCGAAGACCGATGTGGACGGGGAAACCAGTGCCGATCACCAGCCGCTCCCGGTGAAACCGCCGCCCTTCGCACGCCAGATCTTTACGGAAGATCTGGTAACCACGCGCACCCCTGCGGCTCACGATGCGGTGCTGGCCCGCCTGCGCCAGCTGCGCAGTTCAGGCCAGTTTGTTCCACCGAGTCTGCAGGGCACGGTGATTTTTCCAGGCTTCGACGGCGGCGGCGAGTGGGGCGGCGCCGCATTTGACTCGCGCAGCGGTCTGCTTTACGTGAATTCGAACGAAATGGCGTGGATCATGCGTCTGGTGGAGCGCACTAAGGCCAGCAACCGGCAAAACGGGAAACAGATTTATACGCAGCAGTGCGCCGGGTGCCATGGCGCGGAGATGCGCGGCTCGCCTCCGGAGTTTCCTGCTCTGGTTGGCATCGGGGCGCGCCACAGCGCGGCGGAGATCGAGCACGTCATCCGCGCGGGCAATGGCCGCATGCCGTCGTTCCAGTATCTGCCGCCCGCCTCGCTCGATGCCATCACCGCGTACGTGGTCACAGGAGAGAACAAGGAAATCGAACTGCCGAACGTTGCCGCGGCATCGCCCATGGAACAGAGATACCGGTTCGAAGGCTACAACAAGTTCCTCGATCCCGACGGCTATCCGGCAGTCAAGCCGCCATGGGGAACCCTCAACGCAATCGATTTGAACAAGGGTGTGATCGCGTGGAAGATTCCGTTTGGCGAACATCCGGAACTGGTGGAAAGCATGGGCATCACGGGCAGCGAAAACTATGGCGGGCCGATTGTGACGGCAGGCGGCGTATTGCTCATCGGCGCCACGACGCGGGACCGCAAGTTTCGCGCCTTCGATAAGGATTCGGGCAAACTGTTGTGGGAAACGCTGCTCCCGGCGGGTGGCAACGCCACCCCGGCAACGTATGAGGTGAATGGCCGTCAGTATGTGGTGATCGCTGCAGGTGGCGGCAAATCCGGCGCGCCCTCCGGCGGATCTTACGTCGCCTTCACTCTGCCGGCCAGCTCGAAATAACCAGCCGGTCCACTCAGCCCGGATGTAAGAAACCACGCACTCCGCGCGGCGTGTGGCCGCGAGGTTGCCTTCATTCAGGCAGGAGAAGAAGATGAGTCAGCCCCAGGTAGTGGTGATTACGGGATCGTCAGCCGGACTTGGGCGATCGATTGCGCACGCATTTGCTCGCACTGGCGCAAAAATCGGATTGATCTCGCGAAATCAGGAAGCGCTCGAAGCCGCTCGCGAGGAATGCGCCCAGTTGGGCGGAGAAGCATTGGTGCTGCCACTGGATGTGAGCGATGCCGAGGCGGTGGAGGCCGCGGCGGCGCGAGTGGAGGGGACTTTCGGGCCGATCGACGTGTGGGTCAATAACGCGATGGTTTCGGTCTTCTCACCCGTGAAGGAGATGAAAGCGGCTGAGTATCGGCGCGTCACCGAAGTCACGTATCTGGGATATGTCCACGGCACCCTCGCGGCATTGCATCGCATGCTGCCGCGGAATCGCGGCCATATCATTCAGATCGGCTCGGCACTGGCGGTGCGCAGCATTCCGCTGCAATCGGCCTACTGTGCCTGCAAGCATGCGATTGTGGGGTTCACCGATTCGCTGCGCTGCGAACTGATTCATGACGAAAGCGACGTAAAGCTTTCCGTGGTGCAGATGCCCGCGATGAACACGACGCAGTTCACATGGGTAAAAAGCCGGTTGCCCAACCAGCCGCAGCCCGTGCCGCCGATCTTTCAACCCGAGGTTGCAGCGTCCGTGGTGCTGCATGCGGCCACCACACCCAATCCTCGGCGCGAATATTTTGTCGGCAGCCCGACTGTCGAGGCCATTCAAGCACAGAAGTTCTTTCCGGGGCTGCTGGATTACTATCTGGGCAAGACGGGCTACCGCAGCCAGCAGACGGACCAGCCGAGCCCTCCCGATCGGCAGGATAATCTGTGGAACTACGTCCCTGGCAAACATCAGGCCCACGGTCCATTCGATTCCCGGTCGCAGGACTACAGTGCGCAGGTGTATGTAGATCTGCACCGCGGCTGGTTTGCTCTGGGGGCGCTGGCGGTGATCGGCGGCGTGTGGGGCGCGCTCAGCCTGAAAGCCAGGAGAGCCTGATGGCCTCCCAGGACTCCGGCACTTCACAGGCCGCCGCAATCGCCTGCTGCGGCGCCGCGATAGCTACGCTGCTTCCGGTGCTGCTCTATCAAACGAAAGCCATTCGTGCTCTCCCTGATCCGCCGGGCCGGTTCTTCGCTTCCGAACGCATCACCACCTCAAAGGATGCGTTTCCGCTCGGCATTCCAGACGGAGCGCTGGGGCTGGCGAGCTATGGCTTGACCCTGGCGCTTCTCACGTCCGAGCGCGGGCAGCCAAGCCTTCATAAAGTCCTTCAGGCGAAACTGCTGCTGGATGGCGGAATGGCCGCGGCGAACACCATCCGCCAACTGGTGCGCTTCCAAAAGGTCTGCTCGTGGTGCATGGGCACCGTACTCAGCACCGCAGGCATGGTTTACTTCGGCCGCCGGGCGCGCTCTACCGCGCTTTGAACACCTTACCGCCCTTCATGACGAACACCACGCGCCGCAGCGCAGTGATGTCCTTCAGCGGATCGCCGTCCACCGCGATCAGATCCGCTTCCATCCCGGGCGCCAGAGTCCCAATCTGGTCGCCCATGTTCAGCGATTCGGCTGAAACGGAAGTCGCGGAAGCAATCGCCGCCTTCGAATCCTGGCCGCCTTTCTGCACCCGGTAAATCAATTCTTCGACATTGTGCCCGTGGGCTCCGGCGACGGCGTCCGTGCCGAAGACAATCTTCAATCCCGGCGTTTGCAGCGCTTCCTGAAAAACTTTGAGCGCAATCGGGATGGACCGCGCCATGGCCGCCATGCCCTCTTCCGTATAGTTGCCGATGTTCAGGTAATTGGCCTTGTGCTCCAGGTAGTTTTGCGCCACCAATCCGATATTCGGATCGAAATAGGTGCCTTTCGCCGCCAAATGCTTCAGCACTTCCGGAGTGATCAGTGTTCCGTGCTCGACGGAAGTGCACCCGGCATCCGAGACCTGCATGATAGTTTCCGGACCGTAAACGTGCACCAGTGTGCGCATATGCTGCGCGGTGGCTTCACCGCACGCGGCTTCAATCTGCTCGCGGCTCAGCGTCGCGCCGCCGCCATCGCGAAAGCTCTTCGAGGCGAAAATCTTGACCAGATCGGAGCCATCCGCTTTCATTTTGCGAACCGCTTCGCGAATCTCCTGCGGCGTCCAGGCGGGGTTGTTGATCGCGCGCAACGAAGTCAGCACGCGGGGCCCGGGCAGCACGCCGCGATTCAGAGCCGTGCGCAGATCGCCATCGATCGGGCTGCCCACGCTCTGCACGGTGGTGAATCCGCCCATCAGCGTGACGTAGGCGTTTTCCAACGCATACCCCATGGCAGACGCCTGGGATGTGTCACGCGGCTGGTAGCGGCCATCCGGACCGAAATGCCAGCCAATATGAACGTGGGTGTCGATCATGCCCGGCAGCACGGTCAAGTTGTGCAGATCGTAAGTCGCCTTGGCTCCGGGATCGAATTTGTCGATCTTCGATCCCACGATCACCAGGTTTACATTGCGCCGCACGCCGCCTTTGCCATCCAGCAGAGTGCCGGCCCTGATGACAATTGGCGCCGTTTGCGCCAGCGCTGCGGCGGATGCGGCCATGAATATCGCGAGTCGTCGAAACATTGGCGGAAGCTTAGCATACGTTGACGCTCCGTCCAATCTCTGGCATACTCCGTCGTTATACTCATGCGCCGCCGAACGGTTTTGCAGTGGCTCACCAGCTTCGGATCGGTGATACGGGGATGGTCGCAGGTCCAATCGTTCCCCGGCGCACAGGGCGCCACACTCCGCGCCCTTGCCGCCATCGTTCTTCCGGGAACGCTCGGCCGTGCCGGTACCGATCAGATTGCCGGACAATTCGAAGCCTATGTTCGTGACTACCGTGCGGGAGCCGATACCGATCACGGATATGGCGTGACCCGCGTCCGTCCCAAAGGACCGTCGCCGGCTCCGGAATATCTCCGGCAACTCGCGGCATTACCCGTGCCGCTGACCCGCGAAGCTGTGGAAAGCACAATTGAGAAGCAGCAGGTGAAAGAGATGCCGCGCCTGCCGGATGGCAGGAGCGTAATCGCCGATCTCATGAGCTTCTACTTCCGCAGCGCCGAGGCGAACGATCTCTGTTACCAGGCCGCCATCGAACGCGATACCTGCCGCGGACTCGCCGGCTCCAACCAGGAGCCCGCACCGCTCTCCGGCAAAAAGGTGAAGGCATAATGCCGGTTCTCGAAAGCGACATCTGCATCATCGGCGGCGGCATCTCCGCCGCTATGCTGGCGCAAAAGCTGTCGGAGCTGAAGCCTGGCGCAACCATCCACATCGTGGAGGCGGGACGCCGGCTCTTCGATCTCGAGAACCGCATGGAATACCGCCGGCGCAGCATCGAATACGGCGAAAATGCCTGGCCCGGCGATTTCATCGAAGATCAGGCGGGCAAGGGAATCATCTCGCGAACTATGGCCGTCGGCGGTTCCGCCATGCACTGGGGCGGCACGTGCAACCGCTTCTCGGAAGAGGATCTGCGCCTGAAATCCATGTACGGCCTCTACGTGGATTGGCCTCTGGAATGGCGCGAACTCGAGAAGTTCTACTGTGAAGCGGAGCGGCGCCTGGGCGTCTGCGGCGAGCCGAGTCCGCTGCCTGAAGATGCGCGTTCTGAGCCATATCCCATGAAGCCCATGGAGCTTACGTACAACCTGCTCGAACTGAAGAAGTGGGGCGAGCAAACCGGCATTCCGTTTTGGGGCACGCCGCAGGCGAAGAACACGGTTCCGTACGACGGCCGGGCACAGTGCATCCGCTGCAACACCTGCACGATTTGCCCCACCGGCGCGCGCTACTCGCCCGACTTCACCTTCAAGCAGCTGCTCGCAAAAAAGAAGATCGCGCTGCACGATCAAACTCAGATTCGCCGCTTGACACTGCATGACGGCGGCACGAAAATCGCAGCCGCCAAGGGTGTCAGCCGCGCGACGGGTGAGAACGTGGAGTTCCGCGCACCGCTCTTTGTGCTGGCTTCCGGCTACGCATGGAGCCCGCACCTGCTGCTGCTCTCGCGCAACTCGCAGTTTCCCGAACGGCCTTGCCAATCGCTCCGGTCAGGTGGGCCGTTACATGAACGGGCATGAGTTTATCTCCGCGTTTATCGAGCTCGACGCGAGAATTTACCCGGGCATGAACGAAACGCACGCGCTGATCTCGCGCCAGTTCTTCCGCTGCAAACCGGGTGACCCGTACGTCCGCCACGATCTGCGGATCTGGGAAAGCGCGGTGGGCCACGAGCCGCGCATGCGCGCCAAGGACGGCAACACTGTTGCTGGGCGACGATCTGCTGAACGACTGGCGTACGCGTGCCCGGCGCGGCACAGCGAGCGTTCGAGGATACTACGATGTCCACCCCGACCGCGACAGTTCGCTGACCCTCGACGAATCCGCAAAGAATAAGTTCGGCGACCCGATGCCAAAGATCCAGCACAAGCTGGACGCGGCCACCGTCGCTCGGCAACCGGCCACGCGACAGCATTTTCAGAAAATCTTCGAACGTCTGGCAAGCAACAAAAACGGCAAAATCCTGACCACCGGCGAAGGCGGATACCTCGACCATCCCGCTGGCGGATGCCGCATGGGGACCGATCCCGCCGAAAGCGTGTGCGACAGCTACGGCCGAACTCACGACCACGAAAATCTGTTTGTTGTCGGTTCTCCCACTCTGCCCAACGCGGGCTGCACCAACGGCACGCTCACGTTTGTGGCACTCACGCTGCGCTCGGCGGAAAAGATCGCGGCTTCCCTGTAGAGTTGCTGCTTACGGCACCAGCACGGCCGCGCCATCAATCGCATCGTTCTTCACCGCCTCCAGCGCATCGCCGGCTCTCTCCAGCGGAAACGTCGTAACATGCGGCCGCAGGCCAATTTTCGCCGCTAGATCGAGGAAGTCCCGCGCATCCGCGCGAGTCATATTCGCGACACTGCGGATCTGGCGCTCGCCCCACAGAAGACGGTCGTAATCGAATTGCGGAATGCGATCCAAATGGATGGCATTGATGGCCACCACCCCGCCTTTGCGCAGACTGCCCAGAGCCGCGATCACCACGTCCCCGCTCGGAGCAAATGTGACTGCGCGATCCAGTTGCACCGGTGGCCGGTCCCTCTCGGAACCTACCCACGCCGCGCCCAGAGACCGCGCCAGGTCGCGATGCGAAGCGCCGCGCGTCGCCACATACACATCGCAGTTCCATGCGCGCAACACCGAAATCGCCAGATGTGCGGAGGCGCCGAAGCCGAACAGCCCTACGCGCTCCCCAGGCTCGACACCCGCCACTCGCAAACTGCGGAAGCCAATGATACCGGCGCACAGCAGCGGCGCCGCCTGCAGGTCGTCAATGGCTTCGCCCAACGGGTAAACAAAGTCAGCGCGCGCCAGAGCATACTCCGCGTATCCGCCATCCACGGTGTAGCCCGTAAAGATAGGCGCATCGCACAGGTTCTCCATGCCGCGCGCGCAATACGCGCACAAGCCATCCACCCCACCCATCCAGGAGACGCCAACGCGAGCCCCGCGAGGCAGTTCCGCGGTCGCCCCTTCAACCACCTCGCCCACGATTTGATGACCGGGAATGGTGCGCTCGCGCAGGCGGGGCAGTTCCCCGGCAACGATGTGAAGATCTGTCCGGCAGACGCCACAGGCGCGGACCTTCAGCAGCACGTGGCCCGGCCGGCATTCCGGACGCGGAACCTCGCCGATGCGCAGGACCTTTTCGGAACCGCTGAGGACCGCCGCTTTCACCTGACCGCCTTTACTGCTGCACCTCGCCCGCGCCGGGCGACGCGAAGCAGCGGAATACCTTCGCTTCAATCCCGAACCGTTCGCGATAGCCCGTGACTATCTGCTCCTGAAACCGCTTCGCCGCGCCCGGCCTCACCAGGTTTACGGTGCATCCGCCGAAGCCGCCGCCCGTCATACGCGCGCCGTAAACGCCGTCGATGCCAATGGCATCCTGTACCAGGAAATCCACTTCCGCCGCGGAAATTTCGTAATCGTGCTGCATGCTCAGGTGCGACTCGTTGAACAGCTCGCCCAGTCGCGGCAGATCGCCCCGGCGCGCCGCCGCTACGAACAGCTTCACCCGCGCATTTTCCGTAATGATGTGTCGCGCGCGCCGCAGAATTACGTTCGGCAGTGGCGTGCTCTCCAACTGCGCCATGGTAGCATCGCGGAGACTTTTCACTTCCGGGTAGCGCCGCGAGATCGCATCCACGGCGCTCGCGCACTGCTCCACGCGCTCGCGATAGGCCGAGATTCCGAGGTCATGCTTCACCATCGAATTTACTGCCCAGATTTCCACGTCCGCGGGCAGCTCCACGAACTCGTGGTCCAGGCTGCGGCAATCGATCAGTACCGCGGCATTCGCGCGGCCGAAGACCGAGACGTACTGGTCCATGATGCCGCTCGGGAGACCCACGAATTCCCGCTCCGCGCGCTGGCACAGCTTTGCCAGTTCCAGAGGTTCCATCGCGCGCCCGTTCAGCAGGGCCAGCGCGGAAGAGACCTCCAGCGCCGCGGACGAGCTCAGTCCCGCTCCATCCGGCACCGTGCTGTGGATCAGCAGCTTTCGGCCCTCGATGGGAAAGCCCGCGCGCGCGAGTTGCTGCGCCACGCCGGCCACGTAATCGGTCCAGTGTTTTACCGGTTTCAGGTCCGCGATGGCGGCCACGGGCCAGTCCCATGTCTCGTTCTGCGCTTCCGAACGAACATGCATATGGCCGTCAGCGGAGGGCGCGGAAGCCACCCAGGTCGCCAGATCGAGCGCAATCGGCAAAACAAAGCCAAAATTGTAGTCGGTGTGCTCACCGATCAGGTTGACGCGGCCCGGCGCCCGGAATACGCGTAGTTCCGGCGCCGGGCCGAACTGCTTCTCAAACGCTTCCCTCATGCGCGGCGGCGAGCGCGAACAGCCAGCAGCAGCAGAAACGCTCCAAATGCAAGCATCACCAGACCGGCCCAGAGATTGATATTTAGAGGCGTAAGCGGCGCCCGTGCCTCCGGTTCCAGCACGCCCAGCGCAACCAGAATGATGCCTGCGAGCGTAAAGAAGAGTCCCGAGGGAAGACGCAGATCTAGCACGGGGTCACCGGAACCATACGTTCAATAGTATGAGCACGACGCAGACCAGCCCGGCAAGCGGAATCGGTCTTCGATACCACGCAACGGTTCCGTCATGCGGGATTTTCGTGAGCCCGTAGACCAGACCGGTCAGTTCCGAATGAGGCCGGGGCTTCGTCGCGAGGCTCACCACAATCGTGACCAGAAAACAGGTACTCCACGCGAAGATGGCAATCCAAAAATTCTGGGCCATGGTCGAGGGAAACGAATAGAGCACCGTCCCGAGCCAGCCGCCTTTGCCTTCCGCGAGCGTCAGCCCGTGAACCAGAGCCGCAGCAGTGGTTCCGCTCAGCAGCCCGGTAAAGGCCGCGTGCCCCGTGGTCCGCTTCCAGAACATGCCCAGCAGGAAGGTCGCAAACAGGGGGGCGTTCACGAACCCGAACACCAGCTGCAGCAGGTCCATGATGTTGTTGTAGTGCTGGGCCAGGTAGGCGGTCATGATCGAGAGCGCGGTCCCCACCAGCGTGGTTACGCGAGCTACCGAGAGGTAATGCCGGTCGCTTTCACCCGGCCGGATGTAGCCCTGATAGATGTCGTACGTAAATACGGTGTTAAAGGCGGTCACATTGCCCGCCATGCCGGACATAAAGGATGCCATGAGCGCTGTCAGCCCGATTCCCAGCATCCCGGCGGGATAAAACTGCGACATAAGGGTAGTCAGCACCTTGTCGTAATCCGGGCCGCCCGTCTTCATCGGCATCGCGTACCCGGTGCCCATCTGTGCCAGTGCAACCGCGGCCAGGCCCGGCACGATCACGATGAACGGCATAATCATCTTGGGGAACGCGGCCATCAGCGGCGTCCGGCGCGCGGCCGCCATGGAATCCGCGGCCATAGCGCGCTGCACCACCAGGAAATCAGTGCACCAATATCCGAAGGACAGCACAAACCCGAGTCCGGCAATCAGTCCAAAAGCCTCCACTCCCATCGGATTCATGCCGGAATTTCCCAGATACTGCCAGCTGTGCGTCATCACCGGAGCCAGATGGCTCTTCATTCCGCTCCAGCCGCCCGCGCGGTAAACGGCCATCATGGCCAGCGGCGAAAAGCCCAGCACGATCAGGAAAAACTGAAGCACTTCGTTGTAGATGGCGCTCGTCAGCCCGCCCAGATAGGTATAAACCAGAACGATGGTTGCGGACAGAATGACGGAAGCGGTGAAACTCCAGCCCAGCACCGCTTCGAACAAAATGCCCAGCGCATACATCGAGATGCCCGACGAGAAAATCGTCATGATGGCGAAGGTAATCGCGTTGAGCCCGCGCGTCTTTTCGTCGAACCGGAGCAGCAGGTATTCCGGCACGGAACGCGCGCGGCTGCCGTAGTAGAACGGCATCATGAACACTCCGATGAAGACCATCGCAGGCACCGCGCCAACCCAGTAAAAGTGGGAGGTCATGATGCCGTATTTAGCGCCGGATGCACACATGCCGATCACTTCCTGCGCGCCGAGATTGGCCGCCAGAAACGCCAGGCTGGTGATCCACACCGGCATGGACCGCCCGCTCGTGAGAAACTCACCGCTGGACGTGGCCTGCCGGCGGAGCCGCCAGCCGATGCCGATTACGAAGAGGAAATACAGGGCAAGGATGGAGTAATCAACAAGAGCAAGTTTCAACTGTCAAACTATATATCATCGGGTTGATTTCCCGCCCGAGTTCACTGCGCTCCATCGGCCGCCGTGCGCACGGTCAGATAACGCCCGTCGCTGATCACCGTTTCGAGGCCTGATCGGTCGGTCCGCACGGTCCAGACATGCCGTTCCTCCAGGTTTTCCACAGTCTGCCGGTGCGGATGCCCGTAGGAATTTTCAAAGCCGGCCGAGATCATCGCGAACGCCGGGTGCACCGCGTCGAGGAAGCCCGGCGTACTCGAACTCCGGCTGCCGTGATGCCCCACTTTCAACACATCGGCACGTCGCACCAGATCGCCCGCCAGCAGTTCCTGCTCCACCTGCTTTTCCATGTCCCCGGTCAGCAGAAACGAGTGGCGGCCATACGCTAAACGAAGCACCAGCGAATCGTTGTTCTTCGGCGAATTCCCCGTCACGTAATCCGCAGAAGGAGCCAGCACCTGCACGCTCGCCCCGCCGAAGGGAAACGGGCCTCCCCGCACCAGCGGCTTGACCTTTACTCCTCGGGCGCTCGCTTCCTCACGAAGCCGGTCCCAGGACGGATACGGCGGGGTCGCTCCGGTCCACAATTCCCGCACATCGAAATCCCGCAGGATTGCCGCAAGCCCGCCAATGTGATCTTCATGCGCGTGCGAAAGCGCCACCACATCGATGTGCCGGATGGAGCGTGTCCACAGGTAAGGAGCCACCACGTCCTCCCCGACGTCCAGCCGGGTGTTCGCCGATTTTCCAAAACTCGGGATTCCCCCGCCATCCACCAGCATGATGCGGCCGTCCGGAAACGCGACCAGCAGGCTGTCGCCCTGCCCCACATCGATGGCCGTCACCTCCAGAGCGCGCGGCTGAATCACCGGCGGGAACGGATGAACCACCAGCACCACCAGCAACAGCAGCACTGCGGCTGCCGTGACCACCCGAACCGATACCCAGCGGAAGCGGATTGCCGCGGCCACCAGCGCGGCCGTAAATGCCAGTGCGAGCCACAGCGGCGGGTCCGGAATACGCCAGTTGGGCTCCCAGCGCGCATGCCACGCAACCGCTATCCGCGAAAGGTCCAGCAGCCACGCCGCAAGACCCGCGAGCAGCGTCGAGTTCGTAAAAACCGCAAGGAAGCCGACCGGCACCACGACACCCAGCAACGGCACCGCAAACGCATTGGCCGAAAGACCCGAAAACGAGATGCGATGAAAGTAGATAGCCATCGGCAGCGCCAGCCCAATCTGAATCACCGCCGACGTCAGCAACAGGTCGTAAAGATAGAATCCGAGGCGCATGGGCACCGTCACCGCCCACCTCGCCATCCGCGAGGGAAGCCGGGGCAGGAGCAGTTCCACGGTGTCCACCACCAGCCGTAGTTCCAGACGGAAGTGGGCAACTCGCGGCGGCATCCGCAGGTCGCTTGTCTTGTCGCTCAGCTTGGCCAAACCAGCGGTGAGCGGCCCCGAAGTTTTCTCGATGATGGGAACCACCATCGCGGCGATCAGCGCCACCGAAAGAAAGGAAAGCTGGAAACCCGGATCAAACATCTGCTCGGGGTCGGCAAGGATAAAGATCAGCGCCACCGCCGCGATCACGTTGAGCATGCGGCCCTGACGGTAGAAGCATCGCCCGATCGCAAACAGAGTCATTCCCGCCGCTGAGCGCACCACTGGCGCCTGCCAGCCCGTAACAAACGCGTATAGCCACCCCGCAATCAGGGTTGCCAAGGTGGCCCAGTCGCGCGGCACGAAGCAGATGCGCAGCAGGAACAGCAGGAAAGCCGCCAGTACCGCCACGTGACTGCCGGAGATCACCAGCGCATGAAAGGTCCCGGTGGATCGAAAGTCTTCCGTCCACACGCGCTCCATGCCGCTGGTCTCCCCAATCAGAACCGCCTGCATCATCGCGATGTTGTACGCGCTCGGCTGATAGAGTTCCTCGATGCGCGCGAGCGCGGCCATGCGAATGGCGTAAATGGCCGCCCAAAATCGCGATCCGCATCGCCCAGGCAAAACCGTTGCCTGAGCGCCGGCCGGGGTCGAAGCGGTCCAGTAGATGTACTGTCGCGCCAGAAAATGCGTGTAGTCGAAAGCTCCGGGATTCCGGTAGTTGTGTGGAACGCGCGTTTTCGCCGGAAACTCCACCAGCTGCCCGTAACGAAACGCCGGGGCCGATTCACCCTCGCGCAGATACCAGTTCACCCGCGCGCGCGCCTGCGGCGCCATTTCCAGAGTGAACTGTTCGCGCTCGCGCGCCAGCACCGCCGGCTCCACCACGCAGCCCGAAAGCAGTACCTGTTCACCGTCGACTGTGTCGAGTTCCGGGGCCGCTTCAGGACGGTGCGCCAGCATCACCAAAGCCCCGCAGGAGAACATCGCAAGCAGCACACAGGCGCCTGCCAGACGCTGTGAAAATCGCAGCGCGACGAGGCCGAGCAGCGCAAACGCGGCCGTCACGCACCACAGCTCGCCCGACTGAAACGGCGCAACACGCGGCAGCAGAATGCCGCACGCCACAGCAGCCAAAGGCGCGATCAGCGGTTCCCGCACTCCAGTTGGTGCCGCAGCCCGCGCCTTCTTCTCGCGCGCGCACTATGCCATCGGCGGAGTCCAGTGGTTCAGCACCGGCAGCATCTCTTCCATTTCCGCCCCGCTATAGACCCGCGTCGTGCCGTCTTTGAACTTCACTTCCACGGCAGTCTGTCCCAGGTAATTCACCTCGCTGATGTTGTCCACATCGATGTTTTCCATTGATTCTGATCCTACACGGATTATGAACTCCAAATTACTTTGTGGTATAAAGCTTGCATGCAAGTCGGCGATCTTCTCTTCCTCGCGTCATTCCTGATGCTGCTGGTGTTGCTTGCTCGTTCCCTTTGGCTGGTGGTGCGCGGGAACGGGCTCGCCCTGCGCAACACCGCCCGCTTCACCGCCGGGTTTGTGGTCTGCTACGCAGCGGCTCTGCTGACCAGTTCCCTGGCGACACCGCGCCGCTACTTCCACCCCGGCCAGCGCCGCTGTTTTGACGACTGGTGCCTTGCGGTGAACTCGATCGAGCCGACAGCCGCACCCGGCGCATGGACGGTCACGGTCCGGATCGAAAGCGTCGCGAAGCGCGTGCGGCAGCGTGAACGGGGCGTGGCGCTCGCGCTCGAAGATCAGCAGGGCCACCGTTACCTCGCGGGCCCGGCGCTGGACCGCCCTGTAACGGATGAGGTGGGCCCCGGCGAATCGTTCACCACCACGATCCCGTTCCGTTTACCCGCGAACACCCGGCCATCCGGTATCGTCGTCCGGCATTCGCGCTTTCCCACTGCCTTCATCATCGGTGACGATAGCAGCCTGTTCCACGTACCCGCGCTTCACCTGGTCAGGGTTGCGTCACCGCAAACTCTCGAAATTGTGCCGGCGAGCCATCCGTTGTAATCCCGGGCATCCCATTCACCAGAGCAAACTCCGCCCGCAGCATCTCCGCGCCATCTATCAGAAACAAAAACCCGCTGCCCGCTTTCTCCGCTGTCAGCGCGTGCCACGCCCCGGCATCGAAGCCGGCGGGCAGCCCGGCATTCTGCCAGGTACTGATTCCGTTCACAACGGCATGAACCCTTAGCAGACGCTGTGCCGCATCCAGCCACATGCTCACGTTATTATTGCGGTCGTCGTAACACGCCACCAATCCAACCCGGCCCTCGGAGCCGCCGCCCTTACGAACCTCCGCCCCAACGGTGTACGACTGCAGATTTGGGTTACCGCGATAAAGCGCCTGTGTTCCAGCGCCACGACTCTCCACCGCACGGGCATCCACAATCTGCCACAACCCCGGCGCGTCGCTCGCCCCTCCCTCCGCGGCGTCCCCATAGGGTCTGCCCCACCCGAAGGCATCGTCTATTAGGGTCACATTCCGAAACTGCGCGCCCGCGCCAGTCGAAAAGACGCCGATCTGTCCGCCTTCCAAGGCCGCGCTTCTTTGTTCGCGCACCACGCCATCGAGCACGAAGCTGAACGACTGCTCGGCCGACTTCCTCACCTCCAGATGATGCGCTGCCGCAAAATCGAACCCAATCGGCATCGCGGTCCAGTGAATCCCCTGATCGGCGCCCGCTACCGTCGCTCCCGTCCCCAGCACGCCAGCTGATCCATCCAGGAAGACCTCGACATGGTTCGCCTCATCGCGGTACAGCGCGTAAACTCCCGAGCGTCCCGTCCTGCCTGCCGCCACATCGGCGGATACGGTGTACGCCACCGATTCCGAACCATTGCGAAACGCGGTACCGCCAACGGGCCCGCTGTACACGTTGCCACTGCTGAGGTATGCCATCGCGCCCGCCGCCCGCGCGCCCTGTTTCGAATCTCCCCAGCCCGAAGCGGCCCCGGCATCGCCCGACGGCTGCTCCAGCCCAACCTGCGGATCCATGGGATAGCCCAGCAGCGGGACGCCCTCCGAATCCCACGCGATCTTCTGCATGCGAATGCTGCGGCATGCCCACTGCGCGCAGTTCAGCCGGTCATACGCGTGGTAAAGACTCCACGATTCCGTTCCGTCCGGCGAATTGATGAACACCACGCTTCCAGGACCATATACGTGCGAGTGTCCATCCAGCACCGGGCCATGTTTCTTCCAGGCACCTGGATTCAGCAGATCGCCCGAAGCATTGATCAGTACGCCCACGGCATAGTCCTTGGTCGTCCAGCTGGCGCTCGCCGAATACGTTAAATAGGTGGATCCCGCATGCACAAAACCCACCGGACCTTCCTGAATGGCGCCCGTGCGCGTTTCCCAGCTCTCCACCGGCGAACTGATCTGAACTGTGTCGCTGGCAACATGCACCGGGTCGCTCATCCGCGCGATGCAAAGGTTCTGGGGAAGTCTCCCGAATTCATCCCCGGTGCATGACCACGTCAGGTAGAGCTGGTTGTCGGCACCGAAGAACACGTCCGGATCGATGGCCCAGTTCCCCGTAGAATCCACAATCTGCCCCGCCAGTTTGTAAGGATCGAGCGGGTCGGACCCGCCCTCGAGCACAAACAGGCGATGCCGCGCGTCACTGTGGTGGTCGGCTGCGAAGTAGAGGTACCAGCGTCCGCCGATAAGGTGCAGCTCGGGAGCCCAGACATTCGCCAGCCCCCCGGATCCCGGCCGGGCGTTCCAAACCGGAATCGGCGCCTGCGAACTCAGCCCCGAAAGCGTGGGGGACCGGCGCAGATAAATACGGTCGGAGTCCGCGTCCGAATAATAGTAATTCCCTTGCCAACGAATCACATATGGATCCTGGCTCGGGAACAGTGGGTTGGTAAATGTCTGAGCCACTACCACCCGCAAAGAGAGCAGAAACAGGAGATAAAGTCTGCTTGGTATTTGTAATTAATATCACAAATAACCGAGAAAAGTAAATAGAAATTGAGTCAATGAAAAACAAACAATTGCGTTCAGCTCACACGCTATCAATCTCGGCCAGTTCCTCCGCGCTTAAATTCCATTCCGCTGCCCGAGCATTCGCCTCCACCTGTGCCGCCGATGTCGCGCCCGCGATCACGGAAGCGACCGCCTTCTGAGCCGCGAGCCAGGAAAACGCCAGCTCGAGCAAAGTGCGCCCATGCCGCTCGGCGAACCCGATCAGCTTCTCCACTTTTTCCAGATTCTCCGGCGTAAATACCTTCGGCCCAAAACCCGCCTCGCCGCGGCTTCCTGCCGGAACCGGCTGTCCTTTGCGGTATTTGCCGGTCAACAGTCCGTTCGCCAGTGGAAAATACGGCAGGAACGCCATACCCATTCGTTCGCATTCCGGCAGCACGTCAGCCTCCGGCGAGCGATGGAACAGACTGTATTCGTTCTGCACACTGGCAAATCCCGGCGTGTCCCGTAGCTGCTGCGCGGTGAAATTCGAGCATCCAATCTCGCGCACCTTGCCCGCTCTCACCAGCTGCTGCATCGCCCCGAGCGTATCGGCGAGCGGCACCTTCGGGTCCGGCCGGTGGTACTGATAAAGATCGATCCGGTCCGTTCCCAGACGCCTAAGACTTGCCTCCGCGGCCTGATGCACATATTCCGGCCGGCCACCCTCCAGTCCGTCACCCATCTTCATGCCAAACTTGGTGGCCACCACCACCTCGCTTCGCCGCGGGCCCAGCGCGCGCCCCAGGTACTCCTCGCTCTGCCCAGTGCCATACATGTCGGCGGTGTCGAAAAAGTTCACTCCGGCCGCAAGCGCAGCGTCTACCACCTTCTTCGTTGCCTCCGCATCGATGCGCCAGCCGAAGTTGTTGCACCCCAGCCCCACCAGCGAAACGTCCAGCGATCCGATCCGTCTTCGTTCCATAGTGATATGATCCTCGAACAAAGCCGCTGACCGCGAATGGCGACCAAAGTTTACGACGTGTGCATTGTGGGTTCCGGCGCCGCCGGGGGTGTCCTCTCGTCTCATCTCGCACGCGCGGGCGTGGATGTCGCCGTGGTGGAAGGCGGGCCCAAAGTGAACACCCGCACGGATTTCAACACCCACGCCCTTCCCTTCGATTTCCCCAACCGCCACATTCCCACGATGAAGCCCGGGCGTGAGGGTTTCGATTCCGAACGCTCCCGCGGCGTCGGCGGCAAGACCATGCTCTGGAACGCGGTTGCGCTCCGCCTGAGCCCGCGCGATTTCAAGGGCCGCCGCTACGAAGGCGCGGGCGAAGACTGGCCGCTCGAATACGCCGATCTTGCGCCTTACTACGAACGCATTGAGCGCGAAGTGGGGGTGTGCGGCAACGCGGACCATCTGGAAGATCTGCCCGATGGCGTTTTCCTTCCACCGGTTCCCCTCAAGCGCAGCGATCTGCTGATCCAGCGCGGCGCGGCAAAACTCGGCGTGAAAGTGATTCACGTCCGCAAGTCCACGCTCAGCGTTGCGTCGAAGACCCGGCCCGCCTGCCACTTCTGCGGCAATTGCATGTCTGGCTGCGACGTGGCCGCGAAATATAATTCCGCAGACGTCCACATGAACCCGGCGCTGGCCACCGGCAAACTGGACATCTTCCCCAACTCGATTGTGCGCGAAGTGGCCGTCTCGAACGAGAACCGCGTCACTGGCGTCCGCTTCCTCGACCGGCACAGCAAAGCCGAAGGCGAGATCCGCGCGCGTTCGGTGGTGGTCTCCTGCGCCTGCGTGCAGAGTGTCGCGCTGCTACTCATGTCGAAGTCGCGCCTCTATCCCACGGGTCTTGGCAACTCGTCCGGCGAACTCGGGAAGAACTTCATCCCGCACTTTACCGGCGGAGTGGAGATCTTTCTTCACGACCTGATTGGTCAGCCGGTCACCAATGACGAAGGCTTCCTGGACCACGCCTACCTGCCTTCGTTCATGCATGGCCGCCGGCGAGAATATGCGCGCAGTTTCGGCATGCAATTCAATTATCAAAATCATCGGACGGTGGGATGGGCGCGGTCGCTGCCGGGGTTCGGTGCTTCTTACAAAGCCGCCGTAAAAGCCCGGTATCCCGCCTATGTCGTCATGTCCCCGTATGGCGAAATGCTGCCGCACGCCGGCAGTTTCATCGATCTTGATCCCAAAGAGAAGGATGGCTTCGGGCTCCCCGTCGCGCGCCGCACATTGACTTACAGCGAGAATGACCGCCGCCTGTTCCGCGATATGACGGATTGGGCGCGCCGCGTTTCGGAGTCCGCCGGCGCGGAAATTCTTTCGGTCAGCCCCGATCCCAAACCGAACCACGAAATTGGCGGCGCGCGCATGGGCGAAGATCCGCGCCGCAGCGTGCTCAACTCGTTCTGCCGCTCTCACGACGTTCCCAACCTTTACGTTGTGGATGCCAGCGTCTTCCCGTCGTCTTCGGAGAAGAATCCGACCCATACGATCATGGCGCTGGCCGCCCGCACGGCCGACCACATTGCCGATCGGCTGCGCAAAGGAGACATGTGAGCTTTCCCGACGAAACGCGCCGCGAAGCCCTGAAGATCATGGGTGCGATCGGCGGAACCTGCGCGTTTCCCTTCGCTTCCAATGAGCTCTACGGTCAGGATGCGCCGCCGCAGCAGGTGCACCAGCATGCCGGACCGCCACAGCGTCCGCCCGTGATAGCCGGACCTGTCAGGCCCGGCTACTTTTCCGAGAACGACTTCGCCGTCATCAGCCGCATGGCCGAGCTGATCATTCCGAAAACCGATACGCCCGGCGCCATCGAAGCGGGCGTTCCTCTGTATATCGATGCGGTGGTGGGTGCGAGCAAACCGCTGCAGCAGCTGTGCCAGGCAGCCCTCACTTCAGACGATCTCGCGGGCTTCGGCGGCTTGAGCGAGTCCCGGCAAATCGCGGTGCTCACCAAGCTCGATACAGCGTACGATACCGAACCCGCCAGGTTCTTTCACCTGATCAAGAGCCTGACCGCCGATGGCTACTACACCTCCTATACTGGCCTGATCGAGGAGCTTGGTTACAGCGGCAACACCGTGCTGGCGCGGTTCCCGGTCTCGGAGCTCCCCGAACACTGATGCGCCTGAACCGTCTCGCTCTGCTGCTGACCGCTGCTGTTTTCGCTGCCACGCGCCCGCCGGATATTCCGTTTGAGAAGATCACGCTCGATCTGGGCGCCAGCGAGAGCGCCGCCGTTGCCGACATCAATGGCGATGGCCGGCTCGACGTTGTCTCCGGCGAGAACTGGTATGAAGCCCCGAAGTGGACCAAACACCACTTCCGCGACCTGCCTTACACCAATTACTACATCGACAATTTCAGCGATCTGCCGCTCGATGTGAACGGCGATGGCGCCATCGACATCGTGGGCTGTTCCTGGTTTGGCAAGCGGCTGATCTGGTTTGAAAACCCCGGCAAAAAGGGTGGCCCGTGGAAAGAGCACCCCATCGATTCCGGGTTTAACATCGAGTTCGCGTTCCTTGTGGACATCGCAAGAAAGGGAGACCGGCGCGACGTTCTGCCGCAACCTGGCAATCAGGACTCGCCTCTCGCCTGGTATGAAGCGCGCGACGGCGGCTTCACCAAACACATCGTCAGCAATCGCAGTTACGGCCACGGCATCGGCGCAGGCGACGTCAATAACGACGGCCGCACCGACATCCTGACCTCGAAAGGCTGGCTGGAAGCACCGGCCGACCCGCGCTCCCCCGCCGAATGGAAGTGGCACCCCGACTGGGACCTCGGCCAGACCGGTTTTCTCTTCGTCAACGATGTGAATGGGGACGGCCGCATGGACATCGTCACCTCATTGGCGCACGACTACGGCATTTTCTGGCTCGAACAGACCGCCGACGGCAAGTGGACCAAACACATGATCGACGACAGCTGGTCACAGGCGCACGCGGTCACCATGGTCGATCTGAACGGGGATGGCCGAATGGATTTCGTGACGGGCAAACGCTTCTGGGCGCACAACGGCCATGATCCCGGAGGGCACGAACCGCTGGGCGTCTACTGGTACGAACACACCGCGGGCACGCCCATGGAGTGGGTTCGCCATGTGGTGGATTACGGCACCCGCACCGGTGGGGGTATGCAAATCCCGGTGGCCGACCTGAACGGCGACGGCAAACCCGACTTCGTGGTCGCCGGCAAAGGCGGCCTGTTTCTGTTTCTCAACGAGCGGCCGAATCGCTGACGGCCGGAAATCTCATTACCCGGGCAGCAGAGCCCGAATCGTCTCGATGGTATCCGCTTCCGTGGCCGGTTTATCGAGCCGCCATCGCGCCATCCGGGGAAAGCGCACCGCAATGCCCGACCGGTGCCGCGGACTCTTCTGGATGCCTTCAAACGCCAGCTCAAAAACCAACTCCGGCTTCACCGACCGCACCGGCCCGAACTTCTCGATCGTGTTTCGTCTGACGAACGCATCCACCTTGCGAATCTCTTCGTCGGTCAGCCCCGAATAGGCTTTGGCGAAGGGCACCAGCGTGTCGCCGTCCCACACCCCAAACGTGTAATCGGTGAACAGACTGGCGCGGCGTCCACTTCCTGGCTGCGCATAGAGCAACACCGCATCGATCGAGAACGGTTCGATCTTCCACTTCCACCAATCGCCGCGGCGGCGCCCCACACGATAAGGCGATCCGCGGCGCTTCAGCATGAACCCTTCCACCCGGCGCTCGCGCGACTGCGGCGCGCAACTCCATCAGGCGCTCCCAGGATTCCGCCTCCACCACCGGCGAGAGCACCAGCCGGCCGCTGTCGCGCATCGACTCCACCAGCCCGGCGAGTTTCCCGCGGCGCTCTTCAATGGGCTCCTCGCGAATGTCGCGGCCTTCCCACTCCAGCAGATCGTAAGCCAGAATCACCACGGGCACATCCGCCAGAATCTTCGGCCCCAGCACTTTGCGCCCGATGCGCCGCTGCATCTGCGCAAACGGCAGCGGCTGTCCAGCCACCCACGGCAGAATTTCGCCATCGATCACCGTGCCCTCGGGCAGCAGCGCACCCATAGCCTCCAGTTCCGGGAAAGCGCTCCGTCACCAGTTCCTCGCCGCGCGACCAGATGAACGTCCGCCAGTTCCGCCGGATCAGCTGCGATCGGATGCCATCCCATTTCCATTCGATCTGCCACTCCGCGATGTCGCCCAGCTGCGCGATCTCGCCTTCGATCGGATAAGCGAGGAAGAACGGATAGGGCCGGCTCACATCCGCATCTTCGGCTTCGCTTCGCGATCAGCTGGGCGTAAAACTCGGGCGAAGGATGCCAGTCGCCCATCAACCGGTGAGAAATCACCGGAGCCGCGATGCCGCTCACCTGCGCCAGAGCGCGCACCACCAGACTTTGCGACACCCCCACGCGAAACGCGCCGGTGATCAGCTTGTTCCAGACGAACCGCTGCGGCTCGTCCATCTCCCGCCATGCATTTACGAGTGAATCGCGGCGCAGATCGTCGTTCCACCTCGCCAGCGGAAGCAGCCGCTCTTCCACCCAGTAATGCAGCGGCAGATCGGTGGTCTTCTCCGCGTCCGGCAGCAGCAGGGCAATCGTCTCCGCCAGGTCGCCCACCGCCTGATAGCACTCATCGAACATCCACCCCGGCACCTGCGGATTCTTCGATGGCCCACTCCACCAGCTTGCGGGTTTCGATCAGCCGCTTCGGGCGCCGCCCAATCAGAAAATGAATGGCCCAGACGGCGTCCTCCGGAGGAGCCGCGCTGAAGTAGGCCGTCAGAGCGTCGGTCTTCAGATTGGTTTTGGTGGTCTCGTCGAGCGCGGTGTACAGGTCCGCAAAAAGCCTTCATGGCCGCCCGCCGCTAGTCCGTTTCCTCTTCGTTTTCAAAGCGCGTCTCGAGCGCGCGCGAGGCCAGGCCCTGCTCACTCAGCCACCGCACCAGCGGCGCGCGATAGCCATGCGTCACCAGCACTTGCTTCCGCTCCGGTTTCGGTCAATGGCGCGCAGCAGTCCCGGCCAGTCCGCATGATCCGAAAGCGCAAACCCGCGGTCGAGCGACTGGCGCCGGCGCGTTCCCCGTACCCGCATCCACCCCGATGCAAACCCTGTGGACACCGCGCCAAATTTCCGCATCCACGCGACTCCCATTGCAGGAAGGCGGTGCGACGATCAGCGACCGGCTCCAGTCGATACCCGCGCTCCACGTCGCCCGCGTACAGCGTCTCCGGCAAATCGATGCCGGACTCGCGATAGACCTGGTTCAATTTCTGCACGGCGCCGTGGCAAAAGATCGGCCCAATCGCAGGGTCCACGCCGGCAATCAGCCGCTGCGCCTTGCCGAGCGAATATGCAAAGAGCACGCTCGCCTTCCCGGCCTGCTGATTCGCGCGCCACCAGGCGTCGATCTGCGCGAAGACCTCCGGCTGCGGGACGCCAGCGGTAGATCGGCAGTCCGAAGGTGCGATTCGGTGATGAAGGTATGGCAGCGTACCGGCTCGAACGCGTCGCACGTGCGGTCTGTTGTCGATCTTGTAATCGCCCGAAACCACCCACACGTCGGCCAGCGGCTTCAATGCGCACCTGCGACGAACCCAGGACGTGTCCGGCGGGATGTAAGGAAACACGCACGCCACCCATGGCGATCGTCTCGCCGTACACGGCCGTCTCGATGCAGGCGTCTGTGCCGATACGGGCGCGCAGTATCCCGGCTCCCGCCGCCGATGTAAGATATCGCTTGGAACCCGAACGTGCGTGGTCGGAATGGGCGTGGGTAATAACAGCGCGGTCTACCGGACACCACGGGTCCACGTAGAAGTCTCCCTGCTCACAGTAGAGACCGTTGGGAGTGACATCTAAAATAGCGTTCCACAGGCTCAGAGCCGCATCCTGTTTTCCATGATAGAGTGATGACTCAGATCGCGGGGGGGACCACCATGAAGGTTTTTCCGATCTTATTTTTACTTACCACCGGCTTTCTGACCGGAGTTTCTCAAGCGGCAAGCGCAAGCCTTGACCGCGCGCTGGAATACGAAAGACAAGGCAATCCTGCTGCCGCGCGCAGCGTCCTGGTCAAAGGCCGTCCAGTCTTCGCCCCACGATGCCCAAAGCCTAATCGATTACGCCCAGTTTCTGGACCGGTACGGCGACGCCAATGCCCGCGCCGTTTACCGGCAGGCTGCCGCCGAGTCCAAAAACCTTCCCGTTCTGAAGCGTATCGTGCTGCTGGACCTGTCGCCGGAGATCGGGCATCCGCCGCGAAAGACCTGGCCGCTTATCGAAGCGGCAGGCGGCACCGATTGGAAGCTCCGCGAAGTTCAGCTCGGCCGACACCGTGGCGGAAAAACGGCAGTACATCAAGATTCCCGGCCCGCTGCGTTCCTTCGGGCGCATGGCCGCGATTTCGCCCGAAAGCGATCCGAACGAAGTGCTGGTCTCGCTGGCCCGCAACGTGGTCACCAACGGCTATCAGGCGTCGCACAGCAACGACGCTCTGGAACAAACCGAATATCTGAAGCTGGTCAATCGCTATCTTTCGCAGGCGCGTGAACTGGAAAAGCTGGCCGGCGCCGATCACATGATCCACATCGCCAACTGCGATTCCACCGAGACCGGCGATCTGCTGCGGGTGCTCGGCTTCCGCATGCGCGGCGGCTGCGGCAGCGAAGTGGTGCTCGAAACCGTCAATGCCACCCGCGCCTTCCTGAGCACCGATTCCGGCTTTCCCATGGCGGAACTGGAACAGGCCCTGCGCACCAACAAGCCCTTTCGTCTACGATTATTCACCCAGCCGACGTCCCGGTTCTTTACGGCCCCGATTACTGGATCACCGCAGAAGGAAAAGAGCGACGGCGAATTCATCGACGCGTTCCTTGGCGATCCCGTCGCTCTGCCGTTTTTATCTCGGCATGGCCAAGCTCGACCGCGCAGACTGCCGACGCGCTGAAGGAAGGACATTCCCGCTCCGCGGCTGCGCGCGTATGCTCACGTGCTCGATTTCTTCGGCGGCATGTTCGAGATCCGCGACGGCAAAGCGGTTGTTCCCGGCGGTCAGCGTTCCGCCGCGGCGTGGGCCGAACTGGCTGGGCGTCGAGTCCCGATAAGGGCGCTGCGTTCTTTGAAAAGCTGATGGCCAAAGACGATGGCTGGCTGGCCAGCCAGTTCGACGCGCTTTGCCCGCATTCACGGTCCCGTCCAGGAATACCTGACCGACCCGGCCCGCATGAAGCGGTTTTACTCCGCGATCCGCGGCAAAGTCACCAGCCCGGTCCGGCGCGCCCGGTATTCCGCGCCAATGCGGATATGATGCTGCTCACCACGCGGCTGCGCATGGACCCCAACGGTCAGGCCCACATCCCCGGCAGCATTGAGATCTGGAAGAATCTCTTCATCAACCATCCGCACGGGAAGTACGACGCCAAGCTGACGCACGCGGCGCCCGGCTGGAAGGATTCCGATGACGTTCTCGAAGCGCTGTTCGGGCTGTCCCGCAAGTCCGTGGAAAACGAGCCGCTTAAGATTTTCATGGCGCTCAGCGATCTGGACCGCAACCGCGCGCAGCCGCTGAAGGCCGCCACAGTCGACCGGCTGGCCCGATCTTTCAAGGAATACGGAGCGCAGTACGCGATCTTCAACGACGCGCCCACGTCTGAAAGATCCCACCATCATCGCCTTTCTGGATACAGCCGCGAGGCATCGATAAGATCCGCGACACCGCGCTGCGTCAGAATGCAGCCGGAACCATGCAGGCGCTCATCGGCATGTGGCAGATCTTCTGCCGCCAGGGCCTGGTGGCGCAAGGCAGAGAAGACCAGACACTTGCCGGTATCCTGCAGCACTTCGACCAAGTGCGATAACGAAGCCGCATCTGTTCGATGGCGGCCGCGCCGGCGTGAAAGTGCTGCTGGCGGCCACGGGCCCGGTGCCCGCGGAAGGCGAAACCGCAGGAGCGCATGCTCGGGCTGCTGGCCGGCGTCAACAATCCTGTCCGACACCGACGTTCGCGACCAGCTGGTGACTGAGATGCAGCGCGTGCTCGAAGCGCAGCGCATACTCTCTCTCGACATCATCCTGCAGCTGGCCGACAATCTGGAAGGCGTTTCGCAAAGGTCAGAAGCTCAACGCTGCTCTGGCCGCGAAACTGGCCGCGCGCGTATCGGAAATTCAGCTCCCGCGCAACTCGCTTACCGGCGCGGAGAAGAACGCGCTGGCGTTCGGCTACTGGACTGAGACGCCACATCGACGATGGAGCGCAAGACTCAACATGCGCGCGCTCATCGATAAGGCGCAGAAGGATCCGGAAAAGCTGAAGGAAATCCGCGGCCTGCTGGCGCCGTTCCTGCGCGACACGCTGGTGGCTTACAACTACGTCCACTATGCCCCGCCGGGCGCGCAGATTCTGTATACCAATCCGCTGTTCGTCCGCGGCCACGATTTCATCGGAATGCAGGGCTCGAACCACACCTGGAAGGCCACCGAAATGTTCGGCACCGGCTGGCCTTCGAATGGCGGCGGCCGCCTGGTGGGCTCGCTGTCGGACCTGCCTTACGCGCTGGCCGAAGCCGAACAGAACTTCCTGATTCCCACGCAGACGCAGGCGCTGATCTGGGGCGATCTGGTTCCGCAGATGATTCTGAGCGCCAAGATCCCGCGCTGGTGGAACGTGACCCCGGCGCAGATGCACTGGGTCGGACTGCACATGCGCTACGGCCAGTCGCTGCTGGCTGAGGCCGCTGCTCGATCCGAAGCTCCGGCCATGCCGTGCTGGATGCGCTCGAACTTGCAGGCGGCTCCGGCGCGCCGCGTCAGCGTCGAGCGATTCCCTGGCGGCCGGTGATGTCCGGCAGGCCATCGACAAGCTGACTCCCTCCGAACTCTACGGCATGGCGTGCGAGATGTCGTCGCACGGCTTCACCGATGCCGGCCCGGAAGCCGCCGAACTCACGCGGCTGAAGAACGACAACGCCGCACAGGTGAGCGATGCGGCGATTTCGCGGCCTTCGGAACGCCCAAGCCGACGCTCGCGAATTCCTACAGCCGGAACTGCTGAAGCTGCGCACCTTCCCTACGCTGATGGGCTATTCCAGCCGCATCATGGCGGAGAGCTGGGAATCGAATATGCTCTACTGGGCCGCGCTGGCCGACCAGCTGCAGATTTCGCCGGCGCAGCTGAACGTGCTGATTCCGGAGTGGACGCAAAAAGTGGTGGAACGGATCTTCGCCTCGCATCTGGAAGACTGGCCGGCGTTGTTGAAATCGCTGCGGCTGGTGGGCGAAGACGTTCGAGCTACAGGCATTGAAAAACAGCGGTGGAGACCAAAAGGCGGCTTTGATTCAGTGATGAAGCGAATGTGGAAAGTGGCGGCGCGTCTCGCCGCTTGTCGTCGGCGGCGGCATCTGGTTGTGGGCGCAGGATCCAGTGGGCGCCGGACCGCTCCGCCGTATTCAAATCCAAAGTGGATCTGGTGGTGCTGAGCTTCACGGTGACGGATAGCAAGGGCCGCTACATCAACGGTCTGAAGCCAAGCGATTTCCGCATCACCGAAGACGGCATCACGGAGAAACTCACCACGTTCGCCGAAGGCACGCAGCCCGGCGATGGAGGTGCTGCCCGACGGCACGCTGCGGCCGATGGTCAAGGCCGAAGACGAGGTCGGCGAAACCGGGACAGGGCGCGCCGACGCTTTCGTCGGCACCAACGTGTTCGTTCTCTTCGACACCAGCAACTTCATGTACAAAGGCTTCGTCTACGCGGAGGACGCCATCGCCGATTTCGTGCGCGGCCTCGATAAAGCCGATTCCGTCGCGGTCTATACCTTCAGCCGCAATCTGTCGCGCGCCGCGTACGCTGACCGCGCGACCGCAACGACGCCATCATGGGCCTGCGCAAAGCCGTGGCCGGAGACGATACCGCGCTTTACAATGGCCTGCTGCTGTCACTGCGCGATGCCGCGAAGGTGCCGGGCCGCAAGGTGGTCATCGTGTTCTCGAACGGGCCGGATAACGCCAGCATGGTGGCTCCCGACGATGTCCGCGCCGTCGCCGAAGACGAAGGGATTCCGATCTACGTCATCTCGACCAACGAGGTGAACAAGGACTCCATCTCGAGCAGCGTCTTCCGCCGCATCACGTCGCGCACCGGCGGCAAAGCCTACTGGGCCAAGACCTGGCAGAAACAGGTGGAAGCCTTCGAGAGCATCCGCGAGGATCTCGGCAACTCCTACACCGTCACGTACTATCCGCAGCCGAATCCCAACGAAGGGTTCCGCAAGATCAACGTCGAAATTACCAGTGACGCCGGCAAGAAGTACCGGGTCCGGTCGCGGCCCGGCTACCGCCCGCGCGCGGCTTGTTAGACTCCGGCGCCATCCAGCAATCCGGATCTGACCTTCTTCTTCCTTCTGGGTTTGTCTTCCAGCGCCGCCTGGCATTCTCGCGTGGCGCTCGCCTTATCGCCCTTTTGCACCAGCGCCATCGCGTAGTGATAGTGATAAGTCGGGTTGTCCGGCACCTTGCGCCACCAGGTCTTTAAAGATCTCGACCGCGTTGTTGTACAGGTTCTTCTTCAGGTAAATCCAGCCGATGGTATCTGAAACCTCGGCGAGGCTCGGCAGCTTCTGTTTGGCGCGAGTAGCCAGGGTCAGCGCCTCGTCCAAGTTGCCGCCGGTCTCCGCCATCAGGTAGGCCAGAGTTGTTCAGCGCTTCCGGATTGTTGGGATCGCGTTTGATGGAAAGCTCGTACACTGAGCGAGCTTCGGCGTGCTGCCCGGTGTTATCCAGTAGGATCGCCAGATTGTTTAGAACGATGGTATTTTCCGGAATCAGATCCTTGGCTTTCTTGTAGCCCTCAATCGATTTCGGAGTATCTTTCATATCGTAATATGTCGCGGCAAGGCGCGCCCACACTTCGCCCTCGGCCGCGGGTTGTTCTTATAGCGGCCCAGCAGATCCTGGTAAACGGTCGCTGCCATCGGGTACTGGCCGGTGCGCAGTTCGAAATCGCCGAGATCGCGTTTCAGATCGAGGCGGTCCGGAAAGCGCTCGGTTCGGTCTTAATCAGTTTGACCGCCTCTGCCGGCTGACGCATCATAAGTGTAGCTTCCGCCTGGCCCAGAAGGCCTCGTGGGTTGGAAGGGTCGGCATCGTAGGCGTGCCGGAAAGAAGCGGCGGCGTCCTGATATTTCTTCTCCATCAGATCCAGCACGCCCATTTCCAGCAGCGTGTCGGGCTGTTTTGCATTAGCAGCGAGCAGTTGGTTCAGGGTGGCCCGCGCCTCCGTCAAACTTCTGCATGCGCATCAGCGCCGCCGATTGCAGCAGCCGTGCGGCACCGCTCTTCGGATTCTGTTTTAACCCGTCCTGCGCATACTGCAGCGCGCCATTAGCATCGCCGCGGGAAAGCGCGACCTGTGCCAGCGCCAGACGCGGAGGCAGATAATCGGGACGGAGCTCAATGGCTTTCTGGAACTGCTGCCGGGCCTGCTCATACTCGCCTTTGGCGAAGTGGGCGCGGCCCAGATGGAAGCGCGCCACGAAGTTATCGGGACGCGCGGTGACCACCGCCTGCAGCTCGTTAATGGCCTGCTTGATGTCGCCCTTATCCAGAAGGAAACTGGCTTTTAAGCCGCGCGCTTCAGGGTCCTTCGGATTGGCTTTCAGGATCTCCTGATTCTTCTCATACGCCTGCGCCACTTTCCCCTCGTGAATCAAAGCCTGGATAATCAGCTTCTGGTACTCCAGCTTGCGTCCGGAATCCTTATCAATGCCCTCTTCGTACTGCTTGATCGCTGTAGGGCTGTCGTTCAGACGCAGATAGAAGTCGCCGGCGGTGAAGAACGCATTGGGGAAGTTCTTGTAATCCCGCTTCATGCTCCTCCAGCATCCCGACGGCATCGGGACGCCGGTTGTTGTTGAAGTAAAACGCCGCCAGCAGGGTCTTGTAGTTGTAATCCTTGGGATTGGCCGCAATGGCTTTCTTCAGCAGGGCTTCGGCTTCCGCCGTTTTCCTCTCGCCCATGTAAAGCCGATAGAGCTCGATGTAACCCAGCGTGCCGTTCTTGCCCTGATCGATGACGCCGCGATAAAGCTGCTCCGCTTCCGCCGGCTGGCCGTAAAGCGTCAGCGTGCGCGCCAGTGAGAGCATCACCTGCGGCTGGCCCGGCCGTATTTCCAGAGTACTGCGGTAACCCGCAATAGCGTCCTCAATGGACTTCTTGGAATCGATTAGATTATTGCGCTTGTACTGGCCCACAGCGCGCGTAAATGCCAGATCGGCCTTCAGTTTATGACCTTCGAACGAACGCGGATTGCGCTGCAGGAATCCGTCGGCAATCTGGTCCACTTCCGTAATCAGCGGAAGATCGCGATTCGGCTGATCGGACTGCTGCACTGCCTGCAGCAGAATTTCCGCCAGATCCAGGCTGCTTTCGTCGTATTCCTTCGACCCTTTGGGAAGCAGTTCCATCGCCCGGCGAAGTGCGGGAACGGAGTTGGCAACCTGTCCCTGCCTGAGGCTGGTCTGCGCCAGATGGTAATACGCATCCCCGTACTTGCCGTCCACCGAAAGGGCGCGGCGGTACATGATGGATGCTTCTTTGTAATGTCCCTTCTCGAAATAGGCATTGCCACGATCGAGATACCGCTTCCTGACGACCTTCGGGTCGCGGCTGCAACTGACTAATGCAATAGATATAAGAACGAGAGCAACGGCGCGCATAGAAACCTTCAGCAGCCCGTGCCTTTTCGGCACAAACGACCTATTCTACCGCGACAGTTGGCGCAGCCGGTCCTGTGGTAGTACTACTCACGCTGCCGATCTTGATGGTGACCGGCAAGGTGTCGCCGTTCATATGTACGCCTGGAACCGTGACATTGATTTGATTGACACCCACCAGACCGGGAACCAGACCGCTGAAATTCACAATCACCGGAGCCTGGCTGTAGCCCTGCGGGCCGAAGAAGACCTGCACCGGCGCGGTAACTGCCAGCGGACTGGTCGGCGCCGCGTTGCCAGCCGTCACTGCCCCTCCGGTAGTCACGCCGAGACCAGTAGCGTAAATGACCAGTTTCTGATCGCGCGTAGTCGGATTGTCCTTCGTCACCGGTTTGCCGTCCGCATGATAGATGGCAGCCTGCCCCGTGGAACTCACGAAGATTGCGGGCGCATACTGCGTCACGGTGATGGGAGCCGCAACCTGGGACGCAGCCTGATTCGCGATCGAGCGGACGGTCAGCGAATACCGACCGGCCGTCAGCGTGGGAGGCAGCTGCGCGTTGATTTGTCCGGAAGTGGTAGCGATCAGCGGCAGTGCCGTGGTACCCAGCGTCACGCAGGTGCCGCCGAGGACCGTAGGAAGCGGAGTCGCGGAAGCAGTGGCCACCGCCGCAAG
Organism: Bryobacterales bacterium; assembly: GCA_963716685.1. Lineage (GTDB taxonomy): Bacteria > Acidobacteriota > Terriglobia > Bryobacterales > Bryobacteraceae > JALYXI01. Next base: position 3,247,485 of record CAVQTR010000003.1, read on the forward strand.
GTTCTGTCCAAAGATGCCAATCAGGCTGCCCGGAGCCACGGCCGTTTGATAACTGCCGAGGTTCACCACGCCGCCCTGACTCACCTGGGGCCGAGCGGACGCCGGTACAGGCGTTAGTGGAATGATCGATAGACCGCTCATGGTGAGAATGTACGCCGTGTTCGAAACCGAATCGATCGCGAGCGTACGGCCGGCGGTAACCACCGCTCGTGTTCCGGTCACCGTGGAAGCCTGCCCTTCGAGCGCATTCGTCACCCCCATAGCCGTACCGGTGGTCGCATTATCCATTTCGATCTGGCCCGCATCGGAAGGGGTCGCCGTGGCAGTGGCCGTCACCGGCTGCGTGAAGCGCGCGAAGGTTGTGGCACTGACCGCCACGGCCGCCCAGGTGGGCCGCACGGTTGTAGTGGTCGTGGTGGTGGAAGTTCCGGGCAGATTCTGCGGCGTCAGCGCCGAATTCAGCAGAGTTCCGTTTACTACGTAGTACTGTCCTTTGGGCCCGGCGGCGACCGGACCAAGGAAGCCGGAGAGCGTCGTAAAAATCTGGCGCGCAATCGTGTAATCGTCAACGCTGGCGTCGTAAAGGTAAACGTACCCTGCGCCGGTGGCCAGGATCACGTATTCTCCGCCGGGAGTGGCCGCCATGGTGCGCGAGGTGTTCTGAGTGGTGCCGCCGGAAACGGTTTTCACCGTGGTGGTGTTCGAGCCGCCGAAAATGGCCGGATTCAGCGTGCGTGGAATTGCCTGGTTGCCATCGATTTTCCACAGGCTGCCGTCGCTCATCACAAACTGCGGCCCGCGCTCACTTGACGCGATCGAAACCGGATAAGCAAGCGTAACGGCAACATTCGTGGGAATGGCGGGAAAGATTACCTGTCCCACTGTCTGGCCCTTATTCAAATCCACCATGCTGATGGATTCGCCGCCGGTATTCGCAACATAGAGCGTCACGCCATCGTTGCCCATCGCCATCGAGTGCGGCAGCTGGCCAACCTTGATCGGCGTCCCGAACTTCTGGGTCGCCAAATCGAACACCTCCACCTCATTGAGGCCGGAGTTCGCCATGTAGAGCTTGCGGCGGCTGGAGTCCAGCATGATGTCCACCAGGGTTTCCGCCGGACTGATATTCTGCGCAACGGGGATAATCGTGCCGCGCGCATCGGCATCGCGGTTGTTCTCGTAAACGCGCACGCTCGCCGGAATGTTGACGGCTTCCGGCGACTGCACCAGGAAATCGTTGGGGCCGACCGTGCCGGGTTTGGTGGCTGCCCGGGAATTGTATTTAAAGGTGAGAGTCGCGCCGTTCTGAGAAGAGGTTTGCTGCACAATCGGAACGGTTCCGGTGGCAGTCGTGGTCGTCGTCGTCGTCGTCGTCGTGGTTCCGCCTCCGCCCGCTCCGCCGTTTCCGCCGCCGCCAACCGGCGTAAGACCCCCGCCGCCGATGATGCCAATAATTCCGCCGATGCCGCCACCGGGGAAGATGACTCCGCCGCCCGCGCCGCCAAAGCCGCCGAGCCCGTTTACCCCGGTGGTAGGGATGGTGTAAGACTGAACGTTCACGCTCAGGCGGCCGGCGCCCGTATTGGTAACCGGGTCAGCGAGGGAACTCTGGCTTGAGGTGACGCCGCATTGATCGTTGGCCAGCAGAACCGTCTGCGTGGCAACCTGCGCGAGTGGGCTCTGTGCCAGGGACCCGATTGGCAGGGTGACGAACCCCGACTGCGAGAGGCCGTAAATGGTGTTGCCGGCAGCGTTGATTACCATCCTGCCGGACAGGCTCTCCGGCAGCTGCAGGCCCAGCCGGATCAGCAGATTATCCGGATCGTTCACCAGCAGACGGGTAACATTGGCGTTGGCCGGCGGGTTCTGAATTGGCGCAAAATTGAAAGCCGCGTAAAGCACCGAGCCATCCGGCGAGAACACGCTGCCGCCCTGGTTGGTCTGGGTGTTGAAGTTGGCTCCGGAAGGAAAAGCGAATGGCGCGTTGGCCACATTCTCCTGGGCGCGAATGGAAAGCGTCTGCGTATCAAAGAGAGAGGAGCCCGCCATGAACTTCGTCCCGTCCGGCGAAACCGAGAGAACGTTCGAGAGATTGGTGACCACGCGGCTCTGCAGCACCGTTCCGGAAGCTACCTGATAGAGGAAAACCACGCGGTTGTTGGTGGTTGCCGAGCTGGTGACGTTGGCGCCGATGATCATGGTTCCGTCCGAAGTCGTCAGCAGCTTGCTGTGATACGAAGCGTATGTGTCTCCAGATGGCGCCGGGAGAGTCGGCGGAGTCGGCGCGGCGGGAGTAATGGCGACGTTGGTTAGCCGGCTGGAGGAAGGCGCGGAAGGATCATAGATCAGCAGGATATTCGAGCCGGAACTGCCGACAGTCGAGATGAGCACGCGGCCATCACCGCCCGCGGCCACCCCTTCGGGACTAGCGGGAAGGCTCACCCGATTAGTGACGGAGAGAGTGCTCTTAGTGAGATCGACGATATCGAGCGTGCCTCCGGTATACGCAGTCACGTAGAGGGTCGGCGAAGCCGCGGATCCCGCCGCCGGCGCCAGGGCAACAGAAACCGGTTGCGAATCGACCGTGATAGAGGCAAGAAAAGTTTTCTGCTGGATTGAATAAACGTCAACCCGGTTGCCGGAGCTGTCGCACAGGTAGAGCCTCTGGCGGGGCTCGTCGAGAACAACGTCGGAATACGAGCCTCCCCCGGGAGCGGGGACAACCGTCCCAAACGTGGCGGAGAAGCCTGGCAATGCGGCGAGCGCGGAAAATACTAAGAATAACGCGGGACGCATGGGTACTCCCATAGTAACCCCCGCCCGTCGCCGAAGTTCCAGAACCGGACTAGATCACCCAGCGGAGCGATTCGCCGCCAGGCGACGGCGACCAGTCTCCAAACGACATGTTATGCACCCGCACAGCCAGCTGCCACCGGGAGAATCCGGTTTGCATAATCCGCACAAGCGATGCTTCGCAATCCATGGTTTTCCGGCCAAAGCTGTGATTGGCCGGCAACATCACACGGACATGAACCGTTTCTCCGAGAGCAGGGAGATCGTTCCCAATAGAACTCAGATCACATCCAATCAAAATTCCGTTTCGGTGAAGGTTCGCAGTGACACCTTCCAGCGGAAGCAACCAAAGCTTCGGAAAGAGAACTTCACAGGGAAGTTTCATTTCGATGCGATCATCCGCACGCCTGTTCATACCAGCTTGCCCCTCCGGCCGAGCCGTGAGCCCAGTAGGAATCATTTCCAATTATAAAAAGAATAGGACTCTGATTAGCTCAGCTCTTCAGCTAGTTTTATACCAGATTCATGACAGTTTCGCTAGAAGGCGAAGCGAAGCTGAAGATCAATTCGGCGATTATTGGTGCTTCCGCCCGGCGGCCCGAAACCGCCGCCCCCCAGAGCATTGGCCACTCCAAAGAATGGAGACGTGAGATCGCCGTTGTAGTTCGCCGGGTTCACATGGTTCAACAGGTTCCGCGCGTTGGCCGAAATGGTCAGGTTGTAGCGCTTGTTGGTGACACCGCCGCCACCGCCGCCCATGCCGCCCATCATGCCGGGCATCCCGCCGCCGCGTCCACCGCCACCGCCACCGCCCCCGCGTCCGCCGCCGCCGCCCATACCACCGCCACCGCCGCCGCCCCCGGTGTTGGGACGGGCAGCGCCCTCACCAAAGCCCCATGTCTTCGAAATGCGAAGGTTCACGGTGAACGTCCCGGGGCCCTGACCATAGTTGCGGGGAATCAGCGCGGAGCCGGGCACGGGATTCAGATAAAAATCCCCGTAAGCCGTGCATTTTACGTTGTTTGTGCCGCAGGCAGAAGCCGGCGCAAACGACGGGCGTCCGTTAAAGAGAGTGGTGCCGTAGACGTCGTGTCCCACTGTAATGTTGAACGGCGGTCCCGTCTGCATCGTGATGAACGGGCTGAAGCGGACGTTGTACTTCGCGTTGAACGATCCGCTAATGATGCCGCGATGGCGAATGTCCTGTGAGGAACGGCCGTAATCCTGAGACAGATTGTACTGGTCGGCCGGAAAGGAACCGGCACCGTCCGTGTTGCTGTGTGCGTGAGCGAACACGTAATACCCGAATACGGATAGATTCGCGTTAATCCGGGAATTTACATTGGTAATCAATTGATTCTGATTAAATGTTCCGTTGGATTCATATTGGAACAGGTTGCCTGCGGCCGCGCCGTACGGGAACGCGCCGCCGACGACGCTTCCGCGGTTATTGAAGATCGCGGTGCCGTCGAGGGGGGCATTAATGTCGCGGGAGAGAAACTGATGCGTGGTGTGCGACATCATGTAGTTCACCGCGATCGTCGTGTTGTAAGGAAGGCCGCGTTCCACGCCGATCGCTCCCTGATAGGTAGCGGGCGCGTGAAGGTTGGGGTCCAGCGTGTAAATGGTGCTGGCGGAAGATCCACTCTGGCCCGCCAGGGCCTGAATAGTGGCGATGGAGGGGACGTTAGGGAAGAAGTTCGGCGACGTGATGATGTAGGAATGCTGCAGGCTGCCGTTAAAGCGCTCGGTCTGCAACACGTTCGACACGTTGAAGCGGTCGTAGAAAATACCCGCGCCGCCGCGGACCACCGTCTTCGATTTGCCGGCCTGACCGGGCGACCAGGCAAAGCCAAGACGCGGGGCCACATCGGAATGGTCGTGGATATTGGTCTGATACTCGTACCGGATACCGCCGCTCAGGGTCAGGTTGGGGCGGACGCGCCAGTCGTCCAGAAGGAAGACGCCGACATCGGTTTGGTTCAGCCCAATATAAGGACTACCGGTCGCGATGGAGAACTGCGTGGCTCCGGCCCCGGCAGCGGTGAGCTGAGTAGGGGTATAGCCAAGCGCCTGCAGCTGGAGGGTGCGCTGATAGAGCTGCAGCGAGGTCAGCTGCACGCACGTAGTGGTGACGCTCTGCGAAGGCGAACAGCCAGGCAGCGGATTGTTGTTGGCATCGAGCGCCGGGGCAAGCGCGCTCGCGAACTGGAAGGAGCCGCCGAAATTCTGCGCGGAGGAGTTGTTTACGAAGTACGAACGCAGGCGGAACCCGGCTTTGATCGAGTGTGCACCCTGCGCCAGCGAGGTATAGTTCTGCAGTTCGGCATGATGCTCCTTGTCATACGACCGTCCCACCTGGCTGCCGCCGCCGCTGAAGGACTGCAGCACGTTGATGGAAGGAAGCGAGTTGTCGCCCGTCTGGACGCTGTTGGTCATCAGGTACTGGAACCGGGTTTCGTTAATGACTTTGGTGCTCAGAACGGCGGTTTCCGTGATGCGCACGCTCTGTTCGGTGTTTTCGGTGTTGTAGGCCTGCGAAGGCAGAGTAAACTGCCCGAGACCCGCATCGCTCTGCTTCTGCTGCTGGAAGGAGTAGCGCATCACGATGGTGTTATTACCGTTGATCTGATAATCCAGCCGCGGGCTGATCTCGTTGCGCGAATTCGGCGTGGGAACCGAAGTGCTGAACGGGGCCGGCTGCAGAGCGCTGTTCAGGGTGTAGGCATTAATAATTGCGTTGTCGTTGATGGCGCGGCGCTGCAGGTCGAGAAAGAACGAAGCCCGCTTGCTGAGCGGGCCGCTCAGATTGCCCTCATACAGTTTGGATTGGAAGGTGGGGCTGAAATTGTTGGTCGCAACGGTCCCCGGGCTCAAACCCGTAACCGCCGCGCCGGGCTGCTGTGAGGCCACCAGAAACGGGTTGCGCGAGTTGAAAACCGAATCGCTGTCGTTGAACATCACCGAGCCGCGGAACTTGTCCGTACCCGGCTTGGTCAAAATTTCAATGCGGCCAAAGCCGATGTGATCGTATTCGGCCGAGAAGGGATTCTGGTTGATGCGGATTTCACGGATGGAAGACTTGGGAGGCAGGTTGCCGCCGGTGAATCCATCGATATAGATCTGGCCCCCGTTGGGACCGGCGGAAGGACCGGCAAGCGCCTGAAGATCGGCTGCCAGATCGTCGGGATCGTCGGGGAGAGCTTCGAGGTCGCTGCCCTTCAGAACCAACTGGCCGGCGTTGGCCACCGGATCCACGCTAACAGTGCCGACAGCGTCGGAACTGACCGTGACTTCCTGCTTATTGGCCTGGAGGTCGAGCGGGATGCTAAGGGTCTGAGTCCTGCCGGCCGCGATCGAGATTGGCTTTGAATTGTACGGAGCGAAGCCAAACTTGGTGATCTGGACGGTGTAGTTACCGGGCGCCAGGGCAGCGGCAGTAAACGAACCGGTCTCGTCTGTGGAGAGCGTCTTCGACGTGCCCCTTCCGGCCACAATCACGGCGGCTCCGGGGATGGCCGAACCCGTTACATCCGTCACCTGACCTTTCAGGGTGCCGCCGGGAGCAGGCTGCGCATCGGCCCCGGGGGCCAGTATGCCCAGGCAAAGAAGGAAAAGGGAAAGACAGGTTCGATTTCGAGACATAGGGTAGTTACAGGTAAGTTCCGGTTCGTTGGATTTCCCCACGTTACTGTGGGATGGACATTTCAAAGTTCCAGCCGCCATCGACAGCCGAGCGGCCGCCGCCTTTGGTAGGAGCGGTAAGCAGCGGCTCCACGCCGGCTACCAGGCTGATTGCCGTCACGCTGGTGGGATCGCCGCCACCGGAGCTCGAAACCATAATGGCATCGCCCGGTTTCAGATCGGCAAGGGTAATCGTCGGGGCATTTTCAAGGACGCGTGCGGGGTCGAAGCGACGTCCGCCGCCAAAGCCGCCGCCACCCGGACCACCGCCGCCCGGACCGCCGGGTCCGCCAGCGCGGGGCTGGCCATCACCGGAACCATACGCGGGACGTCCCTCGGCTCCGGCAGGACGGCCCTGACCACCGCCAGGACCACCGGCGCCGCCTGGACCACCCGCTCCGGGAGCGCCACCCCCGGCTGCCGCGCCTGCCTGCTGCCGCGCCATCATGGCCGCCAGCATGGCAGGCAGTTTCTTCACGGTCGTGCTGTCATTGACCTTAACGGTCACGGGCTTCTTCGTGGCGAGATCGGTCATGCGCACCGTTTTGGCCGCCGCGTCCACCGAAATGATGGTGCCCGCCTGCCGGACGAACGTTCCATACACAATCTCTTCCGGCTTCACCCGCAGGCCGTCTTCCGACTTTTGCCCCAGCACGCGAATGGTATCGCCCGCTTTGATTTCGGAAAGGCTGCTTGGCTTGGCGTCGGAAAACTTGACGGAATCCGCCGCGTAGCGATGCACTTCGGCTTTATCGACGGGCTCCACCACAATCTGCCTGGGATCGGTGCCGATGGTCTTGAAGGTAATCTCCTTCGTAGCGGGATTGACCAGCGTCACCGTCCCGGCGAGGCCGCGCTTCTGCCACTCTTCCTGGCCGGCCTGCTGGTGTTTCGCCAATTCGGCCTTGGTCATCACCACCATCGTGGTCGCGGGGCTGAAGCTGCCGTTGTCCAGCTTGCGCACCCGGGCAAGAGCGCGATCGCCAACGCCCAGATCACCTTCTTTCACTTCGGTTGCTTTTTTCAGGTCTTTTTCGCCGGGCGCGAGTTTCAGAAAGTGTGTCTTATCGTCAAACGTGACAGTCGAGGAAGTGCCGTTATCGGCTTTGATGGTCACCTGTTTGGTGGCACTGTCCAGCGCGGTCACTTCGCCCAGGATGCTCGCAAAGGCCGATGGTTTTGACGCCGGCGCCGTGGCCGCGTCCTGCCCCACAGCCGGAAACGATGCGGCTGTAAGACAGATGATGCTCAAAACAGAGAACTTCCACATGTAAGCTAGTATGGCGCGGCTTCCAGGCAAAAGGTAACAACGGAGTTCCCCTAAATTCCGGTTTTACATCCGCTTAACGTTTCACCTCAGCTTCAAGAAAGGGCAGGGTTTATGCAGCTGGCACGGAGACTGGGACTGGCGGATGCCACCAACATCACAGTCGGCGTGGTAATCGGCTCGGCTATCTTCCTGGTGCCGGGGGAAATTGCACGCAGCCTGGGAACGCCGGCGCGGATGCTCGCTGTTTGGGTGTTCACCGGGATCCTCTCGTATTTCGGAGCGCTGGCCTACGCGGAATTGGGCGCGATGATGCCGGACACCGGAGGGCAGTACGTGTTCCTGCGCGAGGCTTACGGCCCCATGTGCGGCTTTCTGTTCGGTTGGTCCATGTTCATGGTCGCCGAATCAGGTGGGGTGGCGAGCCTCGCCGCTGGCTTCGCAATCTACCTCGGTTACTTCGTGCCAATGGGCCCGGTCTCGGCGAAATGCGCAGCCGCGGCAGTCATCGCGTTGTTCGCATGGGCCAACTACCGCGGTGTCCGGGCCGGGGCCTGGACGCAAAACCTGCTCACCGCGTTGAAAGTGGCAGGCCTGCTGGTGCTGATCGGCGCGGCATTCGCGGCACCGGCCGGGCATGGAACCTCCGGTACCGCGGCAATCCCGTTTTCCTTCCGCGCGTTCGGGGCGCCGGTGGTGGCCTGCCTGTGGGCTTACGAGGGCTGGAACAGTGTCAGCTATGTAGCGGGCGAGGTGCAACGGCCGCAGCGCAATCTGCCGCTGGCGGCGGGCGTCGGCATGGCGGTCGTCGTGGTTCTTTATTTAATGGCCAATCTGGCATACGTGCGCGTTCTGCCCATGGCCGAAATTGCCGCCAGCGAACGGGCTGCGGCACTGGTGGCCGACCGGACGCTGGGACGCGTGGGTGGCATGCTCTTCGCGCTCACGATCCTGATCTCCATGGCGGGGTCGCTGAACGGCAGCATCATGACGGCGCCGCGCAGCTATTTCGCCCAGGCCCGCGACGGACTCTTCTTCCGCAGTTTCGGGCGAGTGCATCCGCGTTTTGGCACGCCGGGTATCTCGATTGCGCTCAGTTCGGTCTGGGCCGCCGTGCTGGCGCTTTCCGGGTCGTACGAAGTGCTGTATTCCTACGTGATCTTCACCGCGTGGATCTTCTACGGGCTCACCGTGCTCGCGGTAGTGGTGCTGCGGCGTAAAATGCCGGACCGGGAGCGGCCTTACCGGATGCACGGCTATCCCTGGACGCCGGTCATTTTCGCAGCCGTGAGCTTTTGGTTTGTACTCAATACGCTGATCAGCGAGCCGCGGAGTTCCTTAATCGGACTGGCGCTGGTAGTGGCAGGCGCGCCAATTTACTGGTTCTGGCGGCGGGCAAACCCGAATCGTGCCATCGGCGCGGCGGGTTGAACGTGGTCGCGGGGTGAGTTGGAGCGGGAGACGAGAATCGAACTCGCAACCAACAGCTTGGAAGGCTGTGACTCTACCATTGAGTTACTCCCGCGCCCGTCCCTATCCTACGAAAATCGAACCCTGGCGGTCAATTCAGCGTTATAGTCTTTAGGGAAACCAGCCGACATGAGCCTCCGAACCTTTCTGGGCAAGCAGTTTATCGATGTAATCGACTTTACCGAGCCGGAGGATGGCATCCTGGCCTACCGCTATCCGATGCAGGACCGCGAAATCCAGAACGGCGGCAAGCTCACCGTGCGCGATTCGCAAATGGCCGTCTTCGTCAACGAAGGCAAGATCGCGGACGTGTTCGGCCCCGGTCTCTACACCCTGAACACCCAGACCCTGCCGATCCTTACCTACCTGATGAACTGGGACAAGGCGTTCCAATCGCCTTTCAAGAGCGACGTCTATTTCTTCTCGACGCGCATCCAGACCAACCAGCGCTGGGGCACCCCGAACCCGATCACCATCCGCGATAAGGATTTCGGCGTTATTCGCCTGCGCGGCTTCGGCATCTTCTCGTATCACGTCAGCGATCCCAAAACCTTCTACAGCAAGGTCAGCGGCACTCGCGATATCTATCATGTTGCCGATCTCGATGGCCAGCTCCGCAACACCATCGTCGGCCGCATGTCCGATTCGTTTGCCGCCAGCAACGTGCCGTTTCTTGACATGGCCGCCAATCAGATGATGCTGGGCAACAAAATCGCAGGATTCCTGAAACCGGTATTCGTCGATCTGGGCCTGACGCTCGATTCGTTCGTCGTCGAAAACCTCTCGCTGCCGGAAGAACTGCAGAAGATTCTCGATCAGCGCATCGGCATGAACATGCTGGGCGATATGAACCGGTACACCCAGTATCAGGTGGCCAACTCGCTCCCCATCGCGGCCGCTAATGAAGGCGGACTGGCGGGGGCCGGAGCTGGCCTCGGCGCCGGTTTCGCCATGGCGCAGACGCTGGGCAACGCGCTGCGTCCCCAGCAGCCGCCGCCTGCTCCGGCTCCGGAAGCGTGCCGCTCCGGCCACTCCCTCCACCGAAACCAAGTTCTGCATCGACCTGCGGCAAGCCCATCCCGAAAGGCGCCAAATTCTGTCCGGAGTGCGGCGGTCCTCAGCAATAACATGTCCGGCTGCGAGTGGCTCATCGAAGCCCACGGTTGCAGCGCCGGCGTGCTGGCGGATGGCGAGGCGCTGCGCGAGCTCTTCGCCCAGGTCATCGCCGCCCTGGATCTGCACCCGGTGGCGGAAACCAAGTGGCACCAGTTCCCTGCTCCCGGCGGCATCACCGGCCTGTGCCTGCTTTCTGAAAGCCACCTGGCGTGCCACACCTTTCCGGAATTCGGCTCGCTGTGCCTCAATGTCTTCTGCTGCCGCGAGCGGCCCGACTGGGCGTTCGACGACTGCCTGCGTGCGCTCTTCGGCGCTACCCGCGTGATGGTGCGCAAAGTCGAGCGCCCCTATCAATGACATCACGCCAATTGCCCGAACTGCGGCGCGCCGGTGCAGCTGCTGTGGTCGGGCGCCGTCCAGACCACCTGCCCTTTCTGCAAGTCGATACTGGTTCGGCGCGACGTCAATCTGGAGAAAGTCGGGCGTGGTGGCCGATCTTCCGCCCGACAGCTCGCCCATCCAGATCGCGACCGAGGGAAGCTGGGGCGGCAAGACCTTCGTCGTAGTCGGCCGCATCCTTTATGAATACGATCAGGGCGGCTGGAACGAGTGGCACATCATCTTCAGTGATGGCGCGAGCGGCTGGCTTTCGGACGCGCAGGATGAATTTGCCGTCTCATTCCTGACACCCGCGCCCGCGCCGATGCCATCCGCCAGCGCCCTGCAGCGCGGCGGAAGCTTCACCTGGGGCGGCACGCGCTATGAGATCACCGTGATCACGCCCGCGCATTACAAAGGCGTGGAAGGCGAGATGCCCTTTCAATACGTGGGACAAACACGAAGCGCTCTTCGCCGATCTGCGCACCTACGACGCGCGCTTCGGCACCATCGATTACAGCGGCGAACCGCCGGTTCTCTATCTGGGAGCGGCTGCCGAATTCGACGACCTCGCGCTCCGCAATCTGCGCCAGTTTGAAGGTTGGGATTCATGATCCCGAAGCTTTCCGGCCTTAATTGTCCCAGTTGCGGCGCGGCGCTCGAGATCCGTTCGTTCGGCAACGCTCTGAACGTCGTCTGCCCAAACTGCCTTTCGGTGCTCGACGCCAAAGATCCCAACCTGCGCATCCTGCAGGAGGCGAAAGGCGCGGGAGAAAGTGGCGCCGCTGATTCCGCTGGGCACGCGCGGCACGCTGGGCGGCGTGATATACGAAGCCATCGGATTCCAGGTTCGCACTGTTACCGAGGAAGACGGATCGTACGCCTGGCAGGAATATCTGCTCTTCAACCCGTATCGCGGCTTCCGCTACCTGACGCAGTACCACGGCCACTGGAACCTCGTTCGCACCCTGCAGTCGCTGCCAGAACCGGTCTCCGGGCGCGCGGTGCGCTGGAACGGCGAAACCTACCGGCGATTCTCCAGCGCTCAGGCCGCCACCTCTTACGTTGTCGGCGAATTTCCCTGGCAGGTGCGCGTCGGTGAAACCGCTCAGGTGGCCGATTACGTTCACGTGCCCCGCGGCATCTTCAGCGAATCCACCGCGGACGAAACCGTCTGGTCGCTCGGCGAGTACATCACCGGCGAAGAGGTTTGGAAAGCCTTCGCTCTGCCGGGCGCGCCGCCCGCCCGCTTCGGCGTATTTGAGAACCAGCCATCGCCCTACACGGACACCGTCGCCGCCATGTGGATGCAGGGTTTGAAACTGCTGGCTGCTGCCGTGGTGGTGGCCTTTCTCTTCTCCGCTGTTTCCGGCCGCCAGGTGTATCGGCAGAGCATCCAGGTCAGTGCCGGCGAGGTGCTCACGCCGCCGTTCGCTGTCGGCGGTCACCTCTCAAACCTGCAAATCGTCACCCACAATCAGACCGGCGAGCGCGTCTTCGTCACCTATTCGTTAATCGATCAGCGCGGCGGTCCGGCGCACACATTTTCCCGCGACGTGAACCGTGAGGACAAAGCAACCATTTCATCCATCGCTGATGGCACCTATCGCCTGCGTGTGCAGCCCGGCCGCTATCCCGCGCAGCTCGATCTGCAGGTTCGCCGCGGTGTTCCCTCCATGAGCTTCTTCTGGTTTACCGTGGTGCTTCTTCTCTTACCGCCGCTGCTGCGCACCATGCGCCGCTATTCATTTGAACGCGAGCGCTGGCAGGAGAGCGGCGGCTAGCCATGCGCCACCCTTTTTACACAATTTACGGCATTGCGCTCATCGGTCTTATGGGCTTCGCGCAGTTCCGGGGCTGGACGCTCAACTCGCTGAATCAGGAGCCTTCCTCACCGCGCTCCGTGCGCGACAATCCCGGCGCGTATCGCTCCACTTACGGCGGCTATTCTCGATATACAGGAGGAAAGTGAATGGAACAGTTCAGTATCGGCAATCTGGTGAACGCTTTGATTTACTCAGCGCTGGGCATTCTGATATTCGTGTTGACCTTCGTGCTGATCGATAAGCTGACGCCGTACCATCTTTGGAATGAGATCGTGCGCGAGCACAACACGGCTCTCGCGATTCTAATCGGCGCGATGTCCATCGGCATGTGCATCATCATCGCCGCGGCCGTACATTAGCTTGAACCTGCTTCTCTTCCTTTCCGTCCTCCTGATCGCCGCGTGCGGGCTGATCTATGAGCTGGTCGCCGGCACGCTCGCCAGCTATTTGCTGGGCGACAGCGTGCTTCAGTTTTCCACGGTCATCGGCAGCTACCTGTTCGCCATGGGCATCGGCAGTTGGCTCTCGCGCTTCCTGCACCGCGGCCTCGTGGCCCGCTTCGTCTCCGTCGAACTGATGGTCGGTCTGGTCGGCGGCTTCTCCTCTTCCCTGCTCTTCCTCGCCTTCGCGTGGACGCAGAGTTTCCGCCTGGTGCTGTATCTGGTCGTCGATCGCCATTGGAGTGCTGGTGGGCCTCGAAATCCCGCTGCTGATGCGCATCCTCAAAAACCGGCTGGAGTTCCGCGAACTCGTCGCGCAATGTCCTCACGTTCGATTACCTCGGCGCGCTGGGCGCCTCGCTGCTGTTTCCGCTGCTGCTTGTGCCGCACCTCGGTATGGTGCGGTCCGCGCTGCTGTTTCGGCATGGTGAACGCCGGCGTTGCGCTCTGGTCCACGTTTCTCTTCCGCCAGGAAATTCCACGCGTCGCGATGCTGCGCGCCGGCTGTATCGCCGTGCTGCTCGCCCTGGCCGGCGGCATGGCTCAGGCCGACTGGATTTCTTCAGCCGCCGACAATCAGCTCTTCGCCGATCAGGTGATCTTCTCCAAACAAACCCGATACCAGCGCATCGTCCTCACGCGTTGGAAAGATGATCTGCGCCTTTTCCTCAGTTCGCATCTGCAGTTCAGTTCACGCGATGAATATCGCTACCACGAGGCGCTGGTCCATCCCGGTTTGTCCGCCGTTCCCGCACGCGCGTCGCGTCCTCGTGCTGGGCGGCGGCGACGGCCTTGCCGTTCGCGAAATCCTAAAATACCGCGGCGTCGAAGCCATCACACTGGTCGATCTCGATCCGGAGATGACCAAGCTGTTCTCCACAAACGCGATGCTTACCGCTCTGAACCTGCATTCGCTTACGAACGCCCGCGTGCACGTCATCAACGCCGATGCCTTCGTCTGGCTCGACGAACATCCGGATATGTTCGATTTCGTGGTCGTCGATTTTCCCGATCCCACCAACTACTCGCTCGGCAAGCTCTACACCACGGCTTTCTATCGGCTGCTCGGCAAGCATCTCAGCGCACGCGGCCTTGCGGTCGTCCAGAGCACGTCGCCCATGTTCGCGCGCCAGTCTTACTGGTGCATCGAAACAACCCTGCGGCAGGCCGGCCTGCGCACGTGGCCCTACCATGTCTACGTTCCCTCTTTCGGCGAGTGGGGTTACATGCTTGCCGGGAACGGCGACTGGGAGCCGCCGGCGACCCTTCCCGCCAACCTGCGCTTCCTTTCCGCGCAGACTCTGCCCACCATGTTTCAGTTCCCGGCCGACATGCAACCGGTTCCCGCCGAAGCCAATCGCCTGAACGATCAGGTGCTGGTGCGATACTACGAGCGCGATTGGAATGACATCGCGCATTAGCCGCCGCGAAGTACTCAGCGCCGGTCTGGCCGGCCTGACTCGCAAGACCGACCGGCCCGTAGCCGGTTCCTTCGTGAATGACGACTTCGTCCGCGGCCATCAGCTGCGCGATCGCGCGCGCTTTTCCACGCCGTCGCGAACCGTCAAAGTGCCGGCAGTTATCGTCGGTGGCGGCATCGCCGGCCTCTCCGCCGCGTGGCGCTTCTCAAAACGCGGCTTTCACGATTACGTGCTCCTCGAAATGGAGAAGCAGCCTGGCGGCAACTCCCGCAGCGGCAGCAACGCGGTATCCGCTTACCCGTGGGGCGCGCATTACGTTCCCGTACCCAGCCACAAATCCGCCCTCGTTCGCGAACTGTTCGCAGAGCTCGGCCTGGTTCGCGACGGCGTCTGGGATGAGCGCCAGCTCTGCTTCTCGCCGCAGGAGCGGCTGTTCCTCAACGGACAGTGGCAGGAAGACATCGAGCCGCACGACGGCCTGAGCGCGCGCGACCGCGACCAGATGAAACGCTTCGGCGAACGGATGCGCGCCTTCCACGCCACCGGAAAGTTCACCATTCCCATGGCGGAAGGTGCGAGCCCCTCCGAGCTGGATTCGCTCAACATGACCGAATGGCTGCGGCGCGAGCGCTTCGATTCGCCCTACCTGCACTGGTATGTCAACTACGCCTGCCGCGACGATTACGGCGCGCTCGCCCGCGACACCTCGGCGTGGGCCGGCATCCACTACTTCGCCGCGCGCGAGGCCGACGACAAAGGTCCGCTCACCTGGCCGGAAGGTAACGGCTTTCTGGTGAAGCAGCTGCTCGAGCGCGTTGCGTCTCATGTTCGCACAGACGCCATGGTGCATCGCATCCGTCAGGACGGCGCGTTCTGGCGGGTAGCCGCCGCCGACACGGAATATCTGACTCGCACCGTGATCTTCGCCGCGCCCACGTTTCTTGCTCCTTACGTGATCGACCCCGCGCCGCTGGTGCCGGAGCGCGAATATTCGCCGTGGATGACAGCCAATCTCACGCTCGACCGCCTGCCCAAAGAAGGCGGCGCCGAACTCGCCTGGGACAACGTGATTTACGATTCGCCGGCGCTTGGCTACGTTGTCGCCACCCATCAATCGCTGCGCACGCAGGAAGAGCGCTCCGTCTGGACTTATTACTGGTCGCTCGCCGAAGGTTCACCCGCTCAGAATCGCAGACTGCTGATCGAGAAGGACTGGGCTTACTGGCGCGATTCCATCCTCAACGATCTGGCACGCGCCCATCCCGATATCCGGCAGTGCGTTTCGCGCATCGACGTCATGCGTTTTGGCCACGCCATGGCGCGGCCCACGCCGGGATTTCTTAGCATGCGCGCGCCGGTCGCCCCGCGGCTTCACTTCGCCAACTCCGATCTCAGCGGGTTCTCTATCTTCGAAGAGGCGCAGTACCGCGGCGTGACGGCAGCCGACCAGGCACTTCGCGATCTCTGATTACAGCGGCGGCTCCATCGGCAGCGCGAGCGGCGGCTCTTTCAGGAAATCCAGCCGCGACATCTCTTCCACCGCTTCGCACATCGCGCTCTCAGAGGTCATCTCCGTCGTGATCACGAACGGCAGATCGTGTTTCGTTTCGCAGGGTCGCTGCAGCACCGCTTCCAGACCGATATGCTTCGCCGCCAGAATACCCGCCAGCGCCGCCGTGATGCCCGGCCGGTCTTCCACGCGGAACCGCAGGTAATAAGGACGCCTCTGCAGCCGGACCGAGACGGGCTGATACTCGCCAAGGCGCTCGTGCGCAAAAGGCGAAACGCGCTCCGGACTGCCGGAACGGATCTCGCGCGCGACGCGCATCAGATCGCTGACTACCGCGACACCCGTGGGATTGGGACCGGCGCCGCGCCCGTAGTAAAAAGTGTCCTGCCCGTAATGGCCCTTCACCCAGACCGCGTTGTACGCGCCCTGCACGCCGGCCAGAATAGTCGATTGCGCAATCAGCGCCGGCCGCACCGAAAGAATCAGCCCGTCATGCGTCTGGTCGGCGGAACACACCAGCCGGATAGTGTGGCCCAACTGATGCGCGTATTCAAAATCAAGCGGCGTGATGCGGCGGATGCCTTCCACGAAGATGTCCGTCGGCGTGATGCGTTCCCCGAACGCCAGCGCCGCCAGTATCGCCAGCTTGGAGCGCGCGTCGTAGCCATCGACATCCGCGCTCGGGTCGGCTTCGGCATACCCCAGACGCTGCGCTTCGGCGAGCACCTTCTCCAGCGGCTCGCCGTGCTTCTCCATCTCCGTCAGGATGAAGTTACTGGTTCCGTTGAGAATCCCCTTGAGCGCCACCACGCGGTCGCCGGAGATACCTTCGCGCAGCACGGCGTGAATCGGAATGCCGCCGGCGACGCTCGCCTCCATCGCCAGATTGATACCGGCCTGAATCGCGCGATCCCAGATCTCCGAGCCGCACAGCGCCATCAACTCTTTGTTCGCGGTCACGACCGATTTGCCATGCGCGATGGCTCCGTCGATAATCTCTCGGGCCACGCCGGTTCCGCCGACCAACTCCGCCACCACATCCACCTGAGGCAGCGCCACCAGCTGCCGCCAGTCGGCCGTCCGGAACACACCGTTCAACTCGGCCGGCAGCGCCGCCGCGGCCACCGAACGGCTGCACACGGCAACCACTTTCAGCTGGAAACCGAGCTTCAACGCGATCTGCTCCGCGTTGCCCGTCAGGATGGAAATCGCCCCGGTTCCCACGTTCCCCAGGCCCACGATCCCCACGTTCACTTCACGCATGTTGAGTATGATAGCAACAGCAATTTATGCGGCTTTTTTTGGTAATCCCGCTGTTGTTTCTGGGTCTGAGCGCGGCCCAGGATCCGATGGAAATCCGACCGCCCAGCCTGCACGACAAGGAACCGGAAAAGCGGCTCCCCAACGGCAAACTGCAGAGCGACGAGATCCTGAAACAGGATTACCAGAACAGCATTAAGGACGTCCATCAGCTGGTGACCCTGACGCAGCAGCTGGAGTCCGACATGCAAAGGGAAACCGGACAGGTGCTGTCCCTGGGCGATTTGAAGAGGCTCGATGAAATCGAAAGGATTGCAAAGAGAATTCGCGGACGCATGCGGCGATTCTGATACCCTGAACGAAACGTCCGCATGGCACTTACCCGCGAAAAAAGTCAACTCATGAGTGCGTCCGAAATCGACCGGACGCTGGTGCGCCTCGCGCACGAGATCCTCGAACGCAGCCACGATCTGGATCAGCTTGCCTTCATCGGAATCCGGCGGCGCGGAGTACCGCTGGCGCAGAGGCTGGCGCAAAAGATTTCGGCGCTTGAGAAGCGTACAATTCCGGTCGGGATTCTGGATATCAATCTGTATCGCGACGACCTCTCCACGGTGGGTGCGAAACCCGTGATTGGCACCACGGAGATTCCCTTTCCCGTACAGGGCAAGGACATCATTCTGATGGACGACGTGCTCTACACCGGCCGCACCATTCGCGGCGCGCTGGATGCGCTGTTCGAGCACGGCCGCCCGGCGCGCGTGCAGTTGCTGGTGCTCATCGATCGCGGGTCATCGCGAACTGCCGATCGAAGCCCGTTTCATCGGCCGCACCGTGCAGACCAGCGACCGCGAGATCATCGAAGTGAAGTTTCAGGAAATCGACGGCATGGAAAAGGTGCTGCTGGTCGAGAAGGTCTGACGCGTGGCGAACGGGCTGCTCGGCATCGAACACCTGGAGCGCGCGGAAATCGAAGCCATTCTGAAGCGGGCCAGGGATTTCCAGCCCGCGCAGAACGAACCCTTCCAACGTTTCGAAACGTCTGCGCGGCAAAATGATCGTGAACCTGTTTTTCGAGGCCTCCACTCGCACGCGGACCAGCTTTGAAATTGCCGCGAAGCGGCTGGGCGCGGAAGCACTTTCCATCACGGCCAGCGGTTCCAGTGTTTCGAAAGGCGAATCTCTGGTGGACACGCTGAACACCCTTGCCGCCATGCGGCCGCAGGCAATCGTGATGCGACATTCCGCCTCCGGAGCCCCTCAGTTTCTCGCTCGCTACCTGCCGATTCCCATCATCAACGCCGGGGACGGAACGCATGAGCATCCCACGCAGGCTTTGCTGGACGCGCGAACCATTTTGGATCGGCGCGAGTCGCTGGAAGGGCTGCGCGTCGCGATCATCGGCGACATTGCGCACAGCCGCGTAGCTCGCTCGAACGTGCATCTGCTCTCGAAGTTTGGCGCCAACATCGTGCTGTGCGGACCGGCCAATCTGCTGCCGCGCGAACTGGCCGCAGCTGGCGCCGGGCGTCACCCTGACCAACGACATTCAGGAAGCCATTCAGGACGCCGACGTGGTGATGATGCTGCGCGTGCAGCTGGAGCGTCAGCATGAAATCCCCATGTCCGCGGGCGAATACTTCCAGTTCTTCGGCCTGCGTCTGGAACATCTGGCTCTCGCCAAACCCGATGCCATCGTGATGCATCCGGGGCCGATCAACCGCGGCCGCGAGCTTTCAAGCGAAGTGGCAGACAGCCAGCGTTCGGTGATCTTAAACCAGGTAGAGAATGGAATCGCGGTGCGCATGGCAGTGCTCGAGCGGGTGGTGGGATGAAGACTCTGCACATCCGGAACGGCCGGGTGATCGATCCCGCTTCGCAGTTTGATGGCGTGACCGACATCTGGATTGTCGAGGGGAAGATCAGCCGTGAGCGGCCGTCCGGCGACGGCTGGGATGTGTTCGATGCCGCGGGCATGGTGGTGGCGCCAGGCTTCATCGATATGCACGTGCACCTGCGGGAGCCCGGGCTCGAGCATGCGGAGACCATCGAAAGCGGTTCGCGCGCGGCGGCAGCGGGCGGCTTTACCACCATTTGCTGCATGCCCAACACCAAGCCGGTGAATGACAGCGCCACCGTGACGAGTTACATCATCGAGCGCGCGCGACGAGCCGCCGTGGTGAATGTGCTGCCCATCGGCGCGATCACCAAGGGCAGCGCCGGCGAGGAACTGGCGGCGATCGGATCGATGAAGAAGGCCGGCATTGTGGCGATTTCCGACGATGGCCGCCCGGTGATGAACTCGCGCGTGATGCGCCGCGCCATGGAGTTTGCGCGCTCGCTCGATCTGCCGGTGATTGATCATTGCGAGGATCTGAATCTGAGCGCGGGCGGCGATATGCACGAAGGCGTGGTCTCGACGCGTCTGGGCCTGCGCGGGATTCCGTCGAGTTCCGAAGACGTGATGGTGGCGCGCGATATTCTGCTGGCCGATGCCACCGGCGCGCGTTTTCATGTGGCTCATATTTCCACCCGTCATTCCGTTGCCATGGTGGCGTTTGCAAAAAGCAAAGGCCTGCCCGTCACCTGTGAAACCACGCCGCACCATTTCGCGCTGACCGATGCCGGGGTCGCCGCTTACGACAGCAACTACAAAATGAAGCCGCCGCTGCGCTGCGATCATGACGTGGACGCGGTCATCGAGGGCATTGTTTCGGGCGCCATCGACGTGATTGCCACTGACCATGCGCCCCATGCCGGCAGCGAGAAGATGCAGGAGTTCGAGCGCTGCCCGTTCGGGATTACCGGCCTTGAAACAGCCATCGGTCTAACCACTGGAACGGCTGGTGCATACCGGCAAAATCTCCCTCCCACGCATGGTGGAACTGTTCACCACCGGTCCGGCGCGGGTGCTGCGGCTCGACCGGGGAACCCTGGCGCACGGCGCGCCGGGAGATGTGACCATCTTCGATCCGGAGCTGGCGTGGACCTACGACGTCAATCGTTCATTCTCGAAGAGCCGGAACTCGCCGTTCGACGGACACCGATTTCGCGGGGGCCCGGTGGCTGCGATCGTCAATGGAGCGATCGTCTGGTCCCGTCAGAACCCGGGAACTTTGGCGTAAACGGCTGACAACGGCAAGGTGCCCGGGATGCTCGCTGGCTGACAGACGCCATCGGGCATAGCTGTTTAGTTCATCAACAGTGCCATCATCGCACCGGCAATCTCTTTGCCGCGCTCGCCCACTTCGCCAATGGGGCCCACGCATGACGGGCAGCCGGTCTCGCACGGGCAGTTCGATACCAGCTCCCGCGTGCGCCGCACCAGCTCTTCGCCCATGCGGAACAGCGGTGCGCTTTGGCCCACTCCGCCGGGATAGCTGTCGTACAGGTACAGATTCGGCTCCCAGTTCGCCACCGAGCCTTCCGCGTTCTCCGTAACGGCGAGGCCCAGATCGCGCGGATCGCACATCAGCAGCAGCGACGCGACGGTGCGCAGCGCATTGCCCAGGCCCGTCAGACCGTTCTGTTTTTCCACCGGCTGTAAAGGGCAAGCTGTGCCAGAAACGCCGCCGGGAAATGCAGCCAGAAAGACGTGGTGTGCATTTCCTGTTCCGGCATGGAGAGCTTCCCGGCCCCCACGTTTTCCAGCGTGTAAAACTTGATCTTCTTGAACCCGACAATCTGCCGGTTTACGCGCACGTCGCCGTGCGCCTTTTCCGCCTGCCCGGCCGGCGCCGCTTCGAACTCGCGCAGCACTTTCACCTGCGTGTAATCGATCGCGTCGGTATAGTAGTCGCAATCCACGCGCCTCACATAGGCTTTGCGCTCCTTGTAATCGAAATGCTCCACATGGAACTGCTTCGCCTCATGCAGATAAATCGCTTTCTCATGCAGCGTGGTGAGCGCCGTGGTGAAGCAGACGTCCGCGATGACTTTCGGCTCACCCGTGATATCGACCACCACGAAGTTATCGCTGGACACGGCGCGCAGCGAGACGGCATCGGCCGGATACGTGTCCGAAGTCCAGTGCCAGTTATCGCCGGACTGGTGCAGAAAGCCCGATTCGGCCAGGAACACGACAAAGTTCACGAGTGTCGTGACGGCCGAACTGTTCGCCGTCGCGCAGCGGCAGTTCGAACGCCGCGCACTTCAGATGATTGAGCAGGATTTCCAGGTTATCCGCATTCACCTGCGCATGCTCGGGCGAGCTGCCGAAGAAGTATTCCGGATGCTCGACGATGTACTGATCGAGCGGCGCGCTGGAGGCAACCAGAACCGCGGCGGAAGGCGTCTGGCGGCGTCCCGCGCGACCGGCCCGCTGCCAGGTGGAAGCGATGGTTCCGGGATAGCCGGCCATCACCACCGCATCGAGCGAGCCAATGTCGATACCCAGTTCCAGCGCATTGGTGGCAACCACGGCGCGGATATCGCCAGCGCGCAGACGGCGTTCGATCTCCCGGCGTTCGCGCGGCAGGTAGCCGCCGCGATAGCCGCGCACCGTTTCGGTGGGGATGCGGCCGTTGTCGCAGGCGTCCTTGAGATAGGTCACCAGCACTTCCATGGCGAGTCGGTTGTTGGCGAAGACCAGCGTCTGCTGTTCGCGGTCGATGAACTCAAGCGCGATGCGGCGGGTCTCATTGATGTAACTGCGCCGGATGCCCAGCTGGCGGTTGACCACCGGCGGATTGTAGAAGACGAAATACTTCTCGCCGGACGGCGCGCCGCTGCGATCCACCATTTCAAAGGGCGCGCCGGTCAGCGTTTGCGCCAGTTCGCGCGGGTTCGCAATGGTGGCCGAACAGCAGATGAACACCGGCTTCGATTGGTAGAACTCGCAAATGCGCGCCAGACGCCGCAGCACATTCGCCATGTGGCTGCCGTAAACGCCGCGGTAGTAGTGCAGCTCATCGATGACGATGTACTGCAGGTTCTCGAACAGCTTCGCCCATTTGGTGTGGTGCGGCAGAATGCCGCTGTGCAGCATGTCCGGATTCGTGAACACCACGTTGGCGCGCTGGCGAATGGCTCGTCGCGCATCCTGCGGCGTGTCGCCGTCGTACGTGAAGGCGCGAATGTCCGAGCCCATTTCCTCCACGATTTCGTGGAACTCATGCAGCTGATCTTCGGCCAGCGCCTTGGTGGGAAACAGGTACATGGCGCGCGCGCCGGGATCGCGCATCAGCAGATCGAGCACCGGCAGGTTGTAGCAAAGCGTTTTACCGCTGGCGGTGGGCGTGACGATCACCAGATTCCTGCCCGCGGTGACCACCTCGAACGATTCGGCCTGATGGCTGTACAGCCGTTCGATGCCGCGGGCCTTCAGGACATCGCGCAGCGCTGGCTGGATGCTTTCGGGCACGGGCGCGAACGAACCCTCGCTCGCGGGCCGGTGATGGATGGCGCGTACGGGACCTTCGGGCTGCGCGGCCAGCGCCTCAAATTTGGAAATGACCGCGGCCAGATTCGGGCTGAGCGCGCGCTGCAGCTGGTTCGCCATCGCGGGCGTGAAGTCCGGTTCCTGGAAGAGGGATGGCTGCGGCGCGCCGGGGGAAAGCTCCATTACTCGGGTTTGGGCCGGACGAACTTGTGCTTATCGATGGTGGCGGTTACCAGAAACGGCATCTCGGCATCGCCTGGGACGGCTTCGATGCGCAGCACTTTTCCGGTGCAGTGAATGCGCACCGGCATTTCGCCATCGGCAAGAGTAATCTCGTATTCGATTTTGCCGCCGAGTTTCACTTCTTTGGCCGAGGGAAAAGAAACGCCGCCGGAACTGACATTAGCGGTTTTGGTGGTACGCGAAACGCGTTTGCCACCCAGAACCGAGATCTGGACCGGAAGGTTGATCTCGAAGCGATGCGACTGCCGCTTGTTCAAATTGGTCCCTCCTATGCGACCGAGGCGTGCGCGGCCACTCCGCGAACGATACCGGCCAGCACGGTTTCGGGCGTCTGCCCATCGGCATGCGCGTCGAAATTCAGAATCACGCGATGACGCAGGACGGCGGCGGCAACGCTGCGCACATCTTCCACGCTCAGGTGGAATCGTCCCCGCATCAACGCTACCACGCGGCCGCATTCCACCAGCGCCTGCGCGCCGCGCGGAGAGCTGCCGTAGCGAATGTATTTCCGGGCAAGTTCGGGCGCATCCTTCTCGCCGGGCTGAGTGGCCATCACCAGCTCGATAGCGAAATCCTGAACATGCGGGGCAACCAGAACCTCGCGGCAGACCGAGCGGACTTCGAGGATGGATTCGGCATCCAGCGCGGGGTTCACATGCGCTTCCTCGCGGGCAATGGTGCGCTCCACAATTCGGCCCAGTTCGGCACGCGACGGATACGTCACAAGAATCTTCATCAGGAAGCGATCCAGCTGCGCTTCGGGCAGCGGATACGTCCCTTCCATTTCGATGGGGTTCTGCGTCGCCATCACCAGAAACGGAGCCTCCAGCTGATGGGTGGTGGTGCCGCTGGTGACAGTGCGCTCCTGCATGGCTTCCAGCAGCGCGGATTGCGTCTTCGGCGTGGCGCGATTGATTTCATCCGCCAGCACCAGGTTGGCGAAAATGGGGCCGGGCTGGAAGCGCAGCACCTTGGAGCCGTGCTCGTCGTTCTCCATGATCATGCTGCCCACGATATCGGCGGGCATCAGATCCGGCGTGAACTGGATGCGGGAATACTTCAACTGCAGAGCGCGGGCAAGGGTTCGCAGCAGCGTGGTCTTGCCGAGGCCGGGAACTCCCTCGAGCAGGACGTGACCGGAAGCGATCAGGCAGACCAGGACGCCCTCCACCACGTCGTCCTGCCCCACAATTACCTTGGCTATCTCGCTTCGTACCTGATTAAGTCGGGAAACCGCCTGCTGCAGGGATGCTTCGCTCGCCACTTCGACATTGTACTGTATTGCGTTCTGCTATTCGGTTCGCATGACCCGTTTCATCTGGTTGACCAGCTGTGCCGCAGTGTACGGCTTCTGCAGGAAGCCGGCGACGCCTTCACCGAAGCGCCGCCGCGTGGCAGTCTCGTCGTAACCGCTGGACGCGACGACGGGAATGCCGGGACGAATCTGGACGATCTGCCGGAATGCCTCTTCGCCGTTCATCACCGGCATCGCCATATCGAGCAGGACGACGGCGATGCGGTCGGACTGCTGGCGGAAGAACTCCACGCCTTCGAGTCCGTTCCTGGCCAGCAGCACCGTAAAGCCGTGGCGTTCGAGAGCCATCCTGGCGGTGCGCCGAATGGTGTCCTCGTCATCGACAACCAGCACCAGACCTTTGCCGCTCTGTGCAGCGGCGGGCGCAGCCGGGCGATGATCGTCAACTTCGGACGGCGGAAAGAAGACGCGGAAGACCGTTCCGGCAAGCGGCTGACTTTGCAGCTGAATGGCGCCTTTGTGTCCGCGCACAATGCCGAGCACGGCGGCAAGGCCCAGGCCGCGACCGGCGAATTTGGTAGTGAAGAAGGGGTCGAAGACGCGCGCCTGCGTCGCCGGGTCCATGCCGTGACCGTTATCGCGGACTTCGAGGACCACGTAGTCGCCGGAACCCAGCTCGCGGCCTTCCACATCCGGAACGTGACGGTCGCGCAGGTGCGCAAGACGGGTGCTGAGCGTCACGGAGCCGCCTTCGGCGCTGCAGGCTTCGGCGGCGTTCATCACCAGATTCAGGATGAGCTGCCGCAGCTGCGCGGAATCGGCTTCCACGGGCGGCAGATCGTCGCAGAGCTCCAGAACCAGCGCCACGTTGTTCGGTACCGTAGCCTGCAGCAGCGGCAGCAGTTCCTTGACACGGCGCGAGAGCGCGACGGGCTCCACGACGAGGCGGCCGCGTCCGGAATAAGCCAGCATCTGACGCGTGAGCTGCGCGGCGGTTTCGGCGGCCAGCATGACGCTGCGGACGCACTCGCGGTTTTCCTCGCTGAGCTGTTCATCTTCCAGGACGAGCGAGGAATGGCCCAAAATTCCGGTCAGCAGGTTGTTGAAGTCGTGGGCAATGCCGCCGGCCAGAAGGCCCATGCTTTCGAGCTTCTGGCGGTTACGGGCGAGTTCGTCGGCCATGCGGCGCGCGGTGATATCCTGCGCAACGCCGACAAAGCGCGACGGATCGAGAACGCGGCCGCGCGCCGAGATCCAGCGCGGGTTTTCGTCGGGACAGACGATGCGGAACTCGCCATCGAACTCCGCGGCGTAGTCGAGCGACGCAGCGAGCATACCGGCAACGCGCTCGCGATCTTCCGGCGCAATGCGGGCCAGCCACACATCGAGATCGAACGCATCGTCAGGCATTCCGAACAGGGAGCGGAAGCGCGGCGAGGCGGTGACGGTGCGCGACGGAATTTCGACATGCCACAGCGCGAGATCCGCGGCGTCGATGGCATCGGCGGGCGTCAGACCTGAACTGTTGAGAGCCGACACTGTTCCCATTTTAGGGTGAACCGCCGCCAGCACAATGAGGCCCAAAGATATACTGGCAGCTGGTATGAAGAAACTCTTGCTCCTGCTGAGTCTGGCAGCGGCCGGCGCGCAGGCGGCGGATGTGACGATCCCGATCGATAAGTATAAACTGCCAAACGGGATGCGCGTGATTCTGTCGAAGGATAACGCCGTTCCGGTGGTTGCGGTCTACGTGATGTACAACGTGGGCTCGCGATCGGAGGAAAAAGGCCGCACGGGCTTCGCGCATCTGTTCGAGCACATGATGTTCGAGGGATCGGCGAATGCGCCGAAGGGCATGCACTCGAAGCTGATTACGTCCAACGGCGGCGCGGACAACGGCTCGACGCATCCGGATTACACGGATTACTTCGAGACGCTGCCATCGAACAAGCTGGCGGTTGGGCTTTGGCTGGAATCGGACCGCATGCGCAGCCTGGCGATTACGGCGGAGAACCTGACGAACCAGAAGGAAGCGGTGAAGCAGGAGCGGCGGCTTTCCTTCGATAACCGTCCGTATGCCACGGCGATTGTGGACAAGTGGCCGGCACTGGCGTACAGCAACTGGCAGAGCTCGCATTCGCTGATCGGGTCGTTCGAGGATCTGAACGCGGCGTCGCTCGATGACGTGTCGAAGTTCTTCCGGACTTACTACGCGCCGAACAATGCCGTGCTGGTGATTGCCGGGGACTTTCAGACCGCCGCGGCGAAGAAGCTGGTGAGCGACTACTTCGGGGACATTCCGGCGCAGGCGGCGGCGAAGCGTCCGGACATGACGGAGATGACGCGGACGGAAGGCCGAACCGAGAAGTACAGCGACAAGCTGGCGCAGGTTCCCGGCGTGGTGGTGGGATTTCCGGGACCGGCGCGGCGCTCGCCGGATTACTATGCGCTGGGCATGCTGGACGTGCTGCTGACGGGCGGCGAGAGCTCGCGGCTGCAGCTGGATCTGGTGAAGGGAAAGCAATCGGTGGTGCAGTTCGAGGCGAATCCGGGCTGGCCGTTTGCGGACTTGTCGGACTATCGCGATCCGGGCGTTTACGCGTTCTTCCTGCTCTACAAGCCGAACTTCCAGGCGAGCGAGATTGTGGGACAGCTGCAGGATGAGATTGCGCGGGTGCAGAAAGACGGCGTGGAGACGAAGGAACTGGAGCGCATGCGGACATTCTTCCGGGCGCAGCGAATTACCAGTCTGCAGAGCGCGCTGACGCGGGCGCAGCTGCTGGCGAAGTACCAGACGCTGGACGACAAACCGGAATGGATCAACCTGGAAATGGACCGGTTTCTGGCGGTGACGCCGGCGGAGATTCAGGCAGTGGCGAAGAAGTACCTGACGGCGCAGAAGCGGGACGTGCTGGAGATTCAGCCGGTTGGCGAGGAGAAGAAATGAGAAGCGCGGTGATCACGATCCTGCTGAGCGCGGGCGCGCTGGCGCAGACGTTCGACCGGACGAAGCCGCCGCAGACGCCGCCGATTCCGGCGTACAAGCTGCCGCCGGTTTACGAGACGAAGCTGGCAAACGGATTGGCCGTGGTGCTGGTGGACGACGCGCGCTTTCCGCTGGTGACCGTGCGGCTGGCGATTCAGGCGGGCGCGAAGTTCGATCCGGCGAATTTGCCGGGCGCATCGGACGCGGTTGCGGCCCTGCTGACGCAGGGAACGAAGACGCGCACATCGCGCCAGATTGCGGAGCAGCTGGCGGAGATGGGCGGCTCGCTGAACGGGCAATCCACGGCGGACTCACTGATGCTGGCGGGCAGCGCGCTGGCGGAGAATGCGCCGCGGCTGCTCGCGCTGCTGGGCGATGTGGTGCTGAACGCGAGCTTCCCTGAAAGCGAAGTCGCGCTGCAGATGCAGAATCGCAGGCAGGTGCTCATGGCGGAGCGTTCCGAGGCCAGCTTCCTGATGAACGAGAAGTTCCGCTCGGTGGTATTCGGCAGCCATCCGTACGCGCACGCAGGACCGACGCTGGCGTCGCTCGATCATCTGGATCGAAAGGCGCTGATGGCGTTTCGGGATTCGTATGTGACGCCGAACCGAGCGTCGCTGATTGTGCTGGGACGCCTGCCGGCGCGGGCGCAGATGATGAAGACGATTCAGGAGCAGCTCGGTGCATGGGCGGCGAATACGGCTCCGGCATATTCGCCGGCGGCGCCGCCGGCGCCGAAGAGACAGATCGTGCTGGTGGATCGGCCGGGCTCGGCGCAGGCGGATATCCGAGTCGGGCGGCTTACATCGACGTATGGGTCGCCGGATTTCTTCCCGCTTACAGTGGCTTCGGCGATTCTGGGCGGGAGCGCGGATTCGCGGCTGTTCAACGATATCCGCGAGAAGCGCGGTTACGCTTATGACGTGCATACCGAACCGAGCCGCAGCCAGGAAGCAGGCACGTTCGCGGCAGTAACGCAGGTGCGCAACGATGTGGTGGAACCGGCGATGCAGGCGCTGCTGGACGACATGGCGCAGATGGGCAGCGAGCGCGTGGGCGCGGAGGAACTGAGCGCCAACAAGAATTACCTGAGCGGCCGATACCTATTAAGGATGGAGATGCAGTCCGGCCTTGCCGAGCAGCTGGCGACGGTGAAAGTAATGGGGCTGCCGAACGACTACATCGAGACGTATACAACACATGTGCGGTCGACGGAGCCGGATCAGATCGAGGCGGCGGCGAAGAAGTACATTGTGCCGGGCGATTCGGCGATCGTGGTGGTAGGCGACGCGGCGAAGATCCAGAAGGCGCTGGAGAAGTTCGGCACGGTGACGCTGGCAAAGCCGGAATAGTTCAGAGCTGGAGCGTGCCGGTGAGCGAGCGGACATCGGAAATGCGCTGCCGGGCCAGGAACGCAGCAAGTTCCTGAGCGATGCGGCGCGGCGCGGCGGGATCCCAAAACGTGGCGGTGCCGACTTCGACGGCGGTGGCGCCGGCGATGAGGAACTCGGCGGCATCTTCGCCGGAGGCGATGCCGCCCATGCCGATGACGGGAATGCGGACGGCTTTGGCGGCCTGATAGACCATCCGCAAAGCGATGGGCTTGATGGCCGGGCCGGAAAGTCCGCCAAAGCCGGCGCCGATGCGGGGTTTGCGCGTGCGGGCGTCAACCGCGAGCGAGATAAACGTGTTGACGAGCGAAACGGCGTCGGCGCCGGACTGCTCGGCGGCCAGCGCGAGCGGTTCGATGCGGGCGACGTTGGGCGAGAGCTTCACGATGACCGGGCGTCGCGCAATCACTTTTACCGACGCGACGAGACCGGAAAGCGCGTCGGCGTCGTTTGAAAAGAAGATGCCGCCGTGTTTCGTATTCGGGCAGGACACGTTGAGTTCATAGCCGGCGAGACCTTCGGCATCTTCAAGGACGCGTACAACTTCCACATAGTCCTCGGCGGCGTAGCCGAAGACGTTGGCGAAAACGGGCGTGCCGACGGAGCGCAGCGCGGGCAGTTTTTCGCGGACGAAAGCGCGGACGCCGATGTTCTGGAGGCCGACGGAATTGATCATGCCCTGTTCGGCTTCCCAGAGGCGCGGCGCGGGATTGCCCTCAATGGGATCCTTCGACAGGCCTTTGACCACGATGCCGCCGAGCGCGCGGAGGTTGACGAGATCCTGAAATTCCAGGCCGTACCCGAATGTGCCGGACGCCGCGATTACCGGGTTCGCGAGCGGGATGCCACAAATGGAGACGGCCAGGCCATGCATTCCTCAGGCAGTGTAGCAGGCAAGATCGGTAAAGGCTTCGGAACGGCGATCGGCACTCAGGACGACTTCCACCGACATCTCCTTATGATTACGGACGACGGTGAGGGTGACGGATTTGGCAGCGTTGGGCGGGAGGATTTTCATGGTGATGTCGCCAGGGCTGCGAATGGCATCGCCGCTGACGCGGGTGATTACGTCGCCGGCTTTCAGACCGGCCCGCTCGGCGGCGGAATTTTTCGAAACGAACCGAATCAGGACTCCTTCGTGAACGCCGAAGTAATCGGCAAGCTGGGAATTGAGGGCTTCGCTTTCAATTCCGAGGCGGGGGAAGCGAGCGGAATCTCCGGCATATTGGGCATATTGGGCATGGCAGGCATCACTGGCATCGCCGGCAGGGCGGAGAGATTCGGCATGGTGAAAGAGAAGCCACCGCGTCCGGAGCGGGCTTCGATAGTGACTGGAAGCGTTTGGAGCGAGCCGTTGCGGCTGATCTGGAGGGAGACTTTGCGGCCGGACGGCGTTTCCGAGACCATTCGGATGAACTGGTTGATGCCTTCAATGCGCTGGCCGTTGTAATCGAGAACGACGTCGCCCTCTTTCAGTCCGGCTTTGGCAGCCGGGCTGTTTTCATCGACATACTTGATCTCGACACCACGCTCTTCCTTTAGTTTTAAGGCTTTGGCCCGATCGGAATCGATTTCGACGACGGCGACGCCGAGGTAACTGCCGGGCTGCGCGACGAGGCTGGTGACGGAACGCGCACGCGGCGCGGGGGCCGGCGCCTGCGCCATCAGGGCAAACAGCGCTGTGCATTGTGCAAGATTGTGCATCATTGTGCCTATTTCTTCCTTATATAGATGAAGCCGCCATTGGCGGAAATGCGCAGCAGCGGGCCTCCGCCATTGATGGCTCCTTCGGCGAGAACGGAGCTGCGGACCGATCTTACGCGGATGGCGGAAAAATCCGAAACGATGGACCGGCGGTCCGCCGAACCGGTATTTTGCGCCCGGATGCTGACATGGAGATTAGACGCAAGGTGGACGGTTATGTCACCGGCAGCGGTGGAGAGCATGGAATCCATGAGCATGAGGCCGGGGAAGAAGGTGGCGAAGATGCTGCCGCCGCCGGTCCACGCGCGGACGGGGCCGGTGGATTTCTGAATCACGATGTCGCCGCCGGCGGTTTGGAAGACAGCGCCGGAGTGAAGGGTGTCGGCACGGATGGCGCCGCCGCCGGAGGAGCAGTGGATTTCGCCGCCGATGGAGCCAAGGGACGTGGGTCCGCCGGCGGAGTGGATTTCGACGCTGCCGCCGATGCGGCCGAGGGCGATGCGGCCGGCGGCCTGGGCGACGAGCGAGCCATTGAGATCGGCGACATCGAGATCGCCGCCGGGCGTATGGATGTTCAGGCGTTCAAGGGTGCGGGGCGCGGTGACTTCGAGCGAGTCGGCAGCAGGGGCCTGGAGAATGGTGAGATTTCCCTGACGGGTGAAAGAGATACGGGAATCACTGCCCGCGCGCCAGGTAAGCCGGGAGGAAGAGGTGCCTCGGAATTTGATGTTGCCGGGACAGAAGATCTGGAGGGCGCCGGCAGGGTCGATGGGTTCAGAGGACTGAGGGGAAAAGGCGTACAGGGGGGCAGTGCAGGCCAGGGCGAGAAGGGGCCAACGGAACTTAGAAAGTGCCGACGGACGCATTCATCTCCTGCAACGCGCGCTGCAGGCGAACGCGAACATTGCTGTTGTCTTCCTTGCGAACCAGATTCTGGAGGACGCCGACCATGGAATCGTCGTGATGGGATACGAGCAAATCAATGACCTGGATGCGGACGCCGGGGTTGGAATCGTTGAGGAGAACCTGGCTGAGGGCCTTGCGGACTTCGGCATTCGAGGCGAACTGACGGAGGCCGTCGAGGGCTTTGAGGCGGACGCCGGGATTGGGATCGTGCTCGACCGCATCGAGGAGGGCGCCGCGGACGTCTTCGGAGGACGCCATGTTTTTGAGAAGATCGACGGATTCGACGCGAACGCCGGGATTGCTTTCCTCGCGGACGGCGGTGAGGAGGAGCTGGCGAATTTTCTGATCGTCGACGCCGCCTGAGACGACGCGGCGGTGAACGTCATCGACCGAGATGCGGACGCGGCCGGAGGAATCGGGCTGAACGGAGCGGACGGTGGAGACGATGCCGCTTTCGAGCGCGCCGGAGGGGAGGAGGTCCGGGGTTAGGCGGGCGCCGAAATAGCCGATGGCGACGAGCGCGAGAGCGCCGGCGGGAATGCGGAGGGAGATGTGGGCATCCTGGAAAATCCGCTGCCAGAACGGCAGGCGGGGTTCGGGGAGGGATTCGCCGGCGCGGATCCGCGTGGCCAGGATCTGGCGGCATTCGACGAGCAGGTCGAGCGACGGCTCAAGTTCGGATTCGTTGAGGGCGGTGGAGAACATACGGAATTGGTCACATGAGGACTGGCAGGCGAGGCAAGCGGCGCAGTGGGCTTCGATGAGTTCTTCGGTTTCCGGCGGCAGTTCGCCATAGAAATAAAGGGGAACGGACTTCCGGACCTGGTCGCAGGTCATGACCGGGCACTCCTTTCCCGGGAGGCCGGCGTTGTGCAGGATTGTGCAGGATTGTGCAGAATTGTGCACATTTAGGCAAGATCTCCCAGGACTGTGCGCATTTTTTGGGTGGCGCGGAACAGGCAGTTTTTGGCGGCTTCTTCGCTGGTGCCCAGCACTTCCCCGATATTCCGGAGGCGCAGGCCTTGAAAATGGCGCAATTCGAAGACAACGCGTTCGCGCGGGGTGAGGGCAGCGAGGGCGGCTTCAATGCGGACGCCGAGCTGGCGGCTAAACATGGTGCGCTCGGGATCGGCATGAGCGGCTTCTTCTTCCACGCGTTCCATGCGGTCGACAGGACCCTCTCCGGTTTCGATGACGGAGGATTCCTCCCGGCGCACTTTTCGTTTGCGCAGATGGTCGAGGCAGATATTGGTCACTATGCGATAGAGCCAGGTGTGAAAGCTGCAATCGAAGCGGAACGAGTGGAGGTTGCGGTAGACGCGGAGAAATGCCTCCTGATAGACGTCGCGGGCGTCTTCGGGGGACCGGAGGAGGTTGAGCGCGATCCGGAGAACGCTCTGGTCGTAGGTGCGGACGAGGCGCTCGAACGCCTCCTGATCGCCGTTTTGGG
The DNA here is from genome assembly GCA_963716685.1 of Bryobacterales bacterium. Taxonomy (GTDB): domain Bacteria; phylum Acidobacteriota; class Terriglobia; order Bryobacterales; family Bryobacteraceae; genus JALYXI01. The sequence continues at coordinate 3,279,965 of CAVQTR010000003.1, forward strand.
CAGCGCGGATGAGGTCGCTTTCGACGGAGGCGGTTTTTTCGATGGCGGGCGCGAGGCGGATGGTGAGGGTTCCGGCGGCGTCGAGCATCGTTACGGGTTTTGGACGGATTGAAACCGGAAACGTCACGCGCTTTTCCGGCCGAAGCACAGCCGCGGAACGAAGCCAATTGTGACAGGAATGGCGGCGCGGCGCATGAGGTTTTCAGTTCGAGGATACAACGGCGGGCGGAAGTCGAGTAGATAAGTCGTTGATTCCGTTGAGTGATATGAGAGTTACCGGGCGTGGCGAGGGGCATCGGCGCGGGGAGGTGAAACGGGAAGCGGGCGGCCCGCACTACTCACCGACGCCCAAGGGGGCGCAGAGGAGATTCCATGCAAGCTACGCAGACGCAACAGTCTTTCGCGATCACTCCGGCACGGATGGTTGCCCTGGTCGACTCGGTTTTGGAACGATCACCGACACTTCCGCTGCCTCCGCCCCGGCGGTTCGACAGCCTGATCCGCCAGGCCATTGCCCAAGTGGTGGGGCAGGCGGCGGAGCCGTGGCATTTGTTCGCGGCGGGGAGCCAGCCCAGGCTGAACCCGCAGCCACTGCCGCCGGGCGTCCGGTTTTTCCACGCAGTGGTGGATGTGATGGTGAGCCGGGCGGAGATGCTGGACGAGTTTTCCCGCGCGATCACGGAAGAGGAGCGAGGCATTATCATCGTCGGCGGATATGTGAGTGAGTTTTCCGATGACTTCTGCGGGAACGGGTTCCGACTGGTTTGGCCGTATCCGGGTCCGCCGCCGCCGTGGTTTACGAGTGAGCTGGACGGAGGCGATCTGCTGGTGATGGCGGGCCAGCTTTCGCGTTCCGCCGGCGAGGCGTTCGGCGTGGGATTGCGGGACGCGCTTTCGGGCGCCGCGAACCAGTTTGCGCGAACGGGATTTGCGCGCCTGCAGAACGCGGGGTAGTTTGGGGCGGTTTCTTTTGGGGAAGGAAGGGCGCGTTTCTTCCCCACGGACGAGCTGGATGAGTTCGTTATTTGCCGGGCTGGAGGAACTTCTTCGTCGCTTCGGACGGCGTCAGGATTTCGCCATCGATCAGCATGCGTCCGGTATAGCCGCCTCCCGCTTCAAACTCCCAGGCCACGTCGTGGCCTTCGCGGGCGAGCTTTGCCCATTTGGTGCGCTTGGCCGAATTCTGTTCCAGCCAGAAATTGCCGTCCGCTGTGGCTAAAGAGCGGAGTCTGGCGTGGCCGGTGCGGTTGGTCCACGTTTTCATGTCGTGGAGGTTGGGTGGCACTACTGACAGAGTAACGGCTGGGTGGGGCAGCAGCCCGCAGGCTTCGTGGCGCGAATGAAGGCGCTGAAGAACCTGCCTTCGACAGCCGGAGCCATGGCGTCGACGTCAACGCCCTGCCCGCTAAGAAAGGTTCTTGCATCTTCGATGCTGTAAACCCGGGTCGGTTCGATTTCGACAGCATCAAAACCCGCTCCGGCCAGTTTGGCGACATACTCATCCTGGCCGAGCGCCCCGGCAATGCAGCCGACCCACAGCAGCATGTTCCTGCGCACTTCGGCAGGGACTTCGCCGCGTGTGACAACATCCGACACGGCGAAACGCCCACCCGGTTTCAGGACGCGGAACGCCTCACGGAGCACGCGATCTTTATCGGCGGACAGGTTAATCACGCAATTGCTGATGACCACATCGACCGAGTTGTCCGGCAGCGGGATCTGCTCGATCTCCCCTTTCAGGAATTCGACATTCTCCACCCCGGCTTTGCGCTGGTTCTCGCGGGCAAGGGCCAGCATTTCATCGGTCATATCGAGGCCCCAGGCTTTGCCAGCCGGGCCGACACGGCGGGCTGACAGCAACACGTCGATGCCGCCGCCGGAGCCGAGATCGAGCACGGTTTCGCCAGCTTTCAATTCGGCGAGGGCCGTGGGGTTGCCACAGCCGAGTGACGCCAGCACCGCTGCTTCCGGGACCGTGCCGGTTTGCGTGGCATCGTACAGGTTTGCGGTGATCGGGTCACAGCAGTTATCGAGAGCGGCCCCCGCGCCACAGCAGGAGCTGCCGCCCGTGTTGACACGCAGCGCCGCCTGACCGTATTTCTCTTTGACGATGTCTTTGAGTTCCATCTCTTTATTTACTGACACAGGCGAAAAATCGCTTTTGGCTGAATCGCTTTGTTTCGGGTGCAGCACTCGGCATAGAGGAAGCCCAAAAGCACCTGCAAGGCTTCGGCATTCGCCGAGTACCAAAGATACGTTCCTTCGCGGCGCACTTTCACGAGGTCTTCGTTTTTCAACTTGTCCAGGTGATGCGAGAGCGTCGAGCCAGGGATACTGAGTTCCGTCCCGATTTCGTTGACGACCATGCCCTCGGGATGCGCTGAGAGCAGCACCCGCATGATACGCAGGCGCGGGCCGGTTCCCATGGCGGAGAACATATCCGCAAAACGGATGATTTCGTCTTCGGTTGGTTTCGCAGGCACGCTTCGTTGATTCTACCTCTATCGAAATATCGAAGCAAGCCTTTTCCGCGTTCCACAAGCGAAGGCAGCGCGTTGCCGCGGAGTGGAATAATCAGGGGATATGCGCGGACAAACTGTTTGGGCTCTGATGGTTTGCTGCACGACGCTGCTGGCGGAGACGCCCGCCATGTTCTGGAGCGATTCGTCGCGGCTGGGACGGCCGTTCGCGAAAGATCCGTCCGTGATTCGTTTTCAGGGGCGCTATCTGCTCTATTACTCGATGCCGGCGGGCGGGGCGGCGAAGGGCTGGTCTGTGGGGATTGCGGAAAGCCGCAACCTGACGGATTGGACCAAGGTGGGGGAGATTCTTTCGGAAGCGGATTACGAGAAGCTGGGGCTTTGCGCTCCGTTTGCGAAGGTGATCGACGGCGAGGTTCACCTGTTCTACCAGACCTACGGGAACAAGGAGAAGGACGCGATCTGCCATGCGAGTTCGAAGGATGGCCTGCACTTTACGCGGGATGCGAGCAATCCGGTGTTCCACCCGACCGGGAACTGGAATGCGGGACGGGCGATTGATGCCGAGGTAGCGGAGTTTCATGACCGCTGGCTGCTCTATGCGGCCACGCGCGACCCGCAGATGAAGGTGCAGATGATTGTGGGCGCCTATGCCGAAAAGGGAAAAGGTTTCGGACGGGATGCGTGGAAGATGCTGGCCGACGCGCCGGTTCTGAAGCCCGAGCTGCCGTGGGAGCGCGATTGCGTGGAGGCGCCGTCGATCGTTCGGCGCGGTGACGTTCTGTTTATGTTCTATGCCGGAGCCTATAACAATGCGCCCCAGCAAATTGGGTGCGCGAGGAGCAGGGATGGGATTCACTGGGAACGGATATCGAAGGAGCCGTTTTTGGCGAATGGGCGCGAGGGTGAATGGAATTCGTCTGAGTCGGGGCATCCGGGGGTGTTTACGGATCAGGATGGGAAGGGTTATTTGTTTTACCAGGGGAATGCGGATCAGGGGCGGACCTGGTATTTGTCTTTTGTGAAGCTGGGGTGGCGGGATGGGCTGCCGAGGATTGAGCGGTAGGGGGGATAGTGAACGCTGTGAGGTTGATCGCGGGTTTGAGCGCCGCATAGCAAGTTTCCGGTAACGCCGTTTTGCGTTCTCAATTCCGATCACGGCTAGCGACCATCCGGCCACAAAAGTGTTCCGCTCGCGTGCAGTGCCGCCCAGTTCGAATCTATGACGGGGAGCCATCCGGAGTGGATTACGCGTTCTTCGGAGCCTCAAACTCAGAAGGCCGATTCTCGACGTTCCTGCAAAGTCCCGTTACCGGAAACTGACCCACCACACGTTATTCCGGCCGGTGCAAAACCCTGTGTAGTCGCGAAGTATAGATCTACCCTTCGCCCTGATCGGGGCACAGCCTGGTCCTTCCGCTATGGATTTGTACCAGAGGCGCTCCGCCGACTCGGGCAATCAACAGTGCCGATTGCGTCGCGCAGAGATAAAGCATCTCACGAAACTTCGGAGTGAAGTCCGCGAACGACACGGACGCCAGAGCTAAAGGAGAGTGCCCCGCCGGTCTGCACTAGCTGAAGGTTTCATCAAATTGATCTCTCCAGTAGTTCTTTGGGGTAGCGTTGATTTCAGCCGGCTGCCGCGAATATCTTCGCCAATCTCTGTTGGCCGCCACGGCCGAGAATGTCCGCAAGAGTATAGCGGTTCAGAGAGGCGATAAACGCATCAAGTGCTTCCTTCAGCATTCCTCTAAGCGCGCAGACCGGCGCGATCTTACATGTGTTGGTTTTGTGGTCGAAGCACTCCACCAAACGCATGTTGGGTTCAGCGGTTCGAACCACCTCACCCAATCGGACCAGAGCCGGTTCACGAAGCAGTGTAATGCCTCCGGAACGTCCCGGGTGGATTTTAACGTATTCGTGTTCGGCCAGCGTCTGGACCACCCGCACCAGGTGATGCTTCGAAATCTGATACGCTTCGCTGACGTCCTGCGTTCGGACTACGCGATTTGGATGGGCGCCCAGATAGACCAGCACGCGAAGCGCGTAATCTGCATGTAAGCTTAACTGCATTGCATCATGTTAAACCGAGGGCACAAAAGCATCGGCATAGATATCGCGTGATGCCGCCCCGGCCAGAAAGATCCTTTTGCGGAGGAGCTTGACGATCTCAGGATCGCCATACACAAAGGCGCGCCATCCGCTGAGCTGAGGCAGCCGTTCCAGCAGCACCTTTTCGATTGAGCCGGACGCAATCTCTCCATCGCTGTTCTTCAGAACGCATGGTGTGTACTCCACATTCGGATAACGGGCCGCAATATCCCGAAGTTCTTCCCGCAGGTACAGGCCGCCCTCATCCACTGCCCCATGAAACAGCGAGATCGGACCCGTATGACCCTGCCTAAGTGCGTCAAGCAGGATTCCATAGAGAGGCGCAAGACCGGTACCCGTGCCAGCCAGAAGCAGCGGCTGGTCCGGGCTGCCCGGCAGGTAAAAACAATCGCCCGAGGGTCCCTGGATCTGAACTCTGTCGCCTACCCGCGCGATGTCATGAAGCCAGCCGCTCATTTTACCCCCGGCGATGCGACGCACATGGATCTGGATTTCGAACCCGCCCGGCAAATTGGCAATCGAGTAACTACGGGCCAGCGTTCCGTCCAGCAGCAGCGTTATATATTGACCCGCCCGGAAATCGACCCTGGCGTCGCATCGGAGCCATACTGCGAGCACGCCTGCGCTCAACTGCTCGAAGGCTGTAATCGTCGCGCCGAACCGTGCGTCCGTTCCAACGCGGGCAACAGTCAAGTCTGAATCCGGCGTGCACACGCACGGTAGAAAATAGCCCTGCGCCGCCCATGAAGGCTTAAGCCCGGCCTGGGCTTTTGCGGGCACGATTCCCTCGACCGCTCGCATCATGCACGAACCGCAAGTGCCGGCCATGCATGAATGCGGCGCCTCTACACCTCCGCCAAGCAGCACATCGAGAACAGACCTTCCAGGCGCGATTGAGTAAGAGCGCCCGTCAAAATCGCGGTCATAAAATCAGTCAGCGGTTCAGGACGTCTGCGCGGGTGGATTTGGCAATCGCGGCAACCTGCGCGATCAGGTTCGCGGGAACGTTCAAGTCAGTGAGGCTTTGACCGAGCAGTTCCACCACAGCGTCGAAATGTGAATCGTTCAGGCCCATCGCCACGAGACGTGCATGGGCCGCTCGCATGTCCTTGCCGGTATAGGACACAGGACCTCCAAACGCCATCGTTAGAAAACCTTTTTGCTTCGCGATCTGGCGGTCCATATCGACATCGTCAAAGAATCTGCTGATACGGTCGTCCGCAAGTACCTTTCGATAGAAGACGTCAACCGCGGCGTTCACTGCCGCTTCACCGCCGATTTGTTCGTAGAGAGATTGAGTGAACGCCATAATATGCATTCAGAATGCATCTTTTTAGCGGAGCTGTCAAGCTCGTCACGCTTCCTGATTCGCCGATACCTTGCGCGCCGATCGGGAAAACGGAAACCGCAACTCAAGCACCCTTTCGCGATCGCGTTCCTCCTGGAGATTCCGAATACGCGCGCCCAGCAAATCCCCCAGAGCTACGACGCCTTCCAGCAGTCCGGTGTTCCGATCCACAACCGGCATCCGGGTCAAACCCGTTTCGGCCATGCGCATGACCACAACACGCAAGGGCTCATCCGGATGCGCGGTCACGGCCTCCCGAACCACTGCGCCCAGACTTTGACTTCCCGCATCGCCGTCGATAATTTCGCGCAGTTGCCCGCGCGTCACCACACCGATGAGTTTCTTCTTGTCGTCTACTACCGGGTATAAATGTTGTCCGTGTTTCGTCTGCCGCTGCAGCACAACAGGCCGCAGTTCCTCTACCGTCGTCTGCGCGGGGAGCACAGCAACCTTCGTTCGCATTACCTCACGAACAAACATAATCTCCAGCGGGTCGATGGCGTACTCACGCGTGAGGTGAAATCCTCGCCGTGCCACCTTCTCAGTAAGAATAGACCGTTTCAGCAGCAAGACTGTCGTTCCGTGGGCCAGCATGGCGGCGACCAGCAGGGGCAGCAGCACGTTGATGTCGTGTGTCAGTTCAAGCGCGAACAGCACTGCGGTAAATGGTGCGCGCATTGTACCGCCCAACATGGCGCCCATACTGACCAGAGGCCAGAACCCTGCCCCTTCCTGTGGCAGAAAGGCTGCTTCCATTCCGCCCAGAGCAGCGCCCATCATGAGTAATGGCGCCAGCACACCGCCCGACGTTCCCGACCCCAGCGAGATGATCCAGATTGTTGATTTCACCAGGAGTACACCTGCAATCACGGTCGCTGCGACATTTCCCTGCAATAACTCTCGAATCGTGTCGTATCCGACTCCGAGCGCCTGGGGGAAAATCATACCGCCCAGTCCAACGAACAACGCACCGATTGACGGCCACCACATCCAGTGGATGGGCAATTTCATGAACCCATCCTCGGCCGCATAGACGCCCCATGTCAGTAATGCTGAGAGTGCACCGGCCAGCAGGCCCGCAATCGCGCAGCCCAGGAGTCCCTCGGGTCCAATGAAGATCGCATGGTGGGGTACCGGGAACAAAGGCCCGAGGCCGAGAATGTAACGCCGGCCCGCGCCTGCAGCCGCGCTCGCCAGAGCCACCGGGATGGCGCTCCGCGGCTTCCACTCGAACAACAGCAGTTCAACCGCGAGCATAACTGCGGCGACAGGTGTCGCGAAGGTTGCCGACATTCCCGCAGCCGCTCCCGCTACGAGTAGAGTTTTTCGTTCCGATGCCGTCAGATGGAAGAACTGCGCGACGATCGAGCCAATCGCGCCGCCGGTCATGATGATCGGACCTTCCGCACCGAACGGTCCGCCCGAGCCGATCGATATCGCCGCTGACAGTGGTTTCAGGATCGCCAGCCGTGGCTGCACCCTGCTTCCGTGAATCAGGATTGATTCCAGTGCCTCGGGAATCCCGTGGCCGCGAATCCGCTCAGAACCGTACCGCGCCATAAACCCGATGGCAAGTGCTCCGCCCACCGGCACAAGAACCGCCCACCAGCCCAAATGGTTTCCCGCCGGAGAGTTGAGCACAGTGCTGATCGTTCCGAAGTAGAAGAGGTTCGTGAAGAACGCAATCAGCCGCAAGAGTGCCCATGCGACGCAGGTAGCGATCAGGCCGATCACGATTGCCAGCATCGAAATCGGGATCACGCGCGCCGTGGTCGTGAAATCCCCTAAGCCTGCAGCACGGTCTTTATAATTGTGTTTCATGCGCGGTGGCCTTTCCGGCTGTGTCGCAGCATGGACTGAAGTGCTCTCGCCACCTCCGGGCCAGAGCGTTCCAGTTCCTCACGGTGAGCTACAGCCAATTTGCGGAGAATTGTCTTTCCCTCCGGCGTGAGCCGAATCCACACTTCGCGTCTGTCTTCCGGACCCGGGCTGCGGGCTATGGCGCCGGCGGACTCAAGCCGATTCACCAACTCGACAGTGCTGTGGTGCTGAATAAAGAGCCTCGATGCCAGTTCGCCGATCGTAGGCTTGACTTCGGCCGGCAGCCCCTGCACCGCCAGCAATAGTTGATGCTGTTGCGGTTCGATGCCGACACTCTTTGCGGCCGCCTCGCTGAAATGAAGAAACTGACGGATCTGCCGCCGGAACTCCGCCAGATCCCTATACTGCTCCGGAGTCAAATCAATGTTCTCATCGACCACAAATACATCGTATCACGACATATCTACTGGCAGAGCCGGCCGCCATCCATCGGGACCTCTGCGTGAGGCGGCAACCTGGTGGACGGCAGTACACCGCGGATCGGATTTCGAGGTTTCGGATGACCGTGTCTACGTTGAACCAGTCCGCACCGTAATTACAACGCCTACCGGGCCACCTTTGACTGATATTCTGTAGCTCCAAGCTAATGTCCCGGTATGCCCGCTGCTGACTACGACCTTTTCCTGAGTCATGCGTGGGCGGATGGGGACCGCCCAGGGCAGATCGCCGATGCGCTAAGGACGGCTGGGCTCCGGGTGTGGTTCGACGCGAACGAGATCAACGACTTCGACAGCATAACTCGCGCCGTCAACACCGGCCTCGCGAAGGCTAAGGCCCTGCTGGCCTACTTTTCCAAAACCTACCCCACCAGGCGCGCGTGCCAGTGGGAACTTACGGCCGCCTTCCTCGCCGGGCAAGCCGAGGGCGACCCTCGACGCAGGGTGTTGGTAATCAACCCGGAAACGACTTCCGCCCACATCCATCCCGTTCAGCTCCGCGACGCGAAGTTCCGCCCGGTGCCCAGGGACGATGCCGATCTCAGGGAATTGGTGCAGGCCGTCGTCAGCCACCTGGAGGGACTCGAGGGGCCGTTGGCCAACATCCAATCCGTGTCCGCCCCCCAGTGGCACCCTTTGAGCCCGGCGGGTTCCACCCGCTTCGTAGGCCGCATCGAGAAAATGTGGGAGCTGCACTCCGTGCTGAGTGCCGGCGACGTGGCGCAAGTTACCGGTGCCGCCGCTGCCACCGGAGGCATCGGGCAGGTTCACGGACTCGCCGGCGTGGGCAAGTCGCTCCTCGCCGAAGAGTACGCCTTGCGTTTCGGCTCGGCTTACCCCGGCGGCATCTTTTGGCTCCGAGCGTATGGTAACGACGCCACCTCGGCCGCCGGCGATGAAGCGCGCGAGGCACAGCGTGCGGCCCAGGTACGGCAGATTGCGGAAAGGGTCATACCTGCGGAAAGGCTCGGACTTCCCATTCACGCGCTGACGACAGACCAGATTGAAGGAGCGCTCGGCCGCGAGTTGGCGAAAAGGGAAAAGCGCTGCCTTTGGGTGGTCGACGACGTCCCGGATGGCCTCGAACCTCAGGCCCTCCGCCGCTGGTTAGCGCCCGACACCATCGCCCGCACGCTCATAACGACCCGCAGTCGCGCGTACGGCACTCTCGCGCGGCCGGTGGACCTCTCCGTTCTGCACCCCGATGAGGCCTTCCAACTGCTCACTTCACGGCGGCCCCCGGCTAACAACCAAGAAGAAGATGCGGCACGCGCACTCGCGAACGATCTCGGGTACCACTCGCTGGCGCTCGACGTCACCGCCGCGGCGCTCCAGTCGTATGGAAAGGAGCCCTACAAGACTCTTCGCGACGAGCTTGCACTGGAAAGCCGTGACGCGCTGGAACTGGCAGCCGAATTGGCGGATGCCCTCCCAAACGGCCATGAACCGAGCATCGCCAACACCGTGCTGCGGAGCGTTCGTGGGCTGGAAAGCGAAGGTCAGGACCTTCTACGATTGGCGTCAGTCCTGGCCGTAGCGCCGATCACAGCCTCGCTTGTGATCGCCGTATTCGAAGCTGCCGGCTTGCCAGAGGCCCAGTGGGCTCAACGGAAGGCGTTCCAGCAACTCACCCAAGCTTCGTTAGCAGAAAGAGCGGGTGATGACGCACGCACAGTCCACACGCTCGTTTCTCGATCGATGCGCTTTCAGGAGAAATCTACTCCAGGGCGCACAAAGGTGCTCAGGGCTGCGGCCGTTCGGGTGCTCACGGTCAGGCTAGCGTCTATTCTCCATATCGGGGAATACGGGACGATCGCGGCCGAAATGCCGCATGCGCGGAGCCTAATTGCGAATGGCGGTGAGGACCCGAAGCTGTCAGAACTCGCAGGTTGGAGTGCGCGACGGGATTTTGAGCAGGGCAGCTACCAATCAGCGCGCAAGCTGCAGGAGCAGGTGGTGGAGGCCAGCCGGCGCGTGCTGGGCGAGGAGCATCCGGACACGCTGACGGCGATGCACAATCTCGCTCAAACGCTGGGGGCGCAGGGCGATCACGCGGCCGCGCGCAAGCTGCAGGAGCAGGTGCTGGAGGCCAGCCGGCGCGTGCAGGGCGAGGAGCATCCGGACACGCTGACGGCGATGAACGATCTCGCTTACACGCTGTGGGCGCAGGGCGATCACACGGCCGCGCGCAAGCTGCAGGAGCAGGTGCTGGAGGCCAGCCGGCGCGTGCGGGGCGAGGAGCATCCGGACACGCTGACGGCGATGGTCAATCTCGCTGGAACGCTGTGGGCGCAGGGCGATCACGCGGCCGCGCGCAAGCTGGAGGAGCAGGTGCTGGAGGCCCTCCGGCGCGTGCTGGGGCAGGAGCATCCGGACACGCTGACGGCGATGAACAATCTCGCTGGAACGCTGTGGGATCAGGGCGATCACGCGGCCGCGCGCAAGCTGCAGGAGCAGGTGCTGGAGGCCCGCCGGCGCGTGCTGGGCGAGGAGCATCCGGACACGCTGACGGCGATGAACAATCTCGCTTACACGCTGGGGGTGCAGGGCGATCACGCGGCCGCGCGCAAGCTGAAGGAGCAGGTGCTGGAGGCCAGCCGGCGCGTGCTGGGCGAGGAGCATCCGGACACGCTGACGGCGATGCACAATCTCGCTTACACGCTGGGGGCGCAGGGCGATCACGCGGCCGCGCGCATGCTGCAGGAGCAGGTGCTGGAGGCCCGCCGGCGCGTGCTGGGCCAGGAGCATCCGGACACGCTGACGGCGATGGACAATCTCGCTGGAACGCTGGGGGCGCAGGGCGATCACGCGGCCGCGCGCAAGCTGGAGGAGCAGGTGCTGGAGACCTTCCGGCGCGTGCTGGGCGAGGAGCATCCGGACACGCTGACGGCGATGAACAATCTCGCTTACACGCTGGAGGCGCAGGGCGATCACGCGGCCGCGCGCAAGCTGCAGGAGCAGGGGCTGGAGGCCCGCCCGGCGCGTGCCGGGCCAGTAGCCGAGTTCCTGAAAGCGCTTCGGCGCGAAGTCAACAAGTGGCGGCTGAAGCATTGCGGGTGATTCTTCACTTCTGGATTTCGGTCAAGCGCGCTGGCCGACACTACATTCGTTGAAGTGGAATCAGTGCAATCCTCATTGCGGAGAACTGCTCTGCCGGATCAATCCCGTATCACGCGCTACTCGGAAGCTGGCCCTCGGATTCGAATCAACGACGAAGCGTCGGTAATGCGAAACCGCCGCCCAGTCCTCGCCAATGGCGCAAGCCCCATCGGGGCACGGCCTGTTCCTTCCGCTATGGATTTGTACCAGAGGCGCTCCGCCGGCTCGGGCTGAATTCGCCTTCGGGTGTCAGCGTGGTCACTTCGCGAGCAATCGCTCCCCTCTTTGCGCCACTCAGTGAGCGGCGGGTAGCCCAACGACGATGAGAACCGCGTAATCCTGCTTGCGGCAACCGTTCACGACGGGCATGGCTGTGTCCGGAGTTACCGGAAAATTCGTAGTCCGAACGTTCGAGGGCAAGCATGCGGCCTTAGTCGCCGCCGGCGTGTAGCGTGCGGAACGGCATCCGAGATGGGTGACATCGTAGAGCGTCGCGCGGTCAGCGAGTTCCCATCGCTGATTGCCGTCTTTGTCCCTGGGCTGAATTGTCAGCACGGCCGTCACGTCGCGGTCGCCCGTGACGAGGTATTTCCCAGGAGGCAGCGGAAAGGTGGGCTTCTCCATGATCAAGCCGTGCTCCTCCAGCCACCAGTCCGCAGCGTCGAATTTCCACTGTGACGGCGCCACGCCACCCGCCGCCTTCAGTTGATCGTAGCGGTCCAGCTTGCAACCGCGCGGGCCCGGGTCCTGGTTCCAGAGGCCCCACGATTGCGCACCGTTGCCGGAAGTGGCCCCGGGGTCTCCCAAGGCCGCGATGTACTGCGGCTCGATGCGCCTGAAGTTCGAGAGGTCTGCGCCGGACGCGTGAACCGGCTGCAGCAGGCTGGCCGCCAACAGGAGGCATCCACTGGACAAGAGCCAGCGGCTCACGGACGGCAGGAGGTGGCGGACGTTCATGTGATTGCTCCCAATTGGACGATCTGATGACATCCTACACCGATGCGCGCCCCGGAGCAGACCCGCGCTGCTTAGCGGACGATCCTGGATGCGGCCGCGGCTGAGCGGGCCGGGCCGGATATCAAACGAATCGTATAGAATACCTGAACCGCTGTTCTCGAGTTCCTTCCGCGGTCGGGACCCCAAAGGGTGGAACGGAAAAGTGATTGAACCGAAGGAGATCCATATGAAGGCACTCGTCAACACACTTGCATTTGCAGCTTTCGCTTTCCTCGGCCGCGCGGCTGTGGCGGCTCCGTTGCCGCTGCCTGCCGGGTATCCGACGCTGCTAGGCGTGAGTTGCGGGGGTGTGCATGTTTCCAGCTTCGTGACGGGTTTTGACAGCAACGGCGACATCACCGGCGAAGTGTATGCCTGGACGACGTGCGGCGGCAGTGGTAAGGGTGGCGGGTACAAAACTACGACGTATCAGTCCTGGCACAGCATCACCTGGACGCTCAGCAAGGCGTACACGGTCAATACCTACGATGGCATCGCCCCGGACCCGCTGTTTACCGAGACTGACCGTTACGGCAATTTCATCAGCAATGTTTGCTCAGGGACGACCAACAACCAGCCGGCGTGCGTCGCGGATGCTGTGATTGTCTACGTGCCACCGCCGCCCAACGGCTTTACCTACATCGTGCCAAATGTATTCGGCAAGTACCAAGCCCACGCCGTGGCTGACGTTAAGGCAGTGGGGCTTTCGCCATACGTCACCTACTACACCTATGGCACCCCTACTTATCCGCCGGGAACCGTGTTCAACGAGTCACCTGCTGCCGGTACGCCGCTGACGGCCGGGGCACAGGTACACCTTTACGTATTTCGCCTGGCGAACTGACCGATTTGGAATGTTCCCCGCTGGCCCGGGTCACGGGGCGTTGCGGGACTGCCGTTCATCCACGTGCTCATGAGTCTTTGAACGACTCGACCCGCCGATGTCGGTCCGCAGGCAATCTTTGCCGTTTGCCGAGTATGCGCAGCGCATCTACGCCGAGCATGACGGAAAGCCGGGAGTGGCCACGAAATCGCCGGGAGCGGGAACAGATGCCGCATTCGCGGCGCCCCAGACCGATGCGCCCATTCTCGAAGGCATGGGGTTACGCATGTACAGCGCGCATCCGAGCGAAAGCGACCCGGCGGTCGACTTATGCATGCGCGCCCTACTTAGGCCAGAAGGCGGCCACGGTGCGGATCCATTCGTCGGCCATGAGCTGGTGGCCGGAGTACGTGGGGTGGACGCCGTCCCAGATCCAGTATTCGGCGGGGGCGCGGCGGCAGGCGTCGTCGAACACCTTCTGGTAGTGGATGAGGGCCGTGTGGTATTTGCGGGACAGCTTCGCGGCCACGTCCTGCCGTTTTTGAACTTCGGCGCGCCAGACTTCCCAGTTCTCCCTGCGTTTGCCTACGGGCAGCGTGAAAGGCTCACCGATGACGATGCGGGTGTTGGGCATGGCGGCGACGGTGGCGGCGAGCAGCTGGTCGTAAGACTTCTCGGAATCGGCGACGGGGACGTCGTGGCCGGCGTCATTGATGCCAATCAAGATGCTAAGCAGGTCAGGTTTGAGGTCGAGCGTGTCGACCTGCCAGCGGACCGCCATGTCGGCCACTTTGTTGCCTCCGACGCCGCGGTTGAGAAAGATCAGGTTGCGATCGGGAAGCATGGCGCCGTACTTCGCGGCGATCAGGAAGACATGGCTGTGACCGAGGATGTGGTTGGGGTCGGCGGTGCGGCCACGATTCATATCGGTGATAGAATCGCCCTGAAACAGGATGCGGGCTCCCGGGTGGAAGGCAGCCGGAACGGGATCGGCCGCGACCAGCGACGCCGTGAAGAGAAGCCCGAGGGGAATCAGCCTGATATCCATCATTTTCGAAAACCAGTCTATATGAACCGACTCGCATCGATTGCTTGTATTGCCGCGTTGTGCGCGGTGGCGCAGACCAACCGCGGAGGGATCACGGGAACCGTTACGGACGCGAGCGGCGGGGTGGTGCCGAACGCGCAGGTGACCATCGTGAACGTGGGAACGAACCAGAAGGCGGCGGTGCGAACATCGTCGGAAGGCGCGTTCAGCGTGCAGAATCTGGACCCGGTGATGTACCGGATTCAGGTGACTGCCACGGGATTCAAGGAAGCCGTAGTGGACGACGTGAAGGTGAACACCGCGACGATTGAGACGCAGAACATCGTGCTGCAGGCGGGGGATGTGGCGAGCCGAGTGGAGGTGAGCGCCGAGGCGCCGCTGGTGAACGCGGAATCGGGAACGCTGGGGCAGACGATCAGCCAGCAGCAGATCGACAACACGCCGCTGCTGAACCGGAGCGTGCTGGATTTGGCGATTTTGATTCCGAACGTGTCGGGCGACGTGGGAAGCGAGGATCCGGCGGTGACCTCGGGATCGCCGGTGCCGGGATTCAATCTGAATCTGAACGGCGGGCGCGCGGGGAGCACGCTGATGCTGGCGGACGGCGTGAACAACACGGGCGTGGGGATCGGGCGGTCAGTGGTGACGTTTTCGCCGGAGACGGTGCAGGAGTTTACGGTGCAGACGTCGGCCTACTCGGCGGAGTACGGGATGACGGGCGGCGGGGTGATTAATGTGACCACGAAATCGGGAACGAATCAGGTGCGCGGGGAGGCGCTGTGGTTCAACCGGAATCCCGCTGTGGCGGCGGCGCCGTATACGACGGCAACGACCAACCGGCCGGGGCCGACGCTGAAGGACAACCAGTTCTCGCTGTCAGCGGGCGGGCCGATTGTGATTCCGAAGATCTACAACGGTCGGAACAAAACGTTTTTCTTCGGAGCGATTGAGCCGCGGTACCGGCGCGACCATGTGCAGGCGGATACCCTGGTGCCGACGGATGCGATGCGCGGCGGGGACTTCAGCAACACGACGCTGGTGACGGTGGCGGGCGGGGATCCGTTCCCGGTGCCGACGAGCGTGGCGCAGCAGTATAAGGCGGTGTCGCAGCGGGACGCGACGATCTATCAGCAGTTCGGGCAGGTGGGGAACCAGTTTTCGATTTTGCCGACGCCCGCGACGGGGCAGACGTTTGTGCCGTATCCGAACAATGTCATTCCGCCATCGCAGCTGGATCCGGTGGCGGTGAAGCTGCTGCAATATATGCCGAGGGCGCAGGGATATTACATCGATGCAGCGGGCAATCTGGCGAACTATACCTTCAACCGGTTTCTGCAGGACGATGACACGCGGTACACGGCGCGAATTGACCACACGATTTCGGACAACAACCGGCTGAGTTTCCGGTTCACGATCATTCCGGTGGTGGGGATTACGGGGTTTGGGAGTCCGGTGAACGGCAATGGCGGGAACTACAGTTACTCGCGACAGTTCGTCTTGTCGGACACGCAGACGATTTCGCCGACGATGGTGAACGACCTGCGGCTGAACTACACGCGCGGGCGGTTCAGCGGGACGTTTTCGCCGCAGTTTGACGTGAAGACGGGAGAGAACCTGAGCACAGAGCTGGGGCTGCCGAGTCTGACGAAGGGCGGGCTGCCGCTGTTCAACGGGTTCGGGACATTCAATGCGATTGGGTCACAGGGCTCGACGCTGAACGACAACGTGGAGGAGCGCTACAACGTTGCTGACACGATCTATCTGACGCATGGCGCGATGACGTGGAAGTTCGGCGTGGACTTAACCCACGAACTGCTGAACGAGCAGAGCTTTTACGCGGCGGCGGGCGGCAGTTACAGCTTCCGCTACCTGCAGACGGACAGCACCGGGACCAGCACGGGGGCGGGGGGCGATGCATTCGCGACGTTCCTGCTGGGCGTGCCGAACGCCGTGTCTCTGGCGGATGCGGTGCTGCCGTATTACTACCGCTGGAACGCGGCGGCGGGGTTTGTTCAGAACGACTGGAAGGTAAAGCCGAACCTGACTTTTAATCTGGGGCTGCGCTATTCGCTGCAGACGCCGCGGACGGAGAAGTATAACCATCAGGGTGCGTTTTTACCGCAGCTGGCGCAGAGTTTTCCGCTGGCCGCGCCGCTGACGCTGGCGAACGGGCAGGTGGTGACCTCGGCTCTGGTGCCGCCGTTTGGACTGGATGGCGCGGGAGGGCGTTCGCAGTATCTGTGGCCGATCCGGTGGGACGACTTCGAGCCGCGGTTCGGGTTTGCGTATGCGCCGCGCTGGTTTGACTGGAACGGATCGGGACATTTGGTGCTGCGAGGCGGGTATGGGCTTTCGCACGCGCCGTTGACGGGGCAGAACCGGCTGCCTTCGCCGAGCTTCGCAACGCCTTCGACGAGCTTCGGAGAGACGGCGGGGCAGGTGAACGGGAACTACGCGATGCGGCTTTCGAGCAATCCGCCGTATGACCCGGTGCTGTCGTTTAACCAGATCGTGAACTTTCCTTCGAACGGGCTGGTGTATCTGCCGAGCCTGAATTATCAGGCGTCGGGCTTTGTGCTGGCGCAGACGATCAAGACACCGTATTCGCAGAACTGGAACGCGACGGTGTCGTATCAGCCGGATTCGAAGACGGTGGTGGAAGTGGCATACATCGGGAACAAGGGAACGCATCTGTTTCTGCCGAGGATCAACGCGGACCCTTCGAGCCTGAGCCTGATCAACGCGCTGGATGCGAGCAACACGAGCGTGACGGCGACAGTGGCCGATCCGCTGGGGCGCGTGGGGCCGAACGGGAAAGTGCTGACGGTGCAGAATGGCAGTCTCGGCAGCCAGTATCTGGGGTTCAATACGCTGTACAAGCAGTACGATTCGGACGCGAACAGCATCCGGCACGCGGCGTATGTGAGCGTGATCCGCCGGCCGGGGCACGGGCTGTTTTTCTCGACGAGCTACACGTATGGGAAGTCAATTGACGATGCGTCGGATGCGAGTCCGGACAAGGGCACGCTGACGACTGAGAGCCTGGGCGGACAGGTGAGTTTCGGGGGAGCGCGCACGGGGGACCGGTCGGTATCGACATTCGATGTGAAGCATAGTTTTGTGGCGACCGGGAGCTATGAGCTACCGTTTGGGAAAGGCAAAACCTTTCTGAACGGGATGCCGAAGGTGCTGGACCGGGCGCTGGGGAACTGGCAGGTTTGGGGTGTGGAGCATCTGCAGACTGGGTATCCGTTTCTGGTGACGCTGGTGGACAGCAATAACCTGGGGGACACGACGCAGACGCATACGATCCGGCCGGATATTGTTTCGGGCGTGCCGCTGGTGAATCCGTTGTGGAGCGCGGCGTGTCCGGTGGGGGCGCTGTGTCAGCCTTACTTGAATCCGGCGGCGTTCGAGCGGCCGGCGGTGGGGACGCTAGGGAATGCGCCGCGCACATTGGACGGGGTGCGCGGGCCGATGCAGCAGTATCTGGATGCCTCGGTGCAGAAGAATTTTCCGCTGCGCGAGGGACGGTACCGGCTGCAATTCCGCGTGGATGCGCTGAACGTTTTGAATCATCCGGTGTTTGCGCCGGGCTCGACCACGGCGGGCACGGGCGGGGCGGCGGATTTTACGTCGCTGCCTTCCACCACGGCACTGACCGCGGCGCAGTACGATGCGTGGGCGGCGTTCAATGGAGCGCCGCTTTCCTCCACGGCGCAGGGGGCGGCGAATCTGGCGACGGCGCAGGGCTTCGTGAATAACAACAAGCTGGCAAGCGGGTCCCTCCCGGCGAACTTCTTTACGGTGCCGATCCCGCAGGGATTCGCGACGATGAACCCGAACTCGTTTAATATCGAGACGCTGAACGGGTATAAGTTATACGCGCTGCGGAATGCCTATCAGACGACGTTCGGGAATCTGTATGCACGGTCGATCCCGCGTTATATCCAGTTCGGGCTGAAGTTCTACTTTTAGCTGTTGCGCAGTTCATGTTCGACAGCGGCGGCGAAGGTATCGACTTCGGCGAGGGTGGTATAGACGCTGGGAGTGATGCGGATGCCGGTGTATTCCTCGTGCTGCACTGCGACCGCATAGATGGCGTGCTTGTTTTGGAGCGCTTCCACCAGCTTGTGGGCGTCGGCGTTTTTCAATCCAAACATGCCGATGCCACAGGACATGGCGGGGTCAGGATTGTGGAGGATGCGGATCTCCGGGTTCCTGGCGAGGCGGGTGGCCCAGCGGTCCTTGAGATAGCGCAGGCGCGCGGCCTTGCGCTCAATGCCGATGTTTTGGTTGAAGGTTAGGGCTTCGCAGATGGCGTCGAAATTGGCGGCGGGGTGCGTGCCTACTTCTTCGAACTTGCGAATGTCGTCGTCCTGCCGTTCGTTGGATGCCATCAGCGGCCACGTTTCCTTGATGCGGGATTTGCGGACATAGAGGAAGCCGGTGCCGATGGGAGCGAAGGTCCACTTATGCAGGCTGACTCCGTAGTAATCGCAGTTGAGATCGGAAAGTTTGAAGGGGAACTGGCTGAAGGCGTGCGCGCCATCGACGATCACGGGGATGTTGCGCGCGTGGGCCATGTCGCAGATGCGGCGAACGGGGAAGATCTGGCCGGTGCGGTTGGTGATGTGGCAGAGCAGGATGAGTTTGGTGCGGGGTGTAACGGCGCGCTCGAAACGCTCGTAGAGATCGTCCATGCTGACGGTGGGGACCGGAAAGGAGATGGTGGTGAGTTTGATGCCTTCGCGCCGGGCGCGCTGGCGGAAAGTGGTGAGCATGCGGGGATAGTCCTGATTGGTGGTCAGGACCTCATCGCCCGCTTTGAGATTGACGCCGAGCTGGGCAATTTCGAGCGACTCACTGGAATTGCGGGTAATGGCGATTTCTTCGGGATCGCATCCGGCGGCTTCGGCGAGCATGCGGCGGACGGCTTCCACCTTGGGGTCGAGCTGTCTGACCATGGTGTGATAGGGGCCCATGTTGGTGAAATCGAGATAGCGCCGCATGGCTTCCTGCACGGTGCGGGGAGCGGGGCTGGCATACCCGTTATTCATATTGATCACGGTGCGATCAATGGTGAATTCATTGCGAACGGCCGCCCAGAAATCTTCATCGGCTGCGGTTTGTTCGGGAGATTTTCCGAGAGCGGAAGCGGCGAGGGCATGGATGGAAGCTGGCGTTACGAGCGCGGTTCCGGTGGCGGCCTGAAAGAAATGGCGGCGGTTCATGGTGATCTCCTCAGAGTGGAATGGCGGAAGGAGCAGCGGAGCTCGAACGAACCCGAACCTGCGGCATGGCGGCGGGGCGTTCGAGTGATTCTATCAGGTAAGTTCGAGGTGGGATAAAAGTTTCCTTCAGGAAACAATTTGCGAATTTCTCGCACATTTCCGGCTGCAACGTGATAGCATCACTCAAAGCCGTTTACTCGGGGGTACAGGCCGCTGCATTTGACAGCACCCGATTCTTGGCTCCCGGTCCGCCCCGTGTAAGGGCAAGCTCTCCCCGTCCTGAGTTCGAGCAACAGTCCCAGGAACACTACGTTCCGCCAAATCTACTCATCGATCAGGAGACAGCATGAAGTCATCCCATTTATCTCTACTGCCAGCCATGGCGATTGCAGCCATGCTCATGACCACCACTGCGCCTGGCGGCTTCGCGCAGTCTTATCAGGGTGGGATCCGCGGCTCGGTTACCGACCCGCAGGGAGGCGCTGTTGAGGGCGCCAAAGTGACATTGTCGGACGATGCGACGCACGGCACCCGAGCGGCGGTATCTAACAGCAGCGGCGGTTATGATTTCGCGGCGATTGTTCCTTCTACTTATACGATCATTGCGGAAAAGCCAGGCTTCAAGAAGTTCGAACGGAAGAACGTGGTGCTGGGCACGCAGGAGAACCTGACTGTCGATCTGAAGCTGGATGTGGGGTCGGTGTCGGAGAGTGTTCTGGTGACGGAAGAGATTCCGATGATCGAGACTTCGAATGCATCCGAGGGTCAGGTGCTGGATAACCAGAAGCTGGTGGAGCTGCCGAACCTGGGACGCAATCCTTTCATGCTGTCGAAGCTGGTGCCGAATGTGATTCAGGTGGGCAACCCGGCCTACAACCGCATGCAGGACCAGAGCGGTTCGTCGCAGATTTCGATTGCGGGCGGGCCGGTGCGCGGCAACAACTACCTGCTGGACGGCGTGCCGATTACCGACGCGGCCAACCGGGCGATTATCATTCCGTCTCTGGAAGCCGTGCAGGAAGTAAAGATTCAGGCGAACACGTACGACGCCGAAATGGCGCGCACGGGCGGCGGCATGTTCAATACGCTGATCCGTTCGGGCGGAAACGAGCTGCACGGCAGCCTCTACGGGCACCTGCGGCGCACCGACTGGGACGCGAACAGCTTCTTCAATAACGCGGCGGGCATTCCCATTACGCAGCAGCCGAACAGCACGTGGGGCGCGAGTCTGACGGGTCCGGTTTTTCTTCCGAAGATCTATGACGGCCGCAACAAGACGTTCTTTTCGGCGGCGATTGAACAGTATGACGATACGCAATCCGGCTCTTCGACGTTCTATGCGCCTACGGCGCTGGAACGCACCGGAGACTTCTCGAAAACATTCAGCAGCACGGGCGCACTGATTGTGGTGTCAGATCCGTTCACGCATGTGCCGTACCCGGGGAACAAGATCCCGGCGAGCTCGATTAATCCGATTGGTCAGAACATCATCAACACGTTCGTTGCGCCGAGCAAAGCTCCGGCCTACTACGGCGATCAGGATCTTACGGCTTCGGCGTCGCTGAAGTCGCATGCGGCGCAGAAGGTATTCAAACTGGACGAGCTGTTCACCAGCTGGTGGCGTTCAAGCGCGAGCTATGCGCGTTACTACTCGCTCGAGCCGGGCAACACCTGGTTTACTTCCGTCTCTTCCCCCGATAACTGGCGGCTGCAGCGCCGCGTAGATGCGACCGCGCTTAACAACAACTTCACGCTTTCGCCCACGATGATCCTGATGGTTCGGTACGGCTTCAACCGGTTCCCGAATTATGGGTACAAGGCGACTTCAGGCTTCGACCTGACCAGCCTTGGCTTTCCTTCCTCGCTGGTGAGCCAGATCCCGAGCCCGACTTACCCGATCATCAGTTTCAACACGGCTTACAGCCAGGGCACCAACAACAACTTCTTCTACGTGCATTCATCGAAGAATTTTTCGACGAGTCTCTCCAAGTACGTCGGGAAGCACAGCCTGAAGGCAGGGTTCGATTATCGCCGCATTTCCGCGGTGGGTAACGATCTGGACGGCAGCAACGGACAGCTTGCCTTTACCTTCAACGGAACGTTTACGGGCAACGAGCTGGGGGATCTGCTGACAGGTTATCCGTATTCCGGCAGCGGGTACCTTGCGAAGAAGCTGAACGATTTCGCGAACTACTACGGCCTGTATGTGCAGGACGATTACCGGCTGAGCCCAAAGCTGACGGTGAATCTGGGACTGCGCTGGGAACGGGAGCTGGGTCTGCAGGAAGCGCAGAACGGTCTGGTCACCAACTTCGCCACAACGCAGCCGAATCCTCTGGCAGCGAACGTGACGGGCATTTCGCCCAAGGGCTTCGCGGAGTTTGCCGGGACCTCGGGCGCGTCGACCCATGCAGGCGATTATGCCGGCAGCAAATTTGGCCCGCGTGTTGGTGTGGCATACCAGTGGAACTCAAAGACGACGATCCGCGGGGGATACGGCCTGTTCTATGCGCCGCAGTTCGCCTTGGGCGCGCCGATTTCGCCTCCGGGCTACACCTCGAACACGAGCTATATCGCGACCACCAACGGCTACCAAACGCCGGCGGGCTCGCTGAGCAATCCGTTTCCTACGGGTCTGACTGCGCCGCTGGGCAGTTCTCTGGGCAACCTGACGGCGATTGGCCAGAGCTTCTCGCTGATCGATCCGCAGTCGAAATCGCCGCGTGTGCAGCAGTTCTCTCTCGACGTGCAGCGGGAGCTGCCATTTGGCATTGCGCTGCAGACGGGTTATGTGGGTTCGCGCTCGGCGCACCTGGGACTCAACGCTCCGGGGCTGAATATCAACGCGCTTGACCCTTCGCTGCTGGGAACTCCGGGGCTGACGAATGCGGTGGCCAATCCGTTCTTCGGCAAGGGGGGAACGGGCGTGATCGGCACTTCGACGGTGGGACAGTATCAGCTGCTTCTGCCGTATCCGACATATGGATCCATCAGCCTGACGTACCCGAGCTATAACCATGCGCGCTATGATTCGCTGTTTCTGAAGGTGCAGAAGAATTTCAGCCACGGGCTGACGTTCCTGAACAGCATCACTTACTCGCGCAACATGGATGCCAGCGCGGGCGGCGCGGGAAACACCCTGAACGGCGGCAACCAGGGCGCGCAGAATCCGTACAACACAGCGGCGGAATACAGCCTCTCGAACATCAACACGCCGTGGAACTGGGCGTCGGCGGTGACTTATCAGTTGCCCGTAGGCAAAGGACAGATGCTGCTGGGCAACAGCAACAAACTGGTGGATTCGGTGCTGGGCGGATGGACGTTCAACACCGTTGGGGTGATGCACAGCGGGTTCCCGCTGCAGATCACGCAAGCGACGAACAACAATTCGATCTTCGGCTACGCTTCGCAGCGGCCGAACGCGACGGGGGTGAGCCCGGTGACCAGCGGAAGTCTGGAAGACCGGCTGAATTCCTATATCAATCCGGCCGCATTCTCGACGGCGGTGCGCGGGACGTTCGGCAATCTGGCTCGCACTATCAGCATGCGTGGGCCGGGACAGGTGAATTTCGACGCGTCCCTGTTTAAGAATTTCTCCATCACGGAGCGGTTAAAAGCGCAGTTCCGCGCGGAAGCGCTGAATGCGACGAACACGCCGCTGTTCTATGGTCCCAACGTGTCGTTCGGCAGCGGCAGCTTCGGCAAGATTACGTCGCAGGCGAACTTCTCGCGTCAGCTGCAACTCGCGATGCGGTTCTCGTTCTAAAAGTTCCACCGGCAGGCGCCGGCCTTGCTTCCGGCGCCTGGGGGCCAGACAATCAGGGAAGTGCCAAGCATTCATGAGCCGCTCCTGGTTAACACTATTGGCCACTCGGCCGGAGCGGTCATTTTTGGCATTTTCCTATTTCTATTTCTGAAAGACTTTGCCAGCGCGCGGCTGGTGCGAGGGAGCTGGCTCTCTTTTTCGGCGGCCGCTCTGGCTTTTCTCTGGGATGCAGGCTCGCTCGGGGCCATGGTCGCCGAGACAAAAAGCGGCTGGCAGGCCGAACTCCTGGTGGCCTTCAGCTTCGCCGTGTTGAGTATGCTGCCGGCGGTTCTGCTGCACCTCGCTCTGGACGGACGTTTTCCAGGCCTGGTCGCGGCCGGTTATCTGCTGAGTTCGTCAGCGGCTCTTTTGCATGTCTACGAGCCGTTCCATCCGGAAAGCCACGCCCGCCACGCGGCGCTGGTGCTGATTCCGGTGGGTTTCGGAATTCTGACAGCAGTGGCGGTGGTGCTGCTTGCGGTACGCAAGGTTCCGCAGGCACGGGGTTACAGCTCCCGAATCGCCGGCGCGATGTGTCTTTTTCTGTTCGCCATTTCATTCGTGCATTTCGGGAGAGCGTCGACCGGGCACGGGTGGTCGAGTGAGCTTCTGGTGCATCACGCCGGAATTCCGATCGCGCTGTTCGTGCTGCTGCAGGATTACCGATTCGTCATGCTTGACGCGTTCGTTCGCTTTCTGGCGAACGTTCTTCTCGCCGGCCTCATGACGGTGGTGATGATCCGGGCGGGCCTGAAACTTTTCGTCGTGGAGACGCATGGTTACCGGAACCCGCTGAACGAAGCGCTGCTGCTAACAGCGTTGTGCTTTCTGATGATCGGATTCGCGCTGGCGCGGAACCGAGTTCAGCGTCTGCTGACGAACGTTGTGTTTCGCCATACCGGGCTTGACGACGCGCTGCACACGATACGCGCCGGAGCTCATGCGGAACAGAAGGAAGCGGCTTATCTGCCCTGGGCCGCCAGCCAACTGGCCGCGTTCATGAACACACCGCGGGGCGAAGTGATGCCAGTGAAGGGCTGCCCCGAGCCTCTGCGCAGGCTGGACCTGGCGTTTCCCATCCCGGTCTCCGACCGCCCGGAACTGCGTGGAAGATCCGGCATGAGCTGGGCCGAGACCCTGGTTCCGGTGCGCCTCTCGCAAGGCGACACCTGGTACATTCTGCTTGGCAGGCGCGGGGGCGGCAGGCGCTATCTGAGCGAGGATCTTTCGTTCCTGGCTCGACTCTCCGCGGGTATCGTGGAGCAGATCGAACGGCTGCGCGGGGCGGAAGTGCAGCGACTGGTCACCCAGGCCGAACTGCGCGCGCTGCAGGCGCAGATCAACCCCCATTTCCTTTTCAATGCACTGAATGCGCTCTATGGGATGATTCCGCGTGAAAACTCAGGCGCGCGCCGCACGGTGGTGAATCTGGCTGACATCTTCCGCTATTTTCTGCAGACGCAGAAGACGTTCATTCCCTTGAACGAAGAACTTCAGATCGTGAAGGCCTATCTGGAGATTGAGCGATTGCGCCTGGGACGCCGGCTGCAGACCAATATCGATGTGGATGCGCGCGCACTCGACGTCCTGATCCCAACGCTTTCGATCCAACCACTGGTGGAGAATGCGATCAAACACGGAATCTCCGCAAACCCTGAGCCGGGATTGCTGGAACTGGTGGTGCAATGCGCCGGCAAAGAAATCAAAGTGATGGTGCGCGATTCAGGCGCCGGTTCCGGACAGCCCGCGGACTCCGGTCCAGGAACCGGAGTCGGCCTGGCAAACGTGTCGCGGCGCCTGCAGCTCTGCTACAGCACTTCTGCCAGCCTGACGATGGAATCCAGTTCCGCCGGGACCACCGTCACCTTCCTGGTGCCGGTGACTCCACAAGCACGGCAAAAAGACGACCCTCGCCGTTCGGCGTCACCATTGCAGGATCTGCCTGACGCTGTGAGCCTGGCGTTTACTGACGATCAACTCCAGTGAGTTACTAAGCGTGAGAAGCCATCGCTGACTGCTCAGGACGCTCATTTTACGAACGTGGTTGACGTTGACGATCGCGTTCCGGTGCACTCTCTGAAACGGAAGATGGGAGATGCGGGATTCGATGACCCGCAATGACTGCGTCGCGAGATACTTCCGTTTGGCAGTGACAATCCAAACGACTTCGCCTTCCGCCTGGAAAGCGAGAACTTCGTCGGCGTCCAGCAGGAAATATTCCTCGCCACTCCTGCCGACGATTTTGCGGCTTCTGCCCGGCGTGGGGGTATCGACGAGGTTCGCCATCTGCTCGACACGTCTGGCCACGTCTGCAGGCTTGCCCTGGAGAGCCCGCGCGCGTACCACGGCCTTTCTCAGACGGGTTTCGTTCACGGGTTTCAGCAGATAGTCGATTGCTCCGGCTTCGAATGCCTGGATCGCATGCTGGTCGTAAGCGGTAACGATCACGATCACCGGGAGATTGTTGCCGTGCAGATTCCGGATGACTTCGAGGCCACCCATGAGTGGCATCTGCACGTCGAGGAACACGAGATCAGGATCGAGCGCCGAGATCCGTTGAAGCGCCTCCGTCCCGTTCTCCGCCTCGCCCACAATCTCGACATCGTCGATCAACTCCAGCTCTTCCCGCAGGATTTTGCGGGCAATCGGTTCATCGTCAACAATCAACGTTCTCATGAGCGCAGGGTTGCCCTCTGTTTATTAGCGCATTTGGAAGAGGAAAACCAATGATTGCCGATCGGCGGACGCCTTGTTCCGCCAGCGGGATGATTTCGGCCGTGGACGGGTTATGGCGCCGGGGAAGCGCCGCGTGGAATTACCGGCACGCGCGTCAACTGTCTCCCGTCTGCCTCTTGATTCATCCCGCTCACGGCCCATGACAGCCGTCTATGGTTTAACTCTTCGGGAATACATCGAACTACTTAATAATCAGGTTCCATAAGGAGCTTCGTGAAACCCCAACTCGCTAAAGTCTTACTGCTGACTACACTGGCCGTTAGTTTCCCTTCCGGCATTTTTGCGCAATCGCTGGGAAACGCAGGAACTATCCGCGGGTCCGTGCATGATCCTTCGGGAGGCGCCGTCGCGAACGCCCGTGTCCTTCTTCAAAACCCAATTACCGGCTATTCTCAGGCGGCAAGTTCCGGAACAACCGGGGGGTTCAGCCTTGCGAACATCCCTCCGAATTCGTACCATCTCGAGATTACTGCGCCGGGCTTTGCGCCGTTCGCGGCGGACTACGCGATTCGTAATTCTTTGCCTATTGACGTGAGCGCGGCGCTCAAGCTGGCCGGCTCCAGCACCAGTGTGAACGTGGTCGACCGCGCCGATCTGCTGGAAAACGATCCGAGCGCCCATACTGATGTGGACAGAAATCAAATCCTGAAGATTCCGCAGATCGACCCGGCCGGTGGGCTGAGCCAGGCGATTATCTACAGCACCGGCGGAGTGGCTGCGGACGGGAACGGGTTCTTTCATCCCCTGGGGGACCACGCCCAGGTCTCGTTTGTGATCGACGGCCAACCGATCAGCGATCAACAGAGCAAAGTCTTTTCGACTCAGCTTCCGATCAGCGCGGTGCAGAGCATGGAACTGATCACGGGCAACCCCAATGCGGAATTCGGCGACAAGACCAGTCTGGTGGCTGAAATTACGACGCGCTCCGGTCTTGGTTCAGGCAGATTGTTCGGCAACATCGACACTTCGTACGGAACCTTCGGAACCTTGTCGCCGAGTATCGGTCTTGGTTACGGAACCGCGACGTTCGGCAACTTCCTCGCGGTGGATGGAACCCGGAGCGGCCGATTTCTGGACACCCCCGAATACCGCCCGATTCACGACATCGGAAACAGCCAAACCATCTTTGACCGCCTCGACTATCAGCCGAATGGGAAAGACGCGTTCCATCTGAATCTGTTCGCGGCGCGCAACTGGATTCAGATTCCGAACGATTACGACCAGCTTGGGCAGGATCAAAAACAGCGCGTGCTTACGTGGAGCATTGCGCCCGGTTACCAGCACACGTTCAGCGCCCATACGCTGCTGACCGTTAATCCTTACATCCGCAAAGATCAGTTTCAGTACTATCCCAGCAACCCGAACACAGACGACTTTCCCGCGACGCAAAGCCAGCAAAGGCAGCTGCTGAATTACGGGATCAAGGCCGACATTTCCACGGTCCATGGAATTCACAACATCAAGTACGGCATCGATTTGAAACAGACACGGCTTCTGGAGAATTTCCAGTTTGGAGTCACGGATCCGGCATTCAATTCCCCGTGCATCGATGCCGGGGGGAACTCGATTGGGGACCCGGCGCTGACAAGTCCCAGCCAGTGCGCGGCGGGAGGGTACCAGCAAAATACAGCAGACAATCCGAATGCAACCGCGCCGTTCTCGCCTGTTTTCCTGAATTACGATCTTTCGCGGGGTGGCAGCCTGTTTGTTTATCATTCGACTGCCAACATCAATCAATATGCCGGATACATCACAGACACGATCACCAAGGGAAACCTGACTTTCAACTTTGGTCTGCGCTTCGATCGCTACAACGGACTGGTTACGGCAACCAGCCCGCAACCGCGGATTGGTGTCGCTTACAACGTGAAAGGCACGGGAACGGTTCTCAGAGCCGCGTACTCCCGAACATTCGAAACACCGTTCAATGAGAATCTGCTGCTCTCCAGCGCGACGGGACTGGGGGGCCTGGCGGAGAATGTGTTCGGCTCTGTGGGTGTGCCCCTGCATCCCGGCAATCGCAATCAGTTCAATACCGGATTTCAGCAGGCGGTCGGACGGTTTCTCCTGATCGACGCCGACTACTTCTGGAAGTACACTCACAACGCGTATGACTTCAATACGCTTCTGAACACGACGATCACTTTCCCGATTGCGTGGCACAACTCCAAACTGGACGGGGTTACCGGGCGGGTAAGCACGACGAACCTCAAAGGTTTTCAGGCTTACTATACGTTCGGTCACACGCGGGCACGCTACTATCCGCCGGAAACGGGCGGCCTGATCTCGCAGGGCGCGCCTCTTGCGGGCGGAGTGTTCCGAATCGACCACGATCAGGCATTCCAGTCCACCCTCAACTTACGCTATCAGCGTCCGCATAACGCGGAATGGGTTGTGCTGACCTATCGTTATGACAGCGGCCTGGTGGTCAGCGGCATCCCGGATGCGGGTACGGCTATCGGTCTGCTTTCCCCGAACCAGCAGGTAAGCATCGGGCTGGCCTGCAATGGTGTTTTCGCGACCGTCGCGAATCCGATTACGGATTGCACCGGAGCGGGCGGCGTACAGGGCAAAGTGACGTCGAAGCTGCTAACACTGCCACAGGGCGGCTACGATAACTTCCCGAGCGCCGAAAACGACGACCACAATCCGGATCGGGTAAAGCCGCGACACGTCTTCAACCTGGGGATAGGAACGGACAACCTGCTGCATGCAGAGGGGAAGAAGCGCTTTGTCGCGTCACTCACTATCGCCAATCTGACGAATCAGGTGGCTGTTTATAATTTTCTTTCCACCTTCAGCGGAACTCACTTCCTTGAGCCGAGAAGCTTCTCCGGCCATATCGGATACGTGTTCTGAGGAGCGGAGACGATCGCGCGGGGAACGGCGGCGGGTTACTGCCAGATACAGCCGCCGTCGACCGTAAGATGGGCGGCGGTGACGAAGCTGGCTTCGTCGCTGGCGAGGAACAGGATGGCGTTGGCCACTTCCACCGGTTCACCCACGCGGTTCAGCATGTGCGAGGGGGCTTCGCGCGCGATCCACTGCTCGCGGGTCATCCCTTCACGGATCCACTCGCGCTCGGCGGCCGACGTGATGATGGCGCCGGGACAGATGGAATTTACGCGGATTCGGGCTTCGGCGAGGTCCATGGCCATGCAACGCGTGAGGGTCAGGATGGCGCCTTTGCTGGAGTTATAGGTGGCGAAATCGCGCTGGGCCAAAATGCCGCTGCGGGAGGAGATGTTCACGATGGAACCTCCGCCGCGCGCTTTCATATGTGGAATGGCAAATTTGGACACCATGGAGGTGCCGATGACGTTCACGCCGAGGACTTTCTGCCAGTCTTCAATGGTGGCGTTCTCCACACTCTTCGTGGTGAAGTTGGCGGCGTTATTGACCAGAATGTCGATGGCTCCGAAGGCGGCGATGGCCGCTTCGGAAATGGAACGCGCGCCGGATTCGAGTGAGATATCCGCGGGGACGGCGATGGCACCCTTGCCAATGCGCGCAGCGACGGCCTGCACGAGTTCGCCGATGTAATCCACCAGAACGAGACGGGCGCCTTCCTCGGCGAAGCGAAAAGCTGTCGCTTCGCCGATTCCAGCGCCCGCGCCGGTGATGATGGCAACCTTATCTTTCAACCGCATGGATAATTCCGTATGCGGTGGAGTTTACAGGGGCTTCGGGATCGGAATAGGGGCCATGTCGCGGCTGCTGATCACACGGTCGATCATGCCGTATTCCACGCCCTGCTCGGGACTCATGATGTAATCGCGATCCACATCGCGGGCAACGCGTTCCATGCTCTGCCCGGTGGCGTCCGCCAGCATGCGATTCAGCGTTTCGCGCATGCGCAGAATTTCTCGGGCATAGATGTCGATGTCGGCCGCCTGTCCGGCCAGACCCTGCATGGAGGGCTGGTGGATCATGATGCGGGAGTTAGGCAGGCTGAAGCGCTTTCCTTTTTTGCCAGCCGCGAGCAGTACCGCAGCCATCGAGGCGGCCTGACCAACGCAGATGGTGATGATATCCGGACGCACGAAGGACATGGTGTCCAGAATGGCGAGACCGGCTGTGATCGAGCCGCCCGGAGAGTTCAGATAGATTGAGATATCCCGTTCCGGGTCCTCGGCTTCGAGGAACAGAAGCTGGGCAATTACCAGGTTGGCGACGTTGTCGTCAATCGGGGTGCCCAAAAAAATGATGTTTTCTTTTAAAAGACGCGAGTAAATGTCGTACGCGCGCTCGCCACGGGAGGTCTGTTCGACCACCATGGGAACCAGCATGCCGCTGCCCATTGAAGATTACCTTTCTCCCTTACAATGATGGCCGCAATTACCTTTTCGATTCCTGAAGGCGCTTGGTACGCCCGCTTGGCATCGGCCGAAAGCCCCGCTGCTGCTGCTGCAACTCCAGCTTCTTCACGAGACTACCGACAGTATTGCGCCTCAAGTAATCCATGATACGCGAATGCAGCGCCGTCCAGCCAGCGTGCAGCGGACAGGGAGAGTCGTCCAGACACCGGGGAAGGCCGGCAATACATTTTCCGTACTCGGAGAGACCGTCGACGGCTTCGACGATATCGATCAGCCGCACGTCCGAAGCTTTTATCTGGAGACAAAAGCCCCCAGTTGGGCCCTTGGTAGATTTCAGCAGGCCCTTGCGCGCCAGTTGTTGAAGAATTTTGGCAAGGAAATGAGCAGGGATCTGCTCATCCCTGGCGATATCCTTCGCCATGGCACATTTGCCAGAAGGCACCTGCGCAAGGTGCAGAGACGCGCGTATCGCATATTCGGAAGATCGTGAGTAGATCATCCGCGACTCTCGTATAAAATGTACAATTCTTAACCATAGTAAACGTCAAAGGTCAATGACGCAAGGAAAAGAAGGTTAAAAAAAGCACTTTTCTTAAAGCGTTTCCGAACGGGATACCTATTTATATTCGGATTTTTAAGGTACTAGGTAGAATGCCCGGCGGATTCCAGCAGGACTTTAATTTTAGCGGTCAGGCGGACGAAGTCGACCGGCTTGGTATCGTAATCGTCGCAGCCTGCGGCGAGTGCTTCCTGCCGGTCGGAAGGCATGGCGTGGGCGGTAAGGGCAATGACGGGGATTTTTGATGTCTCGACGCCTTTTTTCAGCTCGCGTGTGGCATCCCAGCCGTTGATGACCGGCAGACTCATGTCCATAAGAATCAGGTCCGGCATTTCGGCACGTGCCACCGCTACCCCTTCCCCTCCGTCGACCGCGATGATCACCTGATAGCCGGCGCGGGTCAGCCGCCGGACCAGCATGTCCCGGTTCAATTCGTTATCTTCCACTACAAGTAATTTCGCCACGGGCACCCAAAGCTATAATAAGGGCGAATTGCAGCCAAGCGCCAAACCCGGCAACCTCCTGGTGGTTGACGACAACGAAAACAACCGGGACATGCTGGTCCGCATCCTGCAGCGGCAGGGTCACAGTTCGAGCGTTGCCCACAACGGGCGGGAAGCGCTGGAGCAGGTGCGCGCGCACAATTACGACCTGGTGCTTCTGGACATCATGATGCCGGAAGTGGATGGCTTTCAAGTACTTACGGAGATGAAAGCCGACCCGGTGCTGCGCGAGGTGCCGGTGATTGTGCTCTCGGCTATTCATGAGATGGATGCAATTATCCGCTGCATCAAGATGGGCGCGGACGATTATCTGCCGAAACCGATCGACCTGACGCTGCTGCGCGCGCGGGTTGGCGCCTCGATTGAAAAGAAAAGGCTCCACGAACGCGAGAAGCAGCTGCTGCTGAACATTCTGCCGCCGAGGATCGCTGAAGAACTGCGCGAAAAGGGGGCGGTGGAGCCGAAACACCTGGATGAAATCGTCATCCTGTTTACGGACTTCGTGAAGTTTTCGGCGCTGACGGAAAGTCTCTCGGCGGGCCAGCTGGTGCGGCTGCTGGACCGCTGCTTCACGCAAATCGATTTGATTGTGGCGCGCTACGGACTGGAAAAGCTAAAGACCATCGGCGACAGCTACATGCTGGTGGGCGGTCTCGAAGGCGCGCGGTCTTCCTATCCTATAGATGCGGTTTTGGCAGCGTTTGAGATTGTGGAGGCGGTGAAAGCCCTCGAAGTACCGGACGGCCTGCCGATTTCGGTGCGGATCGGTATTCATGCGGGTCCGGTGGTGGCTGGGGTGGTGGGGGTGCACAAGTTCGCGTTCGATGTGTGGGGCGAGGCGGTGAATTATGCCGCGCGCCTGGAAGCCTGCAGTGCGCCGAACCGCATCAATCTATCTACCCGGATGAACTCCCTGGTCAGCGATTTGATTGAGTGTGAGTCGCGCGGCCAGATCGAGACCAAGGAAAAGCGTCTCGAGGAGATGTACTTCGCGAATGCGCCTGTGCCGAACTTCCCTGAAAGATACACCGAGCGATTCGGGCAGGAACCGCCGGTTGCGGCCGCCGCCGAGACTGCGGCCGGTATTTAGCTGGCGCGCTTCACCTTGCGCTTTGGCTCAGCAGGAGCGGCAGCGGGCGGCTTCTTCAGACGCGCGAGGGAACTCTTCAGCGCTTCCATGATGTCGACAACGGGTTTTGCCGTCTGGGCCGGTTCTCCCTGTGATTTTTCGACGCCGGCGAGCCGGTTTTCTATCAGAGCATTCAATTTTTCCTGGTAGGAGTCTTTGTATTTCTCCGGTTGAAATGTTCCTGTTAATGCCTGGACCAGCAGGGCTGCCATATCCAACTCCCGGGACGTTACCAGATCCGGGGCGGCTGCGTATTCCTGCTCCCGGCGCACCTCATCGGCGTAGAACATGGTGTGGAGCATCAAGCCTTTTTCGCCGGGGCGCAGAATGACGACGTGCTCGCGGCGGTGCATTGCCACAGTGGCAATGCCGACGTGTCCGCTGCGGCGCATGGCGGCGAAGAGCAGCGCGTAGGGCTTTTCTCCACCGGGGTCCGCCGCCACAAAGTACGAGGTCTCGAAGAATACGGGATCGATCTCCTCCAGCTTTACAAATTCGGCGATCTCCATGTCGGTTGAGGTCTTGACGGCGAGGCGATCGAGATCGGGTTTGTCGAGGGTGACGTAGCGGTCTTTTTCGTATTCGAAGGCTTTAACCACCTCGCGGTCGAAATCAGTCCTCGGGGCATCGGGAGTGTAATGCACGCGGGCCTGGGGACCGCTGACAGTGACAGCCGGGAGAGTTTCGGCGAGCGGCGGACGGACGACGGAGATGCGCTCGGGCGGCGGTTCAGGCCGGGCGGTCTCCTCTTCCAGGAAGTCTTCGACCAGATCGCGGCGGGGCCGGTACACCTGATTGAGCCGAACCTTTTTGGCGCGCGCGGCCGGGTAGAGGCGCACCGGGATCGAAACCAGTCCAAACGTCAGATGCCCGCGCCAGACTGTCGCCGCCATAGGGTTCCTCTATCCGCGCGTGCTGGCCGCGGGAAACTTACGGAGAAGATCTTCCATCTCCGCGCGGCTCTCGCTGCCGATGGTCATGCAATCCACCTGATTCAGCGACAGCGCAAACTGCAGGCATTCGTCTGCTTTCTGCCGCAGCGCGCCCTGTCCCAGAATCTTCATGCCGATCACGCCTTTGCCGTTCTTCTTCATCTCAGAGAGCACGCCCTGTACCACTTCGGGCGGCGCATCCATGGCGACCTGCGCGGGGTTGATGCGCGCCAAATCGATCTCCACCCAGGGCTCGGCGGCGGCGGTGCGGAGCGCGGGAAGGGTGTGGCAGGAAGTGCCGTGACTGCGCACGATGCCTTTCGCCTGGGCCTCGGAAATGACGTCCATCACGGGGCGCAGCTTGACGTTCCAATCGCCGTCTTCCATTTTGTGCATCAGCAGGATATCGATCTGATCGATGCCCATTTCGCTGCGGAAGCGATCAATATCGGCCTTCATTCCGGCGGCGGTTTCGCTGTTCGACTTCGTCAGGATGGTGACCTTGTCGCGCGGCACGGTTTTCAGCGCGGCCTTCACATTGGGGTGGCTGCCGTACTGGTCGGCGACGTCCCAGACGAAAACGCCCTGATCGTGCGCGGCGCGGAACAGTTCCGCTAAGCCGTCGAGCCCCAGTTTGGTTTGGTTCGAGTGCTTGTTGCTGCCGTGCGTGCCGGTGCCCATCATGAGGCGGCTGACGGGAACCTTTCGGGGTCCCAGCAGAATGCGGTCGGTGGCGTACTTCTTGGTTTCCGAAGCAAAGAGATGATGGGGGAACTGGTGGAGGGACAGTGCACCGGCGGCGCCGGTCCTCAGGAAAGAACGTCTGTTCATGCGGGCTCCTGCTTTCTACGCCACGATAACATCCTTAGACGCTGGGAATGCGAGCCACATGCTGACGAAACGGCGGCTGCGCGCGGCCGATCTCGGTGGCATACCAGTCCCAGAAGACCTGGACGGCAGCCTGGAGCGTGGCGGCCATGGGCACGGCGAAGACCAGGCCGAAGAAACCGAACAGTTCGCCTCCCGCGAGGATGGCGAACAGCAAAAGCAGCGGATGCAGATGGACGGCGCGGCGCATGATCGTGGGTTGGAAGACCCAATCGTCCAGAAACTTGATGGCAACAATAGCGACCATGACTCGCAGCACGGGCGGCAGGCTGTGAAACTGCATGAAGGCCAGCGCGGCTGCGACGATGCCGGTGCTGAAGGGACCGAGGTAGGGAACCACGTTCACGATGCCCGCGAACACCGCGACCTCTAACGCGTAATCGAGACGCAGGAACGTAAGCGCGAGCCAGGTAACGGAGCCGAAGCAGAGGCAATCCAACATGAGGCCGCGGATGTAGCTGCCGAGGACTTCATCGATCTGATAAACGAGGCTGACCACTTTTTCCACGTGCCGCCCAGGGCAGACGCGCACCATGGCGCTCACCCAGCCGGGGCCTTCGATGAGCGCGAAGTACGTGATGATGGGCAGCAGCACCAGGTCGAACAGGCGAGGCGTCAGCGCGAGCAGGGTGGCGGGCATGGACTCCACGGACTTTGCCACCCAGGTTCTGCCGGCGTCCATGGCGCGAATGGCCTGCTCAGACCCGACGGGCAGGTGCACGAGCCAGGTCTTTTCGATATCGGCCGGGATTTGCTGCACCACATCCATGAACTCGCCCAGCTTGGCTTTTTGCGCAAGCAGCGCGGCAATGGCCATAGGCACCAAAATGCGCGCTGCTACCACTAGAAAAAAGGTAACTACCAGGTAGAAGCCGAGAACCAGGCGGTTGCGGCGATACCCGCGCGCTTCGAGGCGGACGATGAACGGGTTGAACAGATACGCCAGCACGATTCCCAGAAAGAAGAGGAACGCGATTCCGCCCAGATAGGAGAAGAAGAAGTAAGCCGCCACTAGAATGAAGGAGGCGGAGAGCAGCAGGAAAAGGCGGTTCTCGACGGCCGAGATCATCGGTGGGCGACCGGAACGCCGCTGTCGAGTTCGGCCTCGTTTGTGACCAGACGAAGCGAGGTGGCGCGCAGCCGCGCGGAGAGCAGGCGGGCCAGCTGGTCCAGAATTAAAACGCCGACACGCGGGCGAGATTGAATCAGCCCAAAAAGTCGGGTGCGGTAGAGCAGATAGACGGTGGTATCTGTTCGCGCCACAGCGGCGGCGGAACGCGGCAGTTCTTCGAGCAGAGCCATCTCACCGAAGAAGTCGCCGGGGCCGGTGGATGCCAGAGTTTGAGTGGTACCATCCATGCCGCGTTTGAATAACTCCACCGAACCGTGTTCGACGATAAACAACGCACGACCAATATCGCCTTCATCGAACAGCAGCTCGCCTTCGGCGTAGTTCTTCTCGAGCAGGCTTTGAATTAGATGGCCAAGATCGCGCTGCCCCAGTCCCTGGAATAGCGCAACGCGTTCGAGAAATGACGCGCGGGCG
Organism: Bryobacterales bacterium; assembly: GCA_963716685.1. Taxonomy (GTDB): domain Bacteria; phylum Acidobacteriota; class Terriglobia; order Bryobacterales; family Bryobacteraceae; genus JALYXI01. Next base: position 3,315,840 of record CAVQTR010000003.1, read on the forward strand.
CGAAACGCGGGATCTTTGAAGATTCTTTGAAACAGCCCGGGGGTGGGGATGGGCTTCTCTTCTGACATTGGCCGGATTTCACATAAGCAGGTTTATGGCCGAGCGAAAGCGTACATGCGCTTCCGCGGGGCGATGCTAGAATCGGCGACAAAGGGGCTTTGCATGATCCTGGTTGATCGAAGTAAGTTTGCTTTCGCCTGTCTGCTCGCGTGCTCGACGGCATTTGTGGCTACGCCGCGCGCGTTCGCTCAGGCGGTTGCCGTCGCGGAAGTGGACGGCCATGTTACGGATCCGAGCGGCCAGTCCGTAGTAGGCGCGCAGATTCGAATGACAGAAGTCGAGAGGCAGCAGGTTCACCTCGCGCGCACGGATGCGCAGGGACGCTACGCTCTCCCCAACCTTCCAGTGGGCGCCTACAAGCTGGAAGTTTCCGCGCAGGGCTTTAAGACTTTCGTGCAGACCGGCATCGTGCTGCAGGTGGCGAACAACGTTGAAGACAACGTGCAGCTGCAGATTGGGTCCGTTTCCGAAAGCATTCAGGTGGAAGCCAATGCGGCGATGGTAGAGACCAAGGAGAATTCCATTTCTCAGGTGATCGACCAGAAGCGCATTGTGGAACTGCCGCTGAACGGCAGAAACCCCACGCAGCTGATTACGCTCACCGGCGCGGCCACAGCGGCTCCGGCGGGCGATCTGACGGGGAGCAAGAATATTCAGGGCTCGAATGGCTCGGGCACGTTTTCGGTAGCCGGGGGCCAGGCGAACGGCTTGAGCTATCTGCTGGATGGCGGCGACAACAACGATGCGTTCAGCAACGTGAACCTGCCGCTTCCCTTCCCGGATGCGCTGCAGGAGTTCAGCGTGCTGACCAATGCTGTGCCGGCGCAGTATGGGCTGCATCCGGGCGGAGTGGTGAACGCGGTGACGCGCTCGGGCTCCAACGCTTTCCATGGCACCCTATTTGAATACCTGCGGAACGGTGATCTGGATGCGCGCCAGAAGGCTACGCCGACGCGCGACACGCTGCGACGCAGCCAGTTCGGCGGCGTTGCCGGCGGCAAACTGATTCGCGATAAGCTTTTCTACTTCGGCGGGTATCAAGGCACGCGGCAGCGCAGCAACCCGCCCAGCACCATCAGCTACACGCCCACCGCTGCCGCTCTCAACGGCGACTTCAGCGTGCTGGACGGTCTGCAATCCGCCGGGGGTTGTTTGAGCGGATCGACAAAACGGCAGCTGATCAATCCCTTTTCCGGCGGTGCGCCGTTTGCCAACAACCAGATTCCGACGTCGCTCTTCGACCCCGCCGCGGTCAAGCTGGTGAAGTCATATATTCCGGTTTCGGCGGACCCGTGCGGCAAGACGCAGTACGGCATTCCGTCCAACAATCCGGACGACCAGTACATCGGCCGAATTGATTATGTGCAGAGCGAGAAGCACACGATGTACGGCCGATACTACCTGTACGACTTTACGGCCCAGACGACATTCAACGGCAGCAACGCGCTGACCACCACCACAGCAGGCAACACGGACCGTGCGCAGACGATGACGTTCGGCGATACCTACACCTTCTCGCCGACACTGCTCAATTCGTTCCATGCGACATTTGACCGGCGGCGTGACAACCGCGGCGCGGCGCCGAACCTGTTTAGTCCGGTGAGCCTGGGCGTGAACATGTTCAACCTGCTGCCGAACTTCATCAACCTGACGGTGAGCAATTACTTTTCGGTGGGCTGCGGCACGTGCGCACCGGGCTTTTTCAATGCCAACAACTATCAACTTTCAGACGACGTCAACTACATCCGCGGCCGCCACCAGATGGCGTTTGGCGTAGACGCGCGCAAAGAGCAGCTCAACATCGCCAACAATCAGCAGGTGAACGGACAGTTTACGTTCAGCGGCTCTGTGACAGGCGATGCGCTGGCCGATTTCCTGCTGGGCCGCGTTTCCACGTTCGTCGCCGGCAACCCCAATCCGAATGCTTTGCGCGAAACGGTGTTCGCGGCGTATGCGCAGGACACCTGGCGCGCGCGCAACAATCTGACGCTGAACTTCGGCGTCCGCTGGGAGCCCAACATTCCGCCGTATGACAAATATCGGCGGGGAGATCAGTTTTCTCCCACGGCGTTCGCCGCCGGGCAGCACAGCACGGTCTATCCCAATGCACCGGCCGGCTTACTGTTCGCCGGAGATCCCGGCGACAAGAACGGCAAATACTTCAACGATTCGCATTACCTGACCACCTCACCGCGAGTAGGCCTGGTGTGGGATGTGAACGGGGATGGCAAGCAGACCGTGCGCTCGGCTTTTGCGCTGATGCACGATGTGGCGGAGCTGTATTTTCCGGAGCGCCTAACGACGAATCCTCCGTACGCTTCTTCGGTGACGATCAACAACACGTCCACAGGCGTGAGCTTTTCCAACCCGTGGCAGGGCTATCCGGGGGGCAATCCGTTCCCCGGGGCCGCGATCTTTCCAGTGGGCGGCACGTACGTGAGCATGCCGCCGAACATGCAGCCGACCTATATGATGCAGTGGAATCTCAGCTACCAGCGGCAGCTGGGCAAAGACTGGCTGGTAACCGCGAATTACCTCGGTAACAAGAGCGTTCACATCTGGGGCGCGTACGACATCAACCCTTCGATTCCGATTGCAGGAAGCACGGCATCCGCCAATCAGCGGCGGCTGCTGTACCTGCAAAACCCGGCGCAGGGCCAATATTACAGTTCGATTGTGCAGGCGGATGACGGCGGAAATTCGAAATACAACGGGCTGCTGACGTCAGTGCAGCACCGGTTCTCAAACCACTACACGCTGCTGACGAATTACACGTGGTCGCACTGCATCAGCGACATCGATTTCCAGAACGAGCTGGCCGGCGATCTTTATCAGAATCCATTCAGCCGCGCGTCGGAAAAGGGAAGCTGCATTTACGATCACCGTCAGATTTTCAACCTCTCCGCTGTGGTGAGCAGCGCCGGTTTTGGCGGCGGTCTCACCCGGGTAATCACAGCGGGTTGGCAACTGGCTCCCATTGTGACGGCCAGCAGCGGCGCGCCGATCACGCTGACCGACGGCGGGAAAGACATCTCGCTGAGCGGCCAGCTGCAGGACCGGCCGAACGTGGTATCGCCCAACGCTTACCTGAACGCCCACACCACCTCGGCCTGGTTCAATACATCCGCATTCGCTATTCAGCCGACGGGAACGTTCGGCAACCTGGGCCGTGATTCGCTCAACGCGCCAGGGGCAATCAATGTGGATGTGTCCGCCAGCCGGGTTTTCCACATCCACGAACGCTTCGGGCTGGAGCTCCGCGCTGATGCGTTCAACGCAATCAACCATGCGAACTGGAATGGTCCGCAGGTCAGTATCGCGAGCAGCACCTTCGGCCAGATCACGGGATTCGGCGCACCACGTATTATCCAAATGGCTCTGCGGCTAACGTATTAATCAGCCCGACTAACGCTACACTAAATGGGATCATGTCCTCCGATTCCGCACCCCTGCGCATTGCCATCGTAGGGGGCGGATTCAGCGGCACCCTAGTGGCCGTGCATCTGCTGCGTGGCGAGCGTCCGGTTCACATCGACCTGATCGATTCGCGGGCGGCAGGCCGGGGCCTGGCGTATTCCACGCTGTGGGACGACCATCTGCTCAACGTGCCGGCCGTGCGCATGAGCGCTTTCGGTTCGGAACCGCTGCATTTTCTGGACTGGCTGCACGCCAACGGTCATCCGAACGCCGCCGCCGATTTTTTCGCACCGCGCAAGCTGTATGGAACCTATCTGCAGGATCTGCTGCAGACTACGGTGCGTGCCGCCGGCACCCGCAGCCGTTTCCGCCAGCATTATTCCGAAGCGACGGATCTCTCCTATAACAACAAGCGCGTGCGGCTTTCGCTGCGCAACGGGGACCGCATTCAGACGGACAAGCTGGTGCTGGCGACCGGGAACCCCGCGCCGCGGCCGCTCAGCTCCCGCACGCCTGGGTATTTCGCCTCGCCATGGGAGCCGGGGGCTTTCGCGGCTATCGATCCGGATCGCGAAGTGCTGCTGATCGGAGCTGGGCTGACGGCGATCGATGCCTTTCTGGCGCTGAACAGCCAGGGCCACCGCGCTGCCATTCACATCGTTTCCCGGCGCGGCCAGATGCCGCATGCGCATCAGCCGTACAAGCCGTTGCCGGCACCGTTCGATACGTCGAGTCTGAACGGCGCGCGGGAACTGCTGAGGGGCATCCGCCATCAGGTGCGCCACGCCGAGAAGGAAGGGTGGGACTGGCGGGCTGTGATCGATTCGCTGCGCCCGGTGACAAACGAGATCTGGACGCACTTCGACATCGCGGAACAGCGCCGGATTTATCGACATGCGAAGACCTGGTGGGATATTCATCGGCACAGAATGGCTTCGTCGATTGGCGCGCGGGTCACGGCGGCGGTGCACGCGGGCCAGTTGCGGGTCCATGCAGGACGCGTATCCCGCCCGACACCAATACAAGCAGGTCTGCACGTGGACGTTGCGCTGCGGCGGGGCGGCACTCTTGGGCTGAATGTCGAGCGGGTGATTAACTGCACCGGCGCGAACGACGACTACCGGATGGTTGCCAATCCGCTGATTCAGGCGCTGCTGGACACGGGCCGGATCCGGCCCAATTACCTGGGCAAGGGCCTGCTCACAAATGCAAACGGTGCTCTGGTGGATACGGATGGCGTGACTTCGGACTGGCTTCTGACAATCGGACCGCCGCGCACGGGAGGCCTGCTGGAAACCATCGCCGTCCCCGAGCTGCGCAAGCAGGCCGAAGCGCTTGCCGGATACCTCTCTTCCCATATCTATGAACCGGTGGAAGTGCCGGTGGAACTGGTGATGGCCGCCGGCATTTAACGGTTGCCCGCCAGCGTTCATTGTTGTACATTCGCGACGAGACCTAATGATTCTTCCTTCGACGCACCTTGCCACGCTCCTGATTGTGATTCTCGGCATGCTGTGCTGGGGCTTGTGGGCCAACACGTTCCGCGCTGCCGGAACATGGCGCTTTGAGCTGTACTACTTCGGTTTCGCGCTGGGCGCATTTGCCACGGCTTTGCTGGCTGCGCTGACCCTCGGAACTCTGGGGTTCGACGGCTTCTCGCTGAGCGACGATGTGCTGCACGCAGGCAAAACGCAGGACGCTCTCGCGCTGCTGGCCGGCGTGGTGTTCAACCTTGGCAACATGCTGCTGGTGGCGGCCATCGCGGTGGCCGGCATGGCGACCGCATTTCCGGTGGCATTCGCCGTCGCCATTACGCTGGGTGTGGGTCTGAACTTCGTGATGGGCGGACAAGGCAACGCGCCGGTGATGTTCGCGGGCGTGACCATTCTGGTGGTAGCCGCGGGCATCGTTATCTACGCACACCGCTCCCTGAAACTGGCGCAGGTGGACGAGCTGGTGATGACCGGAAAGCGCAAATCCACGAAGCGGACCGCGAGTATCAAGGGGATTGTAATCGCGTTAATCAGCGGCGTGATTCTGTCGCTTGCGGGGCCTCTGATGCAGAGAAGTCAGACGGGTGAAGCAGGCCTGGGTCCGTATGCCGAGGCGTTCATTTTCACTGCCGGAATCCTGGGATCGACGCTGCTGCTAAACCTGTTCTTTATGAATTTGCCGGTGGATGGCGAGCCGCTGGAGTTGAGAAGTATTTTCGCCAGCAAACTGCGGCAGCATCTGTGGGCGTTTGCCGGCGGCTCGCTGTGGTGCGCGGGATTGCTCGCGGAGCTGATCGGTTCGCGCGGCGAAGGCGAAGCGGCGGTGAATCCCGGGCTTCTTTTCGGAACGGCACAGGGTTCAACAGTGCTGGCCACGCTTTGCGGCATCTTCATCTGGAAGGAATTCCAAGGTGCCGACATGCGAATCCGGACGCTGCTGTTCGTGGTAGTCGCACTGTTTGTCTGCGGCCTTGGAATGGTCGCGATTGGCCCTTCCTGGAGCCGCAGTTAGCCGCCGCTACTGCCCGATGGCGATGTTCACGTTGTTGCTGCTGTAGCCGTCAATGGAAAAGATCAGGCCGATGGTGTTGCCAAGCTGCAGGCCGGACGGCACCACGACATTGATCTGGTAAAGGCCCACGAAACCGGGAGTCAGACCGCAGAAGAGGACCTGGCCAGGAGTGGGCGTGGCGAAACCGCCGCCGAAGGTGACGATGGGCGTATCGGTGGTGGCGAGCGGCGAGGATGGAGCACCCGCACCATCGGGAACGGCCGGATTGGTGGCGCCGAGGCCGATCGCGTAAATGACGAGCGTGTCACCCGCGCGCGCCGGATGAGCGTTGAAACCAGGAGTGGGCGGCATGGGGAACGAACCGTCCTGGTTCACGATGATTCCGTAGTTCGCGGTATTCAGTTTCAGGATGCGCGGGGCGCGTGCCGCCATGGTGGAAGACACCGTGTTGCCGGGCTGTCCGTTCACCGTGATGCTGACTGTGGCTGGGCCGGGCTGGACGGCGGAGGGAACCTGGAAGTTCACCTGGCTGCTGGAAGCGTAATAGACGGGAGCCGGAAGGCCGTTGACAAAAACCTGGGTTCCCCCCAGATTCTGCATGAGCGGCAGCGCGGAAGCAGCGGTGGGCGTCGCGCCGGCAAGCTGGGATCCGTAGATGGAGGCGATATCGCCCGGGGCAAGGGTGGGCTTGCCGGTGGTATTGTCGACGACGCCGCCGAAGCTGATCACCGGAGCACTCGACTGCGCAACGATGAATTCGACGGGGATCGTAGCAGAAGCGTTTGCCGCGTTGGAAGCAACGGTCAACGTACCCTGATAGCTGCCCGCGGCGAGGCCGGACGGACTAGCCGTAACGGTGACTCCGCCATTGTTCGCCGCCGCAGCGCCGGTAAGCCAGGAGCCGCCGCTGGCCGTGGCGCCGGTAGCCCCGGTGATCGCCAGAGTTCCCTGCCCCAGATTGGTGGCGCTCACGGTGGAGGTGACCGCGCTGCCGTTCGCAACTCCGTAGAGGATCAGCGGCGACGGGGAAAACTGCACGATCGGGTTTGAAGTGATGTTCAGAGTCACCGGGATGGCTTTGTTATCACCGGGGCTGGAACCGCCGCTCGTGGTGATGGTGCCGGTGTAGCTGCCCACAGGCTGGCCACTTTGGGCCGTGGCGGTGACGAGGTAGGGATAATAGAACGCGAAGCTGCCCTGACCGTTCAATCCGACCGCAAGGAAGTTGCCGCCGGTGCTGGTGGAGACGGCCGTGGTGACGCGGCTCTGGGTGTTGAATTGAGTGGTGGCCGTTCCGCCGTTGGGAGTGGCATAGAGCTGCAGGCTGGAAGGGGCGCCGTTGATCTGAACGGTGACCGAGATGTTCTGCGGCGCGTCAACCGCGCCGGGAGAGTTCACCATCACGAACTCGGTATAGGTCCCCGGCGCAAGCGAGGCGGTGTTCAGGGCGATCTGAATTGCTCCGTTGGCTACCGAGGGGACGAGCCAGCCAGCCGTTGCAGATACGCCGAGGCTCAGCGACCCGGTGCCGGTATTCGTGGCGGTAATGGTCTGGACCGGACCGTTCGATCCGGCGGCGATGTAAAGGACACCGACAGCACCCGTGCTCAGCTGCAGTTGCGGCGCGGCGCTGAGTACCGCTGCGGAGACGATCGAGAGAAAAAGGCAGTGCTTCAGAATCATTCGGAGTCCTTGGTAGACAGGCGGATTTGGAAGAAAGGATCAATTGGTGAATGCGAGACTGCGAAGCGTGGCGGCGGGCTCGTTGCCCTCGAATTTAGTGAGCTCGGCCTTTTCACGGCCGTTCTCCAGCGCGACTGCTCCCGGTGTACCTTTCACCGCGAAAGTCTTCTTGAGGAGCGGCCAGTCCGAGGACCACGGGCGCTTCAGGCCGCTGTGTTCCATGAAGTAGTCGGCGAACTGCGGATCGCTGACCGGGACGCCAATGAAGCGCGTGCTGCCCCAGTTCATGGCGGCCATTTTCTTGCCGGCTTCCAGGCAATGCATGCAGACGGGGTCGAAGAAGTAGAGAAAAACCTTCCCGGTGGTCAGCGAGTAAGGCTTGCCGGCGACCGTGATGGTATCCGGGGCGCGCGTGCCGGAGCTGTGGGCAGCGTCCACCCCGAAGGAGACCGCGGCGAAGACGCAAACGGCAGCCAGGATCAGCGCCGCTCCCTTCAGATTTTCGGAACGGCTGGCCCAGATCCCGGCGCCCACGGCGAACAGCAGCATCAGTGCGTCACCGATGAAAAAGCCGGGACCGACGGCGCGCTTCACCCATGGGAAGCAGCTGCAATCGGCGCCGCGGAGATCGTTGTAGAAGAAGCCGACGTAAAGCATGAAAGCGAGCAGGAGCAAAGTGGCCAGCGAGGCGCCCCAGCGCCTGTACCGCGGCACCAGAACCAGAACGCCGGCAAATGTTTCCGTGATACCCAGGAGAACAGCGGCAGGAAGGGAGAAGGTTTCGGGGAATTTCAGCTGGCTCAGCTTTACGGAGAAGCCCACCGGATCGGTGATCTTGTACAGCCCGGCGACCAGGAACAGCAGCGCGGTGAGCACTGCCATGGTCCAATTCAACGCGGTCTTCCATGCCGGACGGTCGAGGGCGGCCGCCGGCATTGCTATGCCATTACTACTCATACCTCTATATGGTACATGCCATACTGAGCTTCATGCGCTGGCTCACCTTCCTGGCGGCACTGTGCCTGCATGCCCAAACAGCGGATTTAGTGTTGCGAAACGCGAAGATCTACACTGGGGATCCGGGGCGTCCGAACGCTTCCGTTCTGGCGGTGCGAGGCGGCCGGATTGTGTTCGTGGGCGAGGAATATGACGGAGCCGCGGCGAAGACCATCGATGCGAAAGGCGCCGCGGTAATTCCGGGTCTGATCGACAGCCACGTGCACATGGAGGCTCTGGGCGACAGCCTGGAGAACTTGGATCTGCGCGGGGTCACATCTGAAGCGGCCGCGGCGGAAATGGTGCGCAAGGCGGCGGCCGGGCACAAGCCGGGAGAGTGGATTCGCGGCCGCGCCTGGGACCAGAATCTGTGGCCGGGGAAGCAGTTCCCGGGCAAGGATTCCCTGACAAAAGCGGCGCCGAACAATCCGGTGGCGCTGTCACGCGTGGACGGCCACGCCACGTGGGCGAACCAGAGAGCTCTCGATCTGGCGGATATCAACGCGTCCACACAGGATCCGTCGGGCGGGAAGATAATCCGGAACGCTGCGGGGCAGCCGGCGGGAGTTCTGGTGGACCGGGCACAGGGGCTGTTGACGGCCAAAGTTCCGGCTCCTTCGGCGGATGAGGTGCGGCGGCGAATCCAGCGCGCGGCCAAAGAATGCGCGCGAGTGGGGCTGACTTCCATTCACGATGCCGGCATCACGACGGGCGATCTGGCGGCATACCGCGCTTTGCTGGCCGCGGGCGAACTGCCGGTGCGCGTAAACGCCATGATCGGCGGCACCGGAGCGCTTTGGGAAGAATTAAAGAAGCGCGGGCCCGAGATCGGCGACATGCTGACCGTCCGCAGCATCAAAATGTATGCCGATGGCGCACTGGGCTCGCGCGGGGCAGCGCTGCTTGCGCCGTATTCGGACGACCCAGGAAACACGGGACTGCTGATCACCGACGAAGCCACGCTGCGGCAGGTGGCGCTCGATGCCGTTCGCACCGGCTTTCAGGTTTGCACGCATGCGATTGGAGACCGCGCGAACCACATCACCCTGAACGCTTACGCGACGGCGCTGAAGGGCCCGAACGATAAGCGCTTCCGCATTGAGCACGCGCAGGTGGTGGCGCCCGAAGATTTTGCGCGCTTCAAAGAGTACTCGCTGATAGCGTCCATGCAGCCGACCCATGCCACCAGCGACATGGGATGGGCGCAGACGCGTCTGGGACCGGAGCGGATCAAGGGCGCGTACGCGTGGCAGACGTTCCTGAAGCTGGGAGTGCGGGTGGCCAGCGGTTCCGATTTCCCGGTGGAAAATCCAAACCCGATCTGGGGATTCTATTCCGCAGTTACGCGGCAGGACCACGAGGGTGAGCCGGAAGGCGGATGGTTTCCGGATCAGCGAATGACGCGCGAAGAAGCGCTGCGCAGCTGGACCGATACGGGAGCGTACGCAGATTTCGAGGAAACTACGAAAGGTTCGCTCGCGCCGGGGAAAGTGGCGGATTTCCTCATTCTTTCGGCGGACATCATGAAGATTCCGGCAATCGAGATCTGGCGAACGCGCGTCACCACCACCGTGCTCGCAGGCCGTGTCGTCTACTCTGAATAGGCCGAGGGGTATGGGCTGGCTGCGTTTGGCACTGGTGGTCTGCGTGGCAGGAGCGGCGGCCGGGGGCGAACCGGCGGTACTGCGGGACGATGTTAACGTCGTCCCGGCGGGGCAGTGGCGCTACGATCTTTTCGTTCTCAAGGATCAGTTGCCGGCGAATGTGGCTTGCGTGTACACCGTGGCGAAGCCGGGTCGCGCCAGCCTGGAGCTGCTGACCAAAGAGAGCCTCGAAGCGCTGGTACGAGGCGAAGCCTACGAGCCCATTACTACGTCCCGGTCAGGCGAACTGCAGCAGGAGATCGGTGTGCCGGGCCAGTATGCCGTGGTGATTCGAAACCTGGATAAGGACCGCGAGGCGCGGGTGGCGCTGCGGTTGACGCTGGATTTCCCGGGTCTGCCGCCGGGGCGGCCGATCGTACATCCCCGCTATTTGTCGCAGACGCGAAGGCTGGCGGTGATCCTCATCAGCTTTTTCGGGTTTCTAACCGTGATTACGCTATGCGCGCGGAAGGTATTGCTGGCAATGCGGCGGTAGCAGCCGGCATGCGGCGCTCCGACATGGCATCGCGCACTTTTTGGAGGAGCGAGGGTTCGTCGAACGGCTTGCGCAGGAAACAAGCAGGCGGATGGGCATTTTCCGCGAACAGGATTTCCCGATTGTGTTCGGACATGAAGACCACGGGCAGGCGGCGGTTCCACTGCTTCAGACTCTCGGCCAGCTCAAAACCGGACAAGCCGGGCATCATGACCGCGGTCAGAACCAGATGCACGGGCGACCTGCTGCACTCGTACCGGCGGATCGCTTCGGAGCCGTTGCAGGCAGTCAGCAACTCGTAGCCGCGCGCGGAAAGTATGAGTGAGATATCGCGAAGCGTTGCGGAATCGGAATCGACTACCAACACAGTTTCTGAATCGCTCATGGAAAACTCCTGGGTGGATTATACCCCGCTTGAAAAAATAATTACAGTGATGTCATGATGTAACTGTAATTTTGCCGTCTATCTTCATCAGATGGTTTTTCTTTTCGCTTTTTTGCTCGCCGCGCCTCCCCTGCCTCTGTTTCAGGCAGTGGTTACCAGCGGCTGGAATGAGAAAACACCGACGGAATTCACCGTCGCCGAAAATGGCGTATTTCGCTGGCGTTCCGGGACAGTGGAGCACCATGGCAAGATTCCGCGCGCCGTAGTGGCAGTGCTGATCGATCATGTGAAAGCGGCGAAGCCGGGGACTATTGCGAATGATGCCGGCGAACTGCACGTGCTCTGGCGCGACCGGGACGGCAAGCTGCAGCGCAGGACGTTTTCTTTCCCTGCAATTGCGCCGGCTTCCACATTGATCAGCGAAATGGAAGAAGACGCGGCGAAATATTCCCGAAAATAACCTTCGTCGATTATTGGACGCCGGAGCCCCGCGCCTGATCCACCACCACGGCGCCGCCCTTCATCACCCAGCGGACGTTTTTGATGGCGGCCTGAATGTCTGTCAGCGGGTCGCCCTCAACGGCGGCGATATCGGCGAAGGCACCCGGGGTGATGCTGCCCAGAGTTTTCTCCATTCCGAGGGCTTCGGCAGCGTTCACGGTGGCAGTTTGCAGGGCCTGCTCATTGGTCATCCCCATTTTGACGAACCAGGCGAGTTCGCGCATGTTCAGACCGAAGCCGTTGTACACAGCGTCGGAGCCCGGCAGCAGGCGCGCTCCCGCGCGAAAGGCTTTCTGCGCGGTGATGAAGTTGCGCTGGATGTAATCCTTGAGATTGTCCTTCGCCCCGGCGGGGAACTGATACACATCGTCAGCATTCTCGATGTAGTACTGATTGTGGTCGATAGTGGGGACGTACCAGATTTTCTTCCGCACCAGCTCCGCAATGGTGGCGTCGTCCATATCGGTGGCGTGTTCCAAAGTGTCGCAGCCGGCGCGAATGGCGTCACGCGCACCCACTGGTCCATAAGAATGGATAGCCACTTTGTGGCCGGCTTCATGCGCGGTGTCCACGATCGCCTTCATCTCTTCGAAGCTGACCGTTTCGTCACCGGTGACATTGTCAAAGCCGCCGGTCGAGCCGAAAACTTTCACCCAGTCGGCGCCGGAGGCAATCACGGCCTTGGTCATCCGGATCTGTTCCGCGACCTTTTCCGCCATGTCCGGGATCTTCGGCAGCCCGTGCAGACCGGGGCCGGAGACGAAGAGCCTGGGGCCAACCAGCGCGCCCATGTTGATCAGATCGCGCAGATCGATATCGGCTCCGCCGGACGCATTCAAATCGCGAAGGGTGGTGACTCCCGCCGCGAGCGCCTTCATTCCATTCTTCTGCGCGAGAACGACGGTTACCGCGGTATGGCGGGGCTTCTGCCGACGCGGAGTAGTGCCCGGTTCGCCGCTCCAGTAATACGTAATGTGCGTATGCATGTCGATCATTCCCGGAATGCCGGTAAAGCGGGAGAGATCGATAACCTCGGTTCCGGAAGGAATCTTTTCGCCAGAGGTGACGCTGCTGATTTTGTCTCCTTCTACCATCACCACGGCGTGGGAGATCACCTGGTGCCCGTCCCAGAGCCTGCCAAACTTAATGGCTTTTGCGGCGGGAGCGGCATGCAGGCAGGACGCAATCGATAACGCGAGAAACAAGCGGCTGCTTCGAGTCATAGTTTCCATTCAGTCGTTAGCGAAACAGACGGGGTTTCTCCGAGTCTACACTCGGTGGCGGTGACCGTGGCGGCGCGCACGCTACACTGAAGCTTCACATGCTTCAGGCGGGAATTGTTGGGTTGCCCAATGTTGGCAAGAGCACTCTGTTCAACGCAGTAACGCAGACACGAAAGGCGCTGGCGGCGAATTATCGATTTTGCACCATTGAGCCGAATCAGGGAATAGTTACGGTTCCCGATGAGCGACTGCAGGTGCTTTCGGACATCAGCAAATCGCAGAAGATTGTGCCTTCCGTGTTCGAGTTCGTGGACATCGCGGGGCTGGTGAAAGGGGCCAGCACGGGGGAAGGGCTGGGGAACCAGTTCCTCGGCCATATTCGCGAGGTGGACGCGATCATTCAGGTGGTCCGCTGCTTCGAGAATTCGGACATCGAACACGTAATGGATTCAGTGGACCCGATTCGGGACATCGAAGTGGTGAACACGGAACTGATTCTGGCCGATCTGGACAGCCTCGAAAAGCGCAAAGCCAAACAGCAAAAGGCGGCCAAGGGCGGAGACAAGAAAGCACAGGCGGAACTGGACCTGATTGCGCGCCTGGAGCCGGTTCTGAATGCGGGACAGTTTGCCTTCGCGCTGGAAATGTCGCCGGAAGAAATGGTTATGCTGAAGCAGTTCTTCCTGCTGACCGCGAAGCCGACTCTGTTCGCCTGCAATGTGGCGGAAGAAGAACTGGCGAATCCCGACAGCAATCCGTGGGTGAAGAAGGTGCGCGACTATGCCGAGCATCATCACGGCACGCGCGCGGTGGTGGTGTCGGCGGAGATCGAGAGCGAACTGGTGACTTTACCGCCGGAGGAAGCGGCGGAATATCTGGCGGGGCTGGGCGTGGAGCAATCCGGCTCAGGGACGCTGATCCGGGAAGCGTATTATCTGCTGGGATTGCGCACTTATCTGACGACCGGCGAGAAAGAAACGCGAGCGTGGACCATTCACGCGGGCGACAAAGCTCCCGCCGCAGCCGGCGTGATTCACTCCGATTTCGAGAAAAGCTTCATCTCAGCCGAGACCGTTTCCTATACCGATCTGGTGGCCTGCGGCAGTTTTGCGCGCGCGCGCGAACTGGGCAAGCTGCGAACGGAAGGGAAAGAGTATGTGGTGCAGGACGGCGACGTGATGGAGTTCAAGACGTTTCTTTGATCAATCCAGGCCGCCTGCGCGGGCTATGACCGTTTTGAGCGCGAGCCCGCCCAGCAATATCCAGACGGCGATGCGCGGCGTGCCTTTGATCCAGAACGCGGCGACCACCGCGAGCACGGAATATACAATCATGGCGGCGGCAAACTTGCGAGTCATTTAACGCTTCGGCATGTTGTAGGAAAAAGTAAAGTTGAGGACCACGCGCTGGCCGCGGAACTCGGTAGGAAGCGGCGGCAGCGGGTTGGAGGCGCTGAGCGCGGCAACGGCGGCTTCATCGAGCGGCCGGTTACCCGACTGCGCGGAATACACCACCTTCGGAATGCTGCCGTCCTTCGAGACCACGAACTCCACGCCGACCTGGCCGCGCATGCCGAGACGGGCGGCCTGCGGATAGATGGCGAACCAGTTGCGCCGAACGGTGGCGAGAACGCGTATCAGGTAGGGCTTGAAATCCACGCCCATGGGGTCGCTTTTCAATTCCAGTTCGGGCTGCGAAACGCCGGGCGACGAGGGCAGATTGATGGATGGGCCGCTGTTCGGCAGATCGACGCCGCTGACACGTTGACCGCCGGTGGAGCCGGTTCGCGCGACGTTGCGTACCGCCTCCTGTAACGGGTTCGCCGAAACGATCGCGGGGTTCGGCTGCTTGCTGACCGGCGCGGCGGAACCGTTGGGCGATTCGAACACCAGTTTCGGCTTTTCCGGGGGCGGAGGCGGAGGGGCAATCTGTGCCGGCGGCAGGTTGGGGAGAGCCGGCGCGTTCGCGGTGGAAGCCACCTGCATTTTCGGTGGTTCGATTTCCTGCGGTTTCGGCAGCGGCGCGGTGCGGGCGTTCGTAGCGGGGACCGGCGGAGGAGCCATCCGGCGCGGCCTGGGAGGAGCCGGCGTGCGCTGCTCGGGAGTTGGCAGGATGGTGCCCAGATTGATCTGCTTAGTTACTTTGGCGCGGTTGGGAGCCTTTTGGGTGAGCTCGGTGGGAGGGTCGATCAGCGGAGTGACGCGCGTGATCAGGCGCCGTTCTTCGCGTTCAGGAGGCGGCGTTTCAAAGTGCGCGTTGGAGAGCCAGAAGATGAAGAGAAGGTGCAGCGCGAGGGAAACAGAACCCGCGCGCGCGATGGCTACTTTATCCATTCCGGGGAGAGTGCGCGGGAGACAACCTCGGCGTGCTCCTTCATTTTATCCACAATGATCAACGCAAGCTCCAAGGTACGACGCGCGGCGGCGCCGTCGAGTTTCGGCGTTGTCCGCGTCCGAATGCTTTGGAGGAATGCCGCAAACTGCGCCTGCAGCGGCTCCTGCTTCTGTACCGGGAGCTGCTGAAACGAGATTTGGCGGCCTTCGCCGACGGTAAAAACCACGACATCCTGACGCGCGTAATCGAGCGAGATGTACTGCGAGGGCTGAAACAGGCGCAGCTTGCGCACGCGTTCGGTGGATACACGGCTGGCGGTGAAGTTGGCGACGCATCCATCCTGAAACTGCAGGCGCACGTTTGCGATATCCACTTTGGAGGAAAGAATGGAAACGCCGGCGGCGCGCACTTCCTCGAGCGGACTGCGGACGAGCGCCAGCACGATATCCAGGTCGTGAATCATCAGGTCGAGCACAACATCGACATCCAGGCTGCGCGCGCTGAACATGCTGAGGCGATGAATTTCGAAGAAGAGCGGGTGCCGGGCCGCGCTTTCGAGCGCGACAACGGCGGGATTGAACCGTTCGAGATGGCCCACCTGCAAAATGCGGTTGTGGGCCACGGCGGCATCCACGAGGCGGTCGGCGGAGTAGAGATCTGGTGCGATGGGCTTTTCGATCAGGACGTCGATGCCCGATTCGAGCAGCAAACAGCCGAGATCGGAGTGTACCGAAGTGGGCGCGGAGACGATGGCGGCATCCGCTTTGCCGATGATCTCGCGGACATCACCGATGGGAGCGCGCGAGGGATCGGGATCGACAATGGCGACGAGTTCGGCATCGGGCGATTCGTTGACCACGCGAATGTGATTCTGGCCGAACTGACCGGCTCCGATGACGGCGACGCGGATCATGAGGGCGAGGGCGATCCGGTGATCGCGATTCCGGCGTCATTGGCGCGCGCCAGCATCTCCTCCCGATCGAGCAGCAGAGTGCGTCCGGCATCCACCGCGCAGGAAGTGGTGTTGGTTTCGCGCATGACGGTGATTGTATCGAGCCCGAGGACCGGAACGTCGAATAGCAGGTGGCCGCGGCGCTGCGACCCTTTCACCAGGGTGATCGGTTTTCCGCTGGTGAGAGACGCGGCGCGGCGCAGCAGGGCGTCGGTGCCTTCCATCGCTTCGAGCGCGACACAGGCGCGGTCACAAACAGCGACGCTCTGTCCGATATCGAAGCCGGACAGCGCGTGGGCGACACGGCGGCCGTAGTCGATGTTGGCCTGCTCGTCTTTGTCGGGCTTGCGTTTCGTGAGGACGCCCGTTCCGGCAAGCAGAGGTTTCAGCAGCTGTGTGGAATCGGCAAGTTCAATGCCTTCCCCGGCCAGAACTTTCACGATGGCTCCGATCAGGCCATCGGTGTTCTTTTGCGGCAGGGCGGCGAGGATCTTGAACAGCCGCCAGTCCGGACGGATGGAGGAAAAAATCTTCGCATGCTTCACCTGTCCGGCCATCATGATTCTCGTGACCTGCTCCGCATGGCAGATCTCGATCAAACGGCTGAGTTCGCCAAGAGAAATCCAGTAACAACGCGCGGCAAGCGGTTCCACCTCGGCGGCGGCTTCCTCTTTGATGGCGATGCAGACCACTTCGTCACCGGCGGCCCGCGCGGCTTCCAGGGCGAGCACGGGAAAGCGCCCGTTTCCGGCAATCAGGCCGTACTTCATCCTTTAATCACGCCGCGGGCTGAGGTTTGGATGAAGTCGACCAGTTCGTCCAGCTCGGGTGAGGCGGGCAACTCCTCGCGAATCCGGGCCAGCGCCTGCGAGGTGTTGAGGCCGGCGCGGGTAAGCAGGCGAAAGGCGGTCTGCAGATTTTCGATGGCGTCGGAGGCGAAGCCGCGACGTTCCAGTCCAACGCGATTCGCGCCATACGCGCGGATTTCCCGCTCCGACACATTGGACGAGTAGGGCATGACATCCTGCACGATGACGCTGTAACCGCCGACGAACGAGTAGCGGCCCACGCGGCAGAACTGGTGCACGCCGCAGAAGGCGCTGACCCATGCGTAGTCCTGAATGGTGACGTGTCCGGCGAGGGTTGCGGCATGTCCCAGCACCACATGGCTGCCGACGGTACAGTCATGCGCCACGTGAACATAGGCCTGAAGCAGGTTATCCGAGCCGATGGCGGTGAGCAGGCCGCCGCCTTCGGTGCCGCGATGAATGGCGACAAATTCGCGGATGGTGTTGCGGTCGCCAATGCGCGTATCGGCGCGCTCGCCCTGATACTTCAGGTCCTGCGGCGCAACGCCGATAGTGGAGTAAGGATAGAACGTGTTGTCGGAGCCGATGACCGTGGGACCTTCGCAAAAGATGTTGGCCATGAGGCGCGTGCCGGGACCGATTTCCACTTCCTCGCCGATGATGCAGAACGGGCCGATGTCGGCGGTTTCGGAGACGGAGGCGTTCGGGTGAATGATGGCGGTGGGATGTATCGGCATCGATCAGGAAACTTCGGGCGCTTCGTCTTTCCGCTGCAGCTTGCACATCACTTCGGCTTCGGCCACGAGCACGCCATCCACGGTGGCGCGGCCGGCCATTTTGGCTACGGTTCCCTTGCGCTTGAGGACGGTGAGTTCCATGTGCAACTGATCGCCGGGGCGGACGGGTTTCCGGAATTTGGCGTAATCGATGGAGACCAGAAACACCAGGTAATTCGCGCGATCGGGGATGTTGCCCAGCACCAGAACGCCGGCCGTCTGCGCGAGCGCTTCCACGATCAGGACGCCAGGCATCACCGGAAAATCCGGGAAGTGACCGGCAAAGAACGGTTCGTTAGTGGTGACGTTTTTGATGCCAACGATCTTTTCAGTGCTCATCTCGAGAATTTTGTCGACGAGAAGCATGGGGTAGCGATGCGGCAGGATCTGCCGGATGGCATCAATGTCCAAAGTTGGCATGGAATCTTTGAGTATAAACCGCCGGGTTATGATGAGCCGTGATTCGGCGATGGGCAGAAGGACAGCAGAAGGCGTTTACGGCAATGGTGCGAGCGATGGTGGAATGCGAATCGCCAAGCGACGACGCCGGCGCGGTGAACCGGTTCGTGGAGTTGCTGAGCGATCTGGCCGCGCCTTTCGCGAAGGTGAAGACAGTGGCAGGCGGGAGGTTTGGGAAACATCTGCTGTGCGAGTTTCCGGCTGCGAAGAGGAAAGCCGGGGGGCAGATTTTGGCGCTGGGGCACTCGGATACCGTGTGGCCGATGGGCACGCTGCGGAGCATGCCGTTTCGCGAGAGCGAAGGGCGGCTGTGGGGACCGGGGGTGCTGGATATGAAGGCGGGCATCGCTCTGTTTCTGTTTGCCATGCGCGGGTTGCGGGAGCTGCAGGTCCCGCTGCCGGCGAAAGTGCTGCTGCAAGTGAACTCGGACGAAGAGGTGGGCAGCGATTCCTCGCGTGCGCTGACTGAGAAGAATGCGCGTGCCAGCAAGGCGGTGTTCGTGCTGGAACCGGGTACCGGTCTGACGGGAAAGCTGAAGACGGCGCGCAAAGGCGTGGGCGATTACCGGGTCTTAGTGCGCGGCAAGGCGGCGCATGCCGGGGTGGACTTTCAGAACGGCGCGAGCGCGATTGTGGAACTGGCGCGGCAGGTGGGCAGGGTGGCGGAGTTCACCGACCTCCAACGGGGCATCACGGTCAATCCCGGTGTGATTTCCGGGGGCACACGGACCAATGTGATCGCGGCTGAAGCTTATGTGGACGTGGATTTCCGGGTGGCGCGGCTGGCTGACTCCACGCGGCTGGAAAAGCGGTTTCGCGGCCTGCGAGCCGTTGACAAACGATGCACAGTGGAGGTGGAAGGCGGTCTAAACCGGCCGCCGATGGAGCGCTCCAAAGGGATCGTGGAACTGTTCCGCCGGGCGAAGGCGATTCATCCGGGAGTGGAAGAATCGGAGACGGGCGGTGGGTCGGACGGAAACTTCACCGCAGCGCTGGGAATCCCAACGCTGGATGGACTAGGCGCGGTGGGCGAAGGCGCTCACGCCGTAAATGAAAGCATCCTGCTCGATCGCGTGGCGGACCGGATTACGCTGCTGGCCGGGCTGCTGGCTTACGCCCCTCAATCATGACGATGCCGTAGTATTTGTGCAGCGCGGGGAAGGCATTGAGCAGCGTGCGGTCGATGCGGCAGAGCACGCGGGCGGCGGGCAGATGAAGAGATCCCGGGAATACGCGGGCCAGGCGCCCGAAGCCGTGGAAGTAGGTGATCTCTCCGTTGCCGCAGGTTTTCGAAATGAAATTGATGTCTTTCCGGTTCAGCTGACGCTCATCCGGAGATTTGTCATTTGAGACCGGCGTGAGATCGCGCAGTTTCTGCAGGGCCGGCGAATAGGCGATCGGCTCGATGAAGAAGATCCGGCCACCCGGCTTGACGAATTCGAAGAGTTTCGGCGTCACCTGATAGAGGTCCACGTGATGCAGAACCGCGCTGCCGATGACGAAGTCGAAGCAGTTGCGGGGCAGGTCCGATTCCAGGATGTCCATCTCGAGGAATTCGGTGTTGCCGGTGCCGCCGTCAGCGGCAATGCGCGCTCGCGCCAGTTCGATGAGTTCCGGAGAGATATCGACGGCGGTAACCGCCGCGCCGTAACGCGCCAAGAGGGTGGAAATCTCGCCTTCGCCGCAGCCGAAATCGAGCACCCGCTTGCCGCGGATATCTCCCATGGCATGGAAAAGGTATTCGTAAGTAAACAGATCCCAGTGTTTGTTGCGCCGGTAGCGTTCGAAGATCGCCTCCGGCGTAGCGGCCACGCTGATTTTACTGGCCCGCGCGGCCTGATATTCCAGTTCACCGGCCTTATCGATCACAACTTTTTATACCCGACCGCGCGGGGCAAGTCAAAGCACCCCCGTTACTTCAGGAGGTATGGAGCCAGCGGGTTGCGGGGCAGCGATTTGAGGCCGGTAATCACCAGTTCCGCGTTAAGATCGGCGCCGGCGCGGCTGGTATGCGTATGCGGATCGCCGAAGAGCGGCTCCACTTTATCCGGCCCCAGTTGATCGTAGCGCCGCGCCACAATCTCATTGAGATCCAGAAAGGCCACGCCTTCGGCACGAGCCACGTCCGCGGCCCACTTGCCGTAATCGGATGACGCGCGGACAATCTTGCCGTCCTTCCAGATCTTGCGGGGGACCAGCGAGCAAACGATGGGAGTGGCGCCTTTCGACTTTGCGTCATCGACAAACCGCCGCAGGTACCAACCGTAGGTGTGCACGGTTTCATGCTGAACGGTGATCGGGTTATAGATTTCCCGGGCCTCGTCGCCGGTGCCTTTGAGCGTTCCGCGCGCGCGGTCTGCGTCGTCCAGGGGGCCGTTATCGTTGTGGCCGAACTGCATGATCACAAAGTCCCCGGGTTTGAGCATGGCCATTACTTTGTCCCAGTGACCCTGAGTGAAATAGGTGCGGCTGCTCAGGCCGCCCACGGCCCGATTGACTACGTTGATTTTTGCGGGATCGAAGAAGCGGACCAGCGGCTCGCCCCAGCCCCACTGACCGTTGGCGCCGTCGCCGCGCCCATTGCGAACGGTGGAATCACCGATCAGGAACAACGAAGGCAGGTTCGGATCGCGGGGCTCGGGAAGACTAAGGGACGAAACACCGTTCGGACGGTTGTTGGCTTTGGCGGAGAAGAAGGCAGGAAACGGACTATTCTCGATGCCGCGCAGTCCCGCGACGACAGCGGCGGCTACGAAATCCGCGCCGACCGGGTTCGTGTGCGTGTGGTCCGCCGGAAAGAAGGCTTTTGCTTTGGTCTCGCCCATCTGCTCGTAGCGATCGGCCAGAATGCGGGTGACATCCACGAAGCGTACGTTTTGCGCCTGTGCAACGGCCGCCGCCCAGCTGTTGAACTGTCCTGAGCCGCGCTCCACCTTGCCGCCGGTCCAAATATTCCGCACGGTGAGGGACAAAACCACGGGCGTCAGTTTCTTCGACTTGGCCTCCGTGATGAACCGGGTCATATACCAGCCGTAGGTATGGACCGTTTCCTGAGTGCCGTTTGGCATGGTGGCTTCCCGGGTTTCGTCGCCTATGCCAGGAAGCGAGCCGCGCGCGCGATCTTTGTCGATCGGTCCGCCATCGTTGTGACCGAATTGGATCAGGACGAAATCGCCGGGTTTCGCGTCGGCCAGCAGTTTGTCCCAAAGACCTTCAGTGAGAAAGGTGCGGCTGCTGCGTCCGGCGCGCGCGCGATTCACGACATGAATTTTGGCGGGGTCGAAATACGAAGCGAACGGATCGCCCCAGCCCTGCTGACCGGGTGCGCTGTTGCTGGCGGTGGAATCGCCCGCAATGAACAGGGTGGGAATGGCGGAAGGGTTCTGGGCGAAAACGCTTGCGGCGAAAAGGAGAGAAAGGAGGACTTTCGGAAGCATGAGACTACTCCGACCCGGCAGCACCAGCAAAATCAATATAGCGGAATTTCCGACTCAGCGGGCACTGCGGCAACAAGCACTACAGGCCCTGCAGGTCAGCGTTCGAGAGGTATAAGCCGATGAACAGAATAATCCACACGATGTTTGTGAAATGAACGAACAGAGCCGAAGCGCCGACATCACTTCGCCGCAGCTTACCTGCGACCGCTGACAGGTACAGGCAGGCCACCAGCACGTGCAGCGCATGGAAGCCCGAAAGCGCAAAGAACGTGGAGCCGAACGCCCCGCGCAGATTCACGCCTTCGAAGAGGATCAGTCGCGCCCATTCCATGGCGTCCAGCAGGAGAAACGTGCCGAGCAGCGCAATGGTGGCGAGCACCAGACGGAGCGCGTTGGCATCGCCAGCTTTACGCTGCTCCCGGGCCGCAACGAACATGGTGAAACTGCCGCACAGGGTGAATAGCGTCATCGCGCACGCCATCAGGCCGGAGGCAAAGTGAAGTGCGACCGGCCAGGTGGAAGCGTGGACCCGCAAATACACATAAGCGGCAAAGAGCGCCAGAAATAGCACGCCATCCACACCAAGAGCGATTAGCATGGCGCGCTGGCGGCGTGTGGGGGCGGCACGGGCGATCAGGTCGCGCGCCGTCATCCGTAATACACGAAGAGCAGCATCAGCAGGACCCAAAGCACATCGAGAAAGTGCCAGAACACCAGGCTGACCACCATCAGGGTGCGGCGCTGCGGCCCCATGCGGAAGCGGAGCGCCATGACGGCTACCCAGATCAGAGCCGCCAGGCCGCCGATAGCGTGCGCGGCGTGCGTCCAGGTCATGATGTAGAAGAATCCGTTGCTGGGATTGCCGGCCACAAAGTAGCCCTCGGCGTTCAGTTGCCGCCAGGCGAGTATCTGCCCGGCAAGGAAGCAGGAGCCGAGCAGCGTGCCGGCGCACCAGACCCAGTTAAAGGCAACGCGCTTTCCGTGATTCAGCAGGCGCCGGGCAATGTCCAGGATCACGCTGCTGATCAACAGCGCGGCCGTGTTGGGCCACAGAATCCATGGCAGCGGCATGCGGGACCAGTCGCTGCCCATGCCGCGCCGGACCACCAGCGCGCCAGCCAGCGCGGCGAAAGTCATGACGCTCGCGCACATCATCACCACGAGGCCGATCAGTGAGGTTTTGCGCGAAGCGCCGCGCTCGTTCGGCCCATTGCCATCGCCGTCTCCGTCCCAGCGGAACGGATCTTCGTCAATAGGCGGCAGGCTGCCGTGCCCGGTGTGGGGAAGGGTCAGGCTTGGGGGCATAATTCCGCCTCTGTCATCCCTTTATGGATGGACAGAAGCCCGTGGAGGAACTGAAAAGTTGTCAGACTGCCGGCGACTCCGGTGAAAGGCATGGGTAGAAACCGGTCGCATGCAGCGGCCACTCCCATCATGATATGAAAATGGCCGGCCAGGAAAGGCGTTACGTCCGGTTAGGGAGGATCGGACTCAGTTGTGCGTGGCGACGAACGTCAGCGGGAATTCTCTATTGCAGCTTCCGGCTCAAGCTAAAGAGCAGCCGTCCCGGGTCGGCGGTGCTGTTCAACCCAATATAAGGAAAGCCGATTGAAACGCGTAAGCGGACCAATGGCTCCGCATGCTAGTCTCATTCCTAACATGCTATTACCAAAGTTAGCTCTATTGACAGTCTTTTGCGCCTCTTTGGCTAGTGCGGATGTGGTAATCAGGCTTTCCGGCGATCAGGATCCGGCTTGTCAGGCCGGCTTCATCTGCGTGACGAGCAATTCATTTGCTATTCAAACCAACTCGAGTGGCGGCGGATTCTTCGACGCCATCAATAACGTCGGCATGAACATCACGTCGCTGCAGTTCGACCTTGACTACAACTCACCGGGCTGCCCCACGGGCGCTCCCGCGCCGGTAACGCTTGCCCTGGGTCCCAGTTTTCAGGCTTTTGATTCGGGTGGTCTGAGTTTCAGCACCAGTTCGAAATGTACTTCGGCGGCGAACGTCGCGGAGTATCTGCTCTCACTGCAGTTCACTCCAGGTATCCCGAACAATCAGATTTTTCAAGTGAATCTAAATACGAGCACTTCGACAGACCCGAATGGCGCGGGGGGCTGGCTGCCGAATACCATGTCCACCGTAATGGACGCGACCAGCATACCGGAGCCGAGACTGCTGGGCTTTGTCGGATTGGCGTTGATCGCGATTATGGCTTCAGAGCTGCTAAGCCGGATTCGCCGGCGAGAGTCTTAAGGTCCGGATCGTTTAGCGCTTCTTTAACGGAAGCGCCTTTGGCTATGGCTTCCCGAAGATCGGTGACAGCTCCGGCGCGGTCACCGGTCAGCGCGTCGACAATCGCATTCTGATAGAGCACCTGCGGATTGGCCGGGTCTAATTTCCGCGCGCGCCGGGCAAACTGCAGCGCCCGCGCCGAATCTCCCACCTTGCTGTAGTAAACCCCCAGATTGGCGATGGTCGCAGCGTCTTTAGGATTGACCTGAAGCGACTGGAGAGCTTTGGTGATGGCCTGATCGAAATACGGGTCTGCTTTTTGCGTCTGCCCCAGACAACGGTACGCACTCGCCAGATTCCCCAGGGTGACGTAATCCGGATTGATGTCCGCAGCTTTTTGGAAGTTCTCGCGCGCTTCTTCACAGCGGCCCAGGAAGTAAACACCCGCACCCAGGTTCGAATAGTTGATGGCGGAAGGCTGCAGCTGCACCGCCTTGCGGTACATCGCCACCGATTCCTCCCACTGCCCCAGATTGTGTTCCACGGAACCGATGTTCGACCAGCCCGAGGGACGGGACGGATCGATTTCGGTGACTTTTCGGAAGGCCTTTAGAGCCTCCTGGCTCTTGCCGGCTTCCAGCAGGGCGATCCCGAGCAGGTTGTAATTGAGCCAGTAGTACGGGTTGGCCTTAACCGCTTCTTCCAGCGCTTTGACGCCTTCCGGTTTCAAGCCGGCTTTGCGATAGGCCCGGCCGATGCGGCGGTATGCTTCGTCTGAGTTCGGCGCGAGTTCCAGAGCGCGCTTCAGTTCGGCGATGGCTTCGGCCGTTTTGCCCGTTGCGCTGTAGACACTGCCCAGCGCGAAGTGAACCTCTGGAAGCCGATCATTAAGCTGCTGCGCGTGGTTCGCCGCACCCAGCGCGCGGCTTACCCAGACGCCGTCCTTCTTCAGGTCGTAGAGGGCCAGGCTGGCATCGGCTATGCCGGTGTAGGCCAGCGCGAAGTTCGGATCTTTGGCGGCAGCGGCTTCGAACTGCTTCAGTGCGCTGGTAAGATTGGCTTCGTTTCGTTTGGCGCGCAGCAGGTTGCGGCCTTCCAGATAGGAACCGAAGGCAGTGACGTCGTCCGTGGGCCGGGTAGCGCCGCGGGCCAGATCTTCGCGCGAAAGTTTCAGATTCAGCGCGGCGATCAGTTCGTTATAGATTTCGTCCTGAATAGTCAGGATGTCCTGCCGCAGACCGGAGAACTGTTTGGTCCAGAGACGCTTTCCGGTAGCCGGTTCATTGACGCTCAGCACAATCTGCACCCGGGTGGCATCCCCTGAAATTTCGCCGTGCAGCAGTTCCCGTGCGCCGAGCGCCTGGCTGATGCGAAGGAGTGGGTCCTGCGGGTTGATTCGCGCGGCTGCCGCCGGAGAGGCGAGGTGAATGTCGCGGAGCTGAGCAAGACGGGTCGAGAGGCTGTCGACGATGCCATCCGCCAGAAGCGCAAGCGCAGGGTCGTCGCCGGCTACGCGGAGCGGAAGAATCGCCAGGTAGTGCGCCTTCGCGGGGTCCGGCGTGCCGGCAGAACGTCCCATCAAACCCATCACCTTCTGGCGGGTTTGCGGGATGGCGGCGAGCAGCGCCACCATCACGGCTACAGTCAGGCCGAGCTTCGTGTGGCGAGCCCTGCGCCGCGGCGGGGGCACCAGCTCCGGCAGCGGCGCTGCGGGTTGCGGGAGAGGCGCAATGCTGTCCTGATCGGCGGTTGCAAGGTTGGCAAGGATCTCGTTCGCGTTCTGGTAACGCAGCGCGGGATCTTTCTCCAGGCAACGCAGAATCACCGCCGCCAGCGCGTCCGGCATATCCGGATTCAGCAGCTTCGGATGACGAGGCGCCTGCGTCACGCGCTGAAACATGGTCTGCACAGCGGTCTCGCTCTTAAACGGCAGGTCACCCGAGACCATTTCGCACAGGATCAGCCCGAACGCGTACAGGTCGGCCCGATGATCGACGGCGAGGCATTCCACCTGCTCCGGCGCCATGTACTGAGGCGTTCCCATGATCTGCGAGCCCGGTTCGTCGCAAGCCGTGGTGGCCAGACCAAAATCCGAGATGTAGGCGTGGTCCTCCTGATCCACCAACACGTTCTGCGGTTTCAGATCGCGATGCACTACGCCTTCTTCATGCGCCGCGGCCAGGGCCTGGCAGAGCTGAGTGGCCAGCAGAAGAGCCCGCGGAACCGGCAGCCTGCCTTGCTTGTGAATCAGCTGCGCGAGATCGGGGCCATCGATGTAGGCCATCGAGATGAACTTCAGGCCATCGACGTCGCCCAGATCGTGAATACGCAGGATGTTGCGGTGGGAGATGCGGCTGGCGAGCAGAATCTCCTGCTTCAGTTTATCGAAGTAAGCCGGTTTGCCGCTCAACTCCGAGCGGACCAGCTTGAGCGCGACCGGCCGGCCGAGTTCATTGTCCCAGGCCTTGTAGACGGTGCCCATGGCTCCTTCGCCGAGCAGCGAATCGATGCGGTAGCGCGAGCCGAAGTGGGAGCCGGGAGCCAGGCGGGAGGAGTCCGAAACGGAGTTGTGCGCCACCCTGGGTTCGCAGAATACGATCCGGGCATCCAGATCTTCCAGAATTTCAGCCGCCGTGGTGTAGCGCTCTTCCGGGCGTATTTCGAGACAGCGCGCCACAATTCCGGCCAGGTACTCCGGAATAGCCGGATTCAGTTCGCGAATGTCCGGTGCTTTTTCGCGCGTGCGTTTGATCAGCTTGGAGATGCTGTTAGCGCCGGGATACGGCAGCGCGCCGGTTAGCATCTCGAATAGAATGACGCCCATGGAAAAGATATCCGACCGAGAGTCCGCCTTCTCGCCACGCGCCTGTTCCGGCGACATGTAATCGGGCGTGCCCATCAGGACGCCGGTTCGCGTCATACCGGCGGTTTCCACGGAGCTGGCCACACCGAAATCCATCAGGCACGCATGGCCGTCACTGCTGACCATGATGTTGTGAGGCTTCAGGTCGCGGTGAACAATGCCTTCCTCATGGGCGGCGCTCAGCCCCAGAAGCGACTGGCGAAAGATGGCGCATGCCTCATCCACCGGCAGCTTGCCCGCTTTGGCGATGTGACTGTACAAATCCTCGCCTGCGACAAACTGCATGGTGATGAACTTGCTCGTCTCCGAAAGGTAGATATCGAAGATGCGGACGACATTCTTATGCGTGATCTGACGGGCAAGGATCAGCTCATGCTTAAAGCGCAGTACGATGTCCGGCCGGCTGGCGAGTTCCGGATTGATGAGCTTGATGGCAACTGTGTGCTCGACTTCACGGTCGCGGGCTTTGTAGACCACGCCCATGCCGCCGCGCCCCAGTACGGAAAGAATCTCGTAGCGATCCGCGAGCACATCCCCGGGCTCGAACGGCCCGGCTGGATTGTTCCGGGTTTTGGGGGCAGGAACGGGAGTGACGGTCCCGAGATCAATGGTCTCGGAGGAATTCCAGGGAGCAGCCGCAGGCTGAAGATCCATCGTGACGCCAAAATCCACAGGTGTATCGCACCGGGGGCAGACGTCTGCTCCTTCGGGAGTTGGATTGTGGCAAACGGAACAGGATGCGCTCATAGAGAACGGCGCTCAGTAGATCCTTCTGAGTATAGCGCCCCGCACCTTCCGGCTGCCTGAGCCAGTTGCCCAGGAGTAAAACCTGAATTTACGCTGCCTCGGGCATGTTCAACCCGGCTTTTGACAACGTTTTTTGCAATGTGGAGATGGCGTCGCCCTGAGGAATGCCTTTGGCAATCGAGAGCTCTGAAACCAGCATGTGCCTCGCCCGTTCCAACATCTTCTTTTCGCGGAACGAGAGCGGCTTGTCGGACTGTAGAATCAGCAGCCCTTTCAAGACCTCGGCAATTTGCAGAAGATTGCCACTCTGCATTTTGTCGCTGTTCAATCGAAAACGGTTTTTCCAATCGGGACAATTGATACACTCACCCGCGGCCAGATAATTCAGGACGCGATTGATCTCCGTAGTCTTAGTGATTTTGCGGAGCCCGATGTTACTAACGTTCGAGAACGGAACCATCACGGTCATGCTGGTGTAAACCAGCCGGAGGAGATAGAACTTTTCGAACTGCGCTCCGAACGAACGGGCGCTGATATTCTCGATGGTCCCGACACCCTGGTTGGGATAGACCACCTTTTCACCAATTTCGAAGGTCATACGAGGAGCCCCCTTTTATTTACCACCGGCGTTCAGTTGTTGATTTACGTTTTGTTAACAGCGGTCTTATGGTACGCATAGAAATTTTTAATGTCAAGGGCGATACTCTTCGGGAGGGCGTAAACAAGGGCTGCGAGAGCTACCGCCGGAAAAGTTTCAGCCTTTTTGAGCAGTTTCGCACAGTGACACTACACGCGAAGAATGCACCTGCGCCACCTGGTGAGGGTGTACGTCTGGAGAGTATGACTAAAGTGAGTCGCCGGCGCGGCGAGCCATCGCTTCGAGCGCTGGCCGTTCTTCCATCAGCAGGCGTTGCAATGTGCGCAAGTCATTCAGAAGACGCCGGCTGGCGAGGATGTGGGAAGAAAGTTTGGTGAGTTTGAAAGCCACAATCTGCAGGGCTTCCTTGCGCCGGGCGGCGCGCTCGGACTCGGCAATGGCAATTTCGGCGCCGACATCCTCCTGCGCCTCTTCTATGGCATCAAACAGCATCGCAATGTACTGATGCGATCCTTCAAGACTGTCGAAAGGAGTTGCTGAAGATTTGTGCACAATACCTGCCGTCCCGTGATTGTGACATAAACCGAGCTTCTTCGTAGCTGGTCCGGCTGCCCGGAACATTACCTTGCTATTCTGTTTTTAGCGGGGCGGAGCATGTGGAGCCGCTGTGGAAAACTTCGGAAAACGTCTTCCGGCAGCGCTCCGGCGGCGAGCAGGCGCAACCCGCGCGGCGTCCACAGATATCTTGCGTGGATTCCTAGTATTCAACAACCTGCACAACGTAACTTGAGACGGTCGCCGCCATGCCGCAGCCAGCTTCCATCGCCCTTGAGAAGGGCCTTCCATCGAACATCGACGCCGAGCGATTTGTACTCGGTTCGATCCTGCTTGACGATACGGCTTTCCTCGATGTCGCGGGCCGGCTGAGTTCCGAAGACTTCTGCCTCGACAAGCATCGCAGGATTTTCACGAGGATGGTGGAGCTGCACGATCGCTCCGAACGAATTGACCGGGTGACGCTCGCGAACGAACTGCTGAAGTTCAACGAACTGGAATCGGTCGACGGTTTGTCTTACCTGGTGTCTCTGGATGACGGGCTGCCCCGCATTCCCAATCTGGACAGCTACGTCAAGATTATCCGCGACAAAGCGGTCCTGCGGCGGATTATCACTGCATCGCAGCACATGATGAACCGCTGTCTGGCGGCCGAAGAGGATGCGGACCAAATTCTGGCGGGCGCGGAAGAGACGCTGCTGAAGCTGGGCGAATCCCAGGTAAACGCGGGCCTGCTAACACCGGCGGAGATAATCGAGAACTATGAAGGCGGCATCAACGCCTTTCTGGACCCCAGCAAGCGCATCAAGGGGCTGAGCACCGGCTTCACGAAATTTGACGAGATGACCGGCGGCCTGCACGACGGCGAGTTGATCATTCTGGCGGCGCGCCCGTCGATGGGAAAAACGGCGATGGCTCTCAACATCGCCAGCCACGTAGCAACAAAGCTGGATCAGAAAGTGGCGATCTTCTCGCTCGAAATGTCGGGCGATTCGCTGCTTACCCGCATGCTGTGCGCTTCCGCGTATGTGGACAGCCAGCGCTTTCGCGCCGGTTACCTGAACGGCGACGAGCGGCGTAAGCTGGCGCAGGCGTCGCAGAAGCTGGTGGAAGCGCCGCTCTACATCGACGACACGGCAGGCGTGAATCTCATGGACATGCATGCCAAGCTGCGGCGCATCCAGAACGGCGATCAGAAGCTGGGGCTGGTGGTAGTGGACTACCTGCAGCTGATGAGCGGCCGCGGGCGGTTCGAGAATCGCAACCAGGAAGTGAGCGCGATTTCGCGCGGCATGAAGCTGCTGGCAAAGGAGCTGAAGGTACCGATGCTGGTGCTCTCACAGCTAAGCCGCGCTCCGGAAACGCGCGTCGGCGATCACCGTCCGCAGCTGAGTGATCTGCGTGAATCGGGTTCAATCGAGCAGGATGCGGATCTGGTTGGCTTCATCTTCCGCGAGGAAGTCTATAAGCGCGACCGTGAGGATCTACGTGGTCTGGCGGAACTCATTATCGCCAAACAGCGCAACGGGCCGATCGGAAAGGTAGACCTCGTTTACCTGCACGCACTGACGAAGTTTGAAAACCGCGCGGAAGATTTGGGCGACATTCCTGAATAAAACAAACGGCCCGGAATGATTTCTCACCCGGGCCGTTTATTCTAACTGTGACCTAAGGATACTACCTCGCCGGCGCAGCTACTTCGCTTCGGTGGCGGTGCGCACGATCTCGGCCTGTTCCGCATCGTGGCGTTTCTTCGAGCCCGTGGCCGGGCTCGGGTTTTCGGCGCGTCCGATGTACCGCAGCCGGCGTTTGGTGGGATCGAGCAGCGGCTCGAACTGCTCGGCAACAAAGCGGAAAGCGCCCATGTTGCGCGGCTCTTCCTGTGCCCAGGCGACTTCCACGCTGGAATCGTAACGCGCCAGAATGTCGGCGATCTGGGAGGCGGCGAAGGGATAAATCTGCTCGAGCCGCACAAGCGCCACGTTGGAGGCAGCTGCCTTCTCGCGTCCGGCCAGCAGATCGTAATAGATCTTGCCGGTTGAGAACACCACGCGCGTCACCGGTTTCGGATTCAACGTGTCGCCGATAACCTCGTGAAACTCCCCGGAGGTGAGTTCTTCGAAGGTGGATACAGCTTTGGCATGGCGCAGCAGGCTCTTCGGAGTGAAGATCACCATCGGTTTGCGATTACCACTGGCAATCTGCCGGCGCAGGATATGGAAGTACTGAGCGGGAGTGGTGACGTTGGCAACCACCATGTTGTTGCAGGCGGCGAGCTCGAGGAAGCGTTCAATGCGGGCGCTCGAGTGCTCCGGACCCTGGCCTTCATAACCATGCGGCAGCAGCATGACCAGCCCGGTGGTAACTCCCCACTTCGATTCCGCGCTGGTGATGAACTGATCGATCATGATTTGGGCGCCGTTGCCGAAATCGCCAAACTGCGCTTCCCAAAGGACCAGTGCTCTCGGGTCGGCGAGGCTGTATCCGAATTCGAAGCCAAGCACGGCGTACTCACTGAGCGAGCTGTCGAATACATCGAACGGGGCCTGTTCCGGAGAAAGATGCTTCAGCGGAATGTATTTGGCGCCAGTCTCAAAATCGTAAAACGCCAGATGGCGCTGGCTAAAGGTACCGCGGCCGGAGTCCTGACCGCTCAGGCGCACCGGCGTGCCATCCAGCAGAAGCGTGCCGAAAGCGAGGCCTTCGGCAAAAGCCCAGTCGATCGTCCCGCTCTTTGCGAACGATTCGCGGCGCTTCTCGTTAAACGCCTTCAGCTTGGGATGGACCGTGAAGGTGGAGGGGAAATCGGTCATGCCTTCCACCACGCGTTCGACCAGTTCACGATCGACCGCGGTCGGGACGGGACCCGAGGCGCCGGGCGCCGCCGAGAGCGTCGGCATGTGCGCGACAGCCGGTTTCTCATCGAATGCCGTTTCGTAACGCGCTGCGGCGCGTTTGCGCATGGCCGCTACATCCGCGGCAGCCAGCACCTTCCCTCTGACCAAGCGTTCTCCGTAGAGGATCGCGACGGAAGGCTGGTCCTTGATCTTGCGATACAGGATGGGCTGGGTGTAGGCCGGATCGTCACCTTCATTGTGACCATGGCGGCGGTAGCAGAACATGTCGATGACGACATCTTTCTTGAACTGCTGGCGGAAATCGAAGGCCATCTGAACGGCGCGGCTGGCCGCTTCGGGATCGTCGCCGTTGACGTGAAAAATGGGCGCTTGCACCATGCGCGCCACATCGGTCGAGTACGGCGTGGACCGCGCGCCGCCCGGCAGAGTGGTGAAGCCGATTTGATTGTTGATGATCAGGTGAATGGTGCCGCCTGTGGTGTAGCCTTCCAGCTGCGAAAGGTTCAGCGTTTCGGCCACAACGCCCTGACCGGCGAATGCCGCATCGCCGTGAACCAGCAGCGGGATCACGCGTTCGCGCGTGGTATCGCCCAGCCGATCCTGTTTGGGACGGACGATGCCTTCCACAACTGGGTCCACTGCTTCCAGGTGACTGGGATTGGAAGCCATGGATACGGCGATTTCCTTACCGGACGCCGTGCGGCGTACACCACTCGCGCCAAGGTGATACTTGACGTCGCCCGAGCCATGCGCCGTAGAGGTGTCGGCGTTGCCTTCGAACTCAGCAAAAATCTCGTGAAGAGGTTTGCCCACCGTGTTCGCCAGGACATTCAGGCGGCCGCGGTGAGCCATGCCGATCACGATCTCGTGCACATTCGCATTGGCGGCGCGGTCGAGGATTTCTTCCAGGATCGGGATCGCCGTTTCGGCGCCTTCGAGCGAAAAACGCTTCTGCCCGACGTAGCGCGCGTGGAGGAAGTGTTCGAACTCTTCGCCGGCAAGCAGGCTTTCGAGGATCCGGACCTGCACCGGTTTGGCAATCGCCCAGTTGTTCGCCTGCGGCTCCATGTGTTCCTGAAGCCAGCGCTTCTGGTCGGGATGCTGGATGTTCATGTACTCGCAGCCGAGCTTGCCGCAATACGTTCCACGCAGCTGTTCCAGGATTTCCCGCAGTGTGGCGACGCGCTGAGCGCCGAAGTTGCCGGTGCTGAACTCGCGGTCGAGATCCCAGATATTCAGCCCGTAGGTCAGCGGGTCGAGTTCGGCGTGGTACGACGGCTCGGTGCTGCCCAGCGGATCGAGATCCGCCATCAGGTGGCCACGAACGCGGTAGGCGTTCACCAGTTGCAGGACAGCTGCCTGCTTGAATGCGTCGACTTTCAGATCGCCGCTGGCCAGAGCTCCGCGCCGATGGTCGGTTTCCCATTTGACCGGCTGATACGGAATCTGCAGTGACTGAAAAACTTCTTCGTAGAAGCCGTTCTCGCCATCCATCAGCGCCTGTACGGAGCCGAGGAACGCACCCGATTCAGCGCCTTGAATGATGCGGTGGTCGTAAGTGCAGGTGATCGTCATCACCTTGCTGATGCCGAGCGCGGCCTGCGTTTCCGGAGCAACGCCGCGGAACTCCGCCGAGTAATCCATGGCGCCGACCGCGACGATGGCGCCCTGCCCGTTCATCAGGCGGGGGATGGAGGCCATGGTGCCAACGGTACCCGGATTGGTGAGGGAGATCGTGGTGCCCGCGAAGTCGGTGACCGTGAGTTTGTTGTCGCGCGCGCGCCGGACCAGATCGTCGAACTTCGCCACAAACTGCGCGAAAGTCAGGTCGCCTGCGTTCTTGATGTTTGCCACCATCAGGCTGCGCGAGCCATTCTTGCCCGCGACATCGATCGCCAGACCAAGATTGATTTCCTTGCGCACGATGCGCAGCGGTTCCCCATTGCTGTCGGTGAACGCGTGATTGATGGCTGGGTTGGTCCGAACCGCCTTTACGATCGCCCAGCCAATCAGGTGCGTGAACGAGATCTTGCTCTTGCCGATGAGGGAACGGTGGTGGTTCAGAAGCCGCCGGTTTTCATCGATGACCTTGACGGGAACGGTGCGCTGCGAGGTCGCCAGAGGGATCGAGAGGCTTGCGGTCATGTTCTCCGCAATGCGCGCCGCGGCTCCGCGGAGCGGCATCAACTCCTCGCCGGGAGCCGTCGCAACCGCATCGCGTCCGTTCACGGGAGCGAGTGAGGTATTTCCGCCGGCGCGGCCGGCCGGTATCGGCGTGGTGTTGCCGTTCGACCCGTTTCCACCCTCGAGGATGTGTTTCCAGCTCTCGTCCACCGAGTTGCGATCGTGCTGGAACTGTTCGCGCAACTCCTCTTCGAACCAGCTGTTGACGCCCAGCTGGCTGTCATCTTTCACGGGCATGTCGGGATGTCTTTCCTTTTCATGATACTCCTGAGGGCATGAAAATTCTTTTCTTCTCCGACATCCACGGCGATCTGAAAGCGCTGGAGGGGTTGATGAAGACAGAGGCGGATCACTATATCTGCGCAGGCGACTTATCTAACTTTTCGCGCCATCTTGATGCCTGCGGTGAAGTGCTGCAGGCGCGCGCAGGCAAAGTGCACGTAATTCCGGGCAATCATGAGACGGAGGAGCAGGTGACCGCGATGTGCCGGAAGTTCGGGCTGCACGATTTTCACGGCGCTGCTTTCCCAGTCGGGGGTTACCAGGTGGCGGGGCTCGGCTATTCGAGCCCTACACCTTTCGATACTCCAGGCGAGTATTCCGAAGAAGAGATCGCGCTCCGGCTAGGCGCATTCAGCGGTCTGAAACCGATGATCGCCGTGGTTCACTGCCCTCCCCTGCGCACGTCGCTGGACAAGATGCGCAACTTCCGCCACGGCGGAAGTTCTTCAGTGCGTGAATTTCTCGAGCGGGAACAGCCGGCGTTTTTCTTTTGTGGCCACATCCATGAAGCGGCCGGAGTGGCCGAACGGCTGGGAACAACGAAGGCAATGAATGTAGGAAAACGGGGATTTCTGCTGGATCTCAGTCCGGATCTGGTAAAGATTCAGTTCCCGGGCGCGTAGCGGTTCCACTCGCGGGAATCAGAGAAGCCGCCACTCGTTTCGGACATATCGGTTCCCAATAAGAGCGAAATCAGTACGTCGCCCGGCCGCCGCTGGCGTCGTAGCACTGCCCGGTCACAAAGCTGCAATCCGGGCTGGCGAGAAAATGCACCACCGCGGCAATCTCATCCGGAGCGCCGGTACGCTTCATCGGAATGCGGTCCGTCATGTAAGCAACCTGCTGCGGCGTCAGTTGTTCGAGAATCTTTGTTCGGATCACCGCCGGAGCAACGGCATTGATACAGATTCCCTCGGTGGCGACTTCCTTCGCGATCGATTTCGTGAATCCGATCACGCCGGCCTTGCTGGCCGAATACGCGCACATATTCGGATTGCCTTCCTTCCCAGCGATGGAGGCGATGTTGACGATGCGTCCATATCCGCGCTCGCGCATGTGAGGGATCACCGCTTTGCAGAAATGAAAGACGCCGTTCATGTTCATGGCGAGAACCATGGCCCAGTCCTCTTCGGTCTGTTCCCAGATGGGCGCGGCATTGCCAGCCACACCGGCATTGTTCACCAGAATATCGATCCGGCCGGTCTTCGCCACCACATCCGCCGTGGCCTGACGGACAGAAGCGGAATCAGTGATATCAACCGCGATCGCGAAGGAGCCGATCGAATCCGCGACGGCCTTCGCTCCTGGCGAGATCGCGATCCGCCACTGCGACCGTCGCGCCGGCTGCCGCGAAGCGGCGGGCGATGGCTTCGCCCAGC
Source organism: Bryobacterales bacterium (assembly GCA_963716685.1). Lineage (GTDB taxonomy): Bacteria > Acidobacteriota > Terriglobia > Bryobacterales > Bryobacteraceae > JALYXI01. The sequence continues at coordinate 3,351,223 of CAVQTR010000003.1, forward strand.
CCCGTCGCGGCTCCGGTGACGATGCTGTTTGACCACTGAGGTCGAACATGTTACTCGGCGTCTTTAACTACGTTGACGGTGATTTCCGCTGTCACTTCGCGATGAAGCCGGACAGTCACCTTGTGTTCGCCCAGCGTGCGGATCGGTTCTTCCAGCTGGATCTTGCGCCGCTCGATGCTGAAGCCTTTCTTTTCCAGCATATCCGCGATGTTCTGCGAAGTGACCGAACCGAACAGCTGATCGTTCTCGCCCACCTTCTGCGCGATGGTGACCTCGGTGCCGTTCAACAGCTTTGCCAGACCCTCGAACTCCGCCTTCAGCTTCGCTTCCCGGCGATTGTGCGCATCGCGCTCCTGTTCGACAATCTTGCGATTCGAATCAGTGGCAGCAACGGCTTTTTTCTGCGGGATCAGGAAATTCCGGGCATAGCCGTTGGCGACCTTTACCAGATCGCCGCGGCTCCCGAGGTTATCGACATCTTCTCTGAGGATGATTTCCATGGTTTGTCTCCTTACACGCTGGCCGCGAACGGCAGCAGCGCGATGTTACGAGCCTTCTTGATGGCATCGCTTAGACGGCGCTGATGCGGCGCGCAGACACCGGAAATGCGGCGCGGAACAATCTTGCCGCGCTCCGCGATGAACGCCGAAAGCATGCGAACGTCTTTGTAATTGATATCGTCGATTTTCTCGACGCAGAACCGGCATACCTTCTTGCGCCGGAAATACTGCTTCTTGCCGGTGGCGACGGCTTTATCCCCACCGGTGGGACGCTGGGAAGCGCTGCCCGGACGGCTGCCGCGTGTTTCTCTTTGTTCGGCCATGGTCTTCTCCTATCGTCCTTCCTGGCTGGGGGCCGCGGGTGCGCCGGGCGCGGGGGCTCCTGGCATAGGCGCTCCCGGTGCCGCATGGGCCGGTTCCGCTTCGCCGAACATGGGCGGGGCGGCGGGCTGCGCGGGCGCGGCGGGCTGGCTGGCCTTGCGATGAGCGCGCTTGTCGCGGTCTTTCTTGCGCTTCTCGAGACGTTTCAGCGTCTCGTCAATGCGAACGGTCAGGAACTTGATCACTTGTTCCGCCACGCGAAGCCGGCGTTCCACTTCCTTTACCGCCTCGGCGCCGGCAGTGAACTGCATCAGCACATACTAGCCTTCGCGATGCTTCTCCACCTTGTAAGCAAGCGGCGCTTGCCCCACTTCTCGACTTTGTCCACGGTTCCGCCGGCGTTGGTGATGTGACCCGTCATCTGTTCGATAAACGCGTCAATCTCTTCCTCCGGCACTTCCGGCTTGACGATGAACAGCTCTTCGTAGATTCTCATTCTTCCTCAGTTGTTAAGCCTGGGGCGCGACGATTGAATCTCGTCATGGACTTTTCGACGCCTTCGGCAATTATTGAACTCACTGCATCGGCCGCAAAGCCGAGCAGTTCATCCAATTCCTTCTTCTGCTGCCGCGAAAACGGCGACAGCAGATAATCCGCTCCGCTTATTCAGGGGATGGCCGGGATGTACTCCCAGCCGCACTCTGGTAAACTCTTCCGTCCCAGGTTCTGCACCACCGAAGCCACCCATTGTGACCACGCGGCCGGCCGTTCGGTCGGATCCGCACCTCTCCCCACGGCAGATCCAGTTCGTCGTAAACCAGGATCAGCTCGCCTGTGCCGATAGCATGTTTCGCCATCAGAGGCTTCAGCGATGTGCCGCTCAGATTCATGTATGTTTGGGGTTTGGCCAGCATGATGTCACCCACCCCGATCAAGGCTTTCGAATCGAGGCGGGTGACCCGGATGTTCTTCCTCGCGGCCAGCTCATCCACAACCAGGAAGCCCATGTTATGCGGCGTATCCGCATATTGCTCCCCCGGATTGCCGAGGCCGGCGACCAGGAACACCGGATGCTACTTCTTCTTGGCCTTGGTATCGGCCGCGGGCGCTTCGTCTTCCTTCTTGCCCTTCTTGGCCGCCACTTCCGGTTCCGCCGCTGCCGCATCGGCCGCCGGCGTTTCCTCGGCGCGCTGACCCACCACGTGCGCGATCACCGTTTTCCGGGTTGCCCAGCAGTTTCGCGGAGCCAGGCATCGGTATATCGCTCGCGCGGATGCTTTGGCCGATCATCAGTTCGGTCACATCCACCACGAAGCTCTGCGGAATATCGTCCGGCACGCATTCAATTTCCACGGAGCGCGTGATGATTTCGAGCTGTCCGCCCTGAAGCTTGATGCCCTTGGCTTCGCCCTGCGTGGTCACCGGGACGGAAACGCGAATGCGCTTCGCCAAGATCGATGCGCTTGAGATCCACATGCAGCAGGTGGCTCTTCACCGGATCGTACTGCTCATCCACCACCATCACGGGCGTGTTTTCCTGCCCGGCGATGTCGACGTTGAAGATGGTGTTGTGTCCGGTCCTGCTGCGCAGAATTTGCTGGATATGCCTTGGGGTTGACGGCAATGGCAACCGGGTCTTTGAAGGCCCCGTAGACCACGCCTGGAATCATGCCGCGCACGCGCGTACGCCGCGCTTCGTTCTTGCCGCGGGTCTCGCGCACTTCCGCGGTTACTACCGTATCTGTTCTCAACTTCTTTTCTCCTGTTCACGTTTCCCAGGTCCGTCGTGCTGCTCGTGGGCTGGGGCACTGCTGAACTTGCTAACCAAACAAACCGCTGACCGACGTCTCTTCGTGTATCGACTGAACCGCCCGCGCCAGCAACGGCGCAATCGACAACACCCGAATCTTGCTGCTCGCCTTCGTATCCGCCGCCGGGCGGAATGGAATTCGAAACGATCACTTCCTTTAAGTTCGAGCCCTCGATCCGCTCAACCGCCGGACCCGACAGCACACCATGAGTGGCACATGCCGTCACGCTCGCCGCGCCGTAACTCAAGCAGCGCTTCCGTACCCTTGACCAGGGTACCCGCAGTATCGATCATGTCATCCACGATCAGACAGTTGCGGCCCCTCACATCACCAATCACATTCATCACTTCCGCGACATTGGCCTCTTCGCGCCGTTTATCGATAATCGCCAGCGGGGCATTCAGACGCTTGGCCACCGAACGGGCCCGCTCCACACCGCCCGCATCGGGCGAAACCACCATCAGATCCGGAATATCCAGCCGCTTGAAATAGTCGATCATCACCGGGCGGAAAAACAAGATGGTCCACCGGAACATCGAAAAAACCCTGAATCTGCGCGGCATGTAAATCCACCGCCATTACCCGGTCCGCGCCAGCCGTTTCGATCAACTGCGCCACCAGCTTTGCCGAAATCGGCACGCGTGGCTTATCCTTGCGGTCCTGGCGACCGTAACCATAATAGGGTAACACTGCCGTGATGCGCTCCGCTGAAGAGAGTTTCAGCGCCTGAATAAACAGCAGCAGTTCAATCAGGTTCTGGTCCACCGGCCTGCAGGTGGGCTGCACAATGAAGCAGTCCGCGCCGCGCACGTTTTCCTGAATCTGCAGGTTGGTTTCGCCGTCGGAAAACTGCTTGATTCTGGCGCGACCGGCTTCAAGGCCCAGGCAACGGGCCATTTCCTCCGCCAGCACAGGATGCGATCGCCCGGTGAAAATCTTAATGCGTTCGGGGTTCATCGCTCGTACCGGCTTCGGGGCGGCCATAAGTTGTCTGATAATATGAGGTTTCAGGCCGCGCAGCCACTGCGAACGGTATCGCGCGCGAGTGAGGAGTGTAATCGGATAGACATTCTACCCCTCCCAGTGATTGTACGACGTGCCGAACTGTTTCTGAATCGTGAAAAAGAGCGAAAAGCGACGAGCCGCTGCCGGTCATCAGCGCCTGCGATCCACCCAGCCGTTTCAACCGGTCTTTCCAGCGCTTCAGCTGTGGATGCTGCGCAAAAACGACTGCTTCAAAATCGTTACAGGCGGGCGTGCCCAGCGGGTCCGCCGCTGCTTGCTGGAACTCCGCCAGCTTGGCGGCTTCGTCCGTCAGCGTGCCGCTTAACGCCTGGTAGGCACCCGGAGTGGAAACGTGAATATCCGGAGTAAGCAGGACCCCGGCGCGAGCGGGAAGGTCGGGCAGCGGATATAGCTCTTCCCCTTTACCCAGTCCCACGGCGGTACCACCGGTCAGGAAGAAAGGAACGTCGCTGCCCAAGGATTCCGCAATCGCCAGGAGCCGCGGAAAGGGAATCGTCCGGCCGGCAAGCACCGGCAGCGCCAGCAGCACGGCGGCCGCATCCGACGAGCCGCCTCCCAGCCCTGCGCCCATGGGAATCTTCTTTCGAAGATCGAACTCGATGCGGGCGGTGAGCCGCATCGCTTCAAGGCACGCCGTGGCTGCGCGTTCCACCAGATTTCCGGCAATCTGCACGCCAGCGATAGCCACCGACGTTTTGCGGGCTGAGGCCACGCGGATGGACAACTCGTCAGCCAGTGAAATCGTCTGGAAAATCGTGCGGATTTCGTGAAAGCCATCAGGCCGCTTGCGCAGAACGCGCAAAGCCAGATTGATCTTGGCGTAGGCGCGCACGCGCGCTTCCCTCTCGGTGCTCATCCGGGAACTACGAGTCGTATTTCAGCATGGAAAACACCTCGCGGTTCGGCAGCCTGCTGCGCCCGTTCAGGAACGTCAGCTCCACCACGAACGCGAGACCCGTCACCACGCCGCCCATTTCTTCCACCAGCTGGGTTGCCGCGGCAGCCGTGCCGCCCGTGGCCAGCAGGTCATCCACAATCAGTACGCGGCAGCCGTCGCCGATGGCATCGCGGTGGATTTCGAGCGAGTCACTTCCGTATTCCAGATCGTAGGTGATGCTGGCACGCGCTCCCGGCAGCTTCTTCGGTTTGCGCACCGGCACAAAACCCGCCCCCAGCGCATACGCCAGAGCCGGCGCAAAAATGAAGCCGCGCGCTTCGATGCCCAGCACCGTATCCACCTCCGCGCCCTCATACTGCGCCTTCAGCCTGTCGATCACCTCGCGAAAGCCGTGCCTGTCTTTCAGCAGGGTGGTGATGTCGTAGAACAGAATCCCAGGTTTTGGGAAATCGGGAATTTCCCGGACCAGCGTTTTCAAGTCGTCCATGAATGTGCCGCTCGAGTCCGCTAGCGGATTTCAAACGAACCGTATTGTTGCACGGGCGCTTCGTGCTCATCAACCCCGCGCACATCCGCTCCCCGCGGCCCTTTGTGGATCAGTCCCGCCAGGCTCGCGATCGCTTCTTCGGGCCCCGCGGCGATCACTTCCACGCCGCCGTCGTCGGTGTTTCGCACCCAACCGAGCAATCCCAGTTCTTTCGCCGATCGGTGCACGAAAGCGCGAAAACCCACGCCCTGTACCCGGCCCCGAACCCTATATCGACGCGCCACCATGCATGCTGGCCGGGGGAGCCTGTAACGTCTCGCGTACCTTGCTCGCCAGGTTTTCGTACGTGAACGGTTTGGGCAGCAGAGGAAAGCCCTGATTAACCACGTAATGCTGTACTACCTGCCGGTCGTCGTACCCCGACATGAACAGCACGCGCATGGAGGGTTTCTGTTGCAGCAGCTGTTCGGCCAGCACTGGTCCGCTGACCCCGGGCATCACAACATCCGTCAACAGCAGGTCAGGAGTTTGCTCGACACTTTCGAACACGCTGACTGCCTCGGCGGCACTGGACGCGGTCAGCACGCGAAAGCCAAATCGCTGCAGCACGGCTTCTACTAAACTCAAAACATCCGGGTCGTCATCAACCGCCAATACCGTTGCTTCCTGGTTTTCCGCCACGCCACAACTAGATTATCTCAATCGCATTTCGGATCCAGGTGATTTCAGACAATTAACCGATCATTGCCAGCAATTTTTGTTCGTCAATTACCGGAATGCCCATGCTGATGGCCTTTTCCAGCTTCGATCCCGCTTCCATCCCGGCCACCACAAAGTTGGTTTTCTTACTAATAACAGCGGCCACCTTGCCTCCTGCTGACTCGATTTTTTCTCTGGCTTCTTCGCGGCTCAAGTTCTTTAACGTTCCCGTTAATACGAAGGTTAATCCCCGCAGCTGACCCGGCGTTTTTGGAGCAACTTCATAGTCGAAGGTCAGTTGCGCGGCCCGCAGGCGTTCCACCAGTTCCTGATTGCGGCTCTCACGGAAAAACAGCACGATGCTTTCCGCGATGCGCGGACCGATCTCGCCTGCCGCCTGTAACTCTTCTTCCGTCGCGCTGGCGATCTTATCGAGCGACCCGAAATATTCCGCCAGGAGGACCGACGTGCGTCCGCCGACGAAGCGGATTCCGAGTGCCTGCAGTACACGCGGCAGCGGATTGTGCCGGGAGTTCTCAATATTCCTTTTCAGATTCGCAGCCGACTTCGGCCCCAGGCGTTCCAGCTCCAGCAGCTTTTCCGGGGTCAGGTCGTAGATGTCGGCGATGCTGTGCACAAAGCCCAGATCCACCATCTGCTCGACTATCGCTTCTCCCATACCGTCGATGTTCATCACCCCGCGTGAGGCGAAATGCAGCAGCGATTCCTTGAGCCGCGCCGGGCAGTTGGTGTTGATGCAGCGGCTGGCCGCCTCGCCCTCCTCGCGCACCACTTTGCCTCCGCACACCGGGCACAATTTCGGCATGGCGAACGTGCGCCGCCAGGAGCCCTGGTGTTGCACGCGCACAATCCGGGGGATTACGTCGCCGGAGCGTTCCACAATCACCGTGTCGCCGATTTTCAGGCCAAGGCGCTCGATCTCGTCCTCGTTGTGCAGCGTGGCGCGCGCCACCATCACGCCTCCCACCGCAACCGGCTTCAGGTGCGCCACCGGAGTCAGCGCGCCGGTGCGGCCCACCTGCACTTCAATGGAGGCCAGTTCCGTCGCTGCTTGCCGAGCTGCGTATTTGAATGCGATGGCCCAGCGCGGGGCCTTCGCCGTATGTCCCAGGCGGTCCTGCGCCGTTATGCTGTCCACCTTCACCACTACGCCGTCAATTTCGTAAGGAAGCTGCTCGCGCTTTTCTTCCCACTCCCGGCAGAACTCGAGCACCTCGTCGATGGTTTCGCAGCGGCGGCGGCGCGGATTTACCTTGAACTTATGCTCGTCCAGCCACTGCAGCGTTTCCCAGTGCGTCGGGAACGGCGGCTTGCCATCGCGCAGCAGCACATAACTGTAGAACTCCAGCCGCCGGGACGCGGTGACCGCTGGTTCCAGAACCCGCAGCGATCCCGCCGCCGCATTCCGCGGATTGGCAAACCGGCTCAGTGACTTCTCTTCGCGGCTGGCGTTCAGCAGTTCAAAAGCCTTGCGGTTCATAACCGTCTCGCCGCGTACTTCAAAATCTCTTAAATCACCGCCGCATGAAAGAGGAATAGAGCGAATCGTGCGGGCGTTCTCAGTGACATCCTCGCCGGTGGTGCCGTCGCCGCGCGTCAGTGCCTGCACGAACGTGCCGTTGCGGTACCGCGCCGCCAGCGACAACCCATCCATCTTCAGCTCGGTGACGTAGTGGAGAGGCGTGTCCTGCAGAACTTCGCGCACACGCCGGTCGAACTCCCGCAGTTCGCTCTCGTCCAGCGCGTTGTCGAGGCTCAGCATGGGGGAGCTGTGGCCAGCTTTCGTGAATCCCTCGCGCGGCTTGCCGCCCACCCGGCGCGTGGGAGAATCTTCCGAAGCCAGTTCGGGATGAGCTTCCTCCAAGCGCTGCAGCCGGCGGATCAGGGCATCGTACTCGGCGTCACTGATCTCAGGCTGATCAAGTACGTAATACTGATGTTCATGATGTCGTATCGCCTGTTGCAGGGCGTCCATCTCCCTGCGGGCTGGTATTTCCCCCATGTCGGACCTGGTTCCCATGGCAATATCATAAACGGTCAATTGGATTGAACGACATCTTTCCTTACGAACATATTTCGCTGATTTATAATCCGTTCGCCGGAGGGCTGCGCGGCCGGCGAATAGAAAGGCTGGACCGCGCGGTGGCGGCATTAGCCGTCCACGGCCGCCGGGTGCTGCGGCACCCCACCACCGGACCCCGCACCGCCGGAGCCATTGCGCGGGCATGCGTGGACGCCGGTTCGGATCTGATTGTCACCGCTGGCGGTGACGGCACCATCAACGAAGTGGTGGAAGGGATGGCGGGCTGCCGGGTGCCCTTGGCGGTGCTGCCGGCAGGAACCGCCAACGTGCTGGCGAATGAGATCGGGCTGGGCTCCGGCATGGAGCGCGCCGCGCGCCGCCTGTTGTTCTCCACCGCCCGACAAATCCCGCTCGGCCGCCTCGACCTCGCCGACGGCTCCGCCCACCATTTCTTACTTATGGCCGGTGCCGGCCTGGACGCCAGCATCGTTTTCAATCTGGATATTGCGCTAAAAACACGCTTCGGAAAAGCCGCTTACTGGGTTTCCGGATTCGCATTATTCGGAAAAACTCTGCAGGAATTTCAAGTTTTTGCTGATGGCCAGACTCTCGACTGCTCCTTCGCCCTCATCACGAAGGTGCGCAACTATGGCGGCGATCTGCAGATCGCGCGAACGGTCTCGCTGCTCGACGATCAGTTCGAGGTCGTGCTCTTCCAGGGCAGCAATTCGTGGCGCTATTTCCTGTACCTCAGCGCCGTCGCCGTAAAACGTCACATGCTGCTCAAGGGAGTGCAGACCTATCGCGCCAGAGAACTTCAGCTCGTCCCCCGCAACGGAGATACCGTCCACCTGCAGATGGACGGCGAGTATGCCGGAATGCTCCCCGCAACCGTGCGGATGTCCTCCGAAGCCGTCACGCTGCTGGTCCCTCCCGGATATCCCACACCCGTACATCCCTGACAAAATACAGGGGTGAGACCCGCCGCGTTGCTCTGCGCCGCTGCCATGCTCGCCTGGGCCGCGCCGGGTGACACCTACACGGTTACGGGCTCAGTGGTCAACGCAGTCACGGGTCAGCCGGTGCGGCAGGCGGCCGTGAACCTGCAGTGCCAGAGTATTCCCACCACTGGCAGGGCAAAGGCTCTGGCCGACGCCGGCGGACGTTTCGAATTCCCCGGCATCGCCCCTGGAGAGTGCGCCGTCTCCGCCGAGCGGCATGGCTTTGCCCACCAGACTGTGACTTACACTGTCAGCGCCGCGGGTGCCGAACTGGTCCTGAGACTAACTCCCTATGGCGTCATTACCGGAAAGGTGCAGGATGAGTACAACGACCCGCTCATCGGCGCCAACGTGCAGGTTTTGCAATCATCTGTGATTCAAGGGCAGCGCGCCGTACGGCCGCTGAATTCCGGCTCTACGAACGATCTGGGCGAATACCGGATCGCGCAGCTTCCTCCAGGCCGTTACTACGTTACTGCCGCCGTTCCGAACGCCATGAACGCGGAGATCATCTACGCGCGGTCTTATTACGCCAGCTCCGCCGAGTTCGTCAGCGCCACGCCCCTTGATCTCGCGCCGGGAGGCGACGCCCGTGCGGATTTCCGCCTGTTGCCAGTGCATGGGTATACCATCCACGGGCGCGTTGCTGGCACCTCCCGCTTCACCGGCATCATCACGCTTGCCGCCCAGTCAGCGGTCGACAGCTTCAACGGCGCCGCCCACCCGGTTCACGTCAATCCGGAAATCGCCGAGTTCACGGTGAAGGGTGTCACGCCCGGCCATTATCAGTTGAAAGCCACCTCGTTCGAAGCCGGCGGCAGCCTGACCGGCGAGCAGGAAGTGGCGGTCGGGGACGCGGATCTCGACGGCATCGTGCTGTCTCTCAGCAGAGGTACGCAGATCGATGGCGTGATACGCGTCGAGGAGAAGGATGGCGCCGCCTCATTCGACCCGCAGCGCGTCGGCGTATCCCTGCGGCCCAGGGAATTCGGCCTGAATCCGCAGCCTTCCGCTCGGCTTAGACCGGACAAGACCTTCACCCTCGCCTCGGTCTCGCCCGCCGATTATCTGCTGCAGGTCAACGTTCCCGAACCGCACTACGTGAAGTCCGCAACCTTCGGCGGCATCGACGCGCTGGCCAACCCCATTTCCGTTGCGCCAGGTTCCGTTCCCCCGCCGCTCGAGATTGTCATCGGCTCGAACGGCGGTGAAGTGAGCGGAACCGTAACCAAAGGCGATGAACCGGCCGCAAATTGCGGCGTGCTCCTGGCCAGAAACGGCGGCGTCACGCAGGAGAAGACGGTCAGCGCCGACGCTTCCGGCCACTTTCGGGTCACCGCTCTCGCGCCTGGCGACTACACCGCGTACGCGTGGCCGGACATCGGCGTCATCGAATACCGTAACCCCGAGGTGATCCAGCGCTACCGCGGGGAGCACGTAACGGTCAGCGAAGGCGGGAAGCAGACAGTCGATCTGAAGCTGAACGTTGAGCCGTAAATCAGGGCTGCCGGCCAAAGCGGTAGCTGAATGACAACGTCGCGTACGAAGGAATATAAACGCCCGTCACTCGCTCAAAGGGATCGCCTTCGCCCGGCAGCGCCAGCACCTCAGTGGTCTGTCCGGAATACCCGCTCGCCAGCTGAAAATGGACGCCGGCCTGCATCTTTCCCTGGTGGAAGTTGCGCACCAGAGCGCCGCGGAACTCCCGCACGGGAACGCTGACGAAGCCGTCGCCCAGCGGCTTGCGCCCAACCTCCTCGAACTCCGCGCGCGCATGCAGGCCGAACGGTAAGCGGTCCAGCGTGCCGAGCACATCCACAATCAGCCGCGGCGCCTCCGCCAAGGGTATACCGTCCGAAAGATCGCGCGCATCCGCCTTCGAGACAATTGCCTGAATCAGTCCACCGGAAAAATAGCGGCGCGCCGAGACCGTCAGATAGCGGTTCACGCTCGGCCCCTCATCGAATTGCAGGCCGGTGTCGGGATCGATTTTGGCCAGCGATGCTTCCTGCGTGATGTGTCCCAGCACCAGCCGCAGATCGGTTTTCCAAAGCGTCCTGCTCACCACCATCTGATAGGCATGCGCCCGGCTCACCAGACTGCCCTGCTCCGTTCCCGTTCCAATGCGCGGATCGTTGGTGAAGAACGTCTGGCCGAAGCTGAAGGACACCGAAGGCAGCGGCATCGATTCCGGCGCGACAATGCTGAGAGTTGCCTTCGGCGAGCTGACGCCCACCCATCTGCTGAACGAGTTTGCCGGGTACAGCAGATCGCGGTTGGCGAACTGAATCTGGTCGCGCCTCCAACCGAGGTTGTATCGCAGCCACGGCCGGATGTTGCCATCTATCGCAACGAACGGCGTCGCGAAGTTCAGCGTAATGTCGTTGCTGCTTACCTTTTGAATTCCCGCGTCGTAGTGGTCCAGATTGTCGCGGCGCGGTGCCTCCCGGAAATAGTCCATGCCCGCCATGAACGAAAAATGACGGTTCACTCGGCGGATGTAAACCGCGTTCGCGCCGTTTTCCGTTCGAAATTCGCTCTGGCGAATCAGCCCATCGCCGAAGTTGGATTCGAGCGACAGATTGTAAGTGCGGAAGAAGCCGGAGAGCTGCAGTTCCGAGCGATCACCCGGACGCCAGACGTCGTTCAGCGCAATCTCCCCCGTGTGCGTCTGATCGCGCTGGCGCGGGTCGATGGTGTCATGCAGGTTGGGAACGTCGATGGGTACCAGTCCCGGAATCCTGGACTGCCCGTAGTAGCCAAGCGCAAGCAGCGTGAGCTTATGCGCTCCCAGGTTCCATCCCTTCAGGATGTTGAACTTGTCCTGCTGCCGGTGTTCCAGCCGGTCCAGAAAACCATTGCCGTAGGAAACCTGAATGGCGAGCCAATTCCATCCGGCGCTCAAATCCAAATCGCGCTGGTCAGCCGTCAGCGTGACAAACGGCTCCAGACTGGGACGAATCAAATAGGTCGCGGCCAGATCCACCGCGTGATTGCCCTCCCGCACGTTGAACGCGCCGCCATCCGTCTGCACGCTTTCGATGATCGCGGGCACCATGATGTTCGGGTCCGCATACCCGTTGCCGTGGGCGTTGGCGCTCAGGTTGTTCGGCACCAGATACGAACCCACCTGAATGAACTGCGCGATCGGCTCGCCATGATCTCCGGCGACACCCGGGGCGAAATACTGCGGCGCTTTGATGCCGCCCGACGCGGTCTCAGTCGGCAAACCCGGGATGGAGACCGGCGCTCCGGGCCGGCCCGGGTTCGCGTCCAGCAGATCGCTTCGGACCAGAATGCGCTGGGCGGGGTCAGGCTGCTGGATATCCAGATCTTTGACATCCGCAGTGATGGTCACCGTATCGCTGCGCTGCGCCATGCCAGGAAACTGCAGCTCCAGATTTCGGTTCGCCCCGCCGGAAACAGAAACCGTTTGGGTGAGGGATCCCAGTCCCGCTGCGGTTGCCGTAAGGGTCCAGGTTCCCGCCGCGAGACCCGAGAACGCGAACTTCCCTTCCGGATCGCTGAACGTGATTCGCGGCCCCGCAACCGCTTTGATCACCACCTGCACCCTGGCGTCGAAAACCGGCTTGCCCTGCGGATCGGTGAGTTGCCCCGCCAGGTCACCCTCGTCGGCACCCTGAACGCCGCCCGTCAACAGGATGGCAACCACTGCGAATCTCCACATTCTCTCGTCCGGCGGTATTACGATTTTTTCTAACGTGATACTAGCACGCACAAGAGCATACGCGAATCAACCGGATTTGGATGCAGTATACTGGCAGGCGCTCACTATGGACGACTTCGAAACAGCCCTCGCCGCCACCCTGAAACAGAGGCCCGGCCTAACCAAAGAGAGGCTTGCCGCGGCCATGGGCGTGGAATACGAGCCGGAGTTCCGGGCCAAACTCGACTCAGCGTGCGACAAGGACCTCGCCCACAAGGTTCAGGACAAGTACTACCCCGGCCAGCGCCTCGGGTACTGAACTACTGCGCTGCGCCCAGTGCCTCAAACGCGTGACGGGCGGCCCGCTGTGAAGCGGTTTTCTTCGTAGATCCCTCACCCCGCGCCACGGTTTCCCTGCCGACCGAAACCTGCACAGTGAAGATCTTGCAATGGTCAGGACCGGTCTCCGCCACCGTCGCATAGATCGGCATCGGCAAATTTCGCGCGCGCGCAACTTCCTGCAGCGCGGTCTTGTAATCCGGCCGCTGCGCCAGTTCCCCGCTCATCGTCACCAGCGCATCCGTCAGCACGCAGCGCAGGATAAATCCGCGCGCCGCCTCCATACCCGCATCCAGGTAGACGGCCGCGATCAGCGCTTCCAGAGCGTCCGAGAGCATGGCCTTCTTCTCCCGGCCGCCGCTCATCTCTTCGCCTTTACCAAGGAAAAGATATCGGCCCACATTCAGCGCGCGCGCCACTTCCACCAGATGCGACGCGCTGACCAGATGCGCTTTACGCTCGCTTAGTTTTCCTTCGGAATACTCGGGAAATTGGGCGACCAGCCACTCGCTGATCACAAAACCGAGGACCGCGTCACCCAGGAATTCAAGCTGCTCGTTATCCCGGAGAACCGTTCGCGGCGCTCCCGGCGGCAGCGATTCGTAAACGTGAGAATAATGGGTCAGCGCGCGCGTCAGGAGTTCCCTGTTGCGGAACTCATGGCCGATTGCCGCTTCCATCTCGTGCAGACCCGGCACGCGACGAACTTTACTTCGCTGCGCCTTTGGCCTGAACCGCCCGAACGCGCTCGGCCTGCGCGAACTGCTTGACTGCGGGGTTCACGTCGGGAGCCGCCATCACCTTATCCAAAACCGCGATCGCTTCGTCGTACTTACCCGCCTTGTTGTAAGCCTGGCCCAGACGCACGCGCGTCGCCGGATCGGGAGTCGCGGCGCCATCGATAGCGGCGGTGAATTCGGTGATTGCGACGTCATATTTCTTGCGGCCCATCGCGATAATGCCCAGCGCCTGACGCGCGTCCGCCGTGTAGTCCTTCTTCGCCGCGTTCCACTGATCGTCGGTCATGCCGGCATTCATCTTCGGAGCCGTGGGGATCATCGCAAGTGCCTGATTGGCATATTTTTCCGCTTCGGCCAGACGCTTGTCGCGGTCCAGATCGTCCGGTCCCACATGCGCCGCGATTCCCTGCGCCAGCAGCAGCATGGCTTGGTAATTCTTCGGGTCGGCATCCAGCGCCTGCTCGCCGTACGCCACCATTTTAGGCGTATCGTTCTTGCGGTTATACGCGTCGGCGATGGTGAAAAGCACAATCGACTTGAAGTCGGTATTCGCGAAGTTCGCCAGCACGTCCTGCCCGGCTTTGATGCGGGTGTCGTTATCGGTGGCGTTGAACATCGCCTGCAGCGCCGTCACTTCGGCCTGGCTTTTGGGCCTTGGTTGCGCCATCGTCAGCGCGGCGGAGGCCAGCGTCAGCAGCCCCACAATTGCAATCTTCGTCATTCCCTGATTCCTCACCATTTGAATTATTGTTTTAAGTTTTCGATGCCTTTTTCGGCCGCGCGCCGCGCTTCGTCGGACGCGTCTTTCACTGCCAGCGCCAGCTGGTAATACTTCGTCGCCTGGCCGCGGTCGCCCGTCAAGCCAGAAAGCCGCGCCAGATACACCAGTGACCACGCCTGCGAGAAGGGATCCGGGCTGGATTCCAAGGTCTTCTGGAACAGCTTCTCCGCCATCTCGGGATTCTTCGCGCGCAGCGCAATCAACCCGAGATTGTAATAAGCCCGGGCGTGATCGCCCGGATCGCCCTGCTGTTCCAGCGCCTTCACAAGCAGGTTTTTGGCTTCTTCGAATTTCTGTGCCTTGTAAAGCAGTTCCGCCTGTTCCACTGTGCGCAGCGCCTGAGAAACCTCGGCTTCCTGAATCGCCTTCGGCTTCTCGGCGGTTTTCTGCTTCGGCGTGAAGACGATGCTGGCCAGCCTCGCGTTCTCGCGCTTCGCGTCGAGGGCCTTCAGCATGTCCGGGAAGTAGAGCCGCATCGCGACCGGTTCCTTTTCATACTTCACCAGCTGTTCGGCGAAGAACGGCGTCAGCACGTAGCCCTCATGCAGCGCCTGATTCACTAACTCCGGCTTGTGATCGAGCCGCGATTCAATTGCCTTGATCAGGCACTCGGAAGTCAGAAGCACGAAGTCGCTCTTATACGTGTCATCCAGCATGGGCGCTGTTGCCGCGAAATCTCCCAGCGCGGCGTTCTTCATCAGCACCAATCCATACTTCGCCACCAGCGGTTCCACCAGATAGTGCAGGTAAGCATGGCGGATTTCGTTGACGTGCGGCTCCTTCGAGTTCGTCACGATGACGAAGTAGTCGTTGCCGTAACTGCGAGTGTGCACCTGTTCCGGCGCGCCCAGCAGATCCACGTATAAGGTAAACCGCCGGCCCAGATAGCCGGCCGTCGAGCTGCGGAAGTAACTGTTGATGGTAAGCGCGATATTGCTCACCGGCTCGTGATAAGCCTCGATGGCGGCGTTGTGCGCCGGCTGCAGCTGGTTCCAAAGGGCGCTGATCTTCGCTTCTGAATAAAACCTCGAAAGCAGCGGAATAAACTTCTCCATTGCGTAAGCATCCGGCGGAATATCCACCGTGCGCGTCCTGAAGGCGAAGTCCGGTCCCGGAGTCAGCGAAAGAGCAAGCGACAGATACGGTCCGATTCCTGGCGGGTGCGCCTGGTAAAACTCCCGAATCTCAGCCAGAACCGGCGGCTTCTGTTCCGCCACATACTTCCGAACATAGGTCCGCAACGAATGGTTGTTAGGCGACTTCAGATCCGTATCGTAGCCGGCTGAATTCAGCGCGGCGAGGACGGTGAACAGGTTCTCGCTTGCATCCAGCTGGTTTTGTTCAGCGGCTCCCAGATGTGAGGCAAAGAGCGCTGCCAGTGTAAGAGAGGAGACGAATCGGAACAAACGTACCTGCGACAGAATAAATCGATTCTAGCATCATGCCAAACTGTTAACTTCATGAGCAGAATCCTGATGTTGGCGTCGGAAGCGGCCCCCTTCGCCAAGACCGGTGGTCTTTCGGACGTAGTGGGTGTTTTGCCCGGAGGATTGACTGCTTTGGGGCATCAGGTTGCCGTGCTGCTGCCGCGCTATTCGCAGACGCGGCCGTTCCCCATGCGCCGCGTCTGGGGCGAGCTGCCCGTCACCCTGAACGGCCATACCTTCTTCCCTTCTCTGTTCCAGTCTGAGACCGACGAGAAGTTCCTGTTCCTCGACCTCCCTGAGCTCTATGAGCGCGACGGCCTCTACGGCGATGCGGCGGGCGACTTTCCCGATAACGATCTGCGCTTCGCCCTGCTCTCGCGCGCGGCGTTCGAAGTGGCGCGCTATGTCTTCGCTCCCGATATTCTGCACTGCCACGACTGGCAGGCCGGACTGGCGCCGCTGTACCTCCGGCGCATGGCGTACGACCCGACCTTTGCCGGCGTGAAAAGCCTTCTCACCATTCACAATCTGGGGTATCAGGGCCTGTTTCCTCCCGCGATTCTGCCCGGTATCGGCCTGGATGCCAGTGTGTTCAACCCCAACGGAATTGAATTCTGGGGACAGGTGAACTACCTGAAAGCCGGCCTTGTCTACGCAGACGCCCTGAGTACCGTAAGCCGCAAATACGCGGAGGAGATCCAAACGCCGGAATACGGGTTTGGCCTCGACGGCCTGCTGCGCAGCCGCGCGGGCGTGCTGACCGGAATTTTGAACGGAGCCGATTACTCCCGCTGGAACCCGGAAACCGATCCGCACCTCGCGGCAAATTACTCGCCTGCGGATCTGGCCGGAAAACGGACCTGCAAGGCCTCGCTGCTGGCGGAATTCGGCCTGCCGACCGCCGCGCTCAATAAACCGCTGATCGGCATCGTCTCCCGGTTCACCAGCCAGAAAGGCGCGGATCTGATTGCGGACGCCGCCTCCGAGCTCTTCCAGTCCGAAGACGTCTACCTCGCCGCTCTTGGCAACGGGGAACCGGTCTATGAAGAGTTGTTTCGCGGTCTGGCGGAGCGATTCCCTGGCCGAGTAGCGGTTTATCTGGGCTACAACGACGCCCTGGCCCACCGCATCGAAGCCGGTTCGGATATCTTCCTGATGCCCAGCCGCTACGAACCCTGCGGTCTGAATCAGATTTACAGCCTGAAGTATGGAACCGTGCCAGTAGTGCGGGCGACCGGCGGCCTGGATGATACGATCGATACCGGGACTGGATTTAAGTTCGAGTCTTATACAGGAGCCGCGATGCTGCAGGCTGTAAGAACCGCAATCGCCGCTTTCAGCGACCGGAAGGCCTGGACGAAGATGATGCTGACCGGCATGTCCCGCGACTTTTCGTGGGCTGTTGCGGCGGCCGAATACTCGGCTCTGTATGACCACCTGCTGAATCCAAAACCCAATAAAACGATCTAAATCGTGAGGGACACATATGGCAGGACTCAATACGAAAACATTCACAGACGCAGCGTTCGATTCGGAGGTTCTTCAGTCTGATAAGCCGGTTTTAGTCGACTTTTGGGCAGAGTGGTGCGGCCCCTGCCGCCAGATGACTCCGACCATTGACGCCGTCGCGACCGATTACGAAGGCAAAGCAACGATCGGCAAACTGAACGTCGATGAGAATGGCCAAACGGCTATGCGGTACCAGATTCGCGGCATCCCGGCACTGCTTCTGTTCAAGGGCGGCAAGATTGTCGACCAGCGCGTGGGTGCAGTTGGCAAGGCCGAACTGCAGAAGATGCTCGACCCGCACGTATAAGCAACCCTCAATACTGCTCGGGGAGCAGGGTGGCAGACTGCTTCAGAATATCCTGCTCCTCGGGCGAAAACTTCTTCTTGAAGCCGGGACTGTTTACCCGGGCCTCGCGTTCCGCATCCGGCAGGTTGCGCAGCGTTTCCAACTCCCGGCGCACCATCGGACGCCGGTTGTCCGGCAGGTCTCTCAGGCTTTTCGCCAATTGCCGGATTTCCTTCTGCTGAGCCGGCGGCAGGCTCTTGAACTTTTCCAAACGTTCCTGTAACTGAGCGCGCTGTTCCGGCGAAAGCCGCTGCAGCTGCTGCAGCCGCTGCTCAATTCGCTGTCGGTGCTCCGGCTGCAGTGATTCCAGCGCACGCTGGCGCTGCTCCGGGTTCATTCTCTCCAGCTTCTCAATCTGTTGATCGATCGCCGGGTGCGGCTGCATGACAGCTTTCGCGCCACCCCGGCCGCCTCCGCCGCCGCCCTTGGGTTTCATGGCGGGCGCAGCCGGCGGATGAGCCGGGGGCTTCACCACCGGCGGCTTTTGTGCAAAAGCCATGGCGGCGCCAGCAACCAAAACGGCGATAGGGAGAGCGGGGAGCATGAGTGCCGCGATTACATCGATTTCGAGGTTTTCTCCCGGGCTTCGGAGTTCTGATCGGCGGAAGAATCGAACTGGCGCAGCATGTCGAGATCGTCCAGCGTCCGCTCCACCTGTTCGGCCTCTCGTGGCGTTACGCCGGAGACATTCACAGCAGTCGGTTTCGCGGCGTGTGGCGAGGAAATGAAGGAAGGATGATCGATGACGAATCCGGCGACCACGACGACTGCCACGGCGGCCAGAGGGAACGCAGGCCGGGCAAATACGGGACGCAGCGATTCGAGCCAGCGGGTGTACCAGGGCGCCGTTTCCGCCGCGGCGATTCGCGCGTACAGCCTACGGTTAAAGTCGGGACTGGCGGCTGGCGCTTCCCACGCATCGAGCGCATTCCAGACAGAAGACTGAGCATTCCGAAACTCCGCGCAATCGTGACAACCGGCAATGTGACGCTCCAACTCCAAAGCCGCCGCCCCGCGCAGGCGTCCCGCGCAGTAGGCCAGCAGCAGTTCCGTATTCGCGTTGTTCTTCGTCGGGCAGGTCGTCATCATCCACTCCTTACTGCTCACGCCATGTGCGCCAGCCGCGCACGTAAAGTCTCGTAAGCCCGGAACAAAAGCGATTTTACCGCCGATTCCGAGCAACTCAGCACCACCGCAATTTGCGAGTACTCCATTTCCTGAAATTTGTGCATCAAAACAGCCACGCGCTGTTTCTGCGGAAGCCCTGCGATGGCACGGCGGATCTCCGCCATTTTTACTTCATAAACCAGGGTCTGCTCCACGGATGGTTTTCTGTCCGAAACCTGCAGCGCCTGGGAACCCTCCGAATCATCGTCCAGCCGCTCCTGGCCGCGCTCGTTCCGGCCGTCACGCAGCCAGTTCAGAGCCAGATGCGTTGCGATTCGAAACAGCCAGGTGGTGAATTTGGCTGTGGCTTCGTAAGTCGCCCGCGATCTGTAAACCCGTAAAAAGACTTCCTGAGCCAACTCCTCCGCAACCGCAAAGTCCTGCACCATACGAAACAGGAAATGCACCACCGGCGAGCGGTGCTTGTCAAGCAGCAGGGCAAAACTCGCCCCATCACCGTCCTTGACCCGAAGCATCAACTGAGCGTCGTGGTCAAGAGCCGCCGTGGCCCCCATGACGCTGTTAACCCGTTGCTGCATAAAAGGTTTCGGAAAACCGGCGTCACTCGCCGCGCAGCGATCGCTCCATCAGCCGCCGGATCGCCTCGCGGGGAGAACGACCCGAGTGTAACACTCCGTCCATTTCCTCAGCGATTGGCAGGGCGATGCCGAAGCGCGTGCCAAGCTCGACCACCGATCGCGTCGTGCGGACGCCTTCCGCGACGGTTTTCACGGACGCGGCGATTTCCGCCAACGGCATCCCGCGCGCAAGTTCAATCCCGACATGGCGATTCCGGCTCTGCGCACCCGTGCAGGTGAGCACCAGATCGCCCAGGCCGGCGAGCCCGGAAAGTGTCTGCGGGGCCGCACCCATGCACAGGGCCAGCCGCGAAATCTCCGCCAGACCGCGCGTGATCAGGGCCGCGAGGGCGTTGTGACCCAGTTCCAGCCCCTCGCAGATGCCCGCCCCGATCGCGACCACGTTCTTGATCGCGCCGCCCAGCTCCACCCCGATCAGGTCGCCGCTGGTGTAAACGCGGAACATGGCTCCCGAAAACAGGGCTTGCACCGTGCGCGCCAGTTCGGGATCGTGCGCCGCCGCAACCACAGCCGTGGGCCTGCCGGCCGCAACCTCGCGCGCGAAGCTGGGGCCGGATAGAACGGCGATGCGGGGGTGAACAGTCACCAGCTCCTGAGCAATTACCTCGGTCATGCGCAGCAGAGTGCCTTCCTCCAGCCCCTTCGCCGCACTAATTAGGATGGCCCCGTCCGGCAAAGCGGGCCGCATCTCTGCCGCGACGTGACGCAGGACGTGAGACGGAATAGCGGCGATCACCGCTTCCGCGCCGGTCAGGCACTCCGGCAGCGACGAGGTGACCGCAATGTTGCGGGGAAGTGGAAAACCGGGAAGATAGTCCTGATTCTCGCGATTCGTGGCTGTGCGCCGGGCAACCTCGGGATCATGCATCCACAGCCCGACGGATTGCACACGCGGCGCAAGCACCAAAGCCAGTGCCGTACCCCAGCTGCCGCCACCTGCAACCGCTACCCGGTTCAACGGCGGCGGCCTTGCAGCGTCAGGACTCGTTCGTCCCCGGCGCGCAGACGCGTGAAATTATCGCGATGCCGGTACAACACCAGCGCGCAGCAAATCAGGGACGCGAGAAAGACCCACACCGTTGGCTGCTGAATCAGCCAGACCGCAAGGGGAAAGCTGATGGCCCCGGCGATGGAGCCGAGCGAGATGTGGCGCGTCGCAGCCACGCTAACGACAAACACCACGGCGACCGCCAGCAGCGCCGGGGGAGTCAGATACAGGAAGGCCCCGGTGAACGGCGCAACCCCCTTGCCGCCCTTGAACTTCAGAAATGGCGTATAGATATGACCGAGCATCACGGCGACGGCAGCCGCGCTGAGCCACCCGGGATCATTCCCGGACAATCTGGCCGTGATCCACAGTGCCGCATATCCTTTGAGAACGTCCAGCACCAAAGTCAGAACTCCGGCAAGGGTGCCGGCGGTCCGCTGGACGTTCGTCGCGCCAATGTTGCCGCTCCCCACGGCGCGAACGTCGGCGCCCGTTTTCCAGCGAACCAGAAGATAGCCGAACGGGATGCCGCCCAGCAGGTAAGCGATCAGAATCGCGAGCAAGCTCACGCGGCTTCCCCGAGCGGGAAGGTAGCGAGCTTTGTATATACGGAATTGCGGCTCAGATACAAATGGAACATACGCGCTTCGAAACTGCCGAAGCTTCGATCTTTATCCTGTTCCAAACGGGACTGCAGCGGACCCAGCGGAACCGGCGAGGGAATTCGTGCCAGCGTCAGATGGGGCGCATACGGCCGGCCTTCGCCGGGATGCCCCAGTTCGGCCAGCGCCGATTCGGTTTCCGCCGCCAATGAGAGCAGGTGAGGTACGCGTTCGACCCCTGCCCAGAAAACGCGCGGGAAGAACCCGAACCCGCGCACCGTAACCGGAACCGTGGGGTGAGCAAACCGGAGTCTGGCTTCCAGCTCTTCCAGCCGGTCTTCCCGCCATTCGCCGATGAACTTTGTGGTGACGTGCAGGTTGGCGACAGGGCTCCAGCGAATGGCCGCCAGAGGCTTCAGTTCCGCCACAAAAGCTTCGAGAGAAGCGGCGGTTTGCGGGGCAAGATCGAGGCCGGTGAACAAACGCATAATGATGGCTTGGAACCAATTCTGACACGAGCGTTCTACAGCCGCCCAACCGCGGAGGTGGCGCGCGGGCTGCTGGGCAAACTGCTGGTGCACGGCGAAACGGCGGGAACCATCATCGAAACGGAAGCGTATCTGGGCGGCGACGATCTGGCGTCGCATTCGGCGCGCGGCATTACGCCGAGGACCAAAGTGATCTTCGGACCGCCCGGCCATGCCTATGTTTACCTGAACTACGGAATTCATGAATGCCTGAACATTGTGGCCGAGCCCGATGGCGTCGCCGGCTGCGTGCTCATCCGCGCGCTGGAACCGGTTCGCGGGCTGGAGCTGATGCGGGCGCGCCGGCCTAAAGCGCGAAACGAAGCCAATCTTGCTTCCGGACCGGGAAAATTGACGCTCGCGATGGGAATTACACGGGCCCTGAACGGCGCCGACGTGACGGCGGGACCGCTCACGGTCCGCGAACCGGGCAAAACGGCGGAATTCGAAATTGTCACGACGCCGCGCATCGGGATCACGAAGTGTGCCGACTGGCCGCTGCGCTTCCTGCTGAAGCCGCGCGTCACGTGACCGAGAGCGGCCCTTCGCCGCGCGAGAGATCCGACAAAATCTTTTCCCTCCGAACATTCGCGATCCCGGCGGCGGACGTGGTGGCGACCCAGTACAGCACCGCGCCCACGACGGCGGCCAGGCCAAGCAGCAGAAAGAAAACGAGTTCGCTCTCAAAGACGGAGCGCGCCCAGTATGCGAGCGCGATGGGCAGCAGCACCACCGGGAAAGCGAACAGAATCACGACATTCATTGCTTTCGACGCGCCGCTTTGGTTTACCTTTTCCGCGTGTAAGGGCCGCGGAATGCGAACCGAAGCCAAATTTCCCACGGCAATCATATAAATCGCTGCAATCAGCGCAACGCAGATGGACTCCGCCACTTTTACCGGCGTGACCGCAATGCGAAACAGAAGGCCGACGATATTCACCAGGACAATCTCGATCGAAATGAAAAGCAACGCCGTCATATTCTTTGCGATCAGCGTACGCGCCACCGAGACAGGAAACGAAAACCAAACCTGTACGGACGAACGCTCAAAGCCGAAGCAGTTGAAATAGCTGACCTGACCCAGCATCAGAACGCTGTAGAGGCTGGCAAACGTCACAATGTTGTCGGCCATGAAGCCGTGCGGGCTTTCGTGTTTACGGAGCAGCTGCGGCAGCCACAGAATCAAGCCGAAAACCGCGCCCATGATGAAGATCATCCGGAACGGCGGCGTTCTGGCGAGACTGCGCAGCTCCTTCTCCATGATCGCCCCGAACGGATCGGGGAGGAACCGTGAAGGCAGACGGAACAGGCTTTCCAACCGGGAAACGGACGAGCTCGGGCTGGCCGCAGATTCACCCGCCGCCTCAAACCGCAGGCTCCGCTCAAACTGCCAGCGGCTGAAGAACCAGGCTGACAAAACGAAGCCAATCAGGATTCCGGCTGCCAGCGCGGTGCTGTTCCCGAGGAAAAGGTGGCCGGCGGCGCTCCACGGCAGCCAGATGGTCTCGGGGACTTTATCGCGGATGCGCGTTGGGTTGAAGCCGCGGTTCAGCAGGAACTGCGGAAGCACGCTGACCAGCGCCATCAGGAACAGCAGAACTTCGCGCAGGCGCCTCCGCAGCAAGATGCGTTCCAGCAGATTCCGCACGCCGGCTGAGAGCAGCAGGTTGAAGCAAATAAACAGAATTGCCGCTCCGGCGAGCCTGGGCAGCGCTACCGCGCCGCCCAGAATGGGATTGCGCAGCAAACCGCAGAAAAGGCCAAAAAGCACGATCAGCATCTCCGCGCAGGTGGTGAACCGCAGCAGCACTTCCACCAGAAACAGCCGCGAGTGGTCCACCGGATACGCCAGCAGCTTCTTCAGATCGAGCGACGCCCCCATGCTGGCGGTGATCACCGGCGTCACCTGCCAGTACAGGAACATCAGCAGCAGGCCGGCGCTGAGAACCACCGGATAATAGGCGGCCTGATCGGCATCGGCAAAGAACGCCTCCGCGCCGAACGCGATGGCCGCCCAGAAACCGTAAAACAGCACGCCGGTGATGGAACTGAACACCGCAGTGGCCGGCCGCGCGGACAGCCGGAAGGTGCGCATGCTGCGCCACTGCGCCAGCAGGATGGCGGCAATCATGGAGCCAGCGGCTTGATGATTTCGCTCAGGAGATCAGGATTGGCTTCGTTTCGCAACAGGTGCGGGTAACGCTCGCCGGCATGGTAATCGAGGCGAAAGGTCTTATAGATCTCGCCATCCCGCACCAGCAGTTCGATGGGAGAGGGACTCTTGCTGGCGGCGGTAATCGCCTCATGCAGCAGCGTGGAGGAATACTGTCGGCTGTTCACCGCGATCACCCGGACGTTCGGCGCGATGCCGGCTACCTGCGCCGGAGCTCCCATGCGCACATCGATGACGCTCGCGTCGTCGTTAACGCGCATGCCCAGTGTGTACCAGAAACTGGAGATCTTGCGCGTGGCCTCTTCGTCGCGCGATAGAGCCGTTGGCGTATCCGTATACGAGAGCTTCCAGCCGCCTTCGGTAATGCCTCCGAGCGGCGCATGTGCCGACGTTCCTTCCAGGCGAGCATGCAGAAACTGCGCCCAGTCGTAGGGCTGGACGGCGTTTAACCCGGCGACCACATCTTCGAACGTGTAAGGCTTCACCTGCGGCGCCCCGCTGGCGCCCCCGTGGAAGGCGCGGCAGAAATCGTTCAGGGACTTCGCGCCGCCGCTGAGGCGCCGGATCGTCACATCCGCTTCCAGCCAGATCAGCTCGCCTTCGGGATAGTAATCCACTCCACGGCGGAAATCCGCATAATCGTCGCGCGAGTTGTAGAGCACCTGCGCGGCGGTTGCGGTATCCTGCAGCGGCCGCCACTGGCGCCCGGACTCGTTATCGAGCGTGGCGGCAACATCGGCAAGGTGTTCGCGATAGAGCTCCGGTGTCCACAAACCGCTGCGCGGCGTCAGGACCTCGCCGAGATATTCCGTCAGCCCTTCGTAGACCCAGAGCAGTTCGCCCTTCATGGGCTTTTCGTAATCCGGCGTGGCCAGACCGGCCGGGCGGCGGAACTTGCCGTTCCACGAATGCGTGTACTCATGCGGCAGCAGATCCGACGTGACGACGCGCGCGCTTTCGTCCACCAGACTCCGCTCCCCAATGCGGTCGTCGCTCGATTCGTGATGTTCCAGGCCGAAGTGAGCCACATGGTCGCTGAGAGTGAGCAGAAAGTGGTAATCGCGATAGTGGCGCGCGCCGAACAGAGCGCCGGCTTCCTTCACTAGATTGCGGAAATGCGTGACCTGCTCGGGACTGATTTCGAGCGCGCGCTCGCTGTCCGCAGCGATATTCAGATACGTGGGCGGGGTCCCGCCGGGATTGAGATCGATGGTCCGGTAATGCGCGGCCGTGGAAACCGGGGAGTCGATCAGCGTCGTCAGCGAGCTCGGCTGGAACTGAATGGTGTCGCCGGATTCGCTCGCGATGGGCAGCGCGGTTCCGTAGCGCCAGCCCTTGGGAACTTTCAGCGTGGCCTGGCAGTTGATTTGATCTGTCGGCGTGCCGGCGGGATAGAGCAGGAACTGGTTCCAGTTCAGCACCGCAAGCTGCGAGGTGGCGGAACTGCCGGACGAAAAACCGCCGGAATCGGCCGGGGAGATGAAATCGATGGCGACGTCCAGCAGCGTAGCGCCCGGCGGAACCGTGACATGGAATGCAAACATATCCACCAGATCGCGCCGCCAGGGAACCGGAGCGCCGGAAGCGGTAATGCGGATGCCGGCAAGGTCGGCGATGGGACCGGTGGGACCATGCTCCCCTGGAATCCACTGCGGATAGTTCAGAGTCAGCGGACCGGGCTTCACCGGGATGGAGATTCGGGCGTGGATCAGACGGCGTGGGACATCAGTCGCGTCCACAGCCAGTTGGATGGGCTGAGCGGAGAGCAGGGCAGCGAAAGCAAGCAGAATCAGGAATTTCATGTGAAGTTCAGAGCCATTCCAGCCGTTCGAAGCTGCGCTCCGCACCGACTTCGCGCACAAAAACCTCTTCCAGCGTTTCAGAGCCGTTGCGAAGTTCGACCATTGTGCCGGAGCGGACGATGCGCCCTTTATTGATGATAGCGACGTGATCGCAGAGGCGTTCCACCACTTCGAGGACGTGCGAGGTGAGGAAGATGGTTGCGCCGTGGCAGACCTGGTCCAGCAGGATGTCTTTCATCAGGCGCGCCCCGACAGCGTCCACTCCTTCGAAGGGCTCATCCATCAGGAATAGCTCGGGGCGGTGAATCAGGGACGCAGCCATGGCGACGCGTTTCCGCATCCCTTTTGAATAATCCGAGATGAGCTTGCGCGGCTCGGCCAATTCGAACAGATCCAGCAGCTCCTGCGCCCGCTGAATGGCGAGCACACGCGGCAGACCGTACATGCGGCCGACAAACTCGAGGAACTCCGCGCCGGTCAGACGATCGAAAAGGAGTGATTCGTCGGGCACCAGACCGATCCGCCGTTTGATTTCCATTTCCTCGGCGGGCATGGGGAGGCCCAGCAGCTCGATGGTCCCCGATGTCGGCGTAATCAGGCCGGTGAGCATCCGGATGGTGGTGGACTTCCCCGCCCCGTTTGGTCCCAGGAAGCCGAAGAAGCAGCCGCGTGGAACCGTGAGTGTCAGCCCATCGACTGCCGCGCGCCCGTCATAGATCTTGTGGAGGTCGCGAATCGCGATCGCCGGAGCGGAATCGCTTTGCGGATACATGAAGTATTAGTTTACTTCGAGGGTAGAGCCTGCCGGACTTAGGCGGTAATTGACCGATTTTCTTGCACTCCGGGACTCAATCTTATATGATGCAACACGCTGCTGCCGCATGGCAGGTCAAGGGGTGAGGGAGTAACTTATGTTGCGTTTAGTCAGATTCCTAAGTGGAATTGCGTTTGCCGCCATGCTGGCGCCGGAGCTGCCGGCCCAGTCTATCTATGGAACGATCGAAGGAATTGTCTCGGATCCTTCGGGCGCGGTGGTTCCCAATGCGGCCATCAAGCTGCGCGATCAGAAGTCCGGCTCGCAGCGCGACACCATCTCCAACAACGACGGCGTGTACAGCTTCATCTCCGTGCCTCCCGGCGCTTACGAGCTGGAAGTGACCACGCAGGGATTCGAAAAATACAAGGAAACAGGCGTTGCGCTCGGCGGCGGTGACCAGATCAAGGTCAACATCGGCCTGAAGGTAGGAAGCTCAACCAATACCGTTGTGGTATCCGCCGAGAACGATCAGGTGCCGGTGGATTCCGGGGAGAAAGCGAACCGCCTGACATCCAAGGAGCTGGAGAACTTCGTTCAGGTGGGCAGCAACGCAGCGGAGTTCATCAAGATCATGCCGGGTTTCGGCATTTCGAACGGCACTTCCAATGGCGCTAGCTACAACGGACAGACGATTGGCATCAACGGTAACGGTAACGGAGGCAATCAGAGTCCGCTGAATGGCGCGTATTCATACAACGGACTTCCTGGTAACTCTCTCGATATCACCGCGGACGGCGCGCACGTGTCGGACCCGGGCTGTAACTGTGCGACCCCAGTTAACCCTAACTCCGCAATGATCTCGGAGTTCAAAGTAACCATGTCGAACTTCAGCGCCGAGAATCAGAAGGGTCCCGGCGTAATCAGTTCGGTGGCGAAGAGCGGCGGCAGCAGCTTCCACGGCTCGGCATTTATCTCCGCGCGCAACGCGGTTCTGAATGCGAATGACTGGCTCTCGAATTACAGCGGCGTCAAGCGTCCCGAAAACGCTTACTATTACCCCGGCTTTACACTTGGCGGCCCGGTGCTGCTTCCGTTTACCCGGTTCAACAAGAACCACGACAAGTTATTCTTCTTTACTGGATTCCAGTACTTCTACCAGGTTCTGGATACCGGCCTGCTGCGCGATACCGTGCCGACAGCTGGCGAACGCAATGGCGATTTCTCCCCGGCGGAACTGGCCAAGGAAGGCAACATCACCGCGTCCGGCTCGGCCCCGGGCCAGCTGAACGCCAAGGCGCTTGCGCTCTATCCCGGCGGCATCATTCCGGCTTCGCAGATCGACCCGAACATGCAGGCGCTGATGAAGCTGTACCCCATGCCCAATGCCGACCCGAACAGCAACGGCGGCTATAACTACGTCAACGATCTGCATTTTAACCAGAACGACATCCAGTGGATGACGCGCGTGGATTACAGCATCAGCGACAACACCAAGCTGTTCGTCCGCTACAACCTGCAGCGCGAAACGCAGTTGTTCCCGATCGGCTTGTGGTCTTCCGCGGTGACGCAGCAGCTTCCGTACCCCACGCCGATTCAGGGCAAGAACGGCTCGGATTCCATCACGGCGTCGCTGACGCATGTGTTCGCGACTTCGATGACGAACGAATTTGTCTTCGGTTATACCTATATCGCCTTCCCTAACGTATTTCAGGACCCGACCAAGGTGGACCGCAAAACGATCGGCTACAAGTATCAGGGACTCTTCAAGAACGGCGTGTCGCAGTTCCCGAACGTGGCCTCTTCCGGTGAACTAGCCGGTCTTGGAACGAATGGCGGGTTTGAAGTTGGCGGTCCCACACAGGGGCTCTATGCCGATAAGTGGCTGCCCAGCCTCAGCGACACTTTCTCCAAGGTGTGGGGCAGGCACACGTTGAAAATCGGCGCGTTCTGGGAGCGCATCCGCAACTCGCAGCCGAACAGCGCGAACACGCAGGGACAGCTGAGCTTTACGGCGGGCAACTCCAACACGCTCGGCAATCCGTATGCGGATTTCCTGGTGGGCAATCTCAACTCCTACAACGAGACCAGCTTCAACCGGATTAACGATATCTCCTACAACACGTTCGAAGGCTTCGTTCAGGATTCCTGGAAGGTCAGCAAGCGTTTGACACTCGACCTTGGCATCCGCATCACGCATTTCACGCCATGGGCGGATAACCTGGGCTTTGGGTTCTCCATCTTCGATTACTCGAAATACAACTCCAGTTGCACGCCCACCCAATACTGCGGGTTCCTGTGGAACAAGCGAGATCCTTCCGTACCCCTGGGCGGCTTCCCCACGCGGTCGCGCGTTCTACCAGCCGCGCTTCGGCATGGCCTACGATCTGTTCGGTACCGGCAACACGGTGCTGCGCGGCGGATGGGGACGCTACTACTACCATTCCGGCCAGTTCACGACCGGTCTGAACGTCTCGGCGGGAACGCAGACGGTCACTCTGACCAACAATCAGGGCACCGGCGGCAACACACCGCTGCTGGCAAGCGAGATCGACGGCCTGGGTTTCACCGCCTCCGCTCTCTCGATCGGCGCCGTGGATAAGAAGGACAACAACGATCCGGTGACCGACAGCTACAGCTTCACGGTTTCCCAGCGAGTGCCCGGTTCCGGCCTGCTGGAAGTGGCGTATGTCGGCAACCAGACGCGCAACATCCTCAACACCTCCGGCGGTTTCGGCAGCGACGTGAATCTGGTTCCGGTAGGCGCGATGCTGTCCTCGAAGAATAACGGCGTGGACCCGGCTTCGCTCAACGCCAACAATTTCCGTCCGCTTCTGGGCTTCTCGGATGTCAATCTGGCGACCAACAACCTGTACGCGAACTACAACTCGCTGCAGACCACCTACTCGCGCACCAAAGGCCGGGCGGTGATCAGCGCGAATTACACGTTCGCCAAGGCGCTGGGCATCCTGAGCCCGGTGTACGACTCGTTCAACCTGAACAACGATTACGGCGTGCAGCCGACGAATCGCACGCACATCTTCAACGCCGCGTACTCCTATAACTTCGGCAACGTGGTGAAGAACCGGTTCGCGGGACACCTGGTCAACGGGTGGCAGTTCTCCGGCATCACCCAGATTCAAAGCGGCGTGAACCTCACCGGGCAGCGCAGCCAAAATTTTGGGCTCACGCTGAACAGCGCCAAAATTCCCGGCACCACGTACAACATCAGCTCCACTTCTTTGCTGGGAACGCCCAACATTCAGCTCTCACCGCTGCTGACCTGCGACCCCACTAAGAACCTGGCGCCGCACCAGTTCATCAATGCAAGCTGCTTCGCGCTGCCGAATCAGATTGGTCAGAACGGGTCCACCACGCTGCCGGTGATCTATGGTCCGGCCTACTTCAACTCAGATCTGGGACTCTTCAAGAACGTCCAGATCACGGAGCGCATGAAGCTGCAGTTCCGCATGAACGCATTCAACTTCCTGAACCATCCGCTGTGGTCGTTCAACGGGAGTAACCTGACATTAGGTTTCAATGGCACCACGCAACAGCTCAACACCCCGCTGTTCGGAACGGTGACCACCAAACAGGGCCATCGTATAGTACAGCTTGCGGCTAATTTCTACTTCTGATTGCGTCCGGGTTTTCCTGCTGCTGGTGTGCGCTTCGAGTGGCGCGGCGCAACCGGCAGCGCCGGACGACATTCTGAAGCAGGCGATTGGGCTGCATCAGGCCGGCGATATCCAGGGTGCGATCGAAGCTTATCGCCGCTACCTTGCCGTTCGACCGGATAACCCGGCGGTCGTTTCCAATCTGGGAGCGGCGTATGCGCGGGTTGCGCGCTACGAAGACGCCATCGCGCAATACCGCCACGCCCTAAAGCTGCAGCCGGGGAATGCGCGCGTGGAGATGAACCTCGCCCTGGCCTGGTACAAAATGGGGCACACGGAAGAGGCTGCGCCCCTGCTGGAGAAAGTGCATCGCGCCGAGCCCGCTGAACTGCAGCCCGCGCTGCTGCTGGCAGATTGCTGGCTGGCGATGGGAGAAGACAGCAAAGTGATTGCGCTGCTGACACCCGTAAGGGCGCAACGGCCCGACGACCGCGCGATTGCTTACCTGATGGGCATGGCCCTGATTCGCACCGGCGACGTCGCACGCGGACAGGCCGCCATCGATCAGATTCTGCGAGAGGGCGATTCGGCGGAAGCGCGCCTGCTGATGGGGTCGGCAAAGCTGAAGGTGCAGGATTACCCTGCGGCGCTGGCCGATCTCACCAAAGCGGTGGAACTGAACCCGGCGTTGCCTGAGGTCTACTCTTACTACGGTGAGGCCCTGCTGCGCACAGGCGACCAGACCCGCGCCATGGCGGCGTTCCGGAAAGCTCTGGAAAGCAATCCGAACGACTTCAATGCGAACATGCAGCTGGCGGTGCTGCTGAAGGAAGACGACCGGATCGACGACGCCTTGGCTTGTCTTCGCCGCGGTCTACAAGTGAGACCGGGCGATCTGCGCGCGCGCTACCAGATGGCTACCATCGCACTCCGCAACGAAAAGGTGGAGGAGGCACGAGCGGAGTTGGAAGCGATCGTGAAAGCCGCTCCAACATTCACGGAGGCACACGTCACACTGGCAACCGTCTATTACCGCCTGAAACGCAAACAGGATGGAGACCGGGAGCGCGCGCTGGTGCAAAAGCTGAATGCCGAAACGCAGACCAAACAGCAATCGGGCATCAACGTGAAATGAAGATTTCCCGCCGCGAACTGCTGGCCATGACCGCGGCGCCTCTGCTGCTGCGAGCCGGCACCTCGCTGTTCGAAGAGATTCCCGCCAGCACGAGCGGCATTGCGTGGGTGCACGACAACGCGGCTTCAAAGGAACGCTATCTGCCGGAAGCGCTTGGGCCGGGAGGCGCGTTTCTGGACTACGACAACGACGGCTGGATGGACATCTATTTGGTAAACAGCGGCCCTTCGGACTTCTATCACCCGGCCAAAGCACCGCGGAACGCGCTGTATCGAAATAACCGAGACGGCACTTTCACCGATGTCACCGAGGAGGCCGGCGTAAGCGGCGGCAGCTTCGGCATGGGCGTTGCCGTGGGAGATTTCGACAACGATGGCTGGCCGGATCTGTTTGTCACCGCCTACGGCAACTGCATCCTGTATCGCAACAACCGCGATGGCACCTTCACGGATGTGACCAGGAAAGCCGGTCTCGCGACTCCAGGCTGGACCACCAGCGCGGTCTGGTTCGATTACGACAACGACGGCAGGCTCGATCTGTTTGTCTGCAGCTTTGTGGATTACAGCGATTCGGCGCATCGCTCCTGCGGGAGCAATCAGCTGGGCCGCAATTATTACTGCATTCCGCGCTTCTTCAAACCGACGGCAAGCTTCCTCTATCACAACAACGGCGACGGAACGTTCACCGAGACGGGCCGCGGCACCGACATCGCGCGCGCCATGGGAAAGGGACTCGGCGTGGTGGCGACAGATATCAACAACGATGGCTGGATGGACTTATTCGTTGCGAACGACACTGTGCAGAACTTCCTGTTTGCGAATCGCGGCAAAGGGAAGTTCGAAGAAATCGCCCTGCCTGCCGAAGTGGCTTTCGGGGAGGAGGGGCAGCCGCGCTCCGGTATGGGAGTGGACGCGGCCGATGTATTTCAAAGCGGCTATCAGGATTTGTTCGTGGCCAACGTGGATCAGGAGCGATTTTCGTTATACCGGAACCAGAAGAACGAAACCTTCCGCGATGCGGCGCATGCGAACGGGGTGGCGCAATCCACGCGGCTGCTCAGCGGCTGGGGGCTGAAGTTTTTCGACTACGACAACGACGGCGCGCTCGATCTGATCCTGGCGAACGGTCACCCGGATGACATGATCGAGAGTTACTCCCAGGCGGTGAAATACCGCGAGCCGTTGCTCCTGTTTCATCAGGAAAGCGGCAAGCTGCGCGACGTCAGCAACGAAGCCGGCGCGGCTTTTGCGCGATCCTATTCGGCCCGCGGGCTCGCC
Organism: Bryobacterales bacterium; assembly: GCA_963716685.1. Classification (GTDB taxonomy): domain Bacteria; phylum Acidobacteriota; class Terriglobia; order Bryobacterales; family Bryobacteraceae; genus JALYXI01. Next base: position 3,383,460 of record CAVQTR010000003.1, read on the forward strand.
ACGGGAGATTTCGACAATGATGGCAAAGTGGACGTGTTGATCGGCGTGAACGGCGGCGCGCCGGTGCTCCTCAAAAACCGTGCCGGCGCCGGCAATCACTGGCTGGGTTTGAAGCTGGAAGGCGTCCGTTGCAATCGCGATGCGGTCGGCGCGCGCATTCGGTGGCAGGCCGGCGGCGTGGTGAGATCGCGACTGAAGAACGGCGGTGGCAGCTATCTCTCGTCCCATGATCCGCGCGAAGTGCTGGGCGCTGGCTCAGCGGCACAGATCGATTGGGTGGAAATCACCTGGCCCAGGCCGAGTGGCAAAGTGCAGCGCGTCGAACGCCCAGCCATGGACCGCTACCTGACTGTGCGCGAAAGCTGACTAGACTTCCAGCTTCCACGGTGCGCGGTAGTGCGATTTCAGGAACGGTTTGGCGACATCCTGCTCGACGGTCCAGTTCTTTTCGTCCCAGTCGAGGCGCGTCTTGGCGCGAAGAGCCACATTGGCCAGCAGACAAACAGCAGACGAACGCACGCATGTCTCGATCTCGCTGGTAGGTTTCTCGCGCGACTTGATGCAGGCGATCCAGTTCTTCCAGTGCGGCACATTCATCTCGCGCATCGCGGGATCGTTCTCATAGGTCTGCGCTTCCACCTTCGAACCTTTGTTGGGAATCAGCCAGCATCCGCTGCGCGTCACCAGTAGCGAGGCTTCGGTGCCGCCGATCATCGAACCCGCGCTCTGATTCATCCCAAACAGCGGCAGCGGATTGGCCGTGCGGCTTTCGTAGGAAGTCAGAAACTTCGGGTAATGAAAGGTCGCCAGCATGGTGTCCGGCGTTTGGACGTTATCCTTCACATAGTATTTGTCGCCCAGCGCGGTGATGCTGTCGGGCATCACTTCGTCAAAGCACTGGTGAAGGGGGTCGATGAGATGGACGCCCCAGTCGGTCATGGCGCCGCCGGCGTAATCCCAGAAGTAACGGAAGGTGGGGAACGTCGCCGACTTCACTCCCCATCGGTTCATGTTGAACGGAACTTTGGGAGCCGGCCCCAGCCACATATCCCAATCGAGGCCAGCGGGGATCTCTCCTCCATCAGGAGGGTTTCCGTATCCCGCTTCTTTCGTCTGGCCGCTCTGGAAAGCATGGCAGAAGGTAACATCGCCCAGAATGCCGCTGTGCACCAGTTCGGAAGCCTTCTTGAAGTAGCCGCCGGAACGCTGCATGGTGCCGGCCTGCACGATGCGCTTGTATTTGCGCGCGGCCTGCACCATCTTGGGACCTTCGTCGATGTAGACACACGAGGGCTTTTCCACGTAGACGTCTTTGCCGGCCTTGCATGCCTCCACGGTCATATACGCGTGCCAGTGGTCGGGTGTGGAAATGCAAACCGCGTCGAGCGACTTATCGGCGATCACGTCGCGGAAATCCTTCACGATCTTCGGCTGAAATCCGCCGCGCCGGGCCGCGGCTTCCGCGCGCTCCAGATGCGGTTGATAGATATCACACAGCGCCGCCGGCTGGATCTCGGGAACTTTCATGGAGTAACCCAGATTGCCGGAACCCATGGCGCCGAGGCCAATAAAGCCAACCGCAACGCGATCGTTCGCGCCCCGGACGCGGCCGGTAAACAGGGACGTGGTGAACGCCGCGGCGGCGGTGGAGAGAACGGATCTGCGTGGAATCTGCGCTTCTGGATTCATGATCGTTTCCAGTATAAACTCACGGCATGAAGTTGACGCCTGTTTTAATCGGCGTGGCCGCCACTCTGTTGCGCGCACAGGATGTGCCCCGTCCCCGCATTCTCGGCGTCCCACATGTCGCGTTCCGGGTTCACGACATCGAAGCGTCGCGGCACTTTTATAAGGACTTCCTGGGCTATGCGGAGCCTTTCTCCATCCGGACAGACGGAAAGCTGACGATGACCTTTATCAAGATCAATGACCGTCAGTACATCGAACTCGCTCCCGAGACGAAGCCCGACGAGCCGCGCTTCATTCATCTGGCGCTGCAGACGGATGACGCTGATGCCCTGCGCCGCTACGTGAAATCCAAAGGCTATCCCGCGCCGGACAAGCCGGCCGCCAAGGGCCGCATCCGCAATACAGGGACAGGGCTCGCGGATCCGGACGGGAACCGCATAGACGTGACGCAGTATGAGCCGGACAGCGAAAGCATGAAACACGTCGGCAAAGACATGCCGGACACGCGGATTTCCACTCATCTGCTGCATGTGGGTTTCTATGTATCGAAACCGGAGACTGCCAGGTACTACATCGACCTTCTTGGCTTTCGTGAGTTCTGGCGCGGCACGGCGGATGGCGTCAAAGCGAGTTATTCGAACCTCTTCGCTCCGGAGGGCACCGAGTATGTCGAGTTTCTGTTTGCTCCGCCGACGCCCGCCAGCAGTGGAACCACTTATCACGTGGCGCTGGAAGTGCCCGACATGGATCGGGCTGTGGCGAAGCTGAATGCCAGCGCGGCGCGAAAAGATTACAAGCGGCCCATTGAAGTGAAGACCGGTAAGAACCATAAGCGGCAGTGCAATCTGTTCGACCCTGATGGCACGCGCGTGGAACTGATGGAGGACCACACTGTGGACGGGATGCCTTCGCCGATGACGGCCTTGCCGATGTTTGCGAAGTGACCGGATGATTTCGATGAAGATTCCTCAGCAGTGGCGACTGGCGGCGGCAACTCTGATGGCGGGTTTCTGTTTCGGCGCGCCCCCGGTCATCTTCGATACCGACATGGGCAACGACATCGACGACGCACTCGCGCTGGCGATGCTGCATGCGCTGAGCGATCGCGGCGAATGTGAACTGATCGGCGTGACGTTGACCAACGCGAATGCGGCGGCGGTTCCTTACATTCGCATGCTGAATCGTTTCTACAGGCGCAGTGAGTTACCGGTGGGCGCGGCGATTCAGTCTCTGCGTGACGGCGCGAACGACGGCTACATGAAGGCCGCCCTGCGTGGCTCGCCGGCGGAATCGGACCGTCCCGCCGAACCAGCGCCGCAGGTGCTGCGCCGCCTGCTCACGAATTCGCGCGAGAAGGTGGTGATTGTCCAAACCGGGTTCAGCACGAACCTGGCGGCGCTGCTCGATTCACCGGGCGGCGCGGAACTGGCGAAGGAGAAGGTGCAGGCGGTGTTCGCGATGGCGGGGAACTTTGCCGAAGCGAAGCCGGAGTACAACGTGCGCATCGATGTGAAGTCCGCCACCAACGTGTTCGCGCACTGGCCGACACCCATCATCTTCAGCGGCTTTGAAGTGGGGCTGGCGCTGCTGTACCCGGCGACCAGCATTGAACACGACTTCGGGTGGGCGCCTCACCACCCCGTGGCGGAATCGTATCGGGCGTATCAGAAGATGCCCTACGACCGGCCAACGTGGGACCTGACCGCGGCGCTGGCGGCAGTTCGGCCGGATCGTTACTTTAGCCGCTCACCGCGTGGGACGGTGACGGTGGACCCGAATGGCGCGACCCGATTCGTCCCCGGCGAGGGCGACCGGCAGTATCTGCGGCTCGATGCCACGCGCCGCGCGGAGGTGCTGGACGCGCTGACGCTGCTCTCGAGCGAGCCACCTGCGCACGGGCGCGGACCGATGGTACAGTAGAGGGGAACGGTGAGGTGCGAGAGCGGTTGAATCGGGCGGTCTCGAAAACCGTTGAACCTTCACGGGTTCCGTGGGTTCGAATCCCACCCTCACCGCCACAGCACCGCTGAGCTCGGGCTTCTCAATCGCCGCCGTTTGTCCTTCGGCTACCCTAAACGGCTCCGCGACTCACGTGTTTGCCCTCTGCAAAGTAACCCGGCATTGTAGCTATGGTGATCCGTTAAGCGACGATCACCTCAAGCGAGCATCTATCCCCCCTTCACTGCGCCACCTGGCAGCGAGGAACTCCCAGCCCTGCTGCTCCAGCCTAACCCCACTCACGGCAAATCGTAGATCACCTGCGGAGCCTTACAGCCTATTCACCTCTCCAGGCTATGAGGTAGCGCCGGCCGGCGGAATCATAGGGAGAGAAGTGAAAATACGGGCTCGAAGAACTTCCGCTACACTTCCTTTTCGGGACAAGCTGATGATGATTGGCGGACTGACAGTCGTCCTCCTGGGCGTTGCGGCTTATGTGGGAGCCCTGAATGAATGCGTAGCCATCGATGTCCGTGCAAGGCCCTTTTACGCCGTCGTACCGGGATTGGATTTGCTTATCCTTCCCGTGCCACAACGGGATCGGCTGGTGAAAGAGTTGAATGCGCGGTACTGTACCTGTCAGTGCATGATGAAACTGGCGTCCTGCCGTAACAACCACAGTTCCTGCCGAACCAGTCTCACGATGAGTCGTGACATTCTCGCCAAACTCGCGCGATGACGTTCCGCTCACCGGCGTTCTTGCGCAGCCGGGGCCGCTAAAAAATAATCCGAAACGCCAGCTGCACCAGCCGCGGGTTCTGGCTGAGCGAGTTATACACGCCAAAATTCGGCGACGTAATCGTGCTGGACGCCATGCTCTGAAACGACACCATATTGAACGCGTTGTAGAACTCGCCGCGCACCTGGAAGTTGACTTTCTCCCGGTACCGGAAGTTCTTATACACATTCCAATTGAAGTTGGTCTGTCCATTCAGGCGAAGAACGTTTCGTCCCAGCGTTCCAAAGTTGCCAAGAAGAGGCTGCGAGAGACCGAGATTCGCGGCATAGGTGCTGATCTTGACGCCGTTCACCGTGGTGGTCCCCAGGCTGGAGGGATTGCCCGGCGAACCGGCGGGTTGCGGATTGAAGTTGTTGATCGGTCCCGCTACGTTCGGGCGGTCCACCGCACTGCCGCCCAGCGGAGCAATGGGATCGGAAATGCCGAAGCGCGGTCCGGCATAGATGTTCACCGGGAATCCGGAACGGTAGCTGCTGATCCCGGCAAAGGACCATCCGGCCAGGAAGCCCTTCAGCAACTTGCTGGAAGAGTCCCGGAAGAATGGCAGCTCATAAGTGTGGCCGACGGTCAGCGTGTGGCGCAGGTCAAACTGCGAAGGTCCGCGGTTGTTGCGGTTATTCAGCGGATTCTGCTGCGCTGACGTGTCGTTGACCAGAACGCTAAGCGCATCCGAGTTGTCGTCGATGGATTTCGCATACGTATACGACAGGCTCAGAAAGAGGCCGCGCGACATTCGCTTCTCCACCTGCAATTGGAGCGCGTTATAACTCGAATTGGCCGAGCTTTCCAGATATCCAACCGTGTTGTAACGCGGATCATAGCGGTCGCTGTAGGTAGTGGCATTGCCGCTCAGACCCGCAATCGCCGCCTGGAACTGCGGCAGGCGCGCCTGCTCGTCCGCCAGACTGGTGGCGGCAGGTACGGGATTCGCAATCAGGTTGATCGGCCGGGTCCGCGTCAGGAAAGTTCCCTTGGTTCCCACATAGCTGGCCTTGAACACCAGACCAAGAAACTCGCGCTCCACTCCCACGTTCCATTGCTGCACCTGCGGATTTCTCAGGTTCTGCGCAATGGCGGGACTGATACTCCCGAAATTCAAAATGCTGGTGGAAAGCGTGCCCACCGCCGCGGAGGTCTGCTGCTGAATAGGCGCCGTTCCCGCCAGCAGATTGGCGAGGCTGTTGGCTCCGGTGAAGGCACTTAGCCCGCTCAGGCTCGCCGAATAGATGAAGGGAGGCAGGAAGCGCTGATTCGTGATCGGGTTCAGGTAGATGAAGTCGTAAGCGATGCCATACCCGCCGCGGACAACCGTTTTGTTGTCGCTGGTCGGTGTCCACGCGAAACCAAAACGCGGAGCCCAGTTGTTGTTGCTGTTGAATGAAGGCAGACCAGTCACGAGCAGACCCAGCGGACCGCCCCCCGCCGCGCCGTAAGGAGCGGTGTCACGCAGATTCAGGTTGGAGATCTTCTTATTACTTTCGATGGGACCGCCGGCCCACTCGTAGCGAACCCCGAGGTTAACCGTCAGCCTGCGGGTTACCTTCCAGTCATCCTGCGCGAAGGCAAACGCATTGTGCACCACGTTGTTGCGCACGGAATTGCCGAAGTTCTGCGTATAGCCGACGGGGTTGCCCGCCGCAAAATCCGCGAAGCTGTTGAATGTCAGGGTTGCCCGGAGGTTGCTGTCGAAGAAAGAATCGGCGTCAAGCGCGTAGTATTCCGCCCCTACTTTGATGTTGTGAGTTCCGCGCGTATACGAAAAGTTGTCCGTGTACTGGTAAGTGCGCTGTTCCCGTCCCTGCGGAAGGATATTCGACACGCCGATGGAAGTCACCGAACCATCATTGAAGCTGATCTGCGGACCCAGCGGATAAGGAGTCTGAATCGGGAAGTTCGGCTTGCTCTGGCCGAAGCCGAAGCGGAACTCGTTCACCGCGATGCCGCCAAACAGATGCGTCTCCGAAAGTGTGGCTTCACGCGGATGGTTGGTGCTGCCAGCGCCGAAACCGGGTAGGCTGCTGTTGATAAACGTTAGCCCCGAAGAAGACTGAGCGGAGTTGTAAACACCATAGCGACCCCACAACGTGTCGTTCTTAGTAACGATCACATCCATCCGGTACGAGACCTGATAGGTATTAGCTGAATTAGGCGCCGATGCCTGCACCTGACCGCTGGGGCTGCTCGGCAGATTGTATTGCTTGATCAGAGCCAGAGCCGAGGGGTTGGTCACGGACGCCAGCTGCGCTGGAGTGGGGACGGCTGCTACCTGCGCCTGTCCTGCGCCGCGCGTCTTCACGCCTTCGTAGTCCACATGCCAAAACAGCCGGTTCCGGCCGTTGTAGAGTTTAGGAATGTAAACCGGGCCGCCCACCTCGAAGCCATAAACGTTGTTGCGCAGGATGCTGGGGTGTCCGGTGGTATCGAAGAACGACCGCGCGTTCATCTTATCGTTCTCGAAATACTCGTACATCTCCCCGTGAAGGTCGTTGGTTCCGTTCTTGGTGATGTAGATGACCTGGGAGCTGGCATTGCGGCCGTACTCCGCATTGAAGTTATTGGTAATCACCTGAACTTCCTTAATCGCTGCGAAGTTCAAAGGTCCAAGCGGACCGCCGGTCCCGGTAACCGAGACATCCGTCGCAGTAATGCCATCCACCGTGATGTTATTCCCGCGTCCACGTCCGCCGTTCGAATTGAAACTTCCGGAGCCAAGGTAAGGGTTATTCGCCGACACAGGAGCTACACCAGGCGAGAGCAGCGCAAAACCATTGGGATCGCGCCCCACCGGAATCTCCTGCACCGTTTGTCCGCTTACTGAATTTTGGATTTGCGCATTTTCCGTATCCAACTGCGCGACTGTCCCGCCCACTTCCACGCTCTGGCTCACCTGACCCACCTGCATGGTCAGCGACACGTTGGCCGTCTCGCCGGTCTTCACAGGAGCCCGCGCCACCGTGGTCACGAAGCCCGCCGCTTCCGCCCGCACCTCGTAAGTCCCCACCTGCAGCAGGTTGAAGGCGAACTCACCATGGCTGTTGACCATCTGGTCACGGCTCAGCCCGTTCTCCGCATTCTTCAGCGTGACCTTGGCCGTCCCGATAGCTGCCCCCGAGGCATCCAGTACTGTGCCCCGCAGTTCGCCCGTAATCTGCGCCTGCAAACTCAGGCAGCCCAGCAGCGTGGCGCCCAGCAGCAGCAGCTTTGTCCTGCCGGCGAAAAACATCGTGGTTGCCCCATTGCAGCCCAGGTGAGTCATAGTAGATATATTCAGCGAGTTAGCTGTGAAAATCATTATTTTTTCGACAGGAGGAGTACGATTGCTTCCATTGAAAAACGGGCTCCTTCCGCTGCCACACCTGAATCGAAGATGATGAGAATTTGTAGAGCAACCTATGACTTTTTGTAGGAGTCGTGTCCAGGTTCAACTGACCTGGATAAGTCACAAAATTTCACTGCGCCTCATTGCCGGACTCCTCCTGCTCTCTTCCGCCGCCGCCCAGGACGCCGCGGATTTCAAGCTGCGTTCCGACACCTCGCTGGTGCTGATTCCCGTAGCCGTCACCGACTCGCTGAATCGTTTCGTCCTCGGACTGGAGAAGAAGGATTTCCATCTGCTGGAAGACGGCGTGGAACAGAACGTGGCGCACTTCTCAGGCGAGGACGCTCCGCTCTCCGTTGGCCTGGTCTTCGATGAAAGCGGCAGTATGGATTACAAGCTGCGCAAGGCAAAGAACGCGGTCGGCCAGTTTCTCAAGACCATGAATGCAGATGACGAAGCCTTCCTCGTCGAGTTCAGCGATACCGCGAGACTCAGCGTTGGGTTCACCTCGCGCGCGGGCGAGATTGAGGAAGCACTCGACCATTCGAAACCGGGCGGCCTCACGGCCATGCTCGACGGCATCGACATGGCTCTCCGCGAGATGAAAAAGGCAAAGAATTCCCGCAAAGCCATCGTGATTATTTCCGATGGGGGCGACAACCACAGCCAGTACACCTCGGCGCAGATCGAGTCGCTGGTGCGGGAAGCGGATGTGCAGGTTTATGCCATGGGCGTGTTTGATCCGCTGGCCTCCATCGGCATGAGCCGGGAAGAGGTATCCGGTCCGCGCCTGTTATCCGAAATCGCCACTCAAACCGGCGGCCGGGCCTTCTCTGCCGCCGTGGAAGGCGATCTCCCGAGCGTCGCCTCCCGCATCGCGATTGAGTTACGCAACCAATACGTTCTCGGTTATTACCCGAAGAACCAGACGAAGGACGGAAAATACCGAAAAGTGGAAGTCAAGGTCACCCAGCCACACGGCGTCTCAGCGCTGAAGGCGCACTGGCGACTGGGATACTATGCCGCGGCGCAGTAAATCTCAGCGATGCCCGGCGCGGGCTCCGATGCCGGGGCCGACGTGTACCGGCGCAACCGGCGGCCCGGTGCGAACCGGAAAGCGCGGAGCAGGAGTCACACCGATCACTCGCCCAGGTAAGCCAAGCCGCGGGTAAGGCGCCTGGTAGTAAATGCCGGACCCAATTACCGGGACGCCGAGCAGCAGCGGCCTATAGGTATAACCGGGCAGATAGATGGAGTTGAAACCCACCTGAGACGGAACCAGCGAAGTATAGGCGCCATATAAGCCGCTCGCCGGAGGCACGCCGCCCAGATAAGGGAAATAGGCGAACGTATCGAAGTTCGCGTTTCGCGAGGAAGGGTCTTCATTGATCTGCGCCGCGATGGAGTTGTCTGCCGCAATTGATTCGCTGCGTCCGGTGTTCCACTGGCTGAGCGCATCTCCCGTGGGCGGGGCCGCGGCTTCGCTCACCGATCCCGCCGTCGGCTCCGGCACAAGAACCTGCGCGAAGGGCAGCGTCATTCCCGCATGAATCGCAACGGGAGCTCCGTCCGGAATCCGGCGGACCTGCGCTTCTCCCTCTCGAACCGTAAGCAGCGGCGGAGCGCAATCGATGCGGTAGTTGCCCTTTTGCAGGATGCGAACGTTCCAGTCCCGGAAGATCAACGTGACCGACGTGTCCGGATTCGGCTTGCCCGCGTCGATCAGAACCGAGCCGGAACGCACTTCGATCTGTGTGTTGGTCAGATCGTTCGAGACCATGCGAATAGCGCTCTTCTCGCCCATGCGCAGGAACACATCCGGACTCAGCAGCACTTCCCACGGCCGGTATCGGTGCGCAGTTCCCCGCCCTCGGGGATGCTGGGGAACCTGCCCAGATGAGGCTGTAACTGGGTATCGCCCAGATAGACAGAGCCTTCAAAAAAGTGGATTACTCCGGCATGGGTGGAGATGACGGATTGTGCGGCGAGCGGAGAAGCCAGCGTGAGAAACAGCAAAGAACGTAACGAAGCAGACACGCGGTCGTTCAACATAAACGAATCCTGCGACGAGTATGCGCTCACGGGTAAGCCGGGGTCAAGGGGCGGCGGCGCGCTTAGTCCCGCTCCGGTACGCTCAGAGGCGTAGCCGCAAGGAAAACCCGGAACGACGTCCCGACACCGGGTTTGCT
>CAVQTR010000004.1:0-33201 GCA_963716685.1 Bryobacterales bacterium
GCCTTCGCGGAGCAGTCGGATGGTCTCTTCGGCAGGCGTGGGCTGGCGGGTTTCGAGCCGCGGTGAGGAGCGTTGTCCGGCGTTATAGGAAGTGAGCGCGGACAGGATCTCCGCGCCATAGAGTTCGGCCTTGCGCTCGCCGATGCCGGTGACGGAGCGCAGTTCTTCGGCGGTGGCGGGGCGGAGGCGGCAGAGATCGAGAAGCGAGGCGTCAGTGAGCACCATGAAGGCGGGGACGCCGTTGCGGCGAGCGATCTCGCGACGCCATTCGCGCAGCAGATCGAGCAGGGCGCGGTCCGCTTCGGGCACGGGAGCGGGCGGGGGAGTCTCCGGGCGCAGGGAAGTGCGGACGCGTTTCGGCTCCGGCCTTGCGGCGAGGTACTCCGGTTCGGGCGCGCAGATGTCGCACATGCCGCAGGATTCCCACTTCGGTGTCTCGCCGAAGTGCAGGCAGATCTGGCGGTGGCGGCAATGGCCGCTCTCGGCGAAATGGCGGATGGCGTGACAGCGATCCCAGGCGCGCTGACGCTCGGCCGGGTCGCGCAGCTGATCGATGAAGAAGGCGAGCAGGCCGGCATCTTTGGGCTGCCAGAGCAGGACGCAATCGGCAGGGAGACCGTCGCGTCCGGCGCGGCCGGCTTCCTGATAGTACTGCTCGATGGATTTCGGCAGCGAGAGATGGATCACGGAGCGCACGGAAGCCTTGTTGATGCCGAGGCCGAAGGCGATGGTGCCGACGAGGACGGGCACTTCATCGGACATCCAGCGCTCCTGGTTGCGCTGGCGCAGCCGGGCGTCCATCTGGCCGTGATAGGGAACGGCATGGATCCCGTTTTCGCCGAGGAAGTCCACCGTTTCTTCCACGCGGGCGACGGTGGGGGCGTAGACGATGACATTGCTGCCAGCGGCGGCGCGCACGGTGCTCAGCAGCAGGCGGGGCTGCGTTTTGCCTTCGCACTGGCGGACCAGATAACGCAAATTGGGGCGATGGAAGCTGACGATGTATTTATCGGGATCACGGAGCTGCAGCTGTTCGATGATGTCGTGGCGGACGCGGCGCGTGGCGCTGGCGGTAAAAGCGGCAATGGGCTTGTCGGGGAAGCGCTCGCGCAGACGGCTGAGCTGCCGGTATTCGGGGCGGAATTCATGGCCCCATTCGGAGATGCAGTGGGCTTCGTCTATGGCGAAGAAGGAGACGGGCACGCGCTCGAGCCAGGCGACGGTGTCGGGGCGAGCGAGGCGTTCGGGCGAGAGATAGAGAAGCCGGAATGCTCCCAGGCACGCCTGGCGCGTGATCTGCGCCTGGTCGGCGGGGGATTGCGAACTGTTCAGCACGGCGGCGGGGATGCCCATTTGCGCCAGCTGCGCGGCCTGGTCCTGCATGAGGGAAATGAGCGGCGAGACCACAACGGCGGTGCGGCCGGAGACCAGCGCGGGGATCTGGTAACACAGTGATTTGCCGCCGCCCGTGGGCATGATGACGGCGATGTCCCTGCCGGCGAGAACGCTGCGGATGATGCGCTCTTGGAGGGGGCGGAAGGTGTCGTACCCCCAGTATCGGCGGAGGATGCCGGCGAGGTCCGCAACGGTTGTGGGCGCGTCGTGGACCAAGCTTCTATTCTAATATCAGCACTATGAAATGCATCGTTTCGGGCGGGACCGGCTTTATTGGCCGGAAGCTGGTGGAATCGCTTCGGAGCGATGGGCATTATGTGGCGGTGTGGAGCCGGCATCCGGGGAAGGAGAAGCGCGCGGCGGTGGAAGCGTTCTTCTGGGACCCCGCGCAGGGCGAGCCGGCGGAGGAGAGTCTGAACGATTTCGACGCGGTGGTGCATCTGGCGGGCGAGCCGGTGGCCCAGCGCTGGACGGATGAAGTGAAGCAGAGGATTCGCGACAGCCGGGTGCTGGGGACGCGGCATCTGGTGGACGCGATTGCCAAAGTGCGGCACCGGCCAAGCGCACTGATCTGCGCGTCGGCGATTGGCTTTTACGGGCCGCGCGGCGACGAGATGCTGGACGAGCAATCGCCGGCGGGGAAGGGATATCTGGCGGAGGTGTGCCAGGAATGGGAACGCGAGGCGGACCGCGCGCAGACACTCGGCCTGCGCGTGCTGAAGATGCGCATCGGCATTGCACTGGGCAGCGAAGGCGGCGCCTTGAAGGCTATGCTGCCGGCGTTTCGCGCCTTCGCGGGCGGCACGCTGGGCACGGGGCGGCAGTGGATGTCGTGGATTCAGGTGGACGATCTGGTGGCGATGTTCCGGCGGGCGGTGGAGGGGTCGGCGTCGGGCGTCTGGAATGGAACGGCGCCGAATCCGGCGACGAACGCGCAGTTCACAGCCGCGCTGGGGAAGGCTCTGGGACGGCCTGCGTTTCTGCAGATTCCGCCGGTGGCGCTGCGGGCGCTGTTCGGCGAAATGGCGGATAGCATGGTGACAGGGGCGCGCGTGCTGCCGAAAGCGGCCGGAGCGGACGGGTTCACGTGGAAGTATCCCGATCTGGAATCGGCGCTGCGGGCCAGCATTTAGGCCGGGGTTTTCCCACGGAGCAGATCGCCGACGTCGTCGATTTTGTCTTCGATTAAGTTCAGACGGCGCGCAAGTTCCTGAATTTCGGTTTCGGCGCGGCGGTTGACTTCGTAATCCAGTTCTCCGCGCGTTCGGTCTTTGGTGTCCTGGCGGTTCTGGCTCATCATGATCACCGGCGCCTGTATGGCGGCCAGCATGGAGAGGAAAAGGTTCAGCAGGATGAAGGGATACGGGTCCCATGCGGAGCGCCCGAGCAGGATGTTGGCGGTGGTATAGACCAGCAGCAGAACTCCGAAGATGATGATGAAAGACCAGGAGCCGCCGAAGCGGGCCACTTCATCGGCGATGTGTTGACCGGTGGTCATCTGCTCTTCGATCACCTGATTGGGATCGCGCATGGCGCGAAGACGCACCAGTTGCTGCGAAGCGTGGAACTGGCGCGCGAGCACGGTCATCATGTCCAAGCCCGCGAGGGGTTTGCGCTGCAGCAGAACGGTGATGTCATGGCGGTCCACTTCGATGCAGACAGTGTCCTGCACGGCGCTGGCGCTGGTTTGGTGCGGCGTGCTGTCGAGCATGGAGGCGAAGCCGAAGAACTCGTTGTTCGCCGGCTCATCGATGAGCACCTCCTGCTGGTCTTCATCGGTGGTGGTGACGCGGACGATGCCGGAGACTACAACGTATGCGGGGCCGGAGGGATCCCCCATCTTGTAGATCCGCTCACGGGCGGTGAACTTCCGGAGCTCTACCTGGCTGGCCAGAACCGCTAGTTCTTCTTCATCCAGCAGACCGAACAGAGGGACTTCTCGTAAGACATCCTGATTGCACGCCATCGCTGTATTTTGTCAAAGGCGCCACCGATCTTTCCCGGTTTTTACGAGTTCCCCAATCTCTTCGATATAGCCATTGACATTGGTCTTGCGCTTCATGCCTTCGTAGGACATATAACGCAGGCTGCCGAACACCGGACGGCTGCCCCAGGGGCGGTCGTGCAGTCCGAAGCACCAGAGGATATTGGTGTAGGTGTTGGGGTCCCGGCCATCAAGCGCATAGAGGTCATGCAGGCGGATCATGAGATCGAGGGCTTCTTCGTAGGTCTTCGACCACTCGATCATTTTCTTTCCCCAGTACATGCGGTAATAACCGTGGATTTTGCCGCGCAGCAGCAGTTCCTTCTGCGTGGCATTCCAGAGCGGGTCGTAGGTTTCGGCGGCTTCCATTTCCTGTGCGGTGTAGAGACGGTCGCGCTTGTCGGCGGCATGCTGGCGCATGGTTTCGCGGCACCAGTCTGGGAGAACGGCGAGCGAATCCTGACGATCGGTGAAGCGCGCGAAGTTGAAGGCCAGTTCGCGGCGGACGATCAGTTCTTCGAGAAACTCGTCGGCGATCAGGCTGTTATGCGCGGCGTAGTCTCTGGCGCTTAGGGCGACTTCGAGAGACGAAATACAACCGAAATGCAAATAGGGACTCAGGTTCGACGTGGCGTGTTTGGTGGGTTCGTTGCGCTCGCGGGCATAGTTGCGAAGGTTGTCGCTTAAAAAAGAATGCAGGTGGCGTTCGGCTTCGGCGTGACCGCCGGTGTAAGTAATGGAGGGAGGGATGGAGTGATTGATCTCGCAGGCGGCGGCCAGGGCGGGGATGTTCGCGGGGGTCACAGAGGTGTGGAGGTCCTTCGGAAGCTCGAGATTCCAGGGCTGCTTCACCTTTAGCTCGGTGAGCGGATGAAGATACTCGGGCAGCATCTTTTTAATGCGTGGGCGGATGGTGTAAGCGCCGTAGTTCCGCTTCTCATGGCGGTTCATGGGCACAATGCAGCTGGCATCCACGACTTCGAACGCGACACCGATTTTGGCCGGCACGCGCGAGTTGTGCGCGGCGGCGATGAAGGACGGGTAGTCATCGGTGATGACGACGGCGGCATCCGCCGCGAGACGGTAGAGGATATCGTTCGGATCGGTTTTCCGCCGGCGCAGGTAGAACAGGTAGCCGATGCCGCGCTCGGCGCACTGTTTTTGAGTGTCGGGAACGCCCTGAAGGATGAACGTGTGGAGGCGATCGCTGGCGTATGGATAGTCACACGTCAGACCTTCGTAAAAGAGAACGGGCAAAGCGAGTTCGTTGGCGACGTGAATGGCACGCTCCAGAGCCTGATTGACTCTGACGCGGCGGTTCATCTGCGACCAGTAGAGAACGTAGCGGCCGTTCTCGCGAGGCGGCGCGTCATTAAGCTTACGAATGCGATCGTTCACCAACTTAGGATGCTCTAAACTTAAGTTTTGCCTCGTTTTTTCAATCGCTGGAAGCTTCTTCACGGATATCTCACTGGGCGTAAGCAGCTAAACGCGCTGCCTGTGGAGTACATCGTCGAAACCACGGCGAAGTGCAATCTGTACTGTCCCATGTGTCCGCGGGAAACCCATAAGCAGCCCAAGGCGGATATGGCCGACGACATCTTCGAGCGGCTGGTGCGGGAAGCAGGCACATCGGCCGAGCACATGATGCTGATCGGGCTGGGCGAACCGTTTATGGATCGCCGGATCTTCGACCGGATTGAATACTGCGAGCGGCACAACATCTCGACGCTGCTTTCGACCAATGGCACCTTTCTGGATGAAGCGATGTCGCGCAGGCTTCTGGCGACGCCTTTGGAGCATCTGACTCTGAGCTTCGACGGCGCGACGAAGGAAAGCTACGAATATTACCGCAAGGGCGCGCGCTTCGAAAAGGTGCGCGACAACTTCGTCCGGTTCGCGCGCATGAAGAAGGAAGCGAACTCGCAGATGCAGCTGGTGGTGCAGATGGTTCGCATGTCGCGCAACAAGGACGAGGTGGCGGATTTTCAGGCGTTCTGGAGCGCGGTGCCCGGGATCGATCAGGTGCGCATCAAGGAAGACGAGACCAACCTGTTCAAACTGGGTCATGACGCGGACGATTGGAAGCATCCCTGCCACTATCTGTGGCGCGGGCCGATGTATGTGAAGCAGAACGGTGATGTGTATCCGTGCTGCCAGAGTTATATGCTGGACGGCGCGCCGGTTGGCAACATCGGAACGGAACCGTTGTTTCGGATTTTTAATTCCGAAAGTATGCAGCGCATGCGCGAGTTGCATGCGGCCAAACGCGGCGGCGAGATCGAGATGTGCTCAAAATGCTGCACTACGATTCCGCATCCGCTGCTGGCAGCGGGCAGCATGGTGCTGCACGGCAAAACGGTGCGGAAGTTAGTTCCTGTAGTGGAACGGCTGCAAGGCCTGTTTACTCCGTCGAAGTAGACAGCAGCGAAGCGGATTCGCGGTCGAGAAACAGCATGGCGTTGGGGTGAACGCGCAGGATGGAGGCCGGGCACAGTTCGGAGACGGGTCCATCCAGCGCGGCCTTCACTGCTTCGGCCTTGCGGATACCGGGAACCATGATGAACAGGGCGGGAACGGCCTGGATGGCGGCGATCGACACAGTGAGCGCGGCTGTGGGGACGGCATCGAACGTGGCGAATGCACCATCGTGCACCTGCTGAAGGCGGCACTCCGGGGTTAGATCGACCATGCGCACGGTCTGCGATTCGAGAAAGCGGGAATGCGGCGGATCATTGAACGCGATGTGGCCGTTTTCGCCGATGCCGAGCAAGGCAACCTCGGGCCGAAGGGCATTCCACTGGGAGGCGTAGCGCGCGCATTCGGCGGCGAGGTCGGTGGCTTCGCCGCGCAGCCCTTCGAAGCGGGCGGGCTTCACCTTCGCGAGCAGGTGGTCCATGATGAAGCGGCGAAACGAATAGGGCGAGTCGGGTTGCGCGCCTACGTATTCATCGAGATGGAAAGCGGTGAGGCGGTCCCACGGGATACCGGGTTCGGCGGCAAGCGCGGCGAGAGTTTCGGATTGCGAAGGCGCCGAAGCAAACACGGCACTCGCTGCGGCCTGACGCAAAGCTTTCGCGGCATGCGCGGCGGCGACCTGCCCCAGTTCCGCGCGGTCGCGGCACACATGCACGTGCAGGAGACCCTTTTTCACATCCCGAATGCTAGCATCCATTCTGTGGAAGAAAGCGAAATTTATTCGGCGATCGGGGAAGACGGATTCACGCGGCTGATCGGGGCATTCTACCGGCAGATCCCGAGCGACGATGTTCTCGGGCCGCTGTATCCGGAGCAGGACCTGGAGGGCGCGGAGAAGCGCTTGCGGGACTTTCTGATCTTTCGCTTTGGCGGACCGGCGCGCTACATCGAAGAGCGCGGGCATCCGCGGCTGCGCATGCGCCACGCGCCATTTCCGGTGAACCGCGCCGCCCGCGATCGCTGGATGACTATTATGGACAATGCCTTTCAGGAAGCGCGGCTTCCGAGTGAAGCCGAGCAGGCGCTGCGCCGCTTCTTCGATTCCACAGCGACCGCGATGATGAACAGCTTATGAACAGACCGCTTCTTACGCGCTGGGCAGTGGTTCTGATCCCGACTCTGATTCTTTTCTTCGCGCCGCTGCCGGGGTTGAACGCCGTGCAGAGACATCTGCTGGCGATCTTCGTGGGCACAATCATCGCGCTGGTAGCGCGGCCGGTCCCCATGGGAGTGAGCGTGCTCGTGGCCATGACGACGCTGGCGGTCGCGCGCGTGCTTCCCTTTCCTCGCGTGCTGCTGGGCTTCAGCAACATTACGCTCTGGCTGATTTTTACGGCGTTTCTATTCGCGCGGGCGGTGACGGCGACGGGCTTCGGGATGCGGATCGCGTATCTGTTCGTCGAGAAGTTTGGTCACAGTTCGCTGACACTCGGCTACTCCATCGCGATGACGGATGCGGTGCTCGCAATGTTTATCCCCTCGGATACGGCGCGCGGCGGCGGCATCGTGTTTCCCATTGTGCGAAGCCTGGCGCAGGTTTTCGATTCGGAACCGGGAGCGACGAGCCGGAAGATCGGCGCGTATCTGGTGCTGGTGGGATTTCACTCGACATACATCGGCTCGGCCATGTTCCTGACCGGGATGGCGGCGAACCCGCTAATGGCCGAGTTTGCACTGAAGATCGCGCACGTGGAACTGACGTGGATGCGATGGGCGCTGGCGGCGGCGGTACCGGGGCTGCTTGCGCTGGCCGCCGTTCCGTATGTTTTGTTCAAGCTCTACCCGCCGGAGATTCACAACACAGAGGCGGCGCGCGTGATGGCGCGGGGCGAACTGGCCAGAATGGGGCCGATGTCGCGCAACGAGCGATGGCTGATGGGCATCCTGATCGCGGTAATGGCTGGCTGGGTGACGTCGCCCTGGCATGGCATTCCGAATACGTTCGTGGCACTGGCGGGCCTGTGTACCATTCTGCTGGCGCAGGTGCTGCGGTGGGACGAACTGCTGGCAGAGCAGCGCGCGTGGGACGCGCTGATCTGGTTCGCGCCGCTGCTGATGATGGCGGACAATCTGCAGGAGCTTGGCGTGATCAAGGTGCTGTCGAGTTCGGTCTTCGGACACCTCTCGGCACTGTCGTGGATCTCGGCCGTGGGCATTCTGGTTGTGGCGTATCTCTACATCCACTACGCCTTCGCCAGCATGACCGCGCATGTGACAGCGTTGTATCCGGCATTTCTGACCGCGGCCGTGGCGACGGGCGCACCGGGCCTGATGGCGGCGCTTCCGCTGGCTTTCTTCTCTAATCTGAATGCCGGACTGACGCACTACGGGACCGGGTCAGCGCCGGTGTACTTCAGCGCGGGTTACGTTTCGCAGGCGGTGTGGTGGCGTCTTGGCTTTCTGATCTCGCTGCTGAACATCGTTCTATGGCTCGGGGTGGGGCCGCTGTGGTGGAAGGTTCTGGGCCTCTGGTAGTGCGCCCAGGTTGAGCGATTGCACGACATCGCGGACGAAGCGGGCACGCGGCGCGGCATAGGATTCACCCATGAGGTGGTCGAGAAAGGTCCGGTAGAAGCATGCGCCCAGGAGCATGTAAGCAGCGGCGCGCGGATCGCAGTCGGGACCGACGCGATGAAGAGCCTGCTCGGCGCGGAGATACGTTTCGATGGCTCCGAGCGAGCGGTGCGGGCCCATGTTGCGGCGGCGCAGAACGTCGCGATGAGCTTTAAGCAGTTCGGGCTCGCCGAACAGCGACGCGATCATCGGAAGCATCTGTTCCTGAAAGCCCAGCGCGCCGTGGAGCACCGCCTCCAGATTCGCGCGCACGGTGCGGTGGCCCACCTTGTGCTCCAGCGCCTCAAGCGGCTGCAGAAAGCCGGGCAGATTGCGTTCGAGCAGCGCGAGGAACAGCGCTACCCGGTCATCGAAATGAACATAGAGGGTGCCATCGGCACAACCCACTTCGCGGGCGATTTCGCGTGTAGTAGCTCCGGAGAGACCTTTGGAGCGGAAGACCCGTTCAGCGGCTTCGATGATTTGCTCTCGCTTCGGCACTGTCCCTATTTTCGCAGGCGGGCAATCAAGTAGATGACGATCGCGACATTAACCACCAGAACGCCGCTCCGCAGCAGCGTAACGCGGCGCGTCAGCTCGTAGACTTCCACCGGAATGAGCAGCGCGGTGGAGATCACCGTGACATACTCGGCCCATGTTTTGCGCATCAGCAGGCCCACGCCTTCGGCGCCCAGCAGCGCCGCGTAGACAAAGGTGCCGACGCTGAGTTCCCGCAGCTGCCGCGGCGTGATCGCGAAGATGTGCAGCAGCAGCTTGTGGATATACCGGTTGTCGGGATCGACGCGCAGCACATCCACCAGACGCGTCACGGAGGCGGCGAGATCGCGATGCAAATAGTGGTGCGCGCCGAACCCGACAAACACCAGCAGTGCCGCTTTGAATAGTTTGAAGAGGCCGATCAGGACGATGCCGAAGGCGTTCCTGCCCTTCTTCGCGGAGCGAGCCGGCATCAGTGATACGGGGCGTCGGGCTTCCACGAAGGATGACCCTCATCCTGCGCGACCCGGTAGCCCACTTCGAGCAGGATGCGGAGATCTTCCACCGCGCCCTTAAGGTCCCAGTCCGGTTTAATCTGATCGGTGGTCTTGTGATAATCGCTGCGGATGTATTCATCGCGCATGCGCGTGCCGAAATCCGCGGGTTTGCCGATGAAGTCGATGCCAGGGCTGGTTTCCAGCGAAGGCACGTTGCCGTTGGCGAACTCGAGGTGATCGGAACGGAAGTAGAAGCCCTGCTCGGGCGCGGTATCGCCGGTGACGACGCGGCCCTGGCGCCTGGCGGCATCCTGCACGAAATCGTCGAGAGTGGAATTTCCGATGCCAACGATGCTGATGTCTTTCGTCCGGCCCCAGCCCCAGTTGCTGAAGTAATCGAGGTTGATGTCGGCGGCGGTGGCGGATAGCGGATAGAGGGGATGCTGGACGTAATATTTGGCGCCGAGGAGACCTTTTTCTTCTGCAGTGGGCCAGAGGAACAGAATGGAGCGGCGCGGCGCGGGTTTGATTTTGGTGAATGCGCGGGCGAGTTCGAGCACTCCGGCGGTTCCCGCGGCGTTGTCGCTGGCGCCGTGATAAATGCGATCGGCTTCCTGACCGAGATGGTCCCAGTGGCCGCTGTAGACGACGTATTCGGATTTCAGAACGGGGTCGCTGCCGGGCAAAAGGCCGACAACGTTATCTGAGTTCACTTCGCGCAGTGCGTTGCGGACGTGGAAGGTAACGGTGGCTTTCAGCGGCATGGGCTGGAAAGAGGGCGAGAGCGCGTCTTTAGCGAACGTCTCAGAGCCGATCAGCTCTTTGGCTTTCTCCATGGATACGGAGGCCTGGGCCTGAATGCGTCCGGTGGCCGTGCTGTCATGCAGGATCATGGCTTCGCGCGGGATCTGCTGGGCGGCGCGGGCCAGATTGTTGGCTCCGGTGCGGGGAGTAAAGACCGTCAGCACGGCTACGGCGCCTTTGGAGTAAGCCGTTTCGTACTTGGTGGCGGGGCGGCCGTAGATGGAAAGGGCTTTGCCGAGAAACATCTTCTCGTCCAGCTTCGACGGATCGGCGGGATCGGGCACGGGCGGGTCGCCCGAGAGGATCAGGACGGTTTTGCCGTGAACATCGGCATCTTTGTAGTCGTCCCAGTGATACCGGGGAGCGACGATTCCGTAACCGGCGAAGACGATGGGCGAATCGGCGATATCAATGGCGGCTTTGGGATTCTGTGACGAAAGGATGTAATCCTGGCGCGGGGTGAGCGGAATGCTCTTGCCGTCGGCGGTGATTTCAATTGTGCCGGAGGTGCGGATTCCGTAAAGGGGCACGTGCTGTACCCAGGTGCCATCGGGATTACCGGGACGGAGACCTAGTTTTTTAGCCTGTTCGACCAGCCAGGGGACGGTCTTTTCCTCGCCGACGGTTCCGGGTCCCCGGCCGGCGAACTCGTCAGAGGACAAAACCTTGATGTAGTCGTGAAGGTGGGCGGGAGTGATGGCGTCGGAAGCGGATTTCGGCACACCGGTGAACGCAGCGGCAGCGAGAAAACAGAGCGGGAAGCCGAGAGATGCGGCAATCAGGGGTTTGGGAAGCATCGTCTTTTGCATGGTCCGATTTCTTTGCATGATGACATTGTTTGCGGAGCAATCAGGCCAAAGGTCCTGGCCTTTTGATGTAGCGATCGAGAATGGCGTCGGCGGTGCGATACGCAAGCGCCAGAGCCGTCAGCGTTGGATTGCCGGAGGGGTTCTGCGGGAACGACGAGGCCCCGACCACAAACAGATTCGGCATCTGCCAGTGCTGCTGATAATTGTTCACCACCGAATGGGATTCGTCCGTACCCATGACCGCTCCGCCCTGGATGTGCGTGGATTGGTAGCGAACCACGTCGTAATGTTTCAGGCCAGGGAATGGGGTGACCTCGGTCGCTCCCATTTCCTTTGCGATCTCCGTGGCTTTGCGGCTCATGAACGCAGCCATGTGGCGCTCGTTATCCCGCCAGTCGAGAGTGAAGCGCAGCAGCGGGTCGCCGTAGCGGTCGGTATAGGTTGGGTCGAGATCCATATAGTTGCCGCGATAGGCGAGATGCTCACCATAGAAGGAGAGACGGCCGGTGCGGTCATAGTAGTGCAGGCCTGCTTTCTTCCATTCGGAGCCCCAGCTGGACTTCACCGAAGCGGGCAGAACGCCGAAGTTGGCCATGGGACGGAACCCGTAACACACGGTGTAGAGCGATCCGCCGCGCAGGAAATCGAGTTCGCTGTGGTCGAAAACGTCGGCGTCGAAATCGTTGACGGCGATGCCGGCGGAACCCGCGCCCATGAAGCGGTTCAGCGGCTGCGGGAAGAAGGCCATGGCGGCGGGGATAGAGATGTGGTGGGTCAGGTTGCGGCCCACCGTGCCGTTGCCGGTAACGGAGTCATAGGGCGTGCCGATCCTGGAGAGCAGCAGAAGGCGGCTGTTGTTCAGCGTCCACGAGCACAGGAGCACAATCCCGGCAGGCTGGAAGAACTCTTCGCCCTGAGCGTCCACATAAATGGCTCCGGTGGCCCGTCCGGCTTCGCCGGAAATGCGCTTCACCCAGCATCCGGTACGCAGATCGAAGTTCTTTTTACCGTGAAGAAGAGGCAGCAGTGTATTGGTGGGCTGCGACTTGGCGCCGATCATGCAGCCGAAGCGCTCGCAGTAGCCGCAATAGGTGCAGCCGGCGCGCGAGACGCCGTCGGGATTGCGATAGGGCTCGCTGGTGGTGGCGGCGGGAAGCGGAAAGGGATGATAGCCCATGCGCTTGGTCGCATCGTGGAACAGCGACGCGAGATAGGGCATCTTCATCGGCCGCGTCGGAAACTCTTCCGAGCGCGGCCCTTCGAAGACGTTGCCACCGGGCATGATCTTTCCCTGCAAATTGCCCGCCCTGCCGGAGATGCCCATCATCTTCTCGGCCCGGGTGTAGAAGGGCTCAAGAGTGTCGTAGGTGATGCCCCAGTCCTGAATGGAGTGATCTTCCGGAAGACGTTTTGCGCCGTACTTCTCCACGGTGCGGCTGTGCAGTTCAAATGCGTCCGGCTGGTAGCGGTAGCAAATGCCGCTCCAGTGCTCGCCCGAGCCGCCTACGCCGGAGCCGGGAAGGAACGAGCCGTACTGGCGGACGGGCAGCGCACGGTCGCGTGCCGTATGCCGGAACGTGATGGTCTCCTGCGAGATGTCCTGCATCAGTTTCAGCCGGAGGCCGTAATCGAGCTCGTCCATGCCGTCGATATACTCACGCGGAGAGTGCGCCGGGCCGCGTTCGAGTACGGCGACCTTGAGTCCGCTGCGATTCACCAATTCTTTGGCGAGCAGCAGGCCCGTCCAGCCGGCGCCGATGATGACGACATCTACTTCGGAAAGGCGCTTCACCCCTGGTCCTCCGAAGGCTTCACAGGGTGTCCAACAATCTGCTGAAGACTTTTGGGCGCCGGCCGGAACGGGCGTCCGTAGTAGCGGTCCACTTCATTCAGATAGCTCATGCGCGGGCCAGGGAAGCCGATGAGCTGCCAGCCGATCAGGCCGGCATTGCCGCCGTGCATGGGGTCGCAGAACATGCCCTCGATCGTGTGGGTTCTGAGCATCTGAAAAAATCGCGTCATCTCGATGCGGGTCAAGGCGGCGTGCTGCTCGGCGGTGCTGAGCTGGTGGAGATCGCGGATGGTCTTCAGGCCCTCGCGGTAGATTTCGGCAGGGGTGGCTTTGCCCTGGTAACCCTGTTCGGAAGTTCCCGGTTCGAACGGCGGTTGCGTGAAGCGGTAGCGGTCGCGTCCGTAGGGCCCTGCAAGCTGGCGATCGATGTAGATGACGACTCCGGCTTCATTAGCTCCGGGGCCGGCATCGTCGGCTGGGAAGATCTGAGCTGCTGCTGCGGCGATGCTGAGGGCTTCCGGCTCCGTAAAGAAACGGAGCGGGACTTTGACGGGCTTTTCCTGCGCGTGGACGCGGATGGGCCGGCGGTCAAGCGTGTAGATGAGAACGCCGCCGAGGGTGCTGGCCGTAAGAGTCAGAAAGTGGCGGCGGCGCATGGCTGTCAGCTGGCTCCGGCGGCGCTGAGGTGAGGCGCGGGCGTGCTTTGCGTAGCGCCCAGAAGGCGGCCGCGCATGGGGGCAAGCAGGAATTTAGCGCAAAGGCCGGCGAACAGGCTGGAGACCGCGAACGCGAACAGGACTGTGCTCCAGTTTCCGGCGGCGCCCACCAGCAGGCTGGCAACCGGAACGGCGAACGCCGAGGTTCCTTTGGCAGTGTAGAGCAGGCCGTTGTTGGCCGCGGCATTTTCCACGCCGAAGGTGTCGCCGCAAATGGCGGGGAAGATGGAGAACACCTCGCCCCAGAAGAGGAAGATCATGGCAGCGAAGACCACGAAGGCGACGGGATGATGGCCCAGCGTGGCCAGTCCGACGAACGCCATAGCTTCGCAGCCGAAGATGAGCAGCATGGCGTTCTCACGGCCGATGGCGTCGGAGAGGAAACCGGAAAGGGGCCGCGTCAGGCCGTTGACGAAGTTGTCGATAGAAACGGTGAACGTGAGCAGCGGCACCGTGGTTCCGAGAACCAGGAGCATCTGCTTTTCGAGGCCGAAGTCACGGGCAATCGGGCCAAGCTGCGCGGTGATCACCATGCCTCCGGAGGCGATGGCGACATAGACCAGATAGATCATCCAGAAAACAGGCGTGCGAATGACCTCGGCGGGTTTGAAATTGCGCGCGCTTTGGACGATGTTGCGCGACGTGGAACGGACGCTGGTGATAATCGGCTTCAAAAGAAAGAGGCCGAGCAGAAAAATGGACAGGCCCTGGACCAGGCCAAAGGTGAAGAACGTCCGCTGGTAGCCAGCGGAGCGAATCATTCCCGCGACCGGGATAACGGTTACCGCCGCACCCAGGGCGAAGCCTCCGGCGATCATGCCAGCCGCGAGCCCGCGCTTATCCGGAAACCATTTGAGCGCCGTTCCCATGCAGGTCCCGAAGACGCAGCCGACGCCAAGCCCGCCGATCACCGCCGCGGCATAGAGCACGGGCAGGGAGGCGGCGCGCGCGTTCAGCATCCATGACAACCCGGCGAAGAGGCCTCCCGCCATGACCACGGGCCGCGGACCGAAGCGGTCGACAAACCAGCCTTCCACAGGACTGAGCCACGTGTTGACGAAGATCATGATGGTGAAGGCGAGCTGGATGCCGGCCTTATCCCAGTGCCGCGCATCATGCATGGGATTGACGAAGAGGGTCCAGCCGTACTGCATGTTCGACAGCATGACGGTGCTGAGAACCATGAAGGTGAGCTGCGACCAGCGGTGTCGGAGGATCATCGCGTCTTTGCCTCCTCAGTGAGAAAGGTGAGTGCGGCGGAAACGCCGCCGGCGCGGTGAGGCACTCCCGCGAGCGCCAGACCCATTTCCACTCCGGAGAGCGTGCCGGCGAGCATCAGATCGTTGAAGTGGCCCAGGTGCCCGATGCGGAAGACTTTGCCGGAGAGTTTGCCGAGGCCGGCGCCGAGCGACATATTGAATTTCCGGAGGATTAGCGCGCGCAGGTCGGCCTCTGGAAAGCCTTCGGGAAGCATAACGGCGGTCAGCGCGTTACTGCGCTCCGCGGGATTGATGGCCAGGATCTCGAGTCCCCATGCCTCTACTGCGCGCCGGGTCGCGCCAGCGTGACGGGCGTGACGGCGAAACACGTGATCCAGCCCTTCCTCGCCTAGCATGCGGAGCGACTCACGCAGTCCATAGAGAAGGTTGGTGGAAGGCGTGTACGGAAAGAAGCCTTTGCCATTGGGTTCGAACATATCGTCCCAGCGCCAGTAGCTTCGCGGAAGGCGGGCGGATTGCGAGGCCGCAATGGCTCTTTGGCTGATCGCCTGGAAAGCGAGGCCGGGCGGAAGCATCAGGCCTTTCTGGGACCCGCTGACCGTCACATCGACGCCCCACTTGTCATGGCGGTAGTCAATGGACCCGAGGGACGAAACCGTATCCACCATAAGCAGGGCCCTGTGCCCCGCGTCATTGAGGGCATGGCGGAAAGCAGCGATATCCGCCACCACGCCGGTGGAGGTTTCGTTGTGCACCACCATCACCGCGCGGATCTCCTGAGCGGGATCGCCGGACAGGATCTCGGCCAGCCGCGCCGGGTCGGGAGCGCGTCGCCAGTCGCCTGGCACGAGTTGCACATTCAGGCAAAGATTGCGGGCCACGCGAGCCCAGGTGGCAGCGAAGTGACCGGATTCGAAGCAGACCACGCGATCGCCGGGGCTGAGGGTGTTCACCAGCGCGGCTTCCCATGCGCCGGTACCGGAGGCAGGATAGATGACCACCGTGCCGGCTGTCTGAAAAACGGAACGCAGGCCGTTGAGGCACTCGGTGCCGAGCTGGGCGGCATCAGGTCCCCGGTGATCGATGGTGGGGTTGTCGATCGCGCGCAGGATGCGGTCGGGGACGTTGGTGGGTCCGGGGATTTGAAGAAAGTGTCGTCCTTCCGCCATGTCGGTGAGCTTGCACTATTATGCTCGTGTCTGAGAGCGGACGAAAGGAAGAACGGAATGGCTGAAGGTGAGGGGTCTACGGTTCTTCGCCCGTGCAGCGGGCGAGTTCCAGTGCCAGTTCGGTAACGGGCTTCCAAACGCCGTCGGTTTTCTTCTCGATGACCAGTACCTTGCGCTTTGGCTCCCCGCGGGCACGCCACTGCGCCTGATCGGGAGGCAATTCCTTCGGTCCCACTGCGATCGGTTTTTCGCTGGTTTCGCGAACAGACCAGCTATCGCCGCCGGTCATGGTTTCATAGCGGGCATAGCGCATTTGTTCGCCGTCACTTCCGCCGCGATCGAGAGCCAGGCTGCCGGTCTTAGCGGAATCGAACCAGAATCTTTGAATGGCGCCGTCGCTGCCTTCCGGGAGCATGGGACTCTTGTGCCAACTTTGTCCGCCGTCAGATGTGATCAGAAAAAACGGGTCACCGGAGATGGGGAAAACGCGCTGACCGCTGATGAAGCCCACGCCGCCGGGGACGAACTGTGTGGCGTCCAGCTCCGCGCCGCGCATGCGCTCCACGGGCTCCTGCCAGGTGGCGCCGTTGTCACCGCTTGCCAGGAGGATCGAGTAGAGCGTGGATTCGGCCGAGTGGATGTTGCCGGTAACGAAAAGGCGGCCGCCGGTGGAGTAAACGCTCGAAACCTCCAGGTAAACCGGACACGGGTCCTTCTCGGAGCAGATCATCCCGGCCCAGTCCAATTCAGCCGCTTTGCAAACGAAGGACGGTTTGAAGGGAACAGCGCTGTAGAGGAAAGACACGAGCAACGGAAAAAGAACAAAACGTCGCATCGTCACGACTGCCGGGTGGGATAGAATCGATGTAATTGAAAAGAACGTGAGAGCGAGCGGGCGCTTTGGGTGATAGGGGTGAGTGCGCCCGCTCTTACGGGGATGTGCTTATATGACGGCACGAATTCCGGCAAACGTTACGGGCCTCCGCAACTTTTTTAGTTCTCGAACATTCCCTCAAACAAGACACTGGTGAGATAACGCTCACCCGCGTCGGGCAGGACAACGACAATCGTTTTGCCGGCGTACTGCTCCTCCTTGGCCAGGCGAACGGCCGCTGCTGCTGCCGCTCCGCAGGAAATGCCGCAGAGAATTCCTTCTTCGTGGGCAAGGCGGCGCGCCATTTCGATGGACTCCTCGTTGGTCACCTGCTCCACCCGATCCACCATGGAGAGATCGAGGTTATCGGGCACGAATCCCGCGCCGATGCCTTGAATTTTGTGGGGTCCGGGCTTGACCGGTTCGTGCTCGAGAGTCTGCGTGATTACCGGGCTGGAAACCGGTTCGACCGCCACGGAGGTGATCGCTTTGTGCTTTTCGTTCTTGATGTATCGGGAAACACCGGTGATGGTGCCGCCGGTTCCCACGCCCGAGACCAGAACATCGATTGCGCCCTCGGTATCTTCCCAGATCTCGGGGCCGGTGGTCTTGAAGTGAATCTCGGGGTTGGCCGGGTTTTTGAACTGCTGCAGGAGTACGAAGCGTTCCGGATCTTCGGCCACCATTTTTTCGGCGGTGCCAATTGCTCCGCCCATGCCCTTGGGTCCTTCCGTTAGGATCAGATTCGCGCCAAAGATCTTCAAAACTTTGCGCCGCTCCACTGACATAGTCTCGGGCATGGTGAGAGTAATGGGATAGCCGCGCGCGGCGGCGACGAAGGCAAGAGCAATCCCCGTGTTCCCGCTGGTTGGCTCAATCAGTTCTTTTCCTGGCTTCAGGATGCCGCGCTTTTCGGCATCCCAGATCATCGAGGCGCCAATCCGGCACTTTACCGAAAAGGCCGGATTGCGGCCTTCGATCTTCGCGAGCACGGTGGCCCTGGCGCCATCCACCACCCGATTCAGTTTGACGAGCGGAGTACGCCCGATGCTCAGTGAGTTATCTGCGAAAACCATGTTTTAAATCTCCCAGTTTGGTACGAAGCGGGTCCGCTTTTCAGCCCAGTCGCGGCATACGGCGGCGAAGTTGGTGGAGTCCAGCTGCTCGGATACGGCACGATCGACGCGCGCCCAGATCTCGGTGAATGGCGACTCCACATCCCGGCGAGCGCGGGACTTTTCACTCTGGCGGCCATCCACATAGCGGAGAATGCTGCCAACGGAAATGTTTTCGGCCGGAACGGCGAGCATATAACCGCCCTCCGCACCGCGCCGCGATTCGACAAAGCCGCCCTGTTTCAGGCTGGCAAGGATTAATTCCAGAAATTTTTGCGGAATTTGCTGCCGGCGGGCGATTTCCGCGATCTTTACGGGTTCCGCCGGAGGTTGAGAAGCAAGGTCGAAAATGGCTTTTAGCGCGTATTCGCCTTTTACAGAGAAATTCATTGCAACGGCTTGGAGGGAAACTACCGATTCCTACTAGAGATTAGATGGTGGGGAACGCGGGTGTCAAGAAGGGGTCTGCGGGCACAAAAAAAGTCCGGGCTTGGCGAACAGGTAACTCCGACGAGAAACCTGAAAGCCTGCCCGGACTGATCTTCGTTGAAGAAGATTACGCAACCGTCGGAGGAGGCGTGTCGGTCGACTTCTTCTTCTTCTTCTTGTTCTGCTTCTTGGTGGTGTCGGTCGACTTGCTATCCATCTTGTCCTGCGCGAACGAAACGGAACCGAGCGCGATACCGAGGCCGAGGGCCAGAACTGCCAGCTTCTTCATGTGTTGTAGTCTCCTTGTAAGTACGACTTATGTCGTCTCGCTGTATCATACAAAACGCAATCTTAAAAGCCACTTAACGCGCTATTAAATTCACTTAATCTGGACTGTCACGCGACGGCTAAATCCTCGCAAGTGTTTGTGCCTGGAGCGTTTATTGTTCCCGTGAGCGCTCGGCTCGAACTGGAAGCGACCGTACTCCTGCTAGGATCAGGGCGCAATGAGAAAGTCTCAGCTTACCAACCGGCTTGCCCGAAAAGCCGGGGTCACGCGCGCTCAAGCGGCGGATCAGATTGACCGCGTGGTGAACGAAATCGTAACCAGTTTACGGAAGGGGCAGCCGGCGGCTCTGCCCGGTCTTGGAGAATTCAAGCCAGGAAGAAACTGGGTCTTCGAGTTCGACAAGAAGGAACCGGGATCCTGTGAGTGAGCCCGCGTCCGCGGAAATGGTCGCCCAGATCCTGCGTGAAGCGCTGGAAGGCGGCGCGATGATCGAAATCGATGGGCTCGGCACCTTTCAGTGCAGTTCCAGGAATGGCTTTGTTTTTCGCGGAAGGCGCGGCGCCAAGATCTTCATCGCCTACGTGGTGGAAGACGCGCCGACAGCGGACCGGCTGTTCACCAACCTGGCGAATCACGGCTTCGACCCCTGGATGGATCGGAAAAAGCTGTTGCCGGGACAAAACTGGCCGCGTGCCATCGAGCACGCCATTGAGACGACCGATTTCGTCGCGCTTTGCTTTTCGCATCACTCCGTGCGGAAGAAAGGCGGCTTCCAGGCGGAAATTCGGTATGCGCTGGATTGCGCTGCACGGCTGCCACTCGATCAGGTCTTTTTGGTTCCGGTACGGCTGGACGATTGCGATGTGCCGCCGCAGATTCGCCGTACCGTGCAGTACGTCGATCTGTTCCCGGATTTTGAGCTGGGGCTACGCAAGGTGCTGCAGGTGCTGAACGTGGAGTGGCGGAAGCGCCGTAGCGCGGTTTCGGTGCCTGTAGAATAGGCCATTGGCCTGTGCTCGAGCTGCGTAAGATAAGCAAACAGTTTCCCGGCCACCGGGCGGTCGACAGCGTTTCTCTCTGCGTGCGGCCGGGCGAATTCTTCTCCCTGCTGGGACCTTCGGGCTGCGGGAAAACGACAACTCTCCGTCTGGTTGCCGGCTTTGAGCAGCCGGACGGCGGCGAAATCCTGCTGGACGGCGCGGAAATTCAAGGGAGCAAACCGTACCGCCGGAATATCAGCACCGTTTTTCAGAATTATGCGCTGTTTCCACATTTGACGGTGCGGCAAAACGTGGAGTTTGGGCTCAGGCAGCGCGGCGCGAGAGATTCAGGTGCGCAGGTGGATGCGGCGCTCGCGATGGTGCGGCTGCAGGGCAAAGATGGACGACTCCCGGCGCAGCTCTCGGGAGGCGAAAAGCAGCGTGTGGCGTTGGCGCGATCGCTGGTGCTCCGGCCGGCGGTGCTGCTGCTGGATGAACCGCTCGCGGCGCTCGATCCCCAGCTTCGGAAAGAGATGCGGCATGAGTTGAAGGAACTGCAGCGGCAGTCCGGCATCATGTTTCTGTTCGTTACCCACGATCAGGAAGAGGCTCTTTCTCTCTCAGACCGAATCGCGGTAATGAACCGAGGCAGGCTGGAGCAGGAAGGAACGCCGGAAGATCTGTACCTCCAGCCTGCCACCCGATTCACGGCGGGATTCCTCGGCCCGGTGAACTGGATTGACGATTTTGGCGTTCGGCCGGAAGCCATGCGGCTTTGTCGCGGGGAGACGGGACGTCCGGCGCGGGTGCTGCGGACCGTGTTTCTGGGCAACTGCGTCCATGTCTTTGCGCGCACGGATTCGGGTCACGAGGTGGTGGCGGAGATGCCGCGATCTCCCGAACCATTCCTGGCAGGCGAGCAGGTGAATCTGCATTGGCATTCTCGGGATGAGATGCGATTCTCCGAATGAACCTGCGCGCGTGGTTTCTGGCTCCGACACGGCTCACGGTTTTGCTGCTGTTCGCCGCGCCTTTGCTGATCGTGGTGGTCTACAGCCTGCTGACTCGAGGTGAGTATGGCGTCGCGGAGCAACCCTGGACTTTTGCGAATTATGCAAGGCTGGCCGACCCGCTGTATGCGCTGATTTTGCTCCGGTCCCTCCTGATGGCGGCTGCGGCGACCGCCTTTTGTGTCCTGCTCGGCTTTCCCCTTGCCTTATTTATCGCGCGGGCAGGGAAGCGGCGGAACCTGTACCTCCAGCTGGTAGCGCTTCCGTTTTGGACCAGCTTTCTGGTGCGCACCTATGCCTGGCTGTTTCTCCTGCGGGACACCGGGCTGGTGAATACAGTGCTGGCCCGCGCGGGCCTAATCCATCACCCGTTGCCGCTGCTCTACAACAACGGCGCGGTGTTGCTCGGTCTGGTGTACGGATACCTGCCCTTTATGGTGCTGCCGCTCTACGCGGCGCTGGAGAAGATTGACCCCGCGCTGCTGGAGGCCGCGGCTGATCTGGGCGCATCGCCTGGCGCCACAGTCCGGCGGGTGGTGATCCCGCTTGCGCGGCCAGGTCTGGTGGGCGGCGCGATTCTGGTCTTCATCCCCTGTCTGGGCGCTTATTTGACACCGGATTTAATGGGTGGCGGAAAAACCGTGATGATCGGCAACCTGGTGCAGAACCAGTTCACCACCGCGCGCGACTGGCCTTTTGGCTCGGCGGCTTCGCTCGTGCTGCTGGCTCTCACCAGCGCGTTGCTCTACCTGTTCCTGCGGATGGAACGGCAGGCGCCATGAAGCGATTCCTTTCGTTCTACGCTGTTCTGGCGTTCGCCTTCCTGCATGTTCCGCTTTTGATTTTGATTGCTTTCAGTTTCAACGGCAGCCGGTTCACCGTGTGGGCGGGCTTTTCAATGCGTTGGTATTCGGCCGTCTGGAATGACCCGCAGGTCGCTGAGGCCACGATGAACAGCCTGACCATCGCGTTTGCCAGCACCGTTTTGTCAACGGTGTTCGGTGCGCTCGCGGCCTATGGCATGTGGAAGCGCCGCGCTCCGGTGCTGCGCGGTTCGCTGTATCTTTCGCTGGTTACCCCGGAAATTGTTACGGGGATTTCTCTGCTTGCGCTGTTCCAGTATGTGTTTCGCTGGCTGCCCTTCCGGCTTGGTTTGGGCACGGTAATTGCGGCGCACGTGGCATTCTCGATCGTTTACGTGGTGATCGTGATTTCCGCGCGTCTGCAAAGCATGGATCCCTCGCTGGAAGAGGCTGCCCAGGACCTCGGGGCTACTGAGTGGACGGCGTTTCGGCGCGTCACGCTGCCCTTGCTCGCTCCAGGTATTGCGGCGGCCGCACTGCTGGCTCTGATTGTTTCCTTTGACGATTACGTGATCACCAGCCTTGTGGCGGGAGTGGATTCCGAAACGCTGCCGATGGTGATCTACGCGCTGGCACGGCGCGGGGCGAACCCGACAATCAACGCGGTCTCGGCGCTCATTGTGGTACTGTTCGGCGCCTTGATCGTTATCTCCGAACGGGTGCGCGAAGCATGATGGATCGCCGCGCGTTTCTGCTCGGGTCCGCAGCCGCCTCGGGTTGCGCTCTCGACCGGCGTCCCCGTTTGAACGTTTTCAATTGGTCGAGCTATGTTGCTCCCGATACTATTCCCAATTTCGAGCGCGAATTCGGCGTACGCGTGCGCTACGGCGTCTATGAGAGCAATGAGGAGATGCTGGCCAAGGTGATGACCGGCAACTCGGGGTGGGACGTCGCGTTTCCCACCCATAACCGCATTCAGCCGATGGCGAAAAACCGGCTTCTGGCGGAACTGGATCACCGTCTGCTGCCGAATCTGCCGAACCTCGCGCCGCGATTCCAAAGCCCGGTGTGGGACGAGGGACTGCGCTGGTGCGTACCTTATATGTGGAGCGCCACGGGCATCACGTTCAATCAGTCTGTGAAGCCCGCGCCTACCTCGTGGAGTGATCTGTGGAGCCCGCGCTGGCAGGGGCGCGTGACAATGCTGGACGATCCCGAAGACGTCATCGGAGCCTGTCTGCTGAAACTGAAAATGCCCTTTGACGCAACTGCGCCGGCCGAATTGGAAGCCGCCAAGCGGGCGGCCATCGCACAAAAGCGCCAAGTACGTGCTTATCTGAACGCCGAAGTGCGCGATCAACTGGTATCCGGCGATGTGTTGGGCGCGCAGCTTTGGTCAACGACGGCGCAGCAGGCTATGGATGCATCGAAGGCGCTGTCGTTTGTATACCCGGCCGAAGGCTTTCCGCTGTACGCCGACAACGCGGTGATCCTGCGGGAAAGCACTCGGACGGAACTGGCACACCGCTTTCTGAACTATCTGCTGCGGCCCGAAGTAGCGGCGGCAATCGTGCGAGCCTCGGAAACGGCAACGTGCAACGGGCGCGCGGAAGTTCGCCAGACGCCCACGTTGTATCCGGCGCCGGAAACCATGGCGCGGGGATTGTGGCCGGCGGCTCTTCCGGCCGGCGCGCAGCGTCTGCGGGATCGGATCTGGACGGAAATCAAGTCCGGCTAAGCTTCTCCGCGGCGGACAGCCCCAGTTTCTTGAGCAGGCGGATCAGGCGTTTTCGATCGCCTTTCGTCAGATCCGACATGGTCTCTTCCATATCGACTGTGTGTTGGCGGAACGCTTCGCCGATCAGGCGCTCGCCTTCGGGCGTCAGTTGCACCAGCCGCGCCCGCTGGTCCTCGGGATGTGCCTTCCGCTGCACCAGCTTTCGCTTCTCGAGCCGGTCAACTGCCGTCGTGATTGATCCGCTGGTAAGCATCACCTTTCTGCCAATCACATTCACCGGCTGCGGCCCTCTGTGCAGCAGCATCTCAAGGACCGCAAAATCGGACAGGCCCAGTTCCATCCGGGCGATGCTCTTTTGCGCATTCTGTTCCACCGCGCGCGAGGCCTTCCACAAAACCAGCCAAACGCGGACCGCGTCCGTGTCCTGAATCTTTTTGCTTCGTTCGCCCATCTATCTTGATGTCAAGGCAATTATATGACAAACAGGCGCAGAATAGAAGGCATTTATCGCGGAGCCGGGTTTCACTGGGTCGGCGACGGTTTTCGGGTAACCAATTACTTCCCGTCCAGCAACGATTTGGGATCACGGATTAGTCCTTATCTTTTGCTGGATTACCATCCTCCGTACGAATACCAGCCGACTGACAGCGAGACACGCGGCGTGGGAGCGCATCCGCACCGGGGGTTCGAAACGGTGACACTTGCGTTTGAAGGCAGTGTGGCGCATCACGACAGCGCTGGACACGCGGGTGTCATCGGTCCGGGCGATGTGCAGTGGATGACAGCCGCATCGGGTGTTTTGCACAAGGAATATCACGACGAGGCATTCGCGCGGGCGGGCGGCACCATGCATATGGCGCAGATCTGGGTGAATCTGCCGAAGGCGCACAAAATGGACGCGCCCCGCTACCAGGGAATCGAAGCCAACCGCATCCCGGCGGCGACGCTGCCGGACGGAGCGGGCGAGGTCCGGGTTATCGCCGGCGAGTTTGCGGGCATCAAAGGTCCGGCTGCCACGGTGACGCCGATCAACTTGTTCGACATTCGGCTCGCCGCGAACGGCCGCGTCAAGCTGCGCTTCCCGGCTCATGAGAACACCGCGCTGCTGGTGCGGGATGGCTCCGTCCGGGTGAATGGCGCGAAAGAAGCGTCGGCGCTCGATCTGGTTCTGTTTGCGAACGAAGGCGAAGAGATTCTGGTGGAGTCACAGGGCGGAGCGCAGTTGCTGCTGCTCAACGGTGAACCAATCGACGAGCCGGTCGTCCAGTATGGTCCGTTCGTCATGAATACGCAGGACGAGATTCGCCAGGCTTTTACCGATTTTCGTGAGGGCCGGTTCGGGCGCCTGGCCGATTGATCACTTCGGCAGGTGCGTGTCGCACTCGGCGATCTGAGACTGAGCGAGCGCCAGGCGGCGCGCGGTTTCCGGCGTTTGCGGTTGCCAGTGCTTCCATCGCGCCAGGTTCTTTTGGAACTGCAGCCGCGCCCAGCCGTAGTGACGGTTGGTGAGCAGCATGCGGCCGTAAAGCTCGTCGAGATCGGAGGCGGCTTCGGTGGCGGCGAGCGTCGGCCGCGGCACGGCGAGCAGGCGGTTCATCATCGGCTCGCCTTTCTCGATCAGCGCGGCAGCCTGGTCCCGGTTGCCTGCCGCGAAAGCCTGGGAGGCGTCGCGGTCCAGCGCGGCCAATTCGTCCACAGATTTGCCATACCAGGGCAGTTTGGTTTCGTCAGGCGCAGGTCTGGGGGCAGCCGGCGGCTGGGAACAAGCGGTCAGCAGCAGGGCGGCAATCAGGAGCACGGGGCGCACTGCCTACAGCATATCGGGCTATGCTGAATTTCTGGCCCGAGGAAGATTTTTACGACTATTTATCGGCAACATGGCGTCCGGGAAGACGCGGCATCTGCTGACCGAAATCGATACGCTGCGCAGGTACGGGAACAAAAAAATCGCGGTGTTCAAGCCGCGTACCGATACCCGGAGCGGCATGAATTTCATCAAAAGCCGTAAAGGCGACGAAGACGCGGCGGAGGAAATCGCCGTTAACTCGCCCCACGAACTCTGGCCATTGCTGCGGGCGAAGGAGTCCGCCGCGGGCTGTCGCTTCCAGGTGATCGCGTTCGACGAAGTGCAGTTCTTTCCGCGCGATTCCGGTTTCTTTCAGCTGGTTCGTCAGCTTCTGGATGAAGGCTATGACATCCTGGCTTCCGGGCTGGCCTTCGACTTCCGCGGAGAGCCGTTTGGCTCGACGCCCGATCTGGCGCTGCTGGCGGAAGACCAGTGCATGTGGATGACGGCTTATTGCACCAGATGCGGCGCCCGCGCGGTGTATCCGCAACGGATTATCGACGGGATCCCGGCGCATTACAACAGCCCGCAGGTGCTGGTGGGCGGAGACGAAACCTACGAGCCGCGATGCGATGAGCATTTCGTGCTGCCCGGACGTTCGCTCGCCGGACGCGCGGAAGAGGCCGGGCAGCAGCTGCGAATCTTCCCCGAAGCTGACGAGTAGGCACTAGGGGAGCAGCGCCACGGCTGTAACCGACCACGGGATCTGACGCAGCTGGTTCAGCACGCGGCCTTCGGCGTCGAACTCGACGATGCGCGCGCCCATGTAGTCTGAGACGATCAGGCCGCC
Source organism: Bryobacterales bacterium (assembly GCA_963716685.1). GTDB lineage: Bacteria > Acidobacteriota > Terriglobia > Bryobacterales > Bryobacteraceae > JALYXI01. The sequence goes on from CAVQTR010000004.1 coordinate 25,790, forward strand.
TTCCGGAGTGGACGTGAAGCCGGAGGTCCAGGCCATGCGCGCCGCGTCATTCGCGCCGGCGAAGGTGGCCACCGTTTTACCCGCCGCATCCAGATGCCGGATCTCGCCCGGACCTGCGAGCCCAATCAGCAGGCCGCCGTCGGGCAGCGGCTTGGCCAGCGCCGGCATGCGGTGGGGAAACTCCCATCGGCGTACCGCCTCGCCCCGTCGATTGAGCTCCAGCAGCAGTCCCGAGTCCTGGACAGCTACCAGTGTGGTTCCCTGAGCGGTGCGCCGGGCGCGCCGCATGGATTTGCCGATGTATTCAGGCTTCTCGACACTCCAGGTCACCTCTCCCGCCGGCGTCACTTCGAAGACCCGCGCTTTCATGTCGTCGACCAGCAGGGTGTTCCCGTTCTCCAGGCGCTGCGCGCTCACCAGATTCATTCCGCTGAACCGGTACTGCCAAACGGTCTTCTGGTCTCCATCGAGTTCGCTGACAGCGCTGTGCGGGTCCTCGATATACAGCACATGACCATTCGCCAGCACCGAGAGTTCCGTGCCGCGATGGTTGGGCCTGCGCCACAGTATGCGTCCGGAGGGCCACGCGATCGCCAGGATCTCAGCGCCCGCGCCATGGTCGTTCACCATCAGGCGGCGGGTCTCGAGCAGCTTCGGCTTCGTCATACGATTCAGGAAATCCAGCGATCGGTCGAAGGCGCGGTCGGCATCCGCTCCCTTAAAGCCGTGTCCCGCTTCGGCCATCGTCTCCAGTTCCGATTCCACGCCCATGCTGCGCATCCGTTCCACTATCCACACCGATTGTTCGAAGGGCACGTTCCCATCGCGCGTGCCGTGCACCGCCAGAATCGGCGCGGAATCCGGAGTGATCCAGTTCAGCGGGCTGCCGCGATAATGCGCTGCCAGGGCATTCATACGATCGCCGCCAAGCAGTGGCGGGAGCGCTTGCGCGGCGTTGCGGCTGCCTTCATAGGCGCGGCGCATATCTGAACGTCCGTACCAGCTGATGGCGCAATCCACACTGCTGGATTCTTCGCGATGGCTGCCCATTCCCTCGAAGCGCGGCATATCCCTCGTAATTGCGAGGAACTGCGCCCACGTAGCTCCGGCGGAGCTGCCGATGGCCGCCATATGCTGCTTATCGATCTGATACCTGGCGGCGTTGGCGCGCAGAAAGCGGACGGCGGCTTTCACATCGTCGAGCGGCAGCGGGAACTGAAACATGGGCGTCAGGCGATAATCCACTGTTGCCGCAACATATCCTTTCTGCGCAATTTTGATGGCCAGCGGCAGTTCACTCGTGCGTGTGCCGCCGCTAAAGCCGCCGCCGTGGATAATCACCACGCCCGGGTACGCGCCGGCTGCCTTTGGCCGGACGATGTCCATCACGAGCCGCCCGTGCGGGATCGACGTGTAATCCACTCCACGCTCGACAACAACGTTGGGCGGTACCTGCAGCTCCGCGGCGTGGCAGGCAAGACAGATCAGAGAAGCCAAAAGCCAGCGCGGCAGGCGGCGGGTCGGAGTCATGCGACCGAGCATATCCTAAATCACCGCGTTAGAATCTGGAGATGCTCAGCAGTCTTGTCCTGCTTCTGTTTCTGGCGCAGACACCTAAAAATCGCGCTCCCCTGCCCAATGAACAGTGGGTTTCGCTGTTCAACGGAACGGACCTTGCCGGCTGGGACAAGGTCGGCAACGAGAAGTGGGAAGTTCGCGATGGCGAGATCCACGGCCAGGCGGTTACCAAAGAATATGGCTATCTGCAGACTGTGCGGAAGTATAAGGATTTCCACCTCGCGATTCGGTTTAAGTGCGTGGGTGATGGCAACAGCGGAGTCTTCTTCCACACCGCATTCAAGGCGGGTACGGCGGACGTCTCGCAGGGACTGCAATTCGAGATCGATCCGACCCTGAACCACCACACCGGAGGCATCTACGGAGATGGCCGCCAATGGATTGTCTGGCCCTCTCCGGAGAACGAATATGTGGTCCATCTGGGCGACTGGAACGACTACCTTCTGAAAGTGGAAGGCAACCACTATGTGGCGCGTTTGAATGGCGTGGTCGTGGTCGATTTCACCGATCCCACGCCGCGCTCCTTCGATGGAACGATCGCTCTGCAGCTGCATGCGGGCGGCCACGGCGATATGTTGTTCAAGGAAATCTACGTTCGCGATTTGACGGTTCGCTGAGTCACTCACATGAACAACACACTGACACGCAGAGAGTTTGCAGGAGCCGTGGGTGCGGCCGCCATGACCGCGCGCGCCTATTCGCAGATCACCGGGGCCGGCCAGCGGCTGCGCATCGGCATCATCGGCGCGGGCGGTATGGCCACCAACCATATGCAGAACCTGGTGCGTATGCGCGATGGCGACAACTTCGAAATCGTGAATGTCTGCGACATTTACGACAAGCGCCTCGACAAAGCCGCGCAGCTGACCGGCGGCAAGCCGCTGAAGGACTACCGGCGTGTGCTGGACAACAAGGAGATCGACTACGTCCTGATCGCGGTGCCGGAACACTGGCATTTCCAGATGGCCATGGATGCGCTGGATGCCGGCAAACACGTTTACGTGGAAAAGCCGATGACCCACACCATCGAACAGGCGCACCGGCTGGTGGATAAGGTGAATGCGAGCGGCCGCAAACTGCAGGTGGGCGTGCAGGGCATGTCTGACGAATCCTACGCGGTGGCAAGCGAGCATATCAAGGCTGGGGAACTGGGCAAGGTAGTTCTGGCGCAGATCGACTATTCGCGCAACTATCAGGGCGATTTCTGGGCGGGCAACGATTACCCCATTGACGAAGACGCAAAGCCGGGGGTGAATCTGGACTGGAAGGCGTGGCTGGGGCCGGCTCCGAAACGCGACTGGGATCCGGAGCGCTACTTCCGCTGGCGGCGCTATTGGGATTACTCGGGCGGCATTGCGACGGACCTGTTTGTGCATCGCGCGACGCGGCTGATCAAAGCGCTGAACCTGACCTTTCCGGACTATGTTGCGGCCACGGGCGGGAAGTTTGAATTCACCGAGAGCAAAGCGGAAATCCCCGACACGTTCAACGTTCTGGCGGATTATCCCAACGGCCCGACAATGCAGCTGGTCTCCTCGATGGCCAATGACTCACCCGTGGACCACATGATTCGCGGCCACAAAGCGACCTTATATTTCACGAAGACCGGCTTCGAAATCAAGCCGCAGAAGGCCTACGAGAAGGAGATGCCGCCGGTCAGCTATCAGAAGAAGGGCTCGGAAAGTCTGGTGCTGCACCACCAGAACCTGCAGGCCGCGATTCGCTCCAACACGCCGCTCAATTGCGATTGCATGCTGGGCATGTACGGCGCTGTGGTTTGCGAAATGGCGGTGGAATCCTTCCGGCGCCGCCAGTATCTGAAGTACGATACCGCTAAAGGCCGCGCCGTCAAAGCGTAAGCGGCTCAGGCCGCCACGGTTTCGGTCGGCGTCTCGATTCTGGCGTGCGTGCGAAAGAAAGCCGCGATGACCAGCAGCAACACAAAAGCGCCGGCGGCAGAACTGAGCCAGAACCCCGTCCAGTTGCGGCTGAGAACGCCGTTCCGCACCGTGGTGAAATAATCCACGGCGCCGCCGGAGAGCAGCGAGCCGGCGAACATGCCTACCCCGTAAGTCAGGAACGCAATGAAGCCCTGCGCCGCACTGCGGAACCCGGCCGGCGCTTCCTGATCGGTATAGAGCTGTCCGGTCATGAAGAAGAAGTCGTAGCAGATCCCGTGAAGCAGGATCGCGACATAGAACATCCAAATCCCGCTCGTGCTGTTGCCATAGGCGAGCAGCGCATAGCGGACCGCCCAGGCAGTCATCCCCATCAGCAGAATGCTTTTGACGCTCACCCGCTTTAGGATGAAAGGCATCAGCAGCATCATGCCGACTTCGGACACCTGCCCCCAGGTCATCACGCCGGCGGCATTCCGGACGCCGGCATCGTTCAGGTAAGCATTCGTAAACGAAAAATAGAACGTGAGCGGGATGCAGGCCAGCACACTGGCTACGGCAAACACTAAAAAGGACGGCCGTTTCAGCATTACCAGCGCGTCCAGACCAAGTACGCTCCTCGCAGTCAACCGCTGATCGCGGCCGGCGGGTGGGGTGTGCGGCAGCGTCAGGCTGAAAATGCTCATTGCTACCGACGCTCCCGCAGCCAGCAGAAACGGTGTGGCGGATTTTTCAATGCCCAGACGGCCAATGGTCTGGCCGATCACAATCCAGCCGAGCGTGCCGAAGACACGAATCAGCGGAAACTGGCGTCCGGCATTGCTCAGGTGCTGCAGCGTCAGGGAATTAGTCAGCGCAATGGTGGGGAAGTAACAGAGGCAATAGGCCAGCAGAAGCCCGTACACGCGCGGGAACGTTGTCGCCTGGGTCACGAAATAGAGGATCACCGCGCCCGCCAGATGGAGCGCCGCCATCACCCGCTCCGTGGCGAAATACCGGTCGGCGACCAGACCCACAAAGAAGGGCGAGATCATAGCGGCAAGCGCGGTGGTGCCGAAGACCGCGCCCGCTTCTGTGCCGGTGAACTTCAGCGTGGCGGTCAGGTAAGTATCAAGCGTGACGTACCACGCGCCCCAGATCAGATAATTCAGAAACATCATAATGCTGAGCCGCGCGCCAAGGCTGGTGGTCATTCGTGAATTCTACCGGGTTAGGTGGCCCGGGGTGACAGGCTGATAGGATGGCTGCATGTTGCCGTTATGCGCAAATGATCGAAAAGCCGCACCCATTTTTCGGAAGGGGCTGAAATCCGATAATGGCATGCTGGTGACGCTCTCAGCCCTCGGGCTGGCTGAGCTGGGAGATCCGGCGGATATCCCTTTGCTCATTCAGGCGTCGTCGGCGGCGTCCGCCAGCGAGAGCATTTTTGTGCGCGCTCTGCTGGTATATGCCCGGCGCGGCTCTGAGATCAGAGAAGCGGTGCTGCGGGCCGTCACCGGCACCAGTCTGAGCGAAGCATACCTGCGCGAAGAGCGCGGCGCGGTGGAAAGTCCGAAGCGGCTTTCTCATTACAGGGAAGTTCATCGGCGCGCGCGTGGCCGCAACCGCAGACGGTAAACTTCTCGCCCCGCCTGCCGCTCACGGCAGCAGAAAGGCGGAAGCTGTCCGCCAGATTTCGTCGAGCGCGCCCGTCAGTTCATGGTCGGACTCGAGCACCGTGAGTTGTACGTGTGGGTGGCAGCCAACATAGTGTTCAGAGAGTTCAACCGGGACGACTGTGTCCTGCCGGCCGTGGTAAATCTGGGCAGGCAGTGAGAAAGCTGGACAGGGCTCATAAGCCCGGCTCTCTTCGCAGATGCGGAAGCTCAGGTCCCGCTGGGCTCCTTCGGAGTAGTGATAAATCGAGAGTTTGCCCGTCCGGCGCCAGTTCGCGAAAGCCTCTTCGCCCACCAGCGCAGGCCAGCGTTCGTTAAAGGCAAATGCCGGCGCAAGGAGCACAAGGCGCTCGGTTTCGGGATGGCGCGAAGCGTAGAGCGCCGCGAGATAACCACCCAGGCTCGACCCAATCAGCGTAACGGCTTCGCCGCGGACAAGATCCTCGACCACCGCGAGTTGCCCGCCGATGGTCAGGTTCTCGAAATCGCCCGCCCCTAGGTCGGGTGTCTCGAGAGGGTAGCCGAATTCCGCCAGGCGATCCCGAAAAAACCGGGCCTTTCGCGAGTGCGGACCGGAAGCGAACCCGTGGAGGTAGACGAATCGACGCATTCAGTGAGTACCGGCTAGGGCAGCTCTGCGGAACGTTCGGACATTCTGCGGAACGGCGTATAGAAGTAGGTATCTTCGCTGATCAGAGTGTCCTTCAGGTATTCCCGGTGAACCACGCTGGCCGGGAGCACAACGCCTAGATCGCTGTCGGCGTAATCCACAGTGGATTCGTCCCTGACCGTGAACTCCTGAGTGGTGCTGAGAGCCGTCATCGTGATGCGCATGGGGACGCCGTCCCGGCTGCGAACCATGATTTCACCCTCAATCGGCTCGCGTTTGGCGGTGTTTCCGCGAAACACTGTAATGCCGCCGGAACCTCCCAGCTGCCGGTAGGAAACCACCAGCAGACGGTCGGCGCCGATCTGACGCTGCCCTTTCATTTGGAAGGCGTAATCCTTCTGGTGCGTTGGGGTGAAAAGAAGCAGGATCTGACCGAAATCGGTGGCAGCGCCGTGCAGACCATGGCGCTCCAGATCTTCGAGCAGGCGCTTTTTGAGCTTCATGTCCGCGGAGTTCAGGCCGAGTGTCATGGCATGGCGGGCCTTTTCCGTCGAAGTGATCTGCTTTCCGTCGACGCTAATCACCTTGCGAATTTCATGGAGAGCGCCGGGAGCCGCAGGTGGGCTGGCGTAGCCATACTCGGAAAGCACCTCGTGGGTCTCAAAATTAGAGCCAGCGGGTCCATTCAGAGCAACTGCTTCGGGTGCCTGCGTAAAGACAAGGGAGCGCTGCTCCAGCGTTTCCTCAGAAAGCGCCGTGGGAGCGACGCGCCGGAACGCTTCGGCTTCCCGGCCGACCCGTTTTAGGATTGGATCGAGAGCGAGCGGGGGCTGGGCGAGGCCGCTGCCTGTCATTGCCGTGAAAACCAGCAGGAGCGGGGCGCTGCGCATGTGCGTATTGTAAGCCGTTGAACTTTTATTTTCGAAGCGAAAAAAACTCTTGCCAGACCCGAAAGCCGATGCTATTCTGAACAAGTCGCCCGAAGAAAACCGCTGAAAAGCGGTGGTGAGCAGAAAAGAGTTTGTAACCTTCTCAATTCTGCGAACATCTTTATGGGTGGCGGTGATCGGCAGTTGATGCTTCTGTAACCTTCTGGGTTTTGGTTGCGTCCTGTTGATTGAGCGGCTGGAGCGAAAAATCGAAGTGAGCCGAGGGGCTTGCAAAGATGTTCCGGTTGATGTAGAGTGGTTGAAGAGACAAGTACGGAATGGTAACAAACTGCGACCGGGCCACCGGCGCGGTGGTTAACGGCCTTCCTGTTGGTTCTTTCAAATAAAACTAAAGTTTAGCAGTCCCCCGGATGTAATCGGCGGTTGCTGATTTTCCGGACTGCAACAAGTTTCGAGGCCTGTGATCCGGTCGACGTCGAAAGATTTCGATTGTGGTCATACAGATCTTTGACAATCTGATTAGATGCACTATATAAACTTCGTCAGAACTTTGAGTTCTACCGGACGATCATAAACTCACAAATTCAAACGAGAGTTTGATCCCGGCTCAGAATCAACGCTGGCGGCGCGCTTAACACATGCAAGTCGAACGAGAAAGTGGAGCAATCCATGAGTAAAGTGGCGTACGGGTGAGTAACACGTGGATAATCTGCCCTGGAGTGGGGAATAACGATGGGAAACCGTCGCTAATACCGCATAATCCCGAGAGGGGAAAGCCGAA
>CAVQTR010000005.1:0-42273 GCA_963716685.1 Bryobacterales bacterium
AGGTTGGGAGGGTGCATAGACCACACTCATAAACTCTGAACCGCTGGCTTTTCAACAGAATCGGAACGCTGGCCGGGAACTTCGCGAAGAAAAGGAAGTCCCTGCGCTAATCCTGACCTTTGCTCCGTAACTGCCTACCCGGTCCGGGAGTAACGGGCAGCTCGCAAAGTGACGCGAGTTCCCCCGAGACAGCGGGCGGTCCGGCCGGCCACGACGACCAGGAATAGAAGGGCTAAGATCGTGTGACTTGCCCCCTTTTTCCGCCCACCCATAAGGATCTCCGCGTTGCAAAAGGCTTATTCGAGCAACCTTCGGGAGCGGACAGCCTACAGCTAAGTACCCCTACGCTGGAACAAGCACGCTAACACAGCGCTTCAGAATTTGTAGAACGTCCGCAGGGGCGTTCAGCTCCGCACGCGCAGGAGGGTGGCTCAACTCCGGGCGCCAGACCACCCAGGATACGGAAGGCACCAGTGGTCCGCAGGTTCGAAGTAGTAGGCATTCGAACCAGGTTAGAAAGGAAGGGAAAAAATTGTCTCCGCAAAAATGCGATTCTCAGCATTCGCGCGCGGAAACGATTTGGTAGCAGATCGAAACGAAACCTTACGACCAAAGGGTGCCTGCCGTTGCGTTCCGTTTCCTTCCAACGCAAGCGCTACTTCAGTGGCACGCTCCACAACTGACTGCCCGCCGTCACAAACAGCGTCTTCAAACCCCGCCCGCCAAACGTGCAGTTCGTCGTTTCATCCTTCTCGAACGGCACAAACTCCAGTAGCTCACCCTCCGGCGACAGAATATAAACTCCGCCCTTGAACTCCGCCCCGCTCTCCCATTTGCTGTCCCGGTTCAACCCCGCCGCCACAAAAAACCGGCCCTTCCCATCAATGCGGAATCCATCCGGCCCGCGCCCGTTCTTCCAGTCAAAGATAATCTTCTTGCTGTCCGGAACCACTGTCCCGTCCGCCTTCAGATCGAACCGCACCAGCTTCCGCGCACCGCCCGCCTTGTTGTTGTAGTTGTCCGCCACATACAGAAATTTGTCTCCCTTCGAAACGAAGATCCCGTTCGGCCGCTCCACCTCATGCGTCAGAATCCGCGTAATCTTTCCCGGCGCATCAATGCGGTACACGCCCTCTACCAGATTCCCCGCCTCATCCTTAATCTCCATATTCGCCGTCGGCCCATACCGCGGGTCCGTGAAGTAAATCCGCCCCTTCGAATCGATCGACAGATCGTTCGGCGAATTCAGCTTCTTCCCCTCATACTCCGCCGCCAGCACCGTCAGCGAACCGTCCTTCTCCGTCCGCGTCACCCGCCGCCCGCCCGCCTCGGTCACCAGCACGCGGCCTTCTTTGTCGACGATTGACCCGTTCGCTCCCGCCGCATCCTCGCGAAACACCGTCACTGTTCCATCGGCCGCCCGCCGCATCACGCGGTTACCGCCCACAAAGTACAAATACTGGTTTTTGGCGTCCCATGACGGACCTTCGCGCGCGCCCTTGTCCACCTCCAGCTTCGGCGCTCCCGCGGTCACCGGCCCCGCCGCGAAGCTCACGCCCGCGCCACACAGCAGTGCAATGACCGCGCGCCTCATTACCGCCGTCCCCCTTCGCCCAGCTGCGTGTCCAGCACATCCTTCTGCGTCGAGACTCCGATGATCATGAACTCCAGATCCCGCGTCCCGTTGTTGCGGAACGAATGCGGCTCCGTCATCACCACCGGCACCGCATCGCCTTTATGAATGGCCGCCGTCTCCCCGCCTACTCGCGCTTCGCCGTCGCCATCCAGAACGTAGTAAACCTCCTCCACGCCCAGATGCCGGTGCACGCCATCCGACGCTCCCGGCGGCAGCAGCAGATGATCCATATACGCCCAGTTCGTCAGAAACACATCCGGATCCAGCGCCCGCCGGTACTGCGCCGTTCCCTCGCCGCCGTGAAACGAAGGCATCGGCCGCAGCAGTTTCCGGTCCAGCCGCATCGTCATGAATGTTGGGATCGGATCCTTCGCAGCGCCCACCCGCGCATCGTCCAGATTGAATGCGTCGTAATGCCCCTTGCGTGACGCGATATTGATGTTCATGAACTCCACCGGCTTGTCCGACGGATTGTAAATCGCATGCGAGTGCCCCATCCGGCACGGCGCGCCAACGGTCCCCTTCAGCGCCGCCGTCCGCCCGTCAATCGTAAACTCCGCTTCCCCGTCGAAGATCACGAACATCTCTTCGTCCGTGTTGTGGAAGTGGTGCCCCACGCCGCCGCCCGGCATAATTTCGCAGCGGTGCACAAAGTTCAAATTTACATTCAGCGCCGTCGGCGGCACCAGCAGCTCGCACGCCATATCGCCCGCGCTGTTATGCGACCGGCTGCGCGTATACTTGCTCGGGTCCGTATGCCCGATCCTCTGCGAAAGCGGGTCCCGCGCCGAAGTCGCGAAAGCCAAAAACATAAAAATCAAAGAACCACGCCAGATAAGTTTCATAGTTCGATCCCGTCCATCCTGCAACAGAGATCATATCCGTTTTGCGGGCGCGCCTACTTCACCCACACTGTCGTCCCCGGCGCGCTCGTAAACTCACCCACAATCACCTGAATGGGCACCGCCCCGCCGCCAATTGTCTCTGCCGGAATCCGCACATTCATCTGCAGCGCGCCGCTCACCAGTCCCGGCGCCGATCCCGCATACAACACCTCAGCCGGCAACCGCCCCACCCGCGCATAAACCGGCGCCACCGCCGTCGCCAGATCCGGCCCCGCCACCTGGCCGTCCGCAACCGTCTTGCTCATCAACCCGCCGCCCGTTCCGTAGAGCACCACCACAGATCCCGCCGCCGCCGCGTTCGCCGCCGAATTCACCGTTCCATCCTGATTCAGCGCCGCCACCGCGCCCTGTCCCGTGCCCCCAGCCGTAAACAATCCTGGCAGCGTCGCGTACACACTCAGCGAAAACGGATTCGTCGCCACGCCGTTCTTCGTAATCACCACCGTCGTCGCCGTCTGCCCCGCCAACTCATACGGAACCACCACATTGATCTGGTCCGCCGCGGCATACAAAATCGGCGCCGGATACCGGTCGAACATCACCGCTACTCCGCTCGCGCTCAATGGCAGCCGCCCGCTCCCATCCGGCGCCGTCCCCACCGCGCTCGCCGGACCAATGCCTGCTCCAAAGAACGTCAAGATCTCCCCCGGTGCCACGCTCTGCCCCGTGCTCCCGAAAAACGGACTCACCGTAAAGCTCGCCGCATGCAGCGCCAGCCATTGCAGCGGCGAAGCGAAATAGGCCGACGCGAGCCGTTGCTGATCCATCACTACCGTCTGCTGCGTGCCCCCGCCCGCCGCATCGCCCACCCAGTACCGCACCGCCTGCCCGCCCGACGGAGTTGCCGTCAGCTGTACGCGTGTCCCCGCATCGTAAAAGCCGTCTGCCGACGCCGGCGACGCGCTTACCGTCCCCAGCCCCAGCGTCCCCGTGCTCAGCAGGTACTGCTTCTCGAAGCGCGCCGTATACGTGGCGGCTTGGCTCGCAGCCGTCACCGTTCGCGTCCCCGTCGACCCGTCGTCCCAGTTCAGAAATTGAAATCGCAGCGTGCTCGTGCCTTGCAGCTGCGGGCTCGCGTAGCCCAGCGTATGCTGGCTCCCCGGCGCCCACGCGAAATTCACCGGCGTGTAATAGCTCAGCCCGTCCACCAGCACCGCCGCTCCCTCCGGCTGCGCATCCACTGTCGTCAGCGGACCGCTCGTGAAGCCAGCCTGATAACTCGCCGCCCCGCTCTCCACTTCCACCCGCGCGGGCGTCGCCGAAACACTGTCTCCGCTCACGCCGAGGAACGTCACCCCCGTCCACCGCACAAACTGCCAGCCGGGCGCGGGAGTTGCTGTCACCTGAAACGGAAAGCGGTCCGCCAGATAGGCATCCGCTGACGCCGGAAACAGCGACACCGTGCCCGCCCCGCCAGCAACCCCCGTCTGCACCGGATACTGTCTGCTGAAGTTCGCGCAGAACGCCGTTACGTTCGCCCCCGCCGTGATCGTATGCGCCGCCGCCCCTCCGTCTGACCATCCCGCAAACGCCAGCCGCGGCACCGTGCCCTGCGTCTGCGGCACCGAAACAGTATGCTGCGAGCCGGGCGCCCATAAATAAGCCTGTGGCGAAGTCGCCGCCGCCCCGTCCACCACAATCGGAAGCCCCGCCGGCGTGGTCGTCACCGTTGTCATGGTGGGAATGAAGCCATACAGCCGGTTCACGCCGTCGATGTCGCCTGCCGAAAGCCCGTTCCTCTGCCCGATCGGTATCCCCACCGGCACCGTCTCAATCGTGTTCTCGAAGTTCCGCGCGAACCCGCTTGCCCCGTAATGCATGATCGAATCGAAATCGTAATACCCCGAACTCACCGACGATGTCGTCTGATTGAAATCCGGGTAATACCGCTTGTCGATGTTTTCGTAAAGAATCGTGACGTGCGCGCCCCGGTCCGGCCGCACCTGTTCATGCAGCAGCCCCCACGCATGCCCCAGCTCATGGATGGCAGCGCCCACACTGCATCCGCTTGTCACGCCGATAAACTGCTGCCCGCCCGTCATCCCGATCGCCGAGTTGCATGCCGCATCCGTCACAATGCTCCGAAACGTCACGTAATTCGGCTGCGTGTCCCGCGGCAGAATCTGAAACGGCCCCACCTTGTTCCAGTAAGCGATCGCATCCAGCAGGTTCTGCTGCACCGGCGTATCCCCGTTGATCGTGAAATACATCGTGGCGTTCGGCCAGAGCTGTATGCCTGACGCCCCCACTGCCACATGCACGGATTGGGGAACGGCGGCATTCCGCCCCCGCGCCCGGCCCTGCCGGTAGGTTTCCAGCTCGTCCGCTCTGCCCAGAATGACGTCGCCCTGCGTAATCGCAAAGCCATCCTGAATCGTGTAGCTGACCGTTCGGCCGTCGATTTCAATCTGATGAAAGGAGAAGCCGGATTCCGCGGAGAAAAGAGAAGGAAGAAATGCCAGAAAAAGCAGGGAATGACGGACCGTCATTCACCAAGTATAAAGTCGGGTTGCTGACTAATTCGCCCTAAACCGCCGACCTGCCATTCACAAAATGCAGAACCAGCGAAATCGCCGCCAGCACCGGCAGCAGGTAAATCAATCCGCCCGCCAGGTGAAAAGCCGTCGTCACCAGCAGCCAGACCACGAAGATTGCCACACCCACCGCGATATACATTGGAACTCTCGCCCGAAAATAATGCACTTATCCTGCCATAATTGCATCTGCATTCAAACTCGCCGTTAACATTGCGCGGCCTCATAACCGGCGCCCCGCACCGCGGCGAGCAGCGCTTCCGCGCCGGTTACTTCGTCGTCATATTCCACCGTCACCTTGCCCGCGCCGAGATTTACATGCGCATACTGCACGCCGGGAATCGCCGACAGCCGCTCCTCCATCTCGCTCACCCGTCCCGGAGCCGCCAGTCCAGTCACCTGCATCTCCGTTTTCGCTTTAGCCATATCCCACCCCTCACGTCGGTGCTTCGCAAACTTATGATCTTAAGATATTAAGCTCCCAAAGGCTGGAGAGGGCGAAGAAGAAGTCCCCGGAGGCGCGGCTCCGGATCAACTCGGACACTGGCAGTTCATCGCCAGAGGCTTCACGGAGTCGTCATGCGCTCGAACAGCGCCACCGGCTGCATCACGCCGAAGGAATGCTGCAGGAGATCCACAGGTTCAACTTCCTGTTTGCCGGCTACAAAGCCGGTGACAACCCGGCAACCTGGATCCTGTACATGCTCGTACGCACTTACGCAAGGGCAATCAGTTTCTGTGCCGCAACATTGGCGCCGTCCCGGCACACTGACCCCGCCACAGTGCGCGCGCGGCCAGCCACTTCAGGTCGCAAACTCTGCGCGAGAGCGCTGGTCAGGGAATCTTTGGTTGGTGCACCCGCCGTGTGCGCCATACCGATGCCTAACGTGTGAACTCGCCGCGCCCAGTAGTGCTGATCGTAGCGATTCGGGATGACGACCTGCGGCACGCCGGCGAGCGCAGCTGCGGTCGTCGTCCCCGCGCCCCCGTGGTGCACCACCGCAGCAACACGCGCGAAGAGTGCGTGCACGTTGACCTCGCCGATCGAGAGGCAGTCGGGTTCGCCATCCACAAGTGAATCGTCGAACCACCCGTTCGAGACGATCGCGCGGCGGCCGAGCGCGCGAGCGGCATGCACCATCGCCGCACCACCCTCTTCCGGCACGCGCGTACTGCCGAACCCGAAGTAAATCGGCGGAGCGCCGCCATCGAGAAAGCGGTTCAATTCCCGGGAGAGAGGACGCTCGTCCGGGAGGATCCACGCGCCCGTCTGAAACACGCTGCTGTCCGTGGGATCGGGCCACGGGCCAAGCGTCGCATCCGCCGCGAGCCATGGCTGGTCTGTGAACATGTAACTTCGCACGTCGCCAATTGCGCCCAGTCCCAGCGATGCCCGGCCCGCGTTTACCGCGGCGCCGAACAAGTCGTTGAACCGGGTCGCATCCCGCGCCCAAAGCTCACGGTTGTCGCTCGTCGCGGGGGGAGCCTGCCCTGGCAAGGGCGGCATAGGCAGTGGCGCATGATGCGGGGACGGAAGCACCACCGGCGCATAGGCGGCGAAGACGTAAGCGATTCCCATCTTCTCCGCCACTGATCGCGCCGCCACCTGCAGCGCGGTGGCTGCGACGATCGCGTCGCACCCTTGGGCTGCGGAAATCAACGTCTCGAACTGTGTCGCTACACTCGCATCCACCATTTGACGCCGCTGCTCCGGCGTCAGCGGGGTTTGCGGCTCTGTGCCCATCGGACGAGACCGAGCGAAGCTGCGCACCTCGGGACCGATAGGTATCACCGCTATGCCGAGCCTCTCAATCCATTCACGAAAATCGGGCGGCACACACACACTGACTTCATGCCCGAGCCCTTTCAGGCGCGACGCGAGTGCCACCACGGGTTGGACGTCGCCACGTGTTCCAATCGTCGAAAACAATGCGCGCATCAGAACTCCCTGGCCATCGTAGCTGGCTATTCAGTTAGCAGAGCAAAAAGAAAAGGGCTTCGACGTAACTCAATTTGTTTTCTTTTCAAGCGGTTAGACTTTGAGAATACCGGCTTGGTATCCTGAAACCGGGCAGGGTCCAGCGTCAACTTCGATGCGTCCTGCCGACCATCCATTCGTCCAGAGCGCCGAGCCTTCCCGGATCGATGTTGATGGTTAGTCGTATATGTAGTCGAAAAACCAGCCCGCGGACCGTCCTTAGACAGTACTCCGCGCCAAAAAGACTCCTGCGGTTCGCCTGGCTGCCATCGCGCCACAACGCAAGATGCGTAATCTTTGTGGTCGAGAATAAACCCTTGTTTCATCTCGCCGTTGCATTTCAAACACTTATTTCACGCTGAAACAGCACAATAGGGTGCTTTAACTGCTCCGCAACTCCACCCACCCGCCCCGCTGACTCGGTCACCACAATTCGGAATTTATTTACCGCTTACGCTCAATCACTTGCAGCCCCGCCTGCCCAAACCGTTCCCGCGCGCGATTTAGAAGTGAATTGAGGAACCTCCATGTCCCAGCCGCTCACCTTCGCCCAGGAACTCGTCATCGATATGCTCTCCACCGGAGCCTCCGTCGCCGCCGCTGCCGAAGCCGCCGGAGTTCACCGCAACACCATTGCAAATTGGCGCCGCACCGTCCCTGCCTTCACCCGCGACCTCGCCAGCGCCCAGTACGATCGCTGCCTCCACTTCCGCAGCCGCATGCAGGAGCACGCCGAGCTCGCCCTCTCCACCGTCGCCGAAATCCTGGTCGACCCGAAAACTTCCCCGTCTATCCGTCTCAAAGCCGCGCTCGCCATACTAAAGGAAAGCACCACGCTGCCGCCGCCCGAACCCGCCCTCACCGATATCGCCTGGAAGCGCAAAATCGCCGAAATTTTCGATCCCGCGCTGCTCCCCTCGCCCTGTGCAGTCTGCACAGAACGCGAAAACATGCACAATCCTGCACAATCCGCACAACCGGCCCAGCCCTCTTACTCGCTTTCAGGCGTCGAAACTGTCCGCCGCGCCGCCCCCAAAACCGGCCGCAACGAACCCTGCCCCTGCCAAAGCGGCAAAAAATACAAACAATGCTGCCTCATGACCATGGCCGCCTGACCTCATCCGTCCTTTCGCGCAATCGCGATAATCGAAACCGCCGGCCACGGCAGCTTTGCGTCAATTTTCCGCCACAGCCACACCAGCGAGTTGAAACACCGCAGCGGAAACCGCGCCAGCCGAGATCGCTTCAGCACTTTCCCGGTCAAATACCAGCCCGGCCGCGACACTCGGTTGAACTCCATGATCTGCTCCACGTGGAATCCCGCCCGCTCCAGCCGCTCCCGCAGCTGCGCCTGCGAATACCGCAAATGGTGTCCCAGCGCCACGTCCAGCGCGCCAAAAATCTCCTGCCCCTGTGGCACCAGCACCACCGCCCGCCCGCCCGGTTCCAGCACCCGGTACAGATTCTCCGCCGCCGTGTCGGCGTTCGCCACATGCTCCAGCACATTCAGGCAAACCACCGTATCCACCTGTCCCAGGAATGGCTCCAGATCCCGCGACACCTCCACATCGCATCGCCGCACCACCAGATTCGGACGGTGCCCAAACCGGTTCCGCAGCGCTTCCAGATGTTCCGCCGCCAGATCCGTCGCCGCGTAATACTCCCGCCGTCTCGCCAGCGGACGCGTCAAATTCCCCGTTCCGGCCCCAATCTCCAGCACCCGCTTGCCCAGATACGGCTCAATCGTGTCGGCCATCCAGTCGTTAAACTTCGGCGCGAACGAAAGCGCGTCCAGAATCTCCAGCCCCACGTCGCTGTACAGGTCGTTGGCAAATCGGTACTTCAACATCACCCAAAAAGCGTCGAACGCATCCTTCAGACCGATCTTTTTGCCATCCTCATAGGTACGCCCGTGATAACTGATCGGCGTTTCGTAAATTCGTGCCTGCCGCCGCGCCAGCTTGATCGTGATCTCCGGCTCAATCCCGAACCGGTTGCTCCGAATCGGAATCGTCTTAATCAGCGAGGTCCGGAACGCCTTGTAACAGGTCTCCATGTCCGTCAAATTCAGGTCCGCCGCAATGTTGCAAACCAGCGTCAGAATCTGGTTCGCCAGCGAATGCCAGAAATACAGCACTCGCCGCTCGCCCGAAATCAGGAATCGCGACCCGTACACCACATCCGCGTTCCCCGCCAGCAGCGGACCCAGCAGCTTCGGATACTCCTGCGGGTCGTATTCCAGATCCGCATCCTGAATCAGGCAGAACTCCCCGCTCGCCATCTGAATCGCTCGCCGGATTGCCGCACCCTTTCCCTGATTGCGGTCCTGATGCACCAGCCGGATCGGCGCGTCGTGCGTCCGCATAAAGTCCTGAACTGCTTCCGACGATCCATCTGTGGAACAGTCATTCACGATAATGATTTCGTACTCCATGCCTTCCGGATAGGGAGCGTGGATTACCCGCTCCAGAAGAGGCTGGATAAATTCCTCCTCGTTGTAGAGCGGAATCAGGACCGACAGGGATGATGGCCGCATGTAGCTTTGTCATTTTAGAGGATTTAAATGTACAGACGGGTATTGATCGCACTCCTGTTCGCGGTGGGAGGCTCGGCTTCCGCCACCACGCTCGATTTGCTCGGCACCTCGTCCGTCGCCCTGGCTCACGGCGACCAGCTCGCCATCCGCTTCTCCGTCTGGAATTACGGCTGGAATAATCCCGGCGTCTCGCCTTATCCCACGTAAGTCAGCCTGGAACTTGCGGGCGAGCTCCCCTCCGCGCTCTCGGACACTTCTCTCTCCGCCTCGCTTCAGTCGCTCGATGGCGCGTTCTCGGTCGCCATGAACAGCCCTCTCTCCACCGTGCCTCCGGGCCTCCTCACAGTCACCTCCGGTACTCTTTACACTGGTGACTCCGCCACCCCAATCGGCCTCATCGATGCCGAAGCTTCGCTCTCGCTCACCCTCTCCGAACAGATTTTCGGACCCGATATCGCCAGCCGCCAAAGCTCCGCGCTCATCGTCCTGCGCAACCTCGGCGCGGATCTCATCATCGGCGGCGGTCAGCCGCTCGCCAACGCCATCTCCGAACCCTTGGTCACCGGCCTCGGCGGCATGGAAACGTCCGGCCTCACCAGATCCGTCACCCTGCTCGGCGTTCCCGAACCAGGCACCCTCGCGCTTACCGTTATTCTGGTACTGGCGTTCGGCGCTCTGCTCTGCCGCCGGGCGCGAGGGTCCACGTGTTCACGAACCTGAGCCGCGTCTGTTTCGTTCCGCTCTTCGCCGCTGCCGCTTTTGCCGCCACGCCCCCGGAGAATGCCGGCCTGCGTTTCGAACCAGGCATCCTCCAGGTCGATGCCTCCGCCGTTGATGCCCGCGGCGCCCCCGTCCGCGACCTCCAGCCCGAAGACCTGCGCGTTACCCAGGACGGCAAAGCCCACAAAATTGCGTCTCTGAACTACGTTGCCGATTCGCCCCGTACGTTTGTTTTCTTCATCAACGATGCCAACATGCCCGCGCCGGATATCTTCCGCATGCGCGAAGCCCTGAACCGTTTCCTCGATACCTCGCTGAAACCGGACGATCGCGTCGCCCTCGTCACAACCGCCGGCGGTTCCAGCTTCCCGCGCCAGTTTGCCGCTGGCCTTGCCGGCTGGCATAGGGCCGTGTCCGATCTTCACTGGCGTCCCGCCATGCCGGACAATATCGTCTTCGCCCGCTCCGTCGAACTGCTCCGCCGCACCGTCGCCGCCCTGGCCGACCTCCCCGGCCGTAAGTGCATCGTCGTCCTTACCGACGACATGATGCCCGGCTCCTTCGATGTGAAAGCACTCGCTGATTCCGCCAATCGCGCCTCCGTGGTAATCGACGTGGTGGACGCCCGTGCCGCCACCCATGCTGCCGCTGACACCGCGCCCGCCGAGGAGAATTTCCTGACCCCCCTCGCGCGCGCTACCGGCGGCATGTCCCGCACTGCCGGCCTCGAACTCGGCGACGCCCTTACCGCCGTCGCCCAGGACCAATCCGGCTACTACACGGTCAGCTGGGATCCCGGTCCGGCTCTCCACCAGCTCTGGGGCTGGGCCGTCTATCACCGCATTGAGATCAAGTGCTCGCGCCCCGGCGTCTCCGTCCGCACCCGCAACGGATTTTTCGGCACCACCGGCCCGGTTCCGCTGTTCGCCAGTTCCTCCCGCACCCAGCAGATCATCAACGCCATCTATTCCCCGCTCGCCCCGCAGCGCCTGCCCGTGCGCCTTACCCCCATCGCGAAAACCCGTGGCAAGGACATCTACATCCAGTCACTCGTTCACATCCAGGGCGGCATCGAACTTACGCCTGCGCCCGGGCAGGCCGGCTGCTTCACCGCCGCCCTCACCTTTTATTCCTCCCAGCGCCGCCTCAACGACCCCGAAGGCGAACAGCCGCTTACCGCGCGTGGCGCCAGGCTTCGGCTCTGCGGTGAAAACGCCCGCTCCGTCCGCGAACACGGCCTCGTGTCCATCTTTGAGGAGAAGTCGCTCGCGCCCGGTCCTTATCAAATGTATGTCGGCGTCCGCAATGGAAACTTCGAGCCCGATTCGCTCCGCCCCGCGCGCCCTAACACCCTGATCCGCCGCGCCGATTGGAAGGAAGAGATCGCGTCTCTCGGCTCGGCCAGTGACTTCATCGAGGTGCCCGCGCCCGGAGCCACCGTCATGCCGCGCCTCACCCTAAGCGGCTCGCGCCCGCGCGAGGTAAATCCCGAAACTCCTCCGCCCGCGCTCGTGTTCCGCACCGCCGGTTCCGGCGATCCCGCCGTCCGCGTATTCCAAGCCGGAGACGTCGTTTTCTATCCCCTGACCGGCGCCGCCCGCGCCCGCCTGCTCCACGATGGCGAAGTGCTTCACAACGCTGAAGCCACGGGTTCCCTGCGTCTCGATTCCGCCCTGAAACCCGGCGAGTACATCCTCGAAGTCACCAGCTCCAGTGACACCAACGCGCCGCCGCAGTGGTCCGATTTCAGGATCGAGCGTTAGCCGCGCGCACGAACTCCTCGAACAGCCGCCGCTGCGTCTCATCCGTTGCCGCCTGGTCTTCCGGATGCCACTGCACCGCCACCGCGAACCGCCGGTCCGGCCGTTCCAGCGCTTCCACCGTGCCGTCCTCTGCGCGCGCTGAAACCCGCAGCCGCTCGCCCACGCGCCGCACCGCCTGATGGTGCCGCGAATTCACCGCCGCCGTTCCGCCCAGAATCGCTTCCAGCTTCGAGCCGCGCTCCACCGCCACCTGATGCGCCGGCTCCGCCTTGTTCGCCGGCCGGATGCGGTGCCGCTCATGCCCCGTCATGTGCTGGTCCAGCGTTCCGGAATGATAGACATTGAACAGCTGCATGCCGCGGCAGATCGCCAGCACCGGCATGTCTTTCTCCAGCGCCGCCTCCAGCAACTGCCGCTCCAGCCGGTCCCGCGCGTCGTTCGGCTCTTCCGCTTCGGCATGCGCCGCCTGCCCGTAGAGCGCCGGATTCAAATCCACCCCGCCGCTCAGCAGCAGACCGTCCAACCCCGCCAGCGTCGCCGGATGCTCCGGCGAGATCGCCACCGGCTCGCCGCCTGCCGCCCGCACGGCCTCGGCATACGGCTGCACACTGATCTCGTTCGAATACGTAATCCCGATTCGCGCGCTCATTGGTCCACTTTGTCCAGTCGCTGCTTGATCGGCAGCAGCAGCCGCAGTGTCAGCAGGTTCATCGTCATCAGCGCGATGCCGATTTCATATCGCTCCAGCGCCACTGCCGCCCCAATCGCTCCCGTCGTCCAGATACTCGCTGCCGTCGCCGTCCCGTGTACCGCTTGGCCATCCTTGACGATTGCTCCGGCGCCGACGAATCCGATGCCCGTCAGCAGTCCCTGCAGCACCCGCGACTGCGCCGCCGCATCCGCTCCCACAATCAGCAGCACCGCGCAGCTCGACATCCCCACAATCGGAAACGTCCTCACGCCCACTGCTGGCGTTCCTGCTCCGAGCCTGCCGATCGGCTGGAACCGGGAGCGCGAAGGGCGCAGCGTGCACCTTGCCGATGCGCCAGCCAGCGCTCTGCCAGTCATAGTTTCCGGCGGTCATCTGCTATCCTGACTGCGCATCGTATCCGAAGCCGATGAAGATCTCGCGTGTCCAATCGTTTCTCCTCAGCTGCCCCCTGCCGGAGCCGCTGCATCTGCCATTCTATGGTGGCGAGCGCACCATCCTGAAGCGCGACGCCATGCTCATCCGCGTCGATACCGTCGAAGGCCTCGTCGGCTGGGCGCCCGGCCCCGGCAGTGAGCGCGCTCATCACGCCATTCAGACCGTTATCGCGCCCTTCCTTTCCGGCCGCACCCTCGCCGATACCGATGCCCTCCGCGTCCAGTTCAGCGGTGTTCCCCAGGCCGCCGATCCCGAAGTCCTCAAGATCTACGGAGCCGTCGAAGTTGCTCTCTTCGATCTGCTCGGCAAAGCCATGGGCGTGCCCGTCTCGGAGATCGCCGGCGGGCGCATCCGCGATCGCATCCGCCTGTACGGCAGCGCCGGCATGTACATGTCGCCCGATGGCTACGCGAAGGAAGCGGCCGCTGTCGCCGCTCTCGGCTTCACCGCCTATAAAATGCGTCCCGGCATCGGCCCCGATCAGGACCTCGAAGCCATCCGCCTCATCCGCGAAGCCGTCGGCCCGCGCGTCGACATCATGGTCGACGGTCACACGTGGTGGCGCATGGGCGATAAAAGCTATTCTGCGGCCACCGTTGAGCGCCTCGCCGAGTCCATGTCCGAATACGATATCTGCTGGCTTGAAGAGCCCATGCCGCCCGACGATCACGAGGCCTATCTGCGCCTCAAGGACAAAGCCATCGTGGCCCTCGCCAGCGGCGAGCACGAACCCAGCGAAGCCCGCTATCTCGATCTGATCCTTTCCCAGGCCGTCGATTACGTCCAGATGGACGTCTGCTGTCAGGGCGGCTTCTCCCTCGCCCGCCGCCTCTTCGGCGAGATCGCCAAAGAGAACCTCCGCTTCGCCTTCCACAGCTGGGGCACCGAACTCGAAGTCCTCGCTGCCGCCCACCTCGGCATCTGCTGGCCCGAAACCGTCGTCGAGTGGCTCGAGTATCCCGTCTACGCGCCCGGCGTGCTCTATCCCTTTCCGCTCGCCACTCAGATCCTGAAGCAGCCGCTCGAGATCGAGAACAGCGAGCTCATCGTGCCGCGCGAGCCCGGCCTCGGCGTCGAGATTGACGAGTCCGTCATCGACCGCTACCCGTGGATTCCCGGTCCGTGGTCGCTCTTCCGCATCGATTCCCCTCCTGAAACGCTCGCCGTCACCTCCGATCACAGTGTCAAATGGAAGGGCAAATAGTGGCCGCTCCCATGCCCGCGCACGCCGTCCGCCAGTACAAATACCTCGACGGCCTCATTCAGACCTTCGTCGTCATCCTGCTCATCTCCAACCTGATCGCAGCCAAGTTCACCGCCATCGGCCCGCTGCGCTTCAGCGCCGCCCAGTTGCTCTTTCCGGTCACCTACATCTTCGGCGACATCTTCACCGAAGTGTACGGCTATGCCGCCTCGCGCAAAGCCATCTGGCGCGGGTTCTTCGCGAGCATCCTGATGGCTGCCATGGGCCTGTTCGCCATCTGGCTGCCGGCCGCGCCCGAGTTCAAAAATCAGGCCGCCTTCGAAACCATATTCGGCGTCATCCCGCGCATCGTCGCCGGCAGCCTCCTCGCGTTCTGGTTCGGCGAGTTCGCCAACTCCTTCACCATGGCGAAGCTCAAACTCCTCACCGGCGGCCGTCATCTCTGGACTCGCACGGTCGGCTCAACCATCGTTGGCCAGGCCGTCGACACCACCATCGTCGTCTGCTTCATCTTCTACGACCAGCCCTTCGCCACCATCGCCAATCTCATCCTCTCCGGCTATGTGTTCAAGGTGGTTTACGAGGTGCTCGCCACGCCGGTCACATACGCCGTCGTCAATTTCCTCAAGCGCCACGAAGGCATCGATACATTCGACCGTTCCACAAACTTCAGTCCGTTCCACCTCACGGAATAGAATGAAGTCAGATGTCTCCTCTCACCATCGCCGGCCGCACGTTTACTTCGCGGCTCTTTGTCGGCACAGGGAAATACCGCAGCTTTCATGAGATGGCGCGCTGCCATGCGGCTTCAGGCGCTGAAGTCGTCACCGTTGCCGTTCGACGCGTGAATCTTTCCGATCGCTCGAAGGAATCGCTGCTCGATTTCATCGATCGCTCGCAGCTCTTTATCCTGCCCAACACGGCCGCCTGTTACACGGCGGATGACGCCATCCGCACCGCGCGCCTTGGCCGCGAAGCCGGACTTTCCAACTGGGTGAAGCTGGAGGTTATCGGGGACGAAAAGACTCTGTTTCCCGATAACGAAGGTCTGCTCGAAGCCACCCGCGTTCTGGCCAAAGAGGGCTTCGTCGTGCTGCCGTACACCACGGACGATATCGTCAACGCGCGCAAACTGATCGATGCCGGCGCGGCCGCCGTCATGCCGCTTGCCGCGCCCATCGGTTCAGGCCTCGGAATTCAGAACCTGACGAATCTGCGCATCATGCGCGAAATGATTACCGGCGTGCCGCTGATCATCGATGCCGGTGTCGGAACCGCTTCCGATGCCGCCATTGCCATGGAACTCGGTGCCGATGCGGTGCTCATGAATACCGCTATCGCCGCCGCCGACGATGCCGAGAAAATGGCGCACGCCATGCGCCTCGCCGTCGAAGCCGGACGTCTCGCGTTCGAAGCCGGACGGATGGAGAAGAAGCTGTACGCCAGCGCCAGCAGTCCGCTCGCCGGCGTGGTCGGCCGCTAATCCGCGGGAGGTTTTGGCGCGTCCGCTGCAGCCGGAGCCGTCAGCGGATGGGCATCGCCGCGGTGACAGGTGTAGCAGGAAACGCTGTTGGCATTGCTCGGGAAGTTCGCGTTGATCTGACGCGTCATCAGAATCATCTTGCGCGCCATTTCCTTGTGCGGATTGTCGTCGCTCGCGAAGTCGCCTTCCACGTGGCAGAAGGTGCACTGCTTGCCGAGTGCTGTCCGGAACGCGCCCATCGCCGGCCGCACTTCTTCAGGTTTCAGGATTTTCAGGTTCTTCGGCGCAGGCCGCGCGCCGCCTTTCGGACCTCCCGGACCGCCCGGCGGCGGTGGTTCCTGCGCAAACAGAGGGAGAGCAATCAGCAAAGCCAGCGCGATTCGCATGGGGCGATGATAGCACCGCCCGTGCGGAATCAAACAAATCAGCCGTTAATTACACTGCCGCCGTTCGGATGCACCACCTGTCCGGTGATAAACGAGGAGTCGTCCGAAGCCAGGAATACGTACGCGGGGGCAATCTCCTCCGGCTGTCCCGGACGCTTCAGCGGAACGTCTTCGCCGAACTTCTCGAGCTTCTCCGTCGGGTAGGTGGAGGCCACCAGCGGCGTCCAGACCGGTCCCGGGGCGACCGCGTTCACCCGGATCTTCTTTTCGGCCAGCGCCTGCGAAAGTGAGCGCGTAAAGGAAACGATGG
The DNA here is from genome assembly GCA_963716685.1 of Bryobacterales bacterium. Taxonomy (GTDB): domain Bacteria; phylum Acidobacteriota; class Terriglobia; order Bryobacterales; family Bryobacteraceae; genus JALYXI01. The sequence continues at coordinate 16,603 of CAVQTR010000005.1, forward strand.
CGCCCTTCGTCGACGAGTAATCGATCAGCTGCGCATTGCCTTTGTAAGCGGTCACCGACGTTGTGTTCACAATCACGCTGCCTTCGCGCAGATGCTTTAGCGCCGCTTTGGTCAGAAAGAACTGCCCGAAAATGTTGGTGCGGAACGTTCGTTCCAGTTGCTCCGCCGTGATGTCTTCCAGGCTTTGCTGCGGATGCTGCTCCGCCGAGTTGTTTACCAGAATGTTGAGCTTGCCCAGCTCGCGTACCACCGCTTCCACCGTTTCGCGGCAGAAGGCCTCGTCGCCTACATCGCCCGCCACTGCGAAGCAGCGCGCGCCCCGTTCTTGCACCAGACGCTTCGTCTCGTTCGCATCTTCGTGCTCGTTCAAATAGAGGAAGGCAACATCGGCGCCCTCCTTCGCAAAGGCCACCGCAACGGCTCGTCCGATGCCGCTGTCGGCTCCGCTGATCAGCGCAACTCTGCCCGTCAGTTTGCCGCAGCCTCTCTGGTTCGGATTTTCCGTTACGGGTTGGTTCTGCATGGAGGACTGATGTCCTGGTCGTTGCGGAAGTGTTTCTTCGTTCGGCATGCAAGTCTGTGAAGCAGCGGGCGTGCCAATGAGCTATTTGTTAACATTCGGAGAAACCATGACACGCCTGATTTTGCTTGCTGGCCTCGGTGTCTCTGCGCTGCTCGCCGCGCCGCCGCAGGCGCAGGATGATGAGTTCGCGCAATCCGTAAAACAGTGGACCACCGCGCCGGAATTTATGAGTCCGCTAGTCGATCACCTGCCGAAAGCGAATGGCATTCCGAGCCCGAAAGATGTTCTCGGTTACCACATCGGCACACCCAAAAAGCTGACTCACACGGCTGACATTTACCGGTACTATCGCGCACTCGCCGCCGCTTCCAAACGCGTGCGCGTCTTCTCCGCCGGACAAACCGATGAAGGCCGCGACTGCATCGTCGTCGCCATCTCGAGCGAAGAGAACATCGCGAACCTCGATCGCGAGAAGGAAGACCTCGCCAGACTGGCCGATCCGCGCCGCATCGATGAGCAGCAGGCAAAGGAAATCGTAGCCCGCGCCAAACCGGTTTACATGTTCACCGCGGGCCTGCACAGCGCCGAAACCGGTCCGCCGGAGATGCTGATGGAACTGGCTTATCGGCTGGTTGCCGAAGATTCGCCGCTCTTCGATCAGATCCGCCGCAACACCGTCGTCATGATGGCGCCGGTCTTTGAGCCCGATGGGCGCGACCGCTATGTCGACTGGTATTACCGCAACAAGTTAACCGAGGAATCCGAAAACGACCGCGTTCCCGGACCGCCTTACTGGGGCAAGTACATCTTCCACGACAACAACCGCGACATCAACTACTCGCAGGTCACCATGCGCAACTGGCTGAAGTTCTATCTGGACTGGCATCCGCCGATCATGCACGAGCTGCATGAATCCGTGCCGTTCCTCTATACCTTCAGCGGTCAGGCCCCGCAGAATCCCACGCTCGATCCCATCCTGTACGCGGAGCTGCCCTGGTTCTCGAACTTCGAAATGACCAAGATGATCGGCTACGGCATGCCCGGCGTTTGGGATCACGGCTACGTCGATATGTGGTCGCCCGGTTATCTGGGCTTCATGTCCTCCAACCACAACGGCATGCTGCGCATGTACGAAACCTTCGGCAACGGCGGCGCCAACACCATGAAGCGCCGCGTGGGAGCGCCCGAAGGCGGCGGCACCGGCGGACCGCCGCAGACCACCCGCGAATGGTATCGCCCGCTGCCTCCGTATAAAGAGGTGGTTTGGTCCATGCGGAACAACACCAACTACATGGAAACCGGCGTCATCTCGGCGCTGGAGCTGGCGTCTTCGTTCCCGCAGGTGATTCTCGAAAACTTCTATCACAAGAGCCGCAACTCGGTCGAATCGGGTAAGAAGAATGCGCCGTTTGCCTACGTGATTCCGGCTGGCCAGCCTGACATGACGCGCGTCGCGTTCATCGTCAACCACCTTCGCCTGCAGGGCATCGAAGTCGGCCGCGCCGATGCCGAAGTGAAGGTGAAGGAAGGAACCTTTCCCGCCGGGTCGCTGGTGGTGAAACTGGATCAGCCGTATGGCCGCCTCGCCAAAATCCTGCTGGAGAAGCAGAATTTCCCCGATCCCAACCTGCGCACCTACGACGATACCGGCTGGACTATGGGCCTGATGAATCAGGCCGAGGTGAAGGAGATCGCCGACAAGTCCGTGCTCTCCGTCTCAGTGAAGCCGGTGGACATCTTCGAAGTCACCGGCACGGTGGCCGGCGATGGACGCCTGCTCGCGGTTCTGGACAACGGAGCCAACGCGCTGGTCACGCTGCGCTATCGCCTGAAGAACCTGAAGTTCGAAGTCATCGAGCAGAAGTGCCAGGCGAACGGAACCGAACTTCCCGCCGGCACCATGCTGGTTGCCTCCAGCCCCAAAGTGAAGAGCGAAATCGAGCAGCTGGGGCTGAAAGCCGTCGCCCTGAGCGCCGCGCCGGATGTCCCGAAGCACGCCCTCGATCTTCCGCGACTCGCAGTCTTCAGCACGTGGGGCGCAACGCAGGATGTCGGCTGGGTGCGCCACGCCTTCGATCAGTTCGAGGTGAACTACGACCTGATCTATAAGGAGCGCGTGCGTAAAGGCAATCTGCGCAAATCCTACGACGTGATCCTGATCCCCAATCAGGGCCGCGGCGGCTCGAAGGCCATCGTCAACGACATCGAAGCCCGCAGCAAACCGATTCCTTACAAGGATAAATACGGTGAAACCGAGGACATCACCGGCGGGATGGGAATTGCCGGCGTGAACGAACTGGATCAGTTTGTCCACGAAGGCGGCGTCCTGATCACGCTCGGCGTTGCCAGCTTCGTGCCCGCCGATTTCGGCATCACCCGCGACGTGGACGCCGCGCGCACCACTCCCGCCTTCTACGCGCCAGGACCGATCGTCGAGGCCGAAGTGCTGCAGCCGGCCAGCCCGATCTTCTACGGCTATGCCAAAAAGGTGCTGCCCGTCCGCTACGCGAATGGCCCGCTGCTGCGCGTGCCCGCTGAAGACCGCAAATGGATTCTGATGCAGTATGTCGGCACGGAGCAATCTACCCTCAGCGGCCTGATGAAAGGCGCCGCCGAAACCAAAGGCCGCCCCGCCATCGTCAACGTCCCCGTCGGCCCTGGCCGCGTCCTGATGTTCGCCACCAATCCCTGCTATCGCTGGCAGAATCTCGGAGAATTCGGAATGCTGTTTAACTCGATCCTAAATTACAAAAACTAAGTTTATAGTTAGTATAAAGAGTGACATCTAAGAATACTTGCGCCTGCAAAAGTCTGCGATTAAGATGAATTGAAATGTTGAACGCTGTCTGAGCAACGCATGAAAAAGATTGTGCTGCTCGGTTTTTGGAACTGGGCTCCGGTTCTTACCTTTGCGAAGAGATGGCAGGAACTGGGCGTTGAGACGTGCGTCATGGAAGTGGTTCTCGAGCGGGGTCCCGCCGCCCCGGCTTTCTCGTGCCTTGGCCGGGAACGCGCGGCCATTACCTGGGACGAACTGAAATCCGAATCCGGGGCAGCGGCGGTCGCCGCCTTCGCACAGAAAGTTCACGCCGAGGCGATTGTTTCCGCGGATGAATCCCTGCTTCTCTGGCTCACCAGACACCGTTCCGCGTTGGAGCCAGCCTGCCGCGTGATGGCCGGTCCGGCTGAGGCTTACGAAGGAATCCTCTCGAAAGAAGCGCAGGTGGCCGTGGCGCGCGAAGCCGGTTTCGACGTGCTGGAATCCTGGTTTTTCACGCACGCTGACATCGCGGCAGAGCCGGCGCCGAATCAGTATCCCATATGCCTGCGGCCCACCTTCCCGAATTCGGTGGAGCCGCTGTTCAAAGCGAAGATGGTGCATTCGCCCGCGGAACTTCGCTCCTTTCTCGCTTCGCTGACCAGCATCACGAGGCCAATCGTCGGCCAGTCGTTTCACGTCGGTCCGAATCTGGTGGTGCACGGCGCGCGTGATATTCACGGCAACATTCTCGCCATGGAAGGCTTTCTGGCTTACCGCAAATTCCGGGGTTTTGCGCTCTCGATCGAGCGCGTGCCACTCTCGCCGGAGTTGATCGACGTCTGCTCGAATTTCGCCGCCAACACCGGAATGGTCGGGATCTTTCACTACGATCTGCTGAGATCGGTCGCCAGCGCGCGCACGCTGTTCCTCGAGATCAATCCGCGCATGGGCGGAACCACGTCGAAAGTGGTGCAACTGGGCTACGACGAGCCGTTGCTGGCGCTGCGCTGTTTCGGCATTGCGACCGAAGTGGATCACGGAGCCAGGACGCCCGCCGCAAGAGCCACTGGGAAACGCGCTCTGGTGCAGCACATTGTGGCATTGCTGAAGAACGAAACCAGCGATCTGAGCTATCCCGTGGAAGGCCGCTGGAAGAGTTTGTCTCGTTCCCTTTATGAACTCGCGTTCGTGCAGGGCGATCAACTGATCAACGCCAAAGATCCGGTAAACAGCGTGCGCTACCTGATGCACAATCAGGGACAGTAGCGCGCTTGTCACCAGCGCCGCCCTGTTGTAGCATCGCAGCCATGGCAGGAGTTACCCGCAGAGAGTTGGGCGCGCTGGGGCTGGCACTCGGAACACAGCTCCGCGGCGCGCAGAGCATCGATGAAACGCTGCGCTCGGGCATCGCCCGCCGCGGCATTCCGGCGGCGGTCGGCATGGCTGCGACGGGAAAACGCACTCTCTACGAAGGCGCTTTCGGAACGCGCGATTCGTCCGGCGCTCCTGTCAGGATCGATTCGATCTTCCACATCGCCTCCATGACTAAGGCGGTTACCACCGTCGCCGCCATGCAGCTGGTGGAAACGGGCAAGGTGCGGCTGGACGAACCGGTGTCGAAGTACCTGCCCAAACTGGCAGACCTCGACGTACTCGTCGGCCTGGATGCGAACGGCCAGCCGATTCTTCACCCGGTGAAGACGCCGGTGACGCTGAAGCATCTGCTCACACACACGTCGGGCTTCAGCTACGACAACTGGGACGAAGGCATGTACCGCTACACGACGCGTCCGAATGCGCAGCCTGACGCGAAGCCCGGCCCGCTGATGTTCGAGCCGGGGACGCGCTGGCAATACGGGCAGGGGCTCGACTGGGCCGGACGGCTGGTGGAAGCAGTCAGCGGAATGAACCTGGAGGAATACTTCCAGACGAGAATTCTCGGGCCGCTCGAGATGCGCGACACCAGCTTCAACGTGCCGCCTGCGAAATTCGACCGCCTGGTAGCGAACTACCACCGCGATGCGACTGGAAATCTGATGGAAGAACCGCGCACACAGCCGGCGCCGGCAAAGGAGTACAACGGCGGCGGAGGCTTACGCTCCACAGCGGGCGACTACACGCGGTTCATGCAGATGATTCTGGGCAAAGGCATGGGCCTGAGCGGCGCGCGAATTCTGCTGGCGAGAACGGTGGAAAGCATGGAGGCGAATCAGATCGGGAATCTGACCGCCGGGAAGATGAAGTCCTTCCGCCTCACCGTCAGCAGCGACGTGGATATCCAGCCGGGCTCACCGGAAAAGTGGGGACTGGGCTTTCTGATCAACCCCACTCCTTATAGCGGCGGCCGTTCCGCGGGCAGTCTGGCGTGGGCCGGCATCTACAACACCTTCTACTGGATCGACGTGAAACGGTCTCTGTGCGGGGTCCTGATGATGCAGTTTCTGCCGTTCGTTGACAGGGAAGCGGTCGGCCTGCTGGGCGATTTCGAGCGCGCGGTTTATTCGTCTTTCTGATCCCTGAGATTTTTCGGCAGCCGCGGCACTCCGGCTTTCGTGAAGGTTCTTCTGGTTGTCGGAGAGACGAATCGGGGCGGCACGGAGACGTGGCTGCTGCACATCGCGCGCCAGCTGCAGGGCTGCTGTCAGCTCGATTTCCTGGTTCACACCGATGCCGAGGGCGCTTATGACCGCGAACTGATCGCACTCGGTTCGCGCGTGATCCGGTGCCGCAGCCCGCACAACCCGGCCGCGTACGGATGGCGGTTTCTTCGCATTCTGCGCACCTCCGGACCTTACAACGTGGTTCACAGCCACGTGCAGTGCTATTCGGCCTGGATCCTGTTTCTGGCTTGGCTGGGCGGAGTAAAGGTGCGGATTGCGCACAGCCACTCCGATCTGCGGACCGCTTTTGCGGGTGCGTCTTTGCCGCGCCGCCTCTATTTACGCGTCGCGCAAAAGCTGTTCCACGTGTTCTCCACCAGTTATCTGGCCACCAGCCGCGCCGCCGCGGAATCTCTGTTCGGTAAGGCGTGCACGTGGGATCCACGCTTCCGGCTGCACCTTTCCTGCGTCGATCTGGCGCCTTACGCCGAGCCGTGGAATCGCTCCATGGTCAGGAGATCCCTTGGGCTGCCGCGCGACGCCATCGTGGTGGGTCACGTGGGCAGTTTCCGCCCGGAGAAGAACCACGTGTTCGCGCTGCGGATTGCGGCGGAACTGGCGAGCCGCTCGCCGCGGTACCGGTTCCTGTTTAAAGGTTGCGGCGAGTTGCGGGCCGTTGTGCAGGAAGAGGCCGCGCGGCTGGGTTTGCAGGATCGCTGCCTGTTCCTGCCGGCCGATGGCGACGTTCCCCGGATTCTGTGCGGCGCGGTGGATTTGTTTCTCTTTCCTTCCGTTCTGGAAGGGCTCGGTTTGGCGCTGGTGGAGGCTCAGGCAGCGGGCCTGCGCTGCTTCGTTTCGGATGCGGTGCCGGCGGAAGCGATTGTGGTGCACGAGTTAGTAACGCGCCTGGCGCTTTCGGAGAGCGCAGCCGCCTGGGCCACGGTGATTCACAACCACGCGGCGCACGCTCCCGCGGTGCCACCCAAATTGGCGTGGCAGCGCGCGGTGAGCAGCGGATTCGATATCCGGCTGAATGCCGCTTTGCTGGTGGAAACCTACGCTGCACGGGCTTAGAAGCCCGAGAGAGTTTTTCGCCCCTGCCGCACTACCCCCCTGAAAGAAAGGTGACATCCCGCTGAGCGCCGCCGCTACCACTGTTCCCGTTTCTCCCCGCGCGCGCATCTCGCTTGGCATGCAGTACCGCTCCGGCCTGGTGCCTACCCTGGCTGGCGGCGCGGTCGTTTTCTTCTCTTACCGCATTTGCCTGCACGCGCTGGGGTATGAGCGCTACGGTCTCTGGCTGGTTCTTTCGACGGTGCTGAACATCGCGCAGATGGGCAGCGTAGGTCTGAGCCCGGCGCTGACGCGCATGGTGGCGCGGACGCGGCACGGCCACGGGGACGGCGAAGCGGAACGGTACCTGCTCACCAGCGTCGCCATCGTCTGCTGCACCGGACTGCTGCTGTGCGGGGCGCTTGCTGGGAACGGCGCGCGGCTGACGCACTTGTTCAAGCTGGACTCAGGCGCTGCGGCGTTGTTCCTGAGATTCCTGCCGTGGGTGGCACTGCTCTCGGTTTATGCGGTGGTGGTGGATTTGTTCGCAGCAACGCTCTCCGGGCTGGGCCGCATCGATCTGGTGAATTACTCGCAGTTTGCCAGTCAGGCGGGTTGCGCCGCGATCACAGTGGCGCTGCTGGAGGCTGGGGCTGGGCTGGCGGCACTGTTCGTGGGATCGGCTGCGTCGCTGGCTTTGCTGCATGGTTTGTTGCTCTTTCATCTTCGTTCCGTGGTTCGGCTTCGCTTCGTGCGCGGGTTTGCTTTTCGGATGGAAGACGTTCGCCACTTACTGGGTTTCGGTGGCTGGGTGGCGGGTATGTCGGTAGTGAACGCTTCCGTGGGGCCGCTGACGCGCATTCTGCTGGCCCGTTTTGCGGGATTGGCTTCCGTGCCGGCCTACGATTTGGCGTGGAGCGCATGTTTCAAGATTCGCAGCGTGTGGGAGTGCCCGCTGCGTGCACTGCTGCCTGAGTTCAGCCGGCTTGCGGACGCATCGGCTGAGAACGGATGCGCCAATGCGGAAATAACCTACAGGAATGCGGTTCGCCTGATCCGGGGTTTGGCGACGCCGGTCTACGCTGCGGTCTTTTTGCTGGCACGGCAGGTGTTGCAGGTGTGGCTGGGGACTACGAATGACGCGAGCGTCACCACCCTGCGTGTGATGCTGGCGGCTACTTACATCAGCCTTCTGGGTGTGCCTTCGTTCTACCTGCTGATGGGCGTGGGCGAGGTCTGGCGTTGTTTCGCGGCGAGCGCGGCCATGGCTCTAACCTGCCTCGCATGGCTGACGTATTCCGTCCGGTTCGAGAACGTTCTGACCGCGCCGCTCGCCTCCGTCGGGTTTCTGATCGGGACATCGGTTCTGACCATCTACCTTTCCGCGCGCGCGCAAAAAACGCTCAAGAGCTGTTACAACCATGGTTTACCCACGCATTAGCGTCATCACACCTTCGTTTCAGCAGGCGAACTATCTGGAGCAGACGCTTCGCTCCGTGCTGGATCAGCATTATCCCAATCTGGAATACATCGTGATGGATGGTGGCAGCACCGATGGCTCAAAATCGATACTGGAGCGCTATTCCGATCGCCTCGCGTGGTGGTGCTCCGCACCCGATGGCGGGCAGGCAGACGCGATCGGCAAAGGATTTGCGCGCGCCACCGGCGACATTTTGTGCTGGCTGAATTCCGACGATTTGCTGTTGCCGGGTTCATTGGGACTGGTCGGCCGGTACTTTCGAGAGCATCCGGATACGGAGGCGGTGAGCGGCGGCGCATTTGTGATCGACGCAGCCGGGACTCCCAACGCCAGAGCCTACGGTTCGTATACGCTCGGCGTTCCCTCCACGTTCGACCGATTTCGATTCTTCGGGCAGGAAGGCGTGTTTCAGCAGGCCACTTTCTGGCGGCGGGAAGCCTACGAAGCCGTGGGTGGCATCGACCCCTCGTTTCAGTTCGCCATGGATCTGGATCTTTTCACTCGTCTGGCGCGCCGAAGGCGATTCGGCTGGATGCCGCGTATGCTGGCGTGCTTCCGCCTGCATGAAGAATGTAAGTCGATGCGGCAGCAGAATGTTCGCGAGTCCGAAGTAGCTGTGTATCGGGCGAAATATCTGGCCGGCGCGGCGGAAACGGCACGCGGCCGAATTCGCAGCCGGGTTTACCGGCATAGCAACCAGGCCCGCAAACTTGCACTCGCGGCGCTACGCCACGCGCATTTGATTCAGTTAGGACCCATTCCCAATTATGATTAACATCCGCAGAGATTTCGGCAGCGTTCTTCCCGTGCTGGCCGCCACCTATATGACACTGCCGGAGAGCTGGACCAAAGCTCTGCGGCTGGGCGACGTTTCCGTCATGAACATCATTTTTGTGCTCTGCCTGGTGTTCTCCTTTCGGCGGCGTGAGCGCAACGGGTTCTCCGGCCAGGGCTGGCTCTTTTGGTTAGGCGGCGCTCTGGTGTACATGGCGGGCCTCGGTTTGCTGCGGCGCGACTCCGAAATGTTCGACGCGAAAGTGTTCGCGGCGGATCTGCTGACGTACTGCGGGCTGATCGCGGGCATGATGTGGGCGCGGCGGATGTCCGTGGAACGCCTGGCGCGCATGTGCCGGGTGATCGCGATTGCAACAGTCAGCGTGCTGCTGCTGGATGCCGCCTGCCTGCAATTTCACATTCTGAAGCCGGCCTGGGAAGGTCCGCGCGTTTTCGTGTTCTCCATGTTTTTCGGGACATGCTGGCTCATGGTGGTGACACCGCTGATCCTGGCGACAGAAGGAACCGGCCGCGGCTTGCTTTCGCTCAAGTGGTCGCGGTTCATCGTCACGGTAATCACTGCGGCGATGCTGGTGACGGTGGTGATGAGCGGTACGCGGACGGTGGCGCTGCAGGTGCTGGGATGCGGCGTGATGTGCGTGCCGCTGGTGCTGCGCAACTTTCGAACCGCGTATGCGACCGTGATTGTGGCGATGCTGGCGGGAACCGCCGCGTGGTTTCTGGGCCCGACGCTGGGCGACGTGCGGTTCTTCGGTAACCGTCTGATGGCGACCGACCTCGCGAGCGAGGAGCGTTACACCGAGGTGCGGATGATGTTCGACCAGTTAAACGTGGGCACGGGCGAAGGCTTCGGCGTGTCGTTTGTTTCGCCGGTGGTGGTGGAGGGACGGAATTTGGCGGTGGCTCCGCACGTGGGCGTTTTGACGCTGCTGTTCAAGGGTGGGTTTGTCTGCTTTCTGCTGGCGATGGTATTGCCGCTCGGCAAAGCGTTGAGTTCGATTTTGCTGACACGGGGAAGACCGGCAGTTTACGGATGTATGGCGGGTGTGCTGCTTTACGGCTTTGCCGCTTCGCTTTCGGGCGGCTGGGGCTTCTTACATCTGTACTTTTTCGGGCTGATGTTTGCGGCGGGGTTGAAGTTCGCCCATGCTCCGGTGGCGGTTGTTCAGCCGGAACGGTTGGCTGAGTTCGTGGAGTTATTCGCAAAAATGCCGCTGCCGGAAGCGAGGATGCTTCCGGCAGCGGCTGCGGTGGAAGCGATCAGCGAGCGGTAGGGCTGAGCGTGGGGGCGTTGGTGCCGGAGGTGGCGGCGACGCTAATTCCGGCAGCGGCTCCGGCTCCGGCTACGGCCACTCCGGCGATGATCACTCCGGTGCTGATTCCCGCGGCGGCTCCCGCTCCGGCGGCCACTGCCGCACCGGCTGCCGCACCGGCCGCAAGGCTGCCGGCGGCCACTGCTTCCACCTGTCCGGTCAGCGGCGTGAAGGCATCGGCATCGCCCTGCGCGACGGTGGCGAGCACAACACCTTTGTCATTTACCACCTGGAATTCCCCGCGCAGCGCGCCGACGCGGACCTGACCGCCGCTGACGACAATGCGCGCCACGCTGCCTTCCTTCATCGGCTTAACCAGGAGCTTGAGAGCTTCGATGGTGTAACCTGCGCCCGGGCGCACGTCTCCGCCGCCACTGCCGATCTGGACGCGATCATGGAACACGGTGCCGCGCGCAGCGACGCCGAGCTGCATGGTGGTTCCGCTGTTGAGCCGGAGCTCGAGATCGCTCGCGCCGGAATCGAAGGTGTTGCCTTCGAACAGAGTTGCGTTGCTGCGATGGCTGGCACGATCGAGCGTGAACTTGCCGCTGGCGGTAGCAACGCCGATAGCGGGTGCGGCAGCCATGCTGGTGGAAAACAGCAGAGGCAGAGTCAGGATTGCGGTAAGAGCGTCGGTTTTCAGTTTCATCTGGGTGTCCTTTGGAACTATCGGTGTGAGTGGTGGTTGACTTTAGGCGCTCAGTACGCGCCTTTGCGGCGAAGCACTACGGAAAATGTCTTCGCCAGAATGAAAATATCGAGCCATACGGACCAGTTGCGGATGTAGTACATATCCAGCCGCACGCGATCCTGGTAAGTGGTTTCGCTCCGGCCGGAAACCTGCCAGAGGCCGGAAATGCCTGGCTTGACGCGCGCCAGCAGGGAGATTTCCCGGCCGTAACGGCTGGCTTCAGCGGTAACGATAGGGCGCGGTCCCACGAGGCTCATTTCGCCGCGCAGGACGTTCCACAGCTGCGGCAGTTCGTCGAGACTGGTGCTGCGCAGGAAGCGGCCCACGCGGGTTACTCGCGGATCGTGCTTCAGCTTATAGTTCTCCTGCCATTCGCGGCACAGTTCGGGATCGTTCCGGAGCCATTCCTGCAGCATCTCGTTCGAGTTCTGGCACATGGTGCGGAATTTCCAGGCTTTGAAAATGCGGCCGCCCTGACCGACTCGCTTTTGGCAGTAGAATGCCGGGCCTTTCGAACTGATGCGGATCAGCAGGGCGATGACCGCGATGAGGGGCAGCACGAACAAACCGGCGAGGACGGTTACGGCGGTGTCCAGACAGGCTTTGGCGATGCGCGAGCCGGGGAGTAGAAGACGCTGGCGCACTTCGAGACCGAGGAAGCTGCCGACCTCAATGGGATCGACCCACAGGCTGCTGAAGCCGAGGAATTCGGGAATCATGAGCAGGTGCGAGAACACTTCGGAGTACTGCGTGATCATGTCGCTGAGCGCATCGCGCGACATCTCCGGCGAGGCGATGATGGCGTAGCGGATGCCGTAGCGGCGGGCCAGGACCTGCGCGGATTCGGTATCGCCGAGGACTGGCACACCGGCAACTTCGGATCTGCGGGAATGGCAGCCGTCGAATACGGCGACGGGCCGGATGCCCATGGCCGGCTGCGACCGGAAGGACTGGATGACTGTTTCGGCCTGCTGGCCGGAGCCGATGACGAACGCGGGATAGCCCCACCAATCGTTATGGGCGAAGGCTTTCTTGGTGAGCTGCCGGGAAAGCGGAATAGCCACCAGCGCAACCAGCCACGTGCCGATGAAGAAGATGCGCGAGTAGCTGGCCAGATCCCGGATGACGAACATCATGCCGGTGAGCAGAAGGAACACCATGCTGGTGGAGATGCTGAGGCGGCGCAGTTCTTCGACCGGATGGACGGCGGTGGCGGTGTAGAGCCCGAGCGCCGCGTTCGAACAGATGAAAAAGAGCACCAGCGGCCAGAGCTGCAGATACGCCAGGATATCGAGCTGACCGCCGATGAGATAGCGGATGGCCAGGCTGAGAATGGCGGAGGCGAGCGCGGCCCCGCAATCGGTGACGGCCATGATGAACGGGACCAGCAGCGACGAACTGGCGTTTAGAGCCAGGCGATGGGGACGGACGAAAGCGAGTGCCTGGGCGGACGTCATGACTCCTCCTGCAGGGGCTTGGCAAAGCGGGCGAAGCGCTCTTCGAGACAGCGTTCGTAGACCGCGGTTACGCCGGCCACCATGCGTTGCACGGTGAAGGTGGCGGCCAGTTCGCGGGATGCGGCGCCCATGCGAGTGCGAAGCGTCTGGCTGGCGATGAGAGTCTGCAGGGCGGAGGAGAAACAGCTCACGTCGCCGACGGGCGTGGCGAAGCCGTTTGCGTGGTTTTTCAGGAGCAGGCTGACGCCGCCGACCTGCGTGGATACGACCGGCAGTCCGTGTGACATGGCTTCGAGGAGGACGTAGGGCAGGGCTTCGTAAAGGCTGGGAAGAGCGAAAATGTCGAAAGTGGCGAGTACCGCGGAATCGCATTGACCCAGCCAGCGCACGGCGGAGGTGATGCCGAGCGCCTGAGCCTGAAGGCGAAGCGCGGGTTCGAGTGGGCCGTCGCCGGCAATGGCGAGTTCGAGCTGGGCCGGATCGGGATGATTCTTTCGGACGCGCGCGAAGGCTTCGAGCAGCAGACAGACATTCTTTTGCGGGGCAAGGCGGCCGAGGAAGCCGATGCGCAGCGGAGGGCCGGCGGGTTTGGATGGAAGCGGCGGGGCGGCAACGATGCCGTTGGGGACCATCGCAAGTTTGCGGCCGGGGATTCGCAGCTTCTTCAGGTGAGCGCGTTCTTCCGGGGAGACCGCGATGATGCGGCTGGTCCACAGCGCGAGGATGTTTTCGCAGGACTGGATGGCCGCACGCAGCAGGGGATTGAGTGCCGGGTTGAGCGTGAGGGGCGCGTGCGGGGTGTAGATGCGTTCCCCTGGAAGGCCTGCGAAAACGGTTCGCGCGAGCAATCCGGCTTTGGTGCTGTGCGCGTGAATGACATTGAACGGGCCATGGCGATGGACGTAACGCCGCAGGGTGGCGCCGGTGGCGAGGTCGCCGGGATGAGGCCCGTGACGCATCGGTACCGCGCAGCCGCGCAGCTCCGCGATGCTTTCGAGAAAGCGGCGGTCAGTGCGGGCAGGCGAGTAGAGCGTATGGACTTCGTGAGAAGCGGAGAGGCCGCGGGCAAGATCGATGACATGGCGCCCCACACCGGCGGCGCACGCTTCAGCCAACAACAGGACTTTCAATGCCGCCTCCCGTCACTCGTGGTCCGCGCTTCGCGAACAGGACGAGGGAATGAGGCGTGATCATGGCGAGACAGGTGCGCGCGATGCCGTAATAACTCAACCAGCTGGAGGGCTGGAAGTGGCGAAGCTGCAGCCGCAGGCGCTCGCGCTGCTGACGGCCGCGACGCGCGACGGAAAGACCCGTCAGGTTGTATTCGCAGGCGGTGAGGGATTGCGGGACGATGGCCGCATCGGAGATACGGAGCATGCGCAGGAAGAGATCGTAGTCCTCACTGGTGAGGCAGTTGGGACCGTAGCCGCCGGCAGCGCGCACTACATCGGCGCGCATGGTGACGGCAGAGTGGATGATGCAGTTTTCCGCGCGCATGCGGCGGCGAATTCCCCGGTCCGATTCCGGCGCGCGAAAGGTGAAGAGCGGCTTGCCTCGCAGATCGACAAAGTCCACCTGGGACCCGACGAGACCACAATCGGGATTGTTTTCGAGTAGCTGAAGCTGCAGATCGAACCGGTGCGGGCGAACGGTATCGCCGGCGTCCACGCGACCGATGAAACGGTATTGCTTTTCGGAGGCGGTGCGAAGCCCGTGATTCAGAGCGCGGGTGATGCCGCCATTCTGTTCGAGGCGCGCGGCGTGAATGCGGTGCGGTCCGGCGAAGGCTTCGATGCGGAGAGGCGGATTGCTGCCATCGTCCACGACGATGATTTCGAAGCCGGCCGGCGTAGCCACAGCAAGGCTTGCGAGCGTGCGCTCGAGGCCGGCCTGATTGTTATAAACGGGGATGAGGACGCAGAGCGTGGGCTGCATACACGGCTCGGAATTAGCTCTCCACCTGTGAATATTTGCCGTACTTGCCACCGTACGTGCCGTAGTAGTAGTAGTTATCGGTAATGTCCCGATTTACCTGATTCATCACTACGCCGACGATGTTGATGCGCAGACGCTTCATGGTGCTGATGAGCGAAGCGACTGCTTTTTGCTGCGTCTGGCCGGCGCGGGTGATGATGATGACTCCATCCACCGCGGTGGCTACCTGCAAAGGTTCGGCAAAGCCGATGGCGGGCGGTCCGTCGAGGATGACCAGATCGTAATCGGCGGTGCATTCTTCGATGACTTTGCCGATGCCGCGGCCGATCAACTCCGGGGCATTGCGGCTGGCGCGTCCGGCTGGGAGCAGATCGAGAAAAGGCATGCTCTCCAGCTTCACGATGAACTCCTTACAGTTCTGGCCGCCTTCCAGAACGTCGGCCAGACCGTTGTTGCCGGATATGCCGAAGCGTTTGTGCAGGTTCGGACGGCGGAGATCGCCATCGATCAGTAGGGTGCGCTTCCCCTGCTCGGCGTGGGCGATGGCGAGGTGCGAGGCGCTGGTGGACTTGCCTTCGCTGGCAGACGAACTGGTCACCAGAATGGAGCGGAGGTTGCGATCGAAATCGGCGAGCAGAATAGAGTTGCGCAGCGTGCGAACGGCTTCGCGGAACTCGCCTGCATCGGGCGCGGCGAGCGAAAGGGCGAGTGAGGCGGACTGATTGCCGGCAGCGGCGATACGCCCCTTCCAGTTGCGAACGCTGGGAAGGCTGCCGAGCACCACCGCATTCATACCCTGGGTGATTTGTTCGGGATCGCGGATGGTGTCGTCGAGGACATCGAACAGGATGCAGCAGGTGGTGGCAAGCAGCAGGGAGCAAAAGAACGCGCCTGCCATGTTCAGTGGAATGTTGGGCGAGACCGGAAGGAACGCGGGACGCGCCAGATCGGCGATGCGGATAGAGCTGTTCTGGAAGCTGGTGTTGATGGTGGCTTCCTTGATCTTGCGAACCAGTTCTTCGTAGAGTTTTTTATCCGCATCGGCTTCGCGCTTGGCGGACTGGTATTCGAAGGAGCGGGCGTTCAGGTGATCGAACTCGGCCTTCACCTTCGCGACGGCCTGACGCATCATGCCTTCGCGATTGACGGCTTCGGCGAACTCCACCTGAACGCGCTGCGAGATTTTGGATTTCGCCGCCTGGATGCTGGCTTCGATCTCCGCGATCTGCGCGGCCGCCCGGCGGTTTTCGGGATGGTTGGCGCCGAAGCGGGCCTGGATGTCGGCGTACTTCTCAGTGGCGTCGGTGAGGCGCTCGGAGAGGCGGCGAAGGGACTCGCCCTGCACCGAGACCTGGGCGGCTTCCATGGAGCCGTTTTTCACGGACTCGTAAGCGGCTTCCTTTTTCACGCGGTCGGCCTGCGCGTTGGTGTAGTCCGTGTTGAGCTGCAGCAGGCGCGAGGAAAGGATGTTGGTTTTTTCTTCGGGGTCGATGACGTTCAGCTGGCGCTCGAACTCCGCCATGACCGCGCTGGATCGCTCCATCTTGGCCTTCAGCTCATCAAGCTGCTTTTCCATATAGGTGGAGAGGCTGGCGGAGGAAGCGAAGCGGATTTCGTAGATGTGGCGCAGATAGGATTCCGCCACCGCGTTGGAGACATCGGCCGAAAGCTGCGGATCGGGGGAGCGGTAATTGACGTTCAGGAGATAAGTGTTCGGCGGACGCGTGACCTTCAGCTGTCTGAGCAGAATGGGCGCATTGCTGGCGGCGCTGCGGGAGCGGTCTGAAGCGACGCCAAACTGCTTTTCAAGGTGCAGCAGCTTGTATTTTTCAGCGACGGGACGGAGGACCGCATCGGACAGCACCAGCTTCATTTGGGTGGCGATGAACTGGTCGGCATCGTTGATGGCTGAGTGTGCGGTGGATTCCTGACCGATGACGGCCGAGGGACTCTGGCGATCGATATCGATGACCGAAGAGGATTCGTACATCGGCGTAACGCGCCGCGACACGACGAAGGTGGCGAGAAGGGAAGCGACGACGAAGGCGAGAATGCGCCAGCGGCTGCGCCGGAGGATGAAGAGATAGCGCGAGAGGGCAAGAGAATCCTGCTCGGTCTTCGAATCACGCGCCTGAGAGGCCGCCGAACAGAATTCGGACAGCAGCGCCAGATTGGTCTGGACGCTATGTTCCACGGGGATCAGCTGTTTCATGTTGTCTATTTCCAGATCAGGAGGCCGGAGGCGGTAGAGGTGCCGAAACCAAGCGCTTTCTCGAAAGCTCCCACGGTGTGGCGGCGGTTGATGTTGTCGGGGATGTACAGGATGTCGTTGGGGAGGAGGTTCATGTCCGGGACGCGGCGAGCCATGATCTTTCCGAGCTCGACGGGAATGTTGTGCTTGCCGCCGTCATCCTGGCGATAGATGTAAGCGGTATTCAGGGCGAACGGAGTGAGGCCTTCGGAATAGGCGAGGGCTTTCAGAACCGTGAAATCGCTTTGACGGCCGAGCGGTATGGCGCCGGGCTTCTTTACGTTGCCGACGACGAAGATTTTGCCGGCTTCGGGGATGCGGACTTCTTCGCCGCCCACGAGCAGAACGTTGAACGCGGGATCGGCATCGTCGATGAGACCTTTGACGGGGATGCGCTTTACCAAAGGTGCCGAGCCATCGGCGGCTTTCGCCGTGAGCAGGATTTCAGTTCCTGCTTCAGGGCTCAGGCCGCCGGCGCGCGCGATGGCATCGAGGAGAGTGACGTTTCCGACCGCCTGAAAATTGAGCGGGGTTTTCACCGCCCCGGCGACGCTGATTGGCCGGCTGGCATATTCGGCGATGGTGACCGTAACGACAGGCCGCACCATAATTCCTTCGCGATCGAGAGCCGCGGCGATGCGTTCTTCGAGTTCGGTGGGCAGCATGCCATCGACATTGATCTGCGTCCTGAGCATGGGCAGGTGGAGCTGACCAGTGGAAGGGATGCGGTACGTGCGGGTCAGTTCGGGGCAGTCGTAAACGGAGAGGGAGATAAGGTCGTTGGGTCCAATTTTTTGAACCTGAAGATTACTGCCGGGCAGCGGCGCTAATGGGGCGCCGGGGTGTTCCTGCGCGGGGGCGACAGAGACTGCGAGCGCGGCGAAGACAAAGAGAGATAGTTTGTTCGGCAAGTGTGTTGGGCTCCGTTCCGTTTTGGCACCGGATTCAACACCAATGTGCGGGCGCCATCCGATAACTCTCTTTTCCGAAATGCAGATTTTCCCCCCGCGGAAGCCACTCTCCTGAGGATGGCTACGAATGCACTCGCGACTACGTTGGCCGCAGTTGTCCTATCGGCTGCTCTGGCAGGAACTTTATGGCTGGGGACGGCGCAGCTGCTGATGAGTTCGGGTTCGGTGCCGCTGATGCGGGTGGCATTGCGGCTGACGCCGGCGGATGCGGCAGGGTGGGAACGGATCGCGGGGCGGCTGACGGGTTCGGATCGGAAAGAGGCGCTGGAGAGGGTGGTGCGGCTGAATTCGCGCAACAGCCGCGCGTGGATCGATCTGGGATTGCAGGCGGAAGAGCGTGGTGATCTGGCCAGGGCGCGGCAGAATCTGCAGCGCGCGGCGGCGGTGGATCGCGGGTATCTGCCGTTGTGGACGCTGGCGAATTATCAGGTGAGACACGAAGCCGGGAGTTGCTTTCCGTTGCTGCGGCGCGCGCTGGCGACAGCGGTGGCGGGTGCTCAGGATGCGAATCCAATCTTCGATCTGGCGTGGCAGACGAGCGGGGACGCGGGGCGGATTGAGCGCGAGCTGATCGGCGAGGACCCGGAGCGGGTGCGACTCTACCTGACGTATTTAGTGGATACGGGCAGGACAGAGGCGCTGGGAGGCCCGGCACTATGCCTGGCGCACGCTGCGGCCGCGAACGACCGGGAACTGCTGCTGCGGGTGTGCGAACAGATGGCGACCCGCGATCGTGAAGGGGAGGCGCTGGAATTGTGGAACCGGATGGGTCCGGCGAAGCTGGACGCGGAGCACGGAACCGTCGTCACGAACGGCGCGTTGAAAACGCCAAGCGGAATGGGATTCGATTGGCGGGTGAACTCGGCGCCGGAGCATGCTCTTACGTTCGACAACGGAGTGCGGATGGAATTCGATGGCCGCGAGCCGGACGAAGTGGACGTACTGAGCGAGTTGGTGCCGGTGGCGGCCGGGAGTTCCTGCGTGCTGCGGTGGGAGGGCAGGGGCAGCGCACGGGCGGGTCTGATTTGGATTTTGCGCGATCGCGGCGGGAGGAAGCTGGGGGCGGCGGGAATCGAGACGAGCCGGGAATGGACGCGCGGGGAAGCACGACTCTCAATTCCTGGCGGCGTTCGGTTCGCCATGCTGGCGCTGCGACTGGAGCGGAGAACGGGCGAGCGGCGCTTCGAGGGAACTTTGTCGGTGCGCCATCCGGAGATGCGCTGTGGCGGGTAGCGGACGAGTGGTGATGGCCGGGGTTGGCTGGGCGGTGCTCGCGGCGTGGGCTCCGGTTTTCTGGGCGGTGACGCTGCCGTGCGCCGTGCTGCTGAGCGCTGCGCTGATTCGCGCTCTGCGGCGCGGGGAACTCTCGATGTCCGTGCCGGGAGCGGTTCCGGCGGTACTCGCGCTGGTGGGATCGCTGCAGCTTGCGGCGGGTCTGACGGAGTCTCGTTTCGCTACCGTGGCGGCGATTCTGATGTGGGTGGCCTGCGCGGCGCTGGTTTTTCTTGCGGAGCAGTGCAGCCAGAGCGAGACTCTGACGGCACTGTCGTGGCTGGCGGGCGCGATTGGGGTGACAGCGATTCTGGTGCACTTCACATCCACGTATCGCGTGTTCTGGATTTTTCCGGCGCAGTACGAGCAGGTGTTCGGGCCGTATGTGTATCGCAATCATTACGCCGCGTTTGCGGAACTGACTCTGCCGCCCGCTTTGTATCTGGCGTGCCGGCGGCGCGAACAGCGAGAGCTTTTCGTGCTGATTGCGGCGGTGCTGGCGGCGGGCGTCGTGGTTGCGCAATCGCGGGCGGGAGCGATTCTGGTGGGCGCGGAGATTGTCACGGTTTTGGGGGTCGCGGGCGCGCGCGGGCTGCTCTCCGTGAAGCTGGCGTCGGTGCTGGCCGTGTCACTGCTCGGCGGGGCTCTGGTGGTGGGGTACAGCGGACTGGCGAACCGTTTCGAAGAGCGCAATCCGTGGCACGTGCGGGCGGAGATCGTGAAATCGTCACTGGACATGTGGCGCGAGCGGCCGGCGACGGGATGGGGTCTGGGAACGTGGCGCGGCCTGTATCCTTCTTACGCGCGCATTGATCCGGGCGTGCTGGTGAATGAGGCGCATAATGACTGGGTGCAGTGGGGGTGCGATGGCGGCGTGATCGGCGTTCTGGCGATGCTGGCGCTGGCGGGATGGTGCGCGTGGCGCGGCGTGCAGACCATCTGGGGGCTGGGCGTGAGTTTCGTGTTCGTTCACGGGGCGGTGGATTATCCGTTTCAAGAGCCTTCGATTCTGTTGTTGACGATGCTGTTGGCGGGAATGATGGTGAAGCGCAAAATACATTCAAAACGCGCCTGAGCCCACCGATAAGCTGTCTGTGAGCAGCTTTCTGGACAATGCCGAGCACATTTTCGAAGTAGCGCGGCAGAGCGAGCAACCGGAGGAGCTGACAATTCGGGTGAACCCGGAAGGCGCGATTCACATCACGACCGGGGCGGATTACTCCTACCCGTGCGGCGATACGACTTACCGGGTGCGGCGCGGCCAGGGCGTGGTGGAAGTGCAGGGCGAGGCGGGCGGCCAGACCTGTCTGCTGCGCACCCACGAGCAGGCGCGGAGCTGGATGACGGACCGGCCGATGTACGTGGTGGCGTAAGGGTCAGCCGAAGACGCGATCGAAAAAGGCGCGGGTGCGCAGTTGAATGGCGCGCAGGCGATGGGGCAGGGGAACGGCGCGCGGGCGGTCCCAGCGGCTAACAAGTTCGGTGAGCCGGGCCAGCGGTTCCGCGGCAGTGGGCAGATGGCTTTCGGCGTGGCCGGTGGCGATGCGCAGGCCATGGTCCACGGCGCGATAAAAGGTGGCGGCTTCTCGGAGGAAGCCGGCATCTTCGCGCTCGAGATGGCCCATGCGTTCGACGACGTCGATGCGCTCCGGGGTGTTCAGGGTTTTGTAGAACATGCCCGCGCCTTTAAGACGGTAGTAAAGGAGGGCGAAATCGATATCGTAATAGCCGCCGAAGCCTGCTTTGAGGGTGTTGCGCGCACCCTGTTCCTTCTCGATCCGGAGGCGCATTTCGGCGAGCTCTCGGCGGGAGCGGCCGTTCTGGCCATAGCGCCGCCAGTCCACGATCTGCAGGTCGTGAAGAAAGCCGGTAGCGCGCGCGGCATTTCCCGCGACGCCGCGTGCCTTCATGTAGCTGATGCCTTCCCACGCCTCGGCGTGATGGGCGAAGTAGGCCTTGAATGCGGATTCGGTCTGCACGAGAGCACCCTCGCGGCCGTTGGGGCGGAGGCGCGTATCGATGCTGAAGAGCACGCCATCGCCGCTGTAGGAACCGACTGTCTGGATGATGCGCTCGGCGACGGTGGTCCAGTATTCGCGGCGCGGGGCTTCGCTGTCGGGCAGCACGAAAACCAGGTCGGCATCGCTCGCGAGATCGAACTCACGCATGCCAAGGCGGCCGAGAGCAATGACCATCATGCCGTCGTTCCCGGGATCGCCGGTGGCTAGGCGATAGGCTCCGGCGATGACCGCATCGGCCAGATTGGAGGTGCGTTTCAGGGTCTTGAAGATGGGGGCGCGGCGACACACGCTCTCGGTCTGGATACGAACCATGCGCTCGCGGAAAAACCGGCGCAGGCCGCGGGCATCGTTCGGGGGAGCCGCGGTATCGCGAGCCTGTGCGGAGGGGCATGCCTGTTCCACTTCGTCGAGCAATTCCGGGTGCCGCGTCAGCAGATCGCGCAGGAAGCGGCTGTTTTCCATGAGATCGAGAACGCACTGGCGCAGATCGGGGTGGTGTTCGAAGCGTTCGAGGCAGTGCGCCGGGAAGGCGGCACAAGGGTCCGGTTTGGCAGGTGCTGCCGGGACGGGAACGGGGCGGTGCGCGGCGACCATGCGAGCGGAGATTTCGCGAACGCCGCTGAGGAGTTCCTCGAGCCGCTGCCGGAGTGTCGCGACAGTGGGCTCGGGGGTATTGGGCGTCGCCGGCATTTTGCGCGCGAGGATGCCGATGGCGCGGGGATCCGATGGCAGCGTGTGGGTTTGGCGGTCATCCTGAAACTGAAGGCGGTGTTCCAGGTGGCGCAGGAAAACATAGGCTTCATTGAGCCTCGCGTATTCGGTTTCGGATAACAATGCGTGCTCGCGCAGACGGGCGAGAGCGGTCTGCGTGCCGCCGTGACGGAGAAAGGGGTCAGCGCCGCCGTGCCTGCGCTGCAGATGCTGCACGAGGAATTCGATATCCCGAATGCCACCGGGCGCGAACTTGATGTCCAAGCCGGTGGCGGGCTGGTCGCGCGACCTTTCCGCGAACGCCAAAGACGACGGATCTCCGGTATAGATCAGCGGCTCGACGAAGGAGAGGAGTTCGGCGCCCGGTTCCGGGTCACCGGCGGAGACGCGCGCCTTGATCAGCATCTGCAGCTCCCAGTCGCGCGCGCGCTGGCCGTAGTAGCGCTTCGCTCCTGCGAGAGACTGGCAGATCTCGCCATAGCGGCCATCAGGGCGCAGACGCAGGTCTACGCGGTAACACACGCCCTCGGGAGTATAGGCAGAGAGCAGTTCCGTGAGCGCGGCGGCGGCGCGACTGCACCATCCGTGGTCTTCGCCGGAGGAGACGAACATTAGGTCGATGTCGGAGCTGTAGTTCAGTTCCTGGCCACCCAGTTTGCCAAGCGAAATGATGGAGAGGCGCGTGCGCGGGGAGGGCGGCTGCAACTGCGCGCAGACCGTTTTCCACGCGGCATTCAGGATGGCGTCGGCGAGATCGGAGAGGGCGCCCGTGGTTTGCGCCAGGGAAGCGATGCCCTGCATGTCGCGCAAGACGATGCCGGTGAGCTCGCGTTTGCGAAAAGCGGCGAACTCCTGCGGATCGACCGCGGTGTTTCCCAGCAGCCAGCCGGGGTGGCGGATTACGGCTTCGGCCAGAAAAGCGCTGGACGAAAAGAGCGTCACAAAGCGGCGCAGCGTTTCGGGGGAGCGGGAAGCGGCTTCGAAGGCTCGGGGCGCTTCGTGCTGAAAGCGTTCGAAGAAGTGGAGCGCCTGATCGGGATCGGGCAGAGACTCCAAGGCCGCATAACGAGATGCTGTTTCGACGAGCTGCATTACCGAAGCGACGTGGCTTCAGTTCCAGTATACGGCCCTACTCGACCATGATCAGGACGTCGGTTGAAAGGGAACCCACCTGGATATGGAAGGTGTTGGCGCCGGTAGCCGCGCCGAGGCGAACATCGACCAGAAAGAGGCCGGGGACATCGGAATCGTCGGAATAGACGCGTGTGACGGAGCCGGCGCCGGTGGCGGTCACCTGTGGGGAGACGGTGGTGATGGGGATGCCGGCAGCGTCGGTAACGCGGAAGGCGATGGCCTGCGACTGGCGGGAAGAAGGCTTGCCGGAATCGAGGCTGTCGAGCACCGTGACGTGCGCAGGCGTGGCGGACGCAACGGCGTACCAGTAAGGAATGCGTGTACCTACCGGAGCGTTGGCTCCGGCGACGGTCAGGAAGCCTTCATAGGCGCCGGGCGCGAGATTGGAGCCCTGGAAGCCGACGGTGAGGCTGGCCGAAGCGCCCGGAGCGAGCGGGACGGAGGTGGCGGACAGCGTGGGCACGGGGCCCACACCCGAGGGGTTTTGCGTAATGGTGAACGTGTCGGCCTGGGAACCGATGTTGGTGATGGTCAGGGTGGAGGTGAGCTGTGGGAAAGCGTCACCCGCGCCAAAGCTGAGGGAGACGGGGGCAGCGGTCGCGGTGGCAAGCAGCGCGGCGCCGGCGTTGAGGGATCCGCCGCCGGACTGCTGGACCGTCGCCCAGCCGCCGGTGGAGGAAGCAGTGTTCACGAGCAGCGATTTGTATTGCGCCGGGGTAAGGCCGGGCAGCGCGCTCTTGACCAGTGCGGCGGCGCCAGAGGTCATGGGTGCGGAGAAGCTGGTGCCATCGGCGGCGATATATCCGTTGGCGCTGTACATCTCTCCATTGGGATCGAAGCTCTGAGTGGCCATGTACATGTCCTGACCGACAGCGAGCAGATCCGGCTTGATAGACGTGTCCACACCGGGACCGGCCGAGCCGAACACGGTGAGCTGGCTCGGATTGACGGAGAACGGGCTGGCTGAATACGAAAGACTGGCGGTGACGGCCTGCCCGGCGGCGATGGCCTGCTGCAGCGAGACGCCATCGGGGTTCGCGATCATCTCGGCGGGCAGCGTGACACCGGCGGTATCCATGGCGATCGGGCTGGGCGACGAAGGGGCAGCATACACGATTGCACCGATGGCGCCGGAGTTTTGGGCGTTCGTTAGCTTCGTCGCGAAAGTGCAGGTGCCGCGAAGAATGAGGGCGATCCTTCCCGAGAGAGCGTTGGCCGGAAGCGCATTGCAGGCGAGGCCGGTGGTATCAAGCGCGGCGATGTCGACGAGAGTGCCGGCAATCGGGGCTGCGGGTGTTGGGCCATTTCCGGGCACGGCGAAGAACGGAGCAAATCCGGCGGCCTGGACCGTTGTGGCGAACGTGCGGTTGTTGCGCTGGGCGCTCACGGTGATGACGTCGGGCGCGGTTGCGGGCGAAGCGATCGTATTGGGGTCTGCGCCCGAGTTGCCCGCAGCCACGACGACAATGACACCTGCGCTGACGGCAGCTTCCACGGCGGCAACGGTGGGATCGCGCTGGAGGCGAGAAGCGACGGACACACCGAGGCTCAGGTTGATGATGTCCATGCCATCCGAGACCGCGTCGTCAATGGCTTTGATGATGGCGGCGGTGGTGGTGTTGTCATTCGTTCCGGGCGTACCGAAGATCTTGTAGCTGCCGAGCCAGGCGGCGGGGGCTACCCCGGTGATGGTGGCGAGCGGCCCGGCATTGGTGTTCCCGGCGGAGACCATCGCGAGGGCGGTGCCGTGGCCGGAGTGGTCGCGCGCGGAGTTATCGGGGTCGCTGGCGGAAAGGAGATTGACGTAAGAGCGCGCGACGATGACTTTGTTATTGGTGTAGGCGGTGTCGGTAGAAGTGTTGACGCGCGGAAAGGTGGCCGGAAGCGTAAGTGGGCTGTTCTGGAAGGCGGCGTGACCGACGTCGATCCCGGAATCGACTATCGCGATCTTGATGCCTGCTCCGGCATTGGTTTGGCCGATCTGCGCCCAGGCGTCGGTGACTTTGTTGACGATGACCGCCTGATCGAGAAAAGGTTGGGCCACCTGCACTGGATAAACCTGCGTGACGTTCGCGATGCCCGACCAGGGCTGCGGATCGGCTGCGGAGGTTTCGACGAAAAGCGCATTCATAACGGTATCGGTGCTGTCGAGAACGGTGGCTCCGCGCGCTGCGAGCTGCGTTCGAACCTGCGCTTGCTCCGTGCGGACGAGGGTGCGCTGCGTGGCAGCGGCCGCGTTCTCCGGCGCCGTTCGGCCGGCGGTGCGGCTGACCCGGGTGGCCGCCGGATCCGTGGAGAGTTGGACGATGAATCGATTCGGGACCACCTGCGCGAACGACGCCGACAGAAAGAGCAGGAAAAGGGGGAGCAAACGCATCAGTACTGCAAACGCGCGCGTTCCCGGCTTTGTTGCGTGGGAAAGATAAAACTTTGTTAAATGCATTCTCAGGATTGTTCGGCCCGGATGTGCGCAACGACCAGCCGGATCTCCTCCGGCGTAATCTCTTTCGGCAAAGCCTCGCGCAGCGGCTTTAACCACTGATAACCCAGACGGGCAGCGGCTTCCTCTATCGCCGAGCTATGCGCGGGAGGCACCCACGCATCCTCGAAGGCCAGCTGGCGGCGCTCAACGAGATCGGCCACCATGCCGACGACGGTGGCGAGCTGACGGTCGCGAATCTGAGCGACTTCATGGAGTGTTTT
>CAVQTR010000006.1:0-1272615 GCA_963716685.1 Bryobacterales bacterium
GGGATTGGCTGCACCTCGTCGATAAATCTCAGGATCTCCGTTAAGAAACCCTCGACCTTCACTCGGTCCATCGATTTGCGTCTCTCAATCGCCTTTCTGAGCTGACCTGTAGTCAGGAGAAATCGACCTCCCAGATTAGCCGGCGCCACCCGAACACGCCAAAATGGTCGTCGATGCTGCTGAAACCTGTTCCACTTATCCGAACGGCCATCGAACAGGCGCGCATGCTCTGGCTGCTGTACCACGACAAAGAGCGCATCCTGAACCGCACGATCACGGGATACTCAACGGATCGGTCCAATTGCTGGGATATCAAACCAAGGGCGCCAGCAGCCGTCCTCTTCCCAACTGGCTCCTCGTGAAAACTGATGAGATCGTCTCCCTCGAACTGCTGGAGCAGACCTTCCCCGGCGGGCGTCCATCAGCAACTGGCAATCACATCAGGTGGGACAAGCTGTTCATCCGAGTAACACCTTTATTGAGCCGCGGGGCATAGCCTCCACTTGGCGCCCACGGTCCACAACCCAATCCGCCTCACCGGCAAATCACGGTCCAGCCAACCCCAAATTCCTTTAGACTGATTCAGACAGGAGGAACCTCAATTTTGAAACTTTGCTGTGTGGCTTTATTCTTTGCACACCCTGCACTGGCGCAGCTTCCCGCTATTCCCTGCATACCTCCGGCAACACCGGCCCCCGCCCGCCCCGCGCAGGCGGCCGCAAACGTGCCAGGGCGACAAGGCGCACGCGTCCAAACGCCCCCATCCGCTGCGGACATCACCGAGATGGCGAAGCTCAAAGATCTTCCGCCGTGGACATCCGCCGCCGTCGATGGCGACTATTCGACCGGCCCGGGTTATCCGACCGCGCCGGAACTGGCGAAGCGCGCAGGTGTTCCCGAAGGAAAGGTAACTGAGTTCGTGATGAACTCGGCCGAGAGTAAGTTCTATCCCGGCATGAACGGCGGCTTCCAGCGGCACGTCTGCGTCTACGTTCCGGCGGAGTACGTCCCGGGTACCGCCGCGCCCGTCATCGTCTCCGCTGACGCTTATGGAATGCGCTACAACCTGCCGACCATCCTCGACAACATGATCTACGACCAGCGTTTGCCGGTGATGGTCGCCGTGATGATCGACAACGGCGGATCGGAGCGGAGCATGGAGTACGACACTGTTTCCGATAAGTACGTGCAATTTGTGGAAGAAGAAGTCCTGCCCCGCGCCGAGAAGGAAGCGAACGTCAGGTTGTCGAAGAATCCGGAAGCACGGATGACGCTGGGCGGCAGTTCGGGTGGCGCGGTGGCGCTGACCATGGCCTGGTTCCGGCCTGATCTCTATCACCGTGTCGTCACATACTCGGGCACGTTCGTGGACCTTCGCCGCAGCCCCGAAGCGCCGCTGGGCGCCTATGAATACATCGAGCACCTCTTTCCGGATACCGCGAAGAAGCCTCTCCGCTTGTGGATACAGGTTTCCGAAAACGACAATGGCGCGAGGACCGCGTCAGCGAATCGGAGGAACTGGGTCATCGCCAACTCGCGGCTTGCCAGAATTCTGAAGGACAAAGGCTATCCGTACCAGTTCGTCTATTCGAAGGGTGCCGGTCATACGCAAAGGAAAGTGATCAACAACAGCTTGCCGCAGGCCCTTGAATATGTGTGGCAAGGCTATTCGGAACAAAGATAGCGCGGACCGGGAACTCTGCGGCTGTCGGCAAGGGATACCCGAGCGAAGCCTGAGCCGCGAACCGGCTTTCGAAAACCACTCATGAGCACGCCACGGATGCACCCCGCAGCCTCACACCGCACCAAAATTCGCGGACTCCGCTGGTGGATGATCTCGCTCATCATGCTCGGTGCTGTGCTCAATTACCTGACGCGATCCACCTTATCCGTCGCGGCGCCCACGCTTCTCAAGGAATTGAAGATCGGTCCACAGGAGTACTCGTGGATCAACGGCACATTTCAGGGAATGCTGATGCTGCAGCCCGCATGCGGCTACGTGCTCGACATGCTGGGGCTGAAGGTTGGCTTCGCGATCTTCGCGACGGTGTGGTCGCTCGTGAACATGTCACACGCGCTCGCGCACAGCTGGCAGGCATTCGCCGGACTGCGCGCAGCGCTGGGGCTGGCTGAGGGCTCCGCCAATCCAGCTGGCATGAAGGCCACCTCCGAGTGGTTTCCGGCGAAGGAGCGCGGGCTGGCCGGCGGCGTCTACAACATCGGCGCCTCGGTGGGTTCCATGCTTGCGCCGCCGCTCGTCGCGTGGGCAATTCTCTTGTACAACTGGCAGTTCGCGTTCGTGATCACGGGGTCCCTGGGATTGGTTTGGGTCGCGATGTGGCTATTCTTCTATCAAAGTCCCCGGACTCATCCGAGGCTGAGCGAGGAAGAACGCGATTACATCATCAGCGGCCAGGAAGCATCCCTCGCGGCTGACGTGAAACCGTCCATCGCCCGGATAGCCGGACGCAGAAACTTCTGGGGAATTGCGCTGCCGCGATTCCTGGCCGACCCCGCGTGGGGCACGCTGACCGTGTGGCTGCCGCTGTACCTCTCGACCGTTCGCCACATGGATCTCCGGCAAATTGCTCTGACCGCGTGGCTACCCTTCCTTGCCGCCGATATCGGCTGCGTCTTCGGCGGCTTCCTCAGCGCGCTGTTTCAGAAACGCGGGCTCACTCTCATCAACGCTCGCCGCGCCACATTCACGTTCGGTGCGCTGCTTATGACCGCGGTCGCGTTCGTCGGCGCAGTTGACAGCCCGTACAGTGCATTGGCCCTGCTCTGCGTGGCAGGGTTCGCCCACCAGACGCTCTCGGTCACTGTCATCACCATGTCGAGCGACCTGTTCCCGCGCAGTGAAGTGGCGACCGTTGCGGGTATGGCGGGCTTCTTCGGCAACTTCGGCCTGCTGCTGTTCTCGCTGGCAATCGGCGGCCTGGTCACCACCGTGGGCTACTCACCGTTTTTCGTGGTGCTCGGTATTCTCGATGTTCTGGGCGCGCTGATCCTCTGGACGGTCGTAAGGGATCCCGCTCACGCCTGAACCAAATGCCTGACATTCGGAACCCGATTCTGCCGGGCTTCAACCCGGACCCGTCTATCATTCGCGTTGGCGACGACTACTACATCGCCACCTCAACGTTCGAATGGTTCCCAGGAGTGCAGATTCACCACTCGCGCGATCTGGTCAACTGGCGTCTGCTCACACGTCCGCTGCGCCGTGAATCGCAATTGAATATGCTGGGCGACCCAGACTCATGTGGCGTCTGGGCGCCATGCCTGACCTACTCCGGTGGGCTCTTCTGGCTGGCGTACACCGATGTCAAGCGCTATGGCAGAACTTCGCAGACCGGCGCTTCCGGCGCGTCGCTTCGTGACTTTCATAACTACCTGGTTACCGCACAGCAAATCGACGGTGATTGGTCCGATCCGGTGTACCTGAACGCAAGCGGCTTCGATCCCTCTCTCTTTCACGATGAAGACGGCCGCACATACCTCGCGCAGATGTTGTGGGATCACAGGACAGGTCACAACCGGTTTCCCGGAATCATCCTGCAGGAGTATTCGCCCTCGGAGCGCAGGCTGACTGGCCGCCGCGAGCTGATCTTTCGCGGCACGGACATCGGCTTCACCGAAGGCCCTCACATTTACAGACGGAACGGCTATTACTACCTGCTAACCGCGGAAGGTGGCACGGGATGGGGCCATGCCGTCACGCTGGCGCGTTCGCGCGACATCTGGGGGCCGTACGAATTGCATCCGGACAAGTACATCCTGACGTCGCGCGGCTTTCCACTCGCGGAACTGCAGCGCGCCGGTCATGGAGATATCGTCGAGACGCAGAGCGGCGAAACGTATATGGTGCATCTTTGCGGACGCCCATTGCCAACTCGCGGACGGTGCACGCTCGGCCGTGAGACCGCGATCCAGAAAATGCAGTGGAAGAGCGACGGCTGGCTATATCACGGCACCGGCAGCGCAGCCCCACGCTTCACGTTCCCCGCGCCGGCTCTTGCGCCGCATGAATGGCCCGCCTCCGAAGCTCGCGTGCACTTCAGCCATCTAACACTGTCGCCCGACTTTCAGTGGCTGCGTTCGCCATTCCCCGATGAGCTGTTCAGCCTCACAGAGCGTCCGGGCTGGTTGCGGCTGTATGGGCGCGAAACCATCGGCAGTCTGTTCCGGCAGTCGCTGGTAGCTCGAAGGCAGCAGTCGCACGTCTGTTCCATCGCTACTTACATCGAGTTCGAGCCCGAGCACTATCAGCAAATGGCGGGGCTTGTTTGCTATTACAACGCTTCCAAATTCCACTACCTTCACGTCAGCCATGACGAAGTGAACGGAAAGCATCTGCGCGTAATGTCGGCGCTTCCCGATCAGCCCTCAGCGGACGCGTTTACCGAGCCGATCCAGCTCGCCGGCGAAGGTCCGCTCGAACTGCGCGCGGACATCCGTTTTGATACCCTGCGCTTCGCATATAGACGTCCCGGCGAGGAATGGAACTGGCTTGCGCAAACTTTTGACGCGAGCATCCTCTCAGATGAGGCCACCGCCCCGGGCCTGCCAAACTTCACCGGCGCCTTCGTCGGCATGGCGTGTCAGGATGTGTCGGGCGCCGCGAAGCCAGCGGATTTTCTGTGGTTCGAATACTTAGCGTATGGACCCCCGCTTGGGTGAGGGCGTCGCTGAACGCCTTGGCCCCGTGCCCCTCCACGGAACCGATCCCAATAAAGATCAGCTTCATCTTCTTATCGAAGGCGCGGGATCTGCAAATGCTCCGCCGCAGGCGGTCTTCAAGTCGATAGTACCGGCACTGCCGCCCGGACCGCCGCTGCCCATCGACAGCCCGGCCATCGCGCGGTTCTCGCGGCCCGGCAGCACGCGGTATGAGCTCTCGATCGTGGGAATCAGATCGGTCATCATCATCTCGGAGAACGTGGGACGGCCAAGGCCCATGCCACCTTGGCCCGCGGCCGGCGGAGGCATAGTCAGCGGAGGTGCAGGAGGGGCCCCGGAACCGGAATCAATCCATGGCCGCCGTAAATCGCCGCGCTCTCCCCGGCTTCGCCGAATTGAGAGTGTCCATCACGATGATCATGGGCTTTGCCTTCCCCGCGGCAATCAGGTCGCCAGCCTATTTCTGCCGGCTTGGCGTGGGTCCGTTCTGCAGCCCGTGATGTACCGCATACAGCGCCAGCTCAAGCCTGTCCGAAACGCCCAGCTTGTCGAAGATGTTATGCATGTGGTTCTTCACCGTTTGCTCACTGATCACCAGCCGGTCAGCCAGTTCCCGGTTTTTGAGACCCTGCGTAACCAGCGCCACAATTTCCCGCTCGCGCGGACTCAGCGGGTTCGTTTTCGGATCACGATCAAACCGCGGCGGCTGGGCCTCGTGCGTCAGCTGCGCGAGCACTTCGGCCGTTGTCACGCGATCCAACCAGAGTTCCCCGTCATAAACCTTACGAATGCATTTCAGGATTAATTCCGGCGCTGTATTTTGAGGCAGCAGCCCGTGGCTGCCCGTGCGCACGGCCCGTACTCCATCCGCTTGGGATTCGGGACGGCACACAGCGATCACTCGCGTGGGCAGCCGGAGCGAATAGATGTGTTCCAGAACCTCGAACCCGCGCTGCCGCCCAATCGCCAGGCTGAGCAGCAAAATATCGGGTTTCCGGGTGGCAACAAAGACAGGAACCTGATCGGGGTCATACATCTCCGCGATGATCTCCATGTCGGGTTCGCAGCTGATGAGATCCCGGCACATGCCCCGGAACATCGCGTCGTCGTCGGCCAGTACGATGCGAATGCGCTTTAAAGTCTGATGAGCGGGCGTCACAATCTAATAAGCTTTCTTTTGCGAGTCTAATTTTTTTCTTATTGCGAGTCAATCCTCAGCGGCTATCACTTCGGATAGGAAGTAGATCGGCACTTTCACTGATATTGTTTAGGACGCATGGCAACGGAACT
The DNA here is from genome assembly GCA_963716685.1 of Bryobacterales bacterium. Lineage (GTDB taxonomy): Bacteria > Acidobacteriota > Terriglobia > Bryobacterales > Bryobacteraceae > JALYXI01. The sequence continues at coordinate 5,971 of CAVQTR010000006.1, forward strand.
GGACGAATTGGACTTTCAGCGATTCTGGCGGCGGCTCCAGCAGCTCGGCCTGAATGCGTACGAATCGCGCTCGTATCTGGTTTTATTGGGTCATCCGCGCTTCAAAGCGCTGGAACTCGCAGCCCGGGCGCATGTGCCGCGGCAAAAAATCTATGAAGTTCTCGACAGCCTCGTCGAGAAAGGATTCGCTCAGGTAGTACAGGAGCGGACAAAATTATTTTCTGCGGTAGAGCCCACTTTGGCTATTCCGGCCTACCTTGCGCGCCGGCGTCTGGTCCTGGAACATGAGCTGACTGACCAATCCCGCGTGGCGGCCAATGTCATCGATGACCTTCGCGGCCTGTACCTCGAAGGCCAGGAAGGGCGCGGAACCCTGGATTTCCTTCGCATCGTAAGCGAGCCGTCTCAAACCGCTGCCGAGTTCCGGCTGATGCTGGCGAATGTGGAATCCGAATATCTGGAATTCTCACGGCCGCCCTACGCTGTCGATCCTCTGGAGGAGATGTTGGTGAAACAGGCTGCGGCAAAGGGTATCTCCTGCCGGCTGCTCATCGACGCCGGCAGCCTCGACGAGGCGCACGAGCAGCGCATGCGCGACTATGCAGCGGCCGGTGTAGGCGTGCGGCAGGCGAAGAGTCTGCCGCTCAAGCTCGCCCTGTTCGACAAGAGCCGCGGGCTCATCGCCTTGATGGATCCGGTCATCAGCCGCCCTGCATGGACCTCGGTTGTCTTTGACCACGGCGGCATGGGTGAGGCGATGAAAGGCCTCTTCGAGGATCACTGGAGCCGGGGTGCAGCGCTGTAGAACCATCGAATCCAAAGGCTGAAAGCTCGCCTGGAAAACCGAAGGAGACGGTGAACCCGCCGTCTTCATCCAGGGCGTAGGCCCCCATGGCGATGGCTGGTTGCCACAAACGCAGGTCCTGAAATCCCACTTCTCGCGCCTCACTCTGGACACTCGAGGCATCGGGCAGAGCCAGCCCGCATCCTGGGTGCGCGTTTATCGAAGTCCCCGACGCTGCGCATGGAGTAACCATTCACAGGGATGCCGAAATCAATCAGATCCTGCGCGAACACTTCGTGTCAGCGCATCAGCCTGAGATTGTCCGCTAACGTCCCTGGTTAGCCCCGCCGCCTGCCCCTGAAGCCTGTTTGTTCCCCTTCGGCGGCATGGCGGAGTTCGTCGCTACCCCTGCTTTGGTACGGACGCCGAGTATGGGACCGCCCGGCCCGCCCACTCCGCCCTGTTGATTGAAAGTAGTCCCGCCGAACGTGCTCGGCGCACCCTGTTTGGCCGTGTTCGGCGTGTCCGGCAGAACCCCGCCGGTCGGAGCAACTCCGCCCGCATTCGTCGGCGAAGTCCCCGTTGCGGATGCCGCGCCGGACGAACCCGATTTGCTCGAATTTCCCGCTTTGGGCTTCCCGGTGGAATGCCCGCATCCCGTCATGGCAATCGCCACCGCTAGAGTAATCGCAATTGAACGCATCTCAGACGGCTTGCCGTCTCTTTTGCGTAAGCACGTCACGGACCGCGTAAATCCGCCGGCCCTGGCTCTCAAAGTAAGTGCGGATCATCAACTCGCCAATCAATCCGGTACTGAACATCATCAGTCCCGTCAGCAGCAGCAGGCTGCCCATAATCATCAAGGGGCCGTGCTCCTGCAAAATATCGCGGTCCCAGAAGATCTTGTAGATGGCGCAGTAGCCCAGAATGCCGCCGCCAATGCTGGTGCCAATCAGCCCCAGTGTGCCGAAGAAGTGCATCGGCCGCGTAAAATACTTCAGCAAAAAGCGGATTGTGAGGATGTCGAACAACACGCGGAACGTGCGGCTCAAACCGTAGTGCGAATCTCCCGAGAGCCGCGGCGTATTTTGAATCGGCACTTCCGCCACCCGCGCGCCGTAGATGCTGGCAAGGGCGGGAATGAACCGGTGAAGTTCCCCATACAGATGCACGTCTTTCAAAACTTCCGCGCGATAAGCTTTGAACGTCGTTCCAAAATCCCGCAAGTCCAGCCCGGATGCTTTCGACATCATCCAGTTGGCAATGCGCGAAGGAATCTTACGGGTAATCGGGTTATCGATACGTTCCTTCCGCCAGCCGCTCGCAATGTCATACCCTTCGTCGATCTTGGCCAGCAGCGCCGGAATATCTTCGGGCGCGTGCTGCAGATCTCCGTCCATCGCGATCACCACTTTGCCCCGCGCCTCGTGAAATCCCGCCGACAACGCAGCAGTCTGGCCGAAGTTGCGGCGAAGACGAACCACCTTCAGGCGCGGATCGGTCTGCACCAGATTCGCCAGCAGCTCAAAGCTTTTGTCCGTGGACGAATCGTCGATAAACAGGATTTCGTACTGGCGGCGTAATCCGATCAGCACGGCCGTCAGGCGGTCGTAGAGGGGCAGAATGGAATGCTCCTCGTTATGAATCGGAATTACGATGGAAAGCATACGGATTTAGTCATTTTAACAATGAACGAGCAGCTTCCTTATCAGGTTACGCAGGCCGCCAGAGCCTATGAAGCTTTCGCACAGTTACCCGTGGCCGTGGTCCTGGATAACCTGCGAAGTCTCTACAACGTTGGATCGTTTTTTCGCACGGCGGATGCGGCGGGAATTGAAAAATTGTATTTATCCGGCATTACGGGCACGCCGCCGCAGAAAGGAATTGCGAAGACGGCGCTGGGCGCCGAGGATACCGTAGCGTGGGAACGGGTGGAAACCGGAATCGAAATCGTGAATCGCCTCCGTGCCCGCGGCTATGAAGTCGCGGCGGTCGAGACCAGCATGCACGCTGTGGATCTGTTCGACTGGAGCCCCGGCTTCCCAGTGTGCCTGCTTTTCGGCCACGAAAAGGACGGTCTTTCGAGTGAGCTTGGCGCTGCCGCGGACCGGCACATCCGCATACCCATGCTCGGCATGAAGCACTCTCTCAACGTGGCGACGGCGGGCGGAATCGTAATCTACGAACTGCTGCGAAAATACCGCGCCCTGTTTACGCGAACGTGAACTCGGCTGCTATTCCTGAGCCGGCATCGGTTCGCTGTCACGCCAGGCGCTGATTTTGAGGCGCCGGCAAACCCAACAGAGGTGTTCCGAAAGATCCGACCGCGATTCTGAACCGCACACGATGCAGGGCACCATATTCACTGGAGGTGCCACCGCGAGGGGCAGCGCATTCAGGATCTCCGGTGCGATTGCCTCGGGCACCTGTTCCAATTTCGGCTGGGTTTTGCGCTTCATGCTCTGTTCTGAACTTGCTCTGTTCTCAATATGACACAGACCCGATCAGGCGGCTTGTTGAATTTGCAGAACAATTCCCGCGTCCAGCGCGGAGTGGCAGCGCGGACATTTCTGGCCAGGCACCACAATGGGCTTCTTGCTCACCAGTGCCACCTGACCGTCCACCGTGTGGGTACAGATCGCGCAGTAGACCCTGCCCGGCTGGGCAGCGGCTTGTGTTTGAGGCATGTCGGTTACCTTCTTTCACTCCATGAGACGCATGCGCTCCGCGTATGGTTTTAACGCATTGCAAGTTTTCGGATCTGCGGCACCGGCGTTCCGTGCCAGCGATATTCCCAGCAGCCGCCTTCGCGAACATTCGCCACCAGGCCCGGACGGAAGCAGGCAACGCACTGGCCTCCTTCCTGCCGCGCGCTGCGGTACACCACGCCGTTTGAGCCGCTCTCCAGCAGTTCGCGTCCCAGGCGTTGCGAGGCCGTGTAGCTGACCGGCGACTGGCATTCGGCGTAGCCGGCCCGCACATCGTGGAAGGGTGCGCGGAAGTCGGCCAGATAGGCGCGCTGCTGGACGAACGTCTCAAACACGCCGATCTCTGCCAGCTCCGTCGTTCGATGCCAGACGCACTCCGCATGCGCTGTCTCCAGCGTCAGGCCCGCGTACCACGCGCCCCGGTCCGGTCCGTTAAACCGGCTGCCCGCCGGGTTCGGGTGGCAAAACGCCGCCATGATCACGCTCGCCAGCGGCCGCCCCGTCACCCACTCCTCCGGCGGAATCAGATGAAGCACTCCGAGGCTGTTGGAAATCCGGTCGTTGGTCCAGGAATCCAGTTCGATGATCGCGTCCAGGTCTTCGGGGCTCGCGATGCGGTCCAGTATGCCCGTCGTAGGGTGCCGGCTCGCGATCAGCCGCACCGTGTTACGCAGCCGGAACTCCGAAACAGGAGGCAGGCTAGCCACGGCGCGCGTCCAGAAGCCGGCGGACCTGCAGCAGTCCGTCGATCCCGGCTTCAGTCATCAGAGACAGCGCGGGCCGTCCCCCAAACAAAGGGTTACTGTTGGGCAGCTTCGGCCAGCTGTCCGCCAGCTGAGGGTCCGGGTAAAGAATATGAAGAGCCTTATAGATGCCAAGCACCAGCGAGATTCGGATCAACATATCGTAGGCAATCGTCCCCGGCGATCCCGCCTTGTACTTATGGAACGTGGAGGAGGCGGGCCAGCCCAGCAGCCCCCGCTGTTCAGACACGGTTAGATTCCACGCCGAAGAAATATTGAAAAATGAGCGCAGCGCCGGTTCAGAGAGACGCTGGCGGACAGCAGGGTCGCGGCGTTCGTCGGGGAGAATCGTTTCGGGCGGAGGCGGTGTGCGCAGCGCTTGAGCCATTGTCTATATCTGGAGTATACGCTACATATCTGGATTTACGCAACACGGTTGACGCGGGACTGCCGCTCAGTCACCATGAAGTTTCTATGAATCAGGCGCCACCAAACATTCAGCTGGAGAAGACTCCCGAATACCGCGAGAGTTATGCCAACAGCGTGCAGATCCGGGTAAATCTGTGGGACTTCTTTTTGCTGTTTGGGGTAGTGGCCCAGAGTTCGCCGGACCGCGTCAGCATCCTGAACTTCCAGGGTGTCTACGTCAGCCCGCAGCAGGCCAAGGCGCTGCTGAACGTGCTGCAGCAGAACGTCAGTCAGTATGAGGCGGCTTTCGGGGAAATTAAGCTGGAGCCGCAGGCGGGCGCGGGATTAGTACAGTAAGCACCGGCGAGCGGAAACGCAACCGCCCGGCGATTTATCTCTTCTTTTTCACGGTCGCCGCGGCCATGGTGTTCCTGACCCACGCGCCGCTGCTTCGCACTCCTTTTTATTGGGATGAGTTAGGTCAGTTCGTTCCCGCCTCGCTCGATCTGTTCCGCACGGGCGCGTGGGTTTCGTACACCACCGTGCCCAACATTCACCCGCCGGGGCTCATGGCATACCTCTCCGTGGTGTGGTCGGTAACCGGGTATTCCATTCCGGCTACGCGGACTGCCATGTTGCTTCTTGCCTCCGCCGGCGCCTTCTTCACCTTTTTGCTGGCCATTGAACTCGGTCGCGAGTCGGAAGGCTTCCCCGCGTTTACAGCGCTGATGCTGCTCTGCGTGTCGCCGCTGTTTGTCGCGCAGGCCATGATGGCGCAGCTCGATATGCCGGCCATGGTCCTCACCTGCCTCAGCCTCCTGCTGTTCCTCAAAAATCGAATCCGCAGCGCCGCCCTGGCCTGCGTGGTGCTCGTGCTCATAAAGGAGACGGGCATCGTGGCGCCCGCGGTGTTCGGCGTCTGCCTCACCTACGAAAAGCGCTGGCGTGAGGCGCTGTTCTTCGCCGCGCCGCTCCTGCCGCTGGGCGTCTGGCTGGTTGTGCTGCACAACGCGACCGGCCACTGGGCCGGCAACACCGCGTTTACCCAGTACAACGCCGTTTACAATCTGCACCCCGTCCGCTTCGCGCTGGCGCTCCTGCGGCGCCTCTACTATCTATTCGTCGGCAGCGGCCACTTCGTGGGAACCGCGGCGGTGGTCTACGCTCTGCGGCATACCTCGGTGTTTCGCTCCCGCGCCTGGGCAGTCGTCGCGCTGCTGGCGGCGGCGCATGTGCTGGTGGTCAGCGCTTTCGGCGGCGCGGTTCTGGAGCGGTATCTCACGCCGCTGCTGCCGCTTTTATATTCGGCTTTTGCGGTTGCGCTCGCGGCCCTTCCGTTCCGATGGATGGCGGTGGCCGGCGCGAGCCTCGCAACCCTGCTGATCGCGGCCAACTTCATCAACCCGCTCTACCCGTTCCCCCTGGAGAACAACCTGGCTTTCACCACCTTCGTCTCACTTGAGCAAAAGGCTGCCGATCTCATCGAAAACAGTGAGCCCGGCGCCTTGGTGGCCACCATGTTCCCCATGGCAGGCGCGCTGCGCGGCCCCGATTTCGGCTATGTCAACAACCCGGTAAGCGTGCGCGACCTCGATGATTTCTCAGTCGGCAGTCTGCGCGGCCTCAGCAAACTGCGAAAGGACCAGCCCGACGTTCTCGTGGTCTATTCCACCGTTTGGGACCCGATGCACCTGCTGACTACTAAAACCGTCGGTGGCCTGCTGGCCACTTTCTATGGCTATAAACCGCAGGCCAGTGAGGAGGAAATTGAATCCCTCCTCGGAATGCGCCGCGTCGCGCGCTGGGACCAGGGAGGGCAGTGGATTGCGGTCTACCAACGTTAATATGAAGCGTCGGACTCGTTTTCAGTGGTCGGCGGTCCCGAATCTATTGCAAGCAAACGTGATAAACCCACCAAACCCCCACTTGCGCTGCATGGTATGATCTTCGAGCGGCCCCCGTCGTCACCGCGCGAGGGGTGAAATTCTTTGCTCGACCTAACTCTATTTCGAGTCGTTTTCGTTCTGATTATCAGCGCGTCGGCCTATTATTTTCGGCCGCTGCAGTCGGCCCCATGGGTTGCCGCCGTGGGAGGCGCCGTCCTCGGCGTCATTGTCATTCTTTTCGAAAAGCGGCTGGAACGAATTACACTCAAACGCCTGATCGGCGCGGCAATCGGCAGCACCATTGGAATTGTCGGCGCATTTCTGATGTCGATTGTGCTGGCTCGAGTCAATCCGAATAACTCCACCACGCTGCACTTCTTTGAACTGGGTCTATTGCTCTGGCTCACTTATCTGGGGCTCGCGGTGGGCGCGAGCAAAGGCGACATGTTGAATCTGGCTGCCCTGGGCGGCCTCTTCGGGGGCGAAAAGGGTCCGAAAAAGAGCTTTAAAATCCTCGACACCAGCGTCATTATCGACGGCCGCATTGCTGATATAGCCGAAACCGGTTTTCTGGACGGCGCCATGGTAATTCCCCAGTTTGTTTTGCGCGAACTCCAGCTGGTGGCCGATTCGGCGGACGGCATGAAAAGAAATCGCGGCCGGCGCGGGCTGGACGTTCTGCAGCGGCTGCAGAAAATGTCCAACCTGAACGTGCAGATAGTCGAAGACGATTTCGCCAATGTGCGCGAAGTCGATATGAAATTGATCGAACTCGCGAAGGTCTACGACTGTAAGATCGTCACCAACGATTTCAATCTGAATAAGGTGGCGCAGGTGCGCGGCGTGGAAGTACTGAATATCAATGAACTGGCGAATTCGCTGAAACCCATCGTACTGCCCGGTGAGTTGATGCGCGTCTTCATATTGAAGGAAGGCAAGGAATACAACCAGGGCGTGGCTTATCTGGACGACGGTACGATGGTTGTGGTGGACAATGCCCGCAAGATGATTGCGAAAACGATCGACGTCTCGGTGACCAGCGTTCTGCAGACCACCGCCGGCAAGATGATATTCGGTAAGTACGACGAGCGGCCGCACGCCATGGGAGAGCGCATGCCAGCGCGCGAAACAGCGCGGGACGGAGCCTCCGCCGGCGCCGCGCGCCGCGAACACGCCGCGGGCGAAGCCTGACGAAACTATGAAAGTTGCAGTGATTCTACCGGCCGCGGGGCTGGGAACCCGCATGGTGCGCGGAGCAGTCGATACCACCGGCACCAGCCGGAAACAGTTCATGCTGCTTGAGGGTTCCCCCATTCTGGTCCACACGGTCCGGAAGTTCGCGTCCTGTTCGCGCGTCAGCGAATTCGTGGTGGCGCTGCGCCAGGAAGATCTGGACTGGGTGCGGGAGCTGCTGACGCGGGAAATCCCGGAGATCCCGGTGAAAGTAGTGGAAGGCGGCAACACGCGCCAGGAATCCGTGGAGAATGCCTTCGCCGCCCTCCACCCGGAAACGCAGCTGGTGGCGGTGCACGATGCGGTACGTCCCTTTGTCGATCTCGACACCATCAATCGTGCGCTCGATGAGGCCGCGACAACGGGCGCGGCCATTGTGGGCATCGTTCCGGTCGACACCGTGAAGCAGGTCAGCAGCGCGCAGACGCATGGCGCAAAAGTGCGCGCAACTATCTCGCGCGAGCGGCTGGTGCTCGCCCAGACGCCGCAGGTATTTCAGTACGACCTGCTGCGGCGTGCCTTCGCCGCCGCACGCGCGGATGGGTTCACCGGCACCGATGAATCGAGTCTGGTGGAACGCCTCGAACAGGCCACCGTCGGGGTCGTGCTGGGCAGCGAGCGCAATATCAAGATCACACGGCCGGGCGATATGGAACTGGCGCGGCTGTTTCTCGAGCAGGAACGGCGCGCCGCCGTGCTGCCGTTGCCGGTCCAACAGGTCTCTTGAGCGCGTTTCGAACCGGCCTCGGCTGGGATTCGCACCGCATCGCGAACGGGCGCCGGTTGGTTCTGGGCGGCGTCGAGATCGCCTCGGAGTTCGGTCTGGAAGGTCACTCCGATGCCGATGTATTGCTGCACGCCATCACCGATGCGCTGCTCGGCGCGCTCGCCCTGGGCGATATCGGGATGCACTTCCCCGATACCGATGAGCGTTGGAAAGGCGCGGACAGCGTCGTGCTGCTCCAGCACGTCTGCGGACTGGTCGCTCAGGCAGGGTGGCATGTGGTCAACCTCGATACCACTGTCATTCTCGAACGGCCGAAGCTGAAGGACTACCGCGCGGCCATACGGGAAAAGGTCGCGTCGGTGATGGAACTGCAGTCCGATCAGGTCTCCGTAAAATTCAAGACCGCCGAGCGCGTCGGCCCGGTGGGGGAAGGCCGTTCGGCCGAGGCGCAGGCGGTCGTTCTACTAGCTTCCGAAAAGTGAACGGCAAGGGCTAAGCCTTTGCTACAATGGAAGTTACACCAAAATCATGGCTGATTCCGAACTCCCGCCTCAGGGGCCTCCGCCGCCCGCGCAGCCGCCGCTGCTGAACGGCGGCAACGACGATAACGACCCCAATAAGAACCACATTCCGGTCAACATCGAAGACGAGATGCGGCGTTCGTACCTCGATTACGCCATGAGCGTAATCATCGGGCGCGCTCTTCCCGATGTCCGTGACGGTCTGAAACCGGTCCACCGCCGCATTTTGTGGGGCATGAACGAACTGGGCCTCCAGCCCAACCGCCCCACCCGCAAATCCGCCAAGATTACCGGCGAGGTGATGGGCAAATATCACCCGCACGGAGACGCTTCCATTTACGACTCCATCGTTCGCATGGCGCAGCCGTTCAACATGCGCTATCCGCTGATCGATGGTCAGGGCAACTTCGGCTCGGTGGACGGTGATCCGCCCGCGGCGCAGCGGTATACCGAAGCGCGGCTGTCCCGCATTGCTACCGCGCTGCTGGCCGATATCGATAAGGAAACTGTCGATTTCCGCGCTAATTACGACGACAGCGAACAGGAGCCGGAAGTTCTTCCCACCCGCGTCCCGAATCTGCTGATCAACGGCTCCTCCGGCATCGCGGTCGGCATGGCGACCAACGTTCCGCCGCACAACCTGACCGAGATCGTCGATGCCTGCATCGCGCTGATGAAAGATCCGAATACGCCGCTGCTCGAGATCATGAAGCTCGTGCCCGGCCCGGATTTCCCGACTGGCGGCATCATCCTCGGGCGGGCCGGCATTCTGGACGCGTTCATGCGCGGGCGCGGTTCGCTCAAGATTCGCGCCAAGGCCTCTATCGAGCCGATGGGGAAGGATCGCGAGCGCATCGTGGTATCGGAGATCCCGTATCAGGTGAACAAATCGCGCCTGATCGAGAACACCGCGGCCCTCATTAACGAGAAGAAGATCGAAGGCATCTCGGATGTGCGCGACGAAAGCGATCGCGATGGCATGCGCATCGTCTTCGAACTGAAGCGCGGCGAGCAGGCCGATATCGTCCTGAACAATCTGTATAAACAGACCCAGCTGCAGATCAGCTTCGGCATCATCAACCTTTCGATCGTCAACGGGCAGCCGCGCGAGCTTCCGCTGATCGATACCATCAAATACTTCCTCGAGCACCGCACCGATGTGGTGCGCCGGCGCACCGACTACGAACTTCGCAAGGCGCGTGAACGCGAGCACATTCTGCTCGGATTCCAGATCGCGCTCGACAATCTCGACGAAGTCATCCGCATGATCCGCGCGGCCACGTCGCCCAAAGACGCCCGTGATTCGCTGATTGCGCGATTCGCGTTCAGCGACAAGCAGGCCCAGGCCATCATCGAAATGCAGCTGCAGCGCCTAACCGGCATGGAGCAGCAGAAGATTCTGACCGAACTGGCGGACATTCAGGTCAGAATCGCCCAGTATCTGGAAATCCTCAGCTCGGAAACGGTTCTGCGCAACCTGATCATTAAGGAGCTGAAGGAAGTTCAGAAGGAATACGGCGACGCGCGCCGCACCGAGATTGTCGACGACACCGGCGAGATCAATATCGAAGATCTGGTTCCGGTCGAAGACGTCGCGGTGACCGTGACGCACGGCGGGTACCTGAAGCGCACCGCGGTCGATACCTACAGGCGCCAGACGCGCGGCGGCAAAGGCCGGATCGGGATGGGGACGCGCACGGAAGACTTTGTCGAATACTTCCTCGTCGCCTCGACGCATGCCTACCTGCTGATTTTCACCAACAAGGGCCGCGTGTACTGGCTCAAAATCTACAACATCCCCGACGCCACCACCACGGGCAAGGGCAAAAACATTTCGAACCTGATCAATCTGCAGCCGGACGAAACCGTGAAAGCGTTTTTGCCGGTCAAAGAGTTCGGCGCCGATACCTTCGTCGTGATGGTCACCAAGAATGGCGTCATCAAGAAGTGCCAGCTGACGGAATTCAATCACCCGCTGCAGCGCGGAATCATCGCGCTCGGCGTGGAGGATGGCGATGAACTGATCGCCGCGCGCCTAACGAACGGCAGCAACTTCATGTTCCTCGGCAGTCATGAGGGCCAGGCGATTCGCTTCTCCGAGAAGGAAGTGCGCGCTATGGGCCGGCCGGCCTACGGCGTGAATGCCATGGATCTGGAAAACGGCGATTTCATCGTCGGCGCCGAAGTGGTGGACAGCGACGGGCTCATTCTCTCCATCTCCGAAAACGGCTATGGCAAACGCACACCCTTAAAGGATTACCGGCTGATTCGCCGCGGCGGCAAGGGTGTCATCAACATGAAGACCACCAGCCGCAACGGCAAAATCGTCGCAATTCTCGCGATAAAGGAAGATTCCGATCTGATGCTGGTGACCAAAGACGGCAAGATGATTCGCATCGATGCCAACGCCATCCGCCAGACAGGCCGCAGCGCTCAGGGAGTTTGTCTGGTGAAGATGGATCCGGGCGACCGCGTCGCCGCGGCCTGCGTGATCCCGGAAGCCGCGGAAACTACTGACGATTCGGCTCAGCCGGAGTTGCCGCTGCAGTAGACAGTTCGGCTTTCAGTGTTTCCATTCTTGCTCGGCGCGCGAGCTTCTTTTTGCGCAGGCGTCCGTAGCGCGCCTTATCGCCGTTTCGTGATGACATAGGCCTTCAGCCTAGCATCATTCGGTCACCAGCACCCGTAGCCCGGAGTCATGGAAGATGCGTTCCGTGGCTTTGCGGAAGTCCGCAGCCCGGGCTTTCGGGATGTCCACGAACACCTGCGGATTGCGGTCCGTCAGCGGAAACCAGGAGCTTTGGATCTGCACCATGATGCGGTGGCCGGGCCGGAATGTGTGGCAGACATCGGGCATCGCAAAGTCGATTTTGGTTTCCTTTCCCGGCGTGAACGGTTCCGGTTTCGCCATGCTGTTGCGGAACTTGCCGCGGAAGGGCTCGCCGCGCACCAGTTGCTGATAGCCGGCCATGTGAATGCCTTTCGGGTTCGGCTCGGGATCCGGGTAATCGTTCGGATACACGTCGATCAGCTTGACCACGAAATCGGAATCGGTGCCGCTGGTGGAAACGCGAAGCGCCGGAGAAATCGGCCCGGCGATGGTCACATCGTGGTCGAGCGGCTCCGTCTGATAGGTGAGGACATCGGTGCGGCGCGAGGCGAAGCGCTGGTCATACGTCATGTAGTCGGACGGCATCCCTTCGCCAATCTCGCCGATCACTGGCACGGGATGCGCGGGGTCGCTGACATACTCGTCATAGCCAGACTCGCCGGGCGTGTCCCAGGCGAGTTTGCCGCCTGCGCCGAGATAAAGCGTTTTCGCGACGGCGTTCTTCGGCGGCCAGGCATCAAACTTGCGCCAGTCGTCGGTTCCGGTTTCGAAGACCCAGGCTTTGGGGAATTTGGTGTCCTTGCCTTTCAGATGGGCGATGAAAAAGGGCAGCTCGATCTCTTCGCGAAAGTATTCGCGCGTCTTTGACCCAAACGTCAGATTGCCGAGTTTGTTTCCGTCGCCCCGCGCCCAGCCGCCATGCGGCCACGGACCCATCACGAGCGTGTCGGGCGCAGCCGGCCCGCCCGCCTCGATGGCACGGAACAGCTTCAGCGGTCCCGCGAGGTCTTCGGCGTCAAACCATCCACCCACAAACAGTACCGCCGGCGTGATGTGCTGCATATGCGGCGCGAGCGCGCGGGCCTGCCAGAACGCATCGTAGTCGGGATGCTGCAGAATGTCGTTCCAGTAAACGTTCTGGTTTTTCAGATATTTCTCATTGCTGTTCGAGAGCGGCCCCATTTTGAGGTAGAACTCGTAGGAATCGGGCGTGCCGAAAGAGAAGCGGCCCTCGCCGCGCTCGGGCCGGGCAGGCTCTGGTCCGCGCGGCTTGAAGCTGGTGTAGAAACCGAAGTTGGCGGCGAGGAAGAACGCGCCATTGTGATAGGCGTCGTCGCCGTTCCCGACGTCGCCCATCGGAGCCTGCGGGGAAGCTGCCTTCAGCGCGGGATGCGCATCGATCATGCCGTAGGCCGTGTAGAAACCGGGATACGAGATGCCCCACTGCCCCACGCGGCCGTTGTTGTTGGGAACGTTTTTGACCAGCCAGTCGATAGTGTCGTACGTGTCATAGCGCTCGGGGTCTTTGAGCGTGGGCACGTCGACAAACCGGCCCTCCGAAAGATACCGGCCGCGGACATCCTGATACACAAAGATGAACGTCTCCTTCGTGAACAGCTCCGAGGGACCAAGCACGGCGCGATAGTTGTCGATACCGTAAGGCGCGACGGAATAAGGCGTGCGCTGCATGATGATGGGCCACTTCTGGGCCTGATCCTTCGGCACGTACACAGAAGTGAAGAGCTTCACGCCGTCCCGCATGGGAATGCGGTAATCGTACTTGGTGTAGTGAGAGCGCGTATATTCCAGCTGCTTGCGCGCCTCGTCATTCTGGGCAAGCAGAGGAAGCGCAGCGAGCGCGATCAAAATGCGGACACGGATCATTTTGATGTGAATGATACCCTGTTTGCGCGGATGCGGAAGATGTGATCTGTTATTCCACATGAAGTCAGCCGCTTTGATCCTTCCTGTCGCCGCGCTGCTCTGCGGGCAAACGTCCGTCGAGACCACCAACTGGACCGCCGAGCAGGATCACCGGAACATGATGGACCAGCTGGGCATCAAAGCGCTGCGGCCGGGACCCAGCGGGAACGAGGCCAACCCCAACCACGCCAACTACGACGAGGCGGCGGCGAATCCGTATCCAAATCTGCCGGATGTGTTGACGCTGCGGAATGGGAGGAAAGTTACTTCCCAGGCAATGTGGTGGAATCAGCGGCGGCCCGAAATCGTGGAGGACTTCGAGCGGGAATTGCTGGGGCGCGTGCCGAAGAACGTTCCCGGCGTGAAGTGGGAGGTGACGAAGACGGCGGAATCGACTCTCGGCGGACGTCCCGTGATTGGGAAACAGCTGCTTGGGCATGTTGTCAGCGCATCCGACCCGAGCGTGCATGTCGACATGCAGATGACGCTGGTGGTTCCGGCGCACGCAAAAGGGCCTGTGCCCGTAATGATGATGTTCGGCGGACGCGGCATTCCCGAAGTCGCCTTCCCTGCTCCGGTTTTCCCGCGGCCGCCCGGCGCGGCGGCGCCGCCGGTTCCGCGCCGATCCGCCGGCCACGGAACAGCTGATCGCCGATGGCTGGGGTTTCGCCGGGATCAATCCGTCCAGCATTCAGGCCGACAACGGCGCGGGTCTGACGAAGGGAATCATCGGCCTGGTGAATCATGGACAGCCGCGCAAGCCGGACGATTGGGGCGCGCTGCGCGCGTGGGCGTGGGGCGCGTCGCGCGGCCTCGACTATCTGGAAACCGATCCGACGGTAAACGCAAAGCAGGTCGGCATCGAAGGCGTATCGCGCTATGGCAAAGCCGCGCTGGTGACCATGGCGTTCGATACGCGGTTCGCGGTGGTGCTGGTCGGTTCGTCCGGCGAGGGCGGCGCGAAGCTGCATCGCCGCAACTGGGGCGAAGCCGTCGAGAACCTGACCGGAATCGGCGAGTATCACTGGATGGCGGGCAACTTCCTGAAGTATGGCGCGTCGGAAGCGACGTTCGGGAGCAAGACGGCGAACGATCTGCCGGTTGACGCGCACGAACTGATCGCTCTGTGCGCGCCGCGTCTCACCTTCATCAGTTACGGAGTTCCCGAGAAGGGCGATGCGAAGTGGCTGGATCAGCAGGGCAGTTTCATGGCTGCCGTTGCCGCCGAGCCGGTGTTCCGGCTTGCTGGGTGCGAAGGATCTGGGCGTTTCGGAGGACTACCGTACAGCGAAGATGCCGGCCGTCAATGCCGGCCTGCTGGACGGTCAGCTCGCCTGGCGGCAGCACGATGGCGGACATACCGACGCGCCGAACTGGAGGTACTTCATTCCGTGGGCGGACAGGTTTCTGCACCACGCGCCTGCGAGTCGCGCCGTGCAGCGGAGCGACAGCAACTCCGGGATCGCGCACGAGCGGCTGCTGGCCAAGCGCACGCAGGGTCAAATCGACGTCTACTTCGAAGGCGATTCCATCACGCGGCGCTGGGATGCGCTGGACTATCCACAGCTGCTCGAGAACTGGAACCGGAACTTCCGCGGCTGGAACGCGGCGGATTTCGGCTGGGGCGCCGATCGCGTGGAGAATATCCTTTGGCGTCTGGAGAATGGAGAACTGGATGGCGTCAACCCGAGGGTAATTGTTCTGCTGGCCGGCACGAACAACGTCGGGAACAAAGCGCCGGCGGCAGGAACGGATGCCGCGGCCGCCCAGGTTGTGGGAGGAATTCAGGAAGTGCTGCGCGTGATGCAGGCGAAAGCACCACACGCAGTCATCATCCTGACGGCGATCTTTCCCCGCAACGACAACATGGATGTGATGCCGGAGATCGACGCCATCAACGCCGGGCTGGCGAAGCTGGCCGACGGACGAAAGATCCGGTAT
Source organism: Bryobacterales bacterium (assembly GCA_963716685.1). Lineage (GTDB taxonomy): Bacteria > Acidobacteriota > Terriglobia > Bryobacterales > Bryobacteraceae > JALYXI01. The sequence goes on from CAVQTR010000006.1 coordinate 21,456, forward strand.
CTAAACGTGAACAGCAAGCTCGCGGGTCCGGATGGAAAACTCTACGACGGCATGATGAATGAGCGGGACAAACTGCATCCGCAGGAAAAGGGCTATCAGGTTTGGGCGGATGCGCTAAAGCCGATGCTGACCGAACTGCTGGGGCCGCGCGCGGGCGAAGATCATGCGCCGCCGCCAACCGGCGATCCTTCCGCTAAGCGGTAGCGAAGCGCGGCAGTTTTTGCTTCAGCGTGAGCACCGGCGCGAACACGTCACCGCGCTCTTCGAGACGGCGGAGCGCGGACGAAGGCTCGAGACACAGCGCGTCGGGATTGCGCGTCTCGCGCATCTGGTCGAGTTCTTCCCACGTGACGGGCAGCGAGACAAATGGCCGGTCGCGCTTGGCGCGCAGCGAGTAAACGCCAACGGTGGTCTTGAAGTCGGAGTTCTGACTCCAGTCGATGAAGACTTTGCCGGGCCGCAGTTCCTTCGCCATCTTCGCCACGATCAGATCAGGATGCGCCTGCGCGAGTGCCTGCGCGACGGCTTTCGCGAACGGCTGCGTGCGCTCGTACGTCACGCGAGTGTTCAGCGGCAGATAGATCTGAATGCCCTTGGAGCCGGAGACCTTAGGGAAAGCCTGCAGGCCAAGATCATTCAGCATGGCGCGAAGAAGAAAGGCGACCTCCGCGCAGGTGACCGCGTCGGCGCCTTCACCGGGATCGAGATCAAAGACGATGCTGAGAGGAACATCGAGCGCCTTCGCGGTGTGCAGAAACGGATGCAGTTCCAAACTGGCCGCGTTGGCGCACCAGATCAACGTGGGCAGATCGTCGACGACGACGTAGCGGATATCGGCGCCTCCGTTGCGGCGCGGCACGGGCGCGATCCGCACCCAACCGGGCGTGAAGCGCGGCGCATCCTTTTCATAGAACGCCCTTCCCGCGACGCCGTCGGGGAAGCGCTTCATGGTCACTGGGCGGTTCTTCAGATGAGGCAGCAGCCATGGTGCAACGCGGGCGTAGTAGTCGATCACCTGCGCCTTGGTGAAGTCCGCCGCGGGATACAGAACTTTCTCGAGGTTGGTCAGCGCGACCGTGCGGCCTTCGACGGTCAGCTGCTGTTTAGCGGACGTCCTTGCGGTAGGCGGCATAGACTTTGTCCAGCGCGGCGGGCACGGTGTTGCCGGGGTGAATCAGGACGCGGTAGCGGAAGCGCAGGGATTGGCCCGGCTCGATCGTCATAGCGCCAGATGGCGCCGCTCCTTTGGTGAAGTCATGCGCGCCGAAGGGATTGGCGGCGAACAGGCCGTACGCGCGCGCGTGCCAGAACGTGGGGTGCGCGGGATTACCGGGGTGATCGAAGATCGCGACGCCGACGTCTTCACCGGCAACCTGCCCGGCGTAATCCATCCAGTCGGCGCGCTTGCCCCAGCACTCGGCTTCGGTGTGCGCGCCGAGCGAATTGGTCATGCGGCCGCCGTGCTGCTCTTCGAGCGGAGTGGCGAGCCGGATGGCGAATGTTCCTTCTTTGGTATCGCCGAACGTAACCTTCACCACGGCAGTCAGGCGGATATCGAAATCCATGGTGCGGTTCACCGGATCGGCATAGAAGACGATGCGGCGGTCTTCGGTGAGAAGAGGCTTGCCCGCGGGATCAAGCCAGGTGAACTCGGCCTGCAGATCGCCCGATTTCTCGCCGCTGTGGACCCCGACGACGCGCTTGAGAACGATAGTTCCCTGTTTGCCGGTTCGCTGCGCGGGTTCGTTGCCCCACAGATCGAAGCCGTTCACATTGCCGTGGCTGAACCAGAGACCGCGATGGTGCGGATGATCCTTGCTTTCACCCGGCACGTCCGCCATGGGATATTCCCGCGTCACCAGTTTTCCGGTGGCCGTGCGCAGCGGATGCAGGTACGGCTTAGTGGCGTTTGGACCATAGAACAGCGCCGTAAACGGTTTGCCGCCGATCTCAACGGAGATCTGGCTGGGTTGTTGCCGAACCGTTACTTGCGCCGCCAGAGAGGCGGCCATGATAATCAACACTGCGAACGCGCGCATGGAAGGAATTTATCACGGCAAGCCGGCATGATCACAGCCATTTACCCGGGCTCATTCGATCCCATTACCAACGGACATCTCGATCTGATTCAGCGCGGGGCGCGTCTTTTCGACAAGCTGATTGTCGCCGTGCTGAATAATGAGGCGAAGCAGCCGCTGTTTTCCGCGGCGGAACGCATGGACATGCTGCTTGAAACCGTGCAGCATCTGCCGAACGTGGAAGTGGATTCGTTCGGCGGGCTGCTGGTGGAATACGCGGCGTCGCGCGAGGCGAAGGTGCTGCTGCGGGGTATCCGCGCCGTGTCTGATTACGAATACGAACTGCAGATGGCGCTGATGAACCGGCGCCTGGCGCCGGAGATTGAAACGGTGTCGCTGATGTCGAGCGAAGCGTTTTCTTTCATCAGTTCGCGGCTGGTGAAGCAGGTCATCGGGCTGGGCGGCAACATTTCCGGTCTGGTGCCGCCGCCGGTGGAAGTGCGGCTGAAAAACCGGCTGCATCGCCCGCGCGGGGCCTGAAATCTGCGAAATTAGTATGGATGTCCCCAACATTGAAAACTGAAATTGCCGAGCGCGTTTCCTCCATCAGCGTTTCTTCCACGCTGAAGGTTTCGCAGGATGCCGAAAAGCTTCGTTCCCAAGGCGTGGACGTGTCCGATTTCGGAGCGGGCGAGCCGGACTTTCCGACGCCGGACAATATCAAAGAGGCGGCGATTCGCGCCATTGGGCAGAACTTTACCAAGTACACGGCCGCGGGCGGAATTATGGAGCTGAAGCAGGCCATCTGCGACCGGCACACCACGGATTTCGGCACGTCGTACAAGCCGGGCAACTGCCTGGTGACGGTGGGCGGCAAACATGTGATCTTCAACCTGACGCAGGTGCTGATCAACCCCGGCGACGAAGTGATCATCCCGGTTCCCTACTGGGTGACGTACAAGGACGTGGTGAATTATGCCGGTGGCAAGTGCGTGTTTGTTCCCACCAGCGAAGCGAACGGTTTTGCGCTGAACGCGGCGGGCATCGAGCCTTACATCACCGAGCGCACGAAGCTGATCTTCATCAACTCGCCGAACAACCCCAGCGGCGCGGTGCTTTCGCGCGAGGACTTCGAAGACATCTTCAAGCTGGCGAGAAAGCACGGCATTTACCTGCTGACCGACGAGTGCTATGGCCAGTTCCTGTACGGGAGCGAACCGTTTTCCATCGCCTCCATGGAAGGCGCGAAGGACACCGTACTGGTGGCGGGCACGGTTTCCAAAACTTATGCGATGACTGGCTGGCGCATCGGCTTCGGACTGGTTCCCGAGAGCATTGTGGGGGCGATGATGAAGCTGCAGAGCCACTCCACTTCCAACCCAACTTCGATTTCGCAGAAAGCCGCGGTGGAAGCGCTGCGCGGACCGCAGGATTCGGTACAGGTGATGCTGGCGGAATACCGGAAGCGCCGCGATTTCGTGGTCGAGCGGCTGCGCCAGATTCCCGGCGTGCAGTGCGCCATGCCGGATGGCGCGTTCTACGCGTATCCGAATATCGGCGGCGTGCTGGGCCGCGGCGGCGTTCATACTCCGCAGCAGTTTGCGGAGCGGCTGCTGCAGGAAGCGCATGTGGCGGTGGTTCCCGGCGAGGCATTCGGCACACATCATCATGTGCGGATCTCCTATGCCACGTCCATGCACGAACTGGAGCGCGGTCTGGACCGGATGCACCGTTTTATCGATGGCCTGGCTTAAACCGCAGCGGCTGGCGGGCCGACACATGCGCAAGATCTGGGGCTCCACCAAACTGGAGCCCTGGTTCCCGGACACAGCGCCGGGGCATGAGACCGGCGAGGTCTGGTTTGCGGACGGCGACGCCTCGGTACTGATCAAGTTTCTGTTCACGACGGAGAACCTTTCGGTGCAGGTTCACCCGAACGATGAACAGGCCCGCGCGACCGAGAACAGCCGCGGCAAGACGGAGATGTGGCACATTCTGCGCGCGGAGCCCGGAGCGAAAATCGCGCTGGGTCTGGAGCGGCCGGCTTCTCTGCAGGAGATTCGGGAAGCCTCTCTGAATGGCAGCATCATGCAGATGCTGCGCTGGATTCCGGTGCGGCCGGGGGACACCTACTTCGTTCCGGCGGGAGCCATTCATGCGATCGGCGCGGGAATCGCGCTGTGCGAGATTCAGGAACACTCGGACATCACATACCGGCTGTTCGACTACGGCCGGGATCGCGAACTGCATCTGGATCAGGGCCTCGCGGTGACGAACCCGGATTTTCAGGCGCGGAAGGCGCCGGCGCATGACTCGGAACCGGTTTTTCGTCTGGTGGAATGTCCTTTCTTTACGGTGGATTCAGTGCACCTGACGGGCGCGCTCGATCTTATTCCGGTGGCAGGCAAGACTAACGTTCTGATCGCGAATGAGGGGCAGGGCCATGTTGAGGGGGCACCCTTTCGCATGGGCGAGGTCTGGACGGCGCCGGACGCGGTGCATCTGACGGGCGAGGCGAAACTGCTGCACGTCAGCTACTGAACGTTAGCCGATTCCCAGATCGTCAATGCGCTCGAGAGGCGTGCCGCAACGGCGGCAGATGACAGCCGAGCAATCACCACAAACCAGGGGGTCGGTCACGGCGGCGCGACAGACCGGGCAGTAGAATTCGACGTCCTGCTGGCTCACCAGAACTTCAGCGGCCCTTCGCCCGGCGCGAAACTGAAACCAAGGCTGAGCCGGAATTCGTTGCGTCCGTAACCGGAGACGTTGACGCCCAGGTGGCGGTAATCCGCGGCGGCGGTGGCCTGCAGGTGCCGGAACAGCGGATGGCTGGAGCTGAGGCTAATGTAGTAGCTGGAGTACGCGCCCGCGAAATCACCAATGCTGAGCAGCTGGTCATGGCCGCCTGACAGGTTGATCGCGTAACTGCGAATCCCGGTATAGGTGGCGTTCACGCCTTCCGATTGATGGCGCGAGGTGAGGTACAGGCCGTTGCCGGGGGAGACTCCCTCCGCAAAGGAGGCGCCAACTGCGCCATGCCGGAACGTCTGGGTAACCGAGGCGCTGACATCGGGCACGTAGGAAACCTGGTAGTAACGGGTGATTCCGGTGCTTTGGCCGAGAATCGCCGCGACCACCGGGTCGAGAGTGACCGTCTGGAGACCCTGCACCTCTACGCGGGAGCCACCGCCACGAAGCTTCAGGCTCATCGTTTTGGTGAAGGCGACGGAATAATCCAGGCCGACGCTGTGGATGTCGGAGTTTCCGTAGACGTGCGAAAAATCGTAATAGGTGTAGGCGTAATAAACCCCCACCGTGGTGCGCCGGGTTACCCGGTAAGCCGTGTCGGCCCGCGCCTGAACGCCTTTCGCGTTGGCAAAACCAGCCGTGTTGCGATCGATGGCGAAAACAGAAGTCCCGACGTCGAACGAGAGCCGGGCCGTTTTCTGGTAGACCGCATCCAGTTCGGTAGTGGAATAGAGCGTGCGCGTATTGAATGTTTCGGTGTTCGGATTGATCACCAGCGAGACGTTGGCGGTGCTGATGTCCGGCACCGAGACCGCGCTGAGCGAAGAATAGGTATTCGAAAAAAGACCGGCGGCTTCATGCAGGCTTAGCAGGAGGCGCGAGCTGACGTAGCGCGTGTATGCGGCGGAGAGCAGGTGATCCTGCCCGTTGTATTTCGAATTTCCCTGGTAGTAATACAGGTGACCGCGATAGTCGAGAGTGAAAAGCTGTTTGCGAAGGGAGCGGCGGCCGCTGATGCCGAATAAGAAGTCGGCGCCATACGAGGCCTGACTGACAATTCTGCCGTTAGTGAGCGTGGGCGCGGTGAGACCGGAATCGTAGAGCGCGTTTACGCCGGCGAAGGGACGGAATTTCGACTGCGTCGGCACGGTGGGGCGAGCGAAGTTGAAGCCGCGGCTCAGGATGGAAGGCCCGGTATAATCGCCACCGAGAGGCTGGCCGTTGGGGTCGGCAACCTGGCCTTCGGAACCGAGCTCGGGCTCCGCGTTGAGGGGGGTAGTGAGGTTGGGAGCCAGGTTGGCGTCGGGCGCGGGCTGCGCGTTTGGATCTTTGACCGGGGCGGCTGGCTCAGGGGGAGAAGCTGGCCTGGGTGCGCCCGGCGCGGCTGCTCCTGGAGCGGTTAGCGGGGGGCTGACGGGCGGGGCAATGGGAGGGGTCTGCGCACCGGCCTTCACGCAAACCGCTAAGAAAGCAAAAGAAAGAAGGGTCTGGGTGCGCATCTTGAGCAAGTCTGACTGGCTATGAATCGGTCTGTCAAGCCTATTGCGGCCCCGAAAAAGGTGAAAACGCATATCGTTTGAGTAGCGCGAGGAAGTTTCCCTCTCAATACCGGTGGCCTCCCCGCGCTGCGGCGTTACTCAGAGGCGTGAAAGGTTCGGACGTTTTCCCGCTCCCGGCGGCGGCGGGCGCGTTGGACAACGGTCAGGGTATTCAGGGTGGATTGGAGCAGGCGACTCAGCTGCTGCTCGTGCGTGCCGAGAGACTTCAGCAGTTCGGTGTTGTTGCGCAGTGTCACGGCCGCGGCGAGGGCGGCCTGAATGGAGGGTTCGCCGGTTTGAATGCACGGGGCATGTTCCTGGTGCCCAAGGGCGAACAGGTTTGCTTCGTGCGCGCGAATGCGGTTCAGGCGCCACTGGGTATCGGCGAGGGTTTGCACGAGCTGGTTCTCGACGACGCCGCAGGGGAGGAGTTCGGCAAAGAAGTTCTGGCCGAAGGATTGAAAAGCGCTTAACTCTTCGCCGGGCATCACGATTACCTGGGCCGTCACGGGGTGGCGAACGGCATGGAGATCGTCGTGGGAGTGGTCGGCGGGCGTGGCGACCGTGGTTGCGTTGTGAATTGCCATATTTGTAGTACCTTTCGGCCTCATGGTGGCACGGCGCCTGGAGGCGCGGAGAGGGGACGGCGGGGGAAGTTGTTGTGGTTTGTTGGGGTTAATGGAGTTTGAGGGCTTGTGATTCCGTCACGGGCCGGATTGGCCTGCTTCGGCGCTGGGCGAGGCCTTTGGAGTTACCTTGCAGCGGGTTTTTCGCCATCGGAAGCCGTGTGCGGGGGACGCCAGAGTGAACACCATCGGTACCGGCATCATCATCACGCCGTTAGCGAACGATGAACTGACCGGGCCACGCGGCGCGTATTGCAATCGGCCATGGAATGCTCATCAGGCGGTGAGTTGTGCGCTGAGTTGTGTACCGGGAGCTGGGGCTTGCGGGTTGGCGAGGCCGTTGGTTTGGAGGGGGTTTCTGCAAATTAGCGGAGCGATTCGATCAGTTTGGCCTTCTCTTCGGGGCTGAATTCGGGGAAAGGTTCGCCGGGATATTGCTTTTTGTGCTGTTCGACGGCGAAGTCCCAGAGCTCTTCCGCCGAGGCTTTCTGAACGAAGCCAATGTTCTGGACCAGCTTGTTGTGGCTGCGCTCTTTTTGCAGTTTGCGCAATGTTTCCAAGTGCTTTGTAGAAGGCGCGGTCGTGGACGGCCTGGTAGCGGATCATGAGCGCGAGCTTCTTTTCGGGGAAGAAATCGTCGTCGGGCGCGTTGTTGAGGGTGACGGACTGCGCGACCATGGCGCGGCGGGCGAACCAGAGAGACATCGCCATCTTTTCGATGAGGAATTCTTCGGTGGTGGTGTTGGGGTGGTACTCGAAGCGGAGGTCGTTCTTCATGGCGTTGAAGTCTTCGCGGCTTTCGCCTTCGATGATGAGCTTGCCTGAGGCGAGCCCGTGCTTGAAGGCGTTCAGGCTGGATTTGGCTTTGCCGGCTTCGGTTTTGGGTCCGGTGGAGGACTCGGAATTGGTGCGGTTCGCGTTGATCTGAGCTGCGGATGACATGGTTGTACCCTTTCGGCCTCACGTTAGCAGGCGGAATTCGCGCGGTCCGCCTGGCCTGTTGAAAACAAAAGGAAATCTGACTATTTCGAGTTGTGACGAACTGAAAACAGTTATGCCTCTCTGCGAGGCGTCGAAACAGAGTGGGTGATTGGCTTTGGGGCTCCTATCTCCGCAATCTTTTGCGTTCTGGAAAACGTGGCATGCAGACCGCGCCCGCAGCAAGGATGCCGATGTTAACCATTTGCGACAATCGAATTTGGGGGTGACTCTGCATGAAAGTTCTGCTCTTGGTGATGCTGGCCGGAGGCGTCGGCGTTAGCGTGGCGCAAAACAGCCCGAAATTGAACTATCCGGCCGCCCCGAAAATCGATCAGGTGGACGAGTACAGCGGGACGAAGGTCGCTGACCCCTTCCGCACGCTCGAAAGCGCGGATGCCGAAGCCACACGGAAGTGGGTGGAGCAGGAGAACGAACTGACCGCCGCTTATCTGGCGAAGGCGCCGCATCGCGACGAGATCAAAAGCCAGCTCACGAAGTTGTGGAATTACGAGAAGTTTCCCGCTTTCAGCAAAGCCGGTGATCATTACTTCTACCTGCACAATACCGGGCTGCAGAATCAGGCCGTGCTGTATGTGATGGATTCGCTGAACAGCGCTCCGCGGGTGCTGCTGGACCCGAACACCTATCGGCAAGACGGAACCGCGGCTCTGGGCGGACGCGCGGTCAGCTGGAACTCGAAGCTGATGGCGTATTCCGTTGCGCAGGCTGGTTCCGACTGGACCGAGTGGCACGTGCGCGAAATTGCCAGCGGACGCGATTTGCCGGATTCGGTGAACTGGACCAAGGGCGGCAGTGTCAGCTGGGCCGCGGACGACCGCGGGTTTTATTACTCGCGGTATCCGGAACCGCCGGCGGCTGAAGTGCTGACTGTGGCGGCACTGAACGAGAAAGTCTACTTCCACAAACTGGGCGATCCGCAAAGCGCGGACCGGCTGGTTTACGAACGGCCCGAGCACCCGAACTGGTCGCTCTACGGGCAGGTGACGGAAGGCGGCAGGTACCTGCTGATCGGGATGTACTCGGGCGTGGTCGGGACGAACCTGCTGTCGTTTCAGGATCTGCAATCGGCACAGCCAAAGACGGTGGATCTGGTCCCGACGGCGGTGCATGAGTACAACCCGATCGCCGTCGTGGGTTCGCTGCTCTACCTGGAAACCAACGACGGAGCGCCGCGTGGACGGGTGATCGCGGTGGATCTGCAGCGGCCTGAGAGAGCAAACTGGCGCGAGATTATCGCCGAGCAGCCGGAGACACTCGAGGACACGGGCATTGCCGATGGCAAGCTGCTGCTGTCCTATATGAAGGATGCGCATTCCGCGGCGAAGCTGGTTACGCTGGCGGGCAAGCCCGTGGCGGAGATCGAGATGCCGGGCATCGGCTCCGCGGGATGGTCGCACGCGAGGCTGAGCGACAAGGAAATGTTCTATCAGTTCGGCGGGTTTACGATGCCTCCGGCCTGGTACCGGCTGGATCTGGCGAGCGGCAAAAGCACGATGATTCGGCACAGCAGCGTGGCGTTCGATCCGGCTTCCTACGAAACGAAACAGGTGTTTTATACGAGCAAGGACGGGACGCGCGTTCCCATGTTTCTGAACTACCGCAAAGGCATCCGGCTGGACGGGCACAATCCGACGATTCTTTACGCCTACGGCGGCTTCGACATCCCGGAAACGCCGCGATTCAATTCGGCGATCATTCAATGGATGCAGATGGGCGGCATCTATGCGTCGGCCAATATCCGGGGCGGTTCGGAATACGGCGAAGCCTGGCATGAGGCCGGCATGCGCGCGAAGAAGCAGAACGTGTTCGACGATTTCATCGCAGCGGGCGAGTGGCTGATTGCCAACCGCTACACGTCCAGGCCGAAGCTGGCGATTTACGGCGGGAGCAACGGCGGTCTGCTGGTGGGGGCGGTGCTGAATCAGCGGCCGGATCTGTTCGGCGCTGCCATGCCCGCGGTGGGCGTGATGGACATGCTGCGGTTCAACCGATTCGGGTACGGCACGCAGTGGGTGGGTGAATACGGAACGCCGGAGAACGCGGAGGACTTCAAGATTCTGAAGGCTTACTCGCCTTTGCACAATATCCGCAAGGGCGTGGACTATCCGCCGACGCTGATCACCACTTCCGATCATGACGACCGCGTGATGCCGGGCCACAGCTTGAAATACGCGGCGGCGTTGCAGGAGGCGCAGGAGGGGCCGGCGCCGATTCTAATCCGCATCGAGACGCGCGCGGGGCACGGAGCGGGCAAGCCGACATCTAAGCAGATTGATGAGTGGGTGGACCGGTTCGCGTTTCTGGAGATGGCGTTAGGAATGAACTAAGGCCATGCTCATGGCTTCGGCGACAATTTCGAAAGAGCGGAGCCGGTCGGCCTGGCGGTAGACGTCGCAGGTGAAGATGATTTCGTCGACGCCGGTATTGGCGACCAGCGCTTCCAGCTTGCGGCGCACCGTTTCTGGGCCGCCGATGACGGCGAGGCCAAGCTTGCGCTGCACCATCGCACGTTCCTGCGGGTCCCACAGGCCGTCCATGGTATCCACCGGCGGCACGGTGAAGATCGCCTGACCGCGAATCAGGGCAAGAAAGCGCTGGTACGGGGTGGTGGCCAGGCGCTCGGCGGCTTCGTCTGTTTCGCCCGCGATCACCGGAACGCCGATCATGGCGTACGGCTCTTTGCGATAGGCGGAGGGCTGGAAATTCTGGCGGTAAAGATAAAGCGCTTCCTCCAGCAGATCCGGCGCGAAATGGCTGGCGAAGGCGAACGGAAGGCCCAGCTGACCGGCCAGCTGTGCGCTGAAAGTGCTGGAGCCCAGCAGCCAGACGGGCACATTGGTGCCTTCACCGGGGATGGCGCGCACGGGCAGGCGCGGGTTGGCGGGACCGAGATAGGCGAGCAGTTCGTTGAGCTGCTGCGGAAAATCGTCCGCTGCGTTGAAGCCGCGCCGGAGGGCACGGGCAGCCAGGCCGTCACCGCCGGGCGCGCGGCCCACGCCGAGATCGATGCGATCGGGATATAAGGTGGCGAGCGAGCCGAACTGCTCCGCAATCACAAGCGATGAGTGATTGGGCAGCATGATGCCGCCCGAACCGACGCGAATGGCGGATGTGTGGCCGGCGACATGCCCGATGAGCACGGCGGTGGCGGCGCTGGAGATTCCGGCGATGTTGTGGTGCTCGGCAAGCCAGAAGCGGGTGAAACCCCACTCCTCGGCATGCTGCGCGAGTTCCACGGTGTTGCGGAACGATTCGGCGATGGAGCCGTTCTCGCGGACCGGCGCCAGATCGAGGACGGAATAGCGCGCCTGTTTCATTTCCTGCATAAGAGGTTAGATGAAACGGGCGCTCGGAAGGTCGCTACTGCAGATCGGCTTTGGGCAGAGCGCTCGAGAGAAACTCGCCGATATCGTGGTGCAGCTTCGCATGGGAGTCGCTGTCGATGTAGAGCATGTGGCCGGACTGGTAGAAGGCCCATGAGACGCGCTTGTGCATGTCCGGATTCAGGCCCATGTGGTTGAAGGTGTATTCGGCGGCGTAGAACGGCGTGGCGAGATCGTAATAGCCGGCGGCCACCAGCACCTTCATATACGGGTTCTTGGTCATGGCGTTTTTGAGCTGCGCGGTGGTGTCGCCGAAGCCGTTTTGGACGCCGTAATCCCAGGGCTGCACGCCGCCGCTGGCGTAGTAATACATGTCGGTTTTATAGTTCAGTTCGGTGCGGATGTAATTGGTGAAGGCGGCGGTGAACGGGGGCGTGATTTCGGTGCTGGACGGGTCGAATTCGCTGGTCTCGCCGGTGTTCAGGGAAGAGGCGCCTGCCAGGCGTCCGTCATAGCGGCCGATCGTTTCGTTTTTATCGCGCAGCAGCTGGCGGGTGAAATGTGCGACGTCGAAGCGCAGGTTGCTCTGTTCCAGATAGCGCGCGTCGAGCCCGGTGTAGCGGACCAGTTTTTCGACGATGGTCCGGCGCTCGGCCGGGGGCAGTTCGTCGCCCTTGTTGAGGGCGAGGGAATATTCACCGGTGGCGAAGCCTTCCACTTCCTTGAGGAACGATTTCAGGTCCTTCTTCTGCAGGTCGGCGGCGACTTTCTTGTGATACCAGGCGTCGGCGGCGTAGGTGGGGAGTTCGAGCTCGAAGACCAGATCGTCGCTGCGGCTCCAGATGGTTTCCAGGTTGAGAGTGGTGCCGATAAGCACGATGCCGTTAAAGGCCATGCCGCGGTCGACGAGGTAGCCCGCGAGACCGGCGGCGCGGAAGGTGCCGTAGCTTTCGCCGGCGATGAAGAGCGGTGAGAGTTCGCGATTGGCGCGGGTGACGTACATGCGCATGAATTCGCCGACGGACTGGATGTCGCCCGTCACGCCGTTCATGCGGCGCGCGATTTCGACGGTGCGAGCGCGGCTGTAGCCGGTGCCGACGGGATCGATGAACACCAGATCGGTCATGTCGAGCCATGTGTCCTGATTGTCTTTGATCTGGTACGGAGGCGGAGGCATCAAGCCGTTGGGGCGAAGTTTGGGGCTGCGCGGACCCATGCCGCCCATATGCACCCACATGGATGCGGAGCCGGGACCGCCGTTGAAGCAGAAAGTCACCGGGCGTTTGGCGGCATCGGCCACGCCATCCAGCGTGTAAGCCATGTAAAAGATGTGTGCTTCGGTTTCGCCGGAGGAGTTCTTGAGCGGCATTTGCGCCACCGTAGCGGTGTAGTTCAGCGTTTTGCCACCGACCGAGATGGAATGATGGGTGACCACGGGCGTTTCATCCACCTGGCCGCCGACCGCGGGTCCGGGACCGGCAAAACCGCCGCCGCGATTGCCTCGCGCGGCAGGCGCCGCTGCCGGGGTGGCAGGGGTTGTGGCGGCAGGGGTTTGCTGCGTGGCCTGGCGCGCTGGGGGTTCGGCCGGAGTGGGTTGCTGGGCTAGAAAAAGGTACAGAAGCGCGGAACTAAACATTGGGTTAATGATAAATGATTCAGCGCGAGGGCTGCCCGCAGGCGCGCCGGTTGCGGAAAACCGTGGAATCCTTTACCCTACCGGGAACCCATGCCTTCCACCAGGCCGCTGATAGCGGCGCTGCTTCTGTCTGCTGCTCTTTCGCTTCCGGCCGCCGCGCAGATTACGCCGCCGGAGAAGTTCTTTGGCTTCCAGCTGGGCGCGGACCGCAAGATGGCTCGCTGGGACAAGATCGTCGAATACTTCCAGCTGATGGAGAAGGAAAGCGGCGGACGCCTGAAGGTGATCAACATGGGGCCCACCTCCATGGGCAATCCATTCCTGATGGCGATTGTCACGTCGTCGGCGAACATGGCGAAGCTGGACCGGATCAAGCAGATCAACTCGCGGCTGTGCGATTCGCGCGGCATTGCGGAAGCAGAGATCAAACGCCTGGTGGCGGAAGGCAAGCCGATCGTGGTGCAGTCCATGAGCATGCACGCCACGGAAATCGGCGGGAGCCAGATGGCGCCGGAGCTGGTCTACGACGAGCTTTCGCGCAAGGACGAGGAGGCGCAGCGCATTCTGGACAACGTGATCTCGATTGTGGTTCCGTCGTTTAATCCCGATGGCGAGATCATGGTGACGGACTGGTACCGCAAGTATGTCGACACGCCTTTCGAGGGGAGCAACCCACCGTGGCTGTATCAGAAGTACGCGGGGCACGATAACAATCGCGACGCGTTTCAGACCAACCTGCCGGATTCGCAGTACATGGCGAAGATTCTGTTCACCGACTGGAAGCCGGAGGCGTATGTCGACCACCACGGCATGGGGCCGTATGGGGCGCGCATTTTTCTGCCGCCCTATGCGGAACCGGTCCGGCCTAAGGCGGATCCGCTGATCTGGCGCGAGCTGAGCTGGTATGGCGCGCACATGGCTTATAAAGAGGAGGAAGAGAACAAGTCCGGGGTGTTCAACATGGGCGAGTATTCCGGCTGGGGCCACTTCGGCTTCCACTGGATTACGCCGTTCCATAACATCGTGGGCATGTTGACGGAATCAGCGGCGGCGCAGCTGGCCACGCCGCTGTATCTGCATCCCGAGCAGCTGGAGGGCGGGGTGCGTAACCTGCCCAAATACGAAGAAGAGACGGTGTTTCCGAACCCGTGGCCGGGCGGATGGTGGCATCTGCGGGACATTGTGGAGCGGCAGAAGATTTCTGCGTGGGCCACGCTGGATCTGACGGCGCGCAACAAAGATACCGTGCTCTGGAACGCTTACCTGAAGGGCAAGCGGCAGACCGAGCGCGGGGCGGAAGGAAAGCCTGGCGCGTATGTGATCCCGGTGGTGCAGCACGACCCGCTGACGACGCAGCTGCTGATCAACAAGCTGCTGGTGCAGGGCATCGAGATCAAAGAGGCGACCAAGCCGTTTAGTTTGCAAAGCGGCATGGCTTACGGGCCTGGCACTTTCGTGGTCTCGATGGCGCAGCCCAAGATGGGCCTGATCCGGTATCTGCTGGGCCGGACGTTTTTTCCCGATAACGACTGGACGCGCGATAAGGATGGTTCGCCGATCCGTCCTTATGACATGGCGACGGACACCATGTATGAGTACATGGGCGTGCGCGTGGATCCCGTCGACGAGAAGTTCCAGGCCGATCTCCGGATTCTGACCGGACCGCTGCACGCGGTGGGAACCGTTTCGAAGGGCGGGGCCGGCTACTCGATCAGCGGAGCGACGAACGAGAGTTTCCATGCGGTGAACCAGCTGCTGGCAAAGGGCATTGCGGTGCGGCGCGTCGATAAGGGCTCGCAGAGCCTGGCGCCGGGAGATTTTTTGGTGCCTGCGGCTCCGGAGGCGATGCTGACTGCTATCGCGAAGGAAACGGGAGTGAGTTTCCACCCGCTGAGTGCGGCGCCGGCGGGGGGTGTTCACGAAGTGCGAAAGCTGCGCATCGGGATGTATCAGCGGTACGGCGGCGGCAATATAGATGAAGGCTGGACGCGCTTCACGCTGGAGCAGTTTGCGTTTCCCTCGGTGCCGCTGCTGGATGCCGAGATCAAGAAAGGCGATCTGAACAGTAAGTTCGACGTGATCGTGTTTCCGGAGGATTCCACGGCGACCATCACCGGTGATGCCGCGAGTGGCCGCGGTGGCGCCGGCGGGCGCGGAGGTCGCGCCTTTGCCGGGGTGCCGACGCCTCCGGAATATCGCACTGGCATTGGCGCGGAGGGCGTGACGGCGCTGCGCACGTTTATCGAAAAGGGCGGCACTCTGGTTACGCTGGGCGCTGCGAGCAACTTCGCTATCGACAAGTTCGGCCTGAGTGTCCGGAATCCGGTGGCGGACCTCTCAACGAAGGAGTTCTGGTGCCCGGGCTCCACGCTGCACGTGAAAGTGGATAACACTAACCCCATCGGGTACGGCATGCCGCAGGACGCGTACGCCGTGTATCTGATGGGAAACCCGGCTTTTGTGCTGAAGCCAACGGCACATAACGAGCGGTATGAAATCGTGGTTCGCTATGCCGATCGCGATCTGCTGCAGAGCGGCTGGCTGGTAGGCGAAGAGAATCTTGCGCGAACGGGAGCGGTGGTGGCCGCTCACGTGGGCTCAGGCAAAATCGTGCTGATCGGTTTCCGCACGCAGCACCGCGCGCAGACTTACGGAACATTCAAGCTGCTGTTCAATAATCTGATCGACTGACGCACTCACAATATCTCGCCGGCGCATTCGTCTATACGGATGGAGAGATGAGTTGCCGGCGATGACCCAGGAGCGCGCGGACCAAAATCAGCGTCTCGCGGGGGTCTTCGAGGAGGAGCGGCGGCGGCTGCTCGCCTTCATTCGCAGACGGATTCCGGACGAGATCGATGCCGAGGATCTGCTGCAGGATGTTTTCTACGAGCTGGTGGAAGCTTACAGGTTGATGAAGCCGGTGGCACATGCCGGCGCGTGGATGATGCAGGTGGCGCGGAATCGCATTACGGATTTGTTCCGCCGCGGGAAGCGCGAAGTGGCGGATGACGAAGGGCTGCGGGTCCTGCAGGATCTTTTACCCTCTCCCGATGCGGGACCCGACGCGCTCTACGCACGCGGCATTCTGATGGACGAACTGGAAACGGCGCTGGAGGAACTGCCGCCGGCGCAGCGCGAAGTCTTTCTGGCGCATGAAATCGAGGGGCGGAGCTTTGCCGAGATCTCGGGGGAGACCGGCGCGAGTGTGAATACGCTGCTTTCGCGCAAGCATTATGCGGTAAAGCGTTTGCGCAAACGTCTGCAGCGGATCTACGACGAATTGAGTAACGAAAGGAGAAACACATGAGACGAATGAGATTTGTGGGATTGCGTTTTGCAGCGTTCGGAATTGTTCTGGCGAGCGTCATGGGACTGCTGGTGACGGGGCTGTGGAACGCGTTGATTCCCGCGATTCTGGGCCTTCCGGCGATTACGTTCTGGCAAGCGCTGGGGCTGTTGCTGCTCAGCCGTCTGCTGTTCGGCAGCATGGGTGGCTGGGGCCGCCGAATGCGCAAGGCGCGCTTTGTGCGGGGATGGCACAATTTGACTCCGGATGAGCGCGAACGGTTCCGGAGCGCCATGAGGCCGCAGCACCCCGCTTGACCTGACGGCTTACTTTTGATGTGATCTGCGCATGCCAACTAATCGTGGACTGGCTTACATGGGGCCAGGCAAAGTGGAAGTACAGACAATCGACTTTCCGAAACTTGCGCTGGGAGACCGCAAGTGCGAGCACGGCGTGATCCTGAAAATCGTCTCCACGAATATTTGCGGGAGCGATCAGCACATGGTGCGCGGACGCACCACCGCGCCACACGGCCTTGTGCTGGGCCATGAGATTACCGGCGAGGTAATCGAGGCGGGCCGCGATGTGGAATTCATCAGGAAGGGCGATCTGGTTTCAGTGCCGTTCAACATTGCCTGCGGACGCTGCCGCAACTGCAAGGAAGGCCGCACCGGAATTTGTTTGAACGTGAACCCGTCGCGGCCCGGCGCGGCTTATGGCTACGTCGACATGGGCGGCTGGGTGGGCGGGCAGGCGGAATACGTGATGGTGCCGTATGCCGATTTCAACCTGCTGAAGTTCCCCGATAAAGCGCAGGCGATGGCGAAGATCAAGGATCTGACGCTGCTCTCCGATATTCTGCCCACCGGGTACCACGGGGCGGTCACGGCGGGCGTGGGCCCGGGCTCAGTGGTTTACGTCGCGGGCGCGGGACCTGTGGGTCTGGCATGCGCCGCTGCGTGCCATCTGCTGGGGGCGGCTGTCGTGATCGTGGGCGATATGATTCCGGAGCGTCTGGCGCAGGCGCGTTCGTTCGGATGCGAAACCATCGATCTGAAGGCAAATGCCAACGTGGGCGAACAGATCGCGCAGATCGTCGGGGTGCCGGAAGTGGATTCGTCCGTGGACTGCGTGGGCTTTGAAGCGCGCGGACACGGCAAGGACAGCGCGCATGAGCAGCCGGCCACGGTGCTGAATTCGCTGATGACCGTCACGCGCGCGGGTGGCGCTCTGGGCATTCCAGGACTCTATGTCACCGACGACCCGGGCGCTGAGGACGCGAACGCGAAGACCGGAACGCTGGGCATCCGCATTGGCCTCGGTTGGGCGAAATCGCATACTTTCGCCACGGGACAGTGCCCGGTGATGAAGTACAACCGGCAGCTGATGATGGCGATTCTTCACGACAAGATAAAGATCGCGAAGGCGGTGAACGTGGAGACGATTACGCTGGATGACGCGCCGCGCGGCTATCAGGATTTCGATAAGGGCGCGGCGAAGAAGTTCGTCATCGATCCCCATGGCATGATCGGCAAGGCGGCGTAAACCAGCTTCTGCCTGCCGGTTCGCCGTTGGGCCGGAAACTTGCTTATTGAATTGCGGGTTTTCTAACCCCGGAGTGTTTCCATGAAATTACTGGCGGGTTTCGCAATTCTATGTCTGGGTCTTTCCGCGCAGGACCGGCGCGGCGGTGAGCAGCGTGGCGGAGAGCAGCACGGCGGCGGGCATGAGGAAGTGGGCGGCGGACACATTCCCGCTCACGGGCCGGCTCCGGCCGCCGCAAGGCCACAGGAGAATAACCGGCCGCAGGAGAACCGGCCCCAGGAGAACAATCGGCAGCAGCAGCAGCGCGCGCCCGAACAGGCGCGCGGCCAGCAGCCCGCGGCGCAGAACCGCTTTACTCCCGACCGGCAGGGGCACCCCGAGGCTCCTCACGTTCATGCCGCGAACGACCAGTGGGTAGGGCATGACAGCGGACGCAACGACGCGCACTACCGGGTGGCAACGCCGTGGCAGCACGGGCACTTCACGGGCGGCTTCGGTCCGCAACACGTCTTCCGTCTGGCGGGTGGAAACCGGCAAAGATTCTGGTTCAATAATTTCTACTGGGACGTGGCGCCCTACGATTACAACATCGTGGCCGGCTGGAACTGGAACGGCGACCAGATTGTGATCTATGAAGACCCGGACCATCCCGGCTTCTATCTGGCTTACAATCCGCGGCTCGGCACTTACGCTCACGTCGAGTATCTGGGTTAGGCAACCTGCGATATAAAGGAGCGAGCATGGACGCTCCTTTTTCGCGCAGAAGCTTTCTGGGCGGTGCCGCGGGTACGGCAGCCCTCGGACCTCTTTCACTGCAGGCGAAGGTGGCGCGCGAGCCGGGCGTGAAGCTCAGGCTCGCGCTGAATGCGTATTCCTTCGACAAGCCACTGATGGCGCACTCGATGACGCTGGACGATGTGGTGCGCTTTTGCGCCTTGCATCGCGTGGATGCTTTGGACGCCACTGGCTACTACTTTCCCGGCTATCCCCAGACGCCGCCGGATGAGTATGTCTATCAACTAAAGCGGACCGCATTTCTGAATGGCGTTCAATTGAGCGGCACCGGCGTGCGCAACAATTTCGCGGTTGCGGACGAAGCGGCGCGGCGCAAAGACATTCAGATGGTGAAGGACTGGATCGGCGTGGCGAGTAGACTGGGCGCGCCGGTGATCCGCGTCTTCTCCGGCCCTGCGAAGCCGGAAGGAAAGACTTTCAGCGAGGTGCTGGCGTGGATGATTCCGGCCTTCGAGGAATGCGCCGAGTACGGCAGGCAGCATGGCGTAATCCTCGGTCTGCAACAGCATAATGATTTCCTGAAGACCGCCGCCGAAACCATTCAGGTGATCGAAGCGGTCAACTCGCCGTGGTTCGGGGACGTCCTGGATGTCGGCAGCCTGCGGCAGGGCGACCCCTACTCCGAGATAGAAAAGCTGGTGCCCTATGCCGTTTCCTGGCAGATCAAAGACAAGGTGTATTACGGCAAGGAAGAAATGCCAACCGATTTGCACCGCATTCGCGCCATCATCGAAAAGGTAGGGTACCGCGGAGTGCTGCCGTTCGAAGCGCTGGGCGCCGGTGACCCGCGCCCGAAGATTTCCGCATTCCTCGAACAGATCCGCACCGCGTTCTCGCTGTAGATCATCGCTGCCGTGGAAATCCACCTGGTTGATGGGACATACGAACTGTTCCGTCATTACCACGCCATGCCGAAGGCCCGCGATCAGGATGGCCGCGAGGTGGGCGCGGTTCGCGGCGTACTCCGTTCCCTGCTGGGCATGCTCAGCGCCGGGGCCACGCACGTCGCCGTGGCCACCGACCACGTAATCGAATCCTTTCGGAACCAGCTGTGGCCGGGTTACAAGACCGGCGCGGGCGTACCCCAGGATTTGCTGGCGCAGTTCCCTCTCCTGGAGGAAGTGCTGGCTGCGGCAGGGATGGTGGTGTGGCCCATGGTGGAGTTTGAAGCCGACGATGCGCTGGCCGCCGGGGCCGAACTCGCCGCTCAGGATGCGCGCGTGGAACGCGTGGTGATCTGCACTCCGGATAAAGACCTGGCGCAGTGCGTGCGGGGCGCGCGTGTGGTTCAACTGAATCGGCGCACCCGCTTGACCCGTGATGAAGCCGGCGTGAAGCAGAAGTTTGGCGTGCTGCCGCAATCCATTCCGGATTACCTGGCGCTCACGGGCGATGCGGCGGACGGCTACCCGGGCCTGCCCGGCTGGGGCGCAAAATCGGCAGCGGCCATTCTGGCGAAGTTCGGACATCTGGATGCGATTCCGGCGGACTGGAACGAGTGGCATGCCGATGTGACGGCGGCCGGTACGCTGGCGCGCACGCTGGAGCGCGACCGCGATCTCGTGATGCTCTTCCGCATTTTGGCGACGCTGCGTACCGACATTCCGCTCTTCCAGAATGTGGATCAGCTGTGCTGGAGCGGGCCTTCCGCTTCATTCGCAGCACTGGGAGCAAAGCTGGACGCCGCGGTTACGGAAAGCAAACCGCGCTCGCGGTATGTTCGATAACAGGCATATGTGGAAACCATTTCTTCTAACCGCCGCGCTGCTGGCCGGCGCCGCTTCGCAACTGGCCGCGCGCAATCTGGACATTTACTGGATTGACGCGGAAGGCGGCGCGGCGACGCTGATCGTTTCGCCGAGCGGCGAAAGCCTGCTGGTGGACACGGCGAACAACACGCCGGACAATCGCGATGCGAAGCGCATTTACGCGGCTGCTCAGGCGGCCGGCATCACCAAAATCGACTATTTGCTGACCACGCACTTTCACGGAGACCACATCGGCGCGATGGCTGCGCTGGCGAAGATGATTCCGATCGGAATGTATCTGGATCACGGCGAATCGGTGGAGCTGAACCGGCCAAAGATCGCGGAAGCTTACAAAGCTTATGAAGAACTTAGCGCGGGCAAGCGCAGAATTCTGAAACCGGGCGATCGCATTCCGCTTCGCGGCGTGGAGATCGACGTCATCATGGCCGGGGGCCGCGCGATTACGAAGCCGTTGAAGGGCGCCGGGGCCGCGAACCCAGCCTGCGCCAGCTTCCAGGAACACGCGGCGGAACCCGATCCCGATAACGACCAGAGCGTGGGCTTTCTGCTGCGCTACGGCAAATTCGATTTCATCGATATGGGCGACCTCACCTGGAACTACGAGCACAAGCTGGTATGCCCCGCGAACCTGATCGGCAAAGTGGATCTTTACCAGACCACTCACCACGGTCTGGACCGCTCGAACTCACCACAGTTTGTCTGGGCGATCGACCCCACGGTAGCGGTGATGAACAACGGCCCGCGCAAGGGCGGCCCCGCCGGCGTGTTCGAGACGCTGCACAAAACGCCCGGCCTGCAGGATATCTGGCAGGGCCACCTGGCACTCAGCACCCCGAAGGATGTGCAGGCGGGCGAGCAGATGATCGCCAATATGGAACCCACCGCGGAGTGCAAAGGCAATCTGCTGAAAGCCTCGGTGGACGCAAAGGCTCAGTTCACGCTTACCAATCTGCGCAACGGCTTCAGCAAGACCTATCAATCGAAGTAGCGGCGCTGCACGCAGCCGCGCTTACTTGAAGATGGATTTCGCGATCATGCCGTGCACGCCCTTTTTTCCATCCACCAGCTGCGTGATCTCGAAATCGGCCGCGATGCTGGAAAGCACGTAGGCCTCTTCGCGCGTCAGGCCTTTGACAGTCACCAGAAAGTCGATCATCTGGCGCACGGCCACGGTGGTGGCAACGGTCAGGTCTTCATCGGTGCCCATTACGATGAAGTGCGTGGGCGTCTCCGCGCGCGGCCATGTCAGATGCAGGTCCTTGCGCACCACGAAGCGGAACGTGCCCACCAGCGGCGTCTCCATGGCGGTGATGTCCACTTCGCCATCGCCCTGCCCTGCGTGTCCATCGCCCACCTGAAACAGCGCGCCTTTCACATGCACGGGAATGAAAAGCGTGGTGCCCGCCACAAGATTGCGGTTATCCAGGTTGCCCGCGTGCGTTCCGGGAGGCGCGCTGTTCAGCCGTCCGGAGGCGGGCGGCGGCGCCACACCCATGCTGCCGAAGAACGGATGCAGCGGAATCGAGATGTTAGGCGCGAACTGCGCCAGCATGTGTTCGCGATCGAGCGGGATTAGCCGTCCGTAGCGCTGCTGGAAGTCTTCTTTCAGGAATCCGGAAGTCGGGCTGAAGCCGTTGTACGCCCACGGCACCGGCATGGTGATCGTCTCGATGTGCAGTTCCAGCACGTCTCCTGGCTCCGCGCCTTCGACGAAGATGGGACCCGTTAGGATGTGCCCGCCCGGTCCGCGGTCCAGCTGCGCTTTGGTGATGGCGCGCAGCGAATCCGGAATCTGATCGGCCGGCACGTGCAGACGCTCCAGAGCTGCGACGCTCGCCGTGCCCACCGTTTCGATGGTTACCGTGTCACCGGATTTGATCGTCAGTACCGGCTTTGATTCCGACCAGTAATGACCCACCACTACCGTCGTGGGACCGGCCGCCAGCTGGTGCTGCTCCGCGCGGAGAGGAGCGGCCAGAAGCAGAAGAACGCAGAGGATTCGATAGCTCAAGCTGCCATTGTAAAGGACCGCCGCCGCGAGCGGTCCCGGCGCGCTACTGTTGTACCAGCGCCGCAGGAGCGCCCGCATGGATTGGAAAAATCACGGAGTCAAAATCGTCCGCGCCGGAGAGCTGGATACGAACACGCCGCAGACGCCGGGCATGACACGCGCGGCAGCCATCACGCACGCGCGCACCGCAGCAAGCCGGCTATGGGCCGGTACCGTGGTGGTGCAGCCGGACGCCAAAACCGGGCCACACCATCATGGCGAACTCGAGACGGTGCTCTACATTGTGCGCGGACGGGCCCGCATGCGCTGGGGCGACGCGCTGGAGTTCATTGACGAAGCCGGACCCGGGGACTTTATCTTCGTGCCTCCCTACGTGCCGCATCAGGAAATCAATGCCATGCCGGACCAGCCGTGTGAAGCCGTGGTGGTGCGCAGCGGTCAGGACCCGGTGGTGGTGAATCTGCAGATGGAAAGCCCCGAGCCGGCAAGCGCGGGCAGGAGCGACGGTGGCTTTCATCCCGTTGGGCATCCCCATCCGCACGGCGTTCCCAACACTTGATCCACCCGGCTGGTTCGGGAATGAGAGACTTGTGGTAACTCCATGAGAAACGTACTAAGCGCTAACATCCTGCTCCTGGCTGGCGCCGCCGGCGTGTTCGCGGCCGCCGACAAGGTGGACCCAAAAGACGTTCGCACCGGAGACAGCGCCTTTGCGGATTACCACACGGTGCAGCCCGGCGTGTTTCGTAAAGTGACGGCGGAAACCCTGCCGAAGCCGTACGCCACCAAAGGCGTCTCCAATGCGCCTACTGTTGTGCCGCGTCCCGCGGATGCCTGGCCGAAGGCGCCGAAGGGATTCACTGTGGAACTTTACGCCTCCGGGCTGGACAACCCGCGCGAGATTCGCACCGCTCCCAATGGCGATCTGTTCGTGGCGGAGACGCACACGGGGCAGATCAAAATTTTCCGCGGCATGACGAAAGACGGCAAGCCGCAGCAGACGTCCACGTTCACCACTGGTCTGCACGCGCCATTCGGCATCGCGTTTTATCCGCCGGGCAGGGCTCCGCAGTGGCTTTACATCGGCAACACCGATTCCGTGGTTCGCTTCCCTTATAAGAACGGTGACCTGACGGCGGCCGGCGCCGCGGAAACTATCATCCCGGAACTGCCCACCGGAGGCCACTCGACGCGCGACGTGGTCTTCTCGCCCGATGGCGCGAAAATGTTTGTTGCGGTGGGATCGCGATCCAATGTGGACGACCCGGATACGCACCCCGCCGAAAAACTGCGCGCCAATATTCTGGAATACACGCCGGCCGGTAAGTTCGTGAAAGTCTATGGGGCGGGGATCCGCAACCCGGTGGGTCTGGCGATCAATCCCACCACCGGAGAGCTCTGGTGTTCAGTAAATGAGCGCGACATGCTGGGCGACAATCTGGTGCCCGATTACATCACCCACGTTCAGGAAGGCGGTTTCTATGGCTGGCCCTGGTATTACATGGGCAGCAATCAGGACCCGCGCCTGGAAGGAACGCACCCGGAGTTGAAAGGCCACGTGATCGTCCCGGATGTGCTGCTGCAGCCGCACAATGCTTCGCTCGAAATGCTTTTCTATGACGGGAAGCAGTTCCCGCAGGAGTATCAGGGCGATATCTTCGCCGCCGAACACGGCTCCTGGAACAAGGCCGTGCGCGCGGGCTATGAAGTGGTGCGCGTTCCTCTGAAGGGCGGACATGCCGGCGGCGAATACGAAGACTTCCTAACCGGCTTCGTGACCGCGAATGGAGATGTCTGGGGCCGGCCCGTGGGTGTCGCCGTTGCGCCCGATGGCTCGCTGATGGTGACCGACGACGGGTCGAAGTCAATCTGGCGAGTCAAATATGGAAGCAAGTGATCCGCGGATTGCCCGCCGCGGGTTTCTGACTGGCGGGGCCGCGCTGCTGGCGGGTCCGGCTGCCGCGCAGACTTCGCCCAAACGAACCACGCCCCGGTTCTCCGTTTCCAGCTACTCTTACTGGCACTTCAAGGGTGAGCGCTATCCCATCGAGCGGGTAATCGAATCTGCGGCGAAGCTGGGCTTCGATGGCGTGGAGGTGCTGCATCGTCAGATGACCGACGAATCGCCCGAGACGCTGAACCGACTCAAGCGCGCCGCTCTGCTGCGCGGCCTTTCGCTGGTGATGTTCTCCATTCACCAGGATTTCGTTTCTCCCTGGGCCGATGAACGCGGCCAGGCGATCCGTCACACGCAGTACGGCATCGATCTCGCCGTCAAGCTGGGCTGCCCGGCGGTTCGCATCAACTCCGGCCGCTGGCGCACCATCCGCCTGTTTGACGACCTGATGAAAGTGAAGGGCGATGAGCCGCCCATTCCGGGCTATACCGAGAGCGACGCCATCCAGTGGTGCATCGATTCCATCCGCGCCTGCATTCCCGCCGCGGAGAAAGCCGGCGTGATGCTGATGCTGGAAAACCACTGGGGAATGACGATGAAGACCGAGAACCTGTTCCGCATCGTGGACGGCGTGAACTCTCCCTGGCTCGGCATCAATCTGGATATCGGAAACTTCCCCGGCGATCCTTATCCCGAGATCGAGAAGCTGGCTCCCCACGCCGCCATCGTTCACTTCAAGACTTACTACGGCGGCGGTGAGTATTACACGCTGAAGCTGGATTACAAACGCATCGCCGGCATCCTGCGGCAGGCTAACTTCGCGGGTTACATCTCACTGGAGATGGAGGGCAAAGAAGCGGCGGACTCGGCGGTGGCGAAAAGCCTCGACGTGATGCGCGAGGCGTTTCTGTAAGAAGGCGCCTAGTAGGTAACAGCAAACTTGTCGTCTTGGATCTATCTAATCCGGAATATAGTCTGAGGAAGAATCTCGATCCAGGCGGTACATAATGCTAAGAACTCTTTATTCCCGTTTACTTTTCGCTCTGGTCTCCTTGGCTTCGTGTCTCTGGGGACAGGCGAGCATCGGCGTGGTTCATGTCTACAATGCGGCAAGCTATGCTGATGCAAAGAGCGTCGGGATTGCTCCACGCTCAATGATCTCCATCGGCGGCTACGGATTGGCCTCCGGCACCTCTCAGGCGCAGACATTTCCTCTTCCCTCAACTTTAGAAGGTGCGCAGGTCTTTATTGGTGGCGATCCCGCTCCGCTTCTTTACGCATCGCCTACGCAGATAAACGCAGTCGTTCCCCAGGAGTTGGTTCCCGGGCAAAGCGTCGCCCTGGTGGTCCAAAATGCAAATTTGACGAGCGTTCCAATTTCCCTCCCCGTCGTGCCGACGCAAGTAGGCGTATTTACACAGGACGGCTCAGGCTCCGGTCAGCCGGTCGTATTAAACGTACATGCAGATGGATCCGCTTCCCTGAACACGCCAATCAACAGCTTCGATCCGGAGCACGATATTGCTCTGACTTTCCTTGTAACGGGACTCGGTGCATTTCAGAATGCGCCACCCGATGGAAGTCCGTGGGTTGCGGGAACTAGTGCGACTCAAGTTACACTTAATCCGCCAACTGAGGTTATTGGTGATGGACTTGCCGGGCCCGCAATCGTTGTGGGGTTGAATGCCGATCCACGGCTGGGAATTACGCTAACGCGAGGCGTCCAAAGTTTTGCTCCCACTCAATATGCCGGCCCAGCGCCCGGCTTTGCCGGGCTCGATCAGTTGAACGTTGAGCCTGGGGCGTCTCTTCCTTTTGAAGGCTGCGGCGTTCCCTTTTATCTAAACGCCGGAACAAGCGTGAGCCAACAGCTCGGCGTCAGCGTACGTAGCGGCGGTGGTAGCTGCGTTTCCCAGTCCCCACCAACTTCGAGCGATGTTATCTTCCGATGGGAGCGCGACATCGACTATACACTTGCGGGAACGGTAGCAACTGATTCTTTGCGGGTCATCGCTGCCTACGGGAGTCATCTGACTTCGGGGAGCCTAACAGGGCCGGGGAGCCAGTTGTTGCCGGGGCCTGGTTGCAACGGTTGTTCCAGCACCGGGGTTGTACAGCAAATTCCTGTTCTTGGCAATAGTGCGGCCCCGATGACACTCGATCTCGGCACTTTGTTGTTGACGGGCGCCTCCGGAGCATCCATCCCGATTGTGCAACAGCAGGCCTTATCGACCCAATACCCTCTCCCTGCTGGCACAATCGCTCCACGCCTGTTTAGCATTGCAGTGGCCGCCAATAGCTCGGTAGGGTCCGCTAACACTTCGGTGCAAATTCCAGCACCGCTCACTTTTACATCACTCCCCCAACCAGGCGCGACTTTACCCGCCTACAACTTCCAGATCGCATGGCAACCGGTCGATCCGGCAATCTTGGTATCGGCAACTATAATCATTGATAACTACAGCACTTTCAGCGCGAATCCTTACACCGGGCAAGGCAACATTACCTTTGGTACAACGCCAGCATTGGCATTATACCCGACGACCTCCGCCACGCTCGTCATCACCGAGCAGGTAGCGCCCCCCCATCATTCCTATTTCAGGGGGGGCTCGCTCCTTACGGCTTTCACGAGTGGCGGTATGTATACACGGTCCACAATTTACACATAGCAGCCGCCAACTAGTGTCCCGCTTTCACAGCTCCAACGAGTAGCCCTGCACCAGATGATAGGCTGGGGCTACCAACCACTTGGGTGACGGTTGCGACGCTCCCGCTGTCAAAATACCCGTTTTGAAGATCCCCATAGAAGCAGCTTCCGGGATTGGCAAGATTACTTCGTATAGCTAGCCCACTTCCTCGTTGGCGCGCTTCAGCAGCGTGCGCATATAGATCAGACAGTAGGTGGTGCCGGCGCGCAGCAGGCCGGAATCGCCCGCCAGCTTCGGCACATGATCCGGCTCGGCGGCTCCGTTGAACTTTACCTGCCGCAGCGCTTTCATCACCTGATACATGTCCAGATAGCCGTCGTCCGGGAAAGCTTCCACGAAGCGTGGCAGCGGACCGCTGACATTTCGGAAATGCACTTCGAAGATCTTGCCGCGTCCGCCGAAATCGCGGATCATCTCGAAGACATCCTTGCCCATCTTCGTGCCGCCTTCCGACCAAGTGCCTACGCAGAACGTGAGTCCCCAGTTTCTACTTCCACCCGCAATCTGTTCCGCGCGATGGTAGCCGTCGTAATGCGTGAACAGCTTGGCCACGCCGTTCATCTTCGCCAGCGGCGGGTCGTCCGGATGCAGGGCCAGCTTCACACCAGCTTCTTCCGCCACCGGCAGAACGGCTTTCATGAAATAGATGTAATTGGCCCAGATATCGTCCGCACTGTACTCGCGCGGGAACTCCTGCTTTTCCACCTTGCTGCGGAAGGTATCCAGATCAAACTCGCGCGCGGTATAGCCGCGGCGCTGCACCATGTTCGTCGTATACGTGTTGCCGGGATGGAAGTCATAGGAAGCAACCGGCACTCCCAGCCGACCCAGATCGCGTAAGAACCGGCAGTAGGTTTCGATGTCCTGATCCCGTCCTGGCTGGCCCAGCTGGACGCGCAGCGACCGATAGGAGTAATGCACGCCGGAATAGATGCGCATGCCGAACCGCGCGAAGCGGTGCTGCTCGGCCAGCAGCTGATCGAAGCTGACGGGACGCTCGCCAAACTCCAGCCGCACCCATTTCAGTCCGATCTGCTGGAGAAAGAGGAGGTCGTCATCGGTGAGCGAGGCGGGGGTCAGGCGATGCGCGAGTTTGACGTTGTTGGTGTCGTCATGGTGCGTGTCGTCCTGCGCGCCGAGCCGCAGCGCGCCCGCGCCGAGCGCTGCCAGCATCAGTTGACGGCGGTTGCAGATCATTTGTCCGCGATTATACCCAGCACGCAGCGGCCCTGGCTTTGCCGCAGCAGCTTCGCCTTCTCCCGCTCGCCGGTTGCCGCATAAACCTTTTCCAGATTCGCGGCGGATTCCGGCTGGCACGGGTTGCGTGTCAGGGCTCGACGCCAAAATGCCGCAGCCCTTGCTAAGTCACCTTGCGAACCGTAGTAATTACCCAGATTCACCAGCGCGACGATCGAATCCGGATTCTGGCGAAGTACCGAGGCGTATAACTCGGCCGCTTTGCCGGGCTCGCCGCGCCCTTGCAGAAGAGCCGCCAGCCGGATCTGCACGGCTTCGTCCTTCTCACTCGCATTCAGCAGCCGGAAGGCTTCGTCGCTCTGGCGCGGGTTTCGTGTCCGCGAAGATACTTCGGCATAAGCCAGTCCCAATTCGCGCGCGCCAGTGTCAGCCGCGGAGAATCCACGCAGATGCCAGTCGGGCTTTGTCTGCTCCGTGCGTGCCATGCCGCGCTTCAGAATGGCATGATCGGTCAGCACGCCGTGCGCGACATCCTGCACGGGGCTCTTCGGCATGTGGCAGGCCGCGCAATCGGGACCTCGGCGGCACTCACCGGCGTCATGGCAGGTCAGGCACTTCGCCTGGTAGTAAGCCACTCGCTCGCGCGCGTCCGGTACGCGGTGCGGGTCATGACAGCTGCCGCACCAGAGCGCATCGCCCGAAGCCGCTTTGCAACGGCTGGCGGCCAGCCGCTCCACATAACTCGTGGCCCGGACCGCCTGATCGCCGGCGGAGACGAAGTAAGCCACAAGGCTCGAGAGATTATCGCCCGGCCGATAATCCAGAAAGCTCTTACCCGCGCGGTTGATACGCGCCTCGCCAGACATGTGGCACTGCGCGCAGACCGAATCCCGCTGAGCCGCCGGAAGCGTGGCCGGGTTGACCAGATGTGCCCGCCCGGCGATGTGCTCCGAACCCGGTCCGTGGCAACGCTCGCAGCCCACGCCGTCCTGAGCAAACGGCGGGTCCGCATAGAGGTTCTGGTAACCCTTCGCGAACCGGATCTGGCTGGAGTGGCAGGCCAGGCACTCCGGCTCTACAGCCCGGCTCCATCGCGAGACAGTATCGGTTTCATAGCCCGGCGAAACATCCCACTTTGCCTGCTGCGTGTACCAGGTCACGGGAGCCTGAAACAGAAACCCGCTGGCGATGGTCAAAAAGCTTCGCCCCGTCGCGCCGGAGCCGATGAAGTAAGCCAGGCGCCAGCTTGCTTCGCCAGCCGGATTCGCCGCGTGAACATCACCGTCCGCATTGATGCTGTAGCGCGTGCCGGAAGCAGCGTGCCGCAGTTCTCCCGGCGCGAGACCGCCGGCGACACGCCCGCTCGATTGTGCCATGGGCGTCGAGCTGTAAGACCGCACGATTTCGGCGTGGCACGGCTCGCAGGAACCGTTGCCCGTATACAGAGCTCCCGCCAGCAGGAGCAACATCATGGGCGCGGCATCATCGCTTCAATGTGGAAGGCGAAGTTTCGAATTGCTTTCGATGCAGTTCGGCCAGTTCATGATTGCCCGTCTTCAGATAAGCGCGTGTGAGCAGGAAATGAATCTGCCGGTCGGTGGTGCCGGAACCTTTCTGGCGGATTGCCTTCTCGCCCTCCGCCGCCGCGCCGGCGAAATCGCCGCTGTCGTACAGCAAACGGCCGCGCTCATAGTGCCCGTCGCGCGAATTGGGGTCAAGATCCAACACGCGAGCCACCTGCTCCGCGCTCTCCGTCCGCCGGCCCAGCGAATACAACAGTCGGCCATACGCCACATGCGTATCCGGGTTCGGCTTCCCTTCCGCGTTCTCCAGCTGAATTGTTTTCTTGTATAGCTCCAGGGCAAGATCGGGTTTCGCCAGTCCATCCTGTGCCATGGCGAGATAGAGCAGCGGTTGCGGATCTTTGGGTTCCAGCTGGGCGGCCCTCTCCAGCACTGGCACAGCCTTCACGAAGTCATTATCCACGTAGTAGAAAAAGCCCAGCATGAATTGTGAGTAAGCCGATGCCGGCGCCAGCTTCACCGCCCGCAGAAATGCTTCCCGGGCGATGTCGAACCGGTTGAACGCCATCGCGATTTTGCCGCGCAGCGTCCAGCCGGCAACATAGCCCGGATCTTCCCGCAAACACCGGTCCAGCGACTCCGCCGCATCAGCGAAGTTCTGCTGCTGGAACAGCTGATTCGCCCGCCGGTACTCTTCCGCCGCGCCCGTGGCCTGCAGTGGGGCGGAAGCTGGCAGCATCGCTGCCATTAGTACCGAGACGCGAACCGCGAAACGCACAAGCGCGCGTTAGAACTGGAACCGAGCCACAACCTGCCCGGTTCGCGGAGACGAATACACAGAGCCGTTGCCGATATACCCGAAGCCGCCGGACAGCGTGCCGTTCGAGTTATAGGTCGGCGTCTGCAGAGCATTGCCGTTTGAAGGATTGCTGAGTTCCGTCCGGTTGAAGATGTTGAAGAACTCCGAACGAATCTGGAAACTCATCGATTCGCGGATGCGGAAGATTCTTCCGACGCTCATCGATTCTTCCGGACGCCGCTGGTAGCGGTAATCCTCGTAGAAAGCGGCGGCGTTGCCGAACGTGCCGGGAGCGGGATCGGTCCACGCCTTCGGATTCAGGATCAGGTCCTTGGTGGGATCGATGCAATGGCAGTTGGGCGACTTGATGAACAGCGGCACGCCGGGGACGCGATTGGCGAACGTGCCCTGGAACAAGGCCGAGTTCAGGTTGTTATTCGCGATCGGCGATTCGATGGGCAGGCCGCTGGCGTAGCGGAAGATGCCGCCGACGGTCCAGTTTCTGGTAATCAAGCGCGACCACTTATCGTGATTCCAGCCCGGCACGGTGTAGTTGAACGCCAGCACGAAGATGTTCGGCTGGTCGTTGTTGGAAATGGTCTTGTTCAACTTGCGGTTGAACACGTCGTTGGTCGGGACGGTGGTGCCATCCTGATCCTCGGCCGTAGCCAGGTTCTTCGAGTGCGTGTAGTTAGCCGTGAAGTCCAACCCGTGCGAGAAGCGCTTGGTCAGCTTGAGCTGCAGCGCGTCGTACCAGCTGTTGCCCAGCGGATCCCATTGCGACCCAATGTATCCAAACTGCGGATACGGACGAATGCTCTGCGCAACGGTGTTGCCGAGCGAATAGCCGGCGTAGGGCGCTTTGAAACCGCGCGCAATCGCCTGGGGAGAGCTTAGCGGAAGAGACAGCAGCGCCAGATCCGCGGGGTTGCTCAGGCTCAGGCCGTACTTGGACAAACTCGCCGGGTTGATCGCGTTGATGTTGATCAGGCCGGTTGCCTGCTCATAGGCGCCGCGATTGCCCACATAGGCGGCTTCCGCCACCATGTTCTTGCCCAGCTCACGCTGTACGCTGATGTTCCACTGATTGAAGCGTGAAGGACGGCCGCCATTCGGATCCACCCAGCTGGGCGGCGAATTGATCTGTCCCGGGTTAGGGAACAGGCCGGTGTTGTAGCTGGCCGCGTACAGAGCAGCCGTGTTGTAACTCAGGCCGTTGCTCAGCTGCAGAGCAGGCGCGCCGAAAGTCGCGTTGGAGAAGTTGATGGTATTGAAGCCAGTGCCCGGAGAAGAACCCGCGTAGTTAAAGTTGGGTGCCTGTCCGTAAGTGATACCCCAGCCTGCGCGGATCACGGTGTTGGCGTCGAGCTGATAAGCCGCACCCAGCCGCGGCCCCAAAGCGAAGGGATAGGTGGAAGTGAAGCTGCAGTTGCAGCGGCCCGGACCATAACCGTCATAGATGGTTGCGCCCAGCAGGCCGCCCGCCGAGGGATTCGGCACCGTGGGAGCAAATTCACTCTGCCGGTTATATAGCTCGTGCGGAGCCGGCTGGTAATCGTAACGCACGCCATAAGTGACGGTCAGCTTGTGTGTCGCGCGCCAGGTATCCTGGAGGAAGAAGCCCCATGCCATCTTGCGGAACTGCGGATCCTGCGTGTTCGAGATGGACGCGGTGTTCACCAGACCTAACAGGTAACTCGCGTAACCGAAGCCGACCCCGCCGCCGTTCAGGCCCTGTCCCTGAGTGGACGGCAGGGCTGTCTGCGCAGTGCTGAAATTGAAGACGCCCGCGGTTCCCAGGCTGTTCTGGTTGGTGAAGGTGTCCAGCCGCCACTCGCCGCCCGCTTTATAGGAATGGTTGCCGCGCGTGACGGAGATGCTCGCAACGCCGGTGGGCTTGTTGTCGATATACAGGTTCTCATTTACCGGACCCAGAGATGCGCCGCCGCCATTGGTCTCGTTAACACCGCCGAATGCGTTGCCCACGCCTTTGATCTGCGGAAAGCCGGGGCCGGCCGCGCCGATCAGCCCGAGATTCGAAGCCGCGTTGTAGCCGGTAATGTCCGGCGGGGCGGTATCGGGATTGTGATAGCGCTGGAAGCCCGCGCCCAGATGCAGCAGCACGGTGGGGCTGATGGTGTAGTCGTAATTCAATCGAATGGTGTGGCTGCGGATGAACTGCGCGCGGCGCGCGGTAATCGGGTCGGGGAAGCCGTCCTGACTGTTGTCCTTATCCGTGCGCTGTTGTGAATAGTAGAACGCCAGGTGGTGCACGCTCGAAAAATTCTGGTCGATCTTGATCGTCGGAATCGCCTGAATCTTGCTGGTGACGTACTTCTCTTCGAAGTTATTCACGTTACCCGGACGAGTTGGCTGCGGAATCAGAGACTGGATCTTCAGCGCCACCGGATCGAACCGGCTGGTGGGGATCACGTTGTTCGGAAACGGATCGGTCACGGTCTGTCCGTTCACTGTGCGCGCGGTGTTTGGATCGTAGATAGCGTTTTCGTAGATCGGACGGCCCAGCGGATCGGTGCCCAGCACCTTACCGGTCAGGATGGAGCTGAAGTCTCCGGCGCGCATCGCGGGCGTGGGAACGGTTCCCAGCGCATCGGTGCCCTGATGCTTGCGGTACATCTCGTAATTAAAGAAAAAGAAGGTCTTATCGCGCCCGTTGTATACCTTGGGGACCCAGACCGGTCCGCCCACGGTGGCGCCAAAATCCTGCTGCCGGTTCTGGGGCCGCAGCAGGTGGCCGTTGCCGCTGCTGGTAAACGGCTGCCCCGCGCCCAGATCTTCATTCGTCAGATATTCATAAGCGCTGCCGTGGAACTGGTTGGTGCCGGAACGCGAAGTGAAGTTGAACAGACCGCCGGTCACCTGCCCGAACTCCGGAGCGAAGTTACTGGTCTGCAGCGTGAACTCCTGAATGGACTCCATGGAAGGCTGCGATTCGTCCGACACGCGCGGATTCAGATCGCTGGTGGTGTCCTGGCCTTCGAAGATGATGCGGAACGTATTGTTAGGCGCGCCGTTTACCTTGATATCATTCCAGCCGTTCAAGCTGGTTCCCGGAGCAAGTTCCACGAAGCTGAGCGGGTTGCGGATGGCTCCGCCACCGATACCGAAGTTCAGCGGCAGCGCATTGATGCGGTCGCCGGTAAAGGTACTGCTTTGCTCCGCGTCTTCAGTTTTCAGCAGCGCGGCGTCCGCGTCGATGGTCACCGAATCGGTCACCGCGCCCACTTCGAGCTTTACATCGATGCGGGTGGTCTGCGCGACATCCACGCGCACGCCCGTCTGCTGAAAGCTCTTAAAGCCGGGAACCTGGATGGAGATGGTATAAACGCCGGCCGGCACGGATGGAACACTATATACTCCGGTCGAAGTGGTAACTGTTCGTAATGCCACACCTGTGGCTGTGTTGGTCACAGAAACGGGGGCCGCGGCGACCACTCCGCCTGCCGCATCCGACACTGTGCCTGTAATCGTGCCGCGGTCGCTTTGCGCAAATGCACACGCCGCAACGGTTAAAAACACCAATAAACGCTGTAATTCTTTCATAAAATAGCCGATCGATTGCGTACTGCCGGACTGCACCTCTGCTGCGCATCAGTATATATGAGTAACGGGTCTGAAGCTCTGTAAATCAGCCCCTCTTTCACGCGACCGCTCGCGGGTTACACTCGGGTAGACAGCGATCTATGAGCACAAATCCGCGCGCGGGCAAGCCCGCACAACCGGCAGATCTGGTCAACGTCCCCCGGCTGATTACCGCTTATTACGCCGGAAAGCCCGATGTCGCCGATCGCGCCCAGCGTGTTTCCTTCGGCACCTCCGGCCATCGCGGCTCGTCCTTCAACAATTCGTTTAATGAAGGTCATATCCTCGCAATTACGGAAGCGATATGCCGCTATCGTGCGCAGCAGGGCACCAATGGCCCGCTGTTCCTTGCGATGGATACGCACGCGCTTTCCGAACCGGCACTCACCACCGCGCTCGAGGTTCTCGCGGCCAATTCGGTCGAGGTGATGATCGACAGCGAACGCGGCTATACGCCCACGCCCGCGCTCTCTCACGCCATCCTGACGTACAACCGCAATCACGCGAACAGCCGCGCCGATGGTATCGTCATCACGCCTTCGCACAATCCGCCGGAGGATGGAGGCTTCAAATACAATCCGCCAAACGGCGGACCAGCGGATACCAGCGCGACCAAATGGATCGAAGACCTGGCCAATTCGCTGCTCAAAGACAATCTGCAGAACGTTCGCCGCACTTCTTTCTTGGCCGCGCTTTCCGCTTCCACCACCCACCGGCACGATTACCTGACCAACTACACGCGCGATCTGGCGAACGTCCTGAACATGGATGCGATTCGCGCCGCGGGGCTGAAGCTTGCCGTCGATCCCATGGGCGGCGCGGGTGTCGCCTACTGGCCCCGCATCGCTGAACTCTACGGCCTGAATCTGGACGTGGTCAACACCTCTGTCGATCCCACGTTCCGCTTCATGACGCTCGACTGGGACGGCAAGATCCGCATGGATTGCTCGTCGCCCTATGCCATGGCATCGCTCATTGCGCTGAAGGATCGCTACGATGTCGCGTTCGGTTCCGACACGGATCACGACCGCCACGGCATCGTGACGAAGAGCGCAGGTCTGATGAACCCGAATCACTACCTCGCGGTGGCGATCTCGTTCCTGTTCCAAAATCGTCCCGGCTGGCGCGCCAATTCCGGCATCGGCAAAACGCTGGTCAGCAGCAGCATGATCGATCGCGTGGCATCCGGTCTGAACCGGCGTCTGGATGAAGTGCCCGTGGGCTTCAAGTGGTTCGTCGACGGCTTGGTGGATGGGTCGCTCGGCTTCGGCGGCGAAGAGAGCGCCGGCGCATCCTTCCTCCGCCTCGATGGCACGGTCTGGACGACGGATAAGGACGGCATTATTCCCGGGCTGCTCTCGGCGGAGATCACCGCTGTAACGGGGCGCGACCCCGGCGAGCACTACCGCGACCTGACCGAGCGCTACGGCGCGCCAGTCTACCAGCGCATTGACGCGCCCGCCAATGCGGACCAGAAGGCGGTGCTGGCGAAGCTTTCGCCCGAACAGCTCACCGCGAGCGAACTGGCCGGCGAACCCATCGAGGCGATGCTGACTCGCGCGCCGGGGAACGACGCGCCGCTCGGCGGTTTGAAGGTGGTAACGCGGAACGGCTGGTTCGCCGCGCGGCCCTCCGGCACCGAAGACGTGTACAAGATTTATGCCGAAAGCTTCTCCGGCGAGGAACATCTGCGCCGCATCCAGAGCGAAGCGCAGAGCCTGATCTCCGCCGTTTTCTCCGCGGAAACCGTCACCCGATGACGCCCATCCGCGTGCTGGTCGCCAAGCCTGGACTTGACGGGCATGACCGCGGAGCCAAGATCATCGCCCGTGCCCTCCGCGACGCGGGCATGGAAGTCATTTATACTGGTTTGCGTCAGACCCCGGAGATGATTGTAAATGCCGCGCTGCAGGAAGATGTGCAGGTAATCGGCCTTTCGATACTTTCCGGTGCGCACAATGCCATCGTTCCGCGCCTCATGGATTTGCTCCGTGAGAAGGAAATGACCGACGTCAAGGTCATCGTCGGCGGCATTATTCCCGACGAAGATGCGGAATCTTTGAAGCAGCTCGGAGTAGCTGCCGTATTTCAACCGGGCGCGCCGCTCGAAGGGATCGTTGCATTCATTCGCGCGAGCGTGACCGAGTCACAAAGGACTTGAAAAGGTAACGTTTGAATGGAAAAGCAACTGAAAATCGCGGTCTTTATCGACTTCGACAATATCGAGATCGGCGTTAAGTCCACGCTGCAACGTGAGTTCGACGTGGCCGCCGTGCTCGAAGCTCTTAAGGAACGGGGCGAGATCGTCACCAAGATCGCATATGCCAACTGGGGCCGCCAGGACACCCACACACGCGCGCTTTCCGAGCACGCCGTGCAGATGGTGCAGCGCGACCCTTCGCCGCGCGGCGATAAGAACGGGGCAGACATCAATCTGGCCCTCGATGCGCTCGAGATGGCCTTCACGCACGATCACATCAACGCGTTCGCCATTGTCAGCGGCGACAGCGATTTTATTGCGCTGGTCAACAAACTCAAGCAGTACGACAAGACGGTCTTCGTAGTGGGCGGGCGCGCTTTCACCAGCACCATCCTGCAGAAGAACTGCCACGAATTCGTCAGCTACGAATCGCTGATGGATGAGCAGCCGCGGCAGGCGCCATCGGGCGGCAGCAGCGCGCAACAGCAGCTTCCGCTGCAGGCGGCTCCCGCTTCGGGCGAGAAGCCGGCCTTTGTGCCGCGCGAATACCGGCAGCATCACGAGAAGAGCCACGGCGGCGGCGGCTACCAGCAACGCAGCGGCGGTGGCGGCGGCGGGCAGCAGCGCGGACGTCCGCCGGCTCTGGATCTTGGTCAGGCGATGCCGCTGGTGGAGCGCGCGCTCCAGGTGCTGGAGCGGCGCGAAGTGCGCCCGCAGCTGGGACTGCTGAAATCCACTATGCTGCAGCTGGATTCCAGCTTCAGCGAGCGCGCCTATGGCGCCAGCTCCTTCACGGATTTTGTGGAGAAGCTGCGCAAGGCCGATTACGTCGCGGTGACCGGCGGCGAAGGCCGCTACATGATCCAGCGCAAGAACTCGGTGGCGGCGGAGAAAACGGTCAAGCCGGAGAATGCTCTGCCGGTGCTGCGCGACGTGCTCGAAAACCATCGCCTCGAGATGGAAGACGGCGCGCTGGCCGAAGATCTGGCCGTTTGGGTCAAGGAAGAGCAGCCCAGTTTCGACTGGAAGCAGTTCGGCTTTCAGGAGTTCAGCGAGATGCTGAACTTCGCCCAGGACAAAGGCGTGGTGCGCGTGCAGCCCGATGAGGAAAAGGGTCTGCTGGTCCATCTGGGCGCAGAGTTCCATCCGCCCGCGATCCCCGAGCCCGCGGCGCCGATTCTCCCGATGGACGACGAGCCCGAAGAAGAAGGTCCACAACCCGTCGTCAAGGGCCAGCCGACCGCGCGCGAGCCGCGCGTGAAGCGCTCCACGCGTAAGACAGCCTCCTCCGCGCCGACACCGGCCGCGGATGAGCATCCCGAACCGGAACCGGCAGAAGCTGCCGACGGCGAGCCGAAGGAAGAAGAAACCAGACAACCGGAGCCGAAGAAAGCCACGCGCAAGATGCCTACTAAGCGCGCGGGCACGCGGCGCATCAAGTCCGCTCCGAAAGCCGAACCGCCCGCCGCTGAAGCGGAGCCGGAACCGGCCGAGGCTCCGGCACCGCCTGAGGGCGGCCCCGAAGAGTAGCATTACTCAACGGTCACAAACCCGGCGCTGCGCACCAGAAAACTGAGGCGCGCGCCGTCTCCCTTCGCCACGAACGGATTCTCCACATGGAGGCGCACGGGCGCCATCTCGCCGGTGCGCAGGCCTTGCGGCAGGGTCGCTTCGAAGCGGAGCGGTCCGGGTTTGGCGATCGTCAGACCTGGCACGGCGTGATCGCCGATCCAGCACTGCACTTTCAGCGGACCCGTCTCGCGCAGGATCACGTCCGGCGCTTCGAGGTTCATCAGGAACTTCGCCGGCTGCCTGGGCACGCGGAACGTCAGCACGGGATCCTGATTTGCCCACCGCATCTGCTCGCCTTTTCCGATTCCGCCGATATCCCGCACGATGCTGCGTGAGGCGTCCGCGCTGCTCATGGTGACGAACGATGCGGGACCGCCGTCATCAACGCCGGGCTTCAGTTCCCAGGACGCGCTATTGGCGAAGAGGATGATGTGGTCGTACTTCTCGGGCGGGAAGCGAAACGGCCCGGTGGCGGCGTCCCACGCGGCTCGTTCCACTTTGAGATTCCGGTCGCGGTACTTCAGGGTGAGCACCATAAACGGTCCCCATCGATCGTTTCCAAACGGATCGTTCACCAGCAACAGGCTGCTGCCTTTGGGGAGCGAAGGATACTTCGAGCTCACGCCCTCGGCGACTTCGCGAATCGGCTCTTCGCCACCGGGATGATAATCCATGCCGACGTTTGATTGATATATCTGGAACGCGACGATCAGCGCGGCGAAGGCGGCCATCGCTTTCCGGCTGCCGGTTTTGAGCATCAGGCCCGCGAGCAGGATGGCGACGCCGGTGTACGGAACGTAAAGCGCGTAGCCGAAACGCGGTCGCGAGAAGGACATGGGCGCGAGCGCGAGGACATAGTACAACCAGCCGAACAGCATCAGGCGCGAGCGCAGCAGCGCTGCAGCGAGCAGCGGCAGCAGCAGCACGGCGAGCGCCGCGGCATCACTAAGCTGCCCGCGAAAGACCAGCTGGTTTATGTACGAAGTGGTGGTGAGCAGATACTGATGCAGCGTCAGAGTTACCTGATAGGCATCGTTATCGGTCAGTTCATTCCGCTGGAACAAACGGCTCCACATGAACACGGCGCTGACGAGACCGGTGATCGCGATGGCGGGCCAGCGAATCTTTTCCCGGCGAAAGATGAGGTCGTGCGCCAGCAGCACGGCCGGAATCGCCACGCCGACTTCCTTGGCATCCACCGCGGCGACGGCGCAGAGAGCTATGACCGCAAGGTTCTCGCTGGTGAGCGCGAGCAGGAAGAACGTCTGACAGAGGATGTCGTAAGCGGTGCCGGTGCTCATGTAGATATCCGACATGCCGGCCTGAAAGCAGACCACCAGCAGCGCCAGCGGCGCGAACTCGCGCGAATCGGAGAGCTTATTGAACAGGCGCCACGCCAGCCAGAGGTTCAGCAGCAGCAGCACGAAACAGGCCAGGCGAAACGGCCGCGACCAGTAACCAGCGTAGGAATAGACCAGCAGATAAAACAGAGCGCCGAGCGGACGAATGTAACCGGTCCAGAAAAGAATTGCGCCCTTGAGCACTGTGCTGAGCGGCTTCAGATAAGCCACACACAGGTTCATGGTGTCGTCGGTATTGAAATCCTCTGCGAGGCCTCGATGCGCCAGCGCCAGGAAGTACAGCCCGATCGCGACAACATACCTCATTCGTACCGCAGCACTTCGGCAGGAAGGATCCGCGTGGCATTGCGCGCGGGATAGATGGTGGCGCAGAAGCTGACCAGGATCGCGACACCGGCCACCCAGAATCCATCCAGAATACGCGGCTCGAACGGGACGAAGCTGAGCGCGTATACCTGTTCGTCCAGGCGGATCAGGCGGTAGCGATCGAGGAAGTAACAGAGCGTGTAGCCGAGCGCAAGGCCGATGGCGGTTCCGGTGAGGCCAATCAGCACGCCCTGCGTCATGAAGATGCGCCGGATCTGGCTTTGCTTCGCGCCCATGGACATGAGGACGGCGATATCGCGCCGCTTCTCCATCACCATCATGACCAGCGTAATCAGAATGTTCAGTGCCGCCACGAGCTCGATCAGGCCGATGGTGATCACGGTCACAACCTTCTCCATATTGAGCGCCTTCAACAGCTGCTGGTTCTGCTGCTGCCAATTAGTGGATGCGAAGCGGGGGCCGGCAATCTTCTCGGCTTCGCGGCCGATCTGCGGCGCGAGATAGATGTCATCGACGCGCAGCTCGATGGCGTTGATGACGCCTGGCAGCGAGAGGATCTTCTGC
This sequence comes from Bryobacterales bacterium, assembly GCA_963716685.1. Taxonomy (GTDB): domain Bacteria; phylum Acidobacteriota; class Terriglobia; order Bryobacterales; family Bryobacteraceae; genus JALYXI01. The sequence continues at coordinate 61,510 of CAVQTR010000006.1, forward strand.
GCGGCGGCGAGCGAACAATAGGCCCAGTGATCGTCCAGGTCATAGAAGCCGGATTCGAAGAGGCCGGCGACGTGAAAGCGGGAGCTCGTGGGATGCGGCCCGAACGGCGTCAGCGAGCCCTGCGGGCTGATGACGGTGACGTTGCTGTCCATCATCATGCCCAGATCGCCGGCGAGACGCGAACCCAGAATGATGCGCGGCAACCCGGCGGTTTGGTCCGCCAAGCCCTGCAGCGAACCGGCTTTCAGGCGGCGCAGCGTTTCGCTGACGGCGAGTTCATCAGCCGGGATGATGCCTTTCAGTTCCGCGCCGGTGGATTGCAGCGGGCCGCTCATCAGCACTTGTCCGTACAGCACGGGAGCCGTCGCGGTGACATGGGGGATGGCGCGGAAGCGGATTACCAGATCGGCCCAGTTCTGGATGCCTTTGCCTTCCTTATCGAGAATGTTCACGTGGGCGGTGGCGCCGAGCAGGTTGCGCTGCAGCGTGGAACGAAAGCCGTTGTTGATGGCGAGCGAGATGACGAGGGCCATGACGCCGGCGGCCACGCCGACGATGGAGATGGCGGTGATGACAGAGATCACCGCTTCCCGGCGCCGCGCGCGCAGGTAGCGGCGGGCAATGAAGGTGGAGAAGTTCAACTCTTCCGGTCCAGACTGCGCAGCCTGGCGGCGAGACCGATCTCGCCTTCGGGCCGCAGCAGCGGGAACAGGATGACGTCGCGGATGGAGCGCGCGCCGGTGAGCAGCATCACGAGGCGATCGATGCCGATGCCTTCGCCACCGGTTGGCGGCATTCCATAGGAGAGCGCGCGCAGGAAATCCTCATCCATCTGATGCGCTTCCTCGTCGCCCTTCTCACGCATGGAGAGCTGTAGATCAAAACGGCGGCGCTGCTCCTGCGGATCGTTCAACTCGGTATACGCGTTGCCGAGTTCCATGCCTGCGGCGTAGATCTCGAAGCGCTCGACGAAGGCCGGATCTTCGGGCTTGTTGCGGGACAGCGGCGACACTTCGACCGGGAAATCGTAGATCATCACCGGCTGAATCAGGTGGCGCTCGACGGTGTTTTCGAACTGGTGCATGAGCGCGTGGCCGGCGAGCGAACCATCGCCGCCGTGTTCCTGAACGGCCTGACGCATGGTGAGACGGCGGATGCTGCCGAAATCGAGCTTCCGGCCATCGTATTCCACTTCAAGCGAGCCGGTGGTTTCGAGCACGACGCGCCCGAGCAGCTTCTCGGAAAGGTCCATCAGGTCGTGATAATCGGCGTAAGCCTGATAGAACTCGAGCATGGTGAACTCGGGATTGTGTCGCGTGGAGATGCCTTCATTGCGGAAGTTGCGATTGATCTCATAGACGCGCTCCATGCCGCCGACGATGAGGCGCTTAAGATAGAGCTCGGGCGCGATGCGGAGATAGAGATCGAGATCAAGCGTGTTGTGATGCGTGACGAAAGGCCGCGCCGTGGCGCCGCCATAGAGCGGCTGCATCATGGGCGTTTCCACTTCGATAAAACCCAGTTCATCAAGCGTGGCGCGCAGCGACTTCACGATCTTCGCGCGGGTGACGAATACCTTATGGACGTCAGGGTTCGCGATGAGATCGAGGTAGCGCTGCCGGTACCGGGTTTCCACGTCTTCGAGACCGTGCCACTTCTCCGGCAGCGCGAGCAGGATCTTCGAGAGGAACTCAAGCTTCTCCACGTGGACGCTGAGTTCGCCGGTGCGGGTGCGGAACAGGTAGCCATCAACGCCGACGATGTCGCCGAGGTCGAGTGTCTGAAACAGTTCATAATCGGCTTCGGGCAGTGCATCCTTCTTCACATAGACCTGCAGCCGTTCGCCCGACTGCGAGAGGTGCGCGAAGCCGGCTTTGCCCATGCGGCGGATGGTCATGACCCGGCCGGCGATGCGGACACGCGTGCCGGTTCCGAGCTCCTCGGCGCTCTGCGAACCGTAGGTTTTCCAGATGTCCGGAATGGTGTGAGTGAACTCGAAACGCCTTCCGTAGGGCCGCAGCCCGCGCGCCTCCATCTCCTGGACGCGCCCCAGGCGTTGCTCGAATAACTCGTCTTCCAGCGACAATGAACTCTCCTGTAAATACGTTATGATGGCTCAGCGCTGCCGCCGACACGATCTCTTTCCATCATTATCCCTGCATACAACGAAGAAGCCAGGCTTCCCGAAACGCTGCTCCGGATAACGAACTACCTGACGCAGGGAGATTGGAAGTTTGTCGAGATACTGGTGGTGGACGACGGCTCCGCGGATGATACGGTTCAGGTGGCCGAGAACTATGCGCAGAACGGCTGCCCGGTAAGGGTGATCCGGAACGAGGGCAACCAGGGAAAGGGCTACTCGGTGAAGCATGGCATGCTCGAGAGCAAAGGGGACTGGCGGCTTTTGACGGACGCGGACCTTTCGACGCCCATCGAAGAGCTGGACAAACTCTGGCGGTATCTGGAGCACCAGCCGGCGGAGATTGCGATCGGTTCACGGGCGATTGACCGGTCGCTGGTGGGCATCCGACAATCGGCTTTCCGGGAGAAGGCGGGGCAGATTTTCAACTGGAGCATGCGGCGCCTGCTGCGGCTGAAGATCCACGACACGCAGTGCGGCTTCAAGCTGTTTCGCGCGGACGCGGCGGAGCGAATCTTCCCGCGGCAGAGCCTGAATCGGTTTGGGTTCGATGCGGAAGTACTGTTCCTGGCGCGGAAGCTGGGGTACACGGTGCTGGAAATTCCGGTGCGATGGAACAACGCGGAAGGCAGCAAGGTCTCGCTGCTGAGTGGGGCCAGTTCCTTTCTGGATCTGCTGCGCGTGAGGCTGAACGATCTGCGCGGCATCTACCATTTCGAGGAGAAGTGATGGCGAACTCCGGGGACACGTTTATTCATCAGTACATTCCGGTGAAGGGCTCGCGGGTGACGGTGCTGCTGCTGCACGGAACAGGCGGCGACGAAAACGATCTGATTCCGATCGGCCGGGCGCTGGCGCCGGGAGCTTCACTGCTGAGTCCGCGCGGGAAAGTTCTGGAGAACGGCGCGCCGCGCTTCTTTCGCCGGCTGGCGGCGGGCGTCTTCGATGAAGACGATATCCGGCTGCGCGCGGCGGAACTGGCCAAATTTGTCAACGGCTTCCGCGATTCGGCGATGATCGCGCTGGGCTATTCGAACGGCGCAAATATCGCGGCGGCACTGATGCTGCTGCATCCCGAAGTGCTGGACGGAGCGATTCTGCTGCGCCCGATGGTGCCGCTGACGCCGGACACTTTGCCGGACCTTACAGGAAAGCCGGTTTCCATCCTGGCGGGCGAGCACGATGCGATGACACGCCCGGAGATTACGAGGAATCTGGCCACCCTGCTGACGCGGGCAGGCGCGCGGGTGGAGGTGCGGTGGATGGACGCCGGACACGATCTGGGCCCGGGCGACTTTCAGGCGGTAAAGGAATTCCTGGCGCCTCATTTATAGCACGGCGATGCTGAAAGTGGGCCTGACCGGCGGCCTTGCATCCGGCAAAAGCTTCATCGGACGAGTTCTGGCGGAGCGAGGCTGTGTGCTGATTCAGGCGGATCTGCTGGGCCACCGCGTATTGCTGCCGGACGGCGCGGCGTATGCCGACGTGCTGCGCGAGTTCGGCCGAGGCGTCGTGAACGCGGACGAGACGATCAACCGGAAGGCGCTGGCGGCGGAAGTGTTCTCGCGGCCGGAGCGGCTGGCAGTGCTGAATGCGATTGTGCATCCGGCGGTTTACCGGCTGGAAGACGAGATGGTGGCGGCGGCGGATTCCGGGGCGATTGTGGTGGTGGAAGCGGCCATCCTGATCGAAACGGGCAACTGGCGGCGGTTCGACAAACTGATCGTGGCGGTTTGCACGCGGGAGCAGCAGATTGAGCGCGCGATGCACCGCGACGGCGCGTCGCTGCCGGACGTGCTTTCACGGCTGGACCGCCAATTGCCGCTGGAGGAAAAACGAAAACTGGCCGATTACGTCATAGATACATCCGGAACGAAGGAACAGACACAGTGCCAGACCGAAGAAGTCCTGATTTGTCTGAAGGCGCTCGCGCGGGCGAAAATCGAATCATGAGAACGCGGCCTTTGCTCATGACGTTTCTGCTGGTATTCAGCTTCTGGTACATCACTTCGCACAGCCAGTGGAGTGCGCAGACGATGCACCTGCCCGGTCTGCTGCGGCCGATCGCCGACACCGGGAAGCTGTGGTCGCAACCCACCTCGGCGCAGACGGCGGGGCTGGGTCAGGACGAGCAGAACAACATCGACATCTATAAGGCATCGCGGACGGCGACGGTCAATATCACGAGCATCGTGTACCAGGAGAACTGGTTCATGCAGGTGTTCCCGTCGCGCGGCACGGGATCGGGATTCATCATCAACGAGAACGGCCAGATTCTGACGAACAATCACGTGGTGAACGGCAGCCGGAGTTTGACGGTGACGCTGTGGGACCACAAGCAGTACAAGGCGCAGGTGCTGGGCACGGATCCGCGTAACGATCTGGCGCTGATCGAAATCAAAGCCAATCGCAAACTGCCGATTGTGCGGCTGGGCGATTCTGACGGTCTGCAAGTAGGGCAAAAGGTGCTGGCGATCGGCAATCCGTTTGGGCTGGAGGGCACGCTGACCACGGGCATTGTGAGTTCGCTCGGGCGGGAACTGGCCGGGGAAAACAGCCAGCCACTGGAGGATCTGATTCAGACGGACGCAGCGATCAATCCGGGCAACAGCGGCGGTCCGCTGCTGGATTCGCGCGGCGCCGTGATCGGCATCAACACGGCGATTTACGGCTCGCAATCGATGAACGACGGACAGGCGGGCAACATCGGGATCGGCTTCGCGATGCCGATCAATCGCGCGAAGGTGATGCTGGAGGAATACCATTCGAGCGGGCGCGTGCGGATTCCGTCGCTGGGCCTGCGCTCCTATTTCATTCAGGGCGAGATAGCGGAAGCGCTGCAGCTGCCGACCGATGGCGGGCTGCTGGTGCAATCTGTCGAGCGGGGATCGGCGGCGGCGGACGCGGGAGTTCGCGGGCCTACCAAGCGGGTGATCATCGGCGGGGCGTATCCTTTGCTGATCGGCGGGGACTTCATTATCGCGGTGGATGGGAAGGGCGTGGAGTCGCAGGACGCAATTGCGCGGGCAATGACGCGGAAGCGCGTGGGCGATCCGCTGGACCTGACGGTATGGCGCAACGGGCACTCGGTGAAGGTCACTGTGAAGCTGGGGGAATCGGGCTCGGCGACGCTGTAGAACCAGCATCACCGAGCTGTCTGATCAGGGCGGTGCGCAGCGGACCTTTGGCGAGAAAGCGGATAAACGGCTGACCGAGGCGCAGGAACCAGCGCAGCGGACGAGACGGGATGCCGTCGATCATGCGCCAGACGACGGCCTTGAAGCGCAGCAGGATCAATTTCACGATTTCGTCGAGGTCGGGCTGGGACATGACGGCACGCGGGACGGACTCGATGGGGTTGCGCACGGAATCGGCGCATAGCGGGATGACGGGAAGCCAGATGTCACTGGACGCGGTCTGGGCCTGGGGAAGGGCGTGGCCCATTTCGCGCAGCGCCTGGGCATCATGCGCGTAGGTGCCAGGCGCGGGGCAGCGAAAATTGCGGATAACTTCGTCGCGGGTGGCGGGTACGAGCGCAGCCAGAGCGGGCTGTAAGACGGCATTGTCCAGTGGCAGGACGAAGTAGTCGCGCAGAAACTTCTGGCAGTTGCGGCGGCCGAGCGCGTAATCGTGAGCGCGGAATTTGCGGTCGAAGAAGCCGCCGAAGCCGCTGAGCGGAGCGCATTGCAGGGCGACGGGTTGCGAATCATCGGAAGGCGCGATGACGAACCGATTGAAGGTGGCGCCGTTCATCACCTGATCGAGCGATTCGCCGAAGAAGCGGGATTGCGAGAGCAGAACGGAGACGAGCTTTCCCAGGATGGAGAAGAGATCCCGGTTGGCGGCCGGCTGCCAGTTGAGATCGAAGCGGTCCTGAGTGGGGAAGGGTGCGATGCCGATCACGGCGCGGTCTGCGGATTGGGCAGTGAGCGGGGCGGGGCTTCCGAGCAATACGGCGAGATGGTCCTGGGCGTAGTGGAAGGGATCATTATTGGTGATACCGCCATCGACGTTGAGGGTTTCGATGACCGGCGGCGTTTGTGGCGGGAAGGTGGGGCTGACGGGCGGCGGGTTGCCGGTCTGCGCGGAACCGACGGATTCCCAGACGGGCGGCGTGTATTCGCTGGTAGCTCGGTTGAGGACGCGGGGAGCGAGGAAGAGAGGGAAAGCGCCGGTGGCCATGGCAGCGGTTTGCAGAAGGTCCCAGCCGCCGGAAGATCCGGGCTGGGTGAGGTCGAGAGGATGCGCAGAGGGCGCGGGCACCGGATTGCCGGGGTGAACGGTTTCAAAGCGGATGCGGTCGCCGTAGAAGAACGTGGTCTCTTCGACGGAGCCGGGCGCCGCGCCGTTGAGAGAGTACGGGACGCCGCGGAGGTTGGTGAGCGAGAGATACACGGTGAGGGTGGGCGAGACCCACGGGCGCTGGACGCGGGGACTCGCGGGGGGAGTGAGCGCACGCGCCGCGAGATCGTCGATGATTTGGGAGTCGAGCAGCGAGGCGATGGGCGCGGGGGACTGGACGTCCTCGGTGTGGAGGAGATCGCGTATATCGATGCGGTTGACCCAGCTTTCGTAGGAACGGTTAGCGGTGGGTTGAGCGGCGAGCGGCTGGGTATCGCGGATGTGTTCGAAGTCTTCCTGGAGCATGACGGCGAGGATGGCGGCGCAGATGCCGCCGGCGGAGGCACCGGAGAGGACGTCGAGAGATACATCGTGCGGAGGGACGGCTTCGCCGCGGGCTTTGGCCTTGTACCATTCGTCGAGCGCTTCAGTGAGGAAATCGAGAACGCCGGCGGTGTAGGCGCCCGCGGAAATCGCTCCTGCCATGCTGATGCCGATGCGAAAAGGGGCCAAAACGTCACTCAGTATACGCCGCGGGGCGCAGGTCTGGTTCACGATCGGACAGGCGGGTTGGGAGCGGGAGGGTTTTTGCAGATTAGCGGAGCGATTCGATCAGTTTGGCCTTCTCTTCGGGGCTGAATTCGGGGAACGGCTCGCCGGGATACTGCTTTTTGTGCTGTTCGACGGCGAAGTCCCAGAGCTCTTCGGCGGAGGCTTTCTGAACGAAGCCAATGTTCTGGACCAGCTTGTTGTGGCTGCGCTCTTTTTGCAGTTTGCGCAGCGTTTCCAGGGCTTTGTAGAACGCGCGGTCGTGGACGGCCTGATAGCGGATCATGAGCGCGAGCTTTTTCTCGGGGAAGAAATCGTCGTCAGGAGCGTTGTTCAGGGTGACGGATTGCGCGACCATGGCGCGGCGCGCGAACCAGAGAGACATCGCCATCTTTTCGATGAGGAATTCTTCGGTAGTGGTGTTGGGGTGGTACTCGAAGCGGAGGTCGTTCTTCATGGCGTTGAAGTCTTCGCGGCTTTCGCCTTCGATGATGAGCTTGCCCGAGGCGAGGCCGTGCTTGAAGGCGTTCAGGCTGGATTTGGCTTTGCCGGCTTCGGTTTTGGGTCCGGTGGAGGACTCGGAATTGGTGCGGTTCGCGTTGATCTGAGCGGCGGATGACATGGTTGTACCCTTTCGGCTTCAACCTAGCAGGCGGAATTTGGGATGGCGGGTGAGTTTGTTGCAAACAGGAGAGATACAGGTGAAATTCGTTGTGAACGGCGGGAGTGAGACTGGGCACTGCACCGCGAATTTACGGCGACTGTTGGGGAGGCGACTACCTGCTACTGGAATTGCCCGCGAGAGGACACAGGCGTTGTCCCGAGCGCGCGGGCCGTGTCAGTTTACGAAAGGCGGAAACGGCTGCGCTTCACAAGCAACCATCCGGCGCCGGCAACTGTTGCCGCCAGTGAGATTGCAAATGTGGACGCATGGGAATACATCCAAAACAGATATTGGAAAACAGCGGGATCGCCGCCAGTATTTTGCATACCGGAAGCCTATCACGGGGGCGATCTGTTATGAGCCACCTACCTCTCGACCGGCTTTGGCTGCGCTTAGTTCAGGTTGAAGTTCACATCTACGGTGGTGATCACCTGGACGGGGTTTCCGTTCAGCAGAGTCGGTTTATAGGTGTATTGGCGGACGGCTTCCTGCGCGGCATTCACCAGAAGAGGATGGCCGCTGACCAGAGTCAGGTTCTGGATGTGGCCGTCCTGGCCGATGGTCACGTTCAGACGAACCGTGCCCTGCACGCGAGCCCGCTGCGCGAGAGGCGGATAGACGGGCGCAACCGAGCTGATCAGATTTGCCGCCGCGACATTTGGCCCGACGCGAACTAAAGTCGAACCGGCAGGCTGATCGCGCGACGACAGAAACGAGGCGGCGTTTTGCAGGACGTGGTAATCGTCGGCGTGCTGGTGAACCTGTGCGATCCAGACGGGTTTGAGTTGCTGGAACATAGCGTCGGGTATGCCGCGCACGATAGAAGAACTGTGCAGCCGGCTCTCGGGATGATGCTCCACGAGCCACTGCAGGAGCCGCAGGCGATTGGACCACTGGGCATCATTCGTGGGCGAGGCGCTGTAATAAACGAGCAACTGGGCGCGCGCGTCGAGATCATCCGGGTTGGCTGCGAGGGCGCTCTCCAGACGGGAGACGCCGGCCGGATCGAGGGATGCACCCTGGCTGAGGCTGAGGGTTGATTGAACGTCAGCCGCTGACAGACCGGCGGCGAGCAGAGAGAAAAGCAGGACGGTGCGGAACCACATGCACGAACCTCCACTGGTGCCAGTATATGCCCGCGGGTCAGGCGAGACGGCGGGCGACGATAAGGGTGATGTCGTCGGCGGCGGGGGCGTGCCGCGTCCACTCGGCCACGGCGGCGTTGACGTGCTTCACGATTTCTTCGGCGGGATCGTTGCGGTGAGCGTGCAGCGCGGCAGCGAGATTGACCGTTTCGAATTCCTCGTCATCCGGCGTGACGGCTTCCGTGATGCCGTCGCTGTAAATGCCGAGCACCTCACCCTTCTCGAGGCGCGCGCTGTACTGCTGATACTCGATACCACTCAGGATGCCGAGCACCGGGCCGCCGCCGGGCAGCGTGAGATACGAACCATCCTGGCGCACGATGACGGGCGGATTGTGCCCCGCGTTGGCGTACTTCAGCTCGCCGGTTTCGGAATCGAGCACGCACAGGAAAAGGGTGATGAAGCGGCCGTCGGGACAGTTGGCCTGCGTGATGCGGTTGAGGCGCGTCATCATGTGGGCGAGGTCGTCCGGTTCATCGATGAGGATTTCGACGCGGGCCTGCAGGCCCATCATAAGGAGCGAGGCGGGCATGCCTTTGCCGGAGACATCCCCCAGAACCATGGCGACGCGTCCGTTGGGGTACGGGAAGAAGTGGTAGTAATCGCCGCCGACGGTACGGCAGGGCGCGTTGTGGCCGGCGAGATCGAGACCCGGCACCTCGGGTGCGTTGGGCGGCAGATAGCGCCGCTGGATGGCGGCGGCCTGGGCGAGTTCGTTCTCCATCACCTTGCGCGCGCGGTCCATTTCGGCGAAGCGCGACTGCTCGATGCGGATGGCGGCAACGTTGGCCATGACGGTGAGCAGGCTGAGATCGTCCTTGGTAAATTCGCGGAGCGTGGAGGGCGAATCGAGATAGATCAAGCCGATGATGGCCTCGCGCGTTTGCAGCGGGACTGCCATGAGCGTGCGGATGTTTTGTTCGACAATGCTGCGGCGTTCGCGGAAGGCGTCGTCGAGTGCGGTATCGCGGACGAGTACGGATTCCTTGTTGCGGAGGACGCGGTCGCGTACGGTGGAGCTGATGCGGAAGCCATCGCCCTTGGTGGCGCGGACGAGCAGTTCCCCGCCCTCTTCGAGCGTCATGAGGACGCCGCGCTGGGCGTTGACGGCGTCAATGGCGAGTTCGAGGATGAAGCGGAAGAGTTCGGGCAGCGGGCGCTCGCCGGCGAGTTCGTTACCGGCGCGAATGAGCGCTTGGACGGCGGCGGAGGCCATGACGGGGTCGGCGGCCTTGAGGGAATCGCCTTTGATGACGCCGGCAAGATCGGAGATGACGGTGGAGGAAGAAGTGGAGACGTCGGTGGAATCGACAAACACGACGCGGGTGGCGTCTTCGAGTTTTTTGCGCTGATCAAAGATGAGGATGAGGTGGCCGGCCATGACGCGATCGCCGGGCTTGAGCGGGTTGCGGCCATCGATGCGGGAGCCGTTCAGGATGGTGCCGTTTTTGCTGCCGAGATCGCGCAGGAACCACTCGGAGCCTTCGCTTTCGAAGGCGAGGTGCTGGCGCGAGAGACCGGCATCATCGGGATAGCAGAGTTCGGAGATGCTGGCGCGGCCGAGCGTGAGGCGCTGGCCGGCGAGCGGCACGGAACGGGTTTTGCCATCGGGCGAAAGAATTTGCAGGTCAGGCATGAGGCTGGCGGATCGGCTTTGGAACAGGCAGCATACCGCACGGCGGGACGCCCGCGATACAATCTTACGTTTGCATGCCCAACCATAGTTTACAGAACAAAGTGGCCCTGATCACGGGCGGAAGCAAGGGACTGGGGCGCGCGATGGCGGTTGCGCTCGCAGCGGAAGGGGCGACGATTGCGCTGGTGTCGCGGGACCGCGAAAAGCTGGAGAGCGTTGCCGGAGAGGTACGGACGGCGGGAGGCCAGGCGCATGTTTTCGTGGCCGATGTGGCGAACGAAGACGATGTGCTGCGCCTTGAGAAAGAGGTGGCGGCCGGAGCGGGGCGGATCGACATACTGATCAACAACGCGGGCATCAATATCCGGAAGAACATTACCGAGTTCACGCTGGAGGAATGGAACCGCGTTCAGAATACGAACCTGACGAGCGTGTTTCTGCTGTGCCGCGCATTCGTGCCGCATATGAAAGGCAAGGGGTACGGGCGCATTCTGAATATGACGTCGATCATGAGCCATGTTTCGCTGCCGGGACGCGCGGCGTATTCGTCAAGTAAGACGGCGCTGCTGGGGCTGACGCGGGCGCTTGCGCTGGAGCTGGCGCCGGAAGCGATCACGGTGAACGGCATTAGTCCGGGGCCGTTTGGCACGGAAATGAACACGCCGATTATGAACGACACGGCGGCGAATGCGCAGTTCGTGGCGAAGATTCCGCTGGGGCGGTGGGGCAAGGTGGAGGAGATTGGTCAGCTGGCGGTGTATTTGTGTTCGGAAGCGGCGGGGTTCATCACGGGTACGGATGTGCTGATCGACGGCGGCTGGTGCGCGCAGTAAGCCGTGCGTAACCGGCTTCTGGTGTGCGCGGCGCTGTGCGCGCTGGCGGGCTGCCGCGGGACGAAGCAACGGCAGATCGCGGTGGTGCCGAAGAGCACGGCGAGCGTGTTCTGGCAATCAGTGCAGGCGGGCGCGATGGCGGCGGGGGAGCAGTTCCACGTGCAGATTCTGTGGAGCGGCGCGTCGTCAGAGACGGATTACAGCCGGCAGATCGAGATTGTGGATTCGATGATTGCGCGGCATGTGGACGGGCTGGCGGTGGCGGCGGCCGACCGCACGATTCTGGATCAATCGCTGGCACGAGCGGCGGCGGAGAAGATTCCCGTGACGGTGTTCGATTCGGGCGTGGATTCGCAGAATTACATGACGTTCCTGGCGACCGACAACTACGCGGCCGGGCAGATGGGCGCGCGGAAACTGGCGGAGCTGGTGGGCGGCAAGGGAAGCGTGGCAATGCTGATGCACGCGCCGGGCAGCTTTTCGACAATGGACCGCGAACGCGGGTTTACGGATGCGATGAAGAAAGAGTTCCCGGGGCTGACGATTGTGGCGCGGCAGTTTACGGCGGGGGATCGGGCGAAGGCGCTCGGGGTGGCGGAGAATATTCTGGCGGCGCACCCGGAGCTGGCGGGGATTTTTGCGTCGTCAGAGCCGAGCTCGATAGGGGCGGCGCAGGCGTTGAAATCGCGGAGGCTGGCGGGGAAGGTGAAGCTGGTGGCGTTCGACGCGACGGAGAGCCTGGTGGACGACATGAAACAGGGCGTGATCCAAGGGATTGTAGTGCAGGATCCGTTCAAAATGGGGTTCGAGGCGGTGAAGACGCTATGCGACAAGCTGGAGGGGAAGACGCCGGCGAAACGGATTGATCTGGCGGCGACAGTGGTGACGGGCGCGGATCTGGACAAGCCGGAGATCCACGCCCTGCTGTTCCCGGATTTGAAGAAATATCTGAAGTAGCGCAGCGTCAGGGGGTGAGGGTGAGGGTGAAGCTGCTGTTGCTGCCGACGTTCAGGAGGCGATAGCCCACGATGCGGGATTGCGAAGTGCCGACGCCAAAGCAGTGATTGAACGGCGTGTTGGTGACATAGACCTGCACGGGGCCGTTCCAGACAGTGCCCGAGGCGGATTCGGCATAGTAATACCAGTTCGCGTTGTGGACGTCGCCGAGGCTGTTGGCGTACACGGTGACGCACTGGCCGGGCGCCATGGCGTACCAGCCGATGGTTTGGAAGTTGCCCTCCCCGCCGCAGGTGCCGGGGCTGTAAAACATGTAGGCGACCCAAACCTCTTCATGGAAGTGATTGCAGAAGGCGAGCATGTCAGTCCTTCCTCGCGGGGAGCGTGGCGGGCGCCTGGTGGGAGTGAGCGTGACCGGGGGCGGCGTATTTCACGATTTCGTCGAGCTCGGCCTGGGATTGGGTTCCGGCTTTGTGGACAGCGTGGCTGGAGTGGGCCTGGATCTCCGGGGATTTCTCTCCGAAGGCGACCTGGCCGGGAAGGACGGGAAGTTTGTCAGGCATGGTGCCTCTCCTTGGGCGCCCCAGGGTGCGGGCGGCAGTGTCAGTATACGGACAATTTGGCGGAAAGCAAGCAAAGATTGCGGGGTGCGGCGGGGCGGGGTAGACTTGTTCGTGTAAACCGCATTGGCATGATGCAGGTTCCGCGCGCCCGTAGCTCAGCTGGATAGAGCGCCTGACTTCGAATCAGTAGGCCGGGGGTTCGAGTCCCTCCGGGCGCACCATTTAGGTGTTTTGTTCCTTCGGCCCTACCACGTGCACCTAATGCATGGCAGGCAGGTGTGGCGGAGCGAGTAGATGACGAGGGTTCGACCTTGCAGCCTTCGAGATCCAGGTAAACCGCCGTGTTTTCCGAATTCTCTTCTCGCGTGGCCTAGGGGCGATTGGCGAAAGATCGACTTTTAGTGGAGCTTTTCCTGTTTGTAGCCGCCGCGGGTGCGTTCGTAGAACCAGATGGAGCCGAACACGATCAGGAGAATCGCAGGGAGGATGGCGACGTACCGGAACGAGACCTGGGAGGCCTGGCCGAGCACGGTGTTTAGCTGGTCGCCGGTCAGGGCGTTGAACTGGGCTTCGCCGCCGGCAGCTTCAATTTTGGTGGTGTCGAAGATTTTGCCCATCGCGGGCAGAACGAAGTAGATGGAGAGTGTCCCGGCGGTTCCCATCAGGCCCATTAGCAGCGCTCCGCCGCGGGGGAAGCGCTCGGAGGCGGCGGCCAGCATGGTGGGCCAGAGATAGCAGACGCCCGTTCCCCAGACACTGGCTGCGAGGACTCCGGTAAGGGGCGAGTTGGCGATGCTGAGAAGCACCAGTCCGAGCGAACCGAGCAGGCAGGAGACCCAGAGCAGGCCCACGGGCGACAGCTTGTGCACGGCGGTGCCGGCGAAATGGCGCATCACAAACATCAGCGCGCTGACGTAGATCAGGAGCCAGATGCCGGCCATGTGCACGGTGCGGGTGAGCGCAAGGTCCACCCACTTGCCGGGGGCGAGTTCGGTAGCCGCGGTCAGGAACATGGACAAAAACCACACGACAAACATGGGCCGGAGCAGTTCCTGGAACATCTGCTTCGCGCTGATGCCGGAGGCGACGCGCTCCGTGGGCGGGAATTTGGTGCCAAGACAAACGATGCCGAAGGCCAACGCGGGGAGGAGGCTTAGGCCCAATTTGACCTGCCAGTTGAAGCCGAGTGAGCCAAGCGCGACGGAGGTGAGCCCGCCGATGATCAGGCCGCCGGGCCACCAGGCGTGCAGGGCGTTGAGGCGTTTGGTTTTTTCCTCGGGATAGAGTGTGACAGTGAGCGGGTTGATGACGGTTTCGACGAGTCCCCAGCCGACGCCGATGAGCAGCATGGCGCCATAAAGAACCCAGTAGACATTCGGGCCGCCGGCGAAGATTTCGACGAGCGTTCCGGAGAGGAAGCAGAAGCTGGAGAGCGTGAGCAGACGGCCCATGCCAAGGTAGTCGAGGAGGGGGCTGCCAATGGCGATGGTGAAGGCGAAACCGAGGAACGCAACGCCCAGGACGGAGCCGACCATTTCCGCCGAACGGAGCTTGTCGATGGGATCGAAGAAGGTGCGCTGCAAATCGCCCGCGATGGCCGTCTGGATGGCCGAATTCATGCCCGCGGTGGCGAGCGCGAGGACGCTCAGGATGAAGATTCGACGCTTGTTATAGGCCGCGTGGCGGTCGACCGGCGCGGTAGTGGGCATGGCCATGAAATGAAGCTCCTTGGTTCGGCGATGCCCAGTATACTACGCGCCTAGCTGGCTGCCAGATGGGTGCGCAGGGGAGCGCGCAGGAGGTCGCGAATCTCGCGATCCATGACGGGAGAGAAGTCGCGGTACCAGCGGCCGACAGCGAAAAATGGGGTCGGCATGAGAGCGGCAACTACCTGATCCACCTCCGGTTCGAGAGAGGCGCAGCCCTCAACCGAAGCTACCGGCGCGGCGACGACAATTTCACGCGGCGACTGGTTGCGGAGAGCCTGGACGGCGGCGCGCATGGTGGAGCCGGTGGCGAGGCCATCGTCCACCAGGATGATGGTGCGGCCGGTGACGGATGGAACGGGGCGATTGCCTCGGTAAGCGTGCTCGCGGCGGGTGAGTTCCTGACCCTCGCGGGCGGTGACAAGCTCGATCTCCTCCGGAGAGATACCGAACGTGCCGACCACATCAGGGTCAAGAACCCGAACGCCGCCCGAGGCAATCGCGCCCATGGCCAGCTCGGGCTGACGGGGAACGCCGAGTTTTCGAACAAGAAAGATGTCGAAAGCAAGGCTAAGCGCGCGGGAGACCTCAAAGGCAACGGGCACGCCGCCGCGGGGAAGAGCGAGGACCAGCGCACCGGGGTCGCCGGCGTAGCGAATCAGCCTGTTTGCCAGGACTCGGCCCGCATCGGCTCGGTTTTCGAAGAGAGCCGCGGCTGGCTGAGAAGGAACCCGGGAACGCATGAATCTGGAGGAAGAAGAGGAATTCGAGAACATGAACACGGCGAACCGACTTCATTATCGATAAAAATTTTCTATTTGCCAAATAGATTCCAGCGGGGTTGGTGAGATCTCCACCATTTTCAACCAGTACTAATGAAAGCGGTGGTTTCGTCCGATCAATCCCTCGTGCGCCGAAGCGGGCTGACTGCTATGAAGAAACACATCAACTGGGCTAACGCGTATATCGCAGCCACAATTCTTCTGTCGGCAACTCTGATTGCATTCGCAGTACCGAGGTGGACTTCCGACCAGATTCCGCGGTTCGTTTTCTACTTCATTGGCGCGATCCTCGCTTCGAACATGAAGGTGCTGCTGCCGGGAATTACGGGGACGATGTCCGTGAACTTCGTGGTGGTGCTGGTAAGCATCATGGATCTGAATTTGCCGCAGGTGCTGGCGATCAGCTGCGCCGGGACGGTGGGGCAGGTGCTGTTCCGGTCGAAGTCGCGGCATGTGATGAAACTGCTGTTCAACGTTTCGAGCACAGCCATCTCCACATCCTGCTGTTATGGCGTTTACCACTCGGCGACCCTTGCGGCGTTCGACCGGAGCACGACGATTCTGCTGCTGTTTGCGGCGGGAACCCTGTTTCTGGTGAACACCTTTTCGGTCTCCGGGATAATCGCGCTTACCGAGCGGAAGAGTATCTGGGGGGTGTGGAAAGACAGCTTCCTGTGGACCGGCGCGCACCATCTGGTGGGAGCGGCGCTCGCGGCGCTCTTTCATGTGGAGAACCGGTATCTGGGCTGGGAGGCCGCCGTTCTGACCGTGCCCGTGGTTTACCTGATGTACCGGTCGTATTCGCTGCATCTGGGGCGACTGGAGATCGCGCGGAAGCATGCGCTGGAGATGGGCGATCTGCACTGGCGAACGATCGAAGCGCTGGCGCTGGCGATCGACGCCAAGGACGAGACCACTCACAATCACCTGCTGCGGGTGAAGGTGTATGCGACGGAGATCAGCCGCGAGCTGAACCTCTCGCCGACTGAGATGCAGGCGATTCAGGCGGCGGCGCTGCTGCACGACATCGGGAAGCTGGCGGTGCCGGAATACATCATTTCGAAGCCGGGCAAGCTGACGCCGGAAGAGTTCGAAAAGATGAAGGTTCATCCGGTGGTGGGGGCGGAGATTCTGGAACGCGTGCGCTTCCCATATCCGGTGGTGCCGATTGTGCGATCGCATCACGAGAAGTGGAACGGCACCGGCTATCCCTCGGGGCTGAAGGGCGAAGAGATTCCGATTGGGGCGCGGGTGCTGGCGGCGGTGGACTGCCTGGATGCGCTGGCCTCCGACCGGCAGTACCGGCGTGCGCTGCCCCTCGATGAGGCGATGGCGGTGGTGCGCCGGGAATCCGGGGTCAGTTTCGATCCGACGATCGTGGAGATTCTAGGGCGGCGCTACGTGGAACTGGAGCAAATGGCCACGTCGCTGCCGAGCAGCGATGAACCGAAGCTGTCGAAGAATGTCCGGGTTGATGCGGGCGGAGGTCCGGCGTCGGGGTACGAGGAATCGCGCAGCACGGCCCCGAATGCGCAGCCGATCGATTTCGTGGTCTCGATCGCGGCGGCGCGGCAGGAATTTCAGTCGCTGATCAAGGTGATTGAAGAATTGGGAACTTCGCTGAGCGTGGACGAAACGCTGTCGCTGCTGGCGGTACGGCTGAAGCGCATGGTGCCGCACGATCTGGCGGCGATCTTCGTGCGGAACGGCCACAGTCTTGTGCCGGCTTATGTCAGTGGAGAGGACGCGCGCTGGTTCAACCGGAAGGAGATCGCCGTGGGCGAGGGGCTGACGGGGTGGGTGGTGGAGAACGGCAAACCCATTATGAACGGGAACCCGATGGTGGAGCCGGGTTATCCCTCGGCAGCGGAAGGCGGCTCGCTGCGCTCGGCCATTTCCATTCCGCTTGAAGCCAGCGGCAACGTGATTGGGGCGCTGTCTCTCTACAGCACGCAGGTGAATGCCTTTACCAACGACCATCTGCGCATCCTGCTGGGCCTGAGTCCCAAGGCGGGGCAGACCCTGGCGAATGCGCTGAAGCACCGGGAAACGGCGGAATCCGCTGCGACGGACGACCTGACGAGCCTGCCGAATACGCGGTCACTGCTGTTGTATCTGGAAGAAGAGATCCGGCATGCGGAAAATGGAACGGCACTGGCGGTGATGCTGATCGATCTCGACGGCTTTAAGGGAGTGAACGACGAATTCGGCCACCAGCGCGGCGACCGCGTGCTGCGGGCGGTGAGCGCGACGCTGCGGGAGAACTGCCGCGAATCGGACTACGTGGCGCGCATTGGCGGCGACGAGTTTGTGATTGTGATGGCGGGAGTTTCCGAGCTCGACCTGCCGAGGAAAGTGCAGACACTGAGCCGCGCGGTGAGCGAAGCCGGGCTGCAGGAATGCGGCCGGCGAATGCTGGGGATGAGCGCGGGGCTGGCGGTGTTCCCGAACGACGGAATCGACGCGGAGCAGTTGCTGGCGTGCGCCGATGAGCAGATGTACCGGATGAAAGAAAAACATCACCAGACGCGGCCGGCGTTCCCGGTGATGGCGGAGACCGGGGCCGCGCACGCAGGCGGCCCGGTGGTCGTCCATTAGCCGTTAGCCAGCCATCGAGTTGAGGAAGTCGAGGTTGGCCTTGGTTTTGCCGAGCTTGTCGAGCAGCAGTTCCATGGTCTCGACAGGGCTGAGCGGGTTGAGCACCTTGCGGAGGATCCAGACGCGGTTCAGTTCTTCCCGCGGCATGAGCAATTCTTCTTTACGCGTGCCGCTCTTGTTGATGTCGATGGCCGGGAAGACGCGCTTATCCACCAGCTTGCGCTCAAGGTGGATTTCCATGTTGCCGGTGCCCTTGAACTCTTCGAAGATGACGTCGTCCATGCGGCTGCCGGTATCGATCAGAGCGGTGGCGATGATGGTGAGCGAACCGCCTTCTTCGATGTTGCGCGCCGCGCCGAAGAAGCGCTTGGGGCGCTGCAGCGCGTTGGAATCGACGCCGCCGGAGAGGACTTTGCCCGAGGGCGGGACGATGGTGTTGTAGGCGCGCGCGAGGCGGGTGATGGAATCGAGCAGAATGACAACGTCTTTCTTGTGCTCGATCAGGCGCTTGGCTTTTTCGATCACCATTTCGGCAACCTGCACGTGGCGCGTGGCGGGTTCATCGAAGGTGGAAGCGATGACTTCGCCGCGCACGGAGCGCTGCATGTCGGTGACTTCTTCGGGCCGCTCGTCGATCAGCAGCACGATCAGCGTGACTTCGGGGTGATTGGTCGTGATCGAGTTGGCGATGTTCTGCAGGAGCATCGTTTTGCCGGTGCGCGGCGGCGCGACGATCAGACCGCGCTGGCCTTTGCCGATGGGCGTGAGCAGGTCCATCACGCGGCCGGAGAAGTTCTCTCGGATGGTTTCGAGCTTCAGCCGCTCATTGGGATAGAGCGGCGTCAGGTTGTCGAAGAAGATCTTATTGCGCGCTTCCTCGGGCGGTTCGAAGTTGATCGCATCGACCTTGATGAGCGCGAAGTAGCGTTCGCCTTCCTTGGGCGGGCGGATCTGGCCGGAGATGGTGTCGCCGGTGCGCAGATCGAAGCGGCGGATCTGCGACGGCGAGACGTAGACGTCGTCGGGACCGGGAAGGTAATTGTACTCGGGGGCGCGCAGGAAGCCGAAGCCGTCCGGCAGGCACTCGAGGACGCCTTCGGAGAAGATCAGGCCGCTCTTTTCCGCCTGCGTTTGCAGAATCTTGAAGATCAGTTCCTGCTTGCGCAGGCCGGCGGCGCCGGCCACGCCCAAGATCCTTGGCTACCTGGTTGAGCTTCTGGATATTCATATCCTTCAGCTCGACCAGATCGAGGGTCGGGGAGCCGTTCTTGGCGACCTGACCTTTGCGTCCGCGCTGGTGCTGGTGGACGCTGCCGCCTCCGGTGGGCGCGGCTACGGGCGGGGTTCCTCCCTGAGCGGCGCCGGTTAGATCGGCATTGCGGGCATCGGAGCCGCGCGTATCCACGGCGCGGTCGCCCGCGGGAGCGGAGACTCCGGAGTTACCGGCGGAGTTGCCGGGCTCCCGGGCGGGATGCGCCGTTTTTTCCTGGACAGCGGTCTTTTCCTGCGGCGGGGCTGTCAATTGCGGTGTGTTTTCGTTATCGCTTGCCAAATTTCCCTCACTCCCCGGCCGGTTACGGCCGAGAACGGCAGCGGGTCCGGGCGAAATCTTTTGAATGGCCGCCAGTCCACGCTGTTGTTCTGCTTGATTCAATTTATCCATCTTGGTCACGATGACCAGGTATGGCCGGGTTTGTGATTCCAGCCATTCCTTTAATACAAGATCCTTTTCCATCCAGCCCCGCCGGGCATCCAGCACCAGAAAACACAGGCGGAGGGTTCCCGCTCGCGCAGATAGGTTTCGATCAGTTCTTTCCACTGGTCCTGAAGCCCTTGCGGAACTCTGGCGTACCCGTAGCCGGGCAGATCGACGAAATAGCGGCGCCGTTCGACCCGATAAAAGTTGATGGTCTGCGTGCGTCCCGGCGTGCTGCTGGTGAACGCCAACCGCTTTTGGCCAATCAGTGCATTCAGCAGGCTGGATTTGCCGACGTTACTTCGTCCTAGAAATGCAACTTCGGGCAGCCCGTCCGCCGGAAACTGCTCCGGCTTGTTGGCGCTGACTACAAACTCCGCTTCCAAGATTTTACAACAGGAGGGACACGGTTGAGCGCGCCCCTCCCGCTGCCTGACATTACCGGGCCGCTCAATGCGCCCGTTTTTCTTCGACGGGCATCATGTAATCCATCGCGGTGGGCGCCGGAAGCGGCAACGCGATCAATTCCCGCTCCAGCGCAATTTTCAGAACTTCGTCCATGTTTTCTACGAAATGAAGTTTCATGACGTTGCGAATATTTTCCGGAATATCCGGCAGATCCTTCTCGTTGTCTTTCGGCATGATGGCTTCGTTGATGCCATGCCGGTGTGCCGCCAGAAGCTTTTCCTTCAAGTCCGCCGATGGGGAGAACCTTGCCGCGCAGGGTGATTTCGCCGGTCATGGCAACGTCGCCGCGCACCGGGATGTTGGTGAGCGCGCTGCAGATGGTGGTGGCCATGGTGATACCCGCGGAAGGCCCGTCTTTCGGAATCGCGCCTTCGGGGATATGCAGGTGGATATCGAGATTGCGATAGAAATCGCGCGGAAGACCCAGCTGATGCGCCCGCGAGCGGACATAGCTCATGGCGGCCTGAGCGGATTCCTGCATCACGTCGCCGAGTTTTCCGGTAACGGTGAGCTTGCCCTTGCCTTCCATCAGCGTGGCTTCGGTGGTGAGAATCTGGCCGCCCACTTCGGTCCAGGCGAGGCCGGTGGCGGCGCCGATTTCGTTCTTCTTCTCGGCCTGCAGATCGCGGAACTTCGCGGGACCAAGCAGTTCGGTCAGCTTATCGGCTGTCGACAATGACCGGAGCAGCGGGTTTTTCCTTCGCGCCCTGCGCGGTGACCACGTTGCGCGCCACCTTGCGGCAGACATTGCCGACTTCGCGCTCCAGATTGCGGACGCCGGCTTCGCGCGTGTAGTACTGGATCAGGCCAGCGATGCCTTCGTCCTTGAACTCGATCTCTTTGTCAGTGAGGCCGGTCTGCTCCATCTGCTTGCGCACCAGGAAGCGCTTGGCGATTTCCAGCTTTTCGAGTTCGGTGTAGCCGGAGAGGCGGATCACTTCCATGCGGTCCTGCAGAGCCGCCGGAATGGTGTGCAGCACGTTCGCGGTGGCGATGAAGAACACCTGGCTGAGATCGTATTCGACGTCCAGATAGTGATCCACGAACATGAAATTCTGTTCGGGATCGAGAACTTCGAGCAGCGCCGAAGAAGGATCGCCGCGGAAATCCATCGCCATCTTGTCGATTTCGTCCAGCATGAAGACCGGATTCCGGGTCCCCGCCTTCTTCATCATCTGGATGACCTGGCCGGGCAGCGCGCCGATGTAGGTACGGCGGTGGCCGCGAACTTCGGCTTCGTCGCGCACGCCGCCGAGCGACATGCGGACGAACTTGCGGCCGGTTGCCTTCGCGACGGACATGCCGAGCGAAGTTTTGCCCACGCCCGGAGGTCCGACGAAGCAAAGAATGGAGCCCTTCGGGATTCTTGACCAGGCGGCGCACCGCGAGGAATTCGAGGATGCGGTCCTTGATCTTTTCGAGGCCGTAGTGATCGGATTCGAGCACCTGCTCGGCGAACGTTGAGATCGCGGATTTCCTTGGACTTCTTCTTCCACGGCACCGCCAGCAGCCAGTCGAGGTAGTTGCGCGAAACCGTGGATTCGGCCGACATGGGCGGCATGTTTTCCAGCCGCTTCAACTCCGCCATGGCCTTCTCGAGCGCGTCCTTGGTCATGCCGGCGGTCTCGATGCGCTTCTTCAGCTCATCGATTTCGCTCTTTTCGCCGCGGCCCAGTTCCTTCTGGATCGCCTTGATCTTCTCGTTGAGGTAATACTCTTTTTGCGCCTTTTCCATCTGGCGCTTCACGCGGCCCTGGATGGTGCGGTCGACATTGAGCTTCTCGATTTCGATGTCGAGCATCTCGGCGACGCGGGTCAGCCGGTCGATGGGATCGAAAATTTCGAGCAGTTCCTGCTTCTCTTCGATGGTGAGCTGCAGGTTGGCGCCAACGGTATCGGAAAGCTTGCCGGGATCGTCCACGCGGATGGCCGCGATCATGGTTTCGTAATTCAGGTTCTGGCTGAGCTTGACGTACTGCTCGAACAGGGTGGTGACGCGGCCGACGCAGCGCTTCGAGCTGCGGGCCGGGCTCAATCTTGTAATTGAAGGTGCGCACTACGGCGCGGAAAAACCCTTCGTCGTCGGTAACGGAAACAACTTTGGCGCGCTCCACGCCTTCGACCAGGACCTTGATATTGCCGTCCGGCAGTTTCAGGCTCTGAACGATATTGACCACGGTGCCGACGTTGTAGATTTCGTTCGGGCGACGGTTCATCGATGGAAGCGTCATGCTGGGTGGCAAGGAAGATCTGCTTGCCGCCGGCCATGGCTTCTTCGAGCGCGCGCACGCTCGATTCGCGGCCCACCACGAACGGCGTCATCATATACGGAAAGATGACGACGTCCCGGATGGGCATCATCGGCAAGCGTTTGGTGTCGGATTTTTCTTTAGAGGTAAGCATTGAGTATTCAAGATAACGGGGGAGGGATCCAAACTGCAAAGAGCGCAAGCGCCCGGACGTCTAACCTGCCTTTTCGAGCAAGGTCAGGCTGATCTTCTGCGAAAGCACCATTTCCCTGGTCACCAGGAACTCCCGCACTTTCTTATACGAAGGCAGGTAGTACATCAAGTCTAGCATGAGATCTTCGAGGATCATGCGCAACCCGCGCGCCCCCACTTTGCGCTCCATGGCGAGCATGCGCGATCGCTTCCAGAGCCTCGTCCGCGAACTTGAGCCGAACGTTTTCGAACTCGAACAGCTTCTGATACTGCTTGATGATCGCGTTCTTTGGCTTGGTCAGAATCTGGACCAGCGCCTGGCTTGATCCAGATCTTCGAGGGTCGCGATCACCGGCAGGCGGCCGATGAACTCCGGAATGAAGCCGAACTTCATCAGATCGATCGGCTGCAGGTGCTGGAGCAGATCCAGATCGCGATGGCCGCTAATGCCAATGGTGCTCGACGGGCGGTGCGTGGCGGTTCCCTGCTCTTCGTTCAGGAAGCCCATGGACTTCTTGCCGATGCGCCGGGCGATCACTTTTTCCAGACCAACGAACGCGCCGCCGCAGATAAACAGGATATTCGAGGTATCGACCGGCGTGAATTCCTGGTGCGGATGCTTGCGGCCGCCCTGCGGAGGAACGTTGGCGATGGTGCCTTCGAGAATCTTGAGCAGCGCCTGCTGGACGCCTTCGCCGGAAACATCGCGGGTGATGGAAGGATTTTCGTCCTTGCGGCAGATCTTATCGATTTCGTCGATATAGATGATGCCCTGCTGGCACTTTTGCACATCGCCATCGGCCGCCTGCAGCAGCTTCAGGATGATGTTTTCGACGTCTTCGCCGACATAACCGGCTTCGGTCAGCGTGGTGGCGTCCACGATGGCGAACGGAACATCGAGAATGCGCGCGAGAGTCTGCGCCATCAGCGTCTTGCCGGTGCCGGTGGGGCCGATCAGCATGATGTTGGACTTCGAAAGCTCGACTTCCGGAGTTGCGCATCTTATTCATATGGATGCGCTTGCAGTGGTTATAAACCGCGACCGCGAGCTTCTTCTTACTGGCATCCTGGCCGATGACGTACTGATCCAGAAACTCCTTCACTTCCAGCGGCTTGGGAAGTTTCTGGGGACCGGCAGCGGGCTGGTCCGCCTTATCGTCTTCCAGTATGGAATTACAGACCGCGATGCACTCGTCGCAAATGTAAGCGCGGGGATAATCGCTCGGGGAGGAAATCAGCTTCCCGACGACATCCTGACTTTTATGGCAGAAAGAACAGCGCAAAGTATCATCCGATCCGGCGCGCTTCACGCGTTTTCTCCTTCAACACGGCTGATGAAACAGATCCAATTGTGCGTGTATCCCAAACCGAGACTCTGCTTCATTATGACGCGAACCGCACCTTTTATCAACGATCCGCCGCGTTATCCGGCATCGGCCGGATGCTCTTCGAGTGCCGGGGTTTCGGGGGTCGCTTCCATGGGCTGCACCTTCTCGGCGTTGTCGAAGAGAAACTGCAGCGTCTTCTCGGTCTGAATGTGGTTCACGATGCGATTCACCGTGCCGTCTTCCTCAAGCTTGGGCCGCGCGACCACGACCGGCTCCCGGCGCTGGCGCGCGAGCCGCTCCACTTCTCGGTCCACTTCATCTTTGGTGGCGTGAATGTCTTCCTTCTCGGCCACTTTGCCCAGCAGCAGGGAAGCCTTCACCTCACGCAGAGCCGGCTCGCGCTGCGCGGTCTTGATCTTTTCCCAGTCGAGGTTCAGCGACTTCAAATCGACGCCCTGCTCCGACATGCTGCGCAGGCTCTGCTCGGTGCGGTTGCGGACCTGATTGTCAATGAAGACTTCTGGCACGGGGAACTCGTTGGCATCCACCATGGCGTCGACCAGTTTGTCTTTGGCGACGCGCTGGGCTTCCTGCTGTTTCTGGAGGAAGATGCCCTTGCGGATGGATTCGCGGAGTTCATCGAGAGTCCGGAAATCACCCAGATCCTGCGCGAACTCATCGTTCAGCTCCGGCAGTTCCTTGCGCCGGACGCCTTTGACGGCGGCGCGGAAGCGAACCGTGCGACCGGAGAGTCCGGTCTGGCCGTGTTCCTCGGGATAGTTGACGTCGAACTCTTTTTCCTCGCCGGGGGACATGCCGCGGAGGGCGTCGCTGAAGCCTTCGAGGGTATCGGCGCCGCCTACTTCGATGGTGGTCTCGTCGGATTTCACCGGCTGAGCTGTTCCGCTGACGCTCTCGAGCGAGATGGCGGCGAAATCGCCGTCAACAAGAGGCCGCGGCTCCTCATTCACGAACGTGGCTTTGTCTTTGCGGATTTGTTCGATGCGTTCATCGACGGCGGTGCCGGAGACTTCGGGCTCCTCGTAGGGCACCGTGAGGCCGCGATAATTCTGGATCTCAAATTCGGGGAAGACCTCGAACTCGGCCTTGAAGCGCAGCGGCTGGCCGGCATGGAAGTGAACGTCGGAGATGGCAGGCTGGCCGACGACGCTCAGATTTTCGCGCTTGACTTCCGCGTCGAGAAACTTCGGGATGACGGATTCGAGCACCTGCTGCCGCACATCGCTTTCGAAGTGGCGGCGAATCATGCTGGCGGGCGCCTTTCCGGGACGAAAGCCGGGGATGCGGGCGCGCTTCTGGATGCCGGCAACGGCCTTTGCCGACTCCTCCTCAATGGCCTCGGCAGGCACACTGATCTCTAACGAATGCTTACAACCTTCTACCAACAATGAATTTACCTCGGAAAAGTGAAGACTAAGACTCAGGATAGCACCGGCGGTTTAGAGCGTCCGCAGGTGAAATCCGCCGTCGACATTGAGAATCTGGCCGGTGGAATAGTCGAGGCGGCCATCGGCAATGGCGCGGACGCAGCCGGCGATATCCCCGGGCTCGCCCATGCGGCGCTGCGGCAGGAGTCCGCCGGCGATGCGCTCTTCGTAGACGCCTTCCACTTTGGCGATCATGTCGGTGCGGATGATGCCGGGGCGAATTTCGAACACGGTGATGCCCTGCGCGGCGAGGCGCGCGGCCCAGAGCGACACGGACATGCTGAGGCCCGCTTTCGAGATGCAGTACTCGGCGCGGTTGACCGAAGCCGTGTAGGCGGAAATGGAGGTGACGAAGACGATGCGGCCGGAACCCTGTTCGGTCATCCAGCGGGCGGCCAGCTGGGTGAGGAAGTGGGGACCTTTCAAATTGACGTTGATCAGTTCATCGAAACTGTCTTCGGTCGATTCGAGAATATCGCGGCGCTCGCGCGGGGCCATGCCGGCGTTGTTAACCAGCAGATCGAGACGACCGAAGCGTTCGCGCGTGTGAGCGATCAAGGCAGCGCGGTCGGGCGCGCTGCCGACGTCGCAGGGGAAGATGTCGCACCCGCATTCGGCGCGAAGCGATTCCGCGGCGTCGAGACGGCCACGGTAAGTGGCGACGACATCGTGGGTACGGGCTAATTCGAGGGCGATGCCACGGCCGATGCCGCGGCTCGCGCCGGTTATGACGGCGACTGGCTTGGGTGTCAGGCGGCTGTCCTTAGATGCGTGCCGAGGAGGAAAGAGTAAAGATCAGGCGGGTTTCAGAGGGAACCCGGACGCGCTGCGCCTTGCTGATTTCCTCGGCTCCGGTACCGGCCGCGGCTCCCGAGCCGGCGCCGATAGCCGCGCCGCGTCCACCGCCGGCGATTCCGCCGATGATGGCTCCGAGAACGGCTCCGCCGCCGATCACCCCACCGCTGCGCGCGCCGCGCGAGGTGCTCTCGCGAACGATGTCCTGGGTGTTGAGGTCGACCATGCGGTCACCCACCATTACGGAGGAGAGAACCAGCTTCAAAACCGTTTTGCCGGTGATTTTGCCGGACTTATCATCCTGCACCAGTTTGGCGAAGGCGCTGGCGCCTTTCTGAATGACGACCTGATTGTTGACGTAGACGGCTTCATCCACGCTGGCATGGAAGGTATCTCCGCTATGCGACGTCTGCGAGTCCACGGCATCGATCATGCGGACGGTGATCTGGGTTCCGGCGGGGATTTCGAGGCCGGCCGGATTGGACGAGCCGTCGCCGGAACCGGAACTGCGCGCCGTAGCGGCAGTGGAGGAAGACGACTGGTCGGCATCGGGCCGCATCAGGATCGGACGTTCGGGATCGGGATCGGAGCTGCCGCTGCGCCGCAGAACCGGACGATCGGGGTCGCTGTTCGAAGCGCTGGCGGAGGAACTGGGAGAGGCGCGCCGCAGAGTGGGCCGGTCTTCTGAGGAACTGCCAGAAGAGTTGCCGGCCATGGGACGCGATGAACCGCCGCTGCCGCCAAATTGCACTCCGGCCACGCTTTCAATGGAAAACGACTGGACGCCATCGCCGACGGCCATGCGAATGGTGCGCGCGGTTCCGCCCAGATAGGTTCCTTCCACCACTGTGCCGTTCTTGAGAGTGAGCGTGTCGGCAAGGGCAACGGACGCCAGAGTCAGCGTAAGTCCCACGAATCCCGCGATACGAAATCTGCCCATAGTTATCCTCGATTGTATAGCCCGGATGCCAGATGGACGGCTGATATCTATGCAGGGTTGCGGGTTTTGAGGGCGGGCAGCAGCTGGCGCGCGATGCTCCGGCCTTTTTCGAGCGCCTGTTCGTAAGCGGTACGGCGCTCCGATCGGTGAAGATCGCCGCCTGTGCGGTGGATGCGTTCGAGGCTCAGGCCGACGACGTAGGTTCCGGCGAAAGCGACCGCGGCCTTGGGGATGAGCCCGCCGCCGAGCGGAATTTTGCCGATCAGTTCCCGCGCGATGGCGCGCCATCCGAAGGCAGCGGCCACGATGGAGGCCAGTTCGCCCTTCTGTTCCCCGTAGCCCACAGTCTTACCATTCGCGGCGGCGATGAGAAACGCCATCCGGACCTGATTAATGGTGAGGAAGGCGGTATCGGTGGCGAACTCGCCCACGGCCCAGGGCAGCTCAAGGATATTCGGCACGACGTTGGGAAGCGCCGTGACGAGCGAGAACAGGGCGTTTTCCTTGGAGGTTCGCTGGATGATACGGTTCACCACGGGCTGGCGGAAGGAAAGGAAGTGGCGAGCAAGGGGTATTTCAAGGTCCTGCAGCCCGTCGAGAACGGCGCAGATGGTTCCGTCGGGATCACTGGGGCGGAAGGTGTAAGCATCGTTCGGACAGACCATGCCCTGTTCGCACAGCACGAGATCGTAAGTTCCGGGGGCGTAGGAGCTGTTGATGCGGTTGAGCGCTGCGAAGCCGCCGAATGTCAGGGTGCGGTTTTCGGGCACAGGAGCAAGGAAGCTCTCCATTTCCTGATAGCCCGCTTCCCCGCTGGCGACCAGCCCGACGGACAGGGGCCGCTCGGTTAGCCGGCGAACGTCATTGGGGTTCAGATGGGCGATGGCGGACTTTACGTCTTTGATCAGGTTGAGAGACATCGGCGATTTACCGTCCCCATCTTACATGGCATCCCGAGTGCCACTTTGTGGGAATCAGGACCGGCAGGCGCCTTGGGTCCGCTTCCGCCACCAGATGAAACTAAAGAGCCCGCAGGCAATCAGAATGAAGGGCACGGGCTCGGGCGTGGTGATAACCAGGAACTCCTGCACCTGACCGGTGGCGGCTACGGGGCCGACGTTGGTGAGCACGCGGAAATCCGCGTAGGAGATGGATTGGTAATTCGCCTGCGCCTGCGTCTGCCAGTAACTGGAAGCGGGCTTCGGCGCTTCCGCGGGATCAAAGATATCCCAGATAGTCGCGTGGATGTTGCCGTATTCGGAGGTGGGGGCGACAGCGAACTGGGTATCGAGCCAGGCAATCTCCTGGTAGTCCTGCAGCGCGTTGGTGACACCGCCGTAGCGGGTATTGCTGAGATCGGAACCGGCGGTGATGGTGCTTTGGTTGGCCTGCCAGGTTTCCCCGAAATAGGCGTCATTGGCAAAATCGTCGCAGAAGACGGACACGGCCTGGCTGCCGTACTGCGCGTAATAGGGACCGACGTAATAGCCGAACGCGACGGCGCCGTTCGCGCCCGTGAGCTGGAGCTGGATGGGGGAGGCCGGTGCGGAGGCGGCGGTCAGGCCGGCGAGAAACAGGAAGGTGGCTGCTTTCGTGAGCATGATTGCCCATCGGCAGTCCCGAACGAGAGCTTTACCCTGGCCGCGAAATTATTGATCAGAGCCCGGGCCGCCGGAGAAGAAGCCGGCGAGTTCGCGCGCCACAAACGGGATGATCTCTTTGCGGCTGGCGTTGTCCAGCGTGAAGATCACGGCCACATAGCGGGCTCCGTTGGGAAGCTCGACGTAGGTGGCATCGTGGCGGGTGGTGGAAGTCCAGCCTGCCTTGGCGTAGTACTCGGCGCCTTCGGGCATAGCGCCAGCGGAGAAATCGTGGGCCTGATCTTCCCCTTCCTTCCGGGGGGCGTGGATATCGCGGTGCAGCAGTTTGAGCATGGCTTCGCAGCGCGCGGGCGTCACGGCGCGGCGCACCGCGATGTTGTAGAGCAAACGCGCCGTGGCATCGGTATTCAGCCGGTTGTTGTTTTCGAAATGCGGGCCGCGGCCCTGCCGCTCGCGCCCATAAGGGCCTTCGCCGTAGGTCTTCTGATTGACATTGATGCCGGTGTATCCAAGGCTGGCGAAGTAGCGGTTTACGGCGTTGCGCTGATCGAGCCAGGCACGCAGCGCGGCGGGCTGCAGTTCGGGGCCGCTGGTGCTACCGGTAATGGAATCGAGGACCAACCCCGTGGCGTCATTGTTGGAATCGACGATCATGTCGTGGATGGCGCGCTCCAGTTCCGGGCTGTCCCGCAGACGGCCGGCTTCCATCAGCTGCTGCGCGGAAACCAGATAGAACAGCTTCACCACGCTGGCGGGATACATCTCGACGGTGCCGTGATGGCTGGCGCGACACAGGGTTTTGAGATCGATTACGGTAACGGCGAGCTTATCCGCGGTGAGGCCTGGTCCGAACCGGGAGACTGCCGCTTCGGCGGCGTGCGCCACCGCCTGATCGAGCGCACCGGAATGTGCAAACTGCTGAGCGAAAAGGCACGCGGGCAACAGCAGCGCGGCCGTCAGGAGCCGATACATTTGTCTGAGTGTAGCGCCACGGCGTGTCCGGCTTTGCTACCTTAGACAAGGGTCTTCACTGCACTAATGTCCGAACAGCTCCTCGTACAGGGGAAACTGCTGGGTATCGATGAGTTTCTGTCTGACGAAGCGAACTCATCTCCGTCTTCCGGCAGCAACGAAATCCCGGCCGCGCGCGCCCTGTGGGTCACTCTGGTTTGCGAGGTAATCCCGCGCGCCCTGCTGGCGGAACTGGAACTGGCGCGGGTGCTGCTGGGCTCGAGCGGAGGCGGCCAGTTTCTGCTGGTGCTTCCTGATACGGTGCGTCCGCAGGCGGAGGAGTTTCTGACGGCAGCCGCGGCGCGCCTGGCGAAGATCAGCGCGGGCAGGATCTCGCTGGTCTGGGGCATGACCGAGAATCTGGGCGACTGGACCGTGGTGCGCAAGCGGCTGAACGACAGCCTGCAGGGGCGGCGCGACACACCGCTGGCGGCTCATCAGAACTTCACACCGTGGATCCCGAAGCCGGAGTCCACTGAATATTTCACGCCGGAGCTGGCCGAGGAACTGCGGCAGGCGACCTCGATCGGCTGGTCGCCGGAGCTGGATTCACTGATTTCCACGGCTCCGCAGAAATACAACTGGCCGCTGACCGCGAATCTATCGCTGGACGGCATTTCGCTGGCGCGGCATGCGGCTCCGGGAGAAGCGGGGAGAACCACCGCGGCCCTCAGCGAGGTGGGCAGACGGTCGCACGGCCGGCCGCTCTGGGGCGTGCTGCGGGGCGATGTCGACGATTTCGGCGTTCGTTTGCGGCGGCTGCAGAGCATTGAGGAGCATGTGCAGCTGTCCATGCTCTATAAGCAGTTTTTCGCGGGCGAGCTGGAAGTGTTGTGCTCCATGCCCGAATTCTGGCGGCGTGTCACGATTCTGTACTCGGGCGGGAACGATTTCGCGGTTTATGGCTCGTGGGATGCGCTGATTCTGCTGGCACGCGAGCTGCAGCGCATGTTCCAGCGCTTTGCGGAAGAAAACCTGAAGGACTTTCCCGGGGCGGAGGCGAAGACCATCACGATGGCCTGCACGCTGGCAGCGGACCCGGAAATGTCGCTGGCCACGGTGTACCAGCAGTCCGGACGCGATCTGGCGCTGGCGAAGGCCGCCGATAAGGACTGCATTTTCCTGCTGGACCGCATCCTGGAATGGAAGCAGCTGGGCGATGCCGCGGAACTGAAGGAGGCGGTGGAGCGCATCAGCGAGGAGTTCCGCTCCGGGCGGCAGTTTCTGTCCGAGCTTTCCGCGCTGTATCAGAAGGTCTCGTCACCGCTTTCGGGCCAGACCGATCACGAAAAGCTGCTGCGCCGCGCGTACCGGTTCCAGCGGCGCTTCAGTACCGCCGCGCGCAGCGGACGGGAGCGGGAGTTTCAGAAAATGCGCACGCATCTGATTAACGAAATTGTTGGCCGCAATGTAAAGCCGGCCAAAGGCAAACAACTCAAACTGCGCCCGGCCGGC
Source organism: Bryobacterales bacterium (assembly GCA_963716685.1). Lineage (GTDB taxonomy): Bacteria > Acidobacteriota > Terriglobia > Bryobacterales > Bryobacteraceae > JALYXI01. The sequence goes on from CAVQTR010000006.1 coordinate 92,607, forward strand.
GTGATTGCCCTCGAATGGGCGCGCCTGGCGCAGGAGGTCTAAAGACAAATGGCAGAAGAACAGACGAAACCGCAGAATCAGGGCGGCGGATCGGGCGGCCAGGGCAACCGGCCTCCGCGGGAAGGAAGACCGCCCGGGGGCGGTGGGGGAGGCGGACGTCCCGGTGGCGGCGGCAACCGGCCCGGCGGTGACCGGGGAGGCGATCGCGGAGAACGCGGCGGCGAGCGTGGGGATCGTGGCGGACGTCCCGGCGGCGGACCCGGCGGGGACCGTCCTCGCTTCGATGCTCCGCCCGAAATCGAACTGGAGAAGCTGATTGCGGACAGCCTGTATCTGGACAACCAGGCGCATGGCATTGTGAGCCGCATGCGAGACATGGATTCCGGCACCAAAAGCCAGCTGCGCCGGCTTTACAACGCGGTGCGCCGGGCGGTTCGCGCGCCGGAAGGCGAACGTCAGCACGAGTTCGTGATGCTGCGCGCGCGTCTGGCGTACACCATTGCGCGCCACTCCCTCCGCAGCCTCGATCAGATTGAGAAACTGCTGCTGCAAGTCACCCGAAAGAACGACGCGCGCGGCTACGAACGGTTTAAGGATTTGTTCGAAGCCATCATCGCGTACAACGAGTAAATATGAGCGCGCATACCGCACAAACGGAATTAAAGCTGATCGGCAAGCTGATCCTCGAGGGTGAGCTTCACTGTGAAACGGGCCTGCACGTGGGCGCGGGCAAGGGCTCGCTCGAGATTGGTGGCTCCGATAATCCGGTGGTGAAGGACTCCTTCGGCCGCCCTTATGTGCCGGGCAGTTCGCTGCGTGGCCGCATCCGTTCGCTGCTGGAGCAGGCCGCCGGGATGGCCGTGCCGTCGGAACTGGTGTATCTTTCGCGGCGCAAAGGTCAGGAAGTCCGGATTCACCAGAGCGACCGGCCGGATGACGAAATCTGCATCCTGTTCGGACGCAGCCCGGGCCGCATGGATCGCGTTTCGGGCGAGCCCATCGAAGGCAACAATGCGACGCCGGCGCGCCTTGCCGTGTTCGATGCGCCGCTGGATGCCGAGAGCATCACGCAGCAGATGCGCGAAAATCTGGACGACGAACTCACGGAAGTGAAGAGCGAGAACGCCATTGATCGCATCACCTCGCAGGCCAATCCGCGCACAATCGAGCGGGTTCCGGCGGGCGCGCGGTTTCACGTGCGGTTCGTGATGGATGTGCTTTGCGAGGAGGATGCACCGCTGTTTTCCATGCTGGTGCAGGGTTTGCGGCTGCTGGAAGACGACACGCTGGGCGGCGGCGGTTCGCGCGGCAGCGGACGCGTGCGCTTCGGCAACTTGAAGCTTACCTGGCGCGGCCGGGATTATTACGTCTCCGGCGCGGCGCAGAATGAACTGGCGCCGGCGGGGGATTTGGCAGCACTGCAGGCCAAAGTGCAGGAAATCGGGACGTCGTTTCTCGCGCAATGAGCCTGGGCTTTACAGTCAGGCTGCGGCCCAGCGGGCCTTGGAGGATCGGTCCGGCCGACGGAGCACAGGATCGCGTGGAATTGTTCTACCGCAGCGATGCGCTCTATTCCGCCGTCACCGGCGCGATGCGCTATCTGGGCGAACTGGATAGCTGGCTCGCCGCTACGGCGGGTTCGGCAGCTCCAGCCGTGCACTTTAGCTCGTGCTTTCCGTTCATTCGCGACACGGGTCTGGTGACGCCCCCGCGCACGCTCTGGCCGCCTCCTGCTTCGGCGAAGGTGCGGTGGAAGGGCGCGCGGTTTGTGCCGCTGCCGCTGGTGAAAGAACTGATTGCCGGGACTGCGCCGAATGAAGATGCGTGGTCGCTGGATGGCCCGAGCCAGTGTCTGGTTCCGGCGGGACGTCCGGGACCGTTCCGAACGAGTATCCGGCGGAGCGCGGCGGTCGATCGCCTGAACGGCCGGGCAGAGCCGCATTCGGCGGCATGCCTCGAGTTCGCGCCGGGCTGCGGCTTGTGGTGCCGCGTTGCATTCCGGGATGAGGAGGCCGCGGGCACGTGGTCCGAGCGGGTGAAGAGCGCGTTCCGGCTGCTGGCCGATTCCGGTTTTGGCGGCGAGCGCTCGCGCGGATGGGGTCGCGCCGAAACGCCATTCTTCTCCTCAATGACCACGCTTCACGATTCGGTGCCCGAAACCGGCGATTACTGGCTGCTTTCCCTGTTCATTCCCGGCCCATCGGATCAGGTGGACTGGACCCGCGGCAGCTATTCCGTGCTGGCGCGCGGCGGACGCGTGGACAGCCCGGTTCGTTCAGGCGAGGCGAAGAAGCTGATCAATATGGTGGAGGAGGGTTCGGTGCTGTCGGCCGCCGTTCCGCTGGCGGGTTCCGCGCCGGATGTGGCACCGGATAACTTCCCCCATCCCGTGTTTCGCGCCGGTTTTGCCTTTGCGATTCCGATGCATGCGCCCGAGGTGTTCGCATGAAGTATACGGTCACCTGCCTGACGCCCACTCTGGTGGGGGATGGCCACAAGCTGTCGCCCATCGATTACATGGTTTGGAAAGATCAGGTCAACGTGCTCGACCAGACCCGCATTTTTCAGCTGCTGGCGAAGGGTCCGCGGCTGGAAGGCTATCTGACGCAGCTAAAGCGAGCGACCAAGCTCGATTTCGCTTCGTGGGGCGGGTTTGCGCAGAATTTCGCGGGCCGCCGCATTCCGTTCGAGAACGCGGCATATGCGGAGTATTGGAATCGCGCGCAGGCGGAGAGCCTCAGCATCCCGACCTTTACTGAGGGCGCATCCGGGCCCTACCTTCCTGGCGCGGCAATCAAGGGAGCTTTGCGGACCGGGCTGCTTTCAGCGGCGATGAAGGACAACACCGTTGCCGAGCTGGCCCAGCGTTTTCAGGGCGAGCGGCCGCCGCGGCGTCCGGCGGAGGGGTTGGAAGATCAGCTGATTGGCACGCGCACGCGGTTCTTTGCCGCATCCGATTCGGAGCCCGCTCCGGTGAGTGCGTTCAAGGTCTATTTGGTGCGTACCTCGACGCTGCAGCAGCAGTCGCCGGGGGCTTACAAACTGGGGTGGAAGCAGAGTCCGCGCGGCGCGGTGGATGGGAGGCGTCCGGAAGAAAGCACTCCCGCGTTTGCCGAAATGGCTGTGCCCGGCAGTGCGTTCGCGGGCGCGTGGAACGAGAAACACTTCTTCGATTCGCCGGAAATTCGCCGGATCCTACGGTGGAACCGGCCGGTGACCCGGGAGAACGTGTTCGCCGCTGCGAATCAGTATGCCGAAAAGCAGCTTACGATTCAGCAGCAATATGCCGAATGGACCGCGCTGCCGCTGTTGCAGCAGCAGGTGAAAACGCTGCAGGACCGCCTGGCCCAGGCGCGGCAGAACGGCACGTGCGTTCTTTCGATTGGCTGGGGCGCGGGGTTTTTGGGGAAATCGGCGATGCTCGACACAGCTTCGGCGGATGCGAAGAAGATCCTGCAGACGCAGATGTACTATCAGCGGGCGATTCAGTCCGGCCTTCCGTTTCCCAAGACGCGGCGGATTGTGTTCCTGAACAATCAGCCGGCGTCACTGCCGGGGTGGGTCGAACTGGCGGTTGCGTAGCGATACAAGTCGGCTTCGTTGCGAGCTGGGAAGTGCGCTTTGAGTTTCAGGCAGTGCTTTTCCAGCAGGTTCCAGGAGAGTAAGGCGCCTACTTCGCCGCCACGTTATAATCCGGGCATGCTCCCCCGTTCGCTGGTATTCGTGCTACTTCCGGCGTTCTGCCTTACTGCGGCGAAACATCCTCAAACCGGCGAAGGCCAGGGTTCCGACGCCGTCGTCGCCATCGATGCATCCGTCTATGCCGATCCCGATTCCGTCCGTCAGATTGTCGGCAACGACCTCGACGGGCACTACACCGTAGTGCGCGTGAAGCTGACGCCGCGCGCGGGCAAGGTCAACATCCAGCTCGACGACTTCCTGCTGCGTACGGATAAAGACGGCGAGCGCTCGCATCCGTTCGTTGCAAGCCAGATTGCCGGCCAGGGGGCGCTGATCGTCTCCGATGCTAATGGCGGAGGCGGCGGCAAGCGCGCAGAAAATCGCCCCACGTTTGGCATCGGCGGGATGGGCGGCGGCATGGGGGTGGGCAACGCCCCCTCGATCCAGGGCACCAAAGCCAAAATCGACAACTCCGAGCAGAAGAATCCGGTGGAGGGGCTGCTCGCTTCCAAAGTCCTCCCCGAAAAAGAGACCGCCGAGCCCGTTAGCGGTCTGCTGTACTTCCCTATGGAGAAGCAAAAGGTGAAAGATCTGGAACTGTTCTATACCGATTCCGCGGGCAAACTGAGCGTGCGTTTCCGATGAAGGCCGCCGAGCTGGATACCCCGGCGCTGCTCATCGATCTCGATATTTTCGAGCGCAACCTGCGGCGCGTGGCCGATTACGCCAACCAGCACAGCCTGCGCCTCAGGCCGCACACCAAAACACACAAGTCGCCGGAAGTCGCCGGCCGTCAGCTTGCGCTCGGAGCTGCGGGCCTGACCGTTGCCAAGGTGGGGGAAGCGGAAGTTCTGATGGAGAAACTGCCGCCCACCGATCTTCTGGTGGCCTTTCCGGTTTTCGGGGGACCGAAGATCGAGCGGCTCCGGCGCGTTGCCGCGAAGACGCCGGTCACTGTGGCGCTCGACAGTCTGGACGCCGCGCGGCAGCTGGAAGGCATCGAGGCGGGCGTACTGATCGAGATCGATGTTGGTCTGGGCCGCGTGGGCGTCACTCCCGCGGAAGCGCTCGACCTCGCGCGCGAGGTTCGCCAGATCCGCGGCCTCCATTTTCGCGGCATCACGTTTTATCCCGGCCACATTAAGGATCAGGATCCCGAAGCGCTGGCGCGCCTCAGCCAGGACTTGGCGCGCACGGTCGACCAGTTCCGCCGCGCCGGCATGGCTCCGGAGATTGTCAGCGGCGGTTCCACACCCGCGCTGTTTCATTCGCACGAAGTGGAATGCCTAAACGAAATTCGCCCTGGCACCTACGTCTTCAACGATCTGAACACGGTTGCCAGCGGAGCCTGCGCACTCGAAGATTGCGCCGCCTCGATTCTGGTCACTGTGGTTTCCACGCCGCGCGCCAACACGGCCATTGTGGATGGCGGATCGAAGACTTTCTCTTCAGATCGGCTCAGCGGCTCGGGCGATGTCACCTTCGGTCGCGTGACCGAAGCGCCCGGTACGCGTTTTCACAAGATGAACGAAGAGCACGGGTTCCTGGATACCAGCGCGGCGGAGCACGGCTTCAAGGCGGGAGAAAAGCTGAGGGTTATTCCCAATCACGTTTGCGTGGCGGTGAATCTGCACGAAACGGTATACGGGATCAGAGGGGACGAAGTGGAGAGAAGTTGGAAGGTGGAAGGGAGGGGTAAGCTGCAGTAGGCGCGGCCGCCCTCCCTTCCGAGAATTACATTTTCACGCTGTTGACGGTGACGGTATCGCCTTCCAGATCGCCATTGATGGTGACCTTGTGGCCGGCATGCGCCATTACCTTATCGGTGTTGGCAATCTTGTAGACTTTGTCGCCGACAACGAACACCGGCGCCGCTCCACCCTTGATGCACTTCTGCGCGCAGGCGGCATGATCGGCGGAATCAGCCTTACCCTTGGAGGCGCAGGTTGCATCGGCAATATAGCCGGTCCACTCGCCGGCGAACGCACTCATTGCGGTGACGGACAGAAAAGCTGCGGAAACGAAAAATTTTTTCATGTGTGTTCTCCTGTTATAACGCTGTATCGGACTCAGACTGACTATATCACCTATATAACGCTTGCTGGGCCGCGGCGGATTTAACTTTTTCCCAGGCCCAGCTTTGTCTTTGCGTAAGTAAGGCCGCGTTCGAGATCCACGCGCTGCTGCTCCTGCAGAGCGGCCGTGTACTCCGCAGGCTTTTTCCCCGGCGTATCTTCGACAACCATGGCGCCCATATACGGATGTCCATGCTTCGCGAGATCCACGAACCGCGCGAACTCCGAGGCTGGCATGTGGGCGAAGTTCTTCCAGAAATCCTGCTCAAGGTAAGGCACGATCCGCGGCGGCCGGCCGGTGATGCTCTCCAGCTGCACCGGCGCATGCGGACACAGCTGCCGGTATTTCGCGAAGAACGCGGGGAAGTCGATCACACCGTCGCCCAGAGTGACCCACTGCGCGGCAGCGCCCTGCGGCACTTCGAACACGATGGAATCGCGCACATGCGTGGTGGCCACATAGGGGGCCAGCACCTCCAGCGTCGTCATAGGATCTTCCGCCACCCACATGGGGTTGCCGGTATCGAGACACGACGCGACGAAATCCTTGCCCGATTCTTCGATGATGGTGCGCACCTCGCGCGCCTGCATATCGCCGGCGTGGTTCTCGAGCGCGATCTTAACACCGAGATCCTGCGCCTGCGATTTCATGGAGCGGAACACCTTGATGGTGGTCTCCATGCAGCGCGCCAGCTGGTCCGGGTCCTTGCGATCGTCCGAACTGCCCATGAAGCACCGCATCGCGTTTGCGCCGATGGCCTTCGCCACACGCAGACCTTCGGCCATCTGCTGCTCCACAGGCGGGCTGTTCTTCCTCCAGGATTTCGAAACCGGGCAGATGCAGCCCATGCCGCCATCGAGGCGCATGCCGGCGCGTTCCGCATGCTCGCGAACCTGCTTCAGGTGCGCGGCATCGAGGCTCGCATAATCGTCCAGGCTCGAGATCTGGATGGTGTCGAGCTTCAGACCGGCCGCGAAATCGATCAGCTGCATGTCCTTCCAGCGGAATGCGCGCAGCGAATAGGTGTCGAAGCCCAGGCGAATGGGGGGAGTCTCCGCCGCGTCCGCAGCCATTGCTGGAAGCGCCGCCAGGGTCTGAAGAAATCCGCGCCTGTTCACGCCTCAGTTGTATCACGCCGGCGCCGTGATCGATTATCCTCGAAGCATTCCCCTGGTTCGCGCTTTCGCCGCCGCCCTCGTGCTCGCGCTGTGCGCCGCGTTCGCGCTGATCGCGACGGCGCGCCCGACGCTCCACTGGCCGGACCGCCGTCCGGTGGGCGCTCTGTTTTTGGCTTCCACCGCGCATGTATCAGCGTCGAATCCGCGAGGCTGGTTCAACAGTCCGGCGCTGGACGTACGCGGGGCAGCGGGCGCGGAACGCTTCCGTACGGCGCTGCTGGCCTATGCCGACCGCAGCATCGCGATTCTGAAGCAGACGAATTCGCAGGGTATGATCGTGTGGGATCTGGAGGGAGAAGAGTTCCCGCATAAGACGACATATATCGGCGATCCGCGTCTGCTGGCCGGGTTGGCTCCCGAACAGGCCGCCGCGGCCGATGAGTTCTTCCGGCGCTTTCGCGATGCGGGATTGCGGGTAGGTTTAACCGTGCGGCCGCAGCAGCTCACGTTCTCTTCCGGCGGGCAGCCGCACCAGAAGAACGTGAGCGATGACGGACGACTGCTGCTGGACAAGATCGACTATGCGCGCCGACGCTGGGGCGCCACCCTGTTCTATATCGATTCCAATGCCGGACCGCTGCTGCCCATGGAAGCTTCCCGGCTGCGCGACCTGGCGCGGCAGCGTCCGGACGTGCTACTGATTCCCGAACACCACGACCTGCGGTATTACAGCTTCAGCGCGCCCTACGCTTCGATGCAAAGGGGCGCTTCCACCACCGGCCGTCTGGTGCGGCTATTCTATCCCGATGCGTTTCAGGTGCTCTCGATTGCCGATTCCGGACGCGGCCGGGCCGAAATCGAAGCCGCGCGCGCGAACCGTGACATTCTGCTGTTTCCGGCGTGGTTCGCGGGACCGGCGGTCCGCCAGCTTACTGAAAGCGCATTCCGGCAAAACTAACCACGCTCTGCTCATCGATGTTCCACTGCTGATAATGCCGCAGCGTTCCGCGCGCTTCCGGCACGGCCTTCATGAAAGTGTAAACCGGGGACGAGCCGCACCACTTCAGATCATCGCGGTTCTCCCGCACCAGTTCCCAGAAGCCGCGCGCGTCGCCCGCATTCATGCGTTCAATGCGGCGCTCATCACGCTCGGCCACGGTCCTCATTCGGTCTTCATTCGCGCGGGCAGTAAATTCGTCTCCGTAGCGCCGCCCCATGTGCGCCATATCGATCCCGAGCACCCACACCAGCCGCTCGCGCTCGCGTGCGTGGATTTCGCCCAGCGCCTCGAGGAACCGGGCCACGCCTTCGTTCTCCTCCGGCAGGCCGCCGCGATAAATGCTGTGCGCGTAAGAGCCGCACAGGATCGGCAGCACCCGAATCTCCGGCCCAAAGAGCGATTGCAGGAAGACCACCTGGAACTCGATGGAGTGCTCAATTGCGTGGCAGTAGTCCTCCATCAGAGCCGCTGGCTGGCCGGCCAGTTCCTCGATCAGATCGCCGGCGGGCCTGGTCTCTCCGAAGGGCGTGGTGTAGGGCTTGCGCGTTAAGCCGAAGCGGTCCGCCGCGCCGTAGTGCGACGTTCCCAGGATCACAAAGGTCCGGTCGCGCAGCTCCGGCCCCAGCGCGGTATACGCGGCGCGGTAGCTTTCCCAGCCGCCGGATGGACTAACGTGCGGCGCGGCGATGGCGAGCGGCGCGGGACCTTCTTCGGGAGTGCCGATGCGCTGCCGCATCAGATCGCTCAGCTCCGCGGCATCTTCCGGGTAAGCCGAACCCGCGTGTGCCGGCAGGCGGGCGGGACTCTCCGCAAATTCGCGCTGCCGCTCCTCCCGCATCCGCGCAAACGCTTCGTCCTGCAGAAACCCGCTTTGCGAAAGCACGCGCCGCAGATGTTCGGCGATCGCGCCGACATCCAGCTGCCCGGTGAGTTCCACGAGCCGGGCGCGCAGATCCAGCTCGGTTTGCGCGCCATCGAAACAGACCAGCGCCTGCACCAGCGCGGGAGGAATCACCAGCACCGCTTCGGAATACTGCAGGGAATCGCGAATCAGCAGACCCGGCCGGTCTTCCACCGGCGAGGGCATGAAGTCCAGATCCATTCGCAGCCGCGGCAGCGTTTCGGCCATCCCTTAGTTCAACACGGCGGGGCTGCTGGTCACTTTCGGTAACCCGCGCAAGTCGCAGTATCCTCACACTGCAGGACGACGAAGAGTTCGGAGCGGATCTTCCACTCGGTTCCCATCTGCCGCCACATTGCCAGATAAGTGCCGGTGTAAGCGCGCCTGCCATTCGGCAGCGTGGCGATCCAGTGGCCGTGTTCGGCGGCGACGGGCGCCATCGACGAGATGTCGACTTGATCCGCTATGCGCTGGTAGCGGACGGCATTGGGGTTCCGGAAATCCGCCCCGACAACCTCCAGATACGCCTGCCGTGAGGAGACCAGGACGCCGTTGCCGCGGACCATCACGAAGTCAGGTGCCAGACTGGAGCCAAAGGCCTGAAGATCATGCGACGCCAGTGCCTGATTCGAGCGCTCGCGGGTGTGGCGGATCTGCGAGGCCGCATCGGGTGTGTTCTGTGCCGCGAGCGTCGTGAGTCCTGTCGCCAGCAGTAGAGCGAGTCGGATTCCTGTCATCCGCCTACGTTACCGCGCGCGCAGCGCATCGGCCAGGGCCGCACGGTCCGCATCCGAAAGACCGGCGCTCCCGCGAATATCGCTGCGCTTCGCAATGGTCTGGCGATACCGTCCAAAGTAAGCCGGCACATCGCCGCCGTACTGGAAGGAGTACATGATGTCGGCAAACGCGCGCGTGTGGGCCAGACCCAGCGCGTGCCCGGTCTCATGCAGGCAAGTGAGATAAACAATCGCATCGCGCATCAGCGGGTCGCCTTCCACGCCGGCGATTGAGGGAAGCACGAAAACCTCCGCGCCGCGCTCGCCGTGCACCAGAACCGGTCTCGCTTCGCCGTAAAGCTGACCGCGCGCGTTGGCCCAGTAGAGGCGCAGCCGCGCATCATTCTCGCTTTTGGCGGGTGCAATCTGCAGCGCGCCGGCCGCGGATTTCTGCCACGCTTCCAGAGCCCAGACGCCCAGTTCGGTATCGCCCGCGTGGCATCCCGAGGCTTGCGCGATTTCCGGGGTGCAGGGCTGAATCCAGTACGTCCACCGCTGCGGGGCGGCCGCGCTGACCGGCAAACTCAAGGCCAGCCAGAAGGCGCCCGCGAGCCACGCCCTCACCGCTCCGCTATCTCCGCCTGCGTCCGGTCGAGCATCAGCTTTACCATTTCTTCCAGTTCGGTGACGCGCTGCCGCAAATCTTCGCGCTCCTGCCCTTCCGGATCCGGCAACCGTCCGTGCTCGAGCGGACTGCCCTCCACGCGGGAACGAACCACGCGCCCCGGGACGCCCACCACCGTCGAGTGATCAGGCACCGAATGCACCACCACCGAACCGGCCCCGATTTTGACGTGATTGCCAATCACGATATCGCCCAGTACCTTCGCGCCGGACCCCACCACGACGTGGTTCCCCAGCGTGGGGTGCCGCTTGCCTCGCTGATTGCCGGTGCCGCCCAACGTGACATTCTGGTAGAGCAACACGTCGTCGCCGATCTCAGCCGTCTCGCCAATTACCACGCCCATTCCGTGATCGATGAAAAACCGGCGCCCGATGCTTGCCCCCGGATGAATTTCCACCCCAGTCAGGAAGCGCGCGCCCGCCGAGATGATCCGCGCCAGCAGATACAATCCGGATCGGTAGAACCGATGCGCCACCCTGTGCCACAGCACCGCATGGAAACCCGGATAACACAATACAATTTCGAGCGTACTGCGCGCCGCGGGATCCTCCCGGAAAATGGTGTCGATCTGCTCTCGGATAGCGCCCGGCATGCCGTATTAGGTTTGTTAGACGCTGGCGTGGCACTTCGGATTCCGAACCGGCCTCTGAAAAGTGAAAAACCGCGGGGGCAAGCCGCCTTTTGAACGCCTTTTGGCAGCTTTTACGGTGCAATCGCAATTACCGCTACACCTGGCTCGGGCAGGTGGTCAGCGAGATTGGCGACCATTTCAACAGCATCGCGGTGCTTAGCCTGACGCTTCACCTGACCGGCTCGGGACTTGCGGTGGGCGGCGTGATGATCGCGCGGGTGCTTCCTTCTATCCTGGCCGGTCCGTTCGCAGGAGTGCTCCTGGACCGCCTGGATCGCCGCATCATCATGATTCTGAGCGATCTGGTGCGCTCCGTGATTGCCGCCGCATTTGTTCTGATCCTGACGCACCAGCAGCACTGGCTGCTGTACCTGCTGAGCGGTTTGCTGACGTTTGCCTCGCCCTTTTTTACGAGTGGGCGCTCCGCCATCCTGCCGCGTATCGCCAGCCCGGAAGAGCTGCACACGGCCAACGCCCTTACTCAGACAACCGCCTGGCTGACGCTTTCCATCGGGACCATGCTGGGCGGCATGAGCACGATGCAGTTCGGTTACAAATCCGCGTTTTACTTAAACGCCGGGTCGTTTCTGTTCAGCGCGTGGGCCATCTGGCGCGTCACCGGGACGTTCCTGCCAGCCGCGTTCGGCACGCATTCGCCCGGCCCCAAAGCCTTCTGGGAAGACTTCACGGCCAGCCTCCGTTATATGCGCTCGGAGCCGCTGATCCTCGCGGTCGGCCTCGCAGGCGTGGGCTGGGCCAGTGGCGGCGGCGCGGCGCAGGTGCTGTTTACTCTGTTCGGCGAGCTGGTGTACCGGCGCGGACCGGCGGGCATCGGGCTCATCTGGGGTTCCGCCGGGATTGGCCTGGTATTGGGCGGGCTAATCGGCCACTCGCTCGGAAAGCGCCTGGAATTCGAGCAATACAAACGCACGGTATCCGTTTGCTTCTTCGTCCACGGAGTTTCGTACATCCTGTTCGCCCTGGTCCCCAGCCTGGCCGGTGCGCTGTTTCTGATCGCGCTCTCCCGCGTCGCCATGGGCATCAACAACGTGCTGAACCGGACCGCGCTGCTCACCCACGTTCCCGACCATTTCCGGGGACGCGTGTTCACCACGGTAGACACCATGACCAACGTCACGATGATCTTTTCACTCTCGGCCGCGGGGGTCGCGACCGGTCATGCCAGCATTCGCACTGTGGGCGCGCTGGCCGGCATCCTGAGTACCGTCACCACGCTCTTCTGGGCGTGGGCGGATTTCAGAGGAAAACTTCCCGAGCCGCTTTCACGGGTGCGCGGCGCGGATTCCGATCGCGAGAGTCCGGTCAGCTCGCCCTAAGCAGGGCGGTTATTTCCCTTTGCTCTTGTAACCCTGCCAGACGTACTCCAGCGCTTCCGGCAGCGTCTGCTGTTTCACCGTGCGGTCCGTGTGGCCGGCGTTTACCGCGAACACGAACTGGTAGTGATAGCCCTTGGCTGCCAGAACCTTGGCCATGTTCTCATTGGCAACCACCCAGTCGTGCATGTTGTCGCCCATGGGATTCGGATTGAAGTTGTCGCGGTCGCCCACTTCCATCCACAGACGAATGGGCTTCTTCGGGCTGTTGGGAATCAGCTTTTCGTGGAACTCCCACGCGCCGTGCGGGTTCGCCGGGCTGGACGGCCACTGCTGGTTCACATATGTCCCCGAGTAAGTAAGCACGCGGTGATACCACTCCGGGTGATACCAGGCCATGATCAGCGCGGCCGACCCGCCGGAGCTGCCGCCCATGGTCGCCCGGCCTTCGGGATCCTTCGTCAGCTTTACGTTGCACTGCTTCTCGACGTAGGGCAGCACTTCCTTCTCGACAAACTCCGCGTACAGGCCCGACATGGTGTCGTACTCCAGGCCGCGCTCGCTTCCCTGGGCATCACCGCTGCCGTTGCCGATGGAAATCGCAACCATTGCCGGCACCTTCTTATCGGCAATCAGATTATCCAGAGCAGTGAACAGCGCTTTGTCCGGGCCGTCCGCTCCCACGATGAAAGGCGCGGCGGTTCCAGGCACATACTGTTTTGGAACATACACGGACAGCTTGCGCGTATACGGGGCCGGGTGACTGGTGGTCACGATGATCTTCGCCGGATCGTTCGGGTCGGGCGTGCCGAATGTATTCGGCTCGCGCGCGATGCCGGGATAAATTTTGCTGTCCTTCGATTCCATGGTCAGGTTGTAGACCATTCCCTGCGGCACGCCTTCGCGCACAGTCATTTCCGGCGCGGGATTGTGCGTCGGCCCCAGGATGAAGTTTCCGTCGGCATTCGGCGGGGGCAGCGTGCCGTCCGGCAAATCCTTCGCCTGGACATAGCCGGGAGTGTGGGCATCGCGCGTGGGCGGAGCGCGGCGTGCCGGACGCGCGGGGGCGCCCGCGGGCGGCGGCGTCTGGGCCACTGCGGAAACAAAACCAGAGGTGAACGTAATCAGGAACGCGGTACTCAGAAGACGGGTCATGAGAAATCCTTTTTTAGCGGGGCAGCTCGGCAATCACCACCGATCTTATCTCAAGAGCGCACGAGCGCCGCACCCTACATATAAACCGGTACGGCGATCCCCAAAATCGCCAGCGTGCGCTCCAGCTGCGCGCGGAAAAATTCCGTCATCCATAGCAGGAACACCTTCTTTTCGCGGTCCGTTTCGCTCAGAATCGGGTACTGGTGGTAAAAGTTATTGAACGCCTGCGCCAGCTGAAAGGCATAACGCGCCACGTGCGCGGGCTCGCCCGCGGCCACCGCTTTTTCCAGCACCGCTCCGGATTTCGAGACCGCCAGCAGCACCTGCCAGAAATCCTCGCCGCGCAGTTGCCGCCCCAGCGCTTCCTGATTCAGCTCGCTCGCAAAATCGGGCATGGCTTCGCCGCGCTCTTCCATCTTCCGCGCGATGTTTCGGGCCCGCACCGCCGCATACTGCACATACGGTCCGGTTTCCCCCTCAAAGCTGAGCGCTTCGCCGAAATCAAAGGCAATCACCGTGGGCCGCGTAAACTTCAGCAGAAAATAGCGCAGCGCCCCGATAGCAATCTGCCCCGCCACATGCCGCCTCTCCTGCTCCGGCGCGTCGGCGTGCCGCGAATCCACTTCGCGCTGCATCGTCTCGATCAGCCGGTCAATCAGGTCGTCCGCCTTCACTCCCAGGCCTTTCCGTCCCGACACTTCGATATACGGCTTCTTCCGGTCTTCTTCCGACAGCGGAATGCCCATTTCCGCGCAGCACCGCGGCGAAAGCGCCACCATTTCATACGAGAAGTGGATCGATTGTTCCGCCTGCTCCGCCGCGCCCAGCGCCTTCAAACCCGCCACCACCACATCCTGCAGATACGATTGCCGCACATCGATCACGTTGTAGACGCGGCGCGCCCTGCCGAAGTGCGCGGCGTGCCCCGAATCGTGCGCCGCCGTGACCCAAAGTTCGTGCCCGTCCGGATACGTAAGCAGCGGGCGGTAGTAGAAATCCCGGCCCAGCAGACCAAACTTCCATAGCTGGTAGGCGATGTCCTTGCCCACATACGTGACGATCCCGTTCGACCGCACAATCACCTTGCTGTCTTCGGCTTCCGGATCGCTGGAAAATGCGGACGCCGGCATAACCCAGCACCCCGCGTTTTTGCCTTCGGTCTCCAGATAAATCGCGCCCGAACGCTTGAGCAGCTCATACGCGGCCGCCCAAAACTGCAGGTGCAGGATCTCGCTTTCCCGCGGCAGAACGTCGTATTCCACGTCCAGCCGCAGCATGGTTTTCAGATGCAGCTGCACAATGGCATCCGCCACCAGGAACGACATGCGCGACAGTTCGCCCTCGCCCGCTTCGATTTCGTGCAGCGTCTCCGCGCGCCAGGCGAGCGATTCCGGCTGATCCTTATAGTGCTGCGAGGTTCGCGCATACAGATCCCAGCACACATAATCGAACCGCGTACCCGGGTCGGCAATCAGTTCCCGCACTTCGTCCGCGGTTTTCTTTTCGAGGAAGTGAAAACCCACCACCACATCCGCCACCTGCACGCCCGTGTTGTCGATATAGTTCTGCACCTCTACCCGCTGCCCGGCCGCGCGCAGCATGCGGACGAAAGTGTCTCCCAGAACCGCGTTGCGCAAATGTCCAATGTGCGCCGCCTTGTTCGGATTGATGTTGGTGTGCTCGACAACCACCTTTCCGGCAACCGGAATTGGCTTCGTTTCGTTGGAACCTTCCAGCAGCGCGTTGCCGTAAGCCGCGCGGTCGAAGCGGAGATTGATGTAGCCGTTACCGGCCATCTCCATTGCCGCGAGGCCCGGCAGCGATCCCAGATCCTCAATCAGTTCCGCCGCGATCTTTTTGGGCGCCTGCTTCAGCTGCTTCGCCAGCTGGAAGGCCACGGGAACGGCCAGCTCGCCGAAATCGCTTTGTTTCGGCTGCTCCACCACCACGGGTACTTCCACCCCGTACCGCGCAGCTATGTGGTCGTGAAACGCCTCTTGAACGGACTTCTCGATTCGATGGAACACTTATCCATCCTAGCCTTTCATCCGAAAAATCAACCGTTCGTCGCCAATCGGGTTCGTTCCGCAAACGCCCCCCGTAAGCTCGGTTCAGAGGAGAACTCACATGAAATGTTTAGCTAAATTCGTTGTTGTGCTGGCCGCCGCGGCGCTTCTGCTGCAGGCCGCCGAACGGTTCGATTACCTGGTGCGCGGCGATTTTTTCGCTGGTCTGGCTGGTGATCAGCCAGCCATGGACCGCGCCATGAAACTTTGCGAAGACACCCTGGCCCGCGACCCGAAACACCCGGAGGCGCTGGTCTGGCACGGCAGCGGTCTGATGGTGACCGCCGGAAAGGCGTTCGGGTCCGGCGACATGGCGAAGGGCGGCCAGCTCTGGGCGCAGGGTCTGCGGCAGATGTCGGAAGCCGTGGCGCTGGCGCCCGCAAACGTCGCCGTACTGATTCCGCGCGGCGCAACGCTGTTGACGTCCGGTGTGCAGATGCCGCAGTCCGCCCAGTCCCGCGCACTCATTCAGCAGGGCGTTGCTGATTACGAAACGGTTTACCAGATCCAGAAGCCTCGGTTCGAGTCGCTGCCCGCCCATTCGCGCGGCGAGTTGCTCTTCGGACTAGCCACCGGCTACGATCATTTGGACCAGAAGGACCGCGCCCGTTCCACCTTCGAGACACTGCTGGCCGTCGGCAAGGCTTCCGGCCACGAAACTGAAGCGCGCCAGTGGCTGGAGACCGGCGCTTACACGGCCCAGCCGATGCAGTGCACCGGCTGCCATGCCCGTCATCAGTGAAAATGGCTGCATTGATCTCCATTAGAAAGTTTCCGGCGCTGCGGGCCGCGACCATGGTGGGTCCCGGCCTGATTCCCGCCACTGTGATGCTGGCGTTCAGCAGTGCCACGCCGCACCAGATTCTCGAGACCGCGCTCGATGGCGTTGTCTACTCGCTGTGCATCAGCAGCCTGTGCTGGTCTGTCTTGACGCGTGTTGGCGGGCCGCTGATGAGCAAGCCGCCTCTGCCCCGCTGGCTGTACCTGCTGGGCATCTTCATGGTGCTTGCCACCGTGGGTTGCCTGGGCGCCTCCCTGATTCTTCTCGGCGTCGGTCTGATCACGCGGCGCGAGTTCTGGTTCGAATTCGTTCGCAGCCTGAAGCTGTCCTTTGTGCTGACTCTCATCTTCGGCGTCATCACCTTTTTCCAGCAGGTAATCGTCGGCCGCCTGAACCGCGCTACCAGGGATGCCGAACGGCTGCGCCAGACGGCTACCGAGGCGCGGCTCTCCTCGCTCGAAAGCCGCATTCATCCACATTTTCTCTTCAATACGCTGAATTCCATCTCCGCGCTGATCCGCGAAGATCCCGCGCAGGCTGAGCGAACCGTAGAGCGCCTTGCCTCCCTTCTGCGCTTTTCGCTCGACGCCAATGAATCGCGCCTGGTTCCGCTTTCGCTTGAGCTCCGCATCGTGCGCGACTATCTCGATATTGAGAAGACGCGCTTCGGCCCGCGCCTGCGGTACCAGATCGATGTTCCCGCTTCGCTCGACCATGTCGAGATTCCGCCCATGTCGGTGCAGACGCTGGTGGAGAACAGCGTGAAACATGCGGTGTCCACTCTTCGCGAAGGCGCCAGCATTGAGATTCGCGCCCGGCTGGATGCATCCGGCGCGCCGGTGATCGACGTCATCGACGACGGACCCGGCTTCGATGCCACCGCGTTGCGGGCCGGCCACGGGCTGGATCTTCTGCAATCACGCCTGGCCGCCCTGTTTGGGCCGCGCGCGGCGCTCGAGTTTGCCGCGGAACCCGGCCGCATGCGTACATCCGTCATCCTCGGAGCGGCGGTCTGATGATCAGCGCTTACCTGGTGGATGACGAAGAACTGGCCATCCGCCGTCTCTCGCGCTTGCTCACCGAAACCGGCCGTGTGCGCATTGCCGGTTTCAGCACTGACCCGGTGGATGCCGCCGCCTGGCTTTCCTCGCACTCCGTCGATGTGGTCTTTCTCGATATCCAGATGCCCGTGCTCAGCGGCTTTGAATTACTGGCGTCGCTCGAGGAGCAGCCCACCGTCATCTTCACCACCGCATTTGATCAGTACGCGCTTCGAGCGTTTCGCGTGAACTCGGTCGATTACCTGCTGAAGCCCGTCGAACAGGAGCACCTGGACCGCGCGCTGGCCAAGCTCGAACGCCACACCGGAACGCAGCCTGACCTCTCGGCGCTGCTGAAATCCCTCACGGCACGCTACCCCGAGCGCATCGCCTCCAAAACAGGGGAGCGCGTGCAGTTTGTGGAGCTCGCTCGGGTGACCCACTTCTACGCCGAAGACAAGCTCACCTACGCCGCCGTCAAGGGGAAAAACTTTCCTGTGGACCACACCATCTCGGAACTCGAGGAAAAGCTCGATCCGCGCCGCTTTTATCGCATCCACCGCGCCACGGTTGTGAATCTGGGCTGGGTTCTGGAGATGGATGCGTGGTTTTCCGGCGGCGTGCTGGTGCGTCTGAAAGACGAAAAGGGGAGCGAACTTGCCGTGGCGCGCGACCGAGTGCGCGGTCTGAAAGAAAAACTTGGCATCTGACATGCCACACGAAACGATAGAAATGTTCTTGTTTAGTAAGATGGGGTGACAGATTCGGGAGGATCTTCTATGGCGAGCATCTGGAAAGGCCACCTTACCTTCGGCCTGGTTTCATTCCCCATCCGGCTGTTTACCGCCGCGCGCGGCGAAACCATCAGCTTCAATCAGCTTCATAAATCCGACAACTCCCGCGTCAAACAGGTGATCTACTGCGCCGCCGAAGATAAGCCGATTCCCCGCTCCGAGATAGTAAAAGGCTACGAATACGAGAAGGATCATTACGTCGTCATCGACGACGAAGATATTAAAAAGGTCGCTCCCAAAACCGCGAAGGCCATGGAAATTCTGGAGTTCGTGAAGGAACAGGAAGTGGACCCGGTCTATCTCGAAAGCTCCTACTACATGGGTCCCGATGAGGGCGGCGAGAAGCCGTACGCCCTTTTATTCGAAGCGCTGAAGGAGACCAAATACTGCGGCGTCGCCAAGATCGCCATGCACAACCGCGAACACATAGTGATCGTGCGGCCCGGTTCCACCGGCATGATCCTGCACACCATGTTCTTCGCCGACGAAGTGCGCAAGCAGGACGAATACCGCACCGACACCAGTTCCGTGAATGAAAAGCAGCTGAATCTGGCGAAGATGCTGATCGATACGCTGGCGGGGGATTTCGAACCGCAGAAGTATCACGACAGCTACCGCGAGAACCTGAAGAACATGATCCAGGCGAAGGTGGAAGGGCATCGCGTGGTTGAGACCCCGGCGGCGCACACCACCAACGTCGTCGACATTATGGAAGCGCTGAAGAAGAGTCTGGAGCAGAAGAAAAAGCCGGTGGGTGTGGCCACCGCTGCCTCCGCAGAGGCGGATGCGCCTGAAGAAGCTGCGCCCGCGAAGAAGCGTTCCGGCGGCCAGCGCCGCGCCCGTCAGGCCTGATCGGCCACCACCCCCAGCAGCGCGGAACCGTAACGTTCCACCATCCGCGGACTCACGCCTGAAATTTCCAGCAGTTCCTCGG
The DNA here is from genome assembly GCA_963716685.1 of Bryobacterales bacterium. Classification (GTDB taxonomy): domain Bacteria; phylum Acidobacteriota; class Terriglobia; order Bryobacterales; family Bryobacteraceae; genus JALYXI01. The sequence continues at coordinate 111,519 of CAVQTR010000006.1, forward strand.
CGCTCAACGGACGGTCGCTCGCGATCGCGCTTAGCACCCGATCGGAAAAGATGCGGAACGCCGGCACACTCAGCTTTTTCGCTTCAGCCAGGCGCCACTGCCGCAACGCCTGTTCTAGTCTGGTCTCCTCGGGATTGGGCGCGCGCTTTGCTTTGGCTTTCGGTTTGGCCCGCACCTTTGGCTTCTTCGCGCCCACTTGCTCGCGAATCAGCAGGCCATGCTCGTCCGGCAGTTCATCCGCGCGCAGGCACGCTTTGCGGAAGTGGATCTCGCGCCCCTCGGCCTGGAACGTGGCGTCGCGCAGTTCAATCAGCCCGGCCGCCGCCATCGCGCTCAGAATGTTTTCGAAAGCGTCGCGGTCAAAGGAATCGCCGCACACCGCGCTGTGCAGCTTGCCGGTAGAACGCTCATCCATGCGCCGCAACGAATCGAACACCAGGCGCACCATGCCTTCCTCTTTGGCCGTCGCCTGACGGAACCCCTGCGCTTCACACGTCTCCGGCGCGCAAAAATCGCAGATGCCGCAGCGCTCGCGCGCGCCCGCCTCATCGCCAAAGTGCGATACCAGCACGCTCATGCGGCACCGGCTGGTGTCCGGAAAGCGCAGCATGTGCTGCAGCTGCCCCAGCTTCTGCGTTCCCTGGCTGCGATATGGATCCCGCCAGCCTTCGCGCCCGCGCGTCACGTTCTCCGCGAAATCCACCACGGCGCCGCCGTGAATCCATAGTTTTTCGAGCGCCTTCTCAAACACTTCGGCATCGATTTTGAGCGCCCGCTGCAGTTCTTCCTTACCCCGCGGCTGCTCGCGCAACGCCTGAAAGATGCGGTCCAGCAGTTTGATATCCGGGTAATCGCGCTCGTGGAAGAAGTCGTGCGTGTGCCGGTCGGCGTAGGAATGCATCAGCACCGCGCGGGCGGGCTGTCCATCGCGCCCCGCGCGGCCAATCTCCTGGTAATACGCTTCCACGCTTCCCGGCAGCGCGGTGTGAATCACCGTCCGCACATCCGCCTTGTCGATGCCCATGCCAAACGCAATCGTCGCCACAATGGCCTTCAGCCGCCCCGCCAGGAACTGCTCCTGAACCTGTTGCCGAACCTGCGCGCTCAGGCCCGCGTGGTATGCCGCGCACGGCACATCGCGTTTCAGAGTGGCCGCCATAGCGTCCGCCGATTTGCGCATCGGCGCATACACAATGGCGGGCAGCCGCTGCTTGTTCGAAAGCAGCTCGCGCACCAGCTCCAGCCGTCCGCTCGGCGGCGCCTCCACCACTTCGATCGCGATATTGTCGCGCCGGAAGCCCTGAATGAAGCGGCCGGTGGGGCTCAGGCCCAGTTGCTCCGCGATATCGTTCTGCACCAGCGGCGTCGCCGTCGCGGTCAACGCAATCACCGGCGCGGGACGCAGCAAAGGCAAATGCTGTCCCAGCGTGCGGTAATCCGGCCGGAAATCGTGTCCCCACTGCGAAATGCAGTGCGCTTCGTCCACGGCCACCAGCGATGGTTTCCGCTTCGCCAGCATTTCCGGAAACCCCGGCACGCGCAGCCGCTCCGGCGCGATAAACAGGAACTGCAGATTCCCCTGCAGATAATCGATGCAGGCCTGCCGCGACGCCGCGCGATCGCGTCCCGAATGGATGCGCTCCACCGCTAAACCGCGCGCCTTCAGCTTCGCCACCTGATCTTCCATCAGCGCAATCAGCGGACTGATCACCAGCGTGGTGCCGCCCAGCGCCAGGCCCGGCAGCTGGTAGCAGAGCGATTTGCCCGCGCCCGTCGGCATCACCAGCAGCAGATCCCTGCCCTCCACAATCGCGCGGCATACGGCTTCCTGTCCCGGCCGGAACTCCGCGAAGCCGAAGCCCGTTTGCAGCAGCGTTTTGAGATCGCTCCCCTGCGGCGGGACGAACGCCGGCGGAGCGGCGGCAGCAGCAGCAGCGGGAGATTGTGCGCCAGGGGCAACGGCTCGAGCCGCCGGCTGCGTCCCCACCTTCCCGACCACTTCGGTCACGTACCGCTCAATGCCCTGCAGGAACGGATCCAGCTCCGCTTCGCGCCGCTCAATGCGCTTCAGATAGGCTTCCCACTGCCCGGTCATCGCCGGGCTCTTCACTTCGGGATGCACCACTTCGATCAAATGAATGCCCTTGTCGGTGGCCTCGAGCATCTTGCCTTCGCGCTGAATATACCCACGCTTCAGCAGCACTTCGATGATGGCCGCCCGTGTCGCCGGCGTGCCCAGGCCGGTCTCCTTCATCGCGTCGGAGAGCTCCTTCTCATCCAGCGTCTTTCCCGCCGTCTGCATCGCCGTCAGCAGCGTCGCGTCGGTCAGGCGCTTCGGCGGGCGCGTCTTCTTCAGCAGGGATTCGGCTTTCAGCACCTTCACGGCCTGCCCAGGCTCCAGACCCGAGGGAAGCGTCTGCACCGCCGCATCCGCCTTCACCACGATATCCAGCACTTTCCAGCCCGGCTGGCGCACGGCCATGCCGGTGGAGTGCCAGGAATCCACAATCGCGCCGTTCGTGATGGTGGTGATCACAGTCGTGACGTCGGAGATGTATTCCGCATGCCACGCCGAGAGCAGACGCCGGCACACCAGATCGTAAATCCGGTTCTCGTCTTCCGTCAGATGGCCCGGTGGGGTCACCGTCGGAATGATCGCGTGATGGTCGCTCACCTTCGCATCGTCCACGAACCGCGAGCCCAGCTGCCTCTCGCCCGTGCCCGCGGCGATCAGCTTTGCATACCGCGGCGCAATCACGCGGACGATGGCCGGCAGCGTCTGCGCCACAGATTGTGACAGGTGCCGGCTGTCCGTTCGCGGATAACTGATCAGCTTGTGCTTTTCATACAGCGTCTGCGCCAGATCGAGCGTTTTCTGAGCATGAAATCCGTAAAGCCGGTTCGCGTGCCGCTGCAGTTCCGTGAGATCGTAAAGTGCCGGCGCGCTCATGCGTTTGGCTTCCGCCTGCACGGAAGCAATCCGCGCCTCGCCGGTGAGCGCGCGCGCCACAATCTGCTTCGCTTCCGCGGGTTCCGCGGGCAACCGCATGGCCTGCGGCATCTCTGCGCCCGGCCGGAACCACGTGCCCGGGTACTGCGCGCCTTCGCGCGGCGAAAACGTCGCCACCACCTCGCGATACTCCTCCGCGACGAATGCGCGGATGGCCAGCTCGCGTTCCACCAGCATGGCCAGCGTGGGCGTCTGCACGCGCCCCACGGAGATCTCTTCGCCGTAAGCCAGCGTATACGCGCGCGAGAGATTCATTCCCACCAGCCAGTCGGCGCGGCTGCGCCCCCGCGCGGCGTCGCCCAGCCCATCAAACTCGTGCGCGCTCTTCAGCTCACGGAAGCCCTGACGGATGGCGTCCGCCGTCAGTGAGGAAATCCAAAGCCGATCCACTGGCTTGCCCGATTGCGCCGCGTCGTAGATGTAACGGAAAATCAGTTCGCCTTCGCGCCCGGCGTCAGTCGCGCATACAATCTGCCCCACTCGCGGTGAGGTGATAATCTTCCGCACGGTCTCGAACTGATCTTTGGTTTTGTCGTAAACCACCAGCGGCCATTCCGCCGGGATCATGGGCAGCAGGCTGCGCCGCCACTGCTTCCATTCGGGCCGGATTTCATGCGGCTGAGCGAGCGCCACCAGATGCCCGATGGCCCACGTCACGATGTATCCCCCGCCGTGCAGATAGCCATCGCCCTTCTGATTGGCGCCCAGAACTTTGGCTATGTCGCGCGCAACGGAAGGCTTCTCGGCAATAACCGCAACAATTTCAGGCAAAACGGAGTGGAACTATCATTGTACTGTCTCATGCGAATCGGACTTCTGCTTTTGAGCCTCTGCGCCCTCGGCTGGTCGCAGCCGCAGTGGCGCCTGATCGGTCCGTTTCGGGGCGGCCGCGTGCTGGCCGTCACCGGTGTTCCCGGCAAACCGTCGACATTCTATTTCGGCTCCGTCGGAGGCGGCGTCTTCAAAACCGAAGATGCCGGAACGGTGTGGCGGCCCGTGCTCGATGGCTCGGTTGGCGCCATCGCCGTTGCGCCCTCCAATCCGGATGTCGTCTACGTCGGCAAGGGCGAAGCGGACATGCGGTCGGACATTTCGTTCGGCGACGGAGTCTGGAAATCCACCGATGCCGGCGCCACATGGACCAGCGTGGGTCTGCGCGATTCCCGCCAGATCGGCCGAATTCTGGTCGATCCGCACGATGCCAACATCGTCTACGTAGCCGCGCTGGGCCACGCATACGGGCCGAACCCCGAACGTGGTGTGTTCCGCTCCCGCGACGGCGGCCGGACCTGGAGCAAAGTGCTCGACAAAGGTCCCGACGTGGGCGCCATCGATCTGGCGTTCGAACCGGAGAACGCGGGCGTGGTTTACGCGGCCACGTGGAATGTGCGCCGCCCCGCGCAAAGCCAGTACGCGCCGAATGGCGGTCCGGGGAGCGGTCTCTACAAGTCCACGGATGCCGGAGATACCTGGCAGCGCCTGACCGGCAACGGTCTGCCCGGCGGCGATTGGGGACGCGTGGGCATCGCCGCCGCGCCCGGCGGCCGCGTCTACGCGCTGATCGATGCCCAGCCCGGCGGACTCTATCGCTCCGGCGACCGTGGCGCTTCGTGGACCCTCGTCGGCACGGACCCGCGCCTCGAAAACCGCGCCTGGTATTTCAGCGAGGTCACAGTCGATCCGCACAATCCCGATATTGTGTATCTGCCCAACGTCGGCCTTTACCGTTCCACTGATGGCGGAAAAACGTTTATCATTTCGCGCGGCGCGCCCGGCGGTGACGATTATCACGCGCTCTGGATCGATCCCGCGGATTCCTCCCGCATGATTCTCGGCGCGGACCAGGGCGCGACCATCAGCGTGGACGGCGCCAAAACGTGGACCACCTGGTACAACCAGCCGACCGCGCAGTTCTATCACGTTGCCACCGACACCCAGTTTCCCTACTGGGTTTACGGAGCGCAGCAGGACACCGGGACCGCCGCCGTTCCCAGCCGAACCAATCACGGACTGATCTCTGAGCGCGACTGGATCTCCGTCGGCGGCGCGGAAAGCGGCTATATCGCGCCTGATCCGAAAGACCCCAACATCGTCTACGTCAACGACGCCGGCGGCACCGTTGCGCGCTTCGACAAGCGCACCGGACAAAGCCAGAACATCACGCCGTGGCCGATCTCCGGCTTCAACGTGCCCATGCCCAGCCGCAAGCATCGCAACACCTGGACGTCGCCGCTGGTCTTCTCTCCGGCTGACCCGACGGCGCTCTATTTCGGTACGCAATTCCTGCTGAAGACGACGGACGGTGGTTTGCACTGGCGCCAGATCAGCCCGGACCTCAGCGGATCCCCAAAGGGCTTTGGCGTCATCTATACCGTCGCTCCTTCCGCGCTGAACGCCGCGCTGATCTGGACGGGCAGCGACACCGGCGTCATTCATCTGACGCGCGACGGCGGCGCCACCTGGCGCGATGTCACGCCGCCCGGCCTGGGAGTCTGGAGCAAGATCACGCAAATTGAGGCATCGCATTTCGATCCGGCCGTCGCCTATGCCGCGGTGGACCGCCATCGCCTCGAAGATTACGCGCCCCACCTTTTCCGGACCCGCGATTACGGAAAGACCTGGACCGAACTGACCGAAGGCATTACCGCCCCCGCCTTTTTCAACTCAGTGAAGGAAGATCCGCGTGCGACCGGGCCTGCTGTTCGCCGCCTGCGAAACGGGCGTCTATATCTCATATGACGATGCCGAGCACTGGCACTCGCTCCAGCTGAATTTGCCAGTCACCTCCGTCCGCGATCTGGCCATTCACGGCAGCGATCTCGCCATTGCGACTCACGGGCGTGCGTTCTGGATACTGGATGACATCTCGCCTTACCGCCAGATGGACCCAAAGGTGGAAGCAAGCAATGAGTTTTTCTTCGTGCCGGCGAAAGCCATCCGCATCGCCAGCGCGGAGTTCCAGGGCACGCCGCTGCCGGTCGACGAGCCGAAAGCCGCTAATCCTCCGGACGGCGCCGTGCTGGATTATTACCTGAAAGCCGCGCCGTCAGGCGAGGTGACGCTCGATCTGCTGGACCGCGGCGCAAAGGTAATCCGGCATTACTCGAATCGCGATCCGGTAGGCCGCCCGACAGGTCCCACGGGTGTGGCGGATATCTGGCTCAAACCGCCGCCGCCGCTCCCGGCGAAGCCAGGGCTCAATCGCTTCGTGTGGGATCTGCGCTACACCGATCCGCACGGCCCGCGCGTGCTGCCCGGCGTCTACCAGGCGAAACTCACAGTTGCCGGAATCAGCTACACCCGTCCCGTGACTGTCGCTATGGATCCGCGCTCCTCCGCTACCCCGCTGGAACTGACCAAACAATTTCAGCTCGCGCAGCAGGCCGACTCCGCGCTGCGCCGGGAAGAAGCCCTCATCCGGGAGATGCGCGCCATGAAGACGCGCCTTGCCATGTTGAAAACGAGGACAACCGATCAGGCGATCGTATCCGCCGCCGCGACTCTCGACAGCGCAATCGATCAGGCGCTGCAGGAGGACGCGAAGATCAGTACCGCGCTTTCCACCGCGCTTTCCATCACGGAAACCGCCGACCGCATGCCGCCCGCTTCGGCCTATGCCGTGTATGAGCAGGGCGCCGCGCAGTCGAAAGCGCTGGCCGAGCGATGGCGCATGCTGCAGGCCACGCAGGTGGAGAGCCTGCACGCCTCCGTGCGGCTGGTGAACAATCCGGCCCTTACGCGTTGATCTGTTTCAGCACTTCTTCGGCATAAAGGGCGCCCTGCGGCGTCTCTTCGTGCTTGAAGAACAAATACAAATCGCGTCCGCCGGCCACAAGCTGGCGAGCGTTCGCCGCGATGCGCGCGCGGTCCTCCGGCGCATAATCGGATTTACGCAATCGAAAATAGATGAAGTCCGCCGTTACGACCTCCGGCACTTCCAGATCGTCTGATTCAGCCACACATAAAGCGGCGTTGCGTTCCCGCAAAATGCCGTAAATTTCTTCCGTCAGCCAGGAGGCGTGGCGGAACTCAAAGGCGAACCGGATATCCGCGGGCAGCATTTTCAGGTATTCCGCCAGCAGGGCGGCGTCGCACTTGAATGTGGGCGGAAGCTGAAACAGCACGGGTCCCAGACGCCGCGACGTGCGCAGCGGTTCGATGGCTTTCAGGAAAACTTCGGTAAACGGTCCCGCTTCCTTCAGCTTCAGGATGTGTGTCAGGCGCATGTGCGCCTTCGGGCAAAACACGAATGCGGCCGGCGTGGCCCCAACCCACTTCGTCAGCGTGGAGACCGAGGGCAAGGTGCGGAAGGTGTAATTCACCTCCACGCAGTTCAGGCGGCCGCTGTAGAACTCGAGAAACTTAGCCGCCGGCAGCTTCTGCGGATAGAAATCAGGCTTCCACGAGGCGTAAGCGAAGCCGGACGTACCGGCGAAAACGTGCGGCATCTCTATAAGGGAACTTCGACGAGATTCAGTATATCTTTGATGATCTGGTCGCCCATGTGCGATCGCTGCGGAGCGATGCCGCTCCGCGCGTGGACAATAACGCGATGTCCGAAGACCGCTACCGCCAGGCGCTTCACATCGTCCGGAATCGCGTAGGCGCGGCCTTCGAGCAGCGCGCGAGCCTGCACCGCCCGGAACAGCGCCTGCGACCCTCGCGGACTCACGCCCAGCGAAAGCGATTCGTGTACGCGCGTCTTTTCCACAATGGCGAGCAGATAATCGGCCAGTGAATCGTCCACCGTCACCTGCCTCACCGCTTCCTGAATGCCGAGCAGTTCGCGCGCGCTCAGCACCGGACGCGGCGCTTCCCCCGAGCTGCTTTCCCCCTGCCGCAGGATGTCCCGTTCACTCACCGCATCGGGATAGCCGATCCGAATGCGCATAAGGAAGCGGTCCAGCTGCGATTCCGGCAGCGGATAGGTGCCGTGGTGCTCGGCCGGGTTCTGGGTGGCGATCACCATGAACGGATCGGGCAGTTCCATCCGGCGCGAATCGATGGTCACCTGCCGCTCGTTCATCGCCTCCAGCAATGCCGATTGCGTCTTGGGCGTGGTTCGGTTGATCTCGTCCGCCAGCAGAAAGTTGGTAAAAATCGGTCCCGGCTTAAACTCGAAAGCCTCCGTATGCGCGTTGTAAACCGTCACGCCGAGCACGTCGCTGGGCAGCATGTCGCTCGTAAACTGCAGCCGGTGAAACCCGCAGTCGATGGCTCGCGCCAGACCATGAGCCAACGTGGTCTTGCCCACCCCGGGAACATCTTCGATCAGCAGATGCCCGCGGGAAAGCAGGCACACCAGGGCCAGGCGGACAGTCTCCGCCTTACCGCGAAGCACCGAGCCAAGCGCTGCCTCCAAATCCTGGAGCGCGGATGAATCCACAGTTCGCACGAATATCCTTCTTCAGGTTATCGCGTCACACCTCTAGCCCCACGGCGCGCATCAGTTCGAGCGCGTTGCTCTTGCGCACCACGCCGTCGCGAATCCTGTAATCGAACGAGATCACGCCGTTCTCCAGATGATCTTCGAAGTGCATGTTGGAATCGGAAATCGCCGTAAGCGCCAGATCATGAGTAGTGACGAAGCCGAGCGCGCCGCGTTTCAAAAGGGCGCGCACAACACCCTCCGCGCCAATGCCGCGGTCGTGCGAGTTGGTGCCGTTCAGCAGTTCGTCGAGCAGGAAGAACCCCGTGCCCTGCTCGCACAGGCGCACAATATCACGCAGGCGCGTGATTTCCGCATAGAAGCGCGAAGTGCCGCCCTGCAGCGAATCGTTCACGCGGATGGAAGCGCCAATGTACAGCGGCGTCAGCGCCAGCGAACGGGCGCGCACCGGTGCGCCCGCCAGAGCCAGCACCGCGTTCACGCCGGCGGTGCGCAGCAGGGTGCTTTTCCCCGACATATTCGAACCGCTGATCACCACCATTGGATGGACGGCCGAAAGCGAGACATTGTTCCGCACGCATGCAGCCGCGGGAAGCAACGGATGCCCCAGCGCTTCGCCTTCAAAAAGCGCGGGACCTTCGCGTAGCTCGGGCAGCGGGTCGTCCGGATGCTCATAGGAATACCCCGCCAGCGCGCAAAGCGCTTCCAGTTCGCCGGTGGCCCGAAGCCACTGCTGCACTGCAACGCCTGAGACCGCGCGCCAGCGTTCAATGGCGAAGGCAATCTGAGTGGTCCACAGTAGCGGCGGCCCGAAGATGCGCAGCACCACGTTGTCGCGCGAATCCAGCAGTTCCACAAGCTGCCGCAGAGTGCGGATGCGCCGCGATGCAGGCCGGCCTTCCACGTTCAGCGCCGCGCGCAGCTCCGCCAGCTTCGGGCTTTGGAACTGCTCGGCTTCGAAGCGGGCCAGCACGTCCGAAAGCAGCGCAAGATCGTGCCCCGGCTGCTCTACGGAATGCGCCACGTGCGCCACGCGCCCGCGCATTGGCAGAACGAAAAGCCCTTCCACGGCAAGAGTGAGCAGCAGCGCAATCCGGATCAGGGGATTGGCCAGGCTGGTGGCGAACAGCGCAATCAGCAGTGCAGCGGCCATCAGTGCGAGAACAGCTGCTGCCGCCGGCGCGCTTCCCGGAAACACCACGCGCGGCGCCGCGCCCCACGCCGCGAGTTCTTCCGGATTCACGCCCGTCCGGAAATCCTCACCAAGCACGGCGAGATCCTCGCGCAGATCCAGCCGATCGCGCAGTTCCGTAATCGCCTGCTGGCGCGCCTGGATTTCGCCACGTTCGGCGGGAGCCAGCAGCCAGCCGGCCAGCGTGGATTCCCCTGCCCGCGTCCGCGCCGTGGAGAGAAGTTCGAACAGCGAGCCGCGCCCAAAAAGATCGAGATCGTCCGAATACGGATGCGCGGGGTTGCGGAAGCGTTCACCCGTCTCGCCATGGCCGCTCCACCGATCGTCCATGCGGTCGAGCGCCCGTGTGAAGAAATCCACCGAGCGCTGCGACCGGCGCACGCGCGCAGTGATTTGCGAGTGGTAGATCACCAGAGCCATAAACGCCGCAAACGGAATCAGCAGCAGCCAGCCGGAGACCGCGCCGCGAACAAAGGCCGCCCAAGCCAGCCCCGCCGCACCCAGAAACAGCAGTAGCCGGGCGGATCCGATCCTTCTTTCCCGTGCCTGTGCGCGCGTCAGTGTCTCCCGCCGCACTTCGAGGCGCCTCTCATATTCCGCGCGAGGCGCGCCCGCGGCCTGGATCATTCTTTGATTGTAGAGGCGCGATGTATACTGAAGGTTTCCTGCCGCTTTTGGGCGCGTAGCTCAGTTGGTTAGAGCGCTTCCTTCACACGGAAGAGGCCCGGGGTTCGAGTCCCTGCGCGCCCACCATCCTTCACTGGCTACCGAATCCGCGGAGCCAGCGCCTTCACCGAAAGCACCACGGCTCTGGGATCGGGATGAACCCAATCCGGGAAATAGCCGGGCTGGTACCGAATTTCCTGCATGCTGCTGTCGCTCCACTCGTTCATGTTGAGAATGGTGTCCCGCGGCCCCGCATACGCAAGCAGCTGCCGGTAGAACTTTCGATACTGACTTTCATGCAGCAGCCAGCGCTCGTGCCGCAGCGGGGCAATCACCAGGTAAACCTTCACGCCACGCTCGTGACATTCGTCCACCAGCCGGTGAAAATCGCGCTCGCTCTCCGGATTCACGTCTAACTCGCCGGGCTTCAACCCGGGATCGTTCGGACGCATGCCCATGAAGAAAGTCTCTCCTCCGTTCCGGAAAAACCGGTGCTCAAAGAAGTGAACTTTCGTCACCCGTTCCATCAGTGCCTCGAAGTAAATCACCACCAGCTGCAGCGAACCCAGCGCGCTCACGCGGTCTTTGTCCGTGAGATAAGCGGTCGCGCGGCCGGGAGTGCTGAACAGGCTGGGCGAGAGACTGATCAGCGCCACTTTCACATTGCCGCGCTCCATCATGTTGTGCGCGAGGATTCTGGATTCAGTAATCGTCGATCCCGGCAGAGAGAAATTGAAGACGCGGTGGCTGTGAATTTCACCCAGGTCCCAGCTGAATGTCGTGGAATTCCCCACCAGAAACCCGTCGAAATTGGCAGGGACGAAGCGGTAGCTGGCGACCGAATCGGAATAGCGGGGAATGGAATAGAAAGAGACCGAGTTCCGGCCATAGAGGCCCAGAACGTCGATGGCGCGATTCAATCCAACAAAAGCAATCGAACTCAGGACCACCACACACACAACACTGAGAATCCAGGCCCGATTCGACAGCTCGCCGCTGCGAGTCTCTTCTGCCTGCGCCGGAGCTTCTGTAACTGGCGTCATAAGTGAACCCTAAAAACCGAAATACACGAATCGTCTTGCCTGCACGGAGTTCAAGAACAACAGGGCTGCCAAGGCAAGACCGGAGTACGCGAACACGTTGGAGTAGCGCGGCCGGAACGAATCGACAATCTCGTTCGACGACGGTCCCAGCAGAGCAAGCGGCAGCGCCGCCGCGGACGGGATCATATACGTCATCACTTCCATCAGCGAATCCCGCTGGTGCGGAATTAATTCGGTGGCAAGAGCCGGTCCAATCCCCTGAAGCGGCAGCAGCCGAGCCAAGGTCCCGAGGGCCGCGTGCAGCGTGGGAGCGCGGAAAAACACTTCGGCCAGCACCACGAATCCGAACGTAAGAGCCCACGAAGCCAGCGAGGGAATCGGGATTTTCCATTTCTTCCGCCAGTACTGGTTGGTTCCCAACGCGAGACCGTGCAGCAAACCCCAGACCACGAACGTCCAGGCTGGTCCGTGCCACAGGCCCGATATTGTCATCGCCAGAATCGTCGCAACGGCCGACTTGGCCAGCGTGGCGCGCCCCTTAAAGCCACGCAGAATCGGGGTGTACAGATAATGCGTGATGAATCGCGACAGACTAATGTGCCATCTCTGCCAAAACTCGATGATCGATCTCGACTTATACGGCGCTTCGAAGTTGATCGGGATCGTAAAGCCCAGCATGCGTGCGATCCCAAGCGCCATGTCGGAATACCCGCTGAAATCGAAATAGATCTGTAGGGAGTAAGCAAGCACCGCCACCCATGTATCGATCGTCGAGATAGACGACGGATCCGCCACGCCACTGTCCGCCAGTTTCGCTAGAGAATCGGCCAGAACCGTCTTTTTAAAGAACCCCAGAATGAACAGAGCCAGCCCGCGCGCCACTTCCTCCACCGGAATCGCATCGGTGACGGACCGGAACTGTTCCACCATCATCTTTGCCCGTGACAGAGGACCGGCAATCACATAGGGAAAAAAACTAACAAAGGTCGCGTGGTCGAACAGGTTATTCGCCGGCACCACCTGCTCGTAACAATCCACCAGATACATGATCTGGGTTACTGTGAAAAAGCTGATGCCCAGCGGCAGGCTCCAGTTAGGCAATGCGAACTGAAACCCAATGAGTGGGCGAGCCGTGCTCAGGAAGAAGTTTATGTATTTGAACGTGCTGAGAAACAGCACATTGCACACCACGCCGAACACCACCCAGCGATGCCGTGTTTCCTGCGGCGCATCCGCATCGCCCACCTGCCGCCCTACCGCCCAGTTAAACAGAATGGAACCAAGCAGCAGCGGCAGCTGATGCAGCGCGCTGTAGCAATAAAAGGCAATGGATACCGCCAGCAGCCACGCCTGACTCACTAGCCGGTTTCGGTTTCTCCGCAGCAGCGCATAGATCAGCGCCGCAAAGGGAAACAAAAAGAGAAACGCAAACGAACTAAACAGCATGAGGCAACAGCTCTACGGTTTCGCCTTCTTCAGCGTCAGGTGAACCAGATCACCCACGTTCTTCAGATCCTGTAACTCACCAAGCGCGAACTTCACCTTGAACTCGCTCTCAATCACCTGAATCAAATTGATGTGAGCCAGAGAATCCCAGTTGGGAACATTCGTCGCGTTGGATTTGGGAGTTATGACCAGCTTATTGTCGTCAAGTACGTCACGAAAAATTGGCTGCAGCCGCTCCAGCACTTCGTCTTGTGTCAGCAATCTGTATGCTCCTGTTTCTCAGTTGGTAATCGGTAACATCAAGAGACCATGTGGAGCGCTCATGCTCCTGCGCCTCACAATGGAATCCCAGGGTTTCGTAGTGCTTCGAAACCATGTCATTTTTTGGCGTACGAACGTAGTACCCGTATAGTTTTTGCAGTCCCGCCGCTCGCGCCTGAACCGCCAGCTCATCCAGAACCAGCAGTTCCAGATCCCGTTTCAAGACGCGGCAACTCATCAGCCAAAGATCTATGTGGAGAACCCGCTCGTCCCGCCGGCCGATAACGACTGAGATCAGGCCGTGGTCCGTGAATTTGTCAGAAAGCCGTACATACAGGGTCAAATAGGAGTCATCCGCCGCAATCCTGCCGATGTCTCCCGCCGAATAACGTCTCGTGGTTAAGTTGAACTGATTGGTCTTGTTCGTGAGCTGTGTAATCCGATCCAGATAAGTGGGCGAAAAGCTACCCACCTCCGCCACCATCTTCAGCGAATCCAAATACTCCGCATAACTCGCGAAAGTCGATTGCGTCTGCACAGCGGCCGCATTCGCGCGGTACTGTTGGGCCCGCATGAGATCTTCCGCCGAAAGGGAAATGGTTTCGAAGTAATGCGAACGGTCCAGAATGCGCGCGTACTGCGAAACGTCCTCGCCCAGTTCCGGAACCGCCACCATCGGCAGCTGTGCCTTCACCAGCGCCCGCTCAGCTGGGTTGTCATCCGCGAACACGAAGCTGTCCAGCCCCAGATTCAAATCCGCCGCGATAGCCTTGATGTTCTCGTGCTTCGGTTCCCAGTTCGCTTTGAACGCCGCGAAATCTTCCAGCTTCAGAACGGAATCCGGATGGCTGAAGCCCTGGCGCGCCACCGCGTCGTTGTTCTTCGAACAAACCGCCAGTACGATTCCCCGCTCTTTCAGCTTCACGCAGTATTGCTGGAATTGCGTGTAAGCTTCCGCGAGCGCGGTCTCTTTGCCGATCACAATCCGGTCCGGCCCGTCGTCGCCAATCACGCCGCCCCACAACGTGTTGTCCAGATCGAGCACCAGGCACTTGCGCGACATTCCGTACCGTGCCCCGATCAGGCGAGTCAGGTTCGTTGCAATCGCAAGGCTTCCCTCAGGCGAGCAGGTGATCTTATAGCTGAACCAGCGGCTCCAGTCGTACCACTGATTCAAACCAATCTGCGCCGAAAGGTAATGAATATCGTTCAGAACCAAATAGGGACGCTGCTGCGACTCGTCGGCGAACCGCTGATTCAGGTCATGAACGAACCGCACGCTGCCTGCCGGGTTTCCCGCCTCCAGATTGCCCAGCACGCGCAGATCAGGAAGCTCGCAATTGTTTTGAAATATCGGACACTGGGAAATCTGCCGCAGCGAATCCCAAATCTGCCGGAAGCGCGCCAGCTCCGCGTTCAGCGCTCCACTGCCCGAATCACCTACGCGCGGCCAGTTCTGAATGTTCCGAACTCCGGTGTAGATGTAAATCAAATCCGGCTGAAATTGCCGGATCGCTTCCGGATCCAGCACGGCGTCTTCGTAGTATCTGCCATACTCCGATTGCCAGATCACCGGATCGATACCCGATTGCAACAACAGCAGCTCCAGCAGCACCGCCAGCTCCTGCGTGCTGGATCCTCCTAAGATCGCGATTCGTACCGGTCTTAACGTTGCTCCCGCGCGCATTTCACGCGCAAGCCGCTTCGCGCTTCGCAGAAGCTGGGCGGGCGCAAGTGAGGTTCCCAGGCAGTCAGACATGCAGCTTCAATGTTTGCTCATGGTCATTAAAGCATGGCAACTTTGGAGCTGTAAAAAGAATAACCTAAGAATCAGGTAAATAATTGCTTGTCAACGAACGAAAGAATACTTTGGCGAACCCCAGCGTGAAGAAAAGAACCTTACGCCAGTACGCCCGGTAACACTCCGGTGCTGTCCGCGAAGCGCTCCACCGGGGCGCCGAACGCATTCAACATAGTCAGCCAGAGGTTCGCCGCGGGAGTATCTTCCGGAAACACCAGGTTCTGCCCGCCCGCCAGCCTGCCGCCAGCTTTGCCAGCGAGCACGATCGGCAGCTTATGCGGGTTGTGCTTGTTCCCGTCGCTCAGCGCGGAAGCAAACACCACCATGGAGTTGTCCAGCACACTGCCTTCGCCTTCCTTCGCCTGCTTCAGCTTGCTCAACAGGTAAGCGTACTGTGCGACATACCATTTGTTGATCAACTGATACTGCCGAAGCTTCTCGGAGTCGTTGGAGTGGTGGGACATGTCATGATGTGACCCGCTGACACCCTCCAGCCAGCGGAAGTTCACGTTACTTACCGCATTGCCGAACATGAAGGTACACACCCGCGTGCTGTCGCTCTGGAACGCCAGCGCCATCATGTCCAGCATCAGCTTTACATGCTCGGCATAATCCTTCGGATTCTCAGCCGGCGATGCCACCGAGTTCAGCGGCACCTTCGGTTTCCACGCGTTCTTCCCGCCCGTGTTCGCCCGCTCCGTGCGTTCCTCGAGCGACCGCACGATCGACATATACTCATCGATCCGCCGCTTGTCCGCGCTTCCCAGCTGCGTCCGCAACGCATTCGCCTGGCCCAGCACACGGTCCAGCAGCAGCGCGTCGTCTTTGCCGGAATTGCCTTGCGGCCCCGAAGCCCGGAAAAGCCGTTCATAAACCGATCGCGGATTGATTTCCCGCGCCAGCGGCGTCGTCGGGCTGCTCCACGCAATGTGACAACCGTAAACCCGCGTATACCCCACCGCCAGATCCACACCCGTGGCTTCCGGCGAGATGCCCAGTTCCAGCGACGGCAGCGGCGTCTGGCCCGCCACGCACTTCGCGGCTACCTGATCCATCGAGATCCCGTTCGCGTTCAGATCCTCCCCCAGCGTCTTGCTTATGCGCGTCGAGGTCAGAATCGCGGCTTCCTTCACATAGTGCCCGTCGCCGTCCTTCGAAGCTTCGTTCCACAGGTTCTGCAGCACCTGGATCTGATCTTTGAAGGGGGCCAGTGGCTCGAGCGTGGGGGACAACTTGAAGTCCCGGCCCGTCCCTTCGGGCGACCACGCGTTCACGTTCACGCCATTTGGCATGTAGAGCACCGCCAGGCGCGTCGGCTGCTTCGCCCCGGTAGTGGCCGCCGGAGCCATCGCCTCCAGCCACGGCAGCGCGAGCGCCACACCCGCGCCGCGCAGCACGGTCCTCCGCGATATCGACACTCCGCCTGTTCGCACGTTGCTCATTGATTGCTCCTGCTCTTTGTCTGAACTGCCGAGATCCTGCTCACCGGCGTCGCCGGCCGCCCTGCCTGATACCGGAATGGCCGGCTCATCACGATCGCCTCAATCAGCGACTGCGATTTGTAGCCTTCACCCGCCAGCTGCGTCACGATGCTGTCTACTGTGCACGAATCCTGCCGTGTTAACCCGCGTCCCAGCGCATAGCCCAGCATCCGGTTGGTCAGGTTGTGCACAAACAGATCCTTCTTATCCATCAGCACGGCGCGCAGTTGATCGGGACCCGCGAACTTCGTGCCGTCCGGCAATTCGCCTGAGTTGTCGATCGGCCTGCCCGCTTCTTCGGTTCGCCATTGCCCCAGAGCGTCGTAATTTTCCAGCGCAAAGCCCAGCGGATCGATCCGGCTGTGGCAGCCGCCGCACACCGGGTCCGCGCGGTGCTGCGCCAGCCGCTCGCGAATTGTCTGCGGTTTTCCATCGCTGTGCGCGTCCAGTGACGGCACATTCGGCGGAGGCGGCAAAGGCGGCGTTCCCAGAATCGAATCCAGCACCCACTTGCCGCGCAGCACCGGACTGGTCCGGTACGGGTATGACGACACCGCCAGCACCGCCGACATTCCCAGCAGCCCGCCACGATGGCTTCCCGGCGGCAGTTCAATGCGGTGCGGCTGTTCCTGATTATCCTTGCGCAGCTGGATGTCCAGCTTGTAAAGCGTCGCCAGCTTCTTCGTCGTAATCGTCCAGTTCGAATCCAGCAGGTCCAGAACCGATTCGTTGTTCGCCAGCAGCGCGTGGAAAAACACCGCCGGCTGGAAGCCGATATCCGCCTGCAGTTCCACGTCTTTCGCGTAATTCGGGAACAGCTTCGCATCCGGTACAAACTCATGCCCCAGCTCGCGGATACCCAGCCATTGGCTCACAAAGCTGTTGATAAAGCCCATCGATTTGGGGCTGCGCAGCAGGCGGCCCACTTCTTCGTGCAAAACAGCCGGATCATGCAGCTTGCCCAGAGCAGCCAGATCGAACATCATCTCGTCCGGCATGCTGCCCCACAGGAAATACGAGAGCCGCGAAGCCAGCGCGTAATCGTCAACCAGCCGCTCTTCCGTCCCGGAGTTCGGTGCTTCCACGCGGAATAGGAACTGCGGCGACATCAGCACGCCGCGCAACATGAAAATCACTGCCTCGTCGAAGGTCTTCCCCTGCTTCGCCCGGAACAGCGCAAGGTAAGGCTCCATCTCCTGCGGCGTCACCGGCCGGCGGAATGCGCGCGGCAGGAAATTCTGCAGAATCTGACGAGCCGCTTCGGCCGGCGGTAGACCCGCATGCGGCTCCACAATGCCGATGCGCGCCCGTGCCCGCGAATCGCGCACCGCAAACTCAAGCGCCCGCTTCGCCGCATCCATGTACTTCTCTGCATGTACGGGCGAAAGCGTCAGCACCTCCGCCGCATTGTCAAAGCCCTCCCCGCCTGCGCCATCAGCCGGCAGATCGTGCCCCACATCCATGTGGATATCCAGCAGTTCGCGAATGGTCGCCGTATACTCGCTGCGATTCAGCCGGCGAATCGGCGCGACCCCCGCCGTCACACCGCCGCCACAGGCCTCCGCATGCAGCGCCCCGTCAACCCACTGAATGAACGCCTCGCGCTGATCCAGCGTCGGACCTTTCGCACCAATCGGCGGCATTTCGCTGTTGCGCACCCGCGTCGCCACCCGCATCCACTTCTCCGCCTGGTCGTGAATGCTGCCGGGCGCGCTCACCTGCGCCACGCTGAAGCCCGCCGCGCCTTTGCCGGAATGGCATGCCGCGCAATTGGTCTTCAAAAACGCCTGAGCGCCTTCGAAGCTCAGCGGCTCGGCATGCGCCGCCGCGGCCAGTGCCAATAGGCTCAAAATCGCTCTCATAGCCGCTTCAACACAAATGTCTGCTTTCCGTTCGGTCTTTCGGGAGGTTTTTCAGGAGATTTCGCGCCGGCAGCAGCCGGCGGCAGCGCATCCGCTCGTCCGCGCTTCATCTGAATCTGTCCTTCGCCCAGCGTGCCCGTGAACAGCGTCCTCGCAATCGACCCGTTCAGCTCCGTGGTCACCACGAACCGGATCTGGTTGCCGTCCACCTTGCCGTCGGTAATCGCGACACTCTCGTTGTCCCCATACATCTTGCCGGTCAGCACGCCCTCATGCTGCTCGAAGCGAAACGAAAGGTCCTGGAGGTCGCCGTTGCGGTCCGCCATCACGCCGGTCCAGATTCCGGCGAAATCCGTGCCTGTTGAGCCCCACGCGATGACTGCCATCACAAACGCGCCGGCACACAACTTTCGCACTTAGTTATTATATCGAAATAAAGTCACTTCACCACGGCTGCCACCACCATTTGCAGCGTCTGCGCCGTCGCGTCGCCCACCTTTTTCTCGGGCTTCCAGCCATCGCGTGAACCATCGTACGAGTAGGTCACCGGAATGCCTGTCAGCTTCGGATCGTACTGTCCCTCGTTGCCGCCCATTTTGTACACCACCATGTCCAGCGAGGGCACCACGTACATGCAATAGCCGCCCGCCCCCGCCTTCCAGTAGGCATCCTTCGGCACGTCCGCTACATGTCCGTCTTCGTTCACATTGAAATTAAAACTGTGCGAGAAATGCGGGTTGAACGGAGACAGCCTGCCGCACATCTTCACGAACGAAGCCGGCACAATCTGCTGGTCCCCCCACCGGCCCTCGTGCAGCAGCAGATACACAAACCGCAGCACATCCGTAGACCTCACCGCGATACTCCCGCCGCCCGGCGTATGCTCCAGCCGCCCCTGGCTGTCGATCCCCGCCTTCAGCTTCGGCCGGTACATCGCGTACCCCCACGTCCCAAATCCCAGCGGCTCCGCAATCTTCAGCCGGATGTACTGCTCCAGCTCCATCCCCACCAGCCTCCGCAGCACAATCGACGCCAGATGCGGTGACGACGTCGCATAAGAGTAGCATTCCCCCGGCGCGCACCAAAGCTTCTCGTGCAGCGCGACCGGGTCCGTGGTTGCGATTGGCCCGTCCACGCTCGGCCCCTCCCACGTTTCCTTCATCCCGTGCACATACACCGGATTGACGCCGCGAATCCCAGCCGACATCGCCAGCAGCTGCCCCAGCGTGATGTCCGCCTTGCGCGGATCGTCCAACGGGAAAATTTCGGCCGGCATGTACTTCGGCGTGAACACTTTCTGATTCACGCCATCCGGAATCAAGCTGGCCTTTTCCTTCAGTCCAATCCCCACCGCAATGCTGGTAAACGCCTTCCCGCACGAGGCCAGCTCCGGCACCGCCTCGCGATTACCGCGGCCAAAATACTTCTCGTAAACCAGATATCCGTGCCGCACCACCAGCAACCCGCCGTGCTGCGTCGTGTCTTTCGTGTAATCGAAAGCGGCATCCAGCTTCGCGGTGTCCATGCCCGCCTTACGCCGAACCTCCTCCGCGCCTGCCAGCGTCCGCCATCCACCTTTCGCATCCGGAGGAGGAAAATAATCCGCCGCGCCGGCCGCGCACACGGCCGCAAGGAAACACGCCACAATCTTCATAGCGCACTAAAATATCACGTCCCGCCGCCACTCACTCTCGCCGGCCCGCCCGCTCAGGGCGATACAATGCGGCAGAATGCAAAAGTTCCGCATCGGCGCTATCACTGACGAGTTCTCACCGGACCTCGAAACCTCCCTCCGCTCCATGCAGCAGATCGGGATGGAGAACGCCGAGCTGCGCATGGTCTTCGGCCGCAACATCATCGACCTCACCAATGACGAAGTCACCCAGGCCGGCCAGCTCGCCGCGGATTTCGGTATGTCGATCTCCTCCATCGCCTCGCCCCTCCTCAAGTGCACCCTCCCGGACGCGCCTCCCGTCGACGAGCGGTTTCAGCAGGATATGTTCGCCGCGAAGCACACGTTTGCCGACCAGCCCCGCCTGTCCGAACGCGCGTTTGAAATTGCCGGCATGCTGGGCGCGAAGATCATCCGCGTTTTCTCTTACTGGCGCGTCATTGAGCCCGATCAGGTCTTTGATCGTGTCGTCGATGCCCTTTCCGCCCTCGCCGGGAAGGCCGCGCCCTACGGCCTCATCATCGGCCTGGAAAACGAGCACGCCTGCAACATCGCCACCGCCGCCGAATCAGCCCGCGCTCTCGCCGCAATCCCCGCGGCGAACGTCCAGCTCGTTTGGGACCCCGCTAACGCCTATGTCTCCGGCGAAATCCCCTACCCGGCCGGTTACCACCTGCTGCCTGCCAATCGCATCGCCCACGTGCACGCGAAAGATTGCAAACTCGCGGGCCACAAACCCATCTGGGGTCCGCTCGGGGAAGAAGATGTCGACTGGCGTGGCCAGATCGCCGCCCTCGCCCACGACGGTTACAAAGGATACATCAACCTCGAGACCCACTGGCCCGGACCCGGTGGCGACAAACACGAAGCCAGCATGATCTGTGGCCGCAACCTTCTCCAGTTGGTTTCGTAGCACCGTCCCGGCTCCCAAACGGTACGAACGGCAACAATCGGCCGGGCCCGGGCGGAGCCCGCGAACGCTTACTTTCGGTATGATCGCGGAACACAATGAAATCCCAGGCAGTCGCTTCCCCGAGGGTGGCGACCATTACCCGAGGTGCCTTCCGGCTCGACACCGATGTATGTGAGGCGCTTCGGCTTGAAGCATTCACCGCTCTGAAGTCTCTTCCCAAACGCGGAGCCGAAATCGGCGGACTCCTCACCCGGCGCGTCGGGCTCGCGGCCGACGGCTTTCATCCCATCCCCTGCCAACACCTTTACGGCCCCTCTTACCGCCTTTCGCCGCCCGATTTTGAGGTATTCCGGTCCCAATATCGCGAACTAAAAGCCAATCCATCGCTCGCGGTCGTCGGCTATTTCCGCAGCTCCACCCGCCCGGACTTCCAGCCCGATTCCGAAGATCTGCAGATCGTCCGCGAAATCTTCTCGGATACCGCGGCTATCGTCCTCATCCAGCCGTCCCGTGCCGGACACGCAATTTTTCGCGTCTACCACCCCGAAAGCGGTTGCGATCCCGCACAGTGCGACGAATTCGAAGTTCGCAACCAATTGCTCAGCCCGGTGCCCGTGCCGGTCCCGGTTCCCGCCGCCGTTCCCGCGATCGTCGAACCGATGCAGCCGCAGCCCGCGTCCCCCACGGCCGCAATCGCCCCCGCCGTTCCCTCTCCCGCTTCCCCGTCTCCCTGGAAACGGATCGCCGGTGTCGCCGCGTTCGCCTCCGTGGTGGTCGCAAGCGGCGCGTTCTATTTCGTCTCTCGCGACAGCCGTCCGGCTGCGCACGCCGCGGTCCGCGCACCCGCCCCACCTGACCTCACCTTGCAGGTCGTTTCACAGCCAGGTGGACTCCGCCTCTCCTGGAATCGCGATCTCCCCGCCATCCGTCAGGCCACCGGCGGAACTTTGCGCATTCACGATGGCGACAGCGACCGCGAAATCACCCTCGATCCCGCCCAGGTCGCGCAGGCCGTTGTCTTCTACACCCCCGCCACCCAGGACGTCACGTTTCAGCTGAAAATCCAGGGTCAGGGCAACACACCGGTCACCGCCATGGCCCGCATCCTCGGCGGCGCCAAAATCCCCGACCGCCCCACTCCCGCCGCTCCCGTCCTCCCGGCCAAAGCGCTCCGCCGCGAGTCTCCGTCCCGCCCGGAAACCGAGCCCGATCCGGTATTTCCGGCGCCTGCCGAGCAGCAGTCCCGCCCTGCCCCTTCGGCGGTCCGGAGCATCGCCTCCTCTATCCCTGCCCCGGACACGCCTACCGCCCAGAAACCATCCGAGCCCGTTGTCCGCGAGTCCGCGCCCGTCAAAACCGTGGAAGCAGCGCAGCTCCGCCCGCAATCGTCGCCCTCTCCGTCCATCCTGATGCGCGTGGAACCTTCTCCGCCGTCGGCCCCGCAAAGAACAGCACCGCAGCGAATCGATCCGCCGCGTACCGCCACCGCACCGCCGGTTGCGACCGCCCGGCCGGAAGAGCCCGCCGAGGCGCCCGTGCAGGCGCGTCCGCTGCGGCAATACCTGCCCTCCCGAAATTCTCCCGGCGCGCCCGTAGTGCTCACGCCCATGACCGTTATCGTGGAAGTGAAGATCGATGAGCAGGGCCGCGTTACCGACGCGCACGCCCTCCATCCCGCCTCCCAGTTCTGGGGCAGCAAGGCCTCCGAAGCCGCGAAGCTATGGCGCTTCCAGCCGGCAACACTTCACGGCAAGCCCGTCCCCAGCGTCTCCACCATCAATTTCCGTTTCGCCCCGCAGCGCTAGCCGTCCGCGTAGGCTCCACAATGGAAGCACGTGCCCGGACTCCGCGAGCAATTCGGCGACATCGATATCTATCTCTTCGATCAACTGCTCCGCGGCCGCATTTCTCCGGGCATGCGCATCCTCGATGCCGGCTGCGGTGGCGGCCGTAACCTCGTTTATCTCCTCAGCCACGGCTACCAGGTTTTCGCCGTCGATGCCGACCCGCTCGCCATCGAAAGCGTCCGCTCACTCGCCGCCGTGCTCGCCCCGGCGATCCCACTCGCCAACTTCCGCGTGGAAGTACTCGAACGGATGTCGTTCCCTGACCGCTTCGCCGACGCCGTGATCAGCAACGCCGTCCTTCACTTCGCCGCCGATGACCGGCAATTCCAGGCCATGCTCCACGGATCCTGGCGAGTCCTGAAGCCCGGTGGTATCTTCTTCTGCCGCCTGGCTTCCTCCATCGGCCTCGAAGCAGCCGTCCGCCGCATCGAAGGCCGCCGCTTCCTGTTGCCCGACGGCTCCGAGCGCTATCTGGTCGACGAAGCCCTGCTCCTGCGCCTCACCGAAGATCTTCGGGGCGATCTGCTCGATCCCCTCAAAACCACGGTCGTCCAGAACCAGCGCAGCATGACCACGTGGGTCTTGCAGAAGCGCTGAACTGTGAACGTCCGAACCGAATCTCCACTACAATCATCCAATCGCGTAATGCCGCCGCCTCAACCCAAAATCGCCGGGCCTGCGCGCCTTAAAACCCTGCTGCCCGAAGTCTGGGCGCTCATGGGTCCGCGCCGCAATCTCCTCCTGCTCGGCCTGCTCCTCATGGCCATCAACCGCGTCTCCGGCCTCGTCCTCCCGTACTCCACCAAGTTCCTCGTCGATAACATCATCGGCAAGCGGCGCATCGATCTCCTCGTCCCTCTCATCCTCGCAATCCTCGCCGCCACCATCATCCAAGCCCTCACCTCTTTCTCGCTCACACAGCTCCTTTCGAAAGCCGCCCAGCGCCTCATCGCCGAACTCCGCGAAAAAGTGCAGGCCCACATCGGCCGCCTCCCCATCGGCTATTTCGATTCCAACAAATCCGGCACCCTCGTCTCCCGCATCATGAACGACGTTGAAGGCGTCCGCAATCTCATCGGCACCGGTCTGGTCGAATTCGTCGGCGGCATCGTCACCGCCATCATTTCCCTCGTCGTGCTGTTTTTCATCAGCGCGAAGATGACCGCGATGGCGCTCGTTCTGGTCGTCGCCTTCAGCGCCTTCCTGCAGCGCGCCATGAAAACCATCCGCCCCATCTTCAAGGAGCGCGGAAAAATCACCGCCGAAGTCACCGGCCGCCTCACCGAATTCCTCGGCGGCATCCGCGTGGTCAAGGGATATCACGCCGAAGATCGCGAAGAAGCCGTCTTCGCCCAGGGAGTCAAGCGTCTCCTCGACAACGTCCTCAAGTCGCTCACGTCCATCTCGCTTATGACGCTCTCCGCCACGCTGCTGCTCGGCATCGTCAGCTCACTGGTTATGTTCGTCAGCGCGCGTCAGATCGTCGCCGGCACGCTCACGCTCGGTCAGTTCTTCGAATACACCGCTTTTCTGGCTCTGCTCGTCGCTCCGGTCTTCCAGATCGTCGCCATCGGCACGCAGCTCAGTGAAGCGCTCGCCGGCCTCGAACGCACCCGCGAAGTCCTGAGCGAACAGCAGGAAGATCAGGACCCGCGCCGCACCGTGGTCATGCCGCAAATCCGCGGCCGCGTCGAGTTCGACAACGTCACCTTCGCCTACGAAAGGGACAAACCCGTCCTCCACGAAGTCTCGTTCCTCGCTCAGCCCGGCACCGTTACCGCGCTCGTCGGCTCGTCCGGCTCCGGCAAGTCCACCATCATCGGCCTCATCACTGCGTTCCACACGCCGGATTCCGGCATCGTCTGGGTCGATGAAAACGATCTGTCGCGCGTTAACCTCCACTCCTACCGCAGCCAGCTTGGTGTTGTCCTCCAGGAATCATTTCTCTTTGATGGCTCTATTCGTGACAACGTCGCCTTCTCCCGCCCTAACGCCACTGACGCCCAGATCCGTGATGCCTGCCGCATTGCCAACGTCACCGAGTTCGTCGAGCGCTTCCCCGACCAGTACGACACCATAGTCGGTGAGCGCGGTGTGAAGCTCTCCGGCGGCCAGCGCCAGCGCGTCTCCATCGCCCGCGCTATCCTCGCCGATCCACGCATCCTCATCCTCGACGAAGCCACCTCCAGCCTCGATTCCGAGTCCGAAGCGCTCATTCAGGAAGGCCTGTCCTTCCTCATGAAAGGCCGCACCACCTTCGTCATCGCGCACCGCCTCTCCACCATCCGCCGCGCCGACCAAATCTTGGTCATTGAGAACGGCCGCATTCAGGAGCGCGGCACCCACGCTTCCCTCTACGCGCTCGAAGGCCGCTACTTCGATCTCTACAATCGCCAGCACGGTCTGGAAGCCAATCTGTTCCTCGCCCCCGGAGAAGGAGACCTGGTAAAATCCTGAGGATGGCATTCTCGCTTGTCGATTCACTGCTGACCGCCTGGGCCACCAACAATCGCATCAATGCCTATCTGATCCGCGCCGTTCCCGATATGGTCTGGCGCATGAAACCCGCGCAGGGACGCGATATTGCGTCTATCGCCGCTCATATCCATAACGTGCGCCTGATGTGGCTGAAGTCCACATCGCCCAAACTGGAAGTCGACAATCTCTCGAAGGAAGCCACGGTTGCGGCTCTCGATCACAGCTTCACCGCTATCGACAACGTGCTGCGCAAAGCCTTTGCGGGCGATGGCCGCATCTCCGGCTTCAAACCCGATGCCGGAAGCTTTCTCGCCTACCTTCTGGCCCACGATGCCCACCACCGCGGCCAGATGTCCATGCTCTCCCGCCAGCTCGGCCAGCCCATCTCCCAAAGCGCCATGTTCGGCCTCTGGGAATGGGGCACGCGCTGATTACTGCGAATCTTCCGTAACCGCCAGCTTCGGCACCGGCATATCCGGCCTCAGCGGCGGTTTGCGTTTGTGCCACTCCGTAGCCTGCTCGTAGGCCCTCGCCAGCGCCAGCACACGTGACTCGGCAAAACGCGGTCCCGCAATCATCAGCCCCACCGGCAGCCCCGCCGTCGTGAACCCGCAGGGAATCGAAATGGTCGGAATGCCATACGCGTCGAACGCCTGCGTGTTCTCCGATTCCGGATTGCGCGGCTTCTCGCTTTCCTCGCGCTTGATCGAAGCTTCCACAGTTCGCGGTGTGTGCCGCCGCGTCGGCAGCATGACCACGTCAAAATCGGTGAACGCATCGTCGATGGTCCGGCGCAGCAGCTCGAGCGCCTGCCTGCCGCGCACATAATCGGCCGCCTTCGCATTGGCGGCGCCCTGCAGCGAATGGCGCGTCGGCAGCATATACCGCCCCGATGCGTGCGTGAAATACTGCTCATGATACGCGTAGGTCTCGCCCTGCACCGAGACATTGCGCGTCGAAGGCAGCGTCACATCCTTCGCCCCCTTCGTCATCTTCGCCAGCACCGCGATCGCCTCGTCCACCGCCTTCGTCACATCCGGATCCACCAGATCGAAGAACGGAGCCCGCGGCACGCCGATGCGCAGCCCGCTGATCGGCTGCCTCATCCCCGCCACGTAGTCTTCGCGCGCATGCTCCACGCTCGAGATGTCCAGCTTGTCGTACCCCGCAATCTGATTCAGCATGAGCGCCGCGTCTTCCACGGTCCGCGTGATCGGCCCGCAGTGGTCCAGCGAGAACACCAATGGCACAATCCCGCGAATCGGCACCAGCCCGTACGTCGGCTTCAGCCCCACCACGCTGCAATACGAGGCCGGCGTCCGGATCGACCCGCCCGTATCGGTTCCGAGCGCGCCAAAACAAAGATCCGCCGAAACTGCCGCGGCCGAACCGCCCGACGAACCGCCCGGATTGCGATCGAGCGCCCATGGATTCCGCACCGGCCCGAAGTAGCTGGTCGCCGACGTTCCGCCGAACGCAAATTCGTGCAGATTCGCCTTGCCGATCAGCACCATCCCCGCCGCCCGCAGCCGCTTCGTCACCGGCGCATCCTCGGTCGGCACGCGGTCATCGAACACCGCGCTGGCTGCCGTGGTCCGGATGCCCGCCGTATCGATGTTGTCTTTCAGCGCGATCGGAATCCCGTGCAGCGGCCCGCGAAACTTCCCCGCCCGCGCCTCCGCATCCATCTCGCGCGCCTGCGCCATCGCCTGCTCTTTCAGCACCGTGATGAAGGCGTTCAGCTTCGGCTGATAAATCGCAATCCGCGCCAGACAGGCCTCGGTGAGCTGCGTGGATGTCACCGCGCGCGAACGAATCTTCGCCGCCGCTTCCGTCAGCGTCATCGCCGCCACTTCATCCTGCGACGTCTGCCCGCGCGTCGCCATGGCGGCAGCCGCCGCCAGCGTAAACCCCCGACGTGTCATTTCCATCATGGTTCCCCATAGGGTAAACCAATCTCACGCCCGATTTTCGATTTACCCAACGAAACGTCCACGGCTTACCGAACACTATCAATTGGGATCAGAACGGACGTCAGACAAATTGGCGGTGTCCGATTCTTCCCAAATTCGTCGCCCGGTTAACCGCGATTGTGTCCCCGGGCGGCAACCTGCGGACTCCAATCGTCAGAACGTCGTGACTTCTGACCGTGGTGAGGTGTTACAAAACTCGTGAGACTCGCACTCCTCTTCGCTTCCCTTCCGCTGGCCTCGGCAATGTCCGTCACCCTGACGCCGTCCATCCCTTCCCCTGCTCCCGTCGCCACCATCGTCACCTTCACTGCATCCGTTGCGGACGCGGCCCCAGGCACTCTCTGGTACCGCTTCCGTTCCAACGCCTACGATCGGGATTCGCATCTGATCAAGGACTACGGACCCGAAAACACCCTTGCCTGGACCGCCAGCGATCACGACGGCCCCTATAAAATCGACGTGGATGTCCGGAATACTGCAACCGGCGAAACCGCCACAGCCGTAGCCTTCTTCACCCTCCAGTCGCTCGTAACCGGAAGTCAGCCGGTTATCAGCCCCACCTCGCATCCCATGGTTTACCTCTACAGCGCGCCGGCCTGCGCCGGCGGTTCGCGCATGCGCGTGCAAATCACCAGCCCCGAAGGCAGCGTTCACTACACGCCGTTCCAGCCATGCCGGGCCGGGCTCAGCATGAACTTCTATCTCACCGGCATGCGAGGAAATGCGCAATTCAGCGTCATGCACGTCATTGATACCGGGACCGCTTTTCAAAATGGCCCCGTCCTCACCCTCAACACCGCCGCGTCCCGCACCGACCTCACGCCCGTCTCGCTCTCCCAGGGTTCCGCGCCCAAAGCGGACGGCACCCTCGTGTATTCCACCCTGCTCGCGAACCCGATTGCCACCGACCTTGCCGGCAATCTGATCTGGTACTACCCAAACACCGACATCAGCTATCTGACCCGCCCCGCCCCCGGCGGGTATTTCTATGCGGTTCAGGAGAATAACGCCGGCGATCAGTCCACCCAGTTTCTGCGCAAGACCGATCTACAGGGCGTCACCGTTCTGCAAACCAACGCCGCCCGCGTGAATGAGCAGCTCACCGCCATGGGCAAGAGGTCCATCGGCGCCTTTCATCACGAAGCCAGACGCCTCGCCGACGGCTCCACGGTCGTCCTCGCTGACGTCGAACAGAACCTCACCAATGTCCAGGGGCCAGGCACGATCGACGTGGTTGGCGACATGATCCTTGTCCTCGATCCTTCCTTCCAGGTCGTTTGGGCCTGGGACAGCTTCGACCACCTCGATACCACCCGCAAAGCCACCCTCCTCGACCAGTGCGCGCCCGGCGATTGCCCGCCGCTGTTCCTCACCGCTACCCCCGCTGCCGCCAACGACTGGACTCACGGCAACAGCGTTCAGCAAACCCCCGACGGCAATCTGCTCTATTCCTCCCGCTCGCAGGACTGGGTCATCAAGATCGACTACGGGAACGGCTCCGGCTCCGGCAATGTTATCTGGCGTCTCGGCCCGGAGGGCGATTTCCGCATGAACTCCACCGATCCCTTACCCTGGTTCACCCACCAGCACGACCCCCAGTTCCTCCCGGACAACACCACCCTCGTCCTCTTCGACAACGGCAACGTCCGCAATCTGGCGGACCCTTCCCAAAACAGCCGCGGTCAGGCTCTGCTGATTGACGAGCAGTCGCGCACTGCCACCCTCACCTACAACGCCGATCTCGGCCAGTTCGCCGTCGCCCTCGGAGCCGCGCAGCTTCTTTCGAACGGCGACTATCTCTTCGACCTCGGCTATCAGCAGAACGGGTCTTATGCGGTTCAGGTCGACAAAACCGGCCAGATCGTCTTTGCCCTCAATGCCGCCAACCCGTCGTACCGCATCTTCCGCATGCCCGATCTCTACAATCCGCCGTACGGCACGCACTAACCGTCACAGGGGTTACAAGCCGCGTTCTGTAACCCCCCTCCTGAACTGGACTTTCGCCGCCGAGTTGGGGTAAAATCGCCTGCATACTCGCAGCAAAGCTCTTTCAGGACACGGATGTCAGCAACCCGTCGTGATCTTTTTCACGCCGTAACAGGCAACAGACGCTCATTTCTCAAAGCCGCTGCCACCACTGCCGCAGCGGCTGTTTCGTCCCAGGCCCAATCGCCTTCCCGTCCGCCCAACGTCATCCTGATCTATTGCGACGACCTCGGTTTTGGCGACCTCGGCTCCTACGGCGGCACCATCAGCACCCCCAATCTGGACCAGATGGCGCAGACTGGCATGCGTTTTACCCACTACACCTCGGCCGCTCCGGTCTGTTCCCCGGCGCGCGCCTCCGTGCTGACCGGGCGCTACCCCAACCGCTACGGTATCCCGCGAGTCATCGATCCGGATGACGATTACGGCATCCCCGCCTCTGAAACCACAATCGCGCAGATGCTAAAGGGTGCCGGCTACGCCACCACCTGCATCGGCAAATGGCACCTGGGATCGCTGCCGCAGTTCATGCCGACCAATCGCGGCTTCGACGAATTCTACGGCATCCCCTACAGCGCCGACATGTCCCCGCTGCCGCTGATGCATAATCTCGACGTCGTCGAGCAGCCGGCCAACATCTCAACACTCACTCAGCGATACACGCAGTGGGCCGTAAATTACATCGCCAACGCCGGCAGCAAGCCGTTTTTCATGTACCTCGCGCATTCCGCCCCGCATCTTCCCCTGATGCCCTCCGCCGCCTTCTCCGGCACTTCCGGCCAGGGACTGTACGGCGATGTGGTGAGCGAAATTGATTCCAGCACCGGCGCCATCATGCAGGCGATCCAAACCGCGGGGCTCGATTCCAACACCCTGGTTGTCTTCTCCAGCGATCACGGCCCTTGGTATCAGGGCAGCACCGGCGGCCTCCGCCAGCGCAAAGGCGAGATCTTCGAAGGCGGCGTCCGCGTTCCGTTCATCGCGCGCTATCCCGGTTCCATCCCCGGCAACAAAGTCTGCACTTCGCTCGTCTCCAGCATGGACGTGCTGCCCACCGTCGCCGCCTTCACCGGCGCCGCCCTGCCCTCAAATCCCTCCGACGGACTCGATATCTCGTCCCTGCTGCGCGGCTGGCAGACCGACCTCACCCGCGATGCGCTGCTCTACTTCAACGACGTCGAACTGCAGGCCGCCCGCATCGGCGCATGGAAATTACATCTCACCCGCTTTAATACCTGGGCCTTCACGCCCGATCCTGTCGGCGGCCGCGTCAATTTGCGCCTTCCCAATCCGGAGCTCTACAACGTCGCCAACGATGCCGATGAATCGCATGACCGCTCCGCGAAGAACCCCGCCGTCGTCGCCAGCATCCGCTCCCGCATGGACACCCTGATTCAGACGTTCCCCTGGGCTGTGCAGCAGGCATGGAGAGACTCGCTTAACACCAACGTGCAGCAGACTGCGTGCGGAGCTCTCCCGATGCAGATCACCAGCTGATCCGCGCCGGACCCGCGCTTACTTCGGAAACAGCAGCGGCAGCGCGTCTTCCGCGGTAAACATGCACCGCGCGTTGTGTCCGCACTCCGGCACAATCCGCACTTCGTGGTGCGCGCCCAGTTTCTCGTTCACAAACTTTCCGAACGCTTCCCCGCGCGCCAGCCGCGTCGGTCCCTGCGCCATCGCCGAACACGAACCGTCAAATCCGCCAAGCGGCAGCACATCCAGTTCGCCCAGCAGGTAAGTCGTCGGCCGTGAAATCAGCTGCTTCTTCATCTGCTCGTCGCTCTGTTTCGCCGAATACCCCGTGCGATCCTTCATCCCATACGGCCACAAATCGTAGGTCGTGCAGTCGCGCGCCCCGCTAAACGCCCGGAACGCGGGAGCATTGGCCGGAACCGCTGGAATGTAACCCGGCGGATGCGCCTGCACCGAAAACGCGGCGTCCGTCGGACGGGTGCTGTCCGGCCAGGCGTAACTCGAAGGATTCGACACCACATACGTCACCGGCACGCCAAGCTTGTCGTGAATCTGATTGGCCATCTCATAACGGTTCAGCACCTGCCCTCCCGCCGAATGGCCCGCCACCACAATCTGTTTCAGATTCGGGAAAATCTCCCGCCGCGCCACTTCGCGCAGCACCTTGTCCAGGAAATCGAACGAAGTCACATCCGGATTGCTGATCGCCGCCCCGCCCGATCGCCAAGTGTTGCAGTTCCAGCTGATCTCGTTCGCCGCCAGAGTGTCGTGGCAGTTCGCCGCGGCCGACGCCATGCGCGGCGCAATCACCACCGTGTTCTCCAGCGCGCCCGCCAGAAATGCCGCCGCCAGAGCGTTGCGGAAATAGTTGTCGGCGTCCCGTCCCGCGCCATGCACCATGATCAGCGCGCGCGTCACCGCCTCGTTGCGCGTCGTCAGCGAGTAAGTGCGATACACCAGAGCGCGGCCCGCGCCTCCGCCCAGCGCGACCCACTCGGTGCAGGAGGAAGTGGCGGTGATGCAGGGTGCCGCGGAAGCGAGTGATGTCGAGAACAGAAGAAAAGCAACCAGGCGCATTGGAATAGTATCGCGCGCCCCGCCGCGATTTGTTGAGAAAACGAATCGCGCTCAGCTCATGCTGATCCGCACCGTTGCCACAGACCTCGCCGGCAGCTCCACCGTCACTCCGCCGCCCGCGACCGCGGCATCCAGAGCCCTCGGCCGCACCTCGTCCGGACGAAGAAACGTATTCGCGGCATTCATCGCCGCGTGCGTCAGCACCTGTCCGGTCGCCTCCCCGGCCCGCACACTCGCGGGCAGCCGCAACCGCACCCGCACGCCGGTATCCGTCGAAGCGTTCGTCATGCTCACCGTTAAACTCCCCGCTGCAACCGATGCCGAGGCCGAAAGCAGTTCCCCGGTCCCCCGCACCGCCACCGATCTCGCACCCATATGCGGCCGGTAAAGCTCGAAAACGTAGAACACCGGCGTGCGTACAAAGTGGTCTTCGTGCGCCAGGAACAACGAATGCAAACAATTGATCGTCTGCGCCACATTCGCCATCGCGATCTTGTCCGCATGGCGGTTGAAGATGTCGAAGTGCATGCCCGTATGCACCGCGTCCCGCAGCGTCACCGTCTGCGCCAGCTGAAATCCCGGCGCAATCTCCGGACTCTGCGCATACCAAATGCCCCACTCATCCAGCACGAATCGGATGCGGTGCTCCGGATCGTACTTTTCCATCACACGCCAGTTCGCCAGCAGCGCCTCTTCCAGCCGCGCGCCCTTGTTCATCACCGCGCGCCACTCCGCCGTCGTCGATTCCGCGGCTGACACCGGGGTCTGCCGGAAATCCGTATAGAAGTGCATCGATAAGCCATCAATGCGCGGCTTCACCGCCACGCCCCGCATGCCTTCGAAAAACCCCTCCGTCCATCCGGTATTGAAATCCGCCGAGTGTCCCCGGGGTCCGCACGCCACCAGGTACAGGTTCCCGTAAGGCGGAATCTGGCTCGTGAACAGCCGGTACCACTGCGCATACTCCGCCGGCTTCATCATCCCCCCGCAGTTCCACGATTCGTTCCCGATCCCCCAGAACCGTACGCCGAACGGCTCCGGGCTGCCATCCGCCGCCCGTTCGTCCGCCAGCGATGCCGTACCCCGCGGCGCATTACAGTAAGTCACCCAGTCGTGAAATTCCTGCGGCGAGCCTGACGCCACATTCGCCGCCAGATAGGGCGCGGCCCCGCTCAGCCGACACAGCCGCATGAACTCCTGCGTGCCGAAAGTGTTCGGCTCCGCGCCCTTCAGTTCCGGCGGCATTCGGTCGCCCCAGTAGCTCGCGGTCCGTGGACGCCGTCCCGCTGCGCCGATTCCGTCCCGCCAGTGATAGCTGTCCGCAAAGCAGCCGCCCGGCCACCGCAGATTCGGCGCGCTCAGCCGCCGCAGATCCTCCACAAAACGCCTGCGAATCCCGCCCTCGTTCGGAATCTTCGAATTCGGCCCCACCCAGATCCCGTCGTAGATCACGCCCCCCAGATGTTCGATAAAGTGCCCGTACAGATGTGGACTAATCACCGCGCCTAGCTGATCCGCCGCAATCGACAACTCGAAATCCGCCGCCCCCGCCGCACCTCGGGGAATCACGGCCACAGCGGCAGCAGCCGCGGACGAAGCCAGCAAACGTCTTCGATTGAGCATAAACGTTCATTCTCCTCCGCGCGCCGTGTTACCGCGCCGTATTGACGCTCGATATTGCGCTTCGATATCGTATAACCACATGGCAAAATCGACGGAGCTCCTCCAGGGAACGCTCGACCTGCTCATCCTCCGTACCCTCGAACTCCGCCCGCTGCATGGCGTCGGCATCGCCGCCCGCATCGAACAGGTCACCCGCGGCGTCTTCGTCGTCGGTCCCGGTTCCCTCTTCCCCGCCCTGCACCGGCTCGCTGAGAAGGGCTGGGTCCTCGGCCAGTGGCAGCTGGAAAACGGCCGCCGCGTCAAAGTCTATTCCCTCACCCGCTCCGGCGCGTCGCAGCTGGCCCGCCAAAAACGGAACTGGCTCACCGTCACTACCGCGATGACCCGCGCTCTCGCCGAGGAGCTCTAACCCTTTGGCCTGGGCCGCCCGTTGCGCCAGTTTCCTTCGCCGCCTTCTCCGCCGCCGCGCCGCGGAAGAAGATCTCGAAGCCGAGGTCGCCGCTTACTTTGACCTGCTGACTGATCGTTACACCGCGCAGGGCATGTCCCCCGAAGCCGCCCGCCGCAAAGCCCGCCTCCAGTTCGGCGCTCCGGATCAGGTGAAGCAAAACGTGCGCGAAAGCCGCACCGGCGCTCGCCTCGAATCGGCATGGCAGGATTTTCGCTACGCCGCCCGCACCCTGCGCCGCAGCCCCGGCTTTGCTCTCGCCGCCATCCTCACCCTCGCGCTCGGCATCGGCGCAAGCACTGCCCTCTTCAGCGTGGCGAATGCCGTCCTGCTCCGTCCCCTTCCCTATCGCGATTCCGCCCGCCTGGTTTACGCCTGCGAAGACTTCAAAACCCGCAACGTCTACGACCATCTCTGGTCCGGACCCAACTACATCGACCTGCGTGACCGCACCGCCTCCACCCTCGAGCAGGTAGCGGCCGTCAGCACCTACCGCAACACCCTGTTCGACGACCACGGCCGACCGGAGGAATACGTATACGCCGCCGCCACTCCCAACATCTTTAGCCTCCTCGGCGCCCGCATCATTGCGGGCCGCAACTTCCTGGGCAGCGACGCGCCGCCCGAACCCGGAAGTGGCGCCGTCGCACCCGGTTCACCCAACCGCCACCTTCCTCTTATTGCCATCGCCAGCGAGGAGTTTTTCCAAAAAAGATTCGGCGGCAATCCAGCCATGCTGGGCCAGCCTATCGAAAAAAACGGTCCTGTCCTCGTCGGCGTAGTCGAACCCGGTGTGGAACTGCTCTTCCGGCCCGACCGCAACATCGAGCGGCGTCCCGATCTGTGGATCGCCGAGCGCATGCCCTACAGCGAGGAAGCCCGCGGGCAAAAGTACTATCGCGTGCTCGTTAAGCTGCGCCCCGGCGTCTCGCTGCAGCGCGCGCAGTCTCAGGCTGACGCCGTCGCCGCACAGATCCGCGCCACCAGCGCCGGCATGGATGGCACCGGCTTCCGCATCCGCCTCGAACCCATGCAGCAATATCTCGTCGCGCCGCTGCGGCCCGCCATTCTCGCTCTCATGGGCGCCGTCCTGTTTCTCCTGCTTATCGCTTGTGCGAACGTCGCCAATCTGTTCCTCGTCCGCGCATCGCTCCGCGCCAAAGATCTCGCTTTGCGCACCGCACTGGGAGCGAGCCGCTGGCGCCTCGCCTGCCAGCTGCTTGCGGAAGCGCTGCTGGTCTCCGCTCTCGGTTCCGCCCTCGGCCTCGCACTCGCGTGGACCGGCGTTCGCCAGCTCCTCGCCATCGCTCCCACGAACCTGCAGCGCCTCGACGCCGTGCGTGTCGATCCCGCCGTACTCGCCTTCAGCTTGTGCGCCGGTCTCGCCGCAGCCCTGCTGTTCGGCCTCGCGCCAGCTCTCCGCACCGCGCGTCCGGATCTCTCGCGCGTCCTGCGCGCCGCCGGGCGCAATACCGGTCTCAACGGCGGCACGTCCCTTCGCAATGCGGTCGTCGTCGCGGAAGTCGCTCTCTGTTTCGTCCTGCTGGTCGGTTCCGGCCTCATGTTCCGCAGCTTCCTCGCGCTGCAGCGAATCGATACCGGGTTCGACCCGCACGGCGTGCTCACCTTCCGCACCGTTGGCGACCGCGCCGCCTCCACCGAAGCGGGACGCGCCGCACAGGTTCGGCAGATGCAGTCCGCGCTCGCCGCCATCCCCGGAGTGAAAAGCGTTACCGCCGCCAACCACCTGCCTCTCGGCAGCCTGTTCTATCCCCTGCGCTGGGCGCGCGAAGACGCCCTTACCGATCCTCGTAAATTCCAGGCCGCCGACTTTCAGGTGGTGCTCCCCGGCTATTTCGAAACCATGCGCACCCCGCTCGTGGCTGGCCGGTTCTTCAACGAATCCGACAACAGCCCGCAGGCCAGACGGGTCATCGTCGACCAGCAGTTCGCCGCCAAAGCCTTCTCAGGCGAGAATGCCGTCGGCCGCCGGCTCCTGCTCCAATTCATCACCCCCGACAACGTCTGGTACGAAATCGTGGGCGTGGTGGCGCACCAGCGCCTTTCCGGCCTCGCCGAGCCCGGCCGTGAACAGCTCTATGCGCCCGATGGCGCCATGGGTTACCGCGAAGTACAAGCCTGGGCTGTTCGCACCCATGGCGACCCGGCCCGCTATGCTCCGCTCGTGCGCGCGCAAATGGCGAAGCTCGATCGCGGTATCCTGCTCACCGATGTGCAGACCATGGATACGATCGTTGATCGCGCCCTCACCGGCGCGCGCTTCTCGCTCTTTCTGATCGCCGTCTTCGCCGCCATTGCCGCTGCCCTCGCCGGCGTCGGGCTCTATGGAGTCTTGTCCACCGTCGTGCGCCAGCGTACTGCCGAGATCGGCGTCCGCATGGCGCTCGGCGCGGCTCCTGCGGGAATCTTCGGACTGATGATCGGCTACGGTCTGCGATTAAGCGTCGCCGGAATCGTAGCGGGACTCGGTGCCGCGCTTCTTCTCACGCGTGCGGTGGCCGGTATGCTCACCGGCATCCAGCCCGCTGACCCTGTCACCTTCGCCGCAATGGCCGCCCTGTTTCTGGTCGTCGCGAGCCTGGCAACCTGGATCCCCGCTCGGCGGGCCGCCGCGCTCGATCCCTCCACCGCGCTCCGCGAAGAATAGCCCGGTCTGCCGCCTCGCTTAATCCAGTTCCCGGACCCAGATGTTCCGGAAACTGATCGGCTCGCTCTTGTCCGGATGCCCCTGCAGCTTGATCGGCGCGCGGTCGTACTTCTTATAGAACGGCGCGCCGATATACCGTGTTTCGCCCTTCAGCTCGAAATGATTCTGTACCAGCACGCCGTTAAAGAAAACCGTGACGTACGCGGGGCTTTTCAGTGAGCCATCCGCTGTGAACGTCGGCGCCGTCCACACCACGTCATACGTCTGCCACTCGCCCGGCCGGCGATTCGGGTTCGCCAATGGAATCGCCTGCTTGTACATGCTCCCGGCCTGCCCGTTGGAATAGGTCTTGTTGTTGTACGAATCCAGAATCTGCAGCTCATATCCGGCATCGCCCGGCCCCGTCGAAGCCAGAAACACACCGCTGTTGCCGCGCGCCTGATCGGTTCCCGTAATGCTCTCCGGAATCTTCCACTCGATGTGCAGCTGGTAATCCCGGAACGTCCGCTTGGTCTCGATGTTTCCGGGAGCGCTCGCCTTGTTCACCGTCAGCACGCCATCCGCAACGGTCCACTTCGCCGGCGATTTGTCCCGGGTCGCAACCCACTCATCCAAATTCTTCCCGTCGAACAGCACAATCGCGTCGGAAGGAGGGGCGGCGTTGCTGGCGCCTGGCGTCACCACTTTGGGTACCGGCTCCCACACTTCCGTATCCTGCGGTTTCGGCGCCGCCGTCTGCGCCGGCAACGGAGCCGCCACCGCAATCAGAGTCAGGAATGGAAGCAGGCGGGAACAGCGAAGGCTCATCATTGTTTAGAGAATACACCTCCGCGCCCCTGGCGGTTCACGCCTGGCTTTCGCCTGATCGGTACTGCTGCTCCGTCACCTGCTCCATCCACTCCACCGCTTTTCCGTTCAGCCTCTCTTGAATGGCAATGTGCGTC
Source organism: Bryobacterales bacterium (assembly GCA_963716685.1). GTDB lineage: Bacteria > Acidobacteriota > Terriglobia > Bryobacterales > Bryobacteraceae > JALYXI01. The sequence continues at coordinate 148,775 of CAVQTR010000006.1, forward strand.
ATCCCAGTCGTCGTGGTGGCGCCGTGCCAGTGCTTCTCACCCGGCGCGAACCAAACGACATCGCCCGGATAAAAGCGTTCCACCGGACCACCCTCGCGCTGCGCCCAGCCCGCGCCGGCCGTCACGATCAGCGTCTGTCCCAGAGGATGAGTGTGCCACGCCGTGCGCGCTCCCGGCTCGAACGTCACGCTCGCGCCCTGCACCAGCGCGGGGTCCGGCGCCTGGAACAGCGCATCCACGCGCACGTTTCCCGTAAACCACTCCGATGGTCCTTTTGCCGACGCCTGCGAGCCAACCCGTTTGATTTCCATCCTGAGTCCTCCTCTTACACCTGCAGCAGGGTTTTAATGGCCCGCCGCTCGTCCATGGCCCGGTAGCCCTCTGCAACCTGGTCCAGCGGCAGCGTCAAGTCGAATACCTTGCCCGGATTGATCTTCTCATTCAGCACCAGATCGATCAGTTCAGGCAGGTAGCGCCGCACCGGAGCCGGACCGCCGTGCAGATGCACCTGACCCATGAACAGCTGTGTCCCGTCCAGCTGCACACCGTGAGGCACGCCCACATAGCTCACAAATCCGCCGGGCCGCGCGCAGTGGATTGCCTGCATCATCGATTCCTGCGTGCCCACGCACTCCATCACGGAATCCGCCCCGATTCCGCGTGTCATCTCTTTGATCCGCGCAATCCCCTCGTCGCCGCGCTCAGTCACGATATCGGTCGCGCCGAACTCCCTCGCCAGTTTCTGCCGCGGTTCGTGGCGGCTCATGGCAATGATCCGCTCCGCGCCCATCTGTCTCGCCGACAGCACCGCCAGCAGACCCACGGCTCCATCGCCCACCACCACGGCCGTCGCGCCCGGCTGTACATGCGCCGCATCCGCCGCGTACCAACCCGTGCCGAGGACGTCGGACGTAGCCAGCAGACTGGCCATCATCTCTTGCGAAGGAAGCTCCTGTGTTGGCACCAGTGTGCCGTCCGCCAGCGGCACACGCAAAAACGGCGATTGCGCGCCGCTCATGAACTCGCGCTGCACGCATGACGACTGATAGCCGTCCTGGCAGATTACGCAGGTATTGTCCGAAGTGGCAAACGACCCGACCACAAACTGGCCGGGCCGGACGTTTCGTACCTCTCCCCCGACTTCTTCCACGACTCCGCAGTACTCATGCCCCATGGCAGTCGGCTGTTTCACCTGGGAGATGCCGCGATACGGCCAAAGGTCCGATCCGCAGATACAGGTCGCCGAGAGACGCAGAATCGCATCCGTCGGGTGGGTAATGGTAGGTTCCGCCCGGTCCTCATAACGGATGTCCCGGGCACCGTGCAGCACTGTTCCTTTCACTCGATCTCTCCTTATCCAGTTGGTCTGATTCAGGCTAACCGGAAACCCGGCATTTGAGAAGGTCTGGAACGAACACATGCCTGTGGGCTCCGTTCACGCCGGTCTGCTGATTTTCGCCTGAGCGGATTCAACAGTTTGCCAGCCGGCCGCCCATCCGGCCTTTGCGGCAACCTGTACGATGAAGGCGAGCAACTCAGTCCGGCGTAGTGCCGTTGTGCAACGAAAAAGATTGCACAACGTGCACAATCTTGCACAATGTGCACAATGAAACCGCGATTGTGGGTAGTCCGCTGAGACTTATGCCCTTTTAGAACCGCGGTGTCTCGATCAAGGGGCGCATTGCCGTTGTGCAGCGGGACAAATCGACCAAAACTGCACAATATGCACAATTCTGCACAACGCGCCTTTCCCCCAAATGAAAAAGCCGCGCCCCCTTTCGGGAGCGCGGCTTCGTTTCGTACAGGAGTTGGCCGGACTTTAGTAGTCCATGCCCTCGGGGCCGTGGCCGCCGGGTCCGCCCGCCGGAGCAGATTTCTTCTCCGGGATTTCGCAGATCATCGCTTCGGTCGTCAGCATCAGGCTGGCGATCGACGCGGCATTCTGCAGCGCGGTGCGGGTCACTTTGGTCGGATCGATAACGCCGGCCGCAACCAGGTCTTCGTACTGATCGGTGGAAGCGTTGTAGCCGAAGTTGGAGTTGTCGTTGGACCGCACCTTCTCCACCACAATCGCGCCTTCATGCCCGGAATTCAGCACGATCTGACGCAGGGGCTCTTCGCATGCCCGGCGGACAATGTCCAGACCGAACTGCTCGTCGCCTTCCAGCTTCTGTCCCTGCAGGGCCTTCGACGCCCGCAGCAGAGCAACGCCGCCGCCCGGGACAATGCCTTCTTCCACAGCCGCGCGGGTTGCATGCAGAGCATCTTCCACACGGGCCTTCTTTTCCTTCATTTCGGTCTCGGTGGCCGCGCCAACCTTGATCACCGCAACGCCGCCGGCCAGCTTCGCCAGACGTTCCTGCAGCTTCTCACGGTCGTAATCGGAGGTCGTGTCCTCGATCTGTGCGCGCAGCTGCTTGATGCGGCCTTCGATCGATTTCGCCGCGCCCGCGCCGTCCACGATGGTCGTGTTGTCCTTGTCGACAGTCACGCGCTTCGCCCGGCCCAGATCGTCCAGTTTCACGCCTTCCAGCTTGATGCCGGTCTCTTCGAAGATCGATTTGCCGTCGGTCAGGATGCCGATGTCTTCCAGCATCGCCTTGCGGCGATCGCCGAAGCCCGGAGCCTTCACCGCGCACGCGTTCAGGGTTCCGCGCAGCTTGTTGACCACCAGAGTCGCCAGCGCTTCGCCTTCCACTTCTTCCGCGATGATCAGGAGCGGCTTGCCGGAACGAGCAATCTGCTCGAGCAGCGGCAGCAGGTCCTTCATGTTGCTGATCTTCTTCTCGTGGATCAGGATGTACGGATCTTCGAGCACCACTTCCATCCGCTCGGCATCGGTCACGAAGTACGGGGAGAGATAGCCGCGGTCGAACTGCATGCCTTCCACAGTCGAGAGCTCGGTGACCATGGTCTTCGACTCTTCAACCGTGATGACGCCATCCTTGCCGACCTTCTTCATCGCATCGGCAATGATGCCGCCGATGGTGTGGTCGCTGTTGGCCGAAATGGTGCCAACCTGCGCGATCATGTCGCCCGAAACCGGCTTCGACATGCCCTGCACCGCGTCCACTGCGATTTCCACAGCCTTATCGATGCCGCGCTTCATGGCCATCGGGTTTGCGCCGGAGGTTACTGCCTTCACGCCTTCACGGAAAATCGCCTGCGCCAGAATGGTCGCGGTGGTGGTGCCGTCGCCGGCCACGTCGCGACGTCTTCGAGGCCACTTCGCGCACCATCTGCGCGCCCATGTTCTCGAGCGGATCCTTCAGTTCGATTTCCTTCGCAACCGTCACGCCGTCTTTGGTGATGTTCGGGCCGCCGAACTTTTTCTCGAGGACGACGTTGCGTCCCTTCGGTCCGAGCGTAACCTTCACCGCATCGGCAAGCTGGTTCACACCGCGCAGGATCGCCTGGCGGGATTGATCCGCATAAATAATCTGTTTTGCCATTTTCAGAATCTCCTTTAATTAGAACTAGCTGGCCTTCTTGGCTGCTACGGGCTGCTTTTCCAGAATGCCGAGGATCTCGTCCTCACGCATAATCATGTATTCTTCGCCGTCGAGCTTGATGTCGCTGCCGGAATACTTACCGAAGAGGATGCGGTCGCCCACCTGAACATCCAGCGGGACCAGCTTGCCATCTTCCAGACGCTTGCCCTTTCCAGTGGCCACTACTTCGCCTTCCTGGGGTTTTTCTTTGGCGGAATCGGGGATATACAGGCCGCCCTGCATCGCGGCGGTTTCTTCGATGCGTTTCACGACAACGCGGTCATACAACGGACGAATTTTCATAGTTTAAACTACCTCCAACAAGGACTTTGGGTTCGATTTGGAAACTGACTGTTCCGAGCACTATTATTAGCACACGGACCCCGAGAGTGACAAGATCTTTTTGCAAACCGTTGAAAACAAATGATCGCACTCACCACACATCACTGCGGCCGGCGCTCCGTTTTTGGCACCCCCTATAATCTGGGTGTGCACCTCGAAAAAGCACTCCTGCGCAAAGTGGGCGAAGCGATCAAACGCTTCGGCATGATCCGCGAAGGCGACCGCATCGCCGTCGGCATCTCTGGCGGCAAGGATTCGCTGGCTCTCATGCAGGCGCTCCTTCTCCTGCAGCGCCGCTCGCCCGTGAAGTTCTCGCTCTGCGCCTTCACCATCGAGCAGGGCAAGTTCGTGCGGCCAGTCGAACCAGTCGGCCGGTTCCTGCAGGATCGCGGCGTCGAATGGGTGCACTACACCGACAACGCCTCCATCCGCCTCATCGACGAGCAGCCCGGGCACGGATGCGACATCTGCAGCCGTTATCGCCGCCGCGCGGTCTACGAAGTCGCGCGGGGTCTGAACGCCAATGTGATCGCGCTTGGTCACACTGCCGACGATTTCTGCGAATCGCTGCTGCGCAATGCCATGTACAACGGCCGCATCAGCGCGCTGCCCGCGGTCACCAGCTCGCGCAAAGACCACGTGCGCATCATCCGGCCGCTCGTTTACGTCAGCGAGGAAATCACTCGAGCCTATTCGGAAAGCCTGGGCGTGGCGGTTGTGCCGTGCGTTTGCTCCTTCAAAACCGGCACCGTGCGCCGCGGCATCCGCGAAATCATGGAAGAACCCGGCGTCAAGGCAAGTCTGCTCTCCGCGATCGGCAACATTGATACCTCGCGCCTGCTCGATACGCGCTACTTCGACGCTGAAGAAGCCACCGACGATCCCGTTCCCGAGCTCGTTCAGCTGTGAGAGTGCTCGATGTCGGCTGCGGGATCAGGAAGTATCCCGGCTCGATCGGGCTTGACCGCAATCCCGCCAGCAAAGCGGACGTTATTGCCGATCTGGATCATTTTCCGTATCCCTTCGCCGACCGTTCCTTCGATGGACTCCGCGCCATCCACGTCATCGAGCACGTCGCCGACGTCATCCGGACCATGGAAGAGTTTCACCGGTTGGTTCGTCCCGGCGGCCGTGTCCGCATCGAAACGCCCCATTACACTGATTTCAGTTCGTTCTGCGATCCCACGCACCGCAGCCATCTGAACAGCTTCTCGTTCCGCTACTTCGGCGAAAACCATGGCGGCTTCGGCTATTACACGAAGGCACGCTTCCGTGAGATTTCCGTCCACGTCCGGCTACTGGCATTCTGGCGATGGCTCGGCTTTCAGTTTCTGGTCAATCACTTCCCGCGGTTCCGGCGGTTCTGGGAACACTACCTGTGCTTCGTGGTGCGCGGGAAGGTGATGGAATTTGAGTTTGAGCCTCTCGCTTCTCGATCGGGTGCGTGACGCGGTCCGCCGCCGACGCTGGACCACGGCGCGCGCCGAAGCCGTGCGCGGCGAAGATCTCGCCATGCGGTTTCTGGAGCGCCATCGCTATCTGATCGTCGCCCGCAATTACCGCCCGCGCGCCGGCTATGGCGAAGTGGACCTGATCGGCTGGAGTAAAGGCCGCCTCGCCTTTATCGAAGTGAAGACGCGCTCGTCGGAGGACACCGGCGTCGCCGAGCGCGCGGTGGATCGGTCCAAGCGCGAACACCTCGAGCGCACCGCCCGCGAGTATGCCCGCCGTGTGAATGTGGAATACGATCAGGTCCGGTTCGATGTCGTGACCGTCGTGGGATCGAACCTCGAGCTCTTCGAAGGCGCCTTCGTTCCGACGCGCTACTGATTAGGCATCGCGTAGTAACCCTTGCGCGCCTGCACTTTCAGGTTCTTGTCGTCCAGCCGGAATTCAATCTTGTGATAAGCGCCGTCTTTGCGGTCGTCCTTCGGCGTCCAGCCGATGGCGTACTGGCTGCGCATCTCGTTCTGCAGCTGGTTGAAGGCGTCTTCGAGCGTGTGGCCGCGGTCCACCTTGAACACGCGCCCGCCGGTTTCCTCCGACATCTGCTTCAGGTAGCCTTCACCGCCGCCGCCGAAGCTGAAGCCGCCGCGTCCCATGTAGGCGCGCGGATCCACATAGTAGATGCTGTAGATCACGGCATCCGATTTCTGGGCCGCTTCGATGGCCTGCTTGATGGTGTACGTGCTGCCCTGATCGACGCCGTCGGTGATTAGCACAATCACTTTCCGGCCGACTTCCTTCGCCAGGCGATCCGTCGCCGCCAGTGAAACCGCATCATACAAAACGGTTCCTTTGGGCGAACTAGCGGTCGGCACCGGTCCCGGACCAAGCCCGCTGAAGCCGGCATTCAGCTTCAGATGATTCAGGCCGTCCTGCAGCAGCCGCGGCGATCCGGTGATGTCCTGCAGCAGTTCGGAATCCGCGCCGAAGCTGATCAGGAAGGCGACGTCCTTCTTCTTCAGCACGGAGCGGAAGAAGTCGCTGGCCGCGCGGCGCTCGATCTCGATCAGGTTTTCCTGGCTGCCGCTCACGTCCACCAGCAGCCCGATGGTCAGCGGCAGGTCGGTGTCGCGGGTGAAGTATTTGATGTCCTGGCTCTGCCCGTCCTCGAACAGGTGGAACGCCTCCTTTGGAAGCGTGTTGATCAGCGCACCCTTCTTGTCGTGGACCGAACACAGCGCCGTGACGACGTTCACGTCGACTTTAATCGGCTCCGGAAGTTCCTGCGCCGCCGCCACCATTGCCAGCGCGGCCAAAGCAAATCTGGTCATATTGATTATTGGTGACGCACCCCATCTTATCTCTGTTTCAAACATAGGGTTCTGAGAGCAAACCGTCCGTGCGCGCACTCCCCCTTTTCGGGAGGAGCAACAAGCTATGGACGAGCGGGAAAAACGGAAAGCCATCGACCTCGCGCTGGCGCAAATGGACAAGCAGTTTGGCAAGGGGTCCGTACTGCGGCTGGGGTCGAGCACGGTCGTGCCCGTCCAGGTGATTTCCTCCGGATCGATATCGATCGATGCCGCCCTCGGCGTAGGCGGCTTTCCGCGCGGCCGCGTCGTTGAAATCTTCGGGCCGGAATCGTCCGGCAAAACCACCGTCACGCTGCAGGTGATCGCGCAGGCGCAGAAGTCAGGCGGCACAGCCGCGTTTATCGATGCCGAGCACGCGCTCGATCCCCTCTACGCCCGCAAACTGGGGGTGGACACCGACAACCTGCTCATCTCGCAGCCCGACCATGGCGAGCAGGCGCTCGAGATCGCCAACGCGCTGATCAACTCCGGCGCCGTCGATATCGTAGTGGTGGATTCGGTCGCCGCGCTGGTTCCAAAAGCCGAACTCGATGGCGAGATGGGAGACAGTCACATGGGTCTTCATGCGCGTTTGATGTCGCAGGCATTGCGCAAACTGACCGCTGTGGTCTCGCGCACCAACACCTGTCTCGTATTCATCAATCAGGTGCGGGAGAAGATCGGCGTGATGTTCGGCAATCCCGAAACCACCACCGGGGGACGCGCGCTGAAGTTCTACTGCTCCGTCCGCATGGAGATCCGGCGGACCGGCCCGCTGAAGGATGGCGATGTGGTGATCGGCAATCGCACGCGCGTGAAAGTGGTGAAGAACAAGCTGGCGCCGCCGTTTCGCGAAGCTGAATTCGACATTCTCTATGGAGAAGGGACCTCGCGCGAGTCCGACCTGCTGGATACTGCTGTGGCGAGCAACATTGTGGAGAAGAGCGGCTCGTGGTTCAGCTACAAGGGTGAGCGGATTGGGCAGGGCCGGGAGAATTCGCGTCAGTTCCTGAAGGGCCACCCCGAAGTGATGAGCCGCCTCGATTCGGAAATGCGCACGCTGCTGAAGTTGTCCGATAGAGTAGACGGCGCGGTGGTGGAAGCGGCGCTGCCGGTGAACGGTCAGCGGGACCTGCTGACTCGCGTTTGAGTTCGCCGAGTCCGCCAAAACTGTCAAAAAAGGCCGATTTTCAGGCTTTTTCCTTTACTTCCGGTTGCGCGTTCTCTATGATGAAAACGTTTTGATTACACCGGCTCTGTCGGGAACCGGGTTTCAACTCATATCATCGCCAGGGAATTTTAGGAGGCTGGATGGCCAATCAACGCATGACGCAGACGCAACTCGTGAGATCGCTCGCCGAGCAATGCGAAGTACCCAACAAGACCGCACGGACGTTTCTGGATCACCTGTCCGCGCTTGCGGTAATGGAGGTAAAGAAGAACGGAGTATTCGTAATGCCCGGGCTGGGCAGGCTCGTACGAGTGGATCGGAAGGCGCGTCTGGGACGCAATCCCGCTACCGGCGAATCCATCAAGATCCCCGCGAAGAAAGTGGTGAAGTTCCGCGTGGCAAAGGCCGCGAAGGATGCCATCGTACCGCCCAAGGTCAAGAAATAATACCGGCCTGAAAAATCGAAAAGCCCCGCGCCTGAAAGGGCCGCGGGGCTTTATGATTTTGTGGGCCGCCCAACTTGCGGGAGGTGTTTGGAAGCCTTAAACCTGCTTCTTCTCTTCGACCTTTTCGTCTTCCTTCATGGTCGTTTTGAAATTCCGGATCCCCTCACCGAGGCCTTTCGCGAGTTCGGGAATTTTCTTGCCACCGAACAAAACCACGGCAACTACGATGATGATCAGGATTTCCGGTGTACCAAGACTGCCAATCAACAGCAATGCGGCGGGTGAACACATGGGGAACTCCTCAATGCCGATTGTATCAGGCTAAACCGCGACCGGCTCGGCGACTGGCTCGAGCACGCGCTTGTACTTGCATTCCTTGTTAGGGCACTGCAGCACCGCGCCGGCCTTCAGGAACTTCTCCACCAGGTGCGACCCGCCGCAATCGGGGCACTTCTCCGGAACGGGTTTCGCCCACGCGACGAAGCTGCAGTCGGGGTAGCGGGTGCAGCCGTAGAAAGTCTTGCCCTTCCGGGAACGCCGCTCGGAGATATCGCCCTCGGAGCACTCCGGACACTTCACTCCGATGGTCTTCTGCTTGACGTACTTGCACGTCGGGTAATTGCTGCACGCGGTGAACTCGCCGAAGCGGCCGAACTTCTGCACGAGATTGTTCTCGCACTGCGGGCACTTCTCATCCAGCTTGACGTCGGCCTTCTTCTGCGTCGCGCCGATCTGTTTGGTGGTTTTGCAATCCGGATATCCGGTGCAGGCAAGGAACGTCCCGAAGCGCCCCTTTTTGAGTACCATCGGCCGTCCGCAGTTGTCGCAGTATTCCTCTTCACCCTGCTCGCTGAGGTTGGCGCCTTCGATATCGGGCAGATCCACCGTCAGCTCGCGGGTGTAGGTGCAATCAGGATACCCGGTACAGGCGATAAAGCTGCCGTGCTTGCCCCACTTGATCACCAGAGGCTTTTCGCACTTCTCGCATTTCAAGTCGGTGGGCTTTTCCATCCGCTTGATATCGGTCATGTGCTCTTCGGCGTGCGTGATGTCCTTAGTAAAGCGTTCGTAGAAGTCGCCCATGGCGGTCTTCCAGTCCAGCTTGCCGTCTTCGATTTCGTCAAGCTCTTCTTCCATGCGCGCCGTGTAACGCACGTCGAAGATGTCGTTGAAGCTTTCAAGAAGCAGGTCGCAGACCACCATGCCGAGTTCGGTCGGCTTGAAGCGGCCGCCTTCCTTGGTGACGTATTCGCGGTCCTGAATCGTGGAAAGGATCGAGGCGTAAGTGGAAGGCCGGCCGACGCCATCGGATTCGAGCTTCTTCACCAGCGTGGCTTCGTTGTAGCGCGGCGGCGGCTCGGTAAAGTGCTGTTCAGGCTTCAGCAGTTTGAGGCGCAGCGTCTCGCCCTGCGCCACCAGCGGGAGTTTGTGCTTCAGCTCCTCGTCTTCTTCGTCCGGCGCGTCCTTGCCTTCCTGATAAACGGCGAGGAAGCCATCGAACTTCGGCACCGAACCGGTGGCGCGGAAGATGTAATCCGCGCCAGAGACGCCTTTGGCGGCGACATCGATCGTGGTCTGATCGAAAACCGCGGGCATCATCTGCGAGGCGACGAAGCGCATCCAGATCAGCTTGTAAACCTTGAGTTCATCCTCGGCGAGAAACGACGCGACCGCTTCCGGAGTGTGCAGAACGGACGTGGGACGAATGGCCTCGTGAGCGTCCTGCGCGTCCTTCTTGGTCTTGTAGATGTTCGGTTCGCCGGGCAGGTACTGCGCTCCGTACCGCTCGCTGATGAACTGGCGCGTTTCAGTGATGGCGTCGGGGGAAACGCGCGTGGAATCCGTGCGCATGTAGGTAATCAGGCCTACGGCGCCTTCCTTGCCCAGTTCCACGCCCTCATAAAGGCGCTGCGCCAGCATCATAGTGCGCTTTACGCTGAAGCGCAGTTTTCGGGAGGAATCCTGCTGCAGTGTGGAGGTAATAAACGGCGCCACGGGGTTGCGGCGCTTCTCCTTCGTACCTACGGATTTGACGGTGTAATCGACGCCGTCCAGATCCTTGAGCAGGGCGTCGGAAGCTTCCTGGTTGCCGATGACGGGCGTTTCGTCGTTGCGTTTGAAGAGGCGCGCGGAAAGAACGGGCGGCTTCTTCGCGTTCAGATCGGCGTCGAGCGTCCAGTATTCTTCCTTATTGAACGCGCGGATTTCGCGCTCACGCTCCACGATGACGCGTACCGCGACCGTCTGTACGCGACCGGCGGAAAGGCCGCGGCGCACCTTGTCCCACAACAGGGGCGAGATCTTGTAGCCTACCAGGCGATCGAGAACGCGGCGCGCCTGCTGCGCTTCCACCAGATTCACGTTTACCTGAAGCGGCTTCTCAAACGCCTTCTGGATCGAGTTCTTCGTGATCTCGTTGAACATCACGCGATACACGGCGGGCGCACCCATTTTGCGCGTATCGAGTTCTTCCTGGAGGTGGGCGCAGATGGCTTCGCCTTCGCGATCCGGATCGGCCGCGAGGTAAATGGAATCGACTTTTTTGGCCGCCGCCTTCAGTTCCGCAATCAGCTTTTTCTTGCCTTCGATAACTTCGTAGCGGGGGGCAAAACCGTTATCGACATCGACGGCCAGGTCCTTTTTGGGCAGATCCTTGATATGCCCAAGCGAAGCTTTCACCACGTACTGGCTGCCCAGATACTTGTTGATCGTTTTCGCTTTTGCCGGCGATTCCACGATTACCAATGCTTTTGCCATAAACCTTCAGTTCCACTTCCCTATCAACGGTTACCACACTCTAACAAAGTTTTTGCCGGGCAGCTGTTTTGCCAGGCCAAGCATCTCGAGCTCGAACAGAGCGGCAATCAACTCGGAAGCGGAGCACGCTTCCATGGTGTCCACGAGATAGTCCAGATGAAGCGGCTCATCGATTTTGAGGCGTTGCAACACCTTTCTCCCAGTCTCACCTTCCGGACCACTTAATAAGGATGCCTGACCCCCTTCCGAGGATGCGGGTGGTACCGCAACCCCCTGATTCGCCAGCCGCTCCTTGCCTTCGCGGATAAGCCGAAGGCGGGTTTCGGCAGGCAGATCGACGATAACATCGTTCCAGTCCTGGACCAGTTTTGCGCCCTGTTTGATCAGCAGATTGGGTCCCCAGCTTAGCTTCGAGGTGACGTTGCCGGGAACGGCGAACAGCTCCCGGCCCTGATCGAGCGCGAGCTTCGCGGTGATAGCGGAACCACTGTACTGCGCGCCTTCCACCACCAGCAGACCGGTGCTCAGGCCGGTAATCACGCGGTTGCGAATGGGAAAGTTCTGCGGGAAGGCCACAGAGGCCATCGGGAACTCGGAGACGATGAGCCCTTTCGCCGCAATCTCGCCGGCGAGCTTGCGGTTTTCGGACGGATAGACCACATCCACACCGCAGCCGAGCACGGCGACTGTGGAGCCGGACGCGGCGAGCGTTCCTTTGTGCGCCGCGCTGTCAATCCCGCGAGCCATGCCGCTGACAATTGTCAACCCGGCCCGCGCGAGGTCGCCTGAAAGGCGTTCGGCAACGGCAATGCCGTATGGCGTGGGACGCCGCGTGCCGACAACTGCGAAGGAGAGCGAGCGCAGCAGATCGACATTGCCGCGGGCGAAGAGCACGAGCGGCGGGTCAAAGATCTGCCGGAGCAGATCGGGGTACCGCGCATCGCCCATGGTGATGGCGACCGCGCCCGCTTCCCGCATCCTGTCCTGCTGCTGCGCGGCTTCGTCAAAAGAGCAGCCGCTGACGATGGACTGCGCGATGGAACCGCTGAGCCCCACGCCTTCCAGTTCCGTCAGCGAGGCGCGGAAAACCGCCTGGGGCGTGCGCAGACGCTCGATCAGCACACCTGCTTTGCGGGTTCCAAGACCGGGCACCATACGCAGGGCCAGCCAGTACAATTCCTCTTCGCGCATCAGAGAGTTGGTGCGGCCGGTATCGGGAACTCTCCGGAACGGCGCGGTAAACTGATCCGGGATGAAGCAGGAAGCCGCTTTCTTCGAGAATCGCGACCCGCAGCTGGTGTATATTGCGAAGCGTCTGAGCGACGCGACGGAGCTGGAAGAAGTGCTCGAGAAGTCCGGCCTGGATTTCGGAGTGGAGGCGGATACGTATACCGGCGGCATCATCTTTCGCGGGGAGCGCGTGGGCGCCTTCTTCTACGTTCTGCCGGAGGCTGTCGAGGCGGCGAGGACGGTATTGCTGGAACACGGCTTCCGTCCCGCGCCGGGTCTGATATGATGCGGGGCGCCGGAGAAGACTACATGAGATCGCGCTCGGTATTTGCCGTTTCGGTTATCACCCTTGCACTTTTCGGAGCTGCCATGCGGGCTCAGCAGCACAGCCCGTCCGCAAAGCCAAAGCTCTATAACACCGCCAAGCAGAAGCTGCTGGATGGCAAGCAGGTTTTCAGTTTCACGCAGTCGAAGATGGACATCAAAGCGTACTGCGAATCGGCGAAGCACTACGATTACGCATGGTTCGAGATGCAGCACAGCACCCTCGAATTCAAGGATGTGGAGGCGATGATAGCGGCGTGTCCGCATGTTGGCGCCATTCCGATGATCCGGCTGCCGGATGCGCAGGAATGGCACATCCAGCATGCGACCGACATCGGCGCGCTGGGCGTGATTATCCCGACGGTGGACGATGTGGACCGGGCGCGTGAAGCAGCCAAGTGGGCGCGCTATCCACCGGTGGCGAGGCGCAGCGCGGGCGCGGGGCAGGCAGCGTCCATCTGGGGCATCAACGGCGTGGATTACCGCAAAACCATCAACGACAACATGCTGGTGGTGGTGATGATTGAAACGCCGACAGGCGTGGCCAATGCATACGACATTGCGTCCGTGCCTGGCGTGGACGTGGTGATCATCGGGAATAACGATCTGAGTTCGTTTTCCGGATTTCCCCAGAGCGACGACCGGTATCAGGCGCTGATGACGAAAGTTCGCGACGAAACGCTCCGGGCGGGCAAGTATTTTGGGCAGGCGAACGCGCAGCTCTACGCGACCGGGCACATCCTGAGCAAGGATGCGCGCTGGTTCCAAAACGGCCCTTCGAACGACGGATGGAAGCCCGCGGGTATCAATCCCAACGCTCCGCCCGCGGGCGAAAAGCCGTAACTACGGTTTCAAAACGATCCGCTCTTCAGTGGCCGCTTCCACAGCTTTGCGAGAGAACGGCATGGGGTGATAGCGGCCTGCAGCCCAGTCGTCCAGCAGATCGCCGTAATGCCGGCTGGCCGGGTCGCCCGATTCGCCGGGCACGTTGGTCATGACGGAGCGATCCCAGTTGCCGACGTCGATGATCTCGCGGAAGGATGCTCCGCTCGACTGCTGGAAGTTGATGCCGCTGGTGGCATTCACAGTGTTCGAATCTCCGGGACGCGACACCGGGCCGAGGTTGAGGCCGGCGCTGGCGATCGGGTGACGGAAGACAATCTTGTGCAGGTTGCCCCACTGCCAGCGGGACTCATCTGAGCCAAACTGTCGGTCGAGCTGCGCGAGCGTTTCGCGGAGCGTCGTTTCAGCCGCGGCGGCCGGGAACCGGGCTTCAATGGTGCGCATCAGCAGCGCCACATCGGCGCGCGAAACGGATTCCGGCGCGATGCCGAGTTCGGGACCAAGAACGGCGCCCGCGAGTTTGCTGACCCAGACTTCGTAGATGAGCGCTTCCCGTGAATCGGCGCGCAGCACAGCGTCCCACTGGAGCAGACTGGCGATCGTGCGGGCCTCACGTGTATCCGGTTTCGGTGTCCACTGGCGCAGAGCGGCCTGGAAGCGCCGCGCAGGCAGCGAGGTAACGTCCTGCTGCATGCGCTCGAAATCGGCGATGTCGAACTTCTTTGCCGTGGTGAGCATTTCGCGGATGCGTTCCACGCGGAAGGGCGGAGCCCAGCCGTCATACCCGACGGGAAACGGGAAATTAGGAGGCAGCACGTTATTATTGGCCGTCGCGACGAAGTGACGCGCCGGGTTGTATTCCCAAGGAAGATCGGTCGACTTGCGGAAGCCGCTCCATTCGTACTCGCCGGTATCGCCGGGCACGGGAAGCAAACCGTTCCAGTTTTCGCGGATTGGCGTGAGACCTGCCACCTGCCAGCCGATGTTGCCTTTGGTGTCCGCGTAAATGACGTTCTCGCTCGGCACGCGGTAGCGATCCATGGCGGTCCGGAAGCTGTTCCAATCGTTGGCACGGGCAACGGTGAGACCGGCAAGGTAACCAGCGGTGCCCGGCTCGCTGCCAACCCACTTCAGCGTATAGGCGCGGTTGCGCGAGGGATCCTGATAGATCACCGGACCGTGAATGGTATAGAGCAGCTCCAAGGATTGTTCGCCGGTCCCTTTGACCTTCAAAGTCTGGCGGGTAACCTCGAACTTCTTCCACGCGCCCCGGTACTGATATTCGCCCGGATTCTGCGGATTGGTCTTCTCCACATACAGATCCTGCTGATCGATTCCGACGATGGTGAAGCCGAAGGCGATATTCTCGTTGTGGCCCAGCGCAATGGCCGGAAGCGCGGGTTCGCCGGCGCCAAAGGCATTCCAGCCAGGACCTACCAGGTGCACTGTCTTGCGCAGGGAAGGCAACTGCACGGGGCGGTGGGGATCGTTCGCCAGAATGGGGCGGCCTGTAGTGGTCATGGAGCCATCCACCACCCAGTTGTTGCTGCCCTGTTCTCCCGGCAAATGCACCGCGCCGATGGTTTCGGTGTAGGTGTGGATGACACGGGATGTGATGTCGGAGAGGTCGAGCCCGTGCGGGACTTCGACTTTCACGTAAGGGTCTGGCGGGTAGTATTTGACGAACCAGTCGAGGCCTTTGGAGGAGATATCCTGGGCGTGCCGGACCTCGCGGGCCATGTTCCCGGTCATCAGCATTCCGGCGACGCGGCTGAGGCAGTCTTCGGGCGCCCACTCGCCGGGATCGTAGCCCGCCAGCTGGAACTCCTTCGGGCGCGTTCCCTTCAGATCGCGGATATAGGCGTTAATGCCATCGGTGAAGGCGGTTACGATTGCCTTCGAATCGGGACCGTAGGCGGCCCACTCGCGGTTCCAATCGCCGTGAAAGTTTACGGAGCGAGCGAGTTTGTCACGTTCGATGGCAGAAGGCCCGAGCACTTCAGAAAGTTTGCCGGAGCCGACACGTCGCCAGAGATCGATTTGAAACAGCCTGTCTTTGGCAGTGATGTAGCCCTGCGCAAAGAAGAGATCGTGAACGGTGGACGCGTAAATGTGCGGGACGCCCCAGCGGTCGCGCAGAATTTCAACATCCTTCTGCACGCCGGGGACATGCAGCAGGAGAGCCAGACCGAGCAGGTGTTTCATTCGAAACACCGTACCACAGTCCGGCTTCGGTTACTTTTTGTCGGAAGAAGAGGCAGCTGGAGCAGCGGCCGGTGCCGGCGAGGAGTCCGGTTTGGTCTCGCTTTTCGTTTCGGATTTCGACTCTGACTTCGAGCCCGCGTCATCCTTTGAGGAGGACGACGACTCCGAAGGCGCGCTGACGCCATTCGATTTGGCGTAGTCCGTCACATACCAGCCGGTACCCTTGAAATGAAACGCAGGAGGAGAAACCAGGCGTTCCACTGCTCCTCCGCACTCCTCATGCACCTTCAGCGGCTCGTCCGAGAACTTTTGCAGGGCGTCGAAATGCTTGCCGCACTTCTCACATTTGTACTCGTAGAGGGGCATTACTCCAACCAGTATAACAGGCCCGTTATTTGACTAAGTTCGGCCTAACTATGGGCGCGAACAGGCGCTTACTTAGTCTTTTTGCGGCGAACCGGAGCCTTCTTAGCGGCGCCGGCGGGCGCTAGATCAAGGCCTTCCACGTTGGCCTTTTCCACGTCGAACACGATCATATAAGGATCTTTCGTGTAGGAAATGGGTTCGGCGTCGGTAAAGGTAACATCGGTTCCGGGAGTCGGCGCAGTCTTGATGGTGGCGTCTGTGAACTTGAGCGTCACTTCCGGCCGTGCCGCAGTTTCCGGCGTGGCGTTGTCAACGGAAACCGTGACTTCCTTGGGGCCGGACTGAGCGACTACTTTGCCCTTGGTTTTGGGAAAAGCGGCGCCCTTCATCTGTTTGTTGAAGTAGGTTTCGCCTTCGGGAGCATTGAGCGCCGCCTTAACGTTACGCCACTCGATGATCTCGGGATGGCTCTTGTTGAACTCCTCTTCGTTGGCGATTTCCTTCTTGCTGATGTCGGTGACGCTTTCGACATGGAAGTCGGAGGGCGGCATGGGCGATTTCGCGGCCATGGCCTTCATGTCATCGAGACCTTTGGTATCGCCGTGATAACCCTTGTAAGCACGGGTCAGATAGTCATCGGTGGATTTCTTCGTCGCCGGATCGAGAGCACCGGGACCGGTGATGGAGACGGCGCGGGCGTACTGATAGAACGCTTCCGGGTGCCGCTCCACCTTACCGCCGAGATAGATGGCGGTTCCCATTTGCAGGGTGGCCTTGGCGTCACCAGGATTCATCTCAATCAGTTTTGCATCCTGCTTTTCGAGGCTCGGATAATCCTTGCGAGCAAGGTAAATTGCTGCCAGACTCTGGTTGGCCGCGAGCAGAACCGCGGATTTGGCCTGAGCCCACTGGGCGTCGGTAATGGGCGTGCCCTGCGCGTTGACCGGCTTCATATCCGCTGAGAACAACGTATCGGCCTTATCGATTACCGTGTGATCGGCTTTTTCCGCCGCGGCAAGCTGATCGACAGTGGGCGTGCCGCCAAGGACGGCCGCGCCAATGCGCGAGTAGCTGTCTATATAAAGATAGTTTCTCTGCGTCTTATAGGTGGTGTCCGGCGACTTCTGCGTCCAGTCGTCCAGCATCGCCAGTCGTTTGACCGGGTCGGTTTCCTTGGAAATCGCGGCATACGCGTCGTAGTCCGCGCGAGCTTTTGCCGGATCCGCGGCGGGCGCAGCGGGCGATTGCGCCCACCCAAGCCCAGCCACTACCAGTACGCCTGCCACAGCCTTTGAGATTCGATTCAGCACTCACCCTCCATGAGATTCAACTTTCAGGGTACAACGCGGCGGCCGGCGTGGGCCGTTACTTCTTTTTCTTTACGACTTTCGACTTGGCCTTGGCTTTGGTGGCCGGCGCGGGACCGAGATCCGCGCCCGAGAAGTTTTCCTTCTCGACGTCGAAGGTCAGCATGTAAGGATCGGCTTTGAAGGCGGACGGAATGCCGGTGAACGTGACCTCGGTACCGGGCGCCACGGTGTCCTTCAGCGCCGCGTCGGTGAACTTCAGGGTAGCCTCGGCCTTTGCCGCTGTCTCAGGAGTGGCGTTATCCACGGAGACGGTGAGTTCCCGGGCGCTGGGTTGCGAAACTACTTTAGCGGTGGTCTTCGGGAACTGGGCGCCTTTCATCTGGGTGGTGAAGTAGTTTTCTCCGCCAGGAGCCAGAAGCGTGGCCTTCACGTTGCGCCATTCCACGATTTCGGGGTGACTCTTGTTGAACTCGGCATCGCGGGCGATATCTTCCTCGCTCAGCTGCGTAACGCTCTTAATCGCGAAGCCTTCAGGCGGGAAGGGAGATTTAGCGGCCATCGCCTTCAGATCGTCCAGACCTTTATCGTCGCCGTGATAGTTGACGTAGGTCTTCTTGAGGTACGCGTCAGTTTCCTTCTGACCCTGCGGCGTGAGCGCGCCAGGTCCTGTAATCACGTCGGCGCGGGCAAACTGGTACAGTGCCTCAGGCGTCCGCTGAATCTTGCGTTCGGAAGCAATGGCGGTTCCGAGCAGATAAGCCGTCGCGGCGTCATTAGGATTGGCCTCGAGCATCTTGTGATACTCCGCTTCGGCGGCCGGGTAATCCTTCTTCTGCATGTCGATGGTGGCGAGACTGCGATGAGCCAGCGCAACAACATCGTTCTTCGCTTTACTCCAGGCGGCAGAATCCACGTTCGCCATTTTGATGTCAGGCGAAAACAGCGTATCGGCCTTATCGATCAGAGTGTGATCGGCTTTCTCCGCGCCTGCCAGCTGGTCCGGCGTCGAGTTCGGCTGCAGACCCTGGCTGGCCAGCGCGGAGTAGGTTTGGACATAGAAAAGATTGCGTTCCTGCTTGAAGGCGGTGTCCGGGTATTTCTCGGTCCACTGATCCAGCAGCCCGAGCTTTTTGTTCGGGTCCTTCTCATTCGCGATGCTGGTATAAAGATCAGACTCGGCCTGGTCCTTGGCCGTTTTCTGCTGCGCGACGGCGAGGGACAACACCATCACGACACCTGTAACGATTCTAAAAATTCGCTGCAACACTTGCCTCTCCCGATTTTTACCTTTGTTGTTTGGAAACTGCGGGTTTGCCGGAACCAGTCACTTGCGGAGTATAGCCGAACCACCTGGTGCCCGCAACCTAAGTGACGGCGCAGCCTTTCGTTAAGTTCCCGACGAACCTTCTGTTACACTTTAACCGCAAATCCCCACATGCATTTTCCGGACCTCGGTGTCATCCTTCTCTATTTGCTGGGCGTCACCTGGTTCGGCGCTCGCTTCCGGCGGGGACCGCAGACCCTGCAAGAACTATTTTCTGGGAGGACGCGAGGCGCCCTGGTGGGCGATTTCGCTTTCCATCGTTTCGGCGGAAACCAGCACCCTGACCATCGTGGGAACTCCGGCCATTGCGTTCGGCGGGAATTTCCAGTTTCTGCAACTGGTGATGGGCTATCTGCTGGCACGAGTTTTAATTTCGACAGTCCTGCTGCCGCAATATTTTCAGGGACAGCCTGTTCACGGCCTACGAGCTGATGCAGCGGCGCTTCGGTCCGCGCGTGCGCAAGGTGACGGCGACAACGTTTTTAATTACGCGGGCGCTGGCGGAGGGCGTCCGCGTTTTCGCGATTTCCATCGTCATTTCCATCATTCTGGGGACGGGCGAGCTGGCGTCGATTATTGTGATCGTCTGCCTGACGCTTGTTCTATACGTTTGAAGGCGGAATGACAGCGGTGATCTGGACGGATGTGATCCAGATGGGAATGTACGTGGCCGGAGCGCTGCTCAGTTTCGCGATTATTCTAAGCAGAATTCACGGCGGCTGGGCGCATGTGATGGACGTTGCGGGACCGGCACATAAGTTTCAGATCTTCGATTTCGCTTTTTCTCCCACCGCCGCGTTTTTCGCGAAGCCCTATTCCTTCTGGGCAGGCATTCTGGGCGGCTGTTTTCTGACCAGCGCGAGTCACGGTACGGATCAATTGATTGTGCAGCGGCTGCTGAGCGCGCGGACGCTGCGGGAAAGCCGGCTGGCTTTGTTTTCCAGCTGGGTGGTGGTCTTTCTGCAGTTCACGCTCTTTCTGGTAATCGGCGTTCTGCTGTGGGTGCACTTCCAGGATATTCATATGGCGGCGCCGAAGCCGCTCGACCGGCTGTATCCGCGGTTCGTCTGGGACAATCTGCCGGCGGGTCTGGCGGGCCTGATCATGGCGGCGATTTTGGCAGCGGCGATGGCCAACCTGAGCGCCGCGCTGAATTCGCTGGCGTCCACGACCGTGGTGGACTTTCTGCGGCCGTGGTTCCCGGCGCAGACGGATGCGCGGTCTCTGATGCAGGCGCGCGTGGCGACTGTGGGGTGGGCGGTGGTGCTCGTGGCCATCGGCCTGGTGGCGAGTCACTGGGGCTCCGTTTTGGAATCGGGGCTCTCAATAGCTTCGGTGACGCTGGGGCTGCTGCTGGGAGTGTTTCTGCTGGGCTGTCTGACTTCGCGTGTGGGAGAACGGGCGGCGATTGCGGGTCTGATCGCCGGGCTGGCCGTGATCCTTTATGTAAAGGCCGCGACGGGCATTGCGTTTACGTGGTGGGTGCTGATCGGGGCGGGCACGACGTTTATCGCCGGTTATCTGGCGTCATTTGTGGTCCGGGAGAACACGCATGGCTGAACTGAAACGGGAACTGGGAATCTGGAGCGCGGTTGCGATTGTGGTCGGCACCGTCATCGGCAGCGGGATCTTCCTTGTCCCGAAGACGATGGTGCAGAACGTGGGCACCGTGCCGTGGGTGTTCGCCGTTTGGGTGACGGGCGGTCTCCTCTCGCTCGCGGGCGCGCTGACCTATGCGGAGCTGGCGGCCATGCTGCCGGAGGCGGGGGGCGAATATGTCTACCTGAACGAAGCCTACGGGCCGGTCTGGGGCTATCTCTATGGGTGGACGCAAATGTGGGTTGCGAAAAGCGGTTCCATCGCGACGCTGGCAACGGGATTTTTCTATTACCTCGCGAATTTCTGGCCGGGGCTGGAAGGCGTGGTGTTCCGGGTGCCGATGCTGGGCGAAGGCGGCGCGCCGCTCGAGATCCGGCAAGGGCAGTTCTTCGCCATGGCCTTGATCATGGCGCTCGCCGTGTTGAATTACTTTGGCGTCAAAGCAGGCGGCAACGTTCAGGTGGTTGTGACGGTGGCCAAAGTGTCGCTGATCGCGTTCGTGATCGCGGCGGGATTATTTTTCGCGCCCGGAGCGGCTCCGCAGGCCCCCAGCGCGCCGGTGACGGGGCTGACGCTCGCGGGATTTGTGGCGGCACTGGTAGCGGCGCTGTGGGCCTATGACGGCTGGAACAACGTGGGCATGGTGGCTTCCGAAGTGAAAGACCCAAGGCGCAACCTGCCGCTCTCGCTGATCTGGGGAACGGCCGCTGTAATTGGAATCTATTTGCTGGCGAATTTCGCCTATTTCCACGTGTTGAGCGCGGCGGAGGTGGCGGGCAGCAATCGCGTGGCGGCGGAGATGATGCGCCGCGTTCTGGGCTCGCCCGGAGCCAACGCCGTTTCGGTGGCAGCGATGATTTCCATTTTCGCGGCGCTGAACGGTTCGATTCTGACAGGCTCGCGCGTGCCCTATGCCATGGCGCGGGACGGGTTGTTTTTCCGCGCTGTGGCGAACGTGAACACCGCGCATCATACGCCTGGAGCGGCGATCCTGGGGCTGAGCGGGTGGGCTGCGATCGTGGTGCTTTCGGGGCGCTACGACCAGCTTCTGACATTTGTAATCTTCGCCAGCTGGCTGCTGTATGGAATGACAACGGCGGCGGTATTTGTTTTGAGAAAGAAACGTCCCGATCTGAACCGGCCTTACCGGACGCTGGGGTATCCAGTGGTTCCGGCGCTGTTTGTGATTGCCGCTTTACTCATCGAAACGGTGACGCTGATTCATTCGCCGCGCGAGAGTTTCATGGGAATCGCGTTGATTCTGATTGGTTTGCCGTTCTATTTCTTGTGGAAAAAGCGCGCCTGAGGGGCACAGGTACAGTACTTTTCACGACCGTCTGTTCCAATTTTGGAACCATTTGGTTGCATTTCCCGCCAATACGGTGTAAATATTCAATGTGAGCGGGAATTGAAAGTGTCCGTTCTGATTCCGGAACGCCTTCAAACTGCGCACAGAACACGAAGGAGGACGAACAGAGTGGATATCAGTAAGATTTTGGTGGATCTTCGGCAGGAGCGGGAACAGCTGGAAGAGGCAATCCTAAGCTTGGAAAGACTCGCAATGGGTCGCGGACGCCGGCGGGGTCGTCCTCCGGCATGGATGAATGCCTTTACGCAACCAAAAAAGCGCGGCCGCCCGCTGGGTTCCAAGAACAAGAACAGCAATGGGGCCCAGCCAAGCAAAACCGCCGCGGCCACAATGTAATTGTGCGTGGAAGATTAGTAGAGCAGATACTTCTGTCTTAATATCTTGAACCGGTCCAGTGCGGCGGCGTCAGCCCGCAGAGCCAGGGCCGGTTCGTCACCGTGAGCGATGGAGCGGATGAAAGCTTCGCTGCCGATTAGCTTGCGGTTTACCCCAAAATCTATCTTCCCCGGATAGAGTTTCTGTAAAGCCCCCATCACTTCCGCTCCCAGACGACCGGCGTCCAACAGATCGCGGTTGGTCACAACGAAGCGCACCCCCTGAATCTTTTTTCCGGCGTAGTGCGAGGCAGTTGGCTGGAATCGAATGGGATAAGCGCGCACTCCCGGAATCGTGCGGTCATTCAGATAGCGGGCAAGATCGCGCGCGTTGATGAAATCCGCGCCAATTACCTGGAACGGCGAGTCGGTACCGCGGCCCACCGAGTAATTCAGCGAATATTCCAGCATGGCGAGAGCAGGATAGAGGAGAACTCCGTCCAGGCTGCGGATATTGGGAGAAGGATCGACCCACGGTAACGCGGTGGCGTCGAACCATTCGGCTCGCTGCCAGCCCTGCATCGGGACAACAGTGAGCGCCGCGCCAATTTTGTTTTCGGCATTGTAAAGGCGCGCCAGCTCGCCGACTGTCATTCCGTGCCGCAGCGGTATGGGGAAATAGCCGGTAAACGAAAGCTGCGCGGTGTCCAGCATGGGGCCTTCCACGTGGTAGCCGGTGATGGGATTAGGCCGGTCCAGAACGTAGAACGGAATGTGCGCGCGGGCGGCTTCCTCCATGGCATACGCCATGGTGGACATATAGGTATAGAAGCGGGCGCCAACATCGGCGATGTCAAACACCAACACATCGATGCCGCGCAGGCTTTCGGCGGAGGGACGCCGATTTTTCCCTTCGTAGAGGCTCCACACCTTGATGCCGGTGGCGGGGTCGCGCGTTCCGGCGATATCTTCTTTATCTTCGGTACCGTTGATCCCGTGCTCGGGCGAGAACAGAGCCGTGACCTTCACCCCGGAAGCAATGATTCGATCAATGTTCCGGCGCCACTGACGGTCTATTCCCGTGGGATTCGTAATCAACCCAACCCGTTTACCCTGAAACGGTGCGAAATTGGTGTTCTCTAACACGTCCAGCCCGGTTAAGGTTGGTTGGGATGGTGTAGCGGAGGTCATCACGGCGGCCGCGACAATGGTCGCGACCTTGCCCCGTAGCGAAGTAATGGCGGCCCGGCGCGTGGGGTGGACCGAGTTCGCCAGCAGCACGACGTACGTTTGCGACACCGGATCCATCCAGAGCGACGTTCCGGTGAAACCGGTATGGCCGTAAGAGCCGATCGGAAATAGTTCGCCGCGGTTGCCGGAAAGCGGAGAATCGATATCCCAGCCCAGACCGCGCACGGCCGTTTTGCCCGGAGGACTGTTCGGCGAAGTGAATTTCGCAATCGTGGCGGCGTCGAAGATCCGGACGTCGTTGCCTTCGCCCTGGTTCAGCATCATTTGGCAGAAGCGGGCAAGATCGTCGGCGGTGGAGAAAAGTCCGGCGTGTCCGGCAACTCCGCCCATGTAGCGGGAGGTGGGGTCGTGAACCACGCCGCGCAACACCTCGCCTGAGGGTAGCTTTTCCGTCGGGGCGATTCTCGAGCGAAGCGCCGCGGGCGGCTGGAACATGGTCTCGGTCATGCCGAGCGGCCCGAAAACAATTTCGTGAGTGAATGCGGGCAGGGCTTCGCCGCTTAGGCGGTGGACGATTTCGCCGAGCAGGATGAAATTGATATCGCTGTAGACGAATTTGACGCCGGGAGGACCGGCGGGCGGATCGTGCAGCGCTTTTTGTATGCCCGTTTCATAGCCGGTCCATGGCGGTTCGAGGTCGAGATCCGGCCGCAGCCCGGAATAGTGCGTCATCAAATCACGAATCGTGATGTCGGAATTGCCGTTCTGGAATTCGGGCAGGTACTCCGTCACCTTGTCGGCGATTCTGACCTTGCCGCGTTCGAACAGCTTCATCATGCCGGAGGTGGTGGCGACGACCTTGGTGAGTGAGGCGCAATCGAAGATGGTGTCGACGGTCATTTTCTCGACGGCGGGAACCAGCGCGCGATCGCCGTAGGCTTTGCGATGGAGGATTCTGCCCTGATGGCCGACAATCAGCACCGCGCCGGGAAGCTTCTTCTGCGCGATGGCCAGGTTGATGGCGGCATCGAGGTCGGGCGAGGCGGAGAAGGTCTGACCGAAAGCCGCGCTGACGGCGAGGATGCCGGTAAGGACGAATCTCATGCTTCCAGCCAGCGGCGCATTTCAGAGCGCGGCGCCAGCCCGGGTCGCTGCATCACCACCTTGCCGTTGCGCAGGACAACGAAATTGGGGATGGATTGCACGCCGAAGCGCGCGGAAAGCTCCGGCTGTTCTTCGGTGTTGACCTTTAAGACGAGAGCGCGGCCCGCAGTTTCGCCCGCGAGCGCATGAACCTCCGGAGCCGCCGCAC
This sequence comes from Bryobacterales bacterium, assembly GCA_963716685.1. Lineage (GTDB taxonomy): Bacteria > Acidobacteriota > Terriglobia > Bryobacterales > Bryobacteraceae > JALYXI01. Next base: position 173,167 of record CAVQTR010000006.1, read on the forward strand.
GGCACGGTCCGCACCACGATGCCCAGAAGTCCGCCAGCACCGGGACTTTGGACTCGCGCGTGATTTCAGTGAAGGCTTCGCTATCCACTTCAATGGGTTCGTTTTGCGGCGGCAGAGCCGATTTGCACTTGCCGCAGCGCCCGGAATCGGCCAAATGGCGTGCGGGGATGCGATTCGTCGAGCCGCACGCGGGACAGGGGCGGAGAACAGAGAACGGCATAACTTCAGGATAGCCACAGCACAGGTTGACGCACAGGATAGTTGCGGATGGTTTCTTCGACGGTAGGATCGGGCTTCAGCTTCTTCCAGAGAGCCAGGTAGTCCGGCTTGTTGTAAGCCAGGCCGCCGAACAGCAGGCTCTGCTGACGGACAGGCCACTGATCGAAGTACATAACGTCCGGCGCCAGCGGCCATTTCGATTTGTCGGCCAGATAAGGATAAAGATAAGCGAGGGCGCGCGCCATGCCGCGTCCGTCAGGAAGGTTGAAGCTCCACATCCCGAGGATCTGGCAGGCGGCGGCCATCACCTCCAGATTGAAAATCGAATAGCCATAGGGTTTAGTGCGGCGCAGTTCCTGAGGGAAGCTGCCATCGGGCGCCATCTGCGGAATCAATTTGGTTCGGAAGCGCTCGTGGCAGAGCGTGGTGACGCCCGGGTTTTCGGCGTAGCGCGCGAACTCGGCGGCCTGCATCACCCAGCAGGTACCGTGGTTATTGGTGGCATCGCGCTCGGCAATTCCGTTGGCGCTGGTTGCCATCCAGTTCATGTAGCCGCCGAACCATTGCCGGAGGCCCGCAATTTCGGTGGGGGATAGTGCTCCGGACTGCTCGATGACGCTCGCACCCCGCACCACTTCTACCAGGTGGATGGTATCGATGATGCCCGTACCGCGTCCGGTGAAGCGGCCATGGATAGCCTGGGCGTACTGCAGGTCCGCATTCATGCGGGTGCCCGGATCGAGGAACCAGGCACGGAGATGCGCGGCGGCATGGTCCGCATACTTCCGCTGTTTGGTGATGACCCAGGCGGCGCAGAGAGCGGGGGCCTGCACGCTCAGCCGGAGCAGCGCTTTACGGTGATCGTCGAAGTTATCCGGGTTCGACATGCCATCCCTTTGGACGTAAGGGCCATCCGGAGTTTTGGGATCGGGCCACCAGTAATCGCCTTCGGAGAAGTAATCGTGGAGGCCGCCGGCGGAGCGGGGACTGTGGGAGGCAGTGACCGTGACAGGAGGCTGGTTGAGGAATAAATCCGCGGCCCGCAGAACACGTGGGCGTTCGATCGCATCGATGTCGAACTGCGGCGTCGGCGCTGCGGACAGCTTCCGAAGGGCAGCGGCGGCGACGGGCAGGACCAGGAGTTCACGGCGGTTCACGCTTCGAGTGTACGCTGAAGAAACAGCGGGCAGATGAAGCGAACGGACGTGGTGATTATCGGCGGCGGCATCGTGGGTCTGGCCACGGCATACCGGCTGACACACCTGTATCCCGCGAAAACGGTGGTGGTGCTCGAGAAGGAAGCAGCGCTGGCCCAACACCAGACGGGACACAACTCGGGCGTGCTGCACTCGGGAATCTATTACAAGCCGGGTTCGCTCAAGGCGATCAACTGCCGCGAAGGCAAGCACGCCATGGAGGATTTCTGCGCGGCAGAAGGGATTGCCTACGAGATCTGCGGGAAGGTGATTGTTGCGCTGGATGAGAGCGAGTTGCCGGCACTCGAGCGCATCTACGAACGCGGTCTGGCAAACGGAATCACCTGCGAAACGATTGGGAGCGAACGGCTGCGCGAACTGGAGCCGCACGCCGCAGGTATTCGCGCGATTCACGTGCCGGAGACCGGGATCGTGGACTATAAGGAAGTCTGCCGGCGTCTGGCGGTGCGGATCACTGAAGCCGGTGGCTCGATTGTGACCGCTGCGCGGGTGACGGGCATGCGGCAGAACGGGACGGTGTTGGTAGAGAGCACCGCCGGCGAGTTCGAGGCCGCGCAGGCTGTGAATTGCGGCGGACTGTATTCCGACCGTCTCGCGGAGCTGAGCGGCAAAGGACCCGATGCGCGCATCATTCCCTTCCGCGGTGAATACTTCGATGTGGCGCGCGCTGCGCAGCGGCTATGCCGAAATCTGATCTATCCGGTGCCGGACCCCGGCTTCCCGTTTCTGGGGGTTCACTTCACGCGCATGGTGCACGGCGGCGTGGAATGCGGGCCCAACGCGGTGCTGGCGTTCGCGCGGGAGGGCTACCGCAAGACGGACGTGAATTTTGCCGAGCTGGCGCAATCGCTGACGTATCCGGGGTTCCTTAAACTGGCTGCCCGTTACTGGCGCGTGGGCATGGGCGAGATGTGGCGTTCGTGGAGCAAGCAGGCATTTGTGCGCGCTCTGCAGCGGCTGGTTCCGGAGATACAGGAAGCGGACCTGAGCGCCGCCCCGGCAGGGATTCGCGCACAAGCCATCGGGCGCGATGGCAGCATGGTAGACGACTTTCTGATTCAGGAAAGTGGGCGCGTAATCAACGTGTGCAATGCGCCTTCTCCCGCCGCGACGGCGTCTTTGAATATCGGTAAGTTGATTGTCGAGCGTATGGCGGCAGGCTGGTAAAAGTTATGACATCGATTCCGGTTCAGCAATTTGCAAGCGAACGGCTGCGCGAGTTCACCAGCCGCGTGTTTCAGCATTTCGGCGTTGCGGAAGCCGACGCGAACGAGGCCGCGGGCATTCTGGCCGCTTCGGATCTGCGCGGGATCGATTCACACGGCATGGCGCGGCTGCATGCGTACACCGAGATGCTCGCGGCCGGGCGGGTGAACCCAAAGCCGCAGATCCGGATCGTGCGCGAAACGCTGAGCACGGCGACCGTGGATGGCGACAACGGTCTGGGTCTGGTGGTGGGACCGTGGGCCAATCGCGTGGCGATCGAGAAGGCTGCAAACGCGGGCACGGGATGGGTGGCGGTGAACAACAGCAATCACTACGGGATTGCCTCCTGGTATGTGATGGAGGCGCTGCGCCGGGACATGATCGGCTGGTCGATGACCAACGCCACGCGCACCGTTGCACCGCTGTGGGGGGCGGAACGGATGCTCGGGACCAATCCGATTTCCATTGCGTTCCCGGGCAAAGAGGAGCCGCCCATCGTGATCGACATGGCGACGTGCGCGGTGGCATTCGGCAAAATCGAGATTGCCAATCGCAAAGGAGTTCCCATCCCGGAAGGCTGGGCGCTCGACAGCAACGGCGTGGTGACCACCGACCCGAAAGCCATGGTGAACGGCGGCGCGCTGATGCCGCTGGGATCCGACCGGGAACGCGGCGGGCACAAGGGCTACTCGCTCTCGCTGATGGTAGACGTGCTGTGCGGCGTGTTGAGCGGAGCCAACTGGGGGCCGTTCACCCCTCCCTTCGCGCTACGCCAGGCGATGCCGGTGCGGAGCGTGGGCAAGGGCATCGGGCACTTTTTCGGAGCGATGCGCATCGACGCGTTCATCGATCCGGACGAGTTCAAAGGGCAGATCGACGACTACATCCGCACGATGCGGGCCACCAAACCGGCTGCCGGAACCAACGGGCCGCTGCTGCCGGGCGACCCGGAACGCGAGGCGGAGAAGATCCGGAGCCGCGAAGGAGTGCCGCTGATTCAGCCCGTGATCGACGATCTGCGGGCGGTTTCGAAGAGGACCGGAGTCCCCTTCGAATGAGCCTCAGAAGCTGGCTTTGAGAACGAACTGAACCACACGATAGGCCTCGCCATTCGAGACGATGGCGGTCGAGGTGGACGTGCTCTGCGTCTGACAGCACGCGGTGCCGAAGTTGGGCGAGATGATGCTGGTGGAACCGGTGCTGGTGGACCCCAGTTTTCGGAAGTTGGCGTGGTTTAGAGCATTGAAGGCTTCCATGCGAAAGGTGACCTTCACTCGCTCAGTAGGCTGGAAGCTCTTCGACACAGCGCCGTCCATGTCCCAGAAGATGGGACCTTGGAACGTGTTGCGCCCAATGCCGGTGCCGCCGGGGGCGGGCTGGGTGAAAGCGGTGGAGTTGGTGAAGAACACCGGACCGATCACGCCGGGCGCGGTGTGCAGGGAGTCGTCGGGCACCGTGGTCCCGGTGAGAGCGGCACGCGACACCGCCGAAAAATTGTTCGTGCGCGCGCCGCTCGAGATGGAGAACGGCTCACCCGACATCAGGCTGTTGAAGCCCTGCAGGCTCCAGCCGCCGATGACCGTGTTGACGAAGCCCGGCACCGAGTTGAGGAAGTGCCGGTCCTTTCCGAACGGCAGTTCGTAAATCCAGGTGGTGCTGAATACGTGCTTCTGGTCGAAATCGGCACGGCCGCGGTCAAGGCGAAGGTTGTTGTTATCGGCGGCGGTGCTGGTGGTGGGTGTGTAAGAGGTGCCCACGGGATCGCCGGATTGATCGTCGATCACTTTGCCATAGGTGTAAGCCATGTTCAGCAGCAGACCGTATCCGAAACGCTTGCGGAGCGTGGTCTGAAGGCTGTGATAAACCGAATCGGCGGAGTTCGAAAGAAAGATGATGCTGCTGAACTGCTGGTTCGGACGCAGGTGCGCGCCGAGCGTGGTCTGCTCGATGCGTCCGGCGAAGTTGCCCGCTGCGTTCTGCTGAAGATCGGTGATGGAGGAAGACGAGTTGACGAATGCGCTGGTCAGAATTCCGCTGGTGACATAGGGAACCGATACGCCCGCGATACCCGAAGGGCAGCCGGAACCGTCCGGCTTGCAACCGTTGTGCAGATTCGATTCCATGGCGTTGAAGGAAGGCAGGACCGGAGCGGAGTTGATCTGATTGGCATCGAGCTGGCTGTAGAGGCGCTCGCCGCGATTGGCCACGTACGCCGCCTGAACCACGAACTGGCCGGGCAGTTCCCGCTGAACGGTGACGTTCCATTGATGGACGGTGGCCATCTTGAAATTGGGATCCATGACCACGGCGTTGGGCGCGACGCCGTACAGCGCAGGCGCGGGAGTCAGCCCGGTGGAGGGCTGGAGTGAGGGCGTGGCGAGCGACTGCGGGAATCCGGTAGATAGGCGCGCAGTGGTGGAAACGGAGGAGCAGCCGGGCGTTGCGGTGGCCGCGCCATAAGCGGTGGCGGTACAGGTATAGGCCAGGCCTGGCACACTGTTCGCAACAGCAGCGGCTTCATAAGTGGCAATCGGGTCGTAGGCCATGCCCTAGCCTGCGCGGACCACGGTTTTGCCGCTCTTCCCGGGACTCCACGTCAGTCCGACGCGCGGCGCAAAGGCATCCAGATTTTCGCGTGAATAATAGCTGCTGGCTTTGACGAACGTGACGGGCCCGTTTGAGCCGTTGATGGGGTTATTGGGAACGTACGGGCTGTCGCTGGTCTCGGTGGGAGGACGGTTGATTTCCCAGCGCACGCCATAGGTCATGGTGATGTTCTGCCGGATGCGCCATTCATCCTGCCAGAAAAAGTTGTACTGCTTGAGGCGCTCGCCCACATCGTAAAGCGAGAAATACTTGCCTGAATTGAGGGGCAGGAAGCTGTTGGTGTTCAGATTTCCGAGAAATGCCTGCTTGATGGTAGCGGGAATTCCAAGCAGATCGTTGATAGTGGAAAGCAGGCGGCTGCTGTCGGTGCTCGCGATGCCAGCGGTTGAACCGTTCGAGATCCCGGGAAGGTTGAAAGCAGTGCCGGGAGGATTCAGCGAGGCGCTCAGGGAAATCGACGGAGTCACCGTTTGCCCGGCGACGGTGCCCAGCTGATCGTTCTGCTGATAGAAGCGCATGTTGGTGCCGAATTTCAGCTGGTGCGCGCCGCGGGTCCAGGACAGGTTATCGATAATCTGAGGCGTATTCAGAGTGCGCTGCGTGTGGGGCGCGTTGATATAGTCCACGTCCACATTGTTGAAGGTGTAAGCGGGAAGGCCGGGGAACTTCGGATTGGAATCGCCGTAAGTGAAAAGGAACGTGAACCGCGCGTATCCCAGCGTCATTTCATTCACCACGGACGGGCTGACGATATAGCGCCAGGAGAACGCGTAGTTCTTGGCGGGCCGGTAAACCTCGCCGCGTGGCGGAAAGCCGGGGAAGATGGCCGGGCGGCCGTTCAGCAGATCGCTGGTTTGCTGTTCCAGAGCCCACAAGGCCCGGAAGTAGATGTTGTTCTTTTCGTTGATCGAGTGATCGATGCGCAGCAGGTTGCGCGGACCGCGGACACCCGAGGGAGTGCTCCAGAGATAGCCGGCGGTATTGAGACCATCGCCCACCAGATAGTCGTTTGCCGCAGGGTAACCCTTGAGCAGGCCGAGCACGGAGGGGTCGCCGCCGATATGCTGCGGATCGTTGGCGAAGATGTTGTAGCTCTGCACGCAGTTGAGATCGGTGGAGCTGCCGCAATTGCGAATACCGGGTGCGAGAGCGCCGGTGGAAGTCACGAGCCCCGGCGAGTTGGATGTCACCTTCGAGCCGTTGATGGTGAGCGGGTTGGAGGGATCGGAGACGAAGTACCGGTAGATGCCGGAAAGAGCGGTGGGTGTATAGACATTCGGCACATGGCCAAAGGCTTTGTCGATGGCCTGCGACAGGTTGACCTTCTGCCCCTGCCACGCCGTGTAGAAGAATGTTTTGTTTTTGCGGATTGGCCCGCCCGCATCATAGCCGTATTGATTGGACTTCAGGTCCGCGCGCTTCTGCCCCTGCGCGTTGGCGTAGAACTCATTCGAGTTCAAATCGGTGTTGCGGAAATATTCAATCGCGCTGACGTGGAAAGCATTGGTGCCCGAGCGGGTGGCGATGGAGATATTCAGACCGGAGTTCTTTCCTTCTTCCGGTGTCGGATTGCTGGTGGTGGCTTTGAACTCTTCCACGTTATCCGGGTTGATGCGGAACACATTGTTGGTAGGCGTGGGATTCGACGCTTCGTTCGCTTCGATGCCATCGATGGTCACGTTGCCCGCCTGCGACCGAAGTCCGTTCACGTTGATGGTGGTGCCGCTGCGCTGGGTGACGCCGGGTTCCAGCACGACCAGGTTAAGCGGATTGCGGCCGTTCAGAGGCAGCGTCGAGACGGCCTGCTTTTCGATGACGTTCCCCAGCGTGGCGTTGCTGGTATTGACGTTATCGGCGGACGCTTCCACCTTCACCACGTCGTGCGTGTCCCCAAGTTCGAGCGTGATGTTTTCCGTTTGCGGAGTTCCCACCACGAGGGTGATTTTGGACCGCTTCGCGGTTTTGAACCCCTGCATTTCAACGGTCACTGTATAGTTCCCGACCGGCATGGAAGGAAACGAATACAGGCCCGCGCTGTTAGTGAGTTGCTTTAGCGTGACGCCGGTATCATCGTTGGTCACCGTTACGGCCGACGCCGGAAGCACGGCGCCGCTGTTGTCGTAAATGGTGCCGGAAAGCTGCGTAGTCGACGTCTGGCTGGAGCAGATCAGTGCACAAAGGAAAAATATCGATAGTCTGCGTAAAGACACGGGTATCCTCTCTTGTTGTTGCGGAATGCACACACAGGGTGGGAAACCAGCAGGTCTTCGTAGACCACTCCGCATGGAGTCAGTGCGGGTGTATGAAACGTTTTAGCATCTATTGGGCGGCAGCGCAACGCAGTGCCGCCCGGTTTTATCCGATTTCTAGTGTTTTGCGGACGCGACTACGGGAACTACGCTGCGCCAGAGAAATTCCACTTCTTTGTAGAGCGAAGTCTCGCGCAAATGTTCGTCGTCCGCGTGCGCGCCTCCGCCCTGAGCATCTTTCTCATCCACGATGGGCCCGAAGCCGTAGGCCTGCACACCCTTCGCGCGAAGCTGGGAATTGTCGGTGGCGCCGACACCCATGGTGGGCAGAGTAATCGCTCCGGGAAACATGGTTTTTGTCGCGGCTTCGAAGGAGAGAAAGAGCTCCGTATCGAAACGGGAAGGTTTACCGGGCTCCCGGCCGCCGCGGCCATTGGTCACGATTTCCACTTGCGGATCGTTGATCAGCGCGCGCATGTAAGCATAAAACTTCGGCATGTCCTCATCCGGCAGCGCGCGGATATCCAGCGTGGCCTCCGCTTCGGAAGGAACCACGTTGGAGCGGAAGCCCGCTTTCAGAATGGTAGGGGCGATGGAAGTCCGCAGCATGGAAGAGTGGATCGGCTCATTGACCGCCAAGTAGTCGAGAATGGCGGAAGAGCGCGCGGGATCGGTGATGTGGTTATAGCGGTCGGCGTCCTCCGGAGTGCTGATGGTGGCAAGCCGTTCGAAGTAAGCGCGGGTGGTGTCGTTCAGATGCATGGGCGGCTGTTTGGACGCCACCGCGCCCACGGCGACCGCCAGGTGCAGCACCGGGTTGTCGGGTCGCGGACGAGAAGCGTGGCCGGAAGGACCATGCGCCACCAGACGGACCCCGCGCGGCACTTTCTCCGTAGTTCCGATCTGCACATATCGAACCTTGCCGTCACGCGCACCGGTGGTGCCGCCTTCTGTGATGGCATATTCCGCTTCTATTTCGGGCCAGTGCTGGGCAACCATGTAACCGATGCCGACGCGGCTGTCACCCTCTTCCCCTGCCTCGCCGAGAAAGATGACGTCGCGGTCGAGCGGCACGTTCATGCGCTTCAGCAGCAGCATCACCGTGAGCGCGGAAGTCACCTTGTCCTTATCGTCGATAGAGCCGCGGCCCCAGATAAATCCGTCTTTGCGAATCGCGGAGAAGGGATCCACGGTCCATTTCTCCTTCTGAACGCCGACCACATCCAGATGACCCATCAGCAGCAGCGGCTTTTTTGAGCCGTTGCCTTTCAGACGCGCCACTACATTGCCGCGGCCTGGTTCCAGTTCATAGACCTGTGCCGAAATTCCCTCCTTCTCCAGAACGCTTTTCAGGTAGCTGGCCGCGCGCGTCTCGTTGCCGGGAGGGTTGCTGGTGTCCAGGCGAATCAGGCTGGCATAGTGATCGAAGATTTCGGCTTGCTGTGCGTTCCAGTCGACCGAGTAGGGGTCGGCGGAGAAAAGAGCGGTAGCGGACAGGGCTGCCAGCAGGAGCAGAGTGCGGGTTCGGCTTGGCATTCGAACAGGATAGCGCGGCGCGCTGCTGTTCCCGTGAAGCCTCGCCGCTTATTTCGCCATCTCGGCCCGGGCTTTCTTCACGGCCTCCAGATAGCCCTTGGCGCGGGATTCAATGGCGTCCCAGTCGCCCTCGGCAATCAGCTTCGCGTTCACCAATTCGCCACCGACGGCCACGGCGCAGGCGCCGGCTTTCAGAAACTCGCCGGCCGTTTCCAGGTTCACGCCGCCTGTCGGAATCATCTCCACCTGAGGCAGCGGGCCCTTTAACGCTTTGATGTACTTCGCGCCACCCATCGCGTCAGCGGGAAAAACCTTCACAACGTCCGCGCCGGTTTCCCAGGCAGTCAACACCTCGGTGGGAGTCAATGCGCCGATACAGATCACTTTCGAGTAGCGCTTGCACATCTCAATGGTGGAGACCCGCAGGTTCGGGGAAACGAAAAACTGCGCTCCCGCCAGCATGCAGTTGCGTGCAGTTTCGGGATCCAGAATGGTGCCGGCGCCCAGCATCAGCTTGTCGCCAAATTTGTCCGCCACTTTTTCCAGCGCGCGAATGGCTCCCGGCACCGTCATGGTGATTTCCGCGGAGCGCACCCCGCCCTTGTAAATGGCGTCGATTGCGTTCAACGCTCCTTCGGCCGTGGCCGTACGCACGACGGGAACGACACCAATGCCGGTGATGAATGAAAGAATTTCCTGGGCAGTCACACCGTTAACTTATCATCACCGGTTCTTCGCCTGCTCCCCGCGCAGCAGCATGCAGGTGGAGGACGCGCGGGCGACCAGGCTGCCGCCGGAATCGGTCACATCGGACTCGGTCAGCACAATGGTGCGGCCCCGTTTCACAATCCTGCCTTCTGCGCGGAGACGGCCGCTCCACACGGGCTTCAGGAAGTTGATCTTTAGCTCCAGCGTGGTGAAAGACTCGCCTTCCAGCAGCGTGGTAGCCACCGCGCTGCCCATAGCCGCATCGGACAAATCACACAACACACCGCCGTGCAGCGTTCCCATAGGGTTCGCATGCTGCGGGCCTGCATCCATCTCGAAAACCGTGCGTCCGGTTTCGTAAGTCACCAGCCGGAATCCGATCAGCTTCGAAATGGGCGGTTCGATGCCGCCGGACCATCGGTCAAAAACGGCTCTCGTCTCCATCCTGAAATTGTAAAATGTACGAGTGCCCAGCCTCGGCGCCATGCGCGCCGCCATGAAGCTGATCCGCAGCGACCGTCTGGCACTGCTGCGGGAACTGGCGCGGGAAACAGGACCCATTGGGCGTGGCAGCTTCGGTCCAGGATGGGCCGTTCTGGTGAACTCCCCTGATCTGGTGCAAGAAGTGTTTATCGATCGCGTGGACGACTTCGAAAAGATGCCGGGAATGCGAAACCTGGCTCGTCCATTTGCCAGCGACGGTCTGATGATCAGCGAAGGCGCGCATCACCGCCGGCAGCGGCGGCTGGTGGCGCCGGCGTTCGCCCACCGCCGCTTCGCGCATTACCAGCAGGTGATCGCGAAACATTCTGACCGCGAGCTGGAGCACTGGCGCGACGGTGCAACCATCGATTTGCGCGCATCGATGATGCGGCTGGGTCTGGCCATTATCGGGGAAACGCTTTTTGCGATTGACCACATGAGCGAACGGCACCGCATGGGCCGGGAAATCGGGAAAATCCAGCGCTTTCAGGATCTGCGGGTGCGCGTTCCCTTTGCGATCCCGACGGGCGGCATGGGACGGGTGGTGAAACGTCTGGATCGCGAAATGTTCCACCTCATTCGATCGCGCCGCGCTTTGGGGGATGATCGCGGCGACATGCTTTCCATGCTGCTGCATTCCAGGGAGGAGCCTTCCGGCCGCCGGCTCACCGATCAGGAAGTGCGCGACGAGGCTCTGGGTCTCTTCGGAGCGGGACATGAAACCACGGCACAGGCCCTCGAGTGGTCCTGGTATTTGCTGGCCCGGCACCCGGAGGCGATGCGTCGCGTGCGCACGGAAAAGGGTTATGCCCTGATGGCGTTCAAGGAAGCGATGCGGCTGTATCCGCCGGCTTATATGGTGGGCAGGATCGCTGTTCGCGACACGACGGTTGGCGGGTTTGCGATTTGGAAGGGAGAAACGCTGTTCATGGCTCCCTGGCTGGTGCATCGCGACGAGGGTTATTTTCCGGACGCGGAACGCTTCGATCCCGAGCGCTTTCGCCCGGAAGAAGAAGCGAAGCTGCCGAAGTGCGCTTTCATTCCGTTTGGCGTGGGCCGGCGCGTTTGCATCGCCAATCATTTCGCCTTAATGCAGGGGCAGACGATTCTGGAATCCATGGCGCCCCGCGCGGATCTTCAACTACAATCGGCGGAGGAGCCACCCTTGCAGCTCACCATGATGCTGTCGCCGCGCAGAGGGATCAAAGCCCGGGTTACCCGCATTCCGTAAGGGTTATTCGCAATGCTGCGCAACTTCCTCGCACTGTTCGGTGACCGGCTCGCCTTTTTCGAACGGCTTGGCCGCGAGAAGAGTCCCATTACCCGGGTCCGGATGGGGCCGCGCACCATTGTTCTGGTCAATTCGCCTGAGCTGGTACAGGAAGTTCTCATCGAACGCGCGGCCGATTTCATCAAAGGGCCGGGCCTGCGCGTGGTGGCGCGCCCCCTGCTGGGCGATGGTCTGCTTACCAGCGAGGGCGAACAGCACCGGCAGCGGCGGAAACTGGTGGCGCCCGCGTTTGCACACCATCGCGTCTCGCGCTACGCCGCCGTTATGACCGAGCACGCCGAAGCGGAACAGCGGCGGTGGCGCGATGGCGAGGTAGTTGATCTCGCCCAGGCCATGATGCGTCTGACGCTTGGCATTGTGGGGCGCACGCTGTTTGATGCGGATCTGCTGGACGAAGCGGACGTTTTGAGCCGCGACGTCACTCTGCTGCAGGAGAGCTTTATGCGTCACGCCCGCCTGCTGATTCCGTTCCCGCACGGGTTCTCAGTGAAGCGCGCGCGGCGCCGGCTGGACGAGACAGTCTACGGCATGATTCGCGCGCGGCGCGCCAGCGGCCGCGACCACGGCGATCTTCTTTCCATGCTGCTGCTTTCCACCGACGAGGAGAACGGGAAGCATCTGGATGACCGGCAGGTTCGGGATGAGGCGATGACATTGTTTCTCGCTGGGCACGAAACCACCGCTCAGGCGCTGGCGTGGTCCTGGTACCTGCTGGCCCGGAGTCCAAATGCGTTTGATCGGCTCCGTAAACAAAAAGGATACGGTCTGCTGGTGATGAAGGAAGCGATGCGGCTGTATCCGCCGGCGTATCTGTTAGCGCGTTCGGCCGTTTGCGATACGCGCATCGGTCCATTCCCGATCAGGGCCGGAGAGTTCGTGCTGATCCTTCCGTGGCTGCTGCACCGGGATCCGCGCTATTTCCCCTCCCCGGAAACATTCGATCCGGAGCGATTCCGTCCCGAGCGGGAATCGGCTTTGCCCCGGTTCGCGTATTTCCCGTTTGGTGGGGGAAAACGCATTTGCATCGGAAACCAGTTCGCTTTGATGGAAGGGCAGATCTGTCTCGAGACGATTGCGCCTCAGATCGATTTTAAACTGGTATCCGAAAAAGAGATCCGCCCCCGGCCGCTGATGACGCTGCGGCCAAGGGGCGGTGTTCCGGTTAGAGTGAAGAGACTACCGGCGGTTGCTCTTGGCGTTGGCCGCGCGCGGGAGCCCGTAATCGGCAGCAGCGCCGGCGGAAGCAGCTGACGGCGAGAGCGCCGGATCGATCATTTGCACCATCGCGTAGGCCGGCACGTCCTCGGCTTCCTTGATGAAGTCGAGCGTCCTCGTGTCCGCATCGTAATCCACACGCAGCAGGTCGCCGCTGCGGATCTGCTGCGAGGCAACCAGATTCGATAACGGATGCACCAGCTCGCGCTCAATCGCGCGCTTCAAATGACGGGCACCGTACTTCATGTCCGTGCCTTCACGAAGCAGGAAGTCCTTCGCTGAATCGCTGAGGTTAAAGACGAACGGCGTGGTGGACGCCGAGTTGAAAATCCGCTGCTGCAACAGATTGAGTTCGATGTTGAGGATTTTTCCCAGCTCGGCTGAGCCCAGCGGCCGAAACACCACCACCTTATCAATGCGGTTCATGAACTCAGGCGTGAACTTCCGGCGAGCGGCTTCCACCGCGGAGCGCCGGATCTTTTCATCCAGGCCCTCCTCCATCACACCGGATTGGCAGCGGTCCTGTGCGTCGCGCGTTCCAAAACCGAGAGCCGGACGCATGATCGCGTTCATCTCGCTCGCGCCCAGGTTACTGGTCATGAAGATCATCGCCCGTGAGAAATCAACCCGGCGGTTGTCGCCCAGAGTCAGCGTCGCTTTGTCTAGAATGCCCAGGAGGAGGTTCCACAGAGCATCGCTGGCTTTCTCGATCTCGTCGAACAGCACGAAACTGATCTTGAACTTATCCGTGTGGTGCTGATTGAGAACTTCCTGGCTCAGCAGTGGATGCGTTTCCCGATGGCCCAGATATCCCGGAGGCGAGCCAATCAGCTTGGCGATCTCGTGACTATGTTGAAACTCAGCGCAATCGATTTTAATGACCGCGCGCATGTCGCCGAGCAATGCCTCAGCGGTGGCCTCCACCAGTCGCGTCTTGCCGGAGCCGGTTGGACCGAGAAAAAGGAAGTTTCCGATTGGCCGCCCGGGGCTTGTCAGCCCGGCCGTGAACGTCTGATAAATGTTCACGATTTGATCGATCGCGTCATTTTGACCCACGATCCGCTTTAGCAGATCGGCGTGAAGCCGTCCTGCGTCCTGCCCGGTTTGCTTCGGATCCAAATGCTTGTTCATGCGCGGCATCGTATTGTTCTCCCATCCTCTGAAGGACCCGGACATCGTTCTCTGCCAACATGGATGCAACTGGCGTGCCACAGATTTCACGGATGAAGTGAAATAAATCTTTCCTGCAAAAATCGGCTTCCGGGGCCGATGGACAGCGCCCGTGAAGCTGCTCTAGTATGAGATTGCATGACATCCGTCAGTACCGCGGCCAATTGGCGGGAAGACTTACTCAAACTGAGTAACGAAATTGGCCCGGCGGTGGATGGCGAACTGGCCAAAGCGCGCGAGGTGGCCCGTGAGGATGGGGCGCGTGCCGCGGCTGAAACTTTGAATCAGGGCCTGCGTCGAATGAGACAGGCGCCTGGCTCCGCCGATCTTCTGTCCGCTCTCCTCGAAAGCTCGACTTCGTTTAGCCGCCGTGCGGTCATTGCAACCCTGGACGGGGCACGCGGCCGCTGTTCCCTTCTCCGCGGGTTTGTTGCCCCCAACTTCAGCTTCGACCTGAGTGCCGCGGCTGCCGTAATGACGGCGATTGAAACCAAAGATCCGGTTGTGGCTGCCGCTTCCGAAGGTGAACTTTCACCCGAGTTGTATCAAGCGATAACCCTGGATCTGGAAGTATCGGAACGCTGCTACCTTTTTCCGTTGATTGCGGGCGGGTCTGTTCGTTCCGTTTTGTTCGCGCTGGGAGGGGTGGAACCCGCCGCGCTGGAACTGCTGGCCGAAGCGGCCGGGCTTCGTCTCGAACTGCTGGAAGCTGCAGGGCGAACCGCGCCGCAGCCGGCACGTACCTGGACGGATCTTCCTCCAGCCGATCAGGCAATTCACCTAAAAGCCCAGCGGTTCGCGCGCGTGGCCGTAGCGGAGATGCGCATGACCCGTGCTGCAGCAGTCCGCGAGGGACAGGAGCGTGGGGCTTTATACGATACGCTGCGTCCGGAGATGGACAGCGCCCGCGAGAGATTCCGGGAGGAGTTTGTGAAAACCACTCCGACCATGGTCGATTACCTTTATTTGGAACTGGTGCGAAGTCTGGCGAACGAAAATGACCGATTGCTTGGTCCGAATTTTCCGGGCCGCCTCGTATAATTTCGGGATCCTGCTGGTTTCCGGCGGGCTTACCGCTGCGGCAGAGCCAACGCCCGGGCTGGCTGAGTTCTCGCTGGGAATGAAAGCATTCGCGGCTCAGGACTATGCAGGCGCGGTATCCCATCTAAGAGCGGCAGAGGTGCGATTGCCGAAGCTGGGCGACTACATCGCGTACTACACGGGCGCAGCCGAAGCTCAGTTGAACGATGCTCCCGTCGCCATCCGCGATCTGGAAGGCATACACCGGTTCACCAGTCCCCTGTCTCCGCTCGCCAACAAGGCGACGATCCTTGAAGCACAGCAGCGGTTGCGGGTTTCCGATGCCGGCGGCGCCATCCGGATTCTGCGTGCCGATTTCGACGCTTTGCCGCAGCCCGAAGCAAGCATGCTGCTGGCTCAGGCCTATGAAGTACGGGGAGAGAAGGCTCAGGCAGCCGCGCTTTACCAACGGGCGTTTTTCAATTATCCGGCGACTCAGGCCGCGGCATCCGCTTCCACTGCCATGGACCGGTTGAAGCAGGCGATGGGCAAGGATTACCCTCCCTGCGATCCGAGAGACATGTTGCAGCGCGGCATGGAGTGGCTGAGCGCGAAGGAGTACGAGAAAGCGAAGCTCGAGTTTCAAACGCTTTCAAAACAGCTGACTGGCCCGGAGCGGGAGCAGGCGGCGGTGCGCATCGGTCTGGCGGATTTTCAAATGGGCAACTACGCTGCCGCCCGCGATCACCTGGAGAAACTCAAGCTGACCCGTTCCGAAGCGGATGCCGAGCGCATGTACTACCTGGCCGAGTGCTCCCGCAAACTCGGTGATGACACCGGCATGGTGGACACGGTACAGAAGTTAAGCAAACTGTATCCCAAATCGGTCTGGAGACTGAAAGCGCTGGTTTCCACCGGGAATCGCTTCCTGTACTCCCACGATGCCGATCGATACGACCCGTTGTATCGAGCTGCCTACGAAACGTTTCCCGACGACAGTTCCACAGCTTACTGCCATTGGAAAATCACATGGGATGCCTGGATGAAGCAGGCTCCTGAAGCCGAATCGCTGTTACGCGAGCAGGTAAAGCGGTATCCCGCCGATTCCAAAGCCGCGAGCGCTCTGTATTTCCTCGCGCGGCTCGGGGAGAGCAATCACGATTTACGGTCCGCCCGCGCCTGGTACGAGCAGCTGGCAGCGAAATTCCCCAACTACTATTACGGCGTGCTCGCCTCACAAAAACTGGTGGACCCGGCAATTGCGGCCGCCTCTGCCTCGCCCGCTGTGACTCAATGGCTCGATAAGGTGGCGTTTCCGGAGCGTCCCGACCTGAGCAACGACGCACCTTCGGCGCCGACGAAAGCCCATATCGAGCGGGCTCGCCTGCTAACCGCAGCCGGATTTCCCGATTGGGCGCTCACGGAACTCCGCTTCGGAGCCGAAACCGATGGCCAGAAGCACCTGCTTGCGATCGAGATCGCGCGCAATGATGATTCGGTCGCGCACAGCCTGCGCCACATGAAGACGCTCGCGCCGGAGTATCTCGCGCTGCCGTTCGATCATGCGCCGAAAGAGTTCTGGCAGTTTCTGTTCCCCCTGCCCTTCCGCGACGCGATGGTGAAGAGTGCGCAGGCGCAGAATCTGGATCCCTTTCTGGTCGCGGGGCTGATTCGTCAGGAATCGGAGTTTAATCCCACCGTCATCTCCCACGCGAATGCCTATGGCCTGATGCAGCTGATTCCCGCTACCGGGCGGCTGATGGCCGGCAAGCAGGGCGTGCTGCCTTTCCGCACCAGCATGCTGCTGCAGCCGGAGACCAGCCTTCAGCTCGGCTCCGCCTATCTGCGGGCACAGATTGATAAATGGCACGGCAATCTGGAGCAAACACTCGCCGCCTATAACGCAGGCCCCGGCCGGGTGCAGGAGTGGCTCGCCGCCGGAAGCTATCGCGAGCCGGCCGAGTTCGTCGAGAGCATTCCGTTCAATGAAACGCGCGAATATGTGCAGGCTGTTTTGCGCAACGCTTTTATCTACAGGCGGCTGTATGACAACCCATTGCCGGCTGCGGTAACCTCAACTAAATCCGCTCCGAAAGCACCTGTCAAAAATGTCGCCACTCGTTCAGCCGCTGCCGCCCGCCGAAAGAAACGTACTCCCCCGGTTTCATAGCGAACGAACCAGCCGGTTTACGGAATCGGTGATTCGCGAGATGACCCGTCTCGCCGTCCGGCATGGTGCCGTGAACCTGGCGCAGGGCTTTCCCGATTTCGGTGCTCCCGCAGAAGTGAAAGAAGCCGCTCGCGCCGCGATCGACGCCGATATCAATCAGTACAGCATCACCTGGGGAGCGAAGCCGCTGCGCGACGCCATCGCAGCCAAATACAAACGCAGCTACGGACTCAACCTCGATCCCGAACGCGAGATCACCGTGGTCTGTGGCGCCACCGAAGGCATGATCGCCTCGCTGCTGGGCACCATCAACGCCGGCGACGAGATCATCGTTTTCGAGCCTTACTACGAGAATTACGATCCCGACATCAAGCTCTGTGGCGCTACCCGCCGCACTGTCTCTCTCCATGCGCCGGAGTGGAGCTTCGATCCCGAGGAATTGCGCCGCGCCTTCAACCGCAACACGCGAGCCATCATCATCAATACACCCAACAACCCCACCGGTAAAGTCTTCTCACGCGCGGAACTGGAACTCATTGGTTCCCTCTGCGAGGAGTTCGATGCGCTCGTGATTACCGACGAAATCTACGAGCACATCACCTACGAACGGCGAGTTTCATATCCCGATGATGACGCTTCCCGGGTTGCGCGATCGCTGCATCCTGGTGAACAGCATGAGTAAGACGTTCTCCGTAACCGGGTGGCGCGTCGGCTGGGTGATTGCGTCGCCGCAGCTGACCGATTCCATTCGCAAGGTACACGATTTCCTTACGGTCGGCGCTGCTTCCCCGCTGCAGCAGGCGGGAGCGATGGCGCTCGCCCTGGGCGACGATTACTTCGCGCATCTCTCGGCGGATTACGCGGTGCGCCGGGACAAGCTGCTCGGCATTCTGGAAAGCGCCGGATTCCGCTGCTTCCGTCCGAAGGGAGCGTATTACATCATGACCGACATTTCCGGCTTCGGCTTTCCGAACGATTTCGCGTTCGCGCACTATCTTCTGGAGAAGATCGGGCTTGCCGGCGTCCCTGGCTCCAGCTTCTATGCCAATGCCAAAGACGGTTCGCAGCAAATGCGTTTCTGTTTCTGCAAAAAGTTCGAAACGCTGGACGCCGCCGCGGACCGCCTTTCCCGGCTCGCCTGACCTGTTAGCATAGAGCGTTTGCCAGCCATCAGCCGACGCGATGCCGCCCGTCTGCTCGCCGCGGCGGCAGCCCCCACCACTATGCCAGCCGCTTCCTCCGACTCTATTTGCTCCCTCACTGCCGTGGAAATGGCTGCTCTCATCCGGAGCCGGAAGCTAAGCGCGTCGGACGTGATGTCGGCCCATTTGCGGCAGATCGAGCGTGTCAATCCCAAAGTGAATGCGATCGTCACCCTTGTTGCCGAGCAGGCGATGACGAATGCGCGCAAAGCGGACGAAGCCCAGGCACACGGCGAACCGCTCGGCGCGTTACACGGGTTGCCGATCGCAATCAAGGATCTGGCAGCCACCGCCGGAATCCGCACTACATCGGGTTCTCGCTTGTACAAGGATTTGATACCCGATCACGATGACCTTCATGTGGAGCGCATCAAGCGAGCCGGAGCCATACTGGTGGGCAAAACCAACACACCGGAATTCGGCGCGGGTTCGCAAACGTTCAACGAGGTTTTCGGCGCAACCCGAAATCCATGGGATTTGACGAAAACCTGCGGCGGCTCGTCCGGCGGGTCCGCGGTCAGCCTAACCACCAACATGGTTCCCCTCGCGGACGGTTCCGATAACGGCGGCTCGCTTCGCAATCCCGCGGCTTTCTGCAATGTGGTTGGCTTTCGCGTCGCCCCCGGCCGTGTCGCCACATCGGCGCACGGAAACGCCTGGTCGACACTTTCCGTCGTTGGACCCATGGCGCGCAACGTCTCGGATGTCGCTCTGCTTCTCAGCGTGATGGCCGGCCCGGACCCGCGCTGCCCCATTTCCATCAACGAACCCGGCACGGTCTTTGCCGGACCCCTTGCCCGCTATCTGAAAGGCACGCGGGTGGCGTGGTTCAAAGACCTTGGCGGGACGCCATTTGATCCGCGCATCCTGCAGGCCGTCAACGCACAGCGCCGAGTTTTTGAAAGCCTCGGGTGCATCGTGGAGGAAGCCGAACCCGATCTGACCGGCGGCGCCGAGAGTTATTCCACGCTGCGTCTCTGGGGCTATGCCTCCGGGTACGCGGCCCCCGCCAAACTCCGTCCGGAACTGTTCAAGGACACCATTCTCGAATCGGTCGAACTGGGACTCCGGCTCAGTGCGGCCGATATTGCGCGTGCAACGGAACAGCACAGCCAGGTCTGGGACCGCATGCGCCGGTTCCAGGAGCGCTATGACTTCTTCATCGTGCCCAGCACCCAGGTTCCGCCGTTCCCCGTGACCGAACCATGGGTCAGGGAGATCAATGGCATCCAAATGAAGAACTATATCGAGTGGATGCGATGCTGCTGGATAATCACCATCACCGAGTGCCCATCCATCTCGATGCCGTGCGGCTTCACGCCGGAAGGTTTACCAGTCGGTCTGCAGATCGTGGGGCGCCACCGCGCCGAGTTGTCCATCCTGCAGCTGGCGTATGCCTTTGAGCAGGCCACCGGATATGGACGGCGGCGTCCCCCTATTGCCTCGTATCCAGCGGATGCTGCGCCGCGTCCATAAATTCCTTTTGCAACCGCAGGGACACCTGATCGCTCTTCACCGCGCGGATCGCATTGGCAATCCGTTCGCTCAGGACACGCATATCCACCTCGCCCCGCGCGGCAGTAGCGCCTGAGGCGTCCCCCTGATAGTGGTTGGGAAATTTCGCATACCACCAGATCCCGGTATAAACGCCCGGAGGAAGGTCCAGGCGCTGCTGATCCTTCCCGCTTTCCGTGCCGGCCGCATCCAGGTGAACCAGTCCCGGCCGGGAGGCCATCACGTTCGAGGTTTCTCCCTCGCCGGCGTGACCATCGGCGCCCGCGCGCGAAGGCTGAGTGGGCGCCGGGCCGCCGCCGGAAAACACATAAACCACGTAATCCTTCGCGGATGCCATTTGTGTCTGGGCAAAATACTGCAGCAGACTGTTGTTGCCGCCATGACCGTTGACGATGATGATCTTCCGGCACCCGTTGCGCGCCATTTCCGCTACAGTCTCCTGCAGCAGCTTCATCTGCAGTTCCGCGCTGTAAGCAATGGTTCCCGGCTGGTGCCTGGCTTCAAAAATCTGTCCGAAATAGTATTCCGGAAAGACCACCGTGTACTCCTGCTTCGCAGCGTTCAGCGTGGCGTAGCGGACGTTGATCAGGTCTGTGCCCATCGGCGCCTGGGGCCCGTGTTTTTCAATGATTCCGAACGGCAGGGCACAGGTCCCGGCTGAGGCCTGAATCGCCTTCACGAAATCCGGCGCGGTCAGTTCCTCCCAGTGGCTGGAAAGCGTCTGCCCGGTAATGTTCAGCGCGGCCAGCAGGATTAGGAAGCCGGCGCGGCCCATCACTGCGGTCTCCAGAAGGGTTCGCCTGCCGGAATCCACTCTACCGGCACCTCGGTCACAAAGGTTTTCAACCATTTCGCGCACAGATCCATCCCCGGATCTTCCGAAACCGCGTGCCCCACAACGATGAGCGCCTTTCTCCGCCCCTGCCGTGCGCAGTCCTGGACGTATTCCACCGCTTCCCATTCGCGCGGCTCGCCACAGATCAATACGTCCGAGTCCTGCAGGCTTTTTACGGCTCCCTGCAGCGCGGTGTAGCCCGGATTCAGGGTCACCTCGCTCATCTTGGCCGTGGGGTCACCGATTACCCGCATTGCTCGAATCTTCATCGCGCGCTGGATCTGGGCAGCCATGTCTCCCAGCATCATGGGCGGAACAGTACACCGGCGCGGATGGTTTCGGTCCTGATATTGCTCCCAGCCAATTGCCTGCGCCAGCCCAACCAACATCGCATCAGGCTTTCGCGCATGCCAGTGATCGTGGAAGCGCCAGATGACCATCTCATTCTTTTCGATGAAGGCCTGCTTCTGCTGATAAACCGGATCGCTGGAGAAGTCCTTTGTTTCGTCGAGGTGATTGTAAAAGGTGGGCTCGTGCGAAATCACGAGGTTTCGTCCGGCTGCGGCGGACCGCTCGAGGACATCCATGGTGGACATCACCGAGGTGGCAATCCCTGTCACCCGAGTGTCCGGATTGCCGGCTTTGAAGGTGTCGACGGTTTCCGTCCGCCACGGCACGCCGACATTCTTTCGAATCCGGCCAATTACCTCATTGGCAGTCAGGGACGCCGTTTGAGCCGAGGCTGCGGAAAGGCCGGCCGCTCCGGCCAGAACAAACCCGCGTCGTGAAGTCGTCATGGCGGCAGTCTATCAAATCGAGAAAAAACGTGAATAATGAGTTCAGTGCAAAGCTATACAACAAAGCAATTTAGCTGCCGAATGCCGAACAGAGTTGTATTTTGTTATATTCATTACACTTCATTACTATGAATGTGCGAAACCGTATGTTTTAACAGATCACCTTAACGATTGTTACTTGATCAGCGGATGGGATTGAAGCAAAGTAGGTCTAGAACGTCAGATTTATCTGCGTCAATTCGGAGGAACGGATGAATAACATTTTAAACAATAAGTTTCTGGGTGCACTGGCAGTTGGACTGCTTTTTGCCGGTACGTCCGCGGCTACCATGATCACGGGCACCATTGACATCACAGGCACGGCCGGAGTCTCGGCGACAGCCATCGACTTCTACGGCACGCCTCCCTCGTGTTCCACGGGACCGAACCTCGGTTCTGGCGGTTGCTTTCTGGACGGCATCGGGGGGGGAAGTTTCACCACCGATTCGGGCGTGAATGGAACAGTTCAGGACCTTCAAGGTGGGAACATCGTAGGCCCCAAGAGCGTTACCGGTTTTATGACGTTCGCTAACGGCGTAACGTTTGACCTTACGAGTATCGTTCAGGCAACTAACACTCCATCCTGTCTTGTCGTCAATGATGCTGCTCCTGGTGTCACATGCACACCGGGTCCGGCTCCTTCCGGGTTCATCTTTACGAATGGTAGCGGGACTAATGGGAATGGGACAGCAAATTCCACTGAAATTCAGTTCCAGGTGTTGGTTAACGGCTACACGGGAACGAATGCTTCCGTGACGCCTTACATCGGCACGTTTACCACCACTGTTGCCGGGTTAAGCGCCAGCGACGTGTTGGCCGTTCTTGCCTCTAACAACGGTACTGGGATTTATGTGCACGGCTACCAAGGCAGCTTTGCGCCGGTTTCGTCGGTCCCCGAGCCCGCCTCCATGTTCCTCATGGGCCTCGGCCTGATCGCGCTCCCAGTAGTGAGCCGTCGCTTCAGCCGCCGCTAGTTTCTTCGTTGTTCGTGTGAGCACCCGGGGTTTAACCCCGGGTGCTTTTTTTTGTCTGCTCCACCAGATCCGCCGCTCGTTTCACCCCTCCCGCCTTGCTGATTGACTCTGCCTGCTCCTTCGCTTTCTCCCGACAGCGGGGACTGCCCAGCACGCGCTTCACGGCCGCACGCAGCCTTTCCACTGACAGCGCGTTAAATGGTACTGCTTCACCCGCTCCGCTCCATCTCACTCTCTCGGCTATGGCCGGTTGTTCATAAGTAATTGGCACCGCCACCATCGGTATTCCCTGTGAAAGCGAATCCAGAACGGTATTCAGTCCCGCGTGCGTAAGGGTCAGTGAGGCGCGTTTTAGCACCTCCCGCTGCGGCGCATAGCTGACCACCAGCGGGTTTCCAGGAAGACGAGCTGCGCTTTCCGCGTCCAAGCCGCCTCCGTGCGTGATCAGCAGCTGTACAGGCAGCGACTGGCACGCTTCCGCAAAGATCCGAAAGACCCGCTCGCGGCCATTTTGGAGGGTTCCCAGCGAAGCGTAAACCAGCGGTCGTCCATCCAGGCGATCCCATGGAAATACAGCGTCGCCGCCTGCATTATCCCGGAGCGGCCCGGTGTAGTGAAAATTCGGC
The DNA here is from genome assembly GCA_963716685.1 of Bryobacterales bacterium. Taxonomy (GTDB): domain Bacteria; phylum Acidobacteriota; class Terriglobia; order Bryobacterales; family Bryobacteraceae; genus JALYXI01. The sequence goes on from CAVQTR010000006.1 coordinate 196,246, forward strand.
GGTAAATGCCTGCGCGGGTAATCGAAACCGACGGGCAGCTGGCTGATCTGCGCGAGGCGCGAAAACGATGCGGCGGAATCCCGGTGCGCAGGCAGCTTCCATCGCTTCCGGTACTCGTCGACAATGGCGGTAACCGGCGACATCATGGTCTTCGCAACCTGGTAACCGATTCGGTTTCGCGCACGCGCCCATAGGGCGTCCGTGTATTTCCAATCCGTGAAAGGCGGCGGAATTCCCGGCTCTTCGTTCAGCAGCAATGCATTGCAGACCGTCACAAAAGGCAGACCGAGATACTCTGCAATCGTTCCGCCCGCCGGCTCGGTTTGGTCGGCCAGCAGACACTCGATCCCGGCTCTCCGGATGGCATTCGGAGCGTCACGGCAGAACATTTCCGTTGTCTTCCGGACCGCCCGGATCGTAAAGCGCAGAGCCGCAAGACCGCTCAGCCTGCCGAGCTGTTGCAGGGAATCCGGCAGTGAGCCGGCGGGGTGATCCGTCTCGCCAATAGGAACAAACTGCGTCCCCTGCGCCACTGCCCAGGCGCGGACATCTTCCATATGCACGAATGACACCTGGTGCCCCCGCGCGATCAATTCGCGGCTCAGCGCTCCGAAAGGATGAATGTGGCCGGGGACAGGCGGGCTGATTACCCCGTAATGCATGTCAGCGACGCTGCGAACCGCTCCGGTACAACTCCGTCAGAGACCGCATCAGGCCGGGACTCAGAGCCTCGCGGTAAACGGCAATGTCAGGAAGCCCCTTCATCAAACGTCGGTGCGCCTCCGGCAGATTGTGATACGGAATGCCGGGGAAGTAATGGTGCAGTGCGTGATACCGCAACCCCACCGGCGCCCAAAGCTCCGTCCATGCGGCTCCGGGCGTATCAATGGAATCCAGCAGCTGGCCCTGCCGGTCGAGCGGCGCCCCGGAACTCTCGTAGGCGTGCGCCCCCAGCGTGCGCAGTGTGTTGACAAAGCTGACCAGCGCGGAGACCAGGAACCAGACCAGGAAAATATGGCGTGGAATCATGCCGGCCACCGCCATGCCGATAGCGGCGATCCAAAGGAGCCAGACAACCGCGCCTCCCTTCCGCACGGATCCGATGAGCTGATCCGTGGCTTCCCGCCGGTACGCAAGATTCATCGTCAAAGAAGAGGCGTGGACGACCAGCCACCGGTGGAAAGCAGGGGAAAGCAGACCAATCGGAGTCAGAAGCAGAAAACGAACCAGCAGCGCCGCCGGAATGAAGAAGCTCTCCAGAGCGAAAACAACGGTCATCCGGCTCGATTGTGCGAACGGCATGTACTCCGGATCCTGCTTCGTGCCATAAGTGCTTAGTTTGTGATGGCACTGGTGAACGCCACAATACACGAACGAGGGCATCAGCAGCGGGTACCCGAACAGAATGTTCCAGGCCGCCTCGAACCGCGGGAGCACTCGCTGATTCAAGTGGCTGATTTCATGAACGAAACAAAGTCCCCGGTACAGCGCAACCACCGCGACCGCCACTGCGGCGAGCATGCCCGCAGACCACACTGGAAGCCGGCATGCCCATGCAAATGCGCCCCAGCCTATGGCCGCTGTGGCAACCAGATCCGTCCAATACACCGCCGGCCGGGGTTGGTGCAGGTCGCGCACCAGCACGCGCGTCTGCCGGTCTTCCGCAGAAAAGCCCGTTTCCGTCATCTCGTCTGCAGACTGCAGCTGACTCATGATGCCATCACCTCCTTTCGGCGACTGTCGGCGGGAACGTAACGGCCCGGTGCCAGAACGCCGTTGGGATCTACCGCCGCTTTCAGATTCCGAAGCAGCCGGGTGTAAGAGTCGCGCCCGGCCTGCAATTCCATAGATGTGATGCCGAGCCGGTACGAATAGAATCCGCCGTCTGCCAACCGCTGCTCCAAATCCCGGTAACATGCCATCGCCTGTTCGTCCTGGCTTGGAATTTCGCGGTCGTAACTGATTGAAATCACCGCCGCAAGCGAGCGTTCAGTCAACAGAGTCAGTGATATCATCGGCTCAAAGCCATGCCGCAACAGGGTGGAAACCGCAATTTCCACCAGCTTAACGGCCTCCGCGCCTTCCGTTCGTGCCACCGGAGCGCACCAAAGAAGACCGCAGCCGTCCCGATCCGGATTCGGGTCCGCCGGAACCGGCATGCGTTTCCGCCAGTAGGCGCTGCCGAGCGTGCTTTTCGTCGGAATTCCCTTCAGCAGCCCGTAAACCGGCCGAACCAAATCCAAAGTGCGCGACAGATCGAGTCCCGTTGCCATCTGATAAGGCCGAGTAAACTTCGATGCAATCCGGATCATGCGGTCGTCCAGAAAGCGCAGCTGCTCCACTTTGCCCTTGAGCGCGCGCCGCAACAGCCGCCGGGCTTCGGCCACCTGCTTCTTCGTGCCATAAAGCGCTCCGGAGCCGCTCCAGCGCGTGAACTTCAGCTTTTTGCGGAACTCCTCCATGCGCGCGGGCGTGAGCGGCACTTCCTCTTCCCAGGGAAACTGCTGGATTCCCGCCATCACTTTGTAATCGTTGCCAATGTGAATCGCGCTCCGCAGGGTTCCGTCCATCCGCAACGGCCGCAGCGCGTCAACTAACGGCGCCAACGAGTCTTTAGCATCGCACTGAAAAAAGAACGCCTGACAATACTCCGGCGCGGGCATCAGCCACACTGTTGCGCGCGTCACAATGCCGAAGTTTGATTGCGAAAACAGCCCATCCAGGCTCGGGCCCACTCCCCATCGATAAACGGGGCCCGTTTTCCCGTTCGGCAGTCCGGAAAATCCCGTTTCCACCACCTCGCCGTTCGGCAGCACCACTTCCAGCCCACAGAGATTCGCGAAGTGGTCGCTGTAAGGCGTGTGTCCGAAGCCGCGCTCGACCGCGTTCCCGATCAGACTGCAGTCGGGACTGGAGCCGGTCGCATCCATCCAAAACTCGCTTTCGTGCGCCGCCAGAAATTCAAACAGCATTCGCTGCGTCACCCCGGGCTCGACGGTGATATAGCCCAGCTCAGGGTTGAACTCCAGAATCCGGTTGATCCGCGACAGATCCAGCAGAACACAGCCATCCGCAACCGGAACACGGGAACCGTAACCCCAGTTCTTTCCGCTGCTCACCGGGTAGATCGCGACGCGATGCCGGTTCGCAATACGAACGGCTTCGCAGACCTGTTCCCGGTCCGCCGGAAGCAGAATGAGTGGAATGCGCTGCGATGTCTGAAAGGTGGCTCGCTCGGCCGCTCCGCGTTCCGCGGCGCCGGTCTCCACGCCTTCCCGGCCGAGGGCCCGTTCGAAGTCTCTCAGAGCGTCCTCAGATACGGCGAGAGGCATTACTTAATCTTAATCGGTTTCACACTTCGAGGGTACTTAATCCCGCATCGCGCCAGCGGGAAACCAAGGCCGAAGGAGCGGTAATGCCGCGGCGCGTCTCGGACCCGGCACGCCGGATGATGTGAGCAGTGCAGATCTGAGCTTGCAGGCTTTCGATCGTATTCTCATACTTCGGGTTGGGATAGCGCGAATCGAAGCGAAGCACCTCCATGCCACAGTTGTAGTGCGGATCGTAGTATTTCGGAACGGCTTCTCCTTCCCACTCCAGCGATTTCCCTCCCAGCCTCCGCAGAATGGATGCGGAACTGTTACGCTCAGTCGCAGTGGTAATGCCCAGCGCGCCGCCCATGATTCTGGTCCACGCATACGTGGCCAGCACATACTGCAAAGCTTCAGACGTGCCGCGCAACTCCTCCGCCAGCGCCCATCCCCCCAGTTCCACGTAGCAAAAGCCGAAGTTCCGCGCACTTTTTAATTCCGCGCAGATGGCCGAACGCAGCTTGAGACCCCATTCCGGGGAGGAAGCGATCGCGGCTCTGCGAACGCTCAGATTTTGAAAGGAAACAGACGAGTCGTGCCGCTGAAACCGGGCGCAGCCCATCACGCGGCCCTGCGAACTGATCGTGAGCAGGTGCCAGCTTTCTTCATCAGCGCTGGCAACATGGCGGTGGTCGAGAGTGAGACTTTTACGTCCCACAGCGCCGTCTTGCAGGTAAATTCTGCCCCGAAGTTGCTGCAACTGGACGATCAACTCACGGTGTTCTTCGTCGGAATCAGTTTTTGTACCTGCAAAACCGTTGAGCGAAGCTCCCGTTGGAGCCAGCATGATCAAAGAACGATGTGCTTTCGAATTGCCGACTGGAGTCATCTCGTCCTGATAGTAGTGTGCAAATGTACTTAAAATTACAGTCCAAGGACGAGTATATTCAGCCAGCCACTTGGAAAGCAATACGTTAAAGATAGATATGTCGTAAGATCTAACTGGAATACTAACTTCAGAGCCTATTTGCGGGCGACTCTTTTTTACAACCGGAGCGGTGCATCGGCCTTTATCGTGCCGTAAACTCTTACGATGCCGCCCGATATGGATAAACCGGTTCAGGAAAAAGTACTTCTGGTGGAAGATGAAGAAAATACGGCCTCTCGCCTTCGCGATCAACTACAAACTCTGGGGTATCAGGTAACGGCAATCGCGGGCAACGGCGAGCAGGCTATCTCGTCTCTCGAAAAGGGCGACGCCAACGTGGTCATTCTGGGCAGCCATTTTCAAACTCAGCCGCCAAGTATTCAACTCGCGGAACTGGTCCGCGAGCGCTTTCATATTCCGGTTCGCCTATTCAGCAGTTCGGCCCTGTCCGGAGCTCCTGTCGATATCCTGCCGCCCGTGGAGAGCAGCGAGATGGCGGCAGCGGTTCTCCAGGAGCGCCGGAAATACTTTTGGCTGTCAAGCGCTCTTCGCTCCGCGGCGGACAGCATTGTAATCGTGGATCCCGAAGGGCGCATCCAGTTCATTAATCCCGCCGCTGAGCGCCTCACCGAGTTCCCGCTGGTCGACAGCTTCGGAAAAATCTACCAGGAAGTCCTGATTCTCGAGTACCGGGGTTCAAAGCTGACGGACGATCTGATCGGCCTCGCGACTTTGAACATGCAGCCCCTCAGCCTCGGCAGGGAACTGGTGTTGATCTCCCGCAGCGGCCAGCGGCACCAGGTCGAAGGGGAGATCGCGGCCGCCAGCGCGGACAGCGGTGCGCCGGGCAGCATCGTTTTCACCCTGCGCGACGTCACGCGCCGCAAATGGGAAGAGCATCAGCAGCGCGATGAACACGCGATCCGGGCCGTTGAGCGGCTGGCTGAGACCACAGCGCACACGCTGAATAACCTGCTTACCAGTATCCTGGGGCACAGCGATTTACTGCTGCACCATGCGGAACTCTCCGCTGATCAGCACGATACGGTCAATCAAATTCATCTGGCCGCTCAGAATGTCGCTGCTGTCGTGCGCCAGCTGTCGCGAATCTCGCGACCGAAAACCGTCACCCGAGTCGACATCGATGTGAATGCGCTGGTTAAGGCGTACGTTCCGGTGCTGGCGAGTTCTCTTCCGGCTACGGTCGAGATCTCGGCGGATCTGGCCCCCTCGGTCCAGCGGGTCAGCGCTGACCCGGAGCAGCTGGAACATCTCCTCTTTATTCTGGTAGCCAACGCGCGTGATGCGATTTCCGGCTCCGGAACTATCAGGGTAAGTACCGAGTCAGTCACCGTCGACGAATCGGAGAGGCTGCGCAGCACTCGTTGTTTTGTCGCCGTCAAAGTGCATGATTCCGGTGAGGGAATGACCGAAGAAACGGTGGAGCGAATCTTTGAACCCTTCTTCACGCTCCGCAAAGACCGTGGCCACGTGGGGCTTGGGCTGTCCATCGCGCAGGGAATCGTTCGCGACTACCAGGGGTTTCTCGACGTGAAAAGCCAGCCCGGCCTCGGGACGGAGATCACCTTTGCGCTTCCGGCGCTGGAGCCCGATCCGTACGCCTATCTGGACGAGGATGCCAGCCAGCCCGCCTCTTCCGCCGTCAAAACGGTACTGGTGGTGGAAGACGACCACGCCGTGCGCCAGCTGGTTCGCAAAATTCTGGAGAAAAACAGCTACCAGGTAGTTGAAGCCGAGGACGGGGAAGATGCGTTGCTGGTGGCCGAATTGGACGAGGGGCGCGTGGACGTTCTGATCAGCGACGTGGTAATGCCCGGTATTTCCGGTCCCGATCTGGTTCGCCAGTTTGCGAAACTTCACCCGGAAACGAAGTTTCTCCTGATCTCCGGCTTCTCAGCGGCCAAAATGGGCCCGCGCTCGTCCATGCCGGCGGATGCGCGATTCCTGCAGAAGCCGTTCAATCAGAGCGAACTGCTGGAACACATCCGCGCGCTCATCGCCGAGGCCTGAACCGGACGCGTCAGCAGAAACCAGCGAGCAGTTCTTCCGTCCACAGCGGCGTCGAAACAAGGCGCCGCAGCGATTCGCCGATGCCTTCCCAAGGCGCGCTCTCCGTGGGACAAACCACCGCGATCTTCGGAAATTGGCGTCGCATGCTGTCCACCACATCGCGATATTTCGAGTCCGGAGCTCGCGAATCAAACCGAAGCAGTTCCATCTTGCACCGATACTGATTGTCTTCGTAGGGCGGTAACTCTTCGCCATTCCACTCGAAAGGTTTGCCGCCCAGCCGCCGAAGGATGAATCGTGAACCGTTTCTTTCCGTTGCCGTTGCGATGCCGAGCGCGCCGCCGATGTGCTGAGCCCACGCATAAGTGGCAAGAACCGCGCGTAAAGCTTCCGTGGTTCCCCGCAATTCCTCGGTCAGCGCCCAACCGCCGATCTCAATATAGGAAAATCCGGCTATTCGCGCCGCCGACAGTTCGCTGCGAATCGACGCATAAAGCTGAGGACACCAGCTGCGCGATCTCACCAGCGCAGCCCGCCTGAGGTTCAAGGTATCGAAACGGGTCAGATTCGGACGGAAGATCCTCATACACCCGAGGACGCGTCCCGCCGAATTCAACGCCAGCAGATGCCAGCTGCGCACATCGCAGGATGACTTGTGCCGCCCATCCGCCGTGAGAGCGGAAGGCTCGATGGCTCCGTCGCGCACATAGATCCGTCCGCGCAGCCGCTGCATGTCTGAGAGCAGTTTCTCGTACGTGGCGTCCGAGCGCCAGACGTTTTCGAAATTTTCCCTTTTCGCCGCCCCCGCCGGAGCAAGGACCACCAGGTTTTTTAACGCAGTAAAGCTTTCAGACTTGATGCCCATTGTGAAAAGAACGTTCGAGTGTGTCAAAAGGCGACAGCATTGGCGCCTTTGGACACAATCATCTTATTCTATTTTTTGAAGAAGGCAACTTCAACTTCTCATAGCAACATTCTTCGTCTGATTCATTCCGGGTGTACCTTTCCACTCAGAATTGAAAACCAAACCAGATGTCTTTTTGCAGGATGTCGCGGCAGTACCCGCCGCGCTAGAGATTTAGCTGGAAACCGGGCGGGAAGCGGAAGGACGCTGCAGAGGATGCATCACCGGCTCGGTCCCACCGGTGTTTTTCATTCTCTTCAGATCCATAAGCAGGCGGGCCGTTTCCCGCCGGGAGCGTTGCAGCATCGAATGTTCCAGCGCGATGCAGCCCCACAGCAACACGACCAGAACCGCGATACTTGCCAGGCCTTCTCCGGTGATTTTCACAATGGACATAACGATCTCCTTCCAGCAAAACACGCAGCGGGTCGCTTAGCCGCGCCGCCGGTGTAAACTTTTTGCAAACTTTCGCCCGTCTCCGGATTTTCATAGAAGTCAACGAGTTACGAGAAGCCGCTCTGTGCCGATTCCTCACACTGAGCGGGTTTGGAAGGGCCCGGCAACACAGCGGAACCTTCTTGCTGTACAACAGATAGAGCGCATGAACTCCGCGATATCCGTCACAAATCTGGTGAAGCGCTATCCCGCGGCTAAAACTAACGCCGTGGACGGGGTCAGTTTCGAAGTGAGGCGGGGCGAAATCTTCGGCCTCCTGGGTCCGAACGGCGCCGGGAAGACGACGACGATCGGCGTGCTCACTACCGCCATCCTGCCCACCGAAGGCTCGGCTCACATCGCCGGCACAGATGTAGCCGAGGATCCTATTGCCGTCAAACAGAGGATTGCCGTGGTGCCGCAACAAAGTAATCTCGACCGCAGTTTGAAAGTCAGTGAGATTCTTACCTTTCACGCCGCTTACCATGGCGTTCCGCGGAAGCAACGGGAAGCGCGCGCGGTGCTTCTGCTGGAGGAACTCGGCCTGGCGGAGCGACGAAATGAGAAAGTGAACCGCTATTCAGGCGGTATGGCGCAGCGCCTGATGATCGCGCGGGCGCTGATGCATGAGCCCGAGGTCCTGTTTCTGGACGAACCGACCAATAACCTTGACCCTCAGTCGCGTCTTTTTCTCTGGGAGCGCATTCGGGAAATGAACGCAAGAGGCCTGACCATTCTGCTGACCACGCACGATATGGATGAGGCCGACAAGCTGTGCCAGCGTATCGCCGTAATGGATCACGGGAAGATTCTTGAAAACGACACCCCCGCCCAGCTGAAGAAGCTGATTCCGGGCGGAACCTCGCTGGAAGTACGCGCCTTTGCCGCTTCCGTAGACCCGGGCGTGATTCTGGCGGCTCTTTCCGCGCTTCCCGGCGTCACTAAAGTCGACCCAGCGATCGACCCTGCCGCCGAAGCTGAGCCGGGCAGCTGTACGTTCCGTGTTTACGCCGAATCCGCCAATTCGCTCATTGGGCCTGCTGCGCAGGCGATTCTCTCCCTCGGAGCCGAAGTCCGGGATCTCAGCGTGAAGCAGCCGTCGCTTGAGGAAGTATTTATCTTTCTGACCGGGAGACACCTTCGGTAATGCGCACCAGCCTGGCAATCAAAGCCTTCGTCGCGATGCTCGAGCGTGATTTCACCATTACCGCGCGCGAATTCGTTCCTTTTCTGCTGCAGGCACTGATGCAGCCACTGTTTTTCCTCTTCATCTTCGGGAAAGTCCTGCCCGGCATCGGTCTCGCTGCGGGCAATTTCGCGGCGGTAATGCTCCCGGGCATCGTCGCGCTTACCGGCATGATCGCAGCGATGCAGGGTGTCACGCTGCCCCTTGTTTTGGATCTCGGCTTTGCCCGCGAGATCGACGACCGGCTGCTTTCCCCTTTGCCGGTCTGGTGGGTTGCTCTGGAAAAGGTGATCTTCGGAGCGGCGCGGGGCATTATCGCCAGTTCGGTAATCTTTCCTCTCGGCTGGCTGATCCTGGGCAACGGCTTCGCCGTTCGCGCCGACCGCATTCCCGTGCTGATCGGCATGGTCATCCTGACCGGCTGCGTCGGTTCCACCATTGGGCTGCTGATGGGGACCGTCATCCGGCCGGATCAGATCAGCCTGATGTTCACACTGATCTTCACCCCGCTGCTCTTTACGGGATGCACCTACTACCCGTGGGGCGCGTTGAGCAACATTCGCTGGTTTCAGGCGTTGGTGCTGCTGAACCCTCTCACGTATGCGGCCGAAGGCCTGCGCTACGCCATGGTTCCTCCCCTTCGCGGACACGAGCTGCCCACACTGCCACTGCACTGGATCCTTCCTGCTCTCGGCGTCGCGGTGGCCGTCATGTTCGTCATGGGCACCCGCACGTTCCTGCGCAGGGTCATCACGTAGCCGCTACCGGATCGTATCTTCCACTTCCCGGACCCACTCCGGCCGCTTCAGGACTTCGCGCGGCTTGCTGCCATCCGGCGGCCCGATGATCCCGTCGCGGTGCATCATATCCAGGATTCTCGCCGCTCGCCCGTAACCCAGCCGCAGCCGGCGTTGCAGAGTGGAAGTGGACGCCTTCCCCATTTCGAGCACCACCCGCAGCGCCTCTTCGTACATAGGATCCTGCTCGCCCATCGGCTCGTCGTCCGCCGGTTCGCCGTCGCTCTCCGGGGGTGCGATCAGGAAGCTGGTGTCGTATTCCGGCTTGGCCTGAGTCTTCCAGAAATCCACCACCAGATTGATTTCGGTTTCGGTAACAAAGGCGCCGTGCACGCGCGTCAGCCGCGACGACCCCGGCGGCAGATAGAGCATATCGCCCTTGCCCAGCAGATGTTCCGCGCCCATCACGTCCAGAATGGTTCGCGAGTCCACGCGGGTAGCCACGCGGAAGCTAATGCGGGTCGGGAAATTGGCTTTGATCAGACCGGTGATCACGTCCACACTCGGCCGCTGCGTGGCTAGAACCAGGTGCATACCGACCGCGCGCGCCATCTGCGCGAGGCGCGTGACGGATTCCTCAACGTTCTTGCCCTCCAGCATCATCAGGTCGGCCAGCTCGTCAATCAGAATCAGGATGAACGGCAGCGGCTTCAGCTCCTCCGCGCCGCTACTCTCTTCGTCAAACAGGCTGCGTGGCTCCTCCTGCATCCGGCGCACTTTCCGGTTAAACTGTTCGATATTTCGCGCGCCGTGCTCGGCCAGCAGCCGCAGGCGCCGTTCCATCTCGAGCACTGCGTTTTTCAGCGCAATGGTCGCCTTCCGCGGATCGGTGATGACCGGTGTTAGCAAATGCGGAATTCCTTCGTACATCCCCAGCTCGACGCGCTTGGGATCCACCATGATCATGCGAACGTCGTCCGGAGTCGATTTGTACAGAATCGACATGATCAGGGAATTGATCATGACGCTCTTGCCCGATCCAGTCGAGCCCGCAATCAACGCGTGCGGCATCGATTCCAGCGAAGCGATTTTGATCCGCCCGTTGATATCTTTGCCCATCGAAATCGTCAGGTGTGAAGGCGAGTTTTGGAACTCCTCCGATTCCAGGATCTGCCGCAGCGCGATGACCTCGCGCTTGGAGTTCGGCACTTCGATTCCCACGGTCGGTTTACCCGGAATGCGCTCAATCAGGATCGATTCCGCCTGCAAACCCAGGCAAAGGTCTTCCACCAGGTTCGTGATCCGGCTGTACTTTATTCCGGCTTCCGGTTTGAATTCGAATGTAGTGACTACCGGACCCGGATTGATCTGCACCACCGAGCCCAGAACATTGAACTCCTCGAACTTCGACTTCACGGCCGCGGCCGTATTCTTCAGCTCCTGTTCGTCAAAAGCGCTGCGCGCCGGCGGCTCATTCAACAGTGTGGTGGAAGGCAGGCGGTAAATCGCGTGATCGCGGACCGGCTCTGGCTGGGGCGCGGCTTTCACCGGGGCAGGTGGGGGCTCAGCTTCGGCCAGCTGGCAAATGGGGATTTCTTCCCATGGCGGCGTGTCCGTGGCTTCTCCCGGAACCGGCAGTTCGTCCAGCAGGGGCTCGGAAACAAGCTCGGCGGTGGGAGCGGAAGCGCGCCGCGACTTCTTCGCAGGGGGAATTTTCTCAGGGGTGGCGGGCGATTCCGCCGCCTGAGCCCGCGCCTGTTTCATTTCGGCTTGCTTGCGGATGATTTCGCGTTTCCGGATTCGCCGCTCTTCACCGCGGGCGCGCTGATTATCCAGCCACCGGTTCCACCAAGCCAGCGGTGCCTCAAACCAGACCGCCAGAGACGCCAGCGAGAACGTGGAAATCAGATAGACGGAGACAATCAGCGCGGTCACGGTCGCAATCACCGCGCCGACAGGATTCAATGCGCCCCGCACCAGATCGCAAAGTATCAGCCCCGCGGCACCGCCCAGCGGAATGGCTTTTTCAAAGATCCGGAGATCGGGAATGAACGAAGCCGCCGTGCACGAACTCAGGAAAAGCAGAACGCACCCGAACAGCTTGATCAGGGGAGCAGAGATCTCCTCCGAGCGCATCCATTTCCATCCCAGCACGAATGCCAGGACGGGAAACAGAAACGCGGCGGCGCCGAATCCCTGTAGCAGCAGATCCGCGACATGCGCGCCAATCGGACCTGTCAGATTTTGCGGCCGCACGGGACCCGCGGCTGTATCCCAGGAGGGGTCAGTCACGTGATAGGACGCGAGACCCAGCAGGATTACCAGTCCGAACGCGAGCAACAGAAATCCTGTCACCTCATTCAGGCGTTTGGAAGTCGTCGGTGTAAAGAGCCTCATCCCGCTGGCTGACGGAAGAGGGCCAGAGCAGATTCAGTATACCAGCGGCTACAGCGTCTTCAAAAACGCGATGAGCGCTTGTTTGTCGCCCGGCGACAGCTTCAGGCCAAACTCGTGTCCGGTGATTGCGCGCGTCTTCGTCTCATACCCGACGTAGCCGGTCGGCACGTAGTCGGCTTTCAGCCGGGCCGGATCGAACCAGTCTTCGAGAGTAGCCACCGAACCGTTGTGTTCAAACGGACCGCGATACCAAACACCCTTGAGCGACGGGACTTTGTAATAGCCCGTGCCGCGCCGCGTACGCAGCGCGTTATATGGATCGGTGCCGACACTCACGTTCAAAACGTCTTCCCGCCTGTCGGGCCTGAACCCTCGAGCCGGCGTCAGCTTGTTGTTCGTATAATAAGGCGGCGTGTGACAACCCGCGCACCCTTCCCGCGCAAATACCTTGCGGCCCTGTTCCGATTCCGGACCCGGCCGGTTGGGATTGTCGGGCGGCTTCATCGATTCCATGTAGAGCGCCAGCGCATAGAACTGTTCGTCGGAATACCGACCGCTCGACACCTCCGGTCCGTTGGGACTGGGACTGAAACCGTCATAAACGGTCATCCGGTAAGTAGTCTGGTTGGTCGCCGCGTAGCGCATCAAATCGGCGATGCCGCGGTTCAGTTGAAGACCGGTGGCATCCAGGTAGCGCCGCTCCGAGACGCCAATCAGATCCGGCACGCGAATCGGAAACAGGAGACTGGTTCCCAGGCGCTGAATGTCCCCCGGCGGCACGCTGGTGACCTGACGCTCAAATTCCGCCACCGTCATCTGCTCGTACAAAGGCTCGGGCGCCCAGGGCGCCCACCACGACGCGTAAGCTGTCTTTGCGATCTTCTGTTCGCCGCTGGCTGCGGTGCCGGCGCGCTTTTTCCGCGCCAGATAAGCGTTTCCCTGATTGATCGGAATGTTTCCCTGCGCCCCTTCCACCACCCGGCCATCCGGCAACACGCGTGTATGACAGGACGCGCAGCTGTCGTCCGTAAACTCTACCTTGCCGCGCTCGCGAATTACGTATTGATAGCCCGCGACTACGCCCTTTTCGTCCACCGGCCAGTTCGCCGCCCGCAGGAACTCCCGGTCCCGGAACCGCGCGGCATCCGTGTGCCGGTTAGGGGCTTCAAAGGCCAGCTTTCCCGCCGCGGTCCAGTCCGCTTTGGTCTTCAGCTGGTCCGCATTGAAGACGACTTCCGGCTCCCGTGTCTTCAGCCATTCCCAGTAGCCCGCGGGTTCCTTGTCCGGATGATAGATCGGGTATGTCTTGTAAATCGGCCGCACCGGCAGCCGGTAATATGTCGCGGCGGAGGGCTGCTCCACCTTGTGCGCCCCCGCCAGCGGCAGCTCAAAGTGCTCCGGGTTCTCATCCGTAAACGCCCGCGGGATATCCGGATGCTGCGCATAGGACGCGCCGGCCAGAACGGCCATCAGCAGCGCCGGCGACTGAAGTTTATTTATAAATCGGCTCAAGCTTCCTGACAATGTAATCACCGCAGCGTTCGTAGCTCGCGCGGGGGCCGTGCCGCGCGGTATCAAGATCCACACAGATCCAGCCCTTGTAACCCATATCTTTCAATACCTGATGGCACCCCGGTAAATCGATCTCCCCGTCTCCAAGATCGAAAATCTGATCCTGGAACTTGGCGCCTTCCTTTTTCGCGTCCTTATAATCCATCATCATCAGGCGGGTGCGATAGGTATCCAGATTCTGTTTCGGATCGCATCCGGCCAGATACAAGTGCGCCACGTCCGGCGAAAACCAAAAGACACTCGGATCGGTCAGCTTCATGCACCGGTCCACCTCCGCCTGCGTCTGCACCATCTGGCCCAGATGATTGTGCAAACCGGCGCGGAATCCCATATCGCGCGCCACTTCGCCCAGCTTGTTGAAGCTCTCGCACATGGTCTGGAACGACGCATCGGTCAGGTTCGAGCGGTTGGGGGAAAACACCACCAGCATCTTCGCATCGAAGCCTTTGAGAAAATTCATCGCCACCTTTGCGCTCGAGATGAATTCGTCCCGCTGCTTCAGATCGTGCGCCGGCCCGTTGAAGGAAATGGTGATGACGTTCAGACCGCGCTTATCCACCTCAGCCCGCATCCGCTCAGCGGTGGTGTCATAGGTCTGCAGAATTTTCGGAAACTGCGTAACGCGCACGCCGATGAAGCCGGTGTCCTTCATCACGTCCAGAATATCGGTGAAGGGCACGTGCGGGAAATAATTCCACAGATTCGAGCCCAGCGCCCACTTTACGTTCTTATTGGCGGGGAGCCGGTTTGCCGCGCGTGCAAGGGTTCCGGCCAAAGCTGCCAGTGCGGTGCGGCGTGTCACGTCCATAACTCGCTCCTTTATTGCCCAGCGCTGACCGGCACTCTGCGGACGGCCAGATCGCGGATTTCGCGCAGCAACTCGTCTATTGTATACGCGCCCTTCGAAAGAATCGCTTCCACGTCACCGTTCAGGCGCGCCTTGTCCAGTGCGGTTAAGTCCTGCGCGGTCAGAACGATGATGGGAACGCCGCGCCATTCCTCGTTCTTTCGGACGGTAAACGCGAATTCAAAGCCATCCATCACCGGCATCAGCAAGTCCAGCAGGATCAGTTCCGGCTGCGCCTCCCGCATGGCGTTCAGGCCAATTGCCCCATTCTCCGCCTCCGTCACGGCCCAGCCTGCCTCTTCCAGCACACGCCGCATCAGCGCGCGATCGTCGGCGCTGTCGTCCACCACCAGCGCCGGACGCTTTTCGTGCCGGCTTCGGTATTTGCTCAGAACAACCGACATCCGCTTTCGATCAATTGGCTTCGTTATGTATTCTGTCGCGCCGAGGGCGTATCCCGTCTTTTGGTCGTCGATGATGGTCACCATAATCACCGGGATGTCACAGACTTCCGGGTCCGCCTTCAACGCGTTCAGCACCGCCCAACCATCCATTCCCGGCATGATCACGTCCAGCGTGATGATGGTGGGCCGCAGTTCCCGCGCGAGGCGCAGGGCATCCGCGCCGTTGTCGGCGATCACCGTCTCGAAGCCTTCCTTATGAAAAAGCCGGATCATCAGGTCGCGCGCCGTGGCATCATCCTCAACCAGCAGCACCACGTCGGAGTGAGTGACGGCGCCGTCGTTCGTCACCGCCTCGATGCCCGGAGCAGTCCCGGCGCGGTTCTCAGCCGGGAGAAACAGTGTGAACACCGAGCCCTTATCCGGTTCGCTCTCGAGCGCGATGTCGCCGCCGAGGATCTGCGCCAGCCGCCGGGTGATCGCCAGACCCAGACCCGTGCCGGGCGTTGAGCCTTCGCGGCCGGCATGAACCTGGGAGAACGGCTCGAACAGCTTCACGATCTGCGCCTGCGAGAGGCCGACACCCGTATCCGCCACGCGAAAGAAGATGTCCGCGCCCTGACGGCCCACCACCAACGATATTTGTCCGTGACTGGTGAACTTGGCCGCATTGGAAAGAAGATTCAGAAGACACTGCCTTACCTTGGTGCCGTCGGAGCGCAGCGGTCCAACGCCCTCCTGCACCGAAACTTCAAGCGTGTTCCCGTTTTTCTGCACCAGCGGCTGAACCGTGTCAGCCACACCGCGAATCATCGCGGCAACGTCGAAGTCCTCCAGAAAGACTTCCATCTTCCCGGCTTCAATCTTGGAAAGATCGAGGACATTATTGATCAGCGTTAGCAGATAGCCGCCGGCGCGATGGATCTTCTGCAGATCGGGAACAAAGTTGGGAAAGCCCTGCTCCACAGCTTCTTCCTGCAGCATCTCGCTGTATCCAATGACCGCGTTCAATGGCGTGCGCAGCTCGTGGCTCATGCTCGCCAGGAACTGACTTTTCGCCAGATTTGCCGCGTCGGCGGCCGCTTTGGCCTCCTGCAGCGCCTGCTCCGCCTGTTTGCGGTCGTCGATATCGGTATTGGTGCCCAGCCATTTCACAATGTTGCCGGCCTCGTCCCGCATCGCCACCGCTCGTCCCAGATGCCAGCGGAAGGTGTGGTCCTTCGCCCGCAGCAGACGAAATTCGATCTCGTAAGGCTCGCCCGACCGAAGAGAACGATTCCAGATCTCAATGCACCGCGCCGTATCCTCGGGATGCAATACGGTCAGCCAGCCCGCACCAATCAGTTCGATAGGCGTCCTCTGAAAGTAGTCCGCGCACTGCTGGTTTACGTAATCCAGATGCCCGTCCGGCTGTGCCGTCCATACCTGCTGGGGGATGGACTCGGCGAGTAACCGGTAGCTGCGCTGCGCCGCTTCCGCACGCGCCAGCAATTGCTCGCGCTCCTCTTCCGCGCGCTTTCGTTCGGTGATATCCCGCAGGTACAGCGTGAACAGAGCTGATCCCGCAACCGGAATGCGGATGATCGCCAGTTCGGCAGGGAACTCGTCACCGCGGGCGCGCATTGCCGTGATCTCCATCCGCAGACCGCGCGCCGGACCTTCCTTCCCGAAGAGATTTGGCTCCGTTTCGCGCAAATACAGGCCGCGCGACTGCGGAGGGAATATCAGTTTTTCCACCACTCGCCCCAGCGCCTCTTCGCGCCGGTAGCCAAAAGTGCGCTCCGCCGCCGGATTGAACTCCAGGATGCGGTGCTCATGGTCAATGGTGATCAGGCAGTCCAGGGCGGCGTCCAGAATGGCGGACTTGCGTGCATCGCTTGCCCGCAGTGCCTCGTCATCGCGCTTCTGGCGGATGGAAAGAGCGATGCCATGAGCGATGGTGTCCATGGCCTGCAAAACCAGCGGACCCAGCGCGTGGCGGGCGAACAGCGCCATCACCCCGACAAGTTCGTCCTGAACAATCAGTGGATACCCGGCAAAGGCCACCATGCCTTCGCGCCGCGCCCAATCCTGATCACCCACACGGGGGTCGCCGACCACCTGATTGGTCAGATGAGGTTTCCGCTCTTCGGCAATCAGACCGATTTTGAACTTCCCCACGGGCACGCGGCTGTGCGGGCCGTCGAGATGCCGGTACATGCCTTCACTGGCTACCAGCTCCAGAATATTGGTCTCTGTGTTCAGCACCCAGATGCGCGCGAAGGCCGCGTCCAGATTACGTACCAGGGCGAGTGCGCAGTGCCGCATCACCTCAGCCCGTGTTCCGCTTCGGGTCAGCGCGATCCCTACGTCTCCAGCCAGCGAAGAGAGACGTTCCCGCTGCTCGATTTCGGTCATTCGCTCAATTATCGTTCACAACGCAAGCCCTCGGAATGGAGCTCTCCCAAATCTGCGGATTGACTCTGTCAAGTCGCCATTGTTATCTTCTGAACTAAAGCTCTGTTTCGGAAAGCGGGCCCTGTCTACCCGCTGCAACCTCCGCGCCCTCTGCAGGAATCTCTCCGCCCATTTTTGCCGGATCACTCAGAAGGACCTCTACGATGACACGGACTATTTCACGATTGGCTTTGTTTTGTATGGCGGCGGTGCCCGCGTTTGCTCAGACTGTTACCGGAACCATCACCGGCACGCTGCTCGATCCGAGGGGACTGCCCGTTCCCGGGGTCACCGTCCTCGTTCATAACACCGATACGGGCAGCGACCGCACCCTTACCTCGAACGACGCCGGGATCTACGTCGGCGGCTTCCTGCAGCCCGGACATTACGACGTCAACGCGACAAAGACGGGACTTGCCAGCGTCACTCGCAGAAATATCACGCTGCAGGTGGGGCAGACGCTTACAGTCGATCTCGAGATGCCGCTGGCTTCGGCCTCCGGTTCCATCACCGTCACGAGTGAAGCCGCCATTCTCGAGACGGAGAACACGGCTCAGGCCCAGGATGTCAGTCAGGCGCTGGTAGAGAACCTCCCGATCGCAGGCCGACGCTGGGACAACTTTGTGCTGCTCACCCCGGCGGTTACCACTGATGGCGGCTCCGGACTTGTCTCCTTCCGCGGAATCTCCGGACTCTACAACAACAACTCCGTCGATGGCGCCAACAATAACCAGGCTTTCTTCTCTGAAGCCCGCGGCCGCGCCACTGGCGTGCCTTACGTCTACAGCCTGGATTCCATCAAGGAATTTCAGGTCAGCGCCAGCGGGTACAGCGCCGAATTCGGCCAGGCCGCCGGCGGCGTGGTCAACGCAGTCACCAAATCCGGCGCCAACGTGCTTCACGGCGATCTCTTCTACTACCTCCGTTACCCGACATGGAACGCGCTCGATCCCGTGAACCGCGCGGCGGGAATCCGCACGCAGCCGGTGCACCAGCAGCAGCAGTTCGGCGGCAGCGTGGGCGGACCGATCATCAAAGACAAGCTCTTCTACTTCGGCACCTACGACGGTTACCGCAAGGTTTTCCCGATCAGCTACACCTCCAGTTCCAGCCTCCCGCTTCCCTGCCCCGTTCAGGCCACTGCCAGCCAATGCTCCGCGGCCAACGGGTATCTCCAAAGCCTGATCGGTTCCTTTCCCCGCACCGCCAAACAGGACCTGCTGTTCGGCAAGCTGGACTACCAGCTGAATGCCTCGAACCACATCAGCGCCGCATTCGATTACGACGACTTCCGCTCCCCGAATGCTTACAGCACCGCATTCACCGCCAGCAACAATTCCGTCACCGCGAATGGAAAGGTGCAAACCGTGGAGCGCATCTTCACGGCAAACTGGAGTTCAGCCATTTCGAGCAGCGCAATCAACGAACTGCGGTTCCAGTGGGGCCGCGACCTGGAACAGGCCGGCTCCAATGCGCCCGGCCCCAGCGTTACCATTGCGAGCGTAATGGCTTATGGGGAAGCCAACGCGCTTCCGCGTCCCGCCTTCCCCGACGAACACCGCATTCAGATCGCCGACACCTTCTCCTACACCAAGGGCACCCACACCTTCAAAGCCGGGTTCGACTTCAACTTCATCCACGAACTGCTGATCAATCTGTTCCAGGGTGGCGGCATTTACCAGTATTCCGGCGCCGGCCCGGTGGCCTTCGGGAACTGGGTTTCCGATGTCTACGGCCTGAATCTAAACGATGGCCTCACGGGGCATCACTACACATCCTTCACTCAGGTGACCGACCCGATCACCGGTGTGGGTAAGGACGATTTCTGGGACAACGACTACGCCGGCTTCGCGCAGGACAGCTGGAAAATGCGTCCCAACCTGACCGTCAATCTCGGCGTGCGGTATGAAATCCAGACTGTTCCGCAGCCTCCGAAGCCGAACACTGCAACGCCTCTTCTGACCGCGTACACTTCCAAAATCAATACGGATTCCAATAACTTCGCGCCGCGCATCGGCATCGCTTACCAGCCGTTCAAGGATGTGGTGGTGCGGGCTGGTTACGGCATTTACTACGGGAAGACTTCGAACAGCACCTTCTACGCAATACGCGTGGAGAACGGCGTGTATCAGACACAGTACAACTGCGGTCCCACGCAGAGCTGCGGCCCTGTTTTCCCGAATGTCATCTTCACGCCTCCGGGACCTCCGCTGGCGGCGCCGTTTCCCGGCGCGAAGGCACCTCAGATAATCAATACGAACCCGCCGGCAGCTACCGTTGCCACCCACGGACTCACCCAGGATTTCGTAAACCCTCTGGTTCATGAAGGTGAACTCACGGTGGAAGGCAGACTTCCGGGCGGCTTCGCCGCCTCGGTTGGCTATGTGTTCAGCCGCGGTCTGCACCTTCCTGTCTTCATCGACAGCAATCTGGCAAACGCCACCTCGACGAAGACCTACGATATCCTCGGTGCCAACGGGCAGACCGTCAGCAGCATCACCGAGCCTTTTTACACGCAGCGCGTGAACCCGCAGACCGGTGTCATCCTGACCGGCTACAGCGTGCTCAACTCCTGGTACAACGGCATGGTCGTCACCTTCCGCCGTCCCATGAGCCACGGCTTCGAATTCCTGATCAACTACACTCTCAGCAAATCGATTGATGATGGCCAAGTTCCCGGCACGTTCGGCACCTTCTACGGCACTGACGCGACGCTGGACCCGCACAACCAAAGGGCGGAGAACGCGCTTTCCGATCTGGATCAGCGCCATCGTTTCGTCGGCAGCGTGGTCTACGTTCCGCCTTCGGAAAAGATCGCGAATCGAGCGCTGCGGACAGTGTTTGGCGGTTTCCACTTCTCCACCATCACCACCATCGCCTCCGGTCAGCCGGTTACGGGCGGCATCAGCGGGTTTCCGTCCGGCGGCGTTGACGGCGGTGTCACCGGAGGTCTGGTCAGCAACACCGGCAGCGCGACAGGCGGCCGGATCCCGCAGGTTGGCCGTAACGTATTCGCCGGACCGCACCTGCGCAATGTCGACTTCCGCATTGCCAGGGATTTCGCCATCCGCGAGCGCCTGAAGCTGCAGCTTCTCGGCGAAGCGTTTAACATCTTCAATCACACCAACGTCAATACGGTGAACACCACGGCCTTCAATTACTCAGCGCTGGGCACGGCGGCCTGCCCCGCGTCGCACACCGCGGGAGGATGCCTGGTGCCGAACGCGGCTTTCCTGACGCCGACGTCGACCACCGACAATCTGTATGGCGCACGGCAGCTCCAGATCAGCGGCAAGATTATCTTTTAGAGTCGGCGTTCTGACGCACCCGCTCAACGCTTGACCAGCGGCGTGATCGTGACCTTGCGAAACTCAACTGCCCCGTGATCGCCCTGCAGGAAGATCGGACCAGGCTGATCCTCGTTCGGATCCATCACCAGGGCGGTTGCTCCTTCCACCGTTTGGCGATCGATTACCCGCTTGCCGTTTAACGTAACGGTGACGGTCCGGCCAATCAGACGAACATCCATGGTCTGCCACTGATCCGGCGGCAGGCTTGCGTTGACGGACGGCAGAATGCGGCTGTAGAGGGCGCCGCTGCCGTGCAGATTCGGTGGCTCGCCGTAGTCGCCCAAAATCTGTACTTCGTACCGGGAGCGCAAGCCTACGCCGCTGTTGCTCTTATCCGCTACCCGGTATTCAACATGCAGATCAAAATTCCAGAATTTGCGCGTGGAGAGCAGGTTGTTGCCGTTACCCGCGCTTTTCAGGCTTCCATCACTGACGGTCCAGCCCAGCGGCTTATCGGGAATCAGCGGAGTCCATCCGTTCAGACTCTTCCCGTCGAACAATTCGATTGAGCTCTGCGCTTTCCAGCTTCCGTCGTCACCCTCGCGAATCTGCGGGGCGCGGACGCCGGAAAACTCCAGATTGCCGGCCGCCGAGTGCATTTCGCCCACCAGCCGCGAACCCTCGAGATGAGCGGTGTAGTCCTGCGGCTGATGGCCCTCCGGACTGTGAAAGTGCAGCACGCCGCCCTCAATCTCGACGTGTGGAATCGGATCCATGTTGCCGCCACTGAACCCGACAAACCGGCCTGCCGGGTGGGATGTCCCCGCACCGGTAATCTCCAGCCACCAGGCCCGGTGAACCGGGTTCTTCGGTACGTCGAGGTTCCACCGTCCGTTGAAATCCTGATCCGTAGCGCCCAGTGAGAACGCGCTGAGGAGAAGCGCAGCGAATATACGCATCACTGTCCGATACAATAACACTTTGTCTTCAAACCCCAATATGCTAACCGCCAACTGCGACATCGGACTGATCGGCCTCGCCGTGATGGGCCAGAACCTCGTTTTGAACATGAACGACCACGGCTACAAAGTAGCTGTTTTCAATCGCACCACCTCCAAGGTGGACGATTTTCTGGCTGATGAGGCGAAAGGCACGCAGGTCGTCGGCACGCATTCCATCGAGGAACTGGTCGCTTCGCTGAAGTCGCCGCGCCGGGTGATGCTGATGGTCAAAGCCGGGTCAACTGTCGACCAGCAAATCGAGCAGATCGCTCCTCATCTTGAGAAGGGCGACATCATCATCGATGGCGGCAACTCGCTCTACACCGATTCCAACCGCCGCACCAAAGATCTGGCGGCGAAAGGCATCCTATTTATCGGCACGGGCGTTTCGGGCGGTGAAGAAGGAGCTCGCTTCGGCCCTTCCATCATGCCGGGCGGGAATCCCGATGCGTGGCCGCATGTGAAGGACATCTTCCAGGCGATCGCGGCCAAAGTGGAAGACGGCACGCCCTGCTGCGACTGGGTGGGTGAAGACGGCGCCGGGCACTACGTCAAAATGGTGCATAACGGCATCGAGTACGGCGACATGCAGTTGATCTGCGAGGCCTATCAGCTGCTCGAAGAAGGCCTGAAGCTCTCGCGCGGACGAACTCGCCGACGTGTTCGCCGAATGGAATAAGGGCGAACTGGACAGCTTCCTGATCGAAATCACGGCGGAGATCTTCGCGAAGAAAGACGAAGACGGCCAGCCGATGATCGATAAGATTCTGGACACCGCCGGACAAAAGGGCACCGGTAAGTGGACGGGCATCAGCGCGCTCGATCTCGGCATGCCCGGTCACGCTAATCGGTGAAGCCGTGTTTGCCCGCTGCCTTTCCGCTTTGAAGGACGAGCGCGTGGCAGCATCCAAGGTTCTCACCGGTCCGCATCCCTCCGCGGCCGGCAATCGCGAAGCGTTTATCGAGGACGTGCGGCGTGCTCTTTACTGCTCGAAGATCATCTCCTACGCGCAGGGTTATATGCTGCTGCAGGCCGCGGCGAAAGAGCAGGGCTGGCATTTGAACCTTGGCGGCATCGCGCTGATGTGGCGCGGCGGCTGCATCATTCGCAGCTGCGTTCCTGGGCGATATCAAGAAGGCCTTTGACAAGAACCCGGAACTCACCAATCTGCTGATGGACGACTTCTTCAGCGAGTCACCTGAACGAGTATCAGGGCGGCTGGCGCAGCGCGATCATCAAGGCCATCGAATTTGGCGTCCCTACACCGGCGTTCTCCACCGCTCTTTCCTTCTTCGATGGGTATCGTACGGAGCGTCTCCCTGCCAACCTGCTGCAGGCCCAGCGCGATTTCTTTGGCGCACATACCTACGAGCGCGTCGACAAGCCGCGCGGTGAATTCTTCCACACCAACTGGACCGGCCGCGGCGGCCGCGTCTCGTCGGGCACTTACAACGCGTAAATCGACTATAAAGACATGAACTACGGACTAGACATCAAACCCTCGGGCGCGCTCGACTTCCTCTCGATTGGCGCTCTCATTCACCGCCTCGATCCAGGCGTCATCCCGTTCCGCAAGGCACATCAATGCGACATTCACGTGAGCGGCGGTGAATTCAACGTCGCCGCCAACCTCTCGGACTGCTTCCGGCTGAAAACCGGCGTTGCTTCCGCCATGGTCGATTACCCGATCGGTGACATGATCCATGAACGCGTCCGGGCCATGGGCGTAAAGCCGTTTTACAAGCAGTTCAAGCACGATGGCGTGACCGGTCCCAACATGGCGACGGTGTACAGCGATCGCGGACAGGGCGTGCGCGCCCCTGTGGTGTTCTACAATCGCGCCAACGAAGCCGCTGCGCAGCTCAAGCCGGGCGACTTCAACTGGAAAGAAATCTTCGCTGCCGGCGTTCGCTGGTTCCACAGCGGTGGCATCTTCGCCGCCCTCTCGCCCACCACGGCTGAAGTGATCATCGAAGGCATGGAAGCTGCTAAAGCGGCTGGCGCAATCACCTCGTTCGATCTCAATTTCCGGGAGAAGCTGTGGAGTTTCTCGGGCGGCAACGATCACGCCGTGGAAGTCATCGACCGGATCGTGAAGAATGTGGACGTGCTGGTCGGAAACGAAGAGGACCTCCAGAAGGGCCTAGGCATTCCCGGACCCGAGGTCCATGCGAAAACAAGCTCGACCCGAGCGCGTTCTTTGGCATGATCGACAACGTGGTCAAGAAGCACCCGCAGGTAAAGATCGTCGCCACCACGCTGCGCGAGGTGCATTCCACCAATCGCCACTCGTGGAGCGCTGTTGCCTGGATTAACGGGCAGACTCACATTGCGCCGCAGGCGGAACTGGATGTGCTGGATCGCGTCGGCGGCGGCGATGGCTTTGCAGCCGGGTTCATCTATGGCCTGCTGACGGATGAGACGTCCGGACGAAGCTGTCAAACTCGGCTGGGCCCATGGCGCGCTCCTCACCACGTTCCCCGGCGATACCACCATGGCTACTCTGGAACAGGTTCGCCAGTTTGCTAAAGGTGGCTCCGCCCGCATTCAGCGCTAACTCAGCGACGTGCCAAGGCTCGGGCGCGGAACTCGCCGCCGGTCAGCCGCCAAAAAAGACCGCAGCCGGATTCTTCCGGCCAGCGTCGGATAAAGTAAGGTTAAAGGAGAGGGCCCGGTCCTCTCCTTAACGTTTCGAACCTGCTGACGTACTAACCCTTCCATCCTCGTGACCACGTCCTCCGAACCGACCGCGCACGGCTATCCACGTCCACAACTCCAGCGCCCCGAATGGATCCCTCTCAACGGCGAATGGGATTTCGCTCTGGACCATAACGCGTCCGCCGGCACGGCGAACGACGTCATCTGGGATCGCAAGATCATGGTTCCCTTCAGCCCCGAGACGGAAGCGAGCGGCGTTGCCGATACCAGCTTTTACGCGTATGTCTGGTACCGCCGCACCTTTGAGGCACCGCTGCTGGTTGATGGCCAGCGACTGATCCTGCATTTCGGCGCGGTCGATTACCGCGCCCGGATTTGGGTCAACGGCAAACTCTCGGCCAAACACACCGGCGGCTATACGCCCTTTTTTACGGACATCACCGACCACCTTCTGCCAGAGGGGCCGCAAACCATCGTGGTCCGGGCCGAAGACGACCCTTCCGATCTCTCTAAGCCCCGCGGCAAGCAGGATTGGCAGCTGGAGCCGCACTCGATTTGGTATCCCCGCACCACCGGGATCTGGCAAACCGTGTGGCTGGAGCGCGTTCCCGCCTCGTGGATTGGCTTCGTTCGGTGGACGCCGAATATGGAGCGCTGGGAGCTCGGTTTTGAAGCGGTAATCGCCGGCGCACCCAGCCATGGACTGAAGTTGAATGTTCGCCTGAATGTGGGCGATCTGCTCGTGGCGGACGACACGTATGCCGTGGTTTCCGGGGAAGTACACCGCCGCATCGCTCTTTCCGACCCCGGCATCGACGATTACCGGAACGACCTCCTTTGGACGCCATCCTCGCCCACGCTCATCAACGCGCAGCTTTCTTTGCTCGATGAATCCGGCGCGGTTGATCGATTCCGCCGTGAGCTATACCGCTCTCCGGTCCGTCGCGATTCAGGGGGATCGTTTCTGTCTCAACGGCCGCCCGTACCAGCTCCGGATGGTTCTCGACCAAGGCTACTGGCCCGAAACCGGTCTTACGCCCCCCAACGATCAGGCCATCCGCCGCGATGTGGAACTCGCCAAAGTGATGGGTTTCAACGGCGTTCGCAAGCACCAGAAAATTGAGGATCCGCGCTTCCTGTTCTGGGCCGATACACTTGGTTTGATGGTCTGGGAGGAGATGCCCAGCGCCTACCGCTTCACCAAGGATTCCATTGAACGGGTCACTCGGGAGTGGATGGAAGCCCTGGCCCGCGACAGCAGTCATCCGTGCATTGTCGCCTGGGTTCCTTTCAATGAGTCCTGGGGCGTTCCCGATTTGCCGGACAGCCCCTCCCAGCGGCATTACGTCCAGGCGCTTTACCACCTGACCAAAACCCTCGATCCCACGCGCCCCGTCATCGGTAACGATGGCTGGGAGAGCGTCGCGACTGACATCATCGGCATTCATGATTACGATTACGACCCCAGGCGGATCGCCAAGCGTTACGGCAGCGACGAGGTGCAGTCTCAGCTGTTCAAGCGCGAGCGGCCCGGCGGAAGGCTGTTGATGCTGGGCGGCGAACAGCGGTCGGACCAGCCGCTGATGCTGAGCGAATTCGGCGGTATCGCGTACTCGCGCGATCACAGCCATACGTGGGGCTATTCGCGTTCGGAAGACGCCAAGGAGTTCGCGGATCGCTACGCCGCGCTAATGGACGTGGTACGCAATCTGGATTCGCTTGCCGGCTTCTGCTACACCCAGTTCAGCGACACCTATCAGGAAGCCAACGGCCTGCTGTTCGCCAATCGCGACGCCCAAATTTCCCTTGGAGGAAATGGCGCTCGCCACCCGCGGGCCCATGCGTCCGCAGGACCGGCAGGTGGAGTTTGCCTGGCGCGAGCGCATCATGCACTTCCAGCGGCACCAGTATCTGGTTCCGGCGGAGGACTATAAAACGCAGGATCGGCACTAACTTGGCCGGGTTGTTCCGCTCCTTCTGGATAGCGGGTTTCGAGTGCTCCACCCACATCAATCACGCCGGAATCCGGCTGGATATGATCGCCGGCGTGCAGCACGATTCACAGGCGGAAAGCGACTACGCGCTGATCCGCGGCGAAGGCCTTCTGACCGCGCGCGATGGGGTCCGCTGGCACCTGATTGATCACGGTCACGGCGTTTACGACTTCTCCTCGTTTACGCCGATGCTGCGTGCGGCGCTTCGTCAGAAGATCCAGGTTATCTGGGACCTGTGCCATTATGGCTGGCCTGACGATCTGGATCTGCTCTCTCCCGCCTTCGTTGAGCGCTTCGTTCAGTTCTCGACAGCGGTGGCGCGCCATATTCGCGAGCATACCGATGAGGTTCCATTCTACTCGCCAGTCAATGAGATCTCGTTCTTCTGCTGGGCCGCCTCACGCGGGCTGATGTTTCCCTATGCCGAAGGACGCGACTGGGACATCAAGCGCCAGCTGGTGCGTGCCAGCATAGCCTGCGTTAATGCGATTCGCGGGGTCGATCCGCGGGCTCGCTTCGTTTATCCGGAGCCCACCATCCATGTTGTGGCGCAGGACGGGCATCCGGAACAGCAGCCGGCCGCCGACCAGTACTCCAATTCGCAGTTCGAAGCCTGGGACATGATTTCCGGACGCATTCACCAGGACCTCGGCGGCAGACCCGAACACCTCGACATCCTTGGCTGTAACTTCTATTCCACCAACGAATGGCAGGTGCTCGACGGATACCGGATTCCGTGGGACGGAGCGCCGCGGGACCCTCGCTGGCGGCCGCTGAACCTGCTGCTGAAAGACGTTTGGGACCGCTATCACCTGCCCATGTTCATCGCCGAAACCAGTCATATCGGCATTGGACGAGGCCGCTGGATTCGCGAGATCGGCGACGAAGTGACGCTCGCCCTTCAGAACGGAGTTCCGCTCGAGGGCGTTTGTCTTTACCCCATTTTGGATCGCTACGACTGGGGTGACTTCCAGCATTGGCATAACAGCGGCCTCTGGGATCTGCATCTGAACCGGCGCGGCGTTTACGAGCGCCTGATCGATAAGCCGTACGCCAGAGATCTGCACATGACCGAGGCGAAGCTTAGGCCGCTGATCTCGTCTCCGGCATAACCAGCGCATACAAAACGAAGCCAATCACCGCCATGGACGCGAGCATCGCGAACGCAACCGGAAAGCCGGCGGATCTGGCCACCAACCCGGCCACTGAGTTCCCGAGGAATGCTCCCACTCCCACGCCTGCCTGAACGAAGCCAAGCATCAGGTTGAAACGGCCTGTGCCCCTGGCACGATCAGAAACCACTAGTACCGCGAGCACGCTCGCGATCGCAGTTCCGATTCCGTCCAGAGCTTCCACGCCAACGATGTACGCGGGTTTGCTGCCCATCGCAAACAAAATTCCGCGGAGCGCCAGAACGGCGAAGCCGACGAGAAAGATCGGTTTGCGCCCGATGCGGTCGGCGAGGCGCCCGGTGAAATAAGCCACTGGAACCATCACCAGCTGCGCTGTGACGATGCAGGCCGACATGTAAGTCGACGATGCACCTTTCACCGCGCGCGCCAGTTCCTGGCCGGCGAGCGGCAGCATGGCCGCGTTCGCGGCATGGAAAACAACAACGATCAAAGCGAAGGTCGCGATTCCGGTGCTGCGCAGGTTAATCGGCCCGGAGTTCGCAGGCTTGTCTTCGAATGCCACATCCCTGTTGCGAACGAAGAAAATGGTCGCGATCACCGCCGCGCCGAAACCCGAAGATGCGTAGAAGATCCACTGCTGTCCGGCAGTGTACCCCAGAAAACCCGCAAACAGCGCCGTCGTGACGTTCCCTGCGTGGCTGAAGGCGGAGTTCCGGCCCACCCGGCGCGAAAAAGCCGGTCTGCCTACGAGGCCAAGCGAGAGGGCGGCGATGGTCGGCGAGACAAAAGCAGCGGCAATCCCAATGGAAATCTGATTCGCAACCTGCCCTGCCGTCGAGGAAATCGCAACGATGAGAACCGCGCCGATAGATATCACCAGCGCTGCACCAGCGATCAGCCACTTCTTTGGGCGGATATGGTCGATCAGCCAGCCTGCCGGAGTCTGCGCCGCGATGGTCGCAATGCTTTGCGCACCCAAAACGAACCCAATCTGGGCTGGATTGAAATGATGTACCGCGCTGAGATAGGTGGAAACAAACGGCCCGATGCCGGTTTCCACGTCGGCCATCAGAAAATTGAGCCAGTCGAGCGCGATCAGGCTCTGGCGCTTACCGTCTATTGCCAGTGTGGAGTTTTTCCGTAATGGCTGTGCACTTCCGTGTGCCAGGTGGCATCCGCCATGTCGGGCCAGTTGTCCTTGTCAAAGCCCGGCGCATTGTCCAGAACGTCCTTGCTCACGTCCAGAATAAATTCCTGCGCATCGGGGTCCAGCGCCAGCGAATCCCAAGGCACCGCGAACAGTTTGTCACCGATTCCCAGAAAGCCGCCGAAGGAGAGCACCGCGTAGGCAATACGGCCGGCGTTGACGTCGATCATGATCTCTTCGATCTTGCCCAGACTCTCGCCCGCGGCATTGCGGACAGGGTTTCCCATCAGAGTGCCCGCCGAGACGATCAGGTTTTCACTGCCGCTCGCCGGTAGAACAGTTGATGTGGTGCTCATGCCGCGCTATTAGGCAATCGACGGGCCAGTTCACGCCGCAATTCCAAAATTAAATGCATGACGCGGTTTTCGATATCGTCCCGCGACCGGCCGTAAACTGCCTCGTTCTGTCCGTAGGGATCTTCCACTTTCCACTCCCGCTTCGGAACATCCGGATTGCCGGGCAGATTGAAGCCGCTCATGTTCACAATCAGGTCGAAATTCTTCGCTTCCAGCGGTTCGAATTTCTTGGGGAAATGGCTGGAGACGTCGACATTCTTTTCGAGCATGGAGGCGACCGTCTCCGCCGCTACCAAAGCCGTGGGAGCCAGACCCGCGCTCGACGCCTGCAGAACATCCTTTCCATAGAAGTTGGCGAAGCCTTCGGCCATCTGACTTCGGCAACAGTTTCCGATACAAACGAAGAGAACCCGTTTCACAGCTTCTTTAAAAATAGCTGATGAACGCGGGTGTCCGGTGTCAGTTCGGGGTGAAAGGTCGCGGCCAGGTGCTGGCCCTGTTCCACCAATACCGGGCGGTCCAGATAAGTGGCAAGAATCCGCCCCTGCGGACCCACGCTGTGGATTACCGGGGCGCGGATGAAAACCGCCTCCAGCTTGCCTTCCGCGGTGCGATCGGTAAAATCCGCGTTGGGCTCGAGCTCCACTATGCGGCTGTCCACCTGACGGCCGTAGCCGTTGCGCTCGACGGCAAGATCCAGAATGCCGAGTGATTCCTGCGCCGGGTGAGACACTTCCCGCGCCAGCAGAATGACGCCGGCACACGTGGCGAGGACGGGCTTCTCGCGCGCAAACTCCGCAAGAGGCTCCTTCAATTCCTCAATGTTCAGCAGCCTAAGCATCGTGGTGCTCTCGCCTCCCGGGAGCACCAGCCCATCCAGCTCGCGCAGCTGCTCCGCCTTACGAACGTAAACCGGACGCGCGCCTGCGGTCGAAAGCGCGCGCCCGTGAGCTTCGAAATCACCCTGCAGCGCCAGAACGCCGACGGTCTTCACCAGCCGCGCGTCTGCATGAGCTCGCCTTCCGCCATGCGCGAGATTTCCAGACCAGGCATGCCGATTCCGAGCGACTCACTGGCTTCCAGAATCTTCACCGGATCGTTGTAATACGTCGCGGCTTTGACGATGGCCTTCGCGAAGAGCTCCGGCTGCGGAGATTTGAAGATACCAGAACCGACGAACACCGCTTCGGCGCCCAGCTGCATTACCAGCGCGGCGTCCGCCGGCGTCGCAATGCCACCCGCCGAGAAGTTCGGCACCGGCAGCTTGCCGTGTTCCGCGCAGTATTCAATCAGATCCAGCGGCGCGCCGTGTTTCTTCGATTCGTGCACCAGCTCTTCCTTGCCCAGCACGGTCAGCTGCTTCATTTCCTTGACGATGGTGCGGATATGTCGCACCGCTTCCACGATATTGCCCGATCCCGCTTCACCCTTGGTTCGGATCATGGCCGCGCCTTCCGCGATGCGCCGCAACGCCTCGCCCAAATTTCTCGCGCCGCAAACGAACGGCACTTTGAAATCCTTCTTCGCGATGTGATGCTCTTCATCAGCCGGCGTCAGCACTTCGCTTTCATCGATGTAATCGACGCCCAGCTCCTCGAGAATGCGCGCTTCCATGAAGTGACCGATGCGAGCTTTCGCCATCACCGGGATGCTCACGGTCTGCATGATCTCTCGAATCATGCCAACCGGCGACATGCGCGCCACTCCGCCGTCCTTACGGATATCGGAAGGAACGCGCTCCAGCGCCATAACGGCCGAGGCTCCCGCCTTTTCCGCGATGAGCGCCTGTTCGGCATTGACGACATCCATGATGACGCCGCCCTTCAGCATCTCCGCCAGCCCAACTTTCAATCGAAACTGCTCGTCGAATATCATCCTGCTGCTCCTTCCTAAACCTGCCTAAACCATGGCCGGAACGGGTTCACGGTCGCGCGACCGCTCCGCTTCCAGCTCGCGGGAAAAAAGATTCCCTAAAATCCGTACGCCACGCTCAATATGCTCTTCCGTCAGACCGGCGAAGCTCAGCCGCAATGCGTTCGCATGCCCGCGCGATACTGCAAAGTACCTGCCCGGCAGATACGACACGCCACCGGCCTGGGCGCGCGGCAGCAGATCGCTGGCATCCAGTTCTTCCGGCAATTCCACCCAAAGATTCATGCCGCCGCTCGGCCGGGTAAAGCGAGTTCCCGCAGGAAGCCAGTGCTCACAGGCGGCAAGCACCGCGCGCAGCCGTTCTCCGCCGGCGCGCAGCATGTGGCGCTTGTGTTCCTCCAGCCGCCCGGAGCGGGCAAAATCCAGAAGCACGGCCTGCGAAAACTGGTCCGTGTGCAAATCGCTTAGCTGTTTCGCTTCCATCAGCCGCTGAATCAGCGGACGCGGCCCTACCATCCAGCCCACGCGCAGCCCGGGGAACGCGATTTTGGAAAAGCTGCGCAGCAGAATTACATCGCCTGCCGCGTCCAGCTGCTTCAGGGTCGGTTCGGGTTCGCCTTCATAGCGAAGGTCGCCGTAGATATCGTTTTCGATAACAATCGCCCCGGGGATGTTCAGCACCGCGCGGCGCGCATCCAGCGGCATCGTGACGCCGGTGGGGTTTTGAAAGCCGGGTGTCGCGACGATCATCTTTGGCCGGGAACGCTGCAGCGTCTCGACATCCATGCCATCCGGCCCAACCGGAATCCCGGTCAGCTCCGCGTTCGATTGCTGAAACAGGTTCTTCAGGCCGGGGTAAACGGGATCTTCCAGCGCGATCCGGTCGCCCGGTCTCACAAGCACCTGACGCAGCAGATCCAGCGCCTGCTGACAGCCATTGGTAATCAGGACGTCGTCTCCCGGCCGCGCCACTCCTTCCGCGCGCGCAGCTTCCAGCAGATGCTGCCGCAGCGGTTCATAGCCGCCTGGTGAACCGAGTTGCAAAATAAACGGGAGTTCGCGTGAGCCAAGCACAGTCTCACAGCTGGCGCGGAACGCTTCCAGCGGGAAAAGCTGCTCGCTCGGCCGCGAGTTCGCAAAACTAATTACTGCGCCCGCAGGCACAGGCGACCGCGAAGGCGACGTTCGCCTTTCAAGCAGATCCGGCCAGTTCAAGGCTTTACGCGAGGCTGCGGCCGGACGCAGACGAACGAAGCTGCCACGGCCCACTTCGCCGGTAATCCACCCCTCGGTTTCCAACAACTCGTAGGCGGCTGAGACGGTAGTCCGGTTCAGGCCAAGCTGACCAGCCAATTCGCGAGTGGCTGGCAGGCGAGTCCCGGCATCCATGCGGCCCGCGTCAATCTGGGCAGCAAAGTAGTCATAAAGCTGGCGGTAAATCGGGATCTCGGACTGAGGATCGATGGCCACCATCTGCAGACATCATGCCATATTGGACTGCCGCTGGCAAACCAATTTTAGCGCAAGGTAGAATCGTAGACGGAGATGCGGAAATTGGTTGTCACCGGCCTGGCGGTTCTCTGCCTCATGCCGCTGTTCGGAAAGAAGAAAAAGGAAGAAACCCAGGTTCTGGAGCTCCCGAAGGATCCGCCGCTGGCCATCGTGGCCGCGACGCACAATCTGATCTTCAATGTCTCGCCGCTTGAGTCCAAAGGCTTGCTTTCCGCCCAGACCCGCGACGCCGTCAAAGCGCTGCTGAAGCTGAACAACGGTGCGACAATCGTCAAGATCCGCGCGTTTGTAGCCGGAACCGGCGATATGCGACGCGTTCCGGCCATCATCAGCGAAACGCTGACTGACAAGAAACTACCCCTTCCGGTGGTCAGCGTAGTGCAGGCGGGCGGTCTGCCGCTGGAAGGCGCGCAGGTGCTCCTGGAGGCGATTTCCGTGGCCAAGCGAGACACCAACCCAGACGGACTGCTCTTCATTAGCGGGCAAAGAGCCGGCGACGATCAGCCGCTGCGACCGACGCTGCCCCTCGCCCAGAAATCTCTCGCGGCGATGGGCTCAGCCGACATGCTGCGCGTCACCTGCTTTACCTCGTCGCTCGACGAAGCGGCACAATTGCAATCCCTGGCCGCGT
The DNA here is from genome assembly GCA_963716685.1 of Bryobacterales bacterium. Taxonomy (GTDB): domain Bacteria; phylum Acidobacteriota; class Terriglobia; order Bryobacterales; family Bryobacteraceae; genus JALYXI01. The sequence goes on from CAVQTR010000006.1 coordinate 229,026, forward strand.
CCCGATATCCGCATGCGGCGGTGGATGTGGTCGAGCTTCAGCGTTCGTCCCCGCACACACTGGTGGAATGCGAAGGCGTCGCCAGAGCAGCCGCAGGCACCGCTCAGGCGGTGAATGCGCCCAGGCTGGCTTTCACCGGGACGCAGCTGGCCTTCGGCATGGACGACAACGCCGCGCGGCTTGCCTTTCAGCGTCTGGACAAAGCGCTGGAGCCCCTTGGCACTTCTTCTCAGAACGCCGTAATGGTCCATTTCTACCCACTCTCGAACTCCATCGGGGAACGTGTGCGACGGGTCTGGGGCGAGTTCCTCAAAGTGCCCCGCCAGCCGGCCCTGACTATGGCGCCCTTCGAAGGGCTGCCTTCCATGGACGCAAGTTTCGGCATGGACCTTGTCGCAACCGCGCCGTAACGTGATAAACCAGTAAGTTGCCTATTCCCAAGACAGTCGTCACCTTCGGTGAAATCATGCTGCGGCTCGCCCCTCCGGGGTTTGAGCGCTTCCTCCAAAGTCCCCAGTTTGTCGCTACGTTCGGCGGTGGTGAGGCCAATGTCGCGGTGACGGTGGCCGGTTTCGGCGTGCCTGCCGCATACGTCACCGTCCTGCCCGCGAACCCCATTGCGGATGCCTGCGTCGCTGAATTGCGCAAGTTCAGTGTGGAAACGAAACACATTCAGCGCGCGAAGGGCCGCATGGGCGTGTACTACGTGGAAGCAGGCGCCAATCAGCGCGCTTCCAAGGTGGTCTACGACCGCGATTACACCTCCATCGCGCTCGCGAAACCGGGCGACATCGCCTGGCCCGCCGTGTTCGAGGGCGCGGGTTGGTTTCACATCACCGGCATCACACCCGCGATCAGCGCCTCAGCCGCCGATCTCGCGATGGAATCGGTACGGGAAGCGAAGAACCATGGCCTGACTGTCTCCTGTGACCTGAACTACCGCAAGAATCTTTGGAAATACGGGAAGCAGCCTGCCGAGGTGATGCGCGATTTGATGAAGCACGTGGACGTCGCCATCGCAAACGAAGAGGACTGCCAGATGGCCCTCGGCATTCAGGCCGATGTCGACGTGCATTCGGGCAAGCTGGAACACGCCACCTACCAGAAGCTCAGCGACAAGGTTCTCGCCGAATATCCCAACCTGCGCTCGATTGCCATCACTCTGCGCGAGTCGAAGAGCGCTTCGCACAATGGATGGTCGGCCTGCCTGAACGATCGCAAAGAATTTGTGGTCAGCCGCCGCTACGAGGTGACGCATATCGTGGACCGTGTCGGCGGCGGCGATTCGTTTGCCGGCGGCCTGATCTACGGCATGATTGCGCTGGAATCCAACAGAGACGCGCTCGAGTTTGCCGTGGCGGCGTCCTGTCTGAAGCACTCGATCCCCGGCGATTTTAATCGGTTTACGCTCGACGAAGTCAGCACCCTGCTGAAGGGCGACGGCTCCGGCCGCGTGCAGCGCTAGCCTAGAAACGCGAGCTTCTGCGATCCGAAGTTGGCGAAATTCGGAAACACCGAAGGCAGCGCGCTGTCCGGAATGCCGAACCAGGAGCACAGCGTCGCCCCGTATTGATCAATGGATGTCGTGGGAATCCAGCGGCCGCGCGTATCGGTGTCGTCGGGCCCGCCCAGTTCGAAGGTGGGAAACTTCCCGTAGATTTGGCCGCCCTTCACGGCGCCACCCATCACCAGATGGTGGCCGCCCCACGCATGGTCGCTGCCATCTGTGGACGTGGGCTGGAAGGTGCGGCTGAAATCGGATTCAGTAAACGTGGTCACGTTGTCGCTCATGTTCAGTTCCTGCATCGCATCATGAAACGCGGCGAGGGCCGGGCTCAACTCGGGATACAGCGTGTCGTGCGCCTCAATCTGCATCGCATGCGTATCGAATCCACCGAGCGAGCAGAAGAAGATCTGGCGGCGCATTCCGAGGTCCGCCTGCACCTGGATAATTTGCGCCACTTGCTGCAGCTGTGAGGCGATGCTGCTCTTCGCCGGAAACTGCGTTTTCAAAGCGGTGGCTTTGCCCAGCGCCGTCGCGAGACTGGTGGCATCGGCCACGCTGTTCGCCAACGTGTTGTTCGCAGCCTGCACCAGCGAAACGCCGGTATCCGTGGTAAGAAGCTGGTTTAGCACCTGGTAGCGTTCCTGCGATTCGGCGGTAGTGTTGAATCCGGCGAGGTTGAGCGACTGGCCCGGCTGCAGAGCCACCGGCTGGGTCTGCGTTCCCGCACCCTGCAGCGTGTTTCCGGCAACGGAGAAGAAGGCCGGAAATTTGGACGAGTTGATATTCTGCGCCGTGATGTAGTCCGCGGCTCGTCCGCCCCAGCCGGTCGGGCTGTGACCCTGCGCGATGGCAGTCTGCCACTGCAGCTGCTGGTCGGAGTGGGAGAACAGATTGAGCGGCATGGGCATAACCGCCGCCTGATACTGCGCGCGCGTCAGAGGCTGCACCAGAGATCCCACATTCGCCACCACCGCCAGTTCTTTATTGGAAAAGAGACTGGCCATTTCCGCCAGCTTGCCGTGAAAGGCATACGGGGCTCCGGAAGCGCTGGTGACTGTTTTTGTCAAAGATGCGCTGTTCAGCGCCAGGCTGCCGCGGATCAAGGAGTAGGCCTTAAAGCTGGCATCGTCCATCGGCACGACCGTGTTATTGGAATCGTTGCCGCCAAACAGGAACACGCAAACCAGCGCGCGGTAATCCGGACCGCTCTGGGCCAGCGCCGGCAGCATGCCGAACGGACGCAGGGCAAGCGAGCCCAGTGCCGCTCCGCCAAGGTGAATGAATCCACGACGTGTGAACATGTTGGTTTTCCTTTTGGGACTCTATTGAATGATCTGGTACTCGCCTGAAGTCAGAACAATGTAAAGCGCGGCCTGCACCGCTTTGGCAGGTGAGCTGGCTGCGCGCGCCGCTTCCGTGGCTGCCTGCGTCAGCGCTCCGGACATTCCGTGGTGCAGGAATACGTAGCTGATGTAATCCACGAGTGCCGGGATATTGGTGCTGAACTTCGTGAAGGGTGTCAGATCCACTTTCGTGGTTTTGTCCAGAGTTCCATAAATCAGTGAGTTCACGATGTTCGCCCGGTTCACCGCGGTCTGTGTGGAGTAAATCTGAAACTCCGGTGCCAGCAGGCTGGGACCGATCGTATTCTCGGGTGAGAAGTAGCTAAAGACGCTGGGCTCGTAGAACAGGTTCTGGCCCATCAGGTTTGCCTGGTTGTTGATAGCGCTCGAAGCACCCAGAGTGGCGTTGAGACCACGCAGAACATTGGCCATGAAAAGAGCCGGTTCACGCAGGTGTCCGTAGTTCGCACTTACCGAAGCACCGGCAGTGTCGCCGGCGCGCGCCTCGGGATCCATCAGAATCGCGGTGATCACGGCGGTCATGTTTCCCGCCGTTCCCGTTCCATCATTCCGAAACACATCGCCCACGCGCTCCACATACGCCGTCGAAGGATTGCTCGTGATCAAATGCTGAATCAGCTGTTTGCTGATAAACGGCGCCATGGTGCTCTGCTGCATCAGGATATTCAGCACGCTTTCCAGGTCCTGTTCGGCAGTCTGTCCGGCCGGGATGGTCACGCCGAGCAGCACTTTTTCGGTGGTGTCGTGGTTCCCTTCAACCGCGAACATCTGCCCGACAAAGTAATTGGGATTATTAGCGCGCGGGTTGGTATCGGGAGCGCTGGGATAGGTCCAGCCGGTCAGTGCTTTGGAAATGGCAGTAACATCCGCCGCAGTGTACATCCCGATCGTGTTGCCGTAGGCGTCCACCGCGGGCGAGCCATCCGCATTCAGCCGGTTGAGTCCCAGCGTGAACAGCTGCATCAGCTCGCGGCCGTAGTTCTCGTTGGCGGCAGTGCCGCGCGCCGGGTTTGCCTTGTTGTTATTGGCCATGTTCAGATACCGCCCCATCGCCGGGTTCAGGGTCATGGCTTTGATCAGATCGCGGTAGTTCAGGAAGGCGTTATCCCGCAGCACGCGCCAGTACGGCGGAAACGCGTACGCGTAATTGACGTCGAAATCCGACACCACCCAGAGTTCGCTCAACGCGAAAGCAACACGCTGGCGCAACTGGTCGCTTCCGGTCAGGGTGTTCTGGAAGAAGGCCTCCTGCACCGGCGCCAGATTGTTGTTGTTCTTACCCGCTGCGTTCAAAACAGGCTGGTCTGGCAGATTGGACGTGTTCAGTGCGTACTGCGCCTTGACCCAGGCGGCAAAACCCATTTGCTGCAGCTGGGCGATAGACGCGGCGGTCGGACCCCACGTCGCCTGATCAAGAAATCGTGCCGCGGCGCGGTCGGAGATCACGGGGGCGGTTTGGGCGAAACCGTGGCCGGCCGTCACGGCAGCAGCCATCGCAAGAATGGATAAAGTCTTCATGAATCAGCCTTTTAGCCCTCAGGAGCTACGCATTAGGAAACACAGCGATCGGCGCAGCCACTCGGAGATTAAAGGCTTCTAATGAGGAGAATTCAGTGCGCGACTGTTAAAAGGCTTACAGTGATGTTCCCGGCGAAACAGAGCTCCACGTCAGCTCCCGGCGTTCGCGGGCGGGCCTGATAGCTGCCGGAATACCGAAACTCAGACCCGTTTACCTGAAACTGCACGTCCAGCGGCAGGGTGTCAGCCGGACAAAAAACCAGTTCCGCTTCGGCATCGCTGTCGAGCGAGGGCAGGTTGACGTTCCAGAACACGCCACGCCGGTCCTCCAGCGGTCGGGCCATGATGCGCTTTAGCGCCTGACGAGCGCGCCGAGCCGTCACCCGCCAGTCCACCGTCCGCCCCTTTGCGATGTATTGCGAGATTGCCACAGCCGTTTTCCCCAGCAGCGCGGCCTCGCGGGCAGCGGCAACCGTGCCGGAAACGAAAACATCCGCACCCAGATTTCCCCCGCGGTTGATGCCGGCGACCAGCCACTCGGCCTGCGGCGCAATGCAGGTGATCGCGATGCGGGCGCAATCCGCCGGCGAGCCCTCCACGCGCCACCTGCCCGGCCCGGATTCACTCACCGAAATCGGCCTTTCCGTGGTGACACAGTGGCTCATGGAAGAGTGGCAGCGGTCCGGCGCAACGGTCACCACCTCGCCCAGGCCGGTGCATGCCTCCGCCAACGCGCCGAGCCCCGGCGCATCGATTCCATCGTCGTTAGTGAGGATCAGCCGTGCTCCGGGCGCCTGAAACCGATGGGGGTAAGTGAGCATCAGATCCAGTGTAAGAGTTTGAAAGATAAATATATGCGCAATACAGGAATACTGAATGGGCGTACGGCATGGTTCTCCGGAATCTTCGCCGCATTGTTATCAGCCCCGGCCTGGGGCGCGATCCCGGCGCATCCGGGAATGTTGAATTATGTGGAAGGACAGGCCAGCATCAACGGCCAGATTGTTAGTTCCAAATCGGTAGGCTCCGCTGACGTGGATCAGGGGCAGATTCTGGAAACCGGCAAAGGCAAAGCCGAGATCCTGCTGACTCCGGGCGTTTTTCTGCGGCTGGGCGATAACAGCTCGGTGCGGATGGATGCCAACGGCCTGACTCATACCTCTGTCACGTTGCTGCGTGGCGAAGCGATGGTGGAAGCGGACGACCTGATGAAGTCGAATAACATCCAGGTCACCGAGAAGAACGCGACTACCACTCTCGATAAAAACGGCATTTACGCTTTCAATGCCGATCTGGGTCAGGTTCATGTGTATGACGGCAAGGCGACCGTTGCTGAAAACGACCAGCGCGTCAATCTGGGCAGGGACCGGGAGACCTCGCTCGACAACCTGCACGTTCAGAAGTTCGATAAGAACCAGGTAGACGACCTGTACCACTGGAGCGATCTGCGTTCCAGCTACTTATCCGAAGCCAGCGTATCTTCCGCGCGCACTTACGTGGTGAATAACGCGGGTTGGTTTGGCGGCGGCTGGTACTGGAATCCGTACTTCGCTTCTTACTCCTGGCTGCCCGGCGACGGCCTGTTTTACAGCCCGTTCGGGTATGGCTTCTTCTCTCCTTTCGCGGTTTACGGCGGCTATCCGGCGGTGATCCGTACGGGCTACGGCCACTATGGTGATCGCACCGGCAACTTCGGCCGGACGGCGAGCGGGTTTGCCTCCACCCGCGCCGGCGTCAATACCGGGTTTGCACGGTCGGGCGTCAATGCCGGATTTGCACGGTCCTCAGGGTTTCGCTCAGCCCCGATGAGTGTCGGTGGCGGAGGGTTCCATGGCGGCGGCCGCCGTTAAGCTGGCTCCCTATGGTGGACAGGCTTCAACAGCCTGTCTTACCATGGGGGTGAATTCCATGGCGGCAATCGACAGCGGTCCTGTTGAAATTTCGGAAGAGTCGGAATTAGTCACCCAGGCGCGCACGGGTGATGCAAAAGCATTCAACGATCTAATCAACAAGTACGAGAGAAAGATATTTCGCCTGGCGCAGCACATTACGCAGAACCGCGAGGATGCGGAAGACGTGCTGCAGGAAACGTTTCTGAAAGCATACGAGCACCTCGATCAGTTTCAGGGGAACTCGAAGTTTTACACATGGATCGTGCGCATCGCCGTTAATCAGGCGTTGATGAAACTGCGCAAGCGGAAATCGGATCGCACGGTTTCCATGGATGAAGGAATCGACACGGGCGAGGACATAGTCGTCCGCGAAATTGCCGCGTGGGACGAAGATCCCGAGCAGCGCTATTCGCGCGATGAGATCAATGATATTCTCAGCCAGGCCGTGGACAGTCTCGCGCCGGCGTATCGAACTGTATTTGTGTTGCGGGATGTGGAAGAGTTGTCAACCGAGGAAACCGCCGAAGCTCTCGATCTCTCGGTACCAGCGGTGAAAAGCCGTCTGCTCCGCGCCCGCTTGCAGCTTCGCGATAAGTTAACGAAATTCTTCAAACGGAAGGGGGACGGAGCTTTTGCTTACATGTAAAGAGTTTCTGTCCGAACTCACGGACTACCTGGATGAGCAGACCACTTCTGACATCAAGGCAAAGCTGGAAAAGCACATCACCGAGTGTCCTAACTGCTGGGTGATCTGCGACACCACCAAGAAAACGATTCAGATCTATCGCGGCATGGAGGCCTGTACCATTCCTCCAGCGGTCCATGAAAAGCTGGTTGCCGCGCTCGAAAAGAAGGCGGCGGCCAAGCAGCACACCTAGATGAAGCTTAGGCCGCTGGCCATCTTCCTGGGCGTTCTTCCCTCGGCGCTGTTCGCGCACGATCCCATCACCACTAAAATCACTTGGACGCAGGAGATCTCCCGCATCATCAGCAGCCGCTGTGTTAGCTGCCACGCGGACGGCAGTTCCGTTGCGCTCGCCACCTATTCGCAGGCGCGTCCCTGGGCCAAGGCGATCCGCGACCAAGTGCTTTCGCGGCGGATGCCGCCGTGGGGCGCGGTAGCGGGAGCCGGAGCATTCCGGAACGATCCCAGTCTCACCGGACCCGAGATGGAGCGTGTGGTGCAGTGGGTGGAAGGCGGTGCGCCCGAGGGCGATCCCCTCTATTTGCCGTCGATGCGAGCCGCTCAGCCCCCGGCAGTTCCCCGTTTCCGAGCAGCGCTCCGCATCGCCGCCGGCCGGCCCGTCACGCTTCCCGCGGACCAAACCTTCGCCGGCATTCGCCCGGATTCCGCGCTGGAAGCCATCGCCCTGCGTCCCGACGGCCGCGTGGAGCACCTGATCTGGCTGCGCGAATACTACGGGCTTTCGTATCAGTTTTTGGACCCGGTGCGCCTGCCGAAGGGAACCGTGGTGCGCGTGACGCACGGGTCTGCCGCGCTGCTTCGCCCGTTATAAACCGAAACAGAAGATATTTGGGCCGGCGGCAACGGCCACGTATTGATGTCCGCCTGCCAGAAACGTCATGGGCGAGGCCTTCATGCGCACATTCGTCGGTAGCTGCCAGAGCGTCTTTCCGGTCTTTTCCTCCACCGCCGCGAATCCGCCATTCGGCTGGCCGTAAAAGATTACGCCGCCCGCCGTCGCCAGGACCCCGCTCCAGGTTTTCGCGTGCGCGGCGCCGGGCTGCGGCACTTCCCACACCGTCTCACCCGTCTCTATGTTCAGCGCGCGCAGAAAGCGTTGTCCGGTCTGATCGGGATAGCCGCCCGGCTTATCGCCGACACACTCTTCAAGTGCGAGGAAATAGTAAAGCCGCGTGGCCGGAGAGAACGCAGTGGATTCCCAGTTGGCGGCGTCGCTGGGGCAGCCGCGCGGATTCCTGACGATCGGTCGGCCGCTGGGATCGATTCCGGAAGCCCAGTCGACGCGGCGCAGGAAAGGTTTGGCAAGCAACACCTTCCCGCTGGTTCGATCCAGAACGTAGAAGAAGCCGTTGCGGTCGGCATGCAGCAGCAGCTTCGCCGGTTGACCGCGATAGACGGTGTCCACCAGAACGTTAGGCTCGGTGGCGTCCCGGTCCTTCAGATCGTGTGGCGTGAACTGGTAGTGCCATTTCAGGTTGCCGGTTTTGGCATCCAGAGCCAGAACGGAGTTGGTGTAGAGATTGTCACCGGGGCGGTCGCGGTCGTCGCCGTCGGGCCAGGGATTGCCGGTGGCCCAGTAGAGCGTATCCGTCGAACGGTCGTATGAACCGGTGAGCCATGTGGAACCGCCGCCCGTCAGCGGTTCTTTGCCAAGCCATGTTTCGCTGCCTGGCTCACCCCTGGCGGGCACCGTCCAGTGCCTCCACACCAGTTCTCCCGTATTGGCGCTGAACGCCGCGACGAAGCCGCGAATCCCCTGATCGGCGCCGGCCACTCCGGCGATCACGTTTCCATTCACCACCAGGGGCGCCATGGTGCCGCCGTAATGCTGACCCTCGCCGAAGCCCATTGCTGTTTCCCAGAGCAGCTTCCCGGTCGTGCGGTCGAGCCCCAGCAGATGCGCGTTGTCGGCGACGAAGAACACCTTGTCGCGCAGGATCGCCACACCGCGATTGGTCCCCAGCTTGGAATCGCCCAGCAGACCGGGAGTCGCCGGGCGGGAGAACTGCCAGATCGGGCGGCCCGTCAGAGCATCGAGCGCGAAAACCTGGTTGGGGCCGGTGACATAGAGAACGCCGTCGGCTTCCAGCGGTGTGGTTTCGAGGCCAAAGCTTTCGATGGGAAAGACCCACTTCACCCGCAATGCGGAGACGTTGCCGGCGTTGATCTCGTTCAGTTCGCTGTAGCGATTGCCGGATTCATGCCCGTTATAGGTCAGCCAGTCGCCGGGGCGGGGATCGCGGAACGTTGTTTTCCCCGTGGTCTCGTTCGCCACCACGGGCGTGTTCTCGTTCAGCTTCCGGAGGTACTTCGCGAACGTCAGCAGCTGATCCGCCGGCAACTCGGCGAACGCGGGCATTCCGGCCGCCGCGTTACCCCGCGCCAGAAACGCGCGGAGCTGCTCCACCGATTGCGCCGCAACACGCGGATTCCTTTCCAGGCCAGGCCCCTGCGCACCTCCGCGCGCATCGTCTCCGTGGCAGGCTGCGCAGTTCCGGCTGTATAACGCCTCCTGCGCGCTCAGCGGTGCGGTGAGGACCAGCGCGGCGGCAAACAGCTTCCTCATCGCGCCTAATCGATGTCGCGCCAGTGGCGGCCATCGCGCCGCATCAGTTCGTCGGCTTCGCGCGGTCCCCAGGAGCCCGCTCGATAGTTCGGGAAGGAACGCGCCGGCAGCGCGCTCCACACATCCATCACTGGCGACACAATGCTCCAACCCGCTTCCACCATATCGGCGCGCTGGAACAGCGTGGCGTCGCCGATCATGCAATCGTAAAGCAGCCGCTCATACCCGGTGCTCGGCTCGCTGCCGAAAGTAGTCGGCATACTTGAAATCCATATCCACCGGGCCCACACGCACGGTGGGGCCGGGGATCTTCGCGCCGAAACGCAGCGAGATGCCCTCGTCCGGCTGAATGTGCATCACCAGCAGATTATGGCTCAGTTTGCTCACGGGCGTGTCGCGGAACAGCACGAAGGGCGCGCGCCGGAACTGGATCGCGATCTCAGTCACGCGCTTCGGCATGCGCTTGCCGGTGCGGATGTAAAACGGCACATCTGCCCAGCGCCAGTTGTCGATCGAAAGCTTCAGCGCGACGAAAGTCTCGGTATGCGAGTTCGAGGGAACGAACGGTTCGGAGCGATAGCCTGGAACGATCCTGCCATCCTCCACGCCTTCGTCATACTGGCCGCGCACCGCGCGCGTCAGGACCTCTTCCGGAGTCGGCGGCTGAATCGCGTGCAGGATCTTCGCCTGCTCGTCGCGTACCGCATCCGCGCCGAAGGAGATGGGCGGTTCCATCGACGTCAGCGAGACCAGCTGCAGGATGTGGTTCGGCACCATGTCGCGCAGCGCGCCGGCGTTATCGTAGTAACCGCCGCGCCGTTCCACGCCCAGCTGTTCGGCCACCGTAATCTGCACATGATCGATGTACCGGCGGTTCCAGATCGGCTCGAAGATGCCGTTCGAAAAGCGGAACACCAGGATGTTCTGAACGGTCTCCTTGCCGAGGTAATGGTCGATGCGGTAAATCTGTCGTTCGGTAAGCACCTGCTGAATTTCGCGGTTCAGCGCGCGGGCGGAATCCAGATCGGAGCCGAACGGCTTTTCGATCACCACCCGCCGCCAGTGCCCTTTCTCTTCGCACTGCAAATCTTTCTTACCGAGCTGCTTGATGATCTCCGCGAAGAAGACCGGCGCCACCGCGAGGTAATAGAAGTAATTGCCAGGCGTGTGATAACGCTGATCGAGTTCCGCCAGCAGCGTCTTCAACTCGTCGTATCTGGTTTCGTCCCGGAAATCGCCCTGGATGTAGTAGAGGCGTTCCAGGAGCCAGCTGCACAGGTTTTCATCGATCGGATCCGGCGCGAACTGCTGGATATCCTTGCGTACTTTGTCGCGGAACTGCTCGCGCGAAAGCTCATCCACGGCAAACCCGACAATAGCGAAATCTTTCGGAAGATGGTCGCTCTTGCCCAGGTTATAAAGCGCGGGGATCAGCTTCCGCGTGGTCAGATCTCCGGCCGCGCCGAAGATCACCATGATGCAGTTGTCAGCGGGCCGGCCGCGCTCTTCGTGCTCGGTGAATTCCTCTTCGGGCATCAGTTTCCGGTCGGCCGTTCCACATGCCCGCCGAATTTGTTGCGCATGGCCGAGAGCATCTTTTCAGAAAAGGTGTGCTCCTGTCGGGAACGGAAGCGCGCGTAAAGAGACGTCGAGAGCACATCCACCGGAACGGCTTCTTCCAGCGCGGCCATGATCGTCCAGCGGCCCTCGCCGGAATCGTGGACGAAGCCGGTGTAGTTGGAGAGCGTCGGATTTTCGTGCGAGCGCCGATGCCGATAGATCCAGCAGCCACGATGACACCACACTGCCGCGCCGCCACAACTCCGCGACCTCGGGTACGTTGAAGTCATAGCGCAGATCCGGCGCCAGTTCCTCGGAGTTGGCGTTCTTCAAGATGTCGAAGCCTTCGCCATACGCCTGCATCAGCCCGTATTCGATCCCGTTGTGGATCATCTTCACGAAGTGACCCGCGCCGATATTGCCACAGTAAAGATAGCCCTCTTCCGCGGTGCCTTCGTTTTCCGGACGCCCCGGCGTGCGATCAATATGTCCGATGCCCGGCGCCAGCGTCTTGAAGATCGGCTCGAGGCGGTCGAACACTTCCTTCTCGCCTCCCACCATCAAGCAATAGCCGCGCTCCAGACCCCACACGCCACCGCTGGTGCCGGCATCCATGTAGTGGATTCCCTTGGTCAGCAGCATCTTCGCGCGGCGCACGTCGTCCTTGTAATACGAGTTGCCGCCATCGATGATGGTATCGCCCTGCTCAAGGCAGGAAGAGAGCTTCTGTACCGTCTGTTCCGTGGCATCGCCCGCCGGAACCATGATCCAGACCGCGCGCGGTTTGCTCAGAAGTTTGACGAAGTCGCCCAGGTCCGTGGCGCCTTTCGCGCCATCCTTTCCCATCTCCTGCACACGCGCGGCGTCCGTGTCGAACACCGCGCATTCGTGGCCGCCCTTCATCAGGCGCTTCGCCATGTTGGCGCCCATGCGCCCGAGCCCTACCATTCCGATTTGCATTGTTTTCCTTTAAACCAGTGCTTTCATGACCGCTGCTTCCAGAATCGCAAGACCCTGGTGCACGTCCTTGCCCAGATGCACGCGCAGAACCCGCCGCTTCCGTTCCGCCAGCACCTCAAAGTCACCGCGCGCCTGCGCCGCTTTCACCACGCCAAATGTATACTTCTGTCCCGGCACGGGCAGGTCGACCGCATCGTCGCACGTGATCTGCAGAAATACACCGGTGTTCGGTCCGCCCTTGTAAGCCTGACCCGTTGAGTGCTGGAAGCGCGGGCCAAAGCCTACGCATGTGGCTATCTTCTTGTGATCGCGCACGGCCTCGCGCATGGATTGCAGCTGTTTGTCATGCAACGCATTCATCTGCACATAAGCGAGGAACGCCAGATAATCGCCCGGCTCCAGGCGGTTGAGGTGCGCGGCGACATAATCTTCGAGAGACTTCTGTTTGCCCAGTTCCGAAGCATTGGCTTCATCTGTGAACAGCTTGATGCCGGAACCTTCGAAGATCGGCTTTTCTTCCGGAAGCGAACCGTTCTTTTCGTATTCCGAAGTCAGCTTCTTCGTTTCCAGCTTGCTCGCTTCGACATCGGGCTGGTTGAACGGATTGATGCCGATGAGCGAACCCGCCGTGGCAATCGCAATCTCCCAGCGGAAGAATTCCTGGCCCAGGTCGTACTTGTCATCCACCGCAATCTGAACCACGGGATGTCCAGCGATCGCGAGCGCGTTCACGGCGTTGTCCTGCTCCGAATCGGGCTCGGGTGTGTAGCGCTCGTAGACGAACACGCGATCCTTGCCGTAGACCGAGGGGTTGCCCAGCGGTTCACGATCCACCGGAATCATGCCCTTCCCAATCTTGCCAGTGGATTCCGCGATCAACTGCTCCAGCCACGCGCCCAGATCGGCAATCGCCGGCGACGCCACAATGGTTACCTTGTCCCGGCCCTCATTCGCCAGCGTGCCCAGAATAGTGCCCAGAATCACGCCAGGATTATGGTCATTCGCCACGCACGACGTACAGGCGTGCACCATCTGCTCCGTCTTGTCGAGAAACTTCGTCAGGTCCACGCCCATGATGGCGGAGGGCACCATGCCGAAATCGGACAGCGCCGAATAGCGCCCGCCGATGCTGGGCAGCCCATGGAAGATACCCCGAAAGCTGTCGCTTTTGGCGATCTGTTCCATCTTCGAACCGGGATCGGTTATGGCATAGAAATGACTGCCGGCCTTCCCCGCCCCCACCGTTTGCGCCGTGCGTTCAAAGAAATACTGTTTGAAGATGTTGGGTTCCAGCGTGCCGCCCGACTTGCTCGACACGATGAACAGCGTCTTCGCAATATCCAGCTGCTTTTCGATCTCTCTGATCTGCGCCGGATCCGTGGAATCCAGAACCAGCATCTTTGGGAAGCCGGGAGCGCTGCCGAACGTTTTCTCCATCACTTCGACGCACAGGCTGGAGCCGCCCATTCCCAGCAGCAACGCATGGGTGAAGCCCGCCGCGCGGATGTCATCGGCAGTGCGCGCCAGGTGCTCGGCATGCGCGATCTGATCTTCCGTAATAGTTAACCAGCCCAGCCACTTGCCCTCATCGTCACCGGTCCAAACCGCGGGGTCGCACGCCCAGATGCGGCGCACCATGCCGCTCGCCTGCCAGCGCTCAAGCGACTCCTTCACCTTCTTGTCCGCGTCCGCGGGAATGCGATACGTCTGTCCCGTCACCTTCGGCTTGATATCCGTGCGGCAGCGGACATCAAGCGCGTTCAGCAGCTTGTCGAAGGCATCGGCGAACAGTTTGAGACCGTCCACCAGCAGCTTATCCGTGACGGCCTTCATCGAAATGCCGGCCTTCTCCAGATTCGCCATCACCGCGTGCGCCGCGTCCAGATTTTCTTCCAGGCTGTTGCGCAGCTGGCCGTGATCACGGAACGCATCGAACGTGGAGGGTGGCATGGTGTTCACCGTCATTGGTCCGATCAGTTCCTCGCAATACATCACGTCGCGATACTCGGGGTTCTTGGTGCTGGTGCTCGCCCACAGCAGCCGCTGCGGATGCGCTCCGCGCGCTTTCAGCTTCTCCCAGCGCGGACCGGCAAATATCTCCTTGTACTTTTCGTAGGCCAGCTTGGCATTGGCGATCGCCACTTTGCCCATCAGCGAGCGAGCCAGCTGCTCTTCCCCGTTGCTGGTCATATTGTCGATCTCTTTTTGCAGCATGCCGTCGATCATCACGTCGATGCGGCTCACGAAAAAGCTGGCAACGCTGCCGATCCCGCTCAGATCTCCCTCGCGGCGTTCCAGCCCCGCCAGGTAAGCCTGCGCCACACGCTCGTAAGCGTCATTCGAAAACAGCAGCGTGACATTGATGTTGACCCCTTCCGAGATCAGCTGCTCAATCGCGGGAATGCCTTCCGGCGTGCCCGGCACTTTCACCATCAGGTTGGGGCGGTTCACGTCCTTCCAAAGGCGGCGCGCGTCGTTGAGCGTCGCATCCGTCTCGCGTGCCCGGTAAGGCGACACCTCCAAACTGACGTACCCATCCAGCTTCTTCGACTTCTCATAGACCGGCAGCAGCGCGTCCGCCGCCTGCTGAATGTCCGGAACAGCGAGAGTCTCGAAAAGCGTCATCGGGTCTGAGGTGCCCTTATCCTGCGCCTCTTTGAGCGACTTTGCGTAGTCGTCGCTGCCCGTAATGGCTTTCTCAAAGATGGCCGGGTTCGAAGTCATACCCTTTAGGCCATCGTCTTCGATATATTTCTTCAGCTCACCGCTCGAGAACATATTGCGGCGAATGTAATCCAGCCACACAGACTGGCCGTAGTGCTCGAGCTCTTTCAAGGGATTCATCTTTGTACCTCGCTGTTAGTTGCGATTTTCGTCGTGTTTCTTTACTTCGCGCGAGCACGTAGCGCACCTAAATCATGTTGGTGACGGAACTCACCCGGAAAGCCTGGCTTGTTTCTTTTTCCTGCTGCCACTATAGCGTCAAAACCCGCGGCGAAATGGCCGTAAACAGCCTGAAACGTTAGAATGAAAGAGCCGGAAATGAGCAAGCGCTCATTTTGTTCGGTGAAATTTGCGACCCACGCGCTCTTCACACCATCCTAACCTGCATGGTTAGCTGGGCTTGTGCCCCCACGACAAACTAAGATGACCAGATTTCGGCCCCGCTGTTTCCTGTTCCTTCTGGCCGCGCCCCTGCTGGCACAGGCACCGGGTCCCGCTCCGCAGTCCTCCGCGCAGCAACTGCCCCTCTCTGGCCGAACCGGACAGACAGGCAGTGTGGGCACCACGCAATCCACCGTAAATGCGGGCGGCGCAAACAGCGTCAACCTGATTAACAGCACGGTCAACGTGCAGGGTCCCTATTTCGGCAGTCTGCCCACGGGCATCAACACCGGAACCGCGCTGCCGCTCACTCTCGACTATGCGCTGAAACAGGGGCTGCTCTACAACCTGGGTTCCGTCACTTCTTCGAACAGCATCCGGCAAGCGGAAGGTCAGCGTTACGAAGCGCTCAATGCGCTGCTGCCGAATATCAGCGGAGTAATCCGCGAAGATGTGCAGCAGACCAACCTGGCTGCTCTGGGCTTCCGTATCTCGATTCCCGGCTTTGCCATTCCGAGTGTCGTAGGTCCTTACAACTACTTCGACGCGCGTGCCACCTTCACGCAAACGTTGGCCGATCTCACGCGGCTGCGGAACTACCGGGCTTCCAAAGAAACCCTGAATGCCACGCGCCTTTCGGCCAAGGATGCGCGCGATCTGGTGGTGCTCGCAATCGGCGGGACTTATCTGCAGGTGAGCGCCGCGCTGGCCCGGCTGAATACCGCGCAGGCGCAGGTGCAAACAGCGCAGGCAGTCTACCAGCAGGCTTCCGACCGCAACCGGGCAGGACTGAACGCGCGCATCGACGCGACCCGCGCTCGCGTGGAACTGCAGACTGAACAGCAGCGGGTGCGTTCGCTCAAAGCGGATTACGACAAGCAGCGGTTGAACCTGGCGCGCATCGTGGGCCTGCCGCTCGGTCAGGATTTCGTGCTGGCGGACGAACTGCCCTACACGCCGCTGGCGGGCGTCACTCTGCTGCAGGCGCTCGAAGGAGCCGAACGGAATCGTGCGGACCTGCAGGCGGCGAACGCTCAGGTGCGGGCTGCCGAGCTCACGTTGAAAGCCGCGCACGCCGAACGCTATCCCACCCTCAGCGTCTCCACGGACTACGGTGTGATTGGTACCAATCCCGCGCAGTCTCACGGCACCTTCACGTTTAACGGAGGGCTGAACTTCCCGATCTACCAGGGTACGCGTGTGAAGGGCGACATCGAACAGGCGGATTCCGCGCTGCGCCAGCGGAGAGCCGAAGTGGAGGATTTGCGCGGCCGCATCGATTATGACGTCCGCAACGCGTTCCTCGACTTGGACTCCGCGGCCGACCAGGTTTCGCTGGCGCAAAGCAACGTCCAGCTGGCGCAGGAGACACTCACCCAGGCGCGCGATCGTTTCGCCGCCGGCGTAGCCGACACCGTGGAAGTGACTCAGGCGCAGGAATCCGTGGCAACCGCGAACAACGACTACATCTCCGCTGTGTATGCGCACAACCTGGCAAAAGTAACGCTGGCGCGTGCGATGGGTGAGGCCGAAACGAATATCCGTCAGTTTCTGAGGGGAAAGTAAGTATATGGAGCGAAATCTAGAGGAACCTCCGGTGGAGTTGCTGGAAGAACAGCAGAGGCTGCGCGATGAAGTGCAGCGCCTGCGCGACGAACAGCAGCGCATGCGCGACGAACAGCAGCGGATGCGTACCGAAGGTGATAAGAAGCCCGACCAGCCCGAAGGCAAGGACCAGCAGGGAAGCGGGGATCAAAAGCAGGACGACAAGAAGGCCGACGAGAAGAAGCCCGAAGAGCCCAGGAAGAAGCGCGGCATCCGGCCCATCACCATTCTGATCATCGTCATCGTGGTGGCCGCTCTCGCCATCGGCGCCTTTTTTCTTTTCAGCTATCTCGATTCCTACGAATCCACCGACGACGCTCAGGTGGACGGCCACATCGATTCCGTCAGCAGCCGCATCAGCGGCACTGTCACGAACGTTTATGTGGAAGACAACTACACCGTAAAAGCCGGCCAGGTGCTGGTCGCGCTCGATCCGCGGGACTACCAGGTAGCCCTCGAACAGGCCCAGGCCGATCTGGTGCAGTCGCAGGCGGAACTCACCGCCCAGAATCCCAACGTGCCGATCGTCAACACGCAGAACGAGACCACAATTTCGACCGTCAATCTGGATGTCGCGAGCGCTCTGGCCAAGGTCGCCTCAGCGCAGCAGAGTTACGCCGCCACGCTGGCGCAGATCAAGCAGTCCCAGGCTACACACGCGAATGATGTCGCGGAAGTCGCGCGTTTCAAGGTGCTGGTCGATAAAGACGAAGTGTCGCGCGAGCAGTATGACGCCAAAGTCACCGCGGCCAAAGCGTCTGAAGCCGCCGTGGAGGCCAATCAGGCCTCAGCGGACGCCTCCCGCAAGCAGATCGAGCAAGCCCAGGCCGAAGTGGATCAGGCCCGAGCGCGCCTCAGCCAGGCGCGGCAGAACGCTCCCCGTCAAGTGGCCGTGCAGCGCGCCAACATCGCGGGCCGCACCGCCGATGTGCAGTCGAAGAAAGCCGCTGTCGACCAGGCTCTGCTCAATCTGCAGTACTGCAAAATCACCTCACCTGCGGATGGCGTAATCGGAAAGAAGAGCGTGGAAGCGGGAACGCGCGTTTCACCCGGACAGGAACTCCTGGCCGTGGTGCCGCTGGACGACATCTGGATCACCGCGAACTTCAAGGAGACCCAGCTCAAACGCATGCGCGCCGGGCAACACGTCACCATCAAGGTGGACGCCTTTGGCCGTTCTTACAACGGCTATGTGCAAAGCATCGCGGCCGCCAGCGGCGCCAAGTACAGCCTGCTGCCGCCGGAGAACGCCACCGGCAATTACGTGAAGGTCGTGCAGCGCATACCGGTTCGCATCCGGCTCGATAGGGGCGAAGATCAGGACCGGCGTCTGCGCCCAGGCATGTCGGTTGAACCGAAAGTCTGGCTGCAGTGAGCGCTGCGGCCGCCACGGCGCCGGCCAAACCTCAGGTCTGGCGCCCGGCGCACAACCAGTGGGCAATTGCACTCACTGTCACGCTGGCCACGTTCATGGAGGTGCTGGATACCAGCATCGCCAACGTCTCGCTCCCCCACATCGCCGGCAATCTTTCCGCCGGCCAGGATGAAAGCACATGGGTGCTTACCTCTTATCTGGTAGCCAACGCGGTCATTCTGCCCATCAGCGGCTGGCTGTCCACCCTTATCGGACGCAAACGCTTCTACATGCTGTGCGTCACCCTCTTCACGGTCAGTTCCTTCCTGTGCGGACTGGCACCCAACCTCGGGATGCTCATCTTCTTCCGCGTGCTCCAGGGCCTGGGAGGAGGCGGCCTTGCCCCCAGTGAGCAGGCCATACTCGCCGATACATTCGAACCAGCCAAGCGCGGCATGGCCTTCGCCGTTTACGGAATCGCCGTCGTGACCGCTCCCGCCATCGGCCCGACACTCGGCGGCTACATTACCGACAACTTCGACTGGCGCTGGATTTTCTTCATCAACATCCCCGTCGGCATCATTTCCCTGTTCCTTACCTCGCGCCTGGTGGAAGATCCGCCCTATCTGCGCGGCCTCAAAGGCAAAAAGATCCGCATCGATTACGTCGGGCTTATGGCCATTGCCATTGGTCTCGCCTCCCTGCAGATCGTTCTGGATAAAGGCGAGCGCGACGACTGGTTTGGCTCCCGCTTCATCGTGTTTTTCACCGTTCTTTCCGTCGTCGGACTTCTCTTTGCCGCGTTCTGGGAGTGGCATCACGAACACCCCGTCATCGAAGTGAAACTGCTGAAGCAGCGCAGTTTTCTAATCTCGAATATCGCCATGTTCATGCTGGGCATCGTGCTCTTCGGCACCACGCTGCTGGTGCCGCAGATGCTGCAGCAGCTGTTCGGCTATACCGCGGAGGAAGCAGGAATGGTGCTTTCCCCTGGCGGCATAGCCGTCATACTCCTGCTTCCCTTCGTTGGCATGATGATCTCCCGCGTGGACGCCCGGCTTCTCATCGCCTTCGGGTTCCTAGTCACGTCGCTCGGTCTGTTCCACCTGAGCCACATCACGCTGGACATCAGCTTCGGTGAGGCCGTGTGGGCGCGCGTCTATCAAGCCGCCGGCATTGCGTTCCTGTTCATTCCTATCCAGACCGTCGCCTATATTGGAATGGCGCGCGAAAAGAGCAACTCCGTCTCTGGCATAACCAACCTGTCGCGCAACATCGGCGGCAGCGTCGGCATTTCGCTGGTCACCACCTTGCTGGCGCGGCGCGCGCAGTATCACCAGTCCGTGCTCTCGGTGCACACCGACAACTTCACGCAGAACTTCCGCAATGCGGTAAACGGTGCCAGCAACACCCTGCTCGCGCACGGCGCCACGCCCGCCAGCGCGTCACACCGGGCCTACGGGCTGATTTCGAACAGCATCTACCGCCAGGCCACCATGGAATCGTATCTGGACGTTTTCCGGCTGCTCGGCATCGGAACCGCCATCCTGGTCCCCTGCGTCTTCATCATGAAGAAGGCGCGCGCCTCACACGCCGCCGCGCACTAAGGCTACATTGGGATAGATCGGCATGGCAGGGCCTCCTGGCGCATTTTTCGGATTTCGATTGCTGCTGCTGGCGGTTATCGTCATAGTGAATGCGTTTTTCGCCGCCTCCGAAGTGGCTTTGCTCTCCGTGCGCGATTCGCGCCTGCGCCAACTGGCGGAAAGCGGCGTGGCCGGCGCCCGTGATGCCCTCAGCCTCCTTGCCCATCCGGAGCGCCTGCTTTCGGTCACTCAGGTAGGTGTCACGCTCGCAAGCCTGGGGCTCGGCTGGGCCGGAGAAGACACCCTTTACCAGCTGCTGCTCAGCCCGGTGCATCTGTTCTATTCGGGAACGCCCGCCCCCTTTGCTTCGCGCCTGCTGCATGGAGCCACCTTCGCCCTGGCTTTCCTGATCATGACGTATACGCACGTTGTCATCGGTGAAGTCGTCCCCAAGAATCTGGCCATCGCCAAAGCCGATCGCCTCGCCGTGACCGTCGCCCCGGCCCTGTTGATCTTCACGCGAATCGCCGGGCCGTTTATTTACGTCATCGAACACTCGGCTTCCGTGATGACGCGCGCGCTTGGAGTGGACCGGCGACGTCACTCCGGCGGACACTCCACCGAAGAGATTCGCTTCATCGTCAGCTCGAGCCGCGGCTCCGGGCATCTGCCCGAAGTGCAGGAAGACATGATCCACCGCATTCTCGATCTCGACGAGCTCTCCGTGCGCGAGATTATGATTCCGCGCAACCAGATCGTGTCCGTTCCCGTGGAAGCTTCGCTCGACGATGTGCTGCACACCATGATCGACCAGCAGCACTCGCGCCTGCCTGTCTACGAAGGGCGTCCTGAACAGATTCTGGGCATTCTGTTTTTCAAGGACATGGTGCGTCTGTGGCAGGAACGGCGCGCTGCGCTGCGGGCCGGGCGCGTGCCGCGGCCCTTCGACCTGCGTCACCTCATCCGCAAACAGCTGGTGGTGCCGGAAACCAAGCCCCTCATGCAGATGCTCGATGAATTCCGCCAGGGCAAATCGCATATGGCGCTCGTGGTGGATGAATTCGGCACCATCTCCGGTCTGCTGACCGTCGAAGATGTTCTCGAGCAGATCGTCGGCGAAATCGAAGATGAGTTCGACGATGCGCCGGAACTGGCCCAGCCCGAATCCGCCGAAACAGTCCTCGACGGAGCCACGAAAATCCGCGACTTCGAAAACCTCTACGGCGCGGAAATCCCGACCGAAGCCGGCTTCGAGACGCTTGCCGGATTTCTGCTTTACAAGCTGGGCCACATCCCCAGACGCGGGGAAAGCGTGGAGCATGAAGGACGGCGATTTACAGTGGATTCCGTCGAGCGAAATCGCATCACCGGCGTGCGCGTAGAACGCCTGGAAGAAAATCCCGCGGAAAGGGAACCAACCAACAAATGAGACGGGTTGAGTTAAAGCACCTTCGGGCCATCCGATGGTTTCACTGGATCAACTTCCCCTTGCTGGCCATCATGATCTGGACCGGATTGTGGATCTACTGGGCAAATGACGTGTACCGCGTCGGGTTCGGCGATTTCACGCTGTTTCACTTCTTCCCCGACAGTTTCTATTCGGCTTTTCACGTCAACAACAAGCTGGCGCAGGGGATGGCCTGGCACTTCGTCTTCATGTGGATTTTCGCCATCAACGGCCTGCTGTACGTGCTCTATACCCTTGTGTCGGGCGAGTGGCGCAAAATGGTTCCAGGCCGGAATGCCCTGCGCGATGCCATCTACGTTACCCTGTACGATCTGCACCTCCGCAAAGAGATGCCGCCACAAGGCAAGTACAACGCGGCCCAGCAGATTTCTTACACGGCGATCATCGTCATGGGGCTCGGATCGCTGATCACGGGCGTGGCGATCTGGCGCTATGTGCAGTTCGCGTGGCTTGCCGAGATTCTGGGCGGTTATAAAGCGGCGCGCATCGAGCATTTTCTGCTCACGCTGGGGTATGTGGGATTCTTTGTCGTACATGTGGGCCAGGTGATTCGCGCGGGCTGGAACAACGCGCGCGCCATGATCACTGGTTATGAGATCGTCGACACGCAGGAGGTAGCTCATGAGCGATGAAGCCGATCGTTTGATGGCCCGAAAGACGCGCCGCAGCCTGCTCACCGGGGGCGTCGCCGCGGTTGCCGGGTTGGGGGCATGGGGATGGCTGATGTCCTCGGAAAACGAAGACGGCATTCACTGGCCTCTGCGGCGCGGGCTGCAGGCCGATGAGAAACTCTCTGAAGCCTGGTTCCGGGAACATCGCCTCGCCCGTGAATTTCCGCTGGATCGCGCCGTTCGCAAGGTCCGGCTGAACGAAGACTACGGCAACAGTCCGGACACTGACCGCGCCACTTGGAAAGTGCGCGTGGAAGGCTCTTCCGCGCCGGCCGCCGATGTTCCGCTCGCCGCGATCAAAGCTCTTCCGCACGCGGAGCATGTAACCGAACTGAAATGTATCGAAGGCTGGAGTGAGATCGTGCACTGGGGTGGCGCGCGGTTCGTGGACTTCGCCAAACAATACCCGCCCGCGCCCGGCATGAAGTATGTTTCCATGGTGACGCCCGACGAGGAATATTACGTAGGGCTGGATCTGGAAAGCGTTATGCAGCCGCAGACGCTGCTCTGCTACGAGATGAGCGGCCAGCCTCTGGAAGACAGGCACGGCGCGCCGCTGCGCCTCTGCATCCCCGTCAAATACGGCATCAAGAACATTAAGCAGATTGGCAAGATCGAGTACACCGCGACCAAACCCGACGATTACTGGGCTGAACGCGGCTACGACTGGTACGCCGGTCTATAGCGCGTCCCAGACCAGGAACCCGATCATCGTCTTGCTGTCCTCGATTTCATTGGCGAGGATCATGCGCTTCACCTCGGCGCGGTCGAACCATTTGGTCTCGATCCGCTCGTCATCCATCGGCGTAGCCATCCCGGCAATCAGGTCCGTGGCGAGGAAAATCGTCATTCTTTCCTGCAGGAAACCCGGCGAAGGATAAAAGCTGATCAATTCCTTCCAGGTCCCGGCGGAGTAGCCGGTTTCCTCTACCAGTTCGCGCTTCGCCGCGTCGAAGGCCGTCTCGCCTTCGTCGATCTTTCCGGCGGGAAGCTCCCACATCATCTTCTCCGCCGGCAGACGGTACTGGTGGACCAGCAGAATGCGATTCTCATCGACAGGCATCATGACCGCCGAACCGGGATGCCGCACAATGGAGCGCTCGATGACGAAGCCGGTTTCGTCTTCCGCGATGTCTTCGGTCACCCGGAATATCCGGGAATAATAGACTTCTTTGGACGATGTGAATTTCATGAATTTTTTGCTCGGATCGCCTGCGCAAACGCCGGCGCGGGAAGCGTGTTCAGGACATCCCCCGGTTCCAGCCAGCCGCGTCGCGCCGTGCTGACGCCAAAACGCATGTTCGCCAGATGTTTGGGGTGATGCGCATCGGTCGAGATGGTGAACTTCGCGCCTTTGGCTCGGGCTATACGCGTCATCTGGCCGGAAAGGTCCAGGCGCTCCGGGCTGGAGTTGATCTCGAACGCTACCCCGCGCCGCACTGCTTTCTCCGCCACCTGCTCGAAATCGTACGGATACGGGTCGCGGTTCAGCAGCAGACGTCCCGTGGGATGCCCAATCACCCGAAGCGACGGGCTCTCCAGCGCCCGGAGCAGCCGGTCGGTCATCTCGGCGGCTTCCATGTTCATGTTCCCGTGAACGCTGCCAATCACCCAATCAAGCTCCGCCAGCGCGTCTTCTTCCACATCCGTCCGTCCATCCTTCATAATGTCGCACTCCAGGCCGGCGAAGATGCGGATCCCGAGACCGCGGCTGTTGATCTCACGCACCCGACGGGCGAATTCCACCACCCGGCGCTCGTCCAGCCCGTTCGCCATCGAAAGAGCCTTGGAGTGGTCCGTAATCGCGATGTATTCGTAACCCAGACCGCGCGCCGCCTCGGCCATCTCCTCCAGAGTGGCGCGGCCATCCGTTGCCGTGGTGTGCATGTGCACGTCGCCGCGCAGGTCGGAAAGCTTTATCAGGCGCGGCAGCGCGTCCGACTCCGCCAGTTCAATCTCGCCTTGGTTTTCCCGCATTTCCGGCGGAATCCACGCCAGCCCCAGCGCCCGGTAAACTTCTTCCTCAGTTTCGCCCGCCACGCGGCTCTCGTCCTCGGCGCGGAACAGGCCATACTCACTAAGTTTCAGACCCATTCGCACGGCCCGGACGCGGATCGCGACATTGTGTTCCTTGCTTCCGGTGAAATACTGCATCGCCGCGCCGAAGCTCTCGCGGGGAAGCGCGCGCACGTCCACCTGCAGACCTTCGCGGCCCAGTTTCACGCTCGTTTTATTTACCCCGCGGCCCAGCACCTCGTGAACTCGCGGATACGTCGCCACCAGTTCCAGTGCGGCCGTTGCATCCGGACCCGTCACCAGCAGATCCAGATCGCCTACCGTTTCGCGGCCGCGGCGCAGACTGCCGGCCGGCAACACCGATTCCACTCCCGGCAGAGCCGCGATGGCGGCCGCGAGTTCGCCCGCGGCGGAATCGGCGAAACTGAGCAGAAAGCGGCCAGTACGAAGCTTATACTGCGCGATTGAGCGCAGCACCTTTTCCTCCAGCTTGGCTCCCATCCGCGGCAGCTCCCGGAGCTTCTGCTCGATGCAGAGGCGCTCGAGTTCTTCCATCGAACTCACTTGGAAATGCTGGAACAGCAGCGCGATTCCCTTCGGACCCAGCCCCTGAATTTTCAGAAACTCCAGAGAGCATGCCGGAAAGCGGGTCAGCAGTTCGTCGCGCCGTTCACACGAGCCCCGCTGGTCGATTTCACGCAAAACCGCCGCGAGCCCCTTCCCGATCCCCGGAATATCAGTCACCTTGCGCGTGGAGTCGCGCAGAATCGCCGCCACGCTCACAGTTTGCCCCTCCACCGCCGTCGCTCCATTGCGGTAACTGCGGATACGAAAGGAATCGTCACCCGCAATTTCCATCAGGTCCGCTGTTTCCCACAGAATACGTGCCAATTCTTTGTTATCCATTTCAGCTAATCAATTCCCCTAATTCTGGTTATATACCGCCTTCATAGGCCTAATTCATTCAATTTAAACTGAGAAATCTATTGCCATTCAATCACTCCGGCAGTTAAACTGACTCAATACCAGCTGCATCGGAGGATATGCAATGCGATTGAGTTTATTCCGGATTACTGTAATGTCGGCGTGTGCCCTGGCATCTGAGGGACTGTGTATGGCTTCGGCCATCACGAATGCCGCTGGGATGGGGTCTCCTGCATTTACCCAAACCTTTGAAACACCGACACTTGCCTTTGACTCCGTGATCGGAACCCAGTTCGGGGACGTCACCAGCACGACGCTCTTCTACGACGGAAATAACGGCGCCGGCAATCCCAATTGCGTCTTTTACCAGGAGAGCGGAAATTGCGTTACAAATTTCACTACAAATGGCGGGACTTATAACAACACGTTCTCCATTTTCTTTAGTGTTCCTCAGACGTATGCCGACTTTGCCATGATTACCGGCGGCCAGGATTCGGAAACATTCACAGCTAAATTAAACGGAACCACCGTTGACTCTTTCATCGTCGTCGCGAATTCTGTTTATGACCAAAGTTCCACGCCTGTCATGGGCGTCGGCAACTACTTCGGCTTCTTCTTTTCAACTCAACAGTTTGACGAGATTGATGTCGCCACGACGGGTTCTCATGCGGTTCTGATCGATAATCTGCAGTACAGCGCCAGCGCTGTCCCGGAGCCAGGCACAATCGCACTGTTCGGTACCGGCCTCGTCGGGCTGGCCGTCCTGGTGCGCAAAAAACGCGCCGCCTGAAATACTTTTTTCAGCCTTTCTCCCGGAAGCCGGATCGCCTCAGGCGGTCCGGCTTTTTTCGTTTCCGCCTATAATTATAGTTTCCCTTCATGGAACTTGAGAAAGTCTATGAGCCCCAGCGCTTTGAGCCACGCTGGGCTCAGTGGTGGATAGATTCCGGCATTTTTCACGCGCAGGTCCGTCCCGGCCGCCGGATGTTTTCGCTCGTCATACCCCCGCCCAATATCACCGGCTCGCTTCACATGGGCCACATGCTCGAGCACACCGAAATCGACGTAACCGTGCGCTGGCACCGCATGCTCGGTGAGGATACGCTTTGGCTGCCCGGAACCGACCACGCCGGAATCGCCACCCAGATGGTGGTCGATCGCCAGCTCCGTCAGGAGGGCATCGATCGCTTTCAGCTGGGCCGCGAAGCCTTCGAAGAGCGCGTCTGGCAGTGGAAAGAGAAGTACGGCGACACCATCAAGCACCAGATCATCCGTCTGGGCGCCAGCTGCGACTGGAGCCGCGAACGGTTCACGCTGGATCCAGGCCTCTCGCGCGCAGTTCGCGAGGTCTTCGTCACCCTTTACGAGCGCGGCCTCATCTATCGCGGCGAGTACATGGTCAACTGGTGCCCCAGCTGTATGACCGCCATCTCGGACCTGGAAGTGTCGCACCAGGAAATAGCCGGGCACCTCTGGCACATCCGCTACCCCGTCCTGGGAACGGATCGATTTCTGACGGTCGCCACTACCCGCCCGGAAACCATGCTGGGCGATACCGCCGTCGCCATAAACGCGCAGGATAAACGATATGCGGATCTGCACGGCCGCTTCGTGCAGCTGCCGCTCTCCGGCCGTGAGATTCCCATCATTCTGGACGATCTTGCCGACCCGGCATTCGGCACCGGCGTCGTCAAAATCACTCCGGCGCACGATCTGAACGATTTCGAGGCGGGCAAGCGCCACAACCTGCCGCGCATCAAGGTTATCGACGAGCATGCGCGCATGACCCCGGCCGCCGGAGCCTACGCGGGATTCGACCGGTTTGCCGCGCGCAAAACGGTGGTGCACGACCTCGAAGAAGCCGGCGTTCTCGAAAAGATTGAGGATTACCAGCTCAGTCTGGGCCGCTGCGATCGCTGCAAGACTGTGGTGGAACCGCTCATCTCCACCCAGTGGTTTGTCAAAACAAAGCCGCTGGCGGACAAGGCCATTCGCGCCGTCGAAACCGGTCAGATCCGGATCGTTCCGGAGAACTGGACCAAGACCTACAACGAATGGATGTACAACATCCGCGACTGGTGCGTCTCCCGTCAGCTGTGGTGGGGTCATCGCGTACCGGCGTGGCACTGCCGCGGCTGCGCGGAGATCGTAGTGAGCCGCGAAACTCCTGTCTCCTGCCCGCAGTGCGGCTCGGCGGAGCTCCGGCAGGATACCGATGTTCTCGACACCTGGTTCAGCTCCGGCCTTTGGCCGTTCTCCACGCTCGGCTGGCCTGATCAAACTGCCGATCTGCGCGCCTTCTATCCCACCACGCTGCTGATCTCCGGCTTCGACATCCTGTTCTTCTGGGTCGCGCGCATGATCATGTTCGGCATCGAGTTCATGGGAGATGTTCCGTTCCGTGAGGTCTACATTCACGGCCTGGTGCGCGACGCCGAGGGTCAGAAGATGTCGAAGACCAAAGGCAACACCATCGATCCGCTGGTGGTGACCGAGCAGTATGGCACCGATGCTGTCCGCATGGCGCTGCTCACCGCCGCTGCGCCCGGCACCGACATCGTGTTCACGAAGGAACGCATGGAGAGTGCGCGCGCCTTCGCCAACAAAATCTGGAATGCGGCGCGCTTCCTGTTCCTGAATATGGATCGCT
The DNA here is from genome assembly GCA_963716685.1 of Bryobacterales bacterium. GTDB lineage: Bacteria > Acidobacteriota > Terriglobia > Bryobacterales > Bryobacteraceae > JALYXI01. The sequence goes on from CAVQTR010000006.1 coordinate 256,478, forward strand.
CGGGCGTCGCGCCATGGACTCCGCGCGATTCAGCAAAATTTCTGCCCGAAGGCCACAGCCTCGAAGACCGCTGGATCTTCAGCCGGCTGAACGCCTGCGCCGAACAGGTAAACCGCGCCATTGAGCAGCATCGCTATCACGAAGTCGCGCAGTCCGTCTGGCAGTTCTTCTGGCATGAGTTCTGCGACTGGTACGTCGAGCTGAAGAAGCTGCGCTTCACCGAAAACTCCGGCCTCAATTCCGATTGGCGCAATCTCCTTGCGGCCTTCGAAGCCGCGCTGCGCCTCCTGCATCCGGTGATGCCATTTCTCACCGAGGAGTTGTGGCAGCGCCTCGAAACAGGCGGGCAGTCGATTGCGCTGGCGGCCTTCCCGCAGTACAACCGCGAGTTGTCCGATCTTGCCGCCGAACACGAAATGCAGGTTCTGCAGGACGTGATCTCGGTGGCCCGCAACCTGAGAGCAGATCTCAAAGCCGATCCCAAACTGGCTCTCGACGGCACGCTGTACTCGCACACTTCCGCGGCCGCCATCGCCCAAACCCACGTGGAAGCGATTCGCCGCATCGCCAACGTGAGCCTGACCATTTCACAGGATCACGCGCCGCGCAATGCCGGCGCGGTGCGATCGACCCCGGAGTTCGACCTCGTGCTGCAGCTTCCCGAACGCGAAGCGGGCGCGCAGCGTGATCGCTTGGCAAAGGAAAAGGAACAGCTCGAAAAGGGCATCGCCAGCCATGAGCGCCAGCTTGCCGACGACGGCTTTCGCGCGAAGGCCCCGGAAAAGGTAATCACCGGCATGCGCCTCAAGCTGGACACCTACAAGACGCAGCTCGCCAAGGTGGAAGCCGCCCTGGGAAGCGATTGAGCGCTATCGACATCGTCCGTCTTGCCCTCGCAGAAGACATCGGCTCGGGCGACATCACCACCCGCCTGTGCGTGCCGCCCGACCGGCGCGCCCTCGGAGTTTTCCTCGCTCGCGAGCAGCAGGTGGTCTCGGGCACAGCCGTTCTCCCCATCATCTACAGCGAGCGCGGCGGTGTTGATTCGCTCGACATCCTGATCCCCGATGGCGAGCGCGCCGCTCCGGAACAGCCCATCGCCACCGTGGCAGGCTCGGCTCGCACGCTGCTCGAATGCGAGCGCGTAGCTCTCAACTTCCTCCAGCGGTTATCCGGCGTCGCTACCGTAGCTCGCCAATATGCCGACCGTGTAGCAGGCACGAACTGCCGCGTACTCGACACCCGGAAAACCACACCCGGCCTGCGCGAACTCGAAAAACAAGCCGCCGCGGCAGGCGGCATTACGAATCACCGGCGCGGGTTGTTCGATGCAGTGCTGATCAAGAACAATCACATCTCGGCGGCCGGTGGCGTCGCGAACGCCTTGCAAGCAGCATCCGCCGAACCCGAACTGCCCGTCGAAATTGAAGTGCGCACCGAAGCCGAACTGCTCGAAGCCCTGGAATCCGGTGCCAAACATCTGCTTCTCGACAACCTGACTCCGGATCAGGCCCGCGCGTGGATCGGGATCATCGCCGGACGCGCTACCGTTGAACTGTCCGGCAACATCAATCTGTCCACCGTGCGCGCCTACGCCGAAAGCGGCGCCGATTTCGTCTCCTCCGGCGCCATCACCCATTCCGCCCGTGCCGTCGATATCAGCTTCCGCCTGACTCTTCTCTAACGAGCGGTCACGCAGGCATCGCCGGCGTCTGGTCCCTCGGAAGCTTCGGCGGTGTGTGCGTGACCCAGGCCGAAAGCGACAGATCCTCGAACTGAGCGGCCCGGAACCATCTCCAGATAAACCAGATCCGTGTCCCCGGTGTTCTCGATATAGTGCCCGAAGGTCTTCGGCCCGGCTGCAATCAGCCAGCCCGAACTTCCGCCGAATAGAACAGTTTGATACGCCGGGCCGCCGCCTTCCCCACCTGCGCCGCCAGCGATTCTTCGCTCGCCCCTCGCACCTGCTCGGAACTGCCGAAGTGCTTCAGCAGCTTGGTGCGGCTCTTCTCCCCGATTCCCGGTATCTGGTCCAGTTCTGATGTCAGCCTCGCCGCGTTGCGACGCGTGCGGTGGAATGTCACGGCAAACCGGTGCGCTTCGTCGCGAATCGTCTGCACCAGATGCAGAATGGGCGAGAAGCGGTCCAGCACCACCGGCTCGCTCTCCTGCCCCAGCACGTAAATGATTTCTTCGCGCTTGGCGATCGACGCAACCGATTGATTAATGATCCCGAGCGCCTCCAGCGCGTCCGCCGCCGCATGCAGCTGCCCCAAGCCGCCGTCGATCAGCACCAGCCCTGGCATCGGCGCGTTCTCCTGCTGCAGACGCGAATAGCGCCGCGTCACCACCTCATGCATGCTGGCGAAATCGTTGTTTCCTTCCACCGTGCGGATGATGAATTTGCGGTAGTCCGCCTTCTTCATACGGCCGTCTTCCCACACCACCATGCTCGCCACTTTGTCCGTTCCTGAAATGTGCGAGATGTCGAAGCACTCAATCCGGCGCGGCGCTTCCGGCAGGTTCAGCGCATCCTGCAGCGCCTCCTGAATCGCATGCGACGAAGGCTTCATCACCCGGAACCGCGCGTCGAAGCTGTGCTTCGCGTTGGTCTCCACCAGGTTCAGCATCGCCTTCTTCTGTCCCCGCTGCGGTGTCAGAATCTCCACCGACCGGTTCTTCTTTTCCGAAAGCAGCTGCTCCATCGTTTCGCGATCTTCGAAGTCCACCGGCACATGGATGGTCCCCGGCACATACTGCTGATCCAGGTAAATCTGCAGCAGCAGCGACGAGAAAAACTCCGTCGGCTCGAACTCGTGCTGGTCTTCCCAGAAGAACTCGCGCCGGTCCACAATTTGTCCATTGCGCAGGTGAAACAGATTCACCGCCACCAGCGGCGGCTCAGCGTAGAACGCAAAGATATCGGCGTCGTCCTTATTGGCCGATGCCATCTTCTGCCGCTGCTCCATCTCCTCCACCGTTGAGAGCAGATCCCGCAGTGATGCCGCCTCTTCGAAGCGCATTTCCAGCGCGGCCGTTTCCATGCGTCCCCGCAGCTCGCGCGCCAGATCGTTGTGCCGCCCTTCCAGAAACAGCCGCGTGTCGCGCACCGCGCGCGTATACGCGTCGTCCGTTACCAGGCCCTCCACGCACGGCCCCAGGCATCGGTGAATGTGAAACTGCAGGCAGGGCTTCGGGTGGTAGCGCGAGAGATCCACCTTGCACGAAGGCAGCATGAAATGCCGGTGAATGAAGTGCACCAGACGGTGCGCCAGATTAGCCGGAAAATACGGGCCGAAGTAAGTCGAGCCGTCCTTGCGCAGCCGCCGCGTTACAAAAACCTTCGCATACCGGTCTTTCGTCAGCTTGATATACGGATAGCTCTTGTCATCCCGCAGCAGCACGTTGAAGCGCGGCTGATACTGCTTGATCAGGTTGTTCTCAAGCGCCAGCGCTTCCTTCTCGTTGTCCACGAGAATGTAATCCACATCCCGCGCTTCGGCTATCAGCGATCCGGTTTTTCGATCCGCCAGTTTGTCTTCCGAAAAATAGCTGCGAACCCGCGCGCGCAGGCTCTTCGCCTTCCCCACATAGATCACTCGCCCGCTGTCGTCTTTGTACAGATACACTCCAGGAGAGAGAGGCAGCTGCGAGACTTTTTCACGGAGAGACTGGGACACCGGAGACAATTCCATTATCGCAGGACGACGTTAAACTAAGAGCAAATGCCGCTGTTTGCCATGCTGCTGCTGCTCGCGATGCAGGAAGCCCCGAAGCCGGCGCCCCCGATCTCAGCGCCGCCCAAAATGGACGAACTTCCGCCCGAGGAAGACGCCAAAGTCAAGCCGAAGGAATACAGCTTCAATCCCCTGCAGGCCGAAACCGAGTTGAACACCGGCAAGTTCTATATGCGCCGCGGCAAATACCACGCAGCCGCGGAACGGTTCCGCGAAGCCACGCGCTGGAACCCCACGCTGGCCGAAGCGTTTGTTCGACTGGGTGAAGCCGAAGAAAAGCAGCACGACCTGAAAGCCGCGCGCGAGGCTTACTCCAAATATCTCGAAGTAGCCCCGGACGCCAAAGATGCCAAAGAGGTTCGCAAAAAGCTGGCGAAGCTCTGATTACCAGACCATTCCCAGTTCCAGCGTATAACTCCGCGGCTCCACGAAGTGCGTTCCGCTGAAAGTGGAAAGGAAGTTGTAGAGCGCCACTTTGTTGGTCAGGTTCACCGCGGTAAACCGCGCCGTGAACCGCGGCCGCTCCGTGTGAAACAGATCGTCGATTCCCACGCCCACATCGAACAGATTGCGCGCAGCAATGCGCGGCGGGTTGGTGTCGTCGTTCTCCTTCCCTGGCGCGGGGATTCTAACCAGGTTGGCCGTTGCCAATGTTCCGCAGCTGGTAATCGGGCTGCTGATAGTCGCGTACACATTGCCGCAGTGGAACTGCATGGCGGCCTGCTGATCGCCCGACAGCGCATAAGCACTCTCCACGTCCGGAACGCTGCCCGCCACCTCGCCGCTGTCGTAGCGCCACGTGAAGTCCACCCACGGGCTGTTCTTTTTGCGCTGATACCGCAGGTTGGTGGTCTGCTGAAATGCCTGATCGTGATCGATGCGAAACACGCTGGTATCCAGCGGGCCCGTAAAGATCAGGCCCCCGATCTCCGGTCCGAAGAACCGTGCCCTTGTGTGACCCACTGTCGTGTACGCGCTGAAGCCCTTGTACTCGGCCAGGTTCAGCCGCATCGAAAGGCCGTCGATCTTCGACTTCCGCCAGTTAATCGGAAACGCCAGCGGAGTGTTAAACAACGTGTCGAAATCGAACGCGTTATGTGTGTACTTCCAGATATAGCTTGCATCGATGGAAAAGTGCTTCCCAATCGCCTGCTCGAAGCCCGCATTGTACTGATCGCGCCTCCCGGGCCGCAGCGGCTGTGATCCAAACGCGCCGAATACATTGCTCGCCAGGCCGCCCGCGCCGGTCGCGCTCGAAAGAATCAGATTCTCGTTGTACGGCGTTTCGAAAAACCGTCCGTATGCCAGCCGCAGCACCGTGCCCGTTGGCTTGTACTGATAGGACGCTCCCAGGCGCGGCTCCAGCTGGTGCGCTGCCACCAGACCGTTGTAATGGTCATACCGGACGCCCAACTGGAAGTTAAAAGGACCCGCCGTGATTCCGTCCTGCAGGTAGTACCCTTCTTCCTTGATGTCGGTGTGTCCGCGGAAATTGAACAGGCTGCCCTTTGCGTTCAAATTGTATGCAAGCAGGCCCGGCGACTGTGTGTAATCGAAACCCGGATCGGTAATCCCCAGCGAGAAATTCTCATCGAGGAATGTATGCTGCACCTGTACGCCGCCTTTGATGTTATGCATGCCGTGAACATAAGAGAGGTCGCTCTTAACCCCCAGATTCCCCAGCGTCCGCAGCTGCGCAAGAGTCGCCGGCAGATCGGAAAACGGATTCGCAGAAGGAAAATACTGCGATTCATCATGCCGGAAATACGGATTCACTGTCAGCACCACCGCTGAGCCAAAGCTGTGCACCCAGCCCGGCGCGATGTTATACGTCCGGATCTGCTGCCGCTGGTCCTGCCCCGCACTCTGCTGGTCGTAGGTATTCGGAATCTGAAACCACGCCCGCGAGAAGAACAGGTTGAAATGCAGACTGTCGAGCGAAGTCGGCTGATAGTCAAGACGATCGAAGATAGTCTGATTGTTGCCCCGGTCGTGCAGCGGCGAGAACTCCGGTGAATCCAGATAGCGGCCCGAGCGCACCGTATTCGCCGCGAGGAAGTTACCCCACTTACCCGCGCCAAAACCTTCCGAGAAGTTTTCGCCGATCGTTCCGTACGACCCATACTGCACAGTCAGGCTGCCAAAGGGCTTGGCCGCGCCCATCCCGGAGCGGGTAATCGCGTTTACGATCAGGCTCGTCTTGTCGCCGTATTCCGCCGTTGGCGCTCCGGCGATCACTTCCATCGAAGCGATCGCATTCAGCGGCATCGATGTCGAAAACAGCTTGCTCTGCTGGTCTGTAATCGGCTGGTTGTCCACCGAGAATCCAGTCTGCGCGTGATCCCCGATTGGGTGAAAGAAGCCATTCGAATCCGACACCACGCCCGGCGTCGCCATCGTGATCGCGTCGCTCATGCCGCCCGCGGGTGACGAAATTGGCAGCTTGTCGAATGTCGAGCTGTCGATATCCGTATGCGCCACAGGGACGTTCTCCACCAGGTCGGCAGCTTCCCCCGACACGTTGATCGTCGTTGCCTCCGAAGCCAGCGTGAGCTTCACGTCGACAGTCACGGGAACCGTGGTCCGGACATTTATATCCTGCTGCGCGCTCTGGAAACCCGCCGCGGTCACCAGCAGATGATAATTATTCGGCGGCACACCCAGAATCTTATAGGCGCCGCCGCTGTCGGTCTTGACGGTGCGCTCAAAGCCGCTGGCGCGGTTGCGCACATCCACGCTCGCGCCCGCCACCACCGCGCCCGAGGGGTCCGTCACAGATCCCGTAATTGTCCCGGCAATTCCGCTCGATTGGGCGCCGGCCGGCGATACTGTTAAGCAAATACCAAATAGAAAACCAAGTTGACGATGTAAGTTCATGCTCTCTTCCCTGCACTCTTGCTGATTGGAAACGCTCCGGCCCACAGGCGCGCCGTTACATTGGCAAAACGGAGTTAGAAGGAAAGAGCGGGCGGACCGCGTGAAAGCGACGTCTGGTGAAACAGTTCGCTGGCCTTCGCCGGAGCGAACCCATCGGCATTCCAGGCAGAAATCCCCGGCGGCAGAATCTGCGTCGCCAGCACTGGCTGAATAATCGGCAGATGAGCGATGACGCACAGGTCGCAGCTGCCTGAAAGATTCCCGGTCCCATGAAAATGGGCCGGTGACGCCGCTACCGAAGTGACCACCAGAGTAGCCACAATAGCCAGCAGCAGGACCAGACGCTGAGCTGTAGGCTTAAGGGACATACTCTTGTCGAAAGTATAACGCAGGGGCTGCCGTCACTTCGGCGGCTGCTCTTTGGTCTTGTTCTCTTCCGGCTTGGTGTCGGCGCCATCGAACACAATGTCGCTCGATGCCGAGTACTTATGATACGAACGGAAATCCGTCTCGTTCTTGCTCTTGTAAATGCCGCGGTTCAGATACACGGTCGCGCTAAGCGGCAGCAAAAACTTCTGCCCGCTGATATCCGCATACGCGTAATCCAGCTCTTCTTCGGCCAGCTGAATCGGGAAATCCGCCGGGATGTTTACGCTCTTGAACGTCAGCTTCACAATCTTGCGCGTCTCGTAATCCACGTAGATCAACCCGGTATACCCCGGCACTACCTCGCGGTTCGTCTCCCCGTCCTGAATGCCCCACTGCGAGTGCGCCTGGTCCACCGTGTAATTGAAAACGTAGGTCACATGGTCACGCAGCCGCGCCCAGTGGTCCCAGTGGAACTCCGCATCGGAAGACGGTTCGAAGATATACCGCAGCATGCTGCCGAACTCGCCGCTCGAAGTGGTTCCGCCCAGCGTCTTGGAATGGATATCCGTTCCTTTCGGAACCATCACCCCATTCCGCGTGATCACTTCGTAGCTTTCCTTCTGCTCCGCATAACTCAGCTTCGCGGCAATCTTATCCGCCGGGTTCCCCCAGGAACCCACGCCGCGCGGATCCACATACCGGTTCGTCACCTGCAGGCACACAAAATCCGGCAGCGATTTGGTGTAGTTCAGCGCGTATTCGCGAATCTCCCGAATCAGGTTCTGCTGCTCTTCATAGGGCGGCGGGTCCGGCTGCTTGTACACCTTCGGCGCCGGCGGAGGGGGCGGCGTCGAAAGGCTCGCCGTTGCGGACATCAGTTCTTTCAGGGCGGCTACCGTTTTCGGTCCGGCGCCATCGCTCTGCAGATCTTCCACCGTCTGCGGCTCCAGCTTCTCGCTCAGCTTCATATGCTGCAGATACGAAGCCACCCTGACATCGGGAATTTTCTGCTGAACGGAGGAACGGACGAAGTCGCGGACCTGCTTCACGCTTAAAACCTGCTGGCCCCAGGCGGCCAGACACACCACCAGCGCGGCCAGGGAAACTCGACACCGCATAGTGCTATTGTCGCATCGCGGTGCGGTTTGGTTACACCGGAATCACTGGCCGAAGAAGCCGTGGCGCTTCTTCGCCGGCGGCTGCTGCTCCAGGCTCTTCTCCGAAAGTGCCTGATCCAGGGCCTTCAGCGCGACCGGAGCCATCACCCGGTAACCCTTCGCATTCGGATGCAGCCCGTCGTCTGAAAGATCAGCCGGCAGCATGCCGTTCGCGTCCTTCAGAGCCGACCAGTAATCCACATACACGTAACCGTGCACCCGGCAGTACTCCTGGATCCACCGGTTCACCTGCATGATCGTCGCCGGCGGATGCGTCTTCGCCATCTCGAATCGCGGACTGTCCCGCTTGTGATAATCGCTCACCGGCGTGATGGAAGCGAAAAGCGGAATGATGTGGTTGGCCTTGCACAAGTCGCCGATCATGCTTAGGTTGTTCTCGACTGCATCCATCGGCACGCCTCGCGCGATATCGTTCGTCCCCGCCAGAATCAGCATCGCCCGCGGATGGATATCGATCACGTCGGCCTTCATCCGCCCCAGCATCTCGCTCGTCACCTGTCCGCTAATGCCGCGGTTCACGTAATCCCTGCCTGTGAAATATTCGTTCAGCCGCCAGAAATCCGTAATGCTGTCCCCAAAGAACACCACGCGCGTAAAGTTCTGCGCCGGCGGACTCAGCTTCGCATTGGCATCCGCATAGCGCCGCAGGTTGTCGCGGTCCGGATTCCGCACCTGCAGTTCCTTGCGCTCCAGCAGGGCCCGCAGAATTCCGTCCAGCCGGTCCACGTCTTCTCTCAGCTCCAGAAACTGCCGCCGCGCCACTTCGCTCAGCGTGGCCGGTTTCGGCATTGTGTCCAGCAGCGCCAGGTAGCCGCGCGCCTGCATCAGGAAGTCGTACGTCAGCGCCGAGTTGTTCGGCGTCACCTGCATGGCGGAAAGCGTTTGCCGGCTCGCTTCCTGAAGCGGAGCCCCGGCCCTCACCATCCCCGGCACCACAGCCGCCGTGGATTCCATCAGCTGTCCAATCCGCATCTCCAGCTGCGCCGGGTCGTTTGGATTCGTCGAGGGAGCCGGCGGCTGCGCCACCACCGCCGCGCAGCACAGCAGGGAAATCGCAAACCGCTTCACGTCTTTTCTTCCTTGTCCAGGCGCAGCGTGATCGTGCCGATCGTGAACTGCAGCCGAATTTGAATCTGCACCGGGATGCGCTGCGCATCGTCGGAGAGCCAGATATGCAAATGCCCAGGCCGCCGGTACAGCACATTGTTGAAGGCGAAGATTTCGTAGAGCACCGTTTTCTTGTCGCCCAGCGGCGTTTTCAGCAACTCGCGCCTCTGGCACTCAATCTTCAACATCACGCTTTTCTTACCGTCGCTCACCGGGATCTGCGTGGATTTGCCCGGCTCCAGATTCATTCCGCGCAGAAACATCAAACCGCCCACAACATCGTGCACGCATGACGGAACGCTGGTCTCGGCCAGTGTGGTGGTGTTCTTGATCAGATCCTTCTCGCGGTAGATCGCCCGCTTTTCCACGTTCTCGTACACCACTTTCGTTTCGCGGCTGCGGCTGCCCTCATGCGCCGTCATGAACGTACTCTCCGCGCAAAACCCCTTCGACATCTCCGACGTGTAATCGTCCTCCACATGGAACAGGCGCGACACCAGGCCCAGAGACTCAATGTGTAGCTTCGATTCCAGTTCGGCCTTCTCTGAAGAAGGCGCAGGCCCCAGTGACAGCCGCGCGCGGCCCGCGCTCACCAGCCGCCATTCGATCGAATACTCCAGCGATTCCTTCTCTGCATTCTTCGTCGCGGAAGGCACGGGTGGCGTCTGCGGCGCCGCGGCCAGCCCCGTCGCCAGCACGCACGCCGCCAGGGCGCTGTGCCTGTGCCACCGTGAACGAAGCATGAACCCGAAGTTTCTCAGAAGTGAGAAACGCAAGTCAAAGAAAAAAGGGTACAAAAAAGGATTGTAGATGCGGCCGGCTATTTCAGCAGCTTGTCGATATCCGCGTTGATGGCATTGCTTTCGAAGAACTTCTCCGTCGCAGGTCCATACTCATAATCGTTCCGGATCATGCCGTTCCGGTCGATCAGGAAGACATGCGGAAAACGCACCGTGGGGTTCTGCGGCGTGATCTTCAGATAAGAAGCAATCACCTGGCCCGAATCGAACAGCACCGGCGACGTGATGTTGAACTTGGAAATATAGTTCTGCACCATTTGCAGGCTGTCCGGCGCAGTTACAATGTAGAGCACCGCCAGCTTTCCCTCGTACTTCTTCTTGGATTCTTCGAGGATCGTCGAGAACTTCTGGCAATGCGGGCAGGTGGTCTGCATAATCTCCACCACCAGCACCTTGCCACGGTAATCCTGCGGATCGTGATACGTCTGATGAATGTCCATCAGGTCGAATCCCGGTGCGCGGCGATTCGAAAGCTCGCCCGAACCGAAAGCCACCGCCGCAGTAACCAGAACAACAGCAAACCAACGCATAAGCTTCAACGTAACATGGCCGCGAGAGACTGCTCGTAAGGCTCCCGCGCAACCCCTTTCTCCGTGATAATCGCCGTCACGTAGCGATGAGGCGTCACGTCGAACGCCGGATGCCGCGCCAGCGCTCCCACCGGGGCAACAGACGTCCCTGAATAGTGCGTCACCTCCGCCGCCGCACGTTCTTCAATCGGAATGGCCTCGCCGGTCGCAAGCTTCAGATCCAGCGTGGAAGTGGGAGCGGCCACATAGAAAGGAACATTGTTTTCCTTTGCCAGCACCGCCACCGAGTAAGTCCCAATCTTATTGGCGACATCGCCATTCGCCGCGATGCGGTCGGCGCCCACCACCACGCAGCCGATGCGCCCGGATTTCAGAAAGTGGCCGGCCATGTTGTCCGTGATCAGCGTCGTGGGAATGTTGTCGTGCAGCAGTTCCCACAGGGTCAGCCGCGAGCCCTGCAAAAACGGCCGCGTCTCATCCGCGAACACATCGATCTGCTTACCCGCTTCCACCGCGGCCCGAATCACCCCGAGCGCCGTTCCGTACCCCGCGGTCGCCAGTGCGCCCGCGTTGCAGTGCGTCAGCACCGTCTTTCCATCCGGCACCAGCGGCGCGCCGTGCTGCCCAATCGCGCGATTGATCGCCACGTCTTCCATGCGGATCAGCTGCGCTTCGGTCGCCAGGCGTTCCGCGATCGCTGCTGCGCTCTGTCCCTCCAGCGAACGGTGCAGCGCCTTCATGCGGTCGATCGCCCAGAACAGATTCACTGCCGTCGGCCGCGTCTTCGATAGCGTCTCGCAGATCGCTTCCATGTCCGCGCCCGGCTCCCGCATTCCCAGCGCGATCCCCATCGCCGCCGCCACGCCGATCGCCGGCGCCCCGCGGATAATCATGGTCCGGATGGCATGCGCCACCTCGTCAGACGTGCGGCAGGTAACGAAAATCTCTTCGTTCGGAAGTCGCGTCTGGTCGATCATGACCACGCCTTCATCGGTCCACTGAATCGTTTCGATCATCTTGGTCTTAAGCTTTTCCCTGCGCCAGCAGTTCCATGAAAAAAGTGAAATTGTAAGCCGAATGCATCAGCGTTGAGGCCTGGGTCGACCCGCTGATCTGCCGCATCCAGCCGAACGCGATGCCGGCCAGCGTAATCACCAGGCCGGATTGCCAGGAGAACGCGTTCTGCGCCAGATGCAGCGTGCCGAACACCACCGCCGTGATTAAAATTCCGATCATCGGACCGAGGGAACGGACCAGCACCGGCTGCATGAAACCGCGGAATACCAACTCTTCAAACAACGGCCCCAGAGTGGTTCCTACGACGCCGAACGCAATAGCAGTGCCTCTGCGAGAGAGCAGATGCTTCATCGGCGTGTCCACGTCCGGAGTGCGCAGCAGAGCCGCGAGGAATCCCAGTCCAAAGGCCAGCAGCACGCCCAGAATCGCCGCCTGTCCCAGACCCGCCGGCGTCCTCACCCACCCCAGCGGACGCCAGAACCCGCGCCCGTACTGCAGCTTGATAATCGCGCACAGCACCCCCAGCAGCAGCGCATACAGCAGCAGTTGCGCCGCCAGCACCGCGCCGCCGTTGTTGGTCGCGTTCAGGTGAAAAATCGACGTCACGCCGTGTACCGCCAGCTGCGCCAGTACCACGCACAGCAGACTCAGACCCACGAACAGCAGCAGATCCGTATAGCCCCACGACGCGTCCTGATCGGCTTCGGTCACGCGGCGTGCAGAACCTTCCTCAACGCCTCCGCGGTGAAGCTCTTCTTCGATTTGATCAGCTGCTCCGGCGTCCCGCAGGCCACGATGCGGCCCCCATCGTCGCCGCCGTCCGGCCCCAGATCGATGATCCAGTCCGCCGATTTGATCACATCCAGATTATGCTCGATCACCAGCACCGAGTTCCCCAGATCCACCAGCCTCTGCAGTACATCCAGCAGCTTGCGCACGTCGTCGAAGTGCAGTCCCGTCGTCGGTTCGTCCAGCAGATAAAACGTGCGTCCGGTCTGCCGTTTGCTCAACTCCTTCGCAAGCTTGATCCGCTGCGCTTCGCCGCCCGACAGAGTGGTCGAAGACTGGCCCAAATGAATATATCCCAGGCCAACATCGTTCAGAGTCTGCAGCTTCGGCGCAATGTGCGGCAGGTTCTCCAGAATCGGCAGCGCCTCCTCCACCGTCATCTCCAGCAGGTCCGCGATCGAGCGGTCTTTATACTTCACCTGCAGCGTCTCGTGGTTATACCGGCGTCCGCGGCATACGTCGCAGGTCACATACACGTCCGGCAGGAAATTCATCTCGATGCGCTTCAGCCCATCGCCCTGGCACGCTTCGCACCTTCCGCCCTTGACGTTAAAGCTGAAGCGCCCGGCTTTGTAAGCCCGCTCGCGCGATTCCGGCAGCATCGCGTATAAATCGCGAATGGGACCGAACAGGCCCGTGTAAGTCGCGGGATTCGAGCGCGGAGTTCGTCCGATCGGCGATTGATCGATCCGCACTACTTTGTCCAGATGCTCCAGCCCGGTGAATGTGTCGTGCGCGCCCGGCTCCTGCTTCGAACCGTAGATTTCCTTTGCCAGTGACCGGTACACAATGTCGTTAATCAGCGTCGATTTGCCGCTGCCCGAAACGCCTGTCACCACCGTCAGCATCCCCAGCGGAATCTCAATGGTGACGTCCTTCAGGTTGTGTTCGCGAGCGCCTGTCACCACAATCTTCTTGCCGTTGCCCTTGCGCCGCTTGGCCGGAACCGCGATCGATAGGTCGCCCGATAAATACCTGCCCGTCAGCGATCCCGGAATCTGCCGGATTTCGCTCGGTGTCCCACTGCCTGCCAGTTCGCCCCCCAGCCTGCCCGCGCCCGGTCCCAGATCGATCACGTAATCGGCGCGGTCGATCGTGTCCGCGTCGTGCTCCACCACCAGCACCGTGTTGCCCATGTCGCGCAGATGCGTCAGTGTCTCGAGCAGCCGGTCGTTGTCCCGCGGATGCAGCCCGATCGAAGGCTCGTCCAGCACATAGAGCACACCGCGAAGCTTCGAACCGATCTGCGTCGCCAGCCGGATCCGCTGCGATTCGCCGCCCGAAAGCGTGGATGCCGAGCGCCCCAGACTCAGATAGTGCAGACCCACCGCCGTCAGAAACTCCAGTCGTCGCCGGATCTCATCCACCACCCGCCCGGCAATCTGCTTCTCCCGGTCGTTCAGCTGCCAGGACTGTACCGTCAGCAGCGACCGCGAAAGCGACATGTCCACCAGCTCCGCGATGCTCAGTCCTTTGACGCGAATTGCTAGTGAAGAAGGGCGCAGCCGTCTGCCTTCGCACGCATCGCAAAGCTGCGGCGACATGTAGTCCGTCAGCCACTCCCGGTAATTGTCCGTGGAACCTTCGAAAGCGCCCTGCAGCGTTTCCACAATCAGTTCCATCACGGCCGTCTGCGTCTTCGCCGGAATCTTCTCCCACGGGCTCGTCAGCTTGAACTTCAGGGCCTTCGCCGCTTCCTCCAGATTCGCCGCCATGTACGCCGAACTGGCGCCCGGCCCCAGACCTCCCTCCAGCAGCGGCTTCGATTCGTCCACAATTACTTTCGCCGGGTCGAAAGCCCACTTGCTGCCCAGCCCCGCGCATTTCTCACACGCGCCATACGGACTGTTGAAGGAGAATGAACGCGGCTCCAGCTGCGGAATGCTGGTACCGCACTCCATACAAGCCAGCTTGCGCGAATACAGCCGCTCCTCGCCGTTCACCACCGCCACAATCACCAGGCCGTTGGCCAGCTGCGTTGCCGTCTCAATCGAAGCTTCCAGCCGTTGTTCAATCCCCGGCTTCACCTGCAACCGGTCCACCACCACTTCGATCGTGTGATTCTTCCGCCGGTCCAGCGGAATGTCCTCATCGAGCGAGCGCACCACGCCGTCAATCCGCGCCCGCACAAAACCCTGGCGCGCCAGCTTCTCGAGATCTTTCTTGAATTCGCCTTTGCGGCCTCTCACAAACGGAGCCAATATCAAAATCCGCGCCGGGCCGCCGTCGCCCGATGGCAGCCCCAGCACGTGATGCAGAATCTGCTCCGTCGTCTGCCGTGAAATCTCGTTGCCGCAGGTCGGGCAGTGCGGAATCCCAATCGACGAATACAGCAGCCTCAGATAGTCGTAAATCTCCGTGATCGTGCCCACGGTGGATCGCGGACTCCGGCTCGTCGTCTTCTGTTCAATCGAGATCGCCGGACTCAGTCCCTCCACCGAATCCACATCCGGCCTTTCCATCTGATCCAGAAACTGCCGCGCGTAAGTGGAAAGCGTCTCGACATACCGCCGCTGACCTTCCGCATAAATGGTGTCGAACGCCAGAGACGACTTACCAGACCCGCTCAGTCCCGTGATTACCGTCAGCGAATTGCGCGGAATGCGCACGTCGATGTTCTTCAAATTATGCTGACGCGCGCCATGTACTGTGATCTCTTTCAGCATATTCGGAGGGGTGTTTCCAGTTTGACTAAGTTGTCACGGGTTCGCAATGTGTATAGGATGAAGTGGCTGAATGCCGCGTTGCCTAAAGTGTGGGGAATCTCTGGTCCGCGCCCGTCGTGCCATCTGGGAAAAAGCGCTTTACACGCTTGTGTTTAAGTGCCAGGCCTGTGAGATCCGCATCGGTGAGAAGCGCAGTTACCTGCATTACTTCGCCCGCTTTGCCCGCTGCCCCCGCTGCGGCACGGAGCAGGTGGAAAAACGCAGCACCCGCGACCGCATCGATAAGCTTCTCAAGACCCCTGTCAGCCTTGCCCAGGCTCTCCTCGGCGGCTCGCTCTACCACTGCGTATTCTGCCGCGTCCAGTTTTACGATCTGCGCGCCAGAGCGCGCAAAACCACGCAGCCGCAGGATGCTACCCTCGCCTCCCCTTGACGGTCGCCACCACCGCCTCCGATCGCGGTAAGCGGCTCGACGCCTTCCTCCATCAAACCTTCCCGGAGTTCAGCCGCTCCCGCCTGCAGGGTTGGATCCGCTCCGGAGACGTGCTCGTAGACGGCGCCGCCGTCCGGCCTTCCTTCCTTCTCCGGGGAGACGAACGCATCGAACTAACCCCTCAGGCCGCCCCTCCCCTGCACGCGGAACCCGAAAACATCGAACTGCAAATCCTATACGAGGACGCCGACCTTGTTGCCGTTGATAAACCCCCCGGCATGGTCGTACACGCCGGTGCCGGCGTTCATTCCGGCACTCTGGTCAACGCCCTGCTGCACCGCTTCCAAAGCCTCTCCGGTATAGCCGGCGACCTCCGCCCCGGAATCGTTCACCGCCTCGACCGCTTCACCACCGGCGTGCTCCTCGTCGCTAAAAACGACCGCGCGCACCAGCACCTCGCGGCCCAGTTCGCCAGCCGTACCACCCGCAAGCTCTACCTCACCCTCGTCCACGGCGCCTTCGATACGGACACCGGACGCATCACTTCCCCGATTGCCCGCGACCCCGTCCGCCGCGAGCGCATGACCACCAAAGTCGCCGGCGGACGCGCCGCCTGGACCGAATACCAGGTTTTGGAGCGCTACCCCGGCTATGCCTTTCTGCAGGTGCTGATTCGCACCGGCAGAACCCACCAGATCCGCGTCCACATGGCCTCCATTCGCCACCCCGTCGTGGGCGATCGCCTCTACGGCGCGCCTGAGTCCGCTCTCGGCCGCTATTTCCTCCATTCGCACAGCATCGAATTCGATCTCCCCTCCACCGGCGAACGCATCAAAGTCGAATCGCCCCTCCCCGCGGACCTCGCAAACTGGAAGCAGAGCCTCGCCGCCCGTTTTTAGAACGTAAACCCGCCCGCGGGCATCAAACTAAAAGAACCGTGGAACTCCAGGCCAAACTGCGCATCCTGGCTGATGCCGCAAAATACGACGCCTCCTGCGCCTCCAGCGGTTCCCGTCGCGCCCGCGTGGAAGGTGGCATCGGCAATACCGAAGGCATGGGCATCTGCCACAGCTACACGCCCGATGGCCGCTGCGTCTCCCTCCTCAAGATCCTCCTCACCAACTACTGCGTCTACGACTGCTCTTACTGCGTCAACCGCATTTCGAGCGACACCCCGCGCGCCCGCTTCACCCCCGAGGAAGTCGTCTTCCTGACCCTCGAGTTCTACAAGCGCAATTACATCGAAGGCCTGTTCCTCAGCTCCGGCATCATCCAGAGCGCCGACTACACCATGGAGCAAATGGTTCGCTCCGCCCGCAGCCTGCGCGAAGATCATCTCTTCGGCGGATATATCCACCTCAAAGCCGTCCCCGGCGCTTCCCGCGAGCTCATGCTCGAAGCCGGCCGCTGGGCCGATCGCCTCAGCGCCAACATCGAGCTCCCCGTCGATTCCGAACTCCAGCAGTTCGCGCCTGCCAAGTCTCACGTCGAAATCGAAACTTCCATGGTGCAGATCCGCCACGGCATCCTCGACGCCGAAGACCGCACCAGTCGCGCCGGCGCCAAACCCAATTTCGCGCCCGCCGGACAAAGCACTCAGATGATCGTCGGCGCCACCCCCTCGCCCGATTCCGCCGTTCTCGCCAAAGCCGATCAGCTCTACAAGGAGCACAAGCTCCGCCGCGTCTATTACTCCGCTTTTAGCCCCATACCCCACGCCGATCCCGGCCTGCCCATCAGCCGCCCGCCCATGATCCGCGAGCACCGCCTCTATCAGGCCGATTGGCTGCTCCGCTTCTATGGCTTCCGCGTCGACGAGCTCACTACACCTGCCGCGCCCGACCTCCCGCTCCATCAGGACCCCAAACTCGCCTGGGCCCTCCGCAATCGCGATTTCTTTCCCGTCGACGTCAACAAAGCGCCCAAATCCGCGCTCCTCCGCATCCCCGGCTTCGGAGTACGCAACGTCAAACGCATCCTCCAGATCCGCCGCTACCGGGCCCTCGCGCTCGACGACCTCGCAAAACTCAAAATCTCCGTCGCCAAGGTCAAGTACTTCATCACCGCCGCCGGCCACAACCCCGCCGCTCTCCAGATCGATTCCGCGAAGCTCCCCGCTCGCTTCGTTCCGCAGCCCCAGCAGCTGGCCCTTTTCGAAGCCAGAACAGGCGAACTGTGAAGGAGTTCGACGCCCTCGCGAAAGTCGTCGTCCTCCACCGCGACGCTGAAGCTCCCTCTGCCGGCCTGTTCGATGAAGGCCTCTCGCCCGTCCACTCGCTCCTCCGCCGCGTCCGCCACCGCCTCACCCATGGCGAGCCCCACCTCCTCCGTGTCGATATCGACGACGACGTCCGCACCCTGCACCTGATGGAGAAAGCCATCCGGCGCGACATGCACAAGATGACCGCGTTCGTCCGCTTCCGCGAAGTACGCACGGACGAAGGGCTGCACTACATCGCCTGGCACCGGCCGGATCACAACATTGTGCGCGCCACCGCCCCCTTCTTCGTCCGCCGCTTCGGCTCCATGCGCTGGAGCATCCTTACCCCGCGCGAAAGTGCCTATTGGGATACGCGCGAACTGCGCTTCGGACCCGGCGCTGAGCGCTCCTCCGCCCCTCAGGACGACGAACTCGAAGACCTCTGGCGCGCCTACTACGCATCAATCTTTAACCCCGCGCGCCTCAACCTGCGCGCCATGACCGCCGAACTCCCCGTGCGCCACTGGAACACTCTTCCCGAAGCGCACATTCTCAACGATCTGCTCCGCACCGCCGATTCCCGTGTATCTGCCATGATCCAAAAACAGGCTCCCTCTGCCAAACCCTGGGTCCCCGAAACCCGCAATCTCCAGGTTCTCGGAAACACTCTGCCCGCGTGCGAAGGCTGCGCGCTCTATCGTTTCGCCACTCAGGCGGTCTTCGGTGAAGGCCCGCCCGATGCCCGCATCGTTATGGTCGGCGAGCAGCCCGGCGATCAGGAAGATCGCGAAGGCCGCCCCTTCATCGGGCCCGCCGGCAAGCTTCTCGACCGCGCGCTCGCCGATGCCGGCGTCGATCGCAGCACGGTCTACGTCACCAACGCGGTCAAGCACTTCAAGTTCGTCGAACGCGGCAAACGGCGCATTCACGACAAGCCCTCCGGCACCGAAGTCTCCGCCTGCCGCCCGTGGCTCGAAGCCGAGCTCACCGCCATTCAGCCCGAGCTCATCGTCTGCCTCGGAGCCACCGCCGCGCAGTCCCTCATGGGGCGCGATTTCCGCGTCACCGCCGATCGCGGCCGCCTGCTCCCCACCCGCTGGGCCAAAAATCTCCTCGCTACCATCCACCCCTCGGCCATCCTGAGAATGCCCGAACCCGACCGCCAGAAGCAGGAGTACGATCTCTTCGTCCGCGATCTATCGATGGCCCGCGTCGCCTGAGCACCCAGGCGTCAGCGCCTGATACATTCCCTGCCCGCATCCGCATCCTGCCGCCGCATCCCCGGCCAGCCGTCGCTCCGCGCACACTGCCGCCGGTTCGCGGCTCCCCAGCGCCAGCGCGATGCCAATCCGTTTGCGCGCCTCATCCCCTTTCTTCGCCCGCTCCAGCAGCAGGCCTTCCAGCACGTAAGGCTCGTCCCATTCCGGCCAGCGCTCTTCCATCGCACCCACGCTCTTTGCCGCCTCCGCGTCCCGGTGCAGCTCCGCCATTACCAGCGCACGCGTTAACTGCAGGCCCGCATCGTCCGCCGCGCCTTTCTGCGCTCGCTCCACCACGCTCAGCGCCATCGCCGCCTGCCCGTGCCGCACCGCCAGCAGCGCCAACTCCTCCGCCAGCCGCGGACGCGAAATCGCAAATCTCCTCGCCTCCCGCAAACTCCCCTCGGTACCCTCCAGGTCGCCCTTGGCGTCCAGAATCTTTGCCTGAAGCAACAGCCGGTCGCCCTCGTCCGTTCCCGCCGGCAACTCCTTCAACACCCGCAGCGCCGCATCCGCGCCGTCCAACGGCAGCACCGCCATCGCCAGCTCCAGCCGTGCCGCCGGCATCTCTACCGCCGCGCGCTGCAAAAATTCCCGCGCCAGGCTGTACTGCTCCCGCCCGAGCAACCGGCTCCCGGCAGTGAAACAAACCGACGCCGCCGGCTGCATCGCCAGCAGCTCCCGGAACACCGTCGCCGCTTCTTCGTTCCTGCCCTCCAGCAACAGCAGACTCCCCAGATTCAGCTTCACCCCCGCATCACCCGGATTCGCCGCCGCCCGCTGCCGCAGCTGTCCCAGCATCATTTGGGTTCGTTCCGACGCCGGCAGTCCCAGCGGCGCAATCAGACCCGCCTCCTCTCGCGGCCGCTGCGGCGCATCCGGCTGCGCCTTCCGGAACTGCTCGATATACTGCTTCGCCTCCTCCGGCCTCCCCGCATCCTCCAGCACGCGCGCCAGATGCAGCAGCGCCTTCGGCTGCGCGGGCGCAATCGCCACTGCCTGCCGCAGCGCTTTCTCTGCCTCCGCCAGCCGGTCCAGATCCAGATACGTCAGCCCCAGCTGATCGAACGCCAGCGCATCCCGCGGATTCAGCCGCACCGCTGCCTGCAAATCCGCCAGCGCCTCCTCATCCCGCCCCGCGCGGTGCAGCAGCCACGCCCGGATATACCGCGCCGGCTCAAACGCCGGATCCAGCCGCACCGCCTTCGAAACCTGCTCGAGCGCCAGCGCTCGATCCGTGTGATACGTAATCTGCGCCAGGTCGAAATACCCCACCGCGTCCTGCGGATGCCGCTGCACGTACGCGTTGAGTTCGGCCGTTGCTTCTGCCCGGCTCGCCTCGCTGAATCCCCGCACCGCCGCGCGATCCCGCCGCACCAGCTCGTCCTGCGGCCGCAGCTTCAGATAGTCGCCGTAGATCAGCTCGGCATCGCCGTAAAACCCCGCGCTCTGCGCCGCCCGCGCCAACGCCAGCAGCACGTCCGGACGCTGCGGAGCCAGCGTTCTCGCATTCGCCAGCAGCAAAAGCGCGCGCTGATAGTTCCCTGCATTCGCTTCCATCCGCCCCAGTTCGAACAGCGCGTTCACCTCGCGCGGCTGCATCCGCAGAGCCACCTCGAACGCCTGCCGCGCCCGCTCGTAGTGCTCCGCCCGCGCCGCCGCCAAACCCAGGTTGTACAGCGCCTCGTAATCGGCCGGAACCTGCGTCAGCACCGCCTGGAAAGCGCTCTCCGCCTCCGCGTACAGCCCCGACCGCCCGCAGCTGATGCCCAGCGCGAACTGGGCCCGCGCATCCCGCCCGCTCTCCCGGCTCACCTCTTCGGCCAGAGCCGCCGCCGCGCTCTTCCGCCCCGCCAGCGCCAGCGCCTCCACCCGCGCCAGCTTCGCCGCCGCATCCGGTTGCCGGATTCGGTCCAGATAAGCCAGCGCCTCGGCCCCCTTCCTGCTCTCGATCGCCAGCCGCGCCAGCTGCAGATTCGCATTCCCATGCGCCGGGTTCAGCCGCAGCACCGCCTCGAACGCCGCCCTTGCCTTCTCCGGCGCGCCACACGTCAGATAGTGATTTCCCCGATTGTTCAGCAGCGCCGCGCTCTGCCTGCCATTGGCCAGCGTGCGATACAACTGCTCAGCCTCATCGCACCGGCCCCCGGCATCCAGCTGCGCAGCCCGGCTAAGCGTCTCGTCCTGCGCCGCCGCCCGGCACAGCAGAACCGCCCACAGCACACCCGCATGCCAGGCGCATCCCCGCTTCATTCCCCCAGTGTATCCACGCGAATTGGTCAGCGCCCACCGGCATTGTTATGCTGTTTTTCGTGGGGAACTATCTCATCGTAGTAGGAACCTCTGCGGGCGGCCTGGAGGCACTCGAATCCCTTGTCACTCAGCTTCCCGGCGACCTGCCGGCTTCGCTCTTCATCGTCCAGCACATGGCCCCGGAAAGCACCCCGGACCCTCTTCTCCAGCGCCTCCGCAAAGGCGCCCTGGAGGTAAAACTCGCCGAGGATAACGACACCTTCAAGCCCTCCGTCGTCTACCTCGCCCGCCCCGATTACCACCTGCTCCTCAAAAAGAACCGCCTGCTCGTCACCAAAGGCGCCCGCGAAAACCGCTTCCGGCCCGCCATCGATCCGCTTTTCCGCTCCGCCGCCGTCAACCACGCCTCCCGCGTCATCGGCGTCCTCCTCACCGGGATGCTCAATGACGGCTCTCAGGGACTCGCCGCCATCCAGCGCTGCGGCGGCTTGACCGTCGTCCAGGACCCCAGCGACGCCGCCTACCCCGAAATGCCCTGGACCGCCATGAACACCATCTCGGTCGATCACTGCGTCCCCCTCGCGCAAATGGGCAGCCTGCTCACCACCCTCGTCCACACTCCGCCCAGGCCCGCCAAGCCGATTCCCGAAGACATCCGCACCGAAGCCGAAATCGCCGAGCGCGTCCTCAGCGACGTCGCCCAGGTCAGTACCCTGGGCCCGCAGGTCCCCTACAACTGCCCCAACTGCGGCGGTGTCCTCTGGGACGCCACCACGGCTCACCCCAAACGCTACCGCTGCCACACCGGCCATTCCTTCACCGCCATGACCCTCCTCGTCAGCCAGTCGGAAAAGATCGAGGAAACCCTCTGGATGTCCCTGCGCATGTTCGAAGAACGCAAAAACCTGCTCCGAACTCTGGCCGATGAATCCACAGGCGTCTCCGTGAAGAAGGGTTACTCCGACCGCGCCAAAGAGACCGAAGTACACATCGAGCGCATCCGCGCCATGCTCCGGTCCCCCGCGCAGGAACCCGTCAAGTAGCGCGCCTCCCCATGCGTCCCCTCACTCTGCCCGGCCCGCATGGCGAAGACCTCCGCTGCGAGCAGTTCGGTGAACCCGCTGGTCAGGCGATCATCTGGGTCTTCGGAGCCGGCGGCGGCTTCGGCGGCCCCGCTGGCGGCGTCTATACCCGGCTCGGCGAACAGCTCGCCCCCGCCGGCCTCGGCTCTCTCTGTGTTGCTTACCGCCACCCCGGCCACCTCGCCCCCTGCGTGGACGATGTCCGCGCCGCCATCGACTACCTCCACACCCGAGCCGTCACCCGCATCCTCCTCGTCGGCCACTCCTTTGGAGGAGCGGTGGTCATTCAGGCCGGCTTAGCCTGCCACCTCGTCGCCGGAGTCGCCGCCCTCAGCAGCCAAAGCTACGGCACGCAGGGCGTCGAGAAACTGAGTCCCCGCCCGCTCCTGCTCATTCACGGCGAGAGCGACGAGATCCTCCCGGCGCGCAGCTCACAGGACATCTTCCGCCGGGCGCAGCAGCCGAAAGAGCTCATCCTCTATCCCGGCTGCCGCCACGGGCTCGATCAGTGCGTCGCGGAACTCGATCGCGATCTCCTGCACTGGATCCGTCAGCAAACCGGCGCCGCGCCGCGAGACGGTACGCCCGGTGCCGAACCGGATGCCCGCTGAACTCACCCCCACCTTCTACGACCGCGACGAGCAGATAATGCTTCGCTTTGTTACTGAAGGTTGTGCGATGAAGACATGCACCCGAGCCGCTCGCTGATTGCGAGCGACCCCAACATAATGATGGGAGGAAACCAGTCGTCGCGGGCACCCGGATCACCGTGGAGTTGATCCTGGAAAAGCTCGCAGCGGGCGGGAGCGTTGACCAAATCCTGTCAGAGCACCCGCGACTCACCCCCGAAGTGATCCGGGCGGCAATCGCCTTCGCAGCCGAAGCGCTGAAGTCCGACGTCGTGTACCCGATGGAACCCATCGCCGGGTGAACATCGCGCCAGGAAAAGGCGTGCCGCTGGATAAGATCAAGCGGACCTCGGTGAACGCGTCGGCGCGCACGTTCAGAACCACCTCGTAAAGCTGCTTCCGTGCTCGCAAGCGAGTCACAACACTTCTCCTCAATCAATTCAACAACATAAACGCTCCACCCCAAAACCCCATGCTAACGTGAGGCCGAAAGGGTACAACCATGTCATCCGCAGCTCAGATCAACGCGAATCGCGCCAATTCCGAGTCCTCCACCGGACCCAAAACCGAAGCCGGCAAAGCCAAATCCAGCCTGAACGCCTTCAAACACGGCCTCGCCTCAGGCAAACTCATCATCGAAGGCGAAAGCCGCGAAGACTTCAATGCGATGAAGAACGACCTCCGCTTCGAGTACCACCCCAACACCACCACCGAAGAATTCCTCATTGAAAAGATGGCGATGTCGCTCTGGTTCGCCCGCCGCGCCATGGTCGCGCAATCCGTCACCCTCAACAACGCCCCCGACGACGACTTCTTCCCCGAGAAGAAACTCGCCCTGATGATCCGCTACCAGGCGGTCCACGATCGCGCCTTCTACAAAGCACTGGAAACGCTGCGCAAACTGCAAAAAGAGCGCAGCCAAAACAAGCTCGTTCAGAACATTGGCTTCGTTCAGAAAGCCTCCGCCGAAGAGCTCTGGGACTTCGCGGTCGAACAGCACAAAAAGCAGTATCCCGGTGAGCCCTTCCCTGAATTCAGCCCTGAAGAGAAGGCCAAACTGATCGAATCGCTCCGCTAATTTGCAAAAACCGCCCAAATCTACGCCGCTTTCCCTGCCCCGCTCACGAAGCAAGCCACAGCCGCGCCCCGGCGCGATTATCCGTGTGCGTTAGCCTGCAAAGAGACCCAGCCTCATGCCTCCAGCCCAACTCATCGTCCCGGACCCCGGCCACTTCCATGCCGCCCTCGTGCAGAAAAACATGTACCCCGGCATCTCGCCCCGCGTTTCCGTCTACGCCCCGCTCGGCCCTGACGTCCTCGATTACCTCAGCCGCATCGCCCAGTTCAATACCCGAGCCGCCAGCCCCGCCTCCTGGCAGATCGACCTCCACACAGGTCCCGATTTCTTCGAGCGCATGCTCCGCGAGCTCCCCGGGAACGTCGTCGTGCTCGCCGGCCGCAACCGCCCCAAGATCGAGCGCATCCTCGCCTCCCTCTCCGCCGGCCTGAACGTCCTCGCGGATAAACCCTGGATCATCCGCTCCGCCGACCTCCCGCAGCTCGAGCGCGCCCTCGATCACGCCGAAACCCGTGGCCTCGTCGCCTACGACATCATGACGGAGCGCTTTGAAATCACCTCCGTCCTCCAGCGCGAGCTCGTCTCCGACCCGGCCGTCTTCGGAACGCTGCTCCCCGGCTCTCCCGGCCGTCCCGCCGTCTCCGCCCTCAGCATCCACCACCTCATGAAGGAAGTCGCAGGCTCCCCCGTCCGCCGGCCCGTCTGGTTCTTCGATATCGAGGAATCCGGCGAAGGTCTCGCCGATGTCGGCACCCACGTGGTCGATCTCGTCCAGTGGACCGCCTTCCCCAACGCCCCTCTCGATTACCGCACCGACGTGCAAATGCTCGCCGGCCGCCACTGGCCCACCACTCTCTCGCCTGCCGATTTCGCGCGCGTCACCGGCGCCGCCGCTTTTCCCCCCGCGCTGCTGCCCCATGTCCGGGACGGCAACCTGGATTACCTCTGCAACAATTCCGTCGACTACATCCTCAAGGGTTCCCATGTACACCTTGAGATCCTCTGGAACTGGGAAGCGCCCGCCGGTGGAGGGGACGTTTACGAAGCGCAGTTCTCCGGAGCGCAGTCCCGCATCGAGCTTCGCCAGGGAGCGGCCCAGCAGTGGGTTCCCGAACTATATGTGGTGCCGAATCCCGCAGCCCGGCAGGATGTCCTGGCCGCCGCAGCCCGCAGAATCGAAGCGCTGCAATCCACTTACCCCGGCGTCGCCATCGAGCAGTCCGCCGGCGAAGCCCGCATCCTCATCCCGCCGCAATACCGCGTCGGCCATGAAGCCCACTTCGCTCAGGTCGCGAACAAATTCTTCGAATACCTCGAGGTGCCCGCCACGCTGCCCGCCTGGGAGAAGCCCAACATGCTCCTCAAATACTTCATCTCCACCAAAGGCGTGGAACTCAGTCGTGGCCCAGAGCGATGACGAAGTAAGACGCCGGCGTGGTCCCGATGTTCTTCCACCCGTGCTCGTCGCCTGACGCCAGATAGACCGCCGATCCCGGCCCGATCACCGTCGTCTTGCCCCCCACCGTCACCTCGAGCGTCCCCTCGCGCAGCATCATCAGTTCTTCGTGCGCATGGTGGTGCGCCGGATGCGGCATCTGTCCCGGCGCCACTTCCGTCTCGTGCATCTCGATCTCGCAGCCGCCCTTTGTCAATCCCTTCAAAACCGCGCGCGAGTGCCCCTTCACCGCAAGGTCCTCGAACCGGTATGCCTGAGACGGAATCGATTTGTCCTGCGCGGCGGCGCGGGCCGCGAGGACGGGTAGCAGCATGGTCAGGTCGCGTCGGGTGTAACTCACGCTACTTAGTATCCACGATCTTCGAATCCACCTGGAACTTGCGGTAGTTGCTCCAGCTGATCTCCTGCTCGAGCGAGATCTTCTTCAGCAATGCCAGCCGCGCCGCCCCGCTTACGAAGGAATGCTTCGGCAGCCACAGCTCACCGTTGATTCGCGTCTGCCAAAACCGCAGCTTCGCTCCAGGCGCCAGCCGCGCCAGAAACAGTCCGAACGAAATCGTGTCGGTGGTCTCCGCTTCCAGGCGCACCCACTGATACTCAGTCTTGTCGATCCAGATGCGTCCCTGGATCTTCGTCAGCATCCGCGCGTCGCGCCGCTTCGGCTGGTAATCCGGTTTCGGCGTCGCGCCGATCACCCAGACTTCCCGGCCGTCGATGGTCTCCGTGCCTTCCGTCCGGAACTCATACGTCTCCGGAATTTCCAGCAGGAATGCGCGCTCTTCGCGCTGCTCTTTCTGCCCCGATGCCATGCGCTTTGCGCGCTGCGCCGCCGTCTCGCGTTTCAGTTTGTCCAGCGCCGCGTCCAGCTTTTCCTGCTGTTTGCGCTGCTCCGCCGCCGAGAGCGGTTTGCCGTTCTTCTGCAGAATGCGATGATGCGGCTCGCCGTCCAGCACCACCGTTTCCCATCGCTCCGTCTGTTCCGATCGAACGGAACCGTCGCCCTTCATCAGGCGTTCCGCTTCGTCGATGGTCCAGGTGTAATCGCGCATCCGCAGCCAGTTCGCCTGATCGCGGTCCACGGATTTGCGCACGATGTCGCGCGGTGTTTCTTCCGATGCCAGCGCGCCCGCGAATAACAGCAGCGCCGCTATTCGCCGGATGCCCACGCCGTTCGGAACTCCGGATACAGCGTCAGTCCGCCGCACGCATAGATCGTCTGACCCGTAATGTAGGAAGCCTCGTCGGATGCCAGAAAGGCGAACACCGCCGCAATCTCTTCCGCCTCCGCCGCGCGCCCCATCGGGATATGGCTCTCCACTTCGCCCCGCGCCTTCGGGTCGTCGATCCACGATTTGTTGATCGGCGTCACCACCGCGCCCGGTCCCACCGCATTCACGCGGATGCCGTGCGCCGCATACTCCAGCGCCAGCGATCGCGTCAGATTGCCCATGCCGCCTTTGCTGATCGAATAGCTCAGATACTTCGGCTTCGGAATGATCTGATGAACGCTCGAGTTGTTCAGAATCACGCCCCGTACGCCGCGCGCCAGAAAGTGCTTCAGCGCTTCCCGCGCGCACAGGAAAGCTCCGCGCAGATCCACGGCGGTCACGCGGTCGAACTCCGCGGCCTCCAGTTCGTGGCTCGCGCATGGGATCTGAATGCCGGCGTTGTTCACCAGAATGTCCAGATCGCCGGCTTCCGCGAACATGGCCTTGATCTCTTCCTCGCGCGAAATGTCCGCCTGAATGATTCGGATCTGCGCGTCCTTCCGCCCCCGCGCGCGTTCCGCGTCGCGCATCGCCGCTTCCGCTTCCACGCGGTCCGCCAGGTAATTGATCGCGACGTTCGCGCCTTCCTGCGCGAACCGGATCGCCGTGGCCCGTCCGATTCCGGTGGATGCGCCCGTCACCAGAACGCTCTTGTTCTCCAGACCACGCATCGTTTACGTCTCCTGCCGCACCGCCGTCCATAAGGCCGGCGAAACGCTCTCAAGCATAGGGAAAATACGGCGCGTCGATCGTGCACGGCGGACCGCCCGCTTCCGCAATCCGGGCGACCAGCCGCTTCCGCAGTTCGCTCGCCGCATCCCGCGTCTCGGTTCGTCCCGCCAGATTCACGTGTTGGAACGGGTCCGCGAAGTCGTCGTACATCAGATATTCCGCATACCGGTCGCTTGCCTCCTGCAACGGCACACCGGCGCGCTTCGGTACGCCCGCCGCGTAAGTCCATTGCGGCGTCCGCAGCACGCGGGCCGTCATGAACTCGCTTGTCTGTATGTAGACTTCATTGCGCCAGCCTTCCGTCTTCCGCTGCGCCAGCGGTACGAAACTGCGCCCCTGCACCGTCTTCGGAATTGCCACTCCCGCCGCGTCCAGCAATGAGGGCATGAAATCCACCTGACTCACCAGTTCCGGCACCTCTGTGGAATGGTTGAAACCGGGACCCTGCACAATCAGCGGGATGTGAATCGAGCTGTCGTGCGGACTCCGCTTGTACTCCGAATTGCGCGTCTTGAAGTGGCAGCCGTGATCGCTCGTGAACATCACGATCGTGTTCTGCTCCAAACCCTGCTCGCGCAGCGTGTCCAGCAGCGTTTTCACCGCGTCGTCGATTCCCTTCACGCATCCGTAGTAGTCGCCCAGCTGGCTCGGCCACGTTCCCGGCAGCGGCCGCAGATCCTGCGGCACAAAAGGATTGCGGAACTTGTCCGCGTACTTCTTCGGCGGCACGAACTGATCGATGTCGTTCTGATGATGCGTTTCCAGATAAGAAACCGTCAGCAGAAACGGCGCCTGCGTGCGCTTCTCCTTCAGGAACCGCACCGCGCGGCCGGTCAGAAAGTCTGTCCGATAGATGCCTGAGAAATGTATCGGCTTCCCTTCACTATCGAAGATGTCGCCCTCGAACGCGTGCGACGTGCGCTCAATGGCATTCGCTGCTTCCCACAGATCCAGAAAGCCCCCGCGGCTCGCCGGTGGAACCGCGCCCGCGCCGCCCGCCGCGTTCTCATTCGAGCCAAGATGCCACTTGCCGATATAGTTTGCGGTGTATCCGGCATCCCGCAGGGTCCCGGCGAGCGTCACGGCATCCGGTTTCAAACCGAATCCGTTGTGCCACACGCCGTGCTTTTCCGGGTACTGGCCGGTGAACATCGTCCCGCGCGCCGGCGCGCACACCGGGTTGGTCGTCATCGCGCCCCGGAACAGCGTTCCGCGCTTCGCCATGCCGTCCAGCGTCGGCGTCAGGTTCATCGGATTCGCGCCCATGCATCCGAGATTGTCCGCGCGGAACTGGTCCGAAATAATCAGAACGATGTTTGGCTTCGTATTGGTTTCGCGGCTGGCGGTCTGTGCCGCCAGCGCCGCCGGCGCGCTCAGGAGTAGATTGCGCCGTGTCGTCAATCCAGCTCCTCGTAGCCGCGCAGTGTGAGGAATTCCAGGAATTCCGGACTCGTTGCCATCTGCCCGAACATCGTCGCCGCCTTGCCGTCGCCTGCGATCTCATGCACCAGCTGCAGGACCAGCTCCGGCGTCACGGTGCGGCCGTCGCTCATCTTCGCGCCGTACTGCGCCCACTGCCACACCTGCGCCCGCGAGATCTCCGCCGTCGCTGCGTCTTCCATCAGGTTGTAGATCGGCACCGCGCCCGATGCCGCGCAGCCACGCCTCCAGATACTGAATGCCCACATCGATATTCAGCCGCAGTCCGGCTTCGGTAATTTCGCCCTCCGGAACCGCCAGCAGATCCTCCGCCGTCACATGCACGTCTTCGCGCTTGCGGTCCATCTGATTCGGACCGCGGCATATACTCGTCGAACACCTGCCTTCGCCACCGCCACCAGACGCCGGATGCGCCACCCACGTTCCGTCGTGTCCGGCCCTCACCTCGCGCAGCTTGTCCAGCCGCACTTTCTCGAGCGCGCGCGTCGTTCGCTTCCGGGTCGTTCTTGATCGGGATCTGCGCCGCCATGCCGCCCATCGCGTGAATGCCGCGCTTGTGGCAGGTCTGAATCAGCAGATCCACATACGATTTCAGGAAGTGGCGCGTCCATCGTGACCTGCGCGCGGTCCGGCAGCATGAAGCCCGGGCGATTCCGCAGCTTCTTGATGAAGCTGAAAATGTAATCCCAGCGGCCGCAGTTCAGACCGGCGGAATGGTCGCGCAGTTCGTACAGAATCTCGTCCATCTCGAAAGAGCCGAGAATCGTTTCGATCAGAACCGTCGCGCGGATCGAGCCGCGCGGTACGCCCAGCTTGTCCTGCGCAAACACAAAGACATCGTTCCAGAGCCGCGCTTCCAGATGGCTTTCCAGCTTCGGCAGATAAAAATACGGTCCGGAGCCATTCGCCAGCAGCGTCTTCGCATTGTGGAAGAAGTACAGGCCGAAATCGAACAGCGAGCCCGAAATCGGCTCGCCGTCCACCAGGAAGTGCTTCTCCACCAGATGCCAGCCGCGCGGCCGCACCATCAGCACCGCCGGTCTTGTCGTTCAGCTTGTAGCTCTTGCCTTCCGGACTCGGTGAAGCTGATATCGCCGGTTGATCGCATCGCGCAGATTCGCCTGGCCATCCAGATTGTTGGCCCACGTCGGCGAATTGGCGTCTTCAAAATCCGCCATGAACACGCTCGCGCCGGAGTTCAGCGCGTTGATGATCATCTTGCGATCCACCGGACCGGTGATCTCGGTCCGGCGGTCCCGCAGATCCGCCGGAATCGGCGCAACCGTCCATTCGCTTTCGCGAATGGACGCCGTCTCGGGAAGAAAGTGCGGCAGATCGCCCGCGTCAATCGCTTTTTGTCGCTCCACGCGCCGCGCCAGCAGCTCCTGTCGCCGGCTCTCAAACTCGCGCGAAAGCGCGGTGATGAACTCGCCTGCTTCGGTGGTGAGGATCAATTCATGCCACACATTCCGGGCGTGCGGCACATTCCGCCCGGGCACGAAGGCGCTTCCGCCTGCTGGCTCGCGCCATTGGCGCGCGCCGAAAATGTGGAATATTCCTGACTCAGGTGCCGCTCCCCGCAGGAAGGGCAGCTCAGTTCGTTCTCGTCGGACGCGCGGCGCACCAGCTTCTCGAAGCGCGTCTCGCAGCTTTCACATTTGTATTCGTAAATAGGCATGTTCGTTACTCCACCAGCAAACTACCAATTTTATCAATCACCGTTCGGATGTCGAGCGGCGCGCCGTTGTAGTTGTTCACCATGATGGAGAAAATCACTTTGCGCCCGTTTCTGCGGATCGCGTAACCCGAAAGCGCGCTGGTGTGGCTCAGCGTGCCGGTTTTCGCCATCAGCCTGCCTTTTGCCCGCGACTTCAGGAAGCGGTCGCGCAGCGATCCGTCGATTCCGGCAATCGGCAGCAGGCTCGTCCAGATCTCGGCCTCCGGCGATTTCGCCATATAAGCCAGCAGTTTGGCAATCGCGCGCGGCGTCACCACGTTCAGCCGCGACATTCCCGAACCGTCGCGCAGGCTCACTTCTTTGGGATCGATGTCGGCTTCCGCCAGAAACTTCTGCATTTGTTCCAGTCCGTCGCGGCGGCTGCCCTGACCGGCCAGCCGCAGCAGCATCTCGGCGTGAAGGTTCTGGCTCACCTTATCGGTCAGCTGCAAATCGGTCCGCAGCGGCGCCGATTCGCGCGATGCCAAAACCGTTCCGCTCGGCGGCGGCGCCGGCGCCGCGCCCGGATAAGCATGCCGAACGTCGGCGTGGCCCGAAACCGTGATGCCCTTTTCCTTCATCGCTTCCATCAGCGCCGTCGCTGCATAGAAAGCCGGATCGCCCGCCGCGAGCGATGTCGTGTAACCCGTATCGCCCGGCGGCAGCGTTCCCCAGACGCGCAGAATGTCGGAACCTGCCTGGCGTTCAATATGGATGGCCCGCGGAACCGCTGTCGTTGTCACCAAACGATTCTCGACCGTAAACACCGTCAGCGGCGGATCGAAGCCGATATGCGCGAGCGATCCTTCCGACGCCGCCGGAAGGATATTAATGGTGATCGCGTCGTCATTGATCTCGAGCGCACTCACCGCCGCGCCGTCAACGCCAACCGGATCGTCGACGCTCCAGCCAGGACCGAACGGCTCCCAGACAAACGCAGTATCGTCGCCGACGACGTTGCCATCAACCTGACGAACGCCGCGGTCGAAGAGTTGACTGGCGATATCGCGCATCGCCAGCAGCGCGTCGCCGTTTTGGTTCTCCACGCTGTACGGCAGAACGCGCCCGGAAAGGTTCGCGTCGCCGGCGCCGGCAAGGATCAGATCGCCCGCGACGCGTCCCGCAGCATCCGGCGCGGCGGTGGCAGAAACCAGCGTTTTCACCGTATACGCCGGACCAAGCCGCGTCAGCGCCAGCGCGGTGGTGAACAGCTTGGTATTCGAAGCGGGAACGAAAAAGTGGTCGGCATTTAGGCTAAAGAGAGTGACGCCGGTCTGCGCGTCGAGTACCTGAATTCCCCAGAAAGCGGTTCGGGCAACCGGTGAACTCCGCAGTGCCGCCTGAATGCGCGCGCCCAGCGGCGCGGCAGCGGATAAAGGATACGAGAGCAGCAGCAGAACAGCGGCAATCTGTTTCATCGTCCGGTAACTTTGCTTTCGAGCCAGATTAGCAGGAGCAGCACCACCACCAGCAAAGTACCGATCGCCGGAAGTCCCATCACCACCCACAAGCCCAGAGAATCCGCCAGCAGCCCAACGGTCCACGGCGCGAGCATGCCGCCGGCAAGAGCCACCGAAAAGATGCTGTGGAAGACGCCGGGATGATAGTAAGGAAAACGGCCGCCGATCCTTTCGGCCACCAGTGAATAGATGGGTGCGAAGCCGATGCCCACCAGGACGATTCCGGTGGCCGCGCCCGGCTGATTATCGGTCAGCACCAGCAGCAGGCAACCCGCCAACGCCGCTCCCGCTCCGCCGAAAAGCAGCCGGCTGTGGCGCACAAGGGGAAGCAGAAAAAGGGTGGCGAAGCGCGCCACCAGCAGCGCGCCCCAGTAAACGGCCAGCAGCCAAACCCCGCTCTCGGGACTGATTCCCAAACGCCGGGTCAGAAAGATGGGAAGCCAGCCGGCAACCGTCCATTCATTCCCCGATTGAAAGAACAGCAGCAGGGCAAACATGATCGCGCCAGGACTGCGGAAATCCGAGATGGCCTCGCGAATAGCCGGTTCGGCCGCCGGAGCTTCCGCGACTGGCGGCCGCCGCCAATAGAAGAGCCCGAATGCCGCCGGAATGGTGGCGCTGAGCAGCAGAATCGTGCCCACTGAATACAAGTAAAAGGTGCCGGCAACCAGCAGCGCGGAAACCAGACATCCCAGCCCGAAGTAGCTGCCCGCCAGCGTGATGGCGGACGCGGGATCGCGCTGGTACGCCGGCCGCATCGCCTGGAACAATCCGGCGTTCATCAGTCCAACCGCCACGCCGATTCCAGCCCATCCGGCAAGACGGTAGGACGCCGGCGCGGGCGGCTCCGCCCAGGCAAGCGCCGAGAGCGCCGCACACGCTGTGATACAGGCGGCAATCAGCGCCCGTTTGGGCGAGATGCGGCGCAGCACTTCCGCAGCGGCTACGATCCCCGCTCCCAGGCACAGGAAGTAGAGGCCGATCTCGGCATTCCCTTCGGCCAGATGATAGCCCCACGCCGGAAGCAGGGCTCCCAGGAGCGCGAAAAGAAAGCCGGAAAGGAAGAACCCAGGCAGCGCGAGCGCGCCGGACGTGTTCACTGAAGTATCATAATCGACGGCCGATATGTACGTGTAACCCCAATTCAGCCCATTGCGTGAGGAAATGACACCACTGCTAGCGGTCGTGTGGAATTGAGTTGACAGTTTGACAGGTGTGGAGTTATTTTGGAGTCATCACTGAAGAAGGAGGTGGTCCAGAAACAATGACAAATGGTAGTAGACCCGACGAGGTGGCCGACTCCTGAGCCGGTAATCGATAAGTTGCCGGCTCCCGTTTTTCAGTAACGGGGGCAGTATCCTGTTGACCGGTCGCTTCGTCGTGTGAAGCAAAACTGCCTCAGGTAACATCCAAAAGGCTGCAAGGCCCCCGCAGGCCCGTGAGGGTTTGCGGGGGTTTTGTGCTAGTATAGAAAATTCGAAAGGCTCCCCCAAAATGAAAGCTGGAATTCACCCCGCCTACGAGCAGGTCAATGTGATTTGCGCGTGCGGCCACAAATTCGAAACCCGCTCGACGCACAAAGGCGACATCCGCGTGGAAATTTGCTCAAGCTGCCACCCGTTCTTCACGGGCAAGCAGAAGTTGATCGACACCGCCGGCCGCATCGATCGCTTCGAGAAGAAGTACGCGAAGTCGCGCTCCGACAAGAAGCAGCCCGCCACCACCTAAGATCAAATCGGGTCCGGCAGATCGTGTGAAGCGATTTGCCGGGCCTGATTACGACTTGTTCTTTCCTTTGTTTGCAGCTTCTTCGGCGTCCCGCCGTTTCTGCCGCTCTGCCCGCATCTTATCGTATTCCGTCCGCTGCGCTTCGGTGAGGATGGCGTGCATCTGGTTGACCTGATCCTGATGGATGGCGGTCATATCCGGCCGGTAGCGCTCGTGCAGTTCCTGCATCTTCTGATCCGTGGTGTCCAGAATTTTGCTTAGCTGATCCACCTGTTTGGCGTCGAGCTTTAAACGGCCGCGCAGCTCGGAGATGTACCGCTGGCGATATTCCGCCGCGGCGGGCTTGGACTTGGCGATTACCGTGTTCGCGGTATACAGCCGGTCACTCATAACGCCCAGCGCCGCACCCGCCGCAAACACCATCAGAAGGTATAGCCAGGCACTGCCGACCCGCTTCATCGGACGCGATTCTCCGAATTCATCAGTTCCAGACGAACCGGCGTGAGAAACGTGCCGTACTCACCGGCATGCTCGGTAGCAATGGCTTCCACATAGCTTCCGCTGAAGAAAACAGAAGGCTGCTGCGAAGGCATGGCCAGAAACAGACCGAGAGCGAGCGAAAGAGCAGCCGCCGCCGCGGCCATGGATTTGGCAATCCGGGCAAACACCATCGTCCGCGATTGCCGCGCCTCAATTCTGCTCCAAAGCGCAGGCATGAAGTTGGGGTCCGGGCCATTGTAAGCGCACGCATCCCGATACCGTTCCAGGAGTTCCGTCAGCTGTAGTTCGCGATTTCCGTAGTCTTCTGAAGTCATACGATTCTGCTAATCCGTTGCACCGGCCCTCGCCGGCTGGGTTGGCGCGGGCATGGCCTTGAGGACACGCTGGCGAGCCCGAAACAGTCTTACTTTGAGTGCGTTCTCGTTCACCTTGTAAATCTGTTCCATTTCCTTCAACGAGAGTCCTTCGACCTCTTTCATGACCAAAAGAAGCCGGTCTTCTTCCGAAACCACCGAAAGCAACTCCTCCACATACTGCCGCGTCTGGCGCTTCTGCGTATCCGCCAGATCGGCTTTTCCGCTCGCAACCGCATCGGCGATCACCACCTGCTGCTCGGACAAATCCGCCATCCGGGACTCCATGCGACGGCGGTGCTTCCGCAGGTAGTCATACGCCGCATTGACCGTCAACCGGTACAGCCATGGCTCAAATACCTCCGGCGTTCTCAGCTGCTCCAGCGAGAAGTACAGCCGAAGAAACACCTCCTGACCGACATCCTCGACATCCTCAGGATGGCCGATCAGCCGGGCGATGGTCCCCAGAATCCGGCGGCGGTAGGCCAGAACGACGTCGTTAAACGCCGATTCGTCGCCTTTCTGCGCCCTCCGGATCAGTTCAAAATCGACCAGCATGTATCACACTGATGCCGGCATCTTCTAGGCGTCCCGGCAAGTATTAAGGTTACAAGGGTTTAGACGGGGGAACAAGGGCCAGGCGACCCCTCTAAAATTCTTGCGGTTTGAGACTTGACAGCCGGGGGCTCATATTTTATTATCAAAAACAGATGAGATTACTTCACGTAGTCGAATCCAAACCTAACGAAAGGAATCTATACAACTATGAGTCTCACTGTTGATCCCTTTTCCGGTCTGCGAATCTTTGAGGACGCAATGACACGCATGATGAATGAACCCAGGAACTCCCGTCCCTGGTCGCCGGCCACCGATGTGCTGGAAACCCAGAATGAACTGGTGATTAAAGCCGATCTGCCGGACGTGGACCTGAAGGACATCGATATTCAGGTGGAGAACCAGACCCTGACCGTCAAGGGCACACCGCCATTTCGAACGGGAGTCCGGAGAGCAACTCCGCGTTCCACCGCATCGAGCGCAGTTACGGGTCCTTTGTTCGTAGCTTTACCGTGCCGAGTACGGTAGATACAGAGAAGGTGGCCGCGGATTACAAGAACGGCGTTTTGAGCATTCGCCTCCCCAAGAAAGAGGCAGCGAAGCCTCGTCAGGTAAAAATCAACGCCGAAGGTAACGGCCAGACGCAGCAGATTAAGTAAACCAGGCATCTATTCGGTTGAGAGGCCGCGCCGCGCAAGCCACGAGGCTTTGTGAGGCGCGGCTTTTGCGCATTGGAAAGACAGGAATCTAATGTTTCGTTTCGATAAATTAACGCAGAAGGCGCAGGAAGCCGTGCAGCAGTCCCAGGGCGTGGCGGAGAAGCACGGGAATCAGGCGGTGCACCCGCTGCACCTGCTGATGGCGCTGGCGGAAGAGCGGGAAGGAATCGTCAGGCCGGTGCTCGAGAAGTGCGGCGTGCAGCCTGACGCGATTCTGGCGGAAGCCGAGCGGCTGCTGCAGTCTATTCCCAAGATGGTGCACGGGGGCGGCGGTCCGCAGGTGGGCATGATGATTTCGCCCAGCACCAACCAGGTGCTGGACTCCGCCTTCAAGGAAGCGGAGCGGTTTAAGGATGAGTTTGTTTCGACGGAGCACCTGCTGCTGGCGATCGCCGAGCAGAAATACGATCCGGCCGGCAGCCTGCTGCAGCGCGCCGGCGCGGACCATGACGCCATCCTGAAAGCCCTGGCGGCGGTTCGCGGAACCCAGCGGATTACCGATCAGAATCCGGAGACCGAAGTATCAGGCGCTGGAGCGCTACTGCCGTCGATTTGACCGAGCTGGCCCGCAAGGGCAAGCTGGACCCGGTCATCGGGCGCGACGAAGAGATCCGCCGTGTGATGCAGGTGCTCAGCCGGCGCACCAAGAACAATCCGGTGCTGATCGGCGAACCCGGCGTGGGCAAGACTGCCATCGTCGAAGGCCTGGCGCACCGCATCATCAAGGGCGACGTGCCGGAACAGCTGGTGAACAAGCGGCTGGTCGCGCTCGATCTGGGCTCCATGGTGGCGGGAACGAAGTTCCGCGGCGAGTTCGAAGACCGGCTTAAAGCCGTACTGAAAGAGATCACGGAATCGCACGGCGAGATCATCTGCTTCATCGACGAACTGCATACGCTGGTGGGCGCCGGATCGGCCGGAAGGCGCGATCGACGCGGCGAACATGCTGAAACCGGCACTGGCGCGGGGCGACCTGCGCTGCATCGGCGCCACAACGCTTACGCGAATACCGCAAGTATGTGGAGAAGGACGCGGCTCTGGCGCGGCGCTTCCAGACGGTGCTGGTGGGCGAGCCTACAGTGGACGACACCATCGCGATCCTGCGGGGACTGAAGGAAAAATACGAAATCCACCACGGCGTCCGAATCAAGGATTCGGCGATTGTGGCGGCGGCAGTGCTGTCGCACCGCTACATCAGCGATCGCTTCCTGCCGGACAAGGCGATCGACATCATCGATGAAGCCGGCTCCGCGCTGCGCATGCAGATCGGCAGCATGCCGATCGAAATCGATCAGATGGAGCGGCGCATGTCGCACCTCGAAATCGAGCGGCAGGCACTGAATCGGGAGAAGGACTGCGGCCTCGCGTGACCGGCTGCGGCACGTGGAGAACGAACTGGAGCGGCTGCGCGGCGAAGCGCGCCGGCTTGCAGGAGCGGTGGAAGCGCGAGAAGAACGCCATCAACCGCGTCAGCCAGCTGAAGAAGGACCAGGAGCAGGCGCGTCTCGATGAAGAAAAGGCCACGCGTCTGGGCGAATGGGAAACGGCTTCGCAGCTGAAGTACGGCAAGCTGGCGGAGATCGAGCGCGATCTGGCGAGCGCCACCAAGGAACTGGAAGCG
The DNA here is from genome assembly GCA_963716685.1 of Bryobacterales bacterium. Classification (GTDB taxonomy): domain Bacteria; phylum Acidobacteriota; class Terriglobia; order Bryobacterales; family Bryobacteraceae; genus JALYXI01. The sequence continues at coordinate 294,032 of CAVQTR010000006.1, forward strand.
ATCAAGATCCGGATCGGCTCTGCTGAAGGAAGAGATCGATGAGGAAGACATCGCGCGGGTAGTAGCGAAGAGCACCGGTATTCCGGTTTCGCGGATGCTGGAAGGCGAGATTCAGAAGCTGATCACCATGGAAACGCGGCTGCATGAGCGTGTGGTGGGTCAGGACGAAGCGGTGAAGCTGGTGGCGAATGCGATCCGGCGCAACCGCGCGGGACTGAGCGACCCCAACCGGCCCATCGGCAGCTTCATCTTCCTGGGCCCGACCGGCGTCGGCAAAACCGAAGTGGCGCGCGCGCTCGCGGAGTTCCTGTTCGACGACGAGAAGGCCATGGTTCGGATCGACATGTCCGAATACATGGAGAAGCATGCGGTTTCCCGTATGATGGGCGCGCCTCCGGGATATGTGGGCTATGACGAGGGCGGACAGCTGACCGAGCACGTGCGGCGCAAGCCGTTTTCGGTGGTGCTGTTCGACGAAATCGAAAAGGCGCACCCGGACGTGTTCAACACGATGCTGCAGATTCTGGACGACGGCCGGCTGACGGATGGGCAGGGCCGCACGGTGAACTTCAAGAACACCGTTATCATCATGACGTCGAACGTCGGCTCCTCGATGATCAAGGAATCGGCGCGCATCGGGTTCTCCGTCAACACGCGCGACCAGAAGGACGATGCCGTGCGCACGCGGCTGCTGACGGCCCTGCGACAGACGTTCCGGCCGGAGTTTCTGAACCGGGTGGACGATATCATCGTGTTCAATCCGCTTTCGAAGGAGCATCTGCGGAGCATCGTGGATATTCAGCTGAAGCGGCTGGGCTCACAGCTGGAAGGCCGCGGTCTGCATCTGGAGATCACGGATGCGGCGAAGGATGCGCTGCTGACAGAAGGGTACGACGCCGAGTACGGAGCGCGTCCCATGCGGCGGGCCATCCAGAGACTGATCCAGGATCCGCTTTCGCTGCGGCTGCTGGAAGGCGATTACGTTACCGGTGACACGGTGCTGGTGGACGCGGCGGACGGCAAGCTGACGTTTGGCCGCCGCCCGGGTCCGCCGGAACCGGTGGAGGAAGAAGCGGTGGCGGAGGAGCTGGAGCCGAGCCATGCATAGTGCGAACACCGCGAAAACGGTCCTGCTGCTTGGGGCGTTGAGCGCAATTCTGGTTCTTGGCGGCGGCGCGATTGCCGGCCGCCAGGGACTGGTCTTTGGGCTTCTGTTCGCGGTAGTGACCAACTTTTTCAGTTACTTTTTCTCGGATCGAATCGCGCTCTCCATGTCGGGCGCGGTTCCACTGACGCCCGAGGAGAATCCGGCAATTTACAACCGGGTGGCGCCGCTGGTGGGGAACATCTGCCAGCGTATGGGGCTGCCTATGCCGCGCCTTTACGTGACCGCGGACGATTCGCCGAATGCATTTGCAACCGGGCGCGACCCGGCGCATGCGTCTATTGCGTTCACTGCCGGCATTCTGCAGCTGATGGACAATCGCGAGCTGGAAGGCGTGGTGGCGCATGAGCTGGGGCATGTGCTGCATCGCGATATTTTAATCAGTTCGGTGGCGGCGACCATTGCCGGGGCGATTACGGCGCTGGCGCGGATGGCGTTATTCTTCGGCGGGAGCCGGGACGAGGAGGATCGCGGCGGCGGCGTCATCGGGTCGATTCTGATGCTGGTGCTGGCTCCGATCGCTGCCCTGCTGATCCAGATGGCGGTTTCGCGGACGCGCGAGTATGATGCGGACGCTGCTTCGGCGAAGTTTACCGGCAACCCGGCGGAGCTGATCTCAGCGCTGCGCAAGCTGGACACCTTCTCGAAGCGCCTGCCGATGGAGCCGAACCCGGCGACATCGCACCTGTGGATCATTCAGCCGTTTACGGGCGAGAGCCTGATGAAGATGTTCTCTACACACCCGAGTACGGAAGACCGGATCGCGCGTCTGAGCGCGATGTAAGGACTCACAGGACCGGCGAATCGTTGCCGAGCAGCGCGCGGCGGACGAGCTTGATGGGTGCGCCGCCTTCGCGCATGAAGCGGTTGTGGAACTCTTCGAGCGAAAACGCCGGTCCCTTTATTTTTTTGTAGTCTTCCCGCAGTTTTAGAATTTCCAGCTTGCCGAGCGTGTAATAGAGGTACGTCGGGTCGGACGTGCCGCGCTTGGTTTCGCGCTCGCCGTTGGCGCGCTGCTGGTACCCCTCCTTCACGAAGAAATCGATCCCCTGCTCGTAAGTCATTTTGCCGGTGTGCATCTGGATGCCGACGATGTACCGCGCATTGCGCAGCAGCGCGTCCTGCAACTGGCCGAGTTTCAGCTTCAGGTCCGTTGCGCCGTAACCCTCATCCATCATCATCTGCTCGCAGTAATGCGCCCAGCCCTCCACGTTGCTGTTCGCGTAGAGGAGCTTGCGTACCTTCGAGGGAATCTGCTGAATCCACAGAAACTGCACGTAGTGGCCGGGATAGGCTTCGTGGATCGCGGTGCTGATGATGGTGCCGCGGTTGAATGCCTCCATGTGCTCCTCCACCTGCTTCGGCGGCCAGTTTGCCTCGGGCAGAGTGACATTGAAGTAGGCTTCCTTCGCCACTTTTTCGTAAGGGCCGGGCGTATCCATGGACGCGAAGGTGAGAGCGCGCATGAACGGCGGGGTCTCTTCGAGAATGGGCCTGACCGGCGACGGAATGGCGATGATGTGGTGCGACTGAATGAAATCCGTGAGGCCGCCGAGGACGTCGCGGAAGGACTGCAGAAGATTGCCAGGCGCAGGGTGGTCACGGCCGGCGAGTTCCAGTATCTGCTCAGGGGTCTTTTTGGGATCGATCTGCGCGGCGACGCGTTTGAACTCGGCCTGATTCTGCCGCAGGTTCGCGTAGCCGATTTCGAGCAGGCGGTCGAGCGGCACGTCCACCATTTCCTCGTAGAGCAGCTTCTTGCTGTACGTGTCAGCGCCGAGACGGAAATCCCCGTTCGATTTGGGGAGCAGCTCCGCCTTGAGGAAGTTCTGATACTGTTTCAGCGAATCGATGACGGTGTCGTTGGCGTGGCGGAATTCGGCGAGGAGCTTTGGATCGGTGACTTTTTGAAAGGCCAGCGGAACATCGGTCTGGAAAAAGCTGATGATGCCGGGCAACTGCTCGATTGCAATTTCGGTGTAGATGCGAGGCGGATTGCGCAGATTTTCGCGCGCGAACTCGAACTCCGCAGGCATCAGGCGTTCGCGGCTTATCACTGATTTCAGGCGCGTTTCGGGCGGAGCATACGTCCGGCTCATGATGGTGAACACGCTGCCGCTGACGCCGCTGGAATAAACGTCGGGATTCTTCTCCCAGGGACGAACGGTTTCGAGATCGAGCAGCGTGCCCCGGATATTGCTGAGAATCAAATCGCGGTCGGCCTGCTCCTCGGGAGTTTTGGCAGTGGCGGCAGAAAACTGCTTTTCGGCGCGACGAAGCGCCTGCACACGGCTGTCGATCCCGGCTTTGGAGTAATCCTCCAGCTGGTCATCGTACTGATGAAAACCGGCCGCCGTACCCAGAGTGGGGTTGAAGCGGAAGTAGACGTCGTCGAAATATCGATCGACCTGTTCGGAGAAATTCTGTCCGTTTAACACCGCCGGCACCAGCATCATCAGAAGTATCGCGCGCATACAGATACGTTATGATGAGTCGCATTGCGGCTCCTTTTGGTTACTCTTTTTTTCTGCGGAGCGGCGGCCGCGGCTTCGTATCCGGCTCCGGTGAGCGGAGATTTCACGATCGCTGATTTTCGGTTCGCGAGCGGCGAAACACTGCCGCAGCTGAAGCTGCATTACACCACGGTGGGCACGCCGCGGGGCGGCAACGGCGTTCTGATTCTGCACGGCACCGGTGGCACGGGGCACAGTTTTCTTTCCGAGCGCTTCGCGGGCGAGCTGTTTGGGCCGGGTCAGCTGCTGGACGCGACACGCTACTTCATCATTCTGCCGGACGGCATCGGTCACGGCGAATCGAGCAAGCCGAGTGACGGCATGCATGCGCACTTCCCACGCTACGGCTACCAGGACATGGTGACCGCGCAGTACCGGCTGGTGACGGAAGCGCTGCATGTGACGCATCTGCGGCTGGTGATGGGGACGTCGATGGGCGGGATGCATACGTGGATGTGGGGCGAAACGTACCCAAAATTCATGGACGCGCTGATGCCGCTGGCGAGCGCGCCGGTGCAGATTGCGGGGCGCAACCGCATGATCCGCCGGACCATCATCGATTCGATCCGGACCGACCCGGAATGGAAGAACGGGGAATATTCCGTGCAGCCGCACGGATTGACCGGGGCGATGTACGGGCTGATGTTCATGCTGAGCGTGCCGCTGGAATGGCAGAAGGAAGCGCCGACGCGCGACGAGGCGGATCTCTTTTTCGATAACTGGATTGCGTCGCGGCGCGCGGTTTACGATGCCAACGATCTGCTGTACCAGTTCGAATCCTCAGGAGATTACGACCCGTCACACGATTTGGAGAGGATTGCCGTGCCGCTGTTCGCGGTGAACTCGGCGGACGATCAGGTGAATCCGCCGGAGTTGAAGATTGTGGATCGCGAGATCCGGCGGGTGAAGCACGGGCGGTACATCCTGCTGCCAATTTCCGAAAGGACGCGCGGGCACGGAACGCACTCCCTGCCCGAGGTCTGGGGAACTTATCTGGGGGAACTGCTGAGACTGACCGGGCGCTGAGGCGGCGCGCAGCAGGTAGCGGTGCAGAGAGGCGGCGGCGGGTTGGCTACCATGTCGCGAATCATGGAAACAAACCGCGGATGAGTGCCCGCTGTTCCGGCGCGAACCATTTGAATGCCAAGTTGGGCGCAGGTTTCGCGCGCTTCCGTATCCAGATCGTAGAGCACTTCCATGTGGTCTGAAATGAACCCGATCGGAACGATGACGATCTTCGCGGGTTTCTTGTCGCGCAGCCACGCATTGATGTCGGGTTCGAGCCAGGGCTGCGTGGGCGGACCGCTGCGGCTTTGATAGACCAGCGGCCCTGGCCCGACCAGACGGCAGGCCTCTTCCAGCTGCGCGACATAGGCGCTGCTCTGGGCCATGGAGAGCGGAATGCTGTGTGCGGTGAACACCAGCTGGGCTCCGGGCAGCTCGGTGAGAGCCTGTGCGACGCGGTCGCGCATGGTTTCAATAAAGCCGGGGTGGTCGAAAAACTGTGGCAGCTTGACGACTTCAGGAGCGCCTTCACCGACTTCCGCCTGCGCGCGGGCGATGTCTTCACGATACTGGCGGCAGCCGGAATAGGAACTGTAGGCCGAAGTGAAAAACGCGAGAGCGCGCTGGATGCCGTCCGCCTTCATGCGGCGGAGAGCGTCGGGAAGCAGCGGGTGCCAGTTGCGGTTACCCCAGTAGATGGGGAGATCGATCTGTTCCTGAAGCGCGGCGATGAGGGCACGGTTCTGGTCGTTGATGGGGCTTTTGCCGCCGAAGTGGTAATAGTGTTCGGCCACGCCGAGCAGACGCTCATGCGGCACATTGCGGCCGCGCAGAACGTTTTCGAGAAAAGGGATGACGTCGTCAGCCTTCTCCGGACCGCCGAAGGAGACGATGAGCAGCGCCTGGGGATCGTTCATAGCGGGAGCGCGAGGGGGCGAAGCGGCGCGCCGGTGGCGCCTTCGATGCGCAGGGGCGCGCCGATGAACTGAAAGGTGTACAGCTTGTCCGCGGCCAATTGTTCCAGATTGAGGTTCTCCACAATATGGATGCCGCTTTCCACCAGCAGATGCACGTGTACAGGCATATTGGGATCGGGCTGGTGTTCGAAGGCGACGGTGTCGCTGCCGGCGGCGAAGACGTGGCGGGAGCTGAGCCACTGCGCACCAGCCAGCGCAGGCCCGGGTCCTCGGACTTCGGAAATGTATTCCCTGGAATTGCGCCAGAAGCGCGCCCAGCCGGTACGCAGCAGCACCACATCGCCCGGTTGAACTGCTACCTGCTGTTGTGCGGCCGCCTGTTCCAGGTGCTCCGGCGCGATGACGAACTCGCGCGGCAGGGTGTCCAGCCCTGCGGCAGCTGCGATGTCGAGCAGCACGCCGCGGCGGAAGATGGGGTCCACAGTCGCGATGGAAAGTTCGGACATGCCCTTATCCCAGGATTGCGCATCCACGACGGCGGTTCCGTTGAAGAGGCGGCCATTGCAGGAGAAGTGCGATAAGGCATCGATGTGGGTGCCGGTATGGCCGCTCATGGCGATGCTGTCGGCGGCGGAACTCATCCCGGTGGCGGTGACGAAATCGCCGTGCTTTTTCGTCAGGGAAAACAGAAACGGCGGATGGCCGGGGTGGTGCGGCATCCCGAGAAAATAGGGCTGAGAGAGATCGTAAACGCGGGTGCTCTCAGGCAGAGGTCAGTCCGCCTTGGAATAGTAATAAGTGTATTTGCTGTACAGCTCTGAGGCGCGCGCGCCGTTGGCGACGATCCCGAGGACGTTATTCTCGCAAAGCGACTGCATGGCGCGGATGACGTTGTCGTAGGTGGTGGCGCCGATACGCACAACGAGCAGGGTGCCGTCCGTGATGGTGGACATCAGATTAGCGTCAGCGGAAAAGAGCAGCGGCGGCGTATCGATAATGGACCAGTTAAAGATGCGCGGCAGGCTCTGCACCATGTTTCTGACCTGGCGCAGGTTCAGCAGTTCGAGGGGGTTCTTAACCGGGCTGCCGGCGGGCAAAAAGTACAGATTGGAGTCGCCGAGACGTTTGATGGCGGATTCGAGCGGCACGCCGTCGAGCAGGTAATCGGAGAGGCCCGGGCTTCGTTCGGCCTGAAACAGATTGTGGATCACGGGCCGGCGAAGATCGAAATCGGCCAGCAGCACGGCGCTTTCGGCCAGCTGCGCCTGCGCCATGGCCAGGTTGGCCGCGGTAAAAGTCTTGCCTTCAGCGGGCGACGCGCTGGTCACTACCACCGAATGAATATTCTGCTGGCTCTGAATATGGTTCAGGCGGGTACGCAGACTGCGGAACTCTTCGCCGGGCATTTCGTGCAACCGTTCGAGATCGATCAGGTGCGATTCCGGCGCGACGGTGAATGGAATCGATTCGATTTTCGCGAGAAAGCCTTCGACCTCGATTGAGCGGGGAACGGCGGTACGGGCATCTATGGTGAGATCCAGATAACTGATCGGATTTTCGAGCACCGCGGAGACGGGCTGTCCATGGCCGTTCAGCGGGGGTTCACCAGGCGGCCTCCCGGTGAAGTCGGTGCCCAGCTGTTCGGCCCTCCGCAATGCATCGTGTACTCGGCTCATGTTTGGCTCGTTTGATTCGCTCTAACTCGTCAGGTAATAGAAGTGGTAATACATGGAACCGCTCATGGCGACAATTCCGAGGACGAACGCAGCCGCCCAGCCCACGTACGCCAGCCGGCGTTTGCGGCGCACCAGGATATCGTTCTCAAGGAGCGGAATGCTGCTCAGAATCGGCAGATTGGTGTAAGCGCGGACATCTTTCAGGTTCTTCAGCGAAGTGTCACGCACTTCCTTGATTCCGGCGAGCGCCACACCCAGACCGAGGCCGAGGCCCACGCCGATGCCGATGTACAGCAGCCGGTTGGGAGCCGTGGGCGATTCGGGGAGCGAGGCGGCATCCAGGACTTCCAGCTGTTCGCCGGCCTTGGCTTTGCCGACGTCGTCTGAGGTGGCGGCGGCTGTCCCGGCGCGCTGCAATTCCAGATAATGCGTCTGCGCCAGCTCATGCTCGCGCGATAACGCCACGAACTTCTGCTGATTGGCGGGCACCATCGCGATGCGGCTCTGGTAGACCGCGATGTTCTTGTTCACATCATCCAGATCCTTCATGAACTTCAGCTGCTCGGTAGCTTTGTTGCGCAGCTGCGTCTGGATCATGTCGATGCCGCCCTGAATTTCGTTCAGACGCTCGACAGCAGCCGGATTCGTAATGGTCTTAGCGACGGGCTTGGGCTTGGCGGCTTCCACATCTTCCTTCGCCTGCAGCGCGTCGCGTTCCTGCTTCTTCACTTCCAGCTGCGTTTTCACGTCGCGGATGGTGGGGTGCTTCTCCGTGTAGCGCGCCTGCAGCTGCAACAGGTACGCCTCAAGCTCCGTCACTTCCTTGTTCAGCTGCGCGAGGCGCTCGTTATGAACTTTGGTGGTGGGCGATTCCTGCGTGCTGGTCACCATGCTCGAAAAGTTGTCGCGCGACGTTCGCAGCGTATTCAGATTGGTCTCGAGCGTGGTCTTTTCTTCGGCATTGCGCTGCAGCGCGTTGTTGATGGCTGAGTATTGCTGCTGCAGACCGTTCAGCGCCTGCATGTTCACCTGCAGCTCTTCCGGCAGGTGTCCGGCGTTCTGCACACGGAACTGCGTCAGTTCGTTATCCAGGCGGGTGACTTCGGCCTTTGCGCGCGCGATCTCACCCGTCAGGAACTCGCTGGTCACTTTGCCCTGGTCCCGCTCGAGGTTGGTCATCGATTCCATGAAACTGCTGGTCAGCGACTGCACCACGGCCTGCGCTTTGAAGCGGTTGTCGTAAGAAAACGAGATACTGAACGCCGACGCAGGCCGGTTACCCTGACCGGCCAAACTGATCAGATTGATGCGAATGTCATTCTTCATCTTCTCGATGGCGTCTTCGAGAGTTCCGGCAGCCACTTCGCGCGGGTAGAGCTTCAGCGTGGGGTTTTGAATCAGCTGAGATAGATTGGTGCGGCTGGTGATCTGCTGCTGCATCTGAGCGATGCGTTCATTCATCTGCTGCGTGACAGTGGAACGTACAAGATCATTCGAGATCTGCGCCGGCGAGATGCGCATCACGGCCGTCGAAACGTAGGTATTCGGAACTACGAACGCCGCTACGCAGGAGAGCACCAGGCCCGCGAAAAGCGGTCCAAGTATCCAGCTGGTGTGGCGGCGGCCGATGTCGATGTAATCCTCAACATCCAGGGCGCGCCGGGAGATGCTTGTGTACGAAGGGTTCATGGAATGCTGCCTTTATTCGGGCACAAAGATCTGATCGCCGTTCTGGACCAGAATGTTCTGCTCCATATGTTTTCCCCGGCTCACGTCTTTGTAGTTAAAGTTTAGTTTCTTCGTGGTCCCGTCCGGCAGTGTGCGAAGGATATATATCTTCTTCGTATTGGAGAATTCCTTGAAGCCTCCGCCGTTGACCAGAGCTTCCAGCATGGTGGTGGGGCCGGTCAGCGGGAAGGTGCCGGTCCGGTTGACGCCGCCCTGAATCAGATATTTGCGGCTGCGGACGGTGAGCACCTGAACGCTCACGTCCGGGTTGTTCCGGTAGACCTTGAACTGTTTCGCCAGTTCCGCCTCGAGTTGCACCGGAGTCAGGCCGGCGGCTTTCACCTCGTGGATCAGCTGCAGCGAAATCATCCCGTCCGGACCAACGGTCACCGGACCGGAGAGTCCCGGCTCGTCCCAGACCCGAACCGCCAGAACGTCTTCCGGGCCAATCACAAAAGCCGACCTCTCATCGGCGGGCGGTTTGGTGCGCGGAGCGCTCTTCTCGGAAGCATCCCGCGGACCTCCCGCGGAAGGGGCGCCGGTCTGAGCCGCGGCCGAAACGAAAGAGCTCCACACGGCAATAGAAAGGAAGAAAAACGTAGTTCGCTGCATTCGAGGCGGCTTCAATTCAGGTAATCGTCATTTTGCCGAAAAACATGAATGTGTGTGAGACAATCCTGCTTATCGTATCGGCCTTGAGTCACTATATTAACAGGCGTGGTTCGTCCCGAACGCACGGGCGTTAGGAATCAGACTAATTCTTCTTATTCATGAGCACTACGTACTATTTGGCCAAAACCGATCCCGAGACCTATTCTATCGACCAAATGGAACGGGAGGGCGTCACGGTGTGGGACGGGGTGCGCAATGCGCAGGCGCTGCGCGCCATCCGCGCCATGCACAAGGGTGATCGCGTGTTCGTGTATCACAGCATGAACGACGCGGCGGTCGTCGGGCTGGCCAAAGTGACCTCGGAGCCGAGGAACGATCCCAAAGACGCGAAGCTCGCCGTGGTGGATCTCGAATTCGTTCAGCGCCTCGACCCGCCCGCCACCCTGCGTGAGATCAAGGAGACGCACCAGTTTGAGGACTGGGCCCTGGTTCGCCAGAGCCGGCTTTCCACTATGGAAGCGCCGGAAAATTTCGTGAAATGGATGCGGGATCGGTATCCGAAAGCCCGCATTTAAGATGGATTTCCGGATTCCTATGGATACCGGAAGCCGCGGTTTACGGAAATGCGGAGATTTGCCGGCTTGCCCCCGGTAAGCTGCTGTAAACAAATGCGGATGCCGTTGTAGTAGGCTGGCAGTTGAACTGCTGTTCACTACCCATCGGTGGCTGTGTGCCTAAATGCTTCAGGAGTTGAAATTTCAGGTCTCCACGGCGGTGCTGACGGTGATTACGATCGCCGCCATCATCGCCGCGGCAGTGAATTTTCAACAGATTCACCGGTTCCGGCTGGCGGACGACGGAGTCACCTGGATCGACTCCCGAACCGACTTCGCTGCTCCCACTCCCGCGCACTCCGTTAACGCGGTCAGTGCCTATCGCATCACCCGGGGCGGAGGCGCCGAGAAAGCCGGCCTCCACCCCGGCGACGTGCTGGTCCGGATCAACTCCGCCCCTGTTGCAAAGGCTTTGGATGTCCCGCGCATTCTGGCGGGCGTGGGCTCCTGGACGACGCAGAACTATGTCGTGCGCCGAAACGGCGTCGAGTTCACCGCCAAAGTCATCGTGGGCGAGGCCGCGCACGATTCGGCGGTCGATTTTCAGTATTTGGTGGGGTCGGCCTATCTCGCCATCGGGCTCTTTGTATATTTTCGCCGCGGCAGCGCGCAAAAGGCGCGGCACTTCTTCCTGTTCTGCCTGGTCTCCTTCATCTTTTCCTGCTTTCACTACACCGGCAAGCTCAACAACTTCGACAAGATCATCTACTGGGGAAATCTGATCGCCGGGTGGCTGGCGCCCACGCTTTTCCTCCATTTCTGCCTGACATTCCCGGAACGCCGCCGCTGGTTCCGGCCCCTGCTGCACGGTCCGCTGCTCTATCTGCCGGGAATCCTGTTCACGGTGGCCTTTATCGGCATCACCTCGGGCTACGGTGCGAATCAACCTGCCGCTGGTCCAGATCAACTGGTATCTCGACCGGTTGTGGATGGCGCTGCTCACCGCGCTTTACCTGGTCAGCGGACTGACGCTCGCGCTGGAGTACCGTCGCACGGAAGATCCCATTCTTCGGCTGCAGCTGAAGTGGCTGCGCAACGGCACCTTCTGTGGCCTGCTGCCCTTCGCGCTCTTCTACGCCACTGCCCTACATTTTGGGCGGCACTGCCCGGACACATACATGCGGATGACGGTGCTCTCGCTGCCGTTGATTCCGCTCACCCTGGCCTACGCCATTGTGCGTTACCGGCTGATGGATGTCGACGTCATCTTCCGGCGCGGCTACGCCTATACGCTCGCCACTCTCTGCATCCTGGCCGCGTTTTACGCCATCGTTTTCGGTCTCGGCAGCCTGGTTCAGAAGAACATCAAGGATCTGGGCAACGCCGGGCTGGTAGGGGTCATGCTGCTCACCGCGTTTCTGTTCCAGCCGCTGCGGAACTGGATGCAGGAGCGCCTCGACCGCTACTTTTACCGGGAACGCTAGGATTACCGGCTCACCCTGCATGGAATTCGCCCGCGAGCTGAACAGCGAAGTGGATCTGGACAAGATGCTGGCGAGTCTGCGGCGAGCGGCTGATGCAAACTCTTTCGATCCGGCAGATCGGCTTCTTCATGGCGGATGCTCCCGGCGGAGGATACCGTTTGCGCAGGCTGATGGCCGCTGGGCGGCAAGCGCGTGCCCGACAGCGGTTCGCTGGACCTGAGCTTCCTCGAGTGGGAACGCGCGACGCCTTACTTTTTCTTCGAGCGCACGCGTTACCGTCTGGATGCCCTGGCCCAGTCCTGGCCGGCCAGCGTCCGGCAAACCATCTCCGACCTGGATCTCACCTATTACCTGCCCTGCATGCGTGCGCGGGCGGACCATCTCATTTATTGGCGTGAGCCGCACCGAAAACGGCGATTTCCTTTCGAGCGACGATCTGGAACTCCTGATGACGCTCTCCGGTTACGTCGGCATCGCCATGGAGAATGCCACTCTCTACCAATCTCTGCAGCGCAAGGTAGAGGATTACGAGCGGCTGAAGGAGTTCAGCGAGAATATCGTGGAATCCATCAACGTCGGCATCCTCGCCGCGGATCTGGCGGACCGCGTCGAAAGCTGGAACACCCAGATGGAGCAGCTGACCGGCGTGCCGCGCGAGCAGTGCGCTGGGCCAGCGCCTGACGGATCTGCTGCCCGGCGCGTTAATGGAACAGCTGGAGCGAACCCGCGGCGATGAAGGCATCCATCACCTCTACAAAGTCGTTCTGCCCTACAACCGCCGCGCGGATAATCGCGAGGCCGTAGTCAACGTCGCCATCACTCCGCTGGTCTCCCGCGACATGGAACAGATTGGCCGGCTGGTGATCTTCGACGACATCACCGAGCGCTCGGAGCTGGAACGCCGCCTGGTGCAGGCGGATAAGCTGAGCAGCATCGGCCTGCTGGCGGCGGGAGTCGCGCATGAAGTAAACACACCGCTCGCGGTGATTTCCACCTACGCGCAGATGCTGGCAAAACAGGTGGCCGACGACGAGCAGAAATCGCGCATGCTGGATAAGATCGCGAAGCAGACCTTCCGCGCGAGCGAGATCGTGAACTCATTGCTGAACTTCTCGCGCACGGCTTCCACAGAAGTGGCGGAGATCAATCTTAACCGGGTGGTGCAGGAAACTCTTTCGCTTCTGGACCACCCGCTTAAAACAGCCGGCATCCGTGTCGAAACCAGGTTCGACTCCGCGCTGCCGGCCATCGAGGGCAGCTTCGGCAAGCTGCAGCAGGTGTTTACGAATTTGATCCTGAACGCGCGCGACGCCATGGAACCCGGCGGCGTGCTTCGCATCCTCACCGAACACGATGGCGCGACGGTGCGCGTGGACGTGGCCGATACCGGACACGGCATCGCGCCGGAGCACCTGGCCCGCATCTACGATCCGTTTTTCACCACCAAGGCCGCGCGCAAGGGCACCGGTCTCGGGCTCTCCGTCACTTACGGCATCATGCAGGAACACGGAGGCACCATTGAAGTGTTCCCGAACGCCGGCGGCGGATCGCGCTTCCATATCGAACTGCCGGTATCCAAGAGGTTGGGGGTTCGGGCGGAGCGGCGGCCGCAGCCCGGTCTCGCGGCCGAAGCGGTGACATAACAACAGAATGGTTGACGCAAATGGCAAAGGCCGGATTCTTGTCATCGATGACGAATCCGAGATCGGGAAGGGCTCGAGCTTCTCCTCACCTCCGAAGGGTATTCGGTGGATCTGGCGCAAAACGCCACCGAAGGAGAACAACGGCTCGGTTCGAAGCTGTACGATCTGGTGCTGCTTGATCTGATGATGCCGGACAAATCCGGCATGGAAGTTCTGCGCGACATGCGCGTGAGCGATACCGATACGCCGGTATTCATGATCACCGCGTATGGCAGCGTGGAGGGCGCGGTGCGCGCGCTGAAGCTGGGCGCGAACGATTATTTCCCGAAACCCTGGGACAACGAAAAGCTGCTGGTGGAGATCGAACGCATGATCGCCGGGCAGCGGCTCTCGCATGAAAACACCCAGCTGAAACGGGCGCTGAAGCAGCGTTACAACTTTCCGAATATCGTCGGCAAGAGTGAGCGCATGCTGCGCCTCATGGATATGGTGGAGCAGGTAGCCGCCAGCCGCTCTACCATCCTGGTGACCGGCGAAACGGGCACCGGCAAGGAACTGATTGCGAAAGCCATTCACACCAGCTCGCCGCGCGGCGGAGTATCCGTTCGTCGCGGTGAACAGCGGCTCGCTGCCTTCCGATCTGCTGGAATCCACCTTGTTCGGGCATGTGCGCGGTGCGTTCACCAGCGCCACCCACACCAAAAAAGGGTCATTCGAGGTGGCGCACAAGGGCACCATCTTCTTCGACGAAATCGGCACCGTCAGCCCGGAGACCCAGGCAAAGCTGCTGCGCGTCATTCAGGAGCGCGAATTCACCCCGCTCGGCTCTACCGAGACGGTCAAGGTGGACGTCCGCATTCTGGCCGCGACGAATGCCGACCTGCGCAAGATGGTGGACGAAGGAAGGTTCCGCGAGGATTTGTATTACCGGCTCAACGTGATCAACATCGCGCTGCCGCCGCTGCGCGACCGCAAGGAAGATATCCCGTTGCTGGTGGATTTCTTTTTCACCAAATATTGCCGCGAGAACGAGAAGTTCCTCGACGCCTCCGGCAAGAGCGTGCTGCAGTTTCGCGCCCGATGCCATGCAGGTGCTGATGGACCATAACTGGCCGGGCAACGTGCGCGAACTGGAGAACGCCGTGGAGCGCGCGGTGGTACTGGCGAGCGAGCCCTTAGTGCCGCTCGACGTCTTCCCCGAGCACCTGCTGCAGGCCAACGGCATCCGCTTGCGGCGCAGCGAAAGCGAGCCGCTCCCGATGGATGCGTCACTCTTCGAGATTGTTGCCGATTTCGAGCGGCGCATCATCATGGAGCGGCTGGAGCACGCGAACTGGAGCCAGACGGAAGCCGCCGACAACCTGCACGTGCCCCTTTCGACGCTCAACCAAAAGATTAAGCGCCTGAACATCGAAATCAAGCGCAAAGGCGAAACGCGCTAGGTCTTAGCGGTTCCAGCGGTCATGGTGCTCGCGGTAATCGCGCAGGCGGTTCAGGTCGTCGCTCAGCACATCGCGGTCCCGCCGCGAAAGGCGCTCGTCGTTCGAGGACTTCACCAGCGAATCGATGACATCGTTCAGCTCGTGCTCGTCATAGCGGCCGTGTTCCAGCTTGGCCTGCAGTTCCACCAGCTCCTGCTTGGTTCGATCGAGGCGCGTACGCTCTTTGCCGCTGGCCCAGGCAGCGCTTCCGATGTGGTCCAGATCGGACCGCACATGCTCAAACACACGGCCGCGCCACTGTTCGCCCCGAAACCGCTCGTCGCGCTGGTGATACCAGTCCTGTCCAATCGCGCTGGTGGCCAGACAAGCCAGCGCAATCAATCCGGTTTTGTGAATTCGCGTCATGGTGAAAACACCCCCTGAAAATATTATGAAACACAACACCGGGAACTAGACAAACACATCCACGCCCAGATGCTCGCTGATCACCTTTGACATCACTGTCTGCAGCGAGTCACCCGTCTCCGGAAACACGAACGTCTGGGTTTCGTCATCCCACAGCAGCTTGAAGCTGCGCGAAAGCGCCGAAATCCAGATCTGCTGCACCGGCGCGTTCGGGCTGACGATAAACTTCCCCGGCGGCTCCTCGAACTCCACTGCGAGCGCGCCGGACTGGAAATCGACATCGAAGCCGTAGTTTTCCCCCGCGACAATCAGCGCGGCATTCAGATCTTCCAGCGCATCATCGGCGCGTTTTTGAAATAGTTGTGAATCCATGTTGGTTACCCGGCGAAAAACTGGCGAACGCTGATTCCGAGGAAGGCGAGGGTTAGGCCGATCATGATGACCACCGTGGACCAGCCAAATACGTTGTACGTCCCCGAACTTACCCATTCTTTCATGAGGCTCCGCTTGTTTATCAGCAGGATCATAAAGATGAGCACGAACGGCAGCAGCATGCCGTTCAACACCTGCGACAGCAGAATCATGCGGTACAGCGGGAAGCCGGGAATCAACACCACGCCCGCGCCCAGCGCAATCAGCAGCGTATACAGCCAGTAGAAAATCGGCGCCTCGCGAAAAGTCTTGTTCACCCCGGATTCGAAGCCCAGGCCTTCGCACACCGAATAGGCGGTCGAAAGCGGCAGAATGCAGGCGGCGAATACCGACGCGTTCAGCAGACCGGCCGCGAACAGCAGCACCGCATACGTGCCGAAAGGGCGGAGCCCTTCTGCCGCCTGCGCGCCATTGTCCAGGTCGCGCGGATGCACAGACCAGATACCCCCCGCGCACGCCACAATGATGAAGAACGCAATCACCGACGTCATGATGCAGCCGACGATCACTTCAATCCGCGATTCCGCGTAGTCCTTGGCCGTAATTCCCTTCTCGACCACAGCAGCCTGCAGATAGAACTGCATCCATGGCGCAATCGTGGTCCCTACCATCCCAATCACCATGGAGATGTAAGGCGCATTCAGCATCAGCACCGGCCGGAACGTATAGATCGCCGCTTCCTTCCAGTCCGGCTTCACCAAAAACCCGGAAACAATGTACGTAATGTAGATCACGCAGGCGAAGAGAAAGATCTTTTCCACGCTCTGGTAATTGCCCTTCACCGCAACGAACCAGACGATCACCGCTGCGATGGGCACGCTGATGTACTTGCTCACGTGGAACAGACCGAGCGAATCGGCAATGCCGGCGAACTCCGACATGATGTTAGTGAGATTGAGCAGAACCAGCAGCGCCATCGTCAGGAACGTCACCCGCAGTCCGAACTCTTCGCGAATCAGATCCTGCAGGCCTTTCCCCGTTACAGCGCCCATGCGCGAACACATTTCCTGGGTCAGGATCAGCATCACCGTGATTGGCAGCAGCGTCCAGAGCGGCAGGTAGCCAAAGCGCGCTCCGGCCTGGGAGTACGTCACAATTCCGCCCGCGTCGTTATCCACCACCGCGGTGATGAAGCCCGGCCCGATCACGGCGAAAAAAATCGCGATGTGGAAGCGCAGACGCCCGAAAATCCCGCCCATGTCTACCTGCGCCTCAGAACGGAGATCACGTCGTCCGCGGTCACGATTCCAACCAGCTGATCCTCGGCGTCCACAATGGGCAGAATCATGAGATTGTATTTGTCGAACAGCTCCGTCACGCGTTCCTGCTGCGCGTCCACTGCCGCTTTGCGCAGTTTCTCCGGTCGCCAGCGTGCCCAGTGCCGTCTCCCCCGATGCCAGAAAGATGCGCGCCAGCGGAACGGAGGCTTTCAGGTGCCCGGCGGAATCGATCAGGAACAGCACGTTTACCGTTTCCAGCAGTTCTTCCTGACCGCTCAGCGCCGTGAGCGCGTCCTGCACTGTGGCCGTTTCGGGCAGGGCGATGTACTCGGTGTTCATCATTCCGCCCGCGGTATCTTCGTCGAACTCCAGCAGTTCGCGCACGTCGCTGCCCGGCTCGCTTTCCATCTCCTGCAGGATGCCGGCGGAAGTCTCTTCCTCCAGTTCCGCCAGCGCGTCGGCTGCCTGGTCGGGCGCCATCTCCTCAACAATGTCGGCAGCCACTTCCGGCTCCAGCGCCTCCAGAATGCTGGCCTGCATACGGGGTTCGATTTCGGACAGCGCTTCCGCCGCCACTTCGCTGTCGATGGTTTCGAAGATGGCTTCGCGTTCGGCGCTGCCAAGCTCCTCCACAATCTCGGCCAGATCGGCGGGATCCATGGTCTCCAGCTTCCGGTTCGAGATGTTGAGGCGCAGACGCCGCTGCGGATCCGGTTCAATGATGTTGCAGAATTCCCAGCGAATGGAGTTCGGCGCAATGGGCCTCTGCAGACGCCTGATTGCCGTACGCGGCAGTGCGCCCTGCAGTAACCGGCGCGTAATACTGCGCAGACCGACATCTACCTCCAGCACTGCCAGAACCTCACGGCTGGCCTGCTGGCGCAGTTCGAAAGTTACGTCGTTGACCCGCACCACTTTGCGGCCATCCACGTCGATAATCTGCTGGTCCAGCAGATCTCGGCCAATGCGCAGCATGTACTCGTCGGAATGGTAAGGCAGCAGGCGTTCATCGCTCAGCCGGATTCCGCTTAGTGTGATGGAAGCGATCTGGTCATAGCGGAGCGAAAGCCAGGCGGCGCCAGCGGCAACCAGATAGCGGTCCACGCGCGTGGGATCGATCAGGGGCACCACCGCCGCGTCTTTCACCCGCGCGATGCGCCGGCCCTTCAGGTCGTAGACCGGCAGGGAGAGCAGCTCCGTGAAATACAAAATGGTTTCCGCCATGACGTCCTCGCGCCAAACGAAGATGCAGCGCGGCCGTGCGCGAATCGGAAGCCAGATGCGGTGCGCTTTACATTTCCGGTTTGAAGCCTGAACCAATATCACCCATACTCAGACCCGAGGGCAAGTTGCAATCGGGAATCGCGCTGGCGTTGTCGCCCGGCCACCTCGCGCACCATTAACGTAGGAGAGCCCACGCCGCGGCGCGCCGTTTGGCAGCCGCATTGCGTCTCTCCGCCGCGTATGGATCCCCTTACCAGACGAACTTTGCTCGGCGCGGGCGCCGGGGTTGCCGGAGCCGCGCTCCTCTCGGCGCAAGCCGGCAGTGAACAGGAACCACCTGCCCTGCGCGGAGCCGTTTCTCAGGGCAAAGTCACCCTGCCGCCCCTCCACAATCCAAGCGATGCCAACGGCCCCGTGCCGAACCCCGACCCCGTAAACAAACGCCTGGGCGTTGCCGTCGTCGGCCTGGGCAATCTGGCTCTCACGGAGATCCTGCCGGGCTTCGGCGAAGCGAAGCATGTCCGCGTCACCGCCCTGGTCAGTGGGGAGCGCGACAAAGCCCAGGCCATCGCCGCTCAATACGGCGTCCCGGACAAGAACCTCTACAGCTACTCCAACTTCGACGATCTCAAAAACAATCCCGACGTCGATTTCGTCTACATCGTCCTGCCCAACGCACTGCATGCCGAGTACACGGTTCGTGCCGCAAAGGCCGGCAAGCACGTGCTCTGCGAAAAGCCCATGGCCACCTCCGTAGCGGACGCCCGTAAAATGGTGGACGCCTGCCGCACCGCCGGACGCAAGCTTATGATCGCCTACCGGCTGCAGTACAACACTGCCCACCTCGCAGCCATCAAGATGGCGCGCGAGAAGCAATATGGCGAACTACGGTTCATGTCGGCCGTGAATGGCCAGAATGACGCGCCCAACGGCCAGTGGCGGCAGATCAAATCCCTCGCCGGCGGCGGCTCCCTGCCGGATGTTGGGCTCTACTGCCTCAACGCCTTTCGCTACCTCACCGGCGAGGAACCGATCGAGGTGACCGGCCAAATCACCCAGCCCAAAAGCGATCCCCGCTTCCGCGAGATCGAGGACATCAGCACCTTCACCCTGCGCTTCCCCTCCGGCGTTCTCGCCACCGGCAGCGCGGGTTACAGCTACCATGAGAACCGGCACCTGCGGGTGATGGCCACTGACGGCTGGTTTGGCCTCGACCCCGCTTTCGGCTACGACAACCTGACCCTTCAGGTTGGCCGCAAAGCTGGACAGGCCGACTCGATGGAGCAGCGCCGATTCCCCAACAAGAATCAATTCGCCGTCGAAATGGATCACTTCGCCCAGCGTATCCGGGATAATGAGGAACCGCGAACTCCCGGTGAAGAAGGCATGCAGGACCAGCGCATCATCGAAGCCATTTATCACGCCGCGGCGGGCGGTGGCGTCGTGAAGTTGCCGCGGATCGACAAGATCGATGCCACCCGCGGCCCCGCGCTCGACAGCCGGACAAGCTGATCAGTTCACGAACTGCTTCAGATCCAGCAGATGCTGCGTCTGGAATTGTTCCTGCGACCAGCAGAAACCATCCAAGAAATCGACCCCGATGAAATACCCGATATCGCGGTACACGCAGTACTTCACCGTCGCCCGGATCGTGATCCTCTGATACAGCAGGTTCACGTCACTTCCTTCCGGAATCTCGACTTCCATTTGCAGGCACGCGCCCGCCGCTGAAATGTCTTCCAGCAGGGCAGTTCCCAGGCGCGGCGCTCCCGACCGCTCCGTCCACTCCACGCTCAGTATGTCCGCGCACAACAAGCGATTTTTCATCCTCATGTCTGGCATATACCGCGTCTATCGGCGGCTTTGCCGGAAAAGTTCACGATGTCATACTGACATCTGTGCCAATGAAGAATTTGATGGACCTAACCGGCCGCGTCGCTGCGGTGATCGGAGGGACGTCGGGAATCGGACGGGAGATCGCGATTGGTCTGGCCGAAGCCGGAGCCAGCGTCGCGCCCACCGGCCGCCGCGAGCAGCAGATCGACGAAGTCTGCAAAGAGATTGAGAAAACCGGCGCGAAGACTCTGCGCCATGCCTGCGATGCCGGCAGCCGCGATTCGGTGGACCAGTTCCGCGACGCCCTGATGACGGAGTTCGGGCAGGTGGACATTCTGGTTAACGCCGCGGGACGCATTTTCCGCAAGCCCACAAAGGACGTTTCCGAAGATGAGTGGAATGCGCTGTTCGACGTCAATCTCACCGGCACGCTGCGCGCTTGCCAGTCCTTTCACGCGCCGCTCGCGGCCAATCAGCGCGGACGCGTCATCAACATCGCCTCTCTGAATTCCTATGTGGCTCTGCTGGAAGTCACGGCCTACGCGGCTTCCAAATCGGCCATCCTTTCGCTCACGCGCAGCCTGGCGGTGGAATGGGCGAAAGAAGGCATCAACGTGAATGCCATCGCGCCCGGAGTCTTCTTGACGGACCTCAACTCGGCGCTTCTGAACGGCACCGAGCGCGGCAGGGAACTGCGCCTCCGCACACCCATGGGCCGCTTCGGCAATGCGAAGGAACTGGTGGGAGCGGCGCTGCTGCTGGCCTCCGATGGCGCCACTTTCATCACCGGCCAGTGCATCGCCGTAGATGGCGGATTTCTTGCTTCCGGAGTCAATCAGTAATGGGCGATCTGAAAATCGATAAGTTTTCCGTTGGCGTGGGTGACCGTTTCGCGCATCAGGCGGAGGCGCAGCTTATGGCCTTTGTCCGCGCCGCCAAAGAAGGCGCCAACGTGGTTCCGGTCTGGAACAAATCCAACCGCGAACACAACATCGTGGGCTCGGAACCCGCCAGCGTGCGCGCCGCGGCCGACGCCGCTGTTCGCGACCTCGACTGGCAGCAGCATTACTTCGTCGATGCCGACCACATCAACCTCGGAACCGTCGATCGATTCCTCGCGCCCAGTGATTTCTTCACGCTCGATGTCGCCGACGCGATCGGCAAGCCGGCCGATGCGGAAGCCGTCACGGCGTTCCTCGACCGTCATCCGGAACTGACCGGACGCATAGAAATCCCAGGCATCACGGAGCCTTTCGAAATGAGCCGCGAGAAAGCGGCGGCGGTGGCATCGAAGTATCTGTTTGCCGTCTCCGAGGCGTCCGGCATCTATCAAAAAATCGAGGCCGCCAAAGGCAGGGGCACGTTCATCACGGAAGTTTCCATGGATGAAACCGATTCCCCGCAGACGCCGCCTGAGTTGCTGCTGATCCTGGCCGCGATCGCGGACGCGAAGATCCCGATTCAGACCATCGCGCCGAAGTTCACCGGACGGTTTAACAAGGGCGTCGATTACGTCGGCGATCTGCGTCAGTTCGAAAAAGAGTTTGGCGACGATCTGGCGGTTCTGGCTTTTGCCGTGAAACAGTACGGCCTGCCCGAGACGCTGAAGCTGAGCGTCCATTCCGGCAGCGACAAGTTCTCCATTTATGCGCCCATCCGCCGCCGCATCCGCGAAACCGGCGCCGGGCTGCATCTGAAAACGGCCGGCACCACGTGGCTGGAAGAACTAATCGGTCTCGCCGAAGCTGGTCCGGATGGACTCGACCTGGCGAAGGAAATCTACGGCGAGGCGTACAGCCATCGCGAAGAGCTGTGTGCGCCGTACGCCTCTGTGATCGACGTGGATCCGGCGAAGCTGCCGCCTCCCGAGGAAGTGCGTGGCTGGTCTTCGCAACAATTTGCCGATGCCCTGCGGCACGATCAGAAGAACCCGTTGTTCAACCCGCACCTGCGGCAGTTGCTGCATGTGGGCTTCAAAGTCGCGGCAAAGATGGGCGGCCGCTATCTCGACATGCTCGATCGCTGCGAAGAGTCCATCACGCGCAATGTGACGGAGAATCTCTTCGAACGGCATCTGAAGCCGCTGTTTCTGGAGCAGTGATAGTTCTCAGCTCGGCAGCACTTCCACCGGACGCGCGCCCAGCGGCACCACGTTCGGCTGGCACGCTTTGATCACCCCGGCCATCGCCAGCGCGAGCAGCGGATCGGTGATTTCGGAAGTATGCGCGGGCAGCCACATCTGCGCCACTTCGATGACCGCCAGAACACCCGCAACCGTGGCAGCCGCAATAGTGAGCCGCTGCCCGGCGGCGCGGAACAGCCAAACGGCCGTGCCATAAAAGAACAGCTTCTCCAGAAGGACAACCATTCCTTCTCTCCAGTCCATCGCCAGAAACCCGTTGAGAGGCACCCAGGTAAACTCGGCGGGTACATCCGTGAAATCAAACGGCGCCAGCCCACGGAGCAGCAGCATTGCCACGAAGATCAGGGCAAGCGCGAGGTCGGGCACGCGGGACCGGAGCAGCACGAATAAAACGAACCCAATGGCCGCGCCCAGCAGTTCCGGCCACACCGGCTGGCGGTACACAATCAGGATCTGCGCCGGAATCAGAAGGGTCGCAAATCCCAGCCATTTCCGCGCCGCCGGGCGCCCCGCGGCGGCCAGTAAGCGCCCGGCCACCAGCCAGCAGACGGCTGCCGTCAAGAAGGCAACCGGCGCCGGCGAAGCATGCAGAAACAGCACGATCTTCTGTCGCAGCACGGTCCGGCCGCCAACGGGGAACAGCGGAAAAACCAGCCATGCCGCGCCGCAGAACAGAAGGGCCAAAGCCGCGCGGTCCACAAGGCCGACGATGCGGACATGTGCCCGCGTTTCGATGAAGCGAATGGCGCCCAGTTCTTCGAATACCCAGCCCGCGAGAACGCCCACCGCCGAGCCCGCGATGTTGCAGACCAGATCCACCGTGCTGCAGTGACGGCCGGGAACAAACAGCTGCAGCATTTCCACCATCCCGGACAGCAGCGCGCCCAGAAGCACCGGCACAAACCAGCCCAGCAGGCTTCGCCGCCAGCGCCGGAACCACGCGAAAGCTGCCATCCCGAACGGAATGTACAGCGCGATGTTGACCAACACGTCCCCGAACAGGAAGCGGGTGATTGGTCCTTCCCACGAGTGCAGCAGGAGATAAAACGGGCTGGCTGGCAGCGCGTGCGCTTCGAAATGCCACGGATACAACGAACCGTAAACGATTAGAAAGCCGACGGGAATGAAAAGACGATGCAGAACTCGATCCTACCGGAGATACCGCAGCCGCTCAGCACGCACCTGCCACCCGGCGGGGAAACCGCCGTCCGCCAGCATCGCGGTGCCGATCAGCAAGGCGCCGTTTGAGGGCAGATACACCGGAAGGTTTGCACGCTGCCACGTGTGGCCGTTAGGCGACCACCGGTTTTTCGGCGTATCCATCATCAGCGCATCCACCGCTCCGGCCGGATCGCCCAGACTGGCCGCCGTCATCGCCACGACCGGGTAATCCCAGCCCCACGTATCCGGCCATCGCCAGACTTCCTTCACCTTGGCAAGTGTGCGGCGCATAGTTTCCCGATCCACCTTCGTCCCACTCAGAAAGCCCAGCGCCGCCAGCATGGAAGGATGGTCGCGGTTGCGCTCCGTAAACGTCTGCGGGCAGTTTTCATGGGCCAGATAGAGCCCGTCTTTCACGGGCAGCGCTGAGAGATGTTCGCGCACCGCGTCCCATTTGGGTTCGTTTGGCAGCTTCAGGCGTTCGCGCCATTTCTGCGCCGTGCGCAGACCGAACGCCCAGTATTCCAGCTCGAACGTCGGGTTCCACGTCTCGCGCGGCGGATGGTTCTCCTGCGCCGGAATCACCGGTGGGCCCAGCACGAACCGCTGCCGCGCCTCCTCGTAATACGCGAACGACGCCATAAACTCCGCCGAGGCGAAGACCACTTCAGCATAGCGATCCAGCGTGGCGCGGCTGGGCGCCGCCTGGTAAATCGCCTCCGCCATCCAGATGGGATGCGGTTGCTGCCAGACCAGCAGCGTGCCAATGGGAGACGGACTTTCGCGACCGTCAGTGGCAGTCATCTTGGGCCAGCGCGCGCCGGCGTAGCCCTGCTGCTTCGCCGTGTTCCGTGCGGATGCCAGAATGGAGTGGTAGTAACCCATGCTGCGCTCCAGCATCGGCGTTCGGTCCCAGAGAGCGAAGTGGGCCGAGTGCCACAAGTACATCTCCATGTGGAACTTGCCGTTCCAGCTGTTGCAGGTGAGACCGGTCTCCTGCGGCGGCAGCGAACCGGCGCTCTGAATCGCCGTCAGGTACTGCGAGAGCACCACGCGCCGCTCCAGTTCCCGTGCGCGCGCGTCCGGCGCATGGGCCAGTTCCAGCGCCCCGCCGTTCTGCCAGAAAGACGCCCAGTGCTTCCCTGCCTCGCTTCGCGTCTGGCTGAATCCCGGCACAGTGCCAGCGGGCGCCTGCCGGGAGAACAGGCAGACAAATTCCAGCACGTTGCCCGTTGGCTGCAGCACGAAATGGTGCGCCGCCTCCTGCCGCAGCGCCGCCGGCGAACTCCACGAAACCGTGACGAAGTACTCGTCTCCGTCCAAAATGCGGTGAATGCGCGCGGTGTTGGCCGCGGGAACAGTCAGTTCGCTGCGATGCCGGTCCGGTTTGCTCCAGTCGCTCGCATCCATTCCGGGCGAGCCGTACGGAAATTCGAACAGCACGCCGAGACCGCCTTCCACGCGCACCGCCAAAGCGTCCAGCGTTGGGTGGCAGCACGTCTCCACCGAAACCGCGGCGCCCTTCAAACGAAACGTGCTGCGCAGCAGTCCGCTCCACAGATCCAGCGACTGCCGGGTTTCCGTGAGATTATCCGGCGCGCCTTCCACCTTCAACCCAATTCGCCCCAGGTTCAGCCGGTGCGGATTGTCGCGCAGCCAGGCAAACGCCTCTTCCTGACCCTTGCCGCTGGTCGGGTATCCCACTTCGCGTCCGCGCGTATCGAACAGAGTCGGACGAAACCCGGCCAGCGTGAAGCCCTTCGGGTTGGGAAAACTGTGCCAGCCCCACTGCGACAGCGTGCAAAGCGGCGTACCCTTTTCGTAAAGCGCCGGAAACGTCTGCAGCCCGGTAACATCCGCCGTAAAGGCAATTTCCCCATTGCCTACCGAGAGCGGCGAAGCCGGATCAAAATGCGTGAGAGACGGGTTGTGGCGCGTCACCAGCGCGCGCCGATCGATGTGCCCGGTTTGCGAACGCAGCGGAGGCGCACCGGCCAGAGCCGCACCGCTTTGCAGAATCTGAAGAAGACGCCGCCGGGAGATCACGTTCCGATTATGCGCAAACCTCAGTCTTTGTGGCGATGCCTCAGCTTTTCGCGGATGTCGGGCCAGAACTCGGGAAGCAGATTCCCCAGACTGGCCGCCGTCACACTCGTGACAAAGCGCGAACCTGTCACCGAACCATTTACGCTTCTATCCGGATAATAGGCGTTCGAGAGGCCGATTCCCAGCGCCATTCCGCCCACGCCCGAGAAGTTGAAGCTGGCGTGCCCGGCGTCCGTCCGCGTCACCACCATTCTCGTGATGGAATACCACACCCGCCGTCCAACCGAGTGCCCGGGACCCATGCGGTAATAACGCGGATCCTCATGCAGCAGTGAAGCCAGCACCGCGTCACTGAAAAAGTTCTGCGTCCCGATATCGGCCCAGGCGGCCCCGAGGCGCTCCGAATAGGAAACCAACCCTCCTCCGTAGGCGGGAGTGCCGTTCCCGTATTGCGACATGCCGGCGCCCGCTGCCGCCGAAGCGATGGTGTACGGATCGACCGTTTCCTTCAGAAACAGCTTGAATTTTTCCCGCACGGTCAGCGGGACGATGGCGCGCGAGGGATCGCTGACCGTCTGAAAGTTCGGGATCACCCCAAGAATGCGATCGTTCGAAATTCCGCTCGCCGGGCGCACCGGTTCGATGGGTGCGGGATCCGGCACGTCGGCCGACTGGCCATAGAGAGCCAGGACGGAGGCGCACGCGAAACTGACAAAAAGGGATGTCACCGAAAGTCACTCATTCAGGCGCAAACAGCCTTGCCCCGCGTTACACAAAATCCTCTACAAAATGCAAAAAGCTAATTATTTATAGCCGATTACGGCGTCCACCGGCTTCCCGGTTCTTACGGCACGCACGCTGTGGAACCCGGCGCTGGTCAACAGGTTGCGGTATTCCTGCTCGCTGCGCTCCCTGCCCTCGGTGCAAACCAGCATATTGAGAGACTGCATTTGCGCCGGCACCGGTCCCGATTTATCGTCATTCAACAGCTTCTCAGCAAGCAGAATGCCGCCGCCCGCGGGCAGCTGTTCGTACACACGCCGGCAGAGCAGATTCACCTTTTCCTCCGACCAGTCGTGCAGAATGCGGCCCAGCGCGAAGAGGTCCGCGCTCGGAAGTTCGTCCTGAAAGAAATCGCCCGCCTGACAGCTCAGCCGGTCGCGGGCGGTCGACTTCTCAACCTGTTCGCGCGCCACTGTCAAAACTTTCTCGAAATCAAAGATAATTCCGCGCAGATTCGGATAGTATTCACACGCCGCGATCGCCAGGTGGCCGGTCGCGCCGCCCAGATCGGCCAGCGTCCGAAACCCGCTGAGATCAAAGGCGCGCACCACCGCGGGTGAACTGAGCACGCCAAAGCCGTGCATGCCCATAATAAAGGTACGCATTTTCTCCGGTGTTGGGAAAAAACTATCGAAAAGCGGGCCCGTGGTTCCGAAAGTCTGCTCCCAGCGGTGCGAGCCGTCCCGTATGGCGTCCTCCAGATGAGACCAGAGCGCCAGCAAAACGTCGTTGGAATACTGGATGTACCCGATGAAACTGGAGGGGCTGGCTTTCACCAGGTATGCGCTCGAAAGCTCCGTATTGGCGAAGGTTTCGCCATCGCGGCGCAGCAGCCCCAAACCCACACAGGCTTCGAGCAGGCGGCTGGTCGCCTCCGGATGGGTGCGCAGCGACCGCGCCATCTGCTCAGCAGTGGCAGGGGTGTGAGCGAGTTCCTCGAAGACGCCCAGAGAAAGGGCGGCGAACATGGTTTTGGAACGGCGGAATGCTTCGATCAGGTCCAGAATTGGGCTGGGGTCGGGAGGATTGTTCATGGCTTTTTCCGATTTTAATGTTTCGCCGCTTGATACAGTGGACTCGTGCGGCCGAGGAAGAAAGCGCTTTTGAGTAAAACTCATCTCACTCCAAGCCGCAGCGATTTCATCTGGCTGGGTTCCGCGCTGCTGGCGCTTGTGGTGATCATCGCCATCTGCTTCGCGAGCTGGCGTCAGGTGATCAGCGCCAACCGGAACGTCGCTTTCGCGCAGGAGCTGATGGACGCCATCGCGCAGGAGCGCTCGCTCGTTACCGACATTGAAACAGGCCAGCGCGGGTTCCTGCTTACCGACGATATGGTCTATCTGCAACCTTACGAGCAGGCTCTGGCCCGGATGCCCGCACAGCAGGCGAAGCTTCGCGCGCTGACGGCGGGTGACCCTGCGCTCGAGCGCGATGCCCGCGATCTGGAATCGCTGGTCAACGCGAAGATCCGCGAGATGAAGAAGACCATCCAGCTTCGGATGGACAAAGGCATTGCCGAGGCCGTTGACGTGGTGAAGACCGGCCGGGGCCGTCAGCTCATGTCTTCCATCCGCGTGCTCTCCAACCACCTGGAAGACCTCGCGCGGGTGCGCCTCGAAAGCGGGTCGCGCGCCGCCGAACGCAAATCGCGCATCGCCGGATTGGTTACCGTGATCGCCAGCGGCGGACTCTTCTTCATCGTCGCTTTCACCAACCTGCGTCTCAAGCGGGAAAAGGATGCCGCGCTGGTGGCCAGCCAGGCCAAGAGCACGTTCCTCGCAAACATGAGCCATGAACTGCGGACTCCTCTAAACGCCATCATCGGCTACAGCGAAATGCTGGAAGAGGAAGCAGGGGAGATGGGCACCACGGCCATCGTCCCCGATCTCCGCAAGATTCGCGGCGCGGGCAAGCATCTGCTGGAACTGATCAACGCCGTGCTCGATCTCTCGAAGATCGAAGCGGGCAAGATGGATCTGTACCTCGAAACATTTTCCATCGCAAGCCTGGCCGACGAAGTTGTGTCCATTGTGCAGCCGCTGGCGGAGAAGAACAGCAACATGCTGCTGAAGACCTGCCCGCTGGACATCGGGTCCATGCATGCGGACCTCACCAAAATCCGCCAAAGTCTGTTGAATCTGCTTTCGAATGCGTTCAAGTTCACCAGCAATGGCACGGTTTCGCTCACTATTAGTCGCGTGCTGGCGGACGGCGCGGAGTGGATCGATTTCGCGGTTCAGGACACTGGCGTGGGCCTGACGTCGGCGCAGATGGAGGACCTGTTCGAGCCCTTCACCCAGGGAGACGCTTCTACCACGCGCAAGTTCGGCGGCACCGGGCTGGGCCTCACCATCACCCGCCGCTTCTGCCGCATGATGGGTGGCGACATCAAAGTGCAAAGCGAGCAGGGCAAAGGCTCCACGTTCACGCTGCACCTTCCGGCCAACATCGTCGGCCGCAAGACTAAAGTGGCGGCGACCGGCAGCGAAATCGCCGAGGTGGTCAAAACCAGCACGCTCGCCACCGTTCTGGTGATCGACGACGATGCCGAAGTTCATGAACTGCTGGGCCGATCGCTCAGCCGTCACGGCTTCCACGTGGAAGGCGCGCTGAACGGCGAGGAAGGCCTGCGCAAAGCGCGCCGCCTGCGTCCGGATGCGATCACGCTGGACGTCATGATGCCCGGCATGGACGGCTGGACCGTACTCACACGGCTGAAATCGGACGCCGATCTGGCCAACATTCCAGTGGTGATGCTGACCATCGTGGATGAAAAGAACCGCGGCTATTCGCTGGGCGCGGCCGATTATCTGACCAAGCCCATCGAGCGCGAGCGGCTGGCGCAGGTGCTGATGCGTTACCGCCATACCAGCTCGAACGAAGCCCTGATCGTGGAAGACGATCCCGATTCGCGCAACGTCCTCCGCCGGATGCTGGAGAACGACGGCTGGAAAGTCAACGAAGCCTGCAATGGCCGCGAAGGGCTGGAGCAGGTGGCGCGTCATGCTCCGGGAGTGATCCTGCTGGACCTGATGATGCCGGAGATGGACGGCTTCGAATTCATTCACCACCTGCGCGAAAAGGGCGAGTGGCGTCTGATTCCCATCATCGTGGTGACCGCCAAGGAACTGACGCCCGAAGAGCGCGGCGAACTGAACGGGCATGTCAGCCGCGTGCTGCAGAAAGGCACCTACCAGCGTGACGATCTGCTGGAAGAGGTGAGCCGTCTGGTGGTCACGCGCCTTGAAGGGTAAACGCTCGGAGCGATGCGCAGACTGCTGGTGCGTCCCGGAGCCATTGGTGATTTCATCGTCGCCATCCCGGCGATGCAGCATCTGCGGGCGGATTACACCGAAGTCTGGACATCCGCCGCCACAGTACCGCTGGCGAATTTCGCGGACGGCGCGCAATCCATCACGGACGCCGGACTGAACCGCCTGGGAATCACGGAAGCGGACGATGTGATCGCGAAGTTGCGCGGCTTCGATTCCATCGTTTCCTGGTACGGCACGAACCGTCCGGAGTTCCGGGCGCTGACCGAAGCGCTACAGCTGCCCTTCACCTTTCACCCCGCTCTGCCGGCCGGCGAATGCCTGCACGCCACCGATTTCTTCCTGCGGCAGGCGGGCGCGGAACCCGGCGCCATCCCACGACTGGACGTACCGCCAACGGGACGCGGCGACTTCGCGGTGATCCATCCGTTCTCCGGCAGTGAGCGGAAGAACTGGCCGATGGAACGCTTCGCAGCACTCGCCGGGCGCCTGCAGAATAGCATGCCGGTGCAATGGTGCCGCGGTCCGGAAGACACGCTGGCAGACGCCGTCTGTCTCCCAAACCTTTACGATCTGGCGTGTTGGCTGAGTCAGGCGCGCGTCTTCATCGGGAACGATTCCGGTGTGACTCATTTGGCGGCAGCGGTGGGAACGCCCGTTGTGGCCGTGTTTCGAGCGGCCAATCGTCCGGTCTGGGCGCCGCGCGGCGACCATGTCCGCATCGTGGAAGGAGTGGAAGTCACCGATATTTCGGTGGACGATCTGGCGCGGGCAGCCGAGCAGGCGCTAGGATAAGCCACATGCGATTGTTGCTCTCGTTCCTGCTTCTGTGTCTGACTGCCTTCGGCGCGGAAACCGGCGCGAAGGTGGTCACGATCGCCGGCAACGGAACAGCTGGTTACGCGGACAACGAGCTGAACAACCCGTACGGACTTTCGCTTGGTCCGGATGGCGCGCTGTACATCTGCGATATCGGCAATCACTGCATCCGCCGTCTGGACCTGAAAACGCACCAGCTTCGCCGCGTGGTGGGCACAGGCATCAAGGGCAACAGCGGCGATGGCGGCGTCGCGATCATGGCGGAAGTGAACGAGCCGTATGAGGTGCGGTTCAACAAAGACGGCGATCTGTTCTTTACCGACATGCAAAGCCACACCGTGCGGCGCGTGGAGCAAAACAGCGGTGTAATCACGCGCGTGGCCGGAACCGGTACGGCCGGATTCAGCGGCGACGGCAAAGACGCGCGAGACGCGGAACTGAAACAGCCGCACAGCATTGCGTTCGCTCCCGACGGAGCGCTGCTGATCTGCGATATCGGCAATCTGCGGATCCGCCGCGTCGACCTGAAAACGGGCATCATCACCACTTTCGCCGGCGACGGCACGAAGACCGGATTGAACGGGCCGCGCGCCATCGCGTTCGATCCCGAAGGCAATCTTTATCTGGCGTTGCGCGAAGGCAACGCGGTCATGCGCCTCGACCACGCAGGCGGCGCGTGGACGAAGCTGCCTGTGCAGGTTTCCGGACCGAAAGGCATCTCGTATTCGCCCGACGGCTCGCTGTTCATCGCCGACACCGAAGCGCACCGCATTCTGCGGTTTGATCTGAAGACGCAGCAATCGGCTGTGGCGGTGGGCACCGGCAAGCGCGGCGACGGACCCGACGGCGATCCGCTGAAATGCCAGCTCTCGCGGCCCCATGGCATCTTCGTGGCCCCGGATGGCCGAGTGTACATCGGCGACAGCGAATCGAACCGCGTCCGGCAGTACATCGATTCCGATCATGGCCGCACTCCCTGATCCGGCGCGGGCGCTGCCGCCCACCGAACTGGTCGACCTGCGGAGCCTGCGCGCGGACGACCTGAAGCAGGTGCTGGACGAAGAGGTTGCGGTCTGGCGCGAGGAGCTCGACTGGGATTTCGAGAAATCGGCCGCGCTGGTGCGGCGGTTTGTGGACATGCGCGCGCTGAACGGAAGCGCGCTGGTGAGCGGCAGCCGCGTGGTGGGCTATTCGTACCACGTGATGGAAGATCAGAAAGGTCTGATCGGCGACGTGTTCGTGCAGCGCGCCTTTCAGACGGGCGAGCGGGAGCGGCGGCTGCTGGCTTCCACGGTGCAGGATCTGGTGGAAACTCCCAGCATCAACCGGATTGAAAGCCAGCTGATGATGCTACGGCTGCCTTTGGCGGAGCCGCGGGCGGAAGCACAGCACATGCAGATTTTTCCGCGCGAGTTCCTGACCGTGAACACGGAGGAGGCGGACCAGCTGCCGGCACGGGGACTTCCCCGGGGAGTGGCGCTGGAGCCCTGGTTGGAAGCGAACCAGGACGCCGCAGCCAACGTAATCGCGGGGACGTATGAGGGGCATGTGGACAGCCTGATCAACGATCAATACCGGTCGCCGGCGGGCGCGCGGCGGTTCCTCTACAACATCGTGCAATACCCAGGCTGCGGCACGTTCTTTCAACCGGCATCATTCACGGCGTTTCACCGCGGCGGCGGAGCCATGCAGGGAGTCTGTCTGGCAAGCCTGGTGGCCGAGGGCTCCGGCCACATCACGCAGGTGTGCGTACTGCCGGAAGCGCAGGGGCAGGGCCTTGGCTACGCGCTGCTGCGGCGATCGATGCAGGCGCTGCGCAGTGCGGGCTGCACGAAGGTGAGCCTTACGGTGACCACCCAGAACCGGCATGCGCTGGCACTGTATCAGGCGCTGGGGTTCCGGTCTGTCCGGCGTTTTGCCGCCTACGTGTGGGAAGGCTGGTAAGCGCCGGCCCTACAGGCGAACGATGCGGTCGGACTCGAAGCCCTTCAGCGCATTACGCGTATCGACGATCAGCTTCGCGTCGCGGGCGAGCGCCGCGTAGTCAAAGGCCGAGTGATCGGTGACGACCACGACGCAATCGGCGCTGGTGTAATCGTCGGTGGAAGTGAGCGAGAGGTGATCGAGCTGCAGCCGGGGCACGTGCGGATCGCTGTAGGTGAGCCGGGCGCCGCGGCGGGTGAGCAGCAGCATGATATCGAGCGCAGGTGATTCGCGGACATCTTCGATATCGCGCTTATACGAAACACCCAGAATGTGGATATGTGAATCCTTTACGGCTTTGGCGTGATCGTTCAGCGCGTTCTGGATCTTGGTGACGACGAACTGCGGCATCTGGCCGTTGATCTGTCCGGCCAGTTCGATAAAACGCGCTTCGATGCCGGCCTGCTTCGATTTCCAGGAAAGATAAAACGGATCGATGGGAATGCAGTGACCGCCCAGGCCGGGGCCCGGATAAAACGGCATGAAGCCGAACGGTTTGGTGGCGGCTGCGTCGATGACTTCCCAGACGTTGATACCCATGCCGTCGCACATGATGGCGATTTCGTTCACAAGGCCGATGTTGATCATGCGGAAGGTGTTTTCGAGCAGCTTCACCATTTCGGCGACCTGAGTGGAACTGACGGGAACTACGTTTTCGAGAGCCTGCGCATAGAAGAGGCGGCCGATTTCAGTACAGGCGGGCGTGGTGCCGCCGACCACTTTCGGGATGTTTTTGGTCTGAAATTTCGGGTTGCCCGGATCGACGCGTTCAGGAGAGAAACAGAGAAAGAAATCTTCGCCGACTTTTAGCCCGGATTTTTCCAGCATGGGCAGCACTAGCTCATCCGTGGTGCCGGGATAAGTGGTGGATTCGAGGATGATCAGCATGCCGCTGTGGAAATAGCGCGCGATTTCCTGCGTGGCCGCGACGATATAGCTCATATCGGGATCCTTGGTTTTGCGCAGCGGAGTGGGCACGCAGATATTGACCGTATCCAGATCCGCGATGGCGGAAAAGTCAGTGGTGGCGCGGAGTTTCCCGGAGTGCACCAGCTCGGCGATCTCGGAGGAGCGGATATCGCCTACATAGGATTCACCAGCGTTGACGCTCGCGATTTTCGCGGCGCTGAGATCGATTCCCGTGACATGGAACCCGGCTTTCGCATACTCGACGGCAAGCGGAAGACCGACATAACCCAGACCGACAATGCCGACCCGGGCTTCTTTCAATTCAATCTTTTTCGACAGGATTTCTGCCGAAGTGGCAGCAGTTACTACTGGACTTGTCACTTTCCCAGTTTCTCATAGTAGTGAAAAATGCCCTCTGCCACCAGCTCCGCGGGGCCGGTGAGCGAAATATTCCCTTCCCACGTGATGTGCAGCGGCCCGGCCGGTGTCAAAACAGTCAGCGGACTTTGGGCAATGCCGCGCCGAATGGCAGCCGCGGCCGCTCCGGTGGTGCCAGTGCCGGAACTGTTGGTCTCCCCTGCCCCGCGTTCAAAGAAGCGCACTTCGATGGTGTTCGGGGCCACGGCGCGGACGAAGGACACGTTAGTGCGGTTGGGAAAATGCGGATGGCTCTCGATCTCCCGGCCCACGGCGCGCCAGTCGAAATCGAAATGGTCACAGATGAGCGCGCATTGCGGATTGCCGACGTTGATCACCGTGACTTCGCGCGGACCGGAAGAGAGCGGCAGGGCGAAGCTCTCGGCCTCAAACACGGGGCTGCCCATATCCATTTCGAACCAGTAAACCTGATTTTCGAGGCGGAGCAGCCGCAATTCCTTCTGGCCGGCGCCGGTGAGCACAGTGACTTCCTCCGTGGCTTTGCCGTTGGCGATAAGAAACGCGGCGGCGCAGCGTGTGCCGTTGCCGGACATTTCCGGGATGCTGCCATCGGAGTTGTAGACTTCCAGCGCCGCTTTCGGGCCGCCGGTTACGACGATCCAGCCATCGGCGCCGATGCCGGTGTAGCGGTCGCAGATGGCGCGGGCGAGATCGGGCAGGTGGACGTCAGGAACATCGTTGCGCCAGGTGAGCAGGAAATCGTTTTTCGCGCCGTGCGCTTTGGTGAAAGGGATATGGGTCATCGGAAGATATTGGGCGCGTTATCGGGACGCCGGTAGATCTGAATCACAGGACCGCCTTTCACCATGATCTCCTTTGCCAGAGAATACTTTGGCCCTTTGAGCCTGGCCTGATCGACCGCGGTTTGTACCGGGTCGCCGGTGTAGGTAACGGCCCAGCGCTCCCATAGAAACAGATCGGGGCGCGCTTCCGTGGCCTGATACAGCGGCCCGTTATCGATGTTCAGCACATTGCTGAGCGGGATGCCGAGCCGGCGGTAAATGCCGTTGATATCGCCCGAGCTCGACAGGATGGTTTGTCCACGGCGGTAATTGGCGCCCAGAAACTCGACGGCTTCTTCGGTCCAGGCGAGACGCGCCTGCGAATTGATCTGCGCTTCCTTCCATGTGATCCAGCTTTCGGGCCGCGGGAAAAGCAGCCACTGACCGGCGCAGGTGAACAGCAGAAGCATGGTAACGGGAAAGCGCATCCCGCCGGGCAGGATGGACACGAAGGCGCCACAGGTCCACGCGGCCAGCGGCAAGAGCGCCAGACCGTAACGGGTGTTGTACCAGGAGTGGGGCGAAAGCAGCGGAACGTGAATAGGAGTGCCGCCCGAGGAGTGCATGCTCCATACATAGAAGAGCGGCGGGAGCGCGAGCAGCAGCACTGCCCAGGCCTTACGGTAGCACGCGAGGATGCCGACGAGGCCTGCCCAGAACAGCGGCGTGCCGAGGCAGAGGCGCGCGGCAGTGCCGAAGTACTGTATGGCGACCATCCAGTCGCCGAGGCCGGGATACGGTTTGCCGCCCTGGATGGCTTTGGGCGAGCCGGGGCCGTTGATGAACTCAAGGGCGTTATCGAAGACCCACCAATTGTAGGCGAACCAGAGCAGCGGGCCGAGACCGGCCACGGCGCTGAAGAGCACCGCGGCGCGGAGCTTCTGCGCGCGGGCGGCGACGAGGAAGAACACGGCGCAGAACGGCAGCAGCACCCAGCCTTCGTAGCGTGTGAGCGAGCCGCAGGCGGCGAAAAGGCCGGCGAGCGGGATGTAGCGCCAGAGCTGCGTTTCCTGAAAAACCACGAGGCTGTAGAGCAGCCCGAAGAGGCAGGCGAAGAAGACCGGCTCGGTCATGGCCGTGGACTGCAGGTAGAGCGCATTCGGATTGCAGACGAACACCGCGGCGGCCAGGCCGGCGGGAGCGGCGGCGCCAAAGGCACGGCGCGCGGCGGCGAACAGGAAACAGGCCGCGAGGACAAAGCACAGCACCGATGGAATGGAGCCGGCGAGGCCGGTGCGCCAGAGACGCATGTCGCGCACAAAGGGCAGCATCAGCGCATGCGGGAGCGGCAGCCACACAGTACCGAATTCGCGGTAACCCGGCGTGCGCGAATCCACGATGCGGCGGGCGATGTTGAGATGCGCTTCGGCATCGCCGAAGAACATGAGCGAGCCGTTCGCGTAAAATAACCAAACAGAGAGCGAGCCGGCCAGCGCGGTGAGCAGCGCGGTTATGAAGAGCGGAGCGAACGGGAACGATTTAGAAATCCGTGCAGGTTTTGAATTCCTGGTAGCGCTCATCGATCTCCGCGCGGCTCAGGGTCCGGAAACGGTTCGGACCGAACTTCTCGCAGCAGAAGCTGCCCATCACTGATCCATAGATTACGGCGCGCCGAAGATCTATGGGATCGAGATCGCCGCTCTTCGGAGAGACGCCTTTGCCGGCCAGATAGCCGATGAACCCGCCGGCAAAACAATCGCCGGCGCCGGTGGGGTCGAAAACGTCTTCGAGCAGATAGCCTGGCACCATGAAATGCGCGTCGCGCTGGAAGAGAATGGCGCCATATTCGCCGCGCTTGATAACCAGCGTGTGCGGTCCCATGTCCAGGATCGCGTTGGCGGCTTTGCGCAGATTCGTCTGGCCCGAGAGCATGCGGGCTTCGCCGTCATTGATCAGCAGAAAATCCCAGTCGTGGATGGCGGCGAGCAGCTCATCCCGGAAATCGGCAATCCAGTAATTCATGGTGTCGCCGCCGGCGAGCTTCGGCGCGCGCATCTGGCGAAGGACGGACTGCTGCAGCTCCGGCTGGATGTTGCCCAGCAGCAGATAAGGCGCGTCGCGATAGGATTCCGGCAGCTTCGGGCTGAAGTTCGCGAAGACGTTGAGATCGGTCGCGAGCGTGGTGCGATCGTTCATGTCGGCGGAATAAACGCCGGACCAGAAGAACGTTTTGCCCGGAACGCGCTCGAGACCTTCGAGATCGATCGAGCGGCTTTCGAGGAAGCGGATATCTTCTTCCGCAAAGTCGTCGCCGACCACGCCGACTATCCGGGTTTTTGTGAAATAGCTCGCGGAAAGAGCAATGTAAGTGCACGCGCCGCCGAGGATCCGGTCGACTTTGCCGTGCGGAGTTTCTACGCCGTCGTATGCGACGGACCCCACCACCACCAATGACATCGCTTCAGTGTAAACGACATCACTTCTTCAACAGCGGCGTGAGGTATTTGAGCACCGTGGCGGCGACGATCTGATTGCCGCGCGCGGTGGGATGAATGCCGTCCTGCTGCATGAGGCCGGGGCCGGACATGGCGACGCCCTGGAGCAGAAAGGGGATGAGCGTGAGTTTGTACTTCCTGGCCAGGTCGGTATAGATGCGGTCGAATGACTGGATGTAGGCCGCGCCGTAGTTGCGGGGAAGCGTAATTCCGGCGAGCACCACTTTGGCGCCGCTCTTTTGCAGTTGCACGATCATCTGTTCGAGGTTGGCCTCCGTGCCGGCGACGGGAAGGCCGCGCAGACCATCAT
The DNA here is from genome assembly GCA_963716685.1 of Bryobacterales bacterium. Lineage (GTDB taxonomy): Bacteria > Acidobacteriota > Terriglobia > Bryobacterales > Bryobacteraceae > JALYXI01. The sequence continues at coordinate 330,969 of CAVQTR010000006.1, forward strand.
TGCCGCCGAGTTCAAGAACGACAAGGGCGGGCTTGACGGCGAGGACGTCGCCGATGCGTTCCAGACCGTCAGTGGTGGTGTCGCCGCTGACGCCGGCGTTGACGACGCGATACCGGTAACCTTTGGCATCCAAAAGCTTTTGGAGGTAATCGGGGAAACTTTTGCCTGCTTCGGCGCCGAACCCGGCGGAGAGGCTGTCACCGAACGTGGCAATCACGGGCCGGGTATCGGCCGCGTGCAGGACGGCGGCGAAAAAGAAGAGGCCAAGCGAACGTCTGGTCATCCGAAACCGTATGAAGTCTTTGACTGTCATAGTAGATAAGAGAGGAGCATTCCATTCACCGCGCCATCATTTCGGTTCGTAATCTGACGCGCACAATTGTCAACGGACAGCACCGTGTGGAGATCCTGAAAGGGATCGATTTCACGATTCCGGCCGGGCAGTTCGCGGCGATCATGGGCGCGTCGGGCAGCGGAAAGAGCACGCTGCTGGGGCTGCTGGCAGGGCTGGATACGGCGACCACCGGACAGATTGTGCTGGACGGCGAGGACATCACCGGGCTGGCCGAGGACAAGCTGGCGGTGGTGCGGGGCCGCAAGATCGGATTTGTGTTTCAGTCGTATCACCTGATTCCCACTTTGACGGCCGAAGAAAACGTACTGCTGCCGGCGGAACTGACCAATCGGATGGACGGCGCCACAGAGCGCGCGCGCGAACTGCTGGACCGGGTGGGCCTGAGCGCGCGGCGGGAACATTATCCGGTGCAGCTTTCTGGTGGAGAGCAGCAGCGCGTGGCGCTTGCCCGTGCCTTCATGGTACACCCGCCGATCCTGCTGGCGGACGAACCGACGGGCAATCTGGACACGGCAAACGGCTCGCATATCCTTGAGCTGCTTATCGATCTGAACCGGCGCGAGAAGACCACGCTGGTGCTTGTGACTCACGATCCGGCGCTGGCCGCGCATGCCGACCGGCGGATCACTTTGCGGGACGGACGCATCCTGAGCGACGACAATCCGCAGGCGGATGTTTCCGAGGTGTCCGGTGCCGAACCAGTTTCAAACCTTCGCTAAGATCGCGTGGCGGGAATCGCGCGCGTCGGCGACCAAGTTCGCCTTCGTGGTGCTGGCGGTGGCGCTGGGCGTGGCGTCGCTGACGGGCGTGCGCGGATTCAGCCGGGCCTTTCAGGCGGTGCTGCTGCGCGAGGCGCGGACGCTGATGGCGGCAGACCTTTCGGTGCGTGTCTTCGCGCTGCCCTCGGAACGGCAGACGGCCGAGATGCGGGACCTGGAAGCAATGGGTGTGCGACGCACCTGGCTGACCGAGACGATCACGATGGCTTCCGACGTGAAGAGCGGAACGCCGCTGCTGGTCTCGGTGAAGGCGGTGGATCCGAAGGTGTACCCGTTCTACGGAAAGGTGCGGCTGGATCCGCCGGGCCCGATTGCACAGGAGTTGACAGCGAACACATGCGCGGTTTCCGAAGATCTGCTGCTGCGGCTGAACCTGAAGGCGGGCGACGATCTGCGGATCGGCGGGCAGGATTTCCGCGTGGTGGGGAAGCTGCAATCGGAGCCGGACCGCATGTCGGGAAGCCTGAATGTCGGACCGCGCATTCTGATGTCGCGCGAGGCTTTAGAACGAACGGGACTGCTGATTCCGGGCAGCCGCGCGTCGGAGCGATTCCTATTCCGCGTTCCGGACAAGGGAATCGACATCGAGCGGCTGCGGCGGCGGCTGAAGCGCGTGTTCCCGGATGCGCAGATTAACGACTTCCGGCAGACGAACCCGGCAATTGAGCAGGGCCTGGAACGCGCGACGACGTTTCTGAGTCTGGTGAGCCTGATCGCGCTGATTGTGGGAGCGCTGGGCGTAGCGACGGCGATTCAGGCGCATCTGGCGCAGAAGATGGATGGCATCGCAGTGATGAAGTGCCTGGGCGCGCGATCGAGCCAGATTATCTGGATCTACGTGCTGCAGACGGCCGGTCTTGGTATTGCGGGCGGCGTGATCGGGGTGATTGCGGGGCTGGCCGTGCAGCGGGCGTTTCCGTACTTCATCGGGCGCTATTTCAGCGTGAGCGCGCATGTTCCGTGGGACTTCGTGACGGCGGCGCAGGGCATGGCGATCGCGCTGCTTTCGACCCTGCTGTTCACGCTGCCGCCGCTGCTCTCGATCCGGAAGATTCGTCCAGGGCTGATTTTCCGGCGGGAGATGACGGAAGGCGGCACAGGCGAAGCCGCATGGAAGCGATGGCTGCGCAATGCGCGCGAGAGCATCGCTTCGGCGGTGCTGATTCTGGCGGGCATTGGCGCCATCGCGGGCTGGCTGAGCTCTTCGGCGGAGATGGGCGCTTACTTCGTGGCGGGACTGACGGGCAGCATTCTGCTGCTGGCGGCAGTGGCGTGGGCGCTGCTGCGCGGGCTGCGATGGCTGAGCCGCACGAGCGGGCGGAAGCTGCGGCCGAGTATCCGGCACGGGATTGCGAATCTCTACCGGCCCGGCAACCACGCGCAATCGGCGCTGGTGGCGCTGGGAATCGGCGTGATGTTTACGCTGACGGTGTATCTGGTGCAGCGCGGCATGCTGACGGAGATGATGAAGAGCGCGCCGCCGGGAATGCCGAACGTGTTTCTGCTGGATATGACGCCGCGCAACCGCGACGCGGTGACGGCGCTTATCTCGCATCAGGCAGGCGTGGAGCGGCCGCCGGAAACAGTGGGCACGGTGGCGGCGACGATCGCCTCGATCAACGGCGCTCCGCTGGTGCGCGGCAATGTGAAGGGTATGGCGCGGCGCTATGCGCATTCGGTCTCCATCAGCGCGGCGGCGAAGCAGCCGCCATTCACCACCGTAGTGGAAGGCAGGTGGTGGGACGCGAACACGACGGACTCGCTGGTTTCGGTATCGGAAGAAGCGGCGAAGGTGCTGAATCTGCATCCGGGCACGCGCATGCAGTGGTCGACGCCGAGCCACACGTTCGACGCGGTGGTGGCGGCGGTGCATCGCACCGAGAATATCCGGCTGACGGCGCGCATCGAGTTTTTCTTTCCTCCCAATATGCTGCAGGGCTTGCCGGTGATTTACTACGCGAGCGTGCGCGTGCAGCCGGCGGCAGTGCCGCAGCTGCAGCGGGCGATGTACCAACGGTTTCCGACGGTGACGGTGGTGAACGTGGCGGACGTGCTGCAGATTGTGCAGGACGTGGTGGACCAGATCTCGCTGGTGATTCGATTCATTTCGGCGTTCGCCATTTTGGCGGGCGCGATCATTCTGGCATCGAGCGTGGCGGGCACGCGGTTCCGGCGCATTCGCGAAGTGGTGATCCTGAAAACGCTGGGCGCGACGCGCAATCGAGTGGCGGAGATCTTTTCCATCGAGTTCCTGATTCTGGGCTTGGTGGCCGGTTTGATGGGCAGCCTGCTGGCAACAGGCTTTGCGAATCTGCTGTTGCATGAACTGCTGGATTCACCGATGCGCTTCGACGCGTGGCCGAATGCGATCTGCATTGTGCTGACCGCTCTGGTGGCAAACGCGGCCGGGTGGCTGGCGAGTTTTCGCATTCTGGGCCAGAAACCCCTCGAAGTTTTACGGCACGAATAAAGGCTGGCCATATTCTTGCTTATTAGGAAGACGAGGGAATCTTATGGCTGACCAACTGGAACAACTCAAACAGAAATATTCCGCCGTGATGAATCTGGTGCCGCAGTTAGGTATTCAGTTGCAGCATGTCAATATGGCCGGCAGTAAGCTTTATCTACAGGGCATCGCACCATCCGAAGAGGCCAAGAATAAGATATGGGATCAGATCAAATTGATTGATCCAGGCTATTCGGACCTGACTGCCGACTTTTCGGTGGCGCCGCAGGCGCAAGCCCAAACGCAGTCGGCCGGCGCGGCAAGTAATGGCGCGAGCAGCCAGAGAAACTATACGGTTCAGCCAGGAGACACGCTTTCCGGCATCAGCCAGCGGTTTTATGGCAAGGCTTCGGAATACGCCAAGATACTGGATGCCAACCGCGACACAATCAAGGATGCCGACCACATCCGAGCCGGACAGACGATTCTGATACCGTAAGGCTGACCATATGGGATGGATGAATCAGATCGGCAACATGCTGGAACGCTACTCGGGAAGCGGCACAACGCCGCCTCCGGCGAGCGTGAACGAAGATTTCAGCCGCGTGGCGCAGACTGTTCCACAGCAGGACCTGGGGCAGGCGGTGAGCGCCGCGATGCGGTCCGACCAGACTCCGCCATTTGGCCAGATCATCGGCAATTTGTTCGGCCAGTCGAACGACCAGCAGAAAGCAGGCATCCTGAACCAGCTGGTGACCGGGCTGGGCGGGGCCATACCGCCTGCGCTTAGTTCGCTGTTCCCCGGCGGGGGCCAGCAGATTACACCGCAGCAGGCTTCCTCCATTTCACCGGAAGCGGCAACGCAGCTGGCGGAGCATGCCAACACTCAGAACCCCTCGATTGTGGATACCGCCGGTAACTTCTATGCCCAGCACCCGCAGTTAGTGCAGGGGCTGGGCGCGGTGGCACTGGCGACGATGATGTCGCACTTAAGCAGACGTTAGCGTTCGTAAGCAGTCAGGGCGTTAAAGAATAACTTGAACGATTGATAGCTTTGCGCGCGGTACTGGGGCCGGAGTCCGAAGAGGACGACGTGCCCCTCTCCCACTTTAGCGTCGACCATGGCGCTTTTTCCCTGCAGTAACTTCTCACCAAGCAGCCAGCCGGATGCGAGCACGTGATCGTTCGTGTAACTCATAACGGAAGGCTGATCGCTGGTGAAGGCGGGGCTCTGTTCACTCCAAATGGTCATTTCAGCGGGAAGGCCGCGCGTAAGCGGGCTTGCGGTATCGACCTTGACGTTCAAGAGAGAGCCAGGCGAATAGTAATCCTTGCTGGCGACGCCTTCGAGAACATTCTTCGCGGGGACGCCGAGTTCCGAGATGGCGTACTCGGTGGAGTGGTTGAAGAAGAGGAGCGTGCCGCCGGATTTGGTGAAGTCCTTGAGCGCGGCAGCGCCTTTCTCGCCGAGGCCGCCGGTATAGGCATCGGGCATGGAGCCTTTCTCATAGCCATCGGACAGATCGTCGGAGCGCTGATCGGCGAAGACGATGACATCGAACTTCGAGCGGAGATTGGACGCCTGGATATCGGCATTGCCGATGTTCGAATATTTGAAGCCGAAGTTCTCGAGGAGCCAGCGGGTCCAGCCTTCGTCCATGGCGGGAACAAAACTCTTATAGAGACCGATGCGCGGCTGTGCGAGCTGCTTCCAGCCGGCGCCTTTGTCCGTTGAGGCGAACTCGCCGGACCTTTCATTGCGCCAGACGGGCTTGCCGGAATTCCAGATCTTATTTGCAGTTTTCCATGCGTCGGTATCGGAGGCGCTGAAGCTGGTGGCAGCGGGAGCATCGCCAAAAGTCTCGCGAGTCAGGGTGACACCGAGCGGCTTGTCGACGGTTTTGACATCGACGCCGAAGAGGAGCGGCAGGGTTTCCGCGGTGACATCGTAGGGGCGCTTGGGCGGACCGCCGGGATAGTAGCGGAGGTCGGGATAGTTCTGACGCTCGAGCAGCGCCTTGGCCCAGCTGCTGTAGGGCTGCTGCATGCGGATGACGTGGTCGCCGTTAGGAGCCTTTTCAATCTCGACCTGACCGAAGGCGAGGGTTTCGAAGAGCTTGCGGGTGGCACCGGGATCGCGCTGCCCGGCGGGGAAGACGAAGGCCCACGGCGAGGTGCGGGCGATGGCGCGCTGGCCGACTTTGTAGAAATTACGCAGCATGTCTTCGCGATGGATGGCGGCGTTGTAGAGGCAGGACTCGAAGGCGATCTGCTGGTAATCGATGATGTCGCGCAGATGCCAGGTGCCGCCGGCCCAGGGTTCGAGATGGTTCCAGCTGCGCTCCTGCGCGTTATAGCCGAGCGGGTTGGTGGCGAGCTGATCGTGGCGGAGCGTGATGGGAGTGGCAAGGCGGACGCTGGCGGATTCAGTGAGGATGCGAAGGCCGGCGTGGAAGGCCTGGTAGTGGCGCGAGGGATTCCAGAAATCGTAGGCGGCGTTGACGGCGACACCGGTTTTGCCGGCGGCGGTGAGATCGGTAGCCATGGAGGTGCCGATCATATTCATCTCCTGGCCGATGATGGCATCGACGTTGGGCTCGATGGGATCGAGCCATGGCGGGATGAAGATGCGGGAGGCGTTGGCGCCCTGCTGATGGACGTCGTAGACGATTTCGGGATGCCAGACGTTGTGGAGCTGGGAGATGGTGGCGCGGGTTTCGGGCTGAGAGAAGATGTACCAGTCGCGATTGTTGTCATGGCCGACGTATTTTTGCCAGAGCTCCGGCGGCTGGGTGCCTTCGAATTTGGTGCCGAGAGTTTTGCGATACCACTGGGTGACGATATCGACGCCATCGGGGTTGAGCGACGGCACAAGGATGAGGATGGTGTTCTGGCGAATGGTTTGGAAGCGCGGAGAATCGTCGGTGAGCATTTTGTAGGCGAACTCGACGGCGCTGTGGGTTGAGGCGACTTCGGTGGCGTGGATGGAGCACGTCATGAGGACGACGTTCTTGCCCTGGGCGAACATGGGCTCGGCTTCGGCGGGGGTGGTGATGCGGGGGTCGGCGAGGCGGCGCTGGATCTCGAGATATTTGTCGAGGTTTTTTATCGTCTCCGGCGAAGAGATGGTGACGGCGATGAAGGGGCGGCCGAAGGCGGTCTTGCCGATTTCCTTCACGCGGAGGCGGTCGCTGGATTTTTCGAGCTGGTAGTAATACGAAACGACCTGATCCCAATCGAGCAGGACGCGATCGACGCCGATTTCGTGGCCGAAGTGGCTTTTGGGAGTGGGGACGGCGGCGGTGGCGGAGAAGGCGAACGCGAGAATCGCGATGCTGCGAAGGCGCATGGTGGATTTTATCAGTTTTGCCATTTAGGTCATGAGGCGGTCAGAATTCGGAACGGCGGAGCGCTTCGAGGAGGTTGGCGGCATCCGCGGGCGTGGTGTAGAAGTGCGGTGAGACGCGGACCCAGCCCTGGCGGGGCGCGGCCATGAAGCCCTGCTCCTTGAGCGAGCGCATGGTAAGGCGGGCGTCTATTCCGGGTTTGCGAAACGAGACGATGCCCGCGGCGTTTTCGGGAGTGCGGTGTCCGAGGGTTTCGCAGCCGAGTTCGGTGACGCCCTGCCAAATCTGATCGGCGCGTTCAGTGATGGCGGCGGCTACGGTTTCGACGCCGACTTCTAGCAGGAGTTCGACCGAGGCGCGCAGGCCGAAGCAGCCAATGGTGTTGAGCGTGCCGCATTCGTAGCGGCCGGCGTTGGGGCGGAGTTCCATGTCGCGCGAGGAGTAATCGTTGTATTGGGCGGTGTTGGTCCAGCCGAACTCGACAGGCTCGACCTGGTCCTGAAGGTCTTCGCGGATATACATGACGCCGCAGCCTTCGGGACCGAGGAGCCATTTGTGTCCATCGGCGGAGAGCGCGGAGATGTGGGCTGCTTCGACGTCGAGGGGAAAGGCGCCGAGGCCCTGGATGGCATCGACGAAGAAGAAGGTTTGGTGGCTGGCGCAGATGGCGCCGATGGCGTTGAGATCGACGCGATGGCCGCTGAGGTACTGGACGAAGCTGATGGCGAGGAGGCGGGCGCCGCGGCAGGCTTCGTCGATTTTGTCGAGGGGATCGAAGACGGAGAGCCAGCGGACCTGGACACCGATGGATTCAAGGCGCTTCCAGGGGAAGTAATTTGCGGGGAACTCTTCGAGGAAGGCGACGACGATATCGCCGGTGCGCCACGAGATGCCGGAGGCGATGATAGCGATGCCTTCGGAGGTGTTTTTGACGATGGCGATTTCGGTGGGTTTGGCGTGGATGAGCTTTGCGGTGGCGAGGCGGAGGCCTTCATAGCCGGCAAGCCAGCGATCGTAGTGCCAGCTGCCGTATTCGAGGGCATCATCGGCTAGGTCGCGCATGGCCTGGGCGGCGGTGCGGCAGAGGGGCGCGACACCGGCGTGATTCAGATAGATGAGGCGCTCGCGGATGGGGAACTGGGCGGCATACTTCTCCCATACGGGCTGGGTGGACATCTTCTGAATATAACGATGGGTCAGGCGGCCATGGTCATGAGGCAGCATTGCTTGTATTTTTTGCCGCTTTGGCAGGGGCAGGGCTCGTTGCGGCCGGTTTTCGGGGCGGCGCGGCCGACAGTTTCGACGCCTGAGGGGAAGAATGATGGGTGGGCCGATTGTGCGGGTTGTGCAGGATTGTGCATGTTTTCGCGTTCTGTGCAGACTGCACAAGGCGAGGGGAGCAGCGCGGGATCGAAGATTTCGGCGATTTTGCGTTTCCAGGCGATATCGGTGAGGGCGGGTTCGGGCGGCGGCAGCGTGGTGCTTTCCTTCAGGATGGCGAGCGCGGCTTTGAGGCGCACGGACGGCGAAGTTTTGGGATCGGCCAGGATCTCGGCGACGGTGGAGAGGGCGAGCTCGGCGTGCTCCTGCATGCGACTGCGGAAGTGGAGGCAGCGATCATACTGGGCGCTGGCGAGATCGCGCGTGAAGGCGGGGACGGTGCGGCGCCAGTTCGCAATGGTGTTGCGGTGGATTCCGGCGGCTTCGGCTGCGGCGGCGACCGAGGCTCCCGTGGAGAGCATATCGATGACGAGTTCCTGGGCGAAGGTGAGCGGCTGGAGCATAGTGGTTCCTCAATTTCGTTCTAGCAGGCGTGGGGCGAGAAACGGGTGGTGCGGAGCGGTAAGTGGATGAGGAGAAAGGGCGAAAGAAATTTAGAAATCTTGTGAATGGCAATTTGGCGTGGTATGTGTGAGGCGCATGGATGAGCTACTTCGGGGCTGGGGGCGCGGAGTGGGAGGTGAGGGATGTCTGGAGAGCGAAGCGGGTTACTGGTCTTCGTTACTTCAGGTCAACGACAATGGTTAACTCGGCGTCGTGAAAGTGGCCGGTAACTTCCCAACAGCCGAGGGTGGGGACTGCGAATTCCGAGGTGATGAAGTAATCTTTGCCGGCCCAGGCGGTGTGGGCATCGTGGAATTGCAGCGGGGCGGAAGCGGCGTCGAGACGGCGGCCGGTGATCGCCAGGGAACTTAGCCCGGGTTCCTTAGTCAGGTCGAAGGTGTTGCTGCCCCAGACGATTTTAGGAATTCGGTAACTGTGCTCCTGTTTCTGACTTAATTGCCAGTTACCGGGAAAGACCGTGAAGAGTTTTTCGCTGCCAAGCAGATGGGAAGCCTGTCCCGCGAAAGCACCGTGGGGTTTGAAGGTCAATGCGGTGGGTCCTGTGACCGGGCAGGAAAACCCGGCCGCGGCACTGTGAGGCAGGCAGGTCGCGAGCACGGCCATCAGCGCGGCGGTCGGGGCTCGGCGCATTGGTATTCATCATATGACCCTGGCACTGATCACGGGGCGACGCGCCAGGGTGACACGTTCGTCCAGGTTTTCAGAGCGTCTGTAGCCCACTTCGTCGTCTTGTTGGTGTGGCAACCGGTGCAGGCATTCGGGACCTTGAGTGAGTCCGTGGTTGAGGGCGTGATGAAGGCGAAGGTGTGACTGCGAACGTTCACGTCCGCGATGGTCTGTTCGATCCTGGGCATGTGACAGTCGATGCACTCGCCACCGGGCGTGCCTGCCTTGTGGTGGGTGTGTGACTCGACCGTGGCTCCTCGCGGGCCGTTCGGCGAGTTGGGGCCGTGACAGTCGAGGCACAGCACGTTCGCCGGCTTGACGAGGTCCGCATTGTTGGCGGTTCCATGGGCATCGTGACAGGTGAAGCACGTGAGGCCGCGCCGGTACATCAGGCTTTGCACGAAATCGTTGCCTTGCATGCGGTTTTTGTGGGCTGTGCCATCCGCGTAATGCGTGAATGACTGCTGACCGAGTTTGTGCTCCTCGAGCTTCCAGTAATTGCTCAGGTTTAGTCCCACGCGGTATCCGACGGGCCAGTCGTAGTACTTGCCGCCGATGGGATTGGTGACCGGCTGTCCCTGCGAATGGCACTGGATGCAGGCGTCGCTGGCCAGCAGGGTATTGGCGCGGGTGGGATTCACGATGTTTTCGCGGGACGGATGGGCGACATGGAGGCTGCCGGGTCCGTGGCATTTCTCGCAGCCTACATTCCACTCGGTCACCGTTTTCGTGGTGATGTCGTAGTTGACGGAATGGCACCCATCGCAAAGAGGACCGGTGGGCCGCTGCATATTGTCGTTGGGATAGAACGCGGTCCACCAGTCGGACCCGGGAGCGGCCTGATAGGGGCGCCAGACTTTGTGGGTGACATCCCACTGCGCTCCAAGCGGGTAGTAGTCATCTCCCTTTTTTGTAAAGTAGCGCTGCTTCCATTTGCTGCCGTAGACGAAGGCGATGTCTTCCTTCGAGAACTTCACCAGCGGGTCGGGCTTCGAGAGGTCCGGCAGGATGGCTTGCGGATGCACCTTCGGATCGAGAACGACATTCGCCATCCGAGTGGCGCGCCAGCGGGCGTAGACGGCCGGATGGCAGGTCTGGCATGCGCCGGAACCGGCGTACTGCGCGGCCGGAGGAGTCTGGCAGTAAACCGCGCCGCAAACCCATGCGGAGAAACCGAGGAGCCGGGGAAGGTTTTGCATCAGGCAGTGCTGGCAAGTTTACCCCAGCCGCGTTTGATACGATTCCGGCGTGACGGCGACGAGAGTTGTTCGGGTGGCTTTGCTGCTTGCGGCGGCGCAGGGTTCGCGGGGGCAGACGGTAAATTTATGGCCGGGCGTGGCTCCGGGGTCGGAGAGATGGAAGCAGGTGGAGCGAGTGGAGAAGGACACGCCGCTGGGGGCGGTGGTGTTCAACGTGGTGACGCCGACGCTGACGGCTTACCTGCCGGAACGGTCGAGGGCCACGGGAACGGGCGTGATCATTGCGCCGGGCGGGGCGTTTGTTGCGCTCGCGATCGATCTGGAAGCGAACGGGGTGGCGCGGTGGCTGCAGGAGAGGGGCATCGCGGCGTTCGTGCTGAAGTACCGGATTGTGGAGAAGCACGGTGACGGCATTCCGAACCTGGATATGGACCAGGCGGGGCAGTATGGGATTGCCGACGGGATTCGCGCGATTCAGGTGGTGCGGCAGCATGCGGCGGAATGGAACGTCGCCGCCGACCGGGTAGGTTTTCTGGGCTTCTCGGCGGGCGGGATGGTGGAGGCGGGAACGCTGCTGCAGGCGGATGCGGCGGCGCGTCCGAATTTTGCCGCAGGCATCTATGGCGCACCGTTCGGAGTGATGCCGGCGATTCCGGCTGCGCTGCCACCGATTTTTCTGGCGTGGGCGCAGGACGATTCCATTGCGGCGGCGACCATGGTTCGGTTCCAGGCGGCGCTGCAGGCGGCGGGCTTCCGGCCGGAGGTGCATGTGTTCAATAAAGGCGGGCATGGATTTGGGACCAGGAAGCAGGGCACGAGCAGCGACCACTGGCTGGAGGAGTTTTTTTTCTGGCTGGAGGCGCAGGGGTTTACCAGAAGCCGATGAACTTCGATAACATGCACTCAGTTTAGGGGGCCTCGAAGCTCATGAGACGTGTTTCTCTCTTTGGGATATTTTGCGCTGCGCTTACGCTTTCGCCGTTTTCCGCTTTGGGTCAGGCGGTGAACGGGACACTGCTGGGCAATGTGACCGATGCGAGCGGCGGCGCCGTGGCGAATGCCAGGATCACCGCGACGGAGGTGAATACCGCCTCGGTTCACAGTTCGCAGACCAATGAGAGCGGGAATTACACGTTCCCGGATTTACCTCCGGGGCGCTATTCGGTGGCGGCGGAAGCAACGGGCTTCAAGAAAGAGGTGCAACAGAATGTCGAGGTGGTGGTTAACTCCTCGGTGCGCATCGATCTGCGGCTGCAGCCTGGCAATGTCAGCGAATCGATCGAAGTAACAGCTTCGGAGCCGCCGCTGCAGACAGACCGGGCGGATGTGGGGCGGAAGCTGGATACGGCGGTGGTGGCCAACCTGCCACTGGGGGTGAACCGGAATTTTCAGACCTTGCTGAATTTGGTGCCGGGGACGACGCCTGCGACTTACCAGCACTCGCAGTTCTTCAATGCGGAGAGTTCGCTGCAGACCGAAGTGAACGGGCAGCCGCGGCAGGGCAACAGTTACCAGATCGAAGGCATCGACGACGACGAGCGAACGGGGCTGCTGCAGATCCTGATCCCGCCGGCGGAGGCAATTCAGACGGTGGATGTCTCGACGAGCAACTTCGACGCGGAGCTGGGGCGCGCCGTGGGCGCGGTAACGAACGTGATTTTGAAATCGGGGACGAACAACTATCACGGCGCGGTGTATGAGTTTCTGCAGAACAGCGATTTGAATGCGCGGGCTTTCTTCAACGCGTCGGTGGGTCATCTGGCGTATAACTACGTCGGCGGGAACTTCGGCGGACCGATCAAGAAGAACAAGCTGTTTTTCTTCGGCGACTATCTGCGGACGATGGACCACGAGGCGAACACGAATGTGGAGACGATTCCGACGCTGGCGAGCCGGGGCGGCGACTTAAGCGCAGCGCCTTCGGTGGTGTACGACCCGGCGACGGGGAATGCGGATGGCACGGGGCGGTTGCCGTTTCCGAACAACCAGATTCCGGCGAACCGGATCAACCCGGTATCAGCAAAGATTCTGGGGCTGGTGCCGGCGCCGAATCAGAACGTGAATCAGGCGGCTCCGAGCAACAACTACTTCGCGCTGCTGCCGTTTCAGAAGACGACGGACGACTTCGATTACAAGATGGATTACAACCTCTCGACCAATGACAGGTTGAGCGGGCGGTTGAGCTTTTCGCGGCCGGTGACGTACCAGGCGCCGATCTTCGGGAATGCCGGGGGGCCGGCGCAGGGGTCGTTTGAAGGCACGGGCATCCAGAAGACTTACAGTTCCGGGATTAACTACAACCGGATTTTCTCGCCGACGTTCCTGGCGGAGTTCCGCGTGGGCGTGGCGCACACGCACAACGAAGCGCACCAGGCGGATTACGGGCTGAACGATTCGACAAACCTGGGGATTCCGGGGATTAATTTGAGTCCGCTGACGAGCGGGATTGTGTCGATCAATCTGGGGAATTTCACCGCGCCCATGGTGGGCTACAGCGTGGCGATGCCGTGGGACCGGGCGGAGGCGAACATCGATCTGGTGGACAACTGGACCAAGATTCTGGGGAACCACACAATCAAGTTCGGGACCGATCTGCGGCGCATTCGGGACGATTTGTTCTCGACGAACAACCAGAGCCTGCGGGGATCGATCAACTTCGCGGAGAACCAGACTTCGATTCCGGGAGCGAAGACGAGCTGGGGCAACGATGTGGCCAGCCTGCTGCTGGACCTGCCGAGCCAGGTGGGCCGGGACACGCTCTCTTATTTTCCGGCTTACCGGCAGTGGTGGTTCTTCACGTATGCGGGGGACAAGTGGCAGGTGACGCCGAAGCTGACGGTGGATCTGGGACTGCGGTGGGAGTTCTATCCACCGGCGACGCCGCAGTTCCCGGGCGGCTTCTCCAATTACAACCCGGTGAACAACACGCTGGTGATTGCGGGCGTGGCGGGGAACCCTTCGAATCTGGGAATGAAGACGCGTTACGATTACTTCGCGCCGCGGCTGGGAGTATCTTACCGGGCGACGAATAAGACGGTGGTGCGGGCAGGATTCGGGATCAGCTATACGCCGTTTGAAGACAACAGCTACGCGTACAACACGCCGATTATCGGCTTCAACATCTACGCGCCGGGCGGCACGGGTTATGGTCCGACGCTCTTGCCGGGCGGTGTGCCGGCGACATTCCAGCAGGGCATTCCGGCGCCGACGCCGCCGCCGATTCCGTCGAACGGCATTCTGACGGGCAGCAACACGCAGCAATATAACGCGGTGCGGCTGGATTATCGCAATCCTTATGTGGAGTCGTGGAATCTGGCTGTGCAGCAGGCGCTGCCCTATAACTTCACGCTGGATATGGCGTATGTGGGGAACCACGGGGTGAACATCGGGTCGATGGCGAATATCAATGCGGCCACGGTGCCGGGATTGGGAACGCTGGGGCAGCCGGAGTATCCGCGGACGGCTTCGACGATTCTGCTGTTTCAGGGCTTCTCGTCCAATTACAACGCGCTGCAGGTGAAGCTGGACCGGCGCTTCACGAACGGCTTCCTGGTGACCACGGCGTTCACTTACAGCAAGGCGCTGAACTATCAATCGGGAGATGACGGCGGTCTGGATTTCTATATCAACGGGCGGCGGAATTATGCGCGGGCGGACTTCGACCGGGAGTTTGGCTTCGTGCAGAGCTATGTGTATCAGCTGCCGGTTGGGCCCGGGAAGAAGTGGCTGAACTCGGGGGTTCCGTCGCGGGTGCTGGGCGGATGGGAAGTTACAGGGATTGTGACTTTGGAATCGGGAACGCCGCTGACGTTTACGGCGAACGGCGGATCGCTGGCGGCTCCGGGGAATACGCAGACGGCGAATCAGGTGGCGCCGGTGCAGATTCTGCATGGCATCAATGTGGGAAACCCGTGGTTCAGCACGTCGAGTTTCACCCAGCCGGTGGGCGCGGTATTTGGGACGAGCGGGCGGAACATTATCAGCGGGCCGGGATATTTCCAGCTGCAGCTGGCGCTGTTTAAGGATATTCAGATCAGCGAGCGGTTCAAGGCGCAGATTCGGGCGGAGAGTTTCAATTTTACGAATACGCCGCAGTTTGCGAACCCGAGCACGTCGCTGACGAGCCAGACGTTTGGGTACATCACGAGCACGGTGGGGAGCGGAACGGGCGTGAACGGGCTGGGGGGCGGCCGGGTGGTGCAGCTTGGTTTCAAGATGACGTTTTGAAAGAGCACAACATCGCTAGACTGGGAGGATGAAAACAATCCTCCTTGTCGCGGCCGTTTTCGCCGCGGGGCTTTTGATTGGACAGAAAACGGTGGAAACGCCCAGCACGGTGCTGCATGTGGTGACGGTGCGCTGGACGAAGGATTCGACGGCGGCGCAGCGGCAGGCGGCTCTCGACGGGGTGCGCACGATGGCATCGAAGTATCCGGGGATTAAGCGGGTTTGGCTGAAATCCATCAAAGTGCAGCCTGCGACTTACAATGCGGCGTTCGTGATGGAGTTTGCGGATCAGAAAGCGCTGGAAGACTACGTGGCATCGCCAGCGCATGCGGAGTGGAAGAAGATCTACGACCCGGTGCACGACGAGAGCACCACGCACGACATCACCAACTAGGCGCCCTGTAAACTGGAAGTATCCATGATTCAGAGCGCCATTCCGGAAGGCCTCACCTTCGACGATATTCTGCTGGTACCGGCGCGGAGCGAGGTGCTTCCGGCGGAGGCCGACACCCGCACCCGCCTGACGCGCACGATTCCGCTGAATATTCCGATTGTGAGCGCGGCGATGGACACGGTCACGGAATCGCATCTGGCGATTGCGCTGGCACAGCAGGGCGGGATCGGGTTCATTCACCGCAACATGAGCGTCGACCGGCAGGCGGAAGAAGTGGACCGGGTGAAGCGCAGCGAAAGCGGGATGATTGTGGACCCGGTGACGATCGAGCCGGACAAGAAAATCTCGGACGCGCTGGCGCTGATGGAGCGGTACCGGATTTCGGGCGTTCCGGTGACGCATCAGGGGCGGCTGGTGGGCATCCTGACGAATCGCGATTTGCGTTTCGAGACGCGCACGGACATTCCGATCTCGGACGTAATGACAAAAGACGATCTGATCACCGTTCCGGTGGGCACCACACTCGAGCAGGCGGAGGCGATTCTGCACCGGCATCGGGTGGAGAAGCTGCTGGTGGTGGACGACGCCTACATGCTGAAGGGCCTGATCACGGTAAAGGATATTCAGAAGAAGCTGAAATATCCGAACGCCGCGAAGGACGAGCAGGGACGGCTGCGGGTGGGGGCGGCGATCGGGGCAACGGGCGACTTCCTGGAGCGCGCGCAGGAACTGGTGGGGCGCAAAGTGGACGTGATCGCGATCGATACGGCGCACGGCCACAGCCTGCGGGTGCTGCAGGCGGTGAAGGCCGTGAAGAAGGCGATGCCCAATGTTCAGCTGATTACGGGGAACATCGCGACGTATGACGCGGCGTGCGAGCTGATCGATCTGGGCGTAGATGGGATTAAGGTAGGGATTGGGCCGGGCTCGATCTGTACGACGCGGGTGGTATCGGGAACGGGCGTGCCGCAGATAACGGCGATTACGGAATGCAGCCGGGCGGCGCGGGCCGCGGGCGTGCCGCTGATTGCGGATGGCGGGATCAAGTTTTCGGGCGACATCACGAAAGCGATCGGATCGGGCGCGGATACGGTGATGATCGGGAGCCTGCTGGCGGGGACGGACGAGAGTCCCGGCGAGACGATTTTGTATCAGGGGCGGACGTTTAAGACGTACCGCGGCATGGGTTCGCTGGGGGCGATGGCGAAGGGGAACACGGACCGGTATTCGCTCGATCCGAACGCGAAGCTGGTGCCGGAGGGAATTGAAGGGCGGGTGGCTTCGAAAGGACCGCTTTCGGATCTGGTCTACCAGCTGGTGGGCGGGTTGAAAGCCGGGATGGGGTATTGTGGGGCGGCTGATATCCAGGCACTACAGGAGACGGCGCAGTTTGTGCGCGTGTCACCGGCGGGGCTGCGCGAGAGCCACGTGCACGACGTGATTATCACCAAGGAAGCGCCGAACTACCGGGTGGAGTAGGCGTCGCGTTTCGGGGTTACTCGGCGGCCATGCCGCCTTTGCCCACCACTTTTTTCAGCATCCAGACAAACGGAACGCAGGCTACGCAGGCGACGGCGAGATAGCGGAAATCGTCGACATAGGACCAGAGCTGCGCCTGCTGGGTGATGGTGCGCTCAATGAGGCCGTAGGCACGCTGGGCGGCTTCGACGGGTCCGGCATGGGAGCGCATGAGCTGGGTGAGATTGCCGACCTGTTCCTGATAATTGGTCCCGGTGGGTCCGAGGTTGTGGGACAACTCGGTGCGATGGAGCTGCTCATGGCGGGCGACGATGGTGTTGACCATGGAGATGCCAACGCTGCCGCCGACGTTCCGCATGAGGTTGTATAAGCCGCTGGCATTGCCGATTTTCTCCTGAGGCAGGTCGCCCAGGGCCGTGGTGGAGAGCGGGACGAACACCATGCCGAGAGCGGAACCGCTGATGATGACGGGCCAGAGCATGGACCAGGGGCCGATATCGAGATCGACGCGGCCAAGAAAGAAGCTGCAAATTGCAAAGATGACGAAGCCGCTGGTGATGAGATAGCGGTTGTCGACTTTCGAGGTCAGGATGCCGATGAAGGGCATGGCCACAATGGCGCCGACGCCGCGGGGACTGACGGCGAGGCCCGCCGAGGTGGCAGAGTAACCCATGATGGTTTGGTAATAGAGCGGCAGCAGCGTGACGATGCCGTAGATGGCGGCGCCGAACATGAAGATGAGGAACGAACCGAGCGCAAAGTTGCGGTTCTTAAAGATGGTGAGGTCGACGAGCGGCTTCTTGTTTTTAAATTGCCACCAGATAAAGAGAGCGAAGCAGCCCAGCATGATGACGAAGGCGTAACGGATCCAGGTGGCGCCGAACCAGTCGTCTTCCTGGCCGCGATCGAGGATGATCTGCATGCAGCCCAGCCAGATTGCCAGCAGACCGAGACCGATGCCATCGAACTTGCCGGGTTTGGCGTCTTTGATGTAAGGCGGGTCTTCGATGAAGCGGCCAATCATGAACAGCGCGAGGGCGCCGATGGGGATGTTGATGTAGAAAGCCCAGCGCCAGGAGTAGGTGTCGGTGAGCCAGCCGCCGAGGGTGGGACCGAGCACGGGGGCAACGACGACACCGAGCGCGAAAATGGCGGTGGCGAGGCCGCGTTTTTCGGGAGGGAAACTTTCGGTGAGGATGGCCTGAGAAATGGGCTGGAGCGCGCCGCCTCCGGCGCCCTGGACCAGGCGGGCGAGCAGGATCATGACGAGGCTGGTGGAGGACCCGCAGGCGAAGGACGAGATGGTGAAGATGACAATGCAGGTCATCAGGAAGCGCTTGCGTCCGAATTTCAGGGAGAACCAGGCGCTGGCCGGCAGCACGACGGCGTTCGAGAGGAGATAGAAGGTGAGGACCCAGGTGGCCTCATCGTTGGTGGCGGAGACGCTGCCGGCGATGTAGGGGATGGCGACCGAGGCGATAGAGGTATCAATGACCTCCATAAATGTGGCGATCATTACCGAAGCGGCTATGAGCCATGGGTTGATCGCGGGCTTGGCGTCTGCTGCCACAGTTTGTCCTTACGTTGAATTTGGATGCTGAACCGAAAAGCAGGAATTCACCCGTTGTTCGTTTTTTCGCACGATACAATAGCGCCACATGCGCCTGAGTTTTGTCTTTGCGATTGCGGCGTCTTTGGCTGCGCAGACCGCATCCAATAGCGCTTACAACTACGACGAAGCGAAGGTGGCGCCGTATATGCTGCCGAACCCGCTAGTGATGCAGAACGGGAAGGCGGTGACTGATGCGGCGATGTGGATGCGGCAGCGGCGTCCGGAGCTGCTGCGGCTGTTTGAAGAGCAGGTGTATGGACGGACGCCGCGCAAGCGGCTGGCGTCGTCCGTGGAGCAGCTGGCTCCGGACGGACCGGCGTTCGACGGGAAAGCAACGCGCCGTCAGGTGCGGATCCGGTTCAGCGAAGAGAAGGACGGACCGAAGCTGGACCTCCTGATCTACGTGCCCACGGGCGTGGCGAAGCCGGTGGCGGCAATCCTGGGAGAGAACTTCAGCGGCAACCAGACGGTGGCTGCAGATCCGGGGATTCATCTGGGCACGGTGTGGGTGCGCGATCCGGCGACGAAGCAGTACCGGGCGGAGACGGCCTCGGAGAAATCGCGGGGGAGCGGGGCGGCGCAGTGGCAGGTGGAGAAGATTCTGGCGCGCGGGTACGCGCTGGCGACCTTCTACTACGGCGACATTGAACCGGATTTTGACGGCGGGATTGCGCATGGAGTGCGTCCGCTGTTCTACCGGGAGGGGCAGACGGCTCCGGCGGCGGACGAGTGGGGCGCGATTGGCGCATGGGCGTGGGGCCTGAGCCGCGCGCTGGATTATCTGGACGACGACAAGGACATCGACGCGCACCGCGTAGCGGTGATGGGGCATTCGCGGCTGGGGAAGACCGCGCTGTGGGCGGGCGCGCAGGATCAGCGATTCGCGATGGTGATTTCGAACTGCTCCGGCGCGGGCGGCGCGAGTTTGTTCCGGCGCAACTACGGCGAGACGGTGGAGCATTTGAACACGGCGTTTCCGCATTGGTTTGCGGGGAACTTTCACCAGTACTCGGCGCATTCGGATCGCGTGCCGGTGGATGAACACGAACTGCTGGCGCTGATTGCGCCGAGGCCGCTGTATATCGCGACGGCGGATGGGGATCAGGGCGCGGATCCGCACGGGGAGTTTCTTTCGGCGAATGCGGCTGCGCCGGTTTACGAGTTACTGGGCAAGCAGGGCCTGGGGACGACCCAGATGCCGGGGATTCATCAGCCCATTGTGCATACGATCGCGTTCCATGAGCGGGCGGGAAAACACGATGTGACGGCGTATGACTGGGACCAGTATCTGGCGTTCGCGGACCTGTACTTGAAGAAGTAAAAGCGCATGGCGACACCGCTGGTTTTGATTGCAGGCGCGGGACCGACCGGGATGGCCATGGCGATTGAGTGCCGGCGCGCCGGTCTGGACGTTCGGATTATCGACAGATCCGTGCATATGGCGCGGTATTCGCAGGCGCTGGTGGTGCAGGCGAGGACGCTCGAGCAGTTTGAGCGTTACGGGGTTGCGCAGACGGCGGTGGATCAGGGACGGAAGGTGAGCCGCGCGGAGATCCGGAGTGAAGGCAGAAAGATTTTAGATGTAAGGCTGGACGGGATTCCCGGCAGGTTTCCCTTTGTTCTGTTCCTGCCGCAGAGCCGGACGGAAGCGATTCTGAACGAGCACATGAACTCGCTGGGCGCCACCACGGAGCGAGGGACGGAGCTGGTGTCGTTTGCGCAGCAGGAGGATGGAGTCGCGGCGACGCTTCGTCATCCGGATGGGCGCGAGGAGACGGTGAAGGCGCGGTGGCTGGTGGGCTGCGACGGCGCGCACAGTACGGTTCGGCGGCTGAGCGGAATTCCTTTCGAAGGCGGGGGCATCGATCTTTCGTTCTTCCTGGGGGATCTGGAGATCGAGGGGCCGGATGCGCCGGAGGATCAGTTGTCAGTGCATCTGCACAAGGGTGACGTGGTGTTTCTCGCAAGGCTCTCGGACCGGGTGACGCGGCTGATTGCGGTGAAGCACGAGAACCAGGGGAAGGCGGGGCCCACCGATCTGACTCTCGCGGATTTTCAGCAGGCGGTGGATCAGGTGGGAGTGCGCGTCCGCATTCTTTCGTCGGAATGGATGACGCCGTTTCATGTGAATGACCGGCAGGCGCGGCAGTACAGGGCGGGCAGCGTCTTTCTGGCGGGGGACGCTTCGCACATTCATTCGCCGCTGGGCGGTCAGGGGATGAATACCGGGATTCAGGATACGGCGAACCTGGGGTGGAAACTGGCGGCGGTGGCACGGGACGCGGACCAGCGCCTGCTGGACAGCTACTACGACGAACGCGGCGAAGTGGGCAGGGCGCTGCTGCGAACCACTGAGCGCGGGTTACATATCACGACCACGACGAACCCGGTAGTCGAGGCGATTCGGGACACGCTGCTGCCAATTGTGACGGCGCCGAAGATGGTGCATGATGCGCTGGTGGGATTCGTTTCCGAGACGTCGATTGCGTACCGATCTTCGCCGGTGGTGCGCGATAGTGGAGGCGACGGGACCTGGCGCGCGGGCGACCGGCTGGCGGATCTGGGCGAGGCGGAGGACTGGAGCGGCGGACGGCATCGGGCGGTGTTCGTGAATGCGGAAGAGGCGGAGACGGCGGACGTGACGCGGCACCTGCGCAATGTGAATGTGACGTCGATCCGTTCGCAAGGCGGAGCGCCGGGACGGGAAAAGAAGCTGGTGATTTTGCGGCCGGACGGCTACATCGGGTTTCGCGGACCGCTGGAAAATACGCCGGCATGGCAGGACTACGCGCGGCAGGATGGGTTGTGAGGTGATGGTTCCCGACCGGTATCTGACCGATGCGTCCGGTTTTCAGGGCTTCGCCGAGCGGGTGTTTACGCCGGCGGACGAGGGTGAAGTGCTGGAGGTTCTGGCTGCGGCGGTGCGCGAGGGCGTTCCGGTGACGGTGGCGGGCGCGGGTTCGGGGCTGACGGGGTCGCGCGTGCCGCGGGGCGGCTGGGTGCTTTCGCTCGAGAAGTTTCGGCGACTGGAGATTTTCGAAGGGTATGCGCGTGTGGGTCCGGCGGTGACGCTGCTGGAAATTCGCGACGCCGCGGCGCGGACCCGGCAGTTTTTTGCGCCCGATCCGACGGAGATCACGGCTTCGATTGGCGGAGCGATCGCGACGAATGCGAGCGGATCGCGGAGCTTCCGGTATGGCAGCACGCGGAAACACATTCGCGCGCTGCGGGTGGCGCGGATGGGCGGAACGATTGCGGAATACCGGCGCGGAGACCGAATCGATTTCGCGGTGCCCTCGCTGCCGCTGCCGAAGACGACAAAGTATACAGCGGGATACCGGTTGGAACCGGGGATGGACTGGATCGATTTGTTTTGCGGTTCGGAAGGAACGCTGGGCGTGATCCTGGAGGCGGAGATTGCGCTGCTGCCGATACCGGCGGAGATTTTCGCGGGGGTGATTTTCTTTTCTTCGGACGAGCATGCACTGGCAGCGGTAGACGAGTGGCGGGGCGTGCCGGAGCTGCGGATGCTGGAGTATGTGGACCGGAATTCGCTCGATCTGATCGCGGGGCGGTATCCGGAGATTCCGCGCGACGCGAAGGCGGCTCTTTTGATTGAGGCGGAGGGAGACGATCTGGACGCGTGGGAGACGCGGTTGAGCGCGGCAGAGGCTTTGGTGGAAGCGTCATGGTTCGCGACCACGCCGCAGGACCGGGAACGCTTTCGCGGGTTTCGGCATTCGCTGCCGGAGCTGGTGATTGACACGGTGAGAAGGCGAGGCTTCCTGAAGATGGGCACGGATTACGCGGTGCCGCTGGAGCGCAGCCGCGAGATTCTGCAGATTTACCGGAGACGGCTGGAGCAGGAGCTGCCGGGGCACTACGTAATTTACGGGCACATCGGCGATGCGCATGTGCATGTGAATATGCTGCCGGCGAGCGCGGAGGAAGCGGCCACGGCGAGCGCGCTGCTGGACGAATTCGCGCGGGAGGCAGCGGCGCTGGGCGGAACGGTATCGGCCGAGCACGGGCTGGGGAAGCGCAAAGCGAAACTGCTGGGGCTGCAGTACGGCGCAGAAGAGGTGGCGGCGATGAAGGCAGTGAAGCGGCGCCTGGACCCGCAGTGGCTGCTTGGGCGCGGGACCATCTTCATGGAAGAATGAGAGCGCCGCCGCGCAACCGAATATGACCAAGAACACGACCAAAGCACGTTTGAAAGCCGGAGAAGTGGTGACAGGGTGCTTCATGCGCCATGCGGACCCGGGGCTGGCGGAAGTGCTGTGCTACCTGGGATGGGATTATCTGCTGTTTGACGGCGAGCACAGTCCGCTTTCCGCGCGGGAGTGTGAGCATCTGGCGCGCGTGTGCGAACTGCGGGGCGTGACGCCGATTGTGCGGCTGCCGTTTAATGTGCCGTGGATGATCGGTCAGGTGCTGGACACGGGGATTCAGGGCGTGCAGATTCCGATGATCAACTCCGGCGCGGAGGCGCAGACGGCCGCGCGGGCGGCGAAGTATCCTCCCGTTGGCACGCGCGGTTTGGCGACGACTCGGGCGGCGAACTTTGGGCAGGTGCTTCCGTTCAGCCTGGCCGAGCACACGACGGGATCGAACGCGGAGACGCTGGTGATTGCGCAGGTGGAGACGCCCGCGGCGGTGGAGCAGTTGCAGGGAATTCTGGCGGTTCCGGAAATCGATGTGATTTTTGTCGGACCGAGCGATCTGTCGCTGACGCTCGGCGTGCCAGGGGAATGGCAGCATCCGAAGCTGCTGGCGGCCTTCGATACGATTGCCGCAGCGGTGCAGCAATCGGACAAGGCACTGGGAGTTTTGGTGCCGACGCTGGAAGCAGCGATGCAGTGGCGAGCCCGCGGGGCGCGGTACCTGATGGTGGTGATGGAGGCGATATTAGCTCCCGCGGTACGCAGCTTTCTGACAACAGTACGACAGAGTTAATCGCGCGGCGTACGCGGCGCCGGGTCATGTGGCGGCTGATGCCGTTTCTGATCGTGGTGTATCTGTGCGCTTATATCGACCGGGCGAATCTTGGGATTGCGAAGCTGCAGATGCAGGGCGATCTGGGCTTTTCAGATTCGGTGATCGGCCTGGGCGCGGGCATCTTTTTCATCGGGTATTTTCTGCTGGAGGTGCCT
This sequence comes from Bryobacterales bacterium, assembly GCA_963716685.1. Taxonomy (GTDB): domain Bacteria; phylum Acidobacteriota; class Terriglobia; order Bryobacterales; family Bryobacteraceae; genus JALYXI01. Next base: position 354,471 of record CAVQTR010000006.1, read on the forward strand.
GGGAGTTTGGTGGTGGAGCGCTGGAGCGCGCGCAAATGGTTCTCGCGAATCATGATTTCGTGGGGGCTGGTAGCGACGCTGAGCGGGCTGGTGGAGACACGGCAGCAGTTTTACTGGGCACGCTTTCTGTTAGGCGCGGCGGAGGCGGGCTTTTTCCCGGGCGTGATCGTGTATCTCTCGCACTGGTTCCGGGCGGAAGACCGGACGCGCGCGAAATCGTGGTTCATGGTGACGCAACCGTTATCAATTGTGGTGGGGACGCCGCTGGCTCGGTGGATTCTGGAGACGGTTCACTGGCACGGGATGCACGGGTGGCGATGGGTTTTCATTCTGGAAGGCGCGCCTTCGGTGCTGATCGGAATTTTCGCGTTCTTTTATTTAACGGACCGCGTGGGCGATGCGCGGTGGCTTCCGGAAGACGAAAAGCAGTGGCTGCTGGGTGAGCTGCGGAAGGAAGCGGAGGAGCGGACGGCAGCCAAGCGGGTGAGTGTGTTCGCGGCTTTCAGACAGCCGCAGACGCTGCAGCTGATGGCAGTGTTTTTTCTGATCGTCACGGGGAATCAGGCGATTTTGTTCTTTCTGCCATCGATCACGGACAACATGAAGAGCATGACGGTGACGTGGCGGACGGTGGTGACGGTGCTGCCGTATCTGTGCAGCGTTGTGGGGATTCTGCTGAACGGTTACTTATCGAGCCGGAGCGGCGAGCGGCGCTGGCATACCGCCGCACCGATTTTGATTGCGGGAGCCGCGCTGGGCATGGCCATTCTGGCGCACGAGCGGCTGGCGCTGGTGATTGCGTGTTTGTGTCTGGTGGGATTTACGTTTCAGGCGTATCTGCCGGTGTTCTGGACGATTCCGACGATGTATCTGGGGAAATCCGCGGCGGCGGTGGCGATCGGGGCGATCAATTCGGTGGGGAACCTGGGCGGGTTTGCGGGGCCGTATCTGTTTGGGTATCTCCGGACAGCAACAGGGCGGTACGAAACCGGGCTTTGGTTTCTTACCGGGTGCATGCTGCTGTCCGGACTGATAGCGACACGGATCCGCGTGGAAAACGGGACCCGGCCGCCACGGGGCTGACTACTGATTCATGTAGGTCTGGAAGAAGGCCACGGTTTTCCCCATGGCATCCAGCTCATCGGTTGAACTGAGCGCGTGGCCCTCATTGGGATACACCACGAGCTGATTGGGAACGCCGAGCTGCTGCAGCGTAGCCTGAAAAGCGTAGGCTCCGGAAACGGGGGCGATGGGGTCATTTGCGCCGTGAATCATGATGGTCGGCGGCATATGGGTGATGGTGGTGTCGCCGGGATACCAGCTGGGAATGTCGCCATACCAGGCAGCCAGTCCATGGATTCGGGTGTCCTGGTTGGCAGTGCTGACGGCGAGCCCGGCACCGAGAGACATCCCCATCAGCGCGATTCGCTGCGGGTTGACGCCGGCCTGAGCGGCAACCCAAGTCGTGGAATCCTTTACCGTCTGGATCCAAAGATTGAAGCTGGAGTAAACGGTAAGGGGATCACCGAGCACGGTACCGGTCCGGTCGAAGTAATGAACCATGTAGAAGTTGTAACCCTGAGAGGCAAACCAGCTGCCCATATAGGGATAATTCCACGGAAAGAGCGTTGCTCCGTCGGAGCCGTACAAAAAGATGATTGACGGATGAGTGCCCGTTCCGACCGCGTTGTAGACATCCACATTAATCGGCACGCCACCGCTGGTGAAAGTGGAGTTGGACGGAGAAGCCTTGCTGGCAGCCTGCAAGCCGGCGAGGAGAAGAAAAGAGATAATCAGCGCGTTTACGATGTTTTTCATTTTGTATTATTTCGTACTTTCAGATGGTACTATTATCGACAAATTTCCACAATTGTTCTCTTTAGTAAGTACTTGCAATGAAAACGTTTCTCGACGCAAATGGCCATCTTTCACCCACTTTGGGCGCGCCGGTATATCATGATGCACGGCGCAAATGCCTAAGAAGGAGCCAGCGATGAGGAAGTTTTCTGTATTTATCTTCGCATTTTTCGCGATTGTTGCCTATGCGGCGGATTTTTCCGGGACTTGGAAAGGCACGGCGGAACTGGGCGACCGGACCATCGAACGGACATTCGTTTTCAAGGTGGACGGGAGCAAGCTGACGGGTGAGACGTCGAGCGAGATGATGGGCAAATCCACCATCACAGACGGCGTGGTGAAGGGCGACGAGATCCGGTTTTCGTTCACGGGCAACTTTCAGGGGAACGAGATGAAGCTGGATTACAAGGGCAGGATGCAGGGCGACCAGCTTACGTTGAGCTCGGAAGTGAACGGGCAGGCAATTGAGTGGAAGTTAAAGAAGATTTCGTAAAGCCTATTTACAACTTGTTTACAGATTCACGACCACTCATAGAGGCAGGACTCTTCACACTGCCTCTATGACTTTTCGTTTCCTATGGATGGCGCCGCTCTGTTTCGGCGTGGCGACCGCGATTTGCTCCGCTCATAGTTACGGTCCGCCCCCGGCGGTAACTGCCGCGCCCGGCGACAACGCGAAGGCGTGCACGCTGTGTCACGGCAGCTTTGCGCTGAACTCGGGATCCGGCGGGGTTACGGTGGGGCTCGCAGGCGGATCGGTGTATATCCCGGGCGTGCGTCAGCGGGTGACGGTAAGCGTGGCCGACCCGGCCCAGCAGCGCTGGGGATTTCAGATGAGCGCGCGGCTGAACAGCAACCAGCAGACGGGGCAGGCCGGAGAGTTTTTTCCGATCGACAATTTCACGCAGGTGCTTTGCGGCGACGCGGGCCCGAAACCGTGCAGCTCCGGCGTTTCGTTCATCGAGCACACGTCGGCGGGCACGCGGAACGGCACGAAGGGCGGCGCGACCTTTCAGTTCGACTGGGTTCCGCCGGCGACGAACGTGGGTCCGGTGACGCTCTATGTGGCGGGGAATGCGGCCAACGGGGACGGCGGCTCGGGCGGAGATTACATTTACACATCGAGCGTTCAGCTGAATCCGCTGACGCCGGTGGCGCCGGCGGTGACTGCCAGCAACATCGTGAGCGCGGCGACTTCGGTGGCGGGTCCGGTGGCGGCGAATTCGTGGATCAGTATTTTCGGGACGAATCTGGGGGTGACGACGCGCTCGTGGAACCCAGGCGACTTCAGCGGGGGCGCATACCCGACATCGCTGGACGGCGTGAGCGTCATCTTGACCGCGTTCGGGGCACCGCGCCTTGCATATATCGGGTTCGTGAGCCCGACGCAGATCAACGTATTGCTGCCGAGCGACACGAATGCGACAACGCTGCAGTTGCAGGTGAGGAATCCGGCGGGGATTACACCGCTGCTACCGCTGACGGTGCAGGCGAGCCTGCCGCAGATGCTGACGCTTGACGGGAAGTATGTGACGGCGACGCATGCGGACGGCTCGTTTGTGGGCAAGCCGGGACTGGTGGGTTCGGCGGCTTCCACGCCGGCGCATCCGGGGGAAACGATCTTCCTCTATGGAACGGGTTGCGGCCCGACGTCACCGGCTTTGATTCCGGGGCAGATGCCGGCGCAGGCCAACGCGCTGGTGACTCTGCCGCAGATAACGATTGGGGGCGCGGCAGCGGCGGTGAACTCGGGGGGAGTGGTGCCGGGAACGGGGGGCGTGTATCAGTTCGCAGTGCAGGTTCCGGCGAGCGCGGCAAACGGGGATCTGCCGGTGATCGCGCAGCTGGGCACGGCGACTTCGGTCACAACACTGATTACGGTGCAGAAGTGATATAAGTTGGAGCCCATGAAAATGTCCCGTTGCGATGCCAGGGTTTGCCATCGGATTCGGTTGTCGAGAATCGCTGCTGTTCTGGTTTTGTCGGGATGCGCGGGGGTGGCACAGGAGTTTCGCGCCACCCTGAACGGGCGAGTGACCGATTCGCAGGGGGCGGTGGTGGCCTCGGCGAAAGTGGCGGCGGTGAATCAGGAGTCGCAGTCGAGGACGGAGACGATGACCGGCGCGGACGGGTTTTACGACATCCCGTTTCTGGCTCCGGCGGCTTACACGATCACCATCGAGAGTCCGGGATTCAAGCGTTACATCCGGGAGGGGGTCCGGCTGAGCGCGAACGACCGGGTGGCGGTGGACGCGGTGCTGGAGCTGGGCGGCGTGAACGAACAGATCACGATCAGCGCGGAAGCCTCAGCGCTGGAATCGTCTACGGCGTCCACGGGTGAGGCGCTGGAATCGCGGCAGGTGTCGGATCTGCCGCTTTCGGGCCGCGCCGCATTGATTTTGTCGCAGGTGGCGTATGGCGTGATTCCGACGGGAAACATTCAGTTCGTGCGTCCCTACGATGCGAGCGGGCCTTCGGGGATTTCGATGGGAGGCGCGCCATCGCAGACAAACGAGCTGCTGATGGACGGGTCACCCATTACGACGGCGAACCTGCGGGCCGCGTACCAGCCGCCGCTGGACGCGGTGGATCAGGTGAAGGTAGAGGTATTTCAGGCGGACGCGGGCTACGGGCATACCGGGGGCGGCACCATCAACGTGATCACGCGGAGCGGAACGAACGGCTTTCACGGGACAGCGTCCGAGTTCAATCAGGTTTCGGCCGTTGCGGCGAATACGTTTTTCGCAAACGCCGCAGGCCAGCCGAAAGCGGTGACGCGCTACAACCAGTATGGTGTGACGGTGGGCGGCCCTGTGTATGTGCCGAAGGTCTTCAACGGGCGCAACCGGCTGTTCTATTTCTTTGGATTTGAGCAGATCAAAGCGCCGGCGCTGAACACGGGGACGGACACGGTGCCGACGGCGGCCGAGCGAACGGGAGATTTCTCGGCGCTGCTGGCGGTAGGTCCGAACTATCAGATTTACGATCCGCAGACGGGAGTTGCGACCGCGGGCCGCATCCAGCGGCAGGCGTTTCCAGGAAACGTGATTCCGACGAGCCGGCTGAACCCGGTGGCGCTGAAGCTGGAGGCGCTGTATCCACTGCCGAACATTCCGGGGCGCGCAGACGGCGGATCGAATTACTCGGTGAATACGCTGCAGGCGGACAGCTATACCAACACGATTGGGCGCATGGACTACAACGCGAGCGAGCGGAACAAACTGTTCTTTACGTTCCGGCAGTACGACCGCACGCTGCTGCAAAACGACGATTATCCGGTTGCGACGGGCAACACGCTGAATCGGTATGGGGTGGGCTCGACGCTGGATTGGATCTCAACGTTCAACGCGACGACGTTTCTGGATGTACGGCTGAACTGGACGCGATTCAATGAGATTCGCGGAGTGCCGAGCCAGGGAGTGAATCTGGCGACGTTTGGATTCCCGGCGGCGCTGGCGGGAAGCACGCTGTTTCCCACGCTGCCCTGCATCAATTTCAAGAGCTATACCTATTTCGGCTGCAACACCGCGGCGAGCAATGGACCGAACCCGTTCGACCAGTATCAGATCTATACGTCGCTTTCGAAGGTGCTGAACCGGCATGCGCTGAAGGCCGGCGTGGACCTGCGCATGGCGCGGCAAAGTTCGACGGCTTACGGCAACGCGAGCGGGGCATACAACTTCGCATCGGACTGGACGGCGGGACCTTTCAACAACTCGGGCGCGGCGCCAATTGGACAGGATTATGCGGCGTTTCTGCTGGGACTGCCGAGCACCGGGCAGTTCGATCTGAATACTTCCTACACGACGCAGGCGAAGTACTACGCGTTGTTCCTCCAGGACGACTACCGGCCGACACCCACGCTGACGGTGAACATCGGGCTTCGGTATGAGCAGGACCTGCCGACGGTCGAGCGGTACAACCGGACGGTAAACGGATTCGATACGACGACGGCGAGCCCCATCGCGGCAGCGGCGCAGGCAGCGTATGCGCGGAATCCGATCCCGCAGATACCGGCGACGCAGTTTCAGGTGCGCGGCGGTTTGCTGTTCGCGACGCCTTCGAACCGGGATATTTATCAGACCAGCGGCAACTTCAGTCCGCGCCTTGGGATCGCATGGAAGCCGGATGCCCTGGGCGGAAAGACGGTAATTCGCACGGGCGGCGGGTTGTTCTACTTCAGTCTAGGAGATTTTGGCATCAACCAGCCGGGCTTCAGCCAGACCACGCCCTATGTGGCGACGCTCGATGGATTTCTGACGCCGGCTAACACTCTGAGCAATCCGTTTCCGACGCTGCAGAAGCCGAGCGGATCGTCGCAGGGACTGGGAACCTATCTGGGCCAGAGTATTTCGTTCGTCAACCAGAACCAGCGCAATCCCTATTCAATCCGCTACCACCTGGACATTCAGCAGCAGCTGCCGTGGGATGCGGTTCTGGAGGTGGGATACGCGGGCAACCATGCGGTGCATCTGGCGGTGAACCAGAATCTGGATGCGATTCCGGATCAGTACCTGAGCCGCTCTCCGGTGAGAGACCAAGCGACGATCAACGCACTAACTGCGAATGTGCCAAATCCCTTTACGGGGCTGCTGCCGGGGACGACGTTGAACGGGTCGACGGTGGCGGCATCGCAGCTACTGGAGGCGTATCCTCAATTCACCGGCGTCACGGTGCAGAGCCAGAACATCGGGAGTTCATACTTCCAGATGCTGCAGGCGCGGCTGCGAAAGCGATTCTCCGGCGGCGTGCAGGTGCTGGTGAATTATCAGTATTCGAAGCTGATCGAGAGAACGACGCGGGTCAACGGCGGAGATGCGACGCCGGTAAAGGATGTATCGGTGGACGACCGTCCGCAGCACTTTGTAGCGAGCGGGAGCTGGGATCTGCCCTTTGGTGCGGGCAAGCGCTTTGGCGGAAGTTCCGGCGCCATTGTGAATAGCGTGGCGGGCGGATGGTCCTTGAACGGAATTTATACGTATCAAGTGGGCGCGCCGCTGAACTGGGGCAACGTGCTGTATCTGGGGGGACCGCTGAATAATCAGCCGCGCAACGTGAACGGCGTTTTCGACGTGACGCGTTTCGAGCGCGATTCGACTAAGCAGCTTGTCGATAACCTTCGTACCTTTGCCGACCGGTTTTCGAACCTGAGACAGGACGGAATCAACAACGTGGACTTCTCCGCGATTAAGCGGTTCCGGATACGGGAGCAGATCCATATGGAATTTCGGGCTGAGTTCTTCAACCTGCTCAACCATCCGCTGTTCAATGCGCCGAATCTGACTCCGACCAGTTCGAGCTTCGGGTTGATTACGAGTCAATCGAATCTGCCGAGAAGAACACAAATGGCGTTGCGGTTGATTTGGTAAGAGCGATCATAGAGAGCGTGATTGCGATGACACGACTAATCCTGATTGCGGGTTTGATGGCCGGCGGGGCCGCGGGCCAGAGCCTGAGCTGCGACATGAGCGGGTATAAGGCGCAGGAAGGTTTGCAGGCTCGGGAACGTGGCGGGGTGCTGGAGCTGACGTGGCAGGGCGACCGCCGCGACCAGCTGCGCGCGGAGTTCCAGGTGGCAGGAGGGCAGCCGACCGTGCGCGAGCTGGCGGCGCGGAAAAACGGCGGGGCCTGGGTGGTGCTGGGACAGAACCTTACGCCGGAGTTCGAGATCACGAGCGGAGTGAGGCGTCTTTCCGAGCAGCAGATGGCGCCGCTGCGGGAACTGGGTGTGAAGTTCACGCCCGACGTAGTGGAGCGGGAGAAATGGAACGCGTTCTGGGACGCGCCGCTGATGGTGCCGGGGCGGCCGGGCACCAATCTGGGGCTGCCGCGGAAGCCGGAGGAGATCCGCCGAACATGGGCGACGTTCCATGCGAACGCTTGCCAAGTGAGGACGGATGGCGCGCGCATGGAAGTGGTGTTTCCGGGGTTTGACGGAGGGATCTTCTCGGGTTCGCTGCAGTACACGGTTTATCGCGGGACGAATCTGCTGCGCCAGGAAGCGATCGCGAAGACGAGCGAGCCCTCGGTGGCCTATAAGTATGTCGCCGGGCTGAAGGGCTTCCGCGTGGCGGACGACTCGCAGGTGGTGTGGCGGGACACGGCGCGCGGCTGGCAGAAGTACGCGTTCGGCGGCGCAGTGAACCAGGAGCCGGTGGCTCTGCGGGCGCGCAACCGCCTGGGGATTCTGGAGGCCAATGGCGGATCGCTGGCGTTTCTGCCGCCTTCGCATAAGTTCTTCTGGTCGCGCGAAGTGGAAACCAATCTGGGCTATGTGTATTACCGCAAGGACAGCCCACAGACCTTCGCGATTGGCGCGCGGCAGGCGGACCGGGAATCGGGGGCCAAGCCCTGGGGAGTGTCGGACGAAGTCTGGAACAAGCGAGTGGCGGAAGCGCGCGGGGATCTGAATAACTTCGCGCTGTATAACGCACCTCCGGGAACGATGCAGCGGATGCCGGTGTATTTCTACCTGAGCCCGGAAGACAGCCGCACGACGCAGCAGGAGGTGATGGCGTTTACGCACGACGATGTGTATAAGCCGCTGCCGGGCTACAAGGTTCTGGTGAGCCACTTCCATTTCCACTTCAATGAGCAGCTGACCGATGCGGGCACGCATGGATCAGGAGCCGACGTGGCTGCCGGTGTTCCGGGCGCTGGGAATTAATATGGCGATTCTGGCGGATTTCCACGGCGATTCGCACCCGACGGATACGGGCAAGGTGCGCTTCGACGAGCAGAAGGTGTATTTCGAAGGATGCCAGCGCTTCTCCGACCGCGACATGCTGCTGATTCCGGGCGAAGAGCCGGATGCCAATTTCGGCGGCCACTACATGTTCGTGTTTCCGAAGCCGCTCTATTTCAGCCATGTGAAAGAGCCGGCGAAAGGGCCGGAAGGGCAGCCCTTCGAGGAGAACCTGGCGCCGTTACGGCAAGGTGTATCACACGACAACGGCGGCGACGGAGTTGAAGCTGTTGAATCAGGAACAGGGGCTGGTGTGGCAGACGCATCCGCGAACGAAGGGGTCGGCGGGCTATCCGGATGCGGTGCGGGAGAAAGATTTCTTCCGAAGCGACCGTTTCCTGGGCGGATCGTTTCAATCCCTGCCGGTGGATCTTATCGCAGAAGCGGCTGTGCGAGGCGCGGTGCCTTGGGCTGCTGGACGACATGAACAACTGGGCCGGCGCGAAGTACATGATTGCGGAAGGCGACACGTACATGAAGTATCCGGACGACGAGACGTTTCCGCAGCTGGTGGTGAATTACGTGAGGCTGGATCGCGTGCCGAAGTTCGACGATGGATGGAACCCGCTGCTGACGACTATGCGGGCGGGCGATTACTTCGTGACCAGCGGCGAAGTGCTGCTGCGCAACTCAGGCATCGAGGGTTCGGGCGCGAAGCGGACATACACGGCCGAGGCGGAGTGGACGTTTCCGCCGGAGTTTGCGGAGTTCATCTGGAGCGACGGCAACACGGTGGAGAAGCAGGTGGTGAGCCTGACGGACAAGGCGCCATTCTCATCGCAGAAGTTTCGGATTCCGTTCGATGCGTCGGGCAAGAAGTGGGTGCGATTCGCTGTGTGGGATTCGGCGGGAAACGGCGCGTTTACGCAGCCTGTGCACCTCAGGTAAACCGAACATGAAGAGATTAGTGGCTCTGCTGGGATGTCTGCCGGCCCTGGCTGGCGCGCAGGACTGGCCTGTATATGGCGCCGAGGGCGGGACGCGCTACTCGACGCTGAAACAGATCAATCGCGAGAACGTGACCAGGCTGAAACCCGCGTGGACTTATCACACCGGCGATGTCAGCGACGGCACGGAGTTGAACGTGAAGAGCGCGTTCGAATCGACGCCGCTGCTGGTGGACGGCGTTTTGTATGTGGTGAGTTCGTTTGACCGGCTGATCGCGCTGGAGCCGGAAACGGGCAAGGAGCTTTGGGCGTTCGATCCGAAGCTGGACAAGACCCGGCCACAGATGCTCTACGCCAACCGGGGCGCGGCTTTCTGGAGCGATGGCAAGGACCGGCGGCTATTCTACGGGACGCTGGATGGCCAGCTGTGGGGAATCGACGCGGCCACGGGGAAACCGATCGACAGCTTCGGTACGGGCGGGTTCATCAATCTGCGGCAGGGCATGGTGGATCCGAGCGCGAAGGCGACGGGCGGGCGCGGTTACGGCATGACGTCGCCGCCGGCGGTTTACAACAACGTGGTGATTTGCGGTTCGATTGTGCCGGATGCGGAGCCGCTTGGTCCGAATGGGGATGTCCGCGGCTTTGACGCGCGTACGGGGAAGCTGATCTGGCGGTTCCATACCATCGCACTGCCTGGGGAATTCGGTGGCGATACCTGGGAGGGCGATTCGGCGAAGGGGCGCGGCGGCGCGAATATGTGGTCGATCCCGACAATCGATACGAAGCGAGGCATTGCGTTTTTGCCGCTGACTTCGCCGGCGCACGATTATTACGGCGGGGATCGCAAAGGCGCGGGGCTGTTTGGCGACTCGCTGGTGGCGGTGGATGCGGAAACGGGCAAGCGGCTGTGGCACTTCCAAACGGTCCATCATAACTTGTGGGACTACGATATTCCGGCGCAGCCGACGCTGGTGACGGTGCGGCACGAGGGCCGGATGGTGGATGCCGTGGCGCAGGTGACGAAGACCGGCTTCACTTTTCTGTTCGAGCGAACCACAGGCAAGCCGCTGTTCGACATTGTGGAGAAGCCGGTGCCCGCGAGCGACGTTCCGGGCGAGGCGGCTTATCCAACTCAGCCGTTTCCGGTAAAGCCGGCTCCGTATGCTCGGCAGAGTTTTCGCGCGGAAGACCTGACGGACGTAACACCGGAATCGCGCGCTTACTGCGGGAAGTTGATTGAGGGCGCGGTATTCGGCAGTTTGTTCACACCGATCGGGATCAAGCCGACGGTGCTGTTTCCGGGCACGAACGGCGGCGCGAACTGGGGCGGCGCATCGTACGATCCGGAGACGCATACGCTGTATGTCAACTCGATGGACGTGGGCATGATCTTCAAGATGGTGAAGATGCCGGAGACTTCGAAGCTGCCGTACCGCACGCGCGGACTGGGCGCTTCGCGGTTCTGGGATACGAATCAGTATCCGTGCCAGAAACCGCCATGGGGAAATCTGACGGCGATCAACCTGGATACCGGGGAATTTCGCTGGCGCAGCGTGCTGGGCGTGGTGGATGCGCTGGTGGAGAAGGGACTGCCGCCGACGGGAACTTCGAATATTGGCGGGTCAATGGTGACGGCGGGGGGCTTGGTGTTTATTGGGGCTACCAACGACAGCCGTTTCCGCGCGTTCGACAAGGATACGGGCAAGGAAATCTGGACGACGCGGCTGCCGGCCAGTGCGCATGCGACGCCGATGACATTCTTTTCGAAGAAGACGAACAAGCAATACGTGGTAGTGGCCGCGGGAGGAGGCAACAAATACAACGACAAGTTCTCGGACTCGTTGGTAGCGTTCTGTTTGCCGTGATGCTGCTGCACGCCGCGGACGAGCCGGAGTCTTTCAATCACCAGAAGCACGCGCCGCTGAAGATGCGCTGCGAGCAGTGCCATGCGGGCGCCAGGACGGAGTTGCTGGCTGGTTTCCCGGCGGTGAAGCAGTGCCGGGTGTGCCACCTTTCGATGGCCGATCGGAAGATTCCGTCACGGCGGGTATATGAAGTGCCTGATTTTGTTTTCTTCAGCCACGGGAAGCACGCGGCCGCTAAGGTGGAGTGCAAAAGCTGCCACGGAGACGTGGCGCTGCAGGCTGTGATTCACGCAGAGCAACCGGTGAGGATGAAGGGCTGCGTGGACTGCCACAAGCTCAACAAAGCGCCGGTGGCCTGCAATACGTGTCACGAGCTGGGACAGTAAAGCGGGCCACCGGCCAATTGCGCTAGAACGACAGGCGCATGCCGAGCTGGAGCTGGCGGCCGAAGGTGTTGTTCAAAACGTCGGTGCTGCGGCCGAAGGTGGCAGAACCGACGCTCATGTTGGGCGAATTCAGGTTGAGATTGTTCAGCGCATTGAAGGCGTCCACGCGGAGTGAGAACTTGATGCGTTCCGTCACGTGGAAATCCTTCACGAGCGAGGCGTCCACATTGAAGAAGTGCGGACCCGTGACTCCAGGGTAATACCAGGGGTTGGTCTCTTCGGTAAAACCCGGGAGCAGCTTAACAGTGGAAGTGTTGAAGTAAGCGCCGGGTGTGATGTTGGAGCCGGGATTCCCGGTCACCTGCACGCCGGTGAAGCGGATGAGCGAGCCGGACTGATAGGTCATGATGCCGGTGAGATCCCAGCCGCCGATGACGGCGTCCACGAGACGGTTGGAGGCGCTGAGGAAACGGCGGCCTTTGCCGAAGGGCGTCTCCCAGGTGCCGGAGATGGTGAGGCGCTGGCGGGGATTGCCGCCATCGACCCAGCTCCACTTGTTTAGGTATTGCGCGACGGAATCGTAATAGACCTGATCCTGCTCGCGGTGATAGTTGTAACCGGCAAGGAACGAGTAGCCGTGAGTGAAGCGTTTCTGCAGCTTGACCTGGAGCGACTGGTAATGCATGTTGGATCCGTTGGTGCCATCGACCTCAGTGATACCGGTGTACTGGGGATACGGCACCAATAGAGACCCGACGGTGACCTGGGGTTGGTAGCGGAGCGGTCCGGGGAAGGTGCTCGGGCTGCCGATATTGTAGAAGGGGTTGGCGACGACCTGGTTTAACGCATTGCCGTACTGATAGGAGAGGCGCGGGTCCATCATGTCGAGATTCGCGCTGGTGTAACAGTATGTGCCGCAAAGCTGGTTGGTGAAGTTCAGGAAGTAAGTGAGATCGGCAACGATTCCGCCGGGTAGTTCGCGCTGCACGGAAAAATTGTAGCGATCGCTGTGCTGCAGGGGGCGGTTGGGATTGGTGAAGCTGATGCTGTCTCCCAGACCGGTATTTGCGCCAAGACTCTTGCCGGTGGCGGGAGTGATGGGGTTCGTGGACGGGAACGGATTCGAAAGAGTCATCTGGGGAACGCCCTGAATAGTGTTGGGCGCGCCGGTGACCGTGGAAAAGCCATAGTCGTTGGGCGATTCAATTTCGTAGGTCTGATTCTGATCCCAGGGCGTGTAGTAACGGCCATAGCCGGCCCGGATAGAAGTCTTATCGTTCAGGCGGAAAGCGAAACCGACGCGGGGGGAGATGGTGCCCCAGCCGCCGTTCCACGTTGGCGTGCTGCTGCTTTCGAATTGGTATGCGCCGTTCAGCATCCAGTTGCCGGGGTAATACTGCTTGACGAGCGCGGGCATCTGCGGAGCGCCGGCGCCCTGGAACTGAGCGATGGGCGTGTTAAGGTTCAGCGGCGCGGTGAGCATGCGCTGGTCGGTGTAATAGGGCGTGGTGCGCTCATACCGCAGGCCGAGATTCAGCGTGAGGCGGCGGCTGATCTTCCAATCGTCATTGACGAAACCCGCGTAGTAGATGTCCTTGGTTGTGGGGACAGCGTTAATGGGCATGTCAGTGGAACCGCAGGCCCAGCAGTTGGAAGATCCCGCGTTGGTGGGAGCGATGGCGCCGAGCAGGAAGGTGGCGAAGCCGTCGCCCGATACGTTGGTGGGACCGCTGTAAGGATTGACATAGGTGCTGGAGGTGGCTGCCGGGTCAAAGCCGAACCCCGGGTTTTGATTCGAGATGACGCTGAGCACTCGGCTGTCACGCACTTCGAAGCCGCCTTTCAGGTAATGCTGGCCACGCTGCTGCGAGATCTGCGCGGCAATGGCGTCCTGATTCGGCATCTGATCCCAGTAGCCGCCAGACGGGCCCATCACCAGGTTCAGGTTCGCGCCGGTGGTATCGAGGATGGACATGCGCGGCGCGAGCTTGGGGATGGCGGAATCCGAGTAGAGCGGGGCGTAGAAGTTCAGATTGGGCCAGATGGACGAAAACGTAGGAGCGCCGGGGGTGACGGTGAAGTTGGAGGCGTCCACGAAGCTGTGATAATCGGCGCGGACGTTGAGCACGGTGGTGGCGCTGAGCAGGTAGGTTACATTGCCGACTACCTGAGTGGCGTTGCGCAGACTTCCGCGATCATTTTGAAAGACCGACGAGCCGGTGGGATTGCTGGTGCTGGACGGCGTGCGGATGATGCTGGTGCGGCTGTAAATGCGGAGCTTATCGGTTACGTTGTAATCGACGCGATCGGAGAAGTTCTTGTACGGGTAGTTGACCGGGAGGCCGTTGACGTAGTTGTTGATGTGATAAGGGCCGATGCCAGGGGCGTTCGGCTGCCACAGAAGGGAAGTGTATTTGGCGGCTATCGGATCGATGCGCGAGGCGGGAATGATATTGCCGGGGAACGGCATCCTGCTGACGTTGCCCTGAGCATCGGTGACGGTGGTGTAGGGATCATAAATGGTTCGCAGGGTTCCGACGTTATTCAGGGACTGGGAGAAATTGCCCTGGCGCTCGAGCGCGGTGGGAAGAGTTTCGAGCAGCGTGGTGGGCTGCGAGTACTGCCAGCCTTCATAGGACGCGAAATTGAAGAGCTTGTTCTTCAGGATGGGATTGCCGAACGTTCCACCGTAGATGTTTTTGCGATCCAGGTTTAGGGTACGGTTGACTCGGTCTTCGATGGCGTTGGCCCACGGATACTGGCCTTGATAGAAAGCCAGGCCGTGGAATTGATTCGTACCTGACTTGGTGATCATAGTGATGGCGGAGCCGGCGCTGTGTCCGAATTCCGCATCTACCGAGCTTTGCTGCACGTTGACTTCGTCGACGGAATCGGGAGTGGGCTGAAAGCTGTTCTTTACGCCGATGCCGGTGGGGCTGCCATCGACTTGTAAGTCATTGGAGTAATCGGCGCCCCCACCGATGCTTTGCGAGCCGGGACCCCAGCTGTTGAACGGGTTCCAATCTCCGTTACCGACGCGGGGAACGACAGAAGGATCGAGCTGCGCGAGGAGAAACGGGCTGCGGTATACCTGCGGCATGCGCCCGGTGAGCACGCTGTCAACGGTGGTTTCGAGCTTGCTGGTATTGAATTGTACAGCTGCGACTTCGGCGCTGACGGTGACAGTTTCCTGGACGCTGCCGGTTTTGAGCGGCGCGTCGACAGTGATATCGCCGCGAGTTTGCAGGACGATGTCTTTGGCTTCGAACTTATTGAAGCCGTTAGCGGTCACGTTAAGCCGGTAGTTGCCGGGTTCGACGAGATCGAAAAGATAGTGGCCGTTGTCGTTCGAGTGCTGCACGGCAACGACGCCGGTGCCGGTGTTGGTGAGCGTGACAGTGGCTCCGGCGACGACGCCACTGCTTTCGTCGGTAATTGTGCCTTGTAAACGGCCGCGGTAGTCCTGTCCGAAACAGATCTGGGCTAAGAGCAGCAGCGCGCCGAGAGAAAAAAGATGAAATCGACCCTGAAGGTGCATCATGGCAAATGTCTCCTACAACTGCGGAGTAAAGGTTTTGAGTTGAATGTTATTCCCGTGTTGCGGGGCAAGTCAAATCATCAACTTAGAGTTAACAAAAGTTAGGTGTCGTGAGAGACGGTTCGCCAACGCCGGCGTATGAAGTAATCTGGGGCTTGCGGATTTCGAGACGGCAACTGCTTGCAGCGGGCGGGGGTTCGCTGCTGCGAGCGCAGTCGGGAGGAGTGGCATCACGCAGCGTGCAGGCATCGCCTCGCGGGAAGCCATCCGGACGGCCGTTCGGTGCGCGATTTTCCAACGTGGCGCAGGAAGCCGGGCTGCGCGCGCCGGTGGTTTACGGCGGCGTTGAGCATAAGGACTACATTCTGGAAACGATGGGCTGCGGCGCGGCGTTTCTGGACTATGACAATGACGGATGGCTCGACATCGTTCTCCTGACCGGGCGGCGACTGGACGCGAGCCCGCGAGAGGCGACCATTCGCCTGTACCGCAATAATCGGGAGGGTGGCTTTGAGGATGTGACGGAGAGATCGGGTCTGGGGCGCAGCGTGTGGGCGTGTGGGATCACGGTGGGCGATTACGACAACGACGGCTTCGATGATATTTTCATCAGCTGCTGGGGCCAGAACCTGCTGTTCCACAATCAGGCCGACGGCACATTCCAGGATGTCACGGAGAAGGCGGGCCTGCTGCACGAGGGCACGCGCTACGGCTCGGGGTGTACGTGGATCGATTACGACCGCGACGGGCGGCTGGATTTGTTTGTGTCGCACTACCTGGTTTTTGACAAGGAGAAAGTCCATCGGCGCGGGACTGACCCGGGGTGCAACTGGAAAGGGATTCCGGTGAACTGCGGGCCCGGCGGACTACCGCGCGAAGGTCCGCGGCTGTATCACAACAACGGGGACGGAACATTCACGGATGTCACCGCGAAGGCGGGACTGGCGATGCGGAATCCGGGTTACGGGCTGACCGCGGTGGCAGCGGATTTCGACGGAGACGGCTGGCAGGATCTGTATCTGGCGTGTGACAGCACACCGAGCGTGTTCTTCCACAACAATCACGACGGCACGTTTACGGAGCAGGGGTTGGAACGCGGCGTGGCGCTGAACGAGGATGGCCAGGAGCAGGCGGGCATGGGCGTCGGCGTGGGCGATTTCAACACGGATGGCAATCTGGATCTGTTCAAGACGCACTTCGCGGATGACACGCCGGGTCTATACCAAAACAATGGCAGGGGTTCGTTTCGCGATGTGACGGTGCGGTCCGGTCTGGGTGTGGAGACGCGATATGTGGGGTGGGGCGCCGGCATCGCGGATCTGGACAACGATGGCCTGCCGGATTTGTTTTACGCGACGGGGATGATCTTTCCGGAAGTGGAGAGCCGGCTTCCGGCTTATCCAAACAAAACGCCGGCGGTTCTGTTTCGAAACCTGGGGAACGGGAAATTCGAGGAGTTGCCGGGTGAGGCCGGACCGGGCCTAGCGGAGGCGCATTGCAGCCGCGGTGTAGCGTTCGGAGACTTCGACAACGACGGCGATTTGGATATCCTGATCGTGAATCTAAACGAGCCGCCGTCACTGCTGCGCAACGACGTGAGCGGAGGACACCACTGGCTCAAAGTGCTGCTGGTGGGGACGGAATCGAATCGCAGCGCGATCGGCGCTCAGGTGGTTGCGGTGTACGGTGGGCGCAGGCAGGCACAGGCGGTCCTGGCGCAATCGTCGTATCTCTCGGTGAGCGATCGGCGGCTGCACTTTGGGCTTGGGACGGAGGAGTCCGCCGATTTGGAGATCTCGTGGCCGAGCGGCCGCAGGGAGAAAATCGCCGGGGTAAAAGCGGATCAGCTGGTGACGATCAAAGAGGGGGCAGGGATCCGGAAGTAAGTGGTGGCCAGGGACGGAATCGAACCGCCGACACGCGGATTTTCAGTCCGCTGCTCTACCAACTGAGCTACCTAGCCACGAATTCCCAGTTTAGCAGACTACACGGTTTGCAGTTCTGCGAGGTTCTCTGCCGTTTCCTTCTCGACGTCCGCATGCAGGCTGTTTCCATGGGCGTCCATGGTGACGATGGCGGCGAAATGATGCGCTTTCAGGTGCCACATGGCTTCGGGGATGCCGAACTCCATGAGATGGACGTCGAGTACTTTTTCGAATGGACCGCGCGTAGTATTGCGCGGCGCCGCCGATGCCGTTCAAATAGACCGCGCCATGCTCCTGCAGCGCAGCCAGCGTCTTCGGCCCCATGCCGCCTTTGCCGATGACGGCACGGACGCCATAGTTGCCGATGACGTGGGCCTGGTAAGGCTCTTCGCGAATGCTGGTAGTGGGTCCGGCGGCTTTCACCTTCCACTCGTCGCCATCTTTCAGCATCACGGGGCCGCAGTGATAGAGCACGGCACCGTGCAGATCCACCGGCGGTTCGTGCTTCATGAGCTAGGCGTGCACCTGCGTCGCGGCCGGTATACATGTCGCCATCGATGAGCACCACATCACCGACTTTTAGGGCGCGGACGGCTTCTTCGGTGAGCGGCGGGGTGAGCACGATCTCGCGGCCAGTGAGCGGAAAGCCTTCGTTCTGCGTCATGCGTTCCAGGCGGCGTTCGGGATCGCGATAGAGCCACTGGGTGATGGCGCCGGTTGCGGGATCGAGGCGCACGCCGAGGCGGCGGAACGCCCAGCAGCTGTAGGCTACGGAAACGAAGAAGCTGGCGGGCAGGCGGTTGGCAGCGGCGATCTTGCAGCCGATGAGGGAGACGCGGCCGCCAAAGCCCATGGCGCCGACGCCGAGGCTGTTGGCTTCGTTCCATCACTTCGGCTTCCAGCTTCGCGAGATCCGGATCGGGATTGATGTCGTCCAGAGTGCGGAACAGCTGCATCTTGGCGAGATCGTAGCCGTGGGCGCGATCGCTGCCGATGCAGACTCCGATGGCGCCAGGCGCGCAACCCTGTCCCTGCGCCTGCCAGACCGCATGTAGCAGGCACTTGCGTACGCCTTCGAGGTTGCGGTCCGCGCGGCCGAGGTGGTCCAGATTGGCGGGCAGCGAGTACTGGATGTTCTTGTTTTCGCAGCCGCCGCCTTTGAGCACCAGCTTCACTTCAATGTCATCCTGCTCCCACTGCTCGAAGTGAATAACGGGCGTTTCTTCACCCAGATTGTTGCCGCTGTTTTCGCCGGTCAGGCTATCGACGGAGTTGGGACGCAGCTTGCCCCGTTTGGTGGCTTCGGCGACGGCGGCTTTGATAGCGCGCCGTATCTCGATCTGATTTACGCCGACAGGAGTATGGACGACGAAGGTCGGCATGCCGGTATCCTGGCAGATGGCGCCCTCCTCTTCCGCGGCCATATCCACATTGGTGAAGATGATGTTCAACGCCTGTGACGCCTGGGTGTGGGGCTTCTCGGCGAGACCGGCGGCGGCCATGGCGGCGCGGACGTCCGGCGGCAGATTAGTGGAAGTCTGGGTGATCAGCTCGACCAGGCTGTTTTGAAGAAATTGCATGGTGACGTTTCCATTTTAGCGGGGCAGTGGGGCGTCAGGGCTGCACGCTGACGGTGCAGGGTGCACCGGGCACAATTGCCGCGTTGAGGCTCTGAAAATCCGCCGTGGCCGTGCCGGCATCGAGGGCGGAGACGACGGCGTGGATGGGTGCGGCATTGACTCCCTGCACCGTGATCAATAATTCCTGTCCCTGGTGGATTCCCGGGGTTAAAGCGAAGACGGCGCGCAGCCGACTGAGATCTGTGCCGATGCGGAAGACTTCGCCGGAGGTCTGTCCGATCTGCCCTTTGCGTTCGACGACGATGCCGGTGGCGGGAGCGTGGATTTCCGCGGCGGCGAGACTGGCGCGGGAATCAGCGTCCTGCCTGGCAGCCGCTTCCACCGCCGCAGCGGCATCGCGCATTTGATCGGCGATGGCGTAGGTGCGGTTCTCGGCGAGGCGGGAGAGTTCGGCCAGTTTCTCGGCTTCCGCGGAGGCTGCTTCGGCTTCGCGCTGCGCCTGTTCGAAAGTTTTGCGCGGTGTGGCTCCGGCGTCCATCAGGCGCTGCTCGCGTTCGAACCGCTTGGCGGCACGGGCAGCTTCGTCCTTCGCGCGCTGGGCATCTGCCTTGTCTTTGGCGGCTTCCAGTTTCGCCTGATCGCTCGCGCTTTTCAGCGCCGCGAGCCTGGCCTGCGCGGGCGGGAGCGCGCTATCGGGGCTGGCGCTGGTGACCAGACGCGCGAGCACCTGGCCTTCGGTGACGGGTTGGCCAACATCGGCCAGAAAGCTTTCGATGGCTCCGGGCTTTGCCATCTCCACGGCAACGGTCTGCTGCGCTTCGATGTGGCCGGGCAGAATCTGCACCATTGGCCTGGAAGGAACGGGTGAAGCTTTCGCGGGGGGCGGAGGAGGCGGCGGAGCGGGAGCGCGGCGGGTGCCGAGGAAGATCACAACTGCGAAGAATGCGGCGGCCAGTGCTCCGCCCACGATGCCGCTTCGGTTCACAGGAGCCTGGCTGCCGCCTTGGCGAAGTAGGTGAGGATGAAATCCGCGCCGGCGCGGCGGATGGAGGTGAGGGATTCAAACATGGCGCGGTCATGATCGATCCACCCATTGCGGGCGGCGGCGACGATCATTGAGAATTCCCCGCTGACCTGATAGGCGGCGATTGGCACATCGAAGCGCTCGCGGGCGTCGCGGATGAGATCGAGATACGGCATGGCGGGCTTCACCATGATCATATCCGCACCCTCTTCCAGATCGAGCGCGATCTCGCGCATGGCTTCGCGCGCATTGGCGGGATCCATCTGATAGCTGCGGCGATCGCCGAACTGCGGGGTGGAATCGGCCGCTTCGCGGAAGGGGCCATAGAAAACGGATGCGAATTTAGCGGCGTAGGAAAGAATGGGAATGCGCTGGAAGCCATTGCTGTCGAGGGTCCGGCGAATGGCGGCGACACGGCCATCCATCATGTCGGAAGGGGCCACGACGTCGGCTCCGGCGCGCGCATGGGAAAGCGCGGCAGCTGAGAGCCAGTCGAGCGAAGCGTCATTATCGACATCACCGTCCACGATTTTTCCGCAGTGGCCATGGCTGGTGTATTCGCAGTTGCAGACATCGGTCATGACCAGCAGATTGGGCAGCGACTGCTTGACGGCGCGAATGGCGCGCTGCACAATTCCCTGCTCCGCATAGGCGCCGGAAGCGGATTCATCCTTCGATTCCGGAAGGCCGAAAAGGATTACGCCGCCGAGGCCAAGGGACTGCACTTCCTCGCATTCGAGCACCAGCTGATCAATGGACAGCTGATAGTTTCCGGGCATGGCGCCGATCTCTTTGCGGACATGCTCGCCGGGGCAGACAAACAGCGGCAGGATCATCTGCGCGGGGACAAGCCGCGTTTCCCGTACCAGAGCCCGGATCTGCTCACTGGCGCGCAGGCGGCGCGGGCGATGAATGGGGAAAGGCATTGTTCAGATTTTACCGTGGCAGGGGTCTTGACAAGCCGTTGGGGATCATTAGAATAGGACCATTAGTTTGTATGTGCGACCATCTCCGTACCGAAATCATTGCCCGGCGTGACGGCGTCGATTATGTGGAGTGCCTCGACTGCCGCCAGGTCTTCGAAGCTGAGGACCTGGAACCGGTCCCCGCTGACGAAGAAGAAGAGTAATTCCGCCGGTCTCACCTTTCCTTTTCGTTTTCCCACTGCATGTACGATCTGGCATTTTTCCGCGCAAACTTCGATGCGATTTCCGCACGTCTGGCTACTCGCGGCAACCTGCTGGGGCTCGATGGATTCCGAGAACTGGACCAGCGCCGCCGCGCCGCGATTCAGGAAGCAGAGGAACTAAGAGCGAAGCGCAACGCCGGCAGCATGGAGATCGCGAAGCTGCGCAGAGAGGGCGTGGATACAGCCGAGCAGCAGCAGGCGGTGCGCGCGATGGGTGACCGGATCAGCGCGCTGGACGAGCAGACCAAAGCTCTGGAAGAGGAGTTCCGCGCGATTCTGAAGGGCATTCCGAATCTGCCGCAGGACTCGGTGCCGGTGGGAAGAAGCGCCGAGGACAACGTGGAGATCCGGCGGGTGGGCTCGCCGCGCGAGTTTTCGTTCACGCCGAAGCCTCACTGGGACCTGGGCGTGGAGCTGGGCATCCTGGATCTGGAGCGAGCCGCCAAGATCACGGGCGCGCGGTTTGCGGTGTACTTCGGCGCGGGCGCGAAGCTGGAGCGCGCGCTGACCAACTTCATGCTGGATGTGCACACGCGCGAACACGGTTATACCGAGGTGCTGCCGCCTTTTCTGGTGAACTCGGCAAGTCTCTTCGGGACGGGGAATCTGCCGAAGTTCGGCGACGATTTATTCAAGATTGAGAACAGCGATCTGTGGCTGATTCCCACCGCGGAAGTGCCGGTGACGAATCTGTTTCGGGACGAAGTGCTGGATGCCGCGCGCCTGCCGATTCGCTTCTGCGCCGCGACCTCGTGCTTCCGAAGCGAAGCGGGCTCCTATGGACGCGATGTACGCGGAGTGATTCGGCAGCACCAGTTTCAGAAGGTGGAACTGGTGAAGTTTACGACGCCGGAACAGAGCACCGCAGAGCACGAGAAGCTGACGGCCGATGCGGAAGACATTCTGCAGCGGCTGGGACTGCCGTTCCGGACGGTGGTGCTGTGCACGGGGGACATGGGCTTCTCTTCGGCGAAGACGTTCGATATCGAAGTCTGGCTGCCGGGCCAGAACGCCTATAAAGAGATTTCGAGTTGTTCCAATTTTGAAGCGTTTCAGGCGCGGCGGGCGGATTTGCGCTTCAAGGGTCCAAAGGGCAAGGCCGAGCACCTGCACACGATCAACGGAAGCGGACTGGCCATTGGACGGACGTGGGTGGCGATTCTTGAGAACTACCAGCAGGAAGATGGCAGCGTGCTGGTTCCGGAAGTGCTGCGCCCTTACCTGGGCGCGGACATAATCGAGAAGACCGGCGAGCTGCGCTGAGCGAGCAGCTCGAGCGACTCCATTTCTTCCTCGGCATCCGGGGTTAGAGCGAGATCGCGATACTGCGCCGCGTCGGGATTCTTCCGTAGCTGTTCGCGGAAGCGTCCGAAGCGCCAGATGGCCTGACCCAGCTTCACGTGCTTGTAGACGATGTCGCCGAGATAGCGCGGATAGAAACTGAAAGCGCTTTCAATGGGCAGGCCAGGACGGCGATCCCGGCGATATTTGCGGCGCAGATATCCGCCCTGCAGCGGATGCACTTTCTCCAGCGCGTAACAGCCGTAATACCAGATGAGCAGGAACAGCACCTTGCCCGCGCTGATGCCCATAGCCGCCGCGCGGCGCATGACGGTCTCCATGTGTGACGGAGAGTAATAGGCCACCCAGGCGTCCTGGTAGATTTGCTCGAACTGCTCGGGAGACATGGTGGCGTGCGGAGTGGTGGAGTGCTCGAGATCGTAGCGGTTCAGATCGGGATCGAGCCACGCGCCCGCTTTGTACAGCTTCTGGTGATCTTCCGAGCCCGGCAGCGGGGTGAGGCAGTGAAACTCCAGAAGATCGATAGGCAGCTCGCGCTGAATGATGCCGATATCGCGAATGATGGATTCCGGCGTGTCATTAGGAAAGCCCAGAATGTAGCCGGCGAATACAGTGACGCCAGCCTGCTTCCACATGAGCAGCATTTTGCGATATTCGGCGATCTTGTTCTGCTTCTTGCGCGCGCCCTGCAGGCTGTCCGGGTTGATGCTTTCGAGGCCAATGAAGACACGGACCACGCCGGCGCGCCCGGCTTTTTCGATGAACCGCGGGAGGCGGTGGCACATGGTATCCACCTGAATGACGAACTTGATGTTCAGCTTTTCGATCTCGCGCATTTCGATGATGCGATCGAAGACGCGTTCCCAATCGAGGTTGCGGGCGAAGTTGTCGTCGGTGATAAAGAAGCGGTTGATGCCCTGGGCGAGGTTCTGCCGGATGATGGCTTCCACCTCATCAGGCGAGCGGCGGCGCGACTTGCGGCCCTGCACGTTGATGATGGTGCAGAAGGAACACTGGAAGGGGCAGCCGCGGCCGGCATCGAAACTGGTGAGTTCGCCGCCGGTGCGCTTAATGCGCGATGCGGGCAGGATGGGAATGGTGGCGCCTTCGAGCGAGGGAAGATCCGCCATGTAGTTGTAGAGCGGCTTTAGCGTTCCGTTCCAAGCGTCCTGCAAGACGCCTTCGAACCGGCCTTCCGCCTCGCCGGCAAACAGCGAGACGCCGATATCCATGGCTTCCTTCAGCTCGGGCGTGATTTCAGGCAGCATGGAGAGTACGCCGGAGACGTGAAAGCCGCCGAGGCAGACCTGTACACCGAGCGCGCGCAGACGGCGCGCGATATCCATGGCGCGGGGGTACTGATTGGACTGGACGCCCACCAGGGCCACCATGCCGCAGCCGGCGATTTGTTTCGCGATGCGCTCCGGCCGGACGCGCGTGTTGGTCTCGTCAATTGCGGTGATTTCGATCTCGACATCCGGACCCAGGACGCGGCGGTCCCGGCAATCGAGCGCGAGGCCATTTAACACAGCCAGGGTGTTCGAGGGAATGGCGGACCGCATCCACTGAATGACGTAGCCCTGGTCATCGTAGTGCGACGGCTTGACAAGTATCAAAGAAAAGCGCCGGGAAGTGGACAATGCCCCTAGTTTATCGCTTTTGACCCTACTGAAGGTTGATGGTGACCATGTTCGACGTCTGTCCGGCTACGGAAACCACGACATTCGATTCACCGCTTAGCGCAAGGGTGGGCGGCAGCGAGACGTTTACCTGATCCAGGCCGTCGAAACCCGGCGCCGGGCCGGCGTAGAGCAGCGGAGCGGTGGTTCCGTGGATGGTGACGGTTACGTCGCCGAGGGAGGTGCGGTTGCGGATGCCGGTTCCATACAGGCTGAGGTACACGGGACCGCCGGCCAGATTGATTGGGACTGAGGTGCACCCGCCAGCGGCGCAGGAGAAGACCGGAATCGGGCTTTGCACGGCGGCGCCGGGTTTGACAGAGATGGCGATTGCCGCAGCGACTCCGGAACCGTTGCCGTTCATGCTGAACAGCGTTGGAGCGACGGTCCCCACGACGGAAGTGACGGTGCTTCCAGCCGCCGCGATCTGGACGAGGCCGGTTGCGGTATCGGGCGGGATCAGGAAATTGATCTGAGTAGACGAAACGTACAAGAGGGTTGCGGGACGCTGGGCGCCGGTGGAATCGGTGACGGTGAGCGTAGTTGCCGAATCGAGATTGGTGCTGAAAAGCGAGGCGAGGGAACCGGGAGCGGTGATGGTGACGGGCGCGGCGGCGGATTGCACGGTGGCCGCGGAAGCGAGCCCGTAATACCTTGCCATCCACCATGGAAGGATGTAATCGATGCCGGCGCTCTCGATTAAGCCGGAGCCGCCGCCGGTCAGCTGGAACGGATCGCGCTGCCAGAGGAAATCGGTGGGAGGGCGAAGCGCAACGGGTACCGGCTGGCACGCCTCGGCGCCGCAGACCGGAACCGTTGACGTGAGATCAACGTAGGGATCGCGGCGCGGTCGCAGCAGCCACTGGCCGAGCAGGGTGAGCGCTTCCGCGTCACGCGCCGCGTTCGCACCTTGAATCCCGCGATCCACCAGATCGAAGAAGGCGTTGCCGTGAGAACTGGTGTAGTTACGGACGGTGACATAGGCCGCCTGATTGGTCGAACTGTTCTGCAGACGAATCAGGTTGCAGAAGCTCATGTAGTCGAGATTGAACTTGAAATAGGAACTGTTGCTGAGGACGTCGTATTTGACTCCGGTATCGAAGGGCAGCGTGAGCGGGGGACCGCTGGTGGGGCTTTGGGGATTCAGATGATTGGAAACCTGAATCAGCATGGCAAGCTCTTCCGGACGCAACACGAAAGTGTTGTCGATGTCGTCGTTGGGAGTCCAATTGTGTTTGGAGACGAAGCCGATGAGCCGAGCGGCGAGTGAGGCGGCGGCGGCTTTCACGTTTGGGTCGTCCACCATGTCGAAGGCTACGCCAAGCCCAAAGAACGCGCCAACGACTTCGTCCCGCGAGGTGTTATCGAGCCAGATCCACGGCAGACTCTGATGGACTGTGTTGGCCGCTTCTTCGCTCGCAATCCCAGCGGCAAAGGGCGAGTTCGCGAGCACCATGCAGCGCGCGAGGCGATTGTCGCCGGTGACGTCGGTGAGGGCTTTCAGGCCGGAGAGCGCAGCGTTGACGTTGTTCAGGGCATCGGCCGAACCGGTGACTTTGTAGCGGAACGATTCAGCGGCCAGGTAGGCGCCGGTCCAAAGGGCGGAATCGCCACAACGCGTGTACCCAGTGATCTGCGAACTGGTGGAGGAGGCATAGATCGGGTCGAGGACGGTGCCGAAGGGCATGTGAAGGGCCCGGATGTTTGCGGAGATTGCGAGAGCGTCGCCGTCAGAAGCCCGCGCGGAAGCCGACGATCCGAGTACCAGGACCACCAGGCCGAAACAGGAAAATCGCATCGACAATTAATAGAACTCCCGCGGGGGGCGTTCGGTTACGTCCGCGGCGGTGAATATCCGATAGAATTGGCGCGGTGGGATCCCCTAAGATCAGCAGACGAACTTTCGCAGGTGACGCCGCACTGCTTGCCGCCGGCGCGGCGGTATCTCTACGCGGGCAGCAGGGGCGGACGGGCGCAGGGGAGTGGTTCGACCGGCCGATGCGGTGGGCGCAGGTCGCCTTCGTGGAGGACGACCCCGGCAATTACAGTCCGCAGTTTTGGTTCGATTATTTCCAGCGCACGCATTGCGATGCGGCCTGCCTGAGCGCGGGCGGCTGCGTGGCGTTTTACCCCACGAAGATTCCCCTGCATTACCGAAGCAAATTTCTCGGCAATTCGGATGCGTTCGGGGAGATGGTGGCGGGGTGCCGGAAGCTGGGGATGAATGTCATCGCGCGGACAGACCCCCATGCCGCGCATCAGGACGTGTACGACGCGCATCCCGATTGGATCGCGGTGGATGCGGAGGGCAAAAAGCGGCGTCACTGGGCGATGCCGGAACTCTGGGTGACGTGCGCGCTGGGTCCGTACAACTTCGAATTCATGACCGCGGTGACGCGCGAGATCGTGACGAACTACCAGGTGGACGGCGTGTTCAGCAACCGGTGGGCGGGTTCCGGCATGTGCTACTGCGAGCACTGCCAAAAGCAATTCCGCGATTTTTCCGGGCTGGCGCTACCGCGGACGAACAGCCCGCAGGACCCGGCGCGCCGCCAGTACATTGTGTGGGAGCAGAAGCGGCTCTTCGATCTCTGGCGCTTATGGGATGGCGCGATCCGATCCGCGAATCCGGCGGCGCGCTTCATTGCGAACTCGGGCGGCGGCGCTCTGAGTGAACTGGACATGAAGACCATCGGTGAACTGGCGCCCACGCTGTTCGCGGACCGTCAGGCACGCCGAGGGGTGATGCCGCCGTGGATGAACGGCAAGAACGGCAAGGAGTATCGCGCCACGATGGGGCGGAAGCCGGTGGGCGGCATTTTTAGTGTGGGTCTGGAGGAGCCGTACCGGTGGAAGGATTCGGTTCAGAACGGCGACGAGATCCGGCTGTGGGTGGCGGACGGGATCGCGCAGGGACTGCGTCCGTGGTTCACCAAATTCAACGCCAAACCTCTCGACAAGCGCTGGATGCCGGTGGTGGAAGAGATCTACAACTGGCATTTTCGCAACGAGAAGTATCTGCGCAATGAGGATTCGCTGGCGCTGGTCGGGATGGTGTTCTCGCAGCAGACCGCGCACTATTACGGCGGAACTCAGGCGCGCGCGAAAGTGGAAGACCCCGCTCTGGGCTTCTATCAGGCGATGGTGGAGGGCCGGATCCCGTTCGAGATGGTGCACGACGGGCTGCTGGACGCCGCGCAAATCAGCCGGTACCGGACGCTCATTCTGCCGAACATTGCCGCTTTGTCCGATGCGCAGTGCGAGCAGTTGCGGCAATACGTGGCGCGCGGCGGCAATCTGGTAGCGACGTTTGAAACTTCGCTCTACGACGAATGGGGTGCGAGACGAAAGGATTTCGGGCTGGCCGATTTATTCGGCGCGTCGGCGGACGGTGTCGAAGGCCCGATGCAGAACTCGTATTTGAATCTGGAGAAGGACCCGTCCACGGGCGAACGGCACGCGATTCTGCGGGGCCTGGAGGATGCGCCCCGCATTATCAATGGCGTGAGCCGCGTGAGGGTGAAGGGGGCCGCGCCGGGCTACTCACCGCTGACGCTGGTGCCGTCCTATCCGGATCTGCCGATGGAAGAAGTCTACGCGCGCGTTCCGCACACCAACATTCCCGGCGTTTATCTTCGGGAAGGAACGAACGGCGGCGGGCGAGTGGTTTACTTCCCGGCGGACATCGACCGCACATTCTGGGAGGTGCTGGACGGCGACCACGCCACGCTGCTGAAGAACTCCGTCCGGTGGGCGACGAACAACGAAGCGCCGCTCACGGTGACGGGGCCGGGCGTGATCGACGTCGCTGTCTGGACCCAGCGGAATTCCATGACGGTTCATCTGGTCAACCTGACGAACCCGATGATGATGAAAGGCCCGGTGCGGGAGATTATTCCGGTTGGGAAGCAAACCGTTCGCGTCCGAATCCCGAATGGCCGGAAGGTTCAGTCGGTGAAGCTGCTGGTGGCCGGAGGACAGCCGACCACGCGCCGGCTGGGGAATGAACTCGAACTGGACCTGCCTTCCATCGCTCTGCACGAAGTGATCGCTTTCGATTTCGCATGAAAATCATGAAAACTATCTTTTCCGCTTTTCTTCTGGCAGTTTCTCTGGCAGCGCAGACACCGCCGCCCGACGGTCTTGTTTCTCCCGAGGTTCATCCGGACCACACCGTGACGTTCCGGGTGCGCGCGCCCAAAGCCGGTGAGGTGACACTTTCCGGCGACTGGATGGCGGTGGGGAAAACCACGCCGATGACGAAGAGTGACGAAGGCGTCTGGAGCGTGACCACTGCGCCGCTGGAGGCGAATGGCCATCTCTACTGGTTCAATTTGGACGGCTTGGCGATTGCCGATCCGGTAAACCCGGCCATCAAACTGCGGCAGCGCACGTCGGCGAGCCTGGTGGAAGTTCCCGCGACACCTCCGGCCGCGTGGGAACTAAAGGATGTTCCGCACGGGACGGTGGTCACGGAATGGCGCAAATCCGAGGTGCTTGGGCGAACCGAGCGGATTGTGCTGTATCTGCCGCCTGGGTATGAGACCTCGCGTACGCGGTATCCGATTCTCTATCTGGTGCATGGAAGCGGCGACGTTCCGGAATCGTGGGTGGGCGCGGGACATGCGAACTACATCCTGGATAATTTGATCGCGACATCGCGGGCAAAACCGATGATTGTGGCGATGCCGGCGGGACACGCCGCGCCCTTCGGCAGCAGGGGCCAGAATAACAACGAGCTTTTTGAGAACTATCTGGTGAAGGAATTGATCCCTTCGATTGAAGGGAAGTATCGCGTGGCGCCGGGCACACGCAACCGCGCGCTCGCGGGCCTCTCAATGGGGGGCGGCCATACCATCTACACGGGCTTCCACCATCCGGAGATGTTTAGCGCGCTGGGCATTTTCAGTCCCGGCCTGCCTCGCGATTTTCATCCTCCAGCGAACGCGAAGATTGGGCTGGTCTGGATCGCGTGCGGCGACGAGGACACCACCGTGCAGTACCCGCGCGTGAAGGCTTTTGCCGAATCGCTGGAGAAGGCGGGGATCCACGAGACGTTCCACACCTACAAGGGCGCGCATACGTGGCCGGTGTGGCGCATGTCGCTCGCGGACTTTTTGCCGCTGGTTTTCGCCAAATGACGCTGAACCGCCGCGGTTTTCTGGCGGGCCTGGCGCTGGCACCTGAACTTTGGGCGCAGCGTTCCAACGGGAAGCTGAAGATCACCGCTGTGGAGTTTCTGGAGCTTCATGGCCACCGCCCTACGGTGAGCGGCGTCAACGCGCAGTATCAGGCGAATCCGCTGTTTGTGTACGACGAACTGCGGCCGCCGGTGTATCAGGACAAAGCGCCGGTGGAAAAGAACATCGCGGTGACGCAGCTGTATCTGCGCATTCGGACCGATGGCGGACTCGACGGCCTCTACGGTCCCATTGATCGGGAAGCCGCAATTGTGGTGGATGAACAGCTGCGGCCTTTCCTCATGGGCAAAGATCCGCTGGCGGGCGAAGCGTTGTGGGACGAGATGTACCGCTCAAATCGCCACTCGCGCGGGAGCCTGTTCATCATGGCGATCAGCGCAGTGGACAACACGCTGTGGGACCTGCGCGGGCGCTATTTCGACACGCCGGTCTACCGCCTGCTGGGCGGACCGACAAGGCAGTCTGTTGAAGTGTATGGCAGCTGTCTCGGCTATTCGCTGGAACCCGAGAAGGTTCGCGAACGGTGCCTGGCACTGAAGGCCGAGGGCTATCGCGCGCAGAAGTGGTTCCTTGCTTACGGACCGGGTTCCGGACCGGAGGGTCTGGAGAAGAATGTCGCGCTGGTGAAACTGCTGCGCGAGACGCTGGGCAACACCACCGATCTGATGTTCGACGTGTTCAGCGGCTGGGATTACAATTACGCGGTTTCCTGGGCCAAACAGGTAGAACAATACCGGCCGCGCTGGCTGGAGGAAGCCGCGCATCCGGAGAAGATCGAGAGCTTTGCGATGCTGCGGCGCGCCACCTCGGTACCCATCGCTTCGGGGGAACATTTCTACGGGCGCTGGGAAGTGGAGCGCTATCTCCAGGCGGAAGCTGTTTCCGTGGTGCAGGCCGATCCCGAATGGTGCGGCGGCATTTCCGAGTTGGTGAAGATCTGCAGCGTGGCTTCCCTGCATGATGTTCAAGTGATTCCGCATGGCCACAGCATTCATGCGGCACTGCACGTAATCGCCAGCCAGTCGCCGATGACCTGTCCACTGGCGGAATATCTGATTCTGAAGATGTCCAGCTATTACCATTTCGAGAAGCATCCGCCGCACCCGGTGCGAGCGCATTTGGCGCTGCCGACGGGAAGCGGGTTTGCGATTGAACTGGACCCGGCGAAGGTGGAGCAGCAGACTGTGTTCTCCACCGCCTCGGTGAAATAGAGCCAGCGTCAACACAACGTAACAGGCCAGTAGTATCATGCTCCCCATGGCCAGAATCGATCACTACGAACCGGGATCCTTTTGCTGGGGAGAACTCGCCACCACGGACCCAGAGAGCGCGAAGACATTTTATTCCGAGATGTTCGGATGGACTCCTAACGACTCCCCTACACCGAACGGAGTCTACACTCTGTTTCGATCCGACGGGAACGAGGCGGGCGCGATGTTCAAGGCGCCCCCGGGCGTGTCGACGAACTGGACGCTCTACTTTGCGGTGGCCAGCGCGGAGGACTCCGCGGCGAAGGTTGCACCGCTCGGCGGGAAGCTGATCAACGGCCCGTTCGATGTCATGGGGATGGGGAGCATGGCGGTGGTTCAGGATCCGCAGGGCGCCGTGTTCTGTCTGTGGGAAGCGAAGAGCACTATCGGAGCAACGCATGGGGGGCCGTTGAACCAGCTGGTCTGGCCGGAGCTGCATACGCCAGACCCGGCCGCTGCTGTGGCTTTTTATTCGGGGCTGTTCGGATGGCAGACCAAACCGGAGAGCGGCTCCGAGACGGCACAATACATCGAGATCGTGAATCGCGGCCGGAGTATGGCCGGCATCATGCCGATGCGCGGCGACGAGTGGAAAGGCGTTCCGCCACACTGGATGCCCTATGTGACGGTGGCGGACTGCGACGCGCAGGCGGCGAAGGCCAGGGAACTGGGAGCTGTGGTGTGCGTGCCTCCCACGGATATCCCGATGACCGGGCGATTCGCGGTGATCACGGACGCGCAGGGCGCCACGTTCTCGATCATCCGCATGGCTCATCATTCCCCGAATGCAGCTCAATCGCCGAGCGGCGATTAGAAGGTTACGCGGGCAAGCATCAGATAGGCGAACAGGGTCGCAATATCGGTAAGCGCGAGGACCGCCGGTCCGGCGGCGATCTTCGGATCCAGCTGCCAGCGATGCACCACGCGGGGCAGCGCCAGGCCGAGCGCAGTACCGCTGGAGGCGCCGATGACGATGGACCCGCACAGCACTGCCGCCAGCGTGGGGGAGCCGATCCAGATCAGCGCGGCGGCGGCTACCAGCGCCCCGGCTCCGAGTCCCAGAACCGGACCCATGCGGAACTCATGCGCGAAGCCGTGGTCCCCATGCTGCACATGCTGCACCCCGAGTGTGACCGCGATCATGGAGACACTTTCGGCAATGCCCATCACGACAGGAAAGAAGAAAGCCAGCGCCACCATGCGCTGCAGGGTGTATTGAAAGGCTCCGGTGATGGCTGCGGCGACGAGTCCACTGGCGATATTGAACAGCAGCCAGGGGAAGCGGCTGCGGAACTGACTCCAGAGGCTGGCGCGCTCCCGCTCAATGTGCACGCCGAGAATCTGGAACAGGGTTTCCGCGCTTTCGCGGCGGCTGGCGTCGATGGCGTCACTGGTGTAGTGCTCCAAATCGATTACGCCGTTCAGGTGGTTATGCTCGTCGACCAGCGGCACAGCCATGAGCCTGCGCGACGAAAGGACGGCGAGCGCTTCGCGCAGGGTGGCCGTTTCGGGTACCGTGATGGCCGGTCCGATCATGATTTCCTGCAGCAGAGTTTCGGGCGAAGCGACAATGAGCCGGCGCGCCGGGACGACTCCCATCAGATGGTCCTCGCGATCGGTGACGTAGAAATACGCAATGCGCTCGCCGGCGGTGGCGACGCGGATGCGGGCCACGGATTGCGCCACTGTTTCGTCACAGAACAGCTGAACGTAATCGACCCGCGCGACTTCCGTCAGGCGCTGATCGAGTTCGAAGGCGACGGAGGACATCATTAGACAATACTGTGTACGGGAGGGTTCGATGCAAGGGGTGATGATGACCATGATGTTGCTGGCGGCTGGGACGGTGGCCGCCCAGAGCGATCCGGAAAAGGAAGTGATGGCAGTTGCGCAGAGGCTTTTCGACGCGATGGCGGCAAAGGACGCCGTGGCCGCACGCTCCGTGGCGCTTCCCGAAGCGCACCATGTGGCGGTGCGCGCCGATGGCCGGGTGACGGTTTCGACGCACGAGCAGTTTGCCGCGCGGCTGGCGGAGAGCAAAGGCAGATGGCTGGAGCGAATGTGGAGTCCGAAGGTGCTGATCCGCGGCGCCCTTGCCGAGATTTGGGCTCCGTACGACTTCCATCTCGATGGCAAGTTCTCGCATTGCGGCATCGATTCGTTTCATCTGGTGAAGACAGCTGACGGCTGGAAGATCTCCGAGATTTCCTACACGATGGAAACCACCGGTTGCGAGGAAAGGCCGCCTGGAGCTCCCAAGTAGGTGGCGCGGCCTTTTGTTCCGCTGGTGCGGAACCCGCATGTGTTGACGATTCTGGGCAACTTCTGGCCGCGGAAGCTGGATTTTTCGGCGTATGCGTACGAGTCGAAGTTCTATCGGACCGAACCGGATGTCCAGGTTTTGGTGCAGACGCACCGGCCCGAAAATCCGGTCGGGCAACTGGTAATGATCCATGGTCTGGAAGGCGGCGGGGATGCGGGGTACATCCGGACGCTGGCCCACCTTGCGCTGGAGAATGGGCTGATAGCGCATCGCTTCCACATGCGGACGTGCGGCGGGACGGCACATTTGTGCAATACGCTGTATCACGCGGGGCTGACCAGCGATCTGCTGGCATTCCTCAAGATGACGCGGATCGATGCGCTGCCCACTTACGTAGCCGGGTTCTCGCTGGGCGGCAACGTGACGCTGAAACTGGCGGGTGAGCTGGGCGAGAATGCGCGCGAGTTGCTGAGCGGGGTTTGCGCGGTTTCGACGCCCATTGATTTAGCGGCGTGCGCGCGACAGATCGGCCGTCCCGAAAACCGGCTGTACGAAAAGCGCTTCCTGAAACGCATGCGCGCGCGGCTGCTGGCTACGGGACGGTACCAACCGGAGCAGCTGGCGAAAACGAACTCCCTTTACGAGATCGACGATCAGATTACGGCTCCGTCTTTCGGTTTCGGAACGGCAGACAACTACTACGCCACACAATCGGCGAACGGATTTCTCGATCGCGTCCGCATCCCCGCGCTGCTGATCCAGGCGCAGGACGACACATTCATTCCGTTCTCGTCGTATTCCCATCCGGCCTTTCAGACCAACCCCTGCCTGCAGCTGCTTGCGCCGCGGTACGGGGGCCATGTGGGCTTTCTGGCTCGTGAAAAGCCCCGGTTCTGGGCCGATGAAGTGATACTGGAGTGGATCCGAGGAAAGCCGAGTTGCGGGCCAAACGCAGTTTTACATTGATTTAACACCCGTTTGGCAACCCAGCGCCCGCCCGCACGTTACAGTCAGTATTCGCTATGACGACGTGTTTACCGAGCCTCGACTTCGATACGCAGCTGATGCTGGGCGTGCAGCAGGACGACGAAGCCAGCTTCCGCCTTCTGGTGGAGCGCCATCGCAGCACCTTGGTGCAGCACCTGAGCCGCATGGTGCAGAACCCAGCTGTAGCCGAAGAACTGGCTCAGGATGTGTTCCTGCGGATTCATCGTTCACGCCGCACCTGGGAACCGAGCGCGAAGTTCACCACGTGGCTGTTCCGCATTTCGACCAACGTGGCGTACAACTATTTCCGGGACGAGCGCCATCACAACCGGAATGTCAGTCTGGACCGGGACATTCCGCATTCGCGCAAACGAGAGTTTGTGGATCGCCGGAGTTCTGTTGAGCAGGGTTTGCTGGGCGATGTGCGGACGCGACAGATTCGCGAGGCGATCGAGAATCTTCCGGTGAAGCAGAGATCGGCGGTGCTGATGCATAAGTACGAGGAAATGGACTACGCACAGATCGCGAGTGTTCTTGGATGCACCACCTCCGCGGTAAAAGCGATGATGTTCCGCGCGTATGAGAGCCTGCGGGCACAGCTTGCGCCCCTTGCCTGAAAAAACTCATACACTGGTGTTCGCGGTGTGGGAGTGAGCAGCATGCCCTATAAACGATCGGCGATTTCGTATTGGCTGGTTGGGGGGCTTGCAGTTGCACTGGTGGTCCTTGCGGGGCTGCAATACCGATGGATTGGCCAAGTCAGCGATGCGGAGCGCGGGCGCATGCGCAACAATCTGCAGATCGCCGTGCAACAGTTTCGCCAGGATTTCTCGCGGGATGTGCTGACGTTGTGCGCGGGCTTCCAAGCCGATCCGGAGATCAGCGAACAGGGAGATTGGGATCGCCTTGCCCGTCAGGGTTCCGAATGGCTACACACCAATTCTGAAGCAGCACTGGTCTCCTCCGTATATCTCTGGACGGTGGATGGCGACAGGCTTTCGCGCCTCGACCGAGCGGAGCAGCGCTTCGAACCAATTGATCCGCCCGCAGCAATGCAGCCGATCCTAAAGCAATTTCATTCACAGGCCACGGAAACCGGACCCACACGGATGTTCCGCTCTCTGACGTGGACGTTCGAGGCAAGTCCCACGGCGTTAATCCATCCGCTGACGGCGTTCCCGGAACCCGGCGAGCGAGGGCGGCCGAAGCTGGTGGGATTCCTTGCGATTGAGATCAACGCGGACTACATGCGGCAGAAATTTCTGCCGGACCTGGCAACGCGTCATTTCGCGGCCGGGGACAACTTCTTATTTAACGTAGCAGTGGTTCCGGGCACGGATGTGACGCACGCTTTCTACCGGTCGGATGGGTTTAATGCGGCTGCCAATACGCCGGCTGATCTGAATGTCGCGATGCTGGAGCCGCGGCCCAGAACGCCAGGTGGTCCAGCAGGGCTGGGTGGTCCGGGCAACGGATCGGGATTCGGCCGGCGCCGCGATGGAGAAGATGGACCGGGAGGACGCGATCGCGATCGTGGCGGACCCGGTGGCCCAGGCGGACCGCCTCCCGCGGAACGGCGCGACGATCGGATGCGTTTCCGCGGCAACTACTCGGGCGGGATGCGCATGGCAGCGATGCAGCAGCCGGCCATGCTGCTTGCAGACCAGCACAATCAGTGGCGGCTGGTTGTGCGGCATCGGCGCGGGCAGCGTGGATACCGCAGTGAACGAAGCGCGCTGGCGCGACCTGGCGGTAAGCTTCGCGACCCTTCTGGTGCTGGGCGCGAGCATGGCCATGATCGTGGTCTCGACACAGCGCGCCCAGCGGTTGGCCAGGTTGCAGATGGAGTTTGTCGCAGGCATTTCGCACGAACTGCGCACGCCGCTTACGGTAATCTCAACCGCTGCCCAGAATCTTTCGGACGGCATTGTGGAAGGCAAGCCACAGGTGAAGGTTTACGGCACGCTAATCCGAAACGAATCGCGCCGCCTCTCCGGGATGATGGAACAGATTCTGCAGTTCGCTTCGGGGCAGAAGAAGCGCAAATACGATCCGGCGCCGTTGGCTCCCGCCGAGCTGATCGACAGCGCGCTGACGCTGGCGGGGTCGCTGCTGCAGGACGCGGGGACCACGGTGGAACTACAGGTGGCGCCCGACCTGCCCAACGTGATGGGCGAAAGCGGGGCGCTGATGCAGTGCCTGCACAACCTGATCGCGAACGGGATTAAATACGGCGGTGACGCGAAGTGGCTGGGCGTGCGCGCATGGGCCGACCAGGAAGCAGTGTGGATTGCGGTGGAAG
Organism: Bryobacterales bacterium; assembly: GCA_963716685.1. Lineage (GTDB taxonomy): Bacteria > Acidobacteriota > Terriglobia > Bryobacterales > Bryobacteraceae > JALYXI01. The sequence goes on from CAVQTR010000006.1 coordinate 390,454, forward strand.
ATCACGGGATCGGCATTGAAAAGGCGGAACTGCCGCACATCTTTGACCCGTTCTATCGCAGCTCCGCGGTTACGTCCGCGCAGATTCACGGCACCGGCCTGGGCCTGAGTCTGGCGCGCAATTTCGCGCAGGAGGCGGGCGGCAGCATCACGGTGGAGAGTACGCCAGGACAGGGGAGCACGTTTCTGGTTCGGTTGCCGGCCATGCGGGCAGCGGTGGCGGAAGCGGCGCGGCTTTCGGAGCGTACTGCTTGAAGGAAGTGTTGGTGGTGGAGGACGAACCCGGACTGGTCATGATCATGGCGGACCGGCTGCGCAGCGAAGGGTACGCGGTTTCGACGGCGGGCGATGGTATTGAAGGCTTTCGCAAGGCCAGCAGCCAGACCTACGACGTGATCCTTCTGGACGTCATGCTGCCACGCAAGAGCGGATTCGAAGTGTGCCGGGAGCTGCGCGACAGCGGCGTCGCGACGCCCATCCTGATGCTGACGGCGCGAAGCCAGACAGTCGATAAAGTGCAGGGACTGAAGCTGGGCGCGGACGACTATCTGACCAAGCCGTTCGAAATGGTGGAACTGCTGGCTCGCATGGAGGCGCTGCTGCGGCGGCAATCGACTCCTACCGCTCCGGTGGCTTCCACGTACGAATTCGGGGATGTGCGGGTGGATGTACGGAGCACGGAGGTGCTGCGCATGGGCCAGCCCGTCAGCCTGTCGGCGCGCGAATTCCAGCTGCTTTGCTATTTCCTCGAGCACCCCGGCGCTACACTATCCCGCCAGGAACTACTCAACGAAGTGTGGGGACACCGGAGTGTGCAATCCACGCGCACCGTGGACGTGCATGTGGCATGGCTTCGCCAAAAGCTGGAAACGGACCCGAAACACCCGCGATACATTGCGACGATCCATGGACTGGGATATAAGTTCCAGGCCACCTCTCCCCTGCCCTGATTTAACAGCCATTTTACAGTCCGCCTGCAACAGGATGCGGCCTGGGCACGTTTCAGGAAATAGGAGCAGTTCTTACTTTTTATGAAAATACAATTCTTTCAGGGCCTGGCCCTTACAGCCGTTTGCGCGGCAGCCATGTTCGCGCAAACCACAACGACTACACACACCGCGCCGACCCCGGCGGAGATGGCCGCGAACCAAGTGGTGCGTCTCACGTCACTGCTGACACTGAGCAGCGCTCAGCAGGCTTCGGCGACCAGCATTTTCACGCAGGAATACACAACTCTTGCCACCCTGCAGACCAGCATGCAGACTGCGCGCACGGCTCTGACGACCGCTATTACCGGCAATGCCACCGCGACGATCAGCACGGAGGCGGCGGCGATTGGGAGCCTGACGACGCAGGAAGTGCAGGCGCAGGCGGCGGCCCAGGCAGCGTTCTACCAGGTGCTGACGGCGGATCAGCAAACAAAGTACGCAGCCATGCTGACCCGCGGCCCCGGCATGGGCGGACCGGGCGGTTTCGGCGGACCCGGACCCCGTTTCAGAGGAGGACGTCAGTAGGTTCGAAGGCCGCAAGGCCTTGTGTGGCACCGAGGCGGCTGACAGAAAGCGAACCAACGTAGTTCGCCAGCTGCGCTGCCTCACGGTGCGATTTTCCTTTGAACAGGGCGGCCAGGTAGCCTCCCACGAAACAATCTCCCGCCCCGGTGGTATCGACCACGGGAACTTCGCGCCCAGGCGAATGAAAATCGCCGTCCGCAGTGGACGCGAAACAGCCCTTCGCGCCCAGCTTCACTACCACCTGCCGCGCTCCCGCATCTCGAAGGGCGTGGGCGGCGGCAGCCGCATCTGCGAACCCCGTCAATTCGCGGGCTTCATCTTCGTTGACGAAGAGCACATCGGTCCAGGGCAACGACGGAGCGAGTACGGGAAGCCACTCGCCCTGGTGATCCCATTGTGTATCGACGGAAGTCGCGAGACCGGCATCCTTGGCCGCGCGCAGAAACTGCGGTCCGGCGGAGCGCAGATCGGGCATGCGATAGACCGCCGCCAGGTGGAAGTGCGTGACTGCGGCGGGCAGCTGCAACGGTTTATCAAAGGGCTGTGCGCCCGCGCCCAGATGGTACAGAAACCCGCGGCGTCCGTCTTCCGCCACCAGAGCCACCACGGCCGATGTGGGAGCATCGAGGCGCTTCACCATCGTGGTGTTGACGTTGACGCTGTGCAGCCGCGCGAGCAGAAAATCGGCGGCGGCATCGCGCCCGGCCAGACTCATCAGCGCCACCGGGATGTCGAGCCTGCCCAAAGTGTAACTGGTGCTCGCGCCATTGCCGCCGAGGTGCTGCTCGATGGTTTCGACGACCGTGCTCGCACCCCACGCAAAGGGCTCTTTTACCGGGCGGACGAGGACGTCCTGCACCATATTGCCGCAGACCAGAATCATGCAGCGTTACATTCCCGCGAGAGATGCAATCAGCGTTTTGCGGATGGGCCAGTAGCCGAAGACCTTGCGGTCCAGATGCGAGAACGAACCAGCCGCGAGGAGCGCAGGCAGGTCATCGGGGGCTTTCGATTTCGTCAGGCCGCTGAGCATGCCGGTCAGGTTCGTGAGCTGCGCGCTTGTGGACTTCGCATCCTCCGCGGTTCGGCACACCGCTTCCAGACGGGCCTCGTAATTCTCATCATGCGGGCCGATGGTAAGCGTCACGCGGTCGACACCGATCAGCGCTCGCGCGAATACTTTCGCAGCGCCCGGCACTGCTCCGGGCGATTGCAGTGAGGAACCCGGAATGGAGAGCCATACCGGCTGCGAAGGGATGTCCAATTCGCGCTGCGGCCCCGGTTTGGTGAGCCGCGAGGCCGCCAGATCGTCACTGCTTACGGCGAGCGCCATGAGATCTGTGTTGAGCGGGAGAAACGAAATTCGCCTTTCAGGCGTGCTGCCGGGCATGCGGCAAAGCCGGTCGTAACAGCTGCCGCCGTTGGTTTGCGCGTAGCCCTCCAGCTTTTTCCAATCGAAGCGTCCGCGCACCACAAAGAAGGTGCCGGAAGGCGCAAACGCCACCAGCGCGGAATCCAGATCGCGCTGGTAATCGAATCCGGAATTGCCGACGAAGGCTTGGTATTCCGGCTCCTCCACGGCTTTTGCCGCTGCCAAAAGCTTCAGGAGCCCCGAGTTACGCAAGGCACGCACATCAAGGCCCAGCACCGTTGCGTCCTGAGTCGGCAAACGGCGGAGCAGTTCCTGCTGAGTCTCCGGCTTGCGACAAGCAAGCGTCCCCAGCGCCAACATCCCAAGGGCGAACCCAGCCGAGCGTACACGCATGCGGCCGCGCTTATACGGCCAAAACAGATTCGGACATGCGCGCTTCGCTCCACAGCGCGATGTAAGGCTTCAGGCTCCGCATCATCTCCGCGAACTGCTCGAGGGTGAGGGACTGCGCGCCATCGCTGACGGCCTTCTCCGGCTGGGGATGGACTTCCACAATCAGGCCATCGGCGCCGATGGCCACGCCCGCGCGGCAGAGCGCCGGCACCAGACTGCGCTTGCCGGTTGCATGGCTTGGGTCCAGGATCACGGGCAGATGCGTGAGTTCATTCAGCACCGGAACCGCTGCGATATCGCACGTGTTGCGCGTGGCGGTTTCGAAGGTGCGGATGCCGCGCTCGCACAGGATCACATTGGGGTTGCCGTGGGCGGTGACGTACTCCGCGGACATCAGCAGCTCTTTGATGGTGGAACTCATGCCGCGCTTGAGCATCACCGGGCGGCCGCACCGGCCCAGAGTTTTCAGCAGCGCGAAGTTCTGCATGTTGCGCGCGCCCACCTGCATGATGTCCGCGTAATCGGCTACGAGATCGACATCGCGATCGCTCATGACTTCGGTGATGATAGCGAGCCCGGTAGCCTCGCGCGCTTTGGCCAGAAGCTTCAGCCCTTCGCCTTCCATGCCCTGGAAGTCATAAGGAGAGGTGCGCGGCTTGAAGGCGCCGCCGCGCAGGATCTTCGCTCCGGCCTCGGCGACGGCTTCGGCGGTCTGCATGATTTGCCGCTCGGATTCCACCGAGCAGGGCCCCGCCATAACAACGAACTGTTCACCGCCGAGTACCACTCCGTTGATTGTCATTTCGGTGCGCTCTTTGCGGAATTCCTTGCTGACGAATTTGTAGGGAGCGGAGATGCGCATGGCGCGTTCCACCCCGGGCGTGGCTTCGAGCGACTCGAGGCAGGCGGTGACATCGCCGGTTCCCACGACACCGATGACGCAGCGTTCTTCGCCCGCGATGGAATGGACGCGATAGCCATATTCCCGGATCCTTTCACAAACATGGTCGATTTCCGCCTGGCTGGCGTGCGGCTTCATGGAGATGATCATGAGTATTGTTCCTTTAAAACAAAAAAGCCCACTCTTTCGAGTGGGCTGGGTCTGAATCTGTTTGGATTTTACACCAACGCCACTCGCGACTTCAGGGGAAAGCCCCCAAAGCCGTACCAAAACGAGTAAGCGTAGTTGGTAACCATGAAACCAGTAGTGTAATGCACAGCAACCACGTTGCGCAAGCAAGAGCTCAGGCCGACGAAATCAACTGGCCCGAAATCCGGCGATATGCAATAGAATCTTTTCGGAAGGACCACACGATGGAAAACAACTGGACCAGAAGGGACCTGCTGGGCGCGGGAGTGGCCGCTACCGCTGCCTTGGCCGCGCCGGAAAGCTCACGGGCCGAAACTCTGCCGATGGGCATGAAGGGAGAAGGCCCGAACACACCGAAGATATGTTTGGAAATCGGAGCGGGCGGACTGGCGGCGGGTTCCATGGACGACGCCGGAATTCGCCGAATTAAGCAACTGGGCGTCAATTACGTGATCGGCAGCATGGGACGCATTCCCTGGCAGGAATCCGACCTGCGCGCCATGTCGGACAAGCTGAAAGCGGGAGGTCTCACCGTCGGCAACGTGATGATCGGCGGATTCAACAATGCCATCTATGGCCGGCCGGGAAGAGATGAAGAGATCGAGAAGGTGAAGCAGTCGCTTGTGGCGGCGGGCAAAGTGGGCCTGCCGGTTGTGGAATACAACTGGTACGCGCACCGCGCCATGGAAGGATACTACGAAGTGCCCGGCCGCTCCGGCGCGAGTTACACCGGCTTCGATTATTCCAAGATGAAAGATCTTCCGCCGCTCGAGCAGGAAGGCGCGCACAAGTTCGAGGAGATGTGGAGCACCATCACCTATTTTTTGAAGGCGGTGATTCCGGTGGCGGAACAGGCGGGTGTGCGTCTCGCGCTGCATCCGAACGATCCACCGGCTCCCGTGAGCCGCGGCTCCCAACAGATTATGGGCAGCGTGGAAGGCTGGAAGCGGCTGATTGAAATTGTGCCGAGTAAGTCCAACGGCATCACCTTCGATTGCGGCGTGACGCGCGAGATGGGCCACGACCCCGTTGAGGTCTGCCGTTACTTTCAGTCAAGAGACCGAATCAATCACGTTCATTTTCGCAATGTGATCGTCGAGAAGCCCTATGAACATTACGAGGAGGTTTTCATCGACGAAGGCTACAACAACATGTATGCGGTGATGAAGGAACTGGTGAAGCAGAAGTATCCGCGGATGGTGTACCCGGAACATCCGCGCGGTATCGATTATGACCGTGCGCAGCCAAACTTCCGCTCAACTTATCCTGGCGGCGGCGGATACACGGCATTCGCCTTCAACGTGGGTTATGCGCGCGCCATGCTGCAGGCGTGTTTGAACCCGGCCTAAGGCTCGCGGACGGCGCGGAACCCGACCATGCGGTGTGACTGGAACGAAGGCCACGCCGCAGTCCGCGCATAGCTCCTCAGCTCAAAGGGATCTTCGAAGAAGGTTCCGCCGCGCAGTACGCGATAGGCTCCGGTATCGGGACCCTTCGGATTCTTCCGCGGAGAAATGGCGTAATAGTCGCGGCCGTACCAGTCGGAGCACCACTCCATGACATTGCCTGCCATGTCGAAGGCTCCGTATGGCGATGCGCCAGTGTAGGTTCCGCCGGGGGCTCCGGTATCGAAGGGCGCCGCTCCCACGTAATTCGCTTTGGTCCGGTCGATGGTGTTGCCCCACGGGTAACGGCGCTGGTCGGTACCGCGTGCCGCCTTCTCCCACTCGGCTTCGGTGGGCAGCCGGTAGGTGTGGCCGGTTTTCGCGCTCAGCCAGTTGCAGTAGGCCACGGCGCCATCCCAGTTGACGCCCAGCACCGGATAGTTGTCGCTGTCCGGAGTGCCGCCTCCGTGGTTCTTCGCATCGTTCCAGTAAGGCACCTGGTCTTTGGGTGTCGGCCGCTTTCCCGGCCAGAACTTTGGATCGTCGTAACCCGGATCGTCGCGAAACTTACGCCACTGACCGTTGTTGATTTCATATTTCCCGATGTAGAAGGCGTCGAGATCCACCGTATGCACCGGGCGCTCGCGCGCTTCCCCGTCGCCGAAGTTGTCACCCATGCGAAACGGACCCGCGGGCACGTACACGTAATCGCCGTATCCGTCATTGACCACCGGCGGAGCAGCCGCGAGCGCGCAGAGAGAACAGGCAAACGCGGCAATCGCGATTTTCAATGTTTGGTACCCGGAAGAAAGCCGTCCTGCTGCAGGAAATGTTCCAGCCGTCCCATCCAGTCAGAAAATTCGGTGCCGTAACCGGTGCCGAAGCCGTGGCGGCCCTTCTGGTAGAGATGAACTTCCGCGACTGCGCCCGCGCGCGTCAGATCCATAAAGAACTGCGCGGAGCCCAGGGAAGCACCTTTGTCGAATTCGGCTGCGCAGATGAAGGTGGGCGGGAAATCCTTGAGTGATTCTCCGGGCGTGGCGCGTCCCGGTCCGTAGATGAGAGCGAGGTAATCCGGCCGGGAGCCGGCATCGGAATGGTCGACAACGGCACGACCCATATTCGAACCGGCCGAAAAACCGATATAGCCGACCTTCGCCGGATCGAGCTTCCACTCCGCCGCGCGTTGCCGTACCAGCTGGATGGCACGGTTGCCGTCGAGCACACGTGCGTCTTCACCGTACCGGGGAGATAGCCGATACGTCAGGACGAATGCCGTGACGCCCCAGTCGTTGAAGCGCTCCGCCACTTCCATCCCTTCGCCGCCATACATGAGCATGATGTTCGACCCGCCCGGCGCAATCACCACCGAAGTTCCATTCTCTTTTCCGGCGGGGGGAAGAAACACAGTGAGGAACGGCTTATCAAGAGGCCCGTCGCCTTTGGCCAGCGGAACCTTTCCTTCTTCCCACAGCGGGATGTTGTAGTTCGCCGTGAGCGGCTTCGCTCCTTTATCGGAGGAAGCGGCGGAAAGGCTCGCGGCAAGGAACAGACAGAGTGCGGCGGACTTCATGGTTAAACCTCCGAGAGATGTTCCAGCTGACCGGTGCTGTCGCCCAGTTTGTCGGTGGGGACGTTCATGCGCTCCAGCAGCGTCAGGTAAAGATTTGTCATCGGCGTGCCTTTTGGATAGGCGATGTGGCGTCCCGGTTTGATTTGTCCGTCGCCGCGGCCCGCCAGAAGCACGGGCAGATCGACATGCGAGTGGCTGTTGCCATCGCAGATGGCGCCGCCGTAAACCACCATGGAGTGGTCCAGCAGCGTGCCGTCGCCCTCCTTCACCGCCTTCAGTTTCCCGAGGAAGCTGGCGAACAGAGTGGTGTGGAAAGTATTGATCTTCGTCAGCTTTTCGATGTTGTCCGGCAGGTTGCGGTGGTGCGAGAGCGGGTGATGCGGATCCGCCACGCCGATTTCGCTGTAGGTCCGCACGCTTGCCTCGCGCCCGAAAACGAGAGTGGAGACACGCGTCAGGTCGGCCTGAAACGCCAGCACCTGAAGATCGAACATTAGCTTGAGGTAATCGGCATAGGCGACCGGGATCCCGGCAGGTTTCTCGATGGTTGGAGTAAACTTCCGGTGATCGTTCTCGGCCATTTCGATGCGCTTTTCTAGTTCGCGAATGCCGGTGAGGTATTCGTCGAGCTTGCGGCGATCAGCCGGACCGAGGTCGCGCTCCAGGCGCTGCGTGCGGGCGTTCACCACGTCCAGAATGCTGCGGCGCTGCGCCGCGCGGCGCGTGCGCTCTTCCGGCGTGAGGTTGAAATCTTCGTCTCCGAACAGCCGCTCAAACACCAGCCGCGGATTCGTCTCCGGCGGCATCGGGGTACGCGGACCGCGCCACGAGATGCTGTTGGTGTAAGCGCAGCTGTACCCGGAATCGCAGGCACCCACGGTGCGCGAATCTTCGCAGCCCAGTTCGAGCGATGCCATACGCGTAGCCGAGCCCAGCCTTTGCGCGGCGATCTGATCGACCGAAATGCCGGCTTGGATATCCGCTCCGGCCGTCTTGCGCGGGTGCACTCCGGTGAGGAAGCAGGCGCCCGCCCGGGCATGGTCGCCGCCGCCATCGCCCAGAGATTCCGCGTTGTGATGGTCCAGGCCAGAGAGCACCAGCAGATCCTGCCGGTAAGCTGCGAGCGGCTGCAGAATCGGCGTGAGCTCGAAATTCGCTGCCCGTAACGGCCGGTTTCCAGGCCTTCATGGTGACGCCGTTCGGAATGTAATTGAAAGCCAGACGCGTGGGCGGTTTAGTGGCGGCGACCGTCGCAGCGGTCGCCAGCGCCGGACGCATGGCATCCAGCATCGGGAGCGCGACGGCCGCGCCGATCCCCCTCAGGAAAGTTCGGCGATGCAGGTATTTTCCGGTATTGATCATGTTCGGTTCGGCTCTCCACGGCGCATTTGAAAGGGCAGGCTGTTCACAATCTCCATCACGAGGCTGGAGAAACGGTAATCATCGGCGGCTACGTGGCCGGCTATTTCCTTCACTGTTCGCCGATCGTAACGTTCCAATCCGCGGCCCAAGGCGTACGTCAGAAGCTTATCCGTGACGCACTCAGCAAATGCGCTCCGGTCTTTCAGAAGCAGGGTCTTCAGTTCCGCGGGTCCGGCGAACGAACGGCCATCCGGCAGCGTTCCCGAAGCGTTGATCGGGAATTTGCCGTCCATGGTGCGCCACTCGCCAATGGCGTTGAAGTTTTCGAAACCGAAGCCCAGCGGGTCCATTTTGGAGTGGCAGGACGCGCACACCGGGTTGTTGCGATGCTCTTCCATCTGGTGCCGCATGGATCCGGAAGCGCCGATCTTCGCCTCGTCCAGAGCCGGAACATTCGGCGGCGGTGGGGGGATCGGCTGGTTCAGGAAGTTTTCCAGAATCCACTTGCCGCGCAACACGGGAGACGTGCGGGTTGCGTAGGAGGAGACCGTCAGCACGCTGGCCTGGGTGAGAACTCCGCCTCGGGGCGTACCGGTCAGGTCCACGCGGCGAAAGTCCGTGCCCTTTACGCCGGGAATGCCATAGAAATCAGCCAGCTTTTCGTTGAGGAAGGTGTATTTACCGTCAACCAGATCCAGAATGCTGAGATTTTGGTGAATGACGTTGTCGAAGAACTTTTCAGTTTCCTGCCGCATCGACATGCGCAGATAATCGTCGAACTGCGGAAACTTGTCGTGATCCGGCGCCACCGATTCGAGCCGACGCAGCTCCAGCCACTGGCCAGCGAAGTTCTCCACCAAAGCGTGCGACTTCGGATCGTTCAACATCCGTTTAACCTGTGCTGCGAGAACTGCCGGCTTGCGCAGCGTGTGCTGGTCCGCCGCGCGCAGCAATTCCTCATCCGGCATGGTGGACCACAGAAAGTAGGAGAGCCGGGAGGCCAGCGCGTACTGGTCAATGAACTGAACGTCTCCTGCCGGCTTGCCAGTGGAAGCCGGACGAATCCCGCTCCGTGGCTGCGGGCCCGTCTGCGTGTGTTCGATACGGAAAAGGAAATCCGGCGAGACCAGCACGGCTTCGAGCGCGGCCTCAATGGATTCGTCAAAGGAAGCGCCCTGCCGGCGCGAATCCGCCGCCAATTTAAAATAAGGCTGCAGTTCCTGCGCGTCCACAGGCCGGCGGAAGGCGCGTCGCGCAAAACTGGCCACGATCACGCGAGCGCACGAGGGCTGATGGTGCCCGTCCAAGTGCCCGCAGGTGAACACTTTCTTGCGCGCCGCCAGCGAGGGTCCCTGAACCGCGTTGAACGGCCCGGTCACTTCCACCCAGTGCACCCACACGCGATTCGCCGGGACTTTGTTTTTCTCCCGGCGCTCCAGCGCCGCTTTTTTTAATTCTGCGATCTGCTCCGGCGTAGCGCCAGCGGGAATTTTCATGAACCGGCTGATGTCCGGCTCGGGCGGCGCCGGGCGCTGCGAAGGATTCGGGCCGCCGTAGCTTGCCGGCAGGCCTTCGTAAATGCGTTCGATTGATGCTGCGACCCAGTGATCCCCTGCCGGCAAATGGGTGCGAAATTCCTGCTGGGCGCCGAACAGATCAATACTTTGTCCGTCGCTTTTGGCATCGATGTCCAGCGTCTGAATGCGCTTTCCATCCAGCCAAATCCCGATATGCACTGGCTCCGAACCATTCGGGCGACGCCCTTCGAGCGCGGCGCGGATCGAATAATCGCCGGCAGCGGGGAAGTGCATGGTGGTATGAAGTGCGTTCGGCATGGACAGGCCGGTGACGTCGTACTCCGTGAGCGGCTTCGCCCGCAGCGGAAACTCCTCGCCGGGAGGCTGCGAGCGCAGCACGGTGGGCTTCGCCGGTTCCGGTCCCACGATGGCGGACCGCACCACGGTTTCCGCCGCCTTCAGATACTTCTCGAGAAGAACGGGCGAGAGCGAGAGCACGTCCGCAATGTTGTCGAAGCCGTAGCCGGAATCGTCCTGGGGAAAATCGTCTGCCGGGCGAAAGTCGATGTCCAGCAGATCTCGAACCGTGTTGTTGTACTCCGCGCGGTTCAGGCGGCGCGCGGTCACGCGGCCCGGATCGGGAGGAGAGGCCTGCTCGGCGCGCGCCAATTCCGCCGTAATCCACTGTGCGGCCGCTTCGGCATCCGCCTGCTTCGGGCGGGGCATGCCTTTCGGCGGCATGGTACCGTCGCGCAGCTTGGTGGCTACCTTTTCCCAGAGTTCCGGATCATGCGCCAGGGACGGGGCGGCCGTGAACTGCGAAAGATCAACGTCGGCCGTCTTGTTTTTGGCGCTGTGGCAAAGATAGCAGTTTTTTGCGAGAAGCGGCTGTACCGACTGGCTGAACGTATCCGCGGCACAGGCCGCCGAAACTGCGGCAAAGAGCACGATCGCTGCTGCCAGGGTTTTCAAGAATATCCTCGGCGGGGTCATTACGGGGACGAGACCTCTATTTTAGAACGAATTTACACCTTTGACGATGGTGTTTCGGTTGAATGGTGGTGCGCCCGAGAGGATTCGAACCTCTGGCCTTTTGCTCCGGAGGCAAACGCTCTATCCAGCTGAGCTACGGGCGCGCACTTTCATTGTATGTCATTGTGCTAATCTCTCAGAGTAGCTTCCGCAGAATCCTCACGGAGAGGTGGCTGAGTGGTCGAAAGCAGCGGTTTGCTAAACCGTCACAGGGTCTAAAGCTCTGTCGGGGGTTCGAATCCCCCCCTCTCCGCCATGCTTATGTCCAACGAAGATCTCCAAGCAGAACTCGAACGCCTTCGGGCTGAGAACGAGACACTCAAGCAAAAGCGAAACAGCGCCGTCTCCATGAAAGTCAGCGAGAAGGGCGCGGTGTCGGTTTACGGTCTTGGGCGGTTCCCGGTCACTCTCTATCAGGAGCAATGGCTTAAGCTGCTGTCCATGGCCGCGGATATCCAGCAGTTTATTGAAGAGAACCGGTCGCGGCTGAAGGTTAAGGAATAGCCGGGCTACCAGCGCCCGTATCGGACGCGGTATATGGCTGCCATCAGGCCAATACCAAAAAGAATACCGATGGCCGGACCTTGCTCCGGGAACGTAATTCCGAGAGTGCCTGCAACGGCAAGCAACAGGCCCAACATGACTCGCGTATGCAGTTCGGTTACGAAAACCCGCCGGACAGCTCGCCAGATCATTGTTGCATCCTGCTCAATTGTACCTTGTGGCGCAATTAGTAAAAATTCAACCGTTTTCTGCACTCACCGACTGCTAACCTTTGTTGTAATGTCAATGGCGAGTTTGTTCGGGATCTAGGAAACATGGACTTACTCGAGATCCTTGCAGGCCTGCGCCATGAGCGAGCTGAGCTGGAAAAGGCCATTCGCAGTATCGAGCAACTTGCCCTCAGTGGTCAGGATCGAACGGGCGCCCAGCTGTCGGCAATCAGCGCGGAAACGGCGATGCATCTGACCCGGCCGGTAACAGGCAAAAGAAAGAAACCACCCGCTACTCCGCCTGAGCCGAAAACCGAGCAGGATTGAAAGTGCCTGGTTTCGCCTCAGCGAGAGAATAGATTGTCGACGGTCCCGATGATGGGATTGCGCGCGGCGCTCGCTATTCAGTCGATGCGAGGCGTCTCTTGCGATAATGCAAATTCCCGTCGCCTATAGCGTAACGGGGAGGACTGCACGTCTTTCAATTTCGGATTAAAAACAGATTAGGGGGCCGGAGTGCGGTCATGTCCAGCTCAGTCGCGAGTGCTGATAGTTGCCGGAAACGGCGTTCTGGGAAGTGTGCCAATTTTACAATGGCTGCAACCTTTCTCTAAGCCCGCGATTCCGCGGTCCTCTACGAGTGCGGCAGAACAACTCATTGAAGCTGCAAAAGTCAGCAGGCCGTCGAAAACTGCGCAGGAGATGGATTTATATTCCTGACGGACATATCATCAGGCCGCTAAGAAGTTCGGCCTAGACGAGTCGCAGATGCGGCACTGTATTGGGCAAAGCTCTCGCCCATTAAGCCGAATATAATAAGGGAAATAGGAAATAGTATGAGCGAGAGAACCTATGCATATTTCACAGCGTTCATCGCCGCGGTGTGTGGCTGGGTCGTCATCCGTTGGTCCTTCTCACCCGCATCACTGACCCTGCGTAATGCTCTGGTGCAAGGCGTTCTCGTCGGATGGGGCTTTGCGGTTGTCACCGTCGAAATTCTGGCGAGGGTAAAGGCTACGAGGATCAATGGCTGGATCACGATTTACGGATGCGGTGAGCCGGGCAACGCTATGTTTCTGCGGGCCGCATGTGCCCGGATATTTCCAGGCCCAGTAAATTCGCCGCAGGAAGCGATGTATTGGAGAACGCAGGTGGATGGCGCGGGTCAAGTGCTCTCCGGAGCGCGCAATTACATCCTGCATTTCCCGGCTGGCGGTCTTCCGCCGGTCAATGCGTTTTGGTCGCTGACTATGGCCGATGCGAAAGAACGTTTTGTGCCGAATCCTATCAATCGGTATTGCGTGAGCGATCGATCAGGACTTGTGGCAAACGCGGATGGGTCCGTCGATATTTACCTCCAGAACGCCGCTCCTGTAGGCCGAGAATTGAATTGGTTGCCGGCACCCACAGGCAAGTTCAGACTCTGGTTGCGCGCGTACATGCCCGGCGCGGCCATTCTCGACGGCGCGTATACGGTGCCGCCGGTTGCCGGCGCGAAATGATGCAAATGGCGTACGAACATTTGCTCATCTTCGGCGGGGTTTGTATCGCGGTGTGGTTCCTCGGCATTTACTTTTGGCCGCGTCTATTTCTCTTAGCATTCAAGAGAGCAATCCTTGTCAATGGAGGAGGCTACGGCCCCATACCGATCAATACGCTCCATACGGAACCCCAAGCGCTTTTCGCAGATCCCCTGCACCCTCCTGCGGGGGCCTCAAAGTTGTGGACCACCGGTGTAAATCACGACACGCTCGTTACGGTCGGCTGGTTAGACCTCAGAAAAGGACCGCAAATCATGCATGTACCGGACATGGCCGGCCGGTACTACAGCGTGCAGTTCAATGATCCGTCGAAGAATGCGAACTTTGCTTACGTTGGCAAACGCGCCACGGGCACCGGGGCCGGCGAATATCTAATTAGCGGTCCCGGCTGGAAAGGAACCGTGCCCCAAGGGATGAATCGGATTTTTTCACCGAACAATTCGGTACTCGTGATCGGCCGCACGCTAGTCGAAATTGACGGAGATCTCCCGACCGCTTACGCGCTTGCCAAACAGATTCAGATCCTCCCGTTCACCATTCGGCAAGCCGGCCACCAACGGTTTGGTGCCGGAACGTCCGTTTGAAGGAGCTTTGGGCGTAGCCGTCCTGGTCGGGTTCGCGGTGACACCAGCCCTGCCGTTTGTCCTGCCGACTCTTTTGCGGCTACTTCTTTCCCCAAGTCCATTGGTAATTCTGTTCGGGGTGACCCCTATCCGAGAAAAGGTGTCAAAGACTCAGGGCGGCGGCAAGCGCGACTAAAGCCATGCTCCTGGCCAGCGACGGCGATGCTGAAGCGATAGGATTGTCGAAAGTAGCGATTCGGTTTTTAATCGTTTGTTGGCCCCTCAGGATGCTGCGTTTCAGGATATTCGCTTTTTATGCGATTGTTTTGTCTGAAGCCGCTAAGATTCGTTGACGGGTCAGAACTTTCCCGCGGTGCTTAATTGCCACGTCGTTAGCTTTCGCAATTCCGGCTGTGCTGACCTCAATGGACATAGACGTCGCCGGGTATCTGCCTACAGCTCTGGTGGTTCGCTTTCTCAGCTCGCTTTGCTGGAACGAATCGAGCGCAATTATGACAACTATTCTCGGCTCCAGATTTTTGAGTTGGAGTAGTTCGAATCCACGACGGGCTGAATCGCCAGTATTGCATCAAAATCAATGGATTCATGAAAGCGGTGTGGCTCCCCTTCGTGGGCAGTTATCGAACTTTTCTCATTAGTCCACACGGTTGTACGTGGGTATTGAGCGCGCCAGAATTTTCGATATCCTGACCTCAGCGGGGGCTGCCACGAAATAATTGAATGCGGACTCAACCGGACTGGTATTTCCATGGCTCAGCAGGATCGTCAAAACGTGACATCTGGAAATGGTGGCAAGAGCGCCGTTTCAGGTACAACCGCGATTTGTTTCTCGTCGGCGTAGGAACGTGGCTGCTCGTATTGTTCGCAGGCTCGGCCGCAGTCAAGCCAGGCGTAGATTTTGAGGAGCCCATCATGATGGTTATCGGCCCACCTTTCTATGCGATATTTGCTAACCTTGCCTACACCGCTGGGCCGATCCTCGATGCAAGCATCTATCGCGGCACGCCACGGAAGCAAATGCTGAAAGTCGGCTATATCTTTTCGATCGTGCTGACCGCCTTACCTGGCGTCTGGGCGCTTGCTGCATGGTTGTGGATGGTGGCCACCGGCACAAAGTTGGATTGAGGCAACCTGCCTCAAAAGGGGGACTCGGCACCCGTTTCCGCGTGCAGGTTCGAATCCACGACGGGTCTGCCCTTTCACCGAGGTATAAACACAATAGAATCAACGATGGCTGTTTGGCTCCCCGACATGGATTCGAACCACGATTCACGGCTCCAAAGGCCGCTGTCCTACCGTTAGACGATCGGGGAAAATACGCGCGAGAAACGAGCAGCTGGCTTCGTTCCACAACCAAGTTTAGCGCAGCTGCCGTGCCTACCCTCGGGCCTGCTCGCGGCGATCATCCGAAGATGCTGGTAGTCGAGGAAGCGCGAGTCCGCGAACTGTTGACCATAAAAAAGCGCTGCTTCCCGTTATGGAACAGGCGCTACGCGATTTTTCTTCCGACGCGGTTACGCAGCCGGTGCGCAGCATTCTGGCCGTCCCGGAACATCGCGCGTTATGGGGCTTGATGCCCGCGATCTACGGGGACTTCATGGGCATCAAGCTGGTGATGGTCTACCCCGGCAACGCGCGGCACGGATGCCCACCCACCAGGCCACGATTCAGTTGGTCTGGTGCGGCCGTTCGACGACATTCGCGTGTGGAGTCCGACCGCCGCCCACGCGCGCAGGTTCGCTGAGGAAATCGGCGAAAATGCTGTCGCATCCGCCGAGGAAGCCGTGCGTGGCGCGGACGTAGTGGTCACCGTAACCCAGGCGCTGGATCCCGTACTTCACGGGTAGTTGGCTGGGGCCGCACATTTTCGTCTGCGCGGTTGGCGGCCTGCCCGCATCACACCGCGAGCTGGATGAAGAAGCCATGCGCGGCATTGTAGTCGTGGAATCGCGCGACGGAGTTGGGCGAACTGCTTGCCGGCACGCGCCCGTTGCCCACCGGGAACCGAGTGATTTACGAGTCCTTGGGAATCGCCGTTGAGGATTTGGCTGCCGCGATAATCGTGTTTCGGGCTCTCTGATCTGCGTTCCGACCGGAAGCGTTTTGAGGCCGCTGAACGGGTCAAAAGGGCGATTGTCATCAAATTGCAACCGGAACCCCATTTTTTGCATCGTAAATTTTGGGAAAGAGCGTATATTCCAGTTAGGACTTGGCCTTGCAAACCATTCAGTTAGCTAAAGTATTACTGGTAGACGGAGATCTGGCTTCCCGGCTCACCTTGCAAACGCTGCTGCGCGCAGGCGGATACGCGGTTAAGGGCGCCGCCAGCGCCGCCGAAGCCCTCGATTTGCTCGATTCGGGCGAATTTCAGTTGGTGTTGTGCGATTTGCGTGCGGAATCGCAGGAAGCCAGTCACCGTGTGCTCGCTTACGCGAGGCAGAAACAGTACCGCCCGGCAACTGCGCTGATTACGTCTTTCATGAACATGGATCGCCAAGCACACCGCCGCGATCAGGACGCTCAGGTGGTGGTGGACACTCAGGACGTTTCCGATTTCCTGGATCGTGTCGCGGAACTGATTGGGATGCGCGCTTACCGGAGAAGCAACCGGATCTTACGGCAGGCTTGCTAGCTGGTCTTCCAGTTGCGGCAGCGATCCAGCGAAGAAGTGGTCTCCCGCGTCGATGAAGATGATCCGTTTCGGCTCCGCGAACGTCCCCACCATTTCCGCGAGGGCTGCCTTTGGCCCGAAGTCATCCCGAGTACTCTGAACGAAGATCTTCGGCACTGTACAGGTCGCGAGGTGCTCGGTACCTTCCCGCCAGGTCGGAAAACCAACGGCGATCAGACATTGCGCGCCCTGCATGGCACAGCCCAGCTTCAGGATGATACGGGATCCAAAAGAAAAGCCCGCCATTGAGTAAGGAAGGCCGGGGAAGCGGGCGCGCAGCCATGCCAGCGCAGTGCGCGCGTCTTCCAGTTCACCCACTCCCTCGCCATAGGCGCCTTCGCTGCGTCCCACGCCGCGAAAATTGAAGCGCAGCACGGCGCGCCCGGAGCGCCGGAGGCCATGCGCCATGCGGTAAACCACTTTGTTGTGCATCGTTCCGCCTCGCGCCGGATGCGGATGGCAAATCAGGCAGACTTCGCGGGCTTCGCCGTGCTCCGGCTCCTCCAGCAGCGCTTCCAAAACGCCTGCCGGGCCGGGGATGGAAAGAGATTCGATTTTGCGCGCCACGGCGGAACCTAATTGCTGCGGAAGTTGATGAACTGCAGATCGATGCCGAAATCCTTGCCGCGCAGGATGGCGATCGCCTGCTGCAGGGTGTCGCGGTCCTTGCCGCTGACGCGCACCAGATCGCCGTTGATCGCGGCCTGCACCTTCAGCTTGCTGTCTTTCAGGGCTTTGACCAGATCCTTCGCCTTTTCGGACGGGATACCGTTTTGCAGAGTGATTTCCTGCTTCACCGATTGACCGGTCGCCGGAATGATCGCGCCGAATGTCAGGCCCTTCAGCGGCACTTTGCGCTTAACCAGCTTCTGCTCCAGGATCTCGATCACGCTCTTGAGCTTGTATTCATCGGCGCTCGCCAGTTCGATCTTTTTGTCCTTTTCCTTCAGCTCGATGGACGACTTCGAATCCTTGAGGTCGTAGCGTGTGGTGAGTTCCTTTTGAGCCTGCTGGATGGCGTTCAGTACTTCCGGCATCTCGATTTGCGAAACCACGTCGAAGCTGTTATCGGGCATATGGTTTCAGGTTAAGCGAAACCAGCACCTTCTCGGTAATCTGGTCGGCCAGCGAGCTTAGTGAAGCGTCCAGCGCCAGCGTCACTGCGGCGCGCACCTGCTCCGGATCCAGGACGACCACTCCCCGGCCGGGTCGCACAACCGGCCTGGGAACGCTCGTCTTAGCGGCCGCCGCCGCGGCGATGAGAAGCGTGGCCTCGAACGGCTTCTTCAACTGACCATCCGGTTTGACACGGGCAACTTCGGCGTCGTCGAAGGGCTCCATCGCTCCGGCCGTCAACACCACGCGCGTGGCGGGATGGTTGCCGCTGGTTTTCACATACTCGCAGACCCGATAACCGGAGACGCCAGGCATGGAAATGTCGGCAATCACCAGATCCGGATTGGCGTCTTTCAGCCTGAGCATGGCCGTTTCCCCGTCGGAAACGGTGATTACTTCGTAGCCTTCTTCGCGGAGAATGCGTTCGCCCATGCGCTGGGCATGCGGACTATCATCCGCCAGCAGCACGCGCGTCATTTCGGCGGCGCGGCAGGCGTGGTTCCCGCTGAAGCAGGCGTCGCGGACTGCTGCTGTTTGGCTTTGTCCAGTGCGTCCTGTTCCTGCTTCAATTGCTTCTTGGTCTTTTTCTTTGCCTTGGGCATCTGGCGGTTAGTCGGCAGCGGCTGTTGCTGCTGCTGTTCGGCGGCAACCTGCGAAGAAGAGGCCCCATTCAACGTATTGGGACTGGCTCCAGGAACCGCGCCGGCGGTCGGAGGCGCTGCAGCGGCGCCGGGAGTGGCAGCCGCCGGAGCCCCGCCCTGTCGGGCATCCGGTTTGGAATCGATAGCGCTGGTGTTCGTGGAAACTGTGGCCGAGACGTCGGAAGTGGTTGCGCCGGTTCCGCCGGTCACCGTGCTGCCCGCGCCAAGCGCAGCCACGGAAGGAACACTGACCGGTGTCGGGGGACGCATGGTGGTCATGGAGGGAGCGCCCGTCTTGGCTGCCAAGTGGGCATCCGGGCGACTGGAGAACACGTTCATCGCCTTGCTGACCATGCCCCGTTTGGTGCGGTTCTCATCGTCGTACTTCATCCGGGCGATCGCCGCAGGGTCTCCTGCCGGCACGGGCCGCTTCATCTCCTGCAGCCGGTCTTTCGCGTCTTCCGCGTGCGCGCTTAGCGGGTAATCACGAACAATGCGCGTGTAATCGTCCGCAGCCTGACCCTCAAATCGGTCTCCCATGCGGCGATACGAATCAGCTGCCTGCCAGAGGGCTTCATCGGCGCCACTAAATAGCGGGTACTGATCCGCGACAAACGACAGCCGGTTTGCGGCCGCGGGATAGGCGCCCTTGGCATGATAGAACGAGCCGGTCAGAAATTCCTTCTGCCCCAGCACTTCCTGGGTATCGCGCAGCATCTGCTGTGCCTGAGGAATGTATTTGCTGTTCGGGAACTGGGTTACCAGTACGCGGCACTCGTCCTCGGTCCGGATTGCCTGAGCGGAATCCCGGTCTGCCTTCTCCATCTGTTTGTAATGAATCTGGCACACCTTCCACTGCGATTCTGCGGCTTCTTCCATGGCCGGATAAAACAGAATGAAATCCTTGTATTCGGCTTCGGCCTGCGCTAGTCCGTGCGCTCCGCCTTCGCGGTACCAGCTGTCGGCAATCGCGAGCTTCGCCTTGGCAAGATATTCGCTCGTGTCGTATGTGTTGATGAGCGTATTCAGCGTCAGGCGCGCCACTTCATAGCGGCCATGTTCGATATCGCCAATGGCGCGGTCGAACAGCACCTTGTCAGGCTGCAGCGTATCTTTTGCGATCGGGTTTTCGTATTTCTTCTTATGAAAGCTGCAGGCGGAGAACAAAGAACCGGCAAGCGCGAGCGCGAGCAGGTTTACAGCGAACTTGGAATAGGATTGCATGGATTGCCTTTTCATCGCGGGCAAGGAACTGGCCAAACAGAGACTAGTGTAAATCAGACTCTTATCGCCGTTGCCTCCGCCGCCAGGTGTTGCATTTCTTTCACGGTCGCGGCTGGATCGGCACTATGAAACACTGCGGAGCCCGCGACCAGCCAGTCGCACCCGGCGCGCGTAATCGCTTCAACATTGCGCTTATCCACGCCGCCGTCGATCTCGATTGCGAACTGCAGCCGGCGCTCTTCCCGAAGACGCGCGAGGTGGCGAACCTTATTCAATGAATTCGGAATGAATTTCTGTCCTCCGAAACCGGGGTTCACGCTCATGACCAGCACGTGGTCCACAATATCCAGCACGTCCGTCAGAGTTTCCACAGGCGTCGCGGGATTCAGTACAACACCGCACTTTGCCCCTTTCTCCTGAACCATGTGGATGGTGGCGTCCAGATGGCGGCAGGCCTCCTGATGAATGGAAATTTGATCGGCTCCCGCTTCGATGAAGATGGGCGCGTACTTGTGCGGGTCCTCGATCATCAGGTGCAGGTCGAAAGTGAGACCGGTGACCTTGCGAATGCTCTCCACCAGTGGAGGGCCAAGCGTTAGGTTGTCGACGAAGTGGCCATCCATCACGTCGATGTGGAGCATGGAGATACCGGCCTTTTCGACTCGGTGGATTTCATCGGCCAGATGGGCGAAATCGGCCGAAAGAATCGATGGGACGATTTGAGCCATGAGGAATGCGCTCCGTTCAGGTTAACACGCATCAGTTGATAACTGCGGCGAAGAAGCCGTCGCCAGGATCGCGCCCGGGCATGCGCCGGAGCTGACGGATTACCCGTCCCGCGGCAACGCTCTCCACCACCCGCTCATTCTCCTCCAGCTCAAGCGAACAGGTGGAATAAACCAGCAGGCCTCCCGGCGCGAGGGCGCCGAGCGCGCTCGCCAGAATCGCGGCCTGGCGTTTCGCCTGGCGCTCGATCTCTTCGGGGTGAAGCCGCCACTTGATCTCCGGATTGTGCGTCAGCGTACCGGTGCCGGAACATGGCGCATCCAGCAGAATCCGGTCAAACACAGGACCGAACGGAAGCGGCCGCTGCGCATCCAGCAGCACCAGCGGAATGTCCAGCGCCTGCAGCGGCTGCAGACGTTTGCGGCTCACGTCACAGGCAACGGCACGCACTTTCGATTCGAGAGCCTGCGCCGTTTTGTTGCCCGGCGCGGCGCAAAGATCAAGGAAGCGGTGGCCGGCCTGCAAGTCGAGGAGAGGAACGATGGCCTGCGAACCGATGTCCTGCAAACGAAACGGAGCAGCTTCGCCGGGCGGCAGCAGGTAGCAGCCGGGAACTTCGGTGGGCTGCGCGGAACCGGGCACAGCGGCTGCCAGGGGCACGTGGATATAGCGCGGCGGGGTTTCGAGAGCGGCCGCGGCGAGGGCGTGAGCCGCAGCCTGGCCGAACGCCGCTTCCCAGCGCGCGAGCATCCAGGCGGGGCAGGACAATTCGGTGGCGCGGTCGGGCCAAGGCAGCGGTGCTCGGTTTACCTTTCGCAGAACAGCGTTCACAAATCCCGCGGCGGAACGCTTACGCGCGCGCTTCACCAACTCGACGCTGGCGTCCACCGCGGCGTGCGCGGGAATGCGGTCCAGATAGCGCAGCTGGTATACGCCCATCCGGAGTGCCGTGAGTACTTCTGCGTCCAGCCTTGCGGCTTGCCGGCCCGAAAGCGTGGTAATCACAAAATCGATCCCGGCACGATGGCGTAACACTCCCAGAACGATGGACGAAGCGAGCGCCGCATCGCGGTGCTCGAGAGATGCCGTGCGCAAGTTCAGCATGTCCGCGGCATAGGCGCCCGACTCCACAGCGATGAGGACGTCGAAAGCGATCTGGCGGCTGAGGTTCATGAGGCTGCTCTACAATGAAGTGGCAGTGGAGAAGACCTTTTACATCGAGACATTTGGCTGTCAAATGAATGCGCACGACACCGAGAAAGTGGTCGGGACGCTGCTGCGCGAGGGATTCAGCCAGGTGGAAACGCCCGAGGCCGCAACACATCTGTTCTATAACACCTGCAGCATCCGGGACAAAGCGGAGCAAAAAGTTTTTCACCGGCTCGATCAGTTCAAGCGTGCTGCGGGCGCCGGAAAAACCATCGCTGTGCTGGGGTGCGTGGCGCAGCAGGAAGGCGAAAAGATCTTCGCGCGCGCGCCGCACGTAAACCTGGTCGCGGGCTCAGCCAGCTATGCGCGTCTGCCGGAAATGCTGGTACAGCTGGAGGCGGGCAACAAACGCGTCACCGGTTTGAGCTTCGACCGCGACGAAGCATTTGAGACGCCCTATACCCGCCGCGACAACCCGCACAAAGCGTACCTGACCATCATCGAAGGGTGCGATAAGAGCTGCGCTTATTGCGTGGTGCCGTTTACGCGCGGGCCGGAGCGCAGCCGAACCAGCCGCAGCGTGATGGACGAAGCCGGCAGACTGGCCGCGGAAGGGTATTCCGAAATTCAGCTGCTGGGACAAAACGTGAACAGCTACCGCGATCCCTCGCCTGCCGGATGGGATTTTGCAACGCTGCTGGCGCGCGTAGGGGAAATCCCAGGCATCCGCCGCGTGCGTTTCACCACCTCGCACCCGCGAGACTTCATCAAGCCGATTGTGGATGCCATTGAAGCCGATGAGCGGCTCTGCAATCATGTGCACCTGCCGGTGCAATCCGGTTCGACGCGAGTGCTGTACGCCATGCAGCGCCTGTATACGCGGGATGAATACATGCGCCGCATCGAATGGATGAAGGCGGCAAAGCGGCCTATCGCGATCACCACCGATATCATCGTGGGCTTTCCCGGTGAAACGGAGGCCGATTTCCAGCAGACGCTCGATCTGCTGGACCAGGTGCAGTACGACGCCCTGTTCGGGTTCAAGTATTCACAGCGTCCTAACACCGCGGCGCTGTGCATGGAAGACAAAATCCCGGAGGAAGAGAAAACCAGGCGGCTTGCCGCGGTCCTGGAAAAGCAGCGGACGATTCAGCTGCGCCGCCACTCCGGCATGATCGGCGAGGTCGAAGAAGTGCTGGTGGAAGGCCGAAACCACGCACTGGGTCAGTGGATCGGGCGCACCACGCAGCACCGCACCCTGAACTTCTCGCACGCGAGCGCCGATCCGTCGTTGCTGGGGACTTATCTTCCTGTGAAAGTGACGCGCGCCGGGCCCAATTCCCTGGTGGGTGAAGCGCTGGTTCCATAATGGTGTAATGAGAATAAAGAGAGCAGAGGGAGGCCACAGTGGAAGTTGAAATGAAGATTCGGGGTTTGATGATGGACCCCGGCACCAACATGCCGATCGTCATCCTGAAGGATGTGGCGGGCAACACTGTTCTGCCAATCTGGGTTGGGATTTATGAGGCGAATGCGATAGCGCTCGAGATCGAGAAGGTTTCCACTCCCAGGCCGATGACGCATGACCTTTTGAAAAGCGTGCTCACGGGACTGCATGCCGGTATCCGCAAGGTGGTGGTCAGCGAACTGAAGGAAGATACTTTCTACGCACTCATCTGGCTGGAGCGCGGCGGCGAACTGATCTCCGTGGATTCTCGTCCCAGTGATGCGCTGGCCCTGGCGCTGCGCCTCGATTGCCCGATCTTCGTTGAAGATGCCGTACTGAAATCGTCCAAGCTCACGGCCTCGGTTTCCGACAAGGTCAATAACGAGGAACTGCGCCGCTGGCTGGAAGGCCTGAACGACGAGGACATGGGCCGCTACAAGATGTAGAACTAACGCGCAGCCTGGTGGCTTGGCACGATGGGAGTGTCAGGCCTGGCTGCGAAAAATACCCGGTAACACGCCTGGCAGTGATAGGGAACGCGATTGAAGAGCCGTTGCAAATAAACCTGCGGGCCTCTGCGGATAATACGGCGCGTGTTTGCCGAACGACACGACCTGCACCGGGTAACCAAATCTTCACCCATATTAAATGCTTACTATATAGAGCATCCGGATACCTACATTTATAACAGCGTGCACGCCACTATTCAAGATCAAATAATCTATCTAACGAAAGGGCTGGCTGAGTGCATCCGCGAGGAAGACCTGCGCGAGCGGCTCATCACCGCCGCGCGCGAGGGGCGTCCGCTGCGAGTGAAGGCCGGATTTGACCCGACTGCGCCGGATCTGCATTTGGGCCACACCGTCCTTTTGCGGAAGATGAAGCACTTCCAGGATCTGGGCCACACGGTGATCTTTCTAATTGGCGACAGCACGGCGATGATTGGCGACCCCTCGGGCCGCAACGCAACGCGCCCCCCGCTCACGCGCGAAGAGATCCAGGCCAATACTGAAACATACAAGGCGCAGGTGTTTAAGATCCTCGACCCTCAAAAAACCGAGGTCCGCTTCAATAGCGAGTGGCTGGGCAGGATGGATTTTCAGGACATGGTGCGGCTGTGCGCCAGGTACACAGTCGCCCGGATTCTGGAGCGGGACGATTTCTCCAAACGCTATTCGTCCGGAACCCCGATCTCCGTGCACGAACTCTTATATCCGCTTGCGCAGGCTTACGATTCCGTGGCGCTTCAGTGCGACGTCGAAATGGGTGGTACGGATCAGAAATTCAATCTTTTGGTCGGAAGGGAAATTCAAAAGGATTTTGGACAATTGCCTCAGATTGTCGCCACCGTTCCTATTCTGGAAGGTCTTGACGGCGATAAGAAGATGTCCAAGTCGCTGGGCAATTTCATTGGTATCACGGAAGCCCCTGCGGTGATGTATCGCAAGGTGATGCAAATCGGCGATCAGCTAATGTGGCGGTGGTACGAACTGCTGACCGATCTTTCCATGGCCGAGATTGCGGCGCTGCGAGCGGAGGACCGTCCCATGCAGCAGAAAAAGCGGCTGGCTACCATGATCGTTCGCGATTTCCATTCCGTGGCCGATGCCGAAGCAGCGCAGGCGGAGTTCGAAAGAGTGGTGCAGCACGGCCGCATGCCCGCAGAAATCGAGACAGTGGAGCTGACCGAGATCCTGCGCATCGACAAGCTGCTGGCGAGAGTCGGGCTGGCGGAATCGGTCGCCGATGCACTGCGCAAGCTGAAAGCCGGCGCGGTGGAAGTAAACGGCACGCGAATTCCAGACCAGTTTTTTACCCCCGGCGGCGGTGAACTCACCATTAAGGTGGGCAGGAACTGGCGGCGGGTGCTGGTTCCGCATTAGCGGCATGGGACACTGAGGTAATCCTTCACATGCCCCGCAAACTGTATTCCTGGAAATTAAAGGATCGTGAGATCCGGCTGGGTGAACGCACGCTGATCGTTGCCATCCTGAACGTAACGCCTGATTCGTTTACCGATGGCGGCCGTTACGAAGACCCGGACCGGGCATATGCCCGCGCTCTGGAATTGGAAGAAATGGGCGCCGACATTCTGGATATCGGCGCGGAATCGACAAAGCCTGGCAGCACGCGTATCTCCGCCGCAGAAGAATTGCGGCGGCTGATTCCGGTTTTGAAACGGCTAAAAGGCGCGCTGGGGATTCCCATCTCAGTGGACACTTACAAAGCCGAAGTGGCCGCTCTTGCCATTGAGCACGGCGCGGAAATCATCAATGACCCGAGTGGTTTCACGTTCGATCCCCTGCTGGCCAAGGTGGTAGTGGACAACGATGCCGGTTTGATTCTGAACCATATGCGTGGCACGCCGGAAACGTGGGACAAGCTGCCGCCCATGCCGGATGTGATGATTTCAGTGACAAAGGATCTGGACGCTTCCGCGAACCGCGCGCGGCGCGCCGGCGTGGACCGAATCCGGATTGTGCTCGACCCCGGCTTGGGATTTGGGAAACGCCGGGAGCAAAATGCTGAAATACTTGCCCGGCTGCCGGAGCTCGCCAGGCTGGAGTACCCGATTCTCACCGGGCCGTCTCGCAAGTCTTTCCTGAACCACTCGGGGGAACACGAAACACTGTTCGCGACCGCGGCTGCCGTTGCGGCCTCCGTTCTGGGCGGCGCGCACCTGGTGCGCGTCCATGATGTGAAGGAGATGCGCGCGGCGATTGCAGTGGCTGAAGAGATCGCCCGCGCAGTACCGGTGCCAGACGCGGATGCGGCGCCCGCGCGGCCTCGCCCTGTAGCGCGCAAACCGCTTACCAGCTCGCCCGACGCGGAAACGGAACGGACTCCTTCCATGCGGCCGCCGCTGCGCAAAACGGAACTTCCCCCACGCGAGCCCGTACGGGAACCCTCGCGCGAACCGGTTCGCGATGAGGAGCGCCAGAGACCCGCGGCCAAACCATACGAGCGGAAGGGCCGCGAGCAGGACCGTCCGTTTGACCGCCGGCCACCGAGACGAGACGACGGACCGCGCGATGGCTCACGGCCTCCGCGCCGTTTTGGTCCGCCCTCCGATTCCCATGGCGGAGACCGGCCGTTCACTCCCAAGCGTTCCGATGGTCCGCCGCGCAGGTTTGGCCCGCCTCAGGATTCGCGTGATCGTCCGTTCACTCCTCGCCGTTCAGACGGCCCTCCTCGGCGCGCTGACGGCCCTCCTCGTCGGCCGGACGGTCCTCCCCGCCGATCGGATGGACCGCCTCGCGGTGATTCCCGCCCCCCGCGCAAGTTCGGACCACCCTCGAATTCCGGGCCGAACGATCGTCCCTGGCAGCCGCGACGTCCCGGCGGCCCGGGCGGTGGCTTTAAGCGCGGTCCTTCGAAGGGCGGCCCGCCGCGAGGTCCGCGCCCGGGCGGTAGGTGATGTCCAGCGTCTGGTTCGAATAGAACGGAGAGACGCAGTGCTGACAGCGCGCGCCGGTTCCCGCAAGGGCACGGTGCGCCAGCGCAGCCAGCTCCGGTCCGGTGTACGCGCGCCGGATCGATTGTACTCCGTCCAGCATAACGATTCGGTCCAGCATCGGGCCCATGAATACTCGGAACAGGACCAGCGGCAACGAGTGCCGCACAAGGTCGAGAATGATCAGGCGGTCGCAGGATCTTCCCACGTTCCGAATCAGGTCGACCACCTGTTGCTCGGTCAGGTGGTGCGCCGTGAACAGGCATATGGCAGTGTCGGCTTGCGGAAGAGCATCGCGAGTGGCATCCCCCGCCAGAATCTCGACCCCGTAAGGATTGGAGGCCGGCGCTTTCAGATCCACACCAATCACGCGAGTTCCTAATGCGTCCCGGATGCCCGCCAGCACGGCCCCGTGCCCACAGCCAATATCCAGCACGCTGCGCGTGTTTCGAAGCTTCTTGACGATCGAATCCACCGTTCCGAGCATCTGGTGAATCCGCGCCAGATCCCGGTAAAAAGACGCCATCACCTCATACGGGAAATCGGTGGTGTCCATGATTTCCGGCGTTAGTGATCGGATCATTTCAGCGCACCACGATGTTCACCAGCTTGTCCGGAATCGCAATCACGCGAACCACGGTTTTGCCGTCGATGAGCTGCCGTATCTTTTCATCGCTCAGCCCCAGCCTTTGCAGTTCGTTCTGGCTGGTGCCCGGTGCAACGGTAAGCTTCGCCCGGTTTTTGCCGTTAATCTGGATCACCACTTCGGCCTCCGCTTCCCGTGCCAGTTCCGGATCGAATACCGGCCACGCCGTTTTGAAGACGGGGCCCTCCCTGCCCTGTTCCGCCCAGAGCTCCTGCGACAGGTAAGGTGCGAACGGCGCCAGCATCAATGTCAGAATCTCGATTGACTGCGCTTTCACCGGCGCCGAAATCTGCGCCTCCTGCGCGTAGAGCTGGTTCACCAGTTCCATCATGGCCGCGATGGACGTGTTGAAGTGCCAGCGGGTGTCGAAATCCTCCGTGATCTTGCGCAGAGTCTGGTGCAGTTTGCGCAGCATCTCGGTATCGGCCGCGCCGGTTCCTTCCGCGGCTGGAATGTTGCGCGTGCAATAGCGATACACGCGGCCCAGGAAACGCGTGATCCCATCGATGCCGGTATCGATCCAGTCCACATCCCGTTCAGGAGGAGCGGCGAACAACGCAAACAGACGCGCCGCATCGGCTCCGAACTGCTCTACAACCTCATCCGCGGGCACCACGTTGCCTCTGGACTTTGACATCTTCTCGCCGTTGCGGATCACCATCCCCTGTGTGAACAGCTTGTTCACGGGCTCGCTGTTGGTGATCACCCCGACATCGCGCATCATCTTGGTCCAGAAGCGCGAATAGATCAGGTGAAGAATGGCGTGCTCAACGCCGCCAATGTATTGGTCGATGGGAAACCAGTAAGCGATTTTCGCGGCATCAAACGGAGCGGTGGCGTTCCGCGGGTCGCAGTAGCGATAGAAATACCAGGAGGAATCGACGAAGGTATCCATCGTGTCCGTTTCGCGTCGCGCGGGGCCGCCGCACCGCGGACACCGCACGTTGACGAATTCCGGCACGTCCTCCAGTGGGGATCGGCCGGTCCCGGTGATGTTGACGTTTTCCGGCAGACGAACCGGGAGATCCGCTTCAGGCACCGGCACAGCGCCGCAAGACGGGCAGTGGATGACAGGAATAGGCGTTCCCCAGTACCGTTGGCGCGAGACGCCCCAGTCTTTGATTCGAAACGTAACAGCCGCCTTGCCGAATCCGTGAGCCTGAGCGTAAGCTGCCATCTCTTCGCGCGCTTCTTCGCTGCTTTTGCCGGACCATTGGCCAGAATGCTCCACCACGCCGTATTCGCAGAAGGCCTGCTTAATGCCGACGGGGCTCGCCAGCCCGCTGTCCAGCGGCCGCACCACCGGGCGGATCGGGAGCTCATACTTGACGCAGAATTCGAAATCGCGCTCGTCGTGGCCGGGCACCGCCATGATCGCGCCGGTTCCATAACTCATCAGGACGAAGTTTCCCGCCCAGACCGGAATGCGCTCATGACTGAAAGGATTAATGGCATAGACGCCGGTGAAGAAACCTTCCTTCTCCACGTCACCAGGGCCCTGACTCGCACGCGCATCGATCATCGCCTTCGCGCGCGCCTGGTCTTCCGCATCGGCCTGCGCAACCAGCGGATGTTCCGGGGCCACGATCAGGCAGGTAGCGCCGTAAATGGTATCGATGCGAGTGGTGAACACGCGAACCGGCGATGCGCCTGGCGCGTCGATGGCGAAATCGACCTCCGCGCCTTCGGAGCGGCCGATCCAGTTTTTCTGCATCGTCAGAACACGCTCGGGCCACCCGCCTTCCAGCTGCCGGATGTCGTTCAGCAACTCATCGGCATATGCGGTGATTTTCAAAAACCACTGCTCCAGCGCGCGCTGCTCCACGGGGGTGGTTTCATGCCTCCAGCAGCAACCGTCGATGACCTGTTCGTTCGCCAGAACCGTTCCGCAAAGGGTGCACCAGTTCACCAGCGCCTTCTTCCGATAAGCAATGCCGCGCTCCAGCATTCGCAGGAAAAACCATTGATTCCAGCGGTAATACTCTGGTTCGCACGTGGTCACCTCGCGGTCCCAGTCGTAGCTGAACGCGAAGCGCCGGTGCGTCTTCTTCATCTTCGCGATGTTCATCCGCGTCCACTCGCCGGGAGGCGTCTTGTTCGCGATGGCTGCGTTCTCCGCGGGCAGGCCGAAGGCATCCCAGCCCATAGGGTGCAGCACGTTGTAACCCCGCATCCACTGATGCCGCGCCAGCGCGTCGCCGATGGCGTAATTCCGTATGTGCCCGATGTGGAGCGCGCCCGAAGGATAGGGCAGCATCTCGAGGACATAATACTTCGGACGGCTGGAGTTATCTTCCGCGCGGTAAAGCGAACTGTCGGCCCAGCGCTCTGCCCACTTCAACTCAATCTCACTGAACTCGTACGGCTTTTCTGGCATTTTTTGCTGTATACAAACTCTTCAACGCGTCCACGTTGCGACGGTCGTCTCCATCCTCATCCACCGGTGTTTCCAGAATAAAGGGTTTTTGGCGCAGTTTGGGATGCTGCAGGATTCGCCGGAAACCCTCCGGCCCAATCCAACCCTTGCCGATGTTCTCGTGGCGGTCAAGGCGCGAGCCAAGGCTGCCTTTCGAATCGTTGGCGTGGATTACCTTGACGTTGCCGAGGTTGAGAACCTCATGGGCGTGGTCGGCCATGCGCTTCAGTCCGGAAGCCGAGGAGATGTCGAACCCGGCGGCGAACAGGTGACACGTATCCAGGCAATAGCCGATCTCGAGATCCGTTTCCGTGCGCGCCAGTTCCCGAATCATGTGCAACTCTTCGAAGCGCGACCCGATCTGCGCTCCGGAGCCGACTGTGTTTTCCAGCAGAACCGCGAGTCCACGGGTTTTGAGGTTTCTGGCGGCTTCCGCCATTCCGAGGACGAACGCGGCAATTCCCTCGTGGAGAGTCCGGCTCTTGTAATTGCCGGGATGGGTCACCAGGTATTCCGCGCCTATCGTAACGGCGCGTTCCAGTTCACCGCGAAAGCCTGCGATCGATTTCTCGCGAATCACCGGATCGAGTGTGGCAAGGTTGATCAGATAGCTGACATGGATCGCGAGCGGATACAAGTCGAATTTGTCGCGTGCCAGGCGAAATCTTGTCACGTCCGCGGGATTCGGGATCGACGCGCGCCACATACGAGGACTGGAAGAAAAGATCTGAAACGTGTTCGCCCCGAGTTCGCCCGCTTTCAGCGCGGCGTTCTCCAGCGAGCCGGCAGTGGAGGTGTGGATTCCGATCCGCAGAACGACTATTTTACCCGACGAAAGCCTAAGGACAACATTTTCCTAAAACAAAAGATAACATTGCACTTACGTCCAGATTATTATATCGTCCTGTTAGATAGAACTCTGCCCGAATAATATGAAAACCGCTTTTTTGACCTGTTTCTATTGTTTGGCTTCGCTGCAGGGGGCCACTATAACGGTCAGTAACACTTCCCAGCTGCTGACAGCTGTGGCAAACGCGAACTCCGGCGACACAGTTCTGATGTCGAATGGCACCTACGCGATCGCGGACACTGGCAGCGGGATCGGCCTGAACATCAATAAGGCGATCACGGTCAAATCCTCGAACGGATCCTCCGCCGTGACCCTTACGGCGAACACGTCCTACATCGCGATCCAGGTGAACGCGGCCAACGTGACGGTAGACGGAATCACCATCAGCGGCGCGCAGTGGGGCGTGCAGGTGACAGGCTATTCCGGTGCGGTGCTGCGCAATCTGGTGGTAAGTACAACCGGCACAGGCGGGCACTCCCTGGGTCTGCAGGGAAGCACATATTCCGTCATTGAGCTTTGTACCGCGAATAACGCTTATAACAACGGAATTAACATTTCGACCGGGGCCAATTACAACTTAATTGTCAATAACGTAATCCAGGGAACTCAGGCGGGAGACGGCGTCGCGGTAGTTACCAGCGACCGTAACATCATTTCGGGAAATACGATCAATAACACGTATTTCGACGGTGTCACACTGAACGGTTCTCAGTACAACTATGTGGCTCTGAACAAGATCAATTCTCCGCATAATGGCGTCACCGTAACGAGGGACTCGCCGCCATCAGGACGGCAGAGCATTGGCAACTATATTGGGAATAATTCGATGGTCTTGAACCCCTCGAATGGCGCCGGCGGTTCGGATGGAATCTGGTTCAACTACGACAGCAACTACAATATGGCGTTCGGCAACGACGCCACCGCATCGCAGGAAAATGGCATGGCCATCTTCAACTCAGTCGGCAATTACGTCCGCGCCAATGTGTTCCACCAGAATCCTCAAGGCGGGATCTTCGTCTGGAATTCGAACGGGTCCAGCGGCACCACGCCACCGGCCTATAACAGCATCCAGCAGAATTACCTGTACAGACACGCGGCCAATGGCGGGGTGACGCTCGACACGGCGCCGAATATCGACATCTCCTTCAACTACATGGCGGGCGATCCGGCAAACATCAGTTCGCCGATTGCCGGCCTGCTCATCCGCACAGGCGTCACAAACACCTCATTTGTCTCCAACCTGGTACGTGATTTACGGCAGGGCGAGCAAGTTGATTCCAGCGCAACCGGCATCGCGCTCTATTTGAACCGGCACCTGAATACCCCGAATCACTATACGTTTGCGGGAGCCTCGGTTCAGTGGGATTCCGGGTCAACGGCTTTGGGTGGCAACTACTTCAGCGACTTCACGACAGCAAATGGAAATCCGTCCAACGGATCCACCCCTTACACGAACATCATTCAGGACCAGCAGGGCGACGAGGGACTGTACAAGGACAACTACCCCTACCAATCGGAATCGCTGGGACGTCCGTATCTGGTCTCGGCGCTGCTTCCATCCGCCGGATCGGCGCTTCCCGCAGGGTCCCTCAAAACAATTTCCTGGGCCTCGCAGGGTTGCGTGCTGGTGGACCTTTCCCTGGTTGGCGCCAGCACGTCAACCATTGCGTCCAACACCGCGGATTACGGCTACTACCGCTGGACTGTTCCGAATGTAACCGCGGGCAGCTACAGCGTGCGCGTCGACTGCAAGGATTCCACCGGGAGCCCGGTGCGCGCCAGCAGCGCCTCGGGACAGTTCACGATCACTCCGCCGGACCTGGTACTCCTCTCGCCCCAGAGCAGTCAGGTGTTGGACACCGGCGGCAGGATGCTGGTCTCGTGGTCAAAGTCAGCTAATGTCACTTCCCCAGTGGACGTTTACATTCGTTACGGTAACGCGAACTCCTTTTCGCTTTTGCAGTCCGCCGTTACGGCCGATTTTCTCAACATCGCGGTGCCCGCCGCGAACTCGAACCAAGTGTCGGTGATGATCGTCTCCGGCGCCTATTCCGATTCCACGGACGGCGCGTTTTCGATCCGAATGAACAGCACGGGAACGTTTACCTCCCCGGCCGCTTCCTCGTCTTCAACACTGCTGGCGGGTTCGGCGTACTCAGTGGAATGGGTCTCGCCAGTGAGCACCGCATACGTCGATATCGACCTGATCAGCGGGTCAACCACAAAAAACATTGCGACGCAGCTCGCGGATTTCGGCAGATATTTGATGCTGGTCCCGGCTCTTACCAACACAGGCGCGTATCTGCGGTTGACCTTCCACTCAGCAAGCGGAACAGTTCTGAACACTGCGCAGAGCGCCGCGTTCACTCTCGCCACCGGCACCGGGGGACCGCCCACGGCCGATTCCGTCAGCCCCGCTTCAGGTGCCGGGGCGGCGCAGACCTTCTCTGCCGTCTATTCCGACCCGAGCGGTTACGGCCTGCTGAATCGCCGTCTCTTCCTGATCAACTCGTCGTTGAATGGCGCGAGCGCGTGTTTCGTTCAGGTGGATAACACGGGCACCTATCTGGTCAATGATGCTGGATCCGGGCTTACCGGGCCGCTGACCGGCAGCAACACTCTTTCCAACAGCCAGTGCACTCTGAACGGTTCCGGAACTGGTGTGGGCAATGCCGGAAACAGTTCCACGGTCACGCTCTCGCTCACGTTTAAGGCCGCCTTTGCAGGGGCGAAGACGGTTTACCTGTACGCGGATGATACGAGTGGAAACAACAGTAGCTGGCAATCGCGCGGCACCTATTCCATCACCACAGCGCCAGTTCCCTCGGCTGTTTCGGTGTCGCCCAGTTCCGGTTCCGCCGGCGCGCAGACTTTCACAGCTGTGTTTTCGGACACAGCGGGTGCTTCCGCGCTGAACCGCCGGCTGCTGCTGCTCAACTCATCTCTCAACGGAGCCAATGCGTGTTACGTACAGGCTGACCCGAGCGGCATCTATTTGGTGAACAATGCCGGCAACGGTCTGCTGGGTCCGCTCAGCGGCTCGAACACGGTGTCGAATAGCCAATGTACCCTGAACGGTACAGGCACCAGTCTGGTCAATTCGGGGAACACCTCGACTCTGACCGCCTCCCTGACATTTCTTCCCGCCTTCGCCGGTGCCAAAACGGTTTACCTCTATACCGAGGATTCCGTCTCCAACACCGGGTTTCAGTCACGCGGCACCTTCACCGTCGCCGTGGCGTCCGCGCCCACGGCAGTATCCGTTAGTCCGAGTTCCGGAGTGGGCTTGAGTCAGACATTCACGGCAACCTATTCCGATGCCGCCGGAGCCGCTTCTCTCAACCGCCGGCTCTTCCTGATGAACACCTCGCTAAATGGCGCTTCGGCCTGCTTCGTCCAGGCGGATTCGACCGGGATTTATCTGGTGAACGACGCTGGTTCGGGTCTTCTGGGTCCAGTCACCGGAAGCAACACCCTCTCCAACACGCAATGCACCTTAAACGGATCGGGGACGGGGCTTGCCAACAACGGAACTACTTCGACTTTGACCCTCTCACTGACGTTCAAGCCGGCTTTCTCCGGCTCGAAAAACGTTTACCTGTATGCCGACGATTCCGCCGGCAATAACAGCAACTGGCAAACGCTTGGGGCCTGGGCCGTGGGAACCAGCGTGCCGACTACCGTATCGGTCAGCCCCTCAAGCGGCGGTGGCATCACCCAGACCTTTACCGCGGTTTACTCCGACGCGGCGGGAGCCGGCGTCCTCAATCGGCGGCTCTTCCTGGTGAACACGTCACTGAATGGATCTAATGCGTGTTTTATCCAGGTTGACCAAAGCGGCATTTACCTGGTGAATGATAACGATTCCGGTCTCATTGGCCCCATCGCACCCGGAGCTTCCAACGGCAATACGCAATGTACCCTGAACGGCTCGGGTACAGGCGTCTCCAATTCCGGCGCCAATTCCACGGTGACTTTGAACATCACCTTCAGCAGCTACTTCGTTGGCGCAAAAAATATCTACATGTACGCGGACGATACCTCTGGAAACAACAGCGGTTTTCAGCTCAAAGGAACGTACAACGTTACCAGTGCCCAATCTGTTCCTACGCCAACCTCGGTCACTCCGAACTCTGGATCCGGCGCCAGCCGAACATTCACGGCGGTGTACACCGATCAGGCCAGCAACTCTCTGTTGAACCGCCGTCTGCTGCTGATCAACTCGACACTGAACGGTGCGAACGCCTGTTACATCGAAACCGACCAAAACGGAATTTTTCTGGTCAGCGACTCGGGTGCCGTCCTCATGGGACCGCTTACGCAAAACGGCTCGCAAAGCAACAGTCAATGCACCCTAAGCGGGACCGGAGCGAGCGTTGGGTACAGCACCACCACCACGACCGTTACACTGCCTCTAACTTTCAGTCCGGCATTCGGCGGAACCCGCAACATCTACATGTATGCGGATGATACGCAGGGGCACAACAGCGGCTGGCAGCTGATGGGGACAATTACAACCCAGTAGCTAGCGCTGAGCCGTCTGTTCCAAGTCTTTACCGGCTCTGCGCGGCAGCGGCTTGAAACCGGAAAACACGATCTGTTCGTTCACTTTTTTGTCGTCTACCAACAGGATTCGGGCGCTGCCGTCGATGTTGATCGAGCGGGGAAGCCAAACGTCCTCTGCCACGCGCTGCTGCGTTAGTTCGATGTGCCCGCCTTTGCAGATGCGGGCCATGATCCAGCCAAACGCCATCGTATCGATGATGTTTGCATCCGCTTTGGTCATCCGCATATCCTCACGATCGATCCAAATCTTGGCCGTAAGCTTGGAGAACATCCGGCCTTTCACGTCTTTCGCCTGATAATCCGGTTTTGGTACGCACTGGATGACATAATTCGCGCGCCCATCAATCGTCTCGGCCGGAAGCATCGTGAAAACGAAGGCGTCCGGAACATCGCGAAGGAAATTTGCCTTTTCCCGGAATTTGCGGATTCGCTTCTCGCGCTCGTCCGGGCTTTCGGCTGCCCGCTTTGCCACAGCGGCATCGTACTTGTCCTGCTGTTTGCGCTCTTCATCTGCGGTTAAAGGATGGCCATCCCTGGCAATCACACGCTCATAGGGCGTGCCGTCGATGGGAATCATCTGGGTCACTTCGCTGCCGTCGAGGTTCCTGTCCGTGGTGGTGTAAGTAAATCGAAGAGCGGCCTGTGCGTCGCGCTGGTAGTTTTCAATTGCGGCGCGGACCAGATCCCGCGGGCTTTCAGATCCAACGAGGCTGAAGGACCCCGCTAACAGGAGGCAAAGTGTCCTCATGTTTACAACTAAAGCAATGTTGTTGCCAAAATATATGAATCAATTGAAAGCAAGGCTGTGAAACCGGGTGTTCGGCCGCAGAACCGTCTGGTTCCGCTCCGGTCCCGTGGAGATACAGCCGATCTCGACGCCGGTACAGCGTTCGATGAACGCAATGTAGTCCCGGGCTGCCGCCGGCAACTCTTCGAACCGGGAAATGCCCTCCGTGGAGCTGCGCCATCCTGGAAGGAATTCGAACACGGGCTCGATGGATTCCAAACCGGCGATGGTCGCCGGCATCGACTTCAAACCCCGGTATTCGACGCACACCGGAATGCGGTCCAGTTCGTCCAGCACATCGAGCTTGGTCATAACCAGCGAATCGAACCCATTTACCATGGCGGAATAGCGCAGCAGGGGAACGTCGAACCAGCCGCATCGCCGCGGCCGTCCCGTCACAGAGCCGAACTCTTTACCTCGTTCTCGAATCGCATCTCCCGCCGAATCAAGAGATTCCGTTGGGAACGGGCCGCCACCCACGCGGGTGATGTAAGCCTTTGAAACGCCCAGCACACCCGAAATGCGCGTCGGCGGAACGCCGGTTCCGGTACACGCGCCTCCAGCAGTTGCGCTGGAAGACGTTACGTAAGGATACGTCCCGTGGTCCAGATCCAACATGGTTCCCTGGGCGCCCTCAAAGAGCAACCTGGCGCCTTTGGCAATCGCGTCGCCCAAAAACTGCGACGTGTCGCACACCATGGGACGGATTCGCTCGGCATAAGCCTCGTACTCGGCACGAAGCGCGGGGTAGTCTACCGGTTCATAGATGCCGAAGGCTTCCTCAATCTGCGTCTTTTCCGTGCTCAGGGAATCGAAGAGCGCGCGGAACGTGCCAGTGTCCAGAAGATCGCAGACACGCACGCCTCGCCGGCCAGCCTTGTCCTCGTAACAGGGCCCGATTCCCCGCGAGGTGGTACCGATCGAAATCCGCTTCTCCATGTTCCGGTGCCACGGGAACAGAACATGCGCCCGGTGGCTGATGCGCAACTGATTCTTGACATCCACCCCCGCGCTCTCGAGAGCGTCCGTTTCGGAGAGAAGCGCCCCCGGATCGATCACCAGACCGTTGCCGATCACCGCCTGCTTGCCGGGATGCAGGATGCCGCTTGGAATCAGCTTCAATACGAATTTCCGATCGCCAATCAGGATGGTGTGGCCGGCGTTGTGCCCCCCCTGATAACGCACGACGATGTCGAATCCGCGCGAGAGGAGGTCTACAATCTTGCCCTTCCCTTCGTCTCCCCACTGGGCGCCCAGGATGATGATATTGTTAGACAAACTCTTCATTCTAGCGCACTGTGTTACGCTGGCCTTCATGCGGCTTTCGGATGTCTTCCTGAATCTGGGGGAAGACCGGTTTTCACATTTGTTGCGCGGCATTTCGATTGGGAAGCTGCGCACATACCAGCTGTTCGAACGGCTGAAATTCCGATTCCACATGGTCAAGCTGAATACGGAAAATCTTCGCAAAGCCGCGCCGCGCTTTTGGGAACGCCTCGGTACCCACGACGAAGAATTTGCGACGGACTTATCTCAGGCTGTGCTCGTGTCGCACCTCGACCTGATCGTTGCGGTGCTCGATTTTCTAGGAATTCAGCACGAAGATGGCTTTTTCGTGAAGGATCTGGATCCTGCGCCTTACCTGACGGAAGGCTGGGAGAGCCGCGTGTACTCCCACTTTCAGGGTCAGTTCCCGGATGCACTTCTGCTTTTCTATATCAACCATCTGGGACTCGAACTGGGCAAGGCCGAAAAGCCGTTTCTCCCCGCGGCGGCTTAAAAGGATGATCGACGCTCGACTGGCGGAGTTGCAGAGCCGCGCGCTGGCCGATATTGCCGCGGCTCCCGACGCCGAAACGCTGGAAGTGATACGCGTGGAAGTCCTGGGACGCAAGGGTTCGCTCGCGGCGGTCAGCAAAGACATGGGCAAAATCGCGGCGGAAGAGCGCGCACATGTCGGCAAGCTGCTGAATGCGACAAAGCAGGCGGTGGAAGCGGCGCTGACCCTGCGACAGGAAGAGTTCGCAAGCGCGGCGCTGGCGGCGCGTCTGGAATCGGAGTGGGTCGATTTAACGCTGCCCGCACCGGGCATTCGGCCCGGCAGTTTGCACCCGGTTACGCAGCTGCAGCAGGAGATTGAGGATCTCTTCCGTTCCCTCGGATTCACTGTCCTCGACGGGCGCGAAGTGGAAGACGAATACCATAACTTCGACGCGCTCAATATCCCGGCAGATCACCCGGCGCGCGACATGCAGGACACCTTCTGGCTCGAAGGCGGCAGCCTGCTGCGCACGCATACGTCGCCGGTGCAGGTGCGCGGTATGGAGACGCTGCCACTGCCCTTGCGCATGATCGCTCCCGGCCGCGTTTTTCGAAACGAAAGCGTGGATGCCTCGCACGAGCACACCTTTTATCAGCTGGAAGGCATGATGATCGATCGTGATATCTCCGTCGCGAACCTGATCTATTTCATGAAGACGCTGCTCACATCCGTCTTTCGGCGGGAAGTCACGGTGCGGCTGCGACCAGGGTTCTTTCCGTTCGTCGAGCCGGGTTTCGAACTCGATATCCAATGCCTGATCTGCGGCGGTCCGGGCTGCCCGGTTTGTAAACACAGCGGCTGGGTGGAATTGCTGCCGTGCGGACTGGTCAACCCGCGGGTCCTGCGCATGAGCGGCATCGATCCGGATGAATGGGGTGGATTCGCATTCGGTCTGGGCCTCACGCGGCTCGTGATGATGCGGTACGGAATCGACGACATTCGTCTGCTGATGGGAGGCGATCTGCGCTTCCTGCGGCAGTTCTGATCGAACATGAAGTTCTCTTACAACTGGCTGCGGGAGATGGTGAAGGGGCTGGGCTATGGCGCCGGAGCCGCTCGCGACCTTGATCGTCTGGTTAGTGTGCGGACGGCTGAAAGCGAAGGTGTCGAGGAATATGGCGCTCCCGGATTGTGCCGGGCACGCGTGCTCTCCACCGAACCGATCCCGGACAGCCATAACGTTAAGGCGTTAGTAGTGACGGACCTCTACGGTGAGAAAACCGTGGTTTGCGGGGCGCCGAATTGCCGGCCCGGCATGGAGACGATCTACATCCCGCTAGGCAAAAAAACCATCGCAGGCGTGGAAAGCGACGGCATGCTGGCAAGCGGCGAAGAGGCTGGTGTGAATCGAGACCACAGCGGCATCGTCGAGCTTCGCGGGCCCGTGCCCGAGCCGGATTTCATCATCGAGATCGATAACAAGTCGCTGACACACCGGCCGGACTTATGGGGCCATTACGGCATGGCTCGGGAAGCCGCCGCCATTGCAGGCGGTCAACTCATTGATCCGGTGGACCTCTCGCTGCTTCCCTCGGGCGAGCCGTTCGTGCGCGTGCAGGTTGAAGACGCCGAACTTTGTCCGCGCTTCAGTGCGCTCGTCTTTGAGAATGTAAAGGTAGAGCCGTCACCGGCATGGTTGCAGTACCGGCTCAGCGCGATCGGCCTCAATCCGATCAGCAACATTGTCGATCTGACGAACTTCATCATGGCGGAACTGGCGCAGCCGATGCACGCTTACGATCGTGCTCTGCTGACCGGCGAAACACTGGTTGCGCGGCGCGCACAAGAAGGCGAACGCGTGATGGCGCTGAATAAGGAAGAGTACACGCTAACTCCAGAGATGCTCGTGATCTCCGACGCTGCGGGCGCGGCAGGAATCGCGGGAGTAATTGGCGGACTGAATACGGCGATCTCCGAATCAACGACCTCGATCGTTCTGGAAGCGGCCAATTTCCACGCTTCCAGTGTTCGCCGGACATCCTCGGCGCTGAAGCTTCGCACCGACGCTTCCATGCGATTCGAGAAAGCGCAGGATCCAGAAAATACCGTGCGCGCTCTGGCTCGGGCCATCGCTTTGATGCGGGAGATTTGCCCGAGCGCGCGTCTGGCGGGCGGACTGGCGGACGTGCGGGCCAAAGCGCCGGAACCTCCTGCCATTCCGCTGAATCTGGATTGGCTCGGCCGCAAACTGGGGCGCGTAGTGCCCGCGGCGGAAGTGCGTTTGATTCTCGAGCGGCTCGGATTCGGAGTATCGCCGGATTTCGCTGTGACGGTTCCTTCCTGGCGCGCAACCAAGGATGTTTCGGTTGCCGATGATCTGGTGGAAGAAGTGGGCCGCATGATCGGCTACGATGCAATTCAGCCTCAGCCGCCTGCTGTGCTCTCGATGGTTCCCCCCGATTCTCCCCAACGTCTGTATCACCGGCGCGTGCGCGCCATGGTGGCGGCGCAGGGCTTCACCGAGGTCTACAACTACTCATTTCTTAGTGACGAACAGGCGGCGCGAATGGGCTTCGACCCGGCAGGTCTGGTGCATGTGCGCAATCCAATCGCAGCGAACCAAAGCGTCATGCGCCCCTCGCTGCTCCCTGGCATCTACGCCAACGTGGTGGAGAACAAAAAGCACCTGAATTCGTTCCGGCTTTTCGAAATCGGCCGTGAGATTCACCGGCGCGAAGGAACGCTGCCCGACGAAAAGCCGCATCTGGCGGCGGCCATATCGGGTGAAGAGAACGGGCTATTGGAACTGAAGCGCGTCGCTGAAATGCTCGCAATGGGAATCCGGGTGCGTCCGGCTGATGCGCGGGTGTTTGAACATCCGCGGCGCACAGCCGAAGTTTTGGCGGGCGGAAAAGTGGTCGGCCGTCTGTTCGAACTGATCGAAGGGCGTACCGCCATACTGGATCTGGATCTGCAGGCGCTTGAGCCCCACGAACGGCGTGCGGCAAAGTATGTTCCGCTGCGGCGCTATCCATCCAGCAGCTTCGATCTTTCGGTGCTTGCCCTGCCTCGCGACCTTGTGGGCGACCTGCAGGACCGCATGGCCGGCTTTGCCGGACCGCTGCTCGAATCCGTCGAGTACGTTGGGCAATATCAGAAGTCCGACCGCAAGAGCGTGACTTTTCGCTTCACGGTTGGTGCGGCGGACCGCACGCTGTCCAGCGAAGAGGCGGGCGCGGTACGCCTCGCCATCATTCAGGGGATGCGCGGCGCCGGTTATGAACTGACCGTATAGCGTCGACACACAGCACTGCGGCGTGTTTGGATTCGTTGCCCAGTTCGCCCAGCTCGGCTTCTATGGAACCGACGCTCACCTCCGCGCCGGTCAGAATCAATCCTGTGAGAGCACTGCCGGCGGCAATGCTGGCTGTGCAGCCTCGCGTCTTGTAGCGCGCTGCGACTGGCTGGCCGTTGGCAAACAGCACCGAAAGCCGCAGAATGTCGCCGCAAACCGGGTTCGAAACTTCTACCGTGATTGCGGGCGGAGGCAGTTCGCCCACATTACGCGGATTCTGGAAGTGATCGATCAGCCGCGGATGCATCTGTGCTCCAATATGGCATGCTGACGGTGGTCGCGGCCATTCTCGTGCGGGATGGACGCATCCTGGTCTGTCAGAGACGCGGAGATGCAGCGCATCCGCTCAAATGGGAATTTCCGGGCGGCAAGGTGGAGCCCGGCGAGGAACTTACCGCGGCCCTGAAACGGGAACTGC
Organism: Bryobacterales bacterium; assembly: GCA_963716685.1. Lineage (GTDB taxonomy): Bacteria > Acidobacteriota > Terriglobia > Bryobacterales > Bryobacteraceae > JALYXI01. The sequence goes on from CAVQTR010000006.1 coordinate 431,757, forward strand.
GGGAGGAGTTGCAAATCGAAGCCAATATCGGCCGGGAGTTTGCCCGGTACCCGTTCGCCTACCCGGGAAAAGTCCCCATAGAACTGGTTTTCTTCCTCGTCACGCAGTTTCGCCGAGAAATCACCAACCAGGTCTTTGAAAAGATAGACTGGAGCGACCCCGCGAATCTCGTCGATTACGATTTTTTGGAAGGCGACTCAGCGCTGATTCAGCTTATTAGTGAAGTCAAGATCGATCAGATCGAGTGAAGCCTGGTTGTGCGTCTGCTGCGGCGTCACGTAATGCATGGTCTTGTCTTCAATCCAGTAAGCCAGCGCGGAATAGACGGAGTGGTCTTTGAAAGCGATCAGGAAATAGTGCGGTTGAGCGGGAGTGTCCGCGTTGTTATTGGCCGCGGGCTGGTAGGAGGGCTGGTAGACCCGTGCGGTTTCACTGCTGCCCGCATCAGGCTGCGGCCCAAAGTTCTGATTGATGATCACCGTTGGAGCTTGCGGGGGTGCATTCACGACTGTGACGTTCACCGGCGGCTGAGCCTGGGCCGCATAGCCATAGCCCGACGCATCTCCGTTGTAACCATAACCATAACCGTAGCCTGTGCCGGCGAAATCGCCCGCGTAGAAGGCGCCTCCAACGAAAGCCGGCGCTGCGTAGATACCAGAACGGCGAACGGTCCCGCGAAATGCAGGACCAGTTCGACCACTGAAATTTGAAGACGGCGTGCCCGGGTGGGCGACATTTCCGAACCCGCCGGAGACGCCTCGCTGCGCGAAAGAAACAGGCGCCAAAGAAGCAGTTACCAGAACAACGAGGAGCGCTTTCACGTCAGAACCCTCTTTGCTTTCAGTCTAGCACCAGCCCGGAACGGCGCTGGTTCTACGGCTTCTTGGGCAGTGCGCTGGGAGCGGCCGGACGAGCAGCAGGCGGACGCATCGCGGGAGCCGATCCCGGCGCAGCCGCGGCCTTGTCATATAGCGCGATTATGTCCCGAGTGATATCAATGGTGTTCGAAGCGAAAAGCACGGGCGTCTGCTGGCTGCTGATGTCGATCACCAGCGCATAGCCGTTTTCGGTCGCATACTTGTTCAGCACACCGATCATCTTGGCGCCCAGTTCGCCCATGATGCGCTGCTGTTCCTGCTCAAGGTCTGCGTTCGCGTCCTCGGTATCACGCTTGAGCGACACGTTCTTCTGGTCGATATCCCGCATGATCTTCTGCTTGGCTTCTTCAGCCATGGCGTTGCCGCCCTTGCTCAGCTGCTGCTGGAGACCCGCGATATCGGCCTGCTTTTTGGAGATCTCGGTCTGCCGGGGTTCGAATTTGCTCTTCAGCTCACCGGCAGCCTTCTGGCCGTCCTTGGTATTAATGAGCGCTTCCTGAATGTTGATGACCCCTACTTTGGAAGGCGTAACAGCGGGACCTGCGGCAGTAGCAGCGGGTGCCGGTGCCGCCGACGCCGTGGTCTGGGCGCTCAGGCCCGACACGAAGAGAACTGCTCCGGCGCCGAGCAGCGGGAGGATTGCGATTTTGGATTTCATGAAATTTACTCCTGTGGGTTGTTTCGATACTAACACGTCTGAATTGATAGCCTTAGAAGGTTCTGCCGATGGTGAAACGGAACGTCCCACGCTTTTCGTGGAAGGGATAATTCACTCCGTACTGCGAAATGGCGCTCCCGTAAGACGCGGCATTGGGGAAATACGAGCGGTCCGCGACCACCGGCGTCTGAATGTTGTCATACACGCGGAGCGGATTGACAGCATAGTAGACGCGGAATGGAGCCTGCACAATTGGCAGCAGCACCTGAAATTCGATACCGCTCGACATGCGCAGATCCTGCGTATGCGGGGCAATCAAGACCTGCCCGTTGAACGCCGCCTGCGGGAACAAAGAATTCAGATCTGCGATGCGCTGCGCATTCATCCGGAGTTGATTTCGATACAGGATTTTGTTCATTCCCACGTCGGTAAAAATCGCCATCGTCACCGGTCCGAAGATCGGGATTCGATACTCCAGATTGGCAACGGCGTGCGTATCTCCGCCCGGGGTGATGATCTGGTAAATCGGAATGTTCTGCGTCGTGGCTACCGGCGTAATTACCCCGTTGATATTTTGATTCTGGACGCGCTGCGAACCGTCCTTGTTTAGAATCGGTACATTGGCCTGCTGGCGATAAAAGCGATGGGGCTGATGCCGTAGAAATCAAAGCCGCGCACATCCTGCTCGCCGCCGATATAGGTCCGGGAGTAAGGAGGAATTACGTGCCCGCCGTACCCGGTATAGGTCGACGCAAGAAGATGGAAGGCCATCACGTTCCTTCGCCACTTGGGAGAAATATGGAAGTACTGAGGCATCGAGCGAAGGCCGGATGGTATTCACGTTGCCACCCAGGAAGCTTCCAGCGAAATCGACCGACATGAACAGACTTTTGCCGGCGGTGGGATTCAGCGGATGGTTCTTCGAATTGTACGTATACGAAGGCGTGATGTGGCTGGTCTTGACGCCTTCGAGCGCGTTGGGTCCACTGACCTGATTGAAGTAAAGGTACTGGAAATAAGTTGCCGCGCCGCTGGTTTTGGTCGTGATGTTGGAAATGTCGTAGCCGTAGGAGATGCCAACGCGCGCAAAACTGCGCTTGATCGGGTAGCTGGCGGAGAGCGAAAGGCCGCGCGAGTCCTGGACGTAATTGAGCAGGTTCTGCGAGCCGAGTGCGTTGTAATAAGCGCTCAGATTCGTGTTCGACAGAATGGAGGCTTCGCGCGCCTGATCGTAGTTGTAGCGCCGAGATGTAGACGTTGAAGCCCAGCAGCACCTGCGAATCGAGGACGTGCGGTTCGGTAAACCCGAAAACCGCATCGCGGACACGCGTCCCAAGCTGGCTTTCGAGAGATAGCGTTTCGCCCAGTCCCAGGAAGTTGTTGGTGGAGTAATTGAAACCGACGAAGCTGCCGGCGATACCGGAAACGCCGCCATTCAGACCGATCTGGTTCTTGCCGCGTTCCTTCAGCTTCAGACAGGATGTCGACGGTGTTCGAATTCGGGTTGCGCTTCAACTCGTAAGACTCGTTTTCCTTCAGGACTTCGAAATAGCCGAGCTGATTCAAGCGCAGAATGCTGGCGTCCCAGAGGCGGGCGCTGTAGATGTCGCCTTCGTCAAGGAGCAGTTCGCGCCGGATGACCTTGTCGCGTGTGGTCGTGTTGCCTGTGAATTCAATGCGGCGCACAAAGAACTGCTTGCCTTCGTCGGCCGTCAGCGTCAGATCCACCGTATCGGTTCCGGGCACGATGTCGACTTCCGGTTCGGGCACAAAATCGATGTAGCCGAAATCGCCGTAGAGCTTGGTGAGATTCTTGATTCCGTCGCGCAGCTTGTTGATGGAGAACACATCGCCGTTGTCCATCTTGAATAGCTGTTTGGAAAGCACTTCAGGCGTACGGAAGAGCTTGACGCCCGACGTAATTGATCTTGTGGAGATGGTAGAGATGACCCTCTTCGATGGGAATCGTGATGTTCGCGTCTTTGCCGGGCTTGCTCTTCAGGGAATAAGGAGCTGGAAAAGCTTCGCTTCCCGCCGGGGATATCGACGATGTTCACGGTGTGGTCTAAGACCTTGACCGCGAAATAACCTTTTGCTGATAGGCGTCGCGAATGCGTTCCTTGTCCTCTTCGAGCTTGCTGGAATCGTAAGGTGCGCGCGAACAGGCTCTCAAAGAGAATCGAGTAGGGAATTCCGATCGGCTTCAGGTTCTTCATCGCCCGAATCACTTCCTTCGAACTGAAAACCTCGTTGCCCAGGATCGTGATCTCGCCGACTTTGACCTTCGGTCCTTCGTTCACGTTGAAGATCACTTCGAGAGAACTGGGGGGAATCGCGATGGACCACTGGCTCGACCATGGCGAACTGACGGCCGCGTTCGGCAAAGCAATTCCTTAATAACCACGGCGGCGCGCTGGACCTTATTAGGATCGTATTGCGATTCCACCACCAAGCCGACCTTGCGCTCCTTGAAACGATCCAGAATTTCGGAAGTGGTGATGGAATTGATATTCTCGTAACGGATGGTGCGAACCACCGGTCGCTCGGTAAGAACGAAACGCAGAATTAAACCCTGTGGCGATTGTTCGCTCTCCAGCTTGATATCGTCGAAGCGCCCCGTATTCCAAAGCGCCATGAAGTCACGGTGGGCCGTATCTTCTGAATAAGGCTCGCCCACTTTGGAGAAGATCATGGCGCGGAGCGTATCCTGCGGAACGCGCCGCGACCCGCGGAATTCAATGGCGGCGATGGTGTTGGAATCGGCGGCCGCGGGTCTAGGCGCGGCTGGGGCTACTTTAGGCGCCTCGAAGGGCGGCGGCGTACCCGGTGGAGGTGTCTGGCTTTGCGGAACGGTTTCGAACGGATTAGCCGGCTTTGGCTGAGCGGGCGCTGGCTGCGCGGGAGGAGCAGGCTGGGCGGCGGCAGGAGATTGTTGTGCCGCAGTGTTTTGAGACCATGCCGGTGTAAGGGTGATCAGGCCCTGAATACATACGAAGACGGCGGTCAGGCACTGCGGCCTGAAAAACTTCATGAAAACCTGTTCCCTTTCCACTCGACGCTCCAGAGGTGACGCGCTCCTGCAAACACGCGTTTCTCCCTTTCACTTTTTGCGCCAGTGTTGAAACTCATAGTCTAGCCGATCCTTGAGGCGTCGAACAAATGGGCGCGGCGCGCACAGGTGACAACCCCGTTCACACTCCCGGCTGACATCCGGTTGTAACCTTCGGGATTGTAATATGGGCTCCTATGTCTTCCGAGCACATGACGACCGAGACTGTCCGCGATCCCGGAACCGGCGTCGAAACCCTGCGGGTCACCGGACCGATGACGTTGAACACCCTGTTTGATTTCCAGCAGGCTCTGCGCGAGTCCACCGGTCCGGCGACGGTCATCGATCTGAGCGGCGTACCGTATATGGATTCCGCCGGACTGGGCGCTGTGCTCAGCTTTCACGTTTCGTGTGGCCGCTCCAGCCGAAAATACGCGCTGGCCGGCGTTGCCCCGCGACTGCTGACCATGATGCAGGTAGCGCACGTCGACACCCTGCTGCACATGTTCCCGGATGCAGCGGCAGCGCAGCAGTATTTGATGCGCTGAACTAGTTTTTCATTCTGGTCGCGCGGACTTTACCGGCGATCGAAGTATTGTCGATTTGCGCAGTCATGTCGCCTTCCATGCTGTCCCCGTTGACCGTCAGCGAAAACTCGCACGGGCCGGAAGTCTCTTCGCTGACCGCCTCGAAGAAAATCTGATTTCCTTCCATCCGAACCTTTGAAATGGGTACTGCGTCGCGGTCGCGCGCGCGCCCAATCCTGCCGGAAACCGAGGATGCCTGCTGCGTAAATTGAATTTCTACGGGAGTAGTAATCACCATGCCGCTGTTTTCATCCGTTACGGCGATGGTTCCCGACCAGCGGCCGGAAACGTTCACCTCGAATGCCAGGCAAAGCAGGGGAACCAGGAGAGCGCATAACCGTTGAAACCGTCTCATGCAATCTCGCTTTTCAGACGATTTCAGTATAATACTCGCGTCCCCTCATGAACCGAATCTTCTTCTCGCTGATTCTGGCTGGCGCCGTTTGGGCGCAGGCTCCCGCAGCCCATACCGCGCCGCCGAAGGCTGCTGCGAAAAAGGCGCCGGCTCCGGCGCCGCCTCCCATTCCCCTGCCCGCGGAACCTGGTCTTTATGCGGTATTCAACACGTCGATGGGCCGCATCGTCGTGAAGCTGTACGAAAAGGAATCGCCGATCACGGTTGCCAACTTCACGGGACTGGCGCGCGGAACGAAGCCATATCGAAATGAGAAGACGGGCATTCTGGTCCGCGGGAAACCTTTTTATAACGGCTTAACGTTCCATCGTGTAATCCCGGGCTTTATGATTCAGGGCGGCGACCCTACCGGCACCGGCATGGGCGGCGGGGGTGTTCCTACCATCCCCGATGAGTTCGATCCATCGCTGAAGTTCGACCAGCCCGGCCGCCTGGCCATGGCCAACACCGGCCGTCCGCACACCGGCGGATGCCAGTTTTTCATCACCGATGGCACACCGGAGCACCTGAACGGCAAACACACCATCTTTGGACAGGTGGTGGAAGGCCAGGACGTAGTGACAGCGATTTCCAACACGCCTCGGGACGAGAGCGACAAGCCGACAACGCCGGTGGTAATCCGGACGCTGCTGATCCGCCGAGTGGGGCCGCCTCCAGTCACCGCACCCGCAACGAAGAGAAGCCCGGCGAAAAGCAGTCCGGCAAAGAGCAGCCCTAAAAGCTAAAAGCGCCGCTGCGAACCGCAGTGAGGCTGACGATCAGGCGCCATAGCCGATTGAATCGGAATGATACGCGCGCCTGGACCGCTCGGCCGAACGCTTGCCGCATTGGAAAATCCGGTGGTGTGATCGCGCAGGCCGAAGAGTGCCAGATCCAGCCTGTCCTTCACGCCCAGCTTCTTGAACAACCGCGACAGGTACACTTTCACGGTTCCTTCGGTGATGTCGAGGGCCGTCGCTACTTCCTTGTTCTTCAGCCCCTGCGCGACCAGGCCGATAATCTCTCCTTCGCGCCGCGAGAGCTTGTAACGCGGAGCGGTGAGCAGGCTGTCCGTCAATGATTTGTCAAAACCCAGCTCGCCGCGATTGATGGTCCGGATACGCGCGAGCATCTGCGGCGGGGCCATGGTCTTCGATATTGTTCCCCGCACGCCGAGGGAGATTGCCCGCATTGCCATCTCGGTGGACAGATGATGAACCCAAAGAATGAGTGTTGCCTGCGGCATCATGGACCGAACGGAGGTCAGGTGGTCGAGCGTAAATCCAGGAGCGAAATCGACCAGAAGAATGTCGGCCTGCCGCAGGCGAAGAAGCTCCTGCAGCAGCACACCGCTGGTGGCGTGGGCGACCATTTCGAGATCGGCTGCGTCCTCGAGAGCTTCCCTGAAGCCAACAGCTAAAGTGGGATCATCACTGTATAAGATTAGGGTGGGCATGAGTGGTCCAAAGTAGCATGATCAAACGATTTTTAATTAGATTTTGCGGCATTAATTCGCGTCTTACCACCCAATTAGTATCCGCGCTGATTCCGAAGGTGAGCAGTACTGCCTGACAGGCAGCCGATCCGGCTCCTGTCGGCTGCAGTACGGCGCTATACTCCGAGCGTGTATGAGCACTGAAATCCTGTCAGAGTTGGATTTGTCTTTAAACTCAGGGAGCGACGGCGCACCGATCGACCTGTTGATCGAATATTTCCGGCGGGAAAAGCAATTCCCCTCGCTTTTCGAAGCACGGCTCATGAAGAAGCGTCTGGAACTGAGGCTGCCGCTGATTCAGACAGATGATTTCTCGGAAGTCCCGGCTGACATTCGCGCGGCATACGACCAGGGCGTTATCGAAGCGGCTCGCGAAGCAGGAAGCCAGTACCTGGCCGCGGGAAACATCGAACGCGCATGGCCTTACTTTCGCGCCATCGGGGAACAGGCCCCCGTGATTCAGGCAATCGAGGCATTTCAGGTGGAAGGGTCTGCCGCCGAGCAAACCACGGCGGTGATCGCGATAGCTTTCCAGGAAGGGCTCCATCCCGCAAAGGGTCTCGCTCTGATCCTCGAATCGCAGGGCATGTGCCGCGCGGTCACCAGCTTTGGCATGTTCGAAGTCCGGCAGGAGAGAGAGGAATGCATTGCGCTGCTGGTGCGCGGAGTCCACCGGGAGATTGTGGAACGCATGGGTCGCGCAATCGCTGCAGAGGAGGGAACGGCGCCGGAAACATCCGAGCTGAACGAGCTGATGGCGAATCGCGATTACCTTTTCGGGGAATACGATTGCTATGTCGATACCTCGCATGTATCCGCTCTTCTGCCTTACTCGGTCGAAGTGACCAGCGAAGACACGCTGGCCCTTTACCAGCAGTTGTGCCGCTATGGGACGAGGCTTTCGCCCAACTTCCGAATGAGTGGCGAGCCGCCTTTTGCAAATCCGTTTGTGGATTACGGCTATTACATTCAGGCGCTCCGCGGCATTGAGGTCGAGCAGGCAATCGAGCATTTTCGTGAAATTGCGGAGTCTTTGGGAGAAGAGTATGGACCCGCTCCGGCTCAGGTGCTCGTCAATTTACTGGTGCGGCTGCGCCGTCCCGCCGAAGCGCTCGATGTCTCGCTCGCCTATCTGGATGGCGAGAGCGCGGGTCCATGCCCTTCGGCAGTGCAGCTCTGCTTTCTGGCAGAGGATTTCGATCAGTTGAAAGCGCTTGCCGCGGAAAAGGGCGACCTGCTCAGCTATACAGCCGCCGCGCTGACAGCCCGACAACCAGGTTCATAGCCTTTCGCGGGAGGGAAATCTGGGAAGCTTCCTGAATTCGCGATCGCTTCAATTCCAGGCCAGGCAGCGTTTACGCAACAGGTGCCCGTTGCTCCTCAGGGCACATGGAGCGGCGCGCTCACCAGCGGACAGGGAAAATGGCGACGCTCCTGTATGTTTCGCCTCCGGTCAACGGGCCCTGGTATGACAGCCGCAGGACGAGAGATTGATCTCCCTGCTTCAGAGTGCCTTCGATGCGGGTTCCGGGTGGGAAATAGTTCAGCTACCCGCCGACCGCTCCGATTCCGGGCCGCCCGAGGCCGCTCGTATCCATCCATCCGTTTCGCACTTTAAAGATGCCGGGGAACCGGTCTTCCCAGCCTTTGTTGGCTGCCGGCACGTACTCGCGCGCGTTCGCCTCAATGGCCGCCACTCCCGGCACGTGCGCCGCCAGCCCGGCCGAGTGAATCAGGGACGCTCCCGGACACGTCAGATCCTGCACGCTGCGGAACATTCGGTACTTCTGCACGGCGGCGGCCAGCAGCAGGCTTTGTGAGTGGCCCTTGCAGACCTTCAGGGCCGCGCCGGTGTACCCCATCTCGCGCGCCAGTTTAAGCCGCTCGAAGTCTGTCAAGGACTCATCAATCACCACCGGCACCAGCTTCGCGGCATCAAACATGACGTTGTCGCGATGCCGCTCCAGATCGCGCTGCGTCGGCTGTTCGATGTACTGCACGCGCGTGAACGCGTTCGGTGCGGTGCTCTTCAACTGGTGGATGAAATCGAGGAAGTACTGCACATTGGGGCATTTCTCGTTGAAATCCAGCGAATAGATCCAGTCCGCAACACCGCGCGCCGCCTGCGCCTGAGTGGTCACCCGATCGATACCCGCCACTCGATCCACATCCCACTGCAGATCGTTGCCGTTCAGCTTGATTTTGATTGCCCGCAGCCCGTTATACGGAATCCAGTCCGCCAGGGTCTCCGGCAAGCCGTCATTCAGCGGATGCTGCACCTCGGCGCTAGTCAGCGCGTCAGAGGCGCCGACCGAATGATACATGCGGATCCGCGGCGCGGGTTTGGCTTCGATGTACTGATCGAGGTACTCACCCCGAAACTCATCGCCCAGGTAGTGGGACAAATCCCAGCGCACAAACTCCCGGTCCGAAGTGTGGAATGCGTTCCGGCCATACAACTTCCCGAAAGCGTCATGCAGCGCGGCGTCGAACGGGCTGGCAGTTACCAGAACGCAGAGCTTCGGCATGGGGCCGGCGGCTTTCAGATACTCAGGCTCCAGCGCCACGTTCATATCCAGCGGATGCGCATAGCCCGGGAACTGCCGCGTGAGTTTGGCGACGCTTTCCGCCAGGCGCTTCATGGCGTTCAGGGTGGCGTCGTAAGAAAGGTCCGGCGCCGGGTAACTCCACATGTTCCCCATGGGCATGCTGCCGAACCCGGTCGAGGACTTCCCGGCCTTGTTGCTGACGACGCACCGGACATTGCACAGGGTGACGCGATCCACCAGCATGCCCCCGAATTTGTACGGAGCGCGATACCGGTAATCTTCGTAGCTGAAACTCAGATCGTCAATCCGAACATCGGTGGATCGGGGGCCGGCCAGCAGCGCAGGCATGCTTACAAATGTGCGCCGGGTCATCCGGCCACCCGCACCTTTCCCGTCAGCCTTTCAGTTAGTGAAATCCGGCGCGGCGAAAACTGGTCGGCTGCCGCCCGCAGGTAGGGCCGGAACTCCCGGCTCCACCAGGCCGTAAACCCTTCTTCGCGGATCTCCCGAAGCGTCATCACATAGTGGTCAAGAACCGCTCCGGCTAGCAGTTCGCCGGTTCGCTGCACGCCCCAGCAGGAGGCGCTGGTCAGCCACATCAGGTTTGCCGGAATGCGGCTCACCGCGGACACCGCCATGACCGACGCCAGTTCGAAAACACTGCGGTTTTGGGCATTGGCTTCGTTTTGCAGGTTTGCCCAGGCCGTCTCCAGCATCGCCACTGAAGGCAGGTGCGGATGCGGCATTTTGTGCACCTGTTCTCGCAAAGTTGCCCATTCCGCCCGCAAACCGGCTACATTCAGCGGCGGCGTCGCGAAAGTCTCGGTAAGCTGGCCCGCGCCCTGCTCAAGGCCGTCGAGCATCTGGTCGATGGTCTCGAACTTCGCCTCCCGCGCGAGCAGTCCTTCCTGCTTCAGCGTTTCCGCGATTTCGCGCACCAGATGTCGTCCGGTGCCTGAAAGATCCGCCAGCGCCGCCATCACCCAGACCGGCGAGGCCCGGAATGCCATCATCCCGGCCCAGGTCAGGCCGTGGCCTGCCGCCCGGCGCAGCAGAAAGTCCCTCGCAAGCTGGTGCGCCTCGGGGTAAACCCCCTCCACCTGTCCTACTTCCTCAATCAGGAAGCGCAGAGTAGCTTCCACCATGGTGCGGTAAGTGGTGGTTCGCCGGACCGCCGCAGGTACGGTGACATTACCGATTTCGCGTGCCAATCCCCCGGCCAGAGCCGTCGCGGATCGTAAAACCCGTTCCGGCAGCGAAAGAATGTAGCGCGTCATGAGCTAAAATGAAGTCTCCCATGAACGGACCACTCCAATCCATTGAGCAATGGGATGACTTCGTCAAATCCCGCTACCAGCCGGAAAAGACCGAAGAGGAGTTCCGCAACTACCGCGCCGGGGTCAATCCCGTGGTTGAGCAGTTTTACCGAGAGAACCACGCCCACCAGACGCTTGACTTCGTTCTCGCCAAAAAGGCCCAGTACACGCCGCTGAACAAGCGCCGCATGAGCGTGTGGGAGGCGATGGAGTATCTGAATACGCTGGTCGACGACAGCGACCCCGACACGGACCTCTCCCAAATCGAGCACCTGATGCAGACCTCCGAGGCGATTCGGCGGGACGGACATCCCCGGTGGTTCGTACTGACCGGCCTGATCCATGATTTGGGGAAGGTCCTTTGCCTGTATGGCGAGCCCCAGTGGTCTGTCGTGGGGGATACGTTCCCGGTCGGGTGCGCGTTCAGCGACAAAATCGTGTATCCCGAGTTTTTCGCTGCAAATGCGGATTCTCAGGTCCCGCAGTTGCAGACGCAGTACGGCATTTATTCAAAGAACTGCGGTTTGCAGAACGTACATCTCTCCTGGGGCCACGACGAGTACCTGTACCACGTTACGAAGGATTACCTGCCGGAGCCGGCGCAGTACATGATTCGCTACCACTCGTTCTATCCCGGTCACCGCGAACATGCCTACGATCATCTTCTGAGCGAACACGACCGGGAGATGTTCGAGTGGGTGCGCAAGTTCAATCCGTACGACCTCTACTCCAAGAGCGCTGAACGCCCAGACGCCAACCGGCTGATGCCCTATTATCTGGATCTCATCGCCGAGTTCTTCCCCTCCGAACTACGCTGGTAGCGCCGCCAGCAAGCCGAATACCCGGGTCACTCGCAGAAGTGATACTTTAAACGACTACAGGATTTTTCAAAACTATTCATGCGAACCCGGGTTCAGCTTGCCGGTGCGGCCCTTGCCGCTGCCAGTATGGTCTGCTGCGGCTGCGTGGGCAAAAGCTCGCCCCCGCCCAGTGGCAAAAAAGGCGGTGACGGCGTCCCTGTGACCGTTGCCAGTGTCATGCGGCGCGATGTTCCGGTGGAGGTTCAGGTAATTGGGAACGTCGAGGCCTATTCCGTCATCTCAATTAAGTCCCAGGTGGGCGGCGAACTGACCAAAGTCTACTTCCAGGAGGGTGATTACGTGAAGAAGGGCGACCGGCTCTTCACGATTGATCCACGCTCCTATGAGGCCCAGGTCCACCAAGCGGAAGCCTCTTTGGCGCACAGTATTGCCCAATTGAGCCAGGCGGAGGCCAATCTGGCGCGGGATCAGGCACAGGCCAGGTACCAGGCGTCACAGGCAGACCGTTACGCCAATCTGCAAAAGGAAGGCGTGGTTTCGGTGGACCAGACCGAGCAGCTTCGCAGCGGCGCGGATGCTTCCGCCCAGGCCGTCACCGCGGATCGCGCTGCTATTGAGAGCGCCAAAGCCGATATCGCCGCGCAACGCGCAACTGTGGAGAACATGCGCATTCAGTACGGATATACCGATATCAAAGCGCCGGTGGACGGGCGCACCGGCAGTATCTCCGTCAAGCAGGGGAATGTGCTGAGTCCCAACACAGTGGAACTTGCCACCATTAATCAGGTTCAGCCGATCTACGTGACCTTCGCCGTTCCGGAATCGCAGCTGCCGGACGTGAAAAAGTACATGGCGCAGCGCAAGCTCACCGTGGTCGCTTCCCCGCAGGATGAGAGTGTTCAACCGGAAACGGGAGTTCTTACGTTTGTCGACAATGCCGTCGATATGACCACCGGCACCATCAAGCTCAAGGCGACGTTTCCGAATGCCGACCGCAAACTCTGGCCGGGCGAATTCGTGCGCGTCAATCTGCGGCTCACCACGCAGCCGGATGCCCTGACCGTGCCCAATCAGGCGGTTCAGACGGGGCAGGACGGTCCGTTTGTTTACGTCGTAAAAGGCGATCACACCGTAGAGACGCGACAGGTTGTGACCGGAACCCGCGTGGATCAGGATCTGGTTTTGAACAGCGGTGTTCAGGCGGGCGAGACCGTGGTTACGGAAGGACAGCTGCGGCTGGCGCCGGGAACACGCGTGCAGATCCGCAAACAGAAGGCATCCAGCTAGCGCAGGAGCGCACCGTGAACTTCTCGGAAATCTTCATTCGTCGCCCCATCGCCACCAGCCTGCTGATGGCCGGCATTGCGTTGCTTGGGGTGGTAGCTTACCGCGCCCTGCCCGTCAGCGACCTTCCCACGGTCGATTTCCCCACCATCTCCGTAACGGCCAATCTACCTGGCGCGGACCCGGCGACCATGGCCTCATCGGTCGCCACTCCGCTCGAACGGCAGTTCACCACTATCGCCGGGCTGGATTCCATGACGTCCGTCAGCCAGACGGGCACCACCAGCATCACACTGCAGTTCGACCTGGACCGCAAAATCGATGGCGCCTCCGTGGATGTGCAGACCGCCATCAGCGAGGCAACTCCGCTGCTGCCGCCCGGACTCTCCTCGCCTCCTTCGTTTCGCAAGACCAATCCCGCCGACATGCCCATCATGTTCTTCGGCGTGATGACCGATTCCATGCCCCTGTGGGATCTGGACGAATATGCGGAAACCATGATTGCGCAGCGGCTCTCCATGGTGAGCGGGGTCGCACAGGTGGGCGTAATGGGACCGCAGAAGTACGCCGTCCACGTGCAAGCGGATCCGCGCAAGATGGCGGCTCTTCACATCGGCATCGAGCAGCTGGCCAATGCCATCAACAGCTGGAACATCAATCTGCCCACCGGCACTCTTTACGGACCGCACGGCTCGTGGAATGTGCAGGCAAACGGGCAGCTGATGAAGGCCCGTGATTACAACCCGATGGTGGTCGCCTGGCATAACGGTGCGCCCGTGCGCCTCGACCAGGTAGCGCACGTGATTGACAGCGTGGAAGACGATAAGAACCGTTCCTGGCTGGTGTACCCCGATGGCGCGCGCCGGGCGATCAATCTGATGATCATGCGCCAGCCCGGCAGCAACACCATTGAGGTGACGGACAACGTTAAAAAGCTGCTGCCGTCTTTCCAGGCGCTTCTTCCGCCCGCGGTGAAACTGGTGATTCGCGGCGACCGTTCGAAGAACATCCGTGATGCCTTCGTGGATATCAAAGTCACGATGATGGTGACCCTCGCGCTGGTCATCGGGGTCATCTTCATCTTTCTGCGGAACGTTTCGGCCACGTTCATTCCCACCATGGCGCTGCCGTTTTCGATCATCGGCACGTTCGCGGCGATGTACGTGATGGATTACAGCCTCGACAACCTCTCGACCATGGCGCTGATCCTGGCCGTTGGCTTCGTTGTGGACGATGCCATTGTGATGCTGGAAAACATCGTGCGGCATGTTGAGCGCGGCGAGACCCCTATGCAGGCGGCCCTAAACGGCTCGAAGGAGATTTCCTTCACCATCATTTCCATGACGGTGTCGCTCGCGGCTGTTTTCATTCCACTGCTGTTCATGGGTGGTATTCTGGGCCGGCTCTTTCGTGAATTTGCCGTCACTATCTGCGTCGCGATTCTGATTTCCGGTTTCGTTTCGGTCACTCTCACCCCCATGCTCTGCAGCCGCATTCTGCGCATCAGCAAGCGGCGCGGGGGCTTTTTCGATCGCACCATGGAAAGTTTTTTCGGCGCGCTGCATCGAGGGTATTCGTGGAGCCTGAGCTGGGTGCTGCGTTACAGACCGGTGATGGGCGGCGTATTCGTGGTCGTGTTGGTCTGCACCGTGTTTCTGTACGCCAAAATTCCTAAGGGCTTCATGCCCGATACGGACAACGACTCCATCTCGGTCAATACCGAGGCCGCACAGGGTACTTCGTTCTATGAAATGGTGAAGCTGCAGGAGCGCGTGAACGAGGTGTTCCGCAAAGATCCCAACATCGACACCTTTATGTCAAGCGTGGGAGCGGGCATGGGCGGCTCCGGCGGGCCCAACGGCCGCATGTATCTGCAGCTGAAACCGCGGAAGCAACGCGAGCTGGACGTCACGCACGTCATCGAAGAACTCCGTCCGAAGGTATCGGGCTTTCCCGGCATGCGCGTTTTCATGACCATTCCACCTATTATCCGCATGGGCGGCCGCGGCTCTAAGAGTTCGTACGAATTCACTATCCAGGGCCCCGATACGGCAAAGCTCTACACCGAAGCGGACAAGCTGATGGGCGAAATCGCCAAGCTGCCGATCATACAGGATGTCACCACGGACGCCCAACTGAAAAACCCGCGCGTGAATCTGGTAATCGACCGCGACAAGGCCGCGGCGCTGCAGATCAACGCGCAGCAGATCGAAACCGCTCTGTATGGCGGCTATGGCCCCAGCTGGGTTTCCACCATCTACGCCCCCACCAATCAGTACAAGGTTCTTCTGGAACTGGATCCCAAGTTTCAGTCCCACGCGGATTCTCTGCAGGAGGTTTACCTCAAGTCCCTGACCGGTCAGCTGGTGCCCCTGAGCGCGCTGGTGAAACAGAAAGAGGACTCCGGGCCGCTGAGCATCAACCATTCCGGCCAGCTTCCCTCCGTCACCATCTCCTTCAATCTGAAACCCGGCATCGCGCTGGGCGAGGCAGTGGATCAGATTGGCGATCTCGCGGTGAAGTTTCTCCCCGCGAACTTCACCACCAGCTTCACCGGGACCGCGCGCGCATTCCAGAGTTCGCTGAAGAACATGGGGCTCCTGCTGCTGATCGCCATCGCGGTCGTGTACATCGTGTTGGGCGTGCTGTACGAGAGCTACATTCACCCGCTGACGATTCTCTCCGGTCTGCCCTCGGCCGGCTTCGGCGCGTTGCTGACTCTGATGTGCTTCGGGATCGATCTGAATATCTACTCGTTCGTCGGCCTCATCATGCTGATCGGCATCGTGATGAAGAATGCCATCATGCAGCTCGATTTCGCGCTGGCCGCCGAGCGCAACGAAGGCAAATCTCCCGCTGAAGCGATTCACGAAGGCTGCCTGACGCGCTTCCGACCCATCATGATGACCACCATGTCAGCCATGCTGGGCGCGCTGCCGATGGCTCTTGGCTACGGAGCGGGCGGCGAGGCGCGCCGTCCTTTGGGTGTTGCTGTAGTGGGCGGCCTGATGTTCTCTCAGCTCATCACTTTGTATCTGACACCGGTGGTTTATACCTATATGGCGGCCGTTCTGCAGCGCACGCGAAGGAGTTCCGCGCCGGTTCCTGAGCTGATCGGGGCGCGTTCGTGAACATCTCCGAGGGATTCATTCGCCGGCCCATCGCGACCAGCCTGATGATGGTTGCCATCGCGCTGTTCGGGATGGTGGCTTATCGTTCGCTTGCCGTGAGCGATCTCCCGAACGTCGACCTGCCGACGCTGCTGGTCACCGCATCGCTTCCTGGCGCCAGTCCCGACACAATGGCGTCCGCGGTAGCGACGCCTCTCGAAAATCAGTTCTCATTAATCGCGGGGCTGGAATCCATGACGTCGACCAACTCGCTTGGCTCCACGCAGGTGACCCTCGAGTTCGATCTGAGCCGGAATCTGGATGGCGCGGCGGTGGACGTGCAGGCCGCTATCACCCAGGCCGCGCGCCTGCTGCCCACCGGCATGCCAACGCCGCCCACTTTCACCAAGGTGAACCCGGCGGATCAGCCGATCCTGTACCTCGCGCTCACTTCAGCCACGCTGCCGCTTTACAAGCTCGATGATTACGCCGAGATCCGGGTGGCGCAGCGCGTCTCCATGATCAGTGGCGTCGCGCAGGTTCAGGTGCTGGGCGCCCAGAAATTCGCCGTGCATGTCCAGATGGATCCGCATGCGATGGCCGCGCGCCAGGTTGGCATCAATGAAGTACAGACCGCTTTGCAGAGCTGGAATGTCAACCTGCCGACCGGCACCATTAACGGCCCCAAGCGAGCGTTCACCCTGCAGGCCACCGGTCAGCTCGCCTCGGCGGAAGAATACAAGTCGCTTGTGGTGGCTTACCGGAAGGGTTCTCCCGTCCGCCTTGAAGAACTCGGGCACGTGATTGACAGCGTGGAAGACGACAAAACCGCATCTTGGTTTTACACCCACAAAGGCAATGAACGCGCCATCGTGCTCGGCATTCAGCGCCAGCCCGGCACCAACACCATCGAAGTAACGGACTCCATTAAACGTTTGCTGCCGGCCTTCCGCGCGGAACTGCCGCCCTCCGTCACGATGGAAATCCTCTATGACCGGTCCGACACCATTCGCGAGTCTTATCACGACGTGCAGTTCACCATGCTGCTCACGCTCGGGCTGATCGTGATGGTGATCTTTCTGTTCCTTCGCAATGTTTCCGCCACCATCATTCCCAGCCTGGCGCTGCCGTTCTCCATCATCGGAACGTTCGCCGTGATGTACCTGCTGCATTACAGCCTGGACAACCTGTCTATGATGGCGCTGATTCTGTCGATCGGCTTTGTGGTGGACGACGCCATCGTGATGCTCGAAAACATCGTGCGCCACATGGAAATGGGAGTGCCGCCCATGGAAGCCTCGCTCGTGGGGTCGAAGGAAATCGGGTTCACCATCGTTTCCATGACGCTGTCGCTGGCCGCCGTGTTCATTCCGGTGCTGTTCATGGGCGGCATCCTGGGACGGCTCTTCAAAGAGTTCGCCGTCACCATCTGCGTGGCGATTTTGATCTCCGGTGTGGTCTCCATCACCCTTACTCCCATGCTCTGCAGCCGCTTCCTCAAGCCGCTGCATCACGGAAGCCGTTCGTGGTTCTACAACGTGACGGAACGGTTCTTCGACCGCTGGCTGCATCTTTACGATCTCTCGCTGCAATGGGTACTGCGATACCGTGCGCTCACCATGGCGTTTTCGGCTGTGGTGCTGGTGGCAACGGTGTGGATGTTCATCGTCATCCCCAAAGGATTCATTCCCGATCAGGATACCGATCAAATAGCGGCGGTCACCGAAGCGTCGCAGGGAACGTCCTTCAAGCAAATGGTGGAGTATCAGAAGGCCGTCGCACAGATCGTCAGCGAAGATCCGAACGTCGAGGCACTCACATCGAGCATCGGCGGCGCGGCTGCGACCACTCTCGGCGGTCCGAATTACGGCCAGTTGGTGGTTCATCTGAAGCCGCGGGCGGAGCGCACAATTCTGGTCAACGATGTCATTGCCGGCCTGCGGCCGAAGCTGGCCACTCTTCCTGGAATGCGCGTTTATCTGCAGAATCCGCCAACCGTGCGGATTGGCGGTCAGGTGACGAAGAGCCTGTATCAGTTCTCGATGCAGTCTCCGGACAAGCCCGAACTCTATGCGCAGTCCGAACGGCTGCGCCACGAAGTGGAGAAGATCCCCGGGCTGCAGGACGTTACCACCGATCTTGCCATCTCAGCCCCGCAGGTGAACATAACCATAGACCGCGATAAGGCGGCCTCCCTGCAGGTGAGTGCGCAGCAGATTGAAGACGCCCTCTACGATTCCTACGGCACGCGCTGGGTGTCCACTATCTACGCCGCCGTGAACGAATACAAGGTGCTGCTGGAGCTGGAGCCGCGGTATCAGGCCGATCCGCGCGCGCTTTCGCTGCTCTACTTCAAATCCGCACCCGGCCAGCTGATTCCGCTCGACACGCTGGCGAAGATGAGCGAAATGGTGGGTCCGCAGGCCGTCAATCACTTTGGCCAGTTGCCGGCAGTTACACTTTCGTTCGACCTGAAACCGGGCGCCGCATTAGGAGATGCCACATCGAAGGTGCGGAAGGTAGCCGACCAGACACTCCCCGTCACCATCAGCACCAATTTCCAGGGAGCGGCGAAGGCCTTCGAAAGCTCTCTCGGCAACCTCTCCGTGCTGCTGCTGGTCGCGATTATGGTGGTTTACATCGTCCTCGGGATCCTGTACGAGAGCTACATTCACCCCCTCACGATTCTCTCCGGCCTTCCCTCGGCCGGTTTTGGCGCGCTGGTGACCCTGTTTCTGTTCCACATGGATCTGAACATCTACGCGTTCGTAGGACTCATCATGCTCATCGGCATCGTGAAGAAGAACGCGATCATGCAGATCGATTTCGCTCTGGACGCCGAGCGCGGCGGCATGACCTCCCGCGAAGCCATCTACCAAGGCTGTTTGATTCGGTTTCGTCCCATCATGATGACCACCATGGCGGCCCTGCTCGGCGCGGTGCCCATCGCGATCGGCTACGGCGCCGGCGGAGAAGCCCGGCAGCCGTTGGGCCTCGTAGTGGTCGGCGGCCTCATGTTCTCTCAGCTGGTCACTTTGTATCTAACGCCGGTCGTCTACACGTACCTCGCAGGCGCGCACGGCGGCCGCAAAAAGAAGAAAACCACGCCCGAGCTGTTACCGGAACCGCAGTACGCTGATTGAGAGCGGCGGGAGCTTCACTCCTGCGCTTACCTGCACACTGGTAAACACCGGCGGTTCGTTCCTGACCGGCCTACCTTTCTCCTTGTGAGCCCGCCACTGGTATTGGTCCCGGGAATACTGATACAGCTGACCTTCGCCCGCGCCTCGATCAAGATGAACCGTGTGCGCCGTGTTTGTCGACCGGTTTAACAGCAGCACGGACCACGTGCCATCCGGCCGAAGCAGCGCAAATGCTCCCACCTGCGGATCGCTGGTGGTGGTCGCCAGCATTTGGTGCACACCTCCGCCCGGCTGCGCCCACTGTTTCGCCAGCAACTGCGCGCCGAAAAACGTGGCCAGCTTCATCGGCTGTGCCTCGCCGGAACCCTGAAGGAACAGCATGTTGTTTCCCCACGAACAGTGCTTCTCATTCAGCAGTTCGTTCGGTTCGTAGCCGTAAAGGTAAGCGCGGTTGCCGCCCTGCGCCAGAAAGGTTCCCACGATATCCGCGTTGATCAGGGCGCCACTGAGATCCACTTCCGGCTCCGCGCTATAAGCGGAATAGCCGTATTCCGTGATGTAGCGCGGCACCGTGCGCGGTAATCCGTCCGCTTCCAAACGCGCCAGCGCCCTTTTTAGAATCTCGGGTCCATGCAGCAGCTGCGGCTCCACCGGCGCGCAGACTTCGTCAAACGGATACCACTCGAAGGAGAAGAAATCCACAGCGTTCTTTAGGTAAGAGAACAGGCGTTTCGTCCACGACGGATCGGGATACTGATCCGCCTGAAGCAGCACCAGGCTGGGTCCGCCGATCTTCAAACCCGGGTCTACCGCGCGCAGCGCCTTCGACCAGCGCAGAAAGAGATTGCCGTACAACTCCGGTGGTATATTCTGCTCTTCCGGCTCCTCGCCAAGCTCCACTTCGTTCACGGCGAAACCGCGTGCTTTCAGATAACGAATCTCCGCGGCGGCATCTTCGGGGTTTTCGTAAAGCACCGGCACAGGCACCAACACGGGCAGTCCGTTGGTAAGACCGCTTTGGAACACGCGGTCGAATCCCGGCTGTTCAACGCGTGGATCGAGATCCGCCGCACGGTGCCAGCAATCAGTGGAAGACACAATCATCAGCGTCTGCCGTTTGCCGTTGGCCGCGTGCCGGATCGCATCATGCAGCCTGCCGTGGCTATCCATCATTCCGGCTTCAACTTCACGGATAGCGAAACCCATGGCATCGCGCGGGTCACGGGATTCTGCGGGTGCGGTGTGCGTGCTCTTTAACATCAGAATGCGCAGCCAGCGAACAGGCGTGGTGACGTCTGCGAGCTTCTGCCAGCGGGTGTCCGGAGGCAAATCTGAGCCGGCATCCGGCGAGTACTGAAACACAAACTCCGAAGCCGCCGGAAGTCCCCACATCACGCGGATGGCGTTTACCGGAGTGAGCCGCTGGAAGTCGATGGCGACCCATTGCGGCTCTCCATCCAGGTACGGATTGCTCTTCCAAAAGGAATCCAGATCGCCATCGTCCAGCCGTGAATAGCCATCGTTGTTGGCCTGGTCCTGCGTGTTGCCCCGCCGCGGCAACCGGTAGCCGTACGAGACATCGATCGGCTCGCCCGGACGGTCGTCCGAAACCCAGTAACCCTGCTGACGCCCGGCATCGCTCCACCTCCCTTTTGAATTCCAGTGCCAGGCTTCGCCAGCCAGTTCGGTACGAAGGCGGTAAGTCAGCGGCTGCAGTCCCGCGCTCCTCATCAGAGCGACATTGGCCGGGCTCAAAAACCGTGCCACCTCGCCGTGTTCGTGCCCATCAATGCCCGCTCCCAGCGCAATGGCGGGATCAAACCGATTCACCACCTGACCGGAGATGCTGACGGTTACCGGCTGGGCAAACACTGTCGCCGCAATCGCGCCCAGCAAAAGGACTCGCACGTACAATAGTGTAGATGCACATTCGGGAGCTTCTGGCCTCGGGACGTCCTTCGTTCTCATTCGAATTCTTCCCGCCAAAGTCGGACGAAGCCGCCGCGCAGCTGGAACGCACCATCGGCGAATTGCGGGTGTTGGAACCGAATTTCGTCACGGTGACCTACGGCGCCGGCGGTTCTACGCGCGAGAAGACCATCGATATCGTCAGCCGGATCAAGCGCGACACCGGGATCGAGGCGATGGCTCATTTGACCTGCGTCGGGTCCACCCGCGATGAACTCGCGCGCGTGCTGGAACGTCTGGTGGAAAGCGGCGTGGAGAATATTCTGGCTCTCCGGGGCGATCCGCCCAAAGGGGAGAAGACGTTTCAATCCACCGAGGGCGGCTTTGCTTACGCCTCGGAACTGGTCACTTTCATTCGCGATCTTTACGGATCGCGAGTCTGTATCGGCGGCGCCGGCTATCCCGAGAAGCATCCGGAATGCGCCAACCCCGCTGTGGATTTGGGGTATTTAAAACGCAAAGTGGACGCCGGGCTGGATTTCATCACGACGCAGCTTTTTTTTGACAACCGCGTCTACTTCGAATTCGTGGAACGTGCTCGTGCCTGCGGCATTCACGTCCCGATTATTCCCGGAATCATGCCGATCACCAACGCTTCGCAGACGGAACGGTTCACTGTCAGCTGCGGCGCGACGCTGCCGTTTAAGCTCGCTGCCGAACTCGACCGGCGGCGCGATGACCAGAAAAGCGTTCAGCAACTGGGAGTGGCGCATGCCACTTCGCAGTGCATTGACCTGCTAAACGGGGGCGCTCCGGGGATTCATTTCTATACGCTGAACCGCAGCACCGCAACGGCTGAAATCTTCGCGGCGCTGAAAGCCACCGGTTTCGCTCCCCACCGCGAAGAGGCACTTTCCTCTATATAGTGAGTGAGGAGGAATGTACGTTTTATGGCTTTTTGTCCCAATTGCGGTGCACAGGTGGATGGGCGGTTTTGTCAGAAGTGCGGCACAGCGGTAAACGCGGGAGCAGCTACGGGGGCAACTTCCTCCGGTTACGTTCCTCCCACCGCCCCTCCCACAACGCTGAGCGCGGCCGGCATTCCCGCCAATATCGCCAGCGCCCTCTGCTACATCGTGCAGATCGTTTGCCCGATCATATTTCTGGTTGTCGATCCGTACAAAGCCGACCGGAAGATTCGTTTTGATGCATTCCAATCCATTTTCCTGACCGTCTTCTATATCGCTCTCCAGATTGTGATCGGAATTCTGACGGCCGGCTCGTGGGAACTTGGCTACCAGATTGGCCGTCTGACGCATTTGGCGGAAGTAATCCTGATCGTGTACCTGGCCATTAAGGCATTTCAGAATGAAAAGGTGATTCTGCCGGTCCTCGGACCACTCGCCGATAAGCAGGCATGACTCGCCGGGAAGCACTCGCGCTGATTGCCGCCGCCACTGGCTCGCGGGCGGCGACGGCGCGTCCCACTCCTGCCCTTTGCCTTTTCTCACAGGCGATGGCGGAAGTGGAATACAGCTACCTGGGCGAGATCATCAAGCAAATTGGTTTCGATGGCGTAGACCTGACCATTCGACCCGGCGGTCATGTGGAACCGCGGCTCTCCAACGTAGATCTGGTGCGCGCAGTGGAAAGTATGGTCGGGCCCGGCCTCGAAGTGCCGCTGATCACCACCGCGCTCATCTCGCCCTACGATCCCACTGCGCTGCCCGTGCTCGCGATCGGCGGCCACACGAATCTGCCGCTTTTCCGGCCGGGCAATTTTCGCCTTGAGAATCCGGCGTACCGGCGCGATATCGCGGGCTTGGTCGCCATGGGCTCGCATTACAAGATGGCCATGGCGCTGCACAATTACACCGGAGAGAATGAAGGCGAAGCGCCGTGGGATGTCATGACGGTGCTCGCGGAACTGCCTTCGCAATGGGCTGGTGCTTTTTTCGACCCGATCCATGCGCGCGAGAACTGGGAGGCGGCCTTAAAGCGCGAACTCCCCCGTCTGCGGGCTGTCGCACTCAAGGATTTCACCGCCAAAGGTGTAGCGTGTCCCATGGGTCAGGGCATTATGGATTGGCCGCGCTTCTTCGGCATCCTGGCCAGCGCTAAGTTCTTTGGACCGCTGTCTCTCCGGATGGAATACGCGCCAAAAGACATGATCGGCGCGGTGACCAAAGACCACGCGTTTGCCCGCAAACAGATGGAAGCGGCTTACGTTCGGATGGGTTCCGGCTCAGGCGCTGGGTCCGGGTCGGGACCTGGGTGAGGCATGGGCGCCGGCTCCGGCGGCAGCGCATACTCGCGTCGCTGACGTACCATCGCCTGCTCCTCTAAAGGCACTTCGCAGTCGCAGCAATCGCTGCAGCGCATACACTTTTCGCATAGATGATTGCGGCACGTGTCTTTAGTGCAGCTAACGCAGATGCGCGTCGATTCTTCTTCACAGATGCTGCACGAAAACGGCATTTGACTCTATTTTACTTGCCCGTCCGAGGTTTCGCCCCCGGCCGGGAAAGATCCTCACGGCAGCGCTGCGCTTCCCGGTCCATCACCTGCAACTGCTGGTCTTTTTCCGCGGCCAGCTCCAGCGCGTACTGCTGCAGCTTTTCTCGCGCCGGTGTGTTCTCGGCCCGAGCCGCGCTGAGCAGGTCTGCGAGCGCTGGGTTCTGGTACCGGCGCAGGCCGTCCTCGAGCGAACTAGTCGTAATCTCGAGCGACTCAATACGAAACAACAGCTTTAGCACATCCGGCAGCCGGTCCGCCCGCTGTTCCAAGGCTTTCGCAGCCGCGCTCAGGCCTTTCATCTGAGCGGTGGTGGACCCCAGTTGCGCGACGTAAGTATCGGGCGCACCTTTGGCAATCCAGTCCTGCGGCCGGATCTGCTCGAGGATCGGATCCAGCCGCAGAGCATAGCCGGAAACGGCATCCAGTGTCTTCACCACGTCGGGTGGCTGCTGCGCACAGGCCGTCAAAGCCATCGCGCCCACAAGCAAAAGTTTCATCGCTGGTCGCCGCACACTTTCAGTATCTCGGATATGCTGAAGAAACGTTCAGGCACCATCTCCATGTCTCCGCAGCAAACCGAAACGATCTTTCACGCTCTCGACAGCTTCCAGATTGAGCTTCCCTCGTGGGGTTTCGCCAACACCGGTACCCGCTTCGGGAAGTTCCTGCAGGCTGCGGCGGCCACCACGCTGGAAGAAAAGCTTAGTGACGCCGGTCAGGTGCATGCGCTCACCGGGGCCTGCCCCACGGTTGCCCTGCACGTGTTGTGGGATCTCCCGAACGGTGTCGCCGATACGGCGCAGCTGAACGCCACCGCCGCAGGGTATGGAGTGCAGCCCGGCGCCATCAATCCGAATCTCTTTCAGGACCAGATTTACAAGCATGGCTCATTCGGAAATCCGGATCCCGCCATTCGCTCGAAGGCGCTCGATCATACCCTTGAGAGCATCGAGATCGCACGCCGGCTGAACAGCCGTGATATCTCGATGTGGTTCGCCGATGGCTCCAATTATCCGGGGTCTGCGAACATCCGCGCGCGCCGCCGGTGGTTTGAGGAAGGCCTGCGCGCGGCCCACGCCGCCCTGGCACCCAACCAGCGGCTGCTTGTGGAATACAAGCCCTTCGAACCTGCTTTTTATCACACCGATATCGCCGACTGGGGAATGTCGCTGCTGCTTTCGCGCGCGGCCGGACCTCAGGCGCGGGTGCTCGTCGATACCGGCCATCATTACGCGGCGCAGAATATCGAACAGATTGTCGCCTGGCTGCTTAGCGAGAACATGCTGGCGGGCTTTCACTTCAACGACCGCCGTTATGCGGATGACGACCTGACTTTAGGTTCCATTGATCCGTATCAGGTATTCCGCATCTTTCACGAAATCCTATTCTTCGAATGGGAGACGGGTTCCCGCCCGGACATTGCGTACATGATTGATCAAAGCCACAATCTGAAGGGAAAGATCGAGGCGATGATTCAAACTGTCAGCATGGCGCAGGAACTGTTCGCGAAGGCGTCGCTTGTAGACCACGCGCGCCTGGCGGAAGAGCAGAAGGGACCGGACATCGTCGCCGCCGAATCCTGCCTGCAGGATGCTTTCGCCACCGACGTGCGTCCGGCCATCAAAGAATGGCGCGCCTCGAAGGGATTGCCTGCCGACCCGATGAGCGCCTTCCGGGCGAGCGGTTACCTTGAGCGGATCACAGACGAGCGCGGCGCCAGAAACATGTCGGCTGTTACAGCGTACGCCTGACCATGCGCCGCCATTACCTCGCCTTCGATCTGGGTGCGGAGAGCGGGCGCGCGGTGCTGGGCCGGCTACACGCGGGCGTGCTCACAACGGAAGACGTTCACCGATTTCCGAACGAACCCGTCGCCTATGGCGGTTCGCTGCACTGGGACATGCCGCGGCTCTGGCTGGAAATGCAGCGCAGCCTAAGCAGCGCGGGCCTTCCGGCTTTGGATGGCATCGGCGTGGATACTTGGGGCATCGATTACGCGCTCCTCGGTGAAGGTGGCGAACTGCTGGAAAACCCGTATCATTATCGCGACGCGCGGACGGAGGGAGTGATGGACCAGGTGTTCCGCATCCTCTCGCCGGAGACGATCTACGAAACCACCGGCATCCAGTTCATGCCGATCAACACGATATTTCAGCTGTTCGCCGCCGTTCGCAAATCGCCGCGCATGTTTGCTGCGGCGCGCACACTTCTGACCATCCCCGACCTTCTGAATTACTGGCTGACGGGCAAGGCTGCTTGCGAGTTCACTAACGCCACAACAACGCAACTGGTGGACGCGCGGACGCGCTCCTGGGCCGGCACGCTGTTCGACGCGCTTGGTATACCCGGCTCTCTGCCAGCTCCGGTCGCGGAACCAGGGTCGGTTCTCGGCGCACTGCAATTTGGGGCGGGAACGCCGGTGGTTCTTCCCGCCACGCATGACACCGGTTCCGCCGTGGCTGCCATCTCCGCCCGGGGAAACACAGCTTTCCTCAGCTCCGGGACGTGGTCCCTCGTCGGCATCGAACTTGATGGACCGGTGATTACACCGGACGCGCGCCGGCTGAACTTTACCAACGAAGGCGGAGTCTGCGGCACGGT
This sequence comes from Bryobacterales bacterium, assembly GCA_963716685.1. Classification (GTDB taxonomy): domain Bacteria; phylum Acidobacteriota; class Terriglobia; order Bryobacterales; family Bryobacteraceae; genus JALYXI01. Next base: position 458,067 of record CAVQTR010000006.1, read on the forward strand.
GCGACTGCTCAAAAACGTGATGGGGCTTTGGATGTTGCAGGGCTGCCGCCGCGCGTGGCAGAGCGAAGGACAGCAGTACGAGTATGCCGACCTAATCGCGGCCGCCGAAGCCGAGTCCCGGTTTCGTCATTTGCTCGATCCGGACGATGCCGCCTTTCTCCGTCCCGAGAGCATGACGCGCGCTATCGACGCGTTCTGTCAGAAAACCGATCAGCCCGTTCCCGTCAGACCTGGTGCTTATGCGCGCGCCGTTTTGGAAAGCCTCGCTTTGAAATACCGACGCGTACTGCATGACTTGGAGCGTCTGACCGGAAGCCGCATCGAACAGATCCGCATCATCGGCGGCGGTGCGCGCAACCGGCTTCTGAATCAGTTCACAGCCGACGCGACCGGCCGCCGCGTGCTGGCCGGACCGGTGGAAGCCACAGCTCTCGGCAACATTGCGATCCAGATGCTTGCCACCGGAGCCGCCGCGTCGCTCGCAGAAGCCCGCGCCGTCATCGACCGATCCTTTGCCACGGAAATCTACGAACCCGCCGCTACCGCTCGATGGAATGAGCAATACCAGCGTTTCCAGCAATACTGTGAATACACCTATGCCTGAAAGCACCTTCGCCCCGAACGCGCCCGCCGAAGTCACGCACCTGAAATACCTCTGGAACGACTTGGAAGCCGAGCGTCTGAAGCACGATCCCATCGGCCTGCTCCGGTACCGTTCCAACCTGCTGGGCGCCGACCTGCGCATCACCAACTTCGGCGGCGGCAACACCAGTTCGAAAGTCGAACTGCCGGATCCGTTTACCGGCAGACCGGTCCGAGTACTTGCTGTGAAAGGCAGCGGCGGCGATCTCGGCTCCATCAAGGATTCCGGTTTCGCGCTGCTCTATCTGGATCGCATGGAACAGCTGAAGAGCATCTATCGCGGCGAAGAACAGGAAGACGAGATGGTTGCGTTCTACCCGCTCTCGGCATTTGGCCAAAACAAGGTGGCCGCTTCCATCGATACGCCACTCCACGCATTTGTTCCCTATCCGCATGTGGATCATCTGCACCCCGATTGGGCCATTGCACTCGCCGCCAGCGCCAACGGGAAGCAGAAGCTGGACGAGTTCAATCGACGCTACGGCCGGAAAATCGTATGGCTCCACTGGCAGCGCCCTGGTTTCGAGTTGGGATTGCAGCTGGAGCAGGCGATCGCGGCGAACCCCGGTTGTGATGGCGTGCTGCTGGGCAGCCACGGCCTTTTCACATGGGGCAACACTCAACGCGAATGCTATCTGAGCAGCATCCGCACCATCGATCAGATGGGCGAGTTCATTCTGGAGCATCAGGTCCGCCTCGGCGATGCCGGTCTGTTCGGCGGCGCGGTCGCCGACCCGCTTCCCGATCGCGCCAAAATTGCGGCATCCATCCTGCCGGCCCTGCGGGGCGTGGTCTCAAGCAACCGCCGCACCATCGCCCATTTCGACGATTCCAAAGACTCTCTCCAGTTCGCAAATTCTCTCTGGGGCAAACAGCTCGGCAGGCTCGGCACCAGCTGTCCGGATCACTTCCTGCGCACGCGCATCTCCCCGATGTTTATCGACTGGAAACCGGCCGGGAGCGATCTGAGCGCATTGAAACAGGCCATTACCGATCACGCGGCAGGCTACCGTTCCGATTACGCCAAATACTACGACGCCTGCGCGACGGCCGACTCGCCCAAACTGCGCGACAGCAATCCGTCGGTGGTCATCATCCCGGGCCTTGGCCTGTTCGGGTTCGGCAAGAACAAGAAAGAAGCGCGCATCACCACTGAATTCTTCGTCAACGCGATTCATGTAATGGCCGGAGCGAATGCGTTGGAGGAAGCCGGCGCGCAGACGGAAGCGTATCCGCAGGCGCGGCACGCGCATCGTTCACACGAATTCGAAAGCTTTCACAATTACGTTGCTTTGCCGCGTACCGAAGCGTTCCGCATCGAGTACTGGGCGCTCGAGGAGGCCAAGCTGCAGCGCATGCCGCCGGAAGCCGAATTCAGCCGCCGCATCTTCCTCATCGTCGGTGGCGGCAGCGGGATCGGCCGTGAAGTCGCCCTGCTGCTTGCGAAGAAAGGCGCCCATCTGGTGGTTGCCGATGTGAATGTGCGGGCCACTGAAGAAGTCGCAAAGGAAGCGGGTAAAATTTCTTCGCCTGATCAGGTGTCGCACTGCGCGGTCGATCTCGGCTCGGGCACCAGCATCGCCGCCGCTCTGGAACACACCATCCTTCAGTTCGGCGGCATTGACGGGATCATCAACACGGCCGCAATCTTCCCTGTGCCTGGCAGCGACGGCCTGCTCTCGGACACGCAGTGGGTGAAGACGTTTCACATCAACGTGACGGGCAACTTCCTGCTGGCGAAGGAGGCCGAGCGCGTGCTGCGGGAGCAGAATCTCCCCGCCGTAGTGGTGCTCACCAGCTCGGCGAACGCGGTGGTGCCCAAGCGCGGCAGCGAGGCCTATGACGTGAGCAAGAGCGCCCTCAATCAGCTGATTCGAGAACTTGCGATCGGCATGGGGCCGCTGGTTCGCGTCAACGGAATCGCGCCCGCAACGGTGGTGGCCGGCTCCACCATGTTTCCGCGGGATCGCGTCATCGTCTCGCTCTCCAAGTACGGCATCGCCTTCTCCGAAGACGAGGCTACGGAACAGCTGCGCGGGAAACTGGCTGAGTTCTACGCCCAGCGCACCATCACGCGCAAACCGATTTTGCCGCAGGATTGCGCAGCGGCGATTGTATGGCTGGCAAGCGACGAAAGCGCCAAAACCACGGGACATATCATCCCGGTGGACGGCGGCTTATCCGAGGCGTTTCTGCGTTGATCCGTTAAAACGCCCAGCGCCACAGACAGGCTCCGGCCGTATACCCGGCGCCCACCGCAGCGAACAGAACCAGATCGCCTTTCCTGAGGCGGCCCTGGGCGATCGCGTCGCGCGTCGCGAGCGGAATGGTGCCGGCCGTGGTGTTGCCGAACCGGTCGATATTGATGATGACGCGCTCGATGGGCAGGCCGAGCCGCTCCGCGGTCGCCACGATTATGCGCCTGTTGGCCTGATGCGGCACCATCAGACTCACATCGGCAGCGGTCAGGCCATTCCGCTCGAGAAGCGTTTCGCATAACTCGGAGATTTTCTTCACCGCGTATTTGAAAACCTGCTGCCCGTCCTGCTTCACGTAATGAAGATGCTGCGCGACTGTCTCCGCGGAAGCAGGCATACGGCTGCCGCCCGCGGGCATCTTCAAATAATCCCCGCCCGAGCCATCGATCTCACCGGCGAAGTCGATGAAACCCGCATCTTCCCCTTCCTCCGCGGGCTCGATCAGCATGGCCCCCGCGCCGTCGCCAAACAGGATGCAGGTGGAACGGTCCGTATAGTCGATGATCCGGCTCATCGTGTCGGAGCCGACGACCAGCACTTTGCGATGCGTCCCCGCACCCACCAGATGCGCGCCGGTCGTCAATCCATACAAAAAGCCGGCGCATGCCGCCACAATGTCGAAACCCCACGCACGCGTAGCCCCGATGCGATGCTGCACCAGACATGCCGTGGCGGGAAACAGCATATCCGGCGTCACCGTGCAGACCAGAATGGCGTCCAGTTCCGAGGCATCAATACCGCGGGCCGAAAGCGCCGCACGCGCTGCTTCCACCGCCAGATCGGATGTCGCAACTTCGGGCGCCGCGATGTGACGCTCGGCGATGCCGGTCCGCTCCAGAATCCAATCGTTGCTGGTCTTGACCATCGTCTCCAGATCGGCATTCGTGAGGAGTCCAGGCGGCGTGTAGCAGCCCAGCGCGGTGATTTTCGGTCGGGAAATTTTCATGTATGTAAGAGACGAGTGGGCAGCAAAGCCGAAAACCGGCGCAATCTTCTTGATATGTTAAATTCGAGTCAAATGCAACATGGGCTCATTCCGGAAGTGCAAAGCGCTTTGTTTTTCGAGACGCCGGAAGAGATTTATACCCGTGTGTTTCGCGAGCTGAAGCCGCGCACACCCGTTCCTCCGGTGCGCGTGGAATACCGGCGCTTCGCGAACGCGAACAGCTCCATCCGTCTGGAAGCAAACGCGATTCATGTGCGCATTTCGGACATTCTGGAAGGCGCTCCGGCGCCGGTCACGGAATCACTTGCTCACATTCTGCTGGGAAAGCTCTTCCGCAGACCCATCGCTCGCGCGTATTCGCACCGCTACCGGCTGTATCTGAATCGCAAGGATATCCGCCGCCGCATGCTCTTGATGCGCCAGCTGCGCGGCCGTAAATATCTTTCCGGCTCGCAGGGCCGGGTGCACGATCTCGCGCCGGTTTTCGAGCGCCTGAATCGCCAGTTTTTCGGTGGCCTGCTGGGCCAGCCAAATCTGGGCTGGAGCCTTCGCCGTTCGCGCAACATGCTGGGACATTTCGACCCGTCGCACAATGCCATCATCATCAGCCGGATCTTCGACGAGCCCGCCGTTCCTCCACTCGCGCTCGAGTACGTGATGTACCACGAGATGCTGCACCTGCGTTATCCCGTGGATCACAGCGGCACGCGACGCTGCGTGCATACCCGCGAGTTCCGTGAGGCCGAAAAGCAATATCCGTTTCTCCGCGAAGCAAAGGAATTACTGAAAAAGCTATAAACCCGGATGCAGCAGTCCGGCAAGGATCTCGAGCGACTCCACCACGCGCGGACCCGGCCGATTGAAAAAGTTGTTGCCGTCCACCGCGTGCACTCGGCCGGTTTTCGCGGCTTTCAAGCCCGCAAACGCGGGGTTCTCGCGCAGCCAGTACATTTCCTCTTCGGTACGCGCCAGATCGAAACCGCAGGGCATCGCAATGATCACGTCCGGATCGCGAGCCTGCAACTCTTCCCATGTCATCCACGGCGAATGTTTTCCGGCCTCGCCGAACAGGTTCACGCCGCCGGCCATCTCCACCAGCTCTGGCATCCAGTTACCTGCCGCCATTAATGGGGCCAGCCATTCGATGCAGGCGACAGTCGGTCGCTCCGGCCGCGCCTTCGCCCGCGCGGAAATGACGCACATCCTGGCCTGTAAGTCGTTCACCAGAGTCTCGCCCCGGCCGGCCATTGCAAGCGAACCCGCCACGCGCCGTACATCTTCCCAAATGTCACCCAGCGCGTTCGGCTGCAGCGGTACGATACGCGGCGCGCTCTCGAGACGTGCTGCCACCGAGCGCTCGACATCCTTGAGACTCACCGCGCAGACCTCGCACTGGGTCTGCGTCAGTATGTGCGTCGGCTGCAGTTGCTCCAGCACCTCATCGAAAACCTCGTAAATTGAGATTGCCGCCTCTGCCGATTGCTTCACCAGCATGTCGATTTCAAGACTGCTGCCGTTTACCGGGATGCGCGAGCGCGTGCAGCAGGGCAACTGGAGGACCTGCGGAGGGTAGTCGCATTCATGCGAGCGGCCCACGACGGTTTCGCCGAGCGCATAGACGATCTCGGTGGCACTCGAGATCAGCGATACGATGCGAGCCATGTTTCCGAAACGAAGGTGTGGAACTCGCCGTTCTCACCGCAGGGATCTGTCCCAGGCGGAAGAGCGGCCAGAAACCGGCGATCGAATGCACAGCCGACCGCTGATTCCGGCAGAAGCTCCCGATTGACGGCGGTCACGGTAGCCTGCAGGCCGCTGCGGATCATGTCTTCGGCAAGCTCGCCTGTGTCGCGTCCCCAGAGCGGGAACACCAGCTCCCGATCGGGAAAGCTGCGCTCCCGGAACTCACGGATGTCTCGCAGGAAGAGATCACCAAAGATCATGCTTTCGCCCGATGCCAGCGCGGCGGCTACGCGCTTCCGGTATTCCTCATTGGAACATCGCGAAGGCAGCGCCACCTCGCGCAGCGGTAAGCCAAGCGCCGAAGCCTGCCACCGAATCCGCGCTACCGGCACGTTGTGGATCGGAACCAGACCAGTGCCTTCGTCAAAGGTTGTCAGCAGCGAGGACGGCGAACACTCGCGCAGGCACCACGCGCAATCCTTACCGCCGCTCCAGCAGAGCACCGCGCGCGTCAAGCAGTCTGCAGCGTCAGACGGCGGCTCAGAAACCCGTGAGCGCCGAAGAGCAGAGCCGTTGTGGCCAGGTCTCCCGCGAGTGTGCGGCCGTAAAACGGAATGGCTGCGGCAAAGCACTCACCCAGGCCGGCCAGCGTGTGCGGGTAGAAATGCGACGAGAACCAGACGGCTGCATTCGTGACTAGAAAGAACTGCAGGCTGCACAGGAACGTCGCAGCGCCAATCCGCATCGCACTGCCCGAGTGCGCCAGCATAGTGCGCCCGATCCACACATTCACCAGAAAACATGCGTAGACAACCGGGGAAAGGCGCGACAGCGGCACACCCATGAAGGCCGTCAGGATAACGTCCGTGACCGCCATCATCGCGAGCGGCGCCAGATACGCATACCAGCCCGCCAGACGCGCGCCTGCGAACAGGCTCGTGCCGCCCACCGGCGTGAAGTTCGGCGGATGCGGAAGCAGGCGCGCCAGCCCACCAATGATCGTGAGCCCCAGCGCCAGCGACCGCGTTTCTCTTTGCTGTTCCATGTCCATCTTCCTCACTGCTTCAAATATGCGCCGAAGCCGCTTCGTTCGGTTCCCAAAGCGTCTCCGCAACACCCAGTTCGTGGTTCGCCCAGCGGCTCCAGACAAACAGCGCGTCGCTCAGCCGGTTCAGGTACTTCAGTGTATCGTGATCCGCCTCAGGCAGCGCGGCACAAAGCCTTTCCGCGCGCCGGCAGACGGTGCGGCAAACATGTAATTCCGCATTCACCCGAGATCCGCCCGGCAGCACGAAGCTGCGCAACGGTTCCAGAGTCTCGTTCATCCGGTCTATCTCGGCCTCCAGACGGGCCGTCTCGGCTTCGGTCACCCGGGGCTGCTTTGGATGTATGTCTTCGGGCAACGTCGCCAGAATCGATCCCGCGTTGAACAACTCATGCTGCACGCGTCTCAGGATGGCGGAGAGTTCATCCAAAAGCGGGAGTTCCTCCGCGCTCACCCTAGCCAGGCCCACGAAGGAATTCAGCTCGTCCACGGTTCCGTAGCACTCAATTCGCAGGTCGTCCTTGCGCACGCGCTGCCCGCCCACCAGACCCGTTTCGCCGCTGTCTCCGCGCCGCGTGTATACGCGATTGATCGCGATCCGCGGCTCGTTGAACGTCTCCACTGCCCCCATTATCGCCCCGCCCTGGCAATGTGCCACTTCACGCCCGCGACGAAATTCAAAATGGGCGACGGATAGCCGTAAATCTCCTCATAGCGCTGGTCCAGCGCGTTGCGCAGCTCTCCATAAAGCGTCACACCGTGACCGGCGCGGTAATTCAGATTGAAGCCGAGGTTCTGGTAGCCATGGTTCGGATAGAAACCGGCGGATGCCCCGTAATTCGGTTCGATATCCAGCGTCTGGCCGCGGAAATAGCCGGTCACGTTCGCGCTGACCCGGCGGTATTGCACCGTCGCCACCAGGGAACCGGAGTGCTTCGGACGCCTTGGCAGCGGCTGGCCCAACGTGTAGTAGGCCTGCACCAGGCTGCTGCTCCCTTTGAGCGAGAGTACCGCCGTCTCCAGATACGTATAGCTGCCCGCGGCCGAGAACCAGCGCACCGGACGCCATTCGCCCGTGAACTCCGCTCCATCCGATTTCGTGCGCGAGAGATTGCCCGTCTGGAACGAACCAAGCACCGCGAGGTTGCCGCCCAGCGAGACAATCTGGTCAGAGTACCGATTGCGAAAGTACGTCGCTCCGATGGAGACACGGTCGTGACCCAGCCGTTGTTCCACGCCGGCATCCACACTGAGGGTTTTCTCCGGTTTCAGGCCGGGGTTGTTCGTAAACGCCAGATCCGAGCCGCCCGGCGGCCGAATGCCCGTTCCGAATGAGCTGTGGAGGCGCGTGCCGTTCCCGGAACACGTACGCCGCGGAAAGCTTCGGGTTTGCCTGGAGATACGTTTCGTGCGGCAGGTAGGGACGCGTCGCGTAATACGGGCTGGTGGCCTGCGCGGGAATGGGTGCCTGCTCGAAGACTTCCTCGCGGATCCCCGCGTTCACAAAAAGCCGTCCCCAAAACTGGAAGCGGTTCTCCCAATACATGCCCTGCTGGTCACGGCGCAAGGGAAACTTACGCGAACTGGCATCCGCGATATAGGTGTTCTTGTCTTCCTCGCGCTCGTAAGCAAACCCCAGCGCAACAGTATAGAAGCGCGCCGCTGCAATGGTGGTGCGCGCTTCCCCATCTGCCCGAATGTCCTTGTTGAAGCTGAAGCCGTAGGGACTCGTGTAGGGGCTGTTGTTCAGGAAAAAGCTCGCAAACACCTCCTGGCGAACGCGGTCGTTTACATCGGCGGTATAGTGCGCCTGATAATCCGAAAAGTAATTGCGGCTCCGGCTAACGAGATCGATACCGGTGAAGATGTGCGCCGGGTTCGATCCATACGGGCCTGGTTCGCCGGTGTTGTTGAAATCGTAATTTCCCCGCACAGTCAGGCTCTGCCGGCCCCACTTCCGCACCACGCTCAGAAAGGCGTTCGTATTCTCGTAATCGCTGTTGCGCACCGGTCCTTGGAAATCGAACCGCGACACCGAACCCGAGATGCCGAAGCCATGAAACAAGTCTGACCCGCTCGCCGCAAAACGCGCCTCGCCCCAGCTTCCGCCTTCCGCCAGCAGATCGAACTCCGGTCCGCTCTCCGGCTGCCTGGTCACGAAATTCACCACGCCGCTGTTGGCGTACGATCCGTAAACAGCCGATTGCGGTCCGCGCGCCACCTCGATGCGGTCCAGGAAATCCGTCGGGATATGCGCGAAGTCAAACAGACCGCCGTAGTAAAAGCTGTTAACCGGCGCGCCGTCCAGAAGCACCAGGTTGAACTTCGAATCGCCTCCGCGGATGGAGACGGCCGTCAGCGCGCCTCGTTGTCCCTGCTGCTGCACCACCACCCCCGGCAGGTAGCGAAGCAGGTTCACAGCCTGCTCCTCATTGCGGTCACGGATGTCCTTATTCGAAACCACGCTCACGCTGCTGCCCTGCTGGCTTGCCCTCGTCTCGATCGCGGAACCCGTCACCAGCAGAACATCTTTCTGAGCCGCGATGGCCAGCCGAACCTCGATCGGTCCGCCCTGAAATGCGGACATTGCGATGGTCCTGGTTTCGAATCCGTCCGCGGTAATCTGCAGCCGGTCTCCGGCATCGCTGTCGAAGCGAAACCGGCCGCTGCTGTCCGTTAGCCGCTGTTCCACAATGCCAACGCGGCCGACAATCGAGGCCTGCGCACCGGCTACCGGGGCGCCACTGGGGTCCTGAACCGTGCCTTGTATGCTCGTGGCGTAAGCCGCGGGAAAAAAGGCGAGAAAAAGCGGGAGCGTGCGCAAAGCACGCGCGGATACACGTTTAGTCTTCAAGTCGAGACAGCCCTTCGCTGTCGGTGCAACGACAATCCCGTCAGCCGGTCTCCTGACTTGCGCGTCAACGGGTCCGGTCTGCCTTCCCATCCGGAACGGACAGTGGCATATGACGACCGGTCCCTCCGCGTTTACAGTGGCGGGGCCGTGCTGGATTTACACCAGCTTCCCAACTTCTGCCAACGGAACAACAACCTTTCGAGAATACCGGGCAGCCCGGTGCTTGTCAAAAACAGCGCTCCCCTCGTATCTAAAAGTCCGACATTGTGTGGTGCATCACCGCCGGATTTCATACACTGACGGTAATGGACCCATCCCCCACCGCACCCATCATCCTGGTAGTTGACGACGAGCCTGAAGTGCGCAAGCTGGTGGGAGCCATGTTGTCACGCGAAGGCTATCAGGTAATGGTCTCGGATTCCGGGGACGCCGCCATCCGGACCTTCACGCGGTTTGGCCGCCCGGTGGATCTCCTGCTCACCGATGTCGTATCGCCAGGCATGAGCGGGCCCGTCCTGGCGGATCAGCTGCTGGATATGCAGCCCGATCTGCGCGTGTTGTTTATGTCGGGTTTCGACGGCACGCAGGTGGTTCAGAAATACGTTCTGGAGAAAGGTTTCTCGCTCCTGATTAAACCGTTCACCATGGACCAGTTACGCCAGAAGGTGAAGGAAACGCTGGCGGGCGGTATCACGATTCCCACGTAGAACTGTTTACTTCCAGTGGTCCCGCCAGGCTTTGCGGACCGCAACGCCGCCGCGCCGTTCAACGGCCTTTTCCACGCGCGTGCGAACCGCGGGATCGCCCTGATACATAGCCAGCGCGTGCAGCGCCGAAGCCGCCGTGCGGTCGACACTCTCCTCCAGCTGACGCAGCAAAAACGCAACAGCTTCGTCATGACGCAGCAGCGCCATTGCCATCAGGATTGCGCCTTCCGGTTTGCGCGAGAACGCCTGGGCCAGCACGGCGAAAGCTTCGGTGATGCGGGACTCCCCAAGCGCAAGAGCCGCCGCCTCCGCGATCTCCGGGTTGAAGGAATCAAGAAAATCCGCAACGAACGGTAGCGAGCGCGTTTTCGGACTGAGCCGCAGCAAACCCGAAAGGCACTCGCCGGTCACCTCCGCCCGCTTATCGCCCACCAGCGCCTTGTGCCGCAGCACCAATTCGGCCTCCGCACTGCCCGATTCCGCCAGCGCGCGCACTCCTCCCGCGCGCGCCTCGGGCCATTCGTCTACCAGCAGCAGCACTGCCTCGAACAGAGCCTCGGGATCCCGTGCCCGCACCAAACCCACCGCACACACTGCCCGGAGCGGCGCCGCCGCGTCCACCGGAAGTCCGTAGGAAGACTCCATCTGCACATGCCGGACGCCCGCGCGGTAAATCTCCACTGCGCGTACATCATGTTTGGCCAGCGCCGTCGCGATCGCAGTCAACGCCTGGCAGCCTTTGTCCAGGCGCGGGGCGTCTTTCATCAGGCGCGGGGCGTCTTTCATCAGGCGCCGGAATGCCTCCACCAGTTCCGGCGCCAGCCCGCCCCCCTCCAACTCCGCCGCCATTTTCGCCGCGCGCGCCACCACGGCGGAACTTTTGCTGCGCAGAAACGGCCTCAGTTCATGGACGTCGCGGACCTGCCGCACCTCGCTAAGAGCCAGTTCAGTCGGGTCCTGAACGCGCATTACATCACCCGCTCTTCCGTGTAGCCGGCCGCGCGCATCGCCGCAATCAATTCGGTCACGTGCTCGCGCCCGCGCGTTTCCAGCGTGATATCCACCAGCGTGTCGCCCAGGTGCACACCAAAATAGGACCGGTCATGCGTCATCTGCACAATGTTGGCGCGCTCCGCCGCGATGATGCGGGTCAGCCCCTGAAGTGCTCCTGGATGATCCGGAATATTGATTCGCAGTCGCACCAGCCTCCCATCCTGCACCAGCCCGCGTTCAATGATACGCGAAAGCAGCGTGACGTCAATGTTACCTCCGCACACCAGCACCGCCGTACGCTTCCCTTCCAGCGACGTTTTGCGCTGCAGCATGGCAGCCATCGCCGCCGCGCCCGCGCCCTCCGCCAGCGTCTTCTCGCGCTCCAGCAGCACCAGAATCGCGTTGGCGATCTCTTCTTCCTCCACCGTGACAATCTCGTCGACGTATTTCCGCACCAAAGGCATCGTGCGTACGCCCGCGCGGCGTACCGCGATGCCATCGGCAATGGTGGTCGCTGGCGGCAGCGTCACCGGCCTGCCCTGAGCCAGCGCCACTTTCATGGAAGGAATGCCCGCCGTTTCCACACCCACCATCCGCACCGCCGGTTTATTCTCTTTCACCGCGCAGGCAATGCCGCCGATGAGCCCGCCCCCGCCGATGGGCACGACGACGGCTTCCAGATCCGGCACCTGCTCCAGCAGTTCCAGCCCAATCGCGCCCTGCCCGGCAATCACCGCGTCGTCATCGAAGGCGTGCAGCAGCGTCATCCCTTCCGCGTCTCGGCGCCGCACCGCCTCCTGATAGGCTTCATCGTAGTTATCGCCGTGCAGCACCACCTCCGCGCCGTAGCCGCGCGTCGCGCTCACCTTCACAATCGGCGTCGAAACCGGCATCACGATTACCGCGCGAATGCCGCGCCGCGTCGCGTGGTAAGACACCGCCTGCGCATGGTTTCCCGCCGATGCCGCCACCACGCCGCAGGCGACTTCTTCCGGCGTCAGCGTCAGGATTCGATTCAACGCCCCGTGTTCCTTGAACGAGCCGGTCATCTGCAGATTTTCCAGCTTCAGGAAAGTGATGTTACCCGTCAGCCGCGAGAACGTTTCCGAGTGCGGACATGGCGCAAGGTATACCGAATCGCGAATCCGGGCACGAGCCTCTTCTATGTCGCGCAGTTGAATCACACTAGCAGAATACAGCGCGGTGGCTAACTTAGTCGCAGTACACTAAAAGTAACTCGCTTGATGTCCTGTATTTCCGGCCGAATTCTTATCTGTGCAGCTTTGTTACTGACGGCCTGTGATCCTCCTGCTCCGCATGAACCGGTCATCGGTGAAGCCTATGCGGGGCCCGCCAATCTGCCGCTGCGGAAGGAGATTTCTCCCAAAACCGCCACGCTCGCGATCGCTCATTACCCTGAGAAGCTCCAGATCGTACAGAAGCGCCGGCACTTCGTAAAAGTACGAACAAAGAAGGGCGTGGAGGGCTGGACGGATGAGCGCCTATTGCTCGATTCCGCCGCCTACGAGGCCCTGAAACAGCTATCCAGCGATGCGCATCACTATCCCTCGCAGGGTCAGGCCACGACGTATGACCTGCTCAACGTCCACACCGAACCGCAGCGCCAGTCTCCGAGTTACATGCAGATCCAGCCGAACGAGCGCGTGGATGTGATCGCGCATAAGCTGGTCTCAAAGACGGCGCCGCTGCGCAAAACCCAGCTGATTACTCCGCGCCACCTGGAACCGCGCCGAAAAAAGGAAAAGAAGGCGCCGAAGATCCCGCTGCCGCCTGTCCCCGCTCCGCCGAAACCGCCTGCCGACTGGGTGCAGATCTCCAAAGAGCGCGACCCCGAACCGGATCCCGAACCGAAGCAGGAAGAGCCCGCCACGCCCGCCGAGCCTGATGACTGGACTCTGATCCGCAACCGGGAGGGCGAGAGCGGATGGGTACTCTCCCGCCGTATCTTTTTGGCAATTCCCGACGAGGTGGCGCAGTACGCCGAGGGCCGGCGGATTACTTCCTACTTCTCACTCGGCAAAGTGCGCGACGAAGAGCAGGGACAGAGCAAGGATATCTGGTTGTGGACCACCATCGAGAAGGGCATCCACCCGTACGACTTTGACAGTTTCCGCGTCTTCATCTGGAATCTGCGGCGTCATCGCTACGAAACGGCCTACATCCAGCGGCGTGTCGTCGGTTTCTATCCGGTGCGCGCCAGTGAAGGCGCCTTTTCCGTTCTCCTTGAGAAGGAAGACGGCGGACGCTACCGGCAGAGCTTTGCGCTCGAAGGCAATCGCGTCAGGTTTACCGGCGAACAGGTGGAACGAGCCCCGCAGGCTTCTACAGCGCCGGCGCCAGCGCGTTGATTGATTCCACCGCTTTGGCTGAACCGTTCTGGCGCGGCACGCGACCAACCCCGCTGTAATCCATGCCGGCGCGACGCGCCGCGTCGATATCGAACATGTTGCGGCCGTCCACCAGGACCGGGTGCGCCATGCGGCTTGCCAGATCGGAAAGATCAAGGCTCTTGAATTCCGGCCATTCCGTCACCAGCACCAGGGCGTCCGCGCGGCTGGCGGTCGAAAACGCGTCCGGACAGTAGGTAACCCGCAAACCGGGATGCTGCTCCTGGCAGGCCTTCATGGCCACAGGATCGTGAACGCGGACACGCGCGCCCATCTGCAGCAGCTTCTCCGCAATCTGGATGCTGGGGGCGTCACGCAAATCGTCCGTATTGGGCTTAAACGCCAGACCCAGCATCCCGATTGTGCGGCCCTTGAGAATATAAAGTTTTTCCTGAAGCTTCTGAATCACCAGATGGCGCTGCAGGCGGTTGACGGCGAGAGAAGCCTCCAGCAGACGCGCCTGATACCCGTACTCGCTCGCGATATGGAGCAGACTCTGGATGTCCTTGCCGAAACAGCTTCCACCCCAGCCGATACCCGCGTTCAGGAAACTGAGGCCGATTCGCGAATCGAACCCAATTCCGGCCATCACTTCCAGAGCGTCCGCGCCAACCTTCTCGCAGATGTTTGCCATTTCGTTCGAAAAGCCGATCTTCATGGCCAGAAACGCATTGGCCGCGTATTTAATCATCTCCGCGCTGGTGAGCGTAGTGGTGACAAGCGGCACATGCTTCATCATGGGCGGGCGATCAAAAGGCGGGGGCGGCGTGAAATCCTGTTCGATCAGCGAACGGTACAGCTCACGCAAAACTGTAATCGTCTGCAAATCTTCCGAGCCCAGAACGATGCGGTCCGGGAAAAGGGAATCGGCGATCGCGGAGCCTTCGCGCAGGAACTCGGGGTTGCTCGCCACACCGAAACGAATCGAGTGGCTCTCCTCCGGATGCGCTTCGATGATGCCTTCCCGCACCAGCGTTTCCACCAGGTTTCCGCACCCGATAGGCACTGTGGACTTGTTCACTACCACTCGGTAACGGGAGCCGTCCATGGCGGCGCCGATGCTGCGGGCAGCGGATTCCAGATAGACCAGATTCGCTTCGCCGGACGGCTGCGGGGGAGTGCCGACTGCGATGAAGATGACGTCGCTTTGCTTCACCGCTGGAGCGAGGTCGGTTTCGAACGAGAGGCCGCCATTTCGGCGCGCCAGCGGCAGCAATTCCGCTAAATACGGCTCATAAATCGGAATGTCACCGTTGCGCAGCCGCTCGATTTTCCCGGCGTCCGTGTCCACGCAGGTAACATCGTGGCCTAAGTAGGAAAGGCAAACACCTGTAACCGTTCCGACGTACCCAGTGCCGATGACCGTAACTCGCATTCGGCTATTCTAACGCGGGCAATCTAAGAATGAAATACATCTTTGGCGGGGCAGGTTTCATACCCGCCCCGCCGGTAAGGAATACTACTGAAACTTCACTTTCGTAACGGTTCCGCCAAGATCGATTTCCTGAATCTTCGTCTTGCCGTTTACGTCAGCCGTGTCAACCGCAGTGGCCCCGAACTTCTTTTCCGCCGACTCCGTGGTCGCATCCGTGACAACCGATTTTCCACTGTTCACGTCCGTGAACTTTACTTTGGATCCGTCGAGAGAGACGCTGTACTGGCCCGGCTGCAGTGCCAGCGTGCCGGCCTGCGTCGGGTTGCTCAGCGTGATCTGAAAGCTCTTGGCGCCCAAAAGGGACATGCCGAGAACAGCGAATGTGATAGCGATTTTCTTTTTCATAACTGTAAGATGACTTGCAGACATGTGATGTTACGGCCGCCGCCATAGGAAGTTTGTATGCACCCCATAACCCGGCAGCTGAGCCCGCAAGGCCATCCGGATCAACGTGTCACAATAGAAGTTAATCCGCTGATCGATCGCTGAACAAGATGAATCACCGCTCTCTGCTGCGCCTGCCCTTTGGTCTGACATTTTCGGATCTGTATCAACCCGAAGGGCTCGTTCGCATCGATGAATTATTTTTGGAATCACTGAAATCGGGCGATCCCGCCCTCCATCTCCGTCTGATCATCGCGCGGAACCAACCCGACGCCGTTCCCGCAAAGCAATACTCCGAACTGATCATCGCCGTCGGTCCTTACCTCGAAGACTTCATCGGCGCACTCTTCGGCATCTCGGTCGAGGTTCGCGATCTTCAGGAGCGCACCAACGCGCTTGCACCGCTCTTTGCCGTCAAGCGGAAATTCGTCCAGCGCAAAGCGATCACGGGCATTTCCGAGGAGCAGGCCAGCGCCATTGATGGCTTCACTGTCGGGAGCGAACTGGAAGCGTTTCTGCTGGAGCCTCTCACCGAACTGAGCTTCGCCCGCCACGTCGCCCGGTGGCTGGACAACGAAACCGAACATGCCGAACCCCTTCGCCTCGCCGCAAGCTATGCCGCATGGGCCACGCTCTCTCCGGGAGGCAAGGCGAAGCACCGCTCCGGCGTTCTGTTTAAGACTCCGCACAAGCTCGATCCCCATCACCTGGTTCCGGTGGAATCCATCCGCGCCGCGGGCCTGGATTACTTCCAGTTCGACGCCAGCCACTGGCGGCACAGGGAGGGTTTTCAACTCACCGATCCCGGTACCGATCTCACCGGCGCTCTCGATCAGGCCCACTACTGCATCAAGTGCCACAACCAGGGCAAAAGACAGCTGCTCCACCGGCCTCAAGGAGAAGAGCGGAGCCTTCAAAACCAGCGTCTTCGGCGTCCCGCTCGCGGGCTGCCCTCTCGAAGAAAAAATCTCCGAGATGAACACCCTGAAACAGCAGGGCATCCCATCGGCGCGCTCGCCGTCGGTAACCATCGACAACCCGATGTGCGCCGCCACCGGCCACCGCATCTGCAATGACTGCATGAAGTCCTGCATCTTCCAAAAGCAGGAACCGGTGGACATCCCGCAGGTCGAAACCCGCATCATTGAAGGACGTTCTCGATCTGCCCTGGGGCTTTGAGATCTACAGCCTGCTCACGCGCTGGAACCCGCTGAACATTCGTCCGGCCCGTCGCCCGCGCCGCGGAGCGGCTATAAGGTGCTGGTTGTCGGTCTCGGCCCGGCCGGCTTCACCCTCGCGCATCATCTGATGAACGACGGCCACACCGTTGTGGCCGTCGACGGCTTGAAAATCGAGCCGCTGCCCGCCGATATCTCCGGCGTCGATCCGCATGGCCGCCGCGTGCCGTTCGAGCCGCATCCGCGACATCACCGAAATCTACGAACGGCTCGACGAACGCGTCATGGCTGGCTTCGGCGGCGTAGCCGAATACGGCATCACCGTCCGCTGGAACAAGAACTTTCTCAAGGTGATCCGGCTGCTGCTGGAACGCCGCGCCGAATTCAGCATGTACGGCGGCGTCCGCTTCGGCGGCACCCTCACCATCGACAGCGCCTTCGAAATGGGCTTCGACCACATCGCCCTTTGCGCCGGCGCCGGCCGCCCCACTGTCATTCCGATGAAGAACGGTCTGGTGCGCGGCGTGCGCCAGGCCTCCGACTTCCTGATGGCGCTGCAGCTCACCGGCGCAGCCAAATTCGATTCTCTGGCGAACCTGCAGGTCCGCATGCCCATCGTGGTCATCGGCGGCGGCCTTACGGCCGTCGACACCGCGACGGAATCGCTCGCCTACTATGTCGTGCAGGTGGAGAAGTTCCTGAAGCGCTACGAATTGCTGGTGGAAGATCGCGGTGAGCGGGAAGTGCGCTCGAAGTGGACGGCCGAAGAAGCCGAAACGGCCGACGAGTTCATCGCGCATGGAAAAGCGATCCGCGCCGAGCGTCATCGCGCAGCGCGCGAGGGCCGCCGTCCGGAACTGATTGAACTGCTGAACTCCTGGGGCGGCGTGACCATCGCCTATCGCCGCCGCCTGATCGACGCGCCCAGCTACACGCTCAATCATGAAGAAGTCGCGAAGGCGCTCGAGGAAGGCGTCCGCTTCGCCGAATCTCTGGCGCCGGAAGCGGTTGAAGTCGATTCCACCGGCGCGGCCATGGCGATCCGCCTCGCGAAGAACGGCGAGACCGTGGTACTGCCCGGCGCGCACGATTCTGGTCGCCGCCGGCACCCAGCCAAACACCGTGCTGGCTCGCGAAGACGAGCACAACGTGTCACTTGATGGCCGCTTCTTCCAGGCCGTCGACGAAGAAGGCGAACCGGTGAAGCCGGAGCGCATCGCCAAGCCCAGCTCAGTCTACGTGCTCATGTCGAAGCGCCCGGACGGACGCGCCATCAGCTTCTTCGGCGATCTGCATCCTTCGTTCTCCGGCAATGTGGTGAAAGCCATGGGCAGCGCCAAGCAGGGCTATCCGGTGGTCTCCCGCATGCTGGCGCGCATCGCTCCCACGGAGCCCACCCCGGCCCAGCTCGCTGCCCGCCTGGATGACGAACTGCGCCCCACCGTGCAGGACGTGGTCCGTCTAACGCCCAACATCGTGGAAATCGTGGTGCGCGCTCCCATCGCTGCGCGCGCTTTTCAGCCCGGTCAGTTCTATCGCCTGCAGAACTACGAAGCCCTCGCGCGGCGCACGGAAGGCACTGTGCTCGGCATGGAAGGCCTGGCGCTGACCGGCGCTTCCGTCGATCACGAGAAGGGCCTGCTCTCCACCATCGTTCTCGAAATGGGCGGATCTTCCGATCTCTGCGCGCTCCTGAAACCCGGCGAGCCGGTGATTCTCATGGGCCCCACTGGCACGCCTACCGAGACGCCCGGCGAAGAAACCGTTCTGCTCGCCGGCGGCGGCCTGGGCAACGCCGTGCTCTTCTCCATTGGCCAGGAACTCCGCTCCAAAGGTTCCCGTGTCATCTACTTCGCCGGCTACAAGAAAATCATCGATCGCTACAAAGTCGAAGAGATCGAAAAGGCCGCCGACCTGGTGATCTGGACCTCGGACGAAGCGCCCGGCTTTACCCCCGGCCGCGTGCAGGACCGCGCCTTCGTGGGCAACATCGTGGAAGCCATGCTGGCCTACGGCCGCGGTGACCTGGGCGAGCCCGAAATCCCGCTCAACAAAGTCGACCGCCTGATCGTCATCGGTTCCGATGGCATGATGCGCGGTGTCCAGCAGGCCCGCCACGGCGTGCTAAAGCCCTACCTCCGACCAGATCATCATGCCATCGGCAGCATCAATTCACCGATGCAGTGCATGATGAAGGAGATCTGCGCGCAGTGCCTGCAAATGCACAAGAACCCGGTAACCGGCGAAGAAACCGTCGTGTTCTCCTGCTTCAACCAGGATCAGCCGCTCGACATGGTCGAGTGGGGAAGCCTCCGCACCCGCCTTTCGCAAAACGGCGCGCAGGAGAAGCTCACCAAGCTCTGGATCGATCACTGCCTGCGCAGCATTGGCGCCCGCCCGGCGCTCGCCGCGCAGTAACGCGCGGTTTACTTAGCCGCGTATTCCTGATACAGCTTCGCCACATCCGCCGTGGCCGCATCGCCATCGTGGATGACCACGCGCCAGCGGTAGCGCAGGCTGTCGCCCGTCTTCACCTTCGTTTGTCTCTCTTCCGCGCTCGGGTCGAACGCTTTCTGCCCAAACGGGTCCAGCGCAAACAGGCCGTAGTCGCGCGAATGCCAGTAGGTCGGGTGACCCGGATTCGCCGGGTTATCGAAGATCGAGACGCCCAGCTTCTCGCCATCCACATCCGCTGAATAATCCACCCAGTTCGAGCGCTTGCCCCAGATGTTCTTCATGCCGGTTCGTCCGTCGGCGTCCGTCATCTTCATGCCACGCTTCTCGGTAAACGCATCCGACAGGCGGATCGCGAAGGCGCCCTCTTTCGTATCACCGAAGGTGACATCCACCGCGGCTTTCAGCCGGATATCGAAATCGATGATCCGCAGCTTGCTGTTGCCGGAGAACACCATATCGCAGTTCTCCACCAGCAGCGTGTTGCCGTCCGGCCCATTCCAGTCCATCACCGCCTTGATCGTGCTCCTGCCGCCGCTGCCCTCAGTCAGCTTCGCGCTCCGCACCACGATCTTCCCAATCCGGCCCTTGGTATACGAAGGATCGTTCTCCCAGAACTTCACACCGTTCACGTCATCGTAAGAGAACCAAAGCCCGCGGTGATGCAGATGGTCGCGGCTCTCACCCGCAATGTTCTCCATCGGAAAACCGCGTGTGATGATCTTCCCCGAAGCCGATCGCAGAGGCGCCAGGAACGGCTTGTTCGCATCTACGCCGTAGTGGAAAACAGTAAACGGCTTTCCGTCCACGCTCACGGGAATATCGCCAGGCCTGTCCGGGACCTGTGCCGTCAAACAGGCGCCGGCGGCGAGGCAAAGGAACAATGAGGATCGCATAGGCTTTCGTAGAAATAATAACGTCACTTTCAGGGAACCACGCGTTACGTGGCCGTTCGCACCACGCGAAAACCGACCGCGTAAGTCTTATTGATCGGCAGGTCGAACCCACGATAGGAAGCGCGCAGGTTCCGAGGCGGATCGAACCAGCAGCCTCCGCGATAAACCCGGTAGGATCCGGTCTCCGGTCCCCGCGGGTCGGCTTCGGGGCTCATCCCGTAGTAGTCACGCTCGTACCAATCCTGCACCCACTCCGCCACGTTGCCGAACATATCGAACAAACCAAGCGAATTCGCCATTTTGGTTCCCACCGGATGCGTCTGGTTGTCGGCATTGGCTTCGAACCAAGCCCCGTGGTCACCGCCGCCCCCGCGGCAGGCATATTCCCATTCCGCCTCGGTCGGCAGCCGGTACGTGTGCGTCGTATCGCGCGCGTTCAGCCGCTTCAGGAATTCCTGCGTGTCGTCCCAGGTCACCGATTCCACCGGCAGGTTCTGCCCCTGGAAGTGGCTGAAGTTCGTCTGCACATCAGGCTTCATGTGGGCAGTGCGCATCACGTTTTCCCACTGCGTCTGGGTCACTTCGTATTTGCCGATCTCAAAGGCTTTGGTGATGCGGACACGATGCACCGGCTGCTCATCAGCATTGCCATGGCTGGAACCCATCTCAAACTCCCCCGCCGGGACGGCAACCATCGCCGACCCATCCAGCAGAGACGTAATGCCAACCGGGGGCCCAAGCTGCATGGCGAGCACAGGCACGTCCAAAGGAACAGCCAGGGCACCCGCCGCCATCTTCATCATCGAACGCCGCGAAAGGAAGGAGGGCCGCATACGAACAAGCGCATCATATCAGGCCTGAGGTACGCTAACGCTTATGCGCAGCCGCCGCTCGATTCTTCTTTTCGCCCTGGGCGCAGCCCTGCCCCTGCTGGCCCAACCCTCGCGGCCACAGCCGAAACTGGTTGTCACCATCGTTGTTGACCAGTTTCGCTACGATTACCTCACTCGTTTCCGCGCCGGTTATCACTCAGGAATCGACCAGCTGCTCACCAGGGGCGCGGTTTTCGCGGATGCGCACTACATCCACTTCCCCACCGTTACCGCCGTCGGCCATAGCACCGTCTTGACCGGCGCCACGCCCTCCATCAGCGGCATCATCGCCAACGACTGGTACGACCGCCGCTTAGCCGCGACGATCACCAGCGTTTCCGATCCTTCCGTCAAAGCGCTGGGCGTCGATGTCACCGC
Organism: Bryobacterales bacterium; assembly: GCA_963716685.1. Lineage (GTDB taxonomy): Bacteria > Acidobacteriota > Terriglobia > Bryobacterales > Bryobacteraceae > JALYXI01. The sequence continues at coordinate 479,200 of CAVQTR010000006.1, forward strand.
TTCCTCGCCGCACAACCTGCTCGTCAGCACCATAGGCGACGAACTGCGCACCGTCTCCGAGCGCTCCAAAGTGGTTGGCATTTCGCTCAAAGATCGCGCCGCCATCCTGCCTGTCGGCCGCATGGCGAATGGCGCCTACTGGTTCGACAACAAAAGCGGCGACTTTATCAGCAGCACCTGGTACTTCCCCGCCCTGCCCGGCTGGGTCAGCGATTTCAACTCCAGCCGCCCAGCCGATAAATACGCCGGCGTCGACTGGATGGGCAAGAAGTTCGCACCCGTGGGCGAAAAGCTGAACGCCAGCCTGGCCGCTTCGCCCTGGGGCAATGAACTCATCGAAGCGTTCACGGAACGCGCCATCACTGGCGAGCAGCTCGGCCAGCGCGGCGTCACGGATATCCTCGCCGTCAGCTTCTCCTCAAACGATTACGTCGGCCACGCCATGGGTCCCGATTCGCCCGAAGTCAAAGACATGGCGTTCCGTACCGACCTGCTCTTCGGCCGCTTCTTCGCTTTTCTCGATAAACACGTAGGCATGAAAGACGTGCTGGTGGTCATGACCGCCGACCACGGTGTCGCGCCCGTGCCCGAAACCAGCCTCGCCCGCAAAATGCCTGGAGGACGCTTCGGCGCGGGCACCGTCGAAAAGGCCATCGAAACCGCGCTCGTCGCTCGCTATGGCGAGGGCAAGTGGGTCGTGGCCTCGTTTGAAAGCGCCACGTACCTGAATTCCGCGTTGATCGCGCAGAAAAAGCTGGACCATGCCGAAGTGGATCGCACCGCGGCGGAAGCTCTGGCCGCCATGCCGCACGTGATGTCCGTCTACACGCGCGAGCAGATCATGAACGGCGGCGTTCGCGAAGACCCCACCGGCATGCGCGTGGCAAACGGATTCTATCCTTCACGCTCCGGCGACATCTTCGTACAGCTGGAACCCTACTGGCTCTTCGGCGGGGGCACCTCCGGCACCAGCCACGGCACCACGTTCGATTACGATACCCATGTCCCGGTAATCTTCATGGGACCCGGGATCAAACCGGGCAAATACTACAACAGCATCGCCGTAAACGATATCGCCCCGACGCTCGCCGCCATTTTGAACATCGAAACGCCAAGCGGCTCCGTGGGACATATCCTCTCCGAGTGCTTTAATGAAAGATAGGAGAAACAGATGACCATTCGACCCCTGCACGACCGCGTTCTGATCACGCGCTCAGACGATGCTGAAACCAAACAGGGCAGCATCATCATCCCCGACAGCGCCAAGGAAAAACCGCATCAGGGAACCGTGAAAGGCGTCGGCTCGGGCAAGCTCTCGGAGAAGGGTGAGCGCTTCGCGCCCGAGGTAAAGATCGGCGACACCATCCTGTTCGGCAAGTATTCCGGAGCCGAGATCAAAGTGGACGGGGAGAGCTATCTGATCCTGCGCGAAGACGAGATCCTCGCCATTGTTGACTAACGCACAGTGGTAATCTGATTTTCAACACCTCTAAGGAGTCTTGGTAAACATGCATAGGTTTTTCGCCCAGAGAGCGGCACTGCTTTGCCTGGCGGCCCTCTCTTTCGCCGGCGTCGCGTCCGGGCAGTCCAAAGTGGCCATCATCAATCTGCAGCGCGCGGTCCTCGAATCGGACGAGATCAAGAAGGCCTCGGCCCAACTCGAAGCCAAATACAAGCCGCGCCAGCAGGCCGCGGAGAAGCTGCAGCAGGATCTCGCCAGCATCAATCAGCAGCTGCAGAATGGCCAGGGCAAGCTTTCCCCGCAAGGCGAAGCCGATCTGCAGGGTCAGGGCCAGCGCAAGCAGCGCGAATTGCAGCGCATCAGCGAAGACCTGCAGGCCGATGTCGAGCGCGACCGCAACGCCATTCTGGGCAAGAGTTCTCAGCAGATGCAGGTCGTGGTCAAACAGCTTGCTGAAGCGAAGGGATATGACGTCGTGGTCGATTCGCAGACCACCATTTACTTCAAACCCGCGCTGGAGATTACAACCGAGGCAATCGCGGCCTACAACAAAGCATATCCAGGGAAGTAGACTGTAAACGTGGCGGGCTACCTGGACCAGTACGGCGCGGGCGAGGAGCGCCGCGAAACTGTTATCAAGCGTCTGGTAGTCACCACCTTCCTCGTAATCTTCTTCGGTCTGCTCGGGTGGTACCTGTTTAAGAATTTCCCTCAGGTACATCAGGTCAAACAGTTCCTGGCGCTGGTTCGCAATAAGGATTATCAGGGCGCCTACCGCGCATGGGGCTGCAACCCGCAGTCCCCCTGCCCCGGTTATTCCTACGAAAAGTTCATGGAAGACTGGGGTCCGCCCGCAACGTCGGGTGCCGTCCGCATCGCCGACGCGGAATCCTGCAACGCCGGCGTCATTATCTCGGTCGATCTGAATCCGCAGCGTCGCGAGCAGCTCTGGGCGCAGAAGGGGATGAACTCACTGAGTTTCTCCCCCTATCCCAACTGCCCCGGGAAAAGCCCTCTTTCCAACATGATTCACCAGACGGTAGGAAAATTGCGGACGCCTTTCCTGAATTGACGATTGTGAGATAACGGTTAAATCAAATGAGCTCCACGACAACCACGACAGGCGCGGGACTGGAAGGCGTAGTCGCCGGCGAATCCGAGATTTGCTACATAGATGGCTACAACGGAGTACTCAGCTACCGTGGTTACAATATCCACGAACTGGCCGAGCACGCCACCTTCGAAGAGGTCGTCTTCCTGCTCTGGCGCGGCAGTCTGCCGTCTCAGGCGGAACTCGCGCAATTAAAACAGGAGCTTTCCGCTAATTACGGCCTCCCCCAGGAAGTAATTGCCTTCCTCGGCTCAGCCCCCAAATCGGCTCAGCCTATGGACGTGCTGCGCACCGCCGTTTCCATGCTGAGCCTGTATGATCCGCTCGCGCGCGACATGTCGCCCGAGGCGAATGCGCAAAAAGCGGCGAAGCTGATGTCGCAGACGTCGTCGATCGTCAGCACTTACGACCGCCTGCGTAACGGCAGGGAAATCGTTCCTCCGGATCCCAGCTTAAGCTTCGCCGCTAACTTCCTTCTGGCTCTCACCGGAAAGGCTCCGGATGAGGTTATGTCGCACACCTTCGACGTCGCGCTCATTCTGCATGCCGACCACGAACTGAATGCTTCCACCTTCGCGGCGCGCGTCACTGCGGCCACCCTGTCCGACATCTACTCGTGCGTCACTTCGGCGATTGGTGCGCTGAAAGGACCGCTGCACGGCGGCGCGAATGAGGATGTCATCCGCATGCTGCTCGAAGTGGGCGATGCCGATAAAGCCGTCGAACGCGTCCACGCCATGCTGGCGCGCAAAGCCAAAATTCCTGGTTTCGGCCACCGCGTCTACCGCACTGAGGATCCGCGCGCTACCCATCTCCGCGGCTTCAGTGAAGCCATTGGCAAGAGCACAGGCCAGGAGAACCTGTACCTAATGTCGAAGCGCGTGGAAGAAACCATTAAGACCGAGAAGAAGCTCAATGCCAACGTGGATTTCTACTCCGCTTCCACGTACTACTCTCTCGGCATCCCCATCGACCTCTTCACACCCATATTCGCCATCAGCCGCATGTCCGGATGGACCGCTCACATTCTCGAGCAGTATCACAACAATCGCCTGATCCGCCCCCGCGCCGAGTACAAAGGCAAGCCCGACGGTCAGACCTGGATTCCGCTGGAGAAACGGTAGACCGGTGGACGAGCGCGCTTACTACTCCGAATCCCCGACCACCAAACCGGCGTCTCTGAACTGCCCGCATTGCCGCACCCAGGACAGCTACGACCTGCGGTGGATGGTGCGCAAAAAGAAAGACCGCCTGCCTCCCGGTGGCGATGAACGCGATCGCGCCAAATTCGCCAAAGCCCAAAGCTATATGGTATTGCTGGACGACAAAGTGTCCTGCAAGAATCAACGCTGCCGCCGGCCGTTTGAAATCTCCGGCGTTAAAACAGTAGCCTTCCTCTAAGTCAGATCGATCCGGCGTTAATTTGCCGAATCGACCTGACCGCCTGTTTTACCAGGTTAGAAGTAAAGCTTCAGCGCCAGCTGCAGATTGCGGGGGCTGTTGATCTGGCTTCCCGAACCCGTCAGTACGCCGAAAGTCTGGCTTTGCAGCTGCGTGCTTCCGGTTCCGAAGCGAACGCGGTTGAACACGTTGAAGCCTTCCGCGCGGAACTCCATCCGAACCTGCTCGTGAATGGGGAATACGCGGGTGATTGAAATGTTCTCCGTCAGATTCGGGAAGAGCCGCACCTTCGGATTGAACCGCGTGGCGTTGCCGATACCGGCAAGCGCCGTGCCCGATCCCTGGACGGGGAACGGACCCGTTCCATAAGGAACGAAGAAGCTGTCCACCTGCGGATTGAAGCTGCCGCTGTAGCTGGACCGCCACCCGTTGTACGACGTGATATACGCCGGCACGCGGGTAGAGCCGGAATCTCCCGGAGCATAGATCGGAAGCGTGTTGGAAGTGCTCACGCCCACCGGAATGCCGCTCGCGTAAAGATTGATGGACGAGACGCGCCAGTTACCCAGAATCCACGCCGCCGGGCCTGAGGTCAGGAACTGCTTGCCCTTTCCGACCGGCAGATCGTAGACAGCCGAGAACTTGAAGTCATGCGTCACGTCGTATTCGCCGATGGATTTCTCCAGCTTCCGGTTATACAGATCGGCCGCATACGCCGTGCCCCACGCGGAATCCGAATCGGTCAGCAGCTTCGAGAATACATACGAAGCCTGGAACGTCAGACCCTGTGAGTAGCGCTTCTGGAACTTCGCAATCAGCGCATGGTAAGTCGAGTGACCGCTGTGGTCGCCCTGGCCCGCATACGTATCGATCACGTTGTACTGCGGGAACGGACGCAGCGCCTGCGCTACCGTGCCTTTGAAGCCGGCGTATGGAGCCGTGATCCCCGCGTTGTTCGCCACGGTCGAGCCTACCTGGCTGTTCAAAACAGTAACGCTCTGCGCCACCGTGCCAAACGCCGTCAGATAGCTCGGACTGATCTGGTTATAGTCCAGCAGTTCCGTCTGCAGATGCTCGCCCATCACACCGCTGTACTGCAGTTCGGCGAACATCGATCCGCCCAGCTGACGCTGGATGGAGAAGTTGAAGTTGTCGTAAGCCGGCAGCTTCGTCGTTTCATTTCCCTGGAACCACGCAACATTGGTCCCGTTGGAAACCGCGGGATTGATGAAAGGCGGCGCCGTGTAAGGCGGGAAGCCCTGATCGAGCGTGAACGTCGGCGTAATGCCGTTCGTCTGGTTGCTGTCCGTCTGCGTCAGAGTGAAACCGGAGTTATGCGTCGACCCGCTGACCGAAACCAGCGCGCCATACGACCTCGCATACGCTCCGCGAATCACAGTTTTCGAGTCTTTCGAATAAGCGAAGCTCACGTGCGGGCCAAAACCCCACGGCCAGAAATTCGACAGAGTCCGGCTCCCTACGCAGCCGTTGCAGTTTCCCGCGAAGAGCACCGCGCCGGGCATGTCCGCCCGCTCCCGGGTTCGGAGTGGTAGGGGAGAAGTCCGTCCAACGATCGTCCAGACCGGTCGGAGGCAGGTTCCCGTCCCAGCGCACGCCAAGGTTCACAACCAGCTTGGGGTTGATCCGCCAGTCATCCTGGAAGTAGCCGCCGAAATAATAAAACTGCTGTCCGATAAACCGAACCGTGTCGATCTGACCGCTGTCCGCATAGCCCAGCAGGAATGACGCGAATGCGTTGCCGCCCTGATTCGGATTCGTGCCGCCAGGCAGACCGGTCTCCTGATAGCTGAAGCCCACGCAGCCCGCTTCGCACTGCCGGCCAAAGCCGTTGTAGTGGTTCAGCTGATACATGCCGCCAAACTTGAACGTGTGCTTGCCGTTGATCCAGGTGAAATCGTCGTTATATGAATAGACCGTGTTCTCGGAGCCGTTGTCGGCCTGTCCGCCCCACGTGCTGTAGGTGTCGCCCGTACCGCCCGAGAACAGATTCACCAGGTTCTCGTTGCAGTTCGGAACGTCCGGCAGACAAAACTTGCTCTTCCAGTTGCCGACATACTCCTGTGGCGGTTTGTGGTCCTGTGTCCAGTTGTTACCACCGGCATAGAAGTGATTCAGCTTGCGTCGGGCTGAACGTCCAGTCCCAGCTCATGCGGAACACGTCGGAAGCCTGCAGCAGATCGTTGTAGTTGGAATAGAGCCCCGGCAGCGTTGGCGGCCCGTCCGGACCGAACGTCTGGTGCTCGCGATCGTGACCCCAGTAACCCGAGATCCTTTGCTTGTCGGTGAAAATGTGGTCGCCCTTCAGGCTGTACTTGTTGACCGGATAGATCTGTGTCCCGCCGTTCTCCAGGTAGTTGTTAGCCACGTACGCGGCCGTGCCCGGAGCGGCTCCATTGTTGGGCACCAGCTTTCCGCTTGCCTGAAACACTCCCAGCGCCTGCTTGGCGGCGGGGCTCCACACACTCTGCGGAATCACGTTCCCGGGAAATACCTGCCGGGTCACGCTTCCATCCGCGTTTGTCACCTGTGTCAGCGGATTGTAAATCGGAATCAATGCACCCGTCGACGTCACCCACTTACTAAAATCGCCGTTGTACATCTCGGGCGTGGGCACCGTGAACGAGGTACCGTTCGCGCCGGTCCGGTTCCGGAACCCTTCGTAGGAGAAGAAGAAGAAACTCTTGTTTCTGCCGTTGTAGATCTTCGGAATGAAGATGGGTCCGCCTACCGTCGCGCCAAAATCATTCTGCTTATAGATCGAGATCGGAATGCGGCTGGCGTTGCTGAAGAAGTTGTTGGCATCGAAATCGTTGTTGCGCAGGAACTCGTAAGCCGACCCGTGGAACTGGTTCGTTCCCGACTTCGACGCATACGTCAGGTTACCGCCGCCGGCGTGCCCGTATTCCGCCTTATAACCGTTGGAATCGACAGTGAACTGGTCAATTGCTTCCACGGAAGGGGAGTTCGATGCCACCCAGCTTTTCGAAAGCGCGCGGCTGGTGTTCGTCGAAACACCGTCCAGAGAAGTGCCGTAAGCCGCTACCTGGCCGCCACCAATACTAAAGCCATTGTCGCCGCCCAGATTCTTCGCATCCGGCGCAAGCGCGGCGAGATCGAAAGGCGTCCGGACCGTTCCGTTCACCACCAGCGGCAGATCGTCCACCATCTTGTTCTGCAGGGTGACGCTGTTCTTCGCGTCTTCTGTCTGCAGCTGCACGGCACTGGCCTGGACTTCCACTACTTCCTTGGAGTTGCCGATCTGCAGAATGGCGTCCGCGCGTACTGTCGCTGCGGCATCCAGTGTCAGCCCGTTCTCCTCGGCTTGCCGGAATCCTTCTTTTTCAATTCGAACGTTGTAAGTGCCGGGCGACAGACTGGGGACGGTAAACTCGCCCGAATCGTTCGTCACGGTATCCAAATGAACGCCCGTCGCTGTGTTGGTGATACCAACCTTAGCGGACGGTACGGCGGCGCCGGATGCATCCCGGACAGCCCCGGTAATTGTGCCACGCTCCGATTGAGCGAACGCACCAAATACGATAGCGAGTGTAAGGATGCATAAAGTAATAGCTCTCCTCACCCCAAACCAACAGAACATACGCAGTTCTCCTTCGGCCCCTTAGACCTGTTTCATTGGACTTTAGCACAAATGGAGTTATTTTGAAACATGAAACAAATTACTGCGCTCTTCGGAATTGTCCTCGCCGCCGCTTCCGTTTGGGCTTTCGCGCAGACACCCGGCGATTCCCTGGTGGAAGGGTTCCGCACCGTCGAGGTCGCCTCCGTAGCCGACGCCATGGAGCAACTCTATGGACAGCGCGCCTGGATGTCGCACGACATGCGGCCGCTCATCACCTCTAAATTCGCCGGCCCGGCGGTAACCGTCATGATGAAGAAGGAAGAGCATAAGGAGGGAGCGGCGGCCTCGTCCGGTATGCTCGACGCCATCGATTCGGCCCCTGCGGGCTCCGTCTATGTGATGGTGCTCGAAAACGGCGTCGACTACGCCGGCATCGGCGGCCTGATGGCCACCGCTATGAAATACCGCGGGATGGCCGGCGCCGTCATCGATGCCTCCGTCCGCGACACGCCACAGATTCGCAAACTGCAGTTCCCGGTGTTCAGCCGCGGCGTCGCGCCTTCCACCACCATCAATCACTACCGCTTTGCCGGCGTCAACGTGCCAGTCACCTGCGCAGGTGTGCGCGTCAATGCGGGCGATTTCATCGTTGCCGATGAAGACGGCGTAGCCGTAGTGCCACGCGCACACGCAGCCGATGTCCTCAAAAAAGCGCAGGATCTGGACGATACCGAACACCGCATGCTGCCTTTCATCGAGAAGTTCCGTTCCATCAAGGAAGCTGTCGCGAAGTTCGGCCGAATCTGATAGGCTGATCGGCCATGATGATCCGATTTCTACTTCTCATCTCCCTGGCGCAGGGACTGCAAGCGCAGATCTTTACTCTCACCCACGACCAGCTCATGAAGTACACCGCCGCGAATCCGTATGAACGGTTTCCCGACGGCCGCCCGAAGGTCCCCGATCAGCTGCTCGAAAAGGTGAAAGGTCTCTCCATCGAAGAGATCTGGCAGGTGCTTCCAGGCAAGGGCTATCATCACCAGTTCGCCGGCGAATTCAAGATCATGCACCCCGATCTCAAGCTGGTCGGCCGCGCCGTCACGTTGCAGTTCATGCCCATGCGGCCCGACCTGCAGGTGCCTTCCGATCCCAACACCGGCAACTCCGGGCCGCGCATTGCTGGCCATCAGCGCTTCATCGATTCCCTGCAGCCTGGCGATGTTGCCGTGGTCGATCTGTTCGGCAAAATCGAAGGCGGCACCGTCGTCGGCGATAACCTGGCCAGCGCCATCTACAGCGCCACCAAAACCGGACTGGTGGTCGATGGAGCTATCCGCGATCTGGAAGGCATCTTTCCCATTCACATGCCGGTCTATTACAAAGGCGTCCATCCTTCGGCGATCGATTACACCAGCGTCATGCTGACCGGGGTCAACATTCCCGTGAAGATCGGCGATGCAACGGTGATGCCCGGCGACGTTGTGTTTGGCGATCGCGGCGGACTCTACTTCATCCCGCCGGCGCTGGTAAAAGAAATCGTGGATAAAGCCGAAGTCACCCACATTCACGATGAGTGGACCAAGATGAAGTTCGCCACTGGCAAATACAAGTCCAGCGATATCTATCCCAGCCCGCACGATCCGGCACTAAAAGCAGAGTATGCCGAGTATCTGAAGCAGCACCTCGGTAAGTGAGCGCGGAAATCCGGATCGGTACTTCCGGATGGCACTATAAGCACTGGCTGAGCACGTTCTATCCGCCCCGCCTTGCCGCGTCGAAGATGCTCGCTTTTTATCAGGAGCGCTTCGACACTGTTGAGTTGAACAACACCTTCTACCGGCTGCCGGCGGAAAAGGCCGTGGAGTCATGGCGGGAGTCCTCTCCCGCCAACTTCGTGTTCGCCGTGAAAGGCAGCCGGTTTATCACTCACATGAAGAAGCTGAAGGACCCGCAGGCCGGTCTGGACCGGTTCTTCGCCCGGGCCGACCTGCTGGGTGAGAAGACCGGCCCGGTGTTATGGCAGCTGCCTCCCAACTGGACGCTGGATCTGGACCGGCTGCGGAACTTTCTGGGCGCGCTTCCCTCGTGGCATCGGTACACCTTCGAGTTTCGCAATCCAACCTGGAACACGCCCGAAGTGCTCGCCTTACTTCGTTCCTATAACGCCGCTTACTGCGTCTATGACCTCTCCGGCTACCAGTCGCCGGTCGAAGTCACGGCTGATTTCGCTTACATCCGCCTGCACGGACCCGGCGGCAAATATCAGGGCAGCTACAGCGAGGAAGCGTTGTCCGGGTGGGCCAGCCGCATCTCGCAGTGGCGCAGGTTCCTGCGCGCCGTATACGTCTATTTCGATAACGACGATTCCGGCTTTGCGGCTCACAACGCTCTGCGCCTGCGCCAACTGGTCGGCTAGAACTCCAGCCGCAGACTAATCTGCGCTCGGCGGGCATTCGTCCCATCCGGGAACCCGCTCGATGCCGTGTACCCGCCGAGACCGTTGGAAGGACTGATGTTTAGACCGCTCGCCGCAAAACCCTGCGTCGTCTCGCCCGTATACGTGATCGTATTCGTCAGATTGAAAACTTCGAAGTTAAAGAGCGCCCGAAAGTGTTCCTTGAACGGAAATATCTTGGTTAACCGAACATCGGTTCGGTAAGAATTAGGCAGACGCAACGTATTCAGGCCCAGGTATGGCACGCGGCCGGATCCGCCGAAACCGTTCAGCGTACCCGTATACGCCAGACCCGAAGGCAACCCCAGCTGCGTGATCTGCGCCGTCGTCAGATTGCCCGTCACGCTGAGCGATTCCGTCAGCGGCAGGCCCGTAGCGATGGTGGTCAGGCTGGCAAGCTGCCAGTTGTTCACCACCATCCGCGAAAACAGATCCGTGCGGCTGGTGAACCGCGGAGAGTAGATCCAGTTAATCACCAGGCGCTGGCGCTGGTCGTTCGAGGCATCGCCTTTCTCCGCCTGATAGTTTCCGTTGAAGAGTGTTGTCGGCGAGTTGTTCCCCAGAAACAGATTGCTCCCCGCACTTCCCATGTTGGTATCAATCGCGTGAGACCAGGTATAAGACAGGCCGCCCTCGATTCCGTGAGAGTAACGATGCTGCAGCTGCACAGCCAGCCCGTTGTAAAAGCTATTGCCCCCGTTATCCACCTCCAGAATGCGAGCAAAGTTTGGGTTCAGCTTATCCGAAGATAGATAGACCGGCGTTGTATAACTCCCCACCTGAGTTCCGGCTGAATTCAGGATGTTGTACGTGATGCTGTGGCTCGGCAGATTGGGCAGATTCAGGTCACGTACGGTGAGCATCTCTGCCGCGCGGCTCCACAGATAGCTGACCGTAAGCGAGGTTTTGGCCCCCAGCGCGCGCTGGATCGAAAGATTCCCCTGCTCGCTGTACGGAGTTCGAAGATGGTTCTGCGCGAAGCCGATCGTGGCCGCGCCGGGCGTACCCGCGGGCGATGTCAGCAGCTGCGGGAAGAGCGGCGAGACGGCTGTCTGTGACGCAATGGAAGGCTGCAGTGTCAGAGACACCTGATACAGATTATTGGTCGTGAACAGCGAGTTGATCATCGCTCCGGGATACCGGGCGTAGTAGATCCCGTAACCTCCGCGCAGCACCGTGTCTTTGTCGATGTTATAGGCGAAGCCAAGCCGGGGAGCAAAATCGCGCCCATAGTCCGGAATGCGGCTGGTCTGCGGATACGCGGGGTTCACCAGCGGCGGATTGGGCAGGAACGTTCGTTCGTAACGCAGCCCGTAGTACAAAGTCAGGTTGTCCCGCACCCGGAACTGATCCTGCGCATAGAAGTTCAACTCATTGATGTAGGCGTCCACGGCGCGCGTCCCGAACGCCTGCGAAAACGAAGTATAGTTCTTCGCGCCGGTGGTGTTGCCGGAATAATCCAGCGCAAATGCATTGGCATTGGGATAGGTATAGCTTCCGTTGCCGTTGACCAGCTGATTGGTGTAATCCTCTGTGTTGAAGTACTGCACGCCGAATTTGAAGTTGTGCCGGCCCTGTGTATACGACAGGTTATCGTCCATCTCGAAGCGGCTTTCGCTTGGCTGGATTCGCGGAAGATAGTTGCCGGAACCGATTGCCTGTCCATTCACCGAAACACTCAGCGCCCCGTAAACAGGATCAAGCAGGTTGTTGTTCACAGAGTCGGACTGGCGGTCTTTGAACCAGCCAAAGCGGACTTCATTCACCAGCTTGCCCGAAGCCGGAGTGAACGTCCAGTTGGCACGCCCGTAGCGAACTCCCACGTCGTCCAGGCCGTTGCTGTTGATCGCTCCTCCGCTGGTCACCACCGCTCCCGTTTGGATGCCGTTTGGCGATCGGAAGTGCTCGTAGTTGAAATCGAAGCTGAAGGAGTTCAGGTCGTTCGGGCGCAAGTCAATCTTGCCGAAGAAGGTCTGTTGGTCGGCAGTACGCGGCAGCACGCCGAAGAACCGCGGCAGGATCGCGTTGATGGCGGCACACTGCGCTGCACTGGCAGCTGGCAAACCGCCGCCCGCGACCCCGCAGCCCACCCACGTTTGCGTGTTCGAGTTCACCGCGGTCGGACGGATGATGCTCGAAATCAGCGGGAAGTCCCGCAACTGCTCTTCCGTATTGAAGAAGTAGAACAGATGGTTCTTTACGATGGGGCCGTTGGTGCTGCCGCCAAACTGGTGGCGTTCCTCCGACGGGTTGATCGTCGAGAACGGATCGCGCGCATCGAAATTCTGATTGCGGAAAAACTCGAACGCCGTGCCGTGCACCTGATTCGTGCCGCTTCGCGTTACCGTATTCACCACTCCGCCCAGCGCCCGCCCGTACTCTGCGGAATAGGCATCAGACAACACCTGAAACTCCTGCACGGCATCCTGCGAAATCTGGGTCGGCACCCGCGTGCGTCCTGCATTCTCGTTATAGAACGTCTCGGTGGTGTCGTTCCCGTCAGTCATGAAGTCATTGCCACCAGGGATGCCGCGGAAACTCAGCAGGCCGAAGGTACCGTCTGGAACAACCCCAGGAGTCAGCAGAACGAAAGAGTCCACGCGGCGGCCGTTGATCGGCAGGTTGTCAATCTGAGTCTGAGTCACATTCTGCGAGACATCTGTCTTGATGTCCACCGTGCTCACATCGCTCACGTCCACCTGAGTGGCAGCAACGGCCACCTGTAGCCGTCCATTCAGGTTCAGCTGCTGTCCCACATTCAGAGTTGCCGCGGTGTTCTGGAAGGTTGCGAAACCCTGAGCGGTAATCGTCACGATATAGCCGGAGGCTGGTGGCAAAGCGGCGAAGTTAAACACACCGGCTCCGGACGTCTTAACAGAACGATGAATACCGATGCGGTTGTTCTCGACAGTAACCGATGCGCCAGGGATCGTGGCGCCTGTTGGATCCGTAACAGTCCCGATGATCCCTGCCTGTCCTGCGGCCACCTGACCGAAATGCGGCGTGACTGCACAGCAATGCCGCGATGATCAGGCAGCATTTTCAGCACGTCCCGTGCGGGTTAGCTTTTTCTCAACTCCAAAGCCGATCGTTGGCGCGCTCTTTATCCCACTGCGTCGTGGGTTCAAAGTAGCCGGGCTCCATTAAGTGCTGCTTCATCACGTCGTCGTTCAGAGTGACTCCCAGGCCGGGCTTCTCCGGAACCGTGATGAAGCCCTGATTGACAATCGGTTTCTCCACGCCGGAGACCAGATCGCCCCACCACGGCACATCGACCGAGTGGTTCTCCAGCACCAGGAAGTTCTCCGTAGCCGCCGCGCAATGCACGTTCGCCATACAGCTCACAGGCGACCCGGCGAAGTGCATCGCCATCGGCAATCCGTACTCCTGCGCCAGATCGCCGATCTTCTTGGTTTCCAGCAGGCCTCCCGAGGTAGCCAGATCGGGATGCAGAATATCCACGGCATGGTTGCGCGCCAACTCCGCGAAGCCTTCTTTCAGATAAATGTCTTCCCCTGTTGCCAATGGGATATTTACCTGGTCCGAGATCTTCTTCAGCAGCTCGGTATAGTTCCACGGGACCATGTCTTCCAGCCATGCCATGTTGTACTTCTCGAGCGCCTTGCCCAGCCGGATACAGGAATTCACGCCGATGTGTCCGAAGTGGTCTGCGGAGAGCGGCACTTCCATTCCCACCTGCTCGCGCACGGTCGCCACATACTGCACCATCGTGTCGACACCCTTTTCCGTCAATTCGATGCCGGTAAACATGTGCTGCGTGCGGTCGCCCAGCGAAAGCGACGCGCCCTTCGGCATCGTGATCGTCCCCGGCACATTCGCCATCAGATCGATTCCCAGATCCATCTTGAGCCACGTGAATCCCTGGTCGCGTCGCTCACGTAACCGCTTGCCGTAAATCTGCGGGTCGGGGGATTCGGTGGTATCGGCATAGCAGCGGATCTTATCGCGGAACTTGCCGCCCAGCAGTTGGTATGCCGGCACATTGTAGACCTTGCCCGCGATGTCCCAAAGCGCCATCTCCACCCCGCAAACGCCGCCCGCCTGCCGGGATTGCCCGCCAAACTGCTTGATCTTGCGAAAGATCTTGTCCACGTTGCAGGGGTTCTCGCCCAGCAACCGGCTCTTCAGCATCAGAGCGTAGGTCTTGCTCGCGCCATCGCGAACTTCGCCCAGCCCATAGACGCCCTGATTGGTATCGATGCGGATGATGGGACAGATCATGGGCGCGCGCCAGATGGTGGCGACGCGCAGATCGGTAATCTTCAGGTCGGAGGGTTTGGAGTTGGAGTTGACGTGGTTTTGGTAGGCAACAAGGCTGTCTTCCGCCCAAAACGACGACGCAGCAACTCCGGCGCCTGCCAGCAAAGAGCGGCGGCTGATTCTCGGCGAAGAGGTCGACATGCCCGGTATTCTATACCCGGCCGTCCAACAAAAAAAGGCGGACCCGAAGGCCCGCCTTTCTCGAAAAAACTGAATGAAACCGGCTTACCGGCGTCCTGAGTGGCCGCCGCGGGCGAACCCGCCGCCCCGGTAACCGCCGCCTGCGTAACCGCGGCCGCCGTAATAGCCGCGTCCGTAAACGCCGATGCCGCCGCCGTAGTAGCCGTAGCTGCCGACATACCCGTACGGATACGGATAAACCGGGGCCGGAGCCACGTAGCCGTATGCCGGAGCCGGATAGGGCTCAGCGTAGTAAGGGGCTGCCGGGTAGCCATAAACCGGGGCCGGAACGCCTACCCCGATCACAGGTCCACCGATTGCCACGCCAAAACGAACGGCCGCGCTGGCCTTTGGCGGATTCGCCAGGACCAGGAACGCGAAAAGGGCGAGTACCGAAATTCCGATTTTCTTGCTCATATTAAGCCTCCCGAAAGAACCTTGTTTCTTCTTCCTTCACCCAATTGGACGCGCCCCCTGCCCGTCCGGATTCGTCGCGGAAAGGGTGTGAAAACACTTTAATCGTTGCTATGTTTGTTGCTGAAACGGCATGGCAGAACAATCCTTCGACCCCGGCTTAACGCAGCAGTACGGCGGCTCCATCAACCGTTTCATCGGCAAGGACGGCACCTTTAACGTGCAGCGCCGCGGAACCCGGCTGCTGGATACCAACCTCTACCTTTTCCTGATCAGAATCCCCTGGCCGGCGTTCTTCGCTTTGGTCCTGCTCGCGTATGTCATTGCGAATACGATGTTTGCGGGCCTGTATTGCGCGCTCGGGGTCGACAATCTGAAAGGCGCCGACGTTTCCTCCACCAAAAGCGCCTTCACCAGCGCCTTCTTCTTCAGCAGCCAGACACTCACCACGGTCGGCTACGGCAGCATCTCGCCGAACAGCCTCGGCACCAATCTGGTCTCCGCCTTTGAAGCTCTGCTGGGTTTGATGGGTTTCGCGGTCGCCACCGGACTTCTGGTCGGGCGCGTTTCCCGTCCCTCCGCCAAACTGGCGTTCAGCGACTCGATTCTCATTTCACCTTACAACGACGGCACCAGCCTGCAGTTCCGAATCGCCAACCAGCGCTCCAACAGCATCATGGAACTGGAGGCCAAAGTCATGCTGATGACCGTCGACGAAACCTCCAACGGCCTGAAGCGCGACTACGCCGTCCTGCGGCTGGAGCGGCCCGGCATTTACTTTTTCCCGCTCACCTGGACCGTCGTTCACCCCATCGATCACCGCAGTCCCCTTTGGGCGAAAACGGCCCAGGATCTCAGCCGCCTCCAGGCCGAAGTTTTGATCCTGATCAAAGGCTTCGACGAGACTTTCAGCCAGATCGTCCACGCCCGCTATTCCTACCGCTTCGATGAGATCGTCTGGGGAGCGTCCTTTGCCCCCGCGTTCCATGTCGGCGAAGAGGGCAATCTGGTGCTGGAAGTGGACCGCGTGGGCGAACTCAGGAATTCCAACCCTGCGCTTCCCTGAGGTTTGTGATCTGCGCCGCGTGGTGCTTTCCGTGCCAGGCATACAGCTGCAGCGCCTTTTCCAGCTTCACCGGTCCCATTTCCGGATGCCGGTACGTGCGCTGCCAGTCTGCGTCGCTGAACGTCCGCAGCAGCATCACCCAGCGCTGGTGCAGCGGTTCCAATAAAGCCAGCGAAATATCAGGCGGCGCAGTGAGCGCATCCGGCAACTGTGCCCAGACTGCTTCGGGATACGGCTTGACCTCGGGCTCTTCCTCCGTCAGCGCCCGGCGGAAGCGAATGTAGCTGTGCATGTGGCTGTCCGCCACGTGGTGAACCACCTGCCGCACCGTCCATCCGCCTTCCCGGTAAGGTGTATCCAGCTGATTCGGCTTCAGATTCCGGATCGCATCGCCCAGGCGCGCGGGCGTCTGCTCAATTTCTTCGATCCACTGCGTGCGCTGCGCGGAATCGGGCTCGGCGGCGGGTGTGAACCTGCCAATCGGATAGCGAGGGTCGGCCATACGCTCTAGTCTATGATGGAGATGGTGCCCAAAGTAACCTTCCTGCCGGCGAACGAAACGTTTGAATTTGAGTCCGGCAAGCTGCCGTATCACGAGCACGGCAAACCCGAATCGCTGCTCGACCTGGCGATTAACTTCGGCTTTCATCTGGAACATGCGTGCGGCGGAAACTGCGCCTGCACCACCTGCCACGTTGTGGTCAAAAGCGGTGGCCAGAATCTGTCCGAAGAGGATGACGACGAAATCGACCGCTGCGAAACGGCTGCGGATTATCAGGTTGGCTCGCGCTTAGGATGCCAGGCAATTGTGAAGGGCGATGTGGTGGTCGAAATCCCGCACTGGAACCGCAACTACATCAGCGAGGGCGGCTCCTCCATCCTCGGCAACGCCATTCCTCCCCCCAAAGTCCGCGGCATCAGCGCGGAATAGGCGGCGGCGCAGGAGGTCTGTGGGGCGTCGATCCTGAGCCGAACATCTGCACCAGGCGGTCGATAAGCTCCTGCGGGATGTCGGCCTTAATGCGGATGTTGCGGGCCTCTCGCTCCACCTGAATGCCGTCCCAGATCCGCAGCAGTTCCGGCTGGCTGTCCGGAACGCTCAGGCGTCCGAAACCGATCAGGCCGCGCGCGGCATCCGCCAGGTTTTTGGCATCCAGGTCCGTGCGGCAGCTCCCTTCTGCAATCGCGCTCAGCCCGCGGCTGAGGTTGGCTTCAAAGGCGGTGTTCTGCAACGTGCGGAAGATCTTGCCGAAATTGGCGGCATTGCCCGAATCCGGAATGTTGTTGGCGATGAAATCGGCACCGCCGAGCGACACCGCCCAAAGCTGAAACTGGATCGGAACCGCGCGCGCCTTCGCCAGCAGAGCGGTCGCGCCTTCGCGGCTTCCGGCCTTATACTGATCGAGCGCTTCGTGCATGGTCGAGATCGGTCCGGCCACCGCCAACGTTGGATCCAGAATGCAAAAACCGGAATCCTCTCCATCGTTCGCGTAGATCACGTAGCCGTGATAGCTGACCTTCCGGATGTCTTTGAGCCTCGCGACATTGTCGGTGACATGGAAGGACCCGCGCGCCAGCAGAATGCCGTTCTTCGCTTTGGCGCTGGACGCCACCAGCAGATCACGCACGTCGCGCCGGGGGTCAAATCCGGTAGTGGCCGCAAATTCGTCCAGCTGATCGAACTTCTCCCGTACCACCAGACGCTGATACAGCGGCGTGCCTTTCAACTGATCCATGCGTGCGCCGAACAGGGAGACGGAATCGGCCGGAACCAGCCGCGCGAGCACGTTATCCACGCGCTCCTCCGACCGGCAGAACGGAAGCACGGCGATCATCACCAGAAACGGAAGAGCCCGGGTCATGTTAGTAGTTCTTTCGCTGAAACAAATAAAGGCCGCAGCCAAGGCACACCAGTCCGAATAGAGCCGTGGTCCACAACGGCATCCACGATTCCACCGGCTGGCCCAGAACGATGCGCCGCAGCATCTGCCCCAGATCGACCGCCTTCGGCAGCGCGTAATAAAGCCCGCGCACCACATCCCGCGACCATTCGGAACTCAGCAGCTTCGTCAGGCCGGTCCGGAACGACAGAATCACGCTGATGATCATCAGCCCAAACGTGACCATGGTCGCCACCACCGCGCTGTCCCACAGTACGCCCACCAGCAGCACCACTGCCAGGTAGACGCTGAACATGAACACGGTCAGAATGCTGCCCCACAGAAAACCCGCTGTCCACACGCCGGTTTTCACTCCGAAGATGATCCAGAGCGCCAGAACGGGGTAGAAAATGTTGAGCGCGATCAGAAGCAGGTTGCCCAGATAGCGTCCCAGCAGGATGTGAAAGCGCTCCACCGGTTTCGAAAGCAGCAGTTCGATGCGGCCGGGCTCGAAGATCGTCGGAATCAGTCCGGCCGATGCCAGCACCGCCAACAGCATGCCGAAACCGTACAGCGTCGCCGCAATGGCCGCGTGCGCCTGACGCACCATCAAGTCCACATCCTGCGCGCGGCCGCTGTTGCCGAACAGGCTGACCGTGGCGAGCGAGCCGGCGACGATGTCGACTTTGACGATCAGGAGGACGAACAAAATCAGCGCTGTGGAGCAGCCGAAGAAGCCCCAGACGATCTTGCGCGCGGACGCTTCGCGGAAAGTGTCCACAATCAGTGCGGAGGTTTGCACCGCCACTCTATTTGGCACTGACGGTCCTCATGAACACCTCTTCCAAGGTGCTGTTTACCCGGCCCAGCTTTTCGATATCGCAGTGCTCGGCGCGCAGCAGATCCACCGCCTGATTGGCTGCCTCGCGGTTATCGAAAAGAGCCGAGAACGAACCGTTGTTCTGTGAGAAGCTTTTTGCCCGGGAGCGCAAATCCGTCGCGAGGCGTTCCGGAACGGCTTCCGCTTCCACGCTGTATCCGCTGCCTGCCGTCAGATCCTGCACACGCCCTTCCAGCGCGACCTTGCCGCCGTGGATGATCGCCACGTCGCGGCAGAACAACTCCACTTCCACCAGCAGATGCGAGTTCAGGAAAATGGTGACGCCCTTCTGTTCCAGCGCGTTCAGGATATCGCGGATCTGTCGGCGTCCGACGGGATCCACGCCATCCGAGGGTTCGTCCAGCACCAGAAGCATCGGATCGTGCATCAGCGCCTGAGCCAGCCCAACGCGCTGCAGCATGCCTTTCGAATACTTGCCGAGGCGTGTTTCGCCCCAGTCCTTCAGGCCCACCGTTTCCAGCAGCTCGGGAATCCGTTTGTGGCGGAGGGCGGTTTCCATCCCGGAGAGAGCGCCGTAGAAATCCAGCATGCCGCGCCCGGTCATGTATGTCGGAAAGCGGTGGTTTTCCGGCAGGTAGCCGATAGGCTGGCGCGCCGCGCGGGTTCGCGTGTCGATTCCGAAGACGCGCGCCTGTCCTGCAGTGGGATGCGCGCAGGAAAGCAGCATCTTCACGAACGTGGTTTTGCCCGCGCCATTCGGGCCGAGCAGGCCGTACGTGGCGCCGCGTTCCACCCGCAGGGAAACGCCGTCCACGGCGCGGAACTCCTTCTTCGACCAGCCTTTCCGGAATACTTTGGTCAGGCCTTCGGTCTCGATCGCGTATGTCATGCCCCGTACCAAATAAGTAACGTGATTCGGCTCCGCTTTGTTCCCTTCGTATTATGAACGCATGAGGATCGATGCGCACCAGCACTTCTGGGATCTGGACCGATTTGAATACTCGTGGATGCCAGACGGCGAGAACGTCCTGCGGCGCAATTATCTGCCCTCGGATTTGTGGCCCATTCTGGAAGAGCACCGCTTCGGTGGAACTGTTCTGGTGCAGGCGAATACGCGGATCGAAGAGACCGATTGGTTCCTGCAGCTGGCGGTGGAGAACCCGTGGATTCTCGGCGTAGTCGGCTGGGTGGATTTGACGTCGCCGGAACTTGGCGCCACGCTCGACCGGCTGCAGCAGCATCCGAAATTCAAGGGAGTGCGGCATCCGGTTCACGATGAAGATGACGACCGCTGGCTTCTTCGCGACGACGTTCTGGCGGGGCTGGCCGAAGTGGCCCGCCGCGAACTGCCCTACGATCTGCTGCTGCGGCCGGTGCATCTGCCGCTGGTGCCGCTGCTGGTGGAACGAGTGCCGGACCTGCGCATGGTGATTGATCACATTGCCAAGCCGTTCATCGCCGATCATCTGATGGAGGGCTGGCAGGAAGATATCGCCACCGCGGCGGAATCGCCTCAAATCTATTGCAAGCTCTCGGGCATGATCACGGAAGCCGATCCGAAAGGCTGGAAGGCCGAAGACCTGCAGCCGTTCGTGCAGCATGCCCTGAGCGTATTCGGTCCGGAACGGCTGATGTTCGGCAGCGACTGGCCCGTTTGTAAGCTGGCCGGCAGCTGGAAGCAGGTGCTGGCGGCATTCACGCAGGCCATTGGCGCGCAAAGCCAGGAAGTCCGGGAGCAGCTTCTGGGCGGCACCGCAGCGAGGTTTTACGCCCTCGGATGAAGACCGCGTTCCGCATTTTGCTGGCGATCAGTTTCTGCCATTTCCTGAACGACATGGTGCAGTCGCTGCTGCCGGCGATCTACCCATTGTTGAAGACATCCTTTCACCTCAACTTTGCGCAGATCGGATTGATCACGCTGACATTCCAGATGACCGCGTCGCTGCTGCAACCGCTGGTCGGCTGGTACACGGACCGGCGGCCGATGCCGTATTCCCTGCCGATCGGCATGGGGCTGACGCTGCTCGGACTGCTGGCGCTTTCCGCCGCGCCTTCCTTTCCCATGCTGCTGGGAGCGGCCTCGCTGGTGGGCATGGGTTCGGCAGTATTCCATCCCGAATCTTCCCGCGTGGCGCGGCTGGCATCGGGCGGACAGCATGGTCTGGCCCAATCGGTGTTTCAGGTGGGCGGCAACGCGGGTTCCGCGGTGGGTCCGCTGCTGGCCGCCTTCATCGTGCTGCCGCGCGGACAGGGCAGCATCGCCTGGTTTTCGACCGCCGCGCTGCTCGGCATGGCCGTGCTCACCAGTGTGGGTTCGTGGTCGAAGAAGAACCGGCCTGCTGTAAGTAAGACGCGTGCGCAGGGCGGCGAAAGCGCGAGCGGACTCTCACGGGGAAAGATCTTCTCGGCGGTCGCCATCCTGCTGGCGCTGATCTTCTCGAAATACTTCTATCTGGTGAGCCTTAGCAGCTACTACACCTTTTATCTGATCGACCGCTTTCACGTCTCCGTGCAAAGCGCGCAACTGCATCTGTTTCTCTTCCTGGGCGCGGTGGCGGCCGGAACCATTGTGGGCGGACCGGTGGGCGACCGCTTTGGACGCAAGTATGTGATCTGGTGCTCCATACTCGGCGTGCTGCCGTTTACGTTGATTCTGCCGCACGCCAATCTGTTTTGGACCAGCATTCTGACCGTGATCATCGGCCTGATCCTGGCGTCGGCGTTCTCGGCCATTCTGGTTTATGCGCAGGAACTGGCGCCGGGGAACGTCGGCATGATCTCCGGTCTGTTCTTCGGCTTCGCGTTCGGTATGGGCGGCCTGGGCGCGGCCCTTCTGGGACAACTGGCCGATCACACCAGCATCCGTTTCGTGTATCAGGTGTGCGCCTACCTGCCGGCGATCGGTTTACTTACCGGCTTCCTGCCGGATCTGGAGGGACATCGCACCGCAAAGCCGGTGCTCTCGGAATCGTCCCGTGCCTAAGAGCCGTGGCACTTCTTGTATTTCTTGCCGCTGCCGCAGGGACAGGGATCGTTGCGGCCGGTCTTATCGCCTTTGATGACGGGCTGGGGGCTGGCGGAGGCGCCATCGCCGCCAATGAACTGCAGTTGCGCCATTTCGCGATCCTTATTGCGCTCGATCTTGCGTGTATAGTCCTGCACCACGGCCTGGGCGGCCTGGCGATCGGCCTCCTGGACCTGTACCTCCTGCTCTTCCTCTTCCTCGTACTCTTCATCGCTCCCGGGTTCGAAGGGAAGTTCCGGGCGGCCGGGCTCGAAGGTGAAGGTATACAGAATGCGAAGAGTCTCGTCCTCGATGCGGTCCATCATGTCCTGGAACAGCGCAAACGATTCCTTCTTGTACTCGACCAGCGGATCCTTCTGGCCATAACCTCGCAGTCCGATCCCCTCTTTGAGGTGGTCCATGGAGAGGAGGTGATCCTTCCACTGATCGTCAACCACCTGGAGGATGATCATGCGCTCGGTCTGGCGCATGATGTCAGGTCCGATCAGATCTTCTTTCTGCTGGTATTTATGAACGAGCTGTTCATCGATGGCTTCTTCAATCTCCACGCGCGTCATGCCGGCGAAATCGGAATCGATCCGATGACCGAACTGTGACTGAATATCAGTGCGGAGGCCCGAGATGTCGTACTTGTCGGGGTGCATGCCCTCGGGGCAGCGGAGATCGATGAAGGCACCCACCGAGCCTCGGGTCATGTCAAGCACATGCTCTTTCTGATCGATGCCTTCGAGTGAATCGCGCCGCATCTTGTAGACCGCGGTGCGCTGCTTGTTCATGACATCGTCGTACTCGAGCAGGTGTTTGCGCGATTCGAAGTTCTGAACTTCCACGGCCTGCTGGGCGGCGGCGATCCGTTTGGTAATCAGCTTCGATTCGATCGGCACGTCTTCCTCCATGCCGAGGCGGAGCATCAGGTTCTGCATGCGCTCGCCGCCGAAGATGCGGAGGAGATCGTCCTGAAGAGAGAGATAGAAACGGGAGCTGCCGGGATCGCCCTGGCGGCCGGCGCGGCCACGAAGCTGGTTATCGATGCGGCGGGATTCGTGACGTTCGGTGCCCAGAATGTGCAGCCCGCCAAGTGCCACCACTTCGTCGTGTTCCTTTGACGTGGAGACCTTGTATTTCTCGATGGTCTCTTCCCATTCCGCTTTGCCCTCGGGAGTGGTCATCATCACTTCGGGGTCTTTTCCGGCCTTGCGCATGGATTCGCGCGCGCGCGATTCCGCGTTGCCGCCCAGAAGAATATCGGTACCGCGGCCCGCCATATTGGTGGAAACGGTAACGGCGCCTTTGCGGCCGGCCTGCGCCACTATGTACGCTTCGCGTTCGTGATTCTTGGCGTTGAGCACCTCATGCTTCACGCCGAGCTTCCGCAGGTAACCGGACAGACGTTCGGATTTTTCGACCGAGATAGTGCCGACGAGAACCGGCTGGCCGCGCTCGTTGTACTCCTTCACTTCCTTGGCGGCGTTGCGGAACTTTTCGTCCTCGGTGCGATAGACCAGATCCTGGTGTTCCTTCCGCAGCATGGTGCGATTCGTCGGGATCTCGACCACGTCGAGTTTGTAGATTTTCTGGAACTCGGCCGCTTCCGTTGTGGCGGTACCCGTCATGCCGGCGAGCTTGGCATACATGCGGAAGTAATTCTGAAACGTGATGGTCGCAAGCGTTTGGTTCTCGCGCTCGATGCGGACGTTCTCCTTGGCTTCAACGGCCTGATGCAGTCCATCGCTCCAGCGGCGGCCCGGCATGAGGCGGCCGGTGAACTCGTCGACGATGATCACTTCGCCATCCTTAACGACGTAATCCTTATCGAGGTGGAAGAGCACGTGAGCTTTGAGCGCTTGTTGCACGTGGTGGTTCCACTCGATGAATTCGGGCTCGTAGAGGTTGGGAATGTTGAGAAGCTTCTCCACCTTGAGCACGCCCTCTTCGGTGAGAGCGACCGAGCGGTGCTTTTCATCGACCGTGAAATCGCCCGTAGTGTATTTCTCGCCGGGCTCTTTGCCTTCGATCACTTCGCCGCGGATCAGGCTGGGGATGATGCGGTTGGTTTTGTAGTATTTATCGGTGGACTGCTGGCTGGGGCCGGAGATGATGAGCGGGGTACGGGCTTCGTCGATCAGGATGGAGTCCACTTCGTCGACGATGGCAAAATTGTGGCCGCGCTGGACGCAGTTGGCCAGCTGGAACTTCATGTTGTCGCGAAGGTAATCGAAGCCAAACTCGTTGTTGGTGCCATAGGTGATGTCGGCGCCATAGCTTTCCTGGCGCTCGCGGTCATCAAGATCGTGAACGATGATGCCGGTGGTAAGGCCGAGGAAGCGATAGAGGCGGCCCATCCATTCGGCGTCGCGGCGGGCGAGGTAGTCGTTGACGGTGACGACGTGAACGCCCTTGCCGGAGAGGGCATTCAGGTAGGTGGGAAGCGTGGCGACCAGCGTTTTGCCTTCGCCGGTTTTCATCTCGGCGATTCTGCCTTTGTGCAGCACCATGCCGCCGATCAGCTGGACGTCGAAGTGGCGCATGTTGAGGACGCGGCGTCCGCCTTCGCGGCAGACGGCGAAGGCTTCAATCAGGAGATCGTCAAGAGAGGCGCCCTGCCCGAGCTGTTCGCGAAAGCCGATGGTTTTTGCGGCGAGATCGATATCGGAAAGCTTCCGAAGCTCCGGTTCGAGCGCGTTAATGGCGGCGACGGTGGGCTGCAGGGCCTTCACTTCGCGCTCATTTTTCGTGCCGAAGATTTTGGCCAGGATTGGATCGATCATGTAAGTCTCATCTCTATCATCAGGTAGGTGCCATCTCCATCAACAGGAGGTGACACCTTCATTTTAGCTTGCCGGGGCGGTGTCATCGCCGGAATCAGCGACGGCGGAACTCTCGCCTGCGCTGTTCTCGATTTGAGAATGAAATGGCGGCATGATCTGTAGCGAGGGTTTCCGGGAAGCGGCCCACGCCGAGCAGCTTCTCCGGCGAAATGCGATCCTGATTGTCGAATTCGGTGAATCGGGCCGGACATGAGGTCATCTGAGACTGCCGCAGGGATTAGCGACGGCGCCCGGCGTAGTGTGGCTGAAATCGCCGTTGGCTTCGGTGGCCTGGCTGGCCGGCACCAGACCTGGCCAGGGTGCGCGGGTCAGGAAAACCTGGTAAATGGTGTTGGTGGCGACCGTGCCGTGGCTGGGAATGCAGGGCAGCGGAAACCGGGCTTCGATGCCGCCGAAGATGTAGCCGATCAGTTCCTTTTCGCCGGGGGTGAAGCTCTGGAGGTTGACCACTTCGCCCGAGTTCTGGAACTTCGACGCCATGGCGAGATTGGCGAGAAAATCGACCGAGGCGCCGTGCAGCAGGTTGTCAGGGATCGGCTGCTGAGAGACGAACTCCTGGTATTTTCCGGTGCTGTCCTGCATCAGCGTCGCGATATCGGCGACAAACGGCAGGCCGTCGTTGCGGCCCTGTCTGCTGACGAGCTGATAAACCTGAGCCTGCGCGGCGCTTTGGTTCAAGAAGTAGTGGCTGATGCCCCCGAAGAAGGTGTGATAGATGCTCGATCCGTCCCACACGACCACCACGGGCGCTTCGTAGTTGCCAAAGTGCTGCGAAACACTCTGGTCGGGCGCAACCGAGATGCTGGTTCCGGCGCCGGTGATATAGACCGGGTAGTCGTAGGCTTTGATGGCGCCCGGCTGGAACACACCGCCGAAGATAGCAAAGCGCGGCTGCTGAGTGGCAGGATCGACATCGTAGACAGCCGCGAAATCCCGCCGGTTGAAGGGCGCGCTGGTTGACGATGAGGTGATGGGGCTCAGGGTACGAATCGCGAAGGGATTCAGCGTGATGCTGAACGGCAGAACGTTTTGCGTGTATGTCTGAGTAAAACCGCCGCTGCTGAACGGATTGTACTGGCCGTCGAAGATCTGACCGAAGGCGAGGAACTCGAGCCCGCTGGCCATGTGGGAGAGCGACCCGCCCGTGACCTTCATGGCCGGATTGGTGACCTGGTTGGCGGGGTCGGAGAGGAGTTTGGCCACTGCGGACTGCGTCTGGCTCCGCGAGGTTTTGCCGTTGACGGCGGAAAGGAGCGCGGGCACGGAAATGCGCGTGATGGTCGGGAACGTCAGGTACTGTTTGGTGGGACGGCTGAGACCGTACCCACCCACGATGTACCAGTCGCCTGTATCGGCGCGATACTCACATTCCTGATTGGTCGCCATTAGCGGGTCACTAAACGCGGGAGCGATGTGGGTGAGGTCGGCCAGTTTCGTGGCTTTCGCGATGGTGGGATCGATGGACCAGAGGAATGTATTCGGGCCGGCAAAGTTGCCGGCTGGGTTGAAGGTGTGGAGACCCTGAAGACGACCGCCAAGAATAAGCCACTGCGTGGGCGAAACGTTCGCGATGCAGTAGGAATGCATGGCGGGAAGTCCGGCCGGGGTGGAGGGAACGAAAGTCAGTGTATAGGGAACGGGCGTGGGCGTCTGCGCCACGAGCGAGCAGGCGAACAGGCCAAGAGCGAAGCGACAGGCGATCATGACAGGACTCCTGCCGGAGAAGTTGAAGACGGTGGTGGTGGTGTGGGAATCAGTTTCTGCTGGATGTTGTAGCAGTAATACAGGTAGGTGAGGGCCTTGTTGGGCGAAAGGCTGCGCGTGATGGGCATGAACCGCGGATCATTGCCCTCACGGGACATGTAATAGGCGATGGCGCCGGCGGCGATGGTTCCGCCATTCGGCAGAGTGATCTGCATGGGTCCGGGAGTGCCGGAGAAAAAAGGCGCCCAAGGCGGGTTGGCGGAAAAGGTGAAGACCGTCTGCTGATTGCAGAGATCCATTTTGGCGTGCATGGCCGGGAAGAGCTTATCGAAGACCTTCATGATCTGGTGGATTTCCGGCCATTCCGGGGTTGTGTTCACCGTGTAGGCCGCCCAGACGACGCACGAAACGATTTGTTCCTGGGGCGGCGAAGAAGGGTTCAGATTGGGCGGGGGCGGCGGCTGGCTGGCGGGGGTGACGCAGACAAAGTAGAGCTGGCTGTCGAGTTCCGGCGTGCGCGAGCCGGGATCCCGGACAGCGGCCAGGGTGAGTTGAAAACGGCCGGGCGCGGCGAGCGTGAGCGTCGCGGTGAGGCAACCGTCGGAAGAGGGCGAGTTGCCCTTGTAGCCCGCCACCCACGGAACAGTAGCAGCGCCGTTGTTGGGGAAGCAGGGATAAACACCGGTCTGGACGGCGGAGGCGTTGGAAACGGGGGCGCCCCACTGCGTGACGTAGATGGAGGCTGCGGCGGACGCGAGGCTGGGCGTGTCGCTGGCCAGCTGAAAGTTGCGGTCGCTGCAGGCAACCCATGTGCCGGAAGCGCTTTCCTGCCACATCACGGGCAGGCCGTTGAACTTGCTGAAACCCGCGATATCGGTGCGGGAGGAAACCACAAAGAACGGGCTGGACGCCGCAGCGGTGATCTGCGCGGCGGAAAGCGCCAGATCGACAATGCCGCCGCCCAGATTGTAGAGCACGCTGTTCATCTGGAACGGGGCACCGACGACGCCGGTGGAACCGTCGCCGATATACACCGAGACGTTGGCCAGATCGAGCGGCGCGGCCCCCGGGCTGACGGTCATCAGCGCGTTCGACAGATCGAGGGAGACAAAGGTTCCGCCGGGCCCGGCTTTCACCTGGAACGGCGCACCATAGAGCGAAGGCTGATTCCAAACATCCCCGTTCTGATGGGAGCGGCCGGCGAGCCAGCGGCCGGCAATCACCTGCGAGGCATCGTTTGCGCGGAACGGACCGACGGAGGCGACGATGCGGCCAATACGGAAATCGGCGGAGTGATAGGCGACGTTCTGGTAGCCGTCGAGCGTCATGCGGAAGGAAAGCAGAAGATTGCCAGCGCTGTCCTGCGAAGCCGCCGTGCGGATTTGATCGAGGATGGGCGAACCGGAGGCGGCGGGCCATGAAGCAGCGGGCACGCGAAGGATGGATTGAAATACTCCGGAGGCGTTGGTGTCGCCGCCGTAGCTGGCAGCTCCGTAGCCGTCCCAGGGAGCCCAGCCGCGCGTGGGAAGCACGCGATCGAAACGGGCGCTGTTGAGCGAGCAGGGATCCATGGAGCCGATGAGCGAGATGTTGCCCACCTGCAGTTTCAGGAAGAAACCGAAGATCTGCGAAACGGCCTGCTGGTAGACATCCAGATCGACCATCTTGGCGGGCGAGAAAGGCCCGCCCACGACGCCGCCTGGCGAATCCACTGAGCTGACGGCCACGCCGACAAGGGAATCGGCCAGGCTGACGTTGCCGTTCACGTCCACCGCGGAGGTGACAACAGGCTGGGTGAAGGGGCGGTTGGGAATCTGGGAAGCGAGGATGTCCTGGAAGGAAAAGAAGTGGGAACCGCCGGGATCCTGCCATGGCGACGGGTTGGTGCAGGAATCGTCGTAGTGAGACGGATCATTGTCCATTGTGGAGGGATCGGTGTAGAAGTTCCCTGTGAACGTGAATCGCGGAAAGTCAAGATAGCTCATGCCGGCATACCTCTCGAATGTGGAACTACCTGGCCCTCGCGAGAGGAGTGGACGAGTGTGACCGCGCCCCACCGCGTGTAATGATGTGCCGCTTCCCGGGTACTGTTGCGTTGCGCGGCTTGCCGTCCGAGGCGGCCTTCAACAGACGCCTTCAGATGACTGGCAAGTCCCGCAATGTGTGCCTGATTGTACCTCAAACCGGTTTCAACCGAGCGGGAGAATTCGGCGACCGCTTCGGTGTCGCGGCCGGCGGCGCTCAGCCATTCAGCGCGGAGCAGGATGGCTTTCGCGCCAAAGTTTTCCGGCGCGCCGAGTGCCCAGCGCTGAAAGCAGCGCACAGTGCGGTGGATTTGCGCGAGCGGGAGCGCACGCGAGGCGACCTTGCGGGAATGCAGCAGCGCGAGGCGTGCGAGTGAGGCATAGAGAAAGTGCTCGGTGCTGTGCAGCATGCCGCGCGAATCCGCGAGATAGGCTTCGGAGCGCTTAGCGGTCTGCATTGCCGCGGTGTAATCACCTGCCAGATATTCCCGTTGCAGCTGCAGCAGGACGGCGTAATGCGCCAGGTGGCGCGAGCCGAAGTTGGCGGGAGACGGTTCGGGCGAGCGCGTGGCGGCTTCGGGATCGCAGAGAAATTCCACGGTGGAGCGGATGGCGAGAACGGCGCTGCGCGGTTCCTGCAGGTGGAATCGCTCGAGCACGGCGAGCGCGCCGGCGGCGGACGCGGCCACCTGATCGAGCGGCGCACCGCGCATGAACTTACTCATCACCGCGGCGCAGCTGGCGCAGCCCAGGTGGAACAGATCTCCGGTCGAGAGCCCTGCGGATTGCGCCACTTCCCACAGGTCTTCGGCTTCGCGCGCGGGGCGCCGCCAGGAGATACCGAAATAGCCGACGACGAAATGGACTTCGGCGCGGATGCGCTCGGCGCTGTAGCGCTCCACCAGCTTGAGAGCGATCTGGCCGTATTCGTATCCGGTCTGGTAGCGGCGCAGAATCCCGCCGAAGAAGATGGCGCCGACGGCCATATAGCCGATTGCGCAATCCTGCGTGTTGCCGGAGACGATGCAGGCGTTCACCAGCTTAAGGAGCACCTGAATGCAGAGCTCCGGGCGAATCTGAAACGCGGCTTTCCCCAGCGCGGCGAGCAGGCGGGTGCGGGCGATGTGGCGCTCATCGGTGGCGGCAGGCAGATCGAGAATGGACGCGATGGCGCGATTGCGCATCAGCATGCGATTGCGCAGGAGATCGAGCGCGAAGCTGGGCGGATGGAATCGTGCCGGAATGTTCAGGCTGAGGACGAGGAGCGCTTCGCGGCCGGCGGCGTAAGCTTCGGGGAAGCGGGCGAGATCGGTATACAGGTGCACCAAACATTCGGCAATGCGGGTGCGGGCCGCGAGATCGGGCGACAGAGCGGCGGCTTTTCTGTAGAACTCTTCGGCGCGGGCGAAGGCCAGAGCCTGCGCGGATTCGCGTGCGGCGAGTTCATAGAAGTGACCGGCTTTGGCAGGCTGGGCGCCGGATTCGAAATGAACGGCAAGCGTGTCTGAAGTAGCTTCGCCGGAGGCTTCGAGACAGAAGGCGAGGCTGGCGTGGCGAGCGGTGCGGCGCTCGCCCGGCATGTGGGCAAGGACGGTTTCGCGGATGCGGTCATGATAGGTTTCCACTTCATCACGCAGGCCGGTGCCGTTGCTGCGGACAAAGTGGTGCATGCGCAAGGAGGTGAGAACCTGCGGCGGCAGTCCGGCGAGGCCGGACGATTCGCGCGCGTAAACCAGGCGAATGGGCTGTCCGGAAACGGCGATGGTTTCGAGCAGCTCGCGCTCGGCTTCGGGCAGTCCGGAGATGCGGCTCCAGAGAATCTCGTCGAGCTCGGAAACGCTGGATTGGGCGGTGTTGCGATGCCGCGCGAGTTCCTGGACGAAGAACGGATTGCCGCCGGCCTGGCGGACGATGGCATCGAAGTCGGCGGCGGAAGCTTCCGGAAGCAGGGCGCGGATCAGAGCGATAGATTCGTCGCGGCTGAGGGGTTCGACGGGGAGATCGGCGACAGTCAGCCCGGGGTGCTGCTCTTCCATGCGGCGAAGGGCGGCGAGCGAGGGGCTGGTGTGGACGGCTTCGTCGCGATAAGTGACGAGCAGCAGCAGGTGGACGGCGGGACGGCGGAGAGCGACGCCGAGCATCTCCAGACCTTCGGCGTCGCCCCACTGCAGGTCGTCGATGCAAAGAACCAGGCGGTAACGCTCTCCGATGCGGCGAAGAAGTTCGCCGAGGGCGTGGAAGGCCTTGACACGGAGGTCTGCCAGATCGCGCGTGACGGCCGCTTTTTCGACAGCCTCAAGAATGGCAGGAACGCGGCGAAGGATCGGGAAGATGCGGGCGAACGCGTGAGCGTCGGGCGGAAGCAGGGTGCGCTGCTCCGATTCGGGGCACTGGGCGAGCCAGAGAGCGAGGCCGTCGGCCAGGCCATCGATGGATTTATAAGGTACGGATTCCTGTTCGTAGCAGCGGCCGCGAAAGATCAGGACGCGCTCCTGCGTGGCGAGGCTATCGAGGAAGTGGCGCATCAGCGCGCTCTTGCCGGAGCCGGAGCGCCCGTGCAGGTGAGCGATGACGGGGGCGAGGCGGCTTTGTTCGAGCGCCGTTCGCAGCTGGCCCAGATGCTGGTCGCGGCCGACAAATGGGGGTTGGTCGGGCGCGGCTGGGGCGGCGGGGAGGTCGGCTCCGGCGCCGAGAGCGGTGAGGATCTCAGCGGCACGCGGACGGAGGGCGGGGTCGCGCCGCAGCAGCGCGGTGCACAGAGAAGCAAGGGCGGGCGGGATGCCATCGACGAGAGTGGCGAGCGGCGGAGCTTCACGCTGCAGTTTGCCGCGCATAATTTCGATGGGCACGCCGTCGAAGGGCAGCTGTCCGGAGAGAGCTTCAAAGAGCATGGCGCCGAACGCATACCAGTCGCTGGCTTCTGTGAGAGGAAGGCCGGAGGCTTGTTCGGGGGCCATGTAATGGACGGTGCCGGCGAAGGAATCGTCGGAACCGGAGGAGGAGGAATTGTCGCTGAGGGAAATGCGCTCGCCTTCCACCAGGCGTTTGGGCTGGTTCAGGGCGTGGATGACGAGGCCGAAATCGAGGATCACGACGGAGCCATCGGCGCGGACGAGGACGTTGGCGGGCTTGAGATCGCGGTGCAGTTTGCGCTGGCTGTGGAGGGCATCGACGCCTTGAGCAAGCTGGCGGAAGGCTTCGAGGACGCGGGCGAGATCGTCAACGGAGATGCGGCGCGGAGCGGCGGGGCGATCGGCGGAGACGCGGGAGGCGAAGTGCAGCTGGGCTTCGATGGTGCCGAGATCGACGGTGGCGGAACTTTCATCGACGACGGAAGGTGCGGCGGAGGGGTTCAGGTATTCGACGAAGGTGCGGCCGTCCTGAATCAGTTCCATGGTGAAGAACCAGTCGCCTTCGTGGCAGAGGAGCTCATACATGGAGATGAGGCGGGGGTGGGCGATTTCGCTGAGGGAGCGGAATTCGCGCTTGAGGCGGAAAATGGTTTCGCCGTCGCTGTGGTGGAGCATTTTGATGGCGACGGGCTGGCGGCGTTCGTGATCGAAGGCTTCGAAGACGATGCCCATGCCGCCGCGGCCAAGTTCGCGCCGCAGTTGAAACCGCTCATTGCCCGCGAATGCCATGTCCGTTGAAGTTTTTGAGCATAACATTGTGCGCGATGGCGGCGCGGAGGCGCAGCTCTAGTTCACGAGCGGACGCGCGGGTTAACGGGGAGGGGGGTTTTGCAAATTAGCGGAGCGATTCGATCAGTTTGGCCTTCTCTTCGGGGCTGAATTCCGGGAACGGCTCACCGGGATACTGCTTTTTGTGTTGCTCGACGGCGAAGTCCCAGAGCTCTTCGGCGGAGGCTTTCTGAACGAAGCCAATGTTCTGCACCAGCTTGTTCTGGCTGCGCTCTTTTTGCAGTTTGCGCAGTGTTTCCAAGGCTTTGTAAAACGCCCGGTCGTGGACGGCCTGGTAGCGGATCATGAGCGCGAGTTTCTTTTCGGGGAAGAAATCGTCGTCGGGCGCGTTGTTCAGGGTGACGGATTGCGCGACCATGGCGCGGCGCGCGAACCAGAGCGACATCGCCATCTTTTCGATAAGGAATTCTTCGGTGGTGGTGTTGGGGTGGTACTCGAAGCGGAGGTCGTTTTTCATCGCGTTGAAGTCTTCGCGACTTTCGCCTTCGATGATCAGCTTGCCTGAAGCGAGCCCGTGTTTGAAAGCGTTCAGGCTGGATTTGGCTTTTCCGGCTTCGGTTTTGGGGCCGGTGGAGGACTCGGCATTGGTGCGATTGGCGTTGATCTGAGCAGCGGATGACATGGTTGTACCCTTTCGGCCTCACGTTAGCAGGCGGAATTCGAGTGGCAGGCGCAGTTTGTTGCAAACAAAAGGAAAAGCACAGGAAAAAACTTGTGACCGATTTATCGCGCCACGAGTGAAACGATCGCGCTCAAACCATCACGACCCACAATATGATCTCGCAGGCAAACATTTCGCCCAAGACGCCGATGGGCGCCAATCTGACAGGAGGCGGTGCTACGTTTCGAGCGTGGGCACCGCGCGCGAAAGCGGTATATCTGAACGGAACGTTCAGCGGCTTGGCGAAGACCGGCCAGACCGACGACCTCCTGATGGCGAGAGATGACAAAGGTTATTGGACGGGGTTCGTTGCAGGGGCGCAGGACGGCGATCTGTATCATTTCCTGGTAGTGGGCTTGGGTTCGACGGGTTTGAAGCGCGATCCGTATGCGCGGGAGATGGCGGCGGATCTCCCTTTTCCGAAATGCGCGTGCCTGATTCGCTCGACGGATTATCCCTGGCACGACGCGGCTTTTGTGACTCCGGATTTTTCGAACATGATCGTGTATCAGCTGCACCTCGGGACGTACTTCCCGGCGAAGAAGTGTGCGCCTTCGAAGTTTCTGGATGTGGTGGAACGGATTGAGTATCTGGCGGCGCTGGGGGTGAACGTGATCCAGCCGCTGCCGGTGGACGAAATGGAGACCGACCCCTCGCTGGGCTACAACGGCGCGGATCTGTTCTCGCCCGATACGCCGTTTGTGGTGAGGGATTCAGCGGCGCTGGCGGACTATCTGAAAACCGTGAACCGCCTGCTGGCGCAGAAGGGGTTCGCGCCGATCGGGACGGCGGATATTTCCTCCGGGCCGCAGCAGCTGAAGGCCATGGTGGATTTGCTGCATGTCTACGGGATGGCAGTGGTGTTCGACGTTGTCTATAACCACGCGGGTGGGTTCGACGGCGATGACCAGAGCCTGTATTACTGGGACCGCCCCGTGACCGGCAACAACAACGACAGCCTGTACTTCACGGATCAGGATCGAGGGACGGGCGGGCTGTCTTTCGCGCTGTGGAATAACGATGTGCGGCAGTTCCTGATCAACAACGCGGTATCCGACGTGGAGGAGTTTCACATCGATGGCTTCCGCTATGACGAGATCAGCGGCCTGCTTTCGATGAACAAAGCCAGCGGCTGGAGCTTTTGCCGCGACCTGACGGACACGCTGCGCTCGGTGAAGCCGCGGCTGATTCAGAATGCGGAGTACTGGCCGTTCGAGTTTAGCGATTTTCCGCAGCCGTGGCCGTTGATTGCAACGTCAACGGGGGCAGGCGGCGCGGGCTTTGATGTGGTGCAGCATGACGGGCTGCGGCACGCGGTGCGGAATGCCGTGCAGCAGGCGTCAACGGGTGCAGGCGCAGCTGTCGATATGGCTTCGATCGGAAACAATCTGTATCCGATCGGGTTTCCGCATGGGTGGCAGGCGGTGACCTGCGTGGAGAATCACGACATTGTGAAGGTGGGGCAGGAGCAGCGCGTGCCGCCGCTGGCGGATGGTTCGAACCCGAAAAGCTGGTACGCGCGGAGCCGGTCGCGATTTGCGACGGGGCTGCTGCTGACCGCGCCGGGCATTCCGCAGATCTTCATGGGGCAGGAATTCCTGCAGGATACGCAGTGGAACTGGGATCCGAAGGCGCTGGCCAACCTGATCAACTGGGCGGGAATTGGGAGCGGGGGAAACCCGGTGATGACGGATTTTCTGCGCTTCACAACTGATCTGATCCGGCTGCGCTGGAACCATCCGGCGCTGCGGGGCAACAATATCCGCGTGTTCCATGTGAACGGCCAGGACCGGGTGATTGCGTTTCACCGATGGCTGGAGGGCAGCGGGCAGGACGTGGTGGTGGCGGCGACCCTGGCGGAGAAGAACTGGTTTGGGTACGGGATCGGATTTCCCTTTGGCGGCAGGTGGACCGAGGCATTCAACAGCGACGTTTACGACGGCTTTGTGAACCCGACGGTGGCGGGGAATGGCGGGTCGGTGACGGCCGGTGGCGGGCCGCTGGATGGTTTCGGAGCGTCGGCCGAGATTGTGATTCCGGCGAACGGGTTTGTGGTGTTTACGCGGGACTAGACGGCCGACCTAAACGTCCTTGCCGTATTCTTTCAGCTTGTTGTGCAGCGTCTTCAGGCTGATGCCGAGAATTTCGGCGGCGCGGGTTTTGTTGTTGCGGGTGTGGTCGAGGGTCTTTAGGATCAGGCCCTTTTCGGCTTCTTCCACCGTGGTGCCGATGGGAACCTGGATCGATTCCGCGTCGAGCGTTAGGGCAGTCGGAGCGGGCAAAGGCGCGGGGGCTGCCGCGGCGACGGCGGCGGCCGCCAACGCTTTTACATTCTGCTGCAGATTGACTGGCAGAGAGGCCATCTGCACGATGCCTTCGCGGGTCAGGATGACCGCGCGCTCCAACACGTTGCGCAGCTCGCGGATATTTCCGGGCCAGCCGTATTCCTGGAACGCGGACAGCACTTCGTCCGAGAGACCGGCGACGCGGGCGTCGTGCTTGCGGTTCATGTCGTGCACCAGAGCTTCCGCAATGGCCTGAATGTCTTCTTTGCGGTCGCGCAACGGAGGCAGGTGAATGTGGAATACGTTCAGACGGTAGAAGAGATCTTCACGGAGGTGACCGCCCTTCACCGCGTCGTCCGGGACCTTGTTGGTGGCCGCGATGACGCGAACGTCTACCTCGAACTCGGCCTTGCCGCCGATCCGCCGGACCTTTGAATCCTCCAGCACGCGCAGCAGTTTGGCCTGGGTCAGCATCGGCATTTCGCCGATTTCATCGAGCAGCAGCGTGCCATGCTGCGCCACTTCGAAGCATCCCGCGCGACGCTCGGAGGCACCGGTGAACGAACCCTTCTCGTGTCCGAACAGCTCGCTTTCGATCAGAGTCTCGGGCAGCGCGGCGCAGTTAATCGCAATGAAGGGTCCCTGCCGGCGCGGGCTGAGCGCATGGAGCGTGCGCGCCACCAGTTCCTTACCCGTTCCGCTTTCGCCCGAGATCAGGACGCAGGCCTTGCTGGGTCCGGCCTGCTGCAGGTGGGAGAAGATTTCCTGCATGCGGGGAGAGTTGCCGACCATTTCGCCCAGCGTGCCCTTGTACTGGAGCTGGCGCTCCAGCGTCTTCTTCTCCGCCCCAAGCCCGTGGTGCGCCGCGGCGCGCCGCAGCAGGGTCTGCATCACATTGGCCTGCACCGGCTTTTCCAGAAACCAGTAGGCGCCCATTTCGTGCACGGTGCGGACGGCGGTATCCACGTTCCCAAACGCGGTAACGACAATGACCGGAATCGCCTGGCTCTCTTCGCGCAGGGTGCGCATCAGCTCGTAGCCGTCCATGCGCGGCATGTTGAGATCCGTCACGATCACGTCGGCGGGGTACGTCTCCAGCTTTTCCAGAGCATCGGAGCCGTCGGTCGCCGTTTCTGCCTGCATACCCCACGCCTTCACCATGCCCGCGAGGCCGGTGCGCTGGCTGCTTTCGTCGTCGACGATCAAAATTTTGAGAAGTCGGTCCATTTGGGATGGTTCTTGCTCGATTTTACCGCGCCCGCGCGTCTAACCGTGTGAGGGCGGCTGGCCGCCCAGGAGAACTCCCGGAGATGTTATTCTCTACCAACGGCCCCGGTGTCGCGCTTACAGCGACGCGGCTGGGTAATCCGCCCCGGCGCGGTTTGGCAGTTTTCCGTTTACCACTCATAATAAATCTGGAGCCTCGCGCTTGATTTTTTCCTTCATTGAACGCGCCCGCCGCCGCTTCCTCTGGAATGAGCTGCTGGCTCAATTCGCCATGGCCGCCGCCATGCTGATGGGCGGTTTGATCCTGCTGCTGCTGACCGGCACGCAGGTTCTGGACTGGCGCATTGTGGCGATGCTGATCACCGCCGGGTTCGCGATCGCCCTTTATCGGATGTTCCGGCGCATGCCGTCGGACTACAAAGTGGCGATGCTGGTGGATGAGCGTGCGGGTTTGCACGATTCGCTCTCTACGGCTCTTCACTTCAGCAGGCAGGGCAGCACCGGCGACGCAGTTCGCAGCTTCCAGTTGGCGCAGACCGAGCGCCTGCTGCCTTCGGTGAATCTGGACACAGCGGTACCGTTCACTCTGCCGCGGGCTCTTTACGCAATGGGCGTGCTGGGCCTGATCGCCTCCAGCCTGTTCGCTCTGCGCTATGGCGTGAGCCGGAAGCTGGATCTGCGCACGCCACTGACGGAGATCGTGATGGATGGCCTGGGCCTGCACGCGCCCGACGCGAAGAAGACGGAGGCGCGGAAGAAATCGAGCGGCAAGCCGGGCGATCCGGCGGATTTGCTGGACGATTCCAATGCCATCATGCCGCGCACGCAGCACAAGGACGCGGGGAGCCTGGACGCCGCGCCGGAATCGGCTCTGGATTCAGTGGGTGACCCCGACCCGAACGCGAAGGACAAGAAGGAATCGGCTTCCACCAAGGGCGGAGACAGCAAGGCCGAAGGCGGCGAGAAGAACGAGGGCAGCGAGAGCGATGAGGCGGGCACACCTTCGGCATCGGCCAAAGCAGCGGATACGCCTTCCGGCAGCCGCGAGGGTCCGCAGCAGGGAGAACAGCAGGGCGGCAAGCAGCAGCAGGGCGGCGGAAACAGCAGTTCCAGCCTGCTTTCCAAGATGAAGGAAGCGATGCAGAACCTCATGTCGAAGGCGAAACAGCCGAACGGCGCTGCCGGGCAGAAGCCCTCGCAGGAAAAAGGTTCGCAGCAGGCGCAGTCGCAGCAGAAGAATGGCGAGAAGGGCTCAGCCGGGAAGAGCGAAAAGGGCGGGTCTCAGGAATCCGCCGACGCGCAGGAAGGGCAGCAGGCGGGTGAATCCGAAAACGGCGAGGATTCGCAGAGCAAGAGCGGCGGGAAGAGTTCGAGCCAGCAGGCTTCGTCTCAGCCGGGCAGCGGAATCGGCAAGCAGGACGGCAGCAAGGACGTGAAAGCCGCGGAGCAGATGGCGGCCATGGGCAAGCTGAGCGAAGTGATCGGCAAGCGTTCGCAGAGCGTTTCGGGCGAGATGATGATCGAAACGCAGTCTGGCCCGCAGCAGCTGCACACGCAGTATTCGCAGAAGACCGCCACGCACGGAGAATCCGGCGGGGACGTGAGCCACGACGAGGTTCCGGTAGCTTTGCAAAGTTACGTGCAGCAGTATTTTGAGCAGGTGCGGCGCGCGCCAAAAGCAAAAGCCGCGCCGGCTCCGGCGAAGCCCTAAACTCGTTCGAGGCGCGCCCGTTCCATGGCGTGCAGAATCTCCGGATTGGCCATAAACCAGCGCCAGACGTTGCCGGTACGCAGGTTTTCAGCGCTCAGCATGGTGATGCCGAGATCGATCCCGAGGACGTCGGTGGCGGTCCAGTCGGTATCCGGGTTGAACGCATCGGAAAAGCCGTAGCGGTGATAAAGCCGGTCGGTGTAGCGCATTTGCATGGCGCGCAGGGCCGGGAGGCAGATATCCGGGGTGAACATCAGGGAACCGCCCGCGGCGCAGGGCACCACGGTACCGTCGACCGAAGAGGGAGACAAGGGATTGCCCCAGGCTTTATAGCCGGCGGGGCTGTCGGACGCGGTGACGCCCCAGACATCGCCGGAATAGCTGTATTTGGAGTTCAGACTCATGCAGAAGGCGCGCTGCGCGCGCGTGGCGACGACAGAGTTCTGGAACCAATCGATGCGGGACGGGCCTTCGCGGCGGAAGCGGAAATCGGCCCAGGCATGGGAGTACTGGTGCGTAAAGAGCGGTCCGTTGCCGGAAATGTACTTATAGGAACTGTAGGTGACTTCCGGCCGGCGCCAGGCGTACCAGGATTCGGCGCGCAGCGGGTAACTGGGGGAGCCGAGCGCGAGCAGGTAAAGAATCATGTGCTCGCTGTAGGTGTCCCAGCGGTGCTTGATAAACCCGGACCCGGGTTTCCAGCCGTGCGAGAGCAGATGCGGATCGCCATTCAGCATCCACTGGAAATCCATGCGGCGGTAGATGGTTTCGGTAAGCCGGCAGATTTCCGGATCGCGGTGGAAATACTGGCGGGCGGTGAGCATACCGGCCACAAGCAGAGCGGTATCGATGGAGGACACCTCGCTCTTCAGCTTGCGCTCGCCGGTGTCCGGGTCCATGAAGTGGTAGAACCAGCCGTGGTTGTGATACGCATCGTGCGCGAAGAAGCGGAGCGTGCGGCGGACCTGCTCCTGCGCTTCGGTGACCGGCAGATATTGCCGTTCGGCGCCGATACACAGCGCGGCGAGACAAAATCCGGTGGCGCCGATGCTGGCGGGGCTGTGATTCGGCTGGGAAGGGTCAGCCGGGAAGTTGCGGGCGCGGTCGCGCACCATGCCGGTTACCGGGCTGGCGTGCTCAAGAAAGTAAAAGATGGCCCGTTTGGAGAGATCGGCGAGGAAAAACTGGTCTTCGAGCGAGATATCC
The DNA here is from genome assembly GCA_963716685.1 of Bryobacterales bacterium. GTDB lineage: Bacteria > Acidobacteriota > Terriglobia > Bryobacterales > Bryobacteraceae > JALYXI01. Next base: position 518,264 of record CAVQTR010000006.1, read on the forward strand.
GGTGACGGAAACGGCAGCGGTTTACGCACGCCTGGCGCGAGTGTACGTTTCAGCTGCGCGGCGCTCAAACGAGCGGCGGCAGGCGCCAGGGCGAGGCCGGGCAAACTGATGAACGTACGACGAGTGATTCCGCGCATCATCGGCATTTAAAGAGACGGGGTTCAGACCAGTTTAGTTGGAAACCCGTCTGATTTCCACGTCAATTTTCAATCCTCTCGACGGACACTCAGACGCACCCGCGGGCCTGCGGGTTGCCGCCGTGATAATGTAGGCGGTTACAATCATGTTCAGACCCTGCTGCCTGACTTTTGCCGCCGTTTTCTCCCTCTCCATGACTCAGATGCCTGCCGCCGATTCCCAGGTTCATGTAACGAAATCCGCCTTCGGCAATGCCGATGGCAAGCCGGTTGAGCTGTATACGCTTTCGAATGGCCGGATCGAACTGAGCGTGATGACGCGGGGCGCCACTGTGGTCCGGCTGAAAACTCCCGACCGCGCGGGCAAAGCCGGCGACGTGGTTCTGGGGTTCGACACACTGGCCGGGTATGCGCCGGACGTTCCCTATTTTGGGGCGGTGGTGGGCCGTTATGGCAACCGCATCGCGAAGGGGCATTTCAAATTGGACGGCAAGGATTACAAACTCGCCGTTAATAATGGCGGGAACGCGTTGCACGGCGGTTTGAAGGGCTTCGATAAGGTGATCTGGACGGCCACGCCGGGCGCGGATTCGGTTGCGTTCACCTACCTGAGCAAGGACGGCGAAGAGGGCTACCCTGGGGACCTCACCGCGAAGGTGGTCTACACGCTTAGCGGCAACACGGTGCGGCTGGATTACACGGCCACGACGGACAAAGACACGGTTCAGAACCTGACGAACCACACCTACTTCAATCTGGGCGGCACTCCCGACATTCTGAAGAACGAGGTGACGCTCTACTGCTCGCGCTTTACTCCAGTGGATGCCACGCTGATCCCGACCGGGCAGCTGGCTCCTGTGAAAGGTACGCCACTCGACTTCCTGAAGCCGCACGCGGTGGGAGAGCGCATCAATTCCACCGACGAACAGATCAAGCTGGGCGGCGGCTACGACCACAACTTCGTCCTCGATTCGAAATCCGGACTGGGCAAGGCGGCAGAGGTTTACGACCCTTCGAGCGGCCGCGTGCTGGACGTGCTGACGACGCAGCCGGGCGTGCAGTTCTACAGCGGCAACTTTCTGGACGGAACGTACAAGGGCAAGGGCGGCATGGTTTACGTGAAGCATGCCGGGCTTTGCCTGGAAACGCAGCATTTTCCGGATTCGCCGAATCATCCGAATTTTCCGACGACGGAGTTAAAGCCGGGCCAGGTGTTCCACTCGACTACCGAGTGGCGGTTTTCAACACGGTAACTGCCGAACGGGTGTCACGCGGAGATTCCATCTCCCGGTCCCAGACATCGAGACGCTCCACCGACGAATAGCGGGCCTGCGCCAGTTTCACTTTGGTGGCCAGCGACCAGAAAGACCACGGAGACATCACTGTCTCGGGTTTCGCATGGAGCTCTTTTTTGTAGGTTTTTCCCGCGGCGGGGGAGCGAAAGTCATCGAGGATGATCATGGCGGGGATTCGGATCGACTGAATCCATAATTGCGTGCCGCTGACTGGTAAGCCATACCCGGCATGATGTCCGTCGTTAGTTTGGACTAGTACCCGGAGAGCCGGGACTTAGTGGCTGGATTGATCCGGCTGCCCGTAATACGCCTTCGCGCCGTGCTTGCGGAAGTAGTGCTTATCCTGGACCGCCTGCGGCAAATGCGGAGCGGCGGCATTCAGCGTGGTGGCGTACCAGGCTATGGCCGCGATCTCTTCCAGAATGACGGCATGCCGGGCGGCGTCCATGGCATCTTTGCCCCAGCAGAATGGCGCGTGGCCAATCACCAGTACTCCAGGGAAGACCAGCGGATCGAGGCCCGCGAAGCGGCGCACGATGGCGTGTCCGGTGGCGCGCTCGTAGCCTTCTTCGATCTCGCGCTCGCTCAGATGCGCGGTCATGGGCACGGGGCCGTGGAAGTAATCGGCATGCGTGGTGCCGAGACAGGGGATTTCACGCGAAGCCTGGGCCCAGGCGGTGGCGAAGCGGGAGTGCGTGTGAACTACGCCGCCCAGCGCGGGAAAGGACTGGTAAAGTTCCAGATGAGTTTCCAGATCGGAAGAGGGCCGCAGAGTGCCTTCCACCGCGCGGCCGTTCAGATCCGTGATCACCAGATGCTCCGGGCGCAGTTCTTCATAGGGGACGCCGCTGGGCTTGATGACCACCAGCCCGCGTTCGCGATCAATGCCGCTGGCGTTGCCGAAGGTGTAGAGCACCAGGCCACGGCGGACGACCTCCAGATTGGCTTCGAGGACCTGTTCGCGCAAAGACTGGAGCATCATACGTTTCGTGCCTCAGCGGCGATCGCGCGGAGATCGGGAAGCACCTGTCCCAGCGCGGTCGCGGGAGCATCGGGCGAGCCCAGGGCGAAGTAGAGATGGCGGTAATGACCGTAGAGCCGCTGGTATGTCGCCACGGCGCCGGGTTCCGGTTCCACGGTGATGTGCGGCGGGCAGAGCGCCGCCTGCGCCTGCTCGAGCGTTTCGAACGTGCCCGCGGCCAGGAACGCAAAGATGGCCGAGCCAAGGCTGGTGACATCTCCAGCGGGAACGAGCACCGGTTTGTTCAGAACGTTCGCATACACCTGGTTGAGCACGCGGTTGCGCTGCGGAATGCCGCCGCCGTTGATGACGCGGCGTACCGGCGTGCCGTGCTCTTCCATGCGTTCCAGGATGATGCGCGTGTGGAAGGCGGTGCCTTCGATGGCCGCGAACAGCTCATCGTGCGCGGTCTGGGTCAGGTTCCAGCCGAGCGTAACGCCGCCCAGTTCCGGGTTCACCAGCACCGTGCGGTCGCCGTTATCCCACGTGAGGCGCAGCAGGCCGGTTTGCCCGGCGCGGTAAGTTTCCAGGCCCTCTGAGAGAGCGCCTGCCGTCGTTCCGGCGCGGCGCGCGATCGCATCGAAGATGTCGCCGGTGGCGGAAAGCCCGGCTTCGATGCCGGTGTACGCGGGATCCACGGAACCAGGCACCACGCCGCAGACACCCGGCACCAGCTGCACGGTGTCGCTCATTCCGATGATGCAGGTGGAGGTGCCGATCACGTTCACCACGTCGCCCAGACGGACGCCCGCGCCGACGGCGTCCCAGTGCGCATCGAAGGCGCCGACGGGAATGGGGATGCCGGCGCGCAGTCCCAGCTTCTCGGCCCACTCGGCGGACAGATGTCCGGCGAGCTTGTCGGAGGTGGCGTACTGCCCTTCCAGCTTCGCGCGCACGCCGGCCAGCAGCGGATCGACGCCGGTCAGGAACTCTTCGGAAGGCAGGCCACCCCAGCGCTGGTTCCACAGCCACTTGTGGCCCATGGCGCAGACGCTGCGCACCACCTGCTGCGGGGTCGGTGATGCCGCACAGCGTGGCCGCGATCATGTCGCAGTGTTCAAACGCGGAAGCGAGCGTGACCGCGCTTTTCGGGGTTGTGCCGCAGCCAGTGCAGCAGCTTGGAGAAGCCCCACTCGGTGGAATAGATGCCGCCGCACCAAGCGATGGCTTCAAGGCCGGCGGCATGCGCGGCCGCGCGTGATTTCGGCCGCTTCACGCCAGGCGCGGTGGTCGCACCAGAGGTAATATTCGTCCAGCGGCTGCATGGCGCGATCCACGGGGATGACGCTCGAGCCGGTGGTATCGAGCGCGATGGCTTCCACTTCGGCGCCGGAGACGCCCGCTCGCAATCAGCGCGCCTCGCGGTAGCTTCCGCCAGCGCGCGCAGATGATCGAAGTGGCTCTGCGTGGCGCGATCGGGATCGCCCGCGTGACGGTGCAGCGGGTAATCCGCGGTGGCCGCGCCCAGCCGTGCCGTGCTGGTGATGGAACATGGAAACCCGAACGTTCAGCGTCCCGAAATCGACGCCGGCGACGACGGTCATTTATTCCTCGCCCTTCGCATGCCACATGACATCCCAGCCGAGGTACCTCGTGGTGGCTTCGTGGACGCTGCCCGGCGACCCAGGACAGGTTCGCGGCCACGTGGTGCTCGAAGCCGTGTCTCGCAGATGTAGCGCAGAAGATCCTGCAGGCGCGGAATGCGCACCACGCCTGCGCCGCCGAAGGTCTCCAGCGGATCGTTGGTGAATTCGCCCTCGCCGACGTAGCCGCGGATCTTGCCGGTGCAGGTCGTCGGTGGAGAAGCGCGCATAGCTCATGGCGCCGGCCTTCACGCGGCCCACGCAGGTGCCGTAGGTATTTTCCTTGCCCACGGTGCCGGCGATGATCTGCTGGAAATCCATCTTCACGTCTTCGAAGAAGTGCTTCGGCAGATTGCTGCAGTGGAAGCAGACGGCTTTGTCGGGATCGTCGCCGTAGTTGTTGTTCCAGTCGAGCAGCGCGCTGGGCGTTTCGGAAGCGAGCCGCAGCGCATGCATGCCGACGACGCCGGCGATATCCACCTCGCACGCGCTCGAGAGCAGATTATTGCTCATCATGCTCATGACCGTGCAGGGCACCACGCCGAAGTATTCTTCCATCGACGTCCAGCACTGAATGGCGCTGATGTCGAGATCGGCGCCGCGCATCCAGCCCTCGATCACCGCGCCCAGTTTTGCCATTTTCAGCAGCGCGGGCTCCGGGATGCCGGAGGTGGAGACGTAGCCCTTGATGGACTCCAGCTTGGCTTTGCGCGCCGGGGTCGTCGTCTTTCATGCGCTCGATGCGGCCGAAGAGCTCGGAGAGGTCGAGGGTCTCCACCGAGATGCCGCTGTGCTTCCAGCAGCTTCTCGCTGTAGCGCACGGTGTTGAAAGCGGTGGGCCGCGCGCCCAGGGCGCCGATGCGCAGGCGGCGCAGGCCGTTGGCCACGCGGCAGACGCCGCAGGAACCAGGCGAGATCGGCACGGAAGGCGTCGGTGTTGGGCGCGACGGTGTGCAGCTTCGTCAGCGAGTACGGAATGCCGTACTGCCTCAGGTTGTTGCAGGCGGACATCTTGCCGCAGAAGCTGTCGCGGCGGTCGGCGATGGTCATGCGGCCGGGCGTGTCGGGCGTGGCCTGAATCAGCACGGGGACGCGGAGTTCAGCCATTTTGATGGTGTCCGCGATGGCGCGCTCTTCGCCGAAGTTCGGCAGCGTGACAATGATACCGTCGAACTCATCGCGATGCGCGCGAAACAGTTCGGCGCAGCGGCGCGATTCCGCGCGCGTTTCCACCGCGCCGTATTTGGTCTCTTCCGCCGTGGGAGCGATGACGCGCACGCCCGCGGCATTCGAGCACGGCCATCATCTCTTCGCGGCCTTCTTTGGCGAGGTGGTCCGGGAAGAATCCGCGGTTGCCCACGATCAGGCCCAGCGTCATCGGTTTCGACATGTCGTTTACAGTTTACTTGCCCGGTCGCGGCCGGAATCGCAGGGTATAGAAAAGACCCATGGCGAGAATCACGCCGCCCCACCAGATGCCCGCGTGCAGGTTGGCGAGTACGGTCTGTTCCGGCGGCGGCGCGACGTATTCATAGAGCGCCGCGCCGGTGATCAGCACGCCGTAAGCGGCCAGCAGCACGCCGATGAAGAACCAGATGGAAATCATTCCAGGCTTATGCATGTTGGTTTACCAGAAGATGATGTTCAGCACGATGAAGACCACGCAGACCACGCCGGCCCAGAAGATCGGGCGCTGCATACAGCGGACAGGTCGCGCTTCCGAAGGGATCTCGGTGCAGCCATAGACCAAGCCCGTGCAGTTCCGAATCCGGCTTTGGCTTCGTCAGCATAGCTGACCACGCACCGTTACCACTACGCAGATGATCCACGACCACAGCGCGCGGTACATGTTCTCCGCCATGTCCTTGGCGTACGGCGAGAGCGCGATGATGCGCAGCGCGGAGGGATCGAGCTTCACCCACGCCCACATGCCGATGGACGACAGCGTGCCCGCCAGCAGGCCCCAGAATCCGCCGGCCGGCGTGGCGCGCTTCCAGAGCATGCCGAGGATCACCGTGCCGAACAGCGGCGCGATGAAGAAGCTGAACAGCGCCTGCACATAATCCATGATGCTGGCGAACTGCATCACCAGATACGCGGTGCCGATGCTGACCAGCACGCCGACCATCGTGCACCAGCGGCCCACGCTGACGTAATGCGCGTCGGTGGCGTCCTTGCTTGATCAGCGGCGCGGTAGATGTCGTAGGTCCACACCGTGGCGAAGGCGCTGACGTTGCCGGCCATGCCGGACATGAAGCCCGCGATCAGCGCCGTGATGCCGAGGCCCAGCAGGCCGGGGCCGCAGTAGCGCGCCAGCATGAGCGGCAGCACTTCGTTATAGCTGTGGCCGCCGGTGGCAGCCGCCGCCGTTTCGCCCACCAGGTGCTCGGGCAGCACGGCGAGGCCGAGCAGGCCGGGCAGGATCACGATGAACGGCACGAACATCTTGAACGACGCGCCGATGATGGGCGCCATTTTGGCGGAGCGCAGATCCTTGCGCGGCAAGCACGCGCTGCACCACCAGGAAATCCGTGGTCCAGTAGCCGAACGAGATCACGAAGCCGAGCCCGAGCACGATGCCGGTCCAGTGGATGCCCATGGGGTTGTCCTGAAAGCGAGCCGAGCGTGCTCCAGAGATGCGTGTAATCTCTGCCGCCCGACGTTGCTGTTGCATGCGCGCCACCATGCCGCTCCAGCCGCCGGCTTCGATCAGGCCCAGGATCGGAATCAGCATCGCGCCCAGCCAGATCAGAACGAACTGCAGCACTTCGTTGAAGATGGCCGAGAGCAGGCCGCCGAGGAACACATAAGCCGCGACGGTCAGCGACGAAACCCAGATGCTGAAGTTGATGTCCCAGCCGAGCACCACCTTCATCACCAGCGCCATGGAATACATGTTGATGCCGCTCATCAGCACGGTCATGAGCGCGAACGATGATGGCCGAGACGGCGCGCGACGCCTTCGCCGAAACGCAGCTGCAGATAGCCGGGCACCGAGTGCGTTTTCGAGATGTAGTAGAACGGCATCATCACGATGCCGAGGAACAGCATCGCGGGAATGGCGCCGATCCAATACCAGTGCGCCGCCAGAATTCCGTACTGATACGCAGCCGCCGCCCAGCCCATCAGTTCGAGCGAACCAAGGTTGGCGGCGACGAAGCTGAGGCCCGCGATCCACGCGGTCATGTCGCGGCCGGCCAGGAAGAAATCTTCGCCCGGTCTTCGTGAACCGCCTGAGATAAAAGCCAATCCCGATCACGACCACGAAATACAGGGCGATTACCAGAAGGTCGATGACGCCAAGGTGTACGAGCCGGACGGATTGCATTCATGAGGATGCTACTGGCTTGCTATTGGCAGTGTCAACTAGCGCGAGCGAGGCGGGGACGGGGCGTGCGGTACTGGGAAGGTCACGCCGCAGGGCTGATGGAATCGTTCGCAACAGTACAGGATGTGATTTACACTCAAGGACCCCTGATGCGACTTGGTGCCGCATTCCTCCTGATTTTCCTAAGTCATGCGGGTGCGCAGACACCGGCGGCGGCGCGCGCCGGGTCACGCCGCTGCGAACTTCCGCAAGTGACTGAAAGCACGCGAGATCAGCGGGCCTGAACCGGGGCTGATGACGGCGCCGTTGCTAAACTCCGGCCAGGGAGAGCAGGCATGTCGAAGCAAACCATCATCGTTACCACGGACAGCGAAGGGAAGTTCCACGCGACCACCACCGTGCAGGACCCGGTCTGGGGCATGACCGTCAGCCTGAAGGCCGCAGTGATCACGCCGCCGAATATCACCCTGAGCGGAACGTTTGCACTTGGGTCTCACACCGGGCGCGCATTTGTGGTCGCAACCGGCCAGACGGTGGATCTGGGCGAGTGGAAAGTGGCGCATGGCATGAACACCGTGTCTGCCTCGGGGCAAGCGGAATCGGCGACGCCCAACACGGCAATTACTGTTGAGATCAGCTGGTAGGCAGCAAAAAAGAAACCCGGCGAGAGCTTGCTTCGCCGGGTTACAAGGGGACTGCTGGCAGAAATCTTATTCGGTTTCGGACGCGGAGAAGCTGCCCACAAACGCGCTGCGCTTCAGCGGGCTGCTCCAGGTGGCGCCGAGCCCCTGGCCTTTGAAATCGTGGGCAAGGGTGTAGGCCGGCATGGAGTGGTTCAGCGCGGTGAGCGGCGGATACCACGTGATCTCGTTATGGCAAAGCTGGTCGCCTTCGGCGAGCGCGCGAGTTTCAATCTTCGCAAGTTTGCCTGCGGTCAGAGTGGCCGCCATCGTATGCAGGTCGTTGTTCCGGAAAGCCAGCGTTACCGGCGCGTAATCCACGCGCACCACATCGGAGAGCAGTTCCCCGCCCTGATGTTTGGCGAAGCTGCGCAGCGCCAGCGCCTGCTCCGGGGTGGCCTTGCTGTCCACAATCAGCACCGAGTGCGCCGGATTGGAAGCCGTGTAGAAATCTCCAAGCGTGCTCTTCGCGCGCACCACGCCCACGATCGAAAGGCCGTCGAGTGCCACGCCATCCCACGAGCCGCGATCGATGGTCCATCCCATGACGGCGAGTTCGCCCGTCAATCCCACTTCCGAATTCGCGAAACAGGGACCTGTGTAAACATCAGCGGTGCGCGCTTCCACGTACCTGCCGGACACGGTGTTGTTCAGGGAAGGGAGACCGGCGCCGAATGCACTGGCACAGAGAATCGCCGAACCGGCCAGCAAAAGCTTCATGGTGACTCCTTGGATAACCCCCTTATTATAACGCCATCCGCCAGTTAACGGTAGGTTTTGTCGTCCAGACGGCTGAAATCGGTGCCGCTGTCCATCACGCCCAGAGTGACAATGGCGAAGGTGAAAACGCTGGTTCCCGGCTCGAGGTGGCCGCCGAAGGCTTTCTCCGGATTCGCCAGCGTCATGTGGGCGTGAATTTTGCCGTTGATAACGTAACCGTTCATGGAAATCACATCGGCGGGCGCGGTGGGGTCCTTCTCGTACATGTTCTTCGAAGGGAAGCTGCGGTTGCTCACCTGATGGAGCTGGTAGCCGCGCACTGACCCCGCGCCGGACAGAATCACGGCGTTGCGAATCTTCTGTTCGCGGACGATTTTCTCCATGCCGGCCAACAGATCCGTATCGAACTTGAAGCGCAGCGTGATCACGCGATCGAAGTGTCCGGTTACGGCGTACACGTCGGGAACCTTGTCGCTGTTGGGTTTGGCGTCCTCGGCGGGCGTGGGCGCGGAGTTGACGATCTCATGGCGCGTCTGCTGCGCGCGCAAACCCGCGGCCATCACGAGCAGAATGGCGAGTTTTTTCATAGGCTGAACTGTATGTGGGATACCGAACTTTGCCTGCCATTCTATCGCGGCGGGTTTCAGGACTCGAACACTGCCTACTGGACCGCGCACGAGGCTATCGCCCGGAGCCGCGCGGCCGGCGAGGCGGAGGATCTGCTGGGAATTTACGCGGTTACGCCCCACGCGCAATGGGCTGGTCTGAATCTGGCCTTCGTCTCCGAACCGGTGAATGATCTTGCCAATCTGCGGAAGCGCATCGAGCGCGCGGCCGCGTTTTACCGCGAGCGGGGCCTCGGCTGGACGCTGGTGGCCTGCGAGGAGTGGATCGCGCCGGAACTGCGCCCCGCAGTCCCTCCGCTCTGCCGCGAGCTCTCGCTGACCTTCGCCATCGAGACGATTGGCATGCGCGGCCGCATCGGCCCGGAACCCATGCCGCCGGAACTCGAGATCCGCCGCGTCACCACCCCGGAAATGCGGCGCTCCTTCGCCGATATCAACGCCGAGGGCTGGGGCGTTCCGGTGAACTACACACGCGAGATCCTGGAGAGCGACGCGTTCTGGACCGATTCCATGGAAGGCTATCTGGGATTTGTGGACAACGAGCCGGTGTCGGTCTCCATGGGCTTCCCTGTGGAAGGCACGCTCTATCTGACCTGGGGCGCCACGCGCGCGACACACCGCCGCAGGGGGTATGCGGAAGCGCTGGTGCGCCACACCGCGCTGAGCCACGGCACAGACCGCGACGCCCAGTTCGTCGCCACGCCGAACGTAGTAAAGATCTGGGCGCGGCGCGGCTTCCAGTCCGTGGCAAAGTTTGCGCTCTACGTCAGCGCAGATAAAACAGACTGAGCCGCGGCAGGTTCCCCGCTTCCAGGAGCCGCCGCTCCAGGTACTGCTGCTCCAGCATGGCCAGCTGCGGGGCCGTCATTTTGCCGCGGTACGGACGGAGCTGCGCGTCCAGCTCGCGGCGGGTTTCGAGCGCTGCTTCTTCGGTCTGCCGGCCGCGCGCCAACGCTACCAGCTTGCTTTCCAGCACCGAAAGGTTTTGCTCCAGCGCTTCCAGATCCGCCGTGGGCTGGGCCGCCAGACGCTCCAGGCTCGCGGCAATCTCTGCGAACTCCGGGGCACCCTGGTGCCGCACCTGTTTCGCGTTGTTCTCCAAGTATTGCTTCACGGCATCGTCGGGAAACGGCGCGGGCGCCGGTGCCGAGCCGCCGCTCTCCGGCGAGCGCTGCGCTTCCGTCAACACCGCCTGCGCGCAAAAAGCCAAGCCGTTGATCTGCTGCGTCTTTAAGCGCCGGGCACGCCATTTCTCGAAAGCCGCATCGATGCCGCGCATCACCGCTTCGAGCGGCACGCCGGAGTTCTTCCAGCTTTCCACAAGCGCCCAGTCCAGGGGCGAGAGCAAAAACAGACTGGTGCCGCGGGCGCGCTGGAAGTGCTCCTCGATCTCCGTGAAGTAGTTGAAGTAATTCAGCAACGCGCGTGCGTCCGCCGCCAGATCAGCTCGAGCCCTTCCAGCGTCAGGTGCTCGTCCACCTGGTGCAGGTAGCGGGAGTTGCGCGCGATCATCGGCGCCTGCCCGCCGGTCGCCACTACCTTCGTCTCCGCGCCCAGCTCGCGCATCAGCCGTTCGATGATGCCGTCGATCGCGCCCAACGCGCCAAAATACAGTCCCGATTGCATACTCATCACCGTGTTCCTGCCGATGATGTGCGAAGGCTGCTGGAAATCGACGTAAGGCAGGCGCGCGGTTTTGTTGAACAGCGCCTCCACCGAGATCCCGACACCCGCCGCAATCACTCCGCCCAGATACTCGCCCTGCCCGGAGATCGCATCGAAGGTGATGGCCGTGCCCAGATCCACCACGATGCACGGACCGCCATACTTATGCAACGCCGCCACGCTGTTCACCAGCCGGTCCGCGCCCAGCTCCTGGGGATGGTCGATGCAAATGGGCACGCCCGTATCGGTTTCATGGTTGACGAATGCCGGGATCGCACGAAAATAGCGCTCCGCCATCTCCGCCAGGGAGGCGTTCAGGGGCGGCACCACGCTCGCGATGATCACGCCATCCACCGCGGCGGTATCGAGCGAAGCCAGCATGAACAGATTTCGCAGCAGGATGCCCCACTCGTCCGAGGTCTGGTCGCGCACGGTGCGCAGGCGGCGGTGGTCGATCAGGCGTTCACCATCGAACACACCGACGGTGACATTGGTGTTGCCGACATCGAGAGCAAGCAGCATGAGTTAAGCCGGCCGCACGCCGCCGGCGATGACGGTTTCCACCGCGCCATCCGGCCTTCGGACCAGCAGGAAACCGGCGTTGTTCACTCCCGCGGTCACGCCGTGCAGAGTGCGGTCGCCCAGATCCACCTGCACGCGTTTGCCGCTGGCATAGCTGGATGCGTCGGAGAACATTTTCAGGATGGCGGCGCGGCCTCCGCTCGTCAGAATATCGCAGACCCTGTCGACTGAGGTCAATAAACAGGTTAGTAAATTCTCGCGATCCTGGGCGCGGCCGGAAGCCAGCAGCAGGGAGGTCGCCTGGTCCGCCAGATCCGGCGGAAACCGCGGGTGATTCACATTGATCCCGATGCCGGCAATGGCGGCATGGTCCACCAGCTGCACCAGAATGCCGGCAGCCTTTCGATCGGCAATCATAATGTCGTTCGGCCAGCGGATGTCGCAGGCCAGTCCGCTGACTTCGGCGATAGCTTCGGCGGCGGCCAGGCCCAGGGCGAGCGTCACAATCGGCAGCGAATCCGGCGGGAGCGGCAGCCGCAGAACAATCGAAACGTAGAGGCCCGCGCCCGGTTCCGAGTGCCAGGAGTGCCCGTGCCGTCCGATGCCCGCGGTCTGCTCATCAGCCACCACGGCGGTGCCGTGCGGACAGCCTTCAGCAGCCAGAGCGGCGGCTTCGCGCATAGTGGAAGCGACGATGGCGAACCGGTGAACGATGCGTGCGGGAGACACTCAATCGATCATAAACGGGGATCCCGGCCGGACGCGGGTGTGGTGCGTTCCGCGATCACCGGGATTTCCATTTCCCGGGCTTCGCGGATTGAGTAACCGCGATGAGAGCCAGCCCCTGCGCGGCGGCCGGGCTCATGAGGAAGTCATAAGAGAGTATAAGAATGTCAAACGGACCCGGCTAACTGAAAGCGATAGCCCACCCAGGGCTCCGTCAGCAGGTAGCGGGGATGCGCGGGATCGGGCTCGATCTTCTTGCGCAGCTGATTGATGAAGACGCGCAGATATTCCACTTCGCCGCCGTAATCCGGCCCCCACACCGCCTGCAGCAGCCGGCCGTGCGGGATGGGCACGTTCGGGTTCGCGATGAAGTACTGCAGCAGATCGAACTCCTTCGGAGTCAGGCGCACTTCCCGCAGCGGCGAGCGCACGCGGCGCGCGGCCATGTCGATCACCACGCCTTCCAGAGTGACCGTGTGGCTCCCCGGTTCCGCCGAGAGCGGCATGCGCCGCAGCGCCGCGCGGATGCGCGCCATCAGCTCCGGCGTGCTGAACGGCTTGGTGACGTAATCATCGGCGCCCGCATCCAGAGCCGCGATCTTATGCTGCTCGTCGTTGCGCACGGTCAGCATGATAATCGCTGCTTCGGAAGTCCGCCGAATCTCGCGGCACGCCGCCAGACCGCCCATCCCCGGCATGTTCGAATCCAGCAGGATCAGGTCGAAGCGCTCCGTGCGCAGCTTCTCGATGGCATCCTCTCCCGTGCGCGCGTCCGTTGCCTGGTAGCCATCGGCCACCAGCGCGGTGCGCATGACGCGGCGAATCTGCGGCTCGTCGTCCACCACCAGAATGCGGCCACCGCTCATGCCGTAACCTCGGCCCGCGCAGACGGCAGCAGCAGTGTGAACACGCTGCCTTCCCCCGCCTGGCTTTCCGCCCAGAGGCGGCCGCCGTGCGCCAACACAATCTCACGTGCAATCGAGAGCCCGAGGCCGGTGCCCGAAACCTGGTTGCGCGTTTCCGGCGAGCGGTAGTAGCGGTCGAAAATGCGCCGCTGCTCGCCCCGCGGAATTCCGGGACCATCGTTCGCAATGCGGATCAGCACATCACCCTCCTGATGACACGCGCTCACCCGGATGGGCGAGCCGGGCGGCGAATACTTCAATGCGTTGTCCAGCACCTGCTTCAACGCCAACTGAATCAGCTCGGGGTCCACGTCGGCTCTCAGCCCTTGCTCCGTTTTCTGTTCCACCAAGCGTCCGTCCAGCAAACCTGCCAGAGTGTCCACCGCGCTCGCGATCATCTCCGCCACCGGCGCGGGTTGACGCTCCAGCCGCAGGTTCCCCGCTTCCATGCGCGCCATCTGCAGAGCGTCCGTCACCAGCTGCTCCAGGCGGTCCGCTTCCTCGTCGATGATCTCGACCATCTCCTGTCGCGACCGCGCATCCGCCACGCCGGAACGCAGCGCGCTGGCCGCAGCCTTGATGGAAGTCAGCGGGGTCTTGAACTCATGCGCGATGGCGTCCAGCAATGTCGATTTCAGCTCCTCCGTTTTGCGAATCAAGTCCGCCGCGGTGGACGCCTCCAGCATCCGCGCGCGTTCCAGCGCGATGGCCACCAGGTTCGCCAGCGCCTGCAGCGCCGAATCCGAGACCGGCTCGCCCCGCACCGCGAGGCTCCCAATCACGTCCGCTCCCAGCCGCACGGATGTTACCAGCGTGCGAGTCGGCGCGTCGCTGAACATCGTTCCGCTCAGCGCGGCCTGGCGCAGCCGGTCATCCCATTCCGGTAAATCCACATCACCCGCTCGATGGATCTGTTCCGAGCTGCTTTCATAAAGCGAAACGCCGGTGAACTCAAACACGCGTGCAATCTGCATCGCGATTTCGCGCGCAGTGGAATCGGCGGACGTGTTCAGCAGCACCGCGCGGCTCAGCGTGTACAGTTGCTCCATCTCGCGGCCGCGGCTCAGCGCCGCCACGGTCTGCTCCTTCGCCGTGGAGGAGAGCTTGCTCACCATAATCGCCGACGCCAGGAACACCAGGAAGGCGACGAGGTCCTGAGGATCCCCAATGGTGAAGCGAAACAGCGGAGGAAGAAAGAAGTAATTCAGGCACAGAGCCGCGGCGATAGAGGAAATCACCGCATCCGTCAGACCGCCGAACCGGGCCGCGACCAGAACGGTAAGCATGTAGACCGGCCCGGCCGTGGTGGCATTCACCGGCAGCAGCCTGCCCACCACCGTCAGCACAGCGATAGCGCCCAGCGTCACCAGAACTCGGCCGAACCGCCTGGCGTTTGCTCGGGAGGGGCGCACCCTTACAGTATGGAGCCGCACCGCTGGATACCCGCCGGCCTCTACGATCCGCGCAGGAAGTGCAGCATCGCGCAATTGAATTGCTCCGGCCGCTGCAGCGGAGCGAAATGGCTGACACCAGGCAGCACCAGCAGCTCCGCGCCGCGAACAGCGCGCGCCAGGTATTCCGCATGCTCGCGCCGGATGAACTCATCGTGCTCGCTTTGCACAATCAAAACCGGCACGCGGATCTGCGCCAGATCGTCCGCTGTGTAGTTGTGCTGCGTCCGCATCATCAGGCTCACCGCTTCCGCGAAATCCGCAAACCCTTCCGGTGTCGCCGAGAGCCGTTCGTAATCCGCCACGTGCCGCTGCAGGCAGCGCTCCACCACCGGCGTCATCTCCAGTTCCTTGGCGCCGCTCGGATCCATATTGCAGGCGAAGAAGAACACGCGTTCCACCCGCGAGGGAGCCAGTCGCGCGCAGATCAGAGCGACCGTCGCGCCGTCGCTCCAGCCCACCAGAGCCGCCTTCGGCATGTGCAGCGCATCCATTACCGCCAGAACATCGGATGCCATCTGTTCATACGCGAACGGACGATCGTCGCGTGTGCTGCGCCCGTGCCCGCGGCTGTCGATGAGCACCGCCCGGTAGCCGTTCTCCACCAGCGCGGGAACCTGATCCCCCCAGTTGCCGCTGTGCCCGAGACCGCCGTGCAGCAGGAGGACGGGAAAGCCGGAGCCATGCGTCGCAAACCAGATCCGCGCGCCCTCGTGATCCACATAGCCCTGCTCATCGGCCGCCGGCAAGGGCGCGGCGCCATGCTCCGCAAACCGGCAAAGGTCGTCATCGAAGTTTTCCATGCAACAGCGCCAGGAGCGCGCGCCCCTCCTGCGCTAAGATAGCGGTTTTGATCCTGCCCGCGGCAAGTTGCATTCGGAATTTCTCCTTCCCTTCGTGAGTTCGGTTCTCATCTGGCTCATCGCCGCGGCCACCATCGCGGGCGTGCTTTTCCGGCCCAGGAACTGGCCTGAAGCCGTGTATGCGTGTCTCGGCGCGCTCCTCCTGGTCGTCTCCGGGCTGCTTGCTCCGTCTCAGGCCGGCGCGGCCATTTGGAAAGGCACGGATGTGTATCTGTTCCTTACCGGCATGATGCTGCTTTCCGAACTGGCCCGCCGCCAGGGTGTGTTCGACTGGCTGGCATCGCTCGCGGTTGCCGCCGCTAAAAATTCTCCCACGCGCCTGTTCGGCCTGATCTACCTGGTGGGCATGGGCGTCACTATGTTTCTTTCCAATGACGCAACCGCCGTGGTGTTGACGCCGGCCGTCTGCGCGGCGGTTCGAAAAGCGCGCGTGAAGGCGCTGCCTTATCTGTTCATCTGTGCTTTCATCGCGAACGCGGCCAGCTTCGTGCTGCCAATCGCCAACCCCGCGAATCTGGTGGTCTACGGCCGCAGCCTGCCCCCGCTGCTGCCGTGGCTCCGCACGTTTCTGCTGCCATCAGTGTGTTCCATTGCGGCGACGTATCTGGCTCTGCGCTGGACAAAGCGGGGGGACCTTGCGGGAACGATGGAAGCCGGAAGCGAGCGCGCGGAGCTGTCGCGGGAGGGACGCGTCGCCGCGTGGGGAATCGCCGGCACGGGCGCAGTGCTGATGGGAGCGTCCGCGCTTGGTCTCGATCTGGGCCTGCCCACGTGTGTCGCAGCTGCGCTGGCCGTGTTGATCGCCACGCGCGTAAGAGGCAGCGCACTGGTTGAGATTGCGAGGGGCGTCTCGTGGAGCGTGCTGCCGCTGGTCGCGGGTTTATTTGTGCTGGTGGAAGCGCTGAATCGCGCCGGCGCGCTGCAGTTAGTTGGTACTGCTCTGCGGTGGTGCGGCGACCTGCCGCACGTCGCCGGTGCGCTCGCGGCTGCGTTCGGCGTGGCGGGTTTGTCGAACCTCATGAACAACCTGCCCTCCGGCTTACTCTCGGGCGCCGCTCTCCAGTCCGCCCATGCGAGTGACTGGATCCGGGATGCCGTCCTGATCGGAGTGGACCTCGGCCCGAACCTGTCCGTCACCGGCTCGCTGGCGACGGTCCTCTGGCTGATCGCGCTGCGACGCGAAGGCGAGCAGATCAGCGGCTGGCAGTTCCTGAAAACCGGAATGGTGGTGATGCCACCCGCGCTGCTGCTCGCAACTCTCGCGGCGTCGGTGTAGCGCAAGCCTGATCCCCCTCACCGCCCCACCAACTCCCGAACATCCGCCGAAAAGGCCTCGCGAAAGCCGCTCCCCGGATCCTGTAAGTAGAAGTGGCCGCCGGGGAACTCCCGCAGCCGGAAATCTCCGCTGGTCTCATCGCGCCAGCCTGCCACCTGCGCCACCGTAAGCAGCGCATCCCCCACGCCGCAGTAGGCATAGATCGGCATCTCCAGCTTCGCCTCTTCCCGGTACACATAATTCCGGTACAGCCGTGTATCCGCCCGCAGCATCGGCAGAAGCAGCTGCATCAGCTCCGGGTCCTCGTCTCCCTGCAGACCGCCCAGCCGCCGCATCTCGGCCAGCATTTCCGCATCCGGCAGATCGGGCCTCTCGTCGCACTGCTCCCGCAGATGGGGCGCGCGCGTCGCCGAAACAATCAGCCCCTTCGGCAGCGGACGCCCGCTCCGCCGCAGTGCCCGCGTCAGCTCAAACGCCACCCCGCTGCCCATGCTGTGCCCGAAGAACACGAAGGGCCGGTCCAGCAGCGGCGCAATCGCAGGCTCCAGTGCGGCAATCAGCGCGTCCATTCGGTCGAAAGGCGTCTCGCGAAACCGGCCCTCGCGTCCCGGCAGCACCGCCGCGCAGCCCAGATCGCGATACAAAAACGTCCCCGCTCCCGCATGCGGGAAGCAAAACACCCGGTACCGCTCGTCCGGACATCGCGGGAACCACTCGCTCGCTGCCGCCTTCTTGCCCTGCGCCTGCCGCATGCGCAGCGCCAGCAGTTTGCGCTTTCCCTCGGACAGTCCCGCCGCATTGGCTTCGTTTCGCGCGCGCCGCGGAGCCGCCAGAGTCCGCTCCAGAACCTGCTCGAACGGGCCCGCTGTCAGCCCCTCCAGATACCGCAGCGCCGCCGCCCGTGACTGGTCCGCGATGTCCTGCCAGTGGCTTCGTTCCGTAAACAACCGCCGCAGCCCAGGAAGCCATGGCTCCACGTGCTGCGCGGGCACCTCCGGCACCGGCACCATGCGCGAATCCACCACCGGCTGATAGCGGTTCACAACGTTCACAGGAATTAAATACGGCACCCCCATCTTGGCTTCCGGCAACCCGCCCGCGTCGCTCGCCATCACCGGAATCCCGCGCGCCATCGCCTCCAAAACGATTCGCGATCGCGCTTCCGCCCAGACCGATGGAACCAGCACCACGCGCGCCAGTCGCAGCACCTCGTCCACATTTTCGGAAGCGGGCACGATCGCGATGTTAGAGTGATGTCGCAGCCGGGCCAGATCGCTCTCGTTCGTGCCCCACGTCGGCACCGCCGCGAACGCCGTTTCGGGCAGCCGTGCCGCCAGTTCAAGGAAAATCGAAATTCCTTTCACCGCGCATGGATTCACCATCAGGACATAGGGATTTTCGAAGCGCCCCAGCAGCGGCGGCGTTCCCGGCTCCAGCAGCGAGATCGGAACATGAACCGCCGGCATGCCGCCCCACTCCCGCACATACCGCGCCACCGCTTCGCTGACCCCCACCACCGCATCGGCCTGCCGCAGGCGCTCCATTTTGGCCGCGCTCTGCCCCGAACTGTCCGGCCCGAACGGCAACGCGATGGTGGCGCGCACCAGATAAACAACCCGTGCCCGCGGAGCCGCCAGCGCCGGTTCCAGCAGCAGGTGCCCGGGGTCGTCGGTGGAGCAGAGGATCACCTCCGGATCGAACTCCGCGATCTGTTTCGCGAAGAACGCCCCAATGTGCGGATCGAGCGTCAGAGTATGGACGTCCACGCTACGCAGCCGCGCCCGCACCGCTCCGCCCTGCGCTTCAAACGGAATTTCATCGGCCCGCAGGTGCGCCACATACGAGGCATGGTCCGGGTCGCCAAAATGCTCCACGCGGGTCACCACGCGCACGGAATGGCCGCGCTCCGCCAGCGCTTCCATCAACAGCCGGTTGGATTTATCGCCGCCGCCCTGCCCCGGGTAGTAGGTCGAATTGTGCCCCAGCAGAATGCGCATCAGGTCCGCAGCCGCCGCTGCAGCAGCAGTTCCCGCGCCGAAGGCGCCGGCCGGGCCAGCAGATACCGCTCCAGATCGTCCGCGTGCAGCCCGCCAACGAACCGCAGCGCCGCCTCGCGCGACCGGTTGGCTTCGTTTCGCCAAACCTCGTCATCGATCATCAGCAGGCGCACGGCGGCTTCCCACGGCGCCAGGTCCTGTGTCCCGCTCACCGGTCTCGGCATATGATTCTCGTCAAAAACCATCTCGTAGCGCTCAATCGGCTTCACCGGGATCACAAAGCCCGTGCCTTCCTTGGCCTCCAGCAGTCCGCCCGAATCGCTCGCGATCACCGGCAGCCCGCGCAGCATCGCCTCCATCACGATCAGCCCGAACCCCTCGTACCAGAGGGAGGGCATCAGCAGCAGCCGCGCGTGTTTCAGCACGTCGTCGATTTTGGGTTCGTTCCGCAGCATGTGCACATTGTGCAAATTGTGCAGTGCCGCCAGGTCCGCCGCTGTCGTTCCCCAGCCCGGCAGCGCGCCGAAGGCGAACTCCGGCAGCCGCCTCGCCAGCCCCAGAAAGATCTCAATCCCCTTGACTGCGCAGGGGTTTATCATCAGCGCCAGCGTCCCGCCGCGGCCCATTTCCGCGTCCTCATAGATCGGCGGGTGGATCACCTCCGGCCGCACACCCAGGAAACGCTCCACATACCCGGCCATGTGGTTGCCAATGGTGACAATCCCCGCCGCGCGCCGCAGAGTGCGCGTGGCCGCATCATCGGTGTTCCAGCTTTCCGGCCCAAACGGGAAAAACTGCGGCGTGTGCGCCAGGTAGATCAGACGGCCCGGCAGCGCGCGGTCCGCCTCTCGCAGCAGCTGCTGGCTCACGTCTTCGGAAGAAACCAGCACCCAGTCCGGCGCGAATGCGCGGATCTCTTCGCCCAGCAGCGCCGCCTGCAGCGGCAGATCCGGCACGCGGCGAATGGAAATCCCGTCCCGCTCCACCTCGTCTGCGGTACCGCCCGTCGCCACCACGCGGCAAACATGTCCCCTGGCCGTCAGCGCGCGCAGCCATACCAGATTGCTGCGCGTGGACCCGCCTCGCGGCGGCTCATACGACGCCCCCGATGTGAGCAGAATGCGCATGCGCCTCAGCTTTCCAGCAGCGCGCGCACTTCGTCGTCGGAAAGCCCTTCAATTTCCGCCAGCATGGCCTCGTATTCGTCTGGCGCCACGCCCGTCAGCCGGCCCGCTTCCACCTTCGCGCCCAGTTCCTGCAACGTAAGTGTCACCGAGTACACGTCGTCGATTGCCAGTTCCACGCCGAACCGCTCGCGCACGCGCGCAATCAGCAGCACCGCCAGCAGCGAATGCCCGCCGATATCGAAGAAGCGATCCGTCGGCTTCACCGCTGGCAGGCGCAGCAGTTCCATCCAAATCGTCGCCAGCTCCCGCTCCGTTTCGGTCATCGAGAGGTCCGAGCTGCCCGCCGCCGGACGCATCGCCGCTACCACCTGCGCCGCGGTCGAAAGCTCCCGCGCAATTCGCTCGAACGGAACCGAGCGATGCTGAGTCTCCGTCTCCCGCCGCCGCACCGGCACCGGCGCGCTCTGTGCCGGCTTCCATTGCAGCCCGCGCAGGGTCTCTGTATCGCGGGCGTCGCCGACCGACGCCAGAAACTGCGCCGCCGGCTGATTTCTACCGGTATCCCTGAACCGGATTGCCACTCGCCGCAGTCCGCGCCGCGCCGCCAGCTCCGCCGCGAACGCCAGCATGCGGTGCTCCACGCCGCGTCCCAGCACGCGACAGCTCAGCAGAAAATTGTCAATCACCAGCTCCTCGGCTTCGGCATGAAGGAACATTGCTC
This sequence comes from Bryobacterales bacterium, assembly GCA_963716685.1. Classification (GTDB taxonomy): domain Bacteria; phylum Acidobacteriota; class Terriglobia; order Bryobacterales; family Bryobacteraceae; genus JALYXI01. The sequence continues at coordinate 538,907 of CAVQTR010000006.1, forward strand.
CCGTCAAACCGTAATCCCCGAAGCGATCCGCCACCGTGACCGTGAAGCATTCCGGCAGCGCCCGTACCTCGGCCTCGGCCAGCCGTTCGCCGGTGAAGTTGAACTGATTGGTTCGCTGCGTCAGCTGGGCCACGCGCGCGATCCGTTCCGGCGTCACCGGTTCAATTGCGACGCGCAGCTCCAGGGCTGCCATGAATTCTTCCAGGCTGTGCGCGCTGTGAAAGGCCCGTCCAAACTCCCGCGCGTCGGCGTAACTCGCCGCGCGCTTCCTGTCTTCTTCCGTGACCACGGGGTGGTCGAACGCCCAGACATGATCCAGAAAGTGCGGAATACGCGAGGCGTCGGCGGGCAGCGTCAACGCCAATACTTCGGGCGCCGCTTCGTCTACTTCGGCGCACTCCTTCGGGCTGTCGTCCAAGAGAATGAAGCTGTCAAGTCCCAGCCCGAGTTCGTCCGCAACCGAGGCCAGATTCGCCGCCTTCGGATCCCAGTTCAGCCGCCAGGCCGCGAAGTGTTCCAGCCGCAGCGGCATTTCCGGATGCTGCCGAAACGTCTCGAACACATCCTCCGCATTGTTCTTGCTGGCCAGACACAGCACCATGCCTGCCTCGCGCTGCCGCAGCAGAAATTCGTGCAGCATTCGCCGCGGTGCGTCCACCTGAACGCCGCCCGGACCATCCTCGCCGCAGATGCCGTCCCACAGCGTGTTGTCGCAGTCCACCGCGATCACCTTGAAGGGAGTCAGCGAAAGCGCGGCCACCTTCCGCGCCAACGCCGTGCCTAGAGCCGCGAACCACTCTTCCGTGTAAGGAATTTTTGCGATTCGGTCAGTCTCCGGGTCGGCTTTCCGCGCCACCGGATACAGCGCGTCGATTTCGCTGTGTGGCAGGACGTGCAGACCCGGAATTTCCGCAGCAGTCCGCAGCAGCCCGGCATCGTCCGAACAGAAGATTACCGGACAGGCCAGCCGCGGCAGCACAGACCGCAGCACGTCCATGAGATAAGCGCCGCTCTCCGCAAGGCGCGTTTCGTCCTGCGCCAAGTCCCGCAGGCGGACCAGCAGCACGTTCACGCCATGCGTGTTCGCGGCAAACTCGCCCGCCGGGTCCAGCAGCGTCTGCGCCGCCTGGTTGTAGGGAGCGAACCGCACCTCGAACCCCGCTTCCAGTTGTTCCGCCCAAAACGCAAGCACCGGCAGCAGAGGTTCCGCCGTATAGGTGGAGCTGATGGAGAGGCGAAAAGTCGTCAACGGGCTGGCCACTGCTCCATACCAGTCATCCTAATATGGGAGCGCGTTAAAATACGGCGCATGCGCTTCCCAGCGGCTTTCCTGCTACTGCCATTGAGCATTTGTCTGACCGCGGGCGATCCTCATCCGACTACCCGCGCGGATATCGATAGGCAGATGACCGAACTCTCCAACTGGGGGCGCTGGGGGAAAACGGATCAACGCGGAACCGCCAATCTCATCACGCCGGCGAAGCGCCGCGAAGCCGCCGCGCTGGTTAAGGACGGCTTCGCTGTCTCCCTCGCGCACGACACCCTGACGCAGAAAGCTCCCGACAACGACGCTCCCTTCATCCACAAAATGCTCTACACCGGCGCGCACCCGAACGGCGACTGGTTCATGGACGAATACACCGTCGCGTTCCACGGCCTGGCCCACACGCATATGGATTCGCTGGCCCACACCGCCTGGAAAGGCCGCATGTATAACGGCTTCCCTCAGCTGGATGTCACGGCTGAAGGCGCAAAAGAGCTCGCCATCACGAACTTTCGCGATGGCTTCTTCAGCCGCGGCGTCCTGATCGATATCCCGCGCCTGCGCAACGTGCCCTGGCTCGGACCGGGCACGCCCATCTATCCCGAAGAGCTCGATGCGTGGGAGAAGAAGACCGGCATTCGCATCAGCTCGGGCGACATCGTTCTCCTCCGCACCGGCCGATGGGCTCTGCGCGCCGCGAAAGGTCCCTGGGATCCCGCGCGCATCGCCGGACTCCACGCTTCCTGCGTGCGCTGGCTCAAGCAGCGCGACATCGCCGTCGCCGGCAGCGATGCCTGCCTCGATGTGTTGCCCTCCGGCGTTCCCGGCGTGGTCCAGCCCGTTCACCAGCTGCTGCTGATCGCCGTCGGCACCCCGATCTTCGACAATCTGGATCTGGAAGCCCTCGCCGCCGAAGCCGCGAAGCGCAATCGCCCCACGTTTCTGATCACCGCTGCGCCCACGCCTGTGCCCGGCGGAACCGGTTCTCCGCTCAATCCCACCGTCATCTTCTGACCGCGGTACGGTATCATTCCTTACTGGCCTCTCAGCCCCGCCGCGCCCTCAACGTTTTCGACGCCACCATGATCGTGATGGGCGGCATTGTCGGTTCGGGCATTTTTATCAACCCCTACGTCGTCGCCGTCCGCCTGCACACCCCATTTCTGATCCTCGGCGTCTGGCTGGCGGGCGGCGCGCTCGCCATGCTCGGCGCGTTCATCTGGGCGGAGCTCGCGACGCGCCTTCCCGGGCCCGGCGGCCAGTATCTGTATCTGCGCGAGGCATATCATCCCTCTGTCGCGTTCGTATACGGATGGGTGCTCCTGCTGGTCACGCAGACCGGAGGCATGGCCGCGGTCGCCGTCACCTTCGCTCGCTACTTTCGCGAAATCTCCGGCGTGCAGACCGGCGACGGGCCGATTGCCGCTATCGCCCTGCTCGGCCTGACAGCTATCAACTGCCTGGGCGCGAAGACCGGCAGCAATGTCCAGAGCCTGCTCATGCTGCTGAAGGCCGGCGCTATCGTTGCGCTTGTTGTTGTGGGCATCACGCTGGGCGGCGGACGTGTCGCTCCGCTTCCGCTGCTCGACCGTCCCGTCTCGCTGAGTCTGTTCGGCGCCATCGGAGCCGCCATGATTCCCGTCGCCTTTGCTTACGGCGGATGGCAGACGGCAAGCTTCGTCGCAGCCGAGATGCGCGATCCGCGGCGCGATCTTGCGCGCGGCCTGTTCCTCGGCGTCTCCGGCGTTGTGGCGCTTTACCTCGCCGTGAACTTCGTCTGCGTGCGCGTCCTTGGACCCGGCGGACTTGCCACCACGCGCGTTCCCGCCTCCGCGGTGATGCGCGTCGCGCTCGGTGACTCCGGCGCGCGCTGGATTGCCATCGGCATCGCCATCTCCACGCTCGGCTTCCTCAGCCAGGGCATTCTCACCGCCCCCCGCGTGTATTACGCCATGGCGCGCGACGGCCTGTTCTTCCAAAGCGTCGGCCGCCTCTCCGAACGCAGCGGCGCACCGGTGGTCGCCATCGCCCTGCAGGGCGTGTTCGCCACGGTGATCGCGCTTTCCGGACGCTACGAACAGATCCTGAACTATGTTGTCTCGGTCGATTTTCTTTCCTTCGCGCTCACGGCCTCGGCGCTTTTCGTCTTCCGCGCGCGTGATGGCAATCGCAGCCGTCCGTGGTTCGCGGCAGTCTTCACGGCCGCGTGCCTCGCCATTGTCGGATCCACCGTCGCCGCTTACCCTGCCAACAGCGCCATCGGCCTCGGCATTTTGCTGACCGGCATTCCGGTCTATCTATACTGGACTCGCCGCCGATGAGACTTCGCCAATCGCCCTACATGCACTGGGCCAAAACCGCCAGCCGCGCCCGCTTCAATCTCGCCACCAGCGGCGTTGGTTCCTTCCCGCTCGCCGATCTCCCGCCTACCGCTCTCGAGATCAATGGCGACAACAGCTACGGCTACCGGCCGCTGATTCACGCGATCGCGCGGAAACATGGCGTGGATCCGGATTGCGTCGTCACCTCCGCCGGCACTTCCATGGCGAACCACCTCGCGCTGGCCGCGCTCATCGAACCCGGCGACGAGGTCCTGGTCGAGACGCCGACGTACGAGCTCATCGTCTCCAGCGCGCTCTATCTCGGGGCTGACGTGCGCCGCTTTGAGCGCCATTCACTGCGCCAGGCAATCTCGTCGCGAACGCGACTGGTGGTTATCACCAACCTGCACAATCCCACCAGCGAGCAGATGCCGGAATCCGCCCTGCGCGAGATCGGCGATCTGGCGCGCAGCGTCCATGCGCGCGTTCTGGTGGACGAGGTTTATCTCGACACGGTTTTCGACAACACCCCACCGACGTCGTTCCTGCTCGGCCCCGAATTCGTCGTCACCAGCAGCCTGACAAAAGTTTATGGCGTCAGCGGTTTGCGATGCGGGTGGATTCTTGGCGAACCCGATCTTGCCCGCTCTCTGTGGCGCCTTAACGATCTGTTTTCCGCCACTCCCGCGCACCCCGCCGAACTGCTCAGCGTGACCGTGTTCGAGAATCTGCCTTTACTCCGCGACCGCGCGCGCCGCCTGATCGATGCCGACCGGCAGCTTCTCGCCGCGTTCCTCGCCGCTCAAAACAAAGTCTCCGCCGCGCGCACCGAATGGGGCACAACCGCGTTTCTGAAGCTTCACTCCGGCGATGTCGAAGCTTTCCTCGCTCGTCTTCGCGACGAGTTCGAGACGTCCGCCGTGCCCGGCCGCTTCTTCGACGCGCCCGATCATTTCCGCATTGGCATGGGCGTCGATCACGAGATGTTCGCCGAGGGCCTGCGCCGTCTGGAGATCGCGCTCGACACCTAGCGCCGCGGAACGCGGAACTCCGTAACGGTGAGGCCGTCGAAATCCGCCAGCTGCGTCATCGTGCCGCCCGGTCCGAGATCATCGCGGATCTCGCGCAGAAACGGCGGCAGCGGCGCGGGGCCGGCCACGGAAATCAGCAGAAAGCGCTGCGTCCCGCGCGGCAGGTTTTGAATGAAGTCGTGGATCGCCGCCGCCTGCTCGGCTGTGAAGGTGTTCCGCAGCGGCGTCAAGGCGGCGTTCATGGGATAGAAGGAAAGCTGCGCGAAGTTGCCGTTGTCTTCGATCGGCAGAATAGGCATTGAATCCGATTCCACCAGCTCGCTGCGAATCAAGACCGGCGCGTGGTCCTGAGCGACATTGGCGTTGACGTATTTCGCCGCATCCGCCCAGTCGCCCATGCCATCGGTGTGTCGGATGGGACGCGGAGAAATCACCGCCCATGCCGCAAACACCGCCAGCAGGCTAAGCGCCGCGGCGCGGAGGATGCGCGGCCGGAACGAAACAAGCATCAGGCCGAAACACATCGCGAGCCCCGGCGTGTACGTCAGGTAATAGCGCGTCACGAAGATGTGGGCGGCCGAGAGGCGCGAGATCGCGAACAGAATAATCGGAGGAACCAGCGTCCACAGGATCACCAGCACGGAGGCGCCGGACTCTTCCGCCATCTGCCATTGCACTCCGTGCAGGAGCAGCGCCAGCGCGGCAATCGCCTCCAGCACATACAGCAGAAAATCGGGCGCGAAGGACATCGCGAGGTCGTTAAGCGCGGGCCGCGCCGCGAACGAATGCGACGACGCGTTGCCGGTGAAACGCAGAAATTGGATAGCCTGCGGCGCGGCGAGTGCCGCCAACAGGGCCGCTCCGGCCAGCACGTACGAAAGCCTGAACCGCCTCCCGCGCGCGACCAGGTGTCCCACGTACAGAACATGCACAACCAGAACGGCGCCGAACAGAATCTGCAGGTAGAGCATGGCCGCCGCGCTCAGGCCGTACAGGACCGCGAGCCGGTAACCTGGCCGCGAGAGGAAGCGTAGCAGCAGTTCGCTCGCGATCATGGCGAAGAGCAGCGCCAGGCCATAGGGACGCGCATCGCCCGCGGCAAACCGCACCGGGGCAATCAGGACAAAGATGGCCGTGCTCATCCACGCGGCCTCGGAACCAAACAGCCGGCGGCTGATCCGGAAAAGCAGGCAGGCGCAGCCGCACAGTGCCAAAAAGGAAGGCAGCCGGTATACCCATTCGCTCGTGATTCCAAGCGACCGGATTGCGAGGAAAACCAAGCTGTAAGCCACCGGATGCGGCCAGAGCGCGCAGCGCACCAGGATCTGCTGGAAACCATGGCTTGCCGTCCAGTAGCTCATGGTTTCATCCAGCCAGAAATGCGTGGGCAGCCTGACGATTACCGCCAGTGCCGCGAGAGCGATCACGACCGGGGCCCACGGAAAACCGGCAAACCGGTTCAGCACGCGATCGAGCAGGATGCGCAGACGAACGCGGGTGTCTCCCGCCGCGCTAACGGGGAGCCTGCCGGGCATCCACGTAAGCGGGAATGATCGGCTGCGAGGAGCGCGTGGCGAAGGCGCGCTGCGGAATGAGCCGGTACTTCACCAGCGTCCAGAGCGCCTCAAATCCGTCGCGGGCGCGAATTTTCTTACCCTCTGCGATGCCGCGCGCGTTGTAGGTAATCGGCACTTCATGAATGCGGTAGCCCAGACGGCGCACCTTGGCCGTTACCTCCGGACAGAACTCGAATTTGCGGCACTCGAGCACCATCTTCTTCAGCACCGATGCGCGGAAGGCTTTGTAAGCCGTCGCCTCATCCGTGATGCGGGCCTGGTACAGCAGATTGGCCGACAGGGTCAGAATCCGATTCGCCAGCAGGTTCTTCAGCGCCATGCCCTTTGGCTTACGCAGAAAGCGCGAGCCGTAAACCACGTCGCATTCGCCCGAAACAATCGGCTCCAGAATGGCGGCGTAGTCGTCCGGGCTGTATTCCAGATCGCCGTCCTGGATGATGATGATGTCGCCGGTCGCGAGTGCAATGCCTACGCGCACCGCGGTCCCTTTTCCAAAATTCAGCACGGAGCTGTGGCTTACCAGCTGACCGGAGTTGGCGTGATCCTTTAAAACGCGCGCGGTTCCGTCGGTAGAGCCGTCGTCGACGACAACGATCTCCTTCGTGCAGCCTGCGGGCAGTGGCGCCCGGTACACGCGGTCCAGAACCTTCTCAAAGGTGGGGAACTCGTTATAGACCGGGATCACTACCGAGACTTTCATGGCTTTTCGAGCACCACAAACAGCGACTGACCAAAGAATGGCCGGATAATTCCTTCCGCCCACGCCATCGGCGGCACGATGTATTTGTCGAACACCTGAATCTGCTCCGCGGACTGCGCCTCGCGTTTCAGTATATGCGCATTTATCCACCAGCCGAAAAACCCGACGGTGTTCATGTAATGTGTCTTGCGCACTTTCAGGCCGGTACTGCTCGCCAGCTCGGCAATCATCTTCCGGTTGTAGCGGCGGTAATGGCCCAGGTTGCGGTCGATCGGCCCAAACAGCGCCTGAAACGCCGGCACAATCAGCACGATTACGCCGCCCGGAGAAATTGCGCTTGACATTCCGCGGATCGCTTTGTGATCGTCCTCGATGTGCTCGAGCACATTCAGGCAAACAACGGAATCGGAGTTGAAGCGCTTGAGGTCTGCGAATTCCGGATCGTTTACGTCACAGCAAAATGCGTGCAGATTCTTCTGGTTGGGGTAGCGCTCTTTCAGCCGCTCCACACAATCGGGCTCCACATCCAGAGCCACTACCTGGTCGCGATCAAGCAGCTTCGACGTGAAGTTGCCGAGGCCGCAGCCAATTTCCAGAATGCGCCGGCCGAGTTCCTTAACTACAAGCCGGTTTTGCCACGCAAAATACGACTTCGCCGCGGTCATCCGTTCCTGATCGGCCAGCACGTATGAAATCGGGGGACGTTCCATGAATTCGATTCATTGTAGCGTTTTCAAAGATAATGTCGAGACGATTTCGAGGAGTACCTAACCCGAAAGTACTGCTGCCGAACCAGGGCAGGCGCCCCTTCTCGTGTGCCTGCTGCTGCAAACTCCCGAGGGAAAGGAATAGGCGTTAGGCAAGCACGTCTCCGGCCGCATTCCGACTGTTCTCTTGACATCGAACGCTACGGATCTGAAATTCGATGTTCGTGGCCAGCGCTGCCTGGTTTACAAATCCATCAGGGCGTTGGAGGAGGCGCTTGCGAAACAGTTGAAGGCCTTACAGGATAAGGACCCGAAGCCAAAAATGATTAAGGCCCGTGATTAAGACCCGCTCCACCAGCCCATTTTGCCTAACACCCACATGCGCAAACCGGCATCGCTGAGCATCCGCGGGATTGCCTGCCCGCGTGTGTGATTTCGGTAGGCGCTTTGCAGTTTCGCCATATCCGCCTCATTCGGCGTGAACAACTGCAGGCTCAGACTTCCCATCTCATCGGTCGAATTCTCCCCCCAGCTGACCGGCGCAGGGGGGCGCGACGGATTTCGGGGATTGTCCGCCGAGTTGTCCCACACCACCTCCGAATCGAGGCGCGTGCCTTTCGGCAGGGTCACCGGCTCCTGAAAGTGGTAGCGCTCCTGCCACGCGAAATCCCAGTCGCGGATCGAGAGCAGGGTCAGGACCTGGCCGGACGGCAGCGTCGCGGTCAGCTTTGTCGTCTTCCCCAGAAAGTGCGCGTGGGCCGCGACGCTCACGCCTGTCACCTCTACCGGCAATACAAACGAATCCGTGATTCGGTAATCGTGGACACCCGCGGGAATGCGAACGTTACAGAAGAGGCCGAAGAACGGCGGCAGCAACATGTTCATCAGCAAGTGCCGCGGCGGTTCCTTCGCCAGATATAACCCGACCACGGTCTTCTCCGTGCCGGCTTTTCCCGACGGATGAAAATGGTACTGCAGAACCAGATCGGCGCCCTTCGGAATCTTTTGTGCCACACCAACTGGAAGGAGATGAGACTGCCCGCCGGTGGAGAATCCGCCCAGCGGAATCATACCCCGGCGCACTCCCATCGCGCTGCCGCCGTCCGATTCGTTCTCTCCCGCCGGCCGCGTTCCGCTGCCCTTATCGGCGAAGTACAGAACGTGGTGCATCAGGCCCCGCGACGACGGCTTGATCTCCACAGCCCGGATCCATCCGTCGGTCTTCCAATTCAGCGGGATGGCGAAGTTGCGGTAGATGTCCGGTCCGTCCGCCGGTACCGGGAAACCCTTTGGCATCTCGACAACCAGATCCGGTACGCCGATCTGCCAGCCGTCCGGAAACTTCGGAAGCGCCGGCATCTGCTTCGGGTCACCCTTTGGCATCCCCTGCGCCACCCACGTCTGGATCAGTTCGATCTGGTGATCTGTCAGCCGATGCATGTCCTGATAAGGAAATGAAGCTGGTTCCGCGCGCCACGGCGGCATATAGCGGCGGCCGGTGACATAGGCGATCACCTTTGCCCGCTTCGACACATCCTCGTAAGTGAGCAGCGGAAACGGTGCAGTGAGCCCCGGCCGATGGCAGGACGCGCACTGACTGAACACGATCGGCGCAATGTCATGGCTAAACGTCACCGGAGCCGTGCTGTGCGGAACCGGGGCGTTGCCGCGCGAAACCGTGGCGGCTCCCAGAACGGCGGCGGCTAGAAACAAGACGGCCAGCTTAGACATGCTGGTCAACGAGGATCGGGTTTCCGTCCGGGTCCACCACCAGAAAACTGGCGGGCCCGGCCGTACCGTCGTCCGCTTCCTTGACGATATGTACTCCCTGCGCCTTCAGCTGCCGCTGGAGCTCGCGAACGTCCGTGAAAGCCGGCAGCTTTCGGGCGCTGCCATCCCACCCTGGGTTGAAGGTCAGCGTGTTCTTATCGAACATGCCCTGAAACAAGCCGATTACAGCAGCGCCGTTGTTCAGAATCAGCCAGTTCTGTTCGGGAACGCCGGTGAATTTCGTGAAGCCGAGCTTCTCGTAGAACTGCTGCGAAGCCCGCAGGTCTTTCACAGTCAGGCTGACTGAGAACGCGCCAAGTTGTAATCGCCGGGGCGCGGCGGTCTGAGATTGCCCTGCCGCGGCCAGCGCGGCGGTTGAAGTAAAAAGATCGCGGCGAGTGAGCATCGAATACGCCCTTTGAGGTAGTTCAGGATAGCATCCATAGAAAACAAAGTGTTTGAACGTTTGGTTAATTTTCTGGCTGCTCGCAGCGCTCTCCGGGGGCTGCTCAATGCGACACTCTGGAAGAGCATGAGAGAAGGGGAGCAGCTGGCCGGAGTCATCGGAGTAGCCGATCACGGCGGCTGGGCGGTGCTGGTTACGGCCGATCGCGCCGGGACACTTCTCGATCGCCGGCGCGTGGAACTTGTCGATGACGGCCTTCCTGCGATTCCCCATCACAGCGAGGGCCAGGCGTTGCCCCTCGATCAGGCTGTCGAACTGGTTGAGCGCGTTCGGGCTTCGGCCGGGAGGCGCGCAGTTCTGGTTTTGGACGCCGTCGCCGTCACGTTACCGGGGCGAATCCGTGGCATCGCCCTACGCGAGTGTCCGGAGCTTCCCCCCACCATCGCCGGAAGGCTCACGAATTACCGCGCACGAAATGTTGCCGATTGGGTGATGTACCGCCAAGCGCTCGCGGCCGCTGCCGAGGCGCGTGGGTGGTTCGTCCACTGGTATAACTCGCGGGAGGTATTTCGACTGGCAGGCAAAGCCATTGAAGACCTGGATGCGCAGTTCCTCGCTGTGCGGCGCTCGGTCGGGCCTCCGTGGACGCAGGATCACCGGATGGCGATGGCATCGGCGATTGCAGCCCTTACCGTTTTTTAGATCGCCAGTGCAGGGGCTGGCCGCCGTGCAGCTTTGCCTGCGGCCCGCAGCTCCCGGATGAAAAGGACGTGGAGCAGTATGGCGAGAGGCGCGAGGAAACCGGCGATGTAAGTAAAAGGAAATGTCCCCATGGCCAGATTCGGAACTTCCGAGGGAATCAGATGAAGTGGCCCGGGCGTCGTCAACACAAAGCGCGTGATGACGTTCGCCAGCGCGAGCAGGCCCAGAAGATTCCAGACCAGTGCCACTCGACGGCCAGCCTGACCGCGGGTTGCAGCCCACGCGATGAATGGCGCCGAAAGGCCTATTAGGATGTCCGGGTTTGCGCCATCGTACGTCACCATGCGCGGAACCACGCCGTCTGCCCAAAGCCGGTGCAGCAGAAGCTCGACACCAATGCGAAAGGTTTGGATGCCCGGCGCCAGCCAGAGAGGAAACGCCGCGGCTGCGCGTCCGCCGGTTTCCGATCCCGCCAGGAACAGCACGAACAACGTCACCGGCAGAACGACAAAGACGATACCCGGCGGCCGCACAGTGGGATCCCGGACCACCCCCAGATACGACAGCGTACCGACATAGACGAGCCAGAGCGGAAGACCTGCCAGGAGCGCGGTTGCGCCGCGGCCATGCAGATAGCGCACGCCCGCGGCCATGACGACACCGGCGACCAGCACCACAAACGCGAGAAAGTATGTGGCCGTCATGCGGGTACCTTCCTGGCCGCGCCGGTCTTTTCCACATCGCGCGGTACAGGGCAGGAGGAGTTTGAACCACGCAGCCCCCTCAATCAGCGCCCCGGCTCTGCTCTAAGCCCAATCGCCAGTTCCACCTCATCCACCAGTTGTTTGGATTCGGCCCTCATGGCGTCTCTTTCCTGTTTCCCTGCGGGAACGATGATCATGCCATGCGGGCCCGGACGGTCCACAAACGGACTCCTGCCCATTTCTCCTCCTATATCGGCATCCGTCAGATACGGCGCATAGAACATGACATGCGCCACGGTGGGCGCGAGCCTGCCATTTTGCAGCAGGTAGGTGGCGGGCGACAACATATACGCGATGCCCGGTCGCGCAGGCGGGCGATACACGCCTTCGGCGAACCGGTCCGCCATCCGCCGCTGGATCTCCTCCTCGTTCATGCCTTTCAGGCGCAGCGTGGCATCGTCCATGAAGGCCGGAAGAATGGTACGCGCTCCTTCTTCGTCGAAGCAGACCGGATAAAAGTTACCACCGCGGCGGCTGACGATGCATGTGAACGGGTTGCCGGCATTCTTTACTTTGGTGTAGCCCTCGGCGCCCAGAACCCACACGCCCGCGCCCTCCCGAAGATGCGCCGGAAGCGCACTCACTGCCAGCCGGATTTCCAGGTCGCGGGGAATCATGAGCACCTTGCCGCCGGTTGCGGAATGATCGTGTCCGCCGGCCGGCAGGGTCTGGGCGGCCATTGCCGTTAAGCCGGCCAACAACAGAGCGATTTTGAAGGCTTGGTGCGTCACGTTCGTGCAAGTGCGGGTCATTTGTTGCATCTACAACTATCACAAACCCGTGTTTACTTGCAAGGCGCAGCTGATCTCGGCCTTGTCAGGGAATCGTCATTCCTGCACGCCCCTCACTGAGGATGCGTTCGTCGAGCGAGACCGGCAAAGGAGGCTCATGGGCACGACGGCTTTCGCTCGAAGATCCAGCCGAACGGGAACAGTCTTTTTGGGGGTCTTCACCGCAGCTGTCAGGCTACAACCGAATCCCCGGAAACCGGTACGATCGTTGCTGGCCAGTTCGGCCGGGGTGGAGGATTGATGCCGACCGTAACTCTGCACGTGGTTTGCAGCCTGGATGGTTTGATCGCAAAAGACGATAACAGCGTCTCCTGGCTGGATGCCGGCAGCGTCTATCCCGCCGGGGTTTCCGTTTCGGAGGAAGAGGCGGCGAGACTCCTACCGTTGTCGTAACGCGAAGGAATCTTTCCGGGGCCGGAAAGAACGTCGAGTTCTATTCGGGCGATCTCAAAGCGCTGGTGGCCGAGAAACTCTCGCCTCGCTATTCCAACATTTGGCTGGTGGGCGGAGCCGCATTGTCACAGGCCTTTCTTGCACTCGGCCTGGTGGACCAATTGAGCCTGACCATTGCCCCGGTGCTGCTGGGCGGGGGACTGCGGCTGTTTGGCGGTTCTCTTCGCGAGGAGCGGTGGGATTTGAAGAACGTGGTTGCGTACCGGAACGGCTTCGTTGAACTGTCCTACTCCGCGCGTCGCTGAGGTTTGAGGCCGACGCGCGAGATCGATAAGGCCCCAAGCAGAAGGGTGACCGCCGCGATTTGAAAAGCCGCGTTCAATCCGAGGCGCTGTTTCAGTGACCCGGCGACCGCCGCGCCTAGTCCGCCCGCGAGGCAACCCACCATGTTCAGAATTCCGTACGCCATTGCGCTGAGATGGGGAGCCGTGATGTCGCGGACGATCGGCATCGTGTTGCAATCGAAGATGCCGCGACCGAGGCCGAAGGCAATCAGCGCGGCAATCAGAAGCATGGGAACGCTGGTGATGCTCAGCAGCACCAGAAATGGCGCGGCCAGGATCAGGCTGCCCGTCTGGCAAATCACGCGCGCGCGGGGGTTCCGCGCAGACAAGCGATCCGCGGCGATTCCGCCGGCAATCGCCCCCGCGTAGCTCGCGGCCTGGATGTAGAAGGTGGCCGAGAATCCCGCGCTGGTCATGCTCATGTGGAAGCGCTCGTAAAGAAACAGCGGAAGCCAGGTGTAGATCAGCCAGTTGGCGATCGAAATCGCCGTGAACGCGACCGTCAGGAGAATAAAGCCTCTGGCGCGCAGCAGTTCGGCCAGAGAACTTCCGAAATCCAGCGCATTCGCCTGCGTCCGCCTGCCTCGCAGCATGAGCCACAGGACCCAGCCAGTACACGGCTCCGGCCACGCCCAGATACACGAACACCGGCCGCCATCCGGCATGGTCGCCCATCCATCCGCCCCACGCGCCACCGAGCACGATTCCGGTGTACAGCCCGCTTTGGTGAATGCCGGTTGCGAGAGACCGCGTGGAACGATCGTGCCAGTCTGCCACCAGAGCGAGCCCGGCCGGAAGGTAGAACGCCTCGCTGACGCCCATCAGCCCCCGGCACCAAAGCATCTCCGGCATGGAGTGGACGCGCCCGGTCAGCCAGGTGGCCGCGGTCCACACAGCCAGGCTGATGAGAATGATGCGCACGCGGCCCACCCGATCTGCCAGGTACCCGGCGAACGGACTGAGGATTCCGTAGGTGGTGAGAAACACCGTGCTGATCAGGCCCAGTTCCAGCGTGCTGGCGTGAAGGTCACGCTGCAGCAGCGGGAACAGCGAAAAGATCACCTGGCGGTCCAGATAATTCAGCGCCGCCACTCCCCAGAGCAGCGCGAGAATCAGCCACTTCATTCGGGCCGGTCCGGCGGTCTGAGCGTCACGCGGGAAGCAGCGGCTGCGTTGCACTCCGCAACGCCCCTGTCTGCTCCGGGGTCAACGCCATCCGCGGCCGCAGTGCATGGCCGCATTCGATGCCCTGCCAGGTCAGCAGCTGTTTCAGTGCGGGCATGAAGGGAAAGCCAATCATTACCCGGATCAGGTCGTTGACGCGATCCTGAGTCGCGCGCGCTTCCTTCCACCGGCCTGCGCGGGCCTGCTGATACAAGGTAACAAACCACTCGGGAACCAAGTTGTAGACGCTTCCAATCCCTCCGTTCGCACCCATCAGCAGGCCCGCGCACAGCACTTCGTCCCGTCCGTTCAAAACAACATTGCCTCCGCGGATCAGCAGTGACAGCGAGTAGAGATCATAGTCAGTGAACTTGAGGCCGGCGCAGTGGGGGATGGCGCAGATCTGTTCCATCTGATCGATTGAAAACGTGGCGCCGCTGACGCCGGGAAAGTAGTACGCGAGAAACGGCAGCGCCGTAGCCGCGGCCAGCGCGCGATAGTGATGCAGAAGCTCGCCGAACGAAACGCCCTGCGGCGGCAAACTGCTGATTGCGGCAGCCCCGGTCTTCTCGGCGTGCTGCGCCAGGTAAATGGATTCCGGAAAGGACCAGGCACCCACATGGACAATCACCTGCTTGCCGGGCGGTGAGTTCCGGATCGCCAATTCCACAATTTCCTGCCTCTGGGCGGCGGGCAGCAGCAACCCTTCGCCGGTGCTCCCGCACAGATACACACCATCCACACCCGCGCGGTAGACGCGCTCCAGCAGTGTTTCCAGAGCGGCACGATTCAGGCTCTCATCGGCGTGCAGGGGAGTTACCATCGCGGGTAGAATCCCGCTGAATGAGTTCGATTTCATAGCTGTGGGTTACCGGGATTTCTGCGCCAGCCAGCGATCCTCGAAGCGCAGGAAAGAAATGGATTCATAGGGACTCCTGACGCCGTTTTCTTAAAGAACTCCGACCGCGCGGCCGCGAAGCTCGGCGAGGCTCGAATACGCCGCGGGGCCAGTATAGATGGTTTTCATCACGGGCCAGGTACGGCCTCCGTCGCGGCTCAGGCGCACGGTCATATTCTCGCGAACGGTGGAAGCGGGATTGGAAAAGAGGAACCGGTTCGAGTGACTGCCGCCAATGCGGATGAGACTGGCTTCGCAGACCGGGTCCGGCAGCTGATCGTCAACCTGGGGAGCGCTCTAGGAAAGGCCGTGGTCGCTGCTGGTGGCTACGCTGCGGCGTTTGGACCCGGTAAAGTTCCGCATGTTTAGAACCAGCGAGCCGTCCGCTCGCTCCGCCACCGTCGATTCATTTCCCTTCGGCCCTGCGCTGCCTCCCGTTTTCCAGGTACGGCCGCCGTTATCGCTGTAAATCACATGCGAGAACCAGCCATCGGCAGCTTCGGAGTGATGATCGCAGGCGAGCATCAGGCGGCCGCTGCGCAGTTGAATGCCGGCTCCAGGACCGGTGGCGTACCAGGTCCACGAAGATTGCTTCACGGCAGAGGTAATGTCTTCCGGCTGCGACCAGGTGAGCCCATCGTCGGTGCTGCGCGACGCCCAGACGGTGCGCGTGCCTGCGGCGGTTCGCGCCAGAATTGCCGATTCTGTGTCGCCCCCGTTGTTTCCGGTGGCGAGCAGCCAGACGGTCCCGGTTTTCCGGTCGACTACCGGAGCCGGGTTCCCAATTGTGTCGCGTCCGAAGTCCATGGCCTGAATGGGAGGGCTCCAGGTAGCGCCGCCATCCCGGCTGCGTTTCAGCAGAATATGGATGGAGCCCGAGTCCTTCTGGCTTTCGCGGTGTCCTTCGCAGAAGGCCAGCAGAGTGCCCTTTGGAGTCATAGCCAGCGCGGGGATGCGGTACGTGTGGTGTCCTTCTTGTCCGCTGTTCCACAGGGTCACCGGTGTTGGTTCTGCCGGCGACGCGGCGGCAAGCGGAAGCAGGCAAATCACCGCGATGGCAGCAGGCGGGAACGCGCCACGCATCCGTTGGGACCCGCCGCGGACGCGATCGAGAATATTTTTGGTTTGAGCGTCGGCGAATTCGTCGCAGTCGACGAGGAGACTGGTATCGGCGGGTTGATCCATGGGGTGGTTCTTACTGTAGCCGAAGAACCCACCGCGGTGAATAGAGTTAGCCCCCCTCGCACCGCTCCCTCGGAAGTGCGGCTCCCTCCATTGGCGGAAAGCTTGCAACGATGCTCACGCAGCCCAATAGAGGAGGAGATTCCTGTGACTCAGAATGCAGCCGTACGAGGACTCATTGCGGGTACAGCCGGGGTGATCGCAATGACGCTCACCGAGAAGCTCGAACAGAAGTTCACCGGCCGGCCTGACTCGTATGTTCCCGCCCACACCCTGCAAAAGTTGCTCGGCCAGCCTGTGGCCGGTTCTGAGGAGAAGCCGCTCGCGCTCAACTGGGCCATGCACTGGGGGCAGGGAATTCTTCTCGGCAGTCTCCGCGGATGGATGGCGCGGCGCGGACTCCGCGGACCCTTTGGTTCGTTCCTCTTCATGAACCTACGCCTGCTGAATGACCAAACCCTGGAGAATGCCACGCGTGTGGGCGCGCTGCCCTGGACGTGGCCGGTGGACGAGCAGATCATCGATCTCGTCCACAAAGGCGTCTATGCCTTCACGGCTGGTCTCGTTGCCGACAAACTGATCCCCGGCCCTGCCGGAATCCCCGAGCCCCGCCGCCCCTGGCCGGCGCGCCATGCCGAGTCCGGCTCTTAGCCGAAGCAGAAGATCATCACAGTGGTAAAGGATGTGCCACGGCACAGGGCAGGAGAAATTCGGATGGCCCGAAAGACGAAAGACAAAAATAACGAGAAGACCAAACCGACCAAAGGCAAGTAGTCCGACTGTGCCGGATTTCGAGATCCTGGAACATACCGCGGATGTCGGAATCCGGGTACATGCGTCGTCTTGGGAGGATCTGTTCTCCGCCGCCGCTCTGGCTCTCCAGTCGGTTTACCTGGAGCCGGCGACAATCGAGCCGCGAAACGTGTACGCTATGTCTGCGTCCGGCGAAGACGGCGAGGCTCTGCTCGTAAACTGGTTGAACGAAATGATCTACCTTCTGGACGGCAGGAGGGTAGCCGTTGCGCGCATCGACGTAACAGCGCCGGACGAATCCCACATTGAAGCCAAAGCCTGGGGTGAGCCGCTCGATTCGGAACGCCACCGCGTGCAGCTGATTGTCAAAGCGGCCACCTACCACCAGTTGAAACTCGTCCCGCAGGGAACAGGCTGGGTGGCGGACGTGTTTCTGGATATCTAACGATGATGGCTTTTGCGCTTGAGCACATGGACGCCTACCGGCACCGCATCCCGCGGAATCTGGATCTGGGCATGCGTACCGACGTGATGGTCTACGCCAGCGAGAACCTGCTGCGCCAGATTGAGAAGGATCAGTCGCTGCAGCAGGCCGTGAACGTGGCCGCGCTGCCGGGCATCGTCGGGCCCGCGCTGGCAATGCCGGACATCCATCAGGGCTACGGCTTTCCCATCGGCGGCGTTGCCGCCACGGACCATCGCCGCGGCGTGGTGTCCCCCGGCGGCGTGGGCTTCGATATCAACTGCGGGGTTCGGCTCGCCACCACCAGCCTGCGGCGGGAACAGGTGGCTCCAAAAGCCAAGGATCTGCTGGACCAGGTCTTCCGTGACGTGCCCTGCCGCACGGGAACCGGCGGACGCATCAAGCTGAATCCGAAACAACTGAACGAAGTGTTGCAGCAGGGCGCGGGCTGGATGGTCAGGAACGGCTACGGCGAGGAGCGCGACCTGGAGTTTGCCGAGGAACGCGGAGCGTTGGCCACGGCCGACCCTGCCAAAGTATCTTCGCGGGCGAAGGAACGCGGCAGTGCTCAGGTGGCCACCATCGGAAGCGGCAACCACTTCGTGGAATTCCAGTACGTCGAAGCCATTCACGATGAGGAAGCCGCCCGCGCCATGAATCTGAACCAGGGCGCAGTCACGGTGATGGTCCACTGTGGCTCCCGCGGTCTGGGGCATCAGGTCTGTACCGACTACCTGGCGCAAATGGGCGTCGCCATGAGAAAGTATGGCCTTTCGGTCCCCGACCGGCAGTTGGCCTGCGTCCCGATCGATTCTCCGGAAGGCGCGGGATATCTGGCCGCCATGAATGCGGCCGCCAATTATGCGTGGGCGAACCGTCAGGGCATTCTTCATTTCCTGCGGGGAGCTTTCCGGACCATCTTCGGAAAGGCTGTGCAGCTGGACCTGCTTTATGACGTGTGCCACAACATAGCCAAGCGCGAGAAACATCTGGTGGACGCCATCGATCGTGACGTGCTCGTTCACCGGAAGGGAGCCACCCGCGCTTTTGGGCCCGGCCATCCCGATCTGCCGCCGAGCTACCGGCACGTGGGCCAGCCCGTCATCATCCCCGGCAGCATGGGGACCGCTTCGTGGGTACTGGCCGGCGCGGAGGGCGCCATGCGGGAAACGTTCGGCAGCGTGTGCCATGGCGCGGGCCGGCTGCTGAGCCGCGCGGCGGCAAAGAACGGCCGGAATGCCCGGGATGAGCAGAAGAAACTGAACGAAGCCGGAGTCCTGGTGCGCAGCGAATCCCGCGACGGCATCCTCGAAGAGATTCCCGCGGCATACAAGGATGTGGATGAGGTGATCGAGGTGGTGCACCAAGCGGGCCTGGCCCACAAGGTGGCGCGCCTTCGGCCTATCGGCGTGATCAAAGGCTAGACCCGTAACGGAAAGCTGCCGACGAGCCGTCTGGCCGGCGAGGCCCGGACAACGTCGATGCCCATCCCGCGGGAGCCAGCGCCGCCGGCGTGATGGATCTGGTTGGCAACGTCTGGCAGTGGACGGATGAATTCGTGGACGAACACACCCGCGCCGGCATCCTCCGCGGCGGATCGTATTATCAGCCGCAGGGGTCGGTTTGGTATTTCCCCCAGGCGTATCGCAACGACCAGCACGGCAAAACTGCTCCTGATGGCCGCCGGCTATGACCGCGCCGCGACACTGGGCTTTCGCTGCGTGCGGGATGCGGAGTGAGGAGTGCCGGGGCCGGGAGGCACCTCATTAGGTTCTGCGCCGCCATCGTCCAAATGACGGATTCCAGCCCGAAACCTTGCACCGGCAACTGTTCCGTCGAACTCAGCTTTAAGACGCGATGCATGAAGGCTTGCGGCCAAGCCTGCATCATCCACCACGGGGCTATCAATTCCGCGGATTGCCGGGACGCGATCGCGTGCCAGAAAGCGAGGGGCTGGCGGCACGATTCATCATTTCGGTTTGGTCTTGAATTCTTCCGGGAACTCTGCCGATCTCCCCTTGGCGGGGTTGCGTTGATTGCTTTGTGGCCCCATGTTGCGCCGAAGCGGAATTTCCATTCCGCCGGTCTCTTCCATGACATCGAATAGCCGCTTGCCCATCTGCTGAATCGTGGATTGGCGCTCCGGATTAAAGATCAAATTATTGGTCTCCAGAGGGTCCTCCTGAAGGTCGTAGAGCTCATCTACATCCCAAATGCCATAGTAATGAATGTACTTGTAACGGTCTGTTCGCAGGGCGTGCAAGGTGGGGGTTTGTGGAAAGTTGCGCTCCCAGTAGTATTCGTACAGAAGATCTTTTCGCCACTGCGGATCACCCTTGCCAGTCAGCAGAGGGAGCATGCTGCGGCCGTCCAGACCGGCGGGGGCTGCGACACCCGCCGCATCCAGAACCGTCGGCATAATATCGAGCCCGGCCACTACCTTGTCAATGGTTGTGCCGCCGTGGAATAGCTCAGGGCACCGCGCCAGCATCGGTACGCGCATGGACTCTTCATAAGCCGTGCGCTTATCGATCAGCCCGTGCTCGCCGAAGGCAAAGCCGTTGTCGCCCATATAGATGATCAGAGTTGACTCAAGTTCACCCCTCTTGCGAAGAGCGTCAATCACACGGCCGATGCTATCGTCGACACCCATTAGCGTTTCTGCATAACGCTTGTAATACTCTGCAATGTCCAGGTCGGAGTGGTACGGGTAATCCACGCCGTGCCAGCTGTTTCGTTGATTCTGCACCCACATGGGACGATGTTGCGCGAACTCCCCGGATTCGGCCATGGTTTTGGGAGGCTGGAACTTCTCTTTCGCATACAAGCCTTCGTGACGAGCGGCAGGAATGAAATCGGAGTGGACGGCCTTATGAGACAGATAAAGGAAGTACGGCTGGTCAGGCGGAACGGTTTTCAGCCAGTCCAGCGCATAGTCCGTGAGTTCATCGGTGATGTAGCCTTTTTGAGGTACATGCTTACCATCCACATTCAGGCCGTTAGGGCTGGGCAGATAGGTGCCTTGCCCGCGGAAGCTCACCCATTTGTTGAAACCGGGTTGAGGCTCATCGCCGCCGTTTCCCATATGCCACTTGCCGACGAAAGCTGTTTGATATCCCGCTTTTTGCAGCAGCTGAGGGAAGAAGCGGGTACCGGCGGGTATTGCGGTGTTGTTGTCGACAATCTTGTGACGATGCGCGTAGACGCCTGTCAGGATGCTGGCACGGCTGGGTGAGCAAAGCGCCGTGGTAACAAAAGCATTCTTCAGGTGAGCGCCATCGCGGGCCAGCGCATCCATCTGGGGAGTCTTCAGCCACGATTGGGAATGCATGAACCCCATCGCGTCGAAACGATGGTCGTCCGTAAGGATGAAGATGATATTGCGCGCACGCTTCGCCGGCGTTTGCGCCGAAGCAACTTGTTGAAGCGCCTGCGAGGTGATTGCCGCGCCGGCTGCGGATTTCATGAATGTGCGTCTGGAATTCGGTTGCATACTCTAGCGTACTGTCCAGACCGGCGCCAGGGACGCAACCGGCTTAGCTGGATCGGCCCCTGGGGCATCGCCAACGCCCGCGTTCCACATCCGCGCGAAGAGATATTTGCTGGTCTCGTGGTGATCAAGTGGCAAGCAGAATGGTATCTCAGGTACAGCAATCTTAAGCATCTTCATGGATTTAAAGCACCGAGGTGTCAGGGAACCCTCGGGCATCGTGCTCTTTAGGGACTACATCGCCGGTCCTGATGAACCAATCGCACAGGCGGGATTTCAGTTCTGTGACCTGGCCCGTATACATTTTGTCGTTAAACACGTTGTAAAGTTCCCGCGGGTCCTTCTTCCTGTCGTAGAACTCGCTTTGTCCATCCGGGCGCGCAACCAGCTTATAGTCTTGCGTCTGAATCATAGTGGCGCGTGTAACGGTTTCCGGATGCTCGTGCTGCAACTTCACCTTTGGAGCGTACGGAGCACTATCAGAAATAATGAAACTCAGTGGTTCAAAACTCTGGGGTTCGTAGGGGTTGTACCCTCCTTCCGTGAAGGTGGCACGGCCGGGATCGCCGGCGCCACCGCGCAGCTGCGGCACCAGACTATGAGCGAAATGAGTGTGCCGGGCTTCAATGCCGGCCAGTTCGAGACAGGTGGGCATTACATCGTAGAGTTCCACGGGCTCCGGAGATACGTGACCCGGAACGCAGCCTGGAACGCGTGCGATCAGCGGAATGTGGTTGAGCACGTCGTCGCAGGCGCTCGGCCATTTCTCCACGAGGCCGTAATCCCCTCCCCACTCTCCATGATCAGAGAATGTGAAGAAAGCCGTGTCCTTATCGTGTCCGGTGCGCTCGAGTGCTGCCAGCATTTCGCCCAGCATCCAATCGCTATAGCTGATCATGCCCAGATAAACGGCCTGAATTTGACGGAAGAAGGCATCATCCAGTTTGTCGAGACGGCGGGTGCGACGGATCGCCTCGTAGTAATTGGCTTTGTTTGGAAGATCGGCGGCCGAAGCGGAGGAAGCCGCTTCGGATCGTACATTCCGTAAAAATGTTATTGGGCAGCGTGAACGGCGGATGCACCATGCCCTCGCTGGCGGGTAATATGGCAGAATGGTAAATTTCGAATCCCGCTCCAGAATCTTTATGGCCGATTGCATGTTGACGTAGTCGGGGTAGTCGTGGCGATCGCCGGGCACCAACATGTGCTGGAGGAAAGAGAAATACACTGGTGTCGTCTGACAGAGTAGGGATTGCGTGACGTATCTCCCGCGGTCCTGCGCGCGGTTCCCCATTTGGTCACGCTAAGCGGGAACGTTTCCACGGAGAAAACATCGTTCTTGCCGAAAAAGTAAACGTCGTACCCGTCGTCCTTAAGATAGCGGAGGAGGTTTGGTTCGTCGGGATGAAGAAGGTAGTACAAAGAGCGATGCCCTCGAACGTGTACCGGCCAGCCGGTCATCAGACTGCATCGCGAAGGGCGCAGACCGTGTTTTGTGTGCAGCAGCTCGTAAAGCGTGTTCCTTCGCTTGCGAGCCGATCGTAGTTGGGGTGGTGAGATACATGGCAGCTGAACTCGGCATTGGCAGGTCCTCCAGCCGCCGCTTATCGACGATCTGACCGAGGCTGCCGTTCGTCGACTCGACAAGCGGTGCTTCCGCCGATACCGTGACGCTTTCGCTGGCATCCCCCAGTTGCAGAGCGATATCGATATTCAGTACGTCTCCGACGCGCACTTCCAGTGGGCCGCGCTGGTAGCGCTTGAAAGCCCTTGTTCTCCGCGATCACCGTATAAAGGCCGGGGATCAGGTTGCGTGCTTCATAATGCCCGCCGAATCGCTGACCGCGCTGGTGGTGACGCCTGTCTCGTTGTTGGTGACGCGTATACCAGCGCCCGCAACCGCGGCCGCCGAGCTGTCCACCACGCGGCCGGTAATTCTTCCAAAGGGATCCTGCGCGGAGAGCAGGCAGACGCAAAAAAAGAGGAAGCTAACAGGTCTAAGATGCATACGGGATTTGAGTATCAAACACACTTGATTCTGCTTGAATAATGATCGGATCCAAGACGACCGCTGTATCGAGCCGGCGGAACAGTCATGGATCTAGACGACCCTCGATTCAATCACATTAGCTACCGGACCGGGGATGCCGGGTTGAACTTCGGCTCTCTCAGATGCCAGGTTATAAGCTAACAGAGAATTGTATGGGTCCAGCCATAACTTCCCGGCTTGATCAAAATAGTGCTCTCAGGGTCTCAGACGCCTTAAGTCGAAGCGCAGCGGATGTAGCTACTGCCGTCTTATCGCCAAAGTCATTCCGACGTGGCGATCACAACTCCCGAGTGTCCGCTGTCCGCATAAACGGCCGACATCGGAGCCATGTCCCTGGTTGCGTCCCCGATTACCTCCGCTTTTCCGTTATGAATTCGCGCCAAGTCCCGCGGCCCCGTTACCGAAGCCGGCAAAGGCGCTCCGCCGCCAACCGCCCCGAGTACCTCCTCCTCGCCAGCTACCAAGCCCGCCTCCTCCGCATTCAGCAGCACGCCCTTGCATCCTTTCCTCATCCTCCGCGAACGCCACCCCCGTCGCGCCGTTACGCTATCATTCCTTACTGCCCACCTCTCCCGGCCTCGCCACCGCTCCCCTCACGCCCAACCAGGTCCGCGGCTTCTGGGCCGCCTGGGCCGGCTGGACCCTTGACGGCATGGATTCCTTTATCTATGCCCTGGTCATGACCCCCGCCCTCAAAGACCTGCTCCCCCGCTCCGGCATCCCCGCCACCCCCGGCAATATCGGCTTCTATGGCGGCCTGCTCTTCGCCATCTTTCTCGTCGGCTGGGGCTTCGCCTTTCTCTGGGGCCCCATCGCCGATCGCTTCGGCCGCGTCCGTACCCTGATGCTCACCATCCTGTGCTATTCCGCTTTCACCTTCCTCGGCTGCGTTGCCGCCAGCGTCTGGCAGCTAGCCCTCTTCCGCTTCCTCGCCGGAGCCGGCATCGGCGGAGAGTGGACCCTCGGCGGCGTCCTCATTGCCGAAGAATGGCCCGAAAAACGCCGCGTGTCCGGCGCCGCTTACATGCACACCGGCTATTACTTCGGCACCTTCCTCGCCGCCCTCCTGAATTACGGCATCGGCGCCCATTACGGCTGGCGCGTCATGTTTGCCATCGGCGGCGCCCCCGCCCTGCTCGTCGCCTTCATCCGCCGCGGCCTCCGTGAACCCGAACGGTGGCACCCCGCCGATCCCCGCGCGGCATTCTTCGCCCTCTTCGCCCCGCAATACCGCCGCCGCACGCTGCTCAACGCCCTGTTTTTGCTTGTCTCCATGATCGGCCTCTGGGCCGGCTCCGTCTACGTTCCCTCCTCCGTCACCCAGATCGCCGCCCGCGATGGCTTTTCCGCCTCCGCCGGCGCGCGCCTCGCTTCCTGGGCCGCCATGCTCCTCTCCGCCGGCACCATCATCGGCTGCCTTCTCACGCCCTGGCTTGCCGACCGCCTCGGCCGTCGCGGGTCCACCGCCGCCTTCTTCGCCCTCATGGCCGCGGTCATCGCCTTCGCCTTCGGCCACGTGTTCTATCTCCCGCATCACGCGCTCGCCAAGTTCATCGCCTGCCTCTTCTTCCTCGGCATCGGCGGCGCCAGCTTCTGCGTGTACACCATCTGGCTCCCCGAGCAGTACCGCACCGAATGCCGCGCCAGCGCCTTTGCCTTTGCCACCTCTTCCGGACGCTTCGTCGCCGCCGGCGTCACCTTCCTCGTTGGCTCGGGCGTCCAGCACTTCGGCACCATCGGCACGCCCGTCGCCTTCACCTCTCTCGCCTTCCTCCTCGGCCTGCTCCTGCTCCCGCTCGGCGTCGAGACCAAAGGACAACCGCTGCCTCAATGAACCTCCTGCACCTCTTCGATCTCTCGCTCGCCGGCCGCCGCGATACCACCGCGCTCGAATTCGAGGACCGCTCCTTCACCTTCGGCGAGCTCGATGCGCGCAGCAACCGCGTCGCTCACCTGCTGCTCCGTCAGGGCGCCCGGCCCGGCGATCGCCTCTGCGTCTATCTCCCCAACTGCGTCGAGATGATCGATCTCTATCTGGCCTGCGTCAAAACCGGCGTTATCTTCGTCCCTGTCAACATCCTGTACCGCGATCGCGAAATCACCCACATCGTCAACGATGCCGAGCCGCTCGCGCTCGTCTCCGATCCCCGCTGGACCGATGAAGCCGCCGCGCTCCCCGCCACCCGCCCATCCATTCATCCCGATGGATCCGACCCCGCCGGCATCATCTACACTTCCGGCACCACCGGCGCATCTAAAGGCGCCGTTCTCAGCCACGACAACTTCGCCGCCAACGCCGTCAATCTCCTCGCCTGCTGGCGCATCACCGCCGAAGACCGGCTGCTCCTCGCGCTCCCGCTCTTTCACGTTCACGGTCTCGGCAACGGCCTGCACTGCTGGCTCGCCAGCGGCTGCCGCATGCGCCTGCTGGAGCGTTTCGAGCATGGGAAAGCCGCCGCCGAATTCCTCGCCTTCCGCCCCACGCTGTTCTTTGGCGTCCCCACCATGTACGTCCGCCTGCTCAACCTCCCGCCCGAAATCGGCGCATCCGTGCGGCTCTTCGTCTCCGGTTCCGCGCCCCTTCCCGCGCAGCTCCACGAAGACTTCCGCGCCCGCTTCGGCCACACCATCCTGGAGCGCTACGGCATGAGCGAAACGCTTATGAATATGAGCAATCCCTATGAAGGCGAGCGCCGCCCCGGCACCGTCGGCCTTCCCCTCCCCGGCGTCTCCGCCCGCATTGTGGATCGCGAGATTCAGCTCCGCGGCCCCAACGTGTTCTCCGGCTACTGGCGCCGCGAGGAGGCCACTCGCGCGGCTTTCGTCGATGACAGCGTCGCCGGCCGGTGGTTTCGCACCGGTGACCTCGCCACCCGGTCGCCCGACGGCTACTACACCCTCAGCGGACGCAAAAGTGACCTCATCATCTCCGGGGGCTTCAATATTTACCCCCGCGAAATCGAAGAATTTCTCCTTGAACAGCCCGAGATCGCCGAAGCCGCCGTCGTCGGCCGCCCCGATCCCCACCGGGGCGAAGTTCCCGTGGCCTACATCGTCCTGTCTGTTCACTGCGACCCCAAAATCCTCGACGCGCGCTGCCGCGAAAAGATGGCTTCCTTCAAGGTCCCGCGGGAGTTCCGCGTCGTCGACAGCCTGCCGCGTAACGCCATGGGAAAGATCCAGAAGCATGCGCTCTGAACAGGAGGCCTGTCCGGCGGGAACTCGCCTGCCCAAAATGCTAGCCTTTCGGTGATGAGTTCCCGGACCGTTCTGGAAGTGCTGCGCGACACGTCCCGCCAGCACGCTGATCGAATCGCCCTGCGGCAGCCCGGCGGACGCGGCGGCGATGCAGCCAAAACCTGGACCTGGGCGCAATACCTCACCGCGGTCGAGGAAATCGCTGCGGGCCTTCGCTCGCTCGGCCTCGGCTCGGGCGATATTGTCGCCCTCAACTCCGAAACCCGCGCCGAGTTCTATCTCGCCGACCTCGGCATCATGGCCAACGGCTCCGTCGCCGCCGCTCTCTACCAGAGCTATCCCGCCGCCGATCTCCTGCGCACCATTGCCAATTGCGGCGCGAAGGCGCTTTTCGTCGAAAACCCCAAAATGTTGCAGGAGCTCAAAACCGCTACGGTGGAGCACTTCTTCCTGCTCACAGGCGAAGCCGAAGGCGCTCTCTCGCTCGATGCCCTCCGCGCCCGCGGCCGTGAATCCGGTCTCCCCGCGCCATGCGTGGACCCCGGCGACAACGCCATCCTCTACCTCACCTCCGGCGCCACGGGCGAACCCAAAATGGTGATGGTCACCCACAGCGCCATCGTTCGCAATATCGAAATGGGTCCCGCTGTGCTCCCCGCCGGCCCCGAAGACTGCACCATCGCTTTCCTCCCCTCGGCCCACATCACCCAGCGCATCGTGATGGAACTCCTGCCGGTCGCCAGCGCCGTGCCGGTCACCTTTTCCGAAAGCCTGTCGAGGCTGCCCTCCGAAATCAAGTCCGTGCGGCCTACTCTCTTCATTGCGCCGCCGCGCTTCTGGGAACGCGTCTATTCCTCTATTTCCACCGAAGTCAAAAAACGCAGCGCCCTGCAACAGCGCATCTTCTGGGCCGCGCTGGCGGCCGGCATCGCCGCCGCCCGATACCGCCGCGAAAGCCGGCCCCTGCCGCCTCACATTAAGTGGCCGTTTCAACTCGCCAACAAAGTCGTGTTTCAGAAGATCCGCGAGCGCTTCGGCGGCCGGCTGCGGCTCGCGATCTCCGGCGGCGCCCCGCTCGGGGTCGAAATGGCCGAGTTCTACGAAGCCATCGGCATGCCCCTCGTCGAAGGCTACGGTCTCACGGAGGGCGGTGTGGCGGTCTTCAACCCCATCGCGCTCCCCAAAGCCGGGTCCATTGGCAAGCCGCTCCCCGGCGTCGAACTCCGCGTGGCCGAAGAGGACAGAGAACTCCTGATCCGCAGCCCCTGTCTCTTCTCTGGGTATCTGAACGATCCCGAAACCACCGCGCTCGTCCTGCGCGATGGCTGGCTTCACACCGGCGATGTCGCCCGCATCGATGAGGATGGCTACGTCTACATCACCGGCCGCAAGAAGGAGCTGATCGTCTTTTCCAGCGGCAAGAAGATCTTTCCCTCCCGCGTGGAAAGCCTCTTCAAGTTCGAACCGCTGATCAGCCAAGTGGTCCTCGTAGGCGATCGTCTCCCGCACCTCACCGCCCTGTTCACCATCCATGCCCCGGTCGCGGAAACCCTGGCCGACGATCTGAAAGGTAAGACCCCCGCCGAACTCGCCGCCGCTCCCGCCGTTCAGGCCGCCGTGCAGGCTATCGTCACCCGCCTGAACAAACAGCTCGCGGATTTCGAAAAGGTCCGCAAGTTCCGTATTCTGCCCCGCGACTTTAGCATCGAAACCGGCGAGCTCACCGCCACCATGAAAGTCCGCCGCCAAAACGTCCTCGCCAACTTCGCCAGGGAAGTGGACGAGCTCTATGCCGGCAAGGAAGCTGCTGCCGCTGGGTAGCCGGCTCGTCCCCCCTTCGCGGCGTTTGGATGAAACCAGACGTTCTCCGCTTCACGGCTTCGGCGCCTCTGACTAGAGTGAAATCGTGACTTTGGACCTGAATGGAAGCGCGCCGGACACGCACCCGGTGGCTCTGCTGATTATCGATTGCATCAACGACTTCGAATTCCCGCGCGGCGCCGAGTTATTCGCTGCGGCCATGCGCGCCGCGCCGTGCATCCGCGCTTTGAAAGCCCGCGCGCGTGCCGAGGGGATACCTGCTATTTATGTGAACGACAACTTTGGAAAATGGCAGTCCAGCTTCGAGCAGATGCTGAAGCACTGCCTGGACGACGACGTGCGTGGCCGCCCCTTTGTCGAACAGGTCCAGCCCGGGCCTGATGACTATTTCGTCCTGAAACCCAAGCACTCGGGTTTTTACCAGTCGCCGCTTGAGATCCTGCTGAAGCACCTGGGTTCGAAACGGCTGATCCTGACCGGCGTGTCTACCAACAGCTGTGTGCTGTTCACCGCGAGCGACGCCTACATGCGCGATCTGCAGCTGATCGTCCCCCGCGATTGCGTCGCCGCCTGTTCCGCCGCCGAACACGAAGATGCGCTCCGGCAGATGCAAACTGTCCTCAAGGCGGACACATCGCCTTCCGCGGAGCTGTTGCTAAAATGAGACCTTCCCCACATCTATGCTCTGGAGTAAGTTATTTATCCCCACATTGCGCGAGCCGCCTGCTGAAGCGGAGGTGGTCAGCCACAAGCTGCTGCTGCGCGCGGGATACATCCGCCAGGTCGCATCCGGCGTCTACAGCCACCTGTTTTTGTCGCAGCGCTCGCTGCTAAAAATCATGCGCATCGTCCGCGAGGAAATGGACGGCATCGGCGCGCAGGAGATGTTGCTGCCCGCGCTGAACCCCGCTGAGCTTTGGCAGGAATCCGGCCGCTGGAGCGCAATCGGCCACGATATGTTCCGCCTTAAGGATCGCTGGGACCGCGATCTCTGCCTTGCCATGACCCATGAAGAGGTCATGACCAGCATCGCCCGCGGCGAGCTGCGCAGCTACAAGCAATTGCCGCAGATCTGGTATCAGATCCAGACCAAATTCCGCGATGAAACCCGCCCGAAATCGGGTCTCATGCGTGTGCGGCAATTCCTGATGAAGGATTCCTATTCCTTCGATCTCGGCCCGGAAGGGCTCGACGTCTCGTACCGCAAGCACTACGATGCCTATTGCAGTATCTTCCGCCGCTGCGGCCTTTCCTATCTCGCCGCCGATGCCGATTCGGGCGCAATGGGCGGCAGCGAATCCACCGAGTTCATGGTCGCCTCGGCCGCGGGTGAGGATTTCGTGGTGGTCTGCCCGGAATGCGGCTATGCCGCCAATCTCGAGAAAGCCGTTTCGCACGCCAGACCGGCCGAGACCGCCGATCCCGATCACGATCTCTCCCCCGAGGAGTTTCACACCCCCGGTCACAAAACCATTGCGGACGTTTCGAAGTTCACGCAGCTGCCCGAAACTTCGCAGATGAAGAGTCTTGTTATGGTTGCGGATGGCAGGCCCGTGCTCGCGCTCCTGCGCGGCGATCATCAGCTCAGCGAAACCAAATTCTCCAAAGCTCTCCAGGCCAGGGAAGTGCGAGCAGCGCACCCGGCCGAAATCGTCGAGTGGTTCGGCGCCGATCCCGGATCGCTCGGTCCTGTCGGTGTCGCCAATATGACCGTGGTAGCCGACAGCGCTCTCGAAGGCCGCCGCAACATGATCGCCGGCGCCAACCGGAACGACTACCATCTGCGCAACGTCACCTCCGGCCGGGATTTCCAGGCCCGCTTCGCCGATTTCCGCCAAGCCGAACCCGGCGACACCTGCCGCGTCTGCGGCAAGGGTATTCTCGAGATGAAGAAAGCCATTGAAATCGGCCACATCTTCAAGCTCGGGTACAAATACTCCGATCCCATGGGTCTCCGCGTCCTCAACGCCTCCGGGGACGAAGTCACGCCCATCATGGGTTCTTACGGCATCGGCATCGAGCGAATCCTGAGCGCCGCCATCGAGGAGCATAACGATAGGGACGGCATGATGCTGCCGGTTTCTATTGCGCCGTTTACGGTGGTGGTCACGCCTGTGAATATCGGCGATCCTGCGCAGAAGCAGGCCGCGCAGCAGATCTACGATTCCTGCCGCGAGGTCGGTCTCGATGCCCTGTTCGACGATCGCGACGAGCGCCCCGGCGTAAAGTTCAAAGATGCCGATCTGATCGGCATTCCGTATCGCATCACTATCGGCAAGAAACTCGGAGAAGGCTTGGTGGAGTTCGTTCAGCGGCGCGGCAAGACGTCGTCCGATGTTCCCGTCGCGGAAGCTGCGATGGCGGTGCGGAAGGCTGCCTCGCAGTGAACTGGGAACAGGTTCGCAGTGAGTTCCCCGCCCTCTCGAAGTACACGTACCTGAATACCGCGACCTTTGGCCAGGTCCCAGAGCGTTCCCGCGCGGTGCTGGATGCTCACTTCGCGCACCGCAATGAACTGGCCTGTACCGATTTCCTCGGCTGGTTTGATGACATGGACGAGGTTCGCGGGTCGATCGCGCAGCTGATTAACTGCAGCGCCGGGGACATTGGTTTTCTCCCGAATGCGTGTTCGGCGCTGGCGCTCTTTCTCGCCGGGATTGAGTGGCAGCCGGACGACCGGATCGTTACTCTCGCCAACGAATTTCCGAACCAGTTCTATCACGCCGGCTTTCTCGGCTCGCGAGGCGTGGAACTGGTGGAAGCAGAGCCTGAGCGGTTCTACGATGCCATCACTCCCCGCACGCGCGCGGTGCTGGTCAGCAATGTGAATTACATCAACGGCTACGTCGCGCCGGTCGCCGAGATGTCCCGCTTCCTGCGTGCCCGCGGGATTCGTTTTTATGTCGATGGCACGCAAAGCGTCGGTTCGCTTTGCTTCGACACCGCGGCCGTTCAGCCCGACATGCTGGCCGTCGATGCCTACAAATGGATGCTGTCGCCCAACGGAGCCGGTTTCATCTACGTGCGTCCCGATCTGCGCCCGCATCTGACACCCAACGTCATCGGCTGGCGCAGCGACCGGAACTGGCGCTCCGTCGACAGCCTGAACTGCGGCGCTCCCGAGTTCTCCGAATTCGCCGAAAAATACGAGGGCGGCATGATCAACTTCGCGGCGATCTACGCTATGGGCGATGCCGTGAAGCTGATGCTGGAACTGGGTCCCAACAACATCGAAGCGCGTGTGCTCTCCCTCACTGACCGCGTGCGCGCCATTGTCCGGACACAGGGCGCCACCGTTCGCTACGAAGGCGCCCCCATCGTCGCGGCGGAGTTTCCGCGAGCGGACGCCGGTGCCATCGCGAAGGCTCTAAGCACTCGGCACATTATTACCGCAGCCCGACACGGCAAGCTCCGCGTCTCCCCGCATTTCTACAACAATGACGCCGACCTCGACGCCTTCGAACGCGCGTTGAAGGATGCTCTTTAGGAATCTTTCTTTTCGTTCATCAGGTACTCGGGGTGCTGCGCCGTTGAATCGAATTTGCTTGTAGTCTTGAACGGCTCGTATTCGCCGTGCATGGCAGCCGCCTGTGTCTTCGCCAGCAGCTGGGCGGTTTGCGACTGCGTCAGCGGCTTGAACGTCCGGACGGCTTCGAAGGCCTGATCCAGTATCTTCATGCTGTCGCAGCCGGTGATCACCACTGAGGTCGGCTGGCTGAGCGCGAAGTGCAGGCACTCGATGGGCGTCACGGTGTTGCTCTTCAGGATGTTGCCGTCGGCCATCGATTTCATGCCAAGCAGTGCCACTTTCTGCTGCATCATTACCGGCACCACGTCGTGCAGGAAGCTTCGGAAATGCGCATCCATCACATTGATGGGCATCTGCGCCGTGTCGAAATGGAAATTTCGCGCTTTGGCCATCTCCAGCATGCGCAGGTGAACGGCAGGGTCTTTATGCCCGGTGAAACCGATGTATCGCGTCTTGCCCGCTTGCTTCGCATCCATCACGGCCTCCATGGCGCCGCCCGGCGCGAAAAAACGGTCGGGATCTTCCAGCCGGATATTCTCGTGGAACTGCAGCAGGTCCACGTGGTCGGTGCCCAGCCGTGCCAGCGATTCCTCAATCTGCAGCGCCGCCGTCTTCTTCGTCCGGCCGTCGAATTTGGTCATCAGGAAGACCTTTTGGCGGTAGCCGTCGCGCAGCGCTTTGCCCATCCGAATTTCGCTCGCGCCTTCGTTGTAGTCCCAGGAATTATCCATGAACGTGATTCCGCGGTCGATCGCGGAACGGATAATTGCAATGCTCTCTTTCTCTTCGTTCTGTCGCCCGATGTGCGAGCCGCCGAGCCCGATCGCCGAAACTTTCTCTCCGCTGG
Source organism: Bryobacterales bacterium (assembly GCA_963716685.1). Classification (GTDB taxonomy): domain Bacteria; phylum Acidobacteriota; class Terriglobia; order Bryobacterales; family Bryobacteraceae; genus JALYXI01. The sequence goes on from CAVQTR010000006.1 coordinate 571,072, forward strand.
CCCCGAGCGTGCGATAAATCATACCGTTCGCGTCGGGGGTAGAATTTTGCGCATGAACCGAAGCGGCCGTAACAAGAGCAGCGATTCCGCTCAGAAAAGTACGGCGCTCCATTGCCTGGTCTAACATGTTGTGGTTGGCAGCAGGAGCCGTGCCACTGTATGGGGCCGGACGAGATCAGGACATTTTCCACTCCACCCTGTCGCCCCGGCATCCTTATAATTGCTTGTGCCACAATCGAGGTAATAAGGAATGAGTTCGCTGGCAGTCGGCAATCCGTATCACCGCGCCTTCCGGTTTTACGATTCGACAGTGTTTAAGAAGGCGGTAATGGCGGTCACCGGCTTGATTTTATTTGCCTTCGTGATCGGGCATCTCATCGGAAATCTGCAGGTTTACGAGGGCGCGGACAAGATGAACGCGTACGGCCGATTCCTGCGAATCGAACCGGTGCTGCTCTGGGCCGTTCGCCTGATTCTGCTGACTGCCGTGGGCCTTCATATCTGGATGACGGTTCAGCTGGCGCTGCTCAAAAACAAAGCGCGCCCGGTCGGGTATGTGAAGAAGGATAACTCACATTCCTCTTACGCCTCGCGCACCATGTACTGGAGCGGTCCCATCATCGCCGCATTCATCATTTATCACATCCTTCACCTGACTCTCGGCGTAGCGCAGCCGAACGGCTTCCGGGAAGGGCTGCCGTACGAAAATCTGGTCCTGGGTTTCCAGAATCCGCTGGTTTCCGGCTTCTATATTGTGGCGATGTGTCTTCTGTGTCTGCATCTCTACCATGGGGTGTTCAGCATGTTCCAATCGCTCGGCGCGAACCATCCGGTTTACACTCCGATGCTGCGTAAATTCGCCGCCGGAATCGCGTTCGCCATTGCTATCGGCTATATCTCGATTCCTATCTCGGTGCTGGCGGGGTGGGTTCGATGATTCTCGATTCGAAATTACCGGAGAACCCCATCGAGCAGGCGTGGGAGCGTGCCCGCTTCGAAATGAAGTTGGTCAACCCCGCCAACAAGCGCAAGTACAGCGTTCTGGTGGTTGGCTCCGGGCTCGCCGGCGCCTCCGCTTCCGCATCGCTCGGTGAGTTGGGCTACAACGTCAAGTGTTTCTGCTTTCAGGGCAGCCCCCGCCGTGCCCACAGCATCGCGGCGCAGGGCGGCATCAATGCCGCCAAGAACTATCAGAACGATGGCGACAGCATCTATCGCCTGTTCTATGACACCGTCAAGGGCGGCGATTTCCGCGCGCGCGAGGCGAACGTATACCGTCTGGCGCAGAACAGCGTCAGCATCATCGATCAATGTGTGGCGCAGGGCGTTCCATTTGCCCGTGAATACGGCGGCTCGCTCGCCAATCGTTCGTTCGGCGGCGCGCAGGTGTCCCGCACCTTTTACGCCCGCGGCCAGACCGGCCAGCAGTTGCTGCTGGGAGCTTATCAGGCGCTTGAGCGTCAGGTGCATGAGGGCACGGTACAGATGCTGCCGTACACCGAGATGCTGGATCTGGTGCTGGTGGATGGCCGTGCCCGCGGCATCGTCACCCGCGACCTGCTCAGCGGCAAAGTGGAATGTCACGTCGCCGACGCGGTGGTGCTCGCTACCGGCGGCTATGGCAACGTCTATTACCTTTCCACCAACGCCAAAGGTTCGAACGCCACCGCAATCTGGCGAGCGTACAAGCGCGGAGCGGCCTTCGCGAACCCCTGCTTTACGCAGATCCATCCCACCTGCATTCCGGTTTCGGGCGAGTATCAGTCCAAGCTCACACTGATGAGCGAATCACTGCGAAACGATGGGCGCATCTGGGTGCCGAAGAAGAAAGGCGATACGCGCTCTCCGGATCAGATCCCGGAAGCCGATCGCGACTACTATCTGGAGCGCCGGTATCCCAGTTTCGGCAATCTGGTGCCGCGCGATGTGGCTTCCCGCAACGCCAAGATGGTTTGCGATGAGGGCCGCGGCGTTGGACCGGGCGGTCTTGGGGTGTATCTGGATTTCAGCGAATCCATCCAGCGGCTGGGGCGCCACACCATCGTCGAACGTTACGGCAATCTGTTCGACATGTACGAGCGCATTACCGGCGAAGATCCGTATAAGGTGCCAATGCGCATCTACCCGGCCATCCACTACACCATGGGCGGATTGTGGGTGGATTACGAGTTAATGAGCACCATCCCCGGGCTGTTCGTTTTAGGCGAAGCGAACTTTTCGGACCACGGCGCCAATCGGCTGGGCGCCAGCGCCCTGATGCAGGGTCTTTCGGACGGCTATTTCATCGCGCCCTACACCATCGGCAATTACCTGGCGAGCAACAAACTTCCGAAGGTAGACGTTTCGCACGCCGCATTCCGCGCCGTGGAGGCCGAAGTGAATGCGACGACGCAGAAACTCCTCTCCATCAACGGGAATCGCACCACAGCCTCATTCCATAAGGAACTTGGGAAGATTGTCTGGGATGAATGCGGTATGTCCCGGACCGCCGAAGGCCTGCGCAGCGCCATTTCGCGGATTCGCGCGTTACGCGAGGACTTCTGGAAGAACGTCAAAGTGGCCGGCGAATCGCAGGACCTCAATCCATCCATTGAAGCCGCCGGCCGCGTGGCCGATTACTTCGAGCTCGCCGAGCTCATGTGCATCGATGCCCTGAACCGGAACGAAAGCTGCGGAGGCCATTTCCGCGAGGAATACCAGACTCCCGAAAATGAAGCCCTGCGCAACGACGAAGATTATTCGTATGTGGCCGCCTGGGAGTTCAACGGAGTACAGTGCCCTCCCATTCTGCATAAGGAGCCGCTCGAATTCCAGTACGTGCATCCCTCGCAGCGGAGCTATAAGTAAATGAATCTTACCCTGCATGTCTGGCGTCAGCGGCGTCAGAGCGATAAAGGAAGCATGGTCCGCTACGACGTTCCGGATGTAAGTCCGGATATGTCGTTTCTCGAAATGCTCGATGTGGTAAACGAAGGCCTCATCCTCAAAGGCGACGAACCCATCGCGTTCGAACACGATTGCCGCGAAGGCATCTGCGGTTCATGCGGCTTCATGATCAACGGCGTGGCGCATGGGCCCGTTCCCGGGACGGCGGTCTGCCAGCTCCACATGCGCCATTACAAAGATGGCGATGAACTCTACCTTGAGCCCTTTCGCGCCCGCGCATTCCCGGTGCTGAAGGATCTTGCGGTGGACCGCCGCGCGCTGGATCGTATCATTGCTGCCGGCGGATACATCTCCGTTTCCACCGGCAATGCGCCGGACGGCAATGCTCTCCCGGTGCCGAAAGAGAAGGCGGACCGCGCCATGGACGCGGCGGCGTGCATCGCGTGCGGCGCTTGCATCGCAGCCTGTCCGAATGCCTCGGCGGCCCTCTTCACCGGGGCCAAAATCACGCATCTTGGTATGCTGCCGCAGGGCCAGGCTGAACGGGAACACCGCGCCCGGCATATGGTGGAACAGGCCAACCGGGAATGGTTCGGGAACTGCACCAACATCGGCGAATGCGAAGCGGTTTGCCCGAAGGAAATCCGCATTGAAGTGATCGCCCGAATGAATCGCGATTACCTGAAGAGCGCGTGGAAAGACCGCGAAAGCTACCGTGACGACCAACCCGAGGAATTGCCGTTGGCGGGCGGCCGTACTTAGTACACTGGGCGAAGTGTCCCGCGTTTTTCTGATACTCCTTTGCGCCGCGCTTGCCATCAGCGCGGTGAAGCATACAACTAAAAAGACGGCGCCCCTCGTCGCACCGTTCAACGTCGCTGTTGGCACGGAGCCGTTGCCGGGCATGCCCCCGGTTACCGACCCGAACGACATTTACATCGCCGACCGGCCCAACAAGCTAAGCCCGGAAGTCCGCGGATTTCCCCATCGCATCTACGTGCCGAACAGCGGCAGCAACACCGTCGATGTGATCGATCCGAAAACCTTCAAGGTCGTTTCTCATTTCGCCGTCGGGCATCAGCCGCAGCATGTGGTTCCGTCCTGGGACATGCGCACTCTTTGGGTGCTGAACGATCTGGGCGACAGCCTGACAAAGATCGACCCCGGGACCGGCGTCAAAGGCGAGACGGTGCCGGTGGAAGATCCTTACAACATGTACTACACGCCGGACGGCAAATACGCGATCGTTGTCGCCGAGGCGCGCGCCCGTCTGGATTTCCGCGAGCCCTCGACCATGAAGCTGGTGACCTCGCTGCATGTCCCATGCAAAGGTGTGGATCATGTCGATTTCTCCGCGAGCGGGCGGTACTTTCTTGCGAGCTGCGAGTTTTCCGGCACCATCGTGAAGGTGGATGTCGAACAAAAGAAACTTGCTGGTCTGCTGCGCCTGAAGCCGACCAGCATGCCGCAGGACGTGAAGATCTCGCCGGACGGCAAGGTCTTCTACGTTGCCGACATGATGAGTAACGGCGTCTACATGGTGGATGGCGAGAACATGAAGCTGCTTGGCTTTTTGCCGACGGGCAAGGGCGCCCACGGCTTGTATCCGAGCCGCGATTCGAAATCGCTTTATGTATCCAACCGCGGACTAATCGGGCATCCAAAAGACGCGAGCATTTCGCTGATTGATTTCGCGACGCGATCAGTAGTAAAGACGTGGCCGATTCCCGGTGGCGGCAGCCCTGATATGGGTGGCGTCTCGCCCGACGGCAAGGTGCTGTGGCTTTCCGGCCGCTACACCTCCGAGGTCTATGCCATTGACGTGGTGAACTGGCAGCTTCTGGCGCGCATTCAGGTGGGCCAGGGCCCGCACGGGCTTTGTGTCTATCCGCAACCCGGCCGCTATTCGCTGGGACACACCGGCATCTTCCGGTAGCTTACTTCAGGCGTTCGGCAAGCAGATGGTCCGCCACGCGAATCGCGTTGGCGATGATCGTCAGCGACGGGTTCACGGCACTGGCGGAAACGAAGCAGGACGCGTCCACGACATATAGGTTGTCGAGATCGTGCGCTTTGCAGTGGGGATCGAGCACGCTCTGGGCGGGGTCGGTCCCCATACGGCACGTGCCGTTCTGGTGTCCGACGCCCTCGATCGGAATGCGCTTCTTGAAGTAAGCGTGGAGCGGAACGGAGCTAGCGGCATGCCCCGCCCTCTTGAGGACATCCACCCATCGGTCCTTCAGGCGCTCGAAGGATTCCACGTTGTTGGGCGTGTAGGAGAGCTGAATCCGCATGGGCGCGGAGTCGCTCACCTGTTCGGCTTCGTTCGTGCGGCCCGTGTCGCCGGAAGGGTGCGGACCCGCGACTCCCGGTTGAACATTCTCGACGGACAGAGGAGTGGTGTTATGGATGGTCACCCGGTTTTCAGCGGCCGGGAGATCTTCGGTTGTGAGCCACCAGGGAACGGCGTGATGCTTCATGCCTTCCAGAACGAAACCGGGAGTGAGCGGCGGCGCGTCACCCTTCATCATTTCGTAGTGGAAGCTGCCGACGGGCTGTACCTGGCCGAGCGGAAACGGGTAGTCAGGATCCGTGTCGCTCAAGTAGAAGTCGTTCGTCCCCCAGGTCTTGGTGTAGCTGTCCTCGTTGCGCTCGGTCGAGATGGCAAGGAGCGCATCCGCCTGGTGATACATGAAGTTGCGCCCTACCTGGTCGGAGCGGTTGGCGAGCCCGCCGGGGTGCTTGTCGTTTGCCGATGCAAGCAGGATGACTGCGGAATTCACTGCGCCGGCGCATACAGCAAACAGGCCGGCGCTGTATATAGCGGGCGCCCCTGAGGAAGAGGCCTGCTCCCCGGCGTGCAGCACTTCGGCGGAGACAACGGCCGTGCCGGAACTATTGGTAATCAGGCGAGTGACCCGGGAATTTGTCATCAGCGTGACGTTCGGCAGGTGCATAATCCGCCGAATGCAATTGATGTCCGCATCGGATTTGGCGTGAACCAGACACGGATAGCCATCGCACGTATCGCAGCGGACGCAGGGCGAGGCGAGCGGGTCGGCTTCGTTGCGTTTCAGCCCAAGCGGGATAGGAAAGGTATGGATCCCCAAACCGCGGACATCTTTCTCGATCGATTGCATTCGCGGTTCGTTTCGGAAAGCCGGGTAAGGATACTTTTTGGAGTGAAACGGCTCGGTGGGATCGAAGGAGGACCCAAATCCGCCCGCAACTGGAGGGGCCGTGCCGAGATCGCCATGTACGTGGAACAGATCTTCCGCGCGAGTGTAATACGGCTCCAGATCGTTATAGGAGATCGGCCATGCCGGGGAGATGCCGCCTTTATGGTGTATTTCGCCGAAATCCTCAGCACGCATGCGAAACATCGCCGCGCCGTAAACTTTTGTCTGGCCACCGACGAAATAGGCCTGCTGCGGATGGAGCGGTTTGCCATCCTTGTTTTGCCAGACCTCCTTGGTGTGATAGCGATTATCGAGAAAGACGGCCTGCGTGTCCCAGTTCAGTTTCTCCTGCGGAAGAAACGGGCCGCGCTCAAGAATCAGGATCTTTTTGCCGGCCTGCGCCAGATGGAGGGCCAGAGTGCCGCCGCCTGCGCCGGTCCCGATGATGATTGCGTCGTACTCTTCAGCCATTCAGCCAGGATACCAAGCCGTGATCAGACGACGTACGGCTTGCGGTACTCGCGGGTAATCAGCTTATTGGCTTCCGGATCGTTGGCAAATCTGGGCCCGGGTTCCAGCGTCAGTTTGCGGCCCACGCGATAGCTGATGTTGGCGAGGTGGCAGAGTCCCGCGCTGAGATAAGCATTGTCGAGCCCGTCATGCAGATCCTCACGCTTCCGCGAGCGACAGGCAGCCAGGAAGTTTTGCATGTGCAGGCCGGTGGCGTCCTGCCCGCGTTCCGGCCGTTCGTCCATGACGAGTTCGTTGCTTTCGCCCTTGAAAGCCTGGAAGCCGGCATCACTCATAGCGGCCCAGCCTTCGTTGCCATAGAAAAGGTTGCCGACCATGATATTGAGCGGCTGACCCGAACGCGGCAGGGTGGAAGTGGGCGCGGGAGACGAAGGAGGCGCTACGGCTCCAGCGGCGGGCGGACCGGGGCGGCGTGCGACCGGGACGCCTTCGCCGCCGGTCAGCAGACCGCGGACTTCGAAGACGATCTCCCTTCCGCTGCCGTAATCGTAGCTGGCGAGCAGTGTATTCGGCGTTTCCTGATCGTCTATGTAGGCGTACTTGCCGCCTTGGGCATAGGCGGTTCGAGGCCATTGCGGGTCGCCCATACCCCACCGGCAGATTCCGATTTCGTGCACGCCCTGGTTGCCGATATCGCCATTGCCGGTGTCCCAGAACCAGTGCCAGTTGTATTTGAAGCGGAGCGTGTTGAACGGACGCATCGGCGCCGGTCCGAGGAACATATCCCAATCGACTCCGGGGGGCGTGGGGCTGTCGGGCTGATGGCCGATGGAGGCCCGGCGTTTGAAGCAAAGGCCTTTCGCAAGATAGATGTTGCCGATGAGACCGCTCTGCATCGCGGCAATGGCTTTCATCTTGAAGGGAGTACTGCGGTGCTGCGAGCCGACCTGCATCATGCGCTTGGTTTCATGCGCGGTCTGGATCATCTTTTGGCCTTCGTAGATGTTGTAGCAGGCCGGCTTCTCGCCGTAAACGTCTTTGCCCGCCTTCATCGCCCAGATGGCGGCAAGCGCGTGCCAGTGATTCGGCGTAGCAATCGAAACGGCTTCGATGGAAGGATCGGCAAAGAGCTTGCGCATATCCGAAAATTCCTGCGCCTTCTCCCCGGTATTCTTGACCAAAGTGGCCTGCGCTCGCTCGAGCGACGATTGGTCAACATCGCAAAGTCCGGCCACGCGCGCTTCGGGCAGGCGTGAATAGATATTGAGGTGATTCGTCCCGCGGCCTCCAAGGCCGACGATCCCGACGCTGACTCGGTCATTCGCGCCCCAGACGCGTGTGGCGGCTAGCGCGGAAGCCGCGCCAAGGAAAAATCTTCGGGTGGTTTCATCCGACATAAAAAGGCGTTCCTTCTGAACTCGCTGCGATGATATCACGGCTGTCTGACGGGGCCGAGTCCAGCATTCGTTAGTCATGTCAAAGCAAAGTTGTGACGCCAAACTCGTGGGCACGACCGTGCCCCGCCTCACCCAGGCCGATTAGGTTCATGTGATCCGAACGCCTTTACGCCATGAACCTGGGAACAGTGATACGGGTCGGATGGAGCTTACCCACTGTGAGATCCCCAAAAGCTAAGTGCTACGATATCTCAATTGGATTCCGTTATTTTCAGACAAATCGAAATGTAATTTGGGGGTAGTTCGATGTCGTCGTCCAGAAAGACGTGTAGACTCCCTCCACACGCTCGAATCCTCGATTTCTCTGGCTGGCCAGCCCAGGATGGGAATAGATCACGTTCACAATTAGCTGGGTATCGCTTCTCACGCTTGCGCCATTTGGGACCCATACAATGTTTCGGAGGGCGGTCTCTTGCTCCAGAATGGACGATGTCGTCTTGTGCTTGCAGATATGCGAAGAACGCTGATCACATTTCTCTTGTGCCTTTCCGTCTCGCCGGGTCAGATCAACGCGATTCAGGAGCTGGTGGATGCGGCTCGTAACAATCCCGCGAAACTGGGCCAGCTGCTCAACCATAGGGACGAATGGGGGAACCGGCTTCCGGAGCTGCACGGGCGCGATGGCGTAGTCGTCTGGGGACAGGAATTTTTCTTCGCGGTGGAGAGCGCCGCGGCGGCGACGGTGGTGATCGACGGCGAGCCGGCGGTCGCCATGAAGCCTGTGTCCGGGACGCAGTATTGGTATCTGCTGCGGATGCTCCGCCTGGGCACCACGCACCAGTATCACTACTTCGCCAACGACCGCGAGATCGGGGGCTACCAGGTAGCTGGGTATAACCCGGATTCGTATCCGGCTGACGGAGTGCCCAGAGGAAAGCTGAGCGAGCGAAAGACACTGAAGAGCAGAGTGTATCCGGGCATGTCGTCGTACTACTGGGTGTACGTGAATCCCGGAGCAGACGTGACCGGAGGGGCGCCGCTGATGGTCTGGCAGGACGGCGAGACCATTGTGGGGAATCAGGATCTGGTGCGCCTGCGGCTGCAGATTGTGTCGGACAATCTGGTCGCGAAGAAGCTGATTCCGCCCATGGTGCACGTGCTGATCCAGCCGGGCACCGGCGGCAAGGAAGCCGCGACGATGCGGAGCATCGAGTACGACACAGTTTCTAACCGATATGGGCAGTATCTGTTGAACGAAGTGCTGGCGGATGTCGAGAAAAGCTACAAGCTGCGGCACGATGCGTACTCGCGCGCCGTGGCAGGAGCGTCGTCCGGCGCGATCTGTGCCTTCAATATCGGCTGGTATTACCCGGAGCAGTTCAGCCGCGTCTTGTCCCATATCGGAAGTTACAGTGCAATCCAATGGCATCCGGACCGGAACCAGGACGGCGGATACATCGTGCCCTATCGCGTGCGGCGTGAACCGAAGAAGAATTTAAGGGTGTGGATGTCGGACGGCGCAGACGACATCGAAAACAACGCCGGCAGCTGGCCGCTGAACAACATTCAGCTGGCGAACAGCCTGAAGATGCGCGGGTACGATTTCCATTTTCGGTTCGGTGTCAGCATGCATGCGATTGCGCAGGGTGCCATGGATTTGCCGGAGTCGTTGATCTGGCTCTGGCGCGATTACGACAGCACAAAGACGCAGCAGCCCTACCAGATGGAGGAAACGGAACGGTCCAAGCCACTGTTCCGTGTTGGCGTTGTCAATCGAGAGGCCTGGTAGAATGCCGGACCAATCGCAGACTGACCCGCGCATCTACTTCGCGGCTGAACGGACTTTGCTGGCCTGGATTCGCACGGGTCTAGCGATGATGGGATTTGGCTTTGTAGTCGCCCGGTTCGGACTGTTTCTGCGCGAGATGCAAGCGGCGAGGCCGGAACTGGTGCAGCCGCCCACATATCTGTCGCAATGGTTCGGGATCGTTCTGGTAGGAGTGGGAGTGTCGGTGAACGTCTGGGCGGCTATCCAGCATGTCCGGCTGACTCACCGGCTTCAGGCAGGAACCTGGCGGCCACAACCCGCATGGGGCGGTATCGCGGCGGCCGTTGTATTGGCATGCGGCGGAGCGGCTGTTGCGCTCTTCCTGCTTTTTACCCGCTAGTCTTAACGCCGCTGGTGCAGGCCTGAAACCCAGCGTTCGAATGGCAGTTGCGGATCATCGGGTTCCACACCAAGACGCGGCAACTGGAAAGGATCGGAGGTTGGGCCAACAACGCCGGGCACAGTGGTAACGGCTGTTTCGTAACCGGCGTCGCGGACAGCGGCAAGAGTGGCGGCGTCATAATCCTGGAGACGTCCATTGGGATAGCAGAAATGACGGACCTTGAGGCCTACTGCCTGTTCGATGCGACGCTTCGAACCTGCAATTTCATCGGCTGTCTGACCGGGAGTCTCGAGTCGTGACAGGATCGGGTGAGTGCGCGTGTGAGCGCCGACTTCGAGACCCTGCGCCGCCATGGCGCGGAGTTCGTCCCACGATAAGGGCTCACAGCCCGGCGGCGGGGTAGTTGGGACAGCAAGCGACTCGAGCCTCTGCAGGCGTTCGGCATTGGGCAGTTCCATTAGCAGCTGTTCGTAGGCATCGGCACTTGGAACCGGAAGGCGCTGGCCGGCCCGGGAAGCATACTTCACCTGGTCAGGCCAGAGCCAGATCCGGCCATCGGTAAATTCCGAAACCACGTAAACCGTCACGGAGAAACCGAAAGCGCGGAAGATCGGGAAGGCAATCTGCAGGTTGCGGTAGCCGTCGTCCACAGTGACCGCCAGGCTGTTCGGCGGCAGAGGTGCGCGGGTACGAATCGATTCGGCAATCCGGCTCAGGCTGACCGGCGTGTAATATCGGCGGAGGTGCTCGCACTGGCGGCTCAGGTGGTCGCGAACCGTTTCCGGAGGACCATCAAAGCCGTGGTACATCAGGATGCGGGCGCGATCCCTTTTGGCGGCGCGCAGCAGGGCCAAAGCGCCTGACTTATGAAATACGGTTTCGGCAAGACGGCGGTGAACCGTCATTGCGGGCCGAAGCGAAATGCGGATGTTCGGACGTGGCCGGACGCATCCACCAGGGCGACGCTGGAGAAATTGAAGCGCATGTCCGAAAGCTGTACGCGGGTGACCCCCTGTGTGGCCGCGGGCGAGAGCACATAAAGCGGATAAACCGCGAATTCCCGCATCACCTGGAACGCCGCAGTTCGATTGGCCGCATCAATCTGGGGAGACGCTTCCGCTTTCGCCACCGTATCACCCTGCGCGGGATCGAACGGAGCGGACAGGTTGATGTTGTAAAGGTAGTAGGAGTCATTGGTATCGGCCAGTCCCTGCCAGAGAAGCGGATTTTGCAGCCGGGGAAACGCGGCGACGCGGAGAGCCGAAGACCCGGAGTATTCGCGGGAGGCCAGCATACCAACGGCTCGGGCGTGAAGAGTCAACCGGGTCAGGTTGTAGCCCAGCAGGAAAATGAGCGCCAGCCACGCGAAGCCGGCGCCGGGATAAGGGCGTCGGTGGCCCGAACCGATTTCCGAGCTAACGAGCTTCGAAAGGAACGGGCCGGCCAGGCAAATCGCGAGAACTCCCCAAATCCAAAAATCAATGACGGGGGTGAGATCGAGGTGAAACCAGTGGCCGGAAAACGGAAGTAGCACGCGCACACCATAAATGTTCGTGAGATCCAGCAATAGATGCGACGCGACGCCGGCGAGCGCCACGAAGAAGGCGGGCAACAGCGAAAGGGACTGGCGCGCCAACTTGACAACGAGCACGACCGCCAAAGCAAGTACGGGGGCGAGGAGAATGGAGTGGGTCAAATTGCGATGCCAGTGGAGGTAGCTCGCGGCGCCGCCCAGGGCGGAGACCACGTCGCAGTCGGGAGCGTTCGCAGAGATCAGCAGGAGGGGAGTGGCAGAGGGGGTGAGCCGGTTTAATCCCGCGCGGCTCAGGAAAAGGCCCGTGAGGGTGTGGGTGAAATTGTCCAATGAAGAGAGGCTAACAGAAAAGGCGGACCGGGTTCGGTCCGCCTGAGTTTGCCGGCTTAACGCCAGCTCAAGCAGCTTTCTTGTCCTGCGAAACGCGCCGCAGCGGCGGCCGGAGTCCTTTCCTTTCCTCTCGCGGAGGCATCAGGAACAACTTGGTGGCATCCGGACGAGCCTTGACGATCGTGCCGCCGAAGTAAGCGTCCAGGGGAAACAACGCGAAGGGTTCCAGCTCGCGGAACACGCGGCCGAGTTTTTGTTGAATGCGATAAACGGAATGAAAGAAAGTACCTCTGTCCATATTTAACTGCCGAACACAAAGCCGCCAATCTGCGCCAAGTAAGAAATGGATTCGAAATAGTTTATATTCTTCCGGCGTTAATGCTCGTTTGCTGACCAGACAGAAGTCTGCGATGTAATCTTCGTCTTTGCGAGCCCAGACACGACGTCCGTCTTTTCCGGAGCAATGCTCCAAGGTGACTTTACTAATGTACTTTTCTTTGGAAACGCAGGAACGAAAGCGCTGATAACAGGCGCGGAATATGCCGCGAAGAACACAATTGCAGGGGTTTGACGACCCCCCTCTGCTGGTAAGGCGCAAGCCCTCTCCCATACAGTGAGCACATCGTTGTTTCGCGACGGCGATCGTTTCGGATCGATTCCATTGCATTTGTTGAATGTTCCTTTCGGCTCTTTTCGGATCACAAGCCGTTCAGTGATATGCCTACACTATTGATGGAAGTAAAAACATGGTCAATAAATTCGGGGAAAAATGGTAGTGCATTTTGCATCAAATACTCTCAATATTATTTTTAACTCCATCTAATTCAACAACTTCCTATTACGAGATTAAGATAAAAATATCTGTAAACGTAAATTAAACACGTTTAGCGGACTGGACGAAGGGAGCGGGTATATATCGGATTGAAATAGGAGGGAGGCCGTGTATTTTGGAACGCAGCAGCGCCGGCTTCTGGATTTGGTACGGGAGAGAATTCGAAACGGTTTCCTGACGGAACGCGGCCTGGCGCGAGCCATTGGAGTGTCACAGCCGCAGGTGCACAACGTCCTGAAGGGAGCGCGCGGGCTCTCGCCTGTGCTTGCCGACGCGCTGCTGCGACATCTGGGGATAACAACGCTCGATCTGAATCAGGAGGAGTCCGCCAGCTGGCGAAGGGAAAACCAGCATCCATACCGGCTTGTCCCATTATTGCGCGGCGGAACGGGAGGTCCGCGTTCGCCGTTCGCGCCGGAAAGACATGAGGGCGCCATGCCGTTTACGGCTTCGCAGGTGGTGCGCCTCGATAATCCCGCAGCCCTGATTCTGCATCACGATCCGGCGATGAGCCCTTATTTTCAGGCAGGCGACGTGGCGCTGCTGGACCGCACCGAGGCACTGCTCCGGCGGCCCGACGATTCCCACGCCTGGCTGGTGGAGACCCAGGGCGGCCCTCTGGTGCGCTACATTCGGCACAGCGGTAGAAGTTTGTACCTGCCAACCGCAAGAACTTTGCGGCATCCGGAGAAGTGGGACTACCTTTCCTTGATCGGGCGGAATATTCTGGAGATTGTCCGAGGAAGGATTGTTTGGATTGGGCGGGGGATGGAAGCGCGGGCGCCCGGGCCGGATCGAGAAGCTGGCGGAGACTATCTCTTCTCTGGCGGCGCGCGATGATGCACGCCTGCTGGAACAACGTAGGATACAAACGGCAAGGCGCGCAGCCGCGGAGGAGTTATACCGGATCTGCACAGGGTTCGCCAGCCGTGTGAACGAAATCCTGCAGCGGGTGGAAATCACTCTGGACCCTGACGACTTTGAGGGCAGCCAGTATGCCGACTTCCAGGACATCATGTTTCAGCTGGGTGTTCGCGGGCGGATTGTGCTGCTTTGTTTTACTTCACCGGAGGAATTGGTTTCCACCGAGAACTTCCGCGAGCCGTACATCCTGGAAGGCACGACGCGCTGCTTCAATCAGGAATTGCTGGAACAGGCCAATGTGGAAGAGAACCTGATCTTTTACTGCGTCGGACCGGGTTGGCAGTTCTTTCACCCGAGAACCTATCAGACGGGTCCGTTCGACCAGGAATACCTAGTCAGCCTTTTCGAGAAGCTGGTATAGCGCTCAGCCGCCAATCGAGTACATCGGGCGGGGGGGCGGCACAAAGCGGGCCGTATCGATCTGGTGCCCCAGCCATTTCTGGCGCGTGGTGAGATGCAGGGCATCTGCAATCTCGCCATCGGAGCCGCCGCCGCGCAGTAAGGGCTTGATATCGGTTTCTTCGATAGCGAACAGGCAATACCGCAGTTTGCCATCGGCGGTCAGCCGCAGACGATTGCAGTTCAGGCAAAAGGGTTTGGTGACGGATGCAATTACGCCCAGGCGGGCGCCGGTATCGGCGTAGGTATATTCGGTGGCAGGGGCGCGAGGGTCATCACCGGGAACTTCGATCAGCGGCGCGATACCGGCGGAGATGACATGTCGCATTTCGTCGGCGGACATGACCTTGGAGCGATCCCAAAGGCCCTGGCCGTCCAGCGGCATGAACTCAATAAAGCGGGCTTCGATTCCGTTCTCGCGGCAGAAGCGGGCGATGGGCAGAATGTCGGGCTCGTTAAGGTCCCGCACCGCAACGGCGTTCAACTTCAGGGAGAATCCGAGAGACCGCGCGGCCTCGATCCCTTCCAGAACGCGCGCCAAATCGTCGCGGCGAGTCATTTGAAGGAAACGGGCGCGATCGAGGGTATCGAGATGGATATTCAGGCGCCGGAGGCCGGCGTCGTGAAGAGCCTGAGCATCCCGCGCAAGCAGAACGGCGTTGGTGGTAAGCGCCAGATCGCGCACACCGGGAACCGCCGCCAATCCCGCAACGAGAACGGAAAGATCACGCCGCAGGAGTGGTTCTCCGCCGGTAATGCGGACTTTGTCGACTCCATGAGCCACGGCCACGCGGACCACCCGCTCCAGCTCTTCGTAGCTCAGGATCTCGGCGCGCGGCTGAAAGGTAACGCCGCCGTCCGGCATGCAATAAAAACAGCGGATGTTACAGCGATCGGTGACGCTGATCCGCAGGCTGTCGTGGACGCGGCCGAACGTGTCGATCAGGCTCACAAGGCCAGCATTCGCTCGATGGGGAGCGCGGCCCGGCGGATGAGTTCCGGGTCGAGATCCACGCGAGGCTCAAGAGTCAGGAGCGCGTCCCGAAGCTTCTCGAGCGTGTTCAGGCGCATAAAAGGGCACTCGCTGCAATTGCAGTTTTCGTTGGCGACGAAATAAAATCTCTTGCCGGGAGCGTACTTGCGGAGCGAGAAAGAAACGCCGCTTTCGGTCATGACGATGAACTCGCGCGCGCGGCTGCTGGCAGAGTAATCAATCAGAGCGGAAGTAGAGCCGATAAATTGGGCATGCCGCAGCACGGGTTCCGGGCACTCCGGGTGGGCAATCACCACGGCGTCCGGGTGAGCGGCCATCGCTTCCAGCAGACGCCGTTCCGGGAACGTCGCGTGCACGATGCAGGCGCCCTGCCAGATTTTCAGGTTGACGCGGCGGGTCTGACGCTGGACGTAGGCGCCCAGATTGCGATCGGGGAGGAACAAAACCGTCTTCTCGGATGGAATGGAGTTCACCACGTCGACCGCGTTTCGCGATGTACAGATGATGTCGCTCTCCGCTTTCACATCGGCTGAGGTGTTGATGTAGCTGACGATGACGTGCTCGGGGTTGCGGCGGCGGTATTCGCGAATCGGCTCCACCGGGCAACTCTCGACGAGGCTGCAAGACGCAGCGCGGTCGGGAACGATAACCGTGCGGTCAGGGTTGAGGATCTTCGCGGTTTCGGCCATGAACCAGACACCGCAGAACGCGATCACGTCGCCCTCGAAATCCCGCGCTTTGCGCGCCAGTTCCAAAGAGTCACCCACGGAATCGGCCAGTTCCTGAATCTCGGCTTCCTGGTAGTGATGGGCCAGCAAAATAGCGCGGCGATCCTTCTTCAGGTCGAGAATTTCTTCAGCAAGTGTTTGAGTAGCCAGCATTTCCGGGGGAGGGCCGCTTTGCTCTATTGTAATCCAACCGATAATGAAAGAGAGAATTGCGAGTTCTTCTTCTATCTACGTACGAACTGGGGAGACAGCCGTTTGCCATTGCCTCGCCAGCCGCCTGGCTGCGCGCCGCAGGCCATCAGGTCACAACAATCGACCTTAGCCGCGACACGCTGCCAGCCAGCACCATCGGAGATGCGCATCTGATTGCTCTGCATGTTTCGATGCACACGGCCATGCGTTTGTCGCTGAAAGTGATTGGAAAAGTGCGGGCCGCCAACCCGTCTGCACGGCTCTGCTGTTACGGATTGTACGCGCCTCTAAACGAGGATACGTTGCGGGCAGCCGGGGTGGAAGCGATCCTGGGGGGCGAGTTCGAGCGCGGTCTGGTGGATTGGGCGGGAAGTGAAGGCGGGAACGCGGGTCACGCATCGATATCGCTCGAGAGGCTGCCGTTCGTGATGCCGGACCGAACGGGACTGCCCATCCTGACAAAGTATGCGAGTGTCGCTGGTGACGGCGAGCCGCGGATTGCGGGACATACGGAGGCGAGCAGGGGCTGCAAACATCTGTGCCGGCACTGCCCGGTGGTGCCCGTTTACAACGGGGTATTCCGCGTAGTGCAGCGGAATGTAGTGCTGGCGGATATTTGGCAGCAGGTTGCGGCGGGGGCGCGGCATATCACCTTTGGCGATCCGGATTTCTTCAACGGTGTGAGCCACGCGACCCGGATCGTCGAAGAACTGCATGCGGAATTTCCTGATGTCACCTACGACGTAACAATCAAGGTGGAACATCTGCTGAAGCACCGTTCCGCGCTTCCAATTCTTAGGCGCACAGGGTGCCTGTGGGTCACCAGCGCTGTGGAATCCCTGGATAATGCTGTTCTGGAAAGGTTCGCGAAGGGGCATACCCGCGAGAACTTTTACCAGGCGGTGCGGCTGATGCGCGAAGCGGGACTGCAGATGAGCCCGACGTTCGTTACGTTTACGCCGTGGACCACGCGCGAGGCTTATCAGCACCTGTTGTGCGTGGTGCGGGAACTGGATCTGGTGGAATACGTGGCCCCCATTCAGTTCGCGATTCGGCTGCTGATTCCAGCGGGTTCTCGGTTGTTGGAACTGCCGGAGGTGCGGGAACTGGTGGGAAGCTTCGATCCGGGGGCGCTGGCCCACCCCTGGCGACATCCGGATTCGGAGATGGACGAGCTCTGCACGACCGTGCAGAAGCTTATCGCGCGGGAGGAAAAGGCCGGCCGCAGCCGCGCGGAGATCTTTGCAGGCATCTGGCACCTTGTTTATGGATGGTGGCCGGACCCGCCGCGCGAAGGCCGTGCCAGGGTACCCTATTTAAACGAACCTTGGTATTGCTGAGCGGAGCCCACTGAGGAGCAGTTGGCTCTGATCTGATGTTCCTGGCTGTCCAGATTTCCCGGGCCATGCAAACAACCACTGGCGATTCGCGTTGGGAAACGTGGGGACGCTTTGTGTTGGCCCTGGCAAGTCTCGGGGTGTTTGTTTCCGTTGCGATTTTCGCAATGGTGCGCAGCCGCGAAACGCAGATAGCCCGCGAGGAGTTCCGGCTGGCATCGAACGCCTACGAATTTGCGGTTCGGCGCGAGATCGAATCAAATCTGGCGGCGCTCAGAACCCTACGCGCTTACGTGGAAGTGACACCGGATCTGGAGGACAGCGGTTTCGCGACCTTCGCAGCAGAGGCGGTTCGGGCCAATCCAAGTATTTTGAGTTTGGAGTGGGCGCCGCGGATCGCGGGTCCCGACCGCGCCGCCTTCGAGGCGGAACTGGCAAAGCGGGATGTGCACCCTCCGTTCATCAGGCGCTCTCGCACGGCGGACCCGCAACGCGCGGCGGCGCGGCCCGAGTACTATCCAATCGCGTTTATTTATCCTCACGACTATGCGGACCGGATCACGGGCTACGACGCCGCAACCTTGGTGGCCACACGCCGGTTGCTGACCGATGCGGCAGCCACCGGCGAAGTGGTGGTCGGTGGACAAATCACCGTGGTGGAGAGAACGTTCAACGGATTCGGCCTTCCCTCATATCTTGCTGTGTACCGGGGTCCGCGCGAGCAGAGGGTGATGAGGGGCTATGCGCTGGCTGTGTTCCAGATGGGCGAGGTTCTGGAGCGGGGCCTGGAGCGACTGAAGCGCGAGCCCGTGGACATTCAGTTCTACGACTTAAGCGCCGCACCGGGCAAGCGATTTCTTTACCGGCATCGCTGGAGCACCGGAGTGGACGGCGTACAGTATGGATCTGAAGCGGAGGCGCTTCGGGAACACGACTTCAAACATATCGTCCAGTTCGATGTCGGCAGCCGTCACTGGGCCATGCTCATGACCGCGACGGAGGACTATTCCGCAGCGCGACGTACCTGGCAGCCCTGGGGCGTACTGGGTATCGGTCTGTCGCTGACGGGACTGGCGGCGGGGCTGTTCGTGCTGCATACGAAGCACGCAAGAAAGGACGAGGAACTGCGGCACCTGCGCTCCCGCAA
The DNA here is from genome assembly GCA_963716685.1 of Bryobacterales bacterium. Classification (GTDB taxonomy): domain Bacteria; phylum Acidobacteriota; class Terriglobia; order Bryobacterales; family Bryobacteraceae; genus JALYXI01. Next base: position 589,593 of record CAVQTR010000006.1, read on the forward strand.
AGAAGCGCAGGAGGCTCTGCGGGAAAGTGAGGAGCGCTACGCTCTGGCGGCGCGCGGCTCGAAGGACGGGCTCTGGGACTGGGATTTGCTGACCGGCAAAGTCTTCTACTCGGAGCGATGGAAGTCGATGCTCGGGTTCTCCGACGCGGATATCGACGATAGTCCGGCAGAGTGGCTGGGGCGGCTTTACCCCGGCGAGAGAGAGCGGCTGGAATTGGAACTGGCACAGCACTGCACCGGGCGAACCGACCATTTTCAGAGCGAATACCGCATTCTGCACCGCGACGGCACCTATCGCTGGATGCTGAGCCGCGGGGTGGCAGTACTGAACGCGGGAGGGGAAGCGACGCGGGTGGCGGGCTCGCAGACGGATATCACTGCGAATAGGTCGGCGGACCACCTTACAGGACTCGCCAGCCGCATCCTGCTGAATGAAAAACTGCAGCTCTCCATCGATCACGCGCGCACTCACACCGGGGAGCTGTTCGCCGTGCTTTTTCTGGACCTCGACCGCTTCAAGGTGATCAACGACAGTCTGGGGCATCTGGCGGGAGACCGGCTACTGCTGGAGATCGCACGGCGGTTAACGGATTGCGTCGCATTGCAACCATTCAGTTCGGCGCGCATCACGGTGGCACGGCTGGGTGGGGACGAATTTGTCGTGTTGATTCGCGGGATGAGCGACACAGAAGTGGCGATCGCGCTGGCGAATCAGATTCAGGAGGTGATGAAGCCCGCTTTTGAGTTGCACGGCCATCAGGTATTCGTCTCAGCCAGCATTGGAGTCAAGCTGGGGGACGCGAATGCAACGCCGGAGAGTCTGCTGCGCGATGCGGATACAGCCATGTATCACGCAAAATCATCAGGCAAGCAGCGGTATGAGGTGTTCGTGCCGGCTATGCGGTTCCGGGCCGTGGAACGCCTGCGGATGGAAACGGATTTGCGCAACGCCATCGAGAAAGACAGCCTGTCGCTCTACTATCAGCCGAAGGTTTGTCTGGTGACGGGGATCGTGGCGGAGGTGGAAGCGCTGGTGCGGTGGGATCATCCCGAGCGGGGAATGATCGGGCCGGCGGAGTTTATTCCTCTGGCGGATGAAACGGGCTTGATTGAGCCACTCGGAGAATGGGTACTGCGCAAGGCATGCGCACAGATGGCTGCGTGGCTGGTTAGTTATGATCTGGACCCGCGGATGCGCGTGAGCGTCAACCTTTCCTGCCGGCAGTTCGCGCAGCCGGAACTGCTGGATCAGATTTTGGGTATTCTGCACCAGACGGGGCTTCCGCCTGAGCGCCTCAGTCTGGAGATTACCGAGGGCGTGCTGATGGAGAACATGGAAAGCGCCGGGATCCTTTTGAAGAAGCTCCGGGATCAGAAGATCGGGCTCCAAATCGATGACTTCGGGACAGGGTACTCCTCGCTGAACTACCTGCACCGGCTGCCCTTCGATGCCTTGAAAATCGATCGAAGTTTTGTTGAGGAGATGGGCGTGCGCGGTGAGAACGCTCAAATTGTGAGTACGATTATCGTGCTTGCGCGCACTCTGGGAATGGGTGTGGTGGCTGAAGGTGTGGAGACGGAACAGCAGCTGTTCCAGCTGCTCAAGTTTGGCTGCGACTACGCGCAGGGCCACCTCTTCTCAGCGGCGGTGAATGCGGAAGCGGCAGCATGTTTGTTCGGCGGCTTCGCGCGGTTTCTGGATCGATCTATGCCGGCGGCGGAACGCGAGCGCGTGAATCTGGAACGGTGAGAAAAGTCGTTCTGGCAGCGGCCACCACCGGGTACCAGACCCGTACTTTCTCGGCGGCAGCCCAGCGAGCGGGAATCGAGCTGATTCTGGCTACAGACCGGTGCCACGTGATGGAAGATCCGTGGAATGACCGGGCGGTAGCGGTGCGGTTTGAAGATCCGGAAGGATCGGCTGAGAAGATTCCGCAATGCGACGGGATCATCGCAGTGGGAGACCGGCCAACGCTGGTAGCTGCGCTCGCAGCGGAGCGGCTGGGCATTCCGTATCATTCGTTCGACTCGGTTCGGGCATGCGGCAACAAGCATTTCGCGCGTGAACGATTTCGGCGCGCGGGCCTGCTGGCGCCGGACGCGTTCTTAGCTATCGATGAGGAAGCTGCGGCGCAGGCGAGCTATCCATGCGTGCTGAAGCCCCTCGGTCTTTCGGCAAGCCGGGGAGTGATCCGGGCTGACGATGAAACGGAGTTCCGGGCGGCATTTCTGCGCATTCAGGCGATGGCGCCGGGTGCGGTGCAGTGCGAGAGCTTCATCCCGGGGCGTGAGTTTGCGATAGAAGGTTTGGTGACACGCGGTCACCTGCGCGTGCTGGCTGTCTTCGACAAACCCGATCCTTTGGACGGACCGTTTTTTGAAGAGACGATTTACGTGACGCCTTCTCGGGAAAGCGAAGAGACGCAGCGCGAGATAGCGCACGTAACCTTCGAAGCCGTTCGGGCGCTGGGCCTGAGCGATGGGCCGATTCACGCCGAAATGCGCGTGAATGAGCGCGGTGTCTTTATGCTGGAAGTGGCGGCGCGGCCGATCGGCGGATTGTGCGCCAAAGCGCTGCGATTCAGCGAAGAAATGAGCCTGGAGGAACTGCTGCTGCGACATGCGGCGGGCGAAGAGGTAATGCATGTCATGCGGGAGAAATCGGCTTCGGCGGTGATGATGATACCTATTCCACGCGGCGGGGTCTACCAGGATGTGGCAAACGTGGAGGCCGCGCGCGCGGTGACCGGAGTAACCGATGTGATTGTCACGGCGAAACGCGGTCAGAGAATTGTGCCCCTTCCAGAAGGAGCGAGCTATCTGGGCTTCATTTTCGCGCGTGCTGCGAACGCTGAAGACGCGGACCGGGCGGTACGGGAAGCGCACGCGAAACTTACGTTTGAGATTGCCGAGGCACTGCCAGTTCTGTGAACTTATTTTGCCTGCGGGGGAACGTAACCGGCGGGCAGCGCCGCGCCTTCCCCGAAAAAGTACTCGTCCATCTGCTTGATGATGAATTCCTGTGCTTCGGCAGTGCCCAGGTTAAGGCGGTATTCGTTCATGAGCATCTTCATGTGCTCGACCCACATCTTCCAAGCGTCTTTGGAGACGTTTTCGTAGATTTTTTGACCGAGCGGATGGCCTTCAAAAGGAACTTCTTCCAGACCTTCCAACTCACGCTGAAACTTAACGCAGAAGACCCTGCGCGCGCCTGCCGGAATCTCGCTCGTGCCTGGTGCGCCCAGCCCGCCTGCTCCACATCCCATACCCTTCAGGATACTACTTCGCAAAACCGGCTTCGGTCAGAATGATGCCAAGTTCGCGGTTGTCTCCGGGCGGTGAGATGGTCTTGTCGACCTCGATGGTAAGCGTGGCGGACGCCGCGGCCGGGTGCTGTGGAGCGGTCACGGCGGTATATACGCCGGGACCCGGAAATGTGCGCTGCAATATCAGGCGGCCATCGAGCGCCAAGGTAATGGTGCGGGCGGGAGCGGTATCGGGGATGTAAAGCGCGACGCGAATGGGCGCCGGAGCTGACGGTGATTTCAGCAGGATAGCGGCCTGTTTTCCAATCCAGCGCCAGGGTCCATTGTCGCGTGGGTAGATCCCGGCGAGAATCTGGTTGTCGGCATCGGATTCACCCATGGAAATGCTCATGCGAGTGGGTGTACGGGCTTTCAGGAGATCGGCGCGGACACGGTCAATCGGGCCATTCGAGATGCCGAACGGGAAGAAGCCTCTTTCGTCGCTGGAATAAGCGGAACCCGTCTTGAGGCCGACGAGGCGCAGGGGAATCGCAGGACGAATTACGCGCGATGCGATGGGGACGAGTGTGCTGCCGCCGTGGATGAATGGCACCGGATAGGCAAGCTCGCTCGAGACAACGATATCGCCGGGGGGAATGCGCTGGTTTTCATGGACGGGCCGCGCGCCTTCCAGTTCGAGATAGTAGCGCAGGGACCATTCGGCGTTCACCCACATATGGCGCTGTCCGGCTTCGGAACTGAGCGACCGGGCAAACTGGCGGTAAGCGTCCCAGTGCTGGTAATTGACGGTGGCGAGCAGCAGACCGAGGGTGAGTTGCAAAGGGAAAAGCGCCGCCAGACAGGGAACCGGAAGTCGGGAAATCAGAAGCGCTACCGGCGCGGCAAGCGGCAGCAGATAGCGCGCGGATCCCGCGGGAAAGACGGTGATGGCGCCAAGGAAATAGACGGCGATCCAGGCGATAAGGAAGCGCGTATCGCGGCGGGGCATCGTCGTGCGGCGGCAGAGCGGAAACAGGGCCATGGGCCACGACCAGAAAAGCAGATGAACCGCGAGCGCACTGCTGTTGCGCAGCTTGGCCTGGAGTTTCTGCAGACCGTAGGACTGCTGGTAGCCGGCGGCGACCGCGAACGGAAAGCGACCGGCGCCGAAGAACTCGAAGGTCTGCCAGAGGGCGATGGCCGCGAGTGGTGTGGCGTAGACAGGCCAGCGGCGGCGCGAATAAATGGCGAGGATGGGCACCGCGAAGATCACCTGTGGAGCGCCCAGCGACGCGATGGCGAGAGATAGGGCGGACAGCGTAAGGAGCGGCTTGCTGTCGCGATCATCCCCGTATACGAATGCGGCGATTCCGACCATCCAAAAGGCTAGGAACGGAACATCGGACTCGAAGGAACTGCCATTCACGACAAACGACGGTACGGAAACAAAGAGCAGAGCGGCCCAGAGCGGATGAGGGGAGAATCGCTTCGCCAGCGCCAGGGCGGCGAGGGCGGCCATGAGCGAGAATAGGATGTAAGCGAGGTGGAAGGGAACTTCGCGAATCTCACCAAAAACGGCAATCAGCGCGGCAAGGAACCAGGCGTTCAGCGGCGGATGGGGGTAACCGCGGAAATCGACGTCACGGCCCTGGAAAACGTACTGGGTGTGATTCGGGTGCAGCGGTTCGATTTGCGCGTGCTCGGCTGAGGCGATGTAGTAAACGTCGTCGCCCTGCACTGCCTGATTAAGGAAAGGCAGGCGGATCAAGAGGATCACCGCGACGATGAGCAGCGCGGATTTCAATCAGAGGGCTTCCATCTCACGACGGGGCGGCGGGCCGCGCTGACTTCATCAACGCGGGTGGTACGGGTGGAATGAGGAGCTTGCATCACAAGCTGAGGATCGTTCTCGATCTCCTGAGCGATGGAGATCATCGCGTCAACAAACAGATCGATCTCGCGCTTGCTCTCCGTCTCCGTGGGTTCGATCATGATGGCGCCGTGAACGATAGTAGGGAAGCTGACTGTGTACGGGTGGAAGCCGTAATCAATCAGGCGCTTGGCCAAATCGCCGGTGCGCACGCCCCGCTTCGCCTGGCGGTCATCGCTGAAGACGACTTCGTGCATATTGGGGCTGTCGTAGGGCAGATCGTAGAAGGGCGCGAGCCTGTGGCGGATGTAATTGGCGTTCAACAGCGCGTCTACGGTGGCGTTCCTTAAGCCGTTGCCGCCGTGCGCCAGAATGTAAGCGAGTGCGCGTACCAGGACACCGAAATTGCCGTAAAACGCGCGCACTCGACCGATGGATTGGGGGCAGTTGTAGTCGAATGTCCAAGCACCTTTTGCGCGGCGCAGGCGCGGGATGGGAAGGAACGGTTCGAGGTGCTTCTTCACCGCAACCGGACCACCGCCAGGACCGCCGCCGCCGTGAGGAGTGGAGAAGGTCTTATGCAGGTTGATGTGCATCACGTCTACACCAAAGTCGCCCGGACGCGCGAGGCCGACGAGGGCATTCATGTTTGCGCCATCCATGTAAAGCATGGCGCCTTTGGCGTGCAGGATCTCAGCGACCTTCGCGATATCCTCCTCGAAGATGCCCAGGGTGCTGGGGTTGGTGACCATCAGCGCGGCAATGCTGTGATCCGTGTCCTCGTCGATCAGACGCGCGAGGGCTGCCGGATCCATCATTCCCTTCTCATTGGACTTAATGTTCTGAACCGAGTAGCCGGCCATGCTGGCGGTGGCGGGATTGGTGCCGTGAGCGGAATCCGGTACCAGAATACGTTTGCGCGCGTTGCCCTGAGACTCCAGATACGCGCGAACCAACAGGATGCCGGTAAGTTCCCCGTGCGCGCCTGCGGCAGGCTGCAGCGTAATAGCGTCCATGCCGGTAATTTCGAGCAGCGCGGACTCGAGTCCGGCTATGATTTCCATCGCTCCCTGTGAGAGCGATTCGGGCTGGTACGGATGCGCCCACGCGAGACCTTCCAGACGGGCAACAAACTCGTTCACCCGCGGGTTGTACTTCATGGTGCAGGAGCCCAGCGGATAGAGGCCGAGATCGATCGCATAGTTCCATGTCGAGAGCCGCGTGAAGTGACGGATGGCTTCCACTTCGCTGACTTCCGGAAATCCTTCAATTTCGGCGCGCACATTGGCCGCACCGACCGCGGCAACCGGATCCACGGCAGGGACATCAAGCTCGGGAAGCTGGTAGCCGGCTTTGCCGGGCGAGGTCTCCTCAAAGAGCAGGGCTTCGTTTTGGCTGATATGCTGACGAACTTTGCGGATCATTTGCTAAAGAGCCTCCGCCACGGAGTCCATATCTTTGCGGCGTGTCATTTCAGTCGCGCAGAACAACATTGAATCGGCGAGTTCCGGATACGTCGCGGCAAGCGGGAGGCCGCCGATGATCTTCTTCCGGAGCAGTTTTTCGTTCAGGCCGGCGGGGACATCGGCGACGAACTCATTGAAGAACGGGCCGGAAAAGCGCGGCTTCAGCTTGGTACTGAGATAGTGAGCTTTAGCCATATTCTGTACCGCCAGTTCGCGCAGCCCTTCCTTGCCATAGACGGTCATGAACACGGTAGCCATCAGGGCGATGAGCGCCTGATTGGTGCAGATATTGGAAGTGGCCTTCTCGCGCCGGATGTGCTGCTCGCGTGTGGAAAGGGTCAGGCAGAAGGCACGATTGCCATTTGAATCGAGCGTCTGGCCGACCAATCGGCCGGGCAGCTGCCGAAGGAACTTTTCTTTCGCCGCAATGATGCCTGCATACGGGCCACCGAAGCTCGGTGAGATTGCGAAGGATTGCAGTTCGCCCGCGACAATATCGGCGGCGCGAGGGGGTTCCAGAATACCCAGTGAAACCGCTTCTGTGAAGATGAAAATCAGCAGAGCGCCGCGCTTGTGAGCGAGGTCCGCGGCTGCCTGCACGTTTTCAATCACTCCGAAAAAGTTCGGAGACTGAATGATAACGGCGGCAGTGTCGTCATCCAGCTGGCGTTCCAGATCCTCGAGATCAATCTGTCCGGTTTCAGCGTTGTAACCGAATTCGGCCAGCGGCATGCCCTGATGTTTCGCGTAAGTGGTGAGTACCTGGCGGTATTCGGGATGCAGAACGCGCGACACCACAACGCGATTCCGGCCGGTGACGCGCAGCGCCATCATGGCCGCTTCGGGAACAGCCGTGGAACCGTCATACATCGAAGCGTTGGCCACGTCCATGCCCGTGAGCTGGCAGACCATGGTCTGAAACTCGAAGATGGCCGTCAGTGTACCCTGTGAGATTTCGGCCTGATACGGCGTATAGGAAGTAAGGAACTCGCCGCGAGAGACGATGGCGTCGATGATAACCGGACGGTAGTGCCGGTACACTCCGGCACCCAGGAAGGACACGTAACCCTCAGCGGTTTCCGAAGCTCGAGCCTTGAAGAAATCAATGATTTCGTATTCAGAAACTCCCGGTGCGAGCCCGAGCGGGCGGTTCAGCAGGGCTTCGGCGGGAAGATGTGAATACAGCTCTTCCGCAGTACCAATGCCGCACGCGGCCAACATTTCCTGACGTTCGGAATCAGACTTCGGAAGATAGCGCAATTACGATTCTGCCCCCACATATGTCTGATAGTCGGCAGCGGTTAGCAGCTTCTTAATTTCATCAGGCGCGCTCATCCGGACCTTGATGAGCCAGGCGGCGCCATGCGGATCGTCGTTCAGCTTTTCCGGAGCGTTGGTGAGCTGATCGTTCACTTCGGTGATCTCGCCCGAAACGGGCGCGTATATATCCGAGACGGCCTTTACGGATTCCACGGAGCCGAACGTTTTGCCCTGATCGATGTGCGTGCCTACCTTCGGGAGATCGACATAAACAATGTCTCCCAGTTCATGCTGCGCGTGATCGGTGATGCCGATGGTGGCAACGCCGTTTTGCGCATCGACCCACTCGTGCTCCCTGGTGTAGACGAATTTCTCGGGATAGCTGCTCATTTCGACCTCTTATAGAAAGGCGTATCGACGACAACCGCGTCGACCGGTTGGTTGCGGACGATCACCTGAATTTTTTGCCCGGCCTGGGCACGATCAAAAGGTAGATAACACAGACCGATGTTCCTGTTCAGAGTCGGCGAAGGCGAACCGCTGGTCACCCAGCCGGCGGGCACTCCGTCGATCATCACTTCATAGCCGTCGCGCCCAATGCCGCGTCCAGTCATCTCGAATCCCGCAAGCCTGCGCGCCAGACCGTTTTGCTTCTGTTTGGCAAGAGCATCGCGGCCGACGAAATCGCCCTTCTCGAGTTTGACGATCCAGCCCAGATCGGCTTCCAGCGGTGAGATCGAGGCATGAATCTCGTGGCCGTACAGTGCCATTTTGGATTCCAGACGCAGTGTGTTGCGCGCGCCCAGTCCGCACGGCTTGATGCCAAACTCCGCACCTGCTTCCAGGATTTCGTTCCAGATACGCGGCGCCTCGGCAGGTTCGATGTATATTTCGAAACCATCCTCGCCCGTATACCCGGTGTGCGCTATCCGTGCCGGGACACCGGAAACGGTACCGTCGGTAAACCAGTAGTACTTAATCTGTGTCAGGTCCACCGGCGTGAGTTTCTGGAGCGTCGCCATAGCGCGCGGACCCTGAATGGCAAGCTGCGCATAACGATGGCTTGTGAACTCGACCGTCGCATCGAACTTGTTTACGGACTGCAGGTGCGCGAAATCCTTCTCCTGGTTGGAAGCATTCACGCAAATGAAGTAGTGGTCGCCGGCTACTTTGTGGACCAGAATATCGTCAACGAAGCCACCGTGGTCGTAAAGCAGGCCGGAGTAGTGCGCCTGGCCCAGCCTGAGCTTCGAAACGGAGTTGGTGGTGGCGTAATCGGTGAGCTTTTCCGCCTCCGGACCTCGGATTTCGATCTCGCCCATGTGGCTGACGTCGAAGAGACCCACCGCGCGACGCACAGTGTTGTGCTCGTCGACCAGGCCCGAATACTGCACGGGCATGTCCCAGCCGCCGAAATCGACCATCTTCGCGCCGCTCGCCCGGTGAACTTCGTTGAGCGAAGTTTTCTGCAGCATCTACTTCGCGGCTTCGATGGATTTAACGGTGATGACCTTGCCGTTCAGCGTGCCCGAGACTTTCACCTTTTTCGCGGCATACTGAGCGGGAGCGGACTGATCGCTCAACTCATAAACATTCTTGCCGTCGGCGAGAACGTACTTCGAACCCATCTTGACGCACTCGGTCACGCACTTCGAATCCGGCGAGACGTTCATCATCTTGTGATCCATGCCGCACATCTGATCAGTGATCACGCCGGTGAAAGTCTTCGTCTGGGCGCCGACCAGACAAAGACAGGCGCAAAAGAAAAAAAGGATGGTTTTGTTCATGGGAACCCTTATTCTAACGCGCTTTGCCAGTAGGCCTTGCCGATGAAGAACGGACCCATGCTCTCCATGTAACGCGAAGTCTGGGTGGTGCGGCGCATGGCCTGAATGCAGGCGGAGAGCGGGTACAGCTCTTTTCCCGTAAGACCAATAATGAAATCGTTGTCGTTCTTGTCGAGACCGAAACAGGCGAGCCGGATGTCCTGGGCGAATCCCGCCTGGCCGAAAGCGTGCCCGATTTTCCCGTGTTCCTGCAGGATAGGTGTCTGTTCGTCCGGCGGCAGTTTCGAAAACTCGCCCTTGCGCCGGAGCGGATACCAGATGGCCCACGGCCACTGCGGATCGAGTGCCGCGCGCTTGGGCTTGTGGATTAGCCAGTCCTCGAGGTTCGGTTCGTGACCGAGCGAATAGGTGCGGCCCAGCATGGAGTACTCCAGCTTCGGCTCCAGCCCGGAAAAAGCCGCAGAGTTTAAAGTGGAGCGCAAACGGTCCACGAAAAAGTTAGGGTCGTCGCTCCAGCTAAGCAGGCCAATGCCGCGCGCGTCATTGACATCTTCATAGAGAACGCCGGGAATGCTGCGCTCCGCCAGCGCCTCCGCCAAAATTTGCCGATCAGAACAGCTGCCGAACGCAAGCAACTGCATGAACAGGCGTTTATCGGAAAGCTGGGGCTCGCCATTGCGAACGCCGCCCCGCTCACGAATATCGAGTTCTTCCATGCTTCTATGATTACAGGACCGTCGGAAGGATCTGAACTTCCGGCACCACGGCGCGGGCGGGAAGCTTTGCCACGCTCAGAACCAGTTCCGCGACATCCTCAGGCTGCAACGCCTTGGCCAGAGTCTCGGCTGAAGGCTTGACCGGACGCTTTTCCAGAATTTCGGTTTCCACCAGGCCCGGGCACACGACGCACGTGCGAATGCCATGCTCCTTCTCTTCCACGCGGATGGCATGCGCGAGGGCAACCACGCCGCGCTTTGCAGCCTGGTAGGAAGCGCCCGAGACGTCAGGGGTCAGCCCGGACACGGACGAGATGAAGATCAGATGCCCGGCTCCGGCTTCCCGCATGGCGGGCAGCACCGCTTCCGTCACGTAGTAAGCGGCGTTCAGGTTGACGGTGATCATCATGTCCCAGATGTCGGTCCTGAGGCGCTGCAGCGAACGATCGGGGGTGTTGGTACCCGTCGCATGCACGACGATATCGATGGCGCCCATGCTTTCGCGTGTTTGCTTCGCGATAGCCTGCATACGAGCGGCATCGGAGGCATCGCCCGCGGCGTACTCGATGTGGAAATTCTCCTGGGCAAGCGAAGACTGCAGTTCCCGCAAACGATCTTCCCGGCGAGCTACCGCCATCACCCGAGCGCCCTCACGGGCGAACAGCACAGCTGTGGCGCGCCCGATTCCGCTGGATGCGCCGACTACAAGTACGACCTTGTTCTTTAGGGAAACGGGCATTTCTATTCCTGATACGCGACGCAATCGATCTCGACGTTAATATCGGCCACAAAGCCGCAGACAATCGTGCTGCGCGCGGGTTTGTTATCGCCGAAGAACTCCGCGTAGACCTCATTCATTGCCGCGAAGTCGCCGCCGTTCCGGAGGAACACGCTGCACTTCACCACTGCGGCAATGGAGCACCCAACGCCTTCCAGAATGCTCTTGATGTTATTGAGCACCTGGCGGGTTTCGGCTTTGATGTCCCCAGTCACCATCTGATCGGTAGCGGGGTTCACCGCGACCTGTCCCGAAACGTAGATAAAACCCCCGGCGCGCACGGCTGGCGCATAGGGTCCGCGGGGAACGGGAACGCCCGCCGGTGAAAGTCTCTCGATCATCTGTGTCAGTGCCCTTCCACTTCCAAAAATTTTTCTACTTCAATCGCGGCCATGCAACCTGCTCCGGAAGCCGTGATGGCCTGCCGGTACACGCGATCCTGCACGTCGCCCGCATGGAACACACCGGTAACGCTGGTGCGCGCGCCGCCTTTGGACAATATATAGCCATCGCCATCGGTTTCGATCTGTCCCCGAAATACCCTGGTGTTCGGGATGTGGCCAATAGCTACAAAAAAGCCGTCCACGTCCTGATCCCAGACCTGTCCGGACTGGATATTTTTCAGACGGACGCCCGTAACGGAGTTCTTGCTGACGTCATGGATCTCCTCCACTACAGTATTCGTCAGGAACTTGATTTTCGGATTCGCCGTAGCCCGTTCCAGCATAATCCTGGAAGCGCGGAAGCTGTCGTTGCGATGAACCAGCGCGACCTCCGTGCCGAAGCGGGTGAGAAAGTTTGCTTCTTCCATCGCGGAATCTCCGCCGCCGATCACCATGATCTTTTTGCCCTTATAAAAGAAGCCGTCACAGGTGGCGCAACTGCTGACGCCGTGGCCAATCAGCGCCTGTTCGGAAGGCAGCCCAAGCCAGCGCGCCGAAGCGCCGGACGCGATGATCAGGGTGCGGGTTTCCACCCAATGCCCTTCGATGTTGAGCTTGAAAGGCCGCTCGGAAAGGTCCGCTTCCAGAACGGATCCATCCATGAAATAGGCCCCAAAGCGTTCCGCCTGGCGTTTCATGTTGTCCACCAGTTCGGGGCCCATGATGCCATCCGGAAAACCAGGGAAATTTTCTACGTCGGTGGTCCAGGAAAGCTGTCCGCCCGCATCCACGCCTTTGACCACCAGAGGATCGAGACCGGCGCGCGCCGTATAAATGGCCGCGGTATTACCGGCGCAGCCGGACCCTACAATCACAACGTTTCGCATGAATTCGGAAGTTCCCAATGTAGCAGATGCTTTTCAGGTTCGAGTCGGTTCGTCAGGCAAGGTACAGCACTCGCCTGGAGGAATCGCACTGCCATGCGGACAGGAACGCGGATGACCCAGAAAGGTGCAGATCCGGTCCGTCAATTCCGGGCTCAGAATATGTTCGAACGTGCAGGCATCGTTCTCGATCACCGCATCGTCGCGCATGGAGAGAACATCGGTGAAAAGGCGCTCCGCCAGCCGGTGACGGCGGATGACACTGCGCGCGCGTTTCTCGCCCGCCGGCGTAAAGCGTACGTCCCAGCCGCTCACCGTAACCAGACCCAGTTCGGACATGGTTGTTGTTAGCTTGCGATGCTGCGCTGTGGTGAAATGCGAACTTTCCAGATGCGCCGCGCGGCCATCGATCTCCCGCTCGCGAGCCATCCAGAGCTGTTCCAGCACCTCATCGAAGTTCTGGTTTTCCTCTGCGGTGAAATGCTTGGGCGACAGGATGTGGCCATGCTCGAGGATCAACCGGCGATCGGCGCAGCGGCCCACGCTGTCGTCGTGAGTCACCATTAGAATCGTGCGTCCCTGGGCGTGCAGACCGGAAAGCAGATTCAGGACCTTGCCCTGATTCTCAGCGTCCAGATTGCCGGTCGGCTCGTCGGCCAGGATAATTTTGGGATCGTTGACCAAGGCCCGCGCGATGGCCACCCGCTGCTGCTCACCACCGGAGAGCTGGGAGGGAAGGTGGCTGGCCCGCGTGCTGAGACCCACCTGCTCCAGAGCGCGGCGCGCGTCTTCCTTATCCGGCATGCTGTGGAAGTATTGTGCCAGCATGACATTCTCGAGAGCGGTCAGGTGCGGGATCAAATGGAACTGCTGAAAAACGAAGCCAACTGTTTCGCTGCGAAACCGGGCCAGCTGGGTGCGGCTCAGCTGAGAAGTATCGGTGCCGCCGATGGAGACAACCCCGGACGTCGCCTGATCGAGACAGCCCAGAATATTCAGGAGCGTTGTTTTGCCGGAGCCGGATGGCCCCATGATGGCGATCCATTCTCCGGATCGGGCGCTGAAGGTGATGTCGTCCAGCGCGCAAACGGATTTGCCGCCCGCGCCCACGTAGTGTTTCGAGACGTGCAGCAGCTGAAGGAAGTCCTGCATCATTCGCCTCTCAGAATGGCGGCGGGCTGAATGCGCCAGATTCGGCCGGTGGCCAGCGCTGTCGCAAGCAAAGCGACTGCGAGCGTAACGGCAACGGCCCCGGCGAGCACAGGCAGGCTGACGTGCATTTCGAATGGCGCCGCGAACACCCGCGAGCCGATCCAGCCCGCCAGCACAAGCCCTGCGCCGTAGCCGGAAAAGGACGAGAGCAGCGCCAGCACGAGGGATTCCGAGATGAACAGAATGGCGATCTTTTTCTCCGTTGCGCCGATCGCCTTCAAAATGCCCACTTCCCGGCTGCGCTCCAGAACCAGTTCACTGAAGTTGCTGCTCACCGAAATCGTCGTAATCCCCAGAACCACGCTAAGCAGCAGAAACAGCGCCAGGCGGATCTTCAGCACGACACTCGATTCCGTCTCTGCCACGGCGCGAACCAATCGCACATCCGTGCCCGGCAAAGCAGCCTGCAGCTGACGTTGTACCAAACGAACCCGTTCTCCCGGAGCCCGCACCTGAACCACGTTGGCCACCCCAGACGCGCCGGAGACCGATTCCACCATGGCGAACGGAAGAATAAATTCGTTGTCTTCTGAACCGCCGGTGGTGACAATGCCGGCGATCCGGCACGGAGCTCCTGCGATGTCAGCCCGCTCGCCCGTCTGGAGGTGAAAACGCTGAGCAGCCGTGACACCGGCAAGACAACCGGTTCTTGCGCCTTCTACTTGCCAGTACTGCGTTAGCGGCCGGGCGGCTGCCAGATCCACTCCGGCAAGAATCACGGATTCTCCCTTCAGGGTTCCCCGCGCAAACAGATACGGCGCGGCAACGGCTCCGAGTTTACGCGCTTCATCCACCGCGCGCAACGGAATGGTGACCGCGGAACCTGTGGGAGCAATGACCAGATTGGCTCCGTAGAGCGAGAATTCCGCGCTGATTCTGCGTTGGATGTTCGAGTAAAGGCTGAACAGGGTAGTGGCGAGCGCAGCTGCTACCGTGAGCGCGGACAAAGCCAGCAGCAAACGGCGGAGCCGCAGGCGCACCGCACCAAACACAAAAGTCCAGAACATCAGTCGCTGCTCACGTCCGTTCCCGCAGTGCGGTGGCGGGCGGCAGCGTGAGAGATCGACGCAGGGGAGGAAAGGCCCCGGCCAGGGCGACGAACATCGCGAGACTGATTGCGAGCGGCGGCAGAATGGACGGGATTGCGATTCCGGAACTAAAAACGGACCGGCCCACCCAATGAGCCATTTGCATCCCGGCAAGAACCCCGATCACTCCGCCGGCCAGACCTTCCAGCGCCACTTCGGCTCCGAACAGGGAAGCAATAATGCGATCGCTTGCGCCGGTAGCCTGCATAATGGCAATTTCGCCGCGGCGTTCCAGCATGGTGGTGGCCATGACACTCCAGACCGTGAGGGCCGAAGCTGCCAGGGCGGAAACCGCGATCAGCAACATCAGGAAACTGATCTTGGAAAGGACGCGCCCTTCACTGTCGGCCACCCGGCGGATGGGTCTCGCAACCGTCATCGGCAGTGCCCGCTGAATCTGTCTGGCAATGGTGGTCACGTAGTTGGTGCAGTCCCAACGCTCCAGTTCTTTTGGGGACATCCCGGCGGGATCCCTGCGCGCGAAGTCATCCTCCGGCTTCGTCAGGGCGGCCACCTGGATCGCGTCCACCTCGCCGCTGTGTCCGGTCAGGCGCTGCATATCAGCCAGGCGAATCAGCATGGTGTCGTCCTCTTCGCCTCCCGTGTGAACGATACCCGACACTTCGAACGGCTCACCAAACAGCGCGACACGGGAACCCGGGCGGAGGTGGAGCCTGCCGGCAAGAGCGGCGCCGGCAATACAGGTGCTCGGGCCGCCTTCCTTAGGCCACGAGCCGTCTAATTTCCACGACGGATTGACTGCCGGAGTGCCGGAACGGAACGCGCGGCCGTCCGAAGTCCGGTAGGAATGGTAAAACCAGATCCCGCGAACGGGTACGTCCAGATCTCCCACGCGCGTGGAAGCCGAAAGCGAAGGCGCGATACCGGTGACATTCAACTGCCAGAAAATGGATTTGATTTTGGGGATCTGGGCTTCCGGAATGTAATTGTCGGAGCCGACCGGGACGGCGCTAACGCCAGCTGTTTCCACAGCCGATGAGCGCGCAAGTGGCGTGACCAGGATATTCGCCCCAAGGCTGCTGAGTTCTACGTTCATCCTGTCGCCAATGTCGAGTTCGACGCCCAGGACCGCGGTCGCGACCGCCGTACCCAAAGCCACCGCCACTACAGTAAGAATCTTGCGCCGCGGGGAACGCCGCATCGACTCAGCGACAAAACGCAGGAACATGGGAGGTCAGTTCGCCGTACGAAACAGGCGCGCTCCCTTAAAAATACCGGCAGCCGGGATCACCAGCTGTCCGCTCTCCACGGTCGAAGGAATCGGAACGGGATTACAGCCGCCGCGCTGGCCAATCGACGGAATAAAAATCGCCGACGCACAATTGCGGCATACCACGTTAGGACCCTTTTGGTAATACCCTTTGCTCCCACAGATTTCACACGCGTCGAACGCCGTGGCCAAGCTGTTATCCGGCCGCTTGATGACAATGATGCGTACCGTAACGCCGTCGGACGAGGCAGAAAACCGATGCAGGTTGCCGTCGTTGACAGCCGCTACCGGAATCCGCGCAAAATCGCCCGAGATGGCCAATGGCTCCGCCGTCGACAAATCGGTTGAAGACTTGGCATAGATGAATTCGGCGGTGATCATCAGCATGAAGATGCCGGATGCGGCGCAGGAGGCAATCATCCAGAGCCGTTCCCGCCCGGCCGACCAGCGCGCTTTGCGCAGAGCGGCGCCTTCCAGGCCCTGTGTCGCCGTAACGCGGCGGCTGCGCCATTCCATCAAAAGCATCGCCGCGGCGAGGGCCAGAATCGCCGTGATGAAGAAGACTTCGTTACGGACAATGGGTCCGATCAGCGCCATCTCGCCAGGGCTGTTGGGCAGGATTCCGCCCTCGGAAAGTTCATGCAAACCGGTCAGGACAAGTTGGAAGACCACGACCATCAGAATTGCGGTCGTAATTTTGAAGAAGCTGCGAATGTTGACCCTTATCGTGCCGCGTACAAAACTGACGCCAAACAAAATCGCCAGTGCCAGTCCCAGTCCGGTGCCCGCAATCTCCAGAATGCCGGAGGTGCTCAGGCTGACGGCGGAAAGCAGGAGAACGGTCTCTACCCCTTCACGAAAGATCATCAGGAATACAAACGTAAAAACGCCCCAGCGCGACGCCTCCGAGGTGGAACCCTTCTGTAGCTGGGTTTCGATTTCCCCTTTCATGCCTTTCGCGTGGCGATTCATCCAGATCACCATGCTGAACACGAACGCTCCGCTCGCCAACAGCGTCCAGCCCTCGTAGGCTTCTTCGGTGACATGGAGTTTGGTAAAAATCCAGGCGAAAACGAAGCTCGCCACCACGGCTGCGGAAAGAGCGCGGTAGACGGACGGAAGCAGTTCCTGGCGTCCTGTTTTCTTCAGATACGCGATGGCGATGGCGATCACCAGGGCCGCTTCGACACCCTCACGCAGGGTGACTATAAAAGTTTCCAGCATAGCAACTGATTTGCAATTGCAGTATACCAGACTGAAATGGTCGTAGTTCGGCTGGGAACAAAAAAGGGGAGCGGGCAATGCCCGCTCCCCTTACGTTTCAAGCCCAAATACTTACTTGGTAGCGTTGACTGGTGTCAGCTTGCGGACGAGTCCGATTCTGTCACTGAAGTAAACGTTACCCTGCATGTCGACCGTGATGGCAGTCGGGCTCAGGATCTGCTGGAACGCTCCATTGGCGGGGCCCGTCTCGACGAGGCTGGCCGGTCCCGTAGAACTGTTACCGGCAATGCGAATTAAGTTGCCGTTCGTGTCGATTTTGTCGATATAGCCCGAAGCCGTATTGGCGATGTAGACATTGCCGACCGCATCCACGGCGACACCCTGCGGCGCGTTGAGATATGCGCCGTAGGACAAACCGACTACGGTAGCCGTGGTCGTGGTGATCGTGCCTGTCGTCGCATTCGGAACAATACCGGAATCACCGGTGCTGTACGTGGTTCCGGCGAGAGTGGTGATGATGCCCGTAGTAGCGGTGATTTTGCGGATTTCGTTGTTGCCCGTATCGGCTACAAAGATGTTCCCCGCTTCGTCCACCGTGATTCCCCTCGGTCCATTGAGAAGAGCCTGAATAGCGGGCGTGCCGTCTCCATCGTTACCGGCGGGACCGGAGACAAGCGTCGTGCCAACGCCCGTAACAACCGGGGGCTGCACCACGCCGTTGATCGAGGCGGGGGTGGTAAGCGTGTTGCCGAGGAATGAAGGCTGTCCGGCAATGATACTAACAGTGTTGGTCGCGTAGTTCAGCTTCTGAACGGAGTTACCTTCCGTGAAGTAGACATTGAACAGATTGTCCACCGCGACGCATTTCGGCGCGTTCAGGACAGCGACCGCGTACGGTGTGCCTACGCCGATCGAAGGTCCGACGATCGTGCTGATCACGCCGGCGGCAATCTTACGAATCCGATTGTCAGAAGTATCGGCGATGTAAACGGAGCCGGCGGAATCGACCGCAACGCAGCCGGGCGAGTTCACGCGCGAACCGCCTGCTGCAAGGCCACCATCACCCGAGGTGGTGGAGAAAGCAACGGTCGCAGTGGGAGCCGTGTAGGACGCCGCGACACCGGTTCCTGCGACGGTGGTGATGATGCCGTTCGAGACCTCCCGAACCCTCTGGTTGGCCGCGTCGCTGATATAGATGTTGCCGGATCCGTCGACCGCCACACCGGTGGCAGCGCCGTTCAGCAAAGCCGAAGTTGCCGGGCCGTTGTCACCCGCGAAGGGCAGGCGGCCTATGATTGGATTCAGGACAAGGTAGGTGGGATCGATGGCCTTGACCTGCAGGCCGTCCGCAATTACCAGATTGCCGCTGTTATCGAAAGTGATCTGACGGGGTGAGGTGAAACCGGCGGTCAAAACGCCATTTCCGTTTGTGTTCCCCGGCCCGTAGGAACTGATCACGCCGCTGGTGTTGATCTTGCGCACGCGGAGGTTCCCGTTGTCGGAGACAAACAAATTGCCGTTGGCATCGAAAGCAAGATAGTACGGCGTCTTCAAAGTCGCGACTGTGGCCAGGTTTCCATCGCCGAGAACGGCGTTGGTCGCACCGCCGGCGTAATTCCCGGTTGTCAGCGTCGCGGCGCCCGTACCTGCGAAGGTAGAGATGATCCCGGTGCTGGTGTTTACCACGCGAACTCGGTTGTTACCCGTGTCGGTGAAGTAGATGTTGCCATCCGGTCCGACTTTCACGTCCCACGGAGCGTTGACGATCGCTTCGGTTGCGGGGCATCCGTCACCCACATTCACAATCGAAAGATTGATCAGGCTGGTGGACGCGCCGGGGCAGGTGAAAGGAAGCGCGAAATTCTGAGTACCGCTGGTTGCCAGCGTGGGAGCAGTGGCCGCTCCGGTTCCGGCGATCGTGTGAATGATGCCGGCCGTATCCACCTTGCGGATGCGGTTGTTCGTGGTGTCAGCGATGTATACGTTGCCAGCCGCATCCACGGCAACGCCGTGAGGGGAGTAGAGCGCACGGAAGGCACCGTTTGAAAGATTGACGCCTGTGGCAGTCGTGCCCGCCGCCGGGTAATTGTCTCCGGCGTAGCCCTGCACGTGATTGGTGTTGCCTGCTACGAAAACATAACCGCCTGCGCTGAAGGGAACCGTCGCCGAGGCGACCACTCCGGCCGGGTTGCAGTTCGGGCCGCATTTGATCACCGCATGCCAGCCAGTCACAGCCATGTACACATTACCCGCCGCATCGGTTGTCAGACCAAAGATAGAAGTGCCGAGGGATATGAAGTTGGAGATGGTTCCGGTACCGGCCGCAATCTTACGAACATTGCCACGGACCGAATCGGAAACGTACGTGTTGCCAGCTGCATCGACGGTAACGCCATCCGCTTCCAGAAACAAAGCAGCGTTGGCCGGGCCGCCATTGCCCTGGCCCGAGGGAACGGACCCCGCGACCGACGACACGTTATAGAGAGTAGCGTTGTATTGCGCCGAAAGGCCAACAGTCAACACTAGTGGGAGTAAAGCCTTTGTAATAGCCTGCTTCATACTTTGATCGCAAAAGATCCTTTCAAGAAATTGCAAGCGCAAGTTTACCTTCGAACAATCGGCGGCGGAAAAGTTTACGGTAAACGCAGGTTACGGCAGCGAATCCGAGTGCGAGCCGCCAACGTGGGAAACGAAACCGGAGTGTCCGTTTTCCAGGAGGCCAGTGATGCGCCGGGCAATTTCCCCGCCGCCGTGAGTGGTGGAAGAGTGTGGATGCTCGAAGGAAGCGGACCAAAGGTGATACCCCGTGGCCGCGTCAGTTAGTTGCACGCAAACAACGTGGCCGCCCTCGCTGGCGCGGACCCGCCCTTCCACCAGCAGATCGGCCCGAAGGGCCTTGCCGATGGTCTGAACGTCGTCGCCGACGGCTTGGTAGCGAGAAGATGACAGGCGCGAAACCACCAAAAATTTGCCGGTTTCCACGATGTGGTGAATCAGTTCGTCCGTCAGCTCGGCCGCCAGCAGCGCACAGGCACCGTCCTGGCCCAGACCGGCAAACGGAAGTACTGCTAAGGAAAGACTTTTGCGGCGCGGAACCGCGGGCAGGTCCAGCCCGCCGCCGCGAGAAAACTGCGGTACATAAGTGCCCACCGGAAGCAGGATACGGACCGGATCCTGCCGTCCTTCGTTCTCATAATAGTGCTCCAGCTTCTGGCGCAGGCGTCGGGCCTGAACGCGAACGATCGGATCGACGCTCGGATCGAAGGTTTGGTCGCGCTGGAACACGGAGCGGCCCAGCCAGTATTCCTTCAACTGCGAGAAATGTCCATCCAGTGCCTGTTCGACGCAGCACCGGAGGAACCGGCAAAGGTATTCCGCGCGGCCGAATTCCCGGGATCGCAGGATTACCTCCATTGCTTCGCGAACAGCTTCGCTGGAGGGAAGGGATTCCACTGCGCTTACATAAGAAGGAGCGGCTGTCAAGAAGGATTTACCGTAAACAAAATTACCGAGACCAGTTTTACTACAACAACATCTACGGAGGCAATGGGTTTAGAGCGATTCAATTGAAAAAGTACTGTTACTGTGGCCTGAACAGCGATGCTCCCGCCCAGCAGGCGCCGAAGCCCGCGCCGACGCTCAGCAGTACGTTCAGCAGCCCCAAAAGCGGCATTCCGCCACGGACGGCGTTCACGGTCTCCCACTCAAAAGCTGAGAACGTGGTAAACCCTCCGAGAAAACCAGACACCAGCAGCGGACGGAGCGCCGAGGCGGCTGGCAGCCTGCTCAGCGCACAGCCGATCAGAAAGGAACCGGTGAGATTCACAAGGAAAGTTCCAAGGGGGAAGTTGCCGGAGTAGAGGGTGACCGATATCAGGCCGATGTAGTACCGCAGGAGCGAGCCGGCGGCCCCGCCCGCCAGAACGTAGAGGTAGCGCATAATCCGGAAACCTCATCATAGTCGGCGGACGTATAATGTCGATATATGTTTTCGAAGTACTGGCTCGCCACAGCCGCACTCGCGGGTGGATGCCTGCTGCAGGCGGCCGATGTGGGTACCACCCCGAACGTTCACGTTGTCGAAGAGATCGTCGCCAAAGTGAATAACGACATTATCACCCGAGGCGAACTGGAAAAGACGCGGGCTCAGCTGGAGGCCGAGATCCGGTCGCAAAAGGGTCTCTCGGGAGCCGAACTGGATCGCGAAGTTCGCCAGCACCAGGCCGATGCGCTGCGGGATCAGATCGATCAGCTCCTGCTGGTGCAGAAAGGCAAGGATCTGAACATCAATGTGGATCCTGACGTTACGCGGCGGCTGGCCGATATCCAAACCCAGGATGCCAGGGAATCAGACCCGGAGAAGTTTCACGAGTGGATCCGGCAGAATTCCGGGGGCATGTCCTTCGAAGACGTCAAACAGCAGATGAAGAACGGCATCCTGACGCAGCGCGTAATTGGTCAGGAAGTGGGCCGGAACATCACTGTCCCGCAGGCCGAACTTCAGAAATATTACGACGAACACAAGAAGGAGTTCGTGCGCGAAGAGATGGTGTTTCTGCGCGAGATCCTGATTGCGCCCACCGATAAATCACCAGCCGCCAAGGCGGCCGCGCTTAAGAAAGCCAATGAGATCGTAGCCCGAGCCCGTAAAGGGGAAAAGTTCAACCAGTTGGCGCGCGATTACTCGGCCAATCCGGAAACCGCCAAGAACGATGGCGAATTGGGTTCGTTTAAGCGCGGCATGCTGCTCAAGGCCATCGAAGACGTGGTTTTTAACCAGAACAAGGGATATGTCACCGATCCTGTGGATACGCCGAATGGCTTCGAAATCCTGAAGGTGGAGGAGCGGTACGCTCCCGGGCAGGCTTCCCTTGAAGACGTGAAGAACGAAATTATGGAGAAGCTGTATTCTCCGCGTCTGCAGCCGGCGCTTCGCGCTTACCTCACAAAACTGCGCCAGGACGCGTTTCTGGAAATTCGCGGTGGCTATGTGGACAGTGGCGCCGCCCCCGGCAAGGACACTTCCTGGAAAGATCCAGCGACCCTGAAGCCCGAGACCACTACGAAGGAAGAAGTCGCGTCGCGCAAGAAGAAAAAGTTGCTGGGCGTGATCCCGCACAGCAGCGGGCCAAAACCGAACGCGATTGCTCCTCCACCGCTGCCCCCGCCGACCACAACCCCGGTCTCGGCTACGCCCGTGACACCCCCGGCGCAATGAAGTCGCCGTACGTCAACGAACTGGAAATCAACAAACCGGTAACCGCTTTCTTCCTGGTCCACTCGAAAGAGGTGCGCGAAAAGAAGACCGGCGAGCCATACCTTTCATTGCTGCTGGCTGACCGCACCGGGAAGCTGGACGCCAAAATGTGGGACAACGTAGCGGAGGTGATGGATACCTTCGAGCGCGACCACTTTGTGAAGGTGAAGGGGTTGATGCAGCTTCATCTGAACAGGCCGCAGCTCACCATTCACAAACTTCGTATCGTGGATGACAGCGAGGTGGATTTCGCCGACTTCTTCCCTGCCTCTTCGCGTAACCGCGATCAGATGTGGGCGGAACTGCGCGCCACAGTCGCGAACATCGGCGACATCCATATCCGCGGGTTGCTCGATGCGCTTTTGGATGACGAAGATATCGCGCGCCGTTATCGTCTGGCCCCGGCAGCGAAGACCATCCATCATGCCTATCTGGGTGGACTTCTCGAGCACGTGCTTTCCCTTTGCAGCCTTTGCCGGCTCACGGCTTCCCATTACCCCAACATTGATGTTGACCTGATGATGGCAGGAGCGGTTCTCCACGACATCGGTAAAATTCACGAGTTGACCTACGATCGCGGTTTTGGCTACTCGAGCGAAGGCCAGCTACTGGGTCACATGATCATCGCGCTGCGGATGATCAGCGATAAGCTGCGCCTGGTGCCGGAGTTTCCGGCAGGGCTGCGCACCATGCTGGAACACATGGTGATCAGCCACCACGGCAAGCTTGAATTTGGTTCGCCGAAACTGCCGCTTTTTCCCGAGGCGCTGCTGTTGCATTACCTCGACGACATGGATTCCAAAATGGAATGCATGCGGTACATGATCGAGGGCGACCGGCAGTCAGATGGCTGCTTCACCACCTACAACACCGCGCTCGAACGAACCGTCTTGAAGAAGGAACGGTTTTTGGCTCCCGGCAGGGCGGTGCGGCAGGAGACCGTCCAGCCAGGAACACCGGAGCCTCCGCCCATTCCGGAGAAGCCGCCCTCCAGCTCACCGTTCGCTGAAAAACTTCAATTGGCGCTGGTGGGTCCGCAGGCCGATTCCAAAGCTTGAAGAAGATTCTCATTCGCGCGACCAACTGGGTTGGCGATGCGGTGATGTCGTTGCCCGCCATTCGGGCGGTCGCGGCACGCTTTCCGGATGCGGAGATCGCCGTTCTGGCGCGGCCCTGGGTTGCAGATCTGTACGGACGGGAGAGCGCCGTAACCCGGGTGATTCCGTATACGCCCGCTTCCGGACAGCGCGACCTGATGGCCAAATGGCGAGTGGCGCGCCAATTACGGAGAGAGCGATTCGATTGCGCCATCCTGCTGCAGAATGCGTTCGAAGCCGCCGCCATCACCTGGCTCGCCGGGATCCCACGCATTGTCGGATACGGCCGCGATGGGCGGAGCGCGTTGCTGTCTGATCCGATTCCGCTCCCCAGGGCGGGAGAGATTCCACGCCATGAACGCTTCTACTACCTGGAAATGCTGCGGCGCGCGGGTTTGCTGGAACGTTTACCGGGCGACGAGCCGATTCGCCTCGAAAACGCGAAGGAGGCCGCCACTGCGGGACGCGCGCTTTTAGCGCAGCACTCTATCAAAGGTGAAGTGCTCGGCGTCAGTCCAGGAGCAGCCTATGGAAACGCCAAGCGCTGGCTTCCGGAGCGCTTTGCAGCCGCTGCGCGGGAACTCGGCGGCGCTGTCGTGGTTTTTGGTTCGGCCGGGGAGCGCGAGTTGTGCGAGCGAGTGGCCGAAATGATCGGGCCCGGCGCTCACAACTTCGCCGGGCGTACCACTCTTCGCGAATTCATCGATATGACGGCGGCATGCCGCCTGTTTCTGACCAATGACTCAGGTGCGATGCACATCGCGTCCGCGCTCGCCGTCCCTACAGTCACGGTTTTCGGCTCAACCGACGACACCACTACCGGGCCCACGGGCGAGAAAGCGCGTGTCGTCCGCGAGCCGGTGGAATGCAGCCCGTGTCTTCTGCGTGAGTGCCCGATCGACCACCGCTGCATGACGCGGGTTCCGGCGTCGCGAGTGGTCGCCGCCGCTCGCGCCCTCATTGCATGAGTATCGATACCCGATCGAAAATTCTGACCGAAGCGGAGGCTCTCGATCTTCCCCCTGGCCTCCGTTCCGGTTCCACCGTGGTGCTGGGTTTCTTCGATCCGCTTCTCGCCGATCACGTCCGTCGCCTGAAACAGATCAAGCCGCCCGGCGCAGTGCTGATTGCAGTGATTTTGGATCCGCCGGCGTCTCTGCTGGGGGTTCGCGCGCGCGCCGAACTCACCGCCGCAATTGGCATAATAGATTTCGTGGTTCCCGTACCGGGCGACGTTTCGGGCTTCCTCCGCAAGCTCCAGCCGGGAACTGTCATTCACGATGCAGACGAAGACCAGCTTCGCACCGCGCGCTTAATTGAACATGTCCAACGACGGTATCAGCCGGTATAACGAACCTGGAATATTGATCGTGCGCTTGGGCGCCATGGGCGATGTGCTGCATGCGCTGCCCGCGGCTGCGTCGTTGAAACATAATTTTCCGGCGGCGCCGCTGACCTGGGTGGTGGAGGCTGCATGGGCGCCTCTGCTGGAAGAGAATCCTTTCGTCGATCGGGTAATCGCGCTGGACCGCCGCAAGCCCGGCACATGGTGGAACACACGGCGCGAATTGCTGCGCTCCCGTTATTCGCTGGCCGTCGATTTTCAAGGTCTCCTGAAATCGGCGTTCACCGCGTCACTGGCCAGACCCGAAAAGATTTATGGGTTCCACGCGTCGCAGATTCGCGAACGCGCCGCTGCCTGGTTTTATTCAAAAGCGGTGATGACCGAGGCTGGTCATGCCGTGGACCGCAATCTGGAACTGGCCCGCACTGCGGGCGCTGCCAGCCTGCTGCGCACGTTTCCCCTTCCTCAAGGACACCCCGAAGGCGAGTTGCCCACCGGAAATTTCATTCTGGCAAGCCCGTTTGCCGGATGGGCCGGCAAACAATGGCCGTTGGACTACTACGCCGAACTGGCACAGCTGGCGCACCGCGAATTTGGTTACCCGCTCGTGCTCAACGGCCCCCCCTCGGCTCGTGCCTCTCTCGAAAGCGTCCCCGGAGCCCTCGTGCATACCAGCAGCATTGCGGGCCTGATCCATGCGACCCGGCGCGCCACGGCAGTGGTGGGCGTGGACAGCGGACCCATGCACCTGGCCGCCGCCCTGGCCAAACCGGGCGCCGCCATTTTTGGTCCGACAGATCCGGGGCGGAATGGACCTTATGGTGGCTCGCTGAAGCTTCTCAGCAGTCCGGACGCCGTGGTGCAGTACCAGCCCGAAAGCAGCCGCAGCGATGTCCGAAACAGCGGAGCTTACGTGCGTGGCACTGTCATTGATCCCGCGATGCGGGCAGTCAGACCGGAGCACGTGATGGCGGCGCTAAGAGCTCAAGTCGCCTGTCACGCGTGACGTTTCCCAAGCCGTATGCTGATCGCGTGGCGAAACTTCGCGTGCCCGGCGGTTTCGTTTTAGTCGCCGCATTCGCCTGGCTCTCGCATCCCTCGGCAGCCTCGCTGGCGTGGGGTGCGCCTGTCTCCGTGGCAGGTTTACTGCTTCGA
The DNA here is from genome assembly GCA_963716685.1 of Bryobacterales bacterium. Lineage (GTDB taxonomy): Bacteria > Acidobacteriota > Terriglobia > Bryobacterales > Bryobacteraceae > JALYXI01. The sequence continues at coordinate 615,591 of CAVQTR010000006.1, forward strand.
GCGTGGGCCGCGGGTAATTTGGCGAAAGACCGGCAACTTGCCACCCAGGGACCCTATACTCTGCTGCGCAATCCGCTCTACGCAGGTACATTGCTGGTGGGCGTGGGGTTGGTCATCGCCGCGCGCAGTACAACGCTGGGAGCCGTGTTTGCCGCTGTCTTCCTGCTGATCTATTTGCCAGTGATCCAGTTGGAGGAGCAGCATCTGCGCCGGCTGTTTCCGGAATATGGGGACTATGCGCGGCGGGTGCGGTCCCTGGTCCCGGGGTTCATCCCGGCTGGCCCGGTCTTACGGTTTCATTCGGCGCTTTACTGGAAAAACCGCGAGTATCAGGCGGCCCTTGGATTCGCGGCCGGCTTCGCCTGGTTATTATGGAAGAGTTTTCAACCATGAACCCTTATGCTGCGCATCTCGCCGGCCGAGCCCCTCTGGAAGTGATGAAAGCGCTTCCGGGCGAACTGCAGCGGATTTTCAGCGAATTGGGCGCTGAGGGTGCCGAGCAGTCAACAGCTCCGGGAAAGTGGAGCGCCCGCGAGATCCTCTGTCATCTGGCCGACTGCGAAATTGTTTTCGCTTTTCGTCTGCGGCAGGCGCTCGCCGAAGATCGGCATGTCATTCAGCCCTTCGACCAGGATAGATGGGCGGAGATGTCCGGCGCTTACTCGGTGACCGATGCTCTCGCGGTGTTTTCTTCCGTCCGGCGATGGAACATCACCCTTTTGCAAACCGCAGGCGACGGTGCAGGAAGCAGGACCCTGAACCACCCGGAGCGGGGCGACATGACGTTTCAAACCCTGATCGAAACCATTGGCGGACACGATCTAAATCACCTCGGGCAGTTGCAGAAGATCACGGCGGCTCACCCTTCGACGTAAACGCGACGGACGCGTCTGCCGATCCCGCAAAGAACGCTGTAGGAAATTTCGCCCGCGGTCTCCGCAATATCCTGCGCATTGATGGAGACGTTCCCTTCCCGACCGAGCAGGGTCACGGCATCTCCCACTTGCAGGTGCGGCGCACTGCTCAGATCGATTGTGGTCAGGTCCATCGAGACCGCACCCAGGATGGACACGCGGCATCCTCCGGCGATCACATGTCCGCGCGTGGAGAGCCGGTGCGGAACGCCGTCCGCGTAGCCCGCGGCAATCACGCCGATCCGCATCGGACCTGGAGCGCGAAATCTGCCGCCGTACCCCACAAGGGTGCCGCCCGGAACGTCTTTCACCGCGAGCAGCCGCGCGCGCCATGACAGGACCGGCTTGACGTGAAGAGTTGAAGCGGGCGCGGGACCGGCACCCGGCGATACGTACCCATAAACCGCAAGCCCCGGTCTGACCAGTGACAACCAGGCGCCGCGATGCCCAAATGCCACACCGTTCGTGCTGGAAAAGTGGATCAGTTCCGGCATGCTGCCGCTGGCACGTACTGCCTCGCATATCGCCGCAAAGAACGCCTTTTGCTTCTCCGTCTGATCGGTTTCGAAGTGTTCTGCAGACGCGAAATGCGACATCAATCCTTCTACCCGAAGATGGCGAAGGGATTGAAGCGCCTGCGCCACTTCCGCCGCCTCCGCGGGCGCACCGAGGCGCGTCATGCCTGTGTCCACATCGAAGTGAACCGGTCCAGGAACCTGTGCCTGGTCGAGTTCGCGCAGTTCCGAAATGGATTGCACGACAGGAGTCAGCCGCGCGGCCCGTGCCAGTTCCCGCTCAAACGGCAGCACACCTCCCATCACCAGCACACGGGATTCGATCCCAGCGTTCCTCAGCTCCACGCCTTCCGATACACAGCTGACTGCCAGCCATTGCGCGCCTTCTCTTACCAACACGCGCGAACACTCGATCGCTCCGTGCCCATAGGCGTTTGCCTTCACCACGGGAGCAATCAGCACGCCGGGGCCGACAACGTCCCGGATGGCTCGGAAGTTCGCTGCCAGCTGATTGCACGAGATTTCCGCCCACGTGCGCGCCTCCGTCATTCAAGCAAGTCCTCCAGCAGGCGTTCATACTGGTCCGTGACTGCATCCCAGTTGTAACGGCTCCTTACGCGTTCCACGGCACGCCGGCGGTAGTCGTCCCGAAGCTCTTCCGGCATGGCAATACTTTCGCGCATCCGCGCTGTCAGACCTACTTCATCTTCGAATGGCAAACCCGCATCGGCGCAGACCTCCGCGTTTTCCGGCGTATTCCTGTAGATGACCAAAGCCCCGCGGCCCATTGCTTCAATCAAAGCCGGGTGCGTACCGCCGACTTCCGTCGCGTGGATGTAGGCATAACAGTGCGAGCCCAGTTCCCGGTAGCCCAGCCCGTAAATTGCCCCAGGCATCACAATGCGCGGATCGTGGGTGTCGCGCACACGCGCGATATATTCCGCTGCGTGAGGCGCATCCCCAACCAACGCCAGCTTCATCGCAGTGGGCACCTGCTCGAAGGCGCAGCGTACCTCCAAGGCATGGTTCTCGGGCTCAAAACGGCTGACATACAGGAAATACTGCCCCCGCGCCAAGTCCAGCTCGCGCAGACAATTGTCGGTCCCTTCCTTCCCAATTTCCGCCCCATAAGGAATGAAAGTACTGGCTTTGTGATAGCGCATCCGGTAATACTCTTCAATGGTTTCCGCGTCACTGATGATGGCGTTTGGGAAAACGGTGGCGAGGTACTCCGAGATCCGGTACCAGGTGCGCGCAAAAGCGTTCCACTTTTTGCGCTTTCTTTCAATCCCATCGACATTGAGAGCGACAGGTATGCCGAGTGCGCGGGGCGCGATCGTGTAAAGGGCATTCGCCGCGTTGCAGTACAGCGCGACATCGGCGCGATGCAGCAGTAAGTGAAGAGTCGAGATAAAAGTATGAGCCAGCGTGTCCAGATACTTATGCCGGATGGTAGGAAGATACACCAGCGACACCCCCTTGAAAGCGGGGTTTGTGTATCGCTCCCGGCAATATACCGTAACCTGGTGTCCGCGGCGGGTTAGACGTTCAGAAATTTCTTCAGCGAAGGTTTCAAATCCGCCGTAATTCGCCGGGATCCCTCTGGTTCCGAGGAGGGCAATGCGCACTCAGCGCTACCGGCGCGCGGCTTTCGAGCGCGACACTACGTCAACGAATTTTTTCGGCGCGGGCTTGGAAACCGGTTCGAAGCTGAACCAGCTGGCGATGTACTTGTTGTCGGCGCGCTGCATCTGCTGGATCAACTGCCGCTTTTTCATCACCCGCTTGTAATTCTTTGCGATAAACCAGAATGCCTTCAGCGAGCTGTGCTCCCATAGGAGGCAGCACGCAATGACGACGACATCGCGTCCGGTAATCTGCAGCCAGTTGCGCCGGTATAAGTCCCCGGAGATGTTCTTCAGTCGCAGCAGAAACCGATTCTTCACCGAGTGCATGTTGATCTCGGCGGGGAGCGCGCGGCGGTTCCCCGGAAGCGCGTTGCGCACGTGGTAACCACGCGCATACGGCGCATACATACAACGCCAGCCGAGCAGCTGCGCCCGCCAGGCTACATCCGCGTCCTCGCGATAGACAAAGAAATCAGAATCGAAAAACTCACCATCGAGGGAGATATCCTCGATCATTTCCCGCCGGTAGAGAGCAGCGGCCGCAGTAGCGCCAAATACATATTCATACTGGCGATAATGGCCGTTATCAATTTCAAGGCTGCCGCGATCCAGGTGGCGGAGCGTCGGGGTGAAGTAAATGCCCGTCGAATCGACTACCGGCTTTTCAGGAAAATCGAATCCGGAACTCATTGTCAGGAGTTTGCCGCATACAGTTCCAATGCGCGCATCCAGATTACCGGCGTGCACAAGGGCCTCGATGAAATCGGGCAGCAGCAAAACATCGGGATTCAGCGTAAGCACCCACTCGGAATCGGAGAGTGCAATTGCCTGATTCTGCGCCGCGGCGAAGCCTATGTTTTCGTCGTTGTAGATGATGCGGACGCGATCTTCGAACGGTTCCAGTATGTCGGTCGTGCCATCGGTCGAGCAGTTGTCGATGACGATTATGTCCATGACGAGGTATTTCTGGTCGAGTACCGACTCCAGACACCTCTTGATGAACCGGCCGCTGTTGTAAGTGACGATGGTAACTGAGACGGAGTCGCTATTCGCCATGAATTCGAGTTGGGGTTCTACCGAGCCCGTCCATTCCCATAATCATCTTGTTCTCGACAACATCGGCACAACTCCTGTTTTTAAACCGAAGTACTGCCCGGCAAGACCGATTACCCGGCGATAAACCTGAATTTGCGACCAACCGTGCCGATGAAAAAGTGCCACAAACGCACGAAGCACCGAACCCACTATCACCGAACCGCAAACCAGCTTTCGCGCGAACGGTTTGTAGTGTTTAGCGGCATACTCAAGAAGACTACCATACCAATAAATCGCCCGTTTCTCTACCCGGAGCGAACTTACCGAGTGCGCTCCCGTATGTTTGGCAACCGCCTCCGGTGTGTAGTACACCACCAAACCGGCATTTCTTAGTCTCAGACAGAAATCCACATCCTCAAACCAAAGAGGATGAAATCTCTCATCGAAACCACCGAGGCGTTCCCAGGCTTCGCGGCGGATCATCAGAAAAGCTCCGGCCGGCTGATCCACCCGGACTGGCGACGGCCCCGACAGGTCGAGATCAAAGCAACGGAATCGCCAGTTGACGGGATTTCCTGGCCAGATGCGGTTGACGCCCAGCGCTTCGAAACATAGCGCGGAGGGGCTCGGCAACCGCCGCACCATGAAACCGGCCTGTGATGTCCAATCCGAATTCACCAGCAAACCTCCGGCGGCTGCGGCGTGAGGAAGTTCGCATGCGCGCCGCAGGGGAACGATATCTGTGACCAGAATGGCGTCCGGGTTCAACAGAAGCACGTATGGCGCAGCGCAGGCCCGAAATCCCTGATTCACCGCCGCAGCGAATCCGCGGTTGGATACGTTAGCGATCAGACGCGTGCCGCTCCGGAGCACCTGCTCTCGTGTGTCGTCAGCTGAGGCATTATCCACAACCACGATTTCCGCTCCGGTGCGCCGCGCCGCCTCGAGGCACGGTCCGATTTCCGCACCGGAGTTATACGTCACAATCACGATCGCAGTGTCATTCATGACTCTGCCCTGTGTCACGGCGCCCCACGAACGCAAAATAGAACCGCCAGTACAAATCAAACCCAATTTGCTGCTGCAACGCGAAAATCTCGTTTTCGCCTTCTTCCAGACAGACCTCCAGGCCGGTGTAAGCCTCAGCACGAAAGCGTGAAAAAGCACGAAGCCCATCGACCTTGCCGCGCATCCATGCGAGGAACGCGCCATGGCGCAACGCCATCAGGCCCCAAAGTGCTTGACCCGCAACAATCGGCCACCACCATCGGCGGCGCAGAGCGCGCGGGAAATGTTTGGCGACCAGCAGCACCTGATTGCGTGCCAGCAGGCGAGTAACTGCGGGATGCCAGCGCCCCAGCGCAGCGCTGCCATGATGCCGAGAAACCGCCGCCGGCACATATTTCCCTCGCAAACCCGCAGCCGCGCAGCGCAGCCCAAAATCGACGTCCTCCAGATACGAGCCAAATCGCTCATCCAGCAGCCCAACCGTTCCAAATAACTCGGCGCGGGCCCAAAGAGCGGTAAACGAAGCCATCGAGATAGTTCGGGGCGCATGAAACGGCACGTCATCCGGACCGTTCTGCCCGGCCCGCCAGGGACATCCGCTGCGGCTTACCAGGTCCCACGAGCCATCTATCCGGGACTCGTCCGCGGCTACCAGGATCTTCCCGCTCGCAAACCAGGCTCCGCATTCCGTCATCATGGTTTCGATCCAGACAGGCGTCAGTTCCACATCACTGTTGAGAATGGCAAGCCATTCTGCGCGGCTCTCCTGGATGCCGCGGTTGACGGCCGCTGCGAATCCGGCATTGTGGCCCATCCGGATTACGGTGGCACCCCACCGTGCGGCCAGTTCCGGCGCGCCGTCTGTGGATCCGTTGTCGATGACCAGCACCTCTGCCGCCTGATGGGTTTGTGCCCGCAGTGAGCTCAACAACGTTTCGAGGAGAGCCCGTCCGTTCCAGACCGGAATGATGACTGAAACACTTACTTCCACTTGCGAACCGCAAACCTCTTCCGCACCAGAAACGTCAAATTGCGCCACCCGTCACGCCATGGGCTGAGCTTGATCTCACCGGTGCGGGACGTATACGAAATCGCAATTTCCCCAAACCGGACGCGCGGGTTTAAAAGCGCTTCAATCTTGATCTCTTCCGAAAATGCCATGCCGTCCGCTTCCAGCTGCATTTGTTCCAGAATGCTGCGGCGGAAAACCCACATACCAGACTGCGAATCCCTTACCCATCGAAAAAACAGGACGGAAAGGGCAAGCGACAAAGCAATGTTTCCGCACTTATGTTTAAAGCTCATGGCGCGCGCGTCGCGCACCGGGAAGCGCGAAGCATTCAGGAAATCCACTTCGAGATGTAAGAACGCCTCAAGCAGATAGGAAATTCCGTTTACCGGATAACTGTGGTCGCCATCGAGTGTTACCAGAATATCCCCGGTGGCGTTGGCAAAGCCGCGTTTATACGCGCGGCCGTATCCCGGCACTCGCTCCTGGATTACCTTCGCGCCCATTTCAGCGGCCACCAGCGGGGTGCGATCGCTCGAGTTATTGTCCACGACGATGGTTTCGTCCACGAAGTCCGGAATGTCCTGCAGCACCAGCCGGATGCCCTCCTCTTCGTTTAGGCAGGGGATGATCACGGTGATCCGCTGCCCCTTATACATGATTCGCTGTCATTAGCTTGGTACCATCGTGATTGTAATGAAGTTTCTGTTTTTCAGCCTGTTTTGCGCAGTTCTCCCCGCCGGCGCGGCTCAGCTAAAGGACGTGAAGTCTGTTTACCTGTATCCGATGAGCGGCGGCTTCGATCAACTTCTGGCGAGCCGCCTGACCGCGAAGCATATCTTCGTAGTAGTCTCGGACCCCAAACTGGCTGACGGGGTTTTCACAGATCAGCTCGGCGCAAAGTTCGAATATCGCGTCAACCATATCGCACCACCTGCTCCGGGAACGCCGGTCACGCCGGAACCCCTCGCTTCCAGTTTTGCTCGCGGCCGCGGGACGCTTTTCCTGGTGGATCCGAAATCGAAACAGGTGCTGTGGTCGGCTTACGACCCGCCAAAGAACGGGTCACCGCGCGAACTGGACCGCGTCGCGAAAAAGGTAGTCGTTCATCTCACGCAGAACCTGAAACCTGAACCCGCGAAACAGCAGTAGCTCGCTTTTCACTCAGTACCGTCGTGTAGCTTTCGGCTAACCGCCGGGTAATCACGGCCATGTCCCAGTTTGTTTCCACCTCCGCGCGGGCGCGCGCGGCCATTTCAGCGCCCCGTTCGGGATGTTCGAAAACCTCGATCACGCGGTCCGCGAACTGTTCAGCCCCATCACTCAGGTAACAGAATGCACCGTCTTCCCGCGCCAGGCCCTCGGCGCCAACCCGCGTGGAAACCACGGGTATGCCGGCCGCGAACGCTTCCAGCAGTTTCACCCGCACCCCCGATCCGCTGCGGATGGGACAGACGAAGACGGAAGCCGTCGCGAAGAGCGGGCGGATATCGTCCACAAATCCCAGCAACTCGATTGCACCGAGGGGGTCGTGATATGCGTGGCGCGGAAGCGGGTCCGACCCCGCGACGAGGAGCTTCGCCTGTGGACATCTTGAGACGATTCGCGGCAGCACCTCCCGCGTAAACCAGTCCAGCGCAACCTGATTCGGCACATGCCGAAAGCTTCCCAGGAACAGCATTGTGAAAGGCACGCGCGGGCTGCGCGAGTAATGATAGTCTCGAACCGCGATCCCGGCGCGCATCCCATCGTCGATGCGGCTCGCGATTCGCGGCAGGAAGCTCTCCAGATATTCGCGGTTCTCCCGCGTGCAAACCTGTATTCGATCACAGCGGGGCAACATGGCGAGTTCGTACCGAATGGCGCGGAGATACTCCCAGCGGGCCTTGATCTTTTCAACAGGATTTCGCATAAACTCCAGTCCGCGCGCAATCGACTGGAAGTAAATGTCGTGCTCAAACAGCACGCAGGCGAGCCGGTGGTACGGTTCGGCGTACTGTCCCAGGGCCGTGTACTCGAGCTGCATCAGGTCGATCTGCTTCTCGAAAATCTGGCGATGGATGAGCCACTGCACATCGGGAAGCCGAAACTCCTCGATGGCGTGCGGAGCAGTGGATCCGAGATTGCGCTCGTGGCCGGCGCCGCGCACATAAAACTCCGCCGAAGCGCAGAACTCGCGCAACCCGAGGTTTGCCTCCAGCTGAGACTCGTAGTCCAGCATTACGACCACGTGTACCTCGCATAACTTCACCAGTTCCCGCAGCGTTTCATACATGAAAACGCCGCCACCATGCACCGGCGGAATGATGGGGTATGGCGAAACAAACAGGACGCGCGGTTTTTGCGGCGGCGTTGCCGGCGCGGCGAAGCGATCGCGGAAGTGTCCGGCCCGCGGGCGCAGAAACGTTTCTGTATCGGAGATGGTTGCAAGAGCATGGGCATTCCAGCGCGAGCGCAGCGCTCCAGGCAGCTGGGTGAATGCGCGCCAGAGCGACGCGAGATTGGCCCGGCCCGCTTCATCGCCAAATACAACGCTCAGCAGCGCTCCCGCGTACGTGAACAGCAGGTGAGAGATCACTCGCCGCCATTCATGGATGTTTTTCCAGCAGAAGAGAATGAAGTTCTTCTTCAGAACGCCCTGAATCCGGTCATAGCTGAAACGCTTCCCGATGGTGCCGCGATGTTCGTGAAACACCACGCTTGCGGGTTGATACAGCACCTTCCAGCCGCGCTTCCAGGCGAGATAGCCCAGGTCCGTGTCTTCCAGATAGAACGGCGCCAGAAGATCATCGAAGCCGCCGAGCTCGAGAAATTTGCGGCGGTCGAATGCGCAGCTGCCGCCCCCGCCATAAAAGCATGGGAACAGCCCCTGTACCTGGCTGTCCTCACGATGCCCGACCCGGAGTGATCCATCCTGCCACCATCCCTGCGTGAGTCCTGTTTCTTCACGGCGCCGGCTGCTGTCACTCAGAAAGATCTGGCACGACACGGCAAACACGCGCTCATCTGTAAAGCCCGTCAGCAGCGGTTCCAGAAAGCCGGGTTCCACGCGCATGTCACTGTTCAGCAGAACCACGAGGTCGTTTTTGGCTGCGCGGAACCCCGCGTTTGAGCCGCCACCGAACCCCAGATTCTCCTTTAGCGCCAGCACCGTGACGCTGGGAAAGTGTTCGCGCAGGAACTGTGCGCTGCCATCTTCTGATCCGTTATCGACAACGATGAGTTCGTTCCCGGCATTCCCGGCCAGAGCTGCCTGGATCGAGGGGATGTATTTTTCCAGCAGATCGCGTCCATTCCAGTTCGGGATCACTACGGACGCGGAACTTGTGTTCGGTCTGGTGTCCACCGCTGACCTCTTTTTGCCGAAGAAGGCGAACAGGAGATCGGTCACTGCCAGTGCCAGAGTGCTGACGAAAAGAATGATTGGCGAGAGTATCAGCAGCGGCAGCGAACGCAGCAGCCGCTTTGAAAACGTTGCCACTACCGCGGGTCCACCAGCTTCAGCCGGCTTCCGAACCGCACCCACTGGGACCCTCGCAGCGCGCCGTATCGCTGCTGCCACGCGGCCACTTCACGGTCGAGCGACTGCGCCCACGCGGTGCGTTCGTCGACTATGCGCTCAGCGGAGTGCAGGATCTCGATGCATTCCGTCAACTCGCGTGTGCGCTCCGCAATTTCGGCGCTGAGCCGGCGTTCCGTTTCGATAGCCCACGCGGTTTTCGTAAAATTGATGTCTTCGAGTTCCGCTAGTTTGCTCTCATATGCCGCGGCCACTTCCTGGAATTTCGCGGTTTCCCGCGCAAACTCCTCCTGTTGTTCCAGAGCCACTCTGCCGCGGCGGTCCGCTTCCGCCTGGCATGCCAGCGCCCACTCGTTGCGGCGCTCCAACTCGGCATTCAGCTCCCGCACACGGGAGAGCAACTCGTCATACTCCGCGTTGCGGGCATCCAGTTCCGCTTTGCGCTCTGCCAGCCATTGCGTCTTCATGCGAATCTCGCCGGCCTGGAGTTCGATGTGCCGCTCGCGCTCACGCAGCAGGTTTGCGTCGGACGGGATCCAGACGAACGCGGTTGGGCTGGAAAAAGGCTCACGGCCACACATCGCCACGAAGAAGTGCGCATCGTCCGGAGAGATGCGGTGTGGTCCGAAATCCGCTGCTGCGTGTTGCGCGCCGGCAACCGGCACAAATGCGACGCCTTCAGCGTGATTCTGCAGCAGCATGGCGACATGGGGGAAGACGCCCTGCAATTCCTGGTGAAACTCGGCAAATTCGAACTCGTGCACATGGAACGGGTTCGCGCCGGAAACCCCTCGCGATTCGGCGTAGTAGATTTGATTCGGCGTAGAAACCAGAAACAATCCGCCGGGCGCCAGCACGCGCATGGCTTCGTGGAGAAAGCCGCGCCAGTCGTCCAGATGCTCGATCACTTCGAACGTGGTGATCAAGTCAAAAGGGCCATCGGGAAGCGAAGCCGCCAAGCCCTCGAAGAAACGGATTTTCGGGTCGGCATAATGATCGCGAGCATACGCAATTGCCTCACCGGAAGCATCGATAGCCGTGATCTCGGCTGCGAGCGTCGCCATCACGGCCGCGCCGTAGCCCGAACCGCAGCCCACATCCAGTACGCGCTTGTCGGCCGCAAACTTCCTCGCGAACTGATAACGCGAGAGATGTTCGTTGAATAAATCGATGTCAACCAGGCCGGGTACGACGCGTTCGCCGGTGAATTCAGACAAGCGCCGGAACTCCGAGGCGTGCATTGACTTCGATCCTGCAGGGCAGGTGCATGTAGCCATACACCTGGCCTTCTCCATGCGCCATCTGCAGCGTCACCGCGTTATCAATCCAGTCGCACATCTGATTGCTGATCAGGTCGCCGTCCGCGATTGCTGGTGAAAAAGAGAACGACTGAGGATAGAGCTCAGGCAGGTCCACATGGAAATCGACCGTGTAGATGTCACCGGGACTCATCGGTCCCAGTTCATAATCTTCCCGGGTCGTATTCGTTGCGGAGAAATCGATCCCGAGATGATTGCGCAGGGTGAAGCCGACAATTGGGCTTGCGATGTGCTCTCTGGCACGAACGCTGATGCGAACCACAATGCGGCTGTTCGGCTGGAGCAGCACCAGCGGTCGTCCCTCCAGATCTGAGACCAGGATGCCGAGTACTTCCGCGCGCCGGTCGCCATAGCGGTAGTCGATGTTCGGAATCACATCGATTACTTCGGCGGGACCCTCGGCGGGCTTCGCCTCGCGGGGTGCCGGACGGGAATGCTTCAGCGCCAAATAGGCCGTATCCTTTTCCACCATCGCGGCGAGATATCTCTCCACCACGCGGTCGGTTTCACCCACTTCAATTATCCGGCCCTGTTCCAGCCACATAACCCGATCGCCGATGGCTTTCACATCGCCGGCCGCATGCGAGACGAACAGAATTGTCACTCCGCGCGAGCGCAGTTCGTGAACCTTGCGCATGCAGCGATGGCGAAAATAGAGATCTCCCACAGCCAGCGCTTCGTCAACCAGCAGCACTTCCGGATCCACGTTAATGGCCACAGCAAACGCAAGCCGCACCACCATGCCACTGGAGTACGTTTTCACCGGCTGATGAATGAAATCGCCTATTTCGGCGAATTCCTCGATGTCGCGATAACGCGCGTCAATCTGCTTCCTGGAAAGTCCTAGAATGGAGCCATTCAGGTACACATTGTCGCGCCCGCTGAACTCCGGATTGAAGCCGGCACCGAGTTCCAGCAAAGCCGCGACCCGTCCATTTACCGTCACACTGCCGCTGCTGGGCCGCAGAATGCCTGCCACAATTTGCAGCAGCGTGCTCTTTCCGCTGCCGTTCTGCCCCACGATGCAAAACGTCTCGCCACGTTTGATTTCGAAGCTGATGTCGCGCAAAGCCCAAAAGTCCCGGTGAAAGGAAAGGCGCTGAAATGTGGCCAGTTCCTTCAATCTGTCGCCCGGCGATGCGTAGATCGAGTAACTCTTCGAAACCCCTTCAAAAGCGACTGCGTTCACTGTTTTCAGTGTATCCTCGTCCCGAAACCTGTGTTACTTTTGGGGTTCTGCCTCCCTCCGACGATCCCGCCAGCGGCGGAATGCGCATCGGCGTTCTGGTAGTCGCCTATAACGCGGTCAGCACGATTTCGAAAGTTCTCAGCCGCATCCCTGCGCCGGTTTGGGACAACGTTCGGGAAGTCGTGATCTTCGATGACGCAAGCAAGGACGACACCTACGAACTTGCTGTCGGTCTGAAAACTCTCACGGAGAACACCAAACTTCAGGTACTGAAGAATCCGAAGAACCTGGGCTACGGCGGCAATCAAAAGGCGGGATATCGATACTTCATCGAGCGCGGCTTCGATGTCGTGGTGCTGCTTCATGGCGATGGCCAGTATGCGCCGGAAATTCTCGCGCGCATGTATCACCCGATCGTGGCCGGTGAGGCCGACGCGGTGTTTGGTTCCCGGATGATGGCGGATTATGGCGGACCGCTCAAAGGCGGAATGCCGCTCTACAAATATCTGGGCAATCGGATTTTGACGCGATACGAGAATCGTGCGCTCGGCATGAACCTCACCGAATTCCATTCCGGGTACCGCGCTTATAATCTGCACGCGCTTGCGCAGATCGATTTCTCGCATATGACCGATGATTTCCACTTCGATACGGAGATCATCATCAAACTCAATCATCAGGGTTTCCGCATCACGGAAGTCCCGATTCCCACTTACTACGGTGGGGAAATCTGCCGGGTCAACGGCCTGAAGTACGCGCTGGATGTCACGCGCGCGGTACGCCGCTATAACCGCACCCGCGCGTCACTTGCGAAGTTCCCCGAATTCCAGGAGTATTTCGTCCACTACCCAGTGAAGACCAGTCCGCACTCCAGTCACGAATTCGTGAAAGAGGCGGTTGGCAGCGGCCATCGGGTACTGGATATCGGGTGCGGCGAAGCTTTTCTGGCAGCCCGGCTGCAGCGCGCCGGAAATCAGGTGAGCGGCGTGGATGCGCTGCCGTCAGCAAAACATCAGGATGAAATAGACGCATATCGACAGGCCAATCTTGACGAGGGCCTGCCCAACCTCGCCGGGCCGTTCGACCGTATTCTGCTGCTGGATGTTCTGGAACACCTGCGGAGCCCGGAAACGCTGCTGGGAGCCTGCGCTCCGTTGCTGTGTTCGAAGGGGCGGCTGGTAGTGTCGCTGCCGAATGTCGCGAACATCAGCGTGCGCCTTATGTTGCTGCTGGGCAGCTTCACCTACACCGATCGAGGCATCCTCGACCGCACTCACCTGCATTTCTACACGCGGGCCACCGCGCGTAAATTGCTCGAACAGAACGGCTTCGAGGTTCTGCGGCACCGGATGACCATCATTCCCGTTGAGCTCGCGCTCGGATTGAACGAAACGAACCCAATTGTGCGCGTAACGCAATGGCTCCTGATTTTGCTGACGGCGTTGCTTCCAGGCGTGTTCGGGTATCAAAGCTTCCTGATCGCCCGCCGCGCCGATAGCACCTGAGGACAGAAGCCGGGTTTACTTCCCGGCTTTCAGCTTTTTCGTAACGGCTTTGTCCTGATTTCGGTCCTCTTCGCTCACGAGTTGATCGATGTTTTCCTTGCCGAACGCCCCATCCGTCTTGGCGCTGGTCCGTGTCGATGTCGACGGCTTTCGTCCTGTCTCACGCTTTCCTGATTTTCCGGCCATATTGAAACCCCGGTGATCGCGCTGCAAACAGCTTGCCGAAGTTGCGAAACTCAGGGAGTGCGGGAGGACCAGCAGCCAACGTTTCGCGACGCGAGCGATCAGTCCGTACTGGTGACATTCTCTACGTGGTCTCCACTGATCCACCAATGTGACGATCTACTCCGGATTCCCGGTATTCGAAACCTGCATCCTGCTTACGATTCGCTGCTGGTCGTGTTTGATTCTCTGGTACTCAATCGGGATGAGGTAGAATCGTCGGTACGTTCTGTACTGAAAACACAGTCCGCGGCGGCTCATCCGGAGCCTCAAATCATTGACATTCCAGTAACTTACGGCGGCGAGAGCGGCCCCGATCTTGAAGACGTTGCGGCGCTTTGTTCTCTGACTCCCGATCAGGTGATAGAGGCGCATGCCGGCACAATTTACAAGGTTTACTTCATTGGCTTCGTTCCGGGATTTGCCTATCTGGGTGAATTGCCGCCCGAAATCGCAGCACCCCGTTTGCGCTCGCCGCGGAAAAATGTGCCCGCCGGCAGCGTCGCCATCGGCGGGAAACAGACTGGCGTGTACCCGATGTCCACACCCGGGGGCTGGCGATTGATCGGAAGGACAAACCTGACCTTATTCGATCCCAGGCGGGAGAAAATGAGTCTCCTCCAGGCAGGCGATCGGGTTCGTTTCGTTCCGGTATGAAAGAGATCTTTGTGGAGTCGCCCGGACTCTTCACCACGGTGCAGGATCCTGGCCGATTCGGATACGGACCACAGGGCGTTTCGGCCTCGGGCGCAGGAGACCCGGTTTCGCTGTACATCGCGAACCGGCTGGTAGGTAATGCAGAAGCCGCGGCCGCTCTTGAAATGACTCTTCAGGGCGGACGGTTTCTTTTCCCGGACGGCGCCACTGTTGCGCTCGGTGGCTCGGATTTCGACGCGAGTGTCGATGGCGAGCCGCTGGCCGTGTGGTCCAGCCGGCGAGTCAACCCGGGTCAAAGCCTAACGGTTGGCAGGTCGCTTTCGGGAGCGCGCACATACCTTTGCATTCGCGGCGGGGTTGAAGTGCCGCTGGTGCTCGGCAGCGCTTCGACCCATATCCTTACGGGCCTGGGAGGCTTTGAAGGCCGAGCCCTGCGCAAAGGCGATGTGCTGCGGATTGGACCGGAACCGCCGGTGCCAGTTCGGCGCGGTCTCCGTCCGGCCGCTGTCGCGCAGCTTCAGCCGCGCTTCCAGTTGCGCGTCACGGAAGGTCCGCAGGCAGACTGGTTCACGGACGAGACGGTCGCCGGATTCTTGTCCGAATCTTATACCGTGACGCCCGACGCGAATCGCATGGGCCTGCGGCTGGAAGGACTCGCGCTCCCCTTGCGCGAGTCCCGCGAGATGCTGACAGAAGGCGTCAGCCTGGGCTGTGTACAGGTCCCGGCGAGTGGAAAACCCGTCATTTTGTTTGTGGAGCAGCAGACCACGGGCGGATACCCTAAAATCGCAAATGTGATTGCGGCCGATCTCGCCAGCCTCGGCCAGTTAAAGCCGGGCGACCGGATTCATTTCTCCCGAGTGGACTTGCGTGCTGCCCGCGAACTGCTTTACATCCGCGAGCGATTGATTCGATCGGAGAGTTCTTACCTGTGAAGAGCATCGACCTGAACTGCGATATGGGCGAAATTCCCGCGGCCATCGAGGATGGGTCTCAGGAAGCGCTGATGCCGTTTCTCACCTCAGTGAACATTGCTTGCGGCGGGCATGCCGGAGACGACAGCACCATGCGCGCGAGCGTGGCGCAGGCGTTGCGATGGAAGCTGGCTCTGGGCGCGCATCCGGGATATCCCGATCGCGCGAACTTCGGGCGTATCGCGATGTCTATGCCCCTTGCCGAAGTCGAAGATCTGGTATTCGAGCAGGTGACCGCATTTGCCCGCATTGCCGCCGAAGCGGGAACGGGTGTTGCGCATGTGAAGCCCCACGGCGCTCTCTACAATTCAGCCGTGGTTGATCGCGGCCTGGCCCGCGCGATCGCCCAGGGCGTGAAGCGCTGGCGACAGGATGTAGTGCTGTTTGGATTAGCGGGTTCGTCGATGCTGGACGTATTTCGGGGAGAGGGTTTTCCGGTTGCCGCGGAAGCGTTTGCGGACCGCCGCTATGAACCCGACGGCTCGCTGCGCTCGCGGAAGTATCCTGATTCGCTGCTGACCAATGCCACGGACGCGGGCCGCCAAGTGGAAAACATTGCCCGACGCGGAATGGTGATCGCGGGAGATGGTTCCGAGGTCTCGATCAAAGCCGATACCATCTGCATTCACGGGGATAACCCCGGGGCGCGTGAGATCGCGGAGGAAGCTGCGCGCGTGTTGGGCCGCACCCGCGCTTAACTTACTTTCGCGCTTTTGCCTTCGCCTTGGCTTTGGGCTTCTCGTCCTCTGCTGGCGCTGCGGCAGTTTCCGGCTGAGGCAGTTTCGCCAGGACCTCCTGAAACAGAGCCGCTTTGCGTGGATCTACCTTCGGCGGCGGCGCCTGTTCGTGGCGGTAGTCATGATCGTTGTAACAAGTCCGGCAGCGAACCTTGGCGGGCTGGGCGTCGATGATGGAGACGACCGCGTGATTGGTGAGCCGCTTACACTTGATACAAAAATCATCGATGACATCGCCCAGTCTGGCTTCCATAATCGTCCGTTCTACTGACTCTCGTTCGATGCCGGCGCCTGCACCGGGGTTTCCGGGACCAGCCACAATGCCTTTTCGAAGCCAACGTACTTGCAGATTTTCAGTTCGCCGGTTTCAGTCTCCAGCAGATCGCCCACCGCGAGCGGCTTAGGCGAATTGCGCAGCAGGGACCACGCCGCGTACTCGTGCGACGCCTCCACCGGCTCGTCGGCCTCGTAGTCTTTCGCTTTCACCTGCGCCAGACCCGAAACGTGAGGCGCCCACCGAAAGTTCTGGCGAGGCGCTTCCTTCATTCGGTGAATCCGGAAACTGGGCATAGCAGGCCTCATTGTAGTGCAAACAACCGGGCCGCGTCCCGCTGACCCAGCGCAATCCACCTGGCGATGTTCTCCCGTTTCCAGATCACTGCGTCATGCGCCGACCCGAGCGTTTCCGTCGGCGAAATGGTGGTGACGCGGACGCCCGCCGGAGTGCCACGCCCGGGCCGGAACAGCCGCATCGCCGCCGTTCCGGCATGGACCCACCACGGCGTCACATTGGGCAGCGAATCGATCGCGATGATCTCTTCGGCCCCCATCTCCGCCGCTGCCCAAAACGGCAACTTTTCCAGCAGTCCGCCGTCAGTATAGCGGTGTCGTCCAATTTTCACCGAGGGCAGGATGAATGGGATGGAACAGGTGGCCAGTAAATGCCGCGGCGTCACTTCTTCGGTGCGAAACAGGCGCGGCCGCACCTGCGGCAACTCGACAGCAACCATGCCGAATGGCATTACCGGGCAGAACTCCCGGTATAATTCCTCCACATTACGCAGGAGTGGCCCCGATTGGAAATAGCCGTTGCGGATTCCCGGCTTCGGGTGAAAGGTAAGGTGTTCGGCGGTTGATTCATGCAGCCAGCGTTGCTCCATCTCCTCAACCGGGCAGCGGGAGGCAATCAGCCACCCGTTCAGCGCGCCGACCGATGCGCCTGCTACCAAATCAATCTCCACCTCCCGCGACAGAGCCTTCCAAACCCCGATCTGGTAGGCGCCGAAGTACCCGCCGGCCGAAAGGACCAGCGCTGTCTTTTTCGCCATCTTTATCTATGTTAGACATGAACCGATGGTGAAAGCTTCCGTACTTGAAGCCTTTGGGCAGCCGCTGGTGGCGCGCGAATACCCTGAACCGGGCGAGCTTGCTGCCGGCGAAGCGTTGGTGCGCGTGGAAATCGCTGGGATCTGCGGTACCGATGCGCATCTGTGGCTTGGCCAGCTCCCGATTCCGCTGCCGGTGATCATGGGCCATGAATCCGCAGGGATTGTGGAGCGTCTGGGCGCTGGATTAAGCAAAGACTGGCGCGGGACTGCTCTGCATGAAGGCGATCGCGTGACCTGGGCCAGCTCCATCAGCTGCGGCGAATGTTTTTACTGCCGCCTGAAACGCCAGCCGACGCGCTGCCTGGTGCGCAAAGCGTATGGAATCTCATACAACGCAAGTGAAGCTCCACACCTGCGCGGCGGCTATGCCGAAAAGATCCTTCTGCGCGCAGGCAGCGCCATCTTCCGGCTTCCGGATGACTTGCCGGCTGAAGCGGTTGTGGGTGCCGGCTGTGCGCTGACCACCGCCATTCACGGCCTCGAACGCGCGCCTGTGAGCTGGGGCGATGTGGTGGTGATTCAGGGTTCGGGGCCGGTTGGGCTGGCCGCTCTCGCCATCAGCAGGGAATCCGGCGCGGCGAAGATCGTGGTGATCGGTGGTCCGAGCCACCGGCTGGATTTGGCGCGCATCTTCGGAGCGGACGCAACCATTGACATAGGCGCATTCCCCGACGTTGTCAGCCGGCGCGACGCCGTTCTCGCCGAGACCGGCCCATACGGGGCGGATGTGGTGATCGAATGCGTCGGGCACCCCGCCGCAGTAAATGAAGGGCTGGAGCTTTGCCGCGACGGCGCGCAGTTTCTGGTTCTGGGCCAGTATGCCAATGCCGGGGAAATTTCCTTTAACCCGCATACGGTAACGCGCAAGCAGCTGCGCATGATTGGGTCGTGGGGTTTCGAACCGCGTCATGTCGACGCGGCGCTCACCCTGCTCAATCGCGGCGCGTGGAAAGAGAAGTTCGCCAACGAAATCACGCATCGGTATCCGCTGGCTGAGGCCAATGCCGCGCTGGAGACGGTGCGGTCCTGGAGTGGCGGCAAAACGGTGCTGATCCCATGAAGAAGCTGCTGTGGCTGCTGCTGCCTTTAGCGGCCGCGATTGTGGGGATCTGGTGGTTCGGCCTTCGTTCCGGAAGCAGCGCGCCGGAAGTGCGCTTTGTGAAACCGACGCGGGAAACCCTGGTCAGCAACCTGGCCACCAACGGCAAAGTGGAGCCTGCCGAGTGGACCGCGGTTCGGGTGGATGCGCCGGGTTTGGTGGAGCGGCTGCCCGTACATTTGGGGCAAACGGTGTCGAAGGGCCAGCTGCTGGCCCAAATCGATGAGCCCGGCCTCGCGGATCAGGTGCGGGCGGCGGAAGCCCGTGTGGCGCAGGCGCAGGCCGAACGTGAAACGCTGGATAAAGGCGGCAGTTCCACGCAGCAAACCGACATTGCAAACCAGTTAAGCCGCGCGCAGTTCGATCGCGATCAGGCCAACCGCGAATACCAGTCCCTGCGGCGGCTGAGCGCTAAACAAGCGGCCACCTCGGTGGATGTGGAAGTGGCGCATGCGCGCGTTCAGCAACTGGAACTGCAGATTCAATCTCTGGAACGCCAGCGCGGCGCGCTGGTGAGCAAACCCGATCTGCAGGCCAGCCAGGCGCGCATCCGAGAAGCGCAGGCATCGGTGATGAGTACCCAGGCGAAGCTGGCTCAGGGAGTGATCCGCTCTCCTTTGGCCGGGGTTGTCTACGACCTGCCCGCGCGGCAGGGCGCGTATCTGAACGCCGGCGATCTGGTCGCGAGCGTCGGGCAGCTGGACCGGCTGCGCGTTCACGTGTATGTGGATGAGCCGGAACTGGGGCGCGTAGCCGCCGGGCAGCCGGTGAAGATCACATGGGACGCCTTGCCTGCGCGCAGCTGGCAGGGGGCAGTGGAGCGGCTGCCAACGGAGATCATCACCCTGGGGACAAGACAGGTGGGAGACGTGCTCTGTACCATCGATAATCCAGGGCATCAACTGGTCCCTGGCACGAATGTCAACGTTTTTATTCAGACGAGCGTGGTCCCAAATGCCCTGACGATACCGACGGAAGCCATCCAGCGCAAGGGGAGCGCCACCTCGGTTTATGTTCTCGAAAGCCGGGACACGGTGCGTTCCCGGCGCATTGAAACCGGGACGTTCAATGTGACGCGCACGCAGATTATTTCGGGACTGCGCGAGGGTGATTCTGTGGCACTGCCGACTGACCAGACGCTGAGAGACGGCAGCCGCGTCCAGCCCGCGCAGTAGGTTGTTGGCTGGTACTTTTTCGGTGCCGATCGGAACATTTGTTGCGTGCCGCACGGCAACATAGATATAGTTAGGGCATTAATATAGTTGGCTAACCAAATCTGATAGACTGGCGTTGTGGCCGATTCCGCACCGCCGAACACGCTCTATTACGGAGATAATCTCCAGATCCTCCGGGAGCGCATCCCACCTGAATCGGTAGACCTCTGCTATATAGATCCGCCGTTTAATTCGCAACAGGACTACAACCAGATCTACAGTACGGTAAAACGCAAGGATACCGCGCAAACACAAGCATTTACGGACACTTGGACGTGGGACACTGCGGCCGAACTTGGATACGCCGAAATAGCGACGAACGGTGGCGGCAGGTTTAGGTCTGAAACTATTGATCTCTTTCGTGGGTTGAAATCGGTACTTAAGGCCGATAGCCAACTCGCCTACTTGGTCAGCATGACACTTCGCTTAGTCGAAATTCGGCGCGTCCTGAACAGAGCTGGCAGTTTCTACCTACACTGCGATCCAACGGCTAGCCACTACCTCAAGATCGTTCTCGATTCGATTTTCGAACCACGAAATTTTCGTAATGAAATCATCTGGAAACGAACGAGCTCCCATAACGACGCCAAACGTTTCGCGGACATTCACGACTGCATTCTGTACTACGGCGAAAAAGGCGCTACCTGGAATCCTCAATATTCAGACCATAACGAGAAATACATAAAGAGCCACTACGGTAGATCTGACCCTTTCGGCAGAAGGTATCGGATGGACAACATCATCCGTTCTGCCAGTATGGGGCCGCGCCCGAATCTGGCATATGAGTACCATGGATACACACCCCAATGGGGTTGGCGCGTCAACATTGATAAGTTGAAACTGATTGATAAGGCAGGGAGGCTGGCGTGGGCAAAATCTGGTGTACCTTACCTCGTTAGGTTTTTGGATGAGCAAACCGGGGCGGCAATGCCATCCTTATGGGACGATATACCCCCCGTGAATTCTCAAGCACAGGAGCGGCTTGGATATCCAACACAGAAACCTGAGGCACTAATGGAGCGGGTCATACAGTCATCCAGCAATGAAGGGGACGTGGTGTTGGATGCTTACTGTGGCTGTGGAACCACGGTGGCCGTTGCCGAACGATTGAAGCGCAAGTGGATTGGAATCGACATCACTTATCAATCCATCGCCTTGATACTGAAGCGTCTTGAGGACACGTTCGGGAAGGCGTCGTTAGCAAGCGTGAAGGTGGACGGCATCCCGCGCGACATGAGAAGCGCTGAGGCGCTGGCGCTCCGAAAAGACGACCGAACGCGCAAAGAGTTCGAGAAGTGGGCCGTGCTCACGTATAGCAACAACCGCGCCGTCATCAACCAGAAGAAAGGGGCCGATCAGGGAATAGATGGAACGGCATATTTCATGGTTGGGCCGAACGAAACAGAAAAGATGGTTTTTCAGGTGAAATCAGGCAATGTGCAACGTGGGGATGTCGCGAAACTCAACAGCGACATGCAGCGGGAAAACGCGGTTATGGCCGTACTCCTCACGCTTCAGGAGCCCACACAACCAATGCGCGACGAGGCTGCCAAAACTGGCATGTACCACTACGCGCTTATGGGTAGAAGTATGAGCCGTATTCAGATTGTGACGGTGCGGGAGATCATCGAAGAGGGTAAGCGGCTGGATTTGCCGATGGCCGCCGATGTCCTCAGGTCCGCGCCGCGCGCCGGAAAGGAATCAATCCAGGATCAGCTTTTCTGACCCATGCACCCATCGCGATTCATCGATTTGAAACATCACTGAAACGTGCGCTGAAAACATCACTTGACACTCCACTGAAAGCGGGACTATCCTGCTATTGTCAGAGCGAAGATTAAGCGAAAGGCGTTTTCCTGAAGGCCCCGCCGCAGCCCAAAGGGAAAAGCCTGGTGTTCTAGGACCAGGCTCCTTAATTTACGGGCTGATGGAGGTGACAGTTGAAAACTGTTCACGTCCGATGTATGCAAAGCTACAAGCCCCCTTCAGGCTATCGGATCGTGTTGATCCTTAAACTGTCGGACGGCTCGTACGAAGTCACGCTAGAGCCATTAACGTTCTAGCTTAACCTCAGGCGGGGGTGACGCTCCTAACGTTGCCCTTGCCTGTTTTGCATTCTAAAGCATTGAAGGGTTGATGTGTCAACACTTTTATTTAAGGGGATCAATATATGGATTTCGCAAAACTGAATGAAGCACTTGAGGACCTGCGCTCAAAGCGCGATGTTCTCGAACAGGCGATGTCGCATATCGAAAATGCGATCAGCGCGCTTTCGGGCGGTAATGGTCTCCACTCGATACAGAACGGAAACACGAGCACCGCGACGGTACGGCATGAACGCACATCACCCCGCTCTTACATTGATGACGCGGTGACACTGATAACCGAAGCTGGCCATCCACTTCACGCGCGAGATCTAGCTGAAGGCATGTCTAAGGTTCGGAACAGGGATGTTCCGCGATCATCCATGGAATCCACGCTCATTCGACATATAGCTGACTTGAAGGAACGGGCGCGCCTCACGAAAACGGATCGCAGCACCTACGGCCTAGTGCCGCCCCACACAAACGGAAATCAAGCTGAACTCCTTTAGCTTTTCGGTTTTGCAGCCGCTCTCCGCTTTGTTGGTTGAGCGGCTTCATGCTTCCTCAACTGCTTGTCCATCTCGGCCTTTGGCACCGCGATTAACCGCTTCATCACTGCCGTAAAATTCTGAAATTCTGGCGTTTGCTCAAAAGGGGCAGGTTTCATGCTGCCCCTATTCTAATCCTGAATCGCTTCCCGCGTCCCTGGCGTTTCGCGGGGACGGCCCCTATGGTTGGATCGTCTCGGTTTTGCCCGTCAGTTCCGCGTACGTCAGACGACGCCCTACAACCTGCTGAAGCACCTTGATAAACCGCTCCCCATCATTCAGTTCGCGGAAGTTGAAGCGGAACATCTGCTCATCCAGATAACGGAACAAGTGAAAAGGCTCCACGCTGATATACGTACCATTCAAGCCGCGCTTCAGTAGCGACCAGAAGTTTTCCATGCCATTCGTATGCACGTTGCCGCGCACGTACTCTTCCGCGTGGTTGATGATCTGGTGGATGAACTCACCATTCAGCCCCCAGTAGGAAAGCAATTCGTCAGAGAAGATTTCGGAGCCGGGAGCGACGTTCTTCTTGATTTCGTTCTGGAGCGTCTTCTTGTTCCGCTTGGCTACAACCTTGGTCCGAACGTGACCGCCACGCTCCAGCATGCCCATCACTACCGCTTTGCCAGTTGCGCCACGTCCGTGGATCTTTTCAGCCCGCTTGCTGGCGTGCATGTTCCGCGCTTTGCCCCCGATGAACGTTTCGTCTACTTCCACTTCACCCGAAAGGGGAGCGTTGAACGTTCCGGTTTGCATGGCAAGGCGTACGCGCTGAAGCATGAACCATGCGGTTTTTTGCGTTACTTCGATATCGCGGTGAAGTTCATAGCTTGAGACCCCATTCTTGCAGTTGATGACCAACCACGCGGCGGGAAGCCACTTGTCTAGGCCGATGGGAGAGTCTTCGAAGATTGTCCCCACCTTCAAAGAAAACTGTGCTTTAGGATGCTTGCCATAGCACTTGTAGCGGTCCTGCTTTTCCAAGTAGGTGACTTTATCCGAACCGCAAGCAGGGCAGCGAACAACGCCATCGGCCCAGCGAATCGCGATCATGAACTTGCGGCAATTGTCCTTGTCAGCGAAGTACCGAACCGCTTGCAGAAGTGAAGTGATGGCGTCCATAAACCCATCGTACAGATTTCGGAATGGTTAGTCAACTATATTATTACCATAGTTAGCGCTAATGACGGGTCTTCGTTCGATCTATACGTTGGCAGCCCTTGCTCTGTTCGGCGCAGGTGCCATTTATTCGCAGGCGGTCAACGGCAACCTGCTGGGTACCGTAACTGACAGCTCCGGCGGTTCGATCGCCGGCGCGAAAGTCACTCTTACGGAAACAAATACGCAGGTTGTGAAAACGGGTCAGACGAACCCAAGCGGCAACTACGAGTTTCCGGCGCTTCCGCCGGGGACTTATCGCGTGGAAGTGGAAATGTCGGGCTTCAAGAAGGAAGTCAGAAGCGGCATTATCGTAGAGGCGAACACCAGTCCGCGCGCCGATTTACAACTGCAGCCCGGCAATGTCAGCGACACCATCGAAGTAAGTGCCGTCGCTTCGATCTTACAGACCGAGCGCGCCGATACGGGCCGTTCGATCGATGCGCAGATCGTGGAAGAGCTTCCGCTCGGCGTGAATCGCAACTTCCAGAGTCTTCTGGATCTGGTGCCCGGCACCTCGGTGGAAACCTTCCAGCATTCGCAGTTCTTCAATGCATCGAGCTCGCTGCAAACGAATGTGAATGGCCAGCCGCGCATGGGGAATAATTTTCAGATTGAGGGCATCGACAACAACGAGCGTACCGGTCTGCTGCAAATTCTGATTACGCCGGCGGAGGCGATTCAAACTGTCAATATCTCCACTACCAATCACGATCCGGAACTGGGACGCGCAACCGGCGCCGTTACCAACGTGATGATTAAGTCGGGTACGAACGCATATCACGGTTCGGCTTACGAATTTCTGCAGAACAGCGCGTTTGATGCGCGCTCCTTCTTCAACCCCTCCGTGGGGCATCTGGCTTATAACTACTTTGGTGGAAACGTCGGCGGACCAATCAAAAGGAACCGGCTGTTTTTCTTTGGCAATTACCTCCGGACGGAGGATCACGAAGCGAATACGAACCTGATCACCGTTCCTTCCAACGCGTTCCGCACGGGTGATCTGAGCGGCGACCCCACGCACCAGGTTTACGATCCCGCGACGGGACTGCAGGATGGCAGCGGACAGGGACGCGTGCCGTTCCCTGGCAATATCATTCCGGCCAGCCGCATCAATCCGGTCTCGGCCAGGATTCTTTCGTTCATCCCGCCCACGAACGAGCCTTTTGTCCCAACGTCGCAGACCAATGACTACTTTGCGCTGCTGCCCTCACGCAAGACGAATAATCAGGTGGATTCCAAAGTAGACTGGACTCTCTCCGACAAAGACCGCATCAGCGGCCGCTTCAGTTTCGCGCGGCCAGTGATATTCCAGGCTCCTATTTTTGGCGATGCCGGCGGACCGGCGCAGGGGAACTTTGAAGGCTCCGGGACGCAGAAGACGTACAGCACGGGGCTGAACTGGAACCGCGTCATTTCGCCGTCACTGCTGACCGAGGTTCGCATCGGCGTAGCGCATTATCATAACGAAGCCGTGCAATCGGATTACGGCAAGAACGATTCCACCGCAGTGGGCATCCCGGGAGTCAATCTGGGGCCATTCACCAGCGGCTTTGTGGGAATTCAGATTAACGGCTACTCGAACCCGCTGACCGGTTATTCCGCGAGCCTTCCCTGGGACCGCGCGGAAGCGAATATCGACATCGTGAACTCGTGGACGAAGATCTTCCGTAACCACCAGATCAAGTTCGGCGCGGACATCCGCCGCATTCGCGATGATTTATTGCAGGATCAGACTTACAGCCCGCGCGGAATCATCTACTTCGGTACGAATCAGACAGCGCTTTCCACCTGCTCGGCCTCAGGAACCTGCACGACTTCCTCGAATGGTCTGGCAAACGATATGGCCAGTTTTCTGCTGGACGTGCCTTACCAGGAAGCGCGCGACGTCAACACCTATTTTCCTGCTCTGCGGCAATGGCAGATCTTTTCGTATCTCGCCGATAACTGGCAGGTGTCCCCGAAGCTGACCGTCAATGTAGGTGTGCGCTGGGAAATTTACGCCCCGCCGACTCCGGCTTTCCCGGGCGGGTTCTCGAACTACAATGCGACCAACAACACTCTGGTGATCGCGGGGGTTGGCGGCAATCCCCTCAACGGAGGGCTACAAAATCACTATAAGTACTTTGCGCCGCGCCTCGGTCTGGCTTACCGATTGAATGAGAAGACCGTAATTCGTTCGGGCTTTGGCATCAGCTACACGCCGTTCCCGGACAACAGCTGGATGTACAACTTCCCCGTGCGTTCGAATAATTCCTACGTTGCTCTGGCGGGCGCCGACAATTTCGGCACCGCGGTACTGCCCGGCAACGTTGCTCCTACCTTCGCCAATGGCTTCCCTGCTCCCGATCCCGTGGTGGTTCCGAAAAATGGAATTATCACAAATCCCAACCCCACTACGGCGCAGATCGTGATCCCGACGAATTACAAGAACGGGTACATCGAGGCGTGGAACTTCGCTGTTCAGCGACAGCTGCCGTTCAATCTGGTGTTGGATGTGGCGTATGTCGGCAGCCATGGCGTGAATACACCGTCCGAACCCAACCTGAATGCCGGTCAAACGATTGGCGCAGGCAGCCTCGGCGAACCGTTTTTCGTCAAATACGGAACAACCTCATCGGTGACTCAGTATTTTCAGGGTTTCTCTTCCACCTACAACTCGCTTCAGGTAAAGTTCGACCGCCGCTTCAGCTCCGGTCTGACGATGACAACCGCCTTCACCTGGCAGAAGGCGATGGATTTCCAGAGCGGCGATGATGGCGGTTTGGATTTCTACGCGGGACAAGGCTTGAACCGCAATTACGCGCGCGCTGATTTCGACCGCACGCTGAATTACATTCAGAGCTATATCTATCAACTTCCGTTCGGCAGAGGCAAGCGGTTCCTGACCAATGATTTGGCTGGCAAGATTGTCGGCGGATGGCAGGTTTCGGGTATATTCTCCGCCCGCACCGGCACGCCTCTTACGTTTACCGGCAACAACACGCTGATTCTGGGAACCGGTGGAACGGCGACCTTGCAGCAGGTTGCCCCGATCGAAGTCCTCGGCGGCATCAACACGGGGAATCCCTGGTTCAGCACCAGCAGTTTCGTGAAGACTCCCAATAACGTTCAGGGCAATACGGGCCGCAATATTTTCAGCGGTCCGAATCTGTGGGGTCTGAACGCCTCGCTTTCGCGCTGGATCGATATCCGCGAAGGGCTGAAACTACAGCTGCGGCTGGAAGGGCTCAACGCCTGGAACAAAGCGCAGTTCTCGAATCCCAACACCAGTTCAGGTCCAGGAAACGCCAGCTTCGGGATCATCACCAGCACCCTGAGCTCTGGAACCGGAGTGAACAGCACAGGCGGCGGACGCGCCGTCCAGCTGGGCGCGAAGATTGTCTTTTAACTGAGCGGCGCGCCGGTTAGTCGTTTTGTGACAAACAGAATTTGCCCGGTATGCTGCTGGAAGTGGCCCACCACCTGGTAGACCGCTTCCAGCACCGAGACGTCCCGCCCCTGCGGCAAAATTCGTTCCGCCATCCGTTCCGCGGTTAACCCGCTGATCACGGGAATGGCATTGCCGATGGTGCGGTCCAGCAGTTCTCGCAGATCCGCCCCCGTGAGACCGTCTTTCGCCGTAAACTCGGCCTCTCGTACGCGGATATCCGGTTCGCCGCCGATGCCGGTGTTGATCCACTGCCGCATATTGCCGCAGAGATGAAGGATCAGATTGCCAACGGCATTTTCCTGGTTGCCCTGACGATCCCAGATCTGTTGGTCACTTAGCTTGCTGAGACAGCCATCGAGCGCTGTCTTCATCTGGTTCAGCTTCGCGACCGAATGGTCAATGAACAATTTCTCGATCACATCAAATACCCCGAAAGGAAAGTCCCGATGCCGGCAATACCCGCAACCATACCGATATACGGGAACAGGCGCTTCTTCGAAATGAAATAAAGCGAGGACAGCACCAGGCTGATTTCGAGCAGGCCCTCGCCGAAGTCATACCGGAGAGCGCGTCTTTCAATATCGCCGACTTCGCCTTCCAGCTTTTTGGCATCAGCCTGAACCTCGTCGCCCTCGCGCTGGTACTTCTTTTGTTCCGCCTGGAAACGCTCCATCTTTTTCGCCGTGGCATCGTTCGCCGGCGCCAGCATTCCGAGCAGGTCTTCGCCCAGCTCGATGTTATGGAGCTTGATGCGTTTGGACTGATAGTACGACCACTTGTCATTCGCATCGGCCTTCACGAGCACACCCTCGGTATGCGCGCGATGGGAGACAATCGTCACGATCGCAAGAAGAACCGCCAGCAGAGAAGTCAAGATACCGATCGTCTGCCCGAAGGGGTCATGGCCGCCTTCCACTTCGTGATGGATTTCGAGTTCAGCCATTCACGTCCATTAGACCGAAACCGTCGCCCCTTCCGCCAGCAGTTCGCCCTTTTCCAGATGGCGGGACTTGCTTGCGTACCGGGCGGCGTGCGGATCGTGGGTCACCATAACGATCGTTTTGCCGAATTCTTTGTTCAGGCGGCTCAGCATTGTGAGCACTTCATCCGCGGAGGCGGCGTCCAGATTACCCGTGGGCTCATCCGCCAGAATCAATGCCGGATCCGTAACGATGGCGCGCGCGATGGCGACACGCTGCTCCTGACCGCCTGACAGCTGCCGCGGGAAGTGGTTCATACGTTCACCGAGGCCGACCAGCTTGAGCGCGGTCGCGGCATGCTCCAACCGCTCTTTCTTGCTGAGGTTCGTCAGCTTTAAAGGCAGCTCCACATTTTCGAGCGCGGTGAGGACCGGGATGAGATTGAAGCTTTGAAAGATGAACCCAACATTCTCATTGCGCCAGTGCGCGATTTGTTTGTCGCTCATTTGGCGAAGATTCTGACCGAGCACCGCGATCTCGCCGCCCGTGGCTTTATCCATCGCGGCGATCAGGTGCAGGAGCGTCGATTTGCCGGAACCGGACGGGCCCATGAGAGCGACGAACTCACCCTTATGAATCTCGATATCAACGTCCTTCAGGGCGATCACGTGAAATTCGTCGCGGACGAAATCCTTCTTCAGTTTGCTGGTCTCGATTACGATTTCGGAATTCATGTCACGCTCCTTTGATGTGAACGCGGTCGCCTGCTTTGAGGGCCGCGGGGGGAGCGACGATCACGTCCTCGCCTCCGATCAGTCCCTGTTCAATCACAACACCGGCGTTGTTGACCGGCCCGACTTTCACGGGCCGCGAGATCGCCTTTCCCCCGACCACGACAAATACGGCGTCGTTCTTCACCGCCGAAACCGGAATGACGACGCGGGGAACCGTGGCCGCTTCGCGCGTGACCGGCTTCGCAGCGTTCAGAAACGAGACACTGGCATTCATTTCGGGCCTCAGATAGTCGTCCGGGTTCAGAATTTTGACCTTGATTTGAACCGTCGCCTTCTGGCGGTTTGCCTCGGGCGAGATCTCGAAGATGGCGCCTCTGTATTTGCGGTCAGGGAAAGCATCGGTGGTCACGGTAGCCTTCTGCTGCGGATGCAGCTTGGCGAAATCGTTCTGGGCGATGTCGAGTTCCACCTGCAAATCGTTCAAATCCGCAAGCGAGACGACATAACCTTTGGCGCCCTTGTCGCCCACGAAGCTGGTGGTGACGAACTCGCCTTTTTCCACAGCGCGCTCGAGGATCGTTCCGGAAACGGGAGACTGGATGACGGTGTCGGCCAGTTGAGTTTTGGCATATTCCAGCGCCCCTTTGGCCTGTTCCACCTGGCCCATCATGGCCGCGATTTGTTCGGCGCGCGGACCCAAACGGGTCAACTTATCGGTTTTCACCAAGGATGCGACGCGCGCCACCTGAGCATCGTATTTGGCCTGCGCGTCATCGAGAGATTGCTTCGGAGAAACTCTGGCGTTGAACAGTTCCCTGGTTCGATCGAGATTGATCTTGTAATTCTCGAGATCGGCCTTGGCCTGCTCCAGATTCGCCGTGGTCACGTCGATTTCTTCCGGGCGCGAGCCGTTGCGCAGTTCGGCCAGTTTAGCTTCCAGGTTCGCGAGACTGCCCTTCGCTTGTTGGACCTGCGCGCGGTACTCATCGTCTTCCAGACGCACGAGCACCTGACCCTGTTTGACGCGGTCGCCCTTTTCGACGCCGATCCACTCCACGCGGCCGATCACCTTGGCGGCAACTTCGATTTTGTGATGCGCCACAATGTAGCCGGTGGCGTTGAGAATGACGTCGGCCGCGCTCGCCGAGCCAGGGTCCGCCGTGCGCACACGAACGGCATCCACTTCGGTGGCAGCGTTGAGCTTACTGTAACCGAATCGCGCGATACCCAGCACCACGAAAAGACAGATTCCGCCGATGATCCAGCGCGAGGCCCACTTCCCCGGCGAAGCCGCACGCTGGGTACGGTCGATGCGTAAACTCTTTAATTCCGTTTCCATGGCACTCTTTGTTCTCTAGACCTGGCGAAGGGCTACCAGGATTTCCTTTTTCGCGGCGGAGCGCGCGGGGAAAAAGCCTCCGACCGCGCCAAGCAGCATAGCAAACAAGATACCCGCAAGCATGATTTCGGGGCTCACGCGCAAACTGAAAGACGTTTCGCTGAACGTGCTGAAATTGCCGATGCCGGTGGTGAATCCGTTCAGCGGCAACACCAGCAAGCAGCCCAGAATGCCACCCAGTCCGGCCAGCAGGACTGATTCCGCAAAGAAGCTGAACAGGATGCTGCCCTGGGAAAAGCCGAGCACACGCAGCGTGCCGATTTCCTTCGATCTTCGCGCAACCGCCGCATACATGGTGTTGGTGGCGGCGAAGCTGCTGCCCACCGCCATAATGATTGAAATGAACGTACCGAGGAACTGGATGGGGACAGCCGAAGACGTTTGCTTCTCGTAATAGGCGGTTTCAATCAGGGGATCGACATTGAGGCGTTGATCGGCGGCCAGATTCTTCACCAGAGCATCGGCAGCCACTTCGTCTGTGGCACGCAGCAGCGCGGAACTGAGGTTTTCGGTGCGGTCAAAATCGGTCGAGACCTGATTGAGGTCGGCGAAGATCTCGCTGTTCGTGGCGCTCTGGCCCGCGGACATGATTCCCACCACTTCCCATTCACCACGGCCGAAGCGAATCCTGTTGCCCATGCGCGCCGCCGGGAAGCGCTTCGAGATCGATTCGCCCACCACAATTTCCCTCCGTCCGGGAGTAAACCATCGGCCTGTTACCAGCTTCAGATCGCGCATCTGGATTCCCATGGGCGTGATGCCGCGCAGATTGACGTTGGTGCCGTCCGGCGCATCGACGCTCGCCAGATTGATGACCGTGATCATTTCCAGCGATGCCATGGGATTGCCGGATTTATCACGCGCGATGCCCGGCTTGAACTTGATGTCCTGAAACATTTGCCGGGAGACGACGCTGGTTAATTCGGCGGTCGAGCCCTTCCGCAGAACGATCACCTGCAGCGGACTTCCGGTGGCTTGCAGCGCCGTCTTCAGGCCGTTTACCAGGGAAAGCATCGCCAGCAGCACCGCCACCGTAAGCGCAATGCCGAGTGCGGCCATCAGCGTGGTGGTCTTCCGAACCACCAGATTGCGCAGGTTGTAGGAAAGGGGAACGGCCATGTTAATCGGTACTCTTGAGAGCTTCCAGAATGGAAATGCGCGACGCCTGGAACGCCGGAATAAAGGCGCTGACCAAGCCGATGACGCCGGCGATGGCGAGGCACAGCATGGCAACCGACGGCGTAAGTCTTAGGTAGCGCAATTGATCGAGAAAAGCAGGCATCTCCCGAACCACGCCGGTGAGCAGCGAAGCCAGAAAGATGCCGAGGGCGCCGCCAATCAGCGAAACCACCACGGCTTCGCTCAGGATGATTGCCAGGATCAGGCCGCGCGTGAAGCCTAAGCACTTTCATGACGCCCACTTCGCGGACGCGTTCACGTACTGACATCGCGATGGTATTCGCTGAGACCAGCAGCATGGTGAACATGACTGCGCCGCACACCACCAGCAGGAACGCTTTTACATTGCCGAGGAACGAAACGAAGCTGAGCGAAAATGCGCTCTCGCTTTCGGTTTTGGTCTGGGTGGGCGAGTTATGGAATTGCTCGTCGACCGCGCTCTCGATTCGTGGAACGTCATCGGCGCTGTTTGCCAGAATGATGAACAGGCCGGCATTGCCGCGCTGGCGTTCAAGCATGCTCTGTTCCAGCGTTTCCCGGCTGAAGTAGAGCACGTCGGCGCTGTTCACGGCTTCGAAAATACCGCGCACCGTGAGTTCCAGGTTGAAGGGATAGATATCTCCTTTCAGCGTGATTTTGTCGCCTAATTTGAAGTGCTGTTTATCGGCGACCGGTTTGCCGACGATGCACCCGGCGCGGTCGCGCAGGAACGCCGCTTTCTGGTCTTCCGGCATTTGAATTTCACTGCGCACCACGAAGATTTTGTCGGCGTCCACGGCGAAGCGCGCAAACATGTGCTCGGGCCGGTCGTCGATGTACTGGCCGCCGAACCAGTCCTCGATCGCCACTTCGCGCACCCCGGGAACCTTTTTGATAATCGCTTCATAGGCCTGCGGCATGGGACGCGCGAGCGAGATGCTGTTACGCGTAATCAGCCGGAGCGCCTGCGACGGTGTCGGGTCTGAGAAATAGAACGCGTGATAAATGGCCAGCAGCACCCCAAGCAGGCACAGTGAGACGCCGATGCTGAGGATCGTCAGAATCGTGCGACGCCGGTTCCGCCAGCAGTTTTTCAGTATCATCGGCAGGTGTTTCATCACGGT
This sequence comes from Bryobacterales bacterium, assembly GCA_963716685.1. Lineage (GTDB taxonomy): Bacteria > Acidobacteriota > Terriglobia > Bryobacterales > Bryobacteraceae > JALYXI01. Next base: position 648,085 of record CAVQTR010000006.1, read on the forward strand.
AAGTCCATTTTACGGTGAGTGTGCGCGAATGCACGAGGAATTCATGCGAGAGGCTTTAAACCTGGCGCGAATGGCTGCTAATGCTGACGAAGTGCCCGTGGGCGCCGTTGTCGTGATGAACGGCATGATTGTGGGCCGGGGGCGCAATACGCCAGTGCTATCAGGCGATCCTACGGCCCACGCGGAGATTGCCGCAATCCGCGAGGCGGCGCGGGAAACCGGCAATTACCGGCTGACCGGCGCCGATCTGTACTGTACTCTGGAGCCGTGCCCCATGTGCGCGGGCGCTCTGGTAGCGGCCAGAATCCAGCGGCTGATTTTCGGCGCGCGGGACTTGCGCTACGGCGGTGTTCGGAGCAAATTCCGCATCGCTGATTCCGAGCTTCTAAATCACCGGGTTGAAATAGTGGAGGCGGTTCTGGCGCCTGAGTGCAGTGAACTGCTGCGGTCGTTTTTCGAATCGCGAAGGTAGTGGCTAAATCGTTTGGGTTACTTTGCTCAGGGTGCGAGGACTGTCCGGATCAAGGCCTTTCTCCACCGCCAGCGCCGCCGCGAACAGCTGTGCGGGAACGATGTAAGGGATCGGCGTAAACAACTCGGGAATGCGGACGGGAATCACGATTGCGCGGCCGGCCGCTCCCGGCGCGTCCCGATTCAAACGATCGGTAACCACAAGCGTTTCGGCTTCGAAATGGTGCAGCTTCTGCAGCATTTCCTGCATGGCGTGCCAGGTCACACCCGAGGGAGCAAACAGAAACAGCGGGAAGCCTTTTTCCACCAGGGCGATGGGTCCGTGAAGGAAATCGGCAGATGAGAAGCGCTCGGCCACCACGTAGCAGGTCTCCATCAGCTTAAGCGCGAATTCAAAGGCATTCGCGTAGTTCAAACCTCGTCCCACCACCACCGCCTGCTCCATAAAGCGATACCGCTGCGCGAGCGATTCCACAGCCGGCGCAAGGCGGAGCGCAGCTTCGGCCATAGCGGGTATACGTTCCAGATCGGCAACGCGAAACGGAGCGCCCAACGCATGCGCGATGAGATAAATCGCCATCATCTGACCGGTGTAGGTTTTTGTGGCAGCCACACTTCGCTCTTTTCCGGCTCGTACCAGGAGAACATGCGCGGCCAGCGAAGCGAGGGAACTGCGAGCCTCATTCGTGATTCCGATGGTTACGGCGCCCTGCGCGCGAGCCTGCTCCAGAACAATGTTGATGTCGGTGGATTCGCCGGATTGGGAAATCGCGATCACCAGCGCGTCGCGGTAATCCACTTTTGCTTCGTAGATGGTAAAAATGGACGGCGCGGCAAGCGAGACCGGAATGCCTGTTGAGATTTCGATCAGATAACGGCCGAACTGCGCGGCGTTGTCCGACGTTCCTCGGGCAACCAGAACGATGAAACGAGGCCGCGTGCGGGCAAACAGCGCCTTCAATCGCGCGGCGGCGCGGAGTTCTGTCCGCAGCGTTCGGGCCAGAGCCGCAGGCTGCTCGCAGATCTCCTGATACATGCGCGATTTCAGAGGCATCGCCCTCAATAGTAGCGGCTGAGCACAATCACTTCACCCACATGCCGCTGCGTGTGCTCTGCCATGTGAATTACCAGGCCGATCGCAGTGGTACGGATGCGCTCGCGGCCGACATAGCGCGGGGCGGCGAAGTCCGTTACGCGGCGGATCACGTCACCGGTTCGAGCAATAGCGCGCTTCACGTCAGCAAGGAGCTGGTCGCGGCCGGGCCCGGGCTGCTTCTCGGCAGCCAAGGCGGCGAGCTGCGCTTCGGAAAGGGCGCGGTCTTCCAGATATGTTGTCAGGCGATCCAGGCTTCCCGAAATGTGGCGAAGATGGAACCCCACGGAAGGTTCCCGCCAGATCTGTTCATCGGAAAGGCCCACGGTGAACCGCTCCAGATCTTCTTCGGCCTGCTGCAGAGCGAACAGCACCGCGGCGATAGCGGGATCCACATCCAGTTGAATCTCCCGCAGCCAGGGTTCTCTCACGGCTTCAGGTAGCCGCGCAGATAAGCCCAGATTTCCGCGCGGGAATCGCGCGCCAGCTTCGTGTCCAGGCGATTGAAGTAGTGCCCACCGGGCGCGTCGTCGTAAATCCTGTAATCGAACTTCTTTCCCTCGGCTTTCAGGGAATCGATCATGTGCTTCACTTCGAGCACGTTGACGTCTTCATCGTTTGAATTGCCGTGAATCAGCAGAGGTGTCTTCAGCTCGGCCGCATGCGAGTAAGGGGACCGTTTTACGTACTCATTCACGTTCTCGCTGGCATCTTTGCCGAGCATATCCGAATAGATCCGGCGGTACGCGTCGGTTTTATAGCCCATCCGAGCAACCAGGTCGCTCACGGGCACGCCCGCGTAGGCGCACGCGTAAGAGTCGGGATACTGGAAGATGTTCATCAACGTAATGAACCCGCCATGGCTCCAGCCAATAATTCCGACACGTTTCGAATCGAGAAATGAATAGCGCTGAAGAACCCACTGGCGCGCGGCGAAGACGTCGTCCACTTCATGACCGCCGTAATCGATGGCGTTGGAGTATTGCGCGCCGTAACCCGTGCTCCCGCGATACTCAGGCGCAACCACGGTATAGCCCTGTTCGATCAGCTCACGCACAACGTGCGCGCAGTTTGCGCGTCCGCCCGTCATGAAGTTGCTGTGCACGCCTTCGTGAACGAATACGATCAGCGGGTGGGGTTTCGACCGATCCAGGTTTTTCGGAATCAGCGTGTATCCATAAAGGATCATCGGATTGCCGGCGCCCTGCGCGGTAGGATTGCGTTCGCGCGCCGGCGGCGCGCCCGTATAGGAAAACTTGTCAACCTCGGCGACATCGCCCAGTTCGAGCCGCCACATCACGTCGTCAATGGCTTTCAGGACCGTATCGCTCGAGCCGCCATTTGCTCCCAGTCCGGGCTGCGCGGCCGCCGGCGTCCCTTGCCCCTGGCGAGCGGGTGTCTGAGCGAAGCTCATCACGCATAGGCAGAACAACGAAACGAAAAGATTCGCGAGCGCTCGGATCATGGATGGCCCAGTTTAGCAACTACAAAGGCACATACGGCTTGATCTCTGTGCCAACACGCAGTTGGTGAATCACCTTCTCCGACCCTGGAGTGTTCAGCAGGCGCGGTCTCATCAGGATCAGGAGTTCGGAATCATCGATTTCCTTCCTGCGCTGCGAGAAAATGCGGCCCAGCAGCGGGATTTGCGAGATGCCGACGGTTCCATTGAGAGTGTGCGATTTGGTATTCGAAACGAGGCCGGCCACCACACCCCACTCGTCGTTATGCAGCCGGACGCCTGCGGCCAGCTTGCGCGTGGAAATCACCGGATTGCCGTTTACCGCCTGCCCGGTCAGCAGCTTAAAGTCGCTTTCTACGTCCAGCGTTACCTCTTCCATCCCGTGTACATGAGGCGTTACCTTCAAGTTGATCCCAAGATCCTCATAGCGAAACGAAGAGGCGGGTACAGCCGACGCCTGCACCGAGGTTCCCACCGAGAAACTGCCGGTCAGAATGGGGTACCTGGTGCCCAGGTGGAAGGTAGCGGCCTGAGCGTCCGATGCGCGAATTTCCGTGGTCAGCATGTTGCGCCCGTTTGACTGCGTGTAGTTGGCCAGGGCCTGTGCCTCGCCCAAGCTGATGCTGAACATGGAAAGGCTGGTTGGGAAAAGACCGTGCAGGATGTTCTGCATCACCGTTCCGCCGGTTTGGGTTGCGATGGCGACAAAATCGTACGACCGCGAGCCAAAGGGGAAAGGATTTAGGGTGCTTGCGGGAAGGCTGCCTGTGGTGGTTGTGCCGGTGACGCTGTTCGTCAGACCGGTGACGCTGTTCGTCAGACCGGTGAACGCCACGTTAAACATGCTCGGAAGCGTAGCGCCCAGGTTGGTGATATCGCTTCTCGTGATTTCCATCAGCCGCAGATCGACGACCACCTGCGGCCGGTAGGAGAGCAGTTCCTCAAACAACGCGCGAGCCGGAACCACCCGGGAAACCCGGTCTCGCATCAGGATCTGGTTACTCTTGGTATCCCATCCGATCTTTTGGATATCCATCACTTGGCGCACGGCCTGAGCAAGCTCGATCAGTTCGGGCGAGGCCATCGCCTGGGGAATCGGCACGCTTACAGTGATAGTCTGCTCCAGATCAGCTCGTTTGGCGGGGATATCTTTGGCTGCCAGAAACAGCCGGGGGGAAATAGGCGTGACGAACGAATTGGTGGCAGCTTCGAGCGCGTGCAGGGCCTCGCGATAATCCGCATCGTCCATATGAAAGCGCATCAGGCGGCCCTGTTCGAAATCGCTGTCGAAGATTGCCTCGAGACCGTAAAGCTGGGCCAACTGCTGAAACAGCCCCTTGTAATCTCCTTGCAGATCCAGATTCAGGCGCCCGGGTTTGGCGTGGAGTTCCGGCGGAGGCTGAGGTTCTCCGGGTTTAAAGTCGTCGAAAACAGCTGCGGGGTTGGGAGCTTCCTCCATTTTGGGTCCATCGGCCAGGACGAGATCCGCTGGCAGTACGTGAGACAGAATATTGGCGCGAGTCTCCAATTCCGCGGCCTTTCCGCGGTAAAACCGGTTCTTCGGAGCGAGCGTGGAAGCTTCCGAATACAACAGATACGCGTCGGAGAAACGCTTCGCCTTCTCCGCGGCTTGCGCTCGTTTGGCGATATGGGAAGCTTCGGAGCCGAAAGCGGCGTTTGCTGCCATCAACGCCAGGCAGGCGAGGCAAACCTTCACATACAGGCTGACGCTGGACCAGCGGCAAGCGTGTAGATAATCGAAAGATGGATCGGATCTGGCATTTCCTGGTGCACGAATGGTGGAAATGGGTAGCCCCGCTTGTCATCTTTATTGTTTGCCTCGTGCTCGGGTTTGTGGTGCGAAGCATTCTGTTCCGCGCCGTGAAGCGGGCCAACAGCCAGATCAAGGACATCCTGATTCAGTCCTTACGCGGGCCCATCATCATCTGGGCCGTGATTTTGGGCGCGGATCAGGCGACGCGGAACTCCACCGCGCCACAGCGCTACGTTCAGCAGATCCATGTTGTGTTGCTCGCGTTGTGGATTGTGTCACTTACGATCATGGCGGCCGAGTTCATCGGCAACCTCGTGCGCTTCTATGGCGGCCGTGTGACCGGGGCGGCCGGGCGGTCAGCCACGCTGACTCGAAACGTGGCGCAACTGGTGGTTTCCGCCATCGGACTGCTGATTCTGCTCAACCACATGGGTGTGGATATTCGTCCGCTGCTCACGGCTTTGGGCGTCGGCGGCCTCGCGGTCGCACTGGCGTTGCAGGACACACTCTCGAACTTGTTTGCCGGGTTTTACATCAGTCTTGCCGGGCAACTGCACATTGGCGACTACGTGAAATTGAATAGCGGCGAGGAAGGCTATGTGGAAGACATCACATGGCGCAGCACCACTTTGCGTGCCCTCGGCGGCAACCTGATCTTCGTCCCGAACAGCAAGCTGGGGCAGGCTATTTTTACGAATTACAATCTGCCTAATCCGAAAATGGGCGCGAGCATCAACCTGCGGCTCCCTTACGATTGCGATCTGGACCGCGTCGAGCAGGTGTTGCTGGACGAAATGCGCTCGGCGATCAACCAAGTGAAGGGATTTGCCGAGGGAACTGCGCCTTCGGTTACTTTGATTCCGGGTTTTGGCGATTCCTGTCTTGTGCTCTCGCTCAACTACGAAGTTGCCGAGTTCGTGGACCAGTATGGGGTTCAGAGTGATTTGCGGCGGCGGATCTGGAAGAGGTTCCGTCAGGACGGAATCGCGATGGCGCTTCCGGCTCAGGTTGTGGTGATGGCCGGGGAGACGCAGGTTAAGCAAGCAGTTGAAAGCCGGGAGGGTTAGAGTTGCCTGACGGGGAGTAATGCTGATCCCGCGCCAGTGCGCGAAGGGCTTCCGCGGCCTGCGCACGGTAAGCCGCGGCAACTGTCCGCGATTCCCAGATCAGCGCGGCCGTGGCGCGCATCTCGCTTTCGGAGGCCGGCAGTGACATCATTTCGCGCAGCCGGTTAGCTGCGTGTCCGGCACCTTCAAGGTCACCGGAACGAAGCGACGCGAGCAGGGCCTCTGCTGTCTGTTTCATCGGCGTTAGAGTCCGTTGTTGAGGGATTGAGCGTTGGTGGTTTGCGCCTGAATGATGCCACTCAACACCGTATAACTTTGTTCGAGTGCCGCCACCAGTGCATCCGATTTCGCGAGCTGGTGCTGCAGGTTTGTTGTCAGCGTGCTGACCCGCGCCTGATCCGTGCTGATCTGCTGCTGGGTGGCGTTGATTTCAATCTGGGTCGCCAGGGAGGCTGAGGGAATGATGCCCGTAGCGGGATCTTCTATCGACGTAAGAAGATTATTGGCTGTCTGCAGGAAGCCGCCGCTGTCGGAGGTGCCAAAGAACGTATTCAGCGCTGCCAGATTGCTGCCGGAGCTGGAAGCAAACACACTTGCGTCGAACGAGAGATGGCCCGTTGTGTCGTATGTGATGCCAAGATCCGTGAGAGCACCGATCCCTGACGCTCCGGTGTGGAAGTTGCCGAGCTGCTGAAGCGTGTTGCCCAGGGTCCCGATCAGACTGTTTCCGGCCAAAGCGCCTCCACCCGAGCCTCGATTCTTTGCCAGTTCGTCAGCAGCACTGTTGTATGCGTTGACAAAGGACGAAAGAGCGGTGCTGATGCCCTGTGTCTGCTGGCTTACGGTGATTCGCGCGGCAACTCCGCTGGCACTCTGGGCCGAAAGATTCGCCGTCACACCCGGGGCGAGAGTGACCGTCCGGGTTGACGAGCTGATGGGATTGGTGAGACCGTCGACCAGGTAAGTTGCCGGCGTTCCCGTGGTCACGGTATTCAGCAGCTGGGTGGAACCGCTGGTGAGTTGAACCGAGTCAGCCGCGAGGTTCGTACTCTGCAGGCTGAGGCGGAAGTCCGGAGCCGTCCCGGATCCCACGTTCACGATGGAAGCCTGAATGTGCAGCGCGGGTTGGGCGTTGATTTCCTGCACCAAACTGGAAAGCGTGTTGGATTGAGGCGTGATGGTTGTGTCCACGCCATTTACGGTCAGGGTGAACGAGCCCGACGCGGCGATGTTCTGTGCCGCGGGATCGGTAACCGTTGTCAACCCGTCAGCGCTGACTGTATTGGTATATGCACCAAGATCGGTCACCTCGAGAGAGTAACTGGAGGGATTGGCTCCGGAGCCGATGGTGATCTGGGCAATGGAGTTGTCCGACACAGACGCGCTTAAAGACCCCGTTTGCGCCGCGTTTTGGATCGCGGTGATGGCCGTCTGCAGGGAAGTGAATGCGGAGCCTAAAGTGGTGAGTTCGGAAGCCTTGCTTTGGAGATGGTTGGTTTGATTGGTCAGCTGCGTGATCGGAAGGGAAGCGATTCCAACTGCCCGGGTAAGCACCTGCTGAAAATCCGTGGAGAATCGGCTGGTGCCATTAAAGATCGCGCTGCTGCTGGCTGAGGTGCTCATGATGATTCGTCAACCCTCCCGGTGATGAAAGGGCCGGAAGCTTTGCTTCCGGCCCCGTGCCTTACGCGCCCTTCAGCAGGGTCAGAATAGCCTGCGGAGCTGAATTGGCCTGTGCGAGCGCAGCGATAGAGGACTGCTGAAGCACCTGCGCTTTGGTCAGGTTCGCTGCCTGCGCTGCGACGTCCGCATCCCGGATCTGAGATTCCGCACCCTGGTAATTGGTAATCTGCGACTGCGCCAGATTTACGGCATACCCGAGGTCGTTTTCACCCGCGCCGACTTTTCCCTGTGTTACGCCGAGCGTCGTTACCGCTGAGCTGATGGAAGCCAGCGCGGCCAGAGCCGATACGGTGCTGGAAGCGGAAGCCGAAGGTGCAGATACGGTCTGGGCACCCAGCGCTGTAAACAGTCCGCCGGTTCCAAGGGCCGTTTCATTGATGCTAAACGCGTTGCTGCTTTGGATGTTGATGGCGCCGCTCGCTCCCAGGACTGCCGTTATACCCGAGCCGGCCAGCTGCGTATTCAGCTGCGTAACCGCGGTGGCCGCCGTAGCGCCGGTAGTGGTGTCCAGGGAGACGTTATACGCTCCGTTGCCCGTCTGAAAGGTTGCGGTTTCCGTGGACCCGGTTTCCGCCGTAAACGCCGAGTTGATGTTGTAGTTGCCGGCATTCGTGTCAATCGAAGAAGTTGCTGTGACGGCATCGTTTCCGCCGCCGCCGGCGGCCACTGCACTCAGAGTGAACGCCGTGCTGCCGGAAAATTGCAACTGTCCGTTAGAACCGATTCCCGCCTCAATTCCAGCCGTCTTCAATTGTGTGTTTAGGGAAGCGATCACCTGAGTGCCGCTGATTCCCGCAGTGCCACCGGCAACCGTCGCGACAACCGTGGTCGGCGCGCCGCTGGCGTTGGCCACGTTGAAGGTGAACGTTTGGGTGCCGCCGGCCAGAAACGTTGTGGCTGCATTGTCCAGACGAACGGAATTTCCAGCCAGTCCGGTACCGCCACCCGCAACGCTGGTACCCGAAAGACCGAGGGCATTTGCGTCCACCGCGTTGTTAGATCCGCTCAGATCCACCGAAACCTGAGCATTGGCCTGGCTGCTGCCGCCACCCACGTAAACCACCAGCTTGCTGTTGAAAGATCCGCCGGTATTCAGATTGATGTTGGACGCCTGCCGCGTGATTTCACCGAGCAGCGACTGATATTCGTTGTTCAGAGTGCCGCGGTCGCCGGTGAAGGTGGCGGAAGCGGACTGGGTGGCCAGCGTCCGAAGCCGGTCGATCAGAGTGGAGATATTGCTCAGCCCGCCGTCCAGGTTCTGCAGCGCGCTCACGCCGTCATTGGCGTTGGCGACACCCTGGGTCAGCTCGGCCGTTGCGCTGCGGTAGCCGTTGGCCACAGCCAGACCGGCCGCATCGTCGCCCGAGCTGTTGATGCGATAGCCCGACGTCAGCTGTTGAATGGTTTTGTTCTGAAAATCCGTGTTGATGCGCAGGTTATTTTGCGCGATCAGAGAAGTTACGTTCGTTTGGATGGAGATCGACATTTCTAACGTCCTGTTAGGGATACTTTCTGGCGTCCTGCCAGCTCCAGGTTCTCCTGCTGTTCAGGATGCCCGGCGTATCTAGCCTCAAAAGGCTTATCGGTGGGGAGGCCGGAAGTTTTAGTTTTATCTTCCGTCCGAAACCGGTTAACGATGGCATCGCGTTCTTCGGCGCCAAGCGCCGCCGCAGCTACGTTTTGCGCGCGCACAGCGGAAACTTCCGTTCGCTGAACGGAAACATAAGACGGCGCGCGCACACCGATTTTGACTCGCGCCGCGCCAATGTCGATGATCTGAATCTCGATTTCATCACCGATCGATATGGATTGGCCCGGTCTGCGGCGAACAATCAGCATGCGGCCTCGGGGAGCGGGTGTTCGCAGCTCCAGATGGAATCTTCCTGAACGGCCTGCACCGCATCCCGGGTTTTCACATTCACGACCAGCGGCGCCAGCAGGTTAGCCACCGGATCCCGGCGTTCGTCTACGGAGATGATTGCCAGGCAAAGGACATTTTCGCCCGCCTGGGGAAGCTCGGAATCGCTGAACCCTAATACATGGGCGTCGTCGGGCTGCAGTTCCAGCTGGAACTCCGGGCAAACCACATGCGCGGGGAGTGTAATCAGGCACAAGTCCGGGCGATGGATGCTCTGCAGATACACCAGGGGGTGTTGTTCGGGAATCTCGATCGCGGCAAACTGGCGTTCGTTTTCGAAGCCGGGCAGCCCCCGCGGAAAATGGAACAGACTCGATTCCGCGCAGTCCATCGCCCCAAAGTAATTGCTCATCAGCGTCAAAGTGGCGGCAGAGTCCATACTGAGCAGCAGTGTCCGCCCTCGGGTGATGTTCTCAACGCCGAAGCAGTACGCTGGAGTGGTGACCGGAAACGTCGTGCAGCTCAGCATCTCTCGGGGTGGCATCCCCAAACGGGCTATTGGGGAAGGCCTGCTCGAGCGGACCGGCCTGCAGGGTGATTTGTGGGCGCATCCACGGATTCACGGTGGCCCGGAGCAGGCCATTCTCCTGTTGGCTCTGGAAGCCATTGAGGAGCTCGCCGCCCGGGGCTTTCCCGTCTATCCTGGGGCGCTGGGAGAAAATCTGACCACGTCCGGTCTGGACCGGCGGTTGTGGAGGCCGGGCCAACAGTATCGCGTCGGTTCCGCGACAATCGAACTGACGAAGGTCCGCCAGCCCTGTGCCACCCTGGATGTCTTCGGGAAGGATCGCGATGGCCGGCCAATTCAAAAAGCGATCTACAGTGCCGCCGTCAGGCGCGGGGATTTCGCCGCCCACGAGTGGGCAGCCAGCGGATTCTATGCCCGCGTGTTGCACGGGGGCCTGATCCGCTCCGGGGTTGCCATTGCATTACAAAGCGATCGCGCGTAGGCACGTCAGCCGCTTCGCACAGTAAAATAGATACTGATAAAGAAATGGTTCGCGACGGCATCTTTTACGCGCTGGCCTTTACCGCCGCCGGCGCTGCTGTGAATTACCTCGCCGGGGGATGGTTTGGGCTGCCTTTATTTATTGTGGCCGCCTTTTGTGCGTGGTTTTTCCGCGATCCGGAGCGCCTGACGCCAGCGGGAGATTTTGCGGTGTCTCCGGCCGATGGCAAAGTGGTGAGCGTCGTTTCTGAAAACGGACGCGACACGCGCGTCAGCATCTTTCTGAATATTTTCGATGTACACGTCAACCGTACCCCGATTTCGGGCGTGATTTCCGACGTCCAATACTCTAAAGGCAAGTTTCTGGTGGCGAGCCTGGAAGTTGCCTCATCCCAAAACGAGCAGAACACCGTAACGATTCAGGGCGACGGCACCCGCGTGGTCTTCAAGCAGATAGCCGGCCTGATTGCGCGCCGTATCGTCTTCACAAAGAAGCCCGGAGACCTGGTCAGCGCCGGGGAACGGATCGGCCTTATTAAGTTCGGCTCCCGTGTGGACGTAATCTTTGGCCCCGAATGGGTCCTCGAGGTCCGGCCCGGCATGAGAGTGGCAGCGGGCACAAGCATCCTGGCGCGGCGATCAGACCGTGCGCAACCGGTGCGGGTGGCCGAGGTTCCTGTGAGTGTCGAAGAAGGCCTGCTGTGCCAGACCTAGAGAAGTCTGGCCGGCCTCCGGTACGCGCAGCTTACGCGCTGCCATCGCTTTTCACCGCCGGCAATATTTTCCTTGGCTACCTCGCGCTGCTGCATACTATTCAGGGCGCGCTGGCGGTGGGGGCTCACCCCGCAGAAGCTGCGCAGGATTTTGTATTTTCGGCAAAAACGATTGGGCTCTCCGTACTGCTGGATGGGATTGACGGACGCGTCGCGCGAATGACGAACACAACTTCGGCTTTTGGCGCCGAGCTCGATTCGCTCGCCGACGCTATCAGCTTCGGCATTGCACCCGCCGTGCTGGCCTTCTGCTGGGGTGTGCAGTTTGTGGATGTCGGGGCGCCCCCGTCGGTCCTGTCCGACCACCTCCAGCGCTGGGGTAAGTTCATTTCGTTTGCGTTCCTGCTCTGCGGCACCGCGCGTCTGGCGCGATTCAACGTTCAGAAGAACCCCATGCCCAAGAACCCGGGCCGCCCACATCGTAAGTATTTTGTAGGTCTGCCGATCCCGGCAGCCGCGGGTATGCTGGCCTCCGTGGTGTACTTTGCGGATGGATACCCGGTTGGCTTCCGCGCGGCCGCGGTTGTCTGGATGGGTCTGATCGCGCTGCTTTCGTTTTTAATGGTGAGCACCTGGCGTTACAACAGCTTCAAAGACCTGAATCTGCTGCGCCCTCGCTCTCCGCTGACCGTAATCCTGCTCGGCTGCTTCATCTTTTTGATTTGGAATTACTCGCAATACATGCTGCTGAGCATGGCCGGCGTCTACGTGGGCAGTGGAATCGTCATTCGTCTTGCAGGGCTGTTGCGCCGGCTGAGGCCCGCGCGCACCCCACAACCGGAGCACCAGATTGGCTGAACTTATCGCTCTTGTCGGAAGTGAAACGCTGCTGGGCCGCGAAGTACGCGACGTGCTCGGGCAGAGCAGTCTCGGATTTAGCGTTCGTCTGGTCGCCGCCCCGGATGAAGAGGTTGGAAAACTCACGGAATCCGGCGGCGAAGCAGCTGTCCTGGTGAAACTGGACCGCGACGCGTTCGACGGTGTTGCGGTGGTGATCCTCGCCTGTTCCCCGCAAACCGCCCGGCAGGTCGCGGATCTCAAACTTTCCATCCCTTCGGTGGATCTAACGTACGCCTTGGAAGAGCAGCCGAATGCGCGGCTGCGGGCGCCCATGGTGGAACCTCACGATTTCCGGGTGGCTCCGGATGCCAGCCAGATCGTCGCGCATCCCGCCGCAATTTCGCTCGCTCTGCTTCTCTCGCGCATTCATCCGGTTTACCCCATCGCGCGCTCCGTCGTGCATGTTTTCGAACCGGTGAGCGAGCGCGGGATGGCCGGCATTGAGGAGATGCAGCAGCAAACCGTCAACCTGCTCTCCTTCAAACCCCTCCCAAAGCAGATTTTCGATGCTCAGGTGAGTTATAACCTGCTGCCGCGCTTCGGCGAAGACGCGCCGGTGGCGCTGGAAGAGGTGGAGGCGCGCATCGAGCGTCACCTGGCAACCCTGCTGGCGAATTCCGGCGGAGCGCCCGTACCGTCGCTGCGGCTGGTGCAGGCTCCGGTATTTCATGGCTACAGCTTCTCGGTGTGGCTGGAATTCGAAACGAACCCAAATGCGACCGGACTCGAGCAAACCCTGAATGAACCGCCCATTGACGTCCGCGGCGAGGGAGTCGAGCCACCGAATAACGTGGGCGCCGCCGGCTTGGACGGGATCGCAGTGGGCGCAATCGGACCGGACCGGAACAACCCTCGCGCCCTTTGGCTGTGGATGGCGGCAGACAATTTGCGTTTGGCGGCGGAAAACGCCATTGCCGTCGTCAAAGAGGTCATCTGAGAGTCGCGGGCCTGTTGATGGCGCTCAGTTTAACGGGCTGCGGCTACCACGTTGCCGGAACTGCGAATGTGCTGCCGCCGGCTATCCACACCATCGCGGTACCGGCATTTCGCAACGTCACCACGCAATACCGTGTCTCCGACCTGCTGGCCGCCGCGGTCACGCGCGAATTCATCTCGCGCACGCGCTACCGCGTAGTCGCGAACGAACAGCAGGCCGACGCCATCCTCACGGGCGCGGTGGTCAATTTTGCAACCTATCCAACGGTGACGGATCCTGTTTCGGGCCGTGCGACGGGCATCGTGGCGATCGTTACCGTTGCCGTCACGCTGAGGGATAAAGCCGGTACGGTGCTCTATAATCGTCCGAACTTTGAAATGCATGAGCGTTACGAGATCAGCGTCAACCCGCAGGCCTATTTCGATGAAAGCGCCCCGGCCATGCAGCGCCTCGCTCAGGATGTGGCTCGGAGCCTGGTAAGCGGCATCCTCGAGAAGTTTTGATGACACCGTCGCAGTTTCTCGCGAGAACCAAACGCGGCGATCTGCCGGCTGTCACGCTGCTGCTCGGCTCCGAAGGATACGACCGCCGGCGCTGCCGCGAAGCCCTGATTGCAGCCCATTTGCCGGAAGAGGATCGCGACGGCGCGATCACTCACTACGACCTCTCCGAAGTGCCGCTCGCGCACGTCATAGATGATGCGCGGGCCATGTCGCTCTTCGCCGCGCGCCGCGTGATCCTGGCGACCAGCGCCGAAGCCGTGCTCCCTCGCACCGGAAAAGGCGGAGATGACGATGATGACGAGGGCGGCGGCACTCGCGCCGGTTCCGGATTCGACACGCTGGCGCAGTATGTGGAGAGTCCGACGCCCGGAACGGCAATCGTCTTTGAGGCATGCCGGTTCGATTTCGAAGGCGACGACAAAAAGAAGAACGACCGCATCCAGAAGTTCTTTTCAGCCGTGAAGGACGTGGTGGAACTCAGGCGCTACTCGGCGGATGAAGCTCGCGGCGTAATGATGGATCTCGCGCGCAAAACGCAGTTGACTCTTGCGCCGGGGGTGGCCGAGGCCTTGGCGGAATCGCTGGGCGGCGATGCCGGCCGGATCGCGATGGAAATTGAAAAGCTGGCGACTTACGCCGGACCGGGAGGAAAGCTGGCGCTGGAAGACGTGGCTGCGCTCATTCCCGATGCCCGTGAAAGCACGATTTTCGTGCTGGTCAGCGCCCTGGGACGCCGCGACCGCGACCGGGCTCTTCAGGTGCTGGACACGCTGTGCCGAGACGGCGAATACCTTCCGCTCGCGCTTTCTTTTCTCTCCGCCCAGCTGCGTATGGCCTTGATCGCAAAGGAGTCAGGGCTGAAGACAGCCGGACAGATTCAGGCGCAGTTCACGAAATCGGGCATCCCGATGTGGGGATCGCGGGCGGAGCAGGTCAGCCAGACGGCGGCGAAATTTTCCCGGGAACAGCTGGAACGAGGAATGAAACTGATCTTCGCGGCCGACCGGGATTTGCGGAGTGCGCGCCCGGACGACCGCGTCGTGATGGAGAGATTTGTTGTGGAACTGACGAGCTGACTACTTCGCGAGCGCTTTGACTTTCAAATGCAGCTTCGATTTGTAGCGCGCGGCCGTATTCTTCTTGATGATGCCGAGCTTTGCCGATCGATCGATGATGGAGAAGGTGGCAGGCAGCAGCTTTTCGGCCCCGGAGGGATCTTTCGATACCAGTGCGCGGCGCATGGAACGGATCTGGTGGCGCAGGCGGCTCTTGCTTCTGCGGTTCACTTCGGTGCGCCGGGCTTCCTGCCGGACGCGCTTCAACGATGATACGTGGTTTGCCATCTTGGTTACAGAATACCAGTGTAGCATGAGGCCCGAACGCCCGAGTCGCAGAAAACAATTTACACCAGTCCTGTTCCGCGCTATGCTGAAATTGCTCTGGTCATCATTCGCGCGTCAAACGATGAACGCTTCCGAAAGCGCTCTGAACCGCGAAGAAATGGAACGTAGACGTCTTGCCGCGGCGGAACAGCTGCTGCACGGCGTATCGCAGGCGAAGGTCGCCCGCATGTACGGGGTCAGCCGTACCACCACCTCGCGCTGGTACCATGCGCTGACGCGTACCGGCGTTGATGCTTTGCGCAAGCGCCGAGCCACTGGACGCCCCAGCCGTCTCACGCCCGAACAAATGCGCGCAATCGTCTCTATCCACCAGGAGGGTGCTCTGCTTCACGGCTTTCCCACTGCCCGCTGGACGACCTCGCGGCTGGCGAAGGCAATCGAGCATCAGTTCGGCGTCCACTACGACGAAGATCATGTGGGCCGCCTAATGCACAAGCTCGGCCTTCGCGAAACCGTTTCTGCCTTTCCGCAGGCGCCGATCTATCGACCGGCGAATGCCGCAATGCGCACCTCCGCGTGAAATTGTCGTCTCGGCGCGCCGAATGGGTAATTCGCCCTTAGAATTCGCCCTAATATTGCTTATCTAATCTGCCGACCAGGTACCGGAATATTCCCGTACGAAGTCGATTGCGTTGTGTCAACTGGGCTGGGTTAGCCGCGTTTTCGTTGTTAGTGTCGATTTATGACACTACTTCGTTACTTACTAACTCTAGCTGCCGCCACTTACTCACTTACCGCAGCCCCAATCTATTTCTCGAGCAACTCGACCGCGGCCGACTCTTCGGAAACTAACTCTATCGGTTCGAATGTCATCATCCAGAAAAACTCAGGATGGGCTAACCCCATCGCCGGATCGCAGTGGGTTTCCTATGCCAACACCGGCGACCCGAACAGTGCGAATTTCGTTTCGCCAGCGAATGGAACCGTGGTCAAGTTTTATCAGAACTTCACGTTGGCTTCCGTTGATCCTACCAAGGACGGGACCATTTCCCTTTACGCGGATGACTCGTCGTCGGTCATATTGAACGGCATCACCCTGTTGAGCGAAGCATCTTCCACTAACAACCACTACTCCACCTGCTCGGACACAAAGCCGAACTGCACTGTGCTGGATACGATCCTGCTGCCCTATCAGGATCTCAAGGTGGGCGTGAACACCCTGGAGTTTGATGTGGCTCAACGCGCGGGTTCCTCGTTCGGGCTGGATTACTCCGGCTCGGTAGGCGCTCCCGAACCCGGAACCTGGGCCATGATGGTGACCGGTGTATTGCTCGTAGCTGTCGGAACGCGCCGGTATTCCGGCAGCGCGCTGCGCGGATAGCTACTCAGCGGCAAGCAGTTCCAGACAGGCTGCCTGAATTCTGCCGGAAGCCGCGGCTAGTCCCGCTGATTTCGTTTCTACCCAGGCCCGCGTCTGCGCAAGCTCTTCTTCGGCTTGAGCGAGCGCGGGCCTGAGTGCATCCGGTGAGGGTCCGCCGGCGACGTTCCGTATATCCACAAAGTGACGTGGGTCGAGCGCCTCGGCCAGTTCCTCACGGCTGGCCAAAAGTGTGCGGCCGAAATGCAGAGGCGCCAGGCTTTCGACAGCCTGAATCATCGCTCCCGGCGAGTAGCTTCCGTTCAGATTTTTCACCGCGGCCGAGACCAGGTGATGGGCTTCCCGGAAGCTCACCCCTTCGCGCCGCACCAGCGTGTCAGCCATTTCCGTGACCGTCAGAAAATCCGCCGCCGCCCGTTCGCCCATTCGGCCCATGTTGACCTCGCACCCCTCCATCACACCGGCGAACAGATCGAGTGCGCGGTTTGCATCTCCCACCGCGGCAAAGACCAGAGGCTGGACGTCGTCTTCGGCGTCGTTGATGTCGCCAAAAGGTGTGTTGTGCAGGCAAGTAAAGATTCCCTGCGCTTCCGCAAGAGCTTTGCTCGCCAGCGCCCGAACATGCTCGAACGGAACGGGGTTGCGCTTTTGCGGCATGATGCTGCTGATCTGCACCCAGGCGTTCGAGAGGCGTAGATAGCCGAATTCAGCCGTACACCACAGCAGGAAGTCCTGCGTCACCCGGCCCAGATTCAGCATTGCGGTCGCAAGTGAGCCCGCAGTCTCCGTCAGATAATCCGTGGCGGCAATCGCTCCGTAAGAGTTCAGCTGCAGCCCATCGAAACCCAGCAAAGCCGCGGTGTACTCGCGATCGATGGGGAACCCCGTCGTGGCGATGGCGCATGCGCCCAGTGGGCTCCGGTTTACCGTGTCCCAGGCGGCGCGCAACCGCTTCTCGTCGCGCCCCATCAACTCCACGACGGCGAGCAGATAATGCGCGAACGTAATCGGCTGCGCCGGCTGCGTGTGCGTGTACGCAGGCATCAGCGTGGAAACGTGATTCCGTGCCAGCGCCAGCAGCACCGTACGCGCACTGTTTAGAGCGCGAACCAGGCACAGAATTTGGGACCGCAGGCACATTCGATACTGCGTGATATCGATGTCGTTCCGGCTCCGAGCCGTATGCATGGAGCCAGCCGCGGCCTTTCCGCACAGCTGCTCCAGCGCCTCTTCGACAAAGAAAAACAGGTCTTCCGATTCGCCGTCATACGGATGTGCAGCCAGCTTCGCGCGATCCAGCCGGTCCAGTCCGCGAATACACGCCTGCGCGGTTGCTGTCGGAATGATTCTCTGACCCGCCAGCATCAGCGTATGCGCGTAATGGATTTGAATCAGCGGCTCGAGAAAGAACCGCTGCGCCTCGCGAAAGTTGACGGCCAGAACAGTTTCCGCGTAGATGGCCGCCGGAAAGCGGGTAAGGTCCTGCGTGTCTGTCACCTGCCTACCAATCGACCCTGACTCCCAACTGCACAATCCGGCCTTCCAGCAACGTCGAGACAGGCGCATAGGTCGGGTTCGTCAGAATCGCTCCCGTGGCGGCCGTTACCGCGGCCGTTGTGTTGATCGTCGTGATGTTCGGATGATTGAAGACGTTATTGGCTTCAATGAAGAATTTCGGCTGGAAACGCTCCTTGATCTTCAGGAAGGTCCTCGTATAGCGGGCGTCGATCTGATACACGTTGGGTGCACGGACGGCGTTGCGGCCGATGAACAAGGGACGCGTTGCCGCGCCGGACCCCGAGCCCGCCAGGCTATCGCCGTTCAGCACCGCATTGGTCGTGATGTTCTGCTCGTCGCCGGAGGTGATATTCGCAAGCATCGTGAACTGGTTGTTATTCGCCAGGTAGTTCACGATCCGGTTATTGAAGCTGCTGATCGGACTCCAAACGGTGGTCAAAGTGAACGCATTCGGACGATTAATGGAACTGTTGCCGCGATCGCGGTTTCGATTCGTCGGGTCGGAAATGACGATTGAACCCTGATCGTAACTGTTGGCTTCGGGCGCGTCGTCGATTGAGTGCGACCAGGTGTAAGAAGCATTCGCCAGCAATCCCTTCGAAAACCGGTGCTGATAGTTCACGATCAACGCATTGTAAGAACTGTTATTGCCGATATCCTGCAGCGCGATGTTGTTGTAAGACGGGTTTGCGCGCGTCCCCACACCGGCGGCGCCGTACACCGGGCGTCCATCCGCCAGAAAACGCACTGGGTTGATCAGGTTGATATTGCGCAGGTACTCCAGATTGCGTCCGCCGGTGTTGGCATAACCAACCGTCAGGGCATCGTTGCTGGCAAGCTGGCGCGTAATCTGAATGCTCGAACTGATCGCATACCCGTCCTTGAAGTTGGGCGTGATCGTGTAAAGCGTCTGCGCCGAGCGCGGCAGAGAACCATTCACTACAGCTGTGGGAAAAGCCGGAGCGCCCGGGGTGGTGGAAGAGATCGCGGCGATATACGAGCTCGATCCTCCGTCATTGTAAAGCGCGTTGTACCAGAGGTTGGTCGGCGGAGCCTCATAGAAAATGCCGGAATTCACGCGCAGGACCGTCTTTGGATCGATGGAATACGCGAAGCCCAGGCGCGGGGCGAAGTCGCCGCTGGGCGAATGGAACTTCTGCGAAAACGGCAGTTGATAGTTGGGGTCGCCGGGGGGACCGGAAAACTTGTCATAGCGGACGCCACCGATTAACAGCAGCTTCGGCGTTACCTGCCAGCTGTCCTGAGCGAACAGATTCCAGAAGAATGAGTGGTACCACGCGCCGGGCTGGCCTACGCTGGCGTTGAATGTGGAATAAGAATACGGCGTGGCGCCGGAAAGTGCGGAAAGATAGGTGGCGATCGTTGGAAATGTGTACTGCGTGTAGATATCCGCCGCCTGCACATCCAGGTTCTGCTGAAAGCCAAATCCCGCTTTCAGAGTGTGCGCGCCTTTCACGACGGTGAAGTTATCGTTCAGGTTCGGAATCTTCTCCTGAAAGCGATCGGCGACCGAGTTACTGCCGCCAAAATTAGCGATTCCGCTGATAGTAATTTCCGGTCCCGCAGCCGTCAGCGGATCGGCGACGTGCTGTTCGTTGCGATAGGGCCATCCGAAGCGAAGTTCATTCAGAACCGTGGGGGAAAAAGTGGAAAGCACCTGGGCGCCCAGCACATGCGCGCGGTCGCGGAAATCCGCCGCCACGCTCAGCGCATTCAGGCCCCCCACATTGGAATTAAATGGATACTGATTACGGAAGTAGTTGTATCTAACAAAGAACTGATGCTTCTGTGAGATCACCCAGTCGAAGCGGGTATCGATCCACTGCGCGTGTTCCACAGCCGGAGGATTCGTCAATAGATTCGAAGGAATCCCGATGAGCGCGGCATTCGCAGCATTGATGGTAATCGGCTGCGGAACGCTGCGCTTTACGTGTTCGTAAGAGGCGAAGTAAAACAGCTTGTTCTTGATCAGGGCGCCGCCCGCGTTCGCCGCGAAATCGTTGGCAACGGGGAGCAGCGTAGTGGCTGTTGCCAAAATGGGACGCGCTACCAGATCCAGCGGCCTGCCGATGTAAGTCACATTGCCGTGGAACGTATTCGTTCCCGACCCGGTAATCACATTGAAGATATTCCCCGCAGTCTTGCCGAACTCCGGCGCGAAGCTGTTCGATACCGTCTGCACCTCACTGACATAACTATCCGCAATCGCGAAAAGGCGCAGGCCATAGCGATCCGACTCCGTATCCACCGCGCCATCGATCTGATAGTTCACACGATCCGGCAAACCGTTAGTATTCAACAGGCGCGGAATGCCCAGTTCCGGGTTGGGATGTCCGCTCACTCCGGGCTGGAACAGGATGAAGTTGTAAGGGTTGCGTGAGGTAAGCGGCAGATTGTCCGTCTCCTCATGGCTGATGGTTCGGCCCGTGCTGACGCGCGAAGGGTCCACAATGGGTGCGCCGCCGCTGACTTCTACAGACGTAGCCACCGCGCCAACATGCAGCTGCGCATTGATCGCGGCTTCCGTTCCGGCATCCAGCACCACACCCGTATATCGCTGGGTGTCGAAGCCTTCCTTCTGAACCGTGACCGTGTAACTGCCCAAGGGAAGATTCAGAAAGACGTAATAGCCGTCATCCTCGGTCTGCAACGATCGGGTAAGGCCCGTCTGCGTGTTATCGATTTTTACGCTGGCCTGCGCGATTGGCGAGCTTGCCTGATCGACCACACGGCCCCGAATCGATCCATTAATGGCCTCGGATTGCGCGAACAATACGGGAACGGCGAACAGCGCAATCACCAGCGCCCGGATGCTGATTTTCAAAATAACCCCTTTCAGAAGCAACTCAGATTCTTACCTCGAATTTTACGCGCTTTGTAACACCAAAGCAATATGAGCAGGCGCGTCCAGGAGGGTGTTATACGCTGGTAAAGAAGATGGCAAAACCGGGTTGGGCCCTTTCCGCATCGCTTGTCGCAGGCGCCGTGTTGTTCAGCGTGCTGCGCGCACAGTCGCCGGCCACCCCTGTGGTAGATGCGACTCCCATCGATGTGGATCGCGGAACGGCAGGTCTCGAGCGCTGGCTTCGCGCGCTCTCCACGCGAGCCAGCATCATGATGGTCACCGCGCATCCCGATGACGAAGACGGCGGCATGCTGGCTTACGAAACTCGCGGGCAGGGGGCTCGTGGCATTCTGCTCACGCTGAATCGCGGGGAAGGCGGCCAGAACGAAATGTCTTCCGACATGTATGACCGCGAAGGTCTGGTACGCACCCAGGAACTGCTGCAGGCGGATCGATATTACGGAGTGGATCAATACTGGACCCGCGCCATCGATTTCGGCTTCTCCAAGACCCGCGAAGAAGCCCTGGATAAGTGGCAGCATGAACGCGTTCTGGCGGATGTGGTGCGTGTGGTTCGCATGACGCGGCCGCTGGTGATTACCTCCGTTTTCGCTGGCGCTGCAACCGACGGACACGGGCAGCACCAGGTAGCCGGCGAAGTCGCGCAGGAAGCTTATCTTGCGGCAGGCGATCCTAATCGCTTTCCCGAGCAGATCAAAGACGAAGGCTTGAAGCCCTGGACTCCGCTGAAAGTCTATGCCCGCGTACCCGCGTTCGCGGTTACGCCGAATGGCATGTATGACTACGCCATCGACAAGTTCGTGCCTGTCCGGTTCTTTGATTACGTAAACGAGAAGTGGTCCGAAACGCGTCCGGCGGCAAACATCGAGATTGCGGAAGGGGATTACTCCCCGTCAGCCGGCCTTTCCTATCTGCAGATTGGGCGCGCTGGATTGAACTTTCAGAAGAGCCAGAACGGCGGTGTCGCGCTGCCTCCGCCTGCGCCTTTCTCGAGCCCCTACCACCGTTATGCTTCGCGCGTGCCCGCTGCGGAACACGAGCAATCCTTTTTTGAAGGCGTCGACGTCTCCATCAATGGAATCGCAGCTCTGGTCCCGGAGAACCCGGCTTTTCTGAAGACCGGCCTTGCCGCGATTTCCGAGGACGTGCATAAAGCGGTTGCGGACTACCGGCCCGATCGTCCCAACGAAATTGCTCCTAATCTCGCTTCGGGGCTGCTTCACACCGAGGCCCTGGTGCGTCAACTGCGCGAGTCGAGTGTCGCGGAGCCGGCACGCGCGAACGCTCTCTACGAGCTGGAGCAGAAACGCTTGCAGTTCGGAAAGGCGCTGACAGCGGCGCTGGGTCTTTCTCTCCAGGCCACGGTAATCGGCGATAAGCCTGCTCAGGGGCCGTTCGGACCAGGCGCCGTTGAGACATTTGCGGTTGCCGTTCCCGGGCAGTCTTTCCACGTACAGGCGCAGCTGGTCAATCAGGGAAGCGAGCCGGTGGAAGTGCGGTCTGCGTCCGTTCAGGCTTCTGACGCGAAGGCGTGGACAATCACTCCGAGGGCCGCCGGAGAAGTGAAGAGCGAAGGCTCACGCCGAGGCGGTAACGCGCCGCCTGTTATCGTGTCCGCCGCTCCGGCTTCGGTTGTGGCGCGTCAGGATGCGAAATTCCAGTTTGATGTGACGGTTCCGCCGGATGCGGCCCTCACCCGTCCTTACTTCAGCCGCGACAACGAAGAGCAACCGTTTTACGACATCCACGATCCTCGTTACCGAAACCTGCCGCTTGCACCGTACCCGCTGGCGGCTGCCCTGCAGATAGGTTATCGCGGCGCGTTGTTTCCGCTTTCAGAGGTGGTGCAAACGTTCCAGCGCACCTCCGGTCTTGGCCTGTTGCCTAACCCGCTAATCGTCGCGCCGGAGATCTCTGTCGCGATCGCCCCGGCGGCGGGCGCGGTCCCTCTGGGAACCAAATCTTTCTCGTTCGCAGTCACGGTGCACAGCAATGTCAAAGGCCCCGCAAAAGGCACGTTGCGGCTAAACCTGCCCGCTGGCTGGAATTCCGCGCCTGCATCCGCGCCGTTCGCGATGAGCCGCGATGGTGAGGATCAAACCGTGGCGTTCACCGTCTCTCCGGGCTCTATTCACGCCGGCGATTTCCCGATCACCGCGATCGCGGAGTTTCAGGGGCGCCGCTTTCAGGAAGGCTACCGTCTGGCCGGTTATGCGGGTTTGCGTCCCTATCCGTTTTACCGGCCAGCGATTTATCACGCAGTCGGTGTGGACGTGAAGACCGCACCGGAACTGCGCATCGGCTATCTCCCTGGCACCGGCGACGAAGTGCCACAAGCGCTTGAAAACCTGGGCCAGACCGTGCGAACGCTTGCCGCCAGCGACATCACGCAGGGCGATCTCACCGTGTTCGACGCTATTGTCCTGGGCACCCGCGCGTATGCCGTTCGTCCGGAACTGAAATCGGCTAATAACCGGCTGCTGGAGTACGTCAAAGGCGGCGGCGTCCTCATCGTGCAATACAACCTGCAGGGCTTCGACCGGGACTACGGACCGTATCCATTCAGTCTCGGCGATAACCCGCAAAAGGTAGTGGATGAGGTTTCGAAGGTTGCACTGCTTCAGCCCGCCAGTCCGGTTTTCACCTGGCCGAACAGGATCACCGCTGATGATTTTGCAGGCTGGGTGGAAGAGCGCGGGCACGGGTTCATGAAGACGTGGGACAAGCAATACGAGGCCCTGGTGGAAACGCATGATCCCGATCAGGACCCGCAGCGCGGCGGCCTGCTGCTGGCTCGCTATGGAAAAGGCGCCTATGTCTACGATGCCTTCGCGCTATACAGGCAGGTGCCTGTGGGCGTGCCAGGCGCTTACCGCCTGCTGGCGAATTTAGTCAGCCTTGGCAAGAATCCCGGCTGGGCGAAGTAGTTCAATCCGGCTTGAGGCGGCGCGATTGCGGATCCCAGTGCCAGGGTTCCCCGCCGCTGCTCAGCCGCCCGCCTTGCTGATCGACGCACTCGGGGAAACCGGTATGGAGAAAGTAAACGCCGTCCACCACATTGGGCAACCCCGTTACACTCACGGCATGAGTGCGTGACAGTTCGGCCGCTTGGCGGCAGGTTGCCTCGGCCAGCCACCCGGCTCGTTTCCAAAACCCCAGGTTGTGCTGCAACGCCGCAAACTGGAACAGCAGCACCACCGCCACCGCCGGCCACGACGATCTCCGCGAAGCAAGCGCGGCAAAAATAATCGCGAGACCAATTGACGCGAAGTAGAGGACGCGCGCTTTCTCCAGATCCGGCCCGATCGACAGAAATTGATGCACCGGAAGCGAGCAGATGGTACAGAACACGATTCCCAACACCAGCAGTCTGCGGTCACCGCTCTTCCAGCCGAGATAAACAAACCCTGCGAGCGCGGCCGCCAGGCAGCAGGCCATGAGGAACTGCAGTCCGTCGGTCCAGTTCACGGGTATCAGCAGCGTCGCCCAGAATCGCGGAAAGAGCGCCTTCAGCGTAGACGAGAGCCGGAACTGCAAAACGGTCGGAGTGCCCGCGCCGGCACTTTGATATCCCCCTATGCCGCCGAGCAACCGCCATCGATAGACAAAGACCAGTGCGGCCGTCAGGGATAAAGGCCAGGTATCGCGCGCGATGGAAGCCCATGACCGGCGCTGATACCAGAGAACCGCGCAGACCAGAAGAGGGACGACATAAGCACTCTCCTTACTCATCGCTGCCAGCATCAACGCAACACTCGCGGCGGCACGCCAGCCTTTCAGCACCAACAGAATACAAGCTACTCCAAAGAGCACGGCGAGAAGGTCGAAGCGCGCCGCCACCCAGGTAACCACTTCCGGCCGCGAGCCATGAATGCCGAACAGCATCGCCCCGGCAAACGCCCCCGCTCTTCCGATTTCCAGCTTTCGGCATAGCGCGTACACCAGAACGGTGCACAGGATGTGAATGGTCAGGTTGCCTGCCCGCCACGCCGCTGGCGAGAGCCCCGCCCACTGCGCATCCAACGCGTAGGAGAGATACCCCAGCGGACGAAAGAAGTGGTCTTCCGCCGGCACGGTGAACAGCGTCACGAACGTATGGGGAACGAAAGCGCGCGCGTGCGCGATGTGGGAATAGTCGTCAGCCAGGAGAGGAAACGCCAGAAAACGCCAGAACGCCGCGACAACCACGACCGCCAACACCCACACGAGCCATCGCGCCCGGAACTCTTTCCCGCGTACCGGCCCCGACCGCAGCAGCATTAGCGCCACAAACAGCAGCGCGAAGATGCCTTCCGCGTTCATCGGCGAGCGCACTCCCAAAGGACCCTGAAAGGGTCCCGTGAAAGCGCGCCACGCGAGCAGTCCGCCAGTGGCGGCAAGAGCTGCCGCCAGCCATTTCAAGCAGCGCTCGAGGGCGCGTCCAGAATTTCCCGCACCTTCGTCAGCAAAGCGTCGGGCGTAAACGGCTTGTGCAGAAACATGCGATCCCGCTGCGGAGCGGAGCCCACGGGCGCATCGCGGTAGCCCGAAATGTAAAGCACCTTCGTCCGCGGACTGAGCGAATGAAGCCGGTCGCCGAGTTCGAGCCCGTTCATGTTCGGCATCATGATATCGGTAACGATCATATCGATCTTCGAGCTGTTGGCCTCGTAAGTGGAGAGCGCTTCGCGCCCGTCCCGGGTTTCGAGTACAGTGTAGCCATTCGTCGCGAGCACCGCGTGAACCAGGCGTCGCACGCCATCCTCGTCATCCGCAATCAGGATCGTCTCCGACCCTCGCTTCTGCCGCGCGCCCGTGGAGGGCAGCGGCATCATCCCCGGGTCCTTCTCCTTCGGGAGGTAAATTTCGAAGATGGTTCCGTTGCCGGGCTGACTATAGACGTTCACAGATCCGTGACTCTGCTGCACGAACCCGTAGACGATAGAAAGGCCCAGGCCGCTGCCCTTTCCCCGTGTCTTGGTGGTGAAAAACGGCTCGAAGACATGCGCGCGGGTTTCCGCATCCATACCCACACCCGTGTCGCTGACCGCGATCATTACGTAGTGCCCGGGCTTCACGCCCGGCCGCGTTGCCGCCTGATCCACGGTGATCTCCGCATCCACTGTCTCGATGGTGAAACGCCCGCCTTTGGGCATCGCGTCGCGCGAGTTCATCGCCAGATTGACAATGGCCTGCTCCAGCTGGGCGGTGTCCACCCGCACTTTCCCGATGCCGCTTCCCGGCATGAAAATCACTTCAATCTTCTCGCCGGCCAGGCGTTTTAGCATGGTTTCCATGTTCGCCAGCGCCTGATTCAGGTCGGTTACTTTCGCCTGCGCGTTCTGGCCCCGGCTGAAGGCTAAAAGCTGCCGTGTCAGGCCGGCGGCCCGCTCCGCCGCAGAGAGAATTTCCTCCGCGAAGTTGCGCAGGGGATTGCCCGCCGACATCTCCGAGCGCAGCATCTCGCTGTAGCCGGTCATTACCGTGAGCAGGTTATTAAAATCGCCAGCGACCCCACCTGCCAGGCGCGCCACCGCGTCCATCTTCTGCGACTGCGTCACCTGATCCTGCACCTGACGGCGGCTGGTGATATCGCGAAACACAAAGATCGCGCCCGAAATCAAACCCTTCTCGGTACGAATGGGCGCGGCGCTCTCCTCAATCGAAATGGTG
Source organism: Bryobacterales bacterium (assembly GCA_963716685.1). Lineage (GTDB taxonomy): Bacteria > Acidobacteriota > Terriglobia > Bryobacterales > Bryobacteraceae > JALYXI01. Next base: position 674,333 of record CAVQTR010000006.1, read on the forward strand.
TGGCCGTGCTTCGAGGTCAGCAGCTTATGCGTGGAAGCCTGGAAGGAAATGCCGTCTTTCAGAATTTCAGCGATTGGGGTTTCACTGGGAGTGTTGGTTTGCTCGTCCGTCAGGGTGAGAACACTCGCCAGCGGCTGGTTACGTGCCTCGGCGATCGACACACCCAGCATGGCCTCCGCCACAGGGTTCAGGAACTCCACATTGCCGGACCGGTTAACCACCACCACCGCATCGCCGATGCTCGACAGCGTGGCGGCCAGTTCCAGTTTGCTGCGGCGCAACTCGTCCACCAGGAAGGTGACCAGCAGCGCGGAGAAGATGAACGTGATCAGCCGCCCGGCGTCCGTCCAGCTGGTGAACCCAAAAACGTATTCGGGATTCATGAAGCAAAAGTCCACCACCACCGTGCTGAGAACAGTCGACAAAAGCCCGGCCCATCTTCCGTAAAACCACGAGCTCACCAGCACTACCGCTGTGAACGGCAGGAAGAAATTCGGTTCGATGATGCGCTTGAGAAACAGCGAGGCTAAAAGAGCGCAGGCGGTCAGTCCGCAAACCACTGCGTAGTTTAGGACCCGGTTCTTGCTTTCGTGCATGTGGGGGCGTGCGCGTCGGCTTATCGGCTGTGAAGCCTCAGACGTCATTATAGAGGGAAGCTTCCCCGGGAGGCCGGGTCTTCCAGCGCCTGTGTATCCACAGCCACTGGCCGGGGTATTCGCGAATGGCCGCTTCCACGGTCTTCTGGATGGCCCGCGTATCCTCGGCCGCGTCTCCGGTCATCGGCACCTCAGGATAAAAGCGCAGAATGTATTTCCGCTCCGTTTCCGACCAGAGCGCAAAACCCGGAATCACAGCCGCGCCGCTGTGGGCGGCCAGCTTCGCGAACCCGGTGTTCACACATGCCGGAATACCAAAAAAGTCGACGAAAACTCCGCCATCGAGCGACGAATTCTGATCCACCAGAATGCCGGCGGCTTCGTTCTCCCGCAGCACTTTCAGGATGGGCCGGACCAGTTCGCGCTTGCCGAGTATAGTGTTGCCGGAAAGAGCACGCCGGTTCTCCACGAACTGGTGGATTCGCGGATTGTCCAAAGGACGTACCACAACCAGCATGGGCCGGGCCAGCAGCGCATGGCAGAACGCGCTGAGCTCCCAGTTGCCCAGATGCGCGGTTGCGAACAGCACGCCTTTACCCCGAAGTCGCGCGTTTTCGAAATGCTCGAATCCCTGATAGCGAATCCAGCCGTTAACCGTCTCCCCGGTGATGGAGGGAAAGCGCGCAAATCCTGCCAGCAGACGCGCCATTGACCGAAACATCTCCTGCACGATCCGGGCGCGCTCTGCTTCCGTCGCCTCCGGGAGAGCCAGGGAAAGATTGCGCAGGGCAATGCGGCGCAGGCGCGGGATCGCCAAATTCAGGAGGCGGATGTAGAATCGCGCCAGCCAATCGGCCGTTGCGCGGGGGATGCATTCCAGCGAAGCCACCAGCGCGCGCACCAGCCAGTATTCCAGCGCGATTTGTGCTCGTGACTTCTTTACTCGATCCACCCGCCGCCCAGGACCAGATCGCCGTCGTAAAACACCGCGCCCTGGCCAGGCGTCACCGCGCGCTGCGGTTCGTCAAACCGCACCTCCACGCGTCCATTCTCAAGAGGGTACAACGTCGCCGCCGCGGGCAGGTGGCGATTGCGGATTTTCACCGTCGCACGCGCAGGCACCGACAGACCGGACCAGGAGATCCAGTTGAGGTCCCGTGCCACCAGGCTCGCCTGCAACAGCGCCTCACCCGGTCCCACAGTCACGCGCTGCGTTGCCACGTCCGTCGCGATCACATACAGTGGTTCGCCGGTCGCAATCCCCAGGCCCTTCCGCTGTCCAATCGTGAAGTGGTGCACCCCGGTATGTCCGCCCAGTGTACGGCCATCTTCCGCCACAATGTCCCCGTTCTTCTCGTCCGGCGTAACTCCCTGCTCGCGCAGATAGGCATTCATAAATGCCGCGTAATCGCCGTTCGGCACGAAGCAGATTTCGTAGCTCTCGCCTTTGTTCGCGACCGCGAGGCCGAACTCCCGCGCCAGCGCCCGCACTTCGGTCTTCTGCCGGTCCCCCAGGGGAAACAGACAGCGCGCCAGCTGCGCCTGCGTCAGTCCGAATAGAAAATAGGTCTGGTCTTTCGTTGCGTCGAGGGCGGTGCGCAGTTCGTATCGCCCCGTCTCGGGATTGCGCGTGACACGCGCGTAGTGCCCGGTGGCGATTCGGTCCGCACCCACGGAATCCGCCATATCCAGAAAACGGTCAAACTTGATGAAGTTATTGCAAAGCGTGCACGGGATCGGCGTTCGCCCGGCCAGATATTCATCCACAAACGGTCCCACTACATGCCGTTCGAACTCGTCTTCGAAGTTCACCACGTAAAACGGAATCCCGATCTGCTCCGCCACATGCCGCGCGTCATAAACGTCGTCGGTCGAGCAGCATCGCCCCGTGGTTTTGTCGGTCGCCAGTTCCGGCAGCCGCCGCTGATTCCACAGTTGCATCGTCATCCCGACGATTCGATGCCCTTCCCGCGCCAGCATTGCAGCAACGGTGGAACTGTCGAGTCCTCCCGACATCGCGACCACGATTGGCTTTGTTTCGTCAGGCATGCGTCAGTTCCTGAACCGAAATGCGCCGCAGATGCGCCACCGACCTGGCCACGGCCTCAATCAGCGCATCCACCTGATCCGCCGTGTTGGCCGGACCGAGCGAAAAACGGATGGAAGACCGCGCCTGCTCGCGCGTCAAACCAATGGCGGTTAGCACGTGCGAAGGCTCCACGGCGCCGCTCGAGCAGGCCGCGCCGCTTGAAACCGCAAAGCCCCGAAGATCCAGTGAAATGAGCAGCGCTTCGCCTTCGATAGCCTCGAAGCGAATGTTGGTGGTGTTGGGAAGCCGGGGCGCGCCGGCGCCGTTCACCACAGCCGAAGGTACACGCGCCAGAATTCCCGTCTCCAGCCGGTCCCGCAGCGCGGCAAGGCCACTCCAGTCTGCCGTCTCCGAGGCAACCCCCAGTGCCACGGCGCCCGGAACGTTCTCCGTACCTGGCCGCCGGTCGCGCTCATGATGTCCGCCTGTGGTAATCGCCCGCAGCGGCGTACCCTCGCGCACGAAAAGAACGCCAATCCCCTTCGGCGCCCCCATCTTGTGACCGCTGACCGAATACAGGTCCACACCCAGCGCTCCTACATCCACCGGGATTTTCCCAAAAGCCTGGACGCCATCGGAGTGAAAACAGGCGCCTGCCGCGTGCGCCACGCGCGCGATTTCGGCAATCGGCTGCACCGTACCCAGCTCGTTGTTCGCGTGCATCACGGAAACCAGAACGGTTTCGGGTCGCAGCGCACGCCTGACGTCTTCCGGGTCCACCAAGCCATCAGCCCCCGCCTCCACATAGGTGATGTCCAGGCCCAGGGCCGCGCAGGTGTTCAGCACGGCCGGGTGTTCAATGGCCGAAGTCACCACATGCTGCCCAGGCTTCCCGATGCCGCGCAGCGCCAGATTGTCCGCTTCGGTTCCGCCGCTGACGAAGACAATCTCGCTCGCTTTGGCGCCCAGCCGCGCCGCGACCTTACGACGCGCCGCCTCGAGTCTCTGCTTGGCCACCTGCCCGAAATGATGGATACTGGACGCATTGCCATAAGCTTCGTCCAGTGAAGCCACCAGGCCGGCGCGCACCTCAGGCGCAAGCGGAGCCGTCGCGTTATGGTCGAAGTAGAAATGGTCCACTTTTTCTCATTTTAGCGTCTCATGCCCGGCCAGCCCGCACCTGTCATCACTCTGCTTACGGATTTCGGCCTCGCCGATCATTTCGTCGGCGTTATGAAGGGCGCCATCCTGAGCATCTGCCCATCGGCACGGATCGTCGACATCACCCACCAGGTGAACGCCTTTGATATCGCGCACGGCGGCTTTTTACTGGCACAATCCTGGCGCTACTTTCCGCAAGACACGATCCACGTCGCCGTGGTCGACCCGGGCGTAGGTACTGACCGCCGACCTCTCTGCGTGGAAGCTGCAGGCCACCTCTTCATCGCGCCGGATAACGGTCTGCTGTCGCCTCTGTACGCGGAAGAACTGCATCAAGTGCGGCATATTCACGCCGAACAGTACTTTCGCCATCCGGTCAGCCGCACATTCCACGGCCGCGATGTATTCGCTCCGGCGGCGGCCCACCTGGCCGCGGGAGTGCCGCCGGCTCACCTGGGCAATGTCATTGAGGATTACACGCGCTTCCCTTTTTCCGGGCCGGTGCAGACGGCGCGCCGCAACTGGACCGGCGCCGTCGTGCAGATCGACCGTTTCGGCAACCTGATCACCAATTTTCGGACATCCGAGTTCGCTCTGAAGAAGCCGTTCGAAATCATGGCCGGTCTGAGCACTGTCAGCCGCATCGAGGACACCTTCGAAGCCGCGGGAATCGGCAAGCTATTCGTGATCGCCGGCAGTTCCGGGTATTTCGAGATCGCCGCCGGTCAGGGCAGCGCCGCCCGCCTCCTCGGCTGCGGCGTCGGAGCTCCCCTCGAGCTCCGCGTGCTCTGAACGGAAAAACGTCAGCAAATTGTCGCTTTGGCGTACTTCGCGCGTCTGCCGGAGGTGCCCATACTGCTGCTCGAGGGGAAACCGCCACGAATGCTGCGCCACCACGATGACTTCCCGCGCCGCTGCGCCGATAGCATTAAGCGCCAGCGCATATTCGCCGGTCTGCGGGTACGGTGGGTCGAGAAAGATGATATCCGCTTCCTCAATACTGATCTTCCTGGCCACCGCGCCCACGTGAATGATGCTCCGCGAGCGGATTCCCAGCGTGGTCAGATTCTGCTGAATCAGCGCCACCGCCTCGCGCGATTTCTCGATAAAAATGGCGCGCCGGGCTCCCCTGCTCAGCGCCTCTATCCCCACTGCGCCGGTTCCCGCATAGGCATCCAAAAACACCGAACCGGCAATCACCGGCGACAGAATGTTGAACAGCGTCTCGCGCAGCCGGTCAGGCGTCGGCCGCACGTCGACACCCGGCAGACTCTTCAACAGCCGCGAACGAAACTCCCCTCCAATGATTCGCAAGCTGCCACTCTAACGCATCCGTCAATCTGATAGACTTCCAGCAGTCCTGCCATGTTTCGCCTGGATGCCGACAAACCCGCTGAGTTCTGCGACGGCCTCCGCCGGCGCGATTTCCTCCATGCCGGAGCCCTTGCGGCAATGGGCATCGGCCTTGCCGATATGCTCGCGCTGCAGGCCATGGGCGCGACTGCGCCGGAGAAGAAAGACACCAACTGCATTTTCCTGTTCCTGGTTGGCGGTCCTTCGCAGCTGGACTGCTGGGACATGAAGCCCGGCGCGCCCGCGGAAATCCGGGGCCCGTACAAGCCGATTAAAACGAACGTTCCCGGAATCGACATCTGCGAGAATTTCCCGCGCATGGCGAAACATGCGGAGAAGTACGCGCTGATTCGCAGCTGCTATCACACCGCCGCGGCGGTTCACGATACCGGCCACCAGATGATGCAGACCGGCCGGCTGTTTACCGCCGGTGTCGAGTATCCGAATCTCGGATGCGTCCTCTCGAAGTTGAAGGGCCCGCGCGGTGATGTGCCCGCCCACGTTCTGATGCCTCATCCCATCGGCAACACGGGCGGAAACATGCCGCACGGCCAGAATGCCGGCTTCCTGGGCAAAACCTTCGACCCGTTCGTTCTGAACGCGGACCCTTCCACACCCGGTTTCAAAGTGCCGGACATGCTGCCGCCGGACTATCTCACCGCCATGCGTGTGGACCGCCGCAGGAACTGGCGCGAGATGGTGGATCAAACCGTCAGCCGCTTTGAAACCTCGCAGGACGCTCGGCTGCTGGACAGCACGTTCCACCAGGCTTACACGCTGATGTCGTCACAGAAGGCGCGCGATGCCTTCGATCTTTCAAAGGAACCCGACAGTGTGCGCGACCGCTACGGCCGCAACCGTTTCGGCCAAAGCTGCCTTCTCGCTCGTCGCATGATCGAATCGGGCGTCCGCTTCGTCACCGTCAACATGTTCGAGACCGTATTCGACGAGATCACCTGGGACATTCACGGATCGAAGCCATTCAGCCCCATAAGCTGCTACCGCGACCTCGTCGGCCCCATGTATGACATGGCTTACAGCGCGCTGCTGCAGGACCTGCACGATCGCGGTCTGCTGGCCAGCACGCTGGTGGTGTCCACCGGAGAGTTCGGACGCACGCCAAAAGTGAATCCGGCGGGCGGACGCGATCACTGGCCTCAGTGCTGGACGATGATGATGGCCGGCGGAGGCGTAAAAGGTGGGCAGGTAATCGGCGCGTCCGATGAAATCGGCGGCGCTCCCCGGGACACGCCGGCAAATCCCGGCCAGGTCGCAGCCACCATCTATCGCGCCCTTGGCATTCCGCTTGAACTGGAGCTTCCGGGTTCACAGGGCCGCCCGATCCCGCTGGTGGAGCGCGGCACCGAACCGCTGAAGATCTTCGCATGAAGTGGCTTTGCGTTTTCGCCGTTCCCGCGATTCTGTGCGCGGCGGATTCTCTTGCCATTCTTCCGCGCGCGGTCACCCTTGACGGACCCGAGGCGCGCCAGCAGCTGCTTGCCGAAGCCACGCTTGGCGACCATCAGGAGGACCTCACCGCTGCCGTAACCTGGACAACATCCGATCCCGCCATTCTTACCGTGGAAGCGGGCGGACGGTTGCATCCGATGGCCGATGGTCGCGCCACGGTCACCGCTGCCCAATCCGGCATGACCGCGACGGTCGAGGTCGCCGTCCGGAACTCCCACGCGCCTTTCACCTGGAGCTTCCGTAATCACGTAATTCCGGTGCTGACCAAAGCCGGCTGTAATCAAGGCGCCTGCCACGGCGCGCTCGCCGGCAAAAACGGATTCAAGCTGACCCTGCGCGGCTATGATCCCGACGTCGACTACGACACGCTCACGCGCGTCTCCGCCGGGCGCCGCGTTTCCCTCCCCGACCCGAAGCAGAGCCTGGTTCTGCTGAAGCCCACCATGGCCATCCCCCATGGCGGAGGCAAGCGCTTCGCGGTCGATTCGCTGGAATACCGCGTCATCGCCGAATGGATTACCGCGGGCGCGCCCCCGCCTGCCGCATCTGATCCGCAGGTAACCGGCCTCGAAGTCTATCCCGCAGCCGCTACGCTGAAGCCCGGCGCAAGTCAGCAGGTGGTTGTGCGGGCCCGCTATTCCGATGGGCAGGTCCAGGACGTCACGCGCTGGGTGAAGTACTCCTCCAGCGACGACGGCGTCGCGACCGTTGACGAATCCGGCCGCGCCACCATGACCGGTTATGGCGAAGCGGCGATCACGCTCTACTACGCCAGCCGCGTCCTCTATGCGCGTCTCAGCGTTCCCTTCCCCGCTGCGGTGGATCCGAAGGTTTACATCTCGTACGCGCGCCACAATTACATCGACGATCTGGTGCTGGATAAATGGCGGAAGCTGCGTATCGCCCCTTCGGCTGCGGCTGACGACGCCACCTTCCTCCGCCGCGCGTATCTGGATTCGATCGGGGTGCTCCCCACCGCGGCCGAAGCGGTCGCTTTCCTCAGTGACAACTTTTCCGGTAAACGCGCCGCACTCATCGAGTCGCTTCTCGCGCGCACCGAGTATGTGGATTACTGGTCCTACAAGTGGTCAGACCTGCTGCTGGTTTCGAGCCGTAAGCTCTCGCGACCGGCAATGTGGTCGTTCTATAAATGGATCCGCGCCGGCGTAGCCCAAAACAAGCCCTGGGACCAGTTCGCGCGCGAGATCTTCACCGGCTCCGGCGACACGCTCCAGAATGGCGCCCTGAACTATTACGTCATTCACAAGGACCCGGTCGATCTCACTGAGAACGCCACACTCGCCTTCATGGGCCAGCGCCTCACCTGCGCCCGCTGCCACAACCATCCGCTCGAAAAGTGGACGCAGACACAGTATTACCAGATGGCCAATCTGTTTTCGCGCGTCGGGCTGAAGGATGGCGCGGAACCGGGCGATCTGGTTGTGTTTCCCAAGGTGTCAGGCGATATCAACCATCCGCGCCTGCTCAAACCTCTGCCTCCCGCACCACTCGATGGCGATGCCATTCCGCTTGCCGACACGGCCGACCGCCGCATCCCCTTCGCCAACTGGCTCACCAGTCCGAAGAACACGATGTTTGCCCGGGCCATCGTCAATCGCGTGTGGGGTAATTTCATGTCCCGCGGCATCGTCGATCCCGTTGACGATCTGCGGGCGACTAATCCCGCATCGAACGACGAACTGCTCACCGCTCTGACGAAAGATTTCGTCGCGCATGGATACGACATCCGTTATCTGATCCGCACCATCATGAACTCCGGCGTGTACCAACTCTCCTCCGACGCCAACGCCACGAATCAGAATGACAACCGGTACTTCTCGAAATACATCGTGAAGCGTCTGCCTGCGGAAGTGCTGCTGGACGCCATGTCGCAGGTGACCGGCGTGCCCACCGAGTTCATGAATTATCCAGTGGGCTTTCGCGCCATGCAGCTGCCCGATACTCAGGTCAAGTCCGAGTTCCTGACTTCATTCGGAAGGCCGCAGCGCGTGCTCTGCGATGCCGCGGAGCGCTCGGTGGAGCCCAGCATCGCTCAGGCGCTTCACGTGATCAACGGCGATACCCTGAACAAGAAGTTGAGCGCCATGAAGCATGTGCCCATCGAAACCTTCTTCCTCTCCGCCTATAGCCGTTACCCCACCGCGGCAGAAAAGCAGAAGATTGAAATGGCGCTGGCAAAGGTTCCCGCCGAGGGCCGCCGCGAAGCGTTTGAAGACATGGCCTGGGCGCTGCTCACCAGCAAGCAGTTCCTGTTCTCTTACTGATTACCGGGCTTTGCGCAGTTCTTCGATCAGTGCAGGCACCACTTCGAAAAGATCGCCCACGATTCCGTAATCCGCCACTTCGAAAATGGGCGCTTCCGGGTCCCGGTTGATCGCCACAATCGTGCGCGATCCCTTCATGCCCACAAGATGCTGAATCGCGCCGGAGATACCCACGGCAATATACATCTTCGGCGCGACCGTCTGCCCGGAGCTCCCCACCTGCCGTTCCATGGGCATCCAGCCGCTGTCGCAGATCGGCCGCGACGCTGCCATCTCCCCGCCCAATGCTTCTGCCAGCTTCTGCACCACGCTCAGATTCTCCGCTTCCTTGATGCCCCGACCCACGGAGACAATCACCTCGGCCGAGCCAAGGTCCACCGCGCGGTCAGCTTCCCGAAAGACCTCGAGCGGCTTCACGCGAATCTGCTCAGGCGCTAAATCCGGGGTGAAATTCAGCACCGGCGCGCTGCCCTTCTGTGCGGAGTCGGCACGCCAGGCGCCCGCCTGCAGCGATGCCAAATACGGCGCTTCGCCCGTAAACCGGATATCCGCGTTGATTTTCCCCTGAAACAACTGCCGTACGAATACGTCGCCCTTTCGGGCCACCACATCGCTCACCAGCACGCGATTCAACTGCGTCGCGAGCTTCGGCGCGAAATCGCGCACCTGGTACGTGTGGGGAAACAGAACCAATTCCGGCTTCAGCTGCTCAATCAACTGCCGCAGCGCGGCGCTGTAGCCGTCCGCCGTATAGTGCTCCAGCAGCGGGTGCGAAACGGTTTGGACCGACTCCAGTTGAAACCCCGCCAGCTCCGCCGCAAGCGCTTCCGTACCGCTTCCGATCACCGCTGCGTGCACAGCCTTGCCCGTCTCCTGCGCGGCCGCCAGCGTCTCAAAGGACATGCGGTTCCACGCCCCCGCGCGCTGCTCCATCACCACCAGCACGCTCACAGGACCCGCGCCTCGAATTTCAGCTTTTCCACAAGTTTTGCCGCCGATTCCCGCGCCGGTCCATCGAAGATCTGCGACTGCTTCGAACGTTCCGGCAGATACACGCGCTCAACGCTCATCGATGGCGCGCCTGCCGCCCCCAGTTCCTTCGAGTCGAGCGTGCGAATCTCTTTCGTCTTCGCTTTTTTGATGCCCATCAGCGTGGCGTAGCGCAGCTTGTTGCTGCCCGATTGCATGGTCAGCAGCGCCGGCAGCGGCATCTCCACATGCTGGAAGTAGCCGTTCTCCAGCTCCCGCTTTAGCCGCAGGGAAGTGCCGTTCACTTCCACGTTCATGATGATGGTGGCATGTGGCAGGCCCATCAGCTCGGCCAGAATCACGCCTGTCTGGCCGTAACCCAGATCGTCGGATTGCAGGCCGGTCAGGATCAGATCCGGCTTCTCGGCTTCCAGCGCCTTCGCCATCAGCCGTGCCGCGGTAAGAGGATTCGCCGCCTCCGGATCGTTCTCCTCGCCTTCTTCAATGTGAATTGCGCGATCCGCGCCTTTCGCCAGCGCTTCGCGAATGGTGCTGGCAACGCGCGACGGTCCGGCCGAGATCACAATCACCTCGCCGCCCGACTTCTCCTTGAGTTGCAGACCCTCTTCCAGAGCGTACGCATCCGGCTCGTTGATTTCGTAACTGAGATCGCCGGTCTGCACCCAGTGGCCGCTTGCGTCCACACGCAGCAGGGAATCGCGTGCCGGAACCTGCTTGATCGCAACTACAATCTTCATGAAGCGAAGCGCCGGAAAACCAGAGCGCCATTGGTCCCGCCGAACCCAAACGAATTCGAAAGCGCCGCTTCAATCTTCATCGGGCGCGGCGCGTTCGGCACGTAATCCAGGTCGCACTCCGGATCCGGAGTTTCGTAATTCATGGTAGGCGGTGCAATCTGGTCACGAATCGCCAGCACCGTCAGGCCCGCTTCCAGCCCGCCAGCGCCACCCAGCAAATGCCCGGTCATGGATTTGGTGGAACTCACCGCCAGCTTGTGCGCGGCTTCTCCAAAACAGCGCTTGATGGCAGTGGTCTCGTTCGCATCACCCAGCGGAGTGGATGTGCTGTGGGCATTCAGATAATCGATGTCGGCGGGCTGCAGCCCGGCATCCCGAATCGCATTCCGCATCACGCGGTATGCACCATCCGGGTCCGGCGCGGTCATGTGATACGCATCCCCGGTCATGCCATAACCAATAATCTCGGCCAGAATCGGAGCGCCTCGGCGCTGCGCAAATTCCAGTTCTTCCAGCACCACAATCCCCGCTCCCTCTCCCACAACAAACCCATCGCGGTCGCGGTCGAATGGCCGGCAGGCTCGTTCCGGTTCGCTGTTGCGGGTCGAAAGCGCGCGCATCGCCGCAAAGCCGCCGATGCCCAACGGTGTGATGCAGGCTTCCGCGCCGCCGCAGATCATCGCATCTGCGTCACCCCGCTGAATAATCTTGAACGAATCGCCGATGGAATGTGCGCTCGTGGTGCAGGCCGTCGCCGTCGCTGAGTTCGGCCCCTTCGCGCCGGAACGGATGGATACATAACCCGACGCCAGATTCACAATCGTGGCGGGGATAAAGAATGGCGAGATGCGTCGGGGACCATGCTCCAGATAAGTCTTGTGCTCGCGCTCAATCACATCGAAGCCGCCGATGCCGCTGCCGATGTAGACGCCCACGCGCTCCGCGTTCTCGGCATCCACCTTCAGTCCGGAACTCGCCAGCGCATACTCCGAAGCGCCAATTGCGAACTGGATGAAGCGCCCCATCTTTTTGATCTCTTTCTTATCGATGAACTGATGGGGATCGAAATCGCGCACCTCGCCCGCAATGGTGCAGGCGAAACCTGTCGTGTCGAATAAGGTGATGTTGGAAATTCCACTGCGACCACCGAGGACCGATTTCCAGGTTTCCTCAGTGCCGTTCCCAACCGAAGTCAGGAGCCCGACTCCGGTAACTACGACTCTGCGAGAGATAACCGTCTCCTTAGAACGTCAAATGCAGCCGAAGGCTACTTCTTGTTGGTTTTGGCTTCGATGTAATCGACAGCGTCCTTCACGGTCGCGATCTTCTCGGCATCTTCGTCCGGAATCTCGAGTTCGAAGGCCTCTTCAAAGGCCATTACCAACTCAACGATGTCCAGTGAATCCGCGCCCAGATCGTCCACGAACGATGCATTGTTATCCACCTGGCTTTCGTCTACGCCAAGCTGCTCCACAATAATCTGCTTTACCTTTTGCTCAACTGCCGCCATGCTGCCTCCCCCAATCGAATGGGCTTTCCTAAAAAGACGAGTACAAACTTCCGATTCTAACGGCCCGTGCGTTCCCACCGCAACTCGTGGGAAAACTCTCTATGGCGACATGCCTGCCCTCTTTTGAGCCAAATGGAAAGCAGAGCGAAGTTCGCCGGTCACGCGCTCCACCAGATTCTGATCGTCTATCCTCTCGGGCTGCTCTCGACAGCCGTTATCTTCGACATGATGGCTTATGCCCGCCGCGACGGAAAGTATGCCGGAGCGGGATTCTGGATGACCGCATCGGGTCTGATCGGCGGGGCGGCTGCCGCGGTCCCGGGCGTGGTCGACTACCTCGCCATCCCGCAACCCACGCGCGCGCGCCGCATCGGCTTCTGGCACGGCATTGGCAACGCCGCCGTCATGGGCCTGTTCGCCACCAGCCTTTACCTGCGCAGTTCCGATGACGATGCCCCGCCCAGACCGCGCTGTGGCTCTCCGCAGCCGGTATGACTCTGGCAATGGTTACCGGGTGGCTCGGCGGTGAACTGGTCGACCGGCTTGGCGTCGGCGTTGACGATGGCGCGCATTTGGACGCTCCCAACTCGCTCACCGTCCCCAAAGTCTGAACTCGCATATTACTATGCAGCTTGGCCAGCGAACGCGGCATCCTGGATAAGTTGCGGAAGCGTGCTTCTCGCCGCGCGATGGCTCTGGGCATCGGCGACGATTGCGCCATCTACCGCCCGCGTACCGGTCAAGAACTGCTCTTCACCACGGATTTCCTAATCGAGGACGTCCACTTCCGTCTGAAAACCCACACTGCGGCCCAGGCCGGACACAAGGCCCTCGCGCGCGGACTCAGCGATATCGCCGCCATGGGAGGCAAGCCCCGGTTCTGCCTGGTCTCGCTTGCCGTTTCCCGCACTGCGGGGACACGCTGGATTAACGGTTTCTACCAAGGCCTGCTGCGCCTTGCGGATACCACGGGAACCACGCTCGCCGGCGGCGATCTGGCACAATCGGACCGCGTGGTTTGCGACATCGTGGTCTGCGGTTCCGCGCCCGTCGGCACCGCGTTGCGCCGTTCCGGAGCAAAGCCCGGCGATGGCATCTATGTTTCCGGCATGCTGGGCGGCTCCGCGCATGGTCTCGCCACGAAGAAAGGTCCCGCATGGCAGCGCCACCTCCTTCCCGAGCCTCGCCTCGGCCTGGGACAGTTCCTCCGCTCGCGCCTTCACGCCACCGCCGCCATGGACCTGAGCGACGGACTTTCTCTCGATCTCGAGCGCCTCTGCCGGGAATCCGCCGTTTCCGCGCGCATCACGGCACCGCCAACATTCCCCGGCGCGTCTGAGCTCGACGCTCTCCACGGGGGCGAGGACTACGAGCTGCTATTCACCGCGCCGGCTCATGTGAAAGTTCCCACTGCGTGGCGCGGACTTCCACTCACATGGATTGGGGAGATTGCCGGCGGACAACCCGGACGCGTATTCCTAAACGGCCGGCGCCTGAAAGCAGCCGGCTTCGATCATTTTACGCGTTGACGCGATCGGTGCGCTCCAGCCAGTGCCGCACCATTTCCACAAAGCCCGTCGCCTGCGGGTCGCGCCGCAGTTCCTCGAGCGTGAATTTCATCTTACGGCTCCAGTTGCGATACTGTTCCGTCGTCCCCGGCAGGTTTTGTTGCGCCACTTCCTTCGACAGGTCTTCCTGGTTCACCACCATCAGCATAGAAGGCGTGGAGGCCAGGAAGCCGATGACCGCGTTGTGTAGTTCTCCGGTCAGCTCCGGAATCTGCGCCGCGTCCCGCGGCACGTGCGCCGGCAGCAGGTAAGCCGACCACAACACGTCCAGCATCTTCTGCTTCTCCGCCATGCGCTCGCGAACCTGCGTGTGGTATCCCGCGTCGTCGAGCACGCCCGCTCGGCGCCGCGCTTCGATATCTTCATTGATCCAGAATCCGGCAATCGTCGGCAGGTCATGGGTCGTCGACGAAACCAGCGCCTGTCTTGGATACTCCGACGCGTGCTTATACGCTCCGCCCGGCCCGCGTTCGAAGTAGAACAGCCGGTAGCTGAGGATTCCAAACCGCGCCAGGCGCTCGCGCACCTCCGGTTCCACCGTCCCCAGATCTTCGCCCACCACCAGCACCTTATTGCGCACGCTCTCCAAAGCCAGGATTCGCAGCAGATCTTCCCAGTAGTCCTTTACATACGCGCCGGCTGCCGCGGAAGCGCCGTCCGGAATCCAGAACAACCGAAAAAAGCGCATCACGTGGTCGATGCGCAGCGCGCCCCCGTGCGAACACGTCTTGCGAATGGAATCCACGAACAACCGGTACCCCGTCGCGCGGTGCTGATTCTTGTTCGGAGGCGGAAAGGCCCAGTCCTGCCCGGCCGGAGAGAAATCGTCCGGCGGCGAACCCACCCGGCATCCGTTCACGTAAAACGGCCGGTGCGCCCAAAGATCCGACCCGCCGCGGTCTGTCGCCAGCGCCAGATCATGGTATAAACCGATCGCCATTCCACACCGCTTCGCGTGCTCCTGGGCATCATTCAGCTGCCTGCTGATGTTCCATTGCACATACTGATAAAACAGAGATGTCTTCGCTGTGCTTCGCCTGGAACTCACGCGTTGCCGCGGATTCCGGGTCCTGATACTCCGCCGGCCAGTCCGTCCACACCCACAAGTCGGGATTCTTTGAATGGAGGTGCTCATCCAGCGCGCAGTAGGTCGCGAACCGGTACAGCAGGTCGCCTTCCTTCTCCATATAGACGGTGAAATGCCCTTGGCGCCACGGGTCCGGGTTGGCCATCGACCACTGGAACGCCAGCTTGAGAAAGCGCAGCTTCAGCGCATGCAGGCGTTCATACTCCACGTAATCGCTTGCCCGCAGCTGCCGGATTTCTTCCTGAACTTCCTCGCTTTTCCACAACCGCTGCGCTTCCGGAGACTTCTGAAATCCCTCGATTTCCTCCAAATTCAGGTAAATAAAGTTCTGATAGAAGATGCTGTTCGGCAGATACGGGCTGGCGTTGTAAGGCTGCCGGTTATGAATAGCGTGCAAAGGGTTCAGCGCCAGAAAGCCCACCTTCGCTTCGGAAGCGGCCCATTCGCATGCGTTCCGCAGATCGCGGAAATCTCCACATCCCCAGTTGTGCTCGGAGCGGAGACCATATAGCGTCACCGCGATACCAGCCGAGCGTCCTCCCTCTTCCAAAAACTTCGGCAGATAGGCCCGGTCCGGCGCCACGATCAGCCGCATTTCACTTGCAGGCAGCCCATTCACCGAAACCTGCACGGAGTGGTAGCCGAGGGGCAGCGTACGCGCGATTTCGATCTCCTTCCGAACGTACCGGTCGTGCCCGAAATGCGCGGAAGCGACTACCGCCAGATTCGAGAGTTCCGCATCGAAGCTTTTGCTTTCGCCGTCTTCCAGTAGGACTTCCACGCGCGCCGTCTCTCCGCCCTGCGCCTCGGGCACCTGGACTGCAAACCGAATTGGCTGCTGCTCCACACTCATTACCAGGCACGGCCCCAGCACCTCAGTCCAGTCCGCGCGTTCGATGCGCTCCAGGCCAGCTCGCAGTTGCTCCTCGCTTTCGGTGGAGAACCCCAGCGCCCCGACAATTGCCTCATTGGTTTCCCGGGAAGTGACGTGCCGATTTCCGAAAATATCCCAGAATTCCGGTTCCACACCGCACAATTGAGCGGCTCGTGAGAGGCTAAGGTCAGAGAATTCCGAGTGCATGTGCGAAGAGTTGTCCTCCAAGTGTAACTTGCACCAGCACGGCGGCTTCCGCAGCCATGCGAGAATAGGGTCATGAAGCAGCCGTTGGCAAGCTATCCCGCGGAATTGTTTGCCCGCGTGGATAATGCCTCGATCGAACATGCCGCCGCAGCTGAGGGAATCATCACCACCCGGCTCGATCAGGCTATCAACTGGGCCCGCAAGAATTCCATCTGGCCGATGACGTTCGGGCTCGCCTGCTGCGCCATTGAAATGATGTCGATGAGCGCCTCTCGTTTCGACGTCGCGCGCTTCGGCGCGGAAGTCTTTCGCGGTTCCCCCCGCCAGTCGGACCTGATGATCATCGCCGGCCGCGTGAGCTTGAAGATGTCTCCGGTCATCCGCACCCTTTACGAACAGATGCCGGAGCCCAAGTGGGTGATCTCCATGGGAGCCTGCGCCACTTCCACCGGCGTTTTCAACAATTACGCGCTCATCCCGGTGAACCAGGTGATCCCGGTCGATGTCTACGTGCCGGGCTGCCCACCGCGCCCGGAGCAACTGATTCATGCCCTGCTCATGCTGCAGGACAAGATTCAGGCCGAGACCGGTACCCTGCGCGACGTCCTGAGCCGCTCTTAGCTAACTCTTTTGCGCCAGGCACACGGCGGTACAATGCAGGTTTCATGAAAAATCTGCTTGCCTGCGGTCTTGCCATCGCGCTCGCCGTCCCTGCACTCGCGCAGCGCAACCTCTCGGGTACGCCGGAAATCGAACTCGCGCTCGGCCGCCTCAACGTACTCGGCAGCGTGCTGATGATCGCGGCTCATCCAGATGATGAAAACACCGCCGCCCTGGCGTATTGGGCGCGGGGCCGCAAACTGCAGACGGCTTATCTCTCCGCTACACGCGGCGAAGGCGGCCAAAACCTGATTGGGTCGGAGCAGGGCGACCTCCTCGGCGTGATCCGCACCCAGGAACTCCTGGCCGCCCGCCGCATCGATGGAGCCCAGCAGTTCTTCACCCGCGCCATCGATTTCGGGTTCACCAAAACCCCGCAGGAAACCCTCGAAAAATGGGGCCACGACCAGATCCTCTCGGATATGGTCTGGATCATCCGCCGCTACCAGCCCGATGTCGTCGTCCTCCGCTTCTCCGGCACGCCTCGCGACGGCCATGGCCAGCACCAGGCATCAGCGATTCTTGGACGGGAAGCGTGGGCCGCCGCTGCCGATCCTGCGAAGTTCCCCGAACAGCTGAAGCTGGTGCAACCCTGGAAATCCCGCCGGCTGATGTGGAACGCTTTCGCCTTCACCCCTGAACAGGAGAAGGAAATGAACCAAGTGCAGGCGCGGCTCGAGTTTGACACCGGAATCTATGATCCGATCCTCGGCAAATCGTACGCCGAAATCGCCGGCCTCAGCCGCAGCGAGCACCGCAGCCAGGCAATGGGATCAGCCGAGCACCGCGGCCCCTCGAGGAACTTCCTCACGCCGGTCGCCGGTGAACCCGCCCGCAAGGATCTCTTCGACAATATCGACACCACATGGACCCGCGTCCCCGGCGGGGCGCCCATCGGCGCTCTGCTCGCCAAAGCAGCCGCGGATTTCGCTCCCGCTCACCCCGAGAAGACCATTCCCACGCTGCTCGAAGCCCGCCCTCTGGTTGCGGCTTTGGCCGGTCAGGGCAATGTGTGGGGCGCACGCAAATTAACTGAACTGGATGAAGCCATCGCGCTTTGCTCCGGCCTCTTTCTGGATGCCGAAGCCGATCGGTATGCGGCAGTGCCAGGGCGGCAAACTGAAAGTAACCCTTACCGCGATCAATCGCTCCTCCGCGCCAGTCTCCGGTGCCGCCGCGGTTCTGAAAGGCGCAGGTCAGGATCAGCGCGTCGAACTTGCGGGTCCGCTCGCTTACAACACACCGGTCACGAAAGCCGTCGACTTCGTGGTCCCCCAGAATCAGGATCTCTCCCAGCCGTTCTGGCTCGTTCGCCCGCCGCAGGGCAGCCGCTACGATATCGCCGACCCGTTTCTGATCGGGCGTCCGGATCCCGTGCCGGTCATGAGCGCCACCTTTGCTGTCAAATTCGGCTCGCAGACGATTTCCGTGGAGCGCCCGGTCACCTACCGCTACGTCGACCATGTTCAGGGGGAACTCAAGCGGCCGTTGACCGTCGTACCTGCCGTCGCGGTTGACCTCCCTGTGCACGTCCTGGTTTTCACCAGCGCGGCTTCCCGGCGCATTCAGGTGCAGGTAAAAGCCAACGTAGAGCAGGCAGCCGGAGAGGTGCACCTGGATGCCGACCCCGGCTGGACCGTCAGCCCGTCCTCGCTTCCCTTTAAGCTCCAGAGCGCCGGTGAACAACAGGACCTCAACTTCACGGTAACGCCCGCCTCATTCCCGGCCGGTCGCGAAGCTCATTTCCGCGCTTCCGCCACCGTGGGGGCGAACAAGATCGAGTCCGGTCTGCAGGTGATCGCGTACACGCACATTCCCCCGCAGACGGTCTTCTATCCCTCGTCCGGCGCGCTGCGCAGCGCTCCCCTCACCGTACTTGCACACAATGTCGGGTACATCATGGGGGCCGGAGATGAAGTTCCCGAGTCACTGCGCCAAATGGGCTGCCAGGTGTCTTTGCTCACCGAGACCGATCTCACTGCGGGCGATCTTTCGCGCTTTGACGCGATCGTCGCCGGTGTTCGCGCCTACAACGTGCGCGCGGATCTCCGTGCCAATCAGCCGCGCCTGCTCGCCTACATCCGGAACGGCGGCACCATGGTGGTGCAGTACAACGTGGCCGAAGACCGCCGTTTCGCCAACGGCCCCGATTCCACTCTTGCCCACATGGGTCCCTATCCTTTCACCCTCGGCCGCGATCGCGTCACCGTCGAAGAAGCGCCCGTGGAGTTCCTGAGCACCAGCAACCCGCTGCTGCGCGCCCCGAACGTCATCACCTCGAAGGATTTCGAGGGCTGGGTGCAGGAACGCGGGTTGAACTTCGCGTCGCAATGGGATCCGCACTATGAGACCGTCTTCTCTTCGCACGATCCGAACGAGAAGGATCTCAAGGGCGGCACCCTGTTCACCCGCTATGGCAAAGGAGTTTATGTGTTCTCGTCTTACTCCTGGTTCCGGCAGCTTCCCGCCGGTGTTCCCGGAGCTTACCGGATCTTCGCCAATCTGCTGAGCGCCGGAAAAGCGCAGTAGTTCACATCGGCGGCAACAGCACAATCCCGCCGGTATAGCTGCTGATCAGGCCGTCTTTCATCACGATCAACGTGATCGGCATTGGCGAAGTGACCGGCGCTATCGTCACCGTCATCCGGATATACGGCAGCAGCGTGTTGCCATCCAGGAAAGCGTCAGGCCGGATGGAACCCGGCGTTAGCGTGACCGGACCCGGCATCAGGATGTTCGCTGCCGTCAGATTCGCGTCGATGCCCGGCCCCAGCAGAATGAAGTCCACGGTTTGCCCCGACACCACTGCCTGGGGCAGCTGCGTACCCAGCAGCATCCCCTGGTCGCCAAATCCGCCGGCAGCGGCGGTGTGAAAGAACTGCAGATTCACCCCGGGATCGCCTGCCGCCGGTGGAGAGAAATCCCCGTTGGTCATGTTCCCCGCCGTCACTGGAATGGCGATTGGAGACGTACTGCTGGTCGGGAATCCCGCGCGGAAGCCCGTGTCCACAGCGTCTGCCGTTGTCAGATAGAAGGTCCCCGGTGCCAGATTCCCGGTCAGCGGCTGGGCAAACAGCACGTAGCTTCCTGGCGGAACCGTCATGGAATACGTTCCATCCACAGCGCTGGTCATCGCCGAAACCACGATCCCGCTCGTCGTCTCCAGCGCATTCACCAGTGCGCTGCGAAGCGGCATGCCGTTCAGCGTCAGCGTGCCGGCAATGCCGCCAGTCACGATTGTGGCAGCAGCGGGATACACTGCCGTTGCGAAGGCCACGTCATCGGCCGAGAGGCTCCTGCAAATGGTCGAGTTCTGCGCAACAAACGCATACATCGACGCACCCAGCACTCCCGAGTGGTTTGCACCCAGAGAATGACCCAGTTCATGGGTCAGGATGGATTGAATGTCAAAGGTATTCGGCGTGCCGGTCGTCGAAAACGTAAACACCGGGTTGAACAGAATATCGGAATCCGCGATCGTCCCGTCATCGAAGAAGGTCGCGACGGTCACCGCTGCTACCGAAGGCCCCAGCGCGCTCCGGATCGCGGGTGTGTCCAGGAATTGGACCACGTTATTCGAATCACCCACCGCGTTCTGAAGAGTTGTGGTTACCGGCGGCAGGAACCGCACTGCGGATGTCGGCACGCTGCTCCACTGCGCCGCCGCCGCCGTAAACGCGCCCATCAGATCGCTGTCCCCGGTGATGAACGTCTGTCCCGCCGAATTGGCCAATCCAGGCACCGCCAGCTGGTTGATCTCAAACTGGATGGCGGCGAAATCCGGCCGGTGGAGCAGTCCCCCGGAAGCGGTCTTAAGCCTTCCATAAGGAAAAACGGCCGGCGCTCCCAGACACGCGAGCGCAACAAAACGAACCCAAATTTGGCTCACTTCCCGAACTCCCGCGCTACGCGAGCCCGAAACTCGGCCTGCTTCAAGCCGTCGAGCGGTCCCGAGCCATGCCAGCATCCGTCACCGGCCAAACTGAATTTTCCTTGCCCATACCCTGCAGTCCGCAGGTACCCCAGCGGCGTCCGGTACAGAAAGACCGCCACCTGCTCCCCCATTGAATACGCCGTACTTCCAGGAACCTGCATCGTCCTTCCATCGGCGGAACCGCCCGGTTCACTAAGAGTCAAGGTCGAACTTTTCCCGCCCTTCCATCGACTCGACACCGCGATTTCCGTGTGGGTCCAGATGAAGCGGTGCTCCACATCCCAGCCAGTCCATGAGCGCACAACGGTTCCGGTGACAATCACTTCAGACTGCGCCACCAGATCGTGAACAGATACATTCGGGACCAGGCTTGCTGCGAAGCTCAGGACCGGAATCAAAAAGAGAAGCGCTCGGCTTCCGCAAGCCGCCGCCACACACCGTCGCGAAACCATCTTTGCGTTAAGGATCGCACAGTTTGGAGCTCGCATCCGGTTAGAATGGCGGTAGCCCTCTTCCGTGTCCGCGTCTCTCCTGAACAACCGCCGCATTCGCACCCTTGCTGCCGCCCTGTTCCAGCGCCGCGCCGACTCCTCCTACGAACACTTAGCCTATAACGTTTTCTGCCCGGCTTCCGGCTGGCTCGCGCGAAAAGCAATCGCCCGGGAAGAGCGGCAGGACCAGTTCCTCGTCGTTTACCTCCGCGGGCACAGCTCACCGCTTTACTTCCCCGCCGAGATGGATCGGAGCTTCCTCCATCAGGCCATCGCGGAGGCCCTGCCGAAAGCCTGGCACCAGTACGAGACGCCCGAAACCACCGTGCGCCCAACCGATGTCGTTATCGATTGCGGAACCGCCGAAGGCCTGTTTGCCCTGAATGTCGTCCAACGATGCGCCCGACTGATCTGCTTCGAACCGCTGCCGGCTTTCGTGCGCGCGCTTAGGCGAACGTTCGCCCCGTTCCCGACCGCGCAGATCGTTGCCAAAGCCCTGGGAGATGCCGAGGGCACGGCCTATCTGCGCGAGGACGGAATGATGAGTTCTCTCTCGCAGGAAGAGAACGGGGTGGAAGTCGCAGTGGATTCGCTGGACAACTATTGCGCGCAGACCGGCGCCCGCCCCACCTATCTGAAGGCGGACCTGGAAGGTCATGAGATCAAAATGCTGCGGGGCGCCCGCGACACCATCCATGCCCTGAAACCCCGAATCGCGATCACCACCTATCACCGGCCCGGCGACGCCCGCGAAATCAAGGCCTTCCTGCACAGCGTCAACCCGGCCTACCAGTTCAGGCTGCGCGGCCTGGAGTACCGCACCGGCGAACCGATGCTGCTGCACGCCTGGTAGTAAAAACGCTAAAAAAGATCTGCCCTAACGGAATCTTTCGGTATGCACTCATTGGTGGCTCTTCCCGGCGGAAGGGCCGTATGGCTCGTTCTCGCACTGGCCGCTACACTGGCCCGGCTCCCGGCGCAAAGCCCCGCGGGCGAAATCCGGCTGCAGGTGAAAGACTCTTCAGGTGCGGCCACCCCGGCCAACGGCACGCTGCGCAATCTGACCACCGGAACCGAGCGAACCTTCCGGACCGACGCCCACGGCGTCTCTGACTTCAGCGACCTGCCGTACGGCCGCTACGGGATCCAGGTGACCCGTACAGGCTTCGCCACACAGCTTCTTGCCGTCGATGTCGCATCCCCCGCTATCGTATCGGTCACCGCGACACTGGTACTCCGTCCGCAGGCAACTTCCATCACCGTCGTCACCACCACGCCTCTTGCCGGCTCCGATCTGTCCCGCGACCAGATACCCGCGCCCGTTCAGACCGCTTCCGCCCGGGACATCGAAAACAGTGGCGCGCTCGATCTGGCCGACCTGCTGAACAAGCGCCTCAACGGGGTTTACATCAACGAAAATCAGGAAAACCCCTACCAGCCGGACATCAACTATCGCGGCTATACGGCGTCTCCCCTGCTTGGCACCCCGGAAGGCATCTCGGTTTATATGGACGGCGTGCGCCAGAACCAGCCCTTCGGAGACATCGTCGCCTGGGATCTGATTCCTAAGATCGCCATCTCAGAAGTCGCCCTGGTGCCGGGTTCGGACCCGCTGTTTGGTCTCAACACGCTCGGCGGCGCAGTATCTGTTTCCACCAAAGACGGCCACAGCGCGCCCGGCACCACGCTCTCGATCAGTGGCGGCAGTTTCGGACGCCGCTCCGGTGAATTCGAACACGGCGGCTCGAATTCAAAGGGCCTCAACTGGTACGTGGCCGGCAACCTTTTCCGAGAAGACGGCTGGCGGCAGGATTCGCCCTCGGAGGTTCGCCAAGCCTTTACCAAGCTCGGGTGGAGCAACGCCAAAACCGCCGTCTCCCTCAGCTTTGGCTATGCCGATAACTGGCTGTCCGGCAACGGCCTGCAGGATACGCGACGGCTAGGCACCCAGTACTCAAGTGTTTACAGCATCCCGGATATCACTTGGAATCGTTCGCCCTCATTCAACCTGAGCCTCAGCCACAACTGGAACAGCAAGCTAACGCTCTCCGGAAACGCCTACTTCCGCTACATCCGCGCCGACACCACTAACGGCGACATCAACTCGGAGTCGTTCGACCAATCGCTTTACAATCTCTCTGCGGCCGACGTTTCGGCTCTCAACGCCGCCGGATACAAAGGATTCCCCACAACCGGCAACGCCTCCACCGAACCGTTCCCTTTCTGGCGATGCATCGCGCAGGGGCTCGAACGCGACCAGCCAATCGAGAGGTGCACCGGGATCGTGACCAACACGTTTACAAAGCAAAATAATTACGGTCTTTCCGGACAGGCCAGCTGGCTGGCTGCGCACAACCACGTTACCGCCGGCTCGGGGTGGGATCGAAGCGGATTAAACTTTCAGCAGGGCTCGCAGTTCGGCTATCTCAATGCCGACCACCTCACCATCACGCGCATCAACGCCTTCGCTGACGGCAGCACCAGCGAAGGCGGCGTGCCCGTAGATACCCGCGTGAATCTTCACGGACGCATCAACACCTTCAGCGTCTATGCCGCGGACACCCTCACGGTGGGCAGATCCCTTGCACTCACCTTTTCCGGCCGGTACAACCGTACCGGCATCGAAAACAGCGATCGCCTGCCCGCCGCGGCGCCCGGAGCGCGGGGCTCCTTGAACGGTCAGTATGTGTTCGGCCGCTTCAATCCATCGGTGGGCCTCACTTACACCCTGCCGCGCTATGCCAGCCTGTATCTCAGTTACAGCGAAGCCAGCCGCGCGCCCACCGCCATTGAACTCGGCTGTGCCGATCCCGCCGAACCCTGCAATCTGCCAAACGCGCTGGTCAGTGATCCCCCGCTGAAGCAGGTGGTGACCCGAACATGGGAAGCCGGTCTGCGCAGCCCTCAGGACTCCGCTCTGCGATGGAGCGCGGGATGGTTCCGCGGCGAGAACTACAATGACCTTCTCTTCGTGGCCTCTGAGCAAACCGGGTTCGGCTATTTCACGAATTTCGGCAAGACCCGGCGTCAGGGCGCCGAGGCAAGTGTCAGCGGGCGCGTCCGCCATTTCACGCTCGGCGGCAACTATACGTTCCTCGATGCCACGTACCAGAGTCCCCAGACTGTTGACGGCGCCAGCAACAGTTCCAACAACGGCGGGCCCGGTCAGGATGGCGAGATTTCCATCAAACCCGGCGAGCAGATTCCACAGATTCCCCGGAACCTTTTGAAGGCTTATGTGGATTACCAGCCGACCTCCAAAGCCATGCTGGATTTGAATTTCGTGGCGGCAGGCCGATCGTTTGCGCGAGGGAACGAAAACAACCAGGACAAACCCGACGGCATCCATTATCTTGGTGAGGGCTTCTCTCCCGGTTACGGCGTTGTTAAACCTCGGCGGGCACTATCAGCTGCTGAAACATTTGCAGATCTTCGCGCAGATCAACAACCTGCTGAACCACCGCTACTACACCGCCGCGCAGCTGGGCCCAACCCCTTTCGACAACTCGGGCAACTTTGTTCCCAGGCCGTTTCCCGCCGTGAGCGGAAACTATCCCATCCGCACCACCACCTTCTTTGCACCCGGCGCTCCCGCAGGTGCCTGGGGTGGAATCCGTGTCAGATTCTGAGACCGATGATGCACAACACCTCTCATCTTTCCGATGAACAGCTTCTCTCCTGGCTGGACGGAGAGATTCTTCCCGGCGAGCGCGGACGAATGGCGTCACATCTGGATGAATGCTGGCGGTGCCGTGCGCGAAAAGAAGAACTCGCCACCGCTATCAACGGGTTCATGGATGCGTATAGCGCGCAACAACTGCCCTCCGCCACCGGCCCGCGCGCGTTGCTTAAAGCCCGCCTGGAACAACTTGCCGCCGGCCCGGGACCGTCGTTTTCCGCTGTCGCATTTGCCCGCCGGCTTCCCTGGGCCTTTGCCGCCGCCGCATTCGCTGCCGTGGTGGCCGGCTGTTTCCTGTACCTCGGAAGCACGCGCCCGCAAACTCAGCCGCGGTCGGCCGTGATCTCCGTCCCGAAGCCTTCCATCACTCCCGGAGCGGCCCTTCTCGCCAGCCGCCCCGCCATCTGCGCCGGTTCTTTGGAGAATAATAAAGTGGTGCCAGCTACGATGCGGCGCAGGGTGCTCGAGGAGTACGGCCTCGGCGGCGCGGACCCCCGGATGTATGAAATCGATTATCTGGTCACTCCCGCGCTGGGCGGAGCCGACGACATTCACAATCTTTGGCCGCACTCCTACTCGGCCACCATTTGGAACGCCCGGGTCAAAGATGCGCTGGAGAGCCGCCTGCGTAAGAGAGTCTGTGAAGGCAGTCTCGATTTGGCGACGGCGCAGCGCGAGATCGCCGGAAACTGGATCTCCGCTTACAAGAAGTATTTTGGGACCGACACCCCGCTTCCTGAACATTTGCAGCGATGATAAATAGAGGCGCAGTGCTCGTTGCGATTTCGGCAATCCTGATTTCCGCTGCTTTCGGCCAGGCGGTGCCAGCCCCGGCGGGCCCTCCGAAACCAATGCGCGAACGCCTCCTCGAGCGGGCGCGCAAAGGCGATGCCGAAGCCCAGTACGATCTCGCGAAGGGCTATGAGGGCGGCCGCTTCGGCTTAACCCAGGACTTTGTTCAGGCGCAGCACTGGTACCAGGAAGCTGCCAACCAGGGGGATCCCTTCGCCGAAGCCAGCGTCGGCATTTTCTACGGAACGGGAAAGGGCGTCCGGCAGGATTATGTTTTGGCTTACGCGTGGCTGGATCGCGCCGTTTCCCATCTCACAGGCCCCGAGCGGGACACCGTTTTGGAAATGCGCGACAGCATTGGACACCGAATGACTCCGGCGCAATTACAGCAGGCACGCCATGCCCTTCCCGAAGCAAAGGCTCCCGCCAAACCGTAACATGTATTCCCGGTTCTCATCGATTCTGCTGGTGATCTGCCTCGCCGCGGTTGCCGGCGGCTGCGGCCGCATGGGTGCCTCGAAGGATTCTCCCAGACCCAAAGGGGCAGCCATCACGCTGGAATCCCCTCTCGGCCTTCCGCCCGTTCCTGTGCCGAAGGACAATCCCGAGACGGCGGAGACCATCGCCCTCGGCCGCCGGCTGTTCTACGAGAAAAAACTGTCGGCCGATACATCGCTCGCGTGCGCCTCCTGCCACAATCCGCTGATCGGCTTTTCAGATGGCCGAAGGCATTCCGTCGGTGTCGGAGGAAGAACCGGCACCCGAAACGCGCCCACTGTTATCAACAGCGCTTATGCGCCTGTCCAGTTTTGGGATGGCCGCGCCCCCAGTCTCGAGGAGCAGGCAGGCGGCCCGATGTCGAACGCAGTCGAGATGAATCAGTCGCACGAAGTTTCCGTTGCCCGACTGCAGGCGGACCCGAGTTACCGCGCCGATTTCGAGCGCGCCTTCGGCCCCGGACAGGTCACCATCGGCAAAATCAAGAAAGCGCTTGCCAGCTTCGAACGAACCCTGCTCAGCGGCAACTCCCCCTTCGACCGCTATCAGTATGGCGGCGATCGCACCGCGCTCAGTCCCGCCGCCGTTCGCGGGCTCGCGGTTTTCCTCGACACCCGGAAAGGCAACTGCGCCAGCTGTCACACCATCGGCCCGAAGTACGCTCTGTTTACCGACGGCAAATTCCACAATATCGGCGTGGGCGTGAATGAAGAAGGAAATCTCACGGATCTCGGCCGTTACGGCGAATCGAAACTGGAGATCGAAAAAGGCGCGTTCAAAACTCCCACACTCCGGAATGTTGCCCGCAGCGCACCCTACATGCACGACGGCAGCCTGAAGACGCTTAGCGACGTGGTCGACTACTATGCCGGTGGCGGCAACTCCAACCCGTATCTCGACAAGAGGATCAAAGACATGCACATCTCCGGGCCTGAGCGGGCCGATCTGGTAGCGTTCCTCGAAGCGCTCAGCGGGGATGAACCTCCCAACGCGGGGCCGCCCACGGTCGTGCAATCCGGACTGGCGAAATGACCCGCGTAAATACCCAGGTCGTCGTTGGTGTGCTCGCCATCGTTCTCACCGGTTGCTCCGGCACGGCGAAGAAGGAAGCCCAGCCCGTCGCCGCGGAGAACAAACAGCCGGCCGCTCCTGATTTCCACGTGGATGCCGCGACCGCCGGCGTAGTCAAAGGGAAAATTTCGTTCACCGGCCGGAAACCTCCGCGTAAACGAATCGACATGTCCGGAGACCCCGCCTGCATGGAAGCGCATCACGGAACCGCCTACGAGGAGCCCGTCGCAGTCAATTCAAATGGCACTCTTGCGAATGTCTTCGTTTACGTGAAGAGCGGCCTCGAGGGCAAAAAATTCGCTGTCCCCGCCACGCCCGTCACCATCGATCAGAAAGGATGCTGGTTTCATCCGCATGTAATGGGCATCCAGACCGGCCAGGAACTCAAGGTCATCAACTCGGATCCAGTCACCCATAACATTCATCCCCTGGCTCAGATCAACCGCGAGTGGAACCACAGCCAGGGCTCCGGTGATGCGCCGCTTGCCCGCCGCTTCACCAAGCCCGAAATCATGATCCGCGTCAAGTGCAACATCCATAGCTGGATGCGCGCCTATATCGGCGTTCTGGATCATCCGTATTTCGCCGTCACCGGCAACGATGGCAGTTTCAACATCCCCAATCTTCCGCCCGGCGATTATGTCATCGCCGCATGGCAGGA
This sequence comes from Bryobacterales bacterium, assembly GCA_963716685.1. GTDB lineage: Bacteria > Acidobacteriota > Terriglobia > Bryobacterales > Bryobacteraceae > JALYXI01. Next base: position 701,986 of record CAVQTR010000006.1, read on the forward strand.
ATCGCTCGGATCGCAGGACCAAAAACTGACAGTCACGCCTGCTGGTAAAATCGAGGCCGATTTCCACTTCAAAGGAGAATAGTTCTTGAGACCCATCCGGTACCTGCCGATCCCTGTTGTGTTGCTGAGTCTGCTTGCAGCCTGTTCAAAGCCGGCGCCCGTTGCGGAACAAAAAACGCCCGCGGAATCGAACGCCTTTCGCCTCTACGTCACCAATGAGGTTTCGGGCGACATGACTGTCATCGACTCGGCAACGTACAACGTGATCGCGACCGTACCCTTGGGCAAGCGGCCTCGTGGTATTCATGCCAGCCCCGACCGCAAAAGCATCTTCGTGGCCTTGAGTGGATCCCCGATCGGCGGCCCCAACGTGGATGAAAGCACGCTCCCTCCACCCGATAAAAGCGCCGACGGAATCGGTGTCTTCGATGTGGCTCAGAACAAAATCGTCCGCGTTATCAAAGGCGGTTCCGATCCTGAAAATTTCGACGTCAGCAAAGATGGCGCCCAGCTGTACATCTCGAATGAAGATGCCGCCGCGGTCAGCGTTGTCGACGTCGCCTCTGGTACCGTGGTCAAGTCGGCCAAAGTGGGCGAGCAGCCGGAAGGCGTGAAAGCTTCGCCCGACGGAAAGCTGGTCTATGTCACGTCCGAAGAAACCGGAACCATCAGTGTGTTCGATCCGGCAGCCGGAAAGGTTGTGAAGACTTTCAAGGTGGGCCACCGCCCGCGCTCGGTGGCTTTCACACCCGATGGCTCAAAAGCTTACGTCAATGCCGAGAACGACGGCACCGTGGTGATCGTCGACGCCGTGAAACAGAAAATGACGGGCTCCATTCCGCTGGGGAAACCCGGCACCATCAAGCCCATGGCGGTTCTCATATCCCCCGATGCCGCGAAGCTGTTCGTCAGTACCGGGCGTGGCCATCAGGTGTTCACTATCGATACAGCCACAGACAAGGTTCTCGGCTCCGTCGAGGTGGGACCTCGTCCATGGGGCATCGCGACATCGCCGGACGGCAAGCTGCTTTACTCGGCAAATGGACCGTCGAACGACATCTCTGTCGTCGATGTTGCCGCCAATCGGGTCGTTCGCAAAGTCAAAGCGGGTGGCAGCCCCTGGGGCGTCATCGCTCTCGAACGGTAGCACCCATCGCGCTCTGCGCAGCAAGGTCGCAAACTTAAACTGGTGAAGGTCAGATCTGGAACGAGGCAGCAATGCATAAATACTTAATATCGCTAACGACAATCGGGCTGTGCTGCGGATTGGCCCCTGCTCAGGACGGGCCGGAATCGGTGCTAAGAGGGACGAAGCAATTCCGCAGGGCCGTGCTTGTCTCCGGCCTCGCCGGACCGTGGGAACTGACATGGGGCCCCGACAACATGCTTTGGGTCACCGAGCGAACCGGCAAACGGATTACGCGCATCGATCCTGCCACCGGCAAGGAGAATGTCGCAATCACCATCGGCGAGGTCTCTGCTCCTGGAGGTCAGGACGGACTGCTCGGCATGGCGCTGCATCCCGACCTGCTGAAGGGCCGCGGGAACGATTACGTGTACGCCGCCTACACCTATTCCGATTTGACCAAAGGTCCGAGCACCATGGTCGCCGCCGATGAGAAGAACCCTTACCGCCATTTATACGGCAAGGTGGTGCGCTTCACCTATGACCCCGCGCACGGGACTTTGTCCCAGCCGGTCAACCTGATCACCGGGTTACCGGCCGGCAACGACCACGATGCGGGTCGGCTGAAGTTTGGTCCCGACCGGAAACTCTACTTCACCATCGGCGATGGCGGCCACAATCAACTGGGTAACTTCTGCCTGCCCATCGAGGCTCAGAGATTGCCCACCCAGCAGGAAATCGCGGCGAAGAACTATGCGGGTTATGCCGGCAAGTCGCTGCGCATCAACCTGGATGGCTCCATCCCGCAGGACAACCCGAGGCTCGCGGGCGTGGTCAGCCATGTCTATACCTATGGACACCGCAACCCGCAGGGCATCGACTTCGGGCCGGACGGCACGCTCTATTCTTCCGAGCAGGGGCCCAAGACCGATGACGAAATCAACATTTTGAAATCGGGTTCCAACTACGGCTGGCCGCACGTCGCTGGTCTGCAGGACGGCAAAGCTTATGAGTATGCGCGCTGGGCCGAGGCGACCACACCCTGCTCCCAACTGACGTTCAGCGATCTTGCTATCGATCCCTCTGTGCCGCGTGAGCCGGAGTCCGCCTTCAAACAACCGTTCATCCCGCCGATCGCGACCATGTTCACGGTGCCCACCGGTTACAATTTCCACGACGCGACCTGCAAAGGCGTGGACTTCATCTGCTGGCCCACCACGGGTGCTTCGAGCATTGAATATTACGCGTCCGGCGGCAAGGGAATTCCCGGGTGGGATAAAGTCCTGCTCGTGACCACGCTCAAGCGCGGCTCACTCTACGTGGTGCCGCTCACAGCTGACGGTAAAGCAACCAGCGGCCACATGTCCCGCTACTTTCAATCCGAGAATCGCTATCGGGATACCGCCGTCAGCCCGGATCGCCGCACCATCTACATCGCGACCGATCCCGGCGGCCTCGGCGAGTCAATGAAAGGTGGATCGACAGGGAGAATGCAGAACCCGGGAGCGATTCTCTCCTTTACCTATATCGGGGAAGCGCCCGCAGGCGCCGGCGAACCGCAGGGCGTCACCGGTTCCAATGCCATCACCAGTTCCATGCCGGCCGGCGCAAACTCTGCCGCGCCCGTTGCCGGGGGCATACCAGCGCAATACAGCGCCGCACAGGCGGAAGCAGGCAAAGCCGCCTATAACTCCAACTGCGCGGTATGCCACGGCAACACCATGACCAACGGTACGTTCGGGCCTCCGCTGGCTGGCGAATACTTCCGGAATGTATGGACCGGCCGCAGCGTCGGAAGCTTCTTCGAGCGCGTCAAAACCATGCCGCCAGCCGCTCCAAATTCGCTTCCCTCCGAAACCTATGTGAATATCACCGCTTACATTCTCCAGGTCCACGGGGTGAAGGCGGGCGCAGCAAAACTGGCGGTGGGCGGAGAAGCCTCCGACCGAACGGTGATGCGTTGATTCAAGAGGATTACTGATGATGAAGCAATCAAGGTCTGTCACCGCTTTCTCCCTGTTCTTGGTAAGCGCCGGCATGCTGCTGTCGCAGACCCCAACCGGTTCCATCTCCGGCACGGTCAGCGACACGAGCGGCGCTCAGGTGCCCGGGGCCACGGTGCGCATCGTCAACGACAATACTCACGAAACCCACAGAATCAGCACCGGCGCATCGGGTTCCTATGTCTTCCCGATCGTTCCCGCGGGCCAGTACACTCTGGAGGCCGAAGCCTCCGGATTTAAACTGGAGAAACGCACCGGTCTTACGCTGGATGTCAATCAAAACGCGCGCGCGGATTTCACTCTTCAGCTCGGTTCATCGCAGGAGATCGTCGAAGTGAAATCGGACGCGCCCCTGGTCGACACCATGGATGTGCAGGTGGGCCAGACCGTCGATCAGCAGCGCATCCAAAATCTGCCGTTGAACGGGCGCAACGTCTATGACCTGATTGGTCTGATGCCCGGCGCGGTGAATGTTACCACTGGTGTCACGGGAAGCAACGACACCAATAACATGAGCGTGAACGGCAACAACGTCCGGAGCAATAACTTCTATCTTGACGGCGGCCAAAACAGCTCGCAGTTCCGCAACGGCGGGAACATGTCTCCCAATCCCGACGCCGTTGCTGAATTTCACCTCATCACCAGCAACTTCGACGCGGAGTATGGACGTCAGCCCGGCTCGGTTCTCAACGTGGTCACGCGCTCAGGCAGCAACGCTTATCACGGCTCCGTCTTCGAGTTTCTGCGCAACGACACCGTGAACGCGCGCAATTTCTTCCAGACCACCACCACTCCGCTGCACTGGAACCAGTTCGGAGGAACCTTCGGCGGCCCGGTGCTGCGAAACCGAACGTTCTTCTTTGCGTCCTATCAAGGCTTTCGCGAGGCTACCAGCATCTTTCAAAACAGCGTGCTGGTGCCCACCGCGGCACAGCGCACGGGTGACTTCTCCGCGCTCGCTGCTTCCAAACGGCCAGTAGATCCGCAGACGGGTCAGGCGTTTCCGGGCGGCATCATTCCCGCGTCGCGGCTGGATCCGGTCGCTCAAAACATCATCAAAAGTCTGGTTCCGCTGCCCAATAATGCCGCGGGTACTTACTCCGATCTGGAAGCCGCGCCGGTCAATGAAGATCAGGGCATGCTGCGCGCCGACCATCAGTTCACGACATCCCATCGTCTTTCCGGTACCCTGTTCCTGGATCGCAGCTCGGCTTTGTTGCCTTTTGGACCGAGCAATACTTCGCAGCTTCCCAACTGGGACAACACCACAGCTGAATACCGGCAGAACAATGTGGTGATCAGTGATGAGATCGTGGTCTCTCCGAACCTGATCAATGAAGCGCGCTTCAGTTACTCCCTGAATTACTACGCGACGGTGGATACCAACACCATCAGCTGGGCGGACTGGGGCAGTAAAGTGGTGCTCGGCGCCAATCCCCCGCGGCCTCCGGAATTGGTGCTGACCAGCGCGTGGACTTCCGGGCCGGGCGGAGCCGGCAACGACATCATGCCGCAAAGCACGTGGGCCGGTTCCGACCGCGTCACCTGGGTGCGCGGCGGCCACAACATCCGCGCGGGCGTCGGATACCAGTGGAACCATTTCCAGGAGACCGGCAACTGGCTCGGCGCGGGACAGGTAAAGTTCACGGGCGTTTATACCGGCAACTCCATCGCGGATCTCGAACTGGGTCTGGCAGCCACGTTTCGACAGAACAACGGCCTGAATCGCAACTTTCAGGAGTCCAGTGAATCCGCGTTCTTCCAGGACGATTGGAAGGTGCTGCGCCGCCTCACTCTGGACCTCGGTCTCCGGTGGGAACTGAACCCGCCGTATACCAGTGCGGCCAACGCGCTCGGCGGCTTTCAGTTTGGTGTTCAATCGAAAACGTATCCCACCGCGCCTCTCGGCATGCTCTTCCCTGGCGATCCCGGCGTGCCCAGTGGAATTGCCCCGACGCACTTCAACAACTTCGCCCCGCGCGTCGGCTTCGCCTACGATGTTTTCGGCAACGGGAAGACAGCCATTCGCGGGGGATTTGGCATCTTCTATGCCGTCGGCATGGTAAATCTTGTCTCCAACCTGCAGAACCAGCCATTCATCGCTGACATCACGCTGAATGGAACGAAAAATCTGGTGGACCCGTGGGCGTCCTACGGCGGAAGTCCCTACCCTTACACCCTGAACGCAAAGAATCCGATTTTTGTGACTCCTGTCAGTGAGAGCTATGTCGGCGAGGGCTTTGGGACTCCTTACGTCCAGCAGTACAACCTGATGGTGCAGCAGCAGATTGGACAAACCATGAGCATTGAGGCTGGCTTTGTCGGAAACACCAGCCGTAAGCTTTACATCCAGCGTGATGCCAATTCGCCGATTTACGGACCGGGCGCGACCACCACGAACGTGAATAACCGGCGGCCTTACCTTCCCAACATCTACGGCGGGATTTATGAATTGGAGACTGCCGCTAATGCAGACTACAATTCTTTGCAGATTTCCTTCAATCGCCGCTTCGCCCACAACTTCTCAGTGATGGCGAACTACGTTCATTCGAAGGCAATCGACATCACCGACGACCAATCCACCGGCATCTCCAGTGTGACGCTCTCCAATTCGAACAACTTCCTGCTCGATCGCGGACCTGCCGGTTTCAACTACCCGAACGTTTACAAGATGTCGTGGATTTACAAGTCGCCCGAAGTGGGGCGGTTCGGATGGTTGGGACGCGAAGCTCTCGGCGGGTGGCAGCTGAATGGAATTATGACGGCGCGCAGCGGCAACTCGATGAACATCTTATCGGGGACCGACACGAACTTCGACGGCATCGCGACGGATCGTCCCAACGTAGTTGGCGATCCGTCAATCTCCGGCAGCCAGACACGGGGGCAGCAGATCAACCAGTTCTTCAACACCGCCGCCTTCGCCAAACCGCCTGCTGGGGTACTTTATGGCAATGCCGGCCGCGGGTTGATCCTGGGACCTGGAGCGGTCAATTGGAATGCCGCGGCCATGAAGGAGTTTCGCCTGCTGGAAGGCAAGTCTCTCCAGTTCCGAACCGACTTCTTCAACGTGTTCAACCAGGTGAATCTCAATAACCCGAATACCACTCTGACCAACGGCAACTTCGGCAGGATCACCGCCGCGGGTCCGCCGCGCATGCTGCAGTTTGGCCTGAAACTTTACTTCTGATTCGGTTGAGAGCTATTTCCGCACGGAGGCCGTCGGCAGCGAAAACGCGAACAGCTTATTATTGTGTGTCCCGATTGGATTGACCACGGCAAAGTGGCTGTAACCGGAACCCCAGTAAACCGTTCCATTCACAACCGCTGCCCCGCCGCCCACCGAGCCGCCGGTGTTGAAGCTCCATAATGTCGCGCCGGTAGAGGCCGAAAGCGCATAGACCATTCCCGACATGGACGGCGCATAGACTACGCCGTTGGCAACGGTGAGCGGGCCCATCGACATCGCCGGCGAGCGCGGCGAGGTGGGATCCGCACCTGGGTCCGGAACCTGCCAGATCATCGCGCCGGTGGATGGAGTGAGCGCTCCCCAGGATCCGCCATTCCACAAGGGCCCGGAAGGCTGCAACCGGTAAAGGTTCTGATTGGAGTTCGAGACGGCGGCATAAATCCGCTGCCCGTCCGTCGCCGTGCCCCATTGGATACCGCCAAGCTTGCCACCCGGACCAACGGTCTTCATCCAAAGAACAGCCCCGGTATCGGGATTAATAGCAAAGTAGTTTCCGGACTTCTGCCCGGCGCCCACCACGTCGACAGGCACGCCCTGAATTGTGGTGGTGAACAGATTGGCGCCCGAGCCAAAATCGAAATCGGCGCCCCTCGGATTTGGACACGTGGGTCCGCCATAGAGGCAGGCCCCCTTCCAGGCATCTGTCGAAGAGCCGTGCATCGCCCACTTGACCGCGCCGGTTGCCAGATCCAGCGAAACAACAGAATTGAAATAATTGGCCGGATCCTGACATGCGAGAATTGCACTCGCGCTCCCCGCATGGTTCTGTTCGCAGACGTCGACGGCAGTAGGAACGGTATAGTTGTTGCCGGTAGTCACATAGAGAGATCCGCGGTTGGTATCCACTACAGGAGTGCTCGACCAAATCGGCGCGCCGGTGTATCCCGGCGGCGTCATGTACGTCTGCCAGATCTGGCGCCCGGTCGCGAGATCGTACGCAACTGCGCTTCCGCGGAAGGTGGGCTGAATAGCGCTTTCCTCTCCGGAAGATACGCCCGAATAGACCACCCCCTGATAGATCACGGCCGAAGTGGTCATCAGAGCATTCAGGTTCGGGTCTGTCTGCTGTTTCCAAATCAGCGAGCCGGTCGCCGTGTCCACCGCCACCAGAAAGGCTCCGGTCCTCAGGTTGCCGGTCAGCGTGGCGCTCGCACCAATCACCAGAACGCTGCCGGACAGTGCCGGCGTGGTCCTCGTGATGGTACCCGTGGGCAGTCCGTAGTCTGTCATCGCATGGGTCCAGATTGCCTGGCCCGTGTCGGTGTTGATTTTGTATAGATACCCCGCCCAGTCCGGAACATACAGGACCTTGCTTGCCGCGTCCACGGCCGGGGTAGCCGAAACATCGTCGGCGGCCGTAAAGGTCCATTTCACTTGTAACTGACTCGCGTTAGAGGGCCCGATCGAAGTCTCAGCAGAGGCAAAGCGCGTATTGGAGAGGTCCTTGCCGGCAAACGGCCAGGTTGGATCCTGCGCACGCGCCGAAAAAGAGAGACTGAGCAGCACACACGCCCGACAAACAAAGGACCGTTTCGTCAAAATCTGCCTCCATAGCATGTTCTGTTGTACCGCAGGACACTGCCGTATGGAAGCAAAAGGTGAAATAGTTTACTAAGGAACGCTTGTCCACTCGCGGTCGTTGCCGCGTTCTTCGTCGGTCACGTCATGGCGCTGCGCGCCGCCCGGCGTGGCTGCTTTAGCCGCGGCGCATTCCGATATGTGGGCATCCAAATCCGATTGCGTATCAAAGCTGCGTCCGCAGGAAGGACATTGATGATGAGGACCTACAGTTACATTTCCCGGCATATCGCAACAAGCTGCAACAACGTGTCCACTGCAAGGAATTTCACTGTTGGGAAAACCTGAGACCTCCGACACTTTCGCGGCACGCTGGTGGAAAAACGTGTGCAGCGTAGCGCGCCATCAAGCATGGCAGCAGCTATTCGCGCAGTATTTGGCTACTGCTTTCTGGTCCTGATGGTTCGCATTGCGGGCCGCCGGCCGGGAAAGCAGATTACCCCGTTCGAGTTTGTTCTGATCTTCTACATGGGAGGCGTGACGCTGACCGCGATGGTGGCGGACGATCGCTCTCTTACCAATGCATTTCTGCAGATCATCGCAATTGCGTGCACTCACTTCGCGATCGCGTGGCTGCGAAACCGGAGCAACTCGTTCGGAAGAATTGTGGACGGAACGCCGCTGGTTCTTCTGAAGGACAACCAGTGGCAGGTGGAGGCAATGGAGAAAATGCGGTTGCAGGATGACGACGTTATGGCCGCGGCCCGCGGCAAAGGCATCGAGCGCCTGGACCAGATCGAATACGCCATTCTGGAGCGGAACGGCGAAATCGCAGTGATTCAGAAAGAAGAGGAATCGTAACATGCCCGTCGAGGCGCCTACTAAACCCGTTCAGGACAGCATCGGAAAAGTAAACGACGAGATTGCGGTCGGCTCCGACCTTGAGTTTCAGCGCAAATGGTGGCGAATCGAAAACGCCGTTTGGGTCTTCCTTGCGACGATTTTGATTCTGGACGTCGCGGGACTGTTCGGCCGAGGATATCTGGCCAAAGCCCATGCCCTGACGCATGACGCTTCTCTGGATATTCATTACGATCGAATCGCGAGACACGGCACGCCGTCGCGCATGACGGTCCGATTCGGCCCCAACGCCGTTCGCAACGGCAAGGTACAGCTTTGGGTCAGTGAAAGCGTGGTCAGCGATCTGGGCAACACGCGGATTGTCCCGGAACCGCTATCGGCCGTCGCCGGCGGCGGCGGAATCACGTATACCTTTCCCGTAACCAGCCTTCCGGCGGCGGCGGTTTTGTCGCTGGAGCCGGCCGCCATCGGGCCGCAGGCCGTCGCCTTTCGCGCAAGCGGCGCGGAGGAACTGCCACTACATGTATTCGTCATGCCGTAATCAGGAGACTTCATGCCCACCGTGATTCGAGCCGTTATCGGCTACTTCTTTCTCTTATTTACCCTGCGCTTCCTGAGTCGCAGACCAGGTGCGCAGATGACTCCGTTTGAGTTTGTCATCGTCTTTCTGATGGGCGGCGTGATCATCCTCGCGACGATGGGTCAGGATCGGTCGGAAACCAACGCGATCTGCGGCGTGATCGCGGTGGCGCTGATGCACCGGCTGGTTGCCACGCTGAAGCAGCGCTACCCGCGATTTGGAGCGGTGGTGGATGGCGCGCCGGTGGTCCTGATGAAAGACGGAAAGTGGCAGACCGAAGCCATGGAGAAGATGCGTGTGCAGGACAACGATGTAATGGCGGCCGCGCGTTCGAGCGACGTGAAGACGCTGGACAAAATCAAGTTCGCCATCCTCGAACGGCAGGGCGCGATCAGCATCATCCAGTCAAAGAGTGACTGAGCTCGAGAAAGCGCGCGAGGCCCCGATTATGCCTCTCGTGTAACTCGTAAACTATGTGCCGAGTCAGATAGTCGGTCGCCAGCTGCGGAGGGAAACCGCGTTCCGCCGCCTCGGTCCGCACGATGTCGCCGATGTGCTGCCGGCCAAACTGATATGACGCTTCAAAGACGGGCTGCGCCTTCTCGGGATTGACGGCGGCGCGCCCGGCCCACACGGCGTACACCATAGGAAGGCCGGTGAGCGCCAGCCACTCCTCGCCAAGATCATAGACGTGATAGGGCGACGTTGATGGCTCGTAGTGCAGAGCCGGGTCGCCGATAATCAGGGCGGCGTCGGAGCCGACGAGCATGGCGTCTACGGAAGGCCGGTGCGTGGTGCTGACCGGACGAACGCCGAAGCGTTCCTGAAGAATGATCCGCGCCAGCACGACCGAGGTGCGCGAACTGTCGTCCATCGACAGTGTTCGGATCTTGCTGGCCGGGACCTTCGAGATCAGGAGAATGCTTCGCACCGGGCCCTCTGAGGCGATGCCAAGACCAGGCACAAATTCCAAACCCTGCCGGTGCATCTCGATAACAGGAACGAGGCCGATATCAACCTCGCCGCTTTCGAGCGAATGCGCGCAACCCGCTGGCAGTTCGAACCTAAGGTCGAACACCCCGCGCTGCGGGCCGTGCAGCATTCCCCAGACTAATGGCGAAGTATTGAGATAGCTGACTGCGCTGACGCGCATTATTCGAGCGAGCCGATGGACGTGCGGGTACGAGGCATTGGCTTATCGCTGGCCCCGTAATCCGCGGCGGCTTCGCTCGAACTGGCGATATCCTCGGCGCCGCTTCGCTTCAACAAATCCTTAGCCCGCTTCACCCAGTCTTCGCTGTCGCAGTGGACCGAGAGCAGAATTCCGCCATGCTTGATGTGGCCTTCGTAGCGAACTGCTTCATATTCCGGCATTCCCGCGCCGACCAGTGCGCCGGTGACTCCGCCGAGTGCGCCCACCGCGCCGACGCCCGCGAGCGCCGCGACAATGGGACCAGCCGCGAGGAACGGTCCGATTCCGGGAATGGCGAGAGCTCCGATGCCAACCAGCCATCCGAGCGCGCCGCCGAGAATTGCGCCGGAGGTCGCTCCGGTGGCCGCGCCTTCGGGAGCCTTGGTGTGTTTTTCGTGCGCCAGATCTTTGGAGCCGATGTTTTCAGGAAGCAAAATGGAAATGTCCGTGTTGCGGAAGCCTTCTGACTTGAGCGTATCGACGGCTTCTTCCACCTGAAGTTGGGTCCGGTACAGGCCGAACACCGAGATATTCTTCATCTGTCGTGCTCCTTCGGACACTGTTCAATGCACGGGTTATGCCAAAGACCAGCCCCTCCTTTAGAGATAGAAGTGATTCGAAGTCTCCGTGCTATTTTCAGAAAGGTGCTTACTCGCACCCGTATGAATTCATGAAGATGGCTCCGTTTCGTTTCCTTTCCTTTCTGACGATGGCGTTCCTCCCTCTCGCCGACGCTCAGGTGCAGCTGAATCCGGCTCCTACGCGGATTGCCGGACAGGACACCATGACTCAATCCGCTCCGAATCTGGTGGAAGGACGAGAGTTTAACGCGCCGCTGGGAATTGCGGTGGATATTTCGCGAAATCCGCCGGCGCTGTATGTAGCGGATACGGGAAACAACCGGGTGCTGGGCTTTCGGAATGCGCTGTCCTTTTCAAACGGACAGAAAGCGGACATTGTCATCGGTCAGGCGGATTTCCTTTCCACGGCCGCGCAGGGTCCGTTTCAGAACGGAGTGAGAAATACCGGACTTTACGCGCCGACCGGCCTGGCCGTTGATGCGGCGGGAAATCTATACGTCGTGGATTCCGGCAATAACCGGGTGCTCCGCTTCCCTGCTCCCTTTTCGCAGGCGAGCCCGTTCCCGGATCTCGCGATTGGACAGACCAGTCTGAACAGCAACGGAGCGAATGCCGGCGGGATCTCGCCCGGCACGCTGTCGCTCAACAACTCCGGCGGCGTGTTCCAGGCGTATCTGGCATTCGACGCGGCTGGGAATCTGTTTGTCGCCGACCCGGGTAACGATCGCGTTCTCGGTTTTCGCGCCGCGGATCTGGCGGCCAAACCGGCGGTCAGCGGACCCATGGCTTTCGTCGTACTCGGCCAGCTGGATTTCGCCAGCGCGGGGTACAACTCGGGCAATCCCAACACGGGGCTGAATGCCATCAACACCCCGACCGGTCTGGTTTTCGATCAGGCGGGCAATCTCTACGTTTCCGAATCAACGGCTTCGGCGCGGTCGCGCGTACTAATTTTTAGCCCGCCCTTTACGAATGGTAAGGCTGCCACGCGTCTCCTCGGCGTGGTTCCCTCGACCGTGGTGCCACAGCCTCTGCCGGTGAGCGAGCAACAATTCGCGGCCTCAGTGGGCTCGCTGTTTCTGCTGAACAACGGCGTCGGCGTGGTGGATACGCTGTTTCACCGCCTTCTGGTGTTCAATCCGTTGACGCAGTTTACGTCGAACGTCCTGACGCAGCAGGCGCAGGTGCTTTTCGGGCAAACGAACTTTTCGGTGGCGCAGCCGAACGAAGGGCTGCCGGAACCGAGCCAGGTAACCCTGCAGAATCCCTCAGCTGTAGCCGCAACGGGTACTCAGATCTTCATCGCCGATACGGGAAACAACCGCGTTCTGGCGGTTCCCTATTCGGCCAACGCCATTGGCGGCGCGACGGGTGTTCTGGGCCAGGATGCATTCAACTTCAACGCTCCGAATCTGGTGGAAGGCCGCGAGTTCCGCTTCAGTGGACCTTCAAACAGTCTGGACGCCGGAATCGCCACGGATTTGAGCGGCGCTACGCCTCACCTTTATGTAGCGGATACATATAACAACCGCGTCCTTGGCTTCCGCGATCTGCGAACGCTGACCGCCGGCGCGAAAGCCGACCTGGTGATCGGTCAGCCGGACTTCCAGCACACCGAGCCAAATTATCCGAACAACGACGTGAACCGGCCGACGGCGAACAACCTGCGGGCACCGACCGGGCTGGTGGTGGACGCGGCGGGCAACTTGTATGTCGCGGACACGGGGAACGGCCGAGTCCTGAGATTTGCGGCGCCCTTCGCCACGGGCCAGAATTTTCCGGCCGCCAACCTGGTGCTGGGCCAATCGAGCACCACAAGCGCGCCGATCCGCGACGCTTCGGCGGCGACCATGTCGGCTCCCTACGGCCTCGCGCTGGCAAGCAGCAACGGGCTGCTGGTTTCCGATCTGGCACTCAACCGGGTGCTGTTTTTCCCGGGCACCTCCAGCACTTTCTCCACCGGAATGGCGGCTTCGCTGGTTTTCGGGCAGCCCAACTTCACCAGCAGCGTGGCGGCGACCTCGGGCAGTCCGGAGCTCAACCGCTTGACCAGCCCGCACCATATCGCCACCGATACTGACGATCGGCTGTACGTCGCGGACAGCGCCAACGGCCGCGTTTTGATCTTCGACCGTGCTCCTTCGGCCGGACCGGACCCGCGGGCCGGAACGGCGATTACGGGTTTGAGCAACCCAAGAGGTTTATACGTCAGCCCTTCAACCGGGGCTATCTGGATCACGAACGCGGGAGCCAACAGCGTTCTGCAGTATCCGAACTTTAACGCGCTTCTGGTCTCATCCCTGACTTCCGGCTCCTTCGCGCCGACGGCGAACATCCCGGATTCCGCGCCGCTGGCCGTTGCGCTGGATGCCTTCGGCGACCTGTATACGGCGGACGCGTATAATCGCGTCCAGATCAACTTCCCTGGATTAACGGCGCTGAACGGGGCCAACTTCGTCCCGAATCAGCCGCTGGCTCCCGGGGTGATCGCGTCCATCTTCGGGTTCGCGAATCAGTTTGGGACGGCAACGCAGGCCGCTTCGGCTCCGCTCCCCAAACAGCTGGCGAACATCCAGGTGCTGCTGAACAACGAACCGGCGCCGCTGTACTACGTCGGAACTAATCAGATCAACTTCATCGTCCCGAACGACGCGCCCACGACGGGCACGGCGGATCTGCTGGTGATGCGGACGGACACGGGCCAGATTCTGGGCGACTATCCGGTGCAGATGAACGTAGCCTCGCCGGCAATCTTTACGCTGGGAACAACGGCCGGCGTGGGACAGGTTGCCGCGATCAACCAGGACGGAACGATCAACGGGCCTACGCACCCGGCGATCAATAATTCAGTGGTCGCCTTCTATGCGACCGGCGAGGGTTTTGTCCCCGGCGCGCCTCCGGACGGCGTGGCCGCAACCGGCGCGGTTTCCGCTCCGCAACATATCAACGTCATCATCGGCAGCGTAGGATTCGTCCCCGATGCGAACGTGCTCTACTCCGGCCTCGCTCCTGGGCTGCCCGGAGTGTGGCAGGTGAATGTGATGATTCCGAACAACGTCGCTCCCACTTCGACCACCGGGAATCTCACACCGGTGGTGTTCGTGGTGAATTCCATCGCGAGTAACGGCGTTCCGCCCAACCGGGTGTCGACCACGATGTGGGTCGCGCCGCCGAAATAACCGCGTTAATCGCCGCTGATGGCGTGGCGCCGGACAGCGCGCGCTTTGCCGGTGCATTCATCGACATCGACGATGACCGAATGGAGTTCGATCATGCCTTTGGCCGCTTCCATGCGGACGGGCATGCTGTTCATGAACCGCCGGACAATCATTTCCTTCTCCACTCCGATAACGGAGTTATAGGGACCGGTCATCCCGGCATCCGTCTGATAAGCCGTGCCGCCGGGAAGCACCCGGGTATCGGCGGTGGGGATATGGGTGTGAGTCCCGACTACCGCGGAAACGCGGCCATCCAAGTGCCAGCCCATCGCCACCTTCTCACTGGTTACCTCGGCGTGAAAATCGACGAAACGAACCCGAATTTCGGGAATGGTCTCGAGTAAATCATCGGCTTTGCGGAATGGGCAATCCGTGTTCGCCATATAAGTGCGGCCCTGCAGATTGAGAACGGCGCAAGGAATTCCGCTTTTAGTTGCCAGAACTGCGAGACCGGAGCCGGGAACACCCGGCGGGTAATTGGCGGGGCGCAGCAAGCGGGGGTGAAGCGCCATGTAGTCATAGACTTCCCGCTTATCAAAGCTGTGATTGCCGCCGGTCAGGACGTCGATTCCGAGGCCGAAGAGCTCATCGGCGGTGCGAGGCGTAACCCCAAAACCGCCGGCGGAATTTTCAGCATTGGCGATGACGAGATCGATCGACTGAGCGGCGCGAATGTCGCCCAGATGGTCGGCGACTACGGACCGGCCCGCGGCTCCGAAGATGTCGCCGATGAAGAGAATATTCACGCGCCGGAGGTGACCGCGCCTTCCGAAGCGGAGCCCACGAGGGCAATGTACTTGGCGAAGACGCCGGTTTTGTAATTCGGCGCGGGCGCTTTCCAACCCTCGAGACGGCGGGAGAGTTCCTCGGGGCCGGCTTCGACGTTGACCATCCCGGCATCGACATCGATGATGACAGTGTCGCCCTCGCGGACGGCGGCAATGGGTCCGCCGTTGGCGGCCTCGGGGGAGACGTGGGCGATCATGAAGCCGTGCGTGGCGCCGCTGAAGCGTCCATCGGTGATGAGCGCGACGCTTTCGGAAAGACCGGCTCCGACGATGGCGCCGGTGACGCCGAGCATTTCGCGCATGCCGGGTCCGCCGCGCGGCCCTTCGTAGCGGATGATGACGACATCGTTGGGCTGAATGTGGCCGCTTTGGACGGCAGCCATGGCTTCTTCTTCGCGATTGAAGACGCGTGCGGGACCGCTGTGATAGCGCTTGGCGTGTCCGGCGAGCTTGATGACGCAGCC
Source organism: Bryobacterales bacterium (assembly GCA_963716685.1). Taxonomy (GTDB): domain Bacteria; phylum Acidobacteriota; class Terriglobia; order Bryobacterales; family Bryobacteraceae; genus JALYXI01. The sequence goes on from CAVQTR010000006.1 coordinate 717,564, forward strand.
TTCCGGAGCGAGAGAACCGCGCAGAATCGCGAGGCCGCCGGTGGTTTTGAGAGGCTGATCGAGGGGACGAATGACCTGCTGGCCAGGCGTTTCGACGGCTTTGGCGGCTTCTTCGCTGAAGGTGTGACCGGTGCAGGTGATGGCTGAGCCATCGACATAGCCGCCGTCCATCAACCGTTTGGCGATGACGGGAATGCCGCCGGCTTTATCGATATCGACGGCGACGTATTTGCCGCCGGGTTTGATGTCGACGATGAGCGGGGTGCGGCTGCTGACGGTCTGAAAATCGTCCATCTTGAGTTCGACGCCGCATTCGCGGGCCATGGCCAGCAGATGCAGGACGGCGTTGGTGGAGCCGCCGCTGGCAGCCACACCGGCAATGGCGTTCAGAAACGCAGTGCGGGTGGCGATGTCGCGCGGCTTCAGATTCCTTGCGAACGCAGTTGAGGATGAGCTCGCCACAGCGGAAGGCGACGCCTTCTTTGCGTTCGTCCACCTGCGGGACGGCGGCGGTGCCCATGGGGGAGAGGCCAATCAGTTCCATGGCAGTGGCCATGGTGTTGGCGGTGAACTGGCCACCGCAGGCTCCGGCACCGGGGCAGGCGTGGTTTTCGATTTCGAGCAGTTCGAAATCAGTCATCTTGCCGGCGGCATTGGCTCCGACGGCTTCGAAGACATCCTGAATGGTGATGTCGTGGCCCTTGTGGCGGCCGGGCAGGATGGAGCCGCCATACAGAACGATACCGGGGATATTGAGACGGAGCAGCGCCATGGCGGCGCCTGGGATGGTTTTGTCGCATGCGACGAGAGCCACGATGCCGTCGAACATGTGGCCGCGCGCGACGAGTTCGATGGAATCGGCAATCACTTCGCGGCTGACGAGGGAAGCTTTCATGCCTTCGGTGCCCATGGTGATGCCATCGCTGACGGCGATCGTGTTGAACTCCATGGGGGTGCCGCCCGCGGCACGGATGCCGGCCTTGACGTGAACCGCGAGGTCGCGCAGTTTGTAATTGCAGTTCATCGTCTCGGTCCAGGTATTGGCGACGCCGATGATGGGCTTGCGCAGATCCTCATCGGTGAAGCCGATGGCTTTCAGAAACGCGCGTGCGGGGGCGCGGTCGCGGCCCTGCGTGATGGTATAGCTGTTTAATTTCATTCGAAGTTAGTAGGTGGCTGCGCCCGGCTGAGCGGTATTTTGCACCTGTTTCAGTTTACTTGACTGGTTCGGGCGGGAAGCGGTTGGGAATGTTGCCCAGGCCGTAATACTGCTGCTGCAGATGACCGCCGACAACGGAAACGATGCGGAAGCCGGACGGGTCGGGACCTATGGGCATGCCGATGGGGCCGGTGACGATCATATCGAGCGCGGGTCCTTTGCCTTCGGCATTGCGATGGTAGTGGCCGGCGAGGATGCTGTGGACTCCGAATTCCTCGAAAAGATGAAGGTACCGGGCGCGGATGGAAGTGGGGATGTTGAAGTACTGGTCGGGCTCGCCGGGGGTGGCCAGGAACCACGGGATGTGCTGGAAAATGACGATCTGGAGGCCGGAGGCTTTGGCTTTCGGCAATTCCGAACGAAGCCAATCCTCCTGTTTGGCGGCTTCGGACGCGACTTTCGCGGGGAAGGAGATAACGCTGGAATCGAGCACAATTCCGTAGAGTCCTTCGGCTTGGAAGCTGTACCAATCGGGGCCGTAGTTTTTGCGATAGGCGGCGAGAGATTCCGGGGTGGGTTCATTACCGACGTCGTGATTGCCGGCGACATTGTAGAGCTTGATGGCGGGGTCGAGGCGGGCGGCGATGCGGTGGTATTCGGCGATTTGTGCAGGAGTGTGCGCATTCGTGAGATCGCCGCAGACGATGACGAACATGGGCTTGAGGCGGTTGGCGTTGGCGATAAAGAACTCGAAGTTAGCGCGTTTCCTGGATGAAATTGGCGTCTTTGGCGTACATTCCGAACTGCGGGTCGGAGCCCTGAAGGAAGAAAGGCTGGGCGTGGAGACCGGCGGCGGCGACGAAGACAAGGAGAAGTCGCGACATCCTCTTCATTGTGCGGGATTGTGCAGGATTGTGCACATTGTGCAGGATTATGCACAATTCAGCGATGCACAAAGCACCGGATTTGGGCGGAAATGGCTCCTGATTTCAGACAGAGAGCCATATGACCACTCATAACATGCGACGAGGGCCGGACAGCCGAGCGAGCGCGGGAAAGCGCTGACAGAACTCAGGAAATAAATCTGCCGGCGCCGTGATTTGGATTTTCTTGGGGCGACAAAATCGTTGACCCGGACGGGAAACGCGTATATTCTATGCGCACATTCCCGTTCCGGAGGTTAGCAGTGTCGCGATCTGTGCCAGTCAGTGGGTTGGTTTTGGCTCTTTGTGCGGGCCTGTGGGGACAGTCGAACACTGGTCAGATCAGCGGGACGGTTTACGATCCGTCCAAAGCCGTGGTGGACGCGGTGCAGGTGGTCGCGACCAATCTGGCGACTAATGTCACGCAGACGGCCGCCAGCAACCGGGATGGCTTGTATTCCCTTCCCTCCCTTTCGCCGGGCACTTACCGGGTGACGCTGGAGAAGGCCGGCTTCAAGAAGGTGGCGCGCGGACCGATCACGGTGGAGAGCGGGAGCATGCTGAATCTGGATTTCGACATGACGGTGGGCAGCACGTCGTCGGAGGTGATGCATTTCGGCGGATGCGCCGATGATCCAGAGCGGGAGATCAACGATAGCAGTACGGTCTCGACCTGAAGCAGATCGACGAGTTGCCGGTGACGAACCAGAGCGCGATCCAGATTCTGACGCTGCTGCCGGGCGTGCAGGGTGACCCGGGCGTGGAGCAGGCGGCCATTACGACGGGGCTGACGACGCCTGGGGCGGGACTCTCCGTTTCGGGCGGGGCGATGGGGACGGTGCAGTTTCAGGCCGACGGAGTATCGAACACCAGCCTCTACTATGGACGCATCGCGCTGGCGTTGAGTACGGACGCGATCGCGGAGATGTCGGTGGTGCAGAATTCCTACAGCGCGGAGTACCGGAGCGGCGGCGGCGCGGTGGTGAGCATGACGACGAAATCCGGCACGAATCAGTATCACGGCACGGTGTTTTCGTTTACGCAGAACGACATTCTGAATGCCGTCGCCGTGGCTGAAGTATACGAAGAAGGGACTGGTTCGCTATTGGCGGGGCGGCGTGGATGTGGGCGGTCCGGTGGTGATCCCGAAGCTGTACAACGGCCGCAACCGGACGTTCTTCTTCGCGAACTACGAGCCGCTGCGGCAGTATACGCAGTCGCAGTACTTTGACCGCATGGCGACGCCGCTCGAGCGCCAGGGCAATTTCTCGCAATCGGTATACAACAGCGTGACGAACCAGCCGATCGAGATCTTTCAGCACTTCCAGGCGGGCACGAATGAGCAGATTGTGGAGCCGGCGAACACGGCTTATCCGCAGTTTCCGAACAACATCATTCCGCCGTCGATGATTTCGCCGATCGGGCAGAAGATCCTGAATCTGCAGCCGATGCCCAATATCCCGATCAATGGACTGGGCGAGAACTACGCGGTGTTTCGCAGCGTACGGAACACCGACAACCGGTGATCTGTTCCGTCTGGACCAGTGATGACAGCCAACAACCGCATGTCGTTCCGGTATCGCCGAAGTGCCGACACAAGGGATCCGGTTCAACCAGGGCGGCTATATCGAGCAGGTGCCAACGGACCGGAACACCGGCACCAATGCGATGTTGAGCGACACCTATACGTGGGGCGGCAACAAGGTGAATGAGTTCCGGCTATGGCTTCAATCGGTCGAATAACTCGCGCACACAGACCCCGCTGCAGTTATCGATCGACGGCTTCCAGATGTTTGGCTTTCCTTCCTATCTGACCAAAGGCATGCCGCAGCTGAACAGCTTCGACGCGCAATGTGCAGAGCTTTGGGAGCGATGTCGGCGACGTATGAGATCGATAACTTCTTCGAAACGTCGGACACGCTGAGCTGGGTGAAGGGCAAGCATAATCTGAAGTTCGGCGTGGACTGGCAGGCGCCGCAGCAGAACATTGTGGACTTCAACAATGTGGGCGGGGTGTGGGGATTCAACGCTTCAGGCACGAACATTGGGGCGGGCAATACGACGACGGTGCTGGGCATTCCGAATGCGACGACGGGGACAAGCTTCGCGACGCTGCTGCTGGGTTATCCGACCTCGGTGAGCATCGCGCCGGCGGTGATTCCGTATCAGTACCGGTGGAAGTACTGGGGATTTTTCGTGCAGGACGACTGGAAGATCACTTCACGGCTGACCTTGAACATCGGGCTGCGCTACCAGATTGAAGTGCCGCGCGAGGAGAAGCACCACCTGCAGGGTTACTTTGTGAACAGCCCGATCACGCTGCCGAGCGGCGCGCAGCAGCAGGGCTACATCCAACTGGACGGGCTGGGCGGAGCATCGGACACTCTGTGGCCGACGCGGTACAAGGATTTCGAGCCGCGGTTTGGGTTCGCCTACCGCGTGCCGGCGTTCCTGCCGGGACTGCAGGTGATCCGCGGGGCGTATGCGATCAATCACGTGCCGACGAGCGGACTGTTCAGCAGCGCGATTCCGGATCTGAGTCCGAAATCCGCGCAGCTGGCGACGAACGGCGCGGCGAATGGCGGCCAGGTGCAGATGGACACGAACCCGCTGGTGCTGCCGGCGGGTGGATTTACCGTGCCGCCGAACGGAAAGTTTACGGACATCACCAACATCAACGCGATTTACTACCTGAATCCGAAGGTGGTGACACCGTATGTGCAGCAGTGGAACTTCGGGCTGGGATTTCAGTTTGGTTCGTCGATGGCGATGGAAGTGAATTTCGTAGGCAACAAGAGCACGAACATGTTCGGGCCTTCGGCGGTGTTCAATTCGGTGAATCTGCAGCAATACACGCAGGAGTTTCAGGCGGGTTTGAACATGACGACCCAGATTCCGAATCCGCAGGGCATCACGGGAGCGAACGGGCAGGTGATTACGGTTTCGCGGCAGAACTCGCTGCGTCCGCTTTCGACGCTGGGGGACATCATGGACCCGCTCTCGCAGGGGTTCGATTCGCATTACGACGCGCTGCAGATCAACTACAGCAAACGCTTTTCGCTGGGCTTTCAGTTCAATGTGAACTACGTGTGGATGAAAGCGATGGACGATGTCTCGTGCGCGGGGCAGTTTTGCACGAACCAGATCCAGAACTGGGGCACGGGACAGCCGCAAATCTACGGCGATTCGCACAGCCTGGAGAAATCGATTTCAACGTACGACATTCCGAGCGACTTCCGGCTGAATTACAACTGGGATCTGCCGATTGGCCGAGGGAAGAAGTTTCTGAACGTGCGGAGCGAGTGGATGAACCAGATTATCGGGAACTGGAAGACGAGCGGGAATTTGGAGGAGCGGAGCGGGCTACCGTTTTCGGTGTGGTCGGGAACGGCGGCGGGCTTTCCGGACGATGTGGATCATATCCGCCCGAACGTGAACCCGGGAGTCAACCCGATTCAGCCAGGCTGGAAAGCGAACTGCGATAACCCGGCGACGCAGGTGTGTCCTTATATCAATGCTCTGGCTTACTTCAGCGATCCGCCGAGCCTGACGCTTGGGAATGCGACGCGCGTGCTGGACGCGGTGCGGATGCCGCACATTCAGACGTTTAATATGGCGGTGCTGAAGGAGTTTCCGATCCACGAGCGCATCAAGCTGGTGTACCGGGCGGAGTTCTACGGAGCGCTGAACCATCCGACGTTTTCGACCAACCAAAACAACTTCACGCTGTACACGGGATTGAATTATGTGGGAACGGCGACGCCGCCGGTGACGGCGAATAACATCGTGTCGTCATTTTCGAGCGTGAACCTGAACATGGGCGGGCGGCGCACGATTCAGATGGGACTGAAGCTGTACTTCTGAGACCCGCTTACATTGGTCGAACGGCGACTGGCTTCGTGGAAGGCTCGAGCCGCTGAAGCGGGTTGCGCAGCGGGCGGCCGAAACCCTCGAAACGCACCTGCATGATGTCGCCGGTTTCGAGGCGGAGACCGTCACCGAAGCTGAAGGCGTCAGCTCCGAAGAAGTGGATGTGGAGGTCGCCGGGGCGGCGGTGGGTTTCGTATTTGAAGTGATGGTGCTCAATGTTGGCGAGGCTGTGACACATGGTTTCTTCGCCGGTCTGGATAGCGCGCGACCAGAGGGTTTGGCCGGCGCGCTGAATGGCGACTTCACCGGGGATGAGGTGGAAGGCGGCGCCGACGACCAGCTCGGGGCCGATGGCGCAAGAGCGCAGTTTGGATGAGGCGAGATAGAGATAGTTCCGGCGTTCGACGAGGTGGTCTGAGAACTCGTTGCCGACAGTGAAGCCGATGCGGCGGGGAGCGCCGTGGTCATCGATGAGATAGACGCCGGCGATCTCGGGTTCTTCGCCGCCATCTTCGGCGTATTCGGGAACGAGCAGCGGCTGGTTGTGGCCGCGGAGCACAGTGCCGTTGCCTTTGTAAAACCATTCGGGAGCCGTGCCCACGGTGCCGGGCGCGGGCTTGCCGCCTGCGACGCCGGACTGGTACATACGGGTGCTGTCGGTGACGGTCTGCGCGGCAGCGTGCATGGCGTCGCGGTTTTTGGCGCTGGCCATGTGGGTGAGGCCGGTGCCGCTGACCAGACAGCGCGCGGGTTCGGTGGGGTGGTCGGCGGAAGGCTGGAGCGAGCCGCCGGTGTAGACCGAATCGTAGTCGAGCCACTCATCCGACTGGCTGGATTCGATGACGGTGGCGAGCGGGATGTTGCCGCGGACAGACTGAGCGGCGAGATCGTAGACGGACGTGCAGTTCGCGAGGAGGCGGAGCCGGGGCTCCTCCACGAGTGCGACGCGGCGGCCGGAAGGAGTGAGCAGTTGGACGATGCGCATTACCAACTTAGTTGTATCAGCGAGAGAGCCTGGCGCGGGAGGACGAATTCGATTGGGGCGGCGGGGTCGATCCAGTGCGGAGAAGTGAACTCCTGGAGCTGGCCGGCTTTTTCGAGGGCCGCGTATTGTTCGGGCGTCGGGGACTGAGGCGAGCCCATGCGCTTCCATGCCGTCCAGGAATTGCTGTGGGTGTCGTCGATGCGGTAATGGCGGATGAGAACGCGGTGGACGTTTGCCGGGACGCCGGCGACGCGCAGGCGAACAGTGACTTCAGGACCGGGAAGGTCGTCATCGTGATAATTCCAGGCGAGCACGGAGATGTCGCGGTCGGAGCGGACGGCGAGGGAATCGATGTCGGGAGTGGCGCGGACACCGTTCTTCAGGATGAAGTCGACGGGCAGAGAGGCGGTGCTGGAAGTGGTGACGCGATCGCCGTGCATGAGGCCGGCCATGCGGAAGAGGTTGAGCACGGGCTTATCGACGCCATTAGTAGCGAGGGTGCGGAAGCCATCGAACCAGGGCTGGCCTTCGAATTCGAACGCCCAGGTGAGCATGCCGGCGATGTTGGTGCGGGCGCGATCGGCGAGCTCGAAAATGTTCTTCATCATAACGGCGGTGTAGGCGGGGTAGAGCGTGCCGTTGCGATAGGCGTTGGGCGGGTATACATGGGCTGAGCAGGCGGCGCAGCCTTCGGGATCGGATTCGCTGAGCACGATGGGGAGGTCGCGGAAGCGGGGAAAGGAGGCGACGATGCCGTAGCCGGTATCGACGTCTTCGGCGTTTTTGGCGATGCCCATGCGGACGTGGCCTTCGCTGACGGAGGGGCGGCCTTTGGCGTGGTAGGTGATGAAATCGAGCGGGGCTCCGGTGGCTCCGGTGGCGGCGTTCCTGCCAGTAGAGCAGTGTTCGAGGAACTGGCGCAGGAATGCGGCGGCGCGGGCGCTGGCGGGACCGGTGGTGGCGGGGCCGCCGACCTTTGCTTCGGGGAGCGCCTGTTTGACGCCGGCGGCAGCAAAATCGTAGAGGCGGTCGTACTCCTCCGGAGTGCCGTGCCAGTAGCTGATATCGGGCTCATTCCAGACTTCCCAATACCAGGAGGCGACTTCGGCGCGACCATACTTCGCGACGGCATGGGTGACCCACTGGCGGACTAACTCGCGCCACTTGGCGTAGTCGTTCGGGGGATAGGACCAGCCGATGGAGTACTGATCGTTCTTGCCGCCGGGGATCCAGGTGGGGTGGTACGGCTCGGGCCTGGAAGAGAGCGCCTGGGGCATGAAGCCGATTTCGACGAAAGGTTTGGCGCCGGCCTGGAGGTAGGTATCGAAGATGCGGTCGGTGATGGTCCAGTCGTAGACGGGCTTGCCGGAGCCGTCTTCGGTATAGGCGTTGGTGGAACCCCACTTCAGGCCGGGTGTGCCGTCGCCGGTGGCGAGCATGAAGTGCGTCCGGATGTAAACCGGCTGGCCGCTGACCGCGGCGAGTTCCCCTATCAGCTTGCGGCCATTCGGCGTGTACGTGTAGTTGGGTTCGTCATAGCCGAAATAGGCATAGATGGGTTTATAGGGGCCGATCTTTTGCGCGGCATTGACGTCAATGGTGACGCTGCTTTGGGCGAAGGCGGCGCCGGAAAGCAAAAGCAGGATAAGGGATCGCATAGCGGTTCGGGATCAGTAGTTCAGCTTCAGTGCGAATTGTATCTGGCGAGGCGAGCTGATGGTGGAGGTGACGATGCCGCCGGACGCGGTATCGATATTAGTGCCGGGCGCGGAGAAGCTGGGGCTGTTGGTGATGTTGAAGGCTTCGGCGCGGAACTGGAGGCGGGCGCGTTCGGCGATATTGAACTGCTTAAAGAGGGAGAAATCCAGGCTGCGGAAATTGCCTTCGCGCAGGATATTAGCGCCGGAGTTGCCATACGTGTAGTTGGCGGGGACGATGAAAGCGGTCTTGTCGAACCAGGCGGTGGGGATCGGGTTAGCGAGCTTACCGGAGCCGATGCGATTGGGACGCTGGCCGCCGATGCCGGTGTTGGAGACATCGCGCGAGATGGTAGGGGTGAAGGGACGGCCGCTGCGCAGAACCAGAATGCTTTGGACCTGCCAGCCGCCGAGCAGGGCGTCGGTGGCGGAGCCGACGTTCGAGAGGTAGCTCTTGCCGCGGCCGAAAGGCAGCGCATAGCCGACGCTGGTGGTGAAGTTCTGGGGGATATCGAAGGAAGTCAGCGCGCGTTCATAGGCGTAATCGCCGCCGACGGCGGGAGTGTCGGCGACGCCGATGCTCTTCGACCAGGTGTAGGAAGCGAGGAACCAGAGTCCGTTGGTGGTGCGTTTTTCGAACTTGGCCTGCAGCGCGTGATAGATGGTGGAGTTGTCCTGGCCGTTGTAGGTGATACCGCCGAAGAGCGGGAAGGGGCGTCTGGCCTGGATGGCTCCGGGTCCGGCGGGAGGATCGTTGATGGGATTGCCTTCGTAGAGGTTGACTCCGCGATTGCCGACGTAATTGACTTCGACGACGGATGTGAAGGGCAGCTGGCGCTGCACGCCGATGCTCCAGTGCTGATCGTAGCCCATGGGCATGTTGGGATAGCCACCGGCGAGGCTGGGAGCGGTGGTGGCGGCGCCAATGGGGCGGCCGGCGAAGAAGTTGGCGAAGGTACGGTTGGTGGCGTCGTTGAACACGGTCTCGCTGAGCTGGTAAGGCACCATGTTGTGGTTGACCCGATTGCCGCTGCTTTCGACTTCGTAGAAGACGCCGTAGCCGCCGCGGAAGACGGTCTTGTCGTCGAGCGGACGCCACGCGAAACCAAAGCGCGGAGCGAACTGGGTGTTGTCGGTAGCGGTGCAGTTGCTGGCGAGGCCCGCCTGGCTGCAGGTTTGAATCAGATTGCCGAAGAGCGCGTTAGCCGTAGGCGCGGCGAACTGGGCGTTGAGATTGATGGCCTGAACGGCGATGGGTTTGGGTGAATTCGGTAGAAACGTGCCGACCTGGCCGTTGTAGCCGCTGAGCCAGGGCGAGTATTCGTAGCGCAGACCGATGTTGAGCGTGAGGCGATCATTGACTTTGAAATCGTCCTGAACGTAGCCGTGCCAGTAAGTGGCGTAACCGCCGAAGGTGTCGGCAGCAAAGGTGCGGCCGACGGAGTACGGGACACCGAGCAGGAAATCAGCATAGGCGTCGCCAGTGCCGGCAGGCTTTGCGGCGTTCTGGGTGATGCTGCCGTTGAAGGTCCACGAGCCTTCGTACGTGCCGCTGTCGGTGAATAGCGGGACCCAGTGGCGGATCTGCGCGCCGAATTTGAAGATGTGGCGGCCTTTGACCCAGGTGAGGCTGTCGGCATATTCCCAGACTTTCAGGTCCTGCGTTTTGGGGCGTTGGTCGAACGTGGAGCCGCTGAGCGAGCCATAGCCGCTAAAGGAGAAATCCGGGAACGAGCCGGCGTCACCGGGGCGGTGGCCGGTCTGTTCAAAGCCGGGAACGCCGGCCTGGTTGTAGAAGTCGGTGTTCTGGAGGAAGGCTTTGAGGTCGATGGAATTGGGGAGGTAACTGAAGCGGGCTTCGTTGATCAGGTTGGGAGTGAGGTTGCTGATGAGCGCGCCGACGATGTTCTGGCCGCGGGTGTTGAGCGGCGCGTAGCCGAGCGCGGGGAAAGCGTTAGGATCGTTCTCCTGATAGTTGGTGAAGCTCCAGCGAACGAAGGCGCGGTGATTGGAGGAGACGGTCTGGTCGATGCGGGCGGTGAACTGTTCCTGATCGAGAAGCTGCGAGGGACCGAAGATGGCGCGCGTGCCGGCGTTGGGAGCCGGGATGTATTTGGCGAAGAACTGCGCCTGGGGCGAGATGCGGCTGGCGGGGATAACGTTGTTCGGGAAGGGAAGTTTGGTGAGGGGATCGTAAATGACATTCAGACCGGGGGCGCTGAAATCGCCGGATCTCTGAGCGACGGTGGGCACGAGGTTGTTGAAAACCTGGCCGGCGCGCTGCAGCATGGCTTCGTAGTTAAAGAAGAAGAAGGTGCGGTTGCGGCCATTGTAGAGGCGCGGGATTTCGACGGGGCCGCCGATGCCGCCGCCGAACTGGTTGCGCTTCAGGATGTCGCGGGTGAGGGCGAAAAAGTTGCGGGCGTCGAGCTTGTCATTGCGGAAGAACTCGAAGAGCACACCGTGAAACTGGTTTGAACCGGATTTGCTTGTGCCGTTGAGGACGCCGCCGGCGTTGCGGAATTCGGCCGTGTATTCGCTCTGCTGGATCTGGAACTCCTGCAAGGCATCGATGGAGGTCTGGATGAGGGTGCCGCCCTGATGGTGGTCGGTGACATCGACTCCGTCGAGATAGAAGGAAGTCTGGGTGCCGCGTACGCCGCTGATGGAAGTGCCGGATTCGTAATTGGAGCGGATGCGCAGAAGATTGCCGCTGCCCGGGAGCAGCGTGGCGCCGGGAGTGAGACGGGCCAGTTCGTAATAGCTGCGGCCGTTGAGCGGAAGATCTACAATCTGCTGGTTGGTGATCTCCTGGCCGAGGGTGCCGGATTCGGTGTTCAGCAGCGGCGCGGTGGAAGAGACGGAAATGGTGGTTGACGCTTCGCCGATTCGGAGCGTGACATCGACGCGGGCGGACTGGCTGACGATGACTTCGACGTTGTTGACCTGCGCGGTTTCAAAACCGGCGGCGGTTACCACGACGGTGTAGAGGCCGGGGTTGACCGGCGTCAGGGCGAAATCGCCGGCGCCGTTGGTAGTGAGGATGGACGTCTGACTGGTGGCGGTGTTGGTGATGGCGACGCGCGCTTTGGGCACGACGGCTTTGTTGGGATCGGTAACGGTGCCGACGATTCGGCCGGCCTGGACCTGAGCAAAACAGGCGGACGCCAACGCGATAAAAAAGACGAGCAGCTTCATGGCTCTCCCCACTCCCCGTGAATGCAAACATCAGACAATCTGATTTGCAATCAGCTTCGCTACGGACTATATTTGCTTCGTGCTGAGTTTGTCAAGGCAAAAATGGACAGATTGAAGCCCATAGCGCGGACCACGATCGGGGAGCAGGTGGCCCTGCAACTGGCGGGCATGATCGCGGAGGGTCGCTGGCGGCCGGGCGAGAAAATGCCGTCTGAAGGCGAACTGTGCAAGGCGCTGGCGATTGGCCGTTCGACGCTGCGGGAAGCGCTGAAGTCGCTGGCATTTATCGGTATGGTGCGGATGCGGGCGGGCGACGGGACGTATGTGGCGCAGACATCGCCGGGGTTATTGGAACGGATTCTGGGGCGGGGGCTGCTAAAGACGGAGAAGGATCTGGCGGATGTTTCGGAGACGCGGCTGCTGCTGGAGACGGAACTGGCGGCATTGGCGGCTGAGCGCGCGGAACCGGAAGATCTGCGCGTGCTGAGCGAGTTGCTGGAGCTCTCGCTGCGCAACACCCGGGATGAAGAACGGCCGTTCATTGAGCTCGATCTGGACTTTCATCTGGCGATTGCCACCTGCGCGAAGAACCATGTGCTGCGGCATCTGCTGGTGGACATTCGCGGTGTGCTGATCGAGTGGATTCGTAAATCGCAGGAACTGCCGGGGCTGCGCGAAAACGCTGTGGTGCAGCACCGGCAGATTCTGGAGAGCATTGCCGAGCGCAATCCGGCGAAAGCGCGGGAGGCGATGCGAGGCCATCTGGAGACGTTCCAGCGGGCCTATACTTTGATGGGCCGCATCGTTCATTCGGCGAACGGCCGCGTTCCGGAGCAGACTCCCGCCCCTTTACCGTTATGAGACCAATCTGTTTACTACTTGCATTTGCGGCGGCGCTGCCGGCGCAGGTGACGATTCGCATAAGCGCCGACCAGGTGAAAGCAAAGGTCAGCCCGAAGCTGTACGGGCTGATGACGGAAGAGATCAACTATGCATTCGACGGCGGCGTCTATGCGGAGCTGCTGCGAAACCGCTCCTTCCATGAAGACCCGAAAGAGGCGGTGCACTGGTCGCTGGTGCAGGAACAGGGTGGCACTGGCTCGATAGCTTTTGACGCGAATGAGCACTGGCTGAAACTGACGGCGCTTGAGGTGGGGAAGAAAGCGCGGGTGGGGATTGCGAACGACGGGTTCTGGGGGATTCCGGTTCGTCCGAACACGCGGTACGAGGCGGTCTTTTTCGCGCGGACAGAGGCTGGTTTCGCGGAGCAGCTGACGGCACAGATTGTGAGCAGGGACGGAGCGACGGTCTACGCCAGTGGAAAATCCACTTCGATCGGCGGGGAGTGGCGGCGCTACGAGGTGACGCTGACGACGGGCAAAACGAACCCAACGGCAGACGCGCGTTTTCAGCTGCTGGCGGGAACGAAGGGCTCGGTTTCGTTTAGTTTCATATCGCTTTTTCCACCAACTTATAAGAATCGAGCGAATGGAAACAGGCCGGATATTATGCAACTGCTGGCCGATATGAAGCCGCAGTTTTTACGGTTCCCAGGTGGAAATTATCTGGAAGGGAACACGATCGAGACGCGTTTCGACTGGAAGAAGACGCTGGGTCCGGTGGCGGTCAGGCCCGGCCACATGAACGACGGCTGGAAATACTGGTCCTCAGACGGAATGGGTTTGCTGGAATTTCTGCAGTGGTGCGAGGACTTGAAAATGGAGCCGGTGCTGGCGGTTTACGCGGGGTACTCGATGCATCAGGAGCGGGTCGCCGCAGGCGACAAACTGCAGCCTTATGTACAGGATGCGCTGGACGAAATCGAGTACACGGCGGGCGATGCAAGTACGCCGTGGGGCTCGAAGCGGGCCCGGGACGGGCACCCGGCGCCGTTCCGCCTGGAATACGTGGAGATCGGAAACGAAGACAACTTCGACCGGCAGGCGGGCAGCTATGATGCGCGTTTTCAGCAGTTTTACACGGCAATCAAGGCGAAATATCCGAAATTACAGGTGATTGCGACGACGAAAACCACGCTGCAGGCGCCGGATGTGATCGACGAGCATTATTACCGGCGGACGGAGGATGAGATGGCCTCGCATGCGCACGATTACGATGACCGGCCGCGTACCGGACCGAAGGTATTCGTGGGGGAATGGGCCACGCGGGTAGGGGAACCGACTCCCAATATGAGCGGGGCGCTGGGGGACGCGGCGTGGATGACGGGCATGGAGCGGAATTCAGACCTGGTGATCATGTCGTGTTACGCGCCGCTTTTCGTCAACGTGAACCCGGGCGCGATGCAGTGGAAAACGGACCTGATCGGGTACAACGCGCTTACCAGTTACGGATCTCCGGCGTATTACGCGCAGCAGATGTTCAGCCGGAACCACGGGGACGAGGTGCTGGGAGCGACTGCAGAAGGAATTCCGACGCGGGAGTGGCAGCCGCCCGCCCCACGCGCGAACCCGAATGCCAAACAGCCACCCGCGATGCCCGCGCCGCGGCAGGCACCGCTGGTGTTTTTCGATGTGACGAGGGACAGCGGCACGGGAGCGATCTACGTCAAGCTGGTGAATCGGGCAGCGACGGAGCAACCGGTGCACATTGTGATCTCGGGCGCGAGCGCGGTGGAAGCGCGAGGGCAGGCGGTGACAATGAGGGCGGCGAGTCCGGAGGAGACCAATTCAATTACGGAGCCGAGGAAGATTGTCCCGGTGAAGACAGAAATTGGCGGGCTGGGGAAAGATTTCTCGCGAACGGCGCCCGCTTATTCGATCACAGTACTGAAGCTAAAGAGCAGGTAAACCGGTATCAGGCGCTGGTGCGCGCGGCGGTCAGTTCACCGACCATTTTTAGAAGATCTTTAACGACAAACGGTTTCGCAAGAAATGGCCACGGTTCGGGAAGGTCGCGTTCGGAATATCCACCTGACATAAAGAGGACCTTCACGGACGGTTGTTCAATCTGGAGCTGGCGATAAGCGCTAATACCGTCCATGACCGGCATCTCGAGATCAGATAAAAATAGCGAGACTTCCCTGTCACTGGCGCGCGAAAGTTCGAGGGCTTCGAGACCATTGGAGGCCACCATCACCTCAAAAGAGTCGCCTTCGAGCAGAAAACGCAGAAGATTCCGGATTACGACGTCGTCTTCTGCGAGAAGAATCACCGGGCGCATTACATCTCCCAAACGAGAGTATACGCTTTTAGTGAATTTTTCGCTTACCTATTTGAATGGAGAAGAATGGAACTTACCTTCCGAGATAGTTCCACATTATCGGAAGGTCTGCCCGGTGAGATCGAGCCTCCATCGATATCTAAATTCGAGAGGGAAAGAGCTTTTAGTGCGGGATGCCTGACCTGCAGATTCGAAACCAGTTGCGAATCCAAAACGGACGAGCCCGTCGGGGTACTGATTACGAGATCCAAAGCGCCGTTCAGGTGATCCGCGACGTTCTTAGCTTCTTCCGAAGAGCCGGCTTCCCAAACCCGATAGTTGCCGGGGAGAAGCGCTCGTCGTATCCGGTCACGTAAAATCACATCATTTTCTATGACGAGGATTGTGGATTGACAGCGAGGGAGAGTTTCGTTGACCAAGCTGGCGGCGGTTTGCTGCTGAACCAGATCGCGTGGGCTTGCCATCGTTTTCACCGTCTGCAGCTTTAAGGCCATTAATTCACCCAAAATAACACGAAAATTCAGGAAGTCAATTTGTGCACTCACGCGGGAGGTTTCAAACTTATTCTGTTACTAATCCCCGGAAGGCGAAGGACCGACCGCAGTACTAACTGCTGTCATGATCGATCAACATGTAAGTGCATGCAAGGGCACTGCAGGCTCGCAGCCAGCGTTTTAGGACTGTCAATAACAGTTCAGTGACACCAAAGCGCGATTAGGTACCGATAGCGGGTTTAGACAGCAGCAGGACGGGCGAGCAGGTCTTCTATCTGGCGGCGCGCCGAATCAGTTAGTTCGCCGCGATCGGCCAGCGACAGGCCGGTAGTCTCGATCAGGTCGCCGATAAGAACGCGAACGGTGCCGGGGCGAACGCGGCCGGAATGCATGGGGAGCACCTGGTGCGTACCGGCGAGAGCGATGGGCAGAAGAGGGACACCCGCTTTGATGGCGATATAGGCAACGCCTTCCTTGAATTCCTGGAGGGTGCCGGATTCGGAGCGACCGCCTTCGGGGAAGAGAAGCACAGATACCTTTCGCGCGGAGATGGCGCGGGCGGCTTCCGCCATGCTTTTGAGAGAGGCGCGCGCGTTGCCGCGATCGACGGGAAAGTGGCCGGCGCGTCCGAGGTGGGTGCCGAGCAGAGGAATGCTGAAGAGTCCGAGCTTGGCGAAGAACCGGAACTGAAGCGGGATGGCCGCCAGCGCAACCGGGGTATCCATGTAACTGGCGTGGTTGGCGGCAAGGACATAGCTGCGGGAGGGGTCGAGCTTGTCGAGACCCTCAATTTGAACTCGAATGCCGCTGACTTTCAGGAGCCATCGCGACCAGGTACGGGCAATCTCGTGAAGGCGGTTTTCTCGGGCTCCGCAGAGAGAGCAAACGAGAGAGACGAGACCAAAGGCGGTGGTGGTGAGGAGAACGGCCGGAGCAATGAACAGATAAGAGAAGAGCAGCGGCAAATTTCTATGAGACCACAACATAAAGCCTCCGCTTCGTTCCGCCGATGGACGGTGGGAAGAGGGAGACATGGAACCAATCCGAATATTGCTGGCGGACCCGCAAACATTGTTCCGCGAAGGGCTGCGCGCGCTGCTGGCGGGGTGCGAGGAAGTGGAAGTGGTGGGCGAAGTCCCGCAACCGGAAGAGGCGGCGACGCTGTTGCGCCTGATGCCGGCGGACCTGGTCCTGATGGATGTATCGGGGGAGGGCGCGGTGCGGGTGCGGAACCTGGAAACCGGGGCGAAGACGGCATTTCTGACGGACCGGAGCGATGAAGACGCGCTGACGGAGTATCAGGAATCGGGGGCGGCGGGGTTCATTTTGAAGGACGGCGGCAGCGGGGAACTGCTGGATGCGATTCGCAGGATTCACGGGGGTAACACGTGGGTGAGCGAGCCGATCGCAACCGCGATCGCGAAGCGGGGAGTGCGCGGGAGCGGTGCCCTGACGCCACGGGAGCAGGAAGTACTGAAGATGACGGCACAGGGACATTCGGTGAAGCAGGTGGCGACGATGCTGGATTTAAGCGCGAAAACGGTTGATGCGCACAAGGTGAACCTGATGCGCAAACTGCGGATTCACAACAAAGCGCAACTGGTGCAGTATGCGTTCCAGAAACAGATCCTGCGGGTGATGGTGGGCGGTCAGGGATTCGAACCCCGGACCCCTTCGGTGTAAACGAAGTGCTCTAACCAACTGAGCTAACCGCCCGGCGGGATCAGTGTTTCAACTCACCCGTGAGGATTTCTCCGAAGGCTTTCGGGTCGAGAGAACCATTATAGTGCTTGCCATTAACGAAGACGGTGGGAGTGCCTTCGACGCCGGCCTGTTCGCCTTCAGCGAGGTCGCGGGCAATCTGCTTTTTGGTCTCGGCGGATTCCATGTCCGCGGTGAAGCGCTTCATCTCGATGCCGGACTCGCGCGCCCACTTCAGGATGTTCTCACGGGTGAGGTTGTGGTTATCGGCGAACATCTTATCGTGCAGCGGCCAGAATTTGCCCTGGTTGTTGGCTGCAATGGCAGCCTGGGAGGCCATCATGGCGCGGTTGTGGATGTCAGTGAGCGGGAACTGCTTGTAGACGAGCCGGACGTCTTTGGGAAATGCCTTCATGGTGGCATCGATGTCGGTGACGGCCTTTGAGCAGTAGGGGCACTGGAAATCCGAGAACTCGACCAGGGTGATTCTGGCATCAGCCGGACCTTTCGAGGGCGAACCGGCGGTGCTCAGTTTGATGGCGTCTTCGAGAACTTTGTGCGGGGCGGGTCCGGCGGCGAGGGCTTTGTGAATCTCGTCAAGGTTCTTGCCATCGCGAATGCCTTTGATGGTGACGGCGGCGAGAGAACGGCTGTACGAGCACTTCGGATCTTCGACGCGGCACTGGGCGATCTTCATGCCGCAACCGCAGGAGCAATCGTTTTCGCGCAGCAGTTTGAAAACAGTTTGTTTCTGGGCCGGAGAGAGGCCGGTGACGTCGACACCGGAAAGTTCGGTCGCGGTTTTCCAATCGGGGGTCTGGGCCGCGAGGGGAACGGCGACGGCGAAGCAAAGCAGGGCGAGGACGCGCATGAGAGACTCTACTTGATATGAGAACACTTCTTGCCTTGATTTGTCTGGCGGCGGGCGCAGCGGCGCAGACACCAGCCGTTCCGGATAACGTGATCCTGGAGCGCGATGTGGCGTATTCGTCACCTGGGGGCGAGCGGCTGGCGATGGATATCGCGCGCCCGAAAGAAGGCGGGACGCATCCGGCGATTGTTTGCATCCACGGCGGCGGATTCCGGGCGGGCGACCGGAAGAGCTGGCTGCCGCTGTGCCTGCGGCTGGCGCAGCGTGGCTACACGGCGGCGACGATTACGTACCGGCTGGCTCCCAAGAGTCCGTTCCCGGCGGCCGTGCAGGATTCCAAGACGGCAGTGCGATGGCTGCGGGCGAATGCGGCGAAGTACGGGATTGATCCGACTCGCGTGGGCGTGATGGGCGATTCGGCGGGCGGCACGCTGGTGCTAATGCTGGCGACGACGGCGGGGGTGCCGGAGTTCGAAGGCGAAGGAAACCGGGACCAATCGAGCCGGGTGCAGGCGGTGGTGGATTACTACGGCGCGACGGACTTCACGAAGTCGTATGGGAAGAGCGTGGATGCGGCGCAGGTGCTGCCGCTCTATCTGGGCGGCGACGTGGAGCACGCGCGGCAGGAGCATGTGCGCGCGAGTCCGCTGTACTGGGTGACTCCGGATGCGGCGCCGGTGCAGGCGGTGCACGGGACGAAGGACCGGTATGTGGAGTACGCGCAATCGCTGTGGATGCAGGACCGGATGAGGGCGGCGGGCGTCACGTTTGAACTGGAAACGCTGGACGGCGCGGACCACGGCTTCAAAGGAGCGGACGCGCAGCGTGCCGAAGCGAAGCTGATGGCGTTTTTCGATCAGATGCTGAAGAAGTAGATGCTGCTGTGGCTGGCGGGGTGGCTTGCAGCGGCGGTACATCCGGCCACGGGACCCGTCACGGTGATTCACGATGTGACCGTGGTGGATGTAGAGACGGGGACGCTCGAGCCGCACCGGAATGTGGCGATCCGCGGCGAGAGGATCGTAGCGGTGGGAGCGGCGATGCGGCCACCGGTGTCCGCGCGGGTGGTAGCGGGTGAGGGCAGGTATCTGATTCCGGGGCTATGGGACATGCACGTCCACCTGTGGGAGGAGAAGCCGGGTTTCCGTGAATACCTGGCAAACGGCGTGACGGCGCTGCGGGACATGGGCAGCAACTTCGCGCGGATACGGGAGTGGCGGAGAACGGCGGGAGGTCCGCGGCTGTTCGCTTCCGGGCCACCGCTGGACGGGCCGGGGGACCAGACGGATCCGAGGCTGGCGGCGAAGGTGGTGGCGAGTGCGGCGGAGGCGCGCCGGGCGTTCGACGAGCTGGACGACATGCACGTGGATTTCATTGAAGTGCTGCCGGGGCTGCGGGCGGAGGCGTTTTTCGCGCTGACGGAGTTTACGCGGCACTGGGGCCATCGAATCGCGGGCAGTTTGCCGGACACGGTGAGCGCGATGCAGGCGATTGATGCGCGCCAAGGATCGATTGAAGGTCTGGAAGGCATTCTGCTTTCGTGCTCGAGCGAGGAGCGGGAGATCCGCGGCGACTGGCGCGAGGCGCGGCGGAAGGGCGATGCGGCGGCCTTGGCGAAGGCGCTGCAGGCCATGGGGGACACGTACAACCCGCGCCGGGCCGCACGTCTGTTCGGCGACATGAAGATTTACGACGTGATGGCGACGCCGATGCTGGCGGCGCGGAAGCGGCGTGGCCTGCCCTTTGAGCGGCTGGGGGCGCTGGCGAAGGAGATGAGCGCAGCCGGGGTGGGGCTGCTGGCTGGGACGGATACCGGGGTTGAAGGAACGACGCCGGGGACGGAACTGCACGACGAAATGGAACTGCTGGAGGCGGCAGGGATTCCGGCATGGCAGGTGCTGCGGGCGGCAACGGTGAATGGGGCGCGCGTGCTGCGGCACGAGTCGGATATGGGGACGGTGCGCGCGGACCGGTACGCGGATCTGGTGCTGCTGGGTGCGAATCCGCTGGCGAAGGTAGAGAACACGCGAAAGATCGCCGGCGTGTTCGTGAATGGCCGCTATATTGCGACAGCACGGTAGTGCGGATACCGGACGATAGCGCGAATGCCGAGTTGGAGATCGACGGGCGCGCGGTCCGGCTGACAAACCTGAGCAAGCCGTTTTGGCCTGAACTCCAGATCACCAAGCGCGACCTACTGCAGTATTACGCGGACATCTCGGGCGTGCTGCTGCCGCATGTGACCGATCGCGCGATGGTGATGAAGCGGTATCCCAATGGCGCTTCGGGCGAGTTCTTTTTTATGAAGAGAACGCCTTCGCCAAGGCCGGAGTGGCTGAAGACCTGTTCGATCCGGCATGGCTCGGGGAACGTCATCGATTTCCCGGTGGTGGACAGCGTGGCGGCGCTGCTTTGGGTGGTGAACCTGGGGTGCATCGATCTCAACCAGTGGTATGCGCGGTGCGATGACGTGAACCGTCCGGATTATTTGCATTTCGATCTGGACCCGGTGCCGGGGGCGACGTGGCGGCAGGTGCTGGAGACGGCGTGCGCCGTGCGGGAGGCGTTGGATGCACTGAAGATTCCCAGTTATCCAAAGACGTCCGGATCGCGGGGCATTCATTTGTATGTGCCGATTGTGCGCGGGCCTTTGCAGAAGCAGGTTTGGGCATTCGCGAAGGAGTTTGCGAGGGCGATGGAGGCTCAGCATCCTGGGCTGATTACGGCGGAGTATAAGATCGCGAAGCGGCCGGAGGGGCACGTGCTGGTGGACTACAACCAGAATGCCTGGGGTCGGACGCTGGCGTCAGTCTATTCCGTGAGACCGAAGCCGGGCGCAACGGTGTCGGCGCCGGTGACGTGGGAGGAAGTGAAGGCGGGTTTCCGGATGGAGGACTTCACAGTGAACAATATGGTCGCGCGGGTGGCGGAGTCAGGGGATTTGTTTGCGCCGGTGGTGACCGGAAAGAAACGCTTTCAACTGGAGAAGTATCTGAAATGAACCTGCCGATTGCGCCGCCGTATCTGCCGATGGAAGCGATGACCCGCGAGAAGATCCCCGAGGGCGGGCAGTGGCAGTATGAGCCGAAGTGGGATGGGTTCCGGTGCCTTGCATTTCGCGATGGGGACGAGGTGGAACTGCAGTCGAAATCGGGTGAACCGCTGGCGCGTTATTTCCCGGAGGTGGTAGCGGCGCTGCTGGAGCTGCGGGCCAAGCGCTTCGTGCTCGATGGAGAGATTTTCCTGGCTTCGTTCGAGCAGTTGCTGCAGCGGATCCATCCGGCGGCGAGCCGCATTGCGAAGTTGTCGCGACAAACGCCGGCGGCGCTGGTGGTGTTCGACCTGTTGGTGGACGAGCGCGGGGCGTTGCTTGCCGATAAGCCGCTGAGCGAACGGCGCCCGCTGCTGGAGGAATTCGCGGAAAAGTTTTTTGAAGGGAAAGAGGGCGTGGTTCTGTCACCGGCGACTACCGAAGTGGATCAGGCGAAGGCATGGCTGGCGAGCGTGGGCGTGAAACTGGACGGGGTGATCGCGAAGCGCGTGGATCTGCCATATGAGAGCGGCAATCGCGAGGGCATGGTGAAGGTGAAGAACATGCGCACGGCGGACTGCGTGATCGGCGGGTTCCGGTATGCGGCGAAGGAGAAAGTGGTGGGATCGCTGCTGCTGGGGTTGTACGACCAGGCGGGGCTGCTGAACCATGTGGGGTTTTGTTCGGCGATCCCGGCGGCGGAAAAGCAGGAGGTCACGCGGAAGCTGGAAGCGCTGATTCAGCCGCCGGGGTTTACGGGTAAGGCGCCGGGCGGCCCGAGCCGGTGGAGCACGGAGCGCTCGGTGGTATGGGAACCGCTAGAGCCGAAGCTGGTGGTGGAGGTGCGGTACGACCATTTCAGCGAGGGCCGATTCCGGCACGGGACGAAGCTGATGCGGTGGCGTCCGGACAAGGCGCCGCGGCAGTGTTTGATGCCGGAGTAAGCGCTACTGCGTCCAGGCGCGAAGTTTTTTCGCGCGCGCGGTAAACAGGCCGACGACGGCGAGAGTGGCGGAGCCGCCGAAGACGACGGAACGGACGGCGCTGCCAAACCACGCGGCAGTGAGTCCGGATTCGACCGCACCCAGTTGATTGGAACAGCTGACGAAGATGCTGTTGACGGCAAGCACGCGGCCGCGAACGCGATCGGGCGTTTCGGTCTGGACGAGCGACTGGCGCAGCACGACGCTGACGTTGTCGCATACGCCGGTGACGACGAGCAGGGCGAACGAGAGCCAGAAAGATTTTGAAATTCCGAACGCGACCGTGGCAACGCCATAGCCGGCTACGGCCCAGAGCAGCGCCTTGCCAGCACTGTGGACGCGCGGGCTGTGGGCGAGGACCAAGGCCATGGCGACGGCTCCGAGAGACGGGGCGGCGCGCAGCAGACCGAGGCCGTGAACGCCGGAGTGCAGGATTTCGACGGAGTAGATGGGAAGAAGAGCGGTGGCGCCACCGAAAAGGACGGCGAACATATCGAGCGAAACGGCGGCGAGGATCAGCTTGTCGTTCCAGACAAACCGGACACCTTCGGCAATGGCCTGGCGCGCCGGTGGGGCGAGCGCGGTTTGCGGCGCACGGAAGCGCAGGAAGCAGTAGCAGATGAGCGTGACGACGGCGCAGGCGCTTTGCACGGCATAGACGAGCCAGCTTCCCTTTGCGGCAAGCAGCAGGCCGGCCACGGCAGGGCCGCTGACCGAAGCCACTTCCTGCGTGCTGCTGTTCCAGGCGATGGCATTGCCGAGATCTTCCGCAGGAACGACGAGCGGCATCATGGCCGAGCGCGCGGGGTTTTGAAACGCGCGGGCACTGGAGGTGAGCAGCAGACAGCCGTAAACGAGTGGGACGGAACGCGAGCTGAGGGCGAGAGTGAGAGAGGCCGCGAGGAACACCGCCTGGGTGAGGATCATGATGTTGCGGCGGCTGTAGCGATCGGCGAAGTGTCCGGCGAAGAGCGCGAAAACCAGAAACGGAGTGACCTGCACGAGGCCGACGTTGCCGAGGATGAGGGGCGAGTGCGTGGCCTGGTAAAGATCCCAGCTGACGCCGACCCAGAGCATCTGCAATCCAAAGGCAGCGAGTGCGTTGGCGGCAGTGAGGAATCGGTAGTCGCGGGAGCGGAAGGCGGCGTACGCTTGCAAGCTTCAGCTTCGCGCAGTCCGGCCCAATTCCGCTAATCTTAAGATCGTGAACACAATCGAAGAGACGAGTCTGCAGGACCTTTGTATCAACACGATTCGCATCCTGTCTGCCGACGCGGTGCAGCAGGCGAATTCGGGACATCCGGGAATGCCCATGGGCGCGGCGGCCATGGCGTTCACGTTATGGGATCAGTTTCTGAAGCACAACCCGAAGGATCCGAACTGGGCGGACCGCGACCGGTTCGTGCTTTCCGCGGGACATGGGTCGATGCTGCTCTACAGCCTGCTGCATTTGACGGGCTACGACTTGTCTCTGGATGAGTTGAAGCATTTCCGGCAGTGGGGAAGCAAGACGCCGGGACATCCGGAGCGCAACCACACGGCGGGCGTGGAAGTATCGACGGGACCGCTGGGCCAGGGCTTCGGCAACGGCGTGGGCATGGCAATGGCGGAGCGCTGGCTGGCAGCGACCTACAACCGGCCGGGTCACGACATTGTGGATCACTACACGTATGCGATTGTGTCGGACGGCGATCTGATGGAGGGGATTGCGTCTGAGGCGGCGTCGCTGGCAGGACATCTGCGCCTGGGAAAACTGATTTATCTCTACGATCAGAATCACATCACGCTGGCGGGCGCGAGCGATCTGACGTTCACCGAAGAAGTGGACCGGCGGTTCCAGGCGTATGGCTGGCACACGCGCACGGTGCATGACGGCAACGACACCGCGGATGTCGCGCTCGCGATTCAGGAAGCGCAGGAAGACAAGCACCGGCCGTCGCTGATTCTGGTGCGGACGCATATCGGGTACGGGAGTCCGAAGAAACAGGATTCGTTCTCGTCGCATGGTTCGCCACTGGGAGACGAGGAACTGCAGGCGACGAAGAAGGCGCTGGGCTGGCCGACGATGGATCGATTCTATCTGCCGGAAGATGCGCTGGAACACTTCCGTCTGGCGGTGCCGCGCGGGGCGGAAGCGCAGAAGACGTGGAGCGAGCGCTTTGCAACGTACAAAGCTGCGTTTCCGAAGGAAGCAGCGCAGTTCGAGAGCGGGATCGCGGGGAAGCTGCCAGATGGGTGGGATGCGGATCTTCCGAAGTGGAAGCCGACGGACAAGCCGATGGCGACGCGCGTTTCGAGTGGCGAGGCATTGAATGCGCTGGCGAAGAAGATTCCGAACATTGTGGGCGGCTCGGCGGATTTGAATCCGTCGACGAATACGGCGATGAAAGGCCTGGGAGATTTCCAGCCGCCGGAGTTCGCGGGTCCAGGAACGGCGGGTGCGGTGGGCGGCGCGTGGGGATACGCGGGCCACAACATGGCTTTCGGAGTGCGCGAGCATGCCATGGGAGCGGCAGTGAACGGCATGGCTGCGCACGGCGGCGTCATTCCGTTCAGCGCAACCTTCTTTGTGTTCTCGGATTACATGAAGCCCGCGGTACGGCTGGGCGCCATCTCCAAGCTGAAGGTGATCTATGTGTTCACGCACGACAGTGTGGGCGTGGGCGAAGACGGTCCGACGCATGAGCCCGTGGAGCAGCTGGCCGGCGTGCGCGCCATTCCGGGGCTGACTGTGATTCGCGCGGGAGACGCGAACGAATCGGCGGAGGCCTGGGCGTACGCGGTGCAGCATGCGGGGCCGACGCTGCTGGTGTTTTCACGGCAGAATCTTCCGATTTTGGATCGCGCTGGGGCGAAAGAGCCGGGAGTGAAGCGCGGGGCCTACGTGCTGGCGGATGCGGAAAACGGGAAGCCGGAGGTGATTCTGATCGGCACCGGTTCGGAGGTGGCGCTGTGCGTGAAGGCAAAAGATAAGCTGAAGGAATTCGGAGTGGGCGCGCGCGTGGTGAGCATGCCGAGTTGGAATCTGTTCGAGGAACAGGACGCGGCGTATCAGGAATCGGTGCTGCCGAAGGAAGTGAAGAAGCGCGTGGGCGTGGAAGCGGCGGCGACGATGGGATGGCATCGCTGGACAGGCGACGAGGGCAAGGCAATTGGGATCGATCATTATGGTGCGTCGGCGCCGGGTGAGGAAATCATGAAGCACTTTGGCTTCACCGGCGAGCATGTGGCGGCGGAAGCGCTGCGGCTGCTGGGGCGCGCGGCGGATGCCGAAAAGGTGGAAGGCGGCGGAGATACGTCCATGGCGCCGACGGGCGGCGCAGAGGGGCACTCCTAGGGTTTGGTTTCCGGGTCTTCGACGAAGGCCTGCAGCCTGGTGAGCGCGCGGTCCCAGTGCCGGGACACGCGCTCCAGGTAATCTTTCAGTTCATCGATGGGTTGGGGGTTGAACTCGAACAGGCTTTCCCGGCCTGCGCGGGTGCCGTGCACGATGCGCACGCGTTCGAGCACGTGCAGGTGTTTCGTGACGGCCTGACGCGTGAGCTTCGTGCCTTCCGTGAGGGAGGCGATCGAATGGCGCTGGCCGCCGGAGAGTTTGGCGAGCAGCGCGAGCCGCGTTTCATCGCCAAGGGCGGCGAAAACCGTGGCCTGGCGCGAAACCGTGCTACGCCGATTCGCCGACATACTGCTGAATCTGCCGCATCTGCTGTTCCCATCCCCGGTTGTTCATACGGAAGGCATCGGTGTAACGTTCCGTCGGCAGGTTTTCGAAGCCGGTTTCGGTGACCTGCAGCAGGGTTCCCCGCTCGGTTGGCTTCAGACGGAATTCGACCAAGGTGGGGGTTTCCCGGGAATACTCCACTTTGGGATCGACGGCGTACGGGTGCCAGGTGTACGAGAACAGGGTTTCGGGCTCGATTGCCTGAACGACGAGGTCCATCAGGAGGTTTTCGTAGCCGGTTACGGTGATTCGTCCGGTGACGGGTTCACCCGCGATGAACGGTCCCTCCATTTGCACCCCGAACCACTGGCCGAACTGGCGGGAATCGGTGGGGGCCTGCCAGACACGCGAGACGGGCGCGGCCAGTTCCATCTGCTTCTCGATTCGGTTTTCCATGACATGCAACCTCCCGGTTGCTTATGGAAGTAGTCTGGACCTGTTCCGGCGGAAATGCAACCGAAAAGATGCGCTTTGCTTAGCGGCGCGCGCCGGAGTAGAGCGCCTGATCGAAAGCGGCAGCCTCGGCGGGCGTGGGGAAAGCGAGAGACAGAAAGACGAGGCCCATCTCATTTGTGGTCTCCTCGCCATAGGTGACGCGTACGGGCGGGTGAGCGGGATTGCGCGGGTTCGCAGCCGAGTTGTCGTAGGTGTAGACCATCTCGATGCGCGTTCCTTTGGGCAGGCTGACCGGCTGCTTATAGCGATAGCTGCCCTGCCAGTTGAAATCCCAGTCGCTGATCCAGATGAGCGGTTTGACAGTGCCGTCGGGCAGATAGGCGTCTACCTTCATGTCGCGGCAGAGATAGTGCGCATGGGGCGTGATGCCGACCAGATTGACGTCGGCGGGAAGCACGCGCGACGCCTTGACCACGTAGCTGGCTTCTCCCGGAGCGATATCGATTTTGCGCGAGCCCATCAAAAGCAGAGAGCGGCCTTTGGTGGGCGGATCGCCAAAGGTCAGGCCGAGAGAAGACTGATCTACTTCAGGCTTGCCGGAGGGATGGTAGTGAATCTGGAGGACAAGATCGGTTCCCTTCGTCAGGGGCATGGTGTAACCGGCGGCGACCTTAGTGGGCACGGTTCCGGGAGCCCAGCCGCCCAGAATGCTGCCCGCAAAGCCGGGACTGCCGAAGCAGGTATAGCTGCCATCGGGAGAGCCGGCGGCGAGTTTGCGGCCCTGCCCATTGGTATCGACAAAGACGAGCGCGTGATGAACAACGCGGCGATTGCCGGGCCGAAATTCGGTGGCGGCGACGTACGCGGTGTTTTCCAGATTCAGCGGGATGACGAAGCACTTGAACTGATCGGGTCCGTCGGCAGGGACGGTGAATTTGGTGGGGGTGGTGAAGACCTTGTCGGGCTGACCGACCAGCCAGCCATTGACAAACTTTGGCGGTACGGGCTTTTGTTTGGGGTCGCCTTCGGGAGCGCCGGCTTTTGCCCATTGCGCGATGGCTGCGATCTGGTCATCGGTGAGACGCCGGGCATCTTTGAAATCGCCGTGACCGGGTTCGGCCTTCCAGGGAGGCATGACGTGCGCAGCTGTGACGGCAGCGATCTGTGATGCGCGCTTGGCGGTGTCGCCGTAGGTGAGCAGGGCGAAGGGCGCAACCTCACCGGGGCGGTGGCAGCTGGCGCAGTTTTGATAGAGGATGGGCGCGATGTCGTGGTTGTAGGTGGGGACCGACGCGGCAGTCGCGACGGAAAAGGCGGCAAGAGCGAGCGCGAAGAGTCTCATTTCAATTTGACGATGGAGCATCCGAGCGCAGGCGTTCGGGCGTGAGGGACGGGTTTGCCGGCGAGGACGGCGTCGAGCGTATCGCGCAGATCGAAGGCGGTGGGTTTGGGAAGCTGTTTACCGAAATCAACCTGGCGATTGTCGATCCGGCCGAGATAGAGAAGCCTGCCCTGAGGCGAGAGAACCGCCGCTTCAGGGGTGGTGTTCGCGCCGGTGGAGGCGGCGAGGGTTTCGTGCGGATCGAAGAGATAGGGAAAGGTGTAGCCGAACTCTTTCGCGTGGCGGCGGACGTCGCCGGCGGGGATGGTGGCGTCACCCTGAACGGCGTAGAAGGCGATGCCGCGCGCCGTGTAATCGTGCGCGATGCGATTCATTTCCGGGACGTAGCCGTTGCTGAGGGGGCAATCGGTGGTGACGAAGAAGAGAACGACGGCGCGTTTACCCGCCCACTCCGCGGAGGAGTGATGCATACCCTCGGTATCGGTGAGGGAGGTTGCGCCCGCGGTCAGAAAAAGAGACAGCAGGAGCGGCAACATTGTCCTTATTATGACGCGGATTCGACGGGCAGGCCGGATTCCTTCCAGGCTCGCCATCCGCCGTCGAGCGAGATGACGTGAGTATAGCCGAGCTTGCCGGCGGCTTCCGTGGCGAGGGCGGACCGATAACCGCCGCCGCAGTAGAGGACCAGCTTCGTGGATTTATCAGGCACGGTGCGCTCCAGATCCCGTTCGAGTACGCCTTTCCCGATATGGATTGCGCCGGCGGCATGCTCGGCGTTCCATTCGCAGTCTTCGCGAACGTCCACCAAGAGATGCGGTTCGCTTTCCGCCAGCATCTTTTTGTAGCCGGCAATGTCGGTCTGGACGATGTGAGCTTTGGCTTCATCGACCAGTTTCAGAAACCCCGGCGTGTGTTCCATGGCTATTCGACCCTTTGGATGGAGGCGCCTACGTGGGAGAGTTTGCTCTCGATCTTTTCGTAGCCGCGATCTATATGGTACACGCGGTCGATCACCGTTTCTCCCTTGGCAACCAAGGCGGCGAGCACGAGCGAGGCGCTGGCGCGGAGGTCAGAGGCGATGACCCCGGCGCCCTGCAGGGCTGAGCGGCCCGCGACGATGGCCTGCCGGCCTTCCAGGCGGATGTTGGCACCCATGCGCTGCAGTTCCTGGGCGTGCATGAAGCGGTTTTCGAAAATAGTTTCGACGATCAGTGAGATGCCTTCGGCCTGCGTCATGAGAGCCATGTACTGGGCCTGCAGGTCGGTGGCAAAGCCGGGGTATTCCTCGGTGGTGATGTCGACGGCCTTCAGGTGGCCGTTGCCGCGAACGTGCAGCGTGGTGGCATCGGGCTGGTCGATGCTGACGCCGGCCTGCCGCATTTTGTCGGTGAGGGCGCTGACATGCTCCGGGATGAGCCCGGTGATGCGCACGTCGCCGCCGGTGATGGCGGCTGCGATTAGATAAGTGCCGGCTTCGATGCGGTCGGCGATGATCTGGTGGGGCGCGTCTTCGGGAACGCCGTGCAGCCTGTCGACGCCCTGGACGCGAATGATGGAAGTGCCGGCGCCTTCGATCTTCGCCCCCATGCGGGTGAGAAGAGCCGCAAGATCGGTGACCTCGGGCTCGCGCGCGGCATTGGTCAACACGGTCTCACCGCGCGCGAGTGTGGCGGCCATCAGCACATCTTCGGTGCCGGTGACTGTGATTCGGTCGAAGTGGATTTCGGCGCCGGTGAGGCCATTGGGAGCGACGGCTTCGATATAACCGTGCTCCTGATTAATGGTGGCTCCGAGATTTTCGAGAGCGAGCAGATGGAGGTTGATGGGGCGGGCGCCGATGCCGCAGCCGCCGGGAAGCGAGACGCGGGCGCGTCCGCAGCGCGCCACCAGCGGACCGAGGACGAGACTGGAAGCGCGCATGGTCTTGACCAGCTCGTAAGGCGCTTCGGGAGAAACGATTTCAGGCGTGTGAATGGACACGCGCTCGCCGGTGACTTCAAGTTCGCTGCCGATATCGACGAGCAGGCGCTCCATGGTGCGGATGTCACGCACCTTGGGAACACGCGTGAGGAAGACCGGCTCATCGGTGAGCAGAGCGGCGGCGAGGGCGGGCAGCGAAGAATTTTTCGAACCGCTGGTTGGGATTTCCCCTTCGAGGCGGGAGCCTCCTTTAATGACGAATTTATCCATGGTGGGTTTCCTGCAGAGCCGCGCGGACGTTGCCGCGGGCGTGCGCGAGCCGCGCTTCGGCTTCGACGCGATCGACGCCAGCGAGCGACATGACCAACGCGGTTTGCACACGGTTGCCGGCGGCAGCGAGCCGTTCGCCGGCTTCGGTATCTGAAAGCGATGCCGCTTCGGAGATGATCCGGCGCGCGCGGTCCCGCAGCTTTTCGTTTTTGGGCTCCACGTTCACCATCAGGTTGCCATAGACGTAGCCCATGCGGATGAAGGTGCCGGTGGTCAGCATATTGAGCACCAGCTTTGTGGCGGTGCCGGCCTTGAGACGGGTGGAACCGGCGATGATTTCGGGACCGGGCAGCGGCGTGATGGCGATCTGCGCCGCGCGCGCCAGTTCCGAATCGCGGCTGCAACTGATGCCGATGGTAACCGCGCCGATGCGGTTGGCTTCGGCAATGGGGCCGAGCACGTACGGCGTCCGGCCGCTGGCGGCGATGCCGGCGAGTACGTCGCGGGAGCTGAACCCGGCGGCAAGCAGGTCGCGCACGCCGAGAGCGGGATCGTCCTCGGAGGTTTCAGTGGCGCGGGAGAGCGCCGATTCGCCGCCCGCGATGATGCCCTGGACCAGACCCGGAGGGACATTGAAGGTGGGCGGACATTCGGCGGCGTCGAGGACGCCGAGGCGGCCGCTGGTGCCCGCACCGATATAGAAGAGGCGTCCGCCCCCGGTGAGGGCTGCGACGATGCGGTCCACGGCGTGAGCGATGGCGGGAAGCTCGGCGGCAACCGATGCCGCCACGCGCTGGTCTTCGCTGTTGATGACGCGGAGCATCTCCTCCGTGGGTAGTGAATCGATATGCGTAGAGGCGGGGTTGGACTGTTCCGTCAGCAGGTCGCGCAGCATGGGCGGGGAAACCTAATCCAGAATGCGGGCGAAGTTCCCGGTAGTTGCGTCAATGAGCACGGAGAAGCCGCTGTTGCCGGCGCTTTCGCCCCAGATGACGCGCCAAGTGGCATCCGGCCAGCGATTATTCAGTTCCAGAAGGAAGTTGATTTGGGTGGCGGCGGGATGCTTCGCAGTGTAAGCCGCCGCGTGCGAGAGGGCGGTTTGATAGGCCGTATCGGTATCGTGTTTTGCGGCGCCGATGATGAAGGGCAGGGCGGTCTGGCTGCCAGGCGAGAAGGGGACGGCGGCATCAGCGAACATGCCCTGGCGGACGGAGGTGCTGAAATCCGCCACGGAGAAAGTCCAGGTACGCGCCTGGCGAGCGGAAGGGGAGACGAAGGTAGCCTGCCACGCGGGAGCCCGGCCGGGCACGAGTTTACCCTCGCCGAGGATGATGCTGGTTTCGCGGAGGACCATCACGTCGGTCTGCCATGCGCGCGCGGCACTGAACATCTGAGCGAGCGCGTGCAGGCCGGTAACTGGCTCGGGCGGCGGTTCTTCTTTTTTCGGCGCCGACGTGGTGGAGCAGCCGGCGAGTGCGATGAGAAACACCGCGGGAAACGCGCGAAGGGTATGCATCGGGACCGTCCTCATCATAGCCGCTCACCGGGCGTGTGACATAATCATTTCAGTTTCTCCGGTGAGGTGCTGTATGAAGTGCTCTCTTCTGATTCCGACTGCCGCGCTGTTTTTTTCCCCTGCAATTGTTGCGCAGAAAGCGCCCGCCACCGCGCCCGTAACCACAAGTCCCGGAAGGACGACGAGCCCCAACTTTCCTTCCACAACCTCGCCGAATCCGAATACTAACCCGAACACCAATACGAACCCGATGAATACGACCAATAACACCGGGGTCATTATGAATCGGCCGATTTACCTTTCGGGGAAGGTAATCATGGAGGACGGCACGCCGCCGCCGGATCTGGTGAGAATCGAAAAGATCTGCGGCGGCAATCCGCGGCCGGAGGGATACACGGATTCAAAGGGGAGATTCAGCTTCCAGCTGGACAGCGGCATGGACGTGATGGCGGATGCCAGCGATGCTAACTTCGGGCGCGGGAATTCCGTGCCGGGGATGGCAGCGAGTAACACGGCGGGTTCTTCCGTGCGCCGGGCCAATCTGAATGGATGCGAGTTGCGCGCGTCGCTGCCGGGATTCCGTTCCACATCGGTCAGCCTGGCGTTTCACGATTCGCTGGACAACCCGAACGTTGGGGCAATTGTGCTTCACCGGATGGGCAACGTGGACGGGACGACGATTAGCATGACTACGCTGAACGCGCCGAAGGAAGCCCAAAAGAATTACCAGAAGGGCCGGGAAGCGTTAAAGAAGCAGAAGTCGGAAGACGCCGAGAAGAGTTTCCGGAAAGCTGTGGAGGAATATCCAAAATTCGCGGCAGCCTGGTATGAGCTGGGACATGTGGAAGCAATGGCGAACCGCACAGCGGAAGCGCAGAAATCATTTGAGCAATCCATTGCGGCAGATCCGAAATTGATCACGCCTTATGTGGAGCTTTCCCGGATACTGGCGAAAGACAAGGACTGGAAAAGGACGGCGGAGACAACCGAGCATGCCATCAAGCTGAATCCGGTGGATTTCCCGCAGCTCTATTTCTTCAATGCCGTGGCGAATTTTAACCTGCAGAACGTGGATGCGGCGGAGAAGAGCGCGTTAGAGGCGCAAAAGCTGGACACGCGGCACGAGATTGCACAAATGGGGCGGCTGATCGAGGCGATCGAAGCGGCGAAGAAGACAGTCGCGAAGCAGTAATTCCGGTTTAGACCATGTACATGCCGCCATTGATTTCAATGGTCTGGCCATGGATGTAGCGGGACGGCTCGCTACACAGGAAAAGGATAGTATCGGCGACTTCATCGTTGTCGCCGAGTTTACCTGCGGGAGTTTGCGCCAGCATGTTGTCGAGGATCTGCCGGTTCGAGAACTGCGCGTGAAAGTCGTTATCAACAGTGCCGGGCGAAACGGCGTTCACGTGTACGCCCTTGGGCGCGAGTTCCTTCGCAAGACCTTTGGTGATGCTGGCGATGGCCGCTTTGGCAGCCGCGTAGATGGTTGCACCGGGGCCGCCGCCGTTGCGCGCCGCGATGGAACTGAGATTCACGATGTGCCCGTAGCCACGCTCGATCATGGGTGGAGCGACGGCCTGCGCGAGGAACCAGGCGCTCTTCACGTTCAGGTTCATCACGCGGTCGAACAGATCGGGGGTGTACTCAGGCAATTTGGCGCGCTGCACGAGCGAGCCTGCGTTGTTGATCAGGATGTCGGCGGAAGTGTTCAGGGCCCGGTACTCGGAGATCAGGGACTCTATACCGGCGTCTGTGGAGAGGTCAGCCTGGAGGAACTCTCCGTGAGCGCCATGATCCTGGAGTTTCGCCGCGACCTGGTCAATTCCCTCGCGGTGCGAATTATAATGCAACACGAAGCGGCGCACGCCCGCGTGAGCAAATGCGTGCGCGGTGGCTGCACCAATTCCACGCGAAGCGCCAGTGATAAAAACCGTTAAATCGGAAAGCGGCGGCACTTTACGCAGCGGTGCGCAGCCATTCCTTCATCGCATCCCGGTAGAGCAGGATTCCTTTGCGCGAATAGCGCAGGTAACCCTGACGGCGGAATTGATTCATGTAGTGGGTGACAATCTCGCGCGAGGTCCCGACATACTGCGAAAGGAGCTCGTGCGTAAACGGAATCATTTGAATGGAGCCGTCGTCCTGCCGGGTGCCGAGGCGCTCGGAGAACCGCACCAGAGTCCGGGCCAGGCGGCGCGCAATGTTGTCGACCGAGAAGCTCTCGATGCGGTGAGCGAAATCCACAGACCGATGCACCAGAAGCTGCATCATGGCGATTGCCAGACGGGGACGCTTCATCGAGATATCTTCAATATCGGAAGTGGTCCAGGTCATGACCTTGGTGCTTTCCAGCGCTACCGCGAGCTCGGCGCGGTTGGCCATTCCGAGGAAGGCAGACTCGCCGAAGAACTCGTCGGGCTGATAAATATCGACTACCACCTGGCGACCGTCATCGGTGAGCCGGCAGACTTTGACCTTACCGCCGATTACCAGATAAACGCTGCTGGAAGGCTGATCATGATCGTAGATCGTTTGCCCCTTTTTATATTCCAAAATGGTGGAACAGGGGAGGTGTGCGAGGGGGTCTTCTAATGCCCTTTGCTGAGGGGTCGCGTTCGGAGCCATACTGCTCATCAGGGTTGTTACTCCTTGAATGTGACTATCGTATCACTATCTTTTGAATGAAATGCTCTTATGGGTCAATCACGATGCAAGCCACTGACCCAAATCGCACAATGGGAGTTGCACACGTACTGCCAATTGCGATGGTACTCACGTCAGGAATATTGCGAATGATGAAGATAAGCCGGTTACTCGCTTTATCGATTACCCCGACAATTTTGCCGGTTTTCGCTTTTCAGGCGAGCCACTTCGAAACGCCGGCGGGAACGCGTCCGGCGATGCGCGGGCCTGCTACCAGTATTCTACCGGGTGGACGCCTAATTACCCCGTTGGGGCGGCAATTAAAAACCGGTCCCGGACCATTCGGGCTGGCGATCAGCCCGGGAGGCAAGGCGGCGACAGCGAATCTGGGTCCCGAGCGGCTCTCGATGACAGTGGCGGCGCAGGACAAATCGGGGGCCTGGCTGCTGCGGAATTTCCTGAATTCGCCGCCTCCCAGACCGGGCGTAATCGATAAGGAAAAAGACGAATGGCGAAGTACCTTCATGGGCGTGGCATTCGCCGGTGAAAAGCTGATCTGGGTATCCGAGGGTAACTCGGGAAGGGTGAGACAGATCGACGCGGAGACGGGAGACCGGCGTAAGCTGATTGACCTGAACCAACCGGGTGCAATGGATACTTTTACTGGCGACTTGGCCTATGATGCTCCTCACGGGGTACTGTATGTTGCGGATCAGGCGAATTTCCGCCTGGTCGCTGTAGATACAAAGAAAGGCCGCGTACTTTCTTCGGTAAAAGTGGGTAGATTGCCTTTTGCAGTAACTCTATCCCCGGATGGCTTGACGGCCTATGTTACGAATGTCGGGGTATTCGAGTATTCCGTGATTCCGGGAGCGACCACCGCGAGTGCGCAGGAAACCGGCCTTCCCTTCCCTGCGTTCGGCTTCCCCTCCGAGGACGCGGTCAGGGGAGCCCGGCGAGCGCGTCCGGCAGGTGAGGTTGCAGTGCCTGGTCTGGGCGAGGCCAACGTGCGGGAGTCCAATTCGGTCTGCTTCGTGGACGTAACGAACCCCGCTGCGATGAAAGTAAGCGCTTTCGTGCGCACGGGCCGGCCATTCGCAGCGGACACCGCAGGCGGCAGCAGTCCTTCCGGGGTGCTGGCCACGGCCGGGCAGGTATACGTCTCGAATGCGCACGACGATTCGATTACCATCATCGACGCGAAAACGCGGGAGGTGCAGGGAGAGATTCAGCTTTCCGTGCCCAGGCTGGAGAAGCTTCGGGGCGTGATGCCGCTGGGCATGGCGATTGATTCGGCATCAGGATGGCTGCTGGCGGCTGAAGCGGGAATCAATGCCATTGGAGTGATCGATATTCGTACCCGAGCGGTGCTGGGGCATCTTCCGGTGGGATGGTTTCCCACGCGGGTGGCGGTTCAGGAGGGAACCGTCTACGTGACGAACGCCAAGGGTCAGGGCACCGGGCCGAACCTGCCGGGCCGCGAATATTTCATGGACAACAGCGGCTTGGTGGACATTCTTCGGCGGGGAACGCTGTCGATCTTTCCCTTGCCCACGGCCGGGGAACTGGCGCACCACACGGAAACGGTGATGAAGGCTGCCGGGTTTACGCCCGTGCCGGGGGTCGCGCCGGCGGTTCCTCCGGATATTCGTTATGTGGTGCTGATCGTAAAGGAAAACCGGACGTTCGACGAGGTATTTGGCGACCTCTACACGGCGGCGAACGGAGGGGTGACCGGGATGTTGCAGCTGGCGCGCTTTGGAGTGAACGGATATGCCAATGGCAGCGGCAGCCGGCTCAGTCTCAACAAGGTGAGTGTGACGCCGAATCACCACGCGATGGCAGCGCGGTGGGCTATCTCGGACAACTTCTATGCGGATTCCGAGGTCAGCGTGGATGGACACCACTGGCTGGTGGGCAACTATCCGGATGCGTGGACGGAGACTTCGCTGATGTCCGCTTACGCGGGCGAGAAGGATTTCCGGCTGGAATCGCCGGGGCGGCGGGCGTTTGCGCAAAGCAATTCGTCCGTGCACCCGGAAGAGATTCAGGAGGGCGGGACGCTGTGGCACCACCTGGAGCGGAACCACATTTCCTTTCGCAATTTTGGGGAAGGGTTCGAAATGGCGGGGAACGTGGAAGAAGCGGGGGAAAAGCCGACCGGCGCGCGGCTGCTGACCAATGTGCCGATGCCGGACCCGCTGTACCGGAACACTTCGCGCACCTACCCGGGGTTCAACATGAATATCCCGGACCAGTATCGCGCGGACCAGCTGATTGCGGAACTGAATGAGAAATACATCAAGACCGGGCAGGAACTGCCGCGATTTTTGTTTATTCATCTGCCGAATGATCACATGTCGCCGAAGCCGCGGACGGCGGACGGGTATCCGTATCCGGCTTCCTTTGTGGCGGACAACGATTTTGCGCTGGGCCGAATTGTCGAGTATTTTTCGCATTCACCTTGGTGGAAGCAGATGGCGATTTTTGTGACGGAGGACGATGCGCAGGGCGGGCGCGACCATGTGGATTCGCATCGCACGGTGCTGATGGGAATCGGGCCCTGGTTTCGGCGAAACTGGGCGCTGCACCGGAACAGCAGTTTTCCCGGGCTGCTGAAAACCATCTTCCGGATTTTGGATATTCCTCCGCTTAATCTTTACGACGCGACCGCGACGGACCTGAGCGAAGCCTTTACCGACAAGCCGGATTTCAGCTCGTATGCGGTGCAGCCGTTGGACCCGAGGCTGTTTGTTCCGGCGAATGCAAAGGAATCGACGGACGCCAAAGAGACGCCCGTTCGCATGGACCGGCCCTAAGCTATACACTGAAGGCGACGCAAAACGTCCACGTCTGTTTGAAGGAGTTCTATGGCTACAGTCGAAGTTCCCATTCACAGCGAAGTCAGCCGGTTTTTGGCTTCGCCACGTAAAATGCTGATCGGCAACCGCTGGGTGGAGGCCGTTTCGGGCAAAACCTTCCCTGTGTATAATCCGGCGACCGGAGAAGTGATGGCGCAGGTGGCCGAAGGTGACGCGGTGGATGCCGATCTGGCGGTGAAGGCGGCCCGCAAAGCGTTTGAGAGCGGCGCCTGGCGGGACATGACGGCGGCCGAGCGCGGGCGCATGATGTGGCGCCTTTCGGACCTGATCGAGAAGAATGCGGACGAACTGGCGCAGATTGAATCGCTGGACAACGGCAAGCCGGTGGCGATTGCGCGGGCGGCGGATGTGGCGCTGGTGATCGAGATGTTCCGCTACATGGCGGGATGGACGACCAAGATAGAAGGCAATACGATTCCGCTTTCGGTGCCGTATGCGCCGGGCGCGAAGTTCTTTGCGTATACCGAGCGCGAGCCGGTGGGCGTGGTGGCGCAGATTATTCCCTGGAATTTCCCGCTGCTGATGGCCGCGTGGAAGCTGGGACCGGCGCTGGCGATGGGCTGTACCGTGGTGCTGAAACCGGCGGAGCAGACGCCATTGAGCGCGCTGCGGCTGGGCGAATTGATTCTGGAGGCCGGCTTCCCGGAAGGCGTGGTGAACATCGTTCCCGGATTCGGCGCGGCAGGGGCGGCGCTGGCAGCGCATCCGGATGTGGACAAGGTGGCGTTTACGGGATCGACCGAAGTCGGCAAAGAGGTGCTGAAGGCGGCTGGTGGAAACCTGAAGAAGGTGTCGCTCGAGCTGGGCGGCAAGAGTCCGAACATTGTTTTCCGCGATTCGGACTTGCAACTGGCGATTGACGGCGCGGCAAGCGCGATTTTCTTCAATCACGGACAGTGCTGCTGCGCGGGTTCGCGGCTGTATGTAGAGAAAGACGTTTTCGAAGAAGTGGTGGCGGGCGTGTCCGAGCGGGCGAAGAAGATCAAGGTGGGCTCGGGGATGGATCCCGAGACTTCCATGGGACCGCTGGTTTCACAGGAGCAGCTGGATCGCGTATGCGGCTATCTGGAATCCGGATTCGCGGAGGGAGCACGCGCGATGACGGGCGGCAAGCGGTCTGGCGAGCGTGGCTACTTCGTGGAACCCACCGTTCTGGTGGACGCTCCGCATCATGCGAAGGTGGTGCAGGAGGAGATCTTCGGGCCGGTGGTGGCGGCGATGCCTTTTACCTCGCCGGAAGAACTGGTGCCGCGCGCCAACGACAGCATGTATGGCCTCGCGGCGGGTATCTGGACGAAAGACGTGAGCAAGGCGCACCGTTTGGCGTCACAGCTGCGCGCGGGCACCGTGTGGATCAACTGCTATAACATCTTCGATGCCGCGCTGCCGTTCGGTGGCTATAAGCAATCCGGCTGGGGCCGCGAGATGGGCCACGACGCGCTGGACCTGTATACGCAGAAAAAATCGGTTTGCATCCGGCTGTAAAGGCCGGGTAACCGGCCAGGGCTAAAACGGAACGTCGTCGTCCGTGATGCCCTGGCCGAAATCGTCGGAAGGGGCGGTCTGGGGCTGGGCCTGACTGCGCTGCGCGCCCCGCGGCATGGAAACGGGACGATCCTGCTGGTAATCGCCGCCACCGCCGCCCTGCGCTCCGCGTCCGCCAAGCAGGATGACTTCTTCGGCGACCACATCGGTGGCGTACATCTTCTTGCCGTCTTTATCTTCGTAGCTTCGGTTGTGGAGACGACCCTCCACGTAGACCTGAGTGCCTTTCAGCAGATAAGGAGCGACGTTTTCGCCACGCCAGAAGGTGACGTTGCTCCAGTCCGTTTCTTCCTTCCATTCACCCGACTCCTTGTCCTTCCAGCGACGGCTGGTGGCCACGGAGAATTTGGTAATGCCAGCGCCGCCAGGGGTGAACTTTGTCTCCGCGTCACGGCCCAGATGACCGATCAGGATTACTTTATTGACACTGCGCGAAGCCATATACAAGGAACTGTAGCATCATTTGGCGCATACCGAGAGAGAGATGGCGGTGGCAAACTGATCCCTCCGGGCGCTGTCTTTGATGCGGATGGATTGCTGCAGAAGGCCGCAGGCTTCGGCGGTGTGGGCGGGTCCGGGAGCGGAGGCCAGGATGGTTTGGCCGAGCCAGAACTGCGCTTCACGGTCCTCAGGGTTGGCGGCGAGAACGGCGCGGTACTGCGCCTCGGCCTGATCGAACCGGCGGGCGCTGCTGTGGATGGCGCCGAGGCCGAAATGGGCGCGCGTTTGATGCGGGTCCCATTCAAGCGCACGGGTGTAAGCGCGAACGGCGTCGTCCGTCTCTTTGCGGTTTTCCGCATGCAGCCCCAGGCGGACATACGCGTCGGCCATCTCGTGGCGGATGGAATCGAAACCCGGCGCCCGGAAGTAGAGTGGGCGGGCCGTGCTGTCGAGCGAGATGAGGTGAGCGAGGGAATCGACCAACCGCAGACGGCACTGCAGAACTTCGGCCTGGTATTCCTTTTTGGGAAACAGAGGGGAAGCGGAGGCGGCGAGTTGATCCATTGCTCCGGCATCCTGGGCGCACTGGCCGGTGGCGGCGCGGGTCAGCGATCTCCAGGCTTCGAGATCCGGGCGGGGCGGGGCGGCGTCGAACTCGAGAGCGGCAGCGACGTACTGGTGCTGGCGGACCTGGAGAACACCGCGATAAAAATGGGCGTCATTCGGCGGCGCGTTTTTGATGGCGGCTTCAAGGTCTGGGATGGATTCCCGCATGCGGGCGCGCAGAAATAGCAGGCGGGCATCGGTGGGGCGAGCGGCGAGGGCGGCGTTCAGCGGCGCGAGGGCGGCCTGAGTGTCGCCGGACATGGCCCGGGACCACGCGACATCCCCAGCCAGTTCGCCGGGAGGAAGCTGCGGACCCAGCCAGTCGCTGAAGGACATGGCGCCGGACCAGGCTGATGCGGCGGAGGTGAAGGCGAGCGCGGCATCCTGCCAGCGGTTGGTTTCGAGGGCAGCTTTGCCTGCGATGCAGGAGATCCATGCGGCACTTTCGCCATGGCGGAAGGCGGTCTCCGCGTCGGCGCGCCGGTTGTTTGCGAGGGCGGACCAACCGACCCACAGGTACCCCGCGCGCTGTAAACCATTGCAGGTCTTCACTCCGGCGAAACCGGCGTTTAGACAATTGAGTGTGGGGAGGAGGGCCGTCAGATTCTGGATGGCTGGAGCGTCCGGCGCGGCCGACGGATTGGACTTCAGACCGGCGATACCGGCGGTGACGAGGAGCAGCGGCGCGGAATCGTTTTTGCCCTCGCCGCGCGCGCGGGTGAGAGCCAACGCCGCGCCTTTCAGGTCGACGGGCGTAGCGGAAAGCGCGGCGCGGAGGAACTGGCAATACGAAGAGCGGGCAAGCAGCAGAGCTCGTTCGGAGGTGGAAGCGGCCTTGAGAGCGTCCTGCTGGGTTTGCATGCAGACACCGATGTCCTCGGCGCGCGGGATGCCGGAGACTGCTTCGATCTTTTCAAACGCCTGACGCGCCGCTGTCATGCCTTCCTTCTCCTTCGCGTGCGCGAAGGAGGCGAGCAGCACGGCCGCGGCGATCAGCAGTCTACTTCTGCTTTGCAATGATCTTATCTTTCACCTTGTTATATGGTGCCGCGGGAAGCACCTTCTTGGACAGCAGCTGACTCTTGTTGCTGTACGGACGGCCAGCAATGATCTTCGTGGAATACACGTCGCCGATGCCCGGGATCGCTTTCAGCTGATCCGCCGACGCGCTGTTGATGTCGACGAGATCGCTCGCCGTCTGAGCGGAAGGCGCGGCTTTAGCGGCCTTCGCCTGGGCGAATAACGGAAGGGAAAGGAAAACGGCTAGCAGGAGGCGGAGCGCTGTCATGTTGCAATTCTATCCGTTAGTATGCTGCTAACAGGAGGGTGGTTATCCTCCGTACACTCAGGTACGTTCTGCTGGTGTGGACCAGCCTGCTCGCGTTGCCACTCGCGGCGCAGACTGCGGCCCCGAAAAGTCCGGTTATCGGCAGTACTGTTTGCCGAGGCTGCCATCCCGACGTCACATTGAACTTCTACAAGAACGCGCATTTTCGCAGTGCGGCGAATGCGTCGGAGGCGCCGGAGCGAAAGGGATGCGAGGGCTGCCATGGTCCGGCGCTGCTTGAGATTGTGATGCGGCGGTACGAGCGAGCCAGCACACTGCTTACGTCGAATCGCCCTGTCGAGGACTGGGGCAAACTTCTGGGCGACACGGCTGCGATGAGCGCGATGTTGACCGTCTTCTTCACCATAGTCACGTACTGAAATGCGGCCGCGAAGCTGGCGCGTAAAAACGGCGGCAGAGTAGAGCTGTGGAAATGGCGCGTGATGGAAAACCAAACGGCGGTTTCCGACTAGGCTTGGAAATCGCAAAGAGCGCGATTCCCACATTCCCACAGGTGCCGCCGCTGTTCCCTCTTTGCCTAACAAAACAAAAACCCGGGCGGAACTTATGCCGAATTCCCGTGCCCGAAATATGCCGGTAAGGTTATAACAATTCTTGCCCTGAGTCTTCTTTCCATTGGCCGGTTTTGACGTGACCGCCGAGGTTAGGATGGCTTAAGCGGATTTGGAGCAATCCATTCCCGGACATCAGACGAACTCACTCTGCGGCCGCCCAGATGAAAGAGCAGCCGGGCGGCCGCGACCAAAGAGTGGACGATGTCGCGGACTACTGAACGGGGATCGACACACCGGTCGGAGAACTCTTCCCGCCAATGGTCGCCACAATCGGTTGATCACCGCTCGAGACGAGGCTTGGGACAGTAACCGCGATCTGGTATAACCCCATAGCCGAAGGACTCAAACCGTCAGCAACCACCGTCGCCTGCGAACCACCGATCGTGACCGCCGGCGGCGTTATTGCATAGGCGATGGAATTCGAGCCAAGCGCCTGCTGAGTCGTCTGGCCCGCCGGAATGGAAGGGCTCACTGCGCCGAATCCGGTGCCCCAAAGCACGATCGTTTCTCCTTTCGCGGCGGGCTTCGCTCCGGAGATTGTGCCCGCGGTGGCAACCAGAGTGCCGTCTTGGTGAGTGGCGATTGCATAGCTGCCGTTCAAAAAAAATGCAGGCGCAAAATCGCTGACCGTGGCGGTGGCCGTGTTGCTGGTGCCCGCCGCGTTGGTGACGCTGACGGCAGCGCTGCTCGCGGCAATATTGGGCGCCTGGACGTTGATCTGAGTCGGACTGATGTAGTAAACGTATGCCGGTTGACCACCGATGGATACGCTCACGCCATCAAGCGAGGTCGGGGTGCCGTTACTGAAATCTGCCGAGGTCCACGTTCGGCAGCCCGGCCCTGGACTGTTCACCGGGTCGCAGGAGGAGGCGGAGGTGAGATTGGTTCCTCTGATTGTGACCCAGGATCCCGCTTCGATCCCGCTTGTAAAGCTGGCGCCGTTTACCACGTCGGTTATCACGGGTGCCTGAGATGTCGAGACAGCCGGCATAAGCGTGTAGGTGGCGGTATAGATATGGTCGCCAGAGTCGTCGTCGTTATTTCCGTTTGCGGCATTCCCGGCAACATACACCGTTACCGGCCCGACGTTGGTCGAAGGCGCGTGCCAATCGAAATTGAACGTGATCGAGCCGGTGGTGCCCAGGCGAGTTCCCGTTAGCGTCTGCTCCACATACATGAGAGGCGAACTGGATGCACAGGCGCCAGAGGTCGTTTTTTGTAAAGAGCGAAAGCTGGAATTAGAGCAAATAACCTGTGTATTAGAGTCCGTCGCGACGAAGCCCCCGCCGGCGGTGCTGGTGCTGCTGGACTGGCGGGCGGCCGCCTGAAAGCCCCAACGCTTCGCGCTGGGATCTGCGATTGTAACGATCCAGTGCTGTACTTCACCGGGCACGTAAGCGGAACTTGCGCCTGTGTTGAGAGTGACTTTTCCGCCGTTGGTGTTCACCGAACCAGAACCGGAACCATGGCAATTGGCGCAAGTGCCCACTTCACCTGGAACGCCCGAGAGCCCAGGATCGGGACCGTTCGCGTCA
The DNA here is from genome assembly GCA_963716685.1 of Bryobacterales bacterium. Taxonomy (GTDB): domain Bacteria; phylum Acidobacteriota; class Terriglobia; order Bryobacterales; family Bryobacteraceae; genus JALYXI01. The sequence goes on from CAVQTR010000006.1 coordinate 760,381, forward strand.
GCGTAAGCCAGGCCGGAGCACGCTCCCAAGAGGAAGAACAGAGCTAAGGATTGTTTGTGTAGTTGCGTCGTTTTCATATGCAGATGTTGCATTCGCTCGTCAGTTAAAATCGGAAAATTTCAGATCAACAGCGGATCTATCTGGGTCAATCGAGTAAGAGGCTGTTTCGATTGAGATCGGCAAGGCGTGAGTACCTTCGCTCCATGCGTTAATCTCTGAGATGCGGCGGGTAACACATCCGGTACGTTAAGGATTGTTATCGAATCCGTATCAGGGCGCCTTCGGAACTGAAGCGAAGAGCCTGGGACATCAACGCTGCGGCGAATAAAACTTCGACGTTTTACCCTGTCCCTCGCGGCGAACCTGGCGAATCGCATGATCCCATTTTCGGGAGACGCGGCGTCGAGCACTCAGTCGAGGTGACGGCAGGCACAGTCCATAGAAACACGACCCGCGGCGGGGATTGCGCGAGCGCACTTTGAACTCGCTTGAGAACCCTCGTACTAAAGCCTGGCCGGCGACGTTCGCGGCGGCTGTCCGGCTTTTGGCATTCCGGCTTAACATTCCTTAACGGTCCTTTACGGCGAGAGGAGTGTTGAAGTATGGGTGAGGTGTGCCGGTGAAATCGGGTATTCTCGTCACCTGCGTGCTGTTTCTGAGTGATGCGCTCGCGCAACGTGGGGGCGGCGGAGGCGGACAGAATCCTCCTTTGGCCTCTCTCAAAATTGTAACGCCGCCTTCACCAACCGGGCTGGACCGTTATGTCCAGAACGAGAATGCGTTAATTGTTTTAGGGAAAGTGTTGTTCTGGGACGTCCAGACAGGCAGCGATGGAGGCACGGCGTGTGCAACCTGCCATTTTCACGCGGGTGCCGACCATCGCATCCGGAGCCAGCTATCGGGGCCATCCGCCGTGATCAATGACACGCTAACGACTTCGGATTTCCCGTTTCATCAGCTTCTTAATACCGGAAGTAACCGTTCCGCCGTGGTTAGCGACAGACAGCAGGTCACCGGATCGATGGGAGTAGTGGCTCAATCATTCCTGCAGATTCAACCCGGAGCCGATCTCGAGCTCGCGAGTGCTTCAACAACCTCGTTACTTTTCATTCTCAATGGGATTCATGTCCGCCAAGTCACGACGCGCAATGCGCCTTCCGTAATCAATGCTGTCTTTAATGTTCGTAACTTCTGGGACGGACGAGCCCGCAAAGTATTTACGGGAGCCACGCCGTTCGGCGATTCCGATACGGGGCTCCACGCGCTTGCGTATCGCGGGAACGTGCTCGCGCCCGAGGCGGTTCGGATCGACGACGCCAGCCTGGCCTCCCAAGCCGTCGGTCCGATACTGAGCGCCGTCGAAATGTCGTGGGCAGGGCGGTCGTGGCCCGAACTCGGCAGGAAACTTCTCAACCTCGCGCCCCTGGCAGGGCAGAAAGTATCACCCAGCGACAGCGTGCTTGGTGCCATGGCAAATCCGTACGGCAACGGCCTCTCGCCCCAATGGACCTATGCAGCGCTCATCCAGGCTGCATTCAAACCCGAATACTACATTGCGCCTGATCTTTCTTCAGGACACACTCAGACTGAGAATAACTTCGGCCTGTTCTGGGGACTAGCGATTCAGGCCTATGAGTCCACCCTGATCGCAAACGATTCCCGCGTAGACCAGTTTCTTGAGGGTCAAACCGGAGTGCTGACCACTCTTGAACAACAAGGTCTCAATCAATTTCGCGCCGGAGATTCGCAGTGCACCAACTGCCACAATGGTGCCGAGCTTACGGCCGCCGGATGGACCACCGTGCAGCGCCGGGCCGCGAACGGTGCCACGCCAACCAACGCGGGGTTCTTCCGAATCGGCGTTCGGCCGATCGGAGAGGACGTTGGCCTTGCAGGGAATGATGATTTCGGCCAACCGCTCTTCTCTCCCGCGACCGCCGCGTCGGCCGGCACTTTCAAGGCGCCCAGTCTTCGCAACGTGGAATTTACCGGACCCTACTTCCACAACGGAGGTCAGGCAACGCTGGATCAGGTACTTGAGTTTTACGGAAGGAACGGTGACTTTCCCTCGGATGGAAACCTCGGGCCGGGAATCGGCAACATACGCCTGAACGCGGGCGAGCGCACGGCCATCGTGGCGTTTCTGAAAGCGCTTAGTGATGACCGGGTTCGCTATCAGCGTGCACCTTTTGACCACCCGTCGATCTGCGTTCCGAATGGGTTCATAGAATCGAGTCAGGGGCAACTCGCAGTTGATAACTCGCAGACCGGAATGCTGGCTCTAAGCAAATGGGCGCTGGTTTCGGAAGTCGGCAGCCAGGGTGCTATGGTACCCCTGCAAACGTTTGATGAACTGCTACAGGGGATCGGGAGCGATGGCACTCGGGCGAATACCATGACAATTGCCTGTACGCCGTAGCAATTTTCAGAGCGGCGATTCAGAGCAAGTACCAGACATGGAGCCATATCGAAGATAAGCCCGATCCTGACGCATCGGTCGAGCGCGAAGCTTGGCACCGACCGGCATAGCTTCAAGTGGCTTCCCGGAACTCTGTAAACAGTATGGCTTCGAAATCGTCGCTTGGGCATTCGTCTGGAGGGTCCGCGGGTGTTGATGGCGATCTTCCTACAGACGCGAAGCACTGTTGCCGGCACGATTCACTATCATTCGATATGGCGGGACAAAACGGCGGATTACGGCGGCGAGTTCGGCAGTTCTCAGTAAATGAACCGGATACCTACGGCTATTCCGGGACCGGATTGAATATTTCGGGAATAGTGCTAGATGGATACGATGAAGCCCGGCGGATATTCATCCCAGCTCTATCCTTGGGTAAATACAGTCTGTGGATCTCCGCGGCAAAGACGTGCTGGCACTCGGGAGTGGCCGGGGGGCGGTCCGGTGTCCAGCCACTTCCACCCTCGCTGTATGTCCTGTTGCAGTTCTATCCGCTATCATGTTGCTAACAGGGGGGTGGTTATCATCCGTACACTCAGGTACGTTCTGCTGGTGTGGACCAGCCTGCTCGCGCTGCCACTCGCGGCGCAGACTGCGGCCCCGAAAAGTCCGTTTATCGGCAGTACTGTTTGCCGAGGCTGCCATCCCGACGTCACATTGAACTTCTACAAGAACGCGCATTTTCGCAGTGCGGCGAATGCGTCGGAGGCGCCGGAGCGAAAGGGATGCGAGGGCTGCCATGGTCCGGCGCGAGCACATGTGGAGAGCATGGGAAAGAAAACGCTGATTCGCGCGTTTTCCGAGCTGAGTCAGAAGCAGGTACTGGAGACGTGCCTGACGTGTCACGCGAAGGATATGGCGCGGGCAAATATTCAGCGTTCGCAGCATACGCAGGCGCAGGTGGTGTGCACCAGCTGCCATTCCATTCACAAAGCGCAGACGCCGAAATTCCTGCTGGCGAAACAACAGAACGAACTTTGTTATGGGTGTCATACGGCTGTGCGCGCGCAGTTCTCCATGCCGTTCAAACATCGCGTGAATGAGGGCGTGATGCAGTGCACCGACTGCCACAACCCGCACGGCACGTTTGCGCCGGACTGGCGCATGGGCTCGCGGCCGCGGATGGTGGATCAGCGGCTGGGGAACGAGGAGCCTTGTCTGCGCTGCCACAGCGATAAGCGCGGACCCTTCGTTTACGAACATGCCGTGGTGCGCGTCGAGGGTTGCGAGACCTGCCATAGCCCGCACGGCTCGATGAACGCGAAGCTGCTGCGCAGGCCGGTGGTGTTTACGGTGTGTCTGGAGTGCCATAACGGCGCGGGCAATGGCACGTTTGGAGCGACGGGCGGCGGTGTGGTGATTCAAAGCAGCTCGCACAATCTGCTGGATCCGAAATTTCAGCGATGTACGACGTGCCATGTGCGCATCCACGGGTCGAACAGCGATCCCAATTTTCTGCGATGAGATACCTGAGTATTTTCGCGCTGATGATTTGGCCGGCGGCGGCACAGCAGCCGGTTGCTCCGACGACGGAACGGGTGGGCAATCCGACCCGGGGAGAGAATGCCGGGAATTACAACGTCGTTCAGTCCTGGGAGCTGGGCTATCGATTCAGCGAAGTGGGCGGGAACGAAGGCGAGTATCGCAGCGATGTAAATTACGGGAACGGGATCCGGCTGCTGGGCAGCAGCCTGACAGTGAACTCGAAGAATGGACACGGGAAGTATTTCGACGAGCTGGTGCTGACCACGCAGGGTTTGGGGAACGATCCGTATGAGTCCGTCAATCTGCGCGTGCAAAAGAATCGGATCTATCGCTACGACCTGAACTGGCGGCAGAACGATTACTTCAATCCAGGGCTGGTGGTGGCGGGCGGCGCGCATTTCGAAAACACCACGTATCGGTGGCAGGATCATGATCTGACGCTGTTCCCGCAGGGGAAGTACCGTGTGTTTCTGGGGTACAGCCGCACCACGCAGAGTGGTCCGGCGCTTTCCACTGAGCAGTTGTTTAACAGCACCGGAGACGCCGTGCCGCTGTTCTCTGACATCCGGCAGCAGTTTAACTCGTACAAGCTCGGCGGCGAGATCGAGTTTCATCACTGGTATCTGAACGTGCTGCGGCGTTGGGAATTCTACAAGGAAGATACGCCGTTCTCGTTAGCGGGGCCCACTGTAGCGGGATTGACCACGGTCACCAGCTATACGAAGGCGCAGCCGTATCACGGTTCCACGCCAGGCTGGCTGGTGAACCTGAATACGAATCGGCATTGGTTTGCCTTCAACGGGCGCTTCACGTATGCCAACGGGAACCGGAATTTTGCGCAGAACCAACTGGCAATCGGGCTGGACCGTTTTGGGAACAATCAAAATCAGCAGGTGATTGTCGCGGGCAATGCCAGCAGGCCGGTGATCACGGGCGATGCTTCCATCAGCATCTTCGCGACGAGCAAACTGTCGGTAGTGAACAACTCGTCGGTCTCGAGCGTGCGGATTTCGGGCAACAACATCTTCGACCAGATTGATTTTGCGACACTCACGGACCAGCTTTTGAATTTTCAATATCTGGGGATCCGGCTGTTTACCAACGCGACTAATGCGCGGTATCAGTTTTCCCGGAAATTCAGCGCCTACGCGGGATACCACTATGCCAACCGGCTGATCAATTCGACTGCGGGCGAGACCGACCCGACGACGCCGTTCGACTACACGGTTTATAAGCAGACCAACAACCTGCAGGCGGGAGTGATCGGTTTCAACTGGAATCCGACAGCCCCGCTGCGGATTCATGTGGAAGGCGAAGTGGGGCAGAACGACAACCCGTTCACGATTGTGAGCGAGAAGAACTACCACGCGATTTCAGCGAAGATCCAGTACCGGTTGAAGAACCTGCAGCTGTCAGGGGATTATCGCGAGAATTACAACAACAACTCGGTGACGCTGACGTCGTACAGTTCGCATGCGCGCAGCTACAGCGGGAACGGGTCATGGTCGCCACGCCCGTGGGTGTCGGTGGATGCGAGTTACTCGAAGCTGCATCTGGACACGCTGGGCGGGCTTGCGTTTTTCGCTGGCTCTCCGCGCGCTACCAGGATCACAGGGCAGTATTCGGTGTATCTGAGCAATATCAACGCAGGGACGCTGGTCGCCCGGTTCGGGCTGCGGAAGCGGGCAGATTTGTTTGTGGGTTACAGCATCAACCGCGATCCGGGCGACGGCCGCGCGGCGAACACCGGCCCCACTGATCCGGTGGGCGCTCTGCTGTATTCGGTGCAAACGTTCCCGCTGACGTTCCAATCTCCCTCCGCGCGCCTTTCGGTACGGCTGCGGGAGAAGATCCGTTTGAACTTCGGATATCAGTATTACGGGTACAGGGAGCAGTTCGGCCTGTTCGGCGCGAACGAGAACTACCGCGCCAACACCGGATTTACGAGCGTGCTCTGGACCTTTTGACCGTCAGACCGAAGTCTGCGTGATGACGAAAGCTTCGGGCAGCGATTTCGAGTTGCCAGGAGCGGCGGGCCGCATTTCCTTGACCTTATCGGCGGCCTTCTTGCCAGCGAGAAACGCGTGGTCGGAGTTGTAATACTCCCACTCGCTGTAGCGCCCGGCGAGAATGATGTCGCGCTGCGCCAGCCAGTCGCGAATGGCGGCGACACTCGATGCGCGGCCGTGGTCGTAAACGACGTAAGCGTACGGCATGTCCACCTGATTCGCGGTCAGGATGGGATCGTCTTCGTTGAAGAAGCCGACCTTGCGGCAATCGGCGATGCAGCGGTCGATCAATTCCTGACCGTCGCACGGCAGCGGCTTGTATTCGGAGTAGGTGATCTCGCAGGTGAGACCGAAGCCACCCGCCGGATTGCAATGGGGACTGGCGTTGCCCTGCACGAAAATGCGATGGAAGACCGTATCTTCGGGGTAGTAGATCCAGTGCTTCTCGGTAAGATTTTCCCGTCCTACGCCGATGTTGACGCAGCGCACGGAGACGTGGCGCAGGTTGGAAACGGCTTCGCGAATTTCGCGGGGCACCTCATCGCCGATGGCCCGCAGAAGAGTGGGCAGCGGCATAGTGCTGATGAGGTGTTCGTACCGGATGGTGGAACCATCATTCAGGGTGACGGTGTGGCGAGAAGGAGAAACCGATTTCACGCGCGTATTGAGGCGGAGTTCACCCTTCAAATTCGGGAGGAATCCATTCATCAGCGCCTGGAAGCCGCCACGCAGCGGATAGCCGAAGCGGGCGTTCGGACCCATGGGTTTGGCAACCGGGCGCAGCGCGCCCTCGATCATTTCACCGAGATCCGGAATGGGCACGCGGCCGCCGAGCCACGAGGTTTCCATCTCGCAGAGCGGCACCGCCCAGAGCTTGCGGTTATAGGGAACCGCGAAGTGCTTGGCGATTCCGGCGCCCCAGACTTTGTAGATGAACTCCTCGAAGTTACGCGGCTCGCCGGTGTACTCTTCGGACGCGGCCGGCTTGGCTAGTGGCGCGGAGCTTTCCAGCACTCCATCCGCGCAGCAATCGGTAATGGATTCCGCTTTGCATTCGGAAGGGCTGCTGCCGTTGGGCATACTCTTCTGCACCAGAGCGCCGTTCGAGGCGCCGTTTTTCCGAACGGAGCCAAAGCGCGCTTCGATGGCTCCCATGATGCATTCCTGAATCACATCGGGCGGCAAGCCGTGGAGCGCTCCCTGGAAGGGATAACGCGTGTAAACATTCTTGCTGTAAATCCACGCTTCGCGGTCCTGCCAGTGAACGTTCTCGCCCAGCAGCATGCGGTAGAGCTCATGCACGTAGGGATCGTTCGAAAACATGATGTGCCCGGCGTGATCAAAGGTGAAGCCTTTGTCCTCAATGGACCGGCACCAGCCGCCGACGCGTCCATTCTGCTCAAGAAGAATGGCGTCCGCGCCCAGGTGATAGGCCGCGCTCAGGCCGGTAGGGCCGGCGCCGATGACGACGGTCTTTGGCGATTCCTCCGTCTTTTCGGGCTTTTGCGCCGTTGCGGGCACAAACACGCCTTCTCCGAGACTCTTGTTCTTCTGTACTGTCGCGTCGATTTGTTTTTCCATCGATTCAGCCGTGATATTCCAGGACGTTTTGGAAAGCACCTCTCTCATTCCCGATATTCTCAGGGCCTGATCCTGTTCGGAAGCATGCAGAGCGGCGTCGCACGCGGCAGCGAAGGCCTCGGGCGTCTCTCCCAAATAAACGATTTTACCGTACGGTTCTTCCACGTCGGTAATGGGAGTGCTGACGATGGGACGCTCAGCTGCCATATATTCCAGTGTCTTGGTCGGGCTGATGAACTTTGTCGAATCGTTGCGAGCGAAAGGCAAGAGACAGAGATCCCAACCGCACAGATAGTCGGGAAGCTGCTCATATTTTCTCTGCCCCATGTAATGGATATTCGGCTGCGAGGGAAGCGAGGCCGGGTCGATCTTCACGACGGGCCCGACCATGACGATCTGCCATTCCGGATGGGATCGGGCGACGTAATCGATCAATTGCAGATCGATCCGCTCGTCGATGACGCCGAAAAAGCCGAGGCGCGGGTGCGGCAGAGCTGCCTGATCGGCGGCCTCCGCGGTTGCTCGGGCGCGGCGGAAGTGATCGGCATCCACGCTGCTGGGAAAGCAAAACACGTTGGGATGCAGGTTGCGCTTGGCCCGGTAGAGACTGCGGCCGCCGGTGAACACCAGATCAGCCAGCTTCAGCAGCTTCGATTCGTAGTCCAGCAGCTTTTTCGGGGCATGCAGAAAGGCCGAAAGTTCATCCATGCAGTCGTAAACCACGGCTGAGGGCGCGAGCGTTTCCGCTAGCGGCAAAGCCAGCGGCGTATAAAACCAGACGACGTAGTTTTGAACCTGCTCCTCAATGATCAGTTCCGCAACAAGCTTTCGCAACAGCGGCATCTGCTGGTCACTAAAGCCTCCCTGTTGAACCGGCGTATGCGCACGGCAGACCAGCACGTTAGGCGCGGCCTCGATTTTCTCCCACCACGGCTCGGCGCCGGTATCCAGAATGGGCTCCTCAACAAATATGATTCGATGGCGCGCAGCTAGCCGCGAAAGCAGGTGTTGGGGTCGTTGAAAGACGAAGTCCCAACGCAGGTGTGAAAAGGTAATGATGTCGTACGCGGCACGCATGTACTCTCCTGTCATCGAATAAAACCAAAAGGGGTGATGCTGGCACCGGCAGCTTGGCCGATGTGCACACTGGAAGCAATCTGCTGGCCAGTCTGAAAAAGCGTTAATCCCTCGCGGTGCTAAGTTCAACAACACCAGCAAAGAACGTGTGAGTTGCCGGACAAGGGCCGCAACGGCCACGAATCGGCTGATCCCGCAATTCGGGGATCCTGACGATGCAATTACCGGGGGCGCTGACTGCACCCCGCTGGAACTGACCTTGATTTTCTCATGCGCGGGGCTGTGGGTACAGCGGCCAGGCGATTCGTATGTTCTACTTTCCACGAATAGGACGAAGCAGATAGTACCAGGTGCGGATTGAGAACAGGCCGATAAGGAATTTTCATGGCGCCAGCGGGCCAGATCGTCCATAATGGAGCACTGTTCGTTCTCTACCAAAAGTGCTAAAGACCGCGATCTCGATCTAAAATAGGGTCATGCTTTCCCATTTGCGCTCTCTCGAAGCGGAGAGCATCCACATTTTGCGTGAAGTGGCAGCTGAGTTTGCCAACCCGGTGATGCTGTACTCCATCGGCAAGGATTCGTCTGTGATGGTTCGGCTCGCGCAAAAGGCGTTTCACCCGGGTAAAATCCCGTTCCCGCTCCTGCATATCGACACTACGTATAAGTTCCGCGAGATGATCGAGTTTCGGGACCGATTCGCCTCTGAAATTGGCGCGAGGCTGATTGTCCACACGAACCAGAAAGCGATTGCGGATGGCGCGAACCCGTTCCGCATCGGCACTCAAAACTGCTGCGGGCTGCTGAAAACGCGCGCGCTGCTGGACGCTCTGGCGGAAGGCAAATACGACGCGGCGTTCGGCGGTGCGCGCCGGGATGAAGAGAAGTCCCGCGCGAAAGAGCGCGTTTACTCCTTCCGGGATCATCTGGGGCAATGGGATCCCAAGAATCAGCGCCCCGAGTTGTGGAACGTGTACAACAGCCGAGTCCATAAAGGCGAAGGAATCCGCGTGTTTCCGCTCTCAAACTGGACAGAACTCGACGTGTGGCAGTACATCGAGCAGGAGAACATTCCGATTGTGCCGCTCTATTTCGCGAAGCAGCGGGAGATGATCGTGCGGAACGGATCGCTGCTGCCGGTCGAGAAGGACATTCCCCTGCTGCCGGGGGAGAAGCCGCAGATGGTGTTGTGCCGAATGCGTTCACTTGGGTGCAGCCCCTGCACCGGCGCCATCCGATCCGAGGCGGACAGTGTCGGCAAAATTATTGACGAGATGAAGCTGGTGCGGCGGTCCGAGCGGGAAAACCGAGTCATCGATCATGACCAGGACGGGTCGATGGAACTCAAAAAGCGTGAAGGTTACTTTTGAGTACTGCGGGACTGCTGCGCCTTTCCACGGCCGGCAGTGTGGATGACGGCAAATCCACGCTGATCGGGCGGCTGCTTTACGATTCCAAGGGCGCGTATGAAGACCAGATGGCCGCAATCACCAAAGCGGGAAAGATGGATCTGGCGCTGCTGACCGATGGGCTGCGTTCCGAGCGCGAACAGGGCATCACCATCGACGTTGCGTATCGATACTTCTCAACTCCGAAACGCAAATTCATCATCGCCGATACACCGGGGCACGAGCAGTATACGCGCAACATGGCGACCGGCGCCTCCACCGCCGACCTTGCCATCATTCTGATCGACGCGCGCAACGGCGTGCTGCCGCAGTCGCGAAGGCACGCGTACATTGCGACGCTGCTGGGAATCCGCCATTTGGTGGTGGCGGTAAACAAGATGGACCTCGTGGGCTTCGACGAAGCGATCTTCGAGGAGATCCGGAAAGAGTTTTTGGGATTCGCTCGTCAGATTCACGCGCCGGAGCCTTATTTCCTGCCGATTGCCGCGCTGCTTGGCGACAATGTAGTGGGCGGCAGCACGAACATGCCGTGGTTCAGCGGGCCGCATCTGCTCGAGTATCTGGAATCGGTACAGGTGGCCGAAGAGCGAGAGCGGCTGCCGGCCCGGTTTCCAGTGCAGTATGTCATCCGGCCGAATCTGGACTTCCGAGGGTATGCGGGACAGGTAGCCTCTGGGCTGCTGAGACCGGGCGATGCGGTGCTCGCGCTGCCTTCGGGCCGCACGAGCCGGATCCGCCGCATCACCACTTACGACGGCGATCTGGAATCGGCGAGCGCGCCTATGTCGGTCACGGTGCTGATCGAGGACGAGATCGATATTGGACGCGGCGACATGCTGGTTCCGGTCAGGCAGCCGCCCCACATTTCCCGCCGGCTGGAAGCGGTGGTGGTGTGGATGAACCAGACCGCGCTGCAGCTGAGCCGAACGTACCTGCTGAAGCATACGACGCAGACCGTGCGAGCAACGGTGAATGCGCTGCATTACCGCGTCAACATAGGCACGCTGGAGCACGAGCATGCATCGACGCTGTCGCTGAACGAGATCGGGTCCCTGACGATCGAAACGCATCGGCCGCTGTTTTTCGATTCGTACCGCGACAACCGGGTAACCGGCGCGTTCATCTTGATCGATCCGGCGAGCAACGAGACTCTCGCGGCCGGTATGATCTCCGGGCTTGCGGAAGTGGAAGAGGTCCGGCATGCGGAACTGGAGTTCCGGGCCGAACGTGTCACCAAGGCAGAGCGACTGGCACGGAGCGGACATCGAGCCACCGTGGTGGAAGCGGGCGATGAAGACCTGGCATACGAAGTGGAGCGCGCGCTTTTCGAACGTGGCTGTCTGGTGGCGGTTGTCTTCAGTGAGATCGACGCCGAGGTGTTGTGCAATGCGGGCATGATCGCGGTGCGGGTAAAAGCAGGTTCCGGGCGCAGCAGCGCGGAAGAAATTCTGACGGATTTGGAAGAGTCGGGCGTGATCCGGCCGCGCGGTCAGTTCAACCAGGGCGAGGGGATCTGAGAAACAGCAAATCCCGGAAGCGCAGCACCCATTCCGGACCCGGACCGAGCCAAATCGGAACGGTCTGCTTCAGCAAATAAAACCATGCCGGCGGGCTGTCGACGGCCCAGGCCAATTCTAAATCCTGCTCCGCGTTGCGGCGTGAGACGTCCGCGAGGGTCATCAGGATAGCGGGCGTCGAGGCGCGCAGAACAGCGTTTTGGACGCGAATCTCCATCGGATAAACAAGCCACGATCCGGTTTTCAGCTGCAGCTCGATGCGAACCCGTCGCCCCGGTTCCGCCTCTTTGGGCACGAAGACATCCAGCAGGTAATCGCGTGAGGTCTGGCCGGGGATCTGCACCTGCGCATCGGGAATGACACCGAACCCGGGGCCGCGAACCTCATCCAGCAACCCCGGCGACCAGCCGGAATCCGTCTGCACAAACTGCTCTTTGTAGAGGTGCGTCGTGACGATGCCGGGCGGGTTGGCGCCGACGAAGAGGAAGTAGTTCGTGCCGGGCGGCGCGGTGACGACCACGTGGAAGGACGTGAACCCGTTGCGCACCACCGCCGGTGAGATGATCTCGCGCGGGTCGGGCGCGCGGTCGAGGCCGGGAAGGCCGAACGGATCCGGACGCTGGAATTCGGAAAAGACCCGCAGCGTCTGCGCGCTCATCAGGCCGAGTGGCAGCAGCAGGACGGCTACGAACCTCAAGCTAAAGCTTACAATGCCAGAGGATGGTTGTAGATCTGGCTCCGTTCCGGGGCGACAACGCACTCAAGCTGGTGACCACCGCGGTGACGCCGGCGGTGATGATTTCGGCAACGGCCATCCTGATCGGCAGTGTGAGTTCCAAGCACCAGTCCATGAGCGACCGGGTGCGCGCTCTAACGGCGGAATATCGAGTGATTGGCACGACGGAAGATAGGCTGGCGAACATCCGAACCCAGCTTCCGCTATTCCAGAGGAGGCTGCGCTTCACGCTGAGCGCGCACGTGCTGCTGTTCTTCGCCGTGGCCTGTTTTATCGGGACGGTGATTCTCACCTGCCTGATGAGAATCGATTCCATTTTGTTTTCGTTTTCCGCAGGCGTTTTGCTGCTGCTGATCGCCGTGGTCTGCGAAATTCTCGAACTGCGGCTGGCGGGCCGCACGATGGCGCTTGAAGTCGCGGGATCATTAAGAAGAGGGAATGATTAGCACGACCAGCGAACCGCGAATGCGCGTGAAGTTTTGGGGAGTGCGCGGTTCCACGCCCACACCGCAGATCGACAACCTGGGGTATGGCGGGAATACGCCGTGTCTCGAGATCCGGCTGCCGGGCGGAGAAACGTTTATCTTCGATGCAGGCACGGGTGCGCGCAATCTGGGCACCGCGTTGATGGACGAGCGACATGGCGAGGATGTGCGTGTCAGCATTTTTCTGACGCACTTCCACTGGGATCACATTCAGGGAATTCCGTTTTTTGCTCCGCTCTACCAAGCCAACAATCGCCTCCGCTTTCTCTCCCATTATTCGACCGGGCCGCTGAAGGAGATTTTGGACGGGCAGATGTCGAAACCGTATTTCCCGGTGAATCTGGAATCGGCGACGCGGAACCGCGAATTCATCCAGCTGGACGGGATGGAGTGGAGCGAATCCGGCCTGCGAGTGCAGCCGTTTCCGCTGAATCATCCGCAGGGCGCGGCTGGTTACCGAATCGAAGCCAACGGCGCGGCGCTGGTGTATGCCACTGATCACGAACATGGTGTGATTAGTGTCGACACGGGGCTTCGCGATATTGCGCAGGGAGCTGACGTGCTGGTCTACGATTCGCAGTACACGCCGGCGGAGTACGAGAAGCATCGCGGCTGGGGTCACAGCACATGGAAAGAGGCGGTCGCGGTGGCGCGCGACGCGGGGGTGAAGCAACTGGTGCTGTTTCACCACGACCCCTGCCACAACGACCAGACCATGAGCGGCATCGCGGACGAGGCGCGCCAAGCGTATGAAGGCACAATTGTCGCGCGCGAAGGGCTGATTCTCTCACTGTGAAATGCGGGCTGGTGTCCCTGGCCGCGGTTGGCCTGGTGTGCGCGCAATCGCCGGAGATCGTGGCTCTGACTTCGGCTTTTCCGGGGGCGCGGCCGTTGTTCCAGCTATCGCCGAAGGTAGGTGATTTGGCGAGTTCGTGGCACGCCGGATGTCCGGTGGAGCGCGCGGAACTTCGGCGCCTCTCCGTACCTTACTGGGATTTCGCGGGGCGTCCGGCAAACGGGGTGCTGGTGGTGAACGCAGCGGTGGCGGAAGAACTGCGCGCGATCTTCGGCGAGCTGTTCCGTCACGGTTTCCTGGTTGAGCGGATGGCGCCCACGGATGAGTACGGCGGCAGCGACGACCGCTCCATGGAGGCCAACAACACATCCGCTTACAACTGCCGCGATGTCACCGGTGTGAAAGGCAGGTTCTCCAATCACAGCTGGGGGCGCGCGATCGACATCAATCCACTGACGAATCCCTACGTGAAAGACAACAAGGTGCTGCCGCCTGCGGGACGATCGTATCTGGATCGCACGAAGGCTTACGCCGGAGGCATTCTGCGCGACAGCTTCACCGTGCAGGCGTTTGTGAAACGCGGATGGACGTGGGGCGGGAGCTGGCCGGACCGGCAGGACTACCAGCACTTCGAAAAGCCGGCGCGATAAGCTTAGGCGCTGCTGTCCGGGCGATAGTACTTATCATAGTGGCTGTAATAGTAATAACTTTCGCTCATCTCTTTGCGCACTTCGTTCAGGACGAGCCCAATTACATTGGCGCGCAGCCGAACCAGCGTGGAGATGACGGAAGCGACTGCTTTGCGATTGGTGTGGCCGGCGCGCGTTACGATTACGACGCCGTCCACGGAACTGGCCATTTGCAGAGGTTCGGGAAAGCCGAGAAGGGGCGGCGCATCGAGTACCACCAGATCGTATTCCATGCACGCCTCCGCGAGAATCTGCGGGATGGCGCGGCCGATCAGGTCGGCTGCGCGGCGGGAGGGCGGACCCGCCTGAATGACATGCAGGCCACTGAAGGTTTCGGGCTGCTGAACTGCGTCGCGCCAGGAGATTCCTTCGATCAGCACATTCGAGAGCCCGCGCGTGGTGGGAAATTCGAAGAACTTGTGCAGGCTGGGACGGCGAAGATCGCCATCGATGATCAGAGTGCGCTGCTTCTGTTCCGCATGCGCGGCGGCGAGGTGGGCAGCGACGGTGCTCTTGCCTTCGGATGGCGACGCGCTGGTGACCAGAATGGAGCGCAGGCGGCGATCGAAATCGGTCAGCAGAATGGAGTTGCGCAGGGTACGGATGGCTTCGTCGTAGCCGTTTGAGCCTTTCTCGCCCAAATTCGACAGCGGCACCAGTTCGGAGGAAGAGGCTTTTCCTTTGCCCACCAGCGGGGCGAGCTGGCCGCGCCACGACTTCATGGCGGGCAGCGTACCGACGACTTCGGTCTTCAGCGTTCGGCTCACCTGTTCCGGATCGCGAATGGTGGAATCCATGACGTCGGTTGCAATGGCGGCAGCCATGCCCACGATGGTCGAGGAAATAAATGCCAGAAGCAGGAACAGGGGGATCCGGGGGAACACCGGTCTAATCGCAGGCCGGGCCATGTCGGCGATGCGCACGGAACTGCTTTGGAAATTGGCGTTGATGCCCGCTTCTTTGATTTTGCGGACCAGTTCGTCGTAGAGCTTGCGATCCGCCTGGGCCTCCTGTTTCAGCGATTCGTAGTCGAAGGAGTGAGCATTCAGGCTGTCGAACTCTGCTTTGGTCTGGGCAACGGCGGCCTTCAGCATCCGCTCGCGTTCCGCCGCCTGACGGTATTCAATCTCAATTCGCTGCGTGATGCTGTTCTTGGTCTCGATCAACTGGCGTCGCAGTTCCGCCACCTGCCCAGCCGCTTTCTTGTATTCGGGATGGTTTGCGGCGTAATGCAGCTTCACCTCTTCGAAGTGCTGCTGTGCTTCGTTCGACTGCTCGGTTAGGCGCTTGAGCGATTCGCCCTGCGTAGAGATAAGCGCGGCTTCGAGCGAGCCGGACTGCATGGAGTTGAAAGCCGTTTCCTTTTTCACCCGGTCACCTTCGGCATTGGTGTACTCGGTGTTGAGTTGCAGGAGGCGCGCGGAAAGAATGCTGGTTTTCTCTTCAGGATCGATGACGCTGAATTCTTTTTGGAACTGCGCGAGCGATGCGGCCGAACGCTCCATTTTGGCTTTCAGTTCTTCCAGCTGTTTCTCCATAAAGCGGGAGAGGCCTGCCGAAGCGTCAAACCGGATCCGGTAGGTGTGGTCGAGATAGGAAAGAGCGATGCCGTTGGCGACATCGGCCGCGAGGCGCGGATTGGCCGAGCGATAACTGATGAGCAGCAGGTAGGTATCGTGCGGGCGCGATACCTCGAGCCGCTTGAGTTTGATCGGCGCATCTTCGGCATTGGCGCTTTTGGCGGCTTCCTTAGTCTCTTCCGCAAATTGCCTTTCCACCTCCTTCAAATGCAGCCTCTGCACCACCGGGCGAATGACCGAATCGGACTCGACCAGCCGGATCTGGGTAGCGAGAAACTGATCGGCGTCGAAGGTAGGGGTGCGCACGGAATCCTGACCCAGCGCAGCGGTGGGAGTCTGACGGTCGATATCCACCGTGGCCGTGGATTCATAGATGGGTGTGAGGCGCTTCGAGACGACGTAAGTGGCGATCACCGAGAACAGAACGAATGCCAGGATCTTCCAGCGATGGCGTCGCAGGATCCACAGGTAATGCGATACGGGCAGCGATTCATCGCCGCTCTCCGGCTCGGGAGTGTAGCTGGGTACGCTGAAGGTCTGCGGTGTCAGAGCAGGCAGGTTCCGGTCGAAGCGCTCCAGTCTGAGGTTCTCCATCTTAGTGGAAGATCGCTACGCCGGAGGCGGTGGCGCCTCCGAGTGACAGCACCTTTTCCCACGTGCGCTTACCCGTGCTGTCGGGAATATAGAGGATGTCGCGCGCCTGCAGCGCCACGTCGGGCGATTTGCGGTCGAGTATCTTCTTTAACGGGATTTCGATCTCGTTTTTCGTGCCTTTGGCGTCGTCCACGCGGTAAATGTAAGCGGTATTCCCGTAGAACTGTGACAACCCTTCACCCATTGCAATGGCTTTCATTACGGTGAGATCGGAAGTTTCCTTGACGGGAAACGAGCCAGGTCTTTTCACGTTTCCGGCGACGGTGATGCGCGGAGCTTCGGGAACGCGGATCTCCTCGCCACCGGTGAGGCGGACGTTGTACTCCGGGTCGGCATTATCGATCAATCCCTTTACCGGGATGCGCTGCACCAGCGGGGTCTGCCCATCGGCGGCGACGCGGCTGATCAGGATCTGGCCCTCGGCTTCCTCGGTGAGGCCTTCGGCGCGAGAGAGCGCCTGGAGCAGGGTCATGGGGCTGTTGGCCTGAAACGTGATCGGCTTTTTCACCGCGCCAACGATGCTGATGGGGCGGCTGTGATACTCGACCATGGTGACGGTGACAAATGGATCAACGAGAAGCTTTTCATCCGTGAGAGCCTTCGCCACACTTTCCTCGAGCTGAGACGGGAGGAGACCGGAGGCGTGGATTCGCTGCTTCAGCATGGGGAGCCGTATCTCACCATCCGGGCTGACGCGGACCGTGCGAGTGAACTCGGGTGAGTCGTACACCGAGAGCAGAACCATATCGTCCGCTCCGATGATTTGAGCCGGCAGATTGGGGATGGAAGCTTCAGCCGCTATGTTCTGCTGAGCCTTTGGCACGGATTGAGAAAACGCCAAAAAAGAAAGCAGAAAAAACGAAAGCAGTTTTCGCATAATGCCTCATACGTGTTTCCACGTATCTCCCAATCATGCCACAGCTGTTCCCACAGCCGAGACAGAACGGGAGCGCTTCGGAGCCGTTTCAGCAGCGGCGGCGCACATGGCGCCAAGAAGGGCGAAGAGGATGGCGCCAATGACGGGTTCGCGCGCCGGATAATCGAAAAAACTATGAATTAATACAAAAAGGCTGCCGGCTCCCCATAGCCAGCGCCAGGAAAGAAAGACAGACTTCATGAATACGGCGGCGAGCAGAAGAGCGAAGGGGATACCGCCTTCGGACGTCCACTGGGTCCAGTCGGAATGGGCCGCGTTGGCAAACTGCGCATTGTCGAAGAGCGCGTATGCGGGATAAACGACCTTCCAGTTGCCCAGACCCCAGCCGAACCAGGGCCGATCTCGGATCATCTGCAGTGTGGAGAGCAGGAGATTGTGACGGATGGCGCCGGACGTCTGATCGCGGAAGTGTTCGCCCAGTGCACCCCAGCCGACCACGGCGGTGCACAGCGCGAGCAGGACGAACATTTGCAGGAAAAGCTGCAGCGCCACACGAGAGGTGACCAGCCGCCTGCCCCAGCCGGCCACCAGCGCAAACAGGATTTCGAGTGCGAGGAGAATCGTGCCCAGGCGCGAAGCGCTCATCACTACGGCAGCAAACATAGTGGCGCCCATGAATCCGAATACGAAGGCTCGATGCCGCCGGGTGAGCATGCGGTAAAGAGCGATGGGCAGAAGCAACTCGGCAAAGGCGGCGAACTGGTTCTTATAAACGAACGGGCCAATTACGCGATAGCTGCTTTCGAACAGCCAGAAGACCTGACGGGGAGAAGTGAACGACTGAACGATGGATACGACCATCAGCGCGAAACCGAAGTACAGCAGCGCGTCCAGGAAGGTGTCGCGCAGCCGGCGGGTGCGCAGCAGCTGGACCGCGATGGCGAAAACGGCAAAATCCGCCAGCCAGTTCAGCGATGAACTTACGGTATCGAAGGAATAAACAGTGGTGCGGAGGGCAATTTGCGCGGGTCCCCACAAGGCGGTCAGGATTAGCGGAACGAACAGCCAGTTCACCGCGAAACTCTCCCGCTTGAAAACGGCAACGGCCAGCCACACTGCACAAAGAGTGAAAAGGCCGATATGCAAGACGCTGACTGCCCAGAAAGCGGGCGACCACGCGACGAGAACACCGGCAATCAGCACGGCGAGCAGCGCTGCCGTGGCCAGCCGAAACTCCATGGATGGATTCATGGCAGCAGTTCGAGCCGCATCGGGCCGAGCCAGAGCGAACCACGGGGCCGGGTGTAGCCGGCCAGACGGTCATAGCGCAGCGCAAGCCAGCCGAGCGAGAAGCTGGCAGGTGTGGAAAAATCGAACGCGGCTTCCCCGTCTTCGTCGCGCGCGGGGAAACCGGGAGCGCTGGACTGCTCCATTCGATCGGCATCCGAAAGACTCCAGTGCAATCCGGGAGTGCCAGTCATCTCGGTGGTGCGGTACTGATAATGAAACCGGTACCGGCGGCCTGGCAACAACGGAACGGCGGCGCTCACCAGCTCACACTGCTCCGGCTCATCGCCATTGATGTCGAAGCGCATGGTGCGGGTGCCTTCGACATACCTCCCGTAGATGTCCGGTGGCCGCGCGATTCGCCAATCAAAGCCAGTGCCGGACGGTTCTGCCGACAGTGTGCCGTTCGTCAGAGACTTGCCGGCGTGCGGGTCCAGATGCTCGTAAAGCGGCAGCCGACCGGTAACGGCGCCGTTCCAGACCGTGACCGCGTTTGCTCCGCGCCCGCGCTGGATCAGCGAATCGCAGAGGTAGAACAGCGCCGGCAGATCGGTCGAACCAGCAATGGAATAGAGACGCGCCGCGGCGCCGAGCGCTGCGTCTATCCGGCCGGAACCCGTCAGGTAGCGGACGTATTCATCCAGGATGAATGGTCGCGGCGGAATCGCCAGGCGCTCGATGGTTTCGGCGTCCGTGGTGACACTCCAGCTAAGGGCAAAAACGGGGTTCGGATCGAAGGTGAACGGCTCGCCTGGCCAGCGTTCCATCAGGTCCGCACTCTTGCGAATCCAGGGCCAGAATTTGGCGGATTGTCCGGTGCGCGCGTAGAAGTTCGCCAGCGACCACGCCGGCTTGAACATGTGGTCCACACGGGCCGCTCCCAGAAGGTACTGCTCCGCGCGGGGCAGATCCCCTGCGATCTCGGCGTCGAGGCCCAGCGCCATCCACGCGGCCGAGTCCCGCGGGCTCAGCCGGAGCGCGGCCTGCAGTTCCGCGCGGTTCGCGGCGCTGAGGGGATCAACGGCCTCGAAGACGGCTGCGGCATTTTTATGTGCTGCGGCGCTGGCAGGTGTCAGGCGGACGGCTTCCTGAGCGTCATGCAGAGTGGGGCGGGATTCGAGGAGATCGGCCCGGGCGATGCGAAGAGACCACCACGCCGCCAGAGTGAACAACGGAATGCCGGCGAGCGCCAGAACAAGGGCGGCAAGTCTGGGGAGCGCTCGCGACAATGGAATCAGATTACAACTTCGCCGGCGGGCGCCGGTTACATGCCGGCATACCAGGTGTAGCCGCGTTCCGGCAATGAAGATCCCAGACCCTTGCCGAATCCTTTGAGGCTGTCGGTAACAGTCAGGCGAGTGAGGTACTTTACGCTCTTGTAGCCCAGTTGTCGCGGAACCCGGATCCGAAGTGGTCCGCCATTGCCGACCGGAAGTTCCTCTCCATTCATGCCGTAGGTGATAAGCGTTTGAGGATGCAGCGCCTCGGCCATATCGACGCTGTCCCACCATCGCGGCTGGATGGAAAAGTAGACGACGAATTTGGCGTGCGGCGCGGGTTGCACGGCTTCCAGAACGTGCGACAGCGGCACACCCGTCCACTCCGCGATGAAGGACCACCCCTCCTCGCACGCCAGGTGAGTGATCTGACTTCGGGAAGGGAGGCTCTTGAGTTCCGGGACGGAGAACGATCGGGGGCGCGCGACCATGCCGTCCACAATCAGCCGCCAATCGGCGAAACCACCGGCCTGCAGATTCCTGAACGCATCCTCCCGGGGCGGCTTGCCGTTGGCGAAAGCCGGAACCGAAATCTCGCTGCGCGGGAATTCGCGGGCCAATGATTGCCCGGTCAGCAGGCGTTGGGAAGCATAGGTCAGCGTTTCGCCGAGCCCAAATACGCCGCCGTGATCCGGCGGGATCAGGCCGTGGCGGCTTGCCAGGTTTGCCGCGACTGCCAGACCCGACGCGCCCGCGGTTGCTGCCAGCGCGGTAGTAATTAGATTGCGGCGTGAGAAGTTACTCATGATTGCTCCCTGCCCGGCGCAATGCGGCCGGTGACCATCGCTCTCAGGCGGCTCCCGAACCCGGCGAGATAAACCATCAGCACGTGAACGATAACGAACAGCACCAAAAAGACGGAGATGAAGAAGTGAATGGTTCGCGCCGATTGCTGGCCGCCGAAGGTGGTGACCACCCAAGGATACGCGGAGACAATCGCGGGAGACATGGCGAGTCCGGTCCAGATGACCAGGGGAAATGCAACGAAGATGACGAACAGATAGCTGAACCGCTGCAATGCGTTGTAAGCCCAGGCCTCCGCCGGGGCGGGTCGCGCGAAACGCAGGTGACTGATGATGGCAGCTGAGAGCGTTCGCGGAGCGAAATCGACGCCGCGCGGGAGCAGGTTTCTGCGGAGGTGTCCGGTGTACAGGCTTAGGGCCGTATAGAGCAGGCCGGTAAAGACCAGAATCCATCCGGACTGGAAGTGGAGAGAACGGGCCCACCCGTTTTGATCCGTGAGTACAAAACCGTAGGCGGTCGGTACAGCCGACCTTGCCGCCGGGATGGGAATCCTGAACAGCGGAGGGGTCAGAATGTTGCCGGCCTCACCCCAGTAGAAACGCGGATGAGTGGTAAGCGTTTCCACTCCGCTGACCAACAGGGCAAAAAAGCACAACGTTGTAATCCAGTGGGTAATCCGGACAAATGCGCGATGCCGCGGGGCGATGATGCGGGTACGGTCGACGGAGGCAGAAACGGAAGCCTGAACGGAATCGGCCACAGAAGGAATCATAGCAAGCACGGCAGAGGTACGCGCGCTGCCGTGCGGTGCTGCTGCCCGGGCGTTAGTACAATGAGGACTGCCTGGTTACTCGGGCCCTTAGCTCAGCGGTTAGAGCCGCGGACTCATAATCCGTTGGTCGAAGGTTCAAATCCTTCAGGGCCCACTACCCGGAATTTCTCGCCATTTGCAAACCGTGTGCAAGGTGCCGCGTCAAAAGCTCTTGCACGCGGAAACAAAAAATCGCAGAATGGTGAACAATTTCAGCTGAACGAGCGTCTCCGCTAATACGCACGGGAACTATGAGCCAGGGAAAGCCCGCAAACGATTCGACGCCGGGCGGCGAGCGTGCGGCCGCGAAGGCATTGTCGCCGGCCTGGCTCGCGTTTATTCGTTTCTGCGGCGATCTTCGCTACGGCGAGATTGAGCGCCTGAGCATTCAGGACGGGGTTCCCGTTCTGGCGGAGCTCACTAAGAAGAAAGTGAAATTTACAGGCGAAGCGTAAGCTGTTCGTTCCGCCATTCTCAAGGCTGACCGAAGTACTCGGAGGCCGTCGCCAGGGCAACTGTCCTGGAGGCGGCCTTTTCCATTTTGGAGGTAGCATGACGCGCTCTGTCCTGGCCTTGTTCCTCACGGCTTTCGCGGCGATTTCCCACATCCATGCGCAGCTTCCGGACTGGCGCGCGCTGATGGACCGGGGAAACCTGGCGCGCCACAACGGCCACTATGCGGATGCCGCGTCGGCTTACCGGGAGGCGGTGCGCGTTGCTGAACAAAACCCGGCGGAGCCGATGCATCTGGTTTCGGCTTTGAATTCCGCCGGCACGGCGACCGACGAACTCGGCCAAATGGCCGAAGCAGAGAGATGCTTCCGCCGCGCTCTGGCGATCATCGACGCGACAACCGGTCCTCATTCCGTCGCCCGCGCACAGACGCTGGTGAATCTCTCCGGCGTCGCCATGCACATGGACGAGCTGGTCAAGGCGGAAAGCGAATTACGGGAAGCTCTCGAACTGTACAGCGAACTCCTGCCGCCGAACAGTCCTCTGCTGGCGCACGGCCGCTCCGCCATGGGGGACATTCTGCTGCAGCAGGGGGCCTACGAGAAGGCGGAGCGGTATATCGAACAGGCGCTGCCCATTCTCGAAAAGGACCCAGGAGTCCGCGAAGGGTATGTCGGGATGTGTGTCAACAATCTCGGGTCGGTACGCCGGTTTCAGGGCCGCAACGAGGAGGCAATCTCCCTTTTTGAGCGGGCGCTGAAAATCATCCAGCAGGAAAGGGGGCCCGAGAGTCCGCTTCAGATCTACCCGATGAGCAACCTTGCGCTTGCGAAGCTGCGCGCCGGAGATGCCACCGAATCACTGGCACTGCTTTCCCATGCGCTGGCCATTGCGAAAGCTTCTTACGGGCCTGAGCATCCGGTTTACGGGAAAGTTCTGATGAACTACGCGAATGGTTTGCTGGTGACAGGACATAAACGAGAGGGCAGACATTTGCTGGCCGCCGCCACCAAAGTGATCAAAGAGAGCGCGCAAGCGAGCGGGCTCGGTCTGACGGTTGATGTTTCGGCATTGCGGCCGAAACAGTGAACGCCAATCGCCAGCCAGTTAGCGGGACGACGCCAGGAACTTTCCTATGTTCTCGTTAAGAAATTTGGCGTCCTGCGGGTTGCTGGCAGCGCCCGCAGTATGTCCCCACAGAGAAGGGATCGGCTGGAACGTGACCTTGGGAATGAAAGCGGATTCGTAACGGGCATCGCCCACCGGGAAGTAAAGATCCGTCTCCGAAGGCATATAGAGGAACGGGGCGCGGATGCTGCGCAGCGCGCGCTCCACGTCGCCGCCGAAACCGGGGGTGGCGCCGACATCGTGTTTCTCCCATGTGCGGCATTGCAGAATCAGATCATTGGCGTCCGCTCCCGGGATGAAGCGCGTGCGAAAACGGTCGAGCACCTGTTCGAACGTGGTGCCTGCCGGACGCGATGCGCGCCAAAGTTCTTTCCGCCACCACTCCTGCGAATAGAGCCAACCAGCCCACACGGTGCCGAAGGCCTGCAGCCCTTTCACCGGAGGAGTCGCGTAGTCTCCACCGGCGAAGACCGGGTCGGCCATAATTGCCGAGATCTGTCCTTCCAGCCGCACCACTCCGTGCGGATAGCATTTGGCTGTGCCGGAGGTCGCGACGAAGCGGTCGGCGAAATCGGGGTAGCTGACAGCCCACTGGAACGCCTGTTCCGCGCCCATCGAAAAGCCAATCAGAGCGCGCAGATGGCGCACGCCCAGATCTTCCGTCAACAATTGATGGACCGCCTGCACATTGTCACGAATGGTCATCACGGGAAATCGCGGGCCGTGGAAAGGTTCGGGCGTGTTGCTGGGCGAGGAAGAGCGGCCGTTGCCGAAGAGCTCGGTCGTGATGAGGAACAGCTTGTCCGGATCGAGCGCGCGGTCCGGACCGATCAGCCATTCGTACCCGTGGAGATTGGCCATATAGTGCGAAGGCAGCAGCACGGCGTTGTCCTTCGCGGCATTCAGCTTTCCGTAAGTGCCGTAACGAATGCGCGCTTCGGGAAGCGTCGCGCCGCTCTCGGTTTTGAAGTTGGCAATTCGAAATTCGTGTTCTTCCGGCGGTGCGGAGTAAAGAATTGGGCAGACTGCCAGCAGCCAGAAGAACGCGCGCATGGTCTGGTCAGTTTACCAGAGCACTTTCACGCGACATCAAGCCCGAACCGACGCAACAATTCGCGTTTTCCGGAAGCAGTGACAGAAAGTGCGCGGCTGTTAAGATCCGCACTCAGCCAATTTCTCGCGATCGAAACTTCGAAAACGGCCGCCCCGAGCGCTCCTCCCAGATGAGGCCGCCGTTCACTCCAGTCGAGGCACGGGCAGGCAAAGCGGCGCCGCAAAGAGCGCAGCTGTGGAATGTCGATGCCGAGCCCGCCAAAAGCGTCCGCGCCGGAAATGGTTAGCTCGTATTCCGTTGAGAGCCAGCCGAGAGACTGCAATTGATCATGGAGCAGGACACCGACTGCGCCTGCAATATGGTCATAGCACGTCCGCGCGCTACGCAGGCGCGCCGGCGTGGAGGGCCGAAACGGCGTGCGAGCGGCCCCCGCAAGCACGCTCAGGCTTTCCAGTGCATGCGCCACCTGCGGCCCGTGCAGGCTGTAATATCGGTGCTTACCCTGGCTCGTCACTTTAACCAGATGCTCCGATTTGAGTCGATGCAGATGGACACTCGCGGTGGAAGGACTGATCTCCGCCAGTATCGCGAGCTCCGTGCCGGTGCGCGCGCGCCCGTCCATCAGTTGATAAAGCATTCGCGCCCGCGCAGGCTCGCCGATCGCCGCGGCGATACCGGACACGGCCAGATCATTATGGTCGACAGCATCCACAGTTTGATGATAAACGAAGCGTGTGTGTTCCTGATGCGACATACTGCGGAACACTATGAAGATCACCTGCTTCATCTCTTATCAGATTGATCCCTTTCAGCGCGAAGGGTTCAAGCAGTACGCCGAGAACTGGCTCCGCATCATCCCGCGGTGTGGAGGGCATCTGCTGGGCTACTTCCTTCCGTACGAAGGAACGAACGATGTAGCCTGGGGTTTGATTGGTTTCGACACCCTGGCGGCTTATGAGACTTACCGGACTCGGCTTCGGGGCGATGCCGAGGCACGCAAGAACTTCGAGATGGCCGCGACCAAACGTCTGATTCTGCGCGAAGAAAGGACCTTCCTTGAAAATGTCAACGCAGGCTGAAAAGGCGACCGCCTTTCGCGCTTTGCACGAGCGTGCGAACGCGTTTATCATCCCCAATCCTTGGGACCCCGGAACCGCGCGCCTGCTCGCTTATCTCGGTTTCGAAGCGCTGGCCACCACCAGCGCGGGATACGCTTTCTCGGCAGGATGGCAGGACAACACCATCGGCAGGTCCGAGATGATGGCGCACATGGCGGCGATTGCATCCGCGACGGACCTGCCGGTAAGTGGCGATCTGGAGAACGGGTATGGCGATGATCCGGAAACAGTGGCGGAAACGTTCCGCCTGGCGGCAGCGGCGGGGTTGGTCGGCGGGTCCATCGAAGACGCAACGGGCCAGGAAGCGCAGCCGATCTTTGAGATCAAGCGCGCGACGGAGCGAGTTCTTGCTGCGTCCGAAGCAGCGCACTCGCTCCCTTTCCCGTTTACGGTGACGGCGCGCGCGGAAAACTATCTCCACGGGCGACGGAATCTTTCGGAAACCATTCAGCGGCTGCAGAGCTATCAACAGGCAGGGGCCGATGTCCTCTACGCGCCCGGTCTCACGAGCACGGAAGACATTGCGGAAGTGGTGCGTTCCGTAGATCTCCCCGTAAACGTGATTATGGGACTTCAAGGTTTAAACTGCAGCCTTGCGGAATTGTCCGATTTAGGAGTAAAACGCGTGAGCGTCGGCAGCGCCCTTTCCCGCGTCGCGCTTAACGCCTTCTTTCGAGCGGCCCAGGAGATGCAAAAAGATGGGACTTTTGGCTTCGTGGAACAAGCGTTGAGTTACGCCGAGATCAACGCTTTGTTCCCGCGAAACAATCAATCCATCTAGAACGAATACTTGAGGCCGAGCTGGACCTGCCGCATGTTGGTCTGCGTGCTGCTGACAATCCCGAAACCCTGGTGCGCGTTGGTGCCGGGCTGACCGGCAAACGCGGCGCCGGAAAGAATATTCAGGTTCGGCATGCCCCAGTTGGGATGGTTGAGAACGTTGAACGCTTCGAACCGGAACTGCACAGCATGGTGTTCGTTGTACGGCATGCGGAATTGCTTGTGCAGTTCGAAATCGATGTTGAAGATTCCGGGCCCCTGCACCGTATTCCGGCCAACGTTGCCGAAAAAGCCCGGCGGCGCCTCGGTAAAGGCCGCTGGATTAAACCAGCGCGAGGGCGTCGGGTTGCTCAGATAGGGGCTGACGCCGGTGGAGTTGGGCCGGTCATAGCCGCCGTCCGAAGTGGCCGCATTGTCCACGCCGCCGATGGAAAGCGTTCCCGGGATGCCGCTCTGCAGCGTGAGAATGCCGCCCGATTGCCAGCCGCCAACCACGGCGTTGAGCAACGAATTGCTGATGTCCAGCTGTTTGCCCTTGCCGATGGGCAGTTCATACAGCACGGAGGTCACCGAGCGGTGACGCACATCAAATGACGAGAGGCCGCGCTCGCATTTGATGCAATCGCTGTTCTGCGGGAACAGGGTGTCGAAACCCTGAACGCGAATCCCGCTGGTATCGTCGATGGACTTCGCAAACGTGTAGGAGCTGATAATGCTCAGTCCGGCGCTGAAGCGGCGCGTGGCTTTGAAACTGAAGCTGTTGTAAACACCGTTGCCACCATCCGCCACCAGTTGAATCACTCCGTAATTGGGATAGGGAATTCGCGCGGACACGGGCGTACTGGCGCCGTTGCCGATGTAGCCAAACGGAATCGCCTGGTTCGCGTCCTGAAAGCCATATAGGTGGTGGCTCTCGGTGCCGAGGTAACCCGCTTCGAATACCCAGTCGCTGCCGAACTGCCGCTGTACGTTGACCAGATACTGCATGGTGTAGGACGTGTGATGGCTGTACGCGTCTACATACGCATACGGGGGAGGCAACTGCGCGATGGCTCCGCTGCCGCCCGGCACTGCATTGCTGTAGAACAGATTGGGCACGCCGACGGAGCCGCCGTTCTGGCCGGACGTCTGTGTCACGCGGCCCGCAATGTTGCGCGCCATATCGAACACCGCGTTCCCGATGTCCTGGTTATAGAAGATGCCGGCTCCGGCGCGAACCACCAGGCGGGTGTCCGGCGACCAGGAAATACTGACGCGCGGCGCCCAGTTGTTGTAAGCCGTTTTGAGAAGCGCGTCGGGGAACTTGCCGTTGCTGCAGACGGGAGGAGGATTAGCCTGCGTCCCGGCAACGCCGCTGGTGGCGGTCCAGTTGATGGAGAGACCTTGGTAGGGGTTCTGGCAATTCCCTTCCCGGACGAAGTAAGGCCAGATGGATTGCGGAGCCTGCGGCGCGAAGTAAAGCTGCGGAATCGCGACTGTGAAATCGTTGTTAAGCTGATCCACCCATGGCGGCGTCAGTTCGTAACGCAGCCCGAGCGACAACGTGATCTTGGGAGTGATCTTATAGGTGTCATCAATAAACGCGGCCTCGGCATTGCGCTGGAACTGCGCGTTAGCAATCGCGACGGCCACCGTGGATTGATAAAGATCGCCCAGCAGGAACTCCGCGAACGCGTCGCCGCCGGTGTGGGCCGGGCTCTGAGTGGCGTTCGGCTGGAAGACAAAATTGCCGCGGGAGAACTGATTCCCCACCTGATTGAAATTCTGGCGGTTGTATTCGAAACCAAACCGGAAGGAGTGCTTGCCTTTAGTCCACGAGACATTGTCAAGGGCCTGCAGAGTGTTGTTATCGATGACGTAGGGGCCGTCCGTGTTATCGCCAAATCCACTGAAGCCGTCGCCGTTCAGCGAGATGGCCGGGATTCCCCAGGTAGCGGACGTGCCGGCGTTTAAACCGGGGACACCGAGTGAGCCGACCTCGTTGGTGGTGAACGCGGAAAGCGTGCCGATGGAGTTGAAGAAGCGCGTGTAACCGAATCGGGCTTCGTTGACCAGGCTCGGTGTTAGCGTGCGGGTATTCGTAACCAGGTACTGATCGTAATTGGTCAGGATCTTACTTCCCGCGCCACCCAGTCCGGTGGACGACTGGTTCTCGTTGCCCCAGCTCCAGCGGCCGTTCCACTGTGATTTCGAAGATTCCACCACATCAAAGCGCATGGTGAACGCATCCCGGTAGGCCGGTGAACTGACGAACAGCGCATAGTTGTTCGTCGGCACCGGCGAGGCCGCGGCGGCGTAGTAGTTCAGGAACTTCGCAGAGATGGGGTCGATGCGGCTGGTGGGGATGATGTTTCCCGGGAACGGCGCTTTGGTTTGAGGATCGTAAATGGTCGCGGCGAGCGCGCTGAAATTGCCGGTCTCCTCGGCCGCGGTCGGCAGCGTGTAGAGGGACTGGCTGTTCTGACGCTGCTGCTTCCATTCATCGTTAGCCATGAAGAACAGCCGGTTCCGCGCATCCAAAAGCTTTGGGATTCGGATGGGGCCATCGAGTTCAAAGCCATAGTCGTTCCACTTGAACGGCGATTTGTTTGGGTGGACGGTACCGAAGGCGTATGGCACGGAATCAAAGACATCGTTGCGAAGGAACTCGAAGAGGGAGCCGTGGTAGACGTTGCCGCCGGATTTCGTCAGCACGT
This sequence comes from Bryobacterales bacterium, assembly GCA_963716685.1. Taxonomy (GTDB): domain Bacteria; phylum Acidobacteriota; class Terriglobia; order Bryobacterales; family Bryobacteraceae; genus JALYXI01. Next base: position 789,082 of record CAVQTR010000006.1, read on the forward strand.
TGATCTGCGTGGCCTGGTGCCCGAACTCGGCGGGATAGACACCAATCTGCACCTTGAACTCCTGAATGGCATCCACGGAGGGAAGCGTAACGTACGTGTTGAAATCCGGGTCGGTGTTGTTTACGCCATCGAGCGTGAAGTAGTCGAACATGATGCGCTGGCCGGCCGCGGAGATTGATTGGCTGGCGCGGTCGCCCCCTTCGCGCGAGCCTGCCTGGCCGGACGAAGGCGAGAGCGTGTCCACGTTGGCGGCGAGAGCCACAAGACTCAGATAATTTCGGCCGTTCAGAGGCAGCTCCGTGACGCCTTTGTTCCCGATAACGGTTCCGATGGAGGCGTTTTCCGCCTGCAACAGATCCGCTGCCGCTGAGATCTCAACGGATTCGGTCAGCTGGCCGACCTGAAGCGTAACATCGGCGCGCACCGTTTGCTGGACCTGAACTTCGATGTTGTTAGTGGATGCGACCTTGAAGCCGGCGTGCTCGGTCCGCAGGTTGTAAAAGCCTGGAGGAACGGAAGGAAACGTATAATCACCGGAATCCGTGGACTCCGTGCTGCGCGCCGCGTTGGTAGCGGTGTTGGTGAGTGTGATTTTAGCGGCTGGCACCCCTGCGCCGCTGGGATCACCGACGTGGCCCGTAACTTCGCCGAAGGTCTGCGCCGTTACAGAAGGAACGGCGAGCAGAGCCGAAAGCAAAAGGATCGAAAGCTTCAGATTTCTGATCATCGTGGATCACTTCCCCCTAAGAAGTGGTTCGAGCTGCCTCATCCTATCAAATCCGCATTTGGCGCGCGGGACCGCGGCGCGCCGTATGCTAACCTGAAAGTTCCGCGCGTTGTTCGAATATGCCCGCTCGCGTGAGCGAAGCCATCGTTTTGCAGACCTACCCAATGAAAGAGTCGGATCTGATTGTCAGTTTCCTGACTCGGGATTTGGGCAAACTGCGAGGGGTGGCAAGGCGCGCGAGGCGTCCGAAGAGCGGATTCGGGGCGGGACTCGAGCGGCTTTCACAAGTCAGGCTCGGATATTTTCAACGCGAAAACCGCGAACTGGTCAGTGTGGATTCATGCGACTTGCTGCAGTCACAATTCGGCTTGATGGGCGATTACTGGGCGGGCGTGGCGCTCGATTATTTCGCCGAAATCTCCGAGCAGCTGTTGCCCCCCGGCGAGCCGAGCGAACGCTATTTTCGGCTGATGCTGGCCGTGCTGGAACATATGCACGCGGGTGAACCCGGCGCAGTCTGGCGCGCCATCACCTATTTCACCTTCTGGTCAGTGCGTCTGGCGGGCATCATGCCGGAGTTTCGCGGCGTCAGCGCCGCCTCCACGGCACTCGCGGGCGAGATGCTTCAAAGCCCGATCTCCTCATTCGCACCCGGCGCTTTCGAGCAGGCGACCGCCGCAGACCTCCGGCGCTTTCTGGTGCGCCAGATCGAAGACCTGATCGACCGCAAACTTAAGACACCGCGCGCGCTGGCGTCGCAGACGTTCGCCTGATCCCCATGCATTCCTTCCAGGAAATCCTGTTCAAACTGAAGGCTTACTGGGCTCAGCGCGGCTGCATCATTCAGGAACCGCTGGATATCGAGGTGGGCGCCGGAACCATGTGTCCCGAGACGTTCCTGCGCGTTCTGGGTGCCAAACCCTATCGCGTCGCCTACGTTCAGCCCAGCCGGCGGCCCGCCGACGGCCGCTACGGCGAAAATCCCAATCGCCTCTACAAACACCAGCAACTGCAGGTGATTCTGAAGCCGTCGCCCGCAGATGTCATCGAGCAGTATCTTGGCAGCCTCGAAGTGATCGGAATCGACCTTTCGAAGCACGATATCAAGCTGGAAGAGGACAACTGGGAAGCCCCCACCCTGGGCGCCTGGGGCGTGGGCTGGCAGGTGATGCTGGACGGCCTCGAGATCACGCAGTTCACGTATTTCCAGCAGTGCGGCGGCATTGACCTCGATCTGGTTCCAGCCGAAATTACATACGGGCTCGAACGCCTGTCCGCTTTTCTGCAGGGCAAAGACAGCGTCTACGATATCGAATGGACCGAGGGCGTCACCTACGGGGACGTGCGCCTGAAAGATGAAGTGCAGTACTCGGTCTACAACTTCGAACTGGCCGATATCCCTACCTTATGGAAGCTCTTCGAACTGCATGAAGGCGAGGCGCGTCGTCTGCTGGATCTCTACCCGAAGTTTCTCGAGAAGGAACGCTTCCCGCTGCTGCCGGCCTATGATCAGGTGCTGAAATGCAGCAATCTGTTTAATACGCTCGACGCGCGCGGCGCCATCAGCGTCACGGAGCGCGTCGCCGTCATCGCACGCGTTCGCAGGCTGGCGGTAGGCGTGGCGGAAGCTTGGGTTGACCAGAGCCAGATCGCGGAGACCGTGCCGGCGTGAACTTCCTGCTGGAGATCGGAAGCGAGGAAATCCCGGACTGGATGATTCCGGATGCGCTGGCATTCCTCGGCGCGCGCTTCGGAGAACTGTTTCCCGGTGTGCGGACGGACGCCACCTCGCGACGGCTCACCGTGCGCGCCTCCGATGTTCCCGAAAAGGAGCCCGATCGCGAGGAATGGGTTTCCGGACCCTCACTAAACTCGCCGCCGCAGGCTGTTTCCGGCTTCGCGAAGAAGATGGGTGCGCCGGCGGAAAGCCTCGTTCCGCGTGAAGGAAAGTTTGCCTTTCTGAAGCAAATCCCGGGTCGCTCAACGGCGGCGGTTCTGGCCGAGTGCATTCCCGACATTGTCCTCAGGATTCCTTTCCCGAAGACGATGTACTGGACCGCGAAGAGCGGGCCGCGCTTCATCCGCCCCATCCGCTGGATCGTCGCCCTTCTAGGGGATCGCGTGGTGCCATTCGAAATCGCCGGGGTGCGTTCCGGCAGCGATACGAGCGGTCATCGCCGGATGGGCAAGGCTGCCTTCCCCGTCACGTTCGATACCTACGAACCCCTGCTTCACGACAACGGTGTCATCCTCTCGGCCACCGAACGCCGCGCGAAAATCGAAAGCGAAATTCCTGTCAGGATCAAGCCTGATTCGAAGCTCCTGGAAACACTGGTTTATCTGACCGAGTACCCCGCGGTGGTGGTCGGCAATTTTGATCCGGAGTTCCTTACACTGCCGGAAGAGATTCTGACGACCGTGATGCGAGCGCACCAGAAGTATTTCTCGGTCGAGACGCCGCACGGCACCCTGGCACCGCAGTTCGTCGCGGTAATGAATACCGCAGCCGATCCCGACGGTCTGGTCAAGCACGGGAACGAACGCGTCCTGCGCGCCCGTTTCAACGATGCCCGGTTTTTCTGGCAAACTGATCAGCGCCTGAAGCTGGAAGAGCGCGTAGAAAACCTGAAGAGCGTCACGTTCCAGGCGAAGCTGGGTTCTTACTTTGAAAAAACACAGCGCGTCCAGGGACTCGTGGCAATCCTCGGCGGCAGTGAGGACGCTCTCCGCGCCGCGCGTTTATGCAAGACGGATCTGACGACTGAGCTCGTGAAAGAATTTACGGAACTGCAGGGCGTCGTTGGCGGTCTCTACGCGCGCGCGCAGGGTGAACCCGAGCCGGTCGCGGCCGCCATCTACGATCACTACAAACCCGTCAGCATGGAGGATTCCATCCCACGGACGGCTGCGGGCCAGATCCTCTCGATTGCCGACAAGCTCGACACCTTAATCGGCTGCTTCCGCATCGGTCTGATCCCCACAGGTTCAAAAGATCCCTTCGCTCTTCGCCGGGCGGCGCAGGGCATGGTGAAAATCATCGTCGAAGCCGGACTTGCCGTCCCGCTGCGCACGTTTATCAATCAGGATGCGAAGCTTCTCGAATTCGTTCTGGACCGCGTCCGTTACTATTTCCGCGACATCCGAGGCTTCACTTACGACGAAGTGAATGCCGTGCTTGCGGCAGGCTGGGACGATCTGGCCGACGTTGAAAAGCGCCTGATCGCCATTCGCGCCGTGCGGCCGACGGCCAACTTTGAACCTCTGGCGGCCAGCTTCAAACGAATCGCCAACATATTGAAACAAGCTGGTTTTGCGGGTGCCGGCCGGCAGATTGAACCCGAACTGCTGGAAGCCGGACCCGAGCGCGACCTGTACGAAGCATTCGAACAGGTCCGCCGCACCATTGCATCCCTCGAGTACCAACCGGCGCTCGAAGCGATCGCTTCCTTACGTCCCGCCGTCGACCTGTTCTTTGACAAGGTAATGGTGAACGTACCCGACGAACGGATACGCCACAATCGCCTGGCGCTGCTCTATGCGCTGTTGACGGAATTTTCCACCATTGCGGATTTTTCAGAAATCGTAACCAACTCTCAGGAGAAAACAGCTTAATGAAGAAGCAACATGTTTACTCGTTCGGTGACGGCACAGCCGACGGCGACGGAAAAATGAAGGATGTGCTCGGCGGCAAGGGCGCCGGGCTCGCGGAAATGTCGCGCGCGGGTCTGCCCGTGCCCCCCGGCTTCACCGTCGCCACGGAAGTCTGCAACATGTACTTCGAGAACGGCAACCGGACGCCGGACGAAATCGAAAAGGAAGTGGACCACGCGCTCGCGGTTCTCGAAAAGCGCATGGGTCAGAAACTGGGTGATCCGAAGAATCCACTGCTGGTCAGCGTACGCTCCGGCGCGAAGTTCTCCATGCCGGGCATGATGGACACCATCCTCAATCTGGGCCTGAACGATCACACCGTCGCTGGCCTGATCAGTAAAAGCGGCAACGAGCGGTTCGCGTACGATTGCTACCGCCGTTTCATCCAGATGTTCGGCAACGTGGTGCTCGATATGGGTAAGCACGGCTTTGACGAATTGTTTGACGCGCGCAAGAAGAAGTCGCGCGCGAAGCTCGATACGGATTTAACCGCCGAAGATCTGAAAGCCATCATCAGCGAGTACAAGAAATACGTCCAGAAGAAGACCGGCAAGCCGTTTCCGCAGGAGCCCCGCGAACAGCTCAGCATGGCTCGCGACGCCGTTTTTCGCTCCTGGAATGGCGATCGCGCCATCGTTTATCGGCGCATGGAAAAAATTCCCGACGATATCGGCACAGCCGTAAATATCCAGGCTATGGTGTTCGGCAACATGGGCGACACTTCCGCTACCGGCGTCGGTTTCACCCGCAACCCTTCCACCGGCGAGAAGGTGTTCTATGGCGAGTTCCTGGTCAATGCTCAGGGTGAGGACGTGGTCGCTGGCATCCGTACCCCGCAGCCTATCGCGAAATTGGAAGAAGTACTGCCGGAAGCCTTCAACCAGCTGCGCGAAATCACCACCAACCTGGAGAAGCACTACCGCGACGTCCAGGACTTCGAGTTCACCATCGAAGACAAAAAGCTGTACATGCTGCAGACGCGCAACGGTAAGCGCACCGGGCCGGCGGCCGTGAACATTGCCGTACAGATGGTGCACGAAGGGCTTATCGATAAGAAGGAAGCGGTTCTGCGCGTTGCCCCGCAGCAACTCGATCAGCTGCTGCACCCCATTCTGGATCCCAACTCCACCAAGGATCTGCAGGAGCTGGCGACCGGGCTTCCGGCTTCTCCGGGTGCCGCCGTCGGCCGCGTGGTTTTTAATTCCGATGAAGCCGTGAAGCAGGCGGCGAAGAGCCCCGTAATTCTGGTGCGCGGCGAAACCACGCCGGACGACATCCACGGCATGGAAGTGGCCAAGGGCATTCTCACCGCGCGCGGTGGCATGACCAGTCACGCCGCCGTCGTCGCTCGCGGTATGGGCCGCCCCTGCGTCGCCGGTGCGGGCGCGCTGGATATCAGTGAAGCCCGTCGCTCCATGGAAGTTCTTTCGCACGGCAAGAAGATCACCGTGAAAGAAGGTGAGTGGATTTCGCTGAACGGTTCCACCGGTGAAGTCTTTGTGGGACAGGCCAACACCACCGAAGCCGATCCGAATTCCGGCAGCCTTGCCGAGTTCATGACGTGGGCCGACGAGTTCCGCGGCAGCTTTGGCGTCCGCGCCAATGCCGATATTCCGCGCGATGCCAAAGTCGCCCGCCAGTTCGGCGCCGAAGGCATTGGCCTGTGCCGCACGGAGCACATGTTCTTCGCCGAAGATCGCATCCCGTTCATGCAGGCGATGATTCTGGCGCGCGATGAAAAGAGCCGCCGCAAGGCGCTCCTGAAGCTGCTTCCCATGCAGCGCGCCGATTTCGCCGGCCTGTTCAAAGCGATGGACGGCTTCCCTGTCGTGATCCGCACGCTCGATCCGCCGCTCCATGAGTTCCTGCCGAAACGCGAGAACCTGATGGTGGATCTGGCCAAACTGCCCAACGCCGATCTGGCTTCGAAGAAGGAAATGTCGAAGCGCTACGGCTTTCCGGTCGGTGAGCTGAAGAAGCAGCTGCCCGAGTTGCTGAAGCGCGTGGAAGAACTGCACGAGTTTAACCCCATGCTGGGGCATCGCGGCTGCCGCCTCGGTGTCACCTACCCCGAGATCACCGAAATGCAGGCGCGCGCCATATTCGAAGCCGCCGTGCAGGTCGCCAAGAAGGGAATCAACGTGATTCCCGAAGTGATGATCCCGCTGATCGGCTCCGTCGAAGAGCTCGACAACCAGAAGAAGATCGTCGTCAAAGTCGCCGAAGAAGTGCTCGGAAAGGCCGGCCATGAAGGACCTGAAGTATATGGTCGGCACCATGATCGAGATCCCGCGCGCGGCGCTCACCGCCGATCGCGTCGCGAAATCGGCCGAGTTCTTCAGCTTCGGCACCAACGATCTAACCCAGACCACCATGGGTCTTTCGCGCGACGACTATACGAAGTTCCAGGACGACTACACCAAGGCCAAAATCTTCAACGCAACGATCCGTTCGCCGTTCTCGATCAGGAAGGCGTGGGCAAGCTTGTGGAGATGGCGGTCAAGCTTGGCCGCGGGGCCAACGAGCATTTGGAAGTCGGCATCTGTGGCGAGCACGGCGGTGAACCCAGTTCCGTGCAGTTCTGCTATCGCATCGGCATGAATTACGTTTCCTGCTCGCCGTACCGCGTGCCCATCGCGCGCCTTGCGGCGGCGCAGGCGGCCATCGAAGGCGATAAGTCCGAGATGTCCCGCACCGCTTAACCTGTCTTTTCCCCTCCACCGGCTCTCCGTTCAGGAGAGCCGGTCATATCTCCCCTGCTTCACCGCTTAAATTCCACAGTTGCTGCCGCCGCTTCCCGCGCGATGTAATGGGCCTGATGAAACTGCGCAGTCAGGAATGGTGGACCGGTCCCGAGTACTATGCGTTCGCGCGCCGCGCGTGGCTGCGGTCCGAAGGCTTTGCCCCGGATATGTTCCAGGGCAAGCCCGTTATTGGCATCTGTAACTCCTGGAGTGAGCTAAACAATTGCAACGCGCATCTGCGCACCGTCGCTGAAGCAGTCAAGCGTGGCGTGTGGACCGCAGGAGGCGTTCCACTCGAATTTCCCACCATTTCCCTCGGCGAAATGTTCATGAAGCCCACCGCCATGCTGTTTCGCAATCTGATGGCGATGGATGTCGAGGAATGCATTCGCGCCAACCCGCTCGATGGTGTGGTGCTGCTGTGCGGCTGCGACAAGACCACTCCCGCGCAGCTGATGGGCTGCGCCAGCGCGGATCTCCCGGCCATCGTGGTCCCCGGCGGCCCCATGCTCAGCGGCCAGTGGAAAGACAAAAAACTCGGCTCCGGCACGGACGGCCGCAAGCTGTTTGACCTCTACCGCGCGGGCAAACTCAACGACGAGGAATTGTGCGAAATCGAAGGCGGGCTCTCGCGCAGCGCCGGCCACTGCACCGTGATGGGCACCGCCAGCACCATGACAAGCCTGGCCGAAGCACTGGGCATGACCCTCACCGGCTGCGCCAATATCCCCGCGGTGGATTCCCGCCGCCTCACCATGGCCGAAATGAGCGGCCGCCGCATTGTCGAGATGGTGCGCGAAGACCTGCGCCCTTCCCAGATCATGACGCGCCACGCCATCGAGAATGCCATTACCGTAAACATGGCCATTGGGGGATCCACGAACGCCGTGATACACTTGCTCGCGCTGGCCGGGCGCTTGGGAATCGAACTGGACATGGGCGCATTCGACGAAATCTCGCGGCGCACGCCCTACATCGTGAACGTGAAACCTTCCGGCGAGTTTTTGATGGAAGACTTCTTCGCCGCAGGTGGCGTGCCCGTCGTGATGCGCGAAGTGCTCCCTCTGCTGCATGGGGACACGCTTACCGTCACCGGCAGGACGATCGCGGAAAACGTGGCGGCCGCCGTTTGCTACCGGCCCGAGGTGATCCGTCCCGCGGCCGAACCGCTGCACGGGGAAGGCGGAACCGTGGTGCTGTACGGTAATCTCGCTCCGGATGGCGCTGTCCTGAAGCAAACCGCCGCGTCCCCATCCTTACTCCACCATCGCGGACCTGCCTACGTATTCGAAACCTACGCGCAAATGCATCAGGAAATCGATCGGGACGATCTGCCGGTCACGCCGGAAACCGTGCTCGTGATGAAGAATTGCGGTCCGAAAGGCGGCCCCGGTTTCCCGGAATGGGGACAGATTCCCCTGCCGCGCAAGCTGCTGCAGCAGGGCGTGGTGGATATGGTTCGCATCAGCGACGCGCGCATGAGCGGTACCAGCTTCGGCACCGTGGTGCTGCATATTGCTCCCGAGTCCTACATCGGCGGCCCACTGGCGGCAGTACAGACCGGCGACATGATCGAGCTCAATACGGATGCGCGGACCATCAACCTGCTGGTGCCCGACGAGGAAATCGCCGCGCGGCTCGCGCGTTACCAGCCGCCCGCGCCCAAATACGAACGCGGCTACGGAAAGCTCTTCCTGGAACATGTCACCCAGGCCAACCTCGGCTGCGATTTCGATTTTCTGCGCGCTACGCCAGTACCACAATCGGATGGTAAACGTTCGGCAGAACCGCCTCACCAATCGCGATCAGAATCCCTTCGTGATTCACGGCTTTGACCAGCGAGGAGCCTGCCGGAGTGAACGGCGAACCATGAAAATCACGGCCCTGCCGAACCTGCGCGGCCGTGATGTCGTCCACGAAAATACGGGGGAATTGCGGCAGCATTTGCGTAACCGGAATCAGCGCTTCGCTCAGCCGCTCTGCATCCGCAAGCGCCTGCAGCTCGGCCACAGTGCGCGCGCCAGCCACAGTGAACTCGCCCGATGCCAGACGCCGCAGTTCCTGCAGATGCGCCCCGCATCCAAGCGCCTGACCCAGATCGTGCGCAATTGAGCGCACATACGTACCGCCGGAACAGCGCACGCGAAGGCGCACATCGCCGCCCGCGTAATCCAGAATGGTGAGTTCGTAAATCTCGACGTCCACCGCCGATAGCTCCACCGGCGTGTTTTTGCGCGCGGACTGATATGCCGGCACGCCGTCCACCTTCTTCGCCGAATACTGCGGGGGCATCTGCGAAATAGGACCCCGAAACGCCTGCAGCGCCGCTTCCAGCTGCGCGAGAGAAAACGACACAGCCACCTGCTCCGAGACAGGTTTTCCCGCGCGATCGTAGGTATCCGTCGCAAAGCCAAGCCGAACCACCGCTTCATAAGTCTTGTCCGCTTTTGTATAGAACCGCGCCAGCCTGGTCCCCTGGCCCACAATCAGCGGCAGCACGCCCGTCGCGATCGGGTCCAAGGTACCCAAGTGGCCCACCTTGCGGGTACGGGCGATGCCACGAAACTTGCCCACCACATCATGAGAAGTCCACCCCTCGGACTTGTCGACAACGACGACCCCGTCCACCCCTACTGCGCTTCCAGTTCTTTGATCACTGCCTGCACCACTGTCCCAACCACCTGCAGACTTTGGGCGCTCAGCTTGTCCATGGTGTCCTGCGGCGTGTGCCAGTAAGCATTGTCCGGGCCGTAATCGAAGTCGATCAAATCGAGCGCCTTAACTCCCTTTTGGATGAACGGAACGTGATCGTCCCCGGTTACACCGCCGCTCGTCAGGAAGCTATGGGTGAAGCCGAGTCGCGAGGCGGTGTCCCACACCAGCTTCTCCAACGACCCGGCGGAACCCGAGTTGTAAACCAGGCCAAGATCCTTATCCCCGATCATGTCCACGTTGATTAAAGCCTTGATCCGGGGCAGCATGCCTTCCGCCGCCCATTTGTCGGCCAAGTGACGGCTGCCGTACAGGCTGTTGGTGTCCGTCCACTCTCCATACGCCTCTTCGCCATCGAAGAAAACCAAATAAACGTCGTCTTTTCGCGGCGTGCCCTGCAGCGCCTCCGCCATCTCCAGCAGAAAACCCGTTGAAGAACCGCCATCGTTGGCGCCCACGAATTTGGGAATCGTCTTGGTGTCGTAATGGCCGCTGATCACAATGGCCTTCCCCGACGTACCGGGAAACTTCGCGATGATATTGATCATCGGCACCGGACCCTGCGGCGCAGCGCCGTTGAACCGGTCCTCAGTTACCTGGCATCCGCGCGATTTCAGCTGCGCCAGGATATAGGCCTGCAGCTTGTGAATGGCCGGACTGTTGGGAGGCCGTTCGCCGAACGCTACCGCTTTCGCCGTGAACTCCAGCGCGCGCGCGCCGCTGAAGTCTTTTCCTTCGGCCGCCGCGCCAAGGCACACAAGTGCCGCAATCAGGACGAACGTTTTGCTGTGCATAGATAGCCTAATGTGAATTTCCGTTCGCGATCCAGACCGTCGAAAAACGGCAGAATCACTGCCGGCGGGACCAGTAGAAGAGCCGCCGGGACGAACAGCAGCCAGCGCGCGCCGCCTGTAAAGAATTGTAGTCCGTTCAACAGCCGCCGGGCCAGCAGACGGCAGTACCCGCCGGCGGGAACAATCTCGATTTCCACAAAGCCCGCTCCGCGCAGCAGATAGGCCAGGCCATAACGCGTGTAGCGAAAATAGTCGTGAGGCTGCTGATGTACTTCCCATTCGTGGGGCGCCACCAGCAGCAGGGGCGCTCCTGGGCGCAGCGCGCGCCCAATCTCCCGCAGGGCCGCGGCCGGTTCGCAAACGTGCTCCAGCGTGACAATATTGATGGCCGCGTCGAAGCTCGCGGACCGGAACGGCAGCGCCGTCAAATCGGCTACGGCGTCGAGCTGCCGGTAATTCCACGTTGCATCCCCCACCGCCAGATCCACCCCGATATAACGCTGGTTCCGGAACTCCGCGCAGTAGCGTCCCTCCCCTGCGCCGGCGTCCAGCAGACGCGCACCCGCCGGCAACGCCGCCGCAAAATCTCGCACAGCGCTTTCAATCTCCGCTTCGAAGTGCAGCACATGCCGTTTCAGGAATCCCGGCAGCCGGTACGCAATCCGATTGCAGTTCATGACGCGATGCGTGCTTCAACCATCACGGTGGAACCTGCGCCGAACGCCGCCTCGAGCATGGCAAGAGGCGCCGACGCCAGCACTAAGGCGAGGTATGCGGCGTCTTTCACCAGGCTTGAGCCACGGCCGCGCACCCGCCGCGCCATGGGGTCCAGCCCGGGCGCCAGGCTCGTCGCCAGCCCGGCCGGATTATCGCGCCAGGAAAACTGCTTCGTCCGCACTACCGAAAATCCACATGCGCTCAGCAGCTTTGCCAAATCGCGAGCCCGAAAGTCGTTCAGATGCCGAGGCACATCGATGCCGTTCCAGCGCCGTCCCAGTACCCGGAATTGCCAGCTGTCCAGATTGGGAACCTGTACCACCAGCCGCCCTTTCGGGTGCAGTAATTCGCGCACGGCGCGGAGGTAGACATACGGATCCGGAAGATGCTCCACTACATGGAACATCGTCACCACAGAGCAGGAGCCTGCCTGCAGCGGCGTATGGCTCAGGTCTCCGCAAACCACTGGCACATGATGGTAATGCCACGCCAGCGCCGCCGCTTCCCGCGAGTTGTCTAATCCAAGCGCCGCAATCCCCTGCTCGCGTAGCATTCCGGCAAACAAGCCGCCGCCACACCCCACGTCCAGCACGGCCCCGGTTGCGCCCGCATCGCGCCATGCGCGCCTCACGAAACGCACATGGTCGCGAATCATCAAGCGCCGGTAAAGTTCTTCGAGGCGTCCCGCAAGCGAAGGCTCAGGTGCAAACCAGTACTGGCGCGGATACCACGCAGCCAATTCGTGCGCCCGAGGCATCGGCTCCAGACGCACCATGCCGCACTTCCGGCAGCGCACCACGGGAAAGTGAGCGGACGTGGTGCCATACAGACGATCGCTGCCGCGAAACAATTCCGTGCTCTCATCCGACCGGCAAAGCAGACAACTCAATGGAGGGCTGCCTGCGTACTCAGTTCACGCAACCCAATCCGGTGATCCAGAATCAGCCGTTTGACCTCCGCAGCTGACAACCGCCGGACCACGGAGCGGCGCTTCGCCAGGATGCGCGGCAGCAGCAGCAGCGCTTCCCAATCGCCCAGCAGCATCCCCCGCAGCAGCACCCACTTACCGCGCCAGCCCACAAAAGCTCCCGCTTCCCCTTCACCAGTGAAGGACGCGCGCACCCCCGCTGCAAGTCTCTGCGCGTAATAGAACGGGTTCAGCAGCAGCAGGCTCCAGGGGAACAGTTTCGCCGCCAGCAGAACGCGATTGCGCTCAATCAGCTTCAGACGCGCCACGCTGCGCAACCCCAGGGTGCTGCCACGGTGATGCCGCACCACGGCATGAGGCGTGTAGAGGCATTCCCATCCGGCAATCCGGCCGCGGAGGCCCAATTCCGCATCGTCCGCGTACGCGAAGAAATCCTCGTCGAAGCCGCCGATTTCGTCCAGCATTTCACGACGGTACATGGCCGCACAGCCGTCCGGCCACAGAACCGGTTCCATGCTATCGAATTGCCCTGCGTCCCTGGCGCCCGACCCGCGACCGCGGTTTTGGCCATCCGGATAAATCAAATGCCCCGCTTTGTCGATGCGTCCGGGCTCCTCAAAAACCAGAATCTTGGACGCAGCCATGCCGACGCGCGGCCGGTTTGCAAAAACATCCTTCAGCGCCGTCGCCCAGCCCGCTTCGGCTTCCGCGTCATTGTTTAAGAGCGCAATAAACTCGCCTCGCGCCGCTGCGATTCCTTGGTTATTCGCAGCACAAAATCCGCGGTTCGCCGCATTTCGAATCAGGCGCACCGCCGGAAATTCGCACTCCACCATCGCGCAGGACTCGTCCGTGGAGCCGTTGTCCACCACGATCCGCTCCATACTGACGCCGTTTTGGCACTCCAGGCTTTCCAGGCATTTACGCAGCAGATCGCAGCGATTCCAATTCACCACCACCGCCGAAATCAATCCGGGAATGCCATTGCTACGCACGAAAGATTACGAAATTTCCCCTGTAGTATTATAACGATAGACGCTATGACTTCCATAGGCGAGACCCTGCGCCGCGAGCGGTTGCGGCAGGGACTCGATCTGCAGCAGGTTTCGCAGAGCACGAAGATTGGCACGCGGATGTTGCAGGCCATGGAAGCGGATGACCTTAGTAAGCTGCCGGGCGGCGTATTTACCCGCAGTTTTATTAAGCAGTACGCGATCGCACTGGGAATGGACGCTTCCGCGCTGGAACCCGAGCTCCGGGCGCTCCGCGTGGAAGGTGATGAAGGCAGCCGTCCCGAAGCAAGGCGAAGCGGTATTTCAGCCGGCATTCCTACGTTTCCCTCTTTCTCCGATAGCGGCTCAGAACCCAATTCGCTTCTGATTTCCGCGATTTGGGTAGTGATTGCGCTGCTGTTTTGCGGGGGCGTCTACTACGTGATGAATCGCGATACTGGCACAGCGAAAGCGCAGCAGACAATCACCCCTCGCCAGCTGGAAAAGCCCGTGGAGTCTGCCCCGGCGCCCCAACCTGATGACGCGCCCGCCGCGAAGACACCCGCCGTCGCGCCTCCGGGCACAGGTCCTGTTCAGGTGGTCCTGAGCGCTTCCGAGCCAACATGGATTTCCGTTGCCGCAGACGGTAAATCCGCCTATATAGGCGTTTTAAAACCCAACGAAAAGAAAGAAATCAGCGCAGCGGAAAAGGTGAAAGTAGTAGCGGGAAACGCCGGCGGCCTCGAAATTTCGTTGAACGGAAAACCGCTCGACCCGGTAGGTCCAAGAGGTCAGGTGCGCGTCGTGGAACTGACGCAGGCCGGCGCTCAGGTGATTCCCCGAACGCCTCCGCCGAATCCCGCGCCTTTGTTCTGACGCAGCGCCGCCAGCCGCTCACGCCGCTGCGCGACCAAAATCTCCCGTCTGCGCCGCTTTTTCACCCGGACATCCACTTTCCGCCAGAATTTCCAAAAATAATCGACCGCGGAGAGGAGCGAAACGAGCACCACCCCCGCCATCGTCCAGTTAGCCGTTGTGGCCAGATTCGGATGCCGAATACTGAGCAGCAGAAAACAAATGCCGATTACCTGAAGCACGGTTTTCGTTTTCCCCAGATCGCTGGCCTGAATCGTGTAGCCTTCCGCAGCTGCGATGCTGCGAAGTCCGCTGACCGCAAATTCGCGGCCCACCAGCAAAATCACCAGCCAGCCGGGCACCGCGCGCACTTGCACGAGCGCAATCAGCGCTGAGGAGATCAGCAGTTTGTCCGCAATCGGATCCAGCAGCGTGCCGATTGTGGTCACCTGCCCGAGCCGCCGGGCCAGATATCCGTCCAGCAGATCGGTGCCTGCGGCGCAGAGAAAGATCGCCAACGCCAGCCAGTCGTTCGACACCACGATCCCGCTGATTTGAAAAGTGACGTTCTGTTCAACCAGCGCCGCCACTAAAACCGGCACGAAAAAGATCCGTGCAATGGTCAGAAAATTCGGTAAATTCATCGGGAGCCGCACCCCCGATTTGTGGAAAAGGCGTTTACAAACGAGAAAAGTAGCTGCCGGGCCGAACCGCTGAAACAAATCGCCCCGGAGTGCTCTAAGCCCTTCCTCATCAGCGGCTTACCCTATCTGCTGAGCCTTGGTTCAAAATGCCGGAAAAGGCCGTCCGCATTGGGCTCGAGCAGGAACGCATCCGTTTCTCCACAGAGATTTCCACAATTACGCGGATTCCGCGATAAATCCCTTCAGCCTGTTCCGTAACGACTCCGGCACGTCTGCTTCGATTTCGCAAAAGTCCTCACCGTACCGGATCTGTCGCACCCGGCCCCGCTCATGCAACAGCGCAATTTCCGGCGCATCGCCCATCGGGATGCGGAACCTCGCGCTGACGATTGTATCGAAGGGCAGCACCTCGTCAACGGTCTCCAGCAAACGATCGATGCCGAAACCGCTAAGCGCCCCAATCAGGACGGCGCGAACCTCCAGTTTACCTCCGGAGTCGTGCAGCAGCCGGTTGCGCAGAACCTCCACATCCGCTTCCTCCGGTGGCAGCAGGTCGGACTTATTCAAAACCAGCAGTTGCGGAATCTCGGTCGCGCCAATCTCCCCCAGCACATTGAACACCTGAGCCGTCTGCGACACCGCCTGCGGGGACGCGACGTCCACCACATGAAGAATTAGATTGGCTTCCGCCACTTCCTCCAGCGTCGCCCGAAACGCCTTCACCAGAGTCGTCGGCAGATTGCGAATGAATCCGACCGTATCGCTGAGCAGTGCGCGCCGGCGTGACGGCAGCGTGACTCCCCGCACGGTGGGGTCGAGTGTGGCAAACATCCGGGGGTCCGCCATTACCCCGGCGCTGGTCAGGCGGTTGAACAGAGTCGATTTTCCCGCGTTGGTGTAACCCACCATCGCCATCGTGGGCAGCGGGACGGACTGGCGCTGCGACCGGTGAAGCAATCGCCCGGCGCGCACATTCTCCAGGTCGCCTTCGATCTTTTTGATCCGTTTGGCAATTCGCCGGCGATCCGTCTCCAGCTTCGTCTCGCCAGGACCTCGTGTTCCGATTCCGCCGCCCAGCCGCGAGAGCGATGTCCCCTGCCCGGTGAGGCGTGGCAAAAGGTAAGTCAACTGCGCCAGCTCCACCTGCATACGTCCCTCGCGAGTGCGCGCGCGGCTCGCAAATATATCGAGGATCAGCTGGGTCCGGTCGATCACCTTTACGTCCAGCAGCTTTTCCAGATTGCGCTGCTGGGTAGGCGTTAGATCGTGATCGAAAATCACCACGTCGGCAGTCAGCGAGGTCACCAGCGCCGCCAGTTCCTGCGCTTTACCCGCCCCAATCAAAGTGGCGGCGTTCGGCTTGTCGAGATGCTGAACGACCACTTCCGCCACCGAAGCGCCTGCGGTAGCGGCAAGTTCCTTCAACTCGTCGAGAGATTCCTCGAGCGATGTCGCGGAAGAACGGCCTTTGCGTTCGAAGCCTGCGAGAATCGCCCGTTCTGCCGCTTGCTGTTCCAACCCCTAGCCCTCGGGAGCGGAGACCGGACTGCTGGGCACCGGGTGACTCGCACTGCCACCCACACCAGCGGCGCTCGCATGCGGCGTGAAGGAATGGATCGCTTTCTGAGTCACTACCGTGGAGATCGCGTGCTTGAAAATCAATTGCTCCTGATTGTTGGTTTCCATCACCAGAGCGTACTTATCGAAGCTCTTGATACGGCCGGTTAACTTAACCCCGCTAAGCAGGTAGATGGTAACGACGCCTTTGTCCTTGCGCGCATTGTTTAAGAAACTGTCTTGAATATTTTGCGCTGGTTTGTCCATAGGGTTCCGCTAAGCCTAACGGCCCGAGCCTCCAAGGTATGATACATCGTTTGTTAACAGCCGTCACGGCTAGTCCTCTTCGTCCAGCGCATCACCTTCACCCGCGGCAATTCGTGTCGTAATCAAATCCTGACACGAAACGCAGTATTTTGCCCAGGGAAGCGCCTGCAGCCGTTTGCGCGAAATGGGCTCATCGCACTCCAGACAGATGCCGTAGGTGTCGGATTCAATACGCCTCAGCGCTGCCTCCACCTCGCGCAGCACTCCCACCTCCAGCTTGTTGCGGTTCAGAAAGATCCACTCCTCGTGGCTGCGCTGGCTTAAATCCCCCTCGTCGGAAACGTGGTCGGGACGCGAAACCACCTGCGCCGCATTCTGCGCGGACATACTGGCGCGCAGTTCGTAAGACTTGGCACGAAGGGCCTGTGAATACCCTTCCGGATCAACAGATGAGGCGAGGAGTGCTTTGCTTTTGGGCATGAGGTTGGTGTATAAGGTTATGCTGTTCCCGCCAGGCAGTCAATACAACCAATGACCAAATTCGTTAGATTTCAGAAAGAAAATGAGCTTCCGGCCTACGGGGTTCTCGAAGGAGATACGGTTCACCCAATCCATGGCGATCTATTCGGAGATCGGAGTACAACCAAAGTAAGCTTGCCGCTTGCCGGGGTGAAGCTTCTGTACCCATGCAAACCGGGCAAGATACTGGCTGTTGGTCTCAATTACCGCAGTCATCTGGGCGAGCGCAAAGCTCCCGCGCATCCCGAGATGTTTTACAAGCCTATCTCCGCGCTGCAGAATCCGGGTGATCCCATTGTTACTCCACCGGAATCGCAGAATATGCACTTCGAAGGAGAACTCGTTGTCGTCATGGGTCCGGCAAACTCCGTCTTTGGCGTCACCTGCGGCAATGATGTCAGCGAAAGGGACTGGCAGAACGGGGCCGCGAAAGATCTGCAGTGGTGGCGCGCCAAGGGTTCGGACACCTTTGCCCCCCTTGGTCCCGCGATCGTCACCGGCCTCGATTATGGCAACGTGATACTAGAGACCCGCGTTAACGGAAAATCCGTGCAAAAACAAAATACTTCCGACTTGTTATTCGACGTAAATACGATTATTGAACGCATTAGCCGGTGGGTAACTCTCGAATCCGGAGATTTGATTTATACCGGAACTCCGGGTTCCACCAGTAAGTTAAATCCCGGAGATGTCGTGGAAGTGGAAATTGAGGGAATCGGAATACTGAGCAACCCGGTCGTTTAAACCAAAACCGTGAATGCGGATTCCGTGCGTGTCACGGGCCGGTAAAGCGTGTCGCGTTCCATAGGTTCGCGGCCCGCTTTCCGGATTAGTTGCAGTAACTCGCCGCGCCGCATCTTCTGGCTGGTGGTAGCGCCGGCCTCATGATAGATTTTCTCCTCCACCACGGTGCCGTCGATGTCGTCGGCGCCGAAGCGCAGCGCAATCTGCGCGATCTTCGGCGTCATCATGATCCAGTAGGCTTTAATGTGCGGGATGTTGTCCAGCATCAGACGCGCCACCGCGATGTTCTTCAGGTCCATGAATCCCGTCGTCTTCGAGAGGTGATCGAGCGCGGTGTTGTCCGGATGAAATGCCAGCGGAATGAACGTCACGAAACCCTTCGTCCGGTCCTGCAGTTCGCGTAAGCGGATCAAATGATCCACCCGGTCCTCGTCGTGTTCAATGTGGCCGTAGAGCATCGTGCAGTTGGAATGCAGCCCCATCTCATGAGCAATGCGAGCCGTCTCCAGCCACTCGTCGCCGGTTAGCTTGTGGTCGCAGATCACGCGCCGCACGCGGTCGCTGAAGATCTCAGCGCCCCCGCCCGGCATGGAATCCATCCCGGCATCGCGCAGGCGTTCCAGCGTCTCGCGAAGAGAAAGACGCGCCCGCTTCGCCAGATATCCGATCTCCACCATCGTGAAAGCCTTTAGGTGGACCTGGGGAAAACGCTCCTTCAAGCCACGCAGCATCTCGCAGAACCAGTCCAGCGAAAGCTCCGGATGCAGCCCGCCCACAATGTGGAACTCTGTAACAGCCTCGGTCCAGCCGATGCCCGCCGTCTCCCACACCTGCTCGAGCGACATCGTGTACGAGTTCGGATCTTTGGACCGCTTGCCAAACGCGCACAGGCGGCAGCTGGCCACGCAAACGTCTGTTGGATTGATATGCCGATTCACATTGAAGTAAGTGCGGTCACCATGCAGCCGTTCGCGCACCAGGTTAGCCAGATACCCAAGGGCGAGTAAGTCCGAGCTTTGATAAAGCGCCACGCCGTCATCGAAGGAGAGACGCTCGCCCGCTTCTACTTTTTCGCGAACGGATTGCAAACGCGAGTCTTCAATAACGGGTTGCATGGTGGTGAGAAAAGAAGATATCGGCGGCCCAAAAACAGAAGAATAACACGCTGACCCAGCCATTCATGGTGAAGAAGGCCGCGTCCACGCGCGACAAATCGGTTGCTTTTACCAGCGAATGCTCGTAAATCAGAAGGGCTGCGACGGCCCCAATCCCGATCAGGCTCAGCGTTCCCAGATGCAGCGCAATCCCCAGCAGGATAAGGCACCAGACCATCGCCACATGCAGAAGACGCGAAACCATCAAAGCCCTGCGCACACCCATCAGGCGAGGCAGGCTGAACAGCCCCTCTCCAACATCGAATTCAAAGTCCTGGCAGGCGTAGATGATGTCAAAGCCCGCGGTCCAGAACATCACCGCCGCAGTCAGGAACAGAATGCGCCAGTCCAGCGAGCCGCGCACGGCAATCCAGGCCGCCGCCGGCGCAATACCCAGCGCCAGCCCCAGCACCAGATGGGAAAACGAAGTAAACCTCTTTGTGAACGAGTAAAAGAAAATCACGCTGAGCGCCAGCGGGGAAAGCCAGAAGCAGAGCGAGTTCAACTGACGCGCCGCAAGCAGGAAGATCAAGCTGGAAAGCGAAACAAAGAACCAGCCAAACCGCGTCGAAACCAGCGCCGCCGGAATATGCCGGTTGCGCGTTCGCGGGTTCTTCTTATCGATTTCCGCATCCACCAGACGGTTGAACGCCATCGCGGCAGACCGTGCTGCCACCATCGCGACCACAATCCAGAGCAAAATCCAGGGCCAGCGGGTCTCGCGGAATCCGTCTTCCCGAAAGGCCAGCAGCGCCCCTGTCAGCGCAAATGGCAGTGCAAACACGGAGTGCTCAAACTTAATCATCTCCAGCGTCAGCCGCAACCGTTTGGTGAAACCAAGCATTACCATCTATTGTGATGCGCGCGGCACTGTTGTGGATTTGTCTGTTTCTGTCGGCCTGCGGGGAGAAGGGCGATCCCGTTGCCGATATCTCCGCGCGAACCGTAACGCTGCCTGATGGAACGAAGATCACCGCGGAAGTGAAGCTGGATGCGCAAAGCCAGGCCACCGGCATGATGTATCGCGATTCCCTCGCTCGCGATCGCGGCATGCTCTTTTTGAATACCGCCATGACCAGACAGCCCTACTGGATGCACAACTGCAAAATTCCGCTCGACATTGTCTGGCTGGATTCCGCCAGGAAGGTTGTCGAGATCGCGGTCGCGGCACAACCGTGCCAGAAGCCGCCGCAGCAGTGTCCTACCTACGGCGGCACGGAACTTTCGCAGTATGTTCTCGAGCTCAACAGCGGGGAAGCACAGCGCCACGGCATCACGGTCGGGCGCGTGTTGACCTTCTGATATGTTGGGCTTGTGAACGAAGATCAGCTCCGGGAATTGCTGCAACAGGTCCGCGACGGCGCGCTCGATATTGACGGCGCTCTCAGGCAGGTGCGGCACATGCCATTTGAAGATCTGGGCTTCGCCAAAGTGGACCATCACCGCGCGCTGCGGCACGGCATGCCCGAAGTGGTGTTCGCGCTCGGCAAGACCACGGCGCAGGTAATCGCCATTGCGGAAAAACTGCTGGCGCGGTCTCCGAACGTGCTCATCACCCGCGCCTCCGCTGAAACCGCCGCCCAGGTTCTGGAACAACTGCCCGGAGGCGAATATTTCCCGCTCTCCGGCGCCATCCGCTACCTGCGCGAGAAGAAAATCACCGGCAAAGGCAAAATCGCGGTAGTTTGTGCCGGCACCAGCGACATCTTCGTCGCCGAAGAAGCTCAGGTCACCGCTGAAGCCATGGGCAATGAGGTCGACGCCATTCACGATATCGGCGTCGCCGGCATCCACCGTTTGCTGAGCAACAGTGCTCGCCTGATGGAAGCCCGCGTCGCCATCGTGTGCGCCGGCATGGAAGGAGCGCTGCCCAGCGTCGTCGGCGGTCTGGTGCCCTGCCCTGTGATCGCCGTGCCCACCAGCGTTGGTTACGGAGCCAGTTTCCACGGCCTCGCCGCGCTGTTGGGAATGCTGAACAGCTGTTCCAGCAACGTCACCGTCGTCAATATTGACAACGGTTTCGGCGCCGGCTACGTCGCCAGTCTCATCAACCGTTTGTAGGCTGCTTCACCTTGATCGCAATCACTGTCTGGTCGTCGAAGCGCGTGCTGTTGTAGCGATCCAGATCCGCGAAAATCGCGTCCACCAGATCCTTCGGCGTCCCGTGGCACGCCCCCGACACGATCTTTGCCAGCCGCCCGCTCCCGTATTCCTGCAGGTCCGGGCTCATATGGTCGCTGATTCCGTCCGAGTAGAGCACGATCGTGTCGCCGGGCTGCGTCTGGAAGCAAAGCGATTCGTAATCGCGATCCGGCAGCAGCCCCAGCGGTACGCCTTCGATCGTCACTTCCACCATGTCGCCTTTCCGGCAAATCATCGGCGCGTTCCCGCCCGCGTTGGCAATGTGAAACTCGCCCGAATGCGGATGCCACAGCATCAGCAGCATCGTGACGAACCGCGCTTCCACTTTTCGCGCCAGCAGCGCGTCGTTCAACGCCTTCATCAACTCAGCCGGATCGCGGCGTCGCGGCGCCAGCGTTCGCATCAGGCCTTCCAGCACCGCGCCATAGAGCGCGGCCGCCACGCCCTTGCCGCTCGAATCGCCAAACGCGATCATCATGTGCGGCGCGTCCCAGCGTTTGTTGTGGTGCTCCACAAACTCATACAGATCGCCCGAAATCTGCCGCGCCGGACGCAGCCCGATTGCCAGTTCCAGCCCTTCGATCTCCGGCGCTTCCGCCGGAAGCAGCACCGTCTGCAGATCGCTTGCCGCCGTCAGGTCGTCCTGCATCGTCCGTTCGCGCTCCGCAATTTCCGCGTACAAGCGCGCGTTCTCAATCGAAATCGCGATCTGCGGCGCCAGCAGGGAAAGCGTACGCAGATGGTCGTCGGTGAAATAGCCCACGCGGTTGCTCTCCAGATCGATCACCCCCACCACGCGATCGCGCAGGATCAGCGGAACCGCAACCTCGGAGTAAATGTCCGGATGCGAGGCGATATAGCGCGGGTCTGTCGTCGTATCGTTCACCCGAATCGCTTCGCGCGAAAGAGCCGCGGCCCCGGTTATCCCCTTGCCCATCGGAATATTGTCGATGCTCACGCGCTGGTCGTAGCGCAGGCTGAATTTATGCTTTAGCAGCGTCCGCGTGTCGTCCACCATCAGGATGTTGAAGGCGTCGTAATTGATTAGATCGCGCATCGTCGATGCGATCTTGGTCAGCAGTTCCTCCTGCTCCAGAATCGCCGCGAACTCCTGCGAAATGCGGCCCAGCGTCTTGAGCGTGCGGTACTGCCGGTCCGCGCGCCGGTACAGCCGCGCATTGTCGATAGCCGTTGCCACGCGCGAAGCCACCAGCCGCAGCATGGCGCGGTCATACTCGCCGTAAGCGCCCACCGTTGTCGATTGCACGTCGATCACGCCCACCAGTTTGTGCCGCGTAATCATGGGCACCGCGAGTTCCGCCCGCACCGCATCCAGCGAACTCAGATAGCGCTTGTCGCGACGCACATCCGCCACCAGTACCGGCTCGCGCAGCGCAGCGGCCGCTCCGGTCACCCCTTCGCCCAGACGGATCGACAGATTTCTGACCACCTCTTCCCGGTGGCCGATACCGAACCGGATCCGCAGGTCCTGCTGCTTTTCGCTGAACAGCAGAATCGCGAACAGTTCATACTTCAGCACCTTGCCGACAAAGGCCGCGACATTCGCCAGCAGCTCATCCAAATCGAGCGACTGCGAGGTGCCGTCTGCCACCTCGAGCAGAAAATCGAGCAGTTCCGCGCGTTCCCGAAACGGAGCCGGTTTATTACTCCGCGCGGCTGGCATTGACTATCTGCACACCTGCGCTCGCGCCGATCCGCGAAGCCCCGGCGGCCGTCATCTTTCGAAAATCTTCCAGCGTCCGCACCCCGCCCGAAGCCTTCACCCCCATCACCGGACCCACCGTGCGCCGCATCAGTTCGATGTCGGCGACCGTCGCGCCCGAAGCCGTAAAACCCGTCGACGTCTTCACGAAATCCGCGCCGGCGGCCTGCGACAGCTGGCACGCCAGCACCTTCTGCTCATCGGTCAGCAGCGCAGTTTCCAGGATCACCTTTACCAAGGCGCCGTACGGATGACACTCCTCCACCACGGCGAAAATATCCCGCTTCACACCCTCAGTGTCGCCGGAACGCAGCGCGCCGATGTTCATCACCATGTCGATTTCCTGCGCGCCCATGCGAATCGCAGCAGCCGTCTCCGCGGCTTTGCTTTCCGTGCTGCTGGCGCCGAACGGGAACGACACTACCGTGCAAACCTTCACCGGCGAATTGGCCAGTTCGCGCGCCACATCCGGCACCCACCACGGATTTACACAAACGCTGGCGAACCGATATTCCAGCGCTTCCCGGCAAACGCGCAGAATGTCGTCCCGCACGGCGTCGGGTTTCAGCACCGTGTGGTCGATCAGGCTCGCAATGTCAGCGTTTGGCACGGGATCAACTCCAATCATCGTATGATTTCGTATAGACAGATGCGATGAAAAAACTCCGGAAGCTGCCCGGCCTGCTGGCCCTTACGGCGCTGCTGTCCGCGCATCCAATGGGAAACTTCAGCGTAAACCATTATGCGCGAATTGAGTTCACCCCGGAGGGCGCCAATCTGCTGTTTGTACTGGATCTGGCGGAGATCCCCACCTTTGAACTGATGCAGAAATGGGGCGCGGCACCCGGCGCCGCCGCCTCTGACATGCAGCGTCAGGCCGTCGCGCAGGCGCGCGAGTGGTCGCATCAGCTGCACGTCAGCGTCAACGGAAAGTCCGTGGCACCTATATTTGAAGGCGCCAATCTCACCCTCACGGATGGAGCCGGCGGCCTCCCCGTCGCGCACATCCGCACCCGGCTGAAAGTTCCCGCGGCAGGGGGCACCCTTCGCTATGAAGACGGCACCTATCCCGATCGCACTGCCGGATGGAAAGAAGTCGTCGTGACCGCGAAAGGCGGCGCGGCGATTGAAAAAACCACGCAGGGCTCACAGGACAGGAGTGCCGGTCTCACGGCTTATCCCCAGGATGCCACCGTCGCGCCCCCGCAGGACCTAACCGCTTCCGTCAGCTGGACCGGCGAGCCAGGCTCCAAACGCATCGTCACTCAGGTGACCCCCGCGCCCGCACCAGTACCCGTACCCGCTTTCACCCCGCCGCCGGCGGCAAAGCCGGCTCCCGTCGCCGCAACCGCCCCCACGGTCGCCGAACCCAATGCCATGGGCGCTGTCACCCGCGGCGATTTCCTCTCCCGCGCGCTCCAGGGGCGCGAAATCGGCTGGGGTCTCGGACTTATCTGCATCGCCGTCGCTTTTTGGTTCGGCGCATTGCACGCTCTTGAGCCCGGCCACGGCAAAACCATGGTTGCCGCTTACCTCGTCGGCTCGCGCGGCACGCCGAAGCACGCCATCCTGCTCGGCAGTATCGTCACCTTCACCCACACGGTCAGCGTCTTCTTTCTCGGACTCGTCACGCTGTTTCTGTCGCGCTACATCATGGCGGATCTGCTGTCGAAGATCCTCGGCATCCTCTCCGGACTCACAATTGTCTGGATCGGCGCCATGCTCCTGTTCGCTCGCGTGAAGTCGCTTCGCCGCGCAGCCGCCCGCTCCCGCACCGCTGCTCGCCGGAACGAATACGCGGAAGAGCACGTTCACGTTCATGCATCCGGCGGCCCGCCGCACTCCCACGGCCGCGGGGTCACCCACTCCCACGGCGGCTCCACCCACACGCATGGCGGCCACGCCCGCAGCCATGTGCCGGAAGGCGAAGTCTCTCTCAAGAACCTCATCGTCCTCGGCGCCAGCGGCGGTTTGGTTCCGTGCCCGTCCGCGCTGGTGCTGCTGCTGAGCGCCATATCCATAGGACGCGCCGGGTTCGGCCTGCTGCTGCTCGTCAGTTTCAGTCTCGGGCTCGCACTCGTGCTCATGGCCACAGGCCTCCTTGTGCTATATGCCCGTAACCTGTTTCCCGAGCGCGCAGGTGGCGCCTCGAATCCCTTCTTCCGCGTGATGCCCGTCATATCCGCCGCTGTCATTCTGCTCATCGGCATTGTTCTCACGGGCAATGCGGCCGGCGTCATCCCGGTCGTGCGATTCTTCGGCTAACCCTTGCCGTAACATAGGCAGGTGCGTTACCTCCTGGCCGCCTTTCTCGGCGTTCTGTCTCTGCTCGGCTGCCATGCTGCCAGACCGGCCCCGGAACATTCACAGCCCGGGCCGCAGACTGTCGCCGCCAAAACGCTCCCGCCGGATGTCCCCCCGAACCCGCGCTCCGCCGTCACCGAAGTGGAGATGCACAACGTGATCGTGCATGAAGATGCCAGCTTCAAACTCCAAATCCGCTGGCTGCGCGGCCAGCTTCTGCCGGAGCGAGCAGGCGTCATCCCCTCCTTCGATGACAAATCCTCCATGCTGTTCCAGATCGACGCCGGCATCGTCCACGCCAGCACCGCCGATCTGACCGAACTCCTGAACCGCAAAGTTTTCGCCTACAAGGGCTCGCCTCTGTCGAACGTGAAGCTCACTGCCCAGGGGACGCAGATCAAGCTCACAGGAACCCTGCACAAGGGCATCCCTCTTCCCATCGCCATGCTGGCGGACCTAAGCCCCACCAGCGAAGGCCACATCCGCGTTCATCCCACCAAACTCAGCGCGCTGCACGTCCCGGTCAAAGCCATTCTCGGCGGGCTTGGCATCCATATCGGCGATCTGATCGATCCGAAGCTCGCCAAAGGCGTCACTGTCGACGGCAACGACGTGATCCTCAATCTGGACCAGATGATGCCGCCTCCCCGTCAGCGCGGAAAGGTCACCGCCGTTCATGTCAGCGGCAACGACGTTGTCGAGATCTTCGGCAGTCCGCGCACCGATATGGTGCAGGCGCGCCGGTGGAAAAACTTCATCGCCTGCAAAGGCGGCACCCTGCGTTTCGGTAAGCTCACCATGAACGATGCCGATCTCATCATGATCGACAACTCAGCCGATGCCTGGTTCGACTTCTTTCTCGACCACTATCAGGAACAGGTGCGCGCCGGCAACATCAAAATGTCCGCGGCCAACGGCCTGGAAGTTTATATGCCGGGCTATTCCCGTCTCCGGCGAAGATAGAAGGATGTCATCCCAACAACCTGAGCGCGCCTGGGGCTTCGGGACCCGCGCACTCCACGCCGGTCAGCGTCCCGATTCGGAAACGGGAGCCCGCGCTGTCCCCATCTACCAAACCACGTCGTACGTCTTCGAAGACACCGAACACGCCGCGCACCTGTTCAACCTGCAGCGTTTCGGCCACATCTACACGCGCATCATGAATCCCACCACCGCCGTATTTGAGGAGCGCATCGCGGCTCTCGAACGCGGCGTCGGCGCACTCGCCGTCTCCAGCGGTCAGGCCGCCCAGTTCATCGCGATCATCAATCTCATGGGTCAGGGCGACGAACTCGTCGCCGCGTCCACCCTGTACGGCGGCACCTTCACCCAGATGCAGGTCAGCCTGCGCCGCCTCGGCATAAACTCCACCTTCGTCGAACCCGACGATCCCGAGAACTTCCGCCGCGCCATCACTTCGCGCACCCGCGCCATCTACTGCGAAACCATCGCCAACCCCCGTATGAACGTAGTGGATCTCGAAGCCGTCGCCGCCGTCGCGCACGAAGCCAACCTGCCGCTCATCGTCGACAACACCTTCGCCTCGCCCTGGCTCTGCCGCCCCATTGAGCACGGCGCCGATATCGTCGTTCAATCCGCAACCAAATTCCTCGGCGGCCACGGCACCAGCATCGGCGGCGTTATCGTCGACAGCGGCAAATTCAAGTGGGATCAGGGGAAGTTTCCGCAGCTGGTGGACCCCAGCCCTGGCTATCACGGCATGCGCTTTTACGAAACCTTTGGCGATTTCGCCTACATCATCAAAGCGCGTGTCGAAGGCCTTCGCGATTTCGGCCCATCGCTCAGCCCGTTCAATTCGTTCCTGCTGCTGCAGGGCGTGGAAACACTGAAGCTGCGCATGGAACAGCATTGCCAAAACGCCCACGCGGTGGCCGAGTTCCTCGAAGCCCATCCCCTGGTCAGCTGGGTGCGTTACCCCGGTCTCAAGTCCAGCGCTTATCATTCGCTGGCGCAGAAATACCTGCCCCGAGGATGCGGCGCCATTCTTACCTTCGGCATCAAAGGCGGCCTGGTGGCTGGCAGGAAGTTCATCGAAGCTCTGCAGCTCTTCTCGCACCTCGCCAACGTTGGCGACGCCAAGAGCCTCGTCATTCATCCCGCTTCCACCACCCACCAGCAGCTCAAGGACGAAGAACGCATGGCCAGCGGCGTCTCGGAAGACCTCGTGCGGCTCTCCGTCGGCCTCGAAGACCTCGACGACATCCAGTGGGATCTCAGCCAGGCGCTGGAGGCTTCGCAGTCTTGAACGGAGACGGCGTCAGCAGTCAGTCGCCGGTAAACTCCGGCCGTTTCGCCACCACTGCGGCAGAGCGCGTCCGCATCCTGCGCGATTACCGGCGTGTCGCCATGGTCGGTCTTTCCGGCAATCCGTTCCGGCCCAGTCACTTCGTCGCCATTTACCTGCTCAGCAAAGGCTACGAAGTCATTCCCGTGAACCCGCGCGAATCCTCCATCCTCGGGCGCAAAAGCTATCCGTCGCTGAAGGAAATCCCGGAACACGTCGAGATCGTGGACATCTTCCGCGATCCCTCGGCCGTTCCCGGTATCGTCGAAGAAGCCATTGCCACCCACGCGAAAGTCATCTGGATGCAGCTGGGAGTCGTCAGCGAACCGGCCGCCGAGCGGGCGCGCGACGCCGGACTCGCCGTCGTCATGGATCGCTGTATGAAAATCGAGCACGCCCGCCACTTCGGCGGCCTCACCACCCTGGGCCTGAATACGGGCGTGCTCTCGTCGCGGCGCTTCTCTAAGTAAGCGACCAGCCTTTACGGAATCCGGGGCGAATCAGCTTGTTCGCTTCGGCATTGTTGGTGATGCGCATCCTCTCGCTGTCCCACTCCAGCTTGCCGTCGAAGCGCAGCGCCAGAACTCCCAGCGTCACCCACTCGGTAAACGGCGCGGACACATTGAAGTTTGAACACGCCGGGTCTCCGCCTTTGCAGGCGCGGATCCAGTCCCGGTAATGCCCCGGCGACCGCGTCAGAAACTCGGGCGGGAAGTGATAATCGCGCATCTTCTCCACCGGGATCAGCCGCGTATTCTCGCCGTACGTGCCAGTCGTGATCATTCCCTTGTCGCCGATAAACAGACTCCCGTTGCTGCCCGAATTGGCCAGCCGGTTGATCCGCGCATCGCGGCGTGCCGCCTCATCGGCGGGCGCGGCGGTCTGCGTGTGCTCTTCCTCCGGAGCAGCCTTTGCCAGCAGCGCAAAGGATTCTTCCGTGAAAACCTGGCCGATGATCTGCGATTCCCGCTGTTGCTGCTGTGGCGCGGGCTGCCCCGCCGCCGGACGCCGCCGGGGCAGATCGCCCAGCAGTTCGCCCTTCGGAACACCCGGGATGTCCGGCTGTTCCTGCATTCCGTCATACCAGAAGATCTTCACCGCCGGCATCGGCCCGCGCGCCGGGAAGTCAAACCGCAGCACGGATTTCGTCGGATAGTAATACTTGCTGCGTCCCTCCTGCCGGATGCACTCCACGCTTGTCGGCGACCCCAGCTTCAGCGCCATGTTCGGCGCGCCCAGAATGTGGCAAGCCATGTCTCCCAGCGCACCGCAGCCGAAATCGTAGAATCCCCGCCAGTTGAACGGCAGATACTTGTCGCTGTAGGGCCGCTCGCTCGCAATTCCCAGCCACAGATCCCAGTCGAGCGTCGCCGGCACGGGCGAAGGAGCCGGCAGGTCCGGCAGTCCCTGTGGCCAGATCGGCCGGTTTGTCCACGCATGCACCTCGGCCACGTTGCCGATCTCTCCCGACCAGATCATCTCCGCGCACTGCCGCGTGCCTTCGTTGGAGTAGCCCTGGTTCCCCATCTGCGTCGCGACCTTGTACTTGGCCGCCGTCTCCGCCAGTGACCGGCACTCCCAGATGGTGTGCGCCAGCGGTTTCTGCACAAACACATGCTTGCCGCGTTCCATGCACCAGGTCGCCGCCGTGGCGTGCATGAAATCCGGAATGGTCACGATCACCGCGTCGATATTGTTGGCTTCCTTGTCCAGCATCACCCGGAAGTCTTTGTACTTCGGCGCCTTGTCGTAAGCGGTAAAAATGCGCTCGGCGTTCTTTTGATCCACATCGCAAAGCGCGACGATGTTCTCCGTCTGCCCGCATCCGCGAATGTCGCTGGCCGCCTTCCCGCCCGCGCCGATCGAGGCGATATTTAGCTTTTCGTTCGGCGATTTATAGCCAAGAGCCTTGAGCGAGGGCTTGCTGCCAAAGCCGGCCGCCGGAACCGCTCCGGCCAGCAGAGATCCAAAGAAGAAGTGACGTCTGTTCATGCGGGACCTCCTGGTCCAACTGCAGCGAATTATATACCGCGGGCCCCCCGGCGCAAAGGTGCGAGACTCCGCACCCGTAATGCCCCGCCATTTGCCCGACGGGGACGACCGTACTGCGGGATGCTTTTGCGGCGGCCACGGAGCAAAATCTTTGCCACAAATTGAGCCGAATCGTACGTTCTGTATTCATATTCTTTATCTATTAAAGTGATAATGCAGGAATGCTGTTATATCGATTTCCTATTGCCGGGTCTTGTTTTGCGGTCCTGATCTCCGCCTTTGTGTCTTCCCTCAGCGCTCAAACCCTTTCCGACGTATCCGTCACCCCCAGCTCGGGTTCCGGATCCTCCCAGACATTCACCGCCGTCTATTCAGATTCCAGCGGCGCGAGTCAGCTGAATCGCAAGCTGCTGCTGATAAACAGCTCGCTCAACGGCTCAAACGCCTGCTACATTCAGGTGGACAGCGCCGGCTTCCATGTCGTAAATGATGCCGGCAACGCCCTCGGCTCTTCCAGCAGCCAGTGCTCCCTGAATGCCGGCTCCACCAACTCCGCCTCTGGTACCCAATACAATGTAACCGCGAACATTGCGTTCCAGCCCTCTTTTGCCGGACCCAAAACTATCTTTATGTACACGGAGGATTTCTCCGGAAACAATACCGGCTGGCAGACACGCGGAAGCTACACGGTCACAGGCGCGGGCGCTAATCCCATTTCGCTTTCTCCCTTGAACGGTTCCGGCACCAGCGCCACTTTCACCGCCACCTATTCGGATTCTGCCGGCGCCGGGTTCTTGAATCGCCGGTTGCTGCTCTTCAACTCTTCTCTCGCGTCTGCCAACGGTTGTTTTGTGCAGGCCGATCCCACCGGAATCTATCTCGCCAATGATGCGGGCAATGCTCTGATCGGTCCGCTCTCCAATTCCAGCCTGAGCAACAGCCAGTGCACCGTCGCGGCAGCGGGCACCAGCCTTTCCAACTCCGGCAATACCAGCACACTTACCGCGGCCATCACCTTCACCACCTCGTTCGGCGGCACCAAAAACGTCTATATGTACGCCGAAGACAACACCGGCAGCAGCGGTTGGCAGACGTTCGGGACCTATGGAGTACCGTTCGCGGGAGGTCCGCCCACCATCGAAGGTGTCGGCATCGGTGGCAGCGGCCAGAGCACCATATCCTTCAGCGCCAATTACCGCGAACCCGCCGGCACCATGTACCTGAACCGGCGTCTCTTCCTCGTGAACTCCACTTTGAATGGAGCCGGCGCCTGTTTTGTCCAGGCCGATAACTCAGGTATTTATCTGGTCAACGATGCGGGGAATGGCCTGATTGGCCCGTTCAACAGCGCCGCCATTTCTAATAGCCAGTGCGCTCTGGATTCCGCCAGCCTGAACAACTCGGGCGACTCGGGAAGGCTCTCGACTCTTTCCATCACACTCACCTTCGGCGGCAGCTTCGCTGGCAGCAAAAACATCTATGTCTACGCGGATGACACCGCCAGCCAGAACACCGGCTGGCAGTCGGGCGGCGCTTACACCGTCCCCGGCACCTCCATCTCCGCCGATTCCGTCACCCCCGCTTCCGGCTCCGGTTCCTCCCAGACCTTCACCGCCATCTACAGCGACCCCGGCGGAGCCTCCGCCTTCAAACGGCGCCTGTTCATCATCAATGCGGCGCTCAACGGAAGCAGCAGCTGCTTCGTTCAGACCGATTCCACCGGAATCTACCTCGTGGCCGATAACGGCTCCACCCTGCTCGGCCCGGTTTCGAACGGGAACTCTCAAACCAACAGCCAGTGCACCCTGAACGGCAGCGGCAGCGCGGTCAACAACTCGGGCAACATGTCGTCTGTCACCCTGCCCATCGTGTTCAAAGCCCCGTTCGCCGGTGCCAAGAACATCTATATGTACGCCGAAGACAGCAGCAGCAACACCGGCTGGCAAACCAAAGGCACGTGGACCTCGCAGTAGCCCGAGCTTAACGTCCGTCAATTAAACCGCGGACTCCGCCCCACGCGGAGGCCGCGGTCTTTCTACCCTCGCCGTACGGCTGCCCCGTCTCCCGGACTTCGAAGGTAATCTGCCCTTCCGCCACTTCCGCCCGCAAATGACCGAAGAACCATCCGTCCGCATACGCCTTGGATCCCCGCAAATGTCCACCCGAACTCGGGGCTGAAAGATACGTCACGCCGTCCAGTTCGAAATGAAGCATCTGGTGCACGTGTCCGGCGATCACAGCTTTCACCCCATACTTCTTCGCCATCTCCTGCAGCGCGAAATGCGAATCCTTCAGCACCACCGGAACCAGCCAGCTCGGGCGGTGAGACACAATCACCTTCACCGTCTGCCCGCTGTGTGACTTCAGGTCAGCTTCCAGGAATTCCATTTCTTCCGGGGAAAGCTGCTCGCGCCGGCTGTTGTCCAGCACCGTGAAATGCGCCTGCCGGTAATCGAAGCCGTAATGAACCGGATGATGCGCATGCCTTATATACAAGTCCTCGGAAGCTGGCGACCAGATGTCATGATTCCCTGGCGTCAGATAAAGCAGCATCTTCCGAAAAGGCGCTCGCATCCGCTCAAATTCCTGCCACTCCGCGTCGGCCCTGGCATCCTGAAGGCCCTGAATGGAATCGCCAACGCTCAGCACAAACGCCGGATGCTCTTCCGCCATCTCACGCCACACCTGCGCGTACACCCCGGTTTCAGCCTCACCCGTCCGGTCTCCCAGCACGTCAAAATGGAAGGAATCTGCTCCGCCCGCCGCCGCCGTCCACAACAGAATCGCGAGCAGCGCTCGCAGGGCCGGTGAACAGCTTTCACACGTGTTGAAACTTTCCATTATGTGTTGTCATCCAAGACTTTAGCTGAACATTGGTTGCCAAACGGTTTGCCAAATGTCAAGCGCGTCTGATACTATCTAGCA
Source organism: Bryobacterales bacterium (assembly GCA_963716685.1). GTDB lineage: Bacteria > Acidobacteriota > Terriglobia > Bryobacterales > Bryobacteraceae > JALYXI01. The sequence goes on from CAVQTR010000006.1 coordinate 821,478, forward strand.
GGCAAAGAGATTGGAACTTCCTCTTGATCTGCCTAAATCCCACCACGGAGTAAACACAACCACTGAATGAGCTTTACTGTTTTTCTAGGTAATCTACCCACTTGGGTCACCGCGGACGAAATCAAGCAATGGCTTGGCGCGGAAGACCTCGTCGCGGATTCGGTAAAAGTAATCCGCAACCACGAGACGCAGGAATCCAAAGGATTTGCGTTCGTGGAGGCGCCCACGGCTGACGAGATGCAGGCAATTATCCGCCGCTTCGATCGTGCGCCGCTCGAGGACAAACTGCTGCGCGCCAACCCCGCACAGCCGTCCAGGGGCAAAGGACAACCCGCAAACGGAGCAGCACCCACTGCAGCAACCCGGGACCAGAGAGGTAACGGAACTCGGCGACCGCGTGGCGGAAGGCGTGAACGGGAAAATGAACCCAAGAGCGCGTTCGCTACCGAGCTGGCCAAAGCACTTTAAATCGCGCGGGGCGGCGGTCAGCTTCCCTTTTCACCCGTAAGTCACACACACCTGTGAACCGCCCGCACACTTCCTTCCTCTCCATCCCTCATCGTCCCTGATACTTACGACTCTGGTCGACACTTTGCCCTAAGCGGCATGATGCAATTCGGCTCACGGTGGTCCGGCTGGCTTTTTCGTCTCTTCGCGGCATCGCTCCTGATCGGCGGCGCGGCCCGTGCCGGTAACCAGCAGCCCGAAGCGCATCTCGCCGCCTCGGTAAACGTCAACTCGCGCTACGTCGTCGAAGCCGTGGAGATCTCCGGCTACAACGCCGCCCGTGCCGGCGACCCTCTGCGTGCCCGTCTTAACGCGCTGATCGGCGCCACTTACGACACCGAAGTCCTCGAAGATATCGCCCGGCAGATGCGCAAGGATTTTCATGCCCGGTCCGTCACGCAGCACATCGAGCGCGGCTCTTCCCCCAACAACGTCAAAATCGTATTTGATGTAACCCGTCGGTCCGCCGCTCTCGACATCTCGGTTCCCAAATTTCTCTATCACTCCAAGCAGGGCTGGAGCGCTCAGGTGGAGGCCAGCACTACCATCGCGCGCAACAACAACCTTACCTTCGGAGTTGTCAGCGATGGCGATGAGCTGACTGAACGCTACGCCGGAATCCGAGCCGGCTACGAGAACCTCCATCTCGGCAGCGACCGCGTCCATTTCCGCTTCCTGTTCGAGGACTATCATGAACAGTGGAACCGCACCACGGTCGATGCGATCAGTAACCCGGCTCTCCTTACGCCCAGCCAGCTCACCCATTCACCCGAAATTTATCGCGCTCGTATGAATTACGAGCCTCTGTTCTCGTTCAACATAGCCAAACCGCTGGTCGTCACCGCCGGCGCCAGCTTTGAGACGCTGCAGGAGGATATCCCCTCCATCCGCAGGGAATCTGCCAACGCCATCAAATTCGGTATCCGCTTCCACAAGCGCACCGGCGAAACCGAAACCGACGGCTATGTCACTGATTCTTCTTACGACGGACGCGTGGCCACCCATGCAATCGGCAGCGATTACGTGTACACTCGGCATTTCTGGACCGCCTCCTGGACATGGCTCCACGGCCGTCACGCCGTCAACGACACCGCCACTGCGGGCTTCATCACCGGCCGCGCTCCGCTCTTCGAACGCTTCGTCGTGGGAACCAGCTCGCTGCTGCGCGGCTGGAACCGGTATGACATCGATCCTCTCGGCGGCAACCGCCTCCTGCACAACTCCGTCGAATACCGATACCGCTTTGCGAACGTCTTCTACGATACAGGCTCGCTCTGGAGCCAGGGCAGACCGCCTGCCCTGCGCCATTCGCTGGGTGTCGGAGCAAAAGTCAGCATCTTCTCGCTCGCAGTCGCTTACCCGGTCAGGCAGGGCCGCATCGAACCAGTCTTTATGGTCGGAATGAATTATTGATGGTTGAAGTCTCCCGGAGATGGTGGATCGTTGCCGCTGTCAGCGCGCCTTTCGCGGTCGCGCTGAATGCGGAGAGCCTCGCCCTCCGGCTGACGCCCGGCAATTTCCTGCACATCTCGGCCCCGCAGCTCCACTTTCTTTCTGGTAAGTCACTGGAACGATTGAAGGATGGCCGAACCGTCTCCTTTTTCGGCCAGCTCTCCATTTCCACCGACGCCAATGCTACCGTGCAGGCGCGCGCTTTGGCCCGCTTCGCCCTGAGCTATGACATTTGGGAAGAAAAGTTCAAGGCCACCCGCTTTTCGGTCTCAAAGGCCGAAATGCCCCCGCGCTCGGCATCCAATCTGACCGCCGCCGCCGCCGAAGCGTGGTGCATCGACAGCATCAGCATCGACGCCTCGCAGTTTCCGGCGGACAGACCCATTTGGGTTCGTTTTGAGATGCGCGCCGAAGACCCGCAGGACGATTCCGGCATCGTCGGCGACCCCGGCATCAATCTCACCCGTTTGATTGAACTGTTCAGCCGTCCACCCCGCACCCGCCAGACTCCAATGCGCCGCGATGCCGGACCTGTCCGCCTCGCCGATTTGAGGAAAACGGGATGAACAGTCTGCGCTTCAAACTGGTCCTGGCCTTCCTCGCCGCGACCCTGGTCCCGCTCCTGGCCACGCTTTGGGTCACCACCGAACTGCTGAATACCAGTCTCGGCCGCGCCTCCACTCGGGAATTGGACGAGTTGTCGAAGTCGCTCGAAAGTACCGGCCGCCAGCTGTATGTCAATGCACGCGAATCGCTCCGCGCCGATGCTCAGGCCGGAAGGCTCGCACCGGTGCGTCTCGCCCGTGCCGCATGGCCCGACGCCTGGCGCGAGTTTTGGGAGAGCGGCGATCAGCAGCGCTTCCTCCTTTCCGGAGCGCAGGAAGACCGCCTCGAACTGCTGGTACGCGAACCAGAGGGCATCGCCAGTTATGCCCGGCCGCTCGGCATCGGCATGGGACAGGTCACCAGTCGCTATGCCCGCGCCCGCGAAATCATCGCGCACGACAGCTCCCGCGATTACCGCCGCGGCTTTCACTACACCTACGTCTCCGTGACCATCGCCATCTGGCTCGCTTCATTGTGCGGTCTGATCTATCTGGCCAACCGGATCAGCCGGCCCATTCAGCAGCTCACCGGCGGGCTCTCGGAACTGGCTCAGGGAAACTTTGCCGCCCGGCTTTCGAACGACCGCGACGACGAAGTTGGCCGCGCCACCCACGCTTTTAACAACACCGCCGTGCAGCTGCAGCAGAGCCGCGATCGCCTCGTCTACCTTACGCAGCTCGCCAGCTGGCAGGTGCTGGCCCGCAAAATGGCGCATGAGGTCAAGAATTCGCTTACGCCCATTCGTCTCACCGTCGAAGAGATGGTCGCCCGGCATTCCGAAAGCGATCGCTCCTTCCTCGAACAGGCAGCCGCCATTGTCGTCGACGAAGTGGAATCGCTCGAGCGGCGCGTCCGCGCGTTTTCTGAATTCTCCGCTGAACCGGAAGTCTGCCCCGAGGCCATCAACGTCAACTCCGTCGTGGAAGAGAGAATCGCTTTCCTTAAAACGGCTCATCCTGAGGTCAGCTACGCCGTTCGTCTGGCCGAAGGCACTCCCAGCGCTCTCGCTGACGAGGATCTGGTCAAAGGAATTCTCGTGAACCTGCTGGAGAACGCCGCGGAAGCCGCAGGCTCCGGCGGCCGCATTCTCGCCGCCACCTCCGTTACTCCCGAACGCATCGTAATCGAAGTTCACGATTCCGGACCCGGTCTCAGTGAACAGGCGCGCGGCTCACTGTTTCAACCAACCATCACATTTAAGAAGCGCGGAATGGGTCTTGGCCTCTCCATCGCCCGAAAGAGCGCCCTCGTCCTCGGTGGAGACATTGTTCTCGTCTCGGGCGAACTCGGCGGCGCCGGGTTCCGTGTCGTGCTTCCTGTCGCTCCGGCATCATGAAGCGCATTCTGATCGTCGACGACGAAGAAAACATCGGCCGTTCCCTGCGCATGATCCTCGAGCGCGAAGGCTTCGCCGTCAACACCCTGAAGTCAGTCGACGAATTCAAGCGCTTCCCCGAACCGCAGCGCATGGACGTCTTCCTCTTCGATGTCCGCCTTCCCGATGGCAGCGGCATCGACCTTCTGCGCTCCCTTCAGCAGCAGGAAGTGAAGTCGCCGGTCATCATGATCTCCGGTCACGCCACCATTGCGGACGCGGTCGAAGCCACCCGCGCCGGAGCTTTCGATTTCCTCGAAAAGCCGCTGAGCCGGGACCGCGTTCTGGTTGCCCTGAAGAACGCTCTGGCGCAATCCACTCTGCAGAAGGAAAACGAAAAGCTGCGGGATCTCGTCGGGCCCGGACCCCGGATGATCGGCGCCAGCCCCGCCTTCATGCGTACAGTCGAACAAGCCACGATGGCAGCGCGGTCCGACGCGCGCGTGCTGCTCGTGGGCGAATCCGGTACCGGCAAGGAACTGCTTGCCGCGCACCTGCATCAGCTCAGTCCGTTCGCTTCCGGCCCCTTCATCAAGGTCAATTGCGCCGCTATTCCCACGGAACTGATCGAAAGCGAGTTATTCGGACATGAGAAAGGCGCGTTCACCGGCGCCACTTCCATGCGTCGGGGCAAGTTCGAACTGGCTGATGGCGGCACTCTTTTCCTGGACGAAGTGGGCGACCTGCATGCCGGCTCCCAGGCAAAACTGCTGCGCGTCCTGCAGGAAGGCGAGTTTCACCGTGTCGGCGGCGAACAGATTATCCGCGTCACCGTGCGCGTCATCTCCGCCACCAACCGCGATCTTCAGGCAATGGTCGCCCAGGGCCGATTCCGCGAGGATCTCTACTACCGGATCGCAGTCGTCCCCGTGCGCGTCCCGGCTCTGCGCGAGCGTCCGCAGGACATTCGCCCGCTGGCGCTCTACTTCCTCGAAGACTTCTGCACCCGCAACAACTTCCGGCCGCGCACTCTGGACGACGAAACCTGCGAACTGCTGGAAGGCTATTCGTGGCCCGGCAATGCACGCGAACTGCGCAACGTGATCGAGCGCATGGCCATCCTGACGCCCGGCGAACACATCACCGCGAGCGCCATTCCGGTCGAAATTCGGGTGCAGCGCGAAAGCGGACCGCGCTCCACCGTGCAGGAAGCCCGCGAATCCGCCGAGCGTGAGCATCTGCTCCGCGCGCTGGAAGGCGCCAGCTGGAATGTCTCGGGCGCCGCCCGTGCCCTGGGCATGGAGCGCACAAATTTGCACAAACGCATCCGCGCGCTCGGCCTTACCCGCTCACATTCCTGACAACCTGGCCTTGCAGACCGGCCAGCATCTGCGCCACTGTCTGCCCTGTTACCGAGTCGCATAAGTCCGGTGCCAGATCGGCCAGAGGCGCTAAAACAAAGCGGCGATCCCGGTATCGCGGATGTGGAATCGTTAGCTCCGGCGTATCCATTACCAGATCCCCATATATAAGGATGTCGATATCAATCGTCCGGGGCCCATTGACCACGGTTCGCCGCCGTTCCAGCGCGTGCTCCACCGCCTGCGTCCGCGCCAGCAATTCCAGCGGCTTTAACTCAGTCCGTGTCTCCGCGACCGCATTCAGAAACCAAGCCTGATCCGCGAGGCCCTGTGGCTCCGTTTCGTAAATCGACGAAAGCCGCTGCACCTCAATGCCGGAACCAGCTAACCGATCCACTGCCTGCCGAATCCAGCCTTCCCGGTCTCCCAAATTCGACCCAAGACCAAGATAAACGATGGTCAAAATAGATCCGGTTGCTGTACGCTGCCCCGCCAGCGCCGTTCCACCTGGAAGTAATCAAACGCCCGCTCTGTCCCTACGCGACCCCGTGGCGTTCTATGCAGAAATCCGAGCTGAATCAGATACGGCTCGTATACTTCTTCAATCGTTTCAGCTTCCTCATTCACGGAAGCCGCCACGGTATTCACGCCCACCGGACCGCCGCGATATTTCTCCAGCACCGTCATCATGATCTTGCGATCGATCTCATCAAGGCCAAATCGGTCCACCTCGAGCAGATCCAGCGCGGTTTCCGCCGTGGCTCGCGAAATTCGTCCATCGGCGCGCACCTGCACAAAATCCCGGACCCGCCGCAGCAAGCGGTTTGCGATGCGCGGCGTGCCCCGGCTCCTCCGCGCCACTTCCTCCGCCCCCCCGTCGTCAATCGCCACTTCCAGCAGCCGCGCCGAACGCGACACGATGGTCTTCAGTTCCTCCAGATTGTAGTGGTTCAGGTGCAGCACCAACCCAAACCGCCCGCGTAGCGGCGCGCTGACCAACCCCTGACGCGTCGTCGCGCCAACCGCCGTGAACCGTTGAATGGGTATCCGCATAGTACGAGCGCCCGGCCCTGACCCGATCAGCAGATCCAGCTGGAAATCTTCCAGCGCTGAATACAGCATCTCCTCGATATCCGGCATCAGCCGGTGAATCTCATCGATGAAGAAAATCTGCCGCTCCTGGATGTTCGTCAGCACTCCCGAGAGATCCAGCTTTTTCTGCAGCACCGGTCCCGATGTCTGGTCGAAGGCCACATCCAGTTCCGCCGCGATGATCGCCGCCAGAGTCGTTTTTCCCAGTCCAGGCGGACCGTAGAGCAGAACATGATCCATCGCTTCGCCGCGATGCCGCGCCGCCTCGATTGCGATCGCCAGATTCTCCTTCAGCTTCGTCTGTCCGGTGAAATCTTTCAGCCGTCGCGGCCGCAGGCCGGCTTCGAACTGCGCGTCATCGGCGTCGGTCGCTGCGGAAACGATGCGCGAATCGGCCATTCGATGACCAGATTAGCGTACGTACTCGAGGCTGCGCCGGAACAGCGGCTCGAACTGGGCGGGGGCGCCCGCCGCTTTTGCCTTCCGTACCGCCGCTTCCGCCGCCGGCCGCGCGCACCCCAGATTCAGAAGAGCCGAAAGCACGTCGCTTTCGATCGAGGAAAGCGCGGGCTGTCCCGCCGCCGTGCCGTCCGCCGGAACTCCAGCCACCAGCTTGTCCCGCAGTTCCAGAACCATGCGCTCGGCCGTCTTCTTCCCCACGCCCGGAATGCGCACCAGCTGCTCCAATGCGCCGTTCCGGATAGCTGCGATCAGATCGCCTGCAGCGAGTCCCGAGAGAATTGTGATCGCCAGTTTCGGCCCGATTCCTCCCACGCCGATCAGCTTCTCGAAAAGCGTCTTCTCTTCCTGCGAAAGGAAGCCAAACAGCGCCAGCGCGTCCTCGCGGACATGGGTATGCACCCGCAGCCGCACCTCGCTTCCGGCCTCCGGGAGACCCGTGAAAGTGGAAACCGGAATCGTAAGGTCGTAACCCACGCCGCCGGCATCCACAATCGCCTGATTCGGGTGCTTCTCCAGAAGAATGCCGCGCAGCAGAGCGATCACTTACTGGATCATAAGCCCTGCCATGTCATTCTGGTACGTGGCGCGCCGAAGGTTCTTCGCAGACTCCGTAAACGAGGGCCGAGCCGAGGTGACCGGCGACGATGCGCACCACATCGCCCGTGTGCTTCGCGCCGAAACCGGCCAGGTTTTTGAAATTGCCGACGGCCGTGCCGCTTACCTCGCCGAGATCGCTGAAACCGGTAAGCACGCTGTCGTGTTCCGCGTCCTCGAGCAGCTGCCCGCCGCGCCCGCCTTTGCCGCCGGTCACCCTCTTTGCCGCTCTCTTCAAATTCGACCGCTTCGAGTGGCTGATAGAAAAAGCAACCGAGCTGGGCGTTCACCGCATCGTTCCGGTGGAAACGGCGCGCAGCGATTCCGGCCTGTTCGCGGCTGCCCCCAAGCGCTCCGAGCGGTGGCGGCGGATCGCCCGCGAGAGCGCGCAGCAGTGCCGACGTGTCGCCGCGCCGGAAATAGGCGACGCGATCCGTTTGGCGGCAGTCGCTTTCCCCGGCCGACGCATCCGTCTGGAAGAGCGCCCCGGTTCGCCGAATCTGTGGGACTGCCTCCAACCCGGCGATCCTTCGGAAGTCGCGATTCTGCTCGGCCCGGAAGGCGGCTGGACCAATCCCGAACGGGATCGCCTCGACGCGGCCGGCTGGCAGCCCGCCACCCTTGGCTCGACGATTCTGCGAGCCGAGACCGCGGGCATTGCCGCCCTCGCCATCGCGACGCAGTGGTGGAACCGGCGTTTACACTGAAATAGTCCGCGCATGTCCAATCGGGATTACTTCGCACACCAGCTGTTCACCCTGATTCCCTTTGCCCTCGCGCAGATCGGGATCATCTTCACCTTCCTTTCCTGGTCGAAGCGTCGCTTCTCCGCTCGTGGCGCGGCAGTCGCGTGGTTTTGTGCGCTCGGGGTGGGGCTCTTCCAGCTCATCACCGTGATGATGGATATGTTCCCATGGTTCTGGCCCGCCGTGCGCCCGTTCGCGCCGCACTTCTCGTGGATGCGCACGGTGACTTACGTCTGGATGTATCCCTCGACGGTGGCTTTCATCGTTCTCCTGATTACTCAGTTCGGAGCCAGCCGCTCCTCCATTGCGACCAGTCCGTCACGGCGGCGGCTTCTCTACTCCGCCACGGCCGCGGCCGTTGCTACCCCGTTCATCGCCGAGGGCTTTGGCGTCTTCATTGGACGGCTCGATTTCAAGACCCGCGAAGTCGATCTGCATGTCCCCAATCTTCATCCGGACCTGAACGGTCTGCGCATCCTGCAGCTCAGCGACGTCCATCTCGGCGCTTACCTCAGCAAAAAGGAATTCGCCCGCGTCGTCGATGCGTCCAACGAGTTGCGGGCCAACGTGGCGCTGATGACCGGTGACCTGATTTCGACCTGGGGCGACCCGATTGACGATTGCCTGGCGGAACTGAAACGCGTCCGCTCCGATGCCGCCATGCTCGGCTGCCTTGGAAATCACGAGCTCTATACCGATTCAGAAGAATACGTCAGGCGGCGCGGCGCCGCACTCGGCATGCGGTTTCTGCGCAATGAAACGCAGCAGCTGCGCTTCGGGAATGCCGCTCTCAACTTCGCGGGAATCGATTACCTGCCGTTCAAGATGCGCGGGCATTATCTGACCGGCGCCGCCGCCATGAAATCCGATCACGCCCTCAATATCCTTCTGTCCCACAATCCCGATGTCTTCCCGGAAGCCGTCGCGCAGGGTTGGGACGTGACCCTCAGCGGTCATACGCACGGCGGCCAGGTGACCCTCGAAATCTTCGATCAGACCATCAACCCGGCCCGCGTATATACTCGTTACGTGTCGGGGCTGTATCAGCGGGATGGCCGCGTTGGATACGTCACGCGCGGCATCGGCACCATCGGCATTCCTGCCCGGCTTGGAGCCACTCCGGAGATCACTCTGCTGCGGCTGCGAAGGGCCTGAGATCAAACCGTGCGTTACCTCATCCTAAGTGATATTCACAGCAACTGGGAAGCGCTGCAGGCGGTGCTGATATCCGCCGACGGACAATACGACCGCATCGTCTGCTGCGGAGACTTCATCGGCTACGGCGCTGACCCCAACCGCGTGATCGACTGGGCTCGCGAGAACGTCAGCTTCGCCGTTCGCGGGAACCACGACCGCGCCTGCGTGGAACTGGAAGATCTGGAATGGTTCAATCCGATTGCCCGCGCCGCCACCATCTGGACGCATCACGAACTCACCGAAGCGAATAAGGAGTACGTCCGCAATCTGGCGAAAGGACCGCTGCCGGTGAACGGTTTCGAAGTGGTTCACGGTTCGCCGCTGAACGAAGACGAGTATCTGGTTTCCCTAAACGAAGCGGCGGAAGCGTTCGCCTACGTGAATACGCGCGTGGTCTTCTTCGGACACACGCACCTGCAGGGCGGTTTCGAATCGCACGGTCGAAAAATCTGGGGCATCTCAGCCGAAGCAAACCCCATGCTGCTCGATCTGAATGCCGACAGCGCCTATCTCCTGAATCCAGGATCCGTGGGTCAGCCGCGTGATGAAGATCCGAACGCGGCCTACATCCTTTACGATCCGGACGACCAGTTTCTCTTCTACCATCGCGTCCCTTATGACGTCGGTGTGGCACAGGAGAAGATCGTCAACGCCGGGCTTCCGAAACTGCTGGCCGATCGTCTGGCCGTAGGCAGGTAACGCACCTTCGCTAAAACGTGTAACTCACACCGAACAACGGCGTGAACTGTTCAAAGATCCCGCGCGCGGTGTTGTGCGGAGCGGGCACGATCTGCTGACGCGGAAACGTGGTCAGATAATCCAGAAACTCGGCGCGCAGCAGCACGTGGTCCATCAGCCGGTACTTGACTCCGCCTCCGGCGCTGAAAGCCACTTTCCAGATGTCGTTCGTGGTCAGCGAAGCGATCTGCGGGATGGGCTGCGGGAACGGCGCAGGCCCGGCAATCACATAATCCTTCGCTCCCACACCGCCCTTCAAATACGGGCGCAGCCGCTGGGTCCGGTCTTTGAAATGGAACAACAGTTCGGGCGTGACTGTATGCGACTGGCCCTGAATATCGGCCTTCACGCCCGCGCCCTGCAGGAACGGATGCCCATCGTGATAAAGGTAATTGAACTCCACCGAAACATAGCGTGAGAAATCATCTCCCAGAATGATGCCGGCTCCGAAGCGGTTGCGAATGCCCGCCTGAATGGTACCGCTGCCGGAATAGATGCTACCGTTTCGATAGAATCCGTATCCCACGTCCGCGCCAAACTCATAGTGCTGCGCGAACACCGTCGCGCACGTGAAGAGGAAAGTAGAAAGAATCCTGACCACGGCATTTCGGCCGCAATCGCGGTTCCATCAGCCTTTCAGGCGAATGAAAAACCATCCAAATCCAACCGCGAGCAACGCGGCGGCCGGAACTCGCCGATAATGCCGCGAGAGGAATACCAAAAACAGCGCGCCCGCCGCGGCGAGACAGGCCGATTCGAGGAGCGCCGCGCCCGTTAATACCCACACAGCCCGGTATTCGCTGTTGCGCAGGAACAGCGCGAAGTACAAGCCATGGAAACCGCCGAGGCACGCGGCGATCAGCCATCGCAGGCCTGCTTCCGGCAGGAATAAAATCTCGACAGCAAGGTAAGCGACCGTGAGCGCGGAGGCCGATTCCACGAAGCGCGGCGGCGGATACCAGGGAATCAGCGCTCCGGCGATCTGGCCCGCGAGAAACATACCGCCCAGGGCCAGCAGTTCGCGGCGCGAGCGCGCGGCGAGCGCCAGAGCCAGCAAAAACAGGATCTGAATCCATCCCGAAACCGAGCGCAGCGCTCCGGCGGCGCCCTGCTGAACGGCCTTCTCCCACGCCGTGGCCGGGCGGAACAACAGCGTTGCCCGCGTGAACGTATAGTCGAAGATCGCCTGGTCCGTCTTCCCCGCCTTCATGGCGCGAAGCAGGTGCACATGATTCGGAACCGTGACCTGATAGAGCGTGCAGTCCACATCCAGGATCTTTACCGGCTTCGGAAACTCGTAATAGCCCGCGCACAGCCATGTGGCATGCGCGGCGTCTTCATGGCATTCCTGGTGCAGCACGCGCGCGCGAATGCCGCCGGACGAGAAGCGGACGTGGTCGAGCAGAGACTTCGAATCCGGCGCTTCGTAGACCGGCATCCGAAGAATGTATTCCACGTGGCTGCCTTCCACCGTCGCGTCGCCGGTGCTCATGCTCATCATGTGAGCGAAGGCGGGCGCCGCAAACAGGGCCAGCGCGGCCAGAGCTCTCACGACGTAACAGAGATCTGCGCCTGGGAGAAACGCCACATCCGAATCCGCTTGTACACGACACGCAGCAACGCAATCACTGGCACGGACAGCACCGCGCCGCGCACCCCGCCCATTTCTCCTCCGGCGAAGACACCCAGAATCACCAGCAGCGGATGTAATTCCACTCCCGCGCTCATCAGACGCGGCGAGACCACGTAGTCCTGGCATAGCCGGTATGCCCCAAGGAAAATCACCAGCCAGAGCAGATGCGTATAGCCGCTGAAAGCACTCACGACGATGATGACCACCGCCGCCACAAGCGGTCCCAGCAAGGGAATGAATTCGAGAGGGAATGCCAAGAACGCCAGCAGGATGGGGTAAGGCACGCTGAGCGCGCTCAGCGCGATGGCGAACGCGACCAGGGTGATGGCACAAAGCGTGAACAGGGCGCGCATGTACTGCAGCAGCAGTTCATGGACATCACTCATCAACTCCTGCACCAAAACCCGCGAACTCTCGGTATCCACAAGCGAGAGCATTTCGTCGCGCATAGCCAGGCCATCCTTGAGCAGGAAGAAGCTCAGGATCGGCACGATGACGACGTAGATCAGATTGGTGGAAGCTTTGAGAACCTCCACCGTGACTCTCGGAACGAAAGAGACGAATTGGTTGTAGTGGTTGTAAAGGTAATTCTGTGCAGTGTTGACCAGCGTTTGCTGCAGGTCGCGAATGTTGCGGGGCAGCGCGGCCGTGTGCGGTTCGGAACGCAGCTTTTGCAGAAACTCCGGCGCACGCTTGGAAAGAGCCGCGGCTTCGTCCGCCACACGCGAGCCGAATTCGATGCCGAGCAGGACCAGAATTCCCACGAGGGCGATATAGACGATGGCCAGTGCCGGCCCGCGACGCGTGTTAGGGAAAAACCGGTCGACCAGTCTTACCAGCGGATACAGCAGATAAGCGAAGAGCAGCGACACCACGAAAAGGAAAAGCGTGTCACGGATCAGATAAGCAATGTAAAGGGCCAGAAGGATCAGTACGGCCGTCCACGTGTAGCGCGCCGCGCGCTGATCAAGCCCAAGCATGTGCTTATGCTATCAGCCCGGCGCGCAGAACCTCTGCCACACTCCATGCCTGCGCGATGCAGCCGCGCGGCTGGTGCGGCGGGTCACCATCGAAGATTTCGGAGATCTGTCCGAGCCCGGCTTCGCTGGCATGCCTGCGCAGCGGCGTGAGCCATTCGGTGGCCTGGGCTTTTGCTTCCGGAGTGTTTCCGTGTGCATTTAGCCAGGCCGAAAGGAAGTAACCGATGGGCCACGGCCACACGGTGCCCTGATGGTAAGCGGCGTCGCGCTCCGCCGGGCCGCCCTGGTATCTGCCGCGGTAGCGGGGGTCGCGCGGGGACAGCGTGCGCAGGCCGAAGGGAGTCAGGAGTTCGCGCCGCACTACTTCGAGGATGCGGAGAGCTTTTGGCGGGATCGTCGAAGATCCGGTTGGTAAGAGCGATGGCGAGCAGCTGATTCGGCCGAATGGCGGGATCGGGCCCGCTGTCCCCTATCACGTCGTAGAGGCAGCCGGCGCTTTCATTCCAGAAGAGCTCCGCGAAGCTGGCCTTCGCATGCGCGGCCATGGAGCCGTAGGGGCTCGAACCCCTGCGCCGCGCCAGACTGTCCATCACGCATAGCGCGTTATACCAGAGCGCCTGAATTTCCACGGCCTTGCCGGTGCGGCTGGTCACCACCCAATCCCCGACCTTCGCGTCCATCCAGGTGAGCTGGACACCGGGTTCGCCGGAATGCAGCAGACCGTCCGGACAGGAGTGGATGCAGTAGCGGGTGCCCTGCTGGTGACAGGCGATGATGTCTCGCAAGCACGGGGTACAGCTGGTCAAAGACAAGGGCGTAATCGCCGGTGCGCTTCAAGCAGCGCGCGTACTGCTTCGAAATACCAGAGCGTGGCATCCACGGTGTTGTATTCCGGCTTTTCGCCGCGATCCGGAAAGCGGTTGGGCAGCATGCCTTCGCTGACAAACTTCGCGAACTCGACCAAGATGGCGCGGGCGATCTCCGGGCGGCCGGTGGCGAGCGTGAGGCCGGGCAGCGCGATCATGGTGTCGCGGCCCCAGTCGCCAAACCAGTGGTACCCCGCGATGATGGATTTGCCGCCGGCGCGCTCCACCACGAACTGATCGGCAGCAAAGGCAAACGGCTCCGCACCCGGCAGAGCTTTGCGCCGGTTGACCTCGGTGATGCGCAGATCGGCCGCATCGTCCGAACTGCGTTTCTGTGTCGAAGCAATCACCGTGGCGGAGATGCGCCGGCTCAGGTCGAACGAGAGCGTAAACGGCTGGTACAGGTCTTCGTGGCAATCGAGGCCGCGGGCCTGTTCTTCGGCGTATTCGAAGTTGTAGTACCAAGAGCCCTGGGCGTCGACCGTTTCGGCGTCATGCGCGAAGTGGAGCGCGGGAAGATCCGGATACGGACAAATGGTGGCCAGACCGGGGCTTAGGTCCACGCGCGTATTGATGGCGCTGTTCGCATGAGTGGTCTGGTGGAAATCGCGGAAGGCGACCAGCGGCCGCAGTTCAAGACCGCACTCACGGCGGGCGGCGCTGCCCTGCGCGCGCAGCAGATACTGCACCACCACGCCGTTTTCCCCGTGGATCATGAAAACGGTTTTGTGCAGTTCCAGATCTTCCACCAGCCACGTGAAAACGGGAAACGGATCGAGCCGGAACGTGCTCTGCAGCAGGTATCCGGCGGGATGCACCGTGCCCGGATACTGGTTGCTCGATAGCTCATAGCGATGGCCATCGACGATCAGCGTTTCCTCCAGCTTGGAAAGCAGCACGCGGCGATCGGCGGGCGGCTGCAGCGCGGCAGTCAGCAAGCCGTGGTAGCGGCGGGTATTGAGTCCGACGATGGTGGAAGAAGCGAAGCCGCCGAGGCCATTGGTCTCCAGCCACTCGCGCCCCAGCGCATCCGGCAGATTGTGACAGATTTCGGCGTCGAAGCGAATCAATTCGGTTCCTTGCCCGGCAGGTCCGCCGGATTTTCCTGAATGCGTTCCCGGTACTTCCCGCGCATGCCGGTGGCCAGCGACACCGCGGACTCACCGAAGCGATCGCGCAGCTTATCGGCGGCCAGCAGAGCGCTCTTCCAGCGATCCTGACGGCCAGCATCCAGCAGATCCGGCTGCGGCTCGCACTTCTCGAAGGACGCGGTGTGAACACCGATGAGCCGAATGGGCGTGCCAGGCTTCCAGTTCGCACGAAAGAGGCGGCGGACCGCTTCAATGAGTTCAATATCCAGCTGCGTGACACCGGACATGGTGTGTGCGCGGGTGATGGTGGTGAAATCGGAAAAGCGCAGCTTCAGCTGCACGGTGCGTGTGTAGAGGCCGTGCTCGCGCAGGCGGCGGCCCACCTTCTCGGCCAGATGCGCGAGCGTGGATTCCAGCTGATCGGCATCGGCGCTGTCTTCGGAGAAGGTGTGTTCGTGGCTGATGGATTTGGGGTCTTCGCGCGCGCCGATTTCGGTGTCGAACCAGCCGCCCGAATCGAGACCGCGCGATTTGCCGGCCATGGCCAAACCCCATGCGCCGAACCGCGTCCGGAGGAAATCCTCATCCAGCTTCGCCATGTCGCCCACTTTTCTGATGCCCAGCCGGTGCAGATTGTTCTCGGTTACTTTGCCGATGCCGGGAATCCTGCGGACGTCGAGGGGCGCGAGGAAGGCGGCCTCGCTGCCAGGAATCACCCAGAGCACGCCGTTGGGCTTGGCCTGATCCGAAGTGACCTTGGCCACCATGCGCGAGGCGGCAATGCCGATGGAGCAATTCAGTTTCGTGGCATCGTGAATGGCCTGATGCAGCAGATGCGCGGCTTTCATCGGCGGCCCGTGGAGACGTTCGGTGCCGGTCATATCGAGGTAGGCTTCATCGATGGATGCCATGCTGACGAGGGGCGTGAAGCGGTTGAGCACTTCGTAGACTCGTCCGGAGTATTCGCGGTAACGCTCCATATGGCCGTCCACGAAAATCGCCTGGGGACAGAGTTTATAAGCGGTGCGCAGCGGCATGGCGGAGTGCACTCCGAACTTTCGCGCCGCGTAAGAAGCAGCCGAGACCACTCCGCGCTCATGCGATTTGCCGCCCACCACCACCGGCTTGCCCTTCAGAGAGGGATCGTAGAGCTCTTCGACCGAGACGAAGAACGCATCCATATCGAGATGGAAGTAGGTTTTCACTCAGCTGGCCCACTGGCAGACTAACACGCGTGGAATGGCGCAGAGATCGTTCGTGACGCGCGGATTGTGCCACCGCTCGCTCAGCAGGGCGCGCACGCCGGGCAGGCTGTCGAAACCGAGTTCGAGCGCGAGCCAGCCGCCGGGCCGCAGAACACGGGCCGCTTCGGGAATCAGACGGCGATAGACGGCGAGACCGTCGGCACCGGCGAAGAGCGCCTGCGGCGGCTCCCAATCGCGCACTTCGCGCGGCAAATCGGCTGTGACCGAAATGTACGGCGGATTCGAGATGACCAGATCGCAGCTTTCATCCGTCAGCGCGCTGAGCAGGTCGCAGGCGATGAAGTGAACAGCCGCGCCGAGGTCAGAGGAGTTGCGGCGGGCGACACCCAGCGCGGCAGGCGAGATGTCGGTGGCGGTGACGCGGGATCTCGTTTCGAGAGCCAGCGTGACGGCGATGGCTCCGGAGCCGCAGCCGACATCGACGATGCGATGCGGGTGGAGCGGGAGCACGGCCTCGACAAGGAGTTCTGTTTCGGGGCGAGGAATCAGAACGTCGCGCGTGACATGAAAGCGGCGCCCGTAAAATTCCTGAACGTGCGTGATGTACTGGACGGGCTTGCCCTGCGTGCGCTCATGCAGGTAGCGGCCATAATGCAGCCATTCCACTTCGCGCAGTTCCCGCTCGTCATGCGCAAACAGGTAGGGGCGTTCGCAGTGCAGCGCGTGGCAGAGCAGCACTTCCGCAGTAAGGCGCGGCGCCTCGATTCCCGAGGCCGCGAGCAGTTCCGTTCCCTGCCGCAACGCTGTGCGGATGTCGAGGAACGGCACAACCGTTAGGCCGCGGCCCCTTCGTGCTTCAGCTTTTCGGTTTGGTAATGGGTGGTCAGCGAATCAATGATCTGCTCGAGGCGGCCATCCATCACCATATCGAGCTGGTGCAGCGTGAGGCCGATGCGGTGATCGGTCAGGCGATTCTGCGGGAAGTTGTACGTGCGGATCTTTTCGCTGCGGTCGCCGGTGCCGACCATACTGCGCCGTTCGGCGCCGAGTTCGGCCTGCTGCTTTTCGAGCTCAATTTCGTAAAGCCGCGAGCGCAGAACACGCATACCCTTGGCGCGATTCTTGATCTGCGATTTCTCATCCTGACAGGAGACCACGGTGCCGGTGGGGATGTGCGTGAGGCGCACCGCCGAATACGTGGTGTTGACCGACTGGCCGCCAGGACCGGAGGAGCAAAAAGTATCAATGCGAATGTCTTTGTCTTCGATCTTGAGCTCCACTTCATCCGCTTCGGGGAGTACGGCAACGGTGATGGCGGAGGTGTGGACGCGACCCTGTGTTTCGGTGACGGGCACGCGCTGGACGCGGTGCACACCGCTTTCGTATTTCAGCTTGCTGTACACCTTGTCACCGCTGACCAGCGCGATGACTTCCTTGAGACCGCCGACGGCGGATTCGCTTTCTGACGTGATTTCGATTTTCCAGTGCTGAGTTTCGGCGTACCGCGTATACATGCGGAAGATTTCCGCAGCGAAGAGAGTGGCTTCGTCCCCGCCGGTGCCGGCGCGGATTTCGAGCACGACGTTCTTCTCGTCATTCGGATCTCTGGGCAGAAGCAGAACCTTGAGTTCCGATTCCACCGCTTCCAGCCTGGGCGTGAGGCGCGCGACCTCCTCCTCGGCCATCTGCCGCAGGTCCGGATCGTTCTCGGCGAGCATGGAACGGGCCTGCGCCAGATCGTCGGCCAGATCCTTGTACTGCCGGTACTTCATGACGACTTCTTCCAGATCGCTGCGCGACTTGGCGGCTTTGCGGTATTGATCCGCATCGCTGGTGAATCCATCGGAGAGCTGGCGCGTGAGATCTTCGAAGCGCTTTTCCGTTTCCTCCAACCGTTCCGAAAATTGCATGGCTTTTAGGCGATGACCAGCTGTCCACCCTGCTCGGTTTCAAGTGCCATAGCGCGGTCCAGAGCGGCGATAGCCACTTCGGCCTGATCATTCGAAGGCGGCTGGGTGGTGATGCGCTGCAGCCAGAGACCGGGCGCGGTGAGCGCGGCCATGAAGGAGCCCTGACGCTTGGCGGCAAAACGAATCAACTCATAGCTGACGCCGGTGATGATGGGCAGCAGCACGATGCGGGAAGCGAGCTTGGCGGTGAACGTATCGAACGGGATCAGCATGTACGTCAGCATGGAGATCACCATGACGACCAGCAGGAAGCTGGTGCCGCAGCGCGGGTGCCACGTGACAAAAGACTGCGCATTGGCAACGTTGACGGGACGGCCGGATTCGAAGTTGAAAACGACCTTGTGTTCCGCTCCGTGATATTCAAAGACACGCCGGACATCTTTCGCGCGCGAAACCAGGAACAGAAACGCGAGGAAGATGACCATGCGGATGACGCCATCGACAGCGGCGGAGGCGACATGACCCTGCAGCGAAGGATAGAAGCTGCCGATTTTAGTGGCGAGATACAGCGGCACCAGCTTGTACATCACGATAAACACGGCGATGTTGAAAATGAGGGTGCAGGCAAGCGCAAAATTGGAGACTTCCTTCGGCTTGGCTTCCGCTTCTTCGCCGAGCGCGGCATTGGCCGAGAAGCGCAGCGCTTTCAGGCCGAGCCCCATGGCCTGGCCCAGGGTGCCGATTCCGCGCAGCACGGGGTACTTCCAGAGCTTATTCTTTTCCGAAAGGCGACGAACCGGCATTTCGTCGGTGACGATTTCGCCACTGGGCTTGCGGACAGCGACGCAATAGCTGTGAGGCGCGCGCATCATGACGCCCTCCATGACGGCCTGGCCGCCGACGAGAGTTTCCTCGCCGCTTTCCAGGATCGGCAGCATTTGAATGTGGGTAAAAAGACGTAAGAAGGTGCGAACCTGCACGAAGTACCTCTCTGTAATTATACGTCGCGGGCCCTGTTACGTTCCCTTTACACCGCGACGGGCTAGACCAGCATCTTGTTGACAACTTCGCCAGAAACGTCGGTCAGGCGGAAGTGGCGGCCCTGGAATTTATATGTCAGGCGTTTGTGGTCGATGCCGAGGCATTTCAGGATGGTCGCCTGCAGATCGTGGACATGGACGGGATCGGAAACGACGTTGTAGCAGTAATCGTCGGTTTCGCCGATGGTGGCCCCGCGTTTCACGCCGCCGCCGGCAGCCCAGACGGTGAAGCAGCGGGGATGGTGGTCGCGGCCGTAATTGGCATCGGTCAGTTTGCCCTGGCAATAGACGGTGCGACCGAACTCGCCGCCCCAGAGTACGAGCGTATCGTCGAGCATGCCGCGTTGTTTGAGGTCTTTGACGAGAGCGGCAGAGGGCTGATCGACAGCCTGGCACTGGAGCGTCAGGTCGCGCGGCAGATTGTCGTGCTGGTCCCAGCCGCGTTTGTAGAGCTGCACGAAGCGGACGCCGCGCTCGGCAAGGCGGCGCGCGAGCAGACAGCTGGCGGCATAACTGCCGGGCTTGTGCACTTCGGGGCCGTACATATCGAGAACGTGCTGCGGCTCTTTCGAGAGATCCATCAGCTCGGGCACCGAGGTTTGCATCCGGTACGCCATTTCATACTGCGCGATGCGGGTTTCAATCTCGGGATCGCCGAAGGCCTGCGCGTTCTCATGGTTCAGCTTCGCCATGCTGTCGAGCATGCGGCGGCGGGTGTCTTTATCGATGCCGGCGGGATCGGAAAGGTAAAGGACGGGATCACCGGTGGAACGGAATTTGACGCCCTGGTGATTTGACGGGAGGAAGCCACTGCTCCAGAGGCGGGAGAAGAGCGGCTGATCGATATTGAGCCCGCTGGCCTGGGAGATCAGCACGACGAAAGCGGGCAGATTTTGGTTTTCGCTGCCGAGGCCGTAGCTGACCCACGAACCCATGCTGGGGCGGCCGGGCTGCTGGCTTCCGGTCTGGATGAAGGTGATGGCGGGATCGTGATTGATGGCGTCGGTGTTGACGGTGCGAATGACGGTGATGTCATCGGCGATCTTCGCCATGTGGGGGATGAGTTCGCTGAACCATCCGCCGGACTGACCGCTCTGGCTGAATTTGAAGATGGAGCGCGCGACCGGGAACGAGCTTTGGCCCGCGGTCATGCCGGTGATGCGCTGGCCGTTGCGGACGGAAGCGGGAAGTTCGGTGCCTTTGAGTTTATCGAGCGCGGGCTTGTAATCGAAGAGATCGATCTGCGAGGGCGCGCCGGACTGGTGCAGATAGATGACGCGTTTGGCGGTAGGCGCGAAGTGCGGCAGGCCGGCGAGGGTTTCGGCGTCCAGCAAAGAGGCGAGCGCGGCCCCGCCGATTCCGGCTGCGCCCCGGGCGAAGAACTGGCGGCGAGTGAGTGAAAGGGGATGCACGTTATTCCTTCGAGATGGTTTCGTCGAGGTTCAGGATGGTGCTGGCGACGGTGGTCCAGGCGGCGAGCTCGCCGGGATCGAGCTTGGGATTGAATCTGGATTCGCCGACGGCCAGCAGTTTGAGGGCGGCCGCGCGGTCACGGCGATACTGGGCGAGTTCCTTTTCCTCGAGATCACGCAGAACCTGCACTTCATCGGCGCGGGGGACGCGGGCGGTGGCGAGTCGGAAGCCGGCGCGAATGCGTTTGCCGGGATCGGCGCCGCCTTCGGCGATCATGCGCTCGGCAAGCCAGCGCGCCGATTCGATGTAAGTGGGATCGTTCATGAGAACGAGCGCCTGCAGAGGAGTGTTGGTGAGCAGACGGCGCCCGGTGCATTTCTCGCGGTCGGGCGCATCGAAGGTGATGAGGGCGGGCGGGCCGCTGGTGCGTTTCCAGAAGCTGTACATGCTGCGGCGGTAGAGATCGTCGCCGTGGCTGGGCGTGTAGCTTTGCGCGGAATAGACGTCGCCGAAGGCGGTATCTTCCCAGAGTCCGGCGGGTTGGTACGGGAATACGCTGGGACCACCGACGCGTTCCTTCAGGATGCCGCTGATGGCCAGCGCGTTATCGCGAACGGTTTCGGCCGGCAGGCGGAAGCGCGGGCCGCGGGCGAGCAGGCGATTCTCGGGATCTTTCTCCAGCAACTCCGGCGTTGCCTGAGAAGACTGGCGGTAGGCAGCGGACGTGACGATCAACCGCTGCATGGCTTTGATATCCCAGCCCGTGCGGATGAATTCGGTGGCGAGCCAGTCGAGCAGTTCGGGGTGCGACGGAGCATCGCCCTGCGAACCGAAATCCTCGGTGGTTTTGACGATGCCGGTGCCGAAGTACAGCTGCCAGTAGCGATTCACGGCAACGCGCGCGGTGAGCGGATGCGCGGGATCGACCAGCCAGCGGGCGAGGGTCAGACGGTTGGCCGGGGCGCCCTTCGGGAGCGGCGGCAGAACGGCGGGCACACCGGGCGTGACCTTTTCGCCCTGGTTGCGGTAATCGCCGCGGCCGAGGATGAAGCTCTCACGGGGTTTGGCCATTTCGGCCATGACCATGGAGGTGGGGATGGAATCGTCGAGAGCAAGCTTCTCGGCGCTGAGGCTTTGGAGTTCAATCCAGCTCTGGCGGAAGGGCTCGGGCGCTTCGCGGGTCAGGTAGTAATCGCGGAGGCGGATGGTCTGGTCTTTGGCGCGGAGTTTGGCGGGGAGCCGGAGAGTGGCGCGGGCAGGTTCGATTACCGCGAGCCGCTGGATTTCGGGAGCGGTGAGCGGGCGGCCGTAGAGGCGCAGATCGTCGATGGCGCCCTTGTACTTTGCGCCGGTCTGCAGCGTCGCCGGAGCGGCTGCAGGACTGACGCGTGCGATGTCGACCGGCTCGGGTTTGCCGTCGATGTAGAGAGAACCATCGGAGTTGACGGCAACGTGATACCAGGGTTTGGGCTGCGAGGAATCCTTAGAGGATGTGGGGAGGCGGCGGCGTGTCGAGAGTTCGCGATCACCGATTTGCACGATGAGCTTCGCGCCGCGGCGCAGATCGCCGATGGGAATCGCTTCATCGAAGCGGAGCTGCCAGCCGGGAGCGGAAAGGACGGTCATGGGATCGCGATCGCTTTCGCGCAGCCATACGGAAAGGGAGGCGAAGGTTCCGACCTGACCGAAATCGAGCTGCGTTTGGCCGTCGAACTCGGCAGTGCGATTGACGGCTCCGGCGGAGTAAGACGGATCGCCGGAAAGGATGCGGGCGTCGTGATAGTTGCCGGAGGAATCGGAAACGCTGCCATCGAACTGGTAGTGGGCGAGGAGTCCATCGCGAGGAGGAACGGGCAGAGCGGCTGAAGCTTCCCACGCGGTCTGCAGTGCGGCGATTTTGGTCTCGTCGAGGATCTTGTGCTTCTCGGCGATTCCGGCAGTGACTGCGGCGAGGCGCGCGGCCTGCTGTTCGGAGGGCAACTGCAGGACCGGCTCGGCATTGCCTTTGCGGCCATCGAGCCCCTTTTCGGGGACGGTGTTGAAGAAGGCGAAGAACTGGTAGAACTCTTTCTGCTTGATGGGATCGTATTTGTGATCGTGGCAGCGGGCGCAGCCCATGGTCGTGCCCATCCAAATGTTGGAGGTGGCTTCGAGACGATCGATCACGTATTCGGTTTGATACTCCTCGGGAATCGCGCCGCCCTCGAAGTTGATCATGTGGTTGCGATTGAAACCGGTGGCGAGCTTCTGTTCGGTGGTGGCGTTGGGCAGCAGATCGCCGGCGAGCTGTTCAACAGTGAACTGGTCGTAGGGCTTGTTGGCGTTGAAGGCGTTAATGACCCAGTCGCGCCAGTGCCACATCTCGCGGTGGCTGTCGATGTGGTAGCCGTGCGTATCGGCGTAGCGGGCCAGATCCAGCCACTGCATGGCCATCCGTTCGCCGTAGCGCGGTGAGGCGAGAAGATGATCGACGCGGCGTTCCCAGGCGCGCGGCGATTTGTCGGCGAGGAAGGAATCGAGCTCGGCCACGGTGGGTGGGAGGCCGGTGAGATCAAGGGTGACACGGCGGAGGAGGGTGGCTTTGTCGGCTTCGGGGGAGGGCTTGAGACCGGCGGCCTCGAGGCGGGCGAGGACGAAGTTGTCTATTGAGTTGCGCGGCCATTTGGTATCCGCGACGGCGGGCGGCTGCATGCGGCGTGGCGCTACGTAAGCCCAGTGGGTTCCCCATTTGGCGCCACCATCGATCCACTGTTTGACGAGCGCGATCTGGCCTGCGGTGAGAGTGACGTGGGCAGAGGGCGGGGGCATGCGGCGGGCAGGATCCGCGGCGCTAATGCGTTCGTAGATCTTATTGATGTTGCGGAAGGCGCCGCCGTCTTTGGTATCGAGGCGGAGGTTCGCCATGCGGCGATTCCCGTCAGGACCGTGGCAGGTGTAGCAGTTGTCCGAAAAGATGGGGCGTATGTCGCGATCGAAATCGACAGCGGCATACGCCGGAAACGCTACGCAGACGAGGAGTACGAGTTTCACAGCGGGTGCTGCTATCGTATCACTCCGATCTAGGGCATGAGGGTAAAGTTAACGGTAATGTTGGTGATTACGTCGATGGGCTCACCGTTCAGCAGCGTGGGTTGATAGACCCATTGCTGGACAGCTTCGACCGCGGCGCGGGCCAGGTCGGGGTCGATTTCGGAGTTCAGCACGGTGAGTGCGCTGACGCGGCCGTTTTCACCGATGAGCCCCTGCAACTGGACGGCACCCTGGCTCCGGGCCTGTTTCGCGGCCGCGGGATAAACGGGATTGATCTTAGTGATCAGTTTGGTGGCCTGCACGTTGCCGCCGATACGAATGCGGCGGGGATCGGAGGCAGCGACTGGCTGGGCGGCGCTAACTGCACCATCGTGTACGTTGACCGTTTCCTTAACCTGACCCATGGAGAGCGAGACGTCCTGAGCGGCGTTTTGGGTGGGGGCGAGTACGACGTGGCCGCTCCAGGAAGCGAATCCGGGCTGGAGCACGGTCATTTGATAGTCGCCGGCGGGGAGGCCGTTGAACTCGTAGTGGCCGGCGATGTCGGAGGTGGTCATGTTTTTCGCGCCGGACTTGGTGTTGGCCAGAATGACGGTGGCGTTAGGCACCAGAGCGGCCCGCGGATCCAGAACGGAGCCGGCGAAACGGCCGGCACGGTCCTGAGCGGGTGACTGAAGGGCGGCAATCGGCAATAACAAAGCCAATGCGGCGACGGTGGTGAATAAGGCGGCGGGGCGGGAGGCGCGACGCCGGTTGAGAGACGGATTGAGCATGGCGGTAAATCTCCTTTCGAGGTTGGTGGTTCGGGCAACGGCAAGCGCGGTGGACCAGGCAGGGTCCGCAGTTCGCAGGTTCCGCGCGAGATCGAGAAGCTGGGCGGCGTAGTCCGTGGGGGAAACGCCGGCATTGAGAACGGCATCGTCGGCGGCCTGCTCGCTCTCCTGACGGAGGCGGCCAGCGGCAATCCAGATAAGGGGGTGGAACCAGTAGATGGCCCGGGCGAGTTCGGCGAGGATCTGTACGGGCCAGTCGGCGCGGGCGATGTGTGCCAGTTCGTGGAGTAAAACCAGGTTGCGGCGATCGGCGTCCCAATCCTGGGCTTCGGGCGGGAGGAGGATGGCAGGGCGGAAAAATCCCCAGGTAAGCGGCATGGACCGCGGTTTGCGGGATTCAAGGAGCCGGACAGGCTTACTGATTCCAAAGCGCTTAGCGGCGTCGATTGTGCCGAACATCCAGGCGTTGTGCAGAATTGTGCAGTTTTGTGCACCGATGCACAACAGCACAATCAGGCCGCGGGCGAGACGGAGGAGCATGACGGCGCCGCCGGCTAACCAAACAAAGCCAATCAGCGTGGCGGGGCTGAGGCGGGCGGGGATGGCGTTGACGACGGTTGAGGTAATCGCGCTGGAGGTCGCCGGCCGGGCGACCGGACGAGCGGCTTGTCCTATGGCGCGGCTGATCAGGACGGGACGCCAGTGGGGCGTGATGGCGGTGAGGATCGGGAGCAGCAGGGTGGAGGCGAGGGTGAGGGCCCAGAGGCGATGCCGGAAATCGGCAGACCGGGATTTCGCGAGTGAAACGGCGAACCAGCCGGCGGTGAGAAGAATGGAGAGTTTGAGGAGCAGGAGGACGAAGGCGGGCATCAGCGTTCCCCTTTGCGGGCTTCTTCAATGAGGCGGGCGACGCGGCCGAGTTCGTCATCGGAGACGTGAGAAACTTCGCCCCCGAGCAGGGCGGCAACGACCTGTTCCGGGGAGCCTTCGAAGAAAGTATCGACCAGGTGGCGGAGGGCCGAGACGCGGGCGGCGTCGCGGGGGACGGTGGGGACGTAGACGTAGCGGGGGCCCAGTTCCTCATGCACGACGTGTCCTTTTTCTTCGAGCACGCGGAGTTGGGCGCGGACAGTGGAATAGTTGGGAAGGCCGGGGAGCTGTTCCTGAATTTCGGCGGCGGTGGCGCGTTCCCGTTTGTAGAGAACGTCCATGATTAGGCGTTCCCTGCGGGAGAGCTGAGGGCCGTGCGAGCGTTGCATGCTAGATTTATAGCACTATGCTAGAAATTTAGCAATTGTTTTTTTGGGGAGGGGAGCCGCCACTCCCCTCCCTGGGCGCGAACGGTCAGGCCCACCTGAGTTCGCGCCAGTGGGAGAGGGGCAGCGGCGACTCGTGGCCCGGCCGCCAAACCGGACCCGGTCCATTGCTGCCTTTGCTCCCCCGGTGATTTCAAGTTAGCGGCCTGTTTTGCCTGATCTCGGGGCCATTCGGCGTAAGCTGCTGAAAACAAGCCGAAACAAAGGGCATGAATATACTTGACACACCCATCGGATTCCGGCATACTTGATTCATGGAACAGAAGCCCAAGACCCTGATCGAAGCCGTGAAGCACTACGCCGATGCGGACAACTCGCTTACGGAAGTGGCGGATAGCCGATGGAAAGAAAGCGTGGTGTGCCCGCACTGCCAGGCAGATAAGCCGATGTTCCTGAAGACGCGTCGAATTTGGAAGTGCTCGAAGTGCCGGAAGCAGTTTTCTATCAAAGCTGGAACCGTGTTTGAGGATTCCCCCATCGCGCTAGATAAATGGCTTCCGGCTGTTTGGCTAATCGCCAACAACCGTAACGGCATTAGCTCATGGGAACTCAGCCGCGCTCTGGGCGTCACCCAGAAGACTGCATGGTTCATGCTTCATCGCGTGCGGCTTGCCATGCAGGATGATCTCACTGGCGGCATGATGGGTGGCGAAGTTGAAGTGGACGAAACCTTCATTGGCGGCAAGGCGCGGAACATGCATCGGGATCGCAAAGTTCGAACCATGAAGGGGAAGCGCGGAGGTGCCGATGCGGGCAACAAAACCGTAGTTCTCGGAATACTGGAGCGGGCATCCGAAGGCAAACAAAAGCGCGTCAGGGCGACTATCATCAGTGACCGCAAGAAGGTCACTATCGCGCCGGAAGTGGAGTCGGTGGTTGAAGCGGGAACCACTATTCACTCCGATGAACTGGGATCATCCTGGGGGATGCCTGAAAAGTACGAACACAATATCGTGAAGCACCTCGAAACCTACGTTAATGGCAACGTTCACACCAACAGCATTGAGAACTTCTGGTCACTGTTGAAGCGTGGCGTGGGCGGCACCTACGTTGCCGTCGAACCGTTCCATCTGTTCCGATACGTTGATGAACAGGCTTTCCGCTTCAACACGCGCCTGAATGCGGACGGTGAAGTGATCTCCGATTACGAGCGGTTCAAAACTGCGCTTTCTCAGATCGTCGGCAAGCGCCTAACCTACAAGGCGCTGATCGGGAAGGAGGCGGAAACGGCCACGGAGGAAACCGCTTTCTAAGCGGGAGATTGAACGTCAAGGCCGTGGGAAGCGGAGGGCTTCTTAGGCTTCGGGCCGCGCTTAACTGGATTGAGCGCGGCTTTCTCTTTGTAGGCAGCTTCCCGGCGCACAATCTCTTCATGCGGAACGGAGACGATGCGGTTTAACAGAGCCTTGAACGCGGCGTATTCTGGCGTTTCCGTGTGGGGCTTCATGACGAAATTATCTCTCACGTTTGTACTTCTTGTCTTCTTTTAAGTGCTGGGCAAATTCTAGGATATGGTCTTTGTCCCAGAATTCAGAAGAGTAGCCTAGCCGCTGTCCTGGATCAGCCAAGGCGAACTCTCGGAAAATCTCCTCAATGAGAACGATTCTCCATAGAAACGCTGCATGGCTTCGGACCGAGACGCCCAGCAGAGCAAATCGGCAGCCTGAAGCGGGTAATAAAACTCATCATCCGCGAATGAAATGCTTTTTATCAACTTCCTGTAGGTTGGGTCTTTTTGCCTGAGACGATTGAACATCTGATAACAGGTGCATGCAGTTTCTACGTTGTCATCGCACACCATCGACAGGACCGTATCCGGGATTGAAGAGGCATACTCCTTAACCTTCACGAGCGCGGCTTGAAAGGCTAGATAATGCGGATCGCCACCTACGAAGGCACGGGTTTTTCCCGGCAGGGACATGTAGCCCTCAACATCAACCGCAATCACAATTCCGTGATCTACGTTCTGTTTGATGGCCTGGATAAATTCAGCGTACATCCCAAGTTTCGACGAAGTCGCCCGGAGCGAATCTTTTGAAAGGTGCAAATGTGGATGTTTGTATTTTCTTAACAGGGATCTCCATTTGTGATTGAACGGACCCCAGTCTTCGTTAACGAACCCACCAAAACAGACAACCTTATGCTTAAGAGCTTTTCCGCTTTCGTCGAAATACCCGCGCAAGTATGCCATAAGTGGGAGTTGTTCCTGTAGTGGGAGCGGGTGATTGTCCCAGTTTGGCATCATAGCCTTTCCGCTGTAGACATGCTAATCTACAGCTAAGCGGAAAGGCTTCGCGGCGGGCAAGGCCACGGAACCGACTATGCTAGTGCCAAGTTTCGATATTCACTGACGCAAAGGCGAGCGCCAGCAGATTGCACGCAATCTCAGTATACGGGAGAATTGCGCGTGAATCCTACTGACGATCCCATCGAACAGATTTTACGGTGTTTAAGATCGTGGAAAGCTGAGCGGGATCTTTTCTTGCGTGGAGGTCGGCCACAACCGGAACTTGTGCCATCCGGGAAAGCTCTTTCCGAATCTCTTCGTCAATCTTTTTCGGATCAACACCCAAATCCCTCAGCAGCCGAAGAGTCGCCGATTGTGTCGCGGCAAGTTCAAGAACATAAGAGAACAATTCACTAACCTGAGTATCTGTAACCATCCCCGCACTCTATCACGTTGGGTGCGTGAAGTATATTCATGCCAAACAAAGTTGGGACTTGGTTGTCACCGGTGAAAACGGCGGCCAACAATGGCGCGTCTTAATCGTCGATACACTATAGTTTCCGGGAGTTACTTATGAAAACCATCGTGCTCGCGGTGTGTGCCGCGCTTTTGCCGCAGTTTGCCGCGGCGGCAACCGCCATTCCATTTAAGGAATACAAGCTGAAGAATGGTCTGCGCGTGATTCTTTCCGAGGATCACAGCGCGCCTACGTATTCCATTGCCGTTACTTATAACGTGGGCTCGCGCGATGAGCTGCCGGGGCATACCGGCTTTGCGCACCTGTTCGAGCACATGATGTTTCAGGGCTCGGAGAATGTGGGAAAGGGCGAGCATTTCCTGCTGATCACGAACAATGGCGGTTCCATGAACGGGACCACCAGCCAGGACCGCACCAACTACTTCGAGACGCTGCCGGCGAACCAACTCGATCTCGGCCTGTTTCTGGAAGCGGACCGGATGAAATCGCTGGCCGTCACGCAGGCGAATCTGGACAACCAGCGCAACGCCGTGCAGGAAGAGCGTCGGCTGCGCACGGACAACCAGCCTTACGGCAAGACGTTCGAGACGCTGTTCGAAACCGCCTTTGACGATTTTGGATACAAGCACTCCGTGGTGGGATCGATGGAGGATCTGAACAAGGCATCGCTGGCGGACGTGGAGAGGTTCTTCAAGCGGTATTACGCGCCGAACAATGCGACGATCGCGATTGTCGGCGATTTCAAGAGCGCCGACGTCCTTGCCCGGATCGATAAGTATTTCGGCAGTATTCCCGCGCAGCCCGCGCCGCCGCAGCCGGATGTTTCCGAGCCCGAGCAGCATGCGGAGCGCCGCGTCACGATTGAAGACAGCTTCGCGCAGGTGCCGCGGGTAGATATCGCGTACAAGCTGCCCGCAGGCAATTCGCCGGATATTTATGCGCTGGATGTGCTGGGCGATGTACTCGCCTCGGGCCAATCTTCGCGGCTGTATCAGAAGCTGGTGAAGGACCAGGAATCCGCGGTGCAGGTTCAGGGCGGCACGTTCGAGCAGCGCGGAACTTCACTGGAGATCTTCATTGCCCTGGTGCGCCCGGGCAAGGCTCCGGCCGATGTGGAGAAATCCATCGGGGAAGAGATCAAGCGCGTGCAGGAACAGCCGATCACGGATCAGGAGTTAAACAAGATCCGCATGCGATCCCGCAGCAATCAGGTGAACCAACTGCGCGGCACGATGAACCGAGCGATGGAGCTTTCGCAGGACGCGGTTTATTACAACGACCCGGGCCGCATCAACACCTACGACGAACACATTCAAAAAGTGACAAAGGAAGACATCCAGCGCGTCGCGAAGAAGTATCTGACCGATACGAACAAGACGGTGGTGATTACCATGCCGAAGCCCAAGGGAGATGCCAAATGATGCGCGCCGTTGCCTTGCTTTTCCTGCCGCTGCTGCTGCTGACGGGACAGGAGACCGATAAGGCGGTCCCGCTGAGCAAGACGGAGCGGAAGAACCGCGCGCCGGTCTCGAAGGAGATCCTGCGAGTCAAGCTGCCGAAGCCGGTGGAAGCCACGCTCGCCAACGGCCTGAGCGTTTTGATTCTGGAAGACCACCGGCTGCCGTCGATTTCCGCGCGGCTGCTGATTCGAGGTGCGGGCGGTCTGGACGATCCCGCAGACCGGCCGGGTCTGGCGACGGCGACAGCGGCGATGCTGCGCGAGGGTACCACGACGCGATCGAGCAAACAGATCGCGGAAGAGATCGACGGACTAGGGGCGAATCTGACGGCCGGCACCGGCTTCGGCATCCCCGAGGCCACCATCATGGCTTCCGGTCTGACGGATAACTTCGATCAATGGTTCGCGCTGATGACGGACATCGTGCTGCATCCCTCGTTTCCCGATGGCGAGCTGCAGAAGTACAAGCAGAGACAGCTGATCAACCTGCGCCAGCAGCGTACATCGCCGGTGTTCCTGGCGGGCGAGCGGTTCAACAAGGCGGTATATGGGAAGTTTCCCGCGGCGACGGTTTCGTCCACGCCGGAATCGATTGGGTCACTGACGAGCGATGTTCTGGCCAAGTGGCATCGCGAGCGGTACGTGCCGCAGAATGCCATTCTGGCGATTGCGGGCGATGTGAACGCGAAGCAGCTGATTGAGAAACTGGGCAAGACGTTTGCGGACTGGAAGCGTACCGATTTCGTGGAAACCATCCCGCCGGGACCGGCGCCCGCAGCGGAGAAGAAGATCTTTCTGATCGATCGTCCTGGCTCGGTGCAGACAAATCTGATCCTGGGGAACATCGCGATCGATCGCCGCAGTCCGGATTACTTCCCGGTGTTCGTAATGAACCACATTCTGGGCGGGGGTCCGAGCGGCAGGCTGTTTCTGAATCTACGCGAGGAGAAGGGCTACACGTACGGCGCGTACAGCAACCTGGCGGCTTCGGAATTTGCGGGACCGTGGCGCGCGACGGCGGAAGTGCGGACGCCGGTGACGGGTGAATCGGTGACGGAATTCCTGAAGGAGTTCAATCGGCTGCGGGACGAGAAGGTGCCGGCGAGCGAACTGGAAGACGCGCAGCGCGCCATTATCGCTTCATTCGCGCTTTCTCTGGAGCGGCCGGCGGAAGTTCTGAGTTACGCGACGACGCGCAAGATCTACAATCTGCCGGCCGATTACTGGGACACGTATCCGGCGAAGATCGCCGCGGTGACAGCGGATGACATCGAGAGGGTGGCGCGGAAATACGTGACGTTGAACAATCTGCAGATTGTGGCGGTGGGTGACGCGAGCAAGATCAAACCGGTGCTGGAGAAGTTCGGCGAGGTAACCGTCTACAACTCCGATGGCAAACCTGTGGTCCCGTAGAGCGCTGCTGGTGGCGGGCTGCCTGGTCGCCTGCCATAAGAAGGCGCGCATCAGCCATGCTCCGCCGCCGCGTCCGGCGCGTCCACCGCGCATTGGCGACACCGAAACGGGGGTCGCGAGCTGGTATGGCCATCCGTACCATGGGCGTCAGGCGGCGAATGGCGAAATCTACGACATGGAGAAGCTGACGGCCGCGCACCGGACGCTGCCGTTCAACACGTGGGTTCGCGTGCAGAACCTGGCGAACGATGCAAGTGTGGATCTACGCATTATCGACCGGGGCCCGTTCGTGGGGAATCGCATTATCGACGTTTCGCATGAGGCGGCGCGCCAGCTGGTAATGCTGGGCTCCGGGATTACGAACGTAAAGCTCACGGTGATTGCGAGCCCCACGGTGCCGGAGGCGGCGATCTTCGCGGTGCAGGTGGGACTGTTCCGGAATCACGATAACGCGGTGAAACTGCAGGCGGATTTGCAGGCCCGTTACGGCGCGTCGAACATTGTGGAGCGGCAGGGCGGGGTGCCGACATGGCGCGTGCTGGCCGGCCGGGAGGCGACGCCCGAAGCAGCCGAGGCCCTGGCCGTGCGGATACGGGGAGATATCTCCGTGCCCGAGGCGTATGTGGTCCGGCTGGACCAGCCCTAACCTATACTCGGACAGTCGATGGCTAACACTTGCGTGGAGACTCCGCACGGCTTCGTGGGGCAGTCGGCGGAGATCCGCTCGATTCGCGAGCAGGTGGAGAAGATCGGAACTTCGCTGCTGCCGGTGCTGCTGCTCGGGGAAACCGGGACGGGCAAGGAAGTGGTGGCGCGGGCGCTCCACAATGCGAATCCGCGGGGGCCGTTCATTCCGATCGACTGCGGATCGCTGGTAGGGCCGCTGATGGAGAGCGAGCTCTTCGGCCACGTGAAAGGAGCATTTACTGGCGCGGCGGAAAATAAGCGCGGTCTGATCGAACTGGCCAACCACGGCACGGCTTTCTTCGATGAGATCGGCGATCTGCCGCTGGATATGCAGGTGAAGCTGCTGCGTCTGCTGCAGGAGAAGGAATACCGGCCGGTGGGTTCGCTGCACCGGCATAAAGTGGAAATCCGGGTGATTGCGGCGACGCACCGCGATCTGGCACGGGAAGTGGAACGGGGGCACTTCCGGCAGGATTTGTTTTACCGGCTGAACGTGATCAAACTGCGAATGCCGCCGCTGCGGGATCGCAAAGAAGACATTCCGATGCTGGTGGAGTGCTTTCTCCTGCGCTTTGGGGACTATGCAGTGCCGGCGCCGGTGCTGGACGCGCTGGTGTGTCATAACTGGCCGGGCAACGTGCGCGAATTGCAGAACTGCATGGAGAGCATGGCGGCGATGAATCCTGGGCCGGAACTGCGGATGGAAGACCTGCCTTCGAACGTGGTGAACCAGCAGACGCGGAATCTGCTTGCGCTGGCCGCGGCCGTGGAGCCGAGGCGGATTGTGCCTCTGGACGAAGTGGAGCGGCGGGCGATCATCGAGTGCCTGGAGTACACCAAGGGGGACCGGAGCACGACGGCGCTGCTATTAGGGATTGGCCGGACGACGCTGTACCGGAAGCTGAAAGCTTATAATCTCGAAGTTGAAGCTGGCGATCGATGCGACGTACAGTCTCGGCTCTGATCTATCCGGGGTTGGCGTTTATTCCCGCGAACTGCTGCACACGCTGGCGGCCCAGCATCCAGACCAGCGATTCCACTGGTATTACCGGCCGCACCGCTTCCTGAAACGCGGCGCGCTGCCGGCCAATGCCGCTGCGCGATTACTGCTGGAAGGTTTCGGAAGCCGGTCGGGGCTGTTTCACGGCCTGAATCAGCGGCTGCCACAGCGCCGGTTCGCGCGACAGGTGGCGACTTTTCACGATCTTTTCGTGCTGACCTCCGACTACAGCACGCGCGAGTTCCGCGAGCGATTTGCGCAGCAGGCGCGGCACGCGGCGGAACAGGCGGATCTGGTAATCGCCGTGTCGCAGTTTACGGCGGATCAGGTGGAACATCTGCTGGCGGTGGAGAACTCGCGGATTCGAGTGGTGCACCACGGCGTTTCGCTGAAGGTGCGGCGGCGCGCGCCGGAAAAGATCGTGCTTTCGGTGGGGGCAATCCAGACGAGGAAGAATACCGGGCGGCTGGCGGAAGCATTTCGACGAATGCCGGCGGACTGGCGGCTGGTGCTGGCGGGGTCGGCGGGGTACGGAGCGGAGGAGATCCTGGAAAAAACCGCGCGGGATCCACGCATTCACGTGACGGGCTATGTGAGCGACGAGACTCTGGCGGACTGGTATGCGCGGGCCTCGATATTTGCGTTCCCGTCACTGGATGAGGGGTTCGGGATGCCGGTGCTGGAGGCGATGGCGGCAGGCGTTCCGGTGATTACGTCAAACCAGAGCGCACTGCCCGAAATCGCGGGCGATGCCGCCGTGCTGGTGGATCCGCGCGATACAGAACAGATCGCCGACGCACTGCTGCGTGTTGCGGCAAACCCGGGCGAACTGCCGGAAAAAGGAAAGCTGCGGGCCGCTCAGTTTTCGTGGCAGCGGGCGGCTGAGGAAACGTGGAAAGTCTGGGGCGAGCTTACTTCTCTTCCTCAACGGCGATATTCATCGATTTAAGGAACCTTTGATCCTGTGTGGTGAAGCGAATCTTGCCGGCCGAGATACGGGTTTCGTCGGCTTCTTCTTCCTCTTCGCCATCGCGCTTGTTGAAGCCGATCGTGGCTTCCAGCACAAGAAAAACATCGAATCCCGCGGTACGGATCTCGCCGATTGCCTCAGCGATCCGGTCCGACTCGGAAAGCGAATCATTGATCGCGTTGCCGAGATCGTGCATCAGGCCTTTCAAACGGTCGTCCATGATGTGCCCCTTTCGCTAAGCTCCTGCTTACTCCGATGCACCTTCATCGCCATGGGTTGCAATTGTACCGTTAAGTAAAGATTGTAACGGCGTGTTCGGCCAACCACAACCTTTAACTTCGATAGCTGTGATAATAATCGGCCGGTTGCGGCGGGCCTGCATACCTCCGACGGCGGATGATAGAATTCAGGTGTGGTAAAAAAGAAGGCCGTCTCTCAGGGCCGCCTTTTCCTCAAGCACGTCATCCCGGCTTTTTTCCGCCCCGTTCACACCCTCTGGCACGAGATTATCGGATTTGTGTTCCTGGTGATTGCCGCATTTTTTGGGCTAAATCTGGTGAATACGCTGCGGAAGTTCAACGGCGAGCCGGCTCAGATCATGCGCATTGGGGGAGCGGGTTTCTTCCTGCTGCTGCTGGGCGGATACGGGATTTCGTCGTTTCGGCGCGCGCGTAAAATCTCGCGATCCTGATGGAAGAACCGGGCCAATTCCCGTACACCCGCGGAATCCACCCGGAAATGTACCGAAGCCGACTCTGGACCATGCGCCAGTATGCCGGGTTCGGCACCGCGGAAGAGAGTAACCGGCGATACCGCTACCTGATTTCGCAGGGCACAACAGGGCTTTCGGTCGCCTTCGATCTGCCAACGCAAATGGGTATGGATTCCGACCATCCGCTGGCGGCGGGCGAAGTGGGCCGGACCGGAGTGGCGATTTCCTCGCTGGCGGACATGCTGAAGCTGTTCGACGGCATCCCGCTGGCGGAAGTCTCCACTTCGATGACCATCAATGCGACGGCGTCGACTCTGCTGGCTCTGTATGTGCTGGCGGCGCGGCGCCAGGGAGCGGATGCGAAGCGGCTTTCGGGCACCGTGCAGAACGACATTCTGAAGGAATACATCGCGCGGGGGACGTACATCTATCCCACCCGTCCGGCGATGCGGATCATCACGGATATGTTCGCGTGGGCCGCGGAGGAGGTTCCCGAGTGGAACACGATTTCGATCAGCGGGTATCACATCCGCGAGGCGGGCTCCACCGCGGTGCAGGAAGTGGCATTTACGTTCGCCAATGCCATCGCCTACATCGAGGCGGCGATTGCGGCGGGTCTGGACGTGGACACATTCGCGCCGAGGCTTTCCTTTTTCTTCAATGCGCACAGTAACTTTCTGGAAGAAATCGCGAAATTCCGCGCGGCGCGGCGGCTCTATGCAAAGTTGATGCGCGACCGCTTTCAGGCGAAGGACAAGCGCTCACAGATGCTGCGGTTTCATACGCAGACGGCGGGCTCCACGCTGACTGCGCAGCAGCCAGACGTGAATGTGGTGCGCACGGCGCTGGAGGCGCTTTCGGCGGTGCTGGGTGGCACGCAATCACTGCATACCAATTCGCGGGACGAGGCGCTGTCGCTGCCGACTGAGGAATCCGCGCGCGTCGCGCTCAGGACGCAGCAGATTATCGCGTATGAGAGCGGCGTTCCGAACGAAGTGGATCCGGTGGGCGGCAGCTACTACATTGAAGAACTGACCGACCGGATTGAGCGCGAGGCGATGGCGTACATCGAACGCATCGACGCAATGGGTGGAACGCTGGCGGCGATTGAGCGTGGCTATGTGCAGTCGGAAATTCAGAATGCGGCGTATGAATTTCAGCGCGAGGTGGAAAGCGGGAAGCGCATTATTGTGGGCGTGAATCGCTTTCAAACCGAGAGCGGCACACCCATTCCGACGTTTCATCTGGACCCGGCGCTGGAGGCGGCCCAGCTGGCGCGGTTGCGGGAAGTGCGGGCGACGCGATCACAGAGCGACGTGAAGGCGTGTCTGGGTGCCATTGAGCAGGCCGCGCGCGGAACGGCGAATCTGATGCCTGCCATTCTGGCGGCGGCCGACGCTTTCGCCACGGTCGGCGAGATTTCGGATACGATGAGATCCGTTTTCGGCGAGTATCGCGAAAGCTGACGGCCATGTTCTGCACTCAATGCGGTAACCAACTGCGCGAGGAAGACCGTTTCTGTTCGCGCTGCGGCAAAGCGGTGGCGCAGCCGCCCTCGCTGACGGCGGTCGCGGCAGCGCCACAAAGGCGCGTGCTGCGGCGCATCATGGCGGGCAAAAAAATAGCCGGCGTTTGCGCCGGCTTCGCGGACTACTTCGAGATGGATGTCACGCTGATGCGGATCATCTTTGTGGCGATGGCGATCCTGCCACCTGCGATCGGATTGATCGCGTATGTGGTGGCATGGATCGCCGTGCCGAAAGACCGAACCGCTTAGGCGGCGGCGAGCCGCTTTTCAAAGCGCAGATTCAGCGCTTTTTCAATGCGGCGGATATCGTTGCGTTCGGAGCGGGTACCGAAAGTGGTGGCGGTACCGCGTGAACCGGCGCGCCCGGTTCGTCCGGCCCGGTGGATGAAGTCTTCGGGCGCCTGCGGCAGATCGTAATTCACGACGTGCGCGATGCCTTCGACGTGGATGCCGCGCGCGGCGACATCGGTGGCGACCAGAACGCGGTAGCTGCCTTGCTGGAAGCCTTTTAGCGCCTGATTCCGCTGGCTCTGAGTGCGGTCGCCATGAATAGCGGTGGCTTTGACGCCTTCCGCGCCAAGACGTTTGGCGAGCTTATCGGCGCCGCGCTTCGTGCGGGCGAAGACCAGGAACGATCCGGCCTCGGTCTTCAGCATGCGGTGCAGCAGGTCGAGTTTGCGATCCTGCTCGACTTCGTAGACGTGCAGGTCGATTTCATCCGCAGGACGAGTAGCGGAGCCAATAGCGATCCGGACCGGATTCTTCAGGTGCTTCGCAATCAGGTGGCTGACGGAGGTCTCGATGGTTGCCGAAAAGAACAGCGTCTGCCGTTCGGCCTTCATGGCGCCCATGATCATCTGGATGGCGGGACGGAAGCCCATATCCAGCATGCGATCGGCTTCATCCAGCACGAGCACGCGAACCATCGCGAGATTCACCAGGCCGCGGTCGAGGAAATCACAGAGGCGGCCGGGAGTGGCGATCAGGACCTGCGCGCCCTTGCGGACGGCGTTCAGCTGCGCGCGCTCATTCATGCCGCCGACCACGACGGCCGCACGGATACCGGTGCCGCTCGCAACCTTCGCGAACGTTTCTTCAATCTGAATCGCCAGCTCACGGGTAGGGCTGAGGATGACCGCGCTGATGCCGGGGAATACGGGTTTTTTCGAAAGCGCTTCGAGTAAGGGAAGGACAAAGGCAAGCGTTTTGCCCGTGCCGGTCTGCGCCGTGGCGACCACATCGTGGCCCTCGAGCGCGGGAGGAATTGCCTGGGCCTGGACCTCGGTGGGCTCGATAAAGCCGTGGCGGGTCAGGTTGCTCTTTAAGGCAGGAGAGAGCGATAGTTCTTCAAATGTTTTCATTCAGTCGTATAGGAAGGAAGGATCAGCAAAACCGGTCAACAAAGAGGCGGGAGAACAGTTCGGCGGGATGTCTTCTTAATCAGCCTTTAGTATAGCTCACAACAGAAGCGGCTGCTGATGTTGTGCAGGTGGCGGGCGGAGGGGTGCCGGCTGCATAACAATTATTTATCCTCCGATTCAGTTGCATTTAGAAAACTGTGGGATACACTAATGGCTGAACCAATGGTCTCCGGGTCTTCAGTTCGGCTGCTTTCTGTATCCGTAGTTCCCGTCCTTATTATTGTTGGGGTCATCGTAGCCGGCCCCGTCTGAAGGCGATTCGGTTTCAACCGAGGCCATCAGCGGGGAGCAAACCCGGCTGATGGCCTTTTTTGTTTTACAGGCAAATGGAAAGACAAAATATGTCAAAAGTGATGAACGGCGCGCAGATCCTTCTTGAATGTCTGGCCAAGGAAGAGGTGGATTGCTTCTTCGGCTATCCCGGCGGCGTCACGCTTCCGCTCTATGACGCGCTTTACGACCACCCGATCAAGCACGTGCTGGTGAGGCACGAAGAGAATGCCTGCTTCGCGGCGGAAGGGTATGCGCGGGCGACAGGGAAGGTGGGGGTTTGCTGCGCGACCTCCGGCCCGGGGGCAACCAACCTCATCACCGGGCTGGTGGATTCGATGATGGATTCGATTCCGATTGTGGCGATTACGGGGCAGGTTTCGTCGCACCTGATTGGCAGCGACGCGTTCCAGGAAGCCGACACGTTCGGCATCACGCGGCCGTGCACCAAGCACAACTACATGGTGCAGAACCTGGCGGATTTGCCCCGCATTATTCACGAGGCGTTTTATATCGCTTCCTCGGGGCGGCCGGGTCCGGTGCTGGTGGATATCCCGAAGGATATTTTCCAGGCGAAGGGTGAATATACGCCGGTGGACACGATTCATCTGCCCGGCTACAAGGTTTATACGGAAGGCCACACCGGACAAATCCGGCGCGCCGCGCAAATGGTGTGGGAGTCCGAGCGGCCGGTGGTGTACGCGGGCGGCGGCGTGGTGGCGGCGGGCGCTGCCCCGGAACTTCGGGAGCTGGTGGACACCGCGGGTATTCCCACGGTGACGACGCTGATGGGACTGGGCGCGCTGCCGCCCGATGATCCTTATTACGTCAGCATGCCGGGCATGCATGGCAGCTATGCGGCGAATATGGCGATTACCGGCTGCGATCTGCTGATTGCTCTGGGTGTTCGGTTCGACGATCGCGTGACGGGCAAGCTGGCGGCGTTTGCGCCGGGGGCGAAGGTGATCCATGTGGACATCGACCCGGCGGAGGTGGGAAAGAACCGCGCGCCGGAGCTGCCGATTGTGGGCGACGTGAAGCGCGTGCTGCAGAAGATGAACAAAGTGGTGGCGGAGCTGAAGCCGGAGATGGCAAAGACGCACGCTCCTCAGCGCGCGGCGTGGCAGCGGCAAGTGCAGGACTGGAAGAAGCAGCATCCGTATGACGCGAGCCGGTCCGAACAGGAGATCAAGCCGCAGCATTTGATTTCGGAGATCGACCGCTTGTCGGCGGGCGAGGCGATTGTGACCACGGATGTGGGCCAGCACCAGATGTGGACGGCGCAGCTGGTGCGCTTCAACGAACCGCGCTTGTGGATCAACTCGGGCGGACTGGGCGCGATGGGATTTGGCGTTCCGGCGGCCATTGGCGCGCAGTTCGCGCGGCCGGACAAGCTGGTGTTCGCGATCGTGGGCGATGGCGGGTTCCAGATGTCGGTGCCGGAACTGGCGACAATTGCGGCTTACGGGCTGCCCGTGAAGATCATCGTGATGAACAACGGACACCTGGGGATGGTGCGGCAGTGGCAGGAGCTGTTCTATCACAACCGCCTGAGCCAGGTGAAGCTGGACTGTTTCCCGGACGCGGAGAAGCTGGCGGGCGCTTACGGGTTTAAGGGCCGCACCATCGACAAGCCGAGCGAACTGACGCAGGCGCTGGAAGAGGCGGTGAGGGAGCCCGGGCCTTACCTGCTGAACGTGATGGTGACGCAGTTCGAAAACGTGTATCCGATGGTGCCGGCGGGCGGTGCGATCAATGAGATGGTGCTGGGTCCGGTGGCGGTGGTGAAGTAAGATGCTGCAGGTAATCAGCGTACTTCTGGAGAACAAGCCCGGCGCGCTATTGCGGGTGACGGGGCTGCTTTCGGCGAGGGGATACAACATTGAGAGCCTGACGGTGGCGCGGACGGTGGACCCGGAACTTTCGCGCATGACCATCGTGGTGGATGTGGATGACCAGCTGCGCGCGCAGGTGATCAAGCAGATGAACAAGCTGGTGAACGTGCTGCAGGCGTCGGAAATGACGAATGACGGCTCGGTGTGCCGCGAGATGATTCTGCTGCACACGCGGCCGACGCACCAAGACCGGGCGGCAGTGCTGAAAGAGGCCGAGATTTTCGGGGCGCGCGTGGTGGATTCGAACACGGACGGCTTCGCGCTGGAAGTGACCGGCGACACCGGCACGCTGGAAGAGTTTATCGAAGTGATGAAGAGCTACGGCGAGATTGAAGTGACGCGCTCCGGCGCGGTCGCGGTCTCGATTGAAGCGCGCAAACTGCGCCTGCAGCCACCGGTTCCGACACGGACCGCGCTCAGGCAGGAAGAAATGGACGGAGTGCCGAATGCCTGAACCGAAACGACGATTTTACGAACAAGACGGGGACCTTTCCTATTTGAACGGCAAGACCGTCGCCATTATCGGCTACGGCAGCCAGGGGCATGCGCACGCTCTGAATCTGCGCGATTCCGGAATCGATGTGATTGTCGGCGCTGTATGAAGGCAGCCCGTCATGGAAGAAGGCGGAAGACGCCGGCCTGAAGGTGATGACCACGAAGGAAGCGGCGCAGGCCGCGGACGTGA
The DNA here is from genome assembly GCA_963716685.1 of Bryobacterales bacterium. Classification (GTDB taxonomy): domain Bacteria; phylum Acidobacteriota; class Terriglobia; order Bryobacterales; family Bryobacteraceae; genus JALYXI01. Next base: position 861,550 of record CAVQTR010000006.1, read on the forward strand.
TCATGATTCTGGTTTCCGACCACATCCAGGCGGATCTGTACAACAGCGACATTGCGCCTTATATGAAGAAGGGCAAGACGCTGATGTTCGCGCACGGGTTCAACATCCATTTCGGCTTCATTAAGCCCCCGGCGGATGTGGACGTGAGCATGGTGGCGCCGAAAGCGCCGGGACATCGCGTGCGGGAGCTGTTTACGGAGAACGTGGGTGTACCGGCGTTGGTGGCGGTGCAGCAGAACGCGTCCGGACATGCTCTGGAAACGGCGCTGGCGTATGCACGCGCGCTGGGTTGTCTGAAGGCGGGAGTCATTGAAACCAACTTCCGCGAGGAGACCGAGAGCGATTTGTTCGGCGAGCAGACCGTGCTCTGCGGCGGCGTGAGCGAACTAATTCGCGCGGGCTTTGAGACGCTGACGGAAGCCGGCTATGCTCCGGAGATCGCATATTTCGAATGTCTGCACGAACTGAAGCTGATCGTCGATCTGATTTATGAGGGCGGCCTGGGATACATGCGCTATTCCATCTCCGATACCGCGGAATACGGCGATTACACGCGCGGCAAACGTCTGGTGACGGACGAAACCCGTCAGGAGATGAAGAAGATCCTGTCAGAGATTCAAAGCGGCCAGTTCGCAAAGGACTGGATGGCGGAGAACAAAGAAGGCCGCGCAAAGTTCCTGGCGATGCGCCGGGAAGCGGCGGACCAGCCGATCGAAACGGTAGGCGCGGAACTGCGCGCCATGATGCCGTTCCTGAAGAAGAAGAAAGAAGCGGGAGTTCCCGCGGCAGTGTAAGCAGACACCATGAAAATCTCCACGTTCGATACCACGCTCCGGGACGGCACGCAGGGCGAATCCGTCTCCTTCTCCGTTGAAGACAAGGTAGTGATTGCGCAGAAGCTTGATGAACTGGGCATTGACTACATTGAGGGCGGGTGGCCGGGAAGCAACCCGAAGGACAAGGAGTTTTTCGTGCGCGCGAAGGACGTCACGCTGCAGCATGCCAAGCTGACGGCCTTCGGCGCGACGCGGTTTGCGAAGAATCCGGTGCACGAAGACCGCAACGTGCTGGCTCTGCTGGAAGCCGAAACGCCGGTGGTGGCGATCTTCGGCAAGAGCTGGAATCTGCATGTGAAGCGGGCGCTGGGCATTACGGAAGCCGAGAACCTAAAGCTGATCTCGGAGACCGTGCAGTATCTGAAGGAGCATGGGCGCGAGGTGGTTTATGACGCCGAGCATTTCTTCGACGGGTACATCGCGGACTCGGATTTTGCGCTGCGCACGCTGGAAGCCGCGCAGAATGCCGGGGCGGATGTGCTGTGCCTGTGCGACACGAACGGCGGGACCATGCCGGGGAGGCTTTCAGAGATTGTGATGGAGGTGCGGCGGCGATTCGACGGCACGCTGGGCATCCACACGCATAACGATTCCGACGTGGCCGTGGCGAATACGCTGGCGGCGGTGGAGCAGGGCGTGACGCATGTGCAGGGCGTGCTGAATGGGTATGGCGAGCGCTGCGGCAATGCGAACCTGGCTTCGGTGATCGCCAACTTAGAGCTGAAGATGGGGCACACCACGGTGGGCCAGGAGAAGCTGGGATCGCTGGCGCATGTGACACGGTTCATCGCGGAGATGGCGAATCTGCCTTTGCGGCGCGACCAGCCGTTCGTGGGCATGAGCGCCTTCGCGCACAAGGGTGGCATCCACGTGAGCGCGGTGCTGAAGGATTCGCGCACTTATGAGCATGTATCCCCGGAGGCGGTGGGCAACCGCCAGCGCGTGCTGGTGAGCGATCTTTCGGGACGCGGCAATGTGCTCTACAAGATGAAACAGCAGGGCATCGGCGATCTGCTGACGGACGACGCGCGCCGCGAACTATTGGACCGCATCAAGGACATGGAGTACATGGGCTATGAACTGGAGGCGGCGGAAGGGACGTTCGAGCTGCTGGTGCGGGAGGCGCTGCGGCCCGGGGTTCAGTTCTTCACTGTGGAGAATTACGAGGTCACGACTAGGGCCGGAGTGGGTGGGAACCCCACCTCGATTGCAACGGTAAACGTGATGGCGCAGGATGTGGCGCATTCGGCAACGGCGTCGGGACACGGACCGGTGCACGCGCTCGATCTGTGCCTGCGGAAGTGCCTCTCTTCCCTGTATCCCCAGATCGCGGAAGTGCGGCTGACCGATTACAAGGTCCGCATCCTTGATGGCAAGAAGGGCACGGCGGCGAAGACTCGCGTACTGGTGGAGTGGTCGGATCATCGCCGGAGCTGGTCGACGGTGGGGGTGTCGGACGACATCATCGAAGCGAGCTGGAATGCGCTGCTGGACGCGATCCGGCTGGAGCTGATGCGCATCACGGATCAGAACGATTCCATCGAGAAAGCGGTGGAAGACTGCTGCTGGGGCGTCTAACGATAGAATTGCGGGAGAATGTTGCCCTTCTTCCTGCTATTCTTTTTTGCGGCTGAGCCGCATTTCACCACCAGGGCGGATGTGGACCGCCTGATGAAAGAGCTTTCGAACTGGGGGCGCTGGGGAAAGAACGATCAGATCGGTACGGTGAATCTGATTACCCCCGCGAAGCGTCTCCAGGCGCTGGCGACCGTCAAAGAGGGCGTGTGCGTCTCGCTCGCGGTAGATGCGCTGACGGAAAAGGCAGCGGACAACGGCGCGCCATTCAGCCACACCTTCACGCACAGCGGAGCGAACCCGGTAGGGCAATTTGTAACTGACACGTACTCCGTGGATTACCACGGCGCGGCGCACACACACATGGACACGCTGGCGCACATGGCGTACGAGGGCAAGATGTACAACGGCGTGCCGCAATCCACCGTGACGGACAAGGGCGCGCAGGTTTACGCCGTGACGAATTTCAAGAACGGCATCATGTCCCGCGGCATTCTGATGGACATTCCGAAGCTGAAGGGCGTGGACTATCTGGAACCTTCGACGCCGATCTATCCGGAAGACCTGGATGCGTGGGAGAAGAAAACGGGTGTGCACGTGGGCTCGGGAGACATCGTTTTCTTCCGGACGGGACGCTGGGCGCGGCGAACGGCGAAAGGTCCGTGGGATGCGGGCGCGAAAGCCGCGGGGCTGCATGTTTCGTGCATGAAGTGGCTGAAGCAGCGCGACGTGGCGATGGTGGGCAGCGATCTGGGGATGGATGTGATGCCTTCCATGGTGGCGGGCGTTTCGCAGCCGATTCACCAGTTGCTGCTGATTGCGATGGGCACTCCGATCTTCGACAACTGCGATCTGGAAGCACTGAGCAAAGCGGCGGCGCAGCGCAACCGATATGTGTTTCTGCTTACGGCCTCGCCGTTGTCCGTGCCGGGCGGAACGGGATCGCCGCTGAACCCGATCGCGACGTTCTAACGCCTGGTTAGTAAGTGGAACGCAGGATGTCGAAGTAGATGTGCAGGCCGGTAAGGAATTCCGCTACCGGAATGTGCTCGCTGTCGCTGTGCATGGTGGCGACGGTTGCGGCATCGACGATCATGGGAGCGATGCCGTAGCCGGGAACGCCACGCTTGCGAAACTTCTGCGTATCGGTTCCATAGGGGACGATGACCGGGGTAACGATTGCGTCGGGATGCTGCTTCAGGAGTGCGGCGCGCACGGCCTGGAAGAGCGGCGTATCGGTGCGGCTGGCGCCGGGATCATTGGGATGAGACAGGAGTTCGAAGGTGACGCGCGGGTCATTGACGCGCGCCTTGATATCGGAGACGAACTCGTCGGCATTCTGACCAGGCAGCAGGCGGCAATCGAGAGTTGCTTCCGCGATGGAGGGAATCACGTTCACCTTCGGCGGGTCGCCCAGACCGCTGCGCAGCGTGGTGAGTGACATGGTGTTGCGCTGCATGGCGTTCATGAATTTGTTCTGCGCGAAGGCGCCGAGGGATTCCCTGGCGGTTTGCACAATTGGGTTCGTTTTGCCGGACGGCGGGAAATCGCGGGCCTTTTCGATGGCTTGCAGCAGGATATCGTTGGCGTTTTCCGGGATAGGCTGGGATGCATGGCCGGAGATGCCGGTAGCGCGAACGCGCAGCCAGAGCAGCTGCTTATCGCCAACGGAGATGCCGAAGACAGTCTTGCCATCGGCGTAAAGGTTGCGCGAGCCGATGCCGCCTTCGTCGAGCACATACTCGGGATTGAGTTCGTCCCAGTGATGGTCGATCATCCACATGGCGCCCTGGGCGCCATCCGTTTCCTCGTCGCAGGTGGAGAGGAAAACGATGTCGCGCGGAGGCACGATGCCCTGCTGTTTGAGAAGAATCAGCGCGGTCAGCTGCTGGATGGCGAGGCTCTTCATATCGAGCGTGCCGCGGCCCCAGATGCGGCCGCCCTTTTCCTCCGCGCCGAAGGGAGGTTCCTTCCATTGTTTGGCGTCGACGGGAACCACATCCATGTGGTTCAGCAGGAGCAGCGGTTTGGCCGCGCGGTCTTGTCCGGGAAGACGTACGAGCAGATTGGTATGGGCGGGTGAATCGGAGGCGTAGAGTTTGACTTCGAAGCCGGCCTTTTCAAATTCGGATTGCAGGAGGCGGGCCGCGGCGCGGGTGTCCGCCGGCGGATTGACGCTCGGGATGCGGACGTACTGGCGGAAGAGATCGAGCGCATGCCGCTCGACAGCGGGCCAGTCGGGCTCGGCTGCATGGGCGGCGATGGCGAAGAAGGCGAGAAGGGCGAGACGCGTCATCTACTTCGATGTTAGCGAGGCGAGCGCTTCGGCGAGCACCAGCACGCCCGCACCGATCGCTTCCGGCGCGGCGAATTCGTCGGGCCGGTGGCTGTAGCCGTTGCGGCATGGAATGAAGAGCATGGCCGTGGGCGCGATACGCGCCATGAACAGGGAGTCATGATAGGCGCGGCTGACCATGCGGCAATGGGGGAGCGCATGGGCCTCGCAGGCACGTGCGAGCGCTTCGACCACGGCGGGATCGCATTGCGCCGGAGGGTCGGCGTTGATGATTTCCGTACCGATCTTCAGGCCGCGGCGCCGGGCGGTCTCGTCGCGGGCCTGTTCGACCGCGTGCACAACCGTGTCGCGACGAGCGGCATCGGTGTCGCGGATATCCAGTTCAAGGCGCACACGGCCCGGAATGCTGTTGATGGCACCGGGGAAGACATCACAAACGCCGCAGGTCGCGACGGTATCGATAGCGCCGGTGGCCAGCGCCGCGCGTTCGGCAGCGAGCGCAATTTCGGCGGCGCCCAGGAATGCGTCGTGGCGGCCGGGCATGAGGACCGCGCCCGCGTGGCCGCTCTCCCCCTCAATGAGGAGGCGCAGCGCGGCCGGCGCGGCAATAGCGGTGACGATGCCGAGCGGGATGTTTTCGCGCTCCAGCAGCGGACCCTGTTCGATGTGCAGTTCGAGAAAAGCGGCGTAATGACCGCGCGCCAGACGCGTGTTTTCCATTGCGCCTGAGAATCCGGCGGCGCTGCGGATTTCATGGAGCGAGCGATCCTGCCGGTCGCGCAGGCGGTCACCGGCGGAGCGGTCGAGACTGCCGCAGAGGAAACGGCTGCCGAGACATCCGATGCCGAAGAGGGTCGGTTCTTCGGAGGTGAAGAGGATGATCTCGAGCGAGCGGCGAGGCTGGAAGCCGGCGCTCCGCAGCGCGCGCACGGCCGCAATTGCGCCCAGCACGCCGACAGTTCCGTCGTACATGCCGGCGTTCGGAATGGCATCGATGTGGGACCCGGTGGCGACGGCCGGCAGTTCAGGCGCGGTTCCTTCCCACCGCGCGAAAGCGTTGCCGACGGCGTCTTCGCGCCACGTGAGCGAAGCTTCCGCGCAGAGGGATTTCACGTAATCGCGCGCGCGGCGGTCGGTATCGGAGAAGACGACGCGTGTGACTGCAGGCGCGGGTGCGTCCGAGTAAGTGGCGAGGTGATTCAGTTCAGCGGTGAGGCGGTTCGCATCGACGGAAAGGGGCATGGTCAGGAGAGTGGATGGCGGTTCCAGTCTTTATAGATGAGATATTTCGCGGGCGTCTTCCCGAGCGCGCCGAACCATTGCGGGCAGTAAGGCGCCATCCAGATGAAGTCGCCGGCGGCGACCGGATACCAGCTTTCGCCGAGACGGTAGATGCCGCCGCCCGCGAGCATCAGCAGACCGTGTTCCATGATGTGCACTTCCACCATGGGCAGGGAAGAACCCGGCTGGTAAGTCATGGTGTTGACAGCGAAATCAAACGCCGGGTGATCGGGGAGCAGACAGCGAACCTCGATCGCGTCATCTCCGGCAAGCGGGTTGGCAGCTGAGTCGCGTTCGCTGCCGGTGAGCCGCGCCGGGGGCTCATGGCCGGCAAGTGGTTCGTAAACTTTTTCGATGACAGAGGCGCGGCTGGCGGCTTTTGCGGTGAGGGGGTGGCCGGCTCCGGCACCTGACGGAATATACGCGTAGTCATCGGGACCGAGGGTTAGATCGTCGAGCTGGAGTTCGCCGTCCAGCACGTAGACGAAGCGCTGGGCGTGTGAGGGCGCCAGGCTGCCGCCCGCCTCAAACTCAGCGGTGTATTGCGTGAAGTTCGCTCCGAGAGCGGGACCGGCATGAACGATCGCGGTCGCTTTGGCCATGCCGGGCAGTGGCGCGCGGACGAATGTATCCGGCGTGAGGAGCAGATGGTCTGAGCGGTGGACGCTACGTGTTTGTCCGAGACGTTGCATAGGAAGATGGGCGGACGAAGCGGCCGATGGGCGCCGCAGGGAAGCGGCAGTCCTGGAAGATCGTGTGTCCTCGCAAAATAGTTTGCATTACGGCTCCGCGGAAATGCGTTCCGGTATACGGGCTGGAGCGATGGCGCTGAAACAGGTCTTCGGGTTGAAGCGTGCGGGTTTCTGCGGGATCGATGATGACCAGGTCGGCATCCTGCCCTGCCGCGATGGCGCCTTTGTTCGCGATAGCGAAGCGGCGCGCCGGGTTTCGGGCCGCGACTTCCGCGATGCGTTCAAGCGGCACGCCGCACTGCAGAAGGACCGCGAGCGTGGACTGCACACCGGCGATGCCGCCCCAGATGGCAAAGAAATCGCCACTTACTTTCATGGACGGAGGCGCAGGCGAGTGATCCGACGCGACAATGTCCACGTCACCCGCGAGTAGATAACGCAGAAGATCGGTCTGTTCGGCGGCGGGGCGCAGGGGCGGCGCGCACTTGGCGACGGCTCCGACCCGAAACAGATCGTCTTCGGTGAAGAAGAGGTAATGCGCGCAGGTTTCGATGGTGATGTCCGCCCCAAGCGAGCGCGCTTCGAGAGCAGCCGCAATACCCCGTCCGGAACTGATGTGGACGATGTGCAGCTTCGCGCCGGTTTCGCGGGCAAAGAGTCCGGCGCGCTGGATGGCTTCCACTTCGGCGATGACGGGGCGCGAATCGAGGTAATCGCGGATGCCAGTGCGTCCCGCTTTTTGAAAGCGCCGGGAGAGGGCCGCCGTGAGCTCCTCACTTTCGGCATGGACCGCGACAGGAAGGTCCAGGCGCGCGGCTTCGCGCATGCCTTCGTAGAGCGTGAGATCGTCGGCGCGGGGAAATTCGGGCAGGCCGGAATCCGACATGAACGCTTTGAAGCCGACCGCACCGCAATCGGCTAGTTCGGCGAGTGCGGAAAGGTTGCCGGGGACGATGGCTCCCCAGAGCGCGAAATCGGTGACGGACGTGCGGGAGAGAGCTTCGCGCTTCGCGGTGAACTCGGCGCGCCCAATGGTGCAGGGCGTGGAGTTAAGCGGCATGTCGAAATATGTGGCGCCGCCGCCAGCTGCGAAGGCCTGGCTACCGGTGGCGGCTCCTTCCCATTCGGCGCGGCCTGGCTCGTTGAAGTGCACGTGGTCGTCGACAATGCCCGGGAGAACAACCAGACCGCTCGCATCGATTTCGGTGTGCGCGCCGGGCAGCTCGGGTGCGATGGCGGAGATCCGCTCGTCTTCGATAGCAAGATCGGCGCGGACGATTCCGGAGGGCGTGACGAGGGAGCCACCGCGGACAACCAGGTCAGGCATATCGCTCCAGGAAGCAGACGCCGGCGGCGATGGCGGCTGCCACATCGTCGGCAAGGACGGTCTCGTCCGGGTGATGGCTGACCCCGCCGGGACTGCGCACGAAGAGCATCGTGGAAGGAAAGCGGCGCGCGAGGATCATGGCATCGTGACCCGCGCCGCTGCACATGCGATGCGCGGGAAAGCCAGCTTGCGCGACCGCATCGGCGAGCAGACCGGTAAGCTGCGAATCCATGGCGACGGCCGGCTGTTCCATACGTGTTTGCCAGACGACGGTGAGCTTTCGTGCTTGCGCGATTTCTTCGGATGCGTGGCGCAGGCGATCTACTGCCGAGCAGCGGACGCCGTCATCCGGATGCCGCACGTCGAGCGTCGCGCGCGCGAGCGCCGGAATCACGTTGGACGCTCCGGGTTCCACGGAAAGGTTCCCGACAGTGGCGACCAGGTGCGGTGTTTGGCGCGCCAGGCTCTCGACGGCGGCGATCCAGTGGGCAGCGGCCGCGAGAGCATCCTGGCGCAGAGACATGGGCGTGGTTCCGGCATGATTGGCGCGGCCGTGAAATTCCACAACGGCGCGGCTCTGCCCGGCGATGGACTCCACGACGCCGAGCGGCAGGCCCAGATTCTCCAACACCGGGCCCTGTTCGATGTGAAACTCCAAATAGCCGGCGGCGTCCCGCATTTCGGCGGCGGGAAGCTGCTCGGGATCGAGACCGAAATCGCAGATCGCCGGTGAGATTTTCTGCATTATCTCGACATCAAGAGATGCGGTTAATGCGCGGCTGCCGATGAAGGGCACACCGTAGCGCACGCCCTCTTCTTCGGAGAAACCGATGATTTCGATCCGCTGCGGGGGGCGGGTTTCCACCAGAGCCAGAGCAAGCACCACCCCGAGGATGCCGTCGAACATACCGGCATGCGGCACGGTGTCGAGATGCGAACCGATCAGCAGCGGCACCGCTTCGGCGCTGGAACCGGGCCACGCGCCGCGAATGTTCCCCGCCGCATCCACGTGCACGCGGCAACCTGCGGGCCGCATCCAATCCGTAAGCAGGGCATGAACGGCGTGCATCGGCGGCGAAAGATAGGTGCGGGTCACATGATTCGGTTCTTCGGTGTAAGTCGCCAGTTCGCGGCACCGTCGAATGGCGAGCTCCGCAGCTTCCCTGTAGCGGCTCATCATGATCCGCGATAGGTGGTGTAGCCGAACGGTGAAAGCAGCAGCGGCACGTGGTAGTGAGAAGCCGGATCCGCCACACCGAAGCGAATCACCACTTCTTCGAGAAACGCCGGGCTGGACAAACCGAAATACGCGCCCGCAGCGAAGACGATTTCGTAGGCGCCGGCGTCGAGGGTTCCCGAGGAGAGCAGCGGTTCGTCGGTCCGGCCGTCGGCATTGGTGATCGCTGTTTTCAGATGCTCACGGCCAGTGGAATTTACGCGGTAGAGATCCACCTGAATACCCGCGGCCGGCTTCCCCGCGGATGTGTCGAGAACGTGAGTGGAAATGCGCGCCACATTCATCTCCGCAGCGTTAAACCGAGACAGCCATAAGGCGGACGCGCATCGGTGTAAACGCCCAGTTCATCGCCCTGTTCGGCGATGGTGTCCCACGTGCGGTTATTCGCTTCCAGGCGAACTTCAGAGACCGCATCGATTTCGGCCAGCACCTGCGTGCCGATCCGGTGAATGATCTGCTGGATGCTGCCTGATTCGAACCCATGGAAGACTTCGTGAACACAGCGGCGCACCAGAGCGGTAACGGCTCCTTCGCTGAACGCGGCGCCGGGGCTGGTGTACAGCCATTCCATATCGAGCCACATGTGCAGAGGGCGGTTTCGGATATCCGGCAGGGTGGTGTACTGATCTCGAATGAAGCCGTGAAACGCGCTGCCGCCGAGCCGCAGCAGCCGGAATCCGCGCAGGCCGGAGCACGCTTCGGCGACGCCATTCCGAGTTAGTTCCAGCCGGGCCATGGCGCGCTCAGGACCGGAAGGGGCGAACGCAACGGCGGAGTTGGGAATCGCGGAGTACGGGATTTCGACAGCCGTGATTTGAATGCCCTCGGGCTGGGGATAAATGCTCAGAAATTTTTCGGCCAGGAAGCGGCTGTAGCTTTCCAGATCGTAACCGGTGTAATTCATGGTCTCGCGCTGGATGAAGTTTTTCATCGAGTCCGTTGCGATCAGCGAGGAGTTATCGCCGGTAGTGTAAGTGGGCCGGAACGCATTGCCATAGAGGAGCATCAGGACGTTCGCCCCGAAGACCGGATTGGCGCCCGCCGGAGTTTTTGCGTCACGATTCAGGCGGTAGGCCGAGACATCGCCTTTTCCGTAATAACTTTGCTTCCACCCGCTCGCGAACCGTTCCATCCTTCCAACGATACGCCCTCCACCCAGACTTCGCGAACGCTTTCCGATCCGGCGAGCGTGAATGTGGCGGCGAGCAGTCGCTCGGGCGAAGGAGAGTTGCGCGCGACCGCGGCGAGCGGGCTGTCATCGGGAGCGCGGAGATAAACGAAGTCGGCCGACTTGCCCGGTGTGAAATCGCCAATCAGGTCTTCGAGGCCGAGAGCTTCCGCGCCCGCGCGTGTGGCAAGGTAAAGCATCTGAGCGGCGCTGAGCAGCATGCCCTCTGGCGCAAGGCGCTGCAGCAGATACGCCTGCAAACCCTCCTTCAGCATGCCAAAGCCGGTGCCGCCGCCAACATCCGTCCCCATGCTGACGCGGACTCCGGCTTCCAGATGCCGCCGCAGAGGAAAGAAGCCGCTGCCGAGAGCGGCGTTGCTGCAGGGGCAGTGCGCGACGGCGCTGCCATGCCCGGCAAGCCGTTGCAGTTCCGAGGATGATGCATGGATATTGTGCGCGAATACCGAAAGCCGGCCGGCTAATCCGAAGCGCTCGTAGACGGCGAGGTAATCAGCCGCGCCGGGAAACAGCCGCGCCACTTCCGCGATCTCAGCCGGGCTTTCATTCATGTGAGTCTGGAAGCGCACGGTGGGGTGTTCTCGCAGCAGCGTCTGGCAGACTTCCAGAATCGCCTCCGAAGCGGAGAGCGCGAACCGCGGCGTGACAGCATACAGCAGGCGGCCCTTGCCGTGGAATCGCGTGATTAGTTCAGTGCTTCCGCAGTAAGCGGCTTCGGCGGTCTGATGCAGTTCGGGGAGCAGAAGACGATCGGACAGCACCAGGCCGCTGACAATTCGCGGACCCCCGGCGGCGGCTTCGAACAGCGCGGCCGTGGCCGGCACGAAATGCGCGCCGAAGACCAGCGCGGTGGTCGTGCCGTGCGCGATCAGAGCGGAGAGGAATTCGCCGGCGACGGTACGCGCAAAATTCACGTCAGCGAATTTCGCCTCCTCGGGAAGCGTGCTGAATTGCAGCCATTCCAGCAGCGAATGGCCAAGGCACCCCAGCGCGCGCACCTGCGGGAAATGAACGTGGGTATCGACGAAGCCGGGCAGCAGTACGCCGCCGCGCAGGTCGCGAACGGGAGCCGCGGGATGGGCGGCGCGTACCGCCGCATAATCACCACGCGCGGCGATATTGCCATTCTCGACCAGCAGCGCGCCGTCTTCGAAAACTTCCATCGCGCCGGATTCCAGAAAGGGATTGCGTGGCGTGTGGAAGAGCGTGGCGCGGAGGATCACGCGCGCGCGGCCCCGGCCGTTACCAAGCCCTTCCTGTGCGCGGCGGATGGCCCAGAAGACGCGTTCGGGAGTGGCCGGACTATCCAGTTCCACCACACCGGCCGAGCCGAACGCGGCGATGGCTTCGCGGATGGCTTCGCGCACTGAAATGGCGAGCATGAGCGGCGGCTCGCCCACGGCTTTGCTGCCGAAGACCACGCCGGGTTCGGATGCGCGCGTCAGGAAATCGACGTTGAAGACTTCGGGCATCTCCGACCACGAGGGCAGCTTATAGGTGGAGGCGCTGCTGGTTGTCAGGCGGCCGTTTGCGTCCCAGATGAGTTCCTCGAGCGTGAGCCAGCCCAGGCCTTGAACGAAGCCGCCTTCGATCTGGCCGCGATCGATCAGGGGCGACGTGGAATCACCGGCGTCCTGCAGGATGTCCGTGCGCAGCACGCGGCAGGCTCCGGTGTAGCCATCAAGTTCCACCTCCGTCACCGCGGCGCCGTAAGCGAAATAGTGGAAGGGCTTGCCAAAGCCGGTAGCTGGATCGTAGCTGAGGTTCGGGGGTGCGGTAATAGCCCTGCGCGAAGAGTGCGATGCGGCGGCGGTAAGCGGCTTCCACAATCTGATTAAAGGGAAGCTCCGCGCCGGTGGAGAAGACCTGCCCGTCGGCAAAGCGGACGTCTTCCGGCCCGCAGCCAAGCAACTCCGCGGCCACCGGCACAAGCCTGGCTTTCAGTTCCTCGCAGGCATTCACCACAGCGGCACCGTTCAGGTCCGTGCTGGCGGAAGCGGCCGTGGCAGAGGTATTCGGCACTTTGTCCGTGCGCGTAGGCATGATGCGCACAGATTCGAGCGCGACGCCAAGACTGTGCGCGGCGATCTGGCGGATCTTGGTGTGGAGGCCCTGGCCCATCTCCGTGCCGCCGTGGTTCACCTGCACGCTGCCATCGCGGTAAACCAGCACCAGCGCGCCCGCCTGGTTGAAGAATGTGGCGGTGAAGGAGATGCCGAACTTCACGGGTGTTATGGCGATTCCGCGTTTGGCATCGGCGTGCGTGGCGTTGAAAGCGGCAATTGCTTCGCGGCGGCTCTCGAAATCGCTCGAGCGTTTCAGTTCGTTCCAGATGCGCGGAATGCGGCCCGCATCCTTCACCGGCATGCCGTAATGTGTGGTCTCGCCTTCGCGATAGAAGTTGCGCTCCCGTACCATTTCGGGCGGCAGCGCGAGCGAGCGCGCGATGCGATCCATCACGTCCTCAATAATCACCATCCCCTGCGGGCCGCCGAAGCCACGGAAGGCAGTTTGCGAGGTCTTGTGCGTGCGGCAGATGTAACCCGCGACGTCGAATGCCGGAAGCCGGTAGGCGTTATCCGCGTGGAAAATGGCGCGCCACAAAATCGGCTCGGAAAGATCGAGACTCCAGCCGCCATCGGAATAGAGTTGCAGATCCAGACCGAGCAGGCTGCCGCTGGAATCGAAACCGGCGGTGAAGCGCGCGAAGAAGGGATGGCGCTTGCCGGTAAGCACCATATCGAGCATGCGGGGCAGCCGGACGCGCACTGGCCGGCGGGTCTTCCAGGCGCCCAGAGCCGCGATTGCCGCGTAGGGATTCGCCTGCACTTCCTTGCCGCCGAACGCGCCGCCCATGCGTACGCACTCGACGGTAACCTGATGCTCCGCGAGAGCCAGAACGCGCGCGACAATCGCCTGAGTTTCGCTGGGGTGCTGCGTGGAGGAATGCAGGGAGACACCGCCGGTCTCATCAATCCAGGCGATGGAGTTCTGCGTCTCGAGGTAGAAGTGTTCCTGGCCGCCGATGGAGATTTCGCCGCTGAGACGGTGAGGTGCGGAGGCAATCGCAGAGGACGCGCCCTGCTGCACAGTAGCCGGCGCGCTGTGGAAGCTGCCGGCGGCGATGGCCTGCTCAATTGTCAGGATGGCGGGAAGCGATTGGTAGGTGGCGCGCACCCGCAACGCTCCGCGCTGGGCGGATTCCAGCGAATCGGCCAGCACCCACGCGATGGGCTGCTGATGAAAAAGAACCTCGGTGGGGAAGAGTTCCTCATCGTGGCGATTGGGTCCGGAGTTGGCTTCACCGGGGACGTCGGCGGCGGTGAGCACCGTGTCGACGCCTGGCTCGGCGAGCGCTTCCGTGGTGTCAAGGCTCAACACAATAGCATGTGCATGGGGCGACATCACGGGCCAGGCATGCAGCAGACCCGGAAAGCGCAGGGTCAGATCGTCTGTATACAGCGCGCCGCCGGTGACATGCCCGGCGGCGCTTTCGTGCGGCACTGGCTGACCGACGGAGTTCATGCGGCTTGTTCCCTCGCTTCTCCTTCAAACCGGCGCAGCAGAGATTGCGCCAGCGCCAGCCGGTAAGCGGCCGATCCGCGGTGGTCCGTCATGGGATGCAGAGTGCGGGCGACGATTTCACCAGCGCCGCGCCAGTCGCCATGGGCCAGCGCTTCTTCGGCCCGCGGCACGCGCACGGGGACGGCCGCGACGCCGCCATAGCAAATCCGCGCGTCGCCGTTATGCCCAAGAGAAAAGCACGCTGCCACCGTGCTGATGTCGTCCAGGCGGCGCTTGGACGCTTTATAGAAGCGCGCGAGGCGCGGAAAGGGCTTCGGCACGATCACGGACGTCAGCATCTCTCCGGCTTCGAGCGCCGTCCGCCGATAAGCCAGAAAATAGGACGAAAGCGGAACAATGCGATCGCCGGCCGCGCTCGCGATTCGCAGACGAGCATCCAGAGCAAGCAGCAGAGGGGCGGCGTCCCCGATGGGCGAGGCCGTGCCCAGATTGCCGCCTAACGTGGCGCGATTGCGAATTAACGGCGAGGCGAAAAGGGGCAGCCACTCCGCGATCACCGGCGGCGCATCTTTCCAGCGCGAGCCGATTTCGCTCAGCGCCAGGCCAGCGCCGATCTCCACGTGCTCCGGCGCATCGTGAAACATGCGGAGTTCCGCCAGCACCTCAGTGCTGATTAAACGCGGGAAGACACGGCCGCGCAGATTGGATTCCACGGCTAGATCGGTGCCGCCGGCAACCAGGCGGGACGCCGGATCGTCCCGGAGCAACCGGAGACATTCGGCGAGCGAGCTGGGGCGCGAAAATCCTGCCGTGGCCACAGCGGTCAGTTCTGGTGCGGGTTGCGCCAGGCGGCTGTGAAAAGCGTCGTCCGCGGACGGCGCGGCGGTCAGTGAAAGCGCGGCATCGCGCAAAGGCCGGTAGCCCGTGCAACGGCATAAATTGCCACCCATTGCATCAGGGTCGCAGGCACCGGCGCGGCTTGGCCGGTAATGCTCGGCAAACAGGCTCATCACGAAGCCGGGCGTGCAATAGCCGCACTGCGAGCCACCGCGTTCGGCGATGGCGCGCTGCACGGGGTGAAGCTCGCCGCGCGCGGCAAGCGCTTCCACGGTATAGACCTCCTGGCCGGCCGTCATAGGCAGAAACATCAGGCAGCTGTTCACCGCGCGATATTCGCTCCCCGCGTCGCCGGGTTTCACCAGCACCACCGTGCAGGCGCCGCACTCGCCTTCGCCGCAGCCCTCTTTGGCGCCGGTAAGTCCCCGTTCGCGAACGAAATCGAGGAGAGTGGCCCGCGGCGAGTACTCGTCCACGCGCACTGTTTCGCCGTTCAGAAGGAAGGTGAACACAGACACCGACATTGTTGCAGAAGCGCACCCCGGAGCGCATAATGACGGGATCGCCATGCCCCGAATTGTCAGATGTTCGCTGATCCAGGCTTCCAATGTCACCGTGCCGGAAGCGGATCTGGCCGTGGTGAAGAAGGACATGATCGAGAAGCATCTGGCGATGATTCAGCAGGCGGCAGACGCGGGCGCCCAGATCGCCTGTCTGCAGGAAATCTTCTACGGTCCATATTTTTGCGCGGAGCAGAACATCCGCTGGTATGACACGACTGAGCGCATTCCGGACGGTCCGACGATCCGGCTGATGCAGGATGTGGCGCGCAAACACCGGATGGCGTTGATTGTGCCTATTTACGAAGAGGAGCAGGCGGGCATTTACTACAACACGGCCGCGCTGATCCATCACGATGGCACCTACATCGGCAAATATCGCAAGACGCACATCCCGCAGGTGGCTCCTGGTTTCTGGGAAAAATTTTACTTCCGGCCCGGCAATTCCGGTTATCCGGTGTTCGATCTGGGCTTCGCAAAAGTGGGGCTCTACATTTGCTACGACCGCCATTTTCCGGAAGGCGCGCGCGCGCTCGGCCTGAACGGCGCGGAGATCGTGTTCAACCCTTCGGCCACGGTGGCCGGGCTGAGCGATCATCTGTGGAAGATCGAGCAGCCGGCGCACGCAGTGGCAAACGGCTATTTCATTGGCGCGCTGAATCGCGTGGGCACGGAAGCGCCGTGGAACATCGGCCACTTCTATGGTTCGAGTTATTTCTGCGATCCGCGGGGACAGATGGTCGCGCAGGCTTCGCGCGAACAGGATGAGGTGCTGACGGCGGATCTGGATCTGGATATGATCGGCGAGGTGCGCAAGACGTGGCAGTTCTTCCGGGATCGCCGACCGGACTCTTACGGAGCACTGAGCCGAATCATGACCAAACAGGAAATCTTAGAGGGGCAGCAGGAGTTTCTCTTCCCGTCTGTTTTTCACTATTACAAAGATGCGCTGGTGGTCGACCACGCGAAGGATCAGTATGTGTGGGATATCGATGGGAATCAGTATCTCGATTTCTTCGGCGGTATCGTCACGGTCAGCGTGGGCCATTGCAACGACCAGGTGAATGCGGCGCTGCACGCGCAGATCGATCAGGCTACAGCATGTTTCCACGGTCTTCGCGAATGAGCCGCAGGTAGCGCTGGCAAGGAAGCTGGCGTCGATTACGCCGGGCGGCACGCTGACCAAATCCTTCTTCACAAACAGCGGCACAGAGGCGAACGAGACTGCCATTCTGGCCGCGCGCTGTTATACGGGATCGAGCGAAATCATCGCGCTGCGGCATTCGTATCACGGGCGCTCGGCCGCGGCGATGACGCTGACCGGGCATGCCACCTGGCGGCTGGGCGGCGTGCCGCAGGCGGGAGTGGTGCACGCGCACAATGCCTATTGCTATCGCTGTCCCTTCGGCCAGAGCTACCCTTCCTGCGAGTTGCAGTGCGCGAAGGATATGGAGGAAGTGATCCGGACCACCACCTCGGGACGCGTCGCGGCGTTAATTGCGGAACCGATTCAGGGTGTGGGCGGCTTCATCACGCCGCCGAAGGAATATTTCCCCATCGTTACCGACATCGTGCGGCAATACGGCGGGATTTTCATTAGCGATGAAGTGCAGACCGCGTGGGGACGCACGGGCGACAAGTGGTTCGGCATTGAGCAGTGGGGCGTGGAGCCGGACATCATCACCAGCGCGAAAGGTTTGGGAAATGGTACGCCGATCGGGCTTACGATTGCCCGGCCGGAGGTGGCCAACGCGCTGCAGGGCGCCACCATTTCCACCTTCGGCGGCAACCCCGTGGCGGCGACGGCGGCGAAGGCCGTGATCGATTTCATCGAAGAGCAGAACCTGCCTCACAACGTGGCCGAGACCGGCGCTTATCTGCGCGCAGGGCTGGAAGATTTGAAGGAGAAGCATTCGCTGATCGGCGATGTGCGCGGCATGGGCATGCTGCAGGCGCTCGAACTGGTGGAAGATCGAAAGACGAAGAAACCCGCGGCGGCGGCCACGCTGCAGATGCTGGAAGCGGCGCGGGAGAACCGCATTCTGCTCGGCAAAGGCGGGCTCTATGGCAACGTGCTGCGGATCTCGCCGCCCATGACGGTGCAGAAGAGCGATGTCGATGTGTTCCTGAAGGCTCTGGACGAGAGCTTTGTTTCTGTGGGCGAGATGGTGGGAGCGGGCAGGTGACTGCCGCGGAAATAGAACTCCGCTTTCCCGATTTGCATCCGGCGTTCACGCCGCAGGAAGCGGTGGTGGAAGCGAACCGCTGTCTCTTCTGCTTCGATGCGCCGTGCGCGGACGCGTGCCCGACCCACATTGACGTTCCCGCGCTTCATCAAGAAGATTGCGACTGGCAACCTGCGCGGCTCCGCGCAAACGATTCTGGATGCCAACATCCTGGGCGCCAGCTGCGCGCGCGTTTGCCCGGTGGATGTGCTTTGCGAAGGCGCGTGCGTGATGCACCGCTACAACCGTCAGCCCATTGAAATCGGACGGCTGCAACGCAGGGCCATGGACCATTTCTATGCGCACGGCGCCGTTCTCCCCGTGCCGCCCGTTCGCGAAGGCGCCGGGCGAGTGGCGTGTATCGGTGCGGGTCCCGCATCGCTTGCCTGCGCGGCGGAATTGCGCAAACACGGAATCGCGGTTACCGTCTTCGAAAAGCGCTCACTCACTGGCGGTTTGAATACCTATGGCGTAGCCGAATACAAACTCCGCGCGTCCGACAGCCTGCGCGAAGTGGAACTGGTGCGGTCCCTGGGCGTCGAGTTCCGCACTGGCGTCGAAGTCGGCGTGGACGTCCCTATCGCGGAACTGGAAGCGCAGTTCGATGCGATCTTCGTCGGCGCCGGCCTCGGCAACATGCACGCGCTCGGGATTCCCGGTGAGGATCTGCCAGGCGTGGTGGATGCGCTTCGTTTCATCGCGGATTACAAAACGGCGCGGACCATTCCGGTGGGCCGCCATGTGGCGGTAATCGGCGCCGGCAACACGGCCATCGATGCAGCCTGTGCCGCGAAACGTCTGGGCGCGGAGAACGTCTTCATCCTGTACCGCCGCGGTGAGGCCGAGATGTCCGCGTTCCGAGTCGAATATGAGCATGCGCTGAGCGAAGGCGTGGTGTTTCACTGGCACGTGCAGCCGAGCGCGATTCTTCCCGGCGGGGATGCCCGCGTGGCCTTCATCGAGTGCTCGCCCGCGTTCCGCCTGCCCGTGGATATGGTGATCCCGGCAATTGGGCAGGCTCATGTGCCTGGCTTCCTCGATCCGGCCAAAGTCACGGTGACAGATCGCGCGACGGGCCGCACGGCCGATCCGCGCTACTTTGCCGGCGGCGATTGCGTGAACGGCGGACGGGAAGTGGTGGACGCGGTGGCGGACGGTAAGCGCGCGGCGCACGGAATTGCGGATTTCTTACAGGCGCGGCATGGCTGATCTTTCCACCAACTTCGCCGGGATTCGCTGCCCTAACCCTTTCTGGCTGGCGTCCGGACCTCCGGCGAACTGCGGCGATCAGGTGATGCGCGCCTTCGACGCGGGCTGGGGCGGAGCCGTGTGGAAGACGCTGGGCGACCCCATCGTGAACGTCTCCTCGCGCTACTCCTCCATGGACTTGAACGGCCAGCGCATGGTGGGCTTCAACAACATCGAGCTGATTACGGACAGGCCGCTCGCTGTGAACCTGCGCGAGATTACGGAAGTGAAAAAGCGCTACCCCGCGCATGCCGTGATCGCCTCGCTGATGGTGGACAGCCGGCGCGACCGCTGGCACGAAATTGTTCGGCAAAGTGAAGACGCGGGCGCGGATGGCCTGGAGCTGAACTTCGGCTGCCCGCACGGCATGAGCGAGCGCGGGATGGGCTCGGCCGTGGGCCAGGTCCCGGAATATGCGCGCATGATCACCGAATGGGTGAAAGAAGTGGCGCGCACGCCGGTGCTGGTGAAGCTGACGCCGAACATCACCGATATCCGCTCCGTGGCGCGCGCGGCAAAGCTGGGGCATGCCGACGGCCTCTCCGCCATCAATACCATCAACTCCATCACCGGTATCGATCTCGACACGCTCACGCCGCGTCCGGATGTCGGCGGCAAATCCTCCCACGGAGGTTACTGCGGCCCCGCGGTGAAGCCCATCGCATTGAACATGGTGCAGCAGATTGCATCGGATCCGCAGTCCGCGCTTCCTCTTTCGGGCATCGGCGGCATTTCCAACTGGCGCGACGCGGCGGAGTTCATTCTGCTCGGCTGCGGCACGGTTCAGGTGTGCACGGCAGCCATGCATTACGGTTTCCGCATCGTTGAAGACATGGTGGATGGCCTCAGCAACTGGATGGATGAGCACGGGTTCGCCGGCATAGAAGATTTCTGCGGCCTCAGCGTGCCGCGCGTTACCGAATGGAAGCACCTCGATCTGAATTACCGGATCGTCGCGTTTATTCACCCGGAGAAGTGCATCGGCTGCGAACTCTGTTACACCGCCTGTCAGGATGGGGCGCACCAATGCATCTACCTGGACCGGGCTGCGCCGGAACCACGCGGGATCACAGTCACGCCCATCCCGAAACTGGATGCCGTGCGCACCACTGGTGAACCTTTCGCCACGCCACTCGCGCGCATTCCGCGCGTGGAGGAACAGGAGTGCGTGGGCTGCAATCTCTGCGCGCTGGTGTGCCCCGTGGAGGGCTGCATCACCATGGAGCGCGTGGATGCCGGCCTGCCTCCCCAGAGCTGGGAGCAGCGCGCGGCCGCCGAGACAGTCGCATGAGTCTGTTGCTGCGCAATGGCACGGTCGTTACGGCCGAGCAGACATTCCCGGCCGACGTTCTGGTGGAAGGCTCGACCATTCGCGAAGTCCGTCCCGGCATTCCGGAAACCGCCGCCCAGCGCGTGATCGACGCTCACGGCATGCTGCTGCTGCCCGGCGGCATCGACGTTCACACGCATCTCGACATGCCTTTCGGCGGCACCACGTCGAGCGACGATTTCCTCACCGGCACGCGCGCCGCGGCGTTCGGCGGCACCACCACCATCGTCGATTTCGCCATCCAGGCGCGCGGTACGCGCATGCGCGATGCGCTGGATACCTGGTGGGGCAAGGCCGAAGGGAAAGCCTGCATCGATTACGGCCTGCACATGATCGTCACGGATCTGGGCACGTCC
The DNA here is from genome assembly GCA_963716685.1 of Bryobacterales bacterium. Classification (GTDB taxonomy): domain Bacteria; phylum Acidobacteriota; class Terriglobia; order Bryobacterales; family Bryobacteraceae; genus JALYXI01. Next base: position 882,061 of record CAVQTR010000006.1, read on the forward strand.
GGTCTGGAAGACATGGACGACATGGTGCGCGAAGGCGTCGCCAGCTTCAAGCTGTTCATGGCTTACCCGAACGTGCTGATGGTCGACGACGCCACCATCTTCAAGGCGCTCGCGCGCACGGCGAAGAACGGCGCTCTGGTCTGCATGCATGCCGAGAACGGTGGCGCGATCGACGTGATTGTGCAGCGCACGCTGGCCGAAGGCAAAACGCGCGCCCATCTATCATGCGCTCACGCGTCCCGTTACGGCCGAAGCTGAAGCGGTCCATCGTGCCATCGCGCTGGCGGAGATGGCCGGCGCGCCGGTCTATATCGTGCATCTTTCTTCAGAAGAGGCGCTGAACCAGGTGCGGGAGGCGCGCGATCGCGGTGTGCCGGCCTTCGCCGAAACCTGCCCGCAGTATCTGCTGCTTTCCGATCGAAGAACTGGAGCGTCCGGACTTCGAAGGCGCCAAATATGTGTTCACGCCGCCGCTGCGCGAGAAACACAATCTTCCCAAACTGTGGGACGGCCTGAAGCACGACCACCTGCAGGTGGTCTCGACCGACCATTGCCCGTTCTGCTTCGAAGATCAAAAAGCGCTCGGCAAAGATGACTTCACGAAGATTCCGAACGGCGGTCCGGGCGTGGAAAACCGCCTGCAGCTCATCCATCATCACGGGGTGAACCAAGGCAAGCTATCCCTGAACCGCTTCGTCGAGCTGGTCTCCACAGCACCGGCGCGCATCTTCGGCATGTATCCGCAAAAAGGGGACCATCGCACCCGGCAGCGACGCGGATATCGTGGTCTGGGATCCCGAAGCGGAGTTGACCATCAGCGCGCAGACGCATCACATGCGCGTGGATTACTCCATGTTCGAAGGCTTTCAGGTGAAAGGCAACGCGCGGCAGGTGATCTCGCGCGGCGAAGTGATCGTGGAAGACGGCCAGTTCCTCGGAAAGCCCGGACGCGGCCAGTATCTGCGAAGAGCCGCGCGCGGCGGAGCATGGGCATGACGCCGGTATCCTACGAACCCGCGCTTTATAACGAGGATCTTGCGCCTATCCCGCTCTCGAAGCGCACCTGGGGCATGTACAATTACGCTTCGCTGTGGGTGGCCATGAGCGTCTGCATCCCGACGTACATGCTGGCCTCGGGCCTGATCGCGGGCGGCATGAGCTGGTGGCAGGCCATCGGCACCATTCTGCTGGGGAACCTGATCGTGCTGGTGCCCATGCTGCTGAATGCGCATGCCGGCACGCGGTACGGAATTCCCTTCCCGGTTTTCGTTCGCGCCTCTTTCGGTGTGCGCGGCGCCAACGTACCCGCGGTGCTGCGCGCGCTGGTGGCCTGTGGCTGGTTCGGGATTCAGACCTGGATTGGCGGCCAGGCAATCTACTCCATGGCACAGATCGTATGGCCGGCGGCGGCTCAGGTGACGGGCGGCATCTGGATCTGCTTCTTCGCCTTCTGGCTGCTTAACATGGCGGTGATCTGGCGCGGCATCGATACCATTCGTTTCCTGGAAGGCATCGGCGCTCCGTTCATGCTTGGCATTGGGCTGCTGCTGCTCTTCTGGATCACGAGAAAGGCCGGCGGCTTCGGCCCGGTGCTCAGCAGCCCCGGCAAGTTCACCACCTTTGCGGATTTCTTCCACTTTTTCGTTCCTTCGCTCACCGGCATGGTGGGCTTCTGGGCGACGGTCGCGCTGAACATCCCGGATTTCACGCGCTATGCGAAATCGCAGCGCGATCAAGTCGTCGGGCAGGCGCTCGGGCTGCCGGCGGCGATGACGCTTTATTCGTTCATCGGCGTAGCAGTCACTTCGGCGTCCGTCGTTCTGTTTGGCGAGCCCGTGTGGGATCCCGTCGCTCTGCTGGGCCGTTTCCATCAGCCGCTCATCGCGGGCATTGCTCTGGTGGCCCTGTTGATCGCAACACTGAACACCAACGTGGCGGCTAATGTGGTCTCCCCGTCGAACGATTTTTCGAATCTGAACCCGCGCCTGATCTCGTTCCGCACAGGCGGCATGATTACCGGCGTTGTCGGCGTGCTGATGATGCCGTGGAAGCTTCTAGGCGATTACAGCGCCTATATATTCGGCTGGCTGATTGGCTATTCCGGTCTGCTGGGCCCCATTGCCGGCGTGATGATTGCCGATTACTTTCTGGTGCGTCACTGCGACCTGCAACTCGACGACCTCTACCGCCGCCGCGGCGCTTACGAGTTCAGTAACGGCGTGAACTATCGCGCCATCGCCGCGCTGGTGGCCGGCATCGCCATTGCCCTGCTCGGCTTGGTGGTGCCGCCCCTGCGCTGGCTCTACGATTACGCCTGGTTTGTTGGATTTTTTGTCGCCGGCGGTCTGTACACGCTGCTGATGCAGCGCGCACCTCAACCCGCCGCTTCATTTTTGGGAGAAGAAGCATGACTATTACCGAAACAGCAGTGAAGACCGTGCCGTTCTATGTCGATGGCCGTTGGGAAGAGCCATCCGGCCGCAGAATGCAGGCCATCACCAACCCCGCTACCGGTGAAGTGATCGCGCATCTGCCGCACGCATCGGCCGACGACGTCGATCGCGCGGTCCGCGGCGCGCACGAGGCGTTCCTGAAGTGGCGGCAGGTGCCGGTGGTGGAACGCGTACAGGTTCTGTACCGATACAAGGCGCTGCTGGATAAACACGCCGACGAGATTGCCGCCATCCTGACCAGCGAAAACGGCAAAACGGCCGAAGACGCGCGGCTCGAAGTGCGGCGTGCCGTCCAGATGGTGGAAGTCAGTTGCGGCATGCCCTCGCTGATGATGGGCGATTCCTTGAACGATGTGGCGCGCGGAATCGATTGCCGCACCATCCGTCAGCCCATCGGCGTATGCGTCGGCATCACGCCTTTCAACTTCCCCGCCATGGTGCCCACATGGATGTTCCCGTTCGCCATCGCCGCCGGGAACAGCTTTGTGCTGAAGCCCTCCGAGAAAGTTCCGCTCACGCCCACCCGCATGGTGGAACTGCTGCACGAAGCCGGCCTGCCCACGGGCGTGCTCCAGCTGGTGCACGGCGGCCGGGAGTGCGTGGATGCTTTGCTCAGCCATCCGCTGGTACGCGCCACTTCGTTCGTGGGCTCCACACCGGTAGCGAAGCACATTTACCAAACCGCGGCCGCGCATGGAAAACGCGTACAGGCTCTGGGCGGCGCCAAGAACCATTTGGTGGTGATGCCCGATGCCGATCTTCCGAAGAGCGTGGAGGCGATCATGGCGTCTGCATTCGGCGCGGCGGGTGAACGCTGTCTCGCCGGAAGCGTTCTGGTCGCCGTCGGCAACGTAGCTGAACCGCTTTTGAAACTGCTGGTGGAGAAAACCAAAGCGCTCGCCGTCGGCGATGGCGCGCAGACCGGAATTGAGATGGGCCCGCTGGTCACCGGCGATCACAAGCAGCGCGTAGTGGGGTACATCGAGAAAGGCGTCAGCGAAGGCGCGGTTCCGTTGTGCGATGGCCGCGAAGTGGAAAAGCAACAGAAAGACGGCTTCTTCGTGGGCCCCACCATTTTCGATCATGTCACGCCGCAGATGACCATCGCGCGCGAGGAAATTTTCGGACCCGTGCTCTCCGTGATTCGCACGCCCGATCTCGACAGCGCCATTGAACTGGTAAACAGCTCCGCATTCGGAAACGCCACCGCGATCTTCACCAACGACGGCCGCGCCGCCCGCGAATATCAGGCCCGCGTGGAAGTGGGAATGGTAGGCGTAAACGTCGGCGTGGCGGCGCCTATGGCTTTCTTCCCGTTCGCCGGATGGAAAGGTTCGTTTTTCGGCGATCTGCACGCGCATGGTAAGGATGCCGTTTACTTCTATACAGAACAGAAAGTTCTGATGACGCGCTGGTTCTGATGAAAGGTCAGTTCCTGGTGACCGGCGCGGCCGGTATGATTGGCAGCGCTCTGATCTGGGATTTGAACCGGCGCGGGTATCGCAACATCCTCGCCGTCGACCGTCTGGGCACGTCGCCGAAGTGGGAAAACCTTGCGCCGCTGAGCATCGCGGATTACTGGGAATCCGACGACCTGCTCTCCCGCGTGAATGCCGGCAATCTGCGCGACATCATCACAGTCTTTCATCTGGGCGCCTGCTCCTCCACCACGGAACCGGACGCCACTTACCTGATGCGCAACAATTTCGAGTACACCAAACAGCTGGCGGAATGGGCTGTGCGCGAAAACGTGCGCTTCGTCTATGCTTCTTCCGCCGCCACATATGGCGCGCGCGAACGTGGATTGAAGGAGTCGCTGCCGCTGGACCAGTTGCGGCCCCTGAATCGCTACGGCTATTCCAAGCACCTGTTCGATGTCTATGCAGAGGAGCATGCGCTGCTGCCGCACATCACCGGACTCAAATACTTCAACGTGTTCGGCCCGAACGAGAACCACAAGGGCGGGATGCGCAGCGTGGTCTTTAAGGCTTTTCACCAAATCCTGGAAACCGGCAAAGTGCAGCTGTTCAGGAGTTATCGGTCCGAATATCCCGATGGCGGCCAGCAGCGCGACTTTTTATACGTCAAAGACGCCGTGGACGCCACCATCGAGCTTTCTGAGCAGCGGCATGCGCGCGGGCTCTACAACGTCGGCTCCGGTCAGCCGCATACCTGGCTCGACCTGGTGAACGCTGTCTTTCAGGCGATGCAGCGCGAACCGCAAATCGAGTTCATCGACATGCCCGATGCGCTCCGGGCACAGTATCAGTACTTCACCTGCGCGGACCTGACCAAACTGCGCGCCACCGGCTATAGCCGTCCCTGGACACCTTTGACCGAAGCCGTGCGCGATTACGTCCAGAATTACTTAATTCCCGGCCGTCATCTCGAGCCTGCCTGACGCCCCAGATCACGCGCCACGCGCGCAGTCTGGCAGTGAATTTCCACAGTGTCCGCTACGCGCCGCGCATAGCCGCCCGCCAGCGCAATGCCAACCGGCGCGCCGGCCGCGAGCGCACTCCCAATCACCAGTTCGTCCCGCCGCCGCAGGCCGTCCATCGAAAGGTCCAGGCCACCCAGCTGGTCGTCGCGAAACGGGTCCGCGCCCGCGATGTACATCACCAGGTCCGGACGGAACTCCGCCAGCGCCGGCTGAATCGCCTGCGCAAGCCGCTGCAGGTATTCCGCATCTCCGGTCCCGTCCGCCAGGTGAATATCGATATCGGACGGCGGCTTAGTCGCCGGGTAGTTATGCAGCTGCTGGATCGAGACGGTAAACACCGAATCGTCGCTCGCGAAGATCGCAGCCGTCCCGTTCCCGTGATGCACGTCGCAATCGATCACCATGGCCCGCGCAATGCGCCCTTCACGCTGCATCACCCGAATCGCAACAGCTACATCGTGAATCGCGCAAAAGCCTTCTCCATGGGCCGGGAACGCGTGATGGAAACCGCCGCCGATATTGAAGCAGACGCTTTCGCTCAGGGCGGTCCGCGCCGCGAGAGTGGTGCCGCCGGCCGCCACCACGAAGCCCCTCGCCATCGCCGGGGACCATGGAAGTTCCAGCCGCATCATCTCTTCCGGTTCCAGCGTGCCGGCAAGCAGCCGCTCTATCCATCCGCGCTCATGCACCAGCAGCAGACTTTCGGGGGGCGCCGGCTCAGGCTGCAGCAGATCCGTTTCCGCGAAATCCCCCTCTCGGATTAGTTTTTCGCGGATTAGCCGGAACTTGGTCGAAGGGAAGACATGCGACCCCAGATTGAGGTCGTAGCCTTCGTGATACACCAGACGCATTCAGTCTCCCAGAAAACGTCCGTAGGGCCGCAGCGACATCACGTTATCGCACACCGCCTTCACGCCTGCGGTGATGGGAATGGCCAACAGCAAGCCGCCGGGTCCCCAGAAGAAGCTCCAGAACATGATCGCGAACGTCACCATCAGCGGATTCAGGTGAACGCGCGAACCTACCAGCTTCGGATACAACACGTTCAGCGCGATCAAATGCAGGAGGCTGACCACCAGAACCACCAGCAGCAGCCCTCCCACGCTGGGGGAACCGCCAAGCGCGGCGAGCACCGGCGGTGCGAGAGCCAGCGGCAGCCCTACATACGGAATGATGCTCAGGAAGCCGCTGAGCGCGCCGGAGAGCAGAGGAAACGGGACTGAGATCCACCAAAACAGCAGGCAGCTGATCACCGCCACCACCACGCCCAGCAGAAAGTTTCCGACCACGAAAGCGCGCACCATATCGCCCACGCCTTGCAGGATCTTGGCCGCAATCGCCCGGTGAGCGCCATGGAAAAACTGCAGAAACGCCCGGTTCATGTGGTCGCCCCAGCTCAGCATAAAGTACACCAGGAACGGCACGAAGGAAGCCATCAGCAGGAACTCATAGACACTGCCCAGCCGAGCGTAAAAGTAATCCAGAATCGGATTGGTGTCCTGATGGATGCGCACTTCCTGGATGACCGGCGGCGCCGGCGGCCCCTGCGTCCTCTGGGCCGAGCGGCGCCGCGCCGAAACCTGCGGCACGGGCGCCGGCGGCTGACGTGACATCAGTTTGTAACTGGCGCTACCTGCCTCCTCCACCTTCTGCCGCACCGTTTCGGAAATGGCTCCGACATGTTCGCTGAATCGCGGCAGCTGGGCCACCAGACTGGCGCTTTGTGTATACGTCGCAAACCCCGCGGCATAGAGCACCAGGCCTGCCAGCACGCAGGCAACAAAGCTCGCCAGGCTGCGCGGAAATCGCAGCCGCATCAGGGTGCGAACCAGCGGCTCCAGGATGAAGGAGATTATCACCGCCGTAATGGCCGTAATGAAGAAGATCCGCCCGAAATACAGGATCGCCATCAGCACGCCGAACGAGATGATCGGCAGGGCGTGATCGCGCAGCGGAGCAGTGCCGTTTTGCACGGCAGGAGCGGACGCGAGGCGCGGCGGATGAATAATTCCGAATCTACCACGCGTGTCTATAATTGAGAACGATTGCGAATACTGGCATTGGACCTGGGCAAACGCAGAATCGGTGCGGCCGTCAGCGACGAGTTGGGCGTCACCGCGCAGGGCCTCGAAACCATCCAGTGCCGCAACAAACGGGCCGACCTCGCGAGCATCGCAAACATCGTCGCGCAGCGCGGCGTTGCGCTAATCCTGGTGGGCCATCCGCTCAATATGAGCGGACAGGCCGGCGCGCAGGCGGAATGGGTGGAAGCGTACGCGCAAACCCTCGAGCGCGAACTCAGGCTGCCGGTGAAGCTCTGGGATGAGCGCCTGACCAGCGCCGAAGCGTCCCGGCTGCTGCGCGAAAGCGACGCCCACCCCGACCGCCGGAGTGGAACTCTGGACCGCATGTCCGCCGTCATTCTCTTACAGAGCTATCTGGATTCCCTCGCGTACGGAAATCGGAATGAAGATTCTTAAGTTTCTGGGCTTCCTGCTGCTGCTGGCCATCGCTGCCGGCGCCTACGGCCTGTATCTGCTGAACCAGCCCTATCAGGGTTTCAGCGGAGAGAAATTCATCGACATCCCCAAAGGCACCTCCACCGACACCATCGCGAATCTTCTGGGGGCCAACGGCATAGTGAAACACGATTACCTGCTGCTGATGGCTCGCTCCATATCCCCGGGTGCCGTGCTGCAGGCGGGCGAATACAAATTCGATAAGCCCGCATCCGCGCTGCAGGTCTTCAGCCGCATCGCCCACGGCGACATCTTTTTTCTCGTGGTCACCATCCCGGAAGGCCAGAATATGTTCGATATCGCGGCCAACGTCAGCAGGCTCGGGACAATGACCGAGAAGCAGTTCCTGACGGCCGCGCGCGATGCGTCCTCAATTCGCGATCTGGATCCCGATGCGCCTTCTCTCGAAGGCTACCTTTGGCCCGACACTTATCGCCTGTTGCGCACCACCACCGCGCCGCAGCTCTGCGCTTCCATGGTTCGCAAGTTCCGCGCCACGTGGAAAGGCCTTCACACCAATGCCGACGTGCACCGCACCGTCACGCTGGCTTCGCTTGTGGAGCGGGAGGCGCGGGTGCCGGGCGATCGTCCGTTGGTCGCCTCAGTGTTCCGCAACCGTTTGAACATCGGCATGAAGCTGGATTGCGACCCCACCACCGTCTACGCGGCTCTGATCGAAGGCAGGTACCGCGGCAAGATCTACCGTTCGGATCTCGACAACACCAGCAAATGGAATACGTATCAGCACAGCGGCCTACCTCCAGGGCCCATCGCCAATCCGGGCCTGAGTTCGCTGAGGGCCGCACTGCATCCCGCCGACACGTCCTATCTTTACTTCGTAGCGAAGGTGGACGGATCGGGTTCTCACACCTTTTCCGAAACCCTGGGAGCGCATCAGGCCGCGACGGCAATTTATCGCCACGGCGTGGCGCAGTAATTACGACCGTAAATACTTATTGAAGAAATCCACCGTGCGCTGCCACGCCAGTTTCGCGGCGGCTTCGTCATAGCGCGGCGTCGTGTCATTGTGGAACCCGTGATTCGCGCCTTCGTACACGTATCCCGTATACGTGACATGGTTCGCCTTCAACGCCTCCTCATACGCTGGCCAGGCGCCGGTGATGCGCGTATCCAGACCCGCATACTGCAGCAGCAGCGGCGCTTTAATCTTCGCCACATCCGCCGCGGGAGGCTGCGCGCCGTAGAACGGAACGGCGGCCGAAAGATCAGAGCCCAGCCGCACGGCCAGGGCGTTCGCAATGCCGCCGCCGAAACAGAAACCCACCGCGCCGATTTTGCCGGTGCAGTCCGGCCGGCCTCTCAGCCAGCGCGCCGCCGCCACAAAATCCTCGTTCATCTTCTGCTTGTCGACTTTGCCGAACAGCTTCGCGCCTTCTTCATCGGTGCCCGGATACCCGCCCACGCTGGTCAGTCCATCCGGCGCGAACGCCATGAAGTTGTCCGTCGCCAAACGCCTCGCCACATCCTCGATGTACGGATTCAGGCCGCGATTTTCATGCACCACCAGCACGCCGGGAAGCTTGCCGGTCGCGTTCGCCGGCCGCACCAAATAGCCTTTGATGCTGCCATTGCCGTTCGGCGATTCCACCGTGACGCGCTCCGCCTTGATCCGCGCGTCATCTTTTGGCACCTGCTGCGCCCACGCATAGTTTGGCTTCAGGCTTTCCCAGATCATGGTTGCCGTCACGCCGCCGACAGCGAACTTCTTCGCTCCGTCCAGAAACTCGCGCCGTTCAATGTCGCCGTGCACGTAAAGGTCGAACAGGTCCAGCAGTTCCTGCGGGTAATCGCTAGCTTTTTTTCGTTCCATTTGAGTCCGATCTTACTCTATCCGCCGTCCGGGTGTTTGGTACAACCGGAAAATGGCGTTGTCGCCGAAAAAGCAGCGCTTCCGCGAAGTAATGGCCGCGCGCGGCTGGACTCACATCGACGCGCCGCAATGGCAGGATCTTCGTGCCGAACTGCCGGACGTTGCCGAACCCACGCTGCGCCAGTGGCTGCGCGAATCCGGCCTCTCCGTTGCGCAACCGTTCGCGGGGGTCGCGGTAAAAACGCTGGACGAGTTGGAACAGTCGCTGGCGTCCATGTCCGCAACCTATCTCTCGAACCTCGAAACTCGCCGGGCTTGCCGCGCTGCCGTCATTCAGGCCAAGGACCGCGCCCGTTTCGCCGCCGCCAACCAGCGCGCCGCTCCGGAAAAACGCGCCCTGAAGCAGGAAATGGTGCAGTGGATGCTCGTCTGGCTGGACGATCCCGCCATGTTTGCTTCATGGCTGGCGCTGCGGAAGGCGACGCGGGCCCATAGTTCGCTAACCTGAGATTGTGGAAGAGGAAGTACTCGGCAAAGCTTACGACGGGCGGCTGATGCGCCGGCTGCTGCGCTACATGCGGCCCTATCGCGCCCGCATTGCGCTCTCGCTCGTCTGTCTGGTCGCCTATTCCATCCTGCAGGTCTGCGGTCCGCTGCTCACCAGGATTGCGGTAGACCGGTATCTCACCACTCCGGCTTCGCCCACCGCCCTCGATGGCTGGCTTTCCCCCAGCGCGCTCACCGGCCTCACGCAGATTGCCGTGCTCTACCTCGCCGTACTGACCGGCATCTTCGTCACTGAATTCGGACAGATGTATGTGATGCAGTATGTCGGCCAGCTCGCCATGTTCGATCTGCGGCGCGAACTGATGGCCCACATGCAGCGTCTCGACGTCGCGTTTTTCGACCGCAACCCCGTCGGTCGCCTGGTCACCCGCCTGACAACGGACGTGGATGTCTTAAACGATCTCTTTGCCTCGGGACTCGTCACCATTTTGGGCGATCTGCTGACACTCAGCTTCATCGTCGCCGTCATGGCGCGCATGAGTGTCGGGCTCACGCTCATCATGCTTGGTATGATGCCGCTGGTGATCCTCGCGACCGCGCTGTTCCGGCGTACGGTCACCACCAGCTACCGCCGCATCCGCGTTGCGATCGCCCGCATTAATGCATACCTCCAGGAACACATCACCGGCATCGTAGTCCTGCAATTGTTCAATCGCGAGCGCCGGAGCATCGCCGAATTCGAAGAGATCAACCGTCAGCACATGGATGCCTATAAGGACACCATTACGGCTTACGGCTGGTTCTATCCATCAGTGGAATTCGTGGCCTATCTGGCGCTCGCGGCCATCCTGTCCTACGGCGGCTTCCGCGTGAAGAGCGGCGCGATCTCTCTGGGCGTGGTGGTCGCGTTCCTCCAGTACGGCCTGCGCTTTTTCCGGCCGATTCAGGATCTCAGCGAGAAATACAATATTCTGCAGGGCGCCATGGCATCATCCGAGCGCATCTTCAAACTGCTCGATACGCCTGCGGAAATCTGCGCCCCTGCGGACGCCTGCGCTTCGCCCTCCGGGACCGAAATCCGCTTCGACCATGTCTGGTTCGCGTATAAAGATGACGACTGGGTTCTGCGCGATGTCAGCTTCACCATTCGTCCCGGAGAAACGGTCGCCGTGGTGGGACACACCGGCGCGGGCAAAACCACGCTTACCAGCCTGCTGCTGCGCTTCTATGACGTCCAGCGCGGAGCGGTGCGCATCGGCGGCGTGGACGTCAAAAAGATGGATCCGCTGGCGCTCCGCCGCCAGTTCGGCGTGGTGTTGCAGGACCCGTATCTGTTTGCCGGAACCGTTGCCGACAACATACGGCTCGGCACCGAATCCGTAACCGACGAGCAGATCGAAGACGCCGCTGAGCAGGTGAACCTGATGGATTTCATCCGCACTTTGCCGGAAGGCTTCGGGCAGGTGATCCGCGAACGCGGCAATTCGCTCTCCACCGGACAGAAGCAGCTGATCAGCTTCGCGCGGGCGCTGGCCCACCAGCCGCGATTTCTGATTCTCGACGAAGCCACTTCCAGCGTGGATACAGAAACGGAATTTCGCGTTAGCGCGGCGCTCAGCCACATGGTGAAGGGCCGCACGTCCATCATCATCGCCCACCGCCTTTCCACTATCCAGCGCGCCGACCGCATACTGGTGATGCACAAAGGGCAGCTGCGCGAAAGCGGCACTCATCAGGAACTGCTGGCGCAGCGCGGCATTTACTGGAAGCTGTACCAGTTACAGTACAAGGATCAGGAAGCTCATGACGAAGCTCTTGCTGGTTGAAGACGATGCCAGCGTACGCACCACCATCCTGACCTTCCTGGAATTCGAAGGTTACGGGGTCGATGCCGTGTCGTCGACGCGCGAAGCCATGGAGAAGCTCGCGGGCAATTCTTACCCGATCATCATTTCGGATATCTACATCGACAATCGCACCGGCATCGATATCCTGAACGCCGCCCGCGCGCAGGACCCCGGCTGCAGCGTGATCCTGATGTCCGCACGCGGCACCATCGAAACCGTGATGGCGGCCACGCGAGGCGGCGCCTTCGATTACCTCGCCAAGCCATTCGATCTCGAAAAGCTGCTCGAAACCGTCCGCCGCGCCGAAGACTCGCGCAATGAGCGCGAAAAGGAAATGGAGATCGAAGATCTCCCTGAGACCGAATTCATCGGCAGTTCCGCCGGCATGGTCGAGATCTATAAAACCGTTTCCCGCATCGCTCCCACGGACATGACCGTCCTGATCGAAGGCGAAACCGGCACCGGCAAGGAACTGATCGCGCGCATGATCCATCGCAACAGCCTGCGCGCCTCACAGCCGTTCGTGCCTGTGGATTGCGCCGGCATTGCGCCCACGCTCATCGAAAGCGAACTGTTCGGAGCCATGCGCGGCGCGTTTACCGGCGCCGACCGCGATCGCGTCGGTGTGTTCGAGGCGGCGAACCGCGGCACCGCGCTGCTGGATGAAATCGGCGAAGTGGACCTGAACTTTCAGATGAAGCTGCTGCGCTTCATGCAGGAGCGCGAGATCCGCCCGGTTGGCGCTTCGCGCTCAAAGCCCGTCGATGTTCGCGTGATTGCCGCCACCAACAAAGATCTGCAAAAGCTGGTGGATCAGGGTAAATTCCGCGGCGATCTCTGGTTCCGCCTAAATGTCGCGCGCATCGAGATTCCGCCGCTGCGCGAGCGCCGCGCGGATGTTCCGCTGCTCGCGGTGTTTTACCTGAACCACTACAACGCGAAATACGGACAGACCACGCGCCTGATGGATTCAGGCGTAAAGGCGATGCAGGAGCAAACCTGGCCCGGCAACGTGCGGCAGCTGCAGCACCTCATCGAGAGGCTCACGATTCTCGCGCCCGGCGGACAGATCACGAGCGAAGCCGTTCACGATTCACTCGCCGCCATGGAGCCGCGCGACCACAGCGTGGAAACCCTGGCCGATGCGGAACAGGATCAGATTCGAAGAGTGCTGGCGGCCACGGGCGGGAACAAAAGCAGAGCGGCGCAGATTCTGGGGATCGAGAGAAAAACGTTGTACCGGAAGCTGGATCGAATGAAGGTGTAGCGGAGCAGGCCGAAGCCTGCCCCGCCCACCGCTGACTACATCTTGGAGTGCAGGTCCTCAACCATCTTGAGGTGTTCCTGAAGCACTGGCAGCGTCTGGCTCGCGAAGTTTTTCACCCCGGGATCTTTTCCGCTGTTGGCTTCCTTCTGGAAATTGGCGACGTCCTTCTTGTGATCGGCCAGCATGTCTTTCATGTAGGCCTTATCGAACTCGGCTCCGGAAAGCGCGGAAAGCCGCGTCACCGTCGCCTGATCCTTGGCGTTCATCGTAGTCGGCAGCGTGAGATTCTCCTGCTGCGCCACCTGCTTCAGCTGATCGTTCGCCTTACTATGATCGGTCACCATGCGCTGACCGAACTGCTTCACCTTGTCACTGCTGGCCTTTTGCTGAGCCATCTTGCCCAGCTCCACTTCGGCCAAACCGCCCGATGCGGCTTCGGCGACAAAATGCGAATCCGCACCCATGTTGCCCATGCCCATCTTTCCTGAACTCATCTTGCCGGAACCGGAACCGGCACCGGAACCGGAACCAGAGCCCGTGGATGCGTCCTGCGCCAGCATCAGTCCACCCAGCGCCAGAGCGCCGGTGGCTGCAAACATTGCGAACTTGATTTTCATGTGCGTGACCTCCTGTGTCGCCCGTGTTTTTGCAATCGGCTTGCCGGGAAGAGGCCAAAATCAGGGGTCGTGGTGAACTGGGATACCTTTGTCCGAAATGCGGATGGTGCGAGCGAGAGGACTTGAACCTCCATTCCCTTGCGGGAGCCAGCTCCTAAGGCTGGTGCGTCTGCCAGTTTCGCCACGCTCGCGCGATGCGTTTACCGCGATTATAGCGTGGGCGCGTATGCTAATCTCGAAGCAGGAATCTCCTTCAGTGATCCGGTAGCTCAGCCGGTAGAGCATTTGACTTTTAATCAAAGGGTCGCGGGTTCGAGCCCCGCCCGGGTCACCAAACTTTCCCTTGTCATCGTGGTTTTGTTCCCGTTCGTGGCCTGTGCGCAGGATCGAACGTTTACCGCCGATCCCGCGGCAAGCGCCGTTTCGTTCAGTCTTGGCGATGTCCTGCATGCCGTTCACGGCACGTTCCACGTACAGAGCGGAATCATCCGCATCGGTCGAGCCAGCCCCACCTTTTCCGGCATCGTTATCGTGGCCGCCGGAAGTGGCCGGACCGGCAACCAGACGCGCGACCGCCGCATGAGCAGCGATATCCTGAATGCCGCTCAGTTCTCCGAAATCTCGTTTGCGCCCCACAGCTACGAAGGCATCATTGCGCCGGACGGCGAATCCAGCATTCAGGTGTCGGGCACGTTTACCCTGCACGGTACGCCGCACGAACTCACCGTTCCCGTGCAGCTGCACATTCAGGGAACCAGCTGCCAGGCTACCACTCGCTTCCTCGTTCCCTATGTCCAGTGGGGCCTGAAAGACCCCAGCGCGTTCGTGCTCCGCGTCGCCAAACAGGTGCAGATCGATCTGGCTCTTGCCGGATCGCTCACCGCGCGGTAGCGGTTGGCTTCCTCTTGTACGTGTAAGTGGCGAAGTCAAAATCGTAGTCCGTCACCATCGGCTTCATCGGCACGCTGGTTTTCGGCGCATACTGCAACAGATCGCGCTTCACCGCCGTATACTTCGCCTCGCCCGCCAGGTTCGTAAATTCATCGGGATCGGCTTTGCGGTCGTACAGCTCTTCAGTGCCATCGCTGTACCGGATGTAACGCCACCGCTCACTCACCACCGCGTGATTGCCGGGCATATACGTCGTAACCGTTGGATTGCGTTTGGCCTTCGGGTCCTTCAACAGCGGCGCCAGGCTGGTGCCATCCAGGCGCGGGTTCGGCGGCAATCCGCACAGCTCCAGCAGCGTCGGGTAGATATCCAGCAGATTCACCGTCTGCGTACGCGTCACGCCGGGATTGGTGACGCCCGGCCCGGCCATAATCATCGGGACGTGCGTCGCTCGCTGCCATAGGGTGGATTTGTGCACATGCTGCTTCTCGCCCAGATGCCAGCCGTTGTCGGACCAGAACACCACGATCGTATCCTTCGCATATTCGCTCTGCTCGAGGGCATCCAGCATCTCGCCCACCAGCGTGTCCGCGAATGAGATTGCCGCGAGATAGGCGTGCACCATCTCCTTCCACTTGCCCGCGTTCACAATGCGATCGAATTCATCGCGCCGCACCGCCGCGAACTCTTTGCCGATCGGCGGGATATCGTCCAGATCGTCTTTGCGCGTCTCGGGGATGTGAACCGCGGATTCCGGATACATATCCCAGTACGCCTGCGGCGAGTACATCGGGATGTGCGGATGCCACATGCCCACGGCAAGGAAGAACGGCTGCGTGTGCTTCCTTTTCAAAAACTCTTTACCGAACGCGACGGCTTTTTGGTCGCCATACTGGTCTTCCGGCTTTTCCAGAACGCCCCAGTCGAACTCACCCGCGAAATCCTTCAGGCCGTTGTAGGGATGCCCGGCAGGCGCGGGGACGCGCTTGTTCCACGGATACCAGTCCGCGCGCCGGTACCACGGGTCGTCAAACTGCTGCAGCTGAAATTCGTTCCACTGATCGGGCGGATTGAAGCCGGCGACATGGTGCAGCACTTTCCCGGCACCAGCCGCGTAATATCCGTTCTGCCGCAGATATTCCGGCAGCGTCTTCACGCCGGGCAGCGCCGGCCGCCAGTACTGATCGTTGTTGTAGATGCCGCTGGTGGAAGGCCGCAGACCGGTGAACAGGGCCGTCCGCGACGGGTTGCACACCGGCGCCGCGCAGTGCGTATCGGCGAACAGCGCCCCGCGCTTCGCCAGCCGGTCGATGTTCGGCGTCTTTACGCCGGGGTAGCCCTTCAGGCAGCCCACCCAGTCGTTCATGTCGTCGACGGAGACGAACAGAATATTCGGCCGCTTTGCGGCAGCGAGGGCCCCGGCGGCCATTCCGGCAGCGCCCAGAAACGTTCTTCGCGTGATCACTGCAACCCTTATATCAGGGTTGCTTCAGGTCGGCGCCCTCGGATGTCGAAAGATTGAAGCGCTCCTTCTCCTTTTCGCGCTCCATGTACGGAATGCCCTTTTCCATCCACTCGGGCGCGGGCGCGCCTTTCAGGTAGTGATCGAAAAACTGCTGCATCCGGATCGTGAAATCCTTCTGATCGGGACGCCTGCGGATGCCGTGCGGCTCACCGTTGTAGTTGAACAGGTAGGCCACCTTATTCATGCGGCGCATGCTGAGGAAAAACTCGATGCCCTGATACCATGGCACCGCATCGTCATTGTCGTTCTGCAGAATCAGCATCGGCGTGGTGACGCGGTCCAGCATGAAGATCGGTGAGTTCTCGATGAACTGCAGCGGCCGTTCCCAGATGGTGCCGCCGATGCGCGACTGCGTCTTCTCGTACTGGAATTGTCGTGGCATGCCGCTGCCCCAGCGAATGCCGTTGTAGGCGCTGATCATGTCGACCACCGGCGCGCCCGCCTCCGCCGCCGCGAATAGATGCGTTTGCGTCACCAGATAGGCGATCTGGTAGCCGCCCCAGCTGTGGCCCTCGATGCCGATGTGATCGCGATCCACGAAGCCCTTCTCCACAACAGATTCGATGGCGGGCAGAATGCACTTCATGGCGCTCTGGCCGGGATGCCCGGTGGTGTACGCAATATCCGGAGTCAGCACTAGATAACCGTTACTGACGTAGAAGGGAATGTTGATCGTGGTGCCTGGCGCGGGCCGCACGAAGTTGTTCAGATTCTGCGTGAGCCGCTCATAGATGTAAATGATCATCGGATACTTCTTCTTCGGGTCGAAGTTCTCCGGCTTGTAGAGCGTGGCCTTCAGGGGCACACCATCGTCGTTGCGGAACGGCACCAGCTCGGCGGTTCCCCACAGCATCTCCGCCTGTTGCGGATTGGCGTTCGTTACTTTGCGCGGCGCTTCAAAGGTGGCTTCGGTGATGTAGAGATCCGGCTGATCGTGAAACGTGGTTTCGGTAATCAGGATCACGTTCGCGTCTTTGGCCTTGGCCAGCGCGCGGAAAGACTTCGCACCCATGATCAGCTTCTTCTCGGTCAAACCCTTCTCCACACGGGGCAGCGAGTAGAAGCCGCTGTCGCGCGTCTCCAGATTCTCCGCGTGCAGCAGGAGCGGTTTGGCGGCATCGATGCCGCGCTCTTCTTCTTCATCGGGACGCTCCAGTTGCACCACGCGGAACTGCAGATGCGCGGGCGCGCCGTTCGTCAGGCGATCGGCGGTCGAGCCGTCCGCCGCCACCGACCACACGTCGTTGCGGTCGTAAAGCAGAACATGGCTTCCGTCTTTGGTCCAGCCCGCATTGCCATAGGACGGCATCGCATCGGGTGAGTCATGCTCCTCGTTGAAGAATGCGCTGGGCACGCGCGCGGTCAGGTTGACAGGCGCGCCGCCGGGAACGGACATGGTGAACCACTGCTTTTCTTGATACCAAAGCAGGTGTTTGCCATCGGGCGAGAGCACCGCCCCGCCGATCGCGCCCGGTCCGCCGCCGCCGCCGTGAAACTGTTTAAGGATCAGGTTACGCTGTCCTGTCGAAGTATCCACGACATAGATGTCCGAGTAGTTGCCATCGTAGTCCGCCATGCGGCGGTAGGCGCGGTCGTCCATGCCCACCGCGAACCGTCCGTCGTCGGAGGGAATCACGGAGTTCATTGTGGGGTCGGCCAGCTGAATGAATTTCTTCTCAGCCAGCAGGTAGACGGCCCGATAGGAGCGCGCGCGTTCCTGTGCCAGCCGGACCTTTTGCATAGGCTGAATGTAGTCGTCATTCCAACGCCAGAGATCCGCGATCACCTTGTTAGAGTTGTCGAGAGCCGGTGTGGCTGCGCCAGGACCGGCGGGCGTGGTGACCGGCGGCGTGGATTCCGCCTCGGCGACCAGAGAAGCCGGGGCGCAGCTGATGAACAGACGCGAGCCGTCGCGGGAGAAGCTGATGGGACCTCGATCGAAGACCACAAAGCCGTTGTGGAAACCAGGCGTTGCGGTGGAGACAAGTTCCTGAGGAGCCGCCGATCCTCTGGTCCACTCATACACTTTGAATTTGGCGGGATGGCTGCCCGCGTCGTCGCGGTCGCTGAAGAACGCAAGTTCCTTCTGTTCGCGGTCCCAGGTTGGCTTGGTGTAGCGGCCCTTTCCCGCCAGCAGAGTGGTGGGCGAGCCGGTCGCTCCGGGAACGAATGTGTAAAGTCCGTTGGTTTCGTCCTTCTTCGAAGAGACGGTGAACACCAGTGTCTTCGCGTCACGGCTCAGCGAATACTCCGTTACATCCGCGAACATCTGCTCGCGGCCGTCCGGCACACGAAGATCGCGGATGATCAGATCCGCGCCAATCTTCGGCGTGGCTCCGGCACCGCCGCGTCCCGCTCCGCCGCGCCGCTGGTCCTGATCGGCATACAGATCGGCCGCCGGAGGAACGGAGGGAGTGGCCGCGGCAGTTTTCGCTTCTTTCAAATACGCGACGAAGCTGTCCCCTTTGCTCGCGAGCTGAAAGCTGGCGACGTCGGGTATGCGGGTGCTGGTCGACTTAGTGAGGTCAATCAGCAGCAGCCCGCCATGTGGCGGGCGCGCTCTGTCTTTCACCGCCTGGTCTGCCGCTGCTTTCGACGGGAATGTGGTCGAGACCAGATAGTGATTGTCCGCGGTGAATGCCAGCCTTACTCCGCGCGGCGCGGGAGGTCCGGCGGTCGCGGGTTCTTCCGCCGTCGCAGGATCCGGCGCGGGCGGCAGCGCACCCGCGGGCTCGTGCATCTCCTTGCCGGAGCCAAGATTCCGCACCACCACCTCGCCGTCGCCCTCTTCCGGGAACAGCGAGTAGGCTAGGAACTTACCATCCGCCGAGAGCACCTGACTCGAGATGGTCCGCCAGTGATCATAGTCGCGATGGTTGATCGGGCGCTTGGCAGGCGGAGCCGAAAAGGCCGCCGCGGCCAGACAGGAAACAGCGAGTAGATTTCGAAGCTTTGCCATATTCATTACCTGCGAATTTCGTAAATGCTTACCAGTTTAGCCGCCCACCCAGGACGATGATGCGGTTGTTGTTGCTGCCTGCCGCGGTGAAGCGGCCGAAGGTGCCGGAATCGATGCTGGTGTCGATCGTGGCCGTCGCGAAGTCCGGATGATTGGTGGCGTTCAGCCAATCCATGCGGATCTCGAAATTGAAACGCTCGGTGATGCGAAACTGCTTCGTCAGCGCCATATCGACGTCGAAGAAGTTCGGGCTGGTGAAGAACGTCTGCGCCAGATTGCCCAGCGTTCCGGGCACGGGGTTTTGCAGCAGGACGCCGCCGGGCGCCATCTGCGCGAACAACGTGCTGCGCGCCGCCACCGAGGGTGCGAGCAGCGCCACGTTGGGGTCGGCAATCTGCTTGAAGCCGCAGAAGTAACACGCGCCGCGCCCGTCGAACTGCAGCGCGCCGGTGCTCTTCGGCAGCGAACCGGTGACATCGGGCGTCTGTCCGGTGGTGAATTGGTTGAAGGTGGAGACCGGCGCCGTGACGGTGAACGGGACGCCCGAGGTCCAGGTCAGGATGGCGCTGAGCTTCCAGCCGCCCAGCGCGCCATCCACCCAGCGATTGGCGTTGCTCATCATCATGCGGCCCTTGCCGAAAGGCAGTTCGTAGATTCCGTTGCTCTTGAAGACATGCGTTCGGTTAAAGGTCATGATGCGCTTGTCAAAGCTGCGGTTCTGCGGGTTGCGGTAGTTGTTGTCGTAATACTGCGTGCTGCCCAGTTCGTTCTCACCCAGCGCCTTGCTCCAGGTGTAATTCCCCTGATAGACCCAGCCGCGGCTGAAGCGCTTCTGAAACTCCACCTGCAGCGCGTGGTAAGTGGAGTTGGCGTTGTTTCCCACCAGGTACACGTTGGCAAATTGCGGATTGGTGACGAAGAAGTTCTGCGGGAGCCCTGCCTTCGCCAGCAGTCCTCCGTTCACGTTGGTAAGCAGCGGCGTGCTGTTGATGTTGTTGGCGAAGGCGCCCACGTTGCCGTTGGCCAGATACTGCAGGAACGTGGAGTTGGACCGGACATAATCCGAACCGCGAACCGTGGTTCCATCCACCACGCCCTGACCGGGAACGGTAAGCCCGGCAAACAACTGATCGAAGAGCGGCGCCTGACCACCGGCCCGCGTCACATTGAAGGCGTTGAGAAAGCCATTGCTCGAGATCACGTCTGAGTTGAGGTTCACGCCGCTCAGCAGCTTGCTTCCCTTGCTGCCCACGTAGCGCACACTCAGGACGGAGTCTTTGGAGATCTGGCGCTGCACAGAGATGTTCCAGTTCTGGTAATACTGATTGCGCAGTCCTGTGTCGAAGACACGGAGCGTCTGCGTGCGGTCGGTGAGCGGCACGGTGGCGAGCGCCTGACCGGGATTGTAGGGTACGCCGACATTGGTCAGGTTCAGCAGACCGCCTGAGGCGTAAGTAACCGTGGAATTGATGCCGGGGTTACTGCCGACCTCCGTATCGGCATTGCGCAGGGAGTTGCGATCCGACGACATGGCGTAGCCCATGCGGAAGACAGTCTTGTTATCGCTGCCCGGCGACCAGCTAAGGCCCGCGCCCGGCAGGAATGTATCGTACTGAGGTTTGTAGATGGTGCCGTTCGGGTTTCCGGAAAGCGGTCCCACCAGTTGCAACTGAGTTAGCGAGCCGCCGGAAGCGCCGGGCTGAAACGCCTGTTGGTAAGACGTGCCGCTGATGCCGAACGCGCCGGCCGAGCCGTTGACGGGAATCACGGCCTTGCCGTTAGCTTCAAACGGCGGGCTGTAGTATTCGTACCGCACGCCCAGATTGATCGTCAGGTTGTGGGAGACCTTCCAATCGTCTTTGAAGAAGCCACTGTATTCATGCTGGCGCCAGTCGCGGCGATCGGTTTCGCCGGGGATGTACGTGGGGTTTTTGCCGCCCGCCGAGTTGAAAGACTGTTCCCAGCCGCTGAGCGAGCCGGAAAGATCGGCGAGCAGGTTCTGCGCCTGCGTTGAGTTGGCTCCGATGCCCGCGATGGTGCTGATGTTAGTGATCGGGATGCTGCCCGCGCCGGTGATGGCGGCCGGAATGACATAGAACGAGTTGTAACCATTCGAGCTGTCATAGAAGAGCTGCACGCCGCCCTTGAAGGCATGCTTGCCTTTGAGCCAGGTGACCGAATCAGCGTACTGGAAGAGAGGCGAAGTGCGGCCCTGCGGCGCGTTGTTGGACGTATATTCGTTCGTAATCGTCGTGAAGGTGAAGAAGAACGGCTGCGAGCCGACGTGCGGCAGCACTGAACTTTCGTTCGGGTAGAACGGTCCCGCGTAGCCGGCCTCGTAATAGTTCAGACCGGCGCGGAACTCGTTCAGCAGAGTCGGCGTGATCGTGGTGTTGGCCGAAAATGTGTACAGGTAGTTCTTGTTGAGCGCCGCGTCGCTCGGCTGGCCTGGATAAACCTGCCCGCGATAGCCGTTGAACTGGTCGGCATGTTTCACCTGCGTGGAAAAGGCGAGGCGAGTGTTCTGCGTCAACGTGTGATCAATGCGGATGTTGTACAGGTTGAAGTTGTTGCTCGCCGGCTGCTGCCAGTAATAACCGGCGGTATTCAAGCCGTCGCCGCGCTGGAAGTTGTTGGGCAGCGGAACATCCTTGAGCGCGAGCGCGACGTTTCCTGTTGGATCCGCCACCAAGCGATTCGGATCTCTCCCAAACAAGCTGACGGTTTGCAGCGGACCGGTGGCAGCCGCGGGCATAACCGGGTTGCCGCTCAGATCGACAGTCGGAAGAGTGGAGGTGGCATTGCCGCTCAGCACGCCGGGATAGTAGCGAAACAGGCCCTGCCGCGCAGTTGCCGTCATGACCGTATCGTTTTCGGCGACATTGGTTTTCTGCCGCTGGCCTTCGTAGAGGAAGAAAAAGAAGGTGCGGTTCTTGATGATAGGGCCGCCGGCGCGCGCGCCGAACTGGTTCCGGATCAGGAAGTTGCGCGGCGCCACCAGCGTGTTGTTGGGATTGCGGCCCAGCTGGTTATTGAACCAGGTATTGGCGCTGAGTGCCGTGACGCGGTTGAACTCGAACGCGCTTCCGTGAATTTCGTTGGTGCCCGAGCGCGAGATCATCTGCACCTGCGCCATGCCGCGGCCGAACTCGGCGTCCACCGGCGCGGTGCTGACACGGAACTCGCCGACCAGATCGACAGCGCTGACGGCGGTGGTGTTGCCGCTGTTCCAGCCGCCGTTGTAGCGAGTTTCCTGCACGTTGACGCCATCCAGCGTAACGTTCTGCGACTGCGATCTGGCGCCGTTGAAGTTATCGCCGACGACGCCGGCCTGCAGCGAGATCAGTGCGCCGGCATCCAGATTCTGCAGCGGCAAACCCTGAACACGCTCGACGGTGACGACGTTGCTAACGGAACTGTTGACGGCTTCGAGCGGGCTCGAAGTGGAATCAACGGTAACACTGTCGGCGGTCGCGCCGACTTCCAGCTTGAGATCGATGGCGATTCGGGCGCCGACTTCCAGCCGAATGTTTTCCGTGATGGCCTTACGGAAACCGGCTGATTCCGCACTGACGGTGTAATCGCCGGGCAGAAGCGAAGGATAAATATAAAGGCCCGAATCATTGGTGACGGTCGGCAGAGCGACACCGGTTTTGACGTTGGTGGCGGTTACCGAAGCCTTACCCACGGCTGCGCCGGAAGCATCGGTTACCGTTCCATAGATAGAAGCGTTCGAAGTTTGGGCGGTGCCGAACCGTGCGGTTACCAGCAGTCCCGTGAATACAACAAGCCATCCAACGCGTTGGAGCATCTGCACCCTCATCAGAAGTTGTGCCGGCGTCTGAGGCGGCGAGAAGAGTTTCGGAGCACCACGTTGCCGCACGGCGGCTGGCCGACTGCAATGGCGGCCCGCAATTGCTCGAATGCAACGCAGGATACACTGGATCGCGCCGCTGAAGCAACAACGCGCTACTGCGTTACGTGATAGACCTGCAGATCGCCGTTGACCTCGACCAGATCGAGCTGCGCGCGATCGTCGAGCAGTTTCCGCAGGAGCCAGCCTTCGTTGCTCGCCGTGGTGCAGAGCAGAAACTGTCGGGGGCCGCTGCGCAGATCGGCATAGCGCTGGATGGATTGGCTGCCCAGCGGACGGAGGCGCGCGATCAGCGTATCGGTTAAGGATTCGCCGGTGTAGGTTCGCGCGAGAGCGGGTTCCGAAACATAGCGCAGCCGCGACGTGAGAGCCGGCGGCAGCGCGTAGGCCCACTCGGCGTACTGCGTCCCATCCTGGACGTAGATCGGCATGGAGGATGAGACAAGCAGAGGCGTGACAGGGGCCGGGATCTTCGCGTCGGGACGCACCAGCGCCCGAAGCCGCGGCACTTCCATTCGGGCCCAGAAGGCGGTCATCAGAATCAGGGCCAGAAGACTGATAGCAGGCATGGTGTGACGGGTGGACTTGAGCAGGAAACCCGCCGCAATGGCCATGCCGATGACCGCTTCGAGCGCATAGCGGAAGTGAAACAGCGTATGCAGCGGCATGGTTCCCAGCACGATGGGGACAGGAAGCAGAATCAGGCCGAAGATGGCCGTAGCTTCATAAGCCGGCATGCCGCGGAATCGGAGCGACTTCGTTTGGCGGGGCTTGCTCAGGAACAGGTACAGGAGAACGGTGAGCGCGATGGCGACGAGGTCCGGAACGAAGGGATCGAGCGCGGCGTTGTAGAAGCTCGGGATGGATTCGAGCCCGGCAGCGTGCAGACTGTTGCCGTTGGTTTCGCGGCCTACGCGCATCAGATCCGAGAAGACAACGAGCGGAAGAACGAAGCCGGTGAGAGCGAGCCAGACGAGCCAATCGGGTTTGCGGTTTTGGAGCAGACGCACCAATTCGGCGGCGCCAAGCGGGAAGAGCAGGAACACGCCGTAAAAGTGGCTGGCGGTGGCGCAGGCCGCACTGGCGAAAAGGACAAGCAGCGCGACGGGACGCGAACGGCCGCGCTCCGCGCTGAGCTGCCAGGCGAAGAGCGCGAGCGCTGAAAAGCCGTACATCAGGCCATAACCGCGTCCCTGGCGGGTGTAGCCTTCGAGCCCTGTCAGCAGAGGAAACAGCATGGCGATGCACGCGGAGAGCATGCCGAAGCGGCGGTTAACGAAGCCGAAAACGCAGATGCACAGCAGCCAGCAGCCGAAGATGGCGGGAACGCGAAGCCCGATCGTCCCGGCGCCGAAGAGGCTCACCGACGCTTTGGTGATGACGTGAAAGAGCGGCGGAGTCAGGTCGCGGCCTTCACGCAGCGCCGGCATCATCTGACTGAGCGGCAGCTTCGCGATCTCAAGCGTGAAGAACTCATCGAGCCAGAGCGATTTGCCTTTCGCGGCGCCGAGCGAACCGCCGAAATACAGGACCGAAAAGAGAAAGATGACCAGGACGCGATGGCGGTGGAGGAAGCGCTCCACCTGCTCAATCATTCACGGAACCGCTCCTTGAGAACAAACAAAGTGCCACGATGATAACAGAGGCGGAATGGAAATCTACTCCATTGGATTCACAAAGAAAACGGCCAGGCAGTTCTTCGGTATTTTGAAGCACGCAGGCGTTCGGCGGCTGATGGATGTGCGGCTGAACAACATCTCGCAGCTGGCCGGTTTTGCCAAGCGCGACGACCTGGCGTATTTTCTGCGTGAACTCTGCGACATGGATTATGTGCACGAAACCCTTCTGGCGCCCACGCAGGAGATGCTGGACGAATATAAGAAACAACGCGTGGACTGGAAAGATTACGAGCGTCTGTTCCTGGAGCTGATGGCAGAACGGCACATTGAAAGCGCATTGGATCGCGCCGGCTTTCAAACTCCCACGGTTTTACTGTGCAGCGAACCGACGGCGGAGCGATGTCACCGGCGGCTGGTGATCGATTACCTCGGCAGGCACTGGCCGGAAGTGCAGGCGCTGCATCTTTGAACCCGGTGTAAACGGATCATACTGAAGTTACGCACATGAGTTTTCTCGACAACCTGGAGAACAGCCTCAAAAGTCTGGAATCGCAGGACGAGCGCGGAGGCAACGACCGGCAGCAGCGGGACGCCGAACGGAAGGCCGCCCTTGCCGCGGCTCCGTGGGCAGAGAAGCTCAAGACCGGTCCGTACACCCAGGAACTGCTGAAGCAGGCAACACGGATCGGATTCCAGATGCGCGCGAAAGTTTACATCGCGTGGCTGGGCACCACTTTGAAGCTGGAGACGCGGGAGCGGAAGCTGGAACTGAGGCCCACGCCGGAGGGCATCGTGGCGCTGTTTATCGAGCCGGAGAAGCCGACCCGGGAGCAGCCGGTGGATCTTAGCGCAAATCCGGAAGAACTGATCCGTCAGTGGCTGGCCTAAGCAGCGAAGAAGCGGACATCGCGGTGACAACGGCGACGCCATCTTCGACCAGCGCGACCACCATGTCCGGCAGATCGCCATGCGCGGTGAGCGCCTGGCGCGCGTGATAACCGGCGAAGGCGGCGCCGAGCGCAGCTGTCGCTCCGACGAGCGCGCCGACCACGACCGGACGTTTGCGGGCAGCATTGACGGCGGCTCCGCAGAGAGCGCCTGAAACCAGACGCGCCGCAAGCGAACCGGGCTGCAGACGGCTGGGCGTGAACGGCAGCTTGTCACTGACCAGTTCCGCCACGGCGAGGCCCAGAAGAATTTTTGAGGTGAGCGGCGATTTCATCCACTCGAGAGCGGGAGTCTCCATGTCCAGCAGCCCGCGGGAGGCCGCTCTGCTGACGGCAGCGGGCGCGGTGAAGGCGCGCAGGCCGGAGACGGCGCCGATGGCGGCAGCAGGGTGCAGGTCTTTCATAATCCAGTTATCGCACGTCGCGAATGATGGCGGACCAGCTGCCGCGATAGCGGTCTTCTTCGAGGGTGAAGGCGACGTCGAGTTTGGCATTGGGCTGCAATTCGCCAGCGCGTTCGGCGCAGTTGAACCATTTGAAGGACACAACGCGTGAACCCTGCCGCAGCGGGATGCGCAAGTGCTTCTCCTTCATGAAGGAAGGCGGACCAGCGACCTGCACGCCCATGGCGGCGAAGACGGGTTCGCGGTTCTGGGCGCCGAACGGCTCGAGCATCTGCAGATCCTCAAAGAGGCGGTCGTCCAGATCTTCGACGGAGACCACGGTATCGATCTCGAGCGAAGGACGAAGGTCGTCGGGACGCAGAACGCCGGCGGCGTGTGCGTTGAAGCGGTCGCGGAAGGCGTCTACGGAACTGTGGTCCATGGTGAGTCCGGCGGCGTGGCTGTGACCGCCGTACTTGACGAACATCTCTGGCATGGCATCGAGCGCATCGAGAAGATGAAAGCCGGCGATGCTGCGGCCGGAACCCTGCGCCAGGCCGTCCTGCGCACCCAGAACAAAGGCTGGGCGATGAAAGCGCTCGACCAGGCGGCTGGCCACGATGCCGAGCACGCCGCGGTGCCACTCCGGCGCGCAGAAGACGAGAGCAAAGTGACTGTCGCCAACGGGCTGGCGCTCGCATTCGCGCAGAATGGCTTCGACGATGGCGGCTTCCTCGGCCTGCCGCGCGGTGTTGAGTTCGTTCAGCTGGACGGCGATCTCGCGGGCGCGGGCGGGATCGGCGGTGAGGAAGAGTTCGACGGCATCGGCGGCGCTGGCCATGCGGCCGGCGGCATTCATACGCGGGGCGACGCGGAAACCGATCTGGCGCGCGGTGGGAACGCAGTTGGGCTCGAGCCCGGCGACTTCGAACAGAGCGCGCAGGCCGTGATTGCGCAGGTCGTTAAGACCGGCGAGGCCGTGTTTGACCAGAATGCGGTTCTCGCCGGTGAGCGAGACGACGTCGGCCACGGTGCCGAGGGCGACCAGTTTCAAAAACGAAGCCAATACGCGGCGGAGTCGCGCGGGTTCCCAGCCAAGCGACGAAAGCAGCGCTTCCACCAGTTTGAAGGTGACGCCCACGCCGCAGAGCTCCTTATTGGGATAAGAACAGCCGGGGCGGTTGGGATTGATGACGGCGAGAGCGTCCGGAATTTGGGCTTCAGGCAGATGATG
Organism: Bryobacterales bacterium; assembly: GCA_963716685.1. Classification (GTDB taxonomy): domain Bacteria; phylum Acidobacteriota; class Terriglobia; order Bryobacterales; family Bryobacteraceae; genus JALYXI01. The sequence continues at coordinate 908,977 of CAVQTR010000006.1, forward strand.
GTCGGTGATGATGACGTCGATGCCGAAGTCCCGGGCGCGCTGGACGATGGCGGCGGCGCGAATGCCGGTGTCGACGCTGATCATGAGCGTGACGCTGTCGGAGGCGCAGAGATCGACCGCGGCGGGCTGGATGCCGTAGCCTTCTTTTAAACGGTGCGGGATGGTGAAGCTGACCTGGCCGCCGGCCATTTCGATGGCGGTCTTCAGGATGACGGTGGAGGTGATGCCGTCGACATCGTAATCGCCGTGGATGCGGATCTTCTCGCGGTCGCGGATGGCGCGCTGCAGGCGGGCGAGCGCGCGGTCCATATCGAGGAGCGCGGACGGCGCGTGAAGGGCGGCGATTTCCGGGTACAGGAACTGGCGGGCGAGGACCGGATCAGTGAAACCGCGTCTGGCGAGCAGGGCGGCGATGGCGAACGGGATGCCGAGTTCGGCAGCCAGGGCACGCGCCGCGGGCGGCTCTTCGGGCAGAACCCAGCGAGCCCCGACCCGGCGGGGCACGACCGCGCTAGTTGTTGGAATAGAAGCCGCCCATGCCGCTATCGCCCTCTTCATCGTCTTCCACGTGGGAAGGCATATTGGTGGCGATGTCGTCGGAGAGTTCGAGGAACTCGTCATACCAGTCGGGATGGACTTCGTAGACGTAGATGCGCGAGTTGTGGTCGAAGCCGAGCTCGAGCGAGCAGGTTTTGCCTTCGTATTGGCGGAACTCGCGGAGGCGGCGATCGTATTCGCGGCGATCTTCGCGGGAGATCTCGCACTCCTCCAGGGCTTCGGTTTCTTCCTCGATCTCCGCATGCTCAAACTCGCGCGCGGCGAACAGGATGAGGCTGGCGTTTACTTTCTGAGCGGTCTCGAGATACATCCGGTAATCGGGAAAGCGTTCGCAATCCCAGCAAATGAGCGGAAGGCCTTCGAGCTCACCGGGATGACTTCGGAAAACGGCGAATCCCGAAGCTTCCAAATACTGCAAAATTTCGCTTTTCAGCGTGTCGAGATCGATGTCCACGGCGTTTTCAGAATATCACGGATTCCCTCGGCGATATCATCTCAAGAGTCCGATATCAGTTCCCCTTTGTGGTATGGTTAAGGCTGTCGGGTGACAATGACGCGCACCGTAATCAGTCTGGACCCGCAGGACAAGCGCTGGCTGGACGAGGAAGCCAGACGCACGGGCAAGTCCATGACGGAGGTGGTGCGGATGGCGATCCGGAGCCTGCGCGAGCAGCGCGAAAAATCGTTCGACGATCTGCTGCAGCAGACCAGCGGGACGTGGCGCGAGGGCGACGGCCTGGCCTACCAGAGGCGTGTGCGTTCCGAGTGGGAATGAAATACCTGCTCGATTCGGTGATTCTGATCGACCACCTGAACGGCAGGGCAGCGGCGACGGAATTCCTAAGCAAGGCGCGGCACGCGGCGGCGATCTCTGTACTGACCCGGGCGGAAGTGCTGGTGCCCTACGAGGAGAAGCAGGCGATTCCGATCGCGCGGCTGCTGGACGTATTTCCGGCCCTGGCGATTGACGCGGCGGTGGCGGACCGGGCGGCGGCGCTGCAGCGGGAGCATGGCTGGAAGCTCGCGGATGCGCTGCAGGCGGCGCTGGCGTATGAGCATGAACTGAAGCTGATTACGCGAAACACCGCGGATTTCCCCCCGGACAGATACAGCTTCGTGATGGTGCCGTATTGAGGACGACCATTGAGGCGGCCGCGGCGGAACTGCGCGCGGGTGGCCTGGTGGCGTTTCCGACCGAGACGGTTTACGGACTGGGAGCGAATGCGCTGGACGCGGCGGCGGTGGAGCGGATTTTCGAACGGAAGAAGCGGCCGAAGACGAGTCCGCTGATTGTGCATGTGGCGTCGCTTGAGGCGGCGCGGGCGCTGGCGCGGGAATGGCCGGCAACCGCGGAGGCGCTGGCGCGCAGGTATTGGCCGGGTCCGCTGACGCTGATTGTGCAGAAATGTGCAGCGATTCCGGATATTGTGACGGCGGGGCTGCCGACGGTGGGGCTGCGGATGCCGGCGCACCCGGCAGCGCTAGAACTGCTGCGGGCGGCGGGCGTGCCGGTGGCGGCGCCAAGCGCCAATGCGTTCACGGAACTTTCTCCCACGATGGCGGAGCATGTCCGGCTGGGCGACGATTTGCCGGTGCTGGACGGAGGGGCGTGCGCGGTGGGGATCGAATCGACGGTGCTGTCTCTGGCCGGGTATCCGCGGCTGCTGCGGCCGGGGGCGATTTCGCTGGCGGAGCTGGAAGCGCGGATTGGGCCGATTGAAAGCGGCGGGACGGCTGTGCCGGAAGGGGCACACGAATCGCCGGGACAGCATCTGCGGCATTACCGGCCGCGGACGCGGTTGTTTTTTGCGGATGGCGAGTTTCCGGCCGGGCGCGGCGCATGGCTTTACCGTCGCGAGGTGCGGCCGGGGGCGGAGCCGGTACGGATGCCGGACGACCCGGCGGGCTATGCGGCGGGCATCTACGCGATTCTGCATGATCTGGACGGGCGGGGACTGGACTGGATCGCGGTGGAACCGCTGCCGGAGAGTGCGGAATGGGCGGGTGTGGCGGACCGGCTGACGCGGGCGGCGGGGGAGGCGTGATGGGCATGCCGTTGTGCAGAATTGTGCATTTTGTGCAGACTTTGGGCATTGCACAATCCGGCTTCTGAGCCGCGCGGCGGCGCATAGCTGGCGGGCCGCAGTTGTGCAGATTGTGCAGAATTGTGCACATTGTGCAGGCTTTTCGTTGTGCACAACCGGCTTCCGACGCGCATCGACCCTCGTCTTGAGATTAGCTTTGCGCATTGCGCCGGTTGAGGCAGCACGGCGCGAAGCTCAGCACTGGCGGGGAGAAATAAATCGCTCGGAGTTGTGAATGCGCTTCAGGCGGAGAGTTTATACGTCCTGTGCGCGTTTTCCCATGTCAGTTTACGAAACGAAGCCGGTGAGACGGTGGCCTTCAGCAGGGAGAGGGTTTCGCGGGCGACGCACTTGCCGGCGAGGCGGCTGGCGCCGGGGTTGCCGGCCTGGGAAATGCCGCCGCCGTGGCCGTCCGTGCAGCCGCAATCGCTGCCGAAGATGAGCTTGCTTTCGTGGCGGCGGAGGAAGCCTTCGGTGAACTCGGGGTCGCGCGAGAGGGCGTTGTTGCCGGAGTTGGCGGAGAGATCGCCGAAGAGGTTGGGGTAATCGGACAGCAGTTTGTCGGTGACGCCGCCGGGTTTGATTTTGCCGGGCGGGTAGGCATCCTGGTTGGCGTAATCGGCGCTGACGTTGGCCCAGAAGGCGTCGGCATGACCGATGAAGCGCGTTTTGGGATAGGCCTTGAGGACAGTCTCGAAATCGCGGAAGCCGGTGGAGAAGACGCCCTCGGTTGCGGTATGCGGCACTTCCTGGAAGTGGACGAGGATGGGCACGTTGAGATCGGCTGCGAGGGCATACATGCGGCGCAGTTCGGGTCCGGCAGCGGCGACGTGGGATTTCAGTTCGCCGAGGCCGATGGCTCCGCTTTTGACGGCGCTGGTGAGACGCGCCTCGGCATCAGGGCTGGTGATGTCGGCACCGGCGAACCAGCCGAGGAAGCGTCCGGGATAGCGGGTGAAGAGCACCTGCATCTGTTCGGCGGAGTTGTCGCGGGCGAGGACCATGGCGTTCGAGACGCCGCTGCCATCGAGATGGGCGACGTTGGCTTCGGGGGCGCGGCGCAGGTGGAAGTGGCAATCGACAACGGGGCCGCCCCATTCGTTGGCGGGTGCGCTTTGGGCGGGGAGGAGGGACGCGGGCGCGAAGGCGGCGAGAGTGCGGGCGAACTGGCGGCGGGAAAGCGACATGGTCTGACAGCCCAAGGCTATCACGGGGAGGTTGGAAACGACGCGGTGCGGGGTAGTGTCCTGAACCTGCGTTGATCCAACTAGAGACTAACCTCTTCTAGCCATTCCAGATCTGCTGAGGTTGGAGAGACGGTCGATTTGGGATCACTCACAAAATCACGAGCTAGTTCGTAAGCTTCAGAGGATAAGAAATACACCTTTACGTTTTGGTTTGCGTCGCTCGAACGCCATAGCAAGCTGGTTCTCAATATCGCCATGGGCAAGCGCGATAGAGTCACAACCGATATCTTCATCGAAGGGCTTCGTGATGCTATGCGCTGGGACGCTTCCAGATCACCAGTGACGGCTTTGCCCCGTACAAACATTCCATCCCGGACACTTTCGGCAATCGCGTAGACTTCGCGATGCTCATCAAGATTTACCGCGCAGCGCCGGAAGGCGAACGCAGGTATTCACCTGCCGAGGTTCAGTCCGTCCGAGGTGGTCCCAGTCAGTGGCCATCCCGATCCCGAACGCATTTGCACCAGTATTATCGAACGTAGCAACCTCAGCGTCCGCATGGGATGCCGAAGGTTCACCCGTTTGACGAATGGCTTCAGCAAGAAGTGGGAGAACCACTGGGCAGCGGTGACGCTCTGGTACACCTATTACAACTTCTGCCGCGTTCACAAGACGCTGCGCGTGACGCCCGCGATGGAAGCGGGGGTTGCAGATCACGTTTGGAGCCTTGCGGAGTTGCTGGCATAGAATCCTTGCGACGGATCAGTCACACTAGATATCGTGCCTGAAGTTGTACCGCCTCTTTCAGCGTCAGTTAGAACCGTTCAGATTACCTTGAAATACGAAGGTAAGGACGTCGATGACGGCACAATGCCGATTGAGGATGTAGTAGCTGCATTGCAGGGATTCTCTAGCGCTTATGCGAAATTGGCAAATCGGTACGATCCAAACGAGCAGCATCAAATTCGCGTTTCCGCCATTAATAAATCGTCTTTTGCTGTCCTGGTATTGGCTTGGGCGACCGAGAATCATTCAGCCCTAATAAAAGGCTCAGCAGCAGCGGTTCAGTGGATTGTTGGAACTGTCATCAAAGTTGTAGAGCTAAAAAAAGCAGCTAAGGGCCAACCACCCGTTTCCGTTGTGGTCAACGGGAGCAACAATACCGTGATCGTGACAACGGTCGGGAACGTCCAAACTGAAGTGCCCCCCGAAGCGTATGAAGCGTTCCGTTCAAAGTCTCTGGATTCGGATTTGGCACGAATCACGTCCCCGCTAAAGGAGGGCAAGATTGACGTTGCACGAATCAATGTTACCGACCCAGACGGTAAGGAAATTGCGAAAGCGCAGGTTGAAAGCTTTGAAAAACCGTTCTTCAAGGCTGAAGAAAAAACAGTAACGTCCACCTCAAAGCCCGTTGTACTTGAAGGCCAGTTTGTCTCGCTCAATAAAGAGTCCGATCGAGGTTCGTTTAGGATGCAGAACGGCAAGACGGTCCGATATCACTTCAAGGCCGAAGACGCCTCATTGCTACATGCAGACTTTGCCTATAAGGGTCCGGTGAGCGTCGAGTGCGTGGCGAGCTTTGACAGCAACCTTGAGGTTAAAAGTCTTGACATCACCAGCGTCACCAGACTTCAGCGCGAACTTCCGCTCCAATAATCTTCACCAACGCAGCATTAGGACACTACCCGGTGCGGCGCAGGCGGCGGTTCATGGGGTCTGCATAGAGGCGGGCGGTTAGTTCGCCAAGGAGCGTCGCGAGAACGATGGAGGCGAGGAAGAAGACGGGAACGGCGGGCAGGGGTTTGCCGGAGCGGACGAACAGGGTGAGGCAGGCGAAGACGACGAACATGTGCGTAAGGTAGATCTCGTAGCTGCGACGTCCGAGGGTGAGGACAGGGGCGAGCGCGCGCGGACTTTGCCACTGGCTGCGGGCCGCGGAGGCGATGACGAGACAGGCGCCGACAGCGGCGAGGGTCATCTCCGTGTTGCGGAGAGGGAAGCAGATGGCGAGGGCGAGGAGCGCGACGCCCATGAGGCCGACCCAGCGGTTGCGGAGGCGGGGCAGGAAAATAGCGGTGAGACAACCGAGCGCGATGGCGTCCATGCCGCCGAGGTAGGAATACTCGCGCCAGACCTCGTTCGAGCCGGCGAAGACGATGCGGGCCACGGGTCCGAGCGCGACGAAGCCGAGGAGGATGGCGATGAGCAGGCGGCCGCGGCCGAAGAGGCGGCAGAGCAGCGGGAAGAACAGATAGAAGAGTTCCTCGACGGACAGGGACCAGAGGATGTCCCAGTTGGCGGGGAGGTAGCCGCGATTCGCTTCGAGCACGTTGATGTGGAAGGTAAGGGCGGCGAAGAGGGCGCGGGCGAGTCCGCCGGTTTTGGCGGGGACGATAAAGTTGGGGACACGCGCGAGGTGGAGGGCGCTGAGCACGGCTAGCAGGAGAAACAGGAGCGGCGCGATTCGGGCGAAGCGCAGCCGGTAGAACTCGCGAAGGTGGATCTGCGAGAGCGGACCCCAGCGGCGCAGCGTGGTGGCGGTGATGAGAAAGCCGGAGACGGCGAAGAAGATTTGCACGCCGAGCTGTCCGTTCCAGACGAAGGCGTGGACGAGTCCGTCGGGGAGGCCGTGCGCCCAGGGCACTTTGGCCTGACGCAGCCGGATGTTGACGTGGTTCATCAGGACGAAGAAGATGGCGAGGGCGCGGAGGAGGTCGACGCCATCGAGGCGGGGCAGGGCGGGGTGGGACTGCTCGGGGTTGGAATGCGCCACTACGAGCGCTGCTGCTCGACGGCGAGGATCCCGGCGCGCAAGCGCTCAGGCGTTAACGCGGTCTGACCCGATGTCAAATCGGCTTGCATATGCTTCCCGTAAAGGTTAACAGGTACAGCCCAGCGGGGCGCTAGTTGTGGCGGACGGCTTTCATAGGGTCAGCGTGGATCCAGGGGCGGGCGGAGATCCAGGCGGTGAGGAGTGAGAGAGCGAGCATGAGAAGAGCAGCGGGGAGGAGGACCGTCCACTCGACCGGGCCGATTCCGTAGAACTGTGCACGGAGGACCACGCCGGTGACGGAGCCGAGCAACAGGCCGATGAGGATGCCCGTACCGGCGACGCGCGCGACCTGGCGCAGGATCATAACGAGGAGTTGGCGCGGGCCGGCGCCGAGGGCGACGCGGAGACCGAGTTCGCGAGCGCGGCGGCTGACGGAGTATGCGACGGCGCCGGAGAGACCGAGGGCGGCGAGCAGCAGTCCGAGCGCGGTGAGCGCGGCCATCACCATGGCGACGAGGCGCTGGGCCAGCAACGTGAGATTGAACCAGCTCTGGAAGGTGGCGGGGCGGACAGGTGTCTTCAGTCCCTGCGCGCGGATGGCGCGATCGAAGGGTTCGGTCCAGAAGCGCGGGTCTCCGGCGGTGCGGGCGATGATGTTGATGCCTGGCTGGTAGTGCTGGCTAAGCGGGTAATAGAAGAAGGGGCGGCGCGGCTCGTCGACATCTTCGTATTTGCCGTTGGCCACGACTCCGACGACGAGCGCGCTTCGGGCGGGGTCGCCGGCGAGAAAAGTCTTGCCGAGAGCGTTCTGGCCAGGCCACAGCGTATCGGACATTTCGCGATTGATGACGGCGGTCTCGGGACTGTGCTCGCGATCGGTGGAATCGAAGACCCGGCCGGCGAGTAGAGGAATGCCGACGGTGCGGAAGTAATCGGAATCGACGACGGTGTGGGTGACGGAGAGCTTTTTGGCGGCGCCGGACTGACGGACTTCAAGAATGCTGCCGCCCTGGAGAGGAAGGTCGCGCGCGAGGGAGACCGCCTGGACGCCGGGCAGCTGGGAGACGGCCTGGCGAAAGCGGCTGTAGAGTTGTTTGCCCTGCGCTTCGGAATAGCCTTCGCTGGCGAGATAAGCGGAGGTGGCGAGGAGGTTGCGGGCGGTGAAGCCGAGATCGGCGTGGCGGAGGTTGTAGAGGTTGCGCTGGCAGAGGCCCAGGCCGACGAGCACGACGGTGGAGACAGCGACCTGCACGACCACGAGCGCGTTGCGCCAAGCCGCTCGGCCGGTTCCACCGACCGCGATCTCGCCGCTGAGGATGTTCGCGACGGAGGGCGAGGAGGCGTAGAGAGCGGGCGCGAGTCCGGTGGCGAGGACGGCGAGGAGGGTCAGCGCGAGGGTGCAGGCAAGCACGGTGAAATCCAGGCGCAGATCGAGCACAAAGTTGTAGGCGCCGTACATGGGGAACTCGAGGGTGAAATCGGAAAAGCGGTTGGCGACGAGGAGTGCGACGGCGTATCCGAGAGCGGCGCTGAGAAAGCAGAGCGCGATGCTTTCCCGGAGGAACTCCCTGACCAGAAGGTGGCGCGGCGCGCCAAGAGCGAGCTTAATGGCGGCTTCCTGCCTTCTGCCCACAGACCGCGCGAGCAGCAGGTTGGCGACGTTGGCGCAGGCGATGAGCAGGATCAGGAGCACGAGGGCGATCAGGACTCCGCAGGCCATTTCGGCAGTGGGGAGAGCATCGGGCGGGAGCATGGTAGCGCGCGTGACGACAGCGGTACGGCCCGCATCCTCCTTTGGGTAAGCCGCAGCGAGCTGGGCGGCGAGACCGGACACCGCGGCCTGTGCCTGACGGCGGGTGACACCGGGCTTCAACCGCGCGAGCAGAAAGAAGCGGCGGGTTTCGCGCTGACGGAGCCACGGGTTGTCGCCATTTTCGGCGAGCGGGGTGAGTAGATCGCCGTCGAGTCCGTAGAAGGAGCCGGTGAACCGGGGCGGCGTGACGCCGATGATGGTGTATGCGCCGAAACGTTTGCCGACGATGTCACGGCGGGCGCCAAGGCGTTTCCAGAACGCATAGGTCATGACCGCGGTGTGGGGATTCATGGAGTCGTCAGCGGGTGAGAAGAAGCGGCCGAGAAACGGGCGAATGCCGAGCAGCGGGAGATGGTTTGCGGAGACGGGGCGCGACATGGCGCGGACGGGCTGGCTGGCGAAGGCCGTATCGATGAAGAGAGAAATGGAGTTCGGGTCCGCGGCGATGTCCGTGAAGACCTGGTTGTGGTCGCGGTAGTAAAGGTAATCGAGCCAGGAGATCTGGTCGATGCTTTTGGCGGAGGAGCGGCCGTGGATCATGACGAGGCGATCCGGTTCGAAGGCAGCGGGCGCGGCGAGGAGTGCGGTGTTGGCTGCGCTGATGCTGAGGACCACGAGCGCCATGGCAACGGACAGAGAAAAGACGGCGACCACGGTCAGCTGCCAACTTTTGATCAGGCCGCGAAGGAGGCGCAGGACCGGAAGCATCGGCCGGGTGAGGCAAGCGGCGGACCATTTGGGCAGGCCATCGGCGCGGGAACCTGCGTAGAATAGACAAAATCATGAAAATGACCGATGAATCGCGGCGCCGTTTCCTGGGGTATTTCTCCGGAGTGGGTTTGGGCGGCACTTTGCTGCCGGGAGTTTTGTGGTCGCAGGTGCAACAGGCGGGCGCGGCAGCCATCACTTTGCCGATGCTGCAGGATGCGCTGGCGCTTTCGGGCCTAACGTTCAGTGAAGAAGACGAGAAGGCCATGCTGCAGGCCGTGAATCAGAACCTGACGCGCTATGAAGAGGTGCGGAAGCTGCATATTCCGAACGACATTTCGCCGCCGTTTTACTTCAGCGCGCTGGTGCCGGGAATGAAGGTGGACCGGACGCGGCAGCCGCTGCGATTCAGCGCGCCGCGCGTGCGCCGGCCGGCGAATCTGGAGGACGTGGCGTTCTGGCCGGTGACGCAGCTGGCACAATTGCTGCGGACGCGGCAGGTGACTTCGGTGGAGCTGACGCGAGATGTATCTGGCGCGGCTGCACAGGTACAACGACAAGCTGAACTGCGTGGTGACGTTTCTGGACGATGTGGCGATGGCGCAGGCGAAGCAGGCGGATGCGGAGATCGCGGCGGGGAAGCATAAGGGCCCGCTGCATGGGATTCCGTGGGGCGCGAAGGACATTATTGCGGTGAAGGGGTACAAGACCACGTGGGGTTCGGGCGCGTTACAAAGACCAGATGATCGACGAGGAAGCGAGCGTGATCGAGATGCTGCGCGACGCGGGCGCGGTGCTGCTGGCGAAGCTGGCGTCGGGCGAACTGGCGAGCGGGGACCGGTGGTTTGGCGGACAGACGAAGAACCCGTGGAATCCGGCGGAGGGTTCGAGCGGATCGTCGGCGGGGCCGGGGTCGGCAACGGCGGCGGGGCTGGTGGGATTTTCGATTGGGAGTGAGACCAGCGGGTCGATTCTGAGCCCTTCCGCGCGATGCGGGGTGACGGGTTTGCGGCCGACCTTCGGGCGCGTGAGCCGGTACGGGGTGATGGCGCTTTCGTGGACGCAGGACCGCCTGGGGCCGCTGTGCCGATATGCGGAGGACTGCGCGCTGGTGATGAGCGTGATTGCGAAGCCGGACGACCGGGACATGAGCGTGTCGGATATTCCGTTCAACTGGAATGCGCGGCTGGACATCCGGAAGCTGCGGGTGGGGTATCTGAAGGAAGCGTTTGACGGAGACGAAGGATCCGGCGGCGAAGCGGAATGAAGAGGCGGCGCTGGCGCAAATGGAGAAGCTGGGCGTGAAGCTGATGCCGGTGAAGGTGCCGGAGGGAGCGGCGGATGCGGGCGGGTTCGCGGTGGAATCGGCAGTGTTTTTCGATGAGACTGGTGCGGTCGGGGCGGGATAAGCAGATGACGACGCCGAGCCGCGCGAACGGGTTCCGGTCGAGCCGGCTGATTCCGGCGGTGGAGTATCTGCAGGCGCAGCGGGCACGAACGATGATGATGATGAAGCTGGCGGAAGCGACGGCGGGGGTGGATGTGTACCTGGTGCCGGCGAATTCGGGCGGCGGACGGGGTGCCGCTGGTGGTGCGGGCACTGGTGGGGGTACCGCGGCGGGAGGCGAGGCAGCCGCGGCGGCTGGGTTTGCGAATGCGGCGCGGCGCACGGCGGTGGGGCGGCATTTCGGGATGGCGAACTCGGCGGGGTATCCGGCGATCAGCGTGCCAAACGGGTTCACAGATGCGGGGACGCCGACGGCTCTGACCTTTTATGCGCGGCCGTTTGGGGAAGCGGGACTGCTGGCGGTGGCGAAGGCGTATCAGGACGCGTCAGGGTTTCATTTGAAGCATCCGAATCTGGATGGTACGGATGCGGTGACGAAGATGTCGCAGTGAAGCGGATCCGCACCGTAGCTGAGTTTTGGCCGAAGTAGGCACCCCCCCACTCTTAACACTCCATAACGGTTGATGCCCGGCTTCCGTGCGTCCAGGTGTATGAGCCTTACCTATGCACTTTTTCAACACAAAGCCCTTATCCGTCATGTCTTTGGCCGTTCTCTGCTGCGCCGCCGCTTCCTTCGCGCAGGTTCGGCCGAGTCTCATTACCAGTGCCCCGAATGGAAGCCGCCTCTACACCCTCGCCGGCAATACGCGGCCCGAGGTTCAGTCCGGCGCCGATCTCGGCGCGGTCGCTGACGATACGCCCCTGGAGCACATGCTTCTTCAGCTCACCCGCTCCACATCGAGCGAGCAGGCGCTGGCGGAGCAAATCGCCCTCCTGCACAATCCAAACTCGCCCGACTTTCACAAGTGGATGACCGCCGCGGAATTCGGGCAGGCGTATGGCGCCTCGCGGGACGACCGCGCGGCTTTGACCGCCTGGCTCGAATCCAGTGGCTTCACCGTGAATTCCGTCGCTCCCGGCGGCATGACCATCGATTTCTCCGGCACAGCGGCTGCCGTCCGGTCTGCCTTTCATACCGAGATTCACTACATCCAGGTGAATGGCGTCCGGCATCTCGCCAATGTCACCGACCCGCAGATTCCCGAGGCATTCGCTGCGGCAGTCAAAGGCGTGGTCTCCATGCACGACTTTACGCCCCGTCCCATGAAGCAGAGCTCCCGAAAGCAGAGCCAGGCCAAGTTCACGTTCACCGATTCCTCCGGGAACACCAATCATGCCGTCACACCCGGGGACCTGGCCGCCATCTATAACTTCAACCCGCTCTTTTCGGCCGGTGTAACCGGCAAGGGCCAAACCATCGCTGTGGTCGAGGATTCCAACCTATACAGCGCTCAGGACTGGACTATTTTCCGGCAGGCGTTCGGCCTCGACCAATACGCGTCCGGGACTCTCACGACGGTTCACCCCGCGTCGCCGTCAGGCGTGAATAACTGCAAGGATCCGGGCGTCGTGGCCGGAGACGACGGCGAGGCCATTCTCGATGCCGAGTGGGCGAGCGCCGCGGCGCCGGATGCGGCTATCGTGGTCGCAGGCTGCGCCAGCACCCGCACCACCTTCGGTGGCCTCATTGCGTTGCAGAACCTGGTCAACAGCCCGAACCCGCCTGCCATCGTCAGCGTCAGTTACGGCGTCTGCGAGGCCGAAAACGGCGCGGCCGGGAACGCCGCCTTCAATGCGATTTACCAGCAGGCGGTCGCGGAAGGCATCTCCATCTTCGCGGCAGCCGGCGATGAAGGCGCCGCCAGCTGCGATGCGGAGGCGACCGGCGCAACGCACGGCATCGGGGTCAGCGGATACGCATCCACGCCCTACAATGTTGCCGTCGGCGCCACGGATTTCAGCGATACCGTCGACGGGACCTCCGGCGCCTACTGGAGTCCCACGAACAGCTCGACATATGTCTCGGCACTCCAGTACATCCCGGAGATTCCCTGGAACGATTCGTGCGCCGATCCCATCCTCGCAGGCTATTACGGCTATTCAACCGTGTACGGACCCACCGGGTTCTGCGGCAGCAGCACCGCGAAATCCGGCGAGCTGCTCACGGTCACCGCGGGCAGCGGCGGGCCCAGCGGTTGCGCCTCCGGTTCGCCCGCCACGCCTGGAGTCGTCAGCGGAACCTGCGCGGGGTACGCGAAGCCCTCGTGGCAAAGCGGACTCGCGGGCATCGTGCCGGACGCCGTCCGGGACATTCCGGACGTCTCGCTCTTCGCCGCCAACGGAGTCTGGGGCCATTACCTGGTGGATTGCTGGTCCAACACCGGCGCGGGCGGCTCCTCCTGCGCAGGCGACCCCGGCACGTGGGATGGAGGCGGAGGCTCATCCTACTCCACTCCGATTTTCGCCGGCATCCAGGCTCTGGTAAATCAAAAGTACAACGGCGCGCAGGGCAACCCGAATCCGATCCTGTACAAGCTCGCCTCTATCGGCGCCAACTCGTGCAACTCGGCCACCGCCTCGGCGGGATGCGTCTTCCACAACATCACCCGCGGCAGCATCGAAGTGAACTGCGGTGGCAGTGTCCAGTGTTTTGGGTCCTCGCCGGCGACAGGCAACGGGCGGGGAAACAAAGGCGTCTACGACGGCGCGCTCTCGCTCAGCACCACCAATCTCGATTCCGCCTACGACTCGTCCTCCGGCTGGAACTTCACCACCGGGCTCGGCTCGGTCGACGTCTACAACCTGGTGATGCAGTGGACTTCCGGGCAGTAACCCCGGGTTTTAGGCGCTCAGCGAAGGGGCGCTTCACGAAGGGCTGCAAGGGAGGTCAATCCGCGAGATGCCGACATTGACAAAATTCTAAGCAGTCACCGGCGCTAAGGCCGAAGCATCCGAAAGCGCGGGCTGCCGATCGCCCAGGCGGTGGCACTTTCGCCACGCGTCTGGCCCATGGTCTTCAGCAAATCTTCAGTACGGGGTGGTTGCATAAGAGTTCCGCTTCCGCAGGCGGACAGGAGGTATTATGCAACCATCCACCGGTCCGACTGCCGCCGCTCCTCGGCTGCACGCGCTCGACAGCCTTCGGGCTTGCATGATGCTCCTGGTTATCTGGTTTCATGCGTCCTGCTCTTACGCCACTGTGCGGACACCTGACTGGCCATTCAAAGATACGCACACCAGCGCGTTTCTTACCGTTTTCCTGCTGTTTATTCATGTGTTCAGCATGCCAGTCTTTTTCGTGCTGGCCGGCTTCTTCGCCCGATTGATGTGGCAGCGCAGAGGCGCCAGTGTGTTTCTCCGTAATCGCGCAGAGCGCATTCTGGTGCCGTTCGTCGTGACCTTGCCACTTTTATATGCCTGGGACCGTTACTACCTCGGCTCCCACACGGGAATTCGGACCATGCATCTATGGTTCTTGTATTACCTGATTTACCTGTATCCCGCGGCGGTGCTCACCGGTTGGCTGGTGCGCCGTTTCGTGCCCGTCCTGTGGCAGGAGCGAATCGAATCCGGCTTTCGGCGGCTGCTGACATCGGCATGGAGGCCTGTGTTCTTTGCCATTCCCACCTGCATCCCGCTGTTCTTTATGCAGAGAGGCACGCTGGACGTGAACATCACTTTTCTGGTGCAACCCAGGAATATGGCGATTTACGCGATCTTCTTCGCTTTCGGCTGGCTGCTTTACGGGCAATCGGACCTGCTGACCGGATTTCAGCGTGCCGCATGGACGCAGGTGCTGATAGCTGTGGCACTCGCGCCTGTCAATTTCCTAAGTCTCGGCAAGCTGCTGCGCGCGCTCCCGGTCGAGGATCTGCGAGCCCGCGTCTCGGTGGTCGCCACCGAATCGCTCATGATGTGGTTACTCATCTTCGGCATCACCGGGCTGTTTTTGCGCTATCTTGACCGTCCGAGCGCTCGAATGCAGTATCTCTCCGACGCCTCGTACTGGATGTATCTGGTTCATCTGCCGCTGGTGGTGTGGGCGCAGCGCCTGGTGGGACCGCTCGCGGTGCCCGGAATCGTCAAGTTCACGCTGGTCCTGGCGATTTGCTTTCCGATCCTCCTTGCCAGCTATCAGTTGCTGGTCCGGTACACGCTTATCGGGCGAGTGCTCAACGGGCCAAGGGAGCGGGAACTTCGGTCCGGTGGCGCGCAAGGGAACCAAAAAACGAAAGCGGCCGTGGTCTGAAACGCCTGACCTGACACGACGTCCGGTTTGCGGCACTATTCTGCTGAAAGCAGAAGGATCAGCGTGCCAAGCGGAGAGCATCAGGCGGGCCGTGGTCGCCACGCTTGAGTGTCCCAACGTCGCCTGAACTAGATGCACCGGTCCAAAAGCAATTCAGTTGTATCTCGATCAACGATTCCGGTCCGGCTGGTCGTAATCGTGATAATGCCTGCCATCGCGCAGTGACCCTCGATCCGCTACACCCATGTCCAAGGCACGCTGTAAACGAAACGTTACGACTGAGTCCCGCGGAACCCTGACGGCTCGTCCGCGCGCCTCACCACCGTTGATAGCGCCGACGATTCCACCAATTAGGCTGTTATCCGGGCGCGATTCGATGCGCTTCGGATCTGTTCTTATTCCATACCGCTGTCCGTTCACCATAACGGAATCCAGATCAAGGATCAGATCGTTGTCACGCGATATTCTGACCATTAATTCGACAGGAGACCCGCGTGGGACTACTAGCCGCCCACCGCTTCCCCGAACGTCCTGATCCACGATTCCCGTGTAGACGCGGTTGTCTCCCTTGTCAACATCAATACTCTCATTCGTGCGAACCGGGATCACCGTACCGGCTTCAAGTCTTGCCGTCCTGTCAGAGTCTCTATCCCTGTCCCGATCTTGCGCAGCAGCCAAAGGTGAGAGACAGAGAGCCAGCACCAGTAATCTCAGCGGGCCCGCGTTGTGCAATGTGTTATTTCTCTCAACGTTGCACGTCATTGTTTCATTACCTCCCTGGAGTTCTCAGCAACCATAAGACCAATCCCACGTCCATTGTCCTTGGTGACAACGTACGTCTTCGCCCCTCAAAGCAGGTGCTTGGGAGTGAGTTCGTCAGATGTCTGGGAATGAATGCTTCCAAATCCGCTCCTGAGAGGTGACCGGGAACCGCTCATGAAGCGATAGGATTGCTCGATCGGATTTGAAGCATTCCATCCCGGGGCATCTGACGAATTCACCGACCGCACCTGATTCTATTTAGTAGGAAGATAGTGTGCCTCGAGTGCGCGCCTACGCAAGTTCCAGCGGAGCACGGGCGAATGCAACCCTGTGTTCACGACGACGTGCGCCTGTGGGTTGCCCGATAAGGCCTGGACACATTCCGGGAAGCCATTAGCGAAGAAGTATATTCCGTCGAGGGACCGAGGCAGTTCTTCTACCGTGATGTCCTCACGCTGACGGGCGACTC
Source organism: Bryobacterales bacterium (assembly GCA_963716685.1). Lineage (GTDB taxonomy): Bacteria > Acidobacteriota > Terriglobia > Bryobacterales > Bryobacteraceae > JALYXI01. Next base: position 924,931 of record CAVQTR010000006.1, read on the forward strand.
TCGTGGCAGCTGCCTGGCAGGCGAGGCCACCGGCTTGGGCTACATCTGAGCGGACCTGCAGATTGTGGCGGAGGGCAAAAAAGCTAAAAAGAACGGCAACTCCCGTGAGAGCCCAGTGACGCGGCAGCTGCGAGAACCAAAGGCAGAAGAAGACCGAGGGCAGGTAGAACACACGGGTATTCTGAAGGTCGCTGCCGATCAGCGCTATATGAATGGGAGGAACGAGCGCGATGACAGCGGCCGCGAGCAGGAACAGGTAACGGCCGCTTCCGGCCAGACGCGATTTCCAGGCTATGGCGCCAAGGCTCGCATACATGAGGCAGAGCAGGACGACCAGTTCGGGAGACGTGGGGGCCGCCCAGTCGATAGGCGCGAGGAAGGTCCACCAAGGCCGGTAAAGCAGCGTTTTTGCTGCGGAAACCGTGGTGACGCTCAGGATTTGGGCGTGCCCGGTCGCAGGATCGAGGTAACCACCCGGGCCTTGGAACACGTGCCAGCGGTGGAACAACAGGGCGGCCGCGACCAGTACGCAGACAAAGGCGGCTTTGCGGCGCTGCGCGAAAAATAAGAGCGCGATTGCAGGGATGGCATAGGCGCTTTCCTTTGAAAGTATCGCGAGCGCGGTAAGAACGGGGGCAGCTGTGTAAAAAACGTAGCTCGACCGGAAGGTGAGGGCGATCAAGGCGGATATAGAGAATAGGGTGGCCAGGAGATCAAAGGTTGAGGAGGTCCAGGCCACGGCTTCCGGATGTGACGGGTGGAGCGCAAACAACGCGCAGGCGAAGAGGTCAGCGAACGGCGGAAATGCGAGCTGGCCGCAAAGCCGGTAAAGCAAGGCAACGTTGGCGAGATGCAGGGCGAGCCCGAGGAGGTGCCACTTCCAGGGAACTTCTCGCGCCCATAACTGCCAGGCGCCGAAAACGAGTTCTCCCACGGGCCGCATGGCTCCGTCGCTGGCGGGCCTGGTGAACGTGTCCCACAGGGCGGCAGGCGCAGCGGATTTGTGAATGAGGATGTAATCGTCGGAGAGCAACGGATCCTGCAGCGAGGGTAGGAATGCGATGCAGGTGAGCAGAGCGATCAAGAGTAGTATGACGTGGGAACGACGCGCGGATACTTCTGCGCGAGCTCCGGGAAGCGGTTTGCGGATCGCTCGAACGCAGGCGAACAGAACGAAGCAGAAGCACGCGAAGATCTGCAGGTTGAAGATTGCTCGTGGGGACACAATCAACGGGCTTTCGTGCAAGAATGTGAGGTCATTTCGATGAAAGCAGACAAACGGATTTGAAAGGCTTTCTTGCAATTGTAAGCGCGGCAGCGGCCGTAAACCTCCTGGCGGTTCTGGTTCTGGGCAGTTACGACATTCGCCTGGGGCCACTGCACTTCGCGGCGCACGCCATTTTTAAACCGCTGCTGCTGGCTGACGCGGCCTTCTGGGTGGCATTGTTGCTGGGGCGAGGCAGGGAGCAGCAGCCAAGCCAGCGCCAGCATGCGCTGGGGACGGTGGCCGGAGTGGCGCTTCTGACGCTCGGTATTTACGGCTTGTCGCTGCAGATCAATGTACTCGATCCACTGTGGAACCATCGCAACGTGAGCGCGGGCCTGAACTCGCTCAGCGATGCGGGTCGTTTGTTCACGAAACCGCAAGCCGATGGCTTCTACCGGCCTCTGACGTTCCTTTCTCTATGGGTGGATTACCGGATATTTGGCGAGGTTCTTTGGGGGTATCACCTGCAAAACCTGATGCTGCACATGGCGAATGCCGTTTTGCTTTTTGCGCTGGCGCGGAGCCTGTCGCTGGGCGATAGAACGGCACGATGGGCCGCTTGGTTGTTTGCGGCGGCGGCGGTCAACTTCGAGGCGGTGATGTGGCCTGCCGCAAGATTCGATCTGTTGGCCACTTTTTTCATTCTGCTTGCGTTGCTGGCGTACATGCGGTACTTGCGATCGCGGTCAGTGTGGGCGGCTGCGTTATGCGCCGCAGCATACCTGCTCGGCCTGTTGAACAAAGAAGTGGCTTATATGTTTCCCGTGATTGCGGTGGCGCTGACGGTGACCGGACGGCGGTGGGGCATCCCTGCGGCGAATTTCCGTACGGGGTGGCTGTTTGCGCTTACGATCGCCGGAATCACGGCGACGATGGTTGGCATTCGCATCGCGGTATTCGGCAGCCTGGGGGGTTACCCTCCAGCGGTGGCGCACGCAGGTCATTTCGCTTTGAGCGGGCGAACGGTCTGGTCAGTGGTGAGCCGCGTGATGCTGATTCCTATCATCGGCGTAAATACGACGGCGCCGGTTGCAGCGCCAGCAACAGTGGCGATTGCGTTGTTTGCGGGCTTTGTTCTAATGACCCTGCTGATCCGGCCGGTGCTAACGGCCCAAGTGCGCCTGCTGGTCGCGCTGGCGCTGATCAGCGCCCTGCCGGTAGCTAATCTTGCCGGTTGGGTGGGAGCCTCAATGCAGCATTGCCGGTACCTGTATTTCCCAACGTTGTTCCTCTTGCTTGCGGCAGCGTCGGCATTCGCAGAACAGCGGCTTGGCCCGGTGCTGCTTGCGGTGTTGCTGGCCGCAAACGCGGCCGGCGCGCTAAACAACTTGTGGGTGTATCGAACGGTGCAGGGCAGGGCGCGCACGATGGCGGCCGCGATTGTGGGCGATGCGCGGCAGGAAAAATTGGCGACGGTACAACTGGTGGGCGTGCCGCGTGAACCGCAGGGAGTCTTTTACTTTTACTCGGAGCTGGTTGGGCATTTGCGGCGGGATGGACATCTGGAGATCATCGACTCGGAAGCCGGGGCAGCCGATCCGTCCGGTAAGCCGGCGGCGCGACTGATTTACACTTGGAACCCCGGGTCGGGAACCTTGAGCGGACCGCAGCGAGCGGGTATGTGAGGGGGCGCCCTGAGCCCCCGTGTTGCAGGCGGGAGAATTGCTCATCAGCCGGTCACTCGCGACCCGTGTTGGTGAAGCAGGTGCGATCACTCTGCACGGTTTGCAACTGGACTACGTCAGGGCGCACTCCCGGCTTTGCGCGCACGTCGTCTTCTCGGCTGCGGCAATCCGATTACCTCGAATCTCTATGACGCAAACTGGCGAGCTGCCGGAAAAGGCGGTGCTGGCCTCGCTCGGCTGCGGCAATCCCACGGCGCTCGCGCAACTGGCTGCCGGGGAAACCGTGCTGGATTTAGGCTCGGGCGGCGGCATCGACGTGCTGCTTTCCGCGGGCCGCGTTGGTCCTACGGGCAAAGCCCGCTGCCGGATAACTCGGTGGATGTCATCATTTCCAACTGCGTGATTAACCTGTCGGCATTCGTCAGATGTCTGGGAATGAATGCTTCCAAATCCGCTTGAGCCATTCGGCAATTCCGGAATAATTGAACGCCTGTTCGCGGCTGCGGACCGGCGTTGGGCAGCCCGCAGAATTTGCAACACGGACGCGGAGACACAGGCGCTGTTCGCCCAGCGAAACGCGGCGAGCGGCGCCCTTTCTTATTACCACTCCGCCCGTAACAAGCTGTTTGAGGCACTCGGCTGGCCCAAAACTTTAGGACACCACCGGGGGATTCGGCGGCGTGGTTCGCGCGGCAAGTTGGATAGAATGACTCTCCATGCGGATTACCAGACGTGCGTTTGCGGCCTCGCTTGCCGCGACGCCCTTGCTTGCACAGTCTTCGGCGGGGGCGCTGACAGGGCGGATCAAGATTGATACGGAGCGCGTCGTGGCGCCGGTGGATCCGAGGATCTACGGGAACTTTATTGAGCACCTGGGGCGGTGCATCGAAGGCGGCGTGTTCGAAGAGGGATCGCCTCTAGCCGATAAAGACGGGTACCGCAAAGATGTGCGCGAGGCGGTAAAGAATCTGAAGGTGTCGATCCTGCGGTGGCCGGGCGGCAACTTCGCTTCGAACTACGACTGGCGGGATGGGATCGGGCCGCGGGACAAGCGGCCGGCGCGCCTCGAGATGGCGTGGCACACCATCGAAGATAACCGGTTCGGCACCCACGAGTTCCTGAATTACTGCGAGGAGATGGGGATTGAGCCGTATATCTGCGTGAACCTGGGTACGGGGTCGTGGGATCTGGCGCAGAGCTGGGTGGAATACTGCAACCTCGAGAGCGGCACGGCCATGACGGAATTGCGCAAACGGAACGGGCGCGCGAAGCCGTGGAAGGTGAAGTACTGGTCGCTGGGCAATGAGATGGACGGGCCATGGCAGATGGGGCATCGCAGCGCGGAGGATTACGGGAAGTTCGCGCTGGAAGCGGCGAAGCTGATGAAGTGGACCGATCCGGACATCGAACTGGTGGCGGCCGGGTCGAGCAACTTCACGACCGGCGTGGACTGGACGGGCTGGAACCGCACCGTGCTCGATTACCTGCGGCACCACGCGGATTATCTTTCGCTGCACACCTATGTAGGGAACCGGGCGAACGACTATTACGAGTTTCTGGCGAGTTCGCTGCAGCTGGACGAGCGCACGCGGATTGCGGAGGGAACCATCCGGGAGGCGCTGACGAGTGAGCCGCGTTCGCGCAAAATCCATATCGCCTGGGATGAGTGGAATGTCTGGTATCGCGCGCGGGGACAGGGGAAGGAAGCGGGCCGGCGCATTCTGGAAGAGCATTACAACCTGGAAGACGCGCTGGTGGTGGCGACCATGCTGAACACGTTCATCAACCATGCGCATATCGTGAAGATCGCGAACATGGCGCAGCTGGTGAATGTCATTGCGCCGATCTTTACGGACGAGAAGCGATTGTTTCTGCAGACCATCTACTATCCGCTGCAGCTGTTTGCGCTGAATTCGCACGGGACGGCGCTGCAGTTATTCAGCGAGAGTCCCACTTACAAGACGGCGAGCTATGACGCGGTGCCGTACTTAGATGCTTCGGCTACGTACAATCAGGGCGGCGTGGTGTTGAATCTGGTGAACCGGCACCGGGAGCAGCCGATGGACGTGGCGGTGCAGCTGGAAGACCGGAAGTTCACTGGCGGCGCGAGCGCTGTGGAAGTGAACGGGCCGGACATCAAGGCGGTGAACGATTTCGGCGCCAGCCCGGTAAAGGCGGTGAAGCGAACGGCGGAGGCCAGCGGGGGAACGATGACGGTCAGGCTGGCGCCGCACTCCTACACGATGGTGAAGGCGGCGCTGAGCTAAGTTCGTTCGCCGAGTTACTTGGCGGTGGCTCCGACCTCGGGACTGGTGGGGCCGGCGGGTTCGGGGCCATTGTTCTGGCGAACGGACATGGACTGATCGGAATAGTAAGTTTTGCTTCCCGTGCTGCCGAACGAGACCGGCTGGGCGTTGATGGTGTAGCCCGTGGCAGTGGCGGCGAGAGCGAACTTATAGCCGCCCTTAGTGCCGCTCGCAAGGTCTTCATGAATCAGATCGGCGGCGTTGGCTCCGGCGGTGCCGCTGGTGGGCGGTCCGAGCTCGGCCAGTGAGCCGGCATATTTGCCGTACTGCGAGAAGTACTGCGCTTGAGCTTCGTGAATGGTCTTGACGGCCTGCAGCGCGGCTGTTTCCGAGGCGAACTTGCGCGCGTTGTTGAGCTTCGGCACGGCGACGGTGACGATGATCAGGATGATGGCGATCACGATCAGCAGTTCGATGAGGGAAAAGCCGAATTCGCGGCGGGTAAGCTTGCGTGCTCTCAAGGCGGACTTCACTTTCATAGTGTATGACGCGAGACAGCGCGGGAACGTTTAGACGCTGGCCCCGGAGTTGAGCTGGGTCGACAGCCACTGCACCATTTTGCGCTTGTACGCGGTGGAGAGCGCGGCATTGGATTCCCACCAGCGCATACCGTGTCCGCCGCCTTTGACGGGGAAGACTTCGCAGCGGGCGCCGGCGGCCTTCATGCGGTCGCACATGTCAGTGGACTGTTCGAAGGGGACGAGGGAATCGGCCGTGCCGTGAATGAAGAGAAAGGGCGGCATATTGGCGCGCACGTTCTTCACCGGAGAGAGTTGCGCGAGGCCGGCCATGAGCAGGTTCTCGAAGACGGTGCCTTTGACGGATTCCCGCAGCTGGGGCGGGATGAAGGTGGAGTTTTTCGCCAGGGCAACGAGGTCCGAGGGCGTATACATGGCGACCACGGCGCGGACGGACGCGTCGGGACCGGCGCGCAGGGCGGCCATGGCGGCGAGTTGGCCGCCGGCGGATTCGCCGAGGAGCGCGATGCGATTGGGATCGATGTGGTATTCGGCGGCGTGGGCGCGGATGAAACGGACGGCGTTCTCGACATCATCGACGGCAGCGCCGAACTGGAGGATGTCGTTAAAGCCGCCGGTCATGAGGCGGTAGCTGATGGAAAACCAGGCGAACCCGGCCTCGGAGAGCGGCTGAAAAAGGGGCTCGACATTGCGCACACGGTCGCCGGAGACCCAGGCGCCTCCGTGGACGATGATGACGGCGGGCGCGGGAGCGGCGCTCTCCGGGATGGAGGCGTCCATGGTGAGGCTGACGCCGGCGGGGTGAGCGTACTCGACGTCGTGGAGGGTCTGCGCGGCGGGCGCGAGGGCGGCGGTCATGAAAGTAAGAAGCAGGGGAAAAGCCCGCAAGGGCAACGGCATCTAGTTCTTCAGATGCTCCGCGGCGGGTGAACGTTCCAGCAGCAGTTTGCGGGCGAGGGGAGCCTGAGAGGGGTCGAACCCGGGGTTGAGGGCGAGGGCTTTTTGGGCGTCGGCACGGGCCTGATCGGGGTGGCCGAGCGCGGCGGCGATCATGCCGGCGTGGTAGTAAAAGAGCGGGTCAGGCGTGCCGAGGGCGACGGCGGCCAGGCTGTTTTTCTCGGCTTCGGGGTAGCGGCCGAGCTTGTAGAGCACCCAGGCGAGAGCGTCGTGGGTGAAGACGTCCGGGCGGACAACAATTTCGTTCTGAACGAGTTCGAGGGCGCGATCGAGCTGGCGATCTTCATCGGCGTAAAGAATCGCCATGTTGCGGTTGACCTTTTCGTTGGAGGCGCGGGCCATCTTGTCGATGACGTCGATTAAAGCCTGCTGCTGGCGGGCTTCGGCGGGGCGGCCGGTGCGGAGGTAGAGAGCTTCGAGGGCGGCAGCGTATTCGGGGAGGGGCACGGCGGCCTGGGCTTTTTGGTAATGCGCGATGGCGGCCTGATCCTGGCCCTGCGCGGCTTCGACCTGACCGAGACCGGCGAGTGCCGGGTAGTAACCGGGGAACTCCTGGAGGGCCTGTTTGTAGGAAGCTTCGGCGTCGGCCAGGCGGCCGACCTTGAACTGGATGCGCCCAAGATCGGCGAGGCACCAGGCGGTGTTTTCGGGGGCTTCGCTGACGCCGGAGATGGCCGAGCGCATGAGCTGGATGGCGCTGTCCGCATTGCCGGTGACGAACTGATACCAGGCGAGCCGGTTGTAGCTGGAGAGATCGGGGCGAAGGGCGACCATTTTGCGGTAGGCGTCGCGGGCGCTGTCGTAGTGGCCGAGTTCCATTTCGGCGTCGCCGAGGGTGCCCCAGTTCCAAGGGTCGTTGGCGGCGTATTTGATCATCTCGCCGGAATATTCGGCGACGCGGGCGAACTCGTGCCGCTCCATGGAGATTTCACTGCGCAGGCGGAGGGCTTCGTAGTTGCCGCCATCGCGGGCGAGCACTTTTTCGACGATTTCGGAGGCGCGGTTAAGGTAGCCGAAGTCGACGGTCTCGCGCATTTTCTGGATGTAAGCTTTGGCGAGCTGGTCTTCAGTGGCGAGAGAGGGCCGGGCAGCGGCCTGTTTACTGAGGGCGGCGATGCGTTCATCGGTACGGACGCCGCGCTGAGGGGGTTCGAGAAGGTGGGTCTGCGCGGCCAGGACGACAGGGAGGAATAAAAGGAGCGGCAGGCGCATGTCTATCTACTGATACGTAGCGAGGAAGCCCGCCAGACGTTCCATGGCGGGTTCGAGGATGGACATTTCCGCGGCGTAGCAGATGCGGATTGAGCCTTCACCGCCGGCGCCGAAGGCGACACCTGGCGCGAGGCCGAGGCGGGTCTCCTGCAGCAGGCGCTTGCAGAAGGCGAAGGAATCGTGAAGACCTTCCACGCGGGGGAACAGGTAGAAGGCGCCTTCGGGCCTGGGCACGGTGACGCGCGGCATGACGGACATGGCCTGCCAGCAGAAATCGCGGTTAGCCTGGAGGCGTTCGAGCATGCGGCGCAGCTCCGGTTCGCCTTCGGCGAGCGCGGTTTCAGCGGCCTTTTGGGCGAAGGTGGGGGCGTGGGAGGTGATGAATTCATTGAGCTGGGTGGCTTTGCGGCCGAGATCGGCGCGGGCCACGAGCCAGCCGACGCGCCAGCCGGTCATGCAGTAGCTTTTCGAGAACGAGTGGACAACGGCGACGGCATCTTCGCGGGTGGCCTTGCGCAGGATGGAGGGGACGGGGCTGCCGGGTTCATCAGTGGCGTAGTTCAGGCGGTCGTAGACTTCGTCGGCGAGCAGCCAGAGGTTGTGTTTGCGGGTGAAGGCGAGCAGGCGGTTCTGGTCGTCATCGGTGGCGACCCAGCCGAGGGGGTTGGAGGGTGAGGTGTAGAGCAGCAGGCGCGTGCGCGGGGTGACGGCGGCTTCGAGCGCGTCGAAATCGATTTCGTAGCGGTCGCCGCGGAGGGGATGAGGGATCTGCTTCACGACGGCGTTGGCCATGGCGACGATGGAGGAGCCGTTGGGCCAGGCGGGGGTCAGGACCAAGGCCTCGTCGCCGGGATCGAGCACGGCGCGGATGCAGACATTGAGGGCCTGGACGCCGGAGGTGGTGACAACGATTTCGGACTCGGGATTCAGCGTGACGTTTTGCAGCCGGGCGTAATTCTCGGCGATGGCGCGGCGGAGAGAAGGGAGGCCGGCGTTTTCGGTGTAGAAGGTGAAGCCATCGGCCATGGCCTGGGCGGCGGCGCGCTTGATGTAGTCGGGGGTGGGGAGATTGGATTCGCCGAAGTAGAGTTTGAGGACGCCGTCCATGGTCATGGCGATCTCGGCGAGTTCGCGGATGCGGGAGTGCGGGACCTGCAGGACGGAATCGGCGAGGCGGGCGGGCTGAACTGGAGTCAAGCTGCTATTTTCCCAGATTCGGGCGGGGGGCTCGGCTATACTGGCCGTTTCTTGCCCAAAAATGCAATCCGGCGAGCGCGGCCGTATGCGCTTTGGTTCGTGCTGCTTTCGCTGGTTTATCACGCCAACCTGCGGCCGGTGGCGTCGGGGGATTCGCTGCCGGCGGCGCTGATTCCGTTCTCGGTGGTGCTGGATGGCACGCTCACACTGGACCGGTTTGGGCCGTGGATGCACCGGCATATTCCGTACAGCTCGGAGGTGGTGGAAGAACGAGGCGGGCACTGGTACAGCGTGTATCCGATTGCGGGGCCGGTTCTGGTGTCGCCGCTTTACCTCCCGCTGCGGGCGGCGCCGGTGCTGCGAGGACTGGAGCCTGACGTTCTGACGGCGATTGCGCGAGTGCTGGAGAAGTTCGTGGCGGTGGCGCTGGCGGCGATAACGGCGGTGCTGCTGGTGCTGCTGCTGGAGCGGGTGACGACGCGGCGCTGGGCGTGGACGATTGCGATCGCGTTTGCGCTGGGGACGGGAAACTGGTCGACTGCAAGCCAGGCGCTGTGGCAGCATACGTTCGGGCAGCTGGCGATTGTGGCGAGCCTCTACTGTCTGGAGCGGGGCGGCGGATGGATCTGGGGCTGCGGCGTGTGCGCGGGCTGCGCGATGATGATCCGGCCAACGAATCTGGCACTGGCGCCGGCGCTCGCCGTGGGTTTGTGGATGCAGCGCGGCACGGCAATGCGGTTTCTCCGCCTGCTGGCGGGACCGGCGGTAGGCGTGGCGCTGGTGGCGGCGTACAACCTGAGGGCGTTTGGACAGATCAGCGGCGGGTATCCGGCGCGGCTGACGGGGAGCTTTTTTGGGGGACTGGCGGGGGTGCTGGCGAGCCCCGGGCGGGGACTGCTGATCTATACGCCGCTTGTGATTTTCGCAGTGTGCGGGTTGCTGCCCGAGGCGCGGGAGGCGCGGAGGCGGCATGCGCCTTTGGTGACCGCGGCGCTGGTATTCGGCGCGATACATCTGGCAATTGTGGCGAAGTGGGAGACGTGGTGGGGCGGCTACTGCTGGGGTCCGCGGCTAATGACCGAGATGGTGGCGCCGCTGATGATTCTGATTGCGGTGGGCGTTGCGGCGATGGAGCGTCACCGCTGGAAGAAGCTGTTTCTGGCGGTGACGGTCTACTGCTGCCTGATTCAGGCGATCGGGGTGTTTTGTTATCCGAAGGGCCGGTGGGACCACCTGCCGGTGAGCGTGAACGCGGAACCGGGGCGGCTTTGGGACTGGAGCGACAATCCGATTGGTCGAACGGTGCGCGGCGGGCTGGCGTGGGAGCCGTATGCGGTGGTATGGGCGGCGGTGACGGAGGGGCTTCCGGCGGCGGGGGTGGAACTGGAGAAGAGCGGGGTGAATCCGTATTAGTCGAAGAGGCCGAGCTGCAGGCGGTCTGTTTCGAGCATCGGGCTGTGTTGCGGGCCGGAGCTGAGGCCGTGCTTTTCGCGGATGGCGTGGATGCGATCGCGGATGGTTTCGCGGTAGGCGCCCTGGAGATACGGGTTGGCCCGGTAGCGTTCCTCGTAGCGGCGGAGCAGATTCGGGAACTGCTGCGCGAGGAAAGGGAAGAAGATCTTCTGGGCGGAGGGCATGAGAAAGAGAACGCCGCCGCCGAAATAACGCGCCCCGGCTTGTTTGGCGGCTTTGGCCAGCGCGTCAAGGCTCTCTTCGCGGTCGGTGATGAGGGGCAGGATGGGGTTGGGGAAGACTCCGACCGAGATGCCGGCGGTGGCTAAGGATTGCACAGCTTTCAGGCGGAGCTCCGGGGTGGGAGCACGCGGTTCTAGCAGGCGCGCCAATTTGGTGTTGACGGTGGTGACCGTGATGTTGACGGAGACATGGTTGGCGGCTGCGATTTCGGTCAGCAGATCGAGATCGCGCACGACTAGATCGGATTTGGTGGTGATGGAGAGGGCGCGGCCGCGCTCGCGCGACAGAATTTCGAGGAGAGAGCGGGTGAGCCCAAACCGGCGTTCGGCGGGCTGGTAAGGGTCTGTGGCGGTGCCGATGGCGATGCCTTCGCGCTCCGGGGTTCTGCGCAGTTCGCGTTTCAGGATGGCGGCGACGTTGGCCTTGGCATAGATGCGGTCTTCGAACGCGCCGGGTTCGAGGTCCATAAACTCGTGGGTGTAGCGGGCGTAGCAGTATTTGCAGCCGAACTCGCATCCGCGATAAGGATTCACAGTCCAGGTAAACGGCATACCGGGACGGGTGCGGTTGAGTAGGCTGCGCGACTGGATCTGGAAGTATTCGACGCGGGATTTTGCTTCCAGCGTGGGACTTTCCGAGGCCAGCCGCGCGATGCCGGTTCGTCCGGGCGCAGGAGAATCGCCGAACAGCATGCATCCATACTTCGCCTTTTCTTCGCCTTTGTCAAGCTTGCGTTTCGCCAGCGGCGGGAATACTGTGGCTATAACCATGAGCATTACCGGCCGGATTCCGATGGGTTTGAATACCTACTGCCTGCGCGCGCTGCGGTGGAACGATGCGCAGCTGCTGGATTACGCGGCGAGCCTAAAGCTGGACGCGGTGTTCCTGCAGGATTCGCTGGACCCGCAGCAGAAGGAGCCGGCGCACTGGAGAGCGGTGAAGGAGCAGGCGGCGCGGCTGGGGCTGCATCTCGAGACGGGCGGCGGGAGTATTCTGCCGAGATCGGACGCGGGCTTCAACGCCTCGGTAGAGACGCTGCGATATAACATCACGCGGGCGGCGGCGATGGGATCGCCAATTGTGCGAAGCCTGTTGGCGAGCGACCGCGCGCACTTTCCGCCGGGCACGGTGGAACATCACATGGAAACCGCGGTGAAGCTGCTGCGCGCGGTGCGGTCACAGGCGACCGACGCGGGCATGAAGATCGCGATCGAGAACCACAAAGACCTGCATGCGTGGCAGACGCGGCAGGTGATCGAAACGGCCGGGAAGGAGTTTGTGGGTTCGTATCTGGATACGGGCAACCCGGTGTTTATCTTCGAGGATCCGATGGAGACGGTGGAGACGCTGGGGCCGCTGGCAGTGACGGTTCACCTGCGCGATTCGGTGGTTTACGAAGTGCCGCGCGGGGCGGCGGTGCAGTGGGTGGTGCTGGGCGATGGCGTGGTGGACTTTCGCGCGATTGTGGCGAAAGTGCGGGAGCTGTGTCCGCCGGTGTACCTCTACATCAAGCCGATAACAGGACGGCCGCCGGTGGTGATGCCGTATCTTGACCCGGAGGTGTGGAAGATGTATCCGGCGATGCGGGCTTCGGATCTGGCCCGGTTTATCGCGCTCGCGAAGAAGGGGCATCCCTATGAGGGCAGGATGGTGGTGGAGGAAGTTCCGGGGACGCCGACCACGCCCGCGTACGAAAGCGCTCTGCAATTCCAGCAAAAGGCCGATATGGAACGAAGTGTCGCTTACGCGAAGCAGTCTTTGGACCTTGGCGTGAAGTGGCGTTCCGCATGAGTGTGATCGGCTACCTGTTTGCAGCGTTTTCGGGCGCGTTGAATACGGTGCAGGCGGGCGCGAATGCGCAGCTGCGCAAATCGCTGGACCAGCCCCTGCTGGCTGGCATGACGGTGTACGTCACCGGATTTCTGGGGCTGCTTTTGGCAGCGCTGTTTATGCATTTCACGCGTCCTTCGGGGCAGCGGCTGGGGCAGACTCCGTGGTGGGCGTGGACGGGCGGGCTGCTGAGTATTTTCTCGACGATGTCGGGACTGTTGTTCGCGCGGAAGCTGGGATCGGCGACCTTTACTTCATTGACGATTACGTGTTCGCTGGTGTGCTCGGTGCTGCTGGATCATCTGGGATGGGTCGGGTTCGAAGTGCATCGCGCGAATGCGGGGCGGCTGGCCGGGTGCGCACTGCTGGTTTCGGGGCTGTTCCTGATTACGAAGTTTTGACCCACTCCAGCGTTTTCGGGATCAGCGGGTTGTGGCCGTCGTCTTTGCGGCGCAGAGCGGGCTGCTCGACATAGCGCCAGGAGAGCGCGGCCACTCCGTACAGGGCCGCAAACAAGACCGGAATACCGGCAATGGAAGCGACTGTGGCCGCGAGGGAGCCGAAGTGGCGGTTCAGATAAGTGAGGCCGTGGACGAAGGCGCTTTGCAGCAGCAGGTGCCAGAGGTACAGGGCGTAGCTGTATTTGGCAATGCGGGCCAGAAACCGGGAGCAGAGAATGCGCCCGGGGAAAGAAGCGGCGCGGAGATCGACGGCGAGCGCCACCAGCGCGGCAAAGAACACGGCGGAGAATGAAAAACGCGCGTCGGTGATCAGGACAGAACCGTGCGGGAGCTGCGAAACCGCGTAACCGGCGGAGGCAAGCAGAGCCACGGGGAGAGCCCCTCTTCGCACGCTGGGCCAGTGCCTGGAGCGCCAGGCGAGCGCGACCAGACCGCCGAGCAGCAGGGCATCCATGCGGGAGGGTGTGAAGCGGATCATTTCATAAGAGGTATAGCCGGCGCTGCTCATCCACAACCGGAAAGGCAGGGCGGCGGCGCTGAGAGCGAGGATCAGGTAAGGCAGCCAGCGGCGGGGAGCGAGGAAAACGGCCAGCGCCCACACGATATAGAACTGCTCTTCGACGGCGAGACTCCAGAGGTGGCCGAGGATGCCATCCGAGTTGGCATCGGCGCCCCGCCAGTTGCGGAGGTAGAGAAGGAACCAGGGGCGGCCGACGGTTCGGTAGAGCCGGGGGATGAGGAGCAGGGGCAGAAGGAAAAGGAAGTATGCGGGAAAGATTCGCAGCGAGCGCCGCCAGTAAAAACGGCTGAAGAAATGGGGGAGGCCTTTGGAATCCACCAGGATTCCGGTGATCAGGAAGCCGGAGAGGGCGAAGAAGAGATCGACGCCCAAGCCGCCGAGATCGAGGACGAAACGGGCGGCATCGCGGAGTGGGGTTCCGCCCGCGAAAAGCGCGGGCAGCAAGTGGTGCAGGACAACACTCAGCAGGGCCAGAGCACGCAAGCCGTCGAGAGCGAACAGATGCCGGCGGCTGTCCGCCGCGTTCCCGGGCATCTGTATACGATATCGGTTCGGGCGAACAATTACAGGTCAATGGAGGCGGAGCCGAGGATTTCGTGCGTGCGCCGATCCTGGAGAAACACGACCGCGCGCGAGTGGGCGAGAGTGTTCTTCATGCCAACCTGTTTCGAGAACTGGCCGGTTTTGGCGTGGCCAATGATAGAGAGAGAGCGCACTACGCCGACATGGGCAAGGGTGCGGCCGGAGTTCTCGCCCGCGGTAACTTTGGAAGTCAGGCCGCTTTCGGTCACGGCGAGATAAACATCGGCGTCGGCGTTGCCGGGGATCTGGGAGACGTTGACGATGAGGCCGCCGGAATCGTGGCTAAGGGCTACCGCCGCTTTGGCGCGGGCGGCTGCTTGTTCAATGGCGGCATAGGCCGCGCGGCCATCGCTGCCGATGAATTCGGCGTGGCCATCGACGACCATCTGCGGAGTGTAAGCGCCGTCTTTCCGGAACGCCTCTGCGTACTCGTTCTGGCGGCGGCTGAACTGGGCGGAGGAGAAGGGATCGCGCCAGCCGAGGCGGTTCCAGTAATCGACATGTTCGGAGAGCACGAGAATCTGCGCGGTGCCGACGGGCTGGGTGCGATCGATTTCGGCAAGCAGGCGATCGGCGGGCGGGCAGCTGGAGCAGCCTTCGGAGGTGAACAGCTCGACGAGGACGGGGACACGGGTCTGCGCGAGCGAGGCGATCGGCAGCAGGAGAAGAGCGGCGAGTTTGATCAGCACACCGGGTTAGTGTGCGTTGAGGCTGGTTTTCTTCACGCCGAGCAAATGCTCGATGTGAACGAAGTCGGTGGGGTAGTCACCGGTGTAGCAGGCGTAGCAGTAATCGTGGTTATCGTCTTTGAGGGCGCGGCGCAGACCGCCGAGCGAGAGATACCCAAGGCTGTCGGCCTCGATGAAGCGGCGAATCTCTTCGATGGTGTTATTGGAGGCGATCAATTCGCTTTTGGTGGGAGTATCGACCCCGTAGAAGCAGGGGGAGATGGTGGGCGGGCAGGAGATGCGCACGTGCACCTCGCTGGCGCCGGCATTGCGCACCATGCGGACGATTTTGCGGGACGTGGTGCCGCGCACGATGGAATCGTCCACGAGGACGACGCGCTTGCCTTCGAGGAGGTGGCGGATGGGGTTGAGCTTGAGCTTGACGCCGAAATCGCGGATGGCCTGCGAGGGTTCGATGAAGGTGCGGCCAACGTAGTGGTTGCGGATGAGCGCCTGGCGGTACGGGAGCCCGGATTCGTTGGCGTAGCCGAGAGCCGCGGCAACGCCGGAATCGGGAACGGGGACGACGATATCGGCATCGGCGGGAGCTTCGCGCGCGAGCGTGCAGCCGAGAGCTTCGCGGGATTCCTGGACGGCGCGGCCAAACACAATGGAATCGGGCCGGGAGAAGTAGACGTGCTCGAAGGCGCAGTGAGAAAGAGGCTGCGTGGGAGCGTAGCGCTCACGGGTGACGCCTTCGGGTCCGACGGTGACCATCTCGCCTGGCTGGACATCGTTTAAGTAGACGGCATCGATGAGATCGAAGGCACAGGTCTCGGAAGCGAAGACGGTGCTGATCTTGCCGCCGGAGAGTTCGCGCTGGCCCATGGCGAGGGGGCGGAAGCCGTGCGGATCGCGCGCGACGATGATGCGGTCTTCGGCAAGAAAAACGAGCGAGAACGCGCCTTCGAGCTGGAGCAGGGCGTCGCGCAGAGCGCCCGCGAGAGTGCGCTCGGCAGAGTGGGCGACCAGATGAAGGATGACTTCGGTATCGCTGTTCGACTGAAAGATGGAGCCGCGGCGTTCGAGCTCGGCGCGCAGTTCGGAGGCGTTGGTGATGTTGCCGTTATGCGCTACCGCGATCTTTCCCTTGTTGCAGGAAACGCAGAACGGCTGAGCGTTCAGGATCGCGGTGTCACCAGCGGTGGAGTAGCGCGTGTGGCCGATGGCGTGATCGCCGGGGAGATCACGGAGAACCTGGGGCGTGAAAACGTCGGCGACGTGGCCCATGGATTTGCGCGTGAACAACTCGCGGCCATCGCTCGAGGAGATACCGCAGCTTTCCTGACCGCGATGCTGCAGGGCATACAGCGAGAGGTACGCCAGCTTCGAGGATTCCGGGTTGCCATAGATGGCGACAACGCCGCACTCTTCGCGAAACTTATCGAACATAGGCTTGGGATTGGGCGTTAGAAGGACAACTCAGGATGCAGGCTCGCGATTTCACAATCAATCAGAGTAACGGGACCGTCTTGAATTCGTAACCGCTCTTTTATTGTAGCGCCGATGCGTACTGATTCCACCCCATGGCGCGCGGCGAGTTCGGCAATTTCCGCAGCGTGGGCTGTGGAGAGGACGATGCGCGAAGGGGATTCGTGAAAGAGGAGATGTTCGGGCGGGAGGCTGGACGCGAGCTGAACGCCGGCGCCAACGGAGTGACAGCATTCGGCGAGGGTGACGGCGAGTCCGCCATCGCTGACATCGTGGGCGGATTCGGCAAGTCCGGCGGCGGCGATGGCGCGCATGGCATCGTGAACGCGCTTCTCGTAGGGCATGTCGAGCGCGGGAGGCATGCCCCACAGCGCACCGAGCACGACCTTGGCGTACTGGGAGCTGCCGAACTGAGTTTGATCGGTGGAGCCGAGGCCGCCGAGGAGGACGATGTCGCGATCTGGAGACTGAAAGGCGGAAGGGATGGGCGCAGCGGTTTTCAGCAGACCGACGATACCGACCACGGGCGTGGGATAGATGCCCTGACCGAGCGTTTCGTTGTACAGGCTGACGTTGCCGCCGGTGATGGGGGTCTCGAAGAATTCGCAGGCTTCGGCCATGCCCTCGATGGCTTCGACGAGCTGGGCCATGATCTCCGGGCGTTCGGGATTGCCGAAGTTCAGGTTATTGGTGGCGGCGACAGGAAGCGCGCCGGCGGTGGCGAGATTGCGGCAGCATTCGGCGACGTTGAGCCGGGCTCCCTGGCGCGGGTCGAGATAGCAGTAGCGGCCGTTGCCATCGAGCGCCATGGCGATGAGAGATGCCGCTTTCCTTGACGCGCACGATGGCCGCATCGGCCCCGGGGCCGGCGAGGGTGTTGGTGCGGACGGAGTAATCGTACTGCTCCCAAATGGGGCGCTTGGAACAGATATCGCCCGAGGCGAGCAGGGCGAGCAGAGCATCCTGGGGAGAGGCGGTGGTGTGGATGTCGGGGCGGTCGAGGGGAGCAAGCCGGAATGGCGCGACGGCATGGGGACGATCGTAGCGGGGCGCTTCTTCGGCGATGGCGTGGTTGGGGATCTCGGCTTTGATTTCGCCCTGATGGCGGACGCGCAGCAGGCCATCGTCAGTGACGGTGCCGATGGTGACGGCATCGAGGCCCCACTTGCGGAAGACGCCGAAGACTTCCTCTTCCCTGCCCTTTTCGGCGACGAGCAGCATGCGTTCCTGGGATTCGGAGAGCAGCATTTCATAGGCGCTCATGCCGGTTTCGCGCTGCGGCACGCGGTCGAGATCGATCTCGATGCCGACGCCGCCGCGGCTGCCCATTTCGCAGGAGGACGAGGTGAGGCCGGCGGCGCCCATATCCTGGATGCCGACGATGGCGCCGGTCGCATGGCTTCGAGGCAGGCTTCCATGAGGAGCTTTTCGAGAAAGGGATCGCCGACCTGCACGTTGGGGCGTTTCTGTTTGGATTCCTCGGTGAATTCGGCGGAAGCCATGGAAGCGCCGTGAATGCCGTCCCGTCCGGTTTTGGCGCCGACGTAAATGACCGGGTTACCGACGCCGGAAGCTTTGGCGTAGAAGATTTCTTCGCGGCGGCAAATGCCGAGAGCGAAGACATTCACGAGGGGATTGCCGTTGTAGCAATCCTCGAAGATGCATTCGCCGCCGACCGTGGGAACGCCGAAGCAGTTGCCGTAATGGGCGATGCCGGCGACGACGCCGTCGAGGATGCGGCGGTTGCGCGCGCCCGCGGTGGGGTGGTCCGGCGAGCCGAAGCGCAGGGAATCGAGAACGGCGATGGGACGGGCGCCCATGGTGAAGATGTCGCGCAGGATGCCGCCGACGCCAGTGGCGGCGCCCTGGAAGGGTTCGATGTAACTTGGGTGGTTGTGGGACTCGATTTTGAAAGCGCAGACCCAGCCGCCGCCGATATCAATGACGCCGGCGTTCTCGCCGGGACCCTGCACCACGACTTTGCCGCGCGTGGGCAGCTTGCGCAGATGGATTCGGGAGCTTTTGTAAGAGCAGTGCTCGCTCCACATGACGCTGAAGATGCCGAGTTCGGTGTAGCGCGGCTCACGGCCGAGGAGCGAGACGATCTTTTCGTACTCGCCCTCCGTGAGCTGGTGGAGAGCGATGAGTTCGGGGGTGATGGCCATCAGGCGCCGGACCAGGGAGGAGACAAGCGAGGCGAAGATGCCGCGGCCGTCGCAGGAGCCCATGAGCGGGTCGCAGGCGCGTTCGGGGTGGGGCATCATGCCCATGACGTTACGCCGCGCGTTCAGGATGCCGGCGATGTCGCGGAGGGAGCCGTTGGGGTTTTGGGCGTAGCGGAAGACGACGCGGTCTTCGGCTTCGAGTTCATCGAGTGTGCGGTCATCAGCGTAGTAAAGGCCTTCGCCGTGAGCGATGGGGAGGCGCAGAGTCTGGCCGACAGGCAGGGTGGAGGTGAAGGGCGAATTGGCGGTTGTGGTGATCAGGTCGACGTGTTTGCAAAGGAAACGCAGGCCGGCATTGCGCACGAGCGCGCCAGGCAGCAGACCGGCTTCGACCAGAATTTGAAAGCCGTTGCAGATGCCGAGAACCGGACCGCCTTCGGCGGCGAATTTGCGCACGGCGGTCATGACGGGCGAGAAGCGCGCGATGGCGCCGCAGCGGAGATAGTCGCCGTAGGAGAAGCCGCCGGGCAGGACCACGGCATCGACATTGCCGAGCGTGGTGGAATCGTGCCAGATGAATTCGGCTTTGTGGCCCAGGTTGTGATTCAGCGCATACCAGGCGTCGTGATCGCAGTTGCTGCCGGGAAAAACAATGACGCCTGTGTGCATGGGAACTTTCATTTTATGATGATCTGACGATGAGCGAAAGTGCCGGATGCTGCCAGAGCGAGTAACGCGGGAGGGACGCTACGTGACGGTGGCTCCGCTGAATGCGGCGGTTCATGGGCGATCACTTTGGGAGAAATCGAGCGGGGCGGCGAACGACGCGCTTTGGGAGTATCTGTTCGATGGGCCGTATCCGGATTTCGCCTCCTTCGAGACGGACATGGAGCGCAAGGCTTCGTCGACGGACCCGCTGTTCTTTGCGTTGGTGGACCGGGCCTCGGGCGAGGCGGTGGGGCGGGCTTCGTTTATGCGGATCGAGCCGAAGCACCGGGTGATTGAAGTGGGGAGCATCCTTTTTACGCCGGCGCTGCAACGGACGCGCGGGGCGACAGAAGCAATGTACCTGATGGCGCGGTATGTGTTCGAGGAACTGGGCTACCGACGGTATGAGTGGAAGTGCAATGCGGAGAACGAGCCATCGCGGCGGGCGGCGCTGCGGCTGGGCTTCACGTTCGAGGGGATCTTCCGGCAGCACATGATTGTGAAGGGGAAGAGCCGCGATACGGCCTGGTTTGCCATGCTGGATTCCGAATGGCCGGCGCGCAAGGCCGCGTTCGAGCGATGGCTGGACCCGGAGAACTTCGATGCGGCGGGCCGGCAGAAGCGGGCACTGGGCCAGGTCTAAGCGATGTGGGCGCCGATCGCTTCGGTGAAGACGGAATAGAGCGACTGCCCGGCGGCCATGAAGAGCTGGTTGCGCAGGGGGCCGCCGAAGCAGATGTTGGCACAGATTTCAGGGAGCAGGATCATGCCGATGCGCTCGCCCTGGGGCGTGAAGCAGTGAACGCCGTCGTAGCCGGCGCCGACCCAGCCGAGGCCGGCCCAGATGTTGCCGTCAGTGTCGGCGCGGATGCCGTCCGCGAGACCCGCGCCCTTGCCTGCAAGTTCCGTCGAGATGGTCTTGCCGGTGTTCTTCAGCTTTTTGCCATCCACCACGTCGAAGATGCCGATGATCTTGGGGGCGTTGTCATAGGCGTTCGCACCGGTATCGCATAGGTAGAGGCGCTTGTAATCGGGCGAGAAGCAGAGCCCGTTCGGCTTGAAGAAATCCTTTTCAACAAGATCGACTTTGGCGGTTTTGGGATCGACGCGGTAAGTGGCTTCCTTGATTTCGAAATCGTGTTTGCCGCCTTCGTAGTTGCCCATGATGCCGTAGCCGGGATCGGTGAACCAGATGCCGCCATCGGGGTGGACCACGATGTCGTTCGGCGCATTGAAGGGCTTGCCCTGCCACTTATCGGCGATGACGGTGAGGGCGCCGTTGTGTTCATAGCGCACGACGCGGCGTCCGCCGTGTTCACAGGAGAGCTGGCGGCCCTCGTAATCAAACGTGTTGCCGTTGGAATAACCGGAGGGATTGCGCATGACGCTGACGTGGCCATCGTCATTGAGCCAGCGCATCTGGCGGTTGTTGGGGATGTCGCTGAAGACCAGATATTTGCCGGCGGCGTTCCAGGCGGGTCCTTCGGACCAGAGCGTACCAGTGTAGAGGCGGCGGATGGGGGTGTTGCCGATGGCGTATTTTTTGAAGCGCTTATCGAGGGTGATGATATCCGCGTCGGGATAGCGAACGGGCTCTTTTCCGCTCCAGTCGCGCTGGGACTGTGCGAGGGCGGGGACCGCGGCGGCGGCCGCCAACAAACTGCGTCGGGATAGATTCACGCCGTCATTATATGTTTCAGAATGCCCGCGACGCTGCACACCTCGGTGATCTCTCCCGAGAGCACCATGTCACGGACGCGTTCAAAACGAACCCAATCCGTAACGATTTCTTCGACGGGTTCGAGATCGACGCCGGTGAACGTCAGGCCGCGGGCGACGAAGAGATGCTGGACGTCGGTGGTGACGCCGTTACAGACGTCGACCGTGCCGAGAGAGTGCCAGTTGGCGGCTTCGAACCCGGTTTCTTCGCGCAGTTCGCGCCGGGCGGCGGCCAGCATATTGGTCTCGCCTTCGGAGGAGCCGCCGCGCACGATTTCCCAGGTGTAGCGCCCGAGCGTGTAGCGCCACTGGCCGACGAGGGCCATCTCACCCGCTTCGTTGAAGGCCATGATCCCGACGGAGGGGCGGATCTCGACGACGCCGTAGATACCGGGCTGCCCATCGGGACGCAGCACTTCATCTTCGCGGACGCGCAGCCACTCGTTCCGGTAGGCGATGCGGGAGCGCAGCGTTTTCCATGGATTCCGTGGCGACATCCGCTGATTGTAGCGTGGGAAGATCTTTACTTGAGACTCGCGAGCCTGCTGCTTTTGACTGCCATGACCACCGATGCCGCGGACCTGGATTTGGCGACAGCGGAACGATTCGCCGCGCTGGCGCTGGCGTGCGTGCATCGGCAGTATCCGACGAAGATCGCGCACAGTTTGAACTCGGACCAGGATGTGAAGCCGCCGCGGGAGCTGACACCGGCGTTTTACGGCTGTTACGACTGGCATTCCTCCGTGCACGGCCACTGGATGCTGGCGCGGCTGGCGCGCAGCTTTCCGCAGACCCCGGTGGCGGCGAAAGCAAAGCAGGCTCTGGCGCAAAGCCTGACTGCTGAAAACCTGGCGCGGGAGGCGGAGTACCTTCGCGCACCGGGGAGAGAGGGTTTCGAGCGACCTTACGGTCTGGCATGGCTGCTGCAGCTGGCGGCGGAACTGCGTCAGTGGGACGACCCGGACGCGAGCCAGTGGTCACAGGCGCTGCGGCCTCTGGAAGAGGCTTCGGTGCAGAGATTGGAAACGTGGCTGCCGAAACTGACGCGGCCGGTGCGGTCCGGGGAACACAGCAATACGGCGTTCAGCCTGGCGCTGCTGCTGGACTATGCCCGCATTGCCAAACGAAGCCAATTCGACCAGCTGCTGCGACGGCGGGCGCGGGAGTTCTATTTGAATGACCGGGGCTGCCCGCTGTCGTATGAGCCGTCCGGAGAGGACTTCAACTCGCCCTGCCTGGCAGAAGCGGATGTGATGCGGCGGGTGCTGCCGGCAGCGGACTTCGGTCCATGGCTGGCGCGTTTTCTGCCGGAGATTCCGCGAGACGGGACAATCGCGTGGCTAAGGCCCGGTGTGGTTACCGATCCGAGCGACGGCAAGCTGGCGCATTTAGATGGATTGAACCTGAGCCGTGCCTGGATGATGAACGGCATTGCGAGCGCGCTCCCCCCGGCCGACGAGCGACTGCCCGCGCTGCGTGCCACCGCTGCCGAGCACGGGCGCGACGGCCTGCGAGCGGTGACGGGCGAGCATTACGAGGGCGGGCACTGGCTGGGAAGCTTCGCGGTCTATCTCCTTACGAAACGAAACCTGACATGATTCGAGCCATTTTGTTGCTGTTCCTGACGCTGCCGCTGGCGGCCCAGCATGCGCTGACGGTGCCTCCGGCGGCACAGGCGTCGCCGAATTTCGATCCGGTGACGGCGACCGATGCTTATCTCGCGACGGTGCCGGCGGCGGACAAGGCGAAGTCCGACTCGTATTTCGAAGGCGGGTACTGGCTGATTCTCTGGGATTTTCTGGTGACGGCGGGCATTTCGCTCCTGCTGCTGCAGACGCGGTGGTCGGCCCGGATGCGCGATGTGGCGGAGCGGCTCACGCGGTTTCGCGGACTGCAGGTGTTTGTGTACTGGCTGCTTTACTCGGCGCTCACGTATCTTCTTTCGTTTCCGATGACGGTGTATGAGGGCTTCTTCCGGGAGCGGCAGTATTCGCTGATGAACCAGACCTTTGGCGCCTGGCTGGGAGACCAAATGAAGAGTCTGCTGCTGGGCATGATTCTGGTAGGTCTGCTGGTGGTGATCCTGTTTGCGGTAGTGCGAAAGGCGCCGCGCACGTGGCCAGTGTGGGGCGGCGTGGTGTCGATCCTGTTTTTCGCGTTCGGCGCGCTGATTGGCCCGGTGTTTATCGCGCCGCTGTTCAATAAGTACACGATTCTGAACGACCCCCGGATCACCACACCGATTCTGAGCCTGGCGCGGGCCAACGGCATTCCGGCGACGAACGTTTACGAGGTGGACGCCTCCAAGCAGAGCAAACGCGTGAGCGCGAACGTCAGCGGGTTTCTGGGGACAGAACGCATTACGCTGAACGACAATCTGCTGAACCGGAGTTCGCCGGAAGCGGTGTTCGCGGTGATGGGACATGAAATGGGCCACTACGTCCTGAACCACGTCTATAAGCTGGTGTTCTTTTTCGGCGTGGTGGCGCTGGTGGCTTTGGCGCTGCTGCGATGGTCGCTGAACTGGTCCCTGAGCCGATGGGGCGCGC
Source organism: Bryobacterales bacterium (assembly GCA_963716685.1). Classification (GTDB taxonomy): domain Bacteria; phylum Acidobacteriota; class Terriglobia; order Bryobacterales; family Bryobacteraceae; genus JALYXI01. Next base: position 948,362 of record CAVQTR010000006.1, read on the forward strand.
GCTGGGGCATCCGCGGAATTACCGACCCCGCGGTGATTCCTCTTGTGGCGTTGCTGCTGGCCATCTTCGGCTTCCTCTACACGCCGGTAGGGAACAGCTTCATTCGCGGGCAGGAACAGGAAGCGGACACGTTCGGGCTGAACGCGGCACGGCAGCCGGACGGATTTGCGGAAGCCGCGCTGATTTTAGGGGAGTACCGGAAGCTGAATCCGGGGCCAATTGAAGAGATCATCTTCTTCGATCACCCAAGCGGACACACCCGCATTTTCGATGCGATGCGGTGGAAGAAGGAAAATCTGACCGCAAAGCCCTGACGTATACAAAAGTGATGATCGTGCTACGATCGGACGCCGGAAACGTCTGTTGATGCACATTCCCGACGGATACCTGAGTCCTTCCACGTGCGCCGTGCTTTATGCGGCGTCGGCGCCTTTCTGGTATGCCGCGCTGGGGCGAGTGAAGCGGGCGGTGCATACGGAACTGATTCCGCTGCTTTCGGTGTTTGCGGCGTTTTCGTTTGTGATCATGATGTTCAACCTTCCGCTGCCGGGTGGAACGACGGGACATGCGGTGGGCGTGGGGATTGCGACGGTGGTGCTGGGACCGTGGGCATCCATGCTGGCGATTTCGATCGCGCTGGTGATTCAGGCTCTGTTCTTCGGGGATGGCGGACTGACGGCGATTGGCGCTAACTGCTTCAACATGGCGATCGCGGGTTCGCTGGCCGCGTATCTTGTATACCGCGCGGTTGCGGCGGGGGCGGCGATTGGCAGCGTGCGCCGGGTAGTGGCGGCGGCACTGGCCGGGTATGTGGCGATCAACCTTTCGGCGCTGCTGGCCGCCGTCGAGTTCGGGATTCAGCCGCTGCTGTTTCGGGACGCCTCAGGCGCGCCGTTGTATTGTCCGTATCCGCTGAGCATTTCGATCCCGGCGATGATGATCGGCCACCTGACCTTCGCGGGTCTGGCGGAATTGATCGTCTCGGCTGGTGTGGTGGCGTATCTGCAGCACGCCGACCCGGCGCTGCTGCGACGCACGGCGCCGCATGCACCGGACCTTGGATATGTGAGCGCCGCGCCAGTGATATCGATGCGGAGGCTTTGGACGGGAGTGGCGCTGCTGATGATTCTGACGCCGCTCGGCATTCTGGCAGCCGGCGCGGCGTGGGGAGAGTGGAGCGCACGGGATTATGCCAACCCGGCCGCTCGGGAGCGGATCGCGGCGGCGTCGGGAAACCATGAAGCGCCCGGGCAGGCGCCGCGCGGGTTGGAGCGGCTTTCGAGTGTGTGGACCGCGCCGCTTTCGGGGTACGCTCCTTCGTTTATCCGCAGCACTTCGTTTGGGTATCTGGTCTCAGCGATGGTGGGCGTGGGGCTGATTGTGCTGGTGGGACTTGGGCTGACGCTGCTTCCCCGCGGTGAGCGCGAGGGCGGATTCGTGGCGCGGACAGTGGCAACCCTGCTGCGCGGAGTGAGCAGGGCGGCGGATGCGGAGGAGACTGCGGGAAGACGCGGGCTGCTGCAAGGGCTGGAGCCGCGGGTGAAAGTGCCAGGGCTGCTCTTTCTGGTGGGGGCGGCGGCAGCGGTGCATCGCATTCCGGTGCTGCTTGCGATGTTTGGGCTTGGCGTGGCGTTCGCGATGGCGTCGCGGATTCCGCTGGGCACGCTGGCGCTGCGCGTTTGGATTCCGGCGATGTCGTTCAGCGGAGTGGTCGCGCTGCCCGCGATTTTCCTGACAGCGGGAACGGTGCTGTACGTCGTGCCTGGATTGGGGTGGCCGGCGACGGCGCAGGGGCTGCACAGCGCGGCGCTGCTGCTGATCCGCGTGGAAACGGCGGTGACCTTTTCCGTTCTGCTGGTGCTGTGTACCGAGTGGACGCGCGTGCTGCGGGCCCTGCGCTTCTTTCGCGTTCCGGTTACCGCGGTGGTGATTCTGGGGATGACCTACCGCTACATCTTTCTGTTTCTGCGGACGGCTCTCGAAATGTTCGAGTCACGGCAGAGCCGTTTGGTGGGTACGCTGAGCGGGCCGGACCGGCGACGGCTGGCTTCGGCCAGCGTGGGCGTGCTGCTGGCGAAGAGCTTTCAGATCAGCTCCGAGGTGCACTGCGCGATGCGATCACGGGGCTTTCAGGGGGATGTGTACCTGCTGGAAGAGCTGACCATCGGCAGGGCGGACTGGCTCTATCTGGGCGGTTTCGCGGCGCTGGCGATTGCGGCTGTTTCGCTGGGGCGCTGAGATGGCCGAACACGTCTTCGAAGCGCGCGAACTGCGATACCAATACCAGCAGACGACGGCACTGGACGGACTCTCGATGGCGGTACACGCGGGGGAGCGCTTGGCGCTGGTGGGCGCGAACGGATCGGGGAAATCGACACTGCTGCGGATGCTGGACGGGCTGATCTTTCCGGATGCGGGCGCAGTGGACTGGTTTGGGCAGCCGCTCACGGAGATTCGTTTTCGCGAACCGGCATTCAACCATCAATTCCGTAGGCGGGTGGGTCTGGTATTCCAGAATCCTGACGTGCAGCTGTTCAATCCGACGGTGTTCGATGAACTGGCTTTCGGTCCCCTGCAACTGCACTGGCCGCGAGCCGAAATTCGGGAGCGCGTGGACGCGACTCTGGAGACGCTGCAGATCGGCCACCTGCGCGACCGCTCGCCGCACCGGCTTTCGGGGGGTGAGAAGAAGCGGGTGGCGATTGCTTCGGTAATTATTCTCGACCCGGAAGTGCTGCTGCTGGACGAGCCGACGGCGGCGCTCGATCCGCGGAGTGAGAGCCAGATTATTGAGCTGATGGTTTCGTGGGGCGGCGGGAAGAAGACGGTGGTGACCGCGACGCACGATCTGGACAGCCTGGAAGAAATCGCGGATCGGTGTCTGCTGTTTGAATCGGGGCGCGTGGTGGCGGAGGGTACGCCTCTGGCTATTCTGCATGACGTGCCGCTGCTGGAGCGGACGCGTCTGATTCATCCGCACCGGCACAGCCATCCGGAAGGGGAGTCGCATCCACATCCCCATCCGCATGTGCACGGGTAAACTAGTTTGATTGTCTAATTATAAAAAGCTGTTGCATGAGGGCGTGCGCCGGTTCCGGAGTGAAATCTTTCCGGGGAGCCGCGAGCTGTATGAAAAGGCCGCGCTGGAGCCGCAGCGACCGCACACGCTGATGATCACCTGCTGCGATTCGCGGGTGGATCCGGAAGTAATTACACAGGCAAAGCCTGGCGATATCTTTGTCACGCGGAACATTGGGAACCTGGTTCCGGGCTACGGCGAGATGCTGGGCGGCGTGTCGGCGGTGATCGAGTACTCGGCATTGCTGTTGAACGTGGCGCAAATCGTGGTTTGCGGGCATTCGGAGTGCGGAGCCATGCGGGGGCTGCTGAACCGGCAGTCGCTGTCTGACATGCCGACGGTGAACCGCTGGCTGCGCAATGCCGAAGCCGCGCTGAGCGCGACACGAGCGCGGAACCCGAATGCCGGCGAAGCGGAACTGCTCCCAAAGCTGGTGGAGGAGAATGTCCTGCTGCAACTGAGCCATTTGCGGACGCATCCCTCGGTGGCCGGGAGGCTGGCAGAGGGGAATCTGACGCTTGTGGGGTGGGTTTACGACATCGGAAAGGGTGTCGTCACCGAGCACCAGGCGGCCAGCAACGCGTTCGTGGAGATTGCATAAGTGGCATTGGCCGATGCGTGGACCTAAGGTTAACTTTGGTTAGATAAAAATACTAAGGCAAAGCAATTACTAAAAATCAGAACTGTACTAACCGTTACAGCCGGGCAATTAATCTTTCGCCGCGTAAGAAAAGCGCATGTAGACTTTGACTTGGAGTCGGACAAAAAGACTGCCGACTCCGAATAGGCGCCAGGGTGAGGGCTAAAGTTTTTCTCACTTAGGCCGATTAGTTGCTTAGAGTTTAGAGGACCGGTTAGATTATGGTTTTTCAGATTGCCATTGCGAGCGCCGCGACACTGGCGGGAGGTTGGTTTTTCAAGGGGCAGATCCTGACACCGCTGAGGCGCATGATCGAACTCTCTGAGGAATCTGAGCAGCCGGACTGGAAACTGCCGGAACCCGAGAAACGGTTCCATGCGGCCGCGAAGCGGGAGTGGCCGGCAATTGCACCGGCACTGCGGACGCACTCCGGTTCGTAAATCCGCTTCGCAGATCTCGGATCGAATAGAAAGAAAAAGGGGGACGGCGCTTGATGCGCCGCCCCCCTTTTTTGTTGTCGATTGCGGCGATTTAGAACTGATAGCGCAGGCTGAGCTGCAGCACACGCATGGGCTGCGCGTGCTGGAACTCTCCGAACACAGCGGGTGAAGACAGGCTGAGCTGCGGCGCGTAGAAGTTCACGTTGTTGAATGCGTTGAACGCCTCCGCCCGGAACTGCAGGCGGTGACCTTCCCACGGCATGGCGAACGACTTCGAAAGGGACATATCGAAGTTGGTGAAGCTGGGCAGGCGGATGATGGCACGGGTACCCGTCACTCCGGGGTAGGAGGCCTCGAAGTTCGTGTTCGCCGAGGTATTGGCGAAAAGGCTGGGGATGCCGTTGTTGTCGATGCCGATGGAAGTGGCCGGCGTGTAACCGGGCTTGGCAATCGCGATCGAGCTGTTCTCGTAGTTCACGTTGTAGATGCCGCCGTAGTAGATGGTGGTCGGCAAACCGGAATGGTAGCGACCGATGAGGGCGAGCTGCCATCCACCGATGGCTTCATCGAGCCAGAGCGGAGCGTTGCCGGCGAAGCGTCTGCCTTTGCCGAAGGGAAGCTGAAGCAGGATGTCGGTGGTGATATTGTGGCGCGCATCGAAATCCGAAGAGCCACGGAAGGCATTCGGATTGAAGGCGTCCTGGAGAACGCCGCCGCTGGTGCCGGCGCCGGATTCCGCACCGGACGAGTTGTCGATGGAGTGCGACAAGGTGTAGTTGAAATCGAAGCCGACGCCGTTCGAGAGCGAGCGGCGAATGGTGAGGGTTCCGGCGTTGTAGTTCGAGAAGCCGCTGTTGGTCCAGGTAGGGAGGCCGGCGAGCTGCAGCGGGTAGAACGTGTTGCAGCCGGTCTTCGAGAAACAGGTACCGTCCGGTTTGCGGCTGCGGTCCATCTGGTTGAGCGAATCGAGATCGCTGCCGGAATTCTGGTTGTAGACGACGTCGAAATAGTTGGCCGACGCGCTTCCGGGGAAGTAGTAGTTCTTGAGCGTCGGGAACATGTTTTCGATGAACGGCACGAGCGGCACCGAGCCAGGGTTGGCTTTCACCTGAGCGTCGGTGAGGCCGTTATCGTAGAGGCCGCGCAGCACACCCGCGCCCTGAGCCCAGGTCTGACCGGAAGCCGGATCCTTGAACTGGGTGAGCGGCTGATCGAAATCCTGCTGGATCAAATTCTTGCGGGACAAGCGGCCAGCGTAACCGATTTCCATGGTCATCTTGCCGGGCAGTTCCTTCGCGTAGTTCAGGTTGAGCACGAAGGAATACGGCGCGACGAGATTGGGATCGACGCCGACACCCTGATTGAAGCCGCCGGTAATGGTGGAAGGCGTGTACGGGAAACTGCCGCCCGAAGCGGCCGGAAGACTGGGCAGATTGGGATAGCGCGCCGAAGTGGTGAAGTTGGTATTGACCGGCTGCGTGAGGCTGGTAGCAAGTCCGGGGGAACCGGTGGAATCGAGCGCGGTGATCAGATCGCTGCCGTAGCGGTCATAGACCATGGCAAAGCCGCCACGCAGGACGGTGCCTTTGCCGAGGAGTCCGGACCACCACTTGCCGCTGTTCTGTTCCGGCGAATAGGCAAAGGAGAAGCGCGGGCCGAAGTTGTTCTTGTCGCGTGCGTACCAGCTGCCCTTGCCGTTGGCGGGCCCATCGAGCGTGTAGGTGAGAGACGCATCGGGGAGCGCGTTGTTCGGAGTACCGGCGAGCATGGCGCCGACGCGTTCCGCGAAATATTTGTCGAGGCCGACGGTGGTTCCGACCTGAACGCCATTGGTTTCATTCGGGACGGAGAAGTTGCTGTAGCGAACGCCGAAAGTAAGTGTGAGATCGCGACGCACGCGCCAGCTGTCCTGCACGTAACCTTCGTATTCATTGGTGGCAAAATCGCGGATGCTGGGCGCGCCGATGGGAATGGCGGCGCCGGTGCGGCCGAAGTTGTAGGTGACGCTGTACTGATTGATGATGCCGAGAAGATCGCCCAACGCGCCCTGCACGTTGGTGGGATCGGACAGCTTGAGGGTGGGATCACCAAGCTTGGTCTGGAGGTAATTGGTGACCAGCGTGGTGGCGTCGCCGCCGAGACCGAGCAGCGTGTTCCGGCTGTAGCTGTAAGAGGCGAACGAGTTGGCGTAAGACGTGAGGTCGTTGTTGATGAAGCGGAAGTTCAGGCCGGTGGTGATAGTGTGCTTGCCCCTGGTCCAGTTCAGATCGTCCGCCAGGTTGTGAGTCGGGATGAGCTGCGTGCGGGGACGCTGCGATGTGTTGACCAGATTGCTGAGCGACTGGAAGCCGAGCGAGGTGCCGAGAGCGCCGGACTGCGCCTGGCTGTAGCGGGTAAGCCCGTAGCTCAGCGTGTTGATCAGTGAAGGCTTGACGACCCAGGTGTAAAGCGCGGAAATGCCGCGGCTGTTGTTCAGGATCTGCGAAGCCGGGGACTGGCCGGGAAACTCGGCGATGCCGCTCGGATTGGTCTGGGAGTTGCCGGCGAGGGTTCCACGGACGGCGACGGTGTGCTTGCGCGCGTTGTCGATGTTGAAATCCATCTTGGCGACGTAAGCGGAGTCGTCTTCGACAAAGGGCGCGTTGAACAGGAGAGCGCTGAAGTTCAGGCCGTGATCGGCGCCGGCGGCGGGATCGTTACCCACCGGGTAAGAGCCCAGTACGTTCTTCATCGCGGACGTGAACCCGGTGTGCAGCGGGTCGAGAGCGCTGAGGTCGGCGGGTGTGAGGGTCTGGGTGGAGCCGTTGGTGAGCTTGACCTGCAGATCGCCCTGCTTCAGCAGTTCGCTGGGGACGGTGCGAAGGGCGCTCTGTCCGCTGGCATCGATACGACGCTCCCAGTTGCCGAAGAGGAAAATGCGGTTCTTGATGACCGGGCCGCCGATGGAGGCGCCGAACTGGTTGCGAACGAGCGGGGTGCGGGCGACGCCGGAACGGTTGTTGAACCAGTCGTTGGAGGTGAGGTCGGTATTGCGGTTGTATTCGTAGAAAGACCCATGGAGCTGGTTGGTGCCGCTCTTGGTGATGAGCGAGACCTGACCGCCGGAAGAGCGGCCCTGATTGGCGCCTTGACCGCCGACGGTGACGCGAAATTCCTGGACGGAATCGAGCGGCACGGGAAGAGCGGCGTTGAAACCCGAGGTGATGTTCGAGGTGCCGGACGCTTCCGAGCCGTTAGTGCCGGAGACGGTAATTCCGGAATTCTGATTTTGATTGACGTCGACACCATCGAGCGTGATGTTGTTCTGATCGCGGCGTGCGCCGAGAACTTCACCGGTTTGGGTAACGCCGGGCTGAATGCTCAGCAGTTCGACGACGTTGCGGGTTTGGAGCGGAAGCTCGCGGACCTGGGTCTGAGTGAAAGGGTTACCTACCGAAGCATCCACGGTGTTGATGGCGGAGGCATCGGCTTCGACCGCGATGGTGGTTCCGACGGAGCCGACCGTGAGGCGGCAGTCGAGGGTCGCGGGCGTGTTTACGGCAAGAACGATTCCGGTTTTGGTGAGACTGTCAAAGCCAGGTTTATCCACCTGGAGGGAATAAGTGCCGGGAGCAATCTGAAGAAACTGGTAATCACCGGCGTTATCAGCAACGATTTTGCGAATGCTGCCGGTAGCAGAATCGGTGAGAGTGAGAAGGGCGCCGGAGACGGCCGCACCCTGGGGATCGGTAACCGCTCCCCGGAGCGAAGTGGTGGCCTGCCCGAACGAAGAAGCACAGGCGAGGAGCCCGGCTGTAAAAAGGACGAGAAAACGCTGTAACAAAGAGAAAACCCCTTTCCAGGACAGAGATGAATTTTAGGAATTTTGCCGCGCGGACAGGGCAGCGTGATTCTCGTCAGAGAGGGGCCGCTCACGCAGGGAGCGGACAAAGAGACTAATTTATAGGACTATAACACGGCAGGTTAACGAAAGGGAATTGGAGGAGGGAATTGCGAGGAGGGATTTGACGGGCGGAGACGTGATGAAGCAGGCTCCGCCCGACGAAATGTGTAGTTATACCCGACTACGGCGAGAGATCAGAGAAATGACCCAGATCACGAGGAAGACAAAGAACAGTATCTTCGCGACACCAGCTGCTGTGCCGGCGATACCTCCGAATCCGAGCAGCGCTGCCACGAGCGCGATGACCAGGAAAACCAGAGACCAGTGCAACATTTGTTTTTGAAACCTCCGCAGTTGTAATTAGCAATTCACACGCCACTCCCGTGGAGGATGCAAAATTTTTGCGTGCTAAACTGCGCATGTCCACTCGGCTTGGCGGCGTCGGGACCAGCCGGAGTCCGGGCTGAACTCCCGAAAAATGGCCATTCACGTCGCTCTCAATCATAAGACCAGCTATCGGTACGACCGCCGGGTGAATCTTGGTCCGCAGACGGTGAGGCTGCGACCGGCGCCGCATTGCCGCACGCCGATTCTGACTTATTCGCTGAAGGTTCATCCGAAGAATCATTTCCTGAACTGGCAGCAGGATCCGCAGGCGAATTATCTGGCGCGGCTGGTGTTCCCCGAACCGGCGGACGGAGTTTTCTGTCGAGGTGGATCTGGTGGCGGAGATGGCGGTTTATAACCCCTTCGACTTCTTCCTGGAGCCGTACGCGGAGCGGTTTCCGTTCACCTACGAGGCGGAAGCTGCGCGCGAGCTGCGGCCTTTTCTGGAAGCAGAAGCGCCGGGCCGAGCGGCTGGCGGCGTTTCTGGCCGGAGTTTCGCTCGAGAGCATGCGGACCATGGATTTTCTGGTGGCGCTGAATCAGCGTGTGCAGCGCGAGATCAGCTATGTGATTCGGCTGGAGCACGGAGTACAGAGCTGCGAGGATACGCTGACGATGTGCACGGGTTCGTGCCGCGATTCGGCGTGGCTGCTGGTGCAGGTGTTTCGCAATCTGGGCCTGGCGGCGCGTTTTGTATCCGGCTACCTGATTCAGCTGACAGCCGATGTGAAGCCGCTGGAAGGTCCGGCGGGCGCGACGCACGGATTTTACGGATCTGCACGCGTGGGCGGAAGTGTTTCTGCCGGGCGCGGGATGGATTGGCTTCGATCCGACATCGGGACTGCTGGCAGGAGAAGGGCATATTCCGCTGGCGTGTACGCCCGATGCGGGCAGCGCCGCGCCGATCTCCGGGGCTGCTGGACCCGTGCAACACGGAGTTTCACCATGAGATGTCGGTGCAGCGGATTTACGAATCGCCGCGCGTAACGAAGCCCTATACGGAAGAGCAGTGGCAGGCGATTGAAGCGCTGGGGCATCAGGTGGATGCGGATCTGCGCGCGGGCGACGTGCGCCTGACAATGGGCGGCGAGCCGACGTTTGTATCGCTGGACGATCCGGACGGGCCCGAATGGACGAGTGCCGCCATGGGTCCGAACAAGCGGCGGCTTTCTGTGGAGTTGCTGGAGAAACTGCGCGACCGCTTCGCGACGGGAGCGCTGCTGCATTTCGGACAGGGCAAATGGTATCCGGGAGAGCCACTGCCGCGCTGGGCATTCGGCTGTTACTGGCGCAAGGACGGCGTGCCGCTGTGGGAAGACTACAGCCTGATCGCGCGAGGACGGCGCGAATTATGGCTACACGGCGGCGGAGGCGCGCTACTTCCTGGCGGCTCTGACGAAGCGGCTGCAGGTGGATGTCGAATTGCATGATTGCCGCTTACGAGGACGTGTTCTATTACCTGTGGAAGGAGCGCAGGCTGCCGGTGAATGTGGATCCGCTGGATTCCAAACTGGCGGACCCGATTGAGCGCGCCGCGCTTGCGGCGACGTTTGAGCGTGGGCTGGATCAAGCTGGTGGGGTATGTGCTGCCGCTGCGCCGGATTCCGACGCGTTCCGGGACGCCGCGCTGGACCAGCCAGCCGTGGTTTCTGGCTTCAAAGCGGATGTTCCTGGTGCCGGGCGATTCGCCGATGGGCTATCGGCTGCCGCTGGATTCGCTGCCGTGGACGAAGCCCGAAGACGTCGACTGGACCTACGATCCCGACCCGTTCGCAACCCGCGAAAAGCTGCCCGAGCATCCCGAACACAAAGCTTCACCTGTTTAACGGACCGGCTTATTCGGACGAGCCGGAACCGGCTTCCGATAAGAAGGCGCCGGAGAAGGGGGAATCGGCTTCCTGGGTGACGCGGCCGGCGCTGTGCGTGCAGGCGCGCGAGCGGCAAGCTGTTCATCTTTATGCCGCCCGTGGAATATCTGGCGGACTATCTGGACCTGGTGACGGCGATCGAAGATACCGCGGCCTATTTGAAGATGCCGGTGGTGATGGAAGGCTACACGCCGCCGGACGATCCGCGCATTTCGGTTCTGAAGGTAACGCCGGATCCGGGCGTGATCGAAGTGAACATCCACCCGGCAGCGTCTTGGGACGAAGTGGTGGAGAACACGACGGCGCTTTACGATCTTGCGCGCGAGACGCGGCTGGGGACGGAGAAGTTCATGCTGGACGGCCAGCATTCGGGTACGGGCGGCGGCAATCATGTGGTGCTGGGCGGTGCGACGCCGGAGGACAGTCCTTTTCTGCGCCGGCCCGATCTGCTGCGCAGCCTGGTGGGTTACTGGCACAACCATCCGTCGCTCTCGTATTTGCTTTCGGGCTTGTTCATCGGGCCGACCAGCCAGCATCCGCGCGTGGACGAGGCGCGAACGGATTCAATTTACGAACTGGAGATTGCGTTCAGTCAGATTCCGGATGAAGGACCGGTTGCGCCCTGGCTGGTGGACCGGATATTCCGGCATCTGCTGACCGATCTGACGGGCAACACGCATCGCGCGGAGTTTTGCATCGACAAGATGTATCCGCCGGAGGGCTCGGGATCGCGGCTGGGCTTGCTGGAACTGCGGGCCTTCGAAATGCCGCCGCATGCGCGCATGAGCCTGACGCAGCAACTGCTGGTGCGGGCGCTGATCGCCCATTTCTGGAAACAGCCATACCGGCGCAGACTGGTTTACTGGGGAACGGCGCTGCACGACCGGTTCATGCTGCCGCATTTCGTGGAGCAGGACTGGAACGATGTGGTGGCGGATCTTCGCGAGGCGGGATACGGATTCCGCGGCGAGTGGTTCGCGCCGCACTTTGAGTTTCGTTTTCCGCAGATAGGTTCGGTGACGCGACGAGGCATCCGGCTTGAGTTGCGGCATGCGCTGGAGCCGTGGAATGTTCTGGGCGAAGAGGCTTCCGGGAGCGGCACAGTGCGCAACGTGGATTCTTCGCTCGAGCGGCTGCAGGTGAAAGTGACCGGGATGTCCGACACGCGCTTTGTGGTGCTGTGCAACGGTCGGCGGGTGCCGCTGCGGGCCACCGGAGAGAAGGGCGAATTCGTGGCGGGGGTGCGGTACCGGGCGTGGCAGCCGCCATCGTGCCTGCATCCCAACATCCCGGTACATACGCCGCTGGTGTTTGATATGGTGGACACGTGGTCCGGACGCGCGATTGGGGGCTGCACGTATCACGTCTCGCACCCGGGGGGACGCGCCAACGAGCAGTTCCCGGTGAATGCTTACGAAGCGGAGAGCAGGCGTCTTGCGCGCTTCAGCGAGATGGGCCATACGCCTGGCCCGATTGCCGTTCCTGGCGAAGAACACAACCCGGAATTTCCGCTGACGCTGGACCTGCGACGCCCCGCGGGCGAGTGACATGAACATCCCGGAGACGCTCGACAGCGAGCTGCTGAGCGAGGGTTACGCCGCCGGGATCCCGGGCATCTATGACGAGATGTCCGCGCCTTCGGGCGAGCTGCGGCCGCATTGGGAGCGGTACATCCATTCGCTTTCCGCCCTGGGTCGCGAGGAGATAGCGCACCGCTGGCAGACGGCGCGGCAGCGGATTCGCGAGAACGGCGTCACATACAACGTTTACGGCGATCCGCTGGGCATGGATCGTCCGTGGAGTCTGGACGCGATCCCGCTGGTGATTCCCGCGGAGGAATGGGGCCGCGTGGAGGCCGGGCTGATTCAGCGCGCCCGGCTGCTGAACTGGATTCTGCGCGATCTGTATGGCCCGCAGAGTCTATTGCACGAAGGTCACATCCCGCCCGCTCTGGTGTTCGCGAACCCGGGATTCTGGCGTCCCTGCCACGGTTTGAGAGTGCCTGGCGACACGTATGTGCACCTGCTGGCCGTGGATCTGGCGCGCTCCCCCGACGGGCAGTGGTGGGTGCTGGCAGACCGGACGCAGGCGCCTTCGGGCGCGGGCTATGCGCTCGAGAACCGGATTGTTCTAGGTCAGACGTTCCCCGATTTGTTTCGCGAGTCTCAGGTGCGGCGGGTGGCTTCCTTCTTCCGGGCGTTTCGCGAAACGCTGACGGAACTGGCGCCTTCGCAGAGCCGGAATCCGCGGATGGTGCTGATGACCCCGGGTCCGCTGAACGAGACATATTTCGAACATTCGTATCTGGCGCGGTATCTGAATCTGACGCTGGTGCAGGGCGGCGACCTGACAGTGCGGGGAAATCGCGTGTTCCTGAAGTCGCTGGAAGGCCTGAAGCCGGTGGACGTCATTTTGCGGCGCGTGGACGATGGCTTCTGTGATCCGCTGGAGCTGCGGACCGACTCGTTTCTGGGTGTTGCGGGTCTGGTGGAAGCGGCACGGGCCGGCAATGTGGTGATCGCGAATGCGCTGGGCAGCGGCTTAATCGAGACCTCCGCATTCATGCCGTTTCTGCGCGGGCTGAGCAGGCGCGTGTTTGGCGAGACGCTATCGCTGCCTTCCGTGGCGACGTGGTGGTGCGGGCAGCCCGAAGCGCTGCGCTACGTGCGCAGGAATCTGGATTTTCTGGTGATCAAACCGGCGTTTCCGTCGAAGGGAATGGAGCCGGTGTTTGGCGGAAAGCTTTCGGAGGAAGAACGCGCGAAACTGCTGGCGCGCATGCATGAGCGGCCGCACGATTTTGCGGGACAGGAACTGCTGAATCTCTCGAGCACCCCGGTTTGGTCAGACGACGGCTTGGTTCCACGGCGCGTGGTACTGCGTGTTTATCTGGCGGCGCACCAGGGTTCGTGGGTGGTGATGCCGGGAGGGCTGGCACGGGTTTCGCCGTCGCAGGATACGCAAGTGGTTTCCATGCAGCGCGGCGGGGGCAGCAAAGATACGTGGGTGCTGTCGCACGGGCCGGTTGATCGTTTTACGCTGCTGCGGCCGCCTTCGGAGCCCGTGGGCTTGAGCCGCGGAACAACATCCGACCTGCCCAGCCGCGCCGCCGATCACCTGTTCTGGATGGGCCGGTACGCCGAACGCTGCGAGCATCTGTGCCGTGTGCTTCGCGCGATCCTGCTGCGTTTGACGGGTGAATCGGGAGCGACGGCGGGCTCCGGTCTGGAATCGTGGATGAAGTTCCATGAGTGTTTGGACTCGCCCTACTCGCGGCTGCCGAAAGACGATCCGCAGGGACATCTGGATCAGGTGCACGACCTGGAGCAGGAGATCCTGTCGCTGATTTTCGAAGAGCAGCGCAGAGACAGCCTGAGCGCGAATTTGAACCGGGCGGCACGGGCAGCGGCTCAGGTGCGCGACCGGTTGTCGAGCGATATGCTGCGCGTGGTGAGCCAGCTTGGATCGGCGGCGCGCGCTTCCGGCGATATGGCGTGGGGGTATGTCTCGACCGCGGACGCGCTGGCGACGCTGAACCGCTGCGTGGTGACGCTGGCAGCACTGCGCGGGATCGAAATGGAGAACATGACAAGGGGGCCGGGATGGCGATTCCTGAACATCGGCCGCCGGATTGAGCGCGCGATTCATCTGGTGGAGCTTTTTCGCGCGATTGTGACCCCGCTGGATCCGGAGACCTGGCCGGCACTCGAGATGCTGCTGGAGGTGGCAGACAGTTCGATCACCTACCGGACGCGCTATTTCACGGACCTGCAGCCGGCTCCGGTGCTGGACTTGCTGATGAACGACGAGACTAATCCGCGCTCACTGGCGTTTCAGATCAAAGACCTGAGCGAGCACTGCCGCGTGCTGGCGGGAATGCCTTCCGGGGAAGGCTGGCCGGTTGCGCAGCAGAAGCTGGTGGAGCAGGCGGCGTGGAAGCTGTTTCAGAGTGATGTGGAAGCGCTTTGCCGTACTGACGGAGCCCCCGTTCGCGTGACCTTGGACATGTTGCTGGCGGGGCTGGGAGCGGCGCTGCCGGCTTTCTCCGACGCGCTCACCAGCATTTATTTCAGCCACGCGGAACTGGAGCGGACGACTTGATCTATCGCGTGCGGCACGAAACCGCTTACGACTATGCGGACCCGGTTTCGGTGTCTCATCATGTGGTGCGGCTGACGCCGCGGAATCTGGCGAAGCAGAAATGCCGGAGCACGGCGATTGAGATCGTTCCGGTACCACCCACCCCGGCAACGGTGCATCTGGACTACTTCGGCAATCCGGTGACGTCGTTCACCTTGCAGGAGCGGCACGAGCGGCTGGTGGTGGAAGCGTTGAGTGAGTTGGAGGTGGAGGCGCGGCCTGCTCCCGATTTACTCGCCTCGCCCGGCTGGGAACAGGTGCGGGATTCCCTGGCAACGGACCATTCGCCGGCCGGTCTGGAGGCATACCAGTTTGTTTTCGATTCGCAGCGCGTGGCGGGGGGCGCGGAACTGGCGGCTTATGCGCGCGAATCATTCACGCCGGGGCGCCCGCTGCTGGATGCGATGCGCGACCTGACCGGGAGAATCCATCGCGATTTCCGGTTCGATACCAAGGCGACGGAAGTGACGACTCCGGTGGAGACGTTTTTCGAGAAACGCCGCGGCGTGTGCCAGGATTTCTCGCACTTGCAGATTGCGTGCCTGCGATCAGTTGGACTGCCCGCGCGGTATGTAAGCGGGTATCTGCGAACGCTGCCGCCGCCGGGAAAGCCGCGGCTGGTGGGGGCCGACGCTTCGCATGCGTGGTGCGCGGCGTGGTGTCCATCAAACGGATGGGTGGATTTCGATCCGACGAACGATGTGATCCCGAGCGATGGCCACATTACGGTGGCGTGGGGACGGGATTACAGCGACATCAGTCCGGTGCATGGCGTGCTGCTGGGCGGAGCGCATCACACGCTGGAAGTGGGAGTGGACGTGATGCCGATAGAGGCCGCTTAAGCGGACAAACTGACCAGCCGCTCCACTCCGCCGGCGAGAAACATGGCAGCGTTTTCTTTGCCCATGTAGCGGTCGAGGATATCGCGCTCGGTGTTGCGGAGATCGACCAGCACAAGTCCGTCGAGGGCGTCCGAGAAGTGCGGGTCCACGTTGAAGCCGAGCAGCTTGCCGCCGAGCTTCAGATACTGTTTCAGCAGAATGGGAACGCCTTTGCCGTCGGACTCCATATCGGCGATGACGGCGGACAGTGAATCGAGATCATGGAAGAAGCTGCGAATGGCCTGATCGTCGCTGGTGGTTCTGGCCCGGCGCAGGAATGGGCGGCGTGGCTTCACGAGACGGGACAGCTTTTCGCTGGCCTGCTGCTCCTGGAGGAAACGCGCGACCAGATGGCGGCTGACGTCACTGTATTCGTTACTGATGCTGACAGCGCCGAAGAGAACGGGTGTCTCCGGGTGCCGGGAGACGTGTTTGCCCAAGCCTTTCCAGAGCAGCAGCAGGGGTGAGTATTTCCTCTGGTATTCCGGCCTCACGAAGGAGCGTCCCAGCTCGAGCGCGGGCCCGGTGCCGCGGAAGAACGCCGGCTCGTACTGAAACAGGGTGCTCGTATAGAGGCCTTTGATTCCGTACTTAGCAATGATCTGCGACGCATTGCCGATCCGATAGGCGCCGACTAGTTCCTGGGCATCCTCGCTCCATAACAGAAGATGGTCGTAGTAGTCGTCGAACTGGTCGAGGTCGAGAGCTTTGCCGGTTCCTTCGCCGACTTTGCGGAAGGTCAGTTCGCGGAGCCGGCCGAGTTCATGCATCATCTGGGGAATCTGCCGCGCTTCCGCGAGATAAACGGAGAACTCGCGTGTGGTTACGAGCAGCTGATCCGGCCTGAGTCCGCGTAAGTCGGCCAGCAGTGATTCCTTGGAGCTGGGATCGGCGACTGGCTCGAGTGGGCGAGCGGAGGCAGCGAGACGAATCGGCTTATCGTTACGCTGACTCAACAGGTAAGTGCGCCAGCGGAGGTAGCGGGTCGCTTCGGTATCGTTCGATATCTCGGAGATTACTCCAAAAGGAATCAGGGAACCGACGCGGATTTCCACGTTCCTGCCGCGCTTATTGAAGAGCTCATGAGGCAGACGCGCCGTGCGTAAACGTGGGTGAACCATGCCCAGCATGTGGAACGGCACGCTGTTAGCGCCTTTGAAATAGATCGGCAGCGCCGGCGATTTGGTAATCCGGATTAGTCTGGCGACGGTGTCGTTCCAGCGGGGGTCTTCGACCGCGTGATTGCGGATGTTCCAGTGCGAGACTTCGCCTGCGGGGAAGATGACAAGCATGTGCCCTGCCCGCAGCCAGCGAATAGCTTCCTTCAGGGCAACTCCGTTACGCGAGACAGCTCCTTTCTTCTGAAACGGATCGACGAAGATACAGTTGCCGACCAGTTCCGGCATGCATGACAGTAAGTGATTCGTCATGATCTTGTAATCCTGTCTGAGTCGCGGCAGAACAGTGCCGAGGAGAGAACCTTCCAGCATGCCGAACGGATGATTGGCGACGACGACTACAGGTCCCGTGCGCGGGATTCGCGACAGGTCGGCGCTGTTGACACAGGAGCTGACGTCCAGTTCTTCCAATAAGTTTTGATGAAAGCCGTCCCGGCTGGATGCCTTACGGTATAAGTCGCGCAGTTGATCCAGGGAGAGCAGCTTGTCGAAAACACCGGGGGACTCGGAAAGCAGCATGAGTTAGTTCTATCGCGCCGTCTTTGACGGAATGATGAACATACGATGCAGCGATGATGAACGTTAGAAGCTTTGCAGAATCAGGTTTGGATGGATCAGGCGTCCGCTTTGACAAGCCGGATGAGCGCAAACACCACCCAGGAGACGATTGCGGCCGCGGGGATAGTCAGGATCCAGGCCCAGACAATGTTGCCAGCGACTCCCCAGCGAACCGCCTTGACGCGTTGAATGGTGCCAACGCCGGCGATGGCTCCGCCGAGGCAATGCGTGGTGGAAACGGGTAAACCGAGGTGGGTGGAGAAGAGGATGGCGACCGCCGCACCGGTTTCGGCGCAAAATCCGGTTCTGGGTTTTAGCCGCGTCAGCCGCTTGCCCATGGTGTGGACGATGCGCCAGCCTCCGAAGAAGGTTCCCAATGCGATAGCGGCGTGGGCCCCGAGGATCACCCATACCGGCACATGAAACTCTTTCTGAAAACCCGTGGCCACGAGCACCCCGGTAATCACGCCCATAGTTTTCTGCGCGTCGTTGGTGCCGTGTGAGAAGCTAAGCGCGGCGGCGGACAGCAGCTGCAGCTTACGGAACCACTTGTCCATTTCGCGCGGAGTGGCTTTTTGAAAGATGGTGTAGATGACAACCATCAGGATCATGCCCACAACCATTCCAATGATGGGGGCCAGCGCGATAAAGAGCAGCGTGGCGGGCCATTTCCCGACCACGAGCGCGCCAAAGCCGGACCGGGAGATCGCGGCCCCCGCGATGCCGCCAATCAGTGCGTGAGTGGAACTGGTAGGCAGACCCAGCAGCCACGTCAGCCAGTCCCAAAAGATAGCGCCGACGACTCCCGCCAGTAACACGTAAGCGGTGAGGGCATGGGTATCGACGAAGCCTTTGCCCATGGTGTTCGCGACTCCGGTGCCGAAGGTGAAGGCCGCGACGAAGTTAAAGAATGCGGCCCAGGCGACCGCCTGGAGCGGAGTGAGGACACGTGTGGAAACCACGGTGGCGATGGAGTTCGCCGAGTCATGGAATCCGTTGAAGAAGTCAAAAACCAGCGCCAGGCCAATGATGGTGGCCGCCAGGGCAAAGGGTGACATGCGGGTCAGCTGTTCTTGGCAACGACGTTTTCGATGGTGCCGGCAAGCGTCTCGCAACGGTCGCCGGTGATCTCGAGGCGATCGAAGATGTCTTTCAGTTGAATTACCGAAAGCGGGTCCGCGCCGTCAACGAACAAGGCGGTAACGGCACTTCGCGCGATTTCTTCCAGTTCCGATTCGAGGCGGTTGATTTCAACGCACTGGGCCAGGATGTAGTCCTGCTTCTCCAAACCTTTTCGTTCAAAGGATTCGAAGATATTGGCGAGACAGGTGGTGGTGTGGATGAGGCGCTGCGTGATCTCCCGCAGGGGATCCGCGGCCAGGTGCGGACGGTACGCTTCAATGCGATAAGCAGCGGCTTCAATGGCATCGAGCACCTCGTCGAGACCGGAGATCACGGCGTGGATGTCTTCGGGATCGATAGGAGTAACGAAGCTCTTGTGAAGGCGGCGCAGGGTTTCGTGCACAATGCCGTCCGCCTTCTTCTCGAGTGCGCGAATTTTTTCGGCGCTGCCGGGGGTGCCAAGCAGGCCCGCCGCTTCCCGCGTCAGCTTCACATGACTGACGAACAGATCGTAGAACTTCTCGTCGTGCGGCAGAATCTGCATGATCCCGAATGTAGATTGCCCGTGTTACAGGCGGTTTACAACGCGGCGGTGCCTGTAAGGTTTTGTACGTCGATTCAGAGCTTGCAGCCGGCCGGCTTCAGGACCGGATTGCAGCGCACGATGCCGTTCGCGAATCGTACGGAATAGCCGGAGGGGGCGGATTCGTCCCAGGGATAATCCGTGCTGAGGATCTGAGCGCCACTCGCCATCGCGGCCTCACGTTTTTTGGTGTCATTCGCGCGGACGCCGGCGGGACCGGGGTCTGTCATGGTGCGGACGAGGTAGCCTTTGCGGACCAGGCCGGGTATGAGATTGGGATCGGCCAGAGAATCGTTGACCTCGATGAACGCGGCGTCGGGCGTGCCGGGCTGCGCATTGGTGAACAGAACACGTCCTTCGAGCGACGGGTGACCTTTGGTGTAAAGCGGACCGACGCGGCGCTGATCCAAAAGAAAGGCGACCTTGCCGCGGGCGCTGTCGAGAGTCGGCCAGCCGGAGGTGAGAACGGCTTGTTCCAGGGTCTGGCGGGCGCCGCGAACATCGTCCGGTGTGATCATCCGCGAAGGTGGAAAGACAGAGCGGATTTCGGCATCGAGCGCGTCAAAGGTTGCGGTAGTCAAAGGCTCCGGCGTGGTCATGTATTCGGCCCGGGGACGGGCGTCTTTGTTCTCTACCAGAATGAAGATGGGGAGGTGGCCGGGATGCCCGTCCGACCAATCCCGAATGATTTGCAGGCACGCAACGAAGGGCTGGCAGTTGCTGCGGAAATCGATGTCCTGCACGTGGAGGACTTTGAAGCCAGGCTTCTTCATGATGCCGTCTGGATCGAACGGCGGGTCCGCGGGCATTCCGGCTTTCGCCAGGAGCGCCGGACCCGCGGGGTTGGCGAAAAGGCCGCCTTTCGCGTCGCCGTAGACATCGATCTCCAGCTGGCGAACTCCGGCGTCCAGCTGCACATTCAGAGCCGGATGGCGGTAATCAAGGGCGTCAGCGGCCTGCGGGTTGCTTTTGCGTAGCAGCGCCATTTGATTCGGGGCGATGCCGGAGTGATAACTGTTATGGCTGCCGATGATCTGAATCTGATTCAGCCGAAGCGCGCCACTCTCCTGGGCGGCTCCGCACGCGGCGAACAGAACGACACACGCCGCCCGAGCAAACCGATGCCACCTCATCTTAGAAAACGAGCTTCATGGCCAGCTGTAACTGGCGGGCCGGGAAGGTGGAGGTAAACACGCCGAAGCCCGAGGTGTTGGCATTCAGATTTCCCGGGGGAGCGAAATTGGTTTTGTTCAACAGGTTGAAAGCCTCGGCGCGGAACTGCAGGTACCGGGATTCGGTGAGATTGAAGTTCTTATGAATGCCGAAATCCGTGTCAAAGAAAGAAGGACCCCGGGCGAAGTTGCGCGGCGTATTGCCAAAAGGCTGCGTATAGACAGGAACGCTGAAAGCAGCGGGGTTGAGATAGTTGATCGGGTTGCCGGTCGCGAGGTAAAGCGGAGCGCCGGTTAAATCGGGCCGGGCGCTGACCAGAGTGCTGATCTGCTGCTGAGACGTGGCGGAGTAGCCGATGTTCAGAGGCAGGCCGGAAGTCATGGTGTTGATCATGTCGAGCGACCAGCCGCCAAACGCTATGTTGAGCGGGGCGTTGCCGAGGTCGAACCGGCGTCCGTGACCGAAGGGCAGGTCATAGATAACGGAAAGGGTGTCATTGAACGGCTGGTTGTAGCTGGAGAGGCCGCGCTCGAGCTTGGTGTTGTAGTAGTTTATGCGGCTGTTATCACCGTCGTAGTTCTCCAGGTGGCCCGGCGCATTATCGATCGCCTTCGACCAGGTAAATGAGTTGATGAAGTACAGGCCGGAGGAGTAGCGCTTCTCCAGCTTGACCTGCAGCCCGTCATAACTGCCGAAGCCGCCGTCATACGCGATCTCGATGCCGGAAAAGGTCTGGATGGGGCGGCGCTGCTGCAGAGTCAGGTTGCCTCCGGGGAGGTTGGGGAGCGCCTCATTCGCATCGGACAAAATCGTCATACCGACGTCATGGTTGCCCACATAACCGATATCAAGGAGAAGGTTCTTCGCCAACTCGCGCTGAATGCTGAAGTGCCAGCTCTGGGTGTAACCGGTGCGGTTATCGCCGGGGATGTAACGAACCTGAGTGATGGCGGTGTTGAATTTCGCGGGTGAAGTGAAATCGTCGGGGAAACCCTGGGCGGTGGAGCGGAAGCAGGTACCGGCCGCGGCGCTTGCGGAAGCGCACATTCCCTGGCTGGGCAGTTGAGAGACCGCCGCATCGATCACAAACGGTCCGTTGTAAGCGAGCAGATTTTCTCCGCCCATGCGGTTGAACTGCACGTAGCTGATGCCGTATCCCGCGCGGATTACCGTTTTCGGCGTGACCTGGTAAGCAAGACCGATGCGGGGCGCCCAGTTGTTGTGATCGGGGTGGACGAGCGAGCGATTGTACAGGCTGCCTCCGGAAGCAAAGATGAGCGAGTTATTTACCGGGTCGAAATTGGCCAGCCGGTTGTCGCGTTCGTACTGCGGGGTGGCGAATTCGTAGCGCAGCCCCAGATTCAGGGTCAGCTTTGAATTGAATTTGAAATCGTCCTGCACGTAGCCGAAGTACATTCGCTGGCGGTAGTGAGCCACCGGGTTGTTGTCCAGTTCGTAAGCGCTGGGTGCGCCGTAGATGAAATCGGCGAGGCTGTAACCGGCTTTCTGCGTGCTGCTCAGGCTGTTGACGGAAGACGGATTCGCGAGATAGGTGGGATCGCTGAAGAATCCGGTGAAGCTTTCAGTGCCGTACTGCGGATGGAAATCGCTGACCGCGGTATCGATGAGCTGGAACTCAAAGCCCATCTTCAGGCTGTGGCGCCCGGCGATCCTGGTGTAGTTCACTTTGGGATCGCCCACAAACGGATCCTGATACTGCGGGTTGCTGCTCTGGCGGCCAAGCGACGTGAAGCCGCTGAGATTGGAGGTGATCAAGCCTCCTCCAAGCGAAGGGCCGACGGGCTGACCAGGGATGGTAAAGCCCGAGATGGGACCGCCGAGACTGGCCGGCGTTTTGCCACCGCGCGTGTAATCGATGCCGAGGCGGACTTCGAGAATCGAACTGGGGCTGATGGTCCAGGTGGCTCCGGCTACGCCCTGTTTGGTCTGCGCATAGACGTTGCCGTTCGAGTTACCGCCGGCGGGTCCGGGGACGCTTGGGGGGCTGAAGATCCGGGTGTCCAACTGGCTGTAACGCGCGAAGGCGGTGACCTTGGGACCGACGAAGTAGTCGTAGCGAAAGTCGCCTTTATCGTTGTAGATGGTGTCGGAAGGCGAGGATTCGTAGTTGTTCGAAAAGCCCGCCAGGTTCGGCGCGGGTAACGAAGCCAGCGCCGCACCCGCAATGGGCCCGAACTGTGAGGCGGGAATGACACCGTTCGGCGCCACCGCACCGGTTAGCGGATTGATGATGGGCACTCCGAAAGAGCTGAGATCACCCGCGTCCATGGCCTTCGTGGGTACGGTGGCGAACTGCAGCGGGTGAGAGACGCGCCGGAACCCTTCGTAGTCCGCGAAGAAGAACATTTTGTTCTTCAGGATGGGACCGCCCGCCGCGGCGCCGAACTGGTTTTGATTGAACGGCAGGGTGCCGCCGCCAGCCGGTTTGAAGAACCCCGTGGCATTCAGGATGGTGTTGCGGTTGAACGCCCACAGCTCACCGTGGAACTGGTTGGTTCCGCTTTTGATGGTGGCGTTGATGACGGCACCTGCGGCGTGACCGTACTCGGCGCTGTAGTTGTTCGTCTCAACCTTGAACTGCTGGATGGCGTCCGGATTCGGCTGGATCACCTGATTCGAAAAGCCCTGGTTGCTGGTGCCATAGGCGTTGTTATCCACGCCATCGAGCATGAAGTTATTCAACTCACTACGCTGACCGTTGACGTTGAAGGAGCCGTCGCGGCTGCTGTCCGTGCCATTCTCTAGAGGCGACTTCGCGACACCGGGGACCAGAAGAGTGAGGTCGGCGTAGGCGCGCCCGTTCAAGGGCAACTCCACGATTTCCCGCGGATTGATGACCTGACCGCGCGAACTGTTATCTGTTTCGAGGAGCGCGGCGGCTCCGCTCACGGTGACAGAATCGGAGACGGCGCCGATTTCCAGGGTGAGGTCGACGCGCTGCCTGGCGTCCACGCTGAGATCGAACGGATCGGTTTCCGCGCCTTTGAATCCGTTCATTTCCACGCGCACGCGATAGGTGCCGAGGCGCTGGCTGACAAATTGGTAATTCCCGGAAGTGTCTGTCCTGCTCTTTGAGGCGACCCCGGTCCGGACGTTAACCAGGGTGACGGAGGCTCCCGACACGGGCGTCCTTGATGGATCGTAAACCGTCCCCAGAACGGTCGCCGATTCAAACTGAGCAAAGGAAACGGTGGCGGCCGCAGAAAGGAGCACGACTCCGGCCAGTGCGCGCATGGCGCTGCTTACAAAATGCATGTCTTCCGTAGTATCGAATCGGAGCCCCTTCGCGATGATTACGGACTCGTTACAACTGAATGACAGGTTCCTGTTGACAGCCGAATCGGCGCGCATGTACGATAACCAACACCCCGATGAGGACTGTGCTGCTGTTTGCGGTGCTTGCACGGACGCTGGCCGGCCAGACGCCACTGGCGCTGCTGACCGAATTCGAGCATCCCTCGTCAGACCGGACCGTGACGGTGATGCGCGAGGAGCTTTCCCGCATCATGGCGCCTCTGGGCTGGAGATTGGAGTGGCACACACTGGCGCATGCTCCCACCGTTCTTCCGCGCTACATGATCGTCTCCTTCAAAGGCGCGTGCGGGATGCAGACGGGCTTTCTGGAGGAAACGGAGTCGCTGACTCTGGCTTCCACGGAGACCAGAGGTACGCGCATCTTGCCGTTCAGCACCGTGGAATGCGACACTATCCGCCATCTGCTGCCGGCGTTGTATCGCACAAGGGAGGCCGATGCCATGCTGGGCCGCGCTATCGGACGGCTGATTGCGCACGAGCTCTACCACTTTCTGCTGCAGACGCGCGGCCACTCGAAACAGGGAATTGCGACAGCTGTACAAACGAGAAAAGAGCTCACCGCCGCGGACTCCCGCTTCGATGAGCTCTCTTCTGCGATGCTGCTGCTGGTCAGCTCCGGTGAGGAGCGGACCAGGTTAGAACACCAGGCGAAGACCGAACTGCAGCGTACGAGCGCCAAAACCCTGAGTGTTCAAGGTGCTGGTGTACTCGCCGAAGTTGGCCGAGTTGACGTTCGAGATCGGATTACCGAAATGGGGCGAGTTGGCCAGGTTATACCCTTCCGCCCGGAATTCCAGTTTGGTCTGCTCCGTAACCACGAATGAACGGAAGAACGAGAGGTCGTAGTTGATGATGTTCTCCGACCTCAGGATGTTCCGGCCGGCGTTCCCCAGCGTACCGGCAGCGGGCTGGGTGAAGCCGTAGTTGGCGTAAGAGTAGATGTACGGGAAGTAGCCGAAGAATGTCGGCTGATAAGCCAGTACATTGGTCTGACCGAGATAGGTGACATTCGCGACGGCCGTATTGCCCGGGCACGCGCAGGCAGCAGCGTCCGCAGTGGGAGTGAACGGCGTACCGGTGGCATAGCGCATGATTCCGTTTAGCTGCCACGGTCCCAGGATGCGGCCTACAATGCCGGAGCTCAGGTGATGAGTGCCAGCGCCGAACGGCAGCTGCCAGACGTGCGTAACAGTGAGAACGTGAGTACGGTCGAAATCGGCCGGACCGTAGTTTTGGTGGCGGTTCAGGCTGTTGAGCAGCGGCGCGAGGCTGTCGCTGTAATCCAGAGCTTTGCTGTAGGTGTAAGCCACAGTGAAGGCCAGACCCTGCGTAAAGCGCTTGGTGAAGTTCGCCTGCAGTGCGTTATAGTTGCTGGTCAATCCGGTGTCCGCCTCCAGCACGTTGGCAGTGCGGCCATACGCGCCGTAGAGCGGAAGGCCGGCGACTCCCGTTCCGGGCTGCGCGGCGTTAGTGTTCAGGTTGAACGGCAGCTGGCGGCCAAGATTGCCGACATAGCCGAGGTCCATCACGATTCCGTGGGTGAGGTCACGCTGCACCTGGAAGTTGAAGGACTGAACATAGGGTGTCTGGATGTCCTTGGCCGTGTAATACAGCGTGCCGTTCGGAGCAAGACCGGCGGTTGCCACGCCAGGCTGCAGCACCGGCAGCGTCCCGAAGCTGCCGCCCACGTTGTATCCGCCGAGCACGCCCTGCTGCGCCAGCGTCTGCGAGATGAACGACGAGTTCTGGAACTGAATCGGCGTATTGAAGTAGCTGATTCCGTAGCCGCCGCGAATGACCGTGCGGTCGTTAAAGCGATAGGCAAAACCAACGCGCGGAGCGAGGTTCATGGTGTTGTACTGCACGTTGCCCCGGGCGTCCACACCGTTCTGGTTGATGGGCAGGAGCGAGTTCGTGGTCGGGTCGTAGATAGATACGTTCGCCGCGCGCCGTGGCTGGAGCGGGGTGAAGAAATCATAGCGGACGCCAAGGTCCAGAGTCAGTTTGCCGAACAGGTTGATGGTGTCGGCAAGATAGCCGGACGCCTGATACTGCAGATTGCTGGCATAAGGCTGACCGCCGACGGTGGTCAGAGACGGCGCGCCGAGCAGGAATGAAGCAAAAGAGCTCGGGAATCCGCCGAACTGGCCTAGTCCCGTACCGCCCACGAGCGAGGTGGGTCCGGAGCCGAAGACGTAAGAGCCCTGCTGCGCGAAGGCGTTGTTAGTGAACCCATCGAGACGGACCTGGTAAAGATCCATCCCAAACCGGATGTTGTTTCCGAGGAAACGGGCACTCCAGTTGGAAGTGAGGTTCAGATTGTTCTCCAGATTGCGCTGCGGGTATTCCGTGGACGACTGGCCGATCTGCAGAGCGTTTCCGATTGCGATGGAAGGCAGAACCGCGGTTCCGGCAGGCGCGTTGGGGTTGGTGAATCCAAAGGTGCTCGCCAGCGGCAGCGCTGTCTCGGGGCGAATCGGATTGTCGTAACGCGTGAAACCAAAGCGCACGTCGGCCGACATCCCGAACATGGTGCCTTCGATTCCGGCAACCGCATTGTGGGAGCGCAGCTTCGAGAGGTCGCTGTAACCCAGTACCGGGCCGAGCGGGGAGTTATCCACGGTCCGGTAATTGGAGTAAGACCAGCGGACAAACGCGGAGAGGTTCTGGTTGACGCGATGATCCATGCGCGCATCAAAGCGGTTGCCGTCATCGCGATAAGGCACGCTGCTGAAGTAGTTGTTCTCGGTTCCAATCGCGTTCGTCTGCGGGAAATACGGCAGAAGCGCCTGTGCCTGCGGGCTGAAGAGCGAAGTCGGAATGATGTTGTTGGCAAACGGAGTGCGTCCCGCGCCATTGGTTCCGCTGAACGGATTGTAAAGGGTCAGGTTCGGGACGGAGCTGAAGTCCCCGGAGAGAAAGGACGAGTTCGGCACGGTGGAAACCGTGGGCATCTGCTGCCGCAGGTAGTCTCCTTCATAAGACACAAAGAAGAAGGTGTGATTGCGGACGATGGGCCCGCCGACCGTGGCGCCAAACTGGTTGGTGTTGTAGTGGTCCTGCGGAAGTCCCTTCGGGTTGAAGTAATCGCGCGCGCCCCAGGCGGAGTTACTGTTCAATGCGAACAGGCTGCCATGCACCTGATTGGTGCCCGAGCGCGTGATGACATTGACAATGGTGCCGGCTGCACGGCCCTGAGAAGCGTCGTAATCGCCGGTGATCAAATTGAGCTGTTGAATGGATTCCAGTGCGGGGATATGGGTGGCAACATTGTAGAACTGCTCACCGTTTTCCACGCCATCCATCTCCTGCCGGTTGGCCCAGTACGGCTGCCCGTTGGTGGTCCAGCGGCGGTTGCGCTGCGGGTCCTGAATAAGCGGAGTGTTCACCGCCGGAGGGTTCACCCCGGTCATTAATTCGGTGAGCTGCTCGAAGTTGCGGTCGAGCAGGGGAAGCTCGCGAATGGCGCGCGAACTATACGATTTACCTACCTCGGCGGAGTTGTCCTGAATGAGAGGCGCCTGGGCCTCCACGACGACGGTCTCCGAGGTGCTGCCCGCTTCGACGGTGAGATCCAGACGAATCGGTGTGCCGGCCTGAACTTGCACGGCCTGCTGGGAAAGACGCTTGAAGCCGGACGCTTCCACCTCCAGCCGGTAAGAGCCGGGGGTCAGGTCCGGGATGGTGAAGCTGCCGTCTGTACCGGTGACAGCGTCGTGACGGCCGTTGCCCACTGTGTCCGTAAGAGTAACGGCTGCACGGGGTACGGCGGCGCCGGAGGCGGTGGTCACCTTGCCGGTTAATGTGCCTCTGCCCTGGCCGAAGCAAGCTGCGGCCGCTAACAGAAAAAGTAAAGGAATTGAGAGTAACCCCTTATTGACGCTATACATGTTTTCAGGCTAAGACGAGGATTAGACGACGTCAAAACGGGTTCGTGACCAATCTTCCCGTACACCGTTTCTATTTGCGAAGTTGTTGACAGAGCGTGTTTCCGCGCTGATATGGCGAGGGAATTGCTCCCTATAATAGCCGCATTTTTCTCGCCTTTACTGTATCAATCAATATAATTTGCTCGTTCTGAATTTTTCAGGCTGGGCGGTCCTTGAACTTTTCTGTTGACGGTGATTGCAATCCGCGATATACATATTGCAGATTGTGATATGAGACTCGGTGACAAGCTCCGGTATCTGCGCGAGGTGGAGGGAGCCGTTCGCGGACTCGACAGGGAGATGACGCAGCAGGAAGTGGTTCGCGCGATTGCCCGGGAGTCGAAGAAGAGCATCTCGCAGTCCTACCTTTCGCAGATTGAAAGCGGGGCGCGGCCGCACCTGACGAATACCTCTCGCATGCTGCTGGCGCGGTTCTTCAAGGTGCACCCAGGCTACCTGGTGGATGACCCCGAGGGCTTTTCGACGGAGCTGATTTCCGATGCCGCAGGGGTGGAGGACAAGCTGGATCTCTGGCTGGTCAACGGAGCCGAACGGTTCCGGCGCGATCCGCAGTTGAGCTGCGCGCTGCTGGCGCTGGCGCGTCACGAGGATTCGCGCCGGTGCCTGATCCTGCTGGAATCGATCCTGGAGAATCCGGGCTTGGCTGAGAGGCTGTTGCAGGTGCTAAAACCATGACCATTCCCGATTTCTTCCTGATCTGCTTTGTCACGGGGTTCGCGCTGAGTGCGGCTTCGTTCCTGGCCGGAGGCCTGCACCTGCCGCACCCGCATCTGCATGTGCACGTTCGGCAAAGCGGCAGCACGCCGGTAAATTTCGGCACCGCGACCACCTTTCTGGTCTGGTTCGGCGGCACGGGATTTGTGCTGACGCGTTACTGGGGGGCGGCGCTGGTCTGGATCGTTCTGGCTGCGGCGATGGCCGGCATCGCGGGCGCGTCGCTTGTCTTTCTATTTGTCGCGCGCGTCCTGGCGCGCAACGAGAAGGATCTCGATCCGGCCGATTATGACATGCGCGGCGTGCTGGGACGCGTGACCGGCACCGTGCGGCCGGGGGGCACCGGCGAGATGATTTTTTCGCAGGAAGGCGTGCGCCGGTCGGCTTCCATTCGCGCCGAGAGCGGCACGGGCATTCCGCGCGGCACCGAAGTGATTGTTACCCGGTATGAAAGGGGGATTGCGTATGTGCGTCCCTGGGAAGATTTGCAGACGGAGGTCTGAAATGACGGTTCAGCAGATTATCGTGCTCGGCTGCCTGATGGCGCTGTGCGTATTGTTCATCGCCGGGATGTTTGCCCGGCTGTTTCGAAAGGCCGGACCGCATGAAGCGCTGGTGGTGTATGGCTTCCGCGGCACGCGCGTGGTGAAAGGCCGCGGGACCATCATTTATCCGATGGTGGAATCGGTGCGCGGACTTTCGCTTGAGCTGATGAGCTTTGATGTGGCGCCGCAGCAGGATCTCTATACCAAGCAGGGCGTGGCGGTGACGGTGGAGGCGGTGGCGCAGATCAAAGTGAAATCGGATCCGGAATCCATCATCACGGCGGCCGAGCAGTTTCTGACGAAGACCAGCGACGCGCGGGAAGCGCTGATCCGGCTGGTGATGGAAGGACATCTGCGCGGCATCATCGGCCAGCTGACGGTGGAGCAGATTGTGAAGGAGCCGGAGATGGTGGGCGACCGGATGCGCTCGACGTGTGCCGACGATTTGAGCAAGATGGGGCTGGAAGTCATCTCGTTCACCATCAAGGAAGTTCGCGATAAGAACGAGTACATCAGCAACATGGGCCGGCCGGACATTGCGCGCATCAAACGCGATGCCGAAATGGCCACTGCCGATGCCGAGCGCGACACAGCAATCCGCCGGGCGGAATCTTCGCGCGCAGCAGCAGTGGCTAAAGCACAGGCGGATCAGGAGCGTGTACTGGCGGAGACGCTCTCGATGACGAAGCAGGCGGAATCGCAGCGTGATCTGGAGATCAAGAAAGCGCAGTATCTGGAGACCGTGAACCGGCAGAAGGCGCAGGCGGATAAGGCCTACGAGATCCAGGCCAACGTGATGCAGCAGCAGGTGATCGCGGAAGCGGTGAAGATTCGGCAGGTGGAGAAGGAGAACGAAGTGAAGGTGCAGGAAGCGGAGATTCTGCGCCGCGAACGCGAGCTGGTGGCCACCGTTCTGAAGCCGGCGGAAGTGGAGCGGCGGCGCATCGAGACGCTGGCCGAGGCGGAAAAGCAGCATGCCATTCTGGGCGCCGAAGGACAGGCGCAATCCATCCGCATGCAGGGTGAAGCGGAAGCCGAGATCACGTTCAAAAAGGGTGATGCCGAAGCGCGCGCCATGAACGTGAAAGCCGAAGCGTATCAGGAGTATAACCAGGCGGCTGTGGTGGATAAGCTGATTTCGAACATGCCGGAGTTGGTGCGGGCTTTGGCGGCGCCTCTGGCGAACGTCGACAGGATCACGATGGTCTCCACCGGAAACGGCGACAGCACCGGGATGCATAAAATCACCGGCGATCTGACGCAGGTGGCGGCGCAGGTGCCGGCGCTGTTCGAGGCGCTCTCCGGAATGAAGATGTCGGATTTGCTGGCGAAGGTGAAAGTGATTGGCGACGGCAACGGTGTTGTGAAGTAAGGAGAACTCATATGGCACTCTTGGAACGCGTGGCTACGCTGGTGCGGGCCAATCTGAACGACCTGATCGACCGTGCGGAAGATCCGGAGAAGATGCTGAAGCAGGTGATCCTGGATATGGAGAACCAGCTGATGCAGGTGAAGACGCAGGTGGCGATTGCGATTGCCGATCACCATCTGCTTTCGGCCAAGCGCGAGGAGAACCTGGCGCGCGAGCGGGAGTTCATGAAGAAAGCCGAACTGGCTTTAGACAAGAAGCAGGAAGACCTGGCGCGCGCGGCTCTGGAACGCGCGTTGAGTTTCCAGCAGATGGCGGGCACCTTTGAGCAGCAGGTGGCTGATCAGAGCGTGCAGGTGGAGAATCTGAAAAACGCGCTGCGCAAACTGGACCAGAAGATGGTGGAAGCACGCGCCAAAGCGGAGATCCTGGCAGCGGAACACCGGCGCGCGCGCGCGGCGAACAAGGCCAATGGCGCGCAGAACGCGATCGGGGATGGCGCCAAATCCGGCGCGTTCGACCGGATGCGGGCCAAGGTGCAGCGGGAAAGCGCGGAGGCGCTGGCCGGGGCGGAACTGCTGGGGGACGGCCATGAGGAGCGACTGGAAGGCATGCAGAAGGAGGACCAGGTGGACCGGCTGTTGGCGGAACTGAAGGCGCGCAAAGGTCTGCCGGCGTAAGATTGTGGCGTGATCATGACTCGCCGCACGGTGCTTTCCGCTTTGGCAGCCGCGCCCCTGCTGGGCGCTTCGCGGCCCATCCGTCTGGGTGGGCCGGTCTTTCTCCAGTCCGATGATCCGCATGACCTCGCGCGGGAGCACCGGCGTCTGGGCTACAGCGCCGCGTATTGTCCGAACGTTACGCTCACCGATGCTTCCCGCATCGCGGCCATTCATGAAGCGTTCGCCGCCGAAAATGTGGTGATCGCGGAGGTGGGCGCCTGGAAGAACATGCTTGACCCCGACGAGGCGAAGCGGAAGGCCAATCTGGATTACGTGGTTTCGCGAATGGCCATCGCCGAAGCTGTGGGCGCACGCTGCTGCGTGGACATCGCCGGGTCGTATAACCCGGATGTCTGGTACGGACCCGCTCCCGGCAACCTGTCCGACGCATTCCTCGAGGCCACGGTGCACAACTGCCGCACCGTCATCGACGCGGTGAAGCCGAAGCGCACCAAATTCACCATCGAGATGATGGGCTGGAGTCTGCCGGACGGCCCCGATACTTACCTGCGCCTGATCCGCGCGGTGGACCGGCCGGGGTTTGGCGTGCATCTGGATATTTGCAACGGCGTCAACAGCCCGACGCGCTTTTATCAAAACGCGGATTTCATCCGCGAGTGCTTCCGTAAACTCGGACCGTGGATTGTTTCGTGCCATGCGAAGGATCTGGCCTGGGATGTCGAATTGAACGTTCATTTCCGAGAAACGATTCCGGGCCGCGGCCGCATGGATTACGGAGTCTACCTCAGCGAACTGGCTAAGCTTCCGGTAGACGCACCGCTGATGCTTGAGCACCTGAAGACTGCGGAAGAGTATGCGGAAGGCCGGAGTTATATCCAGAAAACTGCCGCGGGGCTCGGGTTGCGCTTCGCGTAAGTAAGTTACGCAGACCTGACCAGCCTGGCGGATGCGCGATCTCGCGCCACTTGGCTTGATCGCCTGTTGAACGGAGAATGCTCGGGGGACATGCTAACATTCCGCTACAGCAAATGCGAACCGTCCTGATCAGCCTCACCACTTGGAAAGACGGCAGGCTGTGACCCCGCCGGCCAATCGTCTTGTTTCGCTCGACGCATTTCGCGGAGCCACCATCGCTTCCATGATCATGGTGAACAATCCGGGATCGTGGCAGTACACCTATCAGCAGCTCG
This sequence comes from Bryobacterales bacterium, assembly GCA_963716685.1. Taxonomy (GTDB): domain Bacteria; phylum Acidobacteriota; class Terriglobia; order Bryobacterales; family Bryobacteraceae; genus JALYXI01. The sequence goes on from CAVQTR010000006.1 coordinate 980,081, forward strand.
ATCACTCCGAATGGAATGGCTGGACGTTCACGGACCTGGTGTTTCCGTTTTTTCTTTGGATTGTCGGCGTGTCGATGACGCTCTCGTTCGCGAAACGGGTGGAGGCCGGCGCGGACCGGCGCAAACTGCTGCTGCACTCGGCGCGACGTGCCGTGCTCATTTTCGTGGTGGCCCTGCTGATGAATGGCTTTCCCACATTTCAGTACCACACCCTTCGCATTCCCGGCGTGCTGCAGCGAATCGCCGTCTGTTACCTGATCGCCAGCGCCATTTATCTGTATTGCTCGCTACGCGCGCGGGTTGCGTGGCTGGTGTCATTCCTGGTGATTTACTGGCTGCTGATGACGCTGTATCCGGTGCCGGGGTTTGGACCCGGCGTGCTCACGAAGGAAGGCAACTTCGCAAGATACATCGATGGCATGGTGCTTACCGGACACATGTGGTCCCAAACCCGAACCTGGGATCCCGAAGGCATTGTGAGTACGCTGCCGGCAATCGCAACCTGTCTGTTCGGGACTCTTGCGGGAACGCTGCTGCGGACCGAGAAGACACCCGCGGAGAAGACGGCATGGCTGTTCGTCAGCGCCTGCGGCCTGCTGTTTCTGGGCGTGATCCTGAATATCTGGATGCCCATCAATAAGAGCATCTGGACCAGCACCTTCTCGGTTTTCATGGCGGGCATGGCGACATTGGTGTTTGCCTGCTTCTACTGGATCATCGACGTGCAGCGCCGCCGCCGCTGGGCGGAGCCTTTCGTCATTTATGGGATGAACGCCATTGCGGCTTACGTGCTCTCCGGCATGCTGGACCGTCTGCTGGAGCTCAACCACACGGGTGCGTGGCTGTATCAGAACGTGTTCGCGCCGCTCGCCGCTCCGAAGAACGCGTCGCTGTTATATGCGCTGGCGAATGTCGCGGTCATCTTTGCGATTTCGTATCTGCTCTATCGGCGCCGCTGGTTTCTGCGACTCTGAGCAGCAGCCATGCCAGCAGCGGGGGAAAGGCAACGGCCCAGCACACCGGCCCATACCCAACCGTCTTTGCCGACCAGCCAATCAGCGGTGAGATCGCGAACTGCAGCAGGCCATAAGCGAAGACCAGCGAGGATACGGCCTGCCCGGCGCGCTCGGGTCCGTACCAATCCACCGGCAGCGTGTAGATGTTAACGCTGCCAGCGAGACAGAAGAAGTAGCTGGCGGAAATGGCCGCTGTGGCCCATCGCGGGTCGTGCGCAAGCGGCACCAGCAGCACGGTTAAGCCGCCGATGGCGCTCAGCAGGATGACGTTCAGGCGTGCCCACTTCACCGCCAGCCAGCCGCCGAAGAAGCCGCCCAGCATGGAGGCAAGCGGCGGGATGGCGGCGTAAGGCGCAGCGGCGCGCAACGTGAGATGGTGCGCCGCCACGAAGTATTTCATGGTCCAGCTGCCCCACAGCGAGTACGTGCTCATCCACAGGACATTCGCTGCCATCAGCATCCCGATTCGTGGGTCAAGCGGCACGCGCGCGCCCTCGGCCGTGACGGCGTGCTCCGGCTGGATTCGGCGCGAAGTGAACCACCACAGCGGCAGCCACAGAAACCCCAGCGCGCCGGTGATCAGAAACAAGGAACGCCAGCCATGGGTTACCGCAAACCATCCGGCGAGCACGGGCGCCAGTATGCCCGCGATGGCGATCCCGATTTGACCCAGAGCCGAGCCCAGAGCGCGCTCACTGGACGGCAGATACATCCCGCCCATCTTCGCGACCGCTGGAATTCCGCCTGATTCTCCCGCGCCCAATCCAATGCGGCATGCCAGCAGGCCGGCGTAGTTCCAGGTGGCCGCTGTCGCCGCGCTCACCACGGACCAGAACACCACCAGCCAGCTGATCGCGCGATTCAGCCCCAGCCGGTCGAGCAGAAATCCGGTGCCGGGCGAAGCCAGCGCGTAGGACAGCGAGAACGCCGAGACCAGAAATCCATACCCGATGTCATCGATATGAAACTCGCTTTGCACCAGCGGCGCCACCGCAGCCAGTACATTCCGGTCCAGAAAATTCAGTGTCGAAGAGAGAACGAAGATAACTACGGCAAGCCAGCGCAACTCGAATGATAAGATGGCGTCACCCGCATGGCAACCGCCGCCTCCCTGATGAGTCGCGCTCCCCGGCGCATGACGCGCCCGCAGTGGATTTTTCTGCTGCTGCTGGTTCTCTCGGTGGGCATCAACTACGTCGATCGCGGCAGCCTGGGCATTGCCGGCCCGCTGCTATCGAAGCAGTTGCACCTGGATCATTACCAACTGGGCGTGCTGCTCTCCGCCTTCTTCTGGACCTACGCGCCGATGCAGATCACGGCAGGGTGGCTGGTGGATCGATTCAACGTGAAGCATGTTTACGCCGCCGGTTTTCTCCTGTGGTCTTTCGCCACGCTGCTCACCGGTTTCGTGGGCGCGGCCGGCTCACTGCTGGCGCTGCGGCTGGTGCTTGGCGTGGGCGAATCGGTTGCCTATCCCTCCTATTCCAAGATCATCGCGACCAACTTTCGCAAGCATCACCGAGGCCTGGCGAATGGATTGGTGGACGCCGGTTCGAAATGTGGACCGGCGCTCGGTGTATTGCTCGGCGGTTTGTTTATGGCGCGGCTCGGCTGGCGATTCTTCTTCTGGTCCATGGGAGTCGGCAGCCTGCTCTGGCTGATTCCCTGGTTTATGTGGGCGCCGCGCGACCAGGTGGCCGAGTTACAGGAACAGTTGCCGGTGCCGGGCATCGCGCGCATACTGCGGCTTCGCGCCGCGTGGGGAAATTTCTTCGGCCTGCTCTGCGCCAATTACGTTTGGTATTTCATGATTACCTGGCTGCCGTCTTATTTCGTGGATGAGCGGCACTATTCGCCGAAGGACATGGCCATCCTCGGCTCGCTCCCCTTCTGGGGCGTGGCGCTGGCTTCTTCCATAGGGGGCATTCTGGCCGACCGGCAGATTTCCCGCGGTGGCAGGGCGCTGCCGGTGCGCAAAGCTTTTATCGCTGGAGGCCTGCTGTTCTCCACCCTGATTCTTCCGGCCGCGATGATCCACAATCAAACTTTCTCGCTGATTCTGCTTACCGCTGGATGCTTTTCGTTCGGCTTCTTCAGTTCCAATCACTGGGCGCTGGCGCAGACTCTCGCCGGCCCGCTGGCATCGGGAAAATGGACCGGGCTCACGAATGCGATGGGAAACGTTCCCGGCGTCCTCGCTCCATGGTTTACCGGCTGGGTGGTGCGGCAAACTGGACAGTTCTACTGGGCCTTTGTGGTCTGTGTGATCTTCGCGGTTCTGGGCACGTTTTGCTACATCGTGGTCATCGATCGCAACGACCCGGTGGATTGGACCCAGGCTCGCTAACGTGTTACATTCCGCCTAGTGCGTATTCTGGCAATCTCCCTTCTCTGCCTGCAACTTAGTGCCGCGGACACAATCGATCTGAGTGTTTTACATAAGATCAAGAGCGAAGCTTTCGGCGACAACTCGAAGGTGATGGACACGGCGTTTTACCTGACCGATGTCTATGGCCCGCGGCTCACCGGTTCGCCCAATCTCAAAGCGGCAGGCGACTGGGCCGTCAAAACCATGACCGGCTGGGGCATTTCTGACGCGAAGCTCGAAGCGTGGGGCCCGTTCGGCCGCGGCTGGAGTTGCACACGCTTCACCGCGATGATGAAGGAACCCACGTTCTCACCCCTGATCGGTTTCGCGCGGCCCTGGTCATCGGGCACCAACGGCCCGGTGAGCGGCGAAGCCATGCTCGCGGTGCTTACGGGTCCGGACGACTTCGCGAAGTTCAAGGGCAAGCTCAAAGGCAAGATCGTGCTCACGGCCGCGCCGCACGCGTCGGAGATGTTCACCACTCCTCTCTCGCGCCGGCTCTCCGATCAGGAACTGGCTGACGCGGCGCTCGCGCCGGATCCTTCGAAAGGCAACCCGGCATCGCTCCCGCTCGGCTTTCTCACCGGACCCACTCCGGCTCGTACGGGCGGTGGTGGTCCCGGCGCGCGCGGCAACATGCGCCAGTTTCGGACGCAGCTGAATAAGTTCCTGAAAGAAGAAGGCGTTCTGGTCGCGCTGACTCCCGGCAGTGGCACCGATGGCGGCGATGTATTCGGTACGGCCGCCGGGTCGCAGAACCCGAAGGAAGAGGCGCCCCCTGCTTCCGTCGTGATCACCAACGAACAGTACAACCGCATCGCGCGCCTGATCGAGAAGAAGATTCCGGTGACTCTGGAGTTTGATATTCAGGCCAAATTCACCGATTCCGCGGATTCCTTCAACGTTGTGGGCGATATTCCCGGCACTGGTTCGGCCAACGAAGTGGTGATGCTCGGCGGACACTTCGATTCCTGGACCGGCGGCACCGGCGCAACCGACAATGCAGCGGGAGCGGCCGTAGCCATGGAAGCGCTGCGCATCCTGAAAACGCTGAATCTGAAGATGGCGCGCACAGTGCGCATCGGTCTCTGGAGCGGCGAGGAAGAAGGCCTGCTGGGCTCGCGCGCTTACGTGAAGCAGCATTTCGCCGATTCCACCGATATGAAGCTGAAGCCCGAACACGCTAAGCTGTCCGCCTACTTCAATCTGGACAACGGCGGCGGCAGGATTCGCGGCGTCTACGTTCAGGACAATGACATGATGATGCCCGTCTTTAAAGAGTGGCTGGACCCGCTCCGGGATATGGGCGTCACCACCTTGACCATTCGCAACACCGGCAGTACCGATCACATTTCCTTCGATGCGGTTGGCCTGCCAGCTTTTCAGTTCATTCAGGATCCGCTGGAATACAGCACCCGGACCCACCATTCGAATATGGATCTGTTCGATCGTCTGCAGCCTGGTGACATGGAGCAGGCCTCCGCGGTAATGGCGTGGGTGGTATACAACGCGGCCAACCGGCCGGAGATGCTGCCGCGCAAGACCTTGCCGAAGCCGCGCCCGGAAAGAGGAGAACGATGAAGCACATCGCCGCATTGTGTTTGTTTGCTTTTGCCGCCTCCGCGCAGGAGAAGGACCACACACTCGGTTACGACGACACGCCGTTCCTTCCGGGTGGGAAATGGCGCGTGCATGACGTCAGCCGGCCCCGTCCGCCGATGGTGACGCCCGGTGTGAACGGCGGCCCTCCGTCCGATGCGATCGTTCTGTTCGACGGCAAAGACCTTTCGCACTGGGTGACGCACCAGAATGGCCAGGAAGCCGCGCCGAAATGGAAACTGGCGGATGGCTACATGGAAGTGGTGAATGGGGCAGGCAGCATCGACACGCGGGAGAAGTTCGGCGACATTCAGCTGCATGTTGAGTGGGCAGCACCCGCCGCAGTGACCGGGACCAGCCAGAACCGCGGGAACAGCGGCATTCTCCTGATGGGCAAGTACGAGGTCCAGGTCTTGGACTCCTGGGACAACCCGACCTACGCCGATGGTCAGGCCGCGGCCATTTACGGCCAGTATCCGCCGATGGTAAACGCCTCGCGCAAACCGGGCGAATGGCAGACCTATGACATCTTCTTTGAGGCGCCGCGCTTTGAAGGGGAGACACTGACCAGACCCGCTTTCGCGACGGTGGTCCACAACGGCGTGCTGGTCCAGAATCATCGCCAGTTGATCGGTGATACACCTCACGCCCACCTCGGAACATATAAATCCCATGCGGCAGAATTACCGTTACAACTACAGAACCATCATGAGAAGGTGCGCTACCGCAGCGTGTGGGTCCGCCGCCTTTCCGATCCGCTTTAATTTCTGAAAGTTACGGGCGTTTGGCGTGTGCCGCGACGGCCGAATATCAGCCTCGAGAAAATTGCAAGTAAATTCGCAGAATTCGTTGGAAGGCGCCTTCTACCTGTAACCAGATAGCCATTCCTGCGTCTATACTGGTGAGGAGCATTAAAACCTCTTAAGATTTTGCGAGTGGTTTCGCGCATGAGCCGGGAGCAGTTTTCCCGATCATGTATTTAGCGGACCAGCCGATAGGCGCAATCCTCCGAGCGCCTATCGGCTTTTGTTTTTTCTACGGCCTGCGCAGCACGATTGCCGAATTTTTGCTGCCGAAAGCAATACAGTTCGCCAGCGCGTACTCGAAATCCAGCCCGCGCGAGTGGTGCGGAACGTAGTCGAGATCGCACTCCGGATCGGCCTCATCCAGATTCAGCGTCGGCGGGATCACGCCGTCACGCATCGCCAGCAGAGTTGCCGCAATCCCCGCAGCACCGCACGCTCCCTGCGGATGGCCGATCATACTCTTGAGCGAAGACCCGGGAATGCGGTGCGCGTTTCCATTAAACGCCAGCTTCATCGCGCGGGTTTCAATGCGGTCGTTTAAATCCGTGGAGGTACCGTGATAATTGATGTAGCCAATGGCCTCCGGCGCGATTCCCGCTTCGTCGAGCGCCATCCCAATCGTACGGGCGGGCTCCTCGCCGCACTCCTCCAGACGAACGCGGTGAAAAGCCTCACAGGTGGAGCCGTACCCGGCGATCTCCCCGTAGATGTGAGCGCCGCGCGCAATGGCGTGCTCCCTTTCCTCCAGAACGAAAAACCAGGCGCCTTCGCCCAGCACAAACCCGTCTCGATCACGTGAGAACGGGCGCGAACCGCGCTCCGGCTCCGCATTCCAACTGGCCGTCAGGATGCGCATCACGATGAATCCGCGCAGGATCAGTGGCGCAATCGGCGCGTCCACACCGCCAGCCACCATCCAATCGATGACTCCGGCCTGGATTGTGCGGCAGGCATACCCAATCGCGTCGGTGGAGGAAGTGCACCCGGTGGAAATGATGTGACTCATGCCGCGCAGCCCGAATCGCATGGAGACTTCGCTCGAAAGCGTACCGATGGTGGAAGTCGGGATGGTGTAAACGCTGCACTGTTTCTCGTAGCCGCCGTAAAACAGCCGGTACTGCTCCTCGGTAAATTCCTGGCTGCCGCCGCCTGATCCGACCACCACGCCCATGGAACGCGACTGGTCCCGCGTCATGTTTCGCCAGTCCACGCCGGCATCGGTCAGAGCTTCGGCGGCAGCGGTGGCCGCTAGTGGAACCACCCGTGAGACGTGGGGACGGTCTTTCGGCGCCACCCAAACGGTTTCGTCGAGCCCCTTTACCTCGCCCGCGATGCGAACGGCGTGCAGGGATGCGTCAAAACGGGTAATCGGGCCTACGCCGCTGATGCCATTTTTGGTTGCTTCCCAGAATGTTTCCCTGCCGATGCCGTTGGGGCTCACAGCGCCAATGCCGGTTACCACTACGCGACGTTTCATGGATGGAGCGTTTTGCGTTTTTACCTGTCGTCAGTATAGGCTGATTTTATGGTTGCATTTCGCGGGAACGGAGAATGAGCCGGCCGGGCCGCTTCGCTCTCGGCGGTCTGCAGACGGGCATCTCCGGCGCGCTGGCCATGCTCGCGTGGCTGGGCCTTTCCTCGCTTTTCTACCGGCGAACCATCTGGTGGGTGCCCAATCTGTTTGCCACCCTGTTCAGCGATTCCGCGCGCCTGAGCCTTCGGTTTTCGCGTCATACCGCAACCGGCATCGCGCTCGATCTGTTTGTCTACGGAATGCTGGGTTCGCTCTTTGGTCTGGTTTGGCGTGACCAGCGAGGCGGTGCGCGCCTTCTGTGGTGCGGTCTCGCAGTGGGCATTGCCGCCTGGTATCTGCTGGTCCGCGTGATCTGGAGAAGTGTCAGCCCTGAGATCAGCCTGTATACGCCCGACCGCCAGATCCTGATTGGGAATCTGATCTACGGCCTGATGCTCACTCGCTTCCCGAAGACCGCCGCCGGCCTGAACGCGGGTTCGGGGCAGGTCGGCTAAACTGGTTTCGAACGGCCGCTGCGGCGGGGTGATGAAACCGGTATACATAGCGGACTTAAAATCCGCTGGTCCGCAAGGACCGTGTGGGTTCGAGTCCCACCCCCGCTACCAGATCGATTAAGCGGCACTACGAACAGGCTTTCACCAGCTCATACAGGAACAACTGCGCCTGGTAAAACGACTGCGCCAGCATGCGCTCGTCCTTGCCATGGGCCCGCACGTCGCCGCGCTCGCCAAACAGTCCCGAAACGCCGTACGTTTCGATTCCGATGGCGCGCAGTGCCTTGCCATCGGTGGCGCCTGTGGACATCGAAGGAACCACGATTACACCGGGCCAGAGAGAGTCGGTCAGTTTCGAAATTTGCTTCATCACGTCCGGTCGCATGGTGGAGGCCGGTCCCGGCGACGAAAGCCGCGCCGTTTTTACGATCACGTTCCCGTCACCAATCGCCTTCCTCAGTGTTTCCAAGACGTACTCGGGTGAGTCGTCCGGCATCACGCGGCAGTTCACCGTTGCCGCCGCCAGCTGCGGCAGCGCATTCGAAGCGTGTCCGCCCTCGAGCATGGTCGCCACGCACGTGGTCCGCAGCATGGCATTCCAGCGCGGGTACTGCGCGGCCACCTGAAGCATGGCTTCCTGTGAGCCTTCGCCAATCTGCTTCAGGCTTTCGGTCACCGGCCCTGTCTCAATTTTCGCCAGCTGCGCGAAATAGTTCCGCGTTACCTCGTTCGATTTCAGGGGAAACGAGAACTTCGACAGCTTCGATAGCGCCTCGGCAAGCTGATAGATCGCGTTATCCGGTTGCGGGACCGAGCTGTGGCCGCCCTTGTTGCGGACCTCGACGCGGATATTCATCACGTACTTCTCGGCCAGCTGTACGTTAAGGGAAATGCGCTTGCCGTTCACCATTTCTCCGCCGCCGCCTTCGTTGAACGCGTAATCGGAATCGATCAGATTGCGATGGTTTTCAATTAACCAGCGCACGCCGTTGTATTCGCCGCCTTCCTCGTCGGCGGTCAGTGCCAGAATCAGGTCGCGGTCGGGCTTGAATCCCTCGCGCTTGTAGCGAAGCAGATTCGCTACCCAGATAGCGGCCTGCGCTTTATCGTCAGCGGTTCCCCGGCCATAGAAATAGCCGTCCTTTTCGGTGAATTTGAAGGGGTCGAACTCCGGGCTCCAGTCGTCGCGCTTCGCTTCCACCACATCGGTGTGAGCCAGCAGCAGCAACGGCTTGCGCGCGCCGGAGCCGTGATAGCGCACCACCAGATTCCACTTGCCTGGCACCGGTCCGCCCAGAAAGATGTCGGATTCCGGGAAGCCCGCGGGGCGAAACCTCGCCGCCATCGCCTGTGCCACCGGCGTTGTGGTGCTGGTGGTGACGGATGAATTGATTTCGATCAGTTCTTTGTAGATGTCGTGCGCCAGCCGTTGTTCGGATTGCGGGGGCATCTGCTGCGCGAGGGCAGCCGCGGCTATCGTGGTGAAAAGAAGAGTAAGTTTCATGATCCGCTCCGGAGAAGTCGCTGCGCTGAACACTCGACGGTGAGAGCGCGCGTCGAGGCGCGGATTGGACCGTTTATAGCACGCGCCTGGTATGGATCACAACCTCTTGGGAGCCCTGTTTCGTTATATAGTCGGGAAGAGGTTCGCGCATCCCCCCAAAAGCTCAGTTGTGGGCCGTGTTTTTGCTCGCTGGCGCAGCTGGTGCGCAGGACACCGCCAGCGTGGAATTCCGCAGAGAAGTGGCTCCCGTGCTCGCACAGCGCTGCGCCACCTGCCACAGCGACAAAGCAAGTACTGCGAATCTCAACCTGGAGCACCCGAGCGGCTCGCCCGACCTGTGGCGAAAAGTTCTGGATAAGGTGAGCGCCGGCCGCATGCCGCCGCCCGGTGCGCCCGCTCTTTCGAAAACCGAGCGCTCTATCCTGACAGCCTGGATCGAGAAGTCCGCCGGCCCGAGCCGTGCGAGTGCCGGGCGCGTGACTTCGCGCCGTCTCAATCGCGTGGAGTACAACAATACCGTTCGCGACCTTCTGGGCGTCTCTCTGCATCCCGCGGACGAGTTTCCTCTCGACGATGCCGGCTACGGGTTCGACAACATCGGCGACGTGCTGAGCGTTTCGCCCCTGCTGATGGAGAAGTACATGGCCGCCGCACGGAAGCTTTCGCGCGCCGCGGTCTATGGCGAGCCTGTGCCTGCCAGGCCCACGAAGCTGATCCGCTTCATGAGTAAGAAATCCCAGGACGACCCCACGCCAAATGCTCTGCCGTACTCCTACCGCGGGGCCATCTACGGCAGCTTCGATTTTCCGGCTACGGGTGAGTACGAACTGCGGATGCGCGTGGCGAACTACCGGCCGCGCGGCACGGTCAGCGAGCGGCAGCGGGAACTGGCGCGCAAGCACGATCTGACCGATGCCGAGAAGCGCGAATTCACGGAAGAGAATCGCCGTTCCGACCCGCCCGTGAAGATGGTGCTCACCGTGGATCGCGCGCCGGTGCTCACCGAGGTGGTGGAAGGCAATATCGATTTCCAATATGCTCACGGGGAATCCGTCGCGCGCGTGAAGGTGAAGGCCGGAGAGCATGCGTTCCGCGCATCCTTCCCTGAATTCGCCGGGATGGCGCACCCGCTCGACAATGTGAATCGCGACGGCCGCCGGAAGCTATTTATCGATTACGTCGATATCGTCGGTCCGTTCCAGACTGCGCCCGCGCCGGTCGAAAGCCGCCGCCGCGTATTCATTTGCGGTGAGAAAACGCCGGAGTGCGCCCAGCGCATCATCGAAAACCTCGCGCGTGGCGCATACCGCAGGCCTGCGACGAAAGAAGACACGGAGAAACTGGTCGCGCTCGCAGCCCTGGTTCGCCGCGAGGATTCGTTCGATGAGAGCATTCGGGTCGCTCTGCAGGCCATCCTGATGTCGCCCCGATTTCTTTTCCGCGTGGAGAGGGAGCCGGCGACGAACACCTCCGCGTATTTACTGGACGACCACGACCTGGCATCGCGGCTCTCCTACTTCCTCTGGAGCACCATGCCGGATGAAGAACTGATGCGCAAAGCGGATGCCGGCGCGCTGCGTCAGCCCGGCGCGCTGGAAGCCGAAGCCCTCCGCATGCTGCGAGACTCTAAAGCGGACGCCTTGGTGGAGAACTTCGCCGGTCAGTGGCTTGGTCTTCGCCTGCTGGACCGCAAAAAGCCCGACCGCGCGCACTTCCCGGAAGTGGACGACGAACTCATCGATTCGATGCGACGCGAGACACTGCTGTTCACGCGCGCGATCATGCACGAGGATCGCAGCGTTCTGGACTTCATCGACGGCCGCTTCTCTTTTCTGAATGGCATCCTGGCACACCACTACGGATTTGCCGGAGTCGCGGGCGAAGGCTTCGAACGTGTGAGCTTTCCGAACGGAAGGCGCGGCGGTGTGGTGACGCAAGGTTCCGTGCTCACGCTTTCGTCATATGCCACGCGGACGTCGCCGGTGCTGCGCGGAAAGTGGGTTTTGGAAAACCTGTTGGGCACTCCTCTGCCGCCTCCGCCGCCCGATATTCCCGCATTGCAGGAAGCGAACCTCGGAACGGACGCGTCGCTGCGGCAGCGGCTGGACCAGCATCGCGCCAACGCGGCCTGCGCCGTCTGTCACAACCAGATGGACCCCATTGGATTCGGTCTGGAGAACTACGACGCTTCGGGCGCCTGGCGTGAGCGCGACGGCAAATTTCCCATCGACAGTTCCGGCACCCTGCCCGGCGGCGCATCCTTCACCGGACCGGGAGAGCTGAAGCAGGTGCTCAAATTACAGTCGGACCTGTTCGCGCGCAACCTGACGGAGAAGATGCTGACCTATGCGACAGGCAGGGGCGTCGAGGTCACCGACCGCGCCACCGTGGACCGGGTTCAGCGGCGTTTGACCGAGAGCGGGTATCACTTTTCCACGCTGGTGACCGAGATTGTGAACAGCCCGGCGTTTCAGATGCGGGAAAGCATTCCGCTGCAGACGCAGAAAACAGGAGAACACGTTGCTCATCGGTAAAGCGCTTAACCGCCGGACGCTGCTCAAAGGTTTCGGATCCGCCATCGCTCTTCCGCTGCTGGATTCCATGGTTCCGGCTCTGTCACACGCGGCAAAAGTCAGTGCCGCCGCACCCTGCCGGATGGCCTTTCTGTATGTTCCGAACGGCATCATGATGGACCAGTGGATGCCGGCGCTGCCACCCGGCTCCGGCGCTTTGCCGACCGAGCTGCCGCGCATCGCTTCCGCGCTCGGGCCGTTTCGGAATGACGTGATGGTGTTGGGCGGACTCACCCAGAACGGCGGACGCGCGCTCGGCGACGGTCCCGGTGACCATGGCCGTGCCGGAGCCAATTACCTGACGTGCGTTCATCCGAAGAAGACCAACGGACGCGATCTGGAAGCAGGCGTTTCCGTCGATCAAATCGCCGCCGCGCGCCTCGCCGGAAAAACGCGCTTTGCTTCGCTCGAACTGGGTTGCGAAGAGGGCGTGCAGGGCGGCAGCTGCGACAACGGCTACAGCTGTGCTTACAGCAACACCATTTCCTGGCGCACACCGTCATCGCCGAATCCGGCCGAGATTCGGCCGCGCGCCGTATTTGAAAGGCTTTTTGGCCAGGCCGATCTGGATCCCGACCCAGCGCGCCGCGCCCGGCAGCAGCGCTATGAGCAGAGCGTTCTGGATCTGGTGATGGGCGATGCGCAGCGTCTCTCTTCCACGCTGGGCGGCGCCGACAAGCGCAAGATCGACGAGTACCTCTATTCCATTCGCGACGTGGAAAAGCGCATCCAGAGCGCCGAGCGAAACCGCGCTCCGCAAATGCCCGGTGTAGCGCCGCCGGACGCCAGCATTCCGACGGATTTCGGCGAGCATGCGCGCCTGATGATGGATTTGATGACGCTGGCCTTCCAGACCGACGCGACCCGCGTAGTGACGCTGCTGCTGGCTCTTGAGCAGAGCCCGCGCGCTTACCCCGAAATCGGCATCCCCGAAGCGCATCACGGACTCACTCACCATCAGGGCGACAAAGAGAAAATTGCGAGGGTGGCGCAGATCAATTGCTTCCACATCCAGCAGTTCGCTTATCTTCTCAATAGGTTGAAGACCACTCCCGACGGCGATGGCATGCTGATGGACCACGTAATGGTCACCTACGGAAGCGCGCTGAGCGATGGCAACGCGCACGATCACAGCAATCTGCCGCTCGTGCTGGCCGGACGCGGCTGCGGAACCCTGCGGCCGGGACGCCATGTACGCTACGCCAAAGAAACGCCAATGGCCAACCTGTTCATCGCCATGCTGGACCGGATGAAGATCCCGGTGGAGAAGCTGGGCGACAGCAACGGCGAATTGAGCGACCTCTCCGACTTATAAATCGGTATTTACCAGTTGCAGGATCTCCTGCAGCGGAATCTTCAGACGGCTGGGCCGGGCACGCAGTTCCGCGCGCAGCTCGATTAACGCCTGCTGGAGCATGAACCCATCCAGCAGCACCCGCAAATCGTTGTCGTTCTCGGGCAAATAGTGCCCCCCGGCCCGCGCGGTTTCCAGATACCCGCGCAGAAACGCCGCGCTGACCCACTGATACCAGACCCGCGCCCAGGCTTCCAGCGGCGCGAGATCACCTGCCGGCGCGACGCCGGGCACATCTCCAAACAGAGCCGCGTAAGACGCATAGCGGAACGAGTTCAGCATCTGCGCCACGTCGCGCAGCGGTGAACGTTTGATGCGGCGTTCGCTCAGATGCTGTGCCGTATCGCCCTCGAAATCGAAGATCACGAAATCCTTGCCGGTGTCGAGTACCTGAGTCAGATGAAAATCGCCATGGATGCGCGTGCGCCACGCCTGCGCTTTCTGGTTGTCAATGGCGTGGAACCGTTTGCGCACGTTCTGTTCGCGTTCCAGAACGCGGGCCACATCTGCGGCAAGATCGTCCTTGAATTCAGACTCCCGTGAGCGCAGCTGTTCGAACACCCGATCGGCGCTGCTGACCATGCCGTGATACAAAGACCGCCGGTAATGGTCGCTAAACGGCTCCGGGTCGAACGCCGGGTCCAGCACATCGCTCGACAACGTGTTGTGCATCTCGGCCGCGCGCTTGCCGAGAGTGGTCATCCGGCCAAGAAAATCGCCGATCACGCCCCGCAGCGAATCCGGCGCTTCCTGGCAAGCCAGATCGAGCGAAGATCGCGTCTCGAGCAGCAGCGATTCGTCCTTCTTCGTTAGCTGCGTGTATTCGAAGAACCGGCTCAGGCTGTTGACGGTAAGACCGTATGCAAGGCCTTCATTGCAGACGAACCCATGCAGCACCGCGATGGTAAGCGGCTCCTCATTGGGCACCCGATATTCCAGCCCTCCGGCGAGCACCGCCTCATGGTCCGTTGCCGCATGGCGCAGAAGAAATTCACCAACCTCCACTTCCGGATGAACGCCGCCTTCCAGACGCCGGTACATCTTCATGATGAATCGGTCGCCAAAGACAATCGAACTATTGCGCTGTTCGGCGTGCAGGCGATACGGGTCCAGATTAGGATGCCGCGTGCCCCACAGTTTGTGGAAGGCCGATGTTCGCCAAGCCACCAGTTCGCCGCGGCCGCCACGGAATTTGCGCCGCCGCACCACGCCTTCCAGCAGCGCGTTGGAGAAGTTTTTGTCCCACAGCGCGCCGAAAACCACGCCCTGCTCACCCGCGGCATTGCGAACTTCCGTCAGGATCACCTCCGCGGAATCCCGCCGCACGCGGTCGGCTTTCTCGCCCAGGGCGAGGGCCAGCGAAAGGCCATAGGCATCGGGCTCGCCATCGTCATAATCCAGCCGCACGATAATCAGAGCGGACCGTTCCTTCTCGATCGGAATCAGATCGTGCACCGCAACGCTGCGAATGCGGCGGCGTTTGCCCAGGAACCATCGACGGCTGGATAGAAACTGCGGCAGTGTGCGCACCAGAGTGGCGCGACCCTGTTCGCCCCAGAGATCCGTCCATGCTCCAACCAGCAGCGGCTCGGTGGTGTGCTCGGGCTCCGTGGGGTCAACCTCGATGGAAGCGCGGCGCGCTTCGAGTGAGAACCAGTAGAATGCGTTCGGCCCCAGCGTGAGTTGGTAATTCTGTTCGGAAGAGATAGGCGGAAACTCCGTGCCGCCAAATAGTTCCACCGGCGTCATGCCGTGAAAATCGTGCAGGTTCAGCGCTACCGGCTGAACAAAGCGCGACAGGTTGGCGATCACCAGAATGGTCTCGCCCTGATACCGGCGGTAAAACGCCAGCACGCGCCGGTTCTCGGGGTACAGGAAGTCCAGCGACCCGCGGCTGAATGCCTTGTGCAGCTTGCGCAGCCCGATCAGCCGCCGCATCCACCACAACAGCGAATTGGGATTGTTCTGCTGCGCTTCCACATTGCGCGTTTCGTAGTGATATTCCGGATCGATGTTCACCGGCAGATACAGCTTCTGCGGATTGGTGCGCGAAAAGCCGGCGTTTCGATCCGAAGACCACTGCATCGGCGTGCGCACGCCGTTCCGGTCGCCCAGATAGAAGTTGTCGCCCATGCCGATCTCGTCGCCGTAATAGATCACCGGCGTTCCCGGCAGTGAGAGCAGCAAAGCGTTCAGCAGTTCGATCTTGCGGCGATTATCGGCAAGCAGTGGCGCCAGTCGCCGGCGAATGCCCAGATTGATGCGCGCCTTCCGGTCGTCCGCATAGGTGCGGTACATGTAGTCGCGCTCTTCGTCCGTCACCATTTCGAGCGTCAACTCGTCGTGGTTGCGCAGGAACAGCGCCCACTGGCAGCTCTCCGGGATCGCCGGGGTCTGCTTCATGATGTCGATGATCGGAAAGCGGTCTTCCAGACGCTGCGCCATAAACAGCCGCGGCATCAGCGGGAAATGGAAGTTCATGTGGCACTCGTCACCGCTGCCCATGTACTGAATGGCGTCTTCCGGCCACATATTGGCTTCAGAAAGAAGCATACGGCCCTGGTAATTTGCGTCCAGATGTGCGCGCACCTCTTTCAGGTAAGCGTGCGTTTCGGGAAGGTTCTCGCAGTTGGTTCCGTCGCGCTCGAACAGATATGGCACGGCGTCCAGCCGGAAACCATCCACGCCCAGACCGGCCCAGAAATCGAGCACCCGCAGCATAGCGCGGCGTACCGCCGGATTGTCGAAGTTCAGGTCCGGCTGATGCGAATAGAAGCGGTGCCAGTAATAAGCCTTGGCCACCGGATCGTAAGTCCAGTTCGAAGCTTCAAAATCGGTGAAGATGATGCGCGCGTCTTTGTACTTCTCAGGCGTGTCACTCCAGACATAGAAATCGCGCCAGCTGGAACCGGGCGCGGCGCGGCGCGAACGCTGAAACCATTCGTGCTGGTCGGAGGTGTGATTAAAAACCAGCTCCGTGATCACCTTCAGTCCGCGTTTGTGCGCCTCCCTCAGGAACACCTGGAAGTCGCGCAGCGTTCCATAGGCCGGATGCAGGCCCATGAAATCGGAAATGTCGTAGCCGTCGTCCTTCCATGGTGAAGGACAGAAGGGCAGGAGCCAGATGGCAGTGACGCCCAGATCCTGCAGGTAATCCAGCTTTTCGGACAGGCCGGGGAAGTCGCCCATGCCGTCGCCGTTGCTGTCGTAAAAGGCGCGCACGTGCAGTTCGTAAATGACCGCGTCTTTGTACCAGAGAGGATCGTTTTCCGGCGTCACTAAAGGTTCCCTCGTTTGGCGATGCAATTCAGCAGAACGGCCACTTCACCGGGATCCCGCAGCCGGTACCGTGCCAGTGTTTCCTGGCTGGTGCCCACATGGATGGTCAGAGCGTCCGGCAGAACCCGAAAGGCATCCTCATCGGTTGTGTCGTCGCCGATATAGATCTCAACCGACGAAGTGAGGTGCAGTTCTCGCCGGATCCACAACACCGCCTGACCTTTGTCCCACTCGATGCGCGGCCGGATCTCTGTCACCATTTTGGCATCCCGCAGAACCAGATGCGGGTCATCCGGGCGAACGAGATCCCGGACAATCGCCTGCACTTTCTCCCGCAGTAAAGGATCCACACGGCGGAAATGAATGCTCGCTGTCACGCCCTTGTCTTCGATCTGCGAGCCCGGGATATCGCGCAGCGCTTCCGCCAAGCGGGCGAGCGCCTCCCGCAGCCACGGCTGGTGCTCTTCGGCCTCTTTCACTCGATGGAAGAGTCCATCGCCGGTGATCTCGAAGCCGTGATTGCCGGCGTAGATCAATCCAGGAATGCCGATCCGTCGGCGCAGATCCGCCAGTGAACGCCCGCTGATAATGACGACGGTGAGACGCGGGTCGCGGGCCAGCGCGGCCAGGGTGTCGAAAACCGCGTCGGGCATGCGAGCGTCTTCTATGCGATCTACCATCGGGGCCAGCGTGCCGTCGAAATCCAGATAGACCACCGCATTCTCCGCGTCTTCGACACGTTCGCAAACCTCGGCGGAGATGGTGGCGATACTCATTCCAGTTTCAACAACGCGGATAGCAGTTCAGACGCCCAGCGGTAAATACTATTCTGGCTGACGCTGGCGCGCAGCTTGTGCATCCGGTGCCGCCGCTCCTCTTCCGGCATCTCGAGCGCGGTCCGGTAAGCGTCCGCCAGTTCCTGCGTTGAGAATGGGTTCACCAGCAGCGCGTCGGTCATCTCGCGCGCCGCGCCGGTGAACCTGCTCAAAACCAGCACGCCATCGCCATCGGTTCGCGCCGCCGCGAACTCCTTGGCCACCAAATTCATTCCATCGTGCAGGCTGCTCACCACGAAAAAATTCGCCAGACGGTGCAGCGCGACCATTTGCGCACCATTGTACTGACCCTTGTACAGTGCGATGGGCTGCCACCCCGCTGTGCCCCAGCGCTCATTCACCTCTCGTGTCAACAGCGTAATCTCTTCGTCGAGCGCTGCGTACTCCGGAATGTCGGCGCGGCTCGGCACGCCAATCTGCACGAACACCAGCCGCTCGCGATATTCCGGCGACTGCTCGAGCAGCCGGTCCACCGCGCGCAGGCGCTCCGGGATGCCTTTCGTGTAATCGATGCGCTCTATGCCCGCGCCGATCAGCCTGCCCTCGAGGTTCAGCTCGCGTACCCACTTTTCCCGTTCCGACGCCACTTCGGCACTGTCTCCCAGTTCGGAGAACTCGTCGAAATCGATGCTAATTGCGAATGCGCGGACCAGCGTGGTGTGCTTGTGCCGTGTAAGATCGAAGCCGGTCTGGTCCGCGCGCGCCTCAATCCCCACCTGCACGGAATCCACGAAGTTGCGCGAATGGTAGCGAAGATGGAAGCCCAGCAGATCGTTCCCGAGCATGCCATCCAGCATCTCTTCTCCCCACGGGAACACGCGAAAGATCTCCGCATTGGGCCAGGGAATGTGCCAGAACTGCGCGACGATCAGATTCGGATTTCGCTCCTTCAACATGCGCGGCAGCAGCGCGAAATGATAATCCTGTATGAAAATCAGCGCCGGCTGATCTCCCGCTTCGTCCAGAACGGCGTCCGCGAACAGCTGGTTCACTTCGCGATAAGCCTGCCAGTAGCGCTCTTCGAAAATCGGCCGCGTGAACACGACGTGGCACAGCGGCCAGATGCTCTGGTTCGAGCAGCCGAAGTAGTAGTCTTTTTCCTGTTGCTCGGTCAGCCACACGCGGCGCAGCGTGTATTTCGGGTCTGCCGGAGGAACGCACACTTCGTTGCGCTCGTTGACCGTCTCGCGATCGGCATCGCCCGCGCCGTGCGCAATCCACACGCCGCCGCAAGCGCGCAAAATCGGGTCAAGAGCCGCCGCCATACCGCTCGCGGGCTGCTGCACTTCAATACCGCCGTCCACGTGCCGGTGCAGATACGGTTCGCGGTTCGAAACCAGAATCAGTTTATGCCCGCGCAGCTGCTCCTCAACGAGCGCGACCAGTTCGTTACGTGTCCACACCCGGCTGGGCGATGCACGCTGAGTGCCGAGATGCTATTGAGTAATCACGCCGCATGCAATGCGCGCGCCCGCGTTTCCGGCCGGGTCGGTTTTCATATCGTCCGGGGCCGCGTGAATCACCAAAGCGGTTCCCGTTGGAGTGTAAATGGAATACTTACCCGCCGCCAGCGAAGCATCCGGCGCAGTCACGGTAATCTCGGCCGTGCCATCTGAGCTCACCGTGAAGTTCCGCATGTCGCCCGCATGGGAACCGGAGGGGTTATCCAGCCCGTGCTGATGGCCGGCGGGGTTGAAGTGCGGTCCCGCGGAAGTAAATGCCGGCGGATCGCACTTTCCTACCGAGTGAATGTGAATCGCATGTTCACCCGGCGGCAGATTCTTCACGTTCAGCTTGATCTGTACACCCATCTGCGCGCCTTCGCTGGCCGAAGAAAGTGTAGCCGTTCCCACGCTTTCGCCTTTCGCGTTCTTTAGTTCCACGGTTTTGGTCTGCGCCGAAAGCGCCAGACTCGCGGCCAGCAGGGACGCCGTGACGATCATGAGCTGATTCATGACTTCATTCTAAGCTGCTTATATGGCAGAAAGTTCGCGCATCCACCTGGACGCGGTAGTTTTTGACTACGGGGAAGTGCTCTCGGAGCGCGCCGATCCGGTGCACCTGATTAACATGGCGCGCATTTCCGGACTCGAACAATCCGTAGTGAAGGATTTGTACTGGCGGTTTCGCGATGAATACGATCGCGGCACTTATCACGGCGCCACTTACTGGAAAGCGATCGGAGAAGCGGCAGGCACGCCATTTTCAGGCGAGCAGATTGCCGCGCTGGTGAACGAAGATGTCGTCAGCTGGAGCCGCGTGCGGCCACCCATGCTGGCGTGGCTGCACAAACTAAATGAGTCCGGAATCAAGACCGCCGTTCTGTCGAATATGATGTCGGATCTGCTTGCTCATATGCGGCAGCATTTTGTCTGGATTGATACTTTCACTCACAGCACTTACTCGTGCGAAATTGGCGCGGTGAAGCCGGAGCCGGCAATCTACCGGCATGTCTTAAACGGGCTCGGCGTTGCACCTGAGCGCGCTTTGTTTCTGGACGATCGGCCCGTAAATATCGAAGGTGCGCGCGCCGCTGGTATGCATGGCATCGTATTCCATTCACTCGAAAGCCTGCGCGAAGAGCTGGCCGCGCGATTCGACGTGCCGCTGCCGTGACGCGGCGGTTCGCCATCTCCATTCTGTTTCTGATCCACGGGTTGATCGAAGCGACCTGGGTGTCGCGAATCCCGGAGATTCAGGCACGGCTTTACGCCGACACCGGTGCGCTCGGAATCGCCCTGCTGGGCAGCGCGCTCGGCGCCATCATTTCCATGCCGCTGACCGGCTGGCTGCTCGCGCGCGGCAACAGCCGGCTGGTCACCACGGCTGCTGTGCTGGCCCATTGTGCCGCGCTTCCGTTGCTTTCGCTCGCGCCGTCGATACCGCTCCTGCTCGGCGCGCTCGCGATTTACGGAGCCATGGGCGGCGCGGCCGACATCTGCATCAACGCCGAGGGTTCAGCGCTGGACCAGGAATCTGCGCGCCCCATGATGTCTTCCTTTCACGCGCTGTTCAGCACCGGCGGCATGGTCGGCGCCGGAATCGGCGCGCTGGTGGTAAAGGCAGGCGTTCGCGTTCCGGTTCACTTCGCGGCGGCAGCAGTTGTGTTTGCGGTGGTTTCCCTCATTGCCGCGCCGCTGCTGACTGCCGAAGTCCCGCAGCAGACCGGCGCATCGGCTTTCGCGCTGCCGCCGCGGTCGCTGCTCGGGCTGGGCGCTCTGGCGTTTTGCATTCTCTTCGGCGAACGCGCCATGGCGGATTGGACCGGCATTTATCTGGTGCGCCGCGGCTCCAGTGAATCGTTCGCGGCTTATGGATACGCGGCCTTCTCAGCCGCCATGACGCTGGGCCGCTTTTGCGGTGATGCGCTCATTCACCGCTTTGGACCCGTGCGCGTGGTCCGAACCGGCAGCGCCATCGCCGCCATTGGGCTGGCCGTTTCTCTCGGCATCGGCACCCCGGCAGCCGGTTTGTTCGGATTCGCGGCCGTAGGTTTGGGCTTTTCCGTAGTGGTGCCCATCCTGTTTCGAGCTGGCGGACAGACGCCGGGCATCGCTCCGGGACTGGGCATCGCCGCGGTCACAACGCTGGGGTATCTCGGGTTTCTGACCGGCCCGCCGATCGTCGGCTTCGCGGCGCGTGCTGCGGGTCTGCGGCTCGCGCTCGGGCTGGTGGCCCTATTCAGCATCGCCGTCTGCGTTGGCGCGCGGCGAGCGCTGCGGTCTGTAGCCTGATTTGCTACTGAACCGTCACCGGGATTTTGACATCCAAGATTCGCGGCTGGAAACAGCTCTTATCGTTGCAGGCCTGGTAGCGCAATTTTCCCGTCACTGTCGACGGTCCCACCGGCGCGCCTGGGGCAACCCGGAACTTAGACGTAATCTCAAACTTTCCCGTCAGCACCGACAGCGGCTTTTCCGAGAACGGCACCTTCAGCATCTGCGGCGCCGGATACTGAATATCCGAGGTCACCAGCGACCCATCCGTCCACTTTAAATTGAGCGGAATCAAATAACTTTCCGCCGGAGTATGGCTGTTCAGATGAAAGCCTTCGCTGAGCGCGGCTGTTACTTTCACCGTCACCGTCGCGCCGCGCTTCGCAACCACCTCACCGGGCGGTGTCACGTTCAGCTGCGGACTACTCTGCGCGATTAGCGCTGCGGGTAACAGCAGCGGGATCAAACAAAAGCTTCTCGATATCATTCTCGAAATCTTCCTTGCCCGCGAGGCCAACATGCACCGACGCGATATTTCCGTCGCGGTCAATCAGAAACGTGGTGGGCAGCGCTTCAATTCCGCCGTAGAGATCCGCGGTGGTGTCGTTGCCGGTCACCACACGGTAATTGATCTTCATCTCATCCACGAACGGCTTCACCACTTTCCAGCCTTCGTCGTCCATGGCAACGCCCAGCACTTCCAGTCCGCGATCCTTGTACTTGCGCTGAAACTGGATGAACCACGGAATCTCGATCTTGCACGGGCCGCACCACGTGGCCCAGAAATCCAGCACCACGGCCTTTCCTTTGTAGTCGGAGAGGTGCACAGTCTTGCCGCTCGAATCCTTGAGCGCGAAATCGGGCGCGTGCTTCCGGTCCTTGCTGGCTTTGATGGAATTCGCGCTTACCGAATGCTGCGACGAACATCCATAGGTAAGCCCAAGGACAACCAACAAGCCGGCGAACCAACGCAGTTTGAATCTTGCCACGAGCTACCTCACCCTGAATTATAACGAAGGAACTGGTGGAGCCATCGCCGCCGCGCCGCGCGGTGCTCCCGGCCAAGGGTGAACTCGCTGTGCCGGCGCGGTCCGGAGAGCAGCCAGCCGGCGCTGTCGCAGAAACTTTCGCAGCAGTATTCACGCCACCGTCGCGTCCGTCCGCTGCGGTCCCAGGAATGCAGAGCGTGCTTGCGCCATTCGGCGGACCAGCCCAGCTCGCCCGGCGCGTTTTCTTCCATCTCGCTGGTGATTAAGGCTTCCCAGCTGTGCCGGCGCGGGTTTCCCATTCGCTGCCAGACAAAATGAAACAGCTCGTGAATCCAGATCCGCTTCAGCTCGGCGGGACGCGCCAGCAGCGCGCAATCCAAAACGATGAGGCGCCGGTCGAGGAACGACGACGCATGTACCTCTTCACCGCGCCCACCCCGCAACGCCTGCGCAAACCGGACACGCACCAGGAATGGCGTCACTGCAGCAGAATCACAGCCATGCTGCCATCGGTATCGATATCGTCGCCGGTGGCGTTCTTCGCGTGTTGCGGAACATTCGGACGCTCCACCAGAGCGAGCGAGCGCACCTTGCCCGTGAACATGATGTCGGTAACCACCTTGGCCCGCTCCAGATCGATATTGGAATCGATCTTGTGAATGAAGGTGCCGGCGTGTTCCGAGAAAGCGATGGCCACGTCATGCGTCGAGGAGCAGACCCACACTTCACGTCCGTTGTAGGTATCGGCGCTCTTCCACATGCGCAAATGATGGCGTTTGGCGAATGTATCGTTGCCTTTCTGGTAAACCAGATCCGGCGGCCGGTTATTCAGCATCAGCACGGAAACTGGCGCTTCGCTGTAGCCGCGCTGCTCAATCATTGCCATAGCGGTCTCGAACTTCGCCGCCCGGTTCAGACGCGCCGCGCCGGACCAGCCGGCCTCGGTGAACGCCGCTTCGATCTCATCCCGCGAGCCGATGAACATCACGTTGGTGATGTCCGAAGCCACCCGCGAACCCTGCGAGTAGGTCTGAAACGGTTGCCCGTTGACCAGTTCGCTGAGGACGCGGTCGTTCGGGAACGGCGGCAGGGCTGGCTGGGGCACGTGCAACGTCGCCGGAATCACCAGCGGCGTGGTCAGCCGAAGGCTCATTTCGGTGGCGGCGTCGTACACGATGTTCGGATCCACGTCCTTCACCACCGCTTCTTTCACGCCTTCCAGCAGGCCCGCGAGGCCGCCAAACCGGTCGCTGGATTTCAGCTTGTTCAGCCCTTGATCGATGCGCGTAGTAAATGCTTCGTGCGGGTTGATGCCGACAATCCTGCCATCCCGATCCACCGTTTCGCGCGCGTTGTCGACGGCGGAAACGCGCGCCGCCAAGGGAAGCGCGGTGGTCCCCACGCGGATGCGCTGGAACGTCAGCAGCAATGCGGCGGGCTGGGTATTGTCCGTTTCGGAGAGCTTCGTGACGCTCTCGACGGAACCCGAAACGGAGCTGCCGGAGGGAATCACAACCACTCCATTCACCAGCACCGGCGCGATCACCACAGCATCCACCGATTGTTTCGGTTGCGCAGTGTCGGTCGCGACCTTGCCCGTCAGCCGGACGTGCATCTCGGTGCCAGCGGGAAGCTCGGCGGCGTCCGCCAGAAGAGCAACCGAAACCAGCGCGCAAAGAAGGCGCAGCATAGTGTTATTTGGTGGTCAGGGCGGCCGTCGCGCCGCTCACATCTTCCAGATTCACTGTGATCCGTTTACGTTCCCGCAAATCGGATTCCGGTGTTTCAAAACGAACCGCCAGCATGCGATCCATGGTTTCGTGCGGCGCCACGCGGTCCCGCACAATCAGCGGCTCGTTATACTGCTCTCCCAGTGCCGGGTAGTACTTGAAGATATTCTTCGTATCCGCGGCAGAAACGATCGAACCGGGAAGTTCGTGGCCGTCCTTCGTCAGCAGCGTCACTTCCAGCTGGCGCACCACCATCGCCTGGTCCGAGTTATTGGCCAGGCGCACTTCCAAAACCGCCAGGGAATTCTGCTCGTCGATGGCCTGCGTTCGCACCTTCACGATCGATCCGCCTGGCACCAGACGCGAACTGTCTTTCACATAGACGACAATTCCGAGAATGACGGCCACCACCAGCAGACCGCCCGCGAACGCAATGAGGGCACCCTTGCTCATGAGCCGGTCAGCGGACGATGCGGAGCATGTTCTCCATGGATTCGTGAGCAGCGGCGATCATGGTTCCGTCAAACAGGTGCGTCTCGAGTCCAATCTCGTACGCGTACCCATCCTTGTTTAATGCATTCACAATCGCCGCCCAGTCCAGCTTTTCCGGGGACGCCTGCATGATGCCTTTGCCCTTGAACTGAATGTTCAGCATGCGCTTCTTCGGCAGCACATCGTAGCCGTTCGGCCACGGAGTTTCATGCAGCGGCAGCGCGTTCTGCGGGTCCCAGTTGAATCCGATCCACTTCGAAGGAAGCAGGGCCATGATGTCCGCGATTTCCTGCGAGGTGCCGATGTTCTGCGAGTTCTCATTCTCGATCAGCAGAAAAACCTTCTTCTTTTCCGCGATCGGCTCGAGTTCGTTCATTACTTCCACGATGCGCGGGTACATGGATTTCGGATCGGCCACGCGCGATCCCGTGAAGACGCGGATCTTGTTGCAGCCCAGAATGACGGCCGCATCCATGGCCTTTGCGACGTCTTCCTTCCGGTTATCCCAGCGCTTCTGATCACTGGTCACGCGCTTCTGTTTCGCCTCGTCGCTTTCCGGCCGGCGCGGCACCCAGCCGCTGTCGGGCCACGCAAATTTCAGCAGGCCCGTGTTCATGAAAGAAATGCGGATATGATTCGCGGCAAACGAAGCCGCGGCTTCCTTCAGCTCCGCTTCCGGCAGGAATGCGTACTCGCCCACGCTGCGATTGCCCTTCGCGCTCGGCACGTTGCGCACTTCCAGGTGAGTCAACCCATACTGCTGCGCGAACGCAATTGCCTCCGCGGGCGAGGTCGCGATCTCATCTGTGATCGCGCTGATCCTCGTCTTATCAATTCTGGTTTTCGCAAACAACGCGGGCGCGAGGAGGGTTCCCGCCAGAAGTTCTCGTCTGGTCACCATTAGAATATAGCTTGTGCCGACAGAAAAAACCGGGGTGCTCGTGCATACCGCCGCCGGGCTCGGAATCCTGCATAGCCTGACAGGTGTGATCGCAAAGCACCTGGGCGACATCGTGTCGGTGGCGATTCTGGAGCAAAACGACCTCGATTCTCGCATTTACTTTGAGATCGTTACTCCAGGGCTGGAGCAGATGCTTTCGGACCTGGCCGACTTACCCGTGGTCAAAAGCGTTGAGGTGGTGAAGAGCCTCGAGAAGATCTACGGCAAGCGCATCATCATCATGGGGGGCGGCGCGCAGGTGGGTCAGGTGGCGATCGGCGCGGTTTCAGAAGCCGACCGGCACAACATTCGCGGCGAGCATATTTCCGTCGACACCATTCCGCTGGTGGGAGAACAGACGCTGGCCGATGCCGTGCGGGCCGTGGCCCGGTTGCCCCGCGCCAAAGCATTGGTATTAGCTGGCGCGCTGATGGGCGGTGATATCGAGAAAGCCGTGCGCGAGGTGCGCGGAAAAGGTCTGCTGGTGATCAGTTTGAATATGGCGGGAAGCGTTCCGGATGCGGCGGACCTGGTGGTCAGCGATCCGGTTCAGGCCGGCGTGATGGCGGTGATGGCCGTAGCCGACACCGCCCGATTCACAGTGGAACGGCTGAAACGCCGTGTTTTCTGACGATGGGAATGAAACTACCGAAGCTGCAAGCCGTACTCCCGGGGAGTTCCTCCGGAGGCAGCGGTCAGCCTGACGAAATACTGGCCCGTTGACAGCCGCTTCTGGATCAGCAGATGCACGTAGCCGTTCCTCACGTTGACGGACTGCTGCTGCCAGACTTCCGCGCCCTCCGCGTTGACCACCTGGACTCCATAGGCGGATGCGGCACTCAGATCCTGCGCGTCCAGGTTTACCTCGAGCGGCCCTTTGGCCCGAACGGACGCCGTCTCGCCGCGTGTAGCCGTTAATGTGACAACAACCGGTTTTGCCATCGGCGAAAACTTCTGCCACTCCAATGCTCCGCCGACGGCAAGCACCAGAAGGGCGGCCGCAGCGCCCCAGACCGGTCTGGACCTGGGGACGAACTCCAGGACGCGGAACCGTCCGGAGGAACCCGGCTTCTCAGCAACCTCGTTCGCCAGAGCGCGTTTCATGCTCAGCACATACGTCTGAGCGGCTTCCGCCCGCTCCTGACACAAATTACATTCCAAAACGTGCTCTTCCAAAGCTTCCGCGGCGGGCCCGTTCAAATGACCCAGTAAATATTGCTCCAAAACCTCATCTTCCGCGTGCCCTGAACCCAGGTTGCCTGCGTCCAACATGCTAATTCCCTCTTGCCGATTGAGTGCGGAAGTCCATTTATTTCTCTCAGAAGTTTTTTTTGCCCAGCTTTCGCTTCCCCAGTTCCCCAAAGCGGGCCTTGGCGCGCGACTTCAGCAAACGAAACTGGGTTTCAGTCAGCTGCATCTCGCCGCAGATCTGCTCCTGCGTCTGCTCGTGCAGATAAAATCTGGTCAGGATTTCCCGGTCCCGCCCGGAGATGCCCTTCAGGACATCGGCCGCGAGCTCTTCCTGCTGCCGTCCCATCACGAAACTTTCGGGATTCAGACGCCGGTCCGGAATCGCTCCGCCGATCTCGATATCCACCTGCTGGCGGCGATTTTGTACCGCTGTTTCGATGTGACCGGCAATTTGTCGGCGCACAATGGTTCGAACAAAGCCCATCAACCGCTCCGGTTCCCGCAGATCGCCCTTCCGGATCGCCTGAATCACAATCAAAAAGCAATCGTGCACGCGGTCATCGAGATCCTGTGGACCAAGCTGCCGGCATAAGTAAAAGCGGATACCACGCGAGAAAACTCGGTATAACTCCTCCATCGCCGTTTTATCGTCTCGGCTGATGCGGCTTACCATGTCGGCCCAATCGTAAGCGGGATTGTCCGGCTGCTCGGGAGTACGCACTGTTTTCTCTGTTTCCTGCGAGTCCAATACTTTCATTTTTTCAGCCCAGTTCGCTGGTATTTATGCCTTCAATTGTTCCCGGTCACGAAATAACTTGCCCAAAATGCCGGTTCCGAACGCCAGTCCCCATAACGAATTACTTCCCGTCGCGCCTGCTGCAGAGCCCGTGCCGGACCCTCTTCTGGGGACTCCCGCAGCTTTTGGTAAAACAAAGCCAAAAACTCTCCGTTGTCGTCCCTTGCCGGCCACCGCGTCGCTAAAACGTTCCCGGCGCCCGCAGCAATAAAAGCACGCGTAAGGCCCATTAGCCCCGAAGCTGTCCGGACCTCCGCCGATCCCGAGCTGCAGCCGCTGAGCACTACCAGCTCCGCCGGTACCGATCGCGCCGAAATCTCCGCCGGTGAAATGAATTCGGATTCTCCCCTGCCGTTTAAGCTCAATGCGATCCAACCCGTTTTCTTTGCGTCCGGTTCTTCCAGGATGTGCGACGCGAAATGAATAATAGAGGGCCGGCGAGAAATTTCTCTCCAAAAATGCGATTTATTTGCTTCCGGGCCGGTTAGAAGCACTGTAACCGGCGCGTTCCATGTACGTGCCGCTGAACGAATTTCCACTCCCGAACCCCATAAACGGGCGAAGAAAGCGCCGGATTCCACCCTTTGGTCTTCACGCGAAAGGAAAGTCGAAGGGCGGTTCCCTTTCCAGCGCGGGTCCGCGCGGTTGTAAACCGGATCGCCGATTCCAAGAAAGGAATGGGCGAAGGAGGAGCGCGCAGCCGTCTTTTGCAGCATGAGAGCGCCCGAAGTGATCTGAACGGAGTGAATTTGAGCCAGGTAAATCGGCGAGCGGTCGCCCGTCGCGGACACCAGAGCCGGAAACGGCAGCTTGAACAGATCCTCGTCCAGTGAAAGCAGCCAGCTCCTTTTGCTCAGAATCGGCGCAGGAACCTGCGAGAAGAGGGTCTGGTAGAGAGCGGCTCCGTCCGCCGCCGCGTCACTCCTGCGCTCCCGGATTGCAGTTTGAAACGTGTCGATCGCATCCGCCAGGGCCGCCCGTGGCGGCAGCCGGTAGACGGCGAATTGGTTTTGCGTGACCGACCACATCCACGAATCCTCTTCGCCCAGCTGGAAGCTGAACAGGACCGAGTCCGAGCTCAGGTGCTCCTGCGCGTGGGCCAGTGCTGTCAGATGATCGTTCCCCTCCGGTGAGCCGGCGGCGGCTTCCATGCGCTCCAGATTGGCCCGCACGGCAATTTCTTTGTAGCGAATCTTCGGATCCTTGTCCCACACCAACCGCAGTTCGGCGGCCTGCAGCTGCGCCTGCTGATCCCAGTACTGCGCCGGAAGCCGCGCCTGCCAGTTCTCCCGGTTGGCCGTCAGGGCGCGCAGACTGGCGGCGCGGTTCTCTTCCGTTGCTTCGAACGTTTCCCGCGCCAGCAGCGGGTTGTGAGTGGCTTCATAAACCTGATTCCCCGCCTCCACCAGGGAGGAGTAGATCAGGACGGACATTCTGGATTCGGTGGTCGTCCGGCTCACGTCGTTGGCGATGATGCCCGCGCGCCAGGCGCGAGAGAGACTGCGGGCCGTGCGAAGATCTTCCAGCGCCTCCGCGGGCCGGCCCGCCAGCAGCCGGATGCGTCCGCGCGCGCCGTATACATTCCATTCCGGAGTGATATTGTCCGGCCGCTTCAACGCCAGCACAGCGTTGTCGATCAAGATGCTGGCGGCATAAACATCGCCCTGGTCTGCTCGTACCAGTGCCAGCTGCCACAGAGAGTTCAACGGCGAAAGATGAAACAGGGTACGCAGACGAAATGATTCCGTCAGCGCGCGGCCGGCCTCCGCCAGGCGTCCGGCGACCCGATATTCGCTTCCCAGATAATCCCAGCCCCAGGCAGCCGTAGCCGGATCGAGGGCATCATAAGCGACATCGATGCCTTTTTGAAACAATCCTTCGGCCGCGCGGAGGTCATTCTGCCGGGCGCGCACAATCGCCAGCTGGATCAGGAGCTTGGCGCGCTGCGAGGCGTCCGCGCCCGGTGCCAGTCCGGCCAGCCCGCGCTCGGCCGCCGTGCCCGCGCTCTCGGTATTCCCCAGCTGGAGAAACAAAGAGGAAATATTCAGATCGAGTCCGGCTTTTACTTTTGGATCGCCGTCCGGTCCGGATAACGAGCGCGCTTTTTCCAGGTTATTCAGCGCATCGCGATATCGAAACAGCGCGATTTCGCACGCGCCCAGATTGTTTAAAAACTTCTGCGCGTAGTTAGTAACGCCTGCCTGCTGCGCCTGCGTCGCGGCGTTTTCATACAGAGGAATGGCGTCCCCATACTTACCTGCCGCGGTTAGTTGATAGATGCGGGCACTTAGCTGGCTGAATCTGGCGTTTTCAGCGGAAGCTGCTGGATGAGGAATCGTGGGATATGGCTCGGAACCTCGGAGGAAAAGCAGTATTGAGGTGAAAAGGACCGTACTGCGGGAGTGATAAACCGGCGAAGGCACAGAATAACTCCGGGTTCTTTGGTGATAAAAGGATCATACCACCAAAGGGTGCCCGGACGTTGTTAAACCCGTTATTCAGGTTTTTTATTTTTGTTTAACTAGATACGCGCGTCTGTGAAACGCGCCGAATTACTAACTCACTACCACAGATCGGGAAAAATAATGATTATCGGTCCGAGACCCATAGTTCCTGATTTAAAGGTACTTTCCGAATCGGCGCGGAATTACCTCAGATCTTGCAACCTGTTGAAACCACGCGTGAAGATTAGTTCATAACTCTGTGACCGTCTCAACGCCGCGCGTTTGTATTAAAATCCGGACTTGGTCCACTACCGCCGACTTGCGTCCCTGCTGATGGGCGCATGGCTCGCCGCCGGCGTTCTTGCCGATGCCTACGCCGTCAGAAACTTCCGCGCCGCCGACCGCTTCCTCTCGGCCCCCGCCCTGCAGGACGTGGAATCCATTCACGCCCTGGGGCGCGAAAACACGCGCGTTCTGCTGCGCCGGTTCGCGGAAAAACAAAATCGCTGGTCTTACGAAGAATGGGAATGGGCGCAGCTGGGGATCGGACTGGCGCTGCTGCTTATCCTGGTTTTCGGCAGCCGTCCGCCGGTTCCGGCCATTCTGCTGTGCCTCACCATGCTGGTGATTGTGCTGACCCAGCGCATGGGACTCACCGCCTGGTCCGGCGGCTTCAGCGGCCCTGCCGACCCGCGGCCCGGCGTTACGTTCCCGCGTCAGGTCTATTCCGTTCTGGAGTTTGCGAAACTGGCTCTGGGGCTGGGAGTCGCGGCCATTCTGGTGCTGCGCAAACCTGCCGACCCCGACATGTTTGTCCGCCAGAGTGAAAAGGAAGAAGCCGTCCGCCGCCGGACCTAAATCGCCGCGCCGCGAATCACACTTATATGGATAATCGCCGGATGTGCCCGCAGTGCCGGGCCTTCATCACCACCAAAGACCGCGTGTGTCCATACTGCGGTGAAAAGGTGGGGCCGCGCGCCATCGACCTGCGCAACACCGGCGAAACCCTCATGGGGTTCATTCCTGGCGCCCGGTTCGTCACGGTTTTGATTCTTCTGGTGGATTTCGGCCTTTTCGCCGGCACCCTTTCCGCCGGCGGGGAAAGCCTGTTCGCGGCCGGAGCCGAGCGCGGCTTCGAAGTCTTCCGGCTCCACCAATGGTACCGGCTGGTGACCGCCGGTTATCTGCACGGCGGCTGGCTGCACATCCTCATGAACTCCTGGGTTCTCTACGATCTGGGAGCGCAGGTGGAAGAAATCTACGGCCCGGCGCGCCTGATTGTCTTCTTTTCCGTTTCCAACGTGCTGGGCTACATGGCCAGCGGCTACCTGCGCGGCCCGCTCAGCGCCCCCTCCGTCGGCTCTTCGGCGGCCATTTTCGGTCTGATCGGCGCCATGATCGCGCTCGGAGTGCGCACGCGCAACCCCTCCGGCCAGTCCATCCGCGGCCTCTATATAAGGTGGGCGATCTATGGCCTGCTCTTCGGACTCCTGCCCGGTATTGATAATATCGCGCACCTCGGCGGACTCGCCTCCGGCTTCGCCATTTCCTGGCTGGCGGATACCCCGCGGCTCACCGTTAGCCCGCGGGAGCAGTTCTGGCGCGCGTTCGCCGCCGTTTGTGTGGCCGCCACCCTCCTCTCTTTTTATCAGCTCTATCTCCACATCCCCGCCGTAACGCAGTAAGATAGGCCAATGAAGTTTTGGATGACGGCCGCCGCGCTGCTTTGCCTGGTGCTTCCGGCCGAAGCGAAGAAGATCAGAACGCCGAAATCGGCCCACGCCGCCCGTTACAGCTCACGCAAGGCTCCCAAAGTCCGAAGCCACAAGGGCAGCGTGTCGAAAAACCGCTTCCGCAACAAAGTGAACTAGACCGCCACCGCCGCCAGCATCTGAATGCTGGCCCGGCAGAATGCCGGCAGATCTTCCGGCTTGCGCGCGGTTACCAGATTATCGTCCACTACCACTTCGGAATCCTCCCACTTCGCTCCCGCGTTCACCACATCGTCTTTGATCGCAAAAAACGAAGTCGCGCGGCGGCCCTTCAGCACTCCGGCGGAGCACAGCACCCAGGGGCCATGGCAGATCGCGGCCACCAGTTTGCCCTGTTTGTTCAGATCGCGCACCAGCTGAATCGCTTCCGGATGCCGCCGGATGTGATCGGGTGCGAATCCGCCCGGCACCACCACGCCATCGAAATCCGCCGCACTCACCTCCGTGTACGCCTGATCGGATTTCACCGGATACCCCAGCTTGCTCGTGTACGTCTGTCCCGCGGTCGCGCCCACCGTCACCACCAGCGCCCCGGCCTCGCGCAGCCGGTAGAGCGGATACCAAACCTCCATCTCCTGATAAAGGTTGTCCACCAGAATCGCGATCTTTTTGCCCGTCAGTTCCATCGTTCAATTATCCGCCGGAATGCTATTCTACGAACCGGAAGGCGCTTTCGGGTTTTGGACGGACCAGGGTTTTCGCAACTTACAGAATTGCTGGCGGGACGGCCGGCTTCCATCGACCTGGATCGCGCAGCACTCACCCTCGCTACCATCGAATTTCCCAAACTCGACATCGAAGCCTGCATCCATACGCTCGATGTTTTCGCCGGGGAAGTGGACCGCCGCACGCGGGGCGCCGCGCACGGCCGCGAGTTCATCTCCGGCGCCAATGATTTTCTTTTCCACGAACTCGGCCTGCGCGGGAACACCGAAGACTACTACAACCCCCACAACAGCTGCCTGAACGAAGTCATCACGCGCCGTCTCGGCATTCCCATCACCCTGTCCGTGCTCTATATGGAAATCGCCCGCCGTGTGGACCGGCCCGTTTACGGAATCGGCCTTCCCGGACACTTCGTGGTGAAGTATGACGACGGCAGCTATTCCACTTTTATCGATCCTTACAACGGCGGCGCGCTCCTGAGTGCCGACCAGTGCTATGACCTTGCGCAGATGGCCATCGGCGATCCGCGCGTGCTTGCCCCCGTGGATACGCGGCAGATCCTGTTTCGCATGATCAACAATTTGCGCGGCATCTATTTCGCCCGCCGTTCCTACACGCGCGCGATGCAGGTGATGGATCTCCTGATCGCCGCTACCCCCGGAATCGCCGATCAGTACAAGCAGCGCGCGCTGCTGTATCTGCAGCTCAAACGCATGCGCGAAGCTCGCCGCGACATCGAAAAGTATCTGGAACTTGCGCCCGGTGCCGAAGATCGCACCGAGATGGAGCAGCAGTTACAAACCGTGATTCGCTGGCAAGCCGCTCTGAACTGAATCGCGCAAAAACCTGACGCCCTCGAAAGCGATGCTCTCCGGCGTCTTTTCAATATCCCGCCAGATCGAGGCCGCCGCCGAAATCGCGCCCAGCGAAAACCCAAAGCTTTCAATCGTCAGCCAGCCGTCGTAGCCGATCTCCCGCAGCGCCGCGAACACGCCAGGCCAGTCCACATGCCCCGTGCCCGGAGTGCCGCGATCGTTCTCACAGGTATGAACATGCTTCAGGTGCCGCGCCACTTTTCGGTACGCCTCCGCCACATCCTTCTCTTCGATGTTGGCGTGAAACGTGTCGAACAGCAGCCCGACCTTCGGATGCCCGATCTCATCGCAAAGCCGCACCGCATCCTCCGCCGTATTTAAGAAGTACGTTTCAAAGCGATTCAAAGGCTCAAGCGCAATCGTTACGCCGGAATCCTCCAGCACGGGGCCTAACGCCTGATAGCCCTCGACAACCTGGCTCCATTCCTGCCCCGTGCGACGGTGCCCCGGCAGATAGCCTACCGGCGAATACAGCGGTCCCGCCAGAATCTGCGCGCCCACCTCCGCGGTCTTCACAACGCATTCGCGCAGATGGGCCGCGCTGCGCTTCCGTGTTTCTTCGTCTGCCGCAACCATGCTGACCTGCGGATGCAGCACCGAGCACACCGTACACGCCAGCCCGTTGTCCTCCAGCGCCCGCCGAATCTCTTTCGCGGCATACCGCGCGGGATCGAAAATCGGAATCTCGATTCCGTCGAAACCTGCCGCTTTGATCCTGGGCAGCAGGTGAAAGTCGGCCGCTCCGAAATCGGCGGTCCAGATGAAAGCGTTCACTCCAAATTGCAACGGTTAGTTTCCTTTTGCGGGGACGATGTGAAGCGTTACGCCTTCGCTGGCAAACGTGTTCTGCTGTCCGCCCGCGCGCGTCTCCACCATGCCGGACGCATAGATCGGCTGCGTATGCGGCTGCGCCGTGGGCAGCAGACGCAGCGTGAACGTGCGCGTTGTTTCATTCTCGTTGATCAGCACGCCGTTCAGCCCCGTATCGATCACTTCCACGCCCGGCGGAAGATTCCGTACCTCCACGGGAACGCGCCCGGCGAAACCATGGTTGCGCCGGATGCTGACCGCCACATCGGCGGTGCCGCCCGGCTGCAGTGTCACTTCGCGCGTCTCCGCCGTCATCTGCACGTCGGCTTTCGGAACCACGGAGATCAGCTTCAGCTTGTCCATCGGGTCGGCTATCACGCCGGTCGAATCCGTCACCACCAGCGGCACGGCGCCAGCCGGATGCGCATCTTCATCCGCGCTCAGCAGCAGCGTGGTGCGCGTGTCACCCGGCAAAATGGTTCCGCGCGTGGCGCGCAGTCCCGGCGGCAGATCCTTCACCATCACCTCGATCGGTCCATCGAAATCGTCGAAGCGCATCGCCGTCACTGTCACCGGAATGCGCCCGCCCGCCGGCACGTTCGGATTTCGCGGGCTCACTGAGAGCGTCCACGATGGCTTGGGCGTCCGAATGGAAAGGCGGTACACAAAATCGTCGCCGGTCAACCCACGTACATCCTGGATGCGCACCAGGTAATCGCCATCCGCCGGCGCTGTGAAGTGCAGCCGCGAATCCTTGCCATACCCCGGACCGCCATCGTCGTTGCGGTAATTCAGATGGACCACCGGCATGCCGTTCGGCGCGAACGTGCTGCCCGGCGGCGCAATGCGGACGCGATACACCGGGGAATCGAGCGCATGCGCTTCTGGCGTGGTGTCGAAGTAAGCCAGCCGCTGATTGTTGAACGCCTCGAAAATATAATCGGAATCCGGATTCGGCGGCAGCGTCTCGATGCGATCGATTTCGCCGCCGATCATCACGTAATCCCCCGCCGTAAACCCGGTGAACGAATTCATACGGATCCCGCGCAGCGAGGAGTCGTGGTCCCGCAGCGCCGTCGCAGTTTCAAAGACGGCGCGCACAGTGGCACGCTCAATCGGCTTCCCCTGCGCGTCCAGCACCTCGATCAGCGAATCGAGCGGCGATCCCGCGCGCCGCGCGTTCACATCCAGAATCAGCCGCTGGTCCTTCGCGGCGTGGAAGCGATAGTAGCGCGCCGGCGCCGTCAGCTTTCCCGAAATCGCAGCAGGCACCGGAACGCTCTGCGCCGCGGCGACCGACACATTCACGCCGGCATCCACGATCACCGGCTCCTTCGCCGCCGGAAACTTCACCGGCGCCGGTCCAAACTCAGCGGCTTCCGCGGAACGTGCCACCGCAATGCGGTAGAAGTGATTGGCGCTGCCGCTCTCCTCGTAGTCGGACACGCGGACGCGGTGCTCTCCCGACGTGGCAAATTTCTGCGAGAACACCGGCTGGGTGTGTTCCACATCATCAATCGAAATCACTGCCCGCAGCGTTGAGCCTGCATGCGACGAAAGATTGGCGACGGTCCATTCGCCCGGCCCGTCCACCTTCCATACGAACGAACCTGCGGCGCCCGGCTTCTCGATCGTGCCGCTCAGAATCACCGGCGCGCTCACCGTTGCCCCGGTCACCGCTTCGGCAAACGCGGGCTCAATCAGGAAGCGAGCCGTCGGCGTCGTCCCGAGCGAGGTTCCCAGCCGGAAGTCCACCGGCCCCACCTTCGCATCCGCCGCGATCTCCAGTTCCAGCGTCAGTTCCGCGCGTTCAGGCTGCGGTCCCAAATCCACCGTGGAAGCCGTTCCGTTCGAACCCAAACGGTTCTCCACCAATTCCGGCAGCGACTTCGTTCCCGTCACACGAGCCGTCACACCCGCGCGGCTGAAATACACCGCCGAAGCATCCGCCAGATTGAAACCCTGCACCGTGACCGTGACTTTCCCACCGCGCGGCGCGCCTTTCGGCATCACCGAAGCGATGGTCGGGGGCGTAGTGCGGGAACCGGTCGGCCAGTCCGGCTTCGCCCCGCACAGCGGCAGCGCCGCAATCAGAACAGCGATCAGCAGCTTCATCGGGTCACTCCAGGACTATCGAATATCTGAAAGGAACCATCGAACCGCCCGGCGGCGAAATGTTTGCCATCCGGCGAAAACGCCAGCGACATCACCCAGTCCGGCTGCGGGGGAAAATCATGCAGGCTGTTCAGATCCGCTGCCAGCAGCGCGCGCAGACTCCGGTCCGCCGCCGTCGAGAGCAGCACCTTGCCATCGGGCGACCACGCCAGCCGCAGCACGCCATCCTCATGCGCAATCAATGTCGATCGCAGCGTCGCGCTCTTCTCGCCCAGTTCCCACACGCGGATTGTCTTATCCAAACCACCCGCCGCCACGAACCGCCCCGTTGGGTCGATCGCGAGAGTGTTCAAACCGTCCAGCGGTTCGCTCATCGTATAGAGCCGCGCACCGGTCGCCGGGTCCCAGACTTTCACGGTGCGGTCCGCCGCCGCCGAAACCAGCCGCTTCCCGTCCGGCGTGAACGCCAAGGCGTAAATCGCATCGATGTGGTCCTTCAACGTGCGAAGTTCCCGGCCGGTCGCCACATCCCAGAGCTTGATCAGCTTGTCATAACTGGAGCTCGCAATGGTCTTGCCATCAGGCGCGAACGCAACAGCGTAAATGCAATCGCGGTGGCCTGAAACCGTGACCAAATCCTTCCCGGTCGCCACTTCGCGAATCCTCAGCTCGCCCTTCTGCGCGGGGAGTCCGCCCGCCGCCGCAATCAGCCGGCCATCGGCCGAGTAAGCCAGCGCGCGCACCTGGCTCAGCAGGCCCTTCCACTCCGAAAGCGTTTGGCCGGTTGCCGCATCCACGAAGCGCACCTTCTGGAACATGCCCAGCGCCAGCACCTTACTATCGGGACTCCAGGCCAGCGAGCTGATTTGCGGCGCAACCGGCTTGTCCACCGGCGCTCCCGCATCAATCCAGCGGCGGACTGTTTCCACATCGCCCGGCGGCAGCGGTTTCGCCCCCAGCGGCATGGCCGGCGCGGTCTGACGCGCCAGCATCAGATACAAACGGCTCTCCGCGCTCCTGCCCGGAACCACAATCGTGCCGTTGTTCCCGCCCTTTTGAATGCCCGCCCAGGAATCCAGATCCAGGCTGCCCATCTTCACGTTGCCGGCATGGCAGCCGCTGCAGTTTTTGTCAAAAAGCGGCAGAATGTCGCGCGTAAACGAAGGCGCAGGATCCGTGCCGCAAAGCGGCAGCGCACACAAAATACTGGCACACAGAAAGCGCATAGGCGCGGGACTGAGTGCAGTCTATCAAAGCCCGTTCACACCGTGTTCTGACCCATGCGGATCATCTGCTCGGCATTGCGCAGCGCTTCGGGCGTCAGCTTCGCTCCGGAGAGCATTCGCCCCACTTCCTGAGTGCGCGCCTCCGCCGTCAGTTCTTCCATCCGCGCCACGGTCCGGCCGTTTACTTCCACCTTTTCCACGCGGTAATGGTGATCCGCAAAGCTCGCGATCTGTGCCAGGTGCGTGACGCACAACACCTGATTGACCGAGGCCAGCTGCTTCAGCCGGCGCGCCACCCCTTCCGCCGCGCTACCGCCAATCCCGGTATCCACTTCGTCGAAAACCAGCGTTCGCCGCGGACCCTGCTGGCTGCCCACCAGACACGTCTTCAGCGCCAGCGCAATCCGCGAGATTTCGCCCCCGGACGCGATCTTCTCCAGCGGCCGGGGCTCCTCGCCGCGATTGGGCGAAACCAGAAAATCCACGCGGTCCACGCCCGTCGCGGACCAGGGCGCTTCTGAGCGCGCAATCTGAAACACCGTACGTTCCATGGCCAGGCCGGCCAGTTCTTTCTCCACACGGCGCGACAGTTCCTTCGCCGCCCCCACGCGCATTTTCGTCAGGCCCGCCGCCGCGCTTTGGAATTCCGCCGCCAGCGCGCCACGCTGTTTGCGCAGGGCCTCCATCCGTTCCCCCGCGCTTTCCACGGCGGCGATGCGCTCCCGCACGTCCGCCAGGAACGCCAGCATCTCCTCCACCGTGCCGCCGTATTTGCGCTTCAGCTTGCCGAGAGCGGCCAGCCGCGCTTCCACCTCTTCCAGCCGCGCCGGGTTTGCCTCCAGCCGGCTCAGGTAAGCGCGCAGCCCGTGAGCCGCTTCCTGGATCGCAATCACAGCCGGCTCCAGTGTGCCGCGCACTTCGTCGAGCGAGGGATCGTCCAGCTTCCTCATCGCCGTACGCAGCACCGAATAAGCCGAATCGCCCGATTCATACAGCATTTCGAACGCGGCCCCGGCATTCTCCAGCAGCCGTCCCACGTTCATCTGCACGCGGCGTTCTTCTTCCAGCGCGGCGTCTTCACCCGGCTCCGGCGCTTCGATTTCGATCTCGCGGCGCTGAAACTCCCACAAATCCAGCAGCCGCAGCTTCTCCTGTTCCGTGCTTTCCAGATCCCGCAGCTCCGCCTCCGCCGCGCGCCACTTCGCGAACACTTCCTTCACGCAACGCCGTGTTTCGCGCGCGCCCGCAAAGGCATCCAGCATCTCCAGCTGTGCTTCCGGAGAGAACAGCAGTTGTTGATCGTGCTGCCCGTGGATGTCGCCCAGATATGGCGCCAGATCACGCAGAATCGCCACTGTTGCCGGGCGGCTCCCCAGATAGACGCGCGATTTGCCGTTGCTCAGCACCTCGCGCTCAATCAGCAGTTCGCCGTCTTCGGCCTCGAATCCAGCCGGATCCAGCACACGTGCCACCGCTCGCTCGGTCACTTCGAAGCGGCCCGAAACACGCGCCCGCGCCTCGCCGGTGCGGATCACTTCGGAAGAAGCGCGTCCGCCCAGCAGCAAACCCAGCGCATCCACCACGATGGATTTCCCGCTTCCCGTTTCCCCCGTCAGCAGATTCAGGCCCGGATGGAAGCGGACCCGCAGGCGGTCGACTACCGCATAGTTCTCAACGGCGAGTTCCAGAAGCATCCGTTGTGATTATAGAAGCGGACCGCCGCGCCTCCGCGGTTCCCGTCTGCAGCGCATGGCTATACGCGCCGTATACCTTCTCGAACACCGCACCCCACGAGATGTTTTCCGCGTACTCACGGGCAGCGCGCGACATGGCACTCTGCCGTTCGCGATCTGCAATCAGGCAATCGATCGCGCTCACGAAACCCGCATCGTCCTGCGCCACAAAGCCGGTCACGCCATCGCGGATCAGAAACTTCGGTCCGCCGCCCGCGGTGGTGATCACCGGCACGCCGGAAGCCAGCGCCTCCAGCACGACATTGCCGAAAGTGTCGGTTTCCGAGGGGAACGCGAAGACATCCATATCGGCATACGCGCGCGCCAGCGCTTCCCCGCCCAGCACGCCCGTGAACTCAGCGTTGGCCAGATTCGCCTCCAGCCACTCGCGCTGGCTGCCCTGCCCCACAATCAGGAACTGCACATCCGGCCGCTGCAGCTTGGTCAGCATCCGGACATTCTTCTCGGGACTCAGCCTGCCCACATAGCCGATAGTAAACGGCCCGTCGCGACGTCCGCGCTTCGCCGGCGAAAACAACACGCTGTCGATCCCGCGCTGCATGGCGAACGCCGGTCTCCCCGTTCGCGCCTCCAGCATGGCGATCAGCTCCGGGTTCGGCGCCATCAGCACGCGCGCCCGCCCGTAAAACCACGTGAGCGCGTCCAGCATCAGCGGTTCCGCCGCCCCTGCCACGCCGCGGCTCCACTTCTCCAGACGCTTAGCTCCGAACTTATGCAGGTCCGTATGCCAGGAGGCCACCAGCGGAATGTTCATGGTCCAGGCCAGCAGCGCGCCCAGCAGGCCGCAGTCGCCCGGTCCGGTGATGTGGATCAGGTCCGGCCGGAACTTCGCCAGCTCACGCCGAACGCGAAACGCGTGCCGCAGTCCCAGCAGGTCGAAATACATACCGGCGTCGAGCGCCACCGCCGCCCCGCTGCGCTTCAGCTCCACTGTGGTGACCGAACCCTCCGCAGTCACTTTCGTCTCCGGTCCGATGTGCGCGCTGAAGAACGGCAGCCCGCGGCGGCGCGCAAACGAGTCCAGCTGCCTGCTGGTGTGCGCCACCCCGTTCACTTCATGGAAGCAATCCGTGAAGAACGCGATCCGGGGCGGATTCTGGCTCATGCTCCCAGCCTCCCAGGCGTCCGGTTTCGATTGGATGAAAGGAACATTTCCTTGTCCTTTTGTTGTGGGGCTTCAACTTTTCGAGGCTAACTTGAGTCTTATGTTAGAGTCGGAAAAAGGAGCGGTATTGAGCGAATCTGCGTCTTCATTGGCGTTGTTGCAGGTCGGTTTTCGGGACGTGGTGGGCAGCATGTCAGCCCTTTCCATGGGCATTATCGCTCTACTGATCGTTTTTTCAATACTTTCCTGGACGCTCATCTTCTCCAAATGGAGTACACTGCGCCAGGCTCGCTCCGCGGATTCACGATTTGTGCGGGCATTTCGTAAATCCACGGGGCTTGAGGCCGTCATGGTGGCGAGCGAACAGTTCCGCCCTGCGCCTCTCGTCGTGGTCTTCGAATTTGGCTATGAAGAGATCAGCCGCCAGGTGAAGGCGCGCGGCGCCATGGTTAATAAGCTTTCTCTTGAGCGCACATTGCAGCTCGGCGCCAACGAAGAAATCTCCAAGCTGGAGCAGAACATGAGCTGGCTGGCGACTACCGCTTCCGTCTGTCCGTTTATCGGCCTGCTGGGCACCGTCATCGGTATCATCCGCTCGTTTCATGGGCTGGGCGAGCAGGGCTCGGTGAGCCTGCGCGCTGTGGCGCCGGGTATATCGGAATCCCTCTATGCCACGGCATTCGGTCTCTTCGCGGCTATTCCCGCTTACATCTTCTATAACTATTTCAGCGCCTCCATTCGCGAGATGGGCGCGCGCATGGATGACTTCGCCCTGGAGTTCATGAATCTCGCGGAGCGGAGTTTCGGGGATTAGCGCCGGGCGCCCGCATGGCACTCTCTCTCAGTAACGGAGGCTCGCGCGGCAGGCGCTCCACCAGTTCCAATCTCTCCGAAATCAACGTCACCCCGTTCGTCGATGTGCTGCTGGTGCTGCTGATCATCTTCATGATCACCGCGCACGTCATGGAGTACGGCATCGAGGTGGATGTACCGAAGACGCAGTCCGTTAAGGAAACTACCAAGGAGATGCCGGTCGTCACCATCACCAAAACCGGCTCCGTTTATCTCAACGGCTCGAAGGAAGAGATCAACGTCCACAATCTGGTGGATCTGGTGCGCACCAGGTACAACGTGAAACAGGGCGTCTATCTGCAGGCCGATAAGGAAACGCCCTTCGACCCCATCGCGAAGGTGATGGGCATTCTGGGCGACGCGCACATCGGCGTCAATGTGGTGACCCAGCCGGAAGATTCCACGGGCAGCGGGAAGCGGTAGTATGTCGCACCCGGATTTTTTCGAAGCGCGGCAGCCTTTGGGAAAACCGTTCGCGGGTTCTCTCGCCATCCACACCCTTGCTGGCGGCGCGCTGCTGTTCGGGTGGCTTTTCCATCCCAAAGGCGAAACGTTTGGGGATAAGCAGCAGTCCTCCGGCTCCATGGGGGTCAACGTGGTGAAGACCATCCCCATTCCCGCAAAGGAAGGCCGTGTCAACCCGGTTGCGAACGATACGCAGTCCGTTGTGCCGCAGGCTCCTCCGAAGAAGAAGGAAGCTGTAAAAGCGCCCCCGCCCGACCCGCGCGCCATCAGGATTCCCAGCCGCACGGCAGTGAAGAAGCCTGCGCCCGAACAGACCAGCCGTTACGTTTACAAGCCGCAGGAACTTCGCCAGAACCAGATCTATTCCGATACCGCTCCCGCGATGAAGTCGCCGAACATTGGTATGCAGGGCGCGGGCGGCGTCGGTCTCGGGCAGAACACCACGCTCGGCACGCGCTTTGGAGCGTACGTGAACCTGATGCGGCAGCGCATCGCGGAGAAATGGAACACCGCCGGCATGAGCAACGACGGCCGCCGTGTACTGGTGACTTTCAGCATTCAGCGCGACGGACGCGTGCAGGACGTCCGCGTCGCGCAAACCAGCGGCAATTACTCACTGGATTCTTCCGCGCAGCGGGCGGTTCTGGAAGCCAATCCACTGCCGCCGCTTCCTCCCGGATTTGATAAGGACTCGGCCCAGGTCGAGCTATGGTTCCAAAAGCAATGAACAGGAAACTGATCCTCTTGGCCGCCGCGTTCGCAGTGGGTGCGCAGGCGCAGATCTCCACTGAAATTACGAAGAAGGGCGTGATCCCCAACTTCGCCGCGATCGACTTCCGGGGCTCCGGCGGCGCGCAGCCGCTGATGAACACCTTCAACGGTACGCTGTTTACAGATCTC
Organism: Bryobacterales bacterium; assembly: GCA_963716685.1. Classification (GTDB taxonomy): domain Bacteria; phylum Acidobacteriota; class Terriglobia; order Bryobacterales; family Bryobacteraceae; genus JALYXI01. Next base: position 1,022,282 of record CAVQTR010000006.1, read on the forward strand.
CAGAACTCCGGGCTGTTCAAGATGGTGCCCAAGAGTTTCTACCCTCTGCAGAATCCGCAGCGGCCTGAGGACTTTCGGGAGACAAGCGGCCAAGGTCTGGCTCTGGCGGACTGGGCCGGCTCGCCGGTGAACGCGAATTATCTGGCATTCGGCTATACCGCCATCCAGAACAACGAAATCGTTCTTTACGGCTACGTTTACGACGTCACGCAGAAGACCCTGCAGGGCGCGCAGGTCTTATTCAAGCGCTATCTCGCGACGCCCGATGATGCCGGAGCGCGCAGCGTAGCTCATCAGTTCGCGGCCGATATCATCGCGCAGTTTGGCGGCGGCACGCTGATCGGCAGTCATATATACTTCGTTTCCGACCGCACCGGACATAAAGAGATCTGGCAGATGGATTACGACGGCCAGAACCAGAAGCAGCTCACATCTTTCCGCTCCATCACCACCATGCCGGCCGTTTCTCCCGACGGCACCCGGGTGGCGTTTACAACCTTCGCCAAAGGCACGCCGCGCATCATGATGGTCTCGACCGCAACCGGCCGTCCCCTGCCGTTCTATAATCAAAACGCGTCGATGAACGCCACGCCGAGCTTCACTCCCGACGGGAAGGAAATCTATTACTCGTCGACCGCGAGCGGACCTTTTGCGCAGATCTATTCGGCCAATCTGGACGGTTCCAATTTCCATCGTGTTTCGGTGGCCCGAGCCATCCAGGTAGAGCCGAAAGTGAGCCCCAAGGGCGGCTTCCTGGCCTTCGTGGCCGGGCCGGGACATCAGCAGATCTATCGGATGAATCTGGAAGGCGCGAATCTGGAGCGGTTGACCAATGGCGAAGGCGAAGCTGCCAATCCTTCCTGGAATCCCGACGGGCAGCACATGCTTTTTGCCTGGACGCGCGGCTATGCCACCGGCGGATGGAATGTTTTTTTGATGGATGTGGCCACGCGGCAGTTCGACCAGCTCACCAATGGCGCGGGCCGCAATGAGAACCCCTCCTGGGCTCCCGACGGCCGCCATCTCGTTTTCTCGTCCACTCGCAGCGGAACGTCGCAGATCTGGACTATGCTCGCGGACGGAACCCAGTTGCAACGGCTCACCAGCAATGGAAATAATGAAAAACCCGTCTGGGGCAAGTAGCATAGAGAAGGTACGGAGAGAGAGCACATGTTAAAGACGAGAAAGCTGGGGATCATTTGCATCGCCGCGAGCCTTGCGGTTTTCGGCGCGGCCTGTAAAAAGAAGACGCCGATTGCGACGGCTGCCACACCGCCGCCCGCGCCCCCTCCCCCACCGGATAACAGCGGGAATCTGAAACCTTCCGTGCTCGAGTTCTCCGTCGAGCCCTCGACGGTGGAGCGAGGTCAGTCCGCCGTGCTCAAGTGGTCCGTCAGCAATGCTAATGCGATCCAGATTGATAACGGAATCGGCCAGGTGCAGAGCACCGGAAATCGCCGCGTGATCCCAAGTGAATCGACGACCTACCACCTGACCGCCGCCGGCCCCAATGGAACCGTGAGCGCGACGGCTACTGTGAACGTCACTGCTCCCGCCGCTCCGGCGAACACTGCTCCCGCTCGCAACAATATGACGTTTGAATCGGCGGTCAACACGCTGCTGAGCGACGCCTATTTCGATTACGACAGCAACTCGATTCGCTCCGATGCTCGCGATGCGCTGACGAAGGACGCGGACGCGCTGAAGAAAATTTTCGTCGATTTCCCCAATACCAGCGTCATTGTGGAAGGTCATTGCGATGAACGCGGCTCCGCCGAATACAATCTGGGTCTGGGCGACCAGCGCGCCTCTTCCGCGCGACAGTTCCTGGTAGATTTGGGCGTACCCGGCGATCGGCTCAAGACCGTCAGCTATGGCAAGGAACGGCCCCAGTGCAGTGAAGCCTCGGAGGCCTGTTATCAACGCAATCGCCGCGCTCATTTCGCGGCCGCACAGTAAGGAACAGTTATGAACGCGATTCGGTTTGCACTACCCGTTCTTCTTTTGCTGCCGGGCATAGCCCCGGCAGCGAACAAGGACATGATTGAGCTGCGTCGCGACGTGGACCAGTTGCAGGATACGGTGCGTCTGTTGCAGCAATCGTTTGACACCCGGATCGCGCAGGTTCAGGTCATTGTTGGTCAAATACAGGAGACCGTAAACAAGTCCAATAGCTCACTGGCCGACCTCTCGCGCACCATTCAGAACGACAGTGCGAGCGTGGGCCGTCAGGTGGCGCAGCCCGTCGCCCAGCTTGGGTCGCGTGTGGACACTCTGAGCCAGGATATGTCCGGCCTGCAGGCCACGGTGGCCGATCAGACCGCCCGCCTCGGACAGATTCAGCAGCAGCTGGTGGATCTCAAGAACCTAATCAGCACCATGCAGACGCCGGCGGCTCCTCCGCCTGCCGCAACATCTGCCACAGGCATGACGCCGCCCGGAGCCGCTCCGGGCGGCCCTCCGCCCATCTCCGGCGCACAGCTCTACCAAAACGCCAAGCGCGACATGGATGGCGGCAACGCCGATCTGGCGCTCGGTGAGTTCGGCGACTATCTGAACTACTACCGCAGCGCCGATCTGGCACCCAACGCGCAGTTTTACATCGGACAGATTCACTACAACCAGAGAAAGCTGGATGTCGCGGTGAAGGATTTCGACCAGGTGTTGGAAGCTTTCCCGGTGAATCCCAAGACTCCCGACGCGCACTACATGAAGGGCCGCGCGCTGATCCAGCTGGGCCAGCGCAATGACGCCGCGAAGGAATTTAAGACCGTCCTCGCGCAGTTCCCCACCAGTCCGGTGGCGCCGCAGTGCCGCGAGAGTCTGAAGGCTCTGGGCATGGCGCCCGCGGAGCCGGCGCGCCGCCGCCGGTGACACTCGACAGCTATCAATCGCTCGCTGGCATTCTGGATCACGCGCTGCTTGAGCCCGGCCTGACCGAAACGCAGGTCGCGCAGGGCTGCGAACTGGCGAAGCGATACCAGGTGGCTTGCGCGGTGGTGCGGCCGTGCGATATCGATGTGGCGGTGCGCATCCTGGGCGAAGGTCCGGTGAAGCCGTGCAGCGTCGCCGGGTTTCCGCACGGCGATCAGAATACGGGTGTCAAGCTCTATGAAGCGCGCGATCTGCTGCGCCGCGGCGCGAAGGAGATCGACATGGTGCTCAACGTCTCGAAGCTGCTTTCCCGGCAGTTTCAACATGTCGAAACCGAGATCCTTCAAATGGCGGATTCGTGTCACAAAGAGGGCGCGAAGCTGAAGGTGATCTTCGAGACGGCCTATCTAACGGACGAGCTGAAGATCGTCGCGGCGCGCATCTGCTCCCGCGCCGAAGCGGATTTCGTCGCCACCGCGACTGGCTTCGGACCCGCGCCGTCGCTGCCGGATCTGGAAGTGCTGCGGAAATATGTTCCGGAAGATATGGGCGTGAAAGCCGCCGCCGTGATCGCGACGCTTGAGCAGGCGCGGGAAGTGATCGAAAGAGGCGCCGCGCGCATCGGTACCAGTTCGACGGCGGCAATTCTCGACGAGTGGAAAGCCTTTCTCGAAGCGCAGCCGCAAACGGCGACCTCCTGATATCCTAATTTTCTGTAGACCCGATGGCGAAAAAGCGAGACCTTCCTCGAATCTGTATCGCCCTCGGATTGACGGACCTGAAGAAGCTTCTGGAACACGCGAAACGCGAGGCCGAAGCGGGCGAGACGTTCCTCGAGTTCCGTCTCGATTATCTGGAGCGTCCGGAACGCGGCGCGGAAGCGATCACCGAGTTCCTGCGGCAGCATGTGGACTGCTCGATTCTGGCCACGTGCCGGCGGCACCAGAATCACGGACGCTTCAACGGCAGCACCGACGATCAGTTTCAAGTTCTCGAAACGGCTATTGCCAGCGGAGCGCAGGCGGTGGATGTCGAGATCGAAACGGCCGAAGCGGTGCCGCAGAAAACTGCCGAGCTGCGCGCACGCGCGCAGTTGATCATCAGCTACCACAACTACGAGAACACGCCGCAGATCGAGCCGGTAATGAAGCGCCTGCTGCGCATTCCGGCGGACGGCTACAAGCTGGTGACTACCGCGCGCAAGACTTCCGACACCGGCCGCGTGCTCGCGGCCATCAAGGGCAGCGGCCGCACGCCGCTGATCGGGCTCGCAATGGGCGAAGCGGGTCTGGCGAGCCGCGTGCTTTCGCCGGCGCTCGGCGGCCTGTTCACTTACGCCGCGCCAATGGCAACGGATGGAACGGCGGCCGGCCAGGTGAGCGCGCGGCAGCTGCGGCACTTGTACCGCATTGATAAGCTGACGCGCGCGGCGAAGGTGTACGGCGTGATTGCGGATCCAATCCGGCATTCGATTTCTCCGGCGGTGCACAACCGCGCCTTTCAATCGCGCCGCATGGACGCGGTTTATCTGCCGTTCCATTTGCCGGCGCCGCAACTGCGCGACTTCTTCGCCTTCGCGGACTCAGCGCCGGTTGCCGGCTTCAGCGTCACCATTCCGCACAAGCAGAAGGTGATGCGCTATCTGGAAGCGATCGATCCGCTGGCACGGCGGATCGGCGCGGTCAACACGGTGTGGAAAAAAGCGGGCAAGTGGCGCGGCGCGAACACCGACGCCGAAGGCGTGGTGAAGCCGCTGGCGAAGAAGATGCGGCTGGCCAAATCTTCGGTGCTGATTGTGGGCAACGGCGGCGCCGCGCGCGGCGCCGCCTGCGCGCTGGCGGACGCCGGCGCGACAGTGGCGCTGACCGGACGAAATCCGGATCGCGTGCGCGTGCTGGCGCGCTTCTGTTCGGGCGAGGCGATTCCGCGCGAGCAGCTGAATGGCCGGAAGTTCGACGCGCTGGTGCACGCCACGCCGATGGGCATGTTTCCGCATCCGGACGAATGCTTCTTTCCCGGCGAGATTCCGGCGGAGGTGGTTTTTGACATGGTGTATAACCCGCTCGAGACGCTGCTGGTGCGGCGATCGAAGGAACAGGGAAAGACGGTGATTCCGGGCATTCAGATGTTCATCGAGCAGGCGGTGCGGCAGTTCGAGATCTGGACTGGCGAAATGGCCCCGCGCGCGGTGATGGAGAAAGCGGCATGGGAAGCTTTGGAGCAGAAGACGCTGGAGCAAAAGGTATGAAGATAACACGACGAACTCTGCTTACGGCGACCGCAGCGGCAACTGCTACAGCCGTTGCGGCGGCGGCGCAAACCGCGCCGCCCGCCGCGACGGATTACCTGAGCGATTCCACCGCGAGTAATCAGCGATCAATGGACGCGATCCACCGCGTTCCGTTGCCGCAGGCAACGGAACCGGCGTTCGCCTTCAAGGCCTGACATGGCCGACGAGCTGTTCTTCGCCACCATCGGAGAATTGAACGCGAAGCTGAAAGCCCGCGAGGTTTCCGCCGTCGAACTCACCAAGCTGTTCTGCGCGCGGCTCGAAAGGCTCGGCCCTACTTACAACGCGCTGGCGCTGCCGCTGACCAAAGACGCGCTGAAGCGGGCGAAGGAAGTGGACGGCGACATCAAGCGCGAGCGGTTTCGGGGTCCGCTGCAGGGCATTCCGTTTGGCGCGAAGGATCTGCTGAGCTACGCCAGGCATCCGACGACATGGGGCGCGAAGCCGTACGCGGATCAGGTGTTCGACTACACAGCGACGGCGCTGACGAAGGCTGAGGCGAAGGGCGGACTGCTGATCGGAAAGCTGGCCATGGTGGAGCTGGCGGGCGGCGGCGGTTACCGCATCACCGGCGCTTCGCTGTTTGGGCCGGGGCTGAATCCGTGGAACAAGCAGTATTGGTCAGGCGGATCGTCGAGCGGCTCGGGCAGCGCGGTGGCGGCGGGCTTGGTGACGTATGCGCTGGGATCGGAAACATCGGGATCGATCCTGACGCCTTCAGCATACTGCGGCGTGACGGGGCTGCGGCCGACTTACGGGCTGGTAAGCCGGTATGGCGCGATGGCGCTGGCGTGGACTCTCGACAAGATCGGGCCCATGTGCCGCAGCGCCGAGGATTGCGGACTGGTGCTGGAAACCATCGCGGGCGCTGACAGCAAAGATCCGGGATCGGCGAAGAAGGGCTTCTATTACACGCCGGAATATCATCGCGACTTCAAGACGCTGCGCATCGGGTATGCGCCCGTGGATTTCTCGGGCTGGGCCGATCCTTCGGCGCGGCCGGCATTCGAACAGGCGCTCACCGTGTTGCGCGGGATGGGCCTGAATCTGGTGGAGACGAAGCTGCCGAGGTTTCCTTACGGGCCGCTGGTGAATCTGATTTACCAGACGGAAGGCGCTTCGATCTTCGAGCCGCTGGTGACGAGCGGCAAAATCGATGAGCTGGCGGACCCGAAGCAGGCGGCGGGCTTCCGCGCATCGCTGAACATCCCGGCGAAGGACTATCTGCGAGCGCAGCGCGTGCGCACTCTGGTGCAGCAGGCGTTCCATACGCTGCTGACGGATCTGGACGCGCTGGTCTCACCGGCGCGGTTTGGTCCGGCGACGCCGATCAGCGAACCTTTGGACGCGCAGGGTGCGCCGCCGCCGGCCGACCGCGAGGCTGGAATGACCGGGCTGATTCCGGCAGGCAATCTGGCCGGGCTTCCGGCGATTTCGTTCCCGTGCGGATTCGCGAACGGACTGCCGGTGGCCCTGCAGCTTTGCGGGCTGCCGTTTTCGGAGAATCAGCTGATCGCGATCGCACGCGAATACCAGAACCGAACCGACTGGCATCGCAGGCGGCCGCCCGTCGGCTGATACAATTGCAACCAATCTCTATGCTCCTTACAAGACGCAATTTTGGCATGTTGGCGGCGGCAGGATTCGCGCTGCCGAAGCAGGCGCTGGCGGCCCCGAACTCGAAAATTCGCGGGGTGCAGATCGGCGCCATCACTTACAGTTTCCGGCAGGGAGTGCCGAAGCCGGAGATTGTTCCGGACCTGGTAAAAATCGGCCTGAGCGAAGCGGAACTGATGTCCGGGGACGCGGAGGCTCTGGCAGGCGCGCCTGCGCCGCCGCCATTTGGCGGAGGTCCGAGGCAGGCGGGCGGCGTGCGGCCGACGGTGACTCCGGAACAGCGCGCGGCGATGCAGGAGCGGCAAAAGGAACTGAAGAACTGGCGTGCGGCGTCGACGGCGGCTACTTTTGAACCGGTGCGGAAGCAGTTCAAGGACGCGGGGATCGAATTGCGCATCCTTTGCTACAACATGGGCGCCAATATCGCCGACGAAGAGATCGACTACGCTTTCCACATGGCGCATGCGCTCGGCGTGAAAGCGATCTCCTCGAGCAGCACGGTGGCTGCGGCAAAGCGAGTGGCGCCGTTCGCGGACAAGTACAAGATGATGTGGGCCGGGCACGGCCATGACAACGTGGCAGACCCGGAGCAGTTCGCCAAGCCGGAGACGTTCGAGAACATCATGTCGTTCAGCAAATACATCGGCGTGAATCTGGACATCGGGCACTTCACCGCGGCGGGCTACGATCCGATTCCGTTTATCGAAAAGCACCACGACCGCATCACGAACATCCATCTGAAGGACCGCAAAAAGAATCCTGAAGGCGGCGGCCGGGGAGCGAACGTGCCGTGGGGTCAGGGCGACACGCCGATCAAGGAAGTGCTGCTGCTGATGAGAAAGCAGAAGTACAACTTCCCGGCAAACATCGAGCTGGAGTATCCGATCCCGGAAGGATCGGACCCCGTGGCGGAAGTGGCAAAGTGCTACCAGTTCGCGAAAGCGATTCTGGAAGCGTAATCAGTACAGGCTAAACGAATACAGCGTATCGCCGGCGGCGATCAGAATCTACTGATGGCCGTCGAGCGAATACGTCTCGGGTGCATTCGAGATGTTGCCGAGATGAGAATGCCAGAGGATATTGCCGTTGGCAGGATCGTATGCGACCAGATTGCCGGCGGCGTCTCCGGCAAATAGAAGTTTGCCCGCGGTGGTGAGCATGCCGTTGCCGATGCCGCCGCCGGTACCGGGATAGCGGTGCCGCCAGGCAACTTTGCCGGTTTTGTAATCAATGGCGGTGAGGAAGCCGCCGAGAGAACCGATAGCGACCTCATCCTTGCCGCCGAGTCCCATGGCGCCGCGCGGATCGGTCTCGGTCAGGTAGTACATGGCGTAGGATTCCTGCGTTGGGACATACAACATACCGGTGTCGGGACTGTAGGCGGGAGGCGGCCAGTTGGTGGCGCCGGAATTGTTTGGCGAGACAAGCGAGCCCGGCACGGTGGAATCCTTGGCGGGGTTGCGGACGGTCTGGCCTTTGGCATTGATGCCTTTGGCCCAGTTGGCGGTACTGGAAAACTTAGCGGTGACCAGATGCTCGCCGGTGACGCGATCGACAGCGTAGAAATAGCCGTTGCGATCGGCGTGGAGCACGGCTTTGCGCGGCTTGCCATTGAACTCGCCATCGACCAGGATGGGCGCTTCGGTGGAATCCCAGTCGTGGGTGTCGTGCGGATTCACCTGGTAATACCAGGCCATTTTGCCGGTATCGACATTCACGGCGACGAGGGAGCAGGTATACAGGTTGTCGCCGTCGCGGCTGGGCGGATTGGTATAGGCGGGCGATGGATTGCCGGTGCCGAAGATATAGAGGTGCGTTTCGGGATCGTAGGCGCCGGGGATCCAGACGTTGCCGGCGCCGTGACGCGCGCCGTCGAGGCTGCCCCAGGTATCGAGGCCGGGGTCGCCCTTCTTCATGGGAACGGTGTAGAAGGTCCACTGCACGTCGCCGGTTTCGGGATCGCGGGACTGCACATAGCCGGGCTCGTCAAGATCGTTGCCGGTGCCGACGAGGACGTGGTTGCCGATGACAACCGGCGCCATGGTGGAGAAGTACTGCAGGTTGAAATTGGCGATGTCTTTGTGCCAGCGCTCCTTGCCGGTGCGGGCATCGAGGCAGACGAGGTAATCGTCGGGAGTTTCCATGATAGAGCCAGTTGCCCCACATGCCGAGGCCGCGGTTGCCGATGTGCGTGCCGCCTTTGGTTTTCCAGAAGTAATGCCAGAGTTCGTGGCCGTCGCGCGCATCAACGGCCCAGGCGTTGTCGGGCGCGGAGAGATAGAGGATGCCGTTGACTTCGAGGATGGAGGCGCGGACGTTGACGCCGTTGCCGAACGCGCTGGATTCGCTCGAGCCTTCGCCGCCGACAATGACGGCGGACGCGGCGGGGCCGAAGCCGCCGCGTCCGCCGCCGCCGCCGGATCCGGCAGTCAGTTTGGCGACCCAGGCCAGAGTCAGATTCTTGACGTTCGACTGATTGATCTGAGTGAGTGAGCTGTAGCGCTTCCGGTGTAATCGCCGGAGTAGGTGGGCCAGTCGATTCGCCGAGCGGTTTGAGGAGGCTGGCGGGGTCGAGGGCTGGGCGAGGAGGGCTAGCGGCAGGAGGAATGCGAGAGCGAGGGTTTTCATTACTTCAAGGTCACCAGGTAAGCAGTCAGGTTATGGATGTCCTTGTCGGTATAGGTGGGCAGCAGAGTTTTGTGAGGTTGAGCGGGGTCGTGGATTTCGACTTTGGGCGTCTCGCCATCGCGCCGAAAGGAACGCTGGCCGCCATCGGGTTCGGTAAGCGCCACGATGAAATCGTCGATGCGCGCCAGGCGGCCTTCGACCTTCTGCCCGGACGCGAGCGTGACGGTGACGGTGACCGGGGGACCGCCGCGGCCGCGACCTCCGGCACCGCCGGACAGCATGGTGTCCTGCAGGAGCTTAGGATCTTCAAATTTCGAGGCGATACCTTTGAGGTCGCCGGTGGCGGAGTGGCAGGAGGCGCACTTGGAAGCGAAGTAGGCGGCTCCGGCTTTGGCATCGCCCGACGACGATGCTGGGCGGCGTCATGCGGGAGACATCGTAGCCGCCGACTTTGAAGCTGTGGATGTACGCAGCGATGTCAGAGATCTGCGCGAGGGTCATGGGGAATTTCGGCATCCCCTGATCGACTCGGCCATTTTGCACGACGGGCGCGATCATTTCGCCATTGACATCGTTGAGAACCATTTCGGAACGGAGCAGGTTGGGGCCGCCCTCACCGCCGCGGGCATCGGAGCCGTGGCAGAAGTTGCAGTTTACGCCATAGAGAGCGCGGCCGCGTTCGACGACCGCGGGATCGGCAGGGGGCCGGGACGGGTAAGCCGCGGGACGTGCCGGGCGGGCTGCCGGAGCGGGGCGCGCGGGAGTTTGCGCGGACAAAGGGAAGACAGCCACGAGACAGACTGCGGAAAGTAGAACCTTATGCAAATTTCACCTCAGGACCTGGAGCTTTACGAGTTGTAGTCTATCAAGGGATTCGGCGGCGCGTTCAGATGTTCAATCTTTTGGCCGTGGAGCGGAACTGGGCGGCTCTGCCAGCCTGATCCAGGGTGGCGGAGCGCCAGATTCCGAACTCGATTTCTTCTTTCGTCAAAACAAAGCCAAAGTCGTCCGCGTTGTAGGGGATGTTGTGTTCCTTCAGGTGTTTATAGGCGAGGATGCCGGCCGGCATTTCCTTCTCCTCGCGTTCGCGGCGGGCGGTTTGCATCTCGGTGAACTGTTTGAGGGTGGCGAGGTAGAGTTTCTGCCAGCGATGTTCGTGGAGGCTGAGGGATTTGAGCGCGGCGGCCTGATCGATGCAGACGCGGCCTTCGCGGCGGGCATGGAGAGCCTGCTCGGATTCGGGCTCGGCGCCGGGTTCGGGTTCTTCGGCTTTGCCCAGGGCGAAGATGGCGGCTTCGTGCGAGCGGGCGCGGTTGAGACGCCACTGGATATCGGCAAGGGTCTGGACGAGCTGGGTTTCGACGACGCCTTTGGGCTTGAGCTCGGTTTGGTAAGACGCGGTGAAGTTTAGGTAGAGGGTGGCGTCTTCCGTGGGGAGGAGGACGGTCTGGCTGGTGAGACCGTGACGGAAGGCGTTGAGGCTGACGCGCTTTTTGCCGGCTGTGGTGCGGGGTCCGGTGGAATGCGTGGAATTTTCGTGGTTGGCGATGATTTGTGCCGGGCTGGCCATGGTTGACTCCTTGAGGTGTGGGCAGAGGGTCTGCCCTGGTTTGAGTGAAGCATGGCGGGGTGGGGTGCGGAGGGGATGTGGTGGCGGGTGGAGGAATGGAATGTGTGAGTTATGGTTTGTTGGGACGTGGTGAACGGATTGGGGTGAGGGCCTAACTCTTAAAGGTGAAGTAAAGGACTAAACAAATTGCCAAAACCATGGAGCGGAGATTCGGGTCAAGAGCGCGACCGAGAAGATGCGGATGTTTTGGACTCGGACCATCGTCCCCGAGAAGTGAGCGAAGACGTCCGGTTTGGCATTCGCGCGTTGTACTCGGGGTATCGCATGGAGGGGGATGCGTGGATTCCGGCGCAGCTATCGATCCGCTGGCCCGGTTCGCCCAAGCAAGGAATCGCAGTAATAATGCCTGCGTTGAACTGACCTGCCCTCCGGAATCACTTACCAGGGCGCCAACGCGGTGAGGACGGTCCAGCCGTCACGGGTTTGGGAATCGATGCGGCGGATGCCGAGGCGCTTGTAAGCGTGGCACACTTCGGGGGCGAGCGTGGAATGGATGCCGGCCAGGATGAGGCGGGCGTTTTTTGCCAGCAGGCGGACGAGCGCGGGGGCCATTTCGATTAGCGGGGCGGCGAGGACGTTCGCCACGACCAGCGGCCATGCGCCTTGTACCTTCCCGGGACCGCCGAGGATGAGTTCGAGGCGGTCTGAAAGCTGATTGAGGCGCGCGTTTTGGGCGGCGGCTTCGAGTGCGGCGGCGTCGATATCGAGGCCAACAGCGTCGGGCACACCCATTTGTAAGGCCGCGAGGGCGAGAATGCCGGAGCCGGTTCCGACGTCGAGGACCGAGGCGGGTTGCTCAGCGGCGATGATCTCGACGAGAACTTCCAGGCACAGCGCGGTGGAGGGGTGATGGCCGGTGCCAAAGGCATCGGCATCGATGAGCTGGAGAGCGCCGGGGGGCGCGGCGGGTCCGGCTGGGGCTATTTGGATCTTTCCTATGTTGATTGGCCGGGGGCTTAGGAGCCACACCGAGCCGCCGTCGCGCGCCGTGGCGGCGTATGCGGTGACGGCCGATGCGGGGAACTGCGCGGCTATCATTACGGGCGTCACGGAATCGGGGAGGATGGCGGCGAGCGAATGGCCGCCGGGAGCAAGCTCGAGATCAAGGGCGCCCCATTCGATGAGCAGGTCCGGCGCGTCCGCGGGCGGACGGGAGAGATCGAGACGCCAGGGCATGCGTATACGATATCCAGATGCAGATGGACCAAGGGATACGCATCAGCCGGTGGTGGCGGCTGGCCGGCGGGCTGTTGATGAACGTCGCGCTGGGGACGCTGTACGGGTGGAGCGTGTTTGTGGCGCCGCTGGAAAGCCGCTTCGGGTGGAAGCGGGCGGACACGTCCATGGTGTTCACGATCGCGGTGATCGTGTTCGCCCTGAGCTTCGTGCTGGCGGGGCGGCTGCAGGACCAGTACGGACCGCTGCCCTGCTCGCTCGCCGGCGGCATTTTGGTGAGCCTCGGATTCTATCTGTGTTCGTTTACCACGAGCCTCGGGTATCTGTACCTGTGCTTCGGGGTAATCGGGGGACTGGGCAACGGCTTCGGGTATGCTACCCCGATTCCGGTGATGGCGAAGTGGTTTCCGGATAAGCGGGGGCTGGCCGTGGGTCTGGCGGTGGGCGGCTACGGCGCGGGGTCCGCCATCTTCGGGCCGCTGGCGCAGCTGAAGCTGATACCCGCCTACGGATTGCCGGGGACGTTTCAGATTCTGAGCGTCATCTTTTTCGTAATGACGATGACGGGAGCGCTGCTGCTGCGGAATCCGCCGGCAGGATACCGGCCGGAGGGGTGGACACCGCCGAGCACGGAACGCGCGGGCGGGGCGCGGGACTTTACGCCGCGCGAAGTGCTGGGAACGCCGACGTTCTATCTGATGTGGGCGGGTTATGCGCTGGGGTGCTCGGCGGGCCTGATGGTGATCAGCCAGCTGGTGCCGTTTGCGAAGAGCGCGGGGATTGCGGTGGGAGCGCTGGCCACGATGACGCTGGTGGTGGGCGCGCTGGGCAACGCGACGGGGCGCATTTTGTCAGGGTGGATGTCCGACCGGCTGGGGCGGATCAACGTGCTGCGGGTGATGATCGGGATCGGAATGCTGGCGATGCCGGCGTTGTATGCGGCCGGGAGCAATGTGGCGCTGCTCTACGCGGCGGTGTTCGTCGTGTACTGGTGTTACGGCGCGCAGCTTTCGGTGAACGGCGTGGCGGCGGCGGATTTCTGGGGGACGAAGAACGCCGGAATCAATTACGGGATTCTGTTTACGGCTTGGGGCGTGGCCGGGATCATCGGGCCCCGCATTGGCGGAGTGCTGTATGACCGGTATCACAACTACCACGCGGCGTTCTACACGGCGGCCGTTCTATTGGCAATGGCTCTGGTGTGCGAGCTGGGAGCTCGGCGGCCGGAGCGGGCGGCAGTCAGGATTTGAGGAACGCGAGAAGATCGGCGTTGATGGTCTCGGCTTCGGTGGTGGGCATGCCGTGGGGGAAGCCCTTGTAAGTTTTCAGCGTTCCGTTGCGGAGCAGCTTCGCCGAGAGCGGGCCGGAAGCGACGTAGGGTACGATCTGGTCGTCTTCGCTGTGCATGACGAGCACGGGAACGGTGATCTTCTTAAGATCTTCGGTGAAGTCGGTCTGGGAGAAGGCGCCGATCCCGTCGTAATGGGCTATGGCTCCGCCCATCATGCCCTGACGCCACCAGTTGCGGATGACCGCCTGCTTTGGATTCGCACCGGGGAGGTTGTAGTTGTAAAAGGGGCCGGAGGCGACGTTGAGAAAGAACTCCGAGCGGTTGGCGGCGAGTTGCGCCCGAAAGTCGTCGAAGACGGATTTGGGAAGGCCGTGAGGATTGGCCTCGGTCTTCACCATAAGGGGCGGCACCGCGCTGATGAGGGCTGCCTTGCTGACGCGCGCTTCGCCATGGCGGCTGAGATAGCGCGTGACTTCGCCGCCACCGGTGGAGTGTCCGATGTGGATGGCTTCCTTGAGGTCAAGAGATTCGGTGAGGGCGGCGAGGTCATCGGCGTAGTGGTCGAGGTCGTGACCGTCGCCTGACTGCGTGGAGCGTCCGTGGCCGCGGCGGTCGTGCGCGATGACGCGGTAGCCATGGCGCAGGAAGAAGAGCATCTGGGTATCCCAGTCATCGGACGAGAGAGGCCAGCCATGACTGAATACGATGGGCTGACCGGAACCCCAATCCTTGTAGAAGATGTCGATGCCGTCTTTGGTGCGGATGGTGGGCACTGCGGGCTCCTTGCGATCCGAAAGGATCTGTATTGCTTAGAGCACGGACGGGCGTGCGGGGATGCAGCCTGCTTATAGAATAGGTTCCATGAAATTTTTGGTTCTCTGTTTACTGGCTGGCTGTTCCGCGTGGGGGGCCGGGAAGATGACGGCTCCGCAGCTGCTGGAGCTTGCGGGCAGGCCGTCCGATCCGGGTCTGACGGCGGCGCTGACGGATGCATTGGGCGCGAAAGCAATTCAGGACGGAACGGCGGTGATGGGACAGGGACCGGATTTCGTCTGGGCGGTGGAGGCGCCGAGCGCGCCGGAACTGTGGGTGGACGATCAGCGCGTGGGCACGCTCTCGCGCGTGGGGACAGGGAACCTGTGGTTCTACAAAGGCACGATGCGCACGGGTACGTCGCACCTGTTTTATTACATGGTGGACGGGCGCAGGATGGGTGGGAAGAACGATATTCCGGCGTACGGACCGGAATCGTATGCAAAGCCGGGAGTGCCGCAGGGCAAGCTGTCGGAGAAGATGGTGCACACGAGCAAGCTGTACGACGGGATGAAATCGGACTGGTGGATTTATGTTCCGGCCCAGTATGACCCGGCTAAGGCGGCGTGTGTGATGGTGTGGCACGACGGGCAGGGCATGGCCAACCGCAACGGAGACGCGAACTCGCTGAACGTTTTCGACAATCTGACGGCGGAGGGGAAGATCCCGGTGATCATTCACGTGTTCATCGCGCCGGGCAAGATTGGGGATAAGGCGATGCGCAGCATTCTCTACGACACGGTTTCGGACAAGTATCCGACGTTTCTGCGGGATGAGATTATGCCGGAGGTCTACGCGAAGTACAACATCCGGCGCGATGGTTACAGCCGGGCGATTGCGGGCAATTCGTCGGGCGGCATTTCGTCGTTCAACGCGGCCTGGTTTCAGAACGATCAGTTTACGCGGGTGCTGATGCGGATCGCGAGCTTTGCGAATCTTCAGCAGAACCATCCGGGGCAGTTCGACGGAGGCAACACGTATCCCTACCGCGTGCGGCGGGAAGAGAAACGGAATATGCGGGTGTGGTCGCAGGACGGGGAAGAGGATCTGGAGAATCCTTTTGGCAGCTGGCCGGCGAACAACCTGAATATGGTGAACTCACTGAAGTTCCGCGATTACGATTTCCATTTCAGTTTCGGCGTGGGGACGCACAGCGGGGCGCAGGGGAACGCGGAACTGCCGGAATCCATGACGTGGCTGTGGCGGGGCTACGACCCGGCGAAGACGCAGGACACCTTTCCACCCGACCCGGCGGAGAAGAGCAAGCCGTTTTTCCGGATCAAGAGTTTCAATCGCGACCGAATGTGAGCGGGACTCTGGACAAGATTCTAGACGTGCTGGCGAACCTGGGCTTCGTGATGCGCGATACCCGGCGGGACAAGCTGGCGGACGCGGCGCGGGCATGGGGTCCGGCGGCGGATGGGTTTGTGCTTTCGATCCACGAAGTGGAGCCGCGGCCGACGCTTTCGGTGGCGCTGAAGAACACGGGGACGGCGGAGCGGCGAGCGGCAGTGCCTGGCTGGTTTCAGTATTACCGAGTGGCGATCGATGCGCCGCTTTCGGCATTTGGGCAGCGGCTGCTGAGTCAGGAAACGGCTGCGATGGAAGTGACATTTCCGCCGGGCGAGCCGGTGGCGACCGAGATTCCGCTGGCGACTCTTTTCGATTTACGGCGCGGTGGCGAATACGCGGTTTCGGTTTCGTGCCGCGCGCCGGGATCGGAGCAGGTTCTAACGTCAAACACGCTGCAGATCCGAGCAAAAGCGGTATAGTCGGTACACACGTGAATCCAACTATTGCAGTTCGCGCAGCAGCCGCTGTTGTGGCGCTTTCGGGTCTGGCCATCGTCTGGTCGCAGGGGCAGCCGCGGCAGCCGCTCACCATGGAGAAGGTGAGCGAAAACATGTACGTGATCATCGGCAACGGCGGGAACGTGGCGGTGCTGCCCACGAGCGAAGGCGTGGTGATTGTGGACGACAAGTTCGCTCAGGATGCGCCGGAGATTGTGGCGAAAGTGAAGACGGTTTCGGACAAGCCGATTCGGTATGTGCTGAACACGCACCAGCATGGGGACCACACGGGCGGGAACGAAGCGATGCTGGCGGCAAATGCCGAGATCCTGATTCAGAAGAATGCGCGGGCGGGCATGGTGACGAACAAGCAGCCGGGCCTGCCGCGCATTACGTTTGGCGATGAAGCGCAGCTGTTTCTGGGCGGCAAAGAGGTGCAGGCGCATTACCTGGGGCGCGGACACACGGCGGGCGACGCGGTGATGTATTTCCCAGGCGAGCGGGTGCTGCATACCGGTGATTTATTCGTGAACGGCGGTGCGCCGTTTATCGACAGCGCGAATGGCGGAAGCATCAAGGAGTGGGACCAGACGATTGCGAAGGCGCTGCAGTATGACTTCGACACGGTGATTCCGGGGCACGGGCCGGTGGCGAAGAAAGCGGATTTGCAGAAGTGGGTGACGACGATGGCCTCGCTGCGCTCGCTGGTGAAGACAGCGTGCGCGGGCGGAGCGGCGGAGGCGGCGAAGCGGCTGGATGTGAGCTCACTCGGGATGACGAACGGCCCGTTGTTCGCGCGCGGCATTCCGGGGATGTGTCAGGAACTGGCCCGGTAAACAGGGCGGGACCTTGCAGGAAGCGCGCGTGTTCCTATAGCATGGCCGCGTGACGATGAAACTCGCTTCGCTGCTGCTGCTGATTGTTCTGCCGATGTCCTCGGCAGAGAAGGGCTGGACGTCGCTTTTCAACGGGAAGGATTTTACCGGTTGGAAGACGAACGAAAACACGGACACGTTTTCCATTCAGGATGGCGCGATTGTGGCGCACGGAAAGCGCAGTCACTGTTTCTATGTGGGTGACTTCCATAACCACACGTTCCGGGATTTCGAGTTGAAGGTGGACGTGATGACGAAGCCGAATTCCAATGGCGGCGTTTACGTGCTGACGGAGTTTCAGGACCAGGGATTTCCGAATAAGGGGTTCGAGATTCAGGTGAACAATACGTACCGGAGCGACCCGCGGAAGACCGGCAGCATTTACGAAGTGCAGGACGTGAAGCAGGAACTGGAACCAGACAACAAGTGGTTCACCGAAGACATTACCGTGAAGGGCAATTCGATTACGGTGAAGCTGGGCAAGAAGGTGGTGGCGCAGTGGACGCAGCCGCCGGACTGGGCGGGAACGAAAGACTTCTCGGGGCGGCGGATTAATCCGGGGACGATCGCGCTGCAGGGGCACGACCCGGGCAGCACGGTGTATTACCGGAATATTCGCATCAAAGTTACCGATTGACGGTTGGGCTTACGCCGCGCGGGTAATGGGCGCGAGCGTGGCATTGGTGGCTGCGACGTAATCGGCGGGTGCGAGCAGGAGCTGGGCGCCGCGCATACCGGCGGAGACGGAGATGACGTCGTGCAGGACGGCCGTTTCGTCAAGGAACACGGGGTAATCGCGTTTGCCGCCGAGGGCGGTGACGCCGCCGCGGATATAGCCCATCAGGGTTTGGACTTCTTTCAGCGGAACCATTTCGACGCGGCGATTGCCGCTGACGCGGGCGAGCGCTTTCTCGTCGACTTCTGTACTGGCGGGGGCGACTGCAAGGCAGACGCCCTGGCGATCGCCGCGCATGACGAGAGTTTTGAAGACCTGCTCGGGAGGCATGCCGAGTTTGGCGGCGACGGATTCGGCGGCTAGATCGCCGGGGTCGACTTCATAGGTACGGAGCTGGTAGGCGATGCCGAGGGTATCGAGCAGGCGGGCGGCGTTGGTCTTCATGAGCGGCGGAGCAGAACGATGCCGACGGTGATGAAAGCGACGGCGAGCAGGCGCGCGGGCGTGGCCGTTTCGTGCAGCAGGAAGACGCTGAACGCGAACGCGACGATCGACTCGAGGCCGAGGACGAACAGGTAGACGGGACCCATCTGGAGGCCGCGCATGGCGAGTGTCTGGAAAGCGGCGCCGGCGAGGAAACAGAGGAACACGAGAGCGCTGGGCAGCGCGGCGCGTAAGCCATCGGCAGACTTCATGAAGCAGCCGCCGGCGGCGAAGGCGAGGGCCGCGAGGAAAAGCAGCAGCATGGTTACCTTCCGGAATGAATGCGCGCGGAAACCTTTTCGAACTCGCGCCGAAGGAGGAGGTTGGAGGGGAACTGATGGCTGAGGTCGGCGAGGAGCTGGCGGGCCTGCAGCGGCTTCTTCTCGCGCAGGTAGCCGGTGGCGAGCAGGATCTTGGCGAGTGGTTTTAAGTAGTTCCCGCGATCGGCGACGATTTGAAGGTTTTGAAAACCCTGTTCCTTGTTGCCCTGCACGTCGTCGAACCTGACGAACCAGCGGACCACGGCGGGAAGGGCGCCGACGAGGTATTCGGTGAAGCCGGTGGTGAGATAGGCGTCGACGAATTTGGGATCGACGGTGAGGAGATGTTTGGCTTCGCGGTAGGCGCGCTTGTTGACGGAGAGGCTGGCGAGCTGTTTCTTTTCGATGAGCGCCATGTAATCCACCTGTTCGCCGAGGGTGAGGCACATGGCGAAGAGCGCGTTGGTGTCATCAGGAGATTGGGCGAGGGAGGCCTGGGCAAGAGACTGAGCTTTGCCGACGGCATTGTAGAAGCCTTCCTGGGCACCGGGATCGGGATGAAGCTTCTTCTTGCTGTCGGAGAGGCGGTGATCGCTTTCGAAGAACTCGCTTTCGAGGAGGCCGAGGCGATCGAGTTCGGAGAAGAGGTAGGCGGAGCCGCGGACGGCATAGCCAAGGGGATCGCGCGGCTGGGCGGCTATGTATTTGCCGGCTTCCGATTGAGCGCCGGCGTAATTGGAATTGTAGAGATCCTGAAAAGCGCCATCGAGCAGCGGGGATTTGGTTTCAGCGGCCGCCGCGATGAGGGGCAAGGCAGTTGCGATCAGGAGCAGCCTTGCGGGGGCCATGTGGAGCCATCGTATCAGGTCAGGCTTCCACTTCCACTCCGTAGCCTTCGATCTCGCGCACTACGGCGCCGACCTCTTCGGGCGTTTCGTGATTGGGAACGTGGAGGTCCATGGCGACAGCGGCGCCGCCGATGGCTTCGTCTTTAGCGAGCAGGATGACGCGCGTGCCGAGATAGACGGCTTCGTGGGTGTTGTGGGTGACGAAGAGAATTGTGGTGCCGAATTCGCGCCAGACGCGGCGGATGAGACGCTGCATTTCGCGGCGGGTGCCGGGATCGAGCGCGCTGAAGGCTTCATCCATGAGCAGGATTTTGGGTTTGGCGATCAGGGCCTGGGCGATGGCAACGCGCTGCTGCATGCCACCGGAGAGCTGATCGGGATACTTGGCGGCATCGGTAGCGGCGAGGCCCATGGCGCGCAGGTAGTCCAGGGCTTCTGCTTCGAACTCGCGGCGGCGGCGGAAATAGCGCGGGGTGAAGCGGTTGAACAGTCCGAACTCCGCGAGCTGGAGCCCGAAGATGAGATTTTCGAGGACGGTTTTGTCGGGGAAGAGCGAATACTTCTGGGGGACATAGCCGCGGTCGCGATCGGGGTGGTTGCATTCCTCACCGGAGATGAGGACGCGGCCGGAAGTGGGACTTTCGGCGCCGAGGATGAGGCGGAGCAGGGTACTTTTGCCGCAGCCGGTCTGGCCGACGACGGAGATGAACTCACCGGCTTCGATGGAGAGATCGATGCCGCAGAGAACCTTCTTGACGGAACCGCGGTGGACGGGGTAACTGACGTGAACGTTCTCGACGCGGATCAGGGGCATGGCGTTCATTCGCGGAACCAGGGATGGAGGCGGTTGTTGAGGTTGCGCATGGACCAATCGACGAGGAACAGGAGCAGGGCCACCCACATGACGTAAGGGAGGATGGTGCTCATGCCCATGTTGCGGCGCAGGAGAGCGATGCGATAGGCGAGGCCGTCGGTGGAGGCGATCATTTCGCCGGCGAAGAGGAAGAGCATGACGGCTTTGAGATTGAGCCGGATGCTGTTGAGCACGCGCGGCATGATTTGTTTCAGGACGACGCGGTAAGCGATGGCGAAGTTGCCGGCGCCCAGAGTGAAGCCTTTGACGAGCTGCTCTTTGGGGACGCTCTTCGAGAGATTGACCGTATCGAGAATGATGGTGGGGGTGACGCCAATGACGATGAGCATGACCTTCGAGAGCTCATCGATGCCGAAGGCGATGAAGAGGATGGGCAGGACGGAGAGCGCGATGATCTTGTCGAAAAAGAGGATGAACCGGAGGAAGAAGGCGCCGACATAAGGGAACATGCCGACGTGCAGGCCGAGCACGACCGCGGGGACGAGCAGCAGCATAGCCCAGGCGAAGCGTTTGCCGCTGGCGAGGGTATCTTCCCAGAGCATGGAATGGCTGAGGCGGGACCAGGCCGACTGGCCGGCATTGTCCTCATCCGGCCCGAAAGCAGCTTCATAGATGCCGTGGCCCATTTGAGCGAGCGTGGGAACGACGCGGTCTTCCGGGTTCTCCCTGTGGCGCTCACGGGCGATGTAGAGATAGAGCCCGATGCCGGCGGCAAACAGCAGCCACGAGAGTACCCACGAAGCGGCACGGTTTGGCCGCGCGTTGATGGCGAACAGTTCCATTACAACCTGCCCTGCGCCGCTGCCTGCATGTAGGTGTTATCGAAGCGGAAGCGGATGCGGCCCGGCTTACCCTGAACGGTGTTGTCGGGGTAACTGATGGCGACGTCGTCGGCGGCTTTGGCGTCGCCGAGGAGATGGTGTTCGAAGCAGAACTGGCGGACCAGTTCCATTTTGGGTTTGACGCTCGCGGGGTTCATGAACTCGAGCGCGGACTGCGGCGTGTAGAAGAGTTTGGTGGTGCTGAGCTGTTCCTTATAGGAGGCGAGGCTGTCCTGAGCGGCGGCGGCGATGCCGGTGAGCACCTTGTCCGACTTCATCTGGCTCATGACTTCGTACCAGGCGCCGACAAGGGCTTTGGCAAACTTCTGACCTTCGGGACGCTTGAGGACTTCAGTGCGGACGACCATGAGGTCGAGGATCTCGCCGGGGATGCGGGAGGAGTTGAAGAGCGAGGTGACGCCTTTGGTCTTCAGGATCTGAGAAACCATGGGCTTCCAGGTGACGACGGCTTCCTGGGAGGAGTTGCTGATGAAGGCGGTGGCGATATCGGAATCGGAGGTGTTGACGAGAACGAGGCGCTTGATCTGATCGCGGAGGCCGTTCATCGTCATGGCGCGTTCGAGAAGATACTGGGAAACGGTTTTCTCGACGAGCAGCACCTTTTTGCCGGGCAGCTTCGCGAGCGTGAGGTCGTTGCGGACGAGCACGGCGTCATTCCCGTTGGAATAATCGCCGGTGATGATGGAGGTGGTGTCGATGCCAGCGGCGGCGGGCATATCGAGCGCCTCCATGTTGGTCATGGCGCAGGCGTCTATGTTCTTGGCGACGAAGGCATCGAGAGACGGGGCGTAATCGAAGCGCTGGACTTTGATATCGACGCCGTACTTATCGGCCCATTTTTTCAGGATGCCGGATTTTTCCATGTAGAAATACGGGTTCCAGCCGACGTAGATGGACCAGCCGACGGTGAACTTCGGTTTCTGCGCGGAGAGCGGAGAAGCGAGTAAGAGTAAGAGAGCGACGAGTCTGATCATGGAGAAAATTTGCGGGGCGGAGCGGGGTCGCGCGGCCAGACGGTGAAATCGCGCATGGCCATGCGGACGGGCTTGCCATCCATTTGCAACAGGGCAGCGTTTAGTTCGAGCAGCGTGCCGTAAGTAAGCGGAAGCTGGTGTTCTTCGGGCTGGTATTGTGTGCCGACTTTGTAATCTTTGAACGGCTGGGCTGCCTGTTCGATGTGTGTGCCGAGGATGTGGGCAATCAGGCGGCCTTTGGCGAAGGCGACGAGGCGCTGCGTGCTGCGGACGAATTCGGGAAAATCGCGGACGTAGAGGCGGCCGGGATAGAGGCTGTCGCCGGTGAGCAGGATGCCTGTCTGGCGATCGTAGAAGGCGATGCTGAGAGTGTCGTGGCCCGGGATGGGGATGACATCGAGGACGCGGTTGCCGAGATCGATGCTGCCGAGATCGTCGGGCCACTGGCGGATGTTGTAGAACGCGCGTGTGCCTTCGACGGTGAGGGAAACCATGGTGGTGTTGGAGAGTGCGCGGAACTGGGCATCGCCCGAGACGTGGTCGCCATGGGAGTGGGAGTGGGCCACGACGAGCGGGATGGATTCGCGCTTGTTGCGCGCGCACCATTTGGCGATTAGGTCGCTGACGACGCGGCCCGCGTCGTTCTTACCGGCTCCGGTGTCTTCGAGCATGGCGCGGTCTTTGCCGAAGATGAGATAGAGGAAGGGCTTTTCGTAGTTGGTGCAGCCGGATTCGCGGAGGATGAAGAAATCTTCGTTGTACTCGTGAATCTGCCAGTCGGGGACTTCGAGGCAGTTGGGGCCGCCGGTAATCCAGCGCTCGGGGAAGGTACCGGGGCGGAGTCCGGCTCCGTCAGGCTGCGGAGCCTGCGCGAGGGCCAGGGCGGCGAACACGATCGAGCACACAAGCTTCATAGGGAAGAAGACAGGCGGGCGATCGTGGCCAGCGGAATCTTTCAGTTTAGCGTAGAGTTTCGGCGCGCGGAAGGCGTGGGGGCTGGCGGGGTCATTCGTGATACGGCGATCACGATTTGGAAAGGGTTTGGAGGTAATTGCGCCAGCCGCCGAGGTGGGTGATTTCCTGGGCGGTGGCGACGGCGAAGGGTTCGCAGAGGAAACATTTCACGACGGTGCCGTCCTCCAGCTCGGCGGAGCCGATGGAGAGCGGGGGCGGTATGGCGGCGACGAAGGTGCCGAAGTGTTCTTCCGGCATGGCCCAGACCTCCACTTCGATGCCGGGGCCTTCGATAGCGGCATCGCGGACGAGGCCGGGTTTGAGGGGCACGGTGCCGGTGAGGGCGTAGAAGCGGTAGCCTTTTGCGGTTCGACAGGTGCGGACCAGGCGGGCGCCGCGGTCGGTGAGCTGCCAGTTGAGCGGCTGTCCGGTTAGGTGGGCGCCGAGGACGGCGACGAGGATGCAGCCCGGGGAGGCGATGGGAGGCAGGTCTTCGTTGTGGAAGCGGGCGGCGAGGTGGAGGAGAGCGGTATCGGTCCATGCTGGGCCGATGAGAGAGACGCCGAAGGGCAGACCATTCTCACGGAAGCCGGCGGGGACGGCGACGGCTGCGAGGTCAAGGAGGTTCACGAAATTGGTGTAGAAGCCGAGGTTGGCGTTGAGGCGGATGGGATCGGCCTGCACCTGCTCAAGGGTGTAGGTGGTTCCCGTGGTGGGGAGCAGCATGAAATCCATGCGCTGCCATTCGGCGAGGGTTCTTTGGCGGAGCGCGGCGAGCTGGTACATGCCGGCGAAGGTGTCGACCGCGGTGTACCGGGCGGCGCCGCCGATGATGGCGCGAACGGTTGGGTCCATCTCGGCTTCGTGCGCGGTAAAGAAGTCGCGGATGGCGGTGAGGCGTTCGGCCACCCACGGGCCGGAGTAGAGCAGTTCGGCGGCGGCCTGGAAGAGCGCGTAATCAATTTCGACGCGCGTGCCGCCGAGCGCGGTCAGGCGCTGTTCGGCCTTGGCGAAGAGCTGTTCGGCGGCGTCATCGCCGAAGAACTGGAGTTGTTTGGGGGCGGGGACGCCGAAACGGAAGGGGCCGCCGAGCCAGGGGGAGGCGGCGTGGCCGGTGCGGGAGAAGGGATCGAGCGGGTCGAACGCGGCGGCGACACGCATGACGGCGAGCGCGTCGGCATTGCTGAGCGAAAATACGGAGACGCAATCGAGCGAGCGGCAGGCGGGCACCACTCCGGCCGCGCTGATGGCGCCGCGGGTGGGCTTCCATCCAACAATGTTGTTGAAAGCGGCGGGGACGCGGCCGGAGCCGGCGGTATCGGTGCCCAGTGAAAAGCTGACGAGGCCCGCGGCAACGGCGACGGCGGAACCAGCGCTCGAGCCGCCGGAGATGTAGCGATCGTCAAAGACGCTGCTGCAGATGCCGTAAGGAGAGCGCACGCCGACGAGGCCGGTGGCGAACTGATCCATGTTGGTTTTGCCGATCAGGATCGCACCGGCGGCGATCAGGCGTTCGACTACCGTGGCGGAGCGATCGGGCGTATAGGCGAAGGCGGGGCAGCCGGCCGTGGTGGGCATGCCGGCGACATCGATGTTGTCTTTTAGGGCGAAGGGGATTCCGCGGAGGGGCAGATCGTGCGAGGCAGGCGTTTCTTCGAGCGCGGCGGCGCGGGCGAGGGCATCGGCTTCGGGCACGAGTTCGATCCAGACCGGGCGCACGCCGCGCCGCTCAATGCGGGCATAGACTTCGCGAACGATGTCAGTGGGGCGCGCGTCGCGGAGTGCCGCAAGGGAGAGAGATTCGATCATGGGCGAAGGGTGGCCAGGAGCTGGCCGCCGATGACGAGTTCGCCTTCGCGACACTGGATGGCGGCGACTTCACCGGCGGCGGGAGCGGTGACGACGATTTCCATTTTCATGGCTTCCACGATGATGAGTTTATCGCCGGCGGCGACGCGCTGGCCGGGCTGGGCGAGTACCTTCCAGATGTTGGCGGTGACGGGGGAGCGGACGGCTTCATGGCCTTCGGGAACGTCATCGGCGGATTCGGGCGGGGGACCGGAACCAGCGGGATCGCTGATGTATTCGGCCTGACCGGTGGCGGCCCAGCGCTCACGCTCGGCATCAAAGGCGGCCTGCTGGGTTTGCTTGAACTGATCGGCTTCGGCGCGAATGCCGGCGGTGAAGGCTTCGTAATCGCGCAGCCGGAATTCCGACTCTTCCACGCGCAGGTTGAACTTGCCGTGGAGGAAGACATCGCGCATGTGGAGCAGTTCGCCGGCGGAGACCGGGTAAAAGCGAATCTGATCGAAGAAGCGCAGGAGCCAGGGATGGCCGGGCTCGAAATCACGCGTGGTGCGGTGCGTGTTCCACATCTGGATGGTGCGGCCGACGAACTGGTAGCCGCCGGGACCTTCCATGCCATAGACACAGAGATAGGCGCCGCCGATGCCGACTGCGTTTTCGGGGGTCCAGGTGCGCGCCGGGTTGTATTTGGTAGTGACGAGACGATGGCGCGGGTCGATGGGTGTGGCGACCGGCGCGCCGAGATAGACATCGCCCAGGCCGAGGACGAGATAGCTGGCATCGAAGACGATGCGGTGGACGTCGTCGACGGAGGCGAGGCCGTTGACGCGGCGGATGAATTCGATGTTGCTGGGGCACCAGGGCGCGTCAGGCCGCACGGACTGGGTGTACTTCTCGATAGCGAGGCGCGTGGCGGGATCGTCCCAGGAGAGCGGGAGGTGGACGATGCGCGAGGGCACGGATTCGGGAACGGATTGGGCGGCGACATCGAGGGCGTCGAGCAGCTTTTCGCGCGACAGGCGGGCGCTGTCGTAGTGGATCTGGAGCGATCGGATACCGGGCGTGAGATCGATGATGCCGGGCATGGGGTTGCGCTCGAACCACGTCATGACGGCGTGGGCGCGCAGACGCAGAGCGAAGTCTAGACGATTGGGGCCGAATTCGACGAGAAGATTGCGATCGCCGGCGGCGCGGACCACGGTTTGACCGGACTGGCGGAGGACGGCGGGTTCGGCGGTGCGGCGGACGAAACGGACGGTATCGCCGGCTTTGAGCTGGCCGATTTTCCAGAGCTCGTCATGGACGACGGTGGCGGGGCAGACGAAGCCGCCGAGGCTGGGACCATCGGGGCCGAGGATGATCGGCATGTCGCCGGTGAAATCCACGGCGCCTACGGCGTAGGCATTGTCGTGAATGTTGGAGGGGTGCAGGCCGGCTTCGCCGCCATCGCGGCGGGCCCATTCGGGACGGGGGCCGATGAGGCGGACGCCGGTGCGATCGGAGTTGTAGTGAATTTTCCAATCGGTGGCGAAGAAGGTGGCGATGTCGGAATCGGTGAAGAAATCAGGCGCGCCGTGGGGGCCGTAGAGCACACCGATTTCCCAGTGGTTGGTGTAGGCGGGAGGATCGGGGCAGGGCTGGGGCGCGGTCGGGGCGGCGGAACCGAAGCGAAGCAGGTCTCCGGCGCGGAGCGTGCGTCCGGCATGGCCGCCGAATTTGCCGAGGATGAAGGTGCTGGTGCTGCCGAGGTAGGCCGGGACATCAATGCCGCCGCGAACGGCGAGATAGGCGCGGCTGCCGGCACCGGCGACGGAGGAGAGACGCAGCGTGGAACCGGCGGGAATATCAAGGGCCTGCCAGCGCGGCACGGGAACGCCATCGAGTTTCGCCTGCATATCGGCTCCGGTGAGCGCGACGGTGGTGGCGGCATGGAACAGGATGGAGGGGCCGAGGAGCGTGCATTCGAGGCCGGCGGCAGCGGGATCGTTGCCGACAATTTGGTTCGCGATTCGGAAGGCGAGAGCGTCCATGGGGCCGGACGGGGGGACGCCGACGGCCCAGTAGCCGAGGCGGCCCGCGAGATCCTGCACGGTGGTCTGCGTGCCAGGCTCGACCATTTCCATGCCGACGGGCGTATAGACCACGGTGGACAGGAAGCTGGTGGGGAAGGCGCCGTGAGCGAAGGTGGGGGTGGCGATCACGGTGCGCAGGTAATCGAGATTGGTTTCGATGCCGTCGAAATGCGTTTTTGCGAGGGCGGTGCGCAGGGCTTCGACCGCGCGGGCGCGATCCGGCGCCTTGACGATGATCTTGGCGAGGAGGGGATCGTAGTAGGGCGTGACTTCGCTGCCGGTTTCGACGCCAGTTTCGGAACGCGCGCCGGGAGGCAGCACAACGCGGGAGAGGTGACCGGCGCTGGGCTGGAAGTTTTTGTGCGGCTGTTCGGCGTAGATGCGGGCCTGAATGGAGGCGCCGGAAGCGTGCGTGGTGGGCGGGGTGAAGCCGCCCGCCGCCTGGCGCACCATCCACTCGACGAGATCGACGCCGGTGACTTCTTCGGTGACGCCGTGCTCGACCTGCAGGCGCGTATTGACTTCGAGGAAGTAGAACTCCTGACGGTCATTGTCGTAAAGGAATTCGACGGTGCCTGCCGAGGCGTAGTTGACGGCACGCGCGAGGCGCGTGGCGGATTCGAAGAGGCGGGCGCGGGTGTCTTCAGAGATGCCGGGCGCGGGCGTTTCTTCGATGACTTTCTGGTTGCGGCGCTGGGCGGAGCAGTCGCGTTCGCCGAGAGCGCGAACGCCGCCTTTGCCGTCGCCGAAGATCTGAACTTCGATGTGGCGGGCTTTGTCGACGAAGCGCTCGAGATAAATACCGCCGTCTTTGAAGTTGGCCTGGCTGAGGCGTTCGACGGCTTCGAAATTGTCGCGAAGCTGCGCGGCATCACGGCAGAGGCGCATGCCGATGCCACCGCCGCCGGCCGTGGCTTTGACCATGACGGGATAGCCGATGCGGGCGGCTTCGGTTTCGGCGGTCTGGAGGTTCGGGAGCAGGCCGGAGCCGGGGAGCAGCGGAACGCCGTTCTCTTCCGCCAGGCGGCGGGCGGTGTGCTTCATGCCGAAGGCACGCATCTGCTCCGGCGTGGGGCCGATGAAGACGAGACCGGCTGTCGCGCAGGCGGCAGCGAAATCGGCATTCTCGCTAAGGAATCCGTAGCCGGGATGAATGGCTTCGGCGCCGGTTGTATGGGCGGCTGCGAAGATTTGCTCGAAGGAAAGATAACTCTGCACGGGCGCGGCTTCGTCCGCCATGGCGGCGTGCAGGGAATGCCGATCAGCTTCGGAGTAAATGGCAACCGAGCCAATGGACATGCGGCGGAGCGTGCGCACGATGCGGCACGCGATCGCGCCGCGATTCGCGATCAGGACTTTCCGAAACATCAGCCGTTCCAAACCAGCATTTGAACGGGAGTCGGATTATAGGCGTTGCACGGATTGTTCAGCTGCGGGCAGTTGCTGACAAGGACGAGGACGTCCATGGCAGCGCGCATTTGCACGTATTTGCCAGGTTCGGAGATGCCGTCTTCGAACGTGAGTTTGCCTTCAGGGGTGACGGGAACGTTCATGAAGAAGTTGACGTTGTGCGCGATGTCGCGCTTTTCGAGGCCGATTCCAGCGGCGGCGATGGCCTTCAGGAAGCTTTGCCGGCAGGCGTGCATGCTGCGCTTTTCGATGGCATAGCGCACCATATTGCTTTCCTGCGAACACGCGCCGCCGAGGGTATCGTGACGGCCGCAGGTGTCTTCGGTGATCTCAACCAGCACGTTGCCGCGGGTGGAGATCAGTTTGGAACCGGTGGTCAGGTAGATGTTGGCCTGCTGCTGCAGGGTATCCACGGCGCTGTAGCGATCGGCGAAATCGCGGGCGTTGTAGAAAAGCGTGTCGACGGCCTGGTTGCCGTGGAGGTCCACGATGCGGAGGGTCTGGCCTTTCTTGAGTTCGTGGATCCAGGCATCGCCGGCGTCGACGACTTCGCTCAGGATGGCGTGTTCGGGCTTAAGCAAAATATCTCTCCGTCAACATAAAGCCGCGGGTGTTTTCGGGGCAAGAGGTGCGGACGATGTCGTCGGCGGCGACGGGCGGGGCTTTGAAGAGGGACAGTTGTACGGGTTTGGGCGCGTAGGCGGGGGCGGGATCGAGGGGGTGCTGGGAGGCGTTGAGGATGACGAGGGTATTCATCTCGGCGCGCAGTTCAACAGAAGCCCCGGGTTGGGAATGGCCGGGCTGGAACTGCATGGCGCCGGTTCCGGAGATCTGCACTTTGCTGAAGAAATTGACGTTGGCGACGAGATCGCGCTCGCCGAGACCGTATTTGGCCAGTTCGACCAGGAAGCTGTCGCGCGCGTTTTGGTAGAAGCCGTTGCGCGCCTCCTGATAAGACTTGTCGCCGTATTTGGCATGGACCAGAGCGGCAGTGGCATGGCCGGCGAGAGGATCGTGCCAGCCGCAGGTATCGGCGACTACGGAGCAGAGCACGCGGCCCATATCGGAATAGAGGGCGTTGCCTGCGGTCAGGCGGGCGATGTGCTGGGCCTTCAGGGTGTCGGGCATGTTGTAACGCTCGACCGGAATCTCGGCGTTATAGAACATGGCACCGAGGTTGGCTCCGCCTTCGATATCGGTGATGCGCAGGGCGGTTCCGCGCTTTAAAACGTGCGACCAGGATGCGCCGCCGGGCAGGGTTTCTGCCCACAGGAGTGGTGCGTTGGTATCAGTCAAATGCAATGTTACCGCTTACTGGAGTTGGTTCGGATCGATGCGCCAGACGTTGTGATCGCGGAGGTTGGAGAGCCAGACGGAGCCGTGGGCGGCGCGGATGGAATCTCCGCCGGGACCGAACCACTGCCGGGTGACTTTGTTGGTGGCGGGATCGATTTCGGAGATGGGGATCTGGAATACGGTGGCCCAGACACGGCCGAGGCCGAAGGCGATTTCGCCGCCGGTGCCGGGAACGCCGACTTCCACGGTGGCTACCACTTTGGCGGTTTTGGCATCGACGCGGGAGACGGTGCCATCGCCCTGATTGAGAGTCCAGATGGAACCGGCGCCGTAGGTGAGGAAGCGCGGCTCGGGACCGGTGGTGATGGAGTCAGTGACCTTGTTGGTTTTGGCGTCGACGCGGGTGAGAGTGTTCTTTTCGGGCGTGGTTACCCAGACAGCGCCTTCAGCATAAAAAACCGCGGCGGAGTTGGCGGGAACGGGAATCTCAGCGGCGACGGTATTGGTTTTGGGATCGATGCGGGAGAGCTTGCCGGCTTTGTCGGTGACGAGCCAGACGGCATCGGAACTGGCGGCGACGCCACCTTCACTTTCAGAGGGGCCGACGGGGAGCGTGGCTTCCACCTGATTGGTTTTGAGACTGACGCGGGAGACGGTGTGATCGCCGCAATTGGGAACCCAGACGCTGCCGAAGCCGGTGGTGAGGCCGGAGCAGGGCTTCTGGCCGACGGCGACGTTGGCGACTACCTGGTTGGTTTTGGCATCGAGGCGATGAACCATGTTTTTGGGTCCGTTCGCGACCCAGACGCCGTCTTCGGTGACGACCTGCCAATCGGGAGTGCCGCCGAGATCGAACACGGCGATGGGCTTGATGGCGGCCATATCGCGTTTGACACCGGGGGTAGCGACACCGGGACGCGGGGGGCGCTTAAACTTCTTTTTGGCTTCGGGCGGAGGCGCGCCTTCGGGCGTTTGGGCCACCACGAACGAGAGACCAATGCCGAGCGCAAGGCCGGCTGCAAGGAGAGACCACGGCAGATTTTTCATGTATTACTCAGCGAGGGTAGCGACGATGCGCTTCGGATCGATTTTCCAGACGTTGCCAGCGGGTGTGTTGGAGAGCCACACGGAACTGGCGCCGATGGCGATGGCGCCGCCGCCCGATCCGTAAAACTGCTGTACAACCTTTTCCTTATCGGCAAGCGGGCTGATGCGGGCGAGGGGGAAGCCGGGCATGGTGACCCAGACGGACCCTTCACCGACCGCGATTTCACCACCCACGCCGGGGACCATAAGATCGAGAGTTTTGACGACTTTGTTGGTTTTAGGGTCGATGCGTTCGACTTTGCCCTCTTTGCGGCAGAGCACCCATACCGAACCTTCGCCGAGGCCGATGGATTCGGGCTCGGCGGAGACTTCGATCTGATTGACGACCAGGTTGGTCGCAGGGTCGATGCGATAGACCTTGTTATCGGAAGAACAGGCGAGCCACAAAGCGGTTTCACCGAACGCGAGGCCTTTGCAGCCAGCCGGCACGCGGAGTTCACCGACGACCATGTTTTGATCGGGATCGATGCGGGAAAGCGTGGTCTTGGCATCGGTGAGGAGCCAGACGCTGTCCGGGCTGGCGACGACCGCATGCGTGACGGAATCGACGCCGGGGTTGAATTTGGCGGTTTGCTTCAGAGTTTTGGCATCGATGCGGACGAGCGAGCCATCGGCGCAGGACGGAATCCAGAGGCTGCCGAAGGCAGAGACCATTCCGGCGCAGGCTTTGGGAACGGGGATGACGGAAGTGGCTGGAGCCGGGGCTTTGGCGTCCGCTTTGGCGCCGACTTTGGAATCAATTTTGTCCAGGCCGTCCTTCGCGTTGGGAGCGAAGAGGGCATCAGCGAAATAGAGCCATGCCGGTTTGGCGGGCGCGGGAAGTTCGACTTCGGGCTTGAGGCTGGCGAAGGGGATCCGGACACCCGGCGTCTTGATCCCGGCGATCACGACGGGCGGGTTATGCCGGGCGGCCGCGATGGCAGCGCCGAACAGACACAACCCAAACAGTACACGCATGAAGAAAGATTCCTTGGATGAAGTATTTGGGACTACAGGACCGGCGGCGCGGCCGGGAAAGATTTCAATATACCGCGGAACGGGTGGCCGGCGTGCGTTTGGGGGCTGTGCCGAAGCGGGTGAAGATGCGAACGGCTCCGGCGATCTGCCAGCGAGCAAAGCGGCTGAACGGCGACTTGACGCCCTTACGGAGGTGTTCATGGGTGGCGCAGGCTTGCGGCACGTAGCAGACGCGCCAGCCGGCGCGCCAGAGCCGGAGGCAGAGATCGAGATCTTCCCAGTAGAGAAAGTAGCTTTCGTCGAGACCGCCGACCGCGGTGAGGGCTTCGCGGCGGAAGATCATGGCGGCGCCGGTGACCCAATCGACATCGGCGGGGGCGGCGTGATCCCAATCCGTCATCAGGTAGCGGCGTATGGCGCGCGCGCGGCTGAAAAAGCGGTCGAGGCGGGTGAAGCGGAGGGCGAGGGTGAGGGGCGTGGGGAAGGCGCGGCAGGAGGGCTGGAGGGTGCCATCGGGATTCAGGAGACGGGGGGCAGCGACACCTGCGTCGGGCTGGTGGTCCATGAAGGAGGTGAGGGTATCGAGGAGGCCGGGGGCGCAGAGGATATCGGGATTCAGCATGAGGACATAGCGGCCGCTCACGGCCGTGCGCATGCCGAGGTTGACGTTGGCGGCGTAGCCGAGCGGAGCGGGGTTCGCGATCAGGCGCGCGGCGGGAAGGTGTTCGGAGACCCAGAGCGCCAGGTCATCGCATGGCGTGTTGTCGACGATCAGGAGTTCGAAGGAGGCGCGATCGGGCAGGGCGGCGAGCGATTCGAGGCAGCGCTCGATGATGCCGACGTGGTGGTGGTGAATGACGACAATCGACAGGTCGGGCATGGGTCAGGCAATGACGGATTCGGCGAGGTCGGCAAAGCAGGCGGCGACGCGATCGATTTGGTAGTGCTCGTTAAAGCAGGCGAGCGCGTTGTGGCGGAAGCGGTCGCGCTGTTCGCAGGAGAAGGCGAGCCAGCGTTCGAGCATGTGAGCGGTGGCGTCCACGGTGTTTTCGGAGACGAGGCCGGCCGCCGCGGCTTCGATGTCGCGCCAGACGGCGGCTTTGTTGGAGATGAGGACGGGAAGGCCGCAGGCGAGCGCTTCGACGATGGAGATGCCGAAGTTTTCGAAGTTGGTGGGGAGGACGTAGGCGTCGGCGCGG
Source organism: Bryobacterales bacterium (assembly GCA_963716685.1). Taxonomy (GTDB): domain Bacteria; phylum Acidobacteriota; class Terriglobia; order Bryobacterales; family Bryobacteraceae; genus JALYXI01. The sequence continues at coordinate 1,055,024 of CAVQTR010000006.1, forward strand.
CGGAAGAAGTCCCACTTGGCAGCGCCAAAGACGGGACCGTGCCAGACGATGCGGCCGGCGATGCCGAGGGAAGCAGCGAGGGAGATGAGCTGGGCTTTCCAGCCGATGGCGTCGGGGCCGGTAATGAGGAGATGGACGCCGGGATGCGCCGGGGCGACGCGGGCGAAGGCAGAGATCAGGGTATCGACGCCTTTCTGTGGTTCGATGCGGGCGAGAAAGAGCAGGACGCGTTTGCCGGCGAGTTCGGGCGGCCAGGAGGAGGCGGCGGGCTCGGCGCCCGGCGGGGACTGGATGCCGAGGTTGAGTACGGCCGCATTACATGCGAAGGGATGGAAGTTAGCCGAAGATAAGCGGCGTTCTTCTTCGCAGGTGAAGATGACTTTTGCGGCATCGCGCAGGACTTTGTTTTCCACGAGGCGCCACATTAGTACCTTCTTGAGGCGCTTCCAGCGGAAGCGGTTATAGAAGGGGTCCAGCATGCCGTGCGGGTACAGGATGTAAGGGACTCCGGAGCTTCTGAGACCGCGCCAGACGCCGATGCTCATATAGCGCCAGACGCCGTGGATGACGAAAACGTCATGGTTCCGGGCGTGGGCAGTTACCCAACTTACCAGGTGCTTACTATAGTGATAGTAACTGGCCGCGGGACCGGCGAAGTGAATGACCGCTCCCCAGGAGGCAGACCATTCGGGGCGCGGCTGCTGGATGGTAAGGACTTCGACGGCGTGTCCGAGGCGCAGAAGCGCGCCGGTGAGCAGGCGGGGAGCTTCGACGGAACCGCCCAGTGCGGGATCGATACTCGGCACGCACTGCAGGATTTTCATCCCTTACACTTGTAGCACGATCCCCGGAATGTCCGCCGTTCGCGCCACTGCTGATTACGTAAGGGATCGTCTGGCGAAGGCGACGCGCTCACAGCTCCGGGTGAACATTGCGTCCGGGCTGGTTTCGAATGTGGTCAACGCGCTGATCACGATTGTGGGCTATCGAATCTACCTGACTTACTTAGGTTATGAGAGATATGGGCTGTGGCTGATCTTAGCGACGGTTCTGACGGTGGTGCAGCTCGGCAATTTCGGGATCTCGCCGGCGCTGCTGAAGCTGGTGGCGGAGGATCTGGCGGGCGGCGATATCCCCGGGGTTTATCGCTATATCGCAGCGGCGATGGCGGCTTTGGGATCGTTTGGGCTGTTGCTGGTTGGGGCGATCTGGCTGCTGCGGCCGCAGATAGTAGGGTTATTTGCGTTGAGCGCAGCTAATTACCCGGTTATTTACAGCATGCTGCCGTTGATTGCATTACTTTCCGTGTACGTGATTCTGGTGGACGCGCTGAATGCCGCGCTGGCTGGGCTGGGGAGATATGACTTAGTCAATTACTCACTGACAGGCGCGCAGTTAGTGGGGTTATGTGTGACGACAACCTGTCTGCGCCTGGGATGGGGACTGTGGAGCTTCATGACCGGCGTGACGTGTAATTACGTCTTCCTGAATATCTGCAGCGTGGTGCTGATAGCGCGGGTCGCGAGGGGCGGCGGGTGGCGCGACCTGGCGATCGAGCGAGCGCGGCTGGTGCGGCTGGTCAAGTTTGGGTCGTGGGTGTTTGGCGGATCGATTGTGGCCCTGGCGGTGAATCCGGTGAATCGGGTGATGATTTCGCGATTCATTGGGGTTTCGGCGATTCCGATCTTCGACATCGCGAACCAGGGGACAATGCGGATCCGAAATTTTCTGGAGATTGCGTTCCGGCCGCTGATGCCGGAGTTGAGCGGCATGCAGGGGAGCGGGGCGGCGGCTATTTACGAGAGGCTAAGGCTGACAGGGCGCGCGGGCGCACGATTCATTCTGTACTGGGGTGCGGCATTTCACCTCGCGGTGTTTGTGGCGGCCGGGTGGGCCTTGCGCATTTGGCTCGGGCCGCGCTACCTGCCGGCGCTGCCTCCGGTGTTTCGGATCATGCTGGTGGGCGCGTACGTGAGTTTGTGGTCGGTGCAATCGTATTACACGCTGCTGGCATTCGGCCGGAACACGAACATCTTCTTCTGTTTCGTGATTCAACTGGCGCTGAACGCCGGTTCGGTGCTGGCGATTTCGGCGCTGCGCGGCGGAACCGGGGTGACGATTGAAGATGTGGCGATTGGCGCGTGCATCGGTACCGCGGGAATGACGGGCTATCTGCGGTGGCAGAGTTACCGGCTGCGCATGCGGTACCGGGACGCGGCGATTACCGATCGAGGAACTGCGTCCACGCGCGCAGGGCTTTGAGGTTGTAAGTTTTGAGCGCGCGCAATCCCTTTTTGGGAGCTGACTTGTCGTGCAGGAGGCGGACGCCGGTGGAGGCGATGTGATCCACGTCATCGACGCGGGCCTTCCAGTTGGAGGGGGCCCATTCGATGGCGTCGGAGACGACTGAAGGAACGCCTTCGGCGATGCCATCGGCGGTGACCACGTTGAAAGTTTCGGTATAGCTGGGCTGCAGGAGCAGATGCATGGAGCGAACGGTCTGGCGGAACTGAGGCCACGATTGCCAGCCCGATTCGCAAACCTTCACGTGGGGGAGTCCGCTGGTCATTTGACGAATGGCTTCGACGACGCTGCCGCCGCCTTCGTTGCGGCCGGAGGACATCCAAAGCTCGACGTCGCTTCGGGTGGCTCCGGCAATCTGGACCGCGGCGCCGGCGGCCGTCATGAAGTTTTTGAGAGGCCGGGTGGCTCCGAAGGCGCCGATGCGCATGGGTCCGTTGCGCCAGGGAGTACGGGGGAGCCCCGCGGTTTCATCGAGGTAATAGAGGTTGGGCAGCCAGGTGGCGGGAACGCCGTAAGCGGCGGTGACCCAGTTCACGAGGCGCTGGTTGTTGCCGGAAACGTGGAAATTCCACGTCTGGCGTTCGAGCTCGGCGCCTTCGCGCACGAGGCGCATGGCGTTCGGGTCGGCCTGCAGGAAGCCGAGGTTGGAGTGACAGTTCACGGAGAAATGGGTTTCCTGGAAGGACGCGGCGAGCGCGGCAAGGTCGGGTGTGGAGATCCAGGGCGCGGAGATGACGACATGCGTCGCGGGATTGCGATCGAGCTGCGCCGCGAGCAGCTGCGCGCGCAGATCGACGGGGCTGACGATGGGCCAGACTTCCGCGCGGATGTTGACTGAGCGGAGGAATTTGGCTGAATTCAGGGCAGTGACGCCGAGACCGATGTGGCTGACATGGCGGTTGGCGGCAAAATTTTTGTAAGCGAGGATGACTCGATGGCGTTGCAATGTACGTCCTTCCGCCTTGAGCATAGGGTTCGCGCGCGGACGGAGAGAGTGAGCAAGCCGGTAAGTCTCGGAGGGGCAACGTCAAAAAAAGTTGCTACTGTTGTTACCGGACTCACGATGAAGAAGGTCATTGCGCTTTTTTGTTTTTTACTGACGGCGGCGGCACAGGAATCCGTGGAAGGACCGAAGTTCACGGCGGCGGGGGAGTTGGTGCGTCCGCAGACCTACCGGGAGTGGATTTATCTGAGCTCGGGACTGGCGATGAATTACGGTTCGGCTGCACCGGCGGCGGACCCGGTGTTCGACAACGTGTTTGTGACTCCGGCGGCGTACCGCGCATTCCTGCAAACGGGGACATGGCCTGACAAAACGATGTTCGTGCTGGAGATTCGGTCTTCGACATCGGAGGGCTCCATAAATAAGGGTGGGCGGTTCCAGACGGGTTCGGTGCGGATGGAAGCGGAAGTGAAAGACGAAGGGCGGTTCGCAGGAAAGTGGGCATTCTTCCCCTTTGAGGGAAGCGCAGCCACGGCCAAAGCGTTTCCTGCGAGCGCGAGTTGTTATGCCTGTCACGCGCAGCACGGCGCGGTGGACAACACATTTGTGCAGTTTTACCCCACGCTGCTTGAGATTGCGAAGCGAAAGGGAACGCTGAAGGTTACAGCTCAGTAAGTCACGTTCGATTTTTCTCAATCCCGCAGAGCGATTCCGGCACGATACCTGCATACTGTTCGCAGATGGCGAGAATGCAACTACCCGGCAAGCCCTATCCCCAGGGGGCTACGTGGGACGGAGTCGGGGTCAATTTTTCTTTGTATTCGGAAACGGCGACGGGGGTGGAGCTTTGTCTTTTCAGCGATGGCAAAGCGGAGCCGACGGAAATCATTCGATTTCGTGAAGTAACCGGAACAACCTGGCATTGCTATGTAAGCGGCATCAAACCGGGTCAGATGTATGGCTACCGAGTGGAGGGACCGTATGACCCGGCAAACGGGGAACGATGCAACCCGCACAAGCTTCTGATCGACCCGTATGCGAAGGCCATTTCGGGTTCAGTGAACTGGGATGCTCCCGTGTTTGCCTATCAGATTGGGTCTCCGGAAGGCGACTTGGTTATGGATGATCAGGACAGCGCGTGGGGGGTTCCGCGCTGCGTGGTCACGACGCCGCATTTCGATTGGGAAAACGATCGTCCGCCGGGGACGGCGCTGCATGATTCGGTGATCTATGAAGTGCACGTGAAGGGTATGACGGCGCGTATGCCGGACCTGCCTCCGGAGATCCGCGGGACTTATGCGGCGCTGGGTTACCAGGGGACGATCGATTATTTCAAGAAACTCGGTATCACGGCCGTGGAACTGATGCCGGTGCACGCGTTTCTGGACGACGACCGGCTGGTGAAGAAGGGGCTGCGGAATTACTGGGGTTACAACACGATCAACTTCTTTTCGCCGGATGCGCGCTATAGCAGCGCGGGAGACAGGGGCGATCAGGTTGGCGAGTTCAAGAGCATGGTGAAGTCACTGCACCGCGCGGGAATCGAGGTAATTCTGGACGTGGTGTATAACCACACCGCGGAAGGGAATGAGCTGGGGCCAACGCTGAGCTTCAAGGGAGTGGATAACACGACTTACTACCGGTTGACGTCCGACAATCCCCGGTATTATATGGACTACACCGGAACCGGCAACACGTTGAACGTGCGACATCCGCAGGTGCTGAAGCTGGTGATGGACAGCCTGCGGTACTGGGTTCTGGAAATGCATGTGGACGGATTCCGGTTCGATCTGGCATCAACGCTGGCGCGCGAACTGCATCAGGTGGACCGGCTCTCGGCGTTTTTCGACATCATCAATCAGGACCCGGTGATCTCCCAGGTGAAGCTGATTGCGGAGCCCTGGGACGTGGGCGAGGGCGGTTATCAGGTTGGGAAGTTTCCCTCCCTGTGGGCGGAGTGGAACGGGAAGTACCGGGATACGGTGCGCCGCTATTGGAAGGGAGACGGCGGCCAGCTGGCGGAACTGGCGTACCGCCTGACCGGGTCGAGCGACCTGTATCAGCGGGACGGGCGGCATCCCTCGGCGAGCATCAATTTCATTACGGCGCATGACGGCTTTACGCTCAACGATCTGGTGAGCTATAACGATAAACATAACGAAGCCAATACCGAGAACAACCAGGACGGCGCGAACGACAACTATTCCTGGAATCACGGAGTGGAGGGGCCGACCGACGATCCGGAGGTGCGCAAGATCCGGGAACGGCAGAAGCGCAACTTCCTCGCGACGCTGATGCTTTCGCAGGGCGTACCGATGATCTGCGGCGGTGATGAAATCAGCCGCGGACAGCAGGGCAACAACAACGCTTACGCGCAGGATAACGAGATCACCTGGTACGACTGGGACCTTGACGAGGCGCGGCGCGAAATGCTGGAGTTCACGCGGAAATTGATTGCGCTGCGGCGTGAGCATCCCAACCTGCACCGCCGCAAGTTTTTCCAGGACCGGAAGATCGATCCGGCGGGCGTGCAGCGCCGGGAGATTGCCGGTTCGCAGATCCGGGACATCACCTGGGTGCGGCAGGATGGCTCCGAGATGACGGAGGACGAATGGAACGCAGGATGGATTCGCGCGCTGGGGCTGCAGCTAAGCGGGGAAACTCTGGACGACGTGAATGCGATCGGCGAGGCGATTAAGGACGATACGTTCTTGATTCTGCTGAACGCGCATCATGAAAGCCTGCAGTTTTGCCTGCCTCCGGTGACGCACGAGGGAATCGAATGGGAGTTGTGCTTCGATACCATTTCGCCCACCGGGAGCGAGTCGAAGCGGATGGGAGGCGGGGTGTGCTTCGACCTGTCGAGCCGGTCGGTCGCATTGTTTAAGCAATCGCTGAAAGCCTGATGCCGAAACCGCGATGTACGTACCGGCTGCAGTTCCATGCCGGATTTGGATTTGATGCGGCCGCCGGGATCGCGGATTACCTGCGTGAACTCGGAATCAGTCACGTCTACAGTTCGCCGTATCTGCAGGCTGCGCCTGGGAGCATGCACGGCTACGACGTGGTGGACCACGGGCGCGTGAACAGCGAACTGGGGGGCAGCGAAGCGCACGAGCGTTTCGTGGCGCGCCTGCGGGAACTGGGCCTGGGGCAGGTGCTCGACATTGTGCCCAACCACATGTCGATTGCGGGCCGCGGCAATGCGTGGTGGTGGGACGTGCTGGAGAACGGACCCTCCAGCATTTACGCGGGGTATTTCGACATTGACTGGCAGGGGCCGGAAGAGCGGCTGCGCAATAAGGTGATGGCGCCGGTGCTGGGCGATCACTACGGGCGGGTGCTGGCGGAGCGGCAGATCAGCGTGGCGCGCGAGGGCGGCAGTTTCGTCATCCGTTACTTCGACCATACATTTCCGGCATCACCGCGTTCGCTGTGCCGGGTGCTGACGGATGCGGCGGAGCGAGCAGGATCGGATTATCTGGCGTTCCTGGCGAATTCGCTGAGCCAGCTTCCGGGGCCGACGGTGGCGGAGCGGGCTAAGCAGCTGACGCGGCACCGCGACAAGGAAGTGATCCGCACGCTGCTGACGCGATTGTGCGAGGAGAACGCGAAGATTGCCGAGGCTATCGACGGCGCGCTGGCGAGCCTGAACAAGGACGTGGACGCGCTGGACGCGATGCTGGACGCGCAGAACTTCCGGCTTTCCTTCTGGCGAACGGCGGAGCGCGAGCTGGGCTACCGGCGGTTTTTCGATGTGAATACGCTGGTAGGACTGCGTTCGGAGAATCCGCAGGTGTTTACAGATACGCACCGGCTGACACTCGAGTGGGTGCGGCGCGGGGTACTGGACGGCCTGCGCGTGGACCATCCGGACGGATTGCGCGACCCGGAGGAATATTTCGCGCGGCTGGCCGAGGGTGCGCCGAATGCCTGGATTGTGGCGGAGAAGATCCTCGAGCCGGGAGAGCGGCTGCGTCCGTGGGCAGTGGCGGGGACGACCGGTTACGATTTCCTGAACGTGCTTGGCGGGTTGTTTGTAGACCGGCGCGGCGAGGGACCGCTGACGGAGTTCTACCAGGATTTTACCGGGGAGACGAAGGCTTACGAAGAACTGGCGCTCGAGAAGAAGCACCAGGTGCTGCGGGAGATTTTGGGCAGCGATGTGAACCGGCTGACGGCGCAGTTCATGGAGATCTGCGAGCGGCACCGGGACCATCGCGACTTTACGCGCCATGAGATTCACCACGCATTGCGCGAGACGGTGGCGTGCTTCCCTGTGTACCGCACGTATATCAAAGCCGAGACGGGGCGTGTGGAGGCAGACGACCTGCGGTATGTGACGGAGGCGGTGGAGAAGGCGAAGGCGCGGCGTCCGGATCTGGATGCGGAGCTGTTCGCGTTTCTGCAATCGGTCCTGCTGCTGCAGACGCGCGGAACCCTGGAAGGCGAATTCGTGATGCAGTTCCAGCAGTTCACGGGACCGGCAATGGCGAAGGGCGTGGAAGACACGGCGTTCTATAACTACAACCGGCTGGTCTCGCTGAATGAGGTGGGCGGCGACCCGGGGAAGTTCGGGACCTCCGTGGAGGAGTTTCACGCTTACTGCGCCGCGATGCAGCGCGAGTGGCCGGACACCATGCTGGCGACCTCGACGCACGACACGAAGAGAAGTGAAGACGTCCGAGTGCGGATCAGCCTGCTTTCGGAGATGCCGGAGCGGTGGGCGGAGACGGTGCGTCGGTGGTCGGCGCGGAACGAGCGGTATAAGCGCAACAATTCGCCGGACCGGAATACGGAATATCTGCTGTACCAGATGCTGGTGGGCGCGTGGCCATTGAGCGGGGAACGGCTGCTGGCGTATGTGAGCAAGGCGATTCGCGAGGCCAAGTGCCATACATCGTGGACCAATCCGAACGAGGAGTTCGAAGCGGCGACGAAGAGGTTTGTCGAAGCGCTGCTCGCGGATGAGGAGTTCCTTCGCGATCTGGAGGCATTCCTCGAGCCGCTGCGGGAACCGGCGCGGGTGAGCAGCATTGCGCAGGTGCTGTTAAAGATGACGGCTCCGGGCGTGCCGGACATTTATCAGGGTACGGAGCTGGAAGACCTGAGCCTGGTGGACCCGGACAACCGCCGGCCGGTCAATTATGACGAGCGGCGTCTGGTTCTGGCGAAGGGCGCATCGCCGAAGCTGCGGACCATTGTGGAGGCGCTGAAGGTGCACGACCGGCTGGGCGTATATTCGCCGGTGCGTGTTACCGGCGCGAAGCGGGACCATGTGGTGGCGTTCCGGCGCGGCGAGGTGATGTGCGTTGCGCCCCGGCTGGCTTTGTCGCTGGGCGGCGGCTGGAGCGACACCGCGGTCGAGCTGCCGGAGGGCATGTGGCGCAACGAGCTATCAGGAGACAGTTTCGCCGGCGGAACCGTTGCAGTGGCGGAGATTCTGCGCAACTTCCCGGCGGGACTGCTGGTGCAGACTTCTGAAGGTCAGACCCAGGCGGCGTAACGTTCGAGCATTTGGGCGATGACGTGGTCGCCGGGTGCATCCCACAGCGCCTGATTAAAAACTTCGACCTCGATGGGACCGGTGTAGCCGGCGGCGTCGACGGCTTCGCGAATGCGGCGGATTTCGATGACGCCGTCGCCCATCATGCCGCGGCCTTTGAGGTGATCGGGCGGGGGAACGATCCAATCATTGACGTGAAAGCCGAGGATGCGGCCCTGGGCGCGAGGAATGAGGGTGTAGAGTTCGGGATCCCACCAGACGTGGTAAACATCGATCACGACGCCAACCTCTTCGGCCGGGAACTTTTCGGCAAGCGCGAGGGCCTGCGCGAGGCTGACGATGACGGAGCGATCGCCCGCGAACATGGGATGCAGGGGTTCGATTCCGAGGCGGACGCCTGCGGCGGAGGCATGATCCTTCACGGCAGCGATGCCGTCTTCCACGGACTGGCGGGCGGCATCGAGGTCGCGATCGGGAGCGGCGCCGCAGACGAGAACGAGAACGTTCGTTCCGAGGGTGGCGGCTTCATCGATGGCACGGCGGTTGTCATCGATGCGCTCCTGGCGTTCGGATGACGTGGCGGCAGGAAACATGCCGCCGCGGCAGAGGCTGGAGACGCCGAGGCCGTGTTCGCGAACCAGGCGCGCGGTTTCGGCGACACCGCACGCGGCGACTTTGTGACGCCAGAGGGCAATGTGGGGGACTTTGTGGCGGGCGCAGGCCTGCACGGCCTCGCGCACGTTCCACTGGTCTGTGGTCATCTGGTTGAGGCTGAGGCGCGCGAGCATGGCGGATTAAAGGGTGAGAGATGGGACGTCTACCCAGCAGCGTTTGCGCCAGGATTCCAACCCGAGTTCGGCGAGTTGCACGCCTTTGGCGCCTTCGAGGAAATCGTGGGGGAAGGGCGCGCCCTCCACGACGTGGCGGAGGAACAGCTCCCATTGGACTTTGAAGGCGTTGTCGAACTCGGCGTTGTCGGGGACCACTTCCCACTGATCGCGGAAATCGTGAGGGTTGGGGATATCGGGATTCCAGACGGCTTTGGGGGTGTTGGCGCGATGCTGGACTTTGCAATCGAGGAGGCCGGCTACGGCGCTGCCGTGGGTGCCATCGACCTGGAGGACGAAGAGCTCTTCGCGATTGACGCGCACGGCCCAGGAGGAATTGATCTGGGCGATGGCTCCGTCTTCGAGGAGAAACGTTCCATAGGCAGCGTCATCAGCAGTGCAGGTGTAGGGCTGGCCCTGCTCGTCCCAGCGGGTTTCGATGTGGGTGGCGCCGAGTGCGGAAAGCGAGCTGACTGGTGAAAATGTTCCGGCAAGGACGTACTGCCAGTGGCAGAACATGTCGAGAATGATGCCACCGCCGTCTTCCTTACGGTAGTTCCAGGAAGGGCGCTGCGCGGGCTGCCAGTCGCCTTCGAACACCCAGTAGCCGAACTCGCCGCGTATGGAGAGGATTTTGCCGAAGAAGCCTCCTTCGATGAGGCGTTTCAGTTTGCGGAGGCCGGGAAGGAAAAGCTTGTCTTGTACGACGCCGTTCTTGAGGCCGCTATCCCGTGCGGCGCGGGCGAGATCCATGGCGGTAGCGACATCTGGCGCGATGGGCTTTTCGCAGTAGACGTGTTTGCCGGCGGCGAGCGCGGCTTTGACGCTGTCCGCGTGGGCTGAGGTAGTTTGGGCGTCAAAATAGATTTGGTAACCGGGGCTGGCGAGGCACTCCGCAAGATTGGTGCTCCAGCGTTCAATTCCGTGGCGGGCGGCGAGCGCTTCAAGTTTGGCTCCGCTGCGGCCCACGAGAACCGGTTCGGGGTAGAGGAGGTCGCCGTTTTTCAGCGGAATGCCGCCTTCATCGCGGATGGCGACAATCGAACGGATGAGGTGCTGGTTGGTACCCATTCGGCCCGTAACCCCGTTCATGATGATCCCGATAACCTGTTTGCTCATAAGGCAGTTCGTAGCTTACGACGGGGCCGCGCCATTCGACAACCTACAGACGATCCCGTATACTGGGAGGGTTGTGATCATTCTGCTGACGATTGTGCACGTGATGGTGTGCGTGTTCCTGATTATTGTGGTTTTGCTGCAGAGCGGCAAAGCGGCGGACCTTGCGGGCGCGTTTGGCGGCCAGGGTTCGCAGACCGCGTTTGGGCCGCGAGGTTCGGCGACGCTGCTCTCGAAGGCCACGACGGTTTCCGCCATTGTGTTCATGCTGACGTCGATGTCGCTTTCCATCCTGGCAACACGCGGAGTGGGCGGATCGGGTTCGTCGCTGGATGTCAAAAAGAAGAATGCGCTGACTGCGCCGAAGGTCGGGATGACCCCGGCTCCGAAGCCGGCCCCAGCGCCTGCGAAGAAGTAGTTTTTAACTGGTTGTTGAGCAGTTTACACGCGGTCGTGGCGGAATTGGCAGACGCGCATGCTTGAGGTGCATGTACCCAAAAGGTGTGGAGGTTCAAGTCCTCTCGACCGCACCATCCTCTTCCCTCCCGAATGAATCAGCGACGCTCCTCGAGCGCGGCTTTTAAAACTTACTCCATTCTGCTGCTGTTTCTGGCGCTGAAAAGCGTGGGCAATTCCGCCATGGCGCTGGGCATGAAGCAGCTTCCCGAGAAGATGTCGATGAACCCGGGGCTGTATGCGCGCGCGATGCTGAATCCGCTCGTGGCAGTGGGCGTGACGGCGCTGATCCTGGCGGTTCTGACGCGCATGGCGCTGCTAAGTCTGGCGGACCTGAGTTTTGTGCTGCCGGTGACGGCGATCGGGTATGTGATCGCGGTGTTTCTGGGAAAAGTGCTGCTGCACGAAACGGTGACGCACCAGCGGCTGCTGGGCACGCTGCTGATCTTCGGGGGCGCAGCGCTGGTGGGATCGAGCGCGCGCAAGACCACGGCGGCGGGCGAAGGCGCTCCATGAAGTGGGTGCTGGTGGCCGTGATGGTGTGCGCCACAGTGCTGAGCGACCTGCTGCAGAGCTACGAGATGAAGCAGGCGGGCGAGCAATCGGTGAGCGCGCGCGGGTTTGCACGGCTGCTGCGGATGTTGGTGCAGCGGCGGCTGCTGATTCTTGAGCATCGCGTGCACGGCGGTTTCGTTCTTCGCGTTCATGGCGCTGGTGCAGAGTGAGCCGCTGAGCTTCGCGGTGCCGGCTTCTTCCGCCAGTTTCGTGCTGGAAACCATGCTGGCGAAATTCGTGTTGCACGAACATGTGGGAGCGCGCCGAACGGCAGGTGCGCTGGCGGTGCTGGCGGGTGTGGTGCTGGTGGGCGGCTAGCGGAGTTCAGTCGGCGGAAGCGACGGGGAGCAGGCGTCCGTCGCGGATGTAGTAGTCGGCGCCGCGCCAGCGAATGCTGTTCCGGGCGAAGCTGGTGAGCCAGATGCCAAAGGCCACGGCGTCCCACACGGGAATGAGGAACATGCGGTGCCAGAGCTTCGGCTGCCGCAGGCCGCGAATCGCGATGACCCAAGCCATGGCGATTCGCAGGAGCAGATAGGCGCCAAGATACGCGGCCGCGACTGCGGGCGATGGACGGACCGCAACGGCGGCGAGCGACCACGGCAGGCCCTGCGTGAGCACCAGGCCGAAGTGACCCCACGGGCGCATGTGGCGCATGACCACGATCCAGCGAAGGCGTTTATAGAGCAGGTCGCGGAGCGAACCGTAATCGCAGACGGTTTGGATGGAGTAATTGAGCAGCACAACTTCGTACCCCTGCTCGGCGATGAGACGGCCGACCAGAAGATCGTCGGCGGGACGATTTTCCAGCTCGGGGTAGCCGCCGAAGCCGGCGAGGCGCGTGCGCGTGGTGGCGATGGTGGGTCCGAGTGCGAACCTGATGCCTTCGAGTTGCCAGTCGACCAGGACGCCGGCGTAGAAATCGGACATCATTCCGATGGTCTGGAGGCGATCCGTCAGAGTGGTGACGTCGGTGGGGACGTAGAAACAGGTAACCGCGCCGACTTTGGGATCGCGCAGGGGCGTGGTGAGGCTGCGCAGATAATCGGGACGGACCCGCACATCACTGTCGCTAATAACGACGGTTTCATAGGCCGCTTCGGAGACGAGGCGCGCAAGCTTGGCGACTTTGTCATTCGTCGCTACGCGGCCGGAGCCATAGAGAACGCGAATGCGGCAGTGCGGGTAACCCGCGGTGAGCGCGGCAAGAACGGAGAGCACGGCCTGGTCATCGGGATCGACGCAGAAGAGAATCTCGTACTCGGGGTAATCGAGCAGGCAGAAGCTGGCGAGGTTCTTCAGGGCGTCCGGATCGAGACCGCGAATGGGTTTGAGGATGCTGACCGGAGGATTGAAGCCGGGATCGGGGCGGCTGACGGAGGTGCGGAAGTAACGCAGTGCGCTGAAGATGGCGATGGCGTAATAAGCGAAGGGAATGGCCGAGAAGGCGAGGAACAACGTGCTGAGGCGCGGCATGCCGTCCGCTATTCGAACCCCGCGTGATTGGTGAGCAGGAGCTTTCCTCCGCTTTCGGCGACAACGACCAGCAGCTGGGGATCGATGAGGGTTTTCAGGCGCTCACTCGCCTTCTGCGTGATGATCAGGTAGCAGCGTTCGGGCTGTTCCCACATGGATTTCCACTGCCGGTCATCGATGAAAATATTGGGCGCGCCGGGCGCGTAGGAGCCGTAGACCAGGTTGTTGAAGCGGCCGTTGAGCAGCAGCGCGGTGCGATTGGTGTAGAAAAAGATCGACGAGAACGTGTAGTAGTGATGGTCGACGATGAGCTTGCCTGGAGGTGAACGATTCAGACTTTCAGCGAGAGGGCGCGAGGAGAGGTATCCATCGAAGGCGGCCATGGCGATGCGGGAGGCCTGAAAGAACAGAACCGCCATGACCACTACGGCGAGAAAAGCGCGCTCGCCGGTAGCGCGAAAGGTGCCGGCGGCTCCCACCAGGAAGGCGACCGCGGCGACCAGCAGCGGAAGGCGGAGATAGGCGAAGGACTTGATTGTGAGGTCCTGCATGTGGCCGAGGGAAAGCTTGTAGGCGCCAGGGTTTGAACTGAGGGCGGCGGAAATGTCTCCGGGCGTAGGCAAGCCGAGGGACAGGAAATAGAGTGTGAGAACGGCGCCGGCGGCGAGAACAAACACGGCGCAGAGCACGCGGGTGCCGTAGCGGATCCATTTGCCGCCGAGAGCCATCGCCGAGCCGAGCAGCAGCGCGAGCGCGGGGTAGCAGGGCATGGAATAGTATTCCTGGGTGGTGGAGAAGGTGAAGAACACCAGGATGAAGCCGGTCCAGCAGAGGGCGAGCAGGCGCGTTTGGCCGGCGCGATCGACGGGCTGAAAGCTGAGCTTCGCAATGGCGGGAAAGTAGACGCTCCAGGGGAAGAGCCAGAGCAGGTGGAAGAGCCAGAAATAGAGCCGCGGGACGGTGTCGTAATCGCGCGGATAGCGCATGTTCAGGAATCGCAGCAGCTGCTCGTTGATGAAGTAGAACCAGAGGAAGCCGTGGTATTCGCCGGGAGCGCTGCGCATCGTGAAGTCGAAGAGCGGCGGGTTTCGAACAGCGGCGAGGAAGTGCCAGGGCACGGCGATGAGCAGCAGAATCAGGAGGCCGCTGAACGGATGCAGCGCCTTCCAGATGCGCGCGTGAAACAGCTGGCGCGTGACGGCCAGGTAGAGCACGATCGTCGCGACCGGGAAGACGATGCCGATCAGGCTCTTCAATAAGAGGCTGGTTCCGAGGCTGGCAGCGAGGATGACGGCCCAGAGGCGCGGACGGCGCTCGGTTGCGTCGATGGCGCGAAGGAAGGCCCACATGGAGAGCGCGATGCTGCCGGTGAGCATGATGTCCGGTATGAGGATGCGGGTGAACAGGAAGAGCCCGAAACACGTGGCGATGACAGAGGCCGGCGTAATAGCCGGTGCGCTTATCGAAGGCCCAGGTCCCGAAGGCAGCGGTGAGCCACGCGAGCGCGATGGACGCGAGGACGACGGGGATGCGGGCGGCCCAGTCGAAGGCGCCGAAGATCTGAAACGAACCGGCGATCAGCCAGTAGATGAGCGGAGACTTCTCGAGGTAGGGGATGCCGTCGAGGCGGGCGGTGACCCAGTCGCCGGAGGAGAGCATGTTGCGCGCGATCTGAGCCTGCACCGCATCCACATCGTCCATCAGCGATGGGGGCGAAATCATGCAGCCGGCGTAGACCAGAGTGGCGAAGAACAGGACGATCAGGTAGTGGTGAGAACGCTTTCCCATGTCCGGCGCGCCGGCTCTTCCGGCAACCTGGTCTGAACTCGCCATCTTTGCATCCACAGGAACAGTATCATCAATCCCCACAGATGATAGCCAAGGTTGGCGCGGCGCTCGAGATGGGCCTCGACGAGGGCTTCTATTTTAGGGAGATGGAAGAAATCGCTGTGTTCGGCGGAGGCGAAGGCGAGAGCTTCGGCCAGCAGCGGCCGGAGCGGGCCCCGGAACCAGTCATGAGCGGGGATATCGAAGCCAATTTTTTTGCGGTTCAGGATGGCGGGGAAGGATTTGGTGCGCATCAGATCGCGCAGCACCACTTTTTGGCGCGAGCCCTGAATTTTTAATTTGGCCGGCAGGGTGGCGGCGTATTCCACGATGCGGTGATCGAGAAACGGCGGCCGCACTTCCACCGAATGGGCCATGCTGGCACGATCGACTTTGGTGAGGATGTTATCGGGCAGGAAGTACTTCTGGTCGAAGGCGAGAAAATCCTCGAGGTGCTGATTACCAGCGGAGAGCTTGCGCAGCACGGCATCGAGCGCGCGGGGCAGAACGGGCTGGACGAACTCACGCTTGGCAGAGTCGGCAAAGGCTCCACCCCAGTGGACGTGGGCACGGGCGGCAGGCAGGAGGCAGCCTTCGAGAAAGCGCTTGACCTTGTACTCCAGCCCGATTTTGTCGTTCGAGACCGGCCAGTTCTGTGCGGCGCTGAGCATCGCACGAAGAGCGAAAGCGGGGACGTGGCGGACGCTGCCCGCGAGCAGGCTGGCGCGATGCGTGAGATAGCCGCCGAATAACTCATCGGCGCCCTCGCCGCTGAGCGCCACGGTTGCGCTGGTTTTGGTGAGGCGGGAAAGGAACCAGACGGGAAGGGCGCCGGAATCGGCATTGGGCTCATCGCTGTAGTACGCCAGCTCGCGGATGGCGCTGGCGAGATCCTGCTCCGGGTGGAGATCGAGTTCGGTGTGATCGGTGCCGTACCAATCGGCTACCTGGCGCGCATAACGCGTTTCATCGAAGCTGCGGCCCTGGAAGGTAATGGAAAACGTTTTGAGACGGGAACCCGAGGCGTGTGCGGCGTAGTGCACCAGACTGGAGGAATCGAGGCCGCCGCTCAGCCAGACACCGAGGGGAACTTCGGCTTCCAGGTGTTCGCGGACGGAGGCGGTGAGGAGACGGTCGAGTTCGGCTTGGGCGTCGGGAGCGGTCCAGTGCTTCTCGGCGGCACGCGGCAGCTGCCAGTACCGCTCGCTGCGGATGGCTCCGCGGCGCCACTCCAGCCACTGACCCGGCAGCAGCTTTTCCACGCCTTCGATTAGTGTCCAGGGCGCGGGGACATAATTCAGAGAGAGATAACAGTCCAAGCCATCGAGGCTCAGCCAGCGCTCGATTTCGGGATGGACCAGGATGGCTTTGAGTTCGGAGCCGAAGTAAAGGTCGTCACCGCGCCGAGCGAGATAGAGAGGCTTGATGCCCATGCGGTCGCGGGCGAGAATGAGGCGGCGGGTGGACTCGGTCCAAAGGGCCACGGCGAACATGCCGCGCAGGCGGGCGAAGCAGCCGGTGTCCCATTCGAGGAAGGCGTTAAGGACGGTTTCGGTATCGCAGTGGGAGCGGAAGCGATAACCGCGTTGTTCAAGCTCAGCGCGCAGCTCGAGGTGGTTGTAGATTTCACCGTTGAGAACTATGACGGTGTTGCCGTCGGCGGAGACGATGGGCTGGTCGCCGCCTTCGATGTCGATGATCTTTAACCGGGCGGCGCCGAGCGAAACCGATTCGGATTCAAATACCCCCTGCTGATTGGGGCCGCGATGAGTAAGGGTCGCGACCGCTTTATGAATTCGGCCAGGTACAGCAGCGCGCAATCCATGCGTGAAGCCGGCAATCCCGCACAAGTCCTAACACCCTCCCCTGCTATCAGTAGACCACTTCTGACACGGAGACGGCAGCACCGACACTGGACTGACGCACCAGTGGATTATGGGTGTTGCGCCACTGTACCTGAGGGAGGAACAGGGACGTATCGATACGATCCTGGTAGCGGATGGCGATGTTGATGAGGGAATCGAGCAGCGAATCCGAAAGGTAGTGCGGCTGCAGGCCGAGGTCAATCAGCTTCGAGTGTTTGGCGTTGTAGTAATGCTCTTCGGATTCGACGCGCGGCGCCGGGAAGTGTTCGATATCCACACGAATCTTGAGCTTGCGCGCGGCCGTCTGGACCATTTTCGCCAGTTCGAGAACGGAGAACTGTTCGGTGAACTGGTTAAAGACGCGGCACTCGCCCGGCTTCGCGGGATTGAGGCACGCGATTTCAATGCAGCGCACAGTGTCGCGGATGTCGAGGAAGCCGCGGGTCTGGCCGCCCTTTCCGTAAACAGTAAGAGGATGTCCGGCAACAGCCTGCACACAGAAGCGATTCAGCACGGTGCCGAAAACATCGTCGTAATCGAAGCGGTTGATGAGCGCTTCATCGAGAACGACTTCGTCGGTAACGGTGCCATAGACGACGCCCTGATTTAGATCGGTAGCGCGAAGACCCCAGATCTTGCAGGCGAACATCATGTTGTGGCTGTCGTGAACCTTGGAAAGATGATAGAAGGAACCCGGCTGCTTGGGAAAGGGAAGTATATCCGTCCGGCCATTGTGCTCAATGCGGATATAGCCTTCTTCGATATCGATGTTCGGCGTGCCGTACTCGCCCATGGTACCGAGCTTGACCAGGTGGCAATCCGGCCGCAGCTCCCTGATGGCGAAGAGAAGGTTCAGAGTCCCGACGACGTTATTGACCTGCGTGAAGACCGCATGCTTGCGGTCGATCATGGAGTAAGGCGCGGAACGCTGCTCGGCGAAGTGAACAACGGAATCAGGCTCGAACTTTTCGATGACGCCGGCGAGGAATTCGTAATCACTGACGTCGCCGACGTAGAGTTGAATTGTCTTTCCGGTGAGCTCTTCCCAGACGCGAATGCGGTCCGCAAGGGGCTGAATGGGAGTAAGGGTCTGGGCGCCTAATTCAAAGTCCCATTGACGCCGGACGTAGTTATCAACGATCGCAACATTATGTCCTTTACCTGACAAATACAGCGCCGTGGCCCAGCCACAATAGCCATCCCCACCAAGCACGCAGATATTCATTTAGTTCGTTCCACCTGATACCAACCCCAATGAACTGGGACGCTTCACATGGTTCATACGTTACCCCTTACGCGAGATTAGATGCGCGTTCGTCTATCGGATGATTCAGCTTACGTATGACCTGCGAGATGCCCGAGGCGATGCAATTTAAACGCCAGAAGTCACCTTTGCAAGTCAGATAAGCCCGATCCAAATTTTTAATTCAACCCGCACCGTGAGGCGCGTAACGTTTACAGCGCAAGCAAGTGAGTTGCTACACTAAGCGCAAATCAGGAGGAGGCTTATCTTGCGTTTTTGGCAAATTCTATTGGCTTTTACGGCGGCTGCCGCCGCAGCGCCGGCCGGGGCTCAACCGGTGGATCAGAAGCTTTATGCGGAGATGCACTGGAGACAGATTGGGCCTCCTCGCGCGGGCCGTGCGCGTGCTCTTTCAGGTGTGCCGAGTCAGCCGAACGTTTTCTATATCGGCTTCGACAATGGCGGCGTTTGGCGCTCGACGGATTACGGATCCACGTGGACACCGCTGTTTGACGGTCAGCCAACCGGCTCGATTGGCGCCATCGCGGTAGCTCCCTCGGACCCTGACATCATCTATGTGGGGTCGGGCGCAGGGATCATCCGGCCCGATCTTGCCGTGGGCAACGGTGTATATAAATCGGTGGACCGCGGCAAAACGTGGACGCATCTGGGGCTGCGCGATTCGCAAATGATCGCGAACATCGAAGTGGATCCGGGGAACGCCAACCGGGTATTCGTCGCAGCGCTGGGACATCCATATGGGCCCAATTCGGAGCGCGGAATTTTCCGTTCGGTGGATGGCGGCGCGACGTTCGAGAAGGTTTTGTATCACGACGAATATACCAGCGGCAACGATGTGCGCCTTGATCCTGCGGACCCGAACACGATCTACGCCGCGCTCTGGCAGCAGCAGCAAGGCTTCTTCGAAAACGGCGCGTTTGGCGGGACCGACGGCGGTATTTACAAATCGACTGACGGGGGAACGAACTGGAAGAAGCTCGGGGGCGGGCTGCCGCCAATCATTCAAGCCAACCTGGCTATCGCTCCCAGCAATTCGCGGGTGATTTACGCGACGGTCGCGGCGGGCGGTGCCGCCACTGAGGGACCGGCAACTCCCGGACCCGGCGGACGTGCGCCGCGCGGAGGACGCGGAGGCAACATCTCTTTCTATAAGACGACGGATGGCGGCGAGCACTGGTCGCTGGCGACGGACGATGCGCGCGTTTTCGAGACGGGATCGACGGGGCGTCACGCTCCGGACAACCGGCCGCTGGGACGCATCGGCGGAGGCGATCTGCCGACCATCACAGTGGATCCCAGGAACGAAAAGGTCATCTACAGCTGTTCCACCGTCTTCTGGCGTACGGAAGACGGCGGACTAACGTGGACGGCGGTACGGGGCGCACCGGGCGGAGACGATTACCAAAAGAGCTGGGTGAATCCGAACAATCCGAACATTCTGCTGCTGGTGAGCGATCAGGGCGGCGTGGTCTCGGCAAATCGCGGGCAATCGTGGAGCAACTGGTACACGCAGCCCACGGCGGCCATGTATCACGTAACTGCGGACAACGCGTTTCCTTACCGGCTGTGCAGCGGCCAACAGGATTCGGGGTCAGCGTGCGTGGAAAGTCGCAGCATGGATGGCGAGATTACGTTCCACGACTGGCATCCTGTGGGGATCGAAGAATATGGGGAAGCAGCGCCCGATCCGAAAGATCCCAACATGGTTTACGGAGGCAAGGTATCGGTCTACAACCGGCTGACGAGCCAGAAGGCAGAAGTGGGACCGCCGGGTTCGGGTCGGCGCGCCGCGGCGGCCGGTGCACCCGCCGCGGGAGCGGAGCCGCCTGCACGCACGGTGCGTACGCAGCCGTTGATCTGGTCACCGAAGGACCCAACCGTTTTGTTCTATGCGACCGCGGGGGTTTGGAAGACCAGCGACAAAGGACACAGCTGGACGGCGATCAGCGGAGATCTGACGCGGCAGACCTGGGACATTCCAGCCAACGCGGGCAAGTATGCGTCCACGGTGACGCCGGCGGCTCAGGGCTCTGTGACCGCGCTGGCGCCTTCGCCTCTGGACGTGAACGTTCTCTGGGCGGGGACGGGCGACGGCTACCTGCAGGTGACCACCAACGGAGGGCTGAAGTGGACGAATGTGACGCCGCCGCAGCTGAAGCCGTGGACGCGTATCTTCAATATGGAGGCCAGCCACTTCGATACGAAGACGGCCTACGCGGCGGCGAACACGCTGCGCCTGGACGATATGAATCCGCACCTGCTGCGGACGCATGATGGCGGAAAGACGTGGACCGAGATCAATAAAGGAATCGCCGCCGGAGCGGTGACCAATTCCATCCGCGAGGATCCGCGGCGCAAGGGGCTGCTGTACGCCGCGACGGACACGCAGGTGTGGTTCTCCATTGACGACGGGGAGAACTGGAATTCGCTGCGGCTGGACATGCCGGCCATCTCGGTACGCGACATTCAGGTGAAGGATGACGATTCCTGTTTGTGTTCGGACCTCGTAGCGGGCACGCATGGACGCGGGTTTTGGATTCTGGACGATGTGACTCCGCTGCGCCAGGCAGCGGAAGCGGCTGCGGCGGCGAACGCTTATTTGTTCAAGCCAGCAACGGGAATTCGGATTCGCTTCGGAACGAACGACCCGACACCCTGGCCGCCGGAACTGCCGGCGGGTGAGAATCCTCCCGCAGGAGCTATTGTGGATTACTACCTGCCTTCCGACGCGGGCGAAGTGAAGCTTGAGTTTCTGGACAGACAGAATCGCGTGCTGCGAACCTATGCGAGCACTGATCGCGTGCGTCAGCCGAATCCGGCGACAAATCCGGCCGCCTACAACCAGCTCTGCCAGCAGACCCCGAATGCCGCCGACTGCAACCTGCCGCTCTACTGGCCGGCGCCGCCGCAGGTTTTGAAAACCAGCGCAGGCATGCACCGGTTTACCTGGGATATGCATTATGAACCGATGTCCGGAACGGGAGGACGCCGCGGAGGGGGCGATGGCGCCACCGGCGCGGTGCCGCATCGAACGTATCCGGCGGTCAACTCACCGTGGGTTGCGCCCGGGACTTACACCGTGCGGCTGACGGCGAATGGCCGAACGCAGACGCAGCCAATAATGATTCGGCTGGATCCACGCGTGAAGACTACGCCGGAGGTGCAGCAGATCTTCACGATGACGGCGCAGGCTGAAACGGATGCGCGGCGTGCGGCGGAGGCCCGCAGCGAAGCGCTGGCAGCGATCGAGACCGTGAAAGCCCGGCCGCAATCGAGTAGCAGAGATGCGCTGCTGGCGAAGCTGGAAGCGATGGCGCCGGCCGAAGCACCGACGGCAGGCGGCGGAGGGTTCGCAGGCTTTGGACCACCGGCGGAAGCCACACCGTCACCGGCCACTTTGACCAACATCGGCAGCAGGTTGGTGAACGCAGTGATGGGCATGCAGAGCTCCGAGATGCCGCCGACAGCCGAAGAACTGGCAGCGTGCCGGAAGCAGGAAGCCGATTATGCGGCGCTGATGGCGAAGTGGGGCGCGCTCAGACTTACGGCAAAATGAAGCTGAGGCGGGTGCTGTGATCGCAATTCTGCTTGCCACGTACGGAGCCGTTTTCGTCGCGGAGATTGTTGGCGACAAGCTGCTCTACACCACAGGGGTCCTGGCTACGCGGTATCGCACAGTCCCCATCATGATCGGGATGATGATCGCGTTCATGGCGAAGATGGCCGTGGCGGTGGCTGTGGGTAGTGCGATCGCGAAATTGCCGCCGCTGCTGGTGGCGGCGCTGACCAGCATGAGCTTCATCGGGATTGCGATTACGCTGTGGCGCAAGCCGGTGGAACGCACTTCGTTTGAAAAGGACCGTCGCGCTTCCCGGGCGGCGATGGTTTCCTTCGCGGCGATTTTCTTTTCGGAGTGGGGCGACGTGGGGCAGATTACGGCTGCCACCATGGCCGCGCGTTTCGGCGCGCCGGTGCTGGTGTGGACGGGAGCGGTGGCGGCGATGGTGACCAAGGGCGCGCTCGCGGCATCGATCGGGGCAGGCGTTCGCCAGTGGATTGTCGCCCGGATTCCCCCGAAGGTGGTGCGGTACGCGGGTGTGAGCGCACTGCTGGTGCTGGGTCTGCTGTCCGTCCTGGAGACGTTGAAGATTACGCCGGACTAGGCGTGAGTCGTCCTCGCAGCCGGAAGAAAAGAAATGCCGCTGCCAGCTGGGCCGCGATGCCGAAGGCCACGAGCGCCGGCAGGGAGCGCGAGTAGAGCAGGCCCATAGACAAGCTGCCGAGGAACCACATGACACCGAAGACGCCGTTGAAGGCGCCAAATGCGCCGCCGCGTTTGTTCATGGAGACCACGGTGGCGATACCGGATCGCAGGCAGGCATCCTGCGCGCCGAGTCCGGTGGCCCAGCACGCGACGGCGGCGATTGCGCCGGCAGCTCCGCCGAGGAACCCGAACGGCAGTGCCAGAAGCGAGATGAAGATCCCAACAACGAGAATGTTCAGGCCATAGCGGTCGAACAGCCGTCCGAAGAGAAGCGCGGTCAATCCGTTCACGGCCATCGCGCCGGCATACAGAAGAGGAATCTCGACGGGGGTGGCCAGCTTCGCGGCCTGGAAGTGATAAGCGAGCAGCGGAAAATCGACCATGCCGCAGGCGAGCAATCCGGCGGCGGCTACGTAGAGCCAGAATACGTGCGGCAGAACTCGATTGCCGGAGGCTTTCACCGTTCCGAGGCGATCCGGATTCAGGACGCGCGCAAGAGAGAGGGCGATCAGGGTGCCCACAGCGGGGAAGGCGAGCCACAGAAAGGGCGGCCCGAAGTGGTGGGAGCGGGCGACGGCGGCGACCATCAGCAGAGGCCCGATGACAGCGCCGGTTTGATCCATGATGGAGTGCAGGCCGAAGCCCCAGCCGTGGCCCACTTCCTGAGTGGCGCCGGAGAGCAGCACATCGCGCGCGGGACCGCGCAGCGCTTTCCCGGTGCGCTCGGCAATGATCAGGATGGCTGCCGTTTGCCAGTTCTGCGCGAATGCCAGAGCGGGGACAGCCACGACGTTCATGGCATAACCGCAGAAGGTGATGGTCCAGTAAGCGTGGGTGCGATCGGCAAAGCGGCCGGAGAACAGGCGCAGGCTGGCGCCCAGCATTTCGCCAACACCAGCGATAAAGGCGACCTGCAGCGCGGTGGCGCCAAGATCCCGGAGATAAGGGCCGATGATGCTGTGGGCTCCTTCATAGGTCATATCGGCAAACAGGCTGACGATGCCGAGACAGACGATGAAGCGCAGCGCCGCGGACCGCGTCTGGGAAGAGGCCGGCTGGGGCGGGGTGGGGATGGGTTTTCCCATGCCGCATGATAGCGTGCGGAGGCCGACCCGGTACCCGCATCTCCTCGCCCGTGGCGGGAGATCCTCCGCGAAGATGCCGGTACCGTCCGGATATCCGCTATATCGGCGTAATCAACAATCCGCTACACGGCTTCCAAAGAAATATTTTCCGGACGAATATACAGATAAAATGACTTTTGGCTAAACAATTCCAGCTTAATCAGCAGGAGATGGCCATAACCGGCATGGAAGCGGCGCTGCCAGGCGCGATTTCCGCGGGTGCTTCGGAGCGCTGCGCGTCGCCGCTGCGCACCTCGGTCGCTCTGCTGCTGGCAGACGTGGCGGCCATCGTTCTTGCCCGCACCATTGCGCTGCTTCTCTGGCATCAAATTAATCCAACTGTAGGCCTGCAGCAGGATTTCGCCATCTGGCTGACGGCTGCGCTATTCCCGATAGCCTATGTATCCTTCGGCCTCTACGGCGCTCAGGGACTGACTGCCGTGGAGGAACTTCGCCGCACGATTCTGGCCTCTTCGGCAGTCTCGGTGACGCTGACCACCACCAGCTTCCTATCCAAAGATCCCAGCGGTTATTCGCGCGGCCTTTTCGTGTCTTCTTATTTTTTGGTTTGTGTTTTCGTCCCGCTTTTCCGAGCTGGTTTGCGGTATTTCTGTGCGAATCAACCCTGGTGGGGCGTTCCGGTGCTGATTTTAGGTGCGGGAGAGACCGCTCGTCTGGTGATTCGCAGTCTGCGTTCGCAGCGCCACATTGCGTTCCGTCCGGTGGCGTGCCTGGACGATGACGAAGGCAAACGGGGCTACTGCGAAGGCGTGCCGATCGCGGGTCCGCTCAGCCGGGCCCCGGAGCTTGCCCGGCAGATGAGCATCCATACGCTGGTGATCGCGATGCCGAGTCTGAATCGCTCTGAGCTGATGCTGATGATCGAGCGCTGGGGCGCTACCTTCCGCCGCGTGATGGTGATTCCGAATCTGTTTGGCATCGCGACACTGTGGGTGGCGGCGCGCGAGATGGGCGGAGTGCTGGGATTGGAAGTCCGCCAGAACCTTCTGATGCCGGTGAACCGCGCGCTGAAACGGGGTCTGGATGTGGTGATGGCGCTGGTCTTTGGCGCGGCCGCGGTTCCGATTGTGATCGCGGCGGCGGTCTGGATCAAGGTAGTGAGCCCGGGGCCGGCGTTTTACCGTCAGGAACGCGAGGGCGAGAATGGCGCGATCATCCGGATTTGCAAGCTGCGAACGATGTACTGCGGGGCGGACGATCTGCTGAATCGGCATCTGGAGCAAGTGCCGGAAGCCCGCGAAGAATGGAACGTGCATTTCAAGCTGAAGAACGACCCGCGGGTTTTGCCTGGCATTGGCGCTCTGCTGCGGCGAACCAGCCTGGATGAGCTGCCGCAGATTTGGAGCGTGCTGGTGGGGCAGATGAGCATGGTGGGTCCCAGGCCGTTTCCCAGCTATCATCTCAACCAGTTTGGAACGGAGTTCCGGGAACTGCGCACGCGCGTTACGCCTGGATTAACCGGGCTGTGGCAGGTCTCTTCGCGCAGCGACGGGGATTTGAAGGTGCAGGAATCTTTAGACGTGTATTACATCCGCAACTGGTCGCTGTGGCTGGACCTTCATATTTTGGCGCGAACATTCGGCGCGGTCGTCTTACAAAAGGGCGCCTACTAGACTGTGGGAGCCGGGGAGAGAAGATGCGTAAAGTGTGGGCGACGGGTTTAGCGGGGGCAGCGCTGCTGGTGGCGGCGGGGAACGTTTACGATTTCCGGCTGAATACGATTGACGGCAGGCCGGAATCACTGGGGGCGTACAAGGGCAAGGTTCTGCTGCTGGTGAACGTGGCCAGCCAGTGCGGATACACGCCGCAGTATGCCGGGCTGGAGGCGTTGTACGAGGAATATAAGACCCGCGGCCTGGTGGTGGTTGGCGTGCCGGCGAATAACTTCGGCGGGCAGGAACCGGGCACGAACGAAGAGATCAAGACGTTCTGCACGCGCACATATCATGTAACCTTTCCGATGTTCGCCAAAGTTTCGGTGAAGGGAAGCGACGAAACAGAGCTTTATAAATATTTGACGAGCGGAGCGGCGAATCCCGCGCTGAAGGGCGACATTCAGTGGAATTTCACCAAATTTCTGGTGGACCGGGACGGCAGGGCGATCGCGCGCTTCGACTCGGCGGTGACGCCGGACTCGAGCGAGATCACGAAAGCTGTGGAAGCGGCATTGCGCTAGAAGAGGTCCGGCGGCGGGGAAGCCGCCAGCACCAAAATCAAGCTGCTGCAGATTGGAAGTTAACTATTGGCCCGCTGCGCGTTGCGGCGCGCGGCCCAATATTGTTTCATTCGAGCGGAGACAATCTGGCGTTCTTCGGGAGCCATATTCTTGCGACCGCGCCGCTCGGTCTTAACAGTTTCGATTGCGGGAGCTTCGACATTTACCAAACGTTCCAGCGTAAGGATGGTAGTGTCCAGGATCGCTCTGCGTTGCTTAAGAATTTCTAGAGCCTGATTGTAGTCCATAGCACTATCGGTATCAGTATATATCGGATAAATTTACCCGATTATAGCATTTCAATTTCATCAGCATCCCCAATGCAGGGCCATTGAATGCCGGACGAAATTGTGGCCGTTCAGTTGCTCTGTGAGATCGGTGACAATTCCCTGAATCGGGGGCGCAGGAGGAGCGTGATGTCATTCGGAATTTACGTTGCTGGGTATATTGTGGTGATCATTGGGCTGGCATACGGAGCGTATCTGGCGCACATTCCGAACCAATGGATTGGGGTAGGCATCATCGTTCTAGTAGGCATCGGTATCCTGAAAGCGGTAACCCATACACGGCAGAAGGACCCAAACTAAGCTAGACTCAAGTCTACAGGATCGAAAACGCTAAACAACGAATGATTCCAGGCAGAAATTTTCCACCTCGCCGCACGAACCGACGAGAGAACGTAAACGAGTCGATTCGGGCAAGAGAAGTTCGGGCGATTTTCCCAGACGGAACTGCCGAAGTTATGCCCACAGCCGCCGCGCTGCGCAAGGCGCAGGATCTGGGCCTCGATCTGGTGGTGGTCTCTCCCACCGCGGTTCCTCCGGTAGCCAAGGCAATCGACTACGGCCATTACCAATACGATCAAAAGAAAAAGCAGCACGAGGCCAAGAAAAAGCAACACGTGGTTCAGGTAAAGGAGCTGAAGTTCCGGCCGAACACCGACGACCACGACTACGATTTTAAGAAAAATCATGCGATTCGATTCCTGCAGGAAGGCAACCGCGTGAAGGCAGTGGTGCAGTTCCGTGGCCGCGAAATTGCTCACACCGATCTGGGTAAAAAGCTGTTGACGCGATTCGCCGAAGATCTGGCTACGTTCGGCACTGTGGAGGCGATGCCCCGCATGGAGGGCAGGAACGCGCACATCCTGATCAGCCCTACCAAGAGTGGCAAGACGTAGAGCCGCAGGTTGACTCTGGTTAGCGCAGAGGTAAAGCTACCGGAAAACGCCGGGGAGTGCCAGGCCCGCCCGGAAAAGAGAGGGCGGCGACCACAATGAGAAGCAGTGCCGCGATCAGCAGCAGATCTGAAGGATCCATAACAGAGTTGGAATTGTCAGAATAACACAGGGCTGAAGCCCGCGGACGCTCCCACCCATTCCAAATCGCGGTTGTGGTCTACCCCCATCATTTTTCCTCTGCCTAATCTCACAATCGTGGTGACGGGAAGGAGACGATCCGTCCAAATGTACATAATGCGGATCTCGGCGTTGGTCATGCCAAAAGGCGTTTGGATGACGGGCTCGAAGGCGACCCGCTCCTGGAGCAGGTACTCGTGCCGCCGGTCGACGGGAACGGCCTCCAGATCGGCGCGCGAGGGACCGACGTTCACACCCAGTCCGGCGAAGGAAAACAGCGGCTTGAGAACATAATTTTCGGGGTCGGGAGGAAGCGCCTCGACACGATCGAAAAACTGCGATTTAGGGACAAAAGGGTGCCGCAGCCACGGCAGCGAGAATTTGCTGATGCGGAAAAACCAGTTCGGATGGCCGGCCCACTCCACCTGTAAATCGTCACGAAAATCGAAATCGAGCGGTATTTGTTTGCGGATTAATTCGTCGGCGATAGCGCGATTATAGACGCGGTGGATCGGGATGACGCGGCCCTGCGATTCATAGAAAAGCCGATTGCCTTCCTTACGGACATCGGTTACGTCGACGGTGCGCACCCCGCACATGCGTTCGGTGAGGATGAAATCTGCCAAAGTCTTCTGCTGCCAAGGATCGATTTCCAGAAGGACGACGTTCTCAGGATCGTGTCCGCCAAGCAGCGCCCGCCTCAGAATTGTCTGATAAGAGCCGGGGCGCAGGTCACCCAGGAGGCTGTGCAGATCGTCCGGGAGCCCATAGACGTCGGCGTAGGTGCGAGCCAGTTCCAGCTGGTAGGCGTAGAGGGACGGGAAGCCCTGAATTTCCACCAGTCGCGGCTCCAGCTCGCCGGCAGGGTTGCGGATCAAGCCGAAATCCGCCTGAACGAACAGAGGCTCGGGATCAGTTGCGGGGACGCGAAACACGGGAGGAATAGATTCATCGGCAGCCGCGAGATATTCGGGATTGGCCAGTAACTCCGCGACCATCTGTGCGCCGGCATCCGCCATCTGGGCCAGCAGGCCCGAAGGAAAAAAGCAGGGCGTCTCGCAGTTCCGGAACTTTACCTCAGTGCCGCAGCGCTGGTACAGTTCCGCGAGGAACTTTTGGTAAAGGGCCGGCCGGTAATTGGCGTTGAATCGGGCGCGCAGCTCCGGGATCATTCCAGACGGAAGCGACCGTTTTCCATGATGGGCCGGCCATCCACCCAGATGTTGAAATTGCGTCCGACGACGTCGATATGCGTGATGGAGAACCAGTCGGCGCCGGTGTGGGCGCCGTACGGATTGCCGAACGCAATGTGAATGCCTGGGATTTTCTCGTCCTGCAGGATATTGCCGATTACATCCTGAAGCGCGATGTTGGTGCCGATGGCGAACTCGCCGACACGATCGCTGTTTTCGTCGGTGTGGGTGTAATTCCAGAACTCGCTTTCGAGAGTTTTGTTGGTGCTGTGCGCTTCCGTGAGGCGGTTTCCCTTGATGTGGATTGTAAGAGGCTCATCGCGCAGGGCGCCGTATTTCGCGCAGAGGTAATCACCCACCACGCCGTCAATCACAAACACGCCGTTCACTTCCCCGGGCGTGGTGAAGGTCTCGCCGCCGGGCAGATTGCCCCACTTTTTCGTGCTGATGATGCCGCTGGTCTTGATCCACCGGTAATCCGGATTCATGAGAGCGGAGATCTCGGTGCCGGCGGCCGTGGTGGCGCGGATCTCGCGGGCCGCGCTCGCGATTTCCCAGACTTTCTGGCTGATGCGATCGACTTCGAGAAAATCAGCGCGCATGCCCTGCATCATAATCTGCGGGGTGATGTTGACCATATGGGCGTGGCGGATGTGGCGCCGGTTCACGACGTCCGTCATCTGCATGCGCGTCCTCAGCTCATTCTGCTGAGCCTGCACCGCGAAGATGCTGACCTGGCTCGACTCCATATCGTGCAGCACTTCGGCCGGCATGTCGACGAGAGGGCGAGGAGCGTAATCCTCCAACACAAATGCGTTATAGTTCAGTTCCGCGCGATCGAGTTCGCGAATGATCGCGGCCGCGATGCCGGCTGTCGCTTCATCCGTGATGATGGTGGTTTTTTCGCTGGGCTGAATGCGCAGGCACACATGGACCGCGTTGTAAGCGCCTGGCGAAAGCTCCGGGTCGAAAGCCAGTTCATTGAGCGGCTGCTGCAGGGTTTCGGATTTCATGATGCGTATTTCGAAGCGGCTCCCAGCGTGATGCCGGTCTCGGTTTCCTGAACGATGTAGTCTACGACGGCTTTCAGGTCACCCGTTTGCCGGTAGACGCGCAGCTGGCGGTCGGCACCCGACCCCTGTTCAAGCATGGTGTGAATGTACTTGAGCTCGGCGCGCGAGCCCAGTTCGTCCACGACATCGTCGACGAAGTCCAGATACTCGAGCATCAGCTCACGGAGGGGCACTTCCGTTTTCTTGCCGAAATCGATCAGCTTTCCGTCGAGCCCGTAGCGCAGCGCGCGCCATTTGTTTTCCATGATCAGGACGCGGCGATAAAGGCGGAAGCCTTGGTTCGAGGCATGCAGTTTGTAGAGTTTCGCGATGGTGGCCTGAATGAGTGCGGCAATGGCGAGGGTCTCGTCAAGGCGCATGGGGACGTCGCAGATGCGGAACTCGAGCGTCGGGAAGTGCGGATGGGGCCGGATGTCCCACCAGATCTTCTTGGCATTGTCGATGCAGTTGGTCTGAACCAGCAGATTGACGAAGCTCTCGTATTCACCCCAGCTGGGGAAATAATCCGGGATGTTGGTGCGCGGGAACTTGTCGAACACTTTGCACCGATACGATTTCAGGCCGGTGTCCATGCCCAGCCAAAACGGGGAGTTAGTGGAAAGCGCCAGGATGTGCGGCAGGAAATAGCGCGCCGCGTTCATTAACTGGATCGCCACTTCGCGATCTTCGACGCCCACGTGCACATGGAGACCGAAGATCAGGTTGGCGCGCGCGACCATTTTCAGGTCTTCGACGATGGTGTGGTAGCGTTCGTCGGGATAGATCTCCTGATTGCGCCAGTCGGAGAAGGGGTGGGTTCCGGCGGCGGCGAGGCGGAGACCATGATCGTGCGCCAGACGGATGATGCCGCTGCGCACCTCGGTGACGTCCTGTCGCGCTTCCGAGATATCCCGGCACACATGCGTCCCAACTTCAATGACGCACTGGTGCATTTCCGCTTTGACCCGTTCGTGGAGCAGCAGTTTGCCCTTTTCCACCATTTCCGCGCTGATGTGACTTCGCAGATCGCGCGTGACCGGATCAACTACCTGATATTCCTCTTCGATCCCAATTGTAAAGGTCGGCTTCATTTCAGCCTTTCAGGAAAGCGGACCAGCGCAGTTCCTTTGCCGGATTTTCGTCGCTGAGAGCCTTTCCAATCGTCATGTTGGCTACTGCATCCACAATCCACTCAAAGTTCTGCGGTCCCACGGAGTTGTAATCGGCATCCGGCGCGGGGTTCAGAAAGTCGATCGCATACGGGATGCCGTCCTGCACGGCGAATTCCACGGTATTCAGGTCGTAACCGAGAGCCTGGCACAGCGTGAGCGCATCCCGGACGACGCGGTCGTACATCTGGCCTTCGATCGGCGGCGCATCTTTGACGTAGCGCTCCGCGTGGGGACGCCGGGGATCGTACTGCATCACGTGCACTTTCTTCTGATCCACAACGTAGCAGCGGAAGTAATCGGTGAATTCGACGCTGGTCTGGAGCGTCATGCAGAGATCGCCGGTGTCATTGTACGCGGTGAAGAATTCGTCCGGGGAATGAACCTTATAGACGCTCTTCCAGCCGCCGCCGCTGAACGGTTTCAGGAACGCGGGGAAGCCGATATACGCAAAAATTTCATCCCAGTTCAGCGGGTAGATGAGATTGCGCATCGACAGATCGGTGGTGCCGGGCGGATGTGAGTGATGCGGCAGCACGACCGTTTTGGGAACGGCCACGCCGATTTTAGAAGCGAGGGCATAGTTGAAGAACTTATCGTCGGCGCCCCACCAGAACGGGTTATTGACGACGATCGAGCCCCGCAGCACGCAGTTCTTCAGATAAGCGCGATAGAACGGAATATCGTGCGAGATGCGGTCGACGATGACCCGGTACTCGGCGGGGCCGTCCATCTTTACTCCGCCGATGTGGATGTGCTCGGCTGACACTCCCTCCACCTTCATGGAGTTGATGCGGTCCACCAAGGCGCCGGGAAACGAATTCTCCATCCCGTAGATGATTCCTATTTTGTGCATAAGGGCAGAGTACGCCCCATCGTAGCCTAACCGAAGAACTTTCGCGCCATGCCCTGCCACCACGGCCAGTCATGTTTCGTGTGGTTGCCCCAGACGTCCAGCAGATGTGGGATGCGCCGCGAACCCATGAGGCCGGCCATCCGGAAATTCTCGCCGAGGCAGATATCCCACTCGCCTGTGGCAAGGACAAAGTTGCGCTGCCAAACGAGTCCGTTATTCAGGTTGGGGAGGTAATCCGGCGGATTGTTGAAATAGCAGTTATCGTCGTAGTAGCCATTCAGGAACTGGCGGATGTCGTAGGCACCGCCCATGCACACGCAATCAGTAATGATGTCCGGGTGCTTCAGGGCGAAGTTCAGTGAATGGTAAGCGCCAAAGCTGCAGCCCGTCGCGACGATGCGGGGCGACCAGTTGCGCCCGCGCAGGAACGGCATCACTTCATTCAGGATGTAGCTCTCGTACTGGATGTGGCGCACCACGCGATCGTGTGGATGAGCGCCCTTGTTGTACCAGCTTTCGCGATCCACGCTGTCGACGCAAAAGGCCTGCAGCTGACCGTTCTCGAATTTGTCGCGAACGGCATTGATCATGCCGTGTTCTTCATATTCGAAGAACCGACCCATCGAGGTGGGAAACACCAGCAGGGGCAGGCCACCATGACCGAATACCAGCATTTCCATGTCGCGGTTGAGCCGCGAGCTGTACCAGCGGTGATATTCGCGGTTCATCGGCTACCGTTCGGACTGCATGGCGAGCTCGTACCGGTGAGGTTTGGGCTGTGCGGCGGCGTGCTGCTGTTTCATGAGATCGTCGTCTACCTTATCGAGGGCTGCCATAGCGGCCCCTCTCCCGGGGATGGCTTCGTCGCTCAGGGACACCTGGATCTCGCGCCAGCGGAACTGATGCATGGCGGCGCGTTTCAGGGTGACTGCGTAGACGTCCATGGCCTGCTTCATCATGGGCGTGTTGGGCAGCGTCGCCAGGTTGATGCCCTTGCCGAGTTCGTCCGCGCTGAATACGCCCGCCTCAAGGCTGTCGATGCGCAGGATGTAGCGGCCGCTCGCGAGTCCGGTGACTTTCAGCATCTCGCGATCGAGAGCTTCCACGAAGTCGGAAGACTGCATCACCAGCGGAACCAGGCGATTTCTGTCGTTCCAGTCGATCGGGAAGGGCAGTGCGCGGTCCATCTGCTCCCATACAAGAGGGCCGGGCTTGCCTACGGAACTCAGTTTCGTTCCTTCCGAGTGAACGCCGCGTCCGCGGGAACCGTCGATCTCGACGCTGCTGACGAGCGACGGCGCATCCCACGCTTTCAGCAGTGCTTCCGCCATCACCAGGTGTCCGGCAGCGCCCGGATGGACGCGATCGGGAATGATCTTCTGGGCCAGCGCGGGGTCGATCGCATTGGCGTTTTGCAGCATGCGGGCCACGGGACTATTCAGGTCGGCAACCTGCAGCTGATCTTTTGCGGCGAGATCCTTGACGAATGCCGAGTACCTCTCGAGGACGCCGTTATATCCGCCTTCGAACTGCGGGGCGCGCGTGAAATCGTCGAAGGGCGAGGGCTCGATGGCGGTGATGCGGATACCGGGAAGGTCCTGTTTGACCTTGTCAACGATGTGCTCGTAACCGTGCGCGAAGGTTTCGAAGATTTTGGGATCGAAGGCGCGATAGGAAGCGTCGTTCATGCCCAGCATGATGGTGAGGACGGTGGGCCGGTAAGGAGTAACGTCCCGGTCAAGGCGCAGATCGATAGCGCCGCCCCCGCCACCGGTTACACGGTCGCCGCCCCAGCCGGAATGGACGAAAGAGACCGGCATGCCGGGGAAGCGCGTGACCACATAGGTTTCGGCGAAGGTGGTGTAGAGGCGCTGATCGGTGATGCTGTCACCATAGAAGACGACGCGGTCGCCGCTTTTGAGGTAGAAGGTGTTCTGTGAGGCGGCCGCCCCGGCCAGCGCGAGCAACAGGACGATGGTCTTTTGCATAACCTTTATGGAAACAGGCTAGCAGGCGACCTGGGCTGCCTGCTCGCGGCAGGACCAGGCCTCCCTCCGGGGTTACTTCTCTTTATTGACGATCAGGGCATCGCCCCAAACCGCGCTGTCGCCCCAGACTGCTGAATCACCCCACACGGCCGAATCGCCCCAAACGGCGCTGAAGCCCCAGACGGCGGAGTCTCCCCACACGGCACTGTCGCCCCAGACGGCCGAATCGCCCCACACGGCGCTGTCGCCCCAAACTGCCGAGTCACCCCAGACGGCACTGGCGCCGCCGAGGAAGGCAGTGTCGCCCCACACGGCGGAATCACCCCATACCGCGCTGTCTCCCCATACCGCGGAGGCGGCGCCGACCAGCGTCACCTTACCGGCTTTCCAGACCGCGACCGGCGATGCAGCCGTCTTGTTCGCATTCAGCAATACCTTGCTCTGCAAAGCAGTCGCGACGTCGAGATAGCCGGCGCCAATGGTGAAAATGTCGTCATAGTCAGTGTAAGTTCCGGTGGAATCGCTGACCACGCTCTGCTCCGGAAACGCATGTTTGCGGGCGGTCAGCATCAGGCGCGCTTTCACCTGATCGGGAGTCATGTTCGCATCCTGCTGCAGGAGAAGAGCCGCGGCGCCGGCAACCATGGGCGTCGCCATGCTGGTACCACTCAGGCGCATGTAGTCCGTGGAAATCGCCGAAGTGCCGTTCTTCTGGTAATACGAATAAGGCACCTGCGTCGACGTATCATTGCCCAGCGTGGAGCCGGCCGCCTTCGCCGAGACCATCAGGTTGCCGGGAGCCACCAGATCCGGCTTCGCGACGTGATCGAGCAGCGTCGGTCCTTTGGAACTGTAGCTGGCCATCATGTCGTCGGAGACTGCCTGGGTGCTCTCGGTCTTCGCCGCGCCCACTGTGATGGCCAGCGGGTCGTTCCCCGGCGAGGTGATGGTGAAATAGCCCATATTGTTGAGCGTGGTCGAGTAGCTGCGGCCGTAGTTGCCGGCGGCGACCACGACCGTGATGCCCTGAGACCAGGCGCGCTCCACTGCGCGGCAAAGCGGATCCAGCTGGTATGACTCATAAAGCGGGCGGCCGATTGAAAGGTTAATTACTTTGATATTGAACGCTGCTTTGAGCTGAATGGCGCGGTCGATCGCGGCGATTACCGCTGAATCTGTGCCGGCGCCGTTCGCATCGAGGACCTTGAGGTTCAGAATGCGCACTCCCGGAGCCATGCCCACGAAATGATGCGTAAAGCCCACACCGGCAGAAGCAGCGCCGCTGCCGGCCAGAATGCCTGCAACGTGCGTGCCGTGACCGTATTCGTCCAAAGGCGAAAGGTCGCCGGGCACAAATGATTCGTTATAGACGACGCCCGAGTTCGCCCAGGGCCACGCCTGATTCAGATCCTTCGAGGAGCCGATCCCGCTGTCCACCACCGCGACCCCCACGCCGGTTCCATCGTACGGAAGCGATTGAGCCACCCACTGACCAAGCTGCTGAGTGACCGACACGGCCGCCCGAGCGTAATCCAGAGTGGGATGTACCACGCGATTCGAAGACACATACAGGACCGACGACTGAGCCGCCAAATTCGTCAGCTGACTGACCGGCAGCGAATACCATCCGCCATTCGCGGAGGTTAGTTCCTTCTGCAGCGAGCCGCCGAGGCCGGCAATCATCTGGTGAAGAGACGCTGACACGGGCTGGTTGTACTGCACCACCACATCGACGTTCAAGCTGCCCGCGACAGCGTTCTTCATTACTCCGGCGGACGGAACAAGGGCGTTCAATTCCCGGCTGAGCTTGGCGCTGGACTGGCCAAATAGCTGGCTCACTGAAAGAATCAGGAGGCAGACAGGGAAAACCTTTTTCATGTGGCTTAGTTTTCTAACGATAACTCGCCACCTACGCCAATTACCAGCATTGCCGGGAAGATACCTTAGCAGAAAATACTATCACTTAGGATCTATCCCTATAGGACTTGGTGGGGTAATAAGCTGTAAGTTCGTGCCAGGTTCTGCGCCCGAGTTACCTCGGATTCCTGGCGTGTTCCGTCCCACGACAGCTCGCGCGCCATGATCTCGCCTATCCTTGCGGCCATCTGATAGGAAGCGTGCGCGTTGAGGAAGAGCGCGCGCGTGCGGCGTGCTAGCACATCTTCCACAGTACGCGCCATCTCCGTGCGTGCTGCCCAGACTACCTCCGCGGCGATATAGGGTAACTCCGGGTGAATCTGTTCTTCCAGAGACGAATCCGTGCGCGCCAGATCCAGGATCTTTGGCGCGTCCGATCCGTACCACGCCAGATCGCCGAACTTATCCGCGTGCATGTGGAATCCGTGAACATGAAGAGTGCGGGTATTACACGTTTGATCCGGCAGCCGCGCCAACGTAGCCGCCTGATTTACGCAATCCTCCGCCATGTGCCGGTAAGTGGTCCACTTACCTCCGGTGATGGTCAGCAGGCCGGAGTTATCGATGTGAATGGTGTGGTCGCGCGAAAGCGCCGAAGTGTTCGCGCCGCCACCCGCCTTCACCAAAGGCCGGATACCGACAAAGACGCTGAGGACGTCTTCCCGACGCGGCGCGCGGTCCAGATACTGCGCGGCTGTGGTCAGGATGAACTCGATCTCCTGCTCGAGGGCAACCGGCTCCAGTGACGCTTCGGCTATGGGCGTATCGGTGGTGCCCACAAGCGTGTGTCCGTGCCAGGGGATGGCGAACATCACGCGGCCATCACTGGTGTGCGGCACCATAATGGCGCTTCCGCCCGTGAGAAACGAACCGTCGAAGACCAGATGGATTCCCTGACTGGGCGCGATCAGCGGCTTGATATCGGGATCCGCCATGCGGCGCACGGCGTCACAGAACGGGCCGGCGGCGTTGACCACCACTCGGGCGCCGATGCGGTACTCGCGGCCGGTCTCCTCATCGCGCGCCAGAACCGTTTCGACAAAACCGTCGCCGCCCCGCTCAAAGCCGGTGACGGGGAAATAGTTCAGCAGCGTGGCGCCTTGTTCTGCGGCGGTCTGGGCCAGGTTGATCAGCAAGCGCGCGTCGTCGAACTGGCCATCGTAGTAGACCACGCCGCCGCGCAGCCCTTCCTGCTTGATGGTGGGAAGGCGCGCGAGCGTCTCTTCCCGCGAGAGGATGCTGGAGGCGCCGAAATTGTATTTGCCGGCCAGCAGGTTATACAGCTTGAGGCCGATGCCATAGAACGGAGCTTCCCACCAGTCGTAATTGGGCACTACGAAGGCAAGGTCGGACACCAGATGCGGCGCGTTTTGACGCAGAAAGCCGCGCTCCTTCAGCGCCTCCATCACCAGCGAGATGTTGCCCTGCTCGAGATAGCGTACCCCGCCGTGAACCAACTTAGTGCTGCGGCTGGACGTGCCTTTGCCAAAATCACTCCCCTCCAGCAGCAGCACTTCATAGCCGCGGGATGCGGCATCGACAGCCACGCCGACGCCCGTGGCTCCGCCGCCCACAATCACCATGTCCCACGGACCGGTGTGCGCGGCCACGCGGTTCAGCATTTCCTCGCGGTTCATCTACTGCTCCCAGTGTCCGGCGCGGCCGAGAGCACGCTTCCAGAGACCGCGCAATTCGGCTACTTCGGCGTCCGAGCGGCGAGGTTCGAAACGGCTGGCGGCACTCCACGCTTCCGTAATCTCGGTCTGGTCTTTCCAGAAGCCGGTGGCGAGACCGGCCAGATAGGCCGCGCCCAGCGCCGTGGTTTCCGTGCTGGCCGGCCGCACCACAGGCACCCGCAGCAGGTCGGCCTGAAACTGCATCAGCAGGTTATTGTTGGAGGCGCCGCCATCCACGCGCAGCTCGGTGAGCGCCACAGAGGAATCGGCGCGCATGGCTTCCAGAAGATCGGCCACCTGATGCGCAATGCTCTCAAGGCCCGCGCGGGCCAGATGCCCGGCGGTGGTGCCGCGGGTGATGCCGACGATGGCTCCGCGCGCGAAAGGATCCCAGTGAGGGGCGCCGAGTCCGGCGAACGCGGGAACCAGATAGACGCCGCCATTATAGGACACGCTCGCGGCCAGCGCCTCCACTTCGGAGGCGGACTTGATGATGCCCAGACCGTCACGCATCCACTGCACCACCGCGCCACCGATGAACACGCTGCCTTCGAGCGCGTACGACGTCCTGCCGCCGATCTTGGAAGCAACGGTGGTCAGCATGCGATGTTTCGAAGCCACTGCGGTCTCTCCCATGTTCTGCAGCAGGAAGCAGCCGGTGCCATAGGTGTTTTTGGTCATGCCGGGCGAGAGACAGGCCTGGCCGAAGAGCGCCGCCTGCTGGTCACCCGCGATCCCCGCGATGGGCATGCCGCCGAGCGCATCCGCGCTGCCGTACACCTCGCTCGATGCGCGCACTTCGGGAAGCATGCTCTCCGGAATGCGGAGGAGACGGAGAAGATCCGGATCCCACGCGCCGGAATGGATGTTGAACAGCAGCGTGCGCGAGGCATTAGTGGCGTCCGTCGCGTGAACCCTGCCGCCGGTTAGATTCCAGACGAGCCAGGTGTCCACCGTGCCGAAAGCCAGTCTGCCCTGCTCCGCCTGTTTGCGCGCGCCGTCTACGTTGTCGAGCAACCATGCGATCTTGCTGCCGGAGAAGTAAGCATCCACCACCAGACCGGTGCGCTCCTGAACCATGGGTTCATGCCCCTGGCGCACGAGTTCGGCACATATCGAAGCCGTGCGGCGGTCCTGCCACACGATCGCCCTGTGAATCGGCCTGCCGGTTTCGCGATCCCAGACGATGGTGGTCTCGCGCTGGTTGGTAATT
The DNA here is from genome assembly GCA_963716685.1 of Bryobacterales bacterium. Lineage (GTDB taxonomy): Bacteria > Acidobacteriota > Terriglobia > Bryobacterales > Bryobacteraceae > JALYXI01. Next base: position 1,093,208 of record CAVQTR010000006.1, read on the forward strand.
CCGATGGCGGTGATGTCACCGGGTTGCGCTTGCGCTTTTTCCAGAACCTCCTGGGCAACTTCCAGCTGCGAGCGCCAGATCTCCTCCGGATCGTGTTCCACCCACGCCGGCCTGGGGTAGTGCTGAGTCAGTTCGCGCTGAGCGACTTCGACCTTCGCGCCGGCATGGTCAAACAGAATCGCTCGTGAACTTGTGGTGCCCTGATCCAGCGCCAGAATATATGACAACGCGGTCTCCTCGGACTTCCATCTTATTCGGTCAACACCAGACCGGATGGCAGCGCTTCGCCGAAGACGCGGCCAAGGGAGCGTTCGTCGCGCGCTTCGTGGCCTTCCAGAATAGCAATCAGCTTCTCGGAATCCAGCCGCGCGCGCACTTTAGCGAACAGCGGCGGCGCCACATCGCGCGTGGCATCGCCGGTATGCCGCGCAAGGGAAGCAAGTGCCTCGCCAGCGGCGGGATGGTTGATCAGGGCTTCTACCCAGCGGGCGGCGGTGGCTGGCTGCAGCACCTGATTGGCAGGTCCGTAAAACAGCTGCCGCGCGCCCAGCCGGGAGATGCACCAGAGCTCGCTTGCGCCCCAGGCGCGTGCTTTGACCAAGGCGTCTCCCAATTCCGTACGCGTGGAGACCGGCAGCAGTTCAAGACTGGCGGCGGTGCGCCACATTTCGCGCAGCAGACTGGAGTTGACGCGCTGCTTTTTCTGGCCGGCGCGCGGCAGCAGAATCGCGGAGACGCGCTGGAAGACATCCACCTGCTGATTGCGATTGAGACCACCCGCGATACGCCCGGCGAAGATCCACCAATCGATCTCGCATTGAATCTGGTTCGCGTATTGCAAGCCGCCGGCGTAGACGCGGCGCGCCTGTTCAATGCGGTAATCGTCCCCCGGGAACCCGAACCCCGGGCGCAGGCAGAAGCCGCACAGGTTCAGCCATCGGGCTTCAAACGCCGGGCTCTTCTTACGCCCGGTGGCAGCAGCCAGGAATGCATCGGCCATCTGGCGGATAGCGCCAACGGGCCACGAATTTCGGCCCAGTCCCAGCGTTTGTTCGAGGCGCGCGGGAAGCTCTTCCGGAGGAAACGGCGACGTGCCGGACGCGGCAAACACTTCCGCGATCAGCGCGCAGGCCTTTAACACGTGCTCTTCGCTGACGACCGCCGCCGGACGCGCGGGCTCGGTCGCCGAAGCGGTTCTGCGCAGTTCGAACTGCAGTTTCCAGCGGTGATCGCTCAGCTTGGAATCGCACCAGGTTTCCAGCGTGCCGACCTCTGTCAGACGGGCGCCCAGCTTCACGGGAATCTGTTTCTCGCCGGGCTTTCCATAGCGGATCACCGCTTGGAGCGGCGCGTGGGCGTGCAGCTCCGCTGGGTCCAGCGTGACGAGCGAGCCCGCATCGTCGTCCCCGCGCGTCAACGAACTGTATAACCGAAACGAGACCGGCCGGTTGGCCACCAGCTGCAGATCGCCGCGATCCACTTCGATGGTGGTGCCTTCTTCCGTGCCGCGCGGCACCAGACAAACGGCTTGCAAATCGTGCTCCCGCGCTTCGCCGAGGCCGATGAAATAAGCGCGAGGCAATCCGCCGCGTACCAGCACACCGCTGCCGGTGCTTTTCACCCACGAGTAATACGCAGCGCCGGTAGCGACGGCGAGATCGAGGTCGCGGTGTTCGAAGATCTCCGGCCGCCCGCCGTACCAGTGCTCCAGAACATCGGCAACGCGCGAGCGGCAGATTTCCGGGATGAAGAAGCCGCCGTTGAACAGGATGGCATCGGGAACCTGACCTGCGGATTCCAGGAACGCGTTCAGGTGCCTGCTAATGGCGGGATCGGTTTCATAGGGCAGACCCAGTTCGCGGAACAGGCTGCGCTTCTCTTCTTTGGGCGCTTCGCCGCGCGCGGAAAGGGGCAGAAAGCCTTCGAGGGTCAGTTCCAGCGCCTCTGCGCGGGTGATCTCGGTCTTTAGGGACCCGCCAATCAGGGAAGAGCCGCTGCCCAGCAGCGTGATCTCCACGCTGTCGCGATGGGGATCGCAAAGCAGAATCTCCTTCGCCGCCGAGCACTGCCGGCGCAGGCCGCTGCGCTGTCGGATGGAAAGCTGCGCGCCGAGTTTCGATTCGGCGAGCCACGCGAGGGTCAAATCCAGATTGTCGCCGCCGAGCAGCAGGTGGCGACCCACGGCGGTGCGCGTGAACTCTACGCGATCGCCATCGCGGAACACCCGAATCAGACTGAAATCGCTGGTGCCGCCGCCGACATCGCAGATGAGCACAATCTGCCCGTCGAAGAGCTTGCGGCGCGATTGTGCCAGATTGTGCGCAATCCACGAATAAAAGGCTGCGGCCGGCTCCTCCAGCAGCGTTAGATTGGGCAGTCCGGCATCCGCCGCCGCGCGCACCGTCAGCTCGCGCGCTTCTTCGTCGAAGGACGCGGGAACGGTGAGCACGATGTCTTCACCGGCCAAATTGGGCCATGCCTCGCGAAATTTAGCGAGAAAGCGGGCAGACACTTCCACCGGGGACAGCACGCGGCCGGTCTCCGGCGAATCCCAGGGCAGGATCTTCGCGGTACGATCAACATCCGCATTCGACAGCCAGGATTTCGCGGAATGCACCAGACGAGTGGGCACCAAGGCTCCCTGCTCGCGCGCATAGGTGCCCACCGGCTCGCCTTCTTCCAGCAGCAGAAAGCTAGGGAGCGTACGGCGCGGCTCGATCCGGTTCGCGGCTACCAGCTGGGGTACATCGAAGATGTGGATGGGCGGAAACAGCGTCTCTTCCGCTTCGGCCGGGTCCACCCACGCGAGGGCGGAGTTGGTGGTTCCTAAGTCGATGCCAACCTTCACGCCGCGACTCTTTCGCGCACGTTGAACTCAAGCTTCCAGCGGCGTCCATCGGGGGCCACACACCAGAGCTGCAGCACTCCGGTTTCGGTCACGATGGTTTCGAAGGAAACGCGCACGCGCTCCTGCCCTTCGCCGGACGCGGGGAAATGCACTTCCATGGGAGGCAGCTCTTCCAGTTCCTCGCCGAAATCTTCGATCATCGCGCCTGGAGGATCGTCCTTACGGGTGGCCGAAGAGAAGATGCGAAACTCCGCGGGCTCGCCTACAATCAGGCTGAACTCTCGTCCGGCGATGCGGACATCGGTTCCTTCCTCCATGCCGAACGTGGCGACCGTGAATGCTTTAAGGGGCGCGGGGAAGCCTGGGACCGCAGGCATCGCGCTTTCGACGCCGATGTAGTATGAGCGGGGAATGCCGCCGCGAATGCGTACGCCTTTGCCGGTGCGCGCCGCGCCGTAATAAGCGGCGCCACGCGCCACTGCCTGCATCAGATCTTCCCCGGAAAGAAGCTGAACGGGAGCGAAGCCTTCTTCGCCCAGCCAACTGTTAAGCGTCTGCAGCACGCGTTCGCGCACGAACGGCGCATGCAGCACGCCGCCGTTAAACAAAACATGAGTAGGGCAGATCAGGCCGCTGGGGCCGTGCCGCGATCCGTCGTGCGCCGCGGCGGGCTGCCGGAGGAACTTCGCCAGATGCCTGGTGACGGCGGCATCGGTGGCATAAGGCAGGCCAATCTCCTGTACGGCCGCACGCGACTGCCGTTCGGGAAGGGATGCGCTCGGGACCGCCGGGAAAAATCCGTCCATCACCTGCTGCAGATCGTCCCGTGTCAGCGCCGCTTTGACGCTTCCGCCCACCAGACCACTGCCTTTGCCGAGGATGGTGACCGGCTGTTCCGCCTCGGTCGAGCCGGCTTCGAGCAGCTTTTCCTTCGCAGCGCGGCAGTTGGCCCAGAGCGCTTGCAGCTGCAGCGCATCCAGCCTGGATCCGCGCTGCGCCAGACGCGCGGCGACGGTGCGGGCCAGTGCGAGGTCGATATTGTCGCCCCCGAGCAAAATGTGCTCGCCCACCGCCACGCGCTCCAACGACAGATCGCCCTCAGCCTCGCTGACCGCGATCAGCGTGAAATCGGTGGTGCCGCCGCCGATATCGATCACCAGAATCAGATCTCCCAGACTGACGCGCTCGCGCCAGTCGGGATGGCGTTCGATCCAGGCGTAGAATGCCGCCTGAGGCTCTTCCAGCAGAGTAACGTCGCGATACCCGGCATTCTCTGCCGCGCGTTGGGTCAGTTCGCGCGCAACCGCGTCGAACGAGGCGGGCACGGTGACAAACACGGCTTGGTCCGCAAAGGGAGCATCGGGATGCTGCGCGTTCCAGGCCTGTTCGATATGACGCAGATACTCGGCGGAGGCCTGCACGGGAGAGACACGCTCGACGCCATCCGGGGCATTCAGCGGCAGGATCGGCGCGGTGCGGTCGACACCGGCGTGCGAGAGCCACGATTTCGCGGAAGCCACCAGACGTCCCGCATTTTCCACGCCGCGTTTCCGCGCGAGAGTACCGGTGAGGAACGGGGGCGAGCTGTTCCAGGGCAGCGCGAGCGAGCCCGGAGGAAATTCCGAGACACCCGGGATGTAGAGAAACGAAGGCAGCAGGGTCTCCTGGCGCACTTCGCCCGCGCTGGTGAGCTGGGGAATTCCCATGGGCTGCACATGCACAGGACCATCCGCCAACTCGGCCCAGGCAAGCGCGGAGTTGGTGGTGCCCAGATCAATCCCGATAACGTAATTCGGCACCGCTATTCCAATTCAAGCTCGGCCGGCGCCAGTACCGTGAGATCCTGCTTTGCCAGGACTGGCGGAAGCTCGATGCGGGTGGCCTGCCAGCCCCGATGGCGCAGGATTCCTCCCGCGGGTGGCGCAGCCGGAACATTGCCGAGAAACTTCACTTTACCGGGATCGGAAGAAGGCGCTTTGGCGAATGTGCCTTCCACGCCATCGATGACCGGGGTGACGGTTACGTAGCGGTTGAGCGCTTCGCGGCAGGGGCCATGCATGCCGCGCGCGGCCGAGCCTACCTGGTCGTCGGAATACCCCGAAATGTCTTCCAGAAAGAAGTCCAGCAGCCGTCCATCCCGCTGCAGAATGCCGAGAAACTGCAGAGCGCCATCGGTGAGCCGGACCACCGGCGCGGGGGGGATGGGCTTCTCCACCGTTTTCCGGGTCAGCCCCAGTTCCGTGACGACATCGGGAGGCAGTTCATCGCCGAAGAGAAGCGCGAAGAAACTGCGGAAAGCGAGCGAAATCTTTGACATCAGTGGATAGTTTCAGGATAGCAAGGCCCTCCGCTTCGCCAAGCTTCCGGCTTCCACATCGCCGAGTAGCGAAATTCAGGCTTTCGGAGCCTTGGGGACCACCTTCATGGTCTTCTCGTCCCAGTACAGGACGCGGCCTTCGCGATACGACTGCACGCCCATTGAGATGGTGACCTGGGCGTGAAGCGCGGTGTCGACATCGAGCGTGGGCTTCTCGCGGGAGCGCATGCAGCTCAGGAAGTTGCCGATGTGCGCCTGCATGGCGTCCTTATCTTCCACGGGAATAACGACTTTGTCTTTGCCAAACTTTGCTTTGTAAGCTTCGTCGACAATCTTTTCGGGGATGACGGTGATGTGGTCCGTCTTGCCCTCGAACTTGCCGTCGTCCACCATGATCACGGTGCCCATGTGACCGCGAATCAGGCCTGGGATGTGCTCCGAGTTTGCCATGCTGGAACTCAGGATCAGCGAATTGCCTTTAGGGAAGTCCGCCATCAGATTGAACGTGTCGGGCACTTCGCGGGAATCCTTAAAGACGTAGATTCCGCCCATGGCGGATACGCGACTGGGGAACTGCGGCTCTGGCCAGCAGATATTCAGCGGGGCGACCACGTGGAAAAACAAGTCGGTGGCGATGCCGCCGGAATAATCCCAGTACTTTCGGAAACGGAAGTAACGGTCGGCATCCCAGGGCCGTTTGGGCGCGCTGCCCAGCCACATCTTCCAGTCGATGTAGTTCTCGCCTTTGCCGTCGGGTCCGGCGTCCTTGTCGATCGGGTAATTCCATTCACCCTCGATCGAATTGCGATGATAAGAGCCCTGACTGGAGATCATCTGCCCGATCATGCCGTCGGCGATGGCCTTCTTGGCCTTCCACCACTGGTCGGCGGAGGTGGTTTGTGAACCCACCTGCAGAACGCGTTTGGTTTCCTTCACCGTCGCGGAAAGCTGTTTGGCTTCCTCGATGGTGTGGGTCATGGGTTTCTCGCAGTAGACGTCTTTGCCGGCGTCCATGGCCTCGAGCGCGATGCGCGCATGCCAGTGGTCAGGCGTGGCGACTACTACGGCGTCGATGTCGGGGCGCGCCAGCACTTCGCGATAGTCCAGATAGCTGTCGCACTTGTACAGCTCAGCCGCTTTGCGCCGCCGCTTTTCGTAGACATCGCAAACCGCCACAATGCGGCAGGCATCATTGTTGGCTTCGGCGTATTTGGTGAATTGGCGGGAAAGATAGGTGCCGCGTCCGCCCTGCCCAACCATGCCGAGGTTGATCTTGTCATTGGCGCTGCGCGTGCGGGTGGAGTTTCTGGTGGCACCGCGCGCACCGAACAATTGAGAGGCAGCCGTAAGCGAGGCTCCCACGCCGGCTGCGGTCTTCAGGAAATCTCGGCGGTCGAATCCGCTGGCGGGCTGGTTGTCAGACATACGGTGTCCTCTGGCTTTCACGGGTATTGTACTCCTTCAGCGGCACAGAAATTGCTTCTCTTGTTCGGAAGGAGAATTACGTAATGAAAAGTAAGCTCATGGGAACCGTGATTCTTGGCAGTGTATTGTTAACGGGCGGTTGCGCAACAAAGAAGTATGTGACAAAGACTACAGACCCGATTCGCGATCACGTGAATCAGGTGGAAGCAAAGCAGACTGAGCAGGGCGGGCAGATTGCTTCGCAGGGCCAGCAAATTGGCCAGCAGGGCGATCAACTGAAAAAGCAGGCAGGAGACATCGAGCAGAGCAAGACGGACATTGCGGCCAACCGGGAGCGCGCCCTAGCTGCGGACAGCCGCGCGTCGGATGCGCTGCAGCGAACGGAACAGAATTCGCGCGCTCTAAACGAGCTACGCCAGTCTGTAGCGAATCTGGACGACTATAAGCCCGCGGGCAGCGTCGCGGTTCCGTTTGGATTCAACAAAGACCTGCTTACCGCCCAATCCAAGGCTGACCTGGACAAACTGGTCGCCGATAAGGGCGGCATGAAGCGGTACTTCATCGCGGTGGAAGGCTATACCGACAGAACCGGTTCAGTGAAGTACAACAATGCGCTGAGCAGGCGACGGGCGGATGCCGTGGTTCAGTACCTCGTGTCTAAACACGATATCCCGGTCTACCGGATTCACGAAGTCGGAATGGGCGTGGAAAAGCCCGTCGCAGAGGGACGCGGGCGCGCGGTGAATGCGAAGAACCGGCGCGTGGAAGTGACTTTTTACTCCGCGGATTCTGTTACCGCAATGAACCGGTAGGCTCCGTAGGCCGAACCCGGTGCAACTGGGGCTGAGGCGGCGACCATTCGAGGCGCAGGTCACTGGACACTTCGTCCAGCATCTCGATCGTCGCCGTCCTCGATTCCATGGCAAATGCCGTGAGCAGCAGGTTCTCGCAAACCGAGTTAATCAAGCGCGGGATGCCGCCGGTGCGCAAGTGAATTTCGGATAAAACCGCCGAGGGGAATACCGTCTGCGAGGCCATTCCTGCATGAGCCAGACGGGAGTTGATGTACTTTGCGGTTTCCGACTGCTCGAAAGGCTTCAGCATGCAGCGCAGAGCAATGCGCTGCTTCAACTGCCGAAATTCGGGCGCGTCCAGCTTCTTGTCCAGTTCCGGCTGCCCGGCGATGATGATCTGCATCAGCTTGCCGCGGCGGTTTTCCAGATTACCGAGCAGCCGGATCTCTTCAAGCACCTTCCAATCCAAGTTGTGCGCTTCATCCACGATCAGAACAGTGGTCTGACCCTGGTTGGCGCGCTGCAGCAGCACTTCGTTCAGTTCGTTCAGAACCTCAATCTTGCTCCGACCTTTCAGTTCGAAATCGTAAGCCACCATTTCAAAGAACTGTTCCGGGGTGATTTGAGAATTGAAAAGAAATCCAAAGGGAATGCGCTGCATGTTCAAAAAGTCACGCAGGCACTCCAGCATGGTGGTCTTGCCGGTACCGACTTCGCCCGTCAGAGCGATGAAACCCTTACGGCTCTGCACGCCATAGATAAGATTGGCGATAGCCTCCTCGTGCTGCACGGAGCGGTACAGAAAGGCGGGATCCGGGCTCAGGTTGAACGGGTTTTCGGTCAACCCAAAGAAGGCTTTGTACATGGCTTTTCTAACTCGATCTTACCAGCGGTTTGTCCGCCAGAGCAGCCCGAAACCCATCAACAGCCTGAATCAGGCTGCCGACGGGGTTGCCGGGTGGCACGAAGTCCATAACCATATATCGGTCATAACCGGCTTTTCCGATAGCCTGAAACAGTTCTTTCAGCCGGGGATCGCCTGGAGCTGTAACCCGGAATACATTCGTCAGGCCAACCACTTCCTTTAGGGCGGCACCAGCGTGTCCGGTCGCAGTGTGAAGGCCAGGCGAACCGAAGAGCGGTCCGCGGCTTTCACCGTCTCAAAATTGTCCAGCAAAGCGGTGAATCCCGCCGGCAAATCGGCAGGCACTGTTGCAGCGTAGATCTGCCGGCAGTTCAAGCGGCGGGCCACAGCCAGCGTGCGCTGCATATCCGGAAGGGCCGCGATGGCGTCAATGCCCATCAGAAAAGACGAAACCAGCCTGCGCGCGTTCGAAATCGCCGCATCGTCCCACGAGGCGTATTCGGTCCCGAGCTCAACCGACTGAATCCCGGCTTTCGCCGCGATCATGACGCGCTCCTGGAACGAACCTTTCAAGCTGGAAAGAGCCACAGAGCTGGTGATTTTGGCAGCAGGCGGAGGAGGCAGGGCAGCCCCGGGCGCAGCAGTCCCTCCGGCACGCTGCGCGGGAAGACGGGCGGCCGCAGCCAGCGCCAGAAAGACACGTCTGTTCATGACAGGTTCCATGGTATCGCGGGCGGTACGATGGAAGTTTCATGGCTGAGCTGAGATATACGACGCCGCACGGAATCACGGTAACCCGCAAAGCGTCACGCACGAACTACCGGCGCGGATTGAAACACCTTCTCGGGGAGTTGGACACGCGGCGCGGAGTTTACCTTTCGTCCGGTTACGAGTTTCCCGGCCGCTACTCGCGCTGGGATTTTGCGTCTACCCGGCCGGCGCTCGAGATGGTTTCCGCCGGGCGCGAAGTGGTTTTCCACCCTCTGAACGACCGGGGCGCAGCCCTCAACCGCATCCTGGCGCCGGTGCTGGAGGCTCACCCCCATTGGGAGTCGTTTGGCCTCGAAGATCAGGATCTGCGCGGAATACTAAAGCCCATGCCGGCGCTGTTTCCGGAGGAAGAGCGCAGCAAACAGCCCTCGGTCTTCTCCATTCTGCGCGCGCTCACGGAAGAATTTCGAAACGAAGCCGATGACCGTCTTTCCCTGATCGGCACGTTTGGCTACGACCTGCTGTTTCAGTTCGAACCTGTGGAATTGAAACTGCCGCGGCACGGCCACAAGGATCTGCATCTGTTCCTGTGCGACGACATTTACTACATGGACCGCAAGCGCGAAGTGGTGGAGCGCTTCGAGTACGAGTTTGAGCGCGCCGAGTTCCACACGAGCGGCCTCGAACGCACGGCAGAGCTGATCTCGAATCCACGGGCGCAGCAGCCGGAGCAGGTGAAGCAGGAAATCGCATCCGACCACACGCCCGAGGAATACATGGCGAAAGTGGAGACGGTGCGCGAAGGGATGCGCCGCGGCGATTTCTACGAAGTGGTGCTGCGCCAGACCTTCTCCACGCCTTACGCCGGCAAGGCTTCCGAACTATTCGAGCGCATGCAGCGCGCCAACCCCAGCCCATACGAATTCCTGATCCAGTTTGGCGATGAGCAACTGGTGGGAGCTTCGCCGGAGATGTTTGTGCGCGTAGAAGGGCCGCGCGTGGAGACCTGCCCCATTTCAGGGACGGCCCGGCGCACCGGCGATGCCATGCGCGACGCCGCGAGTATCCGTGAACTGCTCAACTCCGCCAAGGAAGAGAGCGAGCTGACCATGTGTACCGATGTGGACCGCAACGACAAATCGCGCGTCTGTGAGCCGGGCTCCGTAAAAGTGCTGGCCCGGCGCCTGATCGAATCGTACGCGGGCCTGTTTCACACCGTCGACCACGTCGAGGGAATATTGCAGGAGGGCTTCGATTCGCTGGATGCGTTTCTCAGCCACATGTGGGCGGTTACGCTGATCGGCGCACCTAAAAAGGCAGCGGCCAACGCCATTGAAAGTCTGGAGAAGAGCGCGCGCGGCTGGTACGGCGGCGCGGTAGGGATGCTGAAGCTGAATGGCGATATCAACACCGGCATTCTGATTCGGACTACTTATCTGAAGGATGGCATCGCGACGTATCCTGCCGGAGCCACGCTTCTTTATGATTCCGATCCGGCTGCCGAGGAGCGCGAGACCCGGCTTAAAGCCACGGGCTTCTTCCGGCTGCTGGGGAACGAAAACGCACCCGCGCGCGGGGATGCCTCGGCCGAAACCAGCGATGCCAAACTCCTGCTGGTGGATAACGACGACTGCTTTATCCACACTCTGGCTAACTACGCGCGGCAAACGGGCGCGCGCGTCGTGACATACCGCGCCGGGTTCCCGCTCGACCTAATGCGGACTCTGGCACCGGATCTGGTTCTGATCTCGCCAGGGCCCGGCAGGCCGAGCGACTTTGGCGTGCGGGAAGTGCTGAAGCAGGCCATCGATCTGGGGATTCCGATCTTTGGCGTGTGCCTCGGATTGCAGGGCATCGTGGAGACGTTCGGCGGCGAACTGGGCGTTCTGGATTACCCGGTGCACGGAAAGCCGTCGACCGTGCGGCACAATGGGGAGGGCGTATTTGCGGGGCTGCCCCCGGAATTCACCGTGGGGCGATATCATTCTCTGTTTGCGGTGCGAGACAAATTGCCGGCCTGTCTGGAAATTACGGCTGAGACGGAGGACGGGGTGATTATGGGCGTGCGGCACCGGCAGCTTCCGATTGAAGCGGTTCAGTTCCATCCGGAATCGCTGCTGACCGCAGCCAACGATCTGGGCCTTCAACTGATGCGCAATGCAATGCGGCTGGCGACGGGAGCGGCGGTGGAGAAATGAAGGTACTGGCGGGAATTTTTCTGATCATAAGCGCGGCCATGGCACAGGATGAGCCGAGGACAATGCTGCTGTGGCCGAATGGCGCGCCCGGCGCGCTCGGCGATGCGGATGCCGATAAGCCGAGCCTGACTTACTATGCTCCGCGCGGAAACAGCAAGGACGCCACGGCGGTGATTGTATGTCCCGGCGGGGGCTACGGCGCGCTGGCGATGAATCACGAGGGCCGCCAGATCGCCAACTGGCTAAATTCCTATGGGATAGCCGCGTTCGTCCTGAAATACCGGCTCGGGCCGAAGTATCACCATCCGGTCGAAATGGGAGATGCGCAACGCGCGGTGCGCATGGTTCGATCCCGCGCCAAAGAATTCAATGTTTCGCCCGAGCGCATCGGCGCGTGGGGGTTCTCCGCCGGCGGCCATCTGGTCTCGACTATCGGCACGCATTTCGAAGCAGCCAATACGGTCGCAGGGGACCCGATTGATACGGCAAGCAGCCGACCGGATTTCCTGATCCTGGCGTATCCGGTCATCTCGTTCACTACGCCTTATACCCACAAAGGTTCAATGAAGAACCTGCTGGGCGATAATCCCGACCGCTCGCTCGTCGAAAGCCTGTCGAACGAACTGCAGGTGACGGAAAAAACGCCGCCGACCTTCTTGTTTTCCACAAACGGCGATACGGCAGTCCCCGCCGAAAACGCCGTCCTGTTCTACCTGGCGCTGCGGAAAGCGAAAGTGCCGGCGGAGATCCACGTGTTTCAGAACGGTCCTCACGGAGTAGGCCTGGGGAGCAGTGATGCGGCGCTGGCGGAATGGCCGGTGACGCTGGCGAACTGGTTGCGGATCAGGGGGTTGGTGAAATGAGCACGCTCGCTTTGGAACAGCCGGGAAAGTTTGGGTTTCGAGATCCCGCGGGAGCGCGGCGGCCCGGCCCGGGAGAGGTCTTGGTGCGGGTCAACCGCGTCGGCATTTGCGGAACGGATCTGCATGCATGGGAAGGCAAGCAGCCGTTTTTCGAATACCCGCGCATTCTGGGACATGAACTCTCAGTGGTTGTTGAAGCCACAGGGGATAGCGTGACGCGCGTCTCCGCGGGCCAAAAGTGCGCCGTGCGGCCCTACATTGCGTGCGGCGACTGCCTTGCCTGCCGCAATGGCAAGCCCAATTGCTGCATGAGAATCCGCGTCCTGGGCGTGCACATCGACGGCGGCATGCAGGACTGGCTGACCGTTCCCGCCGACTACCTGCACGCTTCCTCGAAACTGACGCTTGAAGAGTTGGCGCTGGTGGAACCGCTCAGCATTGGCGCACATGGCGTTTGGCGCTCCGGCATTGGCGCGGGTGAGACCGCTCTGGTGCTCGGTGCGGGGCCCATCGGTCTAGCCGTGATTGCGGGCGTGCGCGCGGCGGGCGCCAAATTCGCCGTCATGGAAGTGAGCGAAAAGCGGATGGCGTTCTGCCGTAACCATGCTGGAGTGGAGACCTGTATTGACGCCCGTGGCGATGCTCTCGCTGCGGCTCTCGAGACTTTCGGCGGTGACCTGCCGAGCGTGGTTTTCGATTGCACGGGCAACCCAAAATCAATGATGGGTTCGTTTCGCTATGTGGCGCACGGCGGAAAGCTGGTGTTCGTGGGGCTCTATCCCGGAGACATCACGTTTTCGGATCCGGAGTTTCACAAACGCGAGATGACCATCATGGCCAGCCGCAATGCGACGGCGACCGATTTCGACCGGGTGATCGCCTCACTTGAGGCCGGAAAGATTCTGACCGCTCCCTGGATTGAACATCGGTACACGCCGGAAACGCTGGTGGAGGCGTTCCCGGCACTGCTCAACCCGGAACTGGGAGTATTGAAGCCGCTGGTGACCTGGAAAGCGGATTAAGCCGCTTTTGTCAGCTCGAGTTCGAGGGTCACCTTTACATCCTCGCCGAGCACGATTCCGCCTGTCTCGAGCGCTGCGTTCCAGGTGAGTCCGAAATGAGTGCGGTTCACTTTCGTGGTGGCGCTGGTACCCGTACGGAATCCGCCCCACGGATCTTTCCCTTCCGGAGCGAGGGGTTCGGCATTCAGCACCACTTCCTTCGTGACGCCGTGAATGGTGAGATCGCCGGTTATCTTCACCTCGTCGCCGTCCGCGGCGATGCTTTTGCTTTTGAAGGTGATGACCGGGTATTGCGCCACATCAAGGAAATCCGGGCTCTTCACGTGACCGTCACGATTGGGATCTCCGGTATTGAAAGTGGTGGCGTCTATGGACGCATCGATGCTCGAGGCGCTCAGGTTTTCGGGATCGTATACAACCGTTCCCGAAACGCCGCTGAACGAACCACGGACATTGGTGATCATCATGTGCCGCACAGAAAAGTGCGCGCTCGAATGCGCCGGGTCTATCTTGTAGGTGGTGGTAGCCATTGCGGGTTTGGATTGAGGCCGGCGCGCAATGGATTCAGATTTGGCGCTACGGGTTCCAGCAGCAGGGCGATGGCGTCAGGAAATAAGCGCCGGCATTGTGGGTGGTGAATGCGATCCGAGCCGTTCCGGACGAATTGATCACGATGGGAAACTGCCCGTTGGCGACGTCACCCAGAGTGGTGCCGGAAATTTTGTATTTCCAGACCAGGGCGCCGGCGCTGGGAATCAAGTTGACCGCCGCCACATACGAAGGACCCAACCCGCCAATGGAGGCCGTGCCCAGAACCATGACGCCGGCTGGAGTGATGTTGGTGGTGGACGTGGGAGCGCTCAAGGCGGCCGTTTGAATAGGCCCGATCAGAGCGTTGACGTCGAGAGTTTGCACGATGGTGCCATCCGCCTCACTGAAACGCCACAGGTACTGAAAGCCCGATGCGAACGCCCAGACGCCTCCGCGCGGATCCTGAGTAACCGCTGCGAGGATCTTTCCCGGAAGGGGCGCCGCCCAGACCATCTGCGGGGCGCTTCCGGTGTCAAGCACCGAAAAAAGAACTGGCGGACCAGGGCCATCCGGATTCATGGAAGCGCCGTCGAAGTAGATGGTTTTGGTGGCCGTGTTACAGTGCGGACTTCCTCCGCTGGGACCGCCAAACGGGAATGTCCATGCCACGGAGAACAAGGGCGACGATCCCGGATTCACGATGACCTTGGCCAGTTCTCCCGTCGCTGTATCGCCCTGCTTTTGGAGTGACACATAGATCGCATTCCCGATCACGCAGGGCGTGTTGATCGTGTCGTAGCCGGCTCCACTGGCATCAGTAACCTTGAGAGTGCCCAGCAGCGTTCCGTCTGTGAATGAGTAAAAGGCAATGGGACCGGCATAGGTAGCGGCGACTATCACGTTTCCGTTGACAGTCACCATGCTAATGGGCAGACCCTGTACCTTGGTTTTCCAGACCACATTCCCATTCGGATCAAACCGAGCGATCGTCGCATTGTCAGTTGCTACTACGTCCCCGTAGATATCGACGATGGGAGCGGAGGTGTAAGCAAAGCCATTAAAGAGGCTGGAGGTCCACTTCCGATTGCCGTCTCCGTCGTAAACAATCAGATTCGGACCGGTACCCTGAGTTTGATTCAGGGAGCAGGCTACCGTATTACCCGGGCCGTTCGAGACACAGCCCAGACCAGGTCCGGATCCTTTGGAGACCGTATCGTGAGCGACCAGTGAGATGCCGCCGGTGGATGGCAGCTGAATATTCGGGTTCCCGGATAGTGTGTTGTCGCAATGAGCGGTAGGACAGCCAGTTGAGGACAGCACCAGGCTGTCAGCGATCGCGAAAGGAGATGCGCAAAACGGCAATCCGGAAGCGAGAACAGAAGTTCGAAAAACGGCGATTACACGGTTTCTGCGCATTGCCACAGACTACTTCATAGTTACATGCAAAATATACTACGAAGGTTAGGATGCGTGCTGAAATTAACTGATGTAAGAAACGATAGGTCTTTCTACGATTCGCGCGACCGGCTGAATTAGGAAACCGCTGTTAACCCCGCGCGCTCCAGAAGGGCTGAAGGGTCGGGATCGCGTCCCATGAACCGGCGGTATAACTCGCCTGGGTCTTCACTGTCGCCTTTCGAAAGTATGTGCTCGCGGAACGCCAGCCCGGCGGAACGGCTAAAGATTCCTTCGCTTCGGAAACGGGTAAAAGCATCGGCATCCAGAACCTCGGCCCACTTATAGCTGTAATATCCTGCGCCATAACCAACCGGGCTTCCAAAAAGATGGGTGAACGCGGCAGTCAGCGCATGGTCGGGGGGCAGTGGCGCTGCGGAAAACTGCTGGATGATGTCGCGAGCATACCGGGTTGCGTCGCCGTCGCGCGCAGGGTCATAACGGGTGTGAAGGCTTAGGTCCACAATGCCAAAGCCGAGTTGCCGCATCTGGCCGTTGGCGGCCCGGAAGTTTCGCGCGCGCAGCATCTTTTGAAATAACTCGTCCGGAATGGGTTCACCGGTCTGATAATGGCGCGCGAATAAGTCGAGAGCTTCGCGTTCCCAGCACCAGTTTTCCATGATCTGCGACGGTAACTCCACGAAATCCCACGCGACCGCCGTACCTGCAAGGCTCTTCACCTCTACGCGAGAAAGCGCATGGTGCAGCAGGTGGCCGAACTCATGGAAGATGGTCTCCACATCGCGGTGGGTGAGTAGTGCGGGCTGATCCCCGATGGGCGCACTCATGTTGCCGCAGATGCAACCGGCGTGCGGCTCGAAGTGCCCGGGCTCGTCCACGCCCGTCAGGAAGGCATCCATCCATGCTCCGCCGCGCTTATCTTCGCGGGGATACCAATCGGCGTAGAAGCCACCCACAAACTGGTCGCTCTCGTCGCGAATCTGGTAATACTTCACGTCGGGATGCCAGACCGGAACGCCGGACTTCTCAATCACCTGAATTCCGTAGAGCCGCTCGACGATATCGAACATCCCGGCGACAACGCGCGCGGTTGAGAAGTAAGGCCGCAGTTCCTCTTCGTCGAAATCGTAAAGATCCTTGCGCTGCTTTTCCGCGTAGTACCCGATATCCCACGGCTCGAGCGGCACGCCCGCAAAAGACTTTAGTTCGTCGTTCTCGCGGTCGAAATGGTGGCGCACTTTGGTTTCAATCGCGCGCAGGAACTCCAGAGCATGCGCGCCGGTGTGCGCCATGCGGTCCCAAAGCACGAAGTCGGCGAAATCGCGAAACCCGAGCAGCGTTGCTTTGGCTCTGCGCAGTTCCAGGATCCGCTCCACCAGCGGGCGGTTGTCCAGCGGTCCCGCAGTGGCGCGCGTGCTGTGCGCGTGGTAAACCTGCTGGCGGATTCCGGCGTCGTCCAGATACATCATGACCGGCGTGTAGCTGGGGGCTTGCAGGGTGAAACGCCAGCCCTCGACGTTCTTCGCTTCGGCGCTCTGACGCGCAGCCGCGATTGCAGTAGGCGGCAAACCCAGGAGCTGCTTCTCATCGGTCACCAGCAGTTCGAAAGCGTTTGTTGAGTCCAGAACGTTCTCAGAAAACTTGGTTGTGAGTTTCGCCAGCTCGACATCGATTTCAGCCAGTTTCGCTTTGCCCTCGGGATCCAGTTCCGCGCCGTGGCGGCGGAAGCTGTCCAGCGTCTTCGTCAGAAACCGCCGGCGCGTGCCTCTCAGATCCCGCGCCTCCTCCGTCGTGGCAAATGCCTGCAGCTGTCTCCACAGGCCCTCATGCAGTGGAATGCGCGAATAAAATTCACTCGCCAGCGGCTCCACGGCATTGAAGGCGGCCCGCAGCTCCGGCGTAGTGCGTACGCCTTCCAGATGCCGCACCACGCTCATCGCGTAATCCAGCCGCTCGGTTACCTTCTCGAGCGCCAGCATGGTGTTGGCATAGGTCCGCGGCGCCGGGTCGGAAGCAAGGGCTTCCAGATTCGCCGCGGAATCGCGCAGCAGTTCGTGGATGGCCGGTTCGACATGGGCGGGTTCTACCTGATCGAAGGGAATCTCGAACTGAATGCGCAGCAACGGATTTGCAGACATGACGGATTAGTTTCAGGATACGCAAAATTTGCCCCCGTTGGATTTACAATAGGGGTACTCCCCCGCCGTCCCTATGGCCGAAACTCCGTTTGTTCATTTGCACTGTCATACCGATTACTCGCTGCTGGATGGGGCGTGCGAGATCGATCAGCTGATGGATCTGGTGGTCGAGCAGAAGATGCCGTCGATCGCGATGACCGATCACGGCAATTTGTTTGGCGCCGTGCAGTTCTACAACACCGCCAACGCCAAAGGCGTTCACCCGGTGATCGGCTGCGAGGTATACGTTTCGCAGCAGGGGCATAAAAGCCGTTCGGATACGGACCGCTACAATCATCTGGTTTTGCTATGCGAGAACCTCGATGGGTATCGCAATCTGATCGATCTGGTTTCGACAGGGTATCTCGAAGGCTTTTATTACAAGCCGAGGATCGATAAGGATCTGCTGGCCTCGAAATCCAAGGGGCTGATTGCGCTTTCGGCCTGTCTGCGCGGGGACATCAATGAAACCTTGATGGCGGATCGTTACAGCGAAGGCAAAAAGCTTGCTAACGAGTACCGCGAGCTTTTCGGCAGGGACAACTTTTTCCTCGAAATTCAGGACCACGGTCTCGATCAAGATAAGGTGGTCACGCCGCAGTTGAATCGCATGTCGTCGGAAACCGGCATTCCGCTGGTGGCCACCAACGATTCGCATTACCTGCGCAAAGAACACGCGCGCGCGCACGAAATTCTGATGTGCATTCAGACGGGCAAGACCATGTCGGATGCCAATCGGATGCGCTTCACCAATCCCGAATTTTTCCTGAAGAGCCGCGCCGAGATGATGCAGCTTTTCGGCGAGATGGAAGACGCGGTAGACCGGCCATGGGAAATCGCGCAGCGGTGCCATTTAAAGCTGGAAAAGGTGAAGGAGCCGTTTCCGCGCTTTGATGTGCCGCGGGAGCACTCGATCGATACGTATTTCGAATACGTCGCGCGCGAAGGGTTTGAGAAGCGCCGTGGCCGTTTGGAGGTGATGGCGGCGCAGGGCAGGCTGAAATGCCCGATCGAAGTGTATCTGGAGCGGCTGGATTTCGAGATCAAAATGATCCAGCAGATGAAGTTCTCCGGATATTTTCTGATTGTCTGGGACTTCATTCGTTTTGCGAAATCGGTCAACATTCCGGTCGGTCCTGGCCGCGGCTCGGCGGCTGGCAGCCTGGTCAGCTACGTCATGCAGATCACCGACATCGACCCGCTGCAGTACGGCCTGCTGTTCGAGCGGTTCCTGAACCCTGAGCGCGTCAGCATGCCGGATATCGACATCGACTTCTGCATGAACCGCCGCGGCGAAGTCATCCATTACGTCACGCAGAAGTACGGCCGCGAGCAGGTGGCGCAGATTATCACCTTCAACACGCTGGGGACACGCGCCGCGATTAAAGATGTCGGCCGCGCTCTGGACATCGCGTTTGCGGACGTGGAAAAGGTGACGAAGCTGGTGCCGGGCATCCTGAACATCGACCTGAAGAAGTCGTTTGAGATGGAGCCCGGATTCGCCGAAGCCGGAAAGAAAGATCCGCGAATGAAGGAAGTGCTGGACGTCGCGGTGACGCTGGAGGGACTGGCGCGCAATGCAAGCGTGCATGCCGCCGGCGTGGTGATTTCCCCGCAGCCGCTTAAGCAGCTGGTGCCGCTCTACCGGACGAATCGCGAGGAAATCGTAACCCAGTACGACATGAACGGCCTGGACAAACTCGGGCTGCTCAAGATGGATTTTCTGGGTCTCACCACGCTCACGCTGATCGACGATGCGTTGAAGCTGATTGAGGCGCGGCACGGCGTGGCGCTGGTTCTGGAGGATCTTCCGCTGGACGATCCCAAAAGCTACGAAATTTTTTGCAAAGCTTTCACCAGCGGCGTGTTTCAGTTCGAATCTCCCGGGATGCGCGACATCCTGCGCAAATACCAGCCGAGCCGTCTCGAAGATTTGACAGCACTGAACGCGCTTTACC
Organism: Bryobacterales bacterium; assembly: GCA_963716685.1. Taxonomy (GTDB): domain Bacteria; phylum Acidobacteriota; class Terriglobia; order Bryobacterales; family Bryobacteraceae; genus JALYXI01. The sequence goes on from CAVQTR010000006.1 coordinate 1,112,333, forward strand.
GGCCAGGCCCCATTCAGGGCGGCATGCTGGACGATTTCATCGAGCGCAAACACGGGCGCAAGGAAGTCCGCTACGACCTGCCCGAACTTAGGCCCATCCTCGAAGAAACCTATGGCGTGATCCTGTATCAGGAACAGGTGATGCAGATTTCGAGCCGCCTGGCTGGTTACTCCCTGGGCGACGCCGACCTGCTGCGGCGCGCCATGGGCAAGAAAAAAGCCGAGGAGATGGCGAAGCAGCGCGAACGTTTCGTCTCCGGCGGCCTTGCCAATGGACATCAGCAGAAAAAGATCGAGAAAATCTTCGACCTGATGGAGCAGTTCGCTGGTTACGGCTTCAATAAGTCGCACTCCGCCGCGTATGCCTATCTGGCCTTTGCGACCGCCTATCTGAAGGCGCACTACCCAGTGGACTTCATGGCCGCGCTGCTCACTTCGGAAACCGGCAATGTTTCCAAGGTGGTCAAATACATCAACGAATGCCGCGAGATGAAGATCGCGGTGCTGCCGCCCGATATCAACGCGAGCGACTGGAATTTCACTCCCGACGGTGAGGCCATCCGCTTCGGTCTGGGCGCCGTAAAGAACGTGGGCGCATCGGCCATCGAAGCCATTCGCGTGGCGCGCAACGAAGTCGGCCGCTTTACCTCCATTCATCAGTTTTGCGAGAAGGTTGACATGGGCGCCGTAAACCGGCGGATGATCGAGAGCCTGATTCGCGCCGGCGCGATGGATTCCCTGACCGGAACCCGCTCCCAGCTGTTTGCCGCAGTGGAAGGCGCCATGGAAAGCGGCCAGCGTGCGCAGAGGGACCGGTTGAGTGGGCAGGAAGGCTTGTTCGGCATGCTCGCCGCCGAGGAAGAACATGAGGAGCAGCCCCTCCCCAGCATCCCGGACTGGACGCCCAAAGAAAAGCTGCAGGCGGAAAAAGAGATGCTCGGTTTCTACGTCACGGGCCATCCGCTGGAGCAGTACGAAGACAAGATCTGCGAGCTGGCTAAGCAGGATTCCAGCAGCCTCGAGGGATTGGAGAAGGGCGTTGAAGTAGCGATGTGTGGCGTGCTCACCAGCATCCAGAAGCGTCGCAATCGCGACGGCAAGCCATGGGCCTCGATGGTTCTTGAAGACCGGCTGGGAGCGACCGAGGCGCTCGTCTTCACCACGCAGTACGAACGCCTGTGCACGCTGCTGGCGGAGGATCAGGCGGTTCTGGTGCGCGGACTGGCGCTGCCGGAAGAAAGCGCTGCGACCAAAATCTCGGTCCAGGATATCATTCCTCTGGATGTTGCGCGTGTGCCCCTGCCAACTTTGATTTCGATCAAGGTCTTTCTGAACCGGAACGGCGTGACGGATAAAGCGGGTGCGCTGCAGGAGTTGTTTGGACGCAAGCCCGGCGAGACGCAGGTTCGCCTGCGACTGGAGAACCCGCGCGATTTCGCCGTCGTTCTGGATGTGGGTGCAAAGGTGAAGCCGGACCGCGAGTTTCGCAAGGAACTGGAGCGCATCTGCGGGCCGGAGAGTCTGGAAGTGTTAGCGGGGTAGCGAAATGAAACAGGAGCCGGGTACGCATGACATCGATCGCAGAACGAGCCTCAGGACGTTGCTGGGCATGGGGGTTGCGATGAGCGTGACGCCTTCGGAAACAAGCGCCGCGCCGGCGCCTTACCGGATCATCGATCCACACGTGCATGTGTGGACGCACGACCCGCGCTTTCCCTTCGCGACAACCCATCCGCCGGCGCGCGATGCCGCGCCGGAGACCCTGCTCGCGCTGATGAAGGCCAACGGTGTGGAGCGCACGGTGATCATTCAGGTGATTCACTTCCGTTGGGATAACAGCTACCTGGCCAGTGTGCTGAAACAGTACCCGAAAACCTTCCATGGCGTTGCGCGCGTCAACCCGGAAGACCCGGACGCGCCGGATCAGCTTTCGAAGCTGGTGGAGCAGGGATTTCGCGGCGTTCGTCTTAGTCCGGCCGCTGACGCTTCCGGCGACTGGATTCGCGGAGAGCTGATGCCTCCGCTATGGAAGCGGTGCGAACAGTTGAAAGTGCCAATGACGATTCTGGCGCCGATCAGCCGCATGCCGGACATCGGGAAGTTGATCGACCATTACCCGGACCTGACGCTGGTAATCGACCACATGGCGGATTGCCCTGTGGACCAGCCGAAGGAACTGGATAAGCTCATCGCGTTGAAACGCCATCCGCGCACGTTTGTCAAAACGTCACATTGCTGGTCCCTGTCCAAACAGAAATACCCCTGGCTCGACTCACAGGAACTGGTCCGCCGTCTGCATGCCGAGTATGGCCCTGAGCGTCTGATGTGGGCAACGGACTGGCCCATTATCGAGAATTCCGGCGCCACGTATCACGAGGCGCTGACTCTGGTGAAGAACGACATGCCGTTCCTCAATGACAACGACAAGAGCTGGATGCTGAGCCGCACGATCGAACGGGTCTGGCCGTTCAATTAGGCCTCAAGCGCGCCACAGACTGTCCACTGGCATGGCGTGAATGTTTTTGGCGAACGGCACCGTTTCCGTGCCCGTGTAAAACACGATGCCGCGCCGGAATCGCGCGCCCGTATGCGCGGCAAACGCGCGCAGGCCTTTTACATCCGCCGCCCCTACCGACGCCGACGCCTTCACTTCAATCCCCACCAGATTGCCGGCGGCATCTTCGAGCACCAGATCCACCTCTTCGCCGGAATGCGATCGAAAATGGAAGAAGCGGGGGCGAACTTCGCTCCAGCCTGCCTGCTTGCGCAGTTCCATAATCACGAAATTTTCAAGCAGCGCTCCGATAGCGGAACTTTCACCCACTCGCGCAGCATTTAAACCAAGCAGATAGACGGCGAGACCGGTGTCATTGAGGTAGATCTTCGGGGATTTCACCAGGCGCGTTCCGAGGTTGGCGGACCATGCCGGCAATGTTTGCACCAGAAACGTGATTTCGAGAAGCGTGAAGTAGCGCTTGAGTGTAGTTTGCGGCAAGCCGATAGACCGTGAAAGATCCGCAAAGTTGAGCAGCGCGCAGGTGCGCGTTGCGAGGAGTTCGAGGAGGCGCGGAAGCACTGTCAGATCTTCAATATTTGAGATGTCGCGAATGTCACGCTGGAGAATGGTGGCGATATATGAAGTGAACCAGGCGCGCCGCCGGGCGTCGGTTTCGCGCTGCTGAATCACGGGGTAACCGCCGCGTGCCATGCGCTCCACCACCGCGGCGCGGTCCTCTGTTCCCGGATGCGGCTTGATTGCGCCTTTAGCGAACAGATCGTCCAGCAGAGTGCCATGCGTTCCTTCCAGTTCCCCCTGAGAAAACGGCCACAGGGTGAAGATCTCCATGCGCCCGGCGAGGGATTCCGAGATGTTCGGAAGCAGTAGGACATCGGCGGAACCGGTAAGCAGAAAACGGCCAGACCGGCGCGAGCGATCGACGCTGGCCTTGATGGCAAGAAACAAATCGGGAGCGCGCTGTACTTCGTCCAGCACCACCGGGCCGCCCAGACCAGCGACGAATCCCGAGGGATCGTCACGGGCGGCGGCGAGCACCGGCGCATCGTCCAGAGTCAGATAGCGCATCGGCTCCCCATCGGCAGAAGTCAGTTCCTGGGCCATGGTACTCTTGCCGCTCTGGCGCGCGCCGTTGAGGAAGAGAACGGGCGTGTCCTGGAGCGCAACGCGGATTTCACCGGCGAGGCGGCGAGGGATCATGACCCCGATTATGCTTGACGCATGGCTGAAAATCAACCACGTGGTGGATGAATTTCAACCACGCCGTGGACGAATTTCAGCCACGAAGGTGGGAAACTCAGGCTGTATGGCGCTCTGCCGTATCGATCAGAGCCTGTGCTTTTTGCGCGTCCGCCAGCGCCTGAGAAGGGTCGATGTCGGACGGGTTGTTCATCAGATCCTGCGCCCTGCGAAGATCCGCGCGCGCCTGCTCCACGTTGATCTCATCCCGGCGGGCGGCCGCATCGGCCAGCACCCGAATGTGATCGTCCAGAATCTCGACAAAGCCGCCCAGCACGGAGATATGTACGGTTTTGCCGCCGGAGACATAGCGCAATACGCCGCTCGCCAGTTCGGAAATCAGCGGAGCGTGCCCTGGCAGAACGCCGATATAGCCGTCTCTGCCCGGAATCTCCGCCTCACTCACCTTTTCCGAGAGAAGCATTCGCTCCGGCGTAGCGATTTCCAGCGTCAGGTCAGCCATTGGCTTTCATGCTGTTGGCCTTCTCGAGAACGTCCTCAATGGTGCCAACCAGATAGAACGCCTGCTCCGGGACATCGTCATGCTTGCCCGAGAGCACTTCCTTGAAGCTACGGATGGTGTCTTCCAGCTTCACGTATTTGCCTTTCAGTCCGGTGAACTGTTCGGCGACGTGGAACGGCTGAGAGAGGAACTTCTGAATCTTCCGGGCGCGGGAGACAGCCAGCTTGTCTTCGTCGGAAAGTTCGTCGATACCCAGAATTGCGATGATGTCCTGCAGATCCTTGTATCGCTGCAGTACGCCTTTCACCTGCTGGGCGGTGTTGTAGTGATCGTCGCCGATGATCCGCGGATCAAGAATGCGCGAGGTGGACGCAAGCGGATCGACGGCGGGGTAGATGCCCAGTTCGGAGATGGCGCGCGACAAATTCGTCGTCGCGTCGAGATGCGCGAAGGCAGTTGCCGGCGCGGGATCAGTGTAATCGTCGGCCGGCACGTAGATCGCTTGCACGGACGTGATGGAACCCTTGGTGGTGGAGGTGATGCGTTCCTGCAACTCGCCCATTTCGGTGGCGAGATTGGGCTGGTAACCCACCGCGGATGGCATGCGGCCCAGCAGCGCCGAAACTTCTGACCCTGCCTGGGTGAAGCGAAAGATATTGTCGATGAACAGCAGAACGTCCTGACCCTCTTCGTCACGGAAATATTCCGCGACGGTGAGACCGGTCAGACCTACACGCAGGCGCGCCCCGGGAGGCTCGGTCATCTGCCCGTACACCAGAGCTACTTTGGACTTCGAGAGATCGTGCTCGTCGATGACGCCCGATTCCTGAAACTCGAGCCAGAGATCGTTGCCTTCGCGCGTGCGCTCGCCCACGCCGGCAAACACCGACACACCGCCGTGCTTCATCGCGAGGTTGTTGATTAATTCCTGAATGATGACGGTTTTGCCGACGCCGGCGCCGCCGAACAGCCCGATTTTTCCGCCTCGCAGATACGGTTCCAGCAGATCAATGACTTTGATGCCGGTCTCGAACATTTCGAGTCCGGTCGCCTGTTCTTCGAAACTGGGCGCTTCGCGGTGAATCGGCATGTGCGTATCCGAAACCACGGGACCGCGTTCATCCACTGGCTGGCCCAGAACGTTCAGCAAACGTCCGAGCGTGGCGCGTCCCACCGGAACGGTGATCGGCACGCCGAGGCTTTCCGCGCGCATACCGCGGATCAGGCCCTCGGTGGGCTGCATGGCAATGGCGCGCACGCGGCCTTCGCCGATGTGTTGTTCCGCCTCGCAGATGATATCAATGGGCTCGGGGACGTCGTAGCCTTCGCTGGTGATGCGAATTGCCGTATGAACTTCGGGGATCTGCCCCTCCGGAAACTCGACGTCGACGGCCGGCCCGGCCACCTGGACGACTTTTCCGATCGTAATAGTTGGTGTCATATTGTTCTACTCGGAGGCGGATGCCCCGCTGACTACTTCGATAATTTCCCTTGTGATGGCAGCCTGACGCACGCGGTTCATGTTGAGCGTAAGCGAGTGAATCACGTCGCGCGCATTGGAAGACGCGGCATCCATGGCCGTCATGCGAGCCGCATGCTCGGCAGCGGAGGTTTCCAGCAGGCCGCGGTACAGTTCCACTTCCAGATAGCGAGGCAACAGGCGCTCCAGCATCTCCAGCGGCGGTTGCTCAAAGATGTAGTCGCGTGACTCCTTCTGTTCGGTCACTTCCACAGGCAGCAGCTTGCTGACCGAAAGCACCTGCGACATCACGCTTTTGAATTCATTGTTCAACAGGTAGACGGCGTCGATCTCGCCGTTACGGTAGCGCTCGATCACCGCGCGTCCAATCGCCGCCGCGTCCGAGTATTCCACCTTCTGCAACAGGTTGATGTGCTCGGCGGTAATGGTGGCGCCGCGCTTTCGAAATGCATCGCGGCCTTTGCGGCCGGCCAGCACCAGTTGTACTTCGGCACCGGATTTGTCGGACAGGAACTTCGATGCCGCTTTGATCAGATTGGAGTTGAATGCGCCCGCGAGACCCTTGTCGCTGGTCAGCAGAACGAGCTGAATGCGCTTCTCTTCCCGAAGGGCCAGCAGCGGGCTGGCCGCGGCGTTTTCATCGCTGGCCGCCCCCGCCGCCAGATCCGCCAGCAACTGCTTCATCATCGCCGCATACGGGCGCGCTGCCGTCACGCGATCCTGCGCACGGCGCAGCTTGGCGGCAGAGACCATCTTCATGGCCTTGGTAATCTGCTGGGTGTTCTTCACCGAGCGGATACGCCGCCGGATGTCGATTAAGCTAGGCATGCGCCGGCTGCGCCTTCGCGTCCTGATGATCGGCGATAAAGCGCTGCTTGAATTCGTTGATCGCGTCCGTCAGGTCTTTGCGCAGATCGTCTTCCAGCTTCTTCTTTGTACGAATGGCTTCCAGAATACCTGGGCGCGAGTTGTCGAGGAACGAATACAGATGTTCTTCGAACTCACGAATCTGCTCGACCGGCAAATCGTCGATGAGACCGCTGGTACCGGCGAAGACAATCGCAATCTGCTTTTCCACCGGGATCGGGGAATACTGCTTCTGCTTGAGAATTTCCACCAGCCGCTTACCGCGATTCAGCTGGGCCTGCGAAGTCTTGTCGAGGTCGCTGCCGAACTGTGCGAAGGCAGCGAGTTCGCGGTATTGGGCCAGATCGAGGCGCAGCGTTCCGGCCACTTTCTTCATGGCGGCGATCTGTGCGGAACCGCCGACGCGGCTTACTGAAAGTCCCACGTTGATGGCGGGCCGGATATTCGAGTTGAACAGATCCGCTTCGAGGTAAATCTGACCGTCTGTAATCGAAATAACGTTCGTCGGAATGTACGCCGAAACGTCGCCCGCCTGGGTTTCGATAAACGGAAGCGACGTGAGCGAGCCGCCGCCCAGTTTGTCGGATAACTTGGCCGCGCGTTCCAGCAGACGGGAGTGAAGATAGAAAACGTCGCCAGGAAACGCTTCGCGGCCCGGCGGACGGCGCAGCAGCAGCGAAATCTCGCGATACGCGGCGGCATGCTTTGAAAGATCGTCGTAAATGGTGAGCGCGTGGCGTCCGCTGTCGCGGAAGAATTCGCCCATCGCGCAGCCCGCGTAAGGAGCCAGATACTGCATGGGCGCGGGCTCGGAAGCGCTGGCCGAAACCACAATGGAGTACTCCATCGCGCCGAAATCTTCGAGCGTTTTGACCAGCTGGCGAACCGTGGACTTCTTCTGCCCGATGGCGACATAGATACAGATCATGTCGCCGCCCTTCTGGTTGATGATGGCGTCCACCGCGATGGCGGTTTTGCCCGTTTGCCGGTCGCCGATGATCAATTCGCGCTGGCCGCGGCCAATCGGGATCATGGCATCGATTGCCTTGATACCGGTCTGCATCGGCTGTTTGACCGGCTGGCGTTCCACCACGCCTGGCGCAATGCGCTCAATCGGAGCGGTCTGGCTGGTGACGATCGGACCCTTGCCATCGATGGGACGTCCCAGCGCATCGACTACGCGCCCGATCAGCGCTTCGCCGACCGGCACGGACATGATGCGCCCGGTGCGCTTCACTTCGTCGCCCTCACGAACCAGCGTGGGTTCGCCGAGGAGCACTGCGCCAACCTGATCTTCTTCCAGATTCATCGCGATTCCCGAGACACCGTGCGGGAATTCGATCAGTTCGCCGGCCATGACACGGTCGAGGCCGTGGATACGCGCAATACCGTCGCCGACGGACATAACCGAACCAACTTCGGTGACGTCCACAGCGCTTTCGTAATTTTCGATCTCCTGCCGGAGGATCGTCGTGATTTCATCTGCCCGGATGTGAGCCATAATTCGTTGCCTTGCTAATTCGAAAATCGTTTGGAGAGCTGCGCCAGCTGACCGCGGACGGAACCATCGTATACCGTGGAACCCACGCGGGCGATCACCCCGCCGATGAGTTCCTCGTCCAACTGAAAATGGCTGCGCACCTGTTTACCGGTAAGGCGAGCCAGCTTTTCAGAGATCGCCGCCTGCTCCGGCTCGCCCATTGGCTGGGCCGAGCGGATATCCGCGCGAATAAAACCGAGCCGCTCGTCGAGCAGCACGTCAAAAGCCTGAATAATCTCAGGCAGCGCTCCCACCCGCCGTTTATCGCTCAGCAGCAACAAAAAATTGCGCACAGTGCGCGGCATTTCGAGCGGCGCGACGAAACGATCAATCACCGCCCGTTTGCGTTGCAGCGAAACCGCGGGAGACTCAAGCGCATTGCGCAGATCGGGAGACTGACGGAGCAGATCGCCAAACGAAGCCAATTTCTGCTGGGCGTCGCGCGGGTTGCCTGCCGCCTTATCAGAGGTAAGAACGTCCACGAGGGCGCTCGCGTACCTGTTGGCTATGGCTGAGGAAGTCATTTGGTCCTGCTTTACGAAAGGCTGCCGACGAAGTCGCGCGTCAGCCTGCGCTGGGTATCGGGGGTCATGCGGGCGCGAATTTTGGATTCGGCGAGTTGCAGGGCGAGTTTTCCAGCGTGCGCTTCCAGCTGCAGACGCGCGGCTTTCAATGCGGAATCTACCTCCTGCCTGCCCTGCTGCTGAATGTGCTCGATCTCAGCGGCATTGCGCGCTTCCATGCGGTCCCGTTCGCGCGCCTGTTCGTTCCGCATGTCGGCCTTCAGCTTTTCGATTTCGGGACCAAGCGTAGCGAGTTTATTTTCTACCTCGGCAATGCGGCGCGCGGCCTCGGCTTTGCGCTGATCGGCGTCTGTGATTCCGGCGCGTATGGCTTCCGAGCGCGCCGCCAGAAACGGACCGCCATGCTTGCGGATCAGCCACCCCAGCGCAACGGCCAGGATCACGAAATTCGCCCACAGATAGCCGGTCATGTCTTTTTCGCCGGCGCGCTCCGCAGCGCACAGCGGCAGCACCCAAAAAATCAGGAAAGCAGCGCGCTTCACGCTGCCCGGCCTTTTGTCAGAATCGCATTGGCAATTTCGTCCGCCAGAGCATCGCTGTGCGCAGCCAGTCCGGCCAGCGCCTGCTCCGCTTCGGCTGTCAGATCCGCCTTGGCGCGCAGTACATGTTCGTCGGTCTCGCGCCGCGCCTTATCGATGGCCGCTTCCTGTTCGGCGCGCAGCTTCGCGTTCGCCGCTTCCTGCTCGGCATACATCTCCTGCCGCGCGGCCCGGAGTGCCGTTTCATACTCCGCAATGCGCTTTTCCGCTTCCGCCAGGGACTGGTCCGCGCTCCTGCGGGCGCCCTCCGTGACGTCATAACGCTGTGCCAGCGTCGCCTCCAGGGGCTTGAAGAAAACCCGCCGGAGAAAAATGTTCAGGAAGATGATCAGGAAAAAGGTCGGCAGGCCCTTAAGCAGAATTTCGCCCAGCGAGTGAAACATGGAATCCATGGATATCAGGAAAGAAGCAAGTGCTTGTTAAATAAACAACTTACCATACTGGTTGAGACTTATCAAACCGAATCGCTGTCGGCGATGGCACAGAATAGAGTGAGGAGAATGGATGCGACCTGTTGCGCCGGAACCTTGTGTACTCGTGATCTTTGGAGCGGGAGGCGACCTGACCAAGCGCTTGCTTGCGCCGTCGCTGTATAACCTGAAAAAGGCCGGGCGGCTGCCGGAAGATTTTGCCGTCATCGGCTTCGCCCGGACGGATGTTGGCGGGGAGGACGGGTTCCGCGGCAAGTTCGCGGACGATCTCAGGGAGTTCGTCGGCAAAGACGTGGATCCGGGTATCGTGGAGTGGCTGACCAGCAGGCTTTACTATGTCCGCTCCGCTTTCGACAACCGTCCGGGATATGAAGAGCTGAAGGCGAAGCTGGCCAGCAAGCCTCAAAACTATCTTTTCTACCTCGCCACAGCTCCGGAGTTCTTCGCCGAGGTACCGAAGCAGCTGGAATCGGTGGGTCTCACGCAGGAACCTGAAGGCCAATGGCGGCGGCTCATCGTCGAAAAGCCATTTGGGCGCGATCTGGAGTCGGCGCGCAAACTGGACCGCGACCTCGCCGGGCTGCTGAAGGAAACCCAGATCTATCGCATTGACCACTACCTGGGGAAAGAGACCGTGCAGAACATGATGGTAATGCGGTTCGGCAACGGCATCTTTGAGCCGGTGTGGAACCGCCGGTACATCGACCATGTGCAGATCACTGTGGCGGAAACAGTTGGCGTGGAGACCCGCGGCGGCTACTACGAAACGGCGGGAGCCCTCCGCGACATGGTGCCGAATCACATTATGCAGCTGGTGGCGCTGGCGGCCATGGAACCGCCGAACTCCTTCGATGCAAACGCCGTGCGTACCGAGCAGGTGAAGGCCATGCAGGCAATCGCGCCGATGAAGCCGGAGGAGATTGCGAACGGCGCGGCGGTTCGAGGCCAGTATGGAGCCGGCACGGCGGCGGGCAAACCGGGTCCGGCTTACCGCGACGAGCAGCGCGTGGCGAAAGACTCGCCAGTGGAAACGTTTGTCGCCATGAAGCTGGTGATGGACAACTGGCGCTGGGCGGGCGTTCCGTTCTACCTGCGCACCGGCAAGCGCATGGCGGCTCGCACCACCGAGATGACCGTGCAGTTCCGATGCCCGCCGTTCGTCCTGTTCCGCGATACGCCGGTCGATCAGTTGTCGCCGAATCGCCTCGTGCTGCATCTGCAGCCGAACGAAGGCATTTCCCTCGAGCTGGAGGCGAAGACGCCGGGTCCGGAGATTTCCATGAAATCGGTGGAGATGAAATTCGCCTACGCCGATTATTTCGGCAAGTCCGCCAACACCGGTTACGAGACCCTGCTCTTCGATTGCATGATCGGCGACCCCACTCTTTTTAAGACGGCGGATGCGGTGGAGGTGGGCTGGCGCGTGGTTCAGCCGGTGCTGGATGTCTGGAGCAGCAAGAAGCCCGAACACTTCCCCAACTACGCGGCGGGTTCCTGGGGTCCGGAATGCGCCGATGAGTTGATGGCACGCGACGGCCGCCGGTGGCGCCAGTGATTGTTGCGGGAGACGTAGGTGGGACACACGCGCGCCTCGGCGCTTTCACGGAAAATGCGTATAGCCCCGCCTTGATTCGCGCGCAGGTGTTCGCGAGCAGGGACTACGCCTCTCTGGAAGACCTGGTGCGCGTGTTTCTGGGCGCCGAGGCGGAACCGGTGAAAATTTTTTGCTTCGGTGTCGCTGGTCCGGTGGATCAAGGCGTGGCACGCCCCACGAATCTCTCGTGGTTGCTGGATCAGGGAAAGATGGCCGCCACCCTTGGAGCGCCGGTGCTGTTGATTAATGATCTGGAGGCGAATGCGTGGGGGATCGCTACCCTGCAGCCGGGCGATCTGGTCACGCTGCAGACCGGCGAGCCAGGCAAACTCGCCAATAGCTGCGTGGTCTCGGCCGGAACCGGGCTCGGTGAAGCGGGCTTATTCTGGGACGGCGCCACTCACCGTCCTTTTGCCTGCGAGGGCGGGCACAGCTCGCTTGCGCCAAATAATCAGGAAGAAATTGACCTGCTCACCTATTTGATGCGCAATCTGGATCACGTCAGCTGGGAGCGCGTTCTCTCCGGCCCTGGACTGCACAACATCTACAAATTCCTGCGCGACACCGGGCGCGAAGCCGAGCCGGCCTGGCTGGCCGATGCCGTGGCGCAGGGCGACGCGTCCGCGGCCATCGCCGATGCCGGCATCCACGGGAAAGCACCGCTATGCGAGAGAGCGCTCGACATGTTCGTCGAACTCTATGGCTCCGAGGCGGGGAACATGGCCCTGAAGACACTGGCCGTTGCGGGAGTTTATCTGGGCGGCGGCATTGCCCCCAAGATTCAGGGTAAGCTGCGCGAGGGCGTATTCACCAGGGCTTTTTCCGCGAAGGGGCGGATGCGAGAACTTCTCGAGAAGATCCCAATCCATATCATCACCAATGACCAGACAGCCCTCAAGGGAGCGGCCCGATGCGGCGCATTGCACTCCCGTTGATCGCCGGTGTGGCGATTTTGTATGCAGCCGATTACGTCTTGGCCAAGGTCAGTTCCAAAGGAAGCTTCTCCGTAGAGAAAGACTACGCCGTCAAGCAGAAGGACGGGAAGTATGAATACTATTTTGATCCGCCCGCGCCGGAGGAATGTGTGAACTCGCTGGCGCCCCACTTTGGTGAGCGCCCCTGCTGGTACGTCTCGCGTCATCCGAAGCGAACAGTGACCCTTTAGGTTATCTTTATCTCAGACTTCTGCCTCCTTACGGCCCGGCTCCTAACTTGGAGACGTGGGCCGTAAATTTCTTCTCCGCGGAATCCGGCGCCTGAATCCAATCCTCCCTATCCTTTTACCGTTTCGCCGATTGGCGGCACGGTAACCATTGGCCAGCAGTTTACGATTTCCACTCCCGTGATGACTGCCCTTTACGAAGCACGTCACGGCGACTGGTGGAAGAAGAACAAAATCGATTTGTACGGCTGGCAAATGCCGGATTCAACTTCAGCACCAGTTCTCAGGCAAATGGCAAATACGGCAACGCGGCGGCGGCCTATAACCAGATCCCCAGCAGTTGCTTAGCAAAAACAACCAGTACGGCTACGATCCCGGGACACACCGAACGCCAATAATCCAGCGGCCGCCTCTCTGATTCAGCCCAATGCCAACGGAGCGCAATGCCGATCGCTAAGCGCACTGAGCTGCTATGCGCCGGAATGGTCGATGCTCAACTACACCAACAGAACGCTCGGAAAGCACGATTTCCTTAGCTTTCGCAATGAGTTCTTCGACGACATCGTTGGCCAGCGAACCGGCTATAAGACCAGATACGCGGAAAACGGCATATCCTGGAACCATCGGGTGGGAAGCACCATCGTGTTCCGTCCCGAACTGCGCTTCGAGCATGCGTTCGATTACCCGGCTTATGACTCCGGGCACCGGCACTCACAATTCATGTTCGCGAGCGATATTATCGTCTTCTTTTAACGCTGGTTGGCTTTTAGGATCTTCTTGCGAAGGCGAATGGAGCCGGGAGTGACCTCCACCAATTCGTCTTCGCGGATGAATTCGATCGCCTGTTCCAGACTGAGGATGCGCGGCGGCACCAAGCGCATGGCTTCATCGGCGGAGGAAGAACGCATGTTGGTGAGCTTCTTTTCCTTAATGATGTTTACGTCGAGATCCGCCTGACGTGAGTTCTCGCCAATGATCATGCCCTCATAAACCTCGGTGCCGGGGCTGATGAAGATGTCGCCGCGTTCCTGCAGATTCCAGATCGCATTACCAGTGGCTTTACCGTCGCGGTCGGAAACCAGCGAACCGGTGGGCCGCGCAGGTATATCGCCCTGCCATTCGATGTAGCCCTTAAACAGCGAGTTCATGATCGCCATGCCGCGCGTATCGGTGAGCACTTCGCTGCGCAGACCAATCAGGCCGCGGGAAGGAATGTCGAACTCGAGACGGACACGGCCGGACCCATGGTTCACCATACGGGTCATCTTGCCCTTGCGCATGCCCATCTTTTCCATAACCACGCCCAGATAGGTTTCGGGACAGTCGATCACCAGGATTTCAACGGGTTCGTGCTCCTTGCCGTTGATTGTCTTCGTGACGATTTCCGGTTTGCCGACACTCATCTCGTGTCCCTCACGGCGCATCATTTCAATGAGGATGGCGAGCTGGAGTTCACCGCGGCCCATCACCTTAAAAGCGTCCGGACCGCCCGCATGCTCCACACGGATCGAGACATTCGTCAGGAGCTCGCGATCCAGTCGATCTTTCAAATTGCGCGACGTCACGAGTTTGCCTTCGCGTCCCACGAACGGAGAAGTGTTGATAGAGAGCGTCATCGCGATGGTGGGCTCATCGATCTGGATCTTCTTCAGCGGCGCCGGAGTTTCCGGGTGCGTGACGGTTTCACCGATAGTGATACCCTCCACTCCCGCGATAGCAAGCATGTCCCCGGGGTAGCCGATCGTCTCGTCCACGCGTCGAAGACCGACGAAAGAAAACAGCTTCGTGATTTTTGTTTTTTGCAGCGAGCCGTCCAGCTTGACGATGCCGACTTCGTCGCCAAGACGCATGGTCCCGTTGAACACACGCCCGATAGCAAGGCGGCCCAGATAATCGCTGTAATCCAGATTGGCAACAAGGAGCTGCAGGATCGCCTCGGGATCACCCTGCGGCGGCGGGATGTGCTTCAGGATGGCTTCGAAAAGGGGTTCGAGAGTTTCCGACGGATCTTCCAATGTGGCTTTGGCAATACCGGCGCGGCCATTGGTATACAGAACGGGGAAATCGAGCTGATCTTCGGTAGCGTCCAGGTCGATGAAGAGGTCGTAGACTTCGTTCAGAACTTCCTGAATGCGGGCGTCCGGCCGGTCGATCTTGTTGATGACTACGATAGGTTTCAGGTGCTGTTCGAGCGACTTCATCAGCACGTATCGGGTCTGCGGCAGCGGACCTTCGCTGGCGTCGACAAGCAGCATCACGCCGTCCACGATTTTGAGGGCGCGCTCCACCTCGCCCCCAAAATCGCTGTGACCTGGGGTATCGGCGATATTGATCTTCACACCTTTGAAACTCAGACCGGTGATCTTGGCGAGGATGGTGATGCCGCGCTCGCGCTCAAGATCGTTGGAATCCATCATGCGGTCTGTGGTTTCTTCGTTGGCGCGGAACATGCCGGACTGCTTCAGCATGGCGTCGACCAGGGTGGTTTTGCCGTGATCGACGTGAGCGATGATGGCGATATTGCGCGTTTGGGCAGAACTCATGATTTCTCTGATTTCGGTTGCTTTATTCGATGTGGATAACGTCTATCGGGTTGAGGCGCGAGGCGACCCGCGCGGGATAGAGTCCAGATACGATTGTGACACACCAGACAAGAGAAAGCGCCGCTCCGAGCAGAACCACCGGCGGGTGGAACTGAATGGTCCAGCCGAAGCTTTGTTCATTAATCACGTAGATCAGCACGTATGACAGAGCGAAGCCGAGCGCGAGTCCCAGAATGTTCGCGAGGGCGCCCAGCAGACCCGCTTCCACCAGCACCATCCGTCTGAGCTGCGCGGGAGCGGCGCCCAGATAGCGCAGGAGGCCGAACTCGCGGCGGCGATCCAGCACCAGCGCGAGCAGGGCATTTGCCGCGCCGAGCATCGCAACAATGATGGCGACGCCTTCCAGCGCATAGGTGACGGCAAAGGTACGGTCAAAAATCTCAATCGCGCCCCGCCGGAGCGATTCGTTGGGAGCGACATCCAGCGGATAGCTCGCGGTGGCTTTCTGGATCGCATGTCGAACCGCCTCGGCATTCGCGCCCGGCTGCAAATAGATCGCGATGTTGGTGGGCGGCTGGTCGGGGAGATAGCGGAGCAGAGTACGGCGGTCGACAATGATGAAGCCGCGCTCGCTGGTGTAGTCGAAATAAATGCCGGAGACGGTGAACGTGGCACGGCCTTCACCGAGCGGCAAAGTGATTCGGTCTCCGATATGGAGATGGTGTTTGTTGGCGAAGGTCTGCGTGATCATCGCCTCATTAGGCTCGTCAGGCATCTTCCCCGAAAGGAACCGCGTGCGGCGGTAACGGCGCTGCATATCGAGGTCGCCCCCGCCGAGCGAAACGCGCTGGCCCTGATAGCGAATCTCGAGCGCGGAGAGCGTATCAAGAGCCGCGACGCCCGGAATGTGTTCAATCAGCCCCGGTACTTCGGCTGGAATAGCGGGATACACCCCGGCGCCTGCGGGACCTTGGGCCCGGATATAGATATCCGCGCTGAGCTGGCTGTCCAGCCACACCACCACTGTTTCCCGAAAGCTGCCGACCATGATGCCGACGCTGGACATCATGGCGATTGCGGTTGCGAGCGCCGTGACCACAATCGAGGTGCGGCCGAGCGAGGCGGTGAGGCTGCGGCCGGCCAGGAGGCCTTCGGCCCCGAAGAACCGGCGTAGTGCGGCGCGGGCAAGTTCCACCAGCGCGGTGATGAGGGAGGGCGCAATCAGCGCGGCCGCGGCAATTGAGAGAAGCACCGAAAGATAGCCGAAGATGGGGCGCCCGGCGACCGGTTCCTGACGTGTGGCGAGCATGGACAGCACGGCCAGAATCCCGGCAATGGCGAGGTTGCGGCGCGTATGCATGCGGAACCGTGTCTCGCGTGCCCCCCGGCTCATGGCTTCCGTCGGCGCGATTCGCATCGCTTCAAACGCGGGACCGAACGCCGAGAGCAGCGCGATGCCAATGCCGGTGAGTGCGGCTACAATTGCGGACTCCGGCGTGAGATGGATGGCTGCGGGACGGCTGCTGGCGTACAGCGAGTTCACTGTAACCGCAATCAGACCGACGAGTCCTTCGGCCATCAGACGCCCGGCAACGATCCCAAGGGCCGAGCCGACGGTTCCGAACAGGAGAGCTTCCGCCAGAAACAGCCACAGGACAGCACGCCGCGCTGTACCGACTGCGCGAAGGATCCCAATCTCCGGCCGCCGGCGCACCACACTAATCGAGATGGTGTTGTAAATCAGAAACGCGCCGACCACCAGCGAAATGTAGCTGAGGACGCGGAGATTCCAGCGGAACGCCCGCAGCATGCGCTGGTTTTCCATGGAACGCGCCCCAGGGCGATCGATCAGAACCCCGTTCGGCAGCGCGGAGCGAATGGCATGCTCCACTGCGGCAAAGTTCTCATGGGGCGAGACGAAAACGTCAACCCGGTCGAGCTTGCCGTAACGATGGAGGACCTGCTGCGCCAGCGCGATATCAAGTGCGGCGAACTCCGTATCGCGGGCTTCGACGATCCGGCCAACAGGGAAGGTGCGGAGACCGCCGGGAAGCCGGAGTATGAGCGAGCCATTTCGCCGCAGATGCAGACGCCGGGCCAGCGCGGTGGAAAGAACGACAGAATCAGGGGGCGGGGCATCGGTGGTGATGGTGGTCGCGGCATCCGGAGCTGAAAACGGATCCACTCCGTATAGCGGCACGGACACGCCGGACTTCGTCAGGACCTGTGCTTCTAAGACCGGCGCAAACCGAACATTGAATGGAAGCCGGTCGAGTACGCCGATCCAGGTTTCGTCCAGGCCGCCATTGGCGGAGATGGTGAGGTCAGTGGGGCCGGTCAGCGTCGTGAGAGAGGATTGAAACGAGCCGGCAGCGGCCTCCCCGGCCAGTTCGATGCCTATGACCACAGCAACGCCCAGAGCTACCGCGAGAATAGTCAGCGCAGTCCGCAGCGGGTCGCGGGAGAGCGGGCGCAGGACCAGTGTCCGAAGCAGTTTCAGAGGACGCTGCGCCTCTTCGATTTCGGCCGCCCCGGCGCGCGGGCTGCGCTTGCGTCCTTACGATGAAATCCCACAAACCAGTCTTACCACTGCTGCCCGGCGCGATTGGCGGTCAACCCTTTCGTAATCGAAGTGAAATGCGATAGAGTATGGCCACTGGCTGTTCGTTCAGGGAAATAGAGAGAGGAACACGTAATGTCCAAAAATCGAAGCGCTTCGTTGCGCTCACTTACCGCGATGCTCATGGGCATCGCCTTTGTTTGCATGCCGGGGCAGGCGCAGTTGGATCGGGGAACCATCACGGGAACCGTCAAGGACGCATCCGGTGCGGTTATCCCGAATGTGGGCATCACCGTCCGGAATAAAGCGAATAACTCCACCTATAATTCGCGCAGCAATGGCGCAGGCGATTACACCGTAGCGAATCTGCCCTCCGGCATCTATGAACTAAAGTTTGAAGGAGCGGGCATGCGATCGCTGGTGCGGCCCGATGTGACGGTTGCCGTCTCGGAGACCACCCGCGTCGACGTCTCGCTGCAGGTGGGCCAGTCCACTGATACCGTTACGGTGGCGGCGGATGCGGCGGCGCTGCAGACCGACAGCCCGGTGACCGGTGTGGTGCTACAGAACCGCGAGGTCAACAACCTGCCGCTCACGTTCGGCGGCGGCGGGCGCGATGCCGAGAATTTCGCTTTGCAGCTGGCGCCAGGTGTGGCGGGGAGCAGCGGCAGCACCGAGATCAACGGCACTCCGGCGTTTTCGAAGGAAGTACTGGTGGATGGCGCCACCATCACGGGATACCGGTCGGGCGATCTTTCTCAGTCCAGCCCGTCGCCCGAAGCGCTGCAGGAGTTCAAGGTGGAGACCAGCGGGATGAGCGCCGAGTACGGCAAGACTTCCGGCGGCCTGTTCAACTTCGTTATGAAGTCGGGAACCAACCAGTTGCACGGGAGCACGCTCTTTGAGTTCCGAAACGAGTTCCTCGACGCGAACACGTTTCTCGGCCGGTTCAACGGTCAGAAGACACCGCGCGATCGCCAGTTGGACGGCGGCGGATCGTTTGGCGGTCCTGTCGTGATCCCCAAACTGTACAACGGCCGCGACAAAACGTTCTTCTATTTCGCGATGGAACGTTTTTATACCAGCGGCGGCGGCGCAAGCACGGCCAATGAGATGGTTCCTCCTCCCAGCTGGTACACCGGTAACATGAGTAACCTGCTGACGAACACCGTGGTCGGTAAGGATGCGCTGGGCAACAACGTTTTGCGGGGCGCAATCTACGATCCCGATACCACCCAGACCGTGAACGGGACGCTGGTGCGGACCATGTTCCCGGGAAACATCATTCCCCAGAGCCGCATTTCCAAAGTGTCCCAGCAGGTGCTGGCCATCATGCAGAAGGACTACCCGGCGACTGTGCCCGGTCCCAATGGCGACTATTTGTTGCCGAACAACGCTTATGCGGCGTACAACACCTGGCAGCGTTTCACTCAGTTTTCGGTGAAGGGTGACCAGAATATCTCGGTCAACAACCACCTGTCCGGTTCGATCCTTAGGACCACTCAGCCCCAGTATCAAGCGAACGCATCGGGCGTTCACGTGTGGGACAACCTGCAGTACGGGGGTCCGTTCTCCTCCGCGATCATCAAGCCGGTGAATACGACTTACTTCCGGCTTGCTGACGATTACACCTTCACTCCTTCTTTACTGAATCACGGCGGAATCTACTTCAATCGCGTAACGAACTCCATTGACAATCTGCATGATGGAACGCCGAATCCCCTGACCATCGGCAACACCGCGAACACCAGCGTACCGGTGATCAATTGGAGTGGCGGAGACGGCCGCTACAGTCTGACGAACCTCGGTCAGGATAAGCCGTCTGATTCCGTTCGCTCCATCACGTACGGAATTCAGGACACGCTGACCTGGGTGAAGGGCAAGCACACACTCAAATTTGGCGCCGAGTATCGCATTTACAAGCTGAACTACATCAAACAGACCGATCCAGGGAACTTTACATTCTCTTCGAATCAGACCAGTCTGCCGGGGTTCACGGCATCGGCCGGCAACCCGTTCGCGAGCTTCCTGCTGGGTGACGTGAACAACGCCAGCACCACTATTCCTTCGCCAACGCTTGCCACCTATCGCTCGCTCGGCCTGTTCGTTCAGGATGACTTCCGGGCAAGCGCGAAGCTGACGTTGAACCTGGGTCTGCGCTGGGATTACAACCCGACCCAGACGGAAGAACACAACCGGCTGTTCAGTTTCAGCCCCACGACCATCGATCCGCAGACCGGCCTGCCGGGCGCGCTGCAGTTTGCCGGCAACTGCTCCCTTTGCAACGGCCAGAGTGGGTTTGAATCGCAGAGCTACAAGAACTTCGGGCCGCGCGTTGGCTTCGCCTACTCCGTCACGCCGAAAACGGTGGTGCGGGGTGGCTTCGGCGTGTTCTTCGCCGACCGCGCGCCCAACGATTACTATGGCGACCCGACCTGCAGCGTGGGTTGCAACGGCTGGGGCTGGGGCACCTCAAACGTGGTGAATTACGGCAACAACCTGGCGCCGGCGTTCAACTGGGATAACGGTTACCCCGGCGTGAGCGTGGTGACCACGCCGAATCGCTCGCAGGCGGATTCGAAGAGCGGCGCGCTTTACTGGAATCCCAATGGCGGTCGCCTGGGCTACACGCAATCGTGGAACCTGAACATTCAGCGCGAACTTCCCCATCGCATGGTTGTGGATGCTGGTTACATCGGTACCAAGGGATCGGCGCTTCTGGCGAACGGACTCGGGCTGCTGAATCAGCTACCCGTCAACGACCTGTCACTCGGCAGCCTGCTGACTACTTCGGTAAACAGCCAGGCGGCGATTCCGGCCAATGCTGCTGCCATGGGCGCGCGGTACCCATTTGGCTCAAGCGGCCAGGCTGTACAGCTGTGGCAGACTCTCACGCCCTTCCCTCAGTTGCTGAACGGCAGCACGGTGGCCGCGTGGAACGCGCCGCTTGGCTTCTCGACGTATCACGCGCTGCAGGTCCAGTTGAACAAACAGTATTCGGGCGGCCTGAGCTGGCTGGCGAATTACACCTTTTCGAAGGCGATCACGAATGATCCCAATCTCTATTCCGGCGGTACGGGCGCGCCGATCGACGCTTACAACTTGAAGCTGCAGAAGGCGATTGCTTCTTACGATCAGCCGCAGGTAGTGAAGGTTGGGATCACCTACGACCTGCCAGTCGGTAAAGCCAAACGGTTTGGTGCCAACCTGAATCCTTTGATTGATGCCGTTGTGGGCGGGTGGCGCGTGTCCTATATCGGCAATTACTACAGTGGAACGCCCCTGACGTTCGCAGCCAACAGCCCGGCTCCTGGCACGAATCTCAACGTGAATCGGGCCCAGCTAACCAATCCCAGCGGAGTCGGGCTGGGGGTTCCGTTCAATTCGGCCAACTTCAACGCGGCGCTGATCAATGTCGGAAACCCGGCCAACGTGTATCTCAACACGCAGTACATCAAGCAGCCCGCGCCTTACACGCTGGGCAATTCCGCGCCGTACGTGTCGCAGATCCGCGGCTTCGCTACCCGCAACGAGAACATCTCGCTACAGAAGAACTGGGCGATTCGGGAACGCGTTCGCTTCCAATTGCGTGCGGAAGCGATCAATGCTTTCAACCGGCACACCTTCGGCGGCATCTCCACTAACCCGAACAGCGCAACGTTCGGCGACGTGACGTCCGTAAGCGGCAACCGCAATATGCAGCTGGGCGCACGGATCGATTTCTAAAGGGCGGCGGGCAGGGTTTTCATCTGACCTTGCCCGCCGCATTCTCCAGCACCACATCCGAGAAAACCGCCGTATCCGCCTTGTCCGGCAGGTGCGAGCAGAAGCCGATTCCCACGTAGAACGGCTCATCAAAGTGCAGGTCGATCGGCGGACCGAACTGATGCATGGGTTCGCCCGTTAAACTGATAAAAATCGCAATCGCGTCGCCGCGCTTCTCAATGCCGATCCGCTTCGCGTGAACGTTGGCCAGCCCGCCGCCGAATCGATACTGCATATCTTTTATCATCACGCCGCGTTCGGGCCGCTGAGCCAGATGGATCATCCCCACACCGTGTTCACCAATCATCGCTTCTTTGGAGTCGTCCTCCAGGGTTTGGCGAATGACCAGAACCACTTTGCGGTCACCGAAACCCTGCGCGTCGGGGAAAGTGGCGCTGGCCGCCAGAGAAACATCGCCCGAAAGTTTCTTCCAGAGGTAGTGGAACTCGTCGCGCGTGTACCAGATGTTATAACCGGCGGAGCGGATCGTGTACTGCTTCGTTGATGGGTTATAAACACCGCTCCCAGGCACCGCGGGACCGCCAACATCGGACTGGCCATCGAAGATACCGATCGGAATGGTGGACGTTTGACTGGGCCGGTGAAAATCGGCCGGTGGCGGCACCTGCTTATGAGTGGGCGAGCCGGGAAGAGCCCAATCCGGTATCGCGGGCGTTGGCGACTGAGCCTGCAGCGCTCCGGCCGCGGTGAAACAAAGAAGAAAATCGCGAAACATGAATCATTGTCCCGCAAAAGGACGTTGCAGGATCAGGGCCGGCGCGGGGCGGTGACCGCGCCCGATTCCGGCAGTGTCAGCGGCAGCGCCATCGCTGCCCAGTTCGTGCCGGCCGCCGAGATCCACTGATGGTAACCATGCGGGAAACCTGCCTCGAACCACTGTTGGAATGCCAGAGCTCGCGTCCTCACGAACCACGAACCATCTTCCTGCTGCGTTTGTGACAGGAACCGGACGCCTCGCTGGTAGGCCACATCGGTGACTGGCAGACCGCCGAGCTGAAGCGCCACCAGCGCTCGTCCCGTTGTATACGCGGAACTCTCGGTAGAAGGCAGATCAGACCACCCGCCGTCCTTTTCTTTGCGTTGCCAGCAACTCCTGAGTAGCGGTCCTCGTTGCGGCCGCATTTGTACCAGCGCATGCCAGGCCTGTCAGGCGCCAGGCCCGGTCCTCGTTATTGGCGGAATGCGTGGCGGCCAGCCACGACGTGGCCAGCTGAATCGATTTCGTATAGGCGGCTCTGCCCACTCGCGCGCGCTCTGCGCAGTTACTGAGCTGGCAGACAGACACAGCCCGAGCGATAAAGCGGCCAAACGGGACGTTGCCATGTACGAACCCCGGACATAGTACAGCCGTTTTGCTTCGCCTCAGCACTTCTATTTGAGGAGTATGCTTACTGGCATGGTTCCCGCAGGGAAATTGCTCTGGTTGTCCACTCTGGTCTTCACCGGCGCGCACTGGTGTTTGGCCGCCGGCCCCGTAGTCAGCTGCGAAGCGCTGGCCGGCAAAACTTTTAGTGACCAGGTCAAAATTCATTCCGCCACCCTGACCGCCGCGAAAGGCACACTTCCCGAACTTTGCGACATCCGCGGCGTAATCTGGCCCGAGGCTGGCTTCGCCATTAAGCTGCCTACCGTCTGGAACGAGCGCTTCCAAATGGTGGGGAATGGCGGCACCGCCGGCACCATCAGTCTTGGCGCAGTGGACAATGCTGTGCGTCAGGGCTTCGCCTCTGCCTCTTCCGATACCGGTCACGACGCCGCCAAAGAGCCGCTCGCCAGTTTTGCCTATGAAACGCCCGCGAATCCGAACG
Source organism: Bryobacterales bacterium (assembly GCA_963716685.1). GTDB lineage: Bacteria > Acidobacteriota > Terriglobia > Bryobacterales > Bryobacteraceae > JALYXI01. The sequence continues at coordinate 1,135,443 of CAVQTR010000006.1, forward strand.
GGCACCGCAAATTTCTGGATTTTGCGTATCTCTCGGTGCATGAGACGGCAGCACTGGCAAAGCAGGTAATTGCCGCTTATTACGGCATGGCCCCGCGCTACTCGTACTGGGTTGGCTGCTCCACGGGCGGCCGCCAGGGTCTGCAGGAGGCGCAGCGATATCCGGAGGATTTCGATGGCCTCGTGATCGGTGCGCCCGGTCTGTACAATACGGGCAACGCTCTGCGCCGCATGTGGATCGGTCAATCGCAGGTGGGTGCGGGTGCCATCCCGGCGGAGAAGCTGCCACTGCTCACGAAAGCGATTTACGAGAAGTGCGATGCCCTCGACGGCTTAAAAGACGGCCTGATTGAGGACCCGCGCAAATGCAACTTCTCGCCGGCGAAAGACCTGTCCGTCTGCAAAGGTGCCGACGCCGAAGGCTGCTTCACCGCCGCACAGATCGAGGCGCTCGGGAAGATTTACGGCGGCGTCCGCGACTCCCGGGGCAGGCTGCTGTTTCCAGGTGAGCTCGTGGGCAGCGAACCCGTGTGGCCGGACAACCTGATCGCTCCGGACAAGACAGTGCTACCGCGTTCGGAAAGCCAGATGAAGTTCGAAATGCTGGACCCGCCCCCGGGTTCCACCTGGAAATATACGATGTTCAACTTCGATACTGACCCCCCGCGTCTGGCCGGCGCGGCGGCGCAGCTGGATGCGCGCAATCCCGATCTCACCGCATTACAGAAGCGGGGCGGCAAAATCGTTCAGTATTCCGGCTGGGCGGATCAGCAGGTGAACCCGCTCCCCGGAATCGAGTATTACGAAACGGTAAGCAGGCGTCTGGGGGAGAAACAGACGCGTGATTTCTACAGGGTCTTCATGGTTCCCGGTATGTTCCACTGCAATGGTGGCCCAGGGTGCGGAACCGCGAACTGGCTGGGTGCCGTTATGGACTGGGTAGAGAAGGGGACCGCCCCCGACCGGATATCCGGCGCACACGTCGAGAAGGGAACCACCACCCGAACGCGGCCGCTGTGTCCCTATCCCCAGGTGGCTAAATATAAAGGTACGGGCAGCATCGACGAGGGGGACAACTTCGCGTGCGTGGCCGGCGGGGGGTTTTAAGAAGGGATGCACACCCTCCTGATCCCGCTGCTGCTGAGCACGGCGTTCCTGACCGCCCAGGTCGCAAAATCCGCACCGGGCGCGCTGGAGGTCACCTCGGGCCTTGGCCGCAGTCTCTACGCCCTGCCAGACGACGCGGCAGTTACCGCCGCCCGCGCGAGCGTGGCTGCCGATCCCAAAAACGTCGATGCGGCGCTCAGCTTATCGAAGGCGCAAGCGGGCCGCAGGCAATATAAGGAAGCGATCGCCACCTGCACCGATGCCTTGTTAATGGCGCCCCGCGACGCGAACCTCTACGTCGAGCGCGGCCATCGGGAACTGGGGCTGCGCCAGTTTCAGCCAGCGAAACGGGATCTGGAACAGGCAGCTCGGCTGGCACCGGACAACCTCGACGCGCACTACCATCTCGGGCTCGCACACTATTTCCTCGGCGAGTTCGCACAAGCCGCGGCTTCGTTCTCCCAGGCGAGGTCGCTCGCCAAAAGCGACGACAGCCTGATCGATTGCTCCAACTGGCTGTACGTTTCGCAGCGCCGCGCCGGGAACGCTCAGCAGGCCGCCCAGGTGCTCCAGCGCATCACTCCCCAGGTGAAGAACACAGAGCCGCACCTGTACTTCTATCTGCGTCTCCTACGCTTTTATCAGGGCCAGCTCACGCAGCAGGGGGTTCTGCCAAAGCCGCCCTCGGGTCCTGCCGATGTCGAGGGCGAGCTGTCGTTCAACACGGTGACCTATGGAGTCGGCAACTGGCACCTGTACAACGGTCAACCCGCGGAGGCCGCCAGCCTGTTCCGTCAGGTGGTCAAAGGCCAGGCGTGGAACTCCTGGGGATTCATCGCGAGCGAACGGGAACTGATCCGCGGACAGAAGTAACCGGCCTTCGCCAAATTTGACATTTGTCCTGCTTTTCGCCAAACTAACCCAAACACCGCCAGCCTGTCGCTCCGTTGCACCCCGCTGGTCTCTCCCTGTTTGAGCCGGACCCAATCCAGCACTTGCTCGAACAAAATCAAAAGTGGATACGATCATGCGGAAATCCTTCTCTCTTTTTGCACTCGCGTCTCTGGCTGTTCAGGCCGCTCAGCCGCCCCTGAACCCCACCGCCCAGCTGCTCACCGAGATCATTCGAATTGACACATCGAATCCTCCCGGTAATGAAGCGACACTTGCCGCCTTTCTGAAAACTAAGTTCGCGCCGCTTGGCCTCCAGATCGACATCATCCCCACGCCCGATCCCAAAAAGGCCCACTTCATCGCGCGCCTGAAAGGTGACGGCAGCAAAAAACCCATCCTGCTCGCCGCGCATGCCGACGTTGTCGGCGTCGAACGCGAGAAATGGTCTGTCGATCCTTTCGCCGGCATCGCCAAAGACGGCTACATCATGGGCCGCGGCGCCATCGATTTCAAAGGCGGCCTCGCCGTTTTCGCCCAGGCTGTGATGATGCTCGTGCAAAACAAGGTTCCGCTCGCGCGCGACGTCATCTTCCTCTCCGAAGCCGATGAGGAAGGCGGCCAGTACAACACCCTCTGGCTGGCTAAGGATCACTGGGACAAGATCGATTGCGAGTTTTCGCTGAATGAAGGCGGCTGGATCATCAAGAATCCCGACGGTTCCACGCGTTACATCAGCATCTCCACCGCCGACAAGTCCTCCGCTTCTCTTCTGGTTACCGCGCGCGGCACTTCCACGCACTCTTCCATGCCGCGACCGGACAACGCCATCTTCACGCTCTCGAAAGCCATGGCGAAGATCGCGGATTACGATACGCAACCCAAACTAATCGACAGCACCAAAGAGTTCTTCACCACACTCGAAAAAACCAGCAAGCCGCCGATGTCTACTTACTTTCACAACCTGGTGAACAGTGACGACCCCGCGCTGGTGAAACAGGCCGATCGCGAAATCACCAAAGATCCGCTGCTCCACGCCATCATGCGCAACACCATTGCGCCTGTCCTGATGAATGCCGGCTTCCGCGGCAACGTAATTCCCGGTTCCGCCGAGGCCACCCTGAACTTCCGCACCATCCCCGGCACAAACACAGAAGAGCTCATCTCCGAAATGAAGGCCGTCATCAACGATCCGCGCGTCGATGTCACCTCCGCGCTCGGACGCGGCATGCCCGCCGGTAACTCCGCCTACGCCGAATACCTGAAGCTGGCTCGCAACATGAAGCCGTCGCCCAAGGACACCGATCTGTTTCGCTCCATCGTGAAGCAGTCCAACGTCGTCTTCCCTGGCGTCCCGGTCACCACCTATCTGTTCCAGGCCGGAACCGACGCCATGGCCTGGCGCAGCAAAGGCATCCCGGTTTACGGCATCTATCCCTATCCCATCAGTGCCGACGACCTGACCCGCATGCACGGCAATGATGAGCGCGTGCCCATCGAGTCGCTTCAGCAGGGTGTCGATCTCGTTTACAAGATACTTGTCGAGGTTGCCGGCAAGTGACGCGTCTGCCGCTCCTGTTTCTCCTCGCCGCGGCAGCCTACGCGCAAACGACATACAAACTCGCCGCGACGCCGAAAACCGTCGTGCTCGGCTACTACTCGGCTGGCGGCCCGCCTGCGATACGCATCCATTCCGGCGATACCGTTGAAATCCAAACCGTCTCCGGCAACGCCAAACGCCTGGCGGAAGGCGGCGCCAAAGAAATCCCGCAGGCGCTTTACGACATCAACGAGCAGGTGAAGGATCGCGGCCCCGGCGGCCACATCCTCACCGGCCCGGTCTATATCGAAGGCGCGGAACCCGGCGACGTTCTCGAGGTCCGCATCAAAAAGATTGATCTGGCCGTTCCCTTCGCCTACAACTCCTTTCGCCCCGGCTCGGGCTTTCTGCCGGATGAGTTTCCTTACTCGCGCACCAAGGTGATCCCGCTGGATCGACAGCGCATGGTGGCCCACTTCGCGCCCGGCATCGAGATTCCGCTGCATCCCTTTTTCGGCAGCATGGGCGTCGCCGGTTCGGAAGGCCCGCAGCGCCTCAACAGCACCGCTCCCTGGTATCACGCCGGCAACATGGACAACAAAGATCTGGTAGCGGGCGCAACGCTTTACATCCCCGTTCAAGCCAAAGGCGCTTTCTTCGAAGTGGGCGACGCCCATGCCGGCCAGGGCAATGGTGAAATCGACATCACCGCCATGGAGACGTCACTGAACGGCACCTTCCAGTTCATCGTGCGCAAGGACATGCATCTGCGCTGGCCGCGCGCCGAAACTCCCACCCACTACATCACCATGGGATTCAACGAAGATCTCACCGAGGCCGCAAAACTGGCGGCGCTCGAAATGATCGATTTCCTGGTGACCGAAAAACACCTGTCGCGCGACGACGCTTACATGCTCACCAGCGTTGCCGGCGACCTCAGCGTGACCCAGCTCGTCGATACCAAAAAGGGCGTGCACGCCAGTATCGCGAAGGCCCTGTTCCTATCCTCTTCCACAAGGCTTACTCAATGATCGCGAAACTAATCACGCTCCTCACCTTCTCCGTCACGCTGTGCCTGGCACAGGTCACGTCCATCACCGGCAAGGTGACCGATGTCAGCGGCGGCGCTGTTGTGGGCGCGAAGATTGCCGTTTCTCCGAAAGACGGCGGTGCCACCCAGGCCACGCTCTCTAACTCCTCCGGTATTTTCGTCGTCCCGGCATTGGAGGCGAAGGACTATCTGGTGCGCGTGGACATGCCCGGCTTCGGCCCGGTGGAAAAAACGCTCACGCTCCTTGTCGGTCAGACCATCACCGTCGACCTCACGCTGCACCCCGCTTCCACCAGCGCCAGCGTCGACGTTTCCGCCGACACAGCGGTCATCGATACCAGTTCCTCGCAGGTTGGCGGCAACATCGATTCCAAACAAATGAAAGACGTGCCGCTCAACGGCCGCAACTGGATGGAACTGGCGCTTCTGGTTCCCGGAATCACCCACAACGCGGTGGCATTTACGCCGCTCGGCACCACCGACAGCGGCCGTTTTCAGATCAACGTCGATGGCCAGCAGGTCACCCAGAACAGCGCCGGTTCCTCCTTCGGGCAGCCGCAGTTTAGCCGCGACGCGCTCGATCAATACCAGATCATCACCAACCGCTTTGATGCCACGCTCGGCCGTTCTTCGCAGATTCAGATCAACGCGCAAACCAAGTCCGGTACCAACCAATTCCACGGCTCAGGTTATGGCTATTTCCGCAACGACGTTTTCAACGCCGCCGACCCGATCGCGCAGAAAGTTCTTCCCTTCAGCGATCAGCAGTATGGCGGTACCGTCGGCGGTCCTATTCTGAAGAACAAACTCTGGTTCTTCTTCGGCTATGAAGGCGAGCGCCAGCCCGCCACGCTCTTCCAGACCCCCACCGGCTTTCCCGGCCAGACTTTTACGTTTCCTTCCACGCTGAAAACCAACAGTTACCTGCTCCGCACGGATTACGAAATCAATTCCGCCAATCGCATTTCAGTACGCGCCAGCGGCTATACGTGGGCCAACCCTTTCACCATCGCGGCCGGCGGCACCGCTCATCCCTCCCGCGCAGCGAATCAGACGCGTACCGCTTACAGCGTCTTCGCCACGTGGACCCGCATTTTCGGTCCGGGCGTCGTCAACGAAGTAAAGGGCGGGTTCAATCACTTCGATTGGGATAACGAAGCTATCTATCCCACCATGGAACTGCGCTTTCCCACCACCACCATCGGCGGCCCATATAACTACCCCCAGCATTTCGTGCAAAACGTCCAGCAGTATCGCGACGACCTGTTCTGGCTGAAGGGCAAGCACAGCATCAAGACCGGCGGCGAGTACCTGTTCGATAAACACAGCGGCATTTTTCAGCAGAACCTGCGCGGCACCGTAACTTTCTCGTCCGACCCCACCAGCTATGCCGCCGTCTTCCCTTCACCCGATCCCACTACCTGGAACCTCGCGGCCATCAGTCCTCTGGCCAGCACCTATGTGCAGGGTTTCGGCAATTTCAATATAGATATCCCGCGCAACACGGTCGGATTCTGGATGCAGGACGATTGGAAACTCAGCCAGCGTCTGACCCTCAATCTCGGTCTGCGCTATGACAACGACATCGGCATCTTTGATCCCTCTCTCAGCCTGAAGAGCGGCCTGGTGACGCCGCGTTCCGGCGACAATCTGAATTTCGCGCCGCGCATCGGCTTCGCGTACGATGTTCGCAACAACGGACGCACGGTCATCCGCGGCGGCCTGGGAAAATATTTCGCCGATATTCAGGCCAATCAGGTGATCGATCAGGAGATCTTCAACGGCCAGCAATCCATCCAGGCTTCGGTCTCGCGTACCGCCACCGCGAACATCAACCTGCTCGCGCCGTTTGGAACCACGACCGCCGCGCAGATCCTGTCAGGCGCTGTGACCATTCCGCAGCAGGCGGTGCAGATTCTGGCGCACGACGCGCACACGCCGTTCTCCGTGCAGGGGTCCATCGGCGCCGAGCACCAGTTCTCGAAGGACTGGACCCTCTCCGCCGATTTCGTGCACTGGCGGGTGTACAACGACTGGATCCGTACCGACGCAAACCTGCTCTACAACCCCGTCACCGGCGCGAATCTCAACCCCACGCTGGTGCCGCGTCCCAACCAGAACTTCACCACCATCCTGACGTTCACCACGCCGAATGCCTCCGGCGCCATCTACGACGGCCTGCAGATGGAACTGCGCAAACGCTTCTCCCACAATTTGTCGGTCGGCACCAGCTACACGCTGTCGCGCCTGAAGGACTCCACTCAAGGCGCCTTCTACGTTCCCAACAATCAATACGATCTCAACAGCGAATGGGCCAACTCCGTTGACGACCAGCGGCACACCGTCTCACTGAACGCCAGCTATCAGCTGCCGTGGGGATTTCAGACCAGCCTCTTCTACCACTTTGGGTCCGGCAACGCTTACCCGGTCACCGCCGGCGGCAACCCGTTCAGCAACGGCGCGACCTACAACCGGACCTTCCTCGCGACGCTTCCGGTTTACAACAACCCGGCCAACAACCACCCGGATCCCACCGCGCCGGCTTACATGATCACCGCGCGTGATCAGTTCTACGGTCGCCCCATCGAGCGCGTCGACATGCGGCTGCAAAAGACTTTCAGCCTGCGCGAGCGCATTCGCCTGATCGCTATCGCTGAAGCGTTCAATCTCCTGAACTACCAAAACTACGGATCTTACAGTACGGCCATCAACCTGAAGTCCTACGGCGCTCCGGCCACCAACAGCAACCTGGCTTACGCCGCGCGCATGCTGCAGATGGCGGGCCGCATCGAGTTCTGATGCGTATTCTGCTCATGCTGGCTTTCTGCTCCACGCTCTCGGCGGCATGGATCGACAAAGTCGGTCCTATCCTGACAGCTGACGAGAAGAAGGCCTATCTCGCGCTCCGCGACGACAACGCGCGCGCCGCATTTGAAGATAACTTCTGGTCGGGAAAACAGATCACCGCGGATGAGTTTGAGACGCGCCTCGCCTACATCCAAAGCGCCTTTGGTTCCGTCAATAACGACCGGGCCCGCGTTTATCTCAGCATGGGGGCGCCGTCCAAAATCTCGCGCCTCTCTTCCACACGCAGCTTTTGGCCGCTCGAGATCTGGTATTACGATACGGCCCCGAACATCGGCTTCAGTGCCGCCCTGCAGTTCCTGTTTTTTCAAAAGAACGAAACCGGCCAGTACCGCATTTACTCACCTTCGCTCGATACCTTTATCGCCCTGCTGAATCCGCAGGCAGGCACGCGCGGCATGTTCCGCGTCAATGACTTGCTCACCGAGGGCGATATCCGCAACAACATGAATCTCACGCCCGCCGAATGCGAGATTGTCGATGCGGCCATGGGCGTGGCGCGGGGCGTGAAGGGCGTCGAGAACGATCAGCTCATCGCGCGTGCCACGTCACCGGAAGCCGCGCTTTCGAAAACCGCAAAGTTTCGCGTCAATTCACGGCTGGTCGCCGAAACCAGCCATCCCGTGCTCACCACGTTCCAATCCTGGTCCGACGATGGCGTCCCTCTGATCGATCTTTCTCTTGAAGCCCGCGTCAGAACGAAGATCGGGCTTTCCGTGTCGGTGGAAGAGTTCGAAACCGTGCTGCCCGCGCTCGAAGGAAAAAAGATCCGTTACCAGCACCGGCTCACGCTGCTGCCCGGAACCTACACCGTCGTGTTCCACATCGACGGCGTGAGCTATCCCTTTCCGCTCGAGGTCTCCGGACGGCGCGAAGCCAGTGCCCTTCTGCTCGGGCGGCCCGGGACCGACAAACCCGGAACACCCTTTGCCTTCGGCGCTGCCCATATCGATCCCAACGCAGGCGGTCCTCTGGCCTTCGTGCAGCTGACACACCGGCAGACCATCAAATGGCGCCTTCGCCAGAACGCCACAACGGTTTTTGCTTCCGAATCCGAAACGCTGCCCGGCAACTTCGGCCTCTTCCCGGTCAGCGTGCCCCCTGGCCTCTACACCCTTGAAATGCGCGCCGGCGAGGAACTGCGTGAAACCGAGATCCGCATCGGAAGCGACGAGCCTGCCCTGCAGGTCATCTCCTACAACGCCAATCTCTCGCCCGCCCAGCTGACGCGTTCCATCGGCCGTCAGTGGCTCGTTCGCGGCAATCTGGTAGAAGCCCGCACTTGGCTCGAACGCTCCCGCGCCATACAGACCACAGATGCTGTCACAGTCGATCTGTGCCGCGTCTCAGCCATGGCCGGCGATTTGGATACGCCACGCCCGGCACTCGCCGCCATTCTACGCGCTGACCCGCAAAACTTCGAAGCGCTCACCGTCTACGGCTATATCGAAGCGCAGCTCCAGGACTATGCCGTTGCCGCTGAATATTACCGCAAAGCTCTGGCGGTGCGAAGTTCCCCGGCCGTGGCCCAGGCTCTCGCGCAGGTCTCGAATCTCTATTCCGGCCTGCGATAGAACCCGCCGCCAACGCTCCGCATAATCCTGCCCCACAGCGCCTGCCCAAGCTCGTGCATGTCCTCCACATTGTCCGGAATCACCTGCAGGTGCAGACCCGCCATCTCATCCGTCGTTCCAGGCCCCCAAACCACGCGCTGCGGCGGCTGATGCGGATTTCGGACATTCGCCTCGGAATTGTCGTAGGTGAACTCCATCTTCACTTCCGTATCCGCCGGCAAATGAATGGGCACGGCATAGCGATACTGGTCCTGCCAATCGAAGTTCCAGTTGCGGATATACAGCAGCCACTTCTTCGTGCCATCCGGCAGCACCGCCCACCCGCGCATTTGACGGCACACGTAATGCGCATGCGGAATCACCCCAATCACTGTCACCGGAACCGGAATGGTGAAGTGATCGGTCACCTTGTAATTGGCAGCGCCGGCCGGAATGTCGATCCGATTCGAGGTCAGACCCACATCCATCACCTTCTTCGTGGGCGGCTCCTTTTCGAACCAGAAGCCGATGGATGCCTGCTCCGTTTCCGGCTTGCCCGTCGAATGAAAGTGAAGCTGCATCACCAAGTCGGTACGCGCGTTCAGCAAAGCCGCGGTGCCCTCCGGCATGCGCACCGGTCCCATGCCCGGAGTCCACCCGCCCAGTGCAGCGGTTGGCAGGAACCCCGGCAGTCCGAAGCACGAGTAGCTTGCTCCCGGCGCGTGCCCGGTAAAAAACAGCGCGTGATGCACCACCCTGCGATTCGAAGGATGGAATTCCATTGCGCGCACATACTGATCCTTCGCCAGCTTCAGCGGAATGGAGAAGCACATATACTGATCAGCGCCGTCCGCTGCCACCTTATACGGCTGAGGCATGCGCATCACCAGATCCGGCTTGCCCATCTGCCACGTCTCGCTGTTGTAAAGGGGGGGCGCCGGGCCACTGTTCGGATCGCCCTCGGGCGCGCCATCTGCCGCCCACTTCTGCAGCATCGCGATCTGCGCATCTGTTAAATGCCGTTCGTCGGCAAAGTGGTTGTACCCAGGCTCCGGCTGCCACGGTGGCATCACATGCTTCGCCGCGACCTCCGCAATCTGACGCGCGCGTTTCGCCGCATCCTGATACGTCACCAGCGGAAAAGGAGCCACCTCTCCCGAATGATGGCAACCGCTGCACTGCTGGTAAAGAATGGGCGCGATGTCGTGGTGAAACGTCGGCAGCGCCGCCAGCAGCAGGAAGCTACTTCTGAACAGCAGGAACATCGACAAACAGATTCAGAGCGAGCAAACTTTGGTCCGGTGCTTTCGTCACATCCAGTGTGACCGCTGTTCCGGGCGCGATGGTGGCAGGCTTCACTTCCTGATCGCTCTTCAAAAATTTCGTCTTGCGCGTGCGATGAATCGTGATCTCCTGCTGCTCTTCATTGATGATGACGATGTCCTTCGAGGAGATCGCTTTCACCGATCCGTGAAAGGTGACCGCCGGTCCGCCGTACGCCCCGGTGCCTCCGCCTGTCACGATGCGCCGGTTCGTTCGGTACTGTGCGAAAACCAGACACGGCAACAGCAAAAGCATCGCAAGCCGCATAAACATTAGTATCGCACTGCTATAGTAGGTCATGCAGTTCTCCTACCGCGGTTTTGAGCAACACCATGGAACCAGACAATTCACGTTCTTCGGCTCCGTGGATAAACAGCCGGATCGTGTGTTTCGTTTCACCGTTGATCTCACGCTTCTCACTGAGCATCACGTGAGCATTCAGGAGACGCCCTCGCTTTGCGTTGAGCTTCTGGGAAAGGCGCTCGCTCAGGGTTCCGGCTCGGTCGATGCTTATCAGCAGTATGCCCTCTGCAGCAGCGACCTCATGGCTTACACTGCGCCCCGGCGCGCACTGGCCGAAGCGCGCGGCAAGCGCCAGTGGGTTCGCCCCCGTACCGCCGCCTCCGCCGCATCGCAGCCGTTTTCTCAGGCCTGGGGCGGTCCGCCAACAGCCAGCTAAGCGCTACAAAATCTTAAACAAACAAATTGGCGAGGCCTCGGCCTCTTTGTGAACGCCCCATTCCACGGGGTGCTTTAGCATGTCACCGCCAATCAGGCCCATGCCCTGATCGCCCGCTTCCGCCAGGATGTAACGAAACCCTGCGCGGCGCACCGCCATCACAGCATCACGGCGCAGATCACCCTCCGCCGCAGGCTCTACGCGCAAAGAATCGGCCAGGTGCTGCCACTTCCCTTCTGCGTCCATCCCATCCACCAGCAGCATCAGGTTCCGCGGCATTTCTTCCAGAATGGAAATTCCCGACAACAGCTGGGGCCGCCCCATATCGATCCGTAGATACATGCCGCGCTGCACACGGTCCCGCGTCCGCCACGCCGTCGAGCGATGATCATCCACTGCCCACGGCGCGTCCCACCGATTCGGCTTCGCATCCAGTGACCATTGCGGACTCGGATGAATCCGGCCGCCCGGCGTCAGCAGCGTTAGTTCGAAGACATGCCACTCGCCTTCCGCGGCTGCCTCGGTCTGCACGCGGATTCCCCGCATTAGCTGGTCCGGCCAGTGTGCATTCGCTGCCTGCAGCTGCGGATGAGCCCACGCGATCTGCAGCGCGTCCCCCAGCTGCAGCAGCTCCGTGGAATGCCAGTAGTCCACCAGCTCGCGCGTACTGTAAGCGCGCGCCGTGGGATTCAAACAAAAGATGCGATCGCCCGGCTCCGTATGCTGCTCCACCATGCGCGCCGCCGGATATTCCGCCACCACTCGCGTCAGGTAAGCATCCGCCGGTTCCACACCGAACGCCGAGCGCCACGGAATCTCATGCAGCGACCAGCGGTTCGGCTCCTCCAGCGCGTCCACAACCGCGGGCCAGCAAAGAATCGCCTGCGCCGCCACGCAGACCATCAGCAGCGGCCGTGGTAACGACATCGCGAGCGCCAGCGAGAGCAGTGCCAGAGCGGGCATCAAAAATCGCGTTCCGGCATTGAAGAACCACGGTGCCATCGCGATGCCCGCAGCCAGAAAGATCAGCCGCCCCGCGCGCCTCCGCAATGCGAGCAGCCCAACCGGCAGCAACAGCAGCAGCGGCCCGGTAACGCCCTGCATCCCCCCGCGAAACGCATATTCCAGCGGCGCGGTGTTCCAGTGAAAGTTGCCGTACGAACGCACGATCGCGCTCAGGGCCGCATCAGTCGTGGTGTTGAAATAAGGGTTCGGAAACCATCGGTTCAGCAGCGGCGCCACCGGGTTGCCGGTCAGCACCACGGCGCGCAGCATCCATGGCGCCACTGAAACCGCTGAGCCCACAGCCACGAGGACCGCCGGCCGCACGCGGCGAGAGACTACGACCGTAATCACGGTAAGGGCCGCAGCCACCGGCAGGCCCGTGATCTTGACTGCGTAACAGAATCCGCCCGCGAAGCCCGCCGCCAGCAGATACACCGGACGCCGCCCGGCATGCCACACCAGCATCAGGTAGAACGCCAGCAGCGTATAGAACACCAGCGCAGCGTCGTTATACGCGCACGTGCCGCTGATCCCCGCCACCGGCATGCACAGGTAAAGCGTCGCCGCGCCTGCAGACGAGCTGTCATTTAATCCCAGCCTGCGGCCCGTGACGATCATCAGCGGCACAGTGCTCAGCAGCAGCGCAAAATGAATCAGCTTCGCCGCGATCGGACCCCCGAAGGAATACGCCGCCGTGAACAGCATTTCCAGACCCTGCGGCAGCACTTCGTAAAACCCGATGCGCCCAGGAAAATGGCCCAGCCGCGCGTATTCGGAAGCCAGGCCCAAGTGATACGTAACCGCGTCCGGCTGTATCTCGGGAGACGCCGCGCAGATGGCATACATGCCCGCATATACCGCGAGCACGACCCCGAAAACCCACCGGCTGGCATTGTCCAGCGGCGCAACCGAGGGCTCCCGAAGATGTGCCGGCCGCCATCGCCACATCGACGCCAGCGCGGCCAGTCCCACAATCGAATAAACCCAGCGGTTGCCCCACCCCACCTGCAGCAACCCGAACACGATCAGGCTTTCCACCGCCGCTCCCAGCCCAAAACGCGCGGTATGCGGGAGCGGCAGCGAACGGAAAACAGCTGCGCCCAGCCCGTAGGCCGCTGCCAGAACAAACAGGCTTCCGAATAGGAACAAGAAGCTATTGTAAGGTCGCCTTACGGAGCCAGGTAGCCGAAAATGTCGAGCAACAGCTGCGTGTAGCTGCTGGCATAAGCGTTCACGCCTCCGCTGGTCGAAGGCACCACCGCCATGTTGCCGGTAATCGCGCCATCCGGCGCAGTCAGCGTGGTTACACCCGGCTGTGTCCCTCCCTGCGGCCAGAGCGTCAGGGTTGTCAGCGATCCTGACGGAACCACCGTCGCGTTCAGAATGTAGCCCTGAGCCGTTGCAGGAACGCCACATGGTGCCGCCCCGCTCACAGGCACCGCACGCGTCCCCGTAAATGGCGCCGACCCCGTTGGCAGGCGCGAATCCAGCACACGGCACGGAGTCACGTTGTAAAGCGAAAGTCCGCCCGTTCCCGCCGGAGCGAAATACCCGTTGATGTCAATCGTCAGGTCCGTGCTGCCGCTTGCAAACACGCTGATCGATCCGTTCGTCCCGGCAGGCACAATCGCCGCGGCCGCCACCGGCGTGCCCCTTTGCGCATTCAGCGTGGAAACAAGCGGCTGCGGCTGCCCCGTCGCCCAGGTCGTCAGATACCCCAGCGCGCCACGCGGCAGCGCCGTAAAACTGATCGAATACGCCTGCGCGTTCGCGGGGACAGCGCAGGCACTTTGCGTAATCGGAAACGCGCGCGTGCCGCCGCCCGCAATGTAGGGACCACCCAGCGTGCCAATGGCCTTGCGCGTATCCGCCGCGCGACACTCCGTCAGCGGATAAAAGGCCAGCGCGCCCGTGTTCGTTGCCGGCACGAAATAGCCGTTAATGTCCAGCACCACGTCGGTCGTATTGGTGGCGTAGACGCTCACCGCGCCATTGCTCCCCGCCGGCACGATGGCCGCGTTCGCCTTCACGCGTCCGTCCGAGTTCAGCGTCGAAACCAACGGCTGCGCCTGACCCGCCGGCCAGATTGTCAGATACCCGAGTGGCCCCTGCGGCACCACCGTAACATTCAGCGAATACGATTGCGCCGAAGCCGGGATGTTGCACGCGCTGCTCAGAACCGGAAAACTGCGCGTAGTCTGCGCCGCCACCGCGGGCGCCCCAAACGGACCCGCCGCCGTACGCGTGTCCGCAATGCGGCACGGCGTGATCGGCACGAACCGAAGCGGTGTAAGCGTGGTCGGCAAGCTCGCCTGGTAGGTCATCCAGCCAGCCTTGGCAGCCGTTGCGAACGCACCCAGTTGCGAGTAATCGTCGGCAAAGGTCGTGTACATGATGCCGGTCACTCCCGGGATGCCCTTCACCTGCGACAGCTCCGTGCTTGCCGCGCTCGCCCCGTTGCCGGAGTCGTAATAGCCGGCGATCACTTGCCGGTGCGCAATCGGCTGCGATGGATTGAGGCCCGAAAACCAGTTCACCGAATTCGTCAGGTTATTCAGATTCCAGTTCATGATGGTGACGTCCGCCGGCAATCCGGTCCACGAACCCGTCAGGTCGCCTTCCACCAGCGCGTAGTTGTTCACCGCATTGTGATACGGGTCGAACATGTCGCTCCACACATACACGCGCTTGCTGGCATCCACTGTTTTGTACAGGTTGTAAACCTGGTTGAAGTGCCACGCCAGCAGCTGCGCCGGAGTCATGTTCATCGCCTTTGCGGAGGCCGTGGAATCCATGTGCGCCATCTCGTCATAACCAAACATGTAGCCGCCCGCGTTGGGAAACACATGGCCCACAGCCGCGGAATTCTGCTGCATCCATTGCCACGGCCCCGGATCGGTCAGGCTCGCTCCCGCATCCCCAAACACCGGTTGCAGCGCATACCAGTCCATCGCCACAGTCTGTCCCGGTTTCAAGCTGCTGCCCGCTGGCACAGGCACGGTCATCGGCTGGTGGTAGTAATCGTCAAAAGTGGGATTGGTTAGAAACTTTGGGTCCGACACCGCGCCGAAATCCGTCCCTTCCACGAAACTGTGCGTCGGGTTCGCCGGGTCGTAAACATTCAGCGGCGTGCTGTTCCCGCGCAGCACATAAACCAGCGCCGTCTCCGTCAGCGAAATATCGTCAAACCACAGCTTCCCCTGCGTTCCGCCCCATACACCCATCAAAATGCTCATGGTCGTGTGCGGCCCGCTGTTGAACGCGTAATCGAACTGCGTCCAGCCGGAAGACGTCGAAGTCAGACTTAGCTGCTGATTCACCCGGTTATACGCAAAGTTGTTGTCCCCGTAAATTTCCACCTGCGCATAGCCCTGAAATCCCGCCGTCTTCGTAAACATCCGAAGGTGATACTGGCGCCAGGGCTTCACCGTCAGGCTCTGGTACAGCCTTGCGTTCCCGGATGTCGTGCTGATCAGGCCCGATGCGGCGCCGCTGTGAGCGGTCGTGTAATCCACCGATGTCCCCGCGTCGCCATAGCTAAACCAGGAAGTCTGGCCGTTTTCAAAACCTCCGTTCACCACGCCCGGAGACGAATCGATCACCTGCAGACTCTGTCCCGTGGGGTCCACCTGGAACTGCGTCCCCACAACGCGCTCGCCTTCCGCCCAGTTGGGGTTTTGCCGCAGCATGTCTCCGGAATGGCCGTAGGGCGCCGTTAACGGCATCACCTTCAGGCCTTTGGACTGCGCATACTGAATCACCTGCTGAATGTAAGACCGGTTAAACCACGAGAACTGCAGATCGTTGATCGCCGAATCCCACAGGACCATTCCGTTGTAACCGGCAGCGACGGCCTGGTCCACAATGGCCTCGCTCTGCTGAACTGCGGTTTGTGACGTGATGTAGCTGTGGTGGTAATACCAGAGCTCCATCGTGGGCGCGGTTTGTCCGCAAAGGCTACCTGCGAAGATTAGGAAGCAAAAGAATAAGGAACTGTTCATGAACCGATTTCCTGTGTTGTGCTAAATCGCACCTGCTGAGTACCATACAGTACTAGCAGATACAAATCGCCAACACAAGAGTTTCGGATTCAGTCCTAAATTCTCGTCTTTTCGCCCTGCGGGAAGCCCGCTTTACGCCAGTTTCGGAACCACGAAAGGCGCGCGGTAATTGCGCGTAAACATCGCCGTAGCTTCGGCGTCTCCGGGGCAGGTCCACGAAGCCGCGTCGAAATTCAGCGTGCGTCCCAGCCGGTACGAAATATTCGCGAGATGCACCAGCGTCGTTGACGCCGCGCCCTCTTCGATCTCCGCCGTCAGATGCTCTCGATTGCGGCTTCGCACTGCTTCCACGAAATTAGCGAAGTGGTCGCCGCCCGCTTTGCCCGAAGGTCCCGCCTGCTGATCCTTGCCCAGCCACGTCTGGTACCGCTCGTAGCCGTCAATCGCCAGATAGCCTTTGGAACCGTAGAAGATGTTCCCCACGGTATTCGGGTTAAAGCTGCCATCCCGCGGAGCCGAGAAGTCCTTGATGCCCGCCTCGTGGTTCGAAATCCAGTGGCGCACCTCGAACGTCATCATCTTCTTCTTGCCGCCATCCATGAATTCGTAGCTGCAGTTGATGGTGTTCGGCGTTTCCTGATCGTCATCGAACATGAAATGGCCGCCAATCGCCGAAACTTTCGTCGGGTACTTCACGCCCAGGCCCCAGCGCGCGATATCCACTTCGTGAATCCCCTGGTTGCCCAGATCGCCGTTGCCGTAGTCCCAGAACCAGTGCCAGTTGTAATGGAAGCGGTTCTTCGTGAAAGGGTGGTTCGGCGCGGGGCCCAGCCACAGATCGTAATCCACGCCCGCCGGAACCGGCGATACCGGAGTGTGACCGATCGTGTCGCGCCACTTGTAGCAAAGGCCGCGCGCCATGTACAAATCGCCAATCACCCCTTCGCGCATCTTCTGTACCGCTTCGCGCAGCGCCACCGCGGAACGGCTCTGGCTGCCCTGCTGCACCATGCGGTCGTACTTCCGCGTTGCCGCAACAATCTGCTGCGCCTCGAACATGTTGTGCGAGCACGGCTTCTCCACATACACATCTTTGCCGGCCTGCAGCGCCCAGATGGTCTGGAGCGTGTGCTGGTGATTCGGCGTTGCGATCGAAATCATATCGATCGATTTGTCTTCCAGCAGCTTGCGTAAATCGGTATATTTCGTCGGCGCGGGCTTGCCCTTCTTCTCTACGTCGCGCACCGCCCCGTTCAGCACCGAATCGTCCACATCGCACATTGCGACTAAGTCTACGTTCGGCAGCGTCGTGTACGCCGCGATATGCGATTTGCCCCGGCCGCGCAGGCCCACGCAGGCCACGCGCACTGTTTCGTTCGGACTCTTTGCCGCCCGCATCGTCGTAGCTGCGGCAGCGGCGGAACTCATCAGAAAATATCTTCTGTTCATGGAATGGAAGCCCTTTCCGGTCTGGATGCCTTCATTATATTGCTCCGGTCATTACTCCGGCCGGTGTGAAACGGAGCTCTTCCCGCGCGGCATCGAAATCCACGTCCAGTTCCTGACCGTCGCGCACTTCGCCTTTCAGAATCAGGCGCCCCACCGGCGTCTCAATGTACTTCTGAATTGCGCGCTTCAACGGCCGCGCGCCATACAGCGGGTCATAACCTGTGCGCACCAGATAGGCCCGCGCCGGGTCGCTCAGGAGCAGCGAAATGTGCCGCTCCGCCAGACGCGCGCGCAGCCGCTCCAGCTGAATCTCCACCACCTGCTTCAAGTGCTCTTCGGAAAGCGCATGGAACACAATCAGCTCGTCCACGCGGTTCAGGAACTCCGGCCGGAAATGACGCCGCAGTTCCTCCATCACCGCGTCCTTCATCCGCTCGTAATCCCGCCCGGCAAACGCGCCCCGGTATTCCAGAATGCGCGGGCTGCCGATGTTCGACGTCATCACCACCAGCGTGTTCTTGAAATCCACCACGCGCCCCTGGCCATCCGTCAGCCGCCCATCGTCCAGAATCTGCAGCAGCACGTTGAATACATCGTGATGCGCCTTCTCGATCTCATCGAAGAGGATCACGGAGTATGGCTTGCGCCGCACTGCTTCTGTCAGCTGCCCGCCCTCTTCGTAACCCACATATCCCGGAGGCGCGCCAATCAGCCGCGCTACCGTGTGCTTCTCCTGATATTCGGACATGTCGATCCGAATCAGGGACCGCTCATCGTCAAACAAAAACTGGGCCAGTGCCCGCGCCAGTTCGGTTTTGCCGACGCCGGTTGGCCCCAGAAATATGAAGCTCCCCATCGGCCGGTTCGGATCCTTCAGCCCGGAGCGCGCCCGCACAATCGCTTCCGATACCGCGATCACCGCCTCGTCCTGCCCAATGACGCGCTTGTGCAGCTCGTCTTCCAGCTGAAGCAGCTTTTGGATCTCGCCTTCCATCAGCCGCGAAACCGGCACGCCTGTCCAGCGGCTCACCACTGCGGCAATGTCCTGCTCGTCCACTTCCTCCTTCACCAGCCGCGCTTCATCCTTTGACCCGGCGGCCTCCGCGGCCTCCAGTTGCCGCTGCAGTTCACTCATCCTGCCGTATTTCAATTCGGCCGCGCGATTCAGATCGTACTGCCGTTCGGCCTGCTCAATCTCAATCCGCACCTGCTCGATCTGTTCCCGCAGCGCCCGAACCCGCTGCACGGATTGCTTCTCGTTCTGCCACCGCGCCTGCAGCGCATCCGAATCCGAACGGATATCCGCCAGTTCCTTCTCGAGGCGCGCCAGCCGCTCTTTCGAGCCCGAATCCGTTTCCCGCTTCAGCGCTTCCCGTTCAATCTCCAGCTGCATCACGCGCCGCCGCGCCTCGTCCAGTTCCGCCGGCATCGAATCGATTTCCGTGCGCAGCTTCGCCGCCGATTCGTCCACCAGATCGATTGCCTTGTCCGGCAGAAACCGGTCTGAGATGTAGCGATTCGAAAGCACCGCCGCCGCTACCAGCGCCGAGTCTTTGATTCGCACGCCATGGTGCACTTCATACCGGTCCTTCAGGCCGCGCAGAATCGAGATCGTGTCTTCCACTGTCGGTTGATCCACCAGCACCGGCTGGAATCGCCGCTCGAGCGCCGCGTCTTTCTCGATGTGCGTCCGGTATTCATCGAGTGTCGTCGCGCCAATGCAGTGCAGCTCCCCGCGCGCCAGCATCGGTTTCAGCAGATTCCCCGCGTCCATCGCGCCTTCCGCCTTGCCCGCGCCCACCACCGTATGCAGCTCGTCAATGAACAGGATCACTTCGCCTTCGGACTCCTGCACTTCCTTCAGCACCGCCTTCAGGCGCTCTTCGAACTCGCCGCGAAACTTGGCGCCCGCAATCAGCGCGCCCATATCCAGGGACACCACGCGCTTGTTCTTCAAGCCCTCCGGCACGTCTCCGCGAATAATCCGCTGGGCCAGCCCTTCCACAATCGCCGTCTTGCCCACGCCCGGCTCGCCTATCAGCACCGGGTTATTCTTCGTGCGCCGGGACAGCACCTGCACCACCCGCCGAATTTCCTCGTCCCGCCCAATCACCGGGTCCAGCTTGCCCGCCGCAGCCAGCTTCGCCAGGTCGCGTCCGTACTTCTCCAGCGATTCATACGTCGCTTCGGGATTCTGCGACGTCACGCGCTGGCTGCCGCGCACGTCCTTCAAAGCCTGCAGCAGGCGGTCCCGGCTGATTCCCAGCTCCTTGTCCGCGGACGCGGCCAGCAGCACGTGCTCCACCGAAACGTAATCGTCTTTCAGCCGCTTCGCCTCATCCTCCGCCGCCGCCAGCAATCGATTCAGCCGTGCCGTTACATAAATCTGGTCCGCTGCCCCCGACGTGCTCGTCACTTTCGGCAGGCGTTCCAGTTCCTGCTCCACCCGGCGCTTCAGCGCGTCCGCATCATACCCGGCCTTCACCAGAACCGATCGTGCCAGGCCGCCCTGCTGTTCCAGAAGAGCGTCCAGCAGATGCTCCACGTCCACGTGCTGGTTCTGCAGTCGTGTTGCCTTGGACTGGGCCGCCCGGATCGCTTCCTGCGTCTTCTCTGTAAACCGGTTGATATCCATGAGCCGTTACTCCAAACCAAATAAATGCAAAAGATTTGCCAACGCCCGCTTTTGAGAAATTCAGCACGGTTGCGGCACTCACCGTCCATGCAGGCCAGCACCTTTACAAATGTCGGCAGCCACGTCGAGCGGTATATGGATCTGCTCGCCGCGCGTCAAAAAATTGTCGCTTCCAACATCGCCAACGCCGATACTCCCGGTTACAAAGCCAAAGACATCGATTTCCAGTCTGAGTTCCAAAACGCGCTCGACACCCACACGCCGCAGGTGGTCGAAGTGCAAGGCTTGAAAGTCCGCAACGACGGCAATAACGTCAGCATCGACCGCGAATCGCGCCTGCTGGCCGAAAACGCCATTCGCTTCAATCTCGCCAGCGCCGTTATCAAAGGACAGTTCAAAGACATCTCCGCAGCCATCCAGGGCGGAACCGCCGCATGAGCCTCTTCTCCGCCATTTCCGTCAGCGCCTCCGGCATGGAAGCGCAGCGTACGCGCGCTGAACTGCTGGTCGAAAACCTCGCCAACGCGGAAACTACGCGCACTCCCGCGGGCGGACCCTACCGCCGTAAGGACGCCGTCTTCGAAACGCAGGCGCCGGAGCTTCCCTTCCATTCGGTCCTCACCGCGCAGCTCCAGCAGTCTCCCGGCGTGGGTGTTTCCGAGATCACCGTGGATCAGTCCGAGCCGCAGAAGCGCTACATGCCCGGCCATCCCGATGCCGATGCCACCGGCTACGTCGCGATGCCCAACATCGACCCCGCCACGGACATGGTCGATCTCATCGGCGCCTCGCGCTCTTATCAGGCAAACGTCGCCGCCATCTCGGCCGTGAAGGACATGATCAATCACTCGATCGACCTCTTCCGCTAAGTGCCGATGCCCATTCAGCCCATCCAGCCCGTTGCCATTCCCGATATCCAGACGACCATCACGCAGTCGTCCTCCGGAGGCGGAGACTTTCGCGACTTTCTCACCACCGCAATCAACAGTGTCGAGCAGCAGCAGACCAGCGCCACGAACGCCGTGAATAGCTTCCTGACCGGCGAGTCCGAAGACCTGCACACCGCCGCCATTACTTCCCAGCGCGCCGAACTCTCCCTCCAAATGTTCATGCAGGTGAGAAACAAGATCGTGTCCGCGTACCAGGAAGTCATGCGGATGCAGATGTAAGGCGGATTTTTGGATCAAATCAAACGGCTTGTTCTCGCTTTGTCGCTCCGGCAGCGGATCACCATCCTGGTGGTCGCCGTCGCCGTGGTGGCGCTTGGCTTTGGCCTCTCGCATTACAGAGAAGAGACGGATTTCCGCCCTCTCTACACCGGCCTTTCTCCCGAAGATGCCGGCGCTGTAGTTGCCAAAATGAAGGAGACCGGCTCACCGTTCCGCCTCTCGGAAAACGGCACGACGGTGCTCGCTCCGTCGGCCAAAGTCGCGGAACTGCGCCTCGAGCTGGCCTCCGCCGGTCTGCCCAAGACCGGCCGGATTGGCTTTGAATTGTTCGACAAGACCAATTTCGGCGCCACCGAATTCGCCGAACACGTCAATTACCGCCGCGCCCTTGAAGGGGAACTGGAACGCTCCATCATGTCGCTCTCGGAAGTGGAGCAGGCCCGCGTCCACCTGACGTTCCCGAAGGATTCCGTCTTCCTCGAATCGCGCCAGCCCGGTAAAGCCAGCATCGTGCTGCGGTTGCGCCCGGGCGCCAAACTCTCATCCCAGAACGTGGGAGCGCTTACCAACCTGGTCGCCAGCGCCGTCGAAGGGCTCACGCCCGAAGCCGTTGCGTTGCTCGATACGCGCGGTAATCTCCTCAGCCGTCCCAAACGCCCGGCCGATCCGGACAGTCCTCAGCCCTCCGAAGCGAGCCTCGAATACCGCCAAAAGGTGGAAAGCGATCTTCTCGCCAAAATCAACGCCACGCTCGATCCGCTTCTCGGAGCCGAAAAGTTTCGCGCCGCCGTCTCCGTCGATTGCGATTTCACCAGCGGCGAGCAAAGCGAAGAAACCCTGGATCCAAACAAATCCGTGATGACCAGTTCCCAGAAGACGGAAGACGCCACAACCGCCAGTGCGTCGGCCGGCGCTCCAGGAACGGCTTCCAATCTGCCCCGCCCTCCCGGCCGGTCGACAGCCGGTTCGGGCGGCGTTTCGCGCAAAACGGAAAACATCGCGTATCAAACCAGCCGCCTCGTCCGCCACACGCGCCTGCCACAGGGCCAGATCAAGCGCATGTCGCTCTCCGTCCTGGTCGATAACGACCTTAAGTGGGAAGGCGCCGGCAAAAGTCAGAAGCGCGTCCTGGTTCCCCCTTCCCCCGAACGGCTCAAATCCATTCGCGACCTGGTAGCCGGCATCACCGGCCTTAGCACCGAACGCGGCGACCAGCTTGTGGTGGAAACGCTGGCCTTCGAATCGACCCTCACCGCCGAACCACCTTCCTCGCTTCCTGCCGGACCGCCCCCGCCGGACCCGCGCATCCCGAAGTGGCTGCTCCCCATAATGGCGGACCCCAAATCCATGACGGTCGGCATCGCCGCCGGCGCCGGAGCCATCGTTCTTCTCGGCGGCACGCTGTTTCTGCTCCTCCGCAAAAAGAAAACCGTCATTGTGGAAGCCCCGCCCGCTCTCCCCGCCGGCACAACTCCCGTCAGTGCGGAGCAGGCCAGCCTGCAGGCTCAGCTGGACGAACACGCCGAACTCCAGCGGCAGCTCGACAGCGTCGTACTTAGTCAGCTCAAACTGCCTAACGCGACCACCAAAAAGGTCGAAGTCCTCGCCCGCAGCGTGCGCGAAACGGTCCTGAAAGACAGCGGCGCCGCCTCGAACGTGCTGCGTAACTGGCTTGCGGAACTCCCCGGCGGTAGCTCCCGGTGAGCCCCACCGCCATCATTCCGGAGCCCCTGTCCGGCGTGAGACGCGCCGCCATCCTTCTCGTCGTCCTCGGCGAACAGAGCAGCGCCGAGCTCATCAAGAATCTGGGCGAGGAGGAAGTTCAACTCGTCAGCCGCGAAATCGCCCACATCCAGAACATCAGTGCGGAACAGGCGCAAACCGTTCTGGAAGAATTTCATCAGACCGTGGTCGGCAATGACTACGTCGTGAAGGGTGGACTTGAATATGCGCGCAAGATGCTCGAAGGCGCTTTCGGCCCCGAGGCCGCTCGCAAGATTTACGACCGCCTGGTCAAAGCGCTGGGCAAAGATGTCGCCAGTTTCGACATCCTGCACAAAGCCGACCCCCAGCAGCTCGCCAAATTCATCCATAGCGAGCACCCGCAGACCATCGCGCTCATCCTGTCGCATCTGAGCGCCTCCCAGGCGGCGGCCCTGCTCACTTCGCTCCCGCCGGAAATGCGTTCCGATGTGGCACTCCGCATGGCCAATCTCGACCAAATCTCGCCCGACATCATCACCAAAATCGCCGGCATCATCGGCCAGAAGCTGCTCGCCCTCGGAGAATTCAGCCGTGAATCCTATGGTGGCGTGCGCGCCGTCTCGGAGATGTTCAATCGCCTCGATTCCGGCACCAGCAAAGAAATCCTTCACAAAATCGAAGAAGCCAACGCGCCGCTGGTGGAAACCATCCGCCACCTCATGTTCGTGTTCGAAGACCTGCTGCACCTCGACACCAACGGCGTCAAGGAACTCACCGCCCGCGCCGACCGCAAAGTTCTGAGCATGGCTCTGAAAGGCACCAGCCACCAGTTGCGCGATCACCTTATGCAGTCCATGTCGCAGCGCGGAGCCGAAATGATGAAGGAGGACATGGATGCCATGGGCCCGGTCAAAATCACGCGACGTCGAAACCGCCCAGCAGCAGATGATCGCTCTCGTCCGCACGCTCGAATCCGAAGGCGTCATCAACATGAAGGGCGCCGTCGGGGAGCAGTATGTCGTCTAGAGTCCTCGGCCGCGCCCAGCACTCCGAAGTCCGGCCCGTGCAGTGGCGCCAAGCGGATGGGTCCCCTGGCGAGTCCTGTGCCGCGCCCGGGCCCTTTCAGCCCGCCGAAGTCGCCGCCTCCCCCGAATCAGCCGCGCTGCGCAGCCGTCTGGCCGAAGCCGAACAGGCCGCCCGCCTCGCCGTCTCCGAAGCCCACAAAAAAGGTCTTCACGAAGGAGAAGCACTCGGCAAAGCCCAGGCGCTCGCCGCGCTCGAGCCCGCCCTCGACCGCATGGCCAAAACTGCGCGCGAACTGTGCGACCTCCGCCCGCGTCTGCGCCGCGACGCCGAAAGCGACGTAGTGCAGCTCGCCATCGCTGTCGCGCGGCGCATTATTCACCGCGAGCTCTCGCTCGACCCCGGAGCCATGCAGGCCCTGGTCCAGGTCGCGCTCAATCGTCTCGATCGCCAGGAGATTCATCGCGTCGTCGTCCACCCGTCGCAGGCCGCTGCGGTGCAGGCGGTCCTGGCCGGAGAAACCCGCCAGGTGGAAGTCGTCGGCGATCCCAAGCGCGACCTCGGCGCACTAGTCTTCGAAACCAACCGCGGCACACTCGACGCCTCCACCGGCGCGCAGTTCGAAGAAATCGAGCGCGGCCTTACCGACAGAGTGAACCTTCGATGAACGAAGCGTACCGTCCCCTCGACCTTAAGCCCTACTTCGCTGATGTCGCGCGTCTCGATCTCATTCAATGCGCCGGCGAGGTCGTCCAGCTGGTCGGCCTTCTGATCGAATCCAGCGGGCCTTCTGCCGCCGTCGGCGATTTCTGCGTAATCCGCACCTCGACCGGCCGCTATATCCGCACCCAGGTGATCGGTTTCCGCAACGGCCACGTGCTCTCCATGCCGCTCGAAGATACCGACGGTCTGCGCCTGGGCGATCTGCGTCCTCGCGCGCCCGGAGGAAGCTACCGTGAACGTCGGGCCCGGTCTCCTCGGCCGCGTTCTGGACGGCTTCGGCAATCCAATGGACGAAGGTGCGCGGATCGATTCAGGCGAAGCCTACCGCCTCTATCAGCCGCCGCAGAACCCGCTCGACGCGCGCCCACATCACCGAGCCGCTGGTCACCGGAATCCGCGCCATCGATGGCCTGCTCCCCTGCGGTAAAGGACAGCGCATCGGCATCTTCGGCGGCAGCGGCGTTGGCAAGAGCACGCTGCTGGGTTCCATGGCCCGCAACAGTTCCGCCGATGTCAGCGTCATCGCGCTGATCGGCGAGCGCAATCGCGAAGTCCGCGCCTTCCTCGAACACGAACTCGGCGCAGAAGGGCGCAGGAAATCCGTCGTCATCGCGGCCACGTCAGATCGCCCCGCTCCTCTTCGCGTGCGCGCCTGTTTCGTCGCGCTCGCCGTCGCTGAGTATTTCCGCGATCAGGGCGCCAACGTTCTGCTCGTCATGGATTCCGTTACTCGTCTCGCCATGGCGCAGCGCGAGATCGGCCTCGCGGCCGGCGAACCGCCCAGCCAGAAAGGCTACACGCCTTCCGTCTTCAATCTGCTGCCGAAGATCTGCGAACGCGCCGGGAACTTCGCCCGCGGATCCATCACCGGCTTCTTCACCGTCCTGGTCGAAGGCGACGACTTCAACGAGCCCATCTGCGACGCCGTCCGCTCCATCCTTGACGGCCACATCACGCTCTCGCGGGAACTCGGCGCCGCCGGCCACTACCCCGCCATCCAGATTCTCGATTCCGTCAGCCGTCTGCAATCCCAGATCGCCACGCCGGAACAGAAACAGCATTCGCAAAAGGTGCGCGAAGCCCTCGCCGCTTACCGGCAGGCCGAAGATCTGATCCAACTCGGCGCCTATGCCGCCGGATCGAATCCGCGCCTCGACGCCACCATCCGCGCCCGCGAAAACATGCTGCGCTACCTCCGTCAGGACGGCGCCGTCGTGTCGCCCATCAAAGAAACGCTCACCGGCCTCGGCTCGCTCGCCTCCATGCTGCCGTGAAAGCCTTTCGCTTCCCTCTCGAGCGCGCGCTCCATTGGCGCCGCACCCAGCTGGAACTCGAACGTGCTGCCATGGAGCGGCTCACGCAGCAGCGCGCACGCCTCGAAACTGCCATCCGGACATTACAATCCAGCCGCACCGCGGAGCAGGCGTCCGTGTGTCGCGCCGGAGTCCTCGAATCTTCGCACCTGCTCACCGTCGCCGCGTGGCAGGCCCGCATCACGCGCGAAGCCGCAACTCTCTCGATTCGCCTCAAACAGGCCGAAAGCGAAGCCGCCGCTCAATTAACAAAAGTAACCGAAGCGCAGCGCCAGGTGAAGCTGCTGGAACGCCTGCGCGAAGGCAAACAGCGCCAGTGGACCCACGAACTCGAAAGCGAGCAGGAGCGCTTCGCCGCCGAAGCCTGGCTGGGCCGCTGGAATCAGCCGGGTTGACCTCCGGCTTTAGGCCAGAATTTTCTTCGCCACCACGCCCGCCACATCCGTCAGCCGGAAATCGCGCCCGCTGTAGCGATACGTCAGCTTCTCGTGATTCAGACCCAGCAGATGCAGCACGGTCGCGTGGAAATCGTGCAGGTGCATGCGGTCTTCCACCGCGTAGTACCCGATATCGTCCGTCGCGCCGTAGATGAAGCCCGGCTTCACGCCGCCGCCCGCCATCCAGATCGAATAGCCGTACGGATTGTGATCGCGCCCGTCGCCGCCCTGTGACACCGGCGTACGCCCAAACTCGCCGGCCCAGATCACCAGCGTGTCCTTCAACAGCCCGCGCGCCTTCAGATCCTTCAGCAGCCCCGCAATCGGCTTGTCCACTTCTTTCGCGTTCTCCGTGTGCTTCGGGAACAGCTCGCCGTGCTGATCCCACTTGTAGCTGTGCGTGCATTGGATATACCGCACGCCGCGTTCCGCCAGCCGCCGCGCCAGCAAACACTGCCAGCCGAAATCGCGCGTCACTTCTTCATCCATGCCGTACAGCTTCTTCGTGGCTTCGGACTCCTTCTCCACCTGGAAAGCCTCCGGCGCCTGCGACTGCATCCGGAACGCCAGCTCATACGCCTGAATGCGCGCCTCCAGTTGCGGGTCGTCATGCCGTATCGCCGCATGCCGGCGATTGATGTTCTGCAGCATGTCCAGCTCAAACCGCTGCTGGTCCGACGAATAATGCTTGTTCAGCAGATACTCGATCGGCTCGCCCTGAATGTCCGAAACCTTCATCCCGGCGTTGCCGATCGCCGTGCCCTGATATGCTCCCGGCAGAAATCCCGCACCCCAGTTCTTCGAGCCGCCATGCGCCAGCGTCGGCTTGATGGTGATGAAACCAGGCAGGTCCTGATTTTCCGTGCCCAGCCCATACAGCGTCCACGCGCCCATGCTCGGCCGGATGAAGGTGCTGGTGCCTGTGAACGTCTGCAGCAGCGCCGCGCCGTGGTCCACGCCTTCGCCCACCATCGAGCGGATCACGCACATGTCGTCCACGCAGCTCGCCACGTTCGGAAACAGCGAACTCACCGGAATCCCGCTCTGCCCGTAGTTTTTAAACTCCCACGGCGATTTCATCAGCGGACCCGCATCGCCGCCCGCAAACGCCAGCGGACGCTTGATCGGCAGTGGCTTGCCATTGTCCGTGATCAGCCGCGGTCTTCGGATCGAAGGTATCGATGCTCGAAGGCCCGCCATGCATGAACAGGAAGATGACGCGCTTGGCCGTCGGAGGGAAATGCGGCGGTCTCGGCGCCATCGGTCCCGCGATCGCCCCGGTCGTTGTCTCAGCAGCGGACAGCCGGTTCTCCTCGGCTAACAGCCCGGCCAGTCCCAAAAATCCGAAGCCGCATCCGGCGGCGCGCAGCATTGCGCGGCGCGAAACCGGCCGTTCCGTACGGTGGAATAAACGTCCGAGCTGTTCCATAAAGTGCCTCTTAATCCAAGTAAATAAATTCGTTTGAGCCCAGCAAAATGTGGCAGAAACTCTGCCACGCATCCAGATCCGCCGCGTGGAACTTCTGCTTCAGGCCGTCCATATAGGTAAACGCGGAATCGATCTCTCCCGCTTCCGGCCTGCCGATCCAGAACACGCAGATACATCTCCTCAACGCGCTCGCGATTGCTCAGGCCCGCATTGTCCAGCAGCGCCTTCGCAATGTTCTTCGCCCGCTCGTTCACAAACTCGCTGTTCATCATGAACAACGCCTGCGGCGCCACGTTCGTCAAAGACCGCTTGCCCGTTACCGTCGTCGCATCGCCGAAGTCGAACAGATTGAGCAGCGTAGGCAGGTTCGCGCGGCGCAGCGGCAGATACACCGTCCGGCGCTTCAGCACTTCCGGATTCAGACTCATCCGTCCCGCCGCGTTCTCGCCGTCCGTCCCCGTGCCCGTCTGCAGCGTTCCGCCCATCGTCAGGTCCAGCGTCCCGTCCATCGTCAGCATCGCGTCGCGAATCTCTTCCACGCCCAGCCGCTGCCGCGGGAACCGCGAAATCATCGTGTCTTCCGGATCCGCTTCCATACTCTTCGCGCTGCCTTCGGTCGACATCTGGTACGTGCTCGAAAGCATGATCATCCGTTGCATTTTCTTGACCGACCAGCCGTTCTCCACAAATCGCTTCGCCAGGTAGTCCAGAAGTTCCGGATGGCTCGGCCGCCCGCCCATCTTCCCGAAGTTGTCCGGGGTATTCACAATGCCTTCCCCGAAATGCCATGTCCACAGCCGGTTCACCATCACCCGCGCCGTCAGCGGATGTTGAGGCTCCACCAGCCAGTTCGCCAGTTCCAGACGTCCGCTGCCCGTAAACTTCGCCGGCGGTTTCGTCACACCGGTCAGAATCGCCGGAACTGCGCGTGGCGCGTCTTCCCCCGCATTGTGATAATCGCCGCGGATCAGCACCTTCTGCGATACCGGAGTATCTTCCGCAATCGCATCGGCCATATCCGGCTCAGGCGGAACCGACTTCTTCACTTCGTCCATCGCCGCCCGCATCTTCGCCACTTCCGCGCGCTCTTCCTCGCTGAACTTCGGCTCCTTGATCGCGAACGGACCGTTGGCGTTGTGCACCGCGTTAAAAAACGGTTCCTTCTTTCCGTCGAAGCCCACCCGGCCGTTGGCCATTTGGTTGGCTTCCAGTTTCTTGCGCGTTTCAGCCCGGAACTTCGCTTCCGCTTCGTCGAACTTCGCCAACGCCCCCAGATACTGCGCCTGGTATTGATGCGCCACCTGATCCGCCGTTTCCGGAGTTGCCTTGCGCCACTCGTCCAGGAAAGTCTTCGGCGTCTCCGCCACCTTCCCCGCTTCTTCCTTCTTTTGCTCCGTCGGCGCGTTCAGCAGCTTCATCCACTTGCGCAGAATCGCCTCATCCAGCCCCTTATCCTTCGCCGTCTCCGCTGCGTTCTTTCCGTCGGGCGCAACCAGCCGCGTCGCCAGCATATACTCCGCCAGATGCGAAGCCAGCGCCTGCTGCTGCGGCGCCGCAATCCTGTCCGTGTACTCGTCAATCGCCAGCCGCGCCAGTCCCACCTTCGCCTGGCCCGCCTGATACGCCGCGAAATCCTGATCCGAAACCAGCGGACGGTACAGCGGCGCGCCTACTCCCGGCTTCAGCGCGGGGCCGCTGAAATCCTTCACGCTCGCGAACATCCCCACCCACGAGTAGTAATCCTTCGAAAGCACCGGGTCGAACTTATGGTCGTGGCAGCGCGCGCAGCTCATTGTTACGCCGAGAAACGCCTTCGATGTCACGTCCACCTGCTCGTCGTAGATGTCGTACATCATCTTCTGCTTGTCCACCTGCGCCAGCGCCTTCGCGCCCAGCGCCAGGAAGCCCGTCGCTACCATGCCCTCGCGGTTGAACTTCTCGCCCCCGCGCGGCGGCAGCAGATCACCCGCCAGCTGCTCTTTCACAAACCGGTCGTACGGCAGATCCTGATTGAACGCCTGAATCACATAGTCGCGATACCGCCACGCATACGGATATCGGTGGTCTTCATCGTTCCCCGTCGAATCCGCGTAGCGTGCCACATCCAGCCAGTGCCGTCCCCAGCGCTCCCCGTAACGCGGGGATGCCAGCAGCCGGTCCACTACCGTCTCGAACGCTTTCGGTGACGAATCCTGCAGGAATGCCTGAATTTCAGCCTGCGTCGGAGGCAGGCCCGTCAGATCGTAGGTCGCGCGCCGCAGCAGCGTCAGCTTGTCCGCCGGGGCCGCGGGCTTCAGGCCCTTCTGTTCCAGCTTCGCCAGAATAAACCGGTCCACCGGCGACTGCACCCACTTCAGGTCCTTCACCGGCGGCAGCGCGGGATCCTTCACCGGCTGAAACGCCCAGAATGCCTTCTGCTCCGGAGTAAATTCCTTTTTCTTCGCGGTAACAGCAGGCGCCGCCACGGCTCCGTCGTGGCCCGGCCACGGCGCGCCCATCTTCACCCACTCCGCCAGATCCTCCAGCTCCGCGCTCTTCAGCTTGCCCGCCGGAGGCATCTTCAGCGAATCGTCGTAGCTTACGGCCTTCAGCAGCCGGCTGTTTTCGATATTGTCCGGATCGAACACCGGGCCGCTCTGCCCGCCCGCATAAAAGCCCGCCGATGTGCTTAAATCCAGTCCCGCGACCTTCATCTTCGCGTTGTGGCAGCCCTGACAGTTCTGTGCCAGCACCGGCCGGACCTTCTTCTCGAAGAATTCAGTCTGCTCGGGAGTCTGCGCCTGTAACACGCAGGTCAGGAGGGAGGGTACAACCACAAGGAAAGGAAAGTTACTGCGGCGGCGGGGCGTTGACGTCATCCAGCTTCTCCGGCGATGAACTACTTTAACGATAACCCTCCCTATTATATCAGAGCGATTCGGCGCAGAGAACGTTTACGCCGCCTGAACCAGTACCACCGAAACATTGTCCGGCGCGCCCGCATCGCACGCGCGCCGCATCAGCGCCCGGCACTTATCGTCCAGAGAGTTTTCCGCCCCCAGAATGGCTTCCATCTCCGCCTGCGGGACAATGCCATGCAGCCCGTCGCTCGAGATCAGCAAAATCGCCGGCGGCGTCATCGGCACCATGTAATACCGGATCGTCAACTCCGTATTCACCCCGATCGCCATCGTCAGCACGTGCCGCATCGGGTGCCGCTTCAGGCTCTCTTCGTCCAGCCCCAGCGGAATCCCCACCTCGCGTACCCACGTCTGGTCTTCCGTTACCAGGCGCATTGTGCCGTTCTCATAGAGATATGCCCGGCTGTCGCCCACGCTCGCGATGGCCATGTTCCCGCCCACCGCCAGTGCCGCCACAATCGTCGTCCCCATGCCTTCCAGACGCGCATCGTTGCCCGCTTCCGCCCGCACCCGCCGGTTAGCCTGTTCCACCGCCTCCAGCAGCAGCGAGGCATCCCGCCGCTCGGAGCCCTTCACCACTTCCGCCACCGTCTCCGCCGCCAGTTGCGACGCGCGCTCGCCACCCTTCGCTCCGCCCATCCCGTCCGCCAGAATATACAGGCCAATTTCCGGCAGGGCGATACAGAAATCCTGATTATTCGCGCGAATCAATCCTCGGTCGGTGCAGGAACTGTGAAGGTACATGCGCTGTGGCAGAATCCACTATAAAACTAAATACGACATGCGGTTGGAGCAAGGCGTGCTCCCCATGCCGGAATCGCTTATGGCAACTGCGTGGCTTCTAATTAAATCAACGGCTATTGGCTGGGATACTCATAATGCCACGCGCCTCGGCGCCGCTCTGGCTTATTACACCGTCCTCTCCATCGCCCCGCTTCTCGTGCTCGTGGTCGCCATCGCCGGCTTCGTTTTCGGTCCCGATGCCGCACGCGGCGAAATCGTTTATCAGGTGCAAAGCCTGGTTGGTCACGATGTCGCACAGATCATACAGGGCATGCTCCGCGATGCTCACCGGCAGAACACCGGCCTCTTTGCCACCATCGCCGGCGGCGCGACGCTGTTCATCGGCGCCTCCGCTGTTTTCGGTGAGCTGCGCGATTCCCTCAACATCATTTGGGATTACAAAATCCCCGCCGGCGCCGGTGTCAAAGGCCTTCTTCGCTTTCGGCTCTTCACCTTTGCCATCGTTATGATGGTCGGCTTCCTCCTGCTCGTCAGCCTCGTGGTCAGCGCCATGCTTGCCTTCCTCGCGCGTTACCTGCAGGGCCGCTTTGCTCTTCCCGCCGTCGTGTCGTCCGTGATTGAGCCGCTTCTCTCCGTAGCCATGATCACGCTTCTCTTCGCCCTGATCTATAAGTACATCCCCGATGTCCATGTCGATTGGGAAGACGTCTGGATCGGCTCCGCCTTCACCGCCGTCCTCTTTACCGTTGGCAAGTCCGCCATCGGGCTTTATCTCGGCCGCGCCAGCATCGGGTCCGCTTACGGAGCCGCTGGTTCCCTCGTGGTCCTGCTCGTCTGGGTTTACTATTCCTCCCAGATCTTTTTCTTTGGCGCTGAGTTTACAAAGGTTTATTCTGACTGGAAACAATCACGCCGCCTTGCTGCGGCACGTTAATTGCTATTGGTGGTACGAGGACTTAACCATGCTAGGAACGATTCTTTTGATCATCTTGATTCTCGCGCTGATCGGCTCTCTGCCGACGTGGGGATACAGCAGCGGATGGGGTTACTATCCGAGCGGCGGTCTCGGTCTGGTTGTTCTGATTATTGTGATTCTGCTGTTGATGGGAAGAATTTAGTTCTGGTCCGGGCGCCGGGCGAATCCACAACGTCGTCGATTCGCCCTGATCGCAATCCCGTCATTTCGGCTTCTTCAGATGCTGAGCGGCTTTGCGTGGCGAGCCCGGATGTTCCTTTTGCCAGTTATCCACCTGTTTCTTACGCTTCGCCACAAATTTCTTCTCCGTTGGCGTCGACTTGGATTCGGCTTTCTTGCGGCAGCTCCCCTCGCTGTGTTCCGGCTTACCTGGCACCGGCTCGTAACCCGGCCAGCATCTGTCCTTCTTTTTGGCAGTTGGCATACACGCGAGTAAGCATCCCAAAGCCCATTGACTCCGCCTTCAGTGATATAAGTTACCCAGCCATCCGCGTGGTATGGTGAGTTCAAATCGCGTGAAGCATCGTTCCCTGTCTGTACTCCTGTTCCTCGCGGTGTCGGTCCGCATCCCCGCGCAGCCCCTGAATCCGAAGCCGGTCAAGGAACTGGGAGCGCCGCGTCTCACGGCCACCCAGGCCAATCCGCTCGCCCTCGATTCCGTCAACCCGAACTACGTTGAAGGCCGCGAACTTTTCAGCCCCGCATCGGTAGCGCTCGATAACTCCACCAATCCGCCTTCTGTTTACGTCGCCGATACCTCCAACAATCGTGTGCTTGGCTGGCGATACGCCACGCAGCTCTCCGCCGGCGCGCCCGCCGACATCGTTCTTGGACAAAAGGATTTCTTCACCACCCTCCCGCAGGGGCCTTCCGGACTCAGCACCGGCCTCAATGCGCCCAGCGGTCTTGTGGTGGACGCCGCCGGTAACGTCTATGTTGCCGATTCCGGAAACAACCGCATCATTCGCTACCCCCGGCCATTTGCCCAGCCAGTTGGCTTCGATTTTCCCGATCTCGTGCTCGGGCAACCCTCTTTCAGCACCAATTCCGCCAATCCCACCGGCGTCCAGGCAACCAGTCTCAGCTTCAGCGGAGGCAGCTTTCCCCGCCTGGTCGGCATGGTCTTCGACCCCGCGGGCAATTTGTGGGTCTCCGACCCTGGGAATCATCGCGTGCTGCGCTTCAACGTCTCCGTTATATCCGGCACTCCGGTGAACGGCGCCGCCGCCGATCGCGTAATCGGACAAACCAGCTTCAACGCCAACAACGCCACCTCTACTCAGACCAATAAATCAGGACTGAATTCGCCCGCCGGCCTGGCCATGGACAGCAGCGGTCGCCTTTATGTCGTCGATGCCGTGAGCCGGGTTCTGGTCTTTGCCAACCCGGCAGCCGGTGGTCCCGCGGTTCGGCTGCTCGGCGTAGCACCTTCCGGCCCGGCTGCTCCCGTCGATCCCAATGCGCCCACTCCGGTGCCCATTCCTCCCGGACGCTATATCTTCGGCGGCGCATCCGGCATCTCTCTGGTCGCAGGCCATCCCGTCGTCACTGACACCGCTGCCAGCCGCCTGATGGTGTTCGATGCCTTCGAAAACTGGGCAGCCGAAACCACCACCAATCTGTCGCCCACCGCGATCGCCGTGGTCGGCCAGACTTCTTATACAGTGTCGGCTGTCAACGGCGGTCTCAGCGGTGCCTCGGCCACGTCCCTCGCGTTTCCGGATGGCGTGGCATCTTCCGCCACCGAGCTTTTTGTCGCGGATACCGGGAACCACCGCATCATCGTGTTCCCCATCGCCTCCGGCCTTCCCGCCGCCT
The DNA here is from genome assembly GCA_963716685.1 of Bryobacterales bacterium. Lineage (GTDB taxonomy): Bacteria > Acidobacteriota > Terriglobia > Bryobacterales > Bryobacteraceae > JALYXI01. Next base: position 1,169,777 of record CAVQTR010000006.1, read on the forward strand.
CCGGTTCCCGCGTCATCGGCCAGCTCGCCCCCACCTTCAATACCGCTAACCTGATCGAAGGCCGCGAATTCTCCCTCTTCAGCAGCGCCGGTGCGGGCAGCATTGTCATCGACCGCAATGCCAGCCCGCCTCACCTTTATGTGGCGGACACTGCCAACAACCGCATCCTCGCGTTTAACGATTACCTGCACGTTAAGGCCGGCGACACCGCGGACCTCGTAATCGGGCAGCAAAATCTGCTGACCTCCACGCTGAACTTCCCCAGTAACGATCCGAAACGGCTGGGACAGAACACGCTCAATCAGCCCACTGCGCTCGCGCTCGACAACGCCGGCAACCTGTATGTCGCCGATACCGGAAACGCGCGCGTCCTCCGCTTTCCGCAGCCCTTCGCCCAGTCCTCGCGCATCCTCCAGAATGCCGATCTCGTGATCGGACAGTCCGGCTTCACCGCCAAAGTCACCGACACCACCAACCGCACCATGTCCGCGCCATCGGGCGTTGCCGTCACCGCGGACGGCTCACTGCTGGTGTCGGATCAGGCGCTCAACCGCGTGCTGTACTTTGCGCAGCCGCTGGCCATCGGCATGGTCGCCGCCAAAGTCATCGGGCAGGGCGATTTCAACAGCGTCGCGGCCCTTCCCGCCGCCGGCACGCCCGTTACGAATCGCGGTCTCCTGAACAGCCCGCGCCAGATTGCGGTGGATCCTCAGGATCGCGTCTACATCTGCGACCCGGGGAATGCGCGCGTGGTCATCTTTGACAGCGTCGGAAGCCTGCCCGCCACGCTGCCCCAGCCCGCGTACGTTCTCACTTCGAATCTCTCGCAGCCCATCGGCATAGCCGTCGGCCGCGCCGGCAGCTCCGTCGCCGGTCAGGTTTGGGTAGCCGATTTCAACCAAAATCTGGCTCTGCACTATCCGCAGTTCACGCAGCTGATCGGGAGCGGCCAGCCGGACACCGGAGTGGCGGCATTCCACCCGCTGTCCGTCGCCTTCGATTCTTTTGGCAGCCTCGCCGTCGCCGACGGCGCCAATCGCGTCCTGCAGTTCACCGCGCAGCTGGCCATCACCAACGGCGCCAATTTCGTCACCGGACCGCTCGCGCCCGGGACCATCATTTCCATCTTCCCGGCGCAGTCCGGCACGCCGGCTTTGCTCGCCGCCGCCGGCACCAACGCGTCCTTCAACTCTCTGCCGAATCCGGTCCCGCTGCCCACCACTCTCGGTGGCGTTCAGGTCACCGTCAATCAGCAGGCCGCGCCGCTATTCTACGTTTCGCCCTCGCAGATCAATCTGCCGCTGCCGAGCAATCTCCCCACATCCGGCACGGTCGATCTCGAGATCTCCTCACCTTCCACGGGACAGGTCTTCGGCCTCACCGAACTAAGTCTCGCGGCCGTCTCTCCCGCCCTCTTCACGCTGGCTGCCACCGGGAATGGTCCCGCCGCCGCCCTGAATCAGGATGGAACCGTCAACTCGCCCGCGAACCCGCTCGTTCGCGGCAACATCATCGTTCTGTTCGGAACCGGCGAAGGCGTCGTTCCCAACGCTCCGCCGGACGGGACGCCCGCGGCCGGACCCGTTCCCACTGCTTTCGTGCCCACGGTCGTCTTCGGCCAGGGTGACAACATCATCACCGCCGCGTCCACGGATATTACCTATTCCGGTCTCGCTCCCGGGCTGATCGGTGTCTGGCAAATCAATGTCCGGGTGCCCAACACCGTGACAGCGGGAAATCAGGTCCCGGTGGTGATTTCGCTGCAAAGCGTCCCCACCAATCCGGGCCAGATTCAAACCACCATCGCGCTTCGCTAAACAGGCTTACGACGCCTTCACCAGCACGACCCGCTGCCCAAGCTGCGGGATCGCGGCCTGCAGCACTTCGCGCACGTCCAATGCGAAGATAAACTCCATCTCCTCGCGCACATCCTTGGGAAGGTCGGCCAGATCCTTCTCGTTTTTAGCCGGAAGAATCACGCGCTTGATTCCCAGCCGCCGCGCCGCCAGCACCTTCTCCTTAATGCCGCCCACCGGCAGCACCAGGCCGGAAAGCGTCACTTCTCCAGTCATTGCCGTATCCATGCGCACCGGCAGCCCCGTATAGAGCGAGGTCAGCGCCGTCACCATGGTCACGCCCGCCGAGGGGCCGTCCTTCGGAATCGCTCCCGCCGGCACGTGTACATGCGCGCCCCACCGCCGGAACAGCTCACGGTCGATATGGAAATCCTCCGCATGCGACCACACGTAGCTCTGTGCCGCCTTGGCAGATTCCTGCATCACCGAACCCAGCTGTCCCGTGATCGAAAGGCCCTTGCCGTCGCGCAGCAAAACGGACTCGATGTACAGCACATCGCCGCCCGCCTCCGTCCACGCAAGCCCGGTCGAAACGCCCGGCGGCACATCCTGCCGCGGCTGCTCTGGTGAAAAGCGCTCCGGTCCCAGCAGCTCCGCCAGGTCTTCCTGCCGGATCACCGCCGCTTCCGTGTTCCCTTCCGCATGCCGCAGCGCGATCTTCCGCGCCACCCGTCCAATGGTGCGCTCCAGCTGCCGCACCCCCGCCTCGCGGGTATACCGCGCGATCATAAACCGCAGCGCGTCGTCCGTGACGCTGAACTGCTCCGCCGTGAAGCCGGCTTCCTTTTGCTGTCGCGGCACCTGATAGCGCCGCGCGATCTCCAGCTTCTCTTCCGCGCTGTAGCCGGCCAGCCGCACAATTTCCATGCGGTCCAGCAGGGGCTGCGGAATCGTATCCAGTGCATTCGCCGTGGTCACGAAGAACACCTTCGAGATGTCGAACGCCAGATCCAGATAGTTGTCCCGGAACGTCTTGTTCTGCTCCGGATCCAGAACCTCCAGCAGCGCCGCTGCCGGATCGCCCCGGAAGTCCCGCCCCAGCTTGTCCACTTCGTCCAGCATCAGCACCGGGTTATTCACGCCCGCGCGCCGAATCGCCTGGATAATGCGTCCGGGCATCGCGCCGATATAGGTCCGCCGGTGTCCGCGCAGTTCGCTCTCGTCGTGCAGACCGCCCAGGCTCAGCCGCTCAAACTTGCGTCCCAGCGCCCGCGCAATGGATTGCCCCAGCGACGTCTTGCCCACGCCGGGAGGTCCCACGAAGCACAGAATCGGAGCCTTCGCCCGCGAATTCAGCTTCAGCACGCCCAGGTGCTCCAGAATGCGGCCCTTCACCTCCTGCAGTCCGAAATGGTCTTCGTCCAGCACCTGCCGCGCTACCGGTATGTCCAGAATGTCCGGGCTCGCGTTGTTCCACGGCAGCTCGAGCACCAGGTCCAGATAGGAACGCGTCACATGGTAGTCCGGCGCCTGCGGCGAGAGCCGCTCCAGCTTGCCCAGCTCGCGGTCCACTTCCTTCCGCACTTCCGCCGGCAGCTCCGCCTTCGTCACGCGCTCTTTTAGAATCTCGATTTCGCTCTGCTGCCCGTTCTCGCCGTTCAGCTCCTGCTGGATCGCGCGCATCTGCTGCCGCAGTACATACTCGCGCTGCTCCTTGCCGATCTCGGTCTGCGCCTGCGAAGCAATCTTGCCGCGCAGCTCCAGCACCTGCAGTTCGTGCGTCAGATGCGAGTGCATCACGCGCAGTGTCTCCATGCGCGTCTCCGCTTCCAGCAGCTTCTGCTCAATCGCCGCGTCCAGACTCAGAATCGAGCCCAGCAGATACACCAGCTGCACCGGGTCGTCCGACCGCGCCAGCAGCCGCCCCAGTTCCGCCGGAGCTTCCGTGTTCGCAAACTGCAGAACCTTGCGGCCCAGATCCAGGATCTCGCGGTGCAGCGCCTCCATCTCCGCGCCGCCCTCTTCCGGCAGCTCAAACGGATGCACCTCCGCCGTCAGATACTCGCCCTGCTCGATGCCCGCAATCGCCACGCGCTCCATGCCCAGCACGATCAGCTCGTACCGGCCATCCTGCTGTCGCGCCGAGCGCTTGATCACCGCCTTCGTCCCAACGCTGTACAGGTCCTCCCGCGATGGCGTCTCCACCGAAGCGTCCCGCTGCGTCGCGACGATAATCTCCTTGCCCTCCGTCGCCAGAGCCGCCTGCACCGCCGCGATTGAAATCGGCCTTCCCACCGCAAGAGGCATGAGAAGATTCGGGAACAGTACAGTATTCTTAATTGGCAGTACGGGAAAAACCTGCAATGTGTCGCTCATAATAGGACCGTCATAACAAAAGATGAGTGAAGGGGACTAAAGGTTGCAACCACGAATGCTCGTCCTCCTCATCGCCTGTGCCTCGGGCATTCTGAACGCCCAGACTTATACCATCTCCACCATCGCCGGATGGTCCGGCAACAGCTACGTCGCCCGTATCCCCAACGGCCCGGGCGTCGTTGCTCTCGATAACGCCGGCAACCTCTACTGCGCCGCGATGGATGGCTCCTTATACAAGCTGACCGCCGGCCTCACGCCCTCGGTAGTCGCGAAAACCAATCCCGCCTCCGCCATCGCCGTCGATCTCGGCGGCAACGTCTTCCTCACCGACAGCACCGCCGTGCAGGTCCTCCGCGTCACTCCCGCCGGCGCCGTCCAGGCTCTGCCGCTCCCTGGTTTGAAATCCGTCAGCGGCCTCGCGCTTGATGTCTTCGGTGATATTTACGTCTCCGACCCGGCGCAGAATTCCATCTTCCGCATCTCCTACGGCTCCGCAAGCCCGGTCCTGATCGCCGGTCCGCTCTCTGGCATCAGCCAGCCCGGCGCGCTCGCTACCGACGCCATCGGCACGCTCTACTTCGTCCAGTTCAATTCCAACGTCGTTCGCAGCATCTCCACCACGGGCGTCGTCTCTACCGTGGCCGGTAGCGGAATCGCCGGCCATTCCGGCGATGGCGCGCCCGCGCTCAACGCCCGCATCTACCCCACGTCCCTGGCGTCGGACTTCGCCGGCAACCTCTATTTCAGCGAAGCGCCCGTCTATAACGACATCCGCCGCGTCGATCGCAACGGAACCATCACCACCATCGTCGGCCAGCCCAACGGTTTCATGTCCGTCGTCGCCGATAACGTCCCCGCGCTCAACCAGCAGATCCAGTGGCCGCGCGGCATCGCGCTCGACCGGCAGGGAAACGTCTACTTTGCGGATTCCAGCGGCGGCCGCGTTTACAAAATTGACACGTCCGGCATTTTGCACGCCGTCTTCGGCATGCTGGGAGGAGCCTTCTGGGGCGACGGCGGCCCCGCGACCCTCGCCGGTCTCACCGTGCCCTGCTGCATGGCGGCCGATCGCAGCGGCAATCTCTTCTTCCTCGATGGTCGCACTCGCGTCCGCCGGATCGATCCCGCCGGTACCATCACCACCGTCGCCTCATCGCTCGCGTCCCCTTCTTCGCTCGCGCTGGATCCTGCAGGCAATCTCTACGTCGCCACCGCTTCCGGCATTCAGAAGGTTGCGGCCGATGGGTCCGTCTGGCCCGCATCCTCGGCTGCCGGGCTCGTCGCGTTCGATGCCAACGGAACCGCATATCTCGCCACGTCCAACACCGTTTCTCTTCTCGCGTCCGACGGCAGCCTCCAGCCGCTCGCCGGTACCGGCGTCACGGGGTACTCCGGTGACGGCGGACCCGCCAGCGCCGCGACGTTCAACGGCATCAACGCGATCGCAGCAGACTCCTCCGGCAATCTGTTCGTCTCCGATTCGCTCAATTTCCGTGTGCGCAGAATCGGTTCCGACGGAATGGTAAGCACCTTCGCCGGCGGACCTCCGCCAGGTTCCGTGAACGCCAGCTATTCCGGAGTCCCCGCCACTTCCGTCCAGATGTTTCCCGCCGGCATTGCAGTGGACAGTTCCGGCAACCTGTTCATTTCATCGGTTACCAGCCTCTTCGAAGTAACACCCGGTGGCCTGCTCACTCGCATTGCAGGCGATGGCAAACAGGGTTACAAAGGCGACAACGGCTTATCAATTGGCGCGGAGTTTGTCTCGCTGGGCGGCCTCGCCACTGATCCCGCTGGTGACGTCTATGCCGCGGATCCGCAGGCCAACTCCATCCGCCTGCTGCGCACTCTCGCTGCTGAAAAGGCCAACTTAGCTACACCGTCTGCATGGGAGCAGGGGAAATGCTGCCGTAGTCCTTCGGCAGCACAATCCAGCAGATGATGTAGGCGAGCAGTCCGGTCCCCGCAAATAGAACGGAGCCCAGCCACAGGATGCGAACCAGCGTAACGTCCAGATCCAGATAGCGCGCGAAGCCGGCACATACGCCGCCCACTCGCTTGGAATTCATTGGTCTGCTTAGCGGTCGCTTTTGCGCGGCTTCGGACACGGGCGCGGCGGCTTGCAATCCAACCGCATGTCCGCATGAGGAGCAGAACTGGCTCCCCTCAGTTAACTTCGATCCGCAGCGGGTGCAATACATAACACCCATCACTACGCATTCGCTCGGAAGAACGTTCGGCCGTTCTCGCGTCGGGTGTTAGTACTGGGTCGAAAGCGTCTTCTGCGCCATGTGATGACGTGACCGGTTCACCGGTTCTCCCACTCGCATTTCCGACCAGTTGTAATCGAGTTCCTTACCGCAATCGAGACAAGCCACGTACGTCTTGCCACGAGAATCCGCTACCACGCCACTTCTCCGTGCCGGCGTTTGCGGAAAAGTCGTTCTCCGATGAGAACAACCGAAAACAGCATTCAACAGGTTCACCATATAAGTAATTGCCCCTCACCCTCACCACAGGTTGCGCGATGAGTACTTTCACGCTTAGTGATGGCAATTGCGGTGCCAACGTTTCAAACTAGCCCGGGCATTGAGCAGCTTTAATGTTCATATCCTGTAACTTCGCATGAACTGATTGGGCAATCAGCTTCCCGTGGAACCGCCCGTTCTCGATAAATATCTCGCTCGTGTGCATGCCGGCAACAATCACGCCCGCCAGATATAGCCCCGGCCGCTCGCTCTCCAGCGTGTCCGGATTCGTCCTCGGCCGTTTCGTTTCCGCATCGATCGTGACGCCAATCGAAGCCAAAAACTCCACGTCAGGTCGATATCCCGTCAGCGCAAACACGAAGTCATTGCGGATCTCCAGCTCGCCGTCCGGCGTGTCCAAAACGACGGAATCGATTCGGATCTCTTTTATGGTCGTGTGAAAGAGCCCCCGGATTTCGCCGCTCTTGATTCTGTTTTCGATGTTCGGCTTGATCCAGTACTTCACCGATGGCGAGATTGCCGCGCCCCGGTGGATCAGCGTGACCCGCGCGCCGGTCCATAACAACTCCAGCCCGGCTATCGCCGCCGAGTTCTTCGCCCCGACCACCAGGACATCCTGATCGAAGTACGGATGCGCATCCCGGTAATAGTGAAAGACCTTGGGCAGGTCTTCCCCCGGCACATTCAGCCGGTTCGCCACATCGTAATACCCTGTTGCCAGCACCACCTTGCGGCATCGGTATTCCTTCGCGTTCCCATCGCGATCGATTGCAGCCACTTCAAAATCGTTATCGCTCCCGCCAATCGCTGTCACGCGCTCGTACTGATGCACACGCAGCTTGTAATGCTCGGCCACCCGCCGGTAGTACTTCAGCGCTTCAATCTTCCCCGGCTTGTCATTCAGACTGGTCATCGGAATATCGCCGATCTCCAGCAGCTCCGGCGTCGTGAAGAACGTCAGATTCGTCGGGTAATGATAAATCGAGTTGACGATGCAGCCCTTGTCCAGCACCACCGTGCGGCAGCCTGCCTTCCCCAGCTCGATGGCGCAGGCCAGCCCCGTCGGTCCGGCCCCCACCACCACAACATCGTAATCAGCCAAGCGCCGCCTCGATTGCCTGACCCGCCAGCGCCAGCGCGCTGTCCACCTTCGCCGGCTCCCTGCCCCCGCCTTCCGCCATGTCCGGACGCCCGCCGCCTTTGCCGCCCACTTCCTGCGCCACCAGGCTCACCAGCTTCCCTGCCTGCAGCTTCGCCGTCAGGTCCTTCGTCACTGCGGAAATGATCGAAACGCTCCCATCCTCCGCGCCCGCCAGCACAATCGCCGCGGATTTCCATTTGTTCCGCAGCGCATCCGCGAGTGTCCGCATCTGCGCCCGGTCCATGCCGTCCAAACGCGCCGTCAGCACCCGCGCGCCGTTCACCACCCGCGACTGCGCCTCCAGCTCCGCGCCTGCCGCATGCGCCAGCTTGCTCTTCAGCTGGTCCACCTGCCGCTCCAGCGTTTTCTGCTGGGACATCAGCTTCTCCACCTGCTCCACCAGTTCCGGTTCGCCCACCCGGACCAGCTGCGAAAGCCGCGTCACTGCGTCCGACGTCTCCTGATACCGCCGCACCGCCTCGCCGCCCGTCACCGCTTCCACGCGCCGCACGCCTGCCGAGATGCTGCCCTCATTCGTAATCTTAAAAACGCCGATGTCCCCCGACCGGCCCACATGCGTGCCGCCGCACAACTCCCGGCTGAACACGCCGTGCTCGCCCGGCACACTCACCACGCGCACCTGGTCGCCATACTTTTCACCAAACAAAGCCATTGCCCCGGTCGCAATTGCTTCCTCGATCGGCATAACGTCCGTGGTCACCCGCGCATTGCGCAGAATCTCTTCGTTCGCAATCCGTTCAATTTCGCGCAGTTCCGCCTGGTCCAGCGCCGCGTAATGCGTAAAATCGAACCGCAGCCGCGACGGCTCCACCACGCTGCCAGCCTGCTTCACATGCGTACCCAGCACCTGCCGAAGCGCCGCATGCAGCAGATGCGTCGCCGTATGGTTCCGCTCCGTCGAACGCCGCAGATCGGCATTCACCTCGGCCCGCAGTTCGTCGCCCACTGCAATCCGCCCCAGCGTTCGAATCCGGTGCACTGTCAGCCCGGGTACCGCCGGAAATGCCGTCAGCACCGTGGCCACGGCCTCGCCCGTACCAGCCGCCAGCAGCGTGCCCCGGTCTCCCACCTGTCCGCCGGTCTCGGCGTAAAACGGCGTCCGGTCCAGCACCAGCTCCGCTTCCGTCCCCGTCTCCACCGAATCCCGCAGCTCGTGATTCACCACGATGCCCTTCACCACCGACGTGCTTTCCAGCTTGTCGTAGCCCAGAAACTTCGTACGCCCTTCTGCCAGCAGCTGCTGGTACGCGGGCACCACCACGCCCTTCTCGGCGCCGCGCCAGCTCGCCCGCGCCCGTTCCCGCTGGCTCTGCATTGCCTGCGCGAAACCTTCGTGATCGATGCGCAGCCCCAGCTCGCGCGCCATCTCTTCCTGCTCGTCCAGCGCCAGCCCGTACGTGTCGTACAGCTTGAAGGCCACCGTCCCCGGAATCACATCGCCCGTCAGTTGCTTCACTTCGGCGTGGAACACCTTCTCTGCCACGACATACGTCGTCTGGTAGCGGTGTTCCTCGTCCTTCACGATCCGCGCCACGCGCTGCACGCTCTCCATCAGTTCCGGATAAGCCGGCGACATCAGCTCCGCCACGAAGCCCGTCATCTGATACAAAAACGGTTCCTCGCGCCCGATCAAATGCGCATGCCGCATGGCCCGCCGCATGATCTTCCGCAGCACATACCCGCGCCCGTCGTTCGCCGGCAGCACGCCGTCATGGATCAAAAACTCGGTCGCGCGGCTGTGGTCCGCCACAATCCGCAGCGCCGTGTCCACCTTCGCGTCCGTTCCGAAGCTCACCCCGAACAGATCGGCCGCGCGGTGAATAATCGGCAGAATCAGATCCGTATCGTAGTTCGACAGCTTGCCCTGCAGCACCGCCGCCACGCGCTCCAGCCCCATGCCGGTGTCGATCGAAGGGCGCGGCAGCGGCGTCATCACCCCGCTCAGGTCGCGGTTGAACTGCATGAACACCAGGTTCCAGATTTCGACAAAGCGCCCGCCGCCATCCAGCGGAAACTGCTCCCCTTCGCGCCCCGGCTCCGCCGCCTCCGGCCCCAGATCGTAGTGAATTTCCGAGCACGGGCCGCACGGTCCCGTCTCGCCCATCTGCCAGAAGTTATCCTTCTCGTCCAGCCGGAAGATGCGCTCCTTCGGCACTCCCGCCACGCTTTGCCACAGCTCTTCCGCTTCGTCGTCCTCGCGGAAAACCGTGATGTAGAGCCGGTCCTTCGGCAATTTGTAAACTTCCGTCAGCAGTTCCCAGGCGTAGCGAATGGCATCGGTCTTGAAGTAATCGCCGAAGGAGAAGTTCCCCAGCATCTCGAAGAACGTGTGGTGCCGCCGCGTGTACCCCACATTTTCCAGGTCGTTGTGTTTCCCGCCCGCGCGCACGCACTTCTGCGAGCTTGCCGCCCGCACGTAATCGCGCTTCTCCTGCCCGAGAAACACTTCCTTGAACTGGTTCATCCCCGCGTTGGTAAACAACAGCGTCGGGTCGTTTGCCGGAACCAGAGATGAGCTGCGCACCACCCGGTGCCCGCGCCCCTGAAAAAAGTCGAGAAACTGCCGCCGTATTTCGTTGCCTGTCACCGGAAAGTCCTGTAATGAGGGATAAACCTCAATTATAGGATGCGCCGCGAGCGCAACCGGCTCTGCCGCGCGGAGTTAGCCGTTTACTTTACCGGCAAGTTCCTTGCTCGGCTTGAATGCAACGGCTTTGCGTGCGGCAATCTCAATGGTCTCGCCGGTCTTCGGATTGCGTCCCTGCCGCGCCTTCTTTTCCCGCGCCACGAAACTGCCGAACCCCCGGAGGTCTACTTTTTCGCCCTTTGAAAGTGCTTCGCCCACATGTTCCAGAACGGCGTCAACCACCACTTCCAGATCCTTTTTGGTATGGCCCGAGGTGTTGGCAACGGCGTCAATCAGCTGTGTCTTCGTCACCAATCCAGTATAACTCAGCACATTTAAACGATATGGAAGTAATCCCCTCTTCGGATAACCTCCACTGGCAACCGGAATAGTAACGAAAGTTGATCCGTGGTCAGCAGCTCTTCCTTCGGCCCGTCGCGGAACACCTGCCCGTCCTTCACCATCACCACGCGCTCGATCTCCGGAATAATGTCCGGCAGCGTATGCGTCACCAGCAGGATGCTCTTGCCAATCGCCGCCAGCTTCCGCATCGTCGTCCGCAGCTCGTGCGTTGCGTGCGGGTCCAGGCTATTGCTCGGCTCGTCGAAAAGCAGCGCCCGCGGATCGTGCACCAGCGCCCGCCCAATCAGCATCCGCCGCGCCTCCCCGGACGACATCTCCGACACATTCCGGTCCGCCAGATGCGTCACCTCCAGCAGCTCCAGCAGCTCCGACGCCTTCTCCTCCATCTGCGGCGTCACCAGATGGTGCGGCCACACGCCCACGCTGCTGAAGAACCCCGAAAGCACCGTCTCCCGCCCCGTGTAGTCGCGCGAACACGCCAGCATCCAGTCGTTCGACACAATCCCCAGCAGGTATCGCAGCTCGAAAATGTTCCACCGCTCCCGCCCCAGAATCCGCAGTGCCGACCCGTGTACCGGGTAGCACTCCCGCGTAATCGCCTTGATAAAGGACGACTTGCCGGACCCGTTCGGCCCCAGGATCGCCACGTGCTCGCCTTCCTGGATCGTCAGCGTGAAGCCATGCAGCGCCTTCGTCCCTCCACGCATCAGCGTCACATCGTGAAATTCAATCAGGGGCAGAGCGCTTTGGCTTGTTTCCACCAGGTTTCCAGTACCAGCTTATCCTTCTGCGCCTGCCAGTCCCCCGCCGAGAACACGGTCAGCTGGTCCCTCTTCATCGCCGGAATATCACGGCCCAGCGCCATCGTGCCGCCTTCCATCAGTTCCGTCGCATACTGCTCGTCCACCGGCACATGCCGACCCTTCACCCATTCGCTGATGTGCGTCTCCGGCATTGCCGCCACCTGCGCATCCGTCCAGTTCGGGAAGTGCAACTGCTTCTGCAGCCACGCCGCCACAGGCCGCGTCACAAACCAGGGCCGGTGCCCGCCCGTCGCGCTGAACCCATACTGAAACACGCCGTCCTCAGTACCGTTTAGTTTGATCGTTCGGTCCTGCAGATCCTGAAAGAATTCATCTCCATGCGTGGGAATCCTGACCACCGTATCATCCCGGCCATTGAAGATAAAGGAACGCGCATGCCCCGCCTGCATCGCGAAAATCGTCGCGCCCCGGTCCCCCAGAAACGAAAGCGACCGGTACGCTATCTGCTGGCACATCTTCTTCGGACTCGTGTCCCAGTTGCCCTCCGGCCCGTCAAGATAGCCGCCCGCTACCATCGCGCACGCGTGCAGCCGCGTCTCCACCGCGCACGCCAGATCCAGAATGAACGACCCCATCGAATAGCCCATCGCCCCCACGCGCGCCGGGTCCACATCCGGCCTCCCGCGCAGATAGGTTACGGCCTGTTCGATATCCGTGATCATCAGCCCCGCCATCCGCTGCCCCATCTGGTCCGGCGCCTGATAGATGTCGTGCTGCCGCGAGTTCGATTTCCGATCGTGGTTCCGCTCGCCCTCGCCCGCCGGATCGTAGGTCAGCACCACTGCGCCTGCCCGCGCGTACAGCATCCCCGCATACTTCGCGTACCAGGAATACTTGTCGCCCCCGTGCCCGTTCACCACGATCAGCGCCGGCCGCTTTACCGTCACGTCCTTCGGGTGGTAGACATCTGCCGGCACCAGCATCCCGAACTCGGTGCCGTAGGAGACCCGGTCCACCACAATCCCCGGCTCTGCCTCGAACTGCCCGTGCGTCTGCGCGTTCAGGGCCGGCAGCGGGTTTGGGATAAAAAAGTTGTCACTCACCTTACGGCGCAGCTGCGGGTCGTCGCCAAACCCCGCCAGCAGGAAACAAAGGATGGGAAGAAGCACTTCCATAGTCACCCCGCCCCTACGCGTGCGGCGTAATCAGCCACTTTTCGAAATTCCCGCAGAACATCTGTTCCACATCCTGCTGAATCTCGCTCTCGGTCGCCACCCGTCCGTCTTCCGCCAGCGCGCTGTAAGCTTCATCCAGCACATCCACCATCATCCGCCGCGTATGCGCCCACTTATAGATCAGTTGCTCCAGAATGCGCGCGTCCGAGTGCTGCGGAATCGTGCTCGCCCCCAGCAGCTCAATGCGCTCCCGCGTAATCTCCCGCGTGATCGACGGATTATTTAAAAACCACCAGCACCCGAAAATCATCAGGTTGCTGAACTTTCGCGCCGCCACGCACAGCTCGTGCTGGTTCTCCCGCGACAGCATTGTCACCAGAAACCGGTTGTCCGGGTTTTCAAGACAAATGCGCTCCACCACGCTCGTATCGGCATGCCCCAGGCTGTCCCCCGCATCCCCCAGCTTCGGGTTCACCCGCTTCCGCACCCCGATCATCATCGCGAACGGAATATTGTTCGCCTTGCACGTGGGGAAAATCACATCGCGCAGCAGACAGCCGCGCAGCGAATCCTCAGGGTATTGAAAGCTCGGCGGCAGCGACACCGCCAGGTACAGCGGCTTCATCCGTTCGATCCACCGGTCGAGGAACTTCCGCGCCGCCCCCACAGTATCCGTGCCGCCGGCGTCCGCCGCGATCCGCTCGCCCACCTTCGGATCGTTCAGCAGCGGGTCGATCCGAAGCGCCGCATGAAACGCCGGGTGCCGCGGAACGCCGCTGTCCCACACCGCCACTTCCTTCGGATCAAAGACGTCATTGGTCATCACCACTTCCGTCAGACCCGCCAGTTCCAGCACCTTCCGGATATGCTGGTGCGCATCCTGCGCCCGGAAATACTCCCGCGCCTCGCGCAGGTCCGGAGCCGACGGGTTCAGCCCGAACGCCGTCAACACATTCACCACGCCGCGGCAAGCTTCCGAAAGCGGCGCGCGCTCCACAAACAGCAGTTTCCAAATATGGTCCGCCTGCTGCTCCTTGCTCATGGCCCAGAACTGTTCCGGCTTGAGCGAGCAAAAGCGAAACTGCTCGGCCACCAGATAGTGATAGGTGACCAGCTCATCGATGCCCCACAGCTGCAGTTGCGGCCCAAACTCCGGCGTATACAAATGGGTATGGATATCCGCCGCCCGCGTATTCGCGACGACTTTCTCGATGGTAGAACGCAAAGGCATATTGGTGGTCTCAAGCTCATGTTACGCCAGTGACTTGTCCTGCCAATCGCCGCCACTCGGAGATAGTCACGATTCACCCAGGCGGCCGATTTGAGGACAGCCGCCGTGCATCTCCAATGGAAGCAAAGCTGAGCGGGGCGGCCAACCCAACCAGAGGCTGGCCGCCCCGCCCTTATCGCCGGTCCTGCGCCAGATCAAACCGGTCGAGGTTCATCACCTTGCCCCACGCCGCCGCGAAGTCCTTCGCAAACGCCTCTTTCGAATCGTCACACGCATACACTTCCGCAAGCGCCCGCAGCTGCGAGTTCGAACCGAACACCAGATCCACCGATGTCCCGGTCCACTTCACCTCGCCGCTAACCCGATCCCGCCCCTCGAAGACGTCTTCCTCATCCCGCTTCGGCTGCCAGTTCGTATTCATGTCCAGCAGATTCACGAAGAAGTCGTTCGTCAGCGTTCCCGGCTTGTCCGTGAAAACGCCATGCCGGCATTCCTCGCAGTTCGCACCCAGCACCCGCATGCCGCCCACCAGCACGGTCATCTCCGGCGCCGTCAGCGTCAGCAGATGCGCACGATCCACCAGCAGCTCCGCCGCCGGCCGCTCGTGTCCCTTCCGCAGGTAGTTCCGGAACCCGTCCGCCTTCAGTTCCAGCGGCTCGAACGTGTGCACATCCGTCTGCTCCTGCGACGCATCGGTGCGCCCCGGCCGGAACGCCACCTTCACGGTGTGCCCGCCGCGCTTCGCCGCTTCCTCCACCGCCGCCGTGCCGGCCAGGACGATCAGGTCCGCCATCGACACCTTCCTGCCGTCCGCCTGAGATCCATTGAAGTCCTTCTGGATCTGCCCCAGCGTCTCCAGCACCTTCGCCAGCTCCATCGGCTGGTTCACTTCCCAGTACTTCTGCGGCGCCAGCCGAATCCGCGCGCCGTTCGCCCCGCCTCGCTTGTCCGACCCGCGAAACGTCGCCGCCGATCCCCACGCCGTCGTCACCAGCTGCCCAATCGACAATCCCGACGCCAGAATCTTCGCTTTCAGAGCCGCCACGTCTTCCTCATTGATCAGCTCGTGATCCACCGCCGGCACCGGATCCTGCCACAACTGCGGTTCCGCCGGAACCAGCGGCCCCAGGTAGCGCGAGATCGGACCCATGTCGCGATGCGTCAGCTTGAACCACGCCTTCGCAAACGCATCCGCGAACTCCGCCGGATTCTCGTAGAACCGCCGCGAAATCGGCCCGTATTCCGGATCCTCTCTCAGCGCGATATCCGTCGTGAACATCATCGGCGCATGCCGCTTCGCCGGGTCGTGCGCATCCGGCACCGTAGTCCACGCCGCCTGGTCGGTCGGGGCCCACTGGCTCGCGCCCGCCGGACTCTTCACCAGCTTCCATTCGTACCCGAACAGGTTCTCGAAGTAGTTGTTGTCCCACTTCACCGGGTTCTTGGTCCACGCGCCTTCCAGACCGCTCGTGATCGTCTGCCCGTTGTTGCCGCTGCCCAGGCTGTTCTTCCAGCCAAGACCCTGCTCTTCCAGGGTCGCGCCTTCCGGCTCCGGACCCACATACATCGTCGGGTCCGCCGCTCCGTGCGCCTTGCCGAACGTGTGCCCACCCGCGATCAGCGCGACGGTTTCATAGTCGTTCATCGCCATCCGGCCAAACGTCTCGCGGATATCGCGCGCCGCCGCAATCGGATCCGGCCGACTGTTCGGCCCTTCCGGATTCACGTAAATCAAACCCATCTGCACCGCGCCCAGAGGATTCTCGAGCTGCCGGTCGCCCTTGTACCGCTCGTCAGCGAGCCACTTGCTCTCGGGACCCCAGTACACGTCGTCGTTCGGCTCCCACACGTCCGGACGTCCGCCGCCGTAGCCAAACGTCTTGAAGCCCATCGATTCCAGCGCCACGTTTCCCGTCAGCACCATCAGATCGGCCCACGAAATCTTCCGCCCGTATTTCTGCTTGATCGGCCACAGCAGCCGCCGTGCCTTGTCGAGATTCACATTGTCGGGCCAGCTGTTCAGCGGCGCGAAACGCAGTGTTCCCTCGCCCGCCCCGCCGCGCCCGTCGCCGATGCGATACGTGCCCGCGCTGTGCCACGCCATGCGAATCATCAGGCCGCCATAATTGCCGAAATCCGCCGGCCACCAGTCCTGCGACGTCGTCATCAGCGCGTGCAGGTCCTGAATCACAGCGTGCAGATCCAGTTTTTTAAACTCTTCCGCGTAGTTGAAATTCTCGTCCATCGGGTCGGAGAGCGGCGAGTGCTGGTGCAGGATCTTCAGGTTTAGCTGATTCGGCCACCAGTCCCCGTTCGTCCGGGCGCCCGCCTCGGTATGCCGGCGAGTGTTACCCATTACGGGACATTTCGTTTCCTTCGGTTCCGGTACCAGGGTTGGTTCATGGCCGGGGACTGTCGATCCTTCTGCTACTGTGAATGTTTTGTCCAAGGTAGGTTTCCTCTTTGTCTTAAAAATCTATCGAAAAAATAACGTAGCGAATTAGGAATTTTTCCTGATTTTCGCCGGCTGCCGCGGAGCGCATTTGCTGCAAAGCCCCCGCACAATCAGTTCGCATTCCCGCAGAACCCGTTTGCCCAGCGTGTCGGGCGCAGGACGCGGCACATCGAACCAGTCCATGTCTTCCACCCGCCCGCACCGGTCGCAGATGAAGTGATGATGCCGCTCAACTTTGGCATCGAAGCGCGCCGCCCGGCCTTCCAGCGCGGCTTCCCGCACCAGCCCCGCCTCCACCAGATCCCGCAGATTGTTGTAAATCGTGGCCCGCGACGACCGCGGATCCAGCCGGTTCACGGCCTCAAAAATCTCTACCGCCGTAGGATGTCCGCTGTGTTCCATCAGAAACGCCATCACCGCATAGCGCTGCGGAGTACACCGCAACCCGCTCGCCTCCAGTGACCGCCTGATCGCTTCCGCTTCCATGGATAATTTAGATTCAGTCTAACATGACATTTTGTCTGGGGCGCGGCTGATCGGATGCCGGCACCCCATCTCGCCAGGCACGCCCACTCCCACCCCCAACCCCCGTTCACACCCCATCGCCCCCAATCCCCTCAACAACTTACCCCAATCCGTTCATTCCCCCCTGTTACCGTGGAATCGAAAATGGCCTACCATTCCGCTCCCTGGACCCAACTCCCCAATGAAACCGGCGAAGCCTACAGCGCCTTCCGTTTTATTCTACGTCGGCTCCCGCGATATCGACCGCGCCTGGCGCAAATTCACCTTCCCGCCCAACCACCCCGTCCCTCCCGACGACCCCCAGTACCTCGCCCCGCCTCAGTGGCACATCTGGCACGACCAGCACAACTGGCCCTTCCGCGCCGCCGAAGCCGACGCCGAAGAGCGCCAGCTCGCCTTCGAAGCCTCCGAAAAGGAAAAGGGCAACGCCATCTCCTGGATCGCCGAGCGGCAGGACGATTTCCGCGACCGCCTCCTCATCTACAAAAACCTCCGCCGCGGCCTCGTCCAGCTCACTGAATGCGGCCAGCTCCTCGACCGCACCACCAAAACCGTCACCCGCGTCAGTGAAAACCGCTGGGAGACCGTAATCGAAACCGTCCGCGCCACCGAACAGCTGAAGTACCTCGAACGCAACGGCCCGCTGCTCTTCCCCGCCGACAACTCGAAGCCAGTGACCCCCAGCGGCCAGGCGCTCTTCATCGATCTCGACCTCATCAGCGAACTCAGCCCCTACCCGCCGCCCGTGCGCGACCGCTACCAGCCGCGCAGCATCTGGCGTCACAACCCCGTCACCAACCAGCAGGAACTCGTCGAAATCTAACTAACCAAAAAGGAGAACCACCGAAATGTCATCCGCCGCGCAGATCCATGCCAACAAAACCAACGCGCAGTCCTCCACCGGCCCGCGCACCGAATCCGGCAAAGCCGCCTCCAGCCTGAACGCCTTCAAACACGGCCTCGCCAGTGGCAAGCTCATCATCGAAGGCGAAAGCCGCGAAGATTACAACGCCATGAAGAACGACCTCCGCTTCGAGTACCACCCCAACACCACCACCGAAGAGTTCCTCGTCGAAAAGATGGCGATGTCGCTCTGGTTCGCGCGCCGCGCCATGGTCGCGCAATCCGTCACCCTCAACAACGCCCCCGACGACGACTTCTTCCCCGAGAAGAAGCTCGCCCTCATGCTCCGCTACCAGGCCATGCATGACCGCGCCTTCTACAAAGCGCTCGCCACCCTGCGCGAACTCCAGAAGGAACGCCGCCAAAGCGCCTTAGTCCGCAACATTGGCTTCGTTCAGAAAGCCTCCGCCGAAGAGCTCTGGGACTTCGCCGTCGAGCAGCACAAGAAGCAGTATCCCGGCGAACCATTCCCCGAATTCACCCCCGAAGAGAAGGCCAAACTCATCGAATCGCTCCGCTAACCCGGAAAACGCCAACTAAATCTGACAAAAACCGGCCCAACCCGAACCCGCCCGTCACCCCGCAAGCCCAAACTCCCCCCGCACGCGACCGGCGCGCCCCGTCACCCCAGCCCCGGAACCCCGCCCATCGTCTTCGCCGTCCGCACCGCCCGCACAATCGATTGCGCCACCGCCCGCGCCGCCGCCACGCCCAGCACATCCACCGGCGCCACCGCTTCTCCCAACGACAAAGCAAACACCATGTCTCCATCCGACATCGTATTCACCGGCGTAATCGTCCGTGCCATCCCCAGCCCCGCCAGCTGCGCCAGCTTTTTGGCTTCGTTTCGCGAAAGCCGCGCATTCGTCGCCACCACCGCCAGGGTCGTGTTCCCGCGCGTGAATCCGCCGCTCGTCCCGCGCAGCATCGCCTCTTCCGAATCGCCGAATTCCCGGCTCCCCGCCGCCGTCCGCATCCCCGCCAGAATTTTTCCGCTCACCGGGTCCCGCACATCGCCCAGCGCGTTCACCGCCGTCAGCGCCGCCACCATCACGCCGCCCCCCAGCGTCACCGTACAGCTCCCAATCCCGCTTTTCATCGCGCGTTCCATGCCGAACAGCTTCCCCACCGTCGCGCCCGTGCCCGCGCCCACGCACCCTTCCGCCACCGCATCCGTCGTGGCCGATGCCGCCGCCGCCTCGCCCATCTCCCGCGTGGGCCGCACATGACCGTCGCCAATCAAAAGGTCGAACAGCATCGCCCCCGGAACAATCGGCACCACCATATGGTTCGGCACCGCAAACCCCACGCGCCGTCTCTCCAGATACCGCCGCACGCCGGACGCCGCCTCCAGCCCGAAAGCGCTCCCGCCCGAAAGCACGATCCCGTGCACTCGGTCCGCGACGTGCATAGGGTTCAGCGCGTCCAACTCCTGCGAGCCGGTGGCGGACCCGCGAATATCCACCCCGCCCACGGCTCCCGCCTCGCACAGCACCACCGTGCAGCCGGTAAGCGCCTTAAAGTCGGAGATATGACCGTACGGATTCCGGGGATATCCGTAAGTCCTTTCATTGCACCTTGTATGCTAGCATCGACGAAAGAGATGGGGACGGATTGCTGGACATTCTAAAGGGACCGGTCCAGGCGCTCCAGGAGTTCTTTCAACTGACCGGCACGGCGATGCGCAATATCTGGCGCACGCCCCACTACACCGATGACATCCTGCTCCAAATGGATTCCATCGGCGTCGGCAGCCTGCCCATCATCGCCCTCACCGGCTTCTTCAGCGGCGCCGTCATGGCCCTCCAGATCGGCAGCACGCTCGCCCAGTACGGCCAGACCGGGCGCACCGGCGAAATCGTTTCCCTCATCCTGGTCGCGCGAGCTCGGCCCCGTGCTCACCGGCCTTCTCGTCGCCGGCCGCAACTCCTCCGGCATCGCCAGCGAACTCGGCTCCATGAAGGTCACCGAGCAGATCGACGCCATGCGCGCGCTCGGTACGGACCCCATTCAGAAACTCGTCACCCCGCGCATGATCGCCACCGCGGTCATGCTCCCCTGCCTCACCGTCATCGCCGATTTCATCGGCATGGTCGGCGGCTTCATCATCGCCTATTACATCTACGGCATCGACGCCCAGCAATACTGGAGCACCACCTGGCGCGCGCTCGCCTGGAGCGATGTCGCCCAGGGCCTTGTCAAGCCCTTCATCTTCTCCTTCGCCGTCTCGCTCATCGGCTGCTATTACGGTCTGCGCACCACCGGGGGCACCCAGGGCGTTGGCCGCGCCACCACCCAGGCCGTCGTCGCCGCTTCCGTCATCATCTTCTTCCTGACGTTCTTCGTTACTGAGATCTTCGTCAGTCAGGCCCCCGCCTAATGGCCGCCGAATCCAATCAGTCCGAAGAGGTGCTCCGCTTCGAAGACGTCACCGTCGGCTTCGACACCATCGAAGCGCTGAAGAACGTCTCTTTCGATGTCTGCAAAGGGGAAACCCGCATCATCCTCGGCGCGGCCGGCAGCGGCAAGACCGTGCTCCTCAAAACCGCTATCGGTCTTCTCAAACCGTGGTCCGGCAAGGTCTCCCTCTTCGGTCAGGACATCACCGGCCTCACCGAAGAACAGCTCTTCGACGTGCGCGGCAAAGTCGGCATGCCTTTCAGGAAAGCGCCCTCTTCGATTCGCTCAACATCGAACAGAACGTGGCGTATCCGCTGCTGAATCAGAAGTCCGTCAAGTGCGCAGCCAAAGACGTGCGCCCCAAAGTCAACGAAGCTCTCGAATTCGTTGAACTCGGCCAAACCCTCAAGCGCTTTCCCAGCGAACTCTCCGGCGGTATGCGGCGCCGCGCCGCCATCGCCCGCGCCGTGGTCACCAAACCGCCGCTGCTGCTGTACGATTCGCCCACGGCCGGCCTCGATCCCATCACCGCCCACACCATCGTGGCGCTGATCATCAAGGAGCGCGATCTCGACAACACCACCGCCCTCGTCGTTACCCACCGCTATCAGGACGGGAATCTGGTGGCCAACTTTCGCTACAATCCGGACAATGGCCAGTTGGTTGGGTGATTCGCGGGCAGACGGGGCCCCAGCACCAAGTTCATGGTGATGCGCGAGGGCCGGCTGGTCTTCGAAGGCAGCCAGGACTGAGCTCGAAGCATCCCAGGACGGATACGTTCAGAAATTCGTGAGGCGTCCCGACTGATCTATGGCCGACCCCAAAAAAGTCTCCTGGGCGCAGTTGCGCGTCGGCATTGTTGCCGCCGTTTCCATGCTCCTTGCCGCCGCTCTCATCTTCCTGCTCACCGGCAACAGCACTCTGCTCGAAGGGTCTTCCCAGCTGCGTACGTACATGGAAGATTCCGCCGGCATGACCGAAGGCTCCGCCGTCCGCCTCAACGGCATCCTCGCCGGCAGTCTCAAGAAGGTTCGCCTCTCCGGTTCCAGCGATCCTAAGCGCACCGTCGAAATCGAGATGGATGTCCAGAACCGATTCCTCGACAGCATTCCGGACGATTCGGTCGCCGCCATCAGCGCCTCCAATCTCCTGGGCGATAAGTACATCAACATCACCAAGGGGAGAAGCTCCACCCACGTCGAAAAGGGCGGTGAACTCAAAAGCGCGCAGGTGCAGGACATCCCGCAGCTGGTGCAGCAGAGCGCCGTCATCCTCACCCAGTTTCAGGATGTCGTCGGCCGCGTCGACAGTCTCCTGAAAGATATCGATTCGGGCAAGGGCAACATCGGCAAGCTGCTTAAGGACGAAGAGCTCTATTCACCGCGTCAACGAAACCGCGCGCGAAGTCGATCAGCTTGTGAAGGACGTGCGCAACAGCAACGGCACCATCAACAAGCTGCATTTACGATCCCAGCCTCTACAACGACATCCGCCGGCCCATCCAGCGCCTCGACGAGATCGTGGCCAACATCCAGAAAGGTCAGGGCAGCGCCGGGAAGCTGCTCAACGATCCGGTTCTTTACGACGAAGCCCGCGTTTCCATGACCGAAGTCCGCCAGATGCTCGACGATCTTAACGCGGGCAAAGGCACTGCTGGCAAGCTGCTCAAGGACGATGAAATCGCGCGTCTGCTCGCCGCGATCGCCACCAAGATCGATACCACCGTCGATCACCTCAATGCCGGACAGGGAACGATCGGACAGCTGCTTGTTAACCCGCAGCTCTACGATTCGCTCAACGGCGCCACGCGCGAAGCGCAGCTGCTGGTCAAAGACATGCGCGCCAATCCCAAGAAGTTCCTGCGCATCAAGCTCGCGCTGTTCTGAGCGGTGCCGTGAGCGGCGCGCTCCTCATCGTCAATGCCGATGATTTCGGCTTCACCGCCGACGTCAATGCCGGCATCGTCGCCGCCCATCGCGAAGGCATCCTGACTGCCACCACGCTGATGGCCGACGGTCCCGCTTTCGACGACGCCGTGCGCCTCGCGCGCGAAAATCCTTCGCTCGATGTCGGCTGCCATCTCGTGCTCGTGCAAGGCACCGGTTTGCCCGCCACCGTTTCGGAACTGCTGATCGCTCTGGCGCGCCGCCGCATCGATCCTTACGCCGAGTTCGCGCGCCAGGTGAAGAAGATCCTCGCTGCCGGCATCGCACCGTCGCATCTCGATACGCACAAGCACACGCATCTCGCGCCGCCCGTGCTCGACGCCCTCATTCGCGTCTCCCGCGAGTTCGGCATTCGCTGGGTGCGCCGCCCCGTCGATTTCCCCATGCGCTCCGCCGCCGCGCCCGCCGCCAAGCGCGCGGTCCACGCTGCCGTCCGCGCGCTCGGCGCCCGCTTCGAGACGCGCCTGCGCCGCGCCGGCTGCCGCGTGACGGATCACTTCACCGGCTTCCAGATCACCGGACGCCTCGGCCCCGCGGAAATGGCCGCCATCATCCGTGAACTGCCCGACGGTTCCACGGAACTGATGTGTCATCCCGGCTTTGTCACAGCCGATCTGCTGCACTCCGCCACGCGCCTGAAGCAAAGCCGGATGCTCGAATACGAAGCGCTCACGTCTTCCGTTGTGCGGCAGGCAATCTCCGCGCGCGGAGCGCGGCTGGCGGCCTTTCGCGATCTATAATACTCGCAGAATGGCCGCGACACTTTATGTAGTGGCAACTCCGATCGGCAACCTCGAAGACTTCACCTTCCGCGCCGTCCGCATCCTGAAGGAAGTTTCGTGGATCGCCTGCGAAGACACGCGGCAGACGCAGAAGCTCCTGCAGCATTACGATATCGAAACTCAGACCGTGAGTTACCACGAGCACAATGAGCTCGAGCGCGCGAAGGAGCTGGTGATGCGCCTGGTGCAGGGCAGCTCCGGCGCGCTCGTCTCGGATGCCGGCATGCCGCTCGTTTCCGATCCCGGCTATCGCCTTGTCCGCGCCGCCATCGAAGCCGGCGTCGTCGTGCATCCCATTCCCGGCGCGTCCGCCTCGCTCACCGCGCTCTCCGCGTCAGGCCTGCCGACGGATCAGTTCCACTTCGCCGGCTTCCTGCCCGTGAAGCCAGGACAGCGCTTCCACGCCATTCAGGCGCTGCGGAATGAAGCCGCCACACTGATCTTCTACGAAGCGCCGCACCGCATTCTGGATGCCTTGGCCGATATCGAGAGTGCGCTTGGCTCGCGCCCGGTCGTTGTCGCCCGCGAGCTCACCAAACTGCATGAGGAGTTTCTGCGCGGCACCGCCGCCGAGATTCGCGCTGTGCTCGCCTCGCGCGAGAGCGTCAAAGGCGAGTTCACTATCCTGATTGGCAAAGCCACGGCGCCCGTGGCTGATGACACGCCCATCGATGATGCCGTCGAATCCTGCATCCGCGGCGGCCTCTCGCGTATGGAAGCCATGAAGCATGTGGCGCGCCAGCGCGGCCTCTCCAAACGCGACGTGTACCGTAAGATCGAGATCCTGGGTAAACACTAACCAACCATGCTGAGAACACTGCTGGCGATTCTTGCCGGATTCGCGGTGATGAGCGTCGTCGCGCTGGGCTGCGATCTGCTGGCCACTCGCCTCGCGCCCGGTCAGTTCGCCCCGAATGGCGAAGTGCGCAGCGCGGGCACACTGATCCTGATTCTGGTGTACACGCTGTTCGCCTGCGCGCTCGGCGGATACGTCACCGCGCGTGTCGAGATCGAGCGTCCGGTCCGCGCTGCTGCCATTCTCGGCGGCCTGATTGCGCTGTTCACCATCATCAACATGGCCGCCACTTCCGGCGCGGCTCCGTTGTGGTGGCGCATCCTCGCCGGCGCGCTCTGCGGACCGTTGACGCTGGCTGGCGGCTGGGCCGCTGCCAATGCCGCCAATCGGGGTGTTCGCTCGCGGTGACAGGTTATGCTGGGATGTGAACCGAATCAGAGCCCTGACGCTGATGGGCGGACTCTGTCTTCTGGCCCTGATCTGGACGTCGCTCCAGCCCTATCGCCCTCTCGCTACCCGGCATGGCGGACCCTTTCACCGCGTGGCGCATATCGGCGGATTCGGTGGCGCCGCGCTGTTCCTCTGCGCGCCGCGGAAGAGCCGTACGCACGAAGGCTGGGTAGTCCTCGGGCTGCTGGTCCTGGCAGTCGGTCTTGAGACGCTGCAGTACGTCAGCGAGTGGAACGTTTTCGAGTGGGGTGACGTGCTCGATGACAGCTTCGGAATATTATTTTTTCCGATGCTGTTGAGGTGGGATCGCTTCCGGTCACTGCTGACCGGGGGTTAGAAAGTAGTGACGACATTGCGCTCGTGCGCGTCGTCCAACTCGCCGTGGCGCGCGATTTCCGCCACTCCCCGGTAAATCGCCGCGATGTCGTGCGCGAATGCGTCCAGGCTGAGCGCCTGTTCCGCCCGCTCGCGCGCGGCCCTCGCCATGCGTTCCCGGCGTCCGGAATCAGCGCACAGGCCCAGAAGCGCCAGCTTGAGTGCGGCAACGTCGCCCACCGGAAACACAATGCCTTCGATCCCGGAGCGCACCGCGGACGTGCTGTGCGTCGAGACAATGCAGGGAACGCCGCATCCCAGGCCTTCATAGATGGAGGCGCAGCCGCCTTCAGCCAGCGAGGGGTGCACCAGAATGTCCGCCTGCTGATAAAAGTTCAACAGATCCTCTCCCCGTAAGTGGCCCAGGAACCGGCAGGTAGGCAGTTCTTCCATCTTCTTCAACAAATCCGGCGGTGTCGACCGCGTGTTGCCTGCCAGCAGCAGCTCGGCATCGGGCAGCTGCAGTTCTTCCCACGCCTGCAGCAGGTGATGGAATCCTTTGCGGCGGCTCAGTTGTCCGGAGAAGATGACGCGCAGCGGGCCCGGTGCGCGTTCACCCGATCGCGGCCGGAATTTCTCGGTGTCCAGACCCAAATGCACCCGCAGAATGCGGCTCGGCGGGAAGCCCAGCATCTGAATGGTCTTCGCTCCGAATTCGGACTGCACCAGGACGAAATCCGCCTCGGCCAGTTCCCGCTGCAGGCTGCTCACGTCGGTGGGGAAATCCGCGTCGGATACACCCCACTTGGCCATCTGTTCCGGCTCGGCCAGCAGCGGCGGCAGCGTCACTTCCAGCAGCCGCGTCATGTTGCGCGTTTTGGCCGCGCGCAGCGTCCGCAGGCTGCATTCGATGAAGCAGTGAATAAGCGTTGGATGTTCTTTGGTCGCCTTCGGGCAGCGGAACTGGATCCATTTCGCGGCCAGACGGTCCCAGATGTCCCACCAGCGGCGCAGATGCAGCGCGCCCCCTCGATACGCCAGTTCCAGCACCGGCCCGAGAATAGTTTTGACATGAGCCGGATTCAGCCCGTCGATCCGGCGCAGCTCGAGTAACTCGTAAACTTTTTTTCTTTTCGATGGCGGAGCGAAGCGCGCCAGGAAATACGGAAAACGGTTCGGTTTGTAATAGATGCCCGTCAGCAGCGTGACGTCGATGCCCATCCGCTCCGCTCCCATCGGCCTGTGATAGACGATGGCCTGCTTGGCCGGATGCGAAACAATAACGTTGAACGAATCACCCAAGAAGTTATCCTTTCCGCGTGATGGCGGAATGTGAAGCAAAGTCGACGGTCTGCGCGGATTGCCGGATCTCGCCGATGGTATTCAGGTAAGCCTCGGCAACGGCGGCGGGAGTGAACTGGCTAAGATGTGCTTCCGCTTCCTGGCGGTAGGCGGGCCAGCTGTTCGGGTTGCGCAGTAACTGCGAGAGCTTTCCGGCAAGCGCGGGAGCGTCTCCGTTCGGGAAGGTAACACCGCAGGGTCCGATGGCTTCCTTCAGACCTCCGCCTTCCGAACCCACCACCACGCAGCCGCAGGCAATCGCCTCCAGCGCGACGATTCCGAATGGTTCGCGCCAGACGGAGGGAACCACGGCGATGCGGTGGCGGTTCATCACCTCCACCAGCTCGCGGCCTGCTTTTTTGCCGACGAACTGTACCTGATTCGAGAGAGCGAGCTCGGTCACCTTTTCCTTCAGCTTACCCTCGAATTCGCCTTCTCCCACTACGGTCAGCCGTGGCGTCAGGCCTTCGTCGCGCAGCAGCGCCAGACTGTCCAGCAGCACCTGCACGCCCTTGTCTTCCACCAGGCGGCCGACAAACAGCAGGTCGCCATCGCGCGGAATCTCCGGCATTTCGCGGAAGGTCGTGTTGTCGTAAGCGTTCGGGATGATCCGGCAGCGCGGCCGGATGTACTCGGCAATCGCCTCGCTGATCGCGACGTTCACGGCGGAGCGTGTCAGCAGCGGCTGCAGCAGCCCGCGCAGCCCCGAAGTTGGATACCAGGTCTGGTAAATGATCACCCACGGCCGACGGATGAACAGCAGCGGAAACGCCGCTTTCAGACTGAGATGGTTGTGCAGAAATACATCGCAGTCGTTCACCAGCCGAATCAACCGGGAGGTGGAAGGGGCGCGGATCACGTCAAAGGGCCGGGCGACCGGCTGGGCGTCCGGGTCCAGCGACATGGTGACCACCGTCACGCGATGCCCAAGCGCGCTGAACTGCGTCGCCAAAATGTCGGTCATCGTCTCGATTCCTCCCACGTAGGGATGGAAGGAATACGACCAGAGGAGAATTTTCATTGTGTGGCGGGCAGGCTGTTGAATCGGGTGTTGCCGACGAGTCTCTGCACAAATTCGCGAACGGAAGAAGCCTCCTGAATACCCCAGGCGAGCGTGCCGGCCAAATAGCCACTCAGCACCACCGCGGCGGTCACCGTAACCATAACGACGGAGCGGAGGAACACCGGTTCAATGCCGTCGGAAGCCAGATGCGCCACTTTGCCCGCAATCCATCCGCAGGCCAGCACCACGGCGACAATCTTCGCCGTGAACGTTACAAAGTCTCCTGTTGGAAACGATTGATAGCGCCGGATGAAGAGAATCAGCAGACCCGAACCAGTCATCCATGGCAGCAGCATGTAGGCGAACGCCACGCCGCTCAGTCCGAAGTGCATCGCGAGAATCGGAATAAACGCGATCTCACACAGGTTGCCGCAGATGTCGGTAATCACCGGGAATTTGGTCTGCTGTGCCGCATAGAATGCCCGGCTCAGCGAAACCACCACCGTGCTCGCCGGCGCGCCGATGATCATCAGGCCGAACAGAATGCCCGCGGTGCGGACATCCGTCCCATGGAAAGCGCCTCTGCCCAGCAGAATGGCGACGATCGCTGTCTGGCCTACGTAGCAGATGCAGGTCAGCGGCAGCGAGATAAACAGCGCCGCGCGGATGCCCTTCGCGCACACCGGGCCGAACGTCGACTTGTCTTTCGAGAACCAGTTGGCCGAGAGCTTCGGGAACAGCACCGTGGTCATGGCATTCGGCGCCAGCTGCACCAGCATGCCCATCTTGACCGCGTATCCGAATGATGCCAGCGATCCGACCGCGAGAAACGACAGCGTCCGGTTCACCACCACGCTGGTGCTTTGACCCACTATGATCGCCACCAGCAGCGGCGCCGCCAGTCCGGCCGCCTGCCACAGCAGCTTCACGCGAATTGCCGCGCGATGCGTGGGGCCGAACTTCCGCCGGATCTGGTTCAGCTTGTAAGTACAAATCGCGGTGCTGCCCACTGCGCCGCCCAGCACGCCGATAATGAGGCTGTTCGGTCCCATCTTCCCGCCGATTAGGATGATGGCGAGCGCCATCACCAGATTCGACGTCAGCTGGGCCAGCGCGCCAACCTGAATCACGTCATAGGCGAAAAGAATTCCGCATGCCGCGCCGGTCCAGCAGATGGGCAGAAAACCCAGACCGCACCAGTGCATGAAGTAGATCGCGGTTTCCCGGGCATGGCCTGTCAGCCCCGGCGCAATCAGGTTGATGCCGAGGTCCGGACGGAAGAAGAGTAGAGTGGAGATGGAAATACCGAAGAGCAGCAGGATGCGCGCCACCGAATCGGCGACGGCCCATGCCTCCTCTTCACAGCCGCGGGAGCGGCACTCGGCAAAGATGGGAACCAGCACGTAGGGCAGGATCGACCCGACAAACAGCTGCTGCCCGTAGAGCAGCAGCAGCACGGTGATGCGGTACGCATCCACGATGCCTGTTGTGCCAAATCGCCACGCCAGCGCCGCTTCGCCGATCAGCCCCAGCGTCGGGCTGAGGACTGACAGCGCGGTGAGGAGCGCGGTCTGCCGGACAACGCGGGTTCGGGTGCTTTGGTCCCCGTCGGCTGGTTGCGAAGACTTGGAATTGGTTTCCTGGACAGCGGAGGACATGGTCTGCGGAATCGGGTGGCGCCGCCGGACCTGCTGGCGGCGCCGCCCAATCAGAGCACGAACCCCGCGGCGGCCGCGTCGGAAGCGAACATGCGAACGGTGTCGAGTGAGAGCGCGGTCAGGTCGCCTCCGCACATTTTCAGTGCTTTGGTCATGATGTCATGCGGCACGGTGACAATGTCGCAGCCGCAGCGCTCGGCGTGGAATATGTTCAGCACTTCGCGCACGCTGGCCCACAGCAGCTCGGCGCAGGGTCGTTCTTCCAGCAGCGCTTTACTCGCGCGCATCATTGGCTCCGGATCGATCCCGGTATCGGCGATGCGGCCGGCGAATACGGAAACAACCGCTGGAACGGACTCCACCAGCGAGTCCGCCACGGCGCGCACCTGGCTCAGGGTCAGGAGCGCCGTTACGTTGAGCTTCACTCCGTCGCTGGCCAGCTCATGAATCAGCGGGCACATGGATTCGCCGCGCGTGTTGGTGATGGGGATCTTAACGTACACGTTGTGGCCCCACGAAGCGATTTTCAGAGCCTGGCGGTGCATCTCCTCCGGTTCGTCGGAGAAAACTTCGAACGAGATGGGTTTCTCGGTCACATCTTCCAGGATCTCCCGGGCGAAGGACTCGTAATCGCGGATCCCGACCTTTTTCATCAGGGTCGGATTCGTGGTCAGGCCCGAGACCAAAGAGTTTTCGTACAGGTTAAGCATGCCCTGCTTGTCGGCGCCGTCGGCATAGAGTTTTACTCGCAGGCCGTCGAACGGGTTGACAAGGGGCGAAATGGCTGGCGCCAAAGCAACAGAAACACCAGAGAACGCGATAGCAGTAGACATAGAAATTGACCTCAGCGGGACAAGATGACGTAAGCAGCCGACAAAAGATCCGGAACCGTAAAGTGCGGCTGCGCTCTTAGCGGTTCGTCGTAATTCCAATCGACAAAGATTGTTTGGCACCCTGCCGCGTGACCACAGTCGATGTCACGCCAGCGGTCGCCGACCATGTAACTCTGCCTCAGATCGATTCCGAGCGCGCCCGCGGCGCGCAGCAGCATACCCGGACGAGGCTTGCGAAACTCGGAATGCTCTCCGCGGCCCGGGTCGTAACAGACTTCCACTCTGTCGATCGGCAGAAGCTCGCACATTTTTTGGTGAATCGCCTCCACCGTTGAGGCTTCCAGCTCTCCACGGCCAACATCCGGCTGGTTTGTGGCAACGACCAGGTTGTAACCAGCGTGGCGGAGCAGGGCACAGGCATCCGGAACTCCCGGGAGCAGTTCGAACTCGGCCAGGCTTCGCGGGGGATATGGTTTCCCCTCGCGTACCAGCGGCGCGTTGATCACGCCGTCGCGGTCCAGGAATACAGCGCGTTTCCGGTCAGACACCGCCGCCGGCTTTGGCCACCGCTGGCGCGGCGGCGGACTCCCACTTCGTTTGGTTGATTTTCATCTTCGGATGCGAAGCGAACAGGTGCCAGACAATGGCCTGGAACGCTTCCGAGTGCGGAGTCACATGCGCCGGATTCACAGTGGGGATGATCACTGTTACATCCGCCGCCTTCGCGGTATACCCGCCGTCCCGGCCCACGATGCCGACCACGGTGGCTTTCATCTGCTTCGCGTACTGAACGGCGCTCACCAGGTTCGGGCTGACGTTTTGCTCGAGATTGCCGCCGCCCACGGAGAAGACCAGCACGCCGTCCTTCTTGTTCAACCGGCTCCCTTCGAGCCAGCCTTTGAAAATGGTCTGCCAGCCGTCGTCATTCGCCCGGGCAGTCAGCTCGGAGACGTTGTCGGTGGGCGCGTAACATTCGAACCCGCAGATTTTGCGAAAGTCGTTGACGGCGTGGGAAGCGTTTGCGGCGCTCCCGCCCACCCCCAGGATAAAGAGCCGTCCGCCGCGCTCGCGGACCGCTACCAGATGGTCGACCGCTGCCTCGATCTGTGCCGATTCCAGGCGGTCTGTAACCATGCGGACTTCATCGAGAAATTGCTGAGTGAATGACATGTAGTTTTTGAACCGAGTCCCTCTTTTTACTCCGGATTTACTTACTGGTTGTCAAACGGTTTCGAGTTGCGGGCTTCGCGGAGCCTGGGCCGCAAGACTGCGATCCAGTTCCGAAAGTCCCGCGAATGAACCAATCTCGTAAAAGCGCCGGTCGGCTTCGTAGCCGGCCAGGTCGCCTTTCATTGCCAGATCTCTCATCACGACGGAGAGATCCAGAACCGCACCGGGCGTGTAGCTTTCCAACACCGACGCCCGGCAGATACTCAGGCCGTAGTCGATGCACTCCATCTGCGGGGTGCGGAGGACTTTATCATAAGCAAGTATCTGTCCATCGCAGAAGTGAACATTGCTCGTGTCCCACTGATTGTTATTTCGGAATACCGTCATCAGCGCCGACTTACCGGACTGATGAAACGCTCTTGCCACTGAGTTGAAGTCAATCTGCAGATAGGAGTCACCGTACAGAATGAAGAACGCTTCCCCCAGCAGAGGAAGGGCGCGCCGAATCGCGCCTCCCGTTCCCAGCAGCACCGGCCCATCCCACGAATACCGGATTCGCATGCCGTACTGCGAGCCGTCGCCGAAGCGTTCTTCGACCATCTCGCCGAGAAAGCCCACGCACATGACTACGTCGCGGATACCCTGCTGCTTCAGGCTTTCCAGCTGGTATTCGAAGAAAGGCCGTCCCGCTACCTCGAGCAGCACCTTGGGCACTGTCTCGGTCAGAGGCCGCATGCGCGTGGCAAGGCCGCCGGCCAGAATCGCAACCGGAAGCGGTGTATCGCTGTTCGTCATGTCAGGACTTGATGACCGTGGTGCCTTCGAAATTAAAGCTGAACCGGATCTCACGCAGACCGCAGGCGCGCATGGCCTGACGCAGCTTGTCCTTGTCTTCGGCGTAGAACATCAGGAAGCCGCCGCCGCCCGCGCCGATCAGCTTGCCGCCCAGAGCGCCGTTTTCGAGTGCGGTGTCATACCATTCGTTGATCTTCGGGTTGGACATCTGCCCGGAGCGCTTCTTCTTGTGCTGCCAGTGAACATCCATCAGGCGCGCGAACTCGCGCAGGTCGCCGGCTTCCAGAGCCTGCTGGCTCTCCTTCGCCAGCTGCTTCACCATGTGCAGGTTGGCGATCATGCCGGGGTCCATGGCCCTGCTCTTCTCATCCTGCTCTTTGAGTACCGTAGCCGCCGAACGGGAGTAGCCGGTGAAGAACAGCAGCAGGTTGTCTTCGAGACAGTGGTGAGTTTCTTCCGAGATCCTAAGCGGCCAGGCTTTTACGGTTCCATCGGGACAGTAATCGAAGCAGGTGATGCCGCCGAACGCGGCGATGTATTGATCCTGCTTGCCAATAGGCTCGCCCAGACGATTGATCTCGATGTCACACGCCTGTTCCGCCAGTTCGGAGGGATGCACCAGGTTCTTCTTATAGGAGTGCAGGGCTTTCAGCAGCGCCGTTGTGAAACTGCCGGACGAGCCAAGTCCCGTGCCCGCCGGGATATCGGCCATCGACGTAATTTCGAGGTAGCCGTTCTCCTGCAGCCCGAGAGCGTAGAGCGACTCCCGCACGATCGGATGCACGATTTCGCTGATGGAGGAAGTCCGCTCCAGGTGCGAGTACTTAATGATGAATTCGGGCTGAAAGGTCTGGTTGACCGTGATGTAAACGTACTTATTAATGGCAGCCGCGATCAGGAAGCCGGAATGTTGCTGGTAATAAGAAGGGAGATCGGTACCGCCGCCTCCCAGAGTAACTCGCAATGGTGAACGTGTGATGATCATTGGTTATAGGCTTGCCGCGCTGAGTTCGCGCGAAGGTCCGCACTTGCTGTAAATGGTTTCCACCACCTCGAGGGTGGCTCTCGCTTCCAGCAGACCGGGCTTCGGTCTGCGTCCCGCTTCGATGTCTTTGATGAATTCAGCCGTTTCGAGCGCCCAGGAATTGTCTTCCCGGGGATACTCGCTGGTCAGCGTATCGGGCGGCCCCATTTTGGAGAGCATGTGATATTCGTAGAGCCTTTCGATTCCGTAGCTTCCTCCGAGGCCCTCCACGTGGAGCTTGGCTTTGGTGCCGTAGATCTCGAATGAGAACAGGTTCTTCCATTCGGTGCAGCTGGCCTGCAACCAGGCGGTTTTCCCCCGGCCCGTCCGCAGGCTGATGAAGGCGTTGTCATCCACCGGCATGTCCCAGAAGTAAGTTGCCGTGTGGCCGTGGATGGAAGTCCACTTCTCGCCCAGAAACCAGCTGGCGAGATCGATCAGATGCACTCCCTGATCCATCAGTTCGCCGCCTCCGGAGAGGAGCGAGTTGGCGCGCCATTCGCGGTCATAACCCACGCGGCCACCATGGCCGTAACGGCCGCGGATGAACATCATGTCGCCGAGCGCGCCGGAATCCACAATCTCGCGCGCTTTCAGCAGCGCGGGATGAAACCGGTGGTTGTAACCGGCCCGAACCACGGTTCCTCTGCGCGTCGAGAGCTCGCATAAGTAGTCGATCTCGGCCACCGAAGTGGCCACCGGCTTTTCGATCAGCACGTGCTTGCCGGCACGGATGCACTCCGCAGCCGTAGGCGCGAGGCTCGAATGGAGCGTCGCGATGATGACTGCGTCGGGATCGGTTTCGAGGGCATCGTTCAGATCGGTGAAGCCGGCGCACTGGCTGCCGGCTTTGGACGCAAGATCGTCGGCCCGTTGTTTCACCAGATCGCAGGTGGCGATCACGGAACCGGGAGGAAGCGCCTGCAGCCGCTTCGCCCCAATCAGACCGCAGCCGACGATCGCAAAACGAAGTGGTTCAGCCATGCGGTTCGTTCAGTTTCCACTCCAGCATTTGTCTCGATCGGAAGGGACAATCCGGCGCAGCGTATAGATGTCCGAGGTCTGTAACTCGGCACGGTGCGCATGGAGAGTTGGCCAGGGATCCCACGGCGCGCTGATCAGCCGTCCGGTAATCCCGTTCGAGTCTTTGCTCGCCAGATAGACGCAAAGACCGGCGGCTTTTTCGAGAGGCGAGCCGCCGTTCTGTTTCTGTTGCACGGCCTGATCGAACAGAGCCGTGCCCGCGCGATCCGGCCCGGCGGCGAGCACCTCATCGAGCATTCGCGTATTCAGCGGACCGGGCGCGACGGCGTTCACATCGATGCCGGTGTTCTGTAACTCCTCCGCGAGATTCTCGGTGAAGCGGACAACAGCAGCTTTCGACGCGGCGTAGGCGCTGAAGAAAGGCCGCGGAGAAGCCGCGCCGCCGCCGGAGAGATTGATGACCTTGCCGAAGCCGCGGCTGCGGAAGTGAGGCAGCAGCGCCTGGCAGCAAAGCAGCACGCCGAAGAGATTGGTATCGACCGTGGCGCGCCACTCCTCGATGCTGGCGTGCTCCGTTAAGCCGATGGGTCCGAGAACACCGGCGTTGTTCACCAGGATCTCGACCGTTCCGAAGGCGTCGAGCGCGTGACGGGCAAGCTGCGCCACCTGATCGGCATCGGCGACATCGCAGGTGACAGCCATCACGCGCTGCCCGGACGAAGTGAGTTGCGACAGCTGACGGCAGGCGGTCGCCAGAGCCGCGGCATCACGGCCGCAGATGGCAACACTGGCGCCTTCGGCGAGGAACGCGCGGGCGATGGCATAGCCAAGCCCGACGCTTGCCCCGGTGACGATGGCGCTCTGCCCGGTCAGCTTCATGATGCGGCCTGAGTTTGGAGCAGCGGCGCGGCTTCGCTGTCGAAGACCCACTGGTTCGCGCGCAGCCAGTCCACGGTGGCTTCGACGCCCTGGCGAATGGTCAGCCGCGGTTCCCAGCCGGTCTGGCGGACCTTTCGGGTATCGAGAAAGATGAAGGGATTGTCGCCGGTCCAGCCGCGCTTCCCGCCCGCGAAGTTCAGTGTCGGTTGCAGGCCGAGTCTCTGCGAGATCCAGCCGATGGAATCGCGGACGCTGCAGTACTCATTGGTGCCGAGGTTGAAAATGGCCACGCCGTGCTTCGATTCGGCGGCCAGGTTCTGATGGATCACGTGCAGGATCACGTCGACACAGTCTTCGACGTAAAGATAGGATTTGCGCTGGGTGCCATCGCCCAGGACGTTGAGGTATTCCGGATGAACCAGCAGTTGCTGGCAGAAATCGAAGACGTGGCCGTGTGTGTAGCGCGGGCCCAGAATGGAGACGAAGCGGAAGATGTACGCATGCATGCCGTAGCCTTCGCAGTAGCCCTGAATCATTCCCTCGCCGGCCAGCTTTGAGGCGCCGTAAAGCGAAGTCTGCACCGGGAAAGCCGCGTTTTCGGGCGTGGGAATCACTTCGGCTTCGCCGTAAATGGAACCGGTGGAGGAGAAGCCGATGTCGCGGACGCCGTTGGCGCGCATGGCTTCGAGGACATGAAAGGTGGCGCGGCTGTTCTGCTCGAAGTCCCTGGAAGGATGTTCGAGGCCGAAGCGCACGTCGGCATTGGCGGCCAGATGGAAGACGAAGTCACAGCCTTTCATCGCGGCGGTAAGTGCCGGAAGATCGAGGTTATCTCCCTCGACCAGACGAAACCCGGGATGCCGTTTGGCGGCGGCAAGGAACTCGTGTTTGCCGGTGGAGAAGTTATCCCAGCCGGTGACCTGGAAACCGCGGGCGAGAAGAGCGTCGGTAAGATTGCTTCCGATGAAACCGGCAGCGCCGGTGATAAAAACGTTTTTCATAATCCACAAGGGGAGAAGCGAGTGCCGTCGTTAGCTGCCGCTGCCGCGAAGGACGACCTTCACGGTCTGGAGCAGGATGAAGAAATCGGTGCGCATGGACCGTTTCTGGATATATTCGAGGTCCATTTTGACCCAGTCGTCAAAACTGGTGATGACATTGCGGCCGCGCACCTGCCAGAAGCAGGTGATGCCGGGACGAACGCTTAGCTTGCGTTTGTGCCAGAGTTCGTAGCCTTTTAGTTCGCGCGGAAGAGCGGGACGCGGCCCTACCAGACTCATGTCGCCGATGAGCACGCTCCAGAACTGCGGCAGCTCGTTCAGACTGTACTTGCGCAGGAAGCGGCCGATGGGAGTCATGCGCGGATCGTCCTTGATCTTGAAGACCGGTCCTTCCATCTCGTTGAGATGGAGCAGAGCTTCCTTCTTCTCTTCGGCGTTCGCCACCATGGTGGTGAACTTGTAGCCTTTGAAGTGATGGCCGCGGTAGCCGACGGCGCTCCACGTGTAGAAGATCGGCAGATCGGGCGTAGTCAGCTTGATGGCAATAGCAATGGCGACGAGTATCGGGAACAGAACGATCAGGGCCGCGGCGCTGAGGACCACATCGATCACGCGCTTCCAGACGAGGCGGTCGCTGAGCGAATCTTCCTCAGGAATCAGGGTGACTGCGGGGATGCGCTGCAGGGTGTAAGGGGTCGCCAGATCGCGCAGGGCGATACCGAGGACCGTTTCATAGACCAGTTGCACGCTGACGCGGAAGTAATCGCAGTGCTCGATCATGTTGGCGAGCCACGGAGTGGGACCGCCGGGCAGAACGATCACGACCTGATCGATGGGCTGGTGCACCAGCAGATCGCCCAGGGCGGAGACGTTGCCGAGGAACGCGAGATCTTTCAGGGAATCGCCCGCGGGATCTTCGGTCAGCAGGCAGCCGGCGATTTCGGAGTGCCGGGGCAGATCGTCACCGGCATGCTTGAGATAGAGATGAACGCCTTCGGGCGTGCCGGCGATGACGGTGCGGATGGCCGGCCGGCTGCCTCTGCGCAGCAGGGAAGCCCGGAACAGCAGGCGGTAAGTGACAGTGAGGACGAACAGGTAAGCCAGATAGGAAAAGACAAACAGCCGGCTGTTGAGCGGCGCATGCAGAGCGTAGATGACCGTGCTGAGCACCGCGCCTGACAGAGCGATGGAGCCCAGCATCAGAACGACGATGTGGAGCTTGCTCCGCATATTCACCGGGCGTGCATCATGACCGTACTCGAGAGCGACGCTCATCGAGAGAGTGACCAAAACACCAACCCAGATCAGGTCCGGCCAGGACGGCAGCGATCCTGTGGCAGAGGCCGGAATGAAACGATTGATGACCTCGAGAACTCCAGGATACGTATGGAGCAGCGCTCGCTGAATGGGCGCGAGCGTGACGTAAGCCATCGCGAAAGCGGCGGCGGAACAGGCGGCGTCAGCGATACGAAAGCTGATGTGCTGCAAACGTTCTACGTTGGCGTGATTATGCGACATTTGACTCAGAGCAAAGACTTCCGGTTAGGCAAAGGCCTGCTCAACGGCTTCACCGGCACCTTCGAGGTGTCTGGCGAAACGTTCGAGCACGACCGAACGATCAAACTGGGACAGGGCGATCTTTCTGCCGTTCAGCCCGAGACTGCGGGCGTGCGCGGCATTGTCCCGGAGTTCGCGGATGGCGGCGGCGAGGCGCGCGGGATCTTCCGGGGGAACCACCGAGCCGACTTCCTTCGCGCGGATGAAGCGCGCGGTTTCACTATCGGCGCTGACCGAGGCGACGATTGGGCGGCCGGCAGCCATGTAGTAAAGCAGCTTCCCGGGAAACACCATGTCGGTGATGGAGGCGCGCTGCGTGATGACCAACGCGTCGGCCGCGGCCAGTTGCCGCGACAGCGTCTCACGCGGCTGCAGCGGGAGGAAGCGAAAACGGGTGAGGTTCAGGCGTTCGGCAAGCGCGCGCAGCTCCGGGAGATACGGACCATCGCCAATGAGGCAGCAGGTGATGCCGGGAACCGGTTCGAGCTGGGCTGCGGCTTCGATGTAAGTCTGCAGGCCCTGTTTGCCGGCCACGCTGCCGGAGTACATGACGAGGAAATCGCTCGCGGGGATCTGGAACTGGCGGCGGAAGTCATTGTCGCGGCCGGAGGGCGAGATGGCTGCGGTATCGATGTAGTTGGGCAGCAGAACCACTTTGTCTTCGGGAACTCCCTTGGAGAGCAGGTTCTGGCGCATGCCTTCGCAGATAACGCCGATACCGTCGGCTTTGCGGTAGGCATATCGCTCGAAGGCGTAGGCGGCTTTCAGGATGCGGCTTCCGGGCCGGAAGGCACCTACGGCCACGGCGGCGTCGGGCACCAGATCCTGAATCTGAAGAAACACCCGGCTCCGGCCGAATGTAAGCAGGATGGCGGTGAACACCAGCTGGAGCGGCGGCGAGATGACGACCACCAGATCCGGACGGCGCGTAAAGATTCCCATCAGGGCGGAAACGGAAAACGAGAAATCGAAGAGCAGGCGGCGGAGGGTGCTGCGCGGGTTCTTCGGGACGTATAAGTAGGTCCGCAGAACCGGGACACCATTGATGACCTCGCGCATGAACTTCTTCCCGCGGTAGCTTTCCCAGATTTTCCAGTGCGGAGCGGCGGGAAAGCTGGTGGTGACTTGGACATCGTGGCCCTGCTGCCGCAGATATTCCGCCAGATCGGCCGTGTAAGGGCCGATGGAGGTGGACTCAGGCAGATAGTTGAGGCCGAGAATCAGGATCTTCATGCAGAGAGAGTGGTTTCGATTGGGCGCTGCTTACCAACGCATGGCGGCTTTGCGGCCGGAGCGGACAGGCTCCGGGTCCGGCTGCAGCCGACGGGTATTGACGAGAACGGCTGGGTTCCCCGAATAGATGCCAAAGGGCCGGGTGTCTCCCGAGAGCACGCTGCCGGCTGCGACGACGCAGTGTTCGGCGACCGTCGCGCCGGGCGCGATCAGCGCGCGCGCTCCGATCCAGGCTCCGGATTCGACGGTGATGGGAGCGAGGCGGTAGAGGAACGACGGAGACGACCAGTCATGGTTGCCGGTGCAGAGATAAGCCGCCTGCGAGATGCAGACGTGCCGGCCGATGACGACTGTTTCCAGATTATCGATCCAGGCATCTTCGCCGATCATGGAAAAGTCGCCGACTTCGAGGCGCCAGGGATTCTTGACGCGAACGCCGGGGCGGATAACGACGCCGCGGCCGATCCTGGCGCCGAACAGGCGGAGCAGTCCGCGGCGCAGGTTGGACATGGGAATCCATGACGCGCGCAGCAGCGGCAGGCCGAGGAAATACCAGAGAGCGCGCACGGGAAGCGAGGCGCCGCACTGATAATCCCCGACGTGGAAGGTGGAGAGATCGACGCTGGTCTGCGTTTTTGTCTCAGACTGCATCGGGCACCTGAAGGCGGGTGAGGTCGGACGGAAGCGGCTGCCGGGTGACGATACTGCGGACGGCGCGATCGAGGTCGATTCCGGTCTGATCCCAGGAGTAGGCTGCGGCGAG
This sequence comes from Bryobacterales bacterium, assembly GCA_963716685.1. Lineage (GTDB taxonomy): Bacteria > Acidobacteriota > Terriglobia > Bryobacterales > Bryobacteraceae > JALYXI01. The sequence continues at coordinate 1,208,572 of CAVQTR010000006.1, forward strand.
CTGCCGGCCATTGCTGCCCATCAGCGCGCGGCGCGCGGGATCGGCGAGCAGATCGAGAATGGCCTGGGAGAACGAGTGCGGGTCGCGATCAACCACGAGTCCGGCGTTCGCGGCGGCCACTTCCGCACCGTAGTCGAGCGTTTTACTGACGACTACCGGGACGCCGCTCGCCATGGCTTCGAACATGGAGAAGCCGAAGTTTTCGGCGGCTGAGGGGAGCACGAAGACATCGGCATCGGCGAGGGCTTCAAGCTTTTCCTGCGGAGAAATCTGGCCGGTGATGACCGTGCTCGAGCTGATGTTGTTTTCCGCCACCCAGCCGGCCACTTTGTTCTTGAAGGAAGCGGGATCGGGAGCTCCGACGATCGCGAGGCGCGCCTGGGGCAGCCGGGCCGAGACGAGGGCCATGGACTGCGCGAGCAGATCGATTCCCTTTTTGGCGGTCAGGCGGGCGATGAAGACCACCAGCGGGCCCTGATGGCCGCCGAACCAGCGGTCGCGGAATTTGCCGCGGGCGGGAAGGTTCGCGAACTCGTTGGTATCGATTCCGTCGGGAATGATGACGGAGGGAACGTTCAGGTTGAGAGCTTCGGCGTCGCTGCGTTCGCCCTTGGCGCTGTAGAAAATGACGGAGGCGTTCTCGAGAACGCGTCTGCCGATCAAGGTGTCGTAGAGCCACTTCTTGCGCACACCGTCGCGGCGGTGGACATTGCCGAAGACGCCGTGGGGCCAGATTCCGTAAGGCTTGCGATAGAGCCGCGCGAGCGCGTAGCCGAGAAGCACCGGGAACGAATAGAACGAGTGCAGGCTGACGAAATCCGCATCGCGAACATGACGCATGGCCTTCCGCATGAGCGACGGTGAGAACGAGAAGGAACCCCAGGCCGGGAACGAGACCATACCATAGGTACCCTTTCCATAGGGTTTGGCGAAGGCCTGATCGAGATCGGGAGCGGTGTAGCGCTCGCGCCCTGGAGTATGAGGACCGGCGATGCACAGCGCGGTCTGATGCCCGTGCGCGGCGACGCTCGCGAGGATGGTCTGGGTTCCCACCAGTCCGATACCGCCTTTATTGGGGAAAGCCCCTTCCACAAATCCAATGATTTTCATGTTTTGCGATTGCCGCTTTACGCGGCAGACCTGACCCAGCGCGGATAGGCGATCCGGGGCGCAGTGAGCGCCTCTTTGGTGGAACCGGAGATGGCGGCGAGACAGAACCCGGTGAACATCCACATGAAGCCGTTGATGGTGCCGTGTGCCGTAACTTCTCCGTACATGAACGTGATGCTCAGATAAGAAAAAAGGAGCCACGGCAGGGGATTGGCCGAACGCCGGGTGGCGGCGAGCGCCTGAAAGCCCAACACAAACGTGAAGATGACCCGATACGTGATGTACAGGGATCCGGCGATGGGTCCGAGTTCGAGAATGTTGCGGCCCCAGTCGGTTTCCGCGGCGCCAAGCTGTTCTTCACTGGCGAAGGGGATGATGAGCTCGCGGGTACCGAGCTTCCAGGCGGCATTGCCGGCGGAGCCGAGGCCGTAGCCAAAGAGCGGAGTTCCGTCGATCAGAATGTGGAAACGGATGAGTTCATCGAAGGCACGGGAGAAGATGCCGTGCTTGCCATAAGCCTGGCTTTCGGCCGCATTGGCGTCGTTCCAGCGGGTAACCAGAGCATGAGTGGCTTCGGGAAAAGCAATGGGGATGGTGAAGGTGCCCGCGGCGACCAGGACCGTGGTCAAAACGGCGGCTTTTACGCCCATGTTCCGGTTGGTAATCAAAAGTCCGCCAATGGCGGACACGAGCAGTACGCCGGCCCATACCAGCACGCCGCGGCTTCCGGAGAGGCCGAGACAGACTGCCAGAGCTCCGCTCGAGGCAACCAACCAGGGCTTCGCGATGATCCGCGCCGAGCCCGGCAGCAGCCACATTGAGATATTCAGGGCGAGGGCGGCGACGCTGAAGACGCTGAGGCCCTGCGTATTGGTGAAGGTTCCCGACGTTCTGACCATGCCGCCTTCGAGCAGGCCTTCGGCGTTTTGAAACATCTGGTCGGGATCGTCTCCCGTTCCGGCATTCAGCGGCGACCAGGCGGGCGAGGCGCTCTCGGCCGCGACCAGTACCGCCATGGGAATGGTGACGATGAGCATGGATTTGATCAGAAACCGAAGATCCGCCGCGCGGATGTACGCCTGCATCACGAAGGCCAGCGGCAGGTAGAAGAAATAATTGCGCCACCCGTAAAACGCCAGATACGCGGGAATGATTTTGTCGGAGGCGAGGTGGCCCAGCATCACGAAAAAGCACAGGGCGGCGAAGATCATGCCGCTGAGGAACAGGGGCGATTTGGGCATCCGTACCCGTCCGGCAAGAGCGAGCACGTAGACGGCGATGACGAACGGATCCCGGATAAAAAAGAGCTGCTTGCTGAACTGCGGCGCGACCCACTTGCGCAGGGAGCCTTCGAAGATAAGCAGCCAGAAGATCAGGAAGATCAGCTTGACAACGAGCCGCCGGCGGCGTTCACCGGGGCCCGCGCCCTCCTGCGAGAAGGCTAATGGATTACTGGTCCGGGGCAGGAAAGCGTAGTCAGCTGTTGTCATCGGCGGAGTCAGGAGTCGGTTCTCGCTTCGAAGGATTCCGGGATGATGGGCGGTTCCCACCGGGCATAGGAACGGTTGCCCCGCTGCCAGTAGTAGTTGCCTTGGGCGGTCTTGGGGTTCCAGTCGTTCAGGATGGTGCCGAGGACGTGGCTGCGGTCGTCACTGAGCCGCTGGACGGTGGCGAGGGCGGCATCGCGGGAGGTCTGACCGGAGCGCATGATGAGAACGACGCCATCGGCCATTCTGCCGAGGATGCGGGCGTGGGCGAACTGCGGAGTCGGCGGAGTATCGATGACAATCATCTCGAACATTCTCTTCAGGCGTGCCAGCATTTCGGGCACGTGACCGGAGAAGAGCAGATTGCTGGTGTCAAGGATGGGAGGTCCGCTGGGCAGGACGTATAAGCCGGGCGAGACTTCGTGAACGCGGGCGCCGAGTTCCTGCTCACTAAGGCCGGAGGCCTGCATGCAGTCGCTGAAGCCGTGGGTGTTCGGCAGGCCGAAGACTTCATGGAGCCGGGGACGCGCGAAATCGGCATCGATCAGCAGGACTTTTTTGCCGATCTCCGAGCTCTTGAGCGCGATGTTGGAGGCGATGGTGGTTTTGCCTTCCGCGGGATTGGCGCTGGTGAATACGATCACGCGCGGCGCAACGCCGTTCGGGCTGGAAAACATCAGCGAAGTGAGCACCGCGGTGATGGAGGAACTGGCTTCGAGGCTGAGCGGATTGGCCGGGCCGCGCATACTGAGGCGCACGCCGCCCTTCGGAATGACGCCAAGTTCCGGAACGTTGAGCCAGCGGGGAGCGTCGCCCGGGGCACGGAAGCTGCCGTCGCTGCGATCGCGGACGATGACATAGCCCATGCCGAGCAGCGAGCCGAGGAACATGCCCATGGCGACATTCATGCGCTTGCTGGGCCGCGAGGGACGCAGGGGAACCAGCGCCGCATCCACCACCCGGATATTGGAGGCTTTCAGGGCGGCGTTGACGCCGGATTCCTTGACGCGCTGCAGCATGGCTTCGTAGAGCTGACGGTTCGTATCCACTTCGCGCTTGAGCAGGTTGTACTCGACGGCCTTCTCGGCATCGGAGCTGACGGTGTTCTTCTGGTTTTCGAAATCGGCGGTCAGCAGCTTTTCCCGCAGCAGAGCTTCGTCATATTCGTTCTTGATCTTGCTGACGACAGCGGACTTCTGCCGGTCGAAGGCGGCCTGAACGGACTCCACCTGACCCTGCAGCCGCTTGATCTTGGCGAAGTCCGGTGTATACACCGCGGACAGTTCCGCGATCTGCCGCTTGAGATCCGACAGCTTCGACTGGTAATCACGAAGCGCCGGGTCGTTGATGATGTCGGGCACGCCTTCCGGCGTGGCGGAGTTGGCGATGCTGTATTTGGACTGCTTGTTGACGCGCTCGGTGCTGGCAGTAGAGAGAGCGGTCTGTAGTTCGAAGAGCTTCTGACCGGAAACGTTGGCCTTGGCGTCGGTGCTGTTCCCGGTGTTAGCGAACAGCAGGCCGGCCTTTTGGGCGTAGGCTTCGAGCCCATACTCGGAACGCTCGAGCTTGGCGCGCATGTCGTCCAGTTCACGGGTGAGCCATTCTCCCGTGCGCTGGCCCATTTTCCAGCGGGCTTCCATGTTCTGATCGATGAACTCGTTCGCGGCAGTATTGGCGTAGGCAGCGGCGAGATAGCGATCGTTGGAATCGACCACCAGCTCGATGATCCGCGTGGGTCCGGCTTCGCGGACGCGCAGGCTGTCAGCCGTGAGAAGTAACAGGCGTTTTTCGGGATCGAGCTCCACCGCTTCAGCGGGAGCAGCAGAGGACGAGGAGGAAGAAGAGGCGGAAGCGGCCGGGGCCGGGACCGCGGGTGTGGAGGCGGGAGCGGCACCCTGGGTGGCAGCGGGCACAGAGCCTTTGGGCCGGCCCGGGACTCCCTTCCAACCGGTCTCTTCGAGCTTGTCGATGGTGCGGGTGGCGAGCGTTTCGCTTTGCAGGATGCGCACCTGAGTCTGAATATCGGACATGGCGCTGTAGACCTGGTTATCCGCGGGCGTGAGGGAGACGCTGGTAGCGCTCGGGATCACATCCTGCACCTCGATCGTGGTCTTGGCCGTGTAAACGGGCTTGGTGTAGCGGGCCACGAGATACCCGAGGGCGCCGCAGACGACAGCGACCGAAGCTACGGTCCATTTCCGGCGCCAGAGCACGCGCCAGTAGTCCATGAGACCCTCATGGGTTTCAGGCGCGGCGGTCTCCGGTGGTCCAAAGCTGTAGACGGGCTCTTCGCTTCGTCGAAGCGGGGGCCATTCGTCGCGTTTAATTAGGGACATTACAACCGACCGTTTTCTTGTCTGATGCTTCTTTTTGCCACCAGTTGACGGTGGCGCTCACCTGACGCTCGGGGATGAGGATGCCGCGGAGACCGCGCAGGCCGAACTTGGTCAGGAAGCCGAGGGGGCTGAGGACGTAATGCAGAAACATGAGCGAAGCCGGGAGACTGGTGCGTTCCCAGCTGCTGGACTTGGGGTGCGGAATGCGAACGCTGGCGCTCCACACCACGCGCACGCGGTCCCACATGCGTTCGCGCGCTTTGAGATAAAAGCGGAACCGGTAAACCTCGCGGGAAGACCCGGTGACCTCGTCGGCGAACAGACGCTCCCAGACAGTGCCGGCAAGATCGTCCACCATGGAGTCCGGCGGCAGCAGGGCAAGCGGCACCCGCAGCTCCGGAGCGGAACCGAGACGCTCGGCAAGCCGCAGCCCGAGATGCAGCAGTCGCGTGCTGCGCAGGCGGCGGGCTTCGGAGACAATCAGCGGCCAGCGGCCTGCGGGCTGCGCACAGGCCAGCGCGCGCAGACAGCTGATCCATTCCAGACGATCCCAGGAATGTTTTGCGCCGTGCATGCAAAGAAAAATGAAATTGTGCTCAGGCTTCAGGCACTTGAGTTCACTGCCGAACAGTTTTTGCACCTCCACGCTGGACCACAGCTTCGCTTCGGTGAGGGGAAACGAAAGGTAGCGGTCCTGCAGGCGCCAGTGCAGTTCGACGGTCATCTCCTGCTCATCCCGGAAGTAAGTGAAGGCGTGCTCCGAGCGGACGTAGGCAGCTTCCTGTTTCGGTGGGAGCTGCAACTCCGCGCGGTAGCCGGCGGAACGGAGCAGCTCGCAGGCGCGGGGCAGATCGCGGCGGCGAACCAGAAGATCGAGATCGGCAAACTCGCGGGCAGACAGATTGCCGAAAGCCGCCATGGCGAGAACCGAGCCCTTGAGAGGCACGACAGAGATTCCGTTCTTCTCAAACAGAGCGACCAGCGACAGCATCTCCCGGGTGAGCTGGAGCGTGCGGCCGGCGATGAAGCGGGTGCGCATCCCGAGCAACCCGATTTCGGGGAGCCGGAACAGATCGGGACACGTGCGTTCGAGGGTTTTGCAAACGAGCGGAGTTACCCGGTGGCGCTCGGCAAGCGAGAGGAATCGCGCCCAGTCCGGGCCTTCCTGGACGGAACCGCGAATGCGATCCTCTCCCGCGGAATCGACATCAATGCGGGCACAGTCCAGTAAGAGGCGTTCTTCGAGCATAACAGCGGAAGCCATAAATTCGAGGGGTCCGAAAACTTTCGACTACGAAGCGCAGAGCGCCGAGGAAACGAGCTCGGGGTCCGGTTTATCGCCGGCAGCGAGCTGTTCCCGCCAGGACTGCGCGTACAGACTGTCGTTGAGAAGCAATTGCGGGTGACTGCCGGATTCGACCACGCTGCCCTTGTTCATCACGTGAATGATATCGGCGCGCATGGCGATGGTGAAGCGGTGGGTGACGATGACCGCGGTACGGTCGCGCGAGAGATCGCGCACGCGGTCGAACCATTCCGCTTCGGACCACGGATCCATAAAACTGGTGGGCTCATCGAGGAGGGTAACGGGGGCGCGGCGGAAGAACGCGCGGGCCATGGACACGCGCTGCCATTCGCCGGCGCTCAGCTCAGTGCCGTTTTCGAACGACTTACCGAGCAGCGTTTCATACTGCTGCGGCAGCCGGGAGATGACATCGTCGGCGCCGGCACGGCGGGCGGCTTCGCGGATGCGGGCGAGAGAGGGCTCGGCGTCGATGTCGCCCATGGAGATGTTGTCAGCCGCGGTGGCATCGTAGTTGACCGGCATTTGGAACAGGATGGAAAAGAAGGAGCGCACGTCTTCGAGGGCGTAGTCCCGCAGGGGAATCTGGTCGATGGTGATGACGCCTTCCGCCGGCTCATAGAAGCGGCTCAGCAGTTTGATCAGGGTACTCTTGCCGGCGCCGTTCGGGCCGACGATGGCTACCACTTTTCCGGCGGGGATGGTGAGGTTCAGATTCTGGAGAGCGACACGCTCGCTCCCGGGGTAGCGGAACGTGACATTACGGAATTCGATGGACTTCTTCAGGGCAACCGGACGGGCAACCGGCTGCGGCGGGTCGACAATGGTGGGTTCGAGGGCAAGGTATTCGCAGAGGTTGGTGAGGTAGAGACTGTTGCTGTAGACCTGAGTCATACTGAGGGTCACCATGCGGACGAAGCTCTGGCCACCGACGAACGCCTGGTAGAAGACGACCATGTCGCCGAAAGTGGCTTTGCCCTGCATGGCCTGCCACGCCATCCACGCGACGGGAACGCCGGCGACGATGATGCCGGCGACGGCAGCGCCTCCGCGGGAAATGGTCTGGCGGGCAATCAGGGCCAGATGGGCGACGCGGATGCGGGCCCGCAGCGTGCGATACGCAGCCTGGAAGCGGGGTCCAAGCCGCAGCAACCGGATCTCAGCGGCTGACGAAGCGTGGGAAAACTTGAGATCGTAATAATCGAGCCAGCGGCGCTCGGTGGTGGTGTCTCTCCACCATTGATGGGTTAGCCAGTTGAACCTGGCAATAACGAAAAACGCGGGGACCAGGCTGACACCGAGAGCAATCAGCAAGGCGCCGTTATAGAGCGCAATGATGGTGGAAAGCGCGACGAGGGTGATGCAGTTTTGCAGCACGCTCCCCAGATGTTCAAGCAGCGCCGGCACGCGGCTTTTGGCGTCGTCGCGGGCGCGGTAGAGACGGTCGTAATACTCGGCGGATTCGTAAAATGCGTAATCGACTGAAACCGATTTCTTCTGGATCAGGTCACTGACGTGGTCGAGAATCGATTCGGTCTGGGCGGTGCGGATCCATTCGGAAAATCCGTTTAGGACATCGATCAGAACAGCGATGGTTGCCATCAGACCGCCGACAATGAGCAGCTGACGTGTGCCCGATGGGGAAATGCCGCCTTTTGTGGCGGCTATCACTCCATCGACCAGTTTCTTCGAAAGCAGAATGGTGGCGACAGGCAACATGGCCGCCACGGCCAGGACACCAATCCATGCGACGGTGTAAGCCTTGGCCGGCGACCACAGGATACCGGCAAGCTGTTTTAAATATCCAGCCTGCGGTGCCGCTTTTCTTAAGCGGGCAGACAGTTTGCGATAAACTCCAGGCATTTTGTGTAGTGTGACGCTTGGTTCTCAACAACCTGCTGCCCGCTTAAGGGATCGAGCAGGGACTAACCGCTTATTTTGGTCGTCTGCCCCTGGAACATGAACGAATCGCCCGTTCCATAGGTCTTGTTGCTTGCCAGGGTCAGCTTTTCGACGTCTCCGAAAACGGTCAGTTTCGGTTCGGCCCACAGCTGCTTGCCCGTGTTTTTGGTCTCCATGATGGTTTACCTCCTTTCCTCTAAGTTCGCCTGCAACGGGCAACTTCACCCAGCTGTCAGGACACCGGTATTCCGGGATCAGAATGCGGCAAGAGCGGCATTCGTCTCGAGCGTCGACTGGACGCCCTGGTGGTGTTCTAGCTGGTCCACCAGACCGGGAAGCTCTGAAAGTTCGCGAAAGGTCTTGACGGCAAACACGGGGATCTGATTCGCAATGGCGGCACACTGTTGTAACTGGCGCGCGTCACCGGGCTGTCCCCACCGGGTGGGTACGGCATTGCGGATCAGGTGGATGGTCGCCTCGAGAGGCGAGAGCCGCGTCATCTCGGGCGCATGGTCGCGTCCAAGGATATAGATGGTCCGGAGCGGCAGCGGCCGGTCGGAAAAAGTGCTGTCCACGGCACCGGCCATTTTGATCTGGGTTTCATGCAGGGTGCTCAGACTGCCGCTGTCGAAGGCGAGCGAAGCCGCGATGGCCGGGAAGAGCTTGATCGAAGGGTAACCTGGAGTAACCACCGGCTGCCCGGAGGTGAGCCGGATGGCGGCATTGTCATCAGTAAGAATGCGATGACCGCGCGCGTACAGGGCGGCCGCAGTAGAGGATTTGCCCGCGCCGATGTGACCGATGCAGGCGATCGCCGCTCCCCGGACCTCAATGACGCTGGCATGCAGGACACAAAGGCCTCTTTGATGAAGGATCATGGCCATCATCATGCCTTCCAGGTACAGCCGCAGCAGCTCCGCCCCGACGCCCGGGTGGGAACAAACCTGAATGGCAGTGCCGCCGCTGACCACGAAAGTACCGGTTTCCCGGAACCAGAAATGCGCTTCGGAGCCATCGATACGAGTCGCGGAATCCTGATCACGGAAGGGCGCGGTCCATTCCGGATCGCCGCCTTCCGTCCAGATGATCTGAACGTCGCAGTCGGAACCGCTGCCCGCGGGGTACTCGCGAAGCTCGATGGGCGAGTGAATGGTTAGGCCATAAGCGCGGTAGGTACCCGCGGCGACCGCAACCGGTGGACAGGCCGTGCTGGTCACGGCCGAACTCCCGCGGTTCGCAGCCAGACGGCTAAGTTCACGGCCGAAAAGATATTCATGGACGTGTCATGGGAGCGAAGCGGATTCCGGTTGTAAGCTTCGTACGCCTTCCGAATCGCCGGGAGATCCACATACGGCTCGATGTCAGAGGGATCCCGCATAAGAACGTCGTCTACGATGTCGCGGTCGCGGTCGAGCAGCCGCATGTAGAAGTTGGGGCTGAGATTTGCCTTCGACTGTCTCCACTGGATGCTTCTTGGCAGAATTCCATCCATGGCCCGGCGAAGCACTGAGCGGCTCCAGCCATGACTCAGCTTCTGACCGGCCGGCAGGGAAAGACAGAACTCGATGAGCCGCTGGTCGAAGAAGGGATAGCGACCTTCGACATGGAACGCCGCGGACGCCTTGTCCGCCGCTTCGAGAGCGTGGGCGTAGAGCGGGAACATCAGCATGGCGTGGTGCTTCTCGCGCGCGGTGCTTAGACAATGACGCTTCGTGGGCACCAGAGCTTTCACCCGGCCACTGAGGTCGAGCCGTTCGGTAAACTCTGAGGTCATAAACGTCTGCAGCTGACCATCATCCGCAGGACGGCCATGGAGCCGCCGCCACGCTGAATACACCCATGTGGGACAAAGCGGCTTCACGCAGAAGTCACGGAAGATGCGGCCGGGCGAGGTCTCCATCTGGGTTGCGACGGCCTTCAGTTCCGCGCGGAGCGTGTTCCACTTCCCCTCGACGGTGAGCTCCGCCAGGTACTCAAAGCCATGGGAGACAGTGGTGTCGCCGTCGGTGCCATCGAGGAAGACACGAACACCGCGCTGCTTCGAAGCCTGATACATGGCCCAGTGCAGATACAGGTTACCGGCAAAAAACGCTTCGTCGAGGTGCTCCTGCACCTGATTGACGTCGGTCAGCGGACTGCGCTCGTCCGCTTTCACGAAGTGCGGTTCGAAGCCACCCTGATCGAGGACGTCGTTCATGTAATTGCGCTCGTCGATCTGACCGAGGAAGCTTTCGGGCATGGACGGGAAGATCAGGGAGAACGTCGGCAGCGGCGAGGAATCGCCGCTCGTTTTCTTCAGGTCGCGCGCGATGCAGGCGATCGAAGAGGAGTCGAGTCCGCCGCTGAGAGCGGCACCGACCGGATAAGCGCTGCGCATCCGGCATTTCACACTGGTAACAAACGAATCGCGAAACGCTTCGGCGTATTCTTCCTCCGAGGACAACTTCAGTTCGCGGGAGGGGTCAAGCGTCCAGAACCGATCGATCTTCACGCGGTCGCGGGTGACAGTCAGGGATGATGCGGCCGGAAGGCGATGGATATTTTTGTAGAACGTAATTTCGCGGTCTTCGAAGATATTAGCGAGGAAATCCAGAATTCGCTGCTCGTTAAGTTGCAGCGGAATTTCCGGCAGGCAGCCAAGAGCCTTAATTTCCGAGCCAAATGCAAACAGATCACCGGAGGCGAAGTAATACAGACACTTGATGCCCATGGGATCACGGCCACAGAACACCTGATTTTTATTTCGGTCCGAAATGGCAAAGGCGAAATCGCCAACCAGCCTGCGCGGGCAGTCCGTTCCCCATTTGCGGTAGGCATGCAGAATCAGCTGACTGTCGCTGATTTCGGCATGGGATCCTGTCAGGCCAAGGGAAGCGATCAATTCGTCGCGATTATCGATACGCGCATCGGCGGTGATGGCCAGCCCGGAAGCCGCGTCATGGAACGGCAGACTCTCGCTAAGCGATTCCGGCGTTGTCCATAACATGGCGTGCCCGAACGCGACGGAACCTTCGGACCAGACATCGTTCCGGTCAGGACCGCGGTGGGCGATTCGCTCGACCATGTTACGGATCGAAGACTCACCCGCGGGTCCGCCGTCACGACGGAATATGCCAGCAATGCCGCTCATAAACTAAACCGGGATACCAGGAAAACGCGTGTACTCAAGAGTCAGCTCTTTGGGGCCGCCAACCACAACCCGATCGTCCCGCTCAATCCAGGCATGCGCTTCAAACCGGCCACTGTTGCGCCTGGCGCCAATGCAAAAAACAGAATCGTAACCATGCTGCGTGAAGAGTGCTTCGGCCGTGAGCGCGGCGGCAAGGCAGGTCCCCTGCGTCCGGAAGCCACCAAGGGACCGTTCCACTTCGCGCACGATTGTCTCGGGCTCGACGGGCCTGGCGATTTTACTCATCATGCGCGCGTAACCGATCAGCATCCGCCGGACTACCTGGAAATGACAGAAACGCAGCGCCGCGCTGGTAACCGCCATCATGACTCTGGCCTCGGATTTCAGAATCCACCCACCGGAACCACTGGCGCTTTCAACGGACGGCCACGGCATTTTTGGTAACGACGACCAGGTCGCGCTGCGCAAGCTCCTGAACAAAGGCAAGTGTTCGGCTGCGGCAGACGTCGGCGGGGACATCGTACTGGGAAGTCAGGTGATCGACCACCTGATTCAGCGTGCGCGGAGTCTGCATGAACTGCCACATCTCCGGACCTACTCCCTCAAGGCCAAAGTAGACCCCGGAAGAGAGGTGCAGGACCACAACTTCCCCCTTCAGATCGCACCAGATGGCGTCAGTCGAAGTAACAACGGTATCTTCGAGATCGAGATTGATTGACATAGAAATATGGGGAAAGCAGCTCAGAGACCGTGCCAGATGATGATGCCCGAGATGGTACTGAGTGCGGTCTCGGCGATCTTGACCTGCGCGCGGCGCGTGGAGTTATTCGGGACTACCAGGATGTCATTGGCGGCGAGATCGATGTCCGCCACTTTGCCGGCGGCCAGCTTACTGAGATCCACATTGGTCTCGCTCCTGACTTTGGATCCGTCGGTGGTACGCAGTACTCTCGCCTTGTTCGCTTGAGCGGTAGTGGTAAGCCCTTCGGCGAGAGCAAGCGCCTGAAGGAGCGGAATGGAAGAATGGTCGCCCAGAGTAAAGCCGCCGGGCTTGCGTACTTCTCCGATCACATAAATCAGCTGCGCGCGCGGGACCGTGATGACATCGTTCGGCCGAACCAGGATATTTTCCTTGGGGCTCTTGGCATCCATGAGATCCTTTGCCAGAATCTCAGCCGTGCTGTACTGCTTCGAGGAATCCCACTCCGCATTGGGAAGGGGAATGATGCCCCAGCGGCGATCTCTCGTGATCTTGATCTGATAGCCGGCTTCCGTGGCCAGACCGCCGGCCATCGCGAGCACCTGAGTTACCGTCTTCGGACCTTCCAGCTGCTGCACTCCCGGACTTTTGACAGCGCCGATCACTGAGACCGACTGACTCTTCACCGAAGTCACGTTAACGAAGACGTGCGGCTCGCGAACGTATTTCTTCAGGCCGGAAGCCAGCTCGGCCTGTAACTGCTCCATGGTGAGACCAGAAGCCCGAATGCGTCCGATGGTGGGCACGTTGATGTAACCATCGGAACTGACCTGCAGCTCCTTACCGGTCAGGTCCCCCAGCTCCTCCGCGTCCATGACATCGATCATCACGTGATCGCCGGGACCTACGACGTAGCTGAACGAATCGGGAACGGTCCGGCGGAAGTTATCGGGCAGCTGCACCTGGCTGGTCTGCCCAAGCCCCAGCTGGAAAGCGATCGCCACACCCGCGGTGCAGATGGCAAACTTCCTCACCGATTCACCCCCGCGGCTACGGCGTGCTGCACGCCGGAAGGTAGGTTGTGCGCCTCTACCCATTCCCTCTCGATCTCACAGATGACCGTACGCTGCAGCAGCGAGATGGAAACAAGAAGACGCGTTTTGCCGTTATCGCGCATTACTCTCCCTGACACCTCATTCAACGGCCCGCCGGAGATAACCACATTCTGACCGTCTTCATACCGCGGCCAGGGAGCCAGATCCTGAGTGATCCGGCTGACTGTCTGAAGACTGAAGATCTCCTGCGGATCGACCGGGATCGGCACATTGCCGAAACAGATCACGTGCAGAACTCCCGGGGTTGTCAGGACCGGCAGCATCTCATTCGAATCGAAACGGCAGAAAAGATATCCGGGAAACAACGGCTTAACCGACTTCCGGGAGCGAGGCGTGACCGCCTTGCTGCAGGTAGGCAGAAAGGTTTCGAGTCCACGACTGGCAAGGTTGGCATCCGCTTTCCATTCGCATTGTGGCTTGACCCGGACAACATACCAGGACAGATAGTCTTCAGAGAACTGGTCAGGATTCATATGCACCTGTGCAGAGTAGTCCATGGGACGAAAACGGCAAAACGAATGGTGGGGACTGCGAAGGCCGGCGATCCATTTCACCTCACCGCGGAGAGATCAGATCAGGGACGCCCTGGATACCGGAAGTGCGAGACTGGGGATAAGTTCTCAATGGGAGTATGTGACGGCGCATGGCTGACTCGCGCTTGATCTGACTTAGGGCTGCCCTTCAAAAATCATAGGTGCAGGCGTGCAGGCGAACGTGAGCTGCAGACCACTGCGGCGGGAAACAAGGGCGATTTCAACAACAGGCCAAGCTTCGCCCCGTCTGAGTACCACCAGACTACCCGCAAAAGAGAACTAACCGCATAATGGCTTGAGGTAACAGTTCTTGTCAACCGGATAGAAATTTAGGAGTGAACTTTCACACGGACATCATGACAGAACCATAAACATTAACAGGTCTCAATCCCAGAGGAACAAAGAAGATGACGGCGTCTGAGAGCATTCCCGGCAAGCCTGGAGAATTCTAAGTCTTGATTGTTAGTGGCTTAGCGGCATTTCCTATGCGATCCATATCGAGTTTGTCTCGAATTTCCCGCAGCTCCATCGCGAACCTACTGTTCCAGTGATCTATCCTGCTGTGAAGGTGAGAGATTTCACGTTCCGCGTTTAGATTGATTTCGTACTCAATATCCGAGCGAACACGGTCCTGGCGTCTCTGACGGTTCTGGCTTAGAAGCACAAAGACGGACAGGATTACCGCTTCTATCGAGACAGCTGTACTTAGAAATCCGAACGGATAGGGGTCAAATACTCCGCCGGGAATCCATTTCAGGTTCACCAGTATCCACCAGCCGAAGATGCCGATTTGGATAAGGAGGAAGGCGATGCTGCCGCTGAACTCAGCGACCCACTCGGCGATTCGGTGAACGAGCGAGACCTCCTCGTCATCAGCTGCAAGGTTCACATTTCGGATGCGGGTGAGCCGAAGCTGTTCGGCGTTTTCTCGCATATGGCGGCCCATAAGCGTGAGGAGTTCCAGAGCGGCCGCGGGACTTCGCTCCAGGAACTGCCGGACGTGCGCGCGATCGAGACGAAGGGCGGCGACATCGGCGGTTGCCTGGACCGAGGCGGTACGCGAGCCGCCATCGAAGAGCGAGAGCTCGCCAAAGACGGCTTTCGGTCCAAGCGTTCCGAGCACAATGCGGCCACCGGTGTGATCTTCCGTGAAGACCTCGACATTTCCGGACTGGATGATGTAGAGGCATTCCCCGGGATCGCCATAGTGGAACACGAACTCGCCGGCGGAGAAACGCACGGTCTCGAGATCAGCGGCGAGACGCGCTCGTTCGGCGCGGTCCAGCCATTGGAACAGGGGAACCGCGCCCATGAGATCTTCGGTATTCAACATGGTCCGCCTTCAGCGTACCAGGGATAACCGACGGGATTTGTGCGGGATCACCGCCCGGCGGCCGTGGCGCCGGAACGATCCGCTTCGAGCGCCAAAATTCGTTCCGGGCATGCGCCAAAGCGCACAATATCGGCACAGGCGAGAAGGTTGCCGTAGAGCATCCGCAGGCGCTCGGACCGGGAGCGGGATTTGTAAACAACAACCAGTCCGCCGAGGTTGGCAAGCAAATAGCTGCGCAGCATCAGAACGCAGGATTGATTGCTCAATGAGCCTTTACGCCACAGATAATACACGTTCATCACCTGAGCGAAGCCCAGGCGCTTGACTGAGATCCGGCC
Organism: Bryobacterales bacterium; assembly: GCA_963716685.1. Lineage (GTDB taxonomy): Bacteria > Acidobacteriota > Terriglobia > Bryobacterales > Bryobacteraceae > JALYXI01. The sequence goes on from CAVQTR010000006.1 coordinate 1,223,859, forward strand.
GGCATTGGTCGCGAGATGAATCATCACGGCGGCTGGGCAGAAACCAACCCGGCCGACGCGGGAGCAGCGCGCCCCAAAATCGAAGTCTTCCAACAGGGCATAGAGGCTTAGCCGCTCGTCGAAGCCGACTTCGCGGGCCACGCCGGCGCGAACGGCCATGTTGCAGCCGTAAAGAAAACCGTCCCGCACAGGTTCGTGGTCGAGCCGATGCTGCACAAGACGCGCGCGGGCAGTTGCCCGCGGGATTTCGCCCTTCAGCGCGCCGTCTTCGAGAACCATCCCCGTGAGCGCCACTATGTCCGGATCTTCGAGAAATGCCTGTTCGCAGCTGGCTAGATATTCAGAATGCAGTTCGACGTCGTCGTCCAAAAACAGGATGACGGCGGTATCTGACGCGATGCTTTGGATAGCGCTGTTGCGCTGTTTGGGAAGGCCTCGCGGTCCGGTGACGACCCGAATACCGGGGAGCGAGGCGGTTTCCGGGAAATAGTCATCCGGGCCGGTGACCGAAAGGATCACCTCGTCCGGCGTCCGCGACTGGTTATCCAAAGACAGGACAGTGTCATGCAAAACCTGCGGCCGGCGGGTAGAGGCAATTGCTACGGAAAGATTCATCAACAGAGCTGATCCAGGCTGCAGAGTACCGCAGCGGCACGCCTGTCCCCGCGGTAAAAACGGCTCCGGCCGTGCGTTCCCTTACGCTCTCCGGCTCGTTGCGATTTTGCTGTTTCGTTCTTTTACTTCCAAAGCTATATAGACTTCTGAATTTCTGATTGTGATAATTCACACATGTTGCTCAAATGTGAGTTTTCGCACATATCTGTAAAACGCCAGTTTTCTCTGCTCATTCTTCTTTGCTTTCTTCTTCTTGCGCCCGGCACAGGAACGGCGGCCGCCAGTGTGGTTAACGTGAAAGACTATGGCGCAAAAGGTGACGGCGTCTCTGACGACACGCCTAAAATCCAGGCCGCCATCAACGCGCTGACGGCGGCGGGCGGGGGAACCCTGCAGGTTCCGGCCGGCACTTATCTCCTGAACTCATACCAGCCGAGCCTTCACCCCTGGTTCTTTTACAACCTGATGGTGGGTTCCAACATCCGGGTGCAGGGCGCCAGGGGAGCGAAGTTCCTGCAGGGGAGCGGCGGGCGCGCGCCTGAGGTTGCGGGCGCGCCGCAGGTGCGGAATACCGTTTTGGTATTCGGAAACCCCTACTACATTATTCCGGAATTTCAGACCACGCCGAACAATGGCGGCTATTACTCGCTCTATCCGGCCACGGCCAACTCTCCATTTGTGACGCTGCTGAATGCTTCCCAAGCCAGCCAGTTCCATGTGGGCGACTATGTTTCGCTTTACGGAACGCTCACAGGGGACGTACTTCCGGGCGAGCCCTCGCAGGTGATTTCCGTGAACTCGGGAACGGGCGTTCTCGGGCTGACTTATCCGCTGGCGCGGTCGCTGCCCGGGACGCCGATGATTGCGAACGTCACTTCACTCGCGGTGGTGAATGTCAGCATGGATTCCATGACGGTGCAGGGTGTGGAACCGCTTGCGGCCACCGGGATCTTCGGGATGTCGGTTACCAACAGCCAATTGATTTCCGATACTTCCGTCGGAGGCGGCAATGTCACAGGGCTGACTTTGAATACCATCCGAAATGCGCAATTCACGGGAAATACCATTGCTTACGTGGGCCCGACGCCGGTTGGGTTTGAACTTCCGCAGCGAAATAGTATGAATATCACTTTCACAGGCAATACATTTGCGGCAAGTTCGGTCGGCTTTGGGGAATTCGCAGCGCACTGGACGCTGACGGGGAATCACTTCTTCCTTTCGCCGGTGGCCGGCACCGCGGCTGGGCTGGCGCTGGGCGGACTCGATGTGCAATTTTCCAACAACGACGTGCACGGCGGCACCAACGTGCCACTGATTTCCGATTACGTGGGGCTGGACAGCTACGCTCCGTACGTGGGACAGATTCGGATTACGAACAATACCATCACCTGCCAGGCGGTGAACAGCAACTGCATTCAGCTGGGCAGCGGCGACCCGACCGCAAGCAACAACACCATTACCTCTCAATCGAATGAAGTCGGTATTAAAGTGGAAGGACCTATTCTACAGACCGCATCGCTGCAGGGAAATATTATTTCCGTCGGCAGCGCGATTGGCATCATTCTCAATACCTATTCCTCCGACAGCTCGGTAGTAACGGCCAACACGATTACCGGCACTGGGCCAATGGGAATTTACGTTCCCTCTTCAGGATCCGCCCACTCCGGCGGGCATATGATCTCGAGCAATACCGTCAATGGATTCTCGAACCCACTCGGCGTCGACTTGACCAATCACCCCGGGACGGTCGTTTCTAACACGACCATCAATGGATGCGCGATGAACATAACGGCGAAGTCATCGATTGCGACCGGAGTCGGCGTCCTGACGGGACCGGGCGCTTATGCGCAGACGGTGAGCATGTCGAACGCCTCCGGCAGCCAGATGGTTGGCCCGGTTTACATGGCCCTGGACGGTATTGCTTCCGGGATCACCGTATTAAATAACAGCGGGGCGACGACCTGTGCGACTCCCGGCAACAGTCCGCTGGTCATGCTGCTCGGGAATGGAGTGTGGCTGCCTAACCAGGTGCTCACTACAACTGTTCGATTCAGCGGAGCGTCGGGTCCGGTGAGTTTCCAGCCTCGCATCCTGGCCGGCACTCCAGGCCACTAGCACGTACCGAGAGAATGCGGCGCGGGCCAAGAGTGTGAAACGGCACCGCGCCGCCCCTCCTGGAGTTGATCGATAGGAAAAGCCAAGTTATAAATAAAGTACCGTCCCGTACGAGCTGGCGAATCAGTCAGCACGGCGGAATTCCTTTCATGAAGTTTGGCTATTCTCTGCTCTGCGCGATCGGTCTGCTTTTTTTTGCCAGCCCTGGATCCGGTTTTTCTGCCACAGTAAACATCAAAGATTTTGGCGCAAGGGGCGATGGTGTCTCAGATGACACGCCAAGCATCCAGGCAGCCATCAATTCCCTGGCGGCCGCCGGGGGCGGCTCCCTTCAGGTTCCTGCTGGCACCTACCTGCTGGATTCCTATCAGCCGAGTCTGCATCCCTGGTTTTTCTATAACCTGATGGTCGGTTCCAATATCCGGATTGCCGGGTCGCCGGGCGCGCGGTTTTTGCAGGGGTTTGGCGGACGAGCTCCTGAAGTGGCCGGCGCTCCGCAGGTGCGCAACACCGTGCTGGTTTTCGGCAACCCTTATTACATTGTTCCGGAGTTCCAGACCACTCCGTTGAATGGCGGCTATTACGCGCTCGCTCCCACCACCGCGAATTCACTTTCGGTCTCTCTCAGCGATCCAATACAGACGTCCCACTTCCATGTGGGTGATTATGTGTCGATCTATGCCTCGAATGTGGGAGACGTGATTCCTGGCGAGACTTCGCAGGTGACATCCGTGAACGCCGGGAACGGTTCACTTGGACTGAGCAATCCGCTGGCGCGCTCGTTCGCGGGAAATCCGCTGATTGCCAACGTAACGGCACTGGCCACAGTGAATGTCGGGATCGATTCAATGATTGTGCAGGGCGTCGAGCCTCTGGCCGCGACCGGCGTATTCGGGATGACGGTGACCAACAGCCAGTTCATATCCGACACCTCGATCGGCGGCGGGAACGTAACCGGGTTTACGCTAAACACGATTCGCAATGCGCAGTTTTCCGGAAACACGTTCGGATCGACCGGCCCGCTGCTGGCGGCGTACGAGCTTCCGCAGCGAAACAGCCAGAACATTTCATTCACAAACAATACCTTTACGGCCAGTTCCACCGGATTCGGTGAGTATGCCGCTCACTGGACGTTTTCCGGCAATCATTTTTTCCTGTATCCAATTTCCGGCAATGGAGCCGCGCTGGCGCTGGGGGGTCTGGATGTCGACTTCTCGCAAAATGATGTTCACGGCGGGAGCAACGTGACTCTGATTGCGGACTACGTGGGACTGGATGCGTATGCGCCCTATGTGGGCCAAATCCGGATTACTGGAAACAGCATTAGCTGTCAGGCGGTAAACAGCAACTGCATCGGGCTGGGCAGTGCCGATCCCACTGCCACCGACAACTCGATTACGGCTCAGTCGAACGAGGTGGGCATCAAGGTGGAAGGACCGATCAGCCAGAGCGCAACGATACGCGGGAACACGATTACGATCGGCACCGGCGTTGGCATTGTGCTGAACACTTCGCAGAACGACAGTTCGATTGTGAGCGGGAACAGCATCACGGGAACGGGCCCGATCGGCATCCATATTCCGACATCGGGATCGCCGCACAGCGGCGGGCACACGCTATCGGGCAATTCGATCAGCGGATTTTCCACACCCATTGGCGTGAATCTGGCGAATCACCCGGGCACGGTGGTTTCGAAGACCACCATCAACGGGTGTGCTGTGAATGTGACCCCGAAATCCCTGTTTGCTATGCGTCCGGCCTCGGCTGGGGGTAATGGCACGTGGGTCCAGTCGCTTTCGCTGACGAATCAATCGCCGGTGCAGATTCTTGGCCCCATCTATGTAGCGCTGGACGGTTTGCCGGCCGGTTCGGGGGTCGCGAACAACAATGGGACGACGACATGCGCGAGCCCTTCAGGAAGTCCGGTCGTGCAGCTGCTGGCGGATGGGTTTTGGGCCCCGGGTCAGACTCTGACCACCAATGTGTATCTGACGGGCGGCGCGACCAGTCTCGTTCTGCAGCCGCGGGTTCTTTCGGGGACGCCTAACAAGTAAGCTTTCACTGGCTCCAAGCTGGTCTTAATTCAGCTTCTTCCAGAAGACAGTCGTGTCGCAGGGCGATCCGTCGGGAAACAGGGCGTAGTCCGGGATCACCCCGACTCGGTTCCAGCCGATCCGCTCGTAAAGCTTCTCGGCCGTTCCGCCGGTTACGGTATCAAGGACCAAGAGAGTCCTGCCTTCACGGCGGCTGACTTCTTCGACGCGTCGCATCAGGAGGGACGCGGCGCCCTGCCCGCGCGCGGAGCGCAGCACCAGCAATTTCGCGATGTCCGCTCGATGGGGTTGGTTGGGCGCGACCGCAGGCACCATCTGCACCGTGCCGACCAGATGGTCATCGAGAAATGCCGCAAGAAGAATTCTCTCTCCCTTCTCCGCCGCATCGACGACGGAGGCGAAAAAGGCTTCCGCCTCGGTTCTCTCCAGAGTCGCCATGAAGCTGACCGAGGCGCCGCCCTCCACGCAATCCAGAAGAACGGCGGCAAGAGCCGGCACATGACGCCACCCTTCCGCTCCGCTGAGCTCCTGTACGACTATGCTCATTCTGCTCCTGAACAATGTCATACCATCATCTAAATGGACGAGTACCAGGAGCGGCGGAACCGGTTGTCCGCTTTGATTGAGCAGGAGAAGCTGGAGGCGCTGCTGGTGAGCGCAGCGGCGAATGTCCGATACCTGACCGGATTCACGGGCAGCAATGGAATCCTTCTGGCTTTTCAGGGGAAGTCGATCTTCTTCACCGATCCCCGCTACACCCTGCAGGCGGCCAGCGAAGTGTCGTGCAGCGTCCGGGAAGTGCGCGGACCTCTCTACCCGGCCGCTGCGAAACTGGCGCGCGCCAAGCATCCGCGCGCACTTGCCGTGGAGCGGGACAGCATTCGATTCGAGCAGTATGAAACTCTATCCGAAGTCTTGCCGCTGCAGCCGGTCAGCGGACTGGTGGAGGGTCTGCGAACCATCAAGTCGGCAGCGGAAACGGAGAAGATTCGCCGCGCCACAGCGACCAACTCGAAAGCGTTCGAGCAGGCCGTTCGCAGCATCAAGCCGGGCATGCGCGAGAGCGATCTGGCGGCGGAGATTGAGTATCGAATGCGGCGGCTCGGCGCCGACAAGCCCGCCTTTGAAACCATCGTGGCAACGGGTAAGCATGGCGCGTTGCCGCATGCCACGCCGGGTGCGGCGAAGATCGAAAGCGGCAGCCTGGTGCTGATCGATATGGGCGCGATGCAGGAAGGATATGCCAGCGATATGACGCGCATGATCCACATCGGACGGGCGCCAAAAAAAACCCGCGAGACCTACCGGCACGTGCTGGAGGCGCAGCTGGCTGCGGAGGACGCGGTGCGCGCCGGGGCGACCGCCGATCGGGTAGACCGCGCCGCGCGTCAGGTGTTGAAGACCGCGGGGCTGGAGCGCGCATTTGTTCATTCCACCGGGCACGGACTGGGACTGGAGATTCACGAAGCGCCGCGCATCGGGAAGAAAAGCCGGACGCGCCTGGAAGCGGGCATGGCAATCACAATTGAGCCCGGCGTCTATCTGGATGGCTGGGGCGGCATCCGCATTGAAGATACGGTAATGGTGACCGCGACCGGCTGCGAAGTGCTGACCCCGACGCCGAAGGAACTGCGCGAAATCTGATCAGCCGCCGTACGGCTGCATGGTGATGAGCTTTGTTTGCATTAGGCCGAACGGCAGCGGTTCCCGGTGGATTTTGATCTCCACCAACGTTGTGGTGAATGGGGCAAACAGGGAATCCGGACCATCGGCGTGATCGGAAATGTCGAGCACCACCGGAGAGACTTCGGTAAGGATCGTCGCGCCCTGCCCATAACCCTGGTAAGCGATCAGATCCGTGCCGGAGGAGGCTGTGAGGCGGAGCCAAAGCGGTCCGAAGCCGTTATCGAGAACCCCGGCGGGCAGCCGAACGTGAAAACAGCGATAGCTCTTGTCGGATTGATAAGCGTGAACATCGAGGTCGAACTGAGTGATCTCGAGTTCATGAAGGTCATCGCCCTGCAGGCCTGTGGGATCGCCTTTGAAGAGATCCACCACATAGTCGGGCACGGGGTTGCCGTATTCGTCCGTCAGGTGCACAACAAACTGCTGCCAGCCATCATGCGGTCCTTGCTTGTCCACTTTCATTTTGGCGAGAGCGGGTTGCTGCCAGGCTGCGGCGTCGGCCAGCCAGGCAACGTGATCGGCGACTGACTGAATGCGAAGGAAGCTTACAACCTTGTCCACCAGATCGTCCGCAGGATCCGACAGGATGCTGCCGTGCGTCTTCCCGTCGACGGCGAACATGGGGATGGACTGCCGGCCCTCCGCCCAGTCGAGCATGGTCATTCGCTGGTCGTCCGGCACGCCGCGGCGCAGATCGATGGTGAACTTGCGGGTATTCAGAGCGCAGCCCGCCCACCGAACGGTGCCGTCCGTGGCAGGCGTGTTGACCAGTTCGCGAATGCCGGTGTACGCCTGGTTGCCAATGAAGACGGCGACCCAGGGCGATTCAGGCGCGGTGGTGAAGATGGGCTTCTCGCAAAGGAGGTCGCGGTGCGCGAGGTTCCAGGTGAAGGCGCTGCCGAGATCGAGCGCATCGAGAATGAGATTGCCGGCGTTGAGAAAGTCAGGTCCGGGTTCCTTGTTGCCCTTGAACAGCGCGCCCAGAAAACTGCGGCCCTGACTGGCAAGCGGCGAGCCCCAGGTGGCGGGGGCCAGACCGATCAGATGCTTCAGGTTCTGCGGGCGGGCGGCATTGTTGCAGAGGAAAGCGCGGATCACCAGCATGCCGGTGGAATGCACCACGGCATCCCAGGGCTCATTGGGATCCCAGCCGAGGTTCGACATGGCGCGCGCGAGGCCTTCGGCGATGTCGGGTATGGTGAGCTCGTTATTCAGCGAGATGTAATTGCAGATGTTGATCAGGCCCGCGTCGAGACCACGCTGCTTCAACCTGCCGGCCCAAGTGTCGAAGGATTTGCCGACGTCTGAATAGCCGTGAATGAGAGCGATTTTATTAGGCAACGGCGGCATCCTCCAGAATGGTGTCCAGAGCTTTTTCGCTGATCATATACACCGCTGAGACGATGAAGTAACCAGGGATGCGGGGAAACACGGAGGCATCCACCACGCGAAGTCCCTGTGTTTTGCGCACGCGGAAGCGGCTGTCGAGTACGGCCAGGGGATCGCCGTCCGCTCCGATTTTATTGGTGCAGGAAGCATGGTGACCCCAGGCTTCATCACGAATGAACTGGCGCAGGCTGTCGCCCGTCTTTTCGGATCCGGGGACCTCTTCCTTTGTGATCAGGCCAAGCGCCTTCAGGTGCCCGTTCATGGCGCGTACGAAGTCCACTCCCGCGACCACGGCTTCCAGATCTGCGCCGCTGGTGTCGTTGCCTTCCGCGAAATAGTGGAAATCAATTTGGGGCGTATCGCAGGGGTTCGCGGAACGCAGGCTCACCTCCCCGGCGGTGTTGTTGGTGCGCGCTTTTAGTATGGCCCAGGTGAAGCGGTTGTGATAGCGTTCCGTCTGTTTCGAGTAGCCGGGGAAATAGCCTTTGAAAAAGCCCGGCAGCCCGAAGACGTAGAGGTCGGGGTCTGCCTTGTCAGGAGTGGAGCGCTTGATGATTCCGATCAGAGTGCCGTTGGAGGCATAGACGCCGGTGCCCTTGTCCGACCACGAGGTGAACCAGGAATCGGGCGCTGCGTCCTTCTCCGGGGGGGCGAAGGTGCCGCTTTCCAGCAGGCGAAAATCCGCGGCGAAATCGGAGACGACACCGATTTCGTAACGGTCCTGCAGATTCTTTCCGACGCCGGGGAGATCCGCGACCACGGGAATGCCAAGCGCCTCCAACTCGGCGCGCGGGCCGATGCCGGAGAGCATGAGAAGCTGCGGACTGTTGAAGGCGCCGCCGCACAGAACGACCTCGCGGCTGGCGAACGCCTGTTGCTTCGGCGAACTCTCAGGGGCGGCAATCTGGCCGGGATCGGCCGCGTACAGATGCCGGCCCTCCAGATACTCCACGCCGGTTGCTTTGTTGCCGTTGAAGAGAACGCGAGTAGCCAGCGATCTCATCTGAATGGTGAGGTTATCCGGGTATTCTTTCTTCACGCGCAGCAGGAACTCGCGCGGACCCATGCGCTTGCCGTTTTCGACTGCGAGCGGAGTGAAGGCCAGCCCTTCCGGACTCTCCTGCGCGTTGCGCGAATCGTTAGGATCAAAGCGGGTGAGCGTGCGGACCAGCGGATTGCCGACGCCATCCACCAAAGCCTGTCGAACGCCTTTGAGAAGCAGGGCGACCAGTTCGGGATCCTTGAGCACCAGCGTGGGGTCTGCTTCGGAAGTGGGAAGCCAGCCCTCGAAGCCATGCCCTTCGGACCACTCGCGCCAGTCTTCGCGGTGCTCGATGAGGCTGGCGATGGATGACAGGGTATGGTCGACGATACCTTTTAATGAATGCGGGTTGGGAACGTATTTGCAGTCTTCCAGGCGTTCGAAATACGTTTGCATTGTCTCCGCGCGCCAGGAATCGTCACCGGTGAGTTCGGCGATGTAATTCCAGTCGCTGGCCTGCGGCACCACGGTGATCATGGCGTTGTGAGCAGTGCAGCCGCCCAGGGTTCCGGCGCGCGGATACCAGACGCCGTCTTTCGCCGCGACAAACTTGCTGTCGCGCTCCTGCTGTTTCTGGTCCGTATAGTGGCGGACGAAGTAATCCCACGCGCATTCCTTGTACTCCGTGGAAAGGGCATTAAAGATCGGGACCTCGTAGAGATAGCGGCCCATATCGTCTTCCGCACAGGGGTCGCCGCCCGCTTCCAGCAGCAGCACTTTGTGACCCTTGCGAGCGAGGTTGGCGGCAAGCGGGCCGCCGCCCGCGCCGGATCCGACAATGATGTATTCGTAAGTCACGTTTCAGGCTCCCTCGCGCTAGAAGGTCTTGAGAAATTCAATCAGGGCCCGCTTGTCGTCATCGCTCAGGCCGGGCTCTTCGGCGAACTTGTCAGTGCCGAAATAGTGGCCGCGATTAACCACATAATCCGGACACTTGCTCAGGTTCATCAGCGGGTCCACCAGATTCGCGAGCACCTTGCGGCCTTCCTCGTCGCTGGCGTCCTTCGGGAGCGCGGCGAGGTCGTGCTTGATGCGGAGAACCAGATCCAGGATTTTGGCATCGTGATCGACGCGGCCGGCCAGATCGGAATCGTCAGCGAGCAGGTTCAGGTTGGAAAGCAGGCCGACCGGCGCTCCCGTAGGAATGGGGCCGATCTCAATGCCGCTCTGGTTGAACAGCTTCGGGAAGATCCGCTGGCTCCAACCGAGCGCGCCTTTCAGGCTGTCTGGCACGTAACCCATGGGAACGCGCAGGTAGCTCTTCGTGGTGGTGCGATCGATCAGCCCGGGAACTTTGTCGCCCAGCAGGGAATCCTTATCGCGCCGTTCAGGCCAGAGCATCTTTTCAATGGAGTCCTGGAAAGACGCCAACCGCGCTTCCACGGACGGGCTGGGATTGAACTTGCCGACCGAATTGTTCAGCAGGAATGGCGCGGTGGACCAGAGGCTGATGAGCGATGCAGGGCGGGTGTAACCGCGGCCCCCGCCCGGAAGCTGGAACTGTTTCGGCGAGCCAGTCATGGGATTGTAGACCGTGATTTCGCCGACCGCAGGCAGATCCTTGTAGGTATCGGAAGAGAAGTTGTCCCAGATGTTGCCGCGGATGGCGTTTGTGGCCAGCGGGCTGCAGGCGTTGGTTTGCAGCAGCGTGACCGGCACACGGAACTCGGCCGAAAGGTAATTGCCGTCGAGAAAATCGGGCTGCATGACGATGTCCCGCATTTTGGCCTTGAACTCGTCGGTTTTGGTGGAAGCCCAGTATTTGTTCCAGCAGGTCAGGTAGTCTTTGCCCGAGCATCCGCCTGGATCAAGTCCCGCGACAGTGTCCGGCAGTTTGCTGGAATGGCAGCGGGCGCAGCGCTCGGCGAACACCATTTTGCCGCGATCCAGATTGCTCGATATCCGGCTCGCTCCATCGGGTGCGTCGCTCAGTTTGTGCGGATCGGTGGTCTTTAGAAAAAACAAAGCCAAATCGGGCGTCTGGGCTTCAGTGGCCTGCCAGAAGGCTGAATTCTTCCGCGCGACGGAGATTTCGATCGGAGTGGTCGTCTTGCCGCCGATTAGCGGATTGAAGTGCAGCAGCCACTCTTCGCTGAAGAGGCCGATGTTCAGAAAGACGCGATTCAAGGCGCCGAGCGCGCCTACCGAATCGGAACCGTCTTTCAGAACGCGCGGGGCGAAGACCGTGGCGGGCGCCTGGAAAAACCCCGCGAGAGGCGAAGATGGCGGGACAAAATCGTTGAATTGCTTGTTGTTCAGGCCACCGCCGGCCAGCGTCTCCTTACCGAATCGTTTTGCCTGGTGCAGTCGCGGCGCCAGATTGTAAACCGCATTCATGGTGCGCGGGTTGTTGATGTTGTCGGTGGAGATGAGCGAAGTGTCGAGGCTCCCCGGACGAGAGGTGTGGAAGACCTGCCAGGGAAAGCTGGAGGTGTCGGCCTGCCAGGCGAAGATGCGGTCAATCCAGAAGTACTGGGCGCCGACATTGGAGCTGAGATTCGCCCACGTTGGGTGTTCGGGGTCGGCCGGCGGTTTTACCGGATTGGGTCCCACGTGACAGAAGCCACACGACATGCCAACGCGGTACGGACGGACGAGATCTTTGCTGTTGTAATACGCCGGATCCGTGTAGAAGCGGTTGGCGTCCCACTTTTTCGCGGCCGCCTCATCAAACGCGGGGTTCGGAAACAGCCGCAGACCGACGATACCCGTAGCGTAGCCATAAAAGGAACCGGCAGGCAGGTTTTTGCCCCGCGCACCCAGCTTCACTCCCGGATATTTGGCTTCGTTTTCGAAAGGATCCGGAGGACAGCTGCCATTGCGCTTGTCGAGCCAAAGGCCGAAGTGATTGGGGTCGGGTCCGGTCGGCTTATCGAAACAGGGCTCGTTCACCAGACCGAGGTAGTTCCAGCGATTGTCCCGAGAAAATTTGAGGCTGGGATGAGACGAGACGGTTTTCAGAAAATCGACCGTACCCACGCTCAGGCCGGAGAGGGTATCCCAAAACCGGTCGTTGCCGGCTGTCCAGACGATCCAGTTGTTCCGGCCCTTCACCTCATCGGTGCTGAGCGGAACGGCCGAATCCATGTCGTGGAAGTAATCTTCGTCGGCGGCTGGGAACGACTCGACAGAGCGATTCGCCTGGCGTGCTTCGTCCAAAACCGTTCCGGGGCGAGGAGTGCCGGTCCCGCAACCCGAAAGAATGATCATCGAAACTGCCGTCACGGCACATAGTGCCTGTTGACCTGCCATAGAAAGGCTCCTCAAAAATCCGATCACGCACGGTGCACGTGAAATCCGTGATGAAAAGGGTTTAATTCCAGTGCGCGCCGGGAAAGCTCCTCACTCTCCTGAACCCGCCCCGCCGCCGCTTTGATGGTCGCCGCTTTGGCGAACAGATGCCCGTCACGAACACCTGAACCCAGCGCGCGATCCATCATTCGATGGGCTTCCTCCGTCTGGCCGTCGCGGTAGAGCGCCCATGCCAGCGCGCCTTCGGTTCCGAAGTTCTGACGCAGTTCCCAATCCTTCACCGCCCACGTCACAGCCTCGGTCCCGTCCTCGCGGACATCCGAAAAGAAGTCCACCAGATGGTGATAGTAATGCACCCCGCCGTTTCGCGAAGCTTCCAGAAAACCGGCGAGCGCCTGGTCGAACCATTTGTCGGCTTCGGCCTGTTCACCCATAGCGGCGAGGAGTTCACCGAAAGCCTGCTGCAATTCCGGCCGCGGCGTTTCCGCCAGTACCTGATGGTAGAGCGCCACGGCTTCGTCGTATCGGCCCTGCGAACCACGAAGCTCGGCGAGGTGATCGCTGACCAGCCAGTAGCCGGAATAGGCGTGATCGGCGCGTTGGTAATGCGCCTCGGCTTCGTCGAAAGATCCCCGCCGCAGATCGAGAAGGCCGCGCTGCAGCTGCACCCACGCGTAACCGCGCATCTCCTTCGCAGTAATTTCCTCTTCGGCCTGCTCGTAAAGGGACTCGGCCGTCTCCGGTTCGCCGAATTTGGATTCGAAGAACGCCAGTCGCGCCAGATTATCCCAGGTACGGTCTTCCGCAATCAGCGTTTCGCAGAGTTCTTTGGATTGCCGGTAGCGGCCTTCCTGCAGGTGAATGTCAATCTGGATGACGCGTCCGGGAAAGCTGCCGGCGAGACCTCGAGACATATCGAGATCGCACCGTGTGTCCGCCAGACGGTGGAACTTCATGTCCAGGCTGGCTTTGATGAGGCACAGGTCCGGCCACGGACCCACCTTCGCCAGCGTTTCCGCGAGAACATTTTCCGCGGCCGCGAATTCGTCCAGCCTGCCGGTAAGAGCCGCGCGCTGATAGAGGCGGCCCACGCGCAGGGTGTTCTCCTGCGTGCCGGAAGGGTTCGCCAGCTCCGCGATCTCCCGGTCGATTCGATCCAGCTCTTTCCGGTAATCGGTCACGCGCGCCTCACCTCACCAGGGTTCGGCGAGATACGGGAAATGGTCGAGGAATTCTTTATCGTTCTTCAGCGGATTGGGAGGATTCTTCGGCACGATCGGCGCTGCGGCCCAAAGCGCGGGGTCGCCCAGCGTTTCTACGTGATACTTCCTGCCGTTGAGGGTGGCTTCCATGTCCAGGAAGAGCGATAGAAAGCGCGTGGCCACCTGATCTTCCGGACGGCGGCCAAACGGCCAGGTGCCCGTGGTGTCCATATCCACCGCGCAGACATTGGGGACGAAGATCTCGAACGGACGGCGCAGCGGAATCTTCATCCCTTTTGGATTCCACGAATCGTCCGGCATGTTGAGCTGCTGGAAGAGGGTTTTTCTCGTGCGCGGGAAGGCTTCGATGGGCGTGGCGTATGTTTTGTGAATGGAGATGGGCGAGTTGTCGTGATCGAACGAAGTTTGCAGCCCGAGCGCTGTGATGGACGGACCAAAGCCCCAGCCGAGATGCGCCAGGCGTTTGATGAAGTGTGGCGCCAGCCAAAAGTTGTTGGCGCCAAGCTGCCGGTTGTCCTCGCGCTCGCTCAGCGCGGCATCGGCAAAGGGCAGGCCGTCGGTATCCACCAGCTTGTACTGCTTCAGCTGTTCGTCGGATTGAGAGCCATCGAGCAGTGCCCACGGATGCTGGTGCCAGAACGGCTCATCGGGAATGGTTTCCACCTTGTGCGCGGCTTTCAGGACCCAGCTCTCGCCCCACGCATTCACCACGCGATCCTTCGCGGGATCCTGGGTGAAGAACGCCATCGGGATTTCGAAAACCATGGCGTTGCAGTTCTTGCCTGCGCGCGCGTCTTCGCCGTCGTAGACGAAGCGGAAGTTGCCGTCCGCATCTTTCTTGTACTTATCTCCTGTCCAGGTCCACGGCCCGGGAGGAAGATCCTTTTTCACCGTCTTTCCCCAGGCCGGCATAGCGGGATCGAAGTTGAAAAGATGGTTGCCCTCAAGTTCGATGAGCGTCTTGGGGATGGGCAGCTCGCGCGCTTCGGTCATGGAATGCGGCACATGATAGAACTGCGGCGCGTAGTTGATGGAGCGGAAGAAACCGGGCAGATCGTTGAAGAACGCTTCTTCGCGTCCACCGATATATACCTGTAGGGAATGCCCGCCGGGAGTGATGACCCTTTCCACTCGGTTAGTGGCCACGTCTCGCGTGAAGTCCCCGCCGGCAAAACGCAGGAAGGCAAGATGTGCGGTGCCATTCGGATCGATGGTGACCCGAATCTCGGCCGCTTTGAAGATGCCCAGGTATTTGTCTTTGATGGAGCTGAAGTACTTCAGCAGCGTTTCGAGCGTCTGGTCTTCGGTGCCGGGCCATGACGAGCGCGGAGCCGCCACCACCTGCATGCGGTACAACATGTCGCTGTCGAAGACCCCGGTGTCCGGAACGGAAGCCATGGTCAGCGCCAGAACCACCTTTTCGCCGCCCGCGGTGTCGGAGGAAGGGAAGCCGAAGAAGTCGTAAAGATCGGCAGCGCTGACGTCGATATCCGAGAAGGCGGAATTTACCGCATTGGGGTCATTGTGGTCAGCCAAGGCAATCCTCCAGACGCAGGATTGATTGTTTACGAATTCGCACAAATCGTCAATGCTTTTTTTCGTCCGTGGGCAATCCTACAAATCCTGTTAACCTGTTAACTTGCGATGACTTTAGAAGAGATCCGCGAGCTGATCCAGCTGGCCAAACAAACGGGCGTTGCCGAGCTGGAGGTACAGCGTGGCGACAACCGCGTTCGGATCCGCCTTTCGTTCGGCGGAGAAGCGCAGCATGCCGCGCCTCCGGCTTACATGGTGGAACCTCAGGCGCACGCTGCCGCGGAACAGGCAGCCGCGAAACGCGAACCCGCTGCTACCGCGGAACCGGCGGCCGATGCTTCGCTCATGCTGGTGAAATCGCCCATCGTCGGAACCTTCTACGAGAGTTCTTCGCCGGACTCGCCGCCGTTTGTTCGGGTGGGAGAGAAGGTCACACCAGGCAAGGTGCTCTGCATCATCGAATCGATGAAGTTGATGAACGAGATTGAGGCCGAAGTGGCCGGCATCCTGGAGAGCAAGCTGGTTCCGAACGGACAGCCGGTCGAGTATGGAGAGGCTCTGTTTGCCATCCGGCCCCTTTAAGAAGATACTCATAGCCAACCGAGGGGAAATTGCGCTGCGCATCATTTGCGCCTGCAAAGACCTGGGCATCCGCACGGTAGCGGTGTATTCCGAAGCCGATCGTCACAGTCTGCCGGTGCGCTTCGCGGACGAGGCCATCTGCATCGGGCCCGCAAAGAGCGCGCGCAGCTACCTGGATATTCCTTCCATCATCAGCGCCGCGGAAATCACCAATGTGGATGCGATCCATCCGGGCTATGGATTTCTCAGCGAGAACGCCAATTTTGCGGAAGTCTGCGAAGTCTCGGGGCTGACCTTTATCGGACCCACCCCGCATGTGATCCGTGAGATGGGCGTGAAGGAACGCGCCAGAGCCATCATGCGCCAGCACGGCGTGCCGATTCTTCCTGGATCGGCAGGAGTTCTGAGTGGTCCCGAGGAAGCGCTGGAACTGGCAACTTCCGTGGGCTACCCGGTGATTCTGAAAGCATCGGCGGGCGGCGGCGGACGCGGCATGCGCGTGGTGCACCGGGCGGAAGAGCTCGCCGGGATGCTTTCTCAGGCGCAAAGCGAAGCGGGCGCGGCTTTCAGTTCAGCCGATGTTTACTTGGAGAAGTATATCGGTGCGCCGCGGCACATCGAATTTCAGGTGCTGGCGGATCAGCATGGCCATGTCGAGATTCTGGGTGAGCGCGAGTGCAGTATCCAGCGGCGGCATCAGAAGCTTCTGGAGGAATCGCCTTCGCCGGCGCTTCGTCCCGAAGAGCGAAAGCGCGTATCAGAAAGCCTGACCGGCGCGCTGCGCGAGATCGGCTACACCAACGCGGGCACTGTCGAGTTCCTGATGGATGAGACCGGCAACCTGTATTTCATCGAAGTGAATGCGCGCATTCAGGTGGAACATCCGGTGACCGAAATGGTGACGGGAATCGACCTGGTGAAGGCGCAGATCCGGATCGCGGCGGGCGAACACCTGCGCGACATCATTCAATTGCCGGTGAAATGCGCGGGGCATGCGATCGAGTGCCGCATCAACGCGGAGAACCCGGTGACGTTTACGCCGTCTCCGGGACGCATCACGGCTCTGAATCTGCCGGGTGGAATCGGCATCCGCGTGGATACGCATGCGTACACGGATGGAGTGATTCCGCCGTACTACGACTCGCTGGTGGCGAAGTTAATCGCGCACGGGCGCGACCGCGAAGAGGCGATCACGCGCATGCAGCGGGCGCTGCAGATGTTCATCGTGGAAGGAATCCACACGTCGATTCCGCTGCATCAGAAGATTCTTCTGGACTCGGATTTCCGGGCGGGCAACTTCGATACGAACTTCGTGCAGCGATTTATGAAGAACTAGTAGGGGCCGCGACGGCCTAAGCGGGTTGTGTCTTTCACGCTGGGCAGCGGGCCGCCGCCCCCGTCGGAGAAGTGCCCGGAGCCGGGCGCGTTGTTGGTGATCAGCTCGGTTTCCGTGAAGGTCAGGGGCCGGTCAAGCACCATTTCGATGGTGCTGCCTTTGGCGAGCACCGCGTCCGGACCGCGCGAGAGGAGCACCTGAGCCAGTCCCGCAGCAGCACCCGCGCCGGCGCCAATACCCGCGCCCATGCCTACGCTCTTTGCAGCCGCGCCGGCCACAACGCCAATGGAAGCGCCTGCCGCCGTGGTTTCGGCAATCGTGCGCGCGTCTCCGCCCTTATTGCCTTCGCTTACAACTTTTCCTTCCTTGCGGTTTAGCTCTTCGGAGGCGCGGCCATCCACTCCGCTAAGACGGGCACGAAAGTCCCGGGTGACGCCGTTTGCGAGCGTCAGGGTATCGAAGCGCAGGTAGAGTTCACCGCGGCCTTTCACGTGGCCGGGACGCTTCACTTCGGTGATGGTGCCGCTGACGAAACTTCCCGGCGGGATCACAATTTTGCCGTTCGCCAGAATGGGGAATACAGTTTCCAGGTAGACCCGGTCGCCCGATGCCGAATGTTTGGTGCTGACGCTGTTGATGAGCGCGAGCGGGATGTGAACGCCGCTTTCCACTACGAAGTGACGCGGCCCCTGCACGGTTTCCTGGGGCGCGATGGGCTCCGACGCCTGCTGCGCAAAGGCGCAACCAGCCACAATCCACGCACTCCACAGCAGCCGCATCGTAAAAAGCCTCTCCTCATTGTAAACGCGGGACATTCGGGGAAGTTTCAGTGAGTTCGCAGCGCAAGGCCCGGGACGCTGATCTGGGTGCCGATGGCCACGCGGAGCTCAGGATTGGGCGGAGCGCCCGCGGGCACCTGCATGTTGATCTGGTACAGCCCGGCGAACCCAGGTGTCAGTCCGGCATAGTAGATAAGTTTGGGATCCAAAGGAGTACCGCTCAAAACCACTTCCATGTCCGCCAGATGCTGCAGTTTGGTGAGACCGCTGGTTACCTGGCCCGCCACGACGTCAGGGATCGTTCGGCCAAGGCCCAGCGCATAAACGACGATGACTTCTCCCACGGATGCCGGTGCGGCTTCCGTGATCAGCGAGCCGTTGGCGTGGGTTGCCAGAACAGTGCCCGGAGACTGCGCGAAGAGTTGCGGGGCGGTTTCGTTGAGCACGATCGTCGTGGGAGGGCCGGCGCTGCCCTGGCGTGTCACGGAGACGGTTACCGGGCCGGGTAACAGGTTCGACGGCACCAGGATATTGATCTGATCCGGGGAAACGTAATAGAGATTCGCGGGCAGAATGCCCAGAAGCACGCTTACGCCGTTGAGACTGGTGGGGAGCACAGATGTGTTGGCTGGCAGACCGCGAACTCCGTCACTGAGACGAAGGCCGTACAGCGAAACGATGGTATTCGGAGCGTAGTTGTTGGGCAGATTACTGGCTGCATTGACAATGCTCGCGGCTGTGTACCACGGCGCCGTGGAGCCCTGAAACGCGCGGCATGGCAGTGACGACAGAAGCAACAGGAAGGCCGGCGCGGCACGGGCGGCGAGCATGGGAGGACCAGTCTCCATTGTTGGGGAGCCGGCCCGGCCCAACCTCTATCCCCCACGAAGGGGAGGACTACTGCGCGCCCTGAACCGTCAGCGAGAGACTTTGGGTCGAAACTCCCGCGCTCTGGATGACCAGGGCCTGATCGCCGTCGGGAACGTTCGGTATCGTGATGTTGAACTGATAAACCTGCGCAAAGCCGGGAGCGAGTCCCGCGAAAATAACAGGTGCCGGCACGCCTCCCACGGTTACCACCGGAGCGGCAATTAACGAGTAAAGGGGCGTGGAAGGGGTGATCAATCCAGCGCCCAGAGCACCTTTGGCAGGGTTCTGGGTGGCGCCAAAACCAGTTCCGTAGAGGACGATGGTTTCGTTCCGCCTGGCTGCGGTGGTGAGAGTGGGCGCGGTGGGGAACAGACCCACTTTACCGATGTACTTGCCGGTGGCGGAATCCGCGGCAGCGGGATATTTGCCTGCATCGGCCGTGTCGGGAGTAAAGGCGAAGAGCGAAGGCGCGGTGGTCTGGTAAGTTATCGTTGTCGTCGCGCTCGATTGACCGTTCACGGTCACGACCACCGGGATGCCGCCACCCGCCGCGGCATCCGTCGGCGTGATGGCATTGATCTGCGTCGGGCTCACAAATTCCACCAGCGCCGGTTTGCCATTCACGCTGACGGACACGCCATCGAGCGCTGTGGGCAGACGATTCCGGTTCACAAAATCGTTCGTACCCCACTGGCGCCCCGTCCCGGAAAGATTGGTTCCCTTGATCGTGATGTATGTGTTTGGGCTGAGCGGATTTGCTGTAAAGGTAGCTCCGTTGAGCACCGCTCCGGACGAGAGGGAAGGCGCAGCGCCCGCGGAAAGAGGCGAGAGCGTAAGCGTGGTGCTGTAGATGTGCCCGGCATTGGCGTCGCGCGTGCCTGTGGAGGCGTTGGCCGCGGCGTAGAGAACGATGTTTCCCACGCTGGTGGCGGGAGGCGTCCAGGTAAAGCCGAAGGTATACGGACCCGCGCCAAAGCTGGCATTGTTGCCATCCAGAGTGTGCTCGGCATACTGCACGGCCGGGCTGGGAAAACCGCTGACCGCGCACGGCTTGCCCGCCGCCTTAATGCTGTCGTCAGAGCAGATGACCTGTGTGAAGCCGTCACTCAGCGGCTCGAAGTTGCCGGGTTGCGTAAAGCCTTTGGTCTGGCCCGTTTCGGTTGCCAGCCGGGCGCTTAGCTGAAAACCCCAGCTCTTCATGGCGGCATCGCTGATGGTGACGTTGATCTGCTGCGGCACGCCCGGCACGTAGGTGGTTCCAGCCGCCGTGATCGCCACGCTCCCGGTGAAGGCGTTGACCTTGCCGATGTGGCAGCCGGAGGCGATGCACGAGGTCGGATTATCTCCCGGCGCGTTGGTGTAGCCGGCATCCGGCCCATATTCGTGAGCAAGCAGGAACGCGGGGACCACCGCCGCAACGCAGGCGATTTTGCCGATCAGGATCTTCTTTTGTCTGGTCATAGTGTGCGGACGTACCGAAGCTTCTGTCTGGTGGAACCCGTAAACTCTCGCTGCCACTCTGGGGCGAGGAAACTTTAACGTTCTGCGTAAACCAGCATCGCCTTTCGCGTAGCCGTGGTGACGGGAATGGCGCCAAAGCCGTCGCGCTCCACCCATCTCCAGCCCGCGGGCACGCTGGCGGAGGGCAGCGTCCCGGTCCATACCGCAACGGACCAGCACTGATTCACAATCGTATGCCGAAACTGGCCGAGCAGCGCGGCCGCGCGCAGGTCCGGAACATCTTCCCGGGCCGGCAATTCCCAAAACGAAGCCATTCGGCGCGATTCCGCGTCGCGTTGCCGCAGCAGAACCGAGCCCGCTCTCTCGATCACGACTACGGCTGCTTCGCGCTCCTCCGGCGGCCCTTTGCGCAGCTTCACCGGGAGCTGCGTTTCCGTTCCGGCGAGGCGCGCCTGGCAAACCGAGCTTAACGGGCAGACCAGGCACAGCGGCGCGCGGGGCAGGCACACCGTTGCTCCCAGTTCCATCGTGGCCTGATTGAATGCGCCCGGCCGCTCCCGGTCCAGCCACTGATCAGCGAGCGCCTGGAAGCGCTTTCGTGTGACTGGCCGGCCGATGTCTCCGGAATCGTTGGCTACGCGTGACACGACGCGCAGGACGTTGCCATCCAGCACCGCGTGAGGAAGGTGAAAGGCGATGCTCGCGACGGCCGCCGCGGTATAGGGCCCGACGCCGGGCAGCGCGCGGATGGCGTCGAAGGTGGCAGGGAATCCGCCGCTCTCCACAATGCGCGCGGCGCTGGCTCGCAGATTGCGGGCGCGGGAATAATAGCCCAGACCGCTCCACGCGGCCAGAACGTCGGCTTCAGAGGCGCGGGCCAGCGCCTGCACATCCGGGAAGCGGCTCAGGAAGGCTTCGTAGTAGGGAATCGCGGCAGCGGCGCGCGTCTGCTGCAGCATGATCTCGGAGAGCCAGATGCGGTAAGGATCGCGGGTACGACGCCACGGCAGATCGCGGTGGCCGGCCTCGAACCAGGCGATGAGGCGTTCGCTAAGATTCAAGCGCCTGAACGAACTCGCCCACTACGCGGAACTGGCCCTCTTCCAGATCGAACGCGGGAAACTCCGGATTCAGCGGTTCGAGCCGGATGGACGCGTGTTCCCATTCGCCATCGCCGGTTTGCCTTTTGCTGCTGGTGTAGCGTTTGACGGTGAAGCGCGCGCTGGTGCTGGTGGCCCCAAACAATTCGATGAGCAGACGCCTGCCCTGCCGCGAACCAACGACGGGCGCGCGGAACACGCAGAAGCTTCCATCCGGGATGAGCGGCTCCATGGAGCGGCCCACCACCTGAACAATGAACATGCCTTCGCTCAGCCGCAGCCCTTCCACGCGACGCCATTCCAGAGGCTGCTCTTCCACTTCCCTGTCTTCGCCAAAAGCGGTGGCTGCCGCGCGCAGCGAGTAGACCGGAAGGTGCGTTTCAAAGCGGCGGATCCGTCCGTCGACGTGACGCTCGAACAACTCCGCGACTCCCTGGTCGCAGGCGGGTTCGCGTGGAGAAAGGGTTAAAAGATTGGACAGCGAATCTTCCAGGGCAGCCAGGAAACCGGCGCCGCCCATCTCGGCGATTCTGACGTTAAAATCCTCTTCAAGGCCATCCAGGAGTTCCGCATCGTTCTCGTCCACGCCCAGTTCCTCCCAGTCCCGGCGCAGGCGGAAGATCAGTTCCCCCGTACTCTCCCTGAGCAAAAATATGCCGATCGGCGCCTTCGGCCTGCCCGGCAGCGCCAGTTCCAGAACACAGAATTCCTGCTTCTGCGCTCCCGTAAAGGCCAACACCACCGCAGGCATCAGGCGTGCCTCGGATAGTATCCGGTGCGGTAACGAATCTTCACATTCTGAAGATTCACCGTGACTTTCAAGCGGCGAAAAACGCGGTCTTTCGTGTCTTCCACGTCGGGCACATACCGCAGGATGTACTGGGTGGTCACCTCCCCCGCGATGTTCTGCACCGCGTGGAAAATGCCGCCGGCGATTTCCGCCGCGTAGCCTCCGGTTCCGACCGTATAGGCGTAATTGCCATCATCAGAGGGCTTGGAAAGGTACCCCGAGACATCCTTATACAGGTTGTTCAGCGGATATTCCACGCGCCCGCCGGTTTCCTCGCAGAGACGGCGCATATTCTCCTCGCCCTCGCTGCTGAAGCCGAAAGCCACGGTGCTCATGGCGTAGATGGTGATCAGGTTCCGCTGCGCCAGTTCCAGCACTTCGTTCAACGTCTTCTTGCTGGCGGTATCGTGGCCGTCGCCGATCACCACAATCACGCGCCTCGGCTCAAACGGCTCGCCACGCACCAGCTTGCGGTTTTCGCAGGCCATGTAGATGGCATCGAAAAAGGCGGCGCCGCCGGCGGGCTTCAGCTTGCGCAGCTTTTCCACCATCTTTTCCGAATCGCTGGTGGTATCCACCTGCAGTTCCGGCTTCTCATTGCCGAACGTAATCAGATAGCCGCTGAATTTGGGATCTCCCGGCAGCAGATTCAAAACCAGCTCAGTGGCAGCGTCCTGATACTTCGACCAGTGGATCTTCATCGCGTTGCTCATATCGAGCAGAAAGCCGCAGACAATCGGCTGATTCCGCTCACGCGAGAAATAGTCGAGCTTCTGTTCCCGGCCTTCGTCGAAAATGTGGAAATCCTTCGCGTCCAGGTTGGAAACGAAGCGGCCCTTGTCGTCGGTGACCGTGACCGGAACAATGACTTCGTTGACCGAGACGCGGATGGGTGACTGGAAGGCAAGAGAAGCAGCGGGAACGGCGGCAAGGCCCGCAGCGGGAAGCGAAGCTAGGAAATTGCGGCGCAGCATGCCAATGATTATTGTACCGGACGCGGGTGCGGCCGGAACGGTTCCCGGGCTGCCGCGAATTACCGGGCAGCCGCAGCGGAGACGGTGGGCATTCCGCGCAAAATCTGCAAACCGGCCTGCACCTTTGCCCACTTCCCGGGATTCTGTTTGGTCGCGATGGGCGCGCGCGGGTCGGCGTAGTACTCCAGCAGATCCCGTTTCAGCCTGGCGGGAACGGGCCGCTCGGGGGTTTTGACCAGATTGAGCACCAGCTGCGCGGCAGTTTCATCCGCCAGCGCATAGCTACCGGGTCTGGTCGCCTGGCCGGTGTCGAGATCGAGGTTCGGAAGCGGCTCGCCCGTTCTCGGAATGTTCGTCAAAGCCGATCGCAGCGCATCCGCGGCGCGCACCACGCTGCTGAGATAGAGTTCCTCGGTGGCGGGAATCGGCCCCCGTAGGGCAAGCATGGAGAGAGGTCCCACCTTTGGCAGGACCCGGATCAGGCCGGCCAGCAAATGGCTGCCCACACCTGGCTTGCTGCGGAACCGTTCCCAGTCGTTTTCGGCCGCAGCCTGAGCGGAGGCTTTCGCGTAGGAATCCAGAACGGGACCGGGTGTATCGGGCGGGAACTCGCTGCGGTGCAGCAGGACCTCGGCGCGGGCGACGGCCGGCAGAAGGCTGCGGAGGGCGAAACGATAGGTGCGGACAGCGGCTTCACGCGACCCGATCACGCCGGGCAGATTGAGACCATAAGTTTCATAGAAAACGCGGCGCAACAGCCGGTCCGGCATCGTAAGACCGATGTAGCGGAGGTAGCCCGAAGGGGCCAGACGCAGCTTGCCCAACTGGTTGATGTCGAAGGCAAACTCCACGCGCACATGGGCGTGCGGGTTCTCGTCATAGGTGACCACAGGGCCGTACTGCTGTCCCAGCTTCGGGAACTCGATGGGAACGGCGCGGTTCACCGCTACACTGTGCCCGATGGTGTCGCCGATGTAGTGCGAGAGGGCGCCGATGGCAAACGCCAGCTCGTCGGGGGTCCGCGCTTCGCGAAGCAGAGCTTCGACGAAATCGCCCGAGCGGAAGTAGTGCGTCAGGTTCGAAAAGAACTCGGGCGCGAAGGGATAGTAGCCGTAATCCTGGATGGCGCAGCCGCCATATGCATAAGCGTGAGCCCGCTTCAGCTCGGTAGGCGAAAGAGTCGGAAACCGCGCGAGCAGCATGGGCCGAACTACCGGCACCCACACGATATCAATCAGCTGTTGGTGCGTTTCGAAGGAGTACGCCGCCAGCGGCTTCGCGGTGAAGGACAGACCCCAGAAGACGACTGCGGCAAGCCGCAAACCAGACGATGCCTTCAGGGCCGATTGCCCGTGACCGCCGCAGCGGAAATCCGGCCCGGCGCCGGAGGCAGCTTCTCACCAGGCACGATAAACTCGAACCAGCCGTCCATCATCTCTTCATCGGAAGGTTCACCCCAGCGGATCAGCCGGGAAGGATCGGGATTGTAGCGGTTGTTCACGGAATTATCGAAGTGGGCCGTGATTTCCACCCGCGTGCCCTTTTCCATGGCGACGGGCTCGGCATTCTGATATTCCGTCTGCCAGTTGAAGTCATAATGCGGAACGGAAAAAATGACTTCGCGCCTTCCGTCCGGATGCACCGCTTCAAACTGCATGTCTTTCCCGCGCAGGTGCATGTGCGCGGTGTAGGAGGTGAGCAGGACGTCTTTCGGGAACGTGTAACAGGCCCGCACTTCATGGCTGGAGGCGCCCGCGGGAATCGCGAAGAGATGGTTATGAATGTCGATGCGGTGCAGCATCTGCACCGGCGGCTCTTTGGCGAAGATGAACCCCACGCTGGACTGGTCCGTCTCGTCCTGCTTCAGGCCGGCGCCGTTGTAATGGATGGAGAACTCGAGCGTACTGCCGGCGGGAACCAGACGGGCGAGCCCCGGCGCGTAGGTGTGTCCGCCGCCGCCCGGCAGGTAAGACGCCAGCATGGTGTTGAGTTCGTTATCGTAGCGCCCCGGCCACGTACCGCCGTTCGGCTGCGAGCAGCCATCGTTCACAATCGGGGCGTCCGGGATGGCGTGCGAGGTCTTGCCATCACTATAGGTGAACGAAACGGTCCGCATGGAGGGAATGGCCGGCTTCGCCAGAGCAGCGGGGGCCTTCTTTTCCGAGGGCGGTTCATGGATGAACACATGCGCGTGGTGCACGGCGCGAATGTTTCCAGGCCGAAGTTCCACCGCAGTGACCCAGCGGTCTTCAGTGAAGTTGGTGGGCACCATGAATTTCGTGTAAGTGTCCGGTGAAGCGCCGCCGGCTTTGATCAGGTAAGGCTCGGTCATGGTGACAACCGCATCGGGCGCACCGATTACCCAGCCTTCGGCGTATTTCGGCGCGGGTGGCAGGTCGCGTGGGTTGCCTTCCTTCGCGCCCGTCACGGTCCATTCCCGAATGACAGCTACTTCCCGGTCGGTCAGCCGCCGGTCATTCCGGAAATGGCCAATCGCCGGATCGGCGTGCCAGGGCGGCATGCGGCGGGTGGCTACGGACTCCCGGATGGAGGCCGCCCAGGGTCGCGCGTCCTGGTAGCTCATCAGCGACATGGGCGCCAGCGAATTGGCGTGATGGCAGGACGTGCAGCGCGCGAAAAAGATCGGCGCCACATCCTTTGAGTAGGTCACTTCCGCATGTCCGGGAAGCGCGCCGAGCACCAGCAGAACCGGCAGGCTGCGAAGCATGGCCAATAGTATCTCGTTTTGGCCCCGCGGCATGCGGATTTGTACGATTTGGGACCGATTCGCTAAAGTATTTGCTCCTTCCGTCGATACGTCTTACAGCGGCATTGTGCAGGCGCCGCCTCGCCGGCTTGGATGCCGCCGAAATTCAAAAGATTAGGACGATCGCCAAATGAGTATCCAGGCATTACCATTCCGCAGTACCAAACTCGCAGGGGGGCTGTTCGCGCTCATGGCTTCCATGGGCACCATGCAGGCCACCAACCTCTTAACCGCAACCACGCCGGCGCTGACGTGCTCCACCACAGCCGGACCGGGCGCCGCGCAGACCATTACCGTAAAATCGGCGGCAACAGTGAGCGCGTCCGCTCCCATCACCGTTACTTTTGCGGCACCCACCGGAGGCCTTGTGGTGACACCCGCAAGCGCACAGATCACTTCGACGGTATCGGGCTCCGCGGGCGCGGGTGTTTCCTTTTCGGTGGTGATTGCTCCGGGATGCTCGGGAGCTGTGGCCAACTCGTCTGCCCCGACAATTCAATTCAAAGCCAATGGCGTAAACGACGTTCTGGTGACCACCGGCGTGACGGTTACGGCCGGGTCCTCCGCGCTGGTCTCCTCGCCGAGCACGATTGCTCTCACCTGCTCGAAAGCCGGTTCGCTGTATACGCCGGGCGCCGCGAAGACGGTCACCATCACGTCCGCGGCGACGGGCGGCACCCCGTTTACCGTGGATACCTCCGGAACACCGCCTCCCGCATGGCTGACGCTCAATTCGTCCGGCGGTACTGCGACTTCCGGCGGCACGACGTTCACCGCCGTGGCGGCAGCCGGATGCGGCGCTTTCTCAGGCGGAACCACCACTAACGGCTCGTTTCAGCTGCTGAACGCGCCTGCCCCTGCCAAAGTCATCAATGTTACCCTTCAGACCATCACCGTTCCGTCAACCCCGCTGACGGCTGCTCCGACTCCGGCGAGCGGCTCGCTGACCTACGTGAAAGGCTCCGGCTCGCCCGGTTACGTGGATGTGGCGGTCAGCTCCAGCAACCCCGTGCACCCGTTTTTCACCGTCGACACCACCACCCTGCCCGTATGGCTGAATGTGGATTCTGCGAGCGGCACCGCGCCGAAGAGCATCCGGTTCAGCTCAACCGCTCTGGCCGACACTCTGGCCCCGGGAACCTATAGTGCGACCGTTCACCTGACCGTGTCCGGCTACGGGGACGCACTGGTTCCGCTCAGCATGCTGGTGACGAATCCCTCCGCACACCTCACGGTGCAGGAAGGAACCACCCGCAATCTGACGTGGACCATCGGCTCGCCGGTGCCTTCGGTCTTCATGACCCTCGTCTCGACTGACTCCCCCGTGCCTTACACGATCACCACTGCCGGATCGGCCGCGCCGGTGATCAGCGCGTCTCTTCTCAAGGGACTGGCATACAGCTTTGGTTCCGCGATCCCGGTGACGTTCGACCCGCTGGTATACGCTGCCGCGCAGCCTGGGACAGTCCTGACCGGCACTGCCACGGTCACATGGGGCAATCCCGCTTCCTCCATCGTGGTGGTCTTCAACACGACCGTGCAATCCGCCGGAGCGACGATCACGTCGGTGGCGCCGGCCAGCCTGCCCACGGCCGCGCCGCAATCG
The DNA here is from genome assembly GCA_963716685.1 of Bryobacterales bacterium. GTDB lineage: Bacteria > Acidobacteriota > Terriglobia > Bryobacterales > Bryobacteraceae > JALYXI01. The sequence goes on from CAVQTR010000006.1 coordinate 1,251,036, forward strand.
ATCATCTCCGTTTCACTCATCGGAACCGGCTTCGTGGTCAGCACGGATCCCACGCAGAAAACGACAGTCGGCATTGTGGTCGGGAATTCCATTGTGGCGGACACCAATATTTCGGCCACGGTCATCAATTCCTCTCACATGACGCTGACCTTCACGGTACCGGTGTCACCAGACACCTATCTTCCGTTCTCACCCAGCGGCCCCGGCGGCTCCGTCAACATTGGCGTGTGCAACCCTCTCGGAAGCTCCTGCAGCATTCCCACAGGAACGGTAACGCTGCCGATTTCGAACGGTCCCATCATCCAGGGTGTGAGCAGCGCTTCCTCGTTTCAGCAGGTGACGCCTCCCGCACTGCAGACGATGGCGCCCTATGATCTGATCAGCATCTTCGGCTCGGGGTTCTGCAGCTCCGGCGGCTCCGGCTGCGCCAGCAACGCCGTGCTCTTCGGATCTCCCGATCCGGTGACGCTGCGCTATCCAATGATGCTCAGCCCGGACAGCGCCGGCGCCACGCAGCGGCAGCTCTCTGTCACGTTCCAGACCCATGGCGCCAATCCGACCCCGCTCGGAACGGCCGCTCTGCTGTTTGCCACCAATAACCAGATCAATCTGATTGCGCCTTCCGGCATCAGCGCGGGAACTGTCGACATCGTGGTCAGCTTTGGGTACACCGGCCACTTCCTGACCAGCAGCGTTTACCCGGTGACGGTCCGCGCCGCCAACCCCGGTATCTTCACCGTGGGATCCGATGGACAGGGAGATGCCGCCGCGTTGGGCGCCAACCTGTCGATCGTCTCGGTCAACAACCCGGCCGGCATGAGGACCACGGCCAGCACGTCCGACACGATCCAGATCTATATGACCGGTCTGGGCATTCCCAACAGCACGGCATCCAATGCCACCGGTGGCGGCAACGCGTATGCCGGTGACTGCGTATCCATCGCCAACTACCTCAGTTCGCTCAGCACTGCTTCGGGAGTAAGCGTGAGCGCGGCAGACGGTGCGGTGGTCCAGAGTTCGCTTCTGGATTCCAGCCGTTTGGCGCCGTGCATGGTCACGGCTCCGACCGTTACTGTAGGCGGACTGCCTGCGCATGTAACGTATGCGGGATGGGTCGCCGATTCCATCGCGGGTCTGTATCAGGTGAATGCGACGCTTCCCGGCCGCGCCGCCGGAACGTTCGCGACAGTCTCGGGCTCCACCTTCACAAATCTCCTCGCACCGGCGCAGCTGCCTCTGGTGGTGACGGCGGGGGGCTTCGCAAGTCAGAGCAATGTCAGCATCTGGGTGGCTCCCCAGCTTGCCTTCCCGACTCTGCCCACAGGCGCGGGACTCTCGGGCACGGTTGGCGTGCCTTGGGCCAGCTCGAATAACCGGTTCGTCGCCGGGCAGGGTACATCGACCTACAGCTACGCGGTGACCTCCGGTCTGTTGCCTCCAGGGCTCTCCCTGGGCGCCTCGACGGGTGCGATCACCGGGACCCCCGCTGCCAACACCAGCGGAAGCTACGCCGTTTCGGTGACGGCGACCGATTCCGCCAGCATCCCGGTTACGGGTGTGGCGACGGTGAAACTCGTGGTGGCCGGCGGACTGTTTATGAACAGCAACCCGTCCGGCAACTTCACCCCGGGTGTCGGCAGCGCCGCGTATCCGGGAGTCACCACCATTCAGCCGTCGGGAGGGATCGCGCCGTATACATATGCGCTCGCTTCGAATCCGACGGCTGCCGGCATCACGGTTGATCCTAATACCGGGATCGTTTCCGTGGACGCCACGGTAGCCGCCGGAGCTTACACGGTAACCGTGACCGCCACCGACAGCACCACGGGTACGCCGCTGACGGGGAGCATTACCTTCACGATCACTCTGAGCTAAGGGTTCGCCTTCAGTTCGAATTGCATCGCATGCGGCGGGAGCTCCACTCCCGCCGCTTTTTTATTGCGATGCTCCCCACGAACGGACGACTGCGCTCCGCGAAAGCAGATCACGCGCGATCGCATCCCCCACAACCTGGTGGCCGAGTTCGTTCCAGTGGCCGGAATCGCCCTGACGGATGTCCGCACCATGCAGAACTGCGTGATGGGCGAACGTATAGTCCCGAACCGGGCCGGTGAGGCAAAGCACCGGGATTTCCTGCTCGGCTCCGAACCGCCGGACCAGGTCGTCCGCCGCATCCAGAGAATGGATGCCAATACTTCGCGCGAACGCCTTCCGTTTCGGTTCATCCGGTCCGACATTCGCGAACGAATCCACGTTCACCAGCCACAACTCCGCACCGTGGAGCCGGCATTCTTCCTGGAACCGTTTGAGCAACGCGTCTTCTATCTCGATCGTTTCCCGCATCTCCGGCCTGTCTGGTTCGTATGGAAACCAGCGGGTTTCGTTGTAAGAGAGAGCTCCCGTTCCGGACGCCGCTTCCGCCCGCCAGTGGAGACGCTCTCGCAGAGTTCCCGCCTGCGCGACAAAGTTTACCCGAGCCTGATTCACCATCCCAAGAAGCGAAAAGCGATTCACCTGGTCCAGGATCTCGTTCTTCCAGCGCAGCCGGGTCGGGTTCGGTGCGGCGGCGCGGACGGATTGGTCAGGCTCCAGCCTCCCATCTTCACGCACGCGGAAGAACGGCGTGCCGTGTGCTTCGCCAGGATAAAACTCGGGCGTATTCCGCAGCAGGTTGAACGGCGCCAGCACCAGCAATACGATCTGTGGATCGTATTGCCAGACATGATCCCGCAGCGTCAGCCATTCCTGCGCCAGTCCATAGCCCGGCACTCCGAAGTTCAGGACATCGGCATGCAAGCCGCGCGCGGTAAGTCTGCGTTCCACGACAGCCTCAAACGTTTTTTCGAGCGGGACCTGACGTGCCTCCACCTCGGAAGAACCCACCACGGCGATGCGCAGACCTTGCGAGGCCTCTCTCGCGGGCGCTCGCGATCGCGCATGCCATCGCTGTTAATACGCACGTAGGTCTCGCCCTCGGTGACATTCCAACCCTCTGCTCCGGGCCGAAGAGCATAGCCGCGCGAGGCCTCCTGCTGATAGAGGGAGGCGTCGAAGTGCTCCCGGGCAACGCGCAGTACGCCTTCACCGCTCAGGATGAGCATCGCGATCGCGAGCCCCGCAAGGAGAATATCTCTAAAAAACGGCATAAATAAAAGGGGATTGCTGGTCGCCCGATGTCGCCAGAAGGAGCAAAGCGCCGAACGTCAACAGAACGGTGGTACCGCCCCACGCAGACCACCGGAGCCACCGCGGTCCTTCGAACAACGAGACCAGCCACCGGTCGGGACGCGTCCGTTCACAGATTTCCAGCAGCGCGTAACCAATCAGTCCGATCAGCAGAGTGCGCGGCCCTGCCCATTCCACGGTTTGATACAGCAGCGTTTGGGACGAAGCCAGGCCGCTGAAGAGATGGCCCAGAAGCCACGCGGCGTCCGATACCGAGGAAGCGCGGAAGAACACCATGGCCGCCGCAACCACATGGAACGTAAGCAGCCAGCCCAGCCAGGAGCCTGCCGTGTCCCACTCGCGGTGCCGTTTGAAAAAGCGGGCGCGGGCTTTTCCGGTCAGCGCATCGGTAATCAGAAATGTGGAGTGAAGCAGCCCAAAGATCAGGAACGTCATCCCGATGCCGTGCCAAAGGCCAATGGCGACCATATTGACGAAGATGCTGAATGCCAGCCCGGCGCGGCCGGAAGTCCGAGTCGCCATCCGGAGCGGCGTGAAGACGTAGTCGGACAGCCACGTGGTGAGCGACATGTGCCAGCGGCGCCAGTAATCGCTGATGCTGGTTGCCGAGAATGGCCGGTTGAAGTTTTCCGGTCCTTCGATGCCAAACAGCAGGCCGGTTCCAATGGCGATGTCAGTCAGCCCGGAGAAATCCGCATAGAGCTGCAATGGAAATAGATAAAAACCAAGGAGCAGCGGCGCGCCATGCAGAGTGGTTACATGCGAATACACATAAGCGACAGCCGGTCCCAGGTTGTCAGCGATCAGCAGCTTCTTTACGAAACCCCAGGCGATGCGCGGAACCGCTCTCCTGATTCGAATGCTGACCGGAGGCGCCTGCCGCAGGTAATCGTCCGGCCGTTGGATAGGGCCGGCCATGATCTGCGGAAAGAAAGCGACGTAGCCGGAGAATTCAATCAGATTGCGGGTGGGCTTGAGGTTGCCCCAGTGTACTTCCAGCACATAGCTGATTAGTTTGAACGTGTAGTAGGAAATTCCCAGCGGCATTGCGATTCCGACTAAGGTATGATCCGGGCGCAACAGCGCGGCTTTGAACGATATGAGCCATAGTGCCAGCAGCGTTACGGTGACCGGTCCAATCCAGCCGCCGATGTTCCTGCTGCTGGCGGAAGCTATGGCCAAAGCAGCAAGAAAGGTCAGAGTGGAAATAATCGCCAGCAGGATAGCTGCCTGCAAACTCCATCCCGCATAAAAGACATACGAAATAATCAAAATAAACAAGTTTCTGGAAGGTCTCGGACACAGCCAGAACAGAGCGCAGGCTGCAGCAATAAAACAAACGAAAAAGAAGTCAGTATAAGCGAGCATCGGGTTTTGCCGGAAAACAGTACTCAACCGGGTTCTAGTAGTAACCGGCCTAACTGCCTCAAACGTATTGCGCTATTCTCGGTGTCGCTGAGGTGTTGGACAAGTGAGGACACAAACATCAGGTACTCTCCGTACCATCGGTGCTGATTCTGATGTTATATTTCACACACAGATTAGCTTTTACAAGGCTGCAGGCAGGGGGAACACTCTACGCGCTTCGATGGGGGCCATTCTCGATCGAGAGGGCTGTCTTAGCAGTCCGGAGTGAGTACAAGAATCGATAACTGGAATAGTTCGGATTAAACGCGAAATTTAGCTGCATTCGCAGTTATCTTTCCCATTTAGGAGATATGTCGAGATTTATCTGTCACCATCAGCGCGGCATAAGTCCGAAAGACCACCTGATACAATTCTCTGACATGTGGAAAATGCGCGTTCTGTTCCTGTTCGTCTGTATGCCGGCGCTGGCAGCTGCGGCCACCGATCTGAAAGATGTGGAGTACGGACGGCCTGCCGGCAAGCCGCTGCTCCTCGACCTGCATGTCCCAGATGGTCCCGGTCCCTTTCCCGCCGCAATCCTGGTACATGGCGGAGGCTTTGACGAAGGAAGCAAGAGCACCAACGTCCGTCCACTCTTCCAGCCGCTTGCGGACGCCGGCTTTGCCTGGTTCAGTATCGACTACCGCATGGCGCCCGAATTTCATTTCACCGAAGCCAGTGCCGATCTCAATACTGCGATCACCTGGCTCAGGGAGCACGCCAGCGAGTATCACGTGAACCCGTCAAAGATCGTGCTAATCGGCGAATCCGCAGGCGGCTTCCTGGTGAACTACGCGGGCACGCACGAAACTCCAAAGACGCGCGTGGCTGCTGTCGTGGATTTCTACGGACCCGTGGATTACGGCAAACTGGCGGAAGAGCGGCGCGATCACCCCGATCGATTCAACATGAAGAGCATCAGCCGGCATGCGGCAAATGGCGGCGGCATTCACTTCTTCGGCGCGCAGGAACTGAACGCGGAGGGCCTGAAGAAACTGCGTGGCATCTCGCCGATCTTTGCGGTGCACAAGGGTATGCCTCCCTTCCTCGCGATTCACGGCAACAAAGACGACCAGGTCTCGTATGATCAGTCGGTCACGATGTGTGACGCGATGCACCGGGTGGGAGCATCCTGCGAGCTAATCTCCATCGAGGGTGGAGGGCACGGAATGAGCGGATGGAAGAACGAAGACATGCAGCACTGGAAGCCTGAGATGATCTCCTGGCTGAAGAAAACTCTTGCGCTTCAGCGTTAGGCTGCCAGTACCGCAACCGGCAGCTTCACCACAAACGTAGTTCCCTTTCCCGGTTCGCTGAAGAAATCGATGGTTCCGTCGTGCAGCTGCACGATTCGGAACGTCATCGCGAGGCCGATGCCCGAGCCACGCTCCTTGGTCGTGAAGTACAGGTTATAGAGCTTGTCCCGCAGCTCGGGAGAAATGCCCGGGCCGTTATCCGTAATCCTCATCTCGCCGTAATCGCCGCGCACCGTAGATTCGATCAGCAGGGTGCCGCCGTCCGGCATCGCCTCGATCGCATTCACCACAATGTTGAGCAGTGCCTGCTTCAACAGGTCGGTGTCCACGGTGACGGCCACGGCTTCGCTTGCCTGGCGGACAGTAAGCTCAATGCCCGCTCCTTCCGCCTGCGGACGCGCCAGATCAGCAATCTCCGTAACCAAACCCTGCAGAGGAACATCGGAAAGGTTGAGCGCTACGGGCCGCGTGAAATCAAGGAACGTCTTCACCACGCGATCCAGCCGCATGATCTCGCTCGAAATCACATCCATCTGCGGGTTGAGATCGTAATCGCCATGGCTCAGCTTCATCTTCGCCAGCTCGACATGCATCAGCATTGCATTCAGCGGGTTCTTGACTTCGTGTGCAACGCCACCAGTTAGTTTGCTGATGGCGGAGAGCCGGTCCGCGGTCTGCAGCTGACGTCCAATCTGGCGAGTGGCTTCGGGGTCGCGCAGGCGAATGAGCAGGCCGGCCGCGCTCGCGTCCAGGAATTCCACGGAGAGCAGAGCAATGAAGAGATTGCCGTCTCCATCCACCGGATTCAGCGGCACGCGCCGGTTGCGCACAGGCCGCGCGGTCTGAATGGATTGCGCGAGCAGCAGCCCCAGCGACGTGCCCGGCGGGAACACTTCCGCCAGCGGCCTGCCGATGAGTTCGCCGCGCGGACGCGCCAGGAAGCGGTCCACGCCGCCGGCAGCCGCGATCAGCCGCCTGTCCCGGCCAAAGATGAACACTGCGTCTTCCAGTTCGTCCAACAGGCGCTCGAAGTTGTCTTTCAGGTCGGAGATTTCCGAATGCGCGCCGCGCAGCTGTTCTCCCAGCAGACTGACTTTTGAGGCGACCACACCGAACTGATCGGCCGGAGCCTTCGCCGGCGCCACCTGCTGCAATTCGTATTCGCCGCGCGCCAACAGGTCGAGCATATGACCCAGGCGACCCAGCGGCCGGAAAGCGATGGTGGAAAAGATGAGCGCGGCGAGTACCGAACCCAGAATCGAGGCGATCGAGATCTCCGCCTCATGCTTGAGCGCAGGCATGATTTCCATGCGAATCAGCGCCGGATCGATGATGACGTGCACGGTGAGCACGGGCACATTGCGGCGCGCGGCCTTGTCCTCCCGCATCACATCTTCCGACACCTGAAACTTGCCTCGGTACGTTGACGGATCCTTGCCGCGGTTCTTCAGGAGCAGCAATTTTTGCCACACTCCCGCATTCACCACGGTTTTGAAATCTTCGATCTCGGGAGCCACCTGGCCAACGCGCCGGATGTTGGTGTCCGCCAGAATCACCCCGCTGCGATCGCACACGGCGATCTCCTGCAACACGGAGTATTCCGCGAAAAGCTCGTTGATCTCGGCGATCAGCGTCTCGTTATTCTGCACGCTGGCGGCGGCTGAGAGTTTCGGATTGAGAGAGCGCCGCACGCCGCTGACCACCAGCTGGCGGATGGACTCAGAACGCCGCAGAGTGACATCAAACTGCCGTGTGATCTCATCCGACATGTCGAACGCCGAGACCCACGTGACGATCAACGCCATGATCAGAACAGACCAAAGCGTGAGTCGAAGCTGGAGCGTCACTGAGAGCGCTGCACTAAGGGATCAGCAGCAGCTTGCCTGCCGTGCCTCGCCCTTCCAGATCGCGGTGTGCCTGCGCGGCTTCAGCCAGGGGATACGTGCCATCGATGCGCACCTGCAGTTTCCCGGAGTCGATCCACTTCAGCACATCGCCCGCGCGCCAGAGCAGGTCTTCCCGCGTGGCACAGTAGTGCGCGAGGGTGGGCCGCGTCAAAAACAAGGAGCCTTTCTGATTCAGCAGCAGCGGATCGAAGGGGGCCACCGCCCCGCTCGACTGCCCGAAGAGCACCATCATGCCGCGTGGACGAATCGCGTCGAGACCCTTAGGGAAAGTAGACTTGCCGACCGAGTCATAAATCACGTCGACGCCGCGGTTCTCAGTCAGACGCTTCACCTCGGTCACAAAGTCCTGGCGGGTGTAGAAAATCACTTCATCGCATCCGGCGGCCCTTGTCAATTCGGCCTTTTCGTCGGTTGACACCGTGCCGAACACGCGCGCGCCCAGCATCTTCGCCATCTGCACCACCAGCCTGCCGGTGCCGCCGGCGGCCGCATGCACCAAGGCAGTGTCGCCCGCCTTTAAGGGGAACGCGGAGTGGGTCAGATAGTGCGCGGTCATGCCCTGCAACATGGCCGCGGCAGCCGTTTTGGCATCCACATGATCGGGAAGCTTCACCAGATTCCACGCGGGCACCACCGCATACTCTGCGTAGGAACCGCGCGTCATGGCGTAAGCCACGCGGTCCCCCATCGCTACTTCCGTCACTCCCTCGCCCACCGCGGCCACCGTCCCGGCCGCTTCCTGACCCAGGGTCACCGGAAAATCCGCCTTGTAAAGCCCGGTGCGGAAGTATACGTCGATAAAATTGACACCCGTGGCTTCGATCTTCACCACGGCCTGACCGGGGCCGGCTGTCGGCATCGGCACTTCGGTCACTTCCATCTGCTCGGGGCCGCCGAGTTGTTTCACCAGAATTTGTTTCATGAGTGTGTAAGTTGCCGGATGGCCCGGCGGGCATGTACTGACGTTGCGTAGATTAACAGATACAGCAAAGTGAACGGGAACAGCACCAGACGCGCAATGGTACGCACGGCGCCCGCGCCCGCCAGACCGGAGCGGAAGCGAGCAAACTCCCAAACGGTAGAGGCGTGCTCCCGGTCCAACCACACATAATCGCCGTTTTCGTTCAGCATGAACACGGCAGCGGGAACGCGCCACGCGAGCATCCACTTCCATTTGGTCATGATCGGCTCGGCCGAGCAAATCATGCCGAGCACCTGATAATTGTTGCTCCGGAGTTCGCGATAGAGCGTGTTGCGCGCGCCGGGCGTCGTGTAATCCGCTACGCGATACACCTTGCCGGTGAGTCCCGCGGGAACCCCGCCGAAGCAGGTCACCAGATCCATGGGAACCTGGCCGAATGCGTTCACCAGGTGCGGAACCACGCCTTCAATCAGAGAGCGCGAACCGCTTTCCACCAGAAGAATGCGCTGGACATCCGGGCGGCGATTGGGCCGGAAAAAATACCGCACTCCTGCATCATAGGCCGGGTTCCGGGCGAACGGCACCTGCCGCGGAAAGCCCAAGCCAGAGCAACAGCAGGACACCCATCACCACACTTGCCATCCCAAGCAGTTTCGCCTCGGACCCACCGTCGTAGAACAGGCGGACAGAGCATGTCCCTGAGCATCCCGGCCGCAGCGTCATCAGGCCCAGCGCATCCCGCGTGATGGAGACCGGGCGGCCACCGGCGCTTGCATGCCATCCGGGCGAGTAGGTCACCTGGACCGCAAGCACCTGGTCCGGCTTCATGTCAGCCTGCACCACAGCTTCCGCGCGATTCAGCCACCGCCATTGCGCCACCGGCAGCGCTGCGTCGTCCAGCGCTCGCACGTAAGGACGCAGAGGTTCCACATCGATGCCGTTCACAGGCGGCCGGCTCACCAGATCGCCTGCACCCATTACATGGGCCAGCGAGGCTGTACGCGAGGGAATCCGGTAGATTCGGTCCCCACCTTCTTCCCACAGCTTTGGCAGCACGCCTTCGAACTTGTTGCCGTGTGCCCAGTCGTGATAGGAATCGCGCGTACCCGGGCCGCCCACGGCGACTGCCTGCGCACCGAAGGCGCGCATCCACAGCAGCGCATACTCCGCATCGTGCTCGCCGGCGCCATCCCCGGATGGCACGATGTAGCCGACCGTCCAGCTCATCGGGTTGGGCATGCCGGGAAGACAGCAGCCCGTCACCTGCGGCGTATCCGACCAGGCATTCAGCCAGAACGAGACGGAGCCGGCCGCAAACACTCTCTCCCCCGGCATGTTCCTCGCGAACCACTGAGACGTTTTGTACTCCACGGTGCTCGTGATGTCGAGAGGAAGTGTAAGGCGCTCACTGAAGCGGCGGTAGCGCTTCGCCTGAAACGCGGAACAGCACAGCAGAATGGCCAGCGCCACCCAGAACACCTGTTTCGACCTGCGCGAGATGCCGAGGAAACCGAAAGCCAGCAGCGGCGCCATCGCCATCTCCATTCCCAGGTGGAAGCGCTCAGGCTGAGGCAGCAGCGCGACATGGCCCCAGATGGCAGCCATCGCGACGGAACCCAGAAACAACGTCCAGTAACAAGCCGTTTGCAGGGCGGCGGAAGCATGCAGCCGGCGCAGCAGCAGTCGCAGCAGAATGGTCGCGGTAAGCACCAGCGCGAAATACAGGATGTGGATCGCGTGATAGTGGTACGGTCCGCCGATGATCTGCGAATTTCGCTGATTGTCGCGAATGGTGGAAGGAGGATCAAACGGCGCCACGAGCAGATACGCGGTCGCCGCTAGGGCGGAGAGGAAACCAAGCCGTTTTCTGACCTCGGTGAAGTCACGCGCCAGCAGGTAAGCCGCGACTCCCGCGGCGAGCACCACACCCGCCGGCCAGCTGACCAGGATTACCGCGCTTAGCGCGAGCGCGGCCAGAACGAAACGCAGCGCCGTCGCGTGACGATACACCGCGTGGACACCCCACAACGCAAACGGCACCAGGCATAGCCCGCTGACATTCGGTCCTTCCCCATAGAAGGTCAGCGCCTGGAACCGCCGGGCATACCAAAGGCTTCCCAGATCGTGACGGATGACGGGTGAAAGAAAAGCGGAAGGTGAGAGCAGAGAGAAGAAAAGGGCCGCGAGGAACCCCGCATCACGGCGTCCGGTCCAGTGCGAAACCAGAAAGAACATGCCCACACCGCCCAGGCAGTAAAAGAAGGCAATTCCGCCGTGGTACGCCAGAGCCGGAGTCACGCGAAAGAGGCCCGCAATTGCGGCCGAAGCCAGCGGGAGCCCCGGCTGATAGGCGTTCTGCCATGGCATACCCGCGTTCCACAAAGGGAACCACGTGAGCTGGCTCCAGTTCTCCAGGTTGTAGCGCGTCAGAGCGATATACGCAGCTTCAATTGAGAACATGTGCCGCACATATTCCGTCAGGAACAGCGGCCACGCAATATAAACATTCAGCAGGAAAATGGAAACGGCGAGCGCCGGTGTCAGCCAGCGCCCGCCGCGGAAATAATCCTGCCCGTCCGTCACTTATCGCTGTCGCGGCGGCAAAGTTCCGGCAACTGCTTCTGCAGCGCCTTGATCTTCGGAATGTCGTTATACACGATGTACGGGTAATTCGGATTGTTGTCGAGGAAATGCTGATGGTGGGCTTCGGCTGCATAGAAGCCTTCGAGCGGCACTACCTGGGTAACGATCTTCCCGCGAAACGCTTTGGCGGCGGTCAGCTGCTGAATGTAGGCATCGGCAATCTTCTTCTGCTCTTCATTCGAATAGAAAATCGCGGACCGGTACTGCGTTCCCTCATCGGGACCCTGCCGGTTCAGCTCCGTGGGGTCGTGCGCGACGGAGAAATAGACCTTCAGCAGCTGGCCCAGGGTAATCTGCGAAGGGTCATACGTCACCTTCACCGATTCCGCGTGCCCGGTGCGCCCGGTGCTCACGATTTCATAATGCGCTGTGGCCGCTTTGCCGCCCGCGTAACCGGAAACCGCATCCTTCACGCCCTTTACGCGCTCGAAGACGCCTTCCACTCCCCAGAAACAACCGCCCGCGAGAACAATCGACTCAGTTCCTTTTTTGGCCTGCTCATCCGTGGCCGCGTCGGGCAGGGTGGCGGCGCTCAGGGCTCCGGCAAGCAGTCCCGTAAACAAAACAGGCGTACAAATCTTGAACATTTTGGCTCCTTATTGTATTCGATGCGCGGCCGCGCGCGTTTCTTCATTGTCTCGCGATCTCACCGCGCCAGCGAGGGGTCCAGTTCGGTGGCGCGCGCCAGTTCGGCCTTCGCTTCCTCTCCGCGGTTCTGACGCTGCAGGGCTTCCGCCAGATCGCGGTGAGCCATGGCCAGAAACTCCCCGTTCTCCACCGGTCCGGCTATGTAAGCGCGCAGGAATCGCTCCGCCCAGGCGAAGTGCCTGTTCATCCTGGTGAGCGTGTCGCCGGCGGTGTAGTCGTAAACGGCATCGTCCGGAACGGCGACGCGGGCGTGCTGCAGGACGGCAAACAGTTCGTCCCAGCACTGGTTGCGCGCTTCCGCTTCGGCCAGCGCACTCCACCCGTCCGCGCGGTCGGGAGCCAGCGTCACCGCCTGGCAGGCCTGCTGTTCCGCCGCTGCCAGGTCCGGCTTTTCCCGGTTTAGTTCAAACTGCGCGAGCGATGTTCGCGCCTCCGCCAAGGTCGGTTCCGCCTCAATGGCCTTCCGGTAGAATGCTTCCTCGGCAACGGGATCCTTGCGATCCTTCGCCAGCCGCGCCTGCGCCAGATAGCCACCCGCCGGGTTGATGCGCGTCAGGCGCTCCGCCGCATCCAGCGCCTTCTGCTTATCGCCCCCGATAAACGATGGCGCGGCGTAATAGTATAGAATCAGGCCGTACAGCGCGCCGGTGCTGTTCGGATCGAATTCAAGCGCGGTGTCGAGCTCCTTCTTCGCCCTTTTCGCGTAACCCAGCTGTTTGAACAGACTCGCGCGTTCGGCCATCCGTCCGTTGGCTGCGGCAAGCTGCACATGGTATTCCGCCCTGGTTCCCTCCAGCGCGACAGATTGCTCCGCCAATTTCACCGCCGCTTCCGGATGTCCCATTCCCAGCTCGGCACGCGACAGAAGCCAGTAAGAATGCGCGTTTTGCGGGCCCTGGGACGCAAGCTGTTTGGCGCGTTGGAAATGGCCGGCCTCCAGCAAAGCTTCAGGCGTCACCGGACCAGTCTGCGGAACCAGCTCCGGCAGCCTGCATTCGGCGCGGCAAAGGAAACAGGCGAGCAGGGTCAGAACAGCACGGCGCACAACACCAGTGTAGTGACTAACGTAAAACTTCTTCGAAAAAAGAAACTGCGCGGGGGTCGTGCGACTGTCCGAGCCAGAACATCGCCTGCTTGCGAACCACCGGATTCTGATTGGTCCGCGCGAGCTGGATCAGCAACGGAATTCCTTCGTCCTTCGGCAGCTGCTGCAGCGCAAACACCGCCTTCTTCTTCACCTCGGTATCGGGATCATGAGCGATAGCGTCGGTGATCGCCGCCGTTTCCCTTTGTCCGGCGCGATGCGCCAGCCAGAACAGCGCCTGCCCACGCTCGTGCGGCGCCGGATCGCTCTTGGCGATAGTCAGCAAAGCGGTCACGGCCGCAGGGTCGGCGTGCTGCGCAATCGCAGCCAGCGCCTGATCGCGTTTGAGGCTTCCCAGTGATATGAGAAGGCCAACGCTCTCCGCGGGACGCACGTTATCCAGTTCGATGAACGACAACCCGCCGGCATCCAGTTCACAATCCCCGGAGACTGTCCGTACCTTCTCCACACCGCGGTTCTCCACCCGGAACAGGACGACCAGGGTCGGCGACCCTTCCAGCAGCACGGGCCCGGCCGCCGCGCTGCGAACCGATTTGCCCTCCAGTCCGCACCCGCGGGACCCGTCATTCCAGCAGCACGATTCACCATGGCCGCGAAGCACCGGGACGGTGTAAGCCACCCACGCGGGCGCGACCTGAGCGGCTGCAAGCGCGTGAAACGTATTCGCCAGATTCCCCGCCGCCCGGTGCTCCACGCGCGCGTTGCCGATGCGGATCTGCTGCGCCACCAAAGGCCCCACCGCAAACGCTGCCAGTGCCAGCCACCTCACTTTTGCAATACCTCCATCAGATAAGCCGTGGCATCCCTGGACTTCATCAGCGAAAGCTTTTGCACCAGATCCTGTTTCAGCGCCGGGTTGCTTTCCTTCCGCGCGAGATCGATCAGCGGCTTCGCATTGTTTTGAATGAACAGCGCATTCACCACTTCCCGCTTCGCCGCCGCATCCTGCTCGGAGCCATAGATCGACACCAGCGCGTCGCCTGACTGCGCAGCGGGCATCATCCCGAGCGACCGAATCACCTGCCGCTTCACATTCACGTCACTCGTCGGCGTGTAGATGGAGAGCAGCTGCTGCCGGGCGTCCTTATTGCCCGAGATCGCGATATACCGGATCGCCTTCGTCTGCAAATCCGGATTGGCGCCGCCTTTGGCCACGCTCGTCAGGATCTGCTGCGCCTTCGGTGAGCTGCTCTGCGAAAGCACGAAAAGCGCGCGCTCCTTCAGCTTCGGCGTGTTGTTGCTCTTCAGCAGCTTTTCGATTATCGGCAGCGCCTGATCCGGGTCCGAGTGCAGAATCCCATTCAGTGCCAGCAGCTTCAGTTCATCGTTTGATTCCGAATCCGGACTCACCGGCTTCCCCGCCTGCTGCCGCACCTCCACATCCAGAGCCTGCGCGTCTTCCAGCCAGCGGCTTGCGGGATAGCCGCTCTTCAGCGAGGCAATCGTCGCCAGGGCGGTGTCGCGCTTTCCCATGCGGCTCTCGGCGTAAGCCTTCCAGTACAGCGCTCCGTCGGCATGGGTACCTTTGCGCGCGGCGGCTTCGCTGAAGCTGCGTTCCGCGTCCTCCCACTTGCCAGCGTCCAGCGCGCGCGTTCCGGAATCGTAGTAGTGGTCATCCGAGGCACCGAGCTCACGGCGCAGCTGAAGCATGCGCGGATGGTTCGGCGCAAGATCGAGGTCCTGCCCCAGGACCGAGCCCGCCATCAAAGCCGGAATCAGAAGTCGAGAAAATCGAGGTGTCATAGTTTTGTGCTGCCTTTTTGCTGTAAATTGGCGTCGATCACCCGGATCTTGAAGATCAATCCGCGGCTTTCGATCCGCTGCTGAATTTCGGTCAACTCCGGCGAAGAAAGCGGAGCCGCGCGGTTCGCCACGTCCGTCAGCACGCGCTCCAGATCGTCCAGAATTCCCGAGAACTCGGTATCGCCCGCGAACGCCGCCGTTTGCCGGTAAAGCCGGTTGGCTCCCACCAGATCGCGGGCACGCTCCTGCACCCGCCGGATGTCCGGCGCATCGCCCGGCTGCGCATTCGCCAGTTCCACCAGAACCATTTGCGATCTCTGAAGGTGGTCTCCCAGCGCCACCAGCAGGATGCGTTCGCGTCCCTGCGCCGGAGTGATTTGAGCCAACCCCGGCTTCGGACCAGAGACGCGCCCGGCGAAAAACGCAATCAGGACCAGCGCCGCCACCGCCGGACCCAGTACCCACACCCGCGACCACCACGGGCTCGCCCGACCGTTTAACTCCGGCGCCAGTTTCTGCCACGTTAGGACTTCGAAAGAAGCCGCAGGCTCCGGCGGACCGCACTCGCGCACCGTCTCCAGTACCCGCTCGAGACTCCGGTACTCCTCGCGGCATACCGCGCACTGCTCCAGGTGAGCGGCCGCGGCGCTCTCCTCGCCGTAGTAGTGCATCATCAGCTGCTCTTCGTCGAGATGTCTCATCGCACTGCCCCCATCGCCGGTTCCAGAGCCCGCCGCAGTTTCTGAACCGCGCGAAACACCGAATGCTTTGCCGCATTCGGCTGAACCTTTAGCAGCCGGCCGATTTCCTCCATCGGGAGCCCTTCGTAATGCCGCATCACAAAAGCCGCCCGCTCCGTGTCGGTCAGCTCGTCCATCGCAGAGTTCAGCATTTGCGACACCTGCGTACTGGCCGTCAGCCGCTCGGGGGAAGGTTCGCGCGCGATCTGCTTGTCGAGCAGCGTGTCACCGTCACCGTCGCGCTTTTTTCGCGAACGCAGCAGATCAATGGCGCAATTCGCCGTCACCCGGTGCAGCCAAGTGCCAAACGCGGCCCGTCCGTCGAAGTGACGAAGCTGGCGATAGGCGCGCAGAAACGTTTCCTGTACGGTATCCTCGGCGTCCTGTTGATTCCCCGTCATACGATACGCCAGACGGAAAACGGCGCGGCTGTGGCGCTCCACCAGAACCCGAAAAGCTTCCGTGTTCCCGGCGCGCACCTGTCCAATGGCCGCTTCGTCCGTTAAATCCATCCCGCTGCCAGATTAGACTGCGGCGCGCGCGCCCGGTTAGTGAAGCCGCTAGCGGCGGATCGCCCAGGCCATGCCGTCCGGCTGTTTCCCGGCCTCCAGATGTGCGGCGACGGTCAGTGTTTTCAGGTCGATCAGGGCCACGTAACTGTCGGGAGTGCAGGCAACATACGCCAGCGCGCCGTCCGGCTGCATCTGAATCCCTTCAGCGCCGTGGCCGATGGGAATGCGCTTCACGGCGGAGCGCCTGGCAGCGTCGAAGACTGCAAGATCAGGTCCGGAGAGCATGGAAACCAGAACCAGCCTGCCATCCGGCGTAAACTTCAGACGGTTCGCGCTGTTCACATTCGCCTGGATGGTTCCCACCACCTTCCTCGCCGCCAGCTCCACAATCGAGATCGTCCCGTCCTGCGCATTCGCTGCCCACAGTTCACGGCCATCCGGAGAGACGTCGAAGCCCTCCGCGCCACGGCCCACCGCCACCAGAGTTTCATTCCAGTCTTCCCGCGGAGGTCCGCCCGGTCCGGGACGCCGCTGGCCGGTTTTCGAATCGACCAGCATAGCTGTCGGCCCCGTTCTGTCGATTACCGTGAGTGTCGCGGAGCTGATGTTGGAGGTATAGATGTGCTTGAGATCCTCCGTCACGAAGATCATATGTGTCCGGTTCTGGCCTGTGCCGAGCACCCAGTCCACCTTCTTCGCCGCCGGGTCATAGCTGCCGATCACTTTCGCTCCCTCGGCCGTAAACCAAACCTTGCCCCCGGCGAAGACCAGTCCATGAGGTCCGTGCAGCGGTCCCAGGTCGACGATCGGCAGCACTTTCTGATTCACCAGATCCACCACGGTTAGGGTGTTGAACGAGCCGCCGCCGTAATTGGAGATGAATGCGAGCGTGCCATCCGTGGATGCCACTACCTCGTGGGGATCGGGACCGGAAGGCACCCGCGCCACCACCCTGCGAGTCGCAGGATCCACAATGGACAGCATCAGATCGCCCTTTGACAACACCAGCAAAGCCGGACTGGGAGTTGGTTCGGCTGCAAACGCGGCAAGCGCCAGCGCGGCGAGCGGGATCAGAGCAGTCTTGGGGGTCATTGGCTCAGACTATACCTCGAATGCGAAAAGTCCTGTAACACACAACCCAGGAACCGGAAAAGTAGTGCTGGAGTTAACGTTGGTAGGATGTTGCGGCAGAGGGCGCTCCAGGCAATCTTGTGGACACTGACCGGATTCGGCATCTTCTGGCTTCCCTATCGTGTTCCCGCGCCGATGTCCGGTGTCTGCTCGCTTTCCGCGGATGTGGGCTTCAATAATCACGCAGCGGTTCTCGCGGCTGGCATCGGCCTGCTTCTGCTGACTGCCCTTCAGCTGGTAACAAACCGGTCCGCTCGGCCCACTACGGTCCCGAGCGAAGATATGCACCGCGGGCTCGGCCGCATGTTCGTAGCACTGGCGCTGCTTCAGGGCACAATCGCTATCTACTTTTTCTGGCTCCTGCGCCACCAGTGGTACCTGGGCGAAGGCAACCAGTTCATCAACCGTCTCTATTACGTCCAGGAGCACCTGCTCCCCTACCGCGACTTCCAGTTCACCTACGGCCCGCCATTTCTGTATATCCCGTACGCTTTTCATCTGCTGTTCGGAATGTCGATGCGCTCGGCCTATTTCGTTGCCTTATACCTGTTCCAGTTTGCCGGCCTGTTCTTCCTCTTTTCCCTGCTGCGTCACGCAAAACCGTTCTCCCTCGCAGCGCGCTGGATTCTGCTGATCCTCGGGCTCCCGTACATCCTCGGAGTTTCGCTCGGCCTGCAATACACGGCTGTGCGCTTTCTGGCGCCTTACGCCGCGCTCCTGGTCTGTGACCGCATATTGGGAAGCGCTGCCCCAGGCTTCGTGCGGCTCACGCTGATTACCGCCGCATCCATTTTCGCCATGTTTCTGATCTCCCCTGAAATGGGCCTAAGCTTCATCCCGGCGCTGCTGATCTATTTCTGGTTCAAAACCTCGCACAGCTTTGGTCAGATCGCCGGTGTGCTCTGCGGCCTGGGCCTTGCGACAACCATCGTCATGACTGCGCTGCGCGAACAGGTGGATTTGGTAGGCGGCTATTCCAGCGGTGGCGGAAGCTATCCGCTTCTGGCCTCTCCCTTCCTGCTGGTCTATTTATACTCCGTCCTCCGCCTGATTCCCCGCAGCGCGGCGGCCCTCCTCAGCAGAACCCCGCCCGCGATGCCGTTCCCCACTGCCCTGATGGCAGGCTTCGTCGTGCAGGCGGCGGCTCTGATTCCCGGTGCTCTTAGCCGGCCTCAGATCTGGGATGTATACGGTTACGGCACCGGCGTCCTGCTGCTGCTAATGCTGAGCCTGCGTCGCAACACATTAGCCAGCCGCATGTACCTGGCTGCAGCCGCGTTCACCTTCGTGATTCTGTTCCCCGTCGCGAGTTTCTTCCAGTACCGTCCGCTGATCGGCCTCGTGCGGGCTTCCGCCAGGCATTCGCGTGGCACGGATCCCGCGATTGCGGACTCCTCCGGCCTCGCTGCGTTCCACAGCCTGTGCGTGCCGTATGGCGAATCGCCTCTGCTCAAACTCCTGACCGGCAGCGGTAAGCTCTCCCCGGATTACTTCGATGGCAGGATTAATCTGCTCACCCCTCGCCAGGTCAAGCGCAAGATCGCCGACATCAGCCGGTGCCCTTACATCATCACTACGCCCGGCATGTTCAACATTCAGGACGAACGCGATCCGCGGCTCGCCGCCATGACCCAAAACTGGGTGAAGCTCACCTTTATGTACCCATTCGATGTCGATCTGAAAATCGACAGCTGCGGCCGCATGTTACTGCCGCTCTCGCAATACATCCGCACCCACTATTGCGAAACCCGGCAGCTCAGCGGCGGATATTCCGTCTACCGCATGTGCGCAGCCGCAGCCCGAAATTAAATCCCCATGGCCTGCGTCAGCTGACGCGCGCGGTCGCGGCTTACATCCAGTTCCACGCCGTTGCTCAGCTTCACGCGCCACGTCCCGGAGAACCACGGCACCAGTTCGCGGACGTGCTCCATGTTCACCAGCGTCCCCCGGCTGATTCGCCGAAAGCCGGAATCGGCGAGCATTTCCTCTGCTTCGCCCACCGTCTTCTCAATCAGGAACCGTTCCTTGTCGGTATGCGCGAACACCAGCTTCTCTTCGATGGTGATGTGAAACACTTCGCTGAGCCCAAGCAGAATGATTCGCTTGCCGCGGTGCACCGCCAGGCGTGTCACCGGCACCGGACGTTCGCGCGCCATCAGCCCCATCACTTCGCGCATGGCGTCGCGGTATTCGGGTGCGGGGCTTTGGTTCAGGCGAGCCAGGGTCTGCCGTACGCGATGCGGCTGCACAGGCTTCAGAATGTAATCGAGCGCCTTCGCCTCAAACGCCTTGACCGCGAATTCGTCATACGCAGTAGCAAACACAA
The DNA here is from genome assembly GCA_963716685.1 of Bryobacterales bacterium. Taxonomy (GTDB): domain Bacteria; phylum Acidobacteriota; class Terriglobia; order Bryobacterales; family Bryobacteraceae; genus JALYXI01. The sequence goes on from CAVQTR010000006.1 coordinate 1,270,562, forward strand.
TCGGCGGCGGCTGCGACAGATTGCGAACCACCTCAAAGCCGTTCATCCCCGGCATCTCGATGTCCAGAAACACCACGCCCGGGGTCAATTCGTAGATCGCTTCCAGCGCTTCGAGGCCGTTGCAGGCTTCGCCCACCACCTCAATGCCGCTCTCCGCGTCCAGAATGCGTTTCAGGTGAACCCGCGCCAGTTCCTCGTCGTCCACAATCAGCGCGCGAATCATAACGGAAGCACCAGACTGACCCGCAGCCGGTCGCCTCCACCCGGCGCGACCGCCACGTCCGCTGCCGCGCCCGCATGCAGCCGCAGCCGGTCACGGACGTTGGCCAGAGCATGGCCTTCACGAAAAAAATCCGCCGTAACCGGCTTATCGCCCGGACTGAAAACATCCACCGAGCACGTTTTGCCGTTGCGGTGAACCGCAATCTCCACACGTCCACCCTCAATCCGGTGAGCGATGCTGTGGCGAATCGCATTCTCCACCAACGGCTGCAGGCTCAGACCCGGCAGCAGAATATCGTGGAAATCCCCTTCGGGCATGGCCACCTGGAGCCGGCGGGAGAAGCGCGCCTGTTCCAGCTTGAGGTAATTCCCTACAAACGCCAGCTCCTGATCCAGCGTCACCTTCTCCGCCTGCGAGCATGCCAGCGTATACCGGAACATATCCGCCAGATGGCTCACCACGTCCAGAGCGGCTTCCTGATCCATGGGAATCAGTGCGGAAAGCGTGTTCAGCGTGTTAAAGAAAAAATGCGGGTTGATTTGCGCCTGCAGCGCCGTGGCTTGTGCCTTCGCGGCCGCTTCTGCCAGCGCGCTCTCCCGAAGTTTTCCTTCCTGCAGCTTGTGCCTGATGCTGCCGATCACCAGCGCGATGACCGCGCCCGCAAGCGCTTCGAAGGCCAGCGTGGCTCCGAAATGGCCGGCCCAGCGCATATTCACCCCAGGCACCAGCGCGATCAGGCCGGAGGAAACAGTGAACCCCAGCATGCCTCCCAGTGCGCCCACCACGCCCGAGATGATCCTGCGATTGAAAACGGAATACTGCCCCATGAGGGGGCTCAAATAAAACCACGGCAGCCGGCAGGCGGTGTAAAAAGCGACGGAACTGACGCTCCCGCAGTAGGCCGACACGAAAACAAACTTCCAAAACGGCCGGAGCGCCGCGGCGGTGGGATGCAAGAACAGCAGTGCGAACGCCGCGGTACCAACAGGCCCCACCAGAGCGCCGAAAACGGCCACCCGCAGCAACATCTCCGGGTACTCCCGCAAAGAGGGCGGCCGGTCCTTGTTCCAGAAGAATCGCTTCATGCCTGCAGTGTCCCGCCGTGCGCCGGCGGGAACTACACATTCCAGACGAATGGTTCGATTTCCGTTCCGATCAGACCGTGACGGCGTCCATATTCACTTCCAGCACCTCGTCAAACAGGTCTTCGGGAAGCGTGATCCCGCTGATGCGAAGCCGGTCCAGAATTTTCGGCGTCACACCGGTGCCGCGGAACCGGCCCTGTACCTTGCCTGCATCGGTGATCCCGGTGCGCTCAAAGATGAAGATGTCCTGCAACTCGACATGGTCATCATGTGCGCCCAGCACTTCCGAAATCGCCATGATTTTGCGCGAGCCATCCTGCAGACGCGACACCTGCACCACCATCTTGATCGCGCTGGCCAGCTGCTGCAAAATCACGCGCGTAGGGATCTCAAGATCGGCCATCATCACCATGGTCTCCAGCCGCGAGAAAGCGTCTTTCGGCGTATTCGCGTGAACCGTGCTCATCGATCCTTCGACGCCGGTATTCATCGCCTGCAGCATGTCCAGCGCTTCGGCGCCGCGGCACTCGCCAACGATGATGCGGTCTGGACGCATACGCAGAGCTGTGCGCAGCAGCTGCCGCTGATTGATGCCGCCCTCTTTGTTCAGATTCGGCGGCCGGGTTTCGAACTTCACCACATGCCGCTGCTGCAGCTGCAATTCGGCCGTATCTTCAATCGTCACAATGCGCTCGTCTTCCGGAATGAACCGCGACAGCGCATTCAGTGTCGTCGTTTTGCCGGAA
>CAVQTR010000007.1:0-48120 GCA_963716685.1 Bryobacterales bacterium
AGCGGGAGACGGGGTTCGAACCCGCGACGTCCAGCTTGGGAAGCTGGCATTCTACCACTAGAATTACTCCCACAATCGGACACTGTCCAAACACCACGGCAATCCGAACTGCCGCTACCTGACCACAGTATACGCCACGATCAGTCCCTTTTTGCCCCTTTCTCCGTGCCAACAATCATTCACCCCTTGCAATCAACCCGCGCAATGGTATGATTCCCTAACCGCTGCGTTGGTTCTCGTCAACCAACGCGCGATTCGCGTCACGCTGCACGCGCCGTCCCTGGTCTGGACTTGATCACGTCACCAACACTGGCTGTTCACGGATTTCTTCCGTTTGATCAAAACGCAAACCTAAGGGGTGTATCGGATGTCTGCTTACAAACGTGCACGATGGGCAGCGGCGGCAATCGTACTTTACGCAACGGCGCTCTGCGGGCAATCGACTTTCGGTTCTTTCGTGGGGACGGTGCGCGATCCTTCCGGCAGCGTGGTGAGCGCTTGCAAGGTCACGGCGATGAACACAGCCACGGCTCGGCCGTTCGGTCGTGACAGATTCCAGCGGCGATTATACGATCGTGAACCTGGAGCCGGGAGTCTACCAGATCAGCATGGAAGCCCCCGGCTTTCAGCGCGAGATTTACAAGAATCTGGAACTCGATGCGCGTCAGACGATCCGTGTCAACGGCGCGCTTCTGCTCGCCACGCAGACCAATACGGTCAACGTCAGCGTCGCAGGCGAAGCGCCCATCAACACCGAAGGTTCCAACATCGCGGAAACGAAGCTCGGCCGCGAATTGAACGACCTGCCGGTCGCGATCGGTTCGCGCGTTCCCGGGTTCCACCAGCGCCTTCACAACCTTGACCACACAGCCCGGCGTTGAGATCGATAACAGCGGCAACATCTCGGTGGCCGGTTCGAAACCCAGCATGCTGTCCATCAGCATCGATGGCATCAGCTCCATGAGTCCGCGCAACTCGTCCCCGATCTCCGAACTGTTTCCCTCCTTCGATACCATCGCCGAAATCCGCGTCAGCGAAATCAATAACAGCGCGGAATTTGGCGGCATCAGCGACATCACCACGATCTCGAAAAGCGGCACCAACGCCTTTCACGGCGGCGTTTACGAAAACAACCAGAACACGGACTTCAATGCGCGCAATACTTTCAGCGCCACCGTTCCGAAGCTGGATATGAACGATTTCGGCGGCTTTCTCGGCGGCCCGGTCTGGATTCCGAAGCTCTACAACGGCAAGGACCGGACCTTCTTCTTCGCCAGCTATGAAGGTCTGCGGCTTCCCAGCCAGCAGGTGCTGGTCGAAAGCGTTCCCTCGCTCGCGCTGCGCAACGGCGATCTCTCGGCTTACTCTGCCCCGGTGCTTGATCCCGGTACAGGCGCGCCGTTTCCCGGAAATCAGATTCCCGCGAGCCGCATCTCGCCGCTTTCGCAGGCGGCGCTCAAATATCTGTATCCGCTGCCCAACACCGGCGCGCCGAACGCCATCGCCAACAACTACGTAACGAACTTCCCCACTCCCATCTCCAGCAACCAGGGCGATATCCGCGGTGACCAGAAAATCACCTCGAACCAGTCCGTTTTCGTTCGCTTCACTTACAAAGAGAAGCTGGCCGAATCAGCTCCCACAGGTTCTGCGCTCCTTGGACGCATTCAACAAGCCGGAGAACGATCGCAGCCTTGCCGGTGCATACAACTACATCATCAGTCCGCACTGATCAACGAGGTCCGCGCCGGGTTCAGCGGCAGCAACACTTCCACAACTTACGGCATCACCGCCGCGCAGGCGGCCATCGAACTGGGTCTCACTTCTTACCTGCCGCAGGCTCCGCCCGCCGGCAACGCCGTTCCGAACTTCAAGATCTCCGGTTTCCAGAGCACGGGCGGCAGCGCTTCTTCCATCTCCCAAACCAGCACCTATCAGGTGCTGGACAACCTGACACTCACCAAAGGGCTCACACACCGTCAAAATGGGCGGCGACTATCGCTACCTCAAGGCGCTCTACACCAACGTGTTCGCCAGCCAGCGCCTCGGTTCCTATACCTTCAACAACTCGGTCACGAAGTCCCTCGTCGGTAATGCCTTTGGCGCTTTTCTGCTGGGCATCCCGGACAGCGATTCACTCGCCACCGTCCTGAATCCCGATACCAATGGTTACGGCAGCAGCTATGCGTTCTTCGTCCAGGACGACTGGAAAGTAACATCGCGCCTGACCATCAACTACGGTCTTCGCTACGAATACCATCCGATGTTTCAGGATCACTACAACAACACCGCGAATTTCCTGCCCGATTACTATTCGGTGCAGAACGGCGTCACGGTTCATGGCGCGGTGGTAATCCCGGACAAGGCAGTTTCACTGGTGAATCCGGCTTTCGCGCAATCCATCGCCCCCATGCCGATTCTGACGGCAACCCAGGCAGGTCATCCCCCAGAGCCTGCGCTATTCCGAGAAGACGGATTTCGCTCCCCGTATCGGCTTCGCATGGCGCGCCACAGCCGATGGCAAGACCGTCATCCGCGGCGGCTACGGAAAGTTCATCGAAGCGCAGCTTGGCAATCTTCTGCTCTCTTCCTGGGCCGTCGAGGCCAGCGACGTCGCGTCGTTCACCAATACCATCGCGAACGGAAAGGCGCATCTGACTTTCCCCTACCCGTTTCCGTCCAACCTGGCCCAGCCCGGGTCTCAAGTCTTCGATCTTTCGAACGCTCTCCACTATAAGGATCCTTACGTCCAGCAGTGGAACCTCACCGTGGAACGCGATCTGGGATACCAGACAGCCCTGCGCGTCTCCTATGACGGCAGCCATGGTTCAGACCTCGGCCTGACAGATAACCCCGACGAGGTGCCGGCGAACACTGTCGGTTTCGCTACTGCCGGCAAAGCCGCCCCGTATCCGCTCCTGAACCAGATCATTGAAGAGACCAATGGCGGAATCAGCAACTACGAGGCTCTTACCGTTGCCGTCACCAAGCACATGTCTCACGGCCTGCAGTTCCAGTCGAGCTATAACTTCGCCAAGAATCTGTCGGATATCGGCGGTTATAATCCCACCGGTTTCGCCGGTTCCGGAGGCGGCACTATTACCGACCGTTTCCATCCCATGCTGGATTACGGCAACGTTGCGTTTACACGCCGCAACCGTTTCCAGACCACATTCCTCTACGAATCTCCGTTCAGCCGCACTGGTAATCGCTACATCAATCAGATCGCCGGCGGCTGGGAACTGGGCGGCGTCCTCTTATTTCAAACCGGTCCCTTCCTGACAGTTCTCGCCAATGGCGCCGATCCGTCCGGCACTAACTTCGTGAACCTGATCGGTAACGGTCGCGCTGATATCGTAGCCGGCACTTCCGTGCTGCCCGCCAGGCAGAGCATCGCGCAGTGGATCAATCCCTCCGCCTTCGCGATCCCCGCCAATAACATCGGCCGCTTCGGCAGTTCTCCTGTCGGTGCGGTAGTCGGTCCAGGCACGCAGGCCGTGTCGCTCTCATTGTTCCGCAGCTTCAAAATCACGGAAGGTTCCCGCCTGCGGGTCGGCGTCGCCGCCGCTAACGCGCTCAACCATCCCAATTACGGCGTGCCTGGCCTTACGCTCGGCACCGCTTCTTTCGGAACCATCAGCAGCTTGCAAACCGCGGAAGGGTCCGGACCCCGTTCGCTCCAGCTGAGCGGTAGGATTACATTCTAAGGATCAAATGTCACCGATGGAATTGCAGAAACGAGTTCCGCTTGTCGCAATCGGCATCGCCGCTGCCCTGTTTACGCCTTTGTCCCAGGCCCAGCGCGGCGGGGGAGCGCGGAATCAACGCCGCGCCGGTACTGTCGGAAACGGAAGAGGGCATCCCGGTTACTGATCCGGTTGTCATTTCCAAATGCGGTACCTGCCACGCCAAAGATGACAAGGGCAATCTCTCCCGCATCTCCTGGGAACGAACCACCCCAGAAGGATGGGAGGAAGCTATCAAGCGAATGGTGCGCCTGAACGGCCTGACTATTACTCCGGAAGAAGCCCGCACCATGGTGAAGTATCTGGCCACTTATCACGGTCTCGCTCCGGAAGAGGCGAAGCCCGTCATGTATCTGCCGGAGCACCGGATGCTCGACGAAACCAACATTCCGAACGACAATGTACGGTCCGCCTGCACCACTTGCCATGCCTTCGGCCGCCCGCTCTCCTGGCGCCGTTCGAAAAACGACTGGCGTCTGCTTGCAAACCTGCACGTCGCTCTCTATGCGCAGGCCGAAGCGCACTTCCGGCGATCGCTGATGCCGGGTGGCGGTGGCGGCGGCGCCGGAAGAGCTGCCGCAGCTCCTACCGCGACCGCGGTGGCCGGCGGAGCAGCAACGCCTGCCCCTGCTCCTGAACCACTTGAAGTGGCGCTGGACTTCCTGGGGACGAACGCTGGTCTGCATACGCCGGAGTGGGCTTCCTGGCGGGCCCGGATGCGCAAACCGAAACTGGAAGGCCGATGGCTGGTCTCGGCGCACATTCCCGGCCGCGGAAATTACTTCGGAGACCTGACGATGTCGGCGGGCGCTTCCGAAGACGAGTTCAAGACCCAGATCAAACTGAAATCGCTTCGTGATGGTTCCGTGCTCACGCGCTCCGGCCATGGTCTTGTTTACGCCGGCTATTCCTGGCGAGGACGTTCCAAATCCTCCACTACTCCCGGCACCTCGCCCGACGACACTTCGAAAGACATGCGTGAGGCCCTCTGGTTCTCGCCCGACCAGACCCACGCCGAAGGCCGCTGGTTCTGGGGTGAATATCAGGAATTTGGCGCCGATGTAAAACTCGAACGCGCTTCCACTGAACCGCTTCTTTTGGGTGTGGACCGGACCGCTTTAAAAACAGGTGCGCAGGGTTTGAAGGTTCGCCTCATCGGCGACCATCTGCCAGCCGCCATCACGGCCGTCGATCTGGATTTCGGCACCGGGATCACTGTAAAGAAAGTAGATTCCCACAATGCGGGCGAGATCGTCGCTGAAGTCGATGTAGCGGCGGACGCCGTTCCGGGCAAGCGCGACGTCTTCCTCCACCGCTCCGTGTTGCAGGCCGCGGTTGCCGTCTATGACCGCGTCGACTATATAAAGGTCACGCCCGAGACCGCGCTGGCCCGGCTGGGCAGCGAGACGCATCCGAAAGGCTTCCAGCAGTTCGAAGCCATCGGCTACCAACGCGGTGCGGACGGCAAACCCCACACAGCGGATGACGTGGAGCTCGGCCCCATCGAAGTGGAGTGGACAGTGGAAGAGTTTATGGCCGTCTATGGCGACGACGACAAGGAGTTCGTCGGCCACCTGAGCCCCACCGCCCTCTTCACGCCTGCCAGCGACGGACCTAATCCGGAACGCAAATTCAGCCGCAATAACTACGGCGATGTGTGGGTCGTTGCCACCGCCAAAAACGAGAAAGATAAGGAAGGCCGCCCGCTTTCCGGCAGAAGTTATTTGGTGGTCACCGTACCAACCTATATCAAATGGGACCAGCCCGAGGTCGAGCAATGATCGCAGCGGAAACAGAGAAAGCCCAGCGTGTCTATCGGCTCGGCGAGTTTCACCACTTTCAGGCAGCCGAGAGCCGCTTTCTGTATCTGGTTCCCGCCGGCGCGATCTTCGAACTGGACCGCGACGCCGCCACTCTGATTGACCGCCTCGCCGAAGGCGACGCGCAGCATGAAGAGCTGTTGCGGGATCTGATTGCCCGTGGCGTGGGCGAAGCGGATGCGCCCGAACTGGTCGAGGAGATGTTTAACTCCCGCACCATCGTGACCGGCCTGGTCAAACCGGAACCCATGCAGGAGCCGCCGGCGGATTTCCCGCTTCAGACACTGGTGATCAACTTGACCAACCAGTGCAATCTTGCCTGCACCTATTGCTATGAGTTCGGCGAAGACAAGGTCGCCACGCCTGAAGGCAAGCCGAAGTTCATGGAAATCGAGACGGCGAAGACATCGGTCGATCTTCTGCTGAACGAATCGGCTGGCCGGGAAGCCGTCCACATCACTTTCTTCGGCGGTGAAACGCTGATGAATTTCCCGCTGCTGAAGAGCGTTGTGGCTTATGCCAATCGAGCAGGCAGCCGCGCAGAGGCCGCACCATCGATTTCAGCCTCACCACCAACGCCACGCTGCTTACTCCGGCCATCATCGAGTTCCTTTCCGAGAATCGAATCGGCGTCACGGTCAGCATGGATGGCCCGCCCGAACTGCACGATAAACTGCGGGTCTTCGCCAACGGCCGCGGCAGTTACGACATCATCGAGCCTCGCGTACGCGCTCTGATTCAGGGCCATCGCACGCGGCCCATCACGGCGCGGGTCACGCTCACTTCCGGCGTCACCGATGTCGTTCGCATCTTCCGCCATCTGAAGCAGGATCTCGGGTTTCACGAAGTCGGGTTTGCGCCCGTCACCACGTCCCCGGATCGCCTTTACGCGATTAATGAGAAGGGGATGGATGGCGTCCTCGAACAGTTTCACATGCTGGCGGACGAATGGCTGGAATACGCGCTGCGCGGCGAGATGCACGGCTTCTCGAACGTCAGCGACACCATCGCCGAGTTGTATCAGGGCGTGAACAAGTCCCACCCCTGCGGCGCCGCGCTTGGACTGATGGGCGTCGGGCCTTCGGGCGATATCGCGCCGTGCCATCGCTTCGTCGATTCCGACACCCACTCGCTCGGCAACGTCTCTACCGGCATCGATCGCCAAAAACAAAGCGACTTCCTGTCCCGCGGCCACATCAATGGCGAAGTACGATTGCCACACCTGCTTGGCGCGTCCTCTCTGCGCCGGCGGATGCCATCATGAGGCCTTCGTTCGCTACGGCGATACCGGCCACGCCAATCTTCATTATTGCGACTGGATCCGCGACTGGACCAGCACCTGTCTGCGCATCTATGGCGCGATCAGCGCGCAAAACCCCGGATTTCTGCAACAGTTCGCCGAAAGGAAGGCACTATGAAACACATGCGGCCGTTGAATAAAAAGGCGCGCCGGATTGGTGATTTTGTCGCCGCCCAGGAAGAAGATGTGGTCGCGCTGCAGAATCCCGCGCAGCGTCCCCACGTCCCCATGGGCTGCACGCTTTCGTTCTCTCCCGGCTGGGAAGTGGATTCCGCGGGCGGCACGGCGGGCCTCTGCCAGCCGGTGGAGCGCGACATTTACGATTGCTACGTCACCTGCTTCTGGCCGGCGCAGGTTCCGGACCACCTGAACAACTATCCGGACTGGGCGAGCAAGTGCGCCACGGCCACAAAAGACTGGCGCAATCTGGATCTGGTTTTCCCATAGACTGCGCGTCGCTTCCGTTCCCGGTACCGTCTCGTGAGGATAACTATGTTCAAAATTCTAATCAGTGCCGCACTCCTGACGGGCACAGCCCCGGCTGCGACTCTCTTCATGGGAGCCTATCCCAATTCGATCCTGGTCTTCGACGAAGCTCAGGGGAAAGTCGTCGACCGCATCCCGCTCTCCACGGGCCTGCCCACCAGCATGCGCCTTTCCTTCGACAAAAAGAAGCTCTTCGTCACCACCAACGACCACAGCGGCATCGAAGTGATCGATATCGCCACGCGCAAGGTGATCAATCACTTCGTTCTCAACACGCCGACCAAGCGCTACCGCTTCAACGGCGGCACGCCCGATCCCACCGGCAAGTTCTTCTACACCATGACCACGGAGATCGACAAGACTGGTCGATCACTTCGAAATCGGCAAAGCCAAAGTACACGATCATCGATCTGGAAGAGCAGAAGATCGTCAAGACGGTCGACATGGCCACGGAAGATGAGAACGCGAACGGCGGAGGTTATGGGCGCGGCGGCTTTGAGATCTCGCCCGACGGCAAATTCCTCTACCAGTTCCGCAACACCGTGGTCATTCTCAACACCGCCGATTTCAAGGTGGTCGACCGCATCGAACTCTCCAAGCCCGATCTCCCCGGCATGGAAAACATCGGCTTCGGCGGCCAGCTCGATTCCATTCCGCGAACCCGGGATCAGCACATTTCGCTGTTCAACTCGTCTGATCCCATCGTGCACAATCGCGTGTTCGGCGTCGGCCCGCTTCGATCTCAGCACCCGCCAGGTAGACTTCACGCCCATCGGACCGTCCCCGGCCACCATGTCCGGCCTTCAGGTTGCCCCCGATAAGAAGGACGCCTACACCGTCGTCTCCAACGGCACCGGCGGCAACAAGCGCTGCGAGTTCTGGCACTTCAATCTCGATAACGACCGCATTGTCCAGACCGCCGAATTCTCCTGCAAGTCGCGCTTCAGCTTCGGGATGTCGTCCAACGGATCGAAGCTCTACATCTACGGCGCCAGCTTCGAGATCGAAGTTTACGACGCGGCAACGCTCAAATACGAGCAGACCTGGGATTTGAATAACGACATCACCGGCGCCGGGCTTGCGATTGTGGAATAGACCGCCCGCTCGCCGCCCTCGCCGTCCTCGGCTGCCTTGCGTGGTCGGCCCCCGATCCCACCTCAGCCGGACGCCACGCGTTGGATCTCCTGCTGGCGCGAAACTTTCCCGCCTTCAGCAAGGTCCTCACGGCTGCCGCAAAAGAGAAAATCAACCCTGAGTTCCTCAGCCAGCGGGTCGCTACGGAGCTGGACGCGTTCGGCAAGCTGGAAGAAATCGGCAAACCGGTGCTCGCGCGTTCCGGTACTGATAGTCTCGTTAGCTTTCCCGTGCGCTTCGCCAAAACCAGTGTGAACGTGCAATTCACCCTCAACCAGGCGGGCATGGTCGCCGGGCTGTTCTTTCGCCCCGCCGATACGCCGCTGCCCCCTGTTTGGAAGCGGCCGCCTTACAGCAAACCAGCATCTTTCAAAGAACGAGAGATCACCGTCGGCACCGGCGAGTGGAAACTGCCGGGTACACTCACCGTGCCCATCGGAAAAGGTCCCTTCCCCGCCATCGTGCTGGTCCACGGCCCCGGACCGAACGATCGAGACGAATCCATTTATTCCAACCGCATGTTCAAAGACATCGCGGAAGGTCTCGCCTCGCGCGGCATCGCGGTGCTCCGCTATGACAAGCGCACGAAAGTCTACGGCGAGAAGATGAGTTCCACGGCTTACACCCTGCAGCAGGAAACCATCGACGATGCCGTCGCTGCCCTGAGCCTCGCACGCACGGAGCCGGAAATTGATCCGAAACGCGTCTTTGTGCTAGGCCACAGCCTTGGTGGCTACGCGATCCCGCGCATCGCCGCTCATGATGGAAAACTGGCCGGCGCCATCTTCCTCGCCGCCAATGCGCGCCCGATTGAAGACGTGGTTCTCGAACAGAACGAATACATGATGCAGATCCGGCGCGGCGATACCGAAGCTGACCAGCGCCGCATGGAAAGCCTCAAACAGGAAATTGCCAAAGTGAAGAGTGTCGCGCCTGGCGCCCGCAATCCTCCTGTTGTACTTGGTCTTCCTTCCGCTTATTTCCTGGATTTGAAGAAATACAATCCGGCCGCTGATGCCGCGCGCCTGCAGATACCCATGCTCTTCCTGCAGGGCGAGCGGGATATCCAGATCTCCATGCTGGATTTCGAAGCCTGGAAAACCGCCATGTCCGGCCGCAAAAACGCAGCCTTCCATTCCTATCCAACCCTGAACCATCTCTTCATGGCCGGGGAGGGCCCCGGCACGCCTACCGAGTACCGCATTCCCGGCAATGTGTCACCCGAAGTGATCGAACAAATCGCGAAATGGCTTCTCACCCGATAACCCGCCGGAGCGCGCTCGCCCTGGCCGCCTCCTCCGCGTTTGCCCTTGCCCGGGACACCGCCCCGGACATCACCCTGCGCATCGCGGAGATCAAGGCCGAACTGGCCCCCGGCGCACGTCGTCAGGACACTCGCCTACAACGGCACGGTCCCCGGTCCCACGCTGCGGATGACCGAAGGCCGCCCAGTCACCGTCGACGTGATCAACGAAACCTCGGATCCGGAGATGGTCCACTGGCACGGCTTCCACATCCCCCCGGAGGTGGATGGCGCTCATGAAGAAGGCACCCCCATGGTGCAGGGCCGTGACCATCGCCTGTACACGTTCACGCCGCGGCCTGCTGGAACGCGCTGGTATCACACCCACGCCATGGCTGGCCACAATCTCAAAAGAGGCGCCTACACCGGCCAGTTCGGAATGGTCGTGGTGGAACCCGCGCAAAACCCCGCCCGGTACGATCTCGACATTCCTGTCGTCCTTCATGAATGGGATCCCTATTTTTCAGCCGATAACATGATGGACGTCGATTACCGGCTTTTCTCCATCAACGGCAAGATGCTGGGAGCGGGCGAGCCCATCCGCGTTCGCCGCGGCCAGCGCGCGCTCCTGCGGGTTCTGAACGCCAGCGCCACCATGCCGCACCGTCTCGCGCTTCCGAATCACAAATTTCAGGTCCTCGCGCTCGATGGCAACGCCGTACCTGCGCCGCTCACGGTCCCTGTTCTCGATCTCGGCGCCCGGTGAGCGCGCGGACGTTATCGTCGAAATGTCCGCCCCCGGAGTCTGGGTTCTCGGCGAAGAGAACGATCGCCAGCGCAATGCGGGCGCGGGCATCGTGGTGGAGTATGCCGGAGCAACCGGCAAACCCCGCTGGTCCGCGCCTGCTCCCTTTGTCTGGGATTACACCGCATTCGGCTCCGCCGCACAGGCCAATGCGCCCGCCGTCACCACGCCCCTGGTCATCGAGCCCCGCTCCGATGGCAATCTCTGGGCAATCAACGGTAAATCGTTCCCCAACACGGATCCCATCCCCGCGCAGCCAGGTGTCCGGAACCGCCTTGTCTTCGACAACCGCAGCGACATGGCCCATCCGTTCCATCTGCACCGCCACACGCTGGAGATCACCCGATTTGCCGGCAAGCCCACCTCAGGCGTGCTCAAAGACGTCGTCATGGTGCCAGCGCATCAGAAGATCGAAGTCGATTTCCTGGCGGACAGCCCCGGCCCCTCGCTCTTCCACTGCCATCATCAGTTCCACATGGATTTCGGTTTTATGGCGCTGATGCAGTACTGAGCAACGCGCGCAAAGCCGCAGGTGAACGGGCCGCAGACCCTTCGCAAACTCGGGCAATGAACCCCGTCATATTGGCTACCGCAAAACTGATCCCATGCAGATTGCGCTTCGGCGCCACCCCGGGGACCGGCCGCGGATAACCGGACGCATAGAATCCCTGATCATCCACGCGGTAACGGTCGCGATCGCACTCCCAGTCGAGACTAACGCCGATGACCGGAGCCAGGCACCCCGGATAGCAAAGCTGGCCGTCCGTTTCCCTCGCAGCCACCAGAATCGAATGTTGCGACGCGAGCCTCGCGAAGTCCTCGGCGCGCCGCGCGTTCACGGTCCCCAGACTCAGGTTGACCACATCCATTCGGTTCTCGATCGACCACTCAATTGCGCGCAGCAAACAATCCGAGGTGGTTCGCAAACTCGAATGAAACACCTTTACAGCGAAGTATTCCGCGTCCGGCGCCTTCTCCTGAATCGCCGCGGTCACGGCAGTGCCATGCCCCAGCTGATCCGCGAACAAACCCTCTTCCACTACGCCATCAGTCCGGATTGAAACGCCGCCGGCAATCCGTCCGATATGCGGATGTGGCACATGCACGCCGCTATCGATCACCGCGATCCGTACGCCCCGGCCTGTCATGCATGCGCCATGGCGAGGCGTGCGCGTCCGTTCTGAATCGTAATCACCGCGTCGGCCAGTTCCGCAAGCGCGGGACGATGCGTAATCACAATCAGCGTGCGTCCTCGCATGGCTTCCCGCAGATTCTGCGCGATCACTCTCTCCACGTCCGCATCCAGCGCGGAAGTCGGCTCATCCAGGATCAGCACGCCCGGCCGGCGCAGCAGGGCGCGAGCCAGAGCCACACGCTGCCGCTCCCCCACTGAAAGCGCGCCGCCGCGCTCTCCCACGATGGTCAGGTAACCATTCGGTAACCGCGCGATCAATTCGTCCAAACCCGCCGCGCAGCCGGCCAGTTCCACCTCCGCCTGCGTCGCCTCGGGATTCGCATACCGAATGTTCTCGGCAATGGAAACGTTGAACAGGTACGGCGTCTGGTCCAGCAGAATCACTTCACTCCGCAAACTGCTCAACGTCAGGTCCTTCAGGTCCGCGTCGCCCAGCAGAATTCGCCCTTCGTTGGGATCCAGATACCGCACCAGCAGATCCGCCAATGTCGACTTGCCCACTCCGCTCGGACCGAGAATCGCGCAGAAGCTGCCCGCCGGAATCTCGAGCGAAACCTCTTCCAGCACCGGTGCACGGTCATGCCGAATCGAGACCGCCTCCATCCGGATCGCATGCTGTCCGGGCGACAGGTCCATCGCCATCGGCGATTCGACCACCTCTGCTTCCGTATCGAACAATTCGAAGATGCGTCCCAGCGAAACCCTTGCCGATGCCAGTCCGGAACTCAGGCTCATCAAATTCTGCACCGGCGAGAGCAGGCGCGTGTGATAAGCCATGAACGCCACCAGCGTCCCGATAGTCATCTGGCCCGCGAAGATCAGCCAGCCCCCGTACAGAAACACGCCCGCGGTCGCCGCGCTCAGAATTGTTCCCGGCAGCACGCCGCTCAGAAAGGAAGCGATCTGCACATCCAGCATCGTCTCGATGTAAGCGTCGTTGCGCTGGCGGAAGCGCTCCTGCTCGTGCCGCTGCGCGTTCAGTGAAACCACCACGCGCATCCCCAAAATCGAATCCACGAACAGACTTCCCAAATCCGCGCTGCGCTCCCGCAGCCGCTTCGTCAGTGCCGTCAGCCTTCGCTGGTAGCGCAGGAAAGTCAGGACGCACCCCGGCAGCAGAACCACGCTCACCAGAAACAATCGCCAGTTCAGCCACAGCATCATCGCTACGCTGCCCACCAGAAACACCACATTGCTCAACACCGAAAGCAGCGTATCGGCGGAGACGCGCTGCACTTCGCCCACGTCATTGTTTAGGCGCGACATCAAGTCACCTAGCCGATAGTTCGCGTAAAACCGCGGTGACAGGGTCTGCAAATGCCGGAACAGCGCCAGCCGCATATCGAACAACATGGCCGCCGAGAGACGCACATACCGGTAGCTCGAAAGCATGTTCAACAGAAAACCCAAAACCACTGCGCCAAACATCAGCCCTGCGATCCACGCCAGCGCGTGCATGTCATGGAGCAGCAGCGCGCGGTCGATCAGCAGTTTCGAAATGTAGGGCTGGAACAGGCTAAGCCCAGTGGCACACAGACTGATCAGGAGCACCACCGCCAGCCGCCCCGCGAACGGCCGCACGAACACCCAGATCCTTCGGTAGCTCTGCCACCCGGCAATCGTCGAGTTTTCCGGCGTCACCGGACCGCCTCGAGCTCGAATCCGTGCAGTCGATACTGAAATCCCGAACCCTCTTCCGTTCTGAGCCGGCACCACTCCAGACCACTCTCGACGGAGGCCAGTTCCGCCTCCCACCACGGACCGCCGAACCCCATGCGGTAAAACTCCCGGCACATTGCCAGATGGCGCCCAAAACCGGCAAGCAATCGTCCCTGGTAGTGCCCCAGAAGCGGTTCGAGCGCTTCTCCTCGCAATTGCGCCTGGATCACCGCGCTGGCTAAAATGCCTTCCCGGACCGCGTGGGCGGTTCCATCGCCGCAGATGGGGTCGAACGCCATCGCCGCCGTGCCACACGCGATCCACTCCGCGCCGCACAACGGCCATGCAATGCGAGGCGATGCTGCAAACTCACCCGCCGCCGGCAGGTATCCCCGAATTTTTCCCGCAATCACACGGCTCGAGTTCAGTAGCTGTTCAGCGCGTCCGCCTGTCGCGAGCAGCCAGCCGCGCTCCTCGGAATCCGGCAGCAAAAACAGCCATCCATCCTCCACCGCTTCCATCCAGCACGCGCGTTCGCGCCCATCCGCCGCCAGCTGCACCGGCACACCGGCCGCCATTCGCGATCCGAAGCGATGCTCCTCGACACCCGCAGGCAAAGGCCGCGCGGCGTGAACCGTCCAATCCGCGTGCGTCACTTCCGCGCGTCCGCCCGCGGGCCGTACCGCGTCCAGAAGCGTTTTCTCCGAAACCACGACACCGCGGTGCGGTAGCACCACCGGTTCCACACCCCGTGTCCACGCCACCCCGCGCCGCGTGATCGCAAACGCGTCACGAAACAGCGCGTCGTTCTCAAACACATCGCGAATCAAAGCCAATGCCGAATCGCTCAGCAAAATGGCCGGCAGCCGCGGCCGCTCGCAGGCGTGGACGGAAACCGCGATGCCAGCCCGCGTCAGCAGATGCTCACAGCAGCGCGCCGCGATGCCATCTCCTCGTATGTGCACACCAGCCGCGCGAGACATGTCTCAGAATACGCGATCCCGTTACTTCGTTCTGGCTACGTAGAGATCGCCCCCGTCCAGCGTTCCAGGGAAACGGGCGGCCAAATCCTGCCGCCGCAGGTAGTCGAACATCACCGGCGCACGCAGCTTCAGCTCCCGGGGGAACGAATACAACACCCACACGCGATGCCCCGCCTGCCGCGCCCGTTCGATCTGCTCCACCGTCTCCGGTACCGTCATGCCAGGGAAGTAATACCGCCGGTAGCAGACACCGGCGAGGTCCGCAGCCATCACTTCATCCGTGCCCGTTCGATGCTCCCGCACATACCGCAGCGCGCCGGTGAAATCCTGCTTCGGCAGCCGGTAGTAGCGAATCAGCGGAATCGACCCTGCCGCCGCGAGCAACAGGTAGGCGACTGTCGCCGCGCGCGTGCTGGTTCTCAGCCAACGGCACCATTCCGTCGCGCCCCTCACCGCAATCAGCAGCGCGAACGGCAGCCCGTAAAGAAAGGATCGCGGATAGGCGCCAATGTGCAGAACCGCCAGCGCGAGCAGATTCACCGTAACCGGCAGCACCAGCACTCCCGCAACCAGCCGGGTCTCCCGCCAGTAACTCCACCATCCCGCAACTCCCAGAAGCGCGGCAGCCGCAAGGCCCGCCAGTCCAATCCCCAGAACCAGGCCATTCGTCACCACGGGCACGAACTCCGTCAGCTTCGTCCATCCCAGACCGTTGCGGTCCACCGTACGAAAAAACTGAATCATCTGGCCGAGCATCAGCGAGTGACACAGGAGCGAGAGCACCGCGACTGAAGCGCAGCTGACCGCCATAGCGCGCCAATCCAACCCGCGCCGGTCTCGCAGCGAAAGCGCGGCGAAGCAGCAAAGCTGTCCCGCCACCACGAAAAACGTGTTCTGCAGACTCACCACGCCCAGCGTCATCGCCACGGTGTAGCCAACCCAGTACCATCGGCCGCCGCGCAGGATTGCCCGAAACAACAGCCCCGAGCCCAGCAGGGTCCAGAACACCATCGCGCTGTACCCCCGCGCGTCCTGGGAAAACCAGATGTGGTGATAGGAAAACGTCAGCAGCGTCGTCCCGAGCAGCGCCTCGCGTTCACTGGTAATCGCCCGCGACATGTAGTACATCGCGGGAATCGCCAGAATCCCAAAGATCACGGCGGGCAGCCGGACCGCCCACGCGCTTTCCCCGAAAGCCGCCACTGCCACTCGCCCCAGCACGGAATACAGCAGATGCTGATTCATCGATCCGTACGTCCGCACAATCTCGGAAATCGGCAGCCGCAGGTAACTCACCAATGTCCCGATTTCGTCCAGCCACAGATCGTTATTCAGGTGGATGGACCGCAAAACGGAACCGCCGGCGACGAGTAAACCGAGCGGCAGCCACGAGACCGGGCCGGGCTCGATCAGTCCACCAGGCCGTTGATTCATATCACCCGGAGCATGCGAAAGCCAAGTATAGCCGCAGGGCGAAGAAAGATTCACTTATGATAAGCTTTGAAGATTCGATGAGGTCTTTGTGGGGCTGCGTGCTCCTCGCCGCGCTCGCACCCGTGTGTCATGGCCATCCTCCCCTGCTGGTTCTTTATCCTCAGCAACTGCAGTTTCCCGCCCCGTTCACCGTTTCCGCCACACCCACCAAACAGCTGTTTGTAATTGAAAACGATACCCACGGCGACATGGAATGGACGTCGCAGATCGTCACCAGTTCAGGCGGAAGCTGGCTCTCGATGTCACCCGGCAGCGGGACTCTTCCCGATACCGATGGCCCCGGCTATCTGAACACCTACGTGAGCGTTTCGCCTGTCGGTCTCAAACCGGGCGTCTACACCGGCTCCATCACCATCAGCGGTTCGCGCCTCTACGAAGGCCAGGTGTATCAAGCGACCGATTCGCCCCAAACGGTCACCGTCACTTACACGGTCTATGAAGCCTCCGTGCCATCCGTAAAGGTCTCCTCGAATCAGGTCGCCCTGCAGGGGGTTGCTTCCATCGGAACGGCCGTTTCTTCCACGGTCACGGTGAGCAATGCCGGCCCAGGAACACTCAACTGGACCGCATCCGCGCAAACCTCGTCCGCCTCCAACTGGCTGAGCGTCAATCCCGCGTCGGGAACCAATACCGGAACTCTCTCCATTTCCGCCAACCCGGCAATGCTCACCCCGGGTACTTATACCGGAACCGTCAACGTAGCCGCTCCAGGCTCGCCAACAGCCGCGGTCAGCGTCACCTTCGCGGTGCGCGGACCCACTCCCCCGCAGTTGAAGCTCTCCACTCAGCCGCTCACCTTCACCGGTTCTTCGGGATCCGCCAGCCTCAATCCGCAATACATCGCCATCTCCAATCCAGGAGAAACGGCTCTCAACTGGCGCGCGGCCTGCGCCACTTACAATGGCGGCTCCTGGCTCACCGTGGCGCCCGGCAACGGCACCAACAACGGTTCAGTTGTCGTGATCGCGAACGTAGCCGCTCTGCTGCCTGGTTTCTATGCCGGTGTCGTCACCGTCTCGGCCGATGGCGTCGCGAATACCCCTGCCCAGATTCCCGTAAGCCTGACTGTTTCTCATCCAACTCCCAGCCTCGACAACGGCGGCATCTACAACGCAGCCAGTCTTTCACCGGATGGCGTGGTTGCCGGTTCCATCGCCTCCATCTTTGGCGCTCGGTTAGGACCCGCTGCCGGCGTCTCCTTCAATCCGGATCCGGCTAATCCAGCTCCGTCCCTCTCGCTCGCCGGGACCACCGTTATGGTGGATGGCGTAGCCGCCCCGCTCTTCTTCGTCTCCGCCAGCCAGATCAATCTGCAAATTCCCATCGAATCCGCGGGCAAGCCCAACGCGACCGTCCGCATTCAGGCCGATGGCGTCGACCCCGCCCAGTTCACCCTGGGCCTCGCTCCGGCCGCGCTCGGCATCTTCTCGGTGGATGGCACCCGCGCGGCGGCTATCAATCAGGACGGTACCTTGAATACCGACACGCCAGCCCCGGTCGGATCCGTCGTTCAGTTCTACGCCACCGGCCAGGGCGTCGCGAATATGCCGGTGAAAACCGGTGCTCCCGCGCCGCTGCAGGCCCCGTTTCCCGCGCCCGTCACTCCCTTCAGCCTGCAGATTGGCGGCCTGCCGGCAAAAATTCTCTTTGCCGGCCTGGCCCCGGGCACGGTCGGCATGCTGCAAATCAATGCTCAGGTTCCGGCCGGCGTCAACCCGTCCGATTTGACTCCGGTCGCCATTCAATCCGGAAGCGCCAAACCTTCTCTCGTCTACATCTCGACGTCCGCCGCCGCCGCTTCATCGCCGTAGTCATTTCCTCAGGGGCCAGAGACCAATTGAATCGACTTGCGTTCCTCCTTACCATTCTCTTTGCAGCAGCGCCGGCCAGTTCGCAGAATGCTGCCGGCTTCGTCACGACGCTCGCGGGTGGCACCCCTGTCGGCGGAGCTCCTGTGCGCGGATACTCGGGCGATGGCGGTCCTGCGGCGGGAGCGCTCCTCGCGTTTGCCGATCTGCACAACGGCTGTGACTCCCGTCAGCCCGATTTTGAACAAACCACCCACCTCTTCGTCGATCCCGCAGGCAACATCTTTTTCACCGATTCCGCCAATCAGCGCATTCGCCGAATCGACGCGTCCGGCGCCATCTCCACCTTCGCCGGGAATGGCCAGAAGCCTCCGGTCAACGGTCCGCCCAATTGTGAAAACACCGGCGGTTCCGCTGCCATTGGTGACGGCGGTCCGGCTGCTTCGGCGCGCTTTTTATACCCAGGCGATGTAGTGGTCGCGCCGGGCGGCTCGATGGTAATTGCCGACCAGCAGGACAATCGTGTTCGCCAGATCTCGACCTCGGGCCAGATCACCACCCTGGCCGGCAGCGGTGTCCACAACCTTTACGCTCCCAACACGCCCGCAACCGTCTCTCCGCTCGACTGGCCCGGAGCGCTTGCAATCGATTCCACCGGTGTCGTGTATTTCGCGGAGCTCCACAGTTCCCGTGTTGCCAAAATCGTGAACGGCAGTCTGGTCACGGTAGCCGGCACCGGCATTCCCGGCTATGGCGGGGATGGCGGCCGGGCCGTTAACGCCACGCTGGGCGGCCGTGTGGCCGGCATCGCTCTCGATTCGTCCAACAATCTCTACATCGCGGATGAAGCCAACCACCGCATTCGCCTCGTCACCACGGACGGCAATATCCGAACGATTGCCGGCACCGGTACGGCCGGGTTCTCAGGCGACGGAGGACCCGCCACAGCCGCGCAGCTCAATATGCCGTCAGACGTCAAGCTTGATAGGAAAGGCAATATCTATATAGCCGACATGCAGAATAACCGCATCCGGCGCATTGACGCTTCCGGCGTTATCACCACGGTCGCCGGGGATGGGCAGCTGGGACGTGGTCCGGACAATGTCGCCGCGACGGCGAGCAGTCTGAACTGGCCCGTCGCCGTGTCACTCGATTCCAATAACGACCTCTACATCGCTGATTGGCAAAACTTCCTGATTCGCAAAGTTACGTTCAGCAGCCTGCCCACCATCAGCCAGAACGCGGTGCTTAATGCCGCGAGTTTCGCTCCCTCGCCCGTCCCTGTGGCTCCTGGGTCCATCATCTCCATCCTCGGCGTGAACTTTGCGGGGTCCGCCTTGTCCGCCTCCACTGTCCCGCTTCCGCAGTCGCTCGGCAATGTCTCCGCGCAAATCAACGGCATCAACATGCCGCTGTATTACGTTTCCCCAACCCAGATCAACGCACAGGTTCCGTTCGAAGTTGCGCAGGGTCCGGCGACCATCACCGTCACCACCCCGTCCGGTATCAGCACCGCCGCTTCCGCAAACATCGGTTCATCCGCTGTTGGAGTGTTCGAGTCCGCCAGTTCCACACGCGCCGTTGCCGTCAACCAGGATGGCAGCCTGAACGCCCCCGGCAACCCAGAGAGCCGGGGCAATGTGGTGGTTGTTTATCTTACCGGCCAGGGCGCGGTGAATCCTCCCGGCGCCACCGGACAGCCAGCTCCGCTGACCTCCCTGTCTTACGCAACCGGCACGCCAGGAGCCTCCGTTGGAGGCGTGAACGCCAGCGTGCTGTTCCTCGGTCTCGCGCCCGGTTTTGTCGGCGTAGCTCAGGCCAACATTCAAATTCCGCAGAATGCCCCGGTGGGCGACGCCGTGGTGCTGGTGGTCAGCGTCGGCGGACAGGCGAGCAACACTACTACCATCGCGGTCCGATGATCTCCCCTCGATCACTTATCTCGGTTCCCGTTCTGCTGTTGCTCGCAGCAAGCAGTCTTCCCGCCGCGTCCACCATCGATCCTTTGAAGCAGAGGGAAGGGAAGTACGAGCTCACTTTGCGACTGCCTGCCGACGGGCTCCGCGCGGCGGAAGAGATGGAAATCGAGTTCCACATCGCTGATACCAGCCGTATCGACCCGGTGATGGGCGCGACACCCGTCATCCGTAGCGACGTTTCCGCCACCGTTGGCATGCCCGCCATGCCGGGTATGCCAAAGTTCCACGAGAAGGCCCATGCCGAAGGCGTCCCCGGCGATTACGGCATTCATCCCACCTTCGCGCACGGCGGCGAATACCTGCTTCATGTGTCCGTCAAGCCGCCCGATGGAGAACCGTTCTCTGTCGATTTTCCACTCGCCGTTGCAGATGCAACAACGGCAAAGAGCCGGAAAAAGGCTCCTCCGCCTTACCGTTTGGAGTTGAACGCCACTCCCAAAAACCCCCGCGCCGGCGAGGCCGTGCAACTCCTGCTCACTATTCGCTCGCGCAATGATCCACGCCAGCCAGTGGCGGCCTTCGATCAGGCGCATGAACGTTATCTCCATCTGCTGATCGTCCGGGAAGATCTTGGCACCTTCGCTCATGAACATCCCGATCTGTCGCCGGATGGAACCTTTCGCCTTCGGTACACATTCCCAACCGGCGGTGAATACCACCTCTTTGCCGACGTCGCGCCGAAAGGCGCCGGTTCTCAGATCCTGATGGCCAGATTGAAAGTATCGGGCAACGCCGGAGAACACTACGACATCTCCAAAGCACTTGCTTCCGCATCCGACACCGTGGTCAGCGGCGGCCTGGTCGTTCATCTGGATACCAAAAGCCCCGTGCCATCCTCGAAGACTCTTCCGCTGGTCTTCGACTTGAGGGACAAGGCAACCGGCAATCCGCCCAGTGGCATGGAGCCATACCTTGGAGCCGGCGGCCATCTTCTCATGGTCGGCGACGACGGGACCACCTTCGTTCACGCCCATCCCGAAGAGAGTCCCGCTGCCCAAACACAACCGGGAACCATCGCCTTCCTCGCCAGATTTCCCCGGCCCGGCATTTACCGCGCGTGGGCCCAGTTCCAGCGTAACGGCGAGGTGCACACGGTAAGCTTCATCCTTGAGGCGAGATGACGCTTTGGCGGTTCTCCTCGCTCGCGCTCATGGCCGCGGCGCTCTGCGCGCACGAACACGGCGTCAGGAAGCTCAAATCGAGCGAAGCCGATGCCGACCTGAAAACCGTCCGCAAGCGGCTTGACGCCATCAAGAAAAAGCTCACAGCTCAGGGCCGCTACAAGTGCTGCGTCAAGCCCGGCTGCGATCTCTGCATCCGGCTGCACGGCTCCTGTAACTGCGCCGCCAACGTGGCCGCCGGCAAGGGCTCCTGCGGCGAATGCTATGCCGGCTGGATGGCCGGACGCGGCGCCGTGAAGGGCGTGGATCGAAAATCCCTCGACTTCCTTTCTGCCGACGCGCAAAAAGTTCCGGGCGCGCCGGAAGAGTTTCCGGAAATGAAGGAGACGCTCGATCTGCTCAATCGCGCCAAGCGCACGCTGGTGAGCGAGAAGCGTTACTCCTGCTGCATTCAGGGCGGCTGCACCCAATGCGCCCTCGAAGAGACCTGTCCGTGCGGCGCGGATCTGGCCGCACCTGCCGGCAGACAGAAAGGCGTGTGCGGCGAGTGCGTCGACGGCTGGCGCTCCGGCAAAGGCGCTTACCCCGGCATCGATCCGGCGACTGTGGCATTCGCGCCCGCGGAAGAAATCGACACATCCATGGGTCCCGGCGGCGGCGATAAAAGCGGCTGGTATTCCTCCGGCACCAGTCAGGAGCCCCGCGCCGCGCCGATGCAGATGCTCCACACATCGCTTGGCAACTGGCATCTCAGTCTGCACGGCGTCGCGTTTGGCATCTATACCGCCCAAAGCGGGCCGCGCGGACGCGACAAGATCTTCTCCACAAACTGGTTCATGCCAACGGCTTCACGCCGCCTGGGGCCCGGCACCCTGACCATTCGCTCCATGCTCAGTCTGGAGCCGGCCACCATCACGGGCCGCTACTATCCGGAACTCTTTCAGGAGGGCGAAACCGCGTTCGGCATTCCCATCATCAACGGTCAGCACCCGCACGACTTCTTCATGGAACTCGCTGCTTCTTACCAGCTTCCACTGGGAGAAAAGACGGTCCTGAACTTTTACGGCGGTCCGCGCGGAGAACCTGCGCTCGGTCCTCCTTCCTACCCGCATCGCCTTTCTTCGTCCGAAGACCCCATCGCCGTGCTTGGCCATCACCAGGAGGATTCCACGCACATCGCCGATAACGTGGTCACGGCCGGCATCACACACGGTCCGCTCACCTGGGAGATCTCCGGCTTTCACGGCCGCGAGCCTGGAGAGAATCGATGGATCCTCGACGGCGGAGGCATCGATTCGCTTTCCAGCCGCCTCACCATCACACCCACTACGCGCTGGAGCGGACAGTTCTCCATCGGCAGGATTAACAAGCGCGAGCAGACTCACCCGCTGCGCCCGTCATTCCGGCAAACGGCTTCTCTCATGTACGTGCGTCCGCTTGCTGCCGGTCACTGGGCGACTTCCGTGGTCTGGGGACGCAATAACGACCTCGAATACACGCAGCTTCCCAATCTGCCGGTCGCTCTCCCGTCAGCCATTATCAGACCGCCCGGCGCTGCGCAGCTCTACGCTTTCCAGGTTCCTTACCGGCCGCTGCACGTGGTTTCCGTTCCGACCCGCATCCCGCACGAAATCTATAACTCGTATCTCATCGAATCCACGGTGTTGTTCAAGCACCGCAACTGGGTGTGGGGACGCGCCGAGAGCGCCGACCGCGATTCTCTGCTGATCTTCGAAATGGCGCCTTACGTTCTCTATGCCGCCGAAACCCACTTCACCCGCGTCCAGGCTTTCACCGGCGGCTACGAACGCGAACTGCCGCGATTTGCCGGCTGGGTCAGCGCCGGAGTGGGCTCACAGATTACGGTCTATAACGCGTCCCAGCCGCTCGCGCCCATCTATGGCGCGCACCCTATTGGCGCTCAGCTCTTCCTGCGGTTTCGGATAGGGCAGGGGACCGACTGACGCGCCCGGCCTGCGTTGACCAGAACCGAATCGTTCCCACAAGGAACGAAATCCCGCTATAAAAGTGATACAGCACATGCAGCGGGATTGCCGCCGCCGCAAACAGGATGCCTCGCTTCGAGGCCAGGAACAGATAGAACTGGCTGTTCAACGCTCCCAGCACCACCGCAATGAAGAACCCCGCGAACATGATGGAATGCGTCGGCAGATAGTACAGACAGGCCAGTACCGATAGCAGCATGTAGAAAATCGCTGGCACGCGGAGCAACCGGCGCTTCCGCGGTGTGGCTTCCGCGTAGCGATGCCGCGAAAGCAAGAGCAGCTGACTCAGCACCAGCGGCGGAACCAGGCCCAGCATGTGATGGAGCAGCGCCATCACGATAATCGCGCCCGTGATCAGCGTCATCCAAAGCGGAGCTGTTTTGGGACGCGACGGGCTCGCCGCATCCACCCAGAAACGTGCCAGCACAAAGAACAGCAGCGCAAACAGCGGAGTCAGGAAATAGCCGCGCCAGTAGATCGCCGCTCCCGCCGTTAGAGCAAACAGCAGGAACGCGAGCGCCACACTCACGCGCTGGCTCAATTGCAGATTCAGATCGTTCGGCATATGCCGGTCGCGCAGAATCAGTTCGGTCCACGGAATGCCGCGATCCAGCATATCCGTCTTCACCAGATTCCAGAACGTCCAGCGCTTCAGGTGCTTCACCGTCAGGTCGTGATCCAGCAGAGTTTTGCAGCCCGCCTGATGCAGCCGGTAGCCGAGCTCGATATCTTCAATCGCGGGCCGCGCATACCGCTCATCGAAGCCGCTCAGCTGCAGGAAGAGCTCGCGCCGGATCGCGCCGCATCCACTCCAAAAAGTTGATGCCGATTCCCGGGCCGATTGATGCACGTAGTGATGCATCAGGTTGCGGTACTGCGAAAGGAAATCCTTATCTGAAGGCTCGTCGTCATACGAGCCAATCAGCGCGGAAAGCGCCGCGTCGCTCTGGAACGAAGCCGCGACGCGCGCCACGGTGTCGGCGTGAACGCAGACGTCGGCATCCAGAAACAGCAGCACGTCGCCCTTTGCATGAGCCGCGCCGTGGTTTCGCGCGGCCGCCGGACCGCCGCGATTCGGCATCGCCACCACGGTCGCGCCGCCCGCCTTCGCCAGCGCCGCGGTATTGTCGTTTGATCCGTCATCCACCACCAGGCATTCGAATACCGGACAGCTGGAGTTTCGAATGCTTTCGAGCGAGCGCGCGATCTCATTGGCCGCGTTGAAGGCGGGAATCACAATCGAGATGCGGATTTCCGGGCGCGCCAACACTTTATCAATAGTAGTGGAAAAGCACACTATCTGCTCCAGCTTCCGAAGACTTTCCGCCGCAGAGTAATAGCCGAAGCAGCCGCCAAAACCACTTCGGAGCAAAGGGTGGAGACGGCGCATGCGGACGGACCCAGCCGCGGCACAAACAGCAGATCAATCCCGGCGCTGGTCGTGGCGGATGCCGCCATATTCCGCGTGTCCGCGCGTTGTAGATGGCACGCCAGCAGCGCCTGCCGCAGAATCGATCGAATCGCCTGCACCGGCAGACTCCACGCGAGGATCTGTAGAATCACCGCGCCGTCCACATACGCCGCGCCATAAACCAGGCGGAGAACAGCGGCGGGAAAGGTCGAAAACACCGCTGCCACCGCAAATGCCGCCAGCACGGCCGGGATCGCGGCCGAACGAATTGCCGTCCACAGCCGTTCGCTTTCCGGAAACGCGGCAACGAAGCCGGGCAGCACGCTCAGCTGCAGCATGGAGAGCAGCGGCGAAAATACCGTCGCGCATCGATAGCAGGCCAGATACAAACCCAGTTCAGCCGGCGTTCGAAACCAGCCCAGTGCCAGCAGATCGAAGTTGTAAATCACCACGCCCAGCAGACTGCTCACCGAAACCGGCCATGATTCGCGCAGTAAGTGCATCCAGAACCGCGGGTCGAAAGCCGGTGTAATCTTCCCGCTGAGAGGAATGAGTGCGCGCAGCAGGTAGGCCATCGCCGCGAAATCCGCCGCCACCTGAAATGCCGCGGCGAGATAAACGCCCTGAGCGTTTCTCACCAGCAGCGCGCCTGCCGCGAAAATCGTCTGCGAGAGGATTGCCGCGACGGCCGCCTGCCGTGGCGCGAACGCCTGAAAGACCCAGCGCGGCGCCAGAGCGGTTGAGAAGCACGTGAGCCCCAGAATCACCAGCAGCGTGCCGCCATGCAGCAGACTGTAAAGCAGCAAAAGCGAAAACAAAGCCGATGCCGCCGCCAGCCGGAGTCCGAACATAGCGCGCACATACGCGGTCAGCCTCGAGCGATCCGCGCACACATCGCGCAGCGCAATCTGGTCCAGCCCCTGCTGCACCGCCAGCACCAAATACGAGGTCACCGTCAGGGCGAACCCAAACTGCCCCAGCGCCTCCTTGCCGAGAGATCTCGCGAGGACGACGAACGCGAACACATAGAGCGCTCGCGCGGCCACCTCACCCGTGCCGAGGGTGAGGAATCTACGAAGCACGGATGCCGGAGACGATCAGCGCCGCGTTTCGATAGATCAGTTTCCCTCCGCGTGCCAGAACGCGTTCACAATCCGCGGCAAACATGTCTTCGATCGCGCGAAGCTGGTCCGGAGCAGCGCATTCCATGCGCTTGCGCGAGACGCTCGACAGCGTCGCCTGCACTTCCCAAAATTCGCGTACCGTCGCAATCGAATGAGTGCGGCTGAGCCACTCCGAGCGCAGATGGTGAAACCCGGCGAGCCGCATAGCCCGTTCCAGGGAATCGATTCGAGGCGACGCGCTCGCCTTCTCATGCGCGGCCTCTCGCGGCAGATTCCGCCGGACCAGCTGATCCAGAAACGCCGGCGCCACCAGCAAACGGCCGCTCGCGACATCCCTGATTTCCCGGATGCGGTTCCATGCCGCCCGCAACCACCTGAAACCGGCGTTCGGCCCCCGTCCAATTGCCACCACGGCTCGTCCTCCCGGCTTTACGACGCGAAACATCTCCCGCAACGCCCGCAGCGGATCAGGGAAGTGCAGCAGCGCGAACAGTGAGATCACGGCATCGAAGCTCTCCGGCTCAAACTCCAAAGCCTCGGCATCCATTCTGCAAAACTGCACTGCGGCGGCACTTCCGCGCGCCTGCGTCATCAGGCCTTCCGAAAGGTCGATTCCCACAACGCGGCCGGCAGGACCCACCACGCGCGCCGCGGCCAGTGCCGCCAATCCCGAGCCCGTACCAACATCCAGTACGCGGTCACCCGGCTTGCACCCGGTCAGGCTGACGACGCGATCCGCGAAATGCTGGCTGACGCGCCGGGTCCAGTAGTCGAAACCGCTCGCGACGGAATCGTAGCTGGACGCGTCTCGGGCTTTGAACTGTTCCGGATTCACCTGGATTGCCGCTCCTCCTCGATGATCCGGTAATAATTCTCCAGGTGCGCTCGAACCGAATATTTCGCCAGGTTGCCCATTCCGGCGCAACCCAGAGCGCGTGCCCGTTCCGGCTCCCGGTCGAATTCGTCGAGAATGCCTTCCAACTCGCTCTCCGTCCGAAAGATGAAGCCTCCGCCGGTATCTGCCACCACCTCGGGCAGCGCGCCGAAATCGCTCGTGATCACCGGCGTGCCTTGCCGCAAAGACTCCACCACTGTCAGCCCGAACGTCTCATAGCAAATGGACGGGCAGATTGTGGCGCGCGCGCCGGCATACAGCGCGGGCAGGTCCGCGTAGTCCACGCGTCCCAGGAATCGAATGCACGGGTCGTCCGCGGCCAGCTTTCGCAGTTCCCCTTCATAGTTGCCCGCGCCCGCAATCCAAAGCTCCCGGCCTGTTCGGCGAAACAGCGGCAGCACGGTCTGCAGGCCCTTCGCCTTTTCCAAACGCCCCACGAACAAATAATGCGAGCCCCTGACCGTTTCCACGGCCGCGCGCCCCGGGACGAAGTGCGGCAGAACCGTGCTCTCGATCCGCTCTGGTGCATCGCGGTAGATCTTCTGCACTGCCCGGCTCGGCGCCAGAAAACGGTCGATATGCCGGCAGCTTTGGTGCAGCAGCGAAGTATATCGCCAGGGCTGCGGCGGCCTGCGATACGCCAGCTGGCACGAGAAACACGTCCTTACCGTGCAGGCCTCCTCGTTGTTCCGAAACAGGATGTGCGTGGGACACAAAAACCAGTAATCGTGCAGGGTACACAGCTTCACCCCTGCGCCCCACTCCAAAGCGCCCGGGCCGCCCACGAGCGAGATGTTGTGCCAGTGAATCACGTCGAAATCCTGCGCCAGAATGCACCGAAGTTCCCGGCTTTTCAGACCCGGTTCACCGCTGAGGAACGTGACCAGCGGCGAGAGCGGACCCGCGCTCGACCGTAACGCATGCACCTCGACGGAGGGTTCCAGCGGGAACGGGGAAAGGTTCACCGAGCCCTGCGTCAGGGTAAAGGCGTCCGTGCAATGGACCACCTGAACCGAGTGCCCGTCCCGCGCCAGCGCGTTTGCCAGGCACGCCACAAACACCGCATCGCCGCCGAAATGATACGGCGGGAAAAAGGTGGTCAGAAGACAGAATCGCATGGCTTTCGGCTGCTGGTTTCACCGGAAAGCTATACTAAATGCCAGTGAACACATGGGAGCGGATTGCGCGCCACGTACGCCTCACCGCGCGTAACTACTCTCCGGCGGAAGACGGTCCTCCGTTCCTGATTCTCTTCATCAACTCCATCTGTAATCAGACCTGTGATCATTGTTTCTACTGGCGCAGCCTGAACAGCAAAGACGATCTTACTGTAGATGAGCTGCGCGCGCTCTCTGATGAACTCGGCGTCGTCGAAAACCTGAACCTGTCCGGCGGCGAACCGTTCCTGCGAAAGGAATTCGCCGAGATCTGCCGCTTTTTCATTCGCCGCAATCGCACGAAGCAGATCTACGTTCCCACCAACGGCTCCTTCCGCGACAAGACCGTCGCCGCGCTCGAAGAAGTGTTCCGGGAACCGGAGCTGGAACTCTTCGCGGTCGAATTCTCGCTCGACGGCATGCCGGAGTTTCATGACAACTTCCGCGGCATGAAGAACGCTTTTGCCCGGGCCATGGAAACCTACGACGCTCTGGCCGAGATGCAAAAGCGCGAGCCGCGCCTGCGCATCCATTCCATCTCCACCGCAACGTCCGCTAACATGGGCGAAATCCGGCGGCTCACATCCTATCTGGTGGAGCGCTGCCCCGCGATGGAACACCACAACCTGGCGCTAATTCGCGGCGATCGAAAGAACCCTTCGCTCGAGGGCCCTGCCCTCGCGGAATATCGCGAACTCTACCGCCACGTGCAGCAGGTCTGGGCGAAGCGCGAAGAGGGCCGCTATGGCGGCATCGTGGAGCCGCTTCTGCAGTTCGCGAAACTTCAGACCGCGGATCAGAAACGCCAGGTGGTTCCGTGCCGCGCCGGCACTCTCAACGCCGTGGTTTATGCCAACGGCGATGTCAGCGTCTGCGAAAACCACGCTCCCATCGGCAACCTCCGCCGCGGCAGCTTCCGCGAGATCTGGAATTCCGCCGAAGCAGAGAAGCTGCGCCACTCCATCGCTGCCGGCGACTGCTACTGCACCAACGAAGTTTTTCTCTGGCCCAGCATCGTCTATCAGCCCGTGCAGCTGGTCAGAATCATAGCTGGCGCCAAACCATGGAAGCCGGTGCCGCCGGACTTCAGCGAACCGCCTTCGTCACCAGCTTCGGCCCCGCCAGTTTTAAAAATCCTCTGATCCCCGGCCACGTTCGAACCGCGTTGTAAACTCCGAGCGCCAGCCGCAGCAAGCCGCCGTGCAGATGCGGCGCGTAGAGCCTCGCCGGAGCGGTCACGATCTCGCGAAAACCCGCGTTGTCGCATAGGCTGCCCAGTTCCCGCGCACTGCGCATCGAGACTCGGTAAGGATGCAGATCCCCTCGGCGCGAGGCCACATAGCGCGCCTGCCAGGCGCGCGGCAGCAGTCCGACGCCCCAGATTCGTACCTGCGGATCCGGCAGCGGGGCATACCGATTGTTTGTTACGAAGACCGCCGTCTGAGCAACCCGCCGGGTCTCGTTCACGGATTTCTGCGCATCGGCAACATGCTCCAACAGATCGACGGCAGTCACGGCGTCGAATGATCCGGCCGCGAAGGGCAGAAACTCGGCATTCGCGCATACGAGCGTAGCCTCAACACCCAGTTCGCGCAGCCGGTGAGCACCAATCACCAGCCACCGGAAAGCCACGTCTACGCCGGTGACTGCTGCGAAACGGTGTTCGGCGGCCGCCAGCATCGCACCGGTGGAACAACCCAGATCCAGCAGCCGTTCGCCGCTTAAGTGATACGTCGCCAAGGTAAAGCGCGCTATTGCCACTTCTGCCAACGTGCGGGCGATCCAGTGTTTGGCCAGATCGGACGGATCCTCCGGCGTGATTTCGTAGTAATACCGCACCAGCTGCTCAAACGATCTGCTTTCACCTGCCGAGGCCAGCCGTTCACCCTTGGCCCGGTCTTCCGCGATTCCGATGTACGGGTCAGGAAGCAGGCGAAAATCCGGAATGCCGCAGATCACAGGAAATTCGCGTCCGCATGGTTCGCAGCGATAGCCGCGCCCTGTTTCTTCCAGGTTCCCCTTGCAGGCCGGACAGACAAACCTCATCTCAATCGGTTTCGGTGCAGCTGCTTCCGCCGCCAGCTACATATCCGGTGAATTCGCCCAAGCCCCACGCGATTACATAAAAGAAAACCAGCGGGCTGACCAAGAGGAACATTCCCTGATTCCAGCGCGCCCGGAAAACCGCCCGGGCAATGCGAACCATCAAAATAGCCGGAACCAGCGGAGAACGCAGAATCAGGGTGAGCCGGTCGGTTTGACGAAACGAAGCCAACCGCCTGGACGCATAACACCGTCCGTGACGAAAACGGAGCGCCGCAAACTCCTCAGCGTCCCGGTGCTGGTTCTGAGCGACCACCGCCTTCGCATGCAAAACGAACCCAATTCCCTCCTGCACCAGGATTTCATTGAATTCCGCTTCCCAGAACCCGTCTTTGAGCAGGTCTAAATGCTCGGCGATCAGCCCTGCCGGATAACAGGCGTTGTTCCCCGGCAGATTCCGCACCTCCCCACCCGGGTGGCTTGGCAAAAACGCCGAATAGCGGGTGAAGTACTGCGCCCATCCTATATAGGTACGCCGCGCGTTGGAGACCGGCCCGCCGCAAACCGCGCCGGGATGCTCACGCATGCTTTCCAGCAGCAGTTCCAGCCACCCCGCCCGAAACAGGCAGTGATCCTCGGTAATTACGATCCATTCGCCACGAGCTTGCCTGGCCGCTTCCGCCCGCAGTTGCGGGACTCCCGCCGGCGCTTCGACTTCGATAACTTTGACCGAACCGCGATCCAGCAGAACTCCGGATGAACCTTCCATGGCTAGAATCACCTCTACGGATTCGTCACATTGCGGCAGCAGGGAGGCCAGCGTGTCCTGAATAGTCTCTTCCGCCTGACGAACCGGAATCAGCACGGAAACTTTTGGTCTCATCGCGATAGCGCTTCCCCGAGCACGTGCAGCAGGGCGCGGGCCGTCTGATCCCACGAGAATTCCGCAGCCCGCCGGATTCCGGCCTCGGAAAGGGTCCGGCGCAGTTCCGCATCTCCCAGCACCCGCCGCATCGCCGCGGCGAGCGCCTCAATGTCGCGAACGGGAAACGACAAACCGGCGCTTCCCACCACTTCCACCAACGCGTTTCCCTCGCTCACGATCACCGGAGTGCCGCTTGCCATCGCCTCAATCGCCGGCAATCCAAACCCCTCATCAAACGAGGGCAGGATGAACAAACCGGCCTGCTGGTAGAGGCTCGCCAGCTTTTCATCCGTAACGTATCCGGGAAACTCGACCTGATCGCGAAGGCCCAGATCCTCCACAAGCGTGCGGATTTCCTGGTAACAGCTCTTAAAGCCGTCGGACTGAAAGTCTCCCGCCAGCACCAGCCGCCATCCGGCTTCCCGTTCGTTTTCCAATTTTGCGAACGCGCGAACCAGCGTTCCCAGGTTTTTGTTGGGACTAATCCCGCCCGCGTACAACGCCATCTTCTCGCGGTCCGGCCCATTTGGGAGAGAACGAAACGAAGCCGATGCCGCCTCCGGAACGACGCGCATGCGCTCCGGGGCGACGCCGTAGTGCTCCTGTAGACAGCGGCGCGAATATTCCGACACTGTCAGCACCAACCGTGATTGAGCGAGCGCGAGGCGCACCTTCGCCTTCCACAGGAGCTCCTGCTTTCGGCCGGCGAAGGCGAATCTCGGATTACGGTCCGCGATAGTGTCGTGAATTCCCACGACAATTGGTACGCGCTTCCAAACGGGAAACCAGGAATACACCGTCGGGAAGAAGAATACGTCCAGCGGCTCGCCCGCAACCGCTCGCCCCATCCTGAGCAGGTCGGCCGGCGACCGGTTGCCACTGTCGGTAGCCGCCTCCGCAATATGGTGGGCCAGCTTGACTTCCCGCACGGTGAAACCCGGCAGCGGCGTAAAGGTCCGGGAGCTAGCCGCGTCCAAAAATATCACGAACCGGTGCTCGCTCTCGAGCCGGGAAAGCGCCTGGGCAACCTCCCGCAGGAAGCGTCCATAGCCGCGCCGGTTGCTCCAGCTGCCTCCATCGATCCCGATGCGCATTCGCCTAAAAGATCCGCCGTACGCGTGACTGGCCGGCGAGGTAACCCGCAATTTCTCCCGCGCTCCAAGCCGTGGAGAGCAATGCAACCCAGCCGCAGGCACGCAGGAAGACGCTTCCGAGTCGCTTTTGCCGCGCCAGAAGTGCGATCCGGGCCAACAGCAGTAACGGCAGCGCACAACCGGCCGCCGCATACGCGAGCCGTTTCACAAGGCCAGCGCCGCGAACGCGATCCGCGGCATAGCCGCGTCCGTAATGCCAGCGTTGCGTAAGCGCGGTGGCCGGGCTAATCGAATTTCGAAACTCCACCGCCGCCTGGCACAACCAGAGGTGCAGCCCGCCGCGGCGCCACTGTTCGTGGATCAGCGTTTCCCATTCGCCGCGACCGGTCAGGTCGGCGCACGCTTCCAGCGCAGCGCGCTTGTAGGAGAGATTTGCTCCGGAAATAGCTGGTGCCTCGCCAGTTTGCACGGGTGGGGCGAACGCCCCGTATTCACAGAAGTACAGGCCCCAGTCGAAAGCGGAAGCTCCGGGCGCAAGCGTTACCGGACCGCCGACCGCCGGAGCATCCGGCTGTCCCCGATGAGCAGCCAGCAGCTCCGCACACCACGTGGCTGAAGGAACGCACCGAGCTTCCACGGCGGCTACCACTTCGCCCGTCACCAGCGGCAGCGCCGCCCACCGCAACTCTGGCACAGCCCGCGCTTCTCCGAACTGGAGGAACCGCACAGCCGGAAAGTCTCGCTTGAGGCGCTCCGGCAGCTCGCGCGAACAATCGCTCACAACGATTTCACCAGCTTCCTCTTGCCGCGAGAGCGATTTCAGGCATTGCCTCAGCGTTTCCGGCGATTCGTAAGAGGTCACAATCACCGAGAGAACCATGACCTGGCTTCCCGCATTCCGCGCCGCAACCCGATGTAGGCCCTGCCGCTCGGACTCCACAACCGCTTCAGCCGCGCGCTGTCGCGGAGGTAGTAGGCATCGAGGCGAGGCAGTTCGCTCCGCATTTCACCGGCGCTCAAAAAAGTCAGCCGCGTCCCGCAGGCCGTTTCGAACTCCGCTTCCGCAACGGCCCGCGCCTCAGCATTGACCGCGCCGTATGGATAGGCAAACGACTTCACGCGCTGTCCTGTGCGCTGCTCAATTTCCTCACGGCAGCTTCGCATTTCTTCCACCACGGCGTGGCGCGGGATGCGTGTGAGATCCGGGTGCGACCGGGTATGCGCTCCCCACTCCACGCGCGACCCGGCCGAAAGGCGCGCGATTTCGCTCCAAGGCATCAACGGCAATCGCGGAACCGGCGCTCCGGCGGAAGCCCAGTCGTTAAACCCGCCGCAATGGCCGCTGACCAGAAACACGGTGGCCGGGAAGCCGAAGCGGTCCAGCACCGGCGCGGCCCACTCGGCGAAGTTTGCGAATCCATCGTCGAACGTAAGCGCCACGCCGCTGGCCGCTCCCTGTATCTGCGTCAAAGGAAGCACCGGAACGCCGCTCTGCGCCAGGATCTCCATGTGGTTTTCGAATACTGACGGAGCGAGCGAAATCACCGAGCCGGAATGATCCAGGGAGTGATAGGTCAGGATCGCGGCTCGCATAGCACCATTCGAGTGTAGGTCAGCCAACGGCCAGAAATCCCACGAACTCGCCCACGCTTTCCACGAGGGCGAACAGCACCAGCCAGGGGAGCGCCGCTGCGAGCCGGGCCCGGTGCCTTCCGCGTCCCCAACAGTTGCGGCCCCGCCGCCAGATCAGCAGGGCCGGAAGCAGCAGCCGGCTTACTGCTCCGGCCATGCGCGCGCCCGGGCGCAAACCGTCGGCGCGTGCCCGCCCCCAGGCTTTCGAGGCGGCGAACCGCTGACGCACATACGTTTTCACGCCTGGGGGCGTGCTGAAGGCGGCCAGCATGGCGGGCTGGCGACGGAACCGTGCGCCGCTGCGAAACAAAGCCAAATGCCAGGCATTCTCGGCTTCGCAGCCCGCGGCACCATCCCAGATCCCGCGCCGGTAAACGGCATTGCCGCCCGGGACCAACGCCGCGCCCCTGGCATCGAGCACCTCTGCCGGCATGGGCGGCGCGACGTGAGAGTACTCGGCAAGATACATGGCCCAGCCTGCCCAGGAAAGCCCGGTTCCGGGCTCCACGCACCCCGATTCCACATCCGCCTGCGAATCTTTTACAGAACGAAGCCAACCGGGCCGAATCTCGTACCGGTCGCCCACCACCGCCACAATTTCCCCGGTGGCGCGCCGCAGGCCTTCGAGGCGCATGGCGAATTCCGAGCGGGACGCGTCTTCCTCTACCACCACCAGTTCGACATCTGTTCCTGCCAGTTCCCGTTCGAGCGAACGCAGACACCGGCCGACCGCTTCCGGTCCGCTGACGGCGGCGACCACGACCGAAAGACGCGGTCCGCCCTGTGTTTTCACCTCCGAATCCTAACATCGCCGATGTTAAGATGAGATCCGTGAGCGTTAGCGTTGCCGTGGTTGGGCTGGGCGGCGTTGCGCACCGGATTCACGTCCCGGCGTGCCGCGCCGTGGCGGACCTCCAGATTGCAGGCGGTTGTGACCCGAGCGAGGATGCCCGTGCCGCGGCGCGCAAAATCGGCGTCAATCGGACGTTCGCGACCGTTGAAGAACTGCTCTCCCGCACTTCTCCCGATTTCGTCATCGTGGGAACGCCGCCGGGCTCGCACTTTGAAATCTGCCGTCAGGCAATGGCCGCAGGCGCGCATGTGTTCTGCGAAAAGCCGTTCATGCCGGATGTCGATCAGGCTGACCGCGCCATCGAGCTGGCTGAGCGCCGAAACCTTCTTCTTCGCGTGAACAATCAGTATCGCTTCATGTCGTTCTACGCGGACACGTTTGCCCGCCTGCAGCGCGGGGAATTCGGCCGTCTGTTCTATATCCAGGCCTGGCAGAATATGTTTCATCCGCCGGCGCGCGAGACCAACTGGCGCAGCCAGCTGAAGCAGTATGTATTTTATGAGTTCGGGACGCATGCGCTCGACCTGGCCTCGTTTTTCTTCGAGGCGCTTCCGGTGTCTATCAACGCGCAGACTCCGCGCGCCCGTCCCGAGTTCGATTCCGACGTGCTGGTTCACGCGGCGCTCCGCTTTCCCGAGGAACGCCTGGCGGTGTTCTCATTCAACCGCATCACCCACGCGCCGGAAAAATATCTGGAGATGCGCCTCGATTGCGAACTCGCGTCTGTGCGTATTTCGCTCGGCGGCGTGGCCCGGCTATCCGTGGAATGGTCGCGAGCGGCGAAACGTCCTGTCTTGAAGGCCGGCCTGCTAAAAGGCGGACAGGCGCGCGCCGAATCGAACGGCCGCAGCCGCGTGATCAGCTCATCCCGCACCGGCGAATTTGCCAGCGCCACAGCCGCCCACCTGCGCTACTTCATTTCGGAGATGAAGAAACCGGTCCGCTCTCTGGAAGGCGCGCGGCATGCGCGGGAAATCCTGAACCTGGTTTTTGCCGGTTACGAGAGTGCCCGGACCGGCGAGACGGTTCACCTGGCAACAGCCGCCGCGCCCGTTCGCTAAAACCCGCTTACATGTTAACTCCCACCATTCTTTCGGAACGAAGCCGTGGCCTCGAAAGCTCGCTGACCAAACCCGGCGAGGCCCGCGCCGTCCGATGCCAGATCTGCGGCAGCACACCGGCGCCCGGCCTCGACCTTGGGCATCAGCCGGTTGGCGACCTGATTGTCAGCCAGGCGCAGCTGAACGAACCCGAGACGTATTACCCGCTGCAGCTTTTCCATTGCCCCAACTGCGGGCTGTGCCAGCTGGGATACACGGTGGACCCTGCCGTGGTCTATAAGGACTTTCCGTTCGTGAGCGGCACGACGCAGACAGCCACGCGGCACTTGCAGAGCCTGGCGCGCCAGCTGACGGAGCGCCTTTCGTTGGGCCCGCAACAGTTCGCAGTCGACTTCGGCTCGAACGACGGAACACTGCTCAAAGCTTACATTCCGGCCGGGGTCCGCTTCCTGGGCGTGGATCCGGCGGGTGAACCGGTCCGCATCGCGAATGAACAGGGCATCCCGACGCTGCATGCGTTCTTCAACGAAGAAACAGCCAGCCGCATTCGCGAGGAGCATGGGCAGGCGGACGCGATCTCCGCCGCCGGTTGCTTCGCCCACATTGCGGACCTGGCCGGCGTGATGAACGGTGCGCGGCAGCTGCTGAAACCGGGCGGCATCTTCGCCACGGAAAACCAATACTGGCTGGCCATGGTGCTGCAGGACCACTACGACAACATCTTTCATCAGCACCTGCGCAACTACTCGCTCAAACCGCTGATCCGTCTCTTCGCCGATTACGGCATGGATGTTTTTGACATCGAGCGATCCGAGATCCACGGCGGCTCCATCCGCGTGTTCAGCTGTCACCGCGGCGACCATCCCATTCACCCGCGCGTGCCCGAGCTGCTGGCCTTCGAAGAAAGCCAGAACTTATACGATCCTGCGACCAACGCGCGCTTCGCCGAGAGCACGGCGCAGAAGCGCAGCAGGCTTTTCGATGATGTTTACAGCCGCTCCCGTGCCGGTCAAAAGCTTATCGGTATTGGCGCTCCCGCCAAAGCTTCGACGGTCTGCAATTATTGCCGGCTGGGCCCGGAATTGATCTCCTACATCACCGAAGTGAACCCGCTGCGCGTGGGCCGCTACCTTCCCGGGGTTCACATTCCGATCATCGAGGAAGAGTTCATGTTCCGTGACCCGCATCCGGCGGACGCCGCGATTCTGTTTTCCTGGAACTACTACGACGAAATTGTTCCGCGGCTGCGCGCGCGCGGCTTCACCGGAGACTTCATCTGCCCGTGAGCGGCACGATTCTCTTCGGCGGCAGCGGATTTCTGGGCCCGTACATTCTGCAGCAGGACCCCGCGATGATCTCCGTGGGCCGCACGCCGCCGCCCACCGCTAATCGTCACATCCCGATTGAATCGCTGGCGAACCTCGACTGCCTTCGTGACATCGAGTTCGACAAAGTCATTTACATCATCGGCAACACCGACCACCACAATCTGGAGAAGGAGTCTGTTCCGCGCGCGGAATCGACGGCCTTCGATTACCACGTGGTCCCGCTGCTAAAGACTCTGGAACAGCTGAAGCAATACCCGATCCGGCAGTTCATCCACTTTTCCACCATCCTGATCTACGATGACAAGCGGCTGACCATTCCGGTCTCGGAACATGCGCCGGTCGATCCGTACAAGAATCGTTACGTGCTGAGCAAGTACATGGCGGAAGAGGCGCTTAACTTTTACCGGCGATGGATTCCCATTTTGAACGTGCGTCTCAGCAACATCTACGGACCCACGCCGCTGGAGCGCTGGGACCTGATCCATGTGCTTTGCCGCAGGCTTTTGCAGGAAGGCAGAGCCGAGATGTGGAGCACGCGTCCGGAGCGCGATTTCATTCATGTGGAAGACGCCGCGCGCGCGGTGATTCAGCTGCTGGATGCCGATTACGGCGGAACACTGAATCTGGGGACCGGGACTCTTACGTCGGTGGGCGTGGTGCGTGACGCTCTCGCCGAAGTGAGCGGCTGCCCCATTGATGTTCTCGACATTCCCGTGCAGGGCCCGATGCGGTTTCAGTGCGACATGACCACACTGCGCCGGCTGATCGACTGGACGCCGCGTTTCACAACTGCGGAAGGCGTGCGCCAGACGTACCGCACCATGGCATCCTACGCGCGCTGAGTGAGGCCGGCCGCTTCCGCCAGCACCGCCATGGTTTCGCGCGAGCAGCGTTCCCAGGAGAAGCGGGAAGCGCTTGCCAGTCCGCCGGCGCTCAAAGTGACTTTCAGTGAATCGTCGTTCGCCAACTGGAGCATGGCGCGGGCCAGCAACTCCGGCTCGAGCTTCTCAACGTAGAGTGCGGCGCCGCCGGTGATCTCGCGCATGCCGCCGGTATCGATGCAGATTACGGGCGTGCCCACGGCCTGCGCTTCCATCACAGGCAGCGAAACTGTTTCATATACCGAGGGCATGACCAACGCTTCCGCGGCGTTGTAGAGCAGGTTGATCTGCTCGTCGCCGAGATATTCGCAGTACTTCAAAGAATCGGCGATTCCCCGGCGTGTGGCGATCTCATCCAGATTCAGACCGCGCGGATTGAGGCCGGCGAGCACGAGCGCGTGCGGTGTTTTCGCCGCGGCCTGAAACTGAGCGAACGCTTCCAGCAGGCAGGGCAGATTTCTGCGGCCTGAGATTTTCCCCACGAACAGGAAAAACGGCGCATCGGTTCCGGTGATATCGCGAGCGGCGCGCAGGTCGGACGGATCCGTGATGCGATGCAGGAACTCGGCAGGCGCGAGGTAGATGACGCGAATCTTTTCGCGCGGCACACGCCAGTAGCGAACGATGTCCTCGCGGCCCGCGTTCGAATCGGTAATGACCAGCCGAGCATGACGGGCGCTCCAGCCATAGAGCCGGTTATAGAAGAGCCGCACGGATACAGGAAACAACTCCGGATGAATCTGCTGCACGGCGTCATGGGTTACCACCACTGTCCGGCAGCGCGTGAGCAGCGGGCGCGTGTAGGAGGGGCAAAAGAGCACGTCTTCCTGCGCGCGCCACGCCAGCCTGATGTTTTCCCAGACCAGCATGGGCCATGCCGAGCGGAGAACTGTGGAATCTACGTTCGCAGGCAGCGGCACTTCCGCGCGGTTCACTTCAGCGGGCGAGTAAAAAGTGATGTTCGCGAAGGGCGTGGGCGCGTGCCAGTGACGCACGACGTTCAGCAGATACCGGCCAACGCCGGTGCGGCGGCCGTGAATGCGCCAGCCGTTGACCGCGAGCTTCGCCGCCACGGGTTAGTTCAGCCGCTCACGGCAGAACTCGTGCATCGCCTCCACAATGAAATGCACATCGTCATCCGTCATGTCCGGATGCGAGCCGACATAGAACGAAAGCTCGTTGAGGCGCGCCGCCACAGGATACTCCGCGTCGAGGTTGCCAAACAGCGCGCGATAGACCGGCTGATTGATCAGGGGAAGCACATACCGGGTTTCAATTCCGCGCTCCTCGAGGAACTGAATCAGCTTCGCGCGGTCCGCGCGCGCATCCCGGAGCGTGATGGGATAAAACATAAAACCATGATCGGCGCCCGGCCGCGCCCGCGGAAGCTGGAACACCGATTCCCACTCTCGCAGGCCCGCGGTCAGCATCGCGGCCACCTCGCGACGCCGTGCCATTGCGGGTCCGCGCTCCTCATACTGTGCGATTCCGAGAGCCGCTTCCATTTCCGTGGCGCGGAAGCTGTGACCCAGGCGCACGAACGAGAAGCGGCGATCGGCGATCTCGAACAGGCGGCGGCCACCGGCGTTTTTATCATCGTCGATGCGGGTGTAGATGGAATCGCGTCCGTGGTTCATCAGGCTCTTCAGCAGGACGTAGAGCTCCGCGTCGCTGGTGGTGCAAACGCCGCCGACACCTGTCGAAATGACATGCGCCACATAGGTGGAAAATCCTGCGATATCGCTGAATGAACCCACCGGGCGGCCTTTGTAATTCACGAACATGGCCTCGGCGGAATCTTCCAGAACCTTCAGCCCGCGCCGGCGGCAGATCTCGAGGATGGGATCCATATCGCAGGGCAGGCACGCCACATGCACCGGCATCACGGCCCGCGTCCGTGGAGTAATGTGACGCTCGATCTGCGCCGGATCGATGCAGTAATACTCCGGTTCCACGTCCACGAAGACCGGCTTCATGCCGTTGTACAGGACCACATTGGACGTCGCGACGAAAGTGACGGCGGGCACCAGCACTTCGTCTCCGTCCTGCCAGCCGTAGTGCTCCTTCATCGCCGCGAGCGCGATCTGCAGCGCGCTGGTCCCGCTGTTGCACATGAGGCCGTAATCGCACCCGTGCGCTTCGGCGATCAGAGCTTCAAAGCGTTCTGTTTTTGGGCCGGCGGAGAGGCGGTTGGCGTCGAGCGTCTCCATCACGAGCTGCTTTCCGCGTTCGCTGACGGAACACGACCCGATGCCGATACGGGGATGCGCTGCGGAGGCCGCACTCCGGCCATTGGTCTCTGTGACCGCCGCCGACGTTTTCAAACTGCACGCTCGCTATTCATTTGCCAGGGACGATTCTCAATCATAAGCGGGTGAGCGGCGGACGGCCAAATGGCATAATTAAAGCTACCTATCTTTACTATGTCGGTTCTCCGGCGAAACCATGTCAATATCACGGGAAGCGGCGACCGCACCCTCCTGTTTGCACACGGGTACGGCTGTGATCAGATCATGTGGCGATTTCTGCTTCCCGCCTTCGAGAAGGATTACCGGCTGGTGGTGTTCGATCATGTGGGTGCGGGTAAATCCGACCTGAAGCAATACAGCCGGGACAAGTACGGCAGCCTGGATGGCTATGTCGACGATATTCTGGAGATCATCGATGCCATCGGCGGCGGACCGGTGACCTTCGTCGGTCACTCGGTGAGCGCCATGATGGGAATTCTGGCCGCCGCTCGCAGGCCCGAAGCGTTTGAGCGGCTGATCCTGATTGGCCCGTCTCCCTGTTATGTCAATTCGGATTCGTACGTGGGCGGCTTCAGCAAGGCCGATATCGAAGGTCTGCTGCAAACGCTGGACGAGAATCATCTGGGATGGTCTCGCGCCATGGCGCCGGTCATTATGAAAAACCAGGACCGGCCGGAACTGGCGGCCGAACTGGCAGAGAGCTTCTGCCGCACCGACCCTGAAATCGCCAAGCAGTTCGCCCGTGTCACTTTTCTTTCCGATAACCGGAAGGACCTTGCGGCGGTCACCACACCGGCGCTGGTTCTTCAATGTTCGGAAGACAGCATCGCGCCGGACGCCGTGGGCAAATTTATGAACCAGGCACTTCCTGGCAGCACGCTGGTGAAGCTGAAAGCTGCCGGGCACTGTCCCCATCTCAGCGATCCGGGCGAAACCATTCAGGCGATTCAAGCTTACCTCGGGGTGTCTTGAGCGCCGGCCCGCGTCAAACGGACGCCCACCTGTCTTCCGCGTTGGACGAGAGCGCGGAAGAGCTATATGAGATGGCGCCGTGCGGCTACCTGACCACCACCATCCAGGGCCGCATCGTCAAGGTGAACCGGACTCTTGCCGAATGGCTTGGGTACGCGCCGGAAGAACTGACAGACGGCAGAACGCTGGTGAATTTGCTGACGGTGGGCGGGCGGATTTTCTTCGAAACGCATGTGAATCTGCTGCTGCGGATTCAGGATGCGGTGGATGAAATCGCACTCGACTTCGTCTGCCGCGACGGACGCCGCCTTCCCGCGCTGATCAATGCCCGGCAAAAACGCGGGGAGGACGGCCAGCCGGTTCTCAATCGTTTTACCATCTTCAACTCCACCGAGCGCCGCATGTACGAGCGCGATTTGCTGGCCGCGCGGGATCTCTTCAAAATCACCCTTTCCAGCATCGGCGACGGCGTGGTGTCCACGGACGCCGAGGGCCGGGTTACTTACTTGAATCCGGTTGCCGAGAGGCTGACCGGATGGCCGGACTCTGCCGCTCAGGGCAAGGCGATCGAAGAAGTGGTGGTGCTGATCCGCGAGGATAACGACGAGCCGGTGGAAAACCCGGTCACTCATGCCCTGCGCGTGGGACAGGTGGTGGGTCTGGCGAACCACACCCTGCTGGTCTCGCGCGACGGACGCCGCATTCCCATTGACGACAGCGCCGCGCCGATTCGTGATGGCAACGATACCATCACCGGCGGCGTGCTGGTCTTTCGCGATATTTCCGAGCGACGGAAGAAGGAGGAACTCGAGCGCGAACATCAGGACCACTTCCGCGAGAGCGCGCGTCTGGAAAGCCTGGGCCGCATGGCGGGTGGGATCGCGCACGACTTCAACAATCTGCTGACCGCCGTTCTGGGCAACGCCAGTCTTCTTGCCGAGACGGCTGTTCCCGAGGATGTTCCCATTGTCAGCGAAATCATCGAGGCCGCGGAGCGCGCGGCGGCTTTGACTAAACAGATGCTGGCGTACTCCGGCAAGGAGTGGCTCGACATGGTGGCGCTCGATTTGAACGCGCATGTGGGCAACAACCTGTCTACGATGCGCGCATCGCTGCCTGGCAACGTCTCTTTCGAAGTGGAACTTGGGCCGCCCGGCTACGCGGTGAGAGCCGACGCGATCCAGTTTCAGCAGGTGATTCTGAACATCCTGACCAACGCGGCGGAAGCGCTCGAAAATCGCCCTGGGAGGATCAGCATACGCACCGGCGTGGTAATTGACCGTCCCGGCCGCCTGAGTCCACACCTGTCCTATCCCGTTCCCGCCGGTACCTATGGCCTGATTGAGATTCGAGACAACGGTATCGGCATGAGTCCCGAAGTTCTGAGGAAGATCTTCGACCCCTTTTTTACGACCAAGTTTACGGGCCGGGGGCTCGGGCTGGCCGCTCTCATGGGCCTTGTTAAGGGTCACCAGGGTGACATCGAGGTACAAAGCAAACCCGGTGTCGGGACGTCGTTCCGGGTTTTCCTTCCGGCTACGCCTCTGAGCGTACCGGAGCGGGACTAAGCGCGCCGCCGCCCCTTGACCCCGGCTTACCCGTGAGCGCATACTCGTCGCAGGATTCGTTTATGTTGAACGACCGCGTGTCTGCTTCGTTACGTTCTTTGCTGTTTCTCACGCTGGCTTCTCCGCTCGCCGCACAATCCGTCATCTCCACCCATGCCGGAGTAATCCACTTTTTTGAAGGCTCTGTCTATCTGGGCGATACCCAGTTACAGCCTCATCTGGGCAGGTTCCCCAGCATCCCCGAGGGCGGGGAACTGCGCACCGATACCGGCCGTGTGGAAGTGCTGCTGAGTCCGGATGTGTTCCTGCGCATGGGCGAGAAGAGCGCTATTCGCATGGTCTCGAACGATCTGACCAACACACAGATCGAAGTGCGTTCCGGCTCGGTTCTGATCGACGCGGGCAAGCCGAATCCGGACACGTCGGTCACGTTGATCTTCCGGGACTGGAACGTTCGCATCCTGCAAAAGGGCAACTACCGCATCGATTGCGCTCCGCCGCTGCTTACGGTTCGAGAGGGAGAAGCGCAGGTCCGCCGGATTCCGGACGGAGCTCCCGTTGCGATTCATGCGGGAATGACGCTGCCCTTCGCGCAGGTTCTTGTGCCGGAGCCGAC
Organism: Bryobacterales bacterium; assembly: GCA_963716685.1. GTDB lineage: Bacteria > Acidobacteriota > Terriglobia > Bryobacterales > Bryobacteraceae > JALYXI01. The sequence goes on from CAVQTR010000007.1 coordinate 42,589, forward strand.
GGCGGGATCGGTGAGCGAAGCCGCGGCCCCGCCCACGGGAGATGCGCTCAGCCAGTGGAACACCGGACGCAGCGAATCAATTGCGGCAGACAACTCCATCGCGGCGCAGATCAATGAAGACCCTTCCTCGCGAAACGCGAACTTCGATACGTTCGCCTATTTCCCTTATCTGGGCGGCGTGCCTCCGGCGAGCGGCTTATATGGCGCCTATACTTCGCTGGTTCCGTCTCAGGTGGGTTTCAACTCCATCTATCTGCCCGGTTATACCTATAGGCCGCTGCTGCTGGGCGTCCCGGTAATTGGGTCCGGCATTTACTACCAGGCGCCTTACCCGCGGCTTGGCTTACCTGGGCGAGTGATCGGTGTGACTCCTGCTCCGCGCTTTCCGGTTCGCACCGGGCCGCCGGTTGCGCCGGTACACGTCGGCCCCGGCATCGGAGCCCGCGCCGGGCATCGCTGAGATTTACTGCGCCGCGGCATAGTATCCCAACCGCCAGTGCGCCTTCAGCGCTGAGACGCCGTGTGGCTGGGTGACCTTCACTTCCACTTTTCGGTATTTTCCGTCCTTCGTCTGGTTCTTCGGGTAATAGCCGAGAACGTATTGGTTGCGTAACTCAATCGCGATGCGGGAGGCGACGCTCGGGAGATCGCCTTCGACGGCGGCAGAGAAGGCCCGGCCGCCGGTTTGAGTGGCGATTTCGGATAACAGGCGCGGACCGGACACCTCTTCGCGGCTCATGCCGATGGAGGCCAGCGGATCAAACACACCCATGGCATAAACCTGCACATCCGCTTCCCGCACCAGCGACTCGATCTGCGCCGAGGTGTACTGGCTGTGGTTGTCGCCGCCATCGGAAATAATCACGATGGCTTTGCGGGAATTCTTCGCCTTTTTCATCTCGCGCAGAGCCATGTCGATGCCGTCGAGCATGGCCGTGAGGCCGCCCGGTTTCGAATGGTCGAGTGCTTCCTCAATCTCGCCCGCGCGCGAGGTGAATCCAACGCTGAGTCTCGCGGTATCGCTGAACTCGACGAGGAAGGCTTCGTCATCTGCATTCATGGTCTTGAGAAACTGGCCGACCGCGTTCTTTGCCTTGCGCAGCTTGTAATCCATACTGCCGCTTTCATCGAAGACCAGGCCAACGGAGAGCGGAGCGTCTTCGCCTGAGAAGTGCGCCACGTTCTGTTCCACGCCGTCTTCCAGCAGATGGAAATCCTTCTTCTCCAGTCCGAGGACGAAACGATTCAGCGAGTCGGTGACGGCTACGGGAATCAGCACCAGCGAGGTGTCGGAACGCAGCTTGAAATCCGCGGCGTCCTGGGCGGCGGCGGAAGAGAGCAGGAGGAGTCCGGCAATGAGGCGCAGTGAAATTTTGTGACTTATCCAGGTCAGTTGAACCTGGACACGACTCCTACAAAAAGTCATAGGTTGCTCTACAAATTCTCATCATCTTCGATTCAGGTGTGGCAGCGGAAGGAGCCCGTTTTTCAATGGAAGCAATCGTACTCCTCCTGTCGAAAAAATAATGATTTTCACAGCTAACTCGCTGAATATATCTACTATGACTCACCTGGGCTGCAATGGGGCAACCACGATGTTTTTCGCCGGCAGGACAAAGCTGCTGCTGCTGGGCGCCACGCTGCTGGGCTGCCTGAGTTTGCAGGCGCAGATTACGGGCGAACTGCGGGGCACAGTACTGGATGCCTCGGGGGCAGCTATCGGGACGGCCAAGGTCACGCTGAAGAATGCGGAGAACGGGCTGAGCCGTGATCAGATGGTCAACAGCCATGGTGAGTTCGCCTTCAACCTGCTGCAGGTGGGGACTTACGAGGTGCGGGCGGAAGCGGCGGGCTTCGTGACCACGGTGGCGCGGGCTCCTGTGAAGACCGGCGAGACGGCCAACGTGTCGCTGACCATGCAGGTGGGTCAGGTGAGCCAGAGCGTGGAAGTGGGCGGGACAGTCGCGCAGTTGGATACGGAAAATGCGCAAATCCAAAATTCAGTAAGCGGACAAACGGTGCAGGAGATTCCGGTGGGGCGCGATCCCAATGGTTTTGCGCTGCTCTCGCCTGGTGTAGCTCCTGTGTCGGCGAATAACCCTTACCTTGGCTCCGGAAGTTTCAATTCGAACGGCGGACGTGGACGCGGGAATAACATCACGGTGGATGGCATTACTGCGACGGATGTCTCGGTTACCGGGACGGGCGGTCCGCTTGGACCTTTGAACTTCGCAGCGATTAAGGAAGTTCAGGTGATTACCAATAACTTCAATGCGGAGTACGGCCGCAATGCCAGCTCCCAGGTTATCTACATCACCAAGAACGGAACCAACGACCTTCACGGGGAGATGTACGAGTATTTCGAGAACGATAAGATGAACGCGCGGTCGTTCTTCGATACCACCGGACACCCCAGCATCCTGCGCAACAACGTTTATGGCTTCGAGGTGGGCGGCCCGGTTTACATTCCTAAACTCTACAACGGCCGGAACCGGCTGTTTTGGCATGTGGACTATGAAGGCGTGAAGACGCGCGGCGCAGGACAGGCGCAGGTAGCAGCCGTCCCCACTCCAGCGCAGCTGGCGTCCGTGACCAACCCCTCGGCTTTGGCTCTGATCAAGCAATACAACCTGCCGAGCAGCCCGAGCGGTCAGGTGCAGGCATCGGCGCCTAATTCAGCTAATACCTATCAGGTGTCGTACCGGATGGATGTGATCGTCACTAAGAACGACACGTTGTGGGGTCGCTATGGTGTTTACAACTCCGCTCAGTCTTCTTCGGGGCTAACGTTTATCAACAGCAGCCTACCCGGTTTCGGCGCTGGCAGCACAAACCATCCGCGCGAAGCCACACTTTCGGAGACGCATCTGTTTGGCGGCATCGCGGTGAACGAGTTCCGCTTCGGCTTCGGCCAGAGCAAGCCGAACTTCCCGATTCAGACTCCTTATCCGCTGGGTCCGCAGATCAGCTTCAACGATGGTTCGGTGACTTCCATCGGCGTGTCGAATATCCTTCCGCAGGGACGGGAACAGCGCACTTACCAGTACACGGACAACTTTTCGTATACGCGCGGAACTCACAACATCAAAGTAGGGGCGGAATACTACGCGCTTGACGCCGATTCTTTCTTCGACAGCAACCTCCGGGCAACCATGACATTCGACAGCTTCGCGGATTTTGCAGCGGGCAACCACGTCGGCTATACGCAGAAGTTCGGCAATTCCGTGCGCAACACGTGGTGCACAATGCGTTTGCCTTCGCACAGGATGACTGGAAGGTAACCCGCAGGCTGACGGTTAACATCGGGGTTCGCTACGAGTGGGCCGGCGGTCCCATCGAAAGTAATAAGAAGATCTCCAACCTGAATCTGCGTGACACCGCTCCTTACGGCGCGGCGGGGGGCGGTCCGCTGGGTCTGCTGGTGACTGGTCTGCCTTCATTCAACAGCAACAACAACTGGGCTCCGCGTTTTGGTTTCGCGTGGACACCGACCAGCGACAACAAAACGGTTGTCCGCGGCGGGTATGGCATCGCTTACGACTTCATCTACCTCAATCCGATCACGAATCAGCGCTTCCTGCCTCCCTTCATCTATTCGGCGAGCCTGAGCGGGCTAAGTGCCTTCACCGGAGCCAACAGCCTCGCCAATCTGCTGGCGGGAACGGCGCCTATTCAGCAGCAGACCTCCGCGGCGGTGGGCACGCTTTCCACCAGCATTTTGAATTTCGGGAGTATCAGTCCCGCCATTGCGCAGAACCTGAGAAATCCGCAGGTGCAGCAATGGAACGTGGGAGTGGAGCGCGAGTTTCTTGGTCTGGTGTTCAAGGCCAGCTATGTGGGAACCAAGGGAACTTTCCTGACGCGGACCCGGCCGATCAACCTGATTGCGAATCCCGTACCTGCCGCCACCAGTCTGGCGGACGAGCAGGCGCGCCTGCCGCAGTTCCAGGCGGCGATTGCGGGTCTGAGCGGCAATGCCACTACCTACAGCGACCGCTATGATCCGCGTTACAACACGGTTGGATATCTGGAAAGCTCGGCCAATTCGAGTTATAACGCGCTCCAATTGCAGGTGGAGAAGCGAATGTCGCGCGGCCTCTTCTTGAGCCTGTGGTCTGCGTATGCGAAATCCATCGACGACAACTCGGATGCGCTTAGCGTTCTGGTCAACGACACGTCAGCGCAGCAGAATCCGCTGAATAACCGCAACAACCGCGGACCTCGCAGTTTGACCTGCGCCACACGCTGACCGTCGGCCACACTTATGAGCTGCCATTCTTCCGGGACTCTTCCAGCAAGTTGCTGAAGGGTTTCCTGGCGGGATGGTCCTTTGCCGGGATCAGCAGCTACCGTTCCGGATTCCCGGTGAACATCTATGCCGGACCGCGCTTCGGCATTTCCGATCCCATTGCTCCGCTGGGCGGCAGTGCGGTGGACCGCCCGAACGTAGCGGGACCGATCAACAACTTCAATCCGCAACCCGCCGGTTCGCCGGGCAATCCCTCCAGCCTGGGGACCACCACGGTGAACGGCGTCAAGATCAGCACCTATGCCGCGAATCTCGGTCTCTCGCAGCCTCTTCTTGGCAACTTTGGAACGCTGGGACGAAACGTTCTTCGCCTGAATGGACAGACCAACTTTAATTGGAATGTGTATAAGAACTTCCGGTACCGGGAGAAAGTCAACTTCCAGGTGCGCGGCGAGTTCTACAACGCGTTCAATATGGTGTCGTTTCAGAGCATGGCGTCCAGCACGATTACGTCGCCGAATTTTGGCGTGTATAACTCGCTCAGCCAGAACCCGCGGCTGGTGCAGCTGGCGTTTCGGATTATTTTTTAGCGGCCCCGGCTGCGCAAGAACGCCGGTGAGCGGAACGTCATCGCGCGAGTTTGGCGAGAATGGCACGACTCATCGTGAGACTGGTTCGGCAGGAACTGTGGTTGTTACGGCAGGACGCCAGTTTCATCATGCACTGACACGTACAGTACCGCGCATTCAACTCTTTCACCAGCCGATCCCGTTGTGGCACGGGAAGGATAAGCAAATCCAATCCCGGTACGACGGCGTAAAAGGGCCTTGCACGGACATCGATCGCTACGCATTCATTCGGGCTCCCACATAAGTCGCAACGCCCAGGAGGACGACTGTCAGTCCGCCAATCATCATCAGCTTGTCCCGAAAACGAAGTGTAGCGGAAGTTCTTCGAGCCCGTATTTTCACTTCTCTCTCTATGATTCCGCCGGCCGGCGCTACCTCATAGCATGGAGAGGTGAATGGGCTGTAAGGCTCCGCCGGTGATCTACGATTTGCCGTGAGTGGGGGTTGGGCTGGAGCAGCAGGGCTGGGGCTGGCCGTCAGACCAATCTGTTGATAGGGGGATAGATGCTCGCTTGAGGTGATCGTCGCTTAACGGATCACCATAGCTACAATGCCGGGTTACTTTGTAGAGGGCAAACACGTGAGTCGCGGAGCCGTCTAGGGTAGCCGAAGGACAAACGGCGGCGACTGAGAAGCCCGAGCTCAGCGGTGCTG